>CBDFFS010000031.1:0-81491 GCA_965246815.1 Actinoplanes sp. | reverse complement strand
CTGTTTCACGCCGGACGGTACTGGGCCGACAGCACCGACGCTGACATGTCAGCCCAATATCACCAGGTACAAGAACAGTTGGCGTGCCTGTCCGGTCTGCATGCACGGCTCAAAGTTTGGGCAGCGCGGCTGCCGGCCCGGTGGCTGGTGCACCGCAGCCCCACGGCGGCGAACCATCAGCGCTGGCTTGACAACTGCCGCGCCGACAGCCGCTACCTGCTGCCCGCCGGTGAGGAAGACCTTGTGGCGTCCTTGACCACGACCAGCGTCACCGCGTGGGCTGGTCTTCACCACGACGTGAGCGCCCAACTGACACCGCTACCCCGGCCGGAAAATCACCACCGCACCTCACCGGCCGAGGTGCACGCCCACCACGATCGGCTGCCCGACGGCTGGGCTGCGGCGGTGATACCAGCGGCGGCCTGCCTCAACGCCCTGGTAGGAGGCGAGTGGACCCTCGCACGGCGTCGCGGCTGGACCAGCCTGCTCGACCAACGGCTGCACCGCGAGGGCATCGACCGGCAGACATTGCAAACCGTGAACAGTGCTGTGGCGCGGCTTTTGCCCACGCTGGGTCGCTTCACCACCGCCAAAGCAACCCTGTCCGGCACCACCGTGACGGCGTTCTCGGATGTCACCGCCGCGCTGCCCGGTGACATCACCGTGTCGTGGCAGCACGCCTGCGAACTCATCCACCAAGCATTTGACCGGTTCGACCCGCAGCTGGGCCGGCTAGCCGCTACCGCCGCCCAGAGCAACTGGGTCGACGCCGCGAGCCGGCCAGGGAAACGGGCGACGGCATTGTGTCTGCCGATGCACGGCACCCAATCACGGATCATGATCACGTTCGATGGGTCGTGTGAAAGTGTTCTCAGCTACGCCCATGAGCTCGGGCATGCCTACCACCACCACCGGCAAGCCGGCATGACCGAATGGCAGCGCCACAGCCCACTGTGGGTCAAAGAGACCGCGGCCATGTTCTGCGAGCAGCTGCTACTCAGTACCGAAGATCCACTGGTGCGGCGCTCGCTGCTACATGCCTGGTTGGTGCGGACGTTCCGGCAGGTCGCTGTCGCCTACGCCCGGTTCCGTTTCGAGTACCGGCTTACCGCGCACCGTCGGCACGGGCCGTTGACGCCGGGGCAACTGACAGAACTCACCCGCAGCACCCAACAGTCGGTGTACGGCGACACCATCGATGCCGCAACCCTGCCCGCCTACAGCTGGGCATCGCACCCGCACCTCTACACCTCCCGGTTCAACAGCTGGCCGTATTACACCGCCCGGCTGCTCAGCGGCGCCCTGTTCACCGACCCTGCAACCGCCGCACCCGCGTTCGCCGAATTCCTCACCAACTCCGGACTCGTCTGCGCCGACACCCTGATCGCCCAACAGGGCGCCAACCTGGGCGACCCAGCTTTCTGGCACACCGCCGCCGCCACGATCAGCCGCCACGTCGACGCGTTCGCGGCCGACAACGGGCGCCTTCACACCCCCGGCTCCGGGCGCCTTCACACCACGGGAGCACGAGCATGAGCGCACCGGTCATCCACATGTGGCCAACAACGATCTACCAGAAACAGATCGACGATCCCAACACCGTCGATGCCCTACACCACGCCATCCTGGAACACGAGCACGGCGACACGTCACGCTCGCTCGGTGTGGTCAACGCCCGCAAGTCCAGCCCCGACCTGCTGCGATGGCAATTACCCGCAGCAACCCGCCTGGCCGGGTATATCAGCGACGCTGTCGACGCCGTGGCCGAAAACCCGGCCGCGTTAAGCGCACCGCGGTCCGCTCACGCCTGGGCCGTGGTCTATCGCCCTGGCGGCTCACACGAGCTGCACGCGCACCACGACAGCGCCTGGTCCGGCGTCTTCTACATCGCCACCTCACCCGAGCCTGCCAGGGGCGGCGCCATCGAACTGTTCGATCCGCGCACCACCTTGCTCGCCCGCACCGCCGGCCCAGCGCCAGTCACGCGGATTCAGCCCCGACCCGGGCTGATGATCTTGTTCCCTAGCTGGTTGCTGCACCGTGTCACCCCCGTACACGGCGTTGATCTGCGGATCTGCGTCGCCTTCAACGTCGCCTTCGGCAAGGAGTGAACGTGACCACCGTCCTGGCGCCCAGCATCACCAGCCTGTGGCAGACCCCCATATGGCTCGACAACGTCACGCTGGGGCTCAACGACGACACTGTCAGCGCCCTGCTCGCCGAGCCTGCCGCCGGGGGCTGCGTCGCCGTCGACCCCGCCCGGATCCTCACCAAGCCGGCGCAGGCGCGCACCCTATTCATGACCGCCCTGCGGGACATCGTCGCAACTGAGCTCGACGCGCAGGTCACCCTCACCATTGAGCTGCACAGCACCGAGCACGGCATCGCTTTGCAGTACAGCCGATCCGCGTGGCAAGGCCGGCACATCATCGCCAGCACAAGTGCCGACCCGCAGTCAGCATCGGGGATGCTCTCCCTGCATGACCCCCGGGCGGGCTGCGCGGCAGTATCGGTACCGGGGTTGCCCTGGGGTCGCCCACTGACCGTCAAAGCACACCCCGGGCTTACCGTGCTGCATCCCGGCTGGCTCGCGTATTCCACCACCCCGTTGGCCGTAGGGCACCGGCTGCTGGTGCTGTCCGCAGCCCTTGACCTGCCCAGCACACATCAAGGACAACAATGAACACGTCCCCCACCGCGGTCGAAGCGGACCTACTCAACGACTTCTACCGCATCCCGCGTGCCGGCGCAGTCCGGCTCAGCGACGGCGGCGGCCCATTCGGTTTCGACATCACCGTTGCCCTGCAAGTGGACCACCTGATCAACACCTATGACTGCGACGGCATCGTAGAAACCGGATGCTTCCTCGGCGACACCACCGAATTCCTCGCCCGCCACTACCCACACCTGCCCGTGCGTACCTGCGACATCGACGACCACCATGCGTCCTTCACCCGCAGCCGCGTCGCGGCCCTACCCAACGCCGCAGTGTTCACCGGCGACTCCGCCGACCTGCTCACGACCCTCAGCGCAGGACTGCACCGGCCGCTGGTCTACCTCGATGCCCACTGGAATCAGTTCTGGCCCCTACAACACGAACTGCGAAGCCTGCACACAGCAGTCGTCTGTATCGATGACTTCGACATTGGGCACCCCCGCTTCGGCTTCGACACCTACAAAAACCTGAGGTGCGGACCCGACCTGATCGCCGACACCCTGCCCGACCTGCCGGGCATGTGGGTCGGCAACCCCTACGCGCAGTACCCCCTGCCGTGTCTGCAAACCGGGCGCCGTTCGGGCACCGGCTTCCTGATCCTCGGCTCGGCGCAGCCCATCACACACCCAATGTTTCTACCCGTCCCGTTGCACCCGGTACGTCTCCCGGACTGGGACAGCATCGAAACCCGGACGGAAGGAGTCGCATGAGCACGGCAACGATCGTCGGTGAGATCGGCGGATTCCCGTTCATCGACACCAGCTTCGAGGCCGGGCGCCTGCTCACAGCGGTGGCCTGCTGCCGCCGAATCCGTGAAGACCCCAACGCCGTCGCTCCCACGCCCGAACAGCTGACCGCGGCCCTACACCCCAGCGCCGCTGCCCGAGTCCGGCGCCTCGATCTCGTCCTGGACCTGCCCTTCGGAGAACTCAGCAGCGAGCAACACCATCAGGTCGAACAGACCAGAACACTGATCATCGAATGGATACCACGGTGGGCGCCCCTGATCACCGTGCCGCTGCAATTCCACGAACTGCAACACAGCTCTGCGGTCAGCTCCAGCAACTTCGCCTGGCCGCAGCACATCTTCCTCGCACCCACCGCCTTCACCACCCGTACCACCCTCGCCGAGCAGATCGTCCACGAGACCTCCCACCAGTGGCTGTACTTCATTGAAGAACTGTGGCCGTTACAGCATCAGACACCCGACCGCCGGTTCACGTTGCCGTCGGGAACACCCGGGCGCAGTGCGAGCGAACTGCTCGGCGCCAGCCACGTCACGATCAACCTGCACCGCCTGTGGAGCGTCATGCCAACAGAATCCGACCTGCGGCAGCGACGCCTACAACATCTGCGCGCCTACGGCGCAGGATGCGCCGATCTGCTCCGCCAAGCACACGACGTACTCACCCCCGGCGGCCACGCTCTGGCCGCACGACTCACCGAGGAGTTACAGGCGCTATGAATCTTCCCGGCGAACTGCAACAACTCTGGCGAACCCCCGTCCTGACCTTCCGATCTACCGCCTCCGGCGCTTATAACGAGCAGCTCAAAGAACTGATCCTTCGCCGGCAAACCGACCCGGGCGGCACGATGATCGGCGTCGTTGACGGTGACAAAACCCGCTCAGACCTGCTGCGCTGGCCCGAACCAATAATTGCACCCTTGAAGCATTGGATCCTCGACGCGGCAACCACCATGAACACCTACGCGCAGTGCGGTACCGATTCCCAGGGCCGCGAGGTCGACATGATCGCCGAAGCGTGGGCTGTGGTCTACCAGCAATGGGGCTACCACAACCTGCACAGTCACCACGATTCCGCGTGGTCCGGGGTCTATTACGTCCACACCGGCAACATCACACCCGGCAGCGGCAACATCGAATTCCTCGACCCCCGCCCAGCTGCCAACGCCCGCGAAGCCGCTCGCATCCCCCTGCTGGCAATTCCCCCCGAACCCGGCCTGATGCTCATGTTCCCCAGCTGGTTACAACACTGGGTCACCCCATACTCCGGTGACAGCACCCGAGTCTGCATCGCTTTCAACATCGGATTCAAACGGTAGGAAAATCCCGTGAACATGGAAATCACCGAGCTCTGGCCCACCCCCGTATGGTTCGGCCAAATGCCCATCGAGAACCTGGCCGAGCGTCAAAAACTCGCCGATCCGTCGGTGGAAATAGACATCACCGCCCTGCACCTGCCCGGCAGTGCAATCCTCGAAAACGCGGCGGCGACCATCGGGCCCCCTCACACCCAACTCGACTGGCATCACCGCCTCGTGGTGTGGCAGCCCGGATATCACCTAGGCATGAGCTACACCCCAGCAGCCGTCAAAGCACTGGTGATCGTCACATCAAACGCCCCAGAAAACCGCCCAGAATCCGGCCTCATATCGCTACACGATCCACGCGCAGGTGCACCTAACGTCGCCCTACCCGGACTGCCCTGGGGGCGAGCCGCCAAAGCACCCCCGATTGAAGGCCTCGCACTTGCCCACCCAGGGTGGCTTGGCTGCTCGATAGCGCCCCTAAGGCGAAAACACTCCATAACTGTTTGGATCGCCGAAGCGACTCCCGCCAGATAGGGACGGCTGTCGGACCACCTCCCGCAGTTAGTGCAAATCGGGACCCGCGAGCCTTCGGCGACCCCTGGTAGTGATGCTGCCGGCATCACTACCGGCGGAACTGCGCTGCCACTCGGTGTCACCGGGCGTCGTCGTTCCGTCGCGGCGGTAGGCTGCCCGCGCTACTGGGCCGACGAAAGGTCGTACGTAATCGTGAGTGTCGAGATCGAAGTGAAGTACCGCGTGGTGGACGGCCAAAAGCTGCAGGCGGCTCTGGCAACGCATGGAATTGAGCTGTCCCCGCCGGTTCACCAAGATGACCAGGCATACGCGCCACACACCTGGACGCCGGATTCATCGCGGATCGGCGTAACCTTCGTACGACTGCGATCGCAAAACGGGCGCCATACCTTCACCACCAAAACACCGGTCGACAACGTGCTGGCGTGCCGCGAGCACGAGACGATCGTCGAAGACCGTGAGCAGATGCACGATGCGATCCTCGCTATGGGCTATCGGCCCACCGTCCGAGTCGTCAAGCAACGGCGCACCGCACGCGTCAGCGGGTACAGCTTGTGCGTGGATGACGTGGAAGGGGTCGGAGCCTTCCTGGAAGTCGAGGCCGTGGCTGAACACACCGACGACATGGTCCGTGTGCAAGACGATCTAGCTATCTGGGTGGACAGACTGGGTGCACCGTTGCAACGGACCGCAGCGACTTATGACCAACTGGTCCAGAACGCGCCGGCCCCCGCCTAACCACGTGCTAGCGGTGATGCCGCCGGCATCACCCACCAACCTGACCGAGAAAGCGCGACCCACCGAGTTACAGCGGTGCCGGATCACCAGGAGAGCTGATCAACTGCTACAAGCTCGACCGTCTCGTGTAGACCTCCGCCGCGACGCCCCGCCGGCCGGGGCATCCTTCGCGACGTGATCACCGCAGCGTGGAGTCCGTCAACGTCGGCCAGTGTGTAGGACGTTCCCCGCCCACACTTGGAGTCCACCTGTGGAGCCCGGCCCTGCAGCAGCGCGGCCAACATTCGCACCACAGCCGGGGCTGTCTCCGGCACAGACAAGATCGCTAGTTTCCGCACGTCGTCACGCGCCTGCGGCCACACCATCAAATCGGCGCCACCTCGCGGTACCCCGCGAGATTCGAGAACCGGAACCGGCGGCTTGTCGCACCCGGCCTCCAGTGACAACTCCCGCAGCGTCACAGGCTGAGCTCCCGCCGGATCGTCAAGCCGGGCCGCCCGCAGCGCCGCCGTTTCCATATCCCAGCCCATGGCCGCCAACCCCAACACCCGCTGCCATACGCCCAGCGACATAATCACCGCCTCAGCAGAGCCGTAGGGCCCAAGGAACACCGGCCTCCCCGGGGCGCCCCGCCAGCTTTCCACCATCCGGTTAAGGGACGTCTTCGCCGTGCGCAAATTCATGAGGTCCATCGAGACTTGTCCATTCGGCGGCAAGGTTCGTGACGGCCCCCACGAACCCGTCATCGGTGGAGATGGCGTTTTGAATTTGTAGTGTGTGGCGCTTACTTGCCACACACTCCTGGAGCCCAAGCTCAGCCCGTAGCCTGCGTAAACACGGCCACAGGCTACGTTCGTGCCATAAAAGCGGCAAATCGGATGGCAGCGTAACATCTTTTGTGAGGCGAGTGCTATAGGCGTGCTCGTACGAGGCGAGCAGCGCCCACAGTTCTCGCACTACCCCTGAATGGTGGTACCAACACGGCGTGATCGCCAGCGTCGAAAGGGGGAGCTGATACCCACGATTAATCCAATCGACGAAACCTTGAAGTTCAACGAAGGCCGCCTTGCGCTGCGCGACCGTCAAAGCATCAAGGTTCCACACGGTCCAGGTGATGCCGCCGGCATCACGGCGCCGCTGCTGAGCACGCCGCAACGCGGCACTACCCGCACTGCGCGAGCGAAACGGTCGGCGTCGACGTGGCATGCTCGGCTGCTCGTAATCGCCCTGGGCGCCAACAACTGCCGCTTCGACGGCAGCAAGCCGATCGTTCATCCCCGACACGGCGTCACCGATATCGACCAGCAGTTCCTCGGCGTCGCTCACTGAATCGTCCTGGATCCAGAGATGATCTCTGCTACCTCACGCCGGCTTGCTTGGCCTTCCTTGGCCCATGCCGAATTCCACCAGGCTTCAAACCGGACGATCGTGGCGGCGGCCTGTCGATACAGCAGCAGTGCGTGGGCAGGTGCGAGTTGGCGGATCTCGGCGGGCCGGATAACCCTGCGGGTGCGGTATCCCGTCGTGGTTGAGTGCGCACCCTCTTGGCTCAACGTGTTGGATTCCGACTTGACCTCTACCTCGTCAGCGAGTTGGCTCTGCCGCTCCAAATAGTCGTTCTCGGATGTTCCACCCATGGTGAGTTTCGCCGTGGCGGATCCGAAAACCTCGTTCGCCCCGTCCTCACCCCACCGTCGGCGTGCCTGCCCGAGCCCCTGCGAGCCGATGAACACGGTGATCCCTCGGCCCCCGGAATCCGACATCAATGACGGGAGATCAGGCAGCGGGCATTGCCCCACCTCGTCGATCACAATGCGTAGCGGTGGATCTAGCCGCTGCGGCGTTAAGCGTTGTGACGTCCGCCGGGCCACCCGGATGATTTCGTTGACGAACGCGGTAACCAGAGGTGAGGCGCTGCCACCGTCACCGGTCATGATGTAGATGGTGTCGCAGGAGTTTAAAAACGTCGCGATGTCGAAGCCGGCACCCGGCTCCGGTGACAGCGCCCGCAGGAGCCGAGGCGATGAAAACGGTGCCATCATCCCGGCCAAGGTCTTTGAGGTGCTATCTACCGGTCCGTCGATGCCGTTGCCTGAAGTGGCGGCTTCCAGTTCAAGCGCGTACATCGGTGCCGCGTCCGGATGTGAACGGAGGATTTCCTTCGGCGGCAACGTCGGCGAAGTGATCCGGTGTGACCACTCCACCACGTGTTCCCAGGTCCCACCCGAGAGTGCAGCCGCGTGCAGGAAACATCGCAAGATAATTTCAGCCTGTGTATCGAAAAATTCTGAGTTGCGGGTGTTCGAGTCCTTCGGCCGGGCCGAGACAAACCCCTGCGCCCGCGCGACCGCTGCCTCTGGATCTTCACAGCCGGACACCGGTGACCACTGCAGCTCAGTGGGCCAGCCGATGATGTCGGTCGGGTCAAAAACCCACACCCGACCCTTGCGCTTACGCGCGAGGTATGTCGGTTCCAGCAGGTCAGCCTTGGTAGACACCGCGATACACGGGCCGGGCGCCAGGCGCACTGCGTCCACCAGCACTGCGGATGTTTTGAACGACCGAGGGCCTGCCACCACCGCCACCGAATCTTCATGGCTGGCGTACAGCTGATCCCCCGTCTCCACATCGCGACCCAAAGGCATCGCGACTTCCTCGATCGGAGCGTGATCACGGTCCGCCATCCGTGGTCGTGTTTGGGTTGCTAGCTGTCGTGCTGCGCGTTCGCTCAGATACGGCTCCAGCTGCTCCCGTGTGGCGATCCCTTCTCGGCGTGGTTGGCGCCGGGGTCGCCCCTTCCACCACCAACCAGCCCAGCCCATCAGTGCTAGCTCGACGAAAAACAGCGCCCACACCAGCCACGTTGGCGGCAACCCCGGGCTTTTGTAGCCGGCTAAGGGATTTAACGGCGACCGCATGATCGCCGTCAGGGATTGTTGCAAGTTCGGTCGGGCCGGTGCTGAACTCAGCAGCCCAGCCGCCCGGAACGCGAGGTGCCACAGCACTGCCAACGAACTGGCCACCCCAATCAGTGGCCACCACGGACTTGACACCGTGCGGCGAGGTGATGCCGGCGGCATCACTGCCGCCCCACACCGGACGCCGTACTCATCGCCCCATCAGTGTTGGTCAACTCGATTTCCCACTCACTGCGCAGGTGCTCCATGAAAATCGGGGGGAGAATGTCACGGCGCAGGAAACACATACCCTGCGGAAGCCCAATGAGGTCATCGAGCAGTTCTGGCGGTAGCGAGTACAGATCGAGACACCGTTGCGCGTCAGCGGCTCGTCCCTGCGCATACAAATACACCGTCCCGGCCTCTTGCAACATCGCCACAGCCGGTGAATCCACCGGGATATCAGAGACGTGGTGCAAAGCCACAACATTGGACAACCCGATACCCCGCGACAACTTCGAGTTGCGTTGAAAGATCTTCGCACCGACGCCCTCGGCCAGATGCCAGCCTTCCTCGGCGACAAACGTTGTCAACCAGCCGCGATCACGGCGCAAAAGGTTCGTCAGCCACGTGTTCAGCACCGTCATCACCAAAGGGATTGCCGGCCCCTCATTAGGCAACTGTGACAGATCGAAGGTCGTCAACCGGTTTGACAACCGCACCTCAGGGGAGGTCGGGCCGTCGAACAGCCCCGCCAAGTCATCCCCGACCAACCGCTCCAGATCCCACTTGATGCCCAAACTCGCTTCGGCCCACTGATCACGCAACCGGTTAGACAACAGCTCACCGAACGCCTCCGTCGGGGGCGGATCGGTCAACGCGGCCACCACATCGTCGAGCACCGGCACCCGCTCGTCAGCCTCAGCACGACGCAACGCCCGTAAGTGCGCGGTCCGCAACGCCGCACCCTGCCATGAGTCAGGCTCCCGACCACCCGCCGCGTGCACTACCGCCCTGAGCAACTGCAACTGCCCGGCGACCTGCGTCGCGGCCTCCGATGACACCCCGATCACCGGGTCGAGCAGATTAATTCGGGAACCACCGCCCCCGATCTCGAACCGAATGGGCTGACCACCGAGTTGACGGCACAGCTCGCTGTACTCGCCCTCACCGTTCTGATCCTTACGATCAGCCACAACCCCCCGCCGATTGCGGAAGGTTAACGCTCGCAGCACATAAACGGTTTTGATCAGCGACGACTTACCCTTACCAAGATCACCCAAAATCACAACGTTCGGCGACGACACAACACCAGCCTGATAAGCGGTGAACGGATCGTGATACACCGGCTGTCCCGTAGTCACGTCGAGGCCGTTAGCGAGACCTTCCACGGTCGTCGGTGGCGCCGAGATCGCTGTATTGAGGACTTCGGCCTGCCGCGTCGTTGTGGGGATCCCAACAACGCGCGGCTCGTATAGCCCCAGCTGGCCGAGTAGGCGTGACCGCCTCCATCGCCACAGTTGCGGCGCCACCAACTCTAACGGCGGCCCTGAAAATACCCCAAGGTCAGCCGACGGTGATGCCGCCGGCATCACCTCACCTGGTTCAGGTTCCCGGGGTGATGCCGCCGGCATCACCCCGTCCTGTCCGCTTCCCGCGAGTGATGCCGCCGGCATCACCTCGCCATGGTCGTGGTCGCCCAGTGATGCCGCCGGCATCACCGCCACCCCACCAGACTCGACATCCGGCACAGCAGCCTGCGACTCGACGAGCTCGCGCCGTCGACGGCGACCGATCACCGTGGAACCTCCATCCCGCGCCATACCGGCCACGTCGTCGGCAACGCCTCGTCGTGGCGCCGCTCGAACCAATCCAAGTGGCCAATGCCGCACTCATCCGCCGCGTCGGTCACGATGGTCGATGCCTGCATCACGTCATCCATGCTGGTTGCGGCAACCGCGATCCACCCCGCCCACTCCGCACCGTGGATTCCCGACCCCGGCTGCAGGTCCGACAACCGCTGCGCCGAGGCGGACGTCTGAACCGAGTGAGTACCGTCGTCAACCGCGCCCCGATTGGCGGCCTCGACGAGAATCCCCCGGTCGATCGTCTGGTCCTCCCGCGCCCGGCGTCGCGCTTTGGCAGCAGGCTGCAGCGTCACGCACAGGCTGATCGTGCGGATCACGGGTGTGCTGATCCCGTGCAGCAGCGGCGCGATCCACCGGACACCGACCGGCTCCGGCGTCACTGCGGAACGCGGAATGGACGCCACCCGATGATGCCAACGCTCATCGACAACGACCGCCTGCCGGGTCGCCCGCTGGCCGCGAAGCCACGTCCCCACCGACACATCGACCGTCTGATCAATCGGGAAGTCCGGGTTTTGCAAGTGCCGTAACAACGCCGCCAGCCGGTGGCTGGTCAACAACCGCGGGTTACGCAAATCTGCGGCCCGCGCTAACGATGACACCCATTCCGCCTGAGCCACAGCAAGGCCAACCTGACCTACCGCGCCCTCGCCATACCGGAGCGCCTCCTGGAGATAGCGGATGGTCAGCGGTATCCGCAGCACCAGATAGTGCCGCACCATCTCACTGACACCTGCGGTCATCCGCACCAACTCGGAGTAACTCTGCACCAGCACCGGCGGCGCGTCTGGATCAATATGGTCAGCTGCCCACCGCTCATGAGCAGCTGAATCCAGCGGCACGATATGCGTCACCGATTGCACGCCGTTGATGAGCCCGTCCTCACGCGCTAGCCGAGCCAGCAGCCGCCCGAAGGAGGCTGCTGTCCGGTCATGGTCGCGTTGGCTGCGCAGCCCTGGTGGCTGACCGTCCACTTCGATTGCGACAGTCAAAAATGGGCGCATCCCAGCTGGATGCTGCAGTAATACAGCAGGGCCCAAACCGTTGGGCTCCATCCACTCCACGCCCTCCAGGCCGGGAGCTTCGTCACGGACCGACACCGCCCAGCGGCGAAATATTTTCCGTTCCCCTCGCGTCTGCGGAGATGGTTGCGGTGTGGCCAAGTGCAGCGGCACCAACGTGGTCTCACCACGTCGCTGCCGCTGCCGCCAACGCAAGGCAAGCACCAGCTCCCGGCCCGGTGACCGACCGGTCGCCGAATTCTGGCGGGTCAGCGGCCATGCCACGCCGAACACCACAGCGCCCATAGCGATACCGACCAAGCCGCCGACGCCCAAGGCGAACACGACCGCCACCGCCAGAGCGGCGCCCAAGACTGTGTTACCGACCCGGCTCCGCGATCCACCGAGCATGCCCCGCCGGCGGATTTCGCCTCCTAGCCGCGACGTACGTTGTGTCGTCACCGTCATGGATCAGCCCTCCGGTGCCAGATCAGATGCCCGATGCGCGGCATCCGATGCTTTGCGTTTAGCCGCATTCGCGGCTTGTACGCCGAGAAGTGCCGCTGTGGCGACTCCCCCGGTGGCAGCACCCGCTCCTGCCGCTGCGGCACCACTGGCACCGCTCGCGCCGGCGGCGGCGCCGCCGGCAGCACTAGCGCCCCCGGCGCCCGCCACGCCAGCCCCAGCCCCCGCGCCTGCGGTCACTGGTGTTGCAGCACCGCCAGCCGGCGCCGCCGCTGCCGACCCGGTGGCCGCCCCACCGGCCGGTGCAGCACCCCCACTCACCGTCGATTGCTGCCCTTGCGTTTGCCGGCTCTGCAGCGCTGGGGATTTCTGGCTGGACGGCCCGCCGCCCGATCCACCCAAGAGGTCACCTCCGCCTGCCGAGGCTTGCTGACCTCCACCGCCTTGACCACTACTGCCCATCCGCCGATAACCCATCTGCATCATCGTCGAATTCGCCAGACCACCCAGAGCACCACCGCCTTGTGACTTCGACGCCCGCCCCACCCTCGCGCTGGAACCGTCCGGCAGTACCGGGGCAAATTTCAGCAGCGTCCACGGCGCCAAGCCGAGGATGAGCAGAGCCATCGCAGCGACCACCGCAGTCACCAGCGAGCGAATGCTGTCATCCTTGATCGACTGCGCCGAAAACGCCGAATCGGCCATCCGAGAGATCGCCCCGACGAAAAAGAACAGCACCGGCTTCGTAAAGGTCAGCCCGACCCACGTGAACGGAACCTTCAGCGCCTTCTTACGGGTCCGCGGATCCACCAGCATGGCAAACACCACCGCCATGATCGCCCCAGTGAGGTAGATGGCGAGCAGCTGCACCAACATGCCCCCGAGCAGGCCCATCAGGCCGAGCAGGGCGATAAGTTCGATCACGACGCCCACGAGCGACCCGCCCGGAATGCCGGCCGAGTCACCAAGCACGACCAAACTGTCCAACTTCGTGACCAATAAGTTGATGTCACCGGTGAAGTATTGGATGATGCCGAGGCTGGCGGAATCGGACAACGACACCAGCAGGTAACCCAGCCCGGGGCCGAACAGAATCGCCAAGAGCGCGGTAGGAACCCAGCGCCACAGCGCATCCGCGAGTTCTTCGCCGGTGATGTCATCTTGGGATGCCCCGTAGAACAACCGGGCCAGCATGACGACCAGCACGATGATCGCCAGGCCCGCCCCCGCCGCGTACGCGGAGAGGAAACTCTCCGAGCCCAGATCAGGGGAGCTGATATGGACGAGCTCAGGAAATATTTTCCCGATCAGCGACTTGACGGCATCCGACAGCGTTGCGGCGAAGTATTTGAAAACGGTGCCGACCGGGTTCGTGACTAAGTCGACTGCGCCTTTAGCGGCGCTCTGAAATTCATCCCAGGCACCGGCCAGGGACGACAGCAGGTCCTTGCAAGGGTTGCCGAGCAGCGGCAGATCCGGGAACCACTGGCACACCGCATCGACCCAGCCCGGTTTCCCCGCTGCCCCGCTGAGCAGATCATCAGCGAGCCGCTGCTCGCAGGCATCCTTGTAACGATCTGGAACGGTGCCTGCGGCGCGCATTTTGGCGCAGTGCTCAGCCGCAACTTTCTGCGCCGCTTGCTGCTCCTGCGGTGTCGCGGCGACCGCCGGTGATGCCGCCGGCATCACCGCCAGCACCAGCCCCGCCACTATCGCCCCCAACCACGCGGCGGCTCTACTTCGGCGATCAGCAATCACCGCTGTACCTCCGATAACCCAGCACCGACAGTGCGCCGCCGAATTGGTCGAGCGTCGCCTTCCGCGCATCTGCGCCCCGCAACGCCTGCAGCGCCTGCGGTGTGTTGACCGTGCTCTGCGCCGAAACCACAGTCCACCGGTCCCCGGCCCGCAGCAGCCGAACGTCAACGAAGGACCAGTCGAGGTGCTGCGTCGACCCCGTCGACCACTCCACCGCAGTCACGACGGTGACCGTCGGCGACAACGGATCCGGTGTCGCCGAAAATGCGCCCCGGCCGGTGTGCGCAATCGAAACCGTCATTCGGTTCAAGAACTGGGCCTGCCCCTGCTGCAGCGCACCAAGTTGCCCTGCCCCAGACTTGTCCGCGATTTTGCCGATCACCGTGGGGGCGACCGCCGTACCGAACGCCTTCGACTGGGTGAATCGGACCACCCCAGCTGCGGCCTCCGCTGCACCATCAGGGGTAGCCGGCGAACTCAATGCGGTCTGCACCGCTGCCACCGGATCAGCACCGCCCACGCACCCCGTCGCCGCCGCCGTCCCGACCGGCGCACTCGAAGCCGCCTGGTTAACACCGGGCTGATTGACGCCTGGCTGCGGGGATGACGCCGGCCGGCGCGAATGCCATACCCCCACCACCACCGCCGCACCCACGAGCGCAGCCAGCACCACGGCCACCACCGTCACCAGTGGTCGCCGCCGCGCACCCGGTGATGCCGCCGGCATCACCCCAGGTGTATTTCCTGCCATGACTTTCCCCGTCCTCGTCACTGCTGCGCGTCCGCGTATGACCGCCAGCCCACACCCAGACGGGCCAGCGCCTCTGCCCGCTCCAACCGCGACGGAGTGGCCGTCAGCGGGTCCGGTCCGTCCACGAACCGGAAATCAGCGGTGATCCGCCAATCAGCGACCTGTTTGTTCCAGCCCAGCGAGATCGTCGCCCGCCGCCAACGTCCCGGCCCTGCCTGGGCTCCGGCCGGGACCACTTCAAGTTGATAGGAATGCCAAATTTCAATTTGGGTGGCGTTCGGCCCATAAGAGAGCACCCGGTAAGCGCCCCGCGACGGCCACACGGTCGCCGCCACGTATCCGGTCGCCGGCTGCCCCGACGCGTCGACACCGAGCGCCGCCGCGCGATCGGCCAACCGTGGCCCCGTTGCTGCCACGAACACGGCATCGCCAATCGCGGCTAGCACGTCATGCTGGCGGCGGGTATCGAGAACCCCGGAACCTTCCACGGTGGACAACCATGCTGTTGCCGCTGCCGCCGCACCGTCCGGTGAGTGTGCAAACCCCAGCGGCACCCCCGCTGCGCCGGATCGAGCCGCCCCGTACCCGGGGGTCACCGCCCCGACGAGCAGGTCAGGACCATCAGGCTCCTCGACCTGTCCCCCCACGGACACCGCAACCGATACCGACGCTGTGGCCGAAGGCGGACTAGCCTGCGGTGAGGGTGATGCCGCCGGCATCACCACCAGCACGAGGGCCGCAACCGCCGCACCGCCCAGCGCCGCGGCCGGCACCGCCGTTCGTAGCCGCACGACCGTCTACGCCCCGAACACAGCGATGATGGCGCCAACAATGACCGGCAAGCCGATTAACCCACCCAGCGCCGCCGCGCGGGTCTTCACATCTGAAGCCGCCTCGCTTGCCATGCCGGAGTTGCCCATCTTTTTCGCCTGCGACATGTTAAGAAATGCGGCACCTAACGACACCGCCGCTGCGGCGATGAACAAAGCCCAGATAGCCCCCGCTACCCGAACCCACACATTCCCGAACGCAGCACCCAACACCGACATGTCTGGTGTCACACCGTCAAGAGGGTTTTTCACCCCACCGCCGGCGGCTTTCACTTCACTCCACGCCCGCCCAGCGGCGTTGACCATTAACGACTTCACTGCGATCCTCCCCCGCGCACCAATGCCACCGGCGCCTGCTGAATATGTGTCCGTTGAATCGCCTTTTCGGTCGCCGTCAGCGACCCGATCACCGCCGCCGCCGCAGTCAAATACGCCCGCCGCGTCGGTTCCGCCAGATCCTTATAGGAGAGCCGCGTACCCGGCTGAATAGTTGGATCGAACGGGATCACCACGACTTCCCGGACGCGCTCGCCATAGGTGTCCACGATCTGCGACAACAGCCGTTGGTCAACCTGCGGATCAGCGCACGTCACCACGACCACGGCGTTGCGTACGAGTAGATCAGCTCCAACCTTCTGCAGATGATCGAGCATCCACAGTCCCTCATTCGCCACGTCCATCTTCACCGTGGTCGGCACCACGAGGCCGTTCGCCGAACGCACCGTTTCCCACCAGTTCGCCGCACGCACGTTGTTTCCGGTATCGACCATCATAAATCGATACCAGCGCGACAGCGCCTCACGCAGCTTCTGGAACTTGGGACCATCGATCATCTGCTGGCGGCCCGGGGTTTCATCAGAGGCGAGCACGTCGAAGTGCGCCGACTGCGGCCGCACGAACGCACCAAGCTGACCCACGCTCGCTGAGGTGGTAAGGAAACTGTCGATCTGACCCAGCAGATCGACCACGCTCGCACTCGCGCTCAACCCGGCTTCCGCCCGCTGACCCAACGTGCCGCGTGTTTCGTTGTTGTCCCAGGCCAGCACATACCCGCCCCGGTAAAACCCCAGCGTCGCAGCCAAACCCCACGTCGTAGGTGTCTTACCCGCCCCACCCTTCGGGCTCGCCACCATCACTAGCTGGCTGGTCGGGAACGACCGCAGCACCTGTACCTGTTCCTCACGATGGCGCAGCTCATCGGCCTTCGGCGCTAGCCGCACCAACCCACCCATAACGCGGTTCATACGGCCCCGGCCGCCCCACTCGGCCGGATCCATAGACGCAGCGCTCTTACGCGCATCGGCAACGCGCACGCCGGCCACGACCCCCTCCAGCGCAGGCGGAACCAACGGCACCTGCGAGCCCGCAGTTAGCGCCGGCTCAGACGTCGCTGCAGGCTTCGGCACCTCGATGGGCAGGGGATCCACCAGCGGCACTGCATCGCTGGACGCCTCGACAGCGGTGAAATCGCTTGGCACCTCTGTTTGCTGAGTGGATGATGCAGGACTGTGATGTTGATCATCCACTGGCTGATCCGACGTGTAGTCGTCTGAGGTAGACGCATCCGGCTGGGCAGGCACAGCACCGTAGCTCCGCGCCCGGTGGGCGTTGGGAAACAGCTGATCTGAGGTTGGTCCCCCCACTTTAGACCCTTTCTCAGCGTTGATGTTGGAGTATGGTACCAATCATGGGGGGGAATACGTTGATCTTAAACAGTGAGCTAGGCATCATCGAGCTACGCATCATCAATATCCACGGCGCCGCATCGGGCGCTTTCATCGCCGCGTCGAGGCTCGCCGTCGTGACCAACTCACGTAAACCGCTTACCGCATCGACTGTCGTGCACACCGTTCCGACCGTAGATACCCAGGTCAACGCCGCTTCGGCGACACGAAACCGGGGCACGGTGCGGTGAAGCGGATCCTGCTGCCCTTCGCGGCTATCGGCATAGTGCTCGTGTTAGTCGTCGTAGGAAGCTTGTTTCTACAACCAACCGCGCAAGCCCAAACCACCGACGCGACCAGTTGCCTGACTCCCGAAGGCGAACCCTGGACCCTTGATGCTGACCAGCGCCGTAATGCGCAGCTCGTCATCGACATCGGCAAGAACCGCAACATCCCGGCGCGGGGTTGGGCCGTGGCTATCGCGACAGCGGCGCAGGAATCCTCGCTGCACAACGACCCAACACCCGACGGCTACGGTTCATCCGGCCTGTTTCAGCAAACCCCACCCTCGTGGGGAACCCGAGAGCAGGTAAACGACACGACATATGCCACCAATGCCTTTTACAGTGCCTTGCTGAAAATAGGTGGGTGGGATAAAATGCCGCTCACCGTAGCGGCACAAACAGTACAAAAAAGTGCTTACCCTGATCTATACCGTAAGCACACCGCAACCGCGATCATCGCAGTCCGTGAACTCGGCGGCGTCGAACTCGACTGCTCAAAGGTCAGCACCGGCACCGGCGGCGGAACTCTGCAGCCGGTCGCGCGCAACCCCGATGGTTCCTGGTCGCCGGAAGCCTGCACCATCTCGCCCGACCCGACCACCGGCCAAGGATGCCTGACCCCTCGCACCTGGCACCTGGTGCAGGTCGCCGAGGCCGCCGGCTACCCCCACCCCGGCTGCTACCGCATCGATGCCCACGGCGAGCACCCCAAAGGCCGCGCCTGCGACTTCATGCAGACCAGCGGTGGAGAGGCGTCCGGCGACCAGAAAACCCGAGGCGATCAAATGGCCACCTGGGCTGTCGCCAACGCCGACAACTTGGGCCTGATGTACGTCATCTGGTTTCGCCAAATCTGGACCCGCCAAAAAGGATGGCACGCCTACAACAACCCGTTCGGCGGAAACGACCCCTCCGGGTGGCACACCAACCACGTCCACATATCCGTCTACTGAGGACGACACACGACGTGGAGCAGCAGCAATGCCCAACAAAGGCAACGACAACACGCCAGCGACACGCCGAACAAATTTGCGGTACGTAACAGGTGTGGTGTGGTTGGATCAATACATGGAACGTCGACGAGGCCGGCAGTCCGGTGTCAGCCAGCGGGGCAACCCTCCGCAGTACAACGCTGAGTCCGGTGCTACATGGCGCCCAAACCCCACGCTGGAACCCGAGCAGGCAGCCAAGCTCTACCAGGCCATGCGAGCGATGGGTACCAGCGCCTCCGGCGTGATCAACGAACTTATCGCCCGGATGGATGTCGACGAGGAAACCGGTCTCCCGACGTGGGCGCAACCCACTAATACACAGGGCACCTTGGTAGGCCTATCGGCCGACCGCGCGAACACCCGCGCCGCCGCTTAATCGACGGCGACACAGCACTGATGAGGGAGACCATTACGTCGTAGAAAGACGCACGCCCCGGTTATGAACCGGGGCGCAGCCACAGCGAGGGAATGCCGAGGTGAGAACTCGACTGACCTCTTCAATTGAAGATCCCCGTACACCCGGTTCGAGAGCCTCTGGTTGACCGCCTAGCTTCTCTCGATCCGCGGTTGCGCTTGCCTGCGGAGGCGTCGCTGCCATGACGGTAGCACCTGCCTTGCCGGCGCGCACCCACCACGCGCCCCAAACGGCGTGTCGCGGTGCGTCCGAGGATCAGCTACCGCTGCCCGGCCTTGTGCCGGAGCACGAAGCTGCCCACTCGATGCCGGCAACATCAAAGATCAGTCAACATCCCAGCTTACTAGGAAGGTTTACCGACGATGAGCTAGCTCGCAGTACCGCCGAACACACATGGCGAGCCCTCGCCCGCCACCTCACCCGCAGCCCCCACATGCGCCTAGCTCGCCACGACCGAGCGCGAGCCAAACACGCCTACCCCTACGACCAAGCCCTCAGCCGCGACTTACCCAAACGGCCGGCAGCACTGCGGCTCTACACCGGGGGAGTGGCCTGGTCGATCGCCCTCGACTTCGACGCCAAAGGCCACACCGGCGCCACCGTCGCCGACCACGCCGCCGCCGCCGCCCAGTTCTTCCGCGCCCTCGGCGGACAGGTCATCATCGACGTCGCACCCAGCGGCGGCCGGCACGTGTGGATACCGCTATCCCTGCCCATCAGCCTGCCCGACGCCCAGCAGCTCGCCGCCGCGTGTCGCCAGCTCTGGCCCAGTCTCGACACCAGCCCCCTCGTCAACCTCACCGAAGGCTGCCTCACCGCCCCCGGCTCAGCCACCACCATCGGTGGATGGCGCACCCTGCTCACTCCACTGCCCGAGGCGATCACCGCCGTCACCCGCCGCTCCCCGGCCGATCTCGTCACCCGTGCCCTCGCCCAGCTCGACACCCTGTGCCCACCACCAGCACACATACCCGCCCAACGCACCGGCGGGGGAGTACGACCCCTCAGCCCCGTCCATGCCCTCATCGCCGAACAGGGCATTTGGCCCACCGACCGCGCCACACCCGCCGGGCAGCCCTGGACCCGATCCGAAGCCTGCTACGCCGTGCTACGCGCCGCCGCCGCTCGTGGCTACACAGCTACCGACGTCATCGACCGCATGGAAACCGGGCAGTGGAACGGCTTGCTCACGCTCTACACCGGACGCTACCGCTGGCAATGGCGACGCCGATTCCACGCTGAATGGAAAAAAGCCACCACAACTGCGTCCACAAACCCCCCACAAGAAAACCAAAGCACAGGGGGGCACAGTTCGGCGATAGCCGAACGTGACCACACCCGACGTTGGCTGGCGATCATGCTCATCGCCATAGATCAACTTGTTCCCGGCCGCGAGCGCCACAACGCCAGAGCCCTCGTGTCCGGCCTAGCCTGGCTGGCCTGGCGCACCAACCGTCGCTACATCGAAGCCGGAACCCGCTCCTACTCCCGCGCCTGCGGCGGCCTACTCGACCACACCACAGCCGGAGCTATCCTGCGGTGCCTGCGCGACCTGCCTGCCGACCAAAGCCCCCTGCAGCTGCTCTCCACCGGACGCGGCACCCACGGTGACCTCTACGAACTCGTCATCCCTGACAGCTTCGCCCACCTGGCAACCGACCCCACCACCTGGCCCGAACCCCGACCCATCCCCGCAGTCTTCGGCGTCCGCGACCCCCACCGACCTGGCCGCACACTGCTCGGCTCGACCGGATGGCGCCTGCATCAAGCCCTCACCGCCGGAGCGACAGGCACCGCCACCCAGCTCGCCCAGACCGCTGGTATTAGCCGGGCCGAGGCATACCAGGTGCTACCCGTCCTGCTCAGCCTTGGTTTAGCCCGCAAAGACCCGGCAACCGCTAGCTCTACGGGGATGCAGTGGAGTGATGGCCCCGCCACGGCGCAACAAGCGGGGGGAGTAGTCGACGCAGACCAACACCTCGCCCAGCTCGACGCCCACCACCGCACCGAACGCCAACAATGGCGCGACGTGCTCACCGCCTACGCCGAACGTCGTAACCGGGCCACCGACTACGTTCCCGACCCGGGTGAACCGCTGTGGTGGCCCCCAGAATGGGCCGAAGCGCCGCCTGCGCAGCCCGAGGACACCCCGGAAGCCGCCGCCATCGCCCTACTCACCGAGGCATTCAGCGCCCGCATCATCCCCGACGAGCCCGCCGCTTGCCCCACCCCAAAATCTCCGTGGCTACGCCGACAAAAGCGACGAATAATACAACGCTAAAATGCTATAACGCTAGAACGTTCACAACGCTAGAACGCTGAAGCGTTCTAGCGTTGTGATAGGATAGGAGAGTGAGTCAAGACAGCGTGGCGTTGCCGCCGCCGTTGGCACTTCAATACCGCCCCGGGCAGCCCGGCGTATGTCAGCATCCGAACTGCGACAAGGCCGGCGTGCCCGCTAAGGACGACCTCTGGTGCGCTGACCCCGACCACGCCGGTTGTGGCTTCCCCGGGTGCGACTGGACCGTCAAACCGCGCGAGCCCGGCCAGCTCAAGCCGAACAGCTACTGCTTCCAGCTCATAGAAGACAGCCGCGGCATCAAAGTCGAGCACAACCGCAACACCGCATTCCAGGAACGCAACCGGCTCGGCCGCAGCGGCCGTCGTGATGCCGGCGGCATCACTTCTGACCCCACACCGGGACCCATCACGATGGCGGTCAGCGCGGCAGAAATCGCCGTCGACGACTTCGCCAAGTCCCTCACCGACCAGAAAAAGATCATCGAGCGGACCCTTGGAGCGCTTACCACGCTCGGCAACCCTGCCGCCGCATCCGAGGAGATCGAGCGCATCCGCTCCCAGGCCAAAGAGGAAGTCGGCGCGGCCGAGGTCCGTGCCCAGCACGCCGAGCGCGTCGCACGTACCGCGCAAACCCTCATGGAGGAGGCACAAGGCGCAGCCCAGGACATGCAAGTGGAGCGGGATGAGGCCATCGAACGGGCGGAAACCGCCGAACGTGACGCCGACGAGGCCCGCCAGCACGCCGAAGCCGCTGACATTGCCACCCAGCAAGCCACCGACGAAGCCGCCGACGCCGCTCGACTGCAAGCCGAAGCCGAAACCGCCCGCGACGCCGCTCTCGCCGAAGCGACCCGGGCCGGTGAGGAGCGCGACGGCGCCACGGCGGCCCGTAACACTGCCCACGCTGAAGCCCTCGCGGCACGTGAAGAAGCCCGCGAAGCCCACCAGCGCGCCGAAGCCGCCCGCGTCGCTCAAAGCGACGCTGAGGCCGCCCGCGACGCCGCCATCGAAGCCCGCGATACCGCCCAAGACGCACAACGTATCGCCGATTCGGAGGCCGCCCGCGCCTCAGAACGCGCCGAACAGGCCACCGTCGAGCGTCGCGCGGCCGAAAAGGAACGCGACACCGCCCGCAGCGAATCAGAAAAACTCCGAACCCGAACCGCTGAACTCGACCGCAACCTCGCCGCCACCACCGCCACCCGAGACGCCGCCATCCAAGCCCGCGATACCGCCCAAACCCAAGCCGCCGACCTCGACCGCCGACTCATCGAGGCCACCGGAGAAACCCGCGCCGCACACCGCGCCCGCGACGTCGCCGAACAGGCCACCACCCGCCTCCGTGAGCAGCATGACGTACTCACTGACCAGCATGGACAGACGGAACGGCGCCTCGCCACCATCGAAGCCGAACTCGCCGCAGCTCGCCACGAACTCGAAACCTTTAACACGGCCGCCGAGAAACGCATCACTGACCTGCACACCATGTACGAAGCCCGACTCATCGAACTCCACCAGCAATTCGACCGTGCCCAGCAGCAACCCGCATCACCCAGCACCAAGCAGCCCACACGCTCGCGAGCAAGTCGCACCCATGACACCCCATAGGGGAAAGGTGCACTTCTTCCCTATTCTGAAGGCGTCTGAAGGAAGGAGATCGCCGATGAATGAGCCGCGACGGCACGACGCCGACATAGCTTTATTCGCTCCCGCCGTACCCGCCAGCATCCGGCCCCGCCTCGCTGCAGCTATCGACCGAGCCCCCCGACGCCGACCCCACACCCGGGCGCCGCAAAGACATGATGCTCGACACCACTCCGGAGCCACCGGTTTCATGGGCCAGCTATGGAACCGCAGCACTCCTGACAGCAGCCCTCTACCCCATCATGATGATGAGTTTGTACGGATCAGTAGGCGCTACCGGCCCATTTGTCGGCATTGACCATATTTTTAGAGCTCTAGCGAGCATCTTGGCAGGGATCGGAATCGCTTTGTTCGGCGTTTCCCTGACCCGTTCCGCTCGCCACCGTGCTCGCCACCGTGCCGACCACCGGTTGCTGACTCGGTGGGACAACCAGTACCTAACCACTCGACAAATCAACCAGACCGTCCGCGACAATCCAGGCAGCGCCGAACCGCTTCGCCGTCTCCGTCAGCACTTGGCACAGCTACGCTCAAGCACCGCACTGGCTCAGGGCCTCATCCCCGAAACCACATCAGAAACCCTCGATGACCTGGAATGGGCCCTGACCAGCGCGATCATCGCCACGGCCGCCGGCCGCAACAATCTTGCGGAAGCAGCCAGCCGACCGGAGCTCGCCGACATCGTCGCGCACCACACGGAACAACTCGACTCCGCAGCCGCCCAGACCGACCAGCACCTCGCCCACCTTGAACACCTCGCCGCCGCCGCACAATCCATCGACAGCCGCCTAGAAGGCGAAAAAATCAACGTCACCCTGCAAGCTGCGACCGACCATCTCGCCGGACGTGCCAACCAAACCCATACCGACCTCGTCACCCTCGTCGAGGCCGCCCAAGCCGTCGATGGTTTCCTCGACGAGCAAGCACACAAAACAGACAGCGACCACACACCAAGATTCGGATCACATCTGTGAGCTACCGATACTAAAGGCCCCGTCCCAGCTGGGGCTGGGCGCCTCACGTTGTGCCGGTCACGACCACCTTGTATGTCGTCAAACCGGCGCACCGACATGGTTTTGACCTTCGGTCGCGCCGCCGCTCGCGGGCTTTCGGCGAGGTATGAGATGCGCTCGTGCCAACGCCGGTTACCGGAAAGGTAATGACCTAGATACAGTTTGAAGCCCTGTTGAGCTGTGGTTATCATGCCGGATATGACTTTGATCAACGTTCGGTGTTACCGGTGGGAGGCTGAGGCGCTGACCAGGGCGGTCAAGGCCGCACGGGCGGTCGAGCTCCAGTGGCTGCGTGAGCACCGGGAGGCGATCGCCGAGCGGGCCACCGCGGACAAGTTGCCGGTCGCGCAGCGCCGCTCCCTGCTCGACGAGCTGGACGACGAGTTCGCCCGCCGCCGGGCGACCGGTGAGTTCGCCGGCACCCGCGCCCTGTACGTGCGTGACGCCCTGCAGCAGGTCCTTGATGAGCACGGCTGGACCGGCCGGCGGTTCAAGCCGGTGCCCCGCAAGCGGGCCGGTCGCCCGTGGGGTGCCCACGACAGTGGTTTCACCGCCCGGGTGGGGCTGTACCTACCCGATCAGGTGGCCGAGCTGATCACCCGCGGTTGCTACTGGAGCTCACGCCCGGCCGTCGAGCGGCTGCAGCAGTGGTACGACCAACACGGCGATCACTGGCGTGGGCAGGCGCACGACCCGCACGCCCGCTGGAACGGCATCGGGCCCAGCCACGCCGACCTGTCGGCCCGCGACGAGCTGATCGGCCAGGTTCTGACCACCGGTGATGTGCTGCGGAAAGTGCTGCGCGCAGCACTGCCGGACCCCGGTTAGGTAATAACCTTACCGCCGTCCTTATACCCTCTGAGCTGCGGTTTTGTGGTTTGACAGGTGCGTTGTGGGGCGTTTACGGTCGGGTCATGTTGCAGATCAGGTTGCAGGGCGAGCAGGCCGAAGCGCGGGCCTTCCTGGACGCGTTAGCCGCCGGGGGCGCCGAGGTCGCGGTGGGCACCACTAAGGACCGTGGTGAGTACGCCCACGTGTACGCCACCGTGCGGATGCCCGGCTACACCACGCCGTCCGGGCCGGCGCACGGTCCGGTCCGGACCACTGCCACGCTCGGGCACCCGATCGAGGGCCGCCGCGACGCCGTCAGCCGCAGGCGACGCTGATGAACCCGACGGTTTCCTACACCGGTTGGCGTGACGTCCCGGGACACCTGTTCACCCGGACGCAGCTGCGTGAGTTGGAGTTTCCCCGCGAGCCGGTGCCGGCCGCGAAGGTTGCGGTGGTCCACACCCGCGACTGGTCGGACCACGAGAGCACCGTGGAGCTGTATGACGCATACCGTTGCCCTCCCACCAAGTCCTCAGCTA
Organism: Actinoplanes sp.; assembly: GCA_965246815.1. GTDB lineage: Bacteria > Actinomycetota > Actinomycetes > Mycobacteriales > Micromonosporaceae > Actinoplanes. The sequence goes on along the minus strand of CBDFFS010000031.1, from coordinate 56,198 downwards.
GCAGCCTCGCCGCCGCGGCCGCGAGGGCCACCCGGGCGCGGGTCTGCGCCGACTGCGGATCCTGCGGCCTGTTACGCCCACTGGTCGGCGCTGACGGGCGGGCGTTGTGCTCCGCGTGTTTCTCCGTGGTGCTGCTGCGTCGCGCCCAGGCCGAGCAGGCGCAAGCCCGCACGGTCGCGGCCGATACCGTCGCGCAGCTACTGACCCGCGAACGCGCCGTAGTGCTGCAGGTCGACGCCCGCAACCCGGGTCCAACCCCGGGCGGCAGTACCCGCCCGGACGTCGCCGCCCGGATCCGCGCGGTCGACTTGGACGGCCGGCGCCTGCTCGACGTGCTGGTCGACCTGACCGGCACCCGGTCAAAGTTCCGCGACCCAGACGCAATCTCCCGGGAAAAGACCGCGCCAGTGATCCACCGGGCGCTACTCGGACGACCCTTGATCGCCTGGCGGTGGGACGAGTTCGCTGAGCTGCGCACCGCGGCCCCGCACCCGGACTGGGCCCGCCCATCAAGATTCGACGTGCGGCAAGAGGCGCTGGCCGACGTCGGGGAGCTGTCGCGGCAATGGCGCGGGCAGCTCGACGAGCACCGCAACCTGCTGCCCACCCTCGCCCCAGGCAGCCCAGACCGGCTGCTGCTACACCTGCAACGCATTGGCACCCACGCAAGTCCGAGAAGTTCTCCGAGAGAGGAGCCACCGACCGACCTCATTACGACGACAACGCCCCAAGAACCAAGTGTTCTGCCCTGATCGCCGCAACCCCGCCTCGGGGCTGACACCTTGCTGACCGCTAACGTTGGTCGCCGCATACTGCGACGGCCTCGAACAGGTCGACTGTGGGACTGTCAGACCTATACCGCATGCTGGACCTATTGCTTCACCGACATCAGGAGACCACGCAATGTCCGAATCCCAGCAGACCCCTGACGAACTGCGCATCACGCAGCACTACCTGGGGATGCTGGACGTCACCTCACGGTGCACCGATGCGGTGCGTCAAGGCCAATGGGACGAGCTACACGACGCCGCCCAACTGCTCGCGCGGCGCGCCTTGCAACTCGCTGAGTCCGCCAGCAATCGACATGACCGGGCCGTTGACCCGCGGACACATGTGGTGATCGACCTGGTCGCGTCACGTAACAGCGATTCGGAGGCCGCCCGGTTGCTGCACCCGCACCGGCCCAGCGCGATGGCCAAGACGACCACGACCATGCTGCTCGACCCGTTCCAAGCCGCCGCACCGGTACGGCTGGACGTCGACAACGACCCGCAAGGGTGAAGACCCTCGGTTCGGTGGCCCGCGTGACTGAGGGATGTATGTGTGCCTCCGCTGCCACAAGCTCGTCGACGCCAGCGACTGGAAAGGGCTCCGCGACTGGGGTCGGGCCAGCAGCCAAACCTACGGCACCCGACTGTTATGGACTGGGTTCCGACAAAACCGCACCGGACCGGCGGTGTACTTCACCTCCGTCACGGACCCGGAACAGGGACGCTAACACCTCACTCGTTTGATGCCGCCAGCATCACCCGCCATCTTAAAGGAATAAAATTCCCATAAAGGGCGGCCACAGAGACGGACGAACGCGACCCTACGGGTAGTTCACCCAGCAAAAAGTGATCAGCACCCCGCACAGACACTCTCAGGCCGTTATCGCAGGTCAACGGCTTGATCAACTGCGGCATACACGAGATACGACGGGTCTTTCGACAGCCGCCGTTCTGCCCGGTCGTAGCGCCGCGTCGTCCGCGGATCGCTATGCCCGAGTGCATCCTGACGGTCTTCCAAGCTCGCCCCCGCCGCTTTGGCAATCCGAGCGAACGCATGCCGGAACGAATGCGGTGTGATCTGACCAGCGTTGGGCAGACCCGCCGCGACGGCAGCCCGACGCACAAACCGGGCGACCGTCCACCGATCCACCACACGGCCATCCGGCCGCAGAAACAGCTGACCGGTCAACTGCTCAACCGTCACACCCACCGCTGCGGCCCGGCCGCGCAAATAGCCGTCGAGCAGGTCGAGTAACCCCGGCGGCATCGGCCGGACCCGGACCTTGCCGCCCTTCATCCGCAACGTGATCGTATGGTGGCCGTCGTCGTAGCCGCGATCGGCCAGCCGCGCCGTGCACACCTCAGACACCCGCGCGCCAAGCTGGACCAACAATGCCATCAACGCCGGCCCACATCCCTGCCCCAGCACCGGATCGGCAGCCGCGGCAACAGCTAGCGACCTGGCGTCGGCTGCACTGAACGCCGCAGTGTGGGAATGGTGCGGATCCACGCGGGGGCGGTCCACACCGGTAGCCGGACTCACCGCGACAACACCGAGCCGAACCAGATACGTGTACCAGCTCGACACCGTGGACAACCGTCGCGCCACGGTTGATGCCGCAGCCGGCCGCTTCACCAACGGCAGATCATCGATCTCCGCGGCCGTGGGCGAAGCCTCCAACCACCGACCAAAAGCGTTCAGATGCGTGAACCGGGCGGTGAGTGGGTCGACGTCGTTCAGCACACACCAGCCCAACCACACCCGCACATCCCACCGGTACGCGATCCGGGTGTTCGCCGCCAACCGCCGATTTGTCAACCAGGCCGCGGTGACCGCATCTAACTGCTCCGCCGACGCGGTGATCACCGAAACCCGGCCGTCGGCCGGCGCAGCCACGATCTCTCCAGAAAGCGCCGGCCCGTTCGTCATTCCCCTACCCTATCAAGATCACGCGCATAACGGTCATTATGTGCGTGATCTTGGAGGGGACAGGTCTGCTCGTGGCGTAGTGACCTGGCTCACCAAAGGTGGCCAGAAGCTCCTTAGCGCGCTGCAATGTCCCGACGTCGGTCACCGGGGAGGAAGCCCGACACGTTGCCTTCACACCCCCAATGACAAGGCCTGCGGTATGAAAATGGTGAATCGGGTAGCAGCTAGAATAGCCACCAAAGAATCCGAGGAGAACCACGTTGAGTATCACCGAACAGACCCATTCCACCGAAAATCCTATGGATTCGGTCCGGATTTGCCAAACATGTAACCGCCCCGTAGCAGCCCGCGACAAAAATGAGTACACCGCCGCCCGCGCCCACTTAGTAGTCACCAAGGGCCTATGTGTTTGTGCGGTCGTTTCACTCGAAAACTGAAAACTGGATTTTTCGATAGCGGCTATCCTTGAACACACAATTTCTCTCAGGGTAGTCGCATCGGGTCGAAACCACCGTGCGGAATTATTGCACCAACTAAATTAAGGTGCTATAGATTCGCTGCTTGCACCGTGATTCTTGCCCGACACTCCGCTCTGCGGAGGCCGATATAGCCCACGGCCCGATTGAGGCATGACCGGCACGAAACCGAGCCGCGTATACAACGCTGCGAGCGCATCGTCACGGGCGAACACGACCACCGGGATTTGCCGCTCATCGGCTAATCGCAGCAGCCGTCGCACCAAGATTGTAGCGGCCCGCCTATCGGCTGGATCAGCGGCAAACGTGCTGCCCTCTACCCAGTATGGCCACCGAGCGGGCACCCCTTTTCGCGTCCTAGTGCCCTCACACCGAATACCTGCCGCTAGCGCCGGAATTGTTGCCGCGATGGACAATCCAGCCAGTGTCATAAACGGCAAGAACGCCACTACCATCAGCGCCTGGGCTAACCCTAGCGCTCCGGCCGACGCCGCCACAACGGCCGCGCATACAACCAGCAGGGTCGGTCCGAGAAGCACCGCCACACTAATCAGCGACACGATCACACCCGCGCCAATACCCCGCCATTGACTACGTCGCGGCCTGCCCGTCACGACCAGCACAGCACCACGCCCGTACGCCGCAAGCTGACCCTGCACCCGAGCCGACACCAGAACCTGCAACATCGACGACCACACCGACACCTGAGCAACAACAGCTAGCCACGACGGAGTCCGGCTACGAAACCGTCCAGCAGCCAACCAGGCCAAAGCAGGCACCTCACCCCAGCCAGGCACCAGCTCCGCAGGCAGAACCACATCCAGCACCGTTTCCCGCTCCCGCACCGACACCTCCTCCCCTCATCTCGCCGGCATCCGCACACACCCTGGCTGATGCCGGCAACATCACCCGCGGAGGGACCAACCTGCGTGACCTTAACTGTCAAGCAGCACCATCACATTCAAGCCTAGGCGCAAGGCATCATACGCCCATCGATGCAAATATCCCGAGCTACTTTGGGTCGAGTAACGCTGGCCAACAATGCGACATGTTCGATAGTGGCCGACGCACTGTAAACCCGACTCAGCCCCTCGACCTACGCATTTGGGGCGGATAGATAAGCGCATGGAATCCAACATTCCGTAAACACGTGTCCGCAATTCATAGAAGACATCGAATGGTGAAGCTACCAAAAATGTAGCAGGCTGCGGACAGCTTAATATGTCGAAAAATCTTTAGCCAGCCATCCCCTGCCGAATTAGCTGACGGCACATTTATTCCATCTACTACGTTATGAAACCTTCATGCCCATGCGATAATACGGCTATGGGAAACTCATCACCTCGCGTCCGTCTTACCACTCATTTGCTACAATCGGAAAGCATTCCACATCTCATAGAATCAATCCAAGAAACAACTAGGACCCTGCAAGCGGGAATTGATCTCGTCGTCACCCATGAGTTATATCGGCCCTTCGGCGGCCAGACTCCCGTATCGGCAGTAAATCCACCAACGGTTCTCATTGCGGTTGCTGCTTGGGAAAGGTTCTGCGGAGACTTGGCGGTAATCGCGCATCAAGATTCGTGGCTAGGCCCGAATAACTCTTGCTATCTAGCCGATTCGTATCTTCTTCGGCCCCCGACTAAAGCTGACCCCGGATTCAGAGCTGGATGGGACGCTACTGTTAATGGAAATGCCGCGAATGTCTTGGTCGGCTTGACCGGATCGAGAGATATCCTTGATGCTATCAATGTCAAACTAGTCCATAATTGGAGAGGTTCACGGCCAATTCTCCGCAAGGCGAACGGGCCGGGGCTTCGCGACCAAGATTACTCCAGACCGGATTTAGAGGACCAGGTAACGCCAAGACATACCATTGGCGAAGTGGTGTACCAGTCAGTGAAATTGAGAAGCGCAGTAGCGCACAGCTACATTCCCGCTATGGGTATCGATCCTAGTGTCGCCCCGTATACACGAAATTCAAAGAAGGAACCCGACGAGAACAATTTTACCCATTGGCTCGATCGGCCGAAGGAACAATTTTGGCTCTCCAACAAAGCTGATGGCCTCAGTGTTCAATCGGGATGCGCCCGAGGGGTGTTAGCGCTGTTCATACAGCTCATAGATAACGTTATTGTCGGACTCGCGAACTCTCGGGAAAACGACGAAGACCGCCAGCTTATCTTATCAGCAAGATTGCCGGAGGTTTGGTTCACTCGGACGTACCCGGGGGGAACTCAACCCGGCGTTCCGACAGATTTGAGCCTATGGCGGGGCCAATTCCTCACCCGATCGAAAGTGAATTAATCTACCCGCGAAGCGCTTGGAGAATGCAAGGACTCTACGTGAACGCAGTGAACAACTTCAAGGGCGCATACTCACCCCTCCTTCAAGGGTCAAAAGATAAGAATTAAATAAATTGATGTCGTACGTGAGCGGGGGTACAGACCGCTGCTCCCGCCGGGTGTCGGCCGCAGGAAGCCAATCGCTGGCGCTCATAAGCGGCTTCCACGACCGACATGTGACGCGACGCGGCGACCTGAGTGCCTGAGCCGAAATCACAAAAGCCGCCGTAGACAGTCAACATCGAATCGGGAACTGTAGCCGCCGTTACATGCGTTATGGCACAAAGATTAATCCCTACAACATAGGTAGTAGCTCCCTAGCGCGGAGGTAGGAAGCGTTACAGCGACCCGGGCAAAGGCAGGGACAGCAGGTCGTGGGCGCCTTGCCGAAGTAGCGCGGCGGCCACGGAAGTCCCGAGCGTGATCGGGTCGGTGGCCCATTCGTGGACGTCAAGCACCGTTTTACCGTCAAGGCTGATAACCCGCGCCCGCAGGCCGAGGCGCCCATCCGGTTCTGTGCGTGCGAGCCCGGCGATAGGCGAATGGCAGCTACCTTGCAAAATGTGCAGCATGGTCCGCTCAGCAACAGTTTCCTGCTCAGCACGCGAGTCGTTAAGGCCAGCGGCCAAGTCACGGGTGCGGGTGTCTTCATCACGGCATTGCAGGACCAGGGTTCCAGAGCCGACAGCCGGAACCATGACATCGACATCAATCGGGTGAGTAATCCGGTCGGTCTGCTCAATCCGTTGCAACCCAGAAACCGCCAGCAATAGTGCGTCGTACGTATTCCCGGTATCGAGTTTGGTCAGACGACTGTTCGCGTTACCGCGGATAGTTACCGGGCTCAGATGCGGCCAGTGCAAGGCCAGCTGCGCGACCCGCCGCACCGCCGAAGTACCAATCCGAGCACCGGTAGGCAGTTGCTCGATGCTTAACCCGCCGGGATGGACCAAACAGTCCCGGACATCATCACGGGTCAGGTAAGCCGCCATCACCGTCCCGGCCGGCGCCGGCCGGTCCCCGGGAACGTCTTTGACGCAATGCACCACCAGGTCAACATCCCCGGCGACCAGCGCGGCATCCACTTCCTTGGTGAACGCCCCTTTACCGCCCAGCGCCGCGAGGTCCCCGTGCCACCGGTCCCCGCTGGTCGACATCGACATCACCTGAACAGTGAGGTTAGGGTGTCGGTCGGCGAGTAACCGGCGAACCCTCTCAGCCTGGGACAAAGCCATCGGCGAATTTCTCGTTCCAACGCGCAACAGGTCGGACATACCGGTGAGGGTAGCCCTTTACACCCGGGCGCCGACGACGAGCCCGGACGCCCACCCCATCACCACTGGCCGGATCCGGTCCTCATGCACGAGCCGGTCAAGGAACGCATCCACCCGCTGTTGATGATCATCTGGCCAGGTTGGTTGCGGTAGCAGGTCATCACCCAGGTACAAGGCGCCCGGGGTCAACAGGTGCAGCAGCTCGTCGAACCGCTCGAACTTGCCCGGCCGGCAATCCACGTAGGCGAGGTCAAATGGTGGGCCGGTGTAGTCGGCCAGCCACTGCCCCGCGTCTTGCTGGACCAGGTTCAGCCGGGCATCGTCACCCAGGCGTGCGGCGGCGACCGCCTGCACCTGCGGGTTGAGCTCCACCGAGGTCAGCGTTGCGTCAGCACTCATCCCGTCGAGTAGCCACGCCGCACCCGCCCCCACCCCGGTTCCTAATTCCAGGAGCCGCCCGCCCGGCTTACTTGCGGCCAGGACGGCCAACAACGCCCCGGTCCGGTCCTCGCACGACATGGCAAAACCTAACCGGGCCGCGTCGCTCAAGATCGCGTCCAGTTGGGTTGGGCGCCGCCACGGCTGATCAACCAGCACACCTACACCCCCGCTCACGCCAGCCCGCGCAAAATCCGGGCCAGCTGCTCAGCCGCATAAGTCAAAACCAGATCAGCGCCAGCACGCAGCAACGCCGCGTGGTACTCCATCAACCCCTCAATGCCGAGCACCTGCAAAGCCTGATACTCACCCGAGGTTGAATAAGCGACCAGCGGTACCCGCACGTGGTCTCGTAACCGCACCAGCAGATCCATGCACGTCAGCACTGGTTGCACCGTCAACGCGTCCGCACCTTCAGCTAACCATTGGTCTGCTTGAGTCAGAATGTCCCGCTCAGCACGACCCGGTTCCAGTTGGAAACCACGCCGGTGCCCCCGGGCCGGGTCCGTGCCCATCATTTTCTTGAACGGCCCGTACAAGCTGGTCACCATGGCCAGGTTCGGGCACACCCCAACATCAGACCAGCCAGCCCCGGTCAACGCATCCCTCACCGCCCGGACCGACCCGTCAAGCATCGCCGTCGGGGACACCACATCAGCACCGTGCTCCGCGTGCGCGAGCGCCATCGCAGCCATCAACGCGTACGTGGCCTCCCGGTCCACCCGGCCCGCGCCATCCAGCAGGGCGCATTCGCCGTGATCAGTCCACGAACAACCGCACACCTCAGTGGTCACGACCACGCTCGGTGCCGCGTCTTTGATAGCGGTAATCGCCCGCAGCATCCGATTGCCCGGCGCCACCGCGCCCGTGGCGTGCGAATCACGAGGATCGCCGTAGGTGAACACCTTCACCCCACCAATCCCCAGATCCGCCCAGCGGCGCACCGCTGCCGGTATCGCCGACACCGCGACCGCCCCCGGCAACATCGCCCCGTCAAGATCCTCAGGAATCACCAACAACGGTGCGGTCACAGCACGAACATGCAACCGGTCGACTTCCATCAACGCGCGAACCGCCTCCCGCGCCCGAGAAGGGCTAACCCCATCAGGGCCCGCAACCCGCGGCCGGATGGGCGCAGCCACCACCGAATCCATCGTCATGCATCACATTCTTGATCCCGAATGCGTTCACCGACACACACCGTGTGTGCCAACCCAGTGATGGCCCGCATGGGGAAAGGCCGCCCAAAATAGGCACTCTGGAACCTGAGCCGGGGCCACCAGGGCGGGCCCTGGTCAACCAACGGCCGGTCGCGTCAAGTGCGGTCGCTCGCGAGCGGGCCGGACTCAGTCCCCCCGGCACTGGAAGTGCTGGGCATTAAGCACAGCTCAGTCAATCTGACACCTGATGCGGCCTGCGAATATGTCCATCAGGGCACGCTCCCGACGACATACGTCCAGGGGCCCCACATCGAGGACGAACGTACTTCCACGGACTCGCCCGACGTAGCCGCCCTCACTCGCAGACGACCGGTGATGCCGCCAGCATCATCACAGCTTCGGCCCACCCCTAGCGCGCCCGGACTCCGATGTGTTCTCGTCGTGCAGCGGTCGGCTTCCTCCCCCGGGGGAAGCCGACCACTTGCGGCATAGCGACCGCCCCGCGTGTTGGTCAATCGTCTATTAAAGCGGTAATCTTTTTGTTGTTCCACGCTTCATGACAGCAATATCCAGCCGGTTTAGCAAGAACCGGCGTTGTCCCCGCACACGCGGGGTTGCGCTTATTTGCCACAAAGCCTGCGGGCCGAGGCGGATTGAGCGCACCCTAATCCACCTCCCCGAGAGGCCCGAGTGATGCCCTCCCCACCATCCCCGCACGGCACCGAGAATCGGTGGCGCACCCGCTGCCGGTGCGCCGAATGCCGAACCGCCCACAATGACGGATCCCGAGCCCACCGCCGCCGGATAGTCGATACCCGACAGTTCCCGCCAAAAATTCGCAGTCGCGTCCTCGCCCTAATCGCCGCTGGCGTGCACATCACGGACGCTGCGGCAGCGTTGAAAACCAGCCAACAAGCGATTCACCACTATGCGAGAGTGCACCCCGAATGGGGTGCCGAATTAGACGAAGCGCTGTTCGCCGGCCGCTCACCGGACGTTCCGCACGGCACGGAAACCGGCTATCGAAACCATCGTTGCCGATGCCCGGAATGCCGCACCGCCCACCACCCGCCACAGGTCAAAGCGTAAATGCCGTTATTCGCAGGCGACTAATGATGTCGCCGGCATCGCCAGAGTCTTCAACCTGCCCTTTAGCGCGCCCAGACTCCGATGTGTTCTCATCGTGCAGCGGTCGGCTTCCTCCCCGTGGGATGCCGGCCGATAGCAGCTGCCGCTGCCGGCACCCGGTTGTGCAGCACCTGAACCGACCATTTGCACTAACCGGCAGCTGCACCACCGGTGCCTTCGCGAAAACCTCACAGATCCTGAACGGCGCGAAGCGGGTTCCCCACCGACTCCATCCGGACCGCTGGCCTTACCCACCCGCTCGACCAGACGGCGACGCATCACCGGCTCGGCAGGTGGAGCCGATGAGGCGCTCGCCATCGGTCAACACTCACATCGGAAACTCCGGCTGGGCGGCCTGAGCAGCGAGACCGTCGGCGGCGGCGTCCCAATCGGCAACCCCCGATCTCTCAGCCACATGGAGCGGGCCCGGATCATCCGGGCGATCGGCTCCTGGTCAGTTAGGCAAGCGGGGCGCATGGACAGCATCAGGGCCCCCAGGCTTCGGCCTCCGGGGTGGTTGGACTACTCGACCGCCATCGCTCATCGAAGGGCCACACGGCGATGCTGCAGCCAAGCGTCGCCGGCGTCGGCCATCTCCACCAGGTGCGGCCACGTTGTACTACTGCGGTCGCGCAGGCGCCGGGAAACCGTGGTGACTGCGGCAGCGAATGCGTCGACCGCTGGCGGGGTGGTCGCGGCCCACATCGGTAGACGGGCGGCCCATGCTTCCGCTTGCTCGGGGGTGTGCCCGGCGCGGATCAGTCGTATGAGCATGCGGGCGGTGTCGAGCCAGGCGGCGCCGCGGCACGGCATGGACCAGTCGACTACCTGGACCCGGTCGTCGGTGACGAGGAAGTTGTTGTGGGTCATGTCGGTGTGCAGCAGGGTGTCGCCGTCGACCAGGGCCGGGTCGAGCAGCTGCCCCCAGCGGGCGGTGGCCGGTTGGACGTCCACTGAGGGGCACGGGGTGAACGCCGTCGCCATCCGCGTCAGGGTCGCAGCGATGAGCGGCAGGTCCGGTGAGCCTGGGCGAAGGTCGGCGACCCGGCCGGGCGCGTGCTCGAACCCCGTGATCAGCCACCCGTTGGTGTCGATGCTCCACAGCAGTCGGGGCACCAGGTCGCGGGGTAGGAACGGGTTCAGGCGCACCTCGTTGCGCAGGAAGTCAGCGCGGTTGGTGCCTACCGTCGCACCTTTGCAGAACACTTGGCCGGCGCTCGTGGTCAACGTGATTGTCAGGTCAGCGTTCGACCCGGCGGCGATGTGTTCCATGCCGCTGACCGGGCCGGTCCGGGCGGTGACGGCGTGTCGTACGCGAGCGGGTAGTTCGGTCCAATGGTGGCGGGGCAACTCGTTCTCCGTCCGTGCTGATGCCGCAGACCAGCGTAGGCGGCCCCATGCCTACGGGCGGGCCAGGCCGTGGGTCTGGCCCATCGCTGATCCAGCCAGATCAGTATGGTGGTCTAGCATCTCATCATTATTCTTCAATATGAGGACAATGGTGACGCGACGATAGTGGTGCATAGGGCAGGGGAGCGTTGATGAGTAGCGGCAATGTGAGCACGCGCACCGCGATGAGCGAAGGCGCATGGAACAAAAAGATCTTCGGTGGGTTCGCCGTGGCATTCGCGATCGTGTATGTGGCCAATTTTCTCGCTGGCAAGGGGTCGGTCGACGGCTGGCTCAGCTGGGGCGTATTTACCTCGGCACTGGTGATGACGATCGCGTTCGGGATTCTCGGCATCATCACCCGGACTGTGTCCGGTCACGGTTTGCGCCTCGATGACCTGCCAACCTGGTTCGTGGTCTCGGCGGCCGCCCTGAGCGTTACCTATCTCGCGAGCGCCGTGATCATCGTGGTAACCCCATAACCCTTTTGTGGCGCGGGACCGACCCCTGGTAGCCAACGGCGTCACCGCGATCCGGCGTCGCCCCGGGTCGGGCAACGTCAGTGCCCGCACCCACACAGGTGACGCAATGGAAGCCAGCACCCAATCCCTTGACCTTGGCGGGATTCCCGCTAAAGTATGTGCCGTGATTAATGTCGTTAAACTCGCCGAAGCAGCCCGGATTCTCGGCATCAGCAGCCGTGCCGCCGAATCGGCCCTGCGGCACGCCGGGATCAAGAGCGGCTACCCACTCGCCGATGTCCACTGGCTACGCACCAACCGCCCCGGCCAAGGCACACGCACCGACCTTCGAGCACGGCCCACGGTCGTCATCCGCGGATACGACGGCGGAACTCCTACCCACCGGCTCACCGAAGCGCTCACCGCGATCGACCCGGACCTGATGATCACCCACGACCAGCACCGCGCCGTGCTGTTAGTCATCCCCCGCAGCACCGACTTCCACGCCCAGCCGCAGCGCCGCGCGAGCGCCGAGGCCGCCTACGACCTGCACTGGGCACACGAGACAGTCGTACTCGACGAAGACGCCTGGCTCGAAGATGACACCCACCCACTAGCCGTGCGACTCCTACCGTTCGCGCACCTGGGCACGCTGCCATCCGCACCGCGCATCCCCGACGAGCAGCGGATCGCCGAACTCCCGGAACCCACCCTGGACGGCTTGACCGACGACGAAATCCAGATGATCGGCGGCCGGGACCGGGCGCTCGACCACGTCCGCGCGCACCAGATCACCAACATCCGCCAGGACTGCACGGTGGACGCCTACGACTGGGATTGCCTCGCCCGGATAGCCAGCGACACCGTGTCCGCCCTTAGCGCCCCACCCAAACTCACCCCCGGCCAGCGCGCACAGGCCGCCGCCGCCGCAGTCATCACCGCGGAAAACCGGCTCTCTGCCGCCCGCCAATCGCTTGCTGCGCACCTGCGCAACGCCACGCAGGCCGGCGAGCCGGTCAATCTGCCCGACGACCAGTGGCTACGCCACGGCCCGGCCGGTCAACTCGCTGTTGTCGCTACGCCGTGACTGGTCTTGCCCCGGGTGACCCGGACGGGCATGGCCAGGTTTAACCCTGGCGCTCGCCGCGGACCGCCGGTCCGCCGGCGCTTGCGCTTGCGCACAACCGCAACCCTGTACCCAGGTCGGGCGCCTGGGTACACCGGCCGACTCGCCGGTCAACGCTCGGTTGACCGCATGCTGCCAGGCGACTCGCACGGTGCTCTAGGCCACGACGTCAACCGCGACGCCCTGCATTGTGCTGCGTATACACCGAACCAGGGACCGATCTTGAGCAATCTTTGGTGGTGGTCGTGTGGCGGGAAGCCGCACGAGCACCGTCGAAGGTATCCCTGGTTTCGGAAGGCTGGATGTCGTTAAGGCTTGCGACCCACCCCGGCCCAGATACTGATCCGGCTAGGGTCCACAGATTCAGCATCGGCGTCCGGTCGCCAGTCCGAGGCCAGCACAATGCCCGGCTCGACCAGGTCGAGACCGTCGAATAGGGCAGCGAACTCAGCTCGCCCGCGTGGCCACACATCGCTGAGCCCGGACGCGAGCATATGCCGGTACGCCGCTTGCTCGGACGCGGAGAGAAAATCGAGGGTGAAATGGGTGATAGCGAGGTAGCTACCCGACGCCAGCTCGCTCACCAAACGCCGCACCAAAGGCTCGGCTTGCCCCTCGCCGGGGATGAAATGCAAAATCGCGACCAGCATCAACGCTACCGGCTGCGACAAATCCAGGGTGTCATGCAACTCCAGGGCATTCAGAATCGCGTCCGGATCACGCAGGTCCGCCTCAATGTAATTGGTTTTACCCTCATCACTGCTGGTCAATAGCGCTCGCGCGTGAGCCATGACCAGTGGATCGTTGTCCACATACAACACCCGACTATGCGCGGTAATACCTTGAGCGACCTCGTGAGTGTTCTGCGCGGTCGGTAAACCAGTACCAATGTCCAAAAATTGGTCAATGCCTGCCTCGCCGGCCAGATACGCGGTCATCCGGCCCAGGACTGCACGGTTAGCCAGGACCCCGGCCCGCATACCCGGAAATTTTTCCTCTATAAGATCAGCGGATTCCCGATCCGCGGCGAAGTTGTCTTTACCCCCAAGCCAGTAGTTGTAGCGACGCGCAGGATGCGGCACCGTCGTATCGATCGGATGAGGTTTCGGCCCAGTCACAGCGGCCCCTTCCAGCTCAAGCAAAAATCGGCCAGGGTGCGACTGCGGCTACCACGTCAGATCGATCAAACGGCTAGCCCATCCGCTCCACCGTCGAGTGTGCTCGGACGCCTGGGCACACAGCAATAGACAACGACATGTGCAAAGTCAGGGTGCTGGTAAAATTTTGCGTTCTCAACACTATCAATGGCAGGGTTGTGTCAACCGCCCGCCTCGCACGAACGCGAGGGCCCTCCACTAGCCAAAGGCGCCCGTATTTGCAGGTGAGCGGTGATGCGGCCAGCATCACCACAGTCTTCGACCCGCCCACCTAGCGGAGCCATAACCCGATGTGGTTTCATCGATCGGCGAGCGGCTTCCTCCCCCCGTGGGAAGCCGCTCGTTTCAGCACAACAACCACCGCCCACAGGCGATAATGCCCGTCGCCGGCCACGTCCGCTTAGACCACAGACCGGCGGGTCGTGCTGAGCTGACCAGGAAACCTGTTGGTTTTACTCGGTAACCAGATCGCGAATGGCACGCTGATGAGCGGCCGTGGCGATCAACACGACATCACCACCAGCGGCCCGCGCCGCAGAAGCCGCAGCGCGTAGCGCGTCAAACTCAGCGCCGTTCAAGTCGCTCTGAACATCCTCGCTGCCACGAAACAGTTCCGTGAGTTCCGCAGCATTGGACAACAGCTGCTCACCCAACCAGACCAGCCGGGACAGATGCGGCAACGTCGACACCTGCGAATTCAGCAAACCGTTCTGGGTCTCAGTCACGAGGTGATCTCCTCTCCAGCGGGCCGGGGTCAGCCCGGGTGGGCAGTCAAGCTGTATCACCATGGACAGCTCCACCACTCAGCCAGTCCATAATGTCTTCCCCATCTATGGCCGCGGGATGCACCTAGCTGTCTGCAACCGCCTCCAGCTTCGCATTGGTGGTGAGCCGGTCGGCGGCCCGGATGCTCAACATCAGCTCCCGTGAGTTCACAGATCCTGAATTGCCCTCAGCGCGTTACCCACCGACTCCATCTCCGGGCCGGTGGCCTCACCTACACGCTCGACCAGCCGGCGCCGTATCACCGGCTCGATCGACAACGCACGAGCCCAACCAAGGTCACCGACCGCAACGGCCAGCAGCGAGTCGGGATCGGCATCCACCACATGCACTGCTAACACCACCGGCAAGCTGTCGTTACGGTTGATCGCATCCGCACTCACAATCAACCGCAAAGGTGACTGCCCCGGCCGAGGTGCTACCCCCTCATACCGCCAAATATCGCCACGCCTCACGCGGCGTACCGCTCAGCCTCAGCGTCCTGCTCATACCCCGGGTGCTGCGCATACCACCGCGCCTCAGACGTTACGGCCTCCACCAGCCGGCTCTGCCGCACGAGCCGATCAACCAGCGCCGACACATTACCGTCGGTCTCCTGCCGGGCCCGACCGGTCAAGTACGCGGCGGTGTCAACCTCCACCGACAACGACAATCGCTCCTTCATACACCCATCCTACGACGCGTAATACGACTGCGGAAGAGACGTCCCCCCGCGCGAAACACCCAACTCCCACGACACCCGCCACGCATCGGTGATGCTGGCGGCATCACCGACTCACCCCGTGTCGATTGACACCCTGTTGCCCCGGTCCTGAACCGGCCGATGAACCACCAGCGCAATCGTCCGTCAAGCCGTAGCCGGCAGCCCGGCATTGTGGGGGCCGCACTCAGGCCCTGGCACGGGATCCAGCAATCGCAAATCACAAACCGGGCATATCGTCAGTCGGTGTCCGGGGCAGTGAACACAACTCAGCCAGCCCGATACCCGGTGCGGTCTCGGGTAGCCGACCAAGTCATGCCCACGGTCACAGGTGTCGCCGTGAGCTGGTCCGCCAGCAAGTCGGTCGACCGCGGTCACTGACCAGCGGCGTATCCGCGGATTGGCCCGCGCCCACGCGACGACCGCTCGTAGCTGGGCCACGCTGTCAACCTCACGGTTCAGCACACCGGTGTGGCCGTCTTGCCACACCAGCTCGTAACGCCACCGGCGGACCCATTGCACAGCCCGTACCCTACCCAACCCATCTCGTACACACGTTCTACTGCCCTCTGGGGCCTCACAGGGGTCATCGACCAGCTCACCGGTTCCCTCCGCGAACAACAGCGTCTGGGTATTGAACTCGACCGGGTGGACCCCATAGGCCGGTACGAGACATGCACCCACAGCAGGGCCTAGCGTCGAGCAGGTTTAACGCCGCCGCAGACCAACGCAGGCCCTGAGTGGGCGCTGACGTCTCGACCAGTGGAGAAGATGATCTTATGCGCTTGAACAGCATCCTCAGCGCGATCCGTGGCTGGCGATCGAGGCCACTGACTACCGCCGTCGTCGTTGTCCTCGCGCTGGGTGCCGTGGGTAGCACTTGGTACTCGATCAAGGATGCCCTGCGCAGCCCGGACCAACGCATCATCGATGCAGGCCGTCACGCAGGCTCTGCCATAACAGTGGCGAACATCCTGCAAGTCGCAGATAACGTCTGCGCGTCGCTACGGCTAGACCATTCGCTGAGTGTCGCGCAAGGCCTCGCTGGGGACCAACTGTTCATCACCGGGACGGACCCCACCCGCTGGATCACCTTCATCCACGTCGTCGTCGACAACCGCTGCCCAGACGCCGGTGAACACCTCCACGGAGACGAGGACTAAGACCCGCTCAACAATCACCCCGGCAGGGGCCCGAGGATGCGCGCCGCTGCCGGCCGCGGTTACGACGCGCAGCATAGGACCCCATGCCCCAGGCGCACCCAACCGGTAATGGGCCGACAACAGCTCCGCTCCAACCCACCATCCGAGTGATCAAGCATCACTGTTCCGTTGCCTCTACGCCGCCGGCCGCCGTCGGCATCTGCGCCGCGAGCTCGTCGACGAGCAACGTAGGAACCACCGCGTAGGGCCGCACCGCGTCAAGTACCACCTCCGGCCGCAGCACCTGCCCACGCTCCAACCCGAGGTTCACCAGCCACGGATCCACGCCCTCGGCCGCCTGCTGATCCAGCACGTACCCGAAGAACGTCGCGTTGACCGGATCCCAGCCGACCACGACCTCACAACTCGCGAACTGCGGCAACGCCCGCAACACATGCCGATTCATCGGCACTGCGCGCCGGCACGAATCTCCACCCCCACCATGAGCAGACCTCCCTCCCCCGATGGGTGCCCGAGATCCATTCTCCCGCGCGGGCTCAACCCCATGCTCAACATTGACCAGAAGACACCACGCGCTACCAGCGCAAACACCCACGACCAAGCCGGACGGGGGTGCAGGTGGACCCACTGCACCGCATTGGCCTACCAGCCGATGGCCTTCGGCCCGACCAGGGGGCCAGCCCCCGTGGACCCCCGCGCCTCGCCGGCGAGGCAGGCGCTCCGGGATGGGGGAGGCGACCGATCAATGTCACGGTTCGTTGTGGTGTGTCTCGGGACGATCCATCCCGCCGCCCTGCCCCAAGGGGCTACCACACCGGCACTAGGACCACCAGGACGCTACGCGCCGCTACGCGGTCGCCTACGGCGATCCTGGCAGCCCCAGCACCGGCGCGGAAGATCGAAGATCAGGCCGACGGGATGGATCTCAAGCCCGAGCCACGGGCAGGTTGCCAAACCCCGCTTACCCAGGCCCCCGACCCCACCCCCAGCCAAGATCAACACGAGAAAAACCCCTGATCATCCTAGCGTTCTGTTGGCAAGAGTGCTAGACTGTTAGGTATAGGGAATAAGGAGCCGGGACATCCCGGCCAGAGAGAGGAAACCTGCCGTGAGCGTCATTCTGTCCGCTACCCGAACCGTTTTGTTTCTCGGTGTCTGCACCACGTGCACACGTCCCGTACGCGGCACCGATGAGCAGGCGCCCGGAAAATACGCGCGCCTCACGTGCACCCAGTGTGGCCAGTACGTCACCGGGGAACGCCTGTTCGCCACGGTCAACGCCGACCCGTGCCACGGCGCGTGTATGGGCGCCGCCGGCCCGTCGTGCTCCTGCTCGTGTGCAGGAGCGAATCACGGCCGGCTATGGCAGTACCAGGGCGAGCAAACCGAAACCGCACTCGCCGCCTACCGTGCCCGCATCGCCAAACAGGAAGCCGACGCAGCCGCCCGCCGTCAGGCCAAAAACAACGCCCGCCGAACCGCCTTCCAGTTGTGGGCCGACGCAAATACCGACGTGATCGGCTTTCTCGGCGACGGTTCCGCATTTGACGTCATCGGCAGCACTCCGAATGACTTTCTGTGGGAGATGGCCCAATACGTCAACCGGTATCAGCCATTGACCCACCGCCAAGCCGCCGCCGTCATCCGATGCCGGGACGCTCAAAACCGCATCGACGCCCGCCGCGCCGAAGAAGCCGCCAACGCTCGCCCCGTGCCCACAGGTGATGCTGTCAGCATCACCGGGCAAATCGTCTACGCCGACTGCAAAGACAACCCTTACAACGACGGGATCCAGCTATACATGTTGGTCAAAGGCGACGGATGGAAAGTGTGGAGCACCATTCCGAAATCCATCACGCCCGCAGTGTTCACCGTCGATTGGCGCAACCAACTCAAAGGCCGCCGCGTGCAATTCATCGCTAACGTACAAGCCAAGGCCGACGACCCCACCACCGGCACCGCCAAACGCCCCCGGAAAGCAATTCTCATCGACTCCCCCGCAGATATTGCCCCAGCCCATCAAGAGTGCTAGACTGTTATACATAAGGGAAAGGGAGAAACAATGAGCGAGCAGAACACCCCAGCGATCGAGGTCACGACCCACCCGGACGGATCGGTTACCTTCCCCGCCGACGACGTGGAAATTATCAAGAGCGCGCTTCTTTGGGCACGCCTAGGCGCGGAAAGACTCGCCCAGGACAGCGCCGAAGTGGCCGGCATGCAGTCGCTAGAGGACTTCATGCGCGACATCCAGCGCCGCAACGCCGATTACCACACCACCCGCGCCGCCCAATGGGACGAGCTGGCCGACCGTACGGGCATGGCAATCGTCCGCGCCCAGCACCCGCGCATCTGACATCCGATCCCCCATATGTACTAGTCAGTTAGGACACGTTGTGAGCATCCTCGCCACCCTCAGCCCCGACCAGCAGCAGCAGTTCACCCGCATGGAGACCTCCAGCGTCACGCCCTACCCGACCCCGGCCGAATGCGGTTTCACCAGCTACGGCCGCGACACCGCCGAGGCAGTGCGCGTCGCGCTGCACGGCACCCAGTGGCATGCAGAGGCCCGCGCGCCTTACTGGCCGCACCCGGAGAACGAGACGCACGGAGAGCTGATCATCGCGGTCAAGACCGGGCACCGATGGACGCGCATCGTCCACCGACACACCGTGCCCGCCCACACCGAACGCGACATGTTCACGCTCACCGTCGATGGTCAGCCCGCCCGCTACGCGGTGCACCGTACCGACCTACCGCACCTGCCCGCATCGATCGCTCTCACGGTGTGGCGCCACATCAACGGCTACCCGTTCGGCGAGTGCGCCGCCCTGCAATGCGCCGAGGCCCCAACCGTCGCGACGTACCACGACGTGCTGTGCCGCACGCACGCGAACCAGTACGCCGAGAACGGTCACTTGTAGACTTCCACCAGCCCAGCAAGTGTGCTAGACTGTTATACATGGGGGAGGGGTCATCCTCCCCCATCGAACAGAACCCCTCACCGTGAACGGAGACAGCGAGATGGCACCCAAGGCCCGCCGCAAGTCCACCCCCCGCACCAAGTCCAGCGGTAGTCGCTGGAGCCCGGAGCAGATCGCCGAGTGGCGCCGCCGGGATCGGGAAATCATGGACAACTCCACCGGCTACCTCCAGGACGCCGACAGCGTGCGCCGGTTCGCCAAGGACGCCGCCGCCGGCCGGGTATCCGCGCGCATTCTCGGCTACAGCCTGCGAAATCAAATGCTGTTGGAGAAGCAGGCCGCCGACCTCGGGTTTGTGCTCACCGACGTGGCCAGCGCGAAGCAGTGGCGCGAGCGTGGCCGCCGCGTCAAGGCCGAATGGCACGGGCGCAATCTGCGACTGGTGGCGCCCAAGACCCAGCGGAACACCGACGCCGAGCCCGGCACCGAGCCCGAGCGAGACGACGAGACCGAGCAGACCGAGACCGACGACGTCGAGACCGGCGAGCAGGACACCGGCGACAACGCCCCCAAAGCCAAGTTCCGCACCGTTGCCGTTTTCGATATCGCGCAGACCGAGGCGATTCCCGTCGAGGAAAGCAAGAAATGCGCACTGTGCAACGCCGGCGAAGGCGAGCCCTGCCGCCCCGGCTGCACCTGTGGCGCGTGCATCGATTACGAGCCGGTCGAAGACGCCGCCGACATCATGTGGAACAACCTCATCGAGCAAATCGGCAAGGCCGAATACGGTTACGACTGGCCCGCCACGGCCGCCAACCTAGGCGGCTCCCACGTACGCGTCGACCACGACACGCGCACCGTATACGCCGCACTCAACGCGACCGCCGACGACCCGGAAACCGTCGCCGATCTCGCCGCTGTACTCGGCGACATCATCGCCCGCGCCGACCGCGCCACCACCACCCGCCGTGCCGAGCGCCAAGCCGCCCGAGCGTTGACGGCCGCATAAGTGTGCTAGTCTGTTAGGTCAAGGGAGGGTGTCCCCCTCCCCTGACCTCCCGGACGCACCCGACCAGGAGGAACATCGATGAGCACCAACAACGACGACGCCCACCACGCCAAGACTTCCCGTCGCATCGCCGCTGCACTGGCCATAGCCCACGACGAGCGCGCCCCGATCGGCGAACGCGAAGCCGCCGCCGCCCGCGCCGCTGAGTTGATGACCCGCTACAGCATCGACGAGGCCCAAGCCCGAGCTTCCCGAGGTGAAGCCCCCGAAGGACTCACCATCACCCCGTTCGCTGTCTTCGGTGGCGACGGCAACGGCCAGGCCCGGGGAATGCTCGCCGCCCACATTGCCGAGGCGATGGGATGTTCCCTCATCCACAAACCAACCGCCGCCCCACGCCCTTACACAGTCATTCTTGCAGGCGCAAAGTCCGATGTAGACAGTCTACGAGTGTTGTTGCCGCTCATCCTCACCCAAGCGCAATACGCGGCAATCAACACCACCGAACCCGAACAGCGCCGCAAGCGCGACTTTCTTCCCAGCTTCCTACTCGGCTACGGGATGACCGTTGCCGAGCGGATCACCGCCCGCCGCCGACCACTGATCAACGAGCAAACAAACCCCGGAACCGCCGTCATCCTCGCCGACCGCGCCGAACGTCTCGCCGCCCTCATCGCCGAGCGGTTCGGCGAACTGACAACCACCCCCGTGCAGGCCAGCGCCAATGCGACCGCCGCCGGGCGCACCGCAGGCCGCACCGCCGACATCGGCGATCCCCGCATGAGCAACACGAACCGGCACGCCATCGGCCACTAGAGCCACCGGTTGCAGGGCGCATCGAGCGCCCCGCAACCGGTGCGGGGCGCATCACGCGCCGCCCCCGCACCCCCGGCTTGCGCCGCGCTACTCACCCACCGCGTGATGCCGCCGGCATCACCGCGCAACCACCACCAGGAAAGGCACGACCATGACCGACACCACCCGGCCCGCGTTGCCGCTGCCCCGCACCGCACACCCGCTCGGCATCCCCGCGACTGTCCTACGCAGCAAACACCACAGCACCGGATCACCCGCAAACACAGCCGGCACCCTCAGCGCCGTCGACGAATTCGTCATCACCGCCATCACCGCCGCCGATGGCACCCTCACCCAGCTATCCCACGCCGCCCGAGCGCGCCGCCTCAACCCCGGCCAGCCCGAAGCATGGCTCTACCGCAACGACGGATTCAACCGCAAAACGTGGGCCATCGTCCCGGCCATGCCCACCGGCCACCGCCGTGACCCCGCCGCCGTACGCCGCTATCTCAACGGATGGATGGCCAGCGGCAATTACGCCCGCCTACACGACTCACTTACTGTCATCGATTTCTATGGTGCCGTGGCGATCCACGACCACCGCGAATGGCCGCTGCACCTCACCCCGCAGCCCGAGACCACCGAACCCACCTCACCGTAGCGATACCGGTTGCGGGGCGCTCGATGCGCCCCGCAACCGGTGCGGGGCGCATCACGCGCCGCCCCCGCACCCCCGGCTCACCCGCGCCACTCACCCACCGCCTGATGCCGCCGGCATCACCACCGCAAAAGGAACCCAAATGAACCACAACGACGAACGCGACTATGCCGAAGAAGACGCCAACCGCGCCGCAGTCGAAGCCGAAAACCATGCCGAATACCAAGCCGAACGCATCAACCGGATCCGGCAACGCCTGACGTACCGCATCGTGTCCGCAGGCATCCAGCTGCACATCGACACCAAGCCCTACCGGCTCCTCGTGCAGACTCCGCGCCGCAAACGCGACCTCCCGCCCCTGGTGGCCCTGCTCGAACAAGCGGCCGACCTCGGCGCCGTGCACGGCCGCTGCAACACCCGAGCCGAACTCGCCGCCGCCCTACTAACCGAGCCCGGACCGCCCGGACATGTCATCTACGACCTCGCCCCCAGCCGAACCACCGTCATCATGCACCGCGACGGCAACTCCACCGCCCTAGCCGTCCCCGGTGGACTCAAGCCCTTCTATCTCATCGGTCAACTCGCACGAGCACTGTCCGGCGTCTTCGCCATCGCCGGCCAACTCGCCGACGAACCCGAAGCCGCCACCCCGCCGGCAACCCCCACCGACGAGCCCGTCCCGTGGACCATCCACCACGTCCGCGACACCCTCACCCAGGCCAAGACCGCCACCGACAGCACCGACACCGAACGCCGCTAGACCAACCGGTTGCGGGGCGCATCGAGCGCCCCGCAACCGGTGCGGGGCGCTCCCACGCCGCCCCCGCACCCCCGGCAAGCCGCGGCCCTCGCCGTCCTGCCACCGGCCCGCGCCGCCACCACCCAGGAGCAACGGGCACCGATGAACCCCAACCACCGGTGCCCCCACACCGCACCCGACCGGGCACCGGCACCATCAACCGCTAACAGCAGGAGCCACCGTGAACACCCGCCGCCGCATCCCGCTTCCACACCCATACCCAGCACTCAACATCGCCGAGACCACCGACCCCGCCACCGGCGAAGTCCACTACCGCTTCCGAGGCCCCCGCGCCACCGGCACCATCATCATCAGCCCCGAACTGCGCGGAGCCGACGAACCCATCCCCACCTCAATCCACCTACAGTTCGGCGAACACGCCACCCGCGCGCACCAACGCGCCGACCCGCCCGTCATCAACGGCGTAACCCTCACCGGCGGCATCACCCTCACCCCCGGCGAATACCTCAACCGCGAAACCCACCACAACCTGCGACTACACCGCCCCACCGGCCCCTACACCAGCACCCCCGTACCCCAAGCCACCGACCGCTACAGCACCGCGATCGTCCGCGCCCTACTCACCACCTGGTACGCCCGACCCGACCGCGACGACCTCATCCGCACCGCCGCCCGACGCAGCGCCGCCGGCCGCCTCGCCACCCTCTACCAAACCAAGATCAAAACGGCGCAGGCCCAAATAGAAACGCTGCAACGCGAACTGCTCGACCACTACCGACACGCCGACCAGCTGCACAAACTCGCTCGCGAACACCAAACCAGCCAACCGTGACCGACCCACCCGCCCACTTCCTTACCCCCGGCCAGCACCCGCCGCCCTGGCTGACCAACCGACTCAACCACCATCGGCCCCACCACCCGCGCAAGCAGGAGCGCCACATGACCACGCCACCCACCCTCAGCCTCGCACCCCCAACCACACCCAGCCGATACGCTGACCCGCGTACGGCCGCCGCACGGCCAGCACCAACCCGCCACCGGGCGCGCATCCGTACACCCGCCGCGGCACCACACGACCCTCACGGCTCAACCGCGGCGGCAACCGCCACCGCCACCGCGCCCCCGAGGAACCCCGTGACCGACCCCGCCGACCAACTCGACACCACCGCCGACCCGAACGTGCCCACCCGCAACATCGACGGCAACCCCTGCACCAACCGGCCCGGCATCGCCCACCTCCTCGGATGGCCAACAGACCCCGCCATCCGCAACGTCTACGCCGGCCGCGACCCCGACTTCCCCCAACCCCACAGCAAAATCGGCCGCGAATACTGGTACCCGATCGACCGAGTCGACGCCTACGTCGCCCTACTCGCCGAACGCGCAGCCGCGAAAAAGCCCCCGGCCGTCAAGGACGGCGACCCCGACGACCTACTCCACGGCGAAGAAGCCGCCGACGCCCTCCACATCGCGTACGCAACCCTGCGCAGCTACACCCGCCACTCCCTGCCCTACTGGACCGACGAAAAAACCGGCCGCCCCCTCCTGCCCCCTCCCGACGTCGAGGAACAACGCGAAAACCGGCTCGGCACCTACACCTACCGCGCCTGGTACCGCCACACCCTCGCCGAACACCAACAGCACCGCCCAGGCCCCGGCGGCTGACCTCACCTCATCAGCGATGAGCGACACGACCACCGAGAAGCCGAAACGACGCGGCACCAACCAGCCCATCGCGTCGCTGACTAGCTACCACCTGGCGCACCGTCCGCCGCACTACCCAACAACACCGCCGAAAGAGACGGCAGGCCTTCACCACGACCAGTTCTGCCTCCACGCCGATGCAGCCGGCGATTGAACCGTCCAATTGGACAAAATGACTCCACGAGTCGACGCCCCCGGACGGCCTGTGACCGTTCTCATCCTCGGAACGAACACCCGATGCCGGCGGCATCACCCCAGGCCACCAACGCAGGTGTGTGAATGAGCGCTGACCGCAATTACGTCGTAGACACGAGTCAATACCATTCAAACAGACCCATGATCTACGACTACCAGTCAGATTGGGCAAGATCCATGACTAAAACCCATCGAAGTGGTGGGCCTAGCACTTTGCGCACTCACCATCGGCTCCGCACCGTTTCTGGCCACCACCGTCGACCGGGAATGGTGCACGCAGCAGGACATAACCCGTGTCATCCGCTGGACCACCATGACAACAACCCTCGGTGCTATTACCGCAACAATCGACATCATCACCCACTACATCCTCAGTGCAATATTTTTCCTCTGCGCTATATTTTCGCTTTCTTACTCGGCCGTATCGTGCAACGCCGCAAAGGCCTGCGGGTACCCCACACAATCAGCACATCGACCAGCACCAAAGTAAAGATCAACAAGAGAAGTCGTAGATCCTCACCCCCGCCCTCGCTGTAAGCGTATAGACGCCGATTTACCGCGAAGATCAACGTCAAGATCAGGATGTCGTGCCGGGGTGGATGGTGCTGACCGTCGCTCCCGCCGAGGCCGGGTACGACCGGCCCTGGCCGCTGACGCGTCCAAAACGGACCGGCCAAACCCTTCATTGTCCGTGCGTGATTGCGCCCAGAAACGCATCGGACCTACGGCCCGATGGCCTTCCCGGCCGGGGCCAGCGTCCCGCCGCTGAACCGCGACGCCTCGCCGGCGAGGCAGGCTCCGGGATGGGGCCGGATCATCCCATCACCTGCCCACAGGGATGCCAGACCAGCACCCAGGCCGCAAGGGAAAAACCCACCCTTGCACCCCAGGCACCGGCCCAGCATGGCACAGCCCAGGTGACGGGATGACCCTCGCAACCGCGCATCACACAAGATCAACACCACCAAACCCGACCACCAAAAACTGAAGATCAACAGAAGAAACTCCCTGGTCAGAGCATCTATGTCGCGCCAAGTGTGCTAGACTGTTATACATAAGGAGGGGGAAGCCCCCTCGCAGAGAATGGAGCATCACATGACCGCCCAGGCCACCGCCGTCATCGACTTTCCGACCGCAGCAGAGCAAAACCCGGAAGAGATCGAGGTCATCGCCGCCGCCCAAGCCGCCGGGGAAATGATCCAGGATCTGCCGATCGCCGCTGTCGCCCCCGACCCTGAAAACCCCACGGGCCGACTGAGCCCCGAGGCTGATTTCGTGGAGTCGATCAAGCTGCGGCAGCTATCCCCCGGCGTCGTCGTGCGCCTCAACGTGTGGGCCGAACAGGGTAATGACCCCCTCGCGCTCTACGAGGCCCGCGCGCAAGCCGACGGTGCAGACCCTGAAACAGACCCAGCCAGATACGCCGCAGCTATTGCCCAGGCCGAGCAGGAAATCGACTACGTCATCGTCTTCGGTCACCGCAGGTGGGCCGCCGCTAAGGCAGCAGGCAGCACCGCATACCGCGCCGTAGTCACCGAAGACATCAAAGACCGCACCACCAAACGCATCCAACGAATCATGGAGAACGTCCACCGCGACGATCTCTCGCCCCTGGAAGAAGCGCACGAATACCACCGACTGATCAAAGAAGACGGGCTTGGCCAACGCGAACTCACCCGCCGCACCGGCATCCCGCAATCCAAGATTTCCCGACGTCTCGGCCTGCTCAAGCTGCCCAAGCAAGCCCAAGACGCACTCACCGCCAAAGAAATACCCATCGAAGTCGCCAACGCCCTGATCACGTTCGCCAACGAGCCCAAGCGCGTACAGCGCGTGCTCGACGTGATCGCAGCCATGCCGCAAAAACACCGACGAAGAACGCGACGCCCGTATCCGGGCCGCCAAAGACGCAGCACAGACCGAAGCCCGCGCCGCCGAGGCAGCCAAAGCCCAAACCCAGAAGCGCGCTGAACTCAAGAAGCGCAACATCCCCGTCATCGCGGACCTAGCCATCTACTTCGAGACCCGACCCCACCACCGCTACCAATACATGATCACCGGAGAGGAGAACATCCAACAGTCCATCGACAACGGCACCGCCATTGCATGGGTAGCCAACGGCGGCACCGTCGAGTGGTACACCACCGAGGAACACGAAGAACCCCCAGCACAGACCACCCCCGAAACCCCCGCCCCAACCCCCACCACTCAGGCCGACACCCCGGCACCGGCCGCCGCCGATAGGCACAGCGACGATCCCGCCCCGAGCGATGCCCCCGCGCCCCAGGTCCCCGCAGCCCCGCGCGAGAGCGAGCACCAGCGCCGCGCCCGAGAGGAACGCGAGCGCGAAGAACACGAGATGGTCTCCGCCCGGATGGCCCGTGACGCCGCGTGCCAGCGCATCGCGTCCAAGGTTCCCAACCGCGACCAGCTCACCGCCCGCCTGTCCCGCCGCCTGCTACTCGGAGACGACATCGACGACTTCGACGCACAGAAACTCACCGTCGAGTGGCTAAGCACCGCAGGCGTCATCCCCGCCGGATCAACCGTCTACGCCATATTCGGCGACAACGACACCATCGACCCGAAAATCGTTTCCCGCGCCGCCTACGTCTACGACCTTGCGCTAGACGAAACCCGCATCCGCGACAGCGAAGTCCTGGACAGCGCGGACGTGCGGCACATCGAACGACTCACCAAAGAAGCCGGATACGAACCAACCACCTGGGAACAAACCCAAATCGACACCCTCACCACCATCGACTAAGACCAACGGCCGGGCGCGGCACCACCAACGCGCCCGGCCACCTCAGCACCGATACCGCCAGCATCAACCCGCGCCACAGCCGAGCGACCCGCCGTCGGGTGCGACAGCCCCGGCAGCGCATCGAGCGCGCCGGGCCTGACGAGGGGCGCTCCGCGCCGCCCCCTCGACCCCCGGCACGCGAGGAACGCGCGGCGGGGCACTCACTGCAAACTGGCTTTGACAGCAAAAAAAGTTTAGGTAGTGTAAGCGTCGAGATCGATCCCATGCAGCAGGGCCGGAAAGTGGATACGTAGAGGCGAAACGAGAGCAGCGGTTCGGGACAGGACACCGTTGTCCAGGCATCGCCGACAGGACGCAATCCGCGCAGCAGGCAACGCCATCTACCGGGCCGAGGTCACAGCAAACCGAACACCAAAGTTGAACAGCTAGCAGGCTCGATTCGGCGCAAGAAAGGCCGGAGAGTTCACGCACACGGTGGGAGCAGCTGACCGCCCAGGACAAGCCGCCCCCACTGCATTTCACCCAAACCGAGAATAACCGAGGAGTTCCCAGATGGCCCTCAGAGGTGCCACCGCAAAAGGCAAAGGCGGCCCTGCAGTCCAATCCCCTCGCCGGAATCGTCGACGACGAAGACCGCGAAGAAGCGCAAGTCGTCGCCGCCGCGCAAGCAGCCGGGGAAATCATCCGCGACCTGCCGACCAGATCAGTCGCCCCCGACCCCGAAAACCCGCTGAGCCGGCTCGCACCCGACAAGGAACTCACCGCGTCGATCAAAGCCGAAGGCCAGCTCCAAGCCGGCGTGGTCGTCCCCCTAGCAATGTGGATCAGCTACGGCAACGATCCCGCCCTGCTCTACACCGCCCGCGCCGAGGCCGACGGCGCACCCGCCGACGGCGACCCCGACGCCCACGCCGCCGCCATCGCCCAAGCCAAAGCCGAGATCGAATACGTCATCGTCTTCGGGCACCGCCGATGGGCCGCCACCAACGCAGCAGGCAACAAGTTATACCGCGCCGTGGTCAGCGACACGATCAAGGACAACACCACCAAGCGCGTGCACAGATTGATCGAAAACTTCATGCGCGCAGCCGCGCAGCCGCTCGAAGAAGCGGCCGAGTTCCACCTGCTGATGAGCGACGGCCTCAGCCAGCGCGAGATCAGCCGCCGCACCGGCATCCCCCAGCCGCACATCTCCAAGCGAATCAGCCTCCGCAAACTCCCCAACGCCGCACAGCAGTCCCTCGCGGACGACACGATCAGCATCGAGGTCGCCAACGAACTCGCCAAACTCGGCGACTCCCCCCAGCGCATCAACGACGTGATCACCCGTGTCCGCAACATCGTCATCGACGGCAAAACCGATGACGAGCGCCAGCGCCAGATCGAAGAACGCAACCGCGTCGCTCTGGATCACGTACGCCGTGAACGCGCCAGCCACGAAGCCCACACCCAACGCGAAAAGCTGCGCGCCCAACTCAGGGCCGATGGCGTCACTGTCGTCGACGACCTCGCCGCGCACTTCGGTGAGAAAAACCACGAACGCTGGAGATACCAACTCCACGGCGACGACGCGATCACCACAGCCCGCCACGCCGGCACCGCCATCGCCTACGTCTACAGCCGCGACCAGGTCGAGTGGTACACCACCGAGGAACCAGCCGAACCGCAGGATGCCCAACCGGAGTCCGCCCAGCCCGGCGACGAACCGACCGGCGCGCCCGCCGCCCCAGAGACCGGCACCGGGTCGATTCCCGCCCCCCGTGCCGCCGCGCAGCCCGTGGTACGCGAGACGCCAGAGCAGCGCCAGCAGCGCGAAGAACGCGAGCGCCAGCAACGCGACAAACGTGCCGCCGACGAGGCCCGCGCCGCCGCGTGCGAGCGCATCGCCAGCAAGGCACCCAACCGCGACCAACTCACCGCCCGGCTCGCCCGACGGCTACTGCTGTGCGAAGACACCTACGACCACACCGCCCAGCAGCTCACCGCCCAATGGCTCAAAGCCGCCGGCATGGTCAGCGCCGAGACACCGACGCACGTCCTGTTCGGCAAAAGCCACGGGCTGGACTCCAAAGGTGTTGCCCGTATCGCCTACGTCTACGACCTCGCCTTAGACGAGGCCCGCATCCGCGACAGCGACACGCTCGACCCCGAGGACCGCGCGCACATCGAGCGGCTAACCAACGAAGCCGGCTACAAGCCGGGCACGTGGGAACAGCAACGACTCGACGAACCCGCCACGGCCGCCAGCTAACACCCGCCATCGGCGTGCACCACTCACCCACATCTCCCGTGCGCGCCGATGCCCCCAACCTTGTGACCGCCCAGACCCCTTTGGAGACTTCCGTGGTCCTCACCACCGACACACGACCCCCCCGGTCCCACCAGACCAGCCGCCCAACGTCACGACGCCGGCCGCACGCCCTCACACGCATCATCGACCACGACGCGCCGCGCGCCGCGGGACCTTTCCTGCACACCGTTGATGCCGCCAGCATCACCAAGGCCGCAGCGACCGTGCCGAGCGCACGTCAAGCCCCCGCAACCACGACCACCCTGCCCGAGGCAGCACGGCAATACCGGCGCGAACGCGGCGGGCGACGCTGCCGCATTATCGCCGTCGCCAATCAAAAAGGCGGCAGCGGGAAAACTAGCACCGTCCTCGCCCTCGCCGGTGCCCTCGCCGAAGAAGGCTTCCGGGTGCTTATCGTCGACATCGACGAGCAGTGCAACGCCACCGACGGGCTCGGCGAAACCGCCTCTGAATCCGGCTCTTACTACATCCTCATGGATGACGAAGCCGACGCGGCGCAAGCCGTCGTGGTGACCAAGCACGACAACATCCACCTCATCCCCGCGCACCCCAAGCTATCCGAGGTCCCAACCGCCCTAGCGGGCCCCGACGTGCTCGGCGCGCACGCCTTCCTCTCCGACGCCCTTAACGCGCTGCGAGACAACTACGACTTCATCCTCATCGACTGCCCGCCGTCATTGCAGCTCGTCACTATCAACGGCCTGTTCAGCGCGGACGAAGTATTCGTGCCGGTCAACCCCGGATTCTTCGACCTCAAGGGCCTCGCCAAACTCAACACGACCATCAAGCGGGTCCGTACCCGGTTGCAGCGCCCCCAGCTTGATATCCGACACGTGATCTGCATCAATTTCAGCGCCAGAGCAGCCAACTCACGCACCGCCTACGAAGCACTCCGGGGCGCGTTCGGCGACCGGGTTATCGATACCGCTGAGCCCGACCCCGCGAAGCAGTGGTACGGCAGCGGCGTCCCTACCGACGGCAAAATCTCGTCGTCGCACAGCGCCGGCGTTCCCATCACCGCCTACGACAAGCGGAGCCGTGCCGCAACTGCCTACCGGACCATCGCCGCCGTCGTGCTGCAACGAGGTACAGACCGTGGCTGAACCTAACACCACCACCGAAGCCACCGACGGCAGCACCAGCGATGCCCGGCGTACCCCACCAGCAACAGCCGGCCAACAGCAGCCACCGGAAAAGAACGTCAACGCCAGGATCGACGGCGAAGTTGCTGAACGCGCCATGAATGCCTTCTACGGTGCGCGCCGGCACACACGATGGCGCGACTACGTCGAGGCCGCCGTCGAGGAATACACCACGAAACTTGAGCAAGAAAGCAACGGCGGCAAACCATTCCCAGAGCGCCCCAGTGAGAACCTTCCCCGAGGCCGCAAGGTCGGCTCCACTCCCGCCCGCAGCCAGCCACACTAACAACCCACGGTCCTAGCGTGCCGCCGACAATGTCCAGCAAACAACAACTAACTTGAGCGAATCAACGGCCGGACGCCTTCCAGGCGCCGGCCGTTTCCGCACCGATCAGAACAGCTGCGCCTGATCGTCACCAGCAGACAGCGCCCCCAGCGCATCGGCAATCCGCCCAGCATCCCACCCGAACCCTTTCACCGCCGCCCGTAACGCACGCGACCGCGCCGCCGCCGCCCGCCGATCCGGCCCCCGCGCCCGCCACGGCCGCGGCGTACCACCACCACGGCCCCGCCGCCCCATCGTGGCCATGTTCTCCGCCTGCGTACTCACCGCCAGATGCGACAAGCCACCCTGAACCAAACCCCTATGCGCCCGCACACAAATTGGCTCATCACAAACCACGTGCTCCGCCACCACGGTGGCGTCCAACCGCACCCTCAACGCAGATGCCAACGCATACCGAGGAGCACTCACCACGAACTCCCGCCGCACCACCCGACCCGTCTCCCCCACGCCCATGATGCCGGCGGCATCATCAGGCACCGATCGTCGGATCGACACGCTGCCATACCCATCATCACCAATCGCGCCCGTCCAAAACCAGCATGCCGATCCCGGACCGCGCACCACCTTCGACCAGAACCGCTGCGCCTCCCGCGCATGCTCCACCGGATCAACCACCAGAACAAGGCCCGTCACTGTTACGCCGCCGCGGCAACATTCTTCGCACGGACCGGCGAAGTCACCTCCGCGTCCGCCACCGCGACCGCATCCACAGCCGAGACGTCCGCCTGGGTCGACGCGCTCGTCTCGTCCCGCTCCTGCACCGCATCGGCCACAGGCTCAGAGCTACCACCCTCGTCCCGCACCCGCCGCCGAGCAGCACGGACCTCCGCCGCCGTCAAACCCAGAAGATCACCCACAGCCTCAGTCCGCTCCCCCAACTCCAACAGCTGCACCACCGCGGCGTCGGCAGTGCGCCGATGCCGAGCGATCTCCTCATCAGCACGCGCCTGCACCTCATCAGCCAACGCCAACGCCACCGCGTGCCCATCAGCCAACGCGCTGACCTTCTCCTCCCGCCGCCGCCGCTCCTCCAACACGGTGGCCCGACGCTGCCGCGCCGCCGTCCGCGCTTCCGCCACCACCGTAGATGTCCGACGAACCACCACAACAACCTCCCGATTTCCCCAAGAACTAGCGGTAGCCGAACACACAGCACGACACCAAGATCCACCCTATCCACTGCACGCCAATCACAGCCACCGACAAACCCGCACCACCAAACACCCGGAGCCCCGACCCGAACACTGGCAGATACAGCAACGACATCCACGGCAGCAGCACAACCCCAACCGACCGATCAAGCCCAAAACCAACCAAGATTTTAAATGCTCATGTCGTATCGGGGTGGGTGGTGCTGACCGTCGCTCCCGCCGAGGCCGGGCACAACCGGCCCTGGCCGCGCGGGCGCGGCCATAACGGCCCGGCCGCGCCCTTCATTCTGCGTGCATGGTTACGCCCAGGAGCAGATCGGACCTTGCGGCCCGATAACCCTCCCCGCGACGAGGCGACCTCCGCCGCCACGGCCCGAAACTAGCGGTTGCCGGCCGATACCGTGACCGGCGTCGGCCAAAAGCCCACCATACTCCGACGTATGCGCTGGTCACGGCCAGGTCCAGGTTCGGCTGCACACCGCCGACCAGCAAAAAACGCTGGATCGACCGTGCACAGCCGACGCGCAAGCGCGTTCCATACGCAAGATCATCGAGGACACACCTCTTGCACCACAGTTGATCTTGTAGGCTTAGAGCGTGATGACCCTGCACCCCCTGCACGGCGGGGACGGCTACACCTACCTCACTCGTGAGGTAGCTACCGCCGATGTGCGCCGCACCCGGGGGCAAAAAATCACGGACTACTACCATGCCGAAGGCAACCCACCCGGCCTCTGGTACGGCCGCGCTACCACCGAACTCGAAGTCGAAGGCACCGTCACCGAGGCGCAGATGCGCGCCCTGTTCGGCGAAGGGTTACACCCCAACGCCGACGCAATGATGGAGAAACTCATCGCCGACGGGATGTCA
Organism: Actinoplanes sp.; assembly: GCA_965246815.1. Classification (GTDB taxonomy): domain Bacteria; phylum Actinomycetota; class Actinomycetes; order Mycobacteriales; family Micromonosporaceae; genus Actinoplanes. Next base: position 23,266 of record CBDFFS010000031.1, on the reverse strand, counting down.
GCCAAAGACGCCGAACAGCAAGTCCGGCTCGGCCGAAAGCCACTGAAGTACGAGCCGGTCACGACCTACCAGGAACGCGTCAAGCAGCGTTACGCCGCCCACCGGCGCATCACGGGAACGCCGCCCAATGCCGACGAACGCGCCCGGCTCGCGCGCCAAATGGGCGCGCAGATGTTCAAAGAACAACACGCCCGGCGCCCCAAAGACGCAGCCGAGCTGATGCGCTACATCGCCCAGGTTGCCAAGCCGAAACCGCAGGCAGTCACCGGATTTGACCTAGTTTTTACCCCACCGAAGTCGGTGTCCGTGCTCTGGGCACTCGGCGACGAACCCACCCGCCGCGTTATCGAACAAGCCCATGACCAGGCGTGGCAATCAGTGATCAGCGACGCGGAGAACAGCGTCATCAAAACCCGAACCGGGCATGGTGGCATAGCCCAACTCGACGTCACCAGCGGTGTCGCCGCCGCAGCGTTCCGCCACTACGACTCGCGCACCGGCGACCCTAATCTGCACACCCACGTCGCCATCCCCAACAGGGTCAAAACCGCCGACGGGCGATGGCGCACCATCGACGGCCGCGCCCTGTTCTCCGCCGGTGTCTCCATGTCGGAGAGCTACAACACCCGCGTCACCCACGCCGTCGCCGAGGCCATCGGCGGGACCACCGTGGCCGTCGACGCCGGACGTGGACGCCGCCCCGTCTACGAGATCGCCGGCGTCAGCGACGACCTACGCACCCAGTTCTCCGGGCGCCGGGCCAGCATCAGCGCCCGCACCGCCGAACTCGTCGACCGCTACGTCCGCGACCACGGCCACGAGCCGGCCGAAGACGTCCGGCACAAGCTCAGCCAGCAGGCAACCCTGGAAAACCGGCCACCGAAAAAACACGCCCGCAGCCTCGCCGTCATGCGTCAAGAATGGCGGCAGCAAGCCACCGCCGCCGTCGGCCGGCGCCGTGTAGACCGGCTCCTCACAGACGTGCGCCGCGCCGCCCGTGATGCCGCCAGCATCACCACCAACCCGAGCATCACCGCCGATCCGACCATCGCCCTGCCCGCCGAACAAGTCGATGACATCGCCCGCACAGCCGTCGCGGTCGTCGAGCAGCAGCGCGCCACCTGGACACGGCATCACATCGAAGCCGAAGTACACCGACAGCTCTCCGCCGCCGGTCTCGGCGCCCATGAAAGTGTCGCCGCGAAGATCACCGACGCGGCCCTCAACCGGGCGTCCATCCGCATCACCGCCCCCTCCACCGAACCCACCATGGCGGAGCTGACCCGCCGCGACGGCGAATCAGTATTCACCCACGCCCAGACCGTGCGGTACTCCTCTGAACGCATTCTGGCTGCGGAAACCCGCGTCGTCGAAGCGGCCCGCGCCACCGTCATCGCACCAGTCTCCGGGGAGTTGTTCGATCAGACCCTCGCTACTGTGCAGGCGGCCCCGGGTGCCCGCCAGCTCGACCCCGGTCAAGTCGCCGTAGCTCGCGCATTCGCCACCGACGGTCGGCTCGTGGTGGCCGGCATCGGCCCAGCCGGCGCCGGCAAAACCACCACCATGAATGTCGTCGCCCGCGCCGTCGAAGCCGCCGGTGGGCGGGTCATCGGTCTAGCCCCCAGCGCCCGCGCGGCATCCGTTCTGTCCGCCGATATCGCCGTGCCAGCACACACCGTTCACCGCTGGCTGCACCACCGCCGAGAAGGCTCCCCAGGGCAACAGTGGCAGCTACGCACCGGTGACCTCATCCTTATTGACGAAGCCGGGATGGCCGGCACCCTCAACCTCGATGCTGTGATCGCCGAAGCCCGGCAAGCCGGTGCCGTCGTGCGCCTGCTCGGCGACCCGCAGCAGCTCGGCGCGGTCGAATCCGGCGGCATGCTGCGCCTGGTCCAGCGGGAAGCCGGGGCCGTCGAACTCGACCGGATCCACCGTTTTGTCGACCCTGCCGAAGCTGCCGCGTCGCTGCAGCTACGCGACGGCACCGAAGACGCCTGGCGCTGGTACTGGTCCAAAGACCGCGTCCAGCACGGCGACCGCGAAGCCATGCTCGACCACGTTTACCAGGCATGGCGGGCCGAGACCGCCGCCGGTGAACACAGCCTCATGATCGCCCCCACCAACGAAGACACCCGCCAACTCAACGACCGCGCCCGCGCCGACCGCATCGCCGCCGGACAGGTTGACGCCGCTGGTGTCGAGCTGCACGACGGCACCCAAGCCGGACGTGGCGACCTCATCGTGACCCGCCGAAACAACAGCCGCCTACGGCTGTTCAGCGGCCGTGACATGGTGCTCAACGGCGACGTATGGGTGATTCAGGAACACCACCGCAACGGGGCACTGTCCGTACGCCACACCCAGCACGGCGGCCGGATTCAACTCCCCAGCTCCTACGTCAGCACCGACGTTGAACTCGCATACGCCACCACCATCCACCGCGCCCAAGGCATGACCGTCGACAAAGTCCACGCCATGATCGACGGCACCGTCAGCCGCGTCCAGGCATACGTGGCACTCACCCGCGGCCGGCTCAACAACAGCATCTACGTGATCACCGAAGCCGGTAACCGAGTCCATGAAACACTCGACTCGATCCGCCGCAACTTCGGCGCCGCGATCTCCGCCACCGAAGCCATGCGCGACTCCCTCACCGAAAACGAGTACCTACCCAACATCGCCAACCGCTACCGCTACATTGCCGACGAGGCCGCTGACAACCGCCACCGCGGCGTCGTGTCCGCAGCCTTCAAAGACACCGCCGAGGACATCTTCAAATCCCCCGCATGGGCGCGTGTGGCCGCCGCGTTCGCCCGCGCCGAACGATCCGGCTGGTCCGCCCGCGACATTCTCGACGCCGCCGGCACAGCCCGGCTCAGCAGCGCCGATGACCCAGCAGCCGTACTCGCCCACCGGATACGAGCCGCCCACGAACGCGGGGCCGCAGCGCTCGCCACCGCTGATCAACGCCCCCTCGCCGGGCTCAGCGACACCGCGCTAGAACCGCTGCGCAGCACAGCCAAGCAGCGGCTACACGACGCGGAAACCGCCCTCGCCTGGGCACACCACGACGCCGCCGAGCTACCCAAACCCGTACGGGTCAAAGGCGTCGAGCAACCCGCCTGGCCGGACCGCCCGCACGGAGCCCTCAGCGACACCGCACTAGTCGACGCCCACCGTCAAACCCGCACCGAGCTCGACCACATCGAGCGTCGCCTAACCGCCGCCCGACGACGCACCCGCGAGGCATCAACGCCTGACCAGCAGCACACCGCCGAACGCCACCGCGGCCACGTCGAAGCCCAAGCACGCACCACACGCGAACACGCCGACCACCTGCGCGCCGAGCAACGACTACGCGCCGTGATGCGCCCCAAAGACCGCGCCCGCGAAACCGCGCAACGCGCCGACACCACCACACCGGCGACCGCGCCCGCGTTGACCGCAGCCCGCGCCAGCACCGAGCAGAGCACCGAACTCGCCGCCCGTCGCATCGAACAAGCCCGCACCATCATCACCCGCATCGACGACGAAGCCGCGTGGCGTCAACGCCTACCCACAGCCTTCCGCCACACCGAACAAGCCCGCCGCAACGGCCGTCCCACAACCCCAGGACCCGACGTTCCCAACTGGATCGCCGACACCCGACACCTCGCCAGCCGCGACACCTCCCGATGGGCTACCCACCTCGAAGAACGCCGCGAACACCTCGCCGAACGGCTCGCCGACATGGCACGTGAAGTGGCCGCTCAGCAACCGCAATGGGCCACCGACACCCTCGGCCAACGCCCCGATTCCAACCCCGGCAAAGCCGCCGCATGGGACCGTGCCGCCGCCCAAGCAGCCGCCTACCGGCAGACGTTCGCCGTCGACGATGTCGACACCCGGATCTTGGGTCGCGAACCCCGTCCCGACAGCGGACTGCGCAGGGAAGCGTACGAACAAACGCGTGCCACCATCGAACCCGTTCGCGCCGAACGCGCTCGCGCTAACCGGGCCGCAGGTGCCGCCGACGCCCGCGCCGAGCTACGCCGAAAACTCCAACAAGCCGCCGCACGGCGCCCCATCGACTCCACCGACTTGTCCCGCACGCCAACCGTCGACCGCGGCCGGCAGACCAGCGAAGACACCCGCCAGCGCACCGCCCGGCAGGAGCAACAACGTCAAGCTGCCGAGCAGCGCCAGGCGGAGCAAACCCGCACCGCGGAACAGCAACGCCAAGCCGGCGAGGAACGCCGAGCCGACGAGCAACGTCGCGCCGCCGAACAGCAACGCGGACGGCGCCCCGGTCCGAGCCTGTAGGGCCAACTCCACGACCGATGCTGCCAGCATCAACCGAGCTCCCCCCGCGAACTCGCATCGTGTCGAGAACCTTCTGAGGGTTCCACGCCCAGACCAGCAGCGGTGCCGCTCGCCGCTACATACGGTCAAGCAGTGATCAACGACGTCGAGTTGGCCTCCGCGGTCGCCGAGCGCGCACACTGGCGGCTCGACGATCAAGCCGCCGTGTACGCGCCGCCGAACGCAGCGGCCGAAGTACAAGTGCGCCCGGTCCATGCGCCCATCCGCCGAGAACGGTACGTCGCATCGATTACTCAAAACGGGACTGCGATCTATACGACGCCATGGCCGACCGCCGTCGCAGCCGTCAAGTGGGCCGAACGTACTCGGCTCGGCTGAGCTGTCGAAGGCGCAGATCAAGCAGCGGCGGACACAACGGCCAACCTCGACCACCTAGCTCGCCAACGGCGAGCTACGGGCCTGTTCCGCCGGCACAGCTTCAACCGGATCACGTGCGCTCGGTGCGACCACGCCCCTTGTTGGTGCTGGTCGATACCGTAATAGCCATCGCTGATGAGGAGACCCGGGTGCAGGAGTTGTCCGACGAGGAAGCGTGCGAGCTGGTGAGCACTCTGTTGGACCTGGATCGATGGATTGGGGGAATCGACTACTACCGGTTTCGCCCGGATGCGCCGGTGGCCGCTTGGATGCGGACCTCATTGGACGGGCTGATGGTGCGCTCAGACGCCTTGGAGGGATAACGTCCGCGGCCGGCGAAGTACCTACACGCAGAGCGTGCCACGCCGAACAGCAACACGGCGGCCGGGACAACCCCAGCTCTAGCCCCCGTTACAGTGATGCCGGCAGCATCAAACCCGACCGGGAGCCTCAACAGATGACCAGACGGGGGCCCGCAAGCACCCTATGACGCGACTGGTGTTGCTTAGAACGAATCGATGGTTACGAGATCGACTATCTTCGCCATGGCTGGCGGTATCGTCATGATCCTGATGGTATTACTTGGCGCGATCCACTGGTGACGCAGATGGCGCAGAGACCCCACGATGCCTTAAAGTCCGTCCGGCTCAAACATTTTTCGCTCGCAATCTTCGGCGCGTGGCTGCTTCTAGCCACAGCGTTTTCCTCCTCGGCGGTACACGCCTGACGAGCGAACCAGTGAAAACCGCAGCCCCTACTGGGCGATCTTGCTCTGCCTGAAGCCAGCGTCATCGTGTGGTTTCTCGGCCGCCGAACGGCATCCCACGCCAACCGCAGGCAAGACACCCACCAGTAACGCCAAGCCGAACCACAATGCCAACCCGAACGCCGAACCACAATGCCAACCGAACAACGCCGTGCCGCCGAACAATAATGCGGCCCCACTGTCTCCGGCCCGGCGCATAAATGCAGCACCGACAACGTCGGCACTCTGGGACTGTCGCTGTGACAGGGACTTACACCAAGGGTGATACCGCTGGCATCACACCAGGCGGACCCGTCCAAATCTTTGAACCAGCGCGGCGGCTTGTCGTACCCACCAGCAAGAATCGAGAGTTATGAACCCCACCCTGTATGCCATCATCGGCGGAATCATCATGATCACAGTGCTTACCTTAGGCACGATCCAGGCATGGCGCCTATGGCGCCAAAACCCTGCAGACGCCCTACGATCCGTTCGCCTCAAGCACCTCTCCACCGCGATCTTCGGTATATGGCTCCTGCTCGCCGCGGCGTTGGTCACCCTCGTAGGTAAACGTCCCGGCCCTCACGGAATTGGCGGACTCGCCTTTCCCATCACTCTTGCCCTGCCCCTCGCGAGCGCCGCCGCATGGGCCCTCGGTCACTATGCTCAAACCGTCGAACAGCGCGAGGCGCGCACCACAGACGAAGCCCTCGGGCTCGTCGTGCCACCGCGGCGGCGATCTCCTACTACGCTCGCGCTGTGGTACACCCTCGGCCTCTTCACGGTCGTCCCGATTCTCATTCTCTCGACCTTGTTCGGCACTATTTACGTTGGTGGAATTCGAGTTCTCGACGATCAGATGGCTCAAACCGGCTTCACTATGGTCGTCATCGTCGAAGCGGCCTACCTCGCCTTCGCCGGGATCCACATCACGACACGCTGGTGGCGCATCCGCCGTGAAGCTCTAGAGGCGCGACGCGCCAACCTCAACCCTGCGACCCCCGGCGCTAGTGAACCCCTCTCACCTGCCCCCTAAGCCCCTCTGCGATCCGTCCATACTGGCCAAATTGGGGCGGCCCACAATTTTGCTACGCCCGGCGGACAACCCCTCTTCGGCACCGTTAACCGTCCGGGCACGTTCGCCGCAAGAATGCCGCTGCCAGTAAAGGGCTTCCTCAACCATGGCCGCCCGTCCGGATCCGCCCTGATGCCGCCAGCATCACTGTCGGCACGCGGTCGATCCACATCAGACGGAAGCTACGTATTACCCTAAATGCCCAAGACTGAGACGTCGTGGTATGCGCTGTACGCCCGCGGAACGCTGGTAATGATGACGCCCGACATAATGCGCGACTCACGCACCGCCTGGGCGAGCATTCGAGGGTCAATCAGCGGTGCATCGATGGGGTGGCTGTCGAGACTAGGTGCGGCGATCGTGCCGATCTCGACGGCCGCATGCCAACTTTCCTGCAGCTCAACCAAGCCGATAAACCCAAAAATGTGCGACCACATGCTCGGTGACGCTTTCAGAACAACTTGAGCGGTAGCGACCGCACCCGAGGGCAAACCGATAAGAACCCGACCAGCACCCGCGTCATCGAGCATCTGCATCAACCGGGGATGCCCTGCGAACAACTCAACAACAGCAGAAGCGTCCAAGATCCGCGGCGAATGCACACTCACGCGACCCGCTGGTGCCGGCGGCAACTGCAGCCTGGGCAAGCCGGTCCCCTTCTGCCGTCCAATCCTGATAATCGCGGCGGTCAACGCCGGTCCACGGGCCGGGCTCAGGCAGACCGAGCAGACCAGCGAGACGCTCGCTGGGTGACTGATGACCGGCGGGCATGGTGGTCGCGTCTGACATGCACTTTAGGATACGCCGAGCCGGACCGTAAACGGCATCCCCACCAGCCATACCACCCACTATGCGGCATGCCGTGGCTTGCTCGAAAATTACGCCGCAACTTAATCAAAGCGCCCGTTTCACGAAGATTTGGCGCTCAACATCGGTGTTGTGGCGCCACTAGATTGCCGTTGCCGTCATCGCGCCGGTCGCCGGAGAAACGTTCGACCGGACCCTGGCCGCGATCGAGGCCGCCCCCGGCAGCCGCAAGCTAGACCCGGGACAGATCGCCGTCGCCAAGGCGTTCGCCACCGACGACCGCCTTGTGGTGGCCGGAATCGGGCCCGCAGATGCGGGCAAGACCACCACCATGAAGGTCGTCGCTCGCGCCGTCGAAGCCGGCGGAGGCCGAGGAGCCGTCGCTGTTCCCCAAATGACTTCGGTGCTGCGGGGCGCTACTCTTTGAACGCCCCTGCCCGTGTGACATCGGGTCACTGTGCAGCAACGGAGGTGTGACGAGGTGTCACGAACGCCCATGGCTCCACCAACCGCACGGGTCTCCCCCCAGAGCCGCCGGTTACGGCTGGGCGACCAGTTGCGGGAGATGCGTCAAGAGAGCGGGCGTGTCATCCAGGATGTAGCCCGTGGCGCCGGCATTGACCGCACGCTGCTGACTCGGATCGAAACCGGCCAACGCAGGGTACGACCCGACCAAATCATGAAGATCGTCGAAAGTATGGGAGTCGAGCAGTACACCGAGCGCTGGCAGGAACTCTACGCGTTGGCCCGTGACGCAGATACGTCCGGCTGGTGGGAGGGGCCGGCCTTCAAGGACATGAGTCCGCGTCAGGTGCTCCCCGCCGACATCGAGAGCGGTGCGAGCCGAATCCGCTGGTACGACTTCACGTTGGTGCCCGGCTTGCTGCAATCGCCGGCCTACCTGCGGGCCAGACACGACCCCGATATCAATGACTATCCGTCGCGCGATATCCCCGTCTCAATCCGCGCCCGCGAACGGCGCCAACAGGAGGTATTCAAGCCAGACGGTCCACGAATCGAGGCGGTCGTCGAGGAGATGGTCATTCGACGGCTGGTCGTTCCGAGGGACGCGATGCGTGAACAGCTTCATCACCTCTGCGACCTGATCGACAACTTCGCGCAGGTCGACGTGCGTGTCCTTCCAGCAGGCGGCGAGCTGTTGGGAGTGCGGGCTCCTCGCTCCCCGTGGGCGCTGTACGAGTTCGCCGCAGGTGATCCGCCGGCCGCCATCGTGGAGGCCCTGACCGCAGACATCCTGCTTCGAGAACATGCGGAGGTCGCCCACCACGAGCGGTTGTGGCGGCGTCTTCATGAAATGGCCCTACCGCCCGACCAATCTCGGGCGTTCGTCGCAGATGCCGCAGCAGCGTTGGCTGAGAAAGCAGAGAAGTAATGAAAACAACCGTGAACCGAACCTGGACGAAGTACCGAAAGTCGAGCCGGAGTGACGGCTCTGGGCAATGCGTCGAGGTCGGGTTCAGTAATGACGACGCGGTGCGGGTTCGAGACACCAAGCTCGGGCAGACAAGCCCGGTGTTGGAGTTCCCGGGCGAGCAGTGGCGCGCATTTCTCCGTGGCGACGCGTCCTCAGTCGGTGTCAAGACCCTCAGCGATGGGGCAGTCGAGATGCGCAACGTCACGCTCCACGCGGGTCCGGCACTGGTGTTCACCAAGCCCGAATGGGACGCCTTCAACCACGGCGTTGCGGCCAGCGAGTTTGAGCCGAGGATGCCCGCGGCTGTCTGAGTACGAACAATGGATCATCGGAGACGGCGCAGTGCCTCGCGGAACTGCGCCGTATCCGGTTCATCAGGGAATCGGTTCTGCAACTCGGCGTCGAGTTCACCGGCCATGAGCAGCAGCGATGGCAGCGACCGACGCTCGCTGCCGAGTGCGGGCTGGTGCCGGGCCCATGCCGGGTTCGATGCTCGGACAAATCGCGCCCGAGCACCGAACTGCCAAACATCTGTGAGCGACGACAGAGGCGCCCGATTTAGTGCGGCGGCGACTGCATGCCGCACTAAATTACAAGTCGAATTCTCCGTCGTGGACGCCGCCGATGAAGGCGGTCCACTCGGCTCGGGTGAAGGCGAAGAAGCCGCCTTCGCGGTTCTTGCTGTCGCGCACCAGCACGACGTTCTCGCGGTCGAGGAGGTTGGTCGCGACTTCGACGCAGCTACCCCCGTTTCCGCTCCGGGTGCTTGTGCGCCAGGTGGCGCCGGTCGAGTCAACCACTTGCGTATCCCTTCTGTGCTTTCGTGATGATCTGTCTCGACGCATCCGCGTCGAGCGCCCGTTTTTGGATGTCGTCCCAGGCCAGGACATAGGCGCTGGTCTCCTCGGGCTTGTTGAGGTACATCGCGCCCGTCAGCGACTCTACGTACGCAAGCTGCGGCTCCAGCGGATCGCCCGCCTGGTCCGCAGGAAAGTCCAGGATCTGGAAGGGTCCGCAGGCGGCCATCCCGCCATGGACCCCTGCGGCAAAGGGAAGCACCCGAACGGAAACGCTCATCCGTTGCTGCACGTCGATCAGATGACCAAGCTGCTCAACCATCACGTCGGCGCCGCCGACCGGGCGGTGCAGCACAGCCTCGTTCAGCACCACGCTCAGGTGCGGTGCTCTCGGCCGGGTCAGCAACGACTGGCGCTCAACCCGGACCCGCACGCGGCGCTGGATCTCATCCTCCGCGATGTAACCCTCGGGTACCCGAATGACCTGTTCAGCATACGCCTGCGTCTGCAACAGACCCGGAATCAGCTCTGCCTCATAATGCCGGATCGTCTCCGCACTGTCCTCCAGGGACACGTACAGCCCGAACCACCCTGGCAGCGCCGTTTCGGTGTAGTCATGCCACCAGCTCTTGCGGCGCCCGTTACGCGTCTCGGCGGTCAGCCCGAGCAGCAGCTCCGTCTCCTCAGCGGTCGCCTCATACAAGGCAAGCATCGCCTTGACGTCGATCTCGCGGAAACGAACATTGTCATCGCCGTCCTCGATGCGACTCAGGGTCGCCCGCCCGCGCTCTAGGGCCTTCGCGGCATCTTCTTGCGTCAGACCCACCCGCCGCCGCAGCGCCTCAAGACGGCGGCCAATGTATCGGCGTAGGAGGGCTGACCCAACTGTGTCTGACACCTAGCACTCCCTCCCATCCCGGTTTTCTGGGCATATGTCTCGACCAAAAAATACACGTCCACAGGGTGCCGCGGCAAGTAGTGGATCTCGGGTGAGACTCCGCTATGTGAGACCGCATCACTGTACGCCGACCCGAAAAGTCGGTACGACGTAAGTGATTGCTTTTTGGACGGTCTCACGGTTGAATGGTCGTACGCCGGACGTATCGACCGATCTGATCATGAGAGGTCGAAACCGGGCGGCGGCTGCGAACAGCGGTGCAGTGGCGGACAAGACTTACAGCGGCTTTCTCTGCGCCGTGCTCGGCTGGGGAGTCCGGGCACGGCGCAGAGCCACCCGGAGCGCGCCGGCCCGGCCCCCGTTCGGGCTGGCGCGCTCTTTACGGAGCAGGACGGAGGTAGCAGTGCATAGGCGGGCGAGCCCTCGCCAGACAAGCCGCCCTCGTTACAGACCCGCGAGATCCGTCGAGTGCACGCAGATGCTGGCGGATGGCATCGGGGCTGTTTCGAGATGTGGGCCCCCTGGCGCCTGAGTCGTGCTTCACCGCACAGCGGGCCGCCAGTGTTTACGGGTCCGTTGAGCACCGACGCAAATGTCCTAGCGATCGATCATGCGAGGAGGCATCGATGTTGGCGTTTGTCGCCGTTGGAGTGATAGCCCTCAGCCTTGGTTTGGTGCTTGGTTTTGTCTTCGGTAAGCGGGTCAGCCTGTGGTGTCCCGCCTGTGGCGGCTCGCCGCGCTCTGTCGTTGAGTCCGGGAGTCCGCCGGTGGTCACCGCTTCAGAGCGGTCCGTGTCATGAACCCGCCGCGCACCGCTCCAGCTCGCACGCCGTCCCTCGTCGGTTGCGAGCTGGCCATGGGTGGTGCGTCACGTCAGCGTCCGCGAGCGGGGCGCACCACACCGGAGTTGATGACGACATGGACCACCGGCGTCTTCTGGCGATTCCGGCGATTGAGGAAAATCGTGTCCGTTAGGCGCCATATTACGCAACCCCCGGCCTCCGAACCACCGCCGACGGCTCGATCAAGTCGACCCGCCACCGGTTTTGCTTCACCGATACAAACCACCAGCTCCGCCGCGCCTGCGTCACGAGTCTCGCCTGCCTGGCGCCATCAGGAGGTGGACCGTGGAACGCCGCATTCCCCAAAAACAAGTTGAGATTCCAGGCGCCTTCCTGACCCGTTTGACCACCGATGGATACAGCGTCGCGCGCCGACATGAATACATCGGCTATCTGCACGCCAGTGTGGGAGACCGGTTCAACGTCTACCAGCGCAAGGTCGACGAAATGGAATATCGGCTCGGCAAAAAACAAGCTGGAGGACAGCATGGAAGCCATCTGGGTCACTCGCATGCAAACAATTGACCAGGGTAGATCAAATGTCGCGTGAGTTTCCACCCGCCGTGTTGGTACACGCGCAGGATTGCCAAGACGTGACCAGTTTGCTGCGTCACGGTGAGGTGCTGATCCCGATGGCTACCAGCGACATAGCTCGCGCATACCCGAACGGGCGGATGCACAATTGCTACCACTTCACCTTGCAGGCGCGTGGGGTCGTGCAAACCATGACCTACACGCCGCACGCTTATGAACCCTCAACGGTCACGTACCCGGAGGCGGTGCGAGCGCTGTGCAGGGTGTGCATGGGCACCCACGGCACTTTGGACGCCTTAATCTTGCCGCCCGGAGCGCAAAGCCAATGATTGACAACAAACAAATCCCCAAGGTCTTCGCCCTCACCCGCGACGCAGACGAGCCCAACCAAATCGTCGGCTACGGCATGGTGCTACCAGACGGTTCGACCTATGCCGCTTCCTGGCCGGCTGGCGTCGGAGCCACCTTGTACTCAGCCAGTAGTGCTGAGCAGACCGCTGAATTAAGAGGAGCTGACGTGCTGTGGCTGAGTGATCCGCCGTGACGGATGACCCCGTGGCCAGGGTGCGTGGACCTCCTCCGGCCTCGGTTCTCCGCAACCTCCGTGAAAATTTTCTAACCGCAATGAAAGGACAAGCTCAATGAGGACTTTCCTCAAAGCCGCCGAAATCACACCGGCGACCGTATGGACCAAGAGCGGTCGCTCCGGTGCGGCCGGGCACTGCGTTGAGCTGGCCGATATGGGTGGCAACGTCGCCGTGCGCCACTCGAAAGCCCCCGAGCAAGGCGCGTTCGTGTTCTCCCGCGAGGAGATGACCGCGTTCATTCTGGGCGCTAAAGACGGTAATTTCGACCACTTGATCTAACGGACGCAGAGTGACGTAGCGAGAGGTAATAGCTCCCGCTACGTCACTCGATCAGGGTACTCACTTTCAGGGTGACGGTTATCTCCTCGCTGATATTCGACCCCTGGCATCGCACGGTCCGAACGACAGCGGGCAGTGGTGACGCTGGCATCACTTGACGCCGAAGAGGAAGGGCGATCCCCGTGCTGAAGATAATCGATATGATTCTTCGGTCTGTTGCCATCGGTGATGCCGCCAGCATCACCGCAGGGCACGCTACCCCGCGTGTAGGCGATCACTGATGATCCGCAACGACCGTATCGGCGTCTGGGCACTCACACCAGTCCACGCGAACCCGCCGCATGGCCGGACCGGCACTCCGCCGCCGCCGGCCTCCGCGAACCCAGCGCCTGACCGGCAGCCCGGAATGAAAACTGTGATAACTGAAACGGAACATACGCCAACACGCCCTGGCTGGTGGTGCGCGATGTGCGGAGCCGACTGGCCCTGCGCCCCCGCAAAGGTCGAACTCGCCGAGAAATACATAAACGACAATGCAGCCCTGAAGCTCTATTTAGCGCAACGCCAGTGGGAAGCGATCGACGATGCAACCCTAAGCCCCGATGGAATCAAAATTATCAAACAAATGCGCGAGAGGTTTCTCGGATGGGCCGACGCGCTAGGCTACAAAGGAGAACCAGATGCCTAATAACGGCGTGGAAACCCCCATTAAGCTCGATCGTCGAATACCAGGCCTTGCCCTCCACTCTATGCAGGGAAAAGCAGTTGGCATAGCAGCGGTGCCATATTTGAAGGACAAGCCCTTCGGTGTGACTTTGCCAGAGTTTGAGGTGCTTGAACGACTCGCTTTCGGCCTCAAAAACCTTGATAATTCCAGCCGTTGAAGAGTTAGCACACCCTCGTTACACGTTGTCCAACCCCAGAAAGTCCTCTAATCGGGGCACACATCTTGGGCAGATATTTGGTGACCTGTTGAAGCCAACCAGTGGTTGAGTGCCTCGGTCACCTCGGTCACCTCGTTTACGGTCATCTTGTAGCGAACCGGTTTACCACCCTGCTCGGCGAACGCCGCACGGTTGTCCGCGCGGTCGTCTATAAGCGCAGCATCCGCGAATTGCAGGCCGTACTCGTTCAGCCAACCACCGAAGAAGCCGACGGGATTTTCCGCCTTGAGCGTTCCGACCTCGCTGGAACAGATGATGTCATCGCAGATCACCGCCCAGTCGGCCAGCGTCTCAGACGTCGGCTTCCGCCGTCGGCTGTGCGATCGGGCGTGGTTGAAGGTGCGTAGGAAACAGTCCATGTTGTCGGTGGCTAATACCACGCATGCCTGTGTCTTGATCTTGCGAAGAACCACGAACAACTCCACATTTACCCGCATCCGGGCGCAGTCGATATCTAGCCGACGGACTAAGAAGTCCTCCCGGAACCGGCGGTCGAGGCGGATACCCATCGTCTGAATTACCTGCTCGGACGACAGTAGTCCTTTCATCCACTCGTTCGCGATGGCGCTCTGGTTGGCGAAGATGTCGGCCATACCCGCTTCGAGTTGATCATGCAGTGGGTGCTTGGTGCTTGCAAGGATCGACGCCCAGAACGGAGTCTTCGACAACACGCCGTGCCAGTCGACGAAGACGACTCGACGCGAGAGCGGCAACTGGTGCATGTGCTCGGCGTTCCCCCTTCTCAGGTGCGGCGGCTGGACATCCGTTGCGTCCCGCAACGCCGAGTGTGACCCTGCGCCGGCGGCAGGTGGTGGCGCGTAGCGTTTGTGGCGTTGATGAGTAGGGTGTCGGCATGGCCGCAGGTAGACCGCTGACTACAACGCAGGTGGCGGGCATTCTTCACTGCTCCCGGCAGCATGTTGTCAGGCTTTGTGACGATGGGACGCTGCCGTACCGGCGGGTGGGTACTCACCGGCGGATTAGCCGCGCTGATGTGCAGAAGCTTGTCGAGCCTGGGTTGTCGCGGGACGAGGAGCAATCCTTGTGGTTGCACTATGCAATCGCGATGAAACTCGTCGCCGACCCGGCCGCGGTCCTGGAAGCAGCCTCCACTCGCGTCGTGGCTTTTCTCCAAGGCAACGGCGGTGGCCGCGACGTGAGGCGTTACCTCCGTTGGCAGCAGCTGCTTGAGGACGGCCCTTCCGCGGTCCTTGACGTGATTACTTCGAGGTCGGCGAACTCAGCCGACCTGCGCGCGGCGTCTCCTCTGGTCGAGATGTTGACCGAGCAGGAACGAACGCAAGTCCTGACATCGTTTGATTTGTATCAAAGTCGTTCACTTTTGCCGATGGTGGTTTCATGACTGAAAATTTTGTTCATCTTCATGTGCATTCCGAGTATTCGATGCTGGACGGCGCCGCCCGGTTGAAAGACATGTTCGCTGAGGCTCAGCGTTTACAGATGCCTGCTGTGGCTATCTCTGATCATGGGAATATGTTCGGTGCTTACGACTTTTTCAAACGAGCACGATCTACGGGAATCACGCCGGTCATTGGTGTTGAGGCCTACCTGTCGCCCGCCAGCAGATTCGAGAAGAAGCGTGTCCATTGGGGTCGCCCCGATCAGAAACGCGACGATGTGTCTGGTAATGGTGCGTTTACTCACATGACGATGTGGGCCCGTAACGCTGAAGGCCTACAGAATCTATTTCGGTTGAACTCCCGGGCGTCGATTGAGGGGTTTTATCAGAAACCCCGTATGGACGCTGAGATTATCGCGGAACACTCGTCGGGGATTATGGCCACGACTGGTTGCCCTTCTGGTGAGGTGCAGACCAGGTTACGGCTTGGCCAAAACGCTGAAGCTTTAGCGGCTGCGGCCCGCTACCAGGACATTTTCGGCAAGGAACACTTTTTCCTCGAACTCATGGATCACGGTCTCGACATTGAGCGGCGGGTTCGTTCGGGGTTGCTCGATATCGGGAAAAAGCTTGGCATACCACCTGTGGTGACGAACGACAGTCATTACACGTTCGCTTCGCAACGCGACGCCCATGACGCCTTGCTGTGCATTCAGACCGGTAGCACTCTGGATGATCCCAACAGGTTCAGGTTCGACGGATCTGGCTATTTTCTGAAGTCTGCTGACGAGATGTATGGGGTAGACAACTCGGATTCGTGGCAAGAAGGCTGCGCCAATACCCTGGTCATCGCCGAGCGGGTCGAGACAGCAGGCATGTTCGAGTCTCGCAACTTGATGCCGCGGTATCCGGTTCCCGACGGGGAAACGGAGGCGGGGCTCCTGTCACGGATGGTTGATGAGGGACTTGCGCGGGCATACCCCAACGGTGTGCCCGACGACCGGCGTGCTCGCGCCGATTATGAGCTCGGGATCATCAACTCGATGGGTTTCCCGGGCTACTTCCTGGTCACCCAGGATCTGATGAACTGGGCCCGGAACCAGGGCATCCGCTGCGGGGTTCGTGGATCTGCGGTCGGGTCGCTGGTGGCTTATGCCATCGGGATCACCGGCAACATCGACCCGATGACGTACGGGCTTTTGTTTGAGCGGCTCCTGAACCCGGAACGCGTTTCGATGCCCGACATCGATATGGACTTCGATGAGCGGCGTCGGGGCGAGGTGATCGCGTATGCCACCCGCCAGTACGGGGATGACCGTATCGCGCAGATCGTCACAATGACGAACATCAAGGCGAAAAACGCGGTGAAGGACTCTTCCCGTCTGCTCGGCTTCCCGTTCGCTATGGGCGACAAGATCACGAAAGCGATGCCCGCGGACGTGATGGGCAAAGGCGTGCCGCTCAGTGGCATGTTCGACCCGAAGCACCCGCGGTATGCCGAGGCCGCCGAATTCCGTGCTTTGTGCGAGTCCGATCCTGCGGTGCAGAAAATCGTGGACGTCGCGACCGGTCTGGAGGGGCTGAAGCGTGGTACGGGCGTCCACGCCGCCGGCGTGATCATGGCATCAGCCCCGCTGATCGACCATATTCCCGTCATGCGCAGGGAGGCCGACGGCGCCATCATCACCCAGTTTGAGTATCCCCAGTGTGAAGAACTGGGGCTGCTCAAAATGGATTTCCTCGGCCTGTCGAACTACACGATCATTGATGACGCGGTCAACAACATCAAAGCTAACTGCGGTGTGGATCTCAAGCTCGAAGATGTTCCCCTGGATGATCCGAAGGCATTCGCGTTGCTCGCCGCTGGTGACACCTCCGGGGTATTCCAACTTGATGGTGGTGGCATGAGGTCGCTTCTGCGATCCATCCAGCCCACCGAGTTCGCGCACATCTCAGCCGTTCTCGCGTTATACCGCCCAGGCCCGATGGGCGCGAACAGCCACAACGAATACGCGGACAGAAAAACCGGACGTAAACCGGTCGTCCCGATCCACCCGGAGCTTGCTACCGACCTTGCCGACGTCCTCGACGAGACGTATGGCCTGATCGTGTACCAGGAGCAGGTCATGGCCATCGCGGTGAAAGTCGCTGGGTACTCCGTCGGGGCGGCGGACCTGTTGCGTAAAGCCATGGGTAAGAAGAATAAGGCCGTCCTGGACAAGGAGTTCATTCCGTTCCGGGACGGAATGAGGTCTCGGGGCTACAGCGACGAAGCCGTGCAGACACTGTGGGACATTCTTGTCCCGTTCGCCGACTACGCCTTCAACAAGGCACACACCACCGCTTACGGGTTTATTGCTTACTGGACCGCGTACCTTAAAGCGAACTATCCCACGGAGTACCTGGCCGCTCTGTTAACCGGCAACGCCGACGATAAATCCAAACTGGGGACGCTTCTAGCTGAGGCACGGCGTACGGGTATCAAAGTCTTGCCGCCTGATGTGAACTCGTCAGCTTTTGCCTTCACCCCGGTCGGCACGGATATCCGTTTCGGGTTGGGGGCGGTACGCAACGTCGGCGCTAACGTCGTCGATTCAATCGTCAAAACCCGCGACGAAAAAGGCAAATTTGATTCTTTCAGCGAATTTCTGTCCAAGGTTGATTTGATTGTTTGTAACAAGCGTCTAGTTGAATCTTTAATCAAAGCTGGCGCGTTCGACGAGCTCGGCCACACGCGCCGTGACCTGATCGCCAACCACGAACAGGCCATCGACTCCGTAGTCGAGACGAAACGCAACGAAGCGAAAGACCAATTCGACCTCTTCAGCGCTGTCGCTGACACCATAGGAAAAGATCCCTTCACCGCACCGTTGATCGTTTCTGGGCAAGAATGGTCCATGAAAGACAAGCTGGCGTTCGAGCGTGACATGCTCGGCATGTACGTCTCCGCACATCCGTTGGACGGATGCGAACGGATCCTCAAAACGAACCGTGAGCAGATCATCGCGGAAATCTCCGATGAAGAGGAATTCCCGGACCGTAAACCTGTTCAACTGGCCGGCATGATCAGTTCGGTGACCAGGAAGGTCACGAAGAACGGCGCTATGTGGGCGATCGTGAACCTCGAAGACCTATCCGGCAGCGTGGAAGTTCTCTTCTTCCCGAAATCTTACGAATCGTTGTCCGCTCATCTCATCCCTGATGAGGTGGTCGCTGTGACCGGATTCGTGAGCCGCCGAGACGGGGCGGTCAGTGTGTTCGGTAACGACATGGCAATCCTGGAGGTATCGAATGCCGCCATCGGTGGGGTGCAGCCGGCTGTGCTGTTGTCGACGCCGGACAAGGTGACACCGTCGCTGGTCGATGATCTCCAGCGAGTGCTGCGCGCTCATCCCGGGGATGCTCCGGTTCATGTCAAATTGATGCGGCCCGGGGGATCCCATGTGCTGCTGGCCTTGGGCCCCGGTGTCAAGGTGGCTCACACACCAGCGTTCCGGTCCGAAATTAAGGTCCTCCTCGGCGCGGGCGGCATCGAATGACATTGCAGTTCGAGGTCGTGCAAACCTCACGATGCCAGCGTTGCCGACGGGGAGTCTTACCTGGCGGTGCGGATCGCGCACCCCAGCTACCTGTATCCGCACCTGCAGCCCGAGAAGGGAATGGTGACTTTCGACCTGTGCCCGCAATGTGACAAAGACAATCCGCAGGCGCAGGGTCTGCTGGCGTATTTCGCCTGCTACGGCGCCATCACACCCGAGGCCCTCGAAACATTCGTCGTCTTATCACAGCAGTGGGTCAGAAGCCTCAGCACGCCCCGCAGCGTCACTGCGGAACTGTTCGAGGCCGACGTCGATGCCTACCATCGCGGCGAGTTCGAGTAGATCACCACGGACCTCAATCCACCCTGACACACAGCGAACCCGCCCGCGTTGGCAACCAGGCAGGTGACCGACGTCGACACCAGCCCTTCAAGGTCGTCCTGGCCGCCGTCTTGCCAGTGTCCCAACGCCAGCACGGACCAATAGCCTCCGAATCCAAACGAATAGCCCCAGAATCCATTAGCCGGCGCGCAACCTGGTTCGGCGCACAGACGACACGTGCGATCAGCCGTGAAGACGAGCGAACACCTCGGATAGGGGCAGGTCGGTTCCTTTGGCCGAGTTCCACCGTTGCAGGACTTGCCCGGCGGCGACGGCGAGGTTCGGCGGCAATCCGGCCTCGGTCAAAGCGTCCCCGACCTCAAGCATCTCCGGCGCCCACCGCCACGCGCGAGCAGCCACGCTGGGAAGGTAATCGAGATCGGCCAGTGGAGGGCTCGGGTTGCGCAATGCCTCCGCAACGAGATGGTCAGTGACGTGGTGATGGTCAGCCAGAGCATGGGCGATTGCTGCCAGGGTACGAGCGGCTTTCTGATAGCCGGCGTACGCCATCTTCAAACCGCTGGCAGCACCGACCGGCTGCCTCAAATCAACTGACTCGACCGTCGTGCCGGTGAAGAGTGCGGTGACACGATCAGCGTCATCACCCGCGAGGTAAAGCCGGGCGTGTGCCGTGTCAGTGGGTGGCGGACCGATGATGACCCCATCGACCACGGACGCGCCAGCGCGGCCCAAGGCCACCGCAATGCGATGCATCCGGGCGGGACTAATGGCGTTGGCCTCGACGAAGATTCCCTGATAATCCAGTCGAGCGACACGCTGGGCGAGGTTCTCAGCGGCTGCAGGCGGGCAGATCGACACCAGCACCTGAGCTTGTTCGAGCAACGCGGCCAAATCGACCACCGCGCTCAGCCCGGCGGTCTCGGCGCGCTGCTGGGTGGCATCGCTGCGCCCGATCGGGCACCACAACACGGTGACACCGTTGCGCCGCAGCTGTGTAGCCAGTGCCGCACCCATCTGCCCCGGGTGCAGTATGCCGACGGTGGTGGCGTTCATCGGAGGTCTCCCGCCGGTAGAGCTGGTACGGCCCGGTGGTCGGTGTGGACGGCAATTTCGTGCTGTAAGGCTTGGGCCAGGCGCGAGCCGTGCAGCCGTGGATGGTCGAGGACGGCGGCGACCTGCCGTAGTCGCCGGGTCACGCTGTCGATCGGTCGGTGGATGGCCATGTCGAGCACGGTACGGATTTGCGCAGCGGCGCCGTCAAGGTCAAGCGTTCGACGGTTGGTCGTGTCGCTGTCAAAGCCGTAAAGCCGTGTCGCGGCCAGATCAAGGCGGGCAAGGTTTTCCTCACCACCGCGACGATCCTTCGGTCTGGCCTGCGCGTACGCGGTCACTGAGCTTTGCGCGTTGTCCTGTGCTAACCCTATGGCCTCGGCGTCGCCGAGCCATAGGCGCGCTGTAGCAGCGTAGAAAAGCTGTTTCGCCTCAGGAAATGCCATCATTCCGCCGAACTCGTCAACGCGGGTGACCGCATCGCGGGCGTCAACGGCCCGCGCCAACGCGGTTTTGACACCTGCCTTGTCATGCAGCCGTCCACGGGCGCGGGCTTCGATTGCCGCAAGGCGCACGAGGGCCGTTCCAGATTCGGGCGTGAACTCATAGCCGCTCAGGGCGTGATCGACGGCGGCTCGGGGCCGGTCGTCCCAGTACGCCACGAGGCTTTGAGTGCCGCGAATCCACACGCGAAGCCCGTTATGGCCGGCGAGTTCTGCGCATAGAAACGCGGTGCGGGCCTGGGTTTCGGCGGCGGCGAGGTGACCCAGGTCGAAGCTGGCGTTGGCTAGAACCCCGCATACGGTGCCTGCGAGCAGGTAAAGGTCGCGTGTTTGGTCTGGGCGTTGGTGGCCTTCGAGGAGCAGAAACGCGCGGTTGCGTAGTTCCCGCAACTCGACAAACAGGGGGTAGACCGGCCGGTTGGGGTAGCGCACGATGAGGTGCCGCAGGTCCGCGGTCAGCTGATCCAGTGTGTGCGGGCCAACGTTGGTGTGTTCGGTAGTCATGAGGAACCTCGCCGACTCGGCAGCCGCAGTGGCTACCTCCTCGTCAGGGTCACGCGGCCCTGGCGTTACTGCACATCCCGGTACTCCCGGCGGCCCGAACAGGTCAGCCACCGCAATCCCGAACATTTTTTCCAGTACCCGTTGCTGCGCCGGATACGGCAGGCCCTTGAGCTTCGCGCCCAGCCACCGGCTGGCCGTCTGCGGCGACACCTCACGGCAGCGATCGAAGATTTCCTGCGACGCCTGAGCGTACTGGCGGCAGAAATCGCTCAACGACCAGTGACGTTGCCGAACCAGTTGCTCCAACAGCGTCCGTACATGCTCAGCGCCCACATGCCGCCCCTTCTAGGAATCCGGCTTGCCCTACTCACCGTACGCGGCACCACGGCGATGACGACAAAGATGAGCGCCGATGTGAGCAGATGTGCGGAGACGGGAAGCCACAGTGGTGCCCCTGCGCCCCCAGGTAGCGCAAAGTCAAGGACGCAACGCAGGCAGTGAATATCTGCGGATGGGGTGGCGGTGAATCAAACGGCACTGAGTAAAACCTTCGACGGCCCGATCTCGCAGTCACGCCGTGGACCCATGACCCCACTGCCTTGCCTGACCAGCGACGAGCCGACCGATCCAGACCCTCCCCGGGCACCAACCACCGTGCGACGCGATCCCCCTGGCCTACCGGCAGATGCTCCCGCGAGCCGCACTGTCGCCCTGCGATAGACGCACCCGGCGTTCGCCCCGGCACACCGCGGCGACAAATCCGGCCTCGGGTCATCGCGCCGGCTGGCCCGCATCCTCGGCTCCGCAGCTGCACAACACCAGGGCACGCAGCTGTGGTTGTGCCGCTAGCCCCCCGCTAGCGGTCACCGCCCATTCGTGCACGACACGCGTACTAGGAGGAACCCCATGCAACCCAAGATCACCCGGTACACCACCGCTGAGGAGCAGGCCAACATCGTTGGCGTCAACCTCTCCGACTCCGATGTGGACCACTTCATGGACCTGGTCCGTAAAGGCCTGGTCAGCGCAGCGTCGCGGCATGAATCCGCGGTGCAGGACGACATGGCACTCAGTGCTGAGGTCAGCATCCGCCTCGGCCGCCCCGTCCGTGCTCACGACGGGGCGATCGAGGAAGTCGTCGGCAGAGAAACCGTCGAGGGTCGACTGGTCGCTCACAAGGTCTACGCGGACCCGGCCCTCAAGCCCGTCGTTGACTAGCTGCACCAGAACCTAAACCGGCACGCCCGCCGTGACGATTCTCGGCGGGCGTGCCCCCACCCCGCACCTCTTCACCGCCCAGGGCAAAGGAGCTGAGCCGCATTGACCGAGCAGGATGAACAGGCATCACGATGGGATCTCTGGGCCGATCAGGACGTCAAAACCTACGGAGCTAAAGATCCGCAAACCGCAGCGACGTTCTTAGCCAAGCTCAGCGGCCCGGCCGGGGCGCTGGAACTGGGAGCTGGTATCGGCCTGGTAGCACGGGCACTGGCCGCACACGGTGTGCCCGTCACCGCCCTGGATATCTCTCCAGAAATGTGCGCACGCATCGATACCTCACGGGGTGACGTGGCTGTTACCACAGTGGTCGGTGACATGGCCGATATTCCCGTCTGCGGCCCATTCGACCTCATCTACGCCACCACCAGCACCTTCTACTCGCTGCTGAGCCAACAACGGCAACTGAGCTGCCTGAGCAACAGTGCCCGGTTACTCACCCCACACGGCAAGATCGTGCTGGAATTGTTTGCCCCGCTTCGCCAGGGCGCTGTCACACACCGGCAGAACCTCGCCCTGCGAGCCTTTGGTGAGGACAACGTCGACATCTCCGCCACGGTCCACGACCCGGTGTCGCAACGCATCACGTTCCGAGAAATCCGGATCGCCGCAACATCGATGAACGTGCTACCCGTGGAGATTCGCTACACCTGGCCCTCGGAACTCGACCTCATGGCCCGCGTTGCCGGCCTGCAGTTACTGCACCGTTACAGCGGCTGGGACGGTGGCGTGTTCGACGCCAACAGTGTGCGCCACCTATCGGTATACGAGCTGATGCTGTGACCGCATCCGTGCCAACGTGGAACCTTGAGGCGGGCCTCGCGGATGTGGGCAGCAGCGCCGAGCAGCTGCGAACCCTGGTGGCCGACATCGAGGTGCTGCACACCCTTTACGCCCGTCACGGCATCGGCGCCGGCCCGCCGATCACCGCACACGACGGGCTCGAACATGTGTTCGATACGGTCCTTGTCGGCACCAACAATGCCCTGCACCGCGAACGGGTCTTGTGTCTGTTTCACGCCGGA
>CBDFFS010000030.1:0-8946 GCA_965246815.1 Actinoplanes sp. | reverse complement strand
CGGCGGCAACCGGGTGCCGTTGTCACTGGCGGGCTTGGCTCGACTGATCCGAGCTCGACTGAATAAAGCGGGGTGTGGACCACGTCTGACGCGCCAATGGTGGCTCGTGATTCCTCTCCCCGCAACCAGTAGCGCCAAGGGAGTGCGCCATGAGCAAACGTACCTATTATCTTGGCCCCGACGCCGTCGTCACCGATGAGCTGTTCGTTTGGCAGGCCGCTGCACCGGCCCGCTTCGTCGTTCGCGACCTGCGCAAAGTGGGATTGGTGCGCGCCGGCTCCGATGTGCAGAAGTTCGTGCCGGCCTTGTTCGTCGGCGCGCTAGTGCTGGCCGGCACCAGCCTGGCCCTGCTCGATCCACCAACGTCCTATGCGGTCAGCCTGCTGGCCGTGGTCGGGCCAGGCCTGCTCAGCACGGTGTGGCTGACCCGCAAACGGCGGTGGGAACTGCACGCAAGCTACCGCGGCGCTCAAGTCGTCATCTACTCGTCGACCGATGCCCGGGTTTTCAATCAAGTTTCTCGGGCGCTGCGCCGGGCGATGGAGAACGCACGTCCACCGTCGGGCATCGATCTGGCGGCCGCTTAAGCCAGCGACGGCGACGATAATCCACCCTGCCCGAGATCACAGTTTGCACAAACCTCGACTCAGTTGCCGCAGTTCTGATATCACGTAATAAGATACCCGCGACCTCGCTACCTGCTACCCAGCAGTCAGCGAGGTCGCACAGCCCACTCGGATTCTGCACGATCGCTCAGATTCTGCACGATCGCTCGGACGCTGCAAGATCGCCACTTCGACGATGAAGGACTCATGGCTGAGGGTGACTCGCCCACGATCGCACGCCGCCGGGTGCGCATGGCCATCCGTGAGGCGCGCGAGTCGGTCGGGCTCACCCAAGTGCAAGTCGCCGAAGAGATGGAGTGGTCGGCCAGCAAGGTCATTCGGATCGAAAACGGTGATGTCACCATCTCGGTCAGTGATCTGCGCCAGCTCCTGGGCTATCTCGGCGTGCGCGACAAAACCCGAGTCACCCAGTTAGCCACGGAAGCGCGTATTGCCCGCACTCGGGCCAAAGCCCAGACGGTGTGGTGGCAGGAGGATCGATTCCGCAAATACCTCTCCGACGGCCTGCGGCGCTATATCGAATATGAGACCGAGGCGTCCGAGATCAGGTCCTTCTCGATCTATTACCTGCCTGGCCCGTTGCAGACGCCGGAGTATGCAGCGGCGCTGACCGGCGGGTGGCGCGACGAAGACGACGAGATGCCCCCGGCGAAGATCGCGGTGTTGGTGGAGGCACGTCAGCTGCGCCACGCCGCGTTGCTGCAGCGCATCGGGTCGGTGCAGGTCATCGTGCTGATGGATCAATCGGTGCTGATGCGGGCGGTTGGCGGAGAGGCCATCTTCAGCGCTCAGTTGCGTCACTTGGTCGAGCTCAGTGAGCGCGGTTTGGTGGAAACCCGCATGATCCCGTTCGATATTGACGTGCCGATCGCCAACAATGGCAGCTTCGACCTGATGACTGTCGGCGCCGATGTCGCGGACGGCGAAGTCATGTATAGAGAAAATGGGATGGTCGACGAGATCATCGAGAATCGCGCTGAGACCGCGCGACACAGAAAACGTTTCGAGCAACTATGGCAAGCAGCAGACGATGAAAATGACACAATCGAGTTCATCAAGGGCCGCATAAATGATCTAGAGAAAAAGCTCTCAGATCGCCGTCGTTGAAAAATCAACAGTGCCTGAAGCCTTCGCCAATACCATGGAGAGAAACCCGTGAACGAGATCATGTCGACGCCCCAATGGCGTCGTAGCAGCACGTGCAGCGGCGGTACTTGTGTCGAGGTCGCGCGAGTCGACGGGCAGTATTTGCTCCGCGACTCGAAGAATCCGGATCTCGCTGCACACTCGTTCACCCCCGACGAGTGGAATGCTTTTGTCGCCGGCGTTAAAGCAGACGAGTTCGTCTTCTAGGGCCCGCGCTCGTGCCCTGTGCACAGGCTTCGAGGTCGGTGCGCAGGGCACGATGAATCTTGATTCACGCGTACGACAGTGATTGCCTGCGGCAAAATCGACATTTCACCACATCGGTCGCGAGACTTCTGCCACAATCTCCCATAAACGTCGCATTTCACCGTTCACTCCTGTTTTCCCTCCTGCCGTCGGTTCGGCCAGTCCCTTACCGTGGACTTGGGAACCCTCCTGGAGGTGTACGGCATGATCAAGTCGACTCGAGAGCTCCGCTGGCGCACAGCGATCGAATGCAGCGCTGGCAGCTGCGTCGAGGTGGCACAGGATGGCGAGCAGATCTTGTTGCGCGACTCGAAGAACCCGCAGATCGCTCCCATGGTGTTCAGCAAAGCCGAGTGGGCGGCGTTCACCACCGGGGTGCAAGCAGGTGATTTCGATTTCCGCTGAGACCCGTTCTGCTCGATCAGCTGCGAGCCGGGGTGACTAGCGCGGCATACTTCGCTGGTGAGCCAAAGCGCGCACGCTGCCCAGATGGAACGCTTCGCCGTGCTGCACGATGCGGCTGAAGCCCTCTTGGATCAACTCTTCGCCCGGCATATGGTCGAGCGGCGCGAAACCAAAGAGCAAGTCGGGGCCACTGAGGCGCTCGTGCGCACGGTGCGACTCATTCCGCGCACCCCTGCCGCTGCTCCCCTAGCGGTGGCGTTCACGGAGCTTCCCGGACTGTCCGTGCGGTTGGGGCGCTGGTGGGACCAGCCGTTGCCGGCGTGTGGGTGCGACGACTGCGACGAAGATCCGGCGCAGCTGATCGAGGTGCTCAGCACCCAGGCTGCTGCGTTGATCGAGGGCGGGCTGTGGGAGCGAGTCCGGCGCGGCGTGGGCGGCTCCTGGTTTGAGACCAGGCTGATCGGAGTCGGCATTCACGACGGGCACGCCGGGCCACTCACCCGGCAAGATGCCCGAGATGCCCGGCGGGGCGGGTTCGCAGCACCGGTGCGTTGGGCGCCGTGGCCGCGACGCAGCTAGCGTCGATTACGACCACCGAGTGCGGCACGCAAGCAGAATCAGGCCAATCCACTAATCACTACTGGCCCGATGAAAATTCAAAAAGTATTATGCAAGCAGATTTATTGCTGCGCGGATTGCGGGCCGGCGCAGCACGTCGACCATCGACAACTCACCGCGGCAGAACTTTTCAAACGCCCGCCACCCCAACGACGTGGCCATCGCCGCGTGGATCAGGGTGGGATGACGGTGATAAACCTGCAGCAAACGCCGCCCGGCCACCATTTCCGGATGAAGTTCGGTGGTGATCCGGTGCTCATAGCCGGCCAAGTCACCTGCTGCAGCCGCTTGCCCCGCCCAGGTGCCCGAGCGCAACGCAAAACTGATGCCCTCACGCGTCCACGGTTCGAGCAGGCCAGCCGCGTCGCCAACCACTGCGACCCGGCCGGCCCGCACCGGGGAATCCGGCTGGCGACAACGAGTTAGGTGGCCGGAATCGCGCAGCACAGTGCGATCGTCGAGGCCGAGTTGCGCGATGAAATCACGCAAGTAGCTTTTCGTCTCCGCGCCGCGACCCTTCTGCATAATCACGCCGACAGTGAGCTGGTCACAAGTGCCAGTGCAACAATCCGCCGCGGTGCAGTCTGTGTCGTGCAGCTGAGCGCCGTTCAGCTTGGGAAAAACCCAGCCATAGGAGCCGGGATAGGGACCCCAGTCGAGCAATACCCGGCCGCGCCAGCTAGCCCGATCTGCGGCTGTGGCGGCTAGTTCCACTTCTAGACCGAGGTCCTGCTGGTCGAAACTCACACCGAGAAAGCGCGAGCTAACCCCGGCCGATCCGTCCGCGCCGATCACTGCGCCCGCCTTCAGCTCACTGCCATCTGCCAAAGTCACCCTCACCGTACGGTCATCTTGCGCGAGTCCCCGCACCTGGCAGTTCTGCCGAATAGTGGCACCGGCCGCGACGGCAGCCGTGTACCAAGCGTGGTCGAATTCCGTGCGCCGCACCATCGTCAGCAGCGGATTGTCAACGCTGCGCCGAGTGAACCTGAACCGGCCGGCGCGCGTGAAGGTAATCGCGTCAATCGTCCCGCTGGCCGGCACCGCAATGCGCGGCGAAGACACGGCCAGCGACGGACCGATCAGACCACCACCACAAGTCTTGTACCGCGGATGCTCGGCTCGCTCGACCACGACGGTGCTGGCACCCGCCGATGCGGCAGCGTGGGCCGCGGATAGCCCAGCCGGGCCGCCACCCACCACTACCACATCCCAGTTATGCATTTGGCCCACAGTGTTGTCCGCTGTATATCGAGAAATCGTTTTCGGCGGAGATGACTTTCGCTGTCGTCAACACACCCATCAGTTCATCAATATCGTTAGCTTCGAGCTTGCCGTGGGCTGCCTGAATGACGGCGATTCCAGCAGTAGTGGACCGATTCGCAATGACGACATCAGCCGCCAACGACTTAGGTGCTCCGGCGGCCAATTCCCGCGCTGTGGTCTGCAATTGCGGCACCAACGCGTTTATTCGGT
This sequence comes from Actinoplanes sp., assembly GCA_965246815.1. Taxonomy (GTDB): domain Bacteria; phylum Actinomycetota; class Actinomycetes; order Mycobacteriales; family Micromonosporaceae; genus Actinoplanes. The sequence continues at coordinate 4,429 of CBDFFS010000030.1, read as the reverse complement.
TCGGAGAGCTAGCCGCACCCAATATGGTGGAGGTCTGCCCCCAACGCCGGTCTAGCGCTGCACAAAACTGCGCGTGGGTGACGGTCAGCGAGGTTGCGGCACTGGTTGGTGTGGGCGTGCTGCAGTTGGTCGGGCCGCCGGTGGCAGTCGCGGTGGTGGAAACAGCAGGTGGCGTGCTGCTCGGCGCGAGCGACGGCGACGGTCGAGCACTGGGCGTCAAACTCGAATGGGCCGCACCCAACTTCCCCGATTGCGGCGGCTGCACAAATGAGGATGCACCGATGGAACGCGAATAGTTGGCGCTGAACCGCCCGATCGCATATCCGCCCGGACCTAATAGGGCCAACGCGATCACACCGGTAGCAATGACGGCAACTTTGCCCGGACGGTGTCGAGACGGGCCGGGATCCATCCGGGGAACCGGTTCGACAGACTGACCGGGCCCGGACTGGCTGCGCCGAGAGGGATCGATCAGCACGGTCAGTGGCGATCGCTGATAACCGAAGGTGGGCTCCTGTGCCGACAGCCGCTCGGGCGAGTTGCCTGCTCGGGTCGGGTCACCAGCCTGGTTGCTGCCGTGTTCCATCGCCATCTCCCCACCGAACTGCATCCAACGCAACGCCAACGGTGATCACTGGGGATGACTCGGCGAATGCAGCACCTAGAGATCCGTCGACACAGGACCGTAGCAACCTCGTTGCTTCCGAACAACCCTGAACCCGGGTTGCCGGCGACACTGGCTGACCAGCAGCAACGGCGAAAATCTCCACCGTTCAGCCAGACAAGTCGGATAAATACCACAGGTACGGTGGAACTCAAGCGGACGTGGGCGCGCCGAGAACGCGACGATCGGGTGACAAAAGCCGGCTAGAACGGCCAGTTAGCCGCGGCGATGGCACTGATAGCCGCAACCGCCTCCACCACCGTACGGACGTTGCCGGCGCTGCTCGCCAATTCGGTGAGCCGAGCCTGCAGTCGGTTTTGGGCTTCCGGGGTACCCCGTTTGATCTCGGCTTCGATCGCAGTGATCTCTTGACCGGCCAGGATCGGATCTGGGTGCTGAGTGCGAATGGTGGCCAACAGTTCGCGAACCTGGTCGGCCGCAGCGTAGTTGTGCTGCGTGTTCTTATTCTCGCCACCGAAGTTCTGAATGCCGCCGGTGAAGCTCAAGTTGCCGAAATGGAGATTCGATTCAGCCACGGGACCCTCCGGTGGACGAGCTCGCACCCGTTGGCGCGGCGTTCTGCTGGACGTTGACGTTCTTGCCGCCGAAGCTTTGCTGCCCACCGACAAAGGTGGCATTGCGGATTGAAACGGTGTTGGCGGCCTGCTGGAACTCGCTGACATCGACGCCGTGCTCGTCCAGGAATTCGATGATGCTGTCCGTGACGGCCCGGTCGAGCAGTTTCGTGTATTTACCGGCATCCAAAACTTGCATGAACTTCTCGGTCGGCCGTTGCGCGGCCAGCTCGCGGACGCTGAACCGGGCACCGTAATCGTAGTAACGGAACTCGTCAGCGCGCCGGGCCGAACGAGCCATCCGCGCCGGCAGCCGCAAGGTGTCCCAGACCAGCCGAGCCAAGTAAAACGGGCCGAACGCGTTGTCGCGCAAGAAGTTCAGCATCGTATCTAGTGCTGCTTGGCTAGGAATGCGTTCCGGACGCAAATTATCGACGAGGTGATAGCGCGGTTGGATCTGCGGCATGACCGTGGTACCAATTCGCTGTAAAGCATGCCGCCCTCGACCGCCAGATGAACAAACGCGGTGACCCCGATTCCGGAATCCTGTGCGGGCAGCACCAGCCGACCGTCAGGCGTGCGGATCTCCTTGCCGCTGGCTGGCACCACTGCGCGCAAATAGTGGCGCAGCCCGCCCTGTGGAGTTCGCATGATCGCCGCGATCGTCTCGGCTGAAGCCAGCGTGCGCGGCGTTCGCGTCTGCGGATCGATCAGCGGATCGTCGTCGCTGCGCCGATTGCCGTCAGCTGCCACATAGGGCACGACATAGAGATTCGGAATGCGGGTGCCTTCACGCAAGCGCGGATCGCGCAAGCCCAAGATGGCGTCATGCACCCGCTGATTCAAGGCTGCGCCATCAATGAACACTCGACCTGCGCCCTGCTTGGGCTTCAACGTAGTGACCAGCGACCACTGGTTTTCGATCCAGCCCGCCCCAACGAACGGGTCCACGTCTTGCACGCAGATATTGCCGCGCTGCATCGCCGCAACGACGCCGAGCCGCCATTCCACTCGACCGTTACCACTGCGCGGCGCCGCGGTAGTGCCATGCGGCGCCAGCTCGCTCGTGAGCACCCCATAGGCGTGGCGCCGAGACAGGAACAACGTCAGCGCCATAGCGGCGGCAAGCAGCGCAGACGCCAACAAAACCCAGGTGCCGGGGCCGCTATTGGTGAGACCATCGTCAATTCCGGCACTCGATCCGCCGTATCCGGTAGTGGAGCTTCGCGACCTCGTGGATAACCCGAGCGAGGCGGCAATGCTGGAGAACACCACCTGGAAAGCCAGCACCCCGACGGCACACAACGTGGCAACGACGATTGCTGTCGATGCGGCGATGCGCATTGGGCGGGGCAGCTCGCGCACCACGGATGAGGTCATCGCTACCGCGACCACACACACGACCAGCCAAGTAAAGGTAGTGACTGCGTTGAGACACAAGCCGAGCACCAGTAAAACGGTCACCACTGCGTAGCGCATCAGCAGCAGTTGGCGGGCACGCAAACAATGGCGCACGACCGGATCGAGATCAAATCCGTAGGACGGGGGGACGGCGGTGCGCTGCGACTCGACCACTTCACGGATTACCGCATTGCCGAACGAGACATCGAGATAAGGGGCGCCGCAGAGCCGCCGAGTGGTGTCGTTTAGCGTCGAGTCCGGCGTGTAGGACGGCATACTTAACAGTGGTTCGCGATGATCGCGCTGGTGCGGATACCCCATCGCCAAAACCTAACGAATGAATGGCTGCCGGTGAGACCCCCAAAAGGATTAACCCATTGATGAATAGATCAATTACTGGGTCGAGCCTTCGACTATTTCCGCCGGCATGATTTCATGAAGACATGAAACTTCTGCTCCTCGGTGGCACCGCATGGCTTGGCCGCGAAGCCAGTCGCCAAGCACTCGAACGCGGCCACGACGTGACCTGCCTAGCCCGCGGCGCCAGCGGTGCTGTGGCTGATGGAGCGAATCTGGTGCAGGCCGATCGCCGCGATCCCGCGGCCTATGACCAGGTCAGCGGCGAGGATTGGGATGCCGTGCTGGAGGTGTCCTGGCAGCCCGGTTTCGTCCGCTCCGCACTCGCCGCACTGGCCAGTCGAGCCCGCCACTGGACCTACGTTTCCTCCGTCAGCGCCTACGCCACCAACGACGTGATCGGGGCCGACGAATCGGCCGAAATCGCTACTCCGCTCGCGCGCGACATTGCCGACAAAGCGGACTATGGACCAGCCATATCCGCGTGCGAACAGGCGTCGTCGACGACCTGTGCCGATCGGCTGCTGATCGCGCGAGCCGGGTTGATCGGCGGCCCCGGTGACCACAGCGGACGCAGCGGCTACTGGCCGGCCCGAGCGGCGCGTGCACCCCACGAAGCCCTGCTAGTGCCAGAAACACCAACCCTGCCAACCCAAGTCATCGACGTACGCGACCTAATGGCTTGGTTGTTGAATTGCGCCGAAGGCGGGGTCACGGGAACTTTCAACGCGGTCGGTCCCCAGGTGTCATTTGGTGAATGGGTAGCGTTGTCGCGGGCCATCGGCGGGCACACCGGCCCGGTCGTGACCCTGTCGGCGCAGGAATTGCTCGCCGCTGGGGTGGCACAGTGGGCCGGGCCGGATTCGCTGCCGCTGTGGCTGGTCGAGCCCGGCGCGGAGGGCTGGTCGACCCGAGACGGTTCGGCGGCAGCTGCGGCCGGTTTGCAGCAGCGTCCGCGCGCCGAATTGATCGCCGACGTGTTGACCTGGGAACGCGAGCAGGGCCTCGATCGCGACCGCAACGCAGGCTTAAGCCCCGACCGCGAACGCAAACTCATCGCCGCAGCAACGCGGCACTAAGGGAATAGCGGTACTTTGCTCAGTAAATTCGGTATCGCTTGAGTTGTTTCATCGGGTTTCTGGCATAAGTCCAGAATGGATAGTGCAGTTCACCTCGCCTTGCAACTACCGGTTCAACTAACTGACGGTGACATAATTCCTCAGCACCCAGGCCGGCCGCTGACCCCCTTTGCTCTGAGCACCTCAACGCATCACTCGATTGAGCTGCGGTTATGTATACATCGGGTGGTTAAGCGGTTTCGGCTTGCGGTCACCTTGAGTAGTTTCTTGTGGTTGCTTTGCTCGCTGGCGAGAGCATGACGAGGCGCGTTCAGCGGGACTGCGTCTGGCGTGGTGGCGAAACCCATTGTTTC
>CBDFFS010000029.1:0-27506 GCA_965246815.1 Actinoplanes sp. | reverse complement strand
CAACCGGCCGAACCGCAGGAACCCCGTCAACTCACCGGTACTACCGAGCTGCTCCACCGGCTCCCAGGTGGTGCCATACAGGTTGGTGATCCGGACCGTTTCACGCTGCACCGGCGGATCGAACCGCTGCCGGGGTACCCCCGCCGCCACAACCGGGTTAGAAGGCGTGCCACTGGGCACTACGGTCCCCGTCCCTGATCGACGTGATCCGTAACGCGACCTCGTCGGCAACGTGCTGACCTTCACTGAGGTTCTGCGCCAACCAGGTGGTCATGTTCAACTCGCGGATCTGCCGCAACACATCGAAACCCACCCACTCGATCACATCAAAGCCATACACATCGACGAATCGATCGTACGTGTCAGCGGCAAGACCCATCCGGGTTCTACTCACCGCTACCGGAGTCAAATCCCACTCACGAGGACCAATCACCGCAGCCTCGAAATCGGTCAAAACCGCCCGACCAGCGCCACCGAGTAGGTTCCCGATATGCGCATCACCATGCACGAACCCGTAGGGCAGCACGAACTCCAGCGTTTCGTACTCAGCCCGCAACCGATCGCATACGGTGAGTAAGAATGTCCGGTCCTCGTCGCGTAACCCATCAATACCGCGCAGGCGTGACTCGGTGTTGCCCAACGGATCGAACTGCGGCACCTGGCACGGTCCATCGCGCAACGCGTGCACTTGGCGTAGGAGAACCGCCAGATCGTCCACACCGGGCGGGTCGCTACCGGCTTCGACGAAGTTCCACACTGTCACCGGGTAGTCCATCACCACGATTGGTTGCTGCACACCGTCGTACGGGCGAGCCACAGGGACACCCTGGTCATCCAGCCAACGTGCGACGCACAACTCACGATCCATCACCGGCTGGCGCTGCATCGAGCGACCGATCCGCACCACCAACGGTTGGTCACGCAGCCGGAACATCGCGTTCTCACCCAACCGCAGCAACTGAGCCCCATCACCAGGCAAGCCCTCCGCACGGCATACCTCGGTTAAAACCTTCCAAATCAGCTCAGACGCGAACGGATCACCGGAACGTGCATTACTCGCCACACACCCAGCATCACCAGGCGGACGCTCACCGTCAAGGACACGCACCGAACCGAACCCCCACATGGCGGATCACGCACCGGATCGGACCACCTACAACTCGTACGTTCGCTAGGGGGCATGCTGTCATGAGCTTTCGTCGGCCTCCCGTCACGGTGCTTTCTCACCGGTCGGACTGTGGGACTGTTGCCACGAACGGTGTTGTCGAGAATGGATCTTGCTTCGGTGTGATTGCTGGCGCTGGCGATGACGGCGATTTCGCGGCCACCGAGCATGCGAATTCCAACGCCACTATGAGTTTCGGAGTCTGGCGCGAGCTTCGGTCCAACGTCTGGTAAGGACGAGAGCGAGTAAACCCTTGGCGATAGGGGAAACCCAGATCCATTGCCGCAGGCCGCGGAGCTACCTCACGTTATTTCCGTCGGCGTACCAGGAAGACGAGTGCACCGGTGATTAACGTGCCGAAAATCAGTACGCCGGCAATTGTGGTGACCGCGAGGGTAGTCGAATTTCGGTTTGTGACCTGGGTGTGTGAGGCAGCTGCGGGAGCGGTGCTGCCGTCTGGGGTTGATAGCGTGGAGGCGGGAACATTGGCGGTGAGGGCCGTGATCAGGTTGAGCCGACCGTAACCGTAGGTGTCGTCACGACCTGGAGGCCCGGCATCGGTAGCTGTAGCGGTGATCCGATGCACCACCTCGGCCGCGCTGAGGTTCGGATATTTCGCACGGATTAATGCCGCCGCGCCGCTGACAATTGCGGAAGCGTCACTGGTGCCGGTGCTGAGACTGTAACCAGTGGAGCTGATTCCAGTACTGGCAATGTCGACACCGGGCGCAACAATGTCAACCTGGGGTCCAGTTATCGACTGCGACCAGATGTTACCGGTATGGTCAACGGCCCCGACAGTCAGAACCTGTGGGTACGCGCCCGGATAGGGCCCGGAGGACGCGGTATCGCGGTTCCCGGATCCCGCAACAAGGACAATATCGGCAGCCTGCGCTTTCTTGATTGCATCACTAATAGGTGTATCGTCGCCACCACTGAATGACATGTTGATGACACTGACGTGGTGGGCGACGGCGTAATCAATCGCCTTGCCAATGCCACTAGAGCTTTGGTAACTATCGGATATCACCTGCACCGGCAAAATTTTCGCTGCCGGTGCGATCCCCAGGATGCCGTCGCCATGACCATCCCCGTGCCCACGCCCAGCGATGAGCCCGGCCATCGCCGTTCCATGACCAATGACGTCGGCACGGCCTGTGTCATCACCAGACTTATACGCATATAAGTCGATGCCGGGTAGAACAGCATTGACTAAGTCCGGTTGTTTTGCATCCACCCCGGTATCGATCACTGCGACAGTTATGCCTGCGCCTTGACTCAGCTGATGAACCTCGGTTATGTCGAGGGTAGATAGGTACCATTGTCGATCTCGGATTGAGTCCGCGAACGCCGCGGGTGAGTAGAACGTTACTACCGTGCTCACGACGAAGGCCGCGAGCACGGCCCTGAGGCTGTTGAGGCGAAGGATCACGGGTCAATTCCGATAACGCCAGGGCCGGGATCGTGGCGCTCGGGTTTCGTGTTCGGCTCAATGATCGGTGGTACCCCAGTGGCAACACTCCATTGAACATCGGCCGAGCCGCGGCTTACATCGGCTCTGCCGTTTCCGCGTCTGCCACCGGTGCCTCCCGGTCCGCCGAGCATCCCTTGCCCTGGCTCGGAATTACCGGGCACACCGCGACTCGCCGATTCGGCAGACGGCAGACCACGCCCGGTCACGCCGCGCCCACCAAAACCACCCTCGGAAGGTTCCGCGCCGATCGTGGCCCCGGAAGGCAAACCGCGACGCGTCGGTACCTGTTCACGACCACCAGCACCTGACCCACCAAAAAACCGGCCCCTCGGCTCACCGAAGCCGCTGTGGGACGGATCTCCACCGATCGTGGCCCCTGAAGGCAGACCACGCCGAACCGGTACCTGTTCACGACCACCGGCACCTGACCCCGCCGGGAGCCGACCACCGCGACCTGAGCCCATACCCATACCCACACCCGCGGCACCACCAATTACAGCCCCGGTCACAGCACCGTTAGAGATTCCACCCACGACCGACCCTCCCGATGGGACGCCCACCCCTGGCACTCCAGCAGTACCTGTTGGCATCGACGGCGTGGTCTGTGCGCCATTCAGCACAGGGCTGCCACCTATACCCCCACCAGAACCGACAGCCCTAGACCCGATCTGCGAGCCACTGGACGAATTCCCGGACGTGTTACCAGCCGGGAGGTGAGGCGGGTGATGCGGAACCGGCACGGGAACAGGCACCGCCGACAGGGAACCATCATTGTGTGATCCGGATGTCGCTGAGCCGCGATCGTCAGGGGAAAGGCTAGTGAGACTGTCGGAAGTCATCGGCCTCAATATGAACAGCTGTGGCGGGTTGATCTGTGTGCTGTGATCTGCGATCGCAGCTTCCGCTACCCGCATCGCTTGCTGACCTTGCCGGTCAAATTCATCCTCAGCGTGATCAATGAACCTGGGCATGAGGTCATCGCTGGCAGCCTGCCGTTGCTGCACCAACGGAGCCAACGTGCTCTGCGCGGTCGCAATCGCGTCGATGATCCCATGCAACCCGACCCTGGTGTCCTCCGCAGAGATCAACGTCTCGTTCATGCTGGCAGCCAATTCCGAGATCCGCATCTGGAAATGCATGGCGGAGGCGTTCTTCTCCGGTGGCCATACCTCGGCGAGTTTTTCCTGCGCCGCTAGCAGACGTTCGTGTTGGTCACGGATCTGTTGGGACAAGATGTTCCAGGACAACACCCGATCGGCGCCGGAGCACGCGTTTTCGTCTTTGATCATCGCCCACAGGGCGGGCAGGTTGTACCGGCCCCAGTCAGCTGCGTCAGTCATCCGGCCCAGCCCCCATCATTACCGGTCACGCCGAGCGCCGTGTTCGCTCGGGAAATCGCATTCTGCAGTAAGTCGTCGACCTTGCGTTGACCAGCCTCAGAGCCCAGGTCAGCTGAGGAGAAGTCGTGGGCGATCTGTTCGGCCACCTCAGCGAAGATCACCGCTGCCTGCTGATGGGCGCGAAGGTTCGCGTCCGTGTTCTCCAGCACCTTCGCATAGCGGCTTTTGGCGTCCACAATGGTTGAGCCGGGCAGTTGGGCGCCGAACACGACGCCGTGGGAATGGAGCTCTGTCCCACGGCCGGCTATGGACGTAAATCCTTGATCAGCCTGGGAACGAACTGTTTTGCCGAAATTGTTCACCTGTCCGGTGTCGATCTGTACCCCGTCTGCCACGCCAGCCTCCCCGCCCTATTGGTGTAGGCAGCATATCGATAGACGCAACGATCAGACCAGGCACGCCCGGGGCGGACTAACGTCTGCGCTCGCCAAACGCGTGCTCGGTGCGAGCGCGGCGCTGCTGTGACCCTCGCCGGCAGGCCGTAGAGACGATCTCTCGTCCCCGGACCAGTGGCTACGCCATCCGGCACGTCCTATTCGTCGGCTCAGCAGCGCATTGTGCGACGGTCGGACCCAGCGTGGCTTCGCTCAGGTGGCGAACGGACTGCCGGGGGTGTCTCGCGAGTTGCGTTTACCAGCCACGGGGACTGAATATGAAATTTTCGCGCCGGCGGGGCTCGGTGTTTGGCCGAACCACTGCGTCCCACGGCACATCAGGTTACCGGGGCGGGGTCGCGTAGATACACATTGGCGAATACACTGTGCGACGGCAACGGTGGGAGGCCCTGGTGGGGATAGGACTGTACGGCAACCCAGACGAGTTGGACACACTGGCCGGGAAACTGACAGAGCGAGCCTCTGTCGTACGTCAACATGCAGACGATCACCTCCGGCGAGCGCAGTTGGCACAGTGGGTGTCTTCTGCCGCGCAGCAATACCGTGACACAGTGGTCAGCGATCGGGGTGCGGTGGATCGGGCGGCTGCGGATATGGAACACGCGGCAGCTGTACTGCACGCTCACGCGCAGCAGGTCCGAGAAACGCTCGCGACGATCGCCCGTTACGAACACGAAGTAACTGCGTGGTTCGCGCACACCACCCAATCGTTGCTCGACCAGGCTGAATCATTGGTCGAGAAAGTCAATAGTATCGGGAAACGGATCCTTGCTGACCCGCCGTGGGTGACCTGGCCGATCGGGCCGCATAACTTGCCGGAAACTGGTGATCTGCGCTGGCTTGAGGTCGGCCAGTTCATGCGCGCACAAGGGGCAATCTAAATGGTGCTTCGGGCGCCTTTGGCGCACCGGCTTGTGTTGTCCGCACCCGAGTGGGCGGTACTTATCACGGTATCAGCGGTCAGAATGCCGCCCGGGTTCGAGCCAGCCACAGTCGAGCAAACTGCGTTGTTGACTGCGACACGTTCGCTGGTCGCTCGCCACATCCTGGCGGGCGACCCACAGAACCCGCAGGTTTGTATCCTCGTGGATGCGGTCGCGGTGAATTTAGCTGTTCTGGCTGCGCCATTGTTCACCGTTCAGGTCGAGGTGTCCGTTGCCGGCGATGGCCTGAGGGCGGTCTACGCCATTGCCGGGCAGCTCGGCGTCAGCGTGTTCACCCTGGCCGATCAAGCAGTGGAATTATCGATGTTCGCCGCGGACACCCTCGGTGTTGAGCTGATCCGGGCGGTTCCCGACCTGAACGGTTTGGCTCCGGCACAGAATTTGCTTGACGACGCCCTTGGCGGTGGTGACCACCAAGCCCCGGTAGGTCGGCTGCCGCTCGCGGCGGTGCAGCAACCCGGGCAGGTTGGGCTGGAATTGACGACCGCTGAAGCAATCCTCGCTGCACGGCTGCGGACGGCCAGCGTCGGGAATTTGTCGTGTTTGGTGTCCGGGCACGGCACTAGTGGGGTCCAGGTTGGTTGCGTGGTGTGGTTAGCCACCGTCCGCGGGTGGATCGGGTTACGCCCTGACCCGGACGACACGGGCCGGCACGCGGTCACGGTGGAGTCGGTAAGCCGTGCTGATCTTGGGGTGTGGGTGGCGCCGCTGATAGCACAGATCCTGGAAGGTATCGGATGACCAGTCCGCAACCACCCGGTCCTGACCTGCACATATCCGGCGGGGTCGGTGGCACAGACGCTCATTTCGAAGACATCACCACCTTAGCCACTGGTTCTGACGACCTAGCCCGTACGTTAGCGTCGATCACCGCCGAATGTCACAGCATCCTGATCGATCCGAACGTTGTGGCGTCTGCGGTGCTAGACCCCGCTGGGGCCACCAAATTCGCTGGGCTGCTCCTCAACGCACTCGACGGGCCAGGAGGCGTTGGCTCCCAGGCTGCACAACACGCTGAGCGTGCGATCGTGTTACGTGCGGTCGCCGCGTCTTATCAGGCGGTGGACCGGGCCCAAGCCCAACTCATCGACCGTGTCCGGTGGGCGGCCGGGGCCGCACTGCCTCTGGAAATAATCCCCGTTGTCAGCGCCCTGCCCATGCTCGCCGGTGCGGCAGCGATACTAGATCCGCGTGACACGGTGGAAGCAATCTCAGACCCGCAACGGTTCCTCACCGATCACCCAGGCATCGTCGATAATGTCATCGGTGCAGGACCCGGGCTCATCCCCAATCTTTTCGCCGGCTCCACGAACACGGTCCCGGGAGCAGCACACCTGCTCGGCTCGTTATACCCAGACGGACGAGCACAAGTCACCGATGCGGGCGTTGACCGAAGCGCCTACGTTGCTCAACCGCCGGGCGGGTTCGGTGATCTGATATCCGGTCTTGACCACCGGAACTCGCTCGCGCATGCGGGGCAGCCGGACCAGATCGATGTTCGGGTTCTCTCCCACCCCGACGGAACAAAATCGTACATAGTTGACATTCCTGGCACTAAGGTGTGGGACACCCCTGGGGCGTTAAACCCTGCGTTGAACGATCTCGGTACGAATGTACATGTGCTCGGTGGTGACGTCACCACCCGAGAAACAGCAATCGGTGAAGCCCTGCACCGGGCTGGGGCAACCTCAACCGACCCGGTCATGCTGATTGGACACAGCCAGGGGGGAATGGTCGCCGCCCAAGCCGCACACGACACCACAACCGGGGCATTCAACTACAACGTCACCCACGTCCTCACTGCCGGCTCACCTATCGCCCGTACCGAAGTCCCCAGCCACATCCAAGTCATGGCCCTCGAAAACTCCCACGACATCGTTCCTCACCTCGACGCCGCCGACAACCCGGACCGCCCCAACATGACAACCGTGTCCTTCGATACCCAAAAAGGCAGTATCGGAGGAAATCATGCGACAGACGGCGCTTATTTGCCGGCTGCAAAATCACTAGATTCGAATACTGACTCCTCGGTACTCGCCTACCGTGCGAGCGCATCGAATTTTCTGTCGAACAGTTCAGGGACTATGGTGCAAAACAACGTGTACGAAATGGTTAGAGTGCCATGACGACAAGAAGTCATTTACGACGTGCTCCGTTAGCGGCACGCGCGCTCATGGCGGTTACCTCGGTCGTAGCAATGTTAGCTTGTAACGGCTGCACGAACAGTAAAGAAAATCAGGCAGCCATGGAGGCTATCACAGCGCAGATTCAATCTGTGTTAACTCAACGCCCTGACGTCACCCGGGCCGAGGTCAGCTACCAAAACAGCCTTGACGCCGCCGAAAGAGCGGATGCCGATATTTACGTCAAGCCGGGTTCTGATTACGAACGCATCGCCGATGACGCGGTGCGACTTCTATGGACCAGCAAACTGAACCCACTCGGGACAATTAATGTCAGCGTCACCGATACCCAGGTCTCGACTCGAGGCACCGTTCGGCGAATAATTGCATCAAGCCCACAGGAGATTGCTGACCTCAACAACAAGTATGGTCAACATCCGAAATAACTGGAGGGCTTATTCGCCATGATCATCTTTGGCAAGTCGACATGCCTCTGACCTGCAACGATTGCAGCGTCGAAGAATTGTTAATCGGTGCTGTGAATAAGCCTCCCTGTACGTCATATTACTTAATTGGCACCGATATGTCTATAATTCTCTGACTCGGGCCACCCGTCCGTAGTTACAGATCCGGCCGTCGGTCTTTTTATGTTTTCGTTTCTACCGGTTCATGTTGACCCCGATTCGGGTTCTTTCGAAGTCCTCAGTTGTTTGTGGATGCCACGGTAGGCGATAGCTTTGGGTAGGTGTTGTTTGCGGATGCGGGCGAGCATGCTGTAGTTCGGGCCGAACATGTTGCCGACTTGTGCGGTGGCGGCTTGGGTGACGAGTTGGTAGGCGTCGAGGATGTTCAGGCCGGTGAGGTTGCTGGTCCAGCGGATCAGATCATGCTGGCTGATCCGGTAGGCGTCTTCCAACGGTCGAGCGCAGCCGACTGACATCAGCGCGTCGTCGGTTTCGATCCGCGGGGTCGGTGGAGCCGCATGCTTGAGGACCTTGACGACCAGGGTGGTGCGGGTCGATGTTTCGACGGCCACCCCGGAGGCTTCGCCGTGGCCCTGGCGGGCGTGTCCCCCGCCGAGCGCGAGTAACGCCCCGTGCACAAAGACCGGTAGGTAAAGGGTGCTGCCGGGCCGCAATTGTGGGGTGTTGAGGTTTCCGCCGTGAACACCACACGTGACGGTGGATAGTGCTTGCCACCCGCTGGGGGCGACACCAACGGTTGCGAGCATCGGTTCCAGTGGTAGATCCACACTGAAATCGGTGCCTCGGGCCACGAACTCGACCGTGTTGTGCACGGTGTCGATGTCGTAGCGCCAGACCCGCTCGTATACCGGTGCTTGCAGCGTAGGTGCGGTGTGGGTGGAGGTTAACGCACCACGGTGCGGGAAGATCGCTGAGACACCCCAGTCACGGGCTGGGGTGATGCTCAAGAAATGGACGGCGAGGGCGTCGCCGGGTTCGGCTCCCTCGATGAACAACGGCCCAGTAACACCGTTCAAGTAGGGCATGTGGCACACCTGTGAGGGCAGATCGTCGACCGTTTTCACGGCCCCGCCGAAGCAATCCTCGGTGTAGACAGTGACCACGTCCCCGTCGCGTAGCTGCCGGATCGGGGCCTGACCACCGAAGGTGTAAACCAGTTCACTGTGCTTCGGGGTGTAGAAGCTTTGCCTCATCAGTTACGTCGCCTTAGGGTATCGGAGTTAGTCAGCGCTCGGCCCGGATCGCAGATTCGCGGCCAGGTGGGTGGGTTGTCGATTTCCTATCACCTGGGTTAGGTCGGCTCGGGTGAACTTGCGAATCAACAACGAGTGTTTTGCCACGAGTGAGATTGTGTTTGCGGGCGCGATTCTCGTAGGTGGTCATCTGCTGGTCGGCTTTTAAGGCGGGAGTGCATGGCCACGCTGCGTGGCAGGAGACACATCGGGGTCGCTGTACCCACAATGGCGGCCAGCACAGTCCCCATTCGAGCCAGGATCGATCAGCTTGGTGCTCATCCCAGAGTCGAGCCGCAAGGAGGTAAGACGCCTTCAATTCGGCGACGCCACATGTCGGGCCTGAATGTGAGGACGAGTTGGCGGGTATGGGGGGTGCGCCTGCTTCCGTTGGCATGGATTGTCCGGGCTTCATGGAACGCCTCTTCGTCGAATAATTATCCGTTAAGCGGGAAAGAACGTAAAATTCTTCCTACGGCTCTGGTCTTGATCAATGTTTTCAGTGTGCCGCGAACGCCAAGTTGAACCGCGTAGCCGGAGACGGTTACCTCCGCATCGGTGAGTGGAGACCCCGCCCGCCGCACCGCGTCGGTTCGCAGGAACGGCGAGCGGGAGCCAGTGGAATCGGGTGACTAGGTTGCCTGCCCGGAACTCTGCTGATCAGCAACATGCCACCGTCAGCGCACGGTGCGTAAGCCACGCCAATGTTGTGCTTGGCTAGACGCGGCGTTGCCTAGCCGCGCTATGCAGCCACGCTAGGTAACTAATGACACGCACCACGCCGCGGCGTTAACCTGTGGTAACGCCGGATGACGGGTGGTTTCGGGTGAACGTCGAACGTTCGGACGGTGGCGCGCCGCCGCCCGTTACATGGGAGCATCCCGCGATGCGCGACGCACTTCGAAGGCGTGACCTTATGGCCGTCTACCGTCGTTTGAGTACGCAGGGCTTCTCGCAGCGGCGCATCGCTAACCTCACGGGGCAGTCACCCTCAGAGATCTACGAGATCGTTAAGGGTCGACAGGTTATGGCATATGATGTGCTTGTTCGCATAGCCGATGGCCTGTCGATTCCACGTGGTTATATGGGCCTCGCCTATGCGGGGGAGCCGATGTCTGCCATCGAAGATGCGCTTGCCGGCGTTGCCAACGCCCCCGACGAGGTAGAGGAAGTCCGGCAACTGCTCTCCTACGCCGCGAACGTGACCATGGGAGTCTCGATCCACGAGGTTTCTCGCTGGTGGCAACCCACGGCCCGCGCCCAGACACCGGTCCCGGCCTCGATTAGCGACACCGACGTTACCCAGCTTGAACACATCACTGGCGTACTGCGAGCCCTCGATTATCGACACGGTGGTGGCGCATGCCGCGACGCAGTGATGGCGCAGGCCGACTATGCTCGCCTGCTGCTGACATCAGATGGCACCGCTGTTGTTAAGGGCCGCTTGCAATTGGCCCTGGCGGACCTGCATAACCTCGCGGGTTGGACATCATTCGACGTTGGCCTCTACTCGGCCGCCCGCCGACACTTCTCGCTCGCCCTGGAACAGGCGAGGGCTTGTGATGATCTGTCGCTGGTCGCCAACGTGCTGTATCGCCTCGGTCGGTTGCATCTTCACCAGGACTATCTGCCGCAAGCCCTCAAGTTCTTCCAGCTCGGACAACTCGTTGCCCAGGATGGAGAGGACCCGCTTACGGTGGCCATGCTGCACGCCAATGAAGCTTGGACTCACGCCCTGATGGGCGGCAAGAGTGGCAAGAACAAGGCGCTGATCTGTCTGGGGCGCGCTCACGATGAGTTCGTCCGGCCGCGTACCGACGGGCCGCGGGGATGGGTGAGCTTCTTCGGAGAAGCAGACCTGCACGCGCTGACAGGGATCGTCTATGGGCTCCTCTGCGGCACCCGCAAGGATGACCAGCACGTAGCAGACGCAATCTCGAACCTTGAGCACAGCATCAAACTGCGCAACGACCCTATGGCCCGAAGCATGACTTTTGAGCTAACGGCGCTAGCCACTATCCACCTTCGAGCGGGAAACGTCCGCGCTGGGATCCACTCGGGCAACCGGGCGGTTAATCTTGCAGCTCAGGTGCGATCGGTACGCACCGTCGACCGGCTTTCGCCCCTCCTGGCCGCCGCCAGGCAGCACCCAGACGCAGAGGCAGAGGCGCTCGCCGCCGAGATTGCTATCCTGCAATCAGGATGACTCAGCTGCCGACACCGCCGAGCGGACGCATGACGCCCGCACGCCTTCGAGCCGTACTGACCGAACTTCAGGCGCGAACGGGTATCAGCGTGACTGGCGCCCAGTTGATCAAGTTCACCAACAACGCGGTCTTTCGGCTCCCCGAGGCTCACGTCGTCGCTCGGATCGCAGGGTCCGAGACTATGGCGAAGCGCGTCAGCAAGGTCGTCAAGGTCGCGGCCTGGCTGGAGGACCATGGGGTGCCCGCCGTCCGGCTACTGCATGGTGGGCAGCAGCCAGTAGTCGTGGACGGCCTCCTCGTGACCCTATGGCAGGACGCCGAAAGCGGCGGCCCTGCCCCTACAGGCACAGACCTAGCCGACATCCTCAAGACCATCCACCGCCTGCCGCCACCCGACGGTGGCTTACCGGAATGGGCACCTTTCGAGGAAATCAGGCAGCGCCTCGATGATCCGGAAGGAGTCACCTCCGACGACCTCACCTTCCTGCACGGCCAATGCGACGAAATCGAAGCCGCCTTGGCTGAGGTTTCGTTTAACCTTCCGCCAGGTCCCATCCATGGCGACGCCTTCATGGGAACCTCATCCCCAGCGCGACCGGACCTGTCATCTGTGACTTTGACTCAACCTGCATCGGTCCGCGCGAGTGGGATTTAGCTCCACTGGCAGTCGGTAAACTACGGTTCAACTACGAACGCGACACCTATAGTGAATTGACCGCCAGTTATGGCTTTGACGTCATGAGCTGGCCAGGTTTCGCGGTGCTCCGCCGTATTCGCGAACTAAAGCTCGTTACAAGCGTCGTCCCGGTCCTAGCCAGCAATCCCGCGATTCGAGACCAATGGCAGCATCGGCTCCGGACGTACCGCTCCGGCGATCAATCGACCCGTTGGAGCACCTACAGCTCGACCACCTGACACCATCGGTCGTACTAGTTAGTAGGGGTTGAAGTAGGGGTCTTTTACTAGGGTGTGGAAGGCGCTGAAGGCGGGTGGGTCGCCGGTGAGCTGGAACTGTTTTTTCGGGCCGCTGCCGACGGGGTCAGACTCGAAATAGGTGATCGCTTTGATCTGCTGGTTGGCTTTGAACGTGCGTTCGGCATCAGTGAGCCACGCGGCGCGGGCGGTGGACCCCCAGGCTTTGGCCACCCCGAATTCGCCGATGATGATCGGTTTCGGGTGTTGGGCGGCGAACTGCAGGAACGGGCCCATCAGCGTGCCGATCGGCTCAAACTTCTGGCCGGCGTAGACGTCGACGCAGGTCCAGTCGACTTGGTCGTCGCCGGGGTAGAAGGCCGGCGCGTCGCCGCGCATGAAGCCTTCGGCAGTCGGACACCACACCCAGGACACGTTTGTCGCCCTTTCCTCCGTGAAGATTTTCCGGACGTATTTCCAGGCGGCGATGTAATCCGGGCCAGACCACATTTCCGCCCGTAAGTTGGGTCGGTCCATTTCCCAGCGCATCCGCAACAACACCGGCTGGTGCACTGCGCGAATCGCGTCGGCCTGTTTGCGGATCAGGTCGTCGTGGGCGCCATCGACGATTGACCGGTTGTCGCCGGTTGCCCAGCTGATCATCAGGGTCGCGCCCTGGGTGAGGAATTCTTGATCCGAGGGCGTGCCAACCATTTGTTCAAACCGGCGATAGGTGTTCACGATTTTCAGCCGGCGGCCGAGTTGGGATTGCAAACCGTCGACTGCGGCGAGTCGGCCGGCGTGGGTCAGCTCGTCCGGCTTGATCCAGGCGCCGACGTAAGCGCCGGTGGCTGGCGGGTGGAATGCGCCGGCGGCGAAGGGTCCTGGGTTGACGGCGATGCCGACGGGCGCTTGGGTCAGGTTAGGTGCGGGCAGCGGGGTGGGTTGCTCCTTTTTGCTGCTGGAACAGCCAGCGAGGAGCAAGACCGCGACCAGGGCCGCCGTCGCAGCTTTACGCGTGGACACGGCGAGCCGCGTATACGACGTTGACTGCATAGCGGTTGCTGCCGGGCATGATCCGCATCGTGGCGTCGGCGGCGCGCGCGACGGGGTTGCGGTGCAGACCTGGGGTGATCATGGAAAAACCGCGCTGCTCGACAATTTCGAACCCGTGGCGGGCAAACAGGTCACTGACTTGCGCGTGTGACAGTTCGGCAAACCAGCGTTCGCCATTGTGTTTGCGCGCGCGCAAATGGCGTACCGAAGTAGTGTTGCCGTGGTTTTCCACCACGAGTAGGCCGGCGGCAGCATCTGGTAGGGCTTTCGCGGCGAAGGCTAGCGCTCGGTCGCGGACCCGATCGTCGACGTTGAGCAGCAGCCGGAACATAGTCACGATGGCTGGAGTGCCGGCCGGCACCGGATTGGGCACTGGGCCGTCCATTGCCACTTGATGCCAATGCGCGCGCGACCCCACGTCGGCCGCTTTCGCCAGCATCGCCGCGGACGTGTCGTAACCGTGCGCTTCGGAAACCAAACCATGCAGGGTACGGATGGCCCGCCCGGTGCCGCACGCGAAATCGTGCTGGGCGGGAGAGTCCGGGCCGAATTCGCGCCGGACTAACGCGCGTAGATAGTCGCGCTGTCGATCGTTGATCTGTGACGCATAACTGTTCGGCGCATATGTGACGGTCTCGTATTTCTCGACCGCTTCGGTGTCCTGGAACACCTTGGTGTAATCAGTGGTCAACTCGTCCTCCGGGAAATAGTGAAGGCGGACAGGGCTAGGTGCTCGCGCAGCAGCCACGCCCCACCTGCGTATGCGGGAACCGCTACGGCCAGCGCCACGCACATTCCGGCCAGGTCGCGCCCAACCAGCGAAATCACAGCGAGCGGGAGCAGGCCGAAGCACCCAATCGACAGCGCGGCAGCCGCCCGAGTGCCGCGGCCAAACGGATGCAACCGGAACGCGCGGCCCACCTGCATGAGTGGCAGTAAATTGTTCGCGATCAACGCACCGGCCAACCCCAGTGCCGCGCCAACCGCGCCGAGCCTGGGGATGAGCAGCACGTCCAGCCCGACCGTGACCCCAAACGCGACCAGTACGTTGATCAAGTTCCACGAGGTGCGCCCAGCCATCGACAGCACCATGTCGACCATGCCGCAGCCGGTGGCAACCAACATTGCACCGGCCAGCACAGCCACCACCGGCGCGCCCTGAGTCGCGTAGTGCGGCCCAAAAACCCGCAGGTAGGTTGGGGCGAACAACATGACCAGCAAGTTGATCGGCCAGGTGAGCAGCACGAGCCACCCAGTCGCGGTCTGGTAGAGCTGGTTGGCGCTGTCCGTGTCCCCGACCGCGAGCGCCTCAGCCAGTCGCGGCTGCACCGATTGGGAAATGCCCTGATTGACGAATTGGATCAGCACCACAAAGCGCCCAGCCACCGCGTAAACAGCGGCCGGCACCAGCCCACCCATCGTCGCCACCAACAACACATCCACCCGCTGCACGGCGAGCTGCGCGACGCTAGCCAGTGCCCGCGGTGCGGTGAACCGCCAAAACGCTCGGCGCAGCTCGCGACGTTCGGCCCGACGAATGCTCACCCCAGCTGGCCGGGCCGCGCGATAAATCTGCCGCAGGGCCCGCCCGGCCAGCACACTGACGGGCAGGTAGGGCAGCGCCCACGCCAGCGCCAGAATCGGCAGCGTGACGATGCTGAATTGCGTGGCGAACCCGACCGCGCCCACCAAGAGCAGTTGCAACGCACTGCGCAACACTCGGTCGAGCAGGACCGTGGGCCGCATCGCTCGATAGCCGCGCGTTGCGGTAAGCAAGGCATCGGTCATCGCCTGCAATGGCACAAAAACGGCCAACACCCGCAGGCCGGCGGTGTTCGTGCTGATCACTGCGGTGGCGTGGTGGGCGGTGAGCCGGGCGATTGCCGGTGCACTCCACCACATGGCAATGCCTAGCGACACCGACAGCACGGCGACTGGGGTCAGCGCGGTGCGCAAGCAAGCACCGAGCAGCCGAGCTTGACCGGTAGCGCGCAACCGAGCCGACCAATAGACCAAACCAGTTTGCGTACCGAGTTTGGCCACCCCACCGACCAGCACGAACGCGGCAGTGGCGGCAAAAAACGCGCCGGCGAGTTCCGGGCCGAGGGTGCGCGCAACGATCCAGGTGACTGCCACCCCAGTGCCACCGGCCAGGGCGGAACCGACCAGATTGGCCAGCCCGCCCCGAGCCGCGCTCGTGGCGGCGTGCTCGACGGTCGGCGCGCGGTGTTTCGCCTGCCACTCGGGTCGGACTTTGGCGGGGGCGGTCATGGCGAATTCCGCCATAACGGTGGGTGGCCGAGCCACTGTGCTAGCGCCAGGTCGTGGGCCACATAGTGATCGGTCAACTCCCGGCGTACGGCTTGGTCCATGTCGCCGTGGCGGGGGCGGGCGTTGTGCTGCTCGAATTGCGGGTGGGGCAGGTCGGTGGGCAGATCGAGAAAAGCGCAAACTTCGTCGTACGCCTGGGTGGGGTGGGTGAAGAAGCGCTCGCTTTCCAGCACGTGAATGCGGTCCCGGTCGATGTGTTGGGTGAGCAAGCTCAGATAGCGGGCGTATTCGCCGCGAGCGCGGTAGGCGTGGTGCTGATGGGCGAAGCTGTAGTAACTCGGATCGGCGGCGAGTTTTTCCTCTTCGCGGTGCAGGCGGGCCGGCTCCAGGGCGAGGGCGCCGCTGAAGGAGCGTTCTGGCTCGAAACCGCGGGCCACTTCGTGGTGATGCTGTGAATAGGCGCGTTCGACTGGATCACGAACCAACACGATCAGCTTGACGTCGCTCAGATCGGCGGCGATTCGGGCAGCGGCCTGCGGGTGGTACATGTAATACGGGCTCGACTCGAAAGTTTGGGCTGGCACCCCGTACCGTTGGGTGATTCTTTTGGCAGTTGAATTGAGCGGGAAATGGGCCTTGTACCAACTCGGGCCGCGGTCATAGGACGTGTCGAAATAGTGCACGCCTTTGTGTAGGACGGCTTTGAGTACGGCGGGGTGTTGGGACAGGGCGCGGTAAAGCGAGGTGGTGCCGCAGCGTTGGCCCCCGCAGATCAGAAATGACGGGGTCATTCGCCCGGGTGCGGTGAGTCGGCCCAATGAGCGTGAGCCCAGATGCACGAGGTGTTTCACCGGCGTCGGCAGATTGCGAACATCCATCAGTGTTTGCTCAGAGCTCCTCGACTCGGCGAATTAGCACCGGCAGTAACCAGGTGCCGAGCACACCCAATCGGGCACCCGCCTCGGCCTGACGATCGGTCAGGTAACGCACGGCGAGGTCGACCAAATAGAGCAAGGCAATTACCTGGCCAGCTGCGGCCGGCACTCCGAATGGCGCCAATACGGCGCTGGCCGCGTGCACGGTGGATTCGACTGCGTCTTTCGCGTCCCCGGTGGCTTGGATTCGGTGCTGCAGTTCGTGATGCACCGCGTCGAAGCCGAGTGGCACGCCAGTGGCGAAGCGTTCCCAGTCCCAGACCAGCAGCGCGTCCGCGACGTTCGCCATGTTCCACGGCGCCCAGTCGCCATGCCACGCGCCGTAACGCAAGGTGAGGTCGCCGGCGTGCTGGACCAGCTGCTGGGCGGCGCGGGCGAGCGCGGCACCCTCCGGTCGGTCGGCGACCGCGGCCAGCCGTTCGCGCAGGTGGGCCCAGTAAGATCCACCGGCGAGCGAGCCAGTGGTGTAACCCTGGCAGCCGGCCAGGTCGAGCATCGCCTCAACCAGGCGGCGCGCGGTCAGCTGCATCCGGGGCTGCCAGACCGGCAACGCGGATTGGATCAGCACTTGCAGGCCGCGCCAACGACCAGCGTGCAACAAGGTCGGCACGCGTAACTTGCGCAGGCCGACATTACTGAGGGTAGTCAGTGCCGCCGTCTCGGCGTGCACCAAACTCGTGGTCAAGGCGCGGGTGCCAAGCTTGCCGAAGGCAAAGGTTTCGCCATCCGGGCTGATTAATTGCAGCACTGGTTTACGGTTAGCGCGCGCAGGTCCGATGTGGAGACTGACAGCTAGTTCGCGACCGAGTTGTTGGCTCAGATATCCGTCAATGCTGGCGGAAATGGGGCCGGTGACGCGGATTCGGTCGCGCAGCAACGCCTTCGCGGCGCCCGTGCGCACTGCCGCGACCACGGCACCGCGTTTGAGTTTCGCTACGCGCGACTGCGGTTCGGCATATCGGCGCACCGCGGCGGCAGCCACTCGACGAGAAGTCGCCGGCACCAGCAGTCGCGGGCGGCGAGCATCCGGCACAATCAAATACTCGGCAATCGGTGTGCCGGCTGAGTCGTCGATGCGACAGGGCCAGGGATAGAGCAATTCCAACACTTCATTCAGATACTGAGTGCGCAGTGCCGCGTCGCCGCTGCTAAGTTCGGCCGGTGCAGTCTTGACTGGGCTCACGTTGAGTCGTCTCCCTCGGATGAGTTGCGCCAGAGCAGCGCGTACGCCAGAACCATGAACGCCAAGGGAGTGACCAGCGAGTTGTACCAAAGCATCGCCGAAAACGAGGTGACGATCGCCGCGCTGCCGGCCACCCCAATCGCGCTGCGGTCCCGCCGGAATCGCCACAACCCGTAACCGAAGAAGCCCAGATAGCCGACTGTGCCGACCACACCGTGCGCGTAAAGCAACTGCCACAGCTGGCCGTTGCCACCCACCGTGAAGTTGCCGCAGCGCGCACAGCCCGCGCTTTCGCCAACCGTGATCGAGTTACGCCCACCGATTGTGTTGCGCGTGCCGCCGTAACCGATTACCGGTGAACTGCGTACGCCGTCCAATGCGCGGTCGACTAGAAAGGAACGCACCCCGTTGGATTTGCCGTTGTCCAGTCGTGCACCGATGACCGCGCCGAGTCCGGTGGCCATCATCACCACGCCCAATACCGCGGCGGCCAGCGCGACTGCGCCGAGGATCCAAATCCGGCCGGCTAGAACAAAACGCGTGGCTGTGTAAGCAATCAGCAGGCCGATGCCGATCCACAGGCCTCGGTTGAGGGAAACGACGGCCGGGGCGATCGAAACGAGCAGGCAGAGCACAGCGCCGATTTTTTTAACTACACTGCCCGATTGCCATGCCGCCACCACTAACCAGCCGGCCAGCAAGCAGAAATTGTTGCCCCAGGTATTCGTGTATCCCCACGGTGCGGCCGGCCGTGGTTTAGCGCCGCCGACTAAATCCATTATCTGCGCGGCATAGGGGTGCACCAACGACTGCACAAAACCCTGATGACGCAACCCATGCGGCAGCAGGTATTCCACTGGTGAAGTGAATTCAAATCGCCCGGCCACCATGCCGAGCAGCCCACCCAGCACAGTCACCACGAACAACCAGCCCAGCAGTCGGACCAGGCGGTGCCGGGACAATTCCTGCTCGTTGAGGTTGCCGGCGTAAATCAGCAAAACTGTCAACGCCAGATACATCACCAGCTTGTAGCTGACCGCGATCAGCCGGCCAGTCGCGTGCCCCGGCACCGTGCCGCTGGGATCGTCACCCAACGCCCCGATGCTGACCACCACCGCCAGCAGAAACACCGCCCACCAACCAAAACCAGGCGGCAACAGCACCGGACGACCAGCCGAGCGCCGTCGCACCAACAAATACCCCATCGGTACGGCCGCCAGCGCGAAAATCAGTACGCCGAGCCCGAGCGCCCACCACAGTGGATAGAGCAGCAGAATTCCGGCCACCGGCCACGCCGGCAGGGTTCGCGTTCGCCGGTTACCGTGAGCCGGGCCACCGAGCAACTCGGCGACCGGGACAGCCAGCGTCACCGCCGGTCGCCGTCCCTGGTCGCGTTCGTCGGACCAGCATTGGGTTTAGGGCCAGCATTGGGTTCAGGGCCAGCATTGGGTTTAGGGCCCGCCTTAGCCGCATTCCCGCGCGTCCCGGCTCCGTTTTCGCGCAGTCCGGATACGTCGAGAATCGCGGTCGCGTCGTTGTCATACGCTCGTTGCCGCACCCCGGCGGTAGCCGCCCGGTCCGCTGTATCCGTCGTCGGCTTTGCCGTGGCCTTGTCTGTGGCTGGAAGCGTGCTGGTCGGGAACCGCATCGGCTGGGTCAGGTCGTCGTCGGCGGACCGGTGTTGGGCACTGCCTGGGTCAGACCGGTGTGCCGCCCCGCTGGTGTCCGCCTTAGCCGCAGTGCCCGCCTGGGCAGGTTCGACCCTGGTATCGGCGGTTCGTGGTGCACGCAGGGTGACTGCCGGCGGGTTGGGATCGACCGGCCGCTGCGCCGACAACCGCGGCAGCACCACCGCGCCGAGCAGGGGAGTGCCGACGCGTTGCAGCTGGTCAGCCGCGTCGAGCAGGGCTGGGCGCCGCGCCCGCCGCAGCTCAACCGCGATGATCGCCGCGTCCGCGAGACTGGCCAAACTTTGCGCGTCGGCGCTGCTGCTGGTCGACGGCGCCTCAATCACGACAAACCCGCCCTGACTGCGCAGTGCTGTCAGCGTGTCCTTGAGCCGCTGCGACTGCATCAGCCCGCCAGCCGCCGCCGCACCCCCGGTGGTGATCACCCGCAGTGACGGAATCCGCGGCGTGCGCTGCACCGCGTTGGCCAACGCGACTCGCCCGGCGAGCAGATCCGACAGGCCCGGCGTCGCCGAAACCCCTAGCATCCGCGCCAGCGGCGCCGCGTCGATCACGCTGTCCGGCAGGTGCGCCCCGATCAACACCACTTCACTACCGGTACGCGCCAGCGCGGCGGCCAAGTTCGCCGCCACCAGAGTTGTCGCCGAACCCCGGCTCGCGCCGGTCACAACAATGATCTGGTCGCCCGGGTTCAGACTCGCCAGAATCTCGTTGCGCAGCCGGTTGAACACCCGACCCCCCGGCCCATATGGCTGGAGCACGTCGTCGTACGGCGGGGTGGTGCGCTCATCCAGCGCGGCCAGTACGGCGATGTGTCCGCGGTCGCGTACCTCGGTGGCGGTGCGCAGTCGACGGTCGAAGCGTTCGCGCAGATAGGAGGCGGCCAAGCCGATCAGCAGTCCGATCATCCCGCCGGTCGCGATGTTGACCATGGAGTTCGGACTGCTCGGCGTGTCGGGCAGGCGCGCGTCGCTGATGATGCTGCCTGCGCCGACAGTGGTAGTGGTCAGCTCGTTCAGCCGGCTGGTCAACGCGTTCATCTGATTTTGCGAATTGCTGCGCAGACTTTGCAGGTTGCTTTCGTTGGAGCTTGCGGGTGGGGCCTGTGCCAGGCGCGCATTGATGTCGGCTAGTGCTTTGGTGAGTTGTCCGACCTTCGTCGTCAACGATTTGATCTGCTGGTTCAACAGGTTCTGTGCAGTCTCTTGGCGATTGCGCAGGTATGCCTCGGCAAAGGCATGCGACCCGGCTTGTGCGTCCGCGGGAGTCGGGGCTTGAAATGTGACCACGAGCACTGTGGTGTTAGCCGGCACGACCACGGAAACGTCATGCGCCAGATCAATTGGAGACCGGGTGGTCCGCAGCAGCCCTGCCGCTTTTTGTGCCACCGCACCAGAATTGACCAGCTGGGCCTCTGTATCGAGATTAATCGATCCTTTAGTGCGCCCACCCTGCGCGTTTGCGTCCTGATCCACTGCTGACACCAGCACCGAAGTGGACGACTCGTAGACCTTGGGCAACGTGTTCGTCAGCGCTGCTCCGGCCGCCAACCCGGCAGTGGTCGCGAGCATGGCGATCCACCAGTGTCGGCGGAAAGCACCAAGATAATGCGAGACATCCGTTGGCCCAGGGCGAGACGATTCCATCGGTTCGGCGGCCCTTTCTCCGGGCAAGTGAGAGATACCGGTTTCCGGGCGTTTCGCCCCCGGAGAGGTAAACGTCTCACTCCCGCCTTCGTGATGGGTTTACTTCACTTTGCGCTCCACCCAGCCATCGTCGGTCAAGTGTGCCAACACGATTTGGATCGCCTCGGGCACCGTCATCGTCGTAGTGTCGATCGTCAACTCCGCGTCGGCTGGATCTTCGTATGGGTCGTCGATGCCGGTCATCCCGCGCAATTGACCGGCCCGGGCGCGGGCGTAGAGCCCTTTGCGGTCTCGCTGCTCGCAGACTTCTAGCGGGGTCGCCACGTGCACCAGGATGAAACCGGCGCCAGCTGCGACGGCCATCGCACGGACGGCGGCGCGGGCGTCCGCATAAGGTGCGATCGGACACGCGACTGCCATGCCGCGGTGGCGGGCGATCTCGGCGGCGACCCAGCCGATTCGGCGTACGTTGCGATCTCGGTCGGCTTTGCTGAAGCCCAGCCCGGCAGAAAGCTCGCGCCGAACTACGTCCCCGTCGAGCAGGGTGATGGTGCGTTCGCCGGTTTCGCGCAGCGAGTCGGCCAGCCCGCGGGCAATCGTCGACTTGCCTGAGCCGGAGAAGCCGGTGAAGAAGACCACCACCCCTCGTTGCCGGCGCGGCGGGCGCACCCGGGCCAGTTCGCGGGCGACGGCCGGCGGCGTGTGCCACTCGGGCAGTGGGAAACCGCGGTCGAGCAGGTCGTCGATCTCCGCCGGGGTCATCGCCAGGCGCCGGTCGCGCTGCGGGATGTCCTCGCGCGAGCGCCACTGGCCGTCGCGGTTGTCATAGGCCAGTTCGCGCGGAACCAGCACACGCAACCCAGCACCCGAGAGCATATCGCCGGTGGAAAGCACGTGCGTCACCCCATAGGAGCTGGCCACCCGGGCGCGCAGCAGGGCATCGCGCATCTCGTCGCCCCGCGTCAGCATCGGCACCGCGACGATAGTGGCCGGCGGCATCCGGTCCCGAGCAGCGAAAACCGCGCGAACCAACGCCTCAGGCGGCAACCCGTCCGGTCCAGGTCCGCTCACCGGAATCAAGATCAACAAATGCGCAGCCAGCGTACGGGCGGCATGTGCGATTTGCGCCAACTGTGGACGATGCAGGGGCTGGTCGGCGAGCACCCCGAGGACCCGGCCGGGCGGCAATGCGGCCCGGACCTGTTCGGGGGTGCGGCGCAGTCGCTGGAACGGTCCATGCCCGCCGTCGCCCATCCGGTGCACGGTGCCGCCGACGCCGTACTGGCTGTCGGCCGTCGACCAAACGTCGGTGACCTCGAGTGTGGCCACCGGGGCACCCTCAGGATCGGTCAAGACAACCGTGCGATGCGCCGGATCAGTCGGCACCAGGCTGACGCCGAGCTCGGCCGGCACCGTCAGCGTCACCTCGACCGGCCAAGGCGTGCCATCAGCGAGCCGGCCGCGGCGACGCAGCGCGCTCAGATCGGCTCGACCAAGGAATCCCGCCAGTGGCGCGTACGCACCGACGAGCAGCAATTCCAAATCGGCCAGCTCATGCGGATGCGGAGTGTACGACGGGGCGTCCCGCAGTACGTCTTCGGGCAGCACCGAACCACTCACCTTTGCATCCCCTTGCAGCCGACTAAGGGACAGTTTCGCAGCATGCCTCAACCAGGTCGAGACGGGTACCGCTCGACGAATTATGGGCAAGTGATAGACAAATCGGATTTTTGTCACAATACTACCTATTCGTGACTCGTCGCTCGCGCCACCACCGGCTTTTGCCCGCCGCTGTAGTTCCAGCGGCCCTCGCACTTGCCCTGATCAGCCCATCCACGTGGGCCCGGCCCGGCGACACAATCCAATCCGGCAGATCGGCTCTATCCGGCGGCGTGGGACGGGTTGGCGATGAACGCTGCCACACCGGGCGGCTACTCGTGCCCACCTGCGGCATTCTCTGGGGCGTCGCGCCGGGTGCACACACGTCTAGCCGGGGTGCGTCGGCGTTAGCTGCTTTCGAGCGCAAAACCGGCCGCCACCAGGCTATTTACCACGCCTATCACGGTGGCACCAACCAGCTCTTCCCCACTGCCGCCGAGATCGCCATCGCGCATCAGCGCGGCGCGCCACGGCTACTGTTTCTCAACTGGAAACCCGAATCTGCATCCTGGGCGGCCATTGCCCACGGCGACCCGCGCACCGACGCTTTCCTCGATCGGCTGGCGGTGCACATCAAGCGGACCTTCCCCGAACAGTTCTTCTTCGCCGTGCACCACGAGGGCGAAAACGACGTGCGCGAGTGGGCCGGTTCTGGCTACACCGCCCGCGACTACGCCGCCATGTATCGGCACGTAATCATCCGTTTGCGCGCGCACGGAGTGCACAACTTGGTTTCCGTACTCGTGCACATGGCTTATGTGCCCCACGCGCAACAAAGCTGGTTCAACCGGATGTATCCCGGCGATGCCTATGTCAACTGGATCGGCCTGGACGTGTACGCGTACAGCAAGCCTGGTTATGGGCATGGGGATTTTGCGGAGGTGCTCAACCGCAAGTTGGTCGGCAAGGGCGGCTGGCCCGGTTTCTACAGTTGGGCGACTACTCGGCACGCCCGTAAGCCGGTGATGATCGCCGAATGGGGCGTCTGGTCCTACGACGGCGACGTGCAGTACAAAGCCAATTTTTATCGGCAGCTCGGCGCAGAATTGCGGGCGTTTCCCAAAATCAAGGCGATGGTCCAGTTCGAGACGCCGCATAACAAGAAGGGCCAGGACTCGTCCGTCGACAGCACCACTGCGGCCCTGCTGGCATACCGAAAACTAGGCCACCTACCGATGTTTCAGGTAGCAGTCACGCCCCGCGCCATGTGAGCATTCGCTAAAGGCGCGATGGGAGCATCCGCTGAAAACGCCAGGTGAGCAGCCGCCGCATATGCGGGTGGCCCGACGCGGATGTGCGCCGGGCCACCGACGGGTCAGCTGGTTTCGCCGGCCAAGCTCAACGAAGTCAGTCGATTTACCGCAAAGAGCGTGCCGCCGACCACGATGATCGCGCTAAGCACCACCGCAACCGGCAGCGAAACCTTACTTTCGAGCATTGCGGTCGGCGCGATTTTGTCCGAAATGGTGATCACGTATTGCTCGATCGACAACACTCGGGTGCCGCCGAGAAACCGAGCCAACAACCCTTCCCACACCAAGATGTAGGCCAAGCCGAACAGTACTGGTCGTCGCGTCAACAAGCTCAGCAGCAGGAACAGTGCCGAATACGCGCACGCTCCGACCGTGGCCCCAGCTGCGAGGGCCAGCCCGAAGCGGGTCGAATCAGCCAGCATTCCGACCACGAACAGCGGCACCGCTGACGAGATCGCACTCACCCCGGCCGCCACGACAAACTTGGCTGCGATGATGTCGCGCCGCGGCAATGGCTTCGTCAGAATGTGCACGATCGTGCCGTCGTCGACTTCGGAGCCGAGCACCCCGGCCCCGACAATCAACGAGATCACCGGCAACACGACCGCCAAGCCGAGCCCGACGATGACCGGCGCGCCCCACTGGCTGGATTTGACATTCGCACTATGGCAGATCAGAGCCAGCGCAATGAGCAGAGCGGGCAACGGCAATAGCAGTAGCACTCGCCGACGACCGAGCAGCCCCCGCGCGGTGATGTAAGCGACGGTGAACATCAGGCCTCCAGCAGATAGGAGAAGACACTCTCCAGCGACTCGTCAGATGGCAACAGCTTGCGCAGCCGAATGCCCTGGTCCAGCGCGATCCCCGGCAATGCGCGGGTGAAACTGCCGTAATCGGCGGTGCGCACAGTCAGTCCAGTCGTCGCGACCTCGACGCCAGTAACCGATTTTTCGCCGATCAAAGCCACCGCCAGCCGCCGATCATCCGAGCTTTGCACCGCGAACACGTGCGGGCGGTTAGTCATCAATCGACGAATCCGCCGATAATCGCCCGACGCGGCTAGCCGCCCGGCGACGATCACCTGAACCAACCCGGAGAGCTGCTCGACTTCTTCCAAAATGTGCGAGCTGAACAAGATGGTGTGGCCGCGCTCACCGAGCGAATGCAGCAGCTCCATCATGTGCATCCGTTGGCGCGGGTCCATCCCGTTGAACGGCTCGTCCAGCAACAACACTTGCGGATCGTGCACGAGTGCGGCGGCAACTCGGGTGCGTTGGCGCATGCCTTTAGAAAATGTACCGATACGGCGGTCTTGGGCGTCGGTCATCTCGACCAGGTTGAGGGCTCGGGTTGCCGCTTTCGCTGAATCGGGCAGCTTCTGCATTTTCGCGCACGCCACCACAAACTCGCGTGCGGTCAGGAAACTGTGCACCGATTCGCGTTCGGCGACCAAGCCCAGGGTGCGATAAATACTCGGGTTGCGCCAAGTGGGGGAGCCGTCGATGGTGACAGCACCGCGCGACGGAGCGAGGAAGCCAGCCATCATGTGCAATACGGTGGTCTTGCCCGCACCATTGGGCCCGAGCAGGCCAGTAACCCCCGGATCGAGAGTCATGCTGATGTCATTGACCGCGACCACATTGCCATACCACCGAGAAACATTCTGCAACGCGACAACACTCACTGTGCAACCTTTCGTTCGTGCTGCGGGGCTCCGAAAAGCTCTCTCCTCGCACTCACAGTGCAACCTTTCGTTCGTGCTGCGGGGCTCCGAAAAGCTCTCTCCTCGCACTCACAGTGAAGCCACCTTCCGGTACCGAGCGAGCAAAAGCAGCACGCAGACGGCGATTAGGCTGAGGGCTTCGATGCCGTAGACCGGGCCGAAACGGCCGATGTCCAGACCGTTGCCGACGCCGCCGATCAACCACACGCCCACCCCGCTGATCAGGAACATTGGGCTGACTAGGCCGGCGAGGCTGTGCGCCGATTCGGACGGCAGAATTTGCAGCACACCGACGACTGGGGCGGTCATGAGGAACACGGCGACGATGCCACCGGCGGCGAATGCTCGTTTGCCGGTCAACGAGGCGACCAGCAGCCCGATGCAGCTGAAAATGATGGCCCAGAGCAGGCTGTAACCCCAGCCGGGTAGCAGATCACCGAGCTCGTCCCACACCCCCGTCATGCCCGTCTTGGTGGTGAAGGCGGCCCCGAGGAACATGATGAATTGCGGCACGCTGAGTAGCAGCCACACTGCGGTAACCAGCGCAGCGAGTTTCGCCCCGACATAGTCGGCCGCGCGCACCGGACGACTGAAATACAGCGGGAGCACGCCAGCGCGCAGGTCCCGGGAAACTAGCTCCGGTGCGACAATCGCGGCGAAAAAGATGATCAGCCAACTCATGCGGTCGTCGAGCTGCTGATAGTTCATCAACACGATGTTGACCTGGGCGCGGACCCCAGCGACGATTACCGCGACTAACGTGATGATGCCGGCGACTAACCACGGAAAAATTTTGGCCTTGGCAGAACGACCCAATCCAAAAGATGCCCGCAGCCCATGTTGGTAAAGCGCGCCGATCACGGCGAGACGACCCAGTCGAGCGCCACCATATCGCTGGTAGCCAATATCGTGAATAACGCTGGCTTCAGACATCTGCCGTCTCCTTCGCGGTGAACAGGTCGGCGACGCGGTGACGACGCTGGTCCAGCCGGTGCAGGGGCAAGTCCAGCTCGGCGACGGCCCGCAACACCTGGTCATATGCACTGTCGGAATCGAGTGGGACCAGCAGCAGCCGGCCTTCGGTGGTGACTGTGCAGCCGAGCGCACGTAGGGCGGCGGCTAGCTCGTCTGTACCCTCGCTGACTTCGACCGCGAGCACATCGGAAGCGGCCGTCATCGCCGAGATCCGGTCGGCGCGCAGCAGCCGGCCGCCTTCGATCGCGACCAGCGAGTCGCAGATTCGTTCGACCTCGCCGAGCAGGTGCGAGCAGACCACCACCGAGATGCCGAACTCGGTGCCGATCTTGTGCACCAGCGCCAACATCGCGTCACGCCCGGCCGGGTCGAGCCCGTTTGTCGGCTCGTCCAGCAGCAGCAGGTCAGGGTCGTGCACCAGCGCCTGGGCTAGTTTCACCCGCTGTTTCATGCCGGTGGAGTAGCCGCCGATCTGGCGGTAACGCTCCTCGTAGAGGCCGACGTGGCGCAGTGCTTCCGAAGCGCGTTCACGGGCGGCTGATTTGGGCAGACCGCTAAGCCGGCCCAAATGAGTGACGAACTCGGAGGCCGACACGTCTGGCGGCAGACAGTCATTTTCCGGCATATAGCCGACCCGAGCCCGAACCCGGTCAGTATCGGTGACGGGGTTGAGGTCAAAAACCCGAACAGTGCCGCTAGTCGGCGCGATCAAGCCGAGCATGATTTTGATAAAGGTGCTCTTGCCGGCGCCGTTGGCACCGACCAATCCGATGACGCCTG
>CBDFFS010000028.1:0-15642 GCA_965246815.1 Actinoplanes sp. | reverse complement strand
ACACCACCACGGACGACCTCGCTGCGGCGGTACACGCCGTACACGCCGGCACGCCGGTCTTGCCGGCCAGTGCACAACGTGGACTCCTCACTGCGGTGACACTGCCCGGAGCTCGCAATGAGCCATCCTCGGTCAGTGCTCGCGAGACCGAAATTCTCCGGTTAATCGCCGAGGGACGCACCAATCCCCAAATCGCTGATCGGCTAGGCATCTCCGTGCCCACCGTCAAGACCCACGTCAACAACGTATTCGCCAAGCTACAGGTCGCCGACCGAGCAGCGGCAGTTGCGGCCGCCGCGGCCCGAGGCCTGTTGGGCTGAACCACAGATAAGCGAACGAACTGGCACCGAACTGAACCCGCTAAACCGACGGAACATTGCTCTTGGTACGGACTGAGGTGAAGCGCAAGTTGCCGGTGACGTGCCAGCGCTGCATGAAGTCGGTGACGAGCTCGACTTGGCGTGGGCTGGTTCGTATTGCCACGTGTCCGTCTGGGCGCACCAGCACGAGGGTTGGCCTGCGGTATCCGTACCGTGCGTGTGCTTCCCCGTCCAAGTCGTACAGGACTGCCAGGTCGTTTTCGTGTGGCGGGGTGGGCACGGTCGTGATCACGTGTCCGGGCAGGCCGGGTATTGCCTGCAGGGCAGCTAGCGCAGCGGCGATGTCCGCTCGCCGGCCCCGGCCCGAAAATGACAGGAGAGTCCAAGCGCCGTCGTAGAGCACCTTTCTGAGCCGAATACTGCGTCCGTGTTGGGTCAGGGCCGCGTCGGGAGCTCGCCCGCCTGCGCGTACGCCGGCCCGCCGGTTGGTGTCGACGCTGAGTTCACTGTCGCGGGTAGTAATGTCGAGCTCGCTGAAGGCACGGGCCATGGCTCGCGCCCCACCTCGGGCGAGCAGTAGACCGCCGAGGCGTCGAATGAGTGCGCGGCTGATCGCCGGTGTCGACAAGACGGAGTATTTCAGGCTCGCATGCTGCGCCTTTTGCAGGCGGGTACGCAGCGCATGACGTTCCTTGTCATAGCTGGCCAAAAGATCGACTGGACCCTGGTTGAGCAGGATGGTGACGAGCTTCCAACTGAGATTGAACGCGTCAGCAATGCCGGTATTCATGCCCTGTCCGCCATTGGGCAGCACGGGATTGCTGGCGTCGCCAGCTAGGATCACTCGGCCATCGATCAGGCTCGGTGCCATTCCCATCGATAAATTGGTATAGCTGGCCCACCGCAGCTCAGTGAGCTCAACTGTCGGGTCCGCGGCGGCCTCCCGAAGCCGGGTCTGCAGCTCAAGCAGGGTCGGCTCGCGCTGCGGCATGGCGTCGACGGGTTCGATGAGCAGCACGCGGTGAACGCCACCAGGCAGTGGCACCACCGCGGCGAATCCTCGATTGACGTAGAAGAGCCACATTTGGTCGCCGGTGGAGGCGCGGTCCCAGCGCAATGTGCAATCAACCTGCCGGATAGCGACGCCGGTGCGAGCGGGCTGGAAGTCCAGTTGGGTAAAGCGCCGGGTCGCCCCAGTGGCACCGTCCGCGCCCACAACGAACGCCACTCTTGCGAACTCGGCTTGGCCGGCACGAGACAACTGCGCGGTGCAACCCTCGGCGTCCTGGACGAGCCCGACCAGCTCCGTACCAAAATCGATTTCGACGCCCAGATCTAGGAGTCGCTGAGCCGCAGCGGACTCGAACGCGTCCTGGCCACAGAGCACCACGTCGGGAAACGCGGTGTCGTCGAGGTGCATGGAAATCGGGCCGAAGGAGCGGCCGTAGGCGGACAAGGTCAGCCGATCCATCGCACCGCCGATCCGCTGAAGCGGCTCAGCCAGATCTACCGAGTCGAGCAGCTCCAAGGAGCGCTGCATGAGGTTTGTCGCCTTGGTATGGCGGGACAGCCCGGCCCGTTTCTCCACCAAACGCACGGGCACGCCGTACAAGGTGAGCAGGGTAGCCACGGTGAGTCCGGTAGGTCCTGCACCTACGACGAGTACGGTGTCGGACGGTTGCGGGGGTTTGGGGGACTGCGTAACCATTGCAGCTCCTGGGGGTAGGGCGCGTCGGTGTCGAGGCGGGTTTATGAACACAACCGTACAATATTGAGGGGAGGCTGCAATGAGCCGTCCGGCCAGACCGCCCGGTCGTCCGGTCGACCTCGCCAAGCAGCAGTCAATTGTTGCGGCGGCCTGGGCACTGTTCCTCGCCTACGGGATCGAAGCAGTGCCGATCGAGTCGGTGGCCAAGCAAGCCGGCGTCTCAAAGGTGACCCTCTACCGTTACTTCCCGGACAAGCAGGCGCTGCTCGAGGCGGGAGTACGCGCCGAGATGCACCGCATCGAAACGGCCCAGCAGCTCAGTCCGCAAGCTGGGCAGAACGACATCGACATCGCGGGGCGCTTGCGTCAGTTCGGCCTCGGCGTCATGCATTTCCTCGCCACCCCGAACGCAGTTGCCTTCTATGCGAAGCTCGCGGGCGAGTTGAGTCGGCACCCGGACTTAGCGAAGCGGTTCTGGGCTGCCGGGCCCGGCCGCACCAGGGCCAACCTCGTTGCGCTGCTCTCAACCGCGACACACGCCGGCGAACTGGACCTCGATGACCCCGAACTCGCCGCCGAGCAGCTATTCGGCCTCTGGCAGGGGTTCACGAATTTGCAATACCCGCTGGGCGTCCGCGACGACATCGGCCTCGTGCGCCGAGTTGAAGCCGGTGTGCAGCTGTTCCTCCGTGCCCACCCCACACCGGCCGCCCAAACCACCAAATGACCGAACGACGCGTGCCCGGCTAGTCGGTGATCATCAACCCGCGGTGGGTCGGAAAAGCTGCACGACACCAGTGATGTTGTCTGCGCCGTACCCCTGGGTTATTGGCGCTGAGCACCTCGATAGCACGCATCGGGTTCAGGTCGGTGCCGGCCAGGGTCCCGATCAACTCGGCGACGGCGGCGACCTGAACCGCGAACAGCGCATTGACGAGCAGTTTCATCCGGGTGCCACTGCCAGTGGGCCGAGGTGATTGATGGCTGCGCCGAGCTGGCGCAGCACCGGTTCAGCCTGCGCCAGGACGTGCGGATCGCCACCCACGAGGAAGATCAATTGCACCAAGCCCCAAAACAGCAATATTCATCGTTCCTCTTTTCCTCGACCGTACGGTGGTTTCGGCATGCTCACCTTTGCGACCGCCCCGCCTTAACCCATGGCGGCGAATGCTGTGACGAATGCGGCCGGGTCGGAAAGCCACAGCTTGCCCATTTGTGCAGAGGTCGGGTCTGGGTAAATGTCTAGGCTTCCGGCACCGACTCCGTCGATAATCGCTCGCGCAACAGTGCGAGGGTCGGTTTTGGTGGTATCCACCCCAGCGAGCATGTCGGTGTCGATACCGCCGGGAAATGCGCCGTGCACACTGACCCCGGCATCGGCCAATGCCGGGCGTAACGCCAGAGTCAGCGAGTGTGCTGCGGCCTTGGACGCGGAATAGCCGGCCATCGAGGGGGCCGGGGCGTAGGACAACAACGACAACACATTGATGATGGCCCCTTGGTGGGCGGCCAAGACCGGAGTGAAGGCCCTGATCATGTCGTACACGCCGGTGAAGTTCACCGCGAACTCGTGAGCTACATCGTCTCGGTTGGCGGCCAAGGCGGACGCGAACGCTGCTGTTCCCGCGTTGTTGATCAGGAGGTTCACGTCGGTTGCCGTGGCTGCGAGCTGCTCGATCGCGGCCCGATCGGTCACATCCAAGCCCACTGCGGTGATCCGTTCGTGCACGCGGACCGTCTGCGGGTCGCGGGCAGTGGCGTAAACACGCTCAGCCCCGGCCTCGAGCAGCACGTCCACGAGGGCGCGGCCTAGACCGCGGTTTGCCCCGGTTACCAGGGCGACACTTCCGTTGATCTGCATAGCCGCAACTATTCCGCTCACCGGCGAGTCGATGAATGATCAGAACGCGCATCCTCTTGTCTGAGAGTCTCACTCCGACGACGAGTAGTGCGCGCCGATCTACGCTGGCCCAATGGACGTGCTCGGGGATGTACTAGCTTGGTCGCGCGCCGACGCCAGCCTGATGGCGACCTTCGACGCCCGTGCCCCGTGGGCAATCGAACTGCCCGCTCGCAGCGGGGCGTCGTTCCACGCGGTCGTCGCTGGCACCTGCTGGTTCACCGTCGCCGGCGAACCAGCCCGACAGTTGACCCCCGGCGACCTCGTGCTGTTACCCACTGGCGTGCAGCACGAATTGGGCACGGAACCGGGCCTGCCGGCTCGACGTTTCGACGAGGAGCTCAAACGCCGACTCATCCAACCTGACGGTGACCTCGTGCTCGACGGGCCTGGTGCACGAACCCGCATTCTATGTGCCGGTTATACCTACACCTCCGGCACCGTTCACCCGGTTTTGAACCTGCTACCCCCGGTGTTGCACGTCGCCACCACTCAACCGGACAACGGTCCATGGTTGCGCACCATCCTGGACCTGTTGGCGCATGAGACCCACGGCAACACCGCCACTGGTTCCGGCACAGCTGCGGTTCGGCTGCTCGACCTGCTCCTGATCCACGTCATTCGGAACTGGATTGATACCAGCAGCTCAACCGCTGCCCCTTCCTGGCTTCGCGGCTTGCACGACCCGATCAGCGCCCGCGCATTGGCCGCTCTGCACGAACAGCCCGGCCACGCCTGGACGCTCGACACTCTCGCCGCGACCGTGAACGTCTCCCGAGCCACCCTTGCCCGGCGATTCACCCACCAGGTCGGTCAGCCCCCGCTGACTTACCTCACCCATTGGCGGCTGAACCTCGCCGCCCACCAACTCCGCGACACCACCACACCCGTGGCCGCTATCGCCCACCAGGTCGGCTACACCTCCGAATACGCGTTCAACCGCGCTTTTACTCGCCACCATGGCAACCCACCCGGGCGCTACCGCCATAACGCAGCCAAGGCGCGGTCTAGCCAGCCTGACTAGGCAACTCAAATCGTCACGCTCTCCGCTGAGCATTAAAGCCGAATTGCCGTGCCGGTGCGTGCGCTCGTACGGGCCGCGTCGAGCACTTGCAAGGCGCGTACGGCGTCTGCCGGGTCGACGGGCATGGGGCCGTTGCCGCGGATAGCAGTGGCAACGGCCGGATAGAACGTGTCCCAGCGTCCGCGTTCGCTCGGCACGGGTTCGCCGGGGCCGCCGTGATAGCGGCGGCCCCAACCAGACGCTGGTTCGACTCCCCATTGTTCGCCCAGTTCAGCGGGGGAGCCGCCAGCTTTGAGCACTGCTTCTTGACCGTCCAAGTTGTCGACGACGAACGCGCCGGTCGTGCCGCTGACGCGGAATCGGGGGCCGGGGGCTGCTTGGCGCCAGCTGCCCCACAGATGGGATTCGACGCCGTTGACGTGGTGCAGGGCCACGAAAACGTCGTCGTCTAGCTCGCCGGTGCCGCGCATTTCGGCGTACACGCGGGTGGCTGGTCCATGCAGTAGCAGGGCTTGATCGACTAGGTGGGAGCCGAAGTCGAGCAGGGTTCCGCCGCCGGCGGCGCGTGGGGAGCGGTCGGGGGCCCAGCGTTCGAAGCGGGACTCGAAGCGGCGCACTTCGCCGAGCGTGCCGTCGTCGATGAGCCGGCGCACGGTCAGCAGATCTGAATCCCAGCGTCGGTTTTGATAAACGGTTAGCGGCACACCGGCACCCCGGGCGGCCCGGACGACCTGTTGCGCTGACTCGGCATCCAGCGTGAACGGCTTGTCGACCACCACAGCGAGCCCGAGCGCGATTGCCGCCAAAGCCAGTTCGGCATGAGTCGCAGCCGGAGTGGAAATGGTCACGGCCTCTGCACCGGCAGCGGCCAATTCGGCCAGGGAACTGTATGCGGGCACCTCGGGTAGGTGGTCGGCCAATTCCCGGCGGCGCTGGTCGGAATTGGTTTGCACGCCGATGAGCTCGATGTTCGACGCGGCTGCGAGCAACGGGGCGTGGAACACCCGGCCACCCGTTCCGTACCCGATAAGACCGAATCGCACCGCGTCACTCATCCGCAAAGCCTGACACACGCGCAGCCGATCTTGGCTGTGCTAACGATTTGGGTGGTGGCCGGGGCGGTTTGAACCGGACCGACCCCCACCGAAATGTGCTGTTCAGTAGCCGGTTGGGACCATCCGGTTAAGCAGGCGGTCCAGCGAGACGCTCGCGAAGCCCACCCGCACGTCACTGGCACCATAGGGCAGCCAGAACCGGTCGTCGTGCACCAATCCGCCACAGGAATACACGACGTTCGGCACGTACCCTTCGCGTTCGACTTCGTCTGGATCGATCAGGCCCGAGGGCAGGTCGGCGATGACCCGTTCCGGATTGTTTAGATCGAGCAGCATCGCGCCGATCGCATACCGGCGCATCGGGCCGACGCCATGGGTCAGCACCAGCCAACCGGCCTTCGTTTCGATCGGCGAACCGCAGTTACCGACCTGGATCAAATCCCAACCCCGATGCGGTACGAGCAGTGGCGCCGCGTGTTGCCACCGGTGTTGCTCGTCGCGCACAGCCAGCCCGAGCGTCTCACCATCTGAGCGACAAAGCGCCCATTTCCGGCCGTCGACGTAGCGCGGGAACAGTGCCATGCCCTTGTTGCGCGCCGCCGGGCCGTGCAGCGAGGTGACCTCCAGGTGGCGCAGGTCGCGGGTGAAGATGACCCGGCCGGAGATCTGCCGCCCGTCATAGGCGGTGTAGGTCGCCTGATAAGCCGGCCGACCGTCCGGGTCGATCACCTGTACGAACCGGGCGTCTTCCATGCCGTTGCTCTCCGCGGGCGTCGCCGGCCACAGAATGCGCTGGTGCAGTGGGGTGGTCGCCGGGAAGTTGATCGCGTAGTCGTCGCCGACCAGGTGCCGAATCCGGTCAATCGTGCCTTGGGTGGTGGACCGAGAGAGCAGCTCGGCCGGCACGTGCCCAATCACATCCTCGAACTCTTCGTCGTCGAAGCGTTCAGGCAAGGCCGAGATCACGTACGCCGAGGCCTCGTTGTCGATCTCCGCGTCGATCAGCGCAGCGACGAGCTGGTGACGCATGTGCTTGGCGCCGACCCGGTGACCGATCAGCAGCGGGCCGTCCCGGCCTTCCATCCGGATCTGGTCGTCCGGACCGAGCACCGCGGTGCAGAAGCCGATCGACGAGATGTG
Organism: Actinoplanes sp.; assembly: GCA_965246815.1. Lineage (GTDB taxonomy): Bacteria > Actinomycetota > Actinomycetes > Mycobacteriales > Micromonosporaceae > Actinoplanes. The sequence continues at coordinate 8,495 of CBDFFS010000028.1, read as the reverse complement.
CCCCTCGCCGATCTGCCGCAAGCTGATCGCCGCCCGCAGCTGACCTGGTTCCAGCCCGGTCTGGTCCGGGTGCGGCACCATAGATGGGTTGCACAGAGCCGCCGCCTCAACCGCAAATTCATGGCTGAAATAAGCCCCGATCAGGGTACGAGCGCCCGGCGACAACTCGATTTCATTCGGCACTCGGTGGTGCACCAGGTCGTAGTGGTGCTGGAAGACGCCCAGGATGTCGTGATGACGTCCGGCAAATCGGGTCAGCACCTCGTCGAGCAGTCGGGCGATCTCGTCCTCGTCGAGGCGCAAGATGCGCTCGATCAGACTGGAGGCCCGGTTCTGAACTAGCTGTGCGTCCTCGCCGGGCACGAACAGCTTGATCACCACGCGCCGATCGTCCGGCTCCATGACGATGTCGTGCCGGGTGATCAGGGACTGTGCATTCATGGTTGCGGTCACGCTCTACTCACCTTCGACTGCCCGGTAGGCCCCAACGTTGTGCGCGTCCAGTCCTCAGGCGGTGCCGCTCGGCGCTCGGGTCGGGCTTCGAGTCACTAATGAGCGTGCATGCTGCAGCGTGGAGACCAGCGCGAGGGTGGATTCGGCTCCTTGGTTTAGATTAGGACCATCGGCCGTCAATCCGTCATAACATCCGCCGGTTAGGGGGTCGTACATGACAGTTTGGGTGTCGTTGTCGCCCAGAAACCAGGCAATTGCGGAAAACAGCGGGGCGTCCCAGCGGTCATCACCGGTCACGGCAGCCGCCGTGGCACAGGCGTCGGCGGTCGCGGCGGCCTCGATCGGTTGTTGATCGAAGCGGTGTTTGGGCATGTTTGGCCGCCAACCGCCGACTGCGACGGTGGACAGGTGCCCTTGATGTTCTTGGCACGCGCACAGCCAGGCCAGCATCCGCAGGCCGGCGGCGAGCTGGGCTTCGTCGCCGAGCAGGTCACCGGCGGAGATCACCACCTCGGCCAGCGCCGGGTTGGCATAGGTGAGCTCAGTTTCCGGCCACACCCAGTTGGGATCGCTGCCGGGCAGGCCGATCACCGTCGCGGCGTCGGCGAGTAGCTCGGCGGCTGCTTGATCGCGCGGGTCGGCGCGCAGCACCTCGGCCGCGCCCAGTCCGGCGAAGGCCATCGCCCGGGGCCAGGGTGAGCGCCGGTGTGCACCCTGCTGGAACGCGGCCAGGGCTTCCCGGCGGATCCACGGCACGGTCGAGCGGGCGCCGGCTGTCCCCAGACCCCAGAGCGCGCGGCCCCACCAGTCACCCAGTGACGGCTCGTCCAGCCAGCGCCGGTCGTAGCTGAGCCGGTTGTGGAAACCCCCGTCAGCATCCTGCGCGTGGGTCAGGAAGGCCAGGTACTGCTCGGCCAGGCGTACGACTTGCGCACTCGGTCGTTGTTCGCGGCTGGCGACCAGCAGGCCACGGGACACGTCGTCGACGCAGTAGCCGTGTTCGCGGCGCACTATCGCGTTGCGGGCGTGTTCGAGCAGGCCGGTGTCGTCGGACAGCCGGACGATGTGACTCCAGTTTGGCGGCGGGGCGTCGGTGAGCTGGATCGGCGGCGGCACTAACCGCAGGCCAGTGCTCATGCGGGCACCGAGGTCGCTACCGGCGTACGGGCGGCGAGCAGGCGGGCGGCTAGGGCCTGGTAGCGAGCGGCAACGGCGGGCCAGCGCAGGGTGGGTCCGCCGGTGAGGCCGGTGAGCCGACCGGGCACTGAAGGTGCGGCGAGCACTCGACGAACCGCGGCTGCCATCGCTTCCGGATCCTGGTGCGGCACGAGCAGGCCGGGCCCATCGGCGAGCAGCTCCACTGCGTGCGGGAACTCGGTGGCCACCACGGGCACACCAGCACCGACTGCCTCGATCAGCACACCCGAGGTGACCTGTTCGGTCGAGTCGTACGGGAGTAGGACCACATCGGCCGAGCGGATCAGTCGGGACAGGGCGGCGTCGTCGAGGTACACGTCGTCGAACTGGACCGCGTCGGTCACCCCCAGCTGGGCGGCCAGCGCCTGCAGCGAATCGCGGTAGGTGTCACCGAACTGTTCGAGCACCTTCGGGTGGGTACGCCCGGCGACCGTATACACCGGCATCGGTTCGTAGTTGCGCAGCAGCGCGAGGGTTTGCAAAGCCCACTCGATGCCCTTGCCTGGTCCGAGCAGGCCCCAGGTGAGCAGGTGCGGCCGATCGTGGTCTTTGCGTGGCGCACTGGTATGGCTGGCCGCGCCGTGCGGAATCACCGAGATCTTGTGCTGGTCGATCGCATAGCCGCCGATGAGTCGTTGCCGGGCAGTGTCAGTCATGGTGACCAGGGCATCGGCGGCGGCGGCGATACGTTCCAATACCGAACGTTGCAGCGGATCAGGGTTGGCTAATACCGTGTGCAGCACCACGATCTTTGGCACTTTCACCGCGCGCAGCAACGGCAGCACTTCGGCGCCGGCGTCGCCGGGATAGATGCCGTATTCGTGCTGCAGGATCGCCACTTGAAACCGGTTGAGCGCGTTGGCGGCCGCAGCCCAGCCACCAGCGGTGTCAGTGTTCCAGGTGTGCACGACTCGCGGTGCCGCTCGGTCGGGCTCAATTGTTCCGCGGCCTTTCTCGGCGCAGCTACGTTTGCCGTTCGACAGTTTTGCACCGGGCACATTATTGCCATCCGGATTGTCGCCGGCGAGTAGGCGCACCACTCCAGCCGATCCACCTATATTCAGGTGGGTCGCGAGTGCCGCATTGAATGTCGCCAAACCGCATTGCGTGGGCGGGTAGGTGCTCAAGAAGCCATAGGTAGCGGGCATGGAAGGGCCCTTTCTGGTCAGCGGCTGCCTCCCCGCAGCACGACTCAACCCACGTGGGCACGGTGGTGCACACCGCACGCAGGCGTCATTGCGCGTTTTTAGGTAATTGCCCCCGTCAACGTGCAATTCATATGCCGACGTTAACAAGATCAACCTATTGGGCTGATGATTTTGCGGTAAATCGCCAGGTAGTCCTCGACCATGCGGTCTGCGCTGAACCGCTCCCGGGCTCGCGCCGCACACTGTGCCCGGTCGAGCTGTGCGATGCCGTTGACTGCAGCAACCGCCTCGTCGATGTCCTGCACCAGGCGTCCAGTCACGCCATCGTCAACCACCTCAGCCATCGACCCCTTACGGTACGCGACGACCGGGGTGCCGCAAGCCATCGATTCGACGACGGACAGTCCGAACGGCTCGGCAAAGCGAATCGGGTGCAGCAATGCCGCGCCAGCACCCAAGACTGCGCCGCGTTGCTGCGGTCCAACCGAGCCAAGGTGCACTACTGCATCGCCGTCGATGTGTGGCTCGACCGCCTCCGCGAAGAACTTTTCGTCTTGCACGATGCCGCAGATAACCAAGCGCCGGCCCGCCCGCCGAGCGATCTCGATAGCCAGGTCGGTGCCCTTGTCCGGGTGGATCCGCCCAAACGCGATCAGGTCCGACCCGCCGACCAGCGACACTGGCAACACATCGAGGTCGATGCCGTGGTGCACGGTGGCCAGATAGTCCAGGTCGCTCGATCGGTCGCTGTCGGAGATCGAGACGAAATGCGAGTCGGCGCGACGATAGGCGGGCAGGATGTTTTGCCCAGAGAAGCCGTGGATCGTGGTCAGCATCGGGGCCGCGCAGTGTGCGGAGAAAGCGAGCGGCAACCAGTCTAAATGGTTATGAACCAGATCGAACTCGGCGGAACGCGACAATGCGTAGCTGACGTGTAGCGCTTCCCACACGCGCCCGTCGAGCTCGTCGTTTTCCTCGTAACCAGTGGGGCTGATTCCCGCGAGAGTGGCAGCGGTGACCGAATCGAGGGAAGCGAACAAAGTGACGTCGACGCCGCGCGCAGTCAGCCCCTCGGCCAGCAGGCTGGTGATCAGCTCCCACGGGCCGTAGTGCAACGGTGGCGTACGCCAGGCGATAGGTCCTAACAGTGCGACCTTCACGACAAATGCCATTTCGGGGAAGTTAACACCTGCTTAGTATGCTCGCGCCCACAAGTCAGCGTTCTCGTGTTAGAGAAGACGGATGACGGATCTGTGGTGGAAAAGCGCAGTCGTGTACCAGATCTACCCGCGCAGCTTCGCTGACGCCGACGGCGATGGCATGGGCGACCTGCTCGGCATCATCAAACATCTCGACTATCTGGCCGATCTCGGCGTCGACGTGCTGTGGCTGTCGCCGATCTATCCGTCTCCGCAGGACGACAACGGCTACGACATCAGCGACTACCAGGGCATCGACCCGCTGTTCGGAGATTTGGCGACGTTCGACGAACTGCTGCGTGGCGTACATCAGCGGGGGATGAAGTTGATCATGGATTTAGTGGTCAACCACAGCTCCGACGAGCACCCGTGGTTCGTCGAGAGCCGTGCCGATCGCGCCAGTGCCAAGCGGGACTGGTATTGGTGGCGGCCAGCCCGCGCCGGCATGCAACCGGGCACGCCCGGGGCGGAGCCGACCAACTGGGGTGCTGCCTTCGGCGGATCGACCTGGGAATATGACGAAAAAACAAACGAGTATTACCTGCACTTGTTCTCGACCAAACAGCCCGACCTGAACTGGGAGAATCCCGAGCTGCGCGAAGCCATCTATTCGATGATGCGCTGGTGGCTCGACCGTGGTGTCGACGGGTTCCGGATGGACGTGGTCAATTACTTGTCCAAGGCAGTCGATCCGCACACCGGTGCACTTCCGGATGGCCAGCTGCCCGTTGGCGCAGCGTTCGCGGACGGCACTGCGGCATATATGAACGGCCCGCGGATTCACGAATTCCTGCACGAAATGTATGAGCAGGTTTTCGCCGGCCGCGAAGCTTTGCTGACCGTCGGCGAGATGCCGGGCGTGACTGTCGACGAGGCGATTCTGTTCACCGACCCGGCCCGAGGTGAGGTCGACATGGTCTTCCAGTTTGACCACGTCTGGGCCGACCGGGGCGCTGACCCGTGGCGGCTGCTCCCGCTGCAATTGACCAACTTGAAGGCCATTTTCGGTCGCTGGCAGGCCGGTCTCGCCACGGCCGGGTGGAACAGTCTTTATTGGAACAATCACGATCAGCCGCGGGTGGTCTCGCGTTACGGCGACGACAGTGCCGAATACCGAGTTGCCTCGGCCACCATGCTCGGCACGGTGTTGCACCTTCACCGCGGCACACCATATATATATCAGGGCGAAGAAATTGGCATGACTAATTATCCCTTTGCCACAATCGATGATTTTCGTGACATCGAAGCGCTTGGTCAGTATGCCCAGGCAACCCAGCGCGAGGGCCGCTCACCAGAAGATGTGTTAACAGTTCTGCGGGCACGCGGCCGAGATAACGCACGCACCCCGATGCAGTGGGACACCTCGCCACACGCGGGATTTACCACCGGCACGCCCTGGCTGGCGGTCAACCCGAACTATCCACAGCTCAATGCGGCCGCCGCACACAACGACCCGAAATCGGTCTTCCACCATTACCGTCGGCTGATCGAGCTGCGCCACACCGAACCGGCAGTGGTCGACGGTGACTTCACCATGCTCATGCCGCAAGACGAGCAACTTTATGCCTTCACTCGTCGGCTCGGTGCCACCGAATTGTTAGTCATCGGCAACTTCTCCGGCAAGACCGTGCCAGCCGAGATCGACGCTGCGGCCTGGTCGTCGGCTGAGCTATTAGTGAACAATCTCGAGACGACGCCGGTGAATTTCATCCTCTTTCCATGGCAGGCCGTGGTCTATCGACGCACAGTGAAGTGAAGGATCCGGGCAGGCAGGCTCAAAATATCCGTTGCCTAACGGATCCTTGCCGCTAAAACCAAGCATTTCCAGTACGGAGAATACTGTCTATGTTAACTGAGGAGTCGACCATTACTGGAACACCGCCATGCCGCCGGCGAAATCCCCACCGAAATCGCCGAAGCCCTCGGCATCCGTCTCTTTCCCTGCAGTGTTGCTCAAAGATATACTTTAGGCTTTATGCGGTCCGGGAATTTGGGATCGTAAAGGTACAGCTTGGTTTCTGGTGAGGGCCAAGCATGGTGCGGGAAGCGGCTGTTGTCATAAGTTAAAGACTTCATTCTACCAACTTCAGTTTTTGTGGTTTGAATGAAGTAAATCAAACCCGTGATAATACTCACGACCGAGGCCGTATTTTTAGTTACGGCTGCCAGCCCCGCAGTTACAGCAGGCAATGTGAGCACACCTGTGCCAGCTGATGCGGCGGTAGTGATGGCCGTCACTACCACCGTAATGAGAGGTATTATCAACGAAATATAAAAACCTGTTCCAGCGTTACCTATACCAGCGGTAGTATTTTGGCAGTCGGTGCACACGTCTCGAAATTTCTCGAGAGCCGCAAGTTGAGTTATCTGCTTGTCTTTGTAGCTATCTGCCCCCTTGCCCTGCCAACTGACCCCAGCCTTTAAGGTGACTCCTACATGAAGCTGTGAAATTATGTCGGAAGCTATACTGTGGGCGTCGACCCATTTATCTGCTATATCGTAAGCTGCCCATGGTGCTCCTACCCCGTTCCTTACTTCAACCAGCTTTTCAGCGAGAAAAACGAGTGTTTCTCCCATTTTTTTCATAGCTAAATTGATCGCGTTAGTTATCGCCGACGCTCCATCGTTGAGCGTATGATTAGCTCCTGCCGCCCAGTTATTAAGCGTACGATTTACACCTGATGCCCAATCATTGGGCGCCTGGGTTGTCGCCGATGCTGAGCCAGCAGCGCGGTTGATTAGATCCTTACCGACTCTGGAAAGGGCTTCAAATAGCTCCTCGAACTTTTTAATAGCTGCTTCAAGAAGATCACCGTTGAAAGCGTGGGATTTGAACCCAATATTAGCGTTCTGTGGTGGCGTCATGCCGACATTCCTAAGGGGTTTTGATCGATAAGGGAAGAAACTTTTGTATGATCGCCGTGAATTTTCATATCCATATCATGATACATTTTCTCGGTTGTTTTAAGCGTTTGACTGATATCGGCAAATCTTTTGGCTCCGGAAGAGGCCAATGAAGACATATGTTCAACGAGCGCTGTATACGTGCCGTGAAGGCCGATAAAGATCCCAGCTGAGATCGCTGTCACGTTCAAGCCATCAATATGGACCGCTAATTTTGTCATGCCTCCTGATAGCTCATGCCATACCATTGCATCATGATCCATATCTGACAATGAAGCTTTAATATCGTCCGGGGAAGGCTTCTTGATGTCCGGCATGAGTAAGCTCCTAAAAGGCGAAGATATAAAAAGATAACAATCAGATATCTAGAGGTATGAGTGTCACATTGGAGTAATCAAATGGGCTGTTGCCTCAGCGAGTAAATAGTCAAGTTTGGTAGGTTCGTTAATAGCCGAGGAGGCAGATCCGGTTAAATCATCGCGAGCCGAACGTAATGCTTCAGTGAGTGCTTCGGTCAGGATCACATCGTCAACTCCCCTGGCCGCCCAGTCCGCGTCGACAGTGCAGTCGTCCAAACCTTGGGCAGATATAGTCACCGTCACTTCCCCATATCGGTAGACCCCTGTATATTTTTTTTCGCGGTCTGAAACAGCTGTGGGAAATGTGATGTTGCTTGAGTTCAGCGCCAAAACATCTGCGATCACTTCGTCCATGGGTCGGGGCGCGACATCACCCAGCGGCGTCGTCAACACAGATACGGGGGGCGGCGATAAATCCACTACAGATTCGTGGTTTGGAGAATCCCATTGATCGATTTGGGTGGTCACCCCGTTTTCTTCAAGGGCGGTAGTCCATGCACGGTTTCGCTCAGCCTGGGCAGCCTGAGCTGCCTGCAGCACTGCAGCACCGATCCCGTCCGCCGTAAGGTTTCGCCGCCACATGTCAGTTACCCAAATGGAATTCGGCTGGCCGTCCACGTCGAGCGTCACTTGTATGGACCCGGAGCTGTCCCAGCCCTGCGCAGTGACGTTCCCAAGCGCTACCGCCTTATCCAGCACGCTGTTGAATGCAACAAGATCACGATGCATTCTGTCGAGTTCTACCACGATGTCGTCCATGGTTAACTTTCCTTCTCGCCTTCCAAGCGCTGGCGAAGGCGGTTTAAGCCTCAACGCTGACGTGAGAACAACGGCCGATAATACTCAGCAGGCGCAATGAGGTGATCTCAGCAAGGTTGGGGTAGGTATTTGTATTCGAAATGGGTGAGATGTAGTGCGGCGGTGACGACATCGCCGATGCGGCGGGGGCTGATCGTGGCGTGATGGAGGACTTTCCAGCGGCCGATGAGGATGGCGAAGCCGCGTTCGCCTTGCCAGCGCAGACTGCGCAGGAGTCGGTTGTAGGCGCGGTTGTCGGTGGCGAGGGGTTTACCGTCGGTGGGTTGTTTGATGGGGGTTTTGATGCCGTGACCTGTGCTTTCGTAGCCGGAGTCGGCCAGGGTAGGTAGGTTGAGTTCGGCCGCGGACCAGTTCAATGCGGCGGTGATGTTCAGTTCGCGGGCGCAGGTGGTGTCGTGCAGATGTCCGGGCATCGG
>CBDFFS010000027.1:0-11376 GCA_965246815.1 Actinoplanes sp. | reverse complement strand
CTACTGGCAGCCCAAGAGAAGCTAGCTGAGGCCTGGCCGCCGGAGAAAAGCGCCTCGGCCCGCGCGTTCCAGGACCAGATGACAATTCTGGCGACCAGCATGAACGAAACGCTGATCTCGGCCGAGGACACACGGGTCGGGTTGCAGGGCATCGTCAACGCGATTGCGACCGCGCAGAGCACGTTGGCACCATTGGTGCAACAGCGGCAGACTGTCAGCGATGACCTCACGCCCAGGTTTATTGATCATGCTGAGGACGAATTCGACCATCAGGGTCAGCAGGCAATGCGGGTGGCGGAGGCCGCCATCGCGGATCACAGCACCCAGATCAACGCCCCGGCGTTGTTCGGAATGGGTTCCTGGTTCGATGATGAATCAAGAGACCTTCCTTCCGGCACCGGATCGGCACCGTTGAGATCGCATGGCGATGGCTTCTTGACCGCTGTGCCCGTCCCTGTGCCGGTTCCGCATCATCCGCCGCAGTTTGAAACGGGCAGCAATACCGGTAATTCCTCCCACCGCCAGCAGAGTGAATCAACGACCATCGATCCTAGTGGCGGGCCTGGGTTGAGTGGTGTGCTCGTGCCGCCGCCGACGTCAGTAAGCCACAGCGGCGGTGTTGTTACCGGGGTGGGGTTGCCGGGTGCGACAGTCGGGGGTGGTGGCTCCACCGGTGCGGCGGCGGGAGCTGTAATTGGCGGTGCCGCGGGATTAGGCCTGGGTATGGGCGCACGTTCCGGTAACGGCCTTCCGCCGGGTTCGGGTATTAGTGATCGTGAGCAGGCACCGGTCCGGCGTGGTTTACCGTCGGGGGCCACGATCGGTGCGCAACCAGGTCAGGGTGGTTTCGGTGATCCCCGCGGTCGGTTTTCGACTGGGCCAGGTGTTGGTGGTCGTGACCAAGTGCCGATGCGTCGCGGTTTACCGTCCGGGTTCACGATCGGCGCTGAGCCGTCCGAGGGTGGCTTCAGCAATAGAGGCGCGAGTGGGCGTGGCCCGTTGTCCGCTGAATCACCGGGTAGGGGTGTTCCCGGCGCTTCCGAGCCTGGCCAAGGGATGCTCGGCGGGCCAGGCGGTGCCGGTGGTAAGCGTGGCGGCGGCAAGGATGAGCTGGGTCGTGGCCCGGCTGATGTTGAGTGGGGTGTGCGCACTGGGGTCGCACCGGTCATCGAGCCGAACTTGAAACCCGTGCGTCACGATCCTGGCCCTGGTGTCATCGGGATTGACAAGTGATCGTTCGTTCTACCGTTGTTCGTGCCGTACTTGCCGCGATCATCGCAGCGGGTGCGGTTTTGGGCTGCTCACCGGCTGCTTCTGCCGACTCGATCCGGGACCGGCAGTGGTACCTGTCGACTCTGGATATTGCGCGGGTTCATCAGGTGAGTCAGGGTGCCGGGGTGACCGTCGGGTTAATCGATACCGGAGTAGACGCGAAACACCGGGATCTGGCCGGCGCTGTCCTACCCGGCCTCGACCTTCTTCCTAACAAGCAGGGCGATGGCACCGGTCGTGCTGACTCGCGCGGACATGGCACACACATGGCCGGGATCATCGTCGGGCATGGTCACGGCGATGGTCAAAGTGACGGCATTCTGGGGCTAGCCCCCGAGGCGAAAATCTTACCGGTCCGGGTGATCAACAATTGGTACCAGAGCTCCGATTACATCAGCAAGGCGATTGATTACGCTGTCGCCCACCATGTGGGTGTGATCAGCATGTCGTTCGGCAGTGGCGATGACACACCTCTCAGCGATGCGATCAAGAAAGCACAAGCTGCGGATATCGTTCTGGTGGCGGCGTCGGGAAATCGCAAAGAGGTCTCCTCAATCCCTTTCCCTGGCGCGTATCCGGAGGTTTTGAGTGTCGGGGCGGTCGACCAAACTGGGAAGGTTTGGTCGGATTCAATCACCGGGCCACAGGTAGACATTGTCGCGCCCGGCGTCGACATTGCCAGCACTAGCATCAATTCGTCCGGGTACAATCTCGCCAACGGCACGAGTGATGCCACCGCGTTCGTGAGCGGGGCGGCAGCGTTGATCCGGGCAAAATATCCAACTCTTAGTGCGGCTGAGGTCGTGCACCGGATCACGGCCACGGCGACCGATGCCGGGCCACCCGGACGCGACGACACCTACGGCTATGGTCGGCTCAACCTGCTCAAAGCCTTGACCGCCGATGTTCCCACCGCGCCGCCGTCAACGGCCCCGAGCAGCAGTTCCACGCCCGCAAAGGCTACTTCTACCGACCGAGCCGGCAGCAATTCGAGCATTTACCTAACCCTTGCCGGAATCCTTGCCCTTGGCACGTTGTTGGTGGGTGTCCTCGTCGTCCTTCTGTTGCGCCGACGTAGGTAAAGTGCGCCGGCCCCGACTTGCGTGGATCGGCGCGCTTCTAGCCGAGTAGGACGGCGAGTGGGTCGGAGTCCTGGGGTGGCTCGAAGGTGATTGACCTTGCAACGTCAACCAACATCGGGCGATATTGCGGACCGTGCTCGACAAACGGGGTGGACACTTCGATCGTGGCTAACCGGTCCCCACGTCGTGAGGGCACCGACGCGGTGAGCTGCCAGACCGGTGCCTCAGCTGCGGTCGGTGGTTGTTGTCCGGGAATTGTTGGTGCGGGCAGCTGGTTGGTTCGTTCGACAAACAGGACTGGACGCTTGTCCATCTCAACCAGGCTTATTTCGGCAGGGTCGCCCTCTTGGGCCTCAGCCTCTAGCAGGTCGCGAAGAATAAGTTTCGGCTCCCGCTCACCCGGAAACTCGAACAACGTAACGACCAGCGTCGAGGTGACCGTAGAGCCGTCGATAACGGAAAGGTGCCGGCCTATTCCGCAATACATCGCGTTGCGTTCGCTCAGCATGGTCAACAATGTCGCGAGGGAACCCAGCGCGAAATCTGCAGCAAGACGTTGTTCGGACGTGCCCACGTCTGCGATCAGCGTGTTTGTTCCGCTCATGACCGCTTCAAGGTCGTGCAGGGGAAGCTCGGCGTAACCGTCCGGAATGGTCAACCACAGTTCCGCCACCCCTGTTCACTTGCTGTCTCCACCACCAGTCACCTCATTCCAAGTGGTAGTGGCGGTTTTCTGGATTCCACCACGCGTTTTGTTCAGGAAATTCAACATGTCAGCAGTGGCCTCAACTTTGAGTGCTTTCTCCGATTGGCTCTCTGCTCCCAGCCCCGGTTCCAAGAGCTTGATTTTCTGCAATGTCGTACCGATCCGACCGGAGCTCTTGGCGACATTCCGCATGAGAAATCCGGAATCGTGGGCGGTTCGCGAGGCAATGTCGACGATTTTAGGGAAGCCTCGACCGGCGTCGGCCATAAGGTTCCCGGCCTTTACCAATTTCACTCCAGCGCCGGCTCCAGGCACGAGACCGAGGACGTCTCCGGAGAGTTGGAGACCGGCGTGCCAATTCCCGGCGAAATTGCCGTGCAGCAGGCCACCGAGTTCGCTGCGCATTTTCGGATCGGCCAGAGTGGTGGCTGACGCGCCGACACCAGCGACCACGGCCACAGCGAAAGCAATGGCATCGATCGGTGGCGGTGTGCACAGGGCGATGAGACCGGCGACAGCAGACACGGTACTGAGTACGGAGTGGATGTCTTCGAGGTGGTTTTTGACCCAGTCGTCAACCCCATCGACTAGATGGACGAGGTCGTGGCCGAGGCGGTCCAGCAGCCCTGCTTTGTGCGGAGAGAAACCGGCCGCCTCTTTCAACGCGGCAGCGGCTTTGCTAGACGCGGTGTCCCACTCGTCGTTCAAATCGTGTGCATGCCGTCGGATGATGTCGAGTGCGTCAACTGCGGCATCCATATCGGCGGTGGTGTTGCGCAACGCTAACTCGGCTACATTGAGGCGCTGTTGCGCGTTACGCAGGTCAGCATCGGTGGTGAACTGTTGACCGGCAAGCCGCAGGTCAGGATTGCCTTCGGCGTTGCGGTGAGCGGTGTCGGCGGCATTAACGGTTCGTTGGGCGCTGGCCGCTTGTGACTCCAGGGCGGCTGCTTGTTGTTGGAAGCCCGCGAGGCCGATCTCCCACTCTTGTAAGGCGGTCACCGCCCGATTGAGGGATTGGTTAGCGCTACCAAGGTCATCGATTAAGGTCGAGTTGAGGTGGGTTCGGAATGCGTCGGCTGTCGTTCCTTGCCACGCCCCAGACGTATCGTTGCGCAGTCTGTTCATGAGATCGTTGGCGCGTTGCATGGAACTGCTGGCGGTAGAAATCTTTTGGTGTAGTTCCATCACAGCAATAGTTGAGCCTGGGCACGGGTCGAAACCCAAATTTGGGTAAGCCGTGGCGCTCACTGGCCGGCGTCCTTGCGCCTGGGGCGCACGAAATGGGGAAGTCCGTTCCCTGGGCGGTAATGGAATGCTCGATAGGAGGCTTTCCAGTCGGGTTTCTTCCGCGGCTTGTCCGGGCTTTGGGCAAACCAAACGCGGGCAGCGTCCAGTAAGTCCAGGTCGGGCGTCGGATAGGTGGGGGGTAGTTCGTCAGCTTCGCCTGTGCGCAGCCTCTCGAGACTGGCAATCGTGTTTCCTGGGTGCCCCCAAGGGTTACAGGAATATCGGACCGTGTCTGCGCTACCACCCGTTGGTCGATAGACGCCTATGCTGGCGGGATTCCCAGCAAACTCCAACGTCCCGCCGGGCGCGGCGATCACATCCGGGAGCTCGTGCGATAGGGTCCCATCGCGCTTAAACTCGGCATCCGAGATGAACTCGCCGATCCGTTGCCCGCTGTAGGGGTCCAGGAGCTGAAATGAATCGTGATTGGGTCGCCACTTGTACGACTCCCACACATCGAACGTAATCAGGGCCCGCCATAAGATCCCGTCGGCCTGCCAGCGACCATAGCGATAGTTGTACCGCTGCCAGGGATACGCTGCGAGCACGGACCAGGTGTGGTGACCCACATTGAGCGCAATGCGATCCAAAGACTTGCCGGAGATCGCAGCTATCTCAAGCTTTGCAAGTCGTTCTTGAAGTCCCGCGCGTAGGTTTTCGTCTTCGAGTGCTGCGCCTGGCCGGATCCGGTCGGTGAGTTGCACCATTGCCTCCTGTGGTTACGGACGACGGGTGAGTTCGTCGGCGGCCTCGTCGATGATGCCCAACGGTTGCTGCAGCGAGGACATCGCGGCCTGCACGGCTGCGTCAGTGCCCACATAGGCCCCATGCACGTCCTGAACCGCCGCAGTCGTGTGGCCGACCACCTCACCGAGCTGCTTCGCCCCGTATTGCCAGCTGGTCCGGAAATCTTCGGCGGCCTGGTTGAGTTTGTCGTTTCCTAGCACGGCCTCGTCTGAGGAGAACAACGACGGCAACGCGGCCAAATGCTCCTGCGCTTCTCGCAGTGTGGCCACGTATCGCGCGATCGTGTCCACTTCGACTTGAAAGAACGCGCCCATCGCCCACCCCGTAGATCGAAGATCATGTGTGCGGTCCACTGTAACAAGGCTGCGCCGAGCGCCCAAATGACCAGCACCAGCGTGCCCCTAAGCACGACCGCGAGCGCACCCAGCAGGTATCCAGGCCCAGTCGATGGCCACCCCTTTTGTTGCCCTATGCAGCCCTGAAGCGCGGGCGTAGGCCTATCGGCTCCACCCGAGGAATCGGTGGAAGAGCTCGATCGGATCGGCGCCGATGAGTTCGGCACTGGCATCGGTGAGCTGCCCGAACAAGTAGATCCGCAGAACAGACGGGAATCTCGCAAATTCGGTGCGAAGTTGTTCGCGTGCCGGGTCGCATGGCCAGGGCCGTTCGCAAGCGGTGCAGTCCCATGATGGGCGAGCACTGATGTGTTCCCGCTGGACGGTCATCGGTGACGTGCCTGATCGATGATGCGCCGAACTGCCGCGTTGTGCTCGAACTGCTGTCGGCGCCGTGCTACCTCTTGTGCGCGTTCCTGCTCAGCTTGCCGTTTGCGTGTTTTCCAGGTGATGAGTCGCCACATCACGCCTCCCAGGTCGCAGCCGTCCAATCCCACCTAATCGTGCGGGTGCGCTCACGGATTGTGCAGAGGACGGGTGTCCGGGCACTGTCCGGGCGAATTACGGACGATCCACGGCCAGCTTGTATCTGCGAGCCAGTTGCAGAGCGCGGAGACGAACCTTCGAGGAACGAGCTTGCCCGGCCACAATCAAAGCTTCTTGTACGAGCGTGGTCGCCTCGGACAGTTCAGCGGCACGAGCGTGTGCTTCAGCAAGCTGGCACAGGTAAACGCCAGCCCATTCAGCGCGTCGTGCGTCCGGGGACAGCCCGTCCAAACCGGCCCTGAGCAGGTCGATCGCTTCAGAGTTGCGGTGCTCGGACATCTCCCCGAGTAAGTAGTAAATGAGGCCACGCTGAATCTGCATGAAGTCAGGCGTGTAGTAGTAGCTCCACGGAGGCATACTCTGCGGATCTTGCAGCGCTCCAATTTCGGCAGCCTCAGAAATTTTGGTGATCGCGCCTTGCTCGTCACCAGTAATGGCCCTGCCACGTGCTTCTTGGCCGGCCGAATACGCGCGTTGCGCGGCGTAAACATTTTGGTCGCGTTGGGCTGCCGCTGACAGACCGATCATGGAGCCGATGTGCCCAATGCCTTCTGCGAGGTAACCCTTGAACGACAGTGCGGTGGCGATCATGTCGATGTCACCGCGTTCAGTGGCCCAGTCCAGGGCGAGCGAGAAGGCGTGAGCGGACTGTTGCACGTCCCCGGTTGCGGCGTTGAGCCACCCGACGAACTGCGCCCATTGCGCCCCAATGTCGAGGATCATCGGGCGCATAGCATCAACTGATTCCCCGACCAGCGTGGTCACAATATCCAGTTGCGCTTGGGCTGGAGCCAGCACGGCCGCCGATCCCATGGTGTCGTCGAGGTGCCGTTGCGCTGCTAGCAGTGTCGCCAGGTCAATGACCGTGCCCACATCGACGCGGCGGGGGTTGCGCGCGGCATACAGCAACCGCTCCTCATCGATCTGCGACCCCACCTCAGTGACCAACTGGGCAAGCTGATCATCGGCCTGGAGAACATCATCAAGTCGCCTGGCTTCCGCGGCGGTGGGTTTACGTTTGCCGGTTTCCAGATCACCGAGCACGCTTTTGCTCAGATAGGCGAGCTTTTCCAGACTTCGCAGCGACAACCCGCGCTGCGTGCGGATCTCACGAAAAGTGCTGGCGAACGTGGGATCGGTGATGAAACGGTCCAACAGGGACACTCCCGGTAGCAGCAGCGTGGGGCGACCTGGGTCGCTACAGCCAACCGTATCCACTGACTCTGGGCGCTGTCATAGGTCGATCATCCGGTGCAATACGCGGCGGACCTCGGCGATCTCGTCGATGGGTAGTTCCCACATTGGCGTGCGGCCGGCGAGCCGGTCAGCCGTGAGGGTGCGTAGTTGCTCAGTCAGCAGATATGACGTCGGTTGACCTGGCACCGCGACGGGGACTCGGTGAAGGAAGCCTGACCTCTCCCTGGTGGTCATCGGCAGCACGGACAGCAGGGTTTGGCGGGTGAGCTGCAGATGGAACCGCGAGGACACAATCAGCACCGGGCGACCGTCGGCCTGCTCATGTCCTTGGATCGGGTCCAGATCGGCCCACCACACCTGCCGCGGTGCGAGTGCAGTCACGCGGCCTTACCGTCTTCCCACGGTTCGAGTTCAGGGGAACCGCCGGGGTCGTTTTCGGTCAGCTCGCGGAGATAATCCGCGTAGCCGTCCGGATCGGCGCGCTGGTAGTCGTCGATAGCTGCTAGAGCCTGGCGCTCCCAGTGCTCATCCACCAGACGGCGCAGGGTTCCATCGGCGGTCGCCCCGCGATAGTCGTTCGAGGCAATGCGCATTACGCGGGCACGGGTTTCCGGGCTGCCCGCATCATCGAAGTCGCGGCCATATTCGGATCATACGGACTGTTATACAACGTGTATACGGCGCTCGTGGGCGCCCTCTGCGGCTGACCTCGAGCTAAGCGGCGCGACTCTTGCCAGAAAGCCCTGGAGACGCGTACGCGTGAACCTGGTCTGGTGGTGTTGCAGTTCGGGGCGTTCGCGATTCTTGGGTTTCGCGGTGTCGCTAGCGACGCCAAGTGCCCGATGGGGCAGCTTACCAAATTGCACCCGTAAATTGGCTCGTCAGGGCTTAGGTGTGTCCGGCGTGGGACCGATCCTCAGGGTGTCCGAGAAAGGCAAACCTGGTGCGAGCCGGGGACGCAAAGCCACAGGGCCCGTCGGGTCGGCTGGGCTACCGAACTGGGGAGAATTTTATGCGCAGCATGCTTCAGCTTATGGGCGGCGTCGCAGTCGCCGGCGCGGTTGCCGCTGGCTCTACCGCCTTCACCGGCGGCGGCCTCACGAAGAGCATTGTTGGCTCGAGCTTCGTCGGCGGCACCGTGAGCCAGACTGTCATTGGCGCTGATTTGACTACTCTCGCGTTCATCGAAACGTCAGGCACCAACACCGTTACGGGAGCCACTCTTACCTTCGACGCTGGTACCCCGGACGGCAAGTCGGTAACGCTGACTGTGGACGGTAGCGCGACGTCGATGGGCTCCGCGGCCAGCTTTACTTGCACTAACACTGGCGCCGCTACGACTCACGTTTCCACTTGTACTGCACAGACCACAGGCCCCGCGAGTGGGCCGACAATCGGATATTCCAACATTGCTTCCGTAGTTATCAGCATCTCCTGACGGCTTTGACCAGCTTCGCGGCTTCCGTGCGTGTGTAATAAGCGGGTCGTTTAGTTCACACCGATCCGCCGGAAGCCGCGATGCATCTCCCGTCGAAACGTGCCACCAAGACCGCCATCGCGTTGATGGCGGTCTTCGGCGCGTGGGCGGTCATAACTGGTCAGGTCTCCTACGTCGGCACCTACGGCGTCAGCATGAACCCGGTCTACTACCAAGGCGACCTGGTAATTGTGCTGAAGCACGACTCATACCAAATCGGCCAGATTGTCGCCTATCGCGGCACTCAACCTGGGCAGAAGGTTTTGCATCGCATCATCGGCGGGGATGCCGTGCATGGCTTCGTCTTCAAGGGTGACAACAACCAGTCCATCGACCCACTTCACCCGACCGAAGACCGGCTGATCGGCCGCGCAGCACTACACATACCGAAAGGTGGGGTGTGGCTGGGACCGCTACTGAGCCCGACGGGGCTGGGGATGCTGGGATTTCTCTTCGTTAGTAGTGGTGGAGCCATTCGGACCCGGCGTGACATTCCGCGCGGCCGGAGGAAGAAACGGGTTCGGGCCAGGGCGCGATCGAGGTCTCTTGGCGCGAGGGTGGCTGGGCTAAAGCGGTAGCTGAGCAGGTCAAGATTCTTCATCGCGGCGATGACGGTGCGACTTGGTGCCAACACGGCGGGCGAATAGTCTGGTCGAATGCCACTTACTGGAGAATACGCACCGAGCACCTCCGACTGGGCCCGGGAGCAAGCCGAGGCCTATGAAGCCTCCGGCGGCGCCGGCGACATGCAGGGGATGGCGATTGTGGTGTTGACGTCGGTCGGCGCCAAGACCGGCCTGCTGCGCAAGACCGCGTTGATGCGGATCGAGCACAACGGCGAATACGCGGTGGTCGGCTCGCTAGGCGGGGCACCCAAGAACCCGGTCTGGGTTTACAACCTGCGCAAGGAGCCGCACGTCGAGCTTCAGGACGGCCCGGAAAAGCACGATTATCTGGCGCGCGAGGTCGACGGTGAGGAACGGCAACTGTGGTGGGAGCGTTCGGTTCAGGCGTTCCCCAACTACGCCCAATACGCCACCAAGACCGAACGGGTAATCCCCGTCTTCGTCCTCACCCGAATGCCGGCTGCGTAAGGCGACGGTCGGCCACCTGATCCACGAAACGCCAGAAGCGTTACGCAGCCACTCAACCTCGGCGCATTCATGGCCGTAGCGGCAAACGCGGTCACCCACTGGGCGGAGATTGCCGCTCCGACGACGAAGGAAGAAGCGGCCGAGACAGGCGCGCGGCTGCCGACCCAGCTCGGGCTCTCGTGACGGCCCGCATGTGGCTTTGGGACGATGCCTGGGCGACTATACGAGCGACGTGCGACCAATCATTTCACTCGGGGTCGTTGCCGGCGGCGCCTCCGACCCGGTAGGGCGTGCTTACTCCGGTGTAAGCCAGGTGGGCAAGCAGTCCTTCGGCGGCGTGTTGCAAGTTGTGACAGTGATCGGCCCAGATTCCCGGATTGTCGGCGACGAAGGCAACAACATAGGTTTGGCCGTCGCTGACATCCAGGGAGTCGAACCACCACGGGCTGCCGGTGGCGGCGACCCCATTTCGGCTGAGCACAACAGCATGGTGGCCGTGCAAGTGCATCGGGTGCACTTCGCCACTGTTGTTCGCGATGGTCATTTGCACGACGTCGCCGGTGCTGACCATGAACATCGGCACGTCGGGGAAAAGGTGCCCGTTGATGCTCCACCACAGCCCTGGGGCACCGTCAAGGAAGCCCGCTCGCCGACCGATTCGATAATCGAAATGACGGTTGGCCTGGCTCGGATCGAATCCCAGCGGCGCGGGTGTGCCATAGGACAGCAGGTCAACCGTTGCCGTCGGCTCACTCGTCACCGGAACACCACCGGCAACTGCTAATGCAGCGCCCGCGCCGACGTTGACTGCCGCTGATCCAGTGAATTCCAGATCGACTCGCCCACCGGCGGTGACGATTATCGACCGATCCGAGATCTCCGCCGGTTCGTGCACTGCACGCCCGTCAACTGCAACGATTCGGTACGCCGCGCCAGAAACCCAAGCGCGCAGCGGCCCGGCATCGGTGTTGATGACCCGAGCCCGGACCAAGCCAGTGGCCGGCAACGGCGAGACGCCGGGCACCCCGTTGATCGTGCGCCGTCCGTGGAAGGTGTGCACGGCTACGACCTGGTCGACGGCTGCTTTGTCGGCTGGGTCGGTGATCACCAACGTACCGAATAGGCCGTCTTTGACTTGCTCGTGTGAGACTTGGTGGGAGTGATACCAGTAGGTGCCGGCGTCTTGGGCTACGAATCGTAGACGAAACTTTTGCCGGGTGCGACCGCGTCTTGCGTGATGCCAGCGACGCCGTCTTCGGCATTCGGCACGTCAACTCCGTGCCAATGCAGCGTTACCCCTTCGGTGACGTTGTCATTGACCAAGGTGACCTGAATCAGCTGACCTTTGACCGCGCGGATTTCCGGCCCAGGAGTCTGGTGATTGAGGGTGTAGCCGCCGTTTTCTTTGCGCGCAGTCAGCGTCACTTGCATAGTAGCAGCACCAGTCGACGGCCCAGTCAACGAGGTAACTGAAGTCGTGCCGGCGCCAGCGTGCTGATGCCCGGCAGTCGGCCCACCACCAAAATCGGGGTAGCCCATGCTCGCCATGTCATACGTCGACGGGATCAAA
>CBDFFS010000026.1:0-30670 GCA_965246815.1 Actinoplanes sp. | reverse complement strand
CGTTGGAACGCATGTCAGACCAGCTCGGCAACCTAGAATTAGAACTCAGTTTCAGTGTGGAAGCCGCAGCTGATCTCGGGTTGCTGGTGCCGTCGCTGCGGGTGGTGGCCTACCACGACGCGTTGTTTTGCTGCATGGGATTGCAGGATAAAGCTGACACGGTGGGGCGGATGCTGCAGCGGTTGGAGCGTTCGATCGGTGCGGAGTTAACCGCGATCGAGAGTGTGGAACGGCGTGCCGATGACGACCGGCGGATGCGGTGGACCGCCGCGGTCGGGTTCCTCACCACGGTCGGGTTACCACTTTCCTTAGTGTTGACGTTCTTCGGAATCAACGCGCGGGAAGTCAATCAGGACCGATCCATGTTCAACGCACACTACGTACCGATGTACACGTTGCTGGCAGCACTCATCGTAGCCGGGCTCGCACTGTCCGGCGGAATCCTGGTGCAACAACGCCGACGAAATATAATCGACGCGCACCGGGCGCGCCAAGCAATGGCGGCGGTGCGGAACATGACTGTCGTACGACGCGAACCGCTCAAACAGGACAACCCCGGAGACCCCACGACTGTTGCGAACACCCCGGCGGTCCGACTGTCCTGACCGGCAGCAGTCAGCGGCGGTTTCCGAGCAAGTCTCCGGTGAAGCGGGCAACCTTGCCGAGCGCGTTTGGTGTGGACGTGGCGTTCGAGTGCGGCTTTCGCAGGGCATGCCAAGTTAATTCTTGCCAAAGACCGGCACCTCTGACCTGACCACCAGCTATCAGCGCCTTCCACACCCTAGTAAAAGACCCCTACTTCCTCGTGTGCTGCGATCGGTTGGAGGAATTCCAAGCGGTTGCCGTGATCGTCGTGGGCATAGAAACGCCGGTAACCCGGAAAGTCTCTGTCCCAGGTGACCTGACGATCGGCAGCTTCGATTCTGGCCGCCAAACCTTCAAGATCATTTACCTGTACGCCCGGATGCGCCTTGATCGCTGGCTGAAAATCGGGCACTGGACTGAGATGCAGCTCCAAGCTGCCCGCCGTGAACCAGCAGCCACCTCGCGCGGCCAGCACCGGCGGCTTGACCAGCTCCGTCATCCCCAGGACGCCACCGTAGAACGCACGGGCGGCATCCTCCTCACCCGACGGAATCAGCAGCTGAACGTGATGCAGTCGCTCGAACATGACCCGCATCCTAACCGTACGGTCGTACGGTTTCTACTTGTTTTGGCCTGCAGCCCTAGATCCACCACGGCGCTGGGCTGGGGCGCGGGCGAGCAGGCGTAGGGCGTAGGGCGCGTCGTGGCGCAGGTAGCGGCTGGCGAGGCGGCGGGGTTCGGTGCTCAGGCGGTGGGCCCATTCCAGTCCGGTGCGCTGCATCCAGCGCGGTGCCCGGTCGATGTCACCCGCGACGAAGTTGATCGCAGCACCGCACCCGATGAACCAGGCCCGCGGCAGCGCCTGACGCAGTCGAGTGATCACCCGTTCCTGCTTCGGGAAGCCGAGCCCAACGAACACCAGGTCAGGATCCGCGGCAGCAACGGTCGCGCAAACCCGCGCATAATCGGCTGGGACGCGTTCAAAACCGAACGCCGGACTCAGCGCGCCGGCGACCCGCAGCCCCAAGCACTCACCTGCCAGTCGGGCGCCCGCCCGAGCAGCACCGTCAGCCACGCCGTCGGCCGCAGCAGCCCCGCCGATGATGAAGATCGAGCGGTCGTCACGTCCAAGGCCGTGGGAGAGCGACCAAATCAGACTGCTGCCCGCCACCCGTTCCGGCAGTGGGGTGCCGCCGAGTCGGCTCGCCCAGATCAATGGCATTCCATCGGCCACGATCAGGTCGGCGTCGGCGAGCTGGCGGCGTACCTCGGCACTGGTTTGGGCTCGGCGCAGGATGTCGATGTTCGGGGTGATGATGCGGCCGCCGCGACCGTCGGCGAGCGCGTCGCGGACCGTGGCTACCACCTCGGCTTCGGTGATGCGGTCGATGCCGGTTCCGTCGAGGTTGACGCGCTCGAAAGCCTCGATTAACACGCAAACGCCTCCTTCAGTCGTGTTACCTCGTTATAGCCGTGAAACGAGCGAAGGTGGTCGAGAGTGGCACGAGTGTTATATTTAGGTGGTTTCGGACGTAGCGGAACTACTCTCGTCGAGCGCCTTCTTGGTCAACTTCCCGGTATCTGCGCCCTCGGCGAGGTGGTGCACCTCTGGGAGCGCGACATTCGCGCCGACGAACGATGTGGCTGCGGCGCTCGTTTCTCCGGCTGCCGGTTCTGGCAACAAGTCGGCCACCTCGCCTTCGGTGGCTGGGAGAAGGTCGACGTCGATCGGGTGCGAACCCTGCGCCACCTAGTCGAGCGCACACGGCATATCCCCTGGCTAGCGACGATGATCCAAGCACCCGACGAGGTACGCGAATACGCCAACTACTACGCCCGGGTCTACGCGGCAGCCGCTGAAGTGTCCGGCTGTCCAGTCGTGGTGGACTCGTCCAAGCACTCCGCGCTGGCCCACGTGTTGCGGTGGGCTGACGACGTGCAGCTGCGGGTCGTGCATGTGATCCGGGACGCGCGCGGGGTCGCGTACTCGTGGACCAAGACGGTCGCCCGGCCGGAAACCGACGGCACCGACGAGATGACCCGCTACTCACCCGGCCGCTCGGCGCTGTTGTGGAACGCGCACAACGCCGCATTCGGTTTGCTCGCCCGCCGCGGCGTGGCCGTACGGCGGATTCGGTATGAGCAGTTTCTTGCTGATCCACGGGGCGAATTGAGTCGGCTGGGCGAGTTCGCTGGCCGCCAACCCACGGCGGCTGACCTGTCCTTTTTGCAGCCGGACTACGCGGATTTGCGGGTCGGGCACAGTGCGGCTGGCAATCCGATGCGCTTCACCGTCGGCCGGTTGCCGTTGCGCCGCGACGACGCCTGGGTGGGCGGTTTGCCGCAGTCGCAACGGCGGCTCGTCGGTGCGGTTTGCGGGCCGCTGCTGCGCGCGTACGGATATCGGGTGCACCCAGTTTTGGCCAAGCAGGCATGAGACATTGCCGATCAGGAGGCGTGAAATGAACTGGCCGTCCGTGGGTGTGGTCATTCCCACCCGCAACCGACCCACCCTGCTGCGGCGCGCAATCGCCGGGATCCGCGAGCAGCGTTACCCGGGTGAGGTGAAAATTCTGGTGGTCTATGACCAGACCGAGCCGGATTATCTGCTCGCCTCAGCCGACCAGGGTGAGCAGCATCGGCGCACCACCACGTTCAATCGTGCGGATGCTCGCGTCACCGTTTTGACCAATTGGCGCACCTCCGGTCTGGCCGGCGCGCGCAACACCGGCATTCTGGCCTTGGACACCGAGTTGGTTGCCTTCTGTGACGACGACGATCAGTGGCAGCCGGACAAATTGCGCCGCCAAGTCGCCGCACTCTTGGCCGAACCGGACGCGGAATTCGCAACATGTGCGATCGAGGTCGAATTTGAGGACACGAGCACGCCCCGTTTGGCCGGATTGTCGCGTGTCACTTTGCACGACTTAACCCGCTCGCGGATGTCCATGCTGCACTCATCTTCGTTCCTGATTCGCCGGCACACGCTCACCGTTCCCGACGGCATCGGGCTCGTGGCCGAAGACGCCCCGGGCAGCCAAAACGAGGACTGGGACCTGCTGCTGCGCGCCGCGCGCCGAGTCCCGATCGTGCACTTGGACGAGCCACTGGTCCGGGTCCTCTGGGGCCGCAGTTCCCATTACGCGTACGAGTACGCCACCAAAATCTCGTCGCTGCGCTGGATGATGCAACGCCACCCGGAGATTAGCGGCTGCCGCCCCGGCGCGGCCCGGGTCTACGGCCAGTTGGCCTGCTGGTCAGCCGCAACCGGCAACCGCAGTCAGGCCTGGCAGTTCAGCAAAGAAGCAGTGCGCGCCAACTGGCGTGAACCGCGAACCGCAATCGCGCTGGCAGCGATGACCGGCGCGGTCAAGGTCGAAGATGTGCTCTCCGCGCTGCATCGACGCGGCCGGGGGATCTGAACCCTTCATCCGCTGACACACCGCTCTTTCGCGCACAGCCAATCGCCATGTACTGTTCGAGCGTGTTCGGATTAGTGCGGTTACCCCAAATATCCCCGGTGCGTTCCTGATGCTCGCACAACAACGCCAGGCCGCGATCCTCGACCGGGTTCGCGCTGCTGGCGGCGTGCGGGTTAGCGAGCTGGCGGCCGAATACGGCGTCTCCGACATGACCATCCGCCGGGACCTCGAATCGCTGGCCGACCGTGGCTTGCTGGCGAAGGTGCACGGCGGTGCGACCACGGTGAGCCCCGGTTCCGCCCACGAGCCCGGCTTCGCCGCCAAATCAGTGCGCCAACGGGCGGAGAAGGCGGCGATGGCGATGCGTGCCGCCAGCATGGTCTCGCCCGGCGACGCCATCGCGCTATCGGCCGGCACCACCACAGCCGGCTTGGCCCAGCGACTGGTCGATGTCGCCGCTCTGACGGTCGTTACCAACTCGATCCCCGTCGCCGACATCTTCTACCGCGCCGGCCGTCCAGATCAGACTGTGGTCCTCACCGGCGGCACCCGCACTCCATCTGATGCGCTCGTTGGGCCAGTGGCGGCGGCCGCGATCGGCACCCTGCACCTGGACATGCTTTTCCTCGGGGTGCACGGCATGAGCGAACGAGCCGGCTACACCACGCCCAACCTGATGGAAGCCGAAGTCAACCGGGCATTGATCGCCGCCGCCGAACGACTCGTCGTGCTCGCCGACCACACCAAATGGGGCACCGTCGGAATCTCGTCGATCGTCGCGCTGGAACGCGCCGACGTCCTGATCACCGACGACGGACTAGACGATCAAGCCCGCATCCTGTTAGACGAAACCGTCCCCGAACTCGTCGTGGTGAGCGCGCAATGACCTTCAAGAGCCGCACGGTGATTGAATTGTCCGACGGCCGCGAACTAATCTATTTTAACGAGGAAGATCACCGCGATCGGGCCAGCTTCGCCGACACCCGCGACCTGCCTCCACCGCCTGCCGCGTCCCAGCTGCGCTACGACCCCCTGGTCGACGAATGGATCGCCGTCGCCGCGCACCGGCAAACCCGCACGTTCCTGCCGCCCACCGACGCGTGCCCGCTGTGCCCGTCCACTCCCGAGTTCGCCAGCGAAATCCCGGCACCCGATTACGACGTAGTGGTCTTCGAAAACCAGTTCCCGTCCTTCAGCGACCGCATCAAACCCGACGAAATCACCGCCGTAACCGACCTAGTCCCGGTGCGCCCCGGCCTCGGTCGCTGCGAAGTCGTCTGCTTCACCAGCGACCACAACAGCTCGTTCGGCGCGCTCACCCCCGCCCGAGTCCGCACTGTTGTCGACGCGCTCGCCGACCGAACCGCCGAACTTTCCCGACTCCCCGGCGTCAAACAAGTCTTCCCCTTCGAAAACCGCGGCATCGAAATAGGCGTCACTCTCAGCCACCCCCACGGCCAAATCTATGCCTATCCGTACGCGACGCCGCGCACCCGAGCAATGCTCACCGCCGCCGCAGCCCACCTGCGCAAAACCGGCCGAGACCTGTACTCCGACACCCTCGCCGCCGAACGCAAAGCCGCCGTCCGAATCGTGGCCGCGAACGCGCTCTGGACCGCATATGTGCCGGCGGCGTCGCGGTGGCCGTTCGAAGTGCAGCTCGCTCCGAACCGCAAAGTCGCCGACTTGCCCGCCCTATCCGACGAGGAACGGGATGCATTCGGCCCGCTCTATCTCGACGTGCTGCGCCGCTTCGACGGCTTATTCGACCAGCCGATGCCCTACATTTCCGGCTGGCATCAAGCTCTGGTCGGCGAGGGTCGCGAGTTGGGCTACCTACACCTGCAACTCTTCAGCATTCGTCGCGCCGCCGACAAGCTCAAATACCTCGCCGGCTCCGAATCAGCCATGGGCGCCTTCGTCAACGACATAGTCCCCGAAAAAGCCGCCCAACTGCTCCGCAACGTCCACCCGTAACCCCACCGGTCATACGGGACCTTGATTTATTGGCTCCGCTGAGTTTTTCGAAACCACATATCCGATCTTTCCGGTTTGGCGTGATCTGGTTATCAAATTGAGGTTCGGCGGTGCGGAGTAATCGGTCGCCGGTATTGATGGCTTGGCCGACTCATCTCTTCAATAAATCCATGTCGACGCAGCAATGAAAAGCTCCTCTTATTATCTTCGTGCACAATCGCAAAAATGCGAGCGTCGCGGGGCGGGACTCGCCGGGTCACGTCACTCATCACGGCCGACATTAGGACATCGCTAGCACGGTCACCAGAGGGGAAGCGCCATCCTTGCCATTGCTTTGCGATTGCCACGACTTCTAGCTTAGTGGCGGAAAATCCTATTCTGTCACCGTGTTGCAGGACAACTTTTTCATGTGCTGCAACACCGAACAGCTCTCCGTGGGCAGTAAAAGCAAGCAGCAGCCGAGGATCGTCATCGACAGCTCCGGGAGCCAATGCCCAAGTGTCCAGCAATTGCTTCTGGATGAATCGCTCGGCTTCCATTTCCCACGGGTGCGCCACGTCTGCGCAGGAAAAGGAAGCCAAGAGTTCACGATCGCCAACTCGGCCAGTTCGGATGAGCCACTCGGGCTGCGTCATGACTGGATAGTTACCGGCACGAGTATACGAAACGGTTGCGGCTCGCCGCTCAACAGTGACTCATCGTCAGCGGTGATGGCGAACGCGCGCCGATCACCGCGGCCAAACGGTGAAAAAGATGCCGACTCAGTGTCGTCGCTTATATCAAGCGCGGGGAGCACGTCG
This sequence comes from Actinoplanes sp., assembly GCA_965246815.1. Lineage (GTDB taxonomy): Bacteria > Actinomycetota > Actinomycetes > Mycobacteriales > Micromonosporaceae > Actinoplanes. The sequence goes on along the minus strand of CBDFFS010000026.1, from coordinate 23,886 downwards.
ATCACGGCACTAGCACCGCTTAGCCGATCGGTGATCAGTGCCAGGAACGATCCCACTCGTGCGCTGTTCGCCGCGCCTGCCGCCATCCACCGCGGAATTAGCGTTTCCGGGCCGCTCATCAGGACCAGCAGCACATAGGTTTCATGCACCTCTTTCACCCTGCCCGCAGCGAAGTCGGAGACATGTGCGTCGAAAAGTTCGCGCTCGCGTATTTTCTCAGTCAGTCGGGCAACATCTTTCAGTACCTCCAGCAGTTCCCGAGGTGCATCGTCAGGTATGACGCCGTCGATCACATCACGGGAATCCGGTGCCGATAATTTTCCCAGGATATCCATCAAAAAACCGAATTCGGAGCGGGATTCCAGGTCGGTCGCTGCTGCCGCTACGCGGACGGCAGCAGCCCGGTTCCCATGGCGGGCGAGACGCGCCGCGTCCACGTTGAGGGAGCTGAACATGGTGAACTGGCCGGCGAGATGGTTCCCAGATCGGGGCGTGATACGGACGCCCGAGGTCGCCCACATATGCTTGCGCAGCGTCCGGAACGGGGCCTCGGAGGTGGATAAGTCACCAGGCTTGAAGGCGTGAACAAGTTGACTTCGGTGAGCCACGGGCCATCCGGCGATCGTCATGACTTTAAGGGTAGTAGCATCGAGGCGTTCTTTCAACGTCTCGGAGTCGGCGGAGTCAACTTTCTCGGTCGCCTTGCGCAAGCTCCCGGACCTAGCGACCACACCAGCGCCTTCGACGCCCTCACCCCCGCCCGAATCCGCACCGTCATCGACGCGCTCGCCGACCGCACCACCGAACTTCCCGGCTCCCCGACGTCAAATACGCCGCAGCTTAACCCCAATGAATTCCGGCAGCTATCAGCTGGGCACCGACTCAGCTGGCCGACGACGCAGACTTGCCGACTCCTCCGTGTCGGTCGCCCGGCACGCCGATGATCATGAGGGGACCGGTCCGGCGTCAGGTGGACGCCGGACCGACCGCGATACTTACGGGCAGGGTGTCGGCGGGCGGCTGCCCACGGTGACGTTTACTGCCGTACCCGGAAGGTTTTGGGAATTGGCCCCTGGGCTTTGACGCAGGATGGTGCCAATGTTTTCGCAGGTGCGGTCCGGCGTGCTCGACACCGAACCGATCCGGAAACCGGCGTTGCTCAGCGCGGTGCTCGCCTGGCTCACCGTGTCGCCGATGACACTCGGAACTGCCCGAGTCTTCGCCCACGCTGAACCGTTCGACCAGCGGATCGTGCCCGGTGCCTGCAGTTTCGCGGTGTAGGTGGCATCGTCCGGGAAGGTCACCAGAATCGTGTCACTGTTGATCACGACGCCGGTGGCGGTCGGCCGGTGCTGCGACGACATGTTGACGGTCAAGACGTCGTTGTTGTTGGAGATCACCGGCCGGGCGCTGCCCCCATCGGAGTAAGTGCCGTTCAGGTCGAAGATCACCGGGGTTGCCGCGGCGACGGCTAAGTGGGCACTTGCCGGTGTCGCAGTGGCCAGCATGGTGGCCCCCGTCATCGCCAGCAGGCCGACTAGAACGCCGGCCCGATTACGCATGATCGTCAGGACTGTGGTGCTCCTTCGAATTTCAGCGGCGAGCGGGATTCGCTCGCTGGTCAAACCATGCCGCTGACCGCTGCAACCGCACTGATCCAGCACTGATTCAGCACTGATTCAGGCCAGCAGTCGCGTTCCTGACTGCGGGAGTCTGCAGTGGAAATTCCCAGCTAGCCTCAGATCGCGGCATGGCGAAATGGGGTTAATCGTGCGAGTGGCGCTTCTCGGTCCGATCGAGGTGACCGCAAATGGGGTGGCGCGCCCCCTGCACGGGTTGCGCCGAAAAGCGTTGCTGGCAGTCCTAGCTCTGCATCACGGCGAGTTAGTCACCACCGACCGATTGATCGACGTAATCTGGGGCCAACCAACCCCGATCAACACCCTCCAAAGCCACATTTCGTACCTCCGGAGCGTGCTGGGCAACCGAACCGCAATCCAGAGCCGCCCACCTGGCTACGTCCTAGAACTCGGTCTGCAAGCGATAGACGTTGCCGTAGCCGAGAACCTGATCCGCCAAAGCGCAGCAGCCACCGACCCTCAGCATCAAGCGCGCCAATTACGGCAAGCGCTGGCATTATGGCGCGGCAATTCACTCGCCGATGTGTCTGCAGTGGACTGGCTAGCCGAACAAGCCCAGCGACTCGACCAACTCAGAGTGCAAGCCCATCGCATCCTGATCGAAAGCCGCCTCGCCTTAGGCGAGCACGCCGCAGTTTTATCTGAACTGGAGTTATTAGCCCGCGATAATCCACTGGACGAGCAGATCCACGGACATCTGATCGTCGCGCTCTATCGATGCCACCGACAAGCCGATGCGCTCGCCGCCTACCGCCAGCTCAAGCACACTCTAGCCACCGAATTGGGCATAGATCCCACCAAGGCGCTGCGCGAACTGGAAAGTGCAGTCCTGCGCCAGGATTCAATCTTGCTCACAACGATCAGTCCGCCAACTAAGGCACCAATTACGGCCGGCGGGATTGGTGGGGTGCGGCTTGGGTCGGGCGAGTTGATTGGGCGAGAGGCAGAGCTGGCAGAGTTGCACAACGCGATCCGAGCCGCTGCGGGCGGAGCTGGCTCAACTGCTTTTCTGCTCGGCGAGCCCGGCATCGGCAAAACTCGGCTCGCGACCGAAACCGCGACAATCGCCGAACGGCTCGGACTGCGCGTGCTGCGCGGTCGGGCCGCCCCCGCAAGTGTGCAATTCCGACCACTGAGCGAAGCGCTCCTGTCGGCGTTGGGGCACAGCCCAGTGCCCGACGATGCAGCATTGCGGCCATTCTTGCCAGCGCTGTCGCGACTCGTCCCACACTGGCCAGACATGCGCCCAGCAAACGGCGACGATTCACCGATTGTGCTGGCCGAAGCAATCCTGCGGTTCATCGTTGCGCTGACCCAGCCGACCGGATGTTTGTTGCTGCTGGAGGATCTGCACGACGCCGATCCCGACACGTTGCAGGTGCTCGACTATCTGATCGACAACGCGCACCGCGAACCCGTGCTGATCCTTGGTACCGCCCGCGATCAACCAAGTCCCGCATTGCAACTGCTGCGTGCCGCGCAACACCGCCGAGCCGCCCCCCTGATCGAGCTCACCCGCCTCGACTCCAAACAGGTGCACCAACTCGCTGCCGACTGCCTGGCGGTCTCCCCAGGCCAGGTGCCCACCGCCGCGCTCGACCGACTCACCGCAACCGCCGACGGCATCCCGCTGCACGCCGAAGAACTCATCGCCGGCATGGTCGCCGACGGCCTGCTCCACCGCACCGGCGACCGGTGGACGGCAGTCGAAGGCGCCGCCAGCCCAGTCCCCGCCAGCCTGTCGTCAACTTTGGTCGCCCGCGCCGACCGCCTCGGCCCACAACCCGCCGCTTTGCTGCAGGTGGCAGCTCTACTCGGCCGCCGATTCCCGGCCGTCACTGCCGGCACCGCCGCCGGCCTCACCACACCAGAACTGCTGCGCAGCCTGCGCACCGCCGTCGAAGCCCAACTGCTAATTGGAGACCCAGACCCCGATTGGTACGCCTTCCGGCACGCCCTGACCGCCGAAGCCCTACGCGGGCGACTGCTACCGATCGAGCGAGCAATGCTGGCCCGATCGGCGGCCGAGGCAGTCGAGTCGTCCTCGTTCGACGGGTGGGCGCAGCTAACCGGTGAGCTGTGGGACCTGGCCGGCGAGTCGCGGCGTTCGGCGGAACGGTTCGGTTTGGCTGGGCAGCGAGCGGTGGCGTGTGGCGCGGTGTCGACCGGCATCACCCTGCTCGAACGAGCGGTGGCACTAGTGGACCGAGATCCAGTGGACGAGCTTGTCGTCGAGTTCGGTGCCGCGCTGATTAGCGCCTATGCCACGGCCGGGCGGGTGGCGCATGCGTACCGATTGTCCGAAAGGCTTAATCGCGGGGGCGGGCAGATCGAGGTACAGCTGCAGTTGGCTCGGGTTGCGGCCGCCACTGGAGAATGGCATCGGGGTTTGGCAGCTGTGCGGGAGGCTCGGCGGTTGGGCCCGGGGCAGGGGTCGGTGTTGGCTCGGCTGGATGTGGTCGAGGCTGAGCTGATCTTCGGGGATCCGTCAGTGCAACAGCATTCGGCTGCGCGGGCATTGGCTCGGCGGGCGCTCGACGCGGCCACTGAAAACGGCCTGCCGGACATTGCCTGCAATGCGCTGGAGATACTTGGGCGGATCGGGCAATTGACCGACCTTGCCGGCGCAGAGGCACTCTATCGCCGGGGTGTGGCCATCGCAGACGCCAATGACCTCGTCACCCGCAAGCTCGACCTGCTCTATCAGCTTGGCGCACACCTTGGGGTTCGTGCGGGTTCGACGAACGGGCTGGCTGAGGCATTGGCTGTCGCTGAGCAGGCTGGGGCGGTCGTGGTCGCACTCGACATCGAGCTTGAATTGGCTGTTGTGCAGCTTTGTCGGGGTGAGTTCGCTGCGGCGGCACAAGCGCTCGAACGCTGCGAGCAAACGGCTGAGCGGCTGCGGCTGACCCGTTCTCGGGTATTGGCTGTTGGGCAGCAGATCATGGTGGCCGCGCACCGGGGCCGCCCGGCCGAAGCCTTGCTGCGGCGTTATCGCGAGTTGGGCGGGGAAGACGACGACTTCGCTTCGGCGGTGCACGGATTTGGTTTGGGGTTCGGTCATTTGCTGCAGGAGGACCCCGACTCGGCGTGGGTCGAGCTGGCGGGAGCCGTTGAGCAAGAATCGCGCCGACCCGTGTCGTACCTGTCGTTTGTGCACGGACCGCATTTGTTGCTCGCGGTGTTGACCGGCCGGGCTGGCGCGCAAGAATGCGCGGCGTTAGCTCAGTCCGCGCAAGCCCAAGCCGGTTGGAATGCCCAATTCGGCGTGCTGGCCGAGGCGGTGCTGCACGGCCAGGCCGGGCGGCGCGGTGAGGCTGAATCGGCCGCCACCCGGTTCCTGACTATTTCCGAACCTTATCGGCCGGCTCGGCATTTAGGTTTGCGTTTGGTGGCTGAAGCGGCCATCGCCGACTGCTGGGGTGAGCCATCGGCATGGCTGCGCGCGGCAGCCGCGTATTTCGAATCGTTCGCGCCTCGGGTCACGCAAAAATGCCGAGCACTGTTAACCAACGCCGCTGTGTCGGCGAATCCCTGAATCCATTGGAGGTAGTCATGCGCATTTCCCTGATTTCCGCCGCTGTCCTGCTCACCGTCACACTGACGGCAACTAGCCCACGCTGGACTAGCACGCCGCCAATACCATTACCGCCGGGCGTGACCAGCAGCGTATTGACCGATGTCTCGGTCGTTTCGCCCGCCGATGTGTGGACCGTCGGCACCGGCTGGGGCAGTGGCGAAGACCAGCCACTCGCCGAACACTGGGACGGTTCAGCGTGGACCTCGATCACGGTGCCGACCAGCTCAGCCAGCACTTATCTGAACGCCATCGACGCGATCAACACCGGTGACGTGTGGGCGGTCGGCAGCGCCGAATCCGGCACTGGTAGCACCGGTTTAGTGCTGCATTATTCCGGTGGGACGTGGGTTACCGAACCCACTCCAGCATTGCCGGCCGGGTCGCGCGGAATTCTCAACGACGTCGACATCCGTACGGTGGACGACGGCTGGGCGGTTGGTCAGATCACCTCGGGTATACCGGGATCGCGGCCACTGGTGTTGCAGCGGCGCTCCGGTGAGTGGGTGGCTGTGGCCGTACCGATATCGGCTTTGCCCGTGCAGTTGAACTCGGTTTTCGCGGCATCGGCAACAGATGTGTGGGTCGCGGGTGTGCAAACGCCAGTGGGTGGTCATCAAGTGCCGCTGATTCTGCATTTCGACGGCCGGACCTGGAATCGGGTAACACTGCCGGCCGATGCCGGGCATGACCAAAGTTTGCAGAGTGTCGCGGCGAGCTCAGCCGGCGATGTGTGGGCGGCCGGCTCGTCCTGTGGCAACGTCAGCCCCACCACGTGCACGCCATTAGGGCCCGTCGCACTATTAGTCAGTCACGTTTGTCCTACTTGGCTGTTCGATGGTGGGATGACGGTGGAGGGTGTTCTTGCGGAGAAGTTTGCGGTGTTGCGTCCGGTTTTGGATGAGCGGCAGTGGCGGTTGTTGCTGGGTGTGGAAGCGCAGGCGTTGGGTCATGGTGGGATCGCGGTGGTGGCGCGGGCGTCGGGGGCGGCGCGGTCGACGGTGTCGATCGGGTTGCGTCAGGTTCGTGTGGGGGTGGTCTGCGATGGGCGGGTGAGAGCGCCGGGGGCGGGCCGGCCGCGTGTGGGTGAGGTACAGCCGGGTGTTGAGCAGGCTTTGCAGGATTTGGTCGCACCGGCGACGCGGGGTGATCCGATGTCGTTGTTGCGGTGGACGACTAAGTCGTTGCGGTCGTTGGTGGGCGCTCTTGACGCGGCGGGGTTTGTGGTCAGCACGCGGACGGTGGCGCGGATGTTGCGGCGCTTGGGGTACCGGTTGCATGCGGTGTTCAAGACCAAGGAAGGTGGGCAGCATCCGGATCGCGACGCGCAGTTCTGCTATATCGATGCGCTGGCGGGGCAGTTTGTGCAGGCTGGGGATCCGGTGGTCAGCCTGGACTGCAAGAAGAAGGAGTTGGTCGGGGAGTATGCGAATAAGGGCCGGGAGTATCAGCCGCTGGGTTGCCCGGTGAAGGTGAACGGGCATGACTTTCCGGCTGGGGTGCCCAAGGCGATCCCGTACGGGGTGTACGACATCGGTGCGGATGAGGGTTGGGTGTCGGTCGGGGTTGATCACGAGACGTCGGCGTTCGCGGTGAACACGCTACGTACCTGGTGGAACAGTATGGGTAAGGCCCGCTACCCGCAGGCGAAGAGGTTGATGCTGACTGCCGATGGTGGTGGTTCCAACGGGTACCGTAGGCGGGCGTTCAAGGTGGAGTTGGCGGCGTTCGCTGCTGAGACCGGGTTGGACGTCACGGTGTGCCATTTCCCGCCCGGGACGTCGAAATGGAACAAGATCGAACACAAGATGTTCTCGTTCATCTCCATCAACTGGCGGGGCCGGCCGTTGACCGACTACCAGACGATCCTGGAACTGATCGCGCATACCACGACCGAGACCGGGTTGACCGTGTCGGCGTGTCTCGACGACGGTGTCTACCCGACCGGGGTCAAAGTCACCAACGCGGAGCTAGCGGCTGTTCCCCTTGTCCCGCAAGACTTTCACGGGGAATGGAACTACACCATCAGTTGTGGACGAACGCGGAAACCCCGCCGTGGCAACAAATCGTCGATCAAATGACGGACTAATTCTGCGCTCTGCCCTTAGTTTTGCATTTGAATGAGGCAGCTTGGCAGGTCGTGCCGGCCAATGGCACCGCAATTCTGACCGAGGTAGTGCCGTTCTCCCGCACCGATGTCTGGGTGGTTGGCGAAAATGCCGCCGGTGCAACCACGCCCAATCACATCGAGCACTGGGATGGCAAACAGTTCACTGTGGATGAGCCCGGATCGTCAGCCCGACTCGGCACGCCCGGCATTCCGAACAACAGACCGGTATCTGCCTTGGCCTTATCGGCAGCAGCCTGCGACCCGGCCTCAGGCGCGCTCTGGGCGGTCGGCTGGCAAGGCACCGGCCAACGCACCTCCCGAGCAATCCACCGCCCGTAACGACTTACAGCAAATCGTCAACAGCAAGTTCAGTGCCGGCGTACGCAACGGGAATGCGGTCGCCGGCACTGAACTCGGCACGGCGCCGATAACCGGTTGGCGTGGGTTCGGTGTGTTCAAAGATTCGGTCCTTGGTGACGACCCAATACACGGGATAGCCGGCGGCGCCATACAACCTGGTTTTGATATTGAGGTCGGCGAGCACAGTTTCGTCAGATACTTCGATCACCAGCAGAACATCTGCTGGGTCCCAGACGGACAGCCGGGACCCGATCGAACCAATCGGCTCTGCATCAGATCGCCGGACCCAGCAGTCGGGGTCGGGCAGCGAGCCGCCACTCGGCAGAGTAGCGGTGGTGAATTCGACCCCTGAGCGCGGAAGCGCGCCAACAATACCGCCCACGATATTGCCGTGCCAGGTGCCGATCGCCACCCGCCAGATTTCACCTTCGATAAATTCCACTCGGCGATCGAACACGCCAGCTTCAAAGGCGCGAATGAACTCACTCCGAGTCCATGGGTATACGAGCGGCGACCTGGTCATGCGACTAGACTAGCAATTCGAGACTCAGATAGACAGTGACGGCCGCTGGGGTAAACCCGGCGGCCGTCAGCGAGAAATGCCAGGTCAGGCGAGCTTGCGGGCCAAGTTCTCGTCCAGGGCGTTCATGAACTCGTCGGTCGAGAGCCACGGGGCGTCGCGCGAGATCAGCAGGGCGAGATCCTTGGTCATCTGACCGGCTTCGACCGTGTCGATGCAGACCCGCTCCAGCGTTTCGGCGAACTCGCTCACCGCGGGGGTGCCGTCGAGCACACCGCGATGTTTGAGGCCACCAGTCCACGCGAAAATCGAGGCGATCGGGTTCGTCGAGGTCTTCTCCCCCTTTTGCCACTGCCGATAGTGCCGCGTGACCGTACCGTGGGCGGCTTCTGCTTCGACGGTTTTGCCGTCCGGGGTCATCAGCACCGAAGTCATCAAACCGAGCGAGCCGAAACCCTGCGCTACAGTGTCCGACTGCACGTCACCGTCATAATTCTTGCAGGCCCAGACATAACCGCCGTCCCACTTCATTGCGGCGGCGACCATATCGTCAATCAACCGATGCTCGTACGTCAGGCCGGCCGCCGCGAAATCCTCAGCGAACTCGGTCTCGAAGATTTCCGCGAACAGATCCTTAAACCGCCCGTCGTATGCCTTCAGAATCGTGTTCTTCGTCGACAAATAGACCGGGTATTTTCGGGCCAGACCATAACGGAACGACGCCCGAGCGAAGTCGCGAATCGAGTCGTCGTAGTTATACATCCCCATGCCGACGCCACCGCTGGGGAAGTCAGCGACCAGGAACTCCATCGGCGCCGACCCGTCGGCCGGAGTAAAGGTCATGGTCAATTTCCCCGGACCAGGCGCGACGAAGTCAGTAGCCTTGTATTGATCGCCATGCGCGTGCCGACCGATGATGATCGGCTTAGTCCACCCCGGCACCAGCCGCGGAACGTTCGACATGATGATCGGCTCGCGGAACACCACGCCACCGAGGATATTGCGGATCGTGCCGTTCGGCGAGCGCCACATCTTCTTGAGCCCGAACTCGTCGACCCGAGCCTCGTCCGGCGTGATCGTCGCGCACTTGACGCCAACACCGTGCTGCTTGATCGCGTTGGCCGCGTCAACGGTGACCTGGTCGTTAGTCTCGTCGCGATACTGGATCGACAGGTCATAATACTCGAGCGGGACGTCGAGATAGGGCAGGATCAGCTGCTCGCGGATCTGCTTCCAGATGATCCGAGTCATCTCGTCGCCGTCTAGCTCGACGACCGGATTCGTGACCTTGATTTTCGCCATCGACCGGCGCTCCCCTCCCGAAACAAAGGCTTTAACAGTACGAGCGTACTGCCCGCGCCCCAAAGATCATCGCCCGCCCCAGCTGAAGCGGAGAGTTGGCGATCATCCACACCCTAGGTGCGATCACCAACACCGCGCTCGCAGATGGCCACGGGCCCTTCACGGCCCCCGAACCGCAACGTTCACCAGTTCATCGCGATCGTGCTCACGCTCGCCTCTGAGCTGCGTCTACTGGGGGTGCAGGCCAAGCTCACGGTCGACCGCCAATGAACGACTCACCCCACCCGCCGATCGCGATTCTCACCGTTGCCGGCCCGCCGGCCGACAGACACCCAATTACCCGCCCCCCGGTAAAGAGGGTGACCGGCCGTAGCTTTACGCGCCCGGCCCAGCCACCCCCCGGTAAAGAGAGTGACCGACCGTAGCTTTACGCGCCCGGCCCAGCCACCAACCAGCCGCCCGTTTGCTCTGAGTACACCAACGCATCATCGCCGTGAGATGCGTAAACCGTCCGACCTTGACAACCACAGCCGAACCCAGCATCACCCACGGTAACGACCATCCGGCACCTCAACCACCGGATCTACTCACACCCGCAGCTCAACGATGTGATGCGTCTAGGTACTCAGAGCAAAGGCCGCCGACCGGGTGGACGCCATCAGCGCACGACAACACGGTCAGTAGCCGTCTGCCCGTTCGGTGGCCGGGCGCCGTAGTTATTACCGGCAGAGCACACCCACCAGACCGGGACACGGACAAGCCAAGCGCAGCCCGCCCACAAAACGGTCGTCAGCTGAGAAGTTCCCTGATGTCGGCCGCTGAAATTGCCGTGGAGGCAAACTCGCCCCCGTCGAGCACACCGGCGAACAATTCAGCCTTGCGGGCCTTCAACACCATCACTTTCTCTTCGATGGTGTTGCGCGCGACTAGGCGATAAACCATTACCTTACGTGTTTGCCCGATCCGGTGGGCCCGGTCCACTGCCTGTGCCTCAGTCGCCGGGTTCCACCATGGATCGAGCAAGATGCAGTAGTCAGCCTCGGTCAAATTGAGGCCGAACCCGCCAGCTTTGAGACTGATCAGGAACACCGGCGCAGCCCCGGACTTGAACTCGTTGACGACCCGTTTGCGATCACGGGTGGTGCCATCCAGGTATGCGCAGGCAATACCCGCTCGTTCTAGGCGTTCCCGCGCGCTGGCCAAGAACCGGGTAAACTGGCTGAACACTAACGTGCGGTGCCCTTCCGCGACCGTGTCGGTGAGCTGTTCGACCAGCAGATCCAGTTTCGTGGAAGACACCGCGCGATGCCGCTCGTCGATCAAGGCCACATCCAAGCTGGCTTGACGCAATAAGGTGAGCGACCGGAAGATTTCAAAACGGTTCTTCTCTAGATCACCAAGTAAGCCGAGCACCTTTTGGCGCTCCCGTTGCAGATAGCGCTGATAAACCTTGTGGTGGGCAGGCGACAAGTCAAGTTCGATGACCTGCTCCTGTTTCGCGGGTAAGTCGGCTGCAACCTCACCTTTTCGGCGACGTAACATTAACGGCCGAATTCGTCGACGCAATTGAGCCAGCCGTTCCTGATCGTGCTCCCGCTCGATCGGGTTACGGTAATATTCGGTAAATCGATCGAGCCGGGGGAAAAGCCCCGGTGCCGCGATCGAACACAACGCCCACAATTCGGCCAGATTGTTTTCCATCGGCGTCCCCGTGATGGCGACCTTGAACCGGGCCGGCAGCTGCCGAGCACATTTATACGCCTGAGATTGGGGATTCTTGACGAATTGAGCTTCATCAAGCACTAAGCCGGCCCATTCCGCAACAGCGTAGTCGTCAAATTCCAGCCGAAACAGCGTGTACGAGGTGACAACCAGGTCAGCTCCCTTAATCGCCTCAGCCAGACCGACTCCTCGCCGGGTGTTTGTTTGAGTGATTGTGGTTACCACCAGGTCGGGGGCGAACCGTTCGGCCTCGGCTGCCCAGTTGTGCACGACGCTCGCCGGGGCAACGACGAGGAACCGGCCGTGATGGCGGGCGTGACACAGCAGAGCGAGTGCCTGCAGGGTTTTGCCCAAGCCCATATCGTCGGCGAGGATCCCGCCGAGCCCGTTGTCATGCAGCGCGGCAAGCCAGCGGAAACCGTCCAGCTGGTAGGGGCGCAACTCAGCGTGCACAGTTGGCGGCACTGCATAGTCCAGGCTGACCCCGGTCTCGGTCAGCGCCGCCACAGTGCGCTGCCAATCGGCTGCTTGACCGGCCACCTCGCCCAGCTCGGCCAGCTCGTCCCAGACGCCGGCCTGAAATCGGCCGACCCGTAGCACCCCAGGCGGGCTGTCAGTAAGAGCTCGCGATTCGGCGATCAATTCGCGCAGTTGACGAAACTCAGGCTGATCCAGTCCGAAGTAGACACCGCTAGGCAGGATCAAAAAGTGCTGTTCCTGAGCCAGCGCGACGAACAACTCTTCGAAGTCGACGTGCTCACCGCCGACCTCGATCCGCACGGCCAAGTCGAACCAGTCTTGCTCCCCACTTGTCGCGGTGTCCGTGAAAGTAATGATCGGTGCAGCGTCCGTTTCGTGCAGATCCCATCCGGCGTCGGGTTCAATCACTGTTACCCCGAGGTCGGTGAGCGCAGGCAACGCCGTACTTAAGAAGTTGATCATTTCGTCGCCAGCGAGGGCTGCCTCCGGTGCCAGCCGAAGCCCTAACGGACCGGCCTCCAACAACCCGAGCACGCCGAGGTCAGCCACCTTTTTAAGCAGTTCAGTGCGTTCCGGGGAGAGTATCGGCGGCCAGAGCTGCTCGGTGTGCCGCTCACCACCCACTTCGGTCAGCCAGGCCCAACGCACCGCCAGCTGACGGTTGTCTTGCCCCGTTAACATCACGGTCAATTCGGGAGCCCCGACGTCAGGCAACTGAACCTGGGGCCCGGCTGCCGACACTGGAAGCTGCCGGATCAGCTTCGGATAAAAGTCAGCAAAGAACCGCTTTTCCTGGGCGGCCGGGACCTGAATGCTCGACCCCTGCAGGACTTTGCGCGCCGAAGCTGGCAACGGATTGGCCAATGCGGCTAATCGCGGCAACGGCACACCTGCTCGACCGACTGGCGGAGCTCCCCAGAAAAAGGCCCCGTGTGCTGGCTCACCAATGAAAATAGCGCTTTGTGTGTCAATGGGATGATCGTCGTCGGTCATCACCGCCTGCAACGCCAAATCACCGTCGACCCGGTCCACCTGCAGGGAAACGTGCACCGGGCGGCGGGCAACGGTTACCGGCACGTCACCCTTGCCGGCCTGCACCAGAGGCAACCCACAATCCTGGGCTTCGGCCAGCACGTCCCAAATCCGGCGACTGTCAAACTCGTCCAAAAAGATGGGGGAACTAGGGGAAAAATACCCTGAACGAGACGAGGACAGTCTGCTGATTTCCACCAACAGACTCCGATGGTGCCGCAAATCCGGCGAATACCCGCCGGCATAGTCAACCGAAGTCCAATTGATGCCGGTACGAATCCATCCCCGGCGCCCCGGCAGCACGGGACGCAACGAAACCCGCGGCCCGACCTTGCGAGTCCCTGGTAAAAATCCTTCAACGACCTCGAATTGCAGCCCAATACCGGGCTCCTTCGGCTGCAGCGGCAGCGCAGGGGTGGCCACTTCGCTCACCCAGGCGGAAAGTTGAGACTCCCACCTGGTGGTTTTCGGGACTCGCTGACTGGTGGGTTTCGGGACTCGCTGACTGGTGGGTTTCGGGACTCGCTGACTGGTGGGTTTCGCGACTCGCTGAGCCGGAGCCGGAGCCGGCGCAGCAATCGGTGCAGCTGCCGGCGGTGCGGCTAATGGGGACGCTGGCTGGGCCACGATCACCAATGCCACGAGGTGCACGCACTTCGTGTCAGGGCAGCTGCACGACCCGACAACGGCCGGCGGATGCCCCTTAGTCAACTGCCCAGTGACGACGCCGCCAGATCGAATTCTCGCCGCCGCCTCCCCCGACGGACCAACCACGACGCCGACGAGTTCCTGATCTGCCACGACGGCCCGCGCCTGCAAAAAGGTGGGAACGCCGACTAACTCGCAGATCGCGGCATCCACCGGAGAAAGAACCAATTTTGCCATGTCACCGTCACCTCAAGTAGGCGGCCCGCCCGGAAGCTTGACCTGCTGAATGACGTCAGCGCCACCACGAAAACAGCTCGTCGGATGGGTTGTAGCGACGCACGCGTCAACGCAATTGGTCGACTGTACGTAGCCCCCCGCGCCCAGTCATCAGCGCGGTCCCCGTTTTACCTAGCTGTAGGCGTCATTTCACCCGTGCGTGATCCAGCGACTTAGCGGAAAAATTGCGAGGCTCGCGGCGGGTGTCACAGCTACCTGGCCCGCCCTAGGCTTCGGTGGTGGACTCAGCACTGCACGTTCGCCCGGCTCGGGTCACCGACGTCGCGCAGATGGCGCGAGTGCATGTCCGGTGCTGGCAGGAGACATTTCGGGGACTCATGCCGGATTCGGTGCTCGACGATCCCGGCCTCGTGACCGTACGCGAGCGATTTTGGACTGCCGCCTTGACCGACGAGCAATATCGCGAAAACTCAGCACTGCACGTTCGCCCGGCTCGGGTCACCGACGTCGCGCAGATGGCGCGAGTGCATGTCCGGTGCTGGCAGGAGACATTTCGGGGACTCATGCCGGATTCGGTGCTCGACGATCCCGGCCTCGTGACCGTACGCGAGCGATTTTGGACTGCCGCCTTGACCGACGAGCAATATCGCGAAAACCGGGTGGCCGTCGGTGGCCGTCGCCGAGCGCGATGTGCGGTGACACCGGCGCTGGTCGGGCGCTCCTGGAAGCAGTGATGCGATTCAGTGGCTTTGAACCGCGAAACATAACTGTCGGGGCCGCCAGCGGCGGTTCGCTCGTTACCGTGTCGGTATTGCCGCGGGCCAGCTCCTGACCGTGGAACTGTGAGGCAGCTATACGTGCTCTATGTGCGCGCCACTGACCACGGCACCGGCGCTGGTCGGGCGCTCCTGGAAGCAGTTGTCGAACCTGCAGATTCAGTGGCTTTGTGGGTGGCACATCCCAGCCCGCGAGCGCAAGCCTTCTACTGCAAACATAACTTCGTCGCCGACGGGAAGATCCGCGACGATGACGGGGTGCGAGTGATCCGGATGGTCCGCAACGTACCGAGGATTGGCTTGGATTGAGGTTTTGCGATTTGGCTTATCGACCTTTATTGCGGGGGTGGTTCTTCGCGGTTCGCTCGTTACCGTGTCGGTAGTTGCCGGTAATGCGGGCCATTAGCTCCTGCGGATCCGCGTTATCCACGTCCACCAGGAACTGGGCTGCAGCTGCACCGCGCAGCACCCCGGCGGGGCGATCATGGTGCAGGAGCTCAACCTCCCCGTTCTTGCGCAAGCGATACGTGAATCCCTCCGGCACACCAGACATCGCTGCATCATCCTCACCGAGCCGACCACCCGCCACCTATTTTCGCGCTTTGCTGCGCGCGCTCGGTCTAGGTCGATGCTACGAAAGGCGGGGGCCATGGTCCCTTGGCACGGGTCAGCTGATCCTGGCTCGCCGTCCCGCGTCGCGAACGATCTGGTCGGCAGTCTCGCTGGGACTGAGAGTGGAGGTGTCAAACCACCAGCCAATATCGCTGAGCGGGGCTCACCCTAAGCGCAGCCCGGGATGCACGCGCAGGGAGTCATGCCTTGCGGTGCGCTGCGAAAAATTTCCATATCACCGACGTGGCAGATAGCAAGGTCGACGGCGGATCCAGGCCAAGGAGGCGCTCGGCGATTGGCTCGGGTTTGCCACCCGGCCATTGATGGCCGGCGCCGGAGACGCTGATCAGCTCGACCTCCTGGCCGCCGGCACAGGCGGCAGTGGAGGTGATGACCTGGCCTTCAGTAGTCGTTTGGGCGACGCCACAGCTGTTTTTCGTGCGCCATTCGGCCATGAGCTGCTCGGTGGAGGGTCCGGAGATCTTGGCCGGGTTCTGTTCGCCCGCTCCCGCGTTGCTGCGCCGACCCGGACCACCCTCATACGGGATGGTGCGGTCAACCGTGCCGTGGATGTGGAGAATGGACACGGGTGCGGGGCGCTCACATGGGCTGATCATCGTGCCGGCGACCACCCCGATCGCCGCGAATATGGCAGTGTCACAAGCGAGCCGGTAAGCCATTAACGCGCCGTTCGAGATGCCGGCCGCGTAGACCCGCTTGGGGTCGAGCGGATTGCGCCGGCCGAGCGTGTCAACGAGCTGCGTCAGGAACCCGAGGTCGTCCACGCCCTCACGGGCGGCGCCGCCGCAGCAGTCCGGGGTCACGTCCCACGTCCGGTGCAACCCGTCCGGGTACGCGACGAGGAACTTACCGCTGTCTGCCTGCGCGTCGAAACCGTACGACTCCTCGGCCTGTTGTCCAGTGCCGACAGCACCGTGCAGTACGACCACAAGCGGTGCGCCGTCCGGCAGAGCGACTGGGCGGTACAGGTGGTAAGTGCGCTCGCGGCCGCCGACCGTCATCGTGGCGGTTGACCTCCCGACGGGAATCGCGTCGTGGCTTGGCCGCACCGGGTCCGGATGTTGCGGGGCGCTGGTGCACCCAGCTAGGAGCAGGGTGATGACGAGGAACAATGCGCGGCGTTTCACCTCAGCACCTTCTATCTCCGACGTCCGGGAACTGTCCTGCGATATCAAGGAATCTACGGGGAGCCGGCCGGCCGGCACTGCCGCCCGGCCGGCTCTCGATCAAGGCTTGCCGGTGAAGCTGCGTAGTTCCCAGCCGCCCTCGGGACGGTTGTCATTCTCGTCGGTACGCAGGTTCATCGGGTTGGCCATGCCGATGAAAAGACCGTTACCGTTAGGGATCATATTGCGGATCCCGTAGTTGAGGTAATTACCCAGGCCCTTGGTGTCGAGCGCTTTGGCGGGCTCGCCAACGGACGGGAATACGAACAGATCACCGCCGAAACCGTTTGGCTTTGAGCCACCCTGCGACCAGGCCGCCGGGTCGCTCATTTCTTTTTTGCTCTTTGTGCTCAGTTTCTTGTCGGTGCCTGAGGCGATGAGATCTTTGAGTAGGTAGCTCCAGTCCATCGTGCCGACATAAAGCTTGTTGTCTACTGTAATCATGCGCCACGTGTAATTGTTGAATGGATTACCAAAACCCGACTTGCCGTACAGTGGTGTATAGCCAGTCTCGGTCTGCGTGAAGGTGGCCTTCTCCGGGTCGTACACGGGAAGGGTTTTCTCGCCATACAGCAGCTCGATTTTCTGGGTGGGCTCGCCGAGATCCTTGCCGCGCCAAATGCTGGTCGCCCGCTGACTATTGACCAGCTGCGCGCGGGAGGCGGCGTCATCGGCCGGCGGGTATTTGGACGCGAGTACCTGGCCGGCTTTCATCGGCACGTGCATGGTGCCCCAGTAGACCCAACCGTCCATCGCGGCAATGCCGCCGCCGCCGTACGTGCCGGCAATGACCTTGTCCTTCTCGTACAGGCCAACGTTCCAGACCTGCTTCCAGCCCTTTGCGTCTTCCGGGTTGAGGCCGGGGGCGCCGTCGGCCAGTTTCGGGCTGATCCAGACGCCGGCGAGTTGCTCCGGGTTGTCGACCTGTGCCAGCGGCCAGCTTGTGGCGACCACCCGTCCGTCGTTGACCGTGAGATCGGCGGCCTGCACCGGCAAGGCACCGACGTTCACAAAGTCGAACGGACTGGCGGCGCTACCAGTCCAGCGGAGCACGCCCCCGCCCGCCGTGCCGTTGCGACCGATACCGACGCCCAGGTAGAGGCCATCGTCGGCCGTCAGGAACGTACGGATGTTGCCGTACTCGGTGAAGTTCTTCGAGCCGAGGTACGCCATCGTGGTCGTGTCAAAGGCGAACATGTTCACCGTGTTGCCGATAGCCGGGCCGCCGAAGAGTGCGACGCCGTCGAAGTTGCCGGCGGCGCGCAGGCCGACTGTGTGGTCGAGCCGGTCGGCATCCTCAGCGGACTTGGCGCGAATGTCCGCGGAACGGTTCGTGCTCTCACCAGTATTGGTGTTGTAGGTCCACACCTCAGGCGGCCGCATGTCGCCGATGTATGCCGGGATCGACGAGTCGTCCTTGGCGACCTGACTCTCGCCGAACTCGCAGGTCCAGTTGTCGTTGACTGAGGGCTTGACCAGCTGCAGGGTCGCGCCGCTGACCAGGCAGTGCACGTTGGCGCCGGTGCCGAACCAGACGTTCGTGCCGGCCTGGGTGAGGCCCCAAACGTACGCCTGGTTGACCTTGGCCTTGCCGCTCGCGCACGGCGGTCCGGCTGGGTACGGCTTGCCGATACCGTCGAAGCATTCGTCCGGCTTGGCCTTGGCCAGAAGGTCGAACATCGCATTGCCAGACTTCGCATTGACCGGTCTCGCCATAGTGGGCTTCGCGGTCGAGGTCTGGCCGGTGGGCTTCGTTTCGCCCGCGGAGGCGATGGTTGTGCCGGCGGCAACGACGCCCGCGGCAACCACGGCAACCGCGACCCCCAGGGTTCTACGCCGGGTCAATATCGATTGTTTCTTCACTGCTGATTGTCCTTCCGATTCATGAAGTGGCACCGTCCACGGCTGGGCGGCTCGAATGGCACGCAGCCGCTGAGTAATGCGGTCAGCTGTCACACAGTGGTCAGAGTCCCGGTGGCTTCGGGCATCCGGACGCGGTGCGCGACTGCGCCGGCCCAGCCGGCCGGGTCGGCGAAGCCGAGGAACGCGCCGAGCGTGGTGAGTTGCTCGACGGGGTCAGCCAGCAACTCCTCGTAGGTCATCCGGTGCAGCTGCCGCGGCGGATTGTCGTCGAGCGCCTGCTCCGCCTGGCTGCTGAGGAACGCGCACAGGCTGACGTAGCGTCGTACGTCCGCACCGCGCTCGCGAAGCAGATCAGCGGTGAGGCGGTCTGGCAGGAACGGCTCCACCTCAGCGGGCACCGGCTGCCCGGGCGTGAGGTCGAACGGGTCGACGCCGTAGCGGGCCAGCGTCTCCACGCGCAACTGCACCAGCTGGAACGACGAGTGCCGGCTCATGGACTTTGCGGTGTCGGCCCAGTTCCGAGTCAGGTAGACGAATTTCGCCGTGGGATAGTCGGCGAGCAACGAGGTGGCCCACTGGGTGGAGCCACCCGAACGCTCCACCCAGCGCCGGCGCCCGAGCAACTCCGCGCACAGGTCAAGGAACGCCTGATGGTGGGCCGGCGCACTCTGCCGCGGAAATTCCGGCACCCGTCGCGCGAGTTCGTCGAACAAGGCGTCCGGGTCGTCGGTGAGCTTTGGCAGGGTAATGGCCAGGATGCGCGGCAGGGCGCCGAGGTCGCGCGCGAACCGGCCGGTCGCCGGGTAGCGGACCTCCTTGGGGGAAACGCCGAGGCGAAACAGCACGCCTAGCTCCGCCTTGGGGCTGGCCAGCACGTTCCAGTACTCGGCGCCGGAAAGCACCTCGGTGCGGCGCGGCCACGGTGCCATGGAGGTAAAGAACTCCTGCGCCGACAGTGTCTCCGGCTCGTCCACGATGAGGTCGGAGAGCAGGGTGGAACCGCATCGGCCGTTGCTGATGATGACGGATCTATCCACGGGTGTTCCCTTCGGTTGAGGTCAACGCGAGTCGGTGGTCGCGCAGCCACGACAGCACCTGCTCCGTGACCTCGGCGGTGCGATCGAGTAGGAGCGTGTGGGTGGCGTCGGCGATCACGACCGTGCGGGTCTGCGGCAACAACTGCGTCGAGACGGCGAGTTCCCGTACGGCGGACGCGCCGCCGTACAGGCACAAGATCGGGCAGGTCACGGCCGCGAACGCGGCGGGATCGGGCAACCGGCTGGTGGGCAACTCGCCGCCGATGGTGGTATCGCGCAGCAGGCCCTGGACGTCACGCAACCGACGCTCGAACAGCGGCCCCCGGCCGGAGGCGTCGGCCAGCGCTGCGGCCTGACGCAAGCGGCGGTCCACCCGCGCGAACCAGGCGGGCGTGGGCGGCGCCGATTCGATCGCCACGATGCTGGCGACGCGGTCCGGGTGCCGAGCCGCATATCCGAACGCGACGGTACCTCCGAACGAGTTTCCGAACAGGTGCACCGGGCCAGTCACGTTGGACGCGTCGAGCAGCGCGTCAAGGTCGTCGACGAAGTCGTCGAAGGCGTACCCCCGGGCCGGACGGTCGCTGCGGCCATGTCCGCGCAGGTCGTACAGGAGCACTCGCATGCCGGTCGCGGCGAGGGGATGTGCCAACGTCAGATACCAGCTCGCCATGCTGTCGCCGGCCATGCCGTGCACGAGCACGGCCGTGGGCGGGTCCGGGTACGCCGGGCCCACCGGCGCGATCTCGGCGACGTGCAGGGTGATGCCGTTGACGGCGACCATCGTCACGAGGCGGCCGGCACCACGGGCAGTGAGGCGGCGATGTGGTCGACCAACTGGCCTACCTTCAGTTCCGCCATGGAGGTGAGATCCAGCCCGGCGACAAACTGGGCGAAGTTCACCGCGTCCCCGTAACGGGCCTGCAGGCGGCCCGCGAGGGAAACGACGTCAAGGCTCTCCATGCCGAGGTCGTCGCGAAAGGAGCTGTCTGCGGTGATCACCAAATCAGTGCCGAAGTCGCCCAGGACGGCTCGCAACATGCGGTCAACGTCGGCGAGGATGTCGGTCTTGTCGGACATCATTCCACTTCCTCTGGTTTCGGAGGTACGCAAGGGCCCCAGGTCCAGGCCGCGACGTATCGACGTCGAGGTAGTCCCGGGGGATTTTCGATCTCGGTCGTGGCGACCTGGTAGATCACGCCGTCCACTTCGACAGTCAAATCGGCGTCGGTGACCACGAAACGGCGTGGTGCGCCGTCAAGCCCGGTGCCCAGCGACTTGGCAACGGCTTCCTTGGCCGCCCAGAAGCGGGCGAACCACAGGTCACGGTCCGCACCAAGGCGGTCCAGCAGGGACTGCTCCGATGACCCCAAGGCATACCGCACTGCCGTCTCGTCCCGGGGCTCGACCACCACGAGGTCGATTCCGGGCGCGGCAGTACCAGCGGGGGCAGCGAGCGCCACCGCCGCATCACCGGTGTGCGCCAGCGAGATGTCGCAGTCGATGAGACCACGGTCGGCCGGCACGTCGACGTGTGGTCGGCCGGACCCGTCATTGGTGACAGTCAGCTCAACTGGGTAGATGCCGGTGTGCCCGGCGTCCCACTGCCGAAACCGCACGGCGTCCTTGGCTGCGATCCGGCCCAACATCCACGGCCGGCGGCGAGCAGCGGGCAGCTGCTCGTACTCGGCGTAGGCGTCGCCGCCCAGGACGCTGTAGGCGGCCATCCCTCGGGTCACCAGGTCGGTCCAACGGTCGAACGCTACGGTGAAGCCGGCCGGATGCCGGGTCGATAGCGAGAACCGGTCGGGGAACCGTTCGGCGGGCCGGGTCGCCGGGTCGGTGTCGAAACGCCGGTCTAGCGCGCCGTCGATCTGGGCGAACACCCGGCCGTTGAGCGACAGCTGGGTGTCGGCGACAAGTTGTCTATCGTCGATGGAGCGGATGCGCGCAACGCAGTCGAAGACCGTACCCGCCGGCGGTGGGGGTCCGTAGAACCGAATGTGACCCATGCCCACTGGCAGAGCCACTGTGCGCTGCGGCTGGGTCGTAACGAGCCAATTCCCGATGACCTGCAAGGCATTGTCAAGCAGCGCGCCAGGCGGTACGGGAGCCGTGACGTCGCCGCGGACGTGCCGGTCGCCGAGAGCATGCACCTTCGTTACACCCTGGAACTGAGGGCCGTGGAACATGTGCCGCTCGACGTACATCTGTTCGGCGCTGATGGTGGGCGGTCGTTCCGCGGCGGGGTCGTGCGTCCACGCTTGCGGGGCGTCGGCCGGGTAGTCCGCCGCCATCTCGACGACAGCGCGGGCGTAGTCGCCGGCCACCACCGCCAACTTGCCCGGACCGGCCTGGCGAACCGTGATCGGAACCTGGACCGGCGGCGAGGCCAGCATCCATCGGCTGAATCGCGCATCATGGACCGCGATTGCGCGCAGGCCGGGTGCCGCCTGCTCGGCCACGTCCATCAGGTGCTGCACAACAGTGGTAGCGGGCACGACCGGCCATCGGTCGCCCACGGTCGGCCAGTCATCTGGCTGAAAGAAGAAGCAATGATCCAGCAGGTACGGCATGTCCAGCACCGACACTGCCAGCGATGTCCGTAGCACCACGTCGTCGTCGGCCTGCCTCGGTCGGGGGACGACCAGTGCGGGGGCCGGGGCCGAGGCAGCGGAGCGCGCCAGCATCGGGACGGCCGGGGTCGGGGTGCGCGTTGGCATGCGGGTGGCAGGGGCCGCCGCCGCGCCCATTACCGAGACGACGTTCTCGGCGGTTTCCCGCAGCAGCGCGGCTAGCTCGGCCGCCACGGACGAGCGGCTCGCGAGGCGCTGCAAGGCTGACAGTGCGTCCGGCTGGACCGTCGCCGGCACCGCCGCGGCGGACCCGGTTGCCGGCTGGGTGACGGCAACCGGGGTAGGTGCGGCATCGACTCTGGGGTGGCCCAGCAGTTCGGCGGCGCCTGCGCCGAGGGTGACGAGCGGGCCGCCGAGCGCGAGTCGTACGCCCGGGCCGCGGCGCTCGGCGATCGCAGTGACTGTGCGCGCTGGTTTCGCGGCTGCCGGAACTCCCGCCGCCACCGCGCGGTCGGGCGCGTTGAGCACCCGCAGGTCCGGCTCGCCGCCGTCGACCCACAGCGCGGTCGCGACGCGGCGCAGCTGATCCAAGCCGGTGCGGTGCGAAACGTTGACAGCGACGGCGAGATGGTCCCGGTCGCGCAGGTTGTCGTCGATCAGCGTGGCGAGCTGACCCGCGCCAACCTGGAGGAAGGCGCGCACGCCCGCGTCGTACATGGCGTTGATGGTCTGGCGGAACCGGACGGGCTCGACCATGTGCCGGATGAACAATGCGTTGACTTCGTGCGGGTCACTAGGGAAGGGAGCGGCTAGCGTGCCCGACCACACCGGCACTTCGGTTGGGTGCACCTCCCAGCTGCCTACGGCGGCCGCGATGGACTGCATTCCCGCCGCGAACACCGGCGTGTGGAAAGCGGAACGGAAGGGCAGCAGCTGGCACAGGGTGTTGCCGGCACGCAGGTGTTCGACGAGGCGCTCGACCTGTTCGCGCGGACCGTTGACGACACACTGGGCAGGTGCGTTGTCATGCGTCAGCACGACGCCCCGGTAATCGGCCAGCAGCGGGACTACCACCTCGGCGGCGGCACTTACGGCGGCGAAGGCGTATCCGGACACTTCGACCGAGTCCGCATCGAACATGGCCAGGAACGCGTCAACGCCGCGAGTACTCATTTGGCCGGTGACGACTGCGGCGGTCCACTCGCCGATGCTGTGCCCGGCTACGTCGTCCGGCACGACATTCATGCGGCGCAGCGCCTGGTCCAGTAGGCGGCCCGACTCAACTAGCCCGGTGCCGTGCTGGCCCAGGTCGGAGGCCGTCCACTCGCGGTACGGCAGGTGAAAGTGTTCGGCGACGTCGGCGGTGCGCGGTGCGAACTGCGCCTCCACGCCGGGAAAGATGAACGCCAGTCGCCCGCCGCCGGGGCCGAGCAGTGGCCTTGGGGTGAACCAAATGTCCCGGCCACCGCGCCACGCCTGGCCCCGGGCGACCACTCGTCGGCAAACGCCGAGCCGCTGATTCGTCGGGTCGACGACGCCTAGCCGGGCGGGGCCACGAGCGGGGGCGCCGGCCTCGGCAAAACCCCTCTCCCGGACCGCGTCGTCGCTGGCCTCCAGGATCGACATCAGCTCCTGCGGATCGGCGGCCGATAACCACAACACCCGGTCCGGTTCTGTCACCGTGACCGGTGTGGGTGCGATGTACTGCTCGACGATCACGTGCGCATTGATGCCGCCGAAGCCGAACGCGTTGACACCGGCCCGACGCGGCCCGACGCTGTGCCACGGCCGCGCCTCGGCGATGGGAGTGAAGCGGGTCCGCGCCAACTCGTCTCGCGGGGTGTCACAGTGCAATGTGGGTGGCAGGACACCTTTGTGGACGGCGAGGACTGCCTTGATCAGCCCGGCTACGCCAGCTGCCGGCATGGTATGCCCGATCATCGACTTCACGCTGCCGATGACCGGCCGTTCCCCACCGGCGTACGGGCCGAACACTTCGGCGACGGTGACCAGTTCGGCCGCGTCGCCGGTGGGTGTCCCGGTGCCGTGCGCCTCCAGCAACCCCAGCGCGTCGGGAGCAGTCGGATCTAGTCCGGCGGCGTCCCACGCCCGACGAATGGCGAGTACCTGCCCGTCGCTCGCCGGGTTGAACATGCTCGCCGAGCGCCCGTCGCTGGACGTTCCACTGCCGCGGATCACCGCGTACA
>CBDFFS010000025.1:0-5097 GCA_965246815.1 Actinoplanes sp. | reverse complement strand
GGGTGTAAGCGTGGCGGTGATCAGTTGGTCGCCTGCGGCGGCGCGCAGCCGGCGCAGGGTCTCGGCATAGGTAGCGCGGGTGCCGGGGTCGTCGCGGAATCGGTCGAGGAAGGCGTCAACGGCGACCACCAGCACCACCGAGCGACCGGTGACCAGCAGCGGGATCACGGACACGACGGGCGCCTCCTCGGCGATGTGACAGAGAATAAATGACTCTGTGTCACAGAGGGTATCCCGGGTTCAGATGCGGAATTCCGCGACGAGCTGGCGAAGGCCGTTGCTCAACTGGCCGAGTTCGTGACAGGCCTGCAGCCCCTCCTCGGCGCTCGCGGTGGTAGTGGCTGCTGCATGGGCGGCGACGCTGATGCTGGTGACGATCTCGTCGGCACCGGTGGCTGCCTCGCTGATACTGCGGGTCATCTCGGCAGCGGTGGCGGTCTGCTCCTCGACGGCGGAGGAGATGGTGAGCTGGTAGTCGTTAATCCCGGTGATGATCTGGGTGATCTCGCCGATCGCGGTGACGGCGTCGGTGGTGTCGGTTTGGATGGCGGTGACCCGGCGACTGATGTCTTCGGTGGCTTTAGCGGTTTCCTGGGCGAGGTCTTTGACTTCGGAGGCGACCACAGCAAAGCCCTTACCTGCCTCACTGGCGCGAGCCGCCTCGATGGTGGCGTTAAGGGCGAGTAGGTTCGTCTGCGCGGCGATGGCGGTGATGACTTTGATGACATCGCCAATCTCGGCCGAAGACGCACCCAACTGGGTAACCGTGACGGTGGTTCGCTGGGCGGCAGTGACCGCCTGCTCAGCGACGGAGGCCGCAGCGGAGGCGCTACCGGCGATCTCGGTGATCGCGGTGCCCATCTGCTGCGCGCCGGCCGTGACCGACTGCACATTAGCGGCGACCGTTTCCGCGGCGCCGGCGACCATCGCGGACTGCGAGGAGGACTGCTGGGCGCTGTGCCCGAGATTCTGCGCGACCGCGGTCAGCTGAGCCGCAGCAACACTGAGTGCCTCGGCGGTGGCCAAGACCCGCCCGACGATGCTCTGGGTTGCGATGACGAAGGTGTTGAACGCGGTGCCGATAGTGCCGATCTCGTCGTGGCGGGCCACATCCACACGCCGGGTGAGGTCCCCGCCCACAGCCCCGATCTGTGTTGCAGCATGGCGACAGGGATCAGCACCCGGCGGTAGACCGCCGCGGCCAGGCCGAGCATCAGCAGCACGGTCGCGATCAGGGCGGCCAGGCTCACCACCACCAAGGTGTGTTGCCGCGACTGCAACTGACTCAGCTTCGTGGCAGCTTCCTGGTCAAGGCGTTGCTGAGCGTCGTCGAGTTGTGCACCGATGCTGTTACTGACCTCGACGTTCTTCACGGTCTCGGTGTTTGCGGCACCGGTGATTTCGCCGGCCAATACCTGTTTGTACCCCTCCGCGAACAGACCGTTGTAGCCATCCAGACTGGTCTTCAGCGTGGTGAAATCCGCTGCAAGGGGGGTACCGGCGGTCATCGTGAGAACGGAGGCGATTTCCGTGTCGAGCTGCTGCGAAAGGTTTACGGCCTGGTGGTAGGTAGTCGCCGATAAGGCTTTACCGGAATTGCCGCCGGTCGCCGCGACCAGCAGGTACATGTTGTTGGCACCGTCATAAGCGTAGAAATCGGCCCGGATGTGCGCCACCGTGCTCTGCAGGACAGCAGTGTGTTCCCGGTACACGGTGACCCCCTGCGACGATTGGAGGGTCTGTAGGAGCACGAACCCGTCCACTACCGCCAGTACCAGTGTCAAACCGGTCGCCACCACCGTGCCGAGACGTTTCAAATTCCACTGCACCAGAGCACTCCCCCGATAGCGTGAGGCAGGCCGCGACGGGCCGCCCTGGCAATCCCCGGCTACAAAGCATCCGCCGCAAACAAATATGAGCCTGCATCAGCTTTTGCGTGGCATTTCGTGAAAATTCTCCGTCACACCGGCCCCAAAGGGCAGGTGTGGTTCAACGTCGTCCTGGCCGTCGCCGACGATTGTCAGGCGGTGGCGTGCAGGAAAGCCGCGACGTCCGCAGTGACAACCTCGTCGTCACGGACTCCACGATGCTCACCGCGGGTGATCTTGCTCGGCTTTGGTGAGGCTGCCGACGACGCCGGGGCAGGATATCTTGTTCGATCCCGTTGATGACGAATGCCTGTTCGAGGTGGGTCAGGCGTCCCACTGGGGTCAAGGCCGAGAACCACACTGCGTCGCGTCTGCTGAACGAGTTCTGGGTTGTGCCGGAGTTACTCATTGAGTTGCCGGGTGGGTGACTCATGGTTCGCGTGATGTCGGCGCTGGATCTCCGTTGCCTTTGCTTCGAGTTGGTCGGTGCTGGCGGTCAGGCCCGTCGCGGTCGGCGACGGGAGCAGACCAGCGCGGTTTAACTGTCTGATCAGGTGGTGGTGAGTGCGTACATAGCTCACGCATTGGTCCGCTAGGCGGCGCCGCGCGTCGGCGAGGATGTCCTCCCGGTTGGACATGGCGACTCCTGTGTTCGGCGGTGGCGGTGATGAAGTGCCCTGGTCAGTATTGGAACTGGATTACGAGTTTCTGCAGGTCGGTGGACATGCGGGCGAGTTCGGCGGCGGCGGTGCGTGCCTCTTCAACTCCGGCGCGGGTGCTGTCTGCGGCGGTTGCTACCGCGGTGATGTTGGCGGCGATCTCACCGGATCCGGCCGCGGCCTGGGTGATGTTGCGGGCCATCTCGTTGGTGGTCGCGGTCTGTTCCTCGACGGCTGAAGCGATCGTGGTCTGCAAGCTGTTGATCTGTTCGATGACCTGGGTGATCTGGGTGATCGCGTAGCCCGCTTTGGCCGCGTCGGACTGGATGTTGGTGACTTTGGCGGTGATATCGCCGGTGGCGCGGGCGGTTTCCTGGGCGAGGTCTTTGACTTCAGAGGCGACCACGGCGAAGCCTTTGCCGGCGTCGCCGGCTCGGGCTGCCTCGATGGTCGCGTTCAGGGCGAGCAGGTTGGTTTGTTCCGCGATCGCGGTGATGACTTTGAGGACGTCGCCGATCTCGGTCGAGGAGGCGCTGAGTTGACCGACGGTCGCGGTGGCCTCGGCTGCGTTGGTGACTGCGGTGTCCGCGACCCGGGCCGCTTCGGCGGAACTCTGGGAGATTTCCCGGATCGAGGCGGACATTTCTTCGCTGCCGGCGGCGACGGTCTGCACGTTGCTGGAGACTTGTTCGGCGGCGGCTGCCACGGCGGTGGCCTGCGAACCGGTCTCCTCAGCGGCGGTGGCGACGTGCCGATTCGTCGTCGACAGCTCCTCTGAGCTGGAGGCCAGGGTGTTGGCGGTGGCCGCGACAGCACCGATGGCGGCCCGGGTACGGGCGTTGGCCGCATCCAACGCGGTCGCCATGGCGCCGACCTCATCCCTGGTGTGCACGCCCGCGGTAGCGGTAAGGTTCCCGGCGGCGACCGCTTCAATGGCGGCCGACACCCGGCGCAGTGGCATCACGACGCGCCGGGCGGCATATAGCGCTAAGTGGTCCTCGGCGTTAATCCTTCGGGGGTTGGTTCAGGGGTTCCAGGTTGGTGAGGTAGAGCTCGCCGGCGCAGTCGAGGGCGTCTTGGGCGGTGCCGATCGGTTGGCCGTCGGGTAGGACGGAGTCTTGGTAGCCGTCACGACTGGCGAGGTAGATCGCGAAGCCCCACAGGTGTGCGGAGCGTTGGTAGCGCAGCCTCATCAGTGGGATGGTCTCACCGTCGGGTAGGTGCGCGTCGATGTAGGCGAACCCGGCCCGGTAGCGCACCACGATCCCGGGCAGCCCGGGCCAGTGGGCCTTCGCGTGCTCAGTGAGGCGTTGCTGCAACGACACCTTCGTCGATTCGGGGATCGCGGTCACGGGTTCATCATGCCCGCACTGCTGCCGGCAGGCTCGCAGGCTGTGCGGGCTGCTTGGTCCGGGTGCTTGCCCACCGGGCAATAGATCGACTGTCTGCCATGTTCGGGTAGGCGGAGGTTTGTCATGTCTGGTCCATCGGCCTGCCCGATCGTCCTATCCATGCCCGAGCAGCAGCGTCTTGAGCACCGGGTCAGGACCGTGACCGAGCAACACCGGCACGTCTTACGCGCCACGATCATCTTGCTCGCTGCCCAGGGTTGGAGCAACGCGGCGATCGCGCGGCGGGTCGGGGTCTGTGTGGACACCGCCCGGACCTGGCGCGACCGCTACGGCGCCTACGGCGAGGACGGCCTTCGAGATCGGGGCCGCCCCGGGCGGCCGCGTCGGTTCACCGACGTGCAGCAGGCCCAGGTCAAAGCGATCGCCTGTGAACTGCCCGCTGATCGGGGGATCCCGTTGTCGCGGTTTAGCCACGCCGATCTGGCTGCCGAAGCCGTCGACGTCGGGGTGGTCGAGGACATCTCGGCATCCACCGTGCGCCGGTGGCTACGCCGGGATGCGATCCGCCCCTGGCGCTACCAGTCATGGATCTTCCCGCGTGACCCAGACTTCGCCGTTAAGGCAGGCCGTGTCCTCGACCTGTACGCACGCACCTGGCACGGCGAGGTGCTCGGCGACGACGACTACGTCATCTCCGCCGATGAGAAGACCTCCGTGCAGGCCCGCTGCCGGTGTCATCCGAGCCTGCCACCCGGACTGGCCCGGATCATGCGGGTCAACCACGAATATGACCGGGGTGGGGCGCTGGCCTACCTCGCCGCGTACGACGTCCACCAGGCCAGGGTGTTCGGCCGTACCGAACCCACGACCGGCATTGTTCCGTTCGCGAACCTGGTCGCGCAGGTCATGGGCCGTGAGCCCTACTCCAGCGCCCGCCGAGTCTTTTGGATCACCGATAACGGCTCGTCACACCGCGGTCACAAAGCCATCGACCGGTTGGAAAACACCTGGCCGAACGCCACCCTGGTCCACACACCAATCCACGCGAGCTGGGTCAACCAGGTCGAAATCTACTTTTCCATCGTGCAGCGCAAAGTCGTCACACCCAACGATTTCTACGACCTCAACGACGTCACCAACCGGCTCACCGCATTCGAAGAGTTGTACAACCTCGCCGCCCGGCCCTTCAACTGGCGCTACACCAAAGCCGACCTCGCC
>CBDFFS010000024.1:0-63987 GCA_965246815.1 Actinoplanes sp. | reverse complement strand
GGTCACTGGCTCCACAAAGCCGGCGCGTGGTCCGGTAACGAGCTGGCGCATTGGAGCACCAAAGCCGTCGGGGCTGGTCTACCCGGTCTGATCGCCCTGGTGTTGCTGATGATCGTGGTCATCCAAATGGTGCCCCGACTGGGCAGCCCCACCCGGTTCACCCCGGTGTTCGCCCTGGCCCTGGTCGTGATGCTGCCCCTGCTAGGTGGGGCAGCCGGGACCGCCAGCAACCAAGCCGTGGCCTGGTTGGGTAACGGTGCCGCGAACGCCGCCACCACCCTGTTCGGTGGCGGTGCCTGATGGAAGCCCTGCTCATCCTGTTCGTGCTGGTCCGGGTGCTGACCAACGCCGCCGAAGACATCCACAACGCGGCTAAAGGACGCCCACGCCGGCCCCGGCTCACCGACCGGCTCAACACCTTCAACGGCTCAGGCAGTGGCCGGTACGGGGCCCGCCGGTACCTGGCGGATCTGTGGCAGGACTCCTGGACTGATGCCCGCACCCAACGCGATGCGAAACGGGCCACACGCGACGCCGAACGGGCCGGTGCAGCCCAGCCGGACACCACCGCGAAGCCGGACACCACCGCGAAGCCGAACACCCCGGCAACGCCGAACACCACGGCGAAGCCGGCACCCACGCCGGCCCCGCGCCCCGCTGCGGATCCGGCCGGTGAGCAGCCCAAGTTGCGGCTGGTCCCCGACCCCGCCCCGACTCCGGATCCGGCAATCCCGCCGGCCGGTGACAACCCCACGCCGGTGCAACCGGCAGGAAAGGACAACCCGATGAGCAGCACTGTCAGCAGCGGTGAGATCACCTCGATCGCCACCGCCCGCTCGTTCGCCGACGCGATGCGCGCCCACAACAAACAGATCATGACTGAGATCGAAACCGCCCGCGCGTCCCTGGCCAGCCGCGGTGTCGCCGGCCCGGTCATCGATGAGCTCAACAGCCTGCGTGAGTACTACGCCCAGGCCGGCGGCCGGTGGGAGGGCCTACTCAAGGCCATCGGTGAGCACGAGCGTCTCGCGGAGGCAGCCCGCAACACCAAGGGCGCAGCCAAAGACATGAGTTTCTACACCAACGCCTAACCCCTGCGGTGGCGCCCGCACATTGCGGTGGGCGCCACCACCAACCCGGTTCGCCGGGGTCTTGCTCGCCGCGAAGGAGAGACGATAGCGATGCGACACACCAAACCCGGCCTGTCTTCTAAGCCCGGCCTGTTCGCTAAGCCCGGCCTGTCGGCGGTGGAGCGCACCCAACTGTCTGCCCTGCGCCGTGACAAGACGTCGGCCCAACGCGACAAGATCCGCACCCGCCGGCAGGTCAAACGCGGTGAAGGCGGGTCGATGGCCTGGCGGCTACGCCAGCAGGCCGCCCCGCACGCGGTGTTGTGCCTGCTCGCCGCGGCAGCGCTCGCCGCCCGCGCCGCTGACGAGCACGGTGCGGTCACTAACGTGGCCGTGTTCGCCCCGGTCATCGCCGTGGTCTTATGGTTCGCGTGGGGCCGCAAACACTTGGCCCCCGCCCGCGCGCAGCGGCGCCGCCTGGCGGTGCGGGTCTTGGCCGGCTACGTCTGGCTACTGACCGCGGCCGCGCACGGGCTGACCGACCAAACATTCGCGGCGTTGGTCGTGGGCGGTTACGCCCTGAGTTTGGGGTGGTGGCGAGCGCACCGCATCGGCGGCACCGTCCCGGCCGCGGCCGCGGCAGAGGCGCAACTACCGGCGGTGTGGCGTGAGCAGATCGCCTGCCCCAACGGGTTGCTGCCCCAGTCGTACCTGACCCGGCCCCAGAAGGTCGAGCACGGGATCCAGTACGACATCCAGCTCGGCCCCGGCGGCAAACAAACCCCGTCCACGGCGATCGGGCTGACCGGCAACGTCGCCGGTGCGCTCGGCCTGGACATGTCGAATGTGGTCATCGACGCGCACCCAGGCGGTGCGATGAACCTGGCCCGGCTCATGATCACCAAAAACAACCCGACCAGCCAAGACCTGCTCTGGCCCGGCCCGTCCTATGACCCACTGACCGGGCAACTCACCATCGGCACCTACGCCGACGGGCTAGCGACCCGCATCCAAATCCACGTCCCCGGCTCCGGACTTTTCGGTGGGTTTTTCGTCGGCTCACCCGGTTTCGGTAAATCCCGGCTGATGGAAGCCAGCGCCCTGAGCCTGAAATACTCGGGTTTGCACACCGTCTGGTACGCCGACCCGCAAGACGGGCAATCGTCAGTGCTGCTGGCCGAGCACGCCGACTGGGCCGCCTTGGAAGACGGCCAGTGCCGCTCCGCCGACCCGGACATCGACGACGACACCGACGGCGAGATCCTGCGGATGCTCAAAGCCGCCCAACGGGTACTCAACTACCGGTCGAAGGTTTTGCGCCGTAACCGGCTGACCCACTTCGACCCCACCCCCGAATTCCCCGCTCTGGGCATCTTCATCGACGAATGCCAAATGGTGTTCAAAAACGAGGAAGCCGCCGCGATCGTCGAAGACATCGCCCGCCGCGGCCGCAAAAACGGTGTCTACGTGTTCGCCGCGTCGCAGCTGGCCACCCTCGACGGCGCGTTCGGTAACTCCAAGTACGCCGACGGCATCCGCTCGGGCCTGTTCGCCGGCACCGTCGTCGCCTTCAAAGTCCTGTCCAAATCCCAGAAAGGTGTCATCCCTGGTCTGGAACTCGACCCGGCCGAGCTACCCAACCGGGCCGGTGTCGCCTACCTCACCGGTAAAGCCGCCGAGAAGAAAGCGATGCTGCGCACCCACTGGCTCACCACCGACGCCGCTGAGCAGGGCTACGCGGGCGCACCGCCGTGGAACCTGGACAAAATCTCGATGGCGGCGGCCGGGCGTGACTACCTGACTCGCCACCAGCGGCGCGAGGCGATCCTCGGTGCCGAAGGCGACGAGCTGGCCGCGCTGACCGACGGCTTCGACGCCGACTTCGAGCAGCTGCTCGCCGGCGGCCCACTACCCGAGCAGGCTCCGGCCGCGGCGAAGGCCAAGAAGTCCAAGACGGCTAAGAGTGACCCCGATTACAAGCTGCGTCTGGTCGTGCCCCGCTTCGGCGCTGACACCCCCGACACCGAAGCCCAGGCACAGCCGGTGATGTCGCCGGTGCTACCGGAGGCCGCCGCGAAACTGCTGGACGCCATCGATGCCGGGCACCACACCCCTGCCCACCTGGCCAGGGCCACCGGCTACTCACCCACGCACATCCGCAACACCCTCGCCGACCTGATCGAGCGGGAACTGTTGAACAACCACGGCGGCGGTGTCTACACCCGTGTCGGGCAGAACCCGCCCGCGGGTTTCGCCGGTGACGACACGGACCTGCTCGCCCAGGCTATCGACCTGGTGGTCTCCAGCCAGTTCGGCTCCACCTCGATGTTGCAGCGCAAGCTGCGCATCGGTTTCGGCAAGGCGGGCCGGCTCATGGACCTGATGGAAGACCGCGGCATCGTCGGCCCAGCCGAAGGCTCCAAAGCCCGCGAGGTGCTGGTCAAACCCGAACAGCTGCAGGACACCCTCACCGGCCTGGGCGTCGACGAACCGGCCGCCTGACAAACCCCGTTGCATCCCGGCCGGGCACATCCGGTGCCCGGCCCTGGCCCCCGCACACCCTTTTCGTCCCGAAAGGACACCGAATGAACCTCAACTCCGTACCCCGGTTCCCGCTCACCACCGACCGCAAGCCGCAACCCGGCCAGCCCGTCAACATCGGGGACCTGACCAGTGCACTGCATGACCAGGCCGCCCGCCGGCGGTTGCTGACCTGGTTCAACACCGAAGTAGCCAACGACACCCTGTTGCGGCGGCAGAACTGGCCGATCGGTGTGGCAGCTCTGGGCGTCATCGCGTTGAGCGCGTTGGCACTGTGGACGCTCGGCGCATTCCTGACCGCGATGATCGCCGCTGCCACCTCCGGCGGGCGCCACACCGGGCTGTGGCTGCACCACAGCGCCCTGACCCGCACCATCACCGACCCTCTGCGGGCGTGGGTTGACACCCACACAGCCGGGTCACCCGCCACCAGCACTGATCTGGCCCTGGCCTGGCTGGTTGTCGCCGCGGTGCTGTATCTGGCCGCGCTGACCGGCTCCACCTACGCCCGGGTCGCGTGGGCGCTGACCGGTGCGGCCATCACTACTGCGGCGTATGCCGGCGCAGCGCACACCGGTGCGCTCGTGGCGGCCGGGACCACCGCCGGGGCATGGCTGCTGCTGTCACTACCGATCTACCGCCGGCGCCGCAACCACCACATCGTTACCGCCGATAACACCACCC
Source organism: Actinoplanes sp. (assembly GCA_965246815.1). GTDB lineage: Bacteria > Actinomycetota > Actinomycetes > Mycobacteriales > Micromonosporaceae > Actinoplanes. The sequence continues at coordinate 59,692 of CBDFFS010000024.1, read as the reverse complement.
GTTAATTCCGCACGTCAACGCGGGCGGCCCCACCGCCACTGGGAAAAGCGCCGGGCCGCCCACGACCTCAGAGAGGCACCGCTCATCATGACTGATCCCACTACCAACCCGGGCACGATCAACCCGAGCACCACCCACTGGGGCACAACGATCGGCGCCGAACAGGCGCTCGCCGAAGCCGGCACCCTGCTGCGCCGTGTTTGGGCGCTCGCACCGGGCACGGGGCAGCAATACCGGGCCGACATCCACACCACACCGACCGGTGAGGACCCGAGCGCTGTGGTGTGGTTACGTGCCACCAGCGCCGCCGCGGCGATCACCCAAACCCGGGCTCACCTAGCCGTGCAACCAGGCCCGGATGACCGATACGCCGAACTGTGGGTGCACACCGGCGAGCTGGCCGACTTCCTCATCGACGTCCACCTCGGGCAGTGATCACCATGGCGCAACCGAGCATCACCAGCGCGGCCGTCACCGCCGTCGTGTTCATGGCCCTGCTCGCCGGGCACCACCTGGGCGACTACCCGATCCAGCGTGACAGTGACGCCCAAAACAAGGGCATGCCCACCGATGAGCAGCTCACCGCCGGGACGGCCTGGCACAGCGGGTGGACCAGTCTTACTCGGCACGTGTGGTCCTATGTGTGTTGCCAGGCCGTTGCGTTGGGGCTGGTCTGGCTGGTCGCCCCACTCACCCTGGCCGGGGTGTGCAGCGCCCTGATCATCTCCGGGGCCACCCATGCCGTCATCGACCGGCGGTGGCTCGTACGGGCGATCATCCGCGGTAAAGGCGGCTGCCAGCATTGGCAGCAAGCGCCAGCCCAAATTGATCAAGCTGCGCATCACGGCATGCTGCTAGTCGCGGCGATCGGTGCCGCCCGGCTCACCACCGTGCCCGGCGCTGTCTACGCGAGCGCTGTCGGCGCCGCCCTGATCCTGCTGGCCCTCGGGTGGGAACGCCGGCACGCCAGCCGGCTGCTGGCCCGTCAACTCGCCGTGACCAGCGGCCACGACCAGTGAGCGGGAAGGAAACCGTCATGCAGTACGCCCACACGCTCACCGTTACCGCCCACGACGACACCGTGCAGCACTACACCGACGTGCGATACACCCACACCCGATCCGGGCTGATCATCGAGACCACCAGCGGGAACCAACTGCACGTCAACGCATTCGACATCGCCGGCGTTCACGCATACCGCCGCAGCGGCGAACAAGCGATGGCGCCCGACCCCGGCGAGCCCGCCGGGCCGGGTGCCGATGACCGGGACATCCTGGCCGCTTACGAATGCCCGGCCGGTGGGCTGTGCGCATGCCGGCATCAGCCAAGCGGGCGGGGCCGGTGGCCGCACTGCCCGCGGTGCGGTTGCAGCTGCTGGCCGCCCGAACCGGACGACGCCCTGGGCGACCCGGACGCCTGCCCGTGCTGCCACTTCCATGACCCGATCTGAAGGAGCACGCGCGATGACCACGGCCAGCGGTCAGACCGCTTCCTCAACCGTCGGCGCTCGCGTGTTCGTCGACGCGATGCTCGCGCACACCGCGGGCATCAACGCTGAGATCGAGCGGGCCACCGCTGGGCTGGCCGGCACTGGAACACGCTGAGCACCGCCCTGCAGCAGCACGAAACCCTCGCCGGGCTGGCCCGCACCACCGGTGGTGCGGCCACCGATATGAGCTTCTACACCAACGACACCAGGAAGGAAGCCATGACCGTGCCCGCTGCTCCCACCGGTGCCGGCCCCGCCCAGGTCAACAAACCCAGGTCAACAACGGCCGGGCAACCCGACCTGATCCGCTGGCCAGATCACGTTGATGGCATCGACGGCCTGGTAGCACTCAGCCGCGACAACGACGGCGTCACCATCACCGCCGGCACGGCCCTTGAGGACTAACGCTCGCAAAAGTCCCGTTAGGCAAGATCGTCTCTGGTGAGGTGAGCTGGTGTCGCGTACGGTGATCGATCGTGTCATCGACTGTTAGTTTTTTGTCGCAGGCGGAGTGGGACGGGTTCGGCCGGTATGCGCAGGCGCCCCTGGGTCGGGAGACCTTGGAGCGGTTCTTTTTCCTGGATGACGCTGACCGTGATTTGGTTGCGGAGCATCGTGGGGCCCCATTCACGGTTGGGTTTTGCTCTACAGCTGGTGACGGTTCGTCACGTGGGCCGGTTTTTGGCAGATCTTCTCGACGTGCCGACGCCGGTCGTGGACTACTTGGCGGCCCAGCTGGAGATCGATGATGCGTCGTCGGTGAAGCGGTATGTGGAGCGGCGTAATACCCGGTATGAGCATCAGGAGCAGATCGCCCAGGTGTTCGGGTACCGCGATTTCCCGGTGGCTGAGGCTGAGTTTTTGCGGTGGCTTGATGATCAGGCGTGGACTACCGGTGACGGGCCGAAGGCGTTGTTCTACGCCGCGGTGGTGTGGCTGCGTCAGCAGCGGGTGCTGCTGCCGGGGGTCAGTTCTTTGGCGGAGGTGGTGGCCAGTGTGCGTCACGCATCCCAGCAGCGGCTGTACACGCTGCTCGCCGGTGCGGTGAGCGCGGAGCAGGCGTTAGAGCTGGAGCGGATTCTGCGGGTGCCGGAAGGCAGGCGGCGTTCGCTCCTGGATCTGTGGCGTCACGCGGAGCGCAGCACCAGTGGTCGGGGGATGAGTTTGGCGTTGCATCGGGTGGCTGAGATCGCCGGTTTAGGTATGCGTGCGGTGCAGGTGCCGGTGGTGCCGGCTCGGCGGGTGATCGCTTTAGCCCGGTACGGGATGGCAGCGAAGGCGCCGAAGCTGGCCGGTCACCCGTATGAGCGCAAACTCGCGACCTTGTTGGCCACGGTGCGGTGGTTGGAGGTGCAGGCCACCGACGACGCTTTGGAATTGTTTGACGTGTTCATAACCAACGAGCTGATCGGTCGGGCCGGCAAAAACGCGGATAAGCAGAAACTTCGTCGGTTGCCAGGCCAGGCCAAGCACGTTGCGGTGCTGGCAAGTGCGGTGCAGGTGTTACTGGAGGCCGACAGCTGGGGTGACGGGGTGCGATTGGAGGTGGTGTGGGAGGCCATTGACACCGCGGTCGGGTCGCGGGCCCGGCTGGCCGCCGCGGTCGCTGGGGTGCAGGAGATGATCCCGCCGCCGGCGGCGGACACCCATGGGCAGTGGCGTGCGCAGGTGGTGGAACGTTTCGCTACGGTGCGCCCGTTCGTCCGGCTGTTGTGTGAGGTGATCGAGTTCGGGGCGACGGTAGATGCCACGCCGGTCCTGGCCGCGATGCGTGAGCTGGCACTGTTGCTGGATGGCCGCCCGTCTGAGCGGGTGCCGAAGGGGTTCTTGGACGCCCGGAAAGTTAATGTGGATTTGGTGCCGGGCGGCTGGTGGCAACAGTTGGTGTTCGCCAAGGACCGCCCCGCGGGCACGGTGGACCGTAACGCGTACGTGTTCTGCGTGTTGGAGCTGTTCCACACCGCGCTTAAGCACCGTGACATCTACGCCGTGGTCTCCGACCGGTGGGCTGATCCGCGGGCCAAGCTGCTGACCGGCACCCGGTGGCAGCAGGTCAGAGGCCCCGCGTTGTCGGCGTTGCAGTTGCCGGAAAGCCCGGATGAGTTGCTGGACGAGTTGACCGCGACCGTCGATAGTGCGTGGCGGGCCGCCGCTGGTGGGATCGTTCCGGACGGCCCGGTCAGCGTGGATACCGACGGGCGGCTGCACCTGGCCAAAGACGACGCGTTGGACGAGCCGCCCAGTCTGGTCGATTTGCGGGCACGGACCACGGCGATGCTGCCCGAGGTCGACCTTCCAGAGATGATCTTAGAGTTGATGGTGCTTTACCCCGATTTCCCGGCGGCGTTCACCTCAATCTCTGGTGGCACCTCACGGCTGGACGATTTACACGTTTCGGTCGCGGCGTTGTTGACCGCGTATGCGCTCAACGTCGGGTTCGGGCCCGTGATCGCGGGCACGGACGCGTTGACCCGTGACCGCCTCGCCCATATCGACCAGTACTACTTACGCCCAGACTGCTACCGGCGGGCTAACGCCGTGTTCATCGACGCCCAAGCCGAACTGGGTTTGGCGCAGCTTTTCGGCGGGGGCTTGGTGGCGGCTTGGTGGCGGCGGTCGACGGGATGCGGTTCGTGGTCCCGATCCGCAGCATCGACGCGCGCCCTAACCCGAAGTACTTCGCCCGTAAACGCGGGGTGACCTGGCTTAACATGATCTCTGATCAGGCCATGGGTCTGACCGGGCGGGTGCTCTCTGGCACCCCACGTGACACGCTGCATTTCGTTGATCTGGTTTACGACCCTCATGGTGGTCCCCGCCCTGCTGTGCTGATCACCGACCAGGGGTCTTACTCGGACCTGATTTTTGGCATCGTGACCTTGCTGGGTTTCGATTATCGGCCGGTGCTGGCGGATCTGCCGGATACCAAGCTGTGGCGTATCGACGCTACCGCCGACTACGGCTACCTTGATCGCACCGCTCGCGGACGCAGTGACCTCGGCAAAATCGCCCGGCACTGGCCGGACATTCTGCGGGTGATCGCCTCGATCCACACCCGGGAGATTTCTGCCCACGATGCGATCCGGGTGTTGCAACGCGAGGGTCGGCTTAACGAAGCCTTGTTCAGCAGATGCTGGAACCGCTTCGGATTCGCCAGACCCGAGAACTCCGCCATCGCCCAACAATTCTTCTTCGCCACGTCTGCGAGCATCGCCCCGCACGAACAGCCCGAACGTGCTCCTTCGGCTCCGGCCGGGCGAACAACCACCCCAACCCATCCGTCAACGCGGACAGATCCATACCCCACGCATCGATGTCCTGCACCGTAACCGCATCCACGCCGTGGACAACGATCGATCATGCAACCAGTTTCAAGATCCTTTCAGACCCAAGATCTGGGCCTGTAGTACATGGTGGTCCCCGCCCTGCTGTGCTGATCACCGACCAGGGGTCTTACTCGGACCTGATTTTTGGCATCGTGACCTTGCTGGGTTTCGATTATCGGCCGGTGCTGGCGGATCTGCCGGATACCAAGCTGTGGCGTATCGACGCTACCGCCGACTACGGCTACCTTGATCGCACCGCTCGCGGACGCAGTGACCTCGGCAAAATCGCCCGGCACTGGCCGGACATTCTGCGGGTGATCGCCTCGATCCACACCCGGGAGATTTCTGCCCACGATGCGATCCGGGTGTTGCAACGCGAGGGTCGGCTTAACGCGAGGGTCCTGGGTGAGGCGATCGCGCACTACGGCAGAATTTTCAAAACGTTGCACGTGTTGAGCATGGTTGAAGACCCCGCGTATCGGCGGGAGATGAAACGGATGCGTAACCTGCAGGAACAGCGCCACGGCCTGGGTCGCAAGGTGTTCCACGGGCGCAAAGGCGAGGTGTACCAGGCTTACCACGACGGTATGGAAAATCAACTTGGTGTGCTGGGCCTCGTTTTGAACTGCATCACCCTATGGAACACCATCTATTTAAATCATGCACTGGATACCCTGCGGGAACAGGGCTACCCCGTGCGGGACGTCGACGCGGCCCGCCTCTCGGTGTACCAACACGCACACCTCAACGTCCACGGGCACTACTCGTTTGTGTTGCCCGACCTGGCCGGCGGGCGGCGTCTGCTGCGTAACCCCGACGAGGTGCTCCTGGCGTAGAAGCAGGGTCGCAGCTGATGCTGAACTGTGTGGGCGAGCGCTGGGTCTTTACGCTCATGCACCCGGCGATTTCGGTTGTTCCCACCCCTGAATCTGATCCGCGGGGAATTTTGTGATGGCCTGAAAATTGTTGATAATCTTTTGGGGATCACCATTCTGGGAGCCGAAAAGAATAACTTCTGCTTTTTGGAGGTCTGCTGGGCCTAGCAAAGTAACCGTTTCACCAGTCTTCAATTGAAGAATAAGAACCCCCCTGGCTGAACCGTTGACGTCTTTATCACGGAAGAGTTCTTTAAGATGGTTCTGTACGGTGAGTTGATATTCGGTGATCCGAGCTACCGGCGTCAGCGTGCTCAAATCAACCATTTCGGGCACAGGGCGTGTCTGATACGGTGGTACCGGCCACGGCCGTAGATCTTCGAGGCGTTGAGCTAACCTCGTGATAAAGTCGTGAAGCTGTGAATCTGTGTGATCACTGGGCACTAGGTGTGGTAAAGGCTCACTGGTCTGCGCTGCAGCCGAGATGGCATCGAGATTTTCTTGTACGCTGCGATTACCGAACGGCCGAGCCACAATTTCATTGGCAATCCGTCCTACGAGGGCGTCATCAAGTACTGGTTCGGTTCGTAGGCGCATACGCAGACTGTTGACCATTGGCTTCCAGGAACTGCCAGACACGATATCTCCTCAAAGATCACGACCACTACACGTATTAGCTCACCCGCGTAATCCTCCCGGGTCAGAAACCAAAGTACCTGAAGGCCCCTGGCTTGAGCTGTACACCTTGACGAATAAGCTCGTTTTTCACCCGGTCAGCGAATTCTTTACCCGGCGTGTAATGGCCACTTTTATTATCCATCATCACAACTTCGCCGTCTTTCACTGTGATGTGCCCAGCACCCGCGACTGGCTTTCCACCAAGGAAGCTCGAATGGTGAAACTGTCCCACTTCATGGTAGTTGGAGGCGTAAAGATTACCCTGATCGTCCATCACGTAAATAGCATGACCTTTCAGTGCCGATTCGCTAGTATCAAAAAGCTTACCCGTGGTGTCATACAACTTCCCGTCATGAGACACCAGTCGGTGCTGTGCCAATTCACGTTCCGACAGATAGTGAACATGACTGCCAAACCAAATTTTATTATCTGGTATCTGTTCACCTATGTAGTGGCTGCCCATGCTTTTCACAGGCATGGGTGGGTGTCCGGCCAGTGGCGGATGCACTGGTACTTTACCGGAATCCGCAATGTGGTGGTCAACCTTTTTGACGTTACGCATAATGCTGTCGATCAAGTTTTTGAGTTGGTTAAGGTATTTACTGATCAGCCGCCCGATACTCGCCCCGACTTTGACAACTAGCGCACTGACTTTAGCGGTAACCGCTTGTACCGCAGTACCAATCTGTGCGACCGCGACCGGTGCAAGGATCCCACCACTGGCCAAAGTTTTTAATGCAGCCCCTAGCGTACCCCCACTGATCTGGGCCAGGGTGTCTCGGACTAGCACATAACCTGCTTGCACCACTATGGCACCAGCGCGCAGGGCTAACGCGATCGCTCTGGCTCCGAACCCGGCACACCGGATCGCCAGCCGCCGCAACCCAATCTGGCCTTGGAATGCATCAGCACTGGCACCGGTCCAATCATGCGCGAGCGTAGCGGAACGGTCGTTGAGGAAACGGTCTTGCTCGTGCAACCCGGCCGCGGTCCGATCCCAATCGCTGGCGTGCGCGTTCAGCGCAGCAATGTCACCGGTCAGATGATGTAACGGCTCGTTCAGTGCCGGAACATGTTCGATCAGCCAGCTGACACCCGCGGCCAGCCCTTGTCCGATCGGGTCGATGACGAACGCCGCCGTTTCCAGGGCACCGACACCGGCAGACAACGCTGTATCGATCCAGTCTTTACTCTGGATTCCGGTGATGACACCTTCGATGTCTTCCAGCAGGTGCCCACCAGCCAACGCTGTAGTCACCCGAGCAGCCCACCAAAACTGGTAGCCATAGCTGTATCAGACTCACGGTAGACGTTTTGCGCCTGACGGCCGTCTGTAGCCAGATCATCTAATGAATGACTAAGCGAAACACATACCTGCTGCAGGGCGGACTCCAAACCCGCGATCGCTTCCGCAAGCGGGCGACCTACCGGGCCGAACGCATCAGCGGGGACTTGCCCGGCGAGATGACTCGCAGTCGTAACGTTCTGTGCGGCGACGTGCACGAACTGCACCAGCCGCGGATCAGTTGACACGGATAATTGCGTCGAATTGCTAGGCATGCCAGCCACCCTGGGCCCCTGTACCCGGGTATTGGTTAATAAGGGTGGCATCGTCGGGGTCTTCAAGGGCCACACGGACACGGTCACTGAGTTCACGATATGCCGTTTGAATCGTGGCCAGCACATCAGCGGCTAACTCATCCGGACGCCGCGAACGGGTCGACTCATCGAAAATCAAACTGGTGAGCATGCCTGTACCGTCCAACTGCACCTCTATAGACGCATCCGGTGAGTACACGGTCACTCTGCGATCCACCGAGTCCCCCAGCAGTTGGAGAGACTTCCCCAACTGCTGATTCACCCCCGCTGACCACGATTCAGCCCATCGCTGAGCATCGGACCCGCTAGATACCATCATCGCAACCATCATTCCGATAGAAGATATTCTTGCAATTTCGAGCGAGACTAACAAATATGCCGGTCACGTCAACTGACGCCAACATTGGCATTACTACTCAACGTAGCTACCAATGGGCGGAAGGTTATTAACGCCGGGTGGGCATGCGATTTTCACCGCCCGGTCTGTGACCTGGAGAGGTAAAGCCACCCCAGGGCGGCCGTGCCCGGTCGAGGCCGCCACTGGCGCTGATTGCCGAGCCTCGTGGGAAAAGCGCCGTCGGAGCCGGCCGAGCGAACACGGTTGTTGTGGCAGTGCGGAACTGACTCGCGTGATCGACTTCGGCCCTAACCCCGGATACCGCCCACCAACAGGTGTCTTATTTAACTAAACGTTAATGAGACACCACAGCGGTCCCCGGCGACACCCCCGCAGAGGGGCTAATCCGGCCCTCTTGGTGTCTCGGTAAGTCGTCTCACCACAAAACGTCTCAGCGTCTATCCGCAGTGGGGTTTCTGAGGCATGATGGTCTGGTGAGGTTGCTGGGTTATACGCGAATCAGTACAGCCGGTCAAGACCCACGGCTGCAACTGGACGCCCTCGTCAGTGTTGGGGTCCAGAAACGTGATGTGTTCGCCGATGTCACCTCAGGCACCAAGGCTGGGGTCGACCGGCCTGGCATGGCGAAGCTGCTCGCCTACGCCGAAGCCGGGGACACCGTGGTGGTCTGGCGAGTCGACCGACTCGGCCGATCCTTGATCGACGTACTCAACACCGTCAACCTGCTCCGCGAACGCGAAATCAACCTACGCTCGGTCTCCGACGCGATCGACCCGTCCACCACAGCAGGACGAATGATGCTCAACATGCTCGCCACACTCGCTGAGTACGAACGAGAACTCATCATCGAACGCGTCAACGCCGGCATCACCGCCGCCCGAGACCGCGGCACCCGCTTCGGACGCCCACCAGCCGACCCAGCGGTGATCGCCGACAAACTCAAAATCGTCACCGAAGCCAGGGCCAAAGGCCGCACCGCACACGACGCAGCCCAACTAGTCGGCTGGAGCCGAGCCACCCTCTACCGCCACCAACAGACACCGAACCAACAGGTGTCCCCCACCGTTGAGCAGACGTGATCGCCGCGCCAACCAGCGCAATGCCGGTGAGAACTGTTCAGGCGAATCCGGTGAAAATTCCCCTTACTACCGGCACCCGGGCAAGAACCCACCATGCGCCCGGACTTCCCATCGACTCGAACGACTTGTTGATCTTGCCTAACGAGACTTTTGCGAGCGTTAGTCCTCAAGGGCCGGCACCACCGGGCAGGTAGCGGGCATCAACCCACCCGCATTAGAAGAAGCCGCCGGCATGCGGTACGCGTACTTCGACTTCGACGGGCAAGAACTACCAGCACTGCGCCGTGCGCTCGCCGCGGCCGTGCGGGCCGCCGACCAGAACAAGACCTACCGCAAAAAAATTGACGGCAGCGACCTCGGCGACGTCGAAGTCACTGCCGTCGCAGGTCGCCAGGGTGAGCCTCTGGTCACGGTCACTGTGCAGCCTTACAGCGACACCGCCGCCGCGCAGGACTGGGACACCACCACCGAGTCTGATTTCGGCACCGTGCCCGATCACATCGAAGACGACGACGACCAGACCATGCGTGCGCTCACAGCCGCCGAACGCGAAACCTGGCAAGCCAACATTCGAGCCGACTACCAACAATGGAAAACGGAAAATCCTAGGCCGCAACCGCTGCTAGTGCACCTCAGCGTGGCCGCGGCCCTACGACTTCGGGAACAGCTGACCCCGGCACGGCCAGCCGAACCCGACGGTGCGCTGTGACCATGAGCAGCGAGACCACCACGACAGCCGGCACCCGAGTGTTCGTCGACGCGATGCTCGCGCACACCGCGGGCGTCAACGCTGAGATCGAGCGGGCCGCCGCCGGGCTGGCCACCGCCGGGATCACCGGCCCGGTACTCGACGGCCTGCACGAACTAGTCGGACACTATGACCACGCCCGCGGGCACTGGAACACGCTGAGCACCGCCCTGCAGCAGCACGAAACTCTCGCTGAGCAGGCCCGCACCACCGGTGGTGCGGCCACCGATATGAGCTTCTACACCGACAACACCACGAAGGAAACCATGACCGTTTCCGTTGGCCCCGCCGCTGGCGCTGACACCGGCGATGAGGGCATGCTGCCCGACACAGCCGGGCTCACCGAGACCAGCTTGGAGCACTGGCACGGCTCCGAAATGGTCACCACCACCGACGGCACGGTGTGCCTGGGCCTCTACCAGCAACCCGACTCAGGCGCCTACGTTGTCGTGGCGACCAACCCGGCCGACACCCGGTGGGAGCCCGACAGTGACACCAGCGGTGTCGATCCCACGCTGAGCCCGCAGGAGGCTGTGCAGCTCGCCGACACCCTCGACGACCTCGTGGCCCTCGCCCAGTCCGCTCCCCGCAGCGCAGCCCCGACAAGGATGGAGCGGCTGGCCGTGCGGGTGCAGGGGCTGCTCGGCGACAACGGCGGGGTCACGATTGTCGGGGACGAGGGTGAGATCGAGGTGTCCGCCGCGGACATCCGCACACTGCTCGACGCCGTCGCACCACAGCCGGCGGTGGCCACTCGCCGCAAGGTCGCGGCGAAGGCCTGCGGGAGCAGGGCATGGATACCGGCACGGTGTGGGCGGAACTGGACATGTCCGGTTCGGAGCCGGTCGTCGCGGTCACCAGCACCGAAGGCACCGACCAACCCGAGGACTACCCGCAGGGTTACACCACCACCCGGCTGTCCCTGAACCAGGCCGGTCAACTCGCCGGCAAGGTACGCCAGTTCGCCAATGCCACGCAGCAGACCGGCCCGGCCACTCAACCGCGGCCGAGCGCGCCCGAGGCCGCCCCGCCGCCGGCTGCGACGCAGCCCCGCCAGGTCACCAGCCCGCACGGCCGCACATATGAATATGACCCGGCAACCGGTGCCGCGGCGATGATCGAGGCCGACGGGTGGCGTGCCGTGGTGCCACCCACCTCAACCACCGGACTCGCCGCTCGGCTGCTGTACTGGCGGGCCGAAATCCAAGACGGCCGCGGCCACGACGCCACCGTGCAAGCCGGCCAGGCACTCCTGGCCGGGCTCTCAGGCGCCGAACTACGTGAACTCGCGGACAACATCGGCACATCAGCTCCAGGCGCCCGCACCAAAACCCAACTGGTCGACGCGATCGTCACCATGGCCATCAGCGCACCGCGCAAATACCGCGGCCTGCGCGCACGATGACTTAACCCGCCGTTCAGCACACTGCCCCGACCTCACAGGCCGGGGCTCCGGCCGCCCGAGCCGACCAAACACACCCGCCGCCGCGGCGGTTGACCGACACACCAAGCCACAACAGGGGCCCGGACCAAGACGGTTCGGGCCCCTGTTGCTGTCATGAGGCTGGGGCAGTCAGCCAGCGGCCAGAGATCAGTCGAAGACCTGCTTCACCCATACCTTGATCCGCGACTGGTTGCTGTCGAGCACCAGATACCAGTGACCGTCATACGGGATCTCCAAGTGGGCAGGAGTCGTGTCGGTGTATCCGCCATAGAACGTGTACGGCTCATCGTCGAGATACGCCTGGTAGTTGTCAGCGTCCATGAGCATGAGCCGGGCCGACGATCCGCGCATTTTCACCTCGAACACGGCCGTGGCACCCAACTCACCAAGCTCCCACCACAAGTGATCGATCACCCACCATGTGTAGCCGACCCGGGGTAACCGCGAAAGTGCCCGATGGCCGTCTACCGCAACTCGGGTTGCGGTAGACGGCTACCGCAACTAAGGTTGCGGTCGTGGAGCCGAGCTCGTCAACGGAGGTCGCGGTGGGAGTCGACTGGAATGACATCGAAGAGTCATACGTCGAGTTGCAGAAAGCGCGCGGCCAGGGGCAGACGTCCATCCTGATGCGGCTCAGCGACATGCAGTCGTGTATCTCCGAAGCGATCGACGCGCACGTGCGTGAGGTAGTGGTCTCCGATCGCTGGTCATGGCAGCGCGTGGCAGACGCCCTCGGCGTGACCAGGCAAGCAGCCTCCAAGCGGTGGACACACAAAATCTTTCCGAGTACCGAAGCAAGCGTGATCACCGCTGAGGACGTTCAGGCGGCTTATCCCGGTCAGTACACCCACGACCAGGCCAAACTGGCGGTCCAAACAATCAAGGCGGTAGCTGCTCGAAAAGCGGACCCGTCCCCCGCGTCCCGCGAGCAGCTGTGACAGCAACCCAATGAGGAAAAGGGGCCCCCTGCTGACGCGGGGGCCCCTTTTGTTTTTGTTGCGTCTGGATCAGGCGCGTTCGACTTCGTTGTCTTTGACTACCGCGGTTTCGGCTCCGTTGGCCCAGCGGATGACCAGGCCATCATCAGTGACTTTGGTGACGCGACCGGTGTCGCCGGCCCACGCCGATCCGGTGGAACGGTGAATCGTCTGGCGGGCTCGGACACTTTGCCCCGGCGAGTAGCTACTCATCACGGCACGGTAGCCAACAAGCGCGCGATAGCGATAGGTCACGATCAACCGATGGCCTCCGGGTTCAGTCGCATCGATAAGGTGGCCGTCGTGGGCGAGCACGCCCAAGCCTGAGTCGAGAAGATCGACCGATGTCGTCGTATGGTGGCAGGCATGGGCCTGTTTGGACGCTCCGCACCCGCACCACGCCGTCCGTCAGCCGACGAGGGCGACGAGATGGATCACCAGGAGATGCTCCTGGAGGTGATCGACGCCTTCACCGAGCTCGACGACAAGGCCCTTGCCGGGCTAAGCGATGCCGATCTCGTCGAGCAGCTGCGTGCCCGTAAGCAGCTCTACGACTACGTTGACCGGCTCTGGGAGGGCGCGAAGAAGGCCGGCCTGAACCCGGCGATACGCCCGGAGTGGAACGTGGTGGCCGGGATGCGAGATCTGACCGAGAACCTGTGGACCAGGGCCGCGGACGTGCACTACACCCGTGAGGAAGCCTGACCGGGCCGCGGTGGGCTAGCCCCCGGCCGGTTACATACCGAGTTCGGGGCCGCCTCGGTCGATGCTGGGGTGGTGGTCGCGGTAGTAGTCGTACTCGTGATCGCGATCGGCGGCTTGTCGGGCGGCTTGTTCGCGTTGTTGTTGAGCCAGCGCGATGCCACGGCTGGTGTCTTCACGGCGGGCGACGCCCGGGTCCAGGCCGTCACGTAGTTCCGCTTCAGCGCGTAGCCCGGCAGCGCGACGCGACTGGGCCTCAGCCGACTGGGACCGCATGGGTGGGAACGCCTGCGCGGCGATCATCCCCGGGGTCCGTGGTGGTTGCTCGTCAGCGGCCATCGCGTCAGCGGCCCGGGTGGGCCAGTCCCGTTCGAGTGCGGTCAGCCGGGTGGCGGCGTTCGGGGTACGCCGCACGATCTGGGCGTGCTGGTCGGCGACGCTGCCAGCTTGTCGACCGGCCAGGTCAGCCTGCCCCGCCACGGTGGCGAGGTGCCGCACCTGTTCGGCGACCTGCTCGGTGCGGGGGTTGAGCAGTTTCGCCACCCGATTACGGGACCGCTCGGCCTGCTCCAGGTCACGAATCTCGTCACGGGCCGCGCGCGCTTTGGCCTGCTCAGCTTGGGCTAGCTGCCGATGCTGTTCGACCTGGCGGGCGGCTTCGACAGCGCTGATCAGCTGTTCACGCTGCTGCTGCAGGGCGATCATCGTGGGGCCTTGCCCGGCACGGGCCGCAGCGAGGCGGGTTTGTTCAGCTTGTTGACGGGCGGCGGCGGCGGCCGCGTAGCGGGCGGCTGCCTGCTCCGCCCGGGTGATCTCGGCGGCTAGCTGGTTGGTGGGCACATCACCGTAGGGGCGTTGCTGCCACGGCATATGCCCGGTACGGGCCCCGGCCGGGACCTGCTCGGCACGACCGGCAATGTACGGGGTGGCTCGTGTGAGCCGGTCGGTTTCGGCCCGCACCACCGTGAGACCTTCATGTAGTTGCTGGCGGGTGAACCGGCCGGACGGGTCGCCACCGTCGGCGATCTCCCGCAGCTCAGCCATCACGTCCTGGCGGGTTTGCTCGTCCGCGGCACGACGCCCGCCGGCATCCAGGCGGGCTCGCTGCAACCTTTCTCGCAGCAGATCCCGGTCGCTGGGCTGACGCAACTGCTGCTCCGGTAGTGCGTCAACCCGGGCGATCAACGCGTCCAGGTCGGGCACCTGTTGCCGGACCGTGCGTTGTTCACTGATCCGCTCGGTGGTGCGGCCCACATCAGCGGCGAGCCGGTTCACTTGGGCCAGCTGACGGCGCGCGGGGTTCACCGGGTCGGGTTCCTCACCGAGTTCGGTGAGGACCAACCGATCGGGTTGGTCGTTGGCGACCGCGGCCGCGTACGCGTCAACAGCCCGCTGCCGGGCCTCAGCCGGGTTGCCCGGGACACCGAGCCGCGCCCGGTCCGCATCAGTTTCCAACGGGTCCAATGCCAGCCACAGATCGGCGCGTTCCCGATCGCGGGACATCGCCGGATACAACACGTGCGCGTCCATCCCGTTGCCGTACACCAGCGCTAAGTCGGCGGTCAGGCCTTGGGCTTTCGCCGCGGTGATCGCATACGCCAACTGCACACCCCCGGTGTGGATGTACGCGCGCGGCACATTCACCTGCACCAGCCGTGGCCCGTCCGGGCCGGTTTCGCGGCGCTCGATAGTGACCGTGCCGCTCTGGGATTCGATCGCGGTGACGATGCCGCGCTGGCCGTTGAGCACACCGATGGTGCGGTCGTTGGTGCGGGTCATCACCTGATCACCGATGTGCAGCCGCAACCGGCCGCCGGCGCGTAGCCCGTACCCGCCGTACGAGCCGAGCTGCCCGGCCTGCGCGAGCTGCTGCTGCGCCGCGGTGTTGAGCGCGTTCACGTCGGTGTTGGTATGCGCCAGCATCAGCAACCGCTCGATCGCGTCATACGGATCCGGGTATTGGGCGCGGGCCTTAGCCCAGGTGGTGAGCATCGCCGTGTGCGCCTGCTCCGGGGTAGTAGTGACGTGCACCCGGTCGCTGTCGGCCCACGTCTGCAGCGCGGTACGGCGTTCGTCGGCGCGCCACTGCGCGAGTGCGTGGCGCTCGACCTGGTCACGCTGGCGCCGGTTTTCCGATAGCTCCAGGCCGCCGATCATGGTGTGGACCGCGGCGAATGTTCCGCCGACGCCGACCGCCCGCAGCTGCTTCGGGTCGCCGATCAAAACCACCTTCGTGCCCGAGCGGCCGGCGGCGTGCAGCAGGATCGCGGTGTGCCGGTCGTCGACCATCGCGGCCTCGTCGACCACCAGCACAGCCACCTTGTCCAAACCCTCGCCGGTCTCGATGCGCTGCAGCCACGACGCGACCGTGTGCGACTGGATACCCGCCTCGGTCTGCAGATTCGCGACCGCGACCGCGGCGGTACTGGCGCCGGCGACCGGGCGGCCGGTCGCCTCGAACGCCGCCCGCAACGCCGCCATGATCGTGGTTTTGCCCGCGCCGGCGACACCGACCACGGTGTCCACGCCGTGCCCGGCGCCGGTCAGCCGGGCCAGCACCGCCCGCTGCTCAGGCGACAACTCGAAACCGTTCGCAGCCTCGAACTGCTCCATCGCCAAAGCCATGACCGGCTCGTCGACGACCGCGTAGCCGGCGGCGAACCGGTCGGTCGCCGCGGCCAGCACAGCCCGCTCAGCGGTCACGATCTCGGTGGTGGTGTATCGCTGGTTGTTGGACAGATGCACCGCCCCGGCCGCTGGTAGCGGCACGGCCAGCTCGCCGGCAAGGAGCGCGTCGGCGCCCTGTTCGGCCTCGCCCAGCGAACTCACCCCGGCGGCATCGGCGTCCAGAACTTCGGCGAGCACGTCAGCGCGGGTGAGCGTTTTACGGTGTGCGGTCAGCCCGGTCTCGTCACGGAACACCCATGCCGTCAGCTCGTCGACGCCCATCCCGCGGTGTTGCTCCGGTGCTGGTCGCGGCTGCGGTCCGGGCATCGCCGCGGCGACCAAGGCGCCCGGATCGACGCCGGCCGCGACCGCCTGGGCGTGCCAGTCAGCGCGCAGATCCAGCTGTCCGTCGGCCGGGTTTTTGGCCCGCTTGGACTGCTGCGCGGCCGTTTTCTGCTGCTCGGTGGTGGCGTTTTTGCGGTCAAGACCCCGATCGGCGAGGGCGGTTTCGATTTCGCGTTGCCGTTTGGAGAACACCTGCCGCAGCCCGGCGGGAACACCTGTGATCTCCCACGCCCCGGTGCCCGGATCGCGTTCCCACCGCACACCCCACCGCTGGGCGGTGACCTGCCGCAGCCGGGCCTGCACGAGGGTGCCGGCGGCCTTGACGTGCCGGTGGATGTCGCGGCCGCCGGCTCCGATCGTGTTCCACTGCCGGTCGGTGTCACCGTCGAGTTTCTCGGCGTTGCGGACCATGTTCACGAACGTGACGTGCGCGTGCAGGTGCGGATCCGGGGCCTGACCGGCGACCGGGCGGGCGGTGCGGTGCACGGTCATCCACCCCAGCAACCCGGTGCCCTCGACCCGCGTGGCCCGTTTACCGTCGCCGTGGTGCCCGCGCATCGCGTACCCCGCCCACTTCTCCACCGCTGTCACGGTCTCCCGGACGCAATCGAGATAGGCGTCTTCCAACTGCCGGGCGGTGTCCGGATCGGCCATCGCTACCAGCGTGCTGAACGACTTCGGCATGTCCAAGGTGAGGTCGTAGCCGCGGTTACCGACCCGGACCCGGGCGTCTTTATGCTCCCGCGCCGTTGCCAGCACGCCCGGTTCGTACAGGTCGTCCAGGCGCAGACCGGCGGCGTCGGCGACCTTCTCCAACTCCCCCACTCCGGCTTTGTACGCGGCCGACAACGGGTCGACGTGGGCGGCCGTGCGGGCGGCGGCAC
This sequence comes from Actinoplanes sp., assembly GCA_965246815.1. Classification (GTDB taxonomy): domain Bacteria; phylum Actinomycetota; class Actinomycetes; order Mycobacteriales; family Micromonosporaceae; genus Actinoplanes. Next base: position 42,521 of record CBDFFS010000024.1, on the reverse strand, counting down.
GGTGCTGCTGCTGGGCCACACCGCGTTGCAGCCGACCGAACCGGGCCACCGCCCGGGGCGCGGCGAGCAACTGCGCCGGGGATTTCCCGGCCTGTTGCGCGGCCGCGCGGACCGCGTCGACCAACGGCGCGGCGTCCAACTTCGCGCGCGGGTCCACGGCCTTCTTCGCCTCGACCAGCGGGACACCGGTACGCGGATCACGCCCAGACGCGAGCGCTCGGGCCACGCGTTTGCCGTCTTCACCCAGCACCGTCCCGGGCTCGATACCGACCTCCCGCAGCCCTTCCCCGACCCATTCCAAGGCCCGGTCGGAGTCCAACCGGTAACTGACCTGCTCGTCGTCGCCGACCACCAGACCACACCCGGAATTCTCCTGCAGCCGGTAATCGATCTGCGCCATGGCGGGGCCCAGCGTGGTCGCCCATGCCACCAGCCCCACCTCCCGAAACGCCCCACTTTGCCGATCTTGTATGCATTCAAGATCGCTGATCTTGTATCGAAGATACCTGGCGTGCTCTGGGAACGAAAAGAGGTAGGAACATTCCTACATAGGCGTGGTGAGGGATGTTGAGTAGGTGACGCGTAGCGGCGCCACGAGACGACCGAACCATGCCGGTCGACCAACGGGGTGAGCAGATAAACCAGCGCAACGTGATGACACACAGCAAGCGATGGCAAGACCAACCAACGAGGGCAACGGCAGAAAGAATTCGAGGGCAAGCCGGCGCAGCCGGTGCGGCAGCCGGAGCGCCGCGAGCAACGACGGCGACCCGCCACCCACAGCGTCCCGACGGACCCGGGCACCAACGTTCTGCCCGAATGCCCGAGTGCCCGAGTGTTCAGGCGACCTGTCCGCTAACTGGTCGGGCTGTCAGGCGATCTGTCCGCTAACCGGTCTGGCCCTGTCCGCCAACCTGTCCGCTAACCGGTCCGGCTCTGTCCGCTGAGCTGGTCGGGCAGTCCGCCAACCTGTCCGCTCGCCTGCTCCTCGCCGCGGACTCGTGAGAGAAGTTGGTCGCGCAGTCACAGCTCCATGCAGTCACAGAAGTTGGTCCCCACCAACGCGCGGCTTGCTCTCGCTGGCGCCGACAAGACGGGCACCGTCCGCGAAAGCCGCGACATTGACCAGCTGTGGCATAACGGTGGCACCACCAGACCCCGGTTGGGGTGTTACCACCCTGGCCGCGGCAGTGTTACCACCCGCCGGTCGGGGTGTTACTAGCCTGGTAGCGGCGCTAGTAACACTGCCGATAACACCCATGGTGTAGACGCGGGCCGCACCCCTGGTCGCTGTCGCGTACGGCGCTGCGCTCGGGTGCGACTTCGCCGATCCGCTGGCGGCGCAACCCGGTCAGCGCAGACTGACCGACATGAGCAAACACAAGACAGCGGACGCCGGCCGGGGTAGCGCCGGGAAGGCAAGCACGGCCTCGGGCAGCAAGACGATGATGTCGAGCACCGCGGCGTCGCGGGTCCAATCCGCGGCGGCCCGCAACACCGGGAACCGGTCAGCGACGACCGGGTTCGCGCCGCGGGCGCAGCGCGCCGCAGCGCACGCCACCAACCGCTGAAGTCCGGCCGACCGGTGAGCCGGTGACGGCGTCCGCCAACCTGTCCGCCAACCTGTCCGCTAACCGGTCCGGCTGTCCGCTGAGCTGGTCGGGCAGTCCGCCAACCTGTCCGCTCGCCTGTCCGGCAGTCATACCGCTGTTGTTCTCGCAGTGGGCGCCCTGTACCGACGGCGACGTGGCCCACTGGCCCCGCTGGCATCCGCCGGTCGTAGCGTGATGACATGACCGACCTCATCTCATCGCAGACCCTGACCTCACCGTGGTTGTCCCGGTTGGTCTGGCTTGCTGAACAGCTGCAGCAGAGCTCGGAGGAGATCGCTGTGATGTTCCGCGACGATGAGTTGCTGCGTACGTTCACTGGTGCGGAATTCGATGCTCTGCGCCACGCCGCCTCTGCAGCACGTACCGCTGGTGGGGACGTGCTGCTGGTCGCTACCGCGGTGCATCATCGCGTCCGTCAAGACGGTGGTCATCAGGAAGATAGCGAGCGTTAGTGGCAGATCTAGGGGTGTTACCACCCCGCTGAGCTGCACTGCTAACAATCCCGCTAACCCTGGGGTGGTAACACCTCCCGCGCGGCTGGTAGCGCCAGTGTTATGGGACCCCGCCACGCGGGCATCATGGGCCAGCGGCGGCCGGCGGTCCCCCCGTACTTCCGGCCGCCGCCCGCGGCTCTGCCACCGATCGGGCCAGGGTGCAAACACCCGACGGGGTCACACCTGTTCACCCCCGATCGCCGATGGGCGCCCGGTCGAGCTTTGTTCGCGTTTTAGGGCGGTCGAGCGGCCGACTGCCCGAGCGGTCAACTGTTCGGGCAGTCCGCCAACCTGTCCGCTAACCGCTCCAGCTGTCCGCTGAGCTTTGCGGACACGAAACCGGCGGGGGTGGTAGCGGCCGCGAACAGGTGGTAGCGCCCCTGTTCGGTGTCATCATCTGCCCAGGTCCAAGTCCACTGGCGTCAGCGTTTCGTCGAGCGCGGCGACGAACACCGGCGCCCACGGCCCGGCCCCGGTCAACTCCGACAAGATGACACAGCCGATCGGCAACTTGTTGGAAGCCATCGCGGGTTCTGAACGCAGCACAGAACCCAGCGAAGCAATCCGGTGTTCCGCGTCCGCGACAGCCATGTCCACCACGATGAGCAGCTGCCCGTGCGGGTACAGCGTGCGCCGCTGCGAGGTACGCCACCACGCGGCGTACTCACCGACTTTGCGGGCCAACCGAGCAACCACGTAGCTGCCCCGGTCCACCTCGATCAACAAGGTGTCCAGACACAAACTGTTGCCGTCGTTGACCAGCCGCTCGTAACGCAGCACCGCATCAGCGATCAACGCCCCACCACCTCCGCGGCGTTTACTGGGCTGCAGCAAAACCTCCGGCGCCCACGCCCACGGCGTACACAGATGCCCAGGCCGCCGGCGGGCGGCAGTGACAAACGCGGTCCCGGTCTGCACGACGGCCAGGCGGTGCCGCAGCAACCCACCCGCCGCCAACCTCGGGGTCATCCGGTGCGTGCGGTGCTCAACCTCACCTGAGGCTTCCGCGACCGTGTACCCGGCCGGGGTCAAAAACCAGGCCCGGTGCCCGGCACGGCTACACCTCACCGCGTCGACCAACCCGGCCGTGGCGCTCTGACGTAGCACCCGACGTAGGTACGAGGCTTCGGCGGCGTCCGGGGTGAGGAGCTGGTGCAGTTGGTTGGTCGTGGCGATCCGGTGCTGATACAACACCCGGATCACCTCACCGGCCAGCACCGGCAACGCCGAACGCGGGCTGAACCGGGCCGACGAGCCGGCGGTGGGATTGCGGGTGTGGGCGGATGACAAAGATGCGGATGCGTGCGACATGGAAGTACCTCCTACTTACACCAAGCGCATCCGAACCCCTCCCCAGTACAAACCCCAGGTCACACGCTTGCTCACACCGCAGACCACCACGAGCACCACAGGTCAACCGCGCACAGGAAGATGGCCGTCTTGCGGGACTGGTGTTACTAGCCCACTGACCTGCGCCGCAGCCGGCGGCCGCGCAGACCGGGCTAGGACACAGCCAGGACCACAGCTAGGACCACGGCCGAACCGTCACTGTGACCTGTTACTACCCGTGGGCGGTTGCTGATCTGACCGAGCGCGGGACGGGTCATGGGGCTGCCACGACGCGGTGACCAAGGGCGGAGCCGATCACGGCCCGGCGGTCATTGTCATCGGTCGCACTGACGAAACGCCCCCGACCGCACGAGCGGCCGGGGGCGTTTCCTAGCTGTTGCAGCGATCAGGGCCGGTCGAACTCGCCGCCCTTCGCGCCGGCCAAGAACGCGTCCCATTCCGGGCCGGTGAAGATCAGCGCCGGGCCGGTCGGGTTTTTCGAGTCGCGGACACCGATCTGGTCGTTGTCCAGGAACGCGGCTTGCACGCAGTGCCCGGCGGCACCGCTACGACTGGACTTGAACCACGAGGCACTAGCCAGGACATCCATGTCGTTCTCCTTCGGTTGTGTGCGGGTTTGGATCAGGGGTGGTTTGGGGGCGACCAGACGAGCAACTCCAACTCGTCCATCAGCTGCTGCAGACGGGCCTGGTCCACGATCGGTGCCCGAGCCAGTGCCCGCAGCTGCTGCGAGACCACGTCAGCGGCGTTCGACCGCTGGGCTGGGCCGCTCAAATCCGCGCGTCGCTGAGCAAGGCCAGACTCAGCCGGGAGCCTGGAAACGGGCACGCCGGGTAAACGATTCGCGGTCACGGGACACGCCACTGGTCGTTGGCGTCGCGCCACCCGGGGGCCAGACGCTGCGCCGGGAACGGCCCGAACTGCATGCTCGCGGGCATGGTGCCGCGCAGCGTGACCAGGTATGCGGGCCCGTCCAGGACAGCGGCGACTAGGCCGTAGCGCTGAAACCGCAGAATGTAAGGGTCGTCGTCGTACGGGGGTAGCACGGTGACTTGATCGCCGACCTCGTGCGCGCTCATCGTTTGCACCGTGGGGTTGCCCGCACCGGGTCAGGCACGTTCGCGGCGAGGGCACTGATCCGGGCTCGTGCGGCTAGCTGCTCGACCCGGGTACGGCGCAGGGCTTCCTGACCTGCCAACCCGGCCGGGTTGGTGCTGCCGGTGCGTCGTCGCCGGAGCCGGTGTTGCACGCTCAGCAGCTGCAGCAGCAGTGCTCGCCGGGCCGCGCGTTGGAACTGGCCCATATGCCCGTCACCTCTCCCACCTGCCCGTGTCCAAGCCCGACCACCGCATAGGTGGCGTTACCACAGTGGACGTCCCGGGCGTTGCAGCTGAGATTGCCGCACCGTCGCCAAGATCGGTGGGGTGTGGTCGTTGACAACGGTTGACAGTTGCCGCGACCACCAGCGGGCGACAAGGAAATGGCAGATGCCCCCGACCAGGACTACCGTGATCGACGCATAGTTACTTACACCGGACTCAAGGTGGCGGCGGTGTTGACGGCGGCGGACATATCAGGCCAAGACATGGTGGGCCCCGGACCCGTGCTGCGACGTTTACGCGAGGCCGCCGGTTACACCTACACCGCTTTAGCGCAGCGGGCGCATATGGATCACACGTTGATCTGCAAACTCGAAAGTGGCCGTCGGCCGATGAGGATGCACCACGCCCGGCAACTCGATGATGCTCTTAGTACCGGCACCCTGCTGCAATCCTTGGTCCAGGCCGGGCAGGCCCAGGACGGAGAAGCACCCATGGACCGTCGCGCCATGTTGTGGATGCTCAGCGCCGCTGCCAGTGTCAGCGCCGCTACCGGTAGAGCCACCCTGGACGAGCTGCTGCGCTACGGCCTTTTGGACACGGTGGAAAAACCAGAAGATTGGGATCCGGTACTAGCCGATCTGCAACGCCGACTCGTCCTGGACCCCGACGAAACACTCGGGACCACACTGACCGCGAAACTGCTCATCGTGCGTCAAGCCATCACCGATAAACGCCACAACGACAACGTGCGTGCCGCGGCCACCTTGTCGCTGCTCTACGGGCTCTGGCAAGGCAACGCCGGTCACACCCCGGCCGCCCTGGACTGGTACCGCACCGCCGCGACCCTGGCTAAGGAAAGCCAAGACCCCGCCACCCAAACCTACGTACTAGGCCGCTCCGCATCCCGCGGCGTCTACGAAGGGATGAGCCGTGACGAAGTCACCCGGACCGCGCAGCAAGCACTAGCCGTCACCTCCCAACCCACCCTCGGGGCCCTAGAAGCACACAGCGCGCTCGTCGGGGTCGCCGCGATGACCGGTGATCTCACCGCCGGCCGCGAAGGGATCACCGCGATGCGGGAACTTGCCGAGCGCCTACCCGATGAGGGCCCTACCGGGGCGTATCCGCGGACCGCGAATTTCCACACCTTCGTTGAAGCCCGCGGTGGTGATCTTAAAAGTGCCACCCGGGCCCAACAAGAAGCTGAGACAGCCCTAGCGAAAACCCCACTGTGGCTGGCTGAGAGCCGTGTCTATCACGCCCTGGCCATGGCTAGGGCCGGTGATATCCGCGGCGGGGCCACGTTCGCACTCGACGCGATCAATACCGTGCCCTGGTCCGTACACACCCTGACCATGGCAGCAGCCGACGTACTCACCGCCGTACCAGCACACGACCACAGCGACGAAGTGATGCAACTTCGCCACCACGCCTCGCGCGCAACCCGCCCCTGGGAGACCCTATAACCACCATCGGGTACTACCGGGGAGGGCAACAAGTTGAGCACCGAACACCCACGGGCGCACGACACAGCAACCAAAACCACGCCACCCATCCCCCGACAAAATCCCGACATCGACCAAAACGACCACCACGACCAGGGGCCGGTCAAACGCCGAACCCACCACAGCCCAGAACCCGACCAGCAACAAATCCCTGACCAGGTCTAACTCATACGCTGATCCTCACCGTCGCCGCCGCGGCGTTCGTCGCGCTCGATCAGCGTCGTGAGCATGGCGACAATCTGGTGCTGGTCTTCCTCTACCCGGCGCAGCACCCCGGTGTGCTGCGACTACGTGATAGCCAGGGCCTGGATGGTGTGTTGCTGAGCGCGCAACGTCTGACCCATATCGCTGAGCTCACGATCGCCGCCAGCGCGCAGGCCCGCCTCCATCTGCAGGCGTTCCTCCAGGGCGGCCACGCGCCGCTGCAGGTCTGTCAGTGCATCAGTCACAGTCCTCATCCTGCCTGCCAAATGACCAGGTGACCAGAAACGGGCCGGCCGACACCTCACAAACGGCGCTGATCAACGCAACCCAGGTGCTGCGAATTTCTCCTGCACGAACAGCCGTCTCCATCTGACTGATGCCGGCAGACGCCGCCCCGGCCGAGGCCGGGGCGAGTACGGCGGGTGTGCGGCCAGCTCGTCGCCGCCGGTCACGGATTCTTGGTGCAGAGCACATCCCACTGCGGCCGGCTCGCTTTCGCCCCACTGGCGTAGTCGACGTGGATGTTGTCGACCCTTGTACTGGTGAGGAAAAGTCCCGATAGGCAAGATCGACACCGCCGGCAAGATCGCGGTGTCAGTTTGAGGTCTAAGAGCCTGATGGGCTTACGTCAAGAAACTATGTAAACGGCCCTATCTTGACGTGGTTGACCGGGAGCGGCAGATGTGCGTTTGGGGTATACCCCAGATGGACGTGCTGCCCGACGCGGCAGGGATTCGCCGCCAATATCCAAAATCTTGATAGATGTCTGCAGGTCTCGGTGGCTATCTCTGGGCCAGTTCCCGGCGTACCTGTTCGAGTAGCGCGGTGTCGTCGGCCAGACCCGGGTAGCCGACCTGCCGGTCCAGTTCCACCACCTGCTCCAACTGCGCCACCGCCGCCACCAAGTCACCACCAGCCCGGTAAAACATCGCCAGGTTGTAGCGGGTCACCGCCTCCCCCACCCGGTCACCCACCTCCCGCCGTATAGGAAGCGCCTGCTCGAAGTAGGTCAGGGCCTGCACCCGGTCGCCGAGCCCGTCATACACCCGGCCGATGTTGTTGAGGGTGACCGCTTCGCCGGCCCGGTCACCCTCCTCCCGCCGCATAGGAAGCGCCTGCTCGAAGTAGGTCAGGGCTTGTGCCCGGTCGCCGAGCCCGTCATACACCCAGCCGATGTTGTTGAGGGTGACCGCTTCGCCGGCCCGGTCACCGACCTCCCGCCGCATGGGCAGCGCCTGCTCGTAGTAGGTCAGGGCCCGCGCCCGGTCGCCGAGCCCGTCATACACCCAGCCGATGTTGTTGAGGGTGGTAGCTTCGCCAGCCCGGTCACCGACCTCCCGCGCGATGGGCAGCGCCTGCTCGAAGTAGGTCAGGGCCCGGGCCCGGTCGCCGAGCCCGTCATACACGCTGCCGATGTTGTTGAGGGTGGCCGCTTCGCCGCCCCGGTCACCGACCTCCCGGGTGATGGGCAGCGCCTGCTGGTAGTAGGTCAGGGCCCGGGCCCGGTCGCCGAGCCCGTCATACACCCCGCCGATGTTGTTGAGGGTGGTAGCTTCGCCGGCCCGGTCACCGACCTCCCGCCGCATGGCCAGCGCCTGCTCGTAGTAGGTCAGAGCCTGCACCCGGTCGCCGAGCCCGTCATAGGGGGCCGACCGGAATACGCCGGAGACCGGCAATAGGTCGGTGAATCTGCTGGTCAGCGGTCGGTGAGGAGGCTGTGGATGGCGGCTTGCCGGTCGGCGTCGGTGGGCAGGCTGTACGCCCGGGTGGTTTCGAGACGGGCGTGTCCCATGAGTTCGGCGACCAGGACAAGGTCGTGGCCTTCGCGGACCAGGCGGGTGCCGAAGGTGTGGCGCAGGACGTGGCCGCCGGTGAAGTCGGCGGTGATGGCGGCCTCGGCGGCGATGGCGAGCAGGATGTCGTGGGCGCCGCGGTCGGAGAGCCGGCCGCCGCGCTGGTTGAGCAGCAACGCCTGGCTGTCGGCGCCGGGCCAGGCGGGCCGTTCGTCGTTGATCCACAGTTTCAGGTGCTCGTGCAGGCCGGGGTGGACGGGGATCTCGCGGTAGGTGCGGTTCTTGCCGGACCGGACGGTGATGACGCCTTTGCGGGCGGACAGTTGCACGTCGCCGGTGTCGAGGGCGACGACTTCGCCCAGGCGTAGGCCGGCGTAGTAGGGCAGCAGGGCGACGACGCGGTCGCGGGGGCTGAGCCAGCGTTCGACGGCGCGTAGCCAGCGCAGGCTGTCGCGGGCGTCGAGGGCGCGGGGCGCTCGTTTGGGTAGGTCGAGCCGGGCGGCGTTGGGCGCGCCGAGACCGGATCGGGTGTAGAAGTCGCCGAGCGCCGCGAGGGTGGTGTTGATCGTGGCGGGTTTTCGTTTGGCCACTGTCTGCAGGTGGGCGCGGTAGTCGCGCACCGCGCCGTCGCGGGCGGCCGGGTCAGACAGCGGGTCGCCGTCGACGTGGGCCGCGGCGAGCCAGGCGAGGTAGCCGCGGGCGCGGGAGGTGTAGGCGCGGCGGGTGTCGTCGTCGAGCATGGTCGCCTTGGCCAGCTGACCGGCGTACCGGTCGAGCACCGTCTGCAGATGGGCGGGCAGGACCGTGGGGGCGCGACCCCGGCGTGGTACTGCGGTGGCCGGAGCGGGACCGCGGTGATGGGGTTTGTCGGCGGCCGGTCGACGAGGTTCCGTGTTATCTGAAGTGGTTTTTGTGGTTCGCGGACCGCGCTGGCGCGCGTTATCTGAAGTCACGCCAGGAGACTACTTCAGATAATCACTCTATATCTGTAGCTGACTGATCTTGCTTGAACGTTGATGACGGTCGCCCCCCACTGCGGTCGACCGGTGTTCTCCGGAAGCGCGCTTCGAGCGCGCGCCCCTGTAGCTCATCGGAAACGCCCGGTCTCTCCTTGGAGGATCTGGTCACTGAACATGGCAGTGCCGTCAGGATCACTGACTATTGCATGGCCGTCACGAATATTACGTTCTGCGAGATCGGCAATTTCGTGTGCTGACAGGCCAGTACTACAGCCCCAGATCATGAAGATGTTCCGGTATGGGTGGTTTCAGATTCGTAGCGGTGGTGGGAGTCGATCACCGCGGCGTCCGTAGTGGCTGATCATCGCGGTGCTCTGATGGGCGCGGCGCCAGGCCTCGCGGGCGATGGCCGCGGCGTGGTCGCCGACGGCGCGGAGCAGGATCGTCGCGGTGAGTAGGCCGCGTAGGGCGGCCAGGGACAGCCCGATCAGCGGTGTCGGGTTCAGCCGGGGTGTTCGCTTCCCGTCCGGGGGTGGTCTTTTCCCAGGCCGGACCGGGTGACTGCGAGGAATGCCTGAGCGAGCATGCTGATGGTCACGTGTCGGTGCCATGAGGTCCATCCACGAACCTGGTACTGATCCAAACCGAGTTGGTCTTTCCCGGCCTTGTTGTCGTCTTCGATGTTGCACCGTAGACCCGCTGCGAGGATCATCGCGGGGACCGGTGTCTGGGCCGGGGCGTGGACCAGGAAGTACTCCACCTCGTAGATCCCGTCGGGATGCTTCTTCGTGACCTTCGGCCGGATCGCTCGACGGATCAACAGGGTATGGGCGAAACCCGGCGCGGGTGGCTGTCCCTTGACCGTCACCGCATGGGCGGCGAAGTCCCAGTACCGCTCACCTTTACTGCCGTAGCCACACGAACGGCGTTGCCATACCCGGTCGGCGGTGCCGGCCAGCACCACGTCCGGACGCAATGCCTCACCGCGAACCCCGAGAAGGGGCAGGTCCACCGCGACCGCGAACACATAAGACAAGACGTTGTCGTGGCAGAACTCGCGTAGGACCGGGTCACGGCCGTATCCTGAGTCAGCAACAACCCACCGGAACCTCAACGCCTGGTCCGCGAGAGCCCGTTTCAGCATGGTAACGCCCAGGTGCGGTTTAGTGACCAGACCACGATCGGCGGGTACCCCGGCGGTGTCACAGCGGGCCCGGTCACTGGTCCACGACGCCGGCAGGTACAACTCCCGATCGATGAACGTGTGCCCAAGCGCAGAAGCATACGTCAGCATCACCATGCACTGACAGTTCTCCGTCTGCCCCGTCAACCCGCAGTGCTGCGGTGCCACCCCCACACTCTTGGTGCCCTTCTTGATCGCCTGCGTGTCATCCAAAACCAACGCCGCGTCCGGGTCGGCCAACCCGGCCAAGACGTAACCCCGCACCCAGTCACGTAAGACGTCGACATCCCACGAAGCCTTGTTCAGCAGATGCTGGAACCGCTTCGGATTCGCCAGACCCGAGAACTCCGCCATCGCCCAACAATTCTTCTTCGCCACGTCCGCGAGCATCGCCCGCACGAACAGCCCGAACGTCTCCTTCGGCTCCGGCCGGGCGAACAACCACCCCAACCCATCCGTCAACGCGGACAGATCCATACCCCACGCATCGATGTCCTGCACCGTAACCGCATCCACGCCGTGGACAACGATCGATCATGCAACCAGTTTCAAGATCCTTTCAGACCCAAGATCTGGGCCTGTAGTACCAGGGTGGTCTGATGCTAAACGTATTCCTAGAGCATTGTTGTGTAAATCCATTGCTTCCGCGCCCCGCGTTTGCCCATGGTGACCTATCGGGATTGCTTCATGGGCTGTGGTGTAACTGCGAGTCCAGTCTTCACCAAATTCGCGACTGATCATCGCGGAGGCATACGTATGCCGGAATGCGTCACGATGATCATCAATTCCCTGGGGTTTAGGGAACCGCTTCGCTGCCTCCTCTTGGGCTTCTTTGACGATTTGGCCGAGGCGTAACTGCTGATGAATTGGCAACTTGTCGAGAATGGCTACCTCTGAGGCTGTCAGTTCCCTCTGGCCAGACCCTAGAACAAGATGCCCTAAAGAGGCAGCAGGTTCTCGAGGATATAGGACAAGCGGTCCTTTATCTGGTGGTGTCTGAAAAGAATTTACCAGTTCGGTACTGGGTTTACGGGCCAGCGGACCATCTTTTAGTACTCGTGTTCTGTCTTGCAGCCCGGGTGCAGTACTGATGATCTCGTCGAGATGGCTCAGACCCGTTGCTGAGTGTGGCAACAGGCGGTAGGCGGTACCGAGGTCATTGACGGCTTGAATCCTGGCCTCAGTCTCGATCTTCACTGCCGTACTGAAATGGATGCCAGCTTGGGTGTACAGGCTGTCACCTTCGGCTCGGATCCGTTGAAAAACCGGCACGGGCAGCTGCCGAAGTTGAGGCCACTGCCGCAGAATGCTGACATGGTCAGGTGCCTCACGCCGTTCCGGGATCGCCGTAGCGATCAACTGTTCCAGCCGCCGCTCACATGCCGAACCTTCGTGGATGAGATCGATGGCTTTACGCACCGCGGTGGCGTAATCCTCGACACCGTGAGCAGCGCGTTTAAACGCATCGCGCATGATATCGACCAACTCGTCGGCCTCGGTCACCAACTGCCGATACCGATCCGCTGACCCACCGGTCCAGGTAACACTTTTCTTAGCGCTGACACCAGCGGATGCCACCGAGGCGATAAAAGAGGAGACACGTGTCAGCTCTTGAGCCGCCACGTGCATCAGATCTGGTCGCATCTTCGTGATGTACGCGACTTCGTTATAGTAGGCCATCTGATTATCTAACCTATTTCACAAGAATATGAGAACTGGACAATAACTTATCAATGGAAGCTGCAATAGTTTGGTCGTTTTCGTGGTAGGTGCGGGCTGAAATTTGCACGCGAGTCCCGATGGCGGCCACCGCCGCGGTAGCAACGCGATAATTCTGCAGGGCCAGATCAGAGAATTTCTGCAACGCTTCGGCAACGTCATGGTGGCCGTAAGGAGGCCTCGTCAACGCTAAAAGGTCACTTTCTGGTCGGCCGGCCTGTAGTTCGGCAGCCAGTTCTGTCATGGTGTGACCACACGCCAGCAACGTTGCCGGCGCAACCTCTACGTCATTTACCATTAACCTTACCTCCGCATTCACGACTTCTAATTTGGGGTGACTCCCTAATTTAAGGGCACAGCAACGGCCGGGGTTACACGGTCTGCCGCGCACTTTCCGGTCCCCCGGCGCTTTGGGTTTGATGTCACTAGGCCCAAAGGTTGCTGGAAGCAGATCGACGCTCTTACGCGCTGCCCGGCGTTTATGTGGGGTAGACCGTTTGCAACAACGCATGAAACGCAGGACGTCCAGGCCGGCGAGCGCCTGGGGGCGTCTGTTGCACAGATGACCACCTGTGAAACCGCTGACGGGGTTACCGCCCTGGTAGCTGGCCACTTTGGGGCTGGTGACACCAACTCAAGCCGACGCTGAACGGCGTCGGCGCCGTTCAGGATTCGTGACCGGCAGGGCCTACCCCGGGGTCTGCAGCGAGCGTGAGGTGCCCGTCAGCAGCCTCGGCCGGTGGGTTCAGGTCGAGGACCCAGTCACCGAAGCGGCGGATGGTCGAGGTGATGTACGGGCTGACCGTGGCCAGGTCGTCCGGATCGATGTTCCACCCTTCGCGGCTCAGCTCGTTCGCAGTGGCGGTCAGATCCAGGGTGGTGGAATAGATGACACAGTTGGCGAGCAACTCGTTGAACTTCACGATCTTCTCGTGGTGATCCGGGTCGTTGTCGGCCAGAACGGGGCCGCCGAACATCAACCACTTGGAGAAGCCGTGAAACGCCTCCACCCGGTTGGTGATCCGGGTGATGCCCTCGCGTAGTTCCGGCTCGCTGAGGTAGCGCAGCAGCACGATGGTCCGCACGGCACGGCCGAGCTCGCGGAACGCCCGGTAGATACGGTTACGCCGCGACTCGTTACCCAGCCGGCGCAACAGTGCAGCCGACGAGATCCGCCCGGCGCGGATCGACAGCACCACCCGCATGATGTCGACCCAGTGGGTTTCGATCAGCTGCCAGTCCACAGCGTCGTCGGCGAACAGCCGGTCGATGTGCTGGTACCGCATGGTGCGGGCCGGGCGGTAGAAGACCAGGTCCTGCCAGTTACGGATCCGCGGGAGCAGCTCGAACCCGAGTGCCCAACTGAGCCCGAAGACCGGCAACGACTGGCCTTGCGTATCAGTGTGGATAATCTCTGGCTGCACCTCAGAGGTGTTGTCCAGCAGCCCCTGCAGCAGGTGCACGGCCTCCCACACCCCGCACGGGATGAAATGGGAGAACAAGGCAATGTAGTTGTCGGCGATCAGCCGATACGCGATGCCACCGTACCCGCCATAGCGGATGCTCGTCTCCGCCAAGATATTGTCCGACCAGGTGTCGATCTGGGTGCCGTCGGCGCCGACCCTGCTGCCGTCGCCCCACAGCCGGGTCATGTCCAGGCGGGTGAACGCGTTGATCACATCAGCGGACGCGGCGTGGATTTTCCTTCCGTCCGCGTGCTTGTTCGCCAGCGACAACTCGTGCACGCTGACCGTGCCGCGCATATGCCGGGCCACCTGCGCCGGGCCCACATTAGCGCCCTGGCAAAAGGTAAGCAGCACGTACCGGCCGAGCGCGTCACGGATCTTCGGATCCGATCCGGAGGCCGGCCCGAAGTGCCGGTGCCAGCCAATGCTGTAGGCGGTGCGGGTCAGGATGTCCAAGATCCCCCGCTCGGGTAGCCGTTGCAGCAACTCCGCCTCCAACGCGAGGGCGGACGCGCGGCGTTCCTTGCCCCGGCGACGTTTCAGCACCGGCCGGCCCTCGTCGATGACCAGATCCGTGTTGCCCGGATACCCCGTGTCCACCGCCGCAGCCACCGTCTCCAACTGCTCGCGCAGCACGGCGGTCGCTGTAGCAGCGTCGGCCGGCAGCCCGGCCTCGGCACAGTAGGCGTCGATCAACGGAGCACACTCAGCGTCGCTGAGCAATTGCGCGGCGAAGTTCGCATACGACTCCGAGCCGACCACGGCGATGTCACCAGAACGCAACTCCGCAGCGAGGTAGGAGAACACGCACGCCTCGAAGTGCCGGCGCACCAGCTTGCCCGGCCCGCGCTGGTCGATGATCAGCGTGCGCCACTGCTGGGAGGCGAACCCGAGGTCGACCTCGACGCCATCAACGCGGCCCGCAATGAACTCGCCGGTCTTGGCTCGCTGCCCGCGCAGGAACCGCACCGCGTCCAACACACCCCGCTCGGTGCTGGTCGGCTCCAACACCAACACGTCCAACAGATCGAACAAGCCCGAGCGCGACGAACGGTAGAACCGCTCCACCAGTGGCAGGTAGTTGTTGCCCAAATGGGCCGAGACCTCCTCGTGCGCCGCCGACAGCGCGGCCACCCCACCCGCCTCGCTCAGCGCACTGAGCACGAGCCTGCCGGCCTGGGCGCAGATCTCATCGGAGGCGTCGAACACGCCGGTGGCTTCCTCGTCCGGGGACACCCCCAAGGCCTCCCGAGCACCGGCCAGCACGTCACCGAACACGCTCAGCAGCCGCTGCGACTCACCCCGGTTGGCCTCCCGCAACTCCTCCAGGCGTTCCCGGGCCCGCTTATGGATCGAGCCCATCCGCTTACAGAACATCGTCGCGATCTCATCGCGGGCCCGCACCCGCGCCTGATGCAGCAACGCGATCACCAACGCCCGCCGCTTGCCATCGCCGTAACGGCGCAGATCCGACGCGTCGGTCACCCGGGCCTCCCCGGCGAAGTGCGACACCTTCGCCGGCGGCACACCCTCCAACCACGCCTGCGTCGGGCCGAGACTGTCCAGCCAGGACAAATGCGCCACATGATTCTTCAACCGCCGCACCGTCGCGGCCGGCGCGCTCGTCTTGAGCCGGTCAAAGTCACTGCGCCGGGTCACCGGATCGGTCACCAGCAACGCGTCGATAACCGCGACCTGCACCCGGCTCATCCGCGCGTCGATCCCCGCGTACACGCCCGTGTTCACCACGGTCCTCATCGACGACGCTAACTCATCGAGGGTGGTGTAGCCGGGCAGTTCCAGCCGGGCCCGGACCAGCTCTTCCAAAGCCACGTTGATCAGGTCGGCCGGGTTGTCCTTCGTCAGCGCCGCCACCCGGATCGCCTGCTCAGCGACCTCACGGGCGCGCGCCGGGTCCGCCGTGATCCCCAGCCGCTGCCGGACCAGACCCCGATGATGGCGCAGGGTGCGTTCCGAGTCGTGCTCCGCGTCGACCTCCGGCTTCAGCTCTAGCACGCCCCGGATGTGCTCCACGATCGGCAGCGGCACCTCGAACAAATCCGGGAAGTAACCCAACCGGTGATACGTCTTCAGCAATACCACCAGCGCGAGCAGATGCTGCGGCGACCGGGTCCGCTCCCGCGCCCACCCGATCTCCTCGATCGTCGGCATAAACGCATCGTGTAATTCCCGCGCCGACACCACACGCTTCAACTGCGGATACGCGGTCCGCTCGATCGACGCCACGAAACCACCACCCGATCATCAACCGGACAAAGCCCCCGCACCGACGCAGACTCTAGCCAACATCAATACCCCCACGGAAATCCCCAGCTCAGCGCGCTCCTCAACCACCTATTGCCGGTTTCCGGCGTACTCCGGTCGGCCCCCTACCTGGGGCGTATGCAGGACGCGCTGGCAGCCGCGATCCGGCTCGAAGATGTCGACCCCCTCGCCTACGACGCCGTATTCATCCCCGGCGGACACGGCCCCATGCAGGACCTCGCCGTCAACCCCGACGTGGCCCGGGTCCTCGACGCGCTGCTCGACACCCCCAACAAGGTCGTTGCCTCCGTCTGCCACGGCCCGGCGAGCTTCCTCGCAGCGCGCCGACCCGACGGAAGCCCCCTGTTCGCCGGCCGAACCCTCACTGCCTTCACCGACGAAGAAGAGACCCAGGCAGGCTTTGCCCCCAAGGCGCCATGGCTGCTAGAGAATCGACTCCGCGCGGACGGCGCACACTTCGATGCCGGACCCGCCTGGGCCCCCCACGTCGTCGTTGACGGCAACCTCATCACCGGCCAGAACCCCGCCTCCGCCGAAGCAGCAGCCAACGCCGTCCTGGAACAGCTCGCCATCCGTCGCTGACATGCCTGGCAGATACTCCTAGCCGAGACGGCCCTAAGACCTGCGGCGGCGAACGCCGCCGCAGGCTCGGGGACCTGTAAACCGCGCCGGTCGTGGTACGCCCCACTTGTCAGATTCCGTACCCCTCCGCACGGCCATACTTTTCTTCACCTGCAGGACTTCGGGTGAGTGCCCCGACTGTTTTCGTCACCTTGTTTGAGCACCACTCGGACACCTTCTTTCGGCACCACCCGCATACATGCAGCTCGATAGATCGATGCACGTACATGAGGAAGATCGGCACCTTCTTTCGGCACCACCAGGCAGGCAGACGCGAGGCCAAATCACGAATCACGGTGGCAAGCCGGCCGCAGGCCGGCGCGGCAGCTCCTCTACAGCGCGCCCGACGGCTCTCAAGCCGTCCACTCGACCTCGCGGTCCACGAACATCCGTCCCAGGCCGTTCGACGCGCTGGTGCTCAAAGAAGCTAACGAACGGCCACGATCGATGCGCTCGAACAACCACTGGTGCTCAAAGTTGTTGCCCTAGTGGTGCTCAATCAACCTGACGAAAACACCCGACCATTGATCATGGCTAACGAGACTTTCCCGAGCATCAAGGGCCCCCTTCTCCTGGCGCAGTCCACTGATGATCATGATGTGGGGTTGGGGTCAGTCGGACACGGTTTCGACGATTATCGCGGCCTTCGGGATGGTCGCGGCGAGCCGATCGGCGAGCACGTTTTGGTAGGCGCTGCTGTGGTAGAAGGCGTGGGCGGCGGCGACTGAGGGGAATCGCCAGATGACGGTGTGGGTGCCGGCGGGGGCGGCTTCGGCCAGGTCGATGGTGTCGGTGGTGAGGGCGACGCGTTCGGCGGCAACGCTGAGTAGGGGCCTCGCGGCGGTGCGGTAGGCGTTGAGGGCGTCGGGGTCGGTGACGTCGTAGTTGAGGATCAGCAACGCGGACATAGCGGGTCCTTAGCGGTAGGTGCGGGCGTGGTGGGCGGGGCGGTGGTGGTGGTGGGTGCGTAGCCAGGCAGCGGTGACAGCGGCCAGGGCACCGGCACCGAGGAGGGCGACCGCGGGTGGCACGGTGGTGCTGGCGGTGAGCAGTAGCCAGGGGGCGGCGAAGCCGAGGTAGGTCAGGGCGAGGAACATCGAGGTTGCCGCGCCGCGGTGTGCCGGGTCGCTGAGGTGTGCAGTGGTACGTAGGCCGCCGTTGAGGCACAGCCCGTACGCGGCGCCTAACGCGACTGCGGCGACGAAGACCAATCCAGTGACCGTAGCGGCGGCCGCGGCGACGGCGAGGCCGGCCACCGCGCAGCCCAAGCCGGTAAGCGCGGCCGCGTCCGGGTTCAGGCGGCGGGCCAGCGCCTGGGCTGCGGTGCCAGCGCCGAGGGTGACGGCGGTGAGCACCCCGGTGCCCAGGACGCTGATCGGCGCGGTCAGGGCGGGTAGGGCGGCGAAGGCAGTGGTGGCGCAGCCGAACACCCACGGCGCCAGGGGCATAACCGTCACGCGAAACGCCCGGCTGTAAAGGATCACGGGCAACCGGTGTCGCCGGCGTGTGGACGGTGGTGGTGGTGGTGTGCCGCCGTGCCCGGTGGTGGTGGACAGCCAGGTCAGCGTGACAGTGGTCAGCAGTAGATGCGGCAGGTAGGCGGTGACCAGCGGGGCGGGTGCCCAGGTCGCGACCAGCGCCGCGGCTAGCGGGCCGGCGCCGAAACCGGCGGACAGTGCGATGCTGACCCGCCGGGCGGCCAGACCGGCGTCGGCTGACAGGCTGGCGATCCAGGCGGTAGCCGTGGCGAAGACCGCACCGGCGGCGACGCCGGTAAGCAACCGGCCGACGGCCAGCACCACCGGTATGTGCCCGCCGGCCATGACCACGGTGGTCGCTATCCCGGACACTACGACGAACGTGATGACGATGCGTCGGTGACCGTGGCGGTCGCCGGCCGGCCCGGCCCACAGCAGGGCGGGGATCAGCCCAAGGGCGTACACCCCGAACAGCACCGCCCCCGCGGTGGCCGACAGTCCGGCATCACGGTGGTAGGCCCCCAGCAGCGGGGTGAAGGAGTTCGCGCCCCATCCGACGGTGAACAACGCCAACGCTGCAGGCCGCCACCGCCCCGCTATCGGAACGCCCACGCGAGCCGGCAGCGCAGTGGGGGTCACCGCCCGGTCGATGCGGCTGATGCGACGGCCTGCTGGTAGGCGCGCAGCAGGTCCGCGTCGTCGATGGAGCCGTGGTGGTGCACCTGCCGCCAGCCGATGCCGGACTGGTGGTCGAAGACCCGGCTGGTGCGGATCGACAACGGCACCGTGGTGGAGCCGACGGTGAACTCACCGCGCTCACGGCCGGCGAACACCACCGTGCCGGCGCTGGTGTACGCGACGATGTCGGCGAACTCGACCCACACCCGCGCGGGGCCGGTGAACACCCGCGCGTACAGCTCACCGATCGCCGTCGTGCCGCGCAGGATGCCGCCGAGCGGGTTGTTCAACTGCACCAACGGGTCGTCGGCCCAGATCGCCTGCAGGGTCGGCGATGAGCGCTGGTTGAACGCGTAGTAAAACGTTTCCAACGCTGCCAGCGCCCCGCCGGGGCCCTCCTGGCGGGTCTGTGACAGCAGCGAACGGGCGTCACGGCCAAACACCGCGTCCACCATGGTCATCATCATCGGTTGTCTCCTTCGACGGGTCGGCAGCAGGCGCGCAGCAGCGCTGCGGCACCGGATTGGGCGCGGCGCATCGCCGCTGGGTTGTTGGTGGCACGCGCTAGGACGTAGCCGCCCTGCACCACGGCGACCAAGCTGGCCGCCACCTCACCGGCGTCCAGATCCGGGTGCAACCGGCCCGCTGTGGCGGCCTCACCCAGTCGGGCGGCCAGCCGGTCCTGTACGTGGTGGAAATACGCCGCGATCGGCGCGGCGATCACCGCCTCACCGATCGCCGGTTCTGCGGCCAGGCGCCCCAACCGGCAGCCTCGCAACGCCTCCCGCGGCGCCTGCAACCAACCCAACACCGCGGCCACCGGATCCGCTTCGGCGTCGAGGTACTCATCGACGGCCGTACGCATCTGCGTACTGACCTCGTGCAGAGCGGCGGCCGCGAGGTCGCTCTTGCCCCGGAAGTGGTGATACAGACTCCCCTGCCCGGCGCCGCTACGCGCCAGGATGTCGCGCGGACTGGTACTGACATAGCCGTCCTCGGCTAACAGCTGCTTCGTCGCCTCGATCAGTGCCTCACGCGTCCGACCCATGCCGTACATACTAGTAGGTACAGAGAAGGCCGAGCAAACACTCTGCGCCTGAGTAACTGACCCGGCCGCCCGATATTTGATCTCTCGTTAGCTGCGATGCCACGTTCGGTAACGAACGTTCGCATTACACTAACCAGTCATAGGTGTTTGCCCTGGCGAGTGATGTAACACAACCCGTGTCCTCGCCTTCGTAACGCCCCCGGGGGTTTGCGATACAGTCCTGGTATGCGGATCGGCTACGGACGGGTCTCCACCCGCGACCAAAACCCCAACGCCCAACACGACGCCCTCACCACCGCCGGCTGCGAACAGATCTTCATCGACAAAGCGTCCGGCAAACTCGCCCGCCGCCCCGAACTCGACAAGGCCTTGCTGGTCGCCCACCGGCCGGGCGATCAGGTTGTGATCACCAAACTCGACCGGCTCGGCCGTTCCCTCGCGAACCTCATCGAGCTATCCGCCCAACTACAGCAGCGCGGCATCGATCTGGTCGTGCTCGACCAAAAAATCGACACCTCCACCGCGATGGGTCGCATGTTCTTCCAAATTTTGGGCTCGATCGCAGAATTCGAGCACGCCCTGATGTCCGAACGCACCCACGACGGGCTCGCCGCCGCCCGAGCCCGCGGCCGCACCGGCGGGCAGAAACCCAAACTGACTCCGCGTCAGGCACGCATCGCGCAGCACATGTATGAGGAAACCGGACCTGACGGGCGCTTAATGTACAGCGTCGCCCAGATCGCCGCCGAGTTCGGAGTCACCCGCCCCACCATTTACCGGCACCTCTCCGGCCTGCCCGCGGAGACCCCGCGGACCACCTAAATCAACTATCGCCAGTTTTCCGTGCCTCGCGGCTACCCAGCACCAAGATCATCGTTAACGCGACTTTCGCGAACGTTAGTCCTTCTGCCGCGTATTGCATCGGATGCGAACTGGCGACACTTTGCATGTCGCGCTCTTGGCCGAGTAGCAGCGCTCTGAGCAGGGGATACGCGGGTAGCGGCGATTCTGGGGCGACTGTATCGGGTACCTGATCCGTCGATTTCCACCATCCCACTCCCGATGGCTTGACCAGGCCGAACACGGCGAGGGTCGCATCCGATGCGAGATCCACGCGTTGGATGCGAGTGACGGAGGGTGGTCGCCAGTGAGGTCAAACGGAGCGGCGCCGGGCGCAGCCCGGCTGCAGTTGGTCGATGGGGTGCCCCTGCTGCGCCCGGCGGAGCAGGTGTTCGACGCGATGCTCGATGGGTGGCGCAACCAGCAGTTGGCGCGCAACCTCGCGGCGAGCACTGTCGAGGGCCGGCGGGCCACGGTCCGCGCGTTCGCGGCGGCGGCCAACGCGTTCCCGTGGCAGTGGGCGCCGCAGATGCTCGACGAGTGGCTCGGTGACCTGCGGTCGATCCGGCACGTGAAGCGGACCACGATCCGCTCCTATCAGGAGGCGGTGCGCTCGTTCTGCCGGTACGTCACCGACCCGGCCTACGACTGGGCGCAGCAGTGCGAGGCCCGATTCGGGTCGCACCCGATCCAGGTGGTCCACGACTGGAACACCGCGGTGCACACGCAGGAGAACGAGGCCGATGCCGCGAAACGCGCGTTCACTCTCCGCGAGCTGCACACCTTTTTCTCCTACTGCGACGACCAGGTGGACCGCATCCGCAGCTTCGGCCGCAAGGGCTGGCTGCCGGCGTTCCGCGACGCGACCCTGTTCAAGACCGCGTACGCCTACGGGCTGCGCCGCAACGAGACCCGGATGCTGGACGCGACCGACTTCGGCCGCAACCCACGCGGCACGGAGTACGGCGAGTACGGCGTCTGCTACGTCCGGCACGGCAAAGCCAAGAAGGGCTCACCGCCGAAACGGCGCAGCGTGCTGACCGTCTTCGGCTGGACAACCGGCGTGCTCGACGAGTGGTTCACCGAGGGCAGACCGCTGTTCGGCGTCGACAGCAACCCGGCGGCCTGGCCGTCCGAACGCGGCCAGCGTGTCGGCAACCAACGGCTGAACTCCCGGTTCGTCGCCTACCGCGACGCCCTCGGCCTCGACGCCGGCTTGGATTTCCACTCGCTGCGAAGGTCCTACGTCACCCACCTCATCGAGGCTGGCCACGACGCCCGCTTCGTCCAAGATCAAGTCGGTCACGAACACGCCTCCACCACCTCGATCTACACCTGCGTCTCGTCGGACTACCGCACCAGCGCCCTGCGCCGACATTTGGACGCGACGACTGCGGCCGCGCTCGCGGCTCAGACCGGGAGGAAGGCATGAAACGTAAGGTCGGCTACGAGTGGCGGCTACGCGAGGTGATGGCCCAGCACAATATGTTCACCGCCACCGAGCTGGTGCCGCTGCTGCACGAGCGCGGCATCGACCTGTCCGCCTCGCAGGTCCACCGGCTGGTCTCCGGCACCCCGGAGCGGCTGTCGCTGCAGGTGCTGTCCGCCTTCTGCGACATCCTCGGCTGCACCCCCGCCGAGCTGATCACCACCAGCGCGCAGAACGCCGGCGTCCGCAAGACCGCCACCGGCGACCTGCCCGCCCCGCCCACCGGCGGAAGGTTCCGGCCCCGGCCGGCCCTGATCCTGCCCGACGCATGAGCCGTCCCTACGCCACCGACGAGCAGTACGAGCGCTGGTTCATGGCCGACTGCTGCCGCTGCGGCCGCCGCAGGAACAAAGCGGGCAGTTGGCCGGACGGCTACATCTGCCGAACCTGCCTCGACCGCGCTCTGCTCATCCGTGGGAACTGTCCCGGCTGTGACCAGCACCGGGCGCTGCCGGGTCGCCGACCCGGCGACGGCGTCCCGATCTGCACCACCTGCGCTGGATTCTCGCAATCGTTCGCCTGCGCCCGCTGCGGCTACGAGGGCAAACTGCACGGCGGCCGCCGCTGCACCCGCTGCACCCTCGCCGACCGGATCGCCGAACTACTCGACGACGGCACCGGCCGCATCCACCCACGGCTGGCCCCGCTCGCCGCGCACCTGCTCGGCATGGACAACCCGCTCTCCGGGCTGACCTGGCTATCCGAGCGACGCCGCACGGCGGCGACCCTGCTTCGCGGCCTGGCCAGCGCAGAGATCCCGCTCACCCACGAGGCGTTCCGCACCCTGCAGCCCTGGCGCGCGGCCACGCACCTGCGCGAACTGCTCATGGCCTGTGGGCTGTTGCCCGGCGTCGACAAGCAGATCCTGCTGTTCGAACGCTGGCTGCACGAGCACCTGACCGGGCTCGCCGACCCGGACCATGCCCAGATTTTGCGCCGTTTCGCGACCTGGCACGTCCTGCCCCGGCTCCGTGGCCGCGCCGACACCCGGCCGGTCAGTCCGGTCGGGCGCCGCTACGCCGGTGAACAGATCCTTCAAGCCACGGCCCTGCTCGTCTGGCTCGCCGGCCGCGGACGGCAGTTCGCCGACTGCACCCAGGCCGACGTCGACACCTGGTCCGTCGAGCACGCCAACAGCAACCGCGTCAACATCCGGGCGTTCCTGCAGTGGTCGGCCAAAACCCGGCTCACCCGCCGCTTCGAGCTGCCCCACCCCGCATAGCTGCGGCACCGCCCCGATGCCCGAACGGGACCGCACCGCCTTGCTCGGCAAAGTCCTCACCGACGAGGACGCACCGCTACGCAGCCGGGCCGCCGCCGCGATCCTGCTGCTCTACGCCCAACCGCTCAGCCGGATCACCCGACTCACCATCGACGACATCCTCCGCGACGGCGACCAGGTCCTACTACGGCTCGGCAAACCACCATCACCAGTTCCCGAGCCCGTCGCCGCACTGCTGCTCGAGTACCTCGGCCAGCGCACCAACATGGCCACCGCCACGAACCACGCATCACGCTGGCTGTTCCCCGGACGCTGCGCCGGACAGCCACTCCGGTCAGACACCCTGTCCGCGCTGCTGGTCCACGACCTCGGCGTCCCAGCCACCGCCGGCCGCGCCGCCGCGATGCGGCAGCATCTCCTCGACCTGCCCGCCCCGATCGTCGCCACCGCACTCGGCTACCACCACAACACCACCACCCGCCACACCGCCGAAGCCGGGACCACCTGGGCAAACTACGCGTCGGGCGGCCACGGCAGATAGGTCAGCTCGACCGGCACTCCACCTCGCGTTTCAACAACGCAACCATGTCCTCCTCCGACGGCAGTGTCGGAGCTTGACGACCTCGCTGACGCTCGACCGTCACCCTGTCGAAGGCTTGCCAATCAGCTCCGTCGGGCAGCACGACGAAGGTTGGCCAATCCAGAAACGCGATCCAACCTAACCGGAGCTGCATCATGGCCAGCTCGCCGAGCTCCACGTCGACCGAGGCGGCGGAGGAGTCGATCGTTACGGCACCTTCGCACCGACTCGCACCGACCCGCACGCTGATGGACACGATGTCACCGACCTCGCCGAGAGCAATGTCGTCGAGGTTCCCACCGTCCTGAAGGGTGGAGAAACGATCGTCGGTCAGCGTGATCCTCAGATCCGCTCCGATGCTCGCGTCAGTTATCGAGTGCACTCCTGGCTTCTGGCGACGTCTCGCTCATTCCTGGCATGACCTGCACAGTTTCACGCCGACACGCCGCTTGCGGGGCAAGAACAGGTGAACCATGCCGACAGATTCGACACCACTAGGCAACTACAGCGAGTGACAATCGGGCCTGTCCCCAAAGTCTTTCGCCGAGAACCCGCGACAGTTGAATAAGCGGTCTCACCAGTATCAAGGGCCCAGTAAGCCGTTCGGGGTCCACGGTCGTTTCTTGTGGTCCTTCACCTCGCACGACTTGTAGATCACCGTCAGCGACTAGCCCCGCGAGCCCTTGCCGCACCGACTCCTGGTCGAGGCGAATAGCACGGGACAGTCGCTGCACCGACGTGGCCAACTCCGACGGCTCGCCCAGTTCGATCAGATAACGGATAAGCTGTTGGACATATGGTTCGATCCGGTCGTTCCACCGCAACCGGCTCAGTTCGGCAGCAAGATCTGGTGCTAGCGGCAAAACGTCCTCCGGGACCGGCAGCACTTCAGGCGACCGCCACCGCTCCCCGCCTCCAATGATGTCCCACTGGAAGACACCGAGTGTTGCCGTAGGTTGACTTGTCAGTGGCGAACAAATCGCATGCCAGCGCAGCAGCAAGCGTGACTGTTGAAAGTGGCAAACATTTATTACGCACCGGGTTGACGGAGACCGCGGTGCGACGTCCGGCCGGCATCCCAGACCCGAAACGGCGACGTGGTGCGCTCATCGCCGGGTAGACCACGACTATGGCCAACCCGGCGATGAGCTGGGCTTGCTTCGCTTAGAACACTGCCGTTATCCGTAATTAAATGAAAAGTTTGACGACTTCTTATTCCCTTAGACTGCTACAACCCTGAACGTGGCGTCAGTGTTGTTCAATTCCTTCGATCACGGGGCGGAGTGAAGTTTGTGCCCAGGTTTGCAGGGTTGTCGGACACTTAACCGGATTGTGTGCCGTACCACCCATGTCACGTCCATGTTCAATTTCGGCGAACATGTCTTTAAGGCTTGTCGCCATGGCAGCCCCTACGCCGTAGCGTTGCAGATCGTTGACCCACGTGTTCGGATCCGTCGCCTCGTACACGACGTTAAATTCGAGTGCCGCTGTGAGCACTTTTGCCGCGTCGGTGCAGGTGAGTTTGGTGGGTCCGTACGCTTCGACGGCGTTGATCTTGCTCCAAGAGTCGTCGAGCATTAATTCTGCTGCGGCGGCACCGATGTCTTGAGCGGCGATCCACGCTAGGGGGACGTGCGGTGGCAAGGGCAGCGTGAATTTGGCCGCGTGGGCGATGGTCTGCGCCTGCCACAACAGGTTTTCCATGAAATATCCGCACCGGATGTGCCGTGCGGCGCCGACGACGGTGTTCAGCGCTCGTTCGGTGTCACGCAGTGCGGCGCCGGGGCCTCGCGCGTCGTCGGAGTCGTCGCCCCCGGAGACAGTGACGACACGGCGTAAACCCGCTGAGGCGGCCTCAGCGGCGAACGGTTCGCTGAATTCTCGATAGTAGGCTCCGACGTCGGGGGCATCGGCTGACTGCGGGACGCAGTAGAACGCTGTGTCGATGCCAGTGAGGGCCCGCCGTAAGGACTCGCGATTGCGAAGGTCACCCTGTACGACCTCGATCGAGGCCAGCAGGTCCGGGTCGAGTCGTTGGGGATCGCGGACGAGGACACGCGTGGGCTCCTGCGCCGCGAGAGCAGCGGCGAGGACGTGCTTGCCAGTGTTGCCGGTAGGTGTCGTGACAAGTAGCACCATGAACCTGATTTCTGTCGTGATTGACTGGTTTTGTCGCACTGCTCGGCGGCTCGGACCTACCTTCGGCCTGCTCAATCACGATGTCAAGTGCCTGACTGGTGCTTGACAAGCATAATGAGGGGATGACATCTCCAGATGAGCGTGCACGCCGGTTGATCTGGGCACTACGACGCGCGTTTCAAGCTGTGGAGACTGAGAAGGAGCAACAGTTACGTAGTACGGGACTAGCCGGCGCGCACTATTCGGTCTTAGTCAACGTCGGTGCTCGCCCCGGCATCACCGGAGCTGATCTGGCACGTCGTTTACATGTCACCGCACAGAACGTCGCGGGTCTGGTGGCGAAGCTGACCGACCGAGGCCTGCTGCGACGCCACCCACACCCAGTCCAAAAAAATATCCTGGAGATTCACTTGACAGCGTTGGGACAAGAAACCCTCGATCATGCTGAGAGAATCGTTTCAAGTTTGGAGGACAACGTCCGGCAACTGCTCGGCGAACAAGTCGCCTCAATCGTCACTGACAGTCTGGACCGCATTGCCAAGGAGATAAGCCGTAAGGGGTAAGTCGTGCGGCCCTCAAAGTCCTCGCAGCGGCAACCACGCATGGACCAAGTCGACCACATGGGGCGGCTTGGCGCTGACCGAAAGCGCATAGGGGATGATCTTGAAGATGTTCATGACGCTCTTGGGGTAAGTCACCTTGTGGTAGTCATTGAGGTGACTGATAACTCGTGGCCTTAATCGACCGATTAATCAACAAGATCGACTTAGGTTGGCTCCCGCCACCGTGACTTCTTACTCAGCATGCACGAGCCGTGAACCCGCAAGCTCGACCGCCGCAAGCGCAAGTTACTACCTAGATCATCTTCTTGGCGGCCGGTCGCAAGATCGTTAGTAAAGCCCCTCTACCGCCACGCTCCCGTCGTATTACTGCTGCGCCAAGACCCGGCCCCACGCGGACACCTCAAGTGCCCCCACCTCCGGGAGGGGCCTGGGTCGGCTAGATCGTAACGCTACGTCACGGGCCCCCGTAGAACGCGGCGCACGATTCGCGGCAGAGGCCTTGTTGGAGGCCTCAAGATACGAGCACAGTCTGGGCCGTGGGGTTCACCCGAGCCCGCACTACGCATCGAGGGTTGCCCGCAGCGTGGCGAGGGTGGTCTCGATGATGTCGTGGAGCGTGCGGTCGTCGTCGGTCTCGAGCCATGCGCTGACTGACACGTACATCAGGGTTGCCGACGTCTCGGCGAGCAAGGCGGCCCGGATCGGATCGAGGCCGCGGGCGTGGAAACCGTTCCGCATCGCAGTGGCCAGGGTGGCCCGCTTCTGCAGCTCACGCTCACGTAAGCCGGCGTCGCTCGCGACGATGGCACGCCACTGCCGGATAGTGTCTTTACGGCCTTCGAACCGCGCCTCGGCGACGGAACGCAGACCATCCAGGATGATGGTCAGTGGGCTGGTGTCGGCAGGCGCCTCGGCGACAATCTGTTCGACGTATGCGGGCAGTTCGGCCTCGTCGGCGAAGAGCACCTCGCGCTTGTCGGCGAAATGCCGGAAGAACGTGCGCGTCGTCAGCCCGGCCCGCGCGGTAATTGCCGGCACCGTGGTCGCGGCGAAGCCTTGCTCGGCAAAGAGCTCTAGAGCCGCCTCCTGCAGCCGCTTGCGCGCGTCGGGTAGCCATCGTGCCACCCCGGAACTCTACCTACGATGACATGGCATGTCATAAGCGGTACCGTGATGACACGGCGTGTCGTCGCAGGGGATGCTCGCCGCACCAGGACGGAGCTGTGCGATGACAGACGTGTGGATTCTCGGCGGGACCGGCCGCAGCGCCCGAGCGATCACCACCGAATTACAGCACCGTGGCATCCGGCCGGTACTGGTCGGTCGAGACGCTGGACGGCTCGCTACCGCGGCGAACGGCCTGCAGATGGTGGTGGCCGGATCCGTCGACGAGACGGCGGACGCGATCCGGCGGGAACGCCCGGCTGTGGTCGTGAACACGATCGGGCCGTTCATCGAAACCGCTACACCGCTGTTGGACGCGTGCCTGCCGTCCAGTCACTATCTCGACCTGGCCAACGACCTCGCCGCGGTATCGGCGACCCTCGGCCGCGGTGACGCGTTCATAGCCGCCGGGCGTACCGCTGTCACCGGTGCCGGGTTCGGCGTGACCGCTACGGAGAGCATCGTGGTGAAGCTATGCGCCCGGCGGCCGATCCCGCGGCGGGTCCGAGTCGACATGGTGCCGTCGCTCAACGTCGAGGCCGGCGTCCTGGGTGACGCGCTCGCGGGCACCATCGTGGAAGGCCTACCAGGACTCGAGGGCGGCGGGAGATTCCAGGGCCGGCAATACCGCGATGGCCGACTCGCGCCCCACAAACTTGCTGCGGACCCGATCCGCCTTGTCTTGCCAGACGGTTCGACCGTCACCACAGCAAGCATGCCACTCGGCGAGCTGATTGCCGCCCAGCGGGCCAGTAGCGCCGCGGACGTGGTCTCCGCGTCCAGCGAGGCCCCCACATCGCCGGTCGTACGCGCGATCCTTCCAGCGGCGACCGCGCTGCTGAACATCGGGCCGGTCCGCGCCTTCGCGCGCCGGCGGCTGGCCGCGGTCCGGTCCACAGCGGCACCGAAGCCGCGCGAGCACTCGTGGGGCCACGCCGTCATCGAGTGGGCCGACGGCACCACCCGCGAGGGCTGGCTGCGCGTCGGCGAGGCCCAGGCCTGGACAGGCGCGGTGCCGGCCGAGGTGGTCCGCCGGCTGCTCGACGGACACGGCAAGCCCGGCGCGTACACCCCCGCCGCGCTTTTTGGCCCCTCCCTGGCCGAGTCCTGCGGCGGCGAATACCAGATCCTCGGCGCATGACCGCCGTCACTCGCCTGCCGCACCAAAGCCGGTGACCCGTGGGTAGCCCCGACGCACTGGCTGCGTCAGGGCCCCCTCACATCCGTACATGCCGCTCACCCGCTCGACGGTATATCGAGCGGACGACAGCGGAGATATCCCGGCTGGAGGCGGTCCGGGGTGACCGCCGCAGTCACGTCTGACCTGTGACACTAGGCTTACCGCCGGATCTCCGGCCGTTAGTCCTCAACGGCCAAGGCCCCACCACGTATACCCTCTGACCAGCCTTACCGCTAGTTTTCGCAAGATCATCAGTCAAGGGCGTGACACCAGCGAACCTCCTGCATTCTCAAACAGCAATAGTACGAGTATGACAGTACGAATATGACAGTTAGGGGGTTGGGTGTGTCTCCGCCACACCGGGACGCCCTGATCACTACCGCCGGGACGGTGGGCCGCTACCGTCATGGCCATGGCAGGCCGGACCGGGGTGAGATGGGTAAGCCCCACCCGACTGTGTGACGCGCGGACCGCGGCCGGGCTGACCCAAACTCAGCTCGCGCAGCTGCTCGGCTACCGCCACGGACAAGGCCCCGTCGGGGCGTGGGAACGCAGCGAGCGCCGGCCCGACCCGCCCACCCTGGCGCGTATCGCTCAAGCCCTCGCCGTCGCCATCGACGACTTACTCGAACCCGACATCGAGCTCTGCCTAGAGCTGCTGCGCGTACGCGCAGGACTCACCCAAGCCCACGTCGCCGAACAGCTCGGCGTTTCCCGAACCACCTGGGCGCTCCTCGAACAAGGCGGCCGCCCACTGACCGCCGACGAAACCGAGCCGGTCGCCCAGGCATTGGGCTCAAGCAGCGACCAAATACGCGCCGCAGTGAACACCACGGCCCGTGCGCCGATTAACCGCGGTTAATCGGCCAACGAAGGAACGACAGTCACATCCACAACACCAGTCTCATGCCGTCTGACCTTTACGATGAGCTCCATCCGAAGTACCAGGCGCCCTTGCCAGGGAAGCACACGGAACGGAGCACCAGATGGTCAAAATTCATGGCCTTGTCAATCAAAAGGGCGGCGTCGGGAAGACGACCCTTGCCGTCAACCTGGCCGCGGTCACGCACTCGGTCTTGGTCGGGTCGAACAACCCGTTACATGAGGCCATCCCAGGCCCTAGCCCCGTGCTCGTGGCCTCGACGGACCCGCAGGCATCTTCCGTGTGGTGGTCCGGCCGAGTTGAAGACCGTGGCGGGTTGCCCTTCGATTTCACTCAGGTCACTGATCCGGCACAGCTGAAGCGGTTACGAGCGCTTGACTATGCTCATATCTTCGTCGACACCCCCGGCTCGCTGGAAGACGAAACCATCCTGGGCGAAGCCCTGAAGCAATGCGATGACGTGATCGTGCCGATGGAACCTGAACCTTTGTGCTTCATCCCTACCCAAAACACGATCGCCAACGTCCTCGCCAAGCTGCACATCCCGTACACGGTTGTGGTGAATAACTGGGATCCTCGTGACGGGCTGCCGGATCTCAAAGAGACTGCTGAATTCATCAAAGCCAACTGTTGGCCAATGGCCGACACGGTGATCCGGCGCTACAAGCTGCACACCCGCGCGTCTGCCGAGGGCCTGGTCGTGACTCAATACCCCAAAAACCGGAGCGCCTCCGAAGCACGGGAAGACTTTTTCCGCCTCGCGCTTGAGCTCGGCTACGGCGGCGCCCCAGCGCCCCGACGTGTCGAGGTGGCCGGTGGCACGCCGCGGACGGAGACGCGATGAGCGGCAAGAGGGTAAGCCTAGGCTCGCTGGCCGGGACGGCGCCGCCGCAGGAGATGCGCCGGCCGCAAATCGCTGACGGCCCCGCAGACGCCGTCGATGTCGACAAGGTCGCGCCGAACCCGCTAAACCCGCGCATCGTTGATCCTCAGTCCCGCGCGGTGCGCAGGATTCGTGATTCCATCGCCGAGATTGGTCAGATCCAACCCTCTACGGTTGTCACCCGGCGTGCGTTCTTGGCGATCCATTCGGAACACGAGTCAACGATCGGTGACGCCGATTTCGTTCAGGTTGTTGGCGGCCAGCGCCGGGCTGCAGTTGCGCAACTGCAGAGAAGTCTCAAGGTTGTCGTTGACGACGAACTCGCCGCGACCCGGGCACGGTTTCTGGCCGCGACTTTGGCCGAAAACCTCGATCGCCAAAACCTTAACGCTGTCGAAGAAGCGCGCGGTGTTGAATATATGGTCACCGAATGCGGTAGCGGCAAAGCCGCCGCTGAGCAGCTAAGACGGACCACAGCTTGGGTAACTCAGCGGCTTAACTTGCTCAAATTGATCCCAGTGGTGCAAGCCGCCCTTGTCGATGAGGACGACGAACAACGGCTACCGCTTCGGGTAGTTCGGGACTGGCACACCCTGGGCACCCCCGAACAGTTAACCGAGTTGGCCCGCTGGCGGCGTCGATTAACCGCGGTTAATCGGGAGGAAGAAGCCAAGCCGGCGCTTCAGGTGCCGGTGCAGCGAGTCTCACGGGTGGTCGCGGCACTCCGTCGACTCGGCGCCACGCCAGCGGAGATCGGAGCCACCCTGCGCGCCGAAATGTCCATCGAGGACCGGCGAGCGCTGGCTGAGGAACTTCTCCGGGAAGCCTGATCCCTAAGGTTTGAAGCGTCGGGCCTCCCGATTAACCGCGGTTAATCAGGAGGCCCGACCACGTTAGAAAAAGAGCACTTCTGTTCCCCGACGAGCCCGAATCATTCAGTAGGCGCTGCAGGTCGTCGCGAGGTAAGCGCAGCAGGGGGACTGGCGTCGCCAAAAGTGATGACAGCATGTTCGCCGGCTGGGGCCTGTCAGTCCGCGCCGCTCGCCCATGCCCACGATGGCTTCAGCTGCCCAGGTCGGGTCGAACCGTTTGCCGAGCGTGGCCACGATCAGCCTTAGCCGCAGCCCACACTTGCGGGCCACTACCTCGGGGGAGTAGCCATCGGTGTCGCGTGTCTGCAGACGTCTGGCGGTCAGTGTTATGCCGGGGTGTCGTTGTCGCGGTCGATGAGTTGACCGAGTAGGGCGGCGATGTGGGTGAGGCTGGCGCCGTGTTGGTCGCGTAGGTGCCCGACGGTGCCGCTGAGCTGGTCGAGTTTGTCTTCGACGCGGCTGACTCGGTCGCCAAGACTTCTGAGCGTTTGGCCTTGTTCTACCTGAGTGGTGCGTAGCGCGCCGAGTACGCGGGTGTGGCCGCGCAGTTCGGCGCCGTAGTCGGTGACGTCGCGGTCGGCGCCGGCGGCTAGGGCGCGGGCTGCGGCGGCTTCCTGCCGTACGCGCCCGAGTTCGTCTTCGATGACGGCGATGCGGTGTTCGAGGTCTTCGAGGCTGCTCATCGGGGTCTATTCTGCGTTGTTGCTTGGGCTGTGGCCAGGGCTGTTTGGGTGGCGGCCAGGTCGGTGCGTAGTTGGGCGAGTTCAGCGGTGTGGTGCTGGTTTTGTTCGTGGATGGCCTCGGATCGGGCTTCGGCCCGGTCGGCGCGGCGTTGCTGGGTGTCGCGTTGGCTGGTGAGCTCGTCGCGTTGCTGGGTGGCCGCTGCCAGTTCGGTGCGGGCTGTGGCCAGTTCGGCCAGGGCGGTGTCGCGGGCGGTGGTGACGGCCCGCAGGTGGGCGGTCGTGGTTGCCAGGGTTGTTTCTAGCTCGGCTACCCGCTTAGCGCTTGTGCGGGCCTCGACGGTAGCGGTGCGCAGGTCAGCCGCTTGCTGTTTGGTGGTGTCGCGGGTTTCGCGTAGCTGCCGGCGCAGGTCGTCGGTTTGGTCTTCGACGCGGGAGCGGCGTTCGATTTCCTTGTCGCGGGCGGTGCGGGCTGCTTCGGCTTCGGCTTCGGCTCGGCCTTGGGCCTGGGCGGCGGCGGCGACCTGCGCGGCTGCTTGCGCGCGGGCGGCCTGCGCTGCGGTCTGCGCGTCGCGGGCGCTACCGAGCGCTGCGGACTTGTCTACGAGGGCCTGGGTCCGTTCGCGGTCGGCGACGACGGCAGCTTGTTCCGCTTTGGCCTGGGCGTGCTGGGCCTGCTGCGCCTGGGTGAGGGCTGCGGTCATGGCCTGCTCGGCTTGCTGCATCCGGGCCACACCACCGGTCTCGACGTTCTGCAACGCGGTCAGAACCTGGTCAAGAACCCGATGCAGGGCATCGACCGGTGCGGTGAGCTGCCCGGCGAGGGTGCGCAGCGTCAACAGCGGCGCATCCAGCCCCGCCGCCGCAGCGGCGGCCCGCTCCTGGGTCGCCATCTCCCTACACGTCTTATCGTCGGGCTCCCACGTGCGGTCCTTGCAGTACTCGGCCGGACGACCCTTCCCGCTAGCAGGCAAAACACGGCCGCACTGGCTGTACCCGCACCGCCGCTGCCGGACCACCTCCGGCAAAATCACCACCTCAGTCATACCCAAAATTCTAGCATAATCATTTGCTTTTTGTTTTTAAAAACTCAAAAGTATTTTGACTTTTCTAAAACATAATTAATTTGACTTTAGTGATTTTACAGTGCAACTATTTAAGAATTTCCACATTTTAAGCCGCCCCAGAGTCCTCGCTGTGCAACGAAAAGCGTTACTGCTTACTTAGGTAAGGGCGTATGCGGTCTCGAGCGCAGATTTGGCATGAAGCCGTTTCGGTTGCCCGATGGCGTGGATAGTTCGGGGGGAGTGTTCCCGGGGGGTCGCCCTGGGGCTAAGGCGTCGGGCCGGAGCCGGGCAGGCGGACCTCGGGCCAATCCACCTGCGCCGTGCGGCTGGGCGCGGTGTGGCGACCGGTGGTGATGCGGGCCAGGACGGCGCGGGCCGCGGCTCGTCCGGTGCCGGTCGCGGCCGCCGCCGCGGTGTCGCGGGCATCCAGTTGCGCCCGGACTGCTGCCTGGCGTTCGGCCAGGGCAGCATGGGTGGTCTCGGCGCAGCGGCGTACGCGTTCGGTGTGCCGGCGGGTCGGATTCGGCGGTGCCACAGCCTGGCCGAGCACCTCGGCCAAAACCGAGCGTAGATACGCCGCGGGCCTGGCCGGATCGGTCAGGATCGGCCTACCCAACCGTTCGATGATCCACTCGACCAGGGTTTGCGCGGACCAGCCGGCGCTGAGCTCAGCACCCAACACAGCCGCAACCCAGGTCAGGGGTGACCGCGACAACCACGGCCACCATTTCGTGAGCTCACGAGCCAGCTGCGGTGCCCAAAGCGCCCATGATGGCCGATTACGCGGGCGTGAGCGGCGTAACGCTGCCTTGTTCGTCCTAGGACGCTGTTCGGGTAGTGCGTCACAACACCCCGACCACCCACTAGGCGTACCCGACCCGCCCAGATCCGCCACGCTCGTTATCGGTGAGCGCGAAGCGCCGTTGTTGTGTCCCCGGCCGTCAGGCCGTAGCCCACACCCCGGGGAGTGGATCACAATTTTTCGGGAGAACCGCAAACCCCAGTACGAACAGGAACTTAAGTACTCACCTTTAGACACCGGGTGGGATCGGCAGATAGTCGCCGACATCATGGCGGCCGGGATCGGCCCGGTGACCATGTCCCGGGTGTGCTCGACGGCGGCACGCAACTGCGCCCGGCGCATCTGCTCGGGGTAGTCCACCCACCCACCCGTGCGAGCGCGTGCGTCGTCAAGCTCGGTTTGGGCTTGCTGCAGCACCAGCATCGCGTGGGCGAGCATCTCGTCGAACAAGGCCAACGCCGCCGGCAGGAACACCGCACGGGTGCCGGCATCAATGTCCGAGGTGTTCAGCTGCAGCACATCGAACTCGGCCCGATCATTAGCCCGACCAGTCTCCATCCGCCGCTCGAAAGAATTACGGCCACCAATCCGGACCCGGGTAGCCCACCCCAAGGACTTCACCAAGCGTTTCCAACAGTCGTGCACGACCCGATCCGAGCAACCGACCAACCACGCGGTACGGGCACGGCCCGGCAACGACCGCCGACCAGAACGCCAATCCGCGTCCACCGCGATCACCAAACCCACATAAGCAATCACCGACGGGCGCCCCAACGCACTCGTCCGGGCCCGATCCAACCGGGCCAACAAATCCGCCACCAACTCGACCGCCCTGCCACCCCCACCCCTGCCATACGCGGACACCGTGCTCTGCAACCGGCGCACCCACCCCGTCACATCCGCTACCTGCGCTTCGGCCTCGGTGAGCGCGGCGATCTGCTCGAACACCGCATCCGCGGCAGCTTGGGCCGCCAGCTGGTCCGCCTCGAACAAAGCCCGCTGCTCCCGCAACCACGCATACCCGCACAACCAGCACGACGGGGAAGCCTCAACCTCGCCGCACGCCCCACACGCCTCCTCCAGGGCGGCGACCGTTTCTAGGTCGCCGATCTGATCCCACAGCAGCCGCTCCGCTTCGGCCTGCTCCGCCCGGGTACGGCGCGCCTGCTCGCCACGCCAGCAGGACATACACAACGCCGGCGAGCCGGCACCATCGCGAGACACACCCTGGCGGGCGACACCCACGGCCGCGCACGGCTCGCACGGCTCCTGCTGCCCCGTCACGTATGGCACCCGCGCCACACCCGGCAACGCCAGCCGAAGTTGACCGGTCGGACCCGGCTGGACAAACACGCGCGGCAGGGTCGCCGCGGCGCTAGACATAAAAGATCCCCACACTTACACCAAGCGCATTTGATGCCGCCTGGAGTACAAACCGCAGGTCAGAGCGGGTGTAAGGAACCGGCGGTCGTGCATGCCGTGCCGGCACAGTGAAAAGACGGGCTAGGCGCAGCCAGCAGCCACCCGACACGCGCACGACGTGTCTGGAGACAACAAAGCACCCAGCCCGGAGGGTGGGTGCTACGATTGCCTCCGAGCTTTACAGCCTCAGACCTCTTCTCGCCGCCAAGCAAAAAAGAGGGGTCTGGGGCTTTGTGTTTTTATGGACTTAGGTGTGGGGCTGTAGGCCCTCCAAGATCAGGTCATGATGCGTCCGAGGGATCATACGGCGCACCTGGTTTAAAACAGGGCACCGACACGCGATCGATGTCGATCATCGGTGTTAGGGGGCATGTGTTTGGCCTCGTGCGTGTCGCAGTTTCTGCATAGAGGCGTGTAGCAGCTCATGCTCGAACTGCTGAGGATCGTCTGTTTCTGCTCCGTAGCCAGCCATCAGCCGGTAGGCAGCGTCAAACCACTGCTCTAGTGCCGGAACCTCATCGCTGGTGATCCGTGCATCCGAGAGGGCGCGTTCGACGACCAGACGGAACTCTTGCTGCATGAGATCCGGTTTGGGCCGTTGCGGGTTGGTCCAGTCGTCTGCCAAGACGGGTCGCAGGCGGAGGGCATTTTCGTTCCAGTGAAGAAGAATGTCCAGGTCAACGGTGAATCCCTCCGGGAATGTGGTGGGCCACAGGTGCCGTAGCGCCGCGCGCTGCCCAGACCACGGAGTGGATCCGACCTTGGGTAAAAGTTCGGGGAACAGGTAGCCCGCCAATGGGGCGAAAAACCCGTAGAGCCACATTTGCGGGTAAAGCGGTCGCCAATAGAGATCGGTGATAGTCGCATCCGCGATCCCGTGGACGATCGGCTCCAGCAAGATCGCGGCGAGTGGGCGGTCTCCGTAGTACCGAATATCACCGTCCACTAAGCACACGACGTCTTCATCGACCTGCGCGAGAGCGGCCTGGATGGCGACACCTTTGCCTAGCGGGGAAACGATCACCTGAGCATGGGCGGCCTCAGCTCGTTCAGCCGTCTGATCCGTACAACCACTGGCGCTGACGATGACTCGACCGGAAAGTCCGAGCAGGTCCAGACTGCGACGGCAGTCCTGAACCACGAGGGCAACAGTGTCCTGCTCGTTGTGGGCAGGGATGACGATCGCGACCGACGGCGACACCAGGCGGCTAAGCGTGCGGTCCTGGATGAGGTTGAGTCCCAGAGCCGGATCGATGCTGCTTTGCTCGCTCACCCGTCCGCCGATCTGTCATACGTCGAGTGACCCTGAGGCCAGCGTTTCAATTGCTCCTCAAAGAGCAGTTCCGTGCGGTCAGCGGGATAGACGGCGTCGGACAGCTCGACGACACGATCGTCAATATCGATGGATTTGGTGCGCACGACCAGCAGGGGAACACCTTGATCCATTCCCCAGCGCTGCCGGTCGCCCGACGAGGGAGCCATCGCAGTTACCGACCTGACCATCCGGTCGATCTCGATGCTGACGGTGTAGAGCTGGTGCTGGTGGCCTCCAGGCCACGGCTCTTTAGTTTCGTCGAGCAGGTCAGGGTTGCCGGCAATGAGCCCAAAGGGGATGTAGGACGTGCTCCACGTCAACCGCAGCCCGGTCTCTCGGTCGCTCATTTCGTAATGGCGTTGCTGCAGCTCAGTACCTGGTTCGATGCTGAACTCGTCGGCAAGCTCGGGCGAGGCACTCACGATCTCGTAATGGTGAGTGAAGACGGTCGTGCGGATAGAACGGTCGGCCGTCATTTCGATGGTGCCTCTGCCTGCTCGAACCTCGCGGGGAGCCAGAACTAGATCTTTCTGTTCCTGCGCCATCGCCATCGTGAGACGGATGCGTGGTGGCGGCACCCGCACCGTGGCCCGTTTGCCTCTACCGCTACTGAGGCGGCCTTCTGCCGCGAGAACCGCGAGGGCGTTTCGCGCGGAGATCGGGGCGCAGTCCCACTGTGTGCACAGCTCTCGCACCGAGGGCACCGCATCACCCGGCTGCAGCTCGCCAGAGACGATCTGAGCCCGTAGGGCGTTGGCGATCCGGTGATGAACCGGCACGACGCCGACGGTGGGTTCTGCTTGCACAATGACCATTAGAGCATAACTTCGCTAGCAAAGAGGCAAGGGCCCTTGCAACACCCGTCAGGGCACTGCTACCTTCCTTGCATCGCTAGCGAACTAGCAATTAAGCAATGTTGCGCTAGACGTCAAAGCAACGGGGCGCCGACGGTCACGACCCGCCGACGCCCCTTGATCAGCACCGATCCCAACGTTGGAAGGAGAGATCGTGCCCACTGACAGTGTCCACTCCCCAGCCATTACCGAGCCAGACCAGGTCCCCTCCCTGACACCGATCGATGTCGCGGCGCTGCGAGACGTAGCGGATCCCTGGCACCGATCCCTGCTAGCCGAAGAGGCAGCCCGACAGCTCCGCACGATTCGTTCCGTGATCTTGGGCATTCGTCGTGACGCGGTCCGCGAGCTGATCCGTAAGCACCACAAGCGTCAACACCAAGTAGCCCTCCACCTTGGAGTCAGCCGTGCGCTCGTCGGCCAGCTGGCCTCCGAGCCCATCACCGAATCGGTAGGACGATGATCACCGAGGCGTTGGCAGCTATGGGCAGCCTGGGTGCTACGGCGGCCTGTTTCGAGTTGTACCGCACGCGCAGTCAGCTCGCCCAGACCCAGGTGGAACGCGACGTGGCGCGCTACGACGCGGCGCACGACCAGCTGACCGGTTTGCTGAACCGGGCTGGCCTGGACACGGCGATGGCGCAACGCGCCGATTGTGGCCGTCCGTGGTCGCTGATCATGTTCGACCTCGACGACTTCAAGCGGGTCAACGACACGCTCGGACACGACGCCGGCGATGAGGTGCTGATCGCGGTGTCGGCACGGCTGTTCCTGGCCTTCGACCACCCCGGCGACATGGTTGGCCGGCTCAGCGGTGACGAGTTCGTGGCCTTGACCGACACCGACCCGCAGATGCCGACTTTGACCTTTCTGCGTGCCCGTAACGCACTGATCGCGGTGCGCACGCCGATCGAGCTGGAGTCAGGCCACGAAGTCACGGTGACCGCGAGCGTCGGCGTGGTGTCGGTGCTTGCCGGCGCGAAGCTGCCGCGGGTTCTGCGCTCGGCGGACATCGCTACGTACAAGGCCAAAGCCCACGGTGGTAACCAGGTCGCCGAGTACGGCCTGCCGGGCGAGTTAGCTCCGGTGCTCACGTCGCGGCCGAGTTCGCGGTTGCGGAACATGCCCACCCTCGCCCGCACCCTGGGGACGGTGACGCGATGAGCGCCCGGCTGATGCAGCGCCCGACAGCGCTGGCCCTGGCGCCGGTGGTGCTGGATGAGGTTCCGGCGCGGATCGCCCGGCGGGCGTCGGTGCTCGGGTTGGCCATCTGCGACGTGTGCACCTGGCCAATCCACCCGGTCGTATTGACCGATGTCGAGCGCGGCCGGGCCCGGCATCCGGGCTGTGTGTGTTGCGTGTGTACGGCTCCGCTGCGCCGTGAGCAGCTAGAGCCGGGTGTGGTGTGGCACCCACAGTGCCGCACCACCCGCCCTGTGCTGACCGTGGTCGGGGGTGGGCTGCGATGAGTATCGAGATCATGCCCACGACTCAGTCGCCGTGGCGCAGCATCCTGCAGGCGCCCAAGGACGTGACCTTGGAGGACGGGCCGTGGTGCCCGATGGACCTCACCGCCGGCCTGATCCCCCAAGATCAGGGCTGGGTGTGCGCGTCCTGCGCGGCGTGTTGGGACAAGCACGGCCGCCACGGTCGCTGGCTTACCGCCAGCACGATCCTGGTCATCGACGGGCATCTTGTCGAGCACCAGGAGCCCATCTCGGGTACCGCACGGCTGCGCCGGCTGGACCGGTGGCTGGCGGCAACGATCGGCATGGGTGCGGTGTGCGGGTTCGGTTACAGCACGGGCCGGTTGATGCACCCCTACACCGGCCACGTGCCCGACGAGCTGCTCCTGCTGTTGGCCGGCTTACTGGCCACCGCTGGTGCTGCGGTGATCGCGGTGGTGCTGCTGCTGGGCTGGCTGAACTCACGCAGCTGGGCTAGCACCGAGCCGTTCACGGGTGAGTTGGGGCAGCGCCGATGAGTAAACCAGCGAACACGACAGCCAGCAGCAGCGTGGTGCAGGTGGAGGTGCTGCGTAAGAAGGTCACGGGCGCGAAGGCCAAGAGCACGCTGATCAACCGGGCGACCTGGGGGGTGGCCTCAGGCGTGATGATCTACGGCACGGTCAACGTCACGTTGCTGCTCATCCAACATCACGTACCGGTGCTGATCGCCCCGTTGTTGAGCCTAATGGTGGATCTTGGCCTGGTCGTGGCCCTGGTCGCCGCACCGGTCCTGGCTGACTACCGGCGCAAGTCCGGGTGGGTCAACGTTCTGCGCTGGGTCACCGCACTGATGTCCTGGGGCCTGAATGTCGCTGAGCCGGCGATCGGCAAGGACTGGATTGGGGTGGGGATCCACTCCTGCGGGCCGGTGCTGCTGATCGTGGTCGCTGAGGCCGGTGCCGCCCTGCAACGCACGTTGGCTGGCATCGTCGCCGATCTGGACGCCGAGCTGGCTGTCGCCGAGCAGGCGGAGCCGAAAGCCCGGCAGGCGCAGGCGGATCTGCGAGCGGAAATCGCCGAGCTGGCCACGCAGCTGGCGCAAACCCGGGTGCAGGTGGAAACGGAAACCGGCCGGGCCGATGAGGAAATGGCGGTCCGGGTTCTGGCGGAAACCCGGGCCGCGCAGGCGGAAACCCGGATCGAGCAAGCGGAAACCCTGGCTGCTGCTGAGGCGGAAACCCGGGCGGAAATCCAAACGGCGACCAGAGCGGAAATCGGCCGGTTCGAGGCCGCCGCCCAGGCCGCCGACCGCCGCGCTGACGAGCAGGCGCGGCTGGCCCAAATCGCGCAGGGTCACCTGGCTGAGGCGCGTGAGGCCGCGGACCGGGCGGTGGTGGCCCGGGTGCACGCGGAGCAGGCCGCAGCGGTGCAGGTGGAGCGGCTGGGCACGGCGGCGGAGCAGATCCAGGCGCAGCTACGCACCCGGATCGGGCAGGCCACCACGGCTGCGGACGGTGCGAATGAGCAGGTCACGGCCCTGGGCGAGCAGGTGCGCACCTTGCAAGGGCAGCTGACAGAGGCGCGCGGATACGGGGAACGTCAGGCCACCGGCCGGGTCCAGGCCGAGCAACGGTTCGCCGATCTGCAGGCCGAGCACGCCGCGGCGCTCGACGAGTTGGAACGGGTCCAGTTGGCGGCGGCGGCTGAGAGCGAGCGGCTGCAACGGCAGCTGACGCGGGCGCTCGGGCGGGCGGAAATCGAGTCCGGTCGGCACGCGGAAATCAGCCGGGGCCCGGGGCGGAAATCGTTGCTGCCCGTTCCGGTCGGGATGGCCGGAAATTTGCCGGTCGTCGAGACGGTCGCACCGGAAACGGTGGCCACCGTTTTGGTCGCCTGGGCGCAAACCCCGCAGGCCACCCAGTCCGAGCTGTTCGAGAAGACCGGGATTTCCGCTCGCACGATCCGCAAAGTCCTGCGGGCGATCCCGGCGGAAATCGCCGGTGAGGTCGCCGGTCAGGTCCTGGCCTTGACCGGGCGGGCGGCATGAACAGCCCGCGAGGCGACGCGCACGAGTGAGCGTTCGGTGACCGGCCCGCGCAACGCGGGTGGGCCGGTGGCCGTGGCTTCCTCGAACGGCGAGAAAGCAGCACCAAACAGGGCGAGGCGCCCTCCACAGCCAATGAGCAGGGCGCCTCTGATCTCCACAAGGGAGGACACCAGTGGACCACACGACAACGACCACAGTCCCGCTGACACGGCGGGTGCGTGGCAGGGGAGCACCGATGGCTTATCGCCGGGACATGGACGTCACGTTGATCTTCAAACCGCACGGTGGGTATGACCGGCGGACCTTTGGCCCGTTCCGCACCCACCTCGACCCGGACAGTGACCGTGAGCTGCGGGAACTGCTCACCCAGCTGGCACAGCGGGAGAATCCGCGCCAGTCAGCGCGGCGGTTTTTGGGTGATTACGTGCTGGAACTGCGTAAGGCCGGTTACCGGCCGGTGTTGCGCACTTACAGCTGGGCTGGTCACTGATGGCCGGGCACCGCCGGGCCAAGGGTGACCCGGTGGCGACGAAGAAGCGGGCGGGTTCGCGGCGGGTGCGGATGCTCGACGCGCTCGGTGCGGCCACCACGGCGGCTGGGCAGATCACCGCGGTCACCGAATATGCCCGTGCGAGCGCGGCGGATCTTCCTGAACAACCCGCGACGGTCCTGGCTTCGGAGATCGTCACTGCCGTCCAGACGATCACGGACCGTGTTCTGGCCGCAGAGGGTCGGCTGTGACAACGACGGGCGCCCCTACCGGGACCGCACACCACACACCACACTCGGGCGGGCCTGCGGTCGCGCAGGCCTCAAGGCGCGGTGCGCGCGATCGCGCGCGTGAGAGTAGCGACTCCGGCGGTGCCCGGCAAGTGGGGCCGGAAGGGGTTCGCCCAGGGCGT
Organism: Actinoplanes sp.; assembly: GCA_965246815.1. Lineage (GTDB taxonomy): Bacteria > Actinomycetota > Actinomycetes > Mycobacteriales > Micromonosporaceae > Actinoplanes. Next base: position 450 of record CBDFFS010000024.1, on the reverse strand, counting down.
AGGGAGCTTCCCGGGTGGGCGAACGCGGCGGTGGAGAAGGTTCGGGCTTACACGTTCGGTGACATCCCGACCGTGTGGTCCGAGCCGCCGGCCACCCTCGTTTCGCTGCTGATCTACGCCCGGCACGGCGCGTGGATCGGGCCGGGCAGCAAGTTCTGGCGCGCCTTGGGCGTGTTGTGGTGCGCCCTGATCGCCATTCCCGTATCGACCGGCGCGTATTACCTCGCCTGGTTTTGTCAGCGCCCCGGACGCCTGCTCACCGGTGTCGTGGTGGCCCTAGCGATCTGGCACCTCTGGTAACCCGAGAAAGGAGAAAAATCTTATGTCTGCTGCGTTGACCGCGTTGATCGCTGGAGCGATCGGCGGTGTCCTCTACTTCTACGGATTCCTACCCCGCATCGTGTCGCTGCTGGCGATGGTGGTCGGGCTAGGCATCAACGGCTGGACCGG
>CBDFFS010000023.1:0-251439 GCA_965246815.1 Actinoplanes sp. | reverse complement strand
AGCCTGGTGTGGTCCGCATGGTCGGGGCGTTCGCGATGACGGGGCAGGAGGTTGTACGGCAGCCGGCCGTGCTGGCTGATCTGACGGACCGTCAGCGGGACATCGTGCGGTTGCGGTTCGCGCACGTGCAGGAAGTCGAGACGGGATTCCGCAGTGGTGACCCGCTCAGGCCGGGTCCAGGTGAGCCACGTACAGGGTATGACCCGGAGAGCACAACGCTGGCGCAGCGGCGGGCGTCGAAGATGGCAGAGCTGGCCGGTTTGGGGCCGGAGGAAGCCGTCATGCTGGGCCTGGCCCGGGTGAGCGTTCGGACGTTGCAGCGGTGGTCGGCGGCGTGCCGGCGGCACGGGATGCTCGGCTGTATCGATGGGCATTGGGTGCGGCGTTCGGGCGGGCATCCGGCGGTGTCCGAGCAAGTACGTGAGGCGATCTTCGCGGTGCAGGCGGAGACGCTGCACCGGTCTCGGATGAGTATGCGTAGCCGCTGCCGGCTGGTGGAGCAGTACATCGCGGAGCGGTTCGGCGGCCAGGTTGCGGTGCCGTCGTATTGGACGATCCGGCGGGTGTGGTTGGAATGGTTCGGGCCGGGCGGTTCCCGGCAGCGCTATGTGGCATCGGGCCCGGAGAAGTTGCCGTCGGGCGGGCATGTGGTGGTGCACAGGCCGGGGCAGGTGGTCGCCTTGGACACAACGGTGCTGCCGGTGAAGGTCCGCGAGGCGGTGTTCGGGGAGCCGACGTCGGCACATCTCACGCTGGGGTTGGATGTCTACTCGCGGTCGATCGTGGGGTTCCGATTGACGCTGGTGTCGGATACCTCGGTGGACGTGGCGATGATGCTGCGCGACGTGATGACGCCCAAGGCGATGCGGCCTGGCTGGGGACCGCAGGACGCCTGGGCCTACCCAGGAGCGACCGCGCAGGAGTTGGAGCGACTGGCTGGGTATCCGGTCGCGGCGGTGCCGTTTCTGACTCCGGAAACGATCACCGTGGATCACGGCAGCGTCTACAAGAACCACCATCTGGTGGAGGCGCAGCGGGTGCTCGGGGTCAACATCTTGCCGGCCCGGGTGCTTCGCCCCACGGACAAGCATACGGTGGAGCGGACCTTCGCCGGGGTGCAGAGCCTGCTGTTCGAGCTGCTGCCGGGGTGGCAGGGCATCGACGCCGCCGATCGTGGCGTGGACCCGGAAGCCGACGCGGTATTGACGCTGTCGGGGATCGAGGATTTGTTCGCGACGTGGATCGTGCGGGTGTGGCAGCGGCGGGCGTTGAGTGAGTATGCGCCATCCTGGGATCCGGGTGGCACGCACAGCCCGAACAGCCTGTTCGCCGCGGCGTTGCTGCAGGGCGGCACCGCGTTGCAAATCCCGCCCACGGACCTTTACTACGCGCTGCTGCCGGTCTCGCATGTCAAGATCCACGGCCGGCGCGGGGTGAAAGTCCTCGGACTCTGGTACGACGGGCCGGCCTTGGATCCCTACCGCGGCGGGCCGTCGTCTCGTGGCGGCCGGCACCGCGGCCGGTGGCTGGTGCACTACGACCGACGCGACGCCCGGCACGTCTTTTTCAGTGACCCGCTGGATCGCCGCTGGCACAAGCTGCGCTGGGTGGGCATGCCGGCAGATGGCGACATTCCCGCGTTCGGTGACGCCAGCCGGGAGGAACTGCTGCGCACGATTCGACAAGCCGGGCTCGCCCCGAAAACCGACCAGGAGCTACTGCCGGTGCTACTGGACCTGCTCGCCGACGCGAACCCAGTCGAATCCTGGCCGGGCCAGGACCCCCGTCGACGGCGTCGCCGCCAGGCACGGGAAATCACCGCGGCGCACACGGCCGGGGCAGACCAGCATGGCCAGCACGGTGCCGAGGAATCGGCCGAACCAGAGGCTGCAGGGGCCGAGTCTTCCGGGTGGGACGGACGAGTCCTTGAGGCTAGGGCGGCAGTCGACGCGCAACGCCGTCGGCGACGGGAACGAGCCGTCCCCGAAGCTCCGGCCCGGCCGGCGCGCCTCGGCGATGCGCTGGCGCATCGCAGCTTGCTGCGGCTCCCCGAGGAGTCCACACACGACGGCGCTCAGGAGGATTCATGAACCACGTTGCCTTGAATGGATTCGTCCTGCCCGAGCCTGCGACTGATCGCGAGACCACGGCCGGCTGGACGCGGTGGCGTCAGCGCCGCCACGCGTTCATCGCCGCGCCGCGTTTGAGTCCAGGCGAGTACGGCAAGCTTAGCCCGCGTGAGCGGACCCTTTACGACCTGCACCGGGCCGCGACTCACGCGAATCTGGCGTTCCAGGACACACCGATGGGCACCGCCGTGTCCCGGCTGATGTGGTCACGGCTGCAGGGCAACGCGCTCAAACACCACCCCGCGACACGTGCCGGATTGATGATCAAAGGCGGCGGATATCAGGGCAAAACTGAGACCGCGTGCGAGGTTGCCGCAGCGTTCGAGGAACAGTGGCTAGACCTGCACCACCAACTCAACCCGAACACGGTCGCCGGGACCAGGGACGTATGGGCGACCGTCGTCTACGTGCAGACACCGGTCACCGCGACACCCAAGAGCGTGTGTGAGGCTATCCTGAACTTTTACGGCGCATTGCATCCACGCAAGACGCTGGCCCAGCTCGTCGCGGACGTCCGGACGTCGCTGCACGAACACTGCACCAAGGTTCTGATCCTCGACGATATCAGCCGGCTACGGCTACATCGAGAAGCCGACCGCGACGCCCTCGACCTGCTGCGCAGCCTAATGAGCATGCACGTCACTCTGATCCTCATCGGCGTCGAGGTTCCCCACGCCGAACTGCTGACCCCGGGTCACATCGGCAGGCAATCTCCTGTCGGCGCTGCAAATGATGCGGCAGCGACCCAGACCGCCCGCCGGTTCGACCTAGTTGAGCTCGGTCCGTTCCGATATGACACTGCGCACGACATTGCGACCTGGATCAGCCACCTGACCGGCATCGAGGACCAGATCCGGCTGCTGCAGGCCAAGCCTGGGATGCTCACCGGCGCTGCCATGCCGGAGTATCTGTTTCGCCGCACCGACGGCGTCATCGGCCTGCTCGAGCGCCTCCTGGAAGACGGCTGCGCCCACGCCATCGAAACCGGCACCGAACAAATCACCACCAGCCTGCTCGACGACCTAGACATCAACTTACGCAACGCTCCCGGCCGAGATCCCACCGCTGGTGAACTACCCAGCATCCCTCCCCGCCGGCCCGGCAGGCGCTCAGGCCGCAACACCGTCTTCGACGAAACCAACCCCACCCGACGCGCCCTGCGCAACCAGCGGTGAGTACCGCTCCGCTGCCGCGCAGCCTTGACCCACTCCCGGAAGAGTCCCTTCCCGGCTACCTGCTTCGCCTGGCACACCGCCTCGGCATCACCCCGCTGCGACTCGCGGTCCACTGCGGACTCAGCACCGACCAGAGCCGCAAGGCCGTGCCCGCCCGTGTCATCGTCGACCTGAGCCCGCAGCTCACCGCCGACTTCGCCCAAGCCACCCGACTCGACCCGATCGAGGTCACCCGGCTGACGCTGGGCAGCCTCGCAGACCGGTATCCCTTCCTGCACCCAGGCTTCGACCTGACCCGATCGATGCGGCCACGCGCCGCCGCGGTCTCGCTCCGCGACAACTGGGTGTTCACCCAGTTCACCCGCTACTGCCCCGCCTGCCTAGCCGGCGACGGCAGCCCGATCCAGCAGCGACACGGCGGCGCCTGGAGCAAACTCTGGCGACTCCCGATCGTCTTCGCCTGCCCACACCACCAGCGCCTACTTGAACACCTCTGCCCCGATTGCGGCACGCTTGCGTTACACCGCCGCGCCGGGGTCGCCCGACCGCTGCCCATGGCCGGCCACCCCGTTAGCCACCCAGCAGCCTGCCGTAACCCGGCCCGACACCAACCGCCTCAACCCTGCGACCACCGCCTCGACCAACTCGACAACGCCCAGGCCATCGGCGGTGATCTTCTGAACTTGCAGCAGAACCTCCTGCGCCTACTGCAAGACCCAGGGCAGACGGAAGCACGAAGCCTCGGACGACCAACCACCGGACCCCGATACCTCACCGACCTGCGCATTACCGCCGCACTGCTGCGGGCAGGCTGGCCAGCAACGCAAAACCTCATCGAGCACCGCTACCAAGCAGCGTTCGAGGACCACTTCCCGCAGCCCCAGGCCGCTGGTCACGGCTCGGTCGTGATGCCGTTGCACGACCTCCCGCCGACGAACGCCGCAGGCAGTGCAGTCCTGCTCAGCACCGCGAGCCGCATTCTCGCCAGCGATACCGGCATCGCCGAACAGCTCCTACGCAAGACGTTCAGCGTCGTTCCGGCCAGCAGAGAGTGGATCAAGTCCTTCCTCCGCGGCGACGGATATTGCTCGTCGGGAATGCGCGAACTCGCCGGGCCACAAGCCGGGGCCGCCCACGTCATCCGACAGCTGCACCTGCCACACAAACCCGCCCAACCAGCACCACAAACGGTCGTCTTCGGGCCACAGCACATCCCGCAATACCTACCAACAGACTGGTACGACGAATTCTTCACCAGCACCAACCTCGACCCGCACCTCATCCGCCGGGCGGTCCCGATCCTGCTCGTCCGAGCCTGCGCCGGCGGCTCCATCCGCCGCGCTGGCCCACTCATCGACCTGCCCCGCAACGCCGGCCATCACGCGGTTGACATCATCACTGACCGACTCGCCGCCAATACCGCTCAACGACAACGGTGGAACACCGCCATCGAATTGCTGATCAACAAACTCGACCACCCGGGAAACACCGACTACGGCAAACGCCGAACCACGCTACGCACCTGGTCGCTGCCAGACACACAATGGCAACCACTGATCCGCGACCTCATCAACAGTCCCGTCAACGGCCGAACACAACCGCACGTCGACTGGACCGACCATAAACGCCAACTCGCCTCAGTATGGATCTGGACCCTCGTCAGCCAAGGCGAGCACCACTACGCACCAGTCCTCTTCCCCGACGCACACGGACGCCGCCCCGGCGGCGAACTCTCCATCTACATACACCGCCGATGGCCAGCCATCTCCACCGCCCACGGCCACTACCGATACCTCCGGCCACGCCTGGACGCGCTCGCTCACCGACTTGCCACAACGATAGATCACGCAGCCAACTGACCAGCCTGCCCGGCCGGCCGCGGCGGCCACTAACAGTGAGTAATCGCTGAACGCCGTCGGCGCCCGGATCGCGGCCATGACCGCGCATCTGGATCAAGCGGATCCTGGCTAGCCGGCGTTACGGCTGAGTGGTCTGAGCGGACAGGAACCGCTCCCAGGTTTCGCTGCCGGTCGGCGCATCCGTCGTGATGTTGGCCCCTGATCGGTAGGCTTTACCGAGCTTGCCAGGGACGTGGATCGGAAGTCGCATCCGGTGCTTGCCCATGGCGGCAAGGTAGCTGCGTTGGAGTTGCTCCAGGGTGTATGTGCGCGGTCCGGCCAGGTCGAGGACCCGACCGGCCGGGTTTCCCAGGGCCAGGCGGGCGAGCCGGGACGCCACTTCCCCAGAGGCGACCGGCTGCCAGCGGACCCCGCCCGGGGCGAGGAGGATTGGCGCTTTCGCCATGGCCCGTACGGTCTTGAGCGCCAGTTCGTGGAACTGCGCGGCGCGCAGGATCGTGTACGGAATGCCGGAGGTCGCAACGATCCGCTCCGCCTTCGCCTTGCGGGCGAAATAGCCGATCGGCACGGCGGCCGCGCCGATGACCGAGATGAGTATCAGGTGTTCCACGAGCCCCGCCCGTTGGGCGGCCCGGACCAGGTTCCGGGTGCTGACGTCGTCGCCTTTGGGCCCTCCGGCGAGGTGAAGCACGGTCCGTACCCCGTTGAGCGCCTCGTCAATACCGTCTGCGGTCAACAGGTCGACGGCCAGGTACTCCACACCGTCGCCCGCCTGCCGGTCGTGTCGGCTGAGCACCCGGACAGCCTGCCCGGCATGGCGAAGCAGTGGAACCACCTGTGAGCCCAGAAGTCCGGTGCCGCCGGTGACCAGAATGGTGGAGGACATCTGTCGATCTCCCTCTTGTAGATTTGGGCTGCAATACGGCTACGACCCGGCCCGGGTTGGGAATGTGACATGGCGATCCAGAATCTTTCGTTGCTTGAGCGGTTCGAGGTGGAGCGGCCCCGGCTGCGGGTGCTGGCCTACCGGATGCTCGGATCCAGCGCCGAGGCGGACGACGCGGTCCAGGAAGCCTGGCTGCGCTTCAACCGCGGCGACTTGTCCCAAGTGAACAACCTGCCGGCCTGGCTGACGACCGTGGTCAGCCGCGTGTGCCTCAACCTGCTCCGGGCACGGCAGGCCAGGGGTGAACAGTCGCTGGACAGCTATACCGTCGACTGGCTCGGCGCGGCCGACGAAAACCGGATCCCGCAGGAGGAAGCCGAGCTGGCCGACTCGGTTGGGCTGGCGATGCTGATCGTGCTCGACCGGCTGACCCCGGCGGAGCGGATCGCGTTCGTCCTGCACGACATGTTCGACGTGGCCTTCGACGATATCGCGCGCATGATGCAGCGCAGCCCCGCCGCCGTCAGGCAGCTCGCCAGTAGGGCCCGCCCCAAGGTGCGGGGTACGGGAGTGCAGGTGGTAGATCCGGCCCGCCGTCGTCAGGCGGTTGAGGCGTACCTCGCGGCGACCCGGTCGGGCGACTTTACGGCGTTGCTGACCCTGCTAGATCCCGAGGTTGACCTTCACGCTGATGCGGCGGTCACCGGCGCCGGAAAACCCCTTACCCTTCGCGGCGCCCTGGCCGTGGCCAGAAGCGCCGTCGCTGCAGCCCCTCGAGCCCGCTCCACCACCTTGGCTTTGGTCAACGGAAGTCCGGCCCTGGTCATGGCTCCACTCGGCCAACTCTCGCTGGTGATCCAGTTCACTTTCTCCGGCCCGACCATCATCGCCATCCACATCTCCGCCGACCCAGACCGTCTCCAGAGCCTCAATATCACCCTGGCCTAATGGCTCGACGAGCCCGCCCCACCGACGCTCCGCAACGGGGCGAACGGGCGAGACCTGCGCTCGGCCATTGTGTGAAGATTTCCAGTCGTTGTTCAAATGACCCGGCGATCGTGTTTTTCCGGTCCGCGTACAACGGGTCCGATCCGGCAGTGAGCACCCGCCCGTCGGGTAGCAGCAGTGCGGAACTGTGGTAATTGCGTCCGACCAGGGGGTCCGCGGCTTTCGAGAGTGCGTTGGTGTCCGGGTGGTAGATCCGGGCGATGTGGTTGTCGCTGGCACCGCGACCCCGGTAGTCACGGGCACCGTTGGTGATCAGCGTCGTGTCGTCGGGAAGATTCACCAGATTCGGGTAGCGGGTGCCTTGTGGCAGGTCTGGTCCCGGGGTGAAATGCGGCGCACGATCATTGAGATTAACGAGGTCGATACGGTGGGTAGATTTGGGCGACTCGCCAACACCGCCCCCGCCGACGACCATCACGGTCTGCTGCTGGACTGGCCCGACCCACGCCGACATGCTCGTTTCTACCTGATCAGGTTCGCGGAGCCCAGGAACCGGGCGGAAGCTGTTGTCAGCGAGGTTCCACAGACCTGGGTCACGACCCCGATCAGCTGGCCCGTAGCCGGAATTCGAACCGGTGTAAAACAAGATGCTGGGTTTCGCGGTTTGTAACAGTGTGGGATAGGTCGGAAAATACCGCTTCAGGTCTTTACGGACCGTCCACTCCTGGGTCGTCGGGTCGTAGATCTCGTTCTGCGACCCGTCAACGACCTCACCGCTGCCATCCAAACCCGACACGGCGAGGACGGTTCCGTCCGACAGTCCAGTCAATGTGGGATACCAGCGTTTCTCATGCATGTCCGCGACCCGCTCATAGCGTTCAGTAGCCGGGTTAAACTCGTATGCTTCTTTACGGCCCTGATAATTTTGTTTATCCATGCTCATGCGTTCAGCTAGGCCATACAGGTTGTGGGCTTCGGCACCACTCAACCCTGCTATGTGGTATTGCTGGCGCAGATCCGTGGTGTACTGCGTACCAGCCCCAGCGGCGTCGACCCACACGTTAACAGCGCTAGCAGTCACGGTAACCGAACGTTTGTCCTTCGAACCATTAACAGCCGTGAGTTTGCTGGTTCGACCGCCAGCCGCGGGTGTCACGGTTTTGAGGGTGCGGCTCCCCTGAAGGTAGGACTATTCGGGTATGCCGATAGCTGTGGTTGGCGAGTCGGAGCTGCGAGTGATCATGTTTGTGGTTCGGGTTGGTGGTAGCGGCTGTCGTGGTTGCGGCGTTTCTCCTGGGTAAGGTGGTAGGTGAAGTAGTCGTCGAAGTCGCCGTTGCCGACCAGGGCGCGGAGTTTTAGCACGGCTTCGGCGCCATCGAGGCCCCACCGGGCTCCGGTGACTTCCATGCGGTCCTTCACGAGCCAGCGGCATGCACCCTCAATCAGGCCGGAGGCCACCGGCCGGCCCGCGGTCAGGAAGGCCGGGTAGTCGAGGTAGTTGCGTTTGTTGTCGAGGTAGGTGGCGCAGGCGTCGGCGCCGTCGCGTTCTTTGTTGGTGTAGCCGAAACGGGTGGCGCGTCGGCGGATGCCGGTGGCCACGTCGGAAGCTTTGCCATGCAGGATCTTCTCGGCCTGGGTTTTCACCCAGTCCCGCCCGGCGGGGTCGTTGGGGTAGAAGAACGTGCCGGCCGCCTTCCATAAATATTGGACAACGTGGATGAAATCGATCAGGATCGGTACCTGGACCTTGTACTGCTGGGCGCAGGCACGGATCGCGTCGATCTGGGTGTTGTTACCGTCCACGATGGCGTACCAGGTGCGGGCGTGTTCGGGGTCACGGCGGTGCGCTTCGGTGAACCCGTCGGCGACGACCTGCGCGATGGGTTGCTTGACGGAGGCGAACAGGGTTTTACCCTCGGCGATCGGGCCGTGCCGGGCCCGGCACGGCCGGGCTGGCGGCTTGTCCGGGGCTGGCGGCTTGTCCGGGGCTGGAGGCTTGTCCGGGGCTTTGCCAGGGGCGGGGAACAGGGCGGTCAGGATGTCCTCGGCGGTGCGGGGCACGGGTGGGATGTCGGCCACGCACACCAGTTCCGCGGAGCGTTTGGTGGATTTGCGTAGCTGGCCGGGGTCGTCGGGCCAGCCGCTACGGGCTGCCGCCGCGGCGCGGTCGGTAGCGGCTTTCGCGGTGGCTGGGCGTAGCGCCTCGGGTCGTACCGGTAACGCCGAGCCGTCCGCGGTGATCAGCAACCCGACCTCATCGGGACACGCCGCTGGGCGGCGGGCGGCGTAGAACGCCTCGAAATCGACCGCGGTGGCCATGCTCAACGCTTCCACCTGCCGCTTACCGATCTTGATCGGAGTCGTGCTGGTCAGATGCTCCGCGGCTTGAGTGAACGGCAACACCGCTGCGGTCCGCGCGACCCGTTTGGCCACGCCCGCGGAGTAGGAGTGCGTCACCGCCCAGTTCAGATCCGCGTCCTGCGGGTAGAGGTTCTCGTCGTGGTGGCGCCGGTAGGCGATCCGTGAGGTGCGTACCGGCCCGAACAGCATCGTGCGGGTGTGCTCCTGAGCGGTGGCGGTGGTCACCCGGGCCCGGGCGTCGGCGTCGATGACATCAGTGCGGCGTTGTTCGCGGGCCGCCCGCACCATCATGTGCGCCTCGGTCAGCAACCGGGTGGCCTCGAACCCTTGTGCCAGCGCCTGTTCCTCCAGCGGTGCGTTCTGCATGGACAGCGCTGCGTCGGTCCGCGCCCACGCGATCATCGAGTCCACCTGTGCGCGGAAATTGTCGAATAGCCGGTCTTCCAGCATGTCGACCGGCACCGCGTCGTCGAAGTTGTGGCCCTGCTCGTTCATGGACACTGTCTCCAGCGTTTCGGGCAACGACGCTACAAACCCTCAGCCCTGGAAGTATCCGACGCACGCATCGCAGAGAACAGATTCCCGACCACCAACCCGGCAGCCACTAAAAACCCTTATAACCACCTAAAACATCCAACCGTAACGCCCGTAAGTATCCGTTTTCGTATAGACACGCCGATAAGTGGCGGGTATCCACCGGTTCAGACGTGATCAACTAACTCACCGAGAGCCGCACCCCGGTTTTGACGGCAGCGGGCACGGTGAAATCGTCACCTGCGGTATATTCCAACCCGCTCCCAGCCGTGAACACGGTTCCTTTAGGGAAAAAGCGGGCGGCGTCTGGTGACTCGTTCTTAACCGTCATCGTGCCACCCGCACGGGTAACGTCGGGCTGAAGCACCTCATAGCGCAAGGTGCCACCCGCGACCAGCAACTTACCATCGGGTAGGAATGCGTGACCGGCACAGAACATGTCAGTAGGGGTCGGGATCAGCCGCGTCGCACCGGTGACCGGATCAAACACCAACGTTTTGAAAGTACCGGCGTCAAACTGCTTACGCTCATTACCAGAACCAGCGATCAGCAAGATCCTGCCCGAAGGCAGCAGAGCCGCATGAATCGCATTGACTCGCTCGCCGCCAGGGATCTTAACAACCTGCCAAAAACCATGAGAAGTTTTATATTTACCACTGTTGATCAACTGTTCATGTAGGCGGTGCTGCACCATTGACCACACCGGCGAAAAATTCGCCGCACTCAAAACCGACACCGCAAACAACGGCACGAACGCCCTACGGATCAAGGAACGTGGAACTGCACGTGCCAAAAGAAGCCTCCCAAATTGATGACCGGAGGACTTCCCAGAAGTATTAGCACGATTATATTGCGACGATTATCGATGTTACCGTACGTGACATTTGTGTGATAGTCGTCACGCGTGTCGAGTGTGGACGCGGCGGCCGGTCCCAGATAGACCGTGTCGATTATGTGGATCAACGTGGTCGATGGCCAGCCGCCGCGGAGCAAGCATATGACGGGTCTCGATCAGGATCGAGTCGACTGGCTGTACGAGCAGTTGGAGCAGATGGTCGAGTGGGACAAGCCGATGGGGTGCCCTCGGGTGTTGCCGTTGTATACGGCGGTGGTGATGGTTTTGTTCGCTTTGCGGCATAATCTGACGCCGGATGTGCTCGGGGAGTTGTTCGGGTGCGGGTCCACGACGGTCGAGCGGTATCAGGATGAGCTGGAAATCCTGATCGATGTGGTGCTTTCGCCCCTGTATGACGAGATTCGCGACCAGGCGCGCCGCGGTGCTGTGTTGGTCGACGGTCTCGTGGCTCCGATCGGGGAACGTGACGGCACTGAGGATCTGTTTTCGGACAAGAAGGGCTTTTGTGGCATGAACATCCAGTTCGTGGCGACTTTGAGTGGTCGGCTAGCGGATGTGGGTGACCCCTGCCCGGGAGCACGGCACGATAGTCGGGCGTTTAGAGAGTCCGGGATCGCGCAGCGGTGGGCCAGCCATTACGCCCCGGATGGACCCGGGATGATTGGTGATAAAGGGTACCAAGGGTGCGGGATTATGAGCCCGTACAAGAAGCCACCGAAGCGGGAGCTGACCGGGGTCCGTAAGGCCTGCAACACTGCCCTCAACCGGGTTCGGGCCGCGGTTGAACGCGCTATTGCCCACCTGAAATCGTGGAAAGTTCTCAAAACGGGCTTCCGGCGGTCACTCGAAAAGTTCCCAGCAGCGTTACGTACCGTAGCGAGGCTTGAGGTTTTCCGAGTGCACGGCCCGCTGTGATAAACAATTTAAATACTTTTGGGAAGTCCTCCCGGTCGACAGTAGAGGGACTTCCTTAGTTACTCAATCCCCTGATCGTGGACACCGGCATCGACAGATGCGCCAATTATCCGCGAGCCCGAGTGTGCTGTGACCACCCCACCGGTGGCACCACTATCACCGTGCTGATCTCATCATGATCACGCTGATGGACCGCACCCCGCTTGGCCAGGACGTTGCATCGCGGGCAGGCCCACCGGGAGGCGAACATGGACGACCGGCTAGCTACATATCGCTACAAGTAAGGAGGAATCGGTGGCTGAACCGCTGGTAAAAAGTGCCAGCTCACCGACCCACTGGTCGCCGTGGCGTACCGTGGTTGGCTTCGGGCTGGTCAGCCTGGCCGGGGACATGGTCTACGAAGGTGCCCGCTCTGTCTACGGGCCGCTGCTGGCGTCGCTGGGCGCATCCGCGACCATGGTTGGGTTCGTCACCGGTGTCGGCGAAGCCACAGCGCTGCTGCTGCGGTTGGTGTCCGGGCCCTTCGCCGACCGCACCCGCCGCTACTGGCCCTTGACCATCATCGGCTACGCCCTCACCGCAATCAGTGTGCCGCTGCTAGCGATCACACCCACCCTCGGCAATACCGGCCTGGTGATCGCGGCGGCCCTGATCCTGGTTGAACGGCTCGGCAAGGCGATCCGTAGTCCCGCCAAATCCGCACTCCTCGCTGAGGCCGCCGAACACGTCGGTATAGGCCGCGGCCTCGGCGTGCACAAGGCCCTCGATCAAATCGGCGCGTTCGCCGGGCCGCTGCTAGTCGCCGCCCTCATCACCTACAACGCTGGACGACTCTCGTTGCCGCTTGCCGCTCTGGCCGTACCCGGCGCGGCGTCGATTCTACTTCTGCTTGTCGTGCGTGCCCGTAGCCGTGGCCTCGGCCCACCGACAGCGGCCGACGTCTCTGACACGGCGGCGACCGTCGTAGCCCCCACACGGGCACGTCTACCAGCACCGTTCTGGTGGTTCTTCACCGCCACAGGCCTGTGCACGGCTGGCCTGGTCACCTACGGGCTCATCGGTTTCCACCTCGCTCAAACACACCTGGTAGCGTCCTCGCTCGTACCGGTGTTCTACGCCGTAGCAATGGCCGCCGCAGCACTCGCCGCGTTAATCACCGGTCTGCTCTATGACCGGTACGGGCCCTGGCTTCTGCTGGTCCTGCCGATCCTGGTCGCCGTCGTCCCCTCGTTAACGTTCAGCGTCAACCTGGCCCTGGTCGTGACCGGAATTCTGCTGTGGGGCGCCACCGTCGGACTGCAGGATTCCACCGTCAAAGCTTTCGTCGCTGATCTGGTCCCCCAACACCGGCGAGCTACCGCCTATGGCCTGTTCGCGGCTGTCCAAGGCACGGGCGCGCTCACCGGAGGCGCCGCCGCCGGAGCCCTCTACCAGCATTCCCGCACCACCCTGCTCATCGCTGTCGCAGCCAGCCAAGCCGTCGCGTTACTTATCCTGATCACCCACCTCGCCACCAGACGCGTTCCCGAGCGGGACTGATCCCGAGTGAGGCCCTTCGCCGGGGTTGTGAGCAGCACGGGATCCGGATCGGTTGGCGGCCGCCGGGTCAGCCGCATTTCGGCGGGATCGTGGAGCGGTTGATCGGCACGATGATGCAACTGGTTCATGAGCTGCCTGGCACCACGTTCTCCAACCCGCAGCAGCGTAAGGGCTACGACTCCGATCGTACGGCGGTGTTGACGGTCCGTGAGCTTGAGCGGTGGCTTGTGCGGGCGGTGGCCTTCTACCACGGGCAGGTGCATGCCACGCTGGGTCAAACCCCGGTCGGACGGTGGGCGGAGGTTGTCGCCGTGAGTGGTCAGCCGACGGCGGTGAGCAGCGAGACAGCGTTCCTGGTGGATTTCCTGCCGGTGATCCGGCGGACCCTGACCCGGACCGGGTTCGTCACCGATCACGTGGGCTACTTCAGCAACGCCCTCAAGCCATGGATCGCCGACCGGGAGCGGCTGGGCCGGTTCGTCCTGCGTCGCGACCCCCGCGATATCAGCCGGATCTGGGTCTTGGATCCGCAGGGCAACACCTATGTGCAGGTGCCGTACCGGACGGTGTCGCATCCGCCGATCAACCTGTGGGAACACCAAGCCGCGGTGGCCCGGCTGCGGGAACAGGGCCGCGCCCAGGTCGACGAGTACGCCCTGTTCCGCACGGTCGAGCAGATGCGCGCGATCACCGACACCGCGGCCGCGACCACCCGCCGGGCCCGCCGGGACGTGCAGCGGCGTGCCGCGACGCCCTCACCGCAGGCCGCGCAGGCGATGCCGCCACCGCCTGCGGTCGACGAAACGGTTGTCGCGGTGCCGTTCACGGTGATCGAGCAATGGTGAGCGTGCCCGAAGAACCCAATGACCTGTTGCATCTGCACGAGGCCGCGCGGCGGGTGGCGCGGCTCCCAGCGCAGGAACGGCTGCGCCATGTGCGGGCTGATCGGTGGATCGGTTACACCCGCGCCACCGATGCGATCACCCGGTTGGAGACGTTGTTCTGCTGGCCGGGCAAGCAGCGGATGCCGAACCTGTTGCTGATCGGGCCGACCAACAACGGCAAGTCCATGATCGTGGAGAAGTTCCGGCGGATGCACCCGCCGGACTCGCACCCCGACCACGAGCACATCCCGGTGCTGACCGTGCAGATGCCTTCCGAGCCGTCCGTGATCCGCTTCTACGTGACGGTGCTCGCCGCGCTCGGTGCTCCGTTGCGGCCGAGGCAGCGGCTGGCTGAGCTGGAACAGGTCACCCTCGGGCTTTTGCGTGCGGTCGGTGTTCGGGTTTTGGTTATTGATGAGTTGCATAACGTTCTCGCTGGTCGGGGTGAGGCACGTCGGGGAGGCGTGTTCGTTGCTGGCCAGTTTTGCGGCCTCGTTCCCGTTGCGTCGCCGCTCGACGATCGCGACCGAGGCGATGGCGCAGTACCTGCTGACCCGCAGTGAGGGCACGATTGGGGAGCTGGCCCGGTTGTTGACCGACGCCGCGGTGGCCGCGATCGATTCCGGTGAGGAGGCGATCAACCAGCGGACCTTGCTGATGGCCGACTATCTCGGTCCGACCGGGCGGCGCGGGCTCTTCGAGCGGGAGCTGGCATGAGCGCGGTGCGGTGGGCGCTGCACCCGCGGCCGCGGCCGGTCGAGGCGCTGAGTTCCTGGCTTAGTGGTCCTCGGCGTTAATCCTTCGGGGGTCAGATGGTGGCGGTTTCGTGAGCGGCGATGCGTTTGAGGGTGGTGGCGAGGTCGGCTTTGGTGTAGCGCCAGTTGAAGGGCCGGGCGGCGAGGTTGTAGAGGTCTTCGAATGCGGTGAGCCGGTTGGTGACGTCGTTGAGGTCGTAGAAGTCGTTGGGTGTGACGACTTTGCGCTGCACGATGGAAAAGTAGATTTCGACCTGGTTGACCCAGCTCGCGTGGATTGGTGTGTGGACCAGGGTGGCGTTCGGCCAGGTGTTTTCCAACCGGTCGATGGCTTTGTGACCGCGGTGTGACGAGCCGTTATCGGTGATCCAGAAGACTCGGCGGGCGCTGGAGTAGGGCTCACGGCCCATGACCTGCGCGACCAGGTTCGCGAACGGAACAATGCCGGTCGTGGGTTCGGTACGGCCGAACACCCTGGCCTGGTGGACGTCGTACGCGGCGAGGTAGGCCAGCGCCCCACCCCGGTCATATTCGTGGTTGACCCGCATGATCCGGGCCAGTCCGGGTGGCAGGCTCGGATGACACCGGCAGCGGGCCTGCACGGAGGTCTTCTCATCGGCGGAGATGACGTAGTCGTCCGTCGCCGAGCACCTCGCCGTGCCAAGTGCGGGCGTACAGGTCGAGGACACGGCCTGCCTTAACGGCGAAGTCCGGGTCACGCGGGAAGATCCATGACTGGTGGCGCCACGGGCGGATCGCATCCCGGCGTAGCCACCGGCGCACGGTGGATGCCGAGATGTCCTCGACCACCCCGACGTCGACGGCTTCGGCAGCCAGATTCGGCGTGGCTAAACCGCGACAACGGGATCCCCCGATCAGCGGGCAGTTCACAGGCGATCGCTTTGACCTGGGCCTGCTGCACATCGGTGAACCGACGCGGCCGCCCGGAGCGGCCCCGATCCCGCAGGCCGTCCTCGCCGTAGGCGCCGTAGCGGTCGCGCCAGGTCCGGGCGGTGTCCACACAGACCCCGACCCGCCGCGCGATCGCCGCGTTGCTCCAACCCTGGGCAGCGAGCAAGATGATCGTGGCGCGTAAGACGTGCCGGTGTTGCTCGGTCACGGTCCTGACCCGGCGTTCAAGACGCTGCTGCTCGGGCATAGACAAGACGATCGGGCAGGCCGATGGACCAGACATGACAAACCTCCGCCTACCCGAACATGGCAGACAGTCGATCTATTGCGGGTGGTCGGCCTTTCGCACCGGGTGGATTCGCCCCGGCCTGCGGGCCCATCGGCAGGCCGGCATGATGAATAGTGTGGCCGCGATTCCCGAATCGACGAAGGTGTCGTTGCAGCAACGCCTGACTGAGCACGCGAAGGCCCACTGGCCTGGGCTTTCCACGATCGTGGTGCGGTACCGGGCCGGGTTCGCCTACATCGACGCGCACCTACCCGACGGTGAGACCATCCCACTGATGAGGCTGCGCTATCAACGCTCCGCACACCTGTGGGGCTTCGCGATCTACCTCGCCAGTCGTGACGGCTACCAAGACTCCGTCCTACCCGACGGCCAACCGATCGGCACCGCCCAAGACGCCCTCGACTGCGCCGGCGACCTCTACCTCACCAACCTGGGAACCCCTGAACCAACCCCCGAAGGATTACACGCCGAGGACCACTTAGGGCCCGTCGCACTATTAGTCAGTCACGTTTGTCCTACTTGGCTGTTCGATGGTGGGATGACGGTGGAGGGTGTTCTTGCGGAGAAGTTTGCGGTGTTGCGTCCGGTTTTGGATGAGCGGCAGTGGCGGTTGTTGCTGGGTGTGGAAGCGCAGGCGTTGGGTCATGGTGGGGATCGCGGTGGTGGCGCGGGCGTCGGGGGCGGCGCGGTCGACGGTGTCGATCGGGTTGCGTCAGGTTCGTGTGGGGGTGGTCTGCCGATGGGCGGGTGAGAGCGCCGGGGGCGGGCCGGCCGCGTGTGGGTGAGGTACAGCCGGGGTGTTGAGCAGGCTTTGCAGGATTTGGTCGCACCCGGCGACGCCGGGGTGATCCGATGTCGTTGTTGCGGTGGACGACTAAGTCGTTGCGGTCGTTGGTGGGCGCTCTTGACGCGGCGGGGTTTGTGGTCAGCACGCGGACGGTGGCGCGGATGTTGCGGCGCTTGGGGTATCGGTTGCATGCGGTGTTCAAGACCAAGGAAGGTGGGCAGCATCCGGATCGCGACGCGCAGTTCTGCTATATCGATGCGCTGGCGGGGCAGTTTGTGCAGGCTGGGGATCCGGTGGTCAGCCTGGACTGCAAGAAGAAGGAGTTGGTCGGGGAGTATGCGAATAAGGGCCGGGAGTATCAGCCGCTGGGTTGCCCGGTGAAGGTGAACGGGCATGACTTTCCGGCTGGGGTGCCCAAGGCGATCCCGTACGGGGTGTACGACATCGGTGCGGATGAGGGTTGGGTGTCGGTCGGGGTTGATCACGAGACGTCGGCGTTCGCGGTGAACACGCTACGCACGTGGTGGCGCAGTATGGGTAAGGCCCGCTACCCGCAGGCGAAGAGGTTGATGCTGACTGCTGATGGTGGTGGTTCCAACGGGTACCGTAGGCGGGGCGTTCAAGGTGGAGTTGGCGGCGTTCGCTGCTGAGACCGGGTTGGACGTCACGGTGTGCCATTTCCCGCCCGGGACGTCGAAATGGAACAAGATCGAACACAAGATGTTCTCGTTCATCTCCATCAACTGGCGGGGCCGCGTTGACCGACTACCAGACGATCCTGGAACTGATCGCGCATACCACGACCGAGACCGGGTTGACCGTGTCGGCGTGTCTCGACGACGGTGTCTACCCGACCGGGTCAAAGTCACCAACGCGGAGCTAGCGGCTGTTCCCCTTGTCCCGCAAGACTTTCACGGGGAATGGAACTACACCATCAGTTGTGGACGAACGCGGAAACCCCGCCGTGGCAACAAATCGTCGATCAAATGACGGACTAATTCTGCGCTCTGCCCTTAGCCGGGTCGCCACCGGGAACGCGACGACGACCGAGGATCTGCTGCGTTACGACCTGGCCCCAGCTGCTGGCCTGTCCGACGTGCCCGCCCTGGTAGACCTGGACTGGGATCCGCCCGCATCGATGGTGCAAGCGTTGGCCCGCCGCACGGGTGTCGCGGTGG
Organism: Actinoplanes sp.; assembly: GCA_965246815.1. GTDB lineage: Bacteria > Actinomycetota > Actinomycetes > Mycobacteriales > Micromonosporaceae > Actinoplanes. The sequence continues at coordinate 233,432 of CBDFFS010000023.1, read as the reverse complement.
GTCATTTGCGGCTGATGACGATCGCGGGGTGGGTGCCGTGGCTGCTCGACGGACTTGAGGTCGCCGGGCAGGACGTCTACGACACCTATATCAGCCGGCACAGCGTGCTGCTGCGTCCGGGCCCAGGCCCCTGCGCGGCGACCCCGTCAGATACGTGGTGGTCGGCGATGGCGGCCATGGTTGGCGCCTAATGCGGGTCGGCGGCTGCTGGCCCGGACGTGTCCGGTGTGTAGCACCCAGGAGATCCGGTATATCGATGTGTTGGCCACGTGGCCGATCATGTCCAGCTGCGGGTACCACGGTGTCCGGCTCGTCCCCGAGCTGGACGTCGTCCTCGCGCCGATCAACGCCGTCCCGGTGCTGGCTGAGCCGGTCGCCGCGACCGCCCTCGACCTGGCCGCGTCCGGTGTGATCGTTGCCCGCGGCACGCTCGGTGCGCTCTTGACGCCTGAACCGCACCAGGGCGTCTACGCCGGGGACGAGCCGTCGTACGTGGCGCTGCTGTGGCGCGAGGTCCAGCGGGCATTCGACGAGATGATCGAACGTGCCCCCTACGAGCCGGAGATCGCCGGGCAGTTGCTGAAGCTGTTCACCATGACCTGTCACAGCGCTGAGGCCTACGACCGGGAGCGGGACTACGTGATCAGGTCTGGGTATTCCCGCGCAGTTCCTCCCGACGGCTGCCCTGACCGGCCGGTTCGACCTGATCGCCTAGGTTCGGGTCTGACGGCGTGCGGCGCGGGTCTCGGCGTCGGTCAAACGTGGGGCGCTCCTCCTACGCAATGCCGAAGGACTAAGAGGTCGGCGTCTTAGCCCTTCGGCATTTAGGGTTGTCATATTCGCTAGGGAAGCTGGCAGGTGAACCCAATTCCGGCCGACGAGATTATCGTTGTTGCTTTGTCATTGATGTATAAGGCGCTATCAGTCACGCCGGTTCTGGTGCCTAATTTAGTCTTGCGGCGCTTGCCGGCAGGGACCGAATCCTAGGCTGACAATCACGTTGCCGGTGCTTACGCTGCTGTTTTTGTCGTCGTCGGATGCTACTACGGGTTGCGTCGCAGCGTTTTCGACTCGCAGCTCAGGCGAGCTCTTTCCCTCACATGAGCGTCCACTGTTAGCTTCGGCCAATGCTGGGTTATTGGCAAGCCAGCCGAGGGGGCCTTCTGCGCCGGCGGGGTCTGTGGAGACGAAATGCTGACCGCCGGAGTAATGCCGATAGATTTGCTGGAAGCCGGCTGGTGCGGTCCCGGGCGCAAAATTCCAGGCTTCATACTGAAATCGGGGAGCCATGAGTGTGTATGTTGGCGCACCCTCGTCCGGGGCCGGGCTACTGAGGAAATCACTGCCGGTCGCGGTGGTGAGCTGATAGATAGGAATTACCGGAATGGTATCCGCGGAGGCAGCCGAAGCGACACCAATCGACGCGGCTGCGGCAGCAGCGGCCATCCCGGCGGCCATAACTACGGTACGGGCACGCATTGGAAGACGGATCATGTGAACTTTCCCTTGTTAGAGTTTCGCGGAAAATCGGTGGTCAAAACCGATGATGATGTGGCGTTTAGTTAGGACGTGGGTCGTAGCCGGGTGATGAGGTCGGCGGTGTCTTGGCGGACCCGGTCCAGGTTGGGGTAGAAGCTGTTGCCGGGGCAGTCGGTGCTCTCGGCTGCGGGGTTCGCGGTGTGCCAGTCGCGGTGCCCGGACACGGTGCGGATCGTGGCGCTACGCGGTGGTGCGGTCCGGGTCGTGTCGGCCAGGTCAGCGGGGTTGACGTAGTCGGTGGTTCCTAGGGGGTCGAGGTGTGTTGCTGTTGCTAGCCCGGCGATTGACGAATGCCAGGGATTGGTACACGGCTTCGGTGGGTGCGGTGGTGGTGTAGTCGCCGAGTAGGACGACTCCGATGTTGCCGGCGTTGAAGCCTGGTAGGTGCGCGCCGTTGACCTCGCGGGGTGCGTTTTTGTCGAACGGATCTTCGAAGACGGGAATGGTGTCGTCTCCGGACCGGCGGCCTTCGTATACGGTGCCTTCGGTGTCGATGAGTAGGTGGTAGCCGAGGTCGTCGAGCCCTGATCCGCCCTTCGCGGCTGAGTTCGTCTGGAACTCGTACAGGGCGCGGACGTGTTCTAGTTGTCGGCTGGTGTCGTAGGTGTTGCCCTCATGGTGCACGGTGATCGTCAGCGGGGTGTAGAACGACAGCGGGTTGGGTGATCCGTCGGGTTTCACGGTCACCCGGCGGGATTCGTCGGCACCCCACGCGGCACGAGACAGGTAGCGGGGTGCCTCGGGCAGGGCAGCCATGTCCGCGGTCAAGGCTAGGAGCCCGGCTGGTGCGGCCGTGCTCAGAGTGGGGCCGTCCGCGGTGTTGAGCTCAACAGAAGACACGTCCCCGCCACCGTCGGCGGTTATCTCATAGCCGAGCACACCAGGAGCACTGATCAGCGCGCTGCCACCCGGGGTGTCTTGGGCGCTATCAGCACCAACAGTGCAGCCGCGCGCGGTTTGCCAGTCCTTCCAGCCATCCTTGGTGCGTAAGCGCACTGTTGCGCTGGTACCAGTCCAGGTCACACCCAAATGGCTGAGCTGGAAAGGAGTTTTGTCGACTCGGGCTCCGCCAGCACGGCGACCCTGCTGACGCCGCAACGTCTGCGGGACGCGGGGACCGCGAACCGCAGTCCCGGAACCACCAGCTGTCCGGGGGATCTCATCGGCTGAGGCGTTGAACATCACCCCTAACGGAACAGCTGCCGCTGCAATGCCGGTGGCACCGAGAAGAAGGGAACGTCGAGAGACCATGGTCCTCCTCCGCCAGTGACACCCGCCTGTCCGGGGTGTCGCATGGTCGATAATCGGTCGCGACCGTAACAGCGCATGATCAGGCGAACAAGGACACCGGCAACCCCCACCCACGATCTCTGCAACTGGTCACCATGCAACCACCAAAAGCTATATTCGTTCGATGCGGATGCCGCAGTTGGTGGCCATTTGTATCGCACCTGAATACTTCTGGTAACGGGCAGGAAATGTTACGGGTTGAGGTAGCTGCGTACTTTCTGGGAGATTTTTTCCACCTGGGCAATACCGGTTTTCAGGTTGTCGTTTCCGTGGGTAAGGATCACGATCGATATGTCGGCTTTTTGCCGGTGATGTTCCCGATGCTGTTAACGACCCGGCGGCCCTGTTTGCTGTCTTGAGAATCTCAGCCGTTTTTCACTACGACCTTTTCCCCGGGTTTAGCTGCTGCACTTACACCCCAGGACTGATCCAGATTGACCGATCCCATGAGCGTGCGGGCGAGGCTGCCACCGTTATACGAATACGTCCGGCCAGTTCTGTTATCGACAGCAGCTGCGGCGAATTTGGGAGACATCGCAGCATATTTATGCAGAAACGCAGTCAGGGTTTTTTCATTATTTTCTGCTTCGATTCGAGTTACCGCCTTCGACGCAGCCCACACACTCAAAGGAATCATTACCAGCAGGGATACGACGGTAACAACGAAACTGACACGTGTTCGGATCCTCAGCCTTTGACTTCAACCCGGCTTGCGGCGTCTGCCTGCAGGTGACACAAGAATCCCCCCACCATAGTCCGGAGATGTTGTGGGGTAAAGCCGCGGCGGCGCCACGACGTCAGAAGCCTCAGGAGTCTCTCGCAGAAACGATCCTTAACCGACACAAGATCAAATCGTTCTGTTGGGTACCGATCTTGCGTTGACAACCCGCGTTGAATAGCTATGTCGGTAAACCTGTGCTTATTTGCTTGTTGATCAGCGGCCGGTGACGCCGTCGATGAGTTCTCGCAGGATGTCCGCGTGTCCGGCGTGCCGGACCGTCTCGCTGGTCATGTGGGCGATCACCCAACGATGCGTGCGGGGCTCGTCGTTCACCGATTGTGCCGTCCGGACATCGAGGCCGTCGACCGCCTGGATGTGTGCGTCGCTCTCGGCGATTGCAGTCCGGTAGCCGGCGATGATCTGATCTGCAGACTGGTCCAGGGCGACGGCCATGTCGAAGTCGACCTCGGCATAGCGCGGGTCGCCAGCCAGCGTGTATCCGAACCAGTACCGCTCGGAGTCGGTCAAGTGCTGAATTAGTCCTAGCAGGGTTGTGTCGGAGACGACCAGGCGCTGCCGCAATTGCCCTTCGTCCAACCCGTTGACCTTCTTCAGCACACAGGAGCGGGCGAACGCGAGCTCTGGTCTTAGCTCAAGCAAGGACACCTTGCCTACCGGTACTTCCTCATGTACTTTCCATCTAGAAACTAGATGATGGAGAGGTAGCATGGAAGACACTCAGTCAGCTCAAGACGCACTCGTGACAGCCCAGGACCATCTGGCTCGCGGAGCACGCTCGATCGGCCCCCGCCACCCCGTGCGCTTCATCGTGATCAGTTGCGCGGCGGCAACAGCATTCGGTGCCAGCTTCGACATCCCCACCACCTGGCATAACATCGGCGCACTCGTACGTTTCCCGTTGCCCTTCCTCATCGTCCTCGCGTGGACCATCTACGCCCGCAACAGCTGGCGCGCGCGCCCACGTGCTCAGGGGTACAGCCGCTACACCATCGCTGTCCTGATCCTCATCCATATCCTCGACTCCCTCGCGGCGACAGCGCTGGGTCTGAGCCTGCAGCACGCTCACGTGCCAGTGCCGTTCACCCTCGCCGGCCTCGCCTACAGCATCGTGTTCACCGCCTTGATCCTGGCCAGGGTCCGATGGGCTAACGCCCGTTACCTCGACCGAGTCACCCGGGGGCAATGGTGAACGACACACCAATCGAGCCAAATCCGATCATCAACACCACGACCCGGCTCGCCATCATGGCCGCGCTAGCCGCAACCGAAGAGGCGGAATTCTCCGTCGCCCGTGACAACGCCGCAGTCAGCGACTCAGTGCTATCGAAACAAGTAACCGCACTGGAGGCGGCCGGCTACCTGCACATCCGTAAAGGTGCGGTTGGACGCCGCCCACGCACCTGGCTCTCCCTAACCCCCGCCGGGCGAACCGCCCTCCACCACCACATCGCGGCCCTACGCCGCATCGTCAATCTCGCAGAAAACTCAGACGCAACGACTCCCCGATAAACCACCCGCCGCTCACCGGGGCTTGTCCTGGCGCTCGCCAGAACGGCGTTAGCCTGCGTTTCGCCCCTAGATGGTTGTGCCGCTACCTAGGTATCCATACTATGTTCCTGTGCAACGGAGAAGTCAGTGGCTGCGAGGGCTGCTCGACATGTGCGTATTGGCGACCTTGCTTAAGCAGCCTCGCTACGGCTACGACATTGCCCAGCACCTCGCCTCAGCGGGCCTGGGAAAGGTTTCAGGAGGGACGTTGTACCCCATCCTCAACCGGCTCTTGGATGCAGGCCTGCTCACCGCCGACTGGCAACAGGGTGAACATGGACCAACGCGCAAATACTACGACCTGACTGTGGACGGCAGAACCTTCCTCGCCGAGGTATCGCATGAATGGTTGGACTTTGCGACATCGGTTGAGCGACTCCTTCAACCTGCTTCAACGGAAGGAACCTGATGATGGAGACCGACGTCTTCCTGCAACGGCTCTCCGAGGGGTTGCTAGCGAGAGCCGTCCCGCCGCGGCAAGTAGCGGACATCCTTCATTGGACCCGTGACGTGACCTTCGGCGAGGACAAGTCCCGGCTCAGGACCGGTACCGCCCCACGCGCACTGGCCACCATGCGTAACTTGACTCTCAACACCATCCGCCTCGCCGGACGCGCGAACATCGCCTACGCCCGCCGCGACCTACACGACCGCCGCGACGCCTTCGCCGTCTACAAAATCTAACAAACCATCATCAAACCGGACACTCCCGGACAACGCCGGGGCCGTGCCACCGAACAAGCACAGCAACTACGCGAGCGCGCCACCGCCGGCGATAAGAAATCCACCCTCGCTAAAGAATTCGACATCAGCACGGAGTCGGTATACAGCTACCTACGGGCTGAGATCGCCGCACGCTGATAGGACAAATGATCCACCATCATCAGGTACCTGCCAATCGTCGCAACAGTAGAATCGACGCTGCGGCGGTCGCACATTATCTGCGGTAGATCAGTGCGCGTAAAGCTGGACGAATCGGCATAGCTGGCCCGTGCTATAAAGCGGCCCATGCGCATAGCTTTCGTCGCCGCACCACTGCAAGGTCATCTACTGTCGTTGATCCCGCTCGCCGCGGCATGTCGCGACGCTGGCCACGACGTCATCATGGCCAGCGGTGGCTTCTCGCCCGATGTACTCGGTCTGCGCACCGCCGACATCGGAGCCTCCTTCAGCCTGCCGCGGAGCGCGATCAGAGTGGCCCTACGCCATCCGGGCATCGCTCACGCCGAGATGCGCGGCACGGCCGGCTACGCAATGGTCGGTGAGCTCGTCGGCCGCGCCAACCTGGCCTTGGTCGGCCCGCTGCTGGCTCTGACAGAGCGAGAACGTCCCGACTTGATCGTCTACGAGTCGCTGGGCGAGGCCGGCGCCATTGTGGCCGGGCATCTGTGCATCCCGTCAGTCCTTCAAGAAAACACGCTGTGGCCCGCCACCGACCTCTTCCAGGCAGTGACGACCAGCACCGCCCTGGCCCGGCTTAACATTCCCGCCCCCGAGCTGACCATCGCCGTCACACCGCCGAGCCTTCGCGGCGGCCCCACGGCGGGCGCGATCGCCATGCAGCCGGTCCCATTCTCCGGCGGCGGCCCCACCCCGGACTGGTTGCTCACCGCCGGCGACCGGCCCCGCGTCGTGGTCAGCCGCAGCACCCTCAAGGGCCCGAACGACGGCGACCCCGGCCGCGCGATCATCGCCGCGGCCGCACATGTAGATGCCGAATTCGTTCTGGTCCGCCCGGCAACCACCCGCGGCCTCCCGTCGAACGTGCGCGCAGTCGACCGCGTACCCCTGAACCGAGTGCTCCCGCACGCCGCGGCCTTCATCCACCACTCCGGCGCGGGCAGCGTGCTGGGCGGCCTGGCCGCGGGCATACCTCAGCTGACCACACCCGGAGCAGGTGACCGTAAGTACAATGCGGAACTGCTGGCCAAGCGCGGCGCCGGTCTTACCGTAGAGGCAAAGGCTATCAGCGCAGCCGACCTGACCCGTCTGCTTACCGACGAAGCGCTGCGAATCGCAGCCCAGGAGGTCGCCGCGGAGATTGCTGCAATGCCTGCCCCGGCCGCGGTGGTTGCCTCGCTGGAAAGCCTTATCACCGGCTGAAGCCAGCTTATCCGGCCGCCAACCGAAGCCCGCCCGCAGTGCACACATCTCGGCATGTCTGGAAGTCCACGACCGGTTGATTATGCGCCCCCAGCCGGTTTAGCCAACCGTGGCGGATGGTAATTGGTTGGCATGTCTGCTAAGGGATCATCCGTCGGCACAGCTACCGGTACGAGCTCATCGTGCCATCGCCGGTGTCGCTCGACAGGCACCCCCCTGAGCGTGGCAAGCGTTTGACCCCGGCGGGGTTCGAAGGGTCGGCTGCCACAGTCACGGAGCCGTTGTCCGGCACCGCGGTCGATCACCGTCATGCCGGTCTGGACGATGATGCCGCGGCGGCAGTCGCGCGGGTCCGACGCCGCAACTGGCGGCAACGCGCTTGGAGTAGCCGGGTCTTGCACCGCCTCGGCCAGTTGACCGCACACGCCGGCGCGGGTCTGCTGGTGGGCGGCGTCGTCCTCGGATGGCTCATCGTCGGTTTGGTCATCGACTTCCCTGACTGGTGGGAGAACGCGCTTTACATCGCCAGTTCGCTCACCACCCTGATCATGGTGTTCGCCGTCCAACATACCCAAGCACGCCAAGCCGCCGCCACCCAACGCAAACTCGACGAACTCCTACGGGCCATTCCGAGCGCCGACAACCAACTCATCGCCGTGGAGGAGGTCTCCGAACAGCAACTTCAGCACTTGAACCACCGCAACATCATCGACCGCGAGACCGCGCCACCCTCAACGCCGACCGGATCGCAACGAGCAGAACAGTGAACCCCGAGGAGAACACCTATGTCCGGGATCACAATGCCCGCGCGGATCCCCTGTTCACTTTCAAGACGATCACCGTCGCGGCGCTACAGGACATCCTCGCCCAACTACCTGGTGATGCTGTCGTAGTCGTCGCCCGAGATGCAACCGACGGGCACGACATATGTTCGCCCTTGGCCGATGTCGAAGAGGGCTGGTACTTCCCCACCGCCGGCGAGTCCACTCCGATCGGACGCGACGCCAACGGCAACGTGCACGAGCCCCGCCCGGGTGACCTATACGCCGTGCTCCTGCGTCCGGCCCACTGACTCTGATCAACAGACCGCAAGCCGAACACAGCGACTGCCGGCCGGCACACTCGCTCCGCGGCAGATCAGCATGCCGTCGGAGACCCGTCGGCTAAGCCGCGGAGAATTTCGTTCGCCGGGCCGGGCATCGGCCGTTAACGTGTGCTGGTGCAGGTGCGCGAGTTTATAGAAGCCGATTGGCCGCAGGTATGGGCGATAGTCCGCGACGTAGTCCGGGGCCGCGAGACGTTCCCGTACGACCCGGCCATGGCTGAGGACGAGGCACACTCGATCTGGATCGAGAAACCTCCCGGCCGCACCGTCGTTGCCGTGGATTCTGGACAAATTTTAGGTACAGCGAAGATGGGACCGAACCGGGCCGGACCCGGCTCGCACGTGTCCACTGCGAGCTTCATGGTCGCACCGAATTCGCGCGGCAGCGGTGTAGGCACTGAATTGTGTCTCCAGGCATTATCGTGGGCGAAAGAAAATGGCTACGCTGGAATGCAATTCAATGCGGTGGCGGAATCGAACATCTCCGCTGTCGCACTGTACCAACGGAACGGTTTTCGGATTATCGGCACGGTTCCGCGGGCGTTCGCCCATCCAACTCTGGGCCGTGTCGGACTGCATCTGATGTATCAGGAGTTCTGACCTCCGCGGCGCACTGTCATCGGCAAATCCGCGCACGCGATCACGACCCGGCGGACACGGAAGGTGACTGCGCCGCACTGTTGTGCCGATTCAGGTTTGGTGGGTGACTTCTCTTCGCGGGGCGTTAGAAGTCGGCGATGGCTTTTGCGGTTGCGGGCGGGGTGCCGATGTCTTTGACCGGGATCGTGGTGGATGGTTCGGCGGTCAGACGTGCGGACGTCATGCGGTCAAGGCGGAACCAGCGGATCGCGTCGCGTGTTCGGCAGTTCCCGACGAGATACCACTGTCCGGCGGTGTGGGCGAGGGCCACCGGGTCGATGCGCCGCTCGGTCTGCCTGTTGTGTCCGTCGCGGTAGTGCACGACGAGGACGCGTTGTTCGTGCAGTGCACGCTCGACGGCGTGGCGGGTCCGGGCGTCGTTCAGCGGCTCGGTGTGGTCGATCCACACGCGGTCGTTTGTCAGGGTGGCGCGTTCTCGGGTTGGCGTATCCATGACGCTGAGAGCTTTGACCAGTGCCGCTCGGGCGTAACCGTCGAAGGGTTGTCCCCGGTGAGCGGCCACAGCTGCGGCGAGCCCCGCAACCTCGGCGCTGGTGAAGTTGACCGGCGGAAGGGTGGCTGCCTTGTCGACGATATAGCCCCCGCCGGGTCCCGGACGCGCCCAGACCGGAAAGCCCCCGTGCTGCAGGGTCGAGATGTCACGTTTGATCGTGCGTGCGCTGACCCCGAAAAGCTCAGCGAGACGGTCGGCGGTGCGACCGGCGCTGCCGGCCCGCCTTAGTTCTTCCCTCAGCGCGTAGAGCCGGTCCGTGCGGTTCATGGGAAAATAGTGACATACCGGTGACATGAACTTCGGTCAGGATGTAGTCAATGAGCACCCACCACAAGATCTTGTTCATCAGCGGCGCCGGCTTACCGGCGTGGATATGGGCCGACGTCCAGCAGTTTTTGGGCGGGTCTGACCACGTCTGGATCGCTGCTAGGCCCGCTCGCATCGCCGGAGCCAGCTTGCGTGACTATGCCGAGGCTGCCATCGGTTCAGCACCATCCGGCAGGTTCGCGGTCGTCGCGCATTCGTCCGGCGGTGTCATCGGCGCTGAGATCGCCCGCCTCGTGCCCGAACGCGTCAGCGCGTTCCTGGCCGTGACCGCCGTGATCCCCAAGCCCGGAGGATCATTCCTCTCGGCTATGCCGGCACCGAACCGGTGGGTGCTGGGCACGGTGATGAGGTTCGCCGGAACTCGTCCGCCGAACGCGGCGATCCGGCGCGGTCTCGCTCAGGGTCTCGACGACCGCACCACCGACCTCATCATCGCGGATTTCGCCCCCGAGTCACTTGACCTGTACCGCGACAAGACAGGCCGCCATTGCTGGAGCGGTCCGCGGGGATACGTTTTCACCGACCGGGACCGTGGACTATCGATTGCAGGGCAGCGACGATCTTCTCAGCGGCTCGGCCACGATTGGACCGACCACCTCGATACCGGGCATCTGCCCATGATCGAGAACCCACACGCTCTGGCCGGATCGATCGCCCAGTTCCTAGCCGTCGGCCCTGGACAAGCTCGGATGAGTGACGCTAATCGACACCCGTCGCGGCCTTCACCCACGTTTTGAGTGAGTGCAAAACCTCACTGAACGCACTCAATTCGGCAAAATTCGCGCACGGAGCAGGAGTGCGGCAAGCACGACAGTGACCGCAGCGCCAGTCGGACCGCGATTCGCCTGCGGCAATCCGGCTGTTACGCCCGAGGTGCGAGAGAAGGGTCAGCGACCGGTCGCGGCCCCGGTGAGCGCAGCCCGAAGCGACGCCGGCTCCTGGTAACGGCCAGCCAATAATCGACATTCAAAAATTGCGTCTACGCAGGTGACGAGGCATATTTTGACACCGGACGGCCAATTTTAACATTGGCTGATATGAATAGCTGTCGACTCTTAATCTGCGGGTTGTAGGTTCAAGTCCTACGCGGCGCACAAGCAGCATCAAGGGCGTATAGCTTCCGAGCTATACGCCCTTGATCTTTGTGGGACGTTGGTGGGACGCGTGTGGGTGGCCTGTTCGCGGGCTTTTCTACGCCGGGACAGCCGGCTGTCGTTTCAGGCGATCGGTTTGGTGGAATACGAGTGCGCGCCGGCTCCGGCAAGGCCGCCGCCGTCGACGATCAGGTATTCGTCGCGGATCGGGGTGCCGGCCAGCCAGTTCTCCAGGATCTCCCGGGTGCCGGCCGCGTACCGGGCTTGGGCGGACAGCGACGAGCCAGAGATGTGCGGGGTCATGCCGTGGTGCGGCATGCTGCGCCACGGGTGGTCAGCCGGGGCGGGCTGCGGGTACCAGACGTCGCCGGCGTAGCCGGCCAGGTCACCGGCGCGCAATGCCTGGTCGACGGCGTCGCGGTCGACGATTTTGGCGCGGGCGGTGTTGATCAGGTAGGCGCCGCGTTTCATCGTGGCGATCAGTTTCTCGTCGAACAGGCCCTCGGTCTCCGGGTGCAGTGGCGCGTTGATCGTGACCACGTCGCAGTACGGCACCATCTCGGCCGTCGACTCATGCCACGTCAGACCCAGCTGTTGCTCGATCTCGGCGGGCAGGCGGTGGCGGTCGGTGTAGTGCAGGCGTACATCGAAGGGGTGTAGCCGGCGCAGGACTGCCAAGCCGATGCGACCGGCGGCGACCGTACCGATGTGCATGCCCTCGACGTCGTAGGAGCGCTCGACGCAGTCGGCGATGTTCCACCCGCCGTCCAGCACCACCTGGTGGGAGGGAAGATAGTTGCGGACCAGCGACAAGATCATCATCACCACGTGTTCAGCGACGCTGATGCTGTTGCAGTAGGTGACCTCGGCGACAGTGAGGTCGTGGGCGATCGCGGCATCGAGGTCGACGTGGTCGGAGCCGATCCCGGCGGTGATCGCCAGCTTCAGCTTCGGCGCCTTCGCGATTCGCTCGGCGGTCAGATAGGCGGGCCAGAACGGTTGCGAGATGACCACGTCCGCGTCGGGCAGCTCGCGGTCGAAGACCGAGCCGTCGCCGTCCTTGTCGGACGTGACGACCAGGGTGTGCCCGCCGGCTTCGAGGAAGCGGCGCAACCCGAGCTCGCCGGAGACGCTGCCGAGCAGCTGCCCGGGGGTGAAATCGACGGCCGACGGGGTCGGGGTCGACTGTCCGCCGGGATAGTGGTCGATCTTCGGAAGATCATCGCGGGCGTACGTGGACGGATAGCCGTCGACCGGGTCGTCGTACAGCACGCACAGCACCTTTGCCATGGTGGTGGCTCCTTGGTCTCGGTGGCATTAGCTTCTCACCGTCGCCTGGCGTCCGCGGCCGGTCAAAGCGTTAGTGGCTATCGCGTGATAGCTGTCGGCTATCCGCCCTGCAGGTGCCGGTGCGTCAGCTTGTCGAGCGTTCCGCGCAGGTCGACGGTGGCGGCCACGTCGAGCAAGGCCCGGATCAGCACCGGTTCGAAGTCGCGGTCGGCTACCACGAGCCCGATCCGCGGTCGTCGGCTATCGCCTTGAATGGCCAGTACCCGCATGCCCTCCGGTATGTCGAAGGTCTGTAGCCAGGCGTGGGCGATGACGCTCGACCACTGCCGGGTCGCGAGGTGCGCCCAGAGGGCGCCGACGCTGTCGGTCTCGATCGCCGGCACCGCCACCACGCCGGCGGCGGCGAACAGCTCGTCGAGGATCCGGCGGTTGCGCATGCGGGGCCCGAGCAGGCACAGCGGCAGGGTAGCCACCTCCGACCAGGGCGCCTCGGGTCGGCCGGCGAACGTCCCGTCGTCTGGAGTCAGCAGCAGGTAGCGCTCCTCGTACAGCGGAACCGTGCGCAGCCCGGTCAGGGTCTCGTCCTCCAGGTAGGTGAGGGCGACGTCCATCTCGTACTCCGAGAGCAGGCTGGCGACCTGCCGGGAGGGCACGGACTCGACCGAGACCCGCACCGCTGGATGCCTGCCGCACAGCGGGGTGGTCAGCAGTGAGGCTGCGGTCAGCGCGGTCGGGATCGCCGCCAGCCGCAGTGTTCCGGCCAGGCCGCCCCGCATTGATGACAGGTCCTGGCGCAGGGCGGCGGCTTCGGCGAGGATCCGGTGCGCCCACAGCAGCACCCGCTCCCCTTCCGGGGTCAGGCCGGCGAAGCGGCGGCCGCGCTGCACGATTGGCACACCCAGGTCATGCTCGAGCCGGCGGATCGCCGCCGACAGCGACGGCTGCGACACGTGGCACGCTGCGGCAGCCCGGGCGAAATGCCGCTCCCGGGCCAGCGTCGACAAGTATTCCAGCTCCCGTAACAGCACACCCCAGCCTGTCGCCCGGCCGGGCCGCCTGTCCAGCCCTCGTACGCGGCGCACCAGGCCTGCACGTGCTGGACGGACCCCTTCTCATGTCACACGGTTGTGTCAATGTTTGGCACTGGTAACCCGCTGGCCGCGCGAGCGAGGGGTCAGCCGGCGCCGTGTTCGCCACAGGTCGTCGATCACCCGATACCTGCCGAATCGACAATCCTCATAGTTGCTCTGAGCTGGGTGGACTTGGCTCAGTCTCGGGGCGCTGCAAGGTCACGTCACTCGACTGGCAATTGGCACCAATGGCAACAAAAGGTACGCACTCCTCTGCGCTGACCGGCGCGCACGGCTATGACTTATGCGACATGGCAAGTGCCGCGGCACGAAACGGGGATTGGTCGGCGGGCATCTGCGGAGCAGTATGGGCGCTGGGGTTGACGACGCCGTGAGGGGACGATGAAAACCACAGGGGTCCAGCGAAAGTGGCGGATAGCCGCTGTCGCATTTTTGGTGAGCAGCGTGCTGTTCAGTGCCGGCTGCAGCAATTCCAGTAAGCCGGCGTCTTGGCAAGGAGCCGGCAGCAGTCCGGGTGCGGTGGCGGGGTCTGGGTCGTCGGCGCCGCAGCTGAGCACTGTCGCCGTCGTGTCACCGGCCACCGATGCAACTGAAGTGGTCGCGATTACTGATGTCAAATACACCAGCGAAGATCCGCAGAACACATCGGTCACGGTTACCGGGCCCGATGGTGCGCAGGCCAAGGGCACGCTGGACAAGGACGGCCAGGTTTGGCACCCGCAGACAGCGCTGAGCTGGGGCACGAAATATCAGATCACGGTCACGGGCACAGCGAGCGCGGGTAAAAGCGCGAGCGCGACCAGCGACTTCACCACGATGGCACAGCCGGCCAAGCTTGTGCGAGCGACCAGCTTCCTCGGCGATAATCAGACGGTCGGGGTCGGCATGCCGCTGATCATTCAGTTCAGCCGCGCCATCGCGACCCAATACCGGGCTGAGGTTGAGCGCCGGATGACTGTTACTGCCACTCCCGTCCAGGAGGGTTCGTGGCGCTGGATCAGCGCGACTGAGGCGCATTACCGACCCGCGGTTTACTGGGCCGCATATTCGAAGGTTTTCTATCAAGTTGCCCTGGCTGGTGTGCCGCTGGGGGACGGGTATTACGGCCGTTCTGACTTCACTGTCGATCTTAAGATCGGCCGGCAGTTCATCATGACTGTGTCAAATCAGACCAAGCAGATGACGGTTCAGCAGGACGGCAAGGTCATCAAAACCATCCCGGTAAGCTTGGGTAAGCCGTCTACGCCGTCGTCGAGCGGCACCATGGTGGTAACAGAGAAGAAGCGGCACACGGTGTTCGACACCATGGATGAGCTCGGGCCGATTAACGGTTACCGCACGAACATCGATTTCGCCCAGCGGATCACCCAGAGTGGCCAGTTCATCCACGCTGCGCCATGGTCCGAAGGGGTTCAGGGCAAGACCAACGTCTCACACGGTTGTGTCAACGTCTCGATGGCGCTGGGCGCCTGGCTGTTCGACCGGACTCTGATGGGTGACCCGATCACCGTCTCTGGCACCGAGCAGAAACTCAAAGACGGCAACGGCTGGACCGACTGGAACATGTCGTTCGACGACTACAAGAAGGGCAGCGCCCGCTAAACAACCCCACCACAAAACCCACCTTCCTTCATGTACGCCACAAGCGCCCTTAATCTGTACAAATGTGGCGTAAATGCTCGGTGCTAGTGGTGTTTGGTTGGATGGTGCTGGTCAGTGGCTGTTCGCACGGGGCGGATGTGGTGCCGATCACGGCCACACCCGCCCCGAGCACGTCGGATTCCTCGGCAGTGGACAACCCACCCGGAGCGAACACCTGTGCCTTGCTAGGTGCTGCGATCAAGCGCTCGACCCTGATGGAAGCCGGCGTCGTCGATGGCATCAACCGAGCTAGTTCCACCGCAGACGCACCAGTCGCTGATGCCGCCGCCCGCCTGGCTACCGTCTATGCCGTAGCTGTCGCAGCGCACGGCAAAGCAGATGAACCCGACCGAGTCGCAGCAGTCAGCGCCGCCGCATCCGACCTGTCCGGTGTATGCACCGACAGCGGCCTAGCAACCGACGGCTGACCACCAAAGCTGCGTTCAGTTGTGCTGCTCGGTTGGCAGGGTTGCCACTTCACGATAAAAGCGGTCGATCTGCCGCACTGTAGCTTCAAAATCGTCCAAACCGAACGGCTTCGTCACGTACGCGTTGGCGCGGTGTTGGTAGCTGGAGACGATGTCCGGTGCCGCGCCCGACGTCGTCAGGATGACCACTGGGATGGCTTTGAGCTGGTCGTCGCCCTTGATGGCGGCTGGTCCAGTGTCTCGCGCCCGTCCATCCGGGGCATGTTCAGATCGAGCAGGATCAAATCGGGGCGGACGGCCTTGGCAAATTTGCCCTCGTGGCGCAGGAAATCCAGCGCTTCGCGGCCGTCGACCACTCGATCGACAACGGTCTGATGGTCGGCGCTCGCCAGGGCTTCAGAGATCATCAGCGCGTCGGCGTCGTCGTCATCGACGACGACCCGGCCCCGGTCGTGGCCGGGGGTGAAATCGTTGCGGTACAGGGTGTCCGACAGGGCTTGGGTCAGGCCGGTGCGGTCGGCGAGAAGCCGCAGCGCGGCAGCGCCGGCGTGAGCGATCACGTTCTTACCGTTGCCGGTGACGGTCAGCCGCTGTGACCATCGGGTAGAGTCGTGCACGAGAAAAGTGCCTTCCAGTTCGGGATGGGGGTCTGGGCGGTTCACTACCGCAGGCGGTGCGTCCTAGTCTCGCCGTACCCAGATCAACGAGGCAACCCAGGCAGATCGGCCGCTGATCTACCCGTTTCGCCCAGATCATCGCCGCGGGGGATTCCTACGCGTTTCCGTCGCAGGCGTTCGAACATCGGCTGTTCGGCCGGGTGGGATTAAATATTTTGTACATGAGTGTAGGAGTAAGTACTAAAGAGCGGCTTAAGGTAGCGAAAATGACAACAGTCCCATAGTGTCCGGTTTGTCGGTTGCACTCCCCTGCGGCCGACGCCATCTGGCACTGGAGGATTTTCCTATGAGCAAGAGTCGGCGATTCGCAGTGATCGTGGCCTTGGCCACCGCAGCCGTTGGCATGGCGGCTGTGACCAGCACCGCGCCCGCGGTCGCAGCTCCGCAAGGTGGACCCCAACCCGTTTCCAGCTGGCTGCGTGCGATCAAGGCGCACAGCGACAGCTGGATCAACATCTCCTGGCGCACGAACTATCCGGTTTGCGACGTCCAGGTCCGAGCATCCGGACGCAGGGTCGACGTGCGCTACCCCGGCGGCCGGCACTCGGCCACGTTGTCTCGCGGCAATCTCCTGCGCCCGGGGCGCACTGACTTCACCGCGATCTCGGTCGACCCCGACTTCACCCACTCTGGCATCGCCGCGCTAAAGACAGTCATCTCATTCAATGACTGCAGCGCGCACGCCCATACTCAGCACAAATCCTTCACCCTCGTGCTGCCGGTGCTGCACAACAACAACTGGCCCGGCCACGATGCCCCTGGTCAGCCTAACCCGGGCCAGCCGCACCCGAGCCAGCCCAACCCGAGCCAGCCCAACCCGAGCCAGCCCAACCCGAGCCAGCCCAACCCTAGTCAGCCCAATCCGGGCCAGTCCGGCCCGGTTCAGGCGAGCCAGCCGGCGTCAGGCCAGCCGAGTGCCAGCCAGCCGGGCCCCGGACACGGCCAGCCTAACCCCAGCCCGAGCCAGCCAGGTCAGGGCCAGCCAAACCCTAGTCAGCTGGGCCACAGCCACGCACCCGGCGGTGACGCACCGCTGCCGAGCGCCTCGGCGGGGTCAAACCACCTAGGCGGCGGGACCGGTCCAGTCAGTAAGCACTGACCCCGGTCAACACCCGACCCAACACCGTATGCGGGGAAAGCCGTGCTGTGTCGCGTCTTTCCCCGACCATTCCCACCCTTGGCTACCGCGGCTCGACGAACCGACCAGGACCAGCATCGGTTCCAGATTTTGCTCCGCTGATCTCATAACGCAATTGCGCTCGGCCGGCTTGGGGGCAGGCCCGGCCGAGCGCACCCCAGCATGTTCGACCGAGCCGACTCAGCTTGGTTCTGGCCGGGTTCTGGCCTACGCCGTCTCGGCCTAACTACGCACCGGGCCGCCACCTCACAGCCAGCCGACGCGCTTGAACCGCCAGTAGAGGCCGCCCCCGACAAGCAGCATGATCAGCACGCTGGCGTAGAAGCCGTAGGGCCAATCCTGTCCAGGGATATGGGTGAAGTTCATCCCGTAAATTCCCGCGATCACTGTCGGCACTGCGCCGATCGCCGCCCACGCCGCGATCATTCGCATGTCATTGTTCTGATCCACCGACACTTGCGCCAGGCGTGCCTGCAAGATCGAGTTGAGCAGGTCGTCGAAGCTCGCCACCCGATCGACCGCTCGACTCAACCGTCCACGCGCATCGGTAAAATACGGTCGCAGCACAGCGGGCGATGCCGGCAGCTCCAGCAAGCGCGACAATGGCTCCTGGAACGGCAAGACTGCCCGCTTGAACTCCACCATTTCCCGCTTCAACTGGTAAAAGTGTGCGATGTCGACCGAGCGCTCGGTCGCGAACGTCTCCTCCTCCAGCCGTTCCAAGTCACGCTCGACCTGGCCGGCGACCTCCAGATATTGATCAACCATCCGGTCGGTGACCGCATAAGCCACCGACCACGGCCCGTGCCGCAACATCGCCGGCCGCTGCTCAAGTTCTTTGCGCACCTGCCAAAGCGCCCCAGCTGCTCCGTGTCGGATCGTGATCACAAACCAAGACCCGATCAGTACGGTCACGTCACCGGTATCCACGACTTCAGAATCTGCGGTGAGCTGCTCGTGCTCGACATAGCGAGCAGTGCGCAGCACCAGTCGAGTCACCTCGCCGATGGACTCGACGGCGGGCCGGTGACCGCCGGTGCTGGTCTGCTCGACGAGCAACTCGTGCAGGTCGAAGTGCTCGGCAATCGTGTGCATCGTCGCCAAATCGGGTTCATGCAAGCCGAGCCAGACGAACGTGTTGCGTTGGCGCCGCGCAATCCGAGCAGCCTCGCTGACTTGCCCGGCCTGCGTCGATCGAACTCCAGTGCGATAAACCGCGCAGTCGACCACGCAATCCGGATTGCGGTGCCGGGGCAGCGGACCAGCCGGACGCGGATGGATCCCTTCGATCAGCCGGCCTAACGCGCGGGGGAGTAGCTCCACGATTGGGGTCCGCCCGTGTCGCCGCCGCCATCCGAACATCTGTGGACCCCTGTCCTCGGCCGCTGCTGTCGTGGTTGACGGTAGCTCCCGCGCGCTTGATCATCACCAGCGCCGCGTCGGGCCGGTGGGCTTCGGGTAAGTGTTAGGGAGCAGAACGGCACCCCCGTGGCGCCGATCCGCTGAGCCCAACGTATCGAGCGCGTACGACAATTTTCGTCGGTGTGGCGCGGCTGGCTGAGGTAAGACTTCGTCAATGGCTCAGGTGGCTCAGGCGAGTGCTCGTTGGCGTACGTGGTCGTTGTGCCAGTGCTCGCCGACCCGGAATCGCTTGACGCCGATCACTTCGAAACTGTGCTTTGCATAGAACTTGGCCGCGCGCACGTTCCGCTGGTTGACGCCCAGCCAGCAGAACCTCGCCCCGGTCGTAGTGGCTGCGTGCAGAGTTGCCGTCATCAGCTCGGCCGCCGCCCCGGAACCGTGCAGGTCGGGGCTCAGATAGAACTTGCTCAACTCGATGCTCGCCGTTTCGTCCACCAAGGCGGCCACGTCAGCATCGCCGATCGGGCCGCCGACCAGCATCGAATAGCCGACTGGCTCCCCGTCGGCCGTCACGATCAGCACTGTCCGGTCCGGGTCGGCCAGATAGCGGATGAAACTAGCTTCACTTAGGTGGGTGGCGACGAATGCCTCGATGTCTGCTGGTGGGGTGCCGGGTGGGCAGGCTAGGCCGAACGTGCGCGCGGCTAAGGCGTACAGCTGGGGGGTGTCGTTGGGGGTGGCCTGTCGGGTTTTGATTCCCATGAGCACGAAGCTTAGAACCGAAAATCTGCCTTAAGTTCCGCTTGGCGGTGGCGGTCAGCTCGCATCGTTGGCGGCGGATGGCCCTAGTCTGTGTCGGTCCTGTCCGATCCGGGTGAGGAGCGCGGCGTGCGCAACGGCAACCGAGCGGCGTTTTCCGCTGCCCTGCTGGCTGGTTTTTGGCTGCTCGCCTGGCTGCAGGTGGCCGCGGTCCTGGTCGCGGTATTGGTGCTGTTAGCCCTGCTGCCCGACCCGGTCATGCTGCGGGTGGGCGCACCGGTGTGCGTGGCGACCGCCGGTTTGTTCGGCTATGCGACAGCGCGCGCCCTGCGACTTCGCCACGGCACGCCGGCTGGCATCCCAGTGACCCGCAGCGATGCGCCCGACCTGTGGTCGATCATCGACGCTGCGTCGGCAGCCGCCCAGGTCGCGACCCCCGACGGGGTCACCGTGATCGCCGAAGCAACAACTTCCTTGCTCGAACGCAGCCGCCTGGCCGGCCTGCTCGGCGGCCGGCGCGAGCTCTATCTGGGCCTACCGTTACTACAAGCCTACGACAATTCTTGGGTACGCGCCGTGGTCGCGCACGAGCTAGCGCACGGCAGTCCGCAGCTGGGCCGGTTTGCGCCGCTGGCCTATCGCGGCCGGATCGCGATCGGCCGGCTCGTGCCGCGCATCACTGCGAGTAACCCGGCCGGGCCGCTGCTAAGGGCTTATGCCCGGTGGTATTGGCAGCTGGACGCACCGTTGCGTCGCGCGCAAGAGCTGACGGCCGATCGGCTGGCCGCGTCGTTCGCCGGTGTCGGCGCAACCATGGCTGTGCTGCGGGACGAACCAGCGTTGGACGGTCTGCAGCGCTTGTTCTACGCCGAATACTTGAGCCCGGGTTGGCAGGCCGGATATGTTCCCGACGATGTTTTTGGCGGCTTCCTGCGGATGTTGGCCGCTCGCTCCGACGAGGTGGCGATGCTGCGCGCCCATCGGCCCACTCCGGCATCCAGCTGGGACACCCATCCACCTCTAGCCGAACGATTGGCCGCACTGTCCGCCCTGCTCCCGCCAAAACCCGAACCCGAGGTCCAGGAGCAGCCCGAGGTCCAGGAGCAGCCCGAGGTCCAGGAGCAGCCCGAGGTCCAGGAGCAGCCCGAGGTCCAGGAGCAGCCCGAGGTCCAGGAGCAGCCCGAAGCTTCGGAAGCTGGCGGGGATGACGCGCCGGCTGAAACACTTGCGGCCTCAACCGACGGGTTTGAATCCGCGAGTGATCTTGGCGCGGCGGGGGAGTTGGTCCCTGATTTGCCCGGACTTGGGCGGGCGCTGCAAGCCGTGGCCTATCCAACCGCAGGACGCACGGTGACCGGCTGGGACGAATTCTTCGGCGTGGCGCGGGTGGCGGAAATGGAACGTGAGGCCGACTCTGCGCTGCGTGCCATCTCCCGAATCGTCGGCGGTTCGGTTGCCGGTGCGTCCGACGTGCTTGATCTTGCCGCCGAGGGCCGCCTCGACGCGGTGGCTAAGACGGTTTTCGGCGAGTTGGAGCCGCAGGAGACGACCGAGCACATCGTCGGATTGATCACGTTGCTGTTTGCGCTAGCCGCCTTAAATAGTGGCATAGCCCGATGGCGACACAGCTGGACCGGTACGGCCGAGCTCGTCGCCCTGGACGGATCCCACCTCGACCTGGGCGGACCGGCCGCCCTCGCTGCGGATGCGGCCACCGTTGCGAACGCCCGGGAGCGCCTAGCCGCCCTCGGCATTGATCTGGCCGGATCGGCGGCACGCGGCGGGCGTCTAGCCACCCGAGTGCCAGTGATCGGCGGTCTGGTAAACCTGCTCGTCGACGGCTCCCGCACCGATGTCCTGGTGGTCGAGACCGGGCTACTGCTGGTCCCCGGGTTGCCGCGTTCTCGAAACGGTGACGCCAAACGTCGTCTCGCCCGCCTAGCCGCCGATGGCGTACGTATCGACGGATCACCGGCAGCGGTGGATGAGGCACCTGCTGATGTCGCAGGGACGCCGAGTGCTGAGCAGCTGACGATCGAGTCTCCCGCGACTGCGGCGCCTAGTCGTTTTGTTCCGTTCGCTGAGGTGAGCACGGCGATGGCGGTGCCGAACCGGCGGCGTACCTGGGAAATGAGCCTGCAAGATGGTGCAAAGCTGACGATCCGGACGGCGATGGACTCGGACGAGTTGTCCGGGGGTTGGACCGCGCTGGACGATGCCGTCGCCTTCCTTGCCAAAACCCGCTGATTCTTGCCCGTCGCAGCGCGCAAACGACCGCTGAGCTGGGGCGGAAGACCTTTGCCGCTCGATGGTCGCGGCGAAACGGGCGGCCGATCGGCTGAACTGGTGGCCGCTGGGATGCGTGGTTAACAGCGACACGGTCACACGACACAGTCGCAGGCGCGACGAATGAGCGATGATCCGGTGACAGTGGGTCACACTGTTCACGGCAACCGTTCGCTGCCCGTTTCGGCGAATTAGGCAGAGAAGTACGGGATCGGGCGAGATGATCGTCTGGTCGACGGGAGGTACTCATGGGGCGGGGACCAACAGCGCTCTTCGGTGCCATCGTTGCGGTCGGTCTGGGGCCGGCGTTGTGGCTTGGCGTGCAATTCGGCGGACAACTCACGGTGCCGCGGCCACCCGCCGTTGTCGGTGAGCACGGCTCAAGCTCTGACCAGCAGCTGCTCGGCGGCACCGGTGCTGGCGACGCCACCACCGACGACAGCTCCCGGGTGATCCGATCGAACCCGCAGGCAAATGTCGAGCCATTGGCGACCCGGCGCGCCGTGCGACCGGCGCGCCATTTCCATCGTGACCTCGACCAGGTGCCCCGAGCTCACTCGACCCCCTCCGCCGCCCCGACGGCTACTACCTATCCGTCGGGGGTGGCGAGTAACTCGCCGATCCCACCGAGCACTTCGCCCACCCAGGCCCCCGATGGCAGCCAAGTCGTGCCGCCGGTGCCGCCGCCCGGCGCTGCTGGCCGTACGACCGCGCCGGCAACCCACCCGGTGAATCCCGGTCGCAGCTGAGCTAGACCGCGATCAAGCGGTGCAGCAGGTCGCGATAGCCACGCAATTCGAGCCGCAGCCCCTCTGTGTCGGTCGCAGCGCTGCTGAGCTGCGCTTGCTTAGCGGCGAGGGCTTGAGTCAGTTGGTCGACAGCGGCACTGAGCAGGCCAGCGGCATCGGCCGTCGCTTGCTGCGGGCCGTCGATAAAACGCAGCTGAATGTCGCGAAACCGATCGAGGTACGAGTCGGGGTCGCTGAACAACCGGTCGGTAGCCGACCCCGCCGCATCATCGGGCCGCGCTGGTGCATCATTGGAGAACTTCATGGTGGCTGCCTCCTCGGCGGCGTGGTCGCAAATCTGACACACGAAGAGTCCATGATGGAAACGTGACCCGCGGTGCAGAGCTGGCTCGGACTGAAGCTTTTACGTATTCTGCTCCAGGCGCATGCAGCCTCTGACGGTTGTCCATCTCTGCTTGGCTGACCGGGACAGGCCCGTGTTCGCTGGACCCTGTCAAACCCCAAGGGCGGAGCCTGATGAGAACCCGCACCTGGTCGATTCGTTCGAAGATTATCGCGCTGGTCAGCGTGCCTCTGGCAGCGCTACTCGCCTTGTGGCTCTTCGCGACGACGCTGACGGCCGGACCGGCATTCAACCTGCTGTCGGCCCAAACGTTGCTGGACTCCGTCGGTAACCCAGGTCACGTTCTAGTCGGTGAGCTGCAGCGCGAGCGGCGATTGTCGGTGGAGTTCTTGTCGGTCGCCGGTGAGGTGCCGCCGGCGCTGACCGCACAACGGGCCGCCACGGACCGTGCTGCCGGCCAGTTTCGCACCAAAGCCGGCAGTGCGAAGGCCCACGACGCGGCCGGCGACACCCTACGGCTGCGGATTCAGCAGGTTTTCACCGAGATCGACAGTTTGGCGGGAAATCGCCAGCATATCGACCGGCGCGAAATTGACGCGGTTGGTGCGCAAGGTGCCTACAACAGTGCGATCGCTGCCGCATTCCAAATGTTCGCCACGAGCGCCATATTGAATGACGAGCTGGTCGATCGTGAGGGCCGCGGGCTGACCACGATCGGACAGGGGCAGGAATATCTGAGCCGGGTCGACTCGCTGCTCGCCGGTGCCAACGATGACGGCGATTTCAGCGATGGCGCGCGCACAGAAATGTTACAAGACATCGGTACTGCCAATTTCCTGCTCCAAGCTGGCGCCGACGACATGCCCGCCGAGACCCGTACGGCGTATGAGAAGGTCAGCAGCGGGACGGCCTTCACTCGGTTGCGCGACTTGCAAAACACCTTGCTCGTCGGCAGCCGCACCGGCAAAACCCCACCGCTGCGCGCCAGTGACTGGCAACCGGTGTACGACTCGGCCGCGCAGCAACTGCACGCCTTCGAAACCCAAGCCACCAGCGCCGCCGCCGTACGCGCCACTCCGGTCGCCACCGGCATCTTGGTGCGCCTCGCCGTCGCTGGACTGGTGGGCCTGCTCGCCCTGATCATCTCCATCGTGGTGTCGGCGATCGTCGGCCGCTCGATTGTCGGTCGGCTTGGTCGGCTGCGCGGTGAGGCGCTGGAGCTGGCCACAGTGCGCCTGCCCACAGTGGTTCAGCGGCTGCAACGCGGCGAAACAGTCGACGTCGAGGTGGAAACGCCGGCGCTGGCCTATGGCAACGACGAAATCGGCCAGCTCGGCAACGCGTTCAACGACGTGCGGCGCACTGCGGTGCAGTCCGCTGTCGACGAGGCCAACGTGCGGCGCGGGATCAACGAGGTCTTCCTCAACATCGCCCGGCGTAGCCAAACCCTGCTGCATCGCCAGCTCGCGCTGCTCGACCAGATGGAACGCCGCGAAACCCAACCCCAAGAACTCGAGGATCTGTACCGGATCGACCACCTCGCCACCCGAATGCGCCGCCACGCCGAAGACCTGGTGATCCTGGCTGGAGCCACCCCTGGGCGTGGTTGGCGCAACCCGGTGCCGGTGATCGACGTCGTGCGGGGCGCGATCAGCGAGGTCGAGGATTACCAGCGGGTCGACATCCGTTCGGTGGAGTCGTCAGCAGTGCTCGGCCGCGCTGTCGCGGACGTGATTCACCTGCTCGCTGAGTTGTTGGAAAACGCGGCTTCGTTCTCACCACCGCACACCCGAGTCACGGTGACCGGTCAGGTGCTGCCGAACGGCTACGTGATCGAGATCGATGACCGTGGGCTGGGAATGACCCCGGAGGCGCTGCAGGTGGCGAACCACCGCCTGTTGGAGCCACCGGAATTCGACCCGACTGACAGCGCTCGGCTTGGCTTGTTCGTCGTGGCCCAGTTGGCTTATCGGCACCAGATCCGGGTGTCGCTGCGGCCTTCGGCCTATGGCGGGGTCACCGCGGTTGTCCTCGTCCCGGGTGAGTTGGTGGCCGTCGGGGTGGGCTCGGTCGCGCTGCCGGTCGGCCCAACCGCCGACAAGTCCTGGGATCGGCCCAACCGGTCGACCACCGGTGATCTGGCGGGCCGATTGTCCATCGTGGCGCAACGCTCCGGCGCCGATCCACTGCCGCAACTCACCGCGGCGACCCCGGCGCCGGCAAACAACTTGCCGGCGTTGGTGGGCGAAGGCAATAGCAGTGATCTGCGGGCTCGGCGGTCTGTGCCGCGCAACTCGGCGCCGACGGATCTGGTCGCCCCAGCGATGCCTGAAGACGTGCCCCGGCTGCCGCGACCCGCCACCGAGGACGGGTTGCCTCGGCGCACTCGCCAGGCGAGCTTGGCTCCGCAGCTACGCCGGACTGCCGCCTCCGAAGAGCAAATTGACACGCAACGGTTGCGCCCGCCCGAGCAAGCTCGCGGCATCATGAGTGCACTGCAACGCGGCACTACTCGGGGGCGAATTGACGCATCGCAGTTTCGTCCCCCGCCTGACTCCGCGGCAAGCGAGCCCGAATCCTCCGCTAGCGGGCCAGGGTCGGTTGCCGATGGCGAGTCGAGGTCCACGGCCAGCGCGGACGTGCCAGCAAGTGGCTCTTTCGCGGAAGCAGCTACGGTCAGCTTTCCGGCAATCGTCGATCTCGCGTTTGCCCGGGACTGGTCGGTGCCGGGGCTCGACTTAACCGGCACCGAGGCGAAGGTGCACGATCCGGCGACTGCTGACGTGGTCGAGCAAGACACAGTGACTAGGCCGGAAAGGGACGCATAGTGGCACATACAACGAAGCAGAGCGCGAACCTCACCTGGCTCCTCGACGATTTGGTCGCTCGGGTGCCGGCTGCGCAGCAAGCGGTGGTGTTGTCCGCCGACGGGCTGATGATGGGGGCCTCAGCCGCGTTGAGCCGGGAGGATGCCGAGCATCTCGCCGCGATGGCGGCGGGTTTCCAAAGCCTGGCTAAGGGGGCGAGCCGGCATTTCCATGGCGGCCCAGTGCGCCAGACAGTGGTCGAGATGGAATCGGCGTTCCTGTTCGTCACAGCCGCAGGTCAAGGTGCCTGTCTTGCTGTCTTGGCCGGCAGTGAGGCCGACCTGGGCCTGATCGCATACGAGATGGCGATGTTGGTCATCCGGGTCGGGCAGAGCATGAGCGCGCCGGAGCGCATCGTGAACTTGCCGTCCGATGCCGGCTGATCCCCGACGAACGGCCGATCACTGGCTCGATTCTGACGCCGGGCCGGTGGTGCGGCCATATGCGATGACCCAAGGGCGGGTGGCACCGTCGGGCAGCGAGTTCGACCTGGTGGCCTTTGTCGTCGCGACCGAACCGAACTTGTTGCTCGACAGCAGGCTGTTGCCGGAGCACCACGCGATCATCGATGCCGCCTGGGAACCGATCTCGGTGGTGGAGCTTGCGTCCACACTGGACTTGTCGATCGGGGTCGTGCGGGTCCTGCTCGGTGATCTACGCTCGGCGAGCCTCATCTCGCTGTACGAACCCCCGGCGGCGTCCCAGCCGCACGACGTCGACGTACTCAAGGCGGTTGTCAATGGACTCCGTGCACTCTGATCGCAACGGCGCGGCGGCACGCGTACCGGTGGCCCTCAAGATTTTGATCGCCGGCGGCTTCGGCGCGGGCAAGACGACGATGGTCGGGTCGGTCAGCGAGATCCGCCCGCTGCAGACCGAAGAGGTCCTCACCGGGGTCGAAGGTGGCGATGACATCTCCGGCGTGCAGGGCAAAACCACCACTACGGTGACGATGGACTTCGGGCGAATCACCATCACCGAAGATCTACAGCTCTACCTTTTCGGTACGCCTGGGCAGGACCGGTTCTGGTTCCTCTGGGATGAGCTGGCGCAGGGGGCGCTCGGCGCGGTGGTGCTGGCCGACACCCGCCGACTGGCTGACTGTTTCCCGTCGATCGACTATTTCGAGCAACGAGGCACACCGTTCGTGGTGGCCGTGAACTGTTTTGAAACCGAACAGCGGCACACCGCTGAGGCAGTGGCTCGGGCGCTCGATCTCGACCCGTGGGTGCCAGTTGCGCTGTTTGACGCCCGTGAGGCGACCGGCGCCCGCAACGTGTTGATCGAGTTGGTGGAATATGTGGCGCGCCGCCAGCTGAGCGCTGCGGGCGTTTACTGAGCGGAAATTTCCGCCTGTGATGGGATGTGGGAATGGCTACGAACCTGGAGTTGGTCTTTGTCGGTGGCTACACCGGTGACAAGGGTGGTGCAGCCGAAGGCATCGTCGTGCTGCGTCGCGACACCAAAACCGGGGTCCTGACCCGCCTAGGCTTGGCCGCACGCACCGCATCCCCCTCTTTTTTAGCCCAACACCCCACCCTGCCCGTGCTGTACGCGGTAAACGAGCTCACCACCAGCGGTACGGTCAGCGCCTTCATTGTCGCCGCCGACGGTGAACTCACTGCGTTGTCGGTGCGGCCCACCGGCGGCAGCAACCCCGCCCATCTCACCGTCACTGCTGACGGGCGCTTTGTCCTGGTGGCCAATTACTCCAGCGGTTCGGTCTCCGTGCACCCGGTCGAGTCGGACGGTGCCTTGGCTGAGAGTTGTGATCTGCTTGAACTCGTCGGCCACGGGCCGGACGCGGAACGGCAGGAAGGCCCACACGCCCATCACGTGCACACCGATGGTGCTGACGTGTTGATCACCGACCTGGGGTCTGACCGAGTGTGGCGCGCTCGCCTAGATCCAGTGTCCGGACGGTTGTCGTTGGGCGTGCCGGCGGTCGTGGCTGAGCCGGGCACCGGTCCGCGGCATCTGGTGCGCTCGCCAGACGGCGCCGTGCTACTCGCCGGCGAGCTGGCCAGCAACCTCAGCTGGTATCGGCCGGCGCCGGACGGTTCGCTGGCGCTCGTCGGTGTTGCGGCCACGACGCAGGCAGCCAACAAGAATTTTCCGTCAGAGCTCACCATGGGTCGTGACGGCAGGTTTGTTTATGTGGCCAACCGTGGTGCAAACACCGTTGCCACTTTCGCCTGGGACGGCACGACAGCGACGCTGATCAGTGAAGTTGCTACCGGCGGGGTGTGGCCACGGCATCTGGTTCGGCTGGGTGATTACCTCTACGTAGCCAATCAGGAATCACACACCGTGACGACTTTTCGGATCGAACCCGCGACTGGAATCCCGCAGGCGCAGGGCGAGCCGACCGCCGAGTCCAGTCCAACCTGTCTGCTGCGCTGGGCACCGGTTGCAGCCTCGGTGAACGCGAGATAGGGCAGTGCAACAGCGAAGTGATCAACTCGTGCTAAACCGGGCGGTGGTCCGAACTGATCGAGTTCTGTTCACTACTTTCGGTTGCTAACGCGCTGAGAAACCTCGTCGTAAGTAACTTTAAGCCAAACATAGGTAGCGCTCAGCTGTATCGATGCTCATTATGGAGCGCGTGTCCGGTCGCCATCGTCGCACCTTCAACTCACGCGCCGCGGGCGTCGTCGGGGCAATGCTGGCTGTCGTCCTGGTGCTCGGCGGGTCCTATGTTGGCTATCGGCGCTTGCAAGCTACCCAGTGCGCCAGCACCACCCAGCTGTCCGTGGCAGCGGCCGAGGAGATCGCACCGGCCGTCGAGCGGATCGCGCAGGGCTGGATCAAAGCTGGGGCGAGCAGTGCAGGTTCCTGCGTCGTCGTCACTGTGACCGCGGTAAGCCCAGCAAACATGGCAGCCGCGATTGCGACGGAACACAAGGTGAGCCTGGTCGGGGTCGGTGCGGCACCAAGCTCGGTCAAGATCCCCGATGTGTGGATCCCGGATTCCTCCACCTGGCTGCTGCGCCTTCGGGCTGAGGCCCCGGGCTTCCTGCCCACCGACGACAAGGCAATCGCGCAAAGCCCGGTCGTGTTGGCGATGCCCAAGCCGATCGCTGAGCAGGTCGGCTGGCCCGATCGCAAGCTGGGCTGGTCCGATGTGTTGGCGCAGTTGGCCAAGAGCACCACCTTGCATACCGGGATTGTCGACCCGAGTCG
Source organism: Actinoplanes sp. (assembly GCA_965246815.1). Taxonomy (GTDB): domain Bacteria; phylum Actinomycetota; class Actinomycetes; order Mycobacteriales; family Micromonosporaceae; genus Actinoplanes. The sequence continues at coordinate 204,717 of CBDFFS010000023.1, read as the reverse complement.
CGATTCTGCTGGGCTGTCCGGCCTACTCGCACTCGGTCGCGCGGGTGGGTCGAACACCCAGGCCAAAGTCTCGGCGCTTCAAGCACTTGCGCAGAGCACCTCCGCGTTACGCGAGGACTTGCTGCAGCGCTTCCCGCATTCGGCCGACCCGAACGACATCGCGACCAGCCTCAGCGCCGCCCCGCTGTCCGAACGGGACGTGGTGGCTTATAACGCGGAGAAGCCACCGACGCCGCTGGTCGCGCTCTATCTTGATCCGAGTCCGCTGCCGCTTGACTACCCGTTCGCGATCATGCCGGAGGCGCAACCAGCCAAGGCTGCTATCGCGGCTGCGCTGCATGTGCGGTTGCAGTCGACCGCGTTCAAGGATGCGCTTGCGGCACAAGGTTTGCGCGCGGCGGACGGATCTGCTGGCGCCGATTTTGCCAAGCCGATCGGTGCGCCGGTCGCTTCAGCTCCGGGCACCGGTGATGCGGCTGCAGCCGGCCCACCGGCCGCGGCTGGACTGGATGCCACCGCGCTCAGTCAGGCGTTGGGCAGCTGGAACGCGATCACTCAACCTGGTCGTGTGCTGGCTGTCTTCGATGTCTCCGGCTCCATGCTCACCCCGGTGCCCTCAGCTGGGGGGCTGAACCGGGCCCAGGTCACCCAACTGGCCGCCAAGGCAGGACTGAGCCTGTTCAGCGACAAGTGGTCGGTCGGAGTCTGGCTGTTCTCCACCAACATGGCCGGCAGCCAACCGTATCTGCCGATTGAGCCGATCCAGCCGCTGGCGACTTCCCGCAGCGAGATCGCCTCCTCACTGGCCAAGATCGTGCCAAAGCGTAACGGCGACACCGGTCTGTATCGGACTGCGCTGGCGGCATATCAGTCCGTGCGCGACAGCTGGGAGCCCGGCAAGGTCAACTCGGTCATCCTGTTCACTGACGGCAAGAACGATGACGGCACCGCGATGGGCCGCGACCAGCTGATCAAACGCCTGAAACAGCTAAACGATCCACAGCGCCCAGTCCGGATGGTCATTCTCGGAATCGGCACCGACGTCGACGAACAAGAGTTGCAAGACATCGCCGGTGCCACCCCGGCCGGTGGTGTGTTCGTGTCACCTGACCCGGCGAAAATGGGCGACATCTTCCTGCAAGCCATCGGTACGCGCACCGGCGCTGTGAGCTGAGGGCGTTCGCGCTGCTGATCGCCTGGGCCTCAGCTCAACCATCGGGCGGGGTTGTCGCGGACCGCGCGCACCACGGTATCGGCTGCGCCGAGCATGGCGGCGTCAGCCCCGAGCAGTGCCGGGCGCAGCGCGATCGGAGCTAGGTCTGCGGTCAATACTCGACGGCTCAGTTCGGCTTCGATTCCGGCCTGCAGTTGGGTAAAAGCCGGGGCATATCCGCTGCCGAGCACGATCACGCCGAGGTCGAGCAGGTTGACGACGGCGGACAGGGCGATGCCCAAGGCGGTGGCCGCAGCATCCGGGTCGGCGGCGACTGCTTCTTGGCCGGCGTATTGCTCCAGGCAGCCGTTTGCGCCACAACCGCACGCGCGCCCGTCGGGATAGACGGTGACGTGGCCGATTTCGCCGCTCCACCCGCGCCCACCGCGATAGAGCACACCGTCGAGCACGATGCCCGCGCCGATGCCCACCTCACCAGAGACGTAGAGGAAGGTCGGGTCTGCGCCCCCGGCACTCAGCTCGCCGAGCGCGGCGAGATTGGCCTCGTTGTCGACAGTGATCGGCAGGTCAGCCAAGGGCGGCACGTCGCCCAGCACGGCCGGCACGTCGACGTTTTGCCAGCCCAGGTTGGGTGCGACTCGCACCAACCCGCTCGCGGTGACCAGGCCGGGGATGGCCACGGCGCCCCCGGCTAGGCGCAGTCCGTCGGCTGCTGCGGCGGTTAGTGCGGTGGTGGCCAGTGCACCGAGCTGACGCAGAGCAGTTTCGGCGGTGACGGCTCGGTGATCGGCTGGCTGGACGAATCGGTGCCGGACGGTCCCGGCCAAATCAACCACGCACGCAGCCAAATAGTCGACGTTGATCTCCAAGCCGAGGCCGGCTGGTCCGTTGGGCGCCAAGGCCAGCCCGGCGGCGGGGCGACCGGCACCGGCTCGGGGCATGGGATCGAGCTCGATCAGGAGCCCACCGCCGATCAGATCGTCGACCAAGGCAGACACTGTGGCGCGAGTGAGGCCGGTTAAGCCCGAAATGGCGGCACGCGATGGGGGATCTGTGCTGTTCGCTGCGGTGTGCAGCACCAGCGCGAGATTATGAGCCCGAACACTTGACTGTCGGACCGCAGCGCCGGCACCAGTCATCATTGCGCCAGTCACACCCTTGACAATGCCATATGCTGGCAAAATAATTCAACTAATAAACAAATCGCCGTTGTTAAATGATCAGAGTTACGTGGAGGTAATCGTGGCGGTCCAGCCTACCCGCGAAGATAAATTCTCATTCGGCCTGTGGACCGTCGGGTGGCAGGCCCGCGACCCGTTCGGCGACGCGACGCGCCCAGCGCTCGACCCGATCGAAGCCGTGCACAAGCTCAGCGAGCTAGGTGCCTATGGCATCACCTTCCACGACGACGACCTCGTGCCGTTCGGGTCAGACGCGCACACCCGCGACGGCATCATCGCCAACTTCAAGAAGGCCTTGGACGAGTCCGGCCTGATCGTGCCGATGGTGACCACCAACCTGTTCACCCACCCGGTGTTCAAGGACGGCGGCTTCACCAGCAACGACCGCTCGGTGCGTCGTTACGCGTTGCGCAAGGTGCTGCGCAACATGGATTTAGCAGCCGAGCTGGGCGCCAAGACGCTGGTGCTCTGGGGTGGCCGTGAAGGCGCCGAATACGACTCGGCCAAGGACGTGCAGGCCGCGCTGGACCGCTACGCCGAGGGTCTGAACCTGCTCGCCCAATATTCCGAGGACCGGGGCTATGGGCTGCGCTTCGCGATCGAGCCCAAGCCCAACGAGCCTCGCGGTGACATCCTGCTGCCGACCGCCGGACACGCCATCGCCTTCGTGCACGAGCTGGAGCGCTCCGAGCTCTTCGGCATCAACCCCGAGGTCGGCCACGAGCAGATGTCCAACCTCAACTTCGCCCAGGGCATCGCGCAGGCGCTGTGGCACAAGAAGCTCTTCCACATCGACCTCAACGGTCAGCACGGGCCGAAGTTCGACCAGGACCTGGTCTTCGGCCACGGTGACCTGCTCAACGCGTTCGCCCTGGTCGACCTACTGGAGCACGGCAGCCCCGAGGGTGGCGAAGCTTACGACGGGCCGCGGCACTTCGACTACAAGCCCTCGCGCACCGAGGACAGCACCGGTGTCTGGGAATCCGCAGCGGCCAACATGCGGATGTATCTGCTGCTCAAGGAACGGGCACAGGCGTTTCGGGCCGACCCGGCCGTGCAGCAGGCGCTGGCCGACTCCAAGGTCGCCGAGCTGCGCACCCCGACCCTCAACCCGGGCGAGACCTACCAAGACCTGCTCGCCGATCGCAGCGCCTTCGAGGACTTCGATGTCGACGCGGCGGGTGCGCAGGGCTATGGCTTCGTCAAGCTGCACCAGCTGGTGATCGACCACGTGCTGAAGGCCAACTGAGAAATGACACTAGTTGCCGGGATCGACAGCTCCACCCAATCCTGCAAGGTAGTCATCCGCGACGCCGACACGGGTCACCTGGTTCGGCAAGGTCGGGCCAGTCATCCGGACGGCACAGAGGTCCATCCGGATGCGTGGTGGGCCGCGCTGCAGCAAGCGATCACCGCGGCCGGCGGCCTGGACGACGTGGCCGCCGTCTCGGTGGCCGGCCAGCAGCACGGCATGGTGGTGCTGGACGAATCCGGCACGGTGGTCCGCCCGGCGCTGCTGTGGAACGACACCCGCAGCGCCGGTGCGGCCGCTGACCTGATCGACGAGCTGGGCGGCGGGGAAAATGGCCGGCAAGCCTGGGTTGATGCCGTCGGCATCGTGCCGGTCGCCAGCTTCACCCTGACGAAGCTGCGCTGGCTGGCGCGCAATGAGCCGCAGCACGCTGATCGCGTCGCCGCGGTCTGCCTGCCGCACGACTGGCTGACTTGGAAACTGTCCGGCGCCAAAGACTTAACTTCTTTGCGTACGGATCGCAGCGACGCCAGCGGCACGCTCTACTGGTCGGCCGTGACCAACCAATACCGTCCCGATCTGCTGGAGCTGGGATTCGGTCGGCAGCTGCACACACCGGTGGTGCTCGGCCCCACCGATATCGCTGGACACTTGCCCAGCGGTGCCCCGCTCGGGCCGGGCGCCGGTGACAACGCGGCTGCAGCGCTCGGCACTGGCGCGTTGCCCGGCGATGTGATCGTGTCGATCGGCACCTCCGGCACGGTCTTCGTCTCCGCCGACGTGGCTCCCAACGACCCGAGTGGTGCAGTCGCCGGCTTTGCTGACACCACCGGGCGATTCCTGCCGATCGTGGTCACCTTGAACGCGGCCCGGGTGCTGGATGCGGCCAAGGCCATGCTCGGGGTCGACCATGACCGGCTCGCCGAGCTGGCGTTGTCAGCGCCGGCCGGTGCCGACGGCCTGGTGCTGGTGCCCTACCTCGAAGGCGAGCGCACCCCGAACCGTCCAAACGCCACCGGCGCGATCCACGGCCTAACTTTGCACACCGCCGACCCGGTGCATCTGGCCCGAGCCGCTGTCGAAGGCATGCTCTGCGCCCTAGCCGACGGCCTTGACGCGCTGACCGAGCAAGGCGCTCGCGCCAACCGGATCGTCCTGGTCGGCGGTGGTGCCCGCAGCGCCGCCGTACGCGAGATCGCCCCAGCCCTGTTCGGCCTGCCCGTCCTAGTCCCACCACCCGGCGAGTACGTCGCCGACGGGGCCGCCCGTCAAGCCGCGTGGGTTGCCAGCGGCGTCGACACCCCACCCGCCTGGTCCGCCGAACCCCCCGAATTGTTCGAGGCTGAGCCGGTCCCCCTGATCCGCGAGCAGTACGAACGCGCCAAAGGTGCGGTGCTGGACCGAAAGTGAAACGGATTCGCCACTGGGGTGGCTCGGACCGCTAACCTTCGTCGAGTGAGCCGAGGCGGCACCGCGCACCGCACGTACAGTGTGGTGGTTTTCGTGATCTTGGCTTCGCTCGACAATGTTGCGATCGGCCTGGTGCCCCCGTTGTATGGCAGCATCGGGGCCACCTTCGGCGTCGGTGAGGGGCACATCAGCCTAGCTACCACGATCATGTTCTTGATCAGCGCGATTGCCGCAATCGGCTGGGCTTATTTGGGGGATCGAACCGACCGCAAACCCGTGTTAATCATCGGGACGCTGATTTGGGTGGCCGGCACGGCATTTTCCGGGCTGGCCGACTCCTATGGCGAGTTTCTGCTGGCCCAGATCGTCGCGGCGTTCGGGCTGGGCGCAGTGGCCTCGGTCAGTTTCGCCGTGGTCAGCGACCTGATCGCCCCGCGACGCCGGGGCCTGGTGATGAGCTTTTGGGGGCTGTCGCAGGGTGTCGGCACGCTCTCCGGCACCCTGGTCAGCGGCCTGCTTGGGCATTTGGATTGGCGCCAACCGTTCCTGGTGACCGCGGCGGCGGGCGGTATCGCCACCGTGCTGTATCTGTTCACCTACAACGTGCCGCGCGGCAACAGCCAGCCGGAACTGGCCGGGGTCGAATACGACGAACGGATCCACCGCGACGACCTGCCGCGGATCTTGCGGCGGCGCACCAACATTTGGCTGATCCTGCAAGGCTCCACGGCCCAGATCGCGCTCGGATCAACGGTTTGGCTACCCGTGTTGTTCCGGGCCCGCGCCGAAAGCCAGGGCTACACCGGCGGTACGGCCGTGTTGGTGGGCAGCATCTTCGCCACGTTGTTCCAGGTCGGTGGGGCGCTGTCGATCCTCGGTGGGCTCGTCGGTGACCGGTTACAACGGCGTACGCCGCGGGGGCGGGCGTTGGTCGCGGCGGTGGGGGTCGGGGCAGCCGTACCATTTTATGTGGTTTTGTTCTTCGTGCCGATGCGGATCGAGGTGCCCGATGGTGCCAACGCCGGCGCCGTGCTGCAAGCTGTGCTCACTGATGTCGTCACTGAACCATCGGTGGGGTTCTGCCTGCTCACGGCCGTGTTCGCGCTGATGTTGACCTCAGCGAACTCACCAAACTGGTTTGCGATGATCGCCGACGTGAACCCGCCGCAGCACCGCGGCACCGTCTATAGCCTGAGCAACCTGGTAAACGGCTTCGGTCGGGCCGGTGGCAACGCCGTAGTACCTGTGGCGTTTCGGGCGCTAGCCGGCTCGTTCCCACCGCCGCTTAACTACGCGGTCGGCCTCGCCGGCTTTCAACTCTTTTACCTCCCGACCGCAGTCATGTTTTGGCTGGCTAGCAAAACCGTCGCCCACGACCTAGCCGAAACCCACGCCGGCCTGCTATTAGTTGCGTCAGAGAGTCGCCCAGACGGTGACATCGGTGCCGACTCGGCCGTCGTCGTCGAGCGGCTCGCTGGTGAGTAGAACCTGCGCGCCGACGGGTTAAAGCTAATCGTCGAGGATCGCGGCGAATCGCTGCTCTGCCAGGCTTAACTGATCGAGGATGTGGTCTTTGGCTGCCGTGGACAGTGGCGTGTCCGGGCGGCCGACCAATTCGCGCAAAGCCGGCACCAGCGGTCGGTATTTGATCGCCGAGCGATGTGCCCGGTCCGGTGTGGTGTGAATGACGCCGACGCCGTTGTCGGTGAAGTCAGACACCTTGATCACCCGAGCCCACGGGTCACGTTCCAAACTCTGCGTCACGTGCGCCCGATACTGTTCGTGACGGTCGCGGGCTGGGTCAAACTCAGGGTTGGTGACCGAGCGGACCAACTCGGCCACCCGTGGATTGAATCGGCGCGCGAGCTCGGCCACTGCCGCGTCGGTCAATTCCGCATACGTGCCCACGCGCAGGCGCCCCAACTCGGCCGGATGGTCCTCGACCGCGTCGTGCAACAGGGCCGCGACAAGCACGTCCACGTCGCGTACGTGGTAGTAGCGGATGATTCTGATCGCCACCCGCAGCAAGTGGTTCAGGTAGGGCTCGCGCACCCGTCGGTCGGCCGCGTGCAGCTCACTGGCAAGGTCCAGCGCGTCGACCAACGTGATCTGATCGGCAGTCGGGAAACTCTCCAGCTCTAGCAGGAACCGCTCGCGCAGCCCGGCCTCGCCGTACACCTCGGTGATCGCGTGCAGCGGCATCGACAGCAGCATCCTTGGCGCCATGCCGAACAGATATACCCGACCGCACCGCCCAGTGGGGTCTCGATCAGCTACCGACCCGATCGGCCACCTGTGCACGGCGCAGCGCTGTCGGTCGCGGCAAGGGTTGCGTGTCACCCGTACGGCTGCTGTTGATGAGGAACGGGGTGGGCCGTCGCGACCACGTAGGGTGATTTTCCGCGTGTACTCCCCGTTTGGGGGTGCCGACCCCGTCGGTGAATTCCTCGTCAGTCATCGCTTGCAGTGCACTCCACGCCACTCCAAGGATCATCGCCGCAGTGATCACCGTGATCGGGACGATCATCGTGAGCGGCCGTACCCCACTGACGCCGCCGGCCGGCACTTCTCCGAGCCGCACCGACAGCGCTGCCATCACGGTGTAGTGGATGCCGCAGACCATCGCGGCCAGGATCGCTGCCGCACCGGCGGTCTTGCCCCACCCGGTGATGGAAACGGTGAACCACATGCCGGTCGTTGCGGCAACGATCGCCAGCAGCACTGAGGCGGCCACCAGGATTGGGTTGTAGTGCAGGGAACCGGACACGTTCAAGCCGGCCATCGCGGTGTAATGCATTGCCGCGATCCCGCCGCCAGTGATCAACCCGGCCCGCAGGATCCGCGATCGATCGTGCTTGCCGTGGCCGACCAGCATCAGCCCAATCCAGACAGACAATACGGCGATGACCAAACTGGCAAAGGTTTCCACCAGGTCATAGCGCACCGGACTGGCCGGCACTTCAAACCCGAGTACGGCTGCCAGGTGCATCAGCCAAATCCCGCCGCCGCCAATGGTGAACGCGGCAATCGTCAGCCATCGGGTGCGCCGACTGCGCGTTCCGGCCGATTGTGCGCGAGCAGCGCAAAGCAACCCGAAGAACGCGCCGACGAATCCGAGTAGACCGGCTGCGATCGGGTTGAAGACGCCGTACGTGAATTCATGGACCTCGGCCACTGCCGGACACCTCGCGAAGATTGATGGGTATTCGCGAGTGATTCAGTCAGAACACTGCGGTGCGTCATCGCACCGCGTGTGCGGCCCACTACAAAAGGAAGAACTTAATCCGCCCAGTCGACTGGTCCATCGACATCCGACCCGATGTGCTTTTGCTCACTGTCGACGATGACCGAACGGCTGCCAAATGTCGGCGAAAAGACGGTCACTGGGACGGGCGTCACCCGTGTGGGCGACTGAACTATGTCAGCTCGTGCCGCATTGTGGCAGGTGGTCCCGTTCCCCGGCGGCCTTGAAATCGGCTGCCGTGGGCTAAGCGATTCGGCTGGTCGTGAACTCGATCGGCTTGGCAGCTGAACTGGTGGGGCCATATGGCCGTACTGAGTGGTGATGAGCGTCCCCACCGTGGTCGTGATGCCCATCGCTGTGACAGATGAGGGGCCGATGGTGTCAGGAAGCTCGTAACGGGTATGCGCAGGTACACGCATGCAGCGGCGGGTGCGGATGGAATTTCGGGTAGCGCAGAGTTCTCTTCAGCAACTATGTACGGGGCTCTCAGCCACCACCCAGGCATTCGTGACACTTTCGACTCACCAGCCGGAATCAGCGTAGGCAGTCATTTGTTATGCAGAGGCCACCCACCCGCGGGGCTACGAACCGCGGACGTTTTCGGGGCAGGACTGTGGGACGCAGTTGTTACCCGGAGCAGGGTTAGTGATGGCAATGAGGGGACCGTGGGCAACGTGGAGAAGAACACCGTGATGCGGACCGACCAGGTCGCCGAGGAGCGTGACCTCGTCGGAGTCTACCTGCACGAAATCTCCCGGACGCCGCTGCTCGACGCTGCCAGGGAGGTTGAACTCTCCAAGGCGATCGAGGCTGGCCTGTACGCCGGGCACTTGCTCGACGTGGGCGAGGCCAAGCGCGGGGTGAGCCGGGAAGAGCTGGAACGACTGGTCAGCGAGGGTGAGCGGGCGAAGGATCTCTTCATCCGGGCCAATTTGCGGCTGGTCGTGTCGATCGCCCGGCGGTATGTGCGTTCCGGCATGCCGATGCTTGACCTGATCCAAGAGGGCAACACCGGTCTGGTGCGCGCAGTGGAGAAATTCGACTACGAGCGTGGCTACAAGTTCTCCACCTATGCCACCTGGTGGGTGCGACAGGCGATCAGCCGGGCCATCGCGCAGCAGGAGCGCACTGTCCGGCTGCCGGTGCACCTGGTCGAGGACGTCAACCGGATGCGCAACGTCACTCGCCAGCTGGTGCGCGAGCTCGGCGGCGACCCCGAGCCCGAACAGATCGCCAACTCGCTAGGTGTCACTGTCGAGCGGGTCAATGAGCTGACCCGTTGGGCGCAGGACACGGTCTCATTGGACACTCCGGTCGGCGATGACGGCGACACCAACCTCGGCGATTTGGTTGCCGACAGCGACGCACCCTCGCCCGAGGAAATCGTGCTCACCGCGTTGGAGCGCCAGCGAATCGAAGGCCTGCTGAACCACTTGGACGATCGGTCCGCAGGCATCATGCGGGCGCGCTATGGCTTGGAAGACGGCCGGGAGCACTCGCTGACCGAGGTCGCCTCGCGCTTCTCGCTGAGCCGCGAGCGGATCCGCCAACTGGAGATCCAGGCATTGGGCCGGCTGCGTGAGCTCGCCCGTGCCGAAGGACTGCAAGCCGCCTGACCACCACCACAACAACTTAAAGGTCGGTACCCCCAAATCGGGGTGCCGACCTTTTAGCTGTCCAGGGTGCGCGGAGCGCTTTGATCGCTCAGGTCACCCGGCCATAACCGTAAATAGGCATGCCACGGTTGATTGAGCGTTTGTCGATGGGTTCACCCGCCCGGGGGGCGTCGATGATCGAATCGTTGCCGACGTAGATGCCAACGTGGGCCAGGCTGTTGTAGAAGACTAGGTCGCCGGGCTGCAAGGCAGATCGGCTGATATGCGCTACTTGTCCCCATTGCGCCTCGGCGTTATGGGGCAAGGATTTGCCGGCCGACGCCCAGGCCTGCATGGTCAAGCCGGAACAGTCGTAGGACTTCGGGCCGGCAGAGCCGAAGTCATAGGGCAAGCCGATGGCGTTGAACGCGAATCGCACTGCTACCCCTGCTGAGCCGGAAATATCCGGAATTTTGCCGGTATAAGCATGTCCCGGGGTCGAGGCCCGGCCATAGGCGGCCGTTCGCAATGCCTTGAGCTTGTCCAGATCTGACTCGATCTTCGCCTTTTGTGCGGTGACTTCTTTCAGCTGCGCTGCCTGCTTGTCCTGCGTCGCTTTCAAAGCGGTTTGTCGATCGAGAAACGCCTGCGTACTAGCTGTGTAGGCGTCGATGTCGCGGCGGTTGTTGCGCGAGATCTGATCGAGGAAGCTCATCCGGTCGAGCACTTGTGACTGGTCACCGCTGAGAAACGCGGTCATCCCGCCAATGCGGCCCTGCCGGTAGGAGGTGTTCGCGATGGTGCCAACCTGGGCGCTGGCAGTCGCTAGCGCAGCTTTGGCGGGTGCTAATGACGCGGCGAGCTTCTTCTGCTCATCCGCCGTCTTCTTGATGTTGATGTTCAACGCGTTGAACGACTCGACGATCACTTCGACCTTGTTGGACGCGTCGGTGATCTGGGTGTCTAGCTGGGCGGTGGTCGGGCTGGCATGTGCGGCCGGCGCGGCCGTGAGGGTGAACGCGAGCGCAGTCACCGCGACCACGAGCGCCCGGAGTTTGCTACGGGAAGGTGGCACCGGTCATCAGGCCTTTCTTCCGCTCGGCCGCCTACCGGGTTAGCTGACGGATTCCGCCCAACTTATCGGTACGGAATTGAAATGCAAAGCGGGTCGCCGGAGAACTGATGGCAATAGCGCATAATGCCCGAATAATACAGATGACTCATTGTCGTTGGTTGACTGCGCAGTGTTATCGAGTGGCTAGACGGCTGATTTTGCGGGTTCGCCGACCGCTGGTGCGGTGCCCCACGACTGGCTTACTTTGCGCTCAGTCCAGAACGACAGAAATGGAATCGTACCGGCCAGCATCACCAGAATCATCCGGACGAACGACCATTTCGCCCGGCGCGCCAGGTCGAAGGTCAGCAGGACGTAGGCCATAAAGAGGAAACCGTGAATGGGCCCGACGATGGCGACAACGGATTTGTTATCGCCGAGATACTTCAGTGGCATCCCGACCAGCACGAGCACGAGCAAACCCGTGCCGACGATCCAGGCCATGATGCGATAGCGGCGCAGTGCTGAATGCACGATCCACTTCCTTAGTCGGCGGTATATCCCGGGTAGTCGCTGGCCCGCGCGCCAGGGTGAGTGGCGAGCCAGGCGAGATAGTCGTTGTACGCGTCGAGCGCTGAGTCTTGCTCGATCGGGCCAGTCGTAACCGCGACGCGGATCGGTCGGCCGACGGTAACAGGCGCCGGCTGGGCCCGATCTGCGGCGATCAGCTCAGTGTCGGGCTCGGTGCGAGAACGGGGCCGGCGGGCCAGTTGGATTTCGCGAATCCACAGAAAGACCACGAATCCGGCGAAAACCGGCCACTCAAGGGTATAGCCCCAGCTGAGCGAGTTGCCGCCCACTGCTCGGCTGTATTGCCACCACCCCAGCCAACCAAAGCCGGCGACTAGGACAAGGGCCAGGAGGTGGCGGGCGATCCACGCCGGAGTCCACAGCCCTTTCATGATTGTCCAGCGTACCGGCGCTCAACGTCGGCCTCACGCCCTGGGCACCCCGTACTCTTTGGTGTGATTGGGGTCACAAAGGGTAACGGAATCAGGTCTGGTGGCCGACGGTTGAGGACAGATGTCGGTGTGATCAGTGTCCCCGGGCCTCACCCTTTGCCTTCACGGAACACCGTTCGGCTGGAGCCGTGTTGAGCCTTTCGCCGCGAGGCGACCTGCAGACCGACATTCGCGCCGCCCTTGGGTTAACCCGGGGGCGGCGCATTGCTCTATCGGCGTTCAGTGGGTTTTGTCGGCACCGAGCGGCGGGTAAACCGGCAGCATGAACGAGCACCGGATCGACCAGCACAGCTTCACCCGGTCGTGGTGACAACTTTCGGGTCTGTCGATCCGCGTGGCAATATCCAGCGAGTGTTTGCCCCGAAGCGCCGTGCAACCGCCCCACCCCGGGGAGCCGCTCGGTTGGTGTTCCGCCGCGGGCCGATGATGACCGGCTCAGTCGAGCCGGCCCGGACCTGCTGCTCACTGCGATGGCACTGGCCACCCAGGCTGAGGTGCTACTCGCGGAGCTGCGTCGGCGGGCGGCTCTAGGTGAAGGCTCGGTCGTCGACTGCGCGGCCGGCGTGATCATCGCGCAGCGCGGGTGTGGCCTGGGCGAGGCGTATGCGGTATTGCAAGAGACTGCGCAGCACCTCGGCCTGGATCGCCGGGCCGTGGCCGAACGCTTGATTGCCGCAGTAGGACGCAATGCCGGATCCTGATCAGCCGGCGGCGATATTGCCGACAATGGGAGCACCCAAAACTGGATGCTCCCTTTGTCGGTTTGCAGGTTTACTGCGAGGAGCTGTCCTTGCCGACCGCTACCGGGTCAGCAGTCGCGTCTGACCTCATCGGCCCGGCGCCGACCCCGCCGGGCACTCCGTCGCTGTTCTGCGCCGCGAGGATGTCGTCGGCCCGCTGTTGTTGGGCCGAGCTCTTCTTCAGCGCCACCTCGGGCAGGAAGAACACCACGATCAACCCGATCACCATGACCGCGGCGGCCAGCAGGAAGACCACGTGGATGCCGTCGGAGAAGCCGACCTTGAACGGGTGCGACACCACCGCGCTGAGCTTGGTAAGCCAGGACGTGTCACTCAAGGCCGAACCGCCGGTGGCCTGGCGCAGCGTCTGCGCCTGAGCCGGGTCCGCGGCCAGCGCTTGTTTGAACGCAGGAGTCTGCGCAGCCGATTGGAAGGCCGACTGGACCTTGCCCGGCACCACGTTGAACAGCACTGACAGGAAGATCGCGGTGCCGAGTGTGCCGCCCATCGACCGGAAGAAGGTCACCGAACTGGTGGCCACCCCGATCTCGCGCGGCGACACGGCGTTCTGCACCGCGGTGATCATCGGCTGCATGTTGCCGCCCAGACCCAGACCCATGACCACCATGATCAACATGGTTTGCCAGAGCGGAGTGTCGGCGCCGATCAACGCGAACAGGCCGAGTGCCAGCACCATCAGCGTGCTTCCAATGATCGGGAACACCCGGTAACGCCCAGTGCGGGCGATCAACTGACCGGCAGTGATCGAGCCGGCCATGATGCCGACCACGAACGGGATCATCTGCAGCCCGGCCTGCGTTGCGGTCGAACCCTTCACGATCTGCAAATACAGCGGAACGGTCAATAGCCCACCGAACATGGCCATACCGATGATCGTGCTGGAGATCGAGCCGACGGCAATTGTGCGATTCTTGAACAGGCGCAACGGCAAGAGTGCGTCATCGCCGTACGCCCGTTCGGCTAGCACGAAGCCGACGATGCCGAGCGCACCGATCACATAGCAGGCGAACGCCCGCCCGGAGTCCCAGCCCCACTCGCGGCCTTGCTCGGCCACAGTCAGCAGCGGCACCAGTCCGACGATCAGCGCGACGGCACCCGGCCAGTCGATCCGGTGATTGGTGCGGGTGTGTGGCAGGTGCAGCACGCGGGCCACGACGACCATCGCCGCGATGCCGATCGGCACGTTCAGGTAGAAGATCCAGCGCCAACCGGTGATGCCGAGCAGCGTGTCCTGGCCGGCGAAGAAGCCACCGAGCAGGGGACCGATGACACTCGCAGTGCCGAAGACTGCCAGGAAGAAGCCCTGATATTTGGCTCGCTCGCGCGGCGGCACGATGTCACCGATGATCGCCAGTGCCATCGACATCAGGCCGCCAGCGCCGATGCCCTGCACGGCCCGGAAGCCGGCCAACTCGTACATATTCTGGGAAAGGCCGCAGAGCATTGAGCCGAGGATGAAAATGGCGATGGCGAAGAGGAAGAAGCCGCGCCGACCGTAGATGTCGGAGAGCTTGCCGTAGAGCGGGGTGGAGATCGTCGACGTGATCAAGAAGGCGGTGGTAGCCCACGCCTGCAAGTTGAAGCCGTGCAGGTCGTCGGCGATCGTCCGGGTCGCCGTGGCCATGATGGTCTGATCGAGGGCGGCCAGGAACATGCCCATCATCAGCCCGATCAAGATGGTCAAGATCTGGCGATGGGTGAATTCCACGGACGGACGGGCGGTTTGCTGACCGCCCGCTGGCCCGGCGGCGGCCGGGGCTATGGACTTGGAGTTACTCACGCGTTCTCCCGTGGTGATTCGGACGGGTCGGTCCGGCTGAGGGCGTCGATCAGTGGGCGGGGTGCAGGATCGCTGCGCATATGCGCCTCAACCGAGCTATTAAATTGGTGAAAGAGGTCGGCGAAAGTGGCGATACGCTCAGCCGGCCATTCGTGCAGGAAATTCTCGAAGAGCTCGCGCCGGGCGTCTTGTATTTTCTCGCTGGCGGTCAGTCCGGCCTCGGTGAGGGCCAGGCGCGATGCTCGTCCGTCGATCGGATCGGCCTCGCGCCGAGCCAGGCCAGCCTTGACCAACTGGGCGACCTGTCGACTGATTGTGGACGGGTCGGCCTGTTTGAGCTCGGCCAAATCGGTCACCCGCATCGGGCCGTGGCGGCGCAGTGGGAACAGCAGCATCAGGGCGCAGAACTCTGCACCGAGGTGGCCGGTGTTGAGCATGCTCTTCGCACGTTGGCCAAGCCGATCGAACCGAGTAACTTCGTTGACCAACTGAGTGGTGGCGTCACGCTGCGTGTTGGCGTTACCAAGGATCGTGGTATCGCGTTGCGTGGTGGCGTCACGCTGTTCTGAATTTTGCACGTACTGCCCGCTTCGAAAGCTTGGATCACTTGAAGCTCGATTGGATGCATGTAACGTACAACTTGTTAGTCAGTGAAGCAATGTTACTGAGTTGACTGACAGTGATGCTCATCGCATCCGCCAGACGCCGGTGGTCAGGGTCTCCGCATCCTCCAGCGCCGTGTGCACCGGCACCACGTATTGCGTCATCCGCTCGAACAGCCTGCCGGGGAAATACCCACGCCCTGGGTCCCCAACCAGAACCAATACCGACTTCCGCCGGTACGCGCGCAGCACCTCGATCATCTGCGCGGCGACAATCGGGCTGTAGAAAACGTCCCCGGCAAGTACGAGATCGGGGGTGTGGCTTGCTGGGGTGTGGCTGGCCAGGGTGTGACCGTTGGCGGCGGCGTTTCGATGAGCTGCGGCGACGGCGGCCGGGTCGACGTCGCTGACCGTCACCTCGGTCGCACCCGCCTGGGCGGCAGCAATAGCTGCGATCCCGGAGCCGGTGGCTAGATCGTGCACCCGCCGGCCGGAGACCAGCTCAGGGTGGTCGAGCACATAGCGAGCGAGGGCTTGGCCACCGGCCCAGACGAAGGCCCAGAACGGGGGCGGTTCGTCGCTGCGAAACTCGCCGCCGGTCAAGTCGAACAGCCCAACCGGGCCGTCTACCAGATTTAATGAGATTTCTGGCGTGAGCGGCACCGGGAGCAAAGCGGTCGAAGGGTTAGGCACCCGGAGATTCTGCTCCCGGCCGAGCCGCGGCGCGCGCTATATGACTCGGGTCACGTCGCTCAGCCGGGCCAACGCCAGCTTCGCCCGGTATTCCGCCCGAGCTTCGGCAGCCCAGGGCGCAGCTTCGTCGGCTAGTAAGGGCTGGGCGGCCACAAATGCGGCAGCGGTCAATGGCTTCACCGCGCGGGCGGCGGGGCGACTTGCGGCGACGGCAATCAACTCGTCGAAGCGGGCGACATCGACTCGGACCCGATCGGCATCCAGGACATATCGGCCCCGGTGCCCGTGGATGACGGACTCGTGCAGGCTGACACCGGGTTCAAGTCGATGCCGCAGAGTCGACAAATCGGTCTCGATCGTCTTCTTTTGCCCACACAGCACTTCAGCCAGCTCCGAACTGGACATTTCACCGCGCAGTGCCAGCAGGGCGAGCAAATGGCGCGGCCGATCCCCGCCGAAGTCGGCCCCGGACAACCGAATACCGCGGGTCCTGACCTCGAAGCGGCCGAAGAGCTGGATCTCGAACATAGACCGGAACTCTGCGGGTGAGAGAGTGGACCGGCAAGCCCTAATGCGAGGGGTGCACTCACCCGAAAGACTGGCCATCACGGCCGCTTGGTTGCAACCTGGCATCGGCCGTACCGGCGGATCGGATCCGCGCTGAGGTTTCGGTTGGCTGTTGGGACGGCAAGGATCGGGGCGGGTATTCCATAGACTTCGCTCCAGTCCGGTGCAGCTTCGCGGAGCCCGTGGGAAGAGAGGTGGCGTATGAACAGCGACGTAGCGATCAGCGTCCTGGTCGTCGATGGCCACCAGACGTTCGCCGAGCTGATCGGCCACGCCTTGGCCGGCCAACCCGACTTGAAATACGTGGGTCACGCGCTGACCGGCGCCGAGGCTTTACGCTTAGCCGCCGAGCTGAGACCCAACGTAATCCTGCTCGATCCCGAACTGTCCGATGCGGACGGTATTGCGATCACCGAACTGCTGCGGGTGCGGCAGCCGGCGACGCGGGTAGTGATCCTCACGGCCAGCGACGAGTCCGCGTTGGTCGGTCGGGCTACAGCCGCCGGAGCCGCGGGCTTCCTGTCGAAAAGCGGAGCACTCGGTGACGTGCTGAACGCGCTGCGTACTGCCCACGGCGGCGGGATGACCGTGTCCACCGACATCCTTGCCCGGCTGTTGCGCAGCACGACGCCAGTGGTCGGACCCCGCGGCCACGGCCTGACCGCGCGCGAAGATGAGGTTTTGCAGCTGATGGCGGCCGGGCTCGACGCTCGGGCCATCGCCCGGCGGCTGGGCATCAGCGTGCACACCTGCCGGGGGTACGTGAAAGCAGTGCTGGCCAAGCTCGGCGCGCACAGTCAACTGGAAGCCGTCGCCATCGCCGCCCGCCGGGGTTTAGTCCGTGGCGGGCGTCCCTAACAGCAGAAAGTCGGCGCAGCACTAATCCGCGCTCCCTCGTGATCCGTACCAATATGTGTGCGTCCGCCAACCGGCACGCTGCTGGCGACAAGGGGGCTTGGCGTGGACCGTACCGCTACCGACACTGCATCAGCCGATGTCATCGTCGCCGAGCCTGATGGGGGCTGGACCCAACCAACTCAGCCGAACGCATCGATGGCTGGCCGGATCTCGTTCGGCCTAACCTCCAGCCCGATTTCCCCGAGGCGCGCTGCCGCCGCGGGTCGCGCCAGCGTTCCCGAGCCGGTTGACCCAACTTCGTTCGCCCGACCTGCCGGCCGCGCATCTGTCGTGAGCGCCGCCGGACGTGCCGTTGTCGCATTCCCCGTTCAACGCGCCGCGGATGGCCCAGGCCCGATGTTCGACTCCGCCGGCCTTGACGTTGTCGATCAAAGTTCCGCTTCGTTTGTCAACCCGGCTAACCACGCTCCGGTCGCACCTATCGCCGAGTCTGACCAGCCGTCGGTTTCGTGGGAGTCGGCGCCGCCAGAGTCCACGCACTCCCAATCGACGCCGTCAGCGCCGTCAGCATCGGCAGCATCGGCAGCTCCGTGGGATTCGGCGTCGCCGATGCCGTCGACATCGTCAGTTTCGTGGGCGTCGGTGCCGGTGGTGATCGGGGATGTGTCGCTGCAGCGCGACGGCGATGAGTTGGCTGCGGGTTCCGGGCCGGAATCGGTGGACTCGGCAGCTGACTCAGTTGCGGCCTTCGCCGTCGAAACAGCGCCGTCGGTCGCGCGGCCCAGCACCGCCGGACGGTCTCGGGCGATCACGATCGGTATTGCGGTATTTGGGGTGCTGGCTGTGCTCGCCGGTACAGCTCTGGGAGTTATGTATTTCACCGGTTCGGGCGGTGCGCTCGGTCGAGTGCTGAAAGTCGGCCAGGCTGGCAGGCCCAGTGCTGCGAGCCCGGCGCAGCGGGTCGTCACGGCGCCGCTCGGTGGCCGCCGACAGGCCAGTTTGGAGTTGCTCGCCGGGGCTGACAAGGTCAACTTGCGGATCGGTGAGCTCGGCGACGACCTTTACCGAATCAGCACCCCGGCTGATGCTGGGATCCGGCCGAGCCCGGTGCTCACCGGCAACTCCGTGCAGGTGCAGGTGAGCGCGGATGGGACGGGCACGCGGAATGAGATTGATGTGCTGCTTTCCACGAAGGTGACCTGGTCGCTGCGTTTCGCTGGCTATGTGCAGGATGAAGTCATCGACCTCACCGCCGGCCAGATCAGTTCGATCGAGCTCGCCGGCGCCACTCGGCACACGGTGTTGACGCTGCCCACGCCGACCGGCACGGTGCCGATCACCGTGGCCGGCGCGGTGCAACAGCTGACGCTTCGCTCGCCGGCCGGCAGCCCGGTGCGGGTCCAGGTCAGTGCGGGCGCGCAGCGCATCGTGGCCGGCTCCCGGACGCTGCGCGACGTCGAGGCCGGTGCGAAACTAACCCCCAAAGACTGGACGGCAACACACCGGTACGACGTCAACGCGGCAGCGCGGATGAACTTGCTCATGGTTGAGACCACGGCGAGCTGAGCCGGACCGCGTCGACCGTTGAGCTAGGACAGCACGCGCAAGCGGACCGTCTGTTCCATCGCGCGCAGCCGGTCCAGCACCTGGACGCTGTAGCTGCCACTGATGTCGGTGATCAAGTAGCCGTACTCACCGCGGGTGCTGAGTAGTTGACCTTCGATGTTGACCGAGTGTTCGGCCAGAATGCTGTTCACCTGTGCCAGTACGCCCGGGGTGTTGATGTGCACGTGCACGATTCGACTCGTACCAGCTAGTTCGGGTAGTGCCACGCCGGGCAGGTTGACGCTCAGCGTCGTGTTGCCCTCTTCGCGGAAATTGACCAGTTTGGTGGCCACGAAGCTACCAATGTCGGATTGTGCTTCCTCGGTCGAACCGCCGATGTGTGGCGTAAGGATCACATTGGGCAAACCGCGCAGTTCAGAGACGAACTCGTCGCCGCGGCCCTTCGGCTCGGCCGGGAAGACGTCGATCGCCGCACCAGTGAGGTGCCCGCTCTGCAGCGCGTCGCGCAGCGCGACGTGGTCGACCACGATGCCGCGGGATAGGTTCAAAAACAGCGATCCCGGGCGCATCTGGGCGAACTGCGCCGCACCGAAGAAGCCGGCGTTGCCGGGGCGGCCATCGACGTGCAGCGTGACGATGTCACAGGTTTCGAGCAACTCCTGCAAGCTGGCGCAGCGATGTGCGTTGCTCAAGGCCAGCTTGTCGGCGGTGTCGAAGAACGACACGTGCAGGCCCAAGTTTTCGGCCAGCACCGACAGCTGGATGCCAATGTTGCCGTAACCGACGATGCCCAGTCGGCGGCCGCGGATCTCGTGGGCGCCGTCGGCCGACTTGTCCCACACGCCGGTGTGCATCAGCGCGTTCTTCTCGGTCAGCCGCCGCGTCATCGAGATGATTTCGGCGATGGCGAGCTCGACCACCGAGCGGGTGTTGGAGAACGGCGCGTTGAACACCGCGATGCCGGTCGAGGCGGCGGCGGGAAGGTCGATCTGGTCGGTGCCGATGCAGAAGGCGCCGATCGCTACCAAGCTGTCGGCAGCTTCGAGCACCTTTGCCGTGACCTGCGTCTTAGACCGAATGCCGAGCAGCTGCACGCCGACGATCCGCTCGATCAGCTCGGCCTCGTCGAGTGCGTTGCGCACGGTCTCGACCGCATAGCCGGCGGACTGGAGCCGCGAAACCGCGTCGGGATGGATGCTCTCCAACAGAAGGACTCGCACCTTGGCCTGGTCGATCATCATATTCCGTTCCGTGGGTGAATGCGCTGTCCGGGCCGCCGCGGGCGAAGCCCCGGTCCACCAGCCTAGTGCCCATGCGGGGCTGAGCCGGTCCGGTGTGCTTCAGCTCCCATCCGCGTCGGAACCAGGGAACGTTTTTTCGGCGTCAACAAGTACCGCGGATGAAGTACCGCACAGTACGGCCCGCGGAGGACGATCGTGGCGTACATCTTCGGCACACTGGGCGAGGACATCGGTGTGGCAGGTGTGGACGAGAGGTTTGCATGGGGTCGCTGGGATGGGCGGTGGCGCTATCCGTGCTGTCCGCGGCCAGCTACGCGGGGGCGGCAGTAGCCCAGGAGCAGCTGGCTGAGCAAGGCCACCGCGGGTTGTCGCGTTGGGCCACGGCGCTGGTGTTGACCGTCAGCGGCGTCGTCCTGCACGTGTTGGCGCTTAACTTCGGCACGGTGGCAGTCGTGCAGGCACTCGGCACGTTGACCTTGCTGTTCGCGTTGCCGCTGTCGGTGCTGCGTTACCGGATCCGAATCGGGCTCGCGGCCTGGGCCGACGCTGCGCTCACCGTGGCTGGTCTCGCGCTGATCATGTCGCTGTCGGTGGAGTCGGCCACGCCAACGCCGCCCTCGAACAACGCCGGCCATTACCTGTCCTTGATCAGTGGCACCATCGTCGCCGTCCTCACGATCGGGGCCTGGCTGTCCGGCCCGTTGATCCAGGCGGTCTTGCGTGCGGGAGCAGCTGGCGTCGCGTTCGGGATGGCCTCGGTTCTGTCTAAAGCGGTGCTGCTCGCCTTCGCCGCCGGCGGTGCCAACGCGGTGTCGCCGTTCGTGACTGTGATGGTGCTGGTGTTTTCGCTCAGCGGATACGCGTTGAGCCAGCTGTCTTATCGCGGCGCTGGGCTCGCGGTGCCGTTGGCCACGGTAAGCGTGGCCAACCCGGTCGTCGCCGCTATCGCCGGCGTGCTCGTCTACGACGAGGGTTTTCGCTTCGGCCGCACCGGTCAGCTGATTATTGCGCTCGCCGCGCTCGGCACGGCGTTGGGTGTGATCGGCTTGGCCCGCCGCACCGGCGGCGCCACCCGGCAGGAAGCTATCGCGGTCATCCCGGCCGTCGCCACTGAAGGCGTCAGCACAGGTACCCAAGCCTGACCCAACAGCCTGGCCACCCCAGCCTCGGTGCATGCTGGGGTGGCCAAGTTCGGTCGGTCAATTGCGGCTGTTACGGGGTGGATTTCGCGGCGGCGAAGTACGCCTGGCAGACCCCGTCGAGCTCCGCACCCGCGACCTCAAGCAGCGCGGTGCCGTTCGCCGAGGGCAGCAGGGTCGAGCTGTAATTGGCGCAGGGCCGGAACGGCTCGGGAATGGTGACGTTTACCGGCGCGGGGCGGTCGACCCAACCCTTGTTGCCGGTCAAGTCATCGGTCTCCATCACCAGCTGACCACTTTTGGTCTTCGTCGTGCCGCGGACATACATCCCGCTCACCACCAGACGTCCACCATTGGCACCGTTGGGGACAAAGGTGATGCCGGGTGCGCTGACGAAGTACGCGCCGTCGCTGTCCTGCACGCGGGTGCCGAGGTTGCCGGCGTCGCCCCAGTTGTCCCCGTCCACCGACGTACGGGTGTAGACGGCGCAGCCGGGGCCGCCACAGACTTCGTACGCCATCACGTACGTACCGTTGGGCAGGGTGACGACGCGGGCCATGCCAGGCCTGGTCGAGCTGTCCTTTACGGCGACGTCGGTTTTCTCGTCGCCCCAGGTGAGGCCGCCGTCAGTGGAGATCACGTGGGCGAGAACCTGGCTATAACCGTCACTTTGGTGCCGCTCGTCGGAGAAGAAAGCCACTAGCCGTCCGCTGGCGTCGACAGTGAATTCGGGCTCCCACAAGCCGAGTCGGTTACCTTGGCCGCCGGTGACGAGGTCATTCATGGTAGACCAAGTGCGGCCGTGGTCGTCACTGCGGTAAAGCCCGATCTGGGCACCGTCATTCTTGGTGCCAGAAAGCAACAATGTTCCGGCCGGCACAGTGCCGATTTGGCGCGGCAATTCATAAAGGCCAGTGCAGCAACTGCCAACGTTGACGCCGCCGGATTTGGTCCAGGTTGCACCGCCGTCCGTGCTGCGGGCCACTGCCAGACCAAACTTGCTTCGCGTACCTTCCGAGGCGGCCACCAAAGTGCCGTTGTCGCTGCCCGAATGTGCGAGCCGAATTAGTCGGGGATATTCCCCCAAGCCGTCGATCGTTCGGGTGGACACGATCGCATCAGTTGCCGCCGGCGGGGTCGTTGCCGCCGAGGTCTGCACGGTACTGCTGGGGGTCTCGCTCGGTGCATTGCTGGCGGACGGCTTGGGGCTCGCCGGGGCCGAAGCAGCGGGGCTCGGTTCGGGCGAGCTTGACGGGGCGCCGGTCGGCGGGTTGGCGGGTTGACACGCAGTCAAGGCCAGAATGGTTGCGCCCGTCACCGCCACCACGGCTGGTGTGCGCAGCCGTCCCTTCAGCGCGACAGCAGCCGTGCCTTCAGCGCGACAGAAGGTACGAGAATTTTCATCACCCGGCGAGCGTCGGCGTCTGGTGCCGCGTGCGCAAGCCCGCGGAGCGCGAATTATGAAGCGCTTAACCTAAAACTGGTGACCGAAAATCGGATGCCACCGCACCGGTCATAATTCTCTCCGTTCGAGCCCGTCGTTACTTCTTCGTTATCTCCTTTGCGTCAGGCGGCTTCGGTCGGCCTGTGCGAACGACCAGACCAGACCAGACCAGACCAGACCGCCGTAGCCGGGGCCATCGCGCGATTGGCAGCCCGCGGTCACCACCCCGCCCGCAAGAGGGCAGTTGGAGGACCAGCGGTGGCCAATGTGGGACAGCGTCGGTCACTGCTGGTCAGGTACGCTGACTGCCGCATGCGCTCGTAGCTCAGCGGATAGAGCAACGGACTTCTAATCCGTCGGTCGCTGGTTCGAATCCAGCCGGGCGCGCTTCCTGAACCTGCTTTGAACTGGGGGTTTCGGGGGTCGAGCGGGTTTTTGATGATCAGCCAGCCGCTTCGGTGAGTCCTTGTGAGCCCGAGGTGAGCCCCCCCGTTCGTTGGACCTTCTGGCGAGGGATCAAACGGGCTGCCGCCTCCGCAGCTTCACGCGCCACCTCTGGCAGAACGCTCGTGTAGGTGTCCGAGGTGAGCGTTATCGACGAGTGCCCCAGCATCTCTTGAACGACCTTCATTTCCGCGCCTGCAGCTAGAGCGATTGTCGCGGCACCGTGGCGCAGATCGTGAAGCCGGATCGGCGGCAGGCCACTACGCCGCATCAGCCGGTCGAAATAATCAGACAGCCAGTCCGGTTCCACCCAGGCTCCGGTGTTCTGCGTGAAGACGCGTCCACTGTCGACCCAGGCGGCACCAGCCGTCGACTGTGCTTTCTGCTGCTGAGTGCGGTATCGCCGCAGAACGGCTTTGGTTTCATTGTCTAGCGCGACTTCACGGTCCCCGGCATCGCTTTTGGGGACGCTTTCCTCTACTTCACCGTCGTTGTCCACGAGTTGGGTAGCGATGGTGATAGTTCCCGCGCGGAGGTCTACGTCTTCCCACCGCAGTCCGCAGGCTTCACCTCGCCGAAGGCCTCGCAGAGCGATGAGGTGGAAAAGCGCATAGAGGTCATCATCCGAGATGAAGTCGAGGAAGGCGCCGGTTTGCGTAGGGGTCCAGACCATGACCGGAGATGGCTTCTCGCCCGTCTTGTGGAAACGCTTGATTCGTTCCTCAGTCCAGACCAGGCCCTTTGGTCGCCGTACGGGGTCGAGTTCGACGTGTGCCGCAGGGTTGAAGGTGATGAGCTCTTGGGTGATCGCGTCGTTCAGTGCTGCGCGCAGGGTGGCACGAATGTGCAAGCGCGTCGTGGGGCCGGTAACGCGCCGGAAGGGCGACATCTCAGCGATGACCGAGCCTGCGGCCTTGCGAGGTTCTCGTCCGCGCAGAGATTTCAGCTCAGTAATCGCTGCGCGGCGGACCGCGTTTGCTTCGAGGATCTCAATGTTGCGTTCCACGATGGCGTTGAACATCTCGGTCAAGTCATGGACCCGCAGTCGGTCAAGCCGGATGTGGCCGATGTGTGGCTTGAGGTGCAGGCGGATGTCTCCGGCGTAGCGATTGATAGTGCTGCGCCGAATCTTGCGGCCGGCGATCCAGATGTCCAGCCATTCGCCTACCGTAAGGCGTGTAGTCAGCGATTGTCCGCTACGGAACTTTCTGCGAATGGTATCGACGGTGGGCAGGGGCTCACGCGCCGAGGCGACGTGTTCCAAGAGGTCCCCTAGGCGCTGGCGACCGTCGATGTCATCTAGATCCGGGATCGCAAGCAGGGCGCGCACCAAGTCGAGGTCAGTTTGGGCCTCGGTGGCTGAGGCGTAGCCGGAACGGCGAAAAGTGCGTCGCCCGTCTGTACCGAGCGGAAGTTCCTGGCGTAGACCCCACGTGCCGTGACGTCGCTGGTTGAGCTTTGGGCAAGACTGACCCAGTTGCTTGCCAGTCTCTGAATCACGGCAAGCGCATCGACGGGATACTGACCCTCTCAAGTGAGCCTCCAAGATAAGAAGTGGTACCAAGTAGGGTACCACTTATGATGGCATACGGCATGGATGGTGGACGATGAGAAGACGGCGTGTGGTCGAGGCTGTTCAGGGCTTACCCCCACTGCCTGGCGACAATGAAAAGCGGGACCAACAGGTAAAAATCAGGCTGTCGATTAGTGAGGTCGACAGGCTGAAGAAGCTACGGCCTGATCTCACCCCTGCTGGAGTTGTCGCTCTCATAGTTGATGACGTGCTGGCCGGACGCCACAGTCCCACCTGGGCGGCCTCAGATGCCGAGTAGGTGGAGGATGGCCGGCACTGGCACGATGTAGCTTCGGCCAACGCGAATCAGTGGCACGGGGAACTCCCCGCTCTTGGCAAGTGTGTATGCCCTACTGCGGCCGATACCCAGGATCAAGCCCGCCGTTTCAATGTCGGTCGTGAGTCCCAGCGCGCGGACGTCTTCCACAGTCCAACGCGTCTGCGCGGTAGTCATCAAGCAGCCCTATTGGCGTGCGATGCGTTCCGAGCCGCATCCCGCGCGCTGTAAAGGTCATCGGCAATGTCGCCCGCGAACACAGCGATGTGAGAGGCGACGAAACCCTCGGCGCGTTCATCGCCGGGCTGGATAAGGTAGATGTTGAGCTGGGCGCAGCAGCCCAGGCCAAACTCGGTGCCGTGCACCGAGTTGGCGATGCGATGCGTGACCGCGTGGCGGGTATCGATGAGCAAACCGAGGGTGGCCCACGCAAGGCGTTCCCCCGACGCGCTGTGGGGTACGTCGAGTCGCCTGGCGCCAGGGAAGTGGATGGAGCCGCCCCCTTGTCCAGCGTACGACAAGCGCACGGTCTCGTGCCTGGGGGCTCCTGAGACACTGCGCATGCTATTCGTGACACCTGAGTGGGCCGGCGCGCAGGGCTTGGATTGCATTCGTGTGGCCGGGTACTGGGAACGATTGCGCGGAAAATCGGCTTGCCACTTAGCAATGCTTGAAACCTGTGGATGACCTTGGGAGGCATACCCTCCCAAGGTGCCCTGTCAGGAATCAAGCAAGGCCCGTGCGTGCCAGCACGGGTCGGGAAGGTATGCCCATGCTCAAGGTAGTCACCGACAGCGAGCCCACGTAGCAACCCCGGGTCTGACAACGCCGGAGACGACCGGCGGGTCGTTGATCGACGAGATCGTGCGCGACGGTGCCCGGCGGATGCTCGCCGCGGCGTTGGAGGCCGAGGTCGCCGCGTATATCGCGGCATACGCCGACCAGCTCGACACCAACGGTCGTCGTCTGGTTGTGCGTAACGGCCACGCCGTGCCGCGGCAGGTGCTGACCTCGTCCGGCGCGGTCGAGGTGACCACGCCGCGGGTCAACGACAAACGCATCGACGAGCAGACCGGGCAACGGCGCCGGTTCGCGTCGATGATCCTGCCCGCCTGGTGCCGCAAGTCCCCGAAGATGACCGAGGTGCTGCCGCTGCTGTACCTGCACGGCCTGTCCACCTGCGACTTCGTGCCCGCGTTGGAAGGGTTCCTGGGCACCGGATCCGGGCTGTCCGCGCCGACCATTACCCGGCTGACCAGCCAATGGCAGACCGAAACGAAGACGTTCAACGACCGCGATCTGTCAGACGTGGACTACGTGTACGTCTGGGCCGACGTTATCCATGTCAACATCCGCCTCGACGAGGAGAAACTCTGCCTACTCGTCATGATCGGCGTCCGGGTCGACGGCACCAAGGAACTCATCGCCCTGACCGACGGCTACCGCGAGTCCGCGGGCTCGTGGGCCGATCTGCTCCGCGACTGCAAACGCCGTGGGATGCGGGCCCCGGTCCTGGCCGCCGGTGACGGCGCGCTCGGGTTCTGGGCTGCGTTGCGGGAGGTGTTCCCTGCCACCCGCGAGCAGCGCTGCTGGTTCCACAAGATCGGCAACGTGCTATCCGCGCTGCCCAAGTCGGCCCATCCCGGGGCGAAGAAGGCCCTCGCCGAGATCTGGAACGCCGAAGACCGTGACCACGCCCGTCGCGCCGCCGCAGCGTTCAAGCTCGCCTACGGCGCCAAGTTCGCCAAGGCCGTCGCGAAGATCACCGACGACCTCGACGAGCTGCTTGCCTTCTACGACTACCCAGCCGAGCACTGGGTGCATCTACGCACCACAAATCCCATCGAATCTACTTTCGCGACCGTCCGGCACCGGACCAAGGTCACCAAGGGACCCGGGTCGAAGGCCGCCGGCCTGGCCATGGCGTTCAAACTCATCCAGGCCGCCCAGGCCCGATGGCGCGCGGTCAACGCACCGCACCTCGTCGCGCTCGTCCGCGCCGGCGCCCGCTTCGATAAAGGCCGCCTCGTCGAACGACCCGCCGTCATCGCTGCTCTCGACAACGAGGTAGCAGCCTAATGAAACCAGCCACCCCCGCCCACACACCACACCCGCGGCAGACCCCTGACCCGTCGCGGGACGACACCGCGACGCGGACCTGCCCGACCTGCCAGGGGTCGTTCACGCCAGCCGGCCGACAGACCTACTGCCGCCCCGCCTGCCGCAAGACCGCGTTCCGCCGCCGCCACCAGCAGCCCCTGACCGCCGTCATCGTCCCCACCGCCCGACCCCGCCGAGAGTTC
Organism: Actinoplanes sp.; assembly: GCA_965246815.1. Lineage (GTDB taxonomy): Bacteria > Actinomycetota > Actinomycetes > Mycobacteriales > Micromonosporaceae > Actinoplanes. Next base: position 177,537 of record CBDFFS010000023.1, on the reverse strand, counting down.
ACCATCTACGAGTGCACCACCTGCGGCGACCGCCTCCTCGGCGAACAGCGCTGCCCGACCTGCGGCATCTTCACCCGCCGCCTCGACATCGGCGGCTCATGCCCCCACTGCACCCAGCCTGTCGCCCTGCAAGACCTGCTCGACCAAGACCTGATCCCCGTACTCACCAACAAGTAGCAGAAACCCCATCCACAGGTATTGACAATTGCTCTCGCCCAGGTGGGCTTTGATGTCCGGGACGGTGGGGTCGGCAGTCACGGTCCTGATGTTCTCGCAGCAGGCGCTCGACGGCCGACGCAGGGGGTCAGTACCTCAGAATGGTGGATCATCAGAATGGTGGATCGTCGTTGGGGAATGCCGGGACCGTAGCGGTGTCTCGGGCAGGTCGCTTAGTGGTCCTCGGCGTTAATCCTTCGGGGGTTGGTTCAGGGGTTCCAGGTTGGTGAGGTAGAGCTCGCCGGCGCAGTCGAGGGCGTCTTGGGCGGTGCCGATCGGTTGGCCGTCGGGTAGGACGGAGTCTTGGTAGCCGTCACGACTGGCGAGGTAGCAGGTGCGCGGAGCGTTGGTAGCGCAGCCTCATCAGTGGGATGGTCTCACCGTCGGGTAGTTGCGCGTCGATGTAGGCGAACCCTGCCCGGTAGCGCACCACGATCCCGGGCAGCCCGGGCCAGTGGGCCTTCGCGTGCTCAGTGAGGCGTTGCTGCAACGACACCTTCGTCGATTCGGGGATCGCGGTCACGGGTTCATCATGCCCGCACTGCTGCCGGCAGGCTCGCAGGCTGTGCGGGCTGCTTGGTCCGGGTGCTTGCCCACCGGGCAATAGATCGACTGTCTGCCATGTTCGGGTAGGCGGAGGTTTGTCATGTCTGGTCCATCGGCCTGCCCGATCGTCCTGTCTATGCCCGAGCAGCAGCGTCTTGAGCACCGGGTCAGGACCGTGACCGAGCAACACCGGCACGTCTTACGCGCCACGATCATCTTGCTCGCTGCCCAGGGTTGGAGCAACGCGGCGATCGCGCGGCGGGTCGGGGTCTGTGTGGACACCGCCCGGACCTGGCGCGACCGCTACGGCGCCTACGGCGAGGACGGCCTGCGGGATCGGGGCCGCTCCGGGCGGCCGCGTCGGTTCACCGATGTGCAGCAGGCCCAGGTCAAAGCGATCGCCTGTGAACTGCCCGCTGATCGGGGGATCCCGTTGTCGCGGTTTAGCCACGCCGATCTGGCTGCCGAAGCCGTCGACGTCGGGGTGGTCGAGGACATCTCGGCATCCACCGTGCGCCGGTGGCTACGCCGGGATGCGATCCGCCCGTGGCGCCACCAGTCATGGATCTTCCCGCGTGACCCGGACTTCGCCGTTAAGGCAGGCCGTGTCCTCGACCTGTACGCACGCACTTGGCAGGGCGAGGTGCTGGGTGACGACGACTACGTCATCTCCGCCGATGAGAAGACCTCCGTGCAGGCCCGCTGCCGGTGTCATCCGAGCCTGCCACCCGGACTGGCCCGGATCATGCGGGTCAACCACGAATATGACCGGGGTGGGGCGCTGGCCTACCTCGCCGCGTACGACGTCCACCAGGCCAGGGTGTTCGGCCGTACCGAACCCACGACCGGCATTGTTCCGTTCGCGAACCTGGTCGCGCAGGTCATGGGCCGTGAGCCCTACTCCAGCGCCCGCCGAGTCTTCTGGATCACCGATAACGGCTCGTCACACCGCGGTCACAAAGCCATCGACCGGTTGGAAAACACCTGGCCGAACGCCACCCTGGTCCACACACCAATCCACGCGAGCTGGGTCAACCAGGTCGAAATCTACTTTTCCATCGTGCAGCGCAAAGTCGTCACACCCAACGACTTCTACGACCTCAACGACGTCACCAACCGGCTCACCGCATTCGAAGAGTTGTACAACCTCGCCGCCCGGCCCTTCAACTGGCGCTACACCAAAGCCGACCTCGCCACCACCCTCAAACGCATCGCCGCTCACGAAACCGCCACCATCTGACCCCCGAAGGATTAACGCCGAGGACCACTTAGCCTGCTGCGCTGGGGTGCCTGGTTCGCTGGTGTGGGCTGTGGGCCGCTGGGCCGGTAACGCGTTGTGTGGCCGGTTCGCGGTAGCGGTGGCCCACGGGTCGTCAGTGCCCGCAGTATCGGTACTAGCCCTGACCGTTTTCGTCACCGTGGCGGTGGCGTAGGCCAGGTCAGGTCCGGCCGCCTCAGCAGTGATCGCGAAGGTGGACCGTTTCTCGCCCTGCTCGGTTTCCCAACGTTGCTGAGCGATAGTCCCGGTCACGATGACCCGGATCCCTTTCGACAGGCTCTGCGTGATGTTCTCAGCCAGCTGACGCCACGCGGTGCAGTTGTAGAACGATGCTTCCCCGTCACGCCATTCACTGGTCGCCTTATCGAAAACGCGGGGATTGACCGCGACCGTGAACCGGGCCATCGCCACACCCGATGGGGTGAACCGCAGTTCAGGATTGTCAGTCAGGTTACCGACCACGGTGATCACCGTCGAGTTGAGCACCGGTCAGCCCCGGTCCCCGCTGCGTCGCGGGCGCAGGTCCGGGCGCTCGCTGTGCGGGTCGTCGCTGTCGAGGGCCGCCGTACCCCGTGCGTTCGGTTCGGTGCGAGCAGGCCGCCGTGTCACGAACGGGGTTCGTAACGCGAGCATCGTCTCGTCGTCGACCGGCGGCTGATGCTGCTGCTGCGCAGGCTCAGGGTCGGGCACGGTATGGAACGGGGTGTTGGTGTCGCGGTAGATCACGGTCATCCGGGCAGTACTCCTGTCACATCGGGCGGTCGGTTTGTGACGATACGACAGCGGTCCGACATGTTCTGCGTACCCGCCCCCGCGATAGCCAGGCCGGGTGGTCTGCTTGATGATGTGTCGGTGGTGAATATGCGGCGTGCTGGCCCGGAGTCGGTTGCTGGGCCGCCCTCGGGTGATACGCAAACCCGGGATAGCCGACGACCTGCTGCACGAACTGGCACCGGTGAGTACCTCGTGGCCGCACTGGCGGGCGGTGTACACCACGGCGCTGGTAGTCAACCATCAGATGGCAGGTATTCGTCGAGTGCCAGCGCGATCAGGGCTGAGCGGTTGCCGCCGGTGTGCTGTGCGGCCAACTGGTCGATGACGGCCCTTGACTGGTGATCTTGGGAAACTAGCGGTAAGGCAGCTCAGAGGGGTTGTGTGCGTTCGTAGGTGTCTGTTTGGTGTGGTTATGGGCGTGCCTGGTTGGTGAGTAGCACGCCCTACGCCGCGGACGCACCATCCGGCGCGGGACCGGCTACAGCCTGCACGTCACCGCACTACCCGAAGTCCACCAAGCACTGCTCGCTGCCGCAACCACGCTCGACACCGACAAGGCGTACTCCGACCGCAAGGCCTACCGAATTTATGCCGACCGGCTCGACGTCACCTCAAGACAACTAGCAGCAGCACAACAAACGCAATGACCCCGCCGACCTGCTCGCACCAAACCACGAAAGGTCTGCGAGTCAGTCACATGCACCCTGAGCAGTCTTACCGCTAGTTTCCCAAGATCGTCAGTCGAGGGCCGGAACGGGGAACGGGGAACGATATCTCACTTTCTATAACGGAAACCGGACTGCTACAGTTTCCGTTATGGAAATCGGAGAAGTCGCGGTCGCGCACCGTTTCGCCGAGCACCGACTGCGCCGCTACGCCTGGCGCTACCCCGTCACCGCGGTGGTTTTGGGTCTCGCCACGGCCGCACTGGGCTGGATGACGAAACTGCCCAACACGGTGGCCCTGGTCGTCTTCATCACCGTGTTCTTGCTGCACCTGTACGGAATGCTCGTCATGGTCGGCACACCGACCCGCGCGGGTATCGTCATGCGTCACGACGACAACCGCTCCAAGATTCTGCTGTGGTTCGTCTGCCTCATGGTGCTCAGCTCACCGCTTGCCGCCACGGTGGGTTCGTGGTGGCAGGCGCCGCTGATAGGCGGGATCGAATTGCTGCTCCTGCTGGGATGTGGGCGCATCCTGCTCGCCGCTGATATCGCCAGCTTCGGCATAGCACCGCGGACCGAACCCACCGGGTGGGCCCGTTTTGTTGTGCGGACCGCCCGCACCACATGGTTCGCCCCGGTCGCTATGTTCGCCATGGGCGCCGGTGTCGTTGCGATGATCATCGGCGAGCGCGTCGGGAACCTTGCTGGCCTGCTCGTCTACTATCCGGCGGCGATCTTGCTCGTCGCCGCGTCCTCACGAGTGAGACCGCACCAGCGAACGTTGCGAACCTTCTTGCTCAGACTCACCCCGCTGATTCTGGTCATAGGTGCGCCATGGCTGCTCGACGTTTCCGACTCCGTCGCCGTCGCCGCCGCGGCCGGGCTTGTCGTCATGGCCGCCGTCGCGGTCATCGGCCGATGGGTACGCTCCGGGTTACCCGCCCCACCCGCCGTGCCGTGACCGCCGACCCGAAGCCGCAGGTGCGGTTCGACGAGCTGATCCACGCACCAAAGCGCCTGCGGATCTGCGCCCTGCTAGCCGCGGTCGCAGCCGTCGAATACGCCACTTTGCGTGAAGCGATCGAGTCCAGCGACTCTGTCCTGAGCAAACATCTTTCCACGCTGGAGCAGGCCGGCTACGTGACGACCAGTCGTGAGGTCCGCTCCTCGCGTCACCACGTATGGGTCAACCTCACCCCCACCGGCAGGCAAGCCTACGACGCACACCTCGCCGCTCTCCGCGCCATTACCGACAACAAATGACCGCGCCTACGCCGCGAACGACGCTCTCCTTGAACTGGCGCGGCGTCCGATTGAGGTATACCCCAACCAGACATCAGGCACCGTCAAATTCCGAGGGCGTGTGCGCGATGTGTCGATTTCCGAAGTCGCGTGCACAGATGTCCGAAGTCCGCTGTACGTAGCAGGTCGATTGGCGGGATCTCAGGGTTGGACGTTGCGAGCGAGATCCCGCCACGGTTGTGGGTCGGCAGGCGGTCGTCAGGTATCGGACCAAAGTCGATGCCGGCGCGGCCTGCGTGGGGCGGTTCGTGGTTAGTCTTTGGTCTATCTCAGCGCTGCGCGAACTGGTGCAAAGCGTCGAGCACGGTCGGGGCTGTGGTGTTCGAGTGGTCGGCGTCGTGTAGTAGGTGGTCCACTCCAGGCAGTGGCACCCGGCCCGGTCCACCGACGGGCACGCGGAGCAGGGCGGCGGTCAGGGCGTCCGTTGTGGTGCAAGGGACTTGGGCGTCGTTCGCGCCGCATGTCAGCAGTACCCTGGTCCCGGGCCGCACGGCCGCGGCGGCGTCCGGCGGGTAGACGGCGTCGTCGCTGTCCACGAACCGGGCGCTCGGCCCTTGGAAGGCCTTGAAGAGTTGGGCGACTGCGGGCGGCAGGTTAGTGGTGTCGACCGGTCGGTGTTTGCGCAGGGCGTCAATCGCGCCGTCGATCGCGCCGTCGATAGTGCGCTGCTGCTCGGGGGTGATCTGGCGTTGCCGGGTCGCCTCGGCGATCTGAGCGTGTAGTTGCAGCGCGATCAGGTCCAGCAGGCGGATCGCCTGCGGTTGCAGCAGTGCCAGCCCGGTCGGGCGCGGGCGGACGGTGCCGCCGAGCAGCAGCGCGGTCATCGCGCCCTCACTGTGACCGACGATCATCAGTGCGTGTGGGTTGGTCTCCGGCTGGTCACGCAACGACTCGTAGGCGGCCTCTGCTTGGCGGACGAATGCCGGGTAGTCGAGCGCGTCCGGGTGGTCGTGATAGGCGCCGAGTCCGGTGCGCCCGGTGCCGTACTTGTCGAACCGCAGTGTGGCGACTTGGTCGCTGTCGAGCGCGTCGGCCAACTGAACCAGGGTGTTCGGGGACGCGGGTGGTTGGTTGCCGTCGCGGTCGCCGGGTCCGCTACCGGGCAGCAGTAGTGCGGCGCGTAACCGTTGCCCGGCACGGTGCGCGGGAACGTGCAGGGTGCCGTAGGCCGTCGTTTCGTCGGCTGTGAAGACGACCTCGCGGTCGGTGGCGGGCACGAGGACGGGCGTCGCCTCGACCGGGGTGGTGGTCACGACAGCTAACAACGTTGCGACGGTGGCCAGGTGGGAGAACACCGGCTTACCTCTTTCCGTGTAGGCGTTCTCGACCAGCGCGACGGTCGCGCGGGGGTCGTCGACTTGGATGACTATGCGGGCGTAGCGCTGCTCGGCGAGTTCGATCACGACGGCCTTCGACGGATCCTTGACGTACCAGAAGACCTTTTCGCCATCGAGGTGGAACATGCCCGCCGAGATCACGCCGGGCACGCGGACACCCGGCGCGCGGATCCCCTTGGGATCGGCGGTGATGCCAGGGTCCGCGGCCGTCGATGGGTATCCGTGCCATATCTCCCGGCACACCACACACTGCCAACTGGGCCGCTGCGCCAAGCGGGTTCACGCCGGCGAATACACCGGTGAGACCCTCGCAGTCTGAGTTGCCCCGAAACGCTGGTAGCTTCCATCACTTCGCTGCAAGCTACCAGCGTTTCAGCCCGGTGCTCACTGCCCACTCGCGTTACTCCTCGGGCGAAGCACGGACCCGCCAGGTCAGCACATGCAGAATTGTGAAGATGCACCCGTATCTGGTCCCGCGCTTGGGCTGGAGCGCGTGTTCTCCGCTGCCGCGCTCAGCCTGACCCGGCTCTACTAGACCGTGGTGGTGCAGCCCAGGTTCACTGTGGTAACAGGCTCGCCGTGCGGTTTGGTCACGGTGATCTTGCCGCAGGCGGCGTGGCCGGTCATGTTGCCGAGCACATACGTCCAGGCGATCCCGTTACCCGGATACAGCGACGAGAATCCCGCGACCGGGCCGGTGAGGTCACTCGACCAGATGGTCGAGCTGATGTAGTACCTGCTGCCCCGGGTCAGACTCATGGCCCCGGCATTGTTCCGGCTTGAGGTGTTCTGTCCGGGTTAAGAACCGGACGGTGCTCGATTTGTAGGACGAGCGCGACTCTGATGATCTTTCGGGTGTCTAAGACCTCAAGATCGTTCCAGGAGCCGCGCTCGTGTCGTCATGTTCCCCGATTAACCCTGCTGTTGACTACCTCGCTGATCTGGCGATGTGGGAAGCCGAACTCGCCGCGGACCCCACCGGCGTGGATGTGGTGACTGCTGACCCGTTGTTAGTGGCGTCGTCGCTGCTCGACCGGCTCGCTCAGGTGCCCGACCCGCGTCGGCCACGAGGGCTTCGGCATCGGTTACTGGTGATCCTGGTCCTGACCGCGTGCGCCACATTGGTTGTCGGCAACGACGGTGTGACCGCGATCTGGCAGTGGGCTGCGCGGACCCCGCAAGATGTCCTGCACCGCATCGGAGCCCGCTACAACCCGCTAATCGGCCGGTACACAGTGCCCAGCGAACGCACCTTTCGCCGAGTTCTAGCGACTCTGGACGGTGACGCCCTAGACGCGGCTACCTGCGGATACGCCGCCGACGTCGTCCGAGGCGGCGTCCCACGGCCGGTCATTGCCGCCGCCGAAGTACCTGTCGAGCGTGAGCAACGACGCGCCGCGACCCGGGCCATCACTCACCCCGTACCGGCAGGGTTGCTACCCGCTGCCGCAATCGACGGGAAACTGCTGCACGGCACCCGAACCCAGGCCGGGCAGGTATTCCTCGTCGCTGCGATCACCCACGACGACGGGATCGTCCTGGGTCAGCGCCAAGTGCCGGACAAACGCGGCGAGACCACGGTGATCGCCGACCTGCTCACCGGACTGCCGGTAGCCGGAATGCTGCTCAGTGCCTGTCTCTCTACTTCAAGATCGGTTTAGGGCTGGTTCTACGCTCGTGGCATGAGCGGTGCGAAGCGCGGTGCTCGGGGTTGGTTGTCGCTGGTGCCGCAGCCGACTGGAATAGCGGCAGCGGAGCTGGCGCCGAGGCGGTGTCCGGTCTGTGGTGGGTTGTTGGCACGTGAGGCGAAGGCGTCCATGGTGTTCTGCTCGGGGGCGTGTCGGGCGCGTCATTGGCGTACGGTCCGGCGCAGCCGTGCCCGGATCGCCGCGGTCAGGCAGGACCGCCGGGTGGTGTGTACGTGTTTAGCTCGGGTCAGAGGGCTGGGTCTGGTGGGAGCCAGGGGCCGGTGGTGAAGAGGGCGGTGAGGACGTTGAGGAGGTCTTCGCCGTGTTTATTGGCGGTGGACAGGTAGGACCGTAGGGTCGCGAAGTCCGCGAGTCCTTGCAGGGACCGCCAGGTAGCGCTGATCTTCAGCTGCAGCTTCGTGGGTCTCAGGTCGCGTTCGCTTTGGTTGTTGGAGAACCAGATCGCGGAATCGGTGGTGAACCGCAGGATGTCGTCGGCGTCGCGGGTGAACCGTCTGACCAGCTTCGCGGCCTTCGATTGTGGATGTTTCGCGTTGGCCTCCCGCCCGGATGCCAGTGCCCCGGCGTAGGCGCAGCGGATGAGCCTGACCTGCTCGTCATCCAGGCTGCGGTGTTGCGCTGCGGCGGCGTCGGCCATCATCTTCTTCGCGATCAGCAGGGTGTTGCTCATCGCCTCGGCCCATTGCTGCCCGGCGGGGTCGCCGTCGTGGACACCCTTGAGCGCGCGGAGCAGGTGAGCACCACATTCGGCGTGGGTCGCGGTGCTGATGTGGTCGTAGCCGGCGTAACCATCGCGCACGAGGACCCCAGTGAAACCGGCGAGTACCCCACCGGCGTCGATGTCATTCTTGGAGCGGCTCCCGGCGTGCAGCAGGGTCAGCATGTCAGTACAGGCGACGTGGACGTATTTCCATCCGCCGTCGACCCACGCCGGGGTCTCGTCCGCGCCGATCACGGCCTGGGCGCGTAGTAACACCCGTACCCGGTCGACGAACGGACCCAACCGGTCCACAGCCTCACGCACCGCGGACAACACGGTGCCCGGGGCGACCCGCAGCCCACACAACACGTCCAACGCGTGCGCCACCCGACCGAACGGCAGGTACTGCGCACCGCGTAAATACACCATCCGGGCTTTCGCACCCGGCCCGTACTGCAACCGCCCGGCTACCCCGTCCGGAGCATCGCCGCAGGTGACCTCACCACACCCGGCGCACAGCAGCGATTCCACCAGGTATTCGGTGACGTACGGCTTCGGCGGGGGCGGCAGGTCGATCACCTGCCGGCGCTGCCGGGCGAACACCTTCGCCTCTGCCAGGTCACCCGCACAGTTACCGCAGGTATCCGGCCGACACGCAATTTTCTCGTCCGGGTCGTCGACGAGCATCTTCGTCGCCCCCGGCGCCCCGCGAGGCTTACCCCGTTTACCCGAGCCCGGCGCAGACCGCTTCGTGCGGTCAAGACCGTCCGACGACGGCGGCTTCGAGCTGTTCGACGAATCCATCCCCAACCGGCGACGTAACTCCGCGACCTCAGCCGTCAACCCTTTGATCGCTGCATCCTGCTCAGCGATCCGCGCGGCCTGTTGCATGACCAGAACGGCCAGATCGTCATACGACGGGCGCTGCGGGCCAGAACCGGACACCCGGGCACTATGCCACACCAACCCATCCGGGCTGATCAAAGGCCACCACACCCGACCGCCAGCGGGACCACCCGCAGCTCAAGCACACACCGCCAAGCTCACAAGATCCGTGACCCTAGCTAAATACGTACACATCACCGACATGGAAATACTCCGAGGGCTTGCCACATGACCGCGAGTGAAACTGCCACATCAGCCATCACGCTTCGTAGCAGCCAGATCGCGGCAGATCCGGATGCCTACTGGCGCTGAGCACGCGGGCTCCCAATACCGCAGATCGGGGACGGCGCACTCGGCGTACGAAGAGACGGGGTTGACTTAGCCATCTCGGGACTGAATAAAGCAAAGGGCTAGGAGACGGTAGTTCGCTGTATGAGGCAAGTCCAAATGTTCCGATTTCCAGCCAGGCCCCAGTTTAGGAGGTCCACAAAGAAGCGAGCGTTCTGAAGCTCATGACATCCAAGTGCAGACCTCATCGCGCGCTCGACAAGGTCGCCGCCTAAAGCGGAAGATCCGAGCCGCTTGTGCATAAGTTGCGCCAGACCACGCGCCAGGTCGTGGCCGTTGCAGCATTCTACCTTTGCGGGCAGGTCATCTAGCACGGCCGCAAGATCCTCTAAGGCCAGTTCTGCTCGCGGGGCGGTTTGCCCCGCCTTTCGCATCGCCAGATCTAAAGTACGGAGCACATCTACGTCTCCACCATCGAGATTCATCACGACGTCGATAGGAAACTCCTTCGCGGAACCAATAATCCTCTCAGTCTCGCACAGGTAGCGTACCGCCGACACGACTATCGCCGAAGCCACCACAACATCCATTACGTCCGAGATATTGGTCCGCTCCAAATAGGAAGATAGTCGTTGAGCATTCGAGAAATTGCTGATTACTCGATCGCGCACCGGTTTCATCGCCATGATGGTCGAGTCCAGATCAAAGCCGTCGGTGTAGAAGACGCCCCGGATCTCGCTGAATTCCTCTAAAAAGCCAGCCCAATCCCGGTCCACGATCGCCGCCACATACTGCATTCCCTGCTGTTCAACAATACGCATAGCTTTCAGCACCGCCTGCTTCCCATATCCTGGGATCGGCTGGCACTCATCGAAATTGATGTGGCCTTTTAGTGCAGAGACATCAGATTCGCCTTCTAGGATGAGAAATGCACGTGAATCGCTATTCTTCATTAGAATCAATAGCGCGTACAAGTCGTCACCGGTCAGATTCCCCTGCATCTACCGCTCCGCCTCTACCTCGGGAGCCAGTGCGATAGCCCTTGACCACCAGTCATGAATTATCTGCGGAGAGTGCGTGGCAATAACGAACCGGAGCGAGGCCACCTTCGCAATGCTAGCCAAGTCGCTCAAAAACTTCTGTTGCCATGTTACATGCAGAGAAATCTCAGGCTCGTCGATTAATACAAGGCTGCCGGGATTGACTTTGAAAAGCAGATCGTAAACAAGAACAAGCTCGTGCTGCTCGCCAGAAGAAAGCTGGCTCGGGGCCAACTCCTCGCCCTGATCGGTTGCGAAATAGAATCCTCGCTCGCGATCAATTTTGAGTTCCTTGAACAAGAATCGCGCATCCACGATATTCTTTAGAAGGCTAATTCTTTCGAGCAGATCCTCGAAGGTTGACAGCTTTCGTTCAGCATCATCAAGATAAGTCCAAAGGAGCCGTCGCTCCCATTCAGCTAAAGCGCGATCCGGTAACCGCACTTCTTCGGTCGTGTCGTCCTGAACCGCAATTTCCTCAAGAGCACTTCTTAACTCGATTTGGTTGGCGTACCTTTCACGGATACGCTCCTCCGTTGCCTCCGCAGGCGCGAACTGGCTGAACAACACGCGCCGCGGAAATGTGCGATCCAGGTCTTGCGACACACGCGAATTTCGTGCGAGAACCTCGGCTAACCGTGCGCTCAAATCTTGGGCGTACTCGGTAACGCGAGAGAATGTTATCTCGCGGGCGCCGCGAAGATGGCGATGCGTATCCCTCGAGTGAGACTGCAAAAGTCGCTGAGTCTCAATTAGGTGCACCGACTGACTTCCCAAAAATTCGCGCAAGACGGGGTTCTGCCGTCGATTCCCGGTCAGCCGGACCGGAAGGCTATCGCCATAGCGACTTAAGACTTCTTCCAAATTCAGCATTTCGCTAGTCCTGAAATCGTGCCACAGATCAGCTTCTACCTTCGCCACAGGTGCGCGCTCTTCCAGAATGGCCATCAGCCGACCGCGAGGAACGGTAGTGCTAAGAGGCTCCGGACTCCACGATACGGCCTCCTTCCCGGGAGCTCGCATGATGATACGCAGGCGCTCCCCTTCCTCTGAATCCTCAGGGTCAGGATTATCGAAGATATCCTCGCCGTCCTCTGGTAGCAGTATCGAGGGCCGCTGCCCCTTGTCGACCTCAATCACCGTACCGTCATCAAAACGAAAAATGGCATTCGCGAAAGGAATTCTGCGCAATCCGGCGGCATCCGCCGACAGAGTGCGTTTGATCAGTTCAAGCAATTTAGTCTTGCCCACACCATTCGGTCCATGCAGAATTACAAATTCCCAGTTGGCAGGAAAATGGAACTCATGAGAGAACCTATTGAGTAGATTTCGGACCTCTATATGAACCAAGTTAGGCACGCAGCATCCTTGATCAATAAGTAGCAGCAGGACGAGACACTTACCATATAGGTAAAGACCGCGGACGCGGAAGCGTCTGCCCCCATGTGCCCCGTTTGACGTGTCACGCGCCAGTATAGGGAGAGTCCGCGCGGCTGCGAGCATGGTCCGCAGGGCCATTGTGTTTTCGGGAACTGGTGGTCACGGCAGTGATCAGATCGTGTGATCGGCGGCTGCCTGTCGGGGGAGCGCGGGCGATGTTGGTCGCGCCGGCGTGCGGGAAGGCGATGCCGTCGGGTATGGCAACGGTGACGGTGACGGCATTGAGGGTGCGGGTCTCGCGGCGGCCGTGTCCGCGGTCGCGGGGTGGTCTCCCACTGGGATCTGTGCCAGGGAAGCCGTTTAAGCTGCTTGAACAGGGTCGGCTGGTTGCCCTTCACTTGCGCAGCAGTTGCGCGGGCGAGCGGTGATCTCGTCAGCGTGTCCAGTCTGGGTGTAAAAGGCGTCAGCGACGAACAAGACCCCGGTCAGGGTGCCGAGCAGCGGCGCGACGGCGTCGAGCAGCGGCGCGAACGACGTGATCTCGTTCGGCTTCGTGATGGATCCAGCCGCGGCCTCGCCTCCGAGCTACTTACCAAGCTGATCGCGGAATTCGCGTTCAAGTAGCGAGGTTTCAAGGGCAAGCAGAATCGGTGTCGGGTAGTCCAAGCTGGCGCGTCTCCGCAGATGCCTGGTCGCTTCTCAGCACGATCGGATGCACTGTTCTCGGCAAATCCGGGCGTCTCAACGATGTTCTTTGTGCCGTGCGGCGAGGTAGGCGGACCAGTCCTGTTGGGCGCGGTGGCTCCAGGCTATGGCTGTGGTGATGTGGACGCCGAGCAGGGTGGCGAGGACTGCGGGCGGTAGGGCTGCGGCGAGGTCCACCAGGGCGGCGTGTCGGCCGTGGCGGGCGTCGATGCCGGCGGCGATCAGTTGTTCGGACATGTGGGCGGGATGGATGGGGAGGGCGGCGCCTTGTCCGGGTAGTAGCCAGCGGGTGAGTTCTGGCGCGTTGAGATTGATGCTGGCGGCGTGTTGGTGTTGGCGGCGGACGAGGTGCGCGACACGGGGTGGTAGCTCGATGGGGCTGCTTCCGATGGTGAGGGTGACCCGGTCGGGGGCGACGGTGAGGTCGTCGGTGGTGAGTTCCAGGATTCGGCTGGTGGTGAGCCCGAAGAGCAATGTCAGGGTTCCGACGACGCGGACGGGTAGCGGCATACTGCTGTCGTGCAGGCAATGGCGAAGTTGTTGCCAGCGTTGTTCCTCGTCGAGGATCGGGCTGCTGGGGCCTCGTCGGCGTGGCGGGACGATCAGCTCTCGGGCGTGACGGGTCTTGGCTGCCCAGCGGATGAAGCCGCGGATCGGCTTGTACTGGTTGACAGGTTCGTCGAGCCACCGTTCGAGTTGGTCCTGGGTGAGCTGGTCGAGGGTGGTGTGGTGCTGGTCGAGCCAGGTGAGCAGGTCGAGCGCGGCGGTGATGTTGGCGCGGGCGTAGATCGCGCTGCTGTAGCCGAGGTCGTTGCGGCGGCGGGGTTTTCGGCGGGCGCGGTGCAGGACGTACCACTCGGCGTAGGGGTGGACTCGCGTAACCGGACCTGCTGGGATCCGTCGGACAGCGTGTCCACGATCTTCGCCGGTAGGCTCTGGTGGCCGTTCTTCACCCGCCAGGCCAGATGCGCGCCGGTCGCGGCCGCGACCCGCCACCGGTGCATCGAGAAGAAGTTCCTGTCTGCGAGATTGATCGTTCCCGGTTTCAGGCAGGCCACCAGGCGATCCCACAACACCTGTTCACTGACCTGACACGAGTCGACCTGCGCGGCCAGGACCCGGCGGGTGCCGCATTCCACCAGGGTGACGGCCCGCGCTTGCGGGAACCGGCCACCGGTCGGGGTCGCGAACCTGGCCCGGATCGCGTCGGTCGCGGCGAGGTCGAACACCGTGCCGTCGGTCGCGGTCACCACCAGGCCGAACACCAGCGACCCGGCAGCCGCCACCCGTCCCGCCGCGTCCGCGGCGGTGCGGGTGAATAACTCCCGCAGCACCGCGACCGGTAACCGGTCCCTGGCCTGCGACAACGCGACCGTGCAGACCGGGACACACATCACCACCACCGGGTTGAAAACGGACAGTAACGGCCACAGGCGGGTGATCACTGCTGCTGAGCCCTGCCCGCAGAACAGGCACAACCCGAGCACCAACACCGCCGTCACCGCGCCGGACAACCTCGCCCGCTGCTTGTCGACGTGCCCCGCCGCCGACAACGCCGCCGCGACCTGCTCCGGCGTGACCACCGCCCGGATCGCGACACCCCCACCCGCGGCCGCAACCCGCGCCCCGGGACCAGCCAGGATCGCTTCGCGTAACGACCCCGACGACCCGCCCGGCCGCGACAACCCGAGTTCCGGCACACCTATGGCAGACTTCGACAACGAAACTCCTGGTAACCGACGCGTGTCTTGACAACCCACGTCATATCAGGAGTTTCGCTATACCCCGGGCAGCCCCCGGATCACCCGCGTGTCACTCACCAACATGCACCACCAGTAACTCCCAAGTCACACAGCGCACCCATTGATCGTTGCTCAATCGACACCAATCCCTACCGATACCATTCGATAGTCGGGTAAATCGTCCGGATGTTTATGGCAGTGGTCCACCCACCGTTCGAACAACACCATATGGCCGGCTGAGTCTGGGGCGGGGTTGATCATCAGATCGCCTGGTTGTATTTGTGACTTTTCCAGGATCGTTGATCGGGCAGCGAAATCTGTGGTGTTGAGGCCTGGTCCGGGTAGGCCCAGTGCCATGGACACGTAACCGGAGCAGTCACGCCGGTAACCGCCGAACAGGGCGCCGGGTTCGTTGCTGGACAAATACGGTACTGGACCGCCTGACCATGCCGTCAGCCACGACTTCGCGCGAGCAAAAATGGTGTTGAGGTCAGCACAGGGATTACTGATTCCGGTATTACTGTTGGAGGGGTTTGCTACAGGGCAGGCGTTGAGGCACGGGCCGGTATTACCCGACGTGGATGTGTCTCCGGAAACGTGTGCGGCGAGGGCAAGGGCGAAAGGTTCCCATTTCGCGTACGCATCAGGAAAGGAGGAGTGTTGGACCTGTTGGGCGGCGTTGGTGAGTTCCATGTTCTGCCATCCCGGGATTTGCAATAAGGCGTTGTAGAATTTTTGTGCGGCGACGCCGGGGGTCATGAGTTCTTCGAGGGTGCCCCAGGAGCCGTGCCCGTCGGGTGGCAGGGGCCGTTGTTGGAATAGTCCGACGCTGTCGTAATTGTTGCTGACGGCTTGGTGGGGGATGCTCAGGCTGCTGGGCACGTTGGAGTTAGCGTGGTTGAGCAGGCCGGATTCTTGCATCGCCACGGCCAGGGCGATCACCACACCACGGTCGGGTACAGGGAAGTGTTTACCCACAGCGACGATCATGCTCGCGTTAGCGACCTGCAGACCATTCCATTGCTGGAACGCGGCAGGGTCGCTGGGATTGGCCGACAGATCCACCACCGGTGTGCCGCACCCGGCCTGGGCGGAATCGGAACCGGTGAAAATGGACATGATCATCAGACCGCCGGCGCAGAACACCCCCGCGACGGCCAGGGCCACGGCAATGAGCGCGGCCGGCACGACCTTGGTCGGTGTCATGAGTTTTGCCAGCTGGTATAGGTGACTTTCCACCCACCGGGCAGTGGGGTCACGGTGACCTGCAAGGTTCCGGTGTCGGTGCCGACGGTGTAGACCGCCAAATTCGTGCGTACGAGGGTGGGTTTCGGTGGGCCGGTCAGGTGGGCGGCGGGGATCCTGCTCGGGTCGACGGTGCGTAGTTGATTGGCGTAGCTGGGTGCGGTGTACGTGGCGATGCCGTTCCACCACTGCTGCGCCGGCAGGTCACGGCGAATCCACGCTCGGGCGAACAGGGAAACAACGCTCGCCGCGCTCGGCCCGGGTGGCGCCGCTGCCGGACTTGAGGCGTGGACGGTGACGGTCGGTGCGACGCGGTGATCACCGGCGCCGGTGGTAGGTGACGGCTGCGTCAACGTGTTGCGTCGGGTTTCGGGTGACCCAGCCGTCGGTAGGTCCGTCTGCACGGGCGGGGTCGTAGCCGCGGTGGGCACGCCTGCGGGGCCACGGTTGAACGGGTGGGTGATCAAGACGATGAGGGTGATCACGGCGATGGCCACCCAGGTCATGCGGCGCCCGCGTAGCAGTGTGCGGATCACGGTGTGCCGCCCTGGTTGTTCGGCGACTCTTAGCGTGCCGACGACTGCGGCGCGGATCCGGCATGCTGTGCGCGACGGATCTTGATGTGTGTCGGTCTGGGTTTGGTGTTGGTTTGGGGCGGCACCTTGCCGATGGAGGGCATGCGAAGGCCCTCCCGGTGATCTCTTTGGCCGGATACCCGGGAGGGCCGTGTAGCGCGCGGAGGCGCTGTGCTCACGGTAGGGGTGGACTCGGCGGAGGTCGAGACCCGGTTGGTGTCGGGCGGGTTGGTGTGTCCGGGTTGTGATGGTTCGTTGCGGGCGTGGGGGTGGGCCCGGGTCCGTTCGTTGCGAGGCCCGGCCGGGCCGGTGGTGCTGCGTCCGCGTCGGACGCGGTGTTCGTCGTGTCGGGTGTCGCATGTGCTCCTGCCAGTGTTCGCGCTGTTGAGGCGCGCTGATCTGGTCGAGGTGATCGGGGCGGCCCTGTCCGCGAAGGCGTCCGGTTCGGGTGCGCGCACGATCGCGGTGTCGTTGAGTCGCCCGGTGGAGACAGTGCGGGGCTGGTTACGCGCGTTCGCTGGCCGTGCTGAGGTGCTGCGGGTGTGGTTCACGGTGTTGCTGGTCGATACCGGGGTCGATCCGGTGCCGCCGGCGGCGGCGGTCACACCGTTCGCGGACGCGGTCAGTGCGGTGTTGGGCGCGGTCGTCGCGGCGCGGTCGCGGTGGCCGCGCGTCGGTGAGGTGTCGCCGTGGTTGCTGGCCTGCGCGGCGTCGGCGGGTCGGTTGTTGGCACCGTCGTGGCCGTAAGGCGGGTGCAACACCAGTTCACCCTGACGCTGGGGTAGCAGGTGCTGACACCCTTCGCACCGATCGTGACCCTGCCGATGGTGTGAGGAAATCTGTGTGAGTAAGCAAGACGATGAGCAGACCGCTCGGCTGGAACGTGCCCGCCAGATCGGCCTGTTCCGATACATGCTGATCAGGGAAGCCGCGGATCCGACGTTGACGGGTCGTCAGCGCGGCCAGCTGGTGCGGGATCTGGCCGCGATGACGCATACCGACCCCGATGGGCGGTCGATCCGGATCACCCGGTGGACCCTGGATCGGTGGATTACGGAGTGGCGTCGGGCCGGGTTCGATGCCCTGGTGCCCTCGCCGCGGCAATCGCAGCCGCGGACCCCGCCGGAGGTTTTCGAGCTGGCCTCGGCGTTGAAGAAGGAGAACCCGGGCCGTTCCGCGGCGCAGATCCGCCGGATTTTGTCGGTCCAGCATGGTTGGGCCCCGGATGAACGCACGTTACAGCGGATGTTCCTACGCACCGGGCTGAACTCGTTGAGTTCGGGTGCGCCGGTGACGCCGGGGGTGTTCGGCCGGTTCGAGGCGTCGCGTCCGAACGAGATCTGGACCGGTGACGCCTTGCATGGTCCGCGTATTGATGGCCGTAAAACGTATCTGTTCGCGTTCATCGACGATCACTCCCGGGCGGTAGTCGGACACCGGTGGGGCTTTTCTGAGGACACCGTTCGTCTTGCCGCCGCGTTGCGTCCAGCCCTGGCGGCCCGCGGTGTCCCCGAGCACGTCTACGTGGATTATGCCGACGTTCGCGTTATGCCGACTTCCGCGCGGAGCCGCAGGCGGGTGGGGACGGGGACGCACACGGTGTCGGCATAACGGCGGTTGGGCGGATTGACGCTTCCTTCATGCATTTTCATGAGGAGGGGTCATGACCAGACCGGTGAGCAGGGTCGCGCAGGTGCGGGTGCCAGGTCCGTTGGCGCCGTTCGAGGCGGTGTTACGGGAGGTGTTGTCGGCGGCGGGGTATACGCCGTTGTCCGCGGTCACTCAGTTGCGGTTGATGGTGCATCTGAGCCGGTGGCTCGATGGGCGGGGGTTGTCGGCTGTCGATCTGAGCGATGAGCGGGTTGAGCAGTACCTGGCCGAGCGGCGCGCGGCCGGCTATACCGCGTTGACCGGGCGCCGCGCGATGCAGCGGGTGCTGCAGGCTCTGACCGTTTCCGGTGTCCGGCCGGCTCTCGCCCGGAGCAACCCATGTCACCGCGCCGACAATCCCGTGATTACCGTTGTAGTCGCAGATGACCAACCGGTCATCCGCCAGGGCTTCACCGTCATGCTCGGCACCGATCCGTCGATCACGGTGGTCGCGGAAGCCGCTGACGGGCAACAGTTACTTACTGCAGTACGTCGGCACCGGCCCGACGTCGCTATCGTCGACGTACGCATGCCGCGGCTCGACGGTCTCACCGCCGTCGAACTCCTGGCCGACGAAGGACTTCTAGCGGGAGTTTCCACCCTTTCATGATCAACAGTCTTGGGTGGGGTGTCTGAGCTGGACTTCCAGTCCCGGTTCGTGTATTACCCATATATGCCGTCGATCGTGGGTAAGCGCCGGGGGGATCAGACGTATTACTACCTGGTCGAATCGGCCCGTGTCGACGGCAAACCGCGGGTCGTGTCGCAGCAGTATCTGGGCACCGCGGATGAGGTGATGGCCAAGCTGTCCGGCGGTGAGTCCGGGCAGCCGGTACGTAGCCAGCACAAGCGTTTCGGGGACGTGGCCGCAGTGTGGTCGGTCCTGACCGATCTGGATGTGATCGGCAACGTTGACGCGGTCGTGCCACGCTACGCCAACGCCGGCGCGTCGGTGGGTACCTATGTGGCCCTCGCGGTACTCAACCGGGTGGTCGACCCGTGTTCGAAGCGGTCCTTCGCTGACTGGTGGGTTACGACGTCGGGGCCGCGGTGGGTGAAGCTGGACACGGCGGCACTGGATCACCGACGGTTTTGGGACGCGATGGATCTGCTCAGCGATGCCGACCTCGCGACGATCGAGTCGCAGATCTACGGCGCCATGATCGAGCACCACAGCCTGGACCTGGCATCGCTGGCGTTGGATATGACCAATTTCGCCACCTACATCGACTCCACGAACGAGCGGGCCCCGATCGCCCAGCGTGGGAAAGCTAAACAGAAACGCACCGACCTGCGCCTGGTCGGTCTGGCCCTGGTCGTTACCCGTGATGGTGGGATCCCGATCGTCTCGCACGCCTACCCCGGTGACCGGCCCGACGTCACCCAGTTCAGCGTTGTGCTGGATGAATTGGTCACCCGCTACCGGCAACTCGTAGATTCGGTTCAGTCACTGACCGTGGTCTATGATGCTGGGCAGAACTCGGCCACCAACCACGGCGACGTCGAAGCGTCCGGCATCGGGTTCGTCGGATCGCTACCGCCCAGCGACCACCCCGCCCTACTCGACATCAGCCGTGACGACTACCAGATCGTTGACGCCGAACGTTTCGACGGCCTGAGCGCATACGACACCACCGTCACCGCCCTCGGTGTGACCCGCCGCGCGGTACTGACCCACTCACCCACGCTGCACGACGGGCAATCCCGCGGCTTGGACCAGAGCCTGACCAAAGCCCGCGCACGACTGAGCGAACTGCAGGCCCGCCTACACCGCGGCAACACCCGCCGCCCCCGGCACGCGGTCGAGGCCGACATCACCGCGATCTGCAAACCCCGATGGGTCAACCAGATCATCACCGTCACCCTCACCGGCGACGACCCGAGCACCTTGCGGCTGTCCTGGCGCACCAACACCCGAGCCCGGCAGAAACTGGAACAACGCCTATTCGGTAAACGGATCCTGTTCACCAACCGCGACCACTGGCCCATCGCCGAGGTCGTGAGCGCCTACCGCTCACAATCCGACGCGGAATTCGGATTCCGCCAGATGAAGGACCCCCACGTCGTGTCCTTCTCACCGATGCACCACTGGACCGACTCCAAAATCCGCGTCCACGTCTTCACCTGCGTACTCGCCCTGGCCACCGCACACCTGACGCGCCACCACGCTCACCAAGCCGGCCTACACATGTCCGTCCGCGAAATCCTCGACCACCTCGCCGGCATCGGCGAAACCGTCCTACTACACCACGACGGCGGCAAAGGCCGCCCCCGAGCCCAACGCATCCTCACCGACATGACCGAAACCCAACACAGCCTCTACGACCTGTTCGGTCTCGACCACTACGCCCCCACCCGCTAACCATCACCGGCCCGCAGTATGGGTAATACACCACACACCACGCGACACCCACCCTGAACAGCCCAAACACAAAAGTTGATCATGAAAGGGTGGAAACTCCCGCTAGGGCACACCAAAGTGATCATGCTAACGACCTTCGACCTCGACGAATATGTGGAACGGGCACTCCGGGCCAGCGCCAGCGGCTTTCTCTTGAAAACTGTTACTCATGAGGAACTCGTCAATGCTGTACACGTAGTGGTCGCTGGGGATGCCTTGCTCGCACCTACTACTACCCGCAGACTTCTCGACCGCTACCTAGCGTTACCGCCAATCCAGGATCAGAGTCGTGCAAACACCGACGCTCGCCTCGACGCGCTGACCGCCCGAGAGATCGATGTACTGCGCCTGATCGCCGACGGAAAATCCAACATCGAGATCGCCGAGTTGCTATTCGTCACAGAACACACTGTCAAATCACATGTCAGCCGAATACTCACCAAAACCGGGCTCCGGGACCGCACCCAAGCCATTGTCTTGGCGTACGACACCAGACTTGTCCAACCCCGGACCAAATACTGACGGGAAAATGTCATGTTGCTCAGCTGCCGGCGGCGACGCGGGCGCGGCGTCTGCGTTGTGCTTCGACGGCGGCGCGCATGCACTGGGCCAGTCCTACCGCCTGAACGACGGACAGCACTGGCGTGGTGAGCTCGAAGGCAAGGTTGTCGCGGCGCAAGCTGAACACGGAGCCGGGTGACGTACTCGCCGGTCAGTGCCGCGCGTACGTTATCGACTGACCTCGACGTAGCTGGCTTGTAGCAAAGACGTAGCTGGCTTGTACCAAAGGTCTTAGACCGGCGCTGTCTCCAAGTGACGAGCCGGAGCCGGGCACGCGTGGTGCCCGGCTCCGGCTCTCACGCCTCGGTCGTTTCGGCCGGATGTGCCCACCCGGCCGATCCAAACCACGGCTGAAACCAGACTCCCACCGATCCGACCCTGAGGCATCGGATGATCTTTTTCTTGGGCAGGCCGTCTTAGCGGTTCCCCGGATTGTGGGGAGAGGGCAGGTGGGCCCTGCTCAGGCAATGGCGGGGTTGCGTAGCGGCGATAGTGCAGCGCTCCAAGCGATAACTTGGTCGAGCAGAACGGTGAGCTGGGGCACGTTATAGTCACCCGGTTTGAAGACGGAGTAGTTCTCGAACTCGGTCAACAATGACAATGCAACCTGCTGTCGCACGTCGGCCATCTGTAGTTCCCCGGCGATCAGCCGCAGGTGTTCGACGGCGCGGGCGCCGCCGGCGGAACCATAGGAAACAAACCCGACGGCTTTATTGTTCCACTCGGCGTATAGATAGTCGATAGCGTTCTTGAGCACGCCAGAGGTACTGTGGTTGTACTCCGGGGTGACTATGACGAAGCCGTCGAACGAGCTGATCTTGGCTGCCCACCGCTGAGTGTGCTCGTTCTGGTATTGCCCGAGGGACGCTGGCATTGCCTCGTCAAGGTGCGGCAGTGGGAAGTCCCGCAGATCGACCAATTCGAACTGCGCGTCGTCGCGACTAGTGGCGATCTCGTGCACCCAACGGGCCACTGCCTCACCGTTACGGTGGGGGCGGGTGCTGCCGACGATGATGCCAATGCGGGTCATGGGGTTCTCTCTTCTCTCGTCAATGCCTGGATGGAATGCCGCCTAGCGGCAGATTACGGCGATCTTATCGGAGTGGTTCGTGGTTTGGACTATCGCGGCGGGGGCGCACACGGGTCAGAACGCGTAGGGACCGAAGCGGCCCCAGGCCAAGAACGCGGCCAGCGCGAGCAAAACCACATTCATGACGACGGCTTGGTTCTCCTTGCGCCGGGCGTGGGTAACTGCCGCACCGATCATCAACAGGATCAGACCAGTGGCGGCCAGCGGAACCAGCACGGGCACGACGTCGAGCGCAGCGGGCAGAATCAGCCCGATAGCTGCTAGGACTTCTAGCAGACCGATTTGCTTGATCGCGCCTGGGGAAAATTGTTCGGTCCAAGCCATGTTCGGGTTGGCGGCAAGCTTATCCTTCGACTGGGTTAGTTTCATCGCTCCGACGGCTAGGAAAGCAGCAGCGAGCAGGGCCGCTACGATCCACAAGACGATGTTTGGGGTGCTACGAGCTTTCCGGACAGTGGACCTACTAAGATCCCTTCCCAGAAGGCGAGGAAACTGTGTCTCAGAAACGTCGGATTTATTCTCCAGAGTATCGCACGGAGGCCATTAAACGCGTGATCGAGACGTCACACCCTGTGGCGAAAGTCGCTCGAGAACTCGGCATTTTGGAAGGAACACTCGGTAACTGGGTTGCCGCGTACAAACGTGAACACGCTGGCGAAGAACCACAACTCACGCTCGACGAACGTAAGTACTCGGAAGTCCTGTGAGGGCATGCCGATGGCCGGCGTGGCTAGGTCGCCGCGCCGGGGCGTGTTGGTGCCGGGTCAGCCCGGTGGCGATGGTGGCGGCGGTTGTGCCCAGGCGCGGAGGTCTTCGGGGTCGGCGTTCCAGGGCAGGAACCGGTCGAGTTCGGGTCCTGTGAGGGGTTTGCTGTTGTTACGGCCGCAGGCGTCGAGGTAGGCGGTGAGCCAGGTCAGGACGTTCAACCCGGCCATCTGCGCGGTCGCGGTGACGGTCCAGACGGTGGCGGCCAGGCGGGCGGAGTCGTCGTTGTGCGAACCGCGGGCGTTCTTCCGGGTCACGACGGGACCACGGATCGCGCGTTCGGCTCGGTTGTTATCCAGGCCGATCATCGGGTAGTCGCGGTGTGCGATCAGCCCGGCCCACTCCCGGTCCAGAGTGGCCAGTGCCTTCTTCGCCGGCTCCTTCAGACCAGGCATCGCCATCTGCTTGGTGCGGGTTTCGTCGATCGCGTCGATCGCGGTGTCCCAGCCTGTGTACGCCTGCTCCAGCCGGACCGCGGCGCTGCTGTCGCCCGGCGCGGGCACCGCGGCGTGCTGCCACGCCGCCATCAGCTCATCGTGAGCGTGGTACAAGTCCCGGATCAGCTGCAGCCACGCCTGCGCCCAGTGCTGCAACTGGACCTTGTTGACGTCACCGGCACGCACGAAATGCCGGCGGACATGAGCCCAGCAGAAAAGGTTGACCAGCCCGTCGGCTTTACGGCCCGCGGACTGGTACACGGCGTAGAAATCGGAGGAGATCACCAGCCGCCGCGGCCCGCCATCGTCGTCAGGATTGAGTTGCCCGGTGTCGGCGTCGATCCCGGCATGGCGGGCCAGCACCCCCGCGGCACGGGTGGGGTCCATCACGAAACACACGGTGTCCGCGCCGATGAACACCCACAGCCAAAACTTCGTCGGGCCCTCACCGGAATCCGGGGCGAACACCCGCCACGTGGTCTCATCGGCGTGCAGATGCCAGGAGGCCCGCGAACGAGCGACGATCGCCTCTTCGAGGGCCACCAGCAACGCCCCGGCCTGGGCACACGTCCCGGACAGCGTCGCCGGTGAGATGGCCGCGCCTTGCCGGGCCAGGCCAGTCACCAGGGAGTTCATACTGCGGCCCGCAACATAGCGTTCGGTGAACAACATCGCGATGAACCCGTTGGCGAACAGGCCTTTACCGATCGCCTTCGGCGGGCCTGGCGCCATCACCGTGGCCGGCACCCGGCACGAACAGCCCCGCTTGTACCGGCGACGGCGGTGCACGACCACCCGGACGATCACCTGCCAGTCCACCTGTTCCCCGGACACGTGATCACCCAACACCGTGAACGGCTGCGCACACCGAGGGCAGCAGTACCCACCTTCGGGGAAGTCCCAGAACACCTCCACCCGCGGCAGGTCCGAGTAGTCACGCCGCCCCGAGCGCGCCCCCGGACCCCGCGTCTTACCCGAACCACTGGCCGAGCCCTGCTCAGCGTCGCCGCCGACAGCCTCACCGCCACCATCTGCGTCACCGCCGCCAGACGATTCCGGACGCGAACGCTCCGACGAACGCCCGAACAACATCCGCTGCAAAACCGCGAGATCCGCCCGTAAACGCTCCAACTCACCCGCCTGCCGCGCGTTCTCCTCCCGCAGCTCGGCCACCAGCCGCGTCAACTGCTGATTCGCCTCCAACGCGGCAGCGAGCACGTCCTCCACAGACCCCTGAACACCCCGCGAATCCAGGACATCGCCCACCACTGTCACGCGGCACAGCAAACACCATCGACCACCACAGATCACGCACCCCACGCGATCAGCGTGTCTCAACCCGGACTCAAACCCCGCAACACTCCAGGGTGGACGCCGACACACCCGTCACAGGACTTCCGAATACGTACACTAAAATCGGGCATTTCACTCTGTTTGTAGGCGTGCGGCCTGACGCCGCATACCAGTGACTAAGCGACTAATAACAACAAAACGGAAACATGAATGCTCATCAAACGCCCTCTCAGAGGGCATTCGATGAACCGCTGCTATGTTATGACCCACTTTGTGGCATGCCCGATTCGCTCTATACACACCTTGAATGGCTGTATGCACCCATGCTGGTGAGCTGATTAGCGCCCGTTTCACCATAATATGCGTTGCGGATTCCGTCTGACGTAAGAACGCCCATGAATCGCCGCCTGTGTCGACTTGCCCACCCTGCCGGCTGCGTCCAGAGTAGATCTCTACCGTGACTGCTCGCCGCGCCTACCCCAGTGACATCTCCGATGCCCGCTGGGCCCTGATCGGGCCGACTCTGCTCGCCTGGCAACAGGCCCGCCTCGACCGGCGACCCACCGGGGAACCGGCCCGCACCGACGTCCGGGAGGTACTCAACGCTATTTTCTACGTCAACCGCACCGGGATCGCGTGGAAATACCTTCCCCATGACTTTCCGCCACACACCACTGTGTACTACTACTACGCTGCCTGGCGTGACGAGGGCGTCTTCGCCCAGCTCAACCTCGACCTGACCGCTCTGGCCCGAGTCAAAGCCGGCCGTGAACCTGAGCCTACCGCCGCGATCATTGATACACAGAGCGTGAAAACGTCCACGAACCCGCCGACCACAACACAAGGAACCGACGCGGCGAAAAAGATCGTGGGCCGTAAACGCAGCGTAGTCACAGACACGTTAGGGCTCCTGCTTGTCGTGATCGTCATGGCCGCGTCCGTGACCGACAATAGCGCCGGAATACAGGTATTAGACCAGGTCAAAGCCGTGTACCCAACCATTACCAAGACCTGGGTGGACGCCGGGTTCAAAACAAAATTCGTCGAACACGCCGCAACTCTGGGTATCGATGCCGAGGTTGTACCGCGCAACACCGAAGTCCGAGGCTTCCACGTCGTCAAACGGCGCTGGGTGGTGGAAAGGACCCTGGGCTGGCTGATGCTGCACCGCAGACTCGCCCGCGACTACGAAACCCTGCCGGCCAGCTCCGAAGCCATGATCCACATCGCGATGCTCGACAACATCAGCCGCCGCATAACGGACGAAACCACACCAACCTGGCGAGGTACATACTAGTACATCAAGAACATATCGAACGCCCTCTCAGACTCGCGGTGTTGATCGGCGACTGCTTGAGCTGTTGCGGGACTGGAAGACCCAGCTGAGCCCGACGACAACGAGCAGGGCCGCGGCGAAGATATCCCACCGGCTGTGCAGCAGGGCGAGGATGGCGATCACGGAGAAAGCGATCAGCAAGATTCGGCGTATCCACCACCGCGACAGCTTCATGTGATCAAGGGTGCCGCGTCGCTTCAAAGGCTGGCCGGGCGATCCGTGGGGAGATAGGTGTGGTCAGGCGGCCTGCGTAGGTAACGCCCGGTGGAATCGGGCGTTACCTACGCAGATTCCATCGTGCTACTTGTCGTTGTAGACCTTGCATGGACCGACGCCTAGCGCTTCCTTGGTGTAACCAAGGTATTTGTCGCCGGCAGTGTCGAAGACAGCGGTTTGCGCGGCTTGTCCCGCTGCGTCCAGTGGCGGGAAATACCCGTCGGTGCATGGGCCGAGAGAAGCGGCGGCCTCCTTGGTGTCGGCAAGCCACCCCAGCGCGAACTCGGAGTTGTTAGCGTCCTTGGTCACGGTGTGTTGACCGGTCGAGGGGTCATAACGCCGATAGATCAGGTGGAAACCGGCCGGGGCAGGGTCGGAAAAATCCCATACCTGGTACTGCCAGGGTTGCCCCAACGCGCTATACCACGGTGCTGCTTCGACCGATGACCTGCTACTCATCGTGTCCGAGCCATTCGTCAATTGGTAGATGGTGGCCACCGCATTGGTGTCGGCTAACGCTGCATCGGCGGTAACAACGCCCGCCCCGGCGATCACAGCAACGGCTCCGGTGACGGCAAGGCTGCGCCACACCCATTTACGTCCCACGTGTCCTCCACAAGTTTGTGCCCAAGATCGCGGCCACCGTCGCATCCGTTCGGATGACCCGTCAAGCCCGGCGGAGGCAAAAGTGACCCAAGTAGCCGCAGCCCATGACCCAACTAGGCTGAGAATTGGGCGTCATTCCGGGCCACTCGGGTGTGTACAACTAACGGCTGATCGACCGATCAAGGGAGAGACGCCAGATGACGACCGAGACCGCCGTGGGACAGGAGCCGGCCGCCGTGCCGGTGGCTGGGGCTTCGGATGAGCAGTTGATCGCGATGCTGGTCGATCGGGCTCGTGGTGACGGGCTGAAACTGACCGGTGAGGGCGGGTTGCTGCAGCAGCTGACGAAGCGGGTCCTGGAGTCCGCGCTGGACGGTGAGATCACCGACCACGTCGGCTACGGCAAGCACGACCCCGCCGGTCGAGGCAGTGGGAACACCCGCAATGGCAGCCGGACCAAAACGGTGCTTACCGATGTCGGTCCGGTCGAGGTCCGGGTGCCCCGCGACGCGGCGGGCACGTTCGAGCCGCAGATCGTGCGTAAGCGGCAGCGCCGGTTGTCCGGGGTCGACGACCTGGTGCTGTCGCTGTCGGCCAAGGGGCTCACGCACGGCGAGATCAGCGCCCACCTGGCCGAGGTGTATGGCACCGAGGTGTCCAAGCAGACGATCTCCACCATCACCGATAAGGTCATGGACGGGATGGCCGAGTGGGGAGAACCGGCCGCTCGACCGCGTCTATCCAGTTGTGTTCATCGATGCCATTAACGTCAAGATTCGAGATGGTCAGGTCGCGAACCGGCCGATCTACGTGGCCATGGCCGTCACGGTCGACGGTAACCGGGACATCCTCGGGATCTGGGCCGGCGACGGTGGCGAGGGCGCTAAACACTGGCTGCACGTGCTCACCGAACTGAAGAACCGCGGCGTCGCCGACGTGCTGATGCTGGTCTGCGACGGGCTCAAGGGGCTGCCCGATGCGGTGGAGGCGGTGTGGCCGAAGACGATCGTGCAAACCTGCATCGTGCACCTTTTGCGAAACTCGTTCAGGTATGCGGCCCGGCAGGACTGGGCGAAGATCGCCGCCGGGCTCAAGCCGGTCTACACCGCGGCGACCGAGGACGCCGCGACCGAGCGGTTCATGGAGTTCGCCGAACTCTGGGGCAAGAAGTACCCGGCGATCGTGAAGCTGTGGTCCGACGCCTGGGCGGAGTTTGTTCCGTTTCTGGCGTTCGACGTGGAAATCCGCAAGGTCATCTGCAGCACAAACGCGATCGTTATCTCAAGCTGTTTCGAGGCTGTCTTCGTTGTCTGGCAAGGGTTCTGCGGTGTGCGTGATCGGTGTGATGGACGTGGTTATCTCCGACGTGTCCATCACAGGGATCAGCCGGAGGAATCATGCAGGTGCAGAAGGTCGTCTCGTCAGGGACGAGGCTCGAGTCGTGGACGGTGCTCGGCGATGACGACGTTCCGGTCGGGCCGATCGAGCGGTATCTGGCGCATCTGTCGGCCGTCGAACGGTCGCCGAACACGGTCAAGGCGTATGCGCACGACCTGAAGGACTACTTCGTCTTCCTCAAGGGTCGGGGGCTGGATTGGCGCGAGGTCCGGGTGGAAGACGTCGGCGAGTTTGTGGCCTGGCTGCGGCTGCCGCCGGCCGGTCGGTCCGGGATGGTCGCGGTGCTGCCGTCGGTCGTGGCGGTTGTCGGCGCGGCGACGATCAATCGGAAGTTGGCAGCGGTCAGCGCGTTCTACCAGCATCACGCCCGGCACGGTGTCGATCTGGGTGACCTGTTGGTCGCGTGGAAGCCCGGCGGGCGGGGCTCGTTCAAACCGTTCCTGCACCACATCAGCAAGGGCGGTCTGCAGCCGCGGCGGGCGATCTCGTTGAAAGCGCGGGCGTTGACGACGCCTGGGGTGTCGTCGCGGCACAGGGTGATCTTCCCCAGGTCACGGATCCGGGGGGTCAAAGCCTTACCTACTAGGTCAAACAGGGCAAAATTGATGAGCGTGACCCCGTGGGTATCTGTGGCGTGTTCCCGGATCGGTAGATCGGTGGCGTTGCCGAGGAAGTCATCCAGCACGTAGTGCGCCTCACGGGTCGTCGGCACGATCGCTTTTGTCCCGAACGTGGAATGCTGGTCGGAGACGTGGGTGTAAGTCGACAGGCCCTGATCGGCGAAGTGGATGTTCATCGCCCGCGCGGTCAACGACTTGCCGCGAACGGGGAACCGCTGCCCGTCGGAGGATGACATGGTGCCGCCGCCGAAGACCCGGGCCAAATCGAGGCGGTGGTGGTGGTTCACGATCACCGTATTGGCCTCGCGCAGGGTTTCTTCGCGCACGTACCACTCCTGGGTCCAGGCGAGGACGTCGTAGGGCACCCCGCACGCCTCGGCCATCTTCACCAGGCCAAGGTTGGTGGCGTTCGCGATCAGGACCGCGAGGATGTTGCGTTTGAGCTCGGTCGACTGGGTTTGCTTATGGCCGCCGGCGTGGGTGAAACACCGCAAAAACCCGGTCCGGTGATCCAGCTCGATCAGCAGCGACGCGATCGGCGCGAACGGCAGCATCCCCGCCAGTTCCTGCTTCAACGCCTTGGCCTCGGCAGGAACATCTTCGGCGGTCAGCGGCGGGATGATCAGCCGGCCCTCGGCGTCGAGGCGGACCGCACCCACATCATCCGGGGACGACTTCGTCAGGACCGCCTCCAGCTCCAAAACTGCGACGTGCAACTCCTCAATCCCCTGCTCCAGGCCGTGTCGGCCGTTTGCTGACCAGTGCGCAGAACTCGCTCTGCCGCGGCGCCCATTGTTGCGGGGTGAACAGGTAGGTGCCCGGGTCGGCGTAACGGCGCGATCCCGGCACGTGCACATCGCCGGACCGCAACCCATCACGCAGCCCGAGCAGCACACACAGCTCCCAGTAATGCCGGTACGCGGTGTCGTCACCAGCCTGCCGGGCCTTGGCCAGATAATCCGCGTACCGTGCCGGAACGAAGCCGTCCGGCGTCGAGTCGGGAACCTTACGGGCGCCGGTGCGGTTGAGTTCGGTCAGCATGGCCACTGCCTGCATCAGCTCGACTGTGCCCGGCCCGCCGCGGAAGTCGATCGCGGCCAGGACGTTCGGGGTGAACTGCCGCAGGTACGTGTACGAGGTGTCCATCGCCGAGAGCCGGCCGTGATCACGCGGCAGCGCCGGCCACCCGGTCGCCGCGGCCTCGCGCAACGTGCCCATGCCGATCTGCCCGCGCAGCAGTCCACCGACCCGCTCGTCGGGGATGCCCGGGTCCGCCAGCACCGGCAGGATCATCTCCAGCAACGCCTGCCGGACCTCGCCCCGCTTACCCCGCTCGGCCAGCGCCGCTTCGGTCTTGACCTTCGCCCTCGACTCCCGCGCCGACACCGCCTGGTCGAACAACGTCACTACCTCATCAAGCTGATCAACCGCAGACTGCGCCACCAACGTGAGCAGGATCGGATACTTACGCTCATCCTCCCGCCGCTCCAGGGCCTGATTGGTGCTACGCCGCCCGACCGTGGCCAAAAACCGGCGCCGCTCAGCCGCCAGCATCGACAGATCCAGCACGTGGGCATCCATCGCCCGCAGAAACTTCAGCTTCTCAATCGCGGTCTTCACCGACGCAGCCGTGGCCTCCACCGCCGGCGCCGTCAACCACGCCAGCCGGGTCATCCCCAACCCGACGTCGAACCTCAACAGCAAATCCAGATCGGCCACCACCTGCACGGTCAGCAGATGCGCCACCTTCTGATACGTCAACAAAGCTGTCGGCGAATCGTGCTCCATCGCCCTGCCCAGCAGGAACTGCTCCAGTTCCTTCATCGCCTCGCCACCAGCAGGCGCCGGCTTCCAGCTCAAATATTCGGCCACCAACCGGAGATGATCGGTGCGGGTCTGCCCCCGACGCCCGTACTCCTGCAACACGCCCGCGTCCACGCCCAGCCGCCCCGCCAGCCGGGCCACCGCGACCGGCGGCGCTGCACGCACGTCATCGGGCACGAATCCTAACCAGGGCAACGTGGACAGCTGGACAGCAAGCCCAAGCCTGTCCGCCGGGCCTCGCCCACGGCCAGGATCGACGAACGCTACGTCCGCCGGCGTCAACGTAAAGAACCGGATCAACTCGTCCTTGCCGATGTCCGGAAAGCCCTTCAACGCCTCCAGCTGATCCTCGGAGAACGACCGTGTCGACACCGACCACACCCTCCACACCGGAACCAAGATCGGTACGACCGTAGTGGTAGATGGCCCCCGGCGAAGCACAGGCACCCGCACCGGGGTGTTAGCGCAGGTCAGCCATATCCGTTGAAAATTTCCCCCGTACTACCGGGACCCCGAAACGCCCCCGACCGCACGAGCGGCCGGGGGCGTTTCCTAGCTGTTGCAGCGATCAGGGCCGGTCGAACTCGCCGCCCTTCGCGCCGGCCAAGAACGCGTCCCATTCCGGGCCGGTGAAGATCAGCGCCGGGCCGGTCGGGTTTTTCGAGTCGCGGACACCGATCTGGTCGTTGTCCAGGAACGCGGCTTGCACGCAGTGCCCAGCGGCACCGCTACGACTGGACTTGAACCACGAGGCACTAGCCAGGACATCCATGTCGTTCTCCTTCGGTTGTGTGCAGGTTTGGATCAGGGGTGGTTTGGGGGCGACCAGACGAGCGACTCCAACTCGTCCATCAGCTGCTGCAGCCGGGCCTGGTCCACGATTGGTGCCAGTGCCAGTGCCTGCAGCTGCTGTGAGAGCTCGGCCGCGGCCTGTGATCGCTGGGTCGGGTTGCTCAGATCAACAGGTGTCTGAGCGCGGCGGGGCACGCCGGGTAAACGATTCGCGGTCACGGGACAAGCCACTGGTCGTTGGCGTTGCGCCACCCGGGGGCCAAACGCGGGGCCGGGAACGGCCCGAACTGCATGCTCGCGGGCACGGTGCCACTGAGCGTGATCAGGTACGCGGGTCCGTCCAGGACAGCGGCGACTAGGCCGTAGCGCTGAAACCGCAGAATGTAAGGGTCGTCGTCGTACGGGGGTAGCACGGTCACTTGATCGCCGACCTTGTGCGCGCTCATCGTTTGCACCGTGGGTTTGCCCGCACGGGGTCGGGCACGTTCGCGGCGAGGGCGCTGATCCGGGCCCGTGCGGCGAGCTGCTCCACCCGGGCACGTCGTAGGGCTTCCTGACCTGCTAACCCGGCTGGGTTCGCGCCGAGAGTCCGCCGGCGCCACAGCCGGCGTTGCACGCTCAGTAGATGTAACAGCAGTCCTCGCCGGGCCGCGCGCTGCATTTGGCCCACGTCCTGTCACCTCCACGCGCCGAAGTCTCGTGACCGGCGGCACCGCGCAAGTGTTCGGGTCAAAAACCCGGGCGCCTCGGTGCCCCCGTCTCAGGCACGCAGGTTAGGCAACACGGCGGGGTTGGTTTATAGCTGTGTGCTATGTGGGGCTGATGCCGAGCCGGTGCGCCATCGCGGCGAGATCCTCAGCGACTGCTTTACGTTTCGCCCTAGTGATCATGGAGGACACGATGTCTCGGGTGATCGGGTTGAGCCGGAACGCCGCTGGTGCAGCCCGTTCGGCCTTCGCCAACTCGACCAGGGCGGCTTTGTCATGGGTGCCGGTGTGAGCCATCGCCCGACCAAGGGTCATGTGGTAGCTCTGCTGCCGGTTGGTGACCGGGATCGCGTCGACGTGCAGATCTTTCGCGAGCTCTAGGGCTTTGCCGTACTCGCCAAGCTCGGCGTAGATCGACATTTCCACAACGCCACGTTGGTCGGCCCGAAGAAACCCAAGTTGAAACCCGCCCCGTCCGGCTCGCCGAGTGTTCGCGCCTCCCGCACCGCCTCGTCCAGGTGCGCGTCCACGGTGCGGATGTCGCGGACCACCGCGCTGGACAACGCCGCCGACAAGTGGACCTGGCCCAACATTTGCCGGGCGTTACTGTCACCGGCGCCGGCCTGCAGCTCGCTCAAGCTCTGCTCGCCGATACGGCGCGCGGAGCCGGCGGCTTCCATCGGCAACGACAGCATGTAAATGAACTTCGCCGCACCCTGCCACGCCAGATCACCAAGGTCATCCGCGGCGGCTACGGCGATCTTCGCCGCCGGCCAGGACAAGTCCCGGTAACCCAGATTGCGTAAACAGACCGAGGTCGCGTACGCGATCTGGGTCAACGCATCAGTGCCGGGATAGCCGGCCGCATCATGCAACAGGCTGGGCAGCATCGGCGCGAGCGCCAAATAATTACTCTGCTGACGCAGCCGCATAACCTGCTCTATGGCATCGGTCATCTCCTGCCGGCTGCGGGTCGGCGCTTCGATCTCCCCGACGTCTAAGGCGACCAAAGCGACCCGGATCCCGGCGACGGCTTGCGAGGCTTGGACCCGGATCGGGTCGTCAGGGTCACTGTTCTGCCCGAGCAAATCCGCGGCCGACACTTGCAACGCGCGGGCGAGCGCAACAAGGGTGCTGCGGCTCTCGACCGCACGAACACCAGTCTCGATCTGGCTCAGATAGCCCTGACTGATGCCGGCAAGACCGGCCAGGACAGCCTGAGACAGCTGACGACGACGACGCCAAATCCGGACCCGCACACCAATGTGGTCGCTGATGGCACTACCTTCTTTCATCAGAGGTCCCCTTCCGGGAACGCTTTTGTCGCTTGTCCCTTGAGGACTGAGATGAGACGGCGTCCCGGGAGGGCGGCCTTGAAGGCCCGACGCCCACAAGGGTGTCGTCCCGCGAGGACTGGTCCATCAGCACGGCGCCGCGCCTTCAACCGATACGGACAGTGACGGCTTGCGAGGTGGTGCGGATGCTGGGAGTGGGTATCGACTGGGCGGAAGAGTTCCACCTGGTCGCGGTAGGCCGCCCTGGTGGGGGCGTTATCGATGTGGCCCGGGTGGAGCACACCCCGGCTGCGGTGGCCGCGTTGGTGGCCCGGATCGCCGGGCTTGAGCCGGACCCGGCCGAGGTGCGGGTGGTCCTGGAGACCAGGCACGGGCTGCTGGTCGAAGCGTTGGTCGATGCCGGGTACACGGTGTTGCCGGTCAACCCGGACCTCGTGGCCCGCCGCCGCGGGCCGGCGAAGAAGAAAGACGACGCCGAAGACGCCCGGATCGCGTGTCTGCTCGCCCTTGATCAGTACACCGAGTTGCGGGCACTGGTCCCGCACGGAGACCTGGCCGGGGAACTGCGCTCGATCGCCCGCGACGACGCGCGGGCCTGCCGTGATGAGCGGCGGCTGCTGAATCGGCTGCGCGCCGACCTGGCCGCGGTGTTCCCGGCCGCGTTGGTCATCGCTGGTGACGACCTGGGCGCCCCGGTAGTGCTCAAGCTGCTGCAACACTGGCCGAGCGCAGCCGAGCTGGCCACGGCCGGCCGTAACGACATCGAAGCTCTGGCCCGGCAGGCCAAACATGGCTGGCCGGACCGGTTCGCCGACCGCGTCACGCAGGCACTGGCCACCGACCAGTTCCAGGCCCGTGACTACCTGGTCCGGGCCAAGACAGACACGATCCGGTTGGCCTGCGCCCAGCTGCTGCTGTTGCGTGAGCAGCGCCGGGCCTGGGAACGACGGATGGGTGCGCTGTTGCTCGGCGACCGCCGGCGAGGACGCGCCAAACAGCCGGGAGAAGACCGGGGGCCGGCAGTGCCTGGCGGCGAGATCTACCTCAGCTTTCCAGGGCTCGGAGATCGACTCGCCGCCAGGATCGCCGGTGAAATCGGCGACACGATCGAACAATTCACCACACCGAACGCGCTGCAATGTTACGCCGGTAAAGCCCCGGTCACCCGCCGCTCCGGCAAAAGTGAACTGGTCGTGGCGTCCAGGCTGGCTTGCAACCGATACCTCGCCGACGCCGTCCAGCAATGGGCCTTCACCAGCCTGCGCAACTCCGGCTGGGCCCGCGAGTTCTACGACACCCAACGTAACCGCGGCAAGAAACACCACGCCGCACTGCGCGCCCTCGGCAACCGCTGGCTCGAGATCCTCTGGCACTGCCTGACCAAAAACATCCCCTACCGCGAAGACATCCACGTCGCCAACCGCAACCGCGCCCTCGGCCGCACGGAACAGCTCAAACAAGCCGCCTGACCCGGTGGTTGACAAAGGGTGTCTCATGTCAGCTCCCTGCGAACCATCAGGGGGTTTGCTAGGTGGGCGGGCCCGTTCCTCCCGACCACCCCTTAATCGACGATATGCCACACCAACGAACTCAACAGAGACCAGGACACGCCAGCATCAATCTCTGTGACCGGCCATGGCCAGAGCCCCGTCACCGGTTGCCCCTGGTTTCCGGCCGCTGCTGGGCGGGCGTGTCTGCCTGCGGCCACCTGTTGCTGACAGCTCGTGGCCAGCAAGAGCCCACTACTCTGGCGCCGTGACTTCTGGTGATTACACCGCCACGCTTGCGCGCAAGCGGATGGGTGCCGGGGTGCTGCTGTCCGATCCGACTGGGCGCATCCTCATTGCCGAACCCACCTACAAACCGTACTGGGAGATCATCGGCGGGTGCGTTGATGCCGACGAGTCGCCGCATGCGGCCGCTGTGCGGGAGCTCAAGGAAGAGCTGGGGCTGTCCGTGCTGGTGGGGCGGCTGCTGGTGACTGATTGGGTGCCGCCACGCCCGGATCGGACCGAGGGGCTGATGCTGGTCTACGACGGCGGGGTTTTGACCAGCGAGCAGACCGACCAAATCCAGGTGCCGGCAGATGAGCTGCGGGGTTGGGCGTGGTGCACCCTCGCCGAGGCCGACCAGCGGCTATCGGCGTTGCTTGCGCGCAGGGCGCGGGCTGCGGTGCAGGCCCGTAACGAGGGAACGAGCCTCTACCTGGAAAACGGCTTCCTGGTCACCTGATCGCGTACGCATCGGCCCCGGCAACCTGCGTCAGGTGTCGGGGCCGCAGCGTGCGGGCCGTCAGGCAGCTAGACCGAGCGCGGGCACGCCAGTCGGTCGTGCGGGGATGGTCGCGGCGAGCAGCTGGGTGCCGCCGGCACGGTAGAGGCTGTCGTGGATGCCGTCGGCGTAGAGCAGTCCGGTGAGATCACTGCGGGCTGTGGCAATCGGATGATCCGCTTGAACCCGGCGTCGCTGGCGGTGGCGCGGGTGAGCAGCTCGTCGACGCCGGGCCGGTGCGACTCGTCGGGGCGGCTTCGGTCAGCCGGCAGACCCAAATGGCGGCTGTCGTACATGCGCTTCGCCTTGCCGATCAGGGCGGGGGTCATCTCGGGCTTATCTGCGATAGACCCCACCGGGTAGCGCTGACCTTCAGCACGTTCTCAGATACCTCAATATAACGTCTGGGCGCTTAATCCTATTCTGGACGCTAGAAGAAGGGCGTTTCGCTCATGTCGCCACCAGGAAGAGCTTTCGAGAGACCACAAAACGACGTCTCATCTGGCGATCTCGCGGGGGCGGAATCCCGCGAGCAGCTACGGGACTTCATCGCGAAAGTGCCAGCCATCACCGTCGCTTTCTGGGTGGTCAAGATCCTCGCCACCACCCTCGGCGAGACCGGCGGTGATTCACTGTCCATGTCCACAGGGTTGGGCTACCTGACCAGCACGTTCATCTTCACGGCCGTGTTCGTGGCCGCAGTGATCCTGCAAATCCGGGCAACGAAATTCAACCAGTGGACCTACTGGTTCACCATCGTGGCCACCACCACGCTGGGCACCACCATCGCGGACTACGTCGACCGAGACCTCGGCGTTGGGTACCCCGGCGGCACTACCATCCTGATCATCTGCCTTCTAGCCTCCTTCGCCCTGTGGTACCGGGCGACCGGCACCATCGCGGTAACCAGCGTGCAAACACCCCGCACCGAAGGGTTCTACTGGCTGACCATCTTGTTCTCTCAAACACTGGGCACAGCACTGGGCGACTGGACAGCCACCACCATCGGACTCGAATACACCGGTGGTGCCCTACTGTTCACAGCCTTGTTAGCAGTCATCGCCGCCGCATACCGCTGGACCCGGCTGTCGCACACCTTGTTGTTCTGGGCGGCGTTCGTCCTCACCCGACCACTCGGTGCGGTCGTCGGTGACTTCCTCGACAAACCCGTCGCTAAAGGCGGCCTCAACCTCGACCGCTACGCCGCCTCCGGTGTGCTACTCGCAGCCATCATCGCGATCCTCGCCATCCGCCGTCAGCACCCCGCCACCCGACCCCACTAACCAGACCCGCAACCAAACCCTGTCCCCCAATTGATAACCACCAGGAGGACTTCCCAGAAGTATTAGCACGATTATATTGCGACGATTATCGATGTTACCGTACGTGACATTTGTGTGATAGTCGTCACGCGTGTCGAGTGTGGACGCGGCGGCCGGTCCCAGATAGACCGTGTCGATTATGTGGATCAACGTGGTCGATGGCCAGCCGCCGCGGAGCAAGCATATGACGGGTCTCGATCAGGATCGAGTCGACTGGCTGTACGAGCAGTTGGAGCAGATGGTCGAGTGGGACAAGCCGATGGGGTGCCCTCGGGTGTTGCCGTTGTATACGGCGGTGGTGATGGTTTTGTTCGCTTTGCGGCAT
This sequence comes from Actinoplanes sp., assembly GCA_965246815.1. Classification (GTDB taxonomy): domain Bacteria; phylum Actinomycetota; class Actinomycetes; order Mycobacteriales; family Micromonosporaceae; genus Actinoplanes. The sequence continues at coordinate 140,237 of CBDFFS010000023.1, read as the reverse complement.
AATCTGCCGCCGGATGTGCTCGGGGAGTTGTTCGGGTGCGGGTCCACGACGGTCGAGCGGTACCAGGACGAGCTGGAAATCCTGATCGATGTGGTGCTGTCGCCCCTGTATGACGAGATTCGCGACCAGGCGCGCCGCGGTGCTGTGTTGGTCGACGGTCTCGTGGCTCCGATCGGGGAACGTGACGGCACTGAGAGGGCGTTTGATGAGCATTCATGTTTCCGTTTTGTTGTTATTAGTCGCTTAGTCACTGGTATGCGGCGTCAGGCCGCACGCCTACAAACAGAGTGAAATGCCCGATTTTAGTAGCTTACGTTCCCAGGGTTGGCATCCCCGACGCAATTTTTCTGACTTTTGTAAACCGAACGGAAATAAAGGGACGTTTCTACTATAAGCAGGCACTGTTGGACTGCACTTCCAGGGAATAAATTGGATGATTTACCTCTAAAGCCGCATAAGCCGCAGGGGTTAAATCGCCTTTATGACATAAAACCCTATTCGAATGCCCTCTGAGGATCTGTTCTCGGACAAGAAGGGCTTTTGTGGCATGAACATCCAGTTCGTGGCGACTTTGAGTGGTCGGCTAGCGGATGTGGGTGACCCCTGCCCGGGAGCACGGCACGACAGCCGGGCGTTTAGAGAGTCCGGCATCGCGCAGCGGTGGGCCAGCCATTACGCCCCGGATGGACCCGGGATGATTGGTGATAAAGGGTACCAAGGGTGCGGGATTATGAGCCCGTACAAGAAGCCACCGAAGCGGGAGCTGACCGGGGTCCGTAAGGCCTGCAACACTGCCCTCAACCGGGTCCGGGCCGCGGTTGAACGCGCTATTGCCCACCTGAAATCGTGGAAAGTTCTCAAAACGGGCTTCCGGCGGTCACTCGAAAAGTTCCCAGCAGCGTTACGTACCGTAGCGAGGCTTGAGGTTTTCCGAGTGCACGGCCCGCTGTGATAAACAATTTAAATACTTTTGGGAAGTCCTCCAGGTCACCAATTGGGGGGATATGGGCTATTACGTTCACGGAAAAAAGGTAGCTGTTCACCGGGGTCGGGTGAAGTATTGCAGTTTGAGCGTTCGGGTGAAGATGCCCAGGTAGATGCTCAAGTCTGATCGGCGAATGTCGAACCCTCAAACATCAAGCAGGATTGATCGAAGTCCGTTTGCGGCTTATATGCTCGCGATCTTGGCTCCAAAGATCAACGCGGTCATTCCAGGCTTCGACCCCCGCCGATGCAGTGCCACCCGCGGCCTCGACCGATTCACCAAGAACGGGGATCTTTGAAAGTTCACCCGGTCCCGGTGAACAGCTACGAAAAAATCTCCCAGAAAGTACGCAGCTACCTCAACCCGTAACATTTCCTGCCCGTTACCAGAAGTATTCAGGTGCGATACAAATGGCCACCAACTGCGGCATCCGCATCGAACGAATATAGCTTTTGGTGGTTGCATGGTGACCAGTTGCAGAGATCGTGGGTGGGGGTTGCCGGTGTCCTTGTTCGCCTGATCATGCGCTGTTACGGTCGCGACCGATTATCGACCATGCGACACCCCGGACAGGCGGGTGTCACTGGCGGACGGAGGACCATGGTCTCTCGACGTTCCCTTCTTCTCGGTGCCACCGGCATTGCAGCGGCAGCTGTTCCGTTAGGGGTGATGTTCAACGCCTCAGCCGATGAGATCCCCCGGACAGCTGGTGGTTCCGGGACTGCGGTTCGCGGTCCCCGCGTCCCGCAGACGTTGCGGCGTCAGCAGGGTCGCCGTGCTGGCGGAGCCCGAGTCGACAAAACTCCTTTCCAGCTCAGCCATTTGGGTGTGACCTGGACTGGTACCAGCGCAACAGTGCGCTTACGCACCAAGGATGGCTGGAAGGACTGGCAAACCGCGCGCGGCTGCACTGTTGGTGCTGATAGCGCCCAAGACACCCCGGGTGGCAGCGCGCTGATCAGTGCTCCTGGTGTGCTCGGCTATGAGATAACCGCCGACGGTGGCGGGGACGTGTCTTCTGTTGAGCTCAACACCGCGGACGGCCCCACTCTGAGCACGGCCGCACCAGCCGGGCTCCTAGCCTTGACCGCGGACATGGCTGCCCTGCCCGAGGCACCCCGCTACCTGTCTCGTGCCGCGTGGGGTGCCGACGAATCCCGCCGGGTGACCGTGAAACCCGACGGATCACCCAACCCGCTGTCGTTCTACACCCCGCTGACGATCACCGTGCACCATGAGGGCAACACCTACGACACCAGCCGACAACTAGAACACGTCCGCGCCCTGTACGAGTTCCAGACGAACTCAGCCGCGAAGGGCGGATCAGGGCTCGACGACCTCGGCTACCACCTACTCATCGACACCGAAGGCACCGTATACGAAGGCCGCCGGTCCGGAGACGACACCATTCCCGTCTTCGAAGATCCGTTCGACAAAAACGCACCCCGCGAGGTCAACGGCGCGCACCTACCAGGCTTCAACGCCGGCAACATCGGAGTCGTCCTACTCGGCGACTACACCACCACCGCACCCACCGAAGCCGTGTACCAATCCCTGGCATTCGTCATCGCCGGGCTAGCAACAGCAACACACCTCGACCCCCTAGGAACCACCGACTACGTCAACCCCGCTGACCTGGCCGACACGACCCGGACCGCACCACCGCGTAGCGCCACGATCCGCACCGTGTCCGGGCACCGCGACTGGCACACCGCGAACCCCGCAGCCGACAGCACCGACTGCCCCGGCAACAGCTTCTACCCCAACCTGGACCGGGTCCGCCAAGACACCGCCGACCTCATCACCCGCCTCACCAAACCCGCATCCTGACCTCACCTACACGGTGTGGAGTACGCACCGTTCAACCGCAAGGGGCGTGGAACGCAACGTCACGCTAATTGCCAACTGGACCGCTTTAACGGAAACACACGATCCGAAACGACCAACTCGTGAATTCAATTTCTTAGGATTATGAGAATGCAGAAGCGTATCAAGCGAGCGGGAATTCTTGCTAGTATCGGTGTTGCTGTGGTGGGAATGTCGCTGGCCGCCGCCGGTATCGCTCACGCGGACACAACGACAAGGCAATTCAACATTTACACCACCGACGCGAATGGTGGTAACGCAACACTTGTCGGCGATTTCAATGTCAACTCGTCCACCAAAGGGACTGTATCTACTATTGCTGGCGCTACGACTACCGGGCGCATCGGAATTTGTCAAGGTGGTTGAGGCCAGTGGGAAGTTAAGCGGTTACGAGTTCGAGTGTTGGTTTGGGGCTGGTCGGGTCGGGGGTTGGTGGGTTGATCCAGGCTGCGGCTGGGAGGTTGAGGATCTTCGGGGTCGTGGTGGTGGAGAACCGTTGTGGGTTCGCGGTCCGGGCCGCGGCGAGTGCTCGGTCGCGGTGTTCGTTGGCGGTGTGGGTGAGGTCGTAGTGGACGATGGCTGCACGAGCACCTGACCGGGCTCGCCGACCCAGACCACGCCCAGATCCTGCGCCGCTTTGCGACCTGGCACCTCCTGCCCCGGCTCCGAGCCCGCGCCGAGAACCGGCCGATCAGCACGGTCGGACGCCGCTACGCCGGTGAACAAATCCTCCAAGCCACCGCCCTGCTCGCATGGCTCGCCGGCCGCGGCCGGCAGCTCGCCGACTGCACCCAGGCCGACATCGACACCTGGTCCGTCGAACACGCCAACAGCAACCGCGTCAACATCCGAGCGTTCCTGCAATGGTCAGCCAAGACCCGGCTCACCCGCCGCTTCGCACTGCCCACCCCGCACAGCCCCGGCACCGCCCCGATGCCCGAACGCGACCGCACCACCCTGCTCGGCCAAGTCCTCACCAGCGAAGACGCACCGCTACGCAGCCGAGCCGCCGCCGCGATCCTGCTGCTCTACGCCCAACCACTCAGCAGGATCACCCGGCTCAGCATCGATGACATCATCGGCGACGGCGACCAGGTCCTGCTCCGGCTCGGCGACCCACCGTCCCCGGTTCCCGACCCGGTGGCCGCGCTGCTGCTCGAGTACGTCGGCCAGCGGGGCAACATGGCCACCGCCACGAACCACGCATCACGCTGGCTGTTCCCCGGACGCCGCGCCGGACAGCCACTCCGGTCAGACACCCTGTCCGCGCTGCTGGTCCACGACCTCGGCGTCCCCGCCACCGCCGGCCGCACCGCGGCGATCCGCCAGCACGTCCTCGACCTGCCCGCCCCGATCGTCGCCACCGCACTCGGCTACCACCACAACACCACCACCCGCCACACCGCCGAAGCCGGCACCACCTGGGCCGGATACGCCCCGGGGACGCCAAGGCGTGACTAGAGCAACAGCCCACCACCCCCGTCACGGCATGGGATCAAAAAACTCCAACTCAGTCGGGGTCGGGCGCTCGCGTGCGAAGAAGTTCCAGGACCATTCGAACTGCTCGTCGCGGATCCGGAATGCCCCTGGCGGAAGAAGCGCGTTCCGTCGGCTTAAACGATCCACCAGCTCCTGTTTGGGTGGATCGAGCAAGCAGAGCACCACCCGAGCCCCAATCGCCTGCGCCTGCGATCGGTAGAGATCACGTTCCTCTCGCGCCCACAAACCCCAGTCCAGCACGACGTTGCAGCCCAATGCCAGCACACGCAGAGCTGTTGCCCACTGCACCTTCTCCAGCCGGTACCGCAGAGCATCAAGCTCATCCTCGAACAAGTCCGGGTGCAGGTCGCGAAGCCACTCATCGGCAGTCAGCCGCAAGGCGTGATGCTTCTCCTCCAACTGCCTGGCGAGCGTTGTCTTCCCACTACCTTGAAGGCCGCAAGTCAAGAAAAGGGTCGCCGGCACCACCAAACCCTAACTTGGAAATTCCAGCACCACTGCGATGCATCATCTGCTCAGGCTCGCCAACGGCCAAGGACTACACGGAGTAACAGCCGTCCTCCACCTGAGCCCTTCCAGCTAAGAACTCGCGACGATTAAATAAGCGATCTCACCAGTATCAAGGGCCGTGTCTGTGGCGTGTTCCCGGATCGGTAGGTCGGTGGCGTTGCCGAGGAAGTCATCCAGCACGTAGTGGGCTTCACGGGTGGTCGGGACGATCGCTTTTGTCCCGAACGTGGAATGCTGGTCGGAGACGTGGGTGTAGGTCGACAGGCCCTGATCGGCGAAGAACGTGTTCATCGCCCTGGCGGTCAACGATTTGCCGCGAACGGGGAAGCGTTGCCCGTCCGAGGATGACATGGTGCCGCCGCCGAAGACCCGGGCCAAATCGAGGCGGTGGTGGTGGTTCACGATCACCGTATTGGCCTCGCGCAGGGTTTCTTCGCGCACGTACCACTCCTGGGTCCAGGCGAGGACGTCGTAGGGCACCCCGCACGCCTCGGCCATCTTCACCAGGCCAAGGTTGGTGGCGTTCGCGATCAGGACCGCGAGGATGTTGCGTTTGAGCTCGGTCGACTGGGTTTGCTTATGGCCGCCGGCGTGGGTGAAACACCGCAAAAACCCGGTCCGGTGGTCCAGCTCGATCAGCAGCGACGCGATCGGCGCGAACGGCAGCATCGCCGCCAGTTCCTGCTTCAACGCCTTCGCCTCGGCAGGAACGTCCTCGGCGGTCAGCGGCGGGATCACCAGCCGGCCCTCGGCGTCGAGGCGGACCGCACCAACATCATCCGGGGACGCCTTCGCCAGGACCGCCTCCAGCTCCGAAACTGCGACGTGCAACTCCTCAATCCCCTGCTCCAGGCCGTGTCGGCCGTCGGCAGGTTTGCCCACCAACGCGCAGAACTCGGTCTGCCGCGGCGCCCATTGCTGCGGGGTGAACAGGTACGTCCCCGGGTCTGCGTAACGGCGTGAGCCGGGCACGTGCACGTCACCGGAGCGCAACCCGTCACGCAGCCCGAGTAGCACACACAGTTCCCAGTAATGCCGGTACGCGGTGTCATCACCGGACTGCCGGGCCCTGGCCAGATAATCCGCGTACCGGGTAGGCACGAAACCGTCCGGTGCCGTATCAGGAACCTTACGGGCGCCGGTGCGGTTGAGTTCGACGAGCATCGCCACCGCCTGCATCAACTCGGCAGTGCCCGGCCCGCCGTGGAAATCGATCGCGGCCAGGACGTTCGGGGTGAACTGCCGCAAATACGTGTACGAGGTGTCCATCGCCGAGAGCCGGCCCTGATCACGGGGCAACGCCGGCCATCCGGTCGCCGCGGCCTCCCGTAGCACACCCATGCCGATCTGCCCCCGCAAGGTGCCGCCGACCCGTTCGTCGGGGATGCCCGGGTCCGCCAGGACTGGCAGGATCATCTCCAGCAACGCCTGCCTGTTCTCGCCCCGTTTACCCCGCTCCGCCAGCGCCGCATCGGTGGTGACTTTCGCCCTCGACTCCCGCGCCGAGACCGCCTGATCGAACAACGTCACGACCTCATCGAGGAGGTCGACCGCGGACTGCGCCACCAACGTGAGCAGGATCGGATACTTACGCTCATCATCGCGCCGTTCCAGGGCCTGATTCGTGCTGCGCCGCCCCACCGTCGCCAAAAACCGGCGCCGCTCCGCCGCCAGCATCGACAGGTCCAGCACGTGCGCGTCCATCGCCCGCAGGAACGTCAACTTCTCGATCGCGGTCTTCACCGATACTGCTGTGGCCTGCACCGCTGGAGCCGTTAACCAGGCGAGGCGGGTCATCCCCAACCCGGCGTCGAAGCGCAGCAGCAGGTCCAGATCGGCGATCACCTGCACGGTCAGTAGATGCGCGACCTTCTGGTACGTCAACGTGGTCGCTGCGGTCCTGGCCGAGGCCACCATCTTAGCCACGATGAGTACCCCCGGCCGGATCGTCTTCGCCGCGATCAGGTACTCACACCCCAGATTGAACAGCGTCGTCGGGGAATCGTGTTCCATCGCCCTGGCCAGCAGGAACTGTTCCAGTTCCTGCATCGCCTCGCCACCGGCAGGCGCCGACTTCCAGCTCAGATACTCGGCCACCAACCGCAAATGATCAGTGCGGGTCTGCTCCCGCCGCCCGTACTCCTGCAACGCGCCCGGATCCACACCCAAGCGCTCTGCCAGCCGGGCCACCGCGACTGGCGGTGCTGCACGGACCTCATCAGGCACGAACCCTAACCACGGCAAAGTAGACATTTGGACAGCAAGACCAAGCCTGTCCGCCGGGCCCCGCCCACGACCTGGGTCGACAAACGCCACATCCGCCGCAGTGAGCGTGAAGAACCGGATCAACTCGTCCTTACCGATGTCCGGGAACCCCTTCAAAGCCTCCAACTGATCCTCGGAGAACGACCGTGTCGACACCGACCACCCCCTGCGCACCGAAACCAAGACCGCAACGAACCGTAGTGGTAGATGACGGTCACGCGGAGCGCGAATGCCCCCTGATACCAAGCGTTAACGCAGGTCAGCCATATCCGTTGAAAATTTCCCCCGTACTACCGGTACCCCTAGAACCAGCACCGGTGGACACACCAACCAGCTCGTCGTCTCGGGCGTTCTGCGCCGGCTGCGGCGCTGAATACACCTACCCGTTCCAGCTACTCACCCTTCAAAACCGGGCCGCCTGATCTGCTTTTGTTACTGATGGCACCCGCATCGCAAAACTCCGCCGAGCATCTCAACCTGACTGAGATCCGACTTCGGTCTGCGGCCGGTGGGGTTTTAAATCCTGATGGGGTGGCCACCGCATGACCTCAGCCCTTTGATCTTTGCCGGCTGCACCGGCGCTGCGGGTCAAACACTGCTCGCATTGCCAGGCACGGCCGTTTCAACATCATCCGGTAAGGCCGAGGATGGTGAATGGCCTGGTCATGTTCCGGTTGGCCCAGCGAGTGGCTTCGGTGATGTCGGTGCGGCCGGCCAGGCGTAGCGCGTTGATCGCGAGGTTGCGCAGCGAGGCCAAGACGCGGGGCCCAAAGCGGGTGCGGACGCGAGAGTTGTCCTCGCGGTAGCAGGTGTCCCGGATGAAGTGCAGGGTTTCGATGGCCCATTGGCCACGGTTGAACGCGGCGATCTCTGCCGGACCTGCCGTCTCGGCGGGATGGCTGGTGACACCCAGTTGTGCGGCGGCGGACTGTTTGCCGTCGCTGGTGGTGACGTAGCGTTCGATCAGCCAGACCTGGCTGACGTGCGGGAACGGCAGGCCGGGCGGGGCGGGCAGGACCCGAATGGTGCGGCGGGTGCTGCGGCCGTGCCCGACCTCGGTGCTCTCGTAGCCGATCGCGGTGGTGGCCCAGGGCAGGGCGTTGAGAGCGTCGAACAACGCGGGCCGGTTCTGCTTGACCGGCAGCACGAAGTGACCGCCCTGCTGATGAATGAGTTCGGCGGTGGCTTTGACGGTGTGCAGCGCGTCGGCGGTCACGGTCACATCGCGCAGATCGAGGGGTTCCAGCAGGGCGCGGGCGGTTTCTGGTTCGCGGGTCTTGGCACCGTCGGTCGGCGCCTGGGCGATGACGAGCGCGGCCGGGTCCGGGCCGGGTGAGCCGCCCAGAGCGGACAGCAGGTGTAGCTGCTCGCCGTCAGGGTCGACGGCGCCGCGCACGGTCTTACCGTCCAGGCGTACCTGTACCGGTGTATCGGTACTGGTGGAAGGCTGTTCGCCGGTGCCGGCACGCTGGGTGGCGGTCCACTCGGCGATCACCGCGTCCAGCACGTCTGCGTCGGTGTCGGTGCAGACCCGCCACAGCGTCGAACGCGACGGCCGCCCGCCAGGACGGGCATCGACCCGCGCATACAGGCTGTCGAGGATCTCGGCAGGCACGTCGTCGACCCAGCCGCTGATGGCGGTGTAGCCTGTCAGCCCGGCCACCGTGGCCGCCGCGACCAGCGCGAGAACGACCGCGACCGGGTGATCACGGCCCTGATCGGAACGGCTGTCGGAAACGGCGATCAGCAAGTCGAGCAGACCATGACACGAAGGCGTGAACGAGACGCCCTCGGGCAACGGCACTGGCGACGGATCGGCGATGAGGATGGCAGACTGCGGCACGACGAAGCTCCGTTTGAACCAGATCTGTGGAAAGACCTGGTCTCAACGGAGCTTCGTCCATATCCGACACGCCAACGCGGGCATCGTTACTCACCGCCACTATCGATCATGAAACGGCCGTGCATTGCCAGGTGCGGTGCCCGCCGGGGCCCGGGTTAGCGTTAGCGCAGGTGCAGGACTGCCAACTCAAAAAAACTTGGCCGTTATCAAGCCGATGACCTTGCGGGCACATCGGTGGGCGCGGCTCGGCGAATTCGCGCAGGACACCGTCATGGTCGCGGTGCACGATGAGCACCAATTGCCGGCAGTGCGGACAGGCTGGAATGCCTAACGCTGCCAATGGCGCGTCGACCAGGCCGTGCACCGCGCACACCTGAGAGCCGTTGCGCAGCTGCGGCGTGAGTGTGTGCCAATCAACGAGCGTGGGCGGCCAGCTGGACATCAGGCCACGGTACCGCCACCTACACGTAAAGGGCATGCCGCGCTGTACCGCACCATCAGTCAGCTACGCCGGCAAGGTCGACCCCCGCTCGAACGCCGACGCCGAGCGCCGGGCCGCTACTAGGAGGACACCGCGCTCGCGCTGCAGGGCCGTGGCCGGTCCGATGCCGCCTTCGACGCGCTGCCGGCCGCCGAGTACGACGTGCCCGAATAGGTCCGCTATCGGCCGTGGGCCCAGCAGCTCACCCGTGATCTGCTGTCCGCCCGAACCAGTTACGGCCTGGTCGGCTGCGCGAGTTCGCCACCCGCGTCGGCGTCGCGTAGCCCAAGCCCACAAGTCCCGCAGGCCCGCTCGACCCTCACGTCCGGCTCCTTGTTACGGGTACGCAGCGTCCCTCCTTTGCGGTCGCAAAATGAGAACCGCCCGCTGAGATGCGCAAACGAGCTCTCGTCCCACGATGCGGCGCGAGCGTCATCACTCTGCGTCCAGCCACCGAGTCATCCTCACCAACGCACACCAGCCCTCGAAACACTGGCAAGGGGGCGAGAACGGCTTCATCGAGTGCCTGGTCGGGCCCTGTGTGAAGCGAGCCGGGCGTGGTCCCACCGCTGGCCTAGGGTCGGCGGCCGATGAGTGCGCGTAGAGCGTCGGTGATGGGATCGATCTCGTCGGCAGTGAGGGTAGCGATGGGTTCGCCGTCCCCGTGGGGGAACCAGGTCAGGGGCACGGTCATGGGTTCGCCGATGATGGCAACGCCGAGGTGGGCCAGCCGGTGGGGCAGTGGGGCGAGCAGGGCGCCCGCGGCGGGCAGGGCTTCGGTGATGACTTCGACGACCATTCGCCGCGGTCGGGCCGCGTTGTAGGCCGGGCCGGAGACGATCAGGGCGAGCATCCCGCCGGGCAGCACGCTAGCTTCGTCGAGTAGCCATACCTCGCCGCACTGGGGTTCGACGCTCACCGGGCGGCGCGCAGGCCGGCGATCATCGCGGCGGACCGGCCGGCGCGCTCGGGGGAATCGAGGCCGGCGGCTGCCATCGTGTCGGCGTCGGCCTGCAGCCGCAGGCGCAGGTCGTCCTGGCGCACGAGCGAGTCGAGGTAGTCACCCATCGACAGCCCGGCCGCGGCGGCGCGCTCGGCGATCAACGGCTTGGTGGAGACCAGCACGGTTAGCTTCTCAGTCATGCCCCCATCGTACGGCAGACATGCCGTACGAACCTACGGCAAGCGATGCCGTGATTTCTACCCCCGGCCTGCCGCCGCCGGCCCCGTCCTGGCATTGCGAGAAGATGCGGAACATGACCGCCGACACCTCCCCGCCCGATATCAAGGCCCACCTGCCCGAGGCTGACGGCATCGTCGACGCACTGCCGTGGAAACTCGGCGAAACCGATGCCGAGCGGCGGCGTGCCCGCGGGCGGGTCGCGTCCCTTGCCCATCAGGTCGCCGGGCTGCTCGCCGCCGGCTGGACTGTCGAGCAGATCCGGGAGGCCCTAGCCGCCTCCCCGACCGCGGCCGACGCCCCGGACCCGGCCGCGCAGGAGAAACGGTGGCGTTCGGCACTCAAGCAGGCCCGCCACGCTAAGCGGCAGGCGCAGCGGCCACCGTGGCAACCGCCGGCTGACTGAGCCAGAGCGACAGTCTCGCCGCGCTCGCGAAGAAGACCGGGCATTCCCAAGCCGTCGCTGCACCGGCACCTCACCGACGTGACGCCCGCGGTGGATGGCTGAGCCGGCCTCGTGAGAACGCATCAAACTGACATCAAGATCACCGTTACCGTGACTCTCGCGAACAAGAGTCCTCAAGCCCTGGTCTCAGGCTCGGTTCAAGGTCATCTTTTGTTTCAGAAGTCGGCCCGTAATTGGTGTTCCGGGATCGTGGTATGGCGATGACTTCCGGTACGGGTTCGACGTTGATGGCGTTCGTGCTGAGGGCATCCCTTCTCGAAAGCCGGGCCGGTGCTGCGGCTGGTGTGTAGCCGGGGCGGTGGCAGGGCGGTCGGGTCGAGGCTCAGATTCCGGCTCGACATTCGGTCGTGGCCTTGGTCGTGGTGACGTTGTTGATCTGCGCGATGGCCGTTGCGCGTAGACAGCTGCGGTTGGTCAGTAATAGGTCGCTATAAACATTCCGGCCGTCGAAACGGTAACGAAACTGGCTCATCGTGGTGTCGCTGGGCCGTTCGATCGTTACGGTGATCAGCGGCGCGCCGCGCGGATCGACGCTACCGGTGGTGCTGCTTATAGTGCCGGTGTGGAAGCGGGCCCAGCCCGCGTTGCATCGTGGCGAGTAGCGCAGTTCGACATCGGCCAAGGGCCCCCCAGTCTTGTCTCGTAGGACTTGGCTGGCGAGGGTAATGCCATCTTGGTCGCAGTTGGCCTGGATCGGATCGGCGCCGTCACTGACGGCCCGTTGCGCGTCACCAGGAGCTGCCGCAGCTGCTGCCTGACGGCCGTCGCCTATTTGTGTGTTGGCGTGGCCGGCAGTGCTGGTGTGCCCGGCCCACGCACCGAGGCATCCGGCGAGCACAGCGGTGAGCGCAATCGCCGGTCCGATGGTACGCAGGGGGGCGCCAGTGGTCTGCCGCCAGCGGGTCAGGGCAGGGTGGGCAGGGGCGGGGGTCGGCGGGGTGAGGTTGGCCGAGCTAGAGGCTGCTGCCGCGAGGGTGTGCCAGCGGGTCGCCCAGCTGGCGCTGTCCCCGCCACAGGCGCGTACCAGCGCGAGAGTCACCTCCAGAGAGGGCAGCCGACGCCCGGAGGTGGCCTGGGCGAGGGTGGCGGAGGAGTAGTGAGCGATCTTGGCTAGCTGGCGGTAGCTAGGCTGCCCGGCCGTTTGTCTTAGGACACGTAGGTCCATGGCAAAAGCGGCGAGCGGGCCGGCGTCTGGATCCAGCGTGGACTCGGGACGTCCAACCATTGTCAGTTTCTCCTTGCCAGACAACAAGACATTGCAGGTCGGCAGGCCAATTGCGGTTGGCTGTTGTCAGCCGGGCCAGCCGCGCTGGTGGACAACTGTCGGGTGTGGCCGGATGGTTTTTGCCCATGAAGGGCGATCCACAAGCAGACTACGTAACTGGAGGAAACATGAAAGGCATCCTGGCCGCCGCTGTCGGCGTCGTCGCCACGGTTGGCAGCTTGGCTGTAGCGTCGCCGGCTCTGGCCGCTTCCTGCTCCGCCAACTCCTGCAACGGTTCGGACCCCATTAACACTGGCTGCGCAACTACCGCGTCAAGTCCTCTGTCGCAAGGGGCGTTCGGTGGCACGTTGGAGCTGCGGGCCGGCAACTGCGACACCAACTGGGCCCGCTTCAACGCGGTCAACAACCACACCTACCGAATCTGGGTGACCCGGTTGTCCGACGGTGTGTGGGCCGGCAACGGCCTCAATCAGCCTTACGTCTTTACCGGTGTGGGCAGCCACTACGGTGACCAGGTCTTCAGTCCTGGTCCCGCCTCGGCATGTGTTGACGACCTCACTGCCGGTGGCCGGGTCTGCGTGACGCAGTAGCCCGGGGCTTGGGACTAATGCTCTGCACCTGCAGGGGTCAGAGGCGGTCCCGACCTGGTGGACATCGAAGCTGACCCACGATGCGGCGGCGGGCGGTCATTGGGCACGAGGTCGAACTCCCCCCGCAGGGGGTTCGACCTCGTCGCCGAGCTGCGCTGGCTCATCACCCAGTAACCCGCGTAGGCATTGAGAAAAGTTGATCTTGTGTCGGCAAAGGATCCTAAACCGACATAAGATCAACCCGTATGTGGTCGTACACATGTGCTAACTGCTGTAAACAACGTCTCGGAACTCAATCAACAACGCCCCGTACCGAAATTCGCTGCCGCTTCCGATTAAGGATGTCAGTTTCCGAAGTTGTCTGCACGGATGTCCGTGTTCCTCTGCACCACTGCCCTAAAGATCTTGCCGATTAGGTGATTATGGGTAGATTTGATTCGGTGATGGCTATCGTGTAGGTGACGTCGCGGACGTGTTGGGTTTCGCGTTGTTTCTTGGTTCGTGGGCCGGTCCGGGTTCGTCCGGTGCGTTCTCGGGGGGCGGCGGTGATGGCGGCTTGTAGATCGGCCAGGGTGTTGCGGTGGCCGCAGGCACGGCAGGGTGCCGCGGCGCTCAGGTGGTCACGGGTCGCGTGTAGCGCGACGGTGAAAGAGATCTCGTCGGGGTCGATGCCGAGGTCGACCGCTGCAGTCACGGCCTGCTTGACCAGGGCGTTGTAGACGGTGAGCATGCCCCAGACCTCTTGTTCCGCGAGGTCCGGGGACTGGCCACGCAGCCGCCGGTCGCCGCCACGTAACGTCGACTTGATTGTTTTGTAGGCCAGTTCGGCTTGCCAGCGTTGCGCATAGAGTGCGGCGATCTGCTCGGCGGGGTAGGCCTCATAATCGAGCAGCGTGGTCAGGATTCGAAATCTGCTCGTGGTCGAGGTTGCTGTGCGGTCGGTCACGGTGACGGTGAACTCGACCAGCCGGGCGATCATGTCATCGAGGCGGGCCGTGTTCGGCTCGCCGGTGTTCTTGCGGCGGTGGGTGAGCATCGCGTCCGACTCGTGCAGCCGAACCCGGTGCGAGCCGTCCGACAGCCTGGACTCGATCTTCGCGGGTACGCTCTTCGCGCCGTTCTTTACCCGCCAGGCCAGGTGCGCGCCGGTCGCGGCCGCAACTGCCCACCGGTGCATGGAGAAGAAGTTACGGTCGGCGAGGTTGATCGTGCCCAGTTTTAGGCGGCCGGCGAGGCGGTCCCACAAGGCCTGTTCACTGACCTCGCACGAGTCGATCTCGGCGTCGATGATCGCTCGGGTGCCGCACTCGATGACCGTGACCGCCCGGATCTGCGGGAACCGGCCACCGTCGGGGGTTGCATGCCGAGCCTGGATCGCGTCGCTCGCGGCCAGATCGAACACGGTACCGTCGACTGCGGTCACGAGCAGGCCGAACATCATCGACCCTGCTGTGGCCGCCGCAGCGCCCGTGTCAGCGGCACCCTGGGTGAACAACTCCCGCAGCACCGCGACTGGTAGCCGTGCTCTGGCCTGCGACAACGCCACCGCACAGACCGGGGCGCACAACACCACGACCGGGTTAAACCCGGCCAGCAACGGCCACAACCGGGCGATCACCAGCGGATAGCCCTGCCCGGAGTACAGACACAACCCGAGGACCAGCACCGTGGTCACCGCACCCGACAACGTCGCACGTTGCTTGTCGAGGTGACCCGCCGACCGTAACGCCGACTCCACCCGCTCGGGCGTGACCACTACACCGATCGGATCACCACCCTCAGCGACCTGAACCTGTGTTCCGAGACCGGCCAGGACCGCCTCCCGTAACGACCCCGAGAGCCCGTCCGGCCGTGACAACATCAACCTGGGCGCACCTGTGACAGACTCTGACAACGAAGCTCCTGTGTTGCCGACGCGTGTCTCAACAACTCGCCGTCCTATCAGGAGCTTCGCCTATTCCCCGGTAACCCCGACCACGCATGTCGCCCACACACCCGTCGGTAGCGGCCCGATCACGCAAACAACCTAGGTGATCGTTACCCAACCGACACCAAGAACATCAATACCTAGCCATAAACGGTCAAAACGTCAAGATCTTTAGGGCAGTGTCCTCTGCACTCACTCGGCCCGGCCGTCGAACAGAACGGCATCGGTACGGCGGGACCTGGTCAAACAGGGCGCTGTTCCGCGGTGGCGTCGAACGAAGACGTCGCCGTTGCGCACGGAAATACGGAACAAATAGTCGGTAGTGCACGCGCGTATACCTCGGCGTTTCATGATCTTGAGCGTATTGATGAATGACGTTTGATGCTTGTTGGTGGTTGTTGTTTTGGGTTGTGGGTGTGCCGATATGGCCGAGTGTCGCCTCGGTGGGCGCCGTTCTCGACGCGGTGGGTGCCTTTCGTTGCTCGTTGTGACTGGGAATGGTGTTCAGGTGGGGATCGGCAGGGCGAAGAGGCGGTGGAAGATGGCTTGGATGTGGGTGGTGTAGGGCCAGTCGGGTGGGAAGTTCAGGAAGTGTTGCCGACCGCCTCGGGTGAGGGTGGCCGGGGTGTGGAATATCTGGTATTGCAGGGTTTTAGGTTCGGCTCGGGTGAGGTTGCCGTGGCAGCCCAGTAGTTGCAGCCAGGCGATCAGGTCACAGGCGATGGCGTGGGTGCGGTACCAGACGCTGTTGACGGCGAACTTCTGCGACGGTAGTCGTTTACCACCGGTGGTGTTGCCGTCTTTGAAGTGGTCTTCGACCCGGGCGTGGACTCGGTGTCGGCCGTCGAGCCAGGCGGTGACCTCGTGGGGGTCTTCGTCGGGCTGGGCCGGTGGGCTGTTGGTGGCGAAGGCTTCGTAGCGCCAGCCCGCGGCGGCGTGTTGCAGGTCGAGTTCGAGTTGCTCGACACCTGGCAAAGCATTGGCAGTGGTATCGCGCAGCGGTTTGACTCGGCGGACGAACACCCGCAGGCCCGGCGGCCAGGTATGCAGGTGGTGCAGCAGACCGGTAATCTCGGCGACCTGTCCGACGGTGAGGGGGCTGGACTCGCCGTGCAGGGTGGCCGGGATGCCGGGTAGGCCATCGGCGGCCACCATCGGCGTCCACGCCTGCTCGGGTAGCCCGGCGATGGCTGTGCCGGTGTGTTTGTCGACCGGCCAGCCTACCGAGTATTCCACCCGGATGCTGGGGTCGTCGCCGTCAGGGGGCCGGTTCAAGGCGGTGATCCAATTCAGCAGGTCGTGGGTGGCGCCGGCACCGTCGGCGGTGATCAGCAAATTGTGCCGATAACCGGCGGGTAGTTGCGCGATGGCCCTGGTCAGTAACGCGATGTGATCAGCGGCGTTGTTGGCGCCGGTGTTGCCGGGGCGTAGCTGCTCGGCGAGGCATTCACCGGTGTTGTCGCAGATCACCGCGAGGGGGTGGTGTCCGTAACGGCCTCGAAGCCTGGCCGCGTGTTCTTTACGCGACACGGTATCGATGAAGTGGGCGTCGATACGTAGCACGATGGTATCGCCCAGGTCACCAGTCGCGACCAGCGCCGGTGGGATACGGCCGTGGCGGGCGGCGATCAGGTCCCAGACCTGGGCGCGGACCTTCGCGCGGGTGTTGTCGAGACGGTCCAGGCCCGCCTCGTCGATCTCGGCCAGGGCACGCGAGAACGTGGGCGGGGACGCGACCGGGCCGTACAGGTCACGCTGGTAGCGCAGCACGTCGATACCGCGGACAGTGTTACCGCCATCGGCCATCATCACAGCGGCATCAACCAGAACCCGGCCCCGATCATGATCCGGGGTGAAATCGTCGCGATACAGGGTGTCCGACAGGGCCTGAGTCAGGCCGCTACGGTCGGCGACCAGCCGCAGCGCGGCAGCACCCGCGTGAGCGATCACGTTCTTTCCATTGCCGGTGACAGTCAGCCCCTTGGACCATCGGGTAAAGTCGCGCACGAGAAAAGTGCCTTCCGGTCCGGGATATTTTGACTTCGCTACTCGAATTCTCCCAGGCCAGAGGCACTTTTCTCTATCCACATGAGACACATCACAGCAAGATCATGAAACGCCTAGGTATAGGTCACCCGGATGTCCGTACGTCTCTGCACTCATCCGAAGAACTGCAGGTGAAGAGAAGCATGGCCCGTGCAGAGGAGTACGGAAACTGACACTTGTAGAAAATCCAGCTGACCCGGGTACTTTGTTGCTGCACCGATTAGTCGGCTACACACCCCACACCCCAGTGCCCATGAAGAACCTCAAAGGCCGAGAGGGTCATTCAAAACTAGTTTGAAGACTTTGGATGTTACCGTGCGTAAGATCCGTTCGGTGGCGTGACCGGTCTTACATCGTCCGAAGTAGACGCGGCGGCCGGATCCCGGATAGATCAGCTTTGTATGGAAGATGATCGAGGGCCGGCCGCCGCGATGCGCGCGTATGACAGGACTTAACCAGGAACAACTCGCCGATCTGACCGACCGCGTCCGCGAGATCGTCGGTCACGAGTGGGAGAACCCGCCGGTCGGCCGACCCCACGTGTTACCGCTGCCCACGGCGGTGATCGCGGTGCTGTTCGGGCTACGACACAACATGCCCGACGAAGTCGTAGCCGAACTGTTTGGCTGCTCACAGGCTACAGTCACCCGCTATCACAACATTCTGCAGTCGATCTTGCGGTGGGTCACCCGCCCCGAGGTTGACCAGCGGATGCACCAGACACAACGCGATGGCGTACTGGTCGACGGGTTCATCGCTGCGGTCGGCGAACGCAAGCACTACCACGGCCTGTTCTCCGGTAAGAAACACATATGCGGGCAGAATGTGCAGGTCATCACGGACCTCGACGGCCGAGTCGCCGACGTCAGTGAGCCCGTCAACGGCGCCCGTCACGACGCCGTAGCGTTCCACATCTCTGGCATCGCGCAACGCTGGGCCGGCCACTACGCACCCGAGGGACCCGGGATGATCGGCGACGGCGGCTACCAGGGCGTCGGCCCGCTCACCCCGCACAAGAAACCTCCCGGTGGGGAACTGACTGACAAGCAGAAGGCGTACAACTACAGCCTCAACCGGCACCGCGCCGCCGTGGAACACGCCATCAGCCACTTAAAGAACTAGAAGATCCTCAAGACCGGCTACCACCGGATCATGACCGACTTCCCCGACGTGTTACACACCGTCACCGCCCTCGAGATCTACCGAACCACCGCAACGGGTTTTGAATGACCCTCCGAGTACGCCTGCGTATACCTTTCATTGGATTGCCGTCAGTGTGGTTGCGGAAACGTGACTATGGAGGCTTATTCACGAGCCATTCTGTAGAAGTGGAGACCAATAACACAAGATATCGTTTCGGCGAAGGTCTCAAGGGGTCGCCGGTAGTCGGTGTGCAGGATCCTCCAAGTCTTGAAGTTGGCGATGACTTGCTCGACTACCCACCGAATTTTGTTAACCTGCCCATTGAATATTTTCTGCCAATCTTTCAGTTCACCTCCCTTCGGTTTCTTGTACGGGGTAAGCATGCCGTTGCCGACGTAGCCTTTGTCACCGATCCAGTTACCCGGGTCATGCGTGATCAACGCTTGTGACTCCTGTAGGCAGAATGAGTCGTGTCGGTTCCCGTGGATGGGATCAGAAATCCACACGAGCCTCCCGTCAAGCGTGCAGACGACCTGTACTCCCAGCCCAGTCGTCTTGTGTTTGCCCGAGAGTAGAGTGCGGTCAGAACGCCATGACCAGCACGGAAGCAGTGTGCCGTCAACGATGTACTGACTCTTCGGGCTGAGCTCCTCGACGGTCGGAACGAACTCGTCTAGCACGAGGTTGATCAACGGGACGAGACCGGTAATCGCTCGGGAGATCGTTGCTTGAGACACACCAAAGGCCTCAGCGATCTCGGCCTGAACCCGATTACGCCGCATGTAGGTTAGAGCGACGACAACGGCCTGGAAAAGTCCAAGAATTGGTGGCCAGGGTTCCTTCTCACCACTAGTGAGTGTCACGGCCCCGGCGTTGTTCGGGAGTGTCCGGTTTGATCATGGTTTGTTAGATGTTGTAGACGGCGAAGGCGTCGCGGTGTTCGTGGAGGTCGCGTCGGGCGTGGGCGATGTTCGCGCGTCCGGCGAGGCGGAAGGTGTTGAGGGCCAGATTGCGGAAGCTGGCCGCGGCGCGTGGGGCTGTACCGGTTCTGAGCTGGGAATCGTCCTCGTGGAAGGTCACGTCACGGCTCCAATGTAGACGGTTCTCCACGGACCAGTGACCCCGCGCGTAATAGTTGAGGTGGCCCGGCCCGGCCTGGCCGGCGTCGGCGCTGACGATGCCGTGAATGATTTCTTTGCTGGTGCGTACGCCGTCGAGTCCACCGGTGTCACGGCGCAGCCGAAAGACTTGCCGGGCGCCGGGGAACAGGGTGTCGTCGCAGGGCGCCACGCGCAGCGTCCGTCGTTCGGTACGCCCGTGTCCCCTGTCGGTGGTGACGTCCATGTGGTCGATGAACTCGGAGTCTGTGCCGCACAGCAATGCTTGGGCGGCTTGCAGCGCGAGGGGCTGATTTCCCTTCAAAATCAACATGTAGTGGGCGTTCAGCGGCCCGGTGATCAGCCGGGCAGTCTTCTTCGTCGTGTGCAGGGCATCAAGGGTCAGCATCATGCCGGCCACGTCCAGCGGTGTCAGCAGGTCCGCGATGACCGCGTTCTCACCGCGTTTGTTCGGGACCTGACGCTGACCCAGGACGATCCCGCGGTCGTGGGTGACCGCGGCGACCAGGAACACCTGCCCGGCCGGGGTGCGGCTGCCATGCAACAGTTTCCCGTCGATCGCGGCCGCGGGTAGCAGCCCGGCCGGCGCCGGGTGAGTCACCGCCCGCGCGGCGGCGCGGCGTTGTTCACGCTCGACCGGCTCGTCGCACCCGGCGGCGACAACCGGCACCAGCGCGTCACCCCGGACCACATCAGCGGCGTATCCGCAGGTCGCCGCGTCGAGAGCGTCACCATCCAGGGCTTGCAGTACCCGCCGGAAGGTGCGTTCGCTGGGCACTATGTACCGGCCACGCCACGGGTTGTACCGGGCCCCAAGACGGTGCAGGACATCCTGCGGGGTCCGCGCCGCCCACTGCCGGATCGCCGTCACACCGTCGTTACCGGCCACCAACGTCGCGCATGCGGTCAACACCAGAATCACCAGCAACGGATGCCGAAGACCCCGCCCTCGCCGCGGATCGGGTACCTGCCGCAGCCGCTCCAGCAGCGGCGACGCCACCGACAACGGGTCAGCAGCCACCGCCTGCGCGGCGGGCAAACCCGCGGCGAGTTCGGCTTCCCACAAGGCCAGATCGGCGAGGTGGTCAACAACAGGGCTGATCGGGGAAGATGACAACACGAGCGCGACTCCTGCAACGATCTTGTGGCATAGACACCCGAAAGATCACCAGAGTCGCGCTCGTCCAGCAAACCAGGTCCTTGTCCAATCCCTAAACTGGGCATAACACCCCAAGCCGGAACAACGCCGGGGCCGTGTAGTGAGTGTCGCTCGAACTCGGTCACTGAGATCGACGATGTCAGCTTTGATAAAGCCGGTGGTATGATACATTCTTGGCGGCTCGCCTTTACTAGATTTTGCTTGGTAACTCTATCTTCGACGAAGGCGAGTCGTCTTTTTCCTTTGGGTCTCTATTGTGGACTTTTCAGGCTCGCTGAATAAGCCTCATGGTCTATTCTTGGTGGCAATTTTACCTATTCTATTAATTGCCCTATGGAATCCGGCGTCCTACGAGCGTTTCCCGACAGCTCGAACCTACGGCCGGTAACGCTGCCCAGCCCTACAACAGTTGTCGATTTATGGCCGCAGACCCCCGAGCGCTGGTCCTTCACCCGCGACTCACTGCTCGTCGGGGCCGGCGTTGCCGGTGATCAATTACCTACCGTTGTTTGGGTGTGGAAACGTAAGTAGTCCCAAGTCTCGTGGGTGACTGTGGGTGAAGTGGGCTCGCCGACGGTCGCCGTGACCGGTTGTATCGGCGCCGTGGCAGTGACTGGGATGGGTCAGCTGAGCGGGGTGGCTGGGCCCAGATTTGCAGGTCAGTGGGTGACGCGTTCCACCCTGAGCGCCGCTCGCCCTGAGTGAAAGTGCGAAACTCAAGGTCAATCCGAGCGATGGAGTCCAGGCGCATGCGGCAGATGGTGATTCGGCTACGGTCGTTGGCCGCGTTCGCGGTGGTGAGCGCCGCGGTGATGGTGGTCCTAACCGTCGGAGTGTCCGGTTTTGTCCGTGTCCGCTACCTGATCGAGGTGGCAGATCAGGCCAGGATCGCCCAGCGTGACGTCCTGGCGGTGAAGTTTTTGGCCGCAGATTTCACCGGCTGCGGGACCGCGTACGCGTTAGACGCCGCCCGGCATACCGCGAACCCGGCCTCACGATCAGCGTTGGAGAAGTCCTTCACCACGCTCGTGGATGGTATGGACACTCTGGTCGCCGATACCGCCTTAAGTGACACCGACCGTGTGCAGGTCAAAACGGCCGCAGCGGCGATGAGCGTGTCCATGACCACTGACATCCAGTCCCGGCCAGGAAAACCCTCACAAGATCCGGAAATAGTGAAAACCCCTACCGCGAACGCGAGCAGCAATGCCCAGATCGCCCACTATCAAAGCCTCATTGGTGCCCTAACCGCTGTGGTCGACTCGGCATCGCAACGAGCAGACCGTGCAGCAGACGCAGCGGCCCGCACGGCTAGGACAGCACAAACCGGGATGCTACTGACCGGACTGGGTGCTCTGCTCGCCATAGCGGTACTGGGGGCGTTTACTAACAACCGTGCGACCTGCCGCAAAAAAGATACAGTTGATCTAGTTGAGTCGGGATTCAAGTCCGAATCGGCCTGAGCTCACAGACGGCAGCAGCCAGTCGATCTTGAATGTTACTCGTTCACTTTTCCACTGCTCGACGGTTGACCGGTACAGCGTCGTAGTTTATGCGTTTGTCCAGGGTCGAGTTCACTGCCGGCGTTGGTAGTGGTTCGCGATCTGGGCGCTGGTCAGTGCGGTCGCGAACACGGCGACCTCGTCGATAGTGCCGACAAATGCGGCCGACATGGCCGCATCCGAGCCGATTCGCAGCGTGCAGGCAGTGTTCGACAAGCTGACCGCTGAGGTGGTCGACGCCACTTGGGTCGCGTTCACATAAGTGCGCAACGTGGTGCCGTCATAGGTCATGGTCACGAACGCCCAGGTATTCACGGTTAGCGCGGTGGCACCGGTCGCGGTGTTGCTCGTGCCGGCCTGCGCCCGTTCACTGGTGACCCCACTAGTGCTGTGATAAAGATACCAGCCGGTGCGGGGCGAGGAATTCTGTTCACATTGCGCGATCCGCCGACTCGTTCCGTCCACTGTAGTGGGGTAAACCCACGCCTCAACACTAAAAGAACCGGTCGCCGGAAATCGGTAGTTGCCGGTGGCGACCAGGATCCCGGCCGTGCCGTCGAACGCCATTGCTGTGTCACTGCTGCCCGATAGGCCGCCAGTGGCTGAATACGTGACTCCAGGCGCGTTGAATGTGCCGTATCCGGCGGTGGTGGACGAGTCTACGGCGCGTGCGTTTTCCTCAAAGCGCCAGTATCCGGTCGGGTTATCGCTCAACACATTGGTGGCATAATTGGCGGCGGTATAGGCGTTGAAGTGGGCATTTATTCGAGCTGCACTGAGTGCGGTGGAATAGATCGAGGCTTCATCCATATAACCCTGGTAGCCGCTGACTCCACCGACGGGCAGGGCGATCCGCAACGTGCAGGGGCTGTTCGGAATTGACAGGTTGTCTGCCGCGCTTGAAGCCAGCGAACCGTTGAGATAGAGCAGATCTTGGGTTGCGGTGTGCACGCCGACGACCTGCGCGACCGAACCCACCGTCACCAGGGAGCCAGTGGTAAACGCGTAAGACGCCCCAGACGCATTACGCTGCAGCCCGCTGCCAGATGCGGAGTCATTGAACAGAATCCAACCGCCGGTGGCGCCGGCACACGAGATCAAAGTCTGAAGGTTGTTAACCACGGTGGGCTGGATCCAGACCTCGACGGTAAAAGCGGAGGTGCCCGCGAACACGTAGTTTCCTGACGTGACGGCTATGCCGCCCGGGTTGGGAATGCTGCCCGCCGTGTCACCGTCGCCAGCCGCAGATGCCACCGCACTGACCGGCCCATACATCAGACCATTGTTGTGTGAGGTCGAGTGGTCAATAGCGGTCGGAGTGTCGTTGAGACGCCAATATCCGGTCGCTGAGTCGGTCAACATGGTCTGGCTGTGCGTCGGAAAGGTGGTGGACTGCCACGACCCGGTAGAGTTCGTCGTCGCCGTGAACGTCGCACTGATAGCGGGCAGACTCAGCGAGATGGCGAGAATAAGCACCACTAGCGCCATGGCGACCGCCCGACGGTAGCGAGCCCTAACCGTAGCGTGCTGCTCACCCGTTCGTAGTAGACGCAGCCCCATAACACCATTATCCGGGCATCGACCTGCAAGAAACCGACTCATCGACCCGGTATCGCCAGATCAGGGCGAGTGTCGCCGCTACCCGTCCCGCTACCGCGTAGGTTGAGCTTGTCGACCGCGCGCCTTCAACGGGGGCTGCGCCGCTACCAACGTAGCGTCCTCATCGGCGCATTCTTCAACCTGGCTGACACCCTCCATCACCCCGTGTAGCCTGATCCGCCAGACATGGACGGCACCTGCCCGGACGCCGGGCCGGCGCTGGCCGCGGCACTGGTTGACCCGCGCCCGCAGGTCACCGTGATCAGCCTTTGCGGGTACGCCGCCCCCCTGGAAGAGCGCCACGGATCTGATCACCGCGCTCGAATACACCCAGGCCCCGTTACGTGTCGTTCTGGCCGGACCGTTTTGGGACGACCCCGCCCAGGCCGGCGCTGATTTGCGCTCGGCTGTCACTACACCCCGGCCCTTCGGTAGGGCCGGGCAGCTGGTTGTGGTGCCCGAATACCTCGACCCGGCGCGACGGGCCGCGCTGATGGCCGGCAGCAACGCGGGGGTGTTCCCGTACCGGCCGCAGCCCACCTTCCAAGGCTCCGGTGCGATCGCCGACTACCTCGCCGCCGCCCGCCCAGTGATCGCCACCGACGTCGCGAACATGGCCGAACTGATTGCTAACGCCGGCACCATTGTCGCGCCCGCCGATCCGGGCGCCCTCGCCGCCGCTCTCGACCGCTACGCCACCGACCCCGGCCACCGAGCACGGCTGACCACAGCCGCCGACGCCCAAGCACATCGGTTTACCCCAGCCGGGCACGCCGCCGCGTGTCTGGCCTTTTACCAGCAGATTTGCGGGGAAACGTCGTGCAGCCCAGTGAGTTGACCATCGCCCGTCACGGGCAAGCATGGTGCAACACCGAACAAAGAATCGGTGGCTCGGCCACCTGCCGCGGGCTTACCGACCGCGGCCACACCCAAGCCGCCCGGCTCGCCACCCGTCTGGCCGCTGACCACCGCAACCACCCGTACAGCGCCCTCTACACCAGCCCGCTACCGCGAACCCGGCAAAGCGCCGCCGTCATCGCCGCCGAACTGGGCCTACCGGCAGTGATCGTCAATGACCTGCGCGAACCTGACTACGGCACCGCTGATGGCGCCCGCTGGACCGACGTTATCGGGGTGCAACCAAGGTACGGCCAAAAGGGGCAGTAGGGTGATCTTGGAATGAGTTTCCGCAGTTCAGAGCCGTTGAAAGGCTGTTGCGGAGGCTGGTCGTTGTCGGGGTTGACGGTGCTGGTACGTTCTTCGATCCATATAGGTTGATCTTCGTGGGTCTGGGGCGGTTAGCGTGGCGTCGATCGAGCGGACCGCGTATCCGCGGTTCAAACGGTTCCTGTCGGCCCGGGAGTTGCACGTGTTCTACACGCCGCAGCCGGAGGAGATCGCGTGGGCGAGTGGTCAGGCCCGTTCGGATAGCCATCTGCTGGCGTTCATGGTGCAGTTGAAGTGCTTCAACCGGATGGGGTACTTCCCGAGCCTGGAGGATGTTCCGGAGGCGGTGCTGGCCCACATCCGCCGGGATTTGGGGCTGGGCGAGGACGTCGCCGCGGTGTACGACTCGGACCGCAGCGCGAAGGCGCATCGGACGTTGATCAGGCGGCGTAGTGAGGTCGTGTCGGACATGTCGGCGGCGCGGGCGGTAGCCGCTGCGGCGATCCGGGAGGCGGCCTGGCGTAAGAACGATCCGGCTGATCTGATCAACGTGGCGTTGGAGAATCTGGTTGAGGGCTCGTTCGAGCTTCCTGCGTACTCGACGTTGGACAACATGGCCGCGCAGATCCGCGAGGAGGTCAACTCGGCGATCTTCGCGTTGGTTCTTGAACGTATCGGCCTGGCGGGGGTGGCCGGGTTGGACCGGATGCTTCTCACCGCAGGGCCGGGGACCAAGAGCGATTACCACCGGTTGAAGCGGACCGCGCCGCGGCCGTCGTGGACGAACTACCGCCTGCAGATCGAGCATCTGCGCTGGGTCGACAGCTTTGGTGACTCCCGGGCCTGGTGGGACGGGATCGCGCGATCGAAGATCGCCGACTTTGCCGGTGAGGGTGAGGCCGGCGACGCCGCGGTGCTGTGCGACTACGGGGACGAGAAACGTATCGCGCTCCTCGCCGCGATGGTCTACGCCGCGCAGGAGCAGGCCCGTGACGACACGGCGGAGATGTTCTGCCGTCGGGTCGCGACGCTGACGAAACGGGCTCGGGTGGAGCTGGAGGAGTTGAAGAAGAAGCAGCAGCAGGTCACTGAGGCGCTGATCGTCAACTACCGGCAGGTGCTGGAGCATCTGGATCCGCTGGGCCCGGCCGCGGCTAAGCATGCTGCGGCGTTGGAGATGGCCCGTAAGACGGTCGAGGCCGCGGGCGGTTTCCCGGAAGAGCTGGCCCGTATCGACGCGGTCCGGGCAACGCACGGCGACAACCACGTGCCGCTGGTAGCCCGGCATTTCCGCAAGGATCGCTCGTCGATGCTGGCGATGGTCGGTGTGCTGGATTTGGAGGCGACCAGCGCGGACCGCAGCGTGTTGCATCTGCTGGACTACATGCGCGAGTACACGATGCTAACTCGTGACCACATCCCCGACCGGATACCGGTGTTCGACGAGACCGGCCGGCCGGTGACCGATCCGCAGACCGGTGAGCAGCGGGTCCACGTGTTCGACACCTCGTTCGCGTCGGAGAACTGGAACAAGTCGATCCGGGACCGGAATCGTCCTGGCATGTTCGTGCGCCGCCATCTGGAAGCGTGCGTGCTGAGCTACCTGGCGGAGGAGCTACGCACCGGGGACGTCGCGGTGAGCGGTGCGCAGGCGTACGCGAACTGGGCCGACCAGCTGCTGTCCCCGGGCGAGGTCGCCGAGATGCTGCCCGGCTTCTGCGCCGAGGTCGGCATCCCCGCGACCGCCGCGCAGTTCCGCGCGGATCTACACGAGCGTCTCGATCGGCAGTGCCGGGCGACCGATAGCGCGTATCCGGACCTGGCCGACTTCACGATCGACGAGCTCGGCAGGCCGTCGCTCAAGCAGTTCCGGGCGCCGCCGCCCACCCCGTCGGCGCAGGCCCTCGCCTTGGCGGTGCGGGATCGGATGCCGGAGCGCACGCTGATGGGGATCCTGGCCCGTACCGGGCACTGGCTGGAATGGTGGCGCCGTTTCTCGCCCGTGTCGGGTTCGGATCCGAAGTTGAAGGATCCGTTCGTGCGCTACATCCTGACCACGTTCACGTACGGCACGAACCTTGGGCCGGCGCAGGCTGCTCGGCACATCGCCGGGGTGAGCGCGCACGAGCTGGCCACTACTTCGGCCCGGCACGTCACGATCGGCAAGCTGAACAAGGCGATCGCCGACATCGTGGACGCGTTCACCGAACTGGACCTGATCAAGGTGTGGGGCGACGGGTCGGTGGTCGCAGCCGATGGCACCCAGGTGGACACCTTTATCGACAACCTCCTCGCGGAGACCTCGATCCGATATGGCGGAACCGGGGGCATCGCGTACCACTACGTGTCCGACACCTATATTGCGTTGTTCTCCAAGTTCATCCCGGTCGGGGTGTGGGAGGCCGTGCACATCATCCAGGGCCTGCTCGACCAGCAGTCGAAAGTGAAGCCGGACACGATCCACGCCGATACCCAAGGCCAGGCCCTGCCGGTCTACGCCCTAGCCCATTTGTGCGGGTTCGAGCTGATGCCCCGAGTACGGAACTGGAAGGACCTCAACTTCTACCGCGTCTCCGCGACTACCCGGTTCCGGCACATCGACAGCCTGTTCGGCGAGCCCGGACGTAACGTCATCGACTGGGACCTCATCGAGCGCCATTATGACGATTTGATGCGGGTTGTGTTGTCGGTCGCGGCGGGCAAGATTTCCTCGGTGACGTTGCTGCGCCGGCTGTCGACCTACTCGCGGCGCAACAACTTCTACAAGGCGTTCCGGGAGGTCGGGCGGGTCATCCGCACCATCCAACTCCTGCGATTCTTGTCGGATTCGCAGCTGCGCCGAAGGACCACCGCGGCGACCAACAAGGTCGAGTCTTACAACAACTTTTCCGCCTGGTGCCGGTTCGGCAACGAAGGCCGCGTGCGTGACAACGACCCCGCCGAGCAGGAGAAACAGATCAAGTTCTCCACCTTGTTGACCAATGCGGTCATCTTCCACACCACCCTGGACATGATGAGCGTGCTGCGTCAGTTGGCCGCTGAGGGCTGGGAGATCAAACCCGAAGACCTAGCGGTCCTCTCGCCGTACCTGACGATGCGGATCAACCGGTTCGGCGTCTACGCCACCGACGAGATCAGCGTCACCTCAGAGCAGTATGACGCGCACCTGCCTGACATCGACCTCACCCTGAACCCCGTACCCTGAGGGTTAATGCCTTCGAATCTCACCGCGAAGCTAGATTATCAGGCAGAAACTAGAACTTAAACTGCCCGAATGCTGGCTATCAAAAGACCATTTTTGATAGCAGCATTCGAGCAGTTTAAGCCTGAAACAATAACCTTCAAATAGTGGAAACGACCCACCCACGAGTCAGCGAAAAAATGAACCTGCTTTTTGTTCTGCTTCCCTCCAGGTTCGGTGGCGGTCGACGGTAAACTTGCCTAACCCGCCCGCAACGAGGTGAAGTCTCTCGATGAGGGGTTCGAGACGCGCGTATCTTTCCCGAAATTCTGCTCCCGTCCCATCGCGGGAACCCCAATGTTGCGCTAACGGATCGATCGCAGCTTTAGCCTGCTGATACGCATCATGGAGGCTCTTTGAGGCTGCCAATAACGACTCGCCCGCTTCTTCCAGCCCATCAAACTTGACTACGATTTCGTCCTGGTTACCCATATTGATCGACTCCTGTTAGAGATTCAGGGCTTGAGATATTGAACTGGCGTGCGTCCCGGACGCCCCTGTTGACGTCTGGGAACCAATAGGTAGTTGGGATACTGCTGTGTCAGCACCGCTATATGCGGCATGACTGCCCTGGACGGCAATATCTAGGAGATTCACCTCGGCATGGACTTGATGGATGTCAGCTTTAAATTGCTCATAAGCTGCCGCAAATTTTAGTGAAGCAGCATCAGACATGTTGCTGGCATTCAAGATGAAAGGAACTTTATTCTCCATCGTCGTTAAAGACTTTTCCATAATCTCGGCGGCATAAAGGAATGCCTCGTCCGCACTCTTAAAAAGGTGTTTATTAACATAAAGTTCTTGTGCCACAGCATCTTCCTTATCTCAGGTTTCGGGAACAAAAATAAAATACATGCTGTATCCGAAATGTACTATAGGTCGTAATGCCCCGTCGGAGTTAGGTCGTACTACCAACAGCGTGGGGTACATTTACCCACAAGTGTTTGACGTGTAGCGAGAAACTCTCCTGTATCAGTTTGCATGTCATAAATATGGTGAGTAGCTGCCCGAGTAACCCTCATGGGTGTTGTGCTGAATACGTGCTGTAGTTTCCTGAGCAGTCAGCGGGAGCGTCCAGCCTGGTCAGCGGCTCAGTATGCTCCCACAATGTTTCCATCGCCTCTTGGAGATGCTGGGAGCCGGTGTCCGGGCGGACCCCGAAAGTACTGTCGGAATGTATACCTAGGCGAACACCCTCTGCGAGCTACTCCGTCGCAGGCGAGCGGCAGTTGTGGGCTTGGATATTAATTTTTGCTGTCGTGATGCCAGTGAACTGAAGGCTGTCCAAGCGTGCGGTGGCCACTGAAGGCTGGTGCGAGGACCACAACCCGCGGTCGACCTGCTCGCAGAAACGTTCCTTTCTGCGAGCAAGATCAAGAATGGCCGTCGGCGACCCACATTGGACCCGATTCGTTCTCAAAACTCGTTCTCACTCAAAAGTGTCGGGCGAGAGTTCTGCGAGATGTTTGTGAGAACATCTAGGGCGTGACCGACGCCAAGAGCAGTGACCCCGACTGCCGCGACGCCGACGAGGTCGAGCGTCACCCGTGCTCGCGGTGCCAGGCGCAGCCCGGCTCGCCGTGCCGGTCGCGGTCCGGCGCAGTCGCCGGGAGCTATCACACCGGACGGTTCACCACAGTCGCCCGGCTGAGCAAGGCGCTACGGGTACTGACCCCGGTCGACCGCCTGCCGGGACAGCCATGGCGGCCCGGCACCCCACCACCCGCGCCGCTGCCGACTGACGCCGCCACCGCGGACATCCGGATCGGCTACGCCCGCTGCAGCACCATGACTCAGGAACTGCAATCCCAGCTGGACACCTTGGAGAAACACGGCATCGGTCGCGACAAGATCTTCTCGGAGAAGATCTCCACCCGGATCCGGGTACGCCAGCAGTTCGAGGCGGCGCTCGCGCTGGCCCGCCAGATCAAAGCCCACGCCCCGCACTGCCGGGTCATCCTCACCGTGTACGAGATGAAACGCCTCGGCCGCGACGCCGCCGAGCTGACCGCCCTAGCCGACCACCTCACCGCGCACGGCCTGATCCTGGAAATGCTCGCCGGCCCACTGCCGGGCATCTACGACCCCAGCGGGCCAGGCCGGATCCTATTTGCGTTCTTCGCCGCAATGGCCGAGACCGAACGCGAGAACATCCGCGAAGCCACCCTCGAAGGCCTCGACGCCGCCGCCCGCAAAGGCAAACACGGCGGCCGACCAGCCGTCATCACCACCGACATGCTGCACACCGTGCTCCGGCGCCGCGCCGCCGGGGAAACCGTCGAAGCCATCCAACCCGACCTGATCATTGCCACCGGCAAACGCACAGGGAAGAACCCAAGCGTGGCCAGCATCTACCGCGCCCTCGCCGAACACACCAAAACCGAGGCATACCCCGAAGCCGTCGAACAAGCCCACACCGACTACGCAACCCTGCACCACGGCGACCAGCCAGCCTTCACCCGACCCCGACCAGCCCGCGTCGACGAGCAGATCAGCGACGATCTACGCACCCGCCTGCAGACCCAACAACGCCCCTGAACAGGCAGGATCACCCACCAAGATCATCCTACTGCCCCTTTTGGCCGTACCTTGGCTGCACCCCGATAACGGCTGCAAGTGGCGGGCCCTACCCAACGATTTTCCGCCCTGGAAGACCGTTTACGGGTTCTTCGCCCGCTGGGCCAAAGCCGGCGTGCTTGAACACCTACGCGATCAGCTGCGCCGACGGATCCGTGTTGACGCCGGCCGCTGTCCCCGCCCGGTCACCGCGATCATCGACTCCCAAAGCGTGAAAGCAGCCGAAACCGTCAGCAAGGCCACACGCGGCTTTGATGGAGCGAAGTTGATCAATGGTCGGAAGCGGCACGTCGTGGTGGACACCAAGGGCATGCTCATCACGGTGAAAGTGACCCCAGCCGACGTCAGTGACCGCGACGCCGCCCGCGCCCTGCTGCCCGGTCTGCGTGAGCGCAACCCGGAACTGACCTTGATGTGGGCCGACAACGGCTACACCGGCCTAGCCGACTGGGCCCGCAATAACCTCGACCTCACCTTCAAGGTCGTGAAGAAGCCTCCGAACCAGGTCGGATTCAAAGTCCTGCCCCGCCGGTGGATCGTGGAACGGTCCCTGTCCTGGCACATGCGCGCCCGCCGTAACTCCCGCGACTACGAACGCCTCCCCGAACACTCCGAAGCACACATCACCTGGGCAAACATCACCCTCATGACCCGGCGGCTGGCTCGGAGCGTGGATCAACGTCAAGCCGCTGATCCACTGTCGATCACCGCCTAGAGCTCGTCGAGGTCCGAGCAACCGCACTGGCCACGTCGCAGCCCATACCTGTCGCTGGGCCGGTGTCTGCCGGAGCAATGACCCTCAACGGCAAGGGCCCGGAATGACGCTCAATTCTCAGCCTAGTTGGGTCATGGGCTGCGGCTACTTGGGTCACTTTTGCCTCCGCCGGGCTTGACGGGTCATCCGAACGGATGCGACGGTGGCCGCGATCTTGGGCACAAACTTGTGGAGGACACGTGGGACGTAAATGGGTGTGGCGCAGCCTTGCCGTCACCGGAGCCGTTGCTGTGATCGCCGGGGCGGGCGTTGTTACCGCCGATGCAGCGTTAGCCGACACCAATGCGGTGGCCACCATCTACCAATTGACGAATGGCTCGGACACGATGAGTAGCAGGTCATCGGTCGAAGCAGCACCGTGGTACAGCGCGTTGGGGCAACCCTGGCAGTACCAGGTATGGGATTTTTCCGACCCTGCCCCGGCCGGTTTCCACCGCATCTATCGGCGTTATGACCCCTCGACCGGTCAACACACCGTGACCAAGGACGCTAACAACTCCGAGTTCGCGCTGGGGTGGCTTGCCGACACCAAGGAGGCCGCCGCTTCTCTCGGCCCATGCACCGACGGGTATTTCCCGCCACTGGACGCAGCGGGACAAGCCGCGCAAACCGCTGTCTTCGACACTGCCGGCGACAAATACCTTGGTTACACCAAGGAAGCGCTAGGCGTCGGTCCATGCAAGGTCTACAACGACAAGTAGCACGATGGAATCTGCGTAGGTAGCGGCCACGATTCCATCATGGCCGCTACCTACGCAGGCCGCCTGACCACACACCTATCTCCCCACGGATCGCCCGGCCAGCCTTTGAAGCGACGCGACACCCTTGATCACATGAAGCTGGCACAGCGGCGGATACGCCGGATCTTGCTGATCGCTTTCTCCGTAATCGCCATCCCCGCCCTGCTGCACAGCCGGTGGAATATCTTCGCCGCGGCCCTGCTCGTTGTCGTCGGGCTCAGCTGGGTCTTCGAGTCCCGCAACAGCTCAAGCAATCGCCGATCAACATTACGAGTCTGACACCCCCACAATTCAGAGCCGACTTGTAGTCCCGCTCATAACAAGCGCCACGTCGCAGACCCCGTCCAGGTCCGGCGGTGCCCTCACGCTGATCTACAAGGCGTTCGATCAAGCGTCACCGTGACGCCATCACGAACGCTTCAACATCCCCACCGATAGATCAAATCACCCTGAACTGCAAAAACGGGTTCAAAGACAAGCCCTGAGGCCCTCTTGGCCCGCCGTGTCACCGGCCAAGACGTCGCCCGCGACCAGCCGCAGATCAGCCACGAACCGATTACCGCGGCCGGACACCCCGACGGTGAAGTGAAGATCGGTAAGTCGTTGCGGGTGCCGTTGCCGATGTTCGCTCAAATCAGCGCCGTGGCTCAGCGCCGCCGGATGTCCTGGAGTGCCCTGGTCCGTGAATGGATCACCGACGGGCTTGCCCAGGACCAAGAAGCCCACGCGGAGACAGACCCCGTTGTTGAGCTGCATCATCATCTCGACGCGGCCACCCGCGCTCTACGCGTCTTGGAGCGTGGCCACCACGCCGCTTAACAACCGCTTCAGCACGGCGCAACCGCTGAAATGGATGTGACGGTGCCACACCTTCCAGGGGTTACGCCGTCACCATGGCGGTGTTGAGAGCTTTCCTGCCGGCAAGGCCTGCACGGTGACCACAGTCATCAGCTACGCCTGGGCCACCAACGCCACAGATGGCGGCGGCGGTGGTGAGACAAGCCGTCGGGCGGTGCGGCGTTGGTCGGTGGTGCGCCCGAAGACCAGGCGGTGTCCGCCGAAAATGCCGGTGGAATGGGTTTGTTTTCCATAAGCCAGGCAGGTGGCACGCACGGGGCACGGGTCGCAAAACGTGGTGACGAAACCGGCTTGGGCACCGGCCGAATCGACGGCGTCGTCGTAAGCGTCGGCTTGTCCGGCGCAGGCACTGAGACGGCGCCAGTCCAGGGCCACTGCCTCGGCGATCATGACCGACCCCGTGCGGTCGATAGTCCGCGCTGGTAACGCTCGGCGAGCTGCGCGTTACGCAGTTTCCACCGCGCCCCGTCCCGTTCGCAGATCAGGGCCTCGTAGGCGACGGTGAGCAGGTGTAGCCGCCCATTCGTGTCCGCCGCCGCGTGGCGTAGCTGCCGGTTTTGTTCGGCAAGATCAGCTGCCTGACGTTGGGTGAGCGCGGCTTCTTGGTGTGCCTGACGCATCAGTTGCGCGCAAGCTGCGCACTGGTTGGTGTGCCAGCGGGCTCGCATGGTGGTCCACAGGTGAGAACGGGGCCGGGTGGTGAGGCCACTGGTCGACGGCTTGGGCTGATGATGCAGCTGGATGTAGCCGTTGAGTAGGTGGGCTAGGTCGGCGGGGTCAAGCGCGGCGGGACGGCCGAGGCGCACAGCGACCGCGTGCACCTGGGTTGCACGGCGGATGAGTCGGCCGCGCTCACCTCGATCGAGAACTGCCACATCAAACCTTTCAGGTCCACTCACTAATACACGTAAGCGATGTTTACACGTATTAGATATGACGGTACGCCGGGTGGAGATATTCGGCAACTGTGAATCGGTCAGAACTCGAAGTGCAGCCCGCCGATACTTTCCCATTCCCAGGCTTGGGTGCCGTGCATGTACTTGTCGGCGTACAGGTCGGCGATGAAATCCTGCGCGGCCGGGTCGTTGCCGGCCATCAGCTGCATCAACTGCTGCGCCTCAGCCGCGTTCAAAGCGATGCCGAGGTCACGCTCGCGCAGCGCATCGTCGGGGCTGGTGCACTTGGGTCCCCCAACGCCTTCAATGGTGAGGATTGCACCGGCGGACAACCGGGCTGCGCGTTTGCCGTACGTGGCCTCGGCGGCGTCTTGCTCGCGCACTCGGCGTTGCAGGTCCGAGACTTTGTCGAGGCTGGCCGGTGATGGTTTGTTCTTCTTGGCCAGCCAACCACCCAGGGTGCTGCGACCCACCCCCATCGCCCGAGCCGCAGCGGTCTGACTTCCGTACCGGCCGACAAGGCCCTTGAGTCGGGTGATGGTGACTTTGTCGTCAGGTGCGACTCTTTTACCGGTCACGGCCTTGTGATACATCGCCTCGACGTCACCCGGGCTGTTGCCCGCCGGGCCCACTGGTGCGGAACCCTGGCCGCCGGAACTTGTCGCCGGTGGTGGTGCTGGTGCTGGGGGCTGTGTCACGCCTACACCTGCCCGGCAGCGATACGGGCCTGCCACTGATCGTTGTCGACCAGGGTGGCGTCCAAGACGGTGCCCCATCCACGCTGGGCATCAAACGCGTCAATCAGTTCGGTGCTCAGCGCCCCGCCCGCACCGCCCGGGGCCGGCTTGAACGACCCCCACTTGATTTCGTCAAAGGGCAGCCCTAGATGCGCGGCGAGCCGGGCCGGGTCAGGTTCGTCAGTGGCGTAATACATAGCGTCGGTGTTGATCGCGATCGGCCACATCCCCGTGGCCTGCCCTGCCGTCCATGCCCGGCGCAGAATCCCCACTTGAGCACGAGCCAAAATCAGGTGCCGGTGATCGGGGCGCCACAACGGGTTACGCCGCTCCGGATTTTCATGGGGTGGGCGCAGATCACCGGGGCGCATCAACGCCTCCTTGGCGGCCAGGTCACCGATACCCGCGGTGTAGAGGCCTTTGAACGTGGGCAACAGTGCGGCAATGTCAGGGTCGGTGCCCGCGCGGGTTTTCGCGTCATAAATCAGCTCCCGCAAGTGGGCGGCCCACTCGTCGTAGAACCGCACGCTGGCCAGCGGCTCCCACACGTACGCCTCGAGGATCTGCACCTGCACTTTGCGTTCGCGGCGCAGGAAATCCACCGTCGGCGTCATCACCCAATAAGAACCGTCATCAAGACGACCCCGACCGGTCGGATCCAAGGGGTTGGGCAGCAGCGCCGGTAACTCGTCGGTGACGCGGACCCGCCAGTAACCGGGCGTCTTAGCAGTGAAGGCGATGTCATCACCGGTGACGTGCACCGGGTCAACGTCCATACCGACGTACAAGCTGTTGGCGGCGTTGACGTAACAACCGTTCTGGTCCAGACCAATCACATATTTGCGCTGCCGCTCCGCGGCGGTCAACGGCCGATACCAAGCAAGATCGGCCTGAATCGGGTGCTGACGCGCCGGTACGCTCAGAGGGCGGTTACAGACTTTTGAGTTTGATAATTGCGTTGGGTCCGTTTGGAGTTCTTTGTATAGGTTCACAGTAGATAGTGATCACTCGATGGCATAAAAGATGAACATCGGTCATGTCGGGTGTGTTGGCTGCCTGGTTGGGCTGGTCATGAGTGTGCGTAAGCCCTATCCCAGCGACGTCACCGATGAGCAGTGGGCGTTGATCGGCCCGTTCCTGGATGTGTGGCGAGCCGGACGGATCTCGGTCGCCGGCCGTCAGGGTGAGCAGGATCTGCGAGAGATCGTGAACGCGATCCTGTATCAGAACCGGACCGGTTGTCAGTGGGCGTACCTGCCGCATGACCTGCCGCAGAAGCCGGTCACCTACCGCTATTTCGCCCTGTGGCGTGACGACGGTACCGACCAGGTGATTCATGACTTGTTGCGCTGCCAAGCGCGGGAGAAAGCCGGCCGTACCGAGGATCCGTCCGCGGTCGTGCTGGACACCCAGTCGATTAAGGCCGCGAATCACGTCCCGGCTGCTACAACCGGGAAAGACGCTGGTAAACGGGTGCCTGGCAGGAAGCGGGGCCTGGCTGTAGACGCCCTGGGTTTGATCATCGCGGTCGTGGTCACCGCCGCGAGTGTCACCGACAACGCTATCGGTATCGACCTGCTCGACCAGGTCGCCCGGCACACCCCAACGGTGACGGCGGCCATGGTCGATGCCGGATTCAAGCAGAACCTCGGCGTGCACGGTGCCGTACACGGCATCGACGTGCAGGTTGTCAAACGTAGCGACACCAAACCCGGGTTCGTACCGGTCCGCAAGCGGTGGATAGTGGAACAGGTCTACGGCACCTTGATGCTGCACCGCCGGCTGGTACGCGAATATGAGAGCAAACCCGCATCATCAGTGTCACGCACACTGTGGGCCTCGACGGCGAACATGATCCGCCGGCTGACCGGCACCAGCACCCCGACCTGGCGAAACACTTAAAGGGCCTGCCAGTGCACCTCGACACCATCCTCGGCCTGATCACCGAACGCGAGAACACCGCGACCGCGACCGCCGCACGACTGCGTGAGCAGATCACCCTACTGAGCGCCGAACTGACCCGGATCGACCGCGACCTGGCCGACCTGGCCACCACCGCCACCATGCTGCGTGGCCTAGCAGCGACCGAGTTCACCACCGACGACCCCACCGTGATCAGCGCCGCCCACCAACAGATCCTCACCGTCCTGAGCACAACGACCGCCGGGATGCGCGCTAAAGACGTCTGCCTCGCCCTGAACATCGAACCACTACCCAAACAAATCGAACGCATCCGCGCGAAGCTGAAACGCCTGGTAAACCGCGACCTCGTCACCGAACACCAACCCGGAATATTCTCCCTCACCCAGAAACGGACCTAACCTCCGTAACCGCCCTCTGAGAGGGCGTTTGATGAGCATTCATGTTTCCGTTTTATGGTGATTTATTGTGTAGTCACTGGTGCGCCCGGTCAAACTCCACGCCCGAGACCAGGGTGGAATGCCCAATTTTGAGGTAATTAACCCATCCGGGTCGCCATCCACGGAGTAGGTTTCTGACTTTTGCAAACCAAACGGAAATAAAGGGGCGTTTCTACTCCAAATGAGTGCTGCGGGGCTGCTTTTCGAGAGAGCAAACTGGATGATATTAACTCTAAAGATGCATAAGCCGCACGGTTCAAAACGCGCTTATAACCTTAAACCCTATTCAAACCCCCTCTGAGAGGGCATTCGATGAACGGCTGAGATGTTATGACCTACTTTGCGGCATGACCGATTCGCTCTATTCACACCTTGAATGGTTGTATATACTCACCCTAGTGAGCAGATTAGTGCCCGTTTCACCATAATATGCGCTGCGGATTCCGTCTGACGTAAGAAAACCCATGAAACGCCGCCTGTGTCGACTTACCTACCTGCCCGTTGCGTCCAGAGTAGATCTCTACCGTGACTGCTCGCCGTGCCTACCCCAGTGATATCTCGGATGCCCGCTGGGCACTGATCGGGCCAACTCTGCTCGCCTGGCAACAGGCCCGCCTCGACCGGCGACCCACCGGGGAACCGGCCCGTATCGAGCTCCGGGAGGTACTCAACGCCATTTTCTACGTCAATCGCACGGGGATTGCGTGGAAATACCTTCCCCATGACTTTCCGCCCCACACCACTGTGTACTACTACTATGCCGCCTGGCGTGACGAGGGCGTCTTCGCCCAGCTCAACCTCGACCTGACCGCCCTGGCCCGAGTCAAGGCCGGCCGTGAACCTGAGCCCACCGCCGCGATCATTGATACACAGAGCGTGAAAACATTCACGAACCCGCCGACCACAACACAAGGAACCGACGCGGCGAAAAAGATCGTGGGCCGTAAACGCAGCGTAGTCACAGATACTTTAGGGCTCCTGCTTGCCGTGATCGTTATGGCCGCGTCCGTGACCGAGAATAGCGCCGGAATACAGGTATTAGACCAGGTCAAAGCCACGTACCCGACCATTACTAAGACCTGGGTGGACGCCGGGTTCAAAACAAAATTCGTCGAACACGCCGCTACCCTGGGTATCGATGCCGAGGTTGTACCGCGCAACACCGAAGTCCGAGGCTTCCACGTCGTCAAACGGCGTTGGGTGGTGGAAAGGACCCTGGGCTGGCTCATGCTGCACCGCAGACTCGCCCGCGACTACGAGACCCTACCGGCCAGCTCTGAAGCCATGATCCACATCGCGATGATCGACAACATCAGCCGCCGCATAACGGACGAAAACACACCTACCTGGCGAGGTACATACTAGTACATCAAGAACATATCGAAAACCCTCTGAGAACACCCCGTGCCGCACGCGTGCGGCACGGGGTGTTCGTCCTGCTGCAAGCGTTACGGCCGGTCGAACCCGGCGACCGTAGCTCCGGCCAAAAACATGTCATTCGGCACCAGTGAAGATCAGCACCGGGCCAGTCGGGTTCTTCGAGTCGCGGATACCGAAGCCGGCGTTGCGCTGTCAGTAGCTGCAGCAGTGCTCGCCGGGCCGCGCGTTGGAACTGGCCCATTAGCCCTTCCCTCAGCGACGCCAGCGCGGCGTATCGAACTGAATGCAGGGGTCTCGACGGCCACCTTCTCGGACTGCTACGCGCAGCGAGCACATTGTTCGGCTGCACCAGTGAGGTTCAGATTGACCGGATATCGGTGGCGTCCACGACCCGCAGCATGATCTGGGCCGGTGTCCCGGCGTAGGCGGCGCTGCTGGTCCGCAAGTCAGCCACGAACCGGGCCGCTCTGCTCGGCGCATCGGCGGCCTCATCCACCGCTACCGTGCCGTTGAACTGGATGGTGTGTTTCGCCAGCAGGAAGTCACTGTCGTCGACGCGTCGAACCCGGGGTCGCTCAGTTCCAGCCCGAGCGCGTACTTCCACGACAGCTTGTCCCGGACCGCCTCCGCAGCTTGACGGTCAGTCAAGCCCTCCGCGGCCTGCAACACCGTCACCAGCATCAACCGCCCCGGCGACCAACCTTGCGGGCCACGGTCCGCGAACGCGGATACGAACTGCTCGTCGGCGAACACCTCACCCAGCTCATCACGCACCGCCATCGGCATCGGCGCCCGCCGCCCGGCATAAATCGCCATAACCACCCGAATGATCTCACCAGACGGCTCGGGCCACGGCCGCGGGTACAACGACATCAGTCACCGATCCTACGACCGGGGACAAGGAGGAAAAACCGACCGCAACACGATCATCCCAAACACCCCGAACACCACCACACAGGCCATGAACAGCAGAAATATCAACAGCCTGCCGAATGGCTAGCAGAGTCGACAACGGCCGCAAACGAGGCATCATCACAACACTCTTGGCTTACTAGACGAGTAGGAATCAGGCGCGTCGTATCGGTTGGCGGAGGGTTCCACCACACGCACGGTTGCCGCAGCATCTCCCTGACCATGTAGATCAGGGCGGGCGTCGCGGGTGGGAGTGCGTGGCCCCTCCTGTGCACCTGCCGTTGCCGGGAGCCAGACGACAGCGCTTGCCACCACCGCGCAGACGAGCACCGGAGGCCCACCGGGACAACCGCCTGTTCCTCATCATCACGCCTCCGTCCACCGCAACGTCGAGATCTGAGCGTCGAACAGCCGGACGAGGACGTTGGCGAGTTCGCCGTCGGGGTCGCCGTCTCCTAGGGTTGTGAACGTGAAGATGATCCAGCTGTGCTGCTGGCCGGGGGCGAGCACCGTATAACATATCCGACGCGCCGGCTGACTCGCCAACGGCTCCTCCACCGGGTCCGGAACCTGCACCGAGTCCTCGCGCAGCGCCGCCTGCCCGTCAACCTCGACCTGCGTCACCGCCGCATCGCTGGCCTGCATCAGCTGTTCCAGCATTGCCTCGGGGCCGAGCTCGCCGGCGCTGTCGCGCCATTCGGCCACGGTGTACGAAGCCGGCACGGCGAGGTCACCCATCCGCTGGACCGGCAGGCTCAGCACCGCGGCGCCAGCGAGGCGGGCCTCGTCGACTAGCCGGAGGAAGTGGCGGTGGAGCTCGCGGCGGAACGGCGTGGCGCTGTCCCGAGGCAGGTGGTTGGGGACCGCCTGCAGGACCAGCTCCTTGATCCGTCGCTCGCAGTCGCTGCGCGCAGCGCTGTGCAACGACAGCGTCTCCCACCCGGGTATGCCCAGCATCGTGTATGCCGTCACGCGGGCTCTCCCGGTTCGCAGGGGCCGACGGCGCCGAGCAGGTGCGCCATCGCGGTGTAACAGGCCGGCACAATCCCGAGGTCGCGGGTCCGCAACCCCACCACGATGTCGTGGTCCCACGCCCGCCGGGCGAAGGTAATCGTCGCAGCGACGCCGCCGTCGGGTAGGGCGTCGTACCTGCGTACGGCGATCCCGTCGGCCAGCTCCGGCGGCAGGGTCTCAAGTACGGGACGACCCATGATGTCAGGGCTGCGCGCACTCGCCACCTCAAGTAGGTACCCCAGGTCGTCCCGCAGAGGCTCGACGACGTCCACGGTCGCGAGCACGGCCTCGGCTGCCGGCAGGACCGTCGCGAGGAACACCGGCTTCTCAGCAGCCGCGGCCCTCGCTAGGCAGTCGGCGACAGCGGCCGCGCGGTCCGTCGTCGCGTGCCCGACGCCGCCGCGTCGCGTTGACTGATCGAGAAGGTGCGTAGTTATCTCGCGCTCGAGCACCCAGCGGTCGCAAGCATCAAGGTCGAGGTGAACCCAGCCGGCAAGGTCGGTGTTGACGGCGAAGCGCAATCCCACTCGGGACTCGTTCATGCTCTGACGCCACTGGTTGTCCGGGCCACCTGTCCCGCCGTGGCAACTCACGACAGCTCCACGCCGTCGTCCAGGCTCGGGGACGACGTCAGGACTGAGCGGACTACCCCCCACCCGGAGGTCACGGGCGGTGCCGCCGGTGGCGCCAGCCGTAGGACCTCGGCGTGAAGGGCATCGCCACCGGCATCGAAAGACTGGGGATCGGTGTTCCACGTCCTCACCGGGACGGCCACGCCACGGCCCTCGACGGATCGATCTTGGGAGCCTTCCCGACTCCCGCCTGCCTCGCTCATCAGATCCTTCCGCGTTCGATGCCATCGTCTCTCGACCCCCGCTGTGCGGCTGCCCGGCTGCCATGGAGGCGAGGAACTGCGTCCCGCTCGCGTTCCCCGGCTGCCAGGACCCGCCGACCGTTGCGTCGATACGGGTCCGCCCTGGCCCGGTCGGACGTCGAATATGGTCGTTCAATCCAGGCTCATTCCGGGATCCTTGAGGTAAACGACGCGGACGCCGATGTCCTGACCGTTCACCCGGAACTGCTCTAACGAAGTCTTGACCCCCGCCACCTCGAAGGTGTGCCCGTGAGGAAAGAGCACCTCCGACTCCCCGAGACCGGTCCGGCCGGTAACGTTCCTCCCGGACGCGCTGTCTACCACGAACAGCGTGCCGCGGCCCGAGGTGTTCGCGCCGTTCAGCTTCCCACCGGAGAAGATGAACGCCTCAGCTTGTCCCCGGTTCATTGACGTCGAAAAGAAGCCGGGATCGACGAACTGGTCACCGCGCCTCAAGCCGGCACCGAGGTCGAAGTCAATACCGCGGAACGTCTGCCCCTCGAAGGTGGGCAGGTGGCCAAGCTCCTTGGTGATCGCGTCCACGTTCGCGCTGATGGACCGGGCATCGGCGCTACCGGGTACAGTCGTCCCGCGCAGGAAGTTGTTGACGCTACTCGCCCCGCCCCCGAGGTAGTTGGACAGCGCCGCCGCACCGTCGACCCCGTTCGTGGCGCCCAGGCTGGAGGAACTCGAGCTGCCGTACTGGTGCGCCGCGTCGGTCTCTGACTGCGGTCGCACCGGCGCGGTGCTGGGCCCCGGAACGCACCCGGAGGGGGCTAGTCCGAGCGGGTCGGCCAGCCGGAAGGGGTTACTCACATAGGTGACGGGGTTGGGTGCGGGCAGCAGCCCGAGCGGGTCCTGGCTCAGGTAGCCCGCGGTCAGCGGGTCGTAGTACCGGAAGATGTTGTAGTGCAGGCCTGTCTCCTCGTCGTAATACTGCCCGGGGAAGCGCAGTGGCGTCCTGGACGGGCCGCCCGCTGGGTCTAGCGGTGCGCCCCATACCCCGGCCGGCGCTGTGGCGGCGGTAACCCAGGCGGTCGTTACCACTTTGGTCGGAGTGCCAACCGCGTCAGTGATTAGCGTGACGAGGTCATCCGCGCCGCTGTCCTCGCCTCGCTGCGTGAGGGGGTAGGCGCTGAGGGGGTGGTACTCCCACGTGGTGACCTGCCGATCGCCGTCGGCGTCTACCCGCACCTGCTCGATGAGCCGAGGGCCGTCCCAGACGAAATCCGTGCGTGCCAGCAACCGGCCGTCGCCCGGGGCCAGGTGAAGCTTCGCTTGGCGGCGGCCCAGTGGGTCGTAGAGGTAGCGCCACCGGCTGCCGTCCGGGCAGGTCACCCCGACCAGCCGGTCGAGGGCATCCCACTCGTGGCGCCAGCTGCGCTCCCCGTCCGGCCCGTCGCTCACGCGGCGCTCCACGACGCGGCCCTGGGGGTCGCGCCGGTGCACGTCACCGGCGTCGAAGTCCCGGCGGGTGTGTAGCCCGTCGCCAGCGATGAGCGCGTGCACCAGCGCTCCTGCCTCGTCGTACCGGTACTCCTCGGTCCGGTCCGGTCCGTCGACCGCACGGACTCTGCCCATATCGTCCAGCCGGAACCGGGTCAGGCCCTCGACCGAATCGGTCCGCTCCTCGAGCTCGCCGTCGGCGCGGTACGCGAAGCTGTTCTCCCGGCGGCTGGGTAGCACCTGCGCGGCGAGCAGCCCGTCGGCGAATACCTGCTCGAGTACAGCGACGCCGTCGAGCGTCCGGCGCACTTCGCGGCCGTGCTCGTCGTGGCAGAAGGACAGCTCGTGCTCCCCTTCTACCAGGGTGAGCGGGCGGCCGGACGCGTCGAAGGACCACACGCTCTCCCTGCCGGCGGCGGTCCGCCGCCTGATGCGCCCGTTCACCTCGTCGTATGTGAAGTCGACCCGCTGCCCGTTGGTCGTCTGGGCGATCACCCGGCCCTGATCGTCCCGCTCGAACACCAGCGTGGCGTGGATGTTCCGGGCGGCGGCGAGACGGCCCTGGGAATCGTAGGCGTACAGCGTCCGCTCGTCCT
Organism: Actinoplanes sp.; assembly: GCA_965246815.1. Lineage (GTDB taxonomy): Bacteria > Actinomycetota > Actinomycetes > Mycobacteriales > Micromonosporaceae > Actinoplanes. The sequence goes on along the minus strand of CBDFFS010000023.1, from coordinate 97,259 downwards.
CCGTGCGCCGCTCGACCACTCGGTTTAAGGCGTCGTACACATACTCGACCGCCTCCCCGAGCCCATTGACCGCGCGCGTGAGTTGCCCCGCGGCGTCGTAGGCGTACTCGAGCGTGCGACCGTCGTAGTCGACCTCCTGGACCAGACAACCCGCAGCGTCGTAAGCGTAGCTCCACCGGCGTTCGAGCGGGTCCGTGACGGCGGTCAACCGCAACTCGGTGTCGTACTCGTATCCTATGCGGGCCCCGGACCTGTCGATAGTCCTCGTGACACGGTCGAATGCCCCGTACTCCGCGCGGTCCGTGCCGCCCACGGCGTCCACAGACTCGATCACATTGCCCTCGCCGTCGCGGGTCAGACGCCGCGCGAGGGCCCGACCCGGTGATACGAGCCCGTAGCCGCCGCGCCGGAACCGCCCGTTGTGCACAGGCGACACGGCGGGCGAGGCGGCCTCGCCGACCCCGCGGAACTCCCGGCCGCCGTTCCAGCCCGGCGGTTGGTCGCCGGAGGGACGGGGCGCCCAGACCCGTAGCTCGCTGCCGTCGGGCTCGACGAGGATCAGTCGGCCCTCGTCATGGTAGGAGAAGCGCGAAATGCGCCCGAGCGGATCGGTGCGCGACAGCAGGTGGCCGTACTCATTCCACACGAACCAGGTCACGTTGCCGAGCGGGTCCGTTTCCTGCTCGGTCCGGCCCGAGACATCCTGGCGGTAGGTCCACTCGTGGCCGAGGGAGTCGTGGTAGACGGTCGTCCGGGACACCTGGTCGTAGTGGAACGTCGCGGACAGCACGTCGTCAGTGCCCCGCGTCGCCGTGCACCGACCGTCGACGTCGTAGTCGTAATGATAGTCGAACCCGTTGCGGTCGTGCCAGGCCACCACCCTGCCGGCGTAGTCATAGTCGAAGCGAGTCGTCTGGCCGCGGCCGTCGACCAGGCGCACGAGGTGACCGCGGTCGTCGTACACGTACGCGACCACCAGGGCACTAGGGCCCTGGGCGGTGTCCAGCAGATGCAGGGCGGTGACCCGGCCGTCCTGCGAGAGGACTTGCAGCTCAACTCCAGTGGACGACCGGACGAAGGTGGCCGTGCCCTGGTCGTCACGCTCAATTGTGAGGCGGGCGCCGCCTGCGCCGACGATGACGGAGGCGAAGGCGACGTCTCCGTTACGTTGGAAGTGCGCCTGCCGGCCTTCGACCGGGTCGTGTAGGTCGGCGGTGCCGTTCGGGTGCACCTGCAGCGGCCACCTCGGGCCGGACGCCGGCATCGCGTGCCCGCCGGACGTCAGCCGCGGATACACTAGGATTGTGCCGTCCGCAGCGAGATAGCGCACGTCGTCGCCGTCGAACTCTAGCCGCTCGTCCAGCACACTCGCCCATGAGGCGCCGAACGACCTGCCTGCCCGGTACGATGAGACGTGGGTGCGGTCGAGGTTCAGGGGCAGTTGGACGTCCGTCTGCGTGAGGATGACCTCCCCGGTGGCGACGTCCACGGGGTCGGCCTTACAGATGCGCTCGCTCACTGGTCTCGACGTGTTCACCGGCGGGACGGAGCCCTCGCTGCCCGGAGCCGGGGTGTACGCACCGTCGCCCGTCGGCCTAGGCGAGGGTTCGGGCACCTTTGGCACCGACCCACCGCTCGGGGCTCCCGCGACCGGCGCGGTCGACTCCGGGGCCACTCTCCCGGCCGCGTCCCGCGCGCCGGCGCCGGCACCCTTGAGTAGGGCGCCGCCCGCTCCGGCAGTGAGCAGACCGACCCCCGCGAGGACAACCTCGAGGGTGCTGCCCTCCTTCATCGCCTTGAGGGTCGCAGCTACGGCGAGGGTGACCGCACCCAGCGCGACGCCGAGCGCCGTCATGATCGCTACATTGAGCCCGGGGACGAGCAGAGCGATCGCCGCGAAGGCGATCCCCACCCACATGAGCACCTTCGCGAGGATGTGTAGGAACTTGGCGAAGCGGGCCCGGATCCGGTCGCCGCGACTGTCCGTGAGCCCGTCATTGAACCCGCCCCTAACGGTGGCCGCCGCCTTACGGCCGGTGTCGTTCAAGGTGGCAAGGACTGCGCCGAGGCGGGCCTTCGCCGCAGCTAAGTGGTCGGCGGCGGAGTGCTGCGCCCTCTGCTTGTCGTCGTTCGCGCTGCGCTGCTCGTCCGTCAGCTCCTTGCCCTTTTCCGGGGTAGCCGTGGGCATGGCGTCGGCAGCACCGCGCAACTGGTAGGCGGCCATGGCGTCGTCAAGCACCGCCAGGGACTCGGTGAGGGCGGTCTCGAGGTGGGGCACGTACTCCGTCATAGCGGTCACGACCGTGCGGTAACGACCCACCACCTTCTGCAGGCTGCCGCCCACCTCACCCGCCGAGTGGCGCAACTCGTCAGCGTACTTACCGCGCAGGGACTCGCCGTTGGCGATCTTCTGCAGCGTCTGGGCCTCGGTTTCCATCATGTCCGCGATCTCGCGGTAGTGGGTCACTCGGTCGTTGATGGCATGGACGTCGGCGATGACTGGGTCCTCGTGGCAGTCCAGCAGGTGCCAGTCCCCCGGGCGCTTAGGCATGCCCGTGCTCCAGGCTCTCCTTGAGCTTCTTATCCGCGTCGCTCCAGGTGCTGCAGCAATCGTCGACCTTCTTGCTGAGGTCGTCAAGGCGTTTGTCGATCTTGTCGCGATGGGCCCACCAGCTCTGCACGAACTCGGTCATCGCACGCCAAGGACCATGCGAAGGACGACGGCTGGATCTGGGGCCAATGGGACATCGGGCATAGGCAACCTCGTCGTGGATCGCCTTGAGGTGCGCGTTCGTGTCGTCGAGCGTGGGGCTGACCGCGACGTCGGACATGCGACTTTCCCTTCTTGCATAGGATTCGGGGCACGGAGCCTGCGCGCCTGATACCTCACAGCAGTTCGGGGGACCTGCACGGCGCGCAACTCCCCCGAACGGAGGTGGACCAGCGCGCGGCCATGGGTCGGTGCGGCGGCGATCACCGACCGGACAGTCGGACGCCGATGAGCTCACCGGCAAACACATCGCGCCTAATCATTCGATAGTCACGAACTTCGCACATCGGTATATTTACCCACTTTAGTATATTTATAATGTCACAAAAATTTGGGGAACTTAAAGGTTGAGAGTCTATCTCACTGCGCAAAGGGGGGAATGTGACTCCCGGTAAGCCGCCAGCGCGGTCACAGCGCAATCGCCTAATTCATACAACCCAATCATGGATTCCCGCGCCATCCACCCGCCAGACAGCCACAGAGGGTAGAACTTCTCCATACATTAAGTTAATCGGGGGGTAACTGAACACGCGTGGACCGCACGCCGCTGACCTTCGGAGACACGGCTTGCAAGTATTTCCTGATTACTCAGAACTCTTCCCTCCCCCTAAATAAGCGAATGAAATGATCAGAAAACCGACATTCGAATCGGCCCTCATGCCCCCTGAACTGGGCATATGTCCAGCCGAAGGGGTACGCCGGGCTTACCTCCATCTCCCAGGCAGCACCGCCTCACGAAGCTCTACCTACATCAAGCTCCCCTCCGCGTTCGGGACGCAACTAAATACGTACCCTCTGAGAACCTGACGGGCGTGCGTCAAGGAATTATGTAACAACCCTATGTGACACAAATCGCATTATTGGTAGGTAAATTTACCGATGTGTAGCTTTTAAGTTTGTTGGACCATTTTAGTGTCGTCAGTTGACATCGCCGGTTTGGTGCATCAGGCGACTGTCGCAGTTTACGTCTACACCGGGAGGTGTGTTGTGTCGGTGAACTTCAACGCCACGTACCAGGAAATCAATGACACGGCCAGCAAGCTGCGGAGTGGTAAGGAGGATGTGGTCTCGACGCTGCGCGATCTAAAGGCGCGTGTCGATCAGTTGGTGAGCGAGGGCTTTAAGACGGATCAGGCGAGCGGTAAGTTCCAGACGGTTTACCAGGAGTTCGACCAGGGCGCCCAGAAGGTAATCGATAACCTGCCGATCCTTAGTCAGTACCTCGATCAGGCCGTGACAGCGATCCAGGAAACCGATACGCAACTGGCAAACGCGCTTAACCACTGACGTTCTACAGGGGTTGTCACGGGCTCGGCGGGTTACTGCGGCTGGTCCGTGACACCCGTAGCGGGAGTCGGGTACAGGTTCACGCACCCCTGCTCGCGGTGAAGAAAGGAGGAGGTTCGCTCATGCGCGTGGCAGTGACCGTCATGAATCACGTCGGGAGTGCGGGGATTGCGGCTGGGGTTGAGGCCGCCCCGAACCTCAGGGAAGTCGTCATCGATGCGGATGCCGAGCTACCGGTGGTGGTCTTGGCTGATTTGCTCGAGCCCCGTGGGAGCGGTGACGTCGTGCAGGACGTGCCGCAGATATTTGTCGAAGCACGTCTAGTCGAACCCAGTTTGTCGCTACGGGACGCTGGCCTCGTTGACGGTGCAATGTTCGAGTTGGGTGGGACGCGGGGCCGCAAGCGGGGAGTGGATCCGTGCGGACTGCTGGCCTTGGATGCCGTTGCTGGCGTAGGCGCCGGGGACTCATGGTCGCTCGGCCCTGGGTATTGGACGCTGGGCGATACCGACGAATGTAGCGTGCGTATTGGTTCACTTAGCGGCTCAGGTACGGTGTTGGAGCTTCACATTGACGCCCGCCTTGAGGCGCGGGTCCGAACTCTTGCCATTGAGGAGACGCCGACGCTTGGTGGCCAGCCAGTGCCCGAAAATTTTGTGCCCTGGCAGCCCGAGTGTCACCTCGCCTTCGGGCCTCTACTGCTGGGATTGCGCTCTCTACGTGAGCCCGATGCCGCCTTAGCCCCAGTCGAGGAAGGTGGTGGGCTCAGCTTCAACCGTCCTCCGCGTTTTGTGCGGTCGCCGCGCACCGATTCCTTCAAGATTCCGGCTCGCCCGAGGCCGAGCTCGCGGATCCCCTGGCCGTGGCTGGCGGCGCTGCTGCCGGCCGTGTTTGGTGTTCTGATGGCCGTCGTCTTTCGTTCGCCATACTTCCTGGTCTTCGCGCTCCTTAGTCCGTTGATGGCTCTGGGGGGTGCCCTCACCTCTCGACGGCAGGGCAAGCGCACTCATCGTGACCAGGTGCGTGAATATGAACACACGGTACGTGAAATTGAGTCGGATATCGCCGCGCGGTACGTGACCGAGACGCTTGAGCTGCGTAAGGCTGCGCCTGATCCGGCCGACTTATGCGCAGTGGCCACTGGCCCTCACTCGCGCCTTTGGGAACGTCGACCGACCGACGGCGACCACCTGCTCTTGCGCGTCGGAACCGCTCACCAGCCCAGCTCCGTGGTTGTCGAGGATCTCAGGGAGGATATCGAGCACCGGCGCCGGAAGCCTGCAGTCCTTGAGGATGTGCCAGCGACCATCTCGCTAGCAACAGTTGGTGTGGCTGGGATCGCCGGAGCCGGCACCTGGGCCTATGACGTCGGGCGTTGGCTGCTGGCGCAACTCTCGGTGCTTCAAAGCCCGCAAGACGTCCAGTTCTACGTGCTCACCGACGACCACGACCGGTGGCATTGGGCCCGGTGGCTCCCCCATCTACGCCCCGCTTTGGGCCAAGACGCGTTCCTGCTCGTCGGCAACGACGCCGAGACGGTGGGTCGCCGCGTCAGTGAACTGCTGCAGGTTATTGCCCACCGCCGAACCCTCAACACGGGCGCGGGCAGGTCGCGCCCATCACCAGATTTCGTCGTGGTACTTGATGGGGCTCGGCGTTTGCGGTCCTTTCCCGGTGTGGTGGCCCTACTGCGTGAGGGACCCGCAGTGGGGGTGCACTGTATCTGCCTAGATGAGAGTGAGCGGGTTCTTCCTGAGGAGTGCCAGGCGGTTCTGGCTCGTTTGCCGGACGGTGAAGTCGTGCTGCGTAGGCGAGGCGACGCTGCGGTGGGTAACGTTCGGTCCGACGGCGTTCGGGACGCCTGGTTCGAGGAGGTGGCAAGGGCGCAGGCCTCGATCCGCGACGCTGGGGACGCCGAAGGCGACGCCTTACCTGCATCGGCGCGACTACTTGATGTGCTCGGGCTGGAACCTCCGCACCCGCGGGATATCCGTGCGGGGTGGGCTGCGCGGCCGCGGTCGACGGCGGCCGTCCTTGGGGTTGGCATGGACGGCGCGTTCGTGGTTGACCTCGCCACTCACGGTCCGCATGGGCTCGTCGCCGGCACAACCGGTTCTGGCAAGTCTGAGTTTCTGCAAACTTTGGTCGCGAGCCTCGCGGTAGCCAATCGGCCTGACGCGATGAATTTCGTGCTCGTGGATTACAAAGGTGGTGCGGCGTTCAAAGACTGTGTTCGCCTGCCGCATACCGTGGGCATGGTCACCGATCTCGATTCGCACCTCGTTGAGCGGGCATTAACGTCTTTGTCGGCGGAGCTTACCCGCCGCGAAAGACTCCTTGCTGACGTAGGCGCAAAAGACATTGACGACTATGTGGCTCTGCTGCGCGGACGTCCGACGCTGACAGCCATGCCAAGGCTACTCATAGTTATCGATGAGTTTGCGTCGCTTAAGCGAGAGTTGCCTGACTTCGTCACGGGCCTCGTCGACATCGCACAGCGAGGTCGTTCGCTAGGGATTCACCTGGTGTTGGCGACACAACGACCTTCCGGCGTTGTGTCGATGGACATCCGTGCCAATACCAACTTACGGATAGCTTTACGGGTAACAGACACTGAAGATAGTACCGATGTTATTGATTCGCCTGAGGCAGCGCGCATTCCGAGCTCGGTGCCGGGGCGGGCCTACGTCAGACTCGGTGCTACGTCGCTTGTTCCTATGCAGACGGCACGTGTCGGTGGCCGTCACACCAAGGCCACGACCATGCGTGTAGTTGGGCCGTTCGTGGCAGAAGTACCGTGGACGACCGTGGGGTATCCACCCCAGCGGCCACTGGCTTCTTCCGACGGCGACGTTGAGGTCACCGACTTGTCGGTCCTTGTTGACGCTGTCCGGGAAGCGGCGAACGACCTCGGCTTGGTCACCCAACGGGCCCCGTGGCTCGCGCCGCTGCCCACTTCCGTACTTGTCGCAGCTCTCGGCCCGGGTGCCGGACGCGTCACGAACAGCGGTGCTGAGCCTGGTGACGCACTTTTGCCACAGGTGCCTTGGGCGCTGATTGACCTGCCCCACGAACAAGCCCAACGCCCGGTGCGTCTGGACATCTCCCAGTTCGGGCATCTTTTCATCGCCGGCGCTCCTGGCTCGGGTCGATCTCAGGTTCTGCGGACAATGGCGGCAGGAATAGCGGATGCCATTAGTGCGGCTGACGTGCACCTGTTCGGGCTCGACTGCGGTAACGGTGCGCTGCTCCCGCTGGTGGCCCTGCCGCACACCGGGGTCGTCGTACAACGCACAGATCGCCAACGCGTCGCTCGTTTAGTGACCTGGCTGTGCAAGGAGGTGCTTGGACGCCAGGGTGTACTGGCGGGGTTAGGCGTGGCGAACATCGGCGAACAGCGCCGGCATGCGGGCGCAGAGGACCGGCTGCCTCACCTGGTGCTGCTCTTGGACCGCTGGGAGAGCTTCGTCAGCACCTTCGGGGACCAGGACGGCGGCAAGCTGGTCGATCAGGTACACGAACTGTTACGCGAGGGTGCCAGCGTAGGAGTGCATTTGATCGTCACCGGCGACCGTTCGCTGCTGTCGGGTCGAATCAGCGTGCTCACCGAGGATAAATGGGTCTTACGGCTGGCCGAGCGCAACGATTACGGGTTGGCCGGTCTGGTGCCGCGCAAAGCGCCCGAGCATATGCCACCAGGTCGGTTACTACAGGCTAGTACTGGCGCGGAGGCACAAATCGCGCTTCTCGACGAAGACCGCAGTGGCACCGCGCAGGCTGCAGCACTCACAGCAGTCGCGGTACGCGCTCAGAAGCGCGACGGCAACCTCAAGGCGCGGCAGCGGCCGATGCGTTTCGACGCATTACCGACCACATTGACCTACGAAACCGCCAGGGAGTACGCCCGCGCCGAGCGGGAACGTTCTATGTGGGCCCTCATCGGTGTCGGCGGTGACCAGCTCGTAGCCCTCGGTGCGGACTTTCAGAATGATGCACCCGCGTTCCTAGTAGCGGGCCCGGCGCGTTCTGGGCGCAGCAACCTCTTAGCCGTCATGACCCACTCCTTGCTCGACGGCGGCTGTGACGTTGTCGTGCTATGCCCCCGCCGTTCCCCGCTGAGTGACCTCTTTAAAGACCGCCGCGGCGTTCGTGGCTGTTTCAGCGGCACAGACCTCAGCGAAGAGGAACTCGACGAAGTATTACGCCCCGACGGGCGCGACGTAGTGCTGGTCGTAGACGACGGCGAGCTGCTGCGGGAGGCACCGATAAAAACCTATCTCCGTGACTACCTGCGTGACGCCCCCGCTAACCGCCGGGGACTGCTGCTGGGCGGGAACGCTGCGGAGGTCGGCAGCGGATTCGCCGGCTGGCAGAGCGACATCCGCAACTACCAGCGCGGCGCCCTTCTTGAACCCCGCGATGTTTTCGCGGGCGAACTGATTGGCGTGCGACTGCCGCGATCCGTTATAGCACCAGCACCGATGCCAGGGCGTGCGTTGGTGCATCTGGGCTCCGGGGAGTTACGTGCCGTGCAGGTACCCAAGCTGCTGTGAAGCAACGGTTGCGTTCGCGCACGCTTATCTCGGGTAGAAAGGAAATACGCATGCCAGATCTTATAGTCGACGCCACGCTTGATGATACGAACGCACACCTTAAGGCAATCCACGACGAGTTCGCCCATGCCAAAGACCATGCCAAAGAGGACGGCTGGATCTGGGGCCAGTGGGATATTGGCCATGCCATGACCGAGTTCGTTCAAAACTGGTGGGTGCATCGAGAGAAGATCGATAAGCGCCTAGAGGAATTAAGTAAAAAAGTCGACGACTGCTGCACAACCTGGGCTGACGCTGACAAACAGCTCGTGGAGAACCTGGAGAAAGACCATGCCTAAACGCCCGGGTGACTGGCATCTCCTGAACCACGCTGAAGACCCGTTGATCGCGGATATCCCGCAATCAACGACCGAGTGGCGCACACTACCGCGATATTGCCGCCATAATGGAAACCGAAGCGCGGACCTTGCAAAAATTGCTAACCGCGAGTCGTCGCGGGGCAAGTATGCCGACAAGCTCCGCCAGTCGGCGAGTGAGGTGGCGGCCAGCTTGCAGAAGACCGTGGGCCGGTACTATGCGGTCGTCGATGCCATGACCGGGTATGCGCCCGAGCTAGATACCGCGCTCAAGGATTCAGCTGCGGCGCTCGACGACGCGATGGACGCCGACAGGATGCGCGGCGCGGCGAACGCTCCACCCACTGCTACACCCGCCGAGGGCAAAGAGTTAACACCTGAACAGCGTAGCGCCAACGAGGATAAGGACGAGGCGAAACATGCGGCCGTTGACCACCTAGCCACCGCGTAATCGCGCCTTACCGCCACCCTTGCTACCCTCAATGACGCTGGCCGCCGGGCAACAGCATAAGCAATAATGCAGGGCATACGCCCGGATATTTGGCGTTTCTAGGGTCTGAGACCAAGTCCAAATGCACTATATTTTCATATATAATACCGATGTTAGAAACACCGAATACGCGTTTACTGCTGCTGCGTTTCGCCGCAAGTTCGCAGCAGTTTCCCCCGTCAGCAACGTAAATGGGAGGGATACTACGGTGAGATTGGCCAGGTTATACGATGCGGTTGATTTAGAAGGAACACCTTACTTTAGGGAAGATCACGAATTCTTTAAAACTCGGGTGAGTGTGAGCGTATGACTACATATCTCAACTCTGGGCACGCTCTCATTGACGTTCGAGGTTTCGACTATGACAGAGTCGCGCCTGACTCCCCTCGTACGGTTACTCTAGATTTTCTCACCGATGGTAATTGGATTTGGAACCGAGGCATAGCCTACTATGCTCGCACCTACGGTCTTCATCCGGAAGTTGATTTTTGTTGGGCAGCTGCCCTGGCTGAGTATGTCATATCTCCCGTTGCTGACAACGTCATGCAACAAGCGACGGCTTTTTTGTTCAACCAGCAAGCCCTGAACATGCACTCCCGTTCCGGCGGGGATTTTCATGCTGCAGTTGATATTCCCGGCGATGCGGCAGCTAGCAAGCTGACCCTTTCACCCACCAGGCCGTCCTTGACGACACACAAAACCACACTGACTTCCGCCATCATGGATATCGAAGATTAAGGCCGCGTTCCTGCCTCGGACACAAGATGGCGACCGCTTAATGACTGCGTCCTGTATCTCCTACGGGAAGATGATTTGAAAGAGAAGTATGACTAGTTACACTATGGTTAGTAGTATCCCGGGTTGGGAGACTTTGCCACTGGGCTATGCGGATCGAGTCGACTGTGAGCGCAGAGTCAAGGAGTTGGTCCGCCAAGCGGTGCCCGATCACCTCCCGCGTGATAGTGCTATACCTTTTCGCCGCGAGCTGCTCAGACACTTCCTGCGCCTAGTCGGCGAAGCCCGACTAGGCGGCGCCACAGTACTGTGCCTGCCCATTCGACGGATGGGTGACCACGCCGTCCCAGCGTCATACACGGTCGCTGAGTGGCGTGACAGTATGGCCGATACCAGTCCTGAGATGTTGCTTGAACAATTGGCGTTGGCCAGCGACGCGGTGGTGACCCGTGTCGAAGTCGACGGGCAACCGGCTTTACGCGAAGACTCGGTGCAGGCGCCCGACCCAGTTGAGGAACCACTAGCGACGCACGCAGCCCGCCGAATCGGCTACACCGTCCTGGCACCGGAACAGCAACATACCTGGGTAATCTTCACATTTACCACCTTTGGTGATGGCGACCCAGACGGCGAACTCGCCAACGTCCTTGTCAGGCTCTTCGACGCTCAAATGACGACTTTACGATGGGAGCGGGCGTGACAGCGCACAGCAGGCCAAGAGTTGCAGGCTTATGGGTAGTGGCGTTGACCGTCGCGATGGGGGCGGCCCTCGCAACCGCGGTTCCCTGGCCCGCAAACGCTGATGAGGTTCCACGGACACCCTCGCGCAGCGCGGTTCTCATTTACGTGGTGCCACCTACCACAGACAGCTCGCCCGAGTCTTTAGCCGACATCGCGCGGCGCTTTCTTCCAGATCCAGGACGCCAAGGCGAGATCCTAGCTCTGAATCAAGGAATCGTACAGCGCGATGGCGGGGCACTACCGGCATCCGGCGAGCTCCGCGTCGGCTGGATCCTCCAGGTGCCAGAAGACGCTCAGGGCCCCGATCTGCAACTCGGTGTTATGCCACCTCAGGCGGCTTCCACGGTCGTGGCGCAACGCAGCGCTTCCGTATGGTGGTGGGCTGCGCTCATTCTCGGGGCCATCGCTCTGTGCGTCGCACTGGTGTGGCTGATAGCCCGTCGGCTACGCCGAGGCTCCAGTCCCGCGGTGACCTCGCATCAAACGGAAACAGCTGGCCCACTAGCGTGGACAATTGACCGAGCGATGCGAGCATTAGCTGCCCAAACCCGCCTCGAAGGCTCCACACTGCCCGATGCTTACTTGCTAAGGCTTGACGCTGACACCGTCTCGGTGCGGCTGACCGCACCGAGAAACACCGCGCCTACTCCTTGGTCCGTGCGAGACGACGGCAAAATATGGGCCGTGCCCCTGCGGTCTCTGCAATCGGTGCCCCTCAACGACGGTCCGTCGCCGTACCCGCTCTTGGTCACACTGAGCGCCAGCGACGGCGTCGTGACCCTTCTCAACCTTGGGGAGGCCCGTGGGCTGCTGACGGTCGACGGGAAAGGCGACGCCCGCCGTTTGCTCCTGGAACAATGGATCCACGAGCTCATGGAAAGCCCCTGGTCCACCATGGATCGACCCGTCGTTCACATCGGGTTCGGTGAACTATCGCCGGGTTCAGGAACGTCAGCCACCTGGGAAGAGGCTGTTCTCGTGGTAAGCCAAAATCGTGGCGGTGTCCTGTTCAGCGCCGACCCACCACCACGCCTGTACCTCAAGCAGCTTAATGAACTCGTGCGAGCGCCGGACGCCAGTTGGACCTTCGTCATCGGCGGATCCCTACCACATGCCCGCTGGCGGTTCACAATCGGTAACGACGGAAGGCTAGACACAAGCATGCTGAACGAGAGCATCGATCCCGGGCTTGAGTCGACCCCTCCACTCGGCTCGGCGAACGGAGTTCGACAATGAGCCAAGCCCGCACGCAACCACAACCTCGCTGGACGTTACTCGTCACACCTATCGCGGCGATCCTCAGCGCAGCGACCTTAGCGGCCTGCTCGGCCGAGACAACCATCCAGACACCGCGAATCCTCGCAGCAGCCACGGTCATCGAAACCTTCGACCGCATAACTCTGGGCGACCCACAATCGGAAAAGCAGCACCAGCTGACCGCGTCTCCACCCTCCGGGACAAATCAGGAGGTGGGCCGCTCCCGGCGCTTCACGGGAACCGCACCTGGCGGCTTCTTTGAATTCACCCTGTCCGTGCGCCGCGCCGAACCTGCCACCATCCGCATACTGGAGACCTTCGACACGCCCCGCCGCCGACGCGGCAGAATCTTTATCGGCGACCGGATACTCCTCGTGCACACCACCACCCACACCACCCCCAACCCAGGAATTGAGATATACGAATTTGAAATCCCAGCATCACTAATCGACAGACCCACCATACGCATGCGCATACAAAGCGCCGCCGACAACACCTACAGCGATCCTTCAATCGCCATGGTGTGGTCCCACGCAGTTGTCGACTAGCCTCAATCCGTCAGAGGGCGTTTGATGCCGCAATCTTCCCTCCGCATTGTCCGGGGTGCAGTCGAACTTCCCAATCGTGGCGTCTTTGAGAAACCATCCGCTCGCTGGCCAAGACCGGTCAACTACTCGGCTTCCGGGCGGTTTGGGGTGCCGGGTTAGTGCCACGGCCCCGGCGTTGTTCGGGAGTGTCCGGTTTGATCATGGTTTGTTAGATGTTGTAGACGGCGAAGGCGTCGCGGTGTTCGTGGAGGTCGCGGCGGGCGTGGGCGATGTTCGCGCGTCCGGCGAGGCGGAAGGTGTTGAGGGCCAGATTGCGGAAGCTGGCCGCGGCGCGTGGGGCTGTACCGGTTCTGAGCTGGGAATCGTCCTCGTGGAAGGTCACGTCACGGCTCCAATGTAGACGGTTCTCCACGGACCAGTGACCCCGCGCGTAATAGTTGAGGTGGCCCGGCCCGGCCTGGCCGGCGTCGGCGCTGACGATGCCGTGAATGATTTCTTTGCTGGTGCGTACGCCGTCGAGTCCACCGGTGTCACGGCGCAGCCGAAAGACTTGCCGGGCGCCGGGGAACAGGGTGTCGTCGCAGGGCGCCACGCGCAGCGTCCGTCGTTCGGTACGCCCGTGTCCCCTGTCGGTGGTGACGTCCATGTGGTCGATGAACTCGGAGTCTGTGCCGCACAGCAATGCTTGGGCGGCTTGCAGCGCGAGGGGCTGATTTCCCTTCAAAATCAACATGTAGTGGGCGTTCAGCGGCCCGGTGATCAGCCGGGCAGTCTTCTTCGTCGTGTGCAGGGCATCAAGGGTCAGCATCATGCCGGCCACGTCCAGCGGTGTCAGCAGGTCCGCGATGACCGCGTTCTCACCGCGTTTGTTCGGGACCTGACGCTGACCCAGGACGATCCCGCGGTCGTGGGTGACCGCGGCGACCAGGAACACCTGCCCGGCCGGGGTGCGGCTGCCATGCAACAGTTTCCCGTCGATCGCGGCCGCGGGTAGCAGCCCGGCCGGCGCCGGGTGAGTCACCGCCCGCGCGGCGGCGCGGCGTTGTTCACGCTCGACCGGCTCGTCGCACCCGGCGGCGACAACCGGCACCAGCGCGTCACCCCGGACCACATCAGCGGCGTATCCGCAGGTCGCCGCGTCGAGAGCGTCACCATCCAGGGCTTGCAGTACCCGCCGGAAGGTGCGTTCGCTGGGCACTATGTACCGGCCACGCCACGGGTTGTACCGGGCCCCAAGACGGTGCAGGACATCCTGCGGGGTCCGCGCCGCCCACTGCCGGATCGCCGTCACACCGTCGTTACCGGCCACCAACGTCGCGCATGCGGTCAACACCAGAATCACCAGCAACGGATGCCGAAGACCCCGCCCTCGCCGCGGATCGGGTACCTGCCGCAGCCGCTCCAGCAGCGGCGACGCCACCGACAACGGGTCAGCAGCCACCGCCTGCGCGGCGGGCAAACCCGCGGCGAGTTCGGCTTCCCACAAGGCCAGATCGGCGAGGTGGTCAACAACAGGGCTGATCGGGGAAGATGACAACACGAGCGCGACTCCTGCAACGATCTTGTGGCATAGACACCCGAAAGATCACCAGAGTCGCGCTCGTCCAGCAAACCAGGTCCTTGTCCAATCCCTAAACTGGGCATAACACCCCAAGCCGGAACAACGCCGGGGCCGTGGTACCTGTGCGCGATCAAGGACGTGTACTCCGGCCGGATCGTCGGCTACTCGATCGATAGCCGGATGAAAGCCACCCTGGCCGTCACCGCACTGCGCAACGCCATCGCGCTACGCAACCCGGCCGGCACGATTGTCCACTCGGACAGGGGCAGCCAATTTCGGTCCCGGAAATTCGGGAAAGCGTTGCACCACAACGGTTTACGCGGATCCATTGGCCGGGTCGGCGCGTGTGGTGACAACGCCGCGATGGAATCATTCTTCGCCCTGCTGCAGAAAAACGTCCTCGACCGGCAACGCTGGCACACCCGTACCGAGCTACGGCTGGCGATCGTGACCTGGATCGAGCGCACCTACCACCGCCGACGCCGACAAACCCGCCTGGGCAAGCTCACGCCCACCGAGTTTGAGACAATCAACAGGCACGCAACCGCGGCCTGAACCACTCAACCCCGTGAGTCAACTGAACCCGGGGCAGTCCCAAAGTCGAGACTACCGTGAATCTAAAAATAAATATTAGAGTTTTCTAAGGTTGTCCATAGTAGGCTTCACTTTAAGAAATATGTGAGGTGCATTTTTTCTGACAAATTCACAGGCGAAGAAAACCTGAGGTACATGTTGAATACTACATGCGAGTGGATTTACCTCGCGGCTCAGATAAAAACCCTGCCACAATAAAGTGGGTCATCCAGGTCGGAGTTTAACACTATTGCAAGCTACTTCAAGAGGCGCGGGAGGGTTGCAAGATTGTAATCATTTGCGAACACGTAAAACCTAGCCTCGCATTACCTGATTAGTTCACCACCAATCCTTCATCGCCTGATTGCAACGCAGAAAGGGTCTATTTACATGAAATTTTACCGACGTCGGAGCTCCAAAAAATCGCGTCTTTTCTGTATTTCAGTCGCCGTTATCGCAAGCTTAGGCACGGCCGGGGAATTAACCTCGACGTCTCCTGCCCTCGCCGCAAGGACAACCCTGACCAAAATTTCTACTGTAAAACAACCGCCCAAGACTTCAGAAATGAAAGTTTCACTATATAACCCTAAAACGCAAACTTGCGTCGACGCGAAGTCCGACCCCGAGCAATTTGGAAATTATGTAACCCGAACCTGCAACGGTTCGGCCTCACAAAAATTCTCCTTCGCTCCGGCCCCGGGCGCAGCAAAGTTCTACAACCTCATTGACGCCAGTGGCCAATGCCTCACCGTCGGACGTGGAAATTACATCAAAGGTACAGAATGCAACGGTGGGAATGAATCGCAATCAATTCGACTGGACCCACCAGTCTCTGGCACTGATACTTATCAAATCGAAGTTGACGCGAACGATTGGGCAGTGCCGAATTATTTAGTTGCTGCTAACCCACTCCGTGGACACACGGGTACAGTCACCGATGGCACCCAGCTATGGCAACTACGCATTTCCTAAAATTGAGTATTAAAGTAATCCCGAAGGTCCTAAACCCGAAGAAAAGCCGGTTAGGCCAGATCCTTGATGTAGTGCAGCTGTCAGTTTCCCGAAGTCGACTGCACACAGAACGGCATCGGTACGGCGGGACCTGGTCAAACAGGGCGCTGTGTCGCGGCGGCGTCGAACGTAGACGTCGCCGTTGCGCACGGAAATACAGCAGGCGGCTGCCTGGTTCGCCCAGCCAGCGGCTGGCGGCGTGAAGGTCAGGTGCGCCTCCTCGACGCCGGTGAGCGTGCCCAGCCGCACCCCGGTGGCCTCGGCAACCTCGGCGATGAGCGCTCCTGCGTTCGGCGCGTCCCGGATTGTCGCTGTCGCGTAGGCGAAGACCTCGTCGACGTGCGCGTTGCGCAACTCCCGCGCGGCTTGCCGAACCGCGGCGACGACCCGGGCCCTGCCCTCTGCCGTGATCGTGCCGTCAAGGTTCAGGCGTGACGCCAGGCGGGTACGCACCTTCCACCCGCGGGAGGAACGGCTCCGTCTTAGTCTCGGCGATCAGCAAGTTGACCGCGCTGGAACCGACGTCGAGCACTGCCAGGCGCATAAGCGGCCCGTCTCCCCGCGTTCGTCATGAAGTGTTCAACTTCTATCATCCGCGCGGTTCTTTCATCCGCTTGCCCGGACGAGGTGCGTCTGCGAGACCCGACCCGCCCGGGCGTCGCCACCTTGCACTTTCGGTGGGACGGCCATCGCCGTACCGTGCTGACCACATGATTCCCACTGACACCCTGGCCTACCTGAAGTCCGCGCCGTTGCAGTTGCTCTGGACTTGCGCCCACGCCCGGCTGGCCGGCAACGGCCGCGTCGCGCGAGGCCGGCTCACCCTGACCGACCTGGACCTCGCGCAGCGCGAAGCCCTCAGTCAGCTCCTCGACCGCACCGTCGGTGTCAAAATCACTGTCGACCTGGCTCAACTCGACCAACGGTTACTGACCACCGCAGCCGCAACCGGCCTCATCGGCGTGATCGAAGCGGTCATCGGCCCAATCCCAGATCGCCGTGCAGACGCCGCAGTGGAGCGCGAACGACAAATTCTGCTCCGCGAGCACGCGAACGCCGCCGTGCTGGCCGCTGGCCTCGGCGATTGCGAGTGGATCCCGCAATGGCTCGACCGATTGTGGCGCCACGGTCTGCCGGCCCGCTTGCCGTCCGCAGCCGTACGCACCATCATCAGCCAAGCCGCCACCACCCTCGGCTTAACCGTCGGGGCACCCGCGCGCACCTGGTCTCGCGGTGAACTCGCCCAGGTCGTCACCGGCAGTGCACACGGCCTAGACCACGACACACCGTTGAATCGCCTAGTCCTGCGCGGCCTGGCACTCGCCGTCACCGGCAGCGCGGACCTCCCCACCAGCGCCACCGAACGCCGCGCACTCTGGGATGCCGCAGGCGTTGCCAGCGACACCATCGCCACCACCGTGCTTACCGCCGGACTTCGCCCCGACAACGTTGCCTGGCTGCACGAACGCGCCGACCTGGGCGCGGAAACCCATCTGACACTACGAGAAGTCCGGCGCCTCACCCCGCTGCGCCTTCCACCGCAGACCGTCTTCGTGTGCGAGAACCCCCGCGTCCTCGAAGCCGCCCTGGATAACGGCAGCCACGCCGCGATCATCTGCACGATGGGCAACCCCACCACCGTGACCTGGGCCCTGCTCGACGCAATAGCCGAGTCGGACCAAACCCAGCTCGCTTATCACGGTGATTTCGATTGGCCCGGCTTGGCCATCGCCAACCGCGTCATGAACCGATATTTCACCCAGCCGTGGCAATTCACCGCCGCCGACTACCGCAAGGCGGTCGACCTCGCCACCGCACGGAACACTCCCCGCCAGCCGCTGACAGGTCGGCCCACGGCCTCTCCCTGGGACGCAACCCTGGCTGAAACTATGAGCCAAGTCGGCATCTCGATCCACGAGGAAGCCCTGATCGACAGCCTCCTCCACGACCTGTAAACCACGCCTGCCAACGCTACCGCGCCAATTCCCGGCTCTCCTCATCGCCGGCACAGGCCAGCCGACTCGGCCAAGCAGTCGGCCTCGGCTAATGGGTTGCGAACGCTACGAACCCGGCTGTTTCGAAGAACCAGAGTTGCCCCCACCGGGTGATTGCTGGGGGCAAAACAGGTTCGTACAAACATGCAAGCTTAGGGGCATGACAGCGATCACCTGGAAGGCTGAGAGGGCGATAAGCGCGTTTTAGGTCTGTTTCGTGTTTGGGTTTGGGTCAGGGTTGCTGGTCACGGGCTTGTCGGTGGGTCCCCGCGGGGTGGTGAGGGTGAAGTGTCCGGGTTCGGGTTCGGTCAGGATTTGGCGTTTGACCAGTCGTTTCAGTTTCGCGCGGATACCTTCGATGGCTTGGGGTTCGGTGCTGCTTTTGAGGGCGTGGCAGACGTCTTTAGCGCGCATGGTGGTGCTGTCGCTGGTCGTGAAAACGGTCATGATCTGCTGGTAGACGCTGTTGTCGACGGGGCTGGTGTCCGGCATCGTGGCCTCGTTCATGCTGCTAAGCCGGGTCAGGGTGGTGCGGGTGGTTACCAGGTCGGCCAGTTCTGTTTCGGCTAGGCGTAGTTCGTTGGTGAGTTTGCTGATCTGCTCGCGCAGGGTGGTGATGGCCTCGACGGTGACGGCTTCACGGTCGGTGATGAGGTCCAGAATGGATTGCATACCGTTTATGCCTTTGTCGTGGTGCGCCAGGTCACGGTGGTGGTCCCGGTCAGCCGGCGGGTCAG
Organism: Actinoplanes sp.; assembly: GCA_965246815.1. Taxonomy (GTDB): domain Bacteria; phylum Actinomycetota; class Actinomycetes; order Mycobacteriales; family Micromonosporaceae; genus Actinoplanes. Next base: position 78,646 of record CBDFFS010000023.1, on the reverse strand, counting down.
GTTAGCGGTTGAGGCCCATAGGGTGTGCGACACGTTGGACGCTGGCAGGATTTCGTACTCACGCACGAGCCTGCGGTGCAGCATCAGCGTGCCGTGGGTTTGTTCGACGACCCAGCGTTTAGTCACGGGTACGAACCCGGGTCGGGTGTCGGAGCGTTTGACCTGTTCAACGGTGATCCCGAGGACCGCACCGTGGATCATGACGTCGTCTTTGAATCCGGCGTCGACGAAGGCGTGGGTCACGGTAGGGGTGTGCTCGACGACTTTGTCGAGCAGGTCGATGCCGATAGCGTTATCGGTGACGCAGGCTGCGGTCACTACCACCGCGATGATCAGCCCTAACACGTCTACAGCCAGGCCCCGCTTCCTACCAGGCACACGTTTACCTGCGTCTTTGCCCGTAGTAGCGGCCGGGACGTGGTTCGCGGCCCGAATCGACTGGGTGTCCAACACGACCGCGGTGGGGTCCTCGGCCCGGCCGGCTTTCTCCCGCACTTGGCAGCGCAGCAAATCATGAATGCACTGATCAGTGCCGTCATCGCGCCAGAGAGCGAAGTAGTAATACACCGCTGACCAGGGCGGTAAGTCGTTCGGTAGGTACTTCCACTGACAGCCGGTGCGGTTCTGATAGAAGATCGCATTCACGATCGCCCGTAAGTCGTAGCGGCCTTCATGTCCCGACGGTGACGGGCGTTTCGCTTTCCACGCCCGCAGAAACGGGTCGATCAACGCCCATTGCTGGTCGGATAAGTCACTCGGATATCCAACGCGTTCATCCATGACCAGGTGCTACGCGGCCCAGGCCTGTTCCACCTCAACCACGCCTGTCCTATCACAACATCGAGCGACACTAAATAATCCTAAACCGGGTCGAAACTGCCACAAACACCAAAACCAACAGAACCGCGCTTATCGCCCTCTAAGAGGGCATTCGAATAGGGTTTTATGTCATAAAGGCGATTTAACCCCTGCGGCTTATGCGGCTTTAGAGGTAAATCATCCAATTTATTCCCTGGAAGTGCAGTCCAACAGTGCCTGCTTATAGTAGAAACGTCCCTTTATTTCCGTTCGGTTTACAAAAGTCAGAAAAATTGCGTCGGGGATGCCAACCCTGGGAACGTAAGCTACTAAAATCGGGCATTTCACTCTGTTTGTAGGCGTGCGGCCTGACGCCGCATACCAGTGACTAAGCGACTAATAACAACAAAACGGAAATATGAATGCTCATCAAACGCCCTCTAAGGCCCCGAACGCCGGCCGCCGTCGGGTACTGATACCCGCCTCAGTCGCGCCCTCGGTATCCACCTGGTGGTGGGCACCCGTTTGCGGGCGGCGGCCGGCTGAAAGGTGTTGCCAGGGCCGGCCGGACGCGTGGTGGCGCCGGCGGGCCCTGTACTCATGCCATTTCCGCTGTGGAGTTCTCAAGTGGTGCCGTGTCCATGCCCGCCTGATCGGTGGGGGACGGAGCAGGGGTGACAGGGTTCGAACCTGCAACCTTCGGTTTTGGAGACCGGTGCGCTTCCAGTTGCGCCACACCCCTATGCGGTTGTGCCCGGAAGGCGAAGAAGCCGCCTTCCCTGGTTCGGGAGGCGGCTTCCGCGGCGAGCGGTGAGCTCGGCGCTTAAAGGCGCCTCCCTGGTACGGGCTTGCTGAGCTGGTCTTCGGAGAATCCGAGGATCGTCATGACCGCGCAGCCGGCCGAACCGCGCAGCACGATGTGCTGCGGGTTGGTCTCGGCGTGCCAGCGGCGCATGAGCGGAACTCCTGGGTGAGGTCGTCGAGGAGGGAAACGGGCGAAGAACGAGAAAGCCGCCCCTCCCGATCCCGGATCGGGAGGGGCGGCGCTGTCGCTAGCGAGGTTGCTAGCTGCGCCACCGCTGGTGTTCCTGATTCGTGTAACTGCGGTCCAGGAAGTCGGACTGCCCGGCACAGGTCATGACGGCCTCACCACGCGGCGCGGGCCGCTGTGCGGTGATCGAGGCGTGCCACAACATCGGTACTCCCTAACATCGGTCGTCGGTGGTGATCCCTACGGTAGGGAGAATCGGGTGGGTGAGCAACGCGTTTTCCGTGTTAGCTCCTCGCCCGTCCCTTCACACGGTACGCCAAAGGGTATCCAAGTGCAAAGGTTTTATTGGCGGGAGGTCAAGCGTGGTGCGTTCGCCGAGGCCGGCCGGACATCGAGGTAGCTCGACGGCTACTGATTGAGCTCCACGCCCTCACCGGCAACCGAGCCCACGGCGGCGTTCCACCACCACGCTTCGCCGTTGACGTACAGCAACGGCGCCGCGCTGGTGAGGTCGTCGCGGAGCAGGCCGAGCTCGGCACCCGGTATGAGCAGCTGCACGGTGTGACCATCGGTGTAGGGCAGGTTCCAGGCGTGACCGAGTAGGGCGGTCCTCCCCGACTTCGAACATCGGAAACTTTGATCGCCCATACGGGGTACGTGGTGCTGGACCCTGGGGCATCAACCGGTCACGATGGGGTGATGGGTGAGGTGCGTCCCCGGTGGGCGAAGCTGCCGCCGGCCGAACGAGACCGTCGTCTGGCGCAGAGTGTTGCGGATCGTGCTCGCGACCGTGGACAGGCCGCGCCGGCGCCGCTGCTTCCCGAGGGCGAACGACGTCACCGGCAGTCGCAGAGCGTCGCCGCCCGTTCCCGGGCCGAGCGATGGGCTGACCTTCCGGAGGACGAACGGCGCCGCCGGCAGTCGCAGAGCGACGGCGCCCGGGCGGCAGCCGCCCACGAGGCCGCGTTGCCCGAGGACGAACGACGCCGGCGGCAGGCGCAGCGCGACGCCGGCCGGGCCGAGGCCCGGCGTGCCCAGCGGCCTGTCCGAGGTTCTGCCGCCGAGGTGACCGAGTTGGAGAGCGACGAGACCCTCCAGGCGATGTGGAACACGGTCGAGAACGGCGGCTACGACTTCATGACCAAGGACGACTGGTAGATCTACTGCTCGGCCAGGTCGGGCCGCCACATGTGGATCTGGGCGTCCAGGTCGCCGTCACGCAGGTCGTTGAGTGCGGCCATGTAGCCGATCTCGCAGGCGTTGACCAGCATTTTGATGACTTCGGTGGGCGCGTCTTGGTAGCCATAGGCAGACCACACGTTGGCGATCGCCTCGTACGCCTGGCGGCCGTCGCTGGGATCGTGCTCGGTGTTGGCGTGCAGGTTCGCGATCGCCTCGGACCATTGATTAACGTCGTACTCCGAGTAGGACATGACGGCAAGTATGCGCGAGGGTACGCAGAGCCCGGGCTCTGATCTGAACTAGGGGCCAGCGGCCACCTACGCCATGTCGGTCATGCCGGCCGTTCTCTCCTTCTGCGGTTGCTGGGCAGGCGGTGGCCGTAGACCAGCAACTCGAACAGCCAGGCCGGAAGGTCAGCGATCGGTGCCGGGTTCACGATCGTGTACCGGCCGGTCGCGGTGACCGACCCGTGCCCGACAGCTCTGTCACCCGCTTTCGGCACCGGCCCGCACGCAACCGTGCCAACCCGCCAAAAATCCTTTGTAGTTATAAATGAATTCTGGTAGGCTTGTCTCACCGCAGAAAGAACACCGGCACGAGGAGATCACGATGGCCCGCACCGACCACCACAGCCCCGCCCACGTGCAGGCCCGACCGCGTCACCGCCGGTCCGGCAGCCGCCACAGCCTCGGAGTCAGCCTGGCAAATCGAGGCGCCGGAGCGCACCACTACCGCGACGAGGTAAGCGCCGACGGCGGCAAGACCGCGCTGCGCCGCCGGATCCGTCGCACCGGACGGCAGGCCTGGCAATCCGAGGCCACCGCTGACCTGCTCGCGGGCTGATCTCCCACACCGGGACGCCCACCAGCAGGTCAAGCCACACTCCACTGCCCCCGTCGTCGAGGGCAGGCGCGCCGCGGATCCTCCGACGTGCACCAGCGAATCGCAGGAGCTACCCATGAACCTCGCCCTCGACATCGATCACCGCCAGACCACCGTGTGGGTAAACCGCCACGACGGCGACGACACCGAGCGCCTCGCCGTCCACCTCAGCGCGGCCGTCACCGGGCAGCGGCAGATGCTGCCGAACCTGCGCTACTGGGCGACCGGCGCCGTCGAAGGCGAGCTCGAGCAGTACACGCTCGCCTACTGCGACGAAGTCCCGCGGCACAGCCGCCCGGTGATCACCATCAGCCTCACCGTGGAGAACAACGACGAGCTCTACCCCGACGTCACCGCCTACGTCGTCAACGCCGTCATACCGGTGTTGCCCGACACTCAGGATGCCGACGAAAGCGGCGTTCACGATGCCGATGAACGGGTGGGCGAATCGGGCGTCGTTGTCGGCACGGTGTCGGGCTACGTCGGCAAGGTGTCGCAGCTTCGGACGAGACGATCCCGTCGAGCGGTCCGAGCAGCCGATGGCAGTAGTGCGCGACCGATTTCGGGCAGGCAGATGCCCGGATAGGGGTGCGGGTCAGCCGGCCGGCGCCGCCGCGAGCAGCCGTCCCCGCGTCAGCAGGGTGATCCGGGCCCACGGGTCGACGTCGTGGCGGCCGAAACGGCGGGCGAAAGCCAGCGCGGCAGCGCCGAGCGCGTCAACAACGAGCGCGAGCGGGTCGCTGCGGTCGGTGTCGGGCAGTGTGGCGGGGTCGAGCAGCACGATCGTCTGCACGCCGAGCTGGTACAGCTGCCGGGCCGTCGTGCGGACCCGGCGCAGCCAGCCACGCACAGTGCCCTCCGGAACGCCCAGATCGACGGCGATGCGCCGGTGACCGGCTCCGGCCGCTGCGGCCAGCAGTGCCTGCCCGACCAGGCCGGCACTGTAACCGCGGTGGGCCAACAAGCGAGCATCGAGCAGGACGTGCGTGCGAGCGCACCCGGTGCAGCGGGCCCGGTCCGGGCGGGCCGTACGCCGTTGTCGGTCACGGTCGCGGACCGTACGTGTCCTGGCCCGTCCCCACGGGCGTACCGGTGCGGCGCAGTCCGGGCAGCGCAACCGCCCGCCGGTCAGTGCCTGGCGGGCCGCCGCCGGGTCGAGCACCTCGATCATCGTGCATCCCGTCAGGCTCGCTACTGGCCACCACGGCGCGCAAGGGGCGGCCGGTGTTGCACTGTGGACCTCGACCACCGGTCGGCGCAAGCCCTCGACTCCCGCCTGCTGGACCGGCACCGCGCCGACGCAATCACATCGCTGTTCGCGCCGGTCCTGCTGCTCGCATCGGACGCAAACGTTGATCGGCAAGGTGCCGCCGCCGATGAAAGCTAAATCCGCCCGAGATCATCGGCACGCTCAACGCCTCAGATCTGCCCGCGACATAAGCATCCTCAGCGCCGTCGGACAATACCGGCACCTCCGGCCGATCAGGACTCCGACGAGTATGCCGACTGGTACCAGGAGCACATCATCGACGCGTTTACCGGCGCCGGGAACCCGTACGGCGACTCCTGGTACGACATCACCGTGACGGCGTGCAGCGACCCGGCCCTCATCGGCGCCACCTTCAACTGGGGCTACTAAACCGGCCCGCGTCCGGCGGTTTCCGCCCCCGTTCCCTCCGGCACTCGAACCACCGGTGCAGAGGAGGGCGGAACCGCTCGGACTGTCCGTCCGACCCGTTCCGGCCACGGGCTGCCCGGCAACCAGGTGGCAGCGCGGGGCGGTGGCGCTACGGCGCCGGCGTTCGAGGGCGGTAGTCCGTACACGTGGTGCATCCCACGACCAGGTGATCGGCAAGCAAGCAACTGCACGACACTGCCGCGAGCCTCATCGACGCCGATGCCCGAACCATCCTGGCCAATGCCGCGGCGGTTCTAGCTCGCGTCGAGAATGACGGAGCTGCTGACGGGCCGCCGCAGATCGGCGTGACCCCGCACCGGGCCCACCTCGCTTCGGGCGCTGCGGGAGTACGACTCCCCCTGTCAGCGCTGCCCCGCGCCGGCAGGTCGAGGTTGGTAGCGCCGGTCGGCGGAGGTGATCGCCACGGTGTTTCTACGCGGTAAGACAGGAACCCCCGGAACATAATACTTTGCATTTGCATATAATTTTGATAGGATGGGGGGACAGCGAGCACTACGATCGCGCAGCTCGCGCGGACACAGGGAGAGGTATTACATGGCAACAGCAGAACCGGCCGCCGAAGGGGTCACTCCGGTCGTTGACGCCCAGCACGCCGTTCCGTTCGCTACGACCGGGCAGTACCAGTCGGCCGTGGAGACCGTTCGCCGGGCCGCCGCGGCGTACTACGCCGGCGGTGACCTCACGAGGGACGACGGCGCCTACGACGCGCTGCTCGCGCGGGTCGCCGCCACCGAGACGGCTCACCCGCAGTGGATCGTCACGGACTCCCCCACCACCCTGGTCGGCGCCGGCGTGACCGGCGGGGATGTCCCGCACGCCACGCCCATGCTGAGTCTCGACAACGTCTTCGACACCAAGGGCCTGCGCGGCTGGGTGGCCCGGCTCGAACGGACCCTCGGCCGTGCCTCGGACGGGTTCACCGTCGAACCGAAGATCGACGGGATGGCGGTGCCCGCCCGCTACCGCGACGGCCGTCTGAGCCAGGTCGTCACCCGCGGCGACGGTCGTGCCGGTGAGGATGTCACCGCCCAGGCCCGCCACGTCGCCGGCCTGCCCGCGCAGCTGACCGGGCCGGTCACCATTGAGGTGCGCGGTGAGGTTTTCATGACCGAGGCCGACTTCGTCACCGCGAACGAGCTGCGGATCAGTCACGGCGGCCAGGCGTTCGCCAACCCCCGCAACGCCACCGCCGGCACACTGCGTGCGCAGGAACGCGCCTACACCGCCCCGCTGTCGTTCTACGCCTACGGCTTGCAGGACGAGCCGGGTAGCCACGCCGCCGCGTTGGAGCGCCTCGCCGCGCTCGGCGTCGCCACCACCGCTAACTCGCCCGCGGGACTGACGCGGTGCGCGAGCGCCGACGAGATCGTGGCCGCCGTCGAGACCCTCGGCGGCAAGCGGGGCCACTTCGGCTTCGACATCGACGGCGTCGTCGTCAAGGCCGACAGCGCCGTCGACCGGGACCAGGCCGGTGCGTCCAGCCGGGCGCCGCGGTGGGCCATCGCCTACAAGCTCCCGCCCGACACCCGCACCACGACACTGCGCGGCATCGAGGTGCAGATCGGCCGGACCGGTGTCATCACCCCGGTCGCCGTCCTGGACCCGGTGCAGGTCAGCGGCGTGACGGTTACCAGCGCAACGCTGCACAACTTCGACGATCTCGTCCGGCGCGACGTCCGGATCGGCGACACCGTCCACGTGCGCCGGGCCGGTGACGTGATCCCCGAGATCACCGGCGCTGACCTGTCCGCCCGCCCGGCTGACGCCGTGCCGTTCACCCCGCCGCAGGCCTGCCCGCGCTGCGCGGGCGAGATCGACCGTAGCCAGAAGCGGTGGCGGTGCGTGCAGGGCCGCGCTTGCGGCGCCGCGGAGTCGATCGGGTACTTCACCGCCCGCGGCAGCATGGACATCGAGGGTCTCGGCGAGACCATCATCCGCGGCCTGGTCGCCCGCAAGCTCGTCGTCGACCCGGCCGACCTGCACGACCTGGACGTCGCCACCTTGGAGCAGCTCGACCGGCTCGGCCCCGCCTCGGCGACCAAGCTTGTCGCGGCCATCAGCGCGTCCAAGGCCCAGCCGCTGGCTCGGGTGCTGACCGGCCTCGGCGTGCGGATGACCGGCCGGTCGATGTCGCGGCGCCTGGCCCGGCACTTCGGGACCATGCAGGCCCTGCTGGACGCCAGTGTCGAGCAGCTCCAGCAGGTCGAAGGGGTCGGCCCGGAACGGGCTGCCACGATCGCCGCCGAACTGGTCGACCTCGCGCCGGTCGTGGCGAAACTCGCCGCGCGTGGGGTCAACATGACCGAGCCCGGCGTGACCGGGCGCGATCCGGGGTCGGGGACGGCGGACACTGACGCATCTTCGTTGCCGCTGCGCAAGCCCGACGGCACTGCGATGACCGTGGTGGTCACCGGTTCGGTTCCCGGCCTGACCCGCACGGAAGGCAACGAGGCGGTGGAAGCCCTCGGCGGCAAGCCGTCCGGTTCGGTGTCAGCGAAGACCGACCTCGTGGTCGTCGGTGACGGCGCCGGGTCCAAGGAAGCCAAGGCGCGGGATCTCGGCATCCGCATTCTGCCCGCCGAGCAGTTCGCTGCCCTGCTGGCCGCGCACACCTCCGGGGAGGGCGACACGGTCACGCGCATCCTGGCCACCTGGTGAGCCTGGAGCGTCCATGCCCGGTGTGTCGAGCTACTCGGCACGGACGCTCCAAACGCATGGCATGCATTGCTGAGCTGCGGTGTCGCTGGCCGACCGAAGCCAGGCCGGGGAGGTGCGCACTGCAGTGACTGTCCGAAGGAAACTGGAAGGGCTCGTTGATGTCTGACTTCATTGCGGCGCAGGAGAGCACCGCCGTGGATGAAATCTTTTCGCGTACGCCGGTTCGGCTGCCTATGCGGCTGGCAGCGCGTGATACCTACGGCATGGACGTGAACCTGGGTGTGCGGTTACGAGGTGGGTCGGCGAAAGCGCCCGCTTACCGCCTGGCCGCGGTGCAGTTGCCGGCCGGCTGGACGATCCATCGTGAAGGCCCGCGGCACGTCACGGTGCACGACCAGGACGACGGGCCGACCATCCGCGCGTTTGACAAGTTCGCTGGCTACGAGAACCGGGACGAGATGTACCTGACCGACCACGCCCGCGACCTGGTGCGGCGCCGGTTTCAGGCGCTGCCGCTCTGGCGGCGGCTCTTCACCAATCCTGTCGACTGGTCTCAGGAGGGTTGGTGAAAGGGCGTACCCATGCCGTGTCCGGGCTTGCGGTCTGGTTGAGCGGATGCGCGGCGCTGTCGGCTGCCGGCAGCGTCCCGGGACGCCGGGCGGTGATCGCCGGGGCGCTGGCGTGCGCCGGAGCGGCGCTGCTCAACGATCTGGATCACCCGGACTCGACGGTGGCGTACACGTTCGGCTCGTTGTCGCGGGCGGTCGCCCGACTGGTGTCGCGGGGTTGTCGTCGGGTGTACGCCGCCACCAGCCGCGCGGGCGACGTGCCGGCTCGCGATGGGCATCGCACGCTCACCCACACTGTGCTGTTCGCCCTCGCCGCCGGCCTGGGTACGGTCCTGCTGTGCTGGGTCGGCGGAACGACGATCGCGGCGCCGGTGTTGTTCGCGCTGGTCGGGCTCGGGCTACGCGGCACCGTGGGCCGGGCACTGCGGCGGATGGTGCTGGGCACCAGCATCGTGGCGGCGTTGATCACCGCAGCGGTTGTCCTGGGCACGCCGGCCGGGTCGAGCTGGTGGTGGCTAGGGGTCGCCGTCGGGGCCGGCGTGCTGGCCCACACCCTCGGTGATGCGCTGACCCGCTCCGGCTGCCCCCTGCTGTGGCCGGTGCCGGTCGGCGGGCAGCGATGGCGCCGGATCGGCGTCCCGCAGCGGTGGCGGTTGCACACCGGCGGCTTGGCAGAACGCTGGATCGTCACCCCCGTGTTGCTCACGGTCCTACTTCTGGACGTCGCGTTGCTCACCTAACCCTCGATATTAATTTGTATTTACTAAGTATTTATGGGATGATGGTGTCAACAAGCACGAAGGAGGAGGCACCCCGTGAAGAGCTGCAGCCGTCATGGCGCCGTCGAGGTACTCGGCTCCATCGGTAACCACTACACCGTCGCATTCGACGGTGCGGACACGACCTGCACCTGCCCCGGCTATCACCACCGGCAGAGCTGCCGGCATGTGCCGCTGGGCAGGGACCTACGCTGCACCTGGAGCAGCCAGGATGAGCTGGCCGAGCAGATTTCGGGCAGCTGCCCGCGATGCGGTGCGGCCACGGTGGACAACACGCAGGCCGTGAGCACGCCCACCGGTACCGGCTCGGCGGTCGAGCCTCGTGCCGTGACGGTCATGGTCACCGTCGCAGCCTGAACCAGGCGCGGCAGACACTCCCCCACCGCCCCTGACTGCTCCCCACCCCTACCCGCGCCGCTGGCGCTCTGCAGCGCGGCGCACCGACAGGTCCGGGCGTCGGCGTCGCCCTCCCCCGCGGCGTCGGCGCCCGAGACCGCCCCGCGCCTCGGACGCATTCTGCTCACCCCGGGCCAGGCCTGATGGCCTGACTCCGGCAGGCTGGGCCCCAAGGACGCGACTCTCGTAACGTGAAGACGTCTCCATGAGACAGACAGTCGGCATCCCGTTCGCGCGGGACAACCACGGCGGAAGGTTCGGCCGGGCGGCGATCGATCGCACGCCGCAGCCGTTCGTCAAGCCGCTGGTCTGCCACGGATTCGGTAGCCGGGTACGCGCCGTGCCGACCCATCCCATGACCACCCGTGACGCGGTCACCGTTCGAACGGCACACTACGGGCTCCTCGGCCACGGCAAGCACCGCCCCGGCTGCCGGTACGACTTCGAGCGCCAGGCGCAGCAGCTGCTCGTCGAATGCCGCGGACGCGTGCAGCGACGTGACGAGCAGTACCGGTTGCTGCTACCGGACGCCGACGAACCGCAACGCCCAGCTCCGGTCGACGGCGGACGGCCACGGGCCAGCACCGGGCCACGGCTGGTGGTCCAACCCGCCGACCGGCCGGTGTGGGATGAGGCGCTGGCCAGCACGCGGCGCATTGCGCGGCTGCTGCGCCACTTCGAGCACGATCCGGCCGCGGTGCAACGGTTCCGGGCGCAATACCGCGCGAGGTGATCGCGTGGCCGCAATTCTTCTACACCCGCGAGCGGACGGCCGAGCTGCTCGAACGGCTCACGACCGGTAACCTGCGGCACCCGATCGCCGTCTCCGGCGGCCGAGACCGGGCGGACACGGCGGCGTCCGGCAAGAGCTTCTTCGTCAGTGATCGGCCGCAGGTCGTCGACGTGCCCGGCCGCTCGTTGCGGGTCGCGTTGACGCTGCGCACCCAGAACCCGGCGGTGGCGTACGAGGGTCTGCGCCGCGGCGACACCTGGGTCGGGTTCGGATGGTGGACGGTGTATCCGGAGCCCCCGCAGGTACCGCGGTGGGTGCAGCTGTGGATCGAAGGGGCGTGGAACTACACCACCGACCGTCAGCGCCCGGCAGCCGCCGCGCCGACGCCCCGCGCTGGACGGTAAGCCGCAGGGCCAGCAGGGCCGCTCCGAACCGGTGCTGGGCCCCGGATGTTGATCCGGGGCCCAGCACCGGTCAGGACCACACCACGACCGCGTCGCGCTCGATGGCCCAGGTCGCGATCTGGTGCAGGTCGGTGAGCCGTCCGGCGAGGTAGCCGGGTCGGCGGCCGCACGTGATCCAGTTGCCGTCGGTGTGACCGGGACGACCGTGCTCGTCGTCGGTGGTGACGTCGAGCAACGCCTGGGCGAGCAGTACCCGGCCGAGGAAGTCCTCGGCGGTGGTTTCGCCGCCGTCGCCGTCGAAGTCCAGACCGAGCAGGTCGAACACGGCAGCGGCGTTGCCGTTGGCCATGTTGACCTCGGGCGCTTCGCGCCTGCAGGTCAGGTCGACGATGCCGTCCTGGCAGGTGGCGGCGGTGAAGGTGATGGACATCGGGGCCTCCCTGGGTGGTGGTGCAGGAAGCTGTCCCTTCGCGCCCTGGCGCTGGGGAGGCCCGAGTCCCGCTCGCGCGGGTTCACTGTGTAGTTGTGGCGCGGGCCGGGTTGCCCCCCGCCCGCTTGGTTTCAAGCCTACCAGATACACTTTGCATTTGCCAAGGGTTTTGTTAAAGTCTCGTCCGGCATGCCGCCGGCGGGCACGCCTTCAGCGACGTTGCGATGCAGCGAGGGGGCCCGCGGTGGATGACCACCGGCACGTGCTCGCGGATTCCGCGCCATGACGATGCAGGACCCGACCAAGACGGCCACGAGCAGACGGCCAGCCGTACCCGATAGGCGCGGACGAGGGGCTGTGTAGCAGCCAGGTCGGCAGGTCAGGGGTGGTCATCACGATTCCCGGGGCGCTTCGTTTTCCGTCGATGCGTAGTCTCATCGGGGCGCTTCGCGCACGGCTGCGCATCAGCCCGAGCGGGCGCCGCCTTTCCCCAGCGACGGCAGAGCTCGCCGGTGTACGCGTCGCGGTCGGCGACGCTGTCGAAGGTGGTGACCGTGACGTCACCGGCGACATACCGCGCGACGGCGAAGACGGTGCGGCCAGCGAAGTGGGCGATGACCACGTATGGCCGCCGGCCGTAACGCCCAACGCTGCCCCACAACCAAACCGGCCGCCACCAGCCGTCATAACCGATCTGAGCGAGCCACCCGTAACCGTCAACGGTAGTGACCGGCAGCGGGGGCAGCAGCTCCGTTTCGATCCTCATGCGTCCTCCTGATCTGATCTTGCGCTCGCCGTACCGCCACCCTAACCAGAAACTCTTTACAAGTACATAGGATTATTGGTACGATTTCCTTGACAAGTCCAAAGCCAAGGGGAGAACATGGGGAACGGTAAGGATCTGCGGCAGCTGTTCAAGGCACTCGAAGACCAGGGCTTCGAGCTCCAGCGAACCGCGCGGGGGCACTGGCTCGTGCGAAACCACGAGGGACGGGCGGTGACTACGATCGCCGGGACTGCCAGTGACCACCGCAGCTGGCGTAACGCTCTGGCGCACCTGAAGCGCGCCGGACTGATCTGGCCCCTAGCCAGCAGGTAAGAACAAGGTCGGGCCGCCTCCAGAAGGGGGCGGCCCGGTGCCCCACCCGTACAGCGAGCACGAAGAGAGGCAGCACTGATCATGTCAACCTGGAGCGTCAGAGTCGAGTTGGCCCTGGCCGACCCGCCCGACGACGAGGCCCTCGACGCCCTCACCGACCGGCTCGTCGACTTCGGCGCCGCGGTAGCCCTCGAGGATCGCAACCACCTCGCCGTCCAGCTCACCGTCGACACTCGCACCCGCCGGGCGGCGTTCGACCGCGGCGACAAAGCCGTGGAAGAAGCCGCGACGGCGGCCGGCGTGGTCGTCGAGGACATCGTCGAGGTCCAGGTTCTGACCCAGACGGAATTCGATCACCGCCTCCTGCAGCCCCGGGTGCCGGAACTGTGGGGACCGACCGAGGCCGCGCAGTTCCTTGAGGTCACGACCGTACGGGTCGACCAGCTCCACAGAGAGTTCCCGCAAAGATTGCCGGTGCTCCTGAAGTTGGCCGGCAAGCAGGGCACCCGGATCTGGCTGGCCGACACCGTACGGCGCTTCAAACCGACCTGGCACCGTCAGGTCGGCCGCCCGAAGAAAGTCGTACCGCCGGAGCCGGAGCCGGAGCCGGAGCCGGAGCAGCCGACCGGAAAGCGCCAGCCGAAGCCCAGGAAGACGGCATCGCCGGCGCAGAACCAGTCGGCCGCCTAAGCTGCGCTAGCCACTCGATGCTGGCTCTCGTGGCGCCTCAACTCTCCGGCGTGGCGGGGTCGGATCGGCGGCCCTCACGTTCAGCGCGCCGACGTTGCTGACGGTTCCTGGTTAAGGACCGTAGCTGGAGTATGTTTTTCAGCCCGGCGCAGGAATCGGCGTAGCCGCCCAGCGATGGTGTCTTTACCTACCGGTGGGTCACTCAGCGCCCCGAGCTCGGCGAGGGTGGCATCGGGGTGTTGCAGACGTAGCCGTGCGGCGTCGGCAAACTCCGCAGGGATGGGGGTGTCGCCGAGCTGCTGCAGTGCCAGGGTGAAACGGGCGCTGACATCATCGGCGGCGGTGCGGTTACGGGAGCGGGTACGGGTACGGGTCGACACGGCCGGTCGAGGGCTGTGGTGTTGCCAGGCGTTGATGCTGGTACTGACTCCCAGCTGGTCCAGCAACGCGGCACCGTCAGGGATTCGAAGCTGCTCACCACCACCGTTGGTGGGTCGTAGCTGCCCGGGGGTGCCTAGCCGGCGGGCGGCGCCGGCGACAGCCACAGCGAGTTCCACATCGGGGAAGTCCACGAATACCCGTAATCGCCGACCGTAGGAACTCACCGCCCCAGCACACAGCAGTGCGGCACGGCACATCGCGGTGGCGCAGCACAACCCGGCACGGGCGGCCATGCCTGGGGGTAGCCCCCGCCGGCGGCGTCCGGCCTGGTCGATCAGGTGTAACCGGGTGGTCAGCTGCGGGGATCGGGCTTGAGCGATCCCGAGCAGGGTTTGCAGTCGTTGTTCGCTGAATTGCCCACCGGGTAGCTGCAGCAGAATGATCGCCTCCGCGGTACGGCAGCATGCCCGCTGCGGGACCGGCTGCGCGAGCAGGTCAGCGTGCAGCCGACCACTACGGGCAGCAGAGATCACTGGCTGAGCGTAAATGATCACCCGCCCCCTGCGTCTAGACCCCGGCACTGGGGGTTGATCTCACCAGGCTGCTTGACCAAGGTTGCTGCCGGAGATCGGTGCGCTTACCTGCCGGCGGTATTTCCCGTGGGTGTTGGCATACCGTTGATGCCGGAGCCGACCGGATTGTTCTTGGTCGTCTCGACCGCTGTCACAGGGGTGCCGATGCCACGTCGCGCCGTCGATCAACCCATCAGTGCCGATCAACCCCTCGGTCGGTGAGCGTGTCCACCCCTGCCGCCTGTACTGCCGGACCACAACACGACGACCTTCGACGTTGCCGGCACCGCAGTACGAGGGTCGGGGACGTCACCTCGACCACAAGCCTGCGGTGAGGGAGCATTGCACTCGGGAGTGAAAAGCCGTACGGACGGTGACGCGGCCTCTCTCCCCTGTGGATCGCTAGCCTCGGCGGTCGTAGCGTGGATGACATGACCGACCTCGACGCTCTCATCTCATCGCAGACCCCGACCTCACCGTGGTTGTCCCGGTTGGCCTGGCTCGCCGAACAACTGCAGCAGAGCTCCGAACAGATCGCTGTGATGTTCCGCGATGATGAGCTGCTGCGTACGTTTACCGGTGCAGAATTCGACGCCTTACGCCACGCAGCCTCGGCAGCACGTACCGCCGGCGCAGACGTCCTCCTAGTCGCCACCGCGGTCCATCATCGCGTACGTCAAAACGGCGGTCCCCAAGAAGGCGGTGAAAACTTTGACGTCCCAGCTCACGGCCCGCGGTAGCGCACTGCCCGCGAAGTCACCGCCCGGGGTGCGCGCGAGCTGGGGCCCTCACGGGCGAGTTGAGCGCGAACGGCGGCCACAGCCACCGTTGCCTGTCCCGACCCCTCGTGCTCCGGTGCCGACAGCATCGAGGGCCGGGTAGTTCAAGGATGCTCACCTTTCGCCGTCTCCGTTTGTGTCGGAGGTCTCGCATACAGTGATGCGCGTCGAAAGGGTGGATCATGAATCGGTCACCAGTACGCTCCGACGTCGACGTGCTGGGCTAACGGCCCTCGCCGACCTCGCGGCCCTGATACACACCGATGTCGGCGAATGCGACGAGCGCCAGCCAGCGAACCGCACTCGCCCTCGCCTGCGCGCAGTGGCCAGACAAACCCGTGATCGTCCTCGATGACGTCGCCCTTACCTACCACGTCTGCACGGCGCACTGCATTGCCGCGTTCCGGTACCGGCGAGTGCGGGTTGCCCGGGGTGCGGATCGGAACTGGCGGGGGTCGATGGTCCGAGGCGGCGGCCGGGGAGTTGCTGCCGGCGGACGTGCGGGAGTCTAATCGCCGATCAGAAGCGCCGTCACCACGACGTCGAACCCAGTGTACGCGTCGGGCACGCTGGTGAAGATGGGCGCGAGCATCATCCGGGATCCATAAACGGCCTGGGCAATAGCCAGGCGCCCAGCCACCTGGGTGGATGGCGTGGCTGGCACCGACCGGGCGATCTTGCCGATCTCGACGGCCGCGTCCTCGGTGAGTTCCATCATGCGGATACCACGGAACCGGAAGAAAAACTCCCACATACTGTGAGCCGCGTCTAGCGCCACCTGAGCTTCGGCGATCGCCACGGTGGGCATGATGAGCAGCACACTCTCGGCCTCAGCGTCGTCCAGCAGACGCATCAGGGTTGGATGCCCGGCGAACAGCAGCGTGATCGCGGAGGCGTCCAGCACCCGCGGAGAGAAACGGGTCACGCAGCGCGCGAGCCGTGCCGACGTTCGATGATCTCGGCCTGTTGGTGCTCAGCTGTCCGCATCATCTGCGTGTAGCCAGCCTCGTCAGCCGCAGTCCATTCCTCGGCCGGGGGCAGGCCGGCGAGAGCGCGGTATCGGGCCGAGGCGCGCTCAGGGGCTCCGAAGGTCTCCATGATTCGTACTTTACGTGGGCGCCCACCCGAGTGCGAGTACCCAGATGGCGACCAAGAGATCACTCAACACGGTGACGGGTCAACGCCTGCCTCGCCCACCCGATGCGAGACCAACACTCATTCGCGACGTTTGTCGGCCGTCTGCGCGAGCCTACGGACCAGACCAGCGCGCTGCTCGCCTCCAACGAGCAGACCAGCGCAATGGGGGCCAAGTGCCGCAAGACCCGGCTCGCGCAGGGCCTACCAGCCGACGGCCCGGACGATACCGAGTGCCGAAGCACCTGCCAGAAGAACCTCGCCTACACCGACCGGGACATCGACCACCTCCGGGTCAGGCTCGCCGCGCTGGACCGAGCCGCCACCGACCCATTGGCGCCGCGTCCGCTGCGGGAGCGGGCCGCCGGCCAAGCCGGCACCATCCGCGCCACCATCGAGCGCCACGAACGCACCCGCCCCACCGCGCACCGCAGCCTCGCCGAGGCCGCAGACACCGGCGAGGCCCTCCAGTGAGCTGGCCACCGCGTGACCGGCAGACCGAACGGGACGCGATCCACGCCGCCACCGCGCTGCTGGCCGGCACGCCGCTGCGGTCCGCGACCGGACGACTCTCCGCGACCGAACTGGCCAGCGAAGCGGGACTGCCCCGGTGGAAACTCTACGAACACCGCGACCTCGTCGAGGACTTCCAAGCCCGGGTGCACGCCCAGGACGCGGTGCCCGACGCGCAGGTGCAGATGAAGGCCGACAACGAGCGCCTCGTCGCCGAACTCGCCGACGCCGCCGCGCTCGCCGCCGAACGGGGCCGCACCGCCCTGCTGCGACGTGCGCTGACCGAAGCGTCGATCGAACTGGAACACGCACGTCAGCACAGCGGATCCGACGCGTCGGTGACGCACCTTCCGACCGCCCGCCGGTCCACCAGGACGCGGCCCGATCCGAGACCATAGCGCCGGCCCGCCAGGTTCTGGATCCAGCCCTCCGCAGCCCGGGGCGCCGGAGGGCGAGTGAGTGCACCGCAACACCATCCGGACACCACGCTGAGAATGCAGTGCCAGCCCAGGGTGATCAGCTCGCTGCGACCTCACGCAGCGCCGACTCGATCTCTTCAAGACGATCCAACACCACGCTCAGCGCGTGGTGACGATCGACGGCATAGCGCTGCAACGACACCGGCAGCAACGCCCGCCCATCGACGAGATCGTCGAATGGGTAGATGGACGCCGCCGAATAACACACCCACGCCCGCACACTGCCCACCAGATCATCTACGGGAAGATCCGGATTCTCCTCGCGGTAGGACGTCAACAAGCCGCGAAGGCCGCCCATCCACTCCTCACCGCGCAGTACCGTCCGGGGATCGCACGCCAGCCGGGACACCTCCCAGGCCACCGCACGCACCGACGGCGGACGAAAATCGATCACAGCCGCCACCCGCCCTCCCCGAAACAGCACATTCGGCCCGGCGAGATCCCCATGCACCACCTGACTCGTCAATCGAGGAAGTTGTTGCAGCATCGCGGCCACCCGCGGCATCAGCGCCCGACGAGAACCCAGTACGTCCAACGCCCACGCCGAGAACCCCTCATCCAGGCTGGTACCCGACGCGAGTACACCAAGCACTCGATCGATCTTCCGCGTTGCCGCCTCAACATCGCACAGCGGGCCCGCCAACCGTCCAGGTGACGAGGCAGGATGCACCGACAGAACCCGATGCATCCGCCCGACGACCGCTCCAACGGTCGCCAACTGCGCTTCACTCAAACCGCCATCCTCGATGCGATCCGCGGCAACCAGTTCCCATACCGACATCGCGACCTGTTCGCCCTCGTGAATGACCTCGCCATCGGCGGACCGGACGACGGCTGCGGTCGGCACGCGACCCGCTGCGGCGAACTCCGACAGGGCAATCGCCGCCCGCTCCTTTGCCAGATCAGTGCCGGGTAGGTACGCCTTCACGAACACGCCGCCGCCACCATCGGCGTTCGCGACATAGTTGACCGTCGACACCCCGCTCAGCACACGCTCAAGCCGCAATCCGGCCAGGCCATACGCATCAGCGAGCGCTTTCAAGACCGCCTCGTTGTCAGCCATGGCACCACCCGAGCTGTCGCGACGGACCACACGCGCGACGCCAGATCTGAATCGACAGCAGCATTTCCAACAACCGACTTGCCCAATGAAGGTGTTGCAGGTCCGGGCCAAGGCCAAGTAGTTGATCTTCACGGGCTGACCGTCCGCTGTAGATCAAGTGATTCAGGGAGAAGTCTTCGTCGGGCGGCGGTTCCTGTTGTGGTCGATGGCCGCGGCACGGACCCGCCGGATCGGCCTGAAGGAGGCGCACCGGGCGCTTTTTACGGCCGCGGCCGGGGTCCTTCATGCACCGGTGCCTCCTGCTCATCACCACACTGAGCACAACGCCACGTCCGATGTCCGTTACCAGCCCGCACCGCCGGTACGCACCGGCAACTTAACCACCCCAACATCACCGTGCCAGCGGTCAACCGGTGCCGCACCACGCCCGCGCACCAGCCTGGAGCCGGCTCAACAAACTCCCGATACCCGTGCTGCCGGTTCATCCGGACCACGAACGCGATTGCACCACACACCGGGCATGCGGGCACCACGCCGTCGCGCACCGGCTCGACCCGGCCGTGCCGATTGCACATCCCATCACCGGCGCGCAGCTGGGGCAGTAAACGTCGCCACTCATTCGGCTGCACCCAGCGACGCTACCGGCCCGCCTCAGCCCTGGTAAACACCCGTTACGGTGCACACACCATCGACCTCAGCCCGTGCGTGACCCGCTCCCCCGGGGGCCGGCCGGCACGATGATCAGCGCGTGGTTTTGATGTGGGCTCGCGGTATCGCTGCTTGCCGTACTAAGCCGTGCTACGAGCCGAGGCAGCCAATGTCACTTCGGCGACACCGGTGGCAGCGGCAAGCCGGCCCAGATACTGCCCCAACGGCGCAACCCAACGCTGCGGCAGATCACCGCGAAACTGACGAGCCGTAGCATCCAGAACCCAACGCCCGGCCACGGTGACTTGATGGCGGAAACCGACAATCCGTTGCTCGCCGGTATTGAGCAATCTCAGCTCAGGGAAAACAGAACGCATCACGGCCGGATCGAGCCAGCCGATCACATCGACGGTATCGGCTGCCATGCCGATCTGACGCACCGCAGCGCTCACGCGGGGAGCAACAACAAGGCAGTCACCATCACGGGCCACACCGACAAGCGAAAGGCTCCCGAGCGGGGCCGACAACTTCTCAGCCAGACCAGAGACCGGCGCGACGACCACCGGCGTCAGATCAGGCAACTCCGCGGTCACGACGCCCAGCATAGGACCCGGCCCCGAACAAACCCCAACCGGTAATAAACAGCGTCTGGGGTTGAACTCGACCGGGTGGACTCAACCGGTCGGTACGAGACATGCACCCACAGCAGGGCCTAGCGTCGAGCAGGTTTCCAACGCCGACGCCGACCCACGCGGCTCGGAGTCGGCGCTAATGTCTCGACCAGTGGAGAAGACGACCTTATGCCCTTCAACGGTATCGTCAGCACGATCCGTGGCTGGCGATCCAGGCCACTGACTACCGCCGCCGTCGTTGTCCTCGCGCTGGGTGCCGTGGGTGACATCTGGTACTCAATTAAAGACGCCCTACGCAGCCCGGACCAACGCATCATCGATGCGGGCCATCACGCAGGCTCCGCCAGAACAGTGGCGAACATTCTGCAAGTCGCAGACAACATCTGCGCGTCCTTACGGCTTGACCATTCCCTGAGTGCCGCGCAAGGCATCGCTGGGGACCAACTGTTCATCACCGGGACAGACCCCACCCGCTGGATCGCCTTCATCCACGTCGTGGTCGACAACCAGTGCCCAGACGCCGGTGAACACCTCCACGGCGACGAGGACTAAGGGGACTGTGCCACGAATTTAACGGCGCCCCTACGCCTGGCCGGCGCACCGACACCGCCGAAATCACCCACTGGGCCGCCCGCAACATGTAAAGACCATCCACCATCCCCGACCTCACCCCATGATCAATCATCTCAGGACGGCCGTGGGGTCATACCGGGCATTTCTCACACTTCGACATCTGGGGCGAGGGCGACCCCAACCCAAACACGAAGCAGACCCACACCAGGTCACCGGCGCGCCCTATCGGCGGCTACGAGAAAGTAGGCCCAAAGGGCGACTCGCTGCATCAAATAAGCAGGTGGAGTAGTCTGAATTAAATTAGTGACTCAGCTTCGCTATCAAGAGCGTCCCCGCCGCTAATAGTGCTAGGAACCCCACCCGATGCCGCGACGGCAGCTCGAAGGCGCTCTTGAGTGTCAAGCATCCATTCGATCACCTCGTCCCATCGCTCCCGCTCGTTAATCTTGGGACCATTAAATCGAACCTCAATGCGACACGCCTTCTTATTCGGCAGATCATCGAAGATCAAATCAGATCCAAAGGCTACTTCAATTTCTTCCTTACGCTCGTAGAGCACCCGCCATCTTGCGAGATTCACCGCAGGGTCAGCATGACCGAAATTCAACTCGGATCTACAACCGAACATAGCGTAGGAAACACCCCAGGTCACACTGGTGACACCGCTAGGTAAATACCACCAGTTAAATGCAGGGGCTGACGCATTGGTCCAATTTCGCTGTTTGGCCTGAGGCTGGAAACGAGACCAAAATTCTTTGTACAATTCCTGGGTCGCGGTCGGGACACTTGCCGATGGGGCTGATGCTGCGGCCGCAATCGCCTGCTTTTCCCAATCGTTCGGCTTGACCGCAAGTTCGAGGAAAGGGGCGATCAACCCGGCTGGTGCTCCGGCGAGAGTGACTGCAGATAGCCGAACGCCGAAGAAGCGGATCGTCGGGTCGGTACGCGAATTCAACCACTCCAGGGCGGCTCGATGTTCATCGCGGAAATGCTCAGCCACCCATACGATCGTGCTGGGTTTGGTGCCTCCGGCATAGGTTAATAGCTGGCCGAGGTGGAGATGATCTGTCGCCCCATACTGGTTCTCGATAATGACGGGGGCGCCCGTAGCGACCTCTCGGCCGATGATGTCTAACGAGAATTTTCCAACTTTGTATTCCCTGGACTCTAACTCAATGTCCAGTCCGAGCGTTTCGCCAAGCAGATCGGCGTTGGCCAGTAGCCACGGGGTAAAGTGGTGCGCCTCAGTTGGCCATACCTGACTGACCACTACCGGTTCAAGTCTGGTCAAGTTCACTAACGGCGGCTGGGCCGCTGATACCAGATCACCCTTACCCGCTTGCTCAACATCGGGAAAAGAATCATTAGAGGGAGGCTGATCGGATGCAGGACCACGTTCGGCCGCGTCATAGTGCATGGCGCATAGCGTAGCTGCTGGCGTAGAATTGCGCCGCCCCATCATACGTTGCTTGCACACGAAAGCTAAGTGGTCCTCGGCGTTAATCCTTCGGGGGTCAGATGGTGGCGGTTTCGTGAGCGGCGATGCGTTTGAGGGTGGTGGCGAGGTCGGCTTTGGTGTAGCGCCAGTTGAAGGGCCGGGCGGCGAGGTTGTAGAGGTCTTCGAATGCGGTGAGCCGGTTGGTGACGTCGTTGAGGTCGTAGAAGTCGTTGGGTGTGACGACTTTGCGCTGCACGATGGAAAAGTAGATTTCGACCTGGTTGACCCAGCTCGCGTGGATTGGTGTGTGGACCAGGGTGGCGTTCGGCCAGGTGTTTTCCAACCGGTCGATGGCTTTGTGACCGCGGTGTGACGAGCCGTTATCGGTGATCCAGAAGACTCGGCGGGCGCTGGAGTAGGGCTCACGGCCCATGACCTGCGCGACCAGGTTCGCGAACGGAACAATGCCGGTCGTGGGTTCGGTACGGCCGAACACCCTGGCCTGGTGGACGTCGTACGCGGCGAGGTAGGCCAGCGCCCCACCCCGGTCATATTCGTGGTTGACCCGCATGATCCGGGCCAGTCCGGGTGGCAGGCTCGGATGACACCGGCAGCGGGCCTGCACGGAGGTCTTCTCATCGGCGGAGATGACGTAGTCGTCGTCGCCGAGCACCTCGCCGTGCCAGGTGCGTGCGTACAGGTCGAGGACACGGCCTGCCTTAACGGCGAAGTCTGGGTCACGCGGGAAGATCCATGACTGGTAGCGCCAGGGGCGGATCGCATCCCGGCGTAGCCACCGGCGCACGGTGGATGCCGAGATGTCCTCGACCACCCCGACGTCGACGGCTTCGGCAGCCAGATCGGCGTGGCTAAACCGCGACAACGGGATCCCCCGATCAGCGGGCAGTTCACAGGCGATCGCTTTGACCTGGGCCTGCTGCACGTCGGTGAACCGACGCGGCCGCCCGGGGCGGCCCCGATCCCGCAGGCCGTCCTCGCCGTAGGCGCCGTAGCGGTCGCGCCAGGTCCGGGCGGTGTCCACACAGACCCCGACCCGCCGCGCGATCGCCGCGTTGCTCCAACCCTGGGCAGCGAGCAAGATGATCGTGGCGCGTAAGACGTGCCGGTGTTGCTCGGTCACGGTCCTGACCCGGTGCTCAAGACGCTGCTGCTCGGGCATAGACAAGACGATCGGGCAGGCCGATGGACCAGACATGACAAACCTCCGCCTACCCGAACATGGCAGACAGTCGATCTATTGCGGGTGGTCGGCCTTTCGCACCGGGTGGATTCGCCCCGGCCTGCGGGCCCATCGGCAGGCCGGCATGATGAATAGTGTGGCCGCGATTCCCGAATCGACGAAGGTGTCGTTGCAGCAACGCCTGACTGAGCACGCGAAGGCCCACTGGCCCGGGCTTTCCACGATCGTGGTGCGGTACCGGGCAGGGTTCGCCTACATCGACGCGCAACTACCCGACGGTGAGACCATCCCACTGATGAGGCTGCGCTATCAACGCTCCGCACACCTGTGGGGCTTCGCGATCTACCTCGCCAGTCGTGACGGCTACCAAGACTCCGTCCTACCCGACGGCCAACCGATCGGCACCGCCCAAGACGCCCTCGACTGCGCCGGCGACCTCTACCTCACCAACCTGGAACCCCTGAACCAACCCCCGAAGGATTAACGCCGAGGACCACTAAGATCCGTTTCGCCACGTCAACACAGATCAGCACCGCCGTCTCGTCTTAATCTGTGTGGTTGCTCGTAGCGTCGGTTCGCTCGCCCACCACGGCACATTCACCGGCTCGGCCGGTCTTGGCGTTAGTGGTGGTGGCGGTTTAGCCGAGGTGCGGTCAGGGCAAGGCCAGCACAAACCGCACCTACAGATCCGGCGGGCGCCACCAGGGTTGCCAGGAGACCCCGCGCTTGTTTAGCTGACCGGGTCAGTTACCCAAGCGCGGGACCCTGTCCCCCGTGGGTTCAGCGAACTGACGCATTCAGTGGGAATCCAAAGGGTCCTTTGGTGTCTGGCTTCTCGGGGATTAACTGGCCGAAGGCTGCAGCGTCGAGGAGATCCGTAGGGCGCTGGCCGCCTCGCCGGCTGCGGCTGACGGTCCAGACCTGGCGGCCCAGCAGAAGCGGTGGCGTGCGGCGCTTACGCTGGCCCGCCACGTCAAGCGGCAGCCCAGCGACCGCCGCCCGGAGGTGCTGATCACCGACCAGGGGTCGTATGTAGTTACCAGGACACTTCATGCCTCGTTGTTGCGTGCGGGGCTCCTCCGCGCCGGCATGCATAGCGGTGGCGGAGGTAGGTCATGCGGGTCAAGCAGCACCGCGGGGAGAACGGCACACACCGAATCGAACTGCTCGACGAGGACGGCGGGCCGATCGAAGCGGTGGCGGAGTTCCTGCGGTTTCTTACGGCCCGGGATTACTCGTAGGTCAGCACGCAGCCCCGCCGGCCTCGGTAGCGCTCGGTGAGCTCCGGTTGCTCGTAGCAACGGCAGGGTGCGGCGATCTCCGGTAGGAGGTGGTTACATGTACCCCCCATCCGTGCAGCAACTCGTGCCATTTCGCGAACTGAACCGCCCTGGGTTTGATGGGGTCGTGGCGAGCGTGTAGTCGTACACAGACTGCAAGGCGGGCATCCTGTGCCATGTAGCTATGACATACCTTCGTGGATCTGGCGCACCTGCACACCGCACGGACGCAGCCCGTTCTAACCTCTCGGTCGGCCTGCACGCGGTTACAGAAATCAATCAGACGATTCGGTACGCAGACACAAAATCGGCCGCGGTGGCCGGCATCCAGGCCCTAGCGGTCACCATTTTGGTGGCCCGCCGCGACGCCGGGACCGGTGGGCTGCTGCCCGTCCTGCTGTTCACCGCCTGCCTGGCCGGTGTGATGGTCTCAGCGGGGCTGCTCGCCGCTGGCCAGGTGCCACGCCTCACGAGCGCGCGAGCACCTGAAGGTCCAAACCGGGTCGCCTTCCCGTCGCTGGCGACGATGCGCCGATCCGAGGTTCTCACCACGCCCACGCTCAAGGCGCAGCAGGAAGACGTGTGGCGCCAGGCCGCAGACCTTGCAACGATCGCGGTGACGAAGTATCGCTGGTTGCACCGCGCCATGGTGAGCACGCTAGCCACATTCGCCGCCGTCTTGTTGTGGCTCGGTATCACTACGTGGCTCGGTTGAGCGGGACCTCGACGCTGGCTTTCTCCGTCTTCTCCTGGATCGTCCTGGTTTTGCTCTCCTTCGTGAAGGTCATCGTCGGCGAAGGCACGTCGAAGGCCGAACGCAGCCGGTTGATGGCATGTTCGCGCATCGGCTCCGCTTCGGCGGCGTTGATGAGGTCCTTGTCGAGCAGGTTCTGGATGACGGCGCGCGCTCCGTCATACTCGTCCTTGCGGCCTTCCTGCAGCATCTTGACTACCGTCTGGACGTCCTGTGGATGTTCGATGAGGTGTAGCACCAGCACGTCGTACCCACCGCCTTGAAGGGCGCTCTGGTAGAAGTTCAGTCGCTGCTGTTTGAGTGCCAGGTCGTGATTTGCAGCCATTGCCGCCAATGTGCGGTCTTGGTCAGCGCGCATTTTCTCGATCTCAGCGGCGTGTGCTACCTGCTCGCGCTCCAGTTCACCGTTGCGTCTCGCCTGTTCCGCGGCATGCGCGCGGCGCAACGTCTGCAGTTCGTGGTCGTCGCCGGCGAGTTCTCTGGCACGCCGCGACTCGACCCGCGTGACCAGATATTTTTCGGCGGCCTCGTCCAGCCACACGTTGACCGAGATTAACGACAGCCGGAGCCCATAGTCGATGTCACCGAGCTTGTGCTCCAGGAACCCGGTCATCTCCTCCTCGGCTAGGCCGGCCTGCTCGATGCTAAATCGCCGGCTTATCCCCCGAAGGTGCTGATCGAGGAATCCCCGCATGATCGGCTTGACATCTTTGATCCCGGTCCGCGCAATGGCGATCGGGTCGTGCACGTTCCAGGTCAGGCTGACCCACACCTTGAAGGAGAACGCTTCTTCCTTCGTGGGAAGCCCGAGACCGACCGAAGTCCAGTGGTGGGCTGTGTCCACGTCGTAGCGCCAGTAGGAGCGCCGTATCCGCTGGCGAATCGCGGGCGGCCGGCCGAGCTGTAACGCGTCCGGATCCTCCGACGCCGGGTCCGCCAGGTATACGACGCTCGTGTGACCGGTGCGGGTTTGGCTCAGGTCGCCGCTCGGGAACAAAGTCACGGCAGACTCGTGGAGGATCGGGTTCAGAATTTCACGCCGGCTCATCGCGTCACCTCAACGTCATTCAAAACTTCGAGGAGGTGGTCAAAGACCGGTGGATGTGGATTCTGCGCAGCCCACCCCCGAACCTCGTATCTCAGGGTTCGCCATTCACGTTGCGTCTCCGGAAGCATCCGGAGGAGATCCACCATTAGGTCCTCACTGCTGGTGTCGTCCACGTGCTCGGCGAGACTACGCAAAACAGCGATCGACGGCTTCGACATCAGCCTGTCGTTAAACGCGAGCCGCCACAGGCGGGCGATGCGATCAAGGTTCTGCGGACCAGCGGCCACTGCCCGTAGAACCGGAGCGATCCGGCGACCGTCCTGGTAACCGTCCTCCGGCGGCCGGGCAAGGATGCCGACCAACGCGGCGACCGCCAAGTTGTGCGGCCCAACCCCCGTATCGTCGCCCCACACGATCATCTGCTCGAGGACCGCCGTACTCTGCGCGGAACCGCCGTCGCCGAAGAGGTCCACGACCGCGGTCATCGTCGTAGCCCACAGCCGATAGGCGTATTGGTCCGGTCGCCAGTCGAGCAATCGCTGCGTAATGATGGCCAGTGCCCGGCCATAGTCAGTGGCACCCACCGGACCGCCAAGCGCTGTGGCAGCGGTCATTCTGCGGAAATACAGTGGCGACCTGGCCGGACCGTCTGCCCCCGCCCAGTCGTCCAACAGTTGCCAGACGATGTCGCTCAGTTCGCCGCTGAGCGCCGGTGCGCGTAACGCGACTGCCGCTGCGCGTCGCACTTCCCGCAGGTCACTGCAAGCCCAGCCATCCAGAATCTGGCTGCGTACGAAGTCAAAGTCGCCCTGGGCAAGGATACCGGCGACCACCGCGGCTCGGTCCCGCACGTACGAGTCGGCTCCACCCACGAGATCAGTCAGCCAGTGCAGATAGAGTTCCTGCAGGTACGGGAAGTCGTGCCACAAGCTGTGCAACATGTTTCTGGAGAAGTTTTTGCGCTTGGACGTGACCGACATGACCGGCACGTCACCGTAGGACGTGACTGACAGACCGGGGGCCCTGACTGCCTCTACCGCCGCCAACAGCTGGCGGGTCGGCCGGCCGGTTGCCCTGATGCAGGACCTGCGCTCAGGATCTTCAGCCTGCTGGACGAGTTCGTCCAACTGCCGCGCACCGGCCACCACCGTGGGATAAGACAGTCCGTCGAGTGCTGCGAGCGATAAGGCGAAAGCGCGGTCTTCACGTTCAGGTAGCCGGGCGAACCAATCCGAGGTGCTCCCCCGCGGCCTGGCCAAGGCTTCGTCCAGAGAACAACATTTTAGCTGAACGTCGTGCAGAGCTCGACCAAGCTGTGCAGCCTCCTCAACCGTCGCAAGACCGTTCTGCGCGTCGACCACCTTAGAGTCGCGGAGCAGTTCTGCCGCGGCCGAATCAAACCCATCGGTGCCTGCCTGCAGGTGTGCCCGCAGGACGTCTGTCAGGTCAAGAGGGTGCTCCAGGATGTACCGAAGGCCATCCAACTGGAATGGCCAACGTGCACTCTCCGGCCACACAATGATCATGCTCGCGTGCCGCTCCCGCAAAGCCACGACCAGCCCTTCGACCTGTGCGATCTCCACATCGCCGGAGGTGCCCTCGGCAATGTCGGTCCAGAGATAGCCGGCGTCCTCGACCAATACGCTCGGATCAAAATCTGTTATCGTCCCACCGGTCAGGCGATCGACGTGACCATCGCAGAGCGCATCAAGAATATGGGTGGCGATGTGCTCCCGCCCCGACCCGGGATCGCCGCGAAGAATCACCAGCATTTGGTCGAGCAGCCGATTCCTCAGGTGCGGGTAGTCATCCGATCGGACAAAGGCTGTCCTGACCCGTGCCAGCGTATCGTCGGAGAGCGGGGTCGTTTGGTATGGCGAAGGCTCTGCCCTAGACACCCCGAGGAAGTTGATCTGCTGATTAGTCTGCAGACCAAAAACTCTTGATGCATCATCCAAGGTGCGGGACTCGTTCGCGAAGACGTCCGCTTTGTCTATAGCGTCTTCGGTGATACGGCCGACTCCGTACGGCTCGTCCTTACCGCCCTGATCGTCGCCCTGCGGTTGCCCATCGTCTCGCTGAACGTTGCTAGCCTCGCCAGGTTTAGCCTCACCGTCGGGCGCAGAGCTGACGTCCTTCACCACGGTCGCCGCCTGCTGCTGATCAGTTGGCATCAGCGTTCCCCACGGCCCTGCAGTGGTATGCCAAAATTGACGGTTCCACTCTCGTTGGTGCCGACGAATCCGCTGTTGCCCTTCACCTTCAGAATGTCACCGGTGTGTACCTTCATAACCGGAACGACCGCCGAATCCGTTGCGGCACCAGGTTCTCGACGCCCGCTGCCAGGCTGTTCCACCGCGCCAATCACGGTAACCCAGGTCCGAATCCGGCCCCGCTTGGATTCCAGACGCCGCATCCGGAATGCGTCCGGGTTCGGCTGGGTATAGCCACGGACCACGCTTCGATAGAGATCGTCCGCGACGACCACAGCCAACCGGCCTTGCCTGGCCTGCTTCAACGCAACTTTCAGTTCGTCCGCGTCGACCATGGCGAAGGCCTCGTCGAGCGCTGGACCGCTTGATCCGTGCGCGTCGAGAATGACCTCCCCGTGATGGACGGCAAGACGCAACCGCAGCAACGGCTCGCCCACGGTACGTGCTCGTAAGCCATCATCGAAGACGCCGACCAGTGGGTCCAACAGCAGACGCTTCGAGACATCCGCCGTGACCAGCAGGAAGACACCATCGCCACGGTCTTCGATGCGCACCTGCTCGTCAGTGATTCCGCTGCGCTTCAGCGCGCCTTCCAGAATGGCGTACAGGTCTGCTCTGACCCGTTCCTTCTCCGGGCCCGACAGACTGCCGGAGGCCTCCACGTCGACAACGACGATGGAGAAATGCTGCGGTACGGTCATAAACTGCTCCCCTGAAATGATTCGACGTGATGTGTCTATCCCGGGTCGACCGCGGCGTCTGTGGATTTATACGTGTTCAGACGGCCTGCATTAGGGCAGCCGGATCGAGCACCACGATCTTGTGCCGCGAGGTGGTCACCAGTCCGCGCTCTCGTAACAGGCGAAGAGCTTTGGCTACCGCCTCGCGAGAGGCTCCTGCAGCACCCGCAATTTCTTCCTGGGATAGGCGCAGTCCGATCGCCACGGCATCTCCTTCTGCCGGGGCCCCGTGAGTGCGGGCCAACTCGGCCAGGAGCAACGAGACCCGTTCCAGCACATCGAAGCCGGTAAACTCCAGCCGTCGGCGGTCAGATTCCCGCAAACGCCCAATCACGGCCTCGAGCACTGCGAACAAGGCGTCCGGATGCTCCCGCAGGCACTGGCGGAACACAGTGCCAGACACCAGGCGCGCTTTAACAGTGTCAAGGGCCCGGACAGTCGCAGATCGCGGACTGCCATATATAGCCGCCAGCTCGCCGACTATCTCGCCGCTACCGCGCAATCCAAGTAACGCTTCGCGTCCGTTCAAAGTGGATACCGTGATCTTGACGACGCCACTAAGGATGATCGCGATGTGATCTGATCCATCGCCCTCGCCGAAGATTTCGTCCCGCGGCTGGTAGACGACCGAGCGGCCTTTCGGCAAGAGATTGGTCATCCACTGGCGCAGGTCTGCGGATAGCAGCGACTGCGTCAAGCCCATCAATCGGCCAACCTCCATCCCGCCCCACGGGCGGCAGCCCACAAGCTAACTTCGAGTGATGGTGTCAGGACAGTTCGTTACAAGCAACTGGTGGTGACGTGTTCGCCCGTACAGCCGCGCGATCCAGCTGAACCGTCCCAAGCAACCAGGGCGGCCATTGAAGCAGGCCACAGCCCGCAGGATCCGACCTGGCGGGCGACCCCCAAGGGCCCTCGCCCGTCAGAACACGTGCCATTGACTAGGGCTGTGCCGGTGGGGTTAGCGTGGGTTTGTTGAGCCATCGGGCGACCAGAATGGCCGGGACGGCTGTCAAAAGGCTGGTGACCGCTGATATGACTGCAGCTGCGTGGATCCGTCCCAGGACCGACGCGCACGCGCCGACGGCTACGACGGTTGCTCCGTAAATGAGGACCACGGGCCAGACGAGATGCTCTCGCCTTGGGGAACTCTGGGGAACGCGGTCGAGACGATCGGACGGCAGCAGGCCACCGGGTCGATCCTGTAGAAGACCGACCATGATCAAAGCAACATCGCGGGTCAGGTCTTGCTCGGCCTGCCGGTCGTCCGGGCCGTGCAGTCGTTCCATCGTGGCCTGGACAGAGGCGGCCACTTTCAGCACATGCGCGCGAACACCATCGGACTGGCTGCCGTCGTACTTCAGACCGCGCTTGGCGTAGATCTCAAGATGACTATGAAGGTTACGGGCATTGAGACTGATCAACTGCTTGCGGGTTCGAAAACGCTTAGTCCGGGGCAACTCACCGCCCGCGCACAGCGCGAGCACCACGAAGGCATCGTTGAAGATCGCAGCGCGGGCTATCCCCGGTTCGGTTAGGCGGTAATCGAGGTACCCGAATCCATAAGTGATCAAGATGGCGGTAGAGAAAACTAACGTTAGGGCCCTGTGCCCAGGAATCGTCAATAGTGGCCAGCTCAGCCACAACAAGCCGATGAGACCGGTCATGATCGGCCACATCCAGGTGAAGGCCACCCCAACCAGCGACGCCTGCCAGCGCTCGCTTTCATCACCGATTCGCCGCCATTCGGCCGGCGCCACCTGGACTCCCATCCTCCGCACAAGGCGACTGACCAGACGACGCTGCCGATCCATATTGCGGCGTCCCGTTTTGGACAGCGGAAGCACGCGCAGTGTCAGCCGTCCCGGTAAGCGATGGCCGGTCAGGCTGGCCAGTAGGCAGAAGAATCCGAGCAGGCCGACATAGACCAGCTGGGCCAGAGCCGACGAGGCGGCCAAAAGGAAAGTCATGGAAGTTGCACTCCGAAACAATCGAGTATCCGGGCACCCGTCGCCGGTTGCCGACTGGGTCCACGGTGCGAACGCCATGCAGAGTATCGACCCATCGACACGAATCACCAGTTTCGGCTCTCAACCAGAGGCTTTGTCCAATCACCGACAACGCCATAGCGCCCATGGCAGGGGTGGCCCATCGCCGGGCTAGCTAGTACGCGAAAATATCGAGGATCGACCGCCTCCTCATCCCACGTGCGCAACGCGGCACTAGCTGACCGCCAGCCCGGGGCCGGCAACCAGCAATTTCTCTGGCTCTCTGCCGATCCCACGTTCGCGCCGAATCACAGTGGCTATGTCGAGCGGTGTGCAGTTCAGCTAATCGGATCCAGGCCAGTAATAGAGCGTTGTGCCGTGGGAGTAGTGGCTGATAGCCAAGGTGGTCAGCCGCTCGGCAGCGGCGTCGCGTAGGTCAGCGTGGTTGGCCAGGAACGCTGTGGCTTCGCCGGTCTCCTCCGCGAGTTAAGCCGCAGTGAACCAGGTAAACTACTGGATCGTTTCGCGTCTCGCCCTGCGCGAATTCGTCTCGGCACGGCGGGCGTGCTCGACAGTGCGGGGTCAATCACCAGCGGCGCTACGGTATCGGCGCTGACAGCGTGCAGTTCGGCCCGGAAGGTAGTCAAATGGCTGCTGGGCTTGCTTACCTTGCTTTGCGTCGGCGCATCAGGACGACCAGTCCACCGATGATGAGCGCACCGAAAATGAGGATACCGGCAATCATGATCGTGATTATTGCCGGGCTAGTTGATTTTCGGGTCGTGCTGTCGGTTGGTGAGGCAGCTGCTGTGGTGGTGGTGCCTGCGGTCGAGGGCGTGGCAGTGGGAACGTCGGCGGTGAGGGCTTTGATCAGGTTGAGTTGGCCGTAGCCGTAAGCGTCGTCACGACCTTGTGGCCCGGTATCGGTGGCAGTGGCGGTGAGGCGGTGTGCGACCTCAGCCGCACTAAGGTTAGGGAATTTTGCGCGGATCAACGCTGCTGCGCCGCTCACGATCGCGGTGGCGTCGCTGGTGCCCGTGCTGAGGCTATAACCGGTGCCTTTGATGTCGGCGCTAGCAATGTCGACGCCGGGAGCGACTATGCCGACCTGAGGCCCAGTCACGGAGCCCGACCAGATTTTTCCGGTTTGGTCAACTGCGCCTACCGTAAGAACTTGCGGATACTTGCCTGGATAAAGACCAGCTGAAGCGGTGTCGCGGTTGCCTGCCCCGGCAACAAGGACAATGTCCGCGGCCTGAGCTCTCTTAACCGCGTTTCTGATGGGTGTGTCATCACCACCACCAAACGACATATTGATAACACCGACATGGTGGTCAATGGCGTAGTCCATTGCCTTGGCGACATCACCTGAGCTGAGGAATCCGCCGTCCAAAACCCGGACTGGCAAAATCTTCGCGGCGGGTGCGATGCCGAGGATGCCTGCACCATTGCTGTGCCCACGCCCGGCGATAATGGCGGCCATCGCCGTACCGTGACCGAGGAGGTCGGTACGTCCAGTGCTATCGCCCGCCTTATAGGCGTACAGGTCCAAACCGGGTTGGACAGCACCGGCCAGGTCCGGGTGTTTCGCGTCCACTCCGGTATCAATCACCGCGATGGTTACGCCGGCGCCCTGACTCAGCTGATGAGCACGGGCTATATCGAGGGCAGACAGGTACCATTGTCGATCTCGGATCGTGTCCGCGAACGCGGCCGGCGAACAGATAACTACGACTGTGCTCGCGACAAACGCCGCGAGCACAGTCCGTAGGCTGTTGAGGCGAAAGATCACGCGTCAATGCCGATAACGCCAGGGCCGGGATCGTGGCGCACGGGTTTCGTGCTCGGCTCAATGATCGGTGGTACGCCGGTGGCAACGCTCCATTGAACATCGGCCGGTCTGCGGTTTACCTCGTCCCTGCCGTTTCCGCGTCTGCCACCAGGGCCTGCCGGTCCGCCGAGCATCCCTTGGCCTGGCTCGGAATTGCTGGATAGACCGCGACTGGCCGATTCGGTAGAAGCAACACCACGCCCGGTCATGCCATGGTTACCGAAGCCGCCCTCGGATGGTTCGGCGCCGATTGTGGCCCCGGACGGTAAAGCGCGGCGCATCGGTACCTGTTCACGACCAGGCATACCTGACCCAGCGGGCAACCGGCCGCTGGGTTCACCGAAGCCGCCCTGGGATGGGTCTGCACCGATCGTGGCACCCGACGGCAAACCGCGACGCATCGGAACCTGTTCACGAGCACCAATTACCGCACCTGCCGGGAATCGGCCGCCGGCGCTGCCGCCCATACCGAGGCCGGCTGCGCCGCCGATAACCACGCCCGCTGCAGCACCATTGCCGACACCGCCTACTGCAGGCCCAGCCGGTGGAGTCACACTCCGACCTGCACCATTGCCACCGGTGCCTGCCGTCGTCGACGGCGGTATAGGTCGCACACCGGTCAGCACCGGAGCACCGCCGATGCCGGGAATGGGTGCGCTCCGCGATCCACCGTTAGGGCTGCTCGACGTGGTGCCGGCTTCGATGTGCGGCGGATGATGCGGAACTGGCACGGGAACAGGAACCGCCGTTAAGGAAATATCACGGTGTGACCCCGACGTGCCTGACCCGCTGCTATCGGAGGTGGATGCGCCCAGGGGAAGGCTGGTGGAATTTCCGAAGACCGCGGGCTTCAAAATGTAAAGCTCTGGAGGGTTGATCTGCGTGCTGTGATCAGCGATCGCAGCCTCCGCTACCCGCATGGCCTGCTGAGCCTGCCGGTCAAAGTCATCCTCAGCATGATCAATGAACCGGGGGATGAAATCGTCGCTGGCAGCCTGACGTTGCTGCACCAACGGTGCCAACGTGCTCTGCGCGGTGGCAATCGCGTCGATGATGCCCTGCAGCCCAACCCGGGTGTCCTCAGCCGAGATCAGTGTCTCATTCATGTGATTAGCCAACCTCGTGACCTGATCCTGAAAGATTAAGGCGGAGGCATTCTTCTCTGGTGGCCAGGCCTCGGCGAGCTTGTCCTGCGCCGCGAGCAGACGCTCGCGTTGGTCACGGATCTGTTGGGACAAAATGTTCCAGGACAACACCCGATCGGCGCCGGAGCACGCGTTTTCGTCTTTGATCATGGCCCACAGGGCGGGCAGGTTGTACCGGCCCCAGTCAGCTGTGTCAGTCATCAGGCCCAGCCCCCATCGTTACCGGTCACGCCGAGCGCCGTGTTCGCTCGCGAGATCGCGTTCTGCAGTAAGTCGTCGACCTTGCGTTGACCAGCCTCGGAGCTCAGGTCTGTTGAGGTGAAATCGTGGGCGATCTGTTCAGCCACGTCAGCAAAGATGATTGCTGCTTGCTGGTAGGTCCGTAGATTCGCGTCGGTGTTCCCGAGCGTCTGCGCATACCGGTTTTTCGCGTCCACAATAGTTGAGCCGGGAAGTTGGGTTCCGAACACGACACCGTGGGAATGCAGCTCTGTTCCGCGGCTTGCTGTGGACGTGAGTCCTTGATCGGCTTGGGAACGAATAGTTTTGCCGAAATCGTTCACCTGTCCGGTGTCGATCTGTACCCCGTCTGCCACGCCAGCCTCCCCGCGCTATTGGTGTAGGCAGCATATCGATAGACGCCACGATCAGACCAGGCGCGCTCGGGCGAACCAAGGTATGCGCTGGCCAAACGCGTGCCCGGTACGAGCGTGTCGCTGCTGTGGCCCGTGCCACCCAGCCGTCATGAGACGGTCTTTGGTCCTCAGGCCGGTGGCCACGCTGGCCGACACGTCCACCGCGCTGTCGGGGTACTGGGCAGAATCGCATAGATACACGCGGGCGAATACACTGTGCGACGGCAACGGCGGGAGGCCTTGGTGGGGATTGGACTGTACGGTGACCCGGATGAGTTGGACGCTCTGGCCGGGAAACTGACAGAGCGGGCGTCTGTGGTGCGTCAGCACGCTGATGATCATCTCCGGCGGGCGCAGCTGGCACATTGGGTGTCTTCGGCCGCGCAGCACTACCGTGACACGGTGGTCAGTGACCGGGGTGCGGTGGACCGGGCGGCTGCGGATTTGGAACACGCGGCAGCTGTCTTGCACGCTCATGCGCAGCAGGTTAGGGAGACACTCGCGGCGATTTCCCGTTACGAACATGAGGTGACTGCGTGGTTCGCGCATACCAGCCAGTCATTGCTCGACCGGGCCGAATCGTTGGTCGAGAAAGTCGATAATATCGGGAAGCGGATCCTTGCTGATCCGCCGTGGGTGACGTGGCCGATCGGGCCGCATAATTTGCCGGAGACTGGTGATCTGCGCTGGCTTGAGGTCGGTCAGTTCATGCGCGCGCAGGGGGCAATCTAAAATGCAGCCGCGCACCCCCTTAGCGCGCCGACTTGTGTTGTCGGCACCCGAATGGGCGGCGCTGGTCGCATTGTCGGCGGTCACGATGCCGCCGGGGTTTAAGCCCGCAGCCTTCGATGAAGCAACACTCTTTGCAGCAACGCAGACGTTGATCAAACGGCAGGTAATCACCGCAGAGCCGAAGATTCCGCAGGGTGGTGTTCTCGTGGATGCGGTAGCGGTGAATGTGGCTGTTCTGGCTGCACCATTGTTCACCGTCCAGGTGGAGGTGGCCGTTGACGGTAAAGGCCTGAGGGCGGTCTACGCCATTGCCGGGCAGTTCGGCGTCAGCGTTTTCACCCTGGCCGATCAAGCGGTGGAATTATCCATGTTCGCCGCGGACACCCTCGGTATAGAACTGATCCGGGTGGTTCCCGACCTGCACGGGTTGACCCCAGCACAGAACCTGCTCGACGACGCCCTCGGCGGTGGTGACCACCCAGCCCTGGCAGGGCGGCTGCCACTCGCCGCAGTGCAGCAACAACCGGGGCAGGTTGAGCTCGAATTGTCGACCGGTGAAGCAGCCCTGGCCGCACGGCTGCGGACGGCCAGTGTTGGGACTTTGTCGTGTTTGGTGTCCGGGCACAGCACTAGTGGGGTTCAGGTTGGGTGCGTGGTGTGGGTGGCCACCGTCCGCGGGTGGATCGGGTTACGCCCTGACCCGGACGACACCGGCCGGCACCCGGTCAGGGTGGAACCGGTAAACCGTGCTGATCTTGGGTTGTGGGTAGCGCCGCTGGTAGCACAACTCCTGGACGGTAACGGATGACCAGTCCACAACCACCCAGTCCTGACCTGCATATATCCGGTGGGGTCGGAGGCACCGACGCTCATTTCGAAGACATCACCACTCTGGCTGCCAGTTCTGATGACTTGGCCCGGACGCTCGCGTCGGTCACCGCCGAGTGTCACAGCATCCTGATCGACCCGAACGTTGTCGCCTCCGCGATCCTCGACCCCGAAGGGGCCACCACATTCGCTGGCGTGCTCCTCAACGCACTCGACGGGCCAGGAGGCCTGGGCTCCCAAGCTGCGCAACACGGCGAACGTGCCATCGTGTTACGCGCAATCGCCGCGTCGTATCAAGCAGTAGACCGGGCGCAAGCCCAACTCATCGACCGTGTCCGGTGGGCCGCCGGCACCGCGCTGCCCTTAGAAATTCTTCCCGCGATCAGTGCCCTGCCTATGCTCGCCGGTGCCGCGGCGATACTCGATCCGCGCGACACGATGGAAGCATTCTCAGACCCGCAACGGTTCCTCACCGACCACCCCGGCATTGTCGACAATGTCATCGGCGCCGGGCCAGGGCTCATCCCCGATCTGCTCGGCGGCGCCACCGACACAGTCCCCGGAGCAGCACACCTCCTCGGCTCGCTATATCCAGACGGACGAGCACAAGTCACCAATGCTGGCGTCGACTCATACTCTGCCGTGGCTCAGCCACCGGTCAGCTTCGATGACCTGATAAATGGTCTTGACCACCGGAACTCGGCCGCGCATGCCGGAAAGCCCGATCAGATCGACGTTCGAATTCTCACCCACCCAGACGGAACGAAGTCGTACATCGTTGATATTCCTGGAACTAAGGTATGGGACACCCCAGGGGCATTAAACCCCGCTCTAAACGATCTCGGTACGAATGTGCATGTGCTCGGCGGTGACGTCACCACCCGAGAAACAGCAATCGCCGAAGCCTTACGCCGGGCCGGGGCAACCTCCACCGACCCGGTGATGCTGATTGGACACAGCCAGGGTGGAATGGTCGCCGCTCAAGCCGCACACGACACCACGACCGGGGCGTTCAATTACAACGTTACCCACGTCCTCACGGCCGGCGCACCAATCGCCCGCACCGAAGTCCCCAACCACATCCAAGTCATGGCCATCGAAAACTCCCACGACATCGTTCCCCACCTCGACGCCGCCGACAACCCAGACCGTCCCAACGTAACAACGGTAACCTTCGACGCCCAATACGGCGGTATTGGTGACAATCACTCGATCACCAAATCGTACGTACCGGCGTCGGAGTCACTCGACGCTAGTACCGACCCCTCGGTGATCGCCTACCGCAGCAGCGCAGCAAAGGCGTTCCTATCAAATAGCCCAGGAACTAAGCTACAAAACAACGTCTACAACCTCACGAGAGTGCCATGACCAAGAGCGATCCTATGTGGTTAAATCTGCCAGCAGCGCGTCTGCTCATAGCGACTTTCGGAGCGTGCGCCGTCTTGGCAAGCGGCGGTTGCACGAACAGCAAAGAAAATCAAGCGGCCATGGACGCTATCACCACGCAGATCCAAGCTATCCTTGCGAAACGCCCCGAAGTCACCCAGGCTGACGTGAATTACCAAAATAGCCTGGACGCCTCTGCACAGGCTAGCGCAAATATTTTCGTAAAGCCAGGTTCAGACTATAGTGGCGTAGCCGACGAGACAGTGCGACTTTTGTGGACCAGCAAACTCAATCCACTGACCTCGATAACGATTGATGTCACTGACGTTAAAGATTCGACTCGTGGCAAAGTTGAACGAATAATTGCCACCAGCGCACAGGAAGTCGCTGACCTAAACAGCAAATACGGGCAACATCCGAAGTGACGCTAGGCCGCAGATCATTATCCTTAACCGTTGTTCATGGTTGTTGTTGGCGCTGACTCGGGCTTTTCGTGGCTCGCAGTTGTTTGTGGACGCCGTGGTAGGCGACGGCTCTGGGAAGGTGTTTCCTGTGAATGTGGGCGAGCATGCTGTAGTTCGGGCCGGACATGTTGCCGACTTGCGCGGTGGCGGCTTGGGTGACGAGTTGGTAGGCGTCGAGGATGTTCAGGCCGGTGAGGCCGCTGGTCCAGCCGATCAGGTCGTGTTGGCTGATGCGGTAAGCGTCTTCCAGCGGACGAGCGCAGCCGACCGACATGAACGCGTCGTCGGTTTCGATCCGTGGGGTCGGTGGAGCCGCATTCTTGAGGACCTTGACGACCAGGGTGGTGCGGGTCGATGTTTCGACGGCCACCCCGGAAGCTTCGCCGTGGCCCTGGCGGGCGTGTCCACCGCCGAGCGCGAGTAACGCCCCGTGCACAAAGACCGGCAGGTAAAGGGTACTGCCGGGCCGCAATTGTGGGGTGTTTAGGTTTCCGCCGTGAACACCACAGATGACGGTGGATAGTGCCTGTGACCCGTTGGGGGCGACACCGACGGCTGCGAGCATCGGTTCCAGAGGTAGATCCACGCTGAAATCGGTGCCTCGGGCCACGAACTCGACCGTGTCGTGCACAGTGTCGATGTCGTAGCGCCAGACCCGCTCGTATACCGGTGCTTGCAACGTGGGCGCGGGGTGGGTCGAGGTCAACGCCCCATGATGCGGGAAAATCGCTGAGACACCCCAGTCACGGGCCGGGGTGATGCTCAAGAAATGAACAGCGAGGGCGTCGCCGGGTTCGGCTGTCTCGATGTACAGCGGCCCGGTGACCGGGTTCAGGTAGGGCGCCTGGCATACCTGGGACGGTAAGTCGTTCACCTGGTGACGGCACCGCCGAAGCTATCCTCGGTGTAGACAGTGACCACGTCCCCGTCACGTAGCTGCCGGACCGGGGCGTTCCCACCAAAGGTGTAAACCAGTTCGCTAGGTCTCGGGGTGTAGAAGCTTTGCCTCATTGTTTCACCGCCATGCAGGTGTCGACGTTGGTCGGCGCTATACCCGGATCGGGAAGTCTTGGCTTGATGCCGGTGGCGTAGCTGCCCACTGGCCCCGTCATCGCGCCTAACGCCGAGAAGGTGGGAGCGCATATCGGCACAGCGGTGGTAGAGACTGTGGCAATCCGTGCAAGCCGCTCCAGGTCATGGAACTGTGGCAATGGTCGTAATTCTCGTTGAGAAATGGATTGTCGGAATTTGTCAACGCGATACGGCACCGTGAATTCCTTTTTCTGGCCGGTTCGAAATGATTATTAGTTTCGTGTCGCCCTGCATCAGGGCTGGTTGGGGCGGTCCTGGGCATTGACAGCAAGCGCGTGGTCACGACCGGGCACGCACTCGCGGGAAAGGTTCTCGTAGGTAGTCATCTGCTGGTCAGCCCGCAAGGCGTGAGCGCATGGCCATGCTGCACAGCAGGACAAACACCGAGGTCGTCGTACCGACAGCGGCGGCCAGCACAGACCCCATTCCAGCCACGATCGATCAGCCTGATGCTCATCCCAGATCCGTGACGCCAGGACATAGAAGACCTGCAAATCGGCACCGCCGCGCGGTCGATGCGGGGGTGCGGCGAGGTGATGGGTTGAGGGAGTTTACCTACTGCCGGTGGCATGGATTGTCCGTGCTTCATCGACCCTCCTCGTCGAACTAATCGGCCGTTCACCGGAATAACAGGCGCGTGTCCCTCGCTCGTGCGGCGGCCTTGACCCATGTGTGCAGGTGCAGCGGTTCCACCATCAACCAATGCTAGGGTGCCCGTAAGTCCAATTTAGGGGTGGATTTAAGGTGGTGATTTAGCAGCGGCACACCTATGACCTGCGATTACGTCCCCAAAGGGTTGTGAATTAGTGGCCGAGTGCTGTGAATACTGGATTTGTTCTGCGAGCATTTAGATGGCGAGTTGCTCACGGTCGTCGGCGGAGTTTCCGTCTGGTAAGGACGTCGCCTCATTTGAATCCGCGTTTTCGGCCCCGGCGCTCTGGGCGCGGTCTCACTCTTCGCGGTGCGTCTTGGACGCCGAGGCCGGTGGCTGTGCCGTTCGTGGCCGTCTACCTCAGGATGGTCTTGTGCACATTGATGACGCCGTGCGGGCGACACAGCAGGCAGCCGAGCTACAACATCTGAACTTCGCAGGAGCGAAAGCGCTTCGTGTGGGTGAGAACGGTGTAGTTGCTCTACCCGACGCCGGGTTACTGGCCCGGGTCATTGCAGGGGCCGGCAGCCTCCACCGGGTCGAGCGGGAGGTCATGGTCGCGTCGTGGCTGATCTCCGAGGGCATCCCGGTCGTCACGCCCTTCGGCCGGCCAATGGTGGTCGGGGATCTGGTCGTCGCATTCTGGGAATACCTGCAGGATGCGAACAGCGCCGACCTGCCCACGCTGGCCCGGTTCCTGCGGCAACTTCACCGACTGCGCGCTCCCGCCGGTCTGCTCGCACCGGTGGAGCCATTCGAGCGCTTTGATGCCCGGCTGACCACAGCCCCGGTGCTAACCGGCCCGGATCGAGATCTGTTGAGTGGGCTACGTGACGACCTGACGGCCGGCTGGCAGAAGTCGACGTTCGAGTTGGGCATCGCGACGGTGCACGGGGATGCGCACATGGACAACCTGCTGCAAACGCAGTCGGGCCGGGTCGCGGCGATCGACCTAGAGACGGTCGCTGAGGGTCCTGCGGAGTGGGACCTGACCTTGACCGCCTTGTACTTCGAATGCGGCTGGTTCACCAGGGCGCAGTACGACGAGTTCGCCGAGGCGTACGGGTACGACGTGCGGTCGGCGTCGGCGTGGCCGGTGCTGCGCAGTATCCGGATGGTGCGGATGGTCACCTGGCTGGCCCAGTCGGCCGCTGACAACCCCGACCGACTAGCCCAGCTACGGCACCGGTTAGGCACCCTGCGGGACGGCACCGCCCCGACCGGGTGGTCCGGGTACTAACCCGGCGACCCGACACCGGTACGGCCACGCAGGGGACTCAGGCAACTTCCAACAGGGCAGCGATCTGCGCGCAAGCCTGCCGGACGTCATCTCGGTCCGCCGGGTCGACCGGCGCGGCTTTCAGAGCGCGGTTGAGGGTCCGCAGGTCGTCGCGGACGCGGTTCGAGTCGACGCCGACGGCGTCGCCCGTGCCGGATCGGGTGGATTTGAGCGCGCCTGCGATGTTGCCGTGTCTGGCTTGGAGGGTGCCGATTCGCAGCATGGTCAGAGCCCTCGAACGGGCGGACTCGGCCGGATGGGTAGCGTACGCGTCGAGCAGCCGCCGGATGGTGATCGCGGCGCAGGCAGGGTCTGCGGTGCGCATGGCCAGGTCGAAAACCCCGTGCCCGGCATCGCCGAGGATCTGGCCGAGGTCGGCGTAGTAGCCCCAGGTCGGATCCTGCGCGTCGGCTGAGTCCGCGTCGGCGAAGCTGTCGTCACACAGCCCGACGGCGGTTTCGCAGCCCTGCACGTCACCGGCTCGGCCGTGCGCGCGGGCCTCGACAATCGCGATCACCGCCCGCCCCAGCGGGGGTAGCTCGCCCCAATGGAGCCGGGCAATCCCGGCGACCTCCAATGCCTCCTTCGTGCGGCCCAGGTAGGTCAGGTGCCGGCTGATCGAGGAGGCGGTATGCGCCTTCTGCTGCACGTCACCCGCTTCGCTGGCTATCTGCAACGCGATCAGATAGGGACGGGTGACCAGTTCCTCAGGCTCGCCTGCGTCGAAGCTGGCCCACCCGGACAGGTCGGCCAGCCGTGCCGTCGCGGTCAGCCACGCGGTGCGGATTTCTCCTGATATCAGGGACTGGCGCGTGGCCCGGCAGGCCCAGGCGAGTTGGCCGCTCATGGCCGCACGGGCGAGGCCGCCACCGTACTGATGGTCCCAGCCCTCAAATAGTGTGATCGAGCGGTGCAGTGCCTCGACGTGGGAGCCGCCGAGCCGGCCTGGAACCTCCATCCCGGTAGCCCACGGGCCTGGCAGATCGGCCAGGTCTTCGGGTAACAGACCGAACCAGGCCGCACCCGTGAGCTGAACGGTGCCCGCCCCACGCGGGGCGCGGGGCGGGGGGATGTGGTGGGCGACCGGCTTGAGTTTCGGTTTGCGGTTGGGATAGAACCCGAGTTCGGCGTCGGTCTT
Source organism: Actinoplanes sp. (assembly GCA_965246815.1). Taxonomy (GTDB): domain Bacteria; phylum Actinomycetota; class Actinomycetes; order Mycobacteriales; family Micromonosporaceae; genus Actinoplanes. Next base: position 36,718 of record CBDFFS010000023.1, on the reverse strand, counting down.
GGGTCGCTCAGTCGTGCCCAGGACGACTCGGAAGGCTTCCCGTCGGTGGTCACGGGGCCAGCGGAAACGGCCCCGTTCGTATGCGCCGACATCGTGCTCGGTGATCGGATCCTTGATCTTGTACCTGTGCCATTGGTACGCAGCGATGGCTTCGGCGAGCTCTTGTCGAGTCATGGAGGTGCCGGGTTTAGACGGAGAGTTCTTATCCTCGCGCGCTTGGCGTAGCAGTGTGTTCGACACACGCTCGTCTGCACCACCGTCGTTCGGGGACATAGTCATAATTTACGCCCTGCGTCATACCGGGCTCGGCCCGGATGTGTCGCGCGTCGGGCCGGCCGAAAACGGCCGAGCCTGAAGACGGCGCAGCGAGTTCAAGCTCGGCGATGGCTCAACTCCGCGCCGCCCGCCTCGATGAAGCCGCCACCACCCGCAACGCGATCGACGCGTACCCGGATCGGGCCTGCCAAGCAGAGGAGAAGAGACTCAGGACTAAGCCCAGCCTCCACGACTCCAACTAGGACTGGAGCCTATTCGAGATCACAGAAATCGAGTTCGGACGCGCCTAACACCCGGACAATGAGTGACAAGACCCACCCCGCCGGCGCCCGGATCGCGGCTACGAGAGTGTCCGTCCCGGGTCTTCCGAGCAGTTAGTCACGACCGCTCACGCGGAGCACCGCGCTCCCACCAGTCGTGTAGTGGCTGCTGCTCGATCAGGGCCGCTGCAAGCTCCACTTGAACGTAATTGCAGTACTTCCACAGTTCTTTCGCCGCTCGCGAGTACTGGAACAGAACTCGATCGACGTCGAAGGCATCAAGCTCACCGTCGCGGTAGCGATCGACCGCCTCACTAACGCGCGCGACAAGGCCTCCCAACTCAGCTTCGTGGTAATCAGCGACCACCGTTCGCGCAGCTCGTCGCTCCGACCTGTCTGTCACGAGTAAAGGGTACTCAGCAGCCCAGACACGTAACTGGACTAGCGGGTGGGTCACTCAGATCGCGGAAATCCGCAGGTCGATCCTATCGCTGTCCGTCACTGCCGGAGTCCATGCCTCACCCGGGTGAAGTTGTCCTACCCTTGCAGCGATGAAAAGACAAGATCCTCCCGAACGCAAACCCGGCCTCCTTTGCCTGCCCTGCATGATGGCCGGCACAGTGCGGCAAGCGTGGACCGTCAGTCAGGGCCGTGCATGCTGCATCAAACACGCCGTCGAAGACTCAGATCTTGACGACATGGACCAGCACAATCTGTTCGTCACCATCTACGAAGCTCTGCGGCAGCTCGGTCATTCCGACCCTTACTAACCGGTCGAACGTCGAATCGTCAGTTACCTTTGCCGCGACGGCCTGTAACGGTGAGCGATCGCCGGCATAAACGGGTACCGCAAACCTTCCTCCCTTCCTCTTTTGCTTGGCCTGGCTTTCCTGTTCGGGGCCGCGTATTGGCGCCCTACAGCCAACACAAGCAACAGGTTGATAATAGATATCAGCCGTTTGCTACAACGCTTTTCAGCGGCTTGGCTACGTTGCTTCGCGCTACGGCGTCGAGGTGTGGGCAATCGATATCGGGATCAGCGCAGCGATTCGTCCAACTGGCGGATGAGTTCTCCGACCCGTCCACCACCGACGGGGGCGCCCGGGTAGCGCCTCAGGACCTCGATGACGACCGGCGGAGCAAGGATCCGCGCATGCGCGATGTGGTCGGCACTGACGGCCGGATTGCCTCCAGCGTCAAGTTCGAACGCCCGTGCGGCATGCGCGGCCGATCCAAGGAGGTGCTTGACCTGCGTAGCCTTCGCCAGAGGGTGCAGAAACGCCGCACCAGCTGCGGCGAGGGCAGCCCGTGCAGCGTCGCTCGCCGCAGCCTGTCCCGCATCCCGGGCCGCGTGGGCGGCCCGCTGGGCCGCCCACGCGCTGTCACGGATCGCTTTGGTCCGTGTGGCTCCCTGCGTGAATGCCTGTGCAGCCTCGATCGCAGCACGCGGGCGCTGATCGTCAAGACGGTCGCGCTCAAAGATGACCAAAGCAGGTCGAGCGCACGCCACCGCGTAGCCGGCGACCTCGCGCAGTTCGGAGAGGCTGAGTTCGATCGTCGCGGAGTCATCCTTCACAACGCCCATCCTTACCAGTCGCGCTCCACCCCACCATTTTGCTGCGCCGACGTAGCCTCGGCGACCACCTCCGCCCCGCGAAGTTGCGCCGCCGTTTGTAGGAAGGAGATCTGCGTACGGGTTTGACCAGCTCAAAGCGCACCTCAGCCGAGCTCGGCAAGGAGGCACTGACCTCCACATTGTCGGCGCTAACGAACCCAACCTCGAACTCAGCCGTCAACGATCCGCCCAGGCCCGGCACCGCGCGCAGCACCACGGCACGGTACCGGAGGTGCCACATCGCCCGGACAGTGCCAGGTTCGCTCCGGATCTAGGATTCTCGATCGTGATGACGACACCGGGCACGATTCGAGTCGCGATTCAGATCCCACCGTCGCGGGCGGACTATGCGGCCATCCGGCGGGCCGCAGCGGAAGCCGATGCGCTCGGAGCTGACGCGATCTTCAACTGGGACCACTTCTTCCCGCTCGGCAAGGACCGGTCCGGGAAGCATTTTGAGTGCTGGACCACGCTCGCAGCATGGGCCGAATCCACCAACCACGCCGCGATCGGCGCGTTGGTCAGCTGCGTCGCCTACCGCAATCCCGATCTGCTCGCCGATATGGCCCGCACGGTCGATCACATCAGCGACGGCCGGTTGATCCTCGGCCTGGGCGCGGGCTTTCGGGAGTGGGAGGCCAAGGAGTATGGCTTCGAGTTCGGATCACCAGCTCAGCGCGTGCAGCAACTGGGCGAGGCTTTGCAACGCATCGAACGCCGACTGGCCCTTCTTAACCCACGTCCGATCCGCACGTTGCCGATCCTGGTAGCTGCCGACGGACCGAAGGCTCTACGGCTAGTCGCCCGGTACGCCGACATCTGGCAAACCTTCGCCACCGACGACGTCTTCAGCGAAAAGTCGCGTCAACTCGACAGGTTCTGCGATGAGCTGCAGCGTGACCCGGCCACAATCGAACGGGCGGTATTCGTCGAAGGCGACCCGTGGACCATCGGAGCGCAGCTACATGAGCGCGGCGCCAACATGTTCACCCTGATGACACGCGGGCCGGACTTCAACCTCGACGAGCTGCGCCGCTGGCTTACCTGGCGCAACGAGCAGAACACTCACATGCCACCAACGGCCCGCTACGCAACCACGACGGCCGCCACCACATCGAGCTCTACCCCCACGCAGCCTTCAGCCCCCACCCGCCACCAGTAGACGTTGAAAAGCGTGTCACCGCTACTGACACTTCCTGTCCCAAGACACGGACATTCCGCGGCTCTGGCTCACTCTTGGTAGTCTCGTCACTGATAGTGACGAGACAGAGGGCTGAGCGCTCATTGTCTGCGGCATGATAATACGGCGTGACATGCGCATATTGAAGCAAGGCGTGTAAAGGTGACAGAATTGCGCGCTAGGTTAGCTTTCCACCGACAAGGCCTACGACGGCAGCGAAACCCATTTTCGTTAGAGTGGAGCAAGTCTCCATCAAGTCCTTGGCAGATTCTGACGGATTTTTTATAGCTAATACAAGAATCACATTACCCAGGAACATAAGTACTGTTATACCGAGAACACTCAGAAAAACCAGCTTGAAGACTGGCGAAAGTGTCGTGACGTCCAGCGCCGGAATGCCTGTTCGTTTAGGGTTACGCCTTAGCCCGTGTCCACGAGTAACAGATGCTACGGCACCGACGCTAACTTCATCCGCCTCACCTTCCGCCGACCCAGTTCCAGCTGTGCGAGGTTTAACCTTTTCACTCATTTGAATCGCCCGACTGAGCGCGTGCAGAAGGCCAGCCGTCATTCGCTGCTACTGGATCGCGCTTACTTAATTGGCCAGCAACCGCCTCAGCTAAAAACTGTGCCTGCTGGTCCGTTAGCCCTGAACTCTGAGCGCGCGACCGTACGCTCTCAACGAGCTTAGCAAAGTCCACGCTGGCGTCAGCTATGGGAAAAATTAGCTCGTGGTCGCCGTCACCAATCGTGACAATTGCTGAGCGCTTCCGTGGCCAACGAAAGATTTCCGATAAGAACGTCCGAACACGTCCGGATGCTGCAGCCGCCAGTCCAGCTAAACCAGCCGTCACTGCAGGCGAAAGTAACACCTCCACCAACTCTGAAACTGGCAGCGCCATACGACCCCATCCATCGAGACCTACACCGGAAGCACAATAATACTTGTACACCCTTCGGCAAAGCCATCACGCTTGTGGTGATTTCAAGACAGCAAATCTGAATAATGGTCATGTACACAGGCTCAGTGGCGGTCTCAACCGCGCCTCGATTGGACGCGTTGTAAACTGCACCATGAGAGGCCATCACGAAGCGACCGGCCCCGGCCTTATGGCAGTAACAGATCAAGTGCGAACAGCAGGTAGATGAGTAAACGACCATCTCCGCCTAGTAATTAGGATAGAAAACGGCAAAGATCTGGAGGTGACAGGCCCCCTTTGGTGTAAATCCTTCTCACGCACGAGGCAGTACTTGGGCGCTAACATGACCCACCACGCTTTATTCGGGACGCCCAGTATCGCCCGATGGTGGGGGCGTGTCGATGTCCGGGTCCCAGTAGCACAACTCAAACGTTCTCATATTGGCCCACCGGCGAAGATCTATCCCCTGTTGAGTACGCAGGTAGGGTGCCAGTACGAGGACCAACGCAAGGACGGCTGCGAAGACGCGCCGCCGCAGACCGACACCTTAACAAGCGCACCGGTGACGTGTTGGCAGTGTACGTCGTCGGGCGCGGCACTGACCTACGAACGGCGTTCGACCGGCAACCCGCAGCCGTTATCCAGCGTCCTGGCGGAGGCGGCAGCGCGCGGCAACGATAGCGCCGGGTGGCAGATCTTGCCGAAACACGCTGCTGACCGAGCCGGCCCTCAGCTCAGCGACATCCGCGAAGGGCTATATCGCGACGGACCGGCTCGCCTCGGCGCGGAGAAGGGAGCAGACGGCACTGCTGGAACCCCGACGGCGCGCCGACCGACCAATTTAGATCGCGCTGGCCACTGCCCCATCCAGACCAGCGATGCGAGTGCAGGTTGGTGGTTCCGAGCCGAGTTCATCGGCCGCCGGTCGACCGCCGACGGGTTTCGCAACGAGGCTTCTTGCATAGTCACTCGGCAGCGAAGGATCGGCCTAGTCCCTCAACGTCACGTGGTGTGGGTCGACTTGAAGTCATGCCAGGACAACTCCGTTTCGGGCGCAGTGGAACTTAAACGCTTCACGTATCAGTGTCTCCAGGTGGTCCACTTGCGGCGCCCCAGGCCGGACGGTTTGCTCCCACCTGCGTCCGCGGTGGCTCAAGTAGCGGGCTACCCGGGGAGCGGGCAGGTTCGACACGAACATCGTGTGTCGGATCCCCAGATCGGCGTGCAATCCCTCGAATCCCCGAGCGAGCCCAAGTTTGAGATGGGAGGTGTAGAACTTGCACTCTACTGCCAGTAACGCCTTGGTGCTGCGGGGAGCGACCTGGCCTGAACGGCATCGTTCGCCCTCCTCCTGCGGCAGCACTAGAACGTCGCACTCGTGCAGAACGCGCGACTTGCCCTGCACTCGCACGCCCACGTGCGCTTCCAGCGGGGGGACGTTGGGAAGGAAAGTGATCTCCGCGTGGGTGTACGGATGGGTTGAGGTGTGCAGCAGTCCAGGATCTTTGCGGAGCACGACGTTGTTGGTGTAGTCCCCGGTCACGGTCCGGAAGTCGACGGAAGCACCAGAACGCCGTGCAACGGCGACGACCAAGGCAAACACATACGCCTCGTAGACGTCGTGCGCCTCTGCCGGACCGGCATAGGGGGTTCCAGTGGTGCCTAGCAACGACCGTACCTGCCGCAGCAGATCGTCCATCGAGGTCATCCGAGAACCTCCCGCTTGAGCGCTTCCAGCGCGGCGTTCAGGCTGTTTCGTCGTTGTGGATCACCGTCGATCTGACGTTGACCGAAGCCGGGTGGCGACGTAGCGTCGGCCAGCGGCTCCACAGCATCCTCGCCGACGAACTTGACGACGACGTCTTCGGCCGGCTCACGAGCCGCCTCGGACAAATACATCCGCGTCTGGGCAGCCGCCTCGGGAAGTTCCACCACGACGCGCTGCACCGACTCGATCAGCAGAGCTATGCGTTCTTGCGTCGTATACGCGCGTACCGTCACACCGACGTCCCCGCTGGCGCCTTGGCCGTGCGCGCGGTCTCCCGACGACAAGGCCACGGTGGCAATAGGCTCTTCCACGTCGACGACCCCCGTGGTCTCGTAGAAGACTGGCTCAGTTCGCCGAGCCCTCCGCGGCTTTTGCAGCGTACGCTCCTGAAGCACCCCATCCGCGACGGCTTCATCGACGCTGACCAGCACCCATCCCAGGCCATGATCGGCGACAAGCGCACGGAGCTGGTTCTCGAAGGCCGCAAGTTCGTCCGGATTCAAACGATATCCTCCTACGTTTATGTCGGATCTCGGGCCGCACCGTCGCAGGGCTGCCACACATCCTCACATGCGTCGATCTAGGACGTCCATGTCATATTTATGTCAGCCACGGAGCTGTCTTCGGCCTACTTCCGACTAAGTGGTCCTCGGCGTTAATCCTTCGGGGGTCAGATGGTGGCGGTTTCGTGAGCGGCGATGCGTTTGAGGGTGGTGGCGAGGTCGGCTTTGGTGTAGCGCCAGTTGAAGGGCCGGGCGGCGAGGTTGTACAACTCTTCGAATGCGGTGAGCCGGTTGGTGACGTCGTTGAGGTCGTAGAAGTCGTTGGGTGTGACGACTTTGCGCTGCACGATGGAAAAGTAGATTTCGACCTGGTTGACCCAGCTCGCGTGGATTGGTGTGTGGACCAGGGTGGCGTTCGGCCAGGTGTTTTCCAACCGGTCGATGGCTTTGTGACCGCGGTGTGACGAGCCGTTATCGGTGATCCAGAAGACTCGGCGGGCGCTGGAGTAGGGCTCACGGCCCATGACCTGCGCGACCAGGTTCGCGAACGGAACAATGCCGGTCGTGGGTTCGGTACGGCCGAACACCCTGGCCTGGTGGACGTCGTACGCGGCGAGGTAGGCCAGCGCCCCACCCCGGTCATATTCGTGGTTGACCCGCATGATCCGGGCCAGTCCGGGTGGCAGGCTCGGATGACACCGGCAGCGGGCCTGCACGGAGGTCTTCTCATCGGCGGAGATGACGTAGTCGTCGTCGCCGAGCACCTCGCCGTGCCAGGTGCGTGCGTATAGGTCGAGGACACGGCCTGCCTTAACGGCGAAGTCTGGGTCACGCGGGAAGATCCATGACTGGTGGCGCCAGGGGCGGATCGCATCCCGGCGTAGCCACCGGCGCACGGTGGATGCCGAGATGTCCTCGACCACCCCGACGTCGACGGCTTCGGCAGCCAGATCGGCGTGGCTAAACCGCGACAACGGGATCCCCCGATCAGCGGGCAGTTCACAGGCGATCGCTTTGACCTGGGCCTGCTGCACGTCGGTGAACCGACGCGGCCGCCCGGGGCGGCCCCGATCTCGAAGGCCGTCCTCGCCGTAGGCGCCGTAGCGGTCGCGCCAGGTCCGGGCGGTGTCCACACAGACCCCGACCCGCCGCGCGATCGCCGCGTTGCTCCAACCCTGGGCAGCGAGCAAGATGATCGTGGCGCGTAAGACGTGCCGGTGTTGCTCGGTCACGGTCCTGACCCGGTGCTCAAGACGCTGCTGCTCGGGCATGGATAGGACGATCGGGCAGGCCGATGGACCAGACATGACAAACCTCCGCCTACCCGAACATGGCAGACAGTCGATCTATTGCGGGTGGTCGGCCTTTCGCACCGGGTGGATTCGCCCCGGCCTGCGGGCCCATCGGCAGGCCGGCATGATGAATAGTGTGGCCGCGATTCCCGAATCGACGAAGGTGTCGTTGCAGCAACGCCTGACTGAGCACGCGAAGGCCCACTGGCCTGGGCTTTCCACGATCGTGGTGCGGTACCGGGCAGGGTTCGCCTACATCGACGCGCACCTACCCGACGGTGAGACCATCCCACTGATGAGGCTGCGCTATCAACGCTCCGCACACCTGTGGGGCTTCGCGATCTACCTCGCCAGTCGTGACGGCTACCAAGACTCCGTCCTACCCGACGGCCAACCGATCGGCACCGCCCAAGACGCCCTCGACTGCGCCGGCGACCTCTACCTCACCAACCTGGAACCCCTGAACCAACCCCCGAAGGATTAACGCCGAGGACCACTAAGGGCTCGTCTCGGCAAGACGCGGGTCGTCAATGAGGTGGCAATGAAATTGGAATAGCGTGCCTCCAGCGAGGATCTTGGCCGCGCCACCGGGGCCTATTGAAGTCGGCCTCGCGTGGCGGTTGGCTCCCTCACGTCGGCTCGGAGGCCAGTTAGCGCTGACTAGTATGTCCATGACCTAAGGAGGCAGGAGTAGAGGGGGACCGCCGGCAAGGAGGGGTGGGAGCCTGCCCCGAGCCTGAAACCGTAGGCCAACGTCGACGACACGTCGCGCGACGTCTCAATGACCTGGCACCAGTGTCCAGCCTCAGCGATTATGTCAGTTAACGATGCGAGTGAGTTGAGCTGCAACAAGTAGATGAAGACGAGCGAAGCCGGTCCCGACTTGGGCCGTCGCGTTGACGAAATGCGATTTCACTTTATGTCTCAACGATATGCCATCGGCCGGCACCCGTGGGCTGGGCGTCGACAGGCGCGGTGAGACGGCGTGGCTCGGATTCTCGTCGAGGTTAGCGGATTCGGGACGTCGAGCGGCTGCAGCGGGAGATCCCTGCCCGCGTCTAGGCAATGGGGCCACCACCTTGGTTGTGCCGGTGTGTATCAGCCTGCCCATAAGGCACCCCGCCGCGTTGCCGCTCCGCGCCCGCTCGGCGGCACGAGAGTGCGTCGGGCGGAGGCTCCAACAATGGCGCCTCAGTTGATTTTTGCCTCCTGATACAACTGGTCGAAGATGATTTGATCGACTGGTGAGACTCTGTACCGGTCGGCGTAAGTAAGCCAGCCGATATCCTCGATTTCGCCGCTCGCCGTCAGTTTTCCTCGATACTCGGCTGTGTAGCAGGTCATGCGTACCATCGTTCCTTCGGAGTGCCCGTGTGCCTGCGCGTGGAACATGCCGAGATGCGTAGCGGTATCGGCAATGACAATGACATCGAGTTCTTCACGAATCTCGCGAACGAGGGTGTCGATGTCACTCTCGCCCGGCTCCCGTTTACCGCCTGGCAGGTAGTAGACGTCTTTTCCGAAGGTGCGGGTGCTGAGGATCGCGCCGTCCTTCAGATGGATCCAGGCAATCTTGTCGATCATGGCTAGGTTGCGCCTTCCTTGGTCGTCGGTGGGCGGGCCGGTGCCGCACGGGCGACTCCGTCGGCGAGTGGTGGGCGGCGTTGTGTCAGGTCAGATGGGCGGTGTCATTGAGGTGGACGACTGCGCGGTTGTGGAAATAGTCGTCCTCACGCAGGGACGTGATGCTGCCGGAGGAGACGGGGAAGCTGACGGAGCCCGCGGCGTCGACGGGCATGCCGATCCACGCGGCGATAAGGAACGTGGCCGTGCCCCCATGCGTCACCACGATCTGGTTCTCGATGCCCGACCGCAGAACACGATCCAGGGCTGCGTATGCCCGTACGGCCTGCTGCCACTTGGTCTCCGCCCCCGGAACGCCCTCGTCATGGCGCATCCGTTCACCGGCAGCCGGGGGTGGAATGAACCGCCCGTCCAGCCAGGCCTGAGGCCGTCCGCCCGCCTCGCCATAGGACTTCTCGCGCAGATCAGCGTCGAGGACCACGTCGATGCCAAGCCGCTTCGCAACGACCGCTGCCGTACGCCGCGTGCGAATCAGGTCCGACGAGAACATTCCGACCGGTGCATCTGCCAGGAACCGGCCAGCCAGCGCTTCGGCAATCTGCTGGGCTTGTGTCAGCCCGCGGTCGGTGAGGTCGGAGTCGAACCAGCCACCGACCAGCCCGTCGATGTGGTGTGTCGCCTCCGGATGTGTGACTACATAAATGTTCCTCATCTCACGCCTCCTCCAGTCGGTGTCAGCTACAGTCGGGACCTGCCATTGCGGGCCGGACGCTGATTTCACTCCTCGCCGGTTCCGCGGCAGTCCGCTTGTCCGGGTCGTCGACGAGCATCTTCGTCGCCCCCGGCGCTCCACGAGCCTTGCCGCGCTTACCCGAACCTGTGCCCGGTTCTGGCCCGCAGCGTCGGTCGTATGACGGCGCGGCGCGGACTGTCGGCGGCGGTATCAGTCAAGGTGCCGGGCGAAGAACCGCAGCGTGCTGTCTATCTCGAATGCTGGGACCTCCCCGTGGTTGCCGGGGTTGACGTGCAGCGTCTTCTCGGCAGAGGCCAGGGCATCGAACAGTGTCAGGCTCTGGGCCCGTGGTACTCGCTCGTCGTCCCACTGGACGAGGAACTCCACCGGGACGGTGATCCGAGCGGCGGCCTCGGCTGACACCTCAGCACCGCCCAGGCCCAGCACCGCAGCCCGGACCCGGGGCTCGGCGGCAACGAACGGGACACCGATCACGCAGCCAAGCGACACGCCCCAGTAGCCAACCGGGCCGGCGCCGACATGACTGAGCTTCTGGACCGCGTCGAGGACTGCCTGCCACTCCGGCACAATCTGGCGGACAACGAGCGCCTGGAAGCTCGCGATCAGGGGGGCCAGTCCCTCACCAGCGTCAAGGCGGCCCTCGTACTCGGTCGCGATCCGGGTGAACTCCTCATGGTCCGGCCGGTCGCCGTGGCTAGGCGCATCGACCGCCACCACGGCGAAACCGCATTCGGCCACGAAACGGCGCGCAAGGTCCACGAGACTGGGGGCCATCTTGTGTTGTCCGCCGCCGTGTCCCATCGCGATCAGGGGGCGGGTCGCGTCGGCACCTCCTGGAGTCCATAGCGCGCCAGGGATGCCGCCGAGGACAAAGAGCTGTTCAAAGACGCCATCGCCCGACGCCTGAGAGATGAAGCGCATAGCGTTTCGGGCCTTTCGGGATGCCTGCTGCGGACACTTTCCAGGCCGCGCGAGGGAGGGAGCCCCGACCGGTCGCAGCGTTGATCGGTCGCACCTTCTCAGTTCGCAGCCGCGCACCGCGACGCCGAACCTATCGTAAAGGGCTGTCAGCCGCGTCCCGCCAGGGCGAACGCCGCCTGACGCGGCACGCTAGCTCAACACGTACGTTTATGAGACTATTTAAGCGATTCTCCCGATGCCTGAGGCGCTGACGAACGCGGGTGGGCTTGAGGTAGGCCGTCACGGTTCTTCCTGCTTGACGCAGGGACGGAGAATTCAACGCAGGTGCTTCGACGGTAATGTCCGTGGCCATTCGGCCCGAATGTTGCGGCGTGCGGGAAGGACAATTCGTCAAGTCCGGTCCGGGAACGGAACGGGTTTCAGGAATCCGCGGCCGGTCGCTTGATCAGGGTGTGCAGGATCCCCGCGGCTACCGCTATTCCGGCGCCCGTTAGGCACAGTGCGCGGACGCTGGTATCGCCGTCGAGTAGGAAGCCACCGAGGGCCGCGCCGATGGCCTGGCCGAGGTAGATGCCGGACGCGTTGAACGAGATCACCACGCTGGGCAGGGTCGGCATCAGGGCTGTCAGTCGATGGTTGTTCGGGGTGGACACCGCCCAGCCGGCGGCGCCGTTGATCAGCATCACGATGACGACCGCGCCGATCGAGGTAGCCAGGGTAAGAGCAGCGAGCGTGACGACCAGCACGACCAGGGCCGCGGTGAGGGTGCGTTCAGCGCCCCACCGGTCGGTGAGCCAGCCACTACCGAAGGCGCCGAAGACGCCGCCGATGCCCCAGGCCAGCAGCGCAGCCGCGAGCTCAGTACCGCTGATGTGCGCGATGCCGCCGAGGATCGTGGCGGTGTAGGTGTACACCATGATGCTGGCCGCGCTCGCCAGCAGCATGACCCCGACGATGGCCACTACCCGGGCGTGAGCCAGGACGCGGAACCGCTGGGCCAATGGGACGGCAGGCGGGATGGGCAGGGCGGGCAAGATCGCCAGGACACCGAGCAGGGCCACCGCAGCGACCGCGGTGACGAAGATGAGACTTCCGTGCCACGACACGTGCTGCCCGATCCAGGTGCCGATGGGTACGCCCAGGACCGTGCCGACGGTGAGGCCGCCCAGGATGATCGACAGAGCCCGGCCACGACGTGCGGAGCCGGCCAGGACGGCCGCCGCGGCCGAGGCATTCGGCGTGTACAACGCCGCGCCCAGTCCGGCCGCGACTCGGGCGACCAGTAGCAGCGGCAGTGTCGGCGCGACCGCGGACGCCAGGTTGGCCAAGACGAACAGGGTCAGCGCGCAGGCGAGCAACGGCTTGCGGGGCAGACGGCTGGTGAGGGCGGCGAGGAACGGGCCGGTCAGGCCATAGGTGAGGGCGAACACGGTGATGGTCTGACCGGCGGCGCCCGTAGAGACGTGCAACCCGTGAGCCATCTGCGGCAGGATGCCCGCCAGGACGAACGAGTCCGTACCCATGGCGAAGGAACCCACAGCGAGCACAGTGACGGGCTTGATCCAGCCGGATCCGCTGGATGGCGGCGCGGCGCTGGCGGCGCTGGTACTGGTCAGTGATGTAGTCACCGTTCCACCATGAGGCCATCGTCGAGGGTGGTACAGAAGGGTGTTTATGCTGGTGTAATCACCACCGGGAACGGTGTGCTGGAAAGGTGCTTACATGGCAGGCATGTCGCAGCGGGAACTGCTGGCGGGTTTTCTGCGGTCGCGGCGGGAAATGCTGAACCCTGAACAGCTGGGACTCAAACCTGGTCCTCGGCGACGCACTCCCGGCCTGCGACGTGAAGAAGTCGCACAATTGTCTGGCGTCAGCCTGACCTGGTACACGTGGCTCGAACAGGGCCGCGACATCGGCGTGAGCAGACAGGTCCTGGAAGCGCTTTCACAGACGCTACGGCTGACGCCGGCAGAAAGGCGCCATTTATTCACGCTCGCCGATACCGCGATACCGGCGGAGTTGCCGCAACGGCTGGGGGTCAATCCGACGCTGCGAAGCCTGGTGAAGACCCTCGACCCGAATCCTGCGCACGTCGTAGACGACTGCTGGGACGTGCTGGCAGCCAACCGCGCGTACGCGTCGCTGGTCGGCGGTCTGTCCGACCTGCCTGCGGAGGAACGTAACAGCATCTGGTTGTTGTTCAGCCGTCCGGAGATGCAGTCGCTGCTGGTCGACTGGCAACGGGAGGTCCGCGACATTCTCGGCCAGTTCCGCATCTCGGTGGGCAAGCATCCCGACGATCCCCGTACCACCGCTCTCATCGAGACGCTGACCCGCACCAGTGCGGCGTTCCGCGGACTGTGGGAAAAACACCCCGTGCATGCGTTTCGGCCCACCACCAAGCGGTTCAGTCACCCGAGGGCCGGGCGGCTGGATCTGAACTACACCAAACTCGACGTGGCCGAAGCGCCCGGACAGCACCTGGTGGTGTTCATGCCCGCATCCGACGCCGACGCTCTGGCCCTGCAGCGTCTGGTGGACCAGTCACCACACGAACCCCTGCTCTGACGTGGTGAGCTCCGGGCTATGCGCCCCAACCCGGTTTAGCCAACCGAGGCGGATGGTACTTGGCCGGCATGTCTGCTAAGCGAGCATCTGCCGGCCCAGCTACCGGTACAAGCTCATCGTGCCATCGCCGGTGTCGCTCGATAGGCACCCGCGTGAGCGAGGCTGGCGTTTGACCCCGGCGGGGTTCGAAGGGTCGGCTACCACGGTCACGGAGCCGTTGTCCGGCACTGCGGTCGATCAACGTCATGCCGGTCTGGACGATGATGCCGCGGCGGCAGTCGCGCGGGTCCGCCGCCGCAACTGGCGGCAACGCGCTTGGAGTAGCCGGGTCCTGCACCGCCTCGGCCAATTGACCGCACACGCCGGCGCGGGTCTGCTGGTCGGCGGCGTCGTCCTCGGATGGCTCATCGTCGGACTGGTCATCGACTTCCCTGACTGGTGGGAGAACGCGCTCTACATCGCCAGTTCGCTCACCACCCTGATCATGGTGTTCGCCGTCCAACACACCCAAGCACGCCAAGCCGCCGCCACCCAACGCAAACTCGACGAACTCCTACGGGCCATTCCGAGCGCCGACAACCAACTCATCGCCGTGGAGGAGGTCTCCGAACAGCAACTTCAGCACTTGAACCACCGCAACATCATCGACCGCGAGACCGCGCCACCCTCAACGCCGACCGGATCGCAACGAGCAGAACAGTGAACCCCGAGGAGAACACCTATGTCCGGGATCACAATGCCCGCGCGGATTCCCTGTTCACTTTCAAGACGATCACCGTCGCGGCGCTACCGGAAATCCTCGCCGAACTACCTGGAGGCTTATTCACGAGCCATTCTGTAGAACTGGAAACCAATCACGCAAGATATCGTTTCGGCGAAGGTTTTCAGGGGCCGTCGGTAATCGGTGTGGAGGATTCTCCAGGTCTTGAAGTTGGCGATGACTTGCTCGACTACCCACCGGATTTTGTTGACCTGCCCATTGAATTTCTTCTGCCAATCTTTCAGTTCGCCTCCCTTCGGTTTTTTGTACGGGGTGAGCATCCCGTTGCCGACGTAGCCTTTGTCACCGATCCAGTTGCCCGGGTCGTGCGTGATCAGCGCTTGCGACTGCTGTAGGCAGAATGAGTCGTGTCGGTTCCCGTGGATGGGATCAGAAATCCAGACGAGTCGTCCGTCGAGCGTGCAGACGACTTGAACTCCCAGTCCGGTCGTCTTGTGTTTGCCCGAGAGTAGGGTGCGTTCAGAACGCCATGACCAGCACGGGAGCAGCGTTCCATCGACGATGTACTGGCTCGTCGAGTTGAGCTCTTCAACAGTCGGGACAAACTCGTCGAGTACGAGGTTGATCAACGGGACCAGGCCCGTGATCGCTCGAGAAATTGTTGCTTGCGACACATCAAAGGCCTCAGCGATCTCAGCCTGAACCCGATTGCGGCGCATATAAGTTAGGGCGACGACAACAGCTTGGGAAAGTCCGAGAATGGGTGGCCATGGTTCCTTCTCGCCAGCGGTGAGTGTCGCTCGCACTCGATCGCTGAGGTCGGCGATCTCAGCTTTGGTAAGGCCAGTGGTATGATACATTCTTGGCGGCTCGCCTTATCTAAAGTGTTGTCTGGAAACTCCATCTTAGATTAAGGCGAGTCGTCTTCTTTCTTGGGGGCCTCTACTGTGGAATTCTTGGGCTAGCTGAATAAGCCTCCTGGTGATGCCGTCGTAGTCGTCGCCCGAAATGCAACGGACGGGCACGACATATGTTCGCCCTTGGCCGATGTCGAAGAGGGCTGGTACTTCCCCACCGCCGGCGAATCCACTCCGATGGGAGGGTGCGTTTCTTTTTGAGTGACCTGTGTGATGGATGTCGATGTCTGCCCGTTGTGGTATCCGAGGCTGGTTGGTAGGAGTTGGTTGACCGGTTTCGGGTGGGGGTGGGCAGGTTGGACCGTGTTCAGATCTTGCGGCTGTTGAGCGAACGGGAAGCGGCGGGCCTGGCAGAGGTGCTCCGGTTGGAGCAGGAGGCCGCGCGGATCGCGGGGTTGATCGAGGAATGTCGGCGGGAGGTCGACCGGGTCGCGATCGCGTCTGAGGTGCTGTCCGGGCTGGTAGCTGAGCCTGCGGGGGCGGTGCCCGTGGGCCGGGATTTGTTGCCTGACACGGTTTTCGCGGATCAGTTGCTGGCGGTCCTCGCCGAGGCGGGTCGGCCGGTGCGGTGTCGGGAGGTGGTTTCCGCGTTGGGTGAGGACCCGTCGGTGGCCCGCTATGGTGAACGAGTCCGGCACCGGCTGAAGAAGCTCGTGACGGCGGGCCGGGTGAGCGAAGTGGAGCCAGGACTGTTCACGCTTGCGGGTGATTCCGGTCGCCCGGCGGGGTGAACCGTCGGAGTGTCTGCACCGCAATGGGGGGTCTTCCTGGGTGGCCTGGGTTTATTCCGAAACCAGCTACCCGAGGAAGACCCGATGGCACTGTATCCGAGCCCTGTGGCCCTGTCATGGAATTTGTGTAAGTCGGGGGTGTGTCAAGATCGACTGGTTTGATATCCGGTCAGATGGGACACCTAGTGACACAGAACACAGAGCCTGCTCGGGCTGACGAGGCGGCGGGCCGGCGGTTGGCGGATGCGTTGTCAGCGGAGTCGATCGATGCATTGATCAAAGACGCGAAACGCTCTGGCACCCCGTTGGATGGTGTGGATGGCCTGTTGAATCAGATGACTAAAGCGGTGTTGGAACGCGCGTTGACGGCTGAGATGACTGATCATCTCGGTTATGAAGTCGGTGATCCGACGGGTCGTGGCACCGGCAATTCCCGTAATGGCAGGACAACGAAGACGGTGTCAACGGTTAACGGGCCGATTGAGGTGAGTGTTCCCCGCGACCGGAATGCTACGTTCGAGCCAACGATCGTGCCGAAACACTCGCGGCGTGTCGGCAATATCGACGACATGATCCTGTCGTTGTATTCGCGAGGCATGACGACCCGGGATATTGAGGCGCATCTGCTGGAAGTGTATGGGGTTAATGCGTCACGGGAATTGATCTCCAATGTGACGGATGTGGTAGTCGATGAAATCAAAGTGTGGCAGTCACGGCCATTGGACGAGGTGTACCCAATTTTGTATATCGATGGTATACGGATACGGGTCAAGGACAACGGGGTCGTAACGACCAAGGTCGCCTACCTGGCGATCGGTGTGGATGTCGAGGGCCGCAAGCACGCGCTCGGCTGCTGGATCGCCGACACCGAGGGCGCCAAGTTTTGGCAGAAGGTTTTGACGGACCTGCGGAACCGTGGAGTCAGAGACGTACTGATCGCCTGCTGCGACGGTCTTAGGGCGCACCGCTCAATTACTCAGTCGTTCCGGCGACCAGAACGACTGCATGGCACCGGATCTGGCACCCGTGGCGGCTGAGTAGTTCTGCGCTGTGCCCTTACCGGCCTACCCGAGGCAATCGTCGCGGTGTTCCCGGAAACGGTGGTTCAAACCTGTGTGGTCCACGTGATCCGTAACGCAATGCGGTTTGTGTCGCACCATGATCGTAAGAAGTTGGCCAAGGCAATGCGCGAGATTTACACGGCACCGAATCTGGAAGGTGCCGAGCTGGCGCTCGCAGCACTGGACCGGCAATTCGGCAACCAGTATCCCGGCGCTGTTGATGTGTGGCGCCTGGCGTGGGAGGAATTTATTCCGTTCTTGGATTATCCGGCTGAGTTACGGAAAATTGTTTACACGACTAACGCGATCGAGTCGATTAATTTCCAGCTGCGTAAAATCACGAAGAATCGTGGTCATTTCCCCGACAAGGACGCTGCGATGAAGCTTCTCTATCTGGGATTACGAAATATTTCCAGTCATCGAGGTGGTGATTCCGGAACGGGAACACTGGGCTGGACAGTGGCATTGAACACTTTGGTTCGCCTCTTCCCAAACCGGCTCACCTTCTGATATTCTTCGCGTAAGAGACTCGCCTCCGATTTACACAAAAATCGTGACAGGCTCAGCCCTGTGTCCCGCGCCAACGCTTACGCCGCTTCCCGCGCCCTGTTCGACGATTTGATCACCCGCCTGGGTGAACCCGAGATGGCCGCCCGGCCGGAACATGCCATCGAGGAGTTCATCGCCGTTTCCGGCCGTGATGTTCTACGCCAAGCGTTGCAGGATCACCTCGACGCCCACGCCGCAGCCGAGCCGCGGCTGTCCGAGGTGATCGGCGCCGACCAGGTGGTGCGGCGGCGTGCCGAGTCGGAGCATACCCGGCTGCTGGCCACCACCCTGGGCCGGGTCGAGGTCACCCGGATCGCCTACCGTGGGCCGGGAGTGTCCAATCTGTACCCGGCCGACGCCCAGTTGGCGTTACCGGCTGGCTGGTACTCGTTCCCGCTGCAACGCCAGGTCGTGCACGAAACCGTGACGGGTGGGCTGCGCGAGGCCCGCGACGGCCTCGCCCGGGTGATCGGTGCACGGGTCGGCACCCGCCAACTGATGCAGATCACCGTCGCCGCCGCCCACGATGTACGCGACTTCTACCAACAACACACCGTACCCACGCCGGCCGTGGACCCCGGTGGGAAGCCTCGGCCACGGGACCTGCTGATACTCAGCATCGACGCCACCGGCGTCAATATGATCGACTCCGGGCTGCGGGAGGCCGCACCGGCCCGCCCAGCCGGCCCGCAACCCCCATCGGCGCAACTGGCCTGCCGTGAACGCGCCGGCCGCACCCGCATGGCCGTCGTCACCGCCGTCTACGACGCCATCCCGGCCGTTCGTGACCCGGACGACGTCCTGCCTGCGACCGCGGCCAAACGCACGACTCGTCGGCCCGGCCCCACAGCAGTCAACCGTGAGGTCGACGCGTCACTCGCCGACTCCACCACACCTATGACCAGACGGATGTTCGACCGTGCCCAGCAACGCGACCCGCAACACCAGCGCCGCTGGATCGTCCTGGTCGACGGCAACAACCACCAAATCGACCGGATCCGGGCCGAAGCCCACGCCCACGGCGTCAAGGTCGACATCATCGTCGACTTCATCCACGTCATCGAATACCTGTGGAAGGCTGCCGAGGACCTGCACCCCACCCAGCCGGGCCGCGCCGGCTTCGTCGCCAGCACCGCCCGTGACCTGCTCAACGGCCACGCACCCCGAGTCATCGCCGACCTGACCAACCACCTCGACATCCTCACCCAGGCCGGCACCGCGGCACCCGGACTCAAGCGGACCATCGCCTACCTCACCGCGAAACAGCCATACCTCATCTACCGCATCGCGCTGACCCTCGGCTGGCCCATCGCCACTGGAGTCATCGAAGGAACATGCCGATACCTCGTCAAAGATCGCCTCGCGATCACCGGCGCCCGCTGGAGCCTGCCCGGCGCAGAAGCCGTACTCCTACTCCGCGCAGTGATCACCAACGGTGACTTCGAGACCTACTGGAAATTTCATCTCCAACAAGAACACCAACGCACCCACACCAGCCGCTACCAGCACCAATACGACCTAGCAGCCTGACCAAGATCAAGAAAATCCCTCAAAGGGAAACGCACCCCCGATGGGACGCGACGCCAACGGCAACGTGCACGAGCCCAGCCCGGGTGACCTATACGCTGTGCTCCTGCGTCCGGCCCACTGACTCTGATCAACAGACCGCAAGCCGAACGCAACGACTACCGGCTGGCACGGCGGTGTCGTGGCTGGGTGGGCAGCGTCGGCGGTGATCGTCATGCTGCGGGGCTCGGCGGGACGCGCGCTTAGATGCTGGTTTTCGCCTGTTCGATGTGCCGCACGATGGCGTGGGCGCCGTCCGCCTCAGCGATGGCTTGCGCCTCGTCCAGCATCGCGAGGGCCTCCGTGCGGCGATCCTGGGCGGCCGCGATGTAGGCCAGCCCGATCATGTTAGAGGCCACGCCCGCAAGGAGCCCGATCTCCCTGCGCAGGCGAGATGACTCCTCCAGCTGCTCGCGAGCCTCGTCCAGCAACCCGGCGGCGTGAGCAGCGATGCCCAAGTGCCGCAGAGCCTCGGCCTGGGTCCGCTTGTCGCCGACCTCGGTCGCCAGCCGGTACGACAGCTCCAGCAATGGTACGGCAGCCGCGTCGTCACGCCGGATGAACTGATGAACGCAGCCGATCCAGAACAATGCCTCGGCCTCGCCACGGGCATCACCCAATGCCCGGTACAGCCCGAGTGCGCGCTCGAACAACGGCAGCTCAGCGCAATCCTCGGCAGCGAGCGAACCGGCGTCATCGGGCGGGCTCTGAAACCGCGCATGCAGGACCCGTCCACGCGCCAGGGACATGTCAGCCTCGACCGCGTCCAAGGCCCGCTCAACCTCGACCAGCGTGCTGGTGTCCCCGCTGTAAACCGCTCGCTCGTACGCGTACCTGGCCCGTTCAAGCCGGTCTTCGGTAATCATCGCGGCCCCCGCTGGCGTCGTCGCTGCGTGCTAGATGGAGCAGTTTAGATCGGACATGACCCGTTTCGCCGCCCCGCAGAGGGCATCCGCTCATCGGCAAAGTCAAGTGTCGGCGCAAGCAGGTTCTGGCTACGGCCCGTCACGGCTCATCGGCGGCTGCTGCGTACAGACAGCTGCTTGACCGAATGGTTCGACGTGCATGTCACACGGGAGTTCACCGGGATGATGACGCGGCCGTCGTCCAGATGGCGAGTGCTTGGCGGACCAGGGCAGCGTTGTCGGCGATCGGTTCGCCAGCCGGGCCGGCGAGGGTATCTTCGAGCCCGATACGTGTGGGTAAACCTAATCGGCCTGCGTGAGCGATCAATGGCCAGCATGCCGCTTCCTCGCCGTGTAACAGCCGTGGTGCTGTAACTCCGAAATCGTCAAGGCTGGTCAAGATCGCGTCGGCCGCAGCAATAGCTGTCGTGGCCGTACCATCGACGATCTCTACGAGGATGCGGGTCCAGTTGGCCCGGCTGGCAGCCAGTGTTCGGACGTCGGCAGTGGACCATACCCCTGCCTCGACGGCAATGTCAGCCCGCTGCAGTGTTGCGACCAAGTCGGCGAAGCCACGTTCACTGAGGTTGACCGAGGCGAAGTCTGGCCGTGCTGACGGCGGTAGGTCAGCCCAGCGGGCAACGGTCGCGAGTCGCCGCCCGATATCGCCGTCGCTGATCCACAATCCGGTCGTTACCCCTATCGGCACGCCTGGACAAGCCCGGTGTACTGCCGTGACAGCTGTTGCCACATCCTCAGGCTGCAGCGACTGGGCGCCATTATGATCGCGTGGGTGCACGTGCACTGCCTCAGCGCCGGCAGCTACTGCGGCTACTGCGTCCGCTACCAGTTCGTCAGGCGTCACTGCCAGAAACGGATGTTCACCACGGACCCGGCCGCCGTTGAGACATGCTTTGAGCCGTTGGATCTTTGACTGCACTAAACTACCTCCCGCCGGTGACCACTACCGTAGTGGAAAGCACCGACACACCCGCCGAGACGGTCCGAGCTCGCGTTGACCGGTAGCAAAAAGATGCGGTTCGTAACGAGGTCGTGGGTGACTCGCGCACCGAACCTTGGCGGTTGCACTGTTCGCACGATTCGATGCGATGTCTGTGGCCGACCAGCACGGCGACGCCGACGCGGACCCCGACGACGGCAACCACAACAAACCCGGAACACGACTACCCGATCGGGTAGAAAGAAAGTATTCAAGGCATTCGATGACGCTATCGGCGACCTGATCGAAAAGGCATTCGAGGTCTGGCCGCACGACACCCTTTAAGTAGCCAAACTCACTGCGGCCACCACCGGCTTCCCCTTTATCGTCCGCCTACGGCCTTCGGACCTGCGGGCGATCACTGTGTTCTGGCCCTGGTCGTTACGGTGACCGTCACTGGAACGAGTCTGGCACCCCACGCCGCGCCCTTCATCAAGCACGAGCGTGTGCCCGGCCAGCGACAGCCGCATTCGAAGTCTTTATCGCTTTTGCGGTCCGATCAATAGGGCACTGCGCCGGCCTTGCTGTGACCGAAGCGGGTCCTGGGCCGCCTGGCCCGGAATAGTTGATTTCGCAGCCGACTAGCAGGGGGCATGTCGGGCCCTATGCTGTGCGTCGTGACCGTCGATGTGCCTGATCCGGCCCCGGTAGTCGTCCTGCCCGTCTTTAGCTTGGCTGAGAAGTTGTTGGCCGTGCTGGAAAGGCTCCCACTTGTTGGTACCGCGCGTGACGGGGACTGCCTGCTCGTTGCTCCTCGCGTTACCACCGCAGTGCAAGAAATCGGAATTCCGGCGGAAACCGTCGAACTGACCGGTTGGCTGAATCCCACGGCTGTATGGAAAGCGTTCCCCGAGCTGAGACCACCTTCTGACGTAGACGACCAAAAAATTTTCAGCTTCGGCCATCAGATAACTGTGGCGGTGGGATGGGTGCTGGATGCGACCGCCCGGCAGTTCTGCGGCGACCTTCCTGCTCGCTGGATCGCGCCGATTGGCGAGTACCTGCAGCGGCTAGCGGCGGTCACTGGTGTCGCCGAAGTTACTGTGGCGTACCCGGATCGGGCCTGCGAAGCAGAGGAGACTCAGGGCTAAGCCGAGCCTGCACGACTCGACTAGGACTGGAACCTATTCGAGATCACAGAAATCGAGTTCGGACGCGTCTAATACCCGAACAATGAGTGATAAAATTCACCCCACCGGCACCCGGATCGCACATCAGTGCGCCGTCCCAACTCGGCGGACGTGAACGGGGTGGCCAGGGTAGGTGGGTGTTGGGCAGACTGAGCCGATGACTGTGGAGACGCCGGAGCAGCGCCGGACACGGGAGCAACGTCGCGTTCTTTTCGACGAGGTGGCCGGGCTGTATAACGCCACCCGTCAGGGTTATCCCGCTGAGCTTGTCGATGCGATTGTGGCGAATGCCGCGATCGGTCCGGGCGCCGCGGTGTTGGAGATAGGTTGCGGTACTGGTCAGCTCACCCGCCAAATGGTCGGGCGAGCCTTCGAGCTGACCGCGATCGACATCGGCGTGGCGATGGTGCGAACCGCTCAGAGCAATGTGGCCGGCGCGACCGTCCGGTTTCAGGTCACCTCCTTCGAGGATTTTGCGGGTACCGGTCCCTTCGATCTCATTGTGTCCGCCACGGCCTTCCACTGGATCGATCCCGGTGTCGGTTTGGCCAAGGTTGCCCGACTGCTTCGGCCGGGTGGCTGGCTCGCACTTCTGACCACGGGGGAACGCTATCCCGAGCCGCTGCAGAGCAGACTGCGCGAACTGTGGGTCACACACAGCCACCAGGACGGTAATTCGGCCGATCAGCCGTCCTGGCTGGAAGCACTCCGGCAAAGCCGGCTTTTGGGTGCCACAGTCGAGGTAAGCCATACCGCGGCCCTGCGCCTGCCTTCCGAGACCGTGATAGGGGTTGAGCGTACCCGTGCCACGTTCCTCAGCTACGCCGAGCAGGACCAGGCGCACTTCACCGCGGAGCTCACCGCTCTCCTGCAGCCGCGCACGCACATCGACCTCGTCCAGGACAGCTTCCTTGCTATGGCACAACGGGCTTCCTGAACACCGGGCGCTACGCGCGACTCGCGGCATGAGAGCGCGTCTCGCTCGATGAAGTTGCGAGCATGCGATCTAGCCGGTAGTTCGAGCGCCGGCAGTTGAAAGCGCAGTTAGAATCCGAGTATGAACCCGCCCGCGAACTATGTTGACCTGCCTGAGCGGCTAGCTCAACTTCGGAAGCTGGAGCCTGGGTGGCACGACGAAGAGCCGAGCCTCCCGGTCTCCGAGGATGCATCTAAAGCGGGTGCTTTTATTGTTGAACAATTTCGCCATCGTCCGCTAGAAGCGTTCCTGTATCCCACCGTCGAGGGCGGTCTAATCTTCGAATGGACTACCGGTGAACTTTCTTGCTCCCTAGAAGTGGACCCAAGCGGTGGCGGGTTTTTTCTAGCGGTTAGGACGCTGGGCGGCACCGTATCTTACGAAAGAGACATCGAAGCTGGCGACCAAGTCTCCATCGTAGCCTGCATCGATTTCCCCTAGGAGTGAGTGCGAAGCATGTCATCAGACGACTCGGTGCCAGAAGAACGACTGGTGCCAGCCAGCGAGAACGTACATAGGCAAATAGTCCCGGGAGACCCTTGGTTCTACAATGGGAGACCAACCCTAAAGGTTTTTGATAGATCGTCTAATGACGCCGGAAGACTTTCCGTAAGTCGGGGTGCGGTGTTGACCGCATACGGCTCGTTCCTGCAACGCGTGTGCGAGATCAAGAAGGGCAGTGCGGGAACTCTCAGCCTCGAAGTCGCTGCGGTTGAATCTTTTGGGAGTCGCGTCGTAGACGATTATTCATGCGCGAGTGGTGGCGTTCATCTTGGGCATGCATTTATTGATTTCAGAGGCTTGGACAGAACGCAGCGAAAGGCGCTGGCACAGAACCTGTTAACCAGCTCGACTGTCACATTCGCCCCATGAAGTACGCTGGAACTGCGCACTCTATTCGGCATTTCAGGATGTCCAGCGGCAGGAGATTGACCACCGAGCGTAACGCCGTGCGCTCGTTGGCCGTCTATCCCGGTGACTTTGCCGGTCACGTAGTGACCTCTCCCTCCCAAGTTTTGAGGGTTAGCGGCTCGCCAGCGAAGTCCAGTCTGAGGCCGGTCATCTCGTTGACCTCGTTGTACATCGTTTCCATTGCAGCCAGAGGCCTGGCGATGACGGCGGCGAAGGGCAGTTCCCTGGAGGCCTCCCTCAACAACCAGCGCGCGCCCCCCTCCCAGACGTAGTCGTAGGCGTCAAGCCACATAGGGGCGGATGCTGATCGCCGGCATGCGGGAGATCTACGAGACCGGCACCCGGCTCGGCATCGCGCTGCCACCTGGCGCCGTGGACATCGCAACAGCACTCATGGACCGGCAGGCGGCCGACGCCCCGACATCGCTGCGACGCGACTTCCTGGCACGGCGCCCATCCGACTTCCGACGCGTCGAGCAAAGGCGCACCCTTGGGCTGAACGAGTGGTGATACATCTGCGGGTGGTCTGGTCAACGGATGCAGCCGGTCTCCATCAAACCCGGGGCGGAACAGCCTGTTAACGGTCCCGAACACGGTACTGCTGACCCATAACAAATTTCCACACAGCGTAATACACTCGATCTTATGAGGTTCGAGTGGACACCGCAGGGCTATCAGCGGGTCATCGATCAAGGTCTTGAACCGGCAGTAGTCCACGCGGCGATGACCGGGCCAGGACCGAAGTTGTTGCAACCCTTAGACGAGGACATGCTGTCAGTGCTGGTACAAACCTCGACCGGATCCTTGATCGAGGTGTGGCTCAGTGATGACACTACTGGTGACGGCGCCCGCGAACTGTTCGCGGCGTTCGACGCCGGGTTCCTCGGCCAAGCGAAGTGGGCTAACGCTTTCAACGCGCAGGAGGAATCGTGACCGACACCAACATGAGCACCGCTGAGGCCCTCTTGGCCCGCCGTCTCACCGGCCAAGACGTCGCCCGCGACCAGCCGCAGATCAGCCACGAACCGATTACCGCGGCCGGACACCCCGACGGGGAAGTGAAGATCGGTAAGTCGTTGCGGGTGCCGTTGCCGATGTTCGCTCAAATCAGCGCCGTGGCCCAGCGCCGCCGGATGTCCTGGAGTGCCCTGGTCCGTGAGTGGATCACCGACGGGCTTGCCCAGGACCAAGAAGCCCACGCGGAGACAGACCCCGTTGTTGAGCTGCATCATCATCTCGACGCGGCCACCCGCGCTCTACGCGTCTTGGAGCGTGGCCACCACGCCGCTTAACAACCGCTTCAGCACGGCACAACCCCATTAGGGATGCGACGGTGCCACACCTTCCAGGGGTTGCGCCGTCACCATGGCGGTGTTTGAGAGCTTTCCTGTCGGCAGGGCCTGGACCGGTCGGTCCAGGCCCTGCCGACAGTGCAGGTCGAGCCTATGGACCCGTTTGCTTGGGCTATTTTTTGATCCCTGCGGTTTGGGTGCGGCTACGCTCGCGCCGGCTCGCACACCGCCCAGTAATGCCGCCAGGCTAGCCCTGGGCCGCCAACGCCACAGGGTGTGGCGGTGGTGCGGCGAGCCGACGGGTGGCGCGGCGCTGGTCGGTGGTGCGCCCGAATTCCAGGCGGTGTCCCCCGAAAATGCCGGTGGAATGGGTTTGTTGTCCATAAGCCAGGCAGGTGGCACGCACGGGGCACGGGTCGCAAAACGTGGTGACGAACCCGGCACGAGTCTGTGGGCCTGCGGAATCGACGGCGTTGTCGTAGGCGTCGGCTTGTCCGGCGCAGGCACTGAGACGGCGTCAGTCCAGGGCCACCGCTTCGGCGATCATGACCGACCCCGGGCGGTCGATAGTCCGCGCTGGTGACGCTCGGCGAGCTGCGCGTTACGCAGTTTCCACCGCGCCTGGTCCCGTTCGCAGATGAGGGCCTCGTAGGCGACGGTGAGCAGGTGTAGCCGCCCATTCGTGTTCGCCGCTGCGTGGCGTAGGTGCCGGTTTTGTTCGGCAAGATCAGCTGCCCGGCGTCGGGTGAGCGTGGTTTCTGGGCGTGCCTGATGCATCAGTTGCGCGCAAGCTGCGCACTGGTTGGTGTGCCACCGGGCCCACATGGTGGTCCACAGGTGAGAACGGGGCCGGGTGGTGAGGCCACTGGTCGCCGGCTTGGGCTGATGATGCAGCTGGATGTAGCCGTTGAGTAGGTGGGCTAGGTCGGCGGAGTCAAGCACGGCGGGACGGCCGAGGCGCACAGCGACCGCGTGCGCCTGGGTTGCACGGCGGATGAGTCGGCCGCGCTCACCTCGATCGAGAACTGCCACATCAAACCTTTCAGGTCCACTCACTAATACACGTAAGCGATGTTTACACGTATTAGATGTCACGGTACGCCGGGTGGAGTTGTTCGGCAACCGTGGATCGGTCAGAACTCGAAGTGCAGCCCGCCGATACTTTCCCATTCCCAGGCTTGGGTGCCGTGCATGTACTTATCGGCGTACAGGTCGGCGATGAAATCCTGCGCGGCTGGGTCGTTCGCGGCCATCAGCTGCATCAACTGCTGGGCCTCAGCCGCGTTCAACGCGATGCCAAGGTCGCGCTCGCGCAGCGCATCATCGGGGCTGGTGCACTTGGGCCCACCGACGCCCTCAATGGTGAGGATCGCACCGGCGGACAACCGGGCTGCGCGTTTGCCGTACGTGGCTTCCGCGGCGTCTTGCTCGCGCACTCGGCGTTGCAGGTCCGCAACTTTGTCGAGGCTGGCCGCAGAGGGTTTGTTCTTCTTGGCAAGCCAACCACCCAGGGTGCTGCGACCCACCCCCATCGCCCGAGCCGCAGCGGTCTGACTTCCGTACCGGCCGACAAGGCCTTTAAGTCGGGTGGTGGTGACTTTGTCGTCGGGTGCGACGCTTTTACCGGTCACCGCCTTGTGATACATGGCTTCGACTTCACCCGGGTTGTTGCCCGGTGGGCCGACCGGTGCGGAACCTTGGCCGCCGGGATTTGTCGCAGGTGGTGGTGCTGGTGCTGGTGCTGGGGGTTGTGTCATACCTACACCTGCCCGGTCGCGATACGGGCCTGCCACTGATCGTTGTCGACCAGGGTGGCGTCCAAGGCGGTGCCCCATCCACGCGGGGCATCGAACGCGTCAATCAGTTCAGTGCTCAACGCTCCGCCCGCACCGCCTGGGGCCGGCTTGAACGACCCCCACTTGATCTGGTCATAGGGCAGGCCTAGATGCGCGGCGAGCCGGGCCGGGTCAGGTTCGTCAGTGACGTAGTACATGGCGTCGGTGTTGATCGCGATCGGCCACATCCCCGTGGCCTGCCCTGCCGTCCATGCCCGGCGCAGAATCCCCACTTGAGCACGAGCCAAAATCAGGTGCCGGTGATCGGGGCGCCACAACGGGTTACGCCGCTCCGGATTTTCATGGGGTGGGCGCAGATCACCGGGGCGCATCAACGCCTCCTTCGCGGCTAGGTCACCGATACCGGCGGTGTAGAGGCCTTTGAACGTGGGCAGCAGTGCGGCGATGTCCGGGTCGGTCCCCGCGCGGGTTTTCGCGTCATAGATCAGCTCCCGCAGGTGGGCGGCCCATTCGTCGTAGAACCGCACGCTGTCCTGCGGTTCCCACACGTATGCCTCGAGGATCTGCACGTTTACTTTGCGTTCGCGGCGCAGGAAATCCACTGTCGGTGTCATCACCCAGTAGGAGCCGTCATCAAGCCGCCCCCGGCCGGTCGGGTCCAGGGGGTTGGGGAGCAGCGCAGGCAGTTCGTCGGTGACGCGGACGCGCCAGTAGCCGGGTGTCTTGGCGGTGAAGGCGATGTTCTCGCCGGTGACGTGCACCGGGTCAACGTCCATACCGACGTACAGGCTGTTGGCGGCGTTGACGTAACAACCGTTCTGGTCCAGCCCGATCACATATTTCCGTTGCCGCTCCGCTTCGGTCAGCATCCGATGCCAGGCAAGATCGGCCTGGATCGGATGCTGACGCGCGGGCACTGGCAGTTCGATCGGTCGGTGCAGGCTACGGGCTTGCGGGCTGCGGTGCAGCCACTGCAGCAGCCGCAGCCCGGTGTGCCCGGGACTGTTGCGATACGGAATCCCGACCAGGTCGGCGAACAGCTGCGCCCGCCGTGCCAAGGTGGTGGCGTCGAGCTCGGCGGTGTCGAAACGTTTCAGGGAACTACGCCCCAGCCAGTGCGGTACCACGATCAGCGCACCCCCGCCGCCTTGGCGCCATACTGCCGTCCACGCCCGCAGCGATTGGTTTAACACCGTCCAGCCGTCGTGGCGGGCGCCGGCGAGCCAGGTCAATGCCTCCAGCTTTTTCCACCCCTTGGTGTCAGTGTCGCGGGGCAATTTTTCCGGTAGGCCAAGCTGGCGTACCAGTGCCGCGCTCAGCCACAGCTGACCGCGTTCGACTTCCCACTGCCGGTCGTAGTGCCACCCCAACCGCAGGGCAATGGCCACGTCGGCGAGGTGTCCGATGTGCTCCATACGCTCGGGTAACGGCTGCACGCTGCCATCGGGCAGATGAATGCCGTCGACGTCGGCCACCGCGATCAGTGTCCGCCGATCACCGCTCGCGGCCGTGGCCATGACCGTGGTCGTGGTCGTGGTCGTGGTCGTTGCGATGGCCGACGCAGGCACCTCGCTGTGCTGCGTCACCGGTGTCACGGCCTGCGGTTGTGCCGCGGCAACTACGTCCTCGGTGGCCGGCGGCGGATGCTCGGCGAGCCACGGGGCAATAAACCATTCGTACTGACATTCAGCGTGCAGGTAGACCCCATCCCACTGCAGCCGGCATAGCTTGCCGCAGTGCTCACACGGTTGCGCCCCTGCTGGTAGAACGGCGGTTACCGGCCACTGCACGGTGGCGTCATGAAACGCCGTACACATCGGATGCCGGCCACCGTCGGCGTCTACTGGTCGGACGCAGACGTCACACAGCGCGGGCACTGCCGCGGCTTCAACAGCTGTGCCGGCGGCGTTGCCATCGGGTGCGGTCGGGTTCTGCTCGTCCATCGCGTCCTCTTGAAAGTCCGTCATGCCGCGAGCCGTCCCCGGCACCGACATGGACGTTGTACCACTGCCGGTTTGCGCCCTGGCCGGCCGCTCGGTCACTGCGGCGGTCACGCGAGCTCCGTCTCAGGGTGCGCTGGCTCGCGCAGGGCAGCGTTCCGGTCGGCCGTGCCCGTGCTGCATTGCCGCACCGGAGCCGCGGCCTGCTTGGCTCGCGCCCGACCGGCCGTGAACTCTGCGGCGCGCCTCATCCGCGCCGGTGACCGGCTCGGCGGCGGCGCATCGTCGGGTGGTGGCGCATAGTCCGGTGCAAGCGCGTTGTTCCCGATGACCTCAGCGCGACAGCGGCCACACGTGGCCGCAGGCTCGCCCGGGTGGGCCCGGCACATCACGGTGCCTGGGTTGAGGTACTTCCTCGATCCCACCGCCAAGGTGGGCGCCGTGGTCGCCGAGTCGGCCGGCTGCGCGGTCGGCCACCACGTGAGCATCCGTCGCGGCGAGGCCGTCACACCGTGCACGCCGTGAGCAACCTCCGACATCACCCGGGCGATCTCCGCCGGAGCGATCCCCCGCCCCCGCAATGTTTCCAGAACGTCGCGGGTCACATCGGAAGCCCACCCTGATGCCGCCGTCAACGATCGCACCAGCGCAGTCAACGCGTCGGTGGACGGATTTTCTGGGGTCGAACAATCCCCCCGCTTGTCGGGCTGGGCCACCGGTAACATCGCTGCGGACGGCTGCGCGGGGGGAAAGGGGGGTTTCTTGTTCTTTGGTTCTAGTTCAAGGGATCTTGTTTGTGTATCAAATCTGATACCTCCCCCCGGGTATGGATCTGGTACCCCCCGGGGGGTACCAGGCTGATACCCCCCGGGGGGTTCCTCAGGCCTAGGGGGTATCACCGGTGATGTTGGGGTCTGAGCTGCGGTTTCTTCTTGACCAGTGGCCTGTTTTTTAGTCTTGCGACTAGGGGGTGTCACTGGTGATGTGCGGGTTTGAGCTGCGGTTTCTTCTTCGTGTAGTTCACCGAAAATGAGGCGATAGACGGTCGGCAACTGACCACCTTTGGCGTCGAAGGCGTCGGTTCCCTTGATCGCACCGAGTGTTTCTAGTTCGCGCAGGGCACGTCCGATGACCTGTTCGCTCAGGCCGCACCCGGGGTAGCCGCGCTCCAGATCACCCTTGGCGAGCGTTTTCTTGGAGGGCCGGCATTCCTCGTAGCGCCCCTCCCCCGGGTTGAACTTGCCGTGCAAGCCCAGGTGGATATAGACCATGACGGCGTTGGGGCTGGGTTGTTTCTTCATCAGCCACCCCGGGGCCATCACGAAACCCTTGCCCCATTCGTTTTGCGGACTCATGCCTGCGCCCCCCGGGAGGCCTTCATCGCACGGATGTGTTGAATCAAGGGGGCAGTTGGCCGGTGCCAGTGAGGGCCATCCGAAAGCCGCTTGTTGCCGGCAACGGTGAACGCAGCAGCGGTGAGCACCGTGTGGCAGACACTGTCGCGCACCGGGATTCCCGCCGCAGACCGCGCCAGCGCCCGCGGTTTCAGCACCGTTGAGGTTTCGACCGGTCCTACTGTGGTGAGCGCACTCGGTGCGCTCACCACAGTAGGACAGCCAGTTGGCGGCGTCAGAGCCGGCGCCATCGGCAAGCCGGCCGGTACCTGCGCCGGGGTAGCCGCGATGCAGTCGTCGAGGCCGCGGCCAACGCACCGCGTCGCCCGGTGTCGCTCCCGCAGGCCAGCCCCACGACACCACGTCATCGCCACCGAAGAAGTACCCCTCGCATGCGCAATGCTGCGTTCGGCCGACTTTTGCAGGTGACGTTGTGTAGCTATGCTCATCTCCACATCCGGTCCGTTAGCAGTGGGTCGATGTTTTTTACTCGCGCCCGGCGTACAACCGGCCACGAGGCTTTGTTAAGGGCTCGTCGGGGTGCAACCCGTCGAGCCCTTGCTTCTCTCAATACCGAACGCCAGCTGATGCTGGGAAACCACGGCGTCGCTGGCTACGACGTAGGTGGCAGTGGGTTTCGCTGGCAGCACCTCTCAGTAACACGGGGTAGAAGGAACCGGCGAGAGCAGCGCCCCACCGCCGATAAATCTCCCATCGGCTCCTTCGTCCCACCTGGAACACCTTTGGCGCACAGAGGTCGTGTTTCGCACCAGTTGCCACAAGGTGCGTGCCAGTTTAGGCCCACCGACACGCGCGCTGTCAACTGATGTAGCTATGCTTGCCGCTATCACCGTGAACTGACCTGACCTGACCGCCGAGGAGATCTACCGACATGACCGCCAGCGTGCCGGCAGATGCAGACAACACCACGGGCGGCGATACGCCGAGGACTTTGGCAGACAAGATCAACCACTTGTTCGACGTGGTGCGTAAGCCAGATGGGACGACCTACTCCAACGAGGAAGTGGCCGCACAGATGGCCACAGGCGCGGGTGAGAAAAATGTTTCCCGTAACTACATCTGGATGCTGCGCACCGGCGAGCGGGACAATCCCACCAAGAAACACCTGGAAGCCCTCGCGACATTTTTTTCCGTGAAGCCGGCTTACTTCTTCGACGAAGAGATCTCCGCCGCCATCTTCGCTGAGCTGTCGATGCTCAAGTTGCTGAAGGAATCCAGAGTAGGACGTCTAGCCATGCGCCTGGATGGACTAGACGAGCGCAGCATTGAAACAGTCACCCACGTCATCGAATCCTTACGAGTAGCCGACGGCTTGCCACCCAACCCGGAAACCTCCCAGCGGTAGGACGCCGGGTGATGGCATCGTCGGCGACAAAGAAGGTCATCTCCTAGCAGCGAGTGCGGACACTCGGCCTGATGAGACGCTTAGCGCAGCTGCCGCTGGGGCCGTGAGGCCGCTATCGGTGTCGACCGATAACGGTGGGTAGATAGGGTTTCTACCGCAGCCATGGGAAGACGGTGCTTGCCGCGAGCGTGCCGAGAACCAGACCTGCGATGACCTGCCCCGTGCTGTGATCATTGAGCCGCACGCGTGACCAGCCGATCGCCGCTGCTACTGGCCAGGCCAGGAGGGCCCACCAGCCGAAGACCACCATGAGTGAGGTGGCGCAGCCGGCGGCGACGATGGCATGGATGGAAATTTTCCACCGCAGACCGAAGGTGACGACCATGGCCACTACGAGGGCGCTCATGCCCGCCACGCACAAGGCGGTCATCTCCCGCGCACCAGTCAAGATCAACAGAATTACACCGAGTACCCCGGACAGCAGGGCAACCATCAATGGTCGCCGCCGCTGTTCGCGGACACCGACATGGTGATCAGTCCAGTGACCGCGGCGTACTCCGCGGATGA
The DNA here is from genome assembly GCA_965246815.1 of Actinoplanes sp. GTDB lineage: Bacteria > Actinomycetota > Actinomycetes > Mycobacteriales > Micromonosporaceae > Actinoplanes. Next base: position 4,254 of record CBDFFS010000023.1, on the reverse strand, counting down.
TGTAGGTGATCGGGATGATGCTGCCGGTGATCGCGGCTAAAGCGGCTGAAATCCAGGCTTGCAGCGCGGTGGTGGAGCCGTGCCACGCGATCGGAATGACTACCACAACGATGAGGATCGCCGGGGATAGGAGGTCTGTTAGGAGCCTGGCTAACCGGTCTGGGCCTGACCGGGGTGCCGGATCAGTGTGACCGTCGTCGGACATCGTGGTTTCTACTGACACGCCCAGGTGCTCCTGTTCCCCATCGGGTGTTGGTGGCTGGTGCTGCCGTGCCAAGGTATGCGTGGATCGTGACGCGGCAGGCGAGGCTGCGTAGGTGCGGGACAGATCAGCCAGCCAGGCGTCGAGATTGTCGGCGCCGGCTGTCAACGGTCGCGGGTCTGTCGCCTGAATCGGGGGCTGCCCTGTGCGCTTGGCCGAGATGGCCGCCGCGATCTCAGCCGCCTCCAGGTTTAAGCGCTGTTGATCGCTGTGTCGCCCACTACTGGCCGCCATGCTAGGTGTGGCGGTGGGTTGGCGGTAAAACCGCAGGTCGAGCAGACCATCCTGGATTTCGATCACGCGCCGGTAGTGCTGCCAGGACAAATCACTCAGGTGTTCGCGCCACGCGTTATAGGGCAGGCGTGTCCAGGTGTGCTGGGACACGGCGGGGGGCGGTATCTGCAACGCCACGCGGGGCACCGCAGTGGAGATCGCGGACCAGAGCGTGTGCATGGCGCGGTACTGGCGCCATTGCTGCAGCTGGTGCCAGCACGGCTCGATAATCGAGCCGGCGGGGGGCAGCAGTGCACCGATCCCAATGAGAGTGGCCCCTAGGGCTACTAATGGTGTCGATAGCTGCTCCTCCGCCAGCGACCATGGCATGCGTACGTGCCGCCAAGCTGCGATGGTGAACGCGGCTTTGCACACGACGTAGACCACCCCAGTGATGCCCGCCGTGACGATCATTCGCAGGCTCGCACGGACCCACGGACGTGCTGCGCCCTGCCTGGCATGCCGGTGACAGATACGGACGACATCGACGCAAGCTACGCCCAGATAGCTGGAGTAGAGCAGCAGGTATAGCACGATCCACGGCTGGGTTCCGTAGCGACCAACGAAGTCTTTCGGGGCTTCTGTACCCAGTGACGCCAACGCGAAGGCCGCCAGCATCAGGGCCAGCACCGTCGCCGCGGCCACAACCCGTGATCGGATCGCGGGTCGGGCTTCGGCAGCTGAGCCCCAGGAGGTGTACTGCATCAAAATCTGCACGACGCACAGGGCCGCTAGCGCGAAGGCGTGCTGCAGGAACCGTGCAGCATTGGACACACCGAGCAGCTCATCGACAGCGAGGTAGACCGACGCGCGCCCCACCGTGACCGCGACCAACAGGCTGGGAAAGATCAGCATCAAGCATCGCAAGATCGGGTTATTGGGACTTCTATGCAGGCGGCGTAGGTGGTAGAGCGTGCCGGCCCATAACAGGATCAGGCTGAGTTCAACCACGCCAGATACCGCCCGGTTCCACTGCTGAGGCGAACCGGTCCAAACCACTGGTGCTCGGTGGGGACTTCTGCGATGTTGTTTCCCGCGAGCGGGAAACCTTCGACATGAGCACGGATGCGAAGACTTCGGCCTCCTGCTCCTCGCGGCGGGTGTAAACGGTGCGGCCGAGAACCCGCCGGATCAACTCGGGATCCAGGTGGGAAGCCAATGCCGCAACTGTGGTGTCCGCCATCTCGGCGTAGTGGTCGAACACCATGTGCCCGATCTCGTGGGCGATGATGTGGTCCTGGTGCTGGCGGGTTGTCCCCTGCTCAACCACGATCACATCCATGGTGTCCGTGCCGACCCAGAAACCGCAGGCTTTGCCCGCAGCGGCTTTCAACGTCGGACGAATCTGGATGGGACGCCCGCGCTGACGGGCGAGTTCGGCGCAGAGCTGTTCGGCGTCGAACGGGTTCGGCACCCGGATATTCAACCGCCGCAGCCTGTCCTCGCAGAGCCTTCGTAAGTCTTGGCTTGCCAATACAGCTCCCGCGGTCTAGCTGTCTGATCCCCACTTTCGCCCATTAGGCGTATTGATCATTTTGGCACAGACGGGCAGTCAAGATTCAAGTACATATTGTGAAGAAAATTTTATGCCTATCTGGCAGCTATTGTTATTAAATAGGCCGATACTTTATAGCGTTAGACGGTGAAACCACCTGATATACCGGCCATACCCGGATGATCACGTATCGACGCTGATGGCCGTTTTTCCAGCTCATCGGGTGGGTGCATCGAGGGTTGGAGCAAGCCGGCGAGGTTCTTGCTTTCAACTTCCTTGCCAGCTCGGTCTTAGGTGGGCCCTGTTCTAGCGGGACCCGATGGACCATTGCCGCACGATTAACCCGAGCTGACCATGACAACCGGTCTTCGACAGAAGATAACCTCACCCACGGCAGTCTCACAAGGTTAAAATGGCCATTGTGGACACCATAGTGGACATAGTTTTTACGCTGGTCAGCGGTTACCGCTCACCGAACTCGCCTCCTGCCTTACGTAGGAACGCCACCGGCTACAAGTCTCGCCGTTAGTGCCGATATGCCAGGCTCACCCCTGACCTGCACCTCGACTCCCCTGGGCAAGTTCACGGGTTGTCGATGGAGCTGACGGCGCGGAGCATCCGCACCGCGCGGTCCCGACCCTTCCGATAGTGCTATGGGGCCGCACTATGGCAGTGGCGGGCATCTCGCCGCCCCACGGCCGATCAACCGACAACGGCCTTAGCAGCGCAAACAGCGTTTCAACAAGTGTTGCGCTCGCGTCATCGCGGTGCGTTGCAGGGGGACGGAATCGGCCTGGTGCAACGTATCAGCCACGGTGGCGGCACCGCCGCATCCCGTGGAGGTGCTGCCCGCGACCCCATCGAGGCGGAACGCTGTCTAACGGCGCTCGAGGCGAGGTAGGTCGACCAGTTCCCCATTGGCGCGGTGGCTCCAGGCGATGGCGGTGCTGATACGGACGCCCGAGCAGGGCGTCGAGGACCGGCAGGGCAGCGCTGCGGCGAGATTGACGAGCGCGGCCTGGCGGCCCTGGGTGCGCCGGCCCAGGCTCCAGGGGAGGAGACGTTTACCGACCAGCATCAAATGGGCGGAACCCGAGAAATCGGTAACTGTCATGTTGCGTCAAACGCAACATTGTTGAGCCGGCTACAGAGCCGCATGCCGCGCTTTGTTCGGGTGCCCAATTGCTTTATACTCAACCGTCATCGCGGTCTCCCGTATGTTGCACCTGATGCAACTCCGCTTACTTAACGGGTCATCCGGTGTGACTGGTCACGTTAAATGGCGACCGATCTTGCATTTGACCGCGACGCCGAAGGTGTTTTGGCAGCGGTGTTGGCGAGCGTTGGGCAGGGGCGTTGGCGAGCGCCGCCCGGAAGAGTGAACTTTAGGCGATCTGCGGGTTCTGGCTGGTATCGATGAAGAATGCCCTCGCCGGGTCGGTCGGTCCCGAGTTGCCAGCTGCCGTCGCATACGAGCCGCCTGGATGGCCTTGCCCTGGATCTGGTCCTGACGTCCGCGGACCGCTCTGGGCTGGGGCTGGATCGTGGCTGGTCGTCCCGGTGGACGGTCAGGCTCAGTAAGGCTGCCGGCGAGTTGTCCTGTGCTGTCGCGGATCTTCCCGGCAGGGCGTCGGGGCTGGAGCCGGTTCGGCACTTCGGCTGGTCTCGACGCCAGAGGCATCGACCGGGTTTGCAGTTCCTGGTGTGCACGGGCCGTCATCACGGATTCGAGAGCATGGCCGAGCAACGGCTGTTGCTGATGCTCGATTTTGTGCGGGTCGACGACGTCGTTTCGCAGCCGATGGAGCTGTGTATGGCCACAACGCACGGTTGGGTCCGGCACGTTCCGGACTATCTGGTGTTCGGTCCGGACGGCCCGTGTTTGATCGACGTACGGCCCGCCGATCTGGTCAAGGCGGTCGACCGGATCCGGTTCGCCGGTACGGCGGAGGCGGCGTTGGCGTGGGGCTGGCGCTATCTGGTCGTGACGGGCTGGCGGGCGAACGTGGTCGCCACGATCGATGCGTTGTCCGCGCAGCGCCGGGCGATAACGGATCATTTCGCCGTGGTGCCGCAGTTGCTGGCTGCGACGAGCGCGGAGCCGGTCCGGTTCGGGGAGTTGGTAGCGTCCACGACCTCACCGGTGGTCGCACGGGCGCACGCGTTGCACCTGATCTGGGAGCACCGGCTGTTCGTGGATCTGACGCGACCGCTCGGCGAGACC
>CBDFFS010000022.1:0-21741 GCA_965246815.1 Actinoplanes sp. | reverse complement strand
AAGCCGAAGAAGAGCCCCGGCCACGAGTCCCTCCCCAGGCTCCCCCCACCGCAGCGGTGGAGCATTCCGTCGTAGACCGCCAGGCCGAGGACGACGAAGAACCCGGCTGGATCTCGCCAACAGTGAGGTCCGGCAGCGGAGAGCGCACCGAGCAGCTGGACCCAGGCGAAGATGGGGCCGAGGTCTCGTTTCAGACATCGATATACATCACCGGTGCCGACATCCCCAGGGCGAAAAAGTATGCCCGGATCGAGCGGATCACGCATGCCGCCCTGCTGATGGACGCTATCGACGCTGCCCTCGATGTCGATGTGCTAAGGGAGCTGGTGGCGGCGGACCGGACGACGAGCCGGCCGGAGGCGAGCCGGTTCCCGGCGCGGCGCGGAGCTCGACCTCGGGGTGGCCAGACCGACGACAAGGGAAGCCTGCTCCCGGTGCAGATGACGCAGACTCAGTTGGACGTGCTGGACGACCTAGTCGGGGAGCTGGCGGCTTCGTCGCGGTCTTCGCTGTCGCGGGCCGCGATCGGCTGGTATCTGAAGACGCCGAAAGTGAGGCGGGCGCTGGAACGCGCCAGCCGCTAGGTCAAGACGTGGCGGGCGCTGCCGGGGAGTGCAGGTAGTGCCCGCGTTCTGCGTCACAGGGCTAGCCAGTGCTATGCGGGCTGACGCAGAGTTCATTCAGTAACATGCTGGGTTCGTCGCAGTCAGTGCCCGCGTGTCCGCCGTAGCGTGGCAAGCAGTTGCGCGAGCTGCCTGGCGTCTGACGCCAGACAGTGAAGCATCGGCCGGCAGGACGACCGGGCGACGAACTCGGAACCGGTAAGGCGCTCGACCGTCCTGACGGTCGACGACACCGCAGTGGAGATCCTGATGTCCGGCGTCGAGCTCGCCCGGCTGCCGAACTTCAGACACTTCCGCTGACGCATAACTGAACGATATTTCGACGTTTCTGCAGGTCACCGCCAGCATGAATGCCCGTAACCGGGATGCGCGCTTCGTCCAGGACGAGCTATGGACGGCGGCCAGCACAGCAGCGGCGGCGCTCGCACACAGAACACTGCGGCTGACCTCATTCCGCGTCGCCTGAAGCTAAGCCTGGCTGCCTTACTTGTGAATAAGTGGCCGGTTGTCCACGCATATCTGAACGATCGTGGCTCGCAATACCCTGCCGACGCATATCTGAACGATCGTGCGCTTGAACTCGTCGATGCTCAACGGCGGAGTCGCAACACTACCGACATAGATGACCGGATTGTCTACGTATTATGAACGATCGCGACGACACGCCAGCCTGCCCGGGGCCGCCAGCGAGGTTATTCACGCATATTCGAACGATCGCGTTGCTGCCAGGCCCCATCGCGGCCGACCAGCCTGTGGACAGCCAGGATTTTCCACGCATTTACGAACGATCCTCGGCCCGGACGCGACGCATATCCGAACGATCGCGACGCATTCGCGAACGATCGACGTAGCCATATTCGCAGCTCAAACCCCCTGCAGAGGGGTGGCATATAGAAGTTCTGTAGTTAAACCTCTCCTAGTAGTCGTCGGGTGCCAGCTGTGGACAGGCTCAGCACTCCCGGCCGACACGCCCAAGTTAAGAGATTGATCGAGGGCATCTTCCCTGCCACTCTGGAACCCGTGCCCCGGACAAGGACCACGCAGGTCAACCGCTTCGAGCAGCTCGAGCTGATGGATGCACGCGAGGAACCGAACATCGGCTTCTCGACGAGCCTGCTGTCCCAACTCGCCTGGGCGGTCGACGACCCCGGACCTGTCGAACGCTGGTCACGACGCAACGGTAAGTACCTGTTGATCATTCAGCCCGGCTCCGAGCCCGACAGCCACGGCGGACTACGCACCACGGGCGTGCCATTCGGGGTCATTCCGCGCTACCTCAACCTCTGGGTCTGCACCGAGATCAAGCAAACCGGAGAGCCCGAACTCATCCTGGGTGACAGCCTCGCCGGCTTCATGCGTAAGCTAGGCCTGCGCAACAGCGGGGGAAACACCGGCACTAGAGGATTCTTTAAGGACCAGCTCAACCGCTGGCTCAATGCATCGATTTCTTTCATCGACGTCACTAAGGATTCCCGGTACGAGAACTCCCGCGTGGAGATCAAGCCCAGCGACGGCTACCGGCTACTCTGGGCCGACGGTCCTGAAGGGAAAGCCACCGAACTCCGCGGCCAGTCCAAGATTATGGTTAGTCCCCGCTTCTTCACCGAGGTCATGGACACGTACATCCCCGTCGACCTCGACGCAGTACGGGCACTCAAAGGCTCCGCCGTACGCATTGACCTGTTCATGTGGCTAAACTGGCGCATCTTCCAGCTCAACCGCCAGGGCACCCCTAAGGTTCTTGTTCCCTGGGAAACCCTGCGCGCTCAGTTCGGCACCACAGATGCTGACGACAAGGATGCTCGCTACAACTTCAAGCGGCTTATCCAGAAGCATTTGGTGACCATCAAAAACAGCGCCTGGCCCGAACTCGCCGTGAGTACCACTCCCGAAGGCGTAGAACTCAAGCCCTGCCTTCCGCAGCTGCCATCTAAGGGCATGCGCAAGTTCTACTTGGAACAGCGCAGGGAAACCGCGGACGTCCGCTACGCTGCGGCGCTCGCCGCCGACAAAGACACCAGACTCCACCGAGCGCCGACCAGTCGCCCCCGGAAGACGACCACCAAGTGTGACCCGGCTGCCATCGAATAGATCAGTAACTGCCGCCAGTGATTCGCTGCCTAGGCCCAACGCCCCACAGCACACCACGTCCATCAGTCCCAAGGCTCATTCTTGGGAGCTGTGACTCGCCCACATATTGAGGTGCAGCCTGAGAACAGACCATCGGGTAGCTGCGTTGGTATCGGGAAAGTCCGATTTACGGGAGACCTTTAGGCTGAGCCGGGACATCCGCCGACTAAAGGAGTGTCGATGCCGAACTTGACGGTTTCTCGCGTCTGCAGGGCTTTTCTGACCGCAGCAGCTTTAACCGCCGTGGCAAGTTGTTCGTCCGGCACGTCTTTCTCGAAGCGAGATGTTCCACTGGCCGTGCCGGCATCCTCCGGCCCCATCGACGTTCCGGTAACCGGACTGCTGACGTTTAGCACAAATGACAGCGCACGGCAGAGCACATTGTTCGTTCACGATCCGGCCACGGGCAAGGTCACCCGAAGCTTGACTGTGCCAGGCATCCTGCCCTACGCAACCGATTCTTTGCAGAGCGCTAGCGACATCCGCAGCCGATTCACCGCCGACTGGAACATGGTCACCTGGGCAGGCGATGGAGAGGTCTACGTTGCACAGCGTGAGGCGGACAGCTACATAGGGAGGCATAGCTGGAAGCGTCAGGATTCCTTCAATCAGGGTCGCTTGTCTTACCGCTCCCCAACCTTCAACCCGCACACAGGCCGGATCTGGTTCCGCGAAGACCCTGACCGCGACGGAAAGAGCCGGGTCCTGTCGGTCGACCCGCTGAACCCCACGACCCCACCCAAGGTCGAGCAGGCCAATCTCACCACCGCGCTGCAGTTCGACAATAACGGCAGTCTCGGTACACCATTATCGTTGCCCCTGCTCGGCAACTGGGACACCACGTCCAAAGCCAATGTGATTCACACCCTCGCCGGCGTACTAAGCGCAACGGTGCACGTCAGCAAGGGCTCATTCGGGATCGACTACACCTGCCAATACCAGCCGCACCACAAGACAACGACGAGCCTGATGTGCTACACCGAGCGTCAGGATGGCCCCTTCGGCTCCATAGCAACATTGACCATCAATACTACCCAAAATAGTGCCGAACTTCGGCAGACCGTACCGAACGCCGGCGAAGACGTAGAACAGGTACTCATCTCGTCAGACGAGCGACAAGCGGTTATCGAACTCAGCGGCCACAAATGGGTGAAAACCACCTTGGACAGCGCCGGTCCTCAACAGCCCATCGCCCTACAAGGCGCAGGAACTACAGCGGTGGGCTGGACAAAAGACCCTGCCAGCCCACCAGAGCATTCAACCGGCCCATAGCAGGAATCAGCGGCGACCCGTGAGGCGTCACCAAGCAGGCACCGCTGATGGACGGCGCCGCGACCGCAAATGGTCCAATCGCGGTGCTGCCCGTGATGCCGTACTGCTCTAACTGCTCTGGCGCGATGAGTTGACCCGCGATTCTGGCACGCGGCTGCACAAGGCGACCATGGACACAACGGCCGACGAGCGTAGGTGGCGCTGCCCGTACTGCATGTCGGGGAGTGGATGCGCTTCGACGGCGACCGGTACCAAGTCGTCGCGCTGGCCGGTACGTCGGTGCGGCTGCGCTCGCACGGTGGCGCCACGGTGGTGGTGGTGCTGGCGTTCCTGCTCGCCGCGCCAGACTTCGAGCTGCCCGAAAAGCAGCAGGCCGCGCCGCGTGTGCAACAGTTCGGACTGCGGGAGACCCTCCTGAGCGAGGAACTCGCACCCAGTTCGCGTCCTTGGTGCGCCCGGAAACCAGCGCCTCAGGTCGCGGAGGTCAATCATCAGACCGGACCGGGACCCCTGCCGCCCGACGGGACCGCCACCTACCAGGGGACCGAGAACGAACAAAACGCTAGCTGCGGGGGATGACCGACCGGCCTTCCGCAGGTCCACCCCAGCCGCACCTTCCCGCAAACTCGCCGGGTCAGTCCCGACGGCGTCCCGATCAACTCGGCCAAGTCCGACCAGACCCTCGCCAGAAAGCCGATAAGAATTCACCAAATACCGGCACGTCTCGAGCTGGGTGCTGCCGAGCAACGTCGACCGGCCGAGCCCCCACCACATGCCGATCGGCCGCCCGCCCACATACGAACACGCCGCCCGACCACCCGTCGCGGCTGTCGACCACGCCCACCGCCGAGGGTGCCAAGTAGGTTCAGACGTCTAACCTAATCTTGTCCGCGCGGACGTGGCACCACCGCAGCTCACCCACTGACACCGGTACCACCTCACTCCGGACGGGACAGGGTGTCGCCCCCTACATTGTCTAGCGCATGCAGTTGTCTCATGCATATAGTCGTGAGTATGGCCAAGGCGATTCGTCTCATGGGCGCTCATGAGATCCGTGTCCGGCTCGGTGGCATCAGCCGACAGCGTGTCTACCAGCTCACGTCTCGGGCCGATTTCCCTCAGCCGGCCGCGGCCTTACGGCAGGGCAAGGTGTGGATCGGCGATCAAGTCGAAGCGTGGATCAGGACCCGTCGACCGCCCCAGGATGACCTCGACGAGGTATAGCCGCGGTCAGGCGCCGGCTCGAACTCAATCCCGATGGCCGCGTCGTAGTTTTACTCATTGCTCCTCTCGCTCGCCGGTTCGGTGCCTGGACGAGCTCCTGCCAGGTCTTGTTCGCCGTCTTGCTTCTCCTGCCGACGCTCGGCGTGGTGCCAGTCCAGATGCTCAACGGGGCTAGGAGCCCGCTCGACCCGCAGTGTTCCTTCTGCCCGATGTCACCGTGCAGGGCAACCGGGCGGGCGCGGTGCGCAGCCATACCAAGTCGCGGGTCCGCGCCGTCGTTGCTCGGTTCACCCGACCTCGGCCGTGATCAGGAACCGGCCACTACAGCAGCAAATGGGCGTACGCATGTCGTAACTCCAGCAGGGGCATAAGCCGATCACAGATTGGCACACGGAGTCGACGGCGTGAGCGGTAAACCCGGTCACGCCGTTAGAGAGCACTTCGATGGCTACAAGCCACGGACCGTCCAGCAGGAAAATGCGGTGCTGCGCACGTTTCTACGACTGGATCGAGGGGCCGGGGCCATGGTTCAACCTGGTGCCACTGATCCTGGCAGCGCGGAGCGCGGCCGACCCCGTCCTACCACCCGTTGGAGCGGTTCAAGCACGAGGGCCGGCTGCCTTTCCCCAGTAGGCCCCCACGCTGCCTCCCGGCGATGCGGATGACTGGAATGCGCTGTTCGCCGCACTGCCCCCGCACTGCGACCGTGCGATTCATAGCCAATCGCGCAATGGTTCGGCAGCCGGATAGGCGAACGCATGATGGGGGCGTTGCGGTGTGGTTCCGCTTCGCTGAAGTGGCAGCGTGCAGTGGTACATGCTGCCTGCTGTCGCGTCATTTGGTTCGCATCAGCGCCGGCAGCAATGACATTAAGGAGAGGTAGATCGCCGAGCTGCCAACGATGGCAACGTGCGCGGAGGTGATCCGGTCGTTGTAGACCAGCAGACCTACCGCCATCAGGGCCGCGGCCACAGCGGTGAAAATATAGGTTGTCCAGCCGAGCAAGCGCACCCACCGCCGATTGCGGCGGCCCCGAACCCGCGCGATGAGCAAGGGAATGGTGAGCGCGAATACGAGCAACCCGACGCCGCTGAGACCCCAGGCGATTACCGCCGGAATGGACAACGTCAGCAAGGCGGCGCCGGTTGCCGTTCGCCAAAAAGGCCGGGGCTGCGCGGTGGCGGCGAGCGTCGAGATCTGGGTTTGGATCTGGGTCTGGGTCTGGGTCATGCGGACTCCTGGGGAAAGGCCACTCGAATCCGAGCTACCTGTTTGTCAATGACAAAAAGTTTGAGGAGATGTGGAGTGGGGTTTGATCTTTGAATTCTTTGACGTCACGGCGGGCGGTGCGGTCGGAGGTACCAAACTTCTCCACGATTGCCTTAGTGAGGGCCGCCCATCCGTCCTCATCCTGCGGGCGGCCGCTGCGCTCGATCCAGAGATGAATCCACTCAGCCCGTTGCGCCTGCGTACTACCGCCCTCGGTCTCGGCCTTCGCTGGGCCAGCCGGGGCGACACGGTGCGCATCCGCGATCGGTGACATGGCACGGTCTTGCCCGGCTGCCTTGTTCCCGACGCGGACGTGGCTTTCGGTGCGTTCACGGCGCTGTCGCTCGTGCTGCAGCGCTTGGGTGGCCTGCTCATGCTTTTGTTCGGCTTGCTGGCGACGTTCGCGTTCACGGCCCAGGTTCCGCTCGGCTTCTACGGCGGCCGTCTCGGCCTTCTGTCGCTTCTGCAGTTCGGTGTTCAGGTTGTCGCAGGCCCGTGCTGCGGCTTCTTCGGCAGCGGTGATCCGCCGCTGCCAGTCAGTCGTTGCCTGCTCTGTGCGGCCCGCTAGTTGAGAAGCGCGTCTATCTGCTGACTGGGCTTGGTTGCGTGCGATGCCGGCGGCCTGTTCGGCTTCGCGTCGGCGGGCGGTCTCCGCACCAGCAGTCGTGGCGACGGCTTTGGTCTGGGCTTCGGACTGGTTGGCTCGCGCTGTTTCCGCGGCGGCCCACTGGTGGGCTGCCGCGGCTTCGGCAGCAGCTTGCGCGGTGCGGGCTACGGCGGCGTCGGCGAGGTCGTGCGCGACCTGGGCCGAGGCGACCGCGGCAATTTCGGCAGCGCGGGCAAGGCGGGCTTCGGTGTGGGCTGCATCAGCGGCGGCGCGAGCAGCCGCGACGATCGCGAGGTCTTCAACGGCCAGGGGGCGGGTACGGGCCACGGACCGCCACACCCGTTCGACGTGGATACGGGCGGCGTCCAGCATGTCGTCGATGTCGACATGGGTGTCGTCGGTGGGGGAGTGGGCTTGCATGGTCAGGCGGCGCAGCCGCATCTCGCACCAGGCCCGCCGCCATCGCCACCGGGTCGAGTGGAGGCGGTGGGACACTTTGGCCAGGGCGAGGATTTGACGTTGCCGGTCAACTGTGGCGAGGTCGTGTTTCCCTGGTCGGGCCAGCCCGGCCGTGACGAGGATCCGCCGGGGTGTCCAGGTCCAGGTGATCGCGTCGACGGGTTTGGTGACGCCGTCGCCGGTCATGCCAACCCACCACTGCTGGGTGACCAGCAGCGGTACGGCCAGGCGCAGGGCGACCTCGACGGAGGAGTCCGCGGCCAGAGCGGCGATGCTGCCCATGACGCACGCAACCAGCCATGCCGTACGGCCGTGTTTACCGGGGTGCTGGTGCAGCCGGTAGTGCCGTTCGGCGCGCATCATCGAGACGGCCAGCTGGGACTCGAAGACGGTGAACGCAAAAGCCGCGAAAGTGGCCGGCAGCCCCAGCTTGTGGGTAGCGACCTTCCACATCGCTTCAGCGGACCACGCGAAACCGATCAGCAGAGACACCGCAGCAAGCCATTTGTCGGGTCGCTCGCTCTTGGTGGCCTTGCGAACCGTCCACAGCAGCAACGCCACGGTCAGGGCGAGCCCGCTGAGCAAGGCGGCAGTGCCGTGCTGGTGCACGTAGGTAACGGCGACGCGGACCGCAGCCTCGATCGTGTTCATGCCGGGGTCTGCGGTGTGCACGAGCAGCGCCGGGAGCAACTGGCGCTCGACCATGCAGGGGACAGGGTAGGTGTGCCGGGGGTGCGGCCGGGCGGGGGGATCACCTCGTGCATGACCGGCCCGATGGCGTCCAAGCGTGGGGCGCCTGTGCGACGCGGACGTCGTGGAGCAGGCTGCGCCGCGCCCCAGCGTCCACGTCGCACAGGGCCTCGGCGGGGAGGTCCAGGTTCAGCAGCGGCAGCCGATACACCACCGCGTCGATCGTTTCACCGCCGTCCTGCACGATGGCGTGCCGGCGGTGGCGGGGTGCCCGGTCGAGCGTGAGCCGAAAGCCGGTGTTGTCGCGCATGACGCTCAGCGTTCGCGGATGCGGGCGGGCCAGGCCGAGCAGCAGGTGAATGCGTACGGCACGGCCGGCGTACAGCATCTCGTCGACGGGTGCCTGCAAGGGATGCCCGCCGCGGTGGATGTTGCTGGGCCGCCCTAGCCTGGCAGCCAGGGTGCGCAGCTGCGGCCACTGGTCCAGGATCAAAATTTCCGGGATCAGCCCATCGGTGCCACGGTCGGGGTGCCGGTACCGGCGGGTCATCTCCGCGTGTAGTCGCTCGACGAGGCTCACCATGTCGTCGAGCGTGCGGGCGACACAGACACCGGGCCAGCCGCGCAGTGCGGCGAACTCCACCCGGCTGGGATCAGCAATGTGTACACGGAAACCCCGTCGTAGGGCAGAGACCGCAACGACGACCTGGGCGTCAGTGCGGCCGGCCGCGTCCTCGCCGATGATCACAGCATGCGGCGCCGGGGCGCCCAAATCCCAGCTGACGATCCGACCGTCACCGGCACGGCCCACTTCCAGCCGGTAACGGTTAGCAGCAGTGACAGGTATGGCCGCGGGGTAGTACGGCGTCGAGGTAAAAGCTCGGTCGACCATCACGCATTCCCTCCAACAAGCAAACAACACGCGTAAAAGATGTTACCACTAATTACGTGTAAAAGATATTGGGGAAGGGTTGCTGGCGGTGCGGAAGTGGATGTCGGGAACCCAACGAACCGTTCCGTAGAACGCCATGAGCAGCACAGAGGCGGAAAGCCTTCAAGCGGGCTGCCATTCCGAGATCGCCGCTACCCGGCACCCAGGCCATGACCCGAGTGGATCGTTCAATGCCCAGGTCAACGGGCTGATCTACTAAACGATCCGCTGCAATCCGACAGTTACTACCGGGGGTCGGCGACCAGTTCGGCGTGTTCACTGCGGTCCAGTTCGATCAGGCCGGTGGCGCCGGTGACGGTGACGAAGGCGATGACGAGCATGTCTTCCTCCTCGCCGACGTCGATGGTTTCGATGAGTCCGGCTACGTGGTGGCCGTCGAATTCGGGGTTGTCCACGACGATCCATTGGCCGGGTTCTAGCTGTCCGTAGGGCAGGGAGCCGATGACGTCGAACTCGTTCCACGGTGGGGGATCCTGCGCAGCCCCGGCACCGGCTGCCGCCGGCTCGTGGGGGACGGGCGTGTCGTTGAGTGGGGAGTCCGCCGGGACATCCGGGACGGGGGCAGCCGGTTTGGGGGCGTCGGTTGCCTGGGCTGCGCGCACGGCATCCAGCAGTCGCCGTCGAAACTCGGCGTCTTCGTCGCTCAGTTCGGTGTCCGGGACGTAGAGGTCGAGGTTGGGTAGCCAGTACACGTGGGCTTCGAGGGGTCCGCCGGGGAAACTCACGGTGCCGCGGCCGGGGACGTCATCAGGGATGTCGGTGCCCAGGTAGGGCGAATCCCACATCATCGTGGCACCTTCGCTGGACAGCCGGCCCAGCGAAAGCCGGAACCGGGCGTTATCCCGCGCACCGGCCGGGAAATTCGTCGCGTCAGGGCGTTGGATACCGAGCAGGATATGGATGCGTGCCGCTCGGGCCAGGGCGAGAAGTTCCGCGACCAGGCCGAGGGCGGGGTGCTCACCGCGGCGTGGTTTGCCGTCTTCTCCGCCGGCACGCCACAAGGCGTTGAGGCGTTGGCGCAGGACGAACCACTCGTCGAGGATGACCAGTTCGGGGGTGAGGTCTTCACGGCGTAGCTCACGGCGCTCAATCTGGGAGTAACGCCGTTCCATCAGGGCGAAGACCCGCTCGATCAAATCGACGATGTCCTCAGGACTTTTCGCGATCTGCACCACGCCGGGCCACTGTTGCAGCTGCAGGAACTCGATGCGTTTGGGGTCAGCGATCCGGACCCGGAACCCGCGCAGCAGCGCGGAGATCGCGCTAACGATTTCGGCGACGGTTTTACCGCCACCGGTTTCGCCGGCGAACAGGGCGTGCGGCACTTTGCCGTTGAGGTTCCACCGGGCCGGGTCCCCGTTGACGGTTTGGCAGACCTCCAACATGAAGTGATACCGGGCCTGGGCGGCGGCGGCGGTCACCTCATCGAGGGGGTAGGGCAGTTTCCGGTCCAGTTCAGGGCGGCGGGTGAACGCGACGGTGTCGTGTTGCAGGTCCCACGCGCCGACCCACCGGCCGGGCAGCAGCTGCGAGAGGTGGTTGTCCAGGCGGGCCCGAAACGCCGGCACGGCCACGGCCAGGCGCGGCTTGTACTGCAGCTGGAACGCCTGCAATTCACCATCGGTGCCGAGCTTCGGGTCGCGGACCGTGATGTCCGCACCCAGGGAGGTGCGGAACAGGGTGGTCACCCGGGCGACGGGACCATCCGCCTCGCCGGCACTGTCGGTGACGGTGAGGGTGGGTTGTCGGCGCAGGATGATGCGGTCGCGTAATGGTTGTGGGTGTGACTGCCAGCGACCGCCGATCACCCGGGTGACCGCGTCGGTCATGGCCGTGGCCACTTTCGTGTCCGCGGTGTCGATGGCCGGGGGATGGTCGATGGTGATGGCCACAGGCCGCACACCCCAGGATCGGCGGACACGGACCTGCAGCTGTGTCGTTTGGGTGGAGGTGGCGTGCATGGCCGCGGCCACGGCCTCGCTCACTCGGGCAACCTGGCGTCGGCGCCGACGGCCGGTGAGGGCGGCCACGCCGGCGGGTATCCCGGTGACCGCGGTCAGCGCAAGCCCGGGGGTGAGGGCCAGATGCTGGGCGGCGCTGACGTGATCGCGGGTGGCGACGTGGGCGAGGGCATCCAGGATTCGGCTGCCGTGCCCGGCGGCGAGGGTGACGAACCAGTCCGGTGGGGCGAACTGGAACGCACCACACCCCAGCGCCGTCATGATCGAGTACTGCGACACGACCTGCGCGGGATACCGGGTTGGGCCTGGGCGTGTTGCTGTGCCGGTGGAACGGGCGGCGGGTTTCACGGGTGGGGGCCCTCCGAGGTGTGGTGGTTGAGCGCAGGCCCTCGACGGCGGTCGCCACGAGGGTCTTTGACTCCGGCATGCCCGAAGGGGATGACCACCGAGCCATCGCGAGCACCTAAACATCATATAGGTTTGGCGCACTATTGCACGTAATTGCCGCCCCGTCGCATGGACTTGACAGGTGGGTTACGCTGTGGCCGAGCACACCACGTCGCACAGGTCACAGCGGCCCCCGCCCGCCAACCCCACGCACCGAGTGAGATACCCCGCCGCGCTGCGTGGGGCCCGAAGATCAGTCCTCTTGTTCCGGATCTGGGCCGATGGCGGGACGGCCCCGGCGTAGTTGCCGCCGCACCGTCCGGAACGGCTCACCACCGTTGTATTCGGCTTCGAGCCTGACCACCTCTTTCGCGAGCGCGAGTGCTGCGAGGGAGGCCAACGTCTCGGGTTCATGATCCGGGCCTTGATAGGTCAGCCAGGCCACCGCGGCGCGCATGCGCTCCAAAAGTGGCTGAGGAAGGTTCAGGGTGCGTTGCATCTTCGGTGTGGCGAAGCGCAGTTCATCAACAGGGTTGTCCAGCACTGGCTCGTCGCCGGGGGTGTCGCTCATGGAGTGCTCCAGGTGTGGTGGAAAAACGAAAAAACGTGACCAGCACGCGTGGGGTCGTGCTCGGTCACGACGGGCCGTTACCGGCCGCCCGTGGGGGAGCGTCCGGTAACAGTTGGGGCAACGGTGTCCACGGTCATGACCACCAAGACGCGGCGGTCATGACCACCACAGGTGCTGCGGTCATGGCCACCACGTGCTGCGGTCATGGCCACCAAAGGTGCTGCGGTCATGACCAATTCGCGTGGCGTGTCTGTGGACACGCAGGTGGCCATCGACATGGCGGCCGTGGCGGTCATGTCCGTGACCGGCACCGGTGTCCGGCCACGTCCGTGGCCATGACCGCAGATATGACCGCGGTGGTGACCACCAGCGTGGCCGCGGTATCGAGGCCCCATCCGCTCAGCAGATCACTCTTGGTAGCGGTCATTGCCGGTGGCCTCGTAGCCCCGATAGCCGGCCGTTGCGGTGGGGCATGTGACGCTGCGTGAAGCCGGACAGGTACGTGAGATCCACGGCAGGCATGCTGTGACACGTCGGGGCACGGATTACACGCAATACGTTCTTACACATAGGCATCACCGTAGTGGTGGGCTCGGCCACGCCTAACGCGCCTCGCTGACGCCGGCCCCGGCGACCTCTCACCATCTGCATCGACATTCTCCTCACCCTGCCCACTCTTTACACGTAAAATGGTGCTAGGTTTATTGAGCATAAGCACTTAAAAAGTTTTTGCGTGTAAACACTGTCGCGAGGTCATGGCTCGCTCCTAGCGGGCCGGCGGTCGGCCTCACACCCCCGGAGGGATCTACATGTTTAAATGGGGAGCTTTCACTACTGAGGTGCAGGGTGCGCTGACGCTGATCGGTATCGGCGCCGCCATCTGGCTGATCATGAAAGTCGTCAAAGGTGACGTCTCCGGAGCCGCGAAGATTCTCGGCTCCGCAGTGGTCGCGTTGATCGCCCTCGGGCTGGTCTTCGTCATGACCGCACCGGACGCCGCCAAGGCCCTGGTCGACAAGTTCATCGCCTGATCCCGTGACCGTCGACCGCATCCAGGACGAGGTCCGCGCCGACGACTCGATCCAAAAATTTCAGGGCCGCTGGATCGGGTCCGACGGCTGGGAATTCCCCGTCCATGCCCGCTACGTCGCGTGGGGCATCTTCGCTGTCATCTTTCCGCTGGTGCTGCTCGTCGACTGGCTTAGCACCGGCTCAATCTCACCGCTGCCCCTGATCGACCTCATCGTCGCGGTCGGGTTGACCTCGGTGCTGGCGAACCTGACCAGCGGCGAGGTCAGCCTCAACCACGCCGTCGTTTATCTCACCCGTACCGCCCGTGCCGGCTGGCACAGCCGCCGCCGGGGCCCGAGATCACGCTCCAGCCGGGCCCGGCCACGACCGATCTCCCGCCGGGCCCTACCGGCCCGTTTCACCACCCACAGCGCCACTACCGACAGCGCCACCACCGACGCGTCGTCGAGCGAGGAACCGCTCGTCGAGTGGCCGGCACCGGCGTATGGCCCGTCAACCCTGACCGACCCGCACCCGCCTACCGGCACCGCGGTGGCTCACCAGCCCCATCCGCTGCAACCTGGGGGACATGACCAATGAGTAGCCAGACCAAGAACGTGACGAAAACCCGGGTGATGCCGTTGCGGCTTCGCGGCACCGCCGGGCATTTCACCTTCGATGACAACAGCATCTGGGCCTGGTACACCCTGACCCCGCAACGGTGGAGCTTTCTGACCGACTCGGAACGAGCCGGGACGCTTAGTGCTCAGGCCACCGGTTACGGCGAACTCATCGGCCGGCCGATGAAGCTGCGGGTCACCCACCAGCCCTACCCGGCCCACGAATGGGCGCGGCGCCTGGACTCCGACAGCCCGAAACGGCTCGACCTGGACAGCTTCGACGCCCTTTTGCGCGATACCCAACGGGTTATGCATCACCTGTCCACCGCGGAGGCCCGCCACTACGTCGGGTTCGAAGTCGGCCCCCGCGGCGGGATCGACAAGATCGTCGACGGGTTTCTGCCGCACCAGGCCTACGACTGGGTGGTGCGCCGTGCCGGGCTCGACGATCGGATGTTGCGCCGGCTGAGCACCGACATTGACCAGGTTGATCAGGTCGTCACCGAACGCCTCGACGGGCGCCGGGCCACCCCGGCCGAGATCGATTTTTTGATCGACCGTTCCCGCGCCCTGGGTATCCCACCGGCGGCCGGGCATCCCAACCCTGAGGCCCCCGCCGGTGAAGGTGATCTGTACCCGTACACCGACGGCATCGAAGTTATCGAAAAACCGTTCGAGCGGCACTTGAGCGTCATCGACCGCCGCGGTGATCACGATGTCACCAGTTACGTCACCGTCCTCACCCTGGGGCGGGTGGAACGTTTGCCGTGGCCGCCCCCACACCTGCCGCTGCTGGCCATCCCTACCGCCCTGGGTTTCCCGGTCGAAATTTGTGTGACCGGGAAACTGATGTCCGGCCTGGACGCCCAACGGTCGATGAACCGGCAACTGATCCGGGTTTCCTCCCAGCTCAAGGACTACCAGGACCAGGGTTTGACCCCACCACCGGCTTTGGAGTTGCGGGAGCATCATGCCCGCCAGATCGGTGGGGAACTGGAAGAGCCGATCCCGGCGGTGTCCTCACGCTGGCGTGGTTGGATCCGCTTCGCGGTGGCCGGCAGCACCGAAGCTGAAGTGGCCCGGCGCACGCAGCGGCTGATGCAGCTCTACCGCGAGCACCACATCCCGATCCACCGGGAACCGCAAACGAGGGAACTGCTCAACGAGTTCATGCCGCATGAGCGGGTCGGGTCCGCCGCGTACGTGCGGCAGATGCCGGTGCGGATGTTCGCGTCCGCGTTGCCTCAAGTCACCTCCGCCGTCGGGGACCGCAGCGGCCCCCTGATGGGCTCCACCGTCTCCGGCCCACGCCGACCCGTACTCATGCACCCACAATTCGGGCCCGAGCAACTCGAAGGCCCCGGCCTGTGCCCGGTGATCAGCGGCCTCGGCGGTGGCAAATCGTTCCTACTCGGCCTGGCTGTGGAACAAAACGTGCTCCGCGGTATCGGCGCCACCGTGCTCGACCCATCCGCCGGGGCGTTCCCCCGCCTAGCCGCGATGCCGCACCTGCGCCAGCACGCCCGGGTCATCGACCTGGTCAACGGGCGCCCCGGGTCGTTGTCGCCGTGGGCGGTCGTGGCCGAACCGCGTCGCGACCACTACGACACCGACGACGACTGGCGCACCGCCGTCAAAGTCGCCGCACAAGAACGCATGGTCCTGGCCGAAGACATCTGCCGCTCGCTGCTGCCCGCCGAACTGGCCGGGCACCGCGACCTACGACTCGCTTTGACCGATGCCATCTCCGATGTCGGGGGAGACCCGGACCGCAACCTCTACCAAGTCGTGCAAGCCCTGGGCACCAAAGGTGACCTCGCCGCATCCGCGTCCCGGTTTCTGATGAAAATGGCCGACTACCCCCGCGCCAGCCTGTTCTTCGACACCGGGGCCACCCGGGAAATCGTCGACGAAACCCTCCTCGTGGTCACGTTCTCCGGCCTGGTCATCCCACAGGCCGGCACCGACCGGTCCACCTGGACCACCGAAGAACAAATCAGTGTGCCGCTACTCAACCTCGCCACCGCACTGACCTTCCGGCGAGTAGCGCGTAAACCGCGCACCGAACGACACATGGTCGTCTTTGACGAGCTGGGCATCCTGCAGGAATTCCCCAGCTTCAGGGCCGCGTTCACCCGGTTCAGCCGCGACTCCCGCAAACTCAACACCCAAGTCCTCAAAGCCGACCAAACCCCCAACGGGGTCATCAACATGGGGCTACTGCCCTTCGTCGGCTCCGCCTGGGTCGGGGTCACCGACGACGACCAAGCCGCCATGGACGCCCTGCAAATCCTCGGTCTCAAACCCGATGCCCGCTACGCCCAGGTGCTGCGCGGGCTGCCCCGGTCCAAACCGGAACGGCCGCTGAGCTACCGCGACTTCGTCTACCGCGACCCGGCCGGGCGGGTTGAACGGGTCCGGGTCAGCGCCGATCACCGACCCGGCCTGATCACCGCCCTGGACACCACACCACGCCAGCAACGCGCCGCAGCCGACGACGTGCAGATCCCCGAACTACACGTGCCTGACCTGCACGCCGCTGATGTGCCGGTGAGTGCACCGTGATCGCGACCCGAGCGCCGATCAACCGCCTGGCAGTGTGGCTGATCCTGTTCGCCGTCGGCCTCGCCACCATGCTGGCCCTCAACCCTGCCCCCGCCCAGGCGGCGCCGCCAATCGGGCAGGTGACAACAGTCGGGCAGGTGACAACAGGTGCCCAGCCCCTGGCTGGGTTGTTCGACTGTAAAGACGCGTCGGCCCCGACCTCACCCGGGGATCAAGGCCCGGCCCGTTTCGGTGCCCACGCCGCACAAGAGCCCACCGGTGGTGACCCGTTCGCCGCTAATTCCACGACGAGCGTGTACCGCGAATACGGGTGGATCACGACGTGGTGGCCCACCTACGATCTGGGCTGCGGGCCAGAAATTGCCCGCGCACCCGGTGCGGTCATCGGCAGCTACTGCGCCGAATTGATCGCCATGAGCCTGCTGGTCGGCGCTACCGGCTTTGATGCCCTCATCCACGCCGTGATCAACTGGACCGGGCTCAGCTGGGTCGACAACGCCCTGAACTCCATTGTCGCGGACCTGCGCGACAGCATGTGGACCGGCACACTGACCTTCGTCGGTTTGCTGATCGCTTGCTGGTTCATCATCGCTGTCGTCCGCGGCGACATGGCCCAGGTCGCCAAAGCCGCGGCATGGACCTCCTTCGGGGCGATGGCCCTCGCGGTTGTGGTCAACTACCCGGCCAAGACCAGCCAATTCTTCGACAGCACCGTGAAAGCGACCATCGCCGCCGCGTACGGCGGTGACGGTGTTGCCGGCGGCAAAGGCGACTCCAACAACCAAATCGCCGACGGGATCGTCGCCAACGTCTACCAAAGCGTCGTCTACGACCGGTGGTGTGAAGGAATGGTCGGCGGCAATAAACAAGCCGCCGACCGGTGGTGCCCCCGCCTATGGAAATCACTGTATTTGTCCCGTGCCGAAGCGGCCCGACCCAACGCGGACCGTGAAGACATCGTCAAACACAAAATGGACGACTTCACCGACATCGCCAACGAAATGCAAGACAAAGACCCCAGCGCATATCAGGTGTTACAAGGAAAGAATTACCAAGAGCGGCTTTTCGCCGCCGGTTCAGCCACCCTGATCTGGCCGATCATCCTCATCTACCCGATCTGGTCCCTGTTCGTCCTACTCGTCGCGTTGATGCTGCTACGTGTCATGGTGCTGATAGCCCCGGTCGCGGGGCCGTTCCTGCTGCACCCTTCGGCTCGTGAAGCCGGCCGTGGTGTCCTCAAACTCTGCGGCGGGGCCTTGATCAACGCGGTGGTGTTCTGCCTCGCCTCAGCCATCTATTTGCGGGTCGTGCAAACCGTTTTAGCCAGCGATGACGCCAACCTACTCGTGCGATTGGCGTCGCTGCTGGTCCTCACCATTGCTTTCTGGATCGCTACCAAACCGTGGCGGCGGATGACCACCATGGGCCGTGGTCTGGGAGCACACATCAACAAATTGGCCGACGACAAATTGGCCGCCAGCACCATTGCCCGTAAAGCCACCAGAGTGGCCTACATGGCAGTCCAGCTGCAAACCATGGGCCGTGCCGCCGCCGGCGCGAACAAAGCGGGTGAAGCAGCCGGGCAAGTCGCCGAATCCGTTGACCGCCTCGAAAACCAACCACCACCCCTGGCCCCACTGCCCTAAACATCTGGTCGATTAGGTGATTTTGGGTAGATTTGATTCCGTGATGGTAATCGTGTAGCTGACGTCACGGGTGTGTTGGGTTTCTCGTTGTTTCTTCGTTCGTGGGCTGGTGCGGGTCCGGCGTCTGCGTTGTCGGGGGGCGGCGGTGATCGCGGCTTGCAGATCGGCGGAGTCGCGGTGGTGGCCGCAGGCGGGGCAGGGTGCTGCGGCGATCAGATGGTCGCGGGTCGCGTGTAGGACCGTGGTGAAGGAGATCTCGTCGGGGTCGATACCCAGGTCGACTGCGGCGGCCACGGCGTGATCCACGAGTGCGTTGTAGACGGTCAGCAGCGCCCAGATTTCTTGTTCTGCCAGGTCCGGGGACTGACCGCGGAGCCGGCGGTCACCACCACGTAGCGTCGATTTGATCGACTTGTATACCAGTTCCGCTTGCCATCTTTCGGCATAGAGTGCGGCGATCTGCTCTGCCGGGTAAGCGACAGGGTCGAGCAGCGTGGTCAGGACCCGGAATCTGCTCGTGGTTGTTGTGCCGGCCCGGTCGGTCACGGTGACGCTGAACTCGACCATCCGGGCGATGATGTCATCGAGGCGGGCGGCCTTCGGCTCGCCGCTAGTCTTGCGGCGGCGCGCGAGCATCTGATCGGATTCTCGCAGCCGGACCTTTTCCGATCCGTCAGACAAAGTGTTAAGGATCTTCGCCGGTAGGCTGTGGTAGCCGTTCTTCACCCGCCAGACCAGATGCGCGCCAGTCGCGGCCGCGACCCGCCACCGGTGCATCGAGAAGAAGTTCCTGTCTGCCAGGTTGATCGTTCCCGGTTTCAGACAGGTGACGAGGCGATCCCACAACACCTGTTCGCTGACCTGGCACGAGTCGATCTGGGCGGCCAGGACCCGGCGGGTGCCGCATTCGGCCACTGTGACGGCCCGCGCTTGGGGGAAGCGCCCACCCGACGGAGTAGCGAACCTGGCCTGGATCGCCTCGGTCGCGCTCAGGTCGAAAACCGTGCCGTCGACCGCAGTCACCAGCAGGCCGAACACCAACGACCCGGCCGTCATCACCGGCTCACCCGCGGCGGTATAGGTGAACAACTCCCGCAGCACCGCGACCGGTAACCGGGCCCTGGCCTGCGACAATGCCACCGCGCAGACCGGGGCACACAACACCACCACCGGGTTGAACACGCTCAACAACGGCCACAGTCGGGTGATCACCGCTGCTGAGCCCTGCCCGCAGTACAGGCACAACCCAAGTACCAGCACCGTGGTCACCGCACCGGACAGCGTCGCCCGTTGCTTATCGGTATGACCCGCGGCCGTCAACGCCGCCGCGATCTGTTCCGGCGTGACCACAGCACGGATCGGATCACCGGTCTCCGCGGCCTGAACCCGCGCTCCGGGACCAGCCAGGACGGCTTCCCGCAACGACCCCGACGACCCATCCGGCCGTGACAGTTCGAACCCGGGCACGGATATGGCAGACTTCAACAACGAAACTCCTGGTAATCGACGTGTTTCTAGACAACCCACGTCCTATCAGGAGTTTCGCTATATCCCGGGCAACCCCGTATCAGCCCGCGTGTCACCCCCAGGCATACACCGCCAGTGATGAAACAATCACGCAATGCATTCGCCGATCGTTACCCGACCGACACCAAGAATATCAATACCTAGCCATAAACGGTCAAACCGTCAAGATCTTTAGGGCAGTGCCCCTGGCCCCCTACGAGGCCAGCCCATATGAAGGGACTGTCGCTGCGCCGCGCTCCCCGCAACCACCACCGGCCACCGGGACCGCCCTACCCGAGGGTGCTGCCACTACCACTGTGGTCACGGACCCCGGCGGTCGTGTCTACGAGGCTGAAGTGGTCGCGCCTGGCAGCCCCCGCTACGGGCCTGGCGGTAACGGGTTTTACTCCGCAGCCAACCCCAACCCTGGTCCCGCCCCTGGGCCATCGGCGCCCAACTCTCAAAGCGGGCCGTTCTATACCGCCAGCGCGAACCAGGGCGGCACACCGTGATCCGCACACTGCTACGCGGGCGCCGCATGACCTGGGTGGCCATCGCCGTGATCAGCCTCATCGTCTTGATCACCCCCCCGTTCAACCGTGGCCCCGCAGGCGTGCCCACCGCAACTATGACCGCACCCGTGCAGACGGACCCGCCATCTCCTGCATTACTGGAGCCCCGACGCGACACGTCGACCCAGCCCTCCCACACCGACACCAGCGTCGGCGTTCACCGGCTCGCACCGACTGTCACCATCCACGACTCGAGCCCCGCAGTGGCGCCACCCGGTCCTAGTGCGGCGAGCGTGGTCTCCCTTTTCGCCCGAGCGTGGATTCGCCGTGACCTGCCGGCGCAGCAGTGGTGGAACGGCATCGCCGCTTACACCGCGCCCAGCTACGCCAATCAACTACGCACCGTCGACCCGGCCAGGATCCCCGCAGCACACCTGACCAGCGAACCGAAACCCACCCTCACGCGCACCGATGTGGCCGTTTACACCGTCGCCACCGACACCGGCACCTTGCAGATCACCGCCACCCCACAACCCGGCGGGTGGAAAGTCACCTATACCAGCTGGCAAAACTCATGACACCGACCAAGGTCGTGCCGGCCGCGCTCATTGCCGTGGCCCTGGTCGTCGCGGGCGTGTTCTGCGCCGGCGGTCTGATGATCATGTCCATTTTCACCGGTTCCGATTCTGCCCAGGCCGGGTGCGGCACACCGGTGGTGGATCTGTCGGCCAATCCGAGCGACCCTGCCGCGTTCCAGCAATGGAATGGCCTGCAGGTCGCTAACGCGACCATGATCGTGGCTGTGGGTAAGCATTTCCCGGTGCCTGACCGTGGTGTGGTGATCGCCCTGGCCGTGGCGATGCAGGAATCTAATCTGCTCAATCACGCCAACTCCAACGTGCCCCGCAGCCTGAGCATCCCCCACCAGGCAGTCAGCAACAATTACGACAGCGTCGGACTATTCCAACAGCGGCCCCTGCCACCCGACGGGCACGGCGCATGGGGCACCCTCGAAGAACTCATGACCCCCGGCGTCGCCGCACAAAAGTTTTACAGCGCACTATTACAAGTCCCGGGATGGCAGAACATGGAACTCACCAACGCCGCTCAACAGGTACAGCACTCCTCCTTTCCTGATGCGTACGCGAAATGGGAACCCTTCGCCCTAGCCCTCGCCGCACACGTTTCCGGAGACACATCCACGTCAGGCAATACCGAACCGTGCCTCAACGCCTGCCCTGTAGTAAGCGCCTCCGGTGGAAATACCACAATGAAAAATCCCTGTGCTGACCTCAACACCATTTTTACTCGCGCGAAGTCGTGGCTGACGGCATGGTCAGGCGGTCCAGTGCCATACCTGTCCAGCAACGAAGCCAGCACCCTGTTCGGTGGCTACCGGCGTGACTGCTCCGGTTACGTGTCAATGGCACTGGGCCTACCCGGCCCGGGACTGAACACCACAGATTTCGCTGCCCGATCAACGATCCTGGAAAAGTCACAAATACAACCAGGCGACCTCATGATCAACCCCGCCCCAGACTCAGGCGGACATATCGTGTTGTTCGAACGATGGGTGGACACATCCATGGTCAATTACTGGGGTTACGAACAGTCCGGCGATGGTGGAACCCATTACCGACAAATACCGTACCCGTATTTCGGTAACTACCCGATGACGCCCTACCGGATGAGACTGGGCACGATAAATGGCGAATGAGCACCGATGATGGCGAACT
>CBDFFS010000021.1:0-18213 GCA_965246815.1 Actinoplanes sp. | reverse complement strand
CACCGCGCGGGCGTCGCTCGGCAGTGACGACAGGATCATTGAGGGACGGCTTTGCTTCGACACGAGCAAGAAGAGAGCGAGCCAACGGGCGGTCGTGTCGCTGCTCGCCGAGTTGGTCGGGGTTGCGGCCCCTGCTGAGAGCGGGCCGGTTAGGGATCCCGGGCCGACACGAACACCGGGCCCGGGTTCTGCCGTCGTGGCGGCCTCCCCCAGCGGCACGCCGTCGGTCCTGGCCGGGCAGGTGCTGGCTCCCGCTGATGTGCAGGCGTGGCTCGACTATGCGGTCGGCCAGCCGGAACCTGAGCACCAGTTGGTCGAGCAGTTGGTGCCGCAACACTTGACGGCCCGCTCGATCTATCTGCTGCTGTTCGAAGCTCACCCGCGCGGATGGGCCCGCTATCGCCGGCACGCTTGGCAATGTTTGGCCGTGTCTGGGTTGCGGGCGCCGGGGATTCTGTCGATGTACACCCAGGCGCGTTCCCTATCCCCTGCCGCCTATGTGGAGCCGGGCGATGGCACCGCGCTCGCGTACGCGGTGACCGGGGGTGGGCTGGTCGTCGGTGAGCCCGCCTTCGCCGCCGGGGCGCGGGCAGCCCGCGCCGGCGCCGCGCTCGCCCTGGTCGCTGACCTCGCCCCACCCGTTGACGAAGCCCACGGTTCGGTCGAACCCGCGGTCGGGGCTAATCCGGTCGGCGTGCTCAACGAGCGCACCCAGATCGGTGTCATCGCGGACCTGACGTATGAGATGCAGGCTACCGGTCCGGCGCACCGACCTGTGTTCACCTGCACCGCCAGCTGTAAGCACGACACCGAACGGTTGGTCAGCAGTGCGCAGGACATCAGCAAGAACGCGGCGAAAACGGCCGCCGCGGCGGGGCTGTTGGAACAGTTGCTGACCGCGGAACGCGCACACCTGGCCCGTCTGGTCCGCGCTCGGCGTGACCAGGCGCGAAGCCGTGAGGGGATTTTCAGCCGACTCCTGCGGGCCGGCTGCCCGGTGGAGTTCACCGGTACGGCGTTTCGGATCGGCGGTGAGCTTCCCGAGGCCTTGAGCGGATACGAGGAGCTTGCCACGCTGTCCGCGTTGGCGGTCCTGGCGGGGCTCGACGGCCGGCTTGACCCATCCACGCGGATCTGGGTGGCGGCTACGAAAACGGCGTTGGAGGCGGTCGCGGCCCGGCGCGTCTACCCGGGCGTGGACGGTGACGGCCGCGATTGTTGGCGGCTGGCCCTGAACGTGCCAGCCGATCCGGCTCTCACCGGTTTTTTCGACCGGGTCGCGGAGATCATGATGCGGCCGGCGGGTGCACGCCTGGTGGTCGGAGACCTCCCGTACGCGGGACACGCCCGCCCGCTCGACCCGCAAGCCGTGGATTGGGCTGACCGCGTCGCCGATGCCGCCGAAGCAACCACCGCCGCGCCCCTGGTGATCCGGCTGAGCCCACCCGAACAGCAAGGGCTGCCGGTGCGAGCGCAGCTACAGCCGGCAGGCGCAGTACCACCGGGCCGAGTGCCACCGGGCCGAGTGCCACCGGGCGTCGTGCCAGCGGGCGTAGTACCGCCGGGCGTGGGCGAGCAGGTTCTGAGCCCGGCGCAGCACCGGCTCGTACGCCGGGCAAGCCGGCAGTGGCCGCCGCTGGATCGGCTCCGGTGCGATGCGACGCTGGGCGCAGCTGAGGTCGCGCAGTTGCTGGGTCCGGCGCGACAACGGCTGGCGGCGCTGGGGATCACGGTGCAATGGCCGGCGGACCTGGTCGCCGCGAGCGGGCTAGGCAAACAGGTCGTCGCGTCCCTGACATCGAGCACCCCGGCAGCCATTGCCCTGGGCGGGGCGGACCTGACCTGGCAGATCAGCCTGGACGGGGAACCGTTGACCCCTGAAGAGACCCGGGCGGCGGCCGCGGCGGTCGCCGGCGTGGCCCACATCCGCGGGCGTTGGGTCGTCATCGACGACGAGACCCGGCGGTTGGCACGTGAACCTAGGGCGGGTCAGCTCACAGCGGCGCAGGCGGTCGGTGCGGCGCTGAGCGGCCAGGTGAGCGTCGGTGGCCGAGATGTCACCTGCGCCGCGTCCGGGCGGCTGGCCGATCTGCTGGTCACGCTGCGGGAGACCGGTTGCGTTTCACCCGAGCGCGACCCGATACCGGACGGGCTACACGCCACCTTGCGCCCGTACCAGCACGTGGCCTCGCGATGGTTGGTGCACCTGTCCTCGCTGGGGTTCGGGGCGTTACTCGCCGACGACATGGGTTTAGGTAAAACACTGACAATCATCGCTTTCCGGCTGTCCCGGCCGGCCCCCGGACCGTCGCTGGTGGTCTGCCCGGCATCGCTGGTCACCAACTGGGAGCGGGAGTTCACCCGGTTCGCCCCCGGCGTCATCGTCCGGCGTTACCACGCGACCAGCCGCTCGCTCGACGACTTACAACCCGGTGAGGTCGTCGTCACCACGTATCCGACGCTACTGCGCGATGCCAAGATGTTCGCCGCCACCTGTTGGGACCTGGTCGTGGCCGACGAGGCTCAACAGGTCAAGAATCACCGTTCGCAGGCCGCCCAGGCGCTACGCTCGGTACCCTCGACGGTGCGGGTCGCCGTGACCGGTACCCCCGTCGAGAACTCCCTGACCGAGCTGTGGGCGATCCTGGACTGGACGAACCCGGGGCTGCTCGGCCCGTTGAGCTTATTTCGTGACCGGTTCGGCCGGGCCGCCGAGCGGGAAGCCACTGAACCCGGTACCGCCCAGGACGCGGCCCGCCGGCTCGGCCAGCTCATTGCCCCGTTCGTCATGCGCCGCCGCAAAAGCGACCCGCAGATCCTGCCCGAGCTGCCCAACAAAGTCGTCAACGACCGCTACGTCGAACTCACCCGTGAACAGGTCGCCCTCTACCAAGCGGCCACCGCCCAGGCCCTCGCGCAGATCACAGCCAGCGGCGGACTGCAACGACGCGGGCAGGTGCTGCGTCTGCTGCAAGCGCTACGGCAAATTTGCAACTCGCCCGCGCACTACCTCCGCGAGTCCCCAGACGGCTGGGACCCCGACAGGCAGGCCGCCCGGTCCGGCAAACTGCAGGTCCTCGACGAACTGATGGAATCGGTCACGCTCACCGGCGACGCCGCGCTGATCTTCACCGGGTACGTGACCATGGGGCACCTGATCCGCGCCCACCTGGGCGCCCGCGGCTACCAGAGCGACTTCCTGCACGGCGCTGTACCCATCGCGCACCGGCAGAAAATCGTCGACAGTTTCCAAACCGGCACCGGCCACGCCCTCATCCTGTCGGTCCGCGCCGCCGGGACCGGGCTGAACCTCACCCGCGCCGGGCACGTCATCCACTTCGACCGGCCGTGGAATCCCGCCGTCGAAGACCAAGCCACCGACCGGGCCCACCGGATCGGGCAGCACCGCCTCGTCGAAGTCCACCACCTGATCGCCGAAGCCACGATCGAAGACCGCATCGCCGAGCTACTGACCCGCAAACGACACCTGACCGACACAGTCCTACCCGGCGACCCAACCACCGCCCTGACCGAACTGTCCGACAGTGACCTAGCCACACTCGTGAGCCTCGCAACGGACTCGAACACGGAAACCACGGCGTGACCACCAACGAACACCACTACCACCCGGATCCGCGGGCCTGGCAAGACTGGCCGACCCCACCAGTAGTTCCCGACACACCACTGCTAACCCTGCTCGCCGCCGACGCGGCCGAACGGGCCACCGCCATGCTGGCAGGCAACCCCACCGAGACCCCAGACCCGCTGATCGACGCGGTCCGGTTGCTCGCCACCACCCTAGGCGCCCCCCACACGGCACGGGCCGCGGAACTGACCGGCATCGCCGACAACGAACTCCGGCGCCTCATCCTCACCCACCGCCACGGCGGATCAGCGGGCGTGTCAGCAGCTCTGCAAGCCACCCCCAGCGACCCTGCCGACATGTCGGCAGCGGTAGACGAGGTCCACCGCCAACGTAGCTTCGCCATCGGTGACCTGAGCATCGACGCGGGCACCATCACCGACGCGGGCGCCGGGATCCAGCTACGACGAGGACCCGACCAGCGCTGGCATCCCTTCACCCACGCCCGCGAACAATGGTGGCCCACCACCGGCGCCGACCCCAACGCCGGCACCGCCTACCAAGCCGCAGCACGGGCCAAAACACTACGCCGCACCAACGGCTGACCCACCCTGGAGACGACCCAGGGACCAGAAAGCCAGGATCACAGCTGGCTTCCCTTGCCCAGTCCGGATGAGCCACTCCCCCACCCGGGGGCAAGGAAGAGCGTAGATCGCAGTAACTTTTAGAAGGTTTCTCGGTCAGTCATTCTGCCGTGGACGACCGCCGCCGACACCCTGACCGGGACGCTCCGAATCCCACACCAGGATCTCGGCCCGACGCTCAAGACCCCACCATGGAGCCTTACCGTGATAGTCATTCGGGGCCGGGAACGGGTGAGTCGCATACCGACCGCGACGCTTGCGCTCCTGCTTGCCGATCTCAGGCTGCGACTCGTACAGGTACGTCGAAATCGTCTTTCCCTTGACACCAAGCAGCTCTGCCACGTCGTTGCGGTTCATAAACGGACGCTCTTCGGGCACGCGGCTCCCCTAACCTTGTCGGCGCCACTGCTACCAAGGTAGCGGACAAGACTCGTCGTGATCATGCGGTGGCCTTGGCACAGGTCGCAGTACGTGTTGACCGGGTGGACATCGAAGCACTTGCGGCAGAACCGCGACGAGGCGATATTTCGCGGCGCTCAGCGCAGTGAGGGTGCCCTCCAGCCCGCCGTCCTCGGCGAGGTCGGCCGGGCGCTCGATGACCGGCCCGCCACTGCTGCAGGAGGGCAGGCCGGCGAGGCGGCCCTGGGAGGAACTCGAAGTGGACTTTGCGGTTGCCGGCGGTGGCGATGTGGGAAGTTATGACGCACTCCGTTGAGGAAGACAAAGTGTCGGTGTGCAGGTCCCGGGCAAGGCGCGGGGCCGGGGCCGGGGCGACCGGACGCATCTCGAACAGGGCGTCCTGTTCGGGTGTGCCGGGGTGACCGGCGGGCGGGCACCAGGCCGGGTGTGGGGGCGCCGAACAAGTCCTCTGCCTGATGCCCGCTCGGGGCCGGTCGCCGCGGTTTTCCTCCTGGCAGGTCACAGGTTCGCGTCCAGGTAAGCCCGCCAGTTACCGAACCGGGTGGTGTCCCGGCCGGACCAGAGCCTATCCTCGGTGACGGCGGTGGAGCCAACGATGGCGGTGTGGTCGCCGTAGCAACTGGTGGTGTCGCGGCCCGCGGCTCTCAGGCGCGAGCACGCGGCGTCGCGAGCCGCCCAGGCCGCGGCGATGTGCGGGTATGCGGTGGCGACGATCGCGGTGCGGTGTTTGATCTCGGCGAGCCTTGCGGCGATGCGGGCTTCCCGCTCGACGGCGGTGACGGCGTAGCCGGTGGCCTTAGCGGCGCAGCGGCGTCCGAGGGTCAGTTCGCCGCCGGTGGTTTTGTGGGCGACGGCGAAGACCCGCTGGGTGAGGTTGCGGGTGCAGCAGTCGCACTGCCCGGTGGTACTCGTGATGCCGGTCAGGCGGTACGCGCCGGGGGCGATAGTGACGCGGGCGGTGGTGGTCATAGAAACTCCAATCCCTAGTCGGCCTTACATCTACAAGGTTACACGAGGTGAAGGGCGCAGGCAATGAGTTCTACAAAGTTTTAGTCGCCCACCTAGCCAGCGCCGGTCATCGCAGATGCGGACAGCAGGACCGGGGTCGATACCGCAAGCGCGCAACTCCGCGTCCATGCGGGCGATGTCGTCGTCGAAGCGGTTACCTTTGCGGATCAGCTCGATGCGATCCCGGCAGACCGGGTTCACACGCCGGGGATGTGTTTCAGCAGGACGGCCACGTAGTCGACGTCGTCACCAGCGAGTTCCGCTTCGAAGGTGGCTG
This sequence comes from Actinoplanes sp., assembly GCA_965246815.1. Taxonomy (GTDB): domain Bacteria; phylum Actinomycetota; class Actinomycetes; order Mycobacteriales; family Micromonosporaceae; genus Actinoplanes. Next base: position 12,281 of record CBDFFS010000021.1, on the reverse strand, counting down.
CTACGGCGTCGGCGGCGGCCGGGAAGCGGCGCTCCAGTTCCTCGATGGCCCAGGCGCGAGCCAAGGTTTCCTCCTGGTCGCGGGGGGTGCTCAGGACCCGCAGGGAGGTCACGAGGGTGGTCGTGCAGGCGCGGCTCATGAGGGCAGCCGGCCGGCGCCGGTGGTTGTCGTTCATGCTTCGGCCTGCGCCATCGCCGCGGTCGACTCGCAAGTGGTTCGTAGACGCGCGAGCGCGCCCGCGTTGCCGATGGCGTCCGCGAGCCAGATCGTCACGTTGTACATGGGGTTGTCGGTGTCGGGCAGGTCGTCGCCGAGTCGCACGAAACGGGTCTTGACGATGGTGTCCTTCAGTGCACTCAGGCACGAGAAGTCCCACTGTCCGACGGTGGCCCGGCTGCGCAGTCGGCGCAGTTCGGCAATGAGGTCGTCCAGGCTCACGCGCTCGTCACCCTCGGCGGTTGCCTCTTCCAGCGCCCCGATCGTGTAGCCGATGAGCCCCGTCAACGTCTCGGCGTGGTACTCGGCTTGGGTGAGGAATGAGGAATGGACCAGGTTGGCGGCGGACAGCGGCATGACGGCTCCTCGAGTAGGGGTTTTCTAGCGGTGACGCTTTCCTCATCGCGTTTACTTCTACTATGTTACGGGGCGGAGTGCATGATGTCCACAACTTCTACGAAGTTTCCCGAACAGGTTTAGTCGGCGCACTGAACGACCTACGCCCCACGGCCGGCTCTACTCGGGAATCTTCGAGTACAGCAAGAACCGCGGATGGCAAACAGAGCTCGTGAAAGCCACTGGTCTCACGCGAGAGCGCGATCCCACGCCGCGATCCACGACTACTGGCTGAGCCTGTCAGTCGGGGCTTAGAGCGGCGGAGCTGATGCTCTTGGCGATCATCGGACCGGACGGCAGCGAGATGGCATCGATGCGGGCCCCAGAGGAACTCACCATCACCACGCTGGACCGCGAATCTGCTGAGTTCCACATCGCAGTCAACTTGGCTCGCCCCTGGCGCGCCGACGCGAACCAAGCAGACATCTACGCGAACCAAGCAGACATCTACCGGAGCCGCCGCGTCCACGACCCGCGCAGCGAGGACCGAACCGTCTCCTAGCTCGAAAGCAGCGAGATTCACCGGGCACCCAGCGCCTTCAGCGGGGACATGAGCAGGCAAGACGCACGATGAGCGGCTTCCCGGCGTGCCCACGCAACACTTGCGCGGCGCTCAGACCGGCCGGGGCCCACTCGCTGTCCGCAGCGGGGTAGCGAACGAGGCGTGCGAATCCGGGCATCGATCGCCGAACGGGAAGATCAGCGCGCACCTGTGCATCTCTCGATGGAGGCCACGGTAGCGGCCCTGCCGACAAGCCGAAGTGTGGAATCTTTATGGCAGGCGCTGGGCACCGCCGGTCACCGCCCCCGAGGTTTCACGACCGAGCTAACCGCCGGTGGCGCGGGGTCCGTTGCCGGCGACGATTCGATCTCGGCGCCGCTGTGTTGGTCGGAATTCGACGTGATCGAGGGGACCGTCGAAGACGGGATGGTAGATAGCGCAGTGTTCGCCGGTGCGTTTAGCGCGGTACATGGCCATATCGGCGCGTGCCTTGATCTCGGCGGCGGATGCTAAGCGTGGTGCGCGGTATGCCCCCAGGCTGAGCCCGACGGTGAAGTTGTGTTTGTCGTCGATATACACCGGTTGTTCGGTGAGGTCGGTGTGGAGGCATTTGATTTTGTCTGGTAGGCCCGGCTGCGACGGCAGGATGGCGACGAATTCGTCGCCGGCTAGTCGGGCGGCGAACCCGTCGTCGCCGACTGCGGCAGCCAGCCGGTCGCCGATCGCACACAAGACGGTGTCGCCCACGGCGTGCCCGTAGGTGTCGTTGATCTGTTTGAAGTGGTCGACGTCGATCATGACTAGGGTGCAACCGGAGCGGTGTCGTCGGCGGGCATCGAGTTCAACATCGAGCCCGGCACGGTTGGGTAGCGCGGTAAGTGGGTCGTGGGTCGCTGCGTGGCGCGCTGCAGCGAGCTGGCGGTGCAGCGCTCGACGTTCACCTTTCGCCACGCTCGCGCCAACGTGTACGCCGCCCAGCAGTGCCGCCAGGATGCAGAGCACGGTGACCACAGTCATCAGCTACGCCTGGGCCACCAACGCCACCCGAGACGGCGGTGGTGGGACAAGCCGTCGGGCCGCGCGGCGCTGGTCGGCAGTACGTCCGAACTCCAGGCGGTGTCCGCCGAAAATGCCGGTCGAGTGGGTTTGTTTTCCATAAGCCAGGCAGGTGGCACGCACGGGGCACGGGTCGCAGAACGTGGTGACGAACCAGGCACGAGTCTGTGGGCCTGCGGAATCGACGGCGTTGTCGTAGGCGTCGGCTTGTCCGGCGCAGGTGCTGAGGCGTCGCCAGTCCAGGGCGACTGCTTCGGCGATCATGACCGGGCCTTGGTGGTCGATAGTGCGTGCTGGTGCCGCCCGGTGAGCTGTGCGTTGCGCAGTTTCCACTGTGCTTCGTCCCGTTCGCAGATGAGTGCGTCGTAGGCGACGGTGAGCAGGCGCAGCCGGTCGTGGGTGCTCGCCGCCGCGTCGTGTAGCTGCCGGTTTTGTTCGGCAAGATCAGCTGCCTGGCGTTGGGTGAGGGCGGCTTCTTGGCGTGCCTGGCGCATCAGTTGCGCGCAAGCTGCGCACTGGTCGGTGTGCCACCGGGCCCGCATGGTGGCCCACCGGTGAGGACGGAGCCGGGCGTTGAGACCACCGGTCGACGGCTTGGACTGATGGTGCAACTGGATGTAGCCGTTCAGCAGGTGGGCCAGGTCGGTGGGGTCCAGCACGGCGGGCCGGCCGAGGCGCACAGCCCCAGCGTGTGCCGCAACTGCACGGCGGATGAGTCGGTGGCGCTCACCCCGATCGAGAACTGACACGTTAAACCTTCCAAATCCGATCACTAATAGACGTAAGCGATGTTTACACGTATTAGGTGTAACGGTACGCCGCGTTAAGGTGTTCGGCAACTGTGAATCGGTCAGAACTCGAAGTGCAGACCGCCGATACTTTCCCATTCCCAGGCTTGGGTGCCGTGCATGTACTTATCGGCGTACAGGTCGGCGATGAAATCCTGCGCGGCCGGGTCGTTCGCGGCCATCAGCTGCATCAACTGCTGCGCCTCAGCCGCGTTCAAAGCGATACCAAGGTCACGCTCGCGCAGCGCATCATCGGGGCTGGTGCACTTGGGTCCCCCAACGCCTTCAATGGTCAGTGTCGCACCGGCGACCAGCCGGGCAGCCCGTTTGCCGTACGTAGCCTCCGCGGCATCCTGCTCGCGCACTCGGCGTTGCAGATCCGAAACTTTGTCGAGGCTGGCCGCAGACGGTTTGTTCTTCTTGGCCAGCCAACCGCCCAGGGTGCTGCGACCCACCCCCATCGCCCGAGCCGCAGCGGTCTGACTTCCGAATCGGCCGACAAGGCCTTTAAGCCGAGTGATGGAGACCTTGTCATCGGGTGCGACGCTTTTACCGGTCACGGCCTTGTGATACATCGCCTCGACGTCACCCGGGCTGTTGCCCGGTGGGCCGACCGGTGCCGAACCCTGGCCGCCCGGATTTGTCGGCGGCGGCGGTGCGGGTGCTGGAGGTTGTGTCACGCCTACACCCGCCCGGCAGCGATGCGAACCTGCCACTGATCGTTGTCGACCAGGGTGGCGTCCAAGACGGTGCCCCATCCACGCGGGGCATCGAACGCATCAATCAGCTCAGTGCTCAACACTCCGGCCGCACCGCCCGGGGCCGGCTTGAACGATCCCCACTTGATCTCGTCAAACGGCAGGGCTAGATGTGCGGCGAGCCGGGCCGGGTCGGGTTCGTCGGTGACGTAGTACATGGCGTCGGTGTTGATCGCGATCGGCCACATCCCCGTGGCCTGCCCTGCCGTCCACGCCCGGCGCAGAATCCCCACTTGAGCACGAGCCAAAATCAGGTGCCGGTGATCGGGGCGCCACAACGGGTTACGCCGCTCCGGATTCTCGTGTGGTGGGCGCAGATCACCAGGGCGCATCAACGCCTCCTTCGCGGCCAAGTCACCGATACCCGCGGTGTACAGGCCTTTGAACGTGGGCAGCAGCGCGGCAATGTCCGGGTCGGTGAGCGCGCGGGTTTTCGCGTCATAAATCAGCTCCCGCAAGTGGGCGGCCCACTCGTCGTAGAACCGCACGCTGGCCAGCGGTTCCCACACGTATGCCTCGAGGATCTGCACGTTTACTTTGCGTTCGCGGCGCAGGAAATCCACTGTCGGGGTCATCACCCAGTAGGAGCAGTCATCAAGACGGCCCCGGCCGGTCGGGTCCAGGGGGTTGGGGAGCAGCGCCGGTAACTCGTCGGTGACGTGGACACGCCAGTAGCCGGGTGTCTTGGCGGTGAAGGCGATGTTCTCACCGGTGACGTGCACCGGGTCGGCGTCCATACCGACGTACAGGCTGTTGGCGGCGTTGACGTAACAACCGTTCTGGTCCAGACCGATCACATATTTCCGCTGCCGCTCCGCTTCGGTCAGCGGCCGATACCAAGCAAGATCAGCCTGGATCGGGTGCTGACGCGCGGGTACCGGCAGGTCGATCGGTCGGTGCAGGCTACGGGCCTGCGGGCTGCGGTGCAGCCACTGCAGCAGCCGCAGCCCGGTGTGCCCGGGACTGTTGCGATAAGGAATCCCGACCAGGTCAGCGAACATCTGCGCCCGCCGAGCCAAGGTGGTGGCATCAACGTCGGCGCCGTCGAAGCGCTTCAGGGAACTACGCCCCAGCCAGTGCGGTACCACGATCAGAGCCCCACCACCGCCTTGACGCCACACCGCCGTCCACGCCCGCAGCGACTGGTTCAACACTGTCCACCCGTCGTGGCGTGCACCGGCGAGCCACGTCAGCGCCTCCAGCTTTTTCCACCCCTTGGTGTCAGTGTCGCGGGGTAACTTTTCCGGTAGGCCAAGCTGGCGTACCAGTGCCGCGCTCAGCCATAGCTGACCGCGTTCGACTTCCCACTGCCGGTCGTAGTGCCAGCCCAGCCGCAGGGCGATGGCCACGTCGGCGAGGTGTCCGATGTGGTCCATACGCTCGGGTAACGGTTGCACGCTGCCATCGGGCAGGTGAATGCCGTCGACGTCGGCCACCGCGACCAGTGTCCGCCGATCACCGCTCGTGGCCCCGGTCGTGGCCTTGGCCGCGGTCCCGGCCGACGGAGGCACCTCGCCGGTCTGCTGCGTCACCGGTGTCACGGCCTGCGGTTGTGCCGCGGCAACTACGTCGTCGGTGGCCGGCGGCGGATGCTCGGCAGGCCACGGGGCAATAAACCATTCGTACTGACATTCAGCGTGCAGGTAAACACCATCCCACTGCAGCCTGCACAGCTTGCCGCAGTGGGCACACGGTTGCGCTACAGCGGGCATAACGGCCGTTACCGGCCACCGTAGGGCGGCGTCATGAAATGCCGCACACAGCGGATGCCGGCCTTCGTCCTGCCCGACTGGTCGAGCGCAGACGTCACACAGCGCGGTCGCTGCCGTGGCTTCAACAGCTGTATCGGCTGCTGTACCGTCGGATGCCGTCGGGTTCTGCTCGTCCATCGCGTCCTCTTGAAAGTCCGTCACGTCGCGAGCCGTCCCCGGCACCGACATGGACGTTGTACCACCCACGGTTTGCGCCCTGGCCGGCCGCTCGGTCACTGCGGCGTTCACGCGAGCTCCGTCTCAGTGTTCGCCGCCCCGCGCAGGGCAGCGTTTCGGTCAGCCGTGCCCGTGCTGCATTGCCGCACCGGAGCCGCAGCCTGCTTGGCCCGCGCCCGACCAGCCGTGAACTCTGCAGCGCGCCTCATCCGCGCCGGCGACCGGCTCGGCGGCGGCGCATCGTCGGGTGGTGGCACATAGTCCGGCGCAAGCGCAGTGATCCCGATGACCTCAGCGCGACACCGGCCGCACATGGCCGCAGGCTCGCCCGGGTGGGCCCGGCACATTGCTGTGCCCGGGTTGAGGTGCTTCCTCGAACCCACCGCCGAGGGGGGCGGCGCGGTGCCAGAATCGGCCGGCTGCCCGGTCGGCCACCACGTGAGCATCCGTCGCGGCGAGGCCGTCACACCGTGCACGCCGTGAGCAACCTCCGACATCACCCGGGCAATCTCGGCCGGAGCGATCCCCCGCCCCCGCAACGTTTCCAGGACCTCGCGGGTCACATCGGCAGGCCAGCCTGATGCCGCCGTCAACGATCGCACCAGCGCAGTCAACGCGTCGGTGGACGGATTTTCTGGGGTCGAACAATCCCCCCGCTTGCCGGGCTGGGCCACCGGTAGCGCCGCTGCGATCGGCTGCGCGGGGGGAAAGGGGGGGTTCTTGTTCTTTGGTTCTAGTTCAAGGGATCTTGTTTGTGTATCAAATCTGATACCTCCCCCCGGGTATGGATCTGATACCCCCCGGGGGGTATCAGGTTGATATCCCCCGGGGGGTTCCTCAGATCTAGGGGGTATCACCGGTGATGTTGGGGTCTGAGCTGCGGTTTCTTCTTGACGAGTGGATTGTTTTTTAGTCTTGCAACTAGGGGGTATCACCGGTGTTGTTGGGGTCTGAGCTGCGGTTTCTTCTTGATGAGTGGATTGTTTTTTAGTCTTGCGACTAGGGGGTGTTACTGGTGATGTGCGGGTTTGAGCTGCGGTTTCTTCTTCGTGTAGTTCACCGAAAATGAGGCGATAGACCGTCGGCAACTGACCACCTTTGGCGTCGAAGGCGTCAGTTCCCTTGATCGCACCGAGTGTTTCCAGTTCGCGCAGGGCACGTCCGATGACCTGTTCGCTCAGGCCGCACCCGGGGTAGCCGCGCTCCAGATCACCCTTGGAGAGCGTCTTCTTGGAGGGCCGGCATTCGTCGTAGCGCCCCTCCCCCGGGTTGAATTTGCCGTGCAAGCCCAGGTGGATATAGACCATGACGGCGTTGGGGCTGGGTTGTTTCTTCATCAGCCACCCCGGGGCCATCACGAAACCCTTGCCCCATTCGTTTTGCGGACTCATGCCTCGGCCCCCCGGGAGGCCTTCATCGCACGGATGTGTTGAATCAAGGGGGCAGTTGGCCGGTGCCAGTGAGGGCCATCCGAAAGCCGCTTGTTGCGGGCAACGGTGAACGCAGCAGCGGCGAGCACCGTGTGGCAGACACTGTCGCGCACCGGGATTCCCGCCGCAGACCGCGCCAGCGCCCGCGGTTTCAGCACCGTTGAGGTTTCGACCGGTCCTACTGTGGTGAGCGCACCCGGTGCGCTCACCACAGTAGGACAGCCAGCTGACGGCGTCAGAGCCGGCGCCATCGACAAGCCGGCTGGTACCTGCGCCGGGGTAGCCGCGATGCAGTCGTCGAGGCCGCGGCCGGCGCGGTGCGTCGCCCGGTGTCGCTCCCGCAGGCCAGCCCCACCACACCACGTCATCGCCACCGAAGAAGTACCCCTCGCATGCGCAATGCTGCGTTCGGCTGACTTTTGTAGGTGACGTTCTGTAGCTATGCTCATCTCCACATCCGGTCCGTTAGCAGTGGGTCGATGTTTTTACTCGCGCCCGGCGTACAACCGGCCACGAGGCTTTGTTAAGGGCTCGTCGGGGTGCAACCCGTCGAGCCCTTGCTTCTCTCAATACCGAACGCCAGCTGATGCTGGAAAACCACGGCGTCGCTGGCTACGACGTAGGTGGCAGTGAGTTTCGCCGGCAGCACCTCTCAGTAACACGGGGTAGAAGGAACCGGCGAGAGCAGCGCCCCACCGCCGATAAATCTCCCATCGGCTCCTTCGTCCCACCTGGAACACCTTTGGCGCACAGAGGTCGTGTTTCGCACCAGTTGCCACAAGGCGCGTGCCAGTTTAGGCCCACCGACACGCGCGCTGTCAACTGATGTAGCTAGGCTTGCCGCTGTCACCGTGAACTGACCTGACCGTTGAGGAGATCTACCGACATGACCGCCAGCGTGCCGGCAGATGCAGACAACACCACGGGCGGCGATACGCCGAGGACTTTCGCAGACAAGATCAACCACTTGTTCGACGTGGTGCGTAAGCCAGATGGGACGACCTACTCCAACGAGGAAGTGGCCGCACAGATGGCCACAGGCGCCGGTGAGAAAAAAGTTTCCCGTAACTACATCTGGATGCTGCGCACCGGTGAGCGGGACAATCCCACCAAGAAACACCTGGAAGCCCTCGCGACATTTTTTTCCGTGAAGCCGGCTTACTTCTTCGACGAAGAGATCTCCGCCGCCATCTTCGCTGAGCTGTCGATGCTCAAGTTGCTGAAGGAATCCAGAGTAGGACGTCTAGCCATGCGCCTGGATGGACTAGACGAGCGCAGCATTGAAACAGTCACCCACGTCATCGAATCCTTACGAGTAGCCGACGGCTTGCCACCCAACCCGGAAACCTCCCAGCGGTAGGACGCCGGGTGAGGGCATCGTCGGCGACAAGAAGGTCATCTCCTAGCAGCGAGGGTGGACGCTCGGCGTGCTGAGACGCCTAGCGCAGCTGCCGCTGGGGCCGTGAGGCCGCTATCGGCGTCGACCGATAACGGTGGGTAGATAGGGTTTCTACCGCAGCCATGGGAAGACGGTGCTTGCCGCGAGCGTGCCGAGAACCAGACCTGCGATGACCTGCCCCGTGCTGTGATCACTGAGCCGCACGCGTGACCAGCCGATCGCCGCTGCTACTGGCCAGGCCAGGAGGGCCCACCAGCCGAAGACCACCATGAGTGAGGTGGCGCAGCCGGCGGCGACGATGGCATGGATGGAAATTTTCCACCGCAGACCGAAGGTGACGACCATGGCCACTACGAGGGCGCTCATGCCCGCCACGCACAAGGCGGTCATCTCCCGCGCACCAGTCAAGATCAACAGGATTACACCGAGTACCCCGGACAGCAGAGCAACCATCAATGGTCGCCGCCGCTGTTCGCGGACACCGACATGGTGATCAGTCCAGTGACCGCGGCGTACTCCGCGGATGATGTACGTGATCGGGATGATGCTGCCGGTGATCGCGGCTAAAGCGGCCGAAATCCAGGCTTGCAGCACGGTGGTGGAGCCGTGCCACGCGATCGGAATGACTACCACAACGATGAGGATCGCCGGAGATAGTAGGTCCGTGAGGAGCCTGGCTAACCGGTCTGGGCCTGACCGGGGTGCCGGATCAGCGTGACCGTCGTCGGACATCGTGGTTTCTACTGACACGCCCAGGTGCTCCTGTTCCCCATCGGGTGTTGGTGGCTGGTGCTGCCGTGCCAGGGTATGCGTGGATCGTGACGCGGCAGGCAAGGCTGCGTAGGTGCGGGACAGATCAGCCAGCCAGGCGTCGAGATTGTCGGCGCCGGCTGTCAACGGTCGCGGGTCTGTCGCCTGAATCGGGGGCTGCCCTGTGCGCTTGGCCGAAATGGCCGCCGCGATCTCAGCCGCCTCCAGGTTTAAGCGCTGTTGATCGCTGCGTCGCCCACTACTGGCCGCCATGCTAGGTGTGGCGGTGGGTTGGCGGTAAAACCGCAGGTCGAGCAGACCATCCTGGATTTCGATCACACGCCGGTAGTGCTGCCAGGACAAATCACTCAGGTGTTCGCGCCACGCGTTATAGGGCAGGCGTGTCCAGGTGTGCTGGGACACAGCGGGGGACGGAATTTGCAACGCCACGCGGGGCACCGCAGTGGAGATCGCGGACCAGAGCGTGTGCATGGCGCGGTACTGGCGCCACTGCTGCAGCTGGTGCCAGCACGGCTCGATAATCGAGCCGGCGGGGGGCAGCAGTGCACCGATCCCAATGAGGATGGCCCCTAGGGCTACTAATGGTGTCGATAGCTGCTCTTCCACCAGCGACCATGGCATGCGTACGTGCCGCCAAGCTGCGATGGTGAACGCCGCTTTGCACACGACGTAGACCACCCCAGTGATACCCGCCGTGACGATCATTCGCAGGCTCGCACGAACCCACGGACGTGCTGCGCCCTGCCTGGCATGCCGGTGACAGATACGGACGACATCGACGCAAGCTACGCCCAGATAGCTGGAGTAGAGCAGCAGGTATAGCACGATCCACGGCTGGGTTCCGTAGCGACCCACGAAGTCTTTCGGGGCTTCTGTACCCAGTGACGCCAACGCGAAGGCCGTCAGCATCAGGGCCAGCACCACCACCGCGGCCACAACCCGTGATCGAATCGCGGGGCCGGCTTCGGCAGCCGAGCCCCAGGAGGTGTACTGCATCAAAATCTGCACGACGCACAGGGCCACTAGCGCGAAGGCGTGCTGCAAGAACCGTGCAGCATTGGACACACCAAGCAGCTCATCGACAGCGAGGTAGACCGACGCGCGCCCCACCGTGACCGCGACCAACAGGCTAGGAAAGATCAGCATCAAGCATCGCAAAATCGGGTTATTCGGACTTCTGTGCAAGCGGCGCAGGTGGTAGAGCGTGCCTGCCCATAACAGGATCAGGCTGAGTTCAACCACGCCAAATACCGCCCGGTTCTACCGCTGAGGCGAACCGGTCCAAACCACTGGTGCTGGGTGAGGACTGCTGCGACGTTGTTTCCCGCGAGCGGGAAACCTTCGACATGAGCACGGATGCGAAGACTTCGGCCTCCTGCTCCTCACGGCGGGTGTAAACGGTGCGGCCGAGAACCCGCCGGATCAACTCGGGATCCAGGTGGGAAGCCAATGCCGCAACCGTGGTGTCCGCCATCTCGGCGTAGTGGTCGAACACAATGTGCCCGATCTCGTGGGCGATGATGTGGTCCTGGTGCTGGCGGGTTGTCCCCTGCTCGACCACGATCACATCCATGGTGTCCGTGCCGACCCAGAAGCCGCAGGCTTTGCCCGCGGCGGCTTTCAACGTCGGACGAATCTGGATGGGACGGCCGCGCTGACGGGCGAGTTCGGCACAGAGCTGTTCGGCGTTGAACGGGTTCGGCACCCGGATATTCAACAGACGCAGCCTGTCCTCGCAGAGCCTTCGTAAGTCTTGGCTTGCCAATACTGCTCCCGCGGTCTAGCTGTCTGATCCCCACTTCCGCCCATTAGGCGTATTGATCATTTTGGCACAGACGGGCAGTCAAGATTCAAGTACATATTGTGAAGAAAATTTTATACCGATCTAGCAGCAATTGTTATTAAATAGGCCGATGTTTTATGGCGATAGACAGTGAAACCACCTGATATCCCGGCCATAACTGGATGATCACGTTTCGGCGCTGGTGGCCGTTTTTCCAGCTCATCGGGTCGGTGTATCGAAGGGTTGGAGCAATCTGGCCGTGTTCTTGCTTCCAACTTCCTTGCCGGATCGGTCTCAGGTGGGCGCTGTTCTAGCGGTACCCGATGGACCATTGCCGCACGATTAACCCGAGTTGAACATGACAACCGGTCTTCGGCAAAAGATAACCTCACCCACGGCAGTCTCACAAGGTCAAAATGGCCATTGTGGACACCATAGTGGACATTGTTTTTACGCTGGTCAGCGGTTACCGCTCACCGAACTCGCCTCCTGCCTTACGCAGGAACGCCACCGGCTGCAAGTCCCGTTATTGCCGATATGCCAGGTTTGACCCCGACCTGCACCTCGACGCCCCCGGGGAAGTTCACGGGTTGTCGATGAAGCTGACGGCGCCGAGCATCCGCACCGCGCGGTCCCGACCTTTCCGATGGTGACGATGGGCGCGCCCTATGGCAGTGGCGGGCATCTCGCCGCCCCATGGCCGATCTACCGATAACGGCTTTAGCAGCGCAAACGGCGTTCAATGGGTGTTGCGCTCGCGTCATCGCGGTGCGTTGCCGGGCAAGGCGGCGGTCTGCATTCACGCAGCGTGGATTGGGGTGTGCCGGTTAATGCTGGCGTGCAGGCGGTCGCCGGTGAGCCTCGCGGGCGAACCAGAGCCTTGACCGGTCGAGTTTCCCGGTCGACACGAACGCCGGCGCATGCCGCACGAGCACGGGCACCATCGAGCCGCCCGGGGGTCAAACAAACACCGGGCGGTGTGTAGAACTGCCCGGCGTGTAGAACTGCCTTGACTCGTACACAGCGGGCACCACGTACTGGAGCTAAAAGATCTTGGGCGATCTGGCGTGCGTCTTGAAGGATCCAGCCGTGCGATCGGCGGGACGCAGGGGGATGGGGGTGTCCTGCACTGTTTGATGGAGTGAAGCGGGAATTTTCGATGGTCACTGTGGTTGGCGACCCAACGGGTAGTTGGTTCCAGGCTCGTCGGGCAGGGTTCGAACTCGTGAGAAACTTTTCTGCGTGACGGAATCG
>CBDFFS010000020.1:0-1005883 GCA_965246815.1 Actinoplanes sp. | reverse complement strand
GGAACTTGATCGTCACGTAGGTGCGGAGCCCGTCTTCGCCCGGCGCCTGTTCTTCCACTTGCACCGGCACCCCGCGGGCGAAGGCCTCCAGGTCGTTGGTGCGGAACTCGTCGGCTATCTCGGTCGCGAACAAGTCGTGATCAGTCAGGCCGACGATGTCCCCACGGCGAAGGTCGAACAGTCGCTCGTATTCCCGATTGACCAGCAGGTAGCGGCCGTCGGCGTCGCGCATGTAGATAACAGCCGAGGTGTGGTCGAGCAGTGCCATCAGTTGCTCGCGGCCCACCTGCACGACTGGTCGATCGCTGCCGACGCTCATCGGTGACTCCACCGCCCGCCTCCCGGCTGGTGCTGGGTGCGTCGTGCAGAGCCGGCCGCACCGTCATCCCATCAGCACGACGGCGACCGTAGCCGCCGCTGGCGAATCTGACCGTACCTCGATTTCGATCGAATTTTTGGTGTTTGCGGTGGTTGCCCCGGCGGTGATCCGCAGGGGTGCCAGGGCGTGATCGCGGCGGGCCTGGGTCAATCGATCCAGGAAGCTTTCGTTCATTCCAGTGGTGCCGGCTCGATTGGAAACCAGCTCGCGGTCACCGATGCCGGTGGCGTCGCGGACCTGCTGCGGCTTGAACAGGAACTTCTTACTCAGCATCAAATGTGCTCCGGCCGTGCGGGCATGCGCGGCCAACAGCCGAAACCACGGGCCTAAGGCTGGTGCTTGAGCGACCAGATCGCGCAATTGCGCGGGTGTTGCATCCCGCAGCCGCGCAGGGTCCCAGCCGAGGCGGGCCAGGACTTGCTCAGGCAGGGTCGGCCGAGCCATCAGCGCGCTGATCGCGTCGCGCTCCACGGTCAACAAGGCTGGGAACAGGCGAAGCACCAGTTGGTCATATCCGGGCAAGCCAACGCCGAGTAGGAAGTCGCGTTTGAGTGCCTCTGGGTCTAACGCCCCGCTCGGGGGGATGTCGCCGACGGTCCAGTGCACTGCGAACTGCCGGAACACGTCCATAAAGTGATCGGTGGGCATGCTCTGCTCTGGCGGCTTGCTGGCGAAATCAAGGAACAACCGGCGCAATGCCACGATCAGATCCGTGGCCAACAGCACCCGGGCAATCGCGTCGGGGCCAAACAGGTCAGCGTCGCCGCTGCTGAGCGGCTCCAACGCCTGGTTGACCGCCAACTCGATCGCTTCACCCTGCTTGACCAGTAAGAAAAAGCGCTCCTCGCCACCGGTGCCGGTATAGCTGCGAATCCGGCCGTCATTGAAAATGCCCGGCAGGGTGGCAAGTAGGTGCGACCCGGTGCGGACTTCAATCGTGCCCACATTCCAGCGCACTAGTGAGGCGAGGGTGTCTCGTTCGCAGTGCCCGGTGCCGGTTCGGTCAGCAACGCCCGCGAAATATCGCTGAAAGGGTAGATCGTACGCTTCAACGGTCAATCCGACGAAAGACCGCTCCGGGTTTTCCTTGCCACCTGCTGTCCATTCCTGATAATGGCGAGCCACTGAGGCGCCGAGAAAACCGAGCCGGACTACAAGCTGTTGCGCAGTGATTGGCGACAAACTGGAAATTGGTGGCAAGTAGGGGAGAACAGCGTGGCGCACCTGCTCAGCGAGCTCGCTTGGCGCAATGTCGCCGCGCAAGATCGCACGATTTAGCGGCGGCAATTCGTTGTCGATCCACTCGTCCACTTGTTGCTCGGCCATGCGAGTCACCCGCCTTCAAGGATTGCGTTGGTCTCGCGTCTCAAGCCTATGCTAGACGCGTGCCAGCGTTGTTCTTATGCGCTGAAGATACCGACCGAAGTGAATATCTCCAACGTGGACGGGGAAAACGGTTCAGGTGGCGTGTTGCTGCAATTGACGCGTCGTTTCAGGCAGCTGCAATGACGGGCTGACTTTGCGGGAACAAATCGTCGAAGACCGCGGCGCGGTCAAAAGCCATCGCCCGCGCGCGAGCCCGCTGCTCCAGCTCCTGGCGCTCAGCCAGTGACATCCGCAGGACTACCCGGTCAATCGCATCGGCCAAACCGTGCACGTCGCCCGGTTCGACGATGACCGCTGTGTCACCGACGGCTTCGCCGGTGCCGCCGGTCAACGTGGTGATGATCGGGCCGCCGCCGGCTAGTGCCTTCTCCGCTAGCGCGATGCCGAAAGTCTCCACGAAATCCGGCTCGGGCTTGGTCGGCAGCACGTAAGCCGCGCAACCGGCCATCAGCAGCGGCTTCTCCGTGTCGTCGACATCGGTGAGGAAGATGATTTGATCCTCTTCCTTGGCCATCGCCTGCACGTGCTCCAACGCCGGACCAGTCCCGGCGACGACCAACTTCACCCGCGAGCGGGCCTGGGTCTGACCGTAGGCAGGGATCAAGTCGTAGATGCCCTTGGCCCGAGCCACCCGGGACAAGAACAAGATGTAGCCGTCGCGCTCCAACCCCCGCGCGGCCAGTGCTGCGTCCACATCGGCCGGGTCCAGATCAAGGTACGCCGAGGCGTCGATCGGTGGATAGCTGACTGTTACCCGACGGCGGCACTGCTCGGCAAACGTGGTGCCGCTGTGCGCATCGACTTCCTCGGCTGACTCGATGATCTCGTCTCGGGTGTATTCGGAGACGGCGACGACCTCGTCGTTGGCCAGGAACGTGGTGAGCAGCACGGTGGCGGCGCCGAAGCGGCCCTCACGCAGGCAGGAACGGATCACGTTGGTCACGTCGGAGCCCACGGCCTTGGCAATGGTGTGCACGTTCGGGGCGAACCCGGCCGCGCGGGCGGCGTTCACCGCGTCGATGACAACGGTCTGGTGCGGCACCAGATACATCGACAGGCAGGTGGTAGGAACCGGTTCGGCTAACAGCTCGACCAGTCGCCCGGTCAACCCGGCTAGCTGCCGACCGTCGGGCACGCGGTAGTCGCCGACCGCTTCCGGGCGCTCGACGGTGATCCCATCGCTGTAGGGCAATAGCCGGTCCAGCGGTTTCAACGGCAGTCCCGCCGCTTGCAACGTCGCGATCGGCCACGTCAGCAGGCGCACGTCGTCGAAACCACGGGTCAGTGCCACTTCGGCGAGGTTGCGCGCTTCACCGGAGTGACCACAGATCACTGGGTCGGCCCGAACCACGATAACCAAACGGCGGCGGGGGTAGTTCATCGTGCTTCCTTTGCAAGTTGGGGGGGGGTGGGGGTAGAGCCTATGCAGGTCAGAGCGACTGCGGGGGATCCGACAGCGACGGCGGTCGGATTCCCCGTCCCCAGGACGACGGTTCGGGGCCCAGCCGCAGGTGTAACCGGCCACCGCGATGCACGTCGGCGGCGCGCAGGTGAGTCGCGGGCAGTTCCTTGCCGTTCAGGGTGGCCGACTGGATGTATTGCGCCGGCGGGTCGTAGTCGATGCCGTCGGCGCCGATCGGGGTCTGCTTGTGCCCGGTGGTCTCGATCACGAACTCGCGATCACCCAAATTCAGCGCCGCCCGTTCGAAGGCGGGCGCGTTGAGCAGAAACAGGCTCTGGCCGGCCACCGGGAACAGTCCCAGCGACGCCCATACATACCACGAGCTCAGGCCACCGGAGTCGTCGTTGCCGGGCAACCCGCCCGCCCCAGTGCCGAACTGCCAGGTCAGCGCTGACTGCACGATCTGCGCGGTGCGGTCGGGCCGGCCGGCATAGTGATAGGCCCACGGCGCTTCCATGTCCGGTTCGTTGTTCAGTCCTTCGAACCGGTTGAGGGCATATCCGGCCGCCATTTCGGCTGCTGGTGGCCGCCGACCCGGCTGTTTTACCGGCTCTGCGCCATAGCCGAAGAAGCTGTCCAACATGGAAATGAACGCGTTGTCACCGCCGGCCAAGGCGATCCGGGCGGCCATGTCGTGCACCAGGCGGAAGGAATAGTTCCATTTCCCGCCCTCGTAGAAGCTGGAATCGCGCAGCAAACCGGTCGCCGGGTCGAATGCGTTGACCCACAGCCGGCCCCGCTCTTCCAAGTCGTCGGCGAGGCGTCGGTCGTTCATCGCCCGCGCCACCTGCGCCGTGCAGTGATGCGCGTACGCCAGGTCGAGCGTGTGCGTGATCGGGTGCACCACCCCATGCTCGAAGAAGTCCTCGCCATACATCCGGCGCAGGTCGTCGACCATGTGCACCAGCGCCCAGTTCCAATCCAGGCCGGAATTGTCCAGCGCATGCGCGTCGGCCAATGTCGTGTGCGCAAGTGCACTGGCCTGCCGGAAGAACCGGTCAGCGCCGCGGGCCATTCTGTATCCGATGGGGAAGTTGCCTTCTTCTTCGGCCACCCGGATCAACGATTCGAGCAGGTCGGTGAAGCGCTTTGGGGCGATCACGGCCAGCAACGGCAGCTGGGTCTTGTAGATGTCCCACATCGTGCAAACGTCGAAGGCGAACGGCCCAGACGTCGGCCAGAACGGGCTCTCGTCGTCACCGAAGCACGGCTTGATTAGCGAGTGATAGAGCGCGGTCGCCATGACGGTGCGCCGAGCCGGGGTGCCGCCGTCCACCTGAACCCGGTCCAAGTGCTCGCCCCAGCGGCCGCGGGTTTGCGCCCGAACCGCATCGAACGCGGGACTTCTCGGCCCACACTCGCGCTCCAAGTTTTCCCGGGCCTGCTCGCAGCCGCGCAGCGAAAAGCCAAGCCGAACCTCGACGGTCTGTCCTGCACGCGCCGGCCCGACAAACAGCAAGCCGAACGGGCGCAGCGTGGTGTGCCGGATGCTGTCGAAGTCCAGCCGGGTGCCGCCGTCGATCAGGCGCCGATCGTGCCAGAGCATCTGTCGCCAACCTGGGGTGTCGACCTCCAGGTAAACCGACAGCGGCACGCCTTCCATTACGACGGTGCCCTGTGCCCGGCCTTGGCCCATGCTCTCCAGTTGCGCGCGCAGCGGCACCGTGCGGCCGTGGTCGATCGCCAGCCCACCGCAGGACAGGTCGACGACCACCCGGGCGTTGCGGTGCTCCGGGAACGTGTACCGATGGACGGCGACCTTGTCGCCCACGGTGATCTCGCAGCGCACCCCGGTGTCCAAGGTGGCCGCGTAATAGCCGGCCTCGGCGACCTCGTCGGTCAGCGGCCAAGCCTGGCCGAGCTCGTCCAACGGTTGCACCATCGGGGTGACCCGCACGTAGTTGTAATACTTACGGATCGCGCCGGTGCCGGACTGCTGGAAGTGGGTGAAGCCCGACGCCTGCAGCTGGTCGAACATCTCCTCCGGAACACCCTCGGTGTTTTTGGTATACCGGCCGTAACCAGTCGGATAGGCCCCGGAGTAGGCGCACGCGGACACCATGCCCAGCGGGGACGCTGCACCCGGGTGAGTGTTACCCACCTGCGGCTTCGGCCACCACCAAGTAGCGGCCAGACCGAGCGCCGGGGGCAGGTCGGTAGCCGCTGTGCCGATGAAGGGATCGATGTAGTCAAGAATGGCGGGACTCTATCCAGTGCGAGGCGGTCCGATGGTTTCGGCAAGGTGAACTTCGTCGTCGGAAGTGTTTCGTCGGTAATGCGGCCGCAGCAGCCTACGTCCGGTGGTAGGCGCAGCGCGGCAACATCACGATCGATCGGACCATTGTGCCAGTCCAGCACGCGCGGTCCAGCCGGACAGCAGAACGGACCTCGGGTGCTCAGCAGAACGGACCCGGGTGCAGTGAGCCGCCGATCGGATAATGCCCCGGCTGGCGCACGCGCAGCACAGTCCACCCCGTCGGGCTCTGGCGCAGGCAGGCCCCCGGGCCGGACGTGCGCAACCACCGGGACCAGCGCACTCGCACCAGCACGTCCTGCGCCACCGGCACGTCCAGTTGAACCCCGTCGCCGGCAGCGGCAACGACAGTGGCACCCTGCGCCAGCCCGGCCGAACCAACCACCGAATACAACGTCCAACCACTGCCACGCCAAACCCGATTCAGGTACGCCGGGGCAGCGCGCACCACTCGAGCCTCATCGCGGCTCACCGAGGACACAGGCCCGTCCGCAATCGCCACCAGCCGTACCCCGTTGTCGAGTAACCAGTCGTGATAGCCGGCTGGGGTGAGGTGGCCGGTGAAGAAGATCGGATTGCGGGCGATGTCCGCCTGACGCAGCCAGCCCCGGGCCAGCGGATAACTGTCAGCGACGTAGGCCGCCTCCCAGAACGCGACAGTCGAAACGACTTCGATGCGCCCGGGTTGTTCGCGCGCGAGTTGAGCCAACAACGGGCTGAACTGCTGCGCGGACGAGGTTGGGTCACCGGCTGCACTCAGTTCGCGGACAGCCACCGGGTGCTGCCAAAGCGCGACCACGGTGAGTAACGCAGTCAGTGCGAACGCGGACAGTCGGCGGGCACCGTACCGTTGGCGGTATTCGGTCAGTTTGGCTTGGGTGGTTGCGGACCAGCGTCCCAGGTGGGGAACTGTGGCAAAGCCGGCCAGCACGGGCAGGGCGAAGGTGGCGGACAGGCGGCCGGCGTTCAGCCCAACCGGGGTTGTCAGCACCGCGGCGGCTAGCACGCCGAGGGCCGAGAACAGCGCCCCTAGGCGCAGCACCGGTGGGCGAACCACTGCGGCGATCAGCAGGCTGACCGTCACTGAACGTAAGGTGTCACTGGCAATCGTGTTCATCGGGCCGTTGACCCCGAAAAACACCGACATGCCCAGGATCGACAAGCCGGCTCCAATGGCAGCGAACAAGCCGGCGAGTCGGCGTTGGCGGTCTGGCCCGACCAGCAGCATCGCGGTTGCGGCTAGTGCGAGAAACAGCGCGGCGACTGGGCTGGCGGCACCGGTGAGTGCGCCGCCGACAAACGCCAGGGTGAAGCCGAGGCTTGCCCGGCGCACGGTCGTGGCCAGCAGCGTTGCCACGGCGAAGGCCAGACCGGCGGTGAAGGTGACCCGGCCGGAGACCAGGTTGCCGACCAGGCAAAGTGCGCCGATCACGCCGGCGGTCAGCGGCCGTCGGGCGCCGGTGCGCAACAGCAGCAACACCAACAAGACCGCGCCCACCACCGCGAGGATCGCGCCCAGCCACTTCGCGCCGCCAATGCCACCACCCAGCCACGCCATTGCCGGTGGCGTCAGTAAGCTGTACGCATACGGCGAAAGCCCGCCATACCACCCGAAGTCGAGTACGGCGGGGCCATGATGAGCGTAGAAGTCACCGTGCGCGACTTGTGCCGCCAAATCGACGCCCATCGGCGGGGCCACCAGCCAAGTACCGGCGGCGACGACAGCCACAACCGCCGTACCGATGACTGCCCGCCGGGCCCCGTCGATGATCACCGGGCGAAGCGTTCCCGACGAACCGTTGGACGACGACCGCGAATCGTGCTCTGTTGCAGCGCTGTGATCACCATTTCGGCGGCCGAGTCAGGCACCTCGACCAGTGAGAACCGATCAGTGATCTGAATAGCGCCGATCTCACGGGCATTCAGACCAGACTCGCCTGCGATCGCGCCGACCAAGTCTTGGGGGCGCAGACCGACCCGGCGACCGATTCCGACGAACAACCGGGTCGCACCCTCACTGGACGGGCGGTCGCGCCGGCCGTCGCCCCGCTTTTGCTCACGTCCACCAGCGGATTCGCGTTCGCGCTGCCCGGGGGTCACCGACGGGATCTCTTCTTCGTCGACGTCACCGCCGGCCGCCTCGTGCAGCAGCTTGATCGCGGCGAGGGCGACGTTTTCGACGTCGAACTCGTCAGTCAGCGAATCGATCACCACGCGGAAGCGCTCTAGATCGTCGGCTTCCAACGTGGCGTGCAGCGACGCGCGAGTCACTTCCAGCCGACGCGCCCGCAAGTCGGTCACGGTGGGCAGCTTCTCCAGCGAAATTCGCTGGCCAGTCAGTCGCTCTATCGCCTTGAGCATGCGCTGTTCGCGTGGCTCGGCCAAGGTGATCGCTGCGCCTTCACGCCCGGCCCGACCCACCCGGCCGATACGGTGCACATATGCCTCAGGCGCGGCCGGCACGTTGTAGTTGATCACGTGGGTGAGTTGCTCGACGTCGAGACCGCGGGCCGCAACGTCGGTGGCCACGAGCAATTCGGTATTGCCGCCGCGCAGTCGACCCATGACCCGGTCACGCTGATCTTGGCTCAGCCCGCCGTGCAGTGCCTCAGCGCGATAACCGCGCCCGTTCAACGTCTCGGTAACTTGATCGACCTCTTCGCGGGTGCGACAGAAGACGATCGCGGCGGCCGGTGCTTCAACGTCCAGCACTCGGCCCAATGCGGCTGTTTTGTGGGGTCGTGCCACCAAGTAGGCGCTTTGGCGCACTAAGGGCAGCTCGTCGGAGGTGGCGGTGTCGCGGCCCATCTGCACCCGGATCGGGTCACGCAGATGCCGCCGGGCGATGCTGTCGATCCGTGGCGGCATGGTCGCGGAGAACAGCACCGTCTGGCGCTCCGGCGGCGTCTCGGCCAGGATCGCCTCGATGTCCTCGGCGAAGCCCATATCGAGCATTTCGTCGGCTTCGTCGAGCACCACAGTCTGGATGCCGCCGAGCTCAAGCGTGCCGCGGCTGATGTGATCAAGCACCCGACCGGGGGTGCCGACGACGACGTCGACGCCGTGCTCCAGCGCGCGCAGCTGCCGACCGATCGGCTGACCGCCGTAGACCGGCAGCACGCGAACCCCTAGGTCACGACCGTAGCGATGCACGGCTTGCGAGACCTGCTCGGCCAGCTCGCGAGTCGGCACCAACACCAGCGCGTGCGGCCCTGGCCCTTTCGTGGCATTTGCGAGTTTTTGCAATACGGGCAGCGCGAAGGCAGCCGTCTTTCCGGTGCCAGTCGCGGCTTGCCCCACCAGATCGTTACCGGCCAGCAACGGGGGGATCGCCTCGCGCTGGATCGGCGTGGGCTCTTCGTAACCGAGGCTGCTCAACGCGCGCAACAGCTCCGGTGCTAGTCCCAGTCCGGCGAAGCCTGCCTCGGACTCCAACAGGTCTTCATCCATGGCTCAAGGATACGAGCACCCTCGGCAAGCGTCGTCGGCGGCTGCACATCTTGGCGCGGGTCGGCCCGGCGTCGGGTCAGGGTAGGTGCGCGTTGACGCGATGTTGCAGGGTGCTAATCAACGCCAAGGTCGACTCGGCGCCTTGGTTGGTGTTCGGCCCGGCCGGCGTTAGCCCGTCGTAGCCACCACCGGTCTGCGGGTCCCACATCACTGTGCCGGTGTCGTTGTCGCCGAGAAACCACCCGACGGCTTGGTCTACCCCCCGCGACCAACGCTCGTCGCCGGTCGCCTCGCCAGCTGTCGCGCACGCGTCGGCGAAGGCGGCCACCTCGATCGGTTGTTGGTCGAAGCGTTCCCGCGGCGCACCACTGAGCCAGCCGGTCGCCGGCAGTGCTGACAGTTTGCCGTCGCGAAGTTGCACCTGCCACAGCCAATTCAGCATGCGCACGCCAGCTTCCAATCGCGCAGCATTCGCCTGCTGATGACCGGCGGCGATCACCACCTCCGCCCAGGCTGCGCTGGCATAACTCAACGCCGGCTGCGGCCAACACCAAGCTGGGTCGGCCGCAGGGGGCCCGATAGCGGTGGCAGCGTCGGCGAGCAGGGTCGATGCCAGACTATTGCCCGGGTCGACGCGCAATACCTGCGCTGCGCCGAGCCCGGCGAATGCCATGGTGTGCGGGGCAGATGATCGACACTTGGCACTCTGTTCAAAGGCGACAAGTGCCGCTTGGCGAATCCAGGCGGCCGGGCTGTGGGCGACGGCAGTGCCCAGTCCCCACAGCGCCCGACCCCACCAATCACCCAACCCAGCATGATCGGTCCACTGCCGACCGTACGAAAGTCGGTTGTGGAAGGCGCCATCGCTGCTTTGGGCGTGCGTGAGAAAAGTCAGGTAACACTCGGCCAGGCCGATTACCGCGGGGGACGGGTTGCGTTCTCGGCTCGCGACAACCAGGCCACGAGCTACATCGTCGGTGCAGTAGCCGTGTTCGCGTCGAACAATGGCGTGTCGGGAGTGCTCGAACAGGCCGGTGTCGTCGGTCATCCGGAACAAGTGCGCGAAGTTGGGCGCAGTCGCGCTCACGCTTTGGCTCCGGCCACAGCGGTCGGAGCCGCAGCGGTCAGGCTGTGGGCCAACAACTGATATCGGGCTGCCACTTCGGGCCACCGCAGCACCGGTGCCTGCGCGCGTCCGGCGGTCAAGCCGGGTGTGGTGAGAACCTTGCGGATTGCCGTGGCCAGTGCCCGCGGGTTTTGATGCGGCACCAGCAGGCCCGGGCCGTCGGTCAGCAGCTCAACGGCGTGCGGGAAGGTGGTGGCGACGACCGGAACGCCGGCGGCAACCGCCTCGATCAGCACCCCGGAGGTGACTTGTTCGACCGAGTCGTAGGGCAGCACCACCACATCGGCAGAGCGAATCAGCCGACCGAGGGTCGCCTGATCGTGGTAGATCGCCTGGAAGTCGACCGATTGGGCCACCCCGAGCTCGGCACTGAGCCGATGCAAACTCGCCCGATACACCTCACCGTGGCGTTCGATCACCTTGGGATGAGTGCGCCCCGCGACGGTATAGAGCGGGTCGAGTCGGCGCAGCTGGGCCAGGGCGCGGATCGCCCACTCGATGCCTTTGCCGGGGCCGAGCAAACCCCAGGTCAGCAGGTGAGCACGAGTGCTTTGGCGCACCGGTGCCTCGTCCAGCACAGCGGCGCCGTGCGGGATTACCGTGACTTTGCCCGGATCGACGTCATATCCGACCAGCAGCCGGTCCCGCGCGGTGTCGGTCATTGTCACCGCAGCTCCGGCGACGGCCACGATTTGTTCCAACAGTGATTTTTGGCGCGGGGTCGGCTTGCTCAAGACGGTGTGCAACACCACGATGCTCGGCACGTTGAGCCGACGCATCAGCCGCAACACATCCGCTCCGTCAGCGCCCGGGTAGATGCCGTATTCGTGCTGGACAATTGCTAGATCGAAGGCGTTGAGCGCATCGGCGGCGGCGTTCCAGCCGCCCGGCTCTTCGGCCGTCCAGGTGTGAATGACCTCCAGTTTCGCTGGGCTGAGTTCGTCCGCACTGCGTTCGCCGGCAGTAGTGACCCGGACGATGCCGCCAGCGGCACCGTCTGCGACCAGACTTTCGGCCAAGGCCGCGTTGAAGGTAGCCAGGCCGCATCGGGTCGGCGGGTGGGTGCTGAGAAATCCAAACCGCATGGTCATGGTGCCTGCTTCCCAATAGGGCGTCACGCACGACGGCGCCGGCCGGGGGGCCGTTTGACGTGAGCGAAGCGAGGCCGGTTCTGCTGCCACCAGAATCTGCTCGGCCGCGCCGGTACGTTTTGAGCATCGGCAGGTCAGAGCTGCGAAGCCCGCGGCACCTGCGAAGTGACGATCGGCTGTCTGAGCGCCGAGATGGCGGTTACTCCGGACGCGTGTGTCTTGGCGCGGAGTCGCAGTCGAACCTGATGCCGGTACTGTACCCATCGTTCACGTCGATAACCGTCCCAGTGATTAACGGCGCACAAGCTCACCGGATGTGGGTGTCGACCGCTGCCAGCGCGTGGCCGGTCCGCGACTGGTGTCGGCAACCCGCCGCTGATACGCCGGCGCGCTCCTACTGTTGGGCAACGCGAGCCGGATGACTTTGTACCAGGCGGACGCGACCTGTTTTGGCAACGGGCCGGACGTGTACGAGAGTCCATACCGTTGGAACAGGTCTTGGATTTTCGGGGCGATCTGGGCGTAACGGTTGCTCGGCATGTCCGGGAACAGGTGATGTTCGATCTGGTGGGACAAGTTGCCGCTCATGATGTGCAGCAGTTTGCTGCCGGAAATGTTGGCCGAGCCGAGCATCTGGCGTAGATACCACTCGCCGCGGGTTTCGCCTTCGATCGAGGTCTTCTCGAAGGTTTCGACGCCGCTGGGGAAATGGCCGCACATGATGACTGAGTGGCTCCACACATTGCGGATCACGTTCGCAGTCGCGTTGGCGGCCATGGTGTGCAGAAACGAGGGGCCGGACAGCGCCGGGTGCACGATGTAGTCCTTGAGCACCTGCTTGCCGATCTTGCGGCGAACCTTCTTTACAGCGGCCTTGAACCCTGGGTCTTTCCGGCGCTCGGCAGTCGCTAGGTTGCGCCCGAGCTCCAAGTCGTAGGCGGCAATTCCGTATTCGAAGAACAACGCGTTGACCATATTGTAGATCGGCTGACCTAAGTGTGCTGGGTGCCAGCGCTGGTCTTCGTCGACCCGCATGATCCCGTAACCTAGGTCGTTGTCGCGGCCGATCACATTCGTGTAAGTGTGGTGCAATTCGTTGTGCGAGTGCTTCCACTGCTCCGCTGGGGAGGCGTGATCCCATTCCCACTTAGTCGAGTGGATTTTCGGGTCGCGCATGAAGTCCCATTGGCCGTGCAGAATATTGTGGCCGATCTCCATGTTTTCCAGGATCTTGGCCACCGTCAATCCGGCCGTGCCAACCAGCCACGCTGGGGGAAACAGCGAGAAGAGCAGCACCGCGCGACTGCTCAGCTCCAGGCTGCGTTGCACGGCGATGACTTTGCGAATGTATTTGGCGTCGTTCTCGCCCCGACTGGCCATCACCTCATCGCGGATCGCGTCGAGCTCACGCGCGATTTCTTCGATGTCTTCGGCACTCAAATGGGCGATCGGATTGATCTTCTTGTTCTGCACAGTAGTCATCGATACCTCAATTGGGACTTGAGCTTAGCAGCGAAAGAGATTTCAGGCGTCGAGTCGGCATGGGCCGGCCGCGGCGTTGATGCAGGTCTGCACGGCGATGGCGTCGCCCGGTTCAGCGACAGTCAGTCGCCCGTCGCGCAGGTCACGCACCGCACCCTCGCGCAGCGACAGCACGCACCCGAAACAAATACCCATCCGACAACCCGACGGCATTAGTACGCCGGCTGCCTCACCGGCCTCCAACAGCGGCACCGAACCGTCGGTGGGCACAACCCGCCCGGATTGGGCGAACGTAACTTCGCCGCCCGCGCCACCGGCGAGTAACACCGGCCGAAAACGCTCAGTGTGCAGCCGATGCGTCTTTTCGGCGTCGGCCCAATGCGCGCTGAGATCATCGAGCATGTCGTTCGGCCCGCACGCCCACGTCTCCCGCTCGAATAGGTCGGGCACCAGGTGCTCCAGCTCGGCCGGCTTGAGTCGGCCGTCCGCCCGGGTGTGCCGTTCAATCAGGCGGATCCGGCCGTTAGCGGCGAGGCCGCGCAGCTCGGCGCCGAACAAGACCGCCTCCCGAGTGCCAGCCGAATGCACGAGCACCACGTCAGTCAGCTCAGCTCCGGTGCCGCGCAGCATCCCCATTACCGGAGTGATCCCGCTGCCGGCGGTTACGAAGAGTGTTTTGCTGGGGCGCACGGCGGGTAACCGGAACTCGCCGGCCGGTGGCTCCAAATGTAGCAGCTGGCCGCGTTTGGCCCGACGAATTAGGTGATTGCTGACCTGGCCGCCGGTTACAGCACTCACGGTAATGGTGATCAAGGCGTCGCGGCGGTGCGGTGCACTGGTGAGCGAATACGAACGCCACAGCCTGACCCCATCGACGTCGACACCGACTCGCACATACTGGCCGGGTTCGTGGGCGGTCCAGCCCCGGCCGGGTCGCAGCACCACGGTGGCACTAGTTGGTGTTTCGGGTCGAACCGCCACGACGCGGGCGCGTAAGACCTTGGGGTTGCGCAACGGGGCGATGACGTCCAGGTAATCAGCGGGGACGACCGGCGTAGTGAGCAGCTCCACCACGCGCCAAGCGCCGGTTCGCAGGGTTCGGGTAACAGCCACATAACAAGCGTGCTGCGGCGCGGGAGTAAAGTCCTGACCCACCGAAATGAATCCGGCCAAATTTTTTGTTCGTGCAGGACAATATGGTGATTAACCAGGTTCTTCAGGCCCGGAGGTGGCCGTGACGACGCCCCTACCCGACGTCAAAACGTTTCGGCTGCTGCCGGAAATAGTCGGCC
Source organism: Actinoplanes sp. (assembly GCA_965246815.1). Taxonomy (GTDB): domain Bacteria; phylum Actinomycetota; class Actinomycetes; order Mycobacteriales; family Micromonosporaceae; genus Actinoplanes. Next base: position 991,961 of record CBDFFS010000020.1, on the reverse strand, counting down.
CGCTGCGCAAAAGTCTGCCCGATGTCGCGACGCAGACCATCGATGCGATCACTGCCGAGGTGCCGGCCTATGCGGAGGCTTTTGCTGGCCCGCTCGGGGCAAAAATTGAACGAGCCGTCCGGACTGCGCTCGGCACCTTCCTTGATCTGGTGTCGCGTCCGGCCGGTATTGGGCTGCTTACGCGCACTGCCGGCACCGACCCGAATTCCCCACTGGCCCCGGCGTTCGAAGCAGCCTACGCCCTGGGCCGCGGTGAAGCACGCAACGGCCGCACGCTGGACGCCCTGCTAGCGGCCTACCGTATCGGCGCGCGGGTCGCGTGGCGTGAGCTCGCCGCGATCAGCGTCGCCACCGGGCAGCCCGCCCCGAACATTGCCCACTTCGCCGAGTTGGTCTTCGCCTACATCGACGAATTGTCCGCCGCGAGTGTGTCTGGGCACGCCGACGAGCTGGCGTCCTTCGGTCGGGCCCGACTGCGCCACCTGGAGCAGTTGGCCCAGTCGTTGATCGCGGGGGAGCCGCAACACGTGCTGCTGGCGGCGGCTGAGCGGGCCGATTGGACCCCACCGCAAACGCTTACCGCAGTGCTGGTGCCCGAGCGGGCCACTCGAACGGTCGGCGACACGCTTGACCGACGCACCCTCTCCCTGAGCGGTGCCGGCTCCGAACTGCCCGACACCTTAGTGCTTTTGGTACCGGACGCGCACGAGCCCAACCGCGCTCACCTGCGCCGACTGTTGCACGGTCGACACGCGGTGATCGGCCCAGCGCGGCCATGGCTGCAGGCCCGCAGCTCGTACGAGCGAGCCGCCCGCACCCTGGCCCTGGGCGCCCTGGTGGCCGACGACGGGATCATTGACACCGAAGACCACCTCGCCGTACTGGCAGTGACAGCGGACGCGCAGGCGTTGGGTGATCTGCGCGCGCGGGTGCTCGCGCCGTTAGCTGGTGGGGCTGAAGCAGCGACGGCGAAACTGGTCGAAACGTTGCGCAGTTGGTTGTTGCACCAAGGTCGGCGCGAAGAAGTCGCCGCAGAGCTGTTCGTGCACCCGCAGACGGTCCGCTATCGGATGACCAAGCTGCGCGAGATTTATGGTGACCGGTTGCGCGATCCTGACTGGCTGCTCTCGCTCACTGTCGCGCTAGCCGTGCCCGACCCGTCCGGGCTGGGCAACATTAGCTGACCCGCACCGCGATGACGATGCCGCGACAACCGGCCGGTATGGTGCCGTAACGGCGCCGCGCGCTGGTAGAAATCACCCCTTAGTTTCCGTGCCCGCAGCAAATTTCCACTGCGGTGCACCGATGGCATTGGCCGAATACAGGAGTGGTGAGCTGACATCGACATTCGTGTCGCACGAGACGAGATCGAATTTGCGTCATCCCCAGGGTCAACCGGGACTGCCGCCGCACTCGCCACCAAACTGACCGAGGAGTCGACGAAGATCGCCAACCAACGGACCGACGAGCCGGCTGTGGCTGCGACCCAATCCTCGGCCACCTTCGCCGCTCGCCTCATTGACGAATCATCTGCTTTGGACGGATTGCGGCGACAATCCGTAACGTTGGTGCCGGAGATCAGCCTGTATTTGGCCGATGACCCGACAGTGCTCTGGGCTCGGCTCGAAGCAGATTCCGGGCACCGAGTCGGCGCACCATTCTGGGCCTCCGCGTGGACTGGTGGGCAAGCGCTCGCTCGTTATGTGCTGGACAATCCTGAATCGGTGGCCGGCCGACGCGTACTCGACGTCGCTTCCGGTTCCGGGCTGGTCGCAATTGCCGCTGTACGCGCCGGTGCGGCGGCAGTAGTCGCCAACGACATCGACCCGTACGCGGCCCTGCTCACCCGGGCGAACGCGCGCGCCAACCAGGTCGAGCTCGACTTCGAAGCGGCCGACCTGCTCGACGGTGCGGGCAAAGACGCCGAAGTGATCCTGGTCGGCGACGGCCTGTACGAGCCTGGACTGGCCGTGCGGATGCTGCGCTTTCTGGAACGGGCCGCTGCCCGGGGTGCACTAGTGCTGGTCGGTGATCCGGGTCGGGGCCATGTCGAGTCCCACTTGTTGGAACCGATCCTGACGTACGGTGAAGCCCATTTGGGTCCGGCCGAAGACCATCAGCAGCAACTGCCGACCGTATTCCGTTTCTTGGCGCCGTCCGCTGCGGCATTGCCGGGCTGATCGGCAGGCGGACAAGCAGCAACAAGTCGAGCGGTGTCGTTAATTTGCGCCGCATTGATCCGAGCGGCCCCGCTCTGCGTATCTCCGGGAACACCGGCCCTGTGTTTGCGGCCGGATCAGCGAAACCCGCTGGTCCGGGCCGTCGAGCACCGGCCATCCCAACCGGGATGGTCCGAGCCCGGGGAGACGCGATTGGAGGGAGCGACGATGAATCCCACCAGTGATCATGTCGACATTGCCGGCTACCTGGTGGAGATGCTGACCCCGAAGGCGAAGCAGCGTGCGGACGCACATATCCGGACTTGTGCGGACTGCCGAACTGAGATCGAGTCGATGCAACGGTGGTCGGCGGCGCTTCGGGCCGTACCAGATCTGATGATGTTGGAAAGTCCGCAGCAGCGCAACGATCTGCTGTTGCAACCAACCTTGCGCCCGGCTCGGGTGGATCAGGTCGCGAAGCGTCGTCGTCGCTCGGCGTTGCAAGCTGCAGTCGTCGCCGTGGCGGTCACCGCAGCAGTCGCCGGAGGAGTGCTGATCGGCCGGGGCACTGCCCCGATGGCAGTCCCACGAGTGCGACCGAGCGTGGCAGTGGCTACTGGTTTGCGCTCAGCGACGGCAGTCGGCGGGGCCGGCGCCAAGATCACCGCGACAGTCACCCCGTCCGGGGGTTGGATCCGCGTCAGCGCCACAGTTGGGGGAATTCCAGCTGGGCAGCCATGTCGGCTCGAAGTGGTCGGCCGGGACGGCACGGTGGTGGTGGCGGGCAGCTGGCTGATGTCCGCGGCCGGTGCTGCCGACGGCATGATGCTCGACGGTAGCGCTTTGATCGACCCGGCCAGCGTGGCCTCAGTCCGAGTAGTCGACCCAACCGGCCAACAATTCGTCAACGCCGTCATCTGACCGCCGGCTCGCTTCGCTCTCGCACCGTCGCTTCGCTCTCGCACCGTCGCTTCGCTCTCGCACCGTCGCTTCGCTCTCGCACCGTCGCTTCGCTCTCGCACCGTCGCTTCGCTATCGCACCGTCGCTTCGCTATCGCACCGTCACTTCGCCATGTGCACATCAGCGGAAGCCGGCGGGTCGCTAGTGTGACAACGCTAGCGCTTCGGCCAGGGCTTCGTTGGCGTGGAAGACGTCGACTTCGCAGTGTTGCAGTGGGCCGCCGGTCTCGGTTAGGGCCCGTCGCACTATTAGTCAGTCACGTTTGTCCTACTTGGCTGTTCGATGGTGGGATGACGGTTGGGCGCTCTCGCACCGTCGCTTCGCTATCGCACCGTCGCTTCGCTATCGCACCGTCACTTCGCCATGTGCACATCAGCGGAAGCCGGCGGGTCGCTAGTGTGACAACGCTAGCGCTTCGGCCAGGGCTTCGTTGGCGTGGAAGACGTCGACTTCGCAGTGTTGCAGTGGGCCGCCGGTCTCGGTTAGCCAGGCGGTGCGCGCCGAGCCCGCATAGACCGGGGCGAAGCCCAAATCGCTGATGATCTGCGTCGCGGCGGCGCGAGCGTCGCTCTCATCGGTGCTGATGAACTCGGCTAGCAGCGGGTTCTGACCCCGGCGCCGGGCCAGTGCTTCCGCCGGCAAAGTGTTGAACGCCTTCACCCAGTGCGCCTCCGGCGCCCAGTGCATGAGCGTCTCCAGGCCACTCTCCGCGCCGGGTTCCGCCGGGTTTGTCGCGTCGATGACGACTTTGCCGGCCAATCCGTCGGCGCTGAGGTCGACCGCCTGCTTTGCCGACGCCCAGTTCGGGGTGAACAGCACCATGTCACCGAAGGCGGCAGCGTCGGCGACTGGCATCGCTGCGGCATGGCGGCCGAGCTGATCGACAAGATAGCCAAGCCGTTCCGGGTGTCGTGAGGCCAAGGCGACGTCGTGGCCACTCTGGGCGCACCAAGCGGCCAGAGTTGCACCGAGCTGACCGGCGCCGATGACGCTAATGTGCATAGCATCAGCGTGCCCGGCCCCGGCCGCGAGCGGGGCCGAACGGCTCAGTTGGTCAGGGTGCCGCGGAGCAAGCTTTTGCCCGAGTGCGTCCCGTCCCCGCCATATGCCTGGGCGGAAATGTCGATCAAGCGATACCGATTCAAGTCGGTAGTTGGGGCGATTGGCAACACTGTCGTCGACAAATCACCAAGAATCCCGACCGGTACCATTTGGGTGAGATTCTCCGGATTCATCAGCCAGACCTGGTAGTAACCGGTGGTCAATGGCAGGTTCCGCACACTAAGGCGCAATTGGTCGCCGGCCACCACCTGTGCCTCGCCATAGGCCGCGTCCGGTGCAATCTTCAACCGGGTCAGATCAGCATGGGCGGTGATCATCGCCTGCGTGGGGCGCCCGACGAAGCGGATCACCGTCACCGTGCCGGCGATCCCGATAATCGCCGCGGCTACTGCGGCAAGCACCGGGGTCAGCCAGCGACGAGGTCGCCGACGCGCCGCGATGTCGATCACCTTCGGTTTGCCCGTCGTCGGTTGGGCCACTTCGGCGGCAATTGCTTGCCACACGCGTTCCGGCGGTGGCGGCAGGTCGCTGAGATCCTGCGATTCGCTGCCCAGCTCCGCGACATGGCGCAAGGAATCCAGTTCAACCTGGCATTCGAGGCAACCGGCAAGGTGGGCGGTTTCGTGGAAATGCTGCGGATTTTCAGCGAGCGCGAGAAGGATCAGCCGATCCGGGTCCAAATGTTCCTGCACCGTCCACCTCCCATCGTCGTCTCAGGTTTGCCATGCCCCGGCGAATGTGGCTTTTCACCGTGCCCAGGGGCAGCCCGGTGACTGCGGAGATCTGTGGGTGGGTCAGGTCGTCGTAGAACGCCATCTCCAGCGTGCGCCGTTGCTCGTCGGGCAGTCGGGCCAGTTCGTCGGCGACGACAAGCCGGTCCAGGACGCGCTCGGGTGTCTCGTTGGTCTCGGGTTGGTCGGGCATGCTCCGGATGACCTCCGTGGCCCTATTCTCCCTCGCGGCCGAGCGCATCCGGTCGACGGCCTTCCGCCGAGCGATACCAAGTAGCCAACCGAGCATGCTCCCGCGGGCGACTTCGAACGTCTCCCGCCCCTGCCACGCCGCGACAAAGGTGGCCTGAGTCACGTCTTCGGCGTCGGCGCGGTTCGCCAGGAGCCGGCTCGCCAGATGGAAGACCGCCCCGCCATACCGGTCGTACGCGATGCGCAGGCTGCGCTCGTCGCCGTCCCGGAAGGGCTTGGCCAGGTCGTCGTCGCGACCGGACAGATCGTCCATCACCCTCCTCGCGTCAGTTGTAGTGCTGACATCTTGCTACACGCGTGGGGCCGGCCCCACGCGTGTAGCGAAAAATTTTTCCCGCAACCGCATCCATCGGCGGTCGTGCTGGCGAATCCATTGGCGTCCGACACCGAAACTTTTTCAGGAGCAACCGATGCGCAAACTGAACTTCCGTCGGCTGGCCGCCGTCACGGCAGCCGCCTTGGTGACCTTTGGCGGGGTGAGTGCGCTGACGGCAACCGCCGCGCAGGCCGCGTCCTCGTCGCAGGTTTACGTGGTGCATGGCATCCCCGGCACCCCGGTCGACGTTTACGTCAACGGCAAGGAGACGCTGCCGAACTTCCAGCCCGGCAAGGTCGCCGGCCCGTTGAACCTGACGGCCGGAAGCTACGATCTGGCACTCACCAAGCCCGGTGAGCCACTGAGCAAGGCCATCCTCAAGGTCAACGGTGCCAAGGTGCCCGGTGGCGCGAACATCAGCCTGGTCGCTCACCTCACCGAGGCGGGCAAGCCGACCATCACCCCGTTCGTCAACGACGTGAGCATGATCGCGGCCGGTAAAGCTCGGCTGATCGTGCGGCACACTGCAGCGGCCCCGGCCGTGGACGTGCGCGCTGATGGCAAGGTTGCCTTCAAGAACCTGACCAACCCGAACGAGGTCAAGGCCGATCTCGCCGCGGGCACGATCAAGGCTGACGTCGTCCTGGCCGGCACCAGCACCGTTGCCATCGGCCCGGCGGACCTGACCCTCAAGGAAGGCACCGCAACCATCGTGTACGCGGTGGGTTCGGCGAAGGACAAGAGCCTCACCCTGGTCGCGCAGACCCTCACGGGAATGCACTCCGCACCCGGTGGCGTGCCCAGCGGTAACGGTGGCCTGGCTGACCGTGGACTGTCCACCACCTGGTACGCGCTGGCCGGTTTCGGCCTGTTGCTGCTGGTAGTGGGCGCCGGCCGGTTCGCTGTGGTTCGTCGCCGCTCGTGACCGTGAGTTCTGACGGCGCGTCCCGGGTTTCGCCCGGGGCGCGCCGTCGCCTACCCCTGATCGCGGCGGCAACCGGTGCCGCGTTGTTGACTTTGGTCGGGTTGCAAGCGTGCCAGCAGGCTCCGCCTTCCGACGTCGGCGCACCAACGGTCGCGGCGTTGGCCTCGGCCACCCCGTCTGCCACCCCGGCGGGAACGACCGACGGTGGCTACGCCGTGCAGAACGGCAGCCTGCCCAGCGCCGACAACGTCGTGCCACCTGCAAAACTGCAGATCCCAGCGATGGGCCTCGACGGCACCGTTGACGCAGTCGGAGTCGATCCAAAAACTGGTGACTTCGATGTGCCACCGAGCGTGAACCGGGTCGGTTGGTATCGCTTCGGCCCCGGAATTGAAGCAACCCAGGGCTCGATCGTCGTCGCCGGGCACGTGGACAGCTCAGCGCAAGGCAAGGGTGCCTTCTTCAAACTCGATCGCCTCGCAGTCGGCGACAAAATCACCCTGAGTGACCAGACCGGACACACCCGCCAGTTCTCGGTGGTCGGCCGCGAACGATACGAGAAGACGAAAATTCCGCTGCAAAAGTATTTCTCGCTCGCCGGGGCGACCCGACTGACCCTGATTACCTGCGGCGGACCGTTCGACGCCGCTACTGGTCACTATCGCGACAACATCGTCGTCACCGCCGCCCCGAGCTAGTCCTGATAGCGTGACCTTTCCGTCGCTACGGGTGATGTGAGGGATCATGGTGGTTCGTCGATGGGCAGTCGTCGGCCTGGCGTTACTGGCCGGTATGGCATTAGCCTGCCAGGACGCTGGGCACGGCGGACCAGCCTCGACCGGCAAACCACAAGCCGGGCTGCCGTCGTCCATGGCCGCGCTGGGCGACTCGATCACCGGTGGGTTCGGCAGCTGCTTCACCCTGCTGGCCTGCGGCCGCAACTCCTGGTCCACCGGCGACAGCAGCTCGGTGCACAGCCACTACCGCCGCATCCGCGTCGGCAACTCCGCCATCAGCGGCAACCAGCTCAACTTCGCCGAGTCCGGTGCTCGCGCCGCAGGTCTGGCCGAGCAAGCCCAGCGCGCCGTCCGAGCCAAAGTTGACTATGTCACTGTGCTGATCGGCGCGAACGACGCCTGCACCCACACCGTCGACGCGATGACCAGCATCTCGTCGTTTCGGTCCAGCGTCGACGCCGCCCTGGTCAAGCTCAAAAGCGGACTGCCCAAAGCGCACATTCTGGTCGTCAGCATCCCCGACGTTTACCACCTCTGGCAGGTCGGCCACACCAACACCGACGCCGTACGCGCGTGGAACAACGGTGTGTGCCCGGCATTGTTGGCCGATCCGACTGCCACGGATGCGGGCGCTAATGCGCGGCGCCAGCGCGTGTCCGATCGAGTCGATGCGTTCAACGATCAATTGCAGGCAGCCTGTGCTGCCTTCGGGAAGCGGTGTAAATGGGATGGGGGTGCCGCGCATAACGTGCGGTTCTCCCTCGATCTGGTCAACCACCTCGACTATTTCCACCCCAACGCCAAAGGCCAAGACACCCTGGCCGACGTGACCTATCCCAGCCGATTCAATTGGTGAAACTTCAGTTTTTGCTGAGTCACTGGTCGCGGAGTTGGCGTGCGTCGATAAGGTGGTGCCGTGTTGTCCGAGCAGATCACTAACTGGGCGGGAAATGTTGTCTTCGCAGCCCGTCGTTTGCACGGGCCCAAATCAGTCGCCGAAGTGCAGGAGATCGTCGCGGCCGGCGGTCCGATCCGAGTGCTCGGCAGCGGCCACTCGTTCAACCGACTAGCTGACACGACCGGCGAGCTGATTTCGCTGGCAGCATTGCCCCGACTAATCGAGATCGCACCCGACCGACGCACCGTTCGCGTCGACGGCGGCATCCGCTATGGCGAGCTAGCCGTCCGACTGCACGCCGCCGGCCTGGCGTTGCACAACCTGGCCTCATTGCCACACATCTCAGTCGCCGGTTCGGTGGCAACTGCCACCCACGGCTCCGGCGTGCATAACGGCAACCTGGCCACCGCCGTCGCCGCCATCGAATTCATCCGCGGCGATGGCGAATTGGTCACTCTGACCCGAGACGACGCCAATTTCCCCGGCGCCGTCGTCGCTCTCGGCGCGCTCGGCGTGGTCACCTCACTCACCCTCGATGTAGTGCCAACCTTCGACCTGCGCCAATACGTCTACGAACATGTGCTGCAAGTCCAGGTCAACGCCCACCTGGCGGAAATGCTCGCCGACGGCTACAGCGTCAGCCTCTTCACCGACTTCTCCAGCCCCAACATCAACCAAGCCTGGCTCAAACGCCAAACCCCCACGCCCCCCCCGTTGGTACGGTGCTCAGCCCGCCAATGGTGCGCGCCACCCAGTGCCCGGCATGCCGGTCGTCAACTGCACCGAGCAAGGTGGCGTCGCCGGACCGTGGCACACTCGGCTACCGCATTTTCGGCTCGAATTCACGCCTAGCAGTGGCGCGGAACTGCAATCGGAGTTCCACCTCGCGCACGACGATGGCCTGGCTGCGCTCGATTCACTGGCGGCTATCCGCGCGCAAATTGCTTCGGTGCTGCAGGTCAGCGAAATTCGGGCTGTCGCCGCTGATGAGCTGTGGTTGAGCCCGAACTATCGCCGCGACAGCATCGCCCTGCATTTCACCTGGATCGCCGACACAGCCGCGGTTCTTCCAGTGGTCGACGCGGTTCAGGAGCGTTTGGCCGCATTCGACGCCCGCCCGCACTGGGGCAAGATATTCACCACCGCCCCAACCACGTTGCGCACCCAATACCCCCGATTCGGCGATTTCCGCAAGCTGGTCACCAAATACGATCCAGCCGGCACCTTTCGCAACGCCTGGCTATCCACTCTATTCGATTAATTCGGCTTAACCCGATACCTCGGCAATCGCGGCGGAGACTGTGTCGTTGTCGCGAGAATTCCGGCGCATTCGTGAATCCTCATATCGGGATCGGATCATGGTATTCCAGTGGCCAGGATAGGGGCGATTTCTGCTGTTCGCCTGGGGCCGTTTTTGCCGGAGACAAGAGTCTCATCAACTTGCAGTCGGTACCCGGCTGTGGCTTCGCCTCATAGTGATTCACTTGCCGGCCGCGTGGCGCGTTTAATTAATTACGATCCCGGTGAATCGGTCGGTGTAGCGACTCGAAAGATTTATCAATCAGAGCGGCGCTAAGTTGGACGCACACGACGTCGACGAAGCCTCCGCATCACACCCGAGGCGTGCCGGCTCCGAAGGGCAGGAGAGTCACCCGCCGAGCCAAGAGCCAAGAGCCGTTGTGACGCTCAAAATTGTCTTCGTAGTGGCCGACGTTTGCCGGGGTGGGCGGCGGCACCATTTCCCCCTGGTAGCCATCCACGCGATAAGTCACCAGATATGAGGTTCCCTTTGCCTGGGTGGGCGACTCGATGTCGATCAGAACGTTTGTGCACAGACGCCGAGACACGCGGTCAGCGGGCCGAGACGCAAAGTACCTACGCAGTTCCTCTCGTCCTCGAATCAACCGTGACCCGGCTGGCCACTCCCAGACGCCGTCGAGAGTGAACAGTTCGGCGACAGAGCCGGGGTTGCCAAGGTCCAACCGTCGGATGAACTCGACGAGGAGCCGTTGGCATTCATGTTCGGCAAGTAGTCTCTCCTGGGCGTCCACGGCAACGAGCATTCCAGGTGACGTTATCAATTCCAAGCCAATTCCAGGTGCGACTTCGGATCTGCGGCCATCAGTGCGCTACCGCTTTTGCGGATCGTAGAGACGGAGCAACGTCGTGATCCTCGTGTTGGCATCGATGCCGTTCAGTTCCTCGAACAACTCGTCCGGGCAAGTCCACCGAGCGAGTAACGCCTCGTGCGCAAAGATCGGTAGTGCAGCGCAACCGGAAATTGGTGATCGACGTCAGCAGACATCGGTTTGATAGTAATCGGCACCGTCGCGGTGGAGGCGGCGCCGATTTGAGGGGCCAACTCCGGAATGGAGTGTGGGAGTCGTTCAGGCGTCGATGGTGTCGGGTTCGCGGGCTTCGGTTGAGTCGGCCGGGCCTACCTCTAGCAGGGATTGTCGCCGGGAACGGTTGGCTAGGGCGTTGGTGGTCAGGATTACCAGCAGCCCGATTCCGGCGTACAGCGCGAGCACTACCACGGGTCGGGTCATAGCCGAATCGGGGAAGTAGAGGTTGTCGCGCACCAAGGTCGCGCCCGCGCCGGTGGGCAGCACCTGGCCCACCACCCGCGCGGCGGTCGGCATGAACTCCGGCAACACCGACGAGCCGGAGATCGGGATGCCGAAGACGAAGTATGCGGTGCCCAGGGCTGTGCCGGAGCGCCCGATCAGCGCCACCAAACCCGCCACCGAGCCGGTAATCGCCACCGACACCAGCGAAAACGTCCAGAAAAGCCGCAAACTAGCCCCAGCCGGCAGTACGCCGAACAGGTGCGTCGCCGCCAACACTGCCCCCGCCGAAGCCACCGCGTAGGCAAGCAGCGCCCCCACATGCCCGATCCCGCGAACAATCGACGGTGACGTACGCGCACCAATGCGCCCCAGTCCCAGCGAAGCAACCGTGGCACCGATAGCCAGCGCCTGAACCAACAACCCGATCGCCGCCCCCGCCCGGTCGTCGGGTGGGAGGGCGACCACATCAGTGATCGTCGGCGCGGCGGTGAGCTGCTGCAACACGCTTACCGGCACCGGTTTGCCCGCGGATACCAGCTGTTTGACCTTGGTCGCAGTGTCCTGTTGCACGACTGTGGTGAACGCAGTCCGCAAACTGGTCGCGGCAGTGCTCCCGGCCGCCGAAGCGACGTAAAGCCGTGGTGGCGAGACGGTCGTGTCCAACCCGCCATACACCGTTTTGGCGCGAATTGCCGCAACCATGTCCTCGGCTGAGCCGAACGCCTGCGCCTTAAACAAGCCACCCTGGTCGATCGCACCCTCGATCTGGGCCGCGTTCTGCTCGCTGTGGAACCCGACCGGCAGCTCACGCGGACGCGGGGCGTGCGCCACGCTGAGGTAATACGCGGACATAACGATCTGGATGACTGCACCGGCGAGGATCAGGCCGATCAGGGCCCACCGTAGGTGCCGTGCTTTGGTGGGGTGGTGATCCGGATCTGTGACCATCTGGTATCGACCTCGATCGGCTCAATTCGGGTGCAGGGCGACGCCCAAGATAGCTGACTACAGTCCGGAGTCGATCATTGCGGGTGCGCGGCTGCCAGTCGTACCTGGGTAATGGGGTGGAACTTGACGTGGTCTGCCGGTTTGATCGCGGTGTGACCAATGAGCTTGTTCGGCCGGCTAAGGCTCGGCCCGGTGATCAGATTGCCATTTTGTCGCCCTCGTTTGCTGCCGCTGGCGCCTATCCCGAGATTCATGTGCAGGCGATGCGGCGATTTAACGAGGTGACCGGCCTGGTCCCAGTGGAATATCCCACCACTCGCCTGGTCGGGGCGTCGCCGCAGGCCCGAGCGGCCGACCTCAACGCGGCTTTCGCCGATCCGCAGATTCGCGGCATCCTCGCTGTCATCGGCGGCGACGACCAGATTACGGTGATCCCGCACCTCAACCCTGACCTGGCCAAAGCAGATCCAAAACCCTTCATCGGTACGAGTGACAACACGAACCTGCACAACTGGCTGTGGGGACTCGGTCTCACCAGCTTCTATGGCGGGTCGTCGCAGGTGCACCTCGGTCCCGGTCCTGGGGTCGAGGAGGTGCATGCCCGTTCGCTGCGTGCGGCCCTGCTCACCGGGGAGCGGTTGGAGCTCACGCAGGTCGCCGAATCCGAAGATTACGGGCTCGACTGGGCCGACCCGCGCGCTTTGGTGTCGGTCGGTGAGCGCGAGCCGACCGAGCCGTGGTCCTGGTTCGGCCCGCGTCGCAGTGTGACCGGCGCGACCTGGGGTGGTTGCCTCGAAATCATCGAGTGGATCTTGGCGGTTGGACGTTTCCCGGCTGATCCGGAGGTGCTGAGCGGTGCCGTCCTGCTCCTAGAAACGTCCGAGGAACTGCTCCCGGCGCGAAAGGTCGGCCGGATCGTGCGGACGTTGGGGGAGCGCGGTCTCCTTAGCGCGATCGACGCCGTGCTAGTGGCTCGGCCGCCCGTTTCGAGCCGCACCCACCGGCCGCAGGCCGAGCAGCGAGCGCAGTTGCGGGCCGAACAGCGTGACACGGTCGCCGAAATGGTGGCCTGCTACAACCCGGCGGCAGTCGTCTGCGTCGGCATCCCGTTTGGACACACCACGCCGCAGTGGATCGTGCCGCACGGTGGCCAGATCACGGTCGACGGCGTAAACCAGCAGGTCTTCGCCGACTACAGCTAGCCCAACGCCTGACCTGACACCGCCACCTTTGATCCAGTCCTGGTATGCCGGACGTGGCGCTGGCACGGGTGCCGGTTCGACATCCGTGCCAGTGCAGTTGTTCTCAACTCAGGTCAGTCGACGGTGACCAATTCCGGTTGGGCGGCCGGGGTTGGGGCAATGTGGCGACCGGGGCCGCGCAACAGCCGCGGCGCCCACCAGTTAGCGTCGCCCAGCAAGATCATGATGGCAGGCAGCACGACTGCACGGATGATCGTCGCGTCGAGCAGGATCGCCGCGGCCAAGCCAACCCCGAGCTGTTTCATGTCGATCGTGCTCAGGGTCGCGAAGATCGAGAAGACGCCGACCATGACGATCGCCGCACTGCTGACCACCCCGGCCGACCCGGTGATGCCCTCAGCGACAGCCTCGCGGGTGGGCACGCCCCGCAGCACCGCTTCGCGGATCCGGCTCACCACGAAGACGTGGTAATCCATCGAAAGCCCGAAGAGCACGACGAACAAGAACATCGGCAGCCAAGACACGATCGCGCCGTTCGAGGTAAACGACAGCAACCCTTGGGCCCAGGTGTGTTGGAACACCAAAACCAGCAGCCCATAAGCGGCGCCGACCGAGAGCAGGTTGAGCCCGATTGCCACCAGCGCGACCACCACCGACCGGAATGTCCACGCCATCACTAGAAATGTCAGCACCAGCACAAACCCGGCCACTAGCGGCAGTTTGTTCCACACGTGCGCGCTGTAGTCTTCGTTCGCGGCAATGGCACCGCCGACCGCGTAAGTCACGCCCGGCACCTCAGCCAAAGCCGCCGGTGCGAGCGTGGTGCGCAACTTGTGTAGCGACTGCACCGCAGCCGGGTCGCGGCCGGTGTAAGGCGTAGCAATATCCAGCATCGCCACGGTTTGATCCGGAGACACCTCGATGTCCGGCCCGGTCTTCTCCAGCGCGGCATAGAGCGAGTCACCCTGAGTGCTGTCGGCCAACTTCGTCAGCGCCGCTTTGACCGTCGCAGCCTCCGCAGCCGGGGCACGTACTACAACCGTATGCACCGTGCCATTACTCGGGTACGCCGCGGTCAGCCGGTCGAAGGCCCGCATCGTCGGCGTGGTCCGAGGCAGATCCTCGGTGCCGGGGAAGCGCAGTTTCATCCCCACGGCCGGCGCGGCGAGCGCGACCAATGCCAGGACGCTCAGCAACAGCGTCGCCGCTGGCCGGTGCAGTGCCGGGCTAAGCACCCACCGCCAGAACCGGCCCGGCCGCACGCCCTCGCGCGTCGCGGTCAAGCGCCACAAGAACGGCACTCGCGGCCGGTCCACCCAGCGCCCCAATTTGGACAACAGTGCCGGCAGCACCGACAGTGACCCGATGACTGCGACGGCCACCACCAAGATCGAGCCGACCGCCAGGGAGGAGAACGTGGCATCACCGGCCAAGAACAGCCCGGCCATCGCGATGATCACCGCGGTACCTGACACGACCACCGCGTGTCCGGAGGTCTGAGCAGCGATTTCCACCGCATCGACGTGACTTCGACCCTGGGCCCGTTCCTCCCGTTCGCGCCGGACATAGAACAGCGAGTAGTCGACCCCCACTGCCATGCCAATCAGCAGGATCACACTGCCGGTGGAGTCGTTGGCGGGGATCAGGTGCGAAGCCAGTGTGGACAGCCCCATCGCCGCAGCAACCGACGATAACGCCAACAAAACCGGCACACCCGCAGCGATCAGCGCGCCGAACGCGAGGATCAGGATCGCCAACGTGACTGGCAGACTCAGCAGTTCGGCCGTCTGGAAATCTTTACCGAGCGTGTCGTCCAGGGCCTTACTGATGGACGGCCCTCCCACCTCCTCAACCCGCAACTCCGGATGCGCCTGCTGCACCTGTGCGGTAGCAGCGCGCAGCGGCTCGACCCGGTCCTTGGCGGTCTCCGCGTCGCCGCTCATCGTGATCGGCACCAGCAGCGCGGAGCCGTCATTGGCCGGGATTGGCTGTCCCACCTCAGTAACCGCAGTCACTGTGCGCAGCTTGGCGGAGGCATCGGCCGCAACCCGGTCAGCGGCGGCCCGATCGAGTTTGCCCGAGAGCGGGGTAATCAGGACGTTGTCGATTGCCGGCCGGTCGGCGAACTTGCCCTGATCGATCAACACGTGGGCGCGGCCGGACTCGCCGATCGCCTGATCCTTCGCGGACGCCTTTTGCGTGCCCGCCGATGTGCCGCCAATGAAACAGATCGCTACGAAAACGACCCAGAGCGCGATTGCGCGCCACGGATGTTCGGCACTCCACCGCGCAATTCGCACGGTCACTGGTCGCTTCCCCATCGTGGGGCCCCCTGCCATGAAAGATGTTTGCTGTGTCGAACCTGAAACTAGGCAGAGTGGTCGCTGTAAACATCCGGGCTAGCCCCGAGCAAATCCCCGATCCACCCCCACCGACACGTACGGTCGAAAAGCCGACCGGTCGAAGCGACAAATGCCGCGTACCGTCGATGTCTTGGTGTTGCTCAGGGGCTAGCGCAGAAGGAAACCCTGAGCCGGGTCTAAGGGGTTCCCCGGGTAAACCCCTTGCCGCAATGCGCCACGTGGTCCTCCCGTGAGCGGCGAATTACCGAGTCCATCCGAGGAATCGGTGATAACGATCCCTTATCCTGGGCGATTCGCTCGGCCGTCTCGCGGAGCCGCGTCGCCCGCGGCGGTCGCAGCCGGCCCTCATCGCATGCCGAGGAGAGTTTCTGATGACCAGCACGGTGATGCTCGGTCCGCACCGCCGCAAGCCAGAGCTCCGTGCTCTGACCGGGCTCCGCGCAGTCGCCGCGATGGCGGTGGTCGTCTCGCACGTCGGGGTTCCGCCGAGTCTGCCGGACAAACTCGCCAAGATCGCGCACTGGGGCTATGTCGGCGTGCCGCTGTTCTTCATGCTCTCCGGTGTGGTGCTCGGTTATAACTACGAGGGGCTGTCGTTCCGGCAGACCCGGCGGACGGTGAAGTTCTACGTTGCCCGGGTAGCGAGGGTGATGCCCCTGTACTGGGTCATGATCATCTACTCAGCCGGGCTGTATTTTTCGGTCAACCACAAACAGTTCCCATCTGCGTTCGTGCAGAACGTCTTCGCCGTGCAGACGTGGAGCCCCGACCTATTAGTCGCCCAGTCCTATTACAACGGCCCCGGCTGGTCGATCGGGGCGGAGCTGTTCTTCTACCTGCTCTTCCCGTTCGTCGTGCCGCTGGTTGCCGCGGTCGCCCGCCGCTTCGGCGCCCGCGGCCTGATCCTGATCATCGCCGCGGTGACCGTCTTGACGCTCCTGCTCCTGGTCTATTTTGTCCTTTCGGGCCGGGCCGCGCTGCCGGCGGAAAATCCGGGGAGTGGCCACCGCTGGCTCTATCGCAACCCGCTCTGCCAGTTCCCGATCTTCCTCGGCGGGGTGGCTGTCTCTTTCCTCATTCCGTACGCGCACGGCTGGAGCACCCGCACCCACCACCTGCTTCAGGCCACCGTCGTGGTGTTCATCCTCGGGCTGGCCATGTTCCGAGGCGAGAGCGGCTTCTGGGGCGCGGCATCGTACGGGGCGTTCTTCGTGCTGCCGTTCACCCTGCTACTGCTCTCTCTGGCGTCGCAGCGCGGCTGGTTCGCGCGTATCCTCAGCACCGCACCGATGGTCAAGCTCGGAGCAGCCAGCTTCGCGCTGTACCTGACGCACCGCTGGCTGGTGTGGCAGCTGAGAACCTACGATCCGATCGCGAAAGGGCACGGCCTGGCGCCGTATGTCGGTTTCCTGCTCACCATCGGCATCCTGCTGCTAATCGGCGAAGGCGCCCACCGGTACGTCGAGGAGCCCGCGCAGCGCTGGATCGTCCGGCTGGGCAAGAGGCTGGCCCAGCGTTTCCCGGCCCGGCTCGGTGCGGCCCGCCCCGCACTCGCCCCCCCTGGTGGACGAGCCGAACCGCGAGCTGTCCGTGCCCGACCCGACTTTCCGCTGAACGATTTAGCCGATAATGAGCGATATACAGCTGTTATTCCGAAAATAGGCGGGCGAGTCGGGCGGGGTAGTTGAGCAAAGCGGGCGAATTGCCGCGTGACAGGTGTCCGGCTTGCTGAAATTGAGGAATGTGGGCGGATCATGTAGGAGGACAGGTCGCGGCGGCGCTTGACGCTTGGCGCGATGGCCTGATCGACCTGACCGGTGCGGATCCGCTGATCGACTTCAAACCGGGTCTGCCCGGCACGGTGGAGATCACCGGCCCGTCGCCGAAAAGCATCGTCAAGGCGTTGCAAGGGGCCGACGGCTGCGGGTTCGCCCGCGCTGGGGCCGACGAGGAGCATCCGCTGGGCACCAAGCTGACCGAGGAACAGCTCGGTGCCACCCTGCAGCAGCTGCACCAACGCGGGCGCAACGAATATCTCGACCGCGGCATCACCAACCTGTATCTGGCCGTCGGAATGCTGCACTGGGCTGACGACGTCGGGCACAGCTATCACAGCCCGATCTTGCTGGTGCCGGTGCAGCTTGCCCCGGACGGGCCACGGTTGACGGCAGGCACCGAGGACCCGCTGGTCAACCCGGCACTCGCGCTGCGCCTGGCCACCCTCGACGTGCAACTGCCAGCTGTCGACTCGCTCGACGACCTGGACGTCACAGTGCTGTGGGCCAAACTCGACGTCGCCATCAGCGACCGCCGCGACTGGCACGCCGACGAGTCGGTGGTGCTCGGTCGATTCGGCGTGCACCGGGTGACGCAATACCTGGATCTGGTCAGCAACGAAAAGCGCATTCTCGATCACCCGATCGTGCGTACCTTAGTGCTCGGCGATGTGCCGATCGAGGAGCTCATTACTGCGCGAACTGTCGACGACCTGACCCCGCCCGAACACGTACCGCTGGTGTTGGACGCCGATGCTCAGCAGCGCGCGTGCGTGGCTAACGCCGTCGCCGGCCGCAGTTTCGTCATCGACGGCCCACCCGGAACTGGCAAATCGCAGACCATCGCCAATATGATCGGCTGCCTGTTGCACGCTGGCAAAAGGGTGCTGTTCGTCTCGGCGAAGTCGGTCGCGCTCGACACAGTCGCCCGCCGGCTCGCCGACGTCGGTCTGAGCAATTACCTGCTGGAGTTGTACGGTCGGCAAACCGGGCGCAAGGACGTCGCCACCGCACTGGCTAGCGCCCTCGACGCCGACCCAGCGCCAGTCACCGGCATGGACCCGATCGATCGGCGCGCAGTCCGCGAACGCCGCGAACGTCTGGACGCGTACGCCGAAGCAGTCAACCGGGTGCGCGAGCCGCTCGGCCGCAGCCTGCACGATGTGCTGGGTTGGTGCGCGAAGTTGCTGGACGTGCCGGCCGCGCCGGTGCCGAACACGCGTCCGGCCGAGCTCACCCCAGCCCTGGTCGAACGGGTGCAGCACGCCGCTGAGCAGCTAGGCAAGACCCAGCGGGAGACGTTCCTGTGGCGTGATGTGGTCGATCGTGACCCGTTGGACGGTCGCTTGCACCTCGCGCAAGTCGCCCTGGACCTGCTCGCCGCCGCAGCCGCAGCACACGCGCCGCTGGCCGCCGCTTTCGATCTGACCGGCCCAGCCGCTGCGACTGTGTTGGCCGAGTTGGCCGACCACGGCACCCAACGACCGGCCAAAGCGGGCGACGATTGGTTGACCGCGCCCAGCTTAGAACCAGTGCAGCGCGCGATCGACGACCTGACCCGGTATTTGGCCGCGCTGCGTTATGGCGGCGTCCCGTGGTCGGATCTGCCCTCGTCCAATGAGCTCAGTGAATTGCCGCACCTGACCGAGCTCAGCCCACCGGGCGTCACCCTAGACGACTTGACCGCCAGCGCGGCTGACGCGTTGGCGCAGCGTTTCGCCAACGACGCTGAACGGCTCGAACACCACCAGCAAAGCCTCGATCGGGTCACCGCGAGACTCGGCCTGGCCAACGTGATCACGTTCCCGGATTCGGCCCGGGTAGTGGCCATCGCCGAATTGATCGGCCGTCCCCACAAACCAATCCCGGAATGGTTCAGCAGCGGGGGATTGGCCCAAGCACACGCTGCCGCTCGGGCATTGCGCCGATTGGTGGAAAAGGTGACAGCTGCCGAGTCTCAGGCCCGACTGCATTTCACCGATAGCGTCCTCACCGGCTCAATCGATGAACTTGCCGACCGGTTTGCGAATCGGCACCGCGGCATGCGCAAAATTTTCCGGCCCTATCGCGACGACAAGAAGGCGGCGGCGGAGATCGCGTTGCCTTCGGTGAAACCGGCGCAGGCAGTGGCCTTTCTCGACGACGCCACCGCATGGAAACACGCCGCCAACGACCTGGCCGCCGCGGAACCGGTGCACGCTGCCGCGCTCGGCCGGCACTACCAAGGCATCAAAACCGACTTCGACGCCATTGACCAAGCTTTGCGTACGGTCGACGACGTGCTGGAGGTGACCCCACCGGACGCGCTAGCAGCGGTGATCGTGCACATGTGCGCACCTCGGCCCAACAGCGCGCTGCTGCGGATCGTGCGCGAAGCCGACCAGGAGTTCACTCGGTGGCGGGCATCGTTACGCGACGCGCCAGCGCGGACGGCTCGGCCGCAATTGCGCGATGCGGTCGTGCAAGACGCGATCGGGTGGCTGCGCGCTCATATTGAACCGTTGACGAAAGCAGCTGAGCTGATCCGGGCGTACAACGCGCCGACTGGGCGGGATCTGACCCTGCAGCAGGCGATCGAAATCGCGGCCCAACGGCAGGCGGCAATTGAAGCAGAGGCGGCAATCTGGGCTACCGCGGCGACTCATGCGGCCGTGCTGGGTTCGGCTTATCGCGGGACGAAGACGAACGATGAGGCGCTCGCCGAGGTCATCGCGTGGACGGCGAAGGCGCGCCGGCTGCGTACCGGGGTGGATGTGGCTTTGACCCCAGAGCAGGCGCGCGCGTTGGCCGAGAGCCGTCCGACCACCGAGTTGACCCGCGCGGTCGCCGGCTGGCGCGACGCGCGGGAACGGATCGTCGGCGCCTTTGCCCCCGAGCGGGGTCAGGAAATCGGCGCGTCGTTCGACAGCTACGCCGGCGCGTCCGCCACGCTGCGTGAATTCCTCGACGACACGGACGGTCAACGTGAATGGTTCGCCCATCACGACGCCCGGCAAGCGCTGGCCGATCAGGATCTGGCCGCCGCAGCCGATTTCTGCGTCAACGAAGAGATCGAACCGGCGCAGATCTGGCCCGTGATCGAACGGGCGCTCTATCGTGGCTGGGCCGACGCGGTGATCCGCGACGACCTCAGTCTGCAACCGACCGCCGCCGAAGCCCGCGATCAGTTGGTCGACGAGTTCCGCTTGTTGGACCGAGAACTGATCACCGCCGCGCTGGCTGACGTGGTGAACGCGGTCGAATCCCGGCGCCCGAACGTGAACGGCCCCGGCGAACCCGAACTGATCCGACGCGAAGCCAACAAAACCACCGGACACCTACCCGTACGCGATCTGCTTGGTCAGGTTGCTAGCACCGCGCAGGCGTTGAAACCGTGTTTCCTGACCTCGCCGCCGGCAGCGAGTCGACTGCTGCCGCCGGAGCTTGACTTCGACGTGATCATCTTAGACGAAGCTTCGCAGCTAGCCCCAGCAGACGCAATCAACTGTCTGTATCGAGGCACCCAGCTGATCACTGTCGGTGATGACAAGCAGCTGCCGCCGACGTCGTTCTATGACCGGCCCGACGACGCAGTGATCGATCATCCGTCCATGGTCGAACTCGCGAAGGGCGCCTTCGCCGGGCTGGAATTGAGCACCCATTACCGCAGCCAGCACGAGGCGTTGATCGCCTTCGCCGACCAGGCCTACTACGAAGGCAACCTGCTCGCCTTCCCGCGAGCCGACCCCAATGCGTCAGACCTGGGCGTCGAACTGTTCCACACCGACGGGATATATCACCGTGAGACCGACGACAACTCGGTCGAGGCCGCGCGGGTCGCCGAACGGGTGGCACACCACTACGCCAACCGGGCCGATCTGACGCTCGGGGTGATTGCATTTAGCTCGGCCCAAGCGCGCGCAATCGAAACGGCCGTGGCCGAGCACCCCGACCTGACCGATCGCCTGAACGGCTTCTTCATCAAAACCATCGAAACCGTCCAAGGCGACGAACGCGATGTGATCATCTTGTCGGTCGGTTACGGCTTCGACGAACACCGGCGCATCAGTACGACCTTCGGCGCGCTCAGCCGACCAAAGGGGTGGCGCCGACTCAACGTGGCAATTACCCGAGCACGCCGCCGGATCGAAGTGGTCGCGTCAATTCGGGCCGCGGACGTACCCGATGTAGGCAACGCTCGTCACCTCAAGGCCTATCTGGACTACGCCGAACGCGGCAAAGTAGTGCTCGGCCGACTAGAGCCCACCGAAACGACAGCGCTGCAGCAATCGGTGCGCGAAACGATCCAATCGTGGGGCTTCACCGTGCACGAACACGTCGGTGACGCCGGCTACCAGGTCGATTTGGGGGTGCTGCACCCCGAGCACGACGAACCGGCTTATGCGTTCGGGATTGAATGCGACGGGCCGGGATATCATTCGGCGCGCTCGGCTCGGGATCGAGATCGGCTGCGCGAGCAGGTGCTGCGCGAACGCGGCTGGACTCTGCACCGAATCTGGTCCACCGCCTGGCACGAGGACCGCAGCGCCGAGGAAAGCCGCCTACTCAGCGCCATCGAGCGAGCCGTCGGCGACCGCCCGTAGCAGGTCCCCGTCCGTTAGGGGCGGTCGCGCTGGAACGGGTCGCCGTATTCGCGGATTGCGCGGCGGGCGAATGCTTGCTGGGTGGTTGACACTCGTTCGGACCGACCGCGGCCGACGAAACTGACTGCCCAGTGCATCACCGCGCTGACCCGGTTCTTGAAGCCGACCAGGTAAAACAAGTGCACGACCACCCAAATAACCCAAGCGGGGAAACCAGCCAGCCGCACTTTACCGACGCTAGCCACTGCGGAAAATCGTGAGATCGTCGCCAAGCTGCCCTTGTCGAAATACCGGAAGGGACGAGCTGCCGGCCGACCGTCGAGCCGTCGCTTAATGTCATCGGCAACGTGCCGACCGCCCTGAATCGCGACCTGCGCGACCCCCGGAAGCTGAACGCCGTGAGCGTCATTCAGCTTCATCATGTCGCCGATCACGAAGATCTCCGAGTGACCGGCAATGGTCAAGTCTGGTTGCACCGGAATCCGCCCCGCCCGGTCGGTTTGAACGCCGACCTGCTCAGCGAGCTTCGCTGCCAGCGGCGGAGCAGCCACTCCGGCTGCCCACATCTTCGTCATCGATTCGATTCGCTCTCGCCCGCGCTCAGATTCCACTTCGATCCCGGTCGCATCCATCCCGACCACCTTGGTGTTCAACTCCACCTCGACCCCGAGCAAATGCAACTGCCGCAAAGCCCGGGTCGAAAGATCGTCTCCGAACGTGTTGAGCACCGACCCCAACGCGTCCAGCAAAATGATCCGAGCCCGCCGCGGGTCGATGTGCCGGTATTGACCCGGCAAATTGCGATGCGCCAGCTCGGCGATTTGCCCAGCCATCTCCGTGCCAGTCGGACCTGCACCCACCACCACGAAGGTCAGCCACCGGTCAATCGCCGCCTGATCGGTCTGCAGATCAGCAATCTCAAAAGCACCGAAAATTCGCGCGCGCAATTCCAGTGCGTCATCAATACTTTTCATCCCAGGTGCGAAGTCGGCGAATTCCTCGTTACCGAAATACGACTGCGAGGCGCCCGCAGCCACAATCAACGTGTCATATTCCACCGTGTAACGAATCCCCGGCCCGTCAACGTCAACCATCTTATTGGCCACGTCAACCGATTCAACCCACCCCAGCCGTACGTCGACGTTGTCCTGGCGTTTGAGCACCTCACGGATGGGTGGGGCAATTTCGCCTTCAGACAGGATGCCGGTCGCCACCTGATACAGCAGCGGCTGAAACAGGTGATACGACGTACCGTTGATCAAGGTGATGTCGACCGGTGCGTCGCGCAAGGCTTTGATCGCGAACAGCCCGCCGAACCCCGCTCCGACCACTACCACCCGATGCCGCTGCGTTGTCAACTCGCACCTCGCGCTCAGTCACTCATTTGTCAGCATCGATACTAGCGCTGCCGAACCCGCCAGCGGCGAAGCGAGCCTCGCCCTTAACCGCCTGTTAATACCCACCTACCCGAGCCGTGAATCCCTTCCGGGGTGTGAGCAGCACTGCACCTCCCTGTGCCGAAACGTCGCGAGCTGTGTGTCCGTCCGTGACGGGTGCGACGGTTTGACGGGTATCTCCGTGGTCGTTACCAGCTTGGTGCTGATGTGTCGGCGGGCCGATCCCAGCCATCGCACGAGTCCTCGGTATCCCGATTTAGGCGAAGCAAGTCGAGAAGGTCAGGTCCGTCATGACCGACGTCAGCGGTCCGCCCGATTAGGCCAAGCTGGGCTGCGCAGTCCCGGCCGAAACCCTTGATCATCCGATCGGCCCGGGTCTGATGCCCACACCGAGGGCAACGTCGCATCGCAACGGACTGAGGTTCGAATGCCATGAC
Source organism: Actinoplanes sp. (assembly GCA_965246815.1). Classification (GTDB taxonomy): domain Bacteria; phylum Actinomycetota; class Actinomycetes; order Mycobacteriales; family Micromonosporaceae; genus Actinoplanes. The sequence continues at coordinate 968,645 of CBDFFS010000020.1, read as the reverse complement.
CACCAGTATCCGTCCTCGCCGGTCCTGTCGTGCTGTTCGCGCCTCCTTGCTCCCTTAGCCAGGCGATGTATCGGCCGTCACATCGCACACGGATCGAGGTAGTGCAGCAATTCGTCCTCCAACCCCCGGCACCCGGTCATTGCGCTACCCGCACGGTGCTGACCTGCGGATGGTTGCCGGGCTCACCCCGCGGGAGGGGCTTTCCGCACGACCTACGGCCCGGCTAGCTGCGAACAGCGGCCGGGTTGCTGGTGGGTGGGGATCACGGGTGGCGGGTGAGTCTCCACCACAGACTGGGGCCGGTGCTTGCTGAGTTGGCGTGCAGCTCCACCCGTACCGTTGCGGCGGTTAGGGAGCCCAGCACTTGCCCGGCGGTGACGTTGCCGGAAGGGGTGACGAGGCTGACTTTGATGGCGATGGGTAGGCCGGGCCAGCCAATGACGCGCAGCGGTTCGCTCAGCTGCACCGGCGTTGTGGTTTGCCAGGCAGTGCGCAGCACGCCAACCGGACCGGCGGGCATCAGGGTGTAGGACTTTACGGTATTTCGCACTGCGGCGAGCAGCCCGCGCACTACTTGGTTGACTCGGGCGAGCTGTTCTGGTGTGTGTGCGCCCGGCTGGTTGAAGACCGCACCGATGACAGTTAATTGTTGGCCGTCGACGTTCAGCTTGGCGGCGAAGAGCAAGTTGCCGCCGGCCTGGTCGGTCGAGCCGGTCTTGATTCCGAAAATTCCTTCCACGCCTAGCAAATTGTTGGTGTTCTTGATCTCGCCGGCCACCGGGATGGTGGTGGAACGCAACGCCACCAATTCCGCGAAGGCGGGAATTTTCAGCGCGGCCCGACCGAGTAAAACTTGATCGGCAGCGGTGCTGACCGTGCTGGGCAGAAATCCGCTCGGATCGGTATAGCGACTGCTCGACATGCCGAGTGTGGCGGCAGTGGAATTCATTCGCGCCAGGAATGCTTGCTGACTTCCGGCGACCCATTGAGCCAGCAAATGAGCCACATCATTGGCTGAGGGCAACAATAGTGCTGCCAACGCGTCGCGTTCAGTCAGCTTCTCACCAACCCTTAGCTCGACCTGCGACTGCTGGGTTTTGATTCGGGCCTGAAAGTCGGCCACATCGGCTGGGGTCACCGGAATCAGCGGACCGGTCTCGCCGTCGGCGAGCGGATGATCTTGCAAGACCAGGTAGGCCGTCATGACCTTAGCGACGCTGCCGATCGCTGCGGCTTTGCCTGCTGATCGACCGCCGAGCCGACCCACGCCGTCGACGAGCAGTTCCGCTGATCCCTGCGCTGGCCAGGGCAACGACACTGCCGGACCGGGTATCCGCAACTCGGCCGGGATTGATGTGCTCAACGTCGGGCCGGGCAAGCTGCGCTGAAACTGCCACACCCCGCCGCCAACCAGCAAAGCCGCAGTGACCAGTACGGCGACGAGCAGCACTCGCCCGCGGTGCCGCGGAGTAATCGGCTGCTCATCCGGGCGAACCGGGGTCGCAAGTGCGACAGTGATGTCAGCAGTGGGTTCGGATCCGTCGGCTGGCTGCCCGAAGCCGATGCTGGTGTGCTCCTGCGTCATCTGTCCTCCCCTTGAGCCCGCTTGACCTGCGGCGTTCCGGGCCCAGTAAAGCGGGCCGGCGCCACCCGAGCCGGTTAGCGCCCGGTTTGACCGATGTTCGAGTGGCCCCGCACCGATATTCGAGTGGACGACACCGATATTCGTGCGGGCGGCGGCGGAAAATTGCCCGGATCCGGCTTGGTCGGGACCATCCGTCTGCGCATTTGCCAAGGTCCCGTAGGGTGCCGGGCGTGGTGATGTTGTTGCGGCGCAGGCTACTCGCAGGTTTTGCCGGGTTTCTGACGCTGCTGCCGACCGCGGGGTGTAGTCGTTCCGATGCCGCCGCGCCTGCTGCTGACCAGGCGGCTGCCACGCTGCCCGTCGTCGCCCGACCGCAGTCGGCTGCGCCGGGCGCCGGCCCGCCGACGCCAAGCGCTGGTGTGGGTGGGCCGACCTCCGGTGCCAGCGCGAACACTGTGGACCCGAGCCTGGGTGACCCAGCCGGGTGGTCGCAGGCCCAGGTCCCAACGTTCGGCCCGGCGCCGGCACCCGAGCCGATCATGCTGCCGACCGGCGACGAAGTGCCTTACCTGTCGCGAATACCGGTGACCCAACCGGTCGCGTTTCTGACCATTGACGACGGTGCACTGAAGAACCCGGAAGCCATCAAACTGCTCGCGGCAGCCAAGATTCCAGTCACCTTGTTCCTCACCACAAATTTAATCTCGGATAACGTGCAATTCTTCGACCACCTTCGCACTTATGGCGCCGTGATCGAAGCGCATACCATTACCCACACCGAACTACGCGGCCGTTCCTATCAATTCCAAAAACACGAAATCTGCGGCTCCGCCGACCGCCTCCAACAATGGTACGGGCGCCGCCCGGTGCTGTTTCGTCCACCGTTCGGCACGGAAGATCACACGACGCTGCGGGCCGCGCACGACTGCGGAATAAAGGCTGCCTTCATGTGGAAGGAGACCGTGGACAAAGGCATTGTGCGTTTCCAGGAGGGCAACTCGGTGCGGGCTGGCGACATCATCTTGATGCACTTCCGGCCGGCGTTCGTGAAAGATTTCCTGGCCGCGCTCGCCGCGATCAAGCGAGCCGGTCTCACCCCAGCGCGGCTGGAAGACTATGTGCCGCGCTGATCAGCAAGCTACACTCGCGGCCGGGTGATATCAACGGAGTGCGGCGGATCTGTACCCTGCCGCCAATGAACACGAACATTCGTCCGCAGTGGTGGGCGTTGGTGGCGTGGGCGGTGGTCTGGTTCGTTGGGATGGCCTGGCACGGTGGGATGGCCTGGCATTTCTTCGTGCAAGGTGCGCGTGCCCTGGCCGACGTTGATAACCCGGTGGCCGGGGGACTACACCTATACGCGGCAGCACCCATCCTGCAGATCGGGCCGCTGGCCTTCGTGGTGACCCAGTGCTTGCGGGTCGTCGGCGGGCCGTTCGATTTGCTGGCGGCGCAGGTGCTCGGTGCGGCCGGGGGCGGATACATCCTGTGGCAGGCGAGCCGGCTGAGTCGACGGTTCTCGCCGTGGGCGGTTGTGTTCTTCGTGCCGGTCTGGATGTATTTGGCGGTCGGATCGGCTCACCTGGATGACGTTCTTGTCCTGGTTTGTCTTACGGGTGTGTTGGCGGCGGCCAGAGCCGGCCGGGGGGTGATCGCCGGGCTGTTGTTCGGGTTGGCTGTCGACGCGAAGCCGTGGGCGTTGGGTTTCGCGGCCTTGCTGCTGCTTCTTCTGCCAAATTGGCGGGAGTCAGCGCGGGCTAACTGGCGGGCGGCAGCGCGGGCGGCAATCAGCTCAGCTGTCGTGGTCCTGGCTGGCTGGTTGCCGTTCTTTCTGGCGGATTCGGGCACGACCCGGATGCTGCATTACACCATCCGCAATTCGCCGTTGTCGGCGCTGCGAGCACTCGGGTTCGACGACGCGCGCACGCCACCCTGGGACCGCCCAGCTCAGGCATTACTCGGTATCGGGCTCGGCATTCTCGCCATTCGGCGGGGCCGCTGGTCGGCGATTCCACTGCTCGCGGTGGCCGCCCGGATCGCGGTCGAGCCCGGAACCAATAAATACTATGCGGCCGGTGCCGTTGTCGGCGCAGTCCTGTGGGATGTCATTGGCAGCACCGCCCGCTTTCCGTGGTGGACTGCTAGCGCGGCCCTTACCCTGTTCGCCAGCCGCTGGTTGCCCGTGCCGGATGCGGTGCACGGTTGGATCACTTTGGCGTTTTGCCTTGCCTGCGGGATCGGACTTATCGGCAACCCATTGGCCCGCCACCACAGCCCAGCAATCAGCGCAGCCGAACCGGGATCAAGGCCACTGACCGGCCAAGACTAGCCAGCCCCGGCGGCTGAGCCCAACTGAACTGTCAGGCTCAGCCGCACGGTTAGGTCGAGCCCGTTTACGCCAGAACGTTGGCTACGTCGACGGTGCTCAAGCCGAGGGCGGCGCCGACTGAGGCGTTGGTCAGGTGACCGGCGTGCACGTTGAGGCCCAGCGCGAGGGCTGGGTCGCTGGTCAGGGCCTGCTGCCAGCCATGGTCGGCCAACTGCACCGCATACGGCAGGGTGGCGTTGGTGAGCGCCCGCGTCGACGTGTTCGGCACCGCGCCTGGCATGTTCGCCACGCAGTAGAAGACCGTTTCGTGCACGCGATACACCGGGTCCTCGTGCGTGGTCGGGTGCGAATCTTCGAAGCAGCCACCCTGGTCGATCGCGATGTCGACCAGCACCGCACCCGGCTTCATCCGCCGGACCAGATCGTTGCTGACCAGGGTCGGCGCCTTCGCCCCGGGAACGAGCACCGCGCCGATCACCATGTCGGCTTCGAGCACGGCTTGCTCAATCGCGTATGAGCTAGAGACCAAGGTTTTGACCCGACCATCGAAGCGGGCGTCGAGCTGGCGCAGCCGACCGATGTTGAGGTCGAGGACTGTCACGTCGGCACCCATGCCGAGCGCGATCGTGGCCGCGTTCACCCCGGACACGCCACCGCCGATCACGATAACTGTCGCCGGAGCAACCCCAGGAACCCCGCCCGGCAGTACGCCTCGGCCACCGCTGTTTCGCATCAAGCTGTACGCGCCGACCTGCGGGGCGAGCCGACCGGCCACCTCCGACATCGGGGCGAGCAGTGGCAGCGAACCGTCGGCCAGCTGGACAGTTTCATAGGCGACGGCGGTCGTACCGCTGTTCAGCAGGGCTTTGGTGCCTTCGGGGTCCGCGGCCAGGTGCAGGTAGGTGAAGAGCACTTGGTCGGCGCGCAGCCGGTGGTATTCGCTGGCGATCGGTTCTTTGACCTTGAGGACCAGGTCAGCGCTGGACCAGGCGGTGTCGGCGTCGGGCACGATTTGCGCGCCGGCGGCGATAAAGTCGGCGTCGGTGATCGCCGAGCCGATGCCGGCGCCAGCCTGGATCGACACCTGGTGTCCGCGGCGAACGAACTCCGCGACGCCGGCCGGAGTGATCGCCACCCGGTATTCGTGGTTCTTGACCTCGGTCGGCACACCGATCCGCATGGCTATTTCCCTCTCACCCTGACGTCCGTAGGAGGTTAGAGTGAAACGATGTGCTGCCGGCGCGCAATATTGCCACACTTAATTCTGCTGACGGGGGAAATGCAGAATATGATGCTGATTCAGGGAGCTCGATGAGTGATCAGCCGAAGGATGTTCGAGCGCTGGACCCGATCGATCGACAGTTGCTCACGTTGTTGGAGGCCGACGGCCGGATGCCCAACAACGCCATCGCCGAGCAGGTCGGCATCGCCCCGTCCACCTGCCTGACCCGGATTCGGCGCTTGCGGGAGATCGGTGCGATCCGCGGATTCCACGCCGATGTTGATCCCGCCTGGATCGGCCGCCCAATCCAGGCCATGATCGCGGTGCGGATCCGCTCGCACGCGCGCGAAGCGATCGGCAAGTTCGCCGAGTCGCTGGCCGGCATTCCTGCGGTCCGCGACGTCTACTTCGTCTCCGGCTCCTACGACTTCCTGCTGCACGTCGCGACCGCCGACGTCGACGACCTCCGATCAGTCATCACCGAACGCCTCAGCAGCACCGGTCTGATCGCCGGCTCCGAAACCTACCTGATCTTCGAGCACCGCCGCGGCAGTTGATCATTACCCGCGGCAGTTGATCGTTACCAGAGTCGGCCGGTGGGCAGCTCGGCTAATTCGGGGGTGGAAGCGTGCAGAATGTCGAAGCTGGTCAGCGACGGGTCAGGTGACTCCGGGGCCTGGCTCCACAGGGTGAATCGGGCCGCTTGCCAGCGCTGCGGATCAACGGCGAGTGCTTGGCTGTGCATCCCGGCGCCTATGGTGGCGGCGTCGACCAAGCTGGCGATAAAAGGGCCGGGCTCGATGTCCGGTGGCACGGTGATGAATTCGCGGGTGGCGAAGAGGGGCGGCGCGTCGAATTCCGGTCCGCGGTGAAAGGCAGCGCCGACGGAATGCCAAACAGGTGGGCGGCCGAAATCGGTGGTGATCGAGCGGAACGGACCGTAGAGGAAACTGTTCAAGCCGGCCGGGTCACGCCAGAGGTAGAACGGTGCATAAGCGTTTACTGTCGAGCTGTAGCGGCCAATTCGCCGTACGGCATAGGCTTTGAGGGCTAAATGGGGGTAGGTGTCAGTGCCAGAACCGCGCTCAGCCACGCGGCGCGTGATGATCCCCATGTCGTAGTTGGCCGGCAGGCCAATCTCGTATTGCATCGCGTGCATAACGTCTCCGCTTTCCCTCGTCGGATTAGGCGGCCGTTCAGTCGAGACAGAACTCGTTGCCTTCGACGTCTTGCATCAACTGGCAGGACTCGTTGAATCCGTCGGCTTTCAACAGCGTGCCACGCACGGCTCCGAGCGTTACCAGTCGGGCGCATTCCGCCTCAAGCGCGTCCAGCCGTTCTTGGCCCACCAGGCCCGTGCCGACCCGTACGTCGAGGTGCACTCGGTTTTTGACGACTTTGCCTTCTGGAACGCGCTGGAAGAACAACCGCGGTCCTACCCCGTTGGGATCGGTGCAAGCGAACCAAGCACCGTGTTTTTCGGCTGGCAGCGTGCGCTCCAATTCGGCCCAGCTGGCGAAGCCCGGCGGTGGCGGCGGCACGACATATCCCAGGACTTCACACCAGAAGCGGGCCACGGACTCCGGCTCCGCACAGTCGAAGGTAATTTGCACCTGCTTCACTGACGCCATCGCTCCACCATAGAGGACCCAATGAATGCGGTCTGCCCAGGATGATGCACTCCAAATCCCCGATGTGCCTCGGGGGAGTCGCCAAGGCCCCAGGTCGATAGCTAGCCTGTGCTGGTGACCCCTGATCTACCCGCGTTCGAGTTCGCTTTTCCTGGCCCGCTGCGCGATCAGCTGGTCGCCGCAGTCCTTGCCGGAGTTAAGACGACGACCACCGGCTTGCTGCAGGAATACGAAATCGACGGTGAGTCAGTGCCGGCTGTGGGCGATCGAGCAGCCGTGGTCGACTCAGTTGGGTGCCCGGTCGCAGTGATCGAACTGACTGAGGTGCGAGTTGAGCGGCTGGGCGATGTCGATGTTGACCACGCCCGCGACGAGGGTGAGGGCGACAACTCCCTTGCGTCCTGGCGCGCTGGGCACGAGAACTACTGGCATAGAGCAGACTATCGAGGTTGGCTAGGCGACCCAGAATTCACCGTCAACGACGACACGTTAGCAGTGCTGCTGCGATTTCGGACCGCTGCAATTCTGTAAGCCAGGTCTAGTCAGCGGAAAGGCTAAATCGAAATCGTTGATTTGGGTGGCCAAGCCCAACCCACAATGGCGTCCAGCACCTGGGTACGGGCCGTCGACGGACGACTACCCGGATGGATTCGACTGCTGGGTGGGGTGTGCGAAGGTACTCATGTGGTCTAGGAGGTGTTGATCCTCCTGCCGGGGGTAGGTCGGATGAGCACTCGGTCCAGCGACGTCGCGTACTTGATCTCACGCGGCTCGGGACTTGACGGCGTTGGAGCAGGCGACTGTGGGTGACATGATGGGCTGCGGCCGGCATTGATCGGGTCGGCACTGGAACCGGAAAGGGCGCGGCGGGCGACGATGGCGGGCTTCGAGGTAACGGCCTCTGCTGAGGGTGGCCGGGTACTGGTGACGCTGGCCGGTGAATGCGATTTCGCTGTTCTCGACCAGCTCAGCGCTAGTCTGCTCGATGCGGTGCGGCAGGCCCCGACAGTTGTTGTCGATCTTGCCGGGCTGACGTTTCTCGACTCCAGCGGGCTGCACGGCCTGGTTGCTGCCCATCGAGCGGCCTTAGCCCGACACGGCCAACTTCATCTGGTCAATGCCCGCGGTGCCGTGGCTACCGTGCTTGAGCTGACCGGCGTCGCAAACCTGCTTAGCCCGCCCGAGGCTGGGGATCAGCAGTCGTGACCGCGCCCGGGGATCCTTCGTTTGGTCTGGCGGCTGATGCGGCTGATGCGGCTGATGCGGCTGATGCGGCTGATGCGGCTGAGACGGCTGAGACGCCGGAAGTCGCTTATCGGGTGCCAGCCGACTTGGCGGTGGTCCGCGCGTTCGTCCACTCGCGGGCAGTCGCGCTCGGCCTGCCGAAGTTGCGCGCTGACCTGCTGACATTGGCGGTCAGTGAGCTAGCCACCAACACGTTGCAGCACACGACTGCCGGTGGCGTGGTGCGGGTTTGGGCGCTCGATGACGCGATCATCTGCGATGTGCTCGATCAAGGGCCGGTTCGTTCACTCGGCCACGACATGCCGGCACCGGGGGCGATTCGCGGGCGAGGGCTGGCAATCGTTGAGCGGCTTTGTGACGACGTCGCGGTCGAGGCGGTCGAAGACCAGACCCGCGTACGTCTCACCATGATCCGCTAAGCGCGCACCACCCGTACAGTCAAGGTGCAGGTGTCGTCGTCGGGGCTGGGGCGGTTGAGTTCGCCGGCCAGCTGAAGTAGCGGCGGTTGAATCGGGGCGGCGCGTGCCGTGGCTAGCCGGTTGACGACTTGGTCGAGCAGTGAGGGTTTTGTCGGAATTCGTCGTTCGACCAGGCCGTCGGTGTAGAAGAGCAATAGGTCGTCCGGCGCGAGCAGTGGGGTGTGCACCGGATAACTCGTTTCGTCGTCGGCGCCCAGGAGCAGGCCGGCTGGCAGGTCGAGCGGTGCGGTTTGACCAGCTCGGGCGAGGAGTGGGGCAGCGTGACCGGCGCGGCCCCAGGTCAGGATGCTCGTGCTGGGGTTGAAGACGGCAATGACTGCGGTGCCGGTGATGCGCAGCTGGCTGCACAGTCGGTTGAGGCTTCGCAGCAGAACGGCCGGGTCGTCGATGCCGATGCTCAGCCAGGCGATCAGGGCGAACCGCAGATGCGCCATCCCGTTCGCGGCGATCAGGCCGTGGCCGGCGACGTCCCCGACGGCTAACAGGGCTCGTCCGTCGGACAATTGCTCGGCGTGATACCAGTCGCCGCCGACTCGCGCTGCGCTCTCAGCTGGCAGGTAACCGACCATCACTTCCAAGCCGGACAGGATGATCGGTTTGACCGGCACCGGTTGGATCAGGTGTTGCAGCTGGCTGGCTAGGCGGTGTTCGGCCAGCGCTGTCGTTTCCCGGGTGCGCAGCTGGTCGTTGAGTCGATCGATGGCCGAGCGAGAATCCAGCCAGGCGGTCACGTCTTGGACAACCGCGTTGATCTTCAGTGGGGTGCCGTCGGCATCGACTACGACATCGGAGAGGATCCGCAGGTGCTTGATCGTCGCGCCGGCGCGGAAGCGGACTGTCACGTCGGAGCTGGATCCGCTGTCCAGGGTCTGCCAGGCGATCTCGCGCAGCGCGTGGTCATCGGCGACGACGGCGGCGGATTGCTCAGCCCGTGACATCGGGCCTAGTGCCGGGTCTCGCTCGAAGATGCGATACATCCCCGGCGACCATTCGCTCAGGCCGCTGCTCAGTTCATATTCGGCCCAGCCCAGGTTGCCGAGCAGCTCAGTTTTCGTCAGGCGGCGCTGCGCCTCGTCCAGGCGTTCCCAGCGAACCAACAAGCCACCGAAAATGCGGTGCACGTGGAATTGGAAATGGGCTTCGGCGACCACTCCCGCGCGAGTTTCGGCATACCGAAAGTCAGTGATTTCTTCTGATTTTCCGGTCTGCACCACTCGCAGATAGGTCTGCCAGAGTGGGCCCGCGACAACGCTGGGGTAGAGCTCGCTGATGCGTTCGTCCACCCGGGTAGTCCCGCGGCGGTGCAGGTCAAAGGGGTCACTGCTGGTTGCGGCGATGCGGAAGTCGACGATGCGGCCGTCGTCGCCGGTGATCGGCAGCAGCCACGAACAGCCCGGAGACACGACCGACAACAGCTGCCGAACGATTTCGGTCACCTCGCCGTTAGCCATGTTGCGAGCCTAGTGTCGCCGGTGGGGCAGATCGACCGCTGGTGCTTGATCACTGTGCGTTCTGTCCGCACTCGCACCGAGTGAGGGGATCTCATGTAGTCGCTTTATCACGCTCTGCGGGGTATCGCGTTACCCCCACTTCGGTTGGTAACATCCGGCCGATCAAGCCAGCGCCGTGCGAGCGGGCCCGGCATGTCGCACCCGCACGAACGGAGGTCATCATGTCTGACAACCGCATGAAAGATCGGGTTAAAGTGCTGCTGAACGGGACGTCATCGGAAAGTGAGACCTCAGAGCGTGCGCTGATCGCACCCCAGCCTCAGGCTCACCCCAACCAGGCGCTCCAGGTGCTGACTCTGGCCCAGCGCACTGCGGAAGAACATGTCGCTCGGGCCCACCACCAGGCCGACAAGATTCGCACGGATGCGCTTGCCGCCGCCGAGCAGATCGCTCGCGACGCCCAGGTGCACGCGCACAACGTTCGCCGGGAAGCCGACAAGGTGCTCGCCGACGCCCGCGCCGCGACCGAGCAGGTCGCACGGGAGTCACACGCGCGCACCGAAGAGGCCCGCCGGAACGCGGAGAAGATCGTCGCCGACGCGCGCGCCGCCTCCGAGCAGATCGGGATGGAAGCGCAGGCAAACGCCAACCACCTCAACATGCAGGCCCGCCACCGCTATGACGACGTGGTCGGCAGCCTGGGCACCAAACGGGAATCGCTGCAACAGCAGATCGAAGCGCTCGAAGACTTCGACCGCGAATACCGCACCCGGTTGCAGTCCTTCATGCAGGGCCAGCTGCGCGCGCTTTGGGTCGACCAGCCACAGGTCAACCACGAGCTGGCCGAGCAAGCCACGCAGATGCAGCAGGGCCAGTTCCGTCAGGTGATCGACTCGCAGGTCGGTGCCGTCGAAGGCCCGGCCGAGGCGAACGCCGCCGGCCCGCGCCACGGTGCCGGTAACACCGAAGAGGCCTTGGCCGGCCAGCACCCGGACGAAGACGTCGACGGCGAAGAAGAATACGCCAACAACTGACCTATTTCGGTACGCTGCGCCGTCGTCACCCGGCTCGTCGAACAGCCTCTATGACGGCGGCGCGCGGACTGGTGAGCACGGTATTCGGCAGGTCTGTCAACAAGTCAGCCGCCGGTGTCATGCTCGCCTGCGCGAAAACGATCACCTCGGCGCTCGCCGCAATCTCGCGTACGTAAGTGGCGATGTGTTGGGCGTAACCGGCCAAATCGCCGGCAGCGAAAAAATCCCACGCGGGCAGGCACGCAGCTTCAATGAGCGTCACCTGCACTCCGGCCCGGGCCGCACTCTGCGCTAGCAACGTCGTAGTTGGCTGCAGGGTGGAAGCGACGGTCGCCACGACGGCGATCCGGGTGCCGGCCAGCACTGCCGCGTCGGCCATCGGTAGGTCCCCGCGCAGCACAGTTTCATCGATGAGTTCAGCGCACGCGCCCAGGGTCGAACATGTGCAAACGATCAGCTCTGCTCCGGCCGTGTTCAGCTCCTGCATCCTGCTCGTCAGCGCGGCAGTCACTGCAGCGGTGATTCCGTCTCGACCGGCAGCGGCGAGCAATTCCGGGTCGACGAGGTGGACCGCGTTGTGCTGCGGACCGAGCTCGGCGAGCAGAGTTTCGAAGGTCGCTACGTGGGTCTGGGCAGTGTGCAAGAAGCCGATCGTAGTCACGCGGGGGATTCTAGGCACTCCTGGATCGCGCCCAACAGCTGCGCTTTGGTGAACGGTTTTTCGACCAATGTGACCTCGGGGTCGAGGGTGCCCTGCGAGGTCAGCACCGGCCGGGCATAGCCGGACATGAATAGCGCCCGGGAGCCGGGGAAAAGCTCGGCAAAGCGTTCAGCCAGGTCTCGACCGAGCATGTGCGGCATGACCACGTCGGTGAGCAACACGTCAATTCCGGTCGGGTGGTCCGCGGCCAGCGTCAACGCCGCCGGCCCATCCGAGGCGATCAGCACCTCGTGTCCGGCGCCGGCGAGGATGCGGTGCAGCACGTCCCGCAGGGCGGGTTCGTCCTCGACTGCCAGGATGGTGCCGCGCAGGTAATCCGGCGGGGGCACCTCGATTGCCGGCTCCACGTCGATCGGTTCAGCATCGGTGACCGGCAACAAAATGGTGAACGTGGTGCCCAGTCCTGCCTCGGAATAGATGCTCAAATCGCCACCGGCGGCCGTGATGATTCCGTACACGGTTGCCAGCCCCAAACCGGTGCCCTTGCCCGGCGCTTTGGTGGTGTAGAACGGCTCAAATGCGTGCTCGATTACCTCGGGTGGCATCCCGGTGCCGGTGTCACTAACCAGCAACCGCACATAATGACCGGTACGCAAATGCGGGCGGGTCGCGGTGTATTCCAAGTCGACGGTCAACGGGCTGGTTTCGATGCTGAGCTGCCCACCCCGGGGCATCGCGTCGCGCGCGTTCACGGCCAGATTCACCAGCACTTGATCCAGTTGGCCCGGATCGGCGGTGATCGTCGGCAGGTCGTCGGTGAGTCGAACCACCAGCCGAATGTGCTCGCCAATCGAGCGGCTGAGCATTGCCTCGGTCTCGGTCACCACTTTGTTGAGGTCCAGTGGTCGGGGCCGGATCACCTCGCGTCGGGCGAAGGCCAGCAGCTGCTGAGTCAGGTCGGCGCCGCGCTGCGCGGCCTTGGTGATCTGCTCAGCGTCGCCGGCAATCTCGGTGAGCCCACCGTCGGCGGCAGCCTCCGCGATGAAGGTGGCGTAGTTGGCGATCACCGCGATCAGGTTGTTGAAGTCGTGCGCCACCCCGCCGGCGAGTTGCCCCAAACCTTCCAACCGCTGGGTGCGGTGCAGTTGCGCTTCGACGTGGGCGCGTTCCGCTTCGGCTTGCACCTGTCGGAATCGGTCTTGCGCGCGGATCCGGTCGGTGATGTCGCGGATCACCGCGCAGCGAATTCGGCCCTCCTCGGTAACCAGGATGCTCACTGTCACTTCGACCGGCACAGTGCTGCCGTCGCCGCGATGCGCAACAGTTGCGGACCGGTTCGGGTCACCGTCGTCGTCGGAGCCCGGCAACATCAGGTCGGCGGGTAGTGCCGGTTCGAGGAGCTTATCGACTGACTTGCCGATCAGCCCGTGCCGGTCCAGACCGAACAGCTTCTCGGCTTGCCCGTTGGACAGCACGATCCGGTGGTCGTCGTCGACGCCGATAAACGCGTCCGGCGCAGCTTCCAGCAAAGCTTGGAAGCTGGATTCGCGTCGTTCGCGGACGCTGACCGAGCGGGCGATCACGGTTAGGCCGGCCGATTGACCGTTCAGGCGCAGCGGCGACATGGTCAATGTGACCGACAGCCAGTTGCCGTTGCGGTGTCGTCGCTGGGTGCGAAAACGTTCGAGTCGGGCACCGGCTTCGATCAGTTGCAACATTTCCCGCTGGTCGGTGCGGCGCTCCGGTGGGATCAACACGTCGACGCTTTGGCCGACAATCTCGGCGCTGGCATAGCCGAACAATGCCTCGGCAGCCGGGTTCCAAAAGCGGATGATCAGCTCGCGATCGACGGTGAAAATCGCGTCGTGGGCGGAATCGACCAGCGCGCTCAGCAGCTCGGCTGCCGGCGGCGCCTCCGGGGACTCGTACATTCCTCCCATAACCGACGTCACATTACCGATTCCGGTCAGTCGGTGGGTCGGATTTGCCTACCCTCAAGGTGATACCGGGGGATGGAGCGACGACGGTGAACGTGCGAACCGAACGATCTGAGCCCATACCTGAGGTTGATCCGCAACGGCCCAGCGCGGCGCGGATTTACGATTTCTTCCTCGGCGGCCCGCATAATTTCGCTGCCGACCGGCAGGCCGCGGAGGCGATCAGATCCGCGATGCCGGAGTTACCGGCAGTCATGCGGCTCAACCGTGACTTCCTGCGTCGCGCGGTTGAGGCCGCTACCGCCGCAGGCATCAGCCAATTCCTGGATCTCGGCTCGGGCATTCCGACCGAGGCCAACGTGCACGAGATCGCTCGGCGCAGCCGGCCGGGCGCCCGAGTGGTCTATGTCGATGTTGAACCGGTCGCTGTGGTCCATGGTCGGCAGTTGCTGGCTGCCGACCCGGACGCGGAGGTGGTGTTGGCCGACCTGACCGACGCCGACTCGGTGCTCGGCAGTGCCGGCGTGACCCAGCTGCTCGACCTGTCCCAACCGGTCTGCTTGTTGGCGGTGGCGGTGGCGCATTTCATTCCAGACACCGAACGGCTTGGGCGGGCGCTGGAGACCTATCGCGAGGTGCTCGCGCCGGGCAGTTGGTTTGTCCTGTCACACGCGTGCGCGGAGGGCGATCGCCAGCATGCCGAATCCGCGCGGCAGGTCTACAACAGCACCACGTCGCCAATGGTGCTGCGCGACCGCGACGACGTGTTGTCGCTGTTCGGCGACTGGCAGCTGGTCGAACCCGGGCTCAGCAGTGTCGGCCGCTGGCGCAGCGGACACGGACCAGATGACGTCATCGGCCGCTCGTTGCTGGTGGCCGCCGCGCGCAAGGGATGACATCGAGCCTGGGATAACCGATGAAACAGCACATCGTGCTCAGTGGCGGCGCATGCTGTTTCTCTAACTGTCACGACCAGCGCGCCGGAGCCGGACATGGCTGTAGTAGTGATCGCCGAGGACGACGAGGACATTGCCCTCGTACTCGTCAGGCTGTTCAAGCGCGCGGGTGACACCGTGCTGCACGCACCGGACGGTAGGGCCGCATTCGCGCTCGCACTCGCCGAACGCCCCGACGTTATTCTCACCGACTTCGGCATGCCGCAGATGGACGGCCTGGAGCTGACCTGCGAGATTCGCCGCAGCCCGGAGTTGGCCGACACCCCGATCGTGATGCTCAGCGGGCAGCTACACCCGGGCGATCTGGAGCCGATCGAGAGCGGCGTCTGCGCCATATTGCTCAAGCCAACACCTAACGATCGGCTGGTTGAGGTCGTGCATGACCTAGCTGAGCGTGGTCGGCACGGGCACAGCGCGGACTCGGCTGGCTGCCCGGCGAAACGTCCGGTGACCGCCTCGTCCAGATTGACGGGAAGTCCACGTGCGGTCAATTTAGGTTGATCCGCAAAGGAGCCGTGAGCATTTATGACCTCTGTTCTGGTGGTGGACGATGATCCACTGATTCTCGGCAGCCTGGAGCTGGTGTTGCGCGGCAATGGCATCGACGTGGCAACCCGTCACACCGGTAGCGATGGAGTCCGCGCTGCGCACGATCGGCCGCCGGATTGCGCCGTGGTCGACGTCAGCATGCCGGGCATGTCTGGTCTTGACGTCTGCCGCGCCCTGCGTGCTGACGAGCTCACGACGGAAGTTCCGATCATCCTGCTCACCGGCAAGGGCCAGTGGCTCGACGTCGCCTCCGGCTTCGGCGCTGGTGCTGATGATTACCTGGTCAAGCCGTTCGCCGCCCAGGACTTACTCACCCGAGTCGAGGCACTCACCGCAAGCTGACTAGCTTTCAGTGCTCCGCTGCTTAACCACCGCCCTCAGCCGTCGATTAACACGGCACAAGCGGGGTCATCAGGCGAAGGTGGGCAGGCATGACGAAAGATTCAGTTGCGCAAAAGGCCAGTAGTAGTGGCCGCTCCACGGTGCTGATCGTCGACGACGAAGAGGCCATCCTGGAGGCCCTGGCCATCCAGCTGCGCCGCGAACATCGAATCCTGACCGCTGCCAGCGGTCCCGCCGCACTCAAGTTGCTCGCCGACAGCGGTCCGGTTGCCGCAGTGATCAGCGACCTGCGCATGCCTGACATGGACGGGGTCCAGCTGCTGCGCCAGATCCAGCTAGACTATCCGGACACGACCCGGGTGCTGCACACCGCTGAGAGTGACCTCGACTCGACGATCGCCGCGATTAACGACGGCGGTATCTACCGCTACCTGGCCAAGCCGGTCGAGGGTGACCAGCTGCGCGGGGCCGTGCGTGATGCGGTCGAGCGACACTGCCGCACGAACACCGAGCGTAACCTGCTCGATAAGACGCTCAAGGCCAGCATTCAGGCTCTGTTCGGCTGCCTTGAGCTGGCCAGCCCTGGTGCGTTCGCCCGAGCCGGCCGAATCCGCACCTTGGTGGCCGAGCTCTGCGTGGCGATGAAGCTCGAAGCGCTGTGGCAGATCGAGGTGGCGGCGATGGCCTCGCAGCTGGGTGCTGTCATCGTGCCGCCGAGTGTGCTGGCCAAGCTGGACAAGGGGCTGCTGTGCACCGAGGAAGAGCAGGCGATGGTCGATTCCATGCCCGGGGTCGCGGTGCAGTTGCTCCGCAAGATCCCGATGCTCGAGGACGTGGTCGAGATCGTGCGCCAACTGGGTGCGGCGAGTCGCGATCATAAGGCGACCGGCTCACCGCTGATCCAGTCCGCGGTTGACGTGGTGCGCACCGCGATGGACTTTGAAACGCTGATGAGCCGGGGCATGCAGATGGAAAGCGCGATCGCGGTGCTGGAATGCCGCGACCACAGCGCGCTGGACGTTCTGACCGCGCTGCGCAAGATCAAGGGCATTGTCGTCGTCAAGGACATGGTCCGGGGGCTCAAAGTAGTCGACCTCGAAGTGGGCATGCGAGTCGCTGAGGACATCGCCGCCACGAACGGGCTAGTCTTGATCGGCCGCGGCATGATTGTCACCGACTTGCTCCTCGACCGGCTGACCAACTACGCCCGCATGATCGACATTGTCGAGCCGGTGCTGGCCGTTCCGGGAGCGCGTCGTTACTGACTGCTCCTTGCCACCGGTTGGTCCAACTCGTCGGCCAGGCGTAGTAAAACGCCTGTCACCTGGCCGAGTTCCGACCGCACCCGGGTCACCGTTAGATCAGCGTCGGCGACCCGGCCATTGCGCGCGTCCTGCTCTATCTCCGCAAAGATGGCGGCGAGCGTGCCGGCCCCCAAGTTAGCGGCCGACCCCTTCAAACCATGCGCATGATCGCGTACGAGGACCGGATCGTCGCCGCGCAACAACTCGTCGAGCCGATCGACAGCGGGTGGAGTCTTGCCGAGAAACGAGTGGATCAGTCGGGCGAGCAGGGCGTGTTCAGCCGCTGCTGGCTCGGCCCCGGTGATGTCGGCGAGCCGTGCCCGGATCTCGACCGTCTGGCTGCTGTGATCCATGGGTCCATCCTGCAATTCGCGGGGCATCGCCGGGTGTGATTCAGCTCAGCCCACCAGCTTTGCCGAAAGTTCTTCAGGTGACGCCCAGTCGGCCGAATCCTTTCCCGTGACCTTAAGCCCGATCGCCACCGCCCTGATCGGCGCACATGCCCCACACCAGCGATCAAGACCAGCCAAATATGGTACGGCGGTGGACGACGGAACGAGCACTGCGCAGTCTTTGGGTCGGTGGCTGGACGCTGTCACCTTCGCCGACCTCAGCACCGATCAGGCGACCGTTCGGATTCTCGATGCGATCGCACAGTGGGGCACCACCCAGGGCTGGCGGGTCTATCGGCGCGCGCCCAGCGTCGTTCCGCTGCCGTCACCGCTGAAGGGGACCTCGGTGATCGACGTGGCCTGCGCCCGCGCGGGTGCCCAGCCGATTGCGATCGAACTCGACCGGTTGGACCGGCCGCGCACGGTCGACAAACTACTGGCCGAGGCCGCCGCGGGCCGAATCGCGATCTGGGTGCGCTGGGGCGCCGGCCCGTTCGTCACGCCGCCGCTACCGGTGCACCTGGTCACCTGCCCTGCCGCCCGCCAACGAGGTCGATGGCACACCGTCGTCGACCTGCCCGCGCCCCGACACTCCGGTGCGGTGCCTGCGACACCCGTTCCAGACGAACTGCCTTGGGAAGGGACCTCATGATCGACGGACCCGCTCTGACCGGACACCTGCAGCCGGCACCGGACGCAGCGGAACTGCCCGCGAAGCCGGTGAAGGTGCAAGCCCCGCCCATCGGCCCGTTCGTGGCAAAACCTCTGCCGGTTCCTCCGCCCGCGGCCGAACCGCCCAAATCCTCGGCGAAGAACGCGCTGGCACCACGAAAGGGCGATCCAGCCAAGGCAACGTGGGCAAAGGGTTTGCCACTCAAGCAGCAAGCTCCAACTATCGAGCTGATGCTCGGTCCGGACTCGGCTGCTGGGTTGCCGACGCAGCAGAATCGCACCGGTGCTGCGACGCCGCAACCGAATCCAGCGGCTGAATTGCCGATCGAGCCTGGATTGGCAGCTGAGCTGCAGGTCGAACCGGGGCTGGCGGCTGAATTGCCATTCGAGCCAGGGCTAGTTGCTGAATTGCCGGCCGGGTCGAGTCCAGTTAGCAAGATCCTTGCAGGTCCAGCGGCAGTTGCTGGTCTGCCCGAGGGCCAAACCGGCGCTGATGTGCTGGCGCCGGGGCAAGACGGCGCTGCTGCGGTGGTGCTGGTGCAAGGCAGTGCCGATGAGGTGGTGCAGGAGCACGGGATCGCGGCTTATGGCGGCGTTGGGGCGGTGCGGCCGCGGCCGGTGAACACACCGCCGGAGTGGGATGCCTACCCGGCGCACCCGCCGCAATGGTGGGAGCAATTCCGGCAAGCCTCGGAAAATCTCGACGCGGCAACCCTGACCGAGGGCATGGCTGACGAGATCATTCCGAAGATCGCCTCACCGCTGCTGCGGCGCGAAGCCGAGATCGCCGCCGACGTAGTGCTGCGCTTTCTCAACCGGGCATACAGCGAAGAACTGGCCGAACGTGCCACCCGCAGCGCGGCCCGACTTGTCGCGACCCTCGATCGGCTTGGCGAGCGGTCGACCGACGACTCGTCCACCGCCGAGGCGTACGCGTTGTGTCACGTGCTCGCCGGCCG
The DNA here is from genome assembly GCA_965246815.1 of Actinoplanes sp. Classification (GTDB taxonomy): domain Bacteria; phylum Actinomycetota; class Actinomycetes; order Mycobacteriales; family Micromonosporaceae; genus Actinoplanes. The sequence goes on along the minus strand of CBDFFS010000020.1, from coordinate 949,897 downwards.
GTTTGCCGAGGCCGCCACCCACGCCGAGCCGTTCCTCGGCACCGCACCCCTGCTGCGCATCTTCGTCGGCGCGCTCCGGCTGGAACGCTTCGACATGAACCTCACCGTACGGCTGATCAAAGCCGGCCAACGCCCTGCCGACGCGATACAAGTGGGTCTGGTGGTGGGCAAGTACGCCTGGTGGCCGGACTGGCTGTTGAAGATCGTGTCTGACCGGGCGCTGGCGCGCACGTTGACCAGCGAGATGATCACGGCGTTGGACCGGTGTGCCTATGCCGTGCTCAGTCCAGCTCAAGCCCGAGTGGCCCGCAAGTTGCTGACCGGCGATCAAAGCATGATCGACGCGGCCGCCTACCGGCTGGAAGGCATGGGCGAGCTCGACGCTGCGGTCAAGCTGCGCGACGGCGACTTGACTACCGTGGCTCTCACCGCCCGCCTGATCCCGCTGTAACGGCCAGCCGAGCGCCGATGTGCGCCGTTCTCCTGATTCGGAGCCCGACTGATTGAGACTTGCCGCTGCTGTGACTGTGGCTCAGGACAGGGTTGGGATGATGTGTTCGCCGTAGGCTTGCAGAGTCTGCTCCTTGGCGTCGTGCTGCAGGTAGACGGCGAACTGGTCGACGCCCAACTCGCTCAGCTGGGCAAGTCGATCAAGGTGGTTGCTGACCGGCCCGAGTAGGCAGAACCGGTCGATCACTTCGTCCGGCACGAACGCGACGTGCGGATTGCCGGCACGCCCATGCTCGGCGTAGTCGTATCCCTGCCGCTGCTTGATGTAATCGGTGAACACCTGCGGCACCGCGGCGTCCGCGCCATATCGGGCGACGATGTCGGCCACATGATTGCCGACCATGCCGCCGAACCACCGAGTCTGTTCGCGCTGATGGTCCAGGTCGTCACCGACATAGGCCGGCGCCGCCACACAGAACTTGATCGCCATCGGGTCCCGTCCGGCCGCTTCAGCCGAGTGTCGAACCGCGCCGATCATCCAAGCGGCGATATCCGGATCGGCCAGCTGCAGGATATAACCGTCACCCACTTCACCGGCCAAAGCCAATGCCTGCGGACCGTACGCGGCCACCCACACGTCGAGTCGACTGGTCGGCGCCCACGCAAGTTTCAGCTGCTGGCCGCGTACGATGGCCTGCTCGCCGTTGGCTAGGGCTTTGATCACTTGGATTGACTCGCGCAGCTGGCTCAGGCTTTGCGGGGTCGCGCCCAGCACGCGCAGCGCCGAATCGCCTCGACCGATGCCGCAGATGGTCCGGTTGCCATACATCTCGTTGAGGGTGGCGAACAGAGATGCGGTCACGGTGGCGTCGCGGGTGCCGGGGTTGGTAACCATCGGGCCGACGATGACGCGTTCGGTCTCGTCCAGGATCTTGCTATAGATGACGTACGGCTCCTGCCAGAGCACGTGCGAGTCGAACGTCCACACGTGACTGAACCCGGCCGTTTCGGCTTTTTTGGCCAGTTCGACCACACCTCGGGCGGGTGGGTCGTTTTGCAGGACAACGCCGATGTCCATGCGTACCCATTTCGGTTGAGTTGGTCAGCGGGTCAGAGCAAATAGTCGGAGAGGCCGCGCGGGACGTAGCGACCGCGACCGGCTCGGCCGGTGTATTGGCCGCCGGAGCTGATCACCTCGCCGCGGGAGATGACCGTGTTGACTTTGCCGGCGATTTCCCAGCCTTCCCAGGCGGAGTAATCCATGTTCAAGTGGTGCGTTTCGGCGCTAATGCGGGTGCGGCCGGTGGGGTCATAGAGCACTATGTCGGCGTCAGAGCCGGGCGCGATGATGCCTTTACGGGGATAGAGGCCGAACATTCGCGCCGGTGTGGTGGCGATCGTCTCCACCCAGCGGGCCAGCGACAATTTTCCGTCGACCACGCCTTGATAAAGCAGGTCGACTCGGTGTTCGACGCCACCGATGCCGTTCGGGATTCGGGAGAAGTCGCCGATTCCCATTTCCTTCTGGTCTTTCATGCAGAATGGACAGTGGTCAGTTGAGACCACCGACAAGTCGTTGGTGCGCAATCCGCGCCACAAGTCAGCGCGATGCGATTCTTGGCCGCTGCGCAGGGGAGTGGAGCAAACCCATTTGGCGCCCTCGAACCCCGGCGCACCCAACTGCTCTTGTAGCGTCAAATACAGGTACTGCGGGCAGGTTTCGGCGAACACGTTGCGGCCTAGATTGCGCGCGGCAGCGACTTGTTCGAGTGCTTTCGACGCGCTCAAATGCACGATGTAAAGCGGGCAGTCGGCGGCGACGGCAGCCAACCAGATCGCTCGACTGGTCGCCTCGGCCTCTAATTCCTGCGGCCGGGTCAAGCCATGCCAGATTGGCTCAGTTTCGCCGCGTTCCAATGCCTGTTTGACCAGCACGTCGATCGCCGGCCCGTTCTCCGCATGCATCATGATCATGGCGCCGTTGTCGCGCGCTTTCTGCATCGCGCGCAGGATCTGCCCGTCATCGGAGTAAAAGACTCCCGGGTAGGCCATGAACAACTTGAAGCTGGTGATGCCTTCGGTGGCGACTAGCTGATCCATCGCCTTGAGCGAATCGTCACCGACCCCACCCAAGATCATGTGGAAGCCGTAGTCGATGTGGCAATTGCCCTCAGCCTTGGCGTGCCACGCGGCCAAACCATCCTGCACCACTTCACCGGTACGTTGAATCGCGAAGTCGATGATCGTGGTGGTGCCACCGATCGCTGCCGCCTTCGTACCAGTGTCGAAGGTGTCACTGGCTTGCGTGCCGCCGAACGGCATTTGCATATGGGTGTGCGCGTCGACGGCACCGGGAATCACATATTGGCCAGTCGCGTCGAGCGTTTCGACTTCGCTCGGTCCACGCCCCGGTGCGAAAATCGCGGCGACAGTTTCGCCCTCGACCAACACGTCCGCCAGGCTCGCGCCGGTCGGCCCGACCAGCGTCCCACCTTTGATCAGCAAGGTCATGGCTGGACCAGCCCGGTGTAGCTTTCCGGCCGACGATCGCGGTAGAACTGCCACCCGTCCCGGACTGTGGCGAGCAGGCCCAGATCGAGGTCGCGAACGATCAACTCGGGGTGGTGTGGGTCGCCGAGCTCGCCGACGAAAGTGCCCCGCGGGTCGACGAAATAGGACTGGCCATAGAAGTCGTTGTCGCCCAGGTCTTCAATACCAGTGCGGTTAATCGCGCCGATGAAGTATTGATTAGCGACTGCACTGGCCGGTTGTTCCAGCTGCCAGAGATGGCCTGACAAGCCGCGGCTGGTGGCGGACGGATTGAAGACCAGTTGTGCACCGGCCAACCCGAGTGCGCGCCAACCTTCCGGGAAATGCCGGTCGTAGCAGATATAGACGCCGATTCGACCGACTGCTGTGTCGAATACCGGGTAGCCCAGGTTGCCGGGTCGGAAATAGAACTTCTCCCAGAAGCCCGGCAGCTGCGGGATGTGATTCTTACGGTACTTGCCGAGGTATGCGCCGTCTGCGTCGACTACAGCCGCGGTGTTGTAGAGCACGCCGGCCTGTTCCCGCTCGTACATCGGTAGGATCATCACTATACCGAGTTCGGCGGCGAGGGCTTGGAACCGTTCGGTGGTCGGGCCGGGAATTGATTCCGCATAGTCGTAATACGCCGCGTCTTGCACCTGACAGAAGTACGGGCCGTAGAACAGTTCCTGGAAACAGATCACCTTGGCACCTTGCTCGGCGGCGTCCCGGGCGTACTGTTCGTGGTCCTTGATCATGGATTCTTTGTCGCCGGTCCAACTGGTCTGCACTAGGGCGGCGCGGATTATGTCAGTCACAGCGGCACTCCGCGGCCAGATCCCGTGCTCCGGCGGCGGAATGCCGCGCTCCGGCAGCTGGATCCGCGTGGTGTTTGCCGGCGCCGTGGTTTTTGCCGACGACAGAGGGCGGTGCGACGGGGTGTCGCGCGGTTCGCTCAGTCATGGCGCTGCCTCTCCCAGATGGTGTCCTCGGGCGCAAGGTGATACACCCGTGATCGCCTGTCTACTCCCTGTGAGTGGTGCAGCGCTAGAGGTTGCCCGATCGGGTCGGCACTGCCGTAGGTCTTGACCATCCGCGAACGGGGCAGACAATTGCCGGAACCTCGCGCAAGATGGATGCGATGACAGACGAATTGTTGGCCCGCCACCGGGCCGTGCTGCCGAGCTGGATGCCGCTCTATTACGGCGAGCAGCCGCTGGAAATTGTCAGCGGCTCGGGTCGCCGGGTCACCGACGCCTCCGGACGCTCCTACCTGGACTTTTTCGGCGGGGTGCTGACCAACATGATCGGCTATGACATCGCCGAGATCAATGAAGCGGTGCAGCGGCAGCTGTCGACTGGCGTCGTGCACACCTCCACGCTCTATTTGATCCGCCAGCAGGTCGAGCTGGCCGAGAAGATCGCTCGGCTTTCCGGCCTCGCCGACGCGCGAGTCTTCTTCACCAACTCCGGCACTGAGGCCAACGAGTCGGCCCTGCTGTTCGCCACCAACCTGCGCCGGTCCAACCAGATCTTGGCGATCAAAAACAGCTACCACGGCCGTACGTTTGCGACTATGGCGATCACCGGCCACCGCAGTTGGTCGGCGAGCTCGCTGAGTCCACTGACCGTCAACTGGTTGGCCAGCGGTGACCGACTGCGCGGCCGGATGGTCGGCTTGTCTGACGGCGACATCTTGGACGCGGCCGTCGACGACCTGCGGGAAGTGCTGACCACAGTCACAGCCGGCGACGTGGCCGCGTTGATCGCCGAGCCGATCCAGGGCGTCGGTGGGTTCGTGTCAGCGCCCGATGGCGTGCTCGGTGCATACCAAAAAGTTTTGGCGGAAACCGGCATTCTGCTGATCGCCGATGAGGTGCAGACCGGCTGGGGGCGCACTGGCGATCACTTCTGGGGTTACCAGGCGCATGGCGTCACGCCCGACTTGATCACCTTCGCTAAAGGCATCGGTAACGGCTTCGCGCTAGCCGGGGTGGTTGGGCGGGCCGAAGTGATGAATGCGGTGCCAGCGATCAGTTTCTCCACTTTCGGCGGCAATCCGGTCTCGGCCGCTGCTGGTATTGCGGTACTTGATTACCTGCTCGATCACGACCTACAGCGCAACGCGGCCCGGGTCGGTGCAATTTTGCTCGACGGTTTGCGCGCGCTGACCACCGACATCATCGGCGAGGTCCGGGGTCGGGGTCTGATGATCGGGGTCGAGTTGGTCCGCCCCGGCACCACCGATCCTGATCCGATCGCGACCACGCAGGTCTTCGAGCGGTGTCGAGCTGGTGGCCTGCTGGTCGGCAAGGGTGGCCTCTACCAGAACGTGCTACGGATGGGCCCACCGCTGACCTTGACCGAGGAGGAGGCGCGCGAAGGCCTAGCCATCCTCACCGACGCGATCACTCAGGTCGACGCCGACTCTCCTGCGAATTCCGTGGCCGCCGCGATCTCCAAGGAAACAATGTCAACTGTTAGTGGCTAGCAAATTCGTTACCGCATAGGCGGCCATGCCGAGTCCAACGGCAAGGATCGCGGCCGCGGTGACGGTGGGCATGCGATGAGTGAGTAGCCCAGCCACCCGCCCCGAACCAAGAGCGCGCAACCGTTCGCCCCACCGGGCCAGCGCCAGGCCGATGCCAGTGAGAACTGCGGCCAACCCGATCCCGTACGCGAGGACGAGCAAAACTCCATACCAGGCGCGACCCAACGCGGCCGCGCCGAGCAACACCACCACGGCCGACGGGCTGGGGGACAGACCACCGGCGAAGCCCATTGCTAGCAGGGAGCGCAGCCGGAACGGCTCGTCTGGAGTCGGTAGATAGTGCCGGTGCGGGCGTCCACCCGCGTGCGAGTGCCATTCGCCAGCCTGGCCATGCTCATGTGGCCCGTGGACGTGTTGCCCGTCGGCCTGAGCTGAGTGCTCGTGCTCATGGCTGTGTGCTTGTTGACCGGACAATCCATGATCATGGCTGTTCGGGGCATGGTGGTGGAATGTGCTGGGGTGGGAATGAGCTGCGGCACCCCCCGGGTGGTGGGCCTCGACTAGATCGGCGTGAACCGGTTCGGCCGGGGTTAACGCATCATGACTTAGCTCGATATATGCCAATTCGGTGGCGGAGAGTTCCTCGACCTGTGGGTGGGCGCCGGTCATGATCGCGCGGTGAGCCCGCACCCCGCGTAAAGCGCTGCGCAACAATTGCGCGCCGACCACTGCCACCAGGATTCCACTGGCCAGCCGCAACCATTCGTACAAATTTTGCGGGGCTAGTTGCAGTGAGGTTGCTAGCAGGACGCCTAAGGCCAGCACGCCGAGAGTGTGGGTTGCGGCGACGGTGGCTGCCACTACGAGAGCGTGCCTGATTTGCCCGCGCGCGCCGACCAGGTAGGCGGCCATGATGGTCTTGCCGTGGCCGGGCGCGACCGCATGCGCACCCCCGAGCACGAACGCAACCAGGAACGCCAGAATGCCCACGCCCCAGGTCAGCTGGGGATGCCCGACCAGATCGGTGAACCATTCGGTGAGCCGATCGGCCCCACGTGCCTGCGCCGTGAATGCCTGCTCACCGGCAAATGGTGCCGCCGCGGGACCGCCGGGCCGCACGCTCAGCGACGCGGTCCGAGTGTCCGAGGTGGGGGCGCCTTTGGGGTACGCGGTGAGCCGAGCACTAATACTCGTGCTCGGCACCGATGTCTGGGTGAGGGTGAAATGGTCGCCGACAGCTGTGACTTCACGCCAGCCGATCCGGTCGGGCAGGTAGTTCCCGTGGAAGCCGATCGTCGTGCCGTCTTTTGGTCGGCCGGCGGCGTGCAGAACGCATTGCAACCGCAGTGTGCTCAGCCCACCCGCACCGGGCGGGAAACTCAGCGCGACTGCCCGTGCATCCAGCTTCGTGACCCGGCCGTCGATGGTGATCTGGGAGGCTGCTGCTGTTGCTGCACAGGTCGCTGTGGCGTACCGGTCACGTTCGGTTTGGTCGTCGGCGCCGTCGCCGTTGGTGTCGATCTCGTCGCTTTTAGCCTGGTAGGCGGGCAGTTCGGCCAGGTCGAGCACGAAGTCCACGTCGACGCCGCCGGCGGTGATGCGCAGGCCGGCGTACTGGTTAGTGGTGAAGTTGCCGAGCGGGTGGGCGGCTGCGGCAGTCGGGGTCAGCACCAGGCCAAGTGCGGCGAGCAGCAGCGCGGCGGACAGGCGGCGTCGGTTCACCGGACGCTGTCGAGCCGGGTGAGGGCGGCGCGCGCGGCAGGCGCGTAACGCAGCGAGAAGTAGGGATTGATAGTGATCGCCTCGGTGAGGTCGGCGCGGCCGCCGGCTTTGTCGCCTAGTGCAAGTCGGATCATGCCGCGGTAGTAATAGGCCTTCGCATCACGGGTGTGTAAACGCAACCCCTGGTCAGCGTGCTTAAGCGCGTCCTGATCGCGACCCGCCGCGTGCAACGCCCAGCCGTACGCAGTCTCCACGCTCACCGACGGCCGCATCGCGAACAACGCTCGCCCTTTGCTCACCGCGAGCGACGCCGGACCGTGGTCGGCATAGAACAGCACCAAGTCGATGTCGGTGGCCGCTGACGTGGTCGGGCCGGCGGATGCCGCAGTGAGCCGGTCGCTGACCCGCACCAAATCGTCGGCGCGAGCGGCCCCGGCGGGGTCACCAGCAGCGGTCAGCGCGTCGGCGAGAGTGACCAAGTGGTCCACGGTCGGCAGCGTGGCGGTCGCGGCTTTCAAATCGGTGATCGCCGCGGGCAGATTGCCGTTGGCGGCTTCGACCTTGGCGTGATCGGCTAGCAATGCCGCTTGCCCTGGTTGCTGCGCCAGCCCGTCGGCGAAGTGCGCGTCAGCCGTTTTCAAGTCACCAGCGTTGAAGGCCAACTCGCCCAGGTGCTGCAGCGCAAACGTGGTGTCACTGGGGTCACCGGCGTAATCCAGCGCGCGTTGCATGAATGATCGTGCCTGCCCCAGATCCCCGTTGAGTTCGAACAAGTACGAGGCCCGGCCGAATGAGCCGGTGTCCGGGCGCAGATCGAGCATGCGCTGCACCGCGTCGGTGGCTTGCTGGTATCGGCCGAGCTCGACGTATGCGTCGGTGAGCACTCCATAGGCGTCGGCGGAGTAGTTGTCGACTGCGACGGCTTGGCGGGCATAGGTGAGCGCGCCGGCGAAGTCGTGTCGAGCGCCGGCTAGCGCGCCCAGACCGGTCAATGCGGCGGCGTTGCCCTGCGGATGCAGCGCCAGTGATTTGTCCAGCGCGGCTTGGGCGAGCGGATAGTGCGCGGGGTCATAAGTGGCGCGGGCGAGCTGCACGTGCACCAGGCCGAGCTGTGCCCAGGCGTGCCAGTCCCCGGGAACTGTGGATAGGTGGGTCATGGTGCGGGTGACGTAGGCCTGGAGGTCACCCACCGCTGAGATCGGGGCGACGACTGCGGCCGGGCGCGGCGATTCGTGGTGGCGTAGTGGTCCAAGCATGACGCCGGCACCGAGTAAAGCAACCGCCGCGGCCGCTGTCACCACCGCCGGGCGGGTCCATCGTCGCCACATACCCCGTATCCCCCGAATCACACTAATTAAATCATTTCTTTTAAAACACCATATCAACACCAACTTGTCGGATTTCTTGATATTTCTTAATCACCCTTTTTGCCGGCCGGATATGCGCGGTGCGCCTCGGTGGGCACGTGCGCGGTCGGACCGCTCGACCACGGGAGCATCATGAAGCACGGCGTAGGAAACTCGGGACCTGGAGTAGGACCGGCGAAGCGGCTGATAGCCGTTGCTGCGGTCGGTGTGTCAGTAGTGGGCGTGGCAGCCCTCGCTCCGGTTCAGAGCTCGGCGTCCTCGCACCGCGAGGCCCCGCTGATCTCCGACACCCCGAAGCTAGACAACACCGACCTGTACGCATTTGTCAGCCCAGACAACACCAACACGGTGACGTTGATCGCCAACTGGCAGCCGTTCGAGGAGCCCAACGGTGGCCCGAACTTCTACCCGTTTGCCACCAGCACGGCCCACGACATCAACATCGACAACGATGGTGACGGCAAGGTCGACATCACCTACCGGTGGACGTTCACCACCACCCGCCAGAACACGAAGACGTTCCTCTACAACACCGGCCCGGTGACCTCGATCAGCGACTCCAACCTCAATGTGCGACAGACGTACATGTTGCAGCGGATCACCAAGTCGGGCACCAAGACGATCACCAAGACGCTGCTGAGCAAGGCGCGGGTGGCGCCGTCGTTCGTCGGTAAGGCGTCGATGCCGCAATACAAGCCGCTGGCCATGGCAGCAGTGACGGCATATGACGGCGGCAAGGCGAGGTCGTTCGCCGGTCAAGCCGACGACCCGTTCTTTGCCGACCTGCGGGTGTTCGACCTGCTCTACGGTGCCAACTTGACCGAGGTCGGCCACGACACGCTCAAGGGTTACAACGTCAACACGATCGCACTGCAAGTGCCCAAGAGTGACCTCGCGCTGCACAGCAACCCCGCCGCTAACCCGGTGGTCGGCATCTGGACCACCACCTCGCGGATGGGTGCGAGCATGCACCACAAACCGGCCACGCTGGCGCAGGTCTCTCGCCTGGGCAACCCGCTGGTCAACGAAGCGGTGATTCCGCTGGCCAGCAAGAACGCATTCAACGCGGCCAAGCCGGAGGCAGACGGCATGTTCCTGCCCTATGTAACCTCGCCGGAACTGCCCAAGCTGATGCAGGCCATCTACAACATCCCGGCCCCGGCCACCCCACGGCTGGACTTGGTCGAGATCTTCCTGACCGGCCTGTGCGACTCCTGCGGCTCGGTCAAGGCCAATCTGAACTCGCAGAAACTCAACCGCGATGTCAAAGCTAAGGCCTTCAAACCGGCGGAAGAGCTGCGCCTCAACATGAAGGTGGCCCCGAGCCAGACCCCGAACCGGCTCGGGGTCCTCGGTGGCGACCTGTCCGGCTTCCCCAACGGTCGCCGGCTCACCGATGACGTTCTCGACGTCACCGTGCAGGCAGCCGAAGGTGTGCTGCAGCCGGGTCACCCGAGCGCCGTTGACACCCTCGGCGACGGTGTTGACGCCAACGACAAGGCGTTCAACCCGACCTTCCCGTACATTGCCTGGCCGAACGAGGACTCGGTTAACGCGTCCAACGCGTCCTAGGTACCAGCGATAGTTGGCGGGGCCGGTCCATTGGCCGGCCCCGCTTTCGTATTTCGGGTTCAGTCGCGCTGGCCGCGGTGCCCCATCACCAGCTGAGCCCGCACACCGCCGGCCGATGCGACGCCTGGTCCGGGCGTCGGGTCCGCGGCGATCCGGGTCGGATCGGTGGCGCTCATGCGACGGGTTCCAAGTTGTCGGTCGCGCCGTCGCGTAGTCGCAATTGCGGCCAGTCGAGCAAGCCGGCGCCCAGATCGCGCACCGCGGCGAGCAGGCCGAGCCGGGCCGCACGCAGCACCGGGTCGTCGGCCAGCACGAAAATGTCGACGAAGAACGTGGCGATCGGGGCGACGATCACTCGGGTTGCACTGACGAAACCAGTCAGGTCGGGTTCTTCTGGCTGCGCTGCTGTCGCCGCGGTGACCGCCGCATGCAAGGCCAGCTCGGCCGGTTCTTTGAGCACCGATGCGTCATAGCCGGCCCGGGCGTCCGCCGGCACGATCCGGCGAGCGCGCTGGATCGCCGCCACCACTGCCACGAAGTCCGCATCGTTGATCGCCTCGGCCAACTGCGCGAGCAAGGTGTCGACCAGCGCCGGGCGAGCGTAGTGCGGCAGCACCGCGCGCACTTTGTCGACCGGGTTGCCCTCCTGCACCAAGACCTGCTCCAGCCGAGCGGCCAAGAACCGTCCGCATGCGGTCAATACCGCCTCGTCGACCGGCACCGGCTGACGGTTTGCTGCGGCGGCGAGCGCGTCGGTCAGGCTCAACGCGGCCAGCTCCGGGTGAGCGCGATGCACCGCGAGCAATCCGAGCACGGCCCGCCGTACGGCGAAGGGGTCGCTGCTGCCGGTGGGCAGACCAACAGTGGCGGCCAGGCCGATGACCAGATCGAGCCGGTCGGCCAGCGACAGCAAAGCGCCGGGCACCGAGGCGGGCAAGTCGTCGCCGGTGTTGCGGGGGAGCTCGGCATCGAACAAGGCCTGGGCCACAGCTCGGCTCTCGCCTGCATTGTGGGCATAGTCGCTAGCCAGCACACCGGCCAGGCTGGTCATTTCGGTGACCAGTTGTGAGCCGAGGTCGAATTTCACCAGCTCAGCGGCCCGGTCCAACGTGGCCGAAGACAAACCGAGCTGCTCGGCCAGTTCAGTGGCGAGCGCGCCGATCCGGTCGGCCCGCTGCGCCATCGAGCCCAGCTTGTCGGTGAAGGTAAGTCGACTCAGCCGTTCCCGCAGCACCGGCAAGGCGACCTTGCGATCGGCGCGGTAGAAGAACGCTGCGTCCTCATAGCGGGCGCGCAGCACTGCCTCGTTGCCCGCGCGGACCAGCTCGACGTCGACCGGGCCGTTGGCCACTGCCACAAACTGCGGCAACAATGCACCTTGCCCATCGCGTACGGGTAGGTAGCGCTGGTGTTTGCGCATGACAGTGGTGAGCACCGCGTCGGGCAGGGCGAGGTAACTTTCGTCGAAACTGCCGAGCAATGGAGTCGGCTGCTCGACGAGATAGGTGATCTGACCGAGCAGGGCTGCCTCGCCGATCACGTCGACAAACCCGTCGGGATAGACCAAGTCGGCGGCACCGGTGCTGATCAATTCCGCCCGATCCTTGGGGTCGGCGACAATCCCAGTGAGCGCTAGCGTTTCCATGAACGTCTCAGCCGACGCGATCGATACGATCGGCTGCGCCACTGTTCGCAACACCCGGGTCTCGCGGCCGGCAGCCAACGCACCGACGGCGACCGGGATGACTTGCTCGCCCCAGAGTGCGGTGAGCCAGCGGACCGGCCGGCTGAACGACAACTGCGGATCGCTCCAGCGCATGTTCTTCGCCGCGCGCAGCCCGGTCACCACCTTCGCGAGCACCTGGGCCAACACCTGCGGCGCGGCACCACCGACTTCCGGCTTGTATACCACCACCTGCGGTACGCCGTTGAGCTCCGTCGTTTCGAGCGCGTCGATAGTGACTTGTTGACTGCGGAGGAAGCCAACGAGTGCTTTTGTGGGCGTGCCGTCCGCGGCGTACGCGGCTTGCAGTTTTGGGCCCTTGATCGTGCGAACGTGGTCTGTTTCGCGGGCAGCGACCGAGCTGACGACGGCGATCAGCCGACGGGCGGTGGCGAAGACGCGCACTTCGTCGTGGGTGAGGCGAGTCGCGGCCAGGCCTTCGGTCAGGGCCCGCCGCAGATAGTCCTGGCCCGCTCGGACCTCAGCCGGCGGGAGTTCCTCGGTGCCGATTTCGAACACCAAAGTTCGCGAGTCGGTTGCCGTCGGTGCGCTGGTGCTGGTGCTGGTGCTGGTGCTGGGTGCAGCGGCCACCGGTGTCGCAGGTGTTTCGCCGAGCGGGTGGCCGAGTTGTTCGCGGCGGGCCACCCAGAGCTTGGCGACTTCGCCGGCCAGCCGCCGCATCCGGGCGAATTCGGCGGCCCGATCAGCTGTGGAAACGGCACCGCGCGAATCGAGCACGTTGAACGCCTGCGAACACTTGAGCACATAGGTGTGTGCCGGCACCGGCAGCCCAGCGTCGATCAGCCGTTGCGCCTCACCGGCATAGATCTCCAGCAGGCGTCGATTCGCCGCCACATCGGCATCGTCCAGGTAATACCGCGACATTTCATATTCGCTTTGCCCGAACACCTCGCCGTAGCTGACCCCGGGTGCGTATTCGATGTCGCGGAAGTGTCGCTGGCCCTGCAACGCCATGATGATCCGCTCGATCCCATAGGTGATCTCCACTGAGACGGGTTCGAGGTTGATGCTGCCGGCCTGCTGGAAATAGGTGAACTGGGTGATTTCCAGGCCGTCGAGCCAGACTTCCCAGCCCAACCCCCAGGCGCCGAGAGCGGGGGAGGCCCAGTTGTCTTCGACGAACCGCACGTCATGGGCTGCGATGTCGATCCCGATCGCGGACAAGCTGCCGAGGTAGAGCTCTTGCGGGTTGCCCGGATCGGGTTTCAGGATCACTTGCAGCTGAGTATGGGTCTGCAGCCGGTTTGGGTTCTCGCCGTAGCGCGAGTCGTCTGGGCGCACCGACGGTTCGGTGTAGACGACTCGCCACGGCTCCGGGCCGAGGACCCGCAGGAATGTCGCCGGGTTCAACGTGCCAGCGCCGACTTCAGTGTTCATCGGCTGGACGGTCAGACAACCCTGCGCTGTCCAGTATGCAGTCAATCGAGCCAGGGCGTCCTGCATGGTGAGCATGGGAGCAAAGTCTAAGTGGGCGCAGACCGGACCCCGTTTGGGCTACCGAGAATCCGGCGTGCAGAGCTCACCAACCGACTGCTAGCAGCCGGCGTAGGTCTGGTCCTGGCCGGCGCGTTCTCATCCCCAGTTTTCGCAGCTGCGCCCACCGAACACAGCGCAGCCGCAAAGGCCGCGGCCCTGATCACCGCACCGGCCGGCCTGGTCAATCCGTTCATCGGCACCTCTAATCAGGGCGATGATCTTCCCGGCGCCGACGTGCCGTTCGGCCTGGTCCAATGGAGTCCGGACACGCCGTCGATCCCGGGTGGGGGCGGCTACGAATACAACGACTCGTCCATCACCGGGTGAGCGATTTCGACCCCATCAGCGGCGACGACATGGTCGAAGCCGACTCGTGGATTTATACCGGGATGGTGCCGTTCAACGTTGCAGGTCTGGCCCAGGCTAAGGGTGGCAACGCCGTAATGAACGATTACCTCGACACTGTTCTGCGTAGTTTCCGCGGCGACAAGGGCTATGCCTACGTCGGTAACGAACCTAGCATCGAGTTGCCGTGGGAATACGACTACACCGGTCAGCCCTACAAAACTCAAGGCACCGTGCGCGCCATCCAGGACAGCATCTGGGCGAACAACCCGAGCGGCCTGGCCGACGGCAACGACGACCTCGGTGCGATGAGTGCCTGGTATGTGTGGTCAGCACTGGGCATGTTCCCGATGACCCCGGGCACAGCTGATCTGGCTCTTGGTTCGCCGCTGTTCCCCCAAGCAGCCATCACCCTGCCGTCGGGTAACACCTTGACGATCAACGGCAACGGAGCAGCGGACAACGCCCCGTACGTGCAGTCGGCGAGTTGGAAGGGTGGGGAGTGGAACAACGCGTACGCGCCTACGTCCGCGCTTACCTCGGGTGGCACGCTCAGCTACAACTTGGGTACTGCTGCGAATACGTCGTGGGCGACTGGGGCATCGTCGGCTCCGCCCTCGTACGGTGGCAGTCTTGCGGCGCCGGCCAAGCCGCGGGCGGGGGTGGTTACCTCCGGTGCGGGTGCGGGTCTGTGCGTCGACGCCGACCAGTCCGGCACCGCGAACGGGACCGCAGTGCAGCTGTGGACGTGCAACGCTACCTATGCCCAAGACTGGACGATTGCCGCAGACGGCACTCTGCGCGACCTAGGCAAGTGTCTCGACGTCTCCAGCGGTGGAAGCGCCGACGGCACTCGGATCCAGCTCTGGGGCTGCAACGGCACCGGTTCCCAGCAGTGGTCAGTCGGCCCCAACGGTTCACTGGTCAACCCGCAGTCAGGAAAATGCCTCGACGACCCGAATTCATCCACCTCGTCCGGCTCACGCCTGCAGCTCTACGCCTGCAACGGCACTAACGCCCAAAACTGGACACTCGCGTCATAACCTCTTAGCCGGCCACCAGGGTCCGCTGTCATTCATCAGCCGACCCTGGTGGCTCGTCGAAGTGCGCCAGCTGTCGCTCGGCGGTCCAGCATCTGCCGCCCGATGCAGTGCCTAGCCAGTCGTGCGGTCTTTCCATACCGGGCTGTCGACGTAGTGGTTGTCATACTGGTCTTGGGTCTGCCCAACGTCCTGCCAGGTGGCCACTCCGCGATGGACCTGGTCGAGCAATCGGTAATAGTCAAACCGGGGCTTGCCGGGCGTCAGCACGATCAGTAAGTCAGCGTCCTGATCATGTACTGGCGCAAATGCGTGTGGCGTGTTCGCTGGGACGAACAGCGTGTCTCCTGGGCGGAGGACGTCCACCTTGTCGCCGACAAGTATTTCGAGGGCGCCATCGAGCAAGAAGAACAGCTCGCCGGAGCGAGTGTGTAGGTGCGGCGGCGCGCCCGGCGCGCCCCGCCTAAAAATAGTGCGGTTGCTGGTCAGAGCCGCACCAGTATGTTCTGGATCGAGCAGGAGCATGATCGAACTAGTGGGATCGCTGTTAAGGATCTCGGCCTGAGTCGCTCGTACCAGGGTCACATTCGCCTCCGCAGCTGTTATATAATTCTAGATATTAGGTGTCCAGGATGCTGGATGTCCAGAATTTGAGCGCTGGCCCTCGGTTCATCTCGCCCGGTCCCGGACCTGCCTTGCTATTCTCGACAGTTAGAGTCCAGGATCATGCGGATGAGTCAGGGCGTCGAATGGGCACTCCACACGTGCCTCAACTTGAGCTGGCTGGACGCTCCGGTGCCGACCGCCGCTTTGGCAGCTTTTTATCAGCTACCTCCGGCTTACCTGAACAAACAGCTCCAGGCTCTGGTTCGGGCGGGGATTCTGGCTTCGACCTCAGGGCCGCGTGGAGGTTTTCTGCTGGCCCGGGCCGTGGGTGAGGTCTCGCTGCTGGACGTCGTGACCGCGATCGAAGGCCCCGACGAACTGTTGCGCTGCGACCAAATTCTGAGCAACGGGCCGGGGGACCACGCTGGGGTCGACTATCGGCAGTCTTGTGCGTTCGCAAAGGCCATGCGGGTTGCGGACTTAGCCTGGCGGCGGGAACTTGCCGGCAAGACCCTGGCTGACATCCAAGTCGATGTTCAGCGCCGACACCCGGAAGCTCCAGCTAGCGCTCGATCCAGGATTGCAGAGCTGCGTAGAACTGAACCAGGGTTGTGATTTGCGCGATTAACGAATTTTGTGTTTGGTCGGCCCGGTTCTTGGTACCGCATCCGGAAACCTCTTGTCGCTCCAGGTGAGCACCTGGTGTCCCTGAACGCTAATTGGTGGGAATTACCCCAGCAAGCCATGAACCAACCTTTATTGCGTTACCGGATTGTGCTTGGGCGAACACGATCCGCTTGATCGGCTCAAATTAGGAACAAATCCGGCGGGCTCTAGCAGCTGAAGTTGTCGACAACCATCTATTTGCAGACGAGTAGTAACGTCGGCCTCCATTCGACAGAGTCGTAATTGGAGCCGCGAGCTAGATGAGTTGAGACACAGACGAAGTATTTCCGGGCAGGGCGATTGGCATCCCCTGTCACCGTCTGTAATGCGCGCCTTGCACTGGCCCGTTCTAGGTCTAAGGGAAATCAATGACCAAACGCTGGGAAGCCTCAGCCCGTTCCCCCACGGATTCATCGCCATCGACGACGATGGTTGTCAATCCAGTGGCAGCATTTCCGAGTCCGGTCAGGCCCGAGGGCGGCACCGTTTTTGCAGGGCGAACTGGCAAACAAACCTTAAATTGGCAGGATCTGCTTGCGGTTGCAGTTCTTGCTCTGATTGCAGGCTATATCACGTCTCCTTTGTGGCTCAATCTTGATCAGCAGCTGCGGGAAGCACCACAGGACCAAGCATTTTTTGAGTGGATGTTTGCGCACGGAGCCCGGGTGCTTAGCGAGGGAGTGTCTCCCTTCTTCTCGGATCGCATGAATTATCCGTTTGGCGTTAATATCATGGCGAATACCTCCATCCTCGCCATTTCGTTGCCTATGACTCCTGTTACGCTAGTTTTCGGGCCGCATATTGCTTTTAATCTATTTTCGACTCTTTCATTAGCACTTACCGGAATTTCGTGGTATTTGCTGTTTTCTCGCCAGCTGGTCGTTTCGCGGCTCGCTGCCCTGGTCGGTGCCCTCTTCTGCGCGTTCTCGCCCGGCATGGTGTCGCAGGCAGCTGGACACCCGAACATCACTTTTCAAGCCTTAGTGCCGTTACTCATCCTCTTTGCCTTGCGGCTCCGGCAACCCGGACACACAGCGCGCAATGGCCTCATCCTCGGCGGCCTAGTAGTATGGCAAGCGTTCATCAATCTCGAAGTACTTTTCATGACTGTCACGGGAGTCGGTCTGTTCTGTGTGATTATGGCCATCGCGCGTCGCCGGGATCACCCCGGTGAAATTAAGACGTTTGTGCGTGGGCTGTCTTTCGCTGCAGCACTGGCGGTAACGGTGCTTGCCTATCCACTATACCGGCAATTCTTTGGAGCGCAAAGCTACGACGGTCTACCGCCAGGAATACATAACTACGGGGCAGATATTGGCTCCTTCGTGGCTTACTCGAGTCGATCAATAGCTGGTAGCTCTTCGATTGCTAAGCGGCTCGCGCAAAACCCGGTCGAAGAAAACTCCTTTTTTGGACTGGGTTTAGTTATATCGTTCGTTGGGCTGGTTTTTTGGTTACGGCGCACCGCCACAGTGGCTGTCCTCGGCGGTTTAGCTTTGTTGTTCGCGCTGTTTTCGCTCGGACCGCACATCATTCTCCTGCACCGCGAGATGCATTTCCCTGGACCGTGGGCGCTGTTTGACAACGTTCCGGTCTTAAATTCTTTGGTGCCAACACGTTGGGCCCTTGCGATCACGCCGATTATCGGTATTGTTCTAGCGTTTGGCTGCCACAAAGGAATAGAGTTGGTGAACGCCCGCGGGAAGAATTATCGTCTGGTCCGCAAGGCCATGATATTCGCTGCGATAATCGCCCTTTTGCCGCTAGTCCCGCAACCTCTTCGGACCAAGCCAATGTCGCCTACTCCGACATTCGTCACCTCCGGAGCCTGGAAGAAATACATCGACGACAATCACACTCTAGTCACGCTTCCTTTTACTGACGCGGGCTATACGGACCCGCTGCGCTGGAGTGCAATAACCGGCCAGGATATGCGGATTGCTGGAGCGTATGCACTATTGCCAACCCATAACAGGCTCAAACCAAACGACCATACGGCAACGTTTTTTCCACCCGCGCGCCCAACCATTACTTTGATGGCGTCAATTCGTAAAGGCAAGCCTGCTCCAATAATTGATGAATCTCGACGTGCAGCGGCTCTTGCTGACCTGCGCTACTGGAAGGCAGGCGCTGTCCTACTCGCACCACAAGACCACGACGGAGAAATGTTAAAAAACATGACTGCTCTACTGCATTTAGCCCCTGTTTGGATTGATGGTGTGTGGATATGGGATGTGCAACGTCTCGTCCCATAATGACCTATGCTATCCAGTTAACAGCATTAGGGTTCGACAGTGAATCGTTGGATGTGTACTTCTATGAACCCCGCCGGAGCGACGTAAGGAAGGAACCCTCATGTATCACGACAAGTCAACTGCCGAGGTGCCGTCCCACGTCGTACCACACTTTCAGGCATGGCTCAGCAGTATGGCCGCTGAGTTTCGGGGTGTCCTGGTCAGTCCAGGGCGAGAATCAACCGAGGCTGAGCCGCGGCGTCCTACCTCCCTGAGCGAAACCTCGCGACTCCAGCGGCTGCGGCCCGACTTGTTTATCTTAATTGGCTACTTAGCGATCGCAGTTTACGTGTTCGGCCACCTGTGGTGGGCACCCGGCTCGCGGTATTTGCCACACAGTTATAGCGACCAATTTCAATTTGAATGGTTCCTGGCCGCCGATACGCACCGGCTGCTCGCGCTCCAAAATCCGCTGTTTTCCGACCTTCAGAATGCCTCGGTCGGAGTGAACATGATGGGCAACGCGTCTGTGCTCGGGCTCGCGGTGCCATTGCTTCCAATCACTATGCTCTTCGGTGCAAGCACAAGTTTCGTGCTCGCCCTGACTCTGGGTTTCACCGGCACAGCGTTCGGTTGGTACTGGGTGTTGCGTCGTGACCTGCACTTACACCGAGCAGCAGCAGTTTTGGGTGGCGCGTTCGCTGCGTTCGCGCCGAGTATCGTCTCGCATGGCAACGGTCATCTCAACCTCGTGTCGATGTTCTTGATTCCATGGATTGTCCGGCAAGCACTACACCTGTTCGTCACAACGCGCCCGGTCCGCACTGCCGTAGTGCTCGGATTGCTCGTGGCATATCAAGTGTTCATCGGCGAAGAAATCTTACTAATTACTACCCTGGCGCTCGCTCTGTTCTGCGTTGTCTTTGCAGTGCCGTTACCTGCGGGATTAACGGTGATGTTACGTCGGTTACTCATGGGGCTCGTCACCGCGCTGGCAGTCGCTGTTCCCCTGCTCGCATACCCTCTATATATTCAATTTGCTGGCCCACAGCATTACGAGGGTCTGGGTAACTTGGCCTATGTCACGAACGACCTAAATACCATCGTTGAATGGTCGACAACGTCATTTGGTAACTCCGGGACGCCATTGACCTCGACCAACTTTGCGGAGGAGAACGCATACTTCGGGTGGCCCCTATTAATTCTGGCCGCCGCAATTACGGTGTGGCTGCGGCGCGACCGGCTCGTCCGCGCTTGTGCTGCCGCCGGTGCTTTTTGCCTGTTCGTTTCCCTCGGACCGACAGTAATTCTTCACGGGATGAACACCAACGTGAAAACGCCGTGGGCACTGCTGCAGCCGGTGCCCTTGCTTAATTCGATAAACGTGGCTCGATTTACGTTCGTCACCGTGATGACGCTCGCCGTTCTACTCGCTGTGGCCACCCATCGGGTCCTGACGGCGCAGGTCGAAGCCCTCCCGATGCGTTTGATCTGGGCCTGCGCCCTCGCCATGGCACTGGTGCCATTACTTCCGCGCCCGCTGCCAACGATGATCCGCGCACCGGTGCCACAGTTTTTTATTGACGGCCGCTATCGTGACTACGTTGGGCTGAACGACACTCTAGTCGCCATACCGCAGGTTTCGGCGAGCAGTGATCCGGTCGCACTAAGCTGGCAGATGGCGGCAAATATGAACTTTCGGCTGCCTGAGGGTTATTTCATGGGTCCAGCCCCACAATCCATGTTTGCGACTAACAGCCCGCCGGCGGGCGCCACAACGTCGCTGATCAACAGCGTGCGGCAGACAGGTCAAACTCAGCAGGTCGACCTGCAGCAGAAAGCCGCCGTCATCGACGAATTGCGCCGTTGGCGGGCAGACGCCATAGTGGTCTATCAAGATGACGCGTTGCCACAACTGCGCCAGACCCTGGATCCGCTATTTGGTGCAGCGCAGCACGTCGATGATGTGTGGCTCTGGGACCTCCGACCGCTAACCCACGCTTGAACGGGATGCACATGACTTGTCAACTGGTCGCGGTTTGCTTCGCTGCGGCTCAGCCGACATAGCTGGCGCAGTTCTGGGCTGGAGTGCTCGATCGCGAGATCGTTCAGCGCACGGATGGTGCGCAGTTGCCCCTGGCGGGAATACCGAGTGCTGGCCGATCCTGATGGCAACGAGTTTCGGGTGGTTGGGCCGTCGGGGCTAGTCAGCTGACTGCAGGGTTTGGCCGGCGGCGGTGAGGCGACGGGCCTCGGTGACGTCGGCCATAAGGTCGTCCCAGATGGGGTCGGCCCGCAAAGGCGCTATCGGTACGTCCGCACCGACTCGCGCGTTGGAGTATTCCCACCACGCTGCGACCCGCACCGGCCAAAGTCCGACCCGGATCGCCCCGGTCAGGAAGCACCGGTGCGCGAGCAGGGTGGCAGCGAGCAGTTCCGGCTCATGCTCGGCGTTCGGGTCGTCTATCGCCCGGCCGAGCGCGCGGACATCTCGGTGCATTTCCGAATAACCGATCAGACTGGGCATCGCCGGCACCAACAGCTCAGCACCTACTTCGAGCAGATCATCGACGTACGCGGGCATGAACACCACGTCGTCGACCGTGACGATCAGGGTGAGCAGCTCGTGGCCACGCCGTACGTCGAGCTGGACTGCGGGGTTGCCGGTGGGCACGAATACCGGCTCGGCCGCGGTGATCTCGTCCGGACTCAAGCGCGCGGCGTCGCCGATCGCGGGTACGTGCACCACCAGCTCACCGCGTTGAATGGTGACCTCGACCCCGGGGACCTCACCGAGCACCTCGGTGAGTTCGTAGCTGCGCATCCGCTCGTTATACGCCATGGGTTCCACCTGAGCCCACGACTCGTAACTGGGGTGGCTCGGCTGGTGCTGTTGTTTTGCGCGGTTACGCGTACCAAATTTAGGGGTTCTGTGGTGGCATGGTGTAGAAGCCGGTTGGTAGGGATTCGGCCTGTTCGCGCCGGGCTCGGTTGATGGCGCGCAGGCGCATGAGCAGGCCGACGCCGAGCATGACCAGCACGGCGCCGACGATTAGGCCGGGGCCAAGGATGTTGCTGCCGTTGGCGCGGGCGATGTCGGCCGCGCGGGCTTCGCTCGACTCGGTGGTTGGCACCGCTTCGGCCGTTTGTGCTGGTTGGGGAGAGAAGGACTCAGTCGGCAAGGTGGTCGGGTTCTCTGTCGGTGCTTGCGTCGGATGGTCGGTCGGTTGCTGGGTAGGTCGATCGTTTTGTTGATCGGTGGGCTGGTTGGCCACGGTGGTGACGACCTGGGAGTCCACTTCCCGGGCGGCGAGCAGACGTCCGTCGCGGTCGAAGGCGCGTGCTTCGAAGGAGGCTTGGCCGTCGTCCGGTCCGGCGAAGGCGATAGCCCATTGGGCTGTGTCGGTGCGGCCCTTGCAGACTCGGCCGGTGTCGACGTCGACGTCGACCACTTGGGCGCCGGCGTCGTCGAACTGTTCTCGGGTGGCGAAGACCTGGCCGTTTTCCACCCGAGTGATCTTCATCTGGTCGAGACTGATGCCTGCGGTCCGCACGGTCAGTGCCCAGCGCACCTGTTGGCAGCGCTGAACAGAGTCGGTGAAGACAACCGCCGTTAAGGGAAGGGCATCCTGGCCGATGGTGAAGGTGCCGGGATGCGTGACGTTAACGGCGAAACCGGGCGTTTCGGCATGCGCGGGTGCACTCCAGGTCAACGTCGCGCCGACGAATGCAACGGTGGTGGCGACCATGGCTGCGAGTCGCTGCCCCAAGATGATCATCTCCTTGCGCCTGGCTGGCAGTACTTACGCGTACCGAATGGTTCGTGGCAGCCGGCCAAAAGGTTCAGCCGGTATGCGGATCAGTTCCCGGCGGATTTTATTTTCCCGGTGAGCAGTCGGCTGCGGGCGGTATCTGCCCAGCTCACAGCGATTTCACCCGGGCGAGCGGGGAAGTCGACGCGAAAAGAACTCGCCGCGGGTTCATCCGTTGCCGAGCCTCGGCCGTAGATGGGGGAGGACACCAACGCAGCCGAGGAGGCTGTGGTGTCAACGAGCAGAACGTCGAGCACGGGGCACATCCCCCACGGATGTCGGCGTCCCACTCGCCCACGGGACGTAACCGCTGCGGAGATCGAGGAGTCAATGGCCCGGACGAAGAACAACCAGCGATCCGCCAATCGGGTGGCAGTCGATGTCGGAGCTACGGGCAGTCGGCCGGCGTCTAGAGGCGCGATGGTGTTGCTTGCCGTCTGCCTACTTGCCGTGGTCTGGGCGGTGGCGATGATGACCGCGCCGGGGCGCGTCGGCTACTACTTCTTCTTCATCTACGCCGAGTTTTACTTTGGGGTCATTTCGCTGGTCTCGCTGTCCATAACGATCATGGTGGGCTTGGTAGCAACTGACCGGCTGGTCTTGTCGATCCGCCAGCGGGTCCTGTTGCAGTCGACCCACCGCACTACCGGTGTGATCGCGGTGGGGGCATTGTTCATACATGTCTGGTCTAAGGTTGTTGAGCAGCATATTCGGCTTATCGACATATTCATCCCGTTTTTGGCGCCGTACAATCGGCTTTACGTCGGGTTTGGCACACTGTCCGGGTTGATCATGGTGTTGGTGATGTGGACTGGTATCGCTCGGTCCCGCTTCATCGGCCGTGGGAAGCCATGGATGTGGCGTTCCATTCACGCGATCTCCTACCTGATGTGGCCGATCGCGTTGACGCACGGTCTAGCCGCGGGGCGCCCGGCGAAGCCCTGGGTGACGGTTAGTTACATCGTCTGCATCGTGGTGGTGCTAGTCGGGCTCGCGGTGCGATTGTCGGTCAGCCTGAACCGCAAAAAGGACTTCTCCTCGACGGTCACCGGTGGCATGCGCCCAGTCGGCAAGCTGGTGGCCACTGCTGCGCCGGCGGTGCGCAAACGGTCCAGCCGATGGGACAAACCTGAGCCGGTCGAGGAAGCTCCGCTGGCCGTGGCCGAAACCTGGGTGCCGGCTTCGCCGTTCTTCGAGCCGGACCCGGCGCTGGCTCTGGACGAGGAGATGGATGGCGGCGACTACGCCGAACTCGACCAGACCATGCGGGTACCACGGCGGCGCCGACCGGCCCCGGTTGAGCAGTTCAGCGCGGTGCCGGCGTACGTCGAGGACGGGGAATACGACGACCGCCCGCGCGGCCGTCGGCAGGTCGAAGACGACGATACCCGCTCGTTTGAGCCGGATTTCGACGACGATGAAGGCGTAACACCACCGCGTCGGCGGCACTATGGCAATGCTGAGGAGACAACTCCGCGCCCGCGTCGTCGGGTTCAAGTCGCCCGCTACGACGAGTCTCGCTACGACGAGTCGGCCGATGAGCTGGACGAGGTTCCGGTGCGGCGCAGTGCGCGCAATGCCGGCGAGGCCCGGTTTGCCACGTCGCCGGTGGACCTGCCCCGGCCGCGACGCGAGCGGGCTGAGCCGGGTCGGCACAGCCGCAGTGAGTTCATCGGTCCTGCGTTCGACGAGGAAGAGTTCGAGGCCGACGAAACCCCGACCTTGGTGGACATGGCGTCGCGGCGGGCCCGCAAGGCAGCACAGCAAGAAGTCGTCCGTGGTCAGGGGAGCCGGGGGGCTCGCCGTGCCGGCCGCGGAGACGGGAATGACGAGCTGGCCGACGACGAATATTGGTCGCGGCTGCGAGGGGAAGCAAATTGACTACGTCGCAGGTCCCGCCGGTCACCAGTGTCGGCACCCCGCGTATCACTGCCGGCTTCGACGAGTATGGCCGACTCGACCTGATCGCCCACCAGGAGGTGCACGGCGGGTTCGCCGCGCTCTCGTCCGGCGAGTTGGTCGGCCTCGCTGACCGGATCGAACTGCGCGGTCGGGGCGGTGCTGGGTTCCCGTTCGCCCGTAAAGTGCGCGCGGTGCTCGACTCCTGTCGCCGGCAGGAGCTGCCGCCGGTGGTCGTGGTCAACGCGACCGAGGGTGAACCCGCGTCGTGGAAAGACAAGGCGATCCTCACCCGGGCCCCACATCTGATCTTGGATGGCGCTGCCCTGGCCGCCGCCGCCCTGGACGCGGAAGAAATCGTCATCGGCATTGCCGACGACGGCATCGGCCAAGCTTCGATCACCGAAGCTCTGGCCGAGCGGCGGATGCCGTGTCCAACCCGGATTGTCACGGTGCCGCACCGGTTCATCTCCGGCGAGGGTGGAGCGCTGGTCCGTGGAATCAACGGTGAGGCGCACATCCCGCCCGGCCGTAAGACCCGCTCTAGCGATGTCGGCGTGATGGGTCTGCCGACACTGCTGTCAAACGCTGAGACCTTCGCTCAGTTGGCGATTGCTGCCCGGCTCGGACCGTGGGAGTTCAACGCGGTCGGTATTGGAGAAGAGCCGGGCACTGTCATGTTGACCGTCGGGGGCTCAGCCACCCACCCGGCCGTCGTCGAGGTGCCGACTGGAACCCCGCTGATGGATGTGCTGAACATGTGCGGCGCCGACATCGGCCCGGGCCTGTTGGTCGGCGGTTACCACGGCAAATGGATCACCGCCGAAGCCGCACAGTCCGTGACCATCTCGCGCAAGGGTTTCGCTCAAGTCGGTGGCACCCTCGGTGCGGGGATGCTCATGGCGATTGGCTCGACGACCTGTCCATTGGGAGAAGTCGCCCAGGTCACGCAGTATTTGGCCGGCGAATCGGCCGGCCAGTGTGGGCCATGCCGCTTGGGCCTGCCTGACCTGGCGCGCGCGGTCACCCTGGTCGCGCTCGGCGGCAGTGCGTTGGAGAACGTTCGGCAAGCGGCTGGTGTGGTCAAGGGCCGCGGTGCGTGCAGCCACCCGGACGGCACCGCGCGCTTCGCCTTGTCCGCCTTAGAGGTTTTTGCCCGCGATATCGACGCACATTCCAACGGTGAAGGGTGCGGCAAGCAGGTCCGCGGCATCCTGCCGTTGCCGTATACCGCGGAGCAAGGCGCCCGGCGGCTGGCTGTCGACTGGTCGCGCTGCGACGGGCACGGACTCTGCTCGGCCGTTGCCCCTGAGATCATCCGGTTGGACGCCAACGGTTTCCCGGCTTTCCCGCAGACGCCATTGCCGCCGTGGCTGGAAAACGGTGCCCGCAAAGCGGTAAATGTCTGCCCAGCCTTGGCGTTGCGCCTGACCGAAGCAACGCAGTTAGGGTGATCTCAGGCACAGGACCACCCGTCGCGGCCTCAGACCGACGGCGGGTAAGTGAGGTTGTTGGTGGGCTGCTCGGACGGCATCAAGATCCATAAGACCGGATAGATCAGAATTTGGCTGCCCGGGATCAGCATCAGGATCACCACGAACAGCAGCCGAGACACCCACGGGTCAAGGGAGAATCGGCGGCCCAGACCAGCGCAGACTCCGCCTAGCATCCGCCCCTGCGCAGGCCGGACCAGGCCTTGTCGCGCCATCGACGCATGTACTGAGTTCATGGTGAGCTCGCTTTCTGTGTGGCTGTCGAGGGGACGATTTTCAGTGTCCGCGCAGTCGCCCAGCCTGGCTATCAGGAACAGCCCTGAGCTAACCCCGCAAGTCTCCCCCTTAGTCTTCCTTTGCCAAGCATCGATTCGTGCAGAAGGATGAAGGCGACTAGTGGGTAGGTGCGCGCGGTGGACTTGCCCGCCCGCTAAGGTGACCGCGCGGACACGCAGGGACGGGGGGCCATGAAGGTTGATCAATCGCAGTCGCTCCATGCGCGCGACCCGCGCCGGCTCGGCGAATATGAGTTGATCGGCCGCCTCGGTGAAGGTGGCATGGGCACCGTTTATCTGGCCCGCGACCCAGCCGGACGCCAAGTCGCGGTCAAGGTGATCCGGGCCGACCTCGCCCACGACGACGAGTTCCGCCGCCGTTTCCGCAGCGAGGTGGCCCGAGTCCAGCAGGTGCCACCGTTCTGTACGGCCGAAGTGCTCGACGCTGACCCGGAGCACGAGCAGCCCTACCTCGTGGTCGAGTTCGTCGACGGGCCGAGCCTGGCTGACGTGGTCGAGCGCAGCGGCCCACTCACTGCGGCCAACCTGCACAGCGTCGCCATCGGTGTGGCCACGGCCCTGACCGCGATTCACGGCGCCGGGGTGATTCACCGTGACCTCAAGCCGCGCAACGTGCTGCTGGCACCCGGCAGCCCTAAGGTGATCGACTTCGGTATTGCCCGAGCCATCGAGGCAACCGGTGATCACACCGCGCCGGACCAAATGGTCGGCACTGTGGCATATATGGCACCCGAGCGGTTCGGTCCAGAAGCAGACTCACCGTTGACACCGGCAGCGGACGTCTTCGCCTGGGGCGGCGTGGTCGCTTATGCCGGCACCGGCCGGACGCCATTCGCAGCGGACTCCCCGCCGGCAACTGCGGCTCGGATTCTCACCCATCCACCCGATCTGACCGGTCTTTCCGGCACCTTGCGCACGCTGGTCGCCCGCGCGCTGCACAAGGATCCGACGCAGCGGCCCAGCGCCCGCGAACTGCTCGACCTGCTGCTGGACGGCTCGCATCGGCCCGCGGCCACGGCCAAGGCGTTGGCCGAGCAGCCTGACCTGCGTGCGGCCGCCGTAGAAGCGCAGGCGGTCACTGGCTTCGCCCCGCTCGCACCGAACCAAGTCGGTTATCACGAAGAGTCCATTGTCACCGTGCCGATCTCGGTGACCGGTGACTTGACTGCCGATCCGCCGCCACCGGAGCGCCGGCATCACTGGTTTCTGCCGGTGGCCATCGCGATTGTGATCTTGGCCGTCGTCACGGGCGCGCTAATGGTGATTTTAGATACGCCGATGGGCGGCCGAAACACCCAGGCCAATGCGGCACCGCCGACTTCCGGCTCGGGCGGCAGGCCCAGCGCAGAGCCGCTCATCAGTGACAGTTTGCGGGCCGATCGATTGTGGGCGGCACGCACGTACGACAAATATCGGTGCTACTTCGACAACGCCCTGATCGCGCATCGCGACAACACCGACCCGATGCGCTGCCAAGGCCCAGACGACGTGATCCCAGCTGACGTGCGGGCAGAAGTGACCGTACGGCTGATTACAGCGAACAGCTGTGCCGGCATTTGGTTTCGGTTCGCCGGAAACCGGGGGTACCTGGCGCGAATCTGCGCTAACGACATCTACTTCGGCACGCATAAAAGTCGTAATGGCATTTTGACGACGCGTACGTTTCCGTTGGACCGGCCGGTCGCGCTGGGCGCTAACACCCGAATCACCCTAACCGCAGTGGGATCCTCGTTGAGTATTCAGCGCGATGGGATGCCGGTCGGCGTGGTCGCATTGAACGACCCGGAAATTACCAGCGGACGCCTGGTGCTAGGTGAGTTCGCTGATCGTGACGCCGACCCGATCGGCAATTACGAAGTGGCCTTCACCGATATCGCCATCTGGGCCAATTCTCGCTGAGAGTCGGCCCGCCCGCAGTTACTTGCCGGGCGGGCCGAATTAAGCCGAATTAATTAGTCCTTCGTTAAACCCGCCCGGCGCAGCGCGTCTGCCATCGCGCCGCCGCTAAATCCACCACCCTGCTGCTGACCACCACCCTGCTGCTGACCTTGGCCGTCGCGTTGCTGACCGCTGCGCTGTTGGTCGCCGGATCCGCCGCGCTGCTGCCCCCCTGGTGCGCCGCCTGATCCACTGCGTTGACCGCCTTGACCAGTGCGCTGCTGACCGCCAGCCGGCTGGCCACCACGTTGCTGTTGACCGCCGGTCGGTTGGCCGCCCTGCCGCGGTGGCTGGTCAGCGGGCCGACGTTGCGCCGGTTCGTCGGACAACCGCATGGTCAACGAGATTCGTTTGCGCACTTCGTCCACTTCGACCACGCGAACCTTGACCACGTCACCGGACTTGACCACCTCGCGCGGATCTTTCACGAACGTGTTGGACAACGCGGACACGTGCACGAGGCCATCTTGGTGCACACCGACGTCGACGAACGCGCCGAACGCGGCCACGTTTGTCACCACCCCCTCCAGGACCATGCCGGGCTTGAGGTGAGCGAGCTTCTCCACCCCTTCGGCGAAGGTGGCGGTGGCGAACCCGGGCCGCGGGTCGCGACCGGGCTTTTCCAGCTCCTTGAGGATGTCGCTCACGGTCGGTAGCCCGACCGCGTCGGTGACAAACTGCTCCGGGCGTAGCCCGCGCAACAACGGGCTGTTACCGATCACCGTCTTCAGATCGGCTCCGGCCGCGGCGAGGATCGTACGCACCACCGGGTAGGACTCCGGGTGCACACTGGAGGAGTCGAGCGGGTCGTCGCCGTCCGGGATGCGCAAGAAGCCGGCACATTGCTCGAATGCCTTCGGGCCGAGTCGGGCCACCTTCTTGATCGCCGAACGGTTTTGAACGGCCCGTTGGTGTCGCGGTGCAGCACGATGTTCTCGGCTAGACCGGCACCGATCCCGGAGACACGGGTGAGCAGTGGCGCCGAAGCGGTGTTGACGTCCACCCCGACGGCGTTCACACAGTCTTCGACGACCGCATCCAGCGACTTCGACAGTTTGAGCTCAGACAGGTCGTGCTGGTATTGACCAACTCCGATTGAGCGAGGATCGATTTTCACCAGCTCGGCCAGCGGGTCTTGCAGGCGGCGGGCGATCGAAACCGCACCGCGCAACGACACGTCCATCCCAGGCAGTTCTTGTGACGCGTACGCCGAGGCGGAGTAGACCGACGCGCCGGCCTCGGAGACCATGACCTTGGTCAGGTTGGCTTCAGGGTGTCTTTTGATCAGCTCAGCGGCCAACTTGTCGGTCTCGCGTGAAGCGGTGCCGTTGCCGATCGCGATCAAATCGACCTGGTGTTGCGAGGCCAACGCCGCCAGCCGGTGGATCGCCTCGTCCCACTTGTTCTGCGGCACGTGCGGATAAATCGTATCGGTGGCGACTACCTTGCCGGTGCCGTCGACGACAGCCACTTTGACCCCGGTGCGAAAACCCGGGTCCAAGCCCATCGTGGCCCGGGTGCCAGCTGGTGCGGCGAGCAGCAGGTCGCGCAGATTGGCCGCGAACACGCGGACCGCTTCCTCCTCGGCCGCTTGAAATAGCCGCACCCGCAGGTCAGCGCCGAGGTGAATCAGCACCCGCGTGCGCCAGGCCCACCGAACCGTGTCGACCAACCATCGGTCGCCGGGCCGGCCGTGGTCGGTGATGTCATTGCGACCGGCGATCCGGGCCTCGTAATAGCCCTCCTCGTCTTCGGCGATCGGCTCCATGGTGAGGTCGAGCACGTCTTCCTTCTCACCACGAAACATGGCCAAAATCCGGTGCGACGGCAGCTTCGCGTACGGCTCGGCGAAGTCGAAGTAGTCGGAGAACTTCGCCCCCTCCACCTGCTTGCCCTCGCGCACCTTGGCGACCAGTCGACCTCGGGTCCACATCTGCTCCCGCAGATCACCGATCAGGTCGGCGTCCTCGGCGAACCGTTCGATCAGGATCGCGCGGGCTCCGTCGAGTGCTGCCACGGCGTCGGCAACACCCTTGTCCGCGTCCACAAAGGCTGTGGCGGTTGCTTTGGGTTCCAAGGTGGGGTCGCCGACCAGCTGATCGGCCAGCGGTTCTAGTCCGGCTTCACGCGCGATTTGCGCCCGCGTACGCCGCTTGGGCTTGTAGGGCAGGTAGATGTCTTCGAGTCGGGCTTTGGAGTCGGCGGCGAGGATCGCCTGTTCCAGGGCATCGTCGAGCTTGCCCTGCGAACGGATCGACTCCAGCACCGCGGCGCGTCGGTCTTCCAGCTCACGCAGGTAACCCAGTCGGGTCTCCAGCTCGCGCAACTGGGTGTCGTCCAGCGTGCCGGTCACCTCCTTGCGGTAACGGGCGATGAACGGCACCGTGGCACCGCCGTCGAGCAGGTCGACCGCTGCGGTGACCTGGCCCTCGCGGACCCCGAGTTCCTGGGCGATGCGCTGATGGATAGCTGTCGTCACGCCGACGATTCTTACCGAGGTACGCGTGACTTGTCGCGCCGCCCCGCAGGAATCCAGCCGATGATCACCCGATAATCGCACGAGTAAGGTCAATACTCATGTACGCGACGATGTATCACGGCCCGGCCGATGTGCGCTGGGAAGAACGCCCCGACCCGAAGATCGAGCTGCCCACCGACGCGGTCGTCAAGGTGGTTGCGGCATGTGTTTGCGGTTCTGACCTGTGGGGTTGGCGCGGAGTGCGACCACCCGGCGACCCGCGTCCGGTCGGCCACGAATTTGTCGGCGTCATCGAAGAAGTCGGCGCCGAGGTGAGCACGCTGCGCCCCGGTGACTTTGTGATCGCCCCCTTCATGATCAGTGACAACACCTGTGCCAACTGTCGCAACGGCATCCACACCTCCTGTGTAAACAGCCAATCCTGGGGTGGCACCGACCCGTACGGTCGGGTGGTCGACGGCGGTCAGGGTCAGTATCTGCGGGTCCCGCTGGCCGACGGCACCCTGGTCGCGACACCCGAGCGGCCGGACGATGCCCTGGTTCCGGCACTGTTGACCCTGTCGGACGTGCTCTGCACCGGCCACCACGCCGCGGTCGCCGCTGGGGTCGGCCCTGGGCGCAATGTGGTTGTGGTTGGTGATGGCGCAGTTGGGCTCAGCGCAGTGCTGGCCGCGGTCCGGCTCGGCGCTGAGCGGGTTATCGCCTGCTCGTCACACGCCGATCGGCAAAATGTCGCAACGCGTTTCGGAGCCACCGACATCGTTGCCCAGCGCGGCGACGAGGCAGCGGCTGCCGTCCGGGAGCTACTGGCCGGCTCGGGCGCCGACTGCGTGCTGGAGTGTGTCGGCACTGACGTGTCGATGGCTCAGGCGATCGAGTCGGTGCGGCCCGGCGGCCGGATCGGTTACGTCGGTGTCCCGCTGGGTGGGGCGGCGCTGCCGATCGGCACGTTGTTCGGCCGCAACATCACCGTCGGCGGCGGGGTGGCCCCAGTGCGTGCATATCTGGACGAATTGCTGCCCGAAGTGCTCGACGGTCGACTCGATGCCAGTGCGGTGTTCGACCTGACCCTGCCGATGCCCCAAGTGGCCGACGCCTACCGGGCGATGGACGAGCGCAAGTCGATTAAGACGCTGTTGCTGCCTTGAGCGGCCGTTCGCGGCGTTGACCTGCCGTTCGTGCCACGACCATCAACGGTATCGCCATCCCCACGCACCACTTAGTAGGAGGTACTAGAGACTTCTCTTCGGCGCTTTGGCAGTCTTGGGGCATGACGCTAGTGGTCCGGGCGGTCGCCGCCACCGATCAGGGTTTGGTGCGATCCAACAACGAGGACGCGGTTTTCGTGGGAAATCGCCTCCTCGTCGTCGCTGACGGTATGGGCGGGCTGCCAGCGGGGGAGCTAGCCAGTGACATCCTGGTGCAATCGCTCGGCGTGGTCGACGCCATGCCCGACACTGGTGATGCGTTGCAAGATCTCATCGCCGCGCTGCAGGTTGCCAACGAGCGAATTGAGGCGGCTGTCGCTGACGACGACGCCCGCGACGGCATGGGTACGACGGTGACGGCGCTCCTGCTCTCTGGTGATCGGATGGCCGCACTCAACGTCGGTGACTCACGGTGCTACTTGGTTCGTAACGGTGAGTTGACCCAACTGACCCGTGACGACACGTATGTGCAGGCACTGGTCGATCAAGGAGTGCTCACCCCGGACGACGCCCGCCGCCACCCACAGCGGGCTTTGGTCACCCAAGCGGTCCAGGGTGGCCCGTTTCGCCCGGCCGGGCGGATGATCCCAGTCCGGGTGGGAGACCGCTTCCTGCTCTGCAGCGACGGGCTCTCCGACTATGTCGAAGACTGGGTGATTGCCCAGATTTTGCTGGACAATGCCGACCGCAAAACCGCCGCCGCCGAGCTGGTGCGGTGCACGTTGGACAACGGTGCGCCCGACAACGTCACCGTCATCGTCGCTGACATCACCGAAGCCGGCTAACGACAGCAAACTACAAAATGTAACTGCTCAAGTGCGGGGCGCTAGACCCGAATCCAGCGTATGCCAGTCGACCGGCTGGTTATGAGCGCCATCGCCGCCGTGGTGCTCGCCGTGGTCGCGGCAGTGTTCGGGGCGCTGCACTACGCCCGACCCCGTGACCACCCGGCGACCCGCCCGCGGCACTGCGCCGTAGCAGCCTGATCCCGGCCACATATTCTCTGCTGGTGCTGGTGGAGACGAAAAGGCTGATCTTGCGGCGGTTCCGGGCTGCCGATGCGCCCATTCTCGCCTCCTACCGCTCGATTCCCGCGGTGGCGCGGTATCAGTCGTGGGAAGCGCCGTTTCCGCTATTGCGGGCGCAGACCGCAGTTGCCAACTTCATCGCCTCCGACCCGGATCAGGCCGGCTGGTTTCAATACGCGATTGAGCACGCTGAGGATCGAGCGCTGATCGGCGATGTGGCAGTGCACCTGCACGACAATCTGCGTCAGGCCGAGATCGGTTTCACGCTTGACCCGGCGTACCAAGGTCAGGGGTTGGCGACTGAGGCAGTGAGTGCGGTGCTGGATCGGTTGTTTCGGGTGCGGGGGTTGCACAAGGTGGCTGGCGAGTGCGACGCGCGCAACACGGCCTCGGCGGCTCTGTTGAGCCGGCTGGGGTTCACCCGAGAGGGCCTGCTGCGCAAGCAGACCCTGCTCAAAGGCGAATGGACCGACGATTTGATCTTCGGCTTGTTGGCAGAAGAATGGCTCAGCCGATGAAGCGGTGGCTCTAGGGCTCCTGCCGAAGCCAGACAGCGCCAAGCGGCGGGACGCGCAGCGAGGCCGAATTGCTGAAACCGTGCCAGGGCAGTTCTTCCGCGATGACTTCGCCGAGGTTGCCGACGCCGGACCCGCCGTAAAGTTCGCTGTCGGTGTTGATGACCTCGTGCCAGGCGCCAGCGCGGGGCAGCCCGATCCGGTAGTCGTCGTGCGGGATGGCGGCGTAATTGACCACGCAGGCCAACGAGTCACCGTTGGGGGCAAACCGCACAAAGGAAAAGGTGTTGTGCTGCGAATCTTCGCTGGTGATCCACCGGAAACCGCTTGGCGAGGTGTCCTGAGTCCAGAGCGCCGGTGTTTCGCGATAAACCCGGTTCAGGTCGGTCACCAACGACTTGATCCCGGCGAATCGCGGGTCCTGCAGCAGGTCCCAGTCGAGGCCAGTGCCTTCGCTCCACTCGTGCGGGTCACCTAATTCGGAACCCATGAAGGTCAGCTGCTTACCGGTGAACGCCCACATGAACCCCAGCAAGGCCCGAGTATTGGCCAGCTGCTGCCAGAGGTCGCCGGGCATTTTGCCGGTGAGTGAACCCTTACCGTGCACCACTTCGTCGTGGCTGATTGGCAGGATGTAGTTCTCGCTCCACGCGTACACGGTGGCGAAGGTCATTTGGTGGTGGTGCCATTGGCGATAGATCGGCTCCTTTTCCAGGTAACTCAAGGTGTCGTTCATCCAGCCCATGTTCCATTTGAAGCCGAAGCCTAAGCCACCCAAGTGAGTCGGGCGGGTGACGCCGGGCCAAGCCGTCGACTCTTCGGCGATCGTGATCACGCCGGGGTTGTTTTTGTAAACAGTTGCGTTCATTTCTTGCAGGAAACTGATCGCGTCTAGGTTTTCCCGACCACCGTATTGGTTCGGGGTCCACTCGCCGTCTTTGCGCGAGTAATCCAGATAAAGCATCGAGGCGACCGCGTCGACCCGCAGCCCGTCGGCGTGGAACTCCTCGCACCAATACAGCGCGTTGGCCACCAGGAAGTTGCGGACTTCTTTGCGACCAAAATTGAAGACGTAAGTGCCCCAGTCGGGCTGTTCGCCGCGCCGCCAGTCGCCGTGTTCATAAAGCGGAGTGCCGTCGAACCGGGCCAGGGCCCATTCATCCTTGGGGAAGTGGGCTGGCACCCAGTCGAGAATCACGCCGATGCCGGCTTGGTGTAGCCGGTCGACCAGATGGCGGAATTCGTCCGGGTTGCCAAAGCGCGCGGTTGGTGCGAAGTAGCCGGTGACCTGATAACCCCAGGACCCGCCGAACGGGTGTTCCATCACGGGCATCAACTCGACATGAGTGAACCCGGTTTCCAGCACATAATTGGTGAGCTGTTCGGCCAGCTCGACATAGGTGAGCCCGGGGCGCCACGACCCCAGGTGAACTTCATAAATGCTCATTGGCTCTTGGTGCCATTGCTTGGTGGCTCGCTCGCGCATCCAAGCGACGTCGTCCCACTCGTATTGCGACTGGAACACTACTGATGCGGTAGCCGGCGGGACCTCATTGTGCTGCGCGATCGGGTCAGCGTGTTCACGCCATACCCCGTCGCGGCCGAGGATTTTAAATTTGTATTTGCTGCCCAGCTGGGCCGCCGGCACGAGTAGCTCCCAGATGCCACTGCCGCCCAGCGAGCGCATCGGCCAGCCGTCGAACGGACCCCAGCCGGTGAAATCGCCGACAACTCGCACGCCGCGGGCCGCCGGTGCCCACACGGCAAAGCCGATTCCTTCCGCTTGCGACTGCGCCCCGAGCACCCGCCACAACTTCTCGTGCCGACCCTCACCGATCAAGTGCAGGTCAAGCTCGCCGAGGGTCGGCGGATGACGGTACGGGTCGTCGCAGCTAACCCCATCAACGTCCAGCCGATAGTCGAGCACAATCCCCGGCAGCTCGGCCGCGAAAATGCCGTCCTCGTGCACCTTGGTCATCTCGGTGCGCTCACCTGCCACCACGACGGCGACCTTGTCCGCGCTTTTGCGCAACGTGCGGATGATCGTGCGCCCGTCGTGCGGATGTGCGCCGAGAATCGCGTGCGGGTCGTGAGTGTCGCCGGCCACCACGCTGGTCATAGCGCGCTGATCGGCGGCGAGCGGCGATGTGGTGTGCCCGATCACAGCAGTGCTCCTAACGAGTGACGAGTGGGGCTAGCCGACCAGCCGGGCAATGGACCGCAACGGGATCCGCAGCCAGCCGGGTCGGTGCCGAGCTTCGTACGCGGCCTCGTAGACCGCTTTGTCCAACTCGTACGCCGCGAGCAGCGCACCGTGTTCACGTGGATCCAACCCGCTGGCGTTGGCATATCCATCGCAGAATGCGGCCCGATTTCGGTCGACCCATTCGCGGGCCCGGGCGGCGAGCGGTTCGTCGTCGCCTTGTTCGACCAGCAGTTGATAAGCCGCATACTCATACGAGCGCAGCACCCCGGCGATGTCGCGCAACGGCGAGTCGGGCCTGCGTCGCTCGTACAGTGGTTGACCCGGCTCACCTTCAAAGTCGATCAACAGCCAAGCTTCGGGGGTACGCAGTACTTGCCCTAAATGCAGATCGCCATGCACCCGTTGCACGCTGACTTGTTCACCGACTAATTTGCTGAATGTCTCGCTGATGGTCGGCACGTATTGCCGCAGTTCGGCCACTGACGCAGCGGCAGTCCGCAGCCGGGTCAGCACCGCGTCCACCGGGAACGGCGCCAGCTCGCTGCCCAGGGCGGCAGCTAGCCCTGCGTGCACCGACGCGACCGCCTCACCGAGCCGGTAGGACTCGCCCTGGAAGTCACCGCCCACCTGGTCGGCGCGCAGGTCGGCGTCGGCGAACAGATCGCGCGCCGAAGCCGTGGCCATCGCCCAGCCCTCGGCCGAGTTAGCCGCATATGCGGTCACCATGCCCAGCGGACACGGTTCACCGTCGGCAGTTGTGGTGCCGAACGAGCCGAGCAGCTTGGCCACGTGCGGGTTACCAGCGCGGCCCAGGACCCGGTTGAGCTCGACATCGGGGTTGATCCCGCTGGACACGCGGCGAAACACCTTGAGGATGGCGTCCTGCTCGAAGATCACGCTGGTATTGCTCTGCTCGGCGTCGAACACGCGCGGATATGCGCCGACCGGGATCCGCACATCGGGTTCGGGCTCGAAGCTCACCGCGCCGATCGTGCGGCCCTCGGCGACCAGGGCGAGCAGTTTGCTCGCCGCCTGTGGGTCGTAGAGCGCGTCGTAGCCCGTTCGGTCGCCGTCGCTGCCAATGGTGGCGACGGTGCTGTATTCGACGATCGGGCCGGAATCCCAGGCCACGATGACCTGGTAACACTCGGTGCCGCCGTCGGCGTAGTGCGCGTCGAGCAGCACCAGATCCAGGTGCTCGCTGAGGGCCGTGGACGAGGTCTGCACGGCCGAGACCAGGGTGCGGGAGCGTCCGGCGTACCAACGTTGTTGGGGTAGCCACTCGGCGAACGGCAAGCTCATTGCTTCTCCTCGGCTCCGCAGAGCTGGAACCAGTAGAAGCCGTGACCCGGGAGCGTCAGCAGGTACGGCAACTGGCCGATGCGGGGGAAGTTCACGTGCCCGGTCAGCTCGACGGGGGTGTACCCGTTCCAGTGCTGCAGGTTTAGTTCGATCGGTTGGGGGAATCGCGACAAGTTGTTGACACACAAGACGACGTCATCACCATCCTCGCGCAGGTACGCCAGCACTGACGGGTTAGACCCACCCAACTCCCGAAACGTTCCGACCGCGAACGCCTCATGCCGACGTCGGACGGCCAGCATGGTGCGGGTCCAGTTCAACAGTGAGGTGGAGCTGTCGCGTTGGGCTTCGACGTTGACCGACTGGTAGCCATAGACCGGGTCTTGGTTGGCGGGCAAATACAGCCGACCTGGATGCGCGGTGGAGAACCCGGCGTTGCGGTCTGGCGTCCACTGCATCGGCGTGCGTACGCCGTCGCGGTCGCCGAGCCAAATGTTGTCGCCCATCCCGATCTCATCGCCGTAATACAGCACTGGTGAACCGGGCAGCGATAACAACAACGCGGTGAACAGTTCGATCTGATTGCGGTCGTTTTCCAACAGTGGAGCCAGCCGCCGACGAATACCGACGTTGGCTTTCATCCGCGGGTCTTTGGCGTATTCGGAATACATGTAATCGCGCTCTTCGTCCGTCACCATTTCGAGCGTCAGCTCATCGTGGTTGCGCAGGAAGATACCCCACTGGCAGTTGTCCGGAATGGCCGGCGTGTTCGCCATGATCTCCGAAATAGGAAAGCGCGACTCGCGCCGAACTGCCATGAAGATGCGCGGCATCAGCGGGAAGTGGAACGCCATGTGGCATTCGTCGCCGCCGGTTTTCGAGTCGCCGAAATATTCCACCACGTCGGCCGGCCACTGGTTCGCCTCGGCTAGCAGCACTCGGCCGGGGAACTCGTCGTCGATCACCTTGCGGCAGTGCCGCAGGAACGCGTGCGTCTCGGGCAGGTTTTCGCCGTTGGTGCCTTCGCGCTCGAACAGATATGGCACGGCGTCCAGTCGGAAACCGTCGATGCCCAAATCCAGCCAGAAGCGCAAGACGTCGATCATCGCCTCCTGCACGGCCGGGTTGTCGTAGTTCAAGTCGGGTTGGTGCGAGAAGAACCGGTGCCAGAAGAACTGTCGGCGCACCGGGTCGAAGGTCCAGTTCGACTCTTCGGTGTCGACGAAGATCACCCGGGCGTCCGGGTATTTGTCGCTGGTGTCACTCCACACGTAGAAATCGCCGTATGGACCGTCAGGGTCGCGGCGCGACTCCTGGAACCAGGAGTGCTGGTCCGAGGTGTGGTTCATGACCAGGTCGGTGATCACCCGGATGCCGCGTTTGTGGGCTGCGTCCAGTAGCGCAACGAAGTCCTCGACTGTGCCGAATTCCGGCAGCACCCGGTAGAAGTCGCTGATGTCGTAGCCGCCGTCGCGCAGCGGGGATTGGTAGAACGGCGGCAACCAAAGGCAGTCGACCCCGAGCCACTGCAGATAGTCCAGCCGCTCGATCAGGCCGCGCAGGTCGCCGGCGCCGTCCGAGCTGGAGTCGTAAAAGGCCCGGACGAGCACCTCATAGAACACGGCCCGCTGAAACCAGGTGCGGTCGGCCGGCAATGCGCGGGCATGACCGAAGTCATCCGCGCTCGGATGCTCGACCACGCCATCCTCGACGTGACTGCCGGCAGTGGGATCGTGTTCCGCGCTTGGATCAAGCTCGCTCGTCAGGTCCATTACCCCCACCTACCCAGCTGCGGATGTTTGCTCACTGATCGACTGGTGTCACGACGAACACATGAGCCGGCTCAACATATGGATCGATCCGGACCGCGTTGTGCTGACCCCACTCGTAGGTCGCACCACTGATCTGGTCGCACACGGTGAACCGCTCATGCCAGTCGAAACCCAGCTCCGGCATGTTCAACGTGGTATTGCCCCACTGCACGTTGCTCGAATCAAACGAACAGATCACCAGTATGGTGTTGCCGCTGGCTTCGTCGCGCTTGGAGAAGCACAGCAGCGCGCCGTTGTCGATGTCATGGAAGCGCAAGTTACGCAACCAGTGCAGGGCCGGATTCTGCGCCCGGATCCGATTCAAATTCGTGATGTACGGCGCGAGCGAACGGCCACTGCGTTCGGCTGCGGCCCAGTCGCGGGGTTTGAGCTCGAACTTTTCGTTGTCGATATATTCCTCGGCATTGGGGCGGGCGATGTGCTCGAACAGTTCCAGTCCCGCATACATGCCCCAGGATGGCGACAACATGCTGGCCAACACTGTGCGGATCTTGAACATCGGCGGCCCGCCGTGCTGCAGCGACTCGTGCAGGATGTCGGGCGTATTGGGCCAGAAGTTGGGCCGCATCCAGTCGATTGTCGTGAGCAGCTGCTCCAAATATTTGCGCATTTCCCAAGCAGTCGTACGCCAGGTGAAGTAGGTATACGACTGGGTGAAGCCGATCTTGCCGAGCCCGCCCATCATCGCCGGTCGAGTGAACGCCTCAGCCAAGAACAGCACGTCCGGGTCGGTTTCTTTTACCTTCGCGATCAGCCACTGCCAGAAATTCAGCGCCTTAGTGTGCGGGTTATCTACCCGGAAGATTTGCACGCCCTGCGCGACCCAGTGCAAGACGACGCGCAGCACTTCCTCGCGCACCGCCTTGTAGTCGTTGTCCCAGTTCATCGGATAGATGTCCTGGTATTTCTTCGGCGGGTTCTCGGCATAGGCGATGGTGCCGTCGGCGCGGCTGGTGAAGAACTCCGGATGACTGGTGACCCACGGGTGATCGGGAGCGGCCTGCAAGGCCAGGTCGAGTGCGACCTCCATGCCGTTGTCGTGCGCCGTGGCCACGAAGGCGTGGAAGTCTTCGAGCGTGCCCAGCTCGGGGTGGATCGCGTCGTGGCCGCCCTCGTCCGAGCCGATCGCCCACGGCGAGCCGACGTCGACCGGGCGGGCGACCAGGGTGTTATTGCGCCCCTTGCGGTTGATCTTGCCAATCGGGTGGATCGGCGGCAGGTAGAGCACGTCGAAGCCCATCGCGGCCACGGCCGGGATCCGCTTGGCCGCGGTGGCGAAGGTGCCGTGCTTGATCGGCGTCGACTCCGGCCCGATCTCAGCACCTTCGGACCGGGGGAAGAATTCATACCAGGACGAATAGAGGGCTCGTTTGCGGTCCACCCAGATCGCGTAGGAGCGGGTGGTGGTCACCAGTCGGCGCACCGGGTGCTGCCAGAGCAGCTCTTCCAGGTCAAGGCCGGGGGAGACGCGGGCGAACAGGGAGCGCTGGTCGTCACGCAGGGCGGCTGCTGCGCTGCGTACCGATTCTTCGAATTGGGTTGGGACGACCTTGGTGGCGAGATCGAGCACGTCAGCGCCTTCGGCCAGGTCGTTGGCCAGATCTGCCAGACCTTGGCCGGCGCTGATCTTCTTGACCACGGCGTCGCGCCAGGTGCGATAGGGATCGTCGAAGGCTTCGACAGTGAATGTCCACCGGCCGGTGCGATCCGGCTGAATCAGCGTCTGCCACTGATCCAATCCCGGCTCACTAGGGCGCAGCCGGGTGAACGGCTCCGGCTGCGAGTCGGGTCCACGCCACACCACGTTCACCCCGAGGGCGTTGTGTCCTTCACGGTAGGACACTGCGGTAACCGGCACGTATTCGCCGACGACGGCTTTGGCCGGGTAACGGCCGCAGGACACCGTTGGCGTCACATCTTCGATGGGAAAGCGACCGGTCATGATCTCCACCGTAGTCAGCAGGGCGCGGGCTGGTTCGGCGAACTGTTGCCGCCGTCGGGGCATACTTCTCCGCAGTGGAG
Source organism: Actinoplanes sp. (assembly GCA_965246815.1). Classification (GTDB taxonomy): domain Bacteria; phylum Actinomycetota; class Actinomycetes; order Mycobacteriales; family Micromonosporaceae; genus Actinoplanes. Next base: position 909,625 of record CBDFFS010000020.1, on the reverse strand, counting down.
GCGCCGCAAACGACGAGCTTTGCCGCTTGTGTCCAACCTACCGGAACGCCTGCGCGCGAACCGCATCCGGGCGTATTGTGCCGCGGCAGTTGGGCGGCACCTCTCCGGGCGTATTGTGCCGCGGCAGTTGGGCGGCACGTCTCCGGGCGTATTGTGCCGCGGCAGTTGGGCGCGCCTGGGAGCGCATCGGTTGCGGGGTGGTCTGTTGCTGGTAGCCCCGCTCAAGTAGGCCCAGGTGACAACCGAGAAGACCCCTGACGCGGCGAACTCAGCGCCGCGCCCAAGGGGAGGAGCACCACGTGCCCGGACCATCAGTCGAGCTGTCGCCCGTGATCGCGGCTAGCACGCATTGGCTGGCTCGGGCCTATCCCGCCCCTAGCCAGGACTCGATCGCACACACCTTGGCCGAGCTGCAGGCCCGGCAGGCGATCACCGTCGCCGCCTGGCTGCGCTATCCGACCGCGATGGATGCGGCGTTGGTCGCGATTGCTGGGCCGGGTGGCTCGGCTGTCCTGGACTGGAAGGTCGGCAGCGAGCCGGACGACGAACAGGCCGACACCGAGGGCTGGCGCACCTGGGTGGACGAGGTAGTGGTCAGCTGGGCCGCCTGTCTGCTGGGCGACCCGCTGCTGGCCCACCGGGGCGTCACCGCGGTAGCTGCGGCCGTCCCGGCTGTCGACGAGCGGACCCGACCGCATCCGCGCCGCGCCGGCGGCCTGCCCAATGACTTCCGGCGCCTGCTGGAGCCGGACCGGCGCGACCGCGACGCCTCAGTGCTGCTGCGCCACCCCGATCTGCTGGCCCCGATCGCCGACCTGCACCGCGATGACCTGCTCTATCTGCTCAACGTCGAGAAGCAGTCAATCGCCGCCTGAGCAGTGCGCGGAATCAGCGCCTGGAATCAGCGCCTGGAATCAGCGCCCGGCGGGCGCGGTTGCGTCAACGGCAATCGCGCCCGGATGCCCGCCGGCCTGTTCGGCGGTGATCGCGGCTCCGATGATGCCGGCATTGTTGAGTAGCGTCGCCGGCACCATCGGGGTGCGCAGCTGAATCAACGGGAAGAACCGGTCGGACTTCTTGCTCACCCCGCCGCCGATGATGAACAGCCGCGGTGACAACAGCGCCTCCACGTGTTCGAGGTAGTGCTGGACCCGGCTGGCCCATTTTTCCCAGCTCATGTCGTCGGCCTCGCGGACCCGGTCGGACGCGCGCAGCTCAGCGTCCTTGCCGTCCAGCTCCAGATGGCCGAATTCGGTGTTCGGGATCAGCGTGCCGTCGAGGAACAATGCGCTGCCGATGCCGGTCCCGAAGGTGAGCATCATGATCAGGCCACGCTGCTGCCGGCCGGCACCGAAAGCCACTTCGGCCACACCTGCCGCATCTGCGTCGTTGAGCACCGAGACCGGCTTGCCCAGCCGCTTCGCGAACAGCTCTGCGGCGGGCGCGTCGAGCCAGGACTTGTCCACATTGGCTGCGGTCCGGGTGATGCCATCGACGACGACACCGGGGAAGGTGATCCCGACCGAGTCGAACCCTTCGAACTGGGCAGCCACCTGAGCCACCGCCCCGACGACGCTGGAGACGTCGGACGGCTGCGGGGTGGGCACCCGAAACCGCTCCGCGAGCAGCTCTCCACGTACGGTGTCAACGGGTGCGCCTTTGACGCCGGAGCCGCCGATGTCGATGCCGAGAATGGCCATCTGCTGTCTTCCGTTCCTGTGGTTGTTGATATCTGCCGCTGTGCTTACTACCCGCAAGACCAGCTGCGTATTGCTGGTCAATAATCGACAGTGGTCAACTAATGGTGTGACCTTCGGATTGCTCCGAATTCGCCGCTACTCGGTCGTGGTTGCCCGGCGCAGGCGCATCGGTGGCGGCCAGCCGCAGCCAGAGCAGGAAGGCGCTGGCGGCCGCGGCGGTGATGCACGCCGAGCCACTCAAAAACGTGAACCGGGCCGAGACGAAGTCGGTGGAGACTCGCTGTGCCACGACCACCGCGCCGCCGCCGAGCAAGCCCAATAGCCCGGTCACCGCAGCGATGGCCAGCAAGGTGACAGTGGTGATGCGGCCGGTGCGTTCGGCCCCGTGAGCGCCGCGTAAGCGCCACACCCGGATGCCGAAACTGGCCAAGGCGCCCCAGGCCACCACGATGAACAAGGCGGCGATCGTGTCACTGGGTCGATGCCACTCGGCCCAGACTGTCGCGATTGCGATCACTGTGACATAGCCAAAGCCGATCAACGTGACCACACCGCGCACTGCTGCGGGAAGCACCAACACCAGCGCGAACGCCACGGACGCGGCTGCTGCGGTGTGGCCGCTGGGAAATGAGTTCGGGGCCGGAAACGCATCCAGGTTTGGCCGGTGGATCCGCGTCTTGAGCAGCTGCGTGCTGGCGTTCGAGCCTATCACCATCAGCGCGCTGCCAACCGCCAAGTCAATACGTTTGCGTAGCACTCCCACCGCGGCCACCACCAGGCACACCAACACCACGCTGGCAAAAGTGGTGCCGTTGAGGGTTTGGCTAAGCACCGCGACCACCTTCGGGTGATGCACATCGCCGCCGAGCATCGCCGCCGTGTCGACCGCCTGACCCAGTGCGGTGCGCATAAAAATCAGGAATACCCCGACTGCGCCGGCCATGGCGAACAGCACCGCGGCCAACGGCGCAGCCGTATACCGGGCGGTGCGCGCTCGCATGAGTGAAACCGGCCTTTCGGGCGCTTCGGCCGTCATTTGCAGGGACCCTCCTGATGGAGTGGGGGAAAGCGGTAGCGACATTGCCCAACTGCTCACATTTCTAAGCACGCATCACGAGTCCCACTAAATCCCGGCCACCACCATTGTCCCACCCGACTGCACGCCGCTACCGACCCGCACCCACCTGCGCTCTCGACCCGCAACGCCACGGCGCGAACGTTGCATACGCCACGCCGACCGGAGGACAAGGGGACGTTTTCATGGGGCAGTACACCCGCCGAATTCTCGCCGGCCCGCTATTGGTGCTCGCGCTGGGCGCCGGACTGGGCCTGGCGCCTGAGTCCGCCCAGGCAGCCACTGTGCCGGCCACGATCGACGTGCGCTCGACCTTGAAGGTGCGCTCCGCCCCAACGCTGGCCGCGTCGGTGGTCGGGTCGTTGACCGCCGGCACGCCGGTCGTCGTCAACTGTGCGGTCGTCGGGCAGACGGTGCGCGGTTCGGTGCGTACGACGAATCTGTGGGACCGGCTCGCTGACGGCACCTACCTGACCGACGCCTACGTGCGATCAGCCGCGAGCATCCCGCGCTGCCCGACCGCGTCCCCGCAGGCACAAGCGATCCGGGCGAAATCCGCAGTGCCGGTCAAAAACGCCCCAACCAAATACTTGATCGGTACGGTGCGCAGCGGCGCGGGCAAGGTGAACATTCGTACCGCCCCGTCAGTGTCTGCGCCGGTCAAGCAGGTCGTCGGCGATGGAGCGACAGTGCAAGAGGTCTGTGGTGTGGTGGGAACACTCGTGGTCGGCACAGTTCGGACCACCACCCAGTGGAACCGGTTGGCTGACGGCAGCTACATCTCGCATGCTTACGTGAGCACGCGCACCCTGCATCTGTGCGTCGGCGCCCCTACCCCGCAGACCTCACCCAGTGTCACGCCCACCCAATTCCTCGCCGCGGCGATCCCCGGCGCACAGGCCGGCTGGCGCCAATACGGCGTGCCCGCCTCGGTCACCATCGCACAGGCAATCCTCGAGTCGGGCTGGGGTCGCAGCAGCCTGTCGACGATTGATCGCAACTACTTCGGGATCAAATGCCAGAACGGCTGGTACGGCACGATCGCGAACGGGTGTCACCTCTACCCGACCAGCGAATGCACGAAGGCCGGTACGTGTTTCGCTACCACTGCGGCGTTCCGGACGTACGCCACGATGGGGCATTCGATCCGGGACCACGGCAACTTCCTCAAGGTCAACAGCCGGTACATGCCCGCGTTCGCCTACACCCGGGACGCGAACAAGTTCATCTGGCAGGTGTGGAAGGCGGGCTACGCGACCGACCCGAACTACTACACCAAGGTCACCACGCTGATGTCGCAGCAGCACCTTTACCAGTACGACGTCTGGAAGTAGCGCAAAATGTCCTAACCCTCGTCGGCCAAATCAGCCGGCGGGGGTATTTTGCGATTTATCCTCACTTCAGTGACTAGTTAGCTCTCTTCCACCGCCGCGACGGCCGACCGGAAGCCGGCTAGGAGTTGGTCCGCAGCAGTTCGGCGACCAGTTCCAACAGCTGTGCCGGCAGGAACGGCTTGAGTAAGGTCGCGGTGGCACCGACCGCGGCGGCGCGAGTGTCACCGGGCATCATGGAGCCGCTCGCCAAGATCACCGGGATGTGTCGCAACGCCGGCTCGGCCCGGATCGTCCGGCACAAATCCAAGCCGGTCATGTTCGGCATGTCGACATCGGTCACCACCAAGTCCGGCAGGTGCGTCCGGACGGCAGCCAGTGCACTGACCCCGTCGGCCGTTTCCACCACGGAGTGCCCGGCCCGTTCCAGTGCCCGCTTCAGCACATACCGGATGTCGTCGTGGTCCTCCGCGACAACGATCACCGTTGACCCTCGTCTCTGTTCGCCGGTATACATCTGTCTGCAACCGTGCGACCCGGTTGGGGGAAACGGGCCGGACGCAGTCAATGTCACGACGCGGCGGTAATCACAACGCGTTTCTTCGCGGATCTGCCTATTCTTGCTGCGCCATGTCGATAACCCCCGCCCCCAGTGCCGTAACTGAACTGCGTAGCCGAATTGCCGAGCTGCTCCCGCGCGACGAACGCCGGCTGCACCGCCACCTGGACGGCACCCGACGCAGCCCCGACGAGGTGGCCCGCAGCAGTGCGCTCGCCGAGATCGCCGCCGAAGTCGAGCAGGCCGAGCAGCGATTAGCTGCCCGACTCGCGTCCGTGCCGCCAATCGCTTACCCGGCGACCTTGCCGGTCAGTCTGCGTAAGGACGACATCGCCGCGGCCATTCGCGACCATCAGGTTGTGGTCGTGGCCGGTGAGACCGGTTCCGGCAAGACCACCCAGATACCGAAGATCTGCCTGGAGCTGGGGCGGGGGCTGCGCCGCCAGATCGGGCACACTCAGCCGCGCCGCATCGCCGCCCGGACCGTGGCCGAGCGGATCGCCGAGGAATTGGATCGCCCACTTGGCGCCACCGTCGGTTACAAGGTGCGCTTCACCGATCAGGTCGGTGACGACACGATGATCAAGGTAATGACCGACGGCATTCTGCTCGCGGAGATCCAACATGATCGGATGCTGCACCGATATGACACGCTCATCATCGATGAGGCGCATGAGCGCAGCCTCAACATTGATTTCATCCTGGGCTATCTGCGCGATCTCCTACCTCGGCGACCCGACCTCAAACTGATCATCACATCAGCGACGATCGAAACGAAACGTTTCGCTGACCACTTCGCCGGCCCGGGTGGACCAGCCCCGGTGATCGAAGTGTCCGGCCGAACCTACCCCGTCGAAGTCCGCTATCGACCCTTGCTCAGCAGCACCGCCGAGCCTGATCCAGACTCGGACGACAAGTCGGACTCCTCGGGGCGCGAAGAGATCATCGACCAAGTTGACGGCATTGCCGAAGCGGTCGACGAACTCGGTCGGGAAAGTGACGGCGACATCCTGGTCTTCCTCTCCGGCGAACGAGAAATCCGCGACACCGCCGAGGCACTCGGCAAGCGCAATCTGCGCAACACCGAAGTCGTTCCGCTCTACGGTCGACTGTCTGCCGCTGAGCAACATCGGGTGTTCCAACGCCACACTGGACGTCGAGTCGTGCTCGCCACCAACGTGGCCGAAACCTCGTTGACCGTGCCCGGTATTCGCTATGTGATTGACCCAGGCACGGCCAGGATCAGCCGATATAGCAGCCGGCTCAAAGTGCAGCGTCTGCCCATCGAAGACGTCTCGCAGGCCAGCGCCAACCAGCGCAAAGGCCGCTGCGGGCGCACCTCGGACGGCATTTGTATTCGGCTGTATTCCGAGGAGAATTTCGCCGGCCGGCCGGCATTCACCGAGCCGGAGGTATTGCGAACCAACCTCGCGTCGGTCATTTTGCAGATGACCAACCTGGGCCTGGGCGACCTGGCGAAATTTCCCTTCATCGACCCGCCGGACCGCCGTAATGTCAACGACGGCATCAAATTGTTGGAGGAGCTCGGCGCGCTCGAGGAGCGCAAACTCACCCCGCTCGGGCGCCAGCTCGCGCAGCTGCCGGTCGACCCGCGGCTGGCTCGGATGGTGATCGAAGCGGGCAAGCAGGACTGCGTCGCCGAGGTGATGGTGCTGGCTGCAGCGCTGTCGATCCAAGACCCGCGCGAGCGCCCGGCCGACAAGCAGCAACAAGCAGACGAGAAGCATGCCCGCTTCACCGACAAAGAATCGGACTTCTTCAGCTATCTCAACTTGTGGCGCTATCTGCGTGAACAACAGCAAGAACTGTCCGGAAATCAGTTCCGCCGAATGTGTCGCTCAGAATACCTAAACTACTTACGCGTACGCGAATGGCAAGATCTCTATGCGCAGTTGAAGCAGGTAGCTCGCAGTCTTGGGCTAAAGTTGGACGAGGAGCGCGAAGAGGTCGCGGAAGGTCAGCATGTGCACACTGCGCTGTTGGCCGGGTTGTTGTCGCACCTAGGCCTGAAAGATACCGACAAGCGGGAATACTTGGGGGCGCGCGGTGCGAAGTTCGCCATCTTCCCCGGCTCGGCGTTGTTCAAGAAGCAGCCGCGCTGGGTGATGTCGGCCGAGTTGGTGGAAACCAGCCGACTGTGGGGGCGGGTCAACGCTCGGATCGAGCCGGAATGGGCTGAGAACCTCGCGCCGCATCTGGTGAAACGCAGCTACAGCGAACCACACTGGGAAAAGAAACAGGGCGCCGTGATGGCGTACGAGAAGGTGACTTTGTATGGGTTGCCGATTGTGCCGCGCCGGCGTGTGGGTTACGCCAAGATTGATCCGGGGCTCTGTCGGGAGCTGTTTATCCGACATGCGTTGGTTGAAGGTGACTGGGATACGCACCACACTTTCTTTCATGAGAATGTGAAATTGCTGGAGCGAATCGAAGAGATCGAAAATCGGGCTCGGCGGCGCGATATTGCTGTTGATGACGACACGGTGTTCGCGCTTTATGACGCACGGATTCCAGCTGATGTCGTTTCGGCTCGCCATTTTGACGCGTGGTGGAAGAACGCTCGTAGGAAAGACCCGGCATTGCTCACCTTCACGCGTGAGCTATTGGTCAACACCGGCCGCGATGCCGTCGACCCGAACGCCTACCCGGATGCTTGGTTGGCCAGCGGGATCCGACTGCCGCTCAGCTATCAATTCGAGCCTAACTCGCCGGCTGACGGCGTGACCGTCACGGTGCCGTTGACCTTGCTGAACAAGCTCGATGCGGAGGATTTCGGCTGGTCTGTGCCTGGTTTGCGCAAAGAAGTGGTGGTTTCGCTGATTCGGGCGCTACCCAAAGCGCTGCGCACCAATTTCGTGCCGGCACCTGACTGGGCTGACGCGGTGCTCGATCGCGTGCCGGCGCGGCGCGGACCGTTGCCCGACGCGATCGGTGCTGAGCTGCGCCGACTCACTGGATCTGTGGTGCCGCGCGACTCCTGGCGGCCCGATCAGGTCCCGGATCACCTGCGGATGAACTTCCGGGTGGTCGACGAGCACGGTGAACTGCTCGCACAAGGTCGCGACCTGGATGTGCTGCGGCGCAGCTTGGCTCCTAAAGTGCAGGCCACCATTTCCGCCGCGGCCGGTGACTTGGAACGGCGCGGCCTGACCACCAACGACTTCGGCGTACTGCCGGCGCGGATCGCCCAAGTCCGCGGCGGGTACGAAGTAACCGTTTATCCCGCCCTGGCCGACGAGGACGACAGTGTGGCGGTGCGGGTTTTCGAAACCGAAGCCGAACAGCGCGCATCGATGATCGCCGGCACTCGAAAACTGCTGGTGCTGACCCTGCCACCGGCCGCTCGCTACCTGCAGGGGCGGTTGGACAATCGGGCCAAGCTCGAATTATCCCGGGGCAACCCATACCGGTCGATTGCCGAGTTGTTGGACGACTGTGCGGGGGCGGCCGTGGACAAACTGGTCGCTGATGCGGGCGGGCCGGTTTATTCGTCGACCGAGTTCACGCAATTGCGCGAATCGGTGCGCGCGGATCTGGTCGATGCGGTCGCTAATGTGGTGACCCAGGTGCAAGCGGTGCTGGCCAGCACATATGAGGTAGGGCAAAAACTGCGGTCGGTAACCGATCCGGGGCTGATCCCGGCGGCAGCCGATATTCGGCAGCAGCTCAGTGCGCTGGTGCAGCCGGGATTCGTGACCGAAACCGGCTGGCGGCAGCTGCACCAGTTACCGCGTTACCTGCGCGGCATCAACCACAGGCTGGATCGGCTGGGCGGCAACGCGCCGCGCGACCGGCAGCTGATGGCGCAGGTGCACGAGGTTCAAGCCGAGTATCGGGCGCTGCGCGCAGAGCTGCCGGAAGGTGGGCCGGCGGATGCAGGGTTGCGCGAGATCCGCTGGATGATCGAGGAATTTCGGATCAGTTTGTTCGCGCAGGTGCTCGGTACCCCATACCCGATTTCCGACAAAAGGCTCTATAAGGCTATGGATCAGTTGCCTGTGTAGCGGGGTCGTAGGCAGTCGGGTGCCGTTCGGTCACGCCTAATGCGTCGGGCCAAACCAGGCCCTAGCGTTCTCGCCATGACCAACGACTTCCTCACCTTCGCCCCGTCGATCGCCGCTGCCGCCGCCCCCCTGACGTGCCCCGCGACCATCCTGCTGGACGACATGATGGCGCGGGTGGGCGTCGATGGACTTGCCGCGGCGATGGCGGACCCCGGCCTGCTGGCCAAAGTCGACCAGCACGCCGCAGCCGTACGTGAGGCTCTGGTCGACGCCGAGCGCGACGCGGACGCGGAGGGTTTGGCCGCCTATGCCCGCTCGATCGTGGCCGCAGCCACCCGGATGGGCCGGAGCCTGCCCGCCCCCGGCGAGGCGCCCGTCTCGGTTTCCGCGTGGGACAGCGCCGACTGGCACCTGGTCCGCCTAGTGGCCGTCTGCCTGATCGCCGAAGAGTCCGGCCTACTCTAGGTCGACCACGATGGGCGCGTGATCCGCATCAAACTACGCTCTCCTACCTCATGGGCGGGTGAAGATTCCATGCCGGCCAATCCGTCGCCACCGCACGTGCGTTTCACCGTCATTGTCGAAGAACTCGAAGGTAGCGCGACCATCTGGTCCCTTAAACGACCAGGTCATTTCCCAGATCCCGGCGGCACTGCTCATCCGGGCGACTCGCAACGCCGCGGGCCAAGTGAAAGCTCCGGGGTTGGCGACATACTCATCGCATGCCGCATTGAATTCCTTCATCAAACCCTTGAACAGGTCTCGATGCGGTAGCGGCAGTGCTTTGAAATCGTGGTCAAATCGGGTGGTGGTCTCGAACTTCATGCGGATTCGGCCGGCCCGTCGTCTTGCGCGCTGGTGTCGCCGTCGCCGAGCGCACCAAGGTGGGCGATGAAGTCGTCCACGGTGTCATGGCGGCGGCTTTCGCCAGCTGCGACGAGCTGATCGACTTGGAGTTCGCCCGCCTGCCAGCGCTCGTCCCAAAACCACGCTTCGGCGACTGGAACCGCAATCGCGGGACGAAGTTCGAGCACACCATCAGCCCGCTCAGTGATCTCGACCTGAGTGCCGGGTCGATCCAACTGAAACTTCTTCCGCACGGCCGCGGGCAAGGCCACTGTCCCGCGACTCTGCACTGCGACATACCCGTGAAAGCGTGGCGCCGAGGTCGGGGCTTCGCGCTCGCGACTCGGCAAACTTTGCTCAGCTGCAGTCATCGCTTTAGCATCCTCAGAACAGCACCTGCAGTCAAGCAGCATTACCGCAATACTGCTTGACTGCCGATGCACCTAACTCTCCATGATCCCGCGTCGGCAACTGCGGTGCTTATCTCTGGGCGAAGGCACGCGGTTGCCGGGCTGGGATGGGGTGCGAGCAATGGGTCTCCGGGGTCGTCCCGTGCGCGAAGACGGTGGGGCAGGCGCCGTGGTGCAGCAGGTCGCGAGCCACTGAGCCGAGCAGAGTGGCGCCGGCTGAACCGCGTTGTCCGATGACGATCATCCGCGCCCGTCGGGATGTGCGAGCCAGGGTGAGCCCTGGATCGCCGGTCAGCAGCCGCAATCGCGACCGCGTCATGGTCGGCACGTGGGCGACGGCCGCCACCAGGATGCGCCGGCCGTTTTCCTCAGCTTGCGGATCAGCCCCGGCCACCACGTAGACAACCTCTAGCGGGGCTTGGCGGCGCGCGGCCTCTGCGACTGCGTGCCGCAGTGCGGCGAGCGCGAACGGTGAGTCGTCCACTGCGGCCAAAATTGGGCCGGCTGCTGGCCTAGACCCACGAGCGACCACCACCGGGCACCAAGACCGAGCAATTGCCTGGATCAGTACGGCCGAGCCAGGCAGCCGCCGCCGCGTGGACAGATCGTCGCCGCCGAGCACGAGCAGTTCGGCTGTTCGACTCAAGCGCACCAACACGCGCGCGGGTAACCCGTCCACGAGTTGTCCGGTCACCCGTACGCCCGGTGTGGAACTCTGGGCGGTGGCGAGCGCGGCGTTGATCACCCGGGCGGCAGCTCGCCGCACGGTGGCGTAATCCTCGCTCGGCGACTGCGGATGGGGCCAGGTGAAAACGTGGATAACACGCAGCGGACGATCTCGCGAGACGGCCTCACGGGCGGCCAGCCTGACCGCGGCCAGACTCGCCGGCGTGCCACTGACCCCGACTACGACCGGCGAAAAGACCTCGACCCGCATGGAACGCACCTCCACTGTCGGCTACAGACCATTATCTATGCGCAACCGCCACTGTTCGTGATCAATCCCTCAGCGGGCGGGCGGCTGATGACCCGATCAGGTTGAGGGTTTACGGTGAACTGCAAAATTCGTGGGACATCTGCCGGTGAAGTGAGGGAAATACATGACGGATGTCAAGCTCGACCACCCTGGTGGCCAGTTGTCGATGCCGGTGCGTTCGGCAGTCGAGGGTCCGGGCGGCATCGACGTCAGTGCCCTGCTTAAGGAAACCGGCTTCGTCACGCTCGACCAAGGTTTCGTGAACACCGCGTCGACCACCTCGGCAATCACCTATATCGACGGTGATGCCGGCATCTTGCGCTACCGCGGGTTCCCGATTGAGCAGCTCGCGGAGCGCTCGTCGTTTCTTGAGGTCTCCTACCTGCTGTTGCACGATGCGCTGCCGACACCGGGACAGCTGAAGGATTTCGGCGACAAGATCCGGGTGCACACGCTGCTGCAGGAGGAGATGCGCACGTTCTTCGGTGGGTTCCCGCGCGATGCGCACCCGATGGCGGTGCTGTCCTCTGCGGTAACGGCGTTGTCCACGTTCTATCAGGACGCGTTGGATCCGCTCGACCAGGACCAGGTTGAGATCTCCGGGATCCGACTGATGGCGAAACTTCCGACAATCGCTGCTTACGCGTACAAGCGATCTATCGGACACCCGCTTCCGTATCCGGACAATACCCTTGATTACGTCCAGAACTTCCTGCGGATGACGTACGGACTGCCGACTGTGCAGTACGACGTTGATCCGCAGGTGGCCAAGATTCTGGACATGCTGTTCATCCTGCACGCCGACCACGAGCAGAACTGCTCCACCTCGACCGTACGGTTGATCGGCTCGGCTCAGGCCAATCTGTATGCCTCGGTCGCTGGGGGCATCAACGCGCTCTCCGGCCCGCTGCACGGTGGTGCCAACGCGGCAGTGCTCGAAATGCTGGAGCAGATCCGCAAGGATGGCGGCGACGTCAACTCCTTCGTCACGCGAGTGAAGAACAAGGAGAAGGGCGTCAAACTGATGGGCTTCGGCCATCGGGTCTACAAGAACTATGACCCGCGAGCCGCGATCGTCAAGAAGGCCGCTCAGCAAATGCTGTCGACCTTGGACAAGCCCGACCCATTGCTGGAGCTCGCGTTCCAGCTGGAAGAGATCGCGCTGCACGACGACTATTTCGTGTCGCGCAAGCTTTACCCGAATGTGGACTTCTATACCGGCCTGATTTACAAGGCCATGGGCTTTCCGACGAAAATGTTCACTGTGCTGTTCGCGCTGGGTCGGCTGCCCGGCTGGATCGCGCAGTGGGGCGAAATGATGGCCGACCCGTCCACCAAGATCGGTCGCCCTCGTCAGCTCTACATCGGTGCCGCCGAGCGCGAATTCATCCCGATCGAGAAGCGCTGATCGAAACCGCCTTGAATGCAGCACGCCTCGCCGGCATCCGGCGGGGCGTTCTGCTTACCAGCGTCGCAACCGCACCGGAGAGCAGCACTACAAGTTGGCTTGCCCCAGCGGCTGGCGCCACGCTGCGTTTTGCAACGAATCTTGCTGGCAGGTCTGTCGGTTTCGCCCGCGCTGGGCGCCGCCCAGCAACAACAGCAGTTGGCTTGGCTGGCACCGACAGTGGGCATACCGGGCAGGACCACGAGGTGGGGAGACGGCGATGGACGTCGTGATCGGGATCGACACCGGGACAACAGCGACGAAAGCGGTGGCCGTTGGGCTCGACGGCGCACTGCGGGCCCTGAGCAGCGTGCACTACCCGTTGTCTGTGCCGGGCGCCGGGCGCGCCGAACTCGATCCAACGCACCTGTGCGATGCCGCGTTGCAAGCGCTCACCGATGTCGCCGCCCAATCCCGAGAACGCGGCGACCGGGTAATCGCGGTGAGTCTGAGCGCCTTCCTGCACGGCCTGGTCCCCATGGATGCCGCTGGCCGAGCGCTCGGCCCGTTGATCACCTGGGCGGACGCCCGAGCCGACCGACAATGCGCCCAGATTGTCGCGGCTGGCTTGGCCCCGCAGCTGCACGCCCGCACCGGCACCCCGGTTCACCCGATGTCGCCGTTGACCAAGCTAGCTTGGTGGAGGGCCACCGATCCGAGCACGCTGCGCGACACACCGCGGTGGGGCGGCGTCAAGGAGCTGATCTTGGCCGAGCTCAGTGCGGCCCCGTTCCAGCTCGATCTCTCGGTCGCCTCCGGCACTGGCCTGTACGACATTCACCGCCGCCGCTGGGATGCCGAGGCACTTGAACTGGCCGGAGTGTCCGAGAAACAGCTCGCCGAGGTGGTAGCGACAACTGAGATGCTGCGTCTGCGCCCCGAGATCGCGGCCCGAGCCGGGCTGGCGCCGAACACACCCTTGATCATCGGTGCCGCCGACGGTCCACTGGCAAACCTCGGCGTCGGTGCCACTGCGCCCGGTGTGGCCGCAGTTTCGCTCGGTACTAGCGGCGCGATGCGTACGGTGGTCGATCGGCCTACGGTCGACGCGGCCGGCCGATTGTTCTGTTACGCGTTGACCGGGGACCGGTGGGTGATCGGCGGGGCGGTGAACAACGCCGGCTCCGTGATTCGCTGGGCAGGAGAGAGCTTCGCCGCCGGGTTCGAGCGCCCCGGTGCGGAGGGCGAGGACGCCGACGACCGGGATGCTGCGTTGCTGATCGAGGCGCAGAGCGCGCCACCAGGCAGCGACGGTCTGCTCTGCCTGCCCTATCTGCTCGGCGAGCGAGCACCCTGGTGGCAGCCGGGACTGCGCGGCGCCTATCTGGGGCTGCGCCGCGAACACGGTCGCGCGCACTTGGTTCGGGCCGCTGTTGAAGGGGTGTGCCAGCAGCTGGCACTCGTTCGGGACACGATCGCCACCGAAGGCATCCCGGTCAACCAGGTGCGGGCCACCGGCGGTGCAGTCGCGTCCGAACTGTGGGTCGGCGTGTTGGCTGCCGCGCTGGACCTGCCGGTTGCGGTGGCCGACACGCCAGAGGGTACGGCGCTCGGCGCCTGCCTGCTTGGGTGGCATGCGCTCGGCGAGCTGCCCGACCTGGACCAGGCTGCCGCTCTGATCGCGATCGGCGCGCCGACGCAACCCGATCCAGTAAGTGCTGCCCTTTATGCCCGATTGCGCCCGATCGTGGAGCGAGCCGCCAAGGCGGTGCAGACTACCGTGACCGAGCTGGACCAGGCCCTACCAACGCCGCTACCGGCCGCCAAACTCGATCAGCCCATTGCCGCCCAGCTGCCTCCCAGCCGTCCGCAGTAATTGGGTGACCAGCACGCCGGCTACGGCTACAGCGGCGGTGACAGCGAGAGCCGAAGGTGCAACAGCCGGCTGACCTGCGACCGGTGCTGTTCTGCCGAGCTAGTGGCGATGCTTGTCACGGGGTGCCGCGTTGACGCCGGACGTAGCGGTAGGAAAGCATGGTCTACGAACGGAAGCGGAGGAACCCGGTGTGAATCCGGGACGGTCCCGCCACTGTGACCGGGGAGTGAACCGCACAGCAAGCCACGGCTGAGCTCAGTTGGAAGGCATGCGGTTGACAGCGATCCGGGAGTCAGGAGACTCCGGCCGTTCGAATTATCAGCGCGCGGGCGTGGACACCCGCCGGAAGGGATCGCGAGTGCCAACACCGTATCCATTTTCTGCCGTGGTCGGGCTCGATGACTTACGGCTGGCTCTGTTGCTCACAGCGGTTTCCCCGGCGGTCGGTGGGGTGCTGGTTCGCGGCGAAAAAGGCACAGCGAAGAGCACTGTTGTGCGGGCTCTGGCCACGCTGCTGCCCGAGGTGGCAGTCGTTCGCGGTTGCCGTTTCGGCTGCGACCCGGCGGCCGCCGACCCCGAATGTCCCGATGGCCCACACCCTAGCGACACACCATTTCTCCATCGGCCGGCCGCCCTGGTCGAGCTGCCTGTCGGCGCGACCGAAGACCGGGTGGTGGGCACGCTCGACATCCAGCGCGCGCTTGCTGATGGCGTCAAGGCGTACGAGCCGGGTTTGCTGGCCGCGGCTCACCGAGGCGTGTTGTATGTCGATGAAGTGAACTTGCTGCCCGATCACCTGGTTGACCTGCTGCTCGATGCGGCGGCGATGGGTCGGGCGCACGTTGAGCGTGACGGTGTCTCAGTCAAACACGCGGCCCGGTTCCTGCTGGTCGGCACGATGAACCCGGAAGAGGGCGAACCGCGGCCACAACTGGTGGACCGATTCGGCCTGGTCGTCACTGTCGCCGCCCCCCGCGATCCCCGCCAGCGCGCGGAAGTGGTGCGCCGCCGATTGGCCTACGAAACTGACCCGGACCTGTTCGCGGTCCGGTTTCTGCCCGACGAGCAGGGCCTGGCGGATCGGATCGCCGCAGCTCGCGCGTTGCTGCCAACGGTGGTGCTGCCGGATCGGGAACTCGACCGGATCGCGCACGTCTGCCTGGCATACGGCGTGGACGGCATGCGTGCCGATATTGTGGTGGCGCGGTGCGCGGTGGCGTTGGCCGCTTGGCAGAGCCGCAACCGGGTCACCGCCACGGATGTGCGTGACGCCGCCCGCCTGGCCCTGCCGCATCGTCGTCGCACCGATCCACTCGACCCGCCCGGCACCGA
Source organism: Actinoplanes sp. (assembly GCA_965246815.1). Taxonomy (GTDB): domain Bacteria; phylum Actinomycetota; class Actinomycetes; order Mycobacteriales; family Micromonosporaceae; genus Actinoplanes. Next base: position 894,108 of record CBDFFS010000020.1, on the reverse strand, counting down.
CGAGCAACGTCTCGACGACGCGTTAGCCCAGGCCGACGCCCAGCTAGCGCAAGATCAAGAGTCCGCCAGTTCCACCGATGACCCGAACGACGGCCCACCTGACGACAACAACCCCGGCGCTGACGGTGCCCCGGATGATCGCGGCCCAGACGACAAGGGCCCAGACGACAAGGGCCCGGACGGCAACGGTCCAGGCGACGACGGTCCAGGCGACAACGGTCCCGACGATAGAGGTCCAAACGGCGGCGGCCCCCGCGGCAACGATTCCGGTCCACAGCCGGCCGGACCGGAAGGTGCGGGCGCGCCGCACTCCGACGCCGCACCAAGCGGGTCTGCGGCCGATGCCGAGTCAACCAGCACAGTGGACAGCGGCCGCACGACGGCTAGCCCCACTGGAAATGCCTACCGCACCCGTACGCTGCGGGTCGCTGGACGTGGTGCCGGTGGTCATGCGGGTCGCCGATCGCCAGCTTTCGCCCGCCGTGGCCGCGTGGTCGGTTCGCGCGCCCCGCGCGGCGCGTTGACCACCGCCCCCCACCTAACCGCGACATTACGAGCCGCCCTGCACCGTGGCGCGCGCACAGTGCTGCCGCAGGATTTGCGCGAAGCCGTCATGGTCGGCCGAGAAGCGAATTTGGTGCTGTTCGTGGTAGACGCCTCCGGTTCGATGGCAGCCCGTAAGCGCATGGCGATCGTCAAAACAGCAGTGTTGTCGCTGCTGCGTGACGCGTATCAACGCCGGGATCGGATCGGTTTGATCACCTTCCGGGGGCATACGGCTGAGCAAGTGCTCGCGCCCACCTCGAGCCACGAGGTCGGTGTGCTCGCGTTGGCCGCAGTGCGCACCGGCGGGCGCACTCCGTTGGCAGCTGGGTTACGGGCGGCGGCTGCGACCATCGCGACTGAGCGCCGCCGTGATGCCCGGCGCCGACCGTTGCTGGTGGTAGTCACCGACGGCCGGGCCACCAGCGGTCCCGACCCGGTCACTGTCGCGCCTGCTCTAGCCGGGGTCGCCGCAGTGGTCGTCGACTGTGAATCCGGCCCAATTCGGCTCGGCCTCGCACACCGGTTGGCCAGCGCGCTCAACGCCGACGTCATGCCCTTGGACCGCCTCGCCGCGGGCAGCACCGGCCACCAAACCTCGGGCCGAGCGGCATGAGGTTGCGGGAACGGTTCGCTGACCGCGTCGGTGAGCATGAGTTTTGCGAGGTTGGCTGATGCCACAGGGCAAGGTTGAGGTCGTGCCGGCGGACGGGCTGACCACTCGGCAACGGCGGCGCCAGGCCGTGTTAGCCGTGCATACCGGACACGGCAAGGGCAAATCGACTGCTGCGTTCGGGATGGCGCTGCGAGCCTGGAGTGCCGGATGGTCGATCGGGGTATTCCAATTCGTCAAGTCGCCGAAATGGCGGGTCGGCGAGGAGACTGCGCTGAAGGCGCTCGGTGAGGTTCCGGGTGGGGCGCCGGTTACCTGGCACAAAATGGGCGAGGGCTGGTCGTGGATTCAACGGCCCGGGACCGAGCGCGATCACGCGGTCGAGGCGGCGGAGGGTTGGGCGCAGATCAAACGCGACCTAGCTGCTGAGACGTACACATTCTTGGTGTTGGACGAATTCACGTACCCGATGAAGTGGGGTTGGGTTGATGTTGACGATGTTGTCGCGACGTTGAATGAGCGGCCTGGGACGCAGCATGTGGTTATCACGGGGCGTGATGCTGCGCCGGCTTTGGTCGCGGTTGCCGATTTGGTGACTGAAATGACCAAGGTGAAACACCCGATGGACGCCGGGCGTAAAGGTCAACAAGGCATCGAATGGTGAACGTCGCGCGGGTGGTGATCGGTGCACCGGCCTCCGGGCACGGCAAGACCACTGTCGCGACGGGATTGCTTGCCGCATTCGCCCAGCGGGGGACGTCGGTGGCGCCGTTCAAGGTCGGCCCGGACTATATCGACCCTGGTTATCACGCATTAGCAGCCGGCCGCCCCGGGCGCAACCTTGACCCGGTGCTGGTGGGCGAGGACTTGATCCGGCCGCTGTTCGCCCATGGGGCTCATGATGCTCAGATCGCGATCGTCGAAGGGGTGATGGGCCTTTACGACGGGCGCACCGGTGCGGGGGATTTTGGGTCGACCGCGCACGTCGCCGCGTTGCTGGATGCGCCGGTCATCCTGGTCGTGGACGCTGCCGCGCAAGGCCGCTCGATTGCCGCGTTGGTGCACGGGTTCCGCAGTTTCGGCACGGTGCGAATTGCTGGGGTGATTCTCAACCGGGTCGGTTCTCGTCGACACGAAGGCATCCTGCGGGACGCGTGCGAAGAGGTAGGCACGCCGGTGCTGGGCGCATTGCGGCGTGCCGACGCGGTGGCCGCCCCGTCGCGTCACCTTGGCCTGGTGCCCGCAGCGGAGCGCCGCGGTGAGGCGCTGGCCGCCGTGCAGGCGCTCGCCGCCCTAGTCACGGCCTCCGTCGACCTGGACGCGGTGGCCTCGATCGCCGCTTCCGCGCCACCGGTGAGCACCGAAGCCTGGAATCCCGCAGCAACTGAGCCAGTGCCGGGCCGTCCGGTGGTTGCCTTAGCCGGCGGCGCTGCCTTCTCTTTCGCCTATGCCGAAACGGCCGAACTGCTGCGCGGCGCCGGCGCGGAGGTGGTCACCGTCGACCCGCTGCGCGACGAGTCGCTGCCAGCGCAAACGCGCGCTTTGGTGGTGGGTGGCGGCTTCCCCGAGGTGTACGCGGCGGAGCTGTCCGCAAACGAACCGCTGCGTCTGGCCGTGGCCTCGTTAGCCGCAGTCGGTGGCCCAATTACGGCCGAATGCGCGGGTTTACTGTGGCTGTGCCGCACTCTCGACGGTGCCCCGATGTGTGGTGTGCTCGATGCTGAGGCAACCATGACGCCGACGCTGACACTTGGGTACCGGGATGCCGTGGCGCTCACCGATAGTCCGCTAGCCCCGGCCGGCACTCGGGTGACCGGTCACGAGTTTCATCGCACCAGCGTGCACCCGCGCTCGGGTCTGCTGCTCTCTCCGGCCGGCGGCGCAGCATGGGCCTGGCGCGGTGCTGATCCGGAAGGCTTCGCGACTGGCACGCTACATGCTTCGTACCTACACCTGCACTGGGCCACGAACCCGGCGTTTGCCCGCCGGGTCGTCGAAGCTGCAGCTTCGCTGGCGCCCAAGTTGCCGGGAGGTCAGCCCTGAGTGACAGCTTTGCTCAGTGCATCACGTGCCAAAGTTGCCGCAAGCTCTCGTTTTAGCAGGCCTGCCACCGGCCGTTCGACCAGCCGATGCAGCAGCCAGGCGGCTACGAGCATGATGATGATTACCAAAAACAGGGTCAGATACTGCAGCCGTTGCCCGTGCAAGCGGTAAATGAGCACTAAACCGATGTTCTGGTGAAGGAGGTAGAACGGATAAGTAAGTAGCCCGGCGGTCGTCAGCCACCGCCACTGAATGCGCGAGGTCCAGCCGAGCGAGATCACCGTCAACACCGCGAAATAGCTGCTGATCAGAACGATGCCCACAGCGGGGTTAAGGTGCCGCTGCAGGTTGGCTGGCCCGTAATATTCGACTCGGGCGACTTGGTTATTGACTGCCAACAGGTACGCCAGCGCGACCAGACCCCACAGGGTAATGTCCGGCTTGAACTTGAATATCAGGAAAAACGCGATGCCGGCGACGAAAAGCGGCGCGTACTGCGGTTGAAGGATTGTCCCGAGGATCGGCGCATGCGCGTTCACGCTCAGCACGGCAGCCACCAGCCAGCCATAGCCGAACAGGGTCACTCGCCGCTTCGTCAGACCGCCACGGGGCACCAACATTGCTACCGCGAAAAGCAAGTAGAATCGGGCCTCGACCCACAACGTCCAGTAGGCGCCGTCAACCGACTTCACGCCGGCTGGCTCTTGCAACATGGTTAGGTTGATCAACACCTGATGCAGGCGTAAATGATGCTGCATTACCGGCCAGACCGTGACAACCGCAGTGGTGATCAGCACAGCCGGCCAGTACGCCGGGAAGAGCCGGATAAGCCGAGACCGCGCGAAGCTTCCCGCCGTGCGCCCCCAGCTGCTCATGCAGATGACGAATCCGCTGATCAGAAAAAAGAGCTCGACACCCATCCATCCATACGACGAGAAGTGCCGCAGGCCGCCGAAGAGGGTGTTGGCCGGAACACCCCACGCCTTGTTCACGTACATGTCGTGACCGGTGTAATGGAACGTCGCGACCATCAGTGCGGCGACCAGTCGCAGGCCGTCGAGCACTGCTACCCGAGCGGGTCGGTCTTTGGCCGCCGGTGGCAGCTGGCCTGCTGCGACGACTGCCTCAGGTGCATGGTGACGGCGTTGATGGTCGAGCGACATGTCGGCATTATGCACGTCGATAGCAACGTGACAAAAACGGCAGGGGACGTGCGACAGAAATCCGACTGTTACCCTCTGGTGCTGCGTGCCGTTTATGCATCGGGCCATTCGTGCACTGGGCGGTTCTCGTGCATTAAGGGCAGATAGTGCTGCAGCATTTCATGTAACGCCTGTTGGCGATCCAGGCCGTCGGCCTCCAGTGCATGCAGGTTTTTGACCTGCCAGACGGCACCGTTGCGGTGGGTCAGGCAGCGCTGTTCGATGATGCCCAGCAGGCGGTCGCGTTCGCCGGCGGAGACACCCCAGCGCTCCAGACCCCGGTGGGCTAACGGCAGCAGTCGGCGCAACACCAGCTCAGTCACCGGCAGGTAACCCAGGCCAGGCCAGAACACGTTCGCATCGATGCCGTGGCGGGCCCCGGTGTGGAAATTTTCCTCGGCGGCGCTGAAACTCATTTGGGTCCACAACGGTCGCTCAGCTTCGGCAAGCTCGCGGATCAGGCCGTAATAAAATGCGGCATTGGCGAGGGTGTCAACGACCGTCGGGCCAGCGGGCAGCACCCGATTTTCTACCCGTAAATGGGGGCGACCGCGCACGACGGCATAGATCGGGCGATTCCAGCGATAGACCGTACCGTTATGTAGGCGCAGTTCGCTGAGCTCGGGAATCTCGCCGTTCTGCAGGATTTCGGCCGGGTCGGCGTCATCGCAGATAGGCAACAGTGCCGGGAAATACCGCACGTTCTCCTCGAACAGGTCGAACACGCTAGTGATCCACCGTTCGCCGAACCACACCCGGGGCCGTACGCCTTGGGCGCGGATCTCTTCGGAACGGGTGTCGGTGGCCTGTTCGAACAGCGGGATGCGAGTTTCGCGCCAGAGCTCGCGGCCGAACAAAAGTGGCGAGTTTGCCCCGATTGCGACTTGAATTCCGGCGATGACCTGGGCGGCGTTCCAATAGGCGGCAAATTGGGCTGGGCTGACTTGCAGGTGCAGTTGCGTGCTGGTGCACGCCGCCTCGGGCGCGATCGTGTCAGTGGTGACGGCCAGTCGGTCCACGCCGTCGATGCGGATATCCAGATCCTCGCCCCGAGCAGCGAAGATTTGCTCGTTGAGGAGCCGATAACGCGGGTTCGCCGATAGCGAGTCAGCGGTCAGATGTTCGCGTCGCAGGGTGGGCAGGATACCGATCATCACCATGCGCGCGCCGACTCCGCGGGCATGCTCGTCGGCATTGTTGAGGCTGGCGCGCAGCGTGCGCTCCAGGTCGGCGTTTTCCTCGCCAGCCAACCGTCTGGGCGGCACATTGATTTCGATGTTGAATTGGCCCAGCTCGGTTTGGAAATCCGGGTCGGCGATCGCGCCGAGCACCTCAGCGTTGCGCATCGCCGGGTCGGCGGCATCGTCGATCAGGTTGAGTTCGATCTCCATGCCGGTCAGTGGACGCTCGAAGTCGAAGCGCGCCTCACGCAGCATGGCCGCGAACGTGTCGAGGCTGCGCCGAATCTTGTGCCGGTATCGGGCGCGATCCTCCCGGGTGAAATTGGTTTGTCGCACGTCCTCACCCACCACGCACCACCACCTCTGCCGAGAAGATCTAACGTCGCACATCGATGGACGTTGCGCCAGGCGCGCACCGGCGAATCGCGACGGCTCGGCGAAGCGGCTAGCTGAACCAGAATGCGATGACGACCACTGCCAGGATGACACCGAGGATGGCTTGCAGCAGCAACGCAGGCCCCAGATGAGACCACATGGTGGGGATTCGCGGGGTCAGCGGCTGCATCGTGGTCAAGTTGATCACCTGGGTGAGCTTCACCGGCAAAGTCAGATCTTTCTGCCGTACCGTGCGGATTTGCACTAGATCGCCGCGGTGGAGCGCGGATTGAGGCAGGTGGCCGTGCATCTCGACCTCGTAGGTTTGGCCGAGATCGTCACGCAGCCGCACTGGTGTGACCAGGAATTCTGGCCCCTTCTTGAGCTCGCGCCAGCGGCGCCGGGTGCCGCGCATCCGGATCGCGGCGCCGATCAACTGAGCGATGCCCGCAGCTAGAAACACCAAGACCAGGACAGACCTACCAACCTTGACTTCCCGGGTGTACGAGCTTTGGAAGCCAGTGAATCGGCCAGTGATGACGGGGCTGACGTGGCGCAAGATCTGTTCGCGGTGCAGCTCGACGTCGTCCATTCCGATCGCCTCCTCCGGCAGATGCCACCCATGATACGGAGAGCGACGATCTGCACACCGTGAGTGAATACGCGAGGAACGATAACGGCCGGCGGGGCCCGTCCGGGGCGACTTGGCCGCCCTGCCCTTGCGCGGCGCAATACTCCGCACCGTCCGCTTCTTTTGCCAGATCTGCCGAAAATCGCCCGAATTCGCCACTGGAGCGGTGAACTTGAGACAGATGCACGTTTCGGCGTAGAGCGGGCACACGGGGCAGGGGGCAGCGGGCACATGGCACCAATAGGGGCGTACGTGGATCCGGACAGTGTGCTAGCGCGCACTGCCCGTGAAATGTTGCAGGCACACGCCGGTGGTGGCGGCCCACGAGAGGGCATGACCTGGTGCCCCATCTGTGGCGAGCCACTGCCATGCGCGTCCGGCCGAGCAGCCGCCGAAGTGCTGTTCGCAGCCGGCCTCGCTGAGCAGTCTGGCCTGGTCGCCGCCGCTAGGCAGGGTCGCGGACCCGCACCGGCGGCGCCAAATCGGTCGTCGGCTCCGTTCGCGGCATACCCCATACCGGGTGATCTCGCCCGCAATGAGCTCAACCGCTACAGCTCGGCACCCGGCAATAGTGCTCCCGCCGCTCTGGCCGCGCCGCTCCCGCCCCCGCCAGATCCGCTCGCTGCGCTGCCTGCGAACACTGCCTACAACCAAGCCCGCCCCCAGTACGCCGCACCGCCCGCCCGCCCGCAACCGACAACGGGGGAGCCCACTGATCCCCGGGCGCAGTCCGCTGAATCGCAGCGACCCACCATCGGTCGCGCAACAGTCGAGCCGTACTCGTCCACGCTGCCAGCGCGCTCCGGCCCGGCACCTGCTGACCCGTCGAATCAGGCCGCCTCCTATCAGGCCGGCTCGTATGAAGCCGCCTCGTATCGAAACCCGTCCCACCCGCCGGCGCAGCCGCTGGCCAGTTCGCACCAAAGCCCGCAAGCGACGCCCCGGGCGTATCCCGACTCGCCGCCTGCCGCCCGCCCCTACTCGGAGCAGTCGCAACAGCCCTACCAGGCGCATCAGTCGCAACAACCGCTCCACGAGCGGCCAGGCAACCAGGAGCAACAGCCCTACCGGCAGGCGCAGGAGCAAGGGTCTTACCCGGAGCCGCAGGTCCCGCAGGAACAACGGCAGTATCGGGAACAGTCGTATCAGCAGCGGCAGGGGCATCGAGAACAACTGTCGTATCAGGAGCAGATGCACCAGGAGCCACAGTCGCATCCGGACTCGCACGCGAGCGAGTCGACAATCTTCTCAGGGCCAGTGCAGCCGCCGTCGATCAGTGAGCTGGCCAGCCAGAACGCGTTCACTACGCCAGATCCGATCTTGGCGGTTGCAGAACAGGTCGCACAGTCGTTCGCCGCAGACCTATTGGTGGAACCGAGCTACCGCGAACAGAATCGGCCGCTCGACGCACCGCGATTTACCCCATCAGCGCACCACGTGGCTGCCTCCCACGTAGCGCACCACGTGGCTGCCTCCCACGTTATGCCGCCGAGCCCGGTCGCGCACAGCGCAGTCACCCCTAGCCCCGTCCAAGACTTCCCAGTGGCCCCAGCTCCCACACAGCCCGGTCCAGTCGCACCGCCCCCGATCCAATCCGGCCCGGCCGCGCCCGGCCAGCTCCAGTCTGGCCAGCTCCAGTCTGGCCAGCTCCAGTCTGGCCAGCTCCAGTCTGGCCAGCTCCAGCCTGGCCAGCACCAGTCCGGGCAGCACCAGTCGGGTCAGTTTCAGTCTGGGCAGCACCAGTCTGGGCAGGACCAGTCCGGGCAGGACCAGTCCGGGCAGGACCAGTCCAGCCAGTTCCAGTCCGAGCGTGGCGCATCGGGTCATGGGACATCGGGTCTTGGTGCTTCCGGTCTTGGTGGGTCAGGTTCTGATTTTTCCAGTTTGTTGAGGCCGCGCCAACTGACGCCGAGCCTGCCCGACCCCAGCTTGCTGGACTCCGGCTTGCTGGACTCCGGCTTGCTAGAGCCGCGGGCTCCAGAGCTGGGCCGAGCGCTGCCTGCGTCGAGTCCGGCCGACCCAGCTGCCAGCCAGTTCAACCTGGCCGAACCATTCCAAGGTCCAACTCGGATAGGTAAAAGTTTCGGGCCGGCTGACACTGGCAGCGACCAGCCGAGCGGCTTAGGCAATTTGGTCGGCGAAGCCGGATCTGACTGGCATTCCGGCTACCCAGCGCAAACTGAACCCACCCACCAGCCGTACGGCTTCGGCCAGGCTGCGTCCACGATGCCCAGCGGTCTGGGGCGGACCGAATCCGAACTGGCCGCCCCAGGACACGTCGAGCGCACGCGGATGCAATCCGGTCTCGGTCCACTCGAATCGCCGCTTGCGCCGCCGGCCTGGGCAGTTGAGCCGACGGGCGCGCAACCGAGTCGCGCTGACGGTAGCCAGTTCGGGCTCGATGCTGCCGCTTCGGGCGTACCGGCGGGGTCTGCGGAAGGTCTGGGACGGTTTAGTGGTCTTGGTGCCGAGGCTGGCGACACGGCGCCCAGCGGCTTGGGGCTGGGGCAGTCTGACCCGGCGTATCTGTTGCCGGCCAGTGATCGCGGGCTGCTCGAGCACTACTGACAATGAGTTCCTGAAAGTGAGGTCAAAGCGCTGCTAAGCATGAAGTCTTTGCGACGCCAGCACTCAACTGTCAGCACAGTTGCCGGCAAAAAAGGCGCGAGTGTCGGCGATCTGTCACCTGCGGCACTGTATCCGTACGGATACTTGGGGTGACCGTCACCGAGCAGTAACGTCCCCGATAGGACCGCCCCCTGTGGTCGGTCGACGAGGGGAGGTTCGATGCCCGCAGCCGAGCAGACCCCCGCACTGGGTGTGCTGGCACTCGAAGATCTCGACTTGGCCGCACTCGACTATGCGCGCCGAATCGAAGCCGCTGCTGTGATCGACCGGCCCCGGTTGCGCGACGACTTGGTTCGACACTGTCTACCCTTCGCTGGGCGCATCGCGCGCCGTTACCGTGGCCGCGGTGAGTCCTTCGAGGACATCGAGCAGGTGGCCCGCTTGGGTTTGGTCAAGGCTGTCGATCGTTACGTTCCTGACCGGGGGTCGTTCACTGCGTACGCTGTGATCACTATTTCCGGCGAGATCAAACGACATTTCCGGGATCGGACCTGGGGCGTGCACGTGCCCCGTCGCGTACAAGATCTGAGCTTGGAAGTTGGGCATGCCACCACGGTGCTGACCGGCTTGCTGGCGCGCAGCCCGACCACGGCGGAGCTGGCCGAACGGTTGCAGGTGAGCACCGAGGCCGTGCTTGAGGCAATTGAATCGGCCGCCGGATATGCGCCGTCGTCGCTGAACGCACCAAGCTTCGACACTGATTCGCTGCGGTTCGACGCCCGGCTGGGGGTGATCGACGGTGCGCTGGAATCGGTCGACGACCGGTTGACCGTGGCTGGGCTGCTGCTGCGGCTGCCCGAGCGCGAACGCCGAATCCTGGCTATGCGGTTCTACGGCGACCGGACTCAGCTGCAGATCGCCATAGAGCTGGGAATCTCGCAGATGCATGTGTCGCGATTGTTAAGCCGGGCGCTGTCGTGGCTGCGAACGGCGATGCTCACCGATAATCCGTCGAGCTGGGACTACGCCGACGCCCGCCCGAGCGATCTGGCCGCCGGAAAATGACCTCCATACGTGCGGCAAACGCTGGATCTGGCGGGAGTCGTGCCCCACCTCCTCAGGTAAATGAAGTACCGTTGCCCGCCATGGGTGTGTCGCAGCGGCTCAAGGGCCGTCTCCGCAAGTTTTTGCAGCGTCCGGGCACGACGGTGGACCTAGGCCCGTTGGTCAAACGGCTGCCGGCAATCGAGGCTCGTGCTGACGCGCTGGGCGAGTTGGACGATGCCGCATTGACCGAGGCCGCACTTGCCGCCTCGGATTTCGTCGAGATCTGTGCCGTCGGCCGAGAGGCAGCGCAGCGAGCACTCGAACAACGTCCCTACGACGTTCAGCTGATCGGTGCGATGGCGCTGTTGTCCAGCAAAGTCGCTGAGATGGCCACCGGCGAGGGCAAAACCTTGACCGCCACCATCGCTGCGTACGGGCATGTCCGGCTCGGCAACGGCCCGGTGCACGTGCTGACCGTCAACGACTACCTGGCCCGCCGCGACGCGGAGTGGATGGAGCCGATCTATCGACTCCTCGGCCTAACCGTGGGCTGGGTGACTGAGGCCTCCACGCCTGAGCAGCGGCGCGAGGCCTACCTGGCTGACGTCACGTACGTGTCGGTCAGCGAGGCCGGTTTCGATTATCTGCGCGACCAACTGGTCACCGACGTCGAAGATCGGGTGCAGCGCGCCCTGGCGACGGCGATCGTCGACGAGGCTGACTCGATCTTGATCGACGAGGCCCGAGTGCCGATGGTGCTAGCGGGCAGCACCGCTGACGAGTCTGACCCGGTGCACGAGTCCGCCGCCCTGGTCCGCGAGCTGCGCGCTGACAAGGACTACGAGGTGGCTGAGGACGGCCGCAGTGTGGCGTTCACCGAGGCCGGGCTCAAAAAGCTCGAAGAACAACTCAACATCGACCTGTACGCCGATGATCAGGTCGCCACCTTGTCCGCGGTCAACGTGGCCCTGCACGCGCACGCACTGTTGCGCCGCGACGTCGACTACATCGTCCGTAATGGCACGGTGGAGCTGATCGACGAGATGCGCGGCCGGGTGGCGCAGCGCCGCCGTTGGCCCGACGGTCTGCAAGCCGCTGTCGAAGCGAAGGAAGGCCTGACTGCGACCGCCGAGGGTGAGGTGCTGGACACCATCACTGTGCAGGCCTACATCGCGCTGTATCGCACGGTTTGTGGCATGACCGCGACGGCGGTGCATGTTGGCGAGCAGTTGCGCGAGTATTTCAAGCTGGAAGTCGCGGTCATCCCGCCGAACACGCCCAACATCCGTCAGGACGAGCCGGACCGGATCTATTCGGCGCACGACACCCGGGACGAGGCGCTGGTCGAGGAGATCAAGATCGCGCACGAGAAGGGCCGACCGGTCTTGATCGGCACCCTCGACGTGAAGGCCTCTGAGCTGCTGGCCAAGCAGTTGGCTGCGGCCGGCGTCCCCTCGGTGGTGCTGAACGCCAAGAACGACGCTGACGAGGCGACCATCATCGCTGAGGCAGGTGCGCTCGGGGCGGTTACCGTCTCCACCCAGATGGCCGGTCGCGGTGTCGACATCCGGCTAGGCGGCAGCGATGAGAAGGACCGCGACCAGGTGGTCGAGCTCGGTGGGCTGTTCGTGGTCGGCTCTGGCCGGCACGACAGCCGTCGCGTCGACGACCAACTGCGTGGCCGCGCCGGCCGGCAGGGCGACCCGGGCGGCTCGGTCTTCTTCGTCAGTCTGGAAGACGAGTTGGTCAGCCGGCACGCGGCCGACATCTTGCCTGCTTCACCGCGGATGGACATCGACGGTGTCGTGCACGATGAGCAGGTCGACTATGCCGTCGAGCACGCCCAGCGGGTCGCTGAAGGCGTCAACCACGAGATCCACCGCAACACCTGGCGCTACAGCGTAGTGATCGAGCAGCAGCGGGTCGCGATGGCTGAGCGCCGTGAGCGACTGCTCACCTCCGAGGTAGCAACGATCATGCTGCTGGAGCGTTCGCCGGAGAAGGCCAAGGAGACCGACGAGGACGTCCTGTCCGATGCGGGGCGGGCCATTGCCCTGTTCCACCTGGACCGGTTGTGGGCCGAGCACCTGGCCGAGCTCTCCGAGGTGCGCGAGGGCGTCCATCTGCGCGCGCTGGGCAAGCTTGACCCACTGGACGAGTTTCACCGGGCCGCGGTGCCAGCCTTCCAGAAGGTGTTCACCGAGATCGAAGCCCGCACGATCGAGACGTTCGAGGAAGTCGACCTCACCGACGGCTGGGTGCCCGACCGGGCCGAGATCGTCCGGCCCAGCGCCACCTGGACCTACTTAGTGCACGACAACCCATTCGGTTCCGAGTTGGATCGGCTGATCGCGGCAGTGGGTCGCCGATTGACTTCAAGTGGCGAATAAGTCCTAGTCAGGCGTGTGATGGGCCCGGGGCAACCTGGGCCCATCATATTTTCGGATTAGTTACCGTGCCTACTTGGATAGCGGATGAAATAAGTTAGCGTCGATCGCTGCGGCGTTTGTTCGCGCTGCGTCGATTTGCGGCGGCAAACAGTAGTGTGGTTGGTGCAGGAGAATTCCACCGCCAGGCGCTGTCGGTCACTATTGGTGTGTGGCTCGTTTTCGCTGGTCGATGGTGGGTTTTTCCGCAGCACCTGCGGGTGTCACTGATCGGTGATCGGACCCGTTCAGCGGGGCGAGACCCAAGGTTCTGGGGTTTTATGTCCTTTTTGTCAGTGCGCTGCGTCCACGCTGGTGCGACAACAAGGGCAACGGTTGAGCGGGTACGACGTGCCGTCGACCCTACCGCCACCGTTCGGCAATGGTTAATCCGGCCGACAGGAGCTGTTACCGGAATGCATTTTCCAGATCCATAGCGGTTATGGAACGATCTTCCCACAGTGTGGTTCACGCCTTGACCCAGCAACCATACTGCCGGAAATATTCTGTGCGAGATTTACCGAGGGTGATCGTGTGGATTCGGTCGCGCTCCTCGTTTCACGACCGGACGTCGATCAGATAGGCGCGCGCACCAACCTGCGCGCCAATCTGGTAAGGCGCCAAAATAGCAATTTGTCAGGGGGCACCTTTCCATGCCGGTCAGCGCACTGTCACCTCGTGCCAATCGCCGTGCCACCGGTCCGGGCCGCGCGTCCGGGCCGCGTCGCCCGGCCGACTCCGCATTGACAGTTACCGTCGCCATACCGTTGACCAGCGAAGCGCTGACACCGCAAGCGCATCGCCTGATTGAGGCGGTTCGGGAGTTGGTCGAGCTCAGCCAGGGCACTGTCACCGTCGAGCGCGAGCTGCCGGCCCGCGAGGAGCTGCCTGCCATCCCGGACGTGCGGCTGCTCACTGGTTCGCGGCAGGTGCTGGTGCACGAACAGGCATTGCCGTTGACCCGGCTGGAGTTCGATCTGCTGTTGTTCCTGGCTGAGCGCCCGCGCCAGGTCTTCACCCGGGGTCAGCTGCTCTCCGGGGTCTGGGGCTACGAGCACACCGGCGAGCGCACGGTTGACGTGCACGTGCGGCGCCTTCGCCTCAAACTCGGCAACGGACTCCCGGTGATCACGACGGTCTACGGCGTCGGTTACCGGCTTGCCGACGATGCCCAGGTGGCAATCCAGCCACACGACTGACTTCTGCTCCGGCCTGGGCGTTGGGCCCTGCCCGGTGTTGGCGATTACCGTTGCGGGCGTGGATGTGCGCCCGATCTCCCAGCAAGCCCTGATTCAGGAGATCGTGGATCGACTGACGAGTCGGGAAGCCGACAGTTACCTACGGGTCGCGATCGACGGGCCGCCCGCTGCGGAGCCCGACCGCCTCGCCGACGCGCTGATCGGCCCGCTGCGGGTCCGCGGCCGCACGCCGGTGCGTATCAACACTGACGACTTTCTGCGGCCCGCCTCCGTGCGGCTGGAGTTCGGTCGGCACAATCCCGACTCGTTCTATGCCGGGTGGTTCGACGAGGTCGGCCTGGCCCGTGAAGTGCTGAATCCGGCCGGCCCCGGCGGATCTGGGCGGGTGTTGACCCGGCTGTGGAACGCCACCACCGATCGAGCGGCGCGCGCGCCGTACCACGATTTGGTATCGGGTTCAGTCCTTCTCGTGAGTGGGCCGTTGCTGCTCGGCGGGCTGCTTAATTTCGACATATCGGTGCATCTCGTACTTTCGCCGGCGGCGTTGGTGCGGCGTACCGGTCCTGACCTGCAGTGGACCTTGCCGGCCTATCATCGCTATGCCGAGCAAGTTGATCCCGCCTCATTCGCCGATCTGGTGGTCAAGGTCGACGACCCGCGCCGCCCAGCATTGGTCGGTCAACGTTGGTGACGCGAGTCCGTGGCGGATTCGACCACTGACAGTTATGCTCCGGTTACTTTTTTAGCGGAGCTCTCGTTTGGGAGTTCCGGCGGTGGGTATCTGGCGGCTCCACGGGTGCGTGGGGCCGCGCGGGGGATGAACACCGGTAGGGGCAGAGGAAGGGCAGGGGAGCGCATGCTCGTCAATGGAGCAGTCATCACGAGTAAGGGCGCCGGAACCGCCAGCGGGCGTTCGGTGGACGAGCTCGACCAGATTCGGGTGATCCTGCGGGGCCGCTTCGACGATCTGAACACCGAATACGAGGACGCCGTTGCGGAGAACCACAAGCTGCGGTTGGTTGAGATCGGTGACGCTGCCGGCGACGACCAAGCCGACAGCGGATCCAAGACGGCAGAGCGCGACGCGGCCTCGTCGCTGATCCGCACCCTGCTCGACCGGCGAACTCAGGCGGAGCACGCCATGCAGCGCCTGGAGGACGGCACGTACGGCAACTGTGAGGGCTGTGCGAAGCCGATTCCGGTCGAACGGCTGGAAGTGTTCCCGTCCGCGACTACATGCGTGAACTGCAAGCAAAACCGCGAGCGGCGCGCAAGCTGAGCAGAAGCATGGGGTCCGCCGTCGCACGATGGCGGACCCAATGCATTTCGTCAATGGAGTCGATGCGCAGCTCAGGCTTGCGCATCGGGTCAGCGTAGGGCAGCAAGCAGGCGGCGCAGAGTTTGCTGGTCGTCGGCGGCGGCGAAGAACGCCGCGTCCACTGCATCGACCACACTGATGGCGTGTTGGGCTAGTTTTGCCCCCTGGTCGGTGACGCGTAGTCGTTTGGCTCGAGTGTCGCTCGCGTCGGCTTCGCGCCGCAGTAAACCTTTGGCCTCGAGCCGGGCCAGCACCTGCGAGGTCATTTTCACGTCGGTGCCGGCGTGTCGGGCCACGGTAAGTTGGTTAGGCTCGATTTCGTCGTGCGAGTTGAGCCACCAGGTGCTGGCTAGCAGCACGAACTGCACGTGGGTGAGGTCCAGCGGGGCGAGCGCGCCCGCGATCTCCCGTTGCCAACGCAAGGTCACGTGCCAGAGCAGGAACCCGGCGCTCCGCTCCGGCGACTCGATCATTTCTGCGCCACCGCAGCCAGTGCGGCTAGCACTTCGGGGAAGTCGCCAGTGATCGCCGGACCGAGCTGGGGTCCAACTTGGTCGGCGGCCGCGCCGGTGATCTCGGTGCGATAGGTGATCCGGGTGCCACCGTCGGCCAACGGGGTGAGTCGGTGCACGGTCGTGACCACGAAGTCGCCGGCATCCATTTCGTCGACAAAGACTTCACCGGGCACAATTTGGGTCAGTTTCAACGCGATCGGATCCTGGCCGGGTGCAGTCATGGTGAAGGTTGTGCCGACCGCGAACGGGCCGTCGACGTCGATCTTCTCGATCCCATCATTCCAGCTAGGCCAGGCAGTCATGGCGGACCAATGCCGCCACACCGCGGCCGGTGTCGCCGCGCTGTCGATGCCGTACTCGTAATCCCACATCACGTCTCCTTGATTTAGGGAACGCACAGATTATCTGCGCGCAGACTATCGAGCAAGAGAGTGGGGCGCGGTCGGTTAGTCGCGATCATCGCGGGGTATGTGCAGGTCTCCACCAAGAGCGACACTGAGGAGTTGCCATGCCACTCAACGACGACGACATCACGACAGACCAAACCTCTGCCGGTACGGGCGAAGGCCCCGCCGACGGCGGAGCCAATGCTGAAGGCAACGACGGTGGCGCAGATGGTGGGGCGTCTGGTGAGGGTCCGGCCGACGGCGGCGCCAACCCGGCTGGCCGCGATGGTGGGGCTGACGGTGGAGCAGACGGCGAGGGCCCGGCTGACGGCGGCGCCGACGCGGACGGCCAAGATGGTGGCGCCGACGGCAGTGCCCGCTGAAGGTTCACCGATGACTACTGATGCGCCGGGCGTAGTCCGCCCGGCGCTTGGTCGGGCGATAGCGGTCGAACCAGTGGCGTTCGCCTCCGAATATTGGGGCAAAGCACCCTTGCTCTCCCGTGCGGCCAAGCTGGCTGACCCGTTTGGCTTCACCGACCTGCTGTCGCCAGCCGATGTCGACGACCTACTCAGCCGGCGAGGCCTGCGCACCCCATTTCTGCGTGTCGCTCACCAAGGCAAGGTGCTGCCCCCGAGTCAATTCACCGGCCCCGGCGGTGTTGGCGCCGAAATCGGCGACCAGGTGGTCGACGACAAGGTCATGCATTTGTACGCCGAGGGCGCAACCCTGGTGCTGCAAGGCTTACATCGTCTGTGGCCACCTCTGATCGAATACGCGCGTGAGCTAGGCACAGAACTGAACCGGCCATTACAGGTCAACGCCTATTTGACCCCGCCGAACAATCAAGGGTTCAGCACGCATTACGACACCCACGACGTCTTTGTGCTCCAGGTCGACGGCACGAAACAGTGGTGTATCCACCCGCCGGTGCTGATCGACCCGCTCGACCAACAGGCGTGGGGTGGCCGGTTTGACGAGGTGGCCGCCACCGCACAAGGCGAGCCAGCCATGGATGTGTTGCTGCAGCCCGGCGACGCGCTCTACCTGCCGCGCGGCTGGCTGCATTCTGCCCGAGCGCAGGGCACCCGCTCGCTGCACCTCACCGTCGGCATTCGGGCGCTGACCCGGTTCGCCCTGGTCGAGGAGCTGATCGCGCTCGCCACCGGTGATGCCCGACTGCGTGCCACCCTCCCATTCGGACTGGACCTGGCCGACCCGGCGGCGATCGAAGTCGAGCTCACTGAGACAGTCGAGCAACTCCGCGACTCCCTGCTCGCCGCGAAGCCAACCCAGATCGCCGAACGGCTGCGTGAACGCGTCTGGCCTGCCGCGCGTCCCGCCCCGATTAGGCCGCTGGCCCAGCTTGACTTTGCCGCCAACCTCACCCCAACGAGCGAGATCACCGTACGCGGCGGGCTGCGCTGGCAGCTCGTCGAGGACGGTGTCGATCACGTGGTGCTGCGGCTGATCGGTCGTACGCTGCGGTTCCCGTCCTATTGTGCCCCGGCGGTGCGAGCAGCATTGAGCGGTGACCGGCTCAACGTCGGGGATTTACCGCTCGATAATGAAGCTGACTGCTTGGTGTTAGCCCGCCGCCTGCTCAACGAGGCTCTAATAGTCCCGGCCAAGCCGGCTAGTTGAGCGCTCGCCTGGCTTGGCCCTGTGAACAGCTTTCTCAGGTCAGCGTCCGGCCGGGGCGGCGAACGCGTCGAACCACCGATCGCAGAGTGCACGCGTCCGGCGCTGAACGCGATCGATCCCCGACGGGGAGTTGTATGCGGCGAAGGGTGGCCACTGGAAGACGAAGATGGCGATCTCCTCGGCAAGTACGGCGAGCTCCAGTTCCTCACGCTTGCCCGGCCGGACGGCAAGGTACGAGTCGATCAGCTCCGGCGGCGCCGACACGCCGGCCGGCAGGGCCCGCACGTTCAAGAAAGCCAGGTCGGATCCGGGCCGGCCGAAACCGGATACCTGCCAGTCGAGGAAGACTAGTGAGCGCCCGGTAGACGTGATGTTGTCAGTGTGGCAGTCCCCGTGGATGAACACAGTCGGTAGCGCGTCCATCATCCGCTCGAGTTCGTTGCGCCGGGATATGACCTGGGCGAGTGAGGGCAGCACCGGACCCCAGAACGCCTCGATCGTGGGCAAATCTGGCTGGGCGATGGCCTGCCGAAGTCTGTCGGGCCGGCTCCAGGTCGTACTCACAGGAAGCGGCATGCTGTGTAGGGCCGCCAGATCCTCGCCGAGTCGCGCCCACATTTCCGGCGTCCAAGACCCGGCCGGCCGGGGCTCACCGGCGGCGACTAGCAGCATGGCTACGCCGTTAGCGGTCTCTGCCGAGTTCAGCAGCGCCGGCGTGGATATTGGCGCGGTCGGCGCAAGCTCCCGATAGAAGGCCAGTTCCCGGCGGGCGGCAGCCATGGCGTCGGGGCCCGATGTCGCGGGGACGACTTTGAAGTACGCGTCCAAATCGCTGTCCGTCCGGACCCGGCGGACAGCGGCGCCGGACCGAGAGGCGCGATCTGCTTCGGCCTCTTGGATGACCGCCCCAAACTCCGTCAGCATCGTCGCGGCAAATCTGGCCGACATTGGACACCTATTCCGTTTGGTGAGAGCTCCTAGTTGCAGCACCATCGGGATGTCCGCCGGCGGGCATAACCGAATCCTGCGGCGGACGCTGGCTCGGACTAGGTATGGATGGCGGTTACCGCGATTGTTGCGGTGATCAGGCCGACAACAAGGACCAAGGCCACTGTGGTGGCGTCAAGCCCGGTGCCGCGACGGTCGGCCATCTGTTTGGCTGCGACCACGGCCAACGCCGGACAGAGCAGCAGGGCCAACAGTGCGAGTACGGGTGCTGCGTCTTTCCACGAAGCATTGGTGGCGGCGCCGGCATGACGGACAACTTGATAGATCACGGCCCCGACTAACCCGCCGCCGACACCGACGAGGGCGAAGAGCAGCTTGACCGGCAAGTTCAGCGGGCGGGCCGGTGGGGTGTAGGCCACCCGGTTGGCCACCTCGTCGAGATAATCAGCGGCCGGGCGCCAATCGTCGCGTTGGCGGGGCACGCCGGCGGGGGGCACTGTGCGGCCGAACCGTTCGGCCGTCGGGCCCACTTTGTGCACGAATTCGGCCCACAGCCCGGCCGCCCGAGCGTCGACCTCGTCTAGTGCGCGTTGGGCCGCACCGACCGCTAACCGAGCCGCTCGGACCTCGTCCTGCGCGGCGCGCACTGCGCTGTCGGCGGCTAGCACGCGCTCGTCGTGCCAGCGCAACGCCTCTGCCCGCATCTCGGCTGCGTCCGCGTCCAAAGTAGTCAGCCGGCGCAACACGCTCTGGTAGTCGGCGGTGGCGAAGTCGGCGGGCTCAAGATCATTCATGCCACTCCGTACGGGATGATCACCTCGGCGCCGCGATGCACCGAACGGTCGAAGTGCAATGCTCGCCAGGGTCGCGGATACCAGTTCGGCGCACCGGCACCCGGATAGAACGCGGCGAGTTCGCTGCCGTGCACGTCCAAGGCCACCCAAGCACCAATCGCGTCCGTACGCGAACCGTGGCCACCCAACGCGTCGCGTAACAGTCCGGCTCCACGCCACCAGCCCAGCACGTGAATACGCCGTTCCGGGCCCTGGCGCAGGATCGTGCGTAACTGATCGGCGCCGACCTTGCCACCGGGCAACGCGTCGGCCGCGTACAGCAGGAGGAAGTGTGGTCGGTCTGCGGGCCATGCCGCTGAAGCTTCGGCCGCGACGTCTTCGAGCAACCAGTCCACGGTGTCCGGGTCATACCAGCCGCAGTCGGGCATGTCGGCGCGCAGGGTTTCGGCTGCGGCTCGGGCATCAGCGTCGAGACAGACGATGGAGAACCGGGCGGCGTCGGCGCTGAATTGGGCATTAAGCGACCGTCCGGCTGTGCCCAGCACCGCGCAGGCCTGGTCGACTTGAGTGCCGAGCACGGCCAGGTTGCGCCCGGGCGCGCGCCGCAACTCCGTTCGGGCGGATCGTGCTTGCACATCGATCGTTTCGCCGAGCAGCGCCAAGGGCGTCGCAACTGTTGCCGCTGGTTGCAGCGCGCGAAAGTCGCGGCTGTCCGCCAGTCGCGGCACCACGGCGCCGTCGAACAGGCGCGGCGGGTCGGTTTGCGCGGGCCGTTGGCGCCAGAGCCGGTGTTGCAGCGCGTTCCACTGGTCTCGGTCGCCGGCGGCGGGCACGCGGACGATCTGGTTCGCTTCGGTCGCGCCGGAGTCCGCGTTGATTACGGCGTGATAGCGGGGCAATGCTTCGGCTGCGGTGTTGGTTTCGGCCAGCACTCGGCGGGCTCGGGGCAGCGCGATCCGCAGCGAGAACTGGGCGACCAGTGCCGGGCGGCCCCACAAGGCCTCGATGCCGGAGACGTCCTGGCTCGCCAAGATCAAGTGGATGCCCTGGGATCGGCCGCGTCGGGCCAAATCCTCGAGCAGGTCGACTGCCTCAGCGGCGACGGCATCGCGGCCGGCGAGCAGAACTTGAAACTCGTCGACCACGGCGACGATCCGCGGCCAGTGCCCGTCAGGATCTTCGGCGCGCAACTCGGCGAGGTTTGTCACCTCGTAGCGCTTGGCGGCGTCGGCGCGGCGGCGCAGCTCCTCGCCCAGGAAGCGCAGCAACGCCAGCCCGAACTCGCGGTCAGTGTTGATGTTGAGCCCGACCAGGCGAACTTGGGGCAGCCAGCTCGGATCCCGCCGGCCCGGCGCGAACCGGGCAAACGACACGCCCTCCTTGAAGTCGAGCAGGTAGAACGCCAGCTCGGCGGGGGAGTATCGGGCGGCCAGCGCACCCATCCAGGCATAGATCAGGTTGGTTTTCCCGGTGCCCGACGGCCCGGCGATCAGTGCATGGGGTGGATAGTCGCTCAAGGTCACTGTCACCGGGATGCCCTGCGGGCTGTCGCCCAGCGGCGCGCTCAGTTCGCGCGCGGCACTCTGCTGCCACTCGACTGCGGGCAACAAGCTGTCCAGCGCTACCGGTGCCGGTCCGGCGGCGACGACTTCGGCGATCTGGCGCATGGTCGCGGTCAGCACAGCCGGTGGCGGGCCGGGATCTAGGCGTACGGGTAATGCACCACAACTGCTGAGTCGGGCTTGATCGTCGGGTGCGGCAGTGATGAACTCGATCCCAGGTCCGGGCGGCACCGTCAACCCGAGGATCACCAGGTGCACTCCGCACGCGGCACCAGTACGCAAAAGGCGTTGCAGTTGGGATTGTTCGTGCCGGGACAGCTCGCTCGAGCCCAGCAGCACCGCTAAGCGCCACGGCTCGGGTCGGCGGTTAGCTGCGGCGGCCAGCTCGCGCAGCGACGAGTATTCGCCGGCCAGCACACTTTCGTTGATCCGCCGAACGTTATCTACCAGGTCATCCAGCAGCCCACCCAAGCCACCCGGCCCCACGAACGTGAGCACCCCCGCGGCCGCGAGCGGAGCGAAACCGGCCAATGCCCCGCCCAGATGTTCCGGGTCATAACCGATCAACTGCACCCGCCCGGGTACGGTCGTACCCAGCGCTCGCAGCAGCACTCCAGCGAGCACGTCGTCGCCGAACCGCCGATCGCCGCTGATCACCAGGTGGCCGTGGTCGAGTAGCGGGACCAAGGCCGGCACCTGCTCCGGGTGCGGCAGGCGCAGCTGACCCACCCGCAGCTGGGCCGCGCGCTCCGTGGGTGTGGGCTGCCAGTCGCTCCACGGATCGCCGGCTGCCCCCGGAGCTGCCCGGAAGGCGGCGCCGAGCGCTGCCGTGCCCAATTGCGATAAATCGGCGCGGTGCCGCTCGTTGATCTCGTTTAGGCGCTGGTCGCGGGCATCGTCGAGCTTGCGTCGCCGGGCGTTGGCCGCGGCAGCCACGCGTTCGCGCCGGTCGAGTGCGGCTGCTACCGCCGCTTGGGCCGCACGCAGCTCATCGTGGGCCGCACCCAGTGCCGCGGCCAGCCCCGACCGAACATCCTGCACCCGCTGGGAACTCGTATCAGCCACGACACTTCTCCGACCTTCGCCCTGGTGTTGCGGCGTGTCTCACGGCTGGCCTGCTTCCGGTGGGCGACGCAATGGCTCGGGCGCGCCGTGATCCAATACGCCGGCGTCGCGGCCAAGTCGGGCCAGCAGCACCCCGGTGAGCACACTGGAAGTGACTGCGTTGTCCGCCGGATGCGCCGCGCCCTCGGCTCGATCCTGAACCGGCGCGCGGCAGATCCGTTCGATCAGGGTGTCCAACACGACGGGTGCCGTACCCGGTAGTAACGCGCTCACCCGAGCTGCTGCAGCGGTCCGCAGTCGGGCCACGTCTTGCGGGCCAGGCTCATGCCCGAGCAGGTCACCGGCCAATCGATGCAGCACCGGTGGAGTGACCGCGGACAAAGCCAACCCAGTAGCGGCACTGACCGCGTGCAGATCGCGTCCCAACCGCGCCCGGTCCCCAGCCCGCACACCGGCGGCCACCTGACGCAGCAGCTCAGCCGTGTCCGCGGCGGTGGCCTGATCGGATTTCTCGCCGGTCGGTGGCGGCTCGCCGGTGAGCTGGGTGACCCGCTGCTGCCACCAGGCGCCAAGATCGTCAGTCGGCACCGTCGGGGCACCCGGATCTTGGGGGGCTTGATCACCGCGGCTCAACGTGGCGCGCCAATCTTGGTCCGGCGGCCGGCTCGCGTCGGCGGTCAACCCGGCCAAGAACAGATAGTCGGCGATCGAATCCTGCGCCAGCCGTAAAGCAGCCGAGGCGCGTTCGGCGTGCTCGACCGCATTGCCCAGTTGTGGCACGCCGATCGGCTCGATCGAGGCCTCTCGCACCCACATCAGCAGCTCAGACGCGCTGCGCAACCGTTGCAAAGCGACCGTGACCGGCCCGGTGGGCAGCTCGTCGGCGACCGCACGAAGCTGGGCGCCGAGATCCTGGATCAGCGACATCGGATCAGAGCATCGCCGTGTAGGTCTGTGCCTGCTCGACAGCGAGCAGGGTGGCACCGAGACACTCTTCAAGCTGCTGGTCAGCCTGGGACAACGACGCGTGTGCGGCGCCGACTGCGTCATTGGCGCTGCCGTCGAGTGCGGCGGCGAGACTTTGTTGCGCTTCGCTGAGCCGCTCCCGTGCCGCCTGTATCGCCGCCTGCCCTTCGGTCACCTGCTGAAGTGCGGCATCCACGGCCGCTCTGACCTCGGCGACACTGGCCACCCGTGCAGCCTCCTGTGCGCAACCCGACTAGTTACTCGAACCTAGCTACTTGAACCTAGTTACTCGGAATCGACCTGGCACCACTACGCACCCAAGCTTACTGCCCGCACCGGTGACAATGGAGCGCGCACAGGCCAGTCTGTGGGTCGGCCACTGCTCGTCGATTGCCACGTCGGCCAGTGCTCGCTCGATTGTCGCCAGGTCAGCGGGCGGCCAGCGGGGTGCGCCCATCAGCGGAATCTCCGAGTTGGGGATATGCCGCCATCCACTGCACATATTCAGTGTTGCGCGACACCACTTCCTGGTATGCCTCCTGGGCCAGGCTGACCAGCTGGGGTGCGCTGGCGGCAGCTGGGGAATCTGGGTGCCAACCCAGCAACAGTCGCCAGCGCAACGGTGCACCGGTGATCGGCCGGTGGATGACCCCGGCCGGCGGCCGGAAGGTGGGCTGACACAGCCCGAGTGCCACGCCGGATTCGACCATGTCAATGGCGGAGCTCAGGCCAGTCTCCAGCAGTCGGCGTGGAGTGAACCCGGCCCGGGTGCAAGCGGCCGCGAAGCAGTCACCGAAGCAGCCGTCGCCCGGTGCCGCCAACCAGCTCTCGCCGGCCAGCTCAGCGAGGTCGACCTCGACCCCTTTGGCGGTTGGGTGGTCGGCGGGCATCATCACGCAGACGGCGTCGACCGCGATGGTTTGCCACACCAACCCGTGCTCGGTCGGTGGGGCGGCGTCGCCACAGACCCCAATCTGGGCGAAATCGAGTTTGCCGGTGTGCACCATCGCGCACAGCTCGTCCACGTAATACGACGCGAACGTGGTCAATTGCGCTTCGGGCTGGGCGACGGAGAGCCGATGAACCATGCCGCCGATCAAGGCGCCGGTGGATGCACCAAGTCGGTAACGGGCCAATGCCGCGGCGTCGCTGCCGGCCCCAGCCATGCGCGCCGCCTCGTCCTGCAGGCCCTTCATCGCCGGCAGCAGCACCCGAGCGCGGTTGAGGACTAGCTCGCCCAATGGGGTGGGCCGGGCGCCACGCCGGTCCCGGTCGAACAGCGGGCCGCCAAGGGTCCGCTCGATGCGTTGCAGCTGTGCCGTAAGCGCCGGCTGGGCCAGCCCTAGCTGGGACGCCGCCTTGGTCACGCTGCCGGTCTCCGCGATGGCGCAGACCACCTTGAGATGACGCAGCTCCAGGTCCATAGCGTGACGGTAGGACTATGAAGACATCGATTGCTAGTCCCTGGGCCAGGAGAAAGATTCGCCACTTGTGACGAGTCCGTTAACCAATCGGGCGTATCACCTACAAATCCCGGGAGTAGGTGGTGCGACGGGTGAGTGCATCTCGGACTTTGTCCACTACTGCGACCGCCGGGTCAACGATCTTGTTCCACGGCGGCACCGAGGTCGTACCCGGATGTGGACGGGTGGGGGCGGCTTCCTCGGCCAATTCGATGCGGTTGCCCACCCGGATTAGATCCTCGACTGGAGCTAGCCGGTTCAACAGCGGCAACAGGTCGGCGGCATCCGCCTCGACGTGCCGGCGGGTGGCCGCGATCAACTCAGTGATTAGCTCAATACGTGTCGCCGCACCGCGCGCTAGCTGCTGCATCGTAACCAGTAGCCCGTGATCCTGCGCCAACTCCCGCTCGGCCAGCGCGACACCGTCGGGCAACACGGCCCGTACGGCGGGGTAGAGGTATTGCTCTTCGGCACTTAAATGCCGGGACAAAGTGGCGATCACCACATCGAGCACGCGCTGGTCGTCCGGCTCAGCGGTAAGCCGATCGCACAGCTGCAGCAACTCGCGGTGCTGCCCGGTCAAAACGTCGACCACATTGCGGCCAGTGGTCTCGCCACCGATCGGCGGCAGCGGCGGAAGATTCAAGCTCGACACGAGCTTCGATCTACCCGGCTCGCCGCGGGACCAAACAGCTCATACCCCGGTGCTGGTATGAAGGGCGGCTGGTATGAAGGGCGGATGGAGACCACCGCTGTCGACGAGGTCGTCGGCATCTGCCGCGACCTGCTGCGCATTGACACCACCAACACCGGCGATCAGCAGAGCACGGTCGGTGAACGGGTCGCCGCCGAATATGTCGCCACCAGTCTGACCGAGGCCGGCATCAACGTCGAGTTGCACGAGTCCGCCCCCGGCCGGGCCAATGTGGTCGCCCGCATCCCCGGCACGGACCGTTCCCGGGGTGCATTGCTCGTGCACGGCCACCTCGACGTCGTGCCCGCCGACGCCAGCGAGTGGTCAGTGCCACCGTTCGGCGGCGAAGAAACCGATGGCTACCTGTGGGGTCGTGGCGCCATCGACATGAAGGACTTCGACGCGATGATGCTCACGGTCGTGCGCGACTGGCACCGCACCGGCTATGTGCCACCGCGCGACATCGTGCTCGCGTTCACCGCCGACGAGGAAGCTGGCATGCAATACGGCTCGCACTTCCTCGCCCGAGAACACCGCGACCTGTTCGACGGCTGCACCGAAGCGATCGGCGAAGTCGGCGGCTACTCCTACACGATCAACGAAGACCTCCGCCTGTACCTGATCCAGACCGCGGAAAAGGGGCTGGACTGGTTACGGCTGCACGCGCGTGGACGCGCCGGCCACGGTTCGTTCATCCACGACGACAACGCGATCACGGCACTGGCTGAGGCGGTGGCTCGGGTGGGTCGGCATCAGTTCCCGGTGGTCGTCACCCCGACCGTACGCAGATTTTTGGAAACGGTTGGTGAAGTGCTCGGCATTGACATTGACCCGGCGGATCCGGAAGCGGCCATCGCCAAGCTCGGGCCGATCGCCAACGTGATCGGCGCGACGATTCGCAACACCGCGAACCCGACCCGATTGGCGGCGGGCTACAAAGACAATGTGATCCCCAGCACAGCGTCAGCGACAATCGACTGCCGCACGCTGCCCGGTCAGGCTGACACGTTCCTCGACCAGCTGCGCGAGGTGATCGGCGCGGACATCGAGATCGAACACGTGAGCCAACAAGTGGCGGTGGAAACCGAGTTTGACGGGGCGTTGGTCGCCTCGATGGGCGCGGCGCTGCGGGCCGAGGACCCAGGCGCGCGTACTGTGCCGTATTTGATGTCGGGTGGAACCGATGCGAAGGCATTCGCGACGCTAGGGATCCGCTGCTTTGGCTTCGCGCCGCTGCGACTGCCCGCCGAGCTGAACTTCTCCGCACTGTTCCATGGCATCGACGAGCGGGTACCAATCGAGGGACTAAAGTTCGGCGTGCGTGTGCTCGACCGATTGCTCCGAACCAGCTGAATCCGGAAGGACCCAGATTTCCATGACCGACCAGAATGCGGAGCTCGACTCAGCTCTCGACCGGGTGATTGAAGCCTCCCGGGCGCATCTCGAGGCAGTCAAGGCCGCGGCCGGCCGCATCGACGATGACGACGTCTGGCAAGCCTATGTCAGCCTGAACAACGCCTCGTTTGCCTACGACGAGAAACTGCTCGACGCGTTCGGCGAGGTCACTCCGTGGGACGTCGAGGCAATCGACCCGGACGAGGCGGACCAGCGCTTCGGCCTGGGTGCAGACGGCGCCACCGTTGCTGCAGCCGGCGACCCCTACCCGCAGGTGATCTCGGTGCGCCAGCGCCGCGACTACCGGGTGCCCAGCGTGGCGGGCCTACTGCGCGTCGCTGAGGTGGCCCGCCGTGGTTCCGTGCCCGAAGACGAGCCAGCCGGCCCGGTCGAAACAGTCGGCGAAGCAGTGCTGGAGTTGCTGCAAGCCGGCGACGGTTCACTGTCGTCGCTGGATGTGCCCGAGCTGGAGCCGCTCGACGGTTTGCTGACCGTCAGCGAGGTCGCCGAACCACTCGACCTGGAGCTGTTCGAAGATTCCGACGGCACCGGCCCGTTCGAGCCCAAGGAAGGCGACCTGCTCGTCGGCCGCCTAGACGAGCACCCGTTCCTGCCCGACGAGGAAGAAGACCACGCCGGCCACAACCACTAACTTCATCCCAGCCCGCCTTGGGTACGCCCCGGGCGGGCTGGGCGTTTTTCGTTGGTGCGCGGCTCTGATCGTGCTTAGTCAGTAACTGAGTCCGGGCTGCTGGCTAGGCTGAAGCCGTCGGCGCAGCATCACCCGCCGAGTCCCGTCGCGATACAGCTGAACGCGAGCCAACTCCCACCCGGAGAACTCCGCCTGGATCGCGAGCTGCGCAGCGGCAGTCAACCGATCGACGTTCGAAGGCAACCGCAGCGGCGCGTACTCGTACTCCATACGATCTAATATGCCTGCTGCCGAAGCAGTAGGACAACCTCTGAACTGCCCTGCGCTGCTATTACGCAGGCTTGTCGCTCTGCCAGCCACCTGGGATTTTCAGCGCGGTCTCACGGACGTAAAGGAACCGCTGCTGCCCTTGGCCCTTGTATGAAGGGTCCTTCGCGGTGCATTCCACCTCCCACCACGGTTCATTGTTGTACTTAGTCTCGCGAATGATTCGTGATACGCGGACTGCGAGCTGACCCAGTCCGTAGCGATAATCAGCTTCAGCAAGCACATATACAACTCCGACTTCGGGCGTCACCGTGCGGGCCCATCGTTGATCTGCCAGCGTCTCAGTCCATTGATGATGACCATCAAAGTCTTCTCGTCGATGAGAAAGCGGTACGGGTCGACGTTGGGCACTTTGGCAATACCCATCGGTTTGTACGCGTCCTGCGGGAGGTGCCTGCCGGGCTTACGTTTTGGTAGCTCGGGTCTCGTCATGCCGCCATCTCCTTAGCGGAGTCACCTGCGGGAGTCTTACGGCTACTCGCATCTCATATCATCTTGCATCATGCAGACTCGTGGGACAAGACGAAGCTCGCACTTAGTCATAGGTTGCATGATCGAGTGAGGAAGTAGACACTTGCTCCATGCCAGCAAACCCGACTATGCGTGCGCGTCAGCTTGGCCTTGAGCTGCGCCGACTTCGGAACTCCCACAAGCTGTCGGCGGATGACGTAGCCACGACGCTCGGGTGGTCACAATCCAAAGTCACCCGGATCGAGGGTGGCAACTCGGCAGTCACTCGGCCGGACTTACTGAAGCTTCTCCACCTGTACGAAGTAGAGGATGAGCCCGAGCGGGCGCAGTTCCTTCGGTTGAGCAAGGCAGCGCGTGAACATGGCTGGTGGATCGATTACTCATCCGTGCTTGCAGGTGCGATGCCTTCATACATCGCCTTCGAAAGTGAGGCAACAGAGCTGCACCTTTGGTCACTTTCTGTGGTGCCCGGAATGTTGCAAACGGCAGAGTATGCGCGTTCAGTGCTGGACTCCGATCTGGAGGTCCGTTCGCAGGAAATAACGAACCGCCTCGTCGAGGCCAGGATGACCCGACAGGAGCGCTTGGCTGATGGCGGACTGCATGTTTGGGCAGTACTCGACGAGCATGTCCTGACGCGCCAGGTTGGCAGCGCCTCGGTAATGCGGGGACAGCTTGATCGGCTGTTGAACGCTGGTGATCGTGTGACGCTTCAAGTCCTGCGAACGGCTGGCTGGCATCCCGGGCATAACGGCGGATTCACTGTGATGCATTTCGATGACGATCATCCAGCGTTGGCTTTCAGCGAGGGAGCCGCCGGAGACATCTACGTCGATCGTCCTGTGGATGTCGCCCGATATCGGCGAGCTTTTGACCACCTTCGTGCCCTTGCCATGTCGCCGGTAGACTCGGCTGCAGCGATTGCGACGGCACGCGACCAGGCAACTTTGGCAGGAGTAGGGGACGATGAATCTCAACGGAGCGGTGTGGATCAAGTCCAGCCGCAGCAGCGGCGGCGGTAGCGGCGACTGCGTCGAGGTCGCCCGTAACCTGCCGGGCGTGGTTGGTGTCCGAGACTCTAAGAATCCTGATGGCCCAGCGCTCGCCTTCACTCCCACGCAGTGGCGCGCATTCATCAACGGCGCGAAGGACGGCGAGTTCGACCTTAGCTAGCACCGATCCGGAGCTAGCACCGATCCGTGCGGTCAAGCTAGGCGGTTGGATCGGGGTAGCCGCCGCCCTCTCGTTCCGGATAGCCGACATCGATCGCGGAAACATCGTCGAGGGCGGCGGCGATTTCACCCGGCAGGATTAGTTCTTCGCTGCGCAGCGCGCCCTGCAATTGTGCGGCAGTGCGGGCGCCCAGAATCGCGGCGGCCATGCCCGGTCGATCACGTATCCACGCGATTGCGACCTCCAACGGTGACACGCCTAACCCAACCGCCGCCGTGACGACTGCCTGCACAATGCTGGAGCTGCGCGGCTCCAAGTAGGTTTGCACAAACCGTGCCAAATGCTCGGTCGCGGCCCGCGAATCCAACGGCCGCCCGTTGCGATATTTGCCGGTGAGCACACCGCGGCCCAACGGCGACCACGCCAGCAATCCGAAACCTAGTGCCGCCGCTGCCGGCAACAGCTCCCGTTCGATCCCACGTTCCAGCAGCGAATACTCCATCTGCGCGGCGACAATCGGCGCCCGCCCCGGGTACGCGGCCTGCCACGTGGCCGCCTGAGCCGCCTGCCACGCGGCGAAGTTCGACACCCCCACGTAGCGAACCCGACCACTGGTCACGGCGTGGTCGAGGGCCGCGAGGGTTTCCTCTAGCGGCGTGTGCGGGTCGTAGCCGTGCACCTGCCACAGGTCGACGTAATCGGTGCCGAGGCGGCGCAGCGACGAGTCCAACGCGCGCAACAAATTGCCCCGGGAACCGTCTCGGCGGCGATACCCGTGCGGGGTGAGCCCGGCTTTGGTGGCGAGCACGACGTCGTCGCGGGGCACCAGGTGATCGAGCAGGGAACCGATCACTGACTCGGCGTCGCCTTCGCCGTACACGTCGGCGGTGTCGATGAGGGTGCCGCCCGCTTCGAGATAGAGCTTAAGTTGGGCAGCGGCGTCGTCGGGGTCAGTGTCGCGGCCCCAGGTCATGGTGCCTAGGGCCAGCCGCGAGACCGTCAGCCCGCTGCGGCCGAGCTGTCGCTGTCGCATGAGTGAACCTTATTCAGAGTGTGTCCTCGGCGAAATGCTAAGCACGCAGGTCAACCGGGTCGGTTACCGGACGCATGAACTCGGCGTGTGTCAGTAGGCTGGCAAGCAAACATCTGTATCGAGGAGGAACGCGTGCAACTCGGACTCAGCCTCGGCTATCAAACGGCGTCGAGCACTGCAGCGGACCAGTTGGCCCTGGCGCGCGAGGCTGACCGGCTGGGTTATGCGGTGCTGTGGGCCGCCGAGGCGTATGGGTCGGACACGGTCAGTGTGCTCTCCTGGCTGGCTGGGCAGACCGAGCGAATCGACCTCGGCGCAGGTGTCATGCAGATCCCGGCCCGCACGCCAACGATGACCGCGATGACTGCCGGCACGATTGACGCGCTTTCGGGTGGTCGGTTCCGCCTCGGTCTGGGTGTCTCTGGCCCGCAGGTGTCCGAGGGCTGGCACGGTGTGCGGTTCGCCAAGCCGCTTGCGCGCACCCGGGAATATGTCGACATCGTCCGGCTGGCGTTGGCCCGCAAGCCGGTGATCTACGCCGGTGAGCACTACACGCTTCCGCTGCCGGATGGGCCGGGTCGAGCGCTACGGCTCGGGTTCCACCCGCCGCGCGAAGCTATTCCGATCTACCTGGCCGCGGTCGGCCCGAAAAATCTGGAGCTGGCCGGTGAGATCGCCGACGGTTGGCTTGCCGTCTTCTTCGCCCCAGATGCCGCCGGCGAAGCGCTGCAGCACATCGCGCACGGCCGGGCCAGCAAAGGCCTGGGCCTGACCGGCTTCGACGTCGTCGTAACGGCCCCGGCCGTGATCGGTGACAACCTTGCCAAGTGCGCTGACGCGGTCCGGCCCTATGCGGCGCTCTATGTCGGCGGCATGGGCAGCCGCGAGCAAAATTTTTACCACCAACTTGCTGCCCGAATGGGCTACGCCGAGCAGGCCGCAGTGGTCCAGGATTTGTATCTGGCCCGCAAAACCGAAGAAGCTGCAGCCGCAGTCCCGCAAGAATTCATCGAGCGCACCTCGCTGCTCGGCAACAAGATCCAGATCAAAGAACGCATCAAACAGTACGCGGCGGCCGGCGTCGGAACGCTGTCGATCAGCCCGTTCGCTAGTGAGCTCAAGGTCGAAATCGACACGCTGCGCCTGGTCGCCGAGGCCTTCGACGAAGCTGGGGTGGCCAGCTGATGGCGACAGTTCTGCTGCTGCGGCACGGTCGGACCACGGCGAACGCCTCCGGTGTGCTCGCCGGTCGACAGCCGGTCCAGCTCGACGACCTCGGGCGCACGCAAGCACAACGTGCCGGCGAACGCCTTCGCGTGTTGCCCGTGGCAGCCGTCGTGACCAGTCCGCTGATCCGGTGCCGCACCACAGTTGAGTTAGCGCTGCCCGAGCTGACCCCGGAACTCGACGAGGGGCTGATCGAGTGTGGCTACGGCGACTGGGAAGGTCGTCCGCTCAAAGAATTGGCCAAGGAGCCGCTCTGGCCGGTCGTGCAGCAACATCCCAGCGCCGCGATCTTTCCGAACGGTGAGGCGATGTCGGCGATGGCTGCCCGCGCGGTTGCCACCGTCCGCGCCTGGGATGAACGAGTAAGCGCCGAGCACGGATCCAACGCACTCTGGGTGGCGTGCAGCCACGGCGATGTGATCAAGGCCATTGTGGCCGACGCGATGGGCCTACACCTCGATCAATTCCAGCGCTTGGTCGCTGACCCGGCCTCGATCAGCGTCATCCGATACACCCCAACCCGACCCTTTTTGGTACGCCTCAACGACAGTAGTGATTTGAGTGGACTTGTTCCGTCAGAACCCGAGCCGGACGCCGCGACGCAGCCCGTCGAATCGTCCGACGCGGCTGTCGGCGGTGGGGCGGGCTGAACGTACAAAAGAACGTTAGGTAATTGCTCTGTGACGCCGTGCGGCCAGCGGTTGCGCCCTAGGCGAACCGGTGCCAGTGGGGCGCGCGAATGCCCGCGGGGATGGTTAGGGTTGATGCCATGACCCACCAGGTGCATGCTTTCGAGCCGCCCGAGCGGTTCGTCGCCGGTACGGTGGGCGAGCCGGGGGACCGGACCTTCTTTCTGCAGGCCCGCGGTGGCGGCCGGGTGATCAGCGTCGCGCTGGAGAAGGTCCAGGTGTCGCTGCTCGCCGAAAAGCTCGATGAGCTGCTCGTCGAGGCGAATAAACGTTTTGGCATGAGCTTGCCGGAATCGCCGAGCCTGCAGATGCACGACAACGAGCCGCTCGAACCGCCGGTTGACGAGGAATTTCGCGTCGGCACGCTGGGGTTGGCCTTCGACGTCGACACCGCCACCGTGGTGATCGAGGCGATCGAGGCCGGCGACAGCGAAGTCGAGATTGAAATCGGTGCTGATAATTCCGACGACGACCTCGCCGACGATGATGACGATGATGACGACGAGCCTGACGATGACCTTGACCGGTTGCGGGTGCGGCTGAGCCCAGAGTCGACTCGTGCCTTCATCGATCGAGCCCGCCGAGTCGTTTCCGCGGGACGTCCGCCCTGCCCGCTGTGCGGTCAGCCGCTGGATCCGGCCGGCCACTTGTGTCCTCGGCACAACGGTTACCACCGGTGACCACCGAGCCGGCAGCGGTGCTGGCCGAAGCAGCAGCGCTCGAACTGCTCGCCCACGGCGACATTGAGATCGAAGGTCGGCTGGTCGCCGCATCCAACACCACTTTGCGGGCCACGATCACGCTCGACGGTATTACCCGCCGGTGTGTCTACAAGCCGGTGCGCGGTGAGCGCCCGCTATGGGATTTTCCCGACGGCACGTTGGCCGGGCGCGAGATCTCCGCGTTTCTGGTTTCGCAGGCCACCGGGTGGCAATTAGTGCCGCCGACTATTCTGCGCGACGGTCCGCTCGGCTCGGGCGTATTGCAGCTCTGGATCGACGAACCCGATGAGCCGGCGGCACTGATCGGCTTCGTGCCCGCATATGACGTGCCGCCCGGATGGATCGCGGTGGCCAACGCGCGCGACGACGACGGCGACGCGTACGCGCTGGCACATGCTGACGATCCACGGCTGGCCCGGCTGGCGGTCTTCGATGCCGTGATCAACAACGCTGATCGTAAAGGCGGGCACGTCCTCTATCCGGCGACCGATTTGGTGCACGGCGTCGATCACGGGGTGAGCTTTCACGTCGAAAACAAGCTGCGTACCGTGTTGTGGGGTTGGACTGGCAAGCCGTTGGTCGACGGTGCCACTGAGGTGTTGACCTCGCTGAGCGAGCAACTGAGCGCCAATCTCGGTGCCGCGCTGGAGGAGCACCTGACCCTCGCCGAGGTGCAACACGTGCGGCTGCGCATTCGGCGGTTGTTGCGCGCCGACCGTTATCCAAACCCGCCGCAAGAGTGGCCCGCCATTCCCTGGCCGCCGATCTGACGCGTGGGCTGCGTGCTGCGGCATCGCCGGTGATTGGCCTTGGCTGCCGATACCTGCTTGGTCTGGCGCGGGCGAGGTTTAGCTCACGCCCGGTGAAATCTGTCGCGAGCGCTCGCTAGGCTCCGGGGATGGACGCTTGGACTGGGCATGACATTCCTACTTTGCCGACAGACGGCCTGCTGCCGCGGCTTTACGACACGGCCAGTCAATCGGTGCGAGCGACAGCGCCGAAAACGGCGGCAACGATGTATGTCTGTGGCATCACGCCCTATGACGCCACCCATCTAGGTCACGCCGCCACCATGATCACCTTTGATCTGGTCAACCGGCTCTGGCGCGATGCCGGCCACGGCGTGCGGTACGTGCAGAACGTGACCGACATCGATGATCCGCTGCTGGAGCGAGCCGCCCGCGACGGCGAGGACTGGGTCGTCCTGGCCATGCGCGAGACGGCCCTGTTCCGCGAGGACATGGAGGCGCTGCGGATCATCCCGCCGGCCCACTACGTCGGCGCGGTTGAGTCGATTCCCGCCATCGCCGGCCACGTGCGCGACCTGATCGCGAGCGACGCCGCCTATACGCTCACCGATGGCACCGGCGATGTTTACTTCTCGATCGCTGCCGCCGGCCAGTTCGGTTATGAATCGCACCTGTCCCGCGAGCAGATGCTCGTGCTCTCGGCCGAGCGCGGTGGCGACCCGCAGCGGGCCGGCAAGCGTGATCCGCTCGACCCGCTGCTGTGGCGCGGCGCGCGCGACGGCGAACCGGCCTGGGATGGCGGCGACCTCGGGCTTGGACGCCCAGGCTGGCACATTGAGTGCGCCACGATCGCGCTCGGATTGCTCGGCACGACCATCGACGTGCAGGGTGGCGGTAACGACCTGCTCTACCCGCACCACGAGTGTTCGGCTGCGCACGCCGAGGCGCTTACCGGTAAGGCGCCGTTTGCCGCGCACTACGTGCACGCGGGCATGATCGGCCTGGAAGGCGAGAAGATGTCGAAGTCCAAGGGCAACCTGGTCTTCGTCTCGCGGCTTCGTGGCGACGGCGTAGACCCGATGGCGGTGCGGCTTGGACTGTTGTCCGGGCACTACCGGGCCGACCGGGAATGGACTGACGAGGTACTCAAAGCAGGTGAGCAGCGACTGGCCCGTTGGCGGGAGGCGGCTGCGGCCGTTGCCGGGCCATCAGGAGCTGGTCTGTTGGCTGCAGTCCGCGCTGCGCTCACCGACGACCTGGACACCCCGGCCACGTTGGCCGTCGTGGACGCCTGGGCCGAAGCCGCTCTGTCCGGCGTGGGCGACGACGAAACCGCCCCAGCCCTGATGTGCCAAACCGTCGACGCGTTAATCGGCGTCAAGCTCTAGGCCCGTTGGTCAGGCGAGAGCCAGGCCGGGTTCTTCTCCGGGGGCGGCGGTGGGTGCGGGGATGCGGTATTCCTCGGTCAATGTGGTCATCGGGCCCGGCCACGTGGCTTGGGCAACCTCGACCGGTTTGCGGGTCTCGTCGAAGGCAACGTGTAGCAGATGTAACACCGGGGTGTCCGGGCGGATCTGCAGGATTTCCGCCTCCTCCCGGCTGGGCTGCCGCGCGGTGATCGTGTCGGTGGCCCAGGCATACCGTCGGCCGAGCACCTCCTCGGCTTCCTGATATAACGGCCGCCCGAACGCCTCGGCCCGCTCCAGTGAAGTGCCGGTTGCCTCGACTAGCCGAAACCACGAGGCGCCGACTTCGACCGTGGCGTCGTCAGTGCGGACGAGGTGGCGGCGCACCAACATCTCCGTGCCGTCGCGCACCCCGAACGCGTCGGTCACCTCAGGTGGGGCGGTTTCGCGGCCGACGGCGACCAGCTGCTGGCGATAGCGAGCGGCCAGGTCGGCGTGGTAACCCCGGTGGGCGCCGTATCGACCGCGGGACAGTCGGTTCAGGCGTCGACGGGTGCCGCGGACATACGTACCGGAGCCGGGTTTGGTGATCAAGACGCCTTCGACCCGCAGCTGGTCGACGGTGCGTTGCACGGTTTGCTTGGCGACGCCGAACATTTCCGCCATTGCGGGGATGGACGGCAGCCGTTCGCCGGGTTGCCAGTCGCCGCGGCGGATGCGTTCGCGCAGACGGTCGGCGATCTGCCGGTGCGGGAACTCGGCGGCGCCCGGATTGATGCTCAATGTCGTCCTCCAAACCCTAGGTTCCTAGGATGGCTCAGCGGGCGTGTGGCCCGCCACCCGACACGCCGCTGCGGAAGTGAAACGGCGGGTCGGGTGGGTCAGGTGCTGACGATTACCAGGAACCGGCGGTCGGGCCGGCGGATCCACCGCGGCGGCGCAGGTACTTTTCGAACTCGTTGGCGATTTCGTCGCCGGTCAACGGCTGGATGCCTTCGTCGCCGACACGTTCTTCCAGCTCGCGCACATATTCGCCTAGCTCGGCGTCTTGCTCCGCGGCGGCGCGCACGCGCTTTTCCCACTCGTCGGCTTCTTCGGCGAGGTCAGCCATGGGCACGGGCAGGTCGAGCACGTCCTCCAGCCGGCTGAGCAGAGCGAGCGTCGCCTTCGGGCAGGGCGGGTTGTTCGCGTAGTGCGGCACATGCACCCAGAACGACAACGCATCCAGCTCAGCGCGACCGGCCGCCTCTTGCAGCACCCCGACGATGCCGGTCGGACCGTCGTATCGCGTCGCCAGCACCTGGTATTTGTCGGCGGCGTCGCGGTCGGTCGCGGAACCGCTGATCGGCAGCGGGCGGGTGTAAGGCACGTCGGCCAGTAAGGCGCCGAGTAGCACGATCCGGTTCACTTCCAGGCTGTGGCAGACCTCGAGCACTTGCTCGCAGAAGGTGCGCCAACGCATGCTCGGCTCGATCCCACGGATCAACACCACGTCCCGGTCGCTGCCCGGCGGGCTGGCTGCGGTAAAGCGGGTGGTCGGCCATTCGATCTTGCGAGTTTCACCCTCGTCCATCACGATCGTCGGCCGGCTCACCTGGAAGTCATAGAAGTCCTCGGGGTCGATGGTGCTGATCGGTTTGGCCTGCCACACCTGTTCGAGGTGTTCCACGGCCGCGGTTGAAGCGTCCGCAGCGTCGTTCCAGCCCTCGAAGGCGACGATTGCCACGGGGGAGCGAAGCAGCGGGAGGCCGTCGAACTCAGTCATGCACACAGCCTACGTGCGGCCTGGCGTACCGCTTGGCGCCACCTGGTCCGATTTCACGACGACAAGGTTCGTTCCATCACCGCCACGTCGGTAAGGGCAGCGAAGCCTCCAGAGGCGTACAGCTCGATCGCCCGGTCGTTGGTTCGTTCGGTCTGCAGCGACAGCCGGTGCGCGCCACTGGCCCGCGCCTCGTCGCCGACCTGTTCCAGCAGCATCCGCGCTACCCCGCCACGCCGGGCGGCCGGTTGCACGAACAGATCGCGCACCAACCACACTGTGCGCAAAGTGAGCGCGGCCGGCACCACGGCAACGGAGCAGATACCGTACGCGTCCAAGCCGTTCGCGGCTACGTAGATGCGCGTGCGTTCGGAGATCACCTGATCGCGCATCCACTCCACGACTGCCTCCGGTGCGGGGTTGGCACCGTAATACTGGCGGTATTCGTCGAACAGTGCGGCTGCCTCGGTGAACAGCGGTTGCGTCGCGGTGGTTAGCCGCACTGTCACGGTCATACCGCCCATAATCGCCCCGAATATCGGCAAATTACCCGCTAACCCGGTGAAATGCCTCCGAGCCGGCCGGTGGCGCTCAGCTGTGGTGGGGCGCTTAGCTGTGGTGGGGCGCTCAGCTGTGGTGGGGGTCTGGGTCGCGGCGTTGGGTTGCTGCTTGCCCGGCCGGTGGGGATTTGGGATAGCCGCGCGGGTGAAAATTACGCCGAACTGCGGGACGGGCGGGTGTTCCGCCGTCGATGACATCAGCTGGGCCGAAGGTTACCGGCACCCCGGGCGAGTAAAGAACACTGGCTGGTGGGGTCTGTGGGGCCGGCAAACCGGTCGCGGCGATCAGCCCGTCGGACAGGCTCAGCAGCTCGGCTTGGTGCAGCGGCCAGCGTGGGTGTTGATTGGGCAGGTGCAGACTGCGTCCCCAGGCGCGCGTGTGCAGACCCCAGCGGGCGGTGACGAAGTGATCGAGCGGGGTGGGTTCGGTCAGGGCCGCACCGACGCGCACCGACATGTGGCTGGTTGCCGGGCGGGGATCGGGCCAGCGGCGCTGGGTGCGATAAGTGAGTACATCGCCAGCTTTGGTCAACTGCATCCGCGACCACATGTACGGCAGCCGCAGCGTCACCCGGGCGGTCAACACCGGTAGCAGGCGCTCGGCTTCCAGACTGAGGAAGACCACGGCCCGACGCCCTCGACCGTCCACGCTGTAGAGGCGCACGTTGGTCTCCAGAAACGTACCCAAATAGGGCACTCCTGGGCCGCGCAGGAGCCCGAGGCCGACCATCCGAAAGCCCACCAAACCGACATAGGTGACGCCGTCGAGTGTGTCCGGCATCGTGCCCAGTGGCAGCAGCGGCGCGACCAGAGCTGGGTCAACCGCCCAGTGTAGGAACGTCAGATCCGACCAGCGCTGCACCAACAACGGGTGCCGCACCGGCCGGACCGTCTCCGGGGTGACTTTCTCGACACCCATCGTTCAGCGGTTGACCGAGGACATGTCGGGGTAGCGGTCGCCAGCGGGTGCTTCGATCGCGGTCAGTCGCGCCAACTGCGCCGCAGTGAGCTCGACCGCGTCGGCACCGGCGTTCTCCTCGATCCGGATGACCCGCTTGGTGCCGGGAATCGCGGCGATGTCGCCACCCTGTGCCAGCACCCAAGCGAGTGCGACCTGGGCGGCAGTCGCGTTGGCCTGCTCAGCGACAGCTTCGACCTCGTCCACAATCCGCAAGTTCTGCTGCAAGTTGGCGTCGCTGAAGCGGGGATTGCTGCGCCGAAAGTCGTCGGCGTCAAGCTTGTCGGTTGAGCGGATCGCGCCGGTCAGGAAGCCGCGGCCAAGCGGTGAGTAAGGCACGAACCCGATCCCGAGTTGGCGCAGCGTGGGCAACACTTCCGCTTCTACATCACGGGTCCAGAGCGAATACTCCGACTGCACGGCGGTGATCGGGTGCACGGCGTGTGCGCGTCGAATCGTTTCGGGCGCCGCCTCAGATAATCCGATGTGGCCGATCTTGCCCTGCCGAACCAACTCGGCCAATGCCCCGACCGTGTCCTCCACCGGCACCTTCGGGTCCATCCGGTGTTGGTAATACAGATCGATGTGGTCGACACCGAGTCGCTTCAGTGAACCCTCGACCGCTGCGCGCGCGTTGTCGGGGTGTCCGTCGATCGTCCGGCCGCCGTCACCACCGCGATGCGAAAGCAGACCAAACTTGCTGGCGATCTGGACATCGTCCCACCGGCCGACCAAGGCCCGACTGAGCAACTCTTCGTTGATCAGCGGCCCATAGATCTCGGCCGTGTCAAAGAACGTCACCCCCAATTCCACCGCTCGATGAATCGTACGGATGGACTCGGTGTCGTTCGTGCCGCTCCCGGTGTAGAAAGCGGACATACCCATGCAGCCCAGCCCGAGGCGGGACACTTGCAACCCAGCTAGCGATACGCGCTTCATACTGCCGAAGTTACGCCGCTAGTCGCTGCCGCGCCCGTCCTCAGCTTGCAACGTAGGTCACAAGCACCCGCGCGAGAAACCTGAGCAGCGCACAATGACGCCGGTGAACACACGACGACCTGCCGCAGTGCTCTTCGACATGGACGGCACGCTGGTTGACAGCGAAAAGGTGTGGGAAATCGCGCTGCACGAGCTGGCGGCACGCGCCGGCGGGACGTTGTCAGCGGCAGCCCGGCGGGCGATGGTCGGCAGCAGCATGGCGACCAGCATGCGGATCATGCGGACTGAAGTCGGCCAGCCTGACCGCCCAGAGGCGCCCGACGTGGAGTGGCTGACCGACCGAGTCGAAGACCTGTTCGGCGCCGGCCTCGTCTGGCGTCCCGGTGCGGCCGAGCTCTTACGTGCCGTACGCGCGGCAGGTTTGCCCACGGCCCTGGTCACGTCAACCGGCCGTCGGTTGGTCGAAATCGCGCTGGACACGCTCGGGCGCTCCAACTTCGATGTGGTGGTCTGTGGCGACGAGGTCAGCGCGCCAAAACCCGACCCAGAGCCCTATCGAACGGCCGCCCGGCTGCTCGGGGTGCCGATCGAGGCCTGTGTCGCGATCGAAGACTCGCCCGTCGGTGTGGCTAGCGCGCTGGCGTCAGGAGCGACCGTGTTGGCGGTGCCCGCCGAGTTGGAGCTTCCGTCGACCGATGGCATTCACCTGCGTACCAGTCTGGTCGGGGTTGACTTGGCGCACTTGATTAGCCTGGTCAGCAGTGACCCAGTCGGGCTGACCCCGAGATGTCACAGCCAGCAGTTCAAAAGTTAGCCCCGAGGTTGGGGGTTGGTCGTCGAGTCGGATGAGTCGGTGGTGCTGCTGTCCAGCCGTTCCGCCCAGAGCACGGGGCGTACCACGGGCCAGTCGCCCAGCACGGCGATGGCAGCGAGCATGGCGAGGGTGAGTGCGGCGTAGGCCACGGGTAGCAGTCCGAAGGCGAAATCCATGGCGGTGATGTGGATGGCGAGCATGAGACATGCCGCGCTGCCAACGATCCGGGTGCGGCGCCATAGGCTGAGTAGTCCTGCGCTGAGTTCTACAGCGCCGAGGAACCAGATGTATGGGCGCTCTCTGCCGAGGAAGTACCAGACGAGCTTGTTGGGGGCGATGTCGTCGGCTGGTGTTGACAGATGCGCGCGAGGAGCCTGATAGCCGGTCAGCTTCACTACGCCGTACATGACGAAGAAAGATCCCGATACCACACCGCACCAGCGGGCCGCTCGCCGCCACTTCAAGGTCCTCGACACACGCCGACGTTAGCGCCTTGACCCGTTGCGTCACATGGTCCACCGGTGATCAGTTCTCCTGCTAGGTCAGGCGGCCGCGCGGTTGAGGTGGGCGTAGACAGCGCTGCGGGTGACGCCGAGGGGTGCCGTCGAGCCAGTCATCGTAGTTATCTCCATGACATTCGTGGGGTTGCCCGATGGTCAGGTTCGTCCAGCAGCCGGGATACCGATCGGGCTTCCCAGTGCAATAATTCACCTCATGGCGTCAGGATGACGCCATGAGGTCTTGACTGACGTCAAAGGTGACGTCATGATGGTGACATGGACCTGACGCCGTATCTGGAAACACTTCGCGCTGATCTGATCGCCGCGGCGGCACCCGGCGGGCCGGAGACGTCCCGCGCCGCCGAGCTGCTCAGTCATGCGCTTGAGGCGTCGGCCCGGCTGTCGTTGTTGGAGGCGCTCTCCGACGCGGCAGCCGAGATCACTACCCGGCTGCACGATGCCAGCGTCGAAGTGCGCTTGCGTGGTCGCGACGCCGACCTCGTGGTCAACCACACTGCGGTTGAGTCGCCGGCGGCCCCAGCGCCGCCGTCGGAGCTGCCGGCGGAGAGCGGTGACCTCACCCGGCTCACGCTGCGAATGCCCGAATCGCTCAAGACCCACGTCGAGCAGGCGGCCGCGGCCGAAGGCATCTCAGTCAATGCGTGGCTAGTGCGGGCCGTCAGCGCCGTGCTCGCACCTACAGTCCCGCGCTCCACGTCCTCCGGTCGTCCCGGAAAACGCCTCACCGGCTTCTACCAGGCCTAACCTACCCCAACAAGGAGATCCACTATGTACGAGTTCGACCGTTCCGCGCCCGTCACCATCGCTTTGCGTGCACTCAGTGGCCACGTGGAGGTAGCTGCCGAAGTGCGGGACAACATCCAAGTAGAAGTGGCCGCGCTGTCCGACAACGAGGCCGCCCGCGAAGCTGCTCGCAACACGCGCGTGGTGCTCGAAGACGACACCCTGTTGATTCAGGCTCCTGGGTCGGACTATTGGCGTTGGCGTCGCTCGCCCAAGCTGCGGATCAGCATCAAGGTCCCGGCCGGCAGCGCCCTGGCCGGCCGAAGCGCGTCGGCTGACGTGCGCGCTGGTGGGGTGTATTCAGTGGTGCAGCTTGACGTGGCCTCAGCTGACGTGGCGGTGGAGGAGGTCACCGGTGATGCCGACCTCGGTGCTGCCAGCGGCGATCTCACCATCGGTCGGGTCGGTGGGGCGCTGCGAATCAAGAGCGCTTCCGGTCGGCTGCGCATCGGTGATGTCAATGGTGACGTCAATGCGGAGACGGCGAGCGGCGACATTGTCGTGCGCAGTGGCGGCGGCTCGATGCGCGCTTCGACAGCCAGTGGTGATATCGAGGTTGGTTCGTTGCGCGAAGGGCACGCCGAGCTGCGAACAGCCTCCGGCGACGTCGAGGTAGGGGTCGCTGTCGGCACTGGGGTGTGGCTCGATCTGGACACCGCGTCGGGCAAGTCGCTGACTGATCTGGCCACGCCGTCGCAGCCCGGCTCACCCGCCGGGGCCGCGCTGGAGCTGCGCATCCGCACCGCGAGCGGTGACATCCGGGTACGCCGCGCCGTGGGGGAGCGGCCGGTGGCTCAAGCGGACCGATCCTGATCCGGCGCTGCTTCGTCGAGCTGCATGACGGTGACCGGAAACGGTGGTGGGGTGCCGCCGAATTCGGGGCAGAACTGCTGGTGGTTGCACCAGCCGCAGAGCCGGCTCGGTTTGGGGCGAAAATCCTGCTCGCGTTTGGCCCGCTCGACGGCCTGAGACAACGCGACCAACGTGCGCTCGAACCGCTCCAACTCCTCGGCATCCGGGTGATAGTCGAGCACCTCGGCATCCTTGAGATAGAGCAGCCGCAGCACTTTGGGCACCACCCCACGAGTGCGCATGAGCACCAGCCCGTAGAACTTCAACTGGAACAAGGCCCGGCCCTCGAACGCCTCGCGGGGCGCGCCGCCGGTCTTGTAGTCGACCACCCGCAGATCGCCGGCAGCAGAAATATCCAGTCGATCGATGTAGCCACGAATGAGTAATTCGCCGTCGACCAGTGTGGACACCAAACTTTCGCGCTCGGCCGGCTCCAGTCGCCGCGGATCCTCCACCGCGAAGTAACCGTCCAACAGGCTGCCCGCACTAGCCAAAAAAGTCGCCAATTCAGTGCCGGCCTGATCGAGTTGCTCGCCCGCCGAGTCAACGGGTGGCTCGTCGGTCAAGCTTGCGGCCGAGTCGATGGTTGACGCGTCGATGGTTGACGTGTCGGCCAGGTTGGCGGCTGGGTCAACGGCGCCGCCGACGGGGAATAGCTCGGCCAATCGGGGGTCCTCGGCGAGCAAGGTTGCCCAGGACGGGCGCACCAGCTCCACCGCAGCTTGTGGGGTGCGCTCGGCCGCGGGCAAATCGAACAACCGCTCCAACACCGCGTGCACCAGCGTGCCGCGAACCTGCTCAAACGATGGTTTCTCCGGCAACTTGTCGATGGTGCGGAAGCGGAACAACAACGGACAGGTTTTGAAGTCGGCCGCCCGTGACGGTGACAGCGACGGCCCAGTCGGCGGGGTGGAGCTGGGGGATTGAGCCGGAAATACCGTCTGTGCCGTCATGTCCGTCAGGCTAGGGCAGGGGTACGACGAAAACGCGCGCAGCGGGTCCTTCCGTAGCATCGAGCAGGTGAACGCCGATGGGAGCAATGACGGTGCGCGCCGACCCGGAGCCGGCGGGCGGGCGCTGGGGCACGTATTGGGCATCCCGGTCTATGTCAACAACTCGCTGGTCTTGCTCGCCCTGTTAGTCACTGTCGTCTACGGCAATTACGTCAGCGCCGAGCTGGCTCTCCCGCGCGGCATCGGGATGCTGGTCGGGTTGGGTTTCGTCGGGTGCCT
Organism: Actinoplanes sp.; assembly: GCA_965246815.1. Taxonomy (GTDB): domain Bacteria; phylum Actinomycetota; class Actinomycetes; order Mycobacteriales; family Micromonosporaceae; genus Actinoplanes. Next base: position 850,660 of record CBDFFS010000020.1, on the reverse strand, counting down.
GCTTGGGTCGGTGCTGCTGCACGAGTTGGGCCACGCGTTGACCGCCCGCCGCCACGGCCTGGGCGTGCGCCGAATCAGCCTGGAGTTGCTGGGCGGTTGGACCGAGCTCGACCGCGATGCGCCCAATCCACGCGTGGACGCCCTGGTCAGTTTGGCCGGCCCGGCCGTGTCGTTGTTGCTCGGCGCTCTCGCGGTAGCCGCGACGCTGGTCTTGCCCGAGCGTACGGTCGCGGGTCAGATCGCGTTCCAATTGGCGACTAGCAACATCTTGGTGGCCGTGTTCAACGTGTTGCCGGGGCTGCCGTTGGACGGTGGGCGGGCATTGCGGGCCGGGTTGTGGGCGGTTTATCGCGACCGGGATCGGGCGACTGAGGCGGCTGGCTGGGCGGGTCGAGCGTTGGCTTTGGCTGCGGCGCTTACCGCGTGGGCGGCGTACCAATGGGGTGGTTTGCCGATTTTTGGGCTTTTCTTGGTGTTGTTTGTGGTGTTTACGCTGTGGCGCGGTGCTGGCCAGTCGATTCGGTTGGCGCGGATGACGCGGCGGTTTCCGTTGGTGGATTTGGCGGCGCTGGCTCGTCCGCTGCTCAGTGTGCCGGCTGGCACGCCGTTGGGGGAGGCGCAGCGGCGCCGGGCACAAGACCCGCGCAGCAACGTGGTGCTGGGCGTCAGCGACTCGGCCGGTAATCTCACGGGGCTACTCGATCCGGTCGCCGCCGAACGGGTGCCGGTGGGCCGGCGTCCGTGGGTGTCGGTCGACAGCGTGTCCCGTTCGCGGGATGCGGTGCCTGTGCTGGTTCTCGGCTTGACCGGAGCGCAGGTGGTCCGCGCATTGCAGGCCACCTCGGCCGCGCAATATGTGGTCACTGCCCCCGAACAAGCTGGGCAAACAGGCGGGGCGGAGATCGTGGGCGTCCTGCACGTCAGTGATGTGGCAGCGGTGTTGGAGCCGCCGCGCCGAGCACGAACTGTCAAGTAAGCAACCAGAAAGTAGAGCTGTGACCATTTTGCCTGCCACCGTCGAAGAACTGCAGCCGAGAACTCGGGGGCCGTTTCGGGTGGGAGACCGCGTCCAGCTGACCGACCCCAAGGGTCGGATGCACACCATCACGCTGGAACCCGGCAAGTCATTTCATACCCACCGCGGCGCACTGGAGCATGACGCGCTGATCGGGCTGCCCGACGGCAGCGTGGTCACCTCCGCAGGCAGCACCGCTTATCTAGCGCTACGACCGCTGTTGAGCGATTATGTCCTGTCGATGCCGCGCGGTGCGCAGGTCATTTACCCGAAAGACGCCGCCCAGATTGTCGCGATGGGCGACATTTTCCCCGGGGCGAAGGTGTTGGAAGCGGGTGTCGGCTCCGGCGCGTTGACCTGCTCTTTGTTGCGCGCGATCGGCAGCCAGGGCGAACTGCACTCCTATGAGCTGCGCGACGACTTCGCCGAGATTGCCCGCAAAAACGTGGAGTCGTTCCTGGGCGGCCCGCAACCGGCTTGGCATTTGCATGCCGGCGATGTGGCGGACAACCAGGAAACCGGCTTCGACCGGATCGTGCTCGACCTGCTGACCCCGTGGGAGCCTCTGGACATGGTCGAGCGGTCGCTGCTGCCCGGCGGGGTTTTCATCGGTTATGTGGCCACCACGCCGCAGCTGTCCGAGCTGGTCGAGGCGCTGCGCGAGCGGGGTGGGTGGACCGAGCCGCGCGCCTGGGAGTCGCTAGTGCGTGACTGGCACGCCGACGGCCTCGCGGTGCGCCCGGACCACCGGATGATCGCGCACACCGCGTTCCTGGTGTCGGCGCGCAAACTCGCCCCCGGCGTCACCGCACCGCCGCGCCGGCGCAAACCCAGCAAAGGCGCCGAAGCGTACGCGTTGCGCCGAGCCGCCCAAGCGCAGGCTATCGCCGCTGGTGAACCCGAGTCGGCACCGGCGATCGACGAGGATGCGCCCAGCTCGATGTGACGGCGCCGGTGCCAGTCGGGTAGTTTCCGTTCGGCACAGCAGATCGGGAGAATCGAGTGGGCACGATGAGTTCTCCGCCGTTCGGTGGCAGCAACGAAATGCCGGCGGTCTTTCCCGACTGGTCGCCTTATCAGGATCTCGATTCGGCGGCCCGCGCCTACTTGCGTGATCCGGAGGTCGCGCTCGATGCGCTCTTCGGGGTGTTGCGCGGTGCCTCGGTGCTGTGTTTCACCCTGGAGCGCTTCGTCAACGAGGTGAACGGCGTCTGGCAGGAGGTCGTCATCTGCGACGGCAGCCGCCTGGTGTTGTGGCACGGTGAGGATGTGGCGCCCGGTGACGGCCCGGTCGGTTCGATGACCTCTTCGTTGCGGGTGGTGCCATTGTCAACAGTCACCGAGGTGGGTTGCCGTCGTCGGCTGACCCGCACCGCTAATGGGCAGGCCCGGATCGACAGCATCGATGTATATTTGCTGCTCAGTTCGGTCGACGACGCAGCACCGCCGCCCGGGTTGGACGATGCGGAGAGTCGGACCTCGGTGCGCCATGACGCGCTGCGGTTCGGCAAGACGCTCGACGACGGCGGGCCGGGGCAGATCGCGCGGTTGGAGGAGTTCAGCCGAGTGGTCGCCTCGTTGGTGGGTCGCCCGACGCTGTGATTGCCTATTCCAGCGAAAGTGGTTCTTGTATTCCAGCCAGGATGATATTTGCCGGGCTTCGGTAGAACGGGCGGCGGCACCTTACCTCAGTGCACGCCGAATCGCGGCGTTCAGTCCGCTTCCGGACCTGCCACTTCCACCCCGTCGCCGCGGCGCACGACGTGGATGCAGTCGCCGGGGCATTCCTTGGCCGAGTCGATCACTTCCAGGCGCAGGTGCGCCGGCACTGGAGTGCGGACACCGGCGGATTGCAGCAGCTCACCTGTGCTGTCCTTGACGTAGGCCAGCCCGTCGACGTCGAACTCGAAGACCTCCGGCGCATATTGCACGCACAGCCCGTCGCCAGTGCACAGATCCTGATCCACCCAGACTTCCAGGTCGTCCGTTGCGGTCTCTGTCAACACCGGTTCCTCCCAGAAATAGCTTTGTCCGACGGTACCGGATCGCACTGACGAGAAAGCGGCTGCGGTCGGCCGATTGGATCAAGAGTGGGTGACGAGGGTGTTGTGGGGGTCGAAAACCTGTTCGCAACGGCTAGGGTTGGCCAAAGACGTTCGAGCCCCCGGGGAGGTGGGACGTGGCACGTAACGACGAGGCGGATTCACGCGCCGCACGTTGGGAGAAAGAGGCCAACGATCTCTCCAGCCAGGTCGCGTTCCTGCAAGAGGAGCTCGCCCTGGTTCGGCGAAAGTTGACTGAAAGCCCACGACACGTCCGTCAGATCGAGGAACGGCTCGCGGCGACGCAGGCGCAGCTCTCCCGATTGACCGAGAACAACGACCGGCTCGTGGCGACCCTCAAGGAAGCCCGAACTCAGATCGTTACTCTCAAAGAAGAGATTGACCGGCTCGCCCAGCCGCCCAGCGGTTACGGCGTGTTCTTGGCGGCACATGCAGACGGCACAGTTGACGTCTTCACCGGTGGCCGCAAGCTGCGAGTGGCGATTTCACCGTCGCTCGAAGTGGCCGATCTGCAACGTGGGCAGGAAGTTCTGCTCAACGATGCGCTCAACGTGGTCGACGCTTTCGGCTTCGAGCGCACCGGCGAGGTGGTGCTGCTCAAGGAAATCTTGGCCGGCCCCGACGGCGCGCTCGGCGACCGGGCCCTGGTCCAGTCCCATTCCGACGAGGAACGCATCGTGTTCCTGGCCGATTCGCTGAACATTCCGGCCTTGCGTGCCGGCGACTCGCTCATGGTCGAGCCGCGTTCGGCGTATGCGTATGAGCGGATCCCCAAGAGCGAGGTCGAGGAGCTTGTCCTCGAGGAAGTGCCCGATGTCGACTACTCTGACATCGGTGGGTTGCAGTCGCAGATCGAGCAGATCCGCGACGCGGTCGAGCTGCCGTTCCTGCACGCCGAGCTGTTTCGGGAGCACCAGCTGCGCCCGCCGAAGGGCATTCTGCTCTACGGCCCGCCCGGTTGTGGCAAAACCCTGATCGCGAAGGCGGTGGCCAACTCGTTGGCCAAGAAAATCGCCGAGCGTCGTGGCGAGGAGAAGCACACCAGCTATTTCCTCAACATCAAGGGCCCGGAGCTGCTCAACAAGTATGTGGGTGAGACCGAGCGGCACATCCGCCTGGTCTTCCAGCGGGCTCGGGAGAAAGCCAGCGAGGGCACTCCGGTCATCGTGTTCTTCGACGAGATGGACTCGATCTTCCGCACTCGTGGCTCGGGCGTCTCCAGCGACGTGGAAAACACCATCGTCCCGCAGCTGCTCAGCGAGATCGACGGCGTTGAAGGCCTGGAAAACGTCATCGTCATCGGCGCATCTAACCGGGAAGACATGATCGACCCGGCGATCCTGCGGCCTGGTCGGCTTGATGTGAAGATCAAGATCGAACGGCCGGACGCCGAAGCGGCTAAGGACATCTTCGCCAAATACATCCTCAGCGGTCTGCCGTTGAGCGCTGACGACCTGGCCGAACACGGCGGCGACAAAGACGTGACAGTCGCCGCGATGATCGAGGCAGTCGTGCTTCGGATGTATACCGAGACTGAGGAGAACCGCTTCCTCGAAGTCACTTATGCCAACGGTGACAAAGAAGTCCTCTACTTCAAGGATTTCAACTCGGGTGCGATGATCCAGAACATCGTGGATCGCGGCAAGAAGATGGCGATCAAGGAGTTCCTCACCTCCGGCAAGAAGGGCCTGCGACTGCAGCACCTGCTCGACAGCTGCGTCGACGAGTTCCGGGAGAACGAGGACTTGCCCAACACGACCAACCCCGACGACTGGGCGCGCATCTCCGGCAAGAAGGGTGAGCGGATCGTTTACATCCGCACGCTCGTCTCCGGCGGTAAGGGCTCGGAAGCCGGCCGGTCGATCGAGACAGCCAGCAACACCGGTCAGTACCTGTAATACCCGTCGCGACGGTGTGGGCAGGGGTTTCTCCTCGCCCGCACCGTCGTTGCACCGGGCATGACCGCTGCGCACATTGTCGCCGCCGATCAGCGCCCAAGCGTCGTCGCGCCTACGCCCCGACTGGCCTGGCTCGATGGGCTGCGCGGGTTCGCCGCGCTCACAGTGGTCGGCTTTCACCTCACCCCACTCGTGCTCGGCAACGACCGACACTTGGCGATCATGCGACAGCTCGACTTCGGCAAGTACGGGGTGCTGTTGTTCTTTTTGGTGAGCGGTTACGTCGTACCGATGTCGTTGGAACGGCATGGCTCGTTGCGCCGGTTCTGGATCGGGCGACTGTGTCGGATCTATCCCGCCTACCTGGCCACAATTGCCGGGTACTGGTTGTGCGTGCTCGGCGGGTGGCTCGACTGGCAGTCGTCGTTGCTCGCGGATCCGCTCACCGGGGTGCTCGCGCACGCGACGATGCTCGCGGATCCGCTCGGCCTGCGCGGCGCAGTACGCGTATTTTGGACCCTTTCGTACGAAATGCTGTTTTATCTCGTTGTTGCTGGCCTTTTCGCGTGGCGGCTGCATCGGCACAGCGCCTGGTGGGCAACCGGGCTGGCCTTAGTTGCGTTGTTTGTCGGTGCGCGACTGCCCAATGGGTTCTTTGCCGAGACCCCGTCGGGGCGGCGGTCAGTGGCGATCATCCTGGCGGTCATGCTTACCTTCGTCGTCGTGGCGCAGGTGGCTGGGCGATTTGTTCACCTTGCCGGGTTGGTGGGCCTGGCATTCCTTGGGCTCGCCGCGGCAAACGGGCATCCAAATCGCAACAGCACCGTGATTGCGTCCTGGCAAGGCCTGCTGTTTTTGGCGGTGATGTTCGCCGGCACCGTGCTCTATCGCGCTCAGCACGGCCAGCTGCGGCGCCGAACTGCTGTATTCGCCCTGAGCGTCGTCGCGGTCAGCCTGGTCGGGGCGCACGGCAGCATCACCGGCCAGTGGCACGCGTGGGCCGCCACGGTGCTGGCAGTGGCTGTTACGTTCGGTGGTGCATACGCACTACGGCACCGCACCGTCCCCGGGATATTGAGCTGGTTCGGCCAAATTAGCTTCTCGTTGTATCTGCTCCACGCGCTCGTGTTGCTGCTGGTCCAGCGCGCCGTCCCCGACTTCGCCAACTTGGGTGGTCGACAGCGGGTTGAGCTTGGCCTCGGCTACCTGGTGGTCGCGTTCGCGGTGGCTTGGCTGGCCTGGCGATTCGTGGAAATTCCCGGGCAAGCGCTCGCCCGTCGGCTCACCAACGGCCCTGCTCCGACCAAGTCCGATTCGCCACCCAAAGTATTCAGGCAACCACCGAGAGTCCCAAGTCCCACCCAGCCAGCGTCGTGATCCCTGTAGTGAGCGTCTAGGCTCGATACATGAGCTGGCGCAGTTTCGTGGCGGGCAGGATGGTCGTATGAGCGTTCGACGGATTATGGGCACCGAGGTCGAGTACGGCATTTCGGTCCCGGGGCAACCCGGCGCCAACCCGATGGTCACGTCGTCGCAGGTGGTCAACGCCTACGGGGCCCGGCCCGAGCTCAATCGCGGCCCGCGGGCCCGGTGGGACTACGAAGAAGAGTCGCCGCTGCGCGACGCACGCGGGTTCACCTATTCTGGTGCCGCCTACGACCCCGCGGACGCGCTCGCCGACGACGACCTCGGCTTGGCGAACGTGATACTCACCAACGGCGCTCGGCTGTACGTCGATCACGCCCACCCGGAATTCAGCACCCCCGAGTGCACTAACCCGCTCGACATCGTCCGCTGGGACAAAGCCGGCGAACGGGTGATGGCTGAGGCATCCCGGCGAGCCGCCACCATCCCCGGCACTAACCGCATTCAGCTCTACAAGAACAACACCGACAACAAGGGCGCATCGTACGGGTCGCATGAGAACTATTTGATGCGGCGGCAGACCCCGTTCGCGGACATCGTCGCACACCTGACCCCGTTCTTCGTCACCCGGCAGATCTTCACCGGGGTGGGCCGGGTGGGCATCGGTCAAGACGGCTCCGGCAGTGGTTTCCAACTGTCGTCGCGTGCCGACTTCTTCGAGGTTGAGGTGGGTCTCGAAACGACCCTGAAGCGCCCGATCATCAACACTCGCGACGAACCGCACTCGGACGCGGATAAATATCGCCGCCTGCATGTGATCATCGGCGACGCGAATCTGTCCGAGATCGCCACCTATCTCAAGATGGGCACCACCTCACTGGTGCTCGCCATGATCGAGGACAAGGCGTTCACGGGTGAGTTGGGTATCGCCGACCCGGTCAGCGAGCTCAAAGCGGTCAGCCACGACCCGACACTCAAGCACTTGATCCGGTTGCGCGACGGTCGTCGGCTCACTGCGCTCGATCTGCAGTGGGCGCTCTACGAGCGGGCGCGCGAATTCTGCACCGGCCGTTACGGCGCCAACGTCGACGAGCAGACCGCCGATGTGCTCGACCGGTGGGAACATGTGCTCGATCAGCTCGGCCGCGACCCGATGCTGTTGTCCGACAGCCTCGACTGGGTCGCCAAGCTGCGCCTGCTTGAGGGCTATCGCGACCGGGAAAACCTGGCCTGGAATTCCCCCAAACTGCAGCTAGTCGACCTGCAATACAGCGATGTACGCCCCGACAAAGGGCTCTACCAGCGGCTGGTCGCGCGCGGCTCAATGAAGACCCTGCTCGACGAGTCCCAGATCGTCACAGCCATGTACGAGCCGCCGGAGGACACCCGTGCGTACTTCCGCGGTCGTTGTCTGGCCCAGTTCGCGTCTGAGGTGGTCGCCGCCAGCTGGGATTCGGTGATCTTCGATGTTGGACGGGAGTCGCTCGTTCGAGTGCCGATGATGGAACCGGAGCGGGGCACGAAAAAGCATGTCGGCGCGCTGTTCGACAAATGCAGTAGCGCCAAGGATCTACTCGAACAGATCACTGGTCGCTGAGAAACACTCGCAGTGGCAGGCGGTTTCGTCGTACGCGCGAGGTAGGTTTTGCTCACCCGATGTTGCGGACTTCGGGGTGGCTGAGAAGGGGGACACCGATGGCAACCCGAGACACCGGCGGTCAATCGCAGTCTGGCAAGGGCCGGAGCGACGAACAGGTCGATGAGGTCACCACCGAAGTCAACCCGGAGGTAGCCGAGCGGCACGCCGAAATCACCGAGGACGTCGACGACCTTCTGGACGAAATCGACTCCGTGCTGGAGGAGAACGCCGAAGAATTCGTCCGAGGATATGTCCAAAAGGGTGGCGAGTAGCCTGACATATCCGATTCGTAAGGGTCGGACTTAAAGGCGTGCTGGGCAGTCCGCTGGGCGGTGCCGTGCTATTTGTGGTGCGGTCGATCCGTAAGGCGTAGATCATGATCATCGCACCCGGTTGGGGTGCGCAGAGCAGTTGAAAGGAACCACGTGGCAGCGGGTTTTGATCCATCCGGGCGTCTTCCAGATGTGTTCACCAACGCGGGGACGTCCTCTTTCACGCAGTTCCTGACCTATGCGGCCCCAGAAATGTTGCCGGGCCGGCGCCCGCTGCCGCCGGGCCTGTCGGCTGACATCGCGCCGCACGGCACCACGATCGTGGCCATTGCCACGGCCGAAGGAGTCGTGATGGCCGGCGACCGCCGGGCCACCATGGGCAACTTGATCGCCAGCCGTGACATCGAAAAGGTGCACCCGGCCGACGCCTACTCGTTGATCGGCATCGCCGGCACAGCTGGCATCGGGATCGAGTTGATGCGGCTGTTCCAGGTTGAGCTGGAGCACTACGAGAAGATCGAGGGCACCATGCTCTCGCTCGACGGTAAGGCGAATCGGCTCGCCGGGATGGTTCGCGGCAACCTGGGCGCGGCCATGCAGGGCTTGGCGGTGGTGCCGCTGTTCGCCGGCTTCGACCTGACCGCGACCGACCCGCGCCGCGTCGGGCGTATTTTCAGCTTCGACGTCGCCGGTGGGCTTTATGAAGAAACCGGCTACGACGCGATCGGCTCCGGTTCACTGTTTGCCAAGTCGGCGCTGAAGAAGCGTTACCGCGCCGGCGTGAGCACTGCTGACGCGATCCGGCTCGCGGTCGAGGCGCTCTATGACGCTGCAGATGACGACACCGCCACCGGTGGTCCTGACCTGACGCGCAAGATTTACCCCGTGGTGATGACCGCGACGGCTGACAGCACGCATCGGCTTACCGAGGTTGAGATCAACGCGGTGGCCGAGCAGGTGGTGGCCGGCCGGATGGAGAACCCAGGCGGCTAAGCCCCGCCGCACCGATACCGTCACCAGGGACGAAAGGGAAGCCACCCGTGGCCATGCAGTTTTATGCCTCACCCGAGCAGGTCCAGCGCGACCGCTCGGAGTATGCCCGTAAGGGCATTGCCCGCGGCCGCTCCGCTGTGGTGCTCACCTATTCCGGTGGCATCTTGCTGGTCGCGGAGAACATCACCACCCTGCGCAAAATCAGCGAGATCTACGACCGGATCGGCTTCGCGGCTGTGGGCCGCTACAACGAGTTCGAAAATCTGCGCCGGGCCGGCGTGCGGATGGCCGACCTCAACGGCTACAGCTACGACCGGCGCGACGTGACCGGCCGCGGCCTGGCCAACGCGTACACCCAGACCTTGGGTGCGATCTTCACCGAGACGCAGAAGCCCTATGAGGTGGAAATCTGCGTGGCGCAGGTCGGCACCTCCCCGGAAGAGGACGAGCTCTATCGCATCACCTATGACGGCTCGGTGATGGACGAGCCCGGCTTCATGGCGATGGGCGGGCAGAACGAGGCCATCTCGAACGTGCTGCGCGAGCGCCACGACGCCAGCGCCGATGTGACGGCGGCCTTGGCCCTAGCTGCTGAGGCGCTAGGCAGCGTCGGCGGCGAGAACGGTGCAGCCCGCCAGCTCAACGCCAAGCAGCTGGAAGTGGCCGTGCTGGACCGCAAGCGCAAGGGTCGCACGTTCCGGCGGATCTCTGGTGCTGCACTCACCTCCCTGCTCGCCGGCGGTGTGGACGTGCCGGAGAAAGAACTGGGTGACGTCGACGCCGCCCCGCCAGCTCCAGCCGAGGACAAGCCGACCGTTTCGGCTGCCTCGGTCGATCTTGAAGGGCACGACCGGGGCACTGAGACCGGCGACGCTGCCGAGACCGAAGAGGGCGTCAACGGCGACGGTTCCTGAACTGACAGCCGGTTCGGCCCTGACTCCAGCTGAGGTCAGGGCCGAACTATGTTGTGACCCGGCCTCGCCTGAGCGCGGTCCCGGCACCTTGGTGTCGATTACAGGCGAAAACTGGCACCTTGGCAGCATGAGTTGGCTTTGGGTGATGAACCGACAGCACAGGGTGTTGGCGAAAGCTTGAATGGTGAGTGCCAATGGCTGCTCTTTGCGGCTAGTGTTTCGTCATGGAACGGCGAATTTTCGGCCTCGAAACCGAGTACGGAGTCACGTGCACCTACCGGGGGCAGCGGCGGCTGTCACCCGACGAGGTGGCCCGCTACCTGTTCCGCCGAGTGGTGTCCTGGGGGCGCAGCAGCAACGTGTTCCTGCGCAACGGAGCCCGGCTCTATTTAGACGTCGGCTCCCACCCAGAATATGCCACCCCCGAATGCGACTCCGTAACCGACCTGGTCGCCCACGACCGGGCCGGTGAGCGCATCCTCGAAGGCCTGCTAGTCGACGCCGAGAAACGACTGCACGACGAGGGGATCGCCGGCGAGATATACCTGTTCAAAAACAACACCGACTCAGCCGGCAACTCGTATGGATGTCACGAGAACTACCTGGTGAGCCGCCATGGTGAGTTCGGGCGGCTCGCTGACGTACTGATCCCGTTCCTGGTGACCCGGCAGTTGATCTGTGGCGCTGGCAAGGTGCTGCAAACGCCGCGAGGTGCCGTCTTCTGCCTCTCGCAGCGCGCCGAGCACATCTGGGAAGGCGTCTCCAGCGCCACCACCCGATCCCGTCCGATCATCAACACCCGCGACGAGCCACACGCCGATGCGGAGCGATACCGTCGGCTGCACGTGATCGTCGGCGACTCCAACATGAACGAAGTCACCACCCTGCTCAAGGTGGGTGCCGCCGACATCGTGCTGCGCATGATCGAGGCGGGCGTGGTGATGCGCGACCTCACCCTGGAAAACCCGATCCGGGCAATCCGCGAGGTTTCGCACGACATCACCGGTCGCCGCTTGATTCGCCTGGCCAACAACAAAGAGGTAAGCGCGCTGGAAATCCAGCAGGAGTATCTGGCGAAGGCGACCGAGTTCGTCGAGCGGCGCGGCGGCGACCAGACCGCCAAACGTGTGGTCGAGCTCTGGGGCCGAGTGCTCAACGCGGTCGAAACGGGCAACTTGGACGCGGTCTCACGCGAGATCGACTGGGTGTCAAAGTATCGGCTGATCGAGCGATACCAAGCCAAGCACGACATCCCGATGAGTCATCCGCGGGTCGCGCAACTCGACCTGGCCTACCATGACGTGCGCCGCGGCCGTGGTCTCTACGCGATCATGGAGAAGCGCAAGCAGGTCGACCGGATTTCCAACGATCTGGAGATCTTCGAGGCCAAGGAAACTCCGCCGCAGACCACCCGGGCACGACTGCGCGGCGAATTCATCCGGCACGCGCAGGAGAAGCGGCGCGACTTCACCGTCGACTGGGTCCACCTCAAGCTCAACGACCAGGCCCAACGGACGGTGCTGTGCAAAGATCCATTCCGGGCATATGACGAACGGGTAGAACGGCTTATCGCCAGCATGTGATTACGGCGCTAGGCTGGTCGGGCTATGACGACGTCGATGCCCGACCAGCCGCAGGCGCCCGCCGAATCAACCTCGGCGAGCCACATTCCGGCCCAGCGCTCCGGCACCTCGCTGCTTGCCAGCGGCGCGCCAGCCGCCAAACCCGACCGGGTTGACAGCGATGACCGGCTGGGCCGCATAGAGCGAAAACGCGAGCGTATTCGGGCCGAGCTTGACCGTAACCAGGTCGGCGGTCACCGCATCCCGACCTGGGTGATGGCTTGTGCCTTGGGCCTGATCGTGGTGGTCTGGATCTTGCTGCTGGTCACTTCCTAGGGCTGGTCAGCTCCTAGGATCGATCGGCGTCGAGCAGGCTGGCGGCGTGTCGGCCGGCGGCGGCGGCGGTCAAGAAGTAGGCGTGGTCTTGATCTAGGCCACGACCCATCGTGGAGAGCCCGACTGGGCCGGATCGCAATGCTGCGTCTAGGCCGTCGCAGTTGACCGGCACGATCCGGTGTCGCTCGACTAGGGGAGCAAGCGCGGCGTCGATCAGTTCCGCGAGTTCGGCTGGCAACCCGGTGGACACAGGCAAATCGGCGGGCAGCAAAGCCACTTTCCCGTACGCGGTGAGGCTGTGATGCGAGACGCCGCGATGCCGGGGCCGCCCGTCACCAGCAGAAACGCGCAGGGAGCCGACCGCTCGGCCGCCCAGGATGCCGATCGCGTTTATCGCCTCACCGAGCGCGACCCCGGAGAACCCCCAGGCCGTACCGGTGCCGAGGTTTCCTGGTCCTTGAGCGACGATGCACAGGTCGGCGTGAAGAACGTGGTGGGCCGCCAGCAGTCCGGTGTGAACGGTGCTGGCTTCCAAGTCGCCGCCGAACGCCTGCCCGGTGGTGATAGTCCCCGCTAAATGGTCGCGCAGCCCGTCGAGCGTGCGGGAGAACCAGGCCGGTAGTGCGCCGCCGTCTGTCATCACGTAGGCGACTCGGGCCTCGGGCCGATCAGCGTGGATGCCGGCCAAAATCGCGGGCAAAGCGGAGTGCAAGTCGGCGGTGATCACGGGCATGCCGTGCAGGGACGTGGCAGCGGCCATCACCTCTCGGTGGGGTGAGGCTTCCTCATCGACGCCGAGTGCGATGGTCTGCAACGGGGTGTATCGGGCTTTGACCAGATGTCCGCCGTCGCGAGTGGTGGCGGGCCGGTCGGTCGGCGGGTCGGACGGTAGCCGGTCGGGCAGAGCTACCACCAGGGCGTATCCACCGGTGCCCAACCCCATCGCCAGCGCGCCGATGTTGAGAAGGACCCGATCGCCAGAATCGGGGGAGCCGACCAACTCGGGGTACGCGAGCGCTCGCACCGGCCCGTCTTCGGTCGCGACGTCGAGTTCGATGCTGCCGCGCCATCGTCGCCGCACGGCTAGAACTGTTCCGGATCGCCAGCGCACCATGGCGGCTGAGGTTACTCGACTCCGCCGTCAATGTGGTTGTGACCGGCGATGCCGCGAGTGGGATCGAGAAATACGTACCGAATAGTGGGGTAGCGCTGGCGCAGCCGGCGTTCGGCCTCGTCGGAGGCAGCTTCGATCTCGCCGCCGCTGACGTCGTCATCGAAGTCGACTTTGGCGGCGACCAAAATGTCGCCCGGGCCGAGTTGCATGGTCAGCAGAGTGGGCACGGCGACCACGACCGGGATGCTGTTGAGGTCCGCGGAGATCTGGTTGTGCATGCGGCGCGGCACCGCCCGCCCGACCAGCAGCGACACGTTGCTGTGCGACAGGACGCCGGCAACCACCAGCAGCAGCACGCCGATCAGGACCGAGGCGATCCCATCGAAGACCTCGCTGCCGGTGAGTTGAGTCAGGCCGACACCGATCGCGGCCAGCACCAGGCCGACCAACGCGGCCGAGTCCTCAAAGTAGACGGCTTTGACCGTAGTGTCCGGGGTGAGCCGCAAGAACCGATGCGTGGTGATGCCCCAACGCTGCGACTCGCCGGCCACCTGCTGGCGCGCTTTGCGAAATGAGATGCCTTCAGCAACAAACGACACCGCCAACACCAGGTACGACCATAAATAGTGGCCGCTGTGGGTGCCGTCGATAATCGTGGTCACACCGTGATAAATCGAGAAGCCGGCCCCACCGATCAGGGTGAACAGGGCTGCGATGAACGCCCAGACGAAGCTTTCCTTGCCGTAGCCGAACGGGTGCCGGTCGTCGGCGGGCTTGCTGCCGCGGTGCAGTGCCACGAACAGGAACACTTCCGTGACCGTATCGGCGAACGAGTGCGCCGCCTCGGACAGCATCGCCGCGGACCCGGAGATCAGACCAGCGACCAACTTTGCGACGGCGATGAACAAGTTGGCTAAACCGGCGAGGATTACCGTACCGACGCTTTCGTTCTCCTCGGCCGACGGCGGGCCGGGCGATTCCGGTGAGTTCAGCGGTTCGGCAGCAGCGAGGCCGACATTGCGGTGTTCGTCCACGGGTTCCGGGGTGGTCACTCCGCACATTCTTCCCCTTCGTGGTTACGTTTAACCTCCTGGCGCTGTGCGCGTACGGCGCTGCGGCGGCTTGGCTGCTAGCGTTGCCTCTCGTGTCGCGGACCCGCACCGAGCGCCTGGTCAACCTGGTGATTTGTCTGCTGTCGACGCGTCGGTTCCTGACCGCCGCGCAGATTGCCGCGACCGTGCCCGGATATGAGCACGACGCACAGGATCCGCGTGATCACGAAGCGTTCCAGCGCAAATTCGAGCGCGACAAAGCTGAGCTGCGCGAACTGGGTGTCCCATTGGAGACCGGCACGGCCAGTGCCTTCGACCAAGAACCCGGATATCGCATCGCCCACCGCGAATACGCGTTACCCGACATTCTACTGGAACCGGACGAAGCCGCGGCCGTCGGCATCGCCGCTCGACTATGGCAGCACGCTGGCCTGGCCGCCGCTGCGTCCTCCGGGCTGGCGAAACTGCGCGCCGCCGGGGTCGAGGTAGACCCGCAAGCCACGCTCGGAGTCGAGCCCGTGGTCACCGTCGACCCGGCGTTCGGCCCGTTGACCAAAGCAGCTCGCGACCGGCGCGTGGTCACTTTCGCCTATCGGGTGCTCGAAGTCGACGAAGTCAGCAACCGCCGGCTCGAACCGTGGGGTGTGGTCTGCTGGCGTGGCCGGTGGTATGTGGTCGGGCACGACCGGGAACGAGACGCCACCCGCTGCTTCCGGCTCTCGCGCATCGTCGGCAATGTGCGCGCCACCGGCGCCGTCAACGCGTTCACGGCGCCGGCTGACGTCGACCTGATCAGTCATGTCGCACGCTGGTCCGGCCCGGTTCAGCACACCGCCCGTGCGCTGGTCACCGCCCAGCCGGGCCGTGCTGCCGGCTTGCGCCGGTGGGCAACCGAAACTGTCCCCGGTCCGGACGGAGATCGCCTCACCATCGCGTACGCGGATGTCGACCGGCTTGCCGCCCAGCTAGTCGGCTACGGCGCTGACGTGCGCGCCGAGGAGCCACCGGAGCTGCGTGATGCAGTCATTCAGCGGCTCAAAGAGGTTGTCGCCCGGCACGACTCGCTCGCCATGACGCCGAGATCATGACGCAGCAACAGGGCGGCGCTGCGCCACGTCAATCGGCGGATCGACTTGGCCGGTTGCTCAACTTAGTGCCGTACCTGTTGGCTCGGCCGGGGATTTTGATCAGTGAGGCTGCGACCGATCTCGGGGTGAGTCAGCGACAACTGCGTGAGGATCTGGAGCTGCTCTGGGTCTGCGGTTTGCCCGGTTACGGACCAGGCGACTTGATCGACATGGCGCTCGATGACCGGGTCACCATCAGCCACGACGCCGGCATCGACCGGCCGCTGAAACTGACCCAAGACGAGGCGTTGGCGCTGGTGGTGGCGTTGCGGATGCTCGCCGAAACGCCCGGCACCGGCACCCGCGACGTGATCGAACGGGCGCTCGCCAAGATCGAAAATGCCGCCGGTGATTTGGCTGACGCACCGGTCGCAGTGCGGCTACCGGCCGATGCCGAACGGCTCGACGCGATCCGGGCAGTGGTCGAACGTGGTCACGCAATCCAGCTCACCTATTACACGGCCGCCCGCGATGAAACCAGCGAGCGGATTGTCGACCCGATGCGCATGCTGGTGGCGGGCGGAAAGTCGTACCTGGAAGCTTGGTGTCGCCGGGCCGAAGGAACCCGGCTGTTTCGTATCGACCGGATCGACGCCTTCACCGAACTGGCCGAGCCAGCCGCGCCGCCAGTAGACGCAGTGCCCCATGACGTCACTGCTGGCGTGTTCCAACCTGGCCAAGAGCTGCCGCTGGTCACGCTGCGCCTCGGCCGGGGTGGTCGCTGGATCACCGAGTATTACCCGGTCGAGGAGGTGCGCCGGACTGGCGACGAGTGGCTGGTCACCATGCGCGTCACCGATTTGGGCTGGGCCCAGCGCCTGCTGCTCGGCCTCGGCCCCGACGTCACCGTGATCGGACCAGCCGAGCTGGTCGAGCAGATCCGCGCCCAAGCCACCACCGCCCTCAATCAGTACGACAGCCCAAGTCGGTAAGGTGATGCCGTGCTCATGTGGATTTGGATCGCCGTGGTCGTCATCGCCCTGTTCATCCTCGGTGTGGCGATCGTGCCGCTGCTGGGCCGGCTGGCCGAACTCCAACGAGCCGCTGGCAAGTTGCAGCGCCGTCAAGCGGAGGCGTTGACCTTGCAGGAAGGTGCAGCCGGCTTGCAAGAGAAACTGCTCGGCCTGCAACAACGATCCGTTGAGATGCAGCAACGGCTCGCGACGATCAAACCGGGCGCGAACCGGCCCTGATAATCGGGCCGGTTACTCCCGCTGTGAACTGGGTCGGACCCATGCGTTCCGGTCGCCTGTGGCGTTGTGACCGGGTTGTCCCACCTCGTCCGCGCCTTCGGGCTAATTCCGCCGGGGTCCGACCGGGCACTTCGCCGGAATTGACACGTACGATGGACCGGCACACCCTGATCCGAGGCGACTGGAGACGACCCATGGGCGGGCTTAGGCCATGGCACATCATCGTAATCGTGGGCGTACTCGTGCTGTTGTTCGGCGCGAAGCGACTGCCGGACGCGGCCCGTTCGTTGGGGCGATCATTGCGGATCATGAAGGCGGAGACCAAGGGCCTGATCGACGATGACAACGACCTCGCCGAGAAGGCCGAGCCGCAATATGGCCGGTCGCCGCTAAACGGCGAGGTCCAACAGCCTGGTTACCCGCAACAGGGCCATCAGCAGGCGCCCGCGCCGGGCTACCAACAGGTGCCATCGCCGGGTTACCAACAGGCGCCCGCGCCGGGCTACCAGCCTGCGCCGGGCCAGGGGTATCAGCAAGCACCCCCGCCCGGATATCAGCCAGCGCCGCAGGGCTACCAGCCGGCGCCGGGGCCGGGTTATCAGCAGGCGCCGCCGCCCGGCCACCACCAGGTCGCGCCGGATGCTGTGCCGCCGTATCAGCAGCCCGTGCCGCCGTATCAGCAGCCCGTGCCGCCGTTCACCGACCCGGTGCAGCGCACCAACGACCGCTGACCTACGGCGATGGCATTGACCCTGCGTCGCTCGGGGCCCACTAAGTTTCAGCAGGCTTCCGATGGCTCGATGACGTTGATCGAGCACGTTCGGGAGCTGCGAAACCGGCTCTTCTGGGCCTCGATCGGCATCGTCGCCGGCCTGATAGTCGGATTCATCTTTTCGCGTCCGACCTTCGAGCTGCTAAGGCAGCCCTATTGTTCGCTGCCTAGCTCGTATTCGTTGAACGTCCACGGTTTGCCCGAGTGTCAGTTCCTTACCCTCGGCGTGACCGACCAGTTGGTCCTGCGGCTCAAGGTTGCGTTGTGGGTGGGCCTGATTGTCGGTGCACCGGTTTGGTTGTTCCAGCTGTGGGCTTTCATCGCGCCCGGCTTGCACCGGCATGAACGTAAGTGGGCTTACGTCTTCGTGGCTATCGCAGCACCGCTGTTCGTTGCGGGTGCGTTGTTGGCATTCTTCATTGTGAAGCACAGCCTGGCCTTCATCATGCAGTCGGGCGTCATGGGCGAAACAACCCAGCTCGAAGTAACGTCGTATATCTCCTTCGTCACCAACATGATCTTGATCTTCGGCCTGGCGTTCGAGTTTCCGCTGATCCTGCTGATGCTCAACTTCACCGGCGTGGTCAGCGCCCGCAAACTGCTCGGCTGGTGGCGCATCGTCGTCTTCCTATCTTTTGCCTTCGCCGCTATTGCCACCCCCGACCCCGGCCCGTTCGGCATGACGCTGCTAGCGGCCTGCATGTCAGTGCTGTATTTCGTCGCCGTCGGTGTCGCCTTCCTCAACGACAAACGCAAGGGCCGCGGCAAGGAGATCTACGCCGACCTAGACGACGACGAGATCTCCCCGCTAGTCGACGACCGCTATCCGGTCGGACCCGCCGATCGGATGGAATTCGCCAGCCCGATCGACCGGCCCGCCCCGATCGACACACCCACCGCGGTCAACCGGCCCCGCCCGATCGAAGGCCGTTTCGACGACATGACCTAACCCTGCTCGTCTCTTGCTAGCCAAAATCGCACCCGGACCCGCGCTGTTCTCGCGCCCCGGGTGCGTTTTGGTTGCCGGGTAGGTGCGCAGGTCAGGTTTGCCGTTAGCGGCCGAACGGGAGGGTATGTCGATCAGCTCGCTCAGTTCCCTGGCCACGACCGCCTTCGACACCGCCCGTACGACGCTCAAGGCGCTGGCCGACGCTGCGGTGCCGCCACCCACCACCGAAACTCCGGCCGGCTCAGCGGCGATGTCGCAGACCGCGGACGGCAAGCCGAACACCGGCCGCCCGAACGCTGCTAACCGGGTGACCTCGGCCGGTCCGGATCCGGTCCAGCGCGACGCCGAGGATCCTTCCGTCCCGGCCAATCCCCGCAGCCGACTCGGCAACGTGCTCGACGCGTACGCGTAAAGGTTGCTGCTCTTTCTCGCGGTGACGGTAGATCGCAAACCCGGAGCGAGTGCGGGCTGTCGGTAAAGTCGCGATCGATGATCGATCATCGATACGCAATCAGCGGCCGACCCGGTAAAACGGAGTTTGGCGAGGAGCCCGGCTGCGCAGCATCATGGGGGAGTCTGGATGTCTGAGGCGGGACTGCCGGGAGGCGTCAGCGGTATGCGGGCTGAAATCTGCGTGCGTAGCCCGGCGGTGGTGGCCCGCAGCGGGTTCTCTGGGATCTGGTTGTTGATGGCGATGTGGGCCTGCACGACTGTCGCGTAGACGGGTAGGACGTGGCGGGTGGTTGCTCGTTGCAGTGGGTAAGCGAGGGCGCCCAGCGGATCAACGCACAGGGCTACAGGTACCAGTGGATGGATGTTTGCGCCGATGTGTCGGGCGCCAGCCCACATTGGCAGGCTTTGCGCGTCGGGATCATGCAGTGCGGTCAAGTCGATGATGAAACCGGCGGGCCGTGCGGCAAGGCATTCCCTGAGCACCGCGGCGCCCCGATGATGCATCGCGGAGTCCCAGCTGCCGGCTGCGGTCAACACCACAAGCATCAGACCGACACCGGCGTCGGCGCTGCGGACGGTGATGGCGCAGCGCGTTGGTGCCCTGGGAGGGCTTTGGTTACTCAACGCAACTCCTGGGTTAGGCACACGGGTGGATACGGTGCGCTACCAGGGTCTTGGGCAGCAGACGGCGACACGATGAACCGTGCCGACGGTGCTGTCCAGAGATTGGCGTCGTGAAGCTGGCCGTGGTCTCAGGCCGCTGACAGGCATTGGTGTTCCAGCTCCTGAGAATAGGCATCTGTCGGCGCCGGTGCATCTCAAGTCACCCGCCCGAGTTTCTCGAACCCCGCTGCGCACGGTCCGTGCTGGCGAGTGCAGTTCTGGAGTGGATCGGGGCCGCCCGCGTCCCGGCATCGCTACTCATCAGTAACTTTTGGGCTGGTGACGCCTACTTAAGCGTGGGGCTCTCCAGCGTCGTGAGCAGCTTCGCTGAGATCGGACACCCAGAACTGGCTGAACACGCGGCAGCGAATCCGGCCCTGCCCGCCGACGAGTTGGGCAAGATTCTGCAAAGTGCGGCGGCGCCTGCGCCTTGATCGGGTGCACGCGTTTGCCAATCTCAAAGCGGAGTCAGCTGATGTGGTCACTTGGGTCGGTCTGCAGCAGCCAGGACAGTGGCATTTTCGCGCGTTCGGCATAAGTGTCTGCAGTGGAAAGTCGAGATAGCGTGACCGTTTGGGCGTCGTCTCGGTTGACGACCCAATACTGCGCAATGCCGGCCGAAGCGTATTCGCGGCGTTTGGTGAATTCGTCCATTGTTTCAGAGCCCGGCGAGACGATCTCAATCACTAGCAGGAGGTCGGCGACCGAAAGCCAGATTGCACGGGCAGGAGCTTTGCCCCAAACACTCACATCGGGGATTCGACCGCCGTCAGATCCGGGAATGCGAACGCCGGCTGATCCAGATCCGGGAACGCGAATGCCGGCGACTTGAAGCACCTGCTCTGGTGGCCACCCCGCCATGATCAGCCAAGCAAAGAGACGGCTAGCGATCTGCGCATGTTCCGAGTCCGCGGGCGGCATAACGGACAAAACTCCCTCAGGGCTGGTCTTGTATCGATGCCCGTTTGGATCCGACGCGTTCATCGCTGCCAGATCGTCGAGCGTCACCACAGCAGGCATGTGCATGCCGACAGTCTCTGCACCCATACAGCCATCGTACGAGACAGGTCTGCGTGTCCGCTGATTTCGCCTGATGGCGAGGTTTTGATCGAATAATGAGGCATTCAGCCACTGCGCCTTGCTCATGTCATGCGACTATAGTCTAAAGACAAGCTTGGGTCGAGCCGGGAACCGCGGTTTGTGTCGATGCCTCAAGGCCGCCGACGCAAACGCTGTGGCCAGCAGCGAGGCCGCGCCTGTAGTGTCTGCGACATCTGGCCGCGGTGTCGTGCGTCCTGGCGCTGAGGTGGTGGGATATGGAGCTGATGGTCTGCACCATCCCTGCGCTGCGCCTGCGACGACGATAGTCGCCGATTTCCCGCTCTGCATTTTCGCCGTTGTAGCCGTGTCTATGTCCGGCTGTTGACGCGTTCACATGTCCTGACAAATTCTTCGCCTTGATCCGGGAGTACCCGTGCCTGTGTCCTCGTTTGCCGTCGTGTTGTCGCAGCTGGTGGCGGATGCCGCCGAGAAAGCTCTTGGTTTGACCCAGTTTGCCGCTCAGATTCGCCGCTCGGATCACGCGGACTTTCAGGCCAACGGTGTCCTGGCGGTGGCTAAAGGCATGCGGCTGTCTCCACGGGATCTTGCCAACGACCTGGTCGCGGCGCTTGCCGCCGACGGCAAACTGGCTAATACGCAGGTCACCGGCCCCGGGTTCGTCAATCTGACCTTGACTGACTCAGCGTTGTTAGCCCAGGCGGCGCAGCGGTTAGCGGATGCGCGGCTGGGAGTGGGAGTCCCCGACGCGGGCGTCACGACAGTGATTGATTATTCGCAGCCCAATATTGCGAAGGAAATGCACGTCGGGCATCTGCGGTCCACGATCATCGGTGACGCGCTCGTGCGCATCATCGAATATCTGGGTGGCACGGTTATTCGGCGGAACCACATCGGCGATTGGGGCACCCAGTTCGGCATGCTGATCCAATACCAAAACGAACACCCCGACCCAACGGACAGCGTGGAACCGCCCCACTCGATCAGTCGTCTCGCTGCACTTTATCGCAGCGCTCGGGCCGAATTCGACGCTGACCCGGCCTTTGCCGATCGGGCCCGCCAGCGTGTCGTTGCCTTGCAAGCCGGCGATCCCGACACGCTCGGCGCCTGGCAGGAAATTGTCAAAGAGTCTACTCGCTATTTCACGGACATTTATGCGGAGCTCGGTGTGCGGCTAATCCCCGCGGACGCGGTGGGGGAGAGCGCTTATAACGACACTTTGCCTGATGTCGCCGATCAGCTCGAACAGGCGGGTGTGGCGGTGAACAGCGACGGCGCACTGTGCGTATTCTTCGACGATTTGGTCGGCCCAGACGGACAACCCACACCACTGATCGTGCGTAAACGCGACGGTGGTTACGGTTACGCTGCAACGGATCTGGCCGCGCTACGGCAACGCGTCAACGATCTGAATGCCAATCGAATCCTGTACGTGGTCGACGCCCGTCAGGCGTTGCATTTCCGGATGGTGTTCGCGGCAGCTCGTCGGGCTGGCTGGCTACCGGATAGGGTCGAAGCCGTCCACGTCGCGTTCGGCACAGTTCTTGGCCCCGATGGCAAACCGTTCAAAACCCGGGCCGGCCAGACCGTACGTTTGGCTAACTTGCTCACGGAGGCGGTAACCCAGGCTCGTACTGTCGTCGCGGGCAAAAATGGCGAACTGTCCGAGCCGGATTTGCACCGGCGGGCCCGGCAGGTTGGCATTGGTGCACTCAAGTACGCCGATCTGGCCACCAGCCGTACCCGTGACTACACCTTCGACGCGCAGCGCATGCTGGCCTTGACCGGAAAAACCGGTGTTTATCTGCAATACGCGCGGGCCCGAATTGGTTCCGTGCTCGCCAAAGCCGGTAGCACTGCGCGGCCCGCGATCGACCCGACAGTCGGGCTGGAGCAAGCGGAACGGTCCCTGATTCTTGAGCTGGACACGTTCGCAGAGGTCCTGGCTGACGTGCTCGCCAGCTACGAACCGCACCGGCTCTCCGGCTACCTTTACCGCCTCGCGCAAACATTCACGACGTTCTACGAAAACTGTCCGGTGCTTCGAGCAGCACCAACGCAGCGGGGAAATCGGCTCGCGCTGTGCTACCTCACCGGCGAAACTCTGCGTACCGGCTTGGATTTGCTGGGGATTGAATCACCCGAGCAACTGTGAAAGCGGCGTTGTGATGGGATACCGGCATGGCCAACTTGCAGGCGCCAGTATTGGAGATGTTGTGGGAGACGCAGGACCCTCGCGACGCGCTCGCCGGAAAGTTCGGCTTCCGCGACGGCCAGTCTGTCGGCCGCTGGGTTGCCGCGATGCTGGACGACCTCTGGGGTATTCGGGTCGATGCGTGTGAGCGAATCGTCATGAGCGACCACAACGCCCTGGCTTGGGTCGATACGCCAGCTGGTCGGCTGCTGGCAAAGTGGTCGGTGGCGCCCGAGCGCTTCCCTCGGCTCGCGCAGACCGCGCAGCTCACGAGTTGGCTGCACAGCAACGGGGTGCCGGTTTCTGCTCCGGTTCCCGCCCGGGACGGCAAGCTTCAGGTCGAGATCGACGGCGTCTCGATGGGTCTGCAGCGTGAGATTGTGGGAGAGCTGCTCGACAGCAACGATCTTCGCCAGGTTCGGGCTGCCGGCGGTGTGCTGGCCAAGGTGCAAACTACCTTGGCGAAATACCCAAATGCCGATCTGATTCCGGCGTTTGCCGTTGCGTCCGAGCCGTTGCCGGCCCGGGTGATTGGCTGGCTCACTTCGCAAGCAGATCATCTGTCGGCGGTGGCTCGCGACACATTGCGGGCAATGGTCGACGCTGCCCCACCCGAACGACTCGCGCGACAACTCGTTCATTTCGATTTTCGTTCTGCCAACATTTTGTGTGCCGGCGGCGAGGTTGTTGCTGTCATCGATTTTGAGGAGGCACGGTTTGACCATCCAGTGGTCGAGCTGGCCCGCGCTGCGGTCCTGCTAGGCACCCGATATCGCAATTGGGGGCCGATTCCGGCCGAGGTGCGGGTGGAATTCCTCGCGGGCTACCAGGCTGTGCGTCCGCTGACATCTGTTGAGGCCGGGCGGAGTCAAAGGGTCGTAGCGACACCACGGTAAGATGATCTTGGTGTCGAGTGATTGGTGATATATGAGTGGGTCTTCTCCGTTGACGGTTGAGGAACGAGAGATGATCTCTCGGGAGTTGAGCCGGAGTGGTTCTTTAGCGTCGTCTCGGTCGATCGGGAAGTTACTCGGCCGGCATCATTCGACGATCGCTCGGGAGATTGACCGTAATGGCGGACCGGCGGATTATCGTGCGGTCGAGGCGCAGTTGCGTTGTGATGAGAATCGACTGCGTCCCAAGGAACGGAAGCTGGAGTCGAACCAGTTGCTGCACGATGTGGTCAACGAAGGGTTCGCGCAGAACTGGTCGCCGCGGCAGATTGGGAAGAGGCTGCTCGTGGATCATCCTGACGACCCGGGGATGCGGGTGTCGCACGAGACGATTTATGAGTGCTTGTACTTGCAGGCTCGTGGTCAGTTGCGGACTGAGTTGAAGCTGGCTCTGCGGCGTGGACGCACACGGCGGGTGAACCGGTCGCGTCCTACGGTGGCCAGGGGATCTATCAAGGACATGGTCAACATCAGCGAACGGCCCGTGCAGGCCGATGACCGTGCGGTGCCCGGTTTTTGGGAAGGCGATTTGATCATCGGTAAGGGCAACAAGTCCCAAATCGCGACGCTGGTCGAGCGGATGACCCGGTTCGTGATGCTGGTGCGGATTCCGTTCGACCGGACCGCTGAGCGGGTCGCGTTCCTGCTCGCGGCGAAGATGGAAACATTGCCGGATGTCATGCGTAACAGTGTGACCTGGGATCAGGGAAAAGAAATGGCTCGGCATGCTGACTTCACTGTGAATACCGGTATGCCGGTGTATTTTTGTGACCCGCACTCGCCGTGGCAGCGGGGCAGTAACGAGAACACTAATGGGTTGCTCCGGCAGTATTTTCCTAAGGGAACAGATCTGTCGTTGCATACTCAGGAAGAGCTTGATAGAGTTGCCGCGGAGTTGAATGGTAGACCGCGTGAAACGTTGAACTGGCTGAAGCCTATTGAGGTGTTCAACGATTTGGTAAAAAACGCAGTGTCGCCATGATCACTTGATTCCGCCCCGTCTGGCTAGACATCCTCTTGCTTTGGCATGCCCTCGCTATGGTGCCCCGCGAGGAAGACCCGACCGGCTGGGAGCCGGCGGCGTTGAGCCAGCTTGCGCGCCTTCACCGGCGAACCATACGTAACGTGACAAATTCCGCTGACGGACGGAATATGGATGACGACAACTGGTGATTGGTGCCTACGTGCCGCGACTACGCATGATGGCGTTGAATTACTAAATCTATGGGCGCTGCTGTTCGATAAGGACAACGCGACGCCCGAAAATTCGTGGAGAACTAATGCGGCCTTGTGGTTTGGCCGTTTCGTGGACGATCCTACCAGCGCTCGTTTCCCCCTGATCGAGGTCGACGGTGCGATAGTCGCCACCGCGATCGGCACCCTCGAACTCGGCGTGCCGAATCCCCAGTGCACTAGGGGACGCACTGTGCGGCTCGCAAACGTGATCACGCTGACCCAACACCAGGGCCGAGGCTACGGGACAACGCTCGTGCTCGAGGTGCTCGACTGGGCCCGTTCCATAGACGCCGACCGCGTCGATCTAAGCGCCACGCCGGAAGGGCAACGGCTGTACGAGAAGTTGGGCTTCACGACAACCACGGCTCCGCGGATGAAGCGCGTCCTTTGATACGCCTCTTCGCAGCCATCGGACGTGCGAGAGTGTAGCTGTTCCACGCCGCGCGATGCGTCTGCGCGCAGCGCCAAGCCGCGGCAAGTTAATGGCAAGCGGCATGTCTATCCAAGATCGTTGTCACGGGGTGCTAACGCATTGCGAGCCATTGACGAACCCGGGCGAAGTCGGCGTCGGATGCGATGGCCGGCTCCGACGATTTCTGACTCACACGTGGCCGGGTGCCCCTATCTGCTCGAAATGGAACTCGCGGATGAAGCAGTCTCGTGGCTGACCAACTGCGAAGATCACGCAGTCGACGACCGACTGTGCAGTGAGCTCGCTATCTGCCTGCAGGGGCCCGTCCTGAACGAAATCCGGTGGAAAGAGGGAAATCACCCGGATTCCTGCTGGCCGGAGCCGGTGCGACAAGATCTCAGCGAGCCCGGCGTGTGCATGCTTGGCCGCGTAGAACGCGGGATGCGCACCCGAACGGCGGTGGCCCACCTCGCCGCAGGCGGAGATCATGTTGACGATGTTGGGCCGTGACGATGCACTCAGCAGCGGCAACAAATGCTTAGTCAGCAACACGGTGCCGGTCCCGCCCGCTGCCATCACGCTCTCGATCGCGTCGTCCGAGACGTCGGCCAGGTCATCACCTTCGATGTATGCGGCACCGTTGTTGATCAACACATCCAGGTAGCTCGTCCGGTCGGCAATGGCGGCGGCGAAGCCGCGCACCGAATCCGATGTGGCGAGGTCACAGTGGAACGCCTCAGCCCGGCCGGGCCCCCGCTGGCAGATTGCATCCGCAACTGCCGGGCCGCCACCACGTCGCGGGCTGAGAGGAAGATCTGGGCGCCGCGTTCGGCGAACGCCTCGGCTAGGAGTCGACCAGTGTCACGTGCCGCACCCGTGATAGCGACGCGTAAACCGTCAAGATCCATACCTGACAGTGAAACACCTAAACACTGGTTGAGGTCAACAAGGAACTGCAAATCGGACAACTCTGTATCGGCTCGGGTTTAACGACCCGGAGCTGCGCGCGTCGTGCTGGTGCGGGGTCGTGGGCGATCGAATCAGGTCCCCAACCGGGGTTTCACGGCAGGTCGAAGCCCCAGAGATGACCATGACCCCGCAGTTCTGGTTGAATCAGCCGTCGGGCTCGCTCATAGCAAACCAAAGGAGAGTGGCGGTGGGTACGCTCGACGCGATCCGGTATCTGATCCACCGCGGTTACCGAGCTCGGCCGGAAGACCTCCCCGACATGGCCATGCAGGCGGCTGCCTTGCTCGGGCTTACAGCGATAAATATATACGTTGTCGACCACCAGCAGCGCACCCTGCTACCGCTACCTTCTGACCAGGCATCCATGGGGGAATACCTGTCGATCGACGGAACCGTGGCGGGCCGTGCCTTCAGCACCCTGTCTGCCGTCAGTGCATCACAAGACGGCACCGGATTCGTCGTGTGGCTGCCGCTGCTCGACGGCAGCGAACGCCTCGGAGTCCTGCAAATTGTGACCCCGACCTCCCTAGATGAGCAAGCTGTCGCTGACTGCATCGCGATCGCCGCGATCCTCGGGGAGCTCGTCGTTACCGGTGACCTATACAGCGACACCATCGAACGTGTGCGCCGCCGTGAACCCATGCAGCTGGCCGCCGAAATGCTCCGCGCTCAACTACCACCGTTAACGTTCGCTACCAGCCGCACTATTATCGCCGGAATCCTCGAACCCTGCTACGACGTCGGCGGTGACGCCTTCGACTACGCCCTTAACGGCAACACCGCTCACCTGGCCCTATTCGATGCCGTCGGTCACGGCTCGTCCGGCGGCATGCGCGCGGTCGTGCTCGCCTCCATCGCCCTAGCGGCTTACCGCAACGCCCGCCGCACCGGCGAAGACCTTATCGGCACTTACCGCTACCTCGACGAGACCATCCGCGCCCACGACCGCACCGGCATGATCACCGCGGTACTCGCCGAACTCGACCAAAACACCGGCATCTTGCGGGTCATCTCCGCTGGACACCCCAGTGGCATCGTCCTACGACACGGCCGGGTCGCCACCGTCCTACCTACCCCTACCGCCC
This sequence comes from Actinoplanes sp., assembly GCA_965246815.1. Lineage (GTDB taxonomy): Bacteria > Actinomycetota > Actinomycetes > Mycobacteriales > Micromonosporaceae > Actinoplanes. The sequence continues at coordinate 823,372 of CBDFFS010000020.1, read as the reverse complement.
TACCAGTCACCCTCGGGCACCGCCGACCACCTCTGGTCATCGAGGAACATCTTGAACCCGGCGACCAAGTCCTGCTCTACACCGATGGCATTATCGAAGCCCGCGACCACAACGGCATACAGTTCGGCATCGATCGGCTCACCGAATTCACCCAACGAGCTCTGGCCGACCAACTACCCGCCGCCGAAACCGCCCGCCGTCTCGTGCACGCCATTCTCGAACACCAAAACAACAACCTTCAAGACGATGCGACCATCCTGTTGCTGCACTGGCTCGGCCCCGACACCACCGACTAATAAGCACGGCGAGACATCGCACAATCCCCACACTCGTGTTGCAACACGAGTGAGACGCACTGGGCGGCACCGGACTCGTGGGACGTGTCCGCTTGGCCAATGGGCAGCGCAACGTCCAACGAACGTGGTGACCGGCAAAGGTTGCTAGGACTCGGCCGCCGGCCGGCACTAGCTCCGAGACCTTCGCCAGGATTCGCTCCCAGGAGGCTGGGCCCTTACCCACATGAACGTCGATGTGTAGGCGGTTCTTCGCCACTTTCTGCTCGGGCACGTCGAGCAAGACCAGCCGCGGGCCGACGCCGTCTGGGTCGTGCAGCAATGCGCCGCCACCCCCGTCGTCCGGCTCTTCGCCCAAGGATGCCACCCACTCATCACGAGTCGTGAACGGGGCCGGTGAAGGCTCGTCCTCGTAACCGAGCGCCAGTTTCCAAAACTCGGCCAGGGATTCGGCGTCACGTGTGTCGAAGGTCAGGTCAATCCGCATCGCCATGGACACCGAAGGTATCCGTGAATGTCCTGGTGCAATAGCAAACCGACAGGCGATTCGGTCATGACTACCCAATCAGCGTCCAAGGGATTTTTTCAGCGACGGTATTCGCTCCCAGGCTGCGGGCTACAGATGGGGTCGGGTGCTAAAGGTGGTGCGGTAGGCGTGGGGCGCCACGCCGCTGATTCGTTTGAATTGGGTGCGGAATTGGGCCGGTGACGCGAAGCCGACGAGATGAGCAATGTGGTCGACGCCGAGGTCGGTGGTCTGCAGGAGTTCTTGTGCGCGCCGGATGCGTGCGGCTGCGACCCACTGCATGGGTGTCTGGCCGGTCTGCTCGTGGAAGCGGCGATTGAGGGTGCGCGCGCTCAGCCCCGCGTAAGTCGCAATCACCGCCAGAGTCAGATCTTCGTGGGCGTGCGCTTCAAGCCACTCGAGAACCGGTCCGAGGCCGGCATTCGCGGGGCGCTTATCGGGGCGCAGGATATATTGCGCCTGACCGCCGTCTCGGTGCAACGGGGCAACGGCCATCCGGGACGCGTCTGCCGCGACGGCAGCGCCGTAGTCGCGGCGCACGAGATGCAAACACAAGTCGATGCCAGCGGTCGCGCCGGCCGAAGTGAGGATCTGTCCGGTGTCGATATAGAGCACCTCGGGATTTAGGTCGACTGCCGGGAATGCAGACCGAAATTGATCGGCGGCGGCCCAGTGGGTGGTGGCTTGCCGGCCGTCGAGCAACCCAGCAGCTGCGAGCGTGAACGCACCGACACAGATCGATGCGATCCGTACGCCGGTGGCCGCCGCTGCCCGAAGCGCGTCTAAGGCTGGGCCAGGCACTGGCAATGGTGAATTGCGACCCGGCACGATGATCGTGTCGGCGTACGCGAGCGCACTGAGGTCCTGTTCGACGGCCAAACGCAGCGGCCCGGCAGCAACAATCGGCTCACTGCCGCAAACCTGCACTCGATACCCGGGCTGTCCACCGGGCAGCCGCACCCGGCCGAGCACCTCGATCGGCGTGGCGAGGTCGAACGCGATCGTGTCCGGGAGGGCCAAGACGAGCACGGTGTGCATAGTGCCTCCTCCGATATCGCGAAAATAAGAATGGCAAGAAACAGTCGGACAATGGCAATCTTGCCACTGGCGGCGATCGTTGGCCACGCCCACGATTGATGGTGTGCTCATGCAGATCTTGTTGTTCGACGGGTTCGACCCGCTCGACGTCATCGGCCCGTTCGAGGTGCTCGCGGCCGGAGGTGACGCGACCGCGGGTGCGTTGCAGGTCGAGCTTGTCGCCGCGGACGGGCCGCGGGAGGTCGTCAGTGGCACGCGTGGCCTGACGCTGCGGGCGACCGCGAAACTTCAACCCGAGCTGCCCGGCTACGTCGTGGTCCCTGGCGCGAGCGGGCCAATTGCTGGTGACCCGGAGGACGGGGTGGAGACCATTCCGGTGCTGCTGTCCCGGTTCGCGGACTCGGCCGCAGCGCCGCTTCGTGCCGCCCTGCACCACCCCGACGTTACGGTTGCCACTGTCTGCGGCGGTTCGCTTGCCCTGGCGATGGCTGGTCTGATCGAAGGCCGCTATGCGGTGACCCATCACCTCGGCATGGACGTGCTTGACGCAACGGGCGTGCATGCCGTGCAGGCCCGGATCGTTGACGACGGCGACCTGATCAGCGCCGGCGGCGTCACCTCAGGCCTTGACCTCGGCATTTACCTCCTGGAACGCGAATTCGGTCCCCGAATTGCCCACGCCGTCGAAAAACTTTTCGAGTATGAGCGGCGTGGCGTCGTCTGGCGCAAAACCGGCCAAACACCTGTAACGTTCTGAACGGAGCTATTGATGAACCCCATCGTCGGCACCTGGGACCTCCAACTCAAGACCCCCATCGGTACGCTGAACGCGGTCTACGTATTCTCCGCTGATGGCAGCGTCTTCGCTGGCACCGCAGCGACGAAATCCGAGACCGTGCCGCTGACTGTTATCGCGATTGTCGGCAACCGTGTGACCTGGCGCCAGTCCGTCACCCGCCCGATGCGTCTCAATCTCGACTTCGATGTGGTGGTGGACGACCAGACACTCACCGGCCACTCTCGTGCCGGACGCCTACCTCGAACCGCAGTCACTGGCACCCGTCGCTGACCCGCCCTGATGAGTCAGGGTCGGCAACCGGCGAGCGCGAGAGTGGCGCCCAGGCCGTTGCTGCGGCCGACTTCGGCAGCGGGCAGGACCAAAGCAGCGCAACCCGCGTGTACGGCGCCGGCATCAGCAGCCGTGTCACCGACCATCAGGGTGCGTTCTGGGTCGACGCCGAGTAGGCCGCAGGCGCGCAGGAAGATTGCCGGGTCGGGTTTGATCCGCCCGACCTCGTAGCTCAAGACGAACGAGTCGACTAACTCGGTCAGGCCCCAGGCGCTGAAGTGTGGTCGGAGGTCGAAGCCGACGTTGCTCACCACTGCCACCTTGATCCCGGCCGCACGTAACGCTCGCAGCGTGGTCGCAGTGTCCGCGTAAGGCAGCCATCCTTGCGGGCCGAGCAAGCGTTCGTAGAGCGCTTCGGGCAAACCGGCTATGTCGGTGGTGACCGTTTCGGCCAGGCCGATGTAGGCCGCGCGGTGGCTGTGTTCGTAGAGGTCACGGTCGGCCCAGTGCTCGGCCAAGTGCGGTGGGACACGATTTGGTTTCGGGCCGCCCGCACGTCCGGCTGTTACCAGTCGGTCGGCCAGCACTGTCGCTTTTGCCCGTTCCAGCTCGCGCCCGCAGGTCGCTGCGGCGGCAACGACCCAGGTCACGGCCTCCTCGACCTGCGCCAACGTGCCGTGGAAGTCGAACAAGACGGCATCCATCGGGCGCGAGGACTGGCCCGGGTGGTCGGTCGATTTCACGACATCCGGCACGGGAGCACCATACCTAGGCGTCGCGGTGGGACGAGAGGCAACCGCCGGTGCAGCGGAATGTCACACTGACGAACTAGCCTGGTGGTCATGACTAGTCCCGCCGAACGGTATGCGGATTCACAGCGGCGGGCGGCCCGGGTGGCCGAGTTTCCGTCGCTCGAGGATTTCATGCTCGATGTCGGCTTCGAGCTGGATGACTTCCAGCGCGCCGCGTGTGAGGTGCTTGAGCGCGGCAGCGGCGTTTTGGTGTGTGCGCCGACCGGTGCGGGCAAGACAGTGGTGGGCGAATTCGCCGTGCATCTGACCTTGCGAGCGGGCGCACGCAAATGTTTCTACACCACCCCGATCAAGGCGTTGTCAAACCAGAAGTATCACGACTTGGTGGAGCGTTACGGCGCCGATAACGTCGGTCTGCTGACCGGTGACAATGTCATCAACGCGGACGCGCCAGTGGTGGTGATGACCACCGAAGTGCTGCGCAACATGCTGTATTCCGGCTCGTCCAGCCTCAAAGGCCTGGCCTTCGTGGTGATGGATGAGGTGCATTACCTCGCCGACCGGTTCCGCGGCGCGGTCTGGGAAGAGGTGATCATTCACCTGCCGGCCTCGGTGAATCTGGTTTCGTTGTCGGCGACGGTCAGCAACTACGAGGAGTTCGCCGACTGGTTGGTCACCGTGCGCGGGCACACTGAGGTGGTGGTCAGCGAGCACCGGCCGGTGCCGCTCTGGCAGCACATGCTCGTCGGTCGGCGGATGTTCGACCTGTTCCACGACGCTGATGCCGCGAAAAAGCACGACGTGCACCCGGAGCTGCTGCGTTACACCCGTGATCTGGAGCGCCGGCTTGAGCTCACCGATCGAGCCGCCGGCGGCGGTAACCGCGGTGGGCGCAGTCGGCGTTGGCAACCACCGCCGCGGCATGAAGTGGTCGATCGGCTCGATTCCACTGGGCTGTTGCCGGCAATCCTGTTTGTCTTCAGCCGGGCCGGTTGCGACGCCGCCGTTCAGCAATGTCTGAGCGCTGGCCTTCGCCTGACCAATCCGGAGGAGCGCGCGGAAATTCGGCAGATCGCCGAGGCGAAAGTCGCGAGCATTCCCCGCGAAGACTTGTCCGTGCTCGGCTATTGGGAGTGGCTCGACGGCCTGGAGCGTGGCATCGCCGCTCACCACGCTGGCATGCTGCCCGCTTTCAAAGAGGCAGTCGAGGAGTGTTTCGTCCGCGGGCTGGTCAAGGCAGTTTTTGCCACCGAGACGCTCGCGTTGGGCATCAACATGCCGGCTCGATGTGTGGTGCTGGAGCGGCTGGTCAAATACAACGGCGAAGCACACGTCGAGCTGACCCCAGGGGAATACACGCAGCTCACCGGCCGGGCCGGGCGCCGTGGCATCGACATCGAAGGCCACGCTGTGGTGTTGTGGGGCCCCGAAGTCGACCCGCGGCAGGTGGCGGGGCTCGCCTCGACTCGCACTTATCCGTTGCGTTCGTCGTTTCGACCGTCATACAACATGGCGGTGAATTTGGTTGGCTCGGTGGGGGCGCAGAAGTCGCGCGATTTGCTGGAGTCGTCGTTCGCTCAGTTTCAGGCGGACCGGTCGGTGGTGGGGCTGGCGCGGCAGGTTCAGCGCAACGTTGACACCATGCAGAGCTACGGCACCGATGGCGAATGTCATCACGGTGACTTCGACGAATATTTCGCTTTGCGGATCTCTATTGCCGATCGTGAACGGGCGATTGCCCGGCAAGGGGTCAGCCACCGCCGGTCAGCCGCCGCGTCGTCATTGGAGAAACTCAAAGTTGGTGATGTCATCCGGGTGCCGCAGGGGCGACGGGCCGGTTTGGCCGTGGTGCTTGAGCCGGCGGTCGGCGGGTTCGGTGAGCCGCGCCCGTTGGTGCTGACTCAGGACCGTTGGGCCGGACGGATCAGCCCCGCCGATTTCCCCGGTGAGGTTGAGGTGCTGCAGCGGCTGCGGGTGCCGAAAAACTTCAACCACCGTTCACCTGGAGCGCGTCGGGACCTGGCCGGCCAAGTGAGCGCGACCGGTCTGGACCGCAACGGTGGCAGTCGGCGCGGACGCGGTGGGCGTGGACCGGGTGCGGGCGAGGACGCCGAGATCCAGCTGCTCAAGGTGCAAATGCGCCAGCATCCCTGCCACTCTTGTCCGGAGCGCGAGGACCACGCCCGGTTCGCCGAACGACGCCACCGGCTGCAGCGCGACACCGATGCATTGCGCGACAAGGTCGCCGGGCGCACCGGTTCGCTGTCGCGTACGTTTGATTTGGTCTGCACGGTTTTGACCCGCCGGGGTTATCTATCTAGTGACGGCGAGGTTACCGAGTCGGGACGGATGCTCGGGCGGATCTGGTCTGAGGCGGACTTGTTGATCGCTGAGTGTTTGCGTCAGGGTGTCTGGGAGGGCCTAGCTCCGGACGAGTTGGCCGCTGCGGTGTCCATGGTGCTCTACGAGTCGCGGCGCGAGGGCGATGATCGAGCGTCGGTGCCCAAGGGCGCGGTAACCGAAGCGGTCGACGAGTGCGCGAAGCTGTGGGCCGAAATCGCTGGTGACGAGGCTGAGCACGGCCTTTCGTTGACGCGCGAGCCAGACCCGGGGTTCGTCTGGCCGATGTATCGGTGGGCCCGGGGCGAACCGTTGGCCAAGGTGTTGTCCAGTGCGCACAACTACGACTCGGAGATGCCAGCGGGCGACTTTGTGCGCTGGGCTCGGCAGGTGCTTGACCTGCTTGGGCAGATCCGGGAGGCGGCTGCGGCTTCGCCCGCGGTCAAGGACACCGCACGCAAGGCGATCACTGCCGTGAACCGGGGAGTGCTGGCATACCAGACTGGGCTGTAAGCATAGAATCTGTCCACTTGCGAGAAGTCCTCGACTACGACAGGAGCCGGGCGTGAGTGCACCGGGTAATGGGTCAGCCGCCGACCGGATCGACACCACCGTCGCCCACCCTGCGCGCCGCTACAACTACTGGCTCGGTGGCAAGGACAACTTCGCCGCAGACCGGGCCAGCGGTGATGCGGTGGAGAAGGCAATGCCGACAATTCGCATGATGGCGATGGAGAATCGTCGTTTCCTTGGCCGGGCTGCCAGGTTCATCGCCGAGCAGGGCGTGCGTCAGTTTCTCGACATTGGCACCGGCATTCCCGCGCCGGGCAACACCCACGAAGTCGTCCAAGGCGTGGATCCAGCGTCCAAAATCGTGTATGTCGATAATGACCCGATTGTCCTCACGCATGCTCGGGCGTTGTTGACCAGTGCGCCAGCCGGATCGGTGGCCTATTTGGACGCTGATCTGCGCAACCCCGGTGGGATCCTGAACGATTCGGGGCTGCGGTCCACGCTGGATTTTGGCCAGCCGGTCGGGTTGTTGCTGATCGCGGTCTTGCATTTTATCCGGGCAGACGAAGATCCTGCCGGGATCGTGCGCACGTTGCTCGGTGCGCTACCCGCCGGCAGCTTTGTCGCCGCCACTCACGCCACCTGGGAATATGCGCCGGCTGAAGTCGTCGCTGAGCTGGTTAAATCTAACCAAGATGGCCGATTTAGCCCGCGCGATGGCAATGACTTCGTCGCCCTGTTCGACGGCCTGGAATTAATCGACCCCGGTCTGGCCTCGGTCGCGCACTGGCGCGCAGACCAAGAGTCGCAGCCGCGCCCCTCGATCGAGGACGTCGCCTGCAATGGCTTTGTGGCCCGAATGGCGTAACGGTTCGCGCGGATGACGGCGTTTGGGCAGCGGGCGCTGAACAGACGCCGTCGGTCAGCGCGAACCGATCAGACCCCGTCGAACTTGTTGACGGTGTCTAGCAGCGTGGCGATGTTTGCAGCGCACTCGCTTTGAGTGGGATTGGACGCCCGCAATGCGGTCAGCACGCCGTCGATCTCGTCGTCGAGCTGATGCCACTTAGCGGAATCGCGGGGCTTCAAACCAGCCTCGGCATCATCCCAAGCCACTTCGAGATCCTTCGCCCGGGTTTTACCGCCGGCCAAGTCGTTTGCCGTGACCTTGGTTTTCAGGTCATTGACTATCACCGCAAAGGAATTCAAGTTGCCCAGGCGGGTGGTGGTGTGCACGGTCCGCACAGCGGGGGTGCTGGCGCCAGTGGCACCCGGCTCGGCGACGACGGAAGCGCCCTGGTCGACGGCGGCAACTGAGCTGTTGTCGGTCGGGGTCGTGTGCACGCCACTGAGCAGGGAAGCTACGACAATGACCACCACGGCCCCAGCGCCGGCCCAGGCGAAGTCGCTGCCTCGGCCGCCGATCGGCCCGGTGCCCTTTTCGGCAACGCCATAACGGTTGACCAGCAGCTGTTCGCGCGTGACTAGCACGATGATGGTGGCGAAGAACAGCGTGCTGGTGATGCTTGCACCTAATGCAAGCCCGCCGAATTCCTTGTCTTGGGTCAACAGGTCGCCGAGCGAAGCGCCCAGCGGTCGAGTCAAGACATAGGCAATCCAGAAGGTGAGCACTTGGCCGCCGCCAAATCGATAAGCCAACCAGGTCAACACAATCAGACCACCGAAGATCAGTACGCCGTTGCGGAAGCCGAGGCTGAGTGCCTCAGTGGCGAGGTCACCCGCCGCAGTGCCGAGCGCGAAGGTGGTCAGAATTGCGCCCCAGTAAAAGCTCTCCCGGCGTGGAGTATCGATGGAGGTGATCGCCAGAGTCCGTTCCTGGCTATACCAGACGACGAATACGACGGCAAGGATGACAGCGAATACGGCTGTGCTGATATAGAGGCTGACTCCTAAGGTGTCAGTGAAAAAGTCGGTGAGTTGGGTCCCGACGATGCTCACCAAGACCACGCAGAGCCAATAGACCCATGGGGTGTAGGAGCGGGTTCTGAATTGCACGAACAGTGCAGTGGCCAGCACGGCGAACATCACCGCATCCGTGACCGCGGGCCCCAGTCCGACATTCACCGAAAGGTAATCGGCGAATGTCTCCCCGATCGTCGTGGACAAAACCTTGATGACCCAAAAGACGGCAGTAATTGCCGGAACTTTGGTGAGCCAAGCGCGCCGGCTCGCCAACTTGTCGGTAGTGATAGTCATAACTGGCTCCGTGACCTTCTGCTTAGGTAAAATCCCGGGCGAAAACCTACGATTCAGGCAATAGCATCGCGCGGGCTCGCTGAAGGCTTGCTGAAGAACAGTTCAACAGGGCGGTTCAGGTCAACAACTGTGAAACCGTGACCGGGCGCAGTCCACGTGTACGTAAGCCGGCCAGAATCGCTGGGATCGCGGTGACGGTGCCTTCGTGGCCGAAATGCAGACTCACAATCGACCCAGGGCGTACTGCGGCCAGCGTGGCGGAGACAACAGCAGACGCACCAGGATCGGTGTAGTCGTGTGGGTCCACGTCGTAGGACAAGCAGGTCGGATAGCCGGCCCGGCGAGCGGCTGCCTTGATCGTCGGGGTGGCGAACTGTGTTTGCGACGGGCGAAACCAGCGGCCGATCGAGCCGGTGACGCTGTGTAGCGCCTGAGCACACGCGTTGATCTCCGCGTACGCCTGGGCGGGGTCCATGGCTTTGATGTCTGCATGGTGTTGGGTGTGGTTGCCCAGTTCGTGGCCGTCGGCGACGATGCGGCGGCACAGGGCGGGTTCGGCGGTGAGCCAGGTGCCGACGGCGAGGACGGTGACGTGGGCACCGCCGCGGCGCAGCTCGTCGAGCAGGCGAGTGACGATGCCAGTGTCGCCCTGCCCGTGGAAGGTCAGGGCGACGGCTGGGCGGTCGCGAGGGCCGCTCTGGATCTCACTCGCCTGGGTGGGTGCGGACGAGCTGGGTCCCGGCAACGGGTCTGCGCTGAGTGCCGGTGATTGCGGAGCGGGCGCCTTGGTGGGTGACGTGGCCGAGGTTGGGCTGTCGGCGTCACAGCCGGCGACTGCGCCTAGAGTGAGCGCGGTAACCGCGCGGAGTGCATCACGACGTTCCATGCGGCGCATGGTAAGCAATCGCACCTAAGAGAAGGGTGAAAGGCCGCAGATGAGCGACCCGACCTTGACCTACCCGGAAGCGATCTTCATCGGTCTGCTGCAGGGTGTCACCGAGCTGTTTCCGGTGTCGAGCCTGGGCCACAGCGTGCTGTTGCCAGCGATCATCGGTGGCAGCTGGGCCCATGATCTGAGCCTGAGCGCGGAAAAGTCGCCTTACTTGGCGTTTCTTGTTGCCGTGCACGTGGCGACGGCGTTTGCGCTAATCTGGTTTTTCCGCGCGGACTGGGTGCGGATCGTGGCAGGATTGGTCAGCTCGATCAAAACCCGCCAGATCAGTACGCCGGATCAGCGGCTCGGCTGGCTGCTGGTGGTGGCCACAATTCCGGTCGGCCTGGCAGGCCTAGCGCTCGAACACACGGTGCGCACCGCGCTCGGTAAGCCGACGCCGGCTGCGCTGTTTCTCATCCTCAACGGCTTGATTTTGGCTGCCGTCGAGCGGATTCGGCACCGAACGAGCGCTGCGGCACCCGTGAACGCGCCGATGCCGGCGGGAAGCGATCACCGGCCCGGGCAGGTTTATGCCAGCGCCACCGCCCAGCAGCAGAGTGGGGTTTCGGCCAGTCATGGCGGCGACATTGTCTCCGACAACAGGCTCGGTGCGCAGAGCTGGGGGCAAGCGTTACTGATCGGCAGTGCCCAGATTCTGGCGTTGTTGCCGGGGGTGAGCCGTTCCGGGGCAACGATCGGCGCTGGGCTGTTGCGCGGTCTGTCGCACGAGGACTCGGCGCGGTTCGCGTTCCTGCTGGCGACGCCGGTCATTCTCGCTGCTGGGGTGCTGAAGCTGCCCGAGCTGGCTGGGCCGGCCGGGCACGGCATTCTCGGCCCGGTGCTGGCCGGCAGCGTGGTGGCGGGCCTCGCCGCATATGGGTCGCTGCGGTTCTTGACCCGTTACTTCGAGACCCGCACGTTGAACCCGTTCGCGATTTACTGCGTGGTGGCCGGCACGTTCGCCCTGGCCTGGAGCGCCTTCAACTGACTAGCGGCTCGTCGGGACCCGGGTTCGCTAGCTGCCAGGTTGGCTGACGTGCCGGGTTCGCTAGCTGCCAGGTTCGCTATCTGCTCAGGCTTCGTTGGGGGCTCGGGTGAAAGCCAGATAACCGACCAGCACGATGATCACGGCGGCCCAGGCGGCGGTTACCGGTCCGGTGCCCCAGGCGAGGCCGCCGCGGGCAGTGGAGACGCCCATCCAGTCGGCGAAGGATGCGCCGAGCGGGCGGGTGATCACATATGCGGTCCAGAAGGCGGCGACTGCGCCGAGTCGGCCGGCGCGGAATGCCAGGGCCGGCACCGCGATAGCGGCTGAGAAGATCAACCCGGAGCCGAGATAGCCCCAGCCGAGCGTGGCGGCGGTGAGATCGCCGGCCGCGGTGCCGAGCGCGAAGGTGGTCACCACGGTGGCCCAGTAGAACAACTCGCGTCGACCGGCCGTCACGGTGTGGATCGACAACGTGCCCTCGGTGCGGTGCCACAGGATCAGGATCGAGGTCAGCGCAACTGCGAACGCGACGGTAGAGACCGGGTAGGCGATGCCGAGACCGACGTGCAGCACATCTGCGGCCATGGTGCCGAAGATGCTAACCATGACCACGGCCAACCAGTAGACGCCAGCTTGGTAACGGCTCGCCCGCAGCTGCACGGCCAGCGCGGTGGCGAACCCGAGGGCGCCGATGCCGACCGCTACCGGTGGTGCGAGTTGATGCGCGAGGAAGTCTGAGGCGGTCTCGCCCATCCCGGTGGTGAGCACCTTGATGATCCAGAACAAGGCGGTCACCTGCGGAACTTTGACCAGGGCGGCCGTCCCTGCGCGGCGGGAGCCAACGTCGATTGTCATCCGGGAAGGTTCGCTGTCGGCTGCTGAAGAACCGCTGAACGGCTGCATCGTCATTCCACCCTTAACCGCCGCCCTTGACCGCTGGATCTTGCTCAGACGTCTAAGTCGGCAGCGACGTTTAAGTTTGCAACGCGCACGTCTGACGGGTCGACCCCGGCTCTTACGCAAGACTTAGGAAAAAGTGGGTCGGATCTCATCTGGTCGCGCCAGATTTAGGAGACGACAAAACCCGCGAAGGGACAACATGCGCGTATTGGTGGTGGACGACGACGCGGCGGTGCGTGACTCGCTAGCTCGAACGTTGCGCTTCGAAGGGCACGAAGTTCAATCCGCGAGCGACGGCCAAGAAGCCCTCAATCTCGTACGCGCTGCCGAACCAGACGCGATGATCCTCGACGTCAGCATGCCGACAATGGACGGGCTCGAATGCTGCCGGCAACTGCGGGCCGAGGGCAGCTTGGTGCCGGTGCTGATGGTGACTGCGCGTGACAGTGTGGGGGACCGGGTGGCCGGGCTGGACGCGGGTGCCGACGACTACCTGATCAAGCCGTTCGCGTTGCAGGAGTTGCAAGCGCGGTTGCGGGCGTTGTTGCGGCGGTCGTTGCTGACAAGTCCGCCCGCTGCTGAGCCGGCTAAATCGGAGCTGCTGACCTTTGCTGACCTGCGGATGGACCCGCGTACTCGGGAGGTTTGGCGGGCTGATCGGGCGCTGCGGTTGACCCGTACCGAATTCTCGATCTTGGAAGTGTTTTTGCTGAACCCGCGGCAGGTCTTGACGCGCGCGGTGCTGTTCGAGCGGGTCTGGGGGTTTGACTTCGGGGAGAGCTCGAACAGCGTGCACGTATATTTGGGGTATTTGCGGCGCAAGCTGGAGATCGAAGGGGAGAGCCGGCTGCTACACACCGTGCGCGGGGTGGGGTTTGTGCTGCGCGAGGAACCGCTGTGAGTGTGCTGCGGCGCTGGTGGGATCGGCGCACCCTGCACGATCGGCTGGCGCTGCTGGTCAGCGGGGCGGTGGCAGCGGGAGTGCTGCTGCTCGCGATCGGATCCTGGCTGGTGGTGGCCGAGATTCAGCAGCATCGAATGCAGTCGGAGCTGGCCACCGACGCCGATGCCATCGCCGCCTCCTCGGACCAGTGGTTGGCTGCCTCCGGCTCGCTGCCGGACCTGCTGAACCAACGCGGCGACGGCCACCGTGGCCCGCATCAGCTTGGGCCGCGCTGGCAGATCTTGGACGCATCCGGCTTGGTGCTCCGGCCGACGACTGGTGCGCTACCTGTGACTGAGCAGGCCCGGCGGGTCGCGACGAGTTCGCTGCCGACAGCCACGAGACCGCGTCAGATCACCACCAGACCGGGTCGGGCCGCCGAAGAGGAGGTCACGATCGGCGGCGACAGTTATCTGATGTTGACCGCGCCGTTGCCTGGCGGTGGGGCTGTGCAAGTCGCGATCGATCAAGATCCGGACAACCACACGCTGGCCATTTTTGGCCTGCTGCTTGCGCTCGGCTGCGTGCTTGGGGTCGCGGTAGCAGCACTTCTTGGCCGTACGGTGGCCCGCGCCGGACTGGTGCCCGTGCAACGACTCACCGAGGCGGTCGAAGACGTGGCAGTCACCATGGACCTCACCCGACCGATTGAGATCAGCGGAGCCGACGAAATCGCCCGGCTCGGCACCTCGGTCAACACCATGCTCGCCGCCATCGACACCGCCCGCCGATCCCAGCGAGCCCTGGTCGAGGACGCAGGGCACGAACTGCGTACGCCGTTGACCAGCCTGCGGACCAACATTGAGCTGCTGCTGCAGGTGGAGCGAGCGCCCGAGTTAGCGCATCGACTGCCGCCAGAGGAACGAGTGAAATTGCTTGCCGATCTGGAAGCCCAAGTCGGCGAATTAGCAACGTTGACGACCGAATTGGTCGAACTGGCCCGCGAGGAAACCACCCGAGAAGCGGTCGAGCCGGTCGAGTTTGCCGACGTGGTCGAGGCCGCGATTGCCCGGGTGCGTACCCGTGCCCCCGGACTCACCTTTGCCGCCGACCTTGCGGCAGTGCAAGTGCTGGGTCGACCCGGCGAACTGGAGCGCATGGTCGTCAACGTGCTCGACAATGCCGCCAAGTTCAGCCCGACGGGTGCAGTGGTGCGGACTGGATTGATCGCCGACGGCAACCATTGCGTGTTGACTGTGGCCGATCAGGGACCTGGCATTGACGAGGCGGATCGACCGTATGTGTTCGACCGGTTTTATCGCTCGGTCGCGGCCCGCTCGACGCCCGGTTCCGGCCTTGGTCTGGCGATCGTCGCGCAGACGGCCGCACAACACCAAGGCTTGGTGTCAGCCAGCCCACGCAACCCTAGCGGCACGATCGTCAGCATCCAGCTGCCCTTGGCCCGGGTCGCCGCACCTGCCAGCTAACGGGCCCGAACGCGTTCTAACGAGATCCGATTACGTCGGCCTGGAAACCGCCGCCACCGAGATCAAGACCTTCGAGGGCTCACTGGTCCCGGGCGAGCTGCAGACCCCTGACTACGCGCGCGCGGTCTACCGCGCTGCGCAACACGGCGATGATCGGCGAACCATGACCGCCACACCGTGGATCAAAGCCACCAGGTCAGGTGGCAACGGCGGATCATGCGTCAAGGTCCGCCGCCACGACGACCGCATCGAGGTCCGCGACACCAAAGACCGCGGAAAGCCGGTTCTCACGAAAAAATTAGAATTGTTCACGAGTTGCTCTTATCGGCGCGGCCGATTGTGGTGATGGCCGGGTAAAAACCAACCTCGACCGGACGGGCTGGTGGGCCCGCCCATCAGGTCCTCAGCCGCCGCAATCAACTCTCGCCAGCAGCTCGCGCAGAAACGGACGTCGCCATGACCGACTCGACCGCCCCAAACGCCGATGACCCAACCGAGCCGATAGCTGTCGAAGCCCCAGCTGAGGCCGCACCGGCCCCCGCAGCCCCGGCCCCCCGGCCCCCGCAGCCCCCGCAGCCCCGGCCGCACCGGCAGCGGAAGCCGCTGCAACCCAGCCGCCGCTGGCACCGCCTGCTCCGGCCTTCGTTGCACCGCCGGCCACCGCTACGGCCCCTGTTGTGGTGGCCCGCCCGTGGTATCGCCGCCGGGTGTCTTTGCTGGTAACCGGTGCCGCACTGATTCTGGGCTGTTTGTGTGGTGGTGGTGCGGTCGCCATCGCTGCGGTTGCCGTCGACGGTCAGCACGGGCGCGATCACGAACGCGGCAACAACGTCAACCGCGACGAGCGCACCGACCGCCGCAACAACGGCAACAACAACGGGGCCAATAACCGGCAATGGAACCGCAACGGTGACGGTCGTATGGGTCGCAACGGCAACCCAGGGTCGGCAATCGCTCCGCCGGGCGCTCCGGGCGCTCCGGGCGCGCGCCCAGCGGCCCCGATCCCGAGCGCCTCAGCGGCCCCGATCCCGAGCGCCTCAGCCTGAGCGAAAGCACCGCGGCGTGCCCCGCCGGCACCACGCCGGCACCACGCCGGCTTGAACTGACCGGCGACCCCGCGGATCGCTGAACTGCGTGCGTTCGTTTGCCCAGCTTGGCCTCAAGGTTGCTGCCCACGACACAGACAGGACTGTCAGGACTGACGGACGCATCGTCGTCTCCGGCCTCAACAAGCAGTACGGGGAACTCACCGCGGTGAACAACTTGTCCTTCAAGGTCGAGCCCGCTCGGTGACCGGGTTCGCCGTCCTCAGCCGGGCGCGGGCTCGGCGCCGGCGGCGCGGCTGAGCTCGGCCAGGCGCTGCTCCAGGAAGGCCCGCTCCGCGGCGTTTGCGGTGAGTTCCATCGCGCGCTGGTACGACTGAGCCGCGCCGGCGGTGTCGCCGAGGCGGCGCAGCAGGTCGGCGCGGGTGGCGGGAAGGTAGGGGTAGTCGGCGAGCCGGGGATCGGTCGCCAGTTCGTCGAGGAGCGGCAGGGCGGCGGCCGGACCGTCGGCGAACGCCACGGCGGCGGCCCGGTTGAGCGCGACCACCGGGGTGTTCCACACCGCCAGCAGCCGGTCGTAGAGGTGCACGACGCGTGGCCAGTCGGTTTGCTCCAGGGACGGCGCTATCGCATGCACGCCGGCGATCGCCGCCTGCAGGGTGAACCGCCCCGGTGGGCCGGACGCCAGCGCCCCGGCCGTCACCGTGAGCCCCTCCAGAATTGCGCGCTGGTCCCAGCGCGTCCGGTCCTGGTCGCCGAGCAGGAGCAGCCGGCCCTGCTCGGCGGTCCGGGCGGCCCGGCGCGCGTCGGTGAGGAGCAGCAGGCCCAGCAGGCCGCGGGTCTCGGCCTGCTCGGGGAGCAGCGCGGCGAGGGTGCGCGCGAGGTGCAGGGCCCGATCGCAGAGTTCTTCACGGACGAGCGCGTCCCCCTCGCCGGCTGTGTGGCCGGTGCTGAAGAGTAGGTGGACGGCGGTGAGCACGCTGTCCAGGCGCTCGGGCAGCTCCGCCTGGCTCGGAACCCGGTAGGGGATCCGCGCTTCGGAGATCTTCTTCTTGGCCCGGGTGATCCGTGCCGCCATCGTCGGCTCGGACACCAGGAAGGCCCGGGCGACCTCAGGCGTGGGAACGCCGCAGACTAGGCGCAGGGTGAGGGCGACGCGGGCCTCGGGGGCGAGGGTGGGGTGGCAGCAGGTGAACACCAGCCGGAGCCGGTCGTCCGGCACCGCGGCGTCGGGCCAGTCCAGGTCGGCCGGGTCGTACGGATCGACGGTCGCCGGCTCCACGAGCAGCGGGAACTTGCGCCGGAGGGTGACCTCGCGACGCAATCGGTCCAGCGCCTGGTTCCGCGCCGCCGTGGTCAGCCACGCGCCGGGCCGCTCCGGGACGCCGTCCCGGGTCCAGGCCTGCAGCGCGCTGACGTACGCCTCCTGCGCGCACTCCTCCGCGAGGTCCAGGTCGCCCGCGACGCGCACCGTGGCGGACAGCACGAAGGCCCACTCGGAGCGGTGGGCCTGCGCCAGCGCGGCACCGACCGAGTCCGCCTGCATGGCGGACGCGGTCGGCTCGTCGCTGGGGGCGATCAGAACGGGCTCGTCGTCGGGTCCACGACCGGGCGAACCTCGACGCCGCCACCGCCGGCCGGGCACAGCTTGGCGATCTCGACGGCATGGTCGAGATCGCGCGCCTCGACGACGTAGAAGCCGCCGAAGGCCTCCTTGGTCTCGACGAACGGGCCGTCCGTCACCGTGCTGGCACCTTTGATCGTGGTGGCCGTCGTCGTGGGCGCGAGCGCCTCCCCGCCCGCCATGAACCCACCGAGCTCGAAGACCTGCTTCACGAACGTGTTGTGCGCGTCGACCACCGCGCCCCACGCCTCGGGCGACATGTTCGCGTAGTAGGTCGGGTCTTCGTAGATGAGGATCGCGTACTTGGCCATGGAGCTGCCTCCTGCACTGGGTCGCGGGCCGGCCTGTCCGGCTCCGTCATCAGCCACGACGAACATCCTGCCGCCGGATCGACAGCCAGGCCTGGACTTTGGCGAGCACGGGCGGTAGTCATTCCTGTCCCTCAGCAGAAGCCCGCGACAGTCGATTATGGGACGCTGTTTCCTGGCCTCTCCGGTCCGCCGGGATCGGAGGTCCTGACATGATGATTGCCGTTGATGTGACAGGCAGCGAGGGCAAGACCGTTTATGCGACCACGCGCCAAGGGGAGACTGACGCGATGGCGGTCGGGGACAACTCTGCCGTTGATCGGCCCCGACTCGGGCGGCCGCGTTTGCTGGGTCGTAGGACGCGTCACGCGGGCAGCTGGTCAGACGCCGATCTCGGGTCGGCGCCGCCGTTCTGATCGCCTACGGCATCTCGCCGGTGCAGTTGGCTCCTGGATCCTGCGCCGTCGCGACGTCGCCTGACAGTTCGAGGTGCGGCCGCTCGCTGATTTTCAGTAAAGCCTCCGCACCCTCATCTGCGTTTAGTCACAGGTGAAATCCGGTGGTCAGTGCGACAGCGGTTGCTGCACACCCCAACGGCGCCAACCCCAATAAATCCTGACTGGTACGCAACGTCGAGCAGTGATCGTAATGTGCGGTGGCCGAAACGTGATTAGTGCTCGGCGACACCACCACTGTGGGGATGTGGTTATCAGTGGCTGATCCCTCGTCAAAGGTAATGATCACCGCGAGCCGTCCCGCTCGATAGTCGGCACCGCCAAATACCAGCGGCATCCACTCGGCCAGCCATTTGTCACCGGGCGCGAGCAGACCATTCGGGCACCTGGGTGCTCCGTGCATGTCGTGGCAGGCGTTCGGGGTGATCAACGAATAGTCGGGTAGGCGACCGGTGGCCAGATCGGTTCGCAGCGCGCCCTGGGCCGGTGTGCCCAGCTCGACCTGACCAATCGCGCAAAGCCGGTCCTCGCTGCGGTAATACGGCACGGCTGTGTGCCGGACCAGGAAAGTGCCGTCCGCGTTGTTCTTGCGCGCACAGGGGGCGGGCAGATTCTCGGCATAGTTGCGCCAGGGTCGGTGCGCCGCGTCGAGCTGGGCGAAGATGTTCGACCCGGTGATCGGGTGATGCCGAGGCCCTTTGTCGTCGCAAATGCCGGCCGTGCTGCCGCTCGTGATCAGGATGTAGGCGGCCAATGACGGACAGCCGACCGGATAGTTGGCGACCATGTCGGTCGCTGAGCCATACCGGTAAGCCAGCTGGGTCAGATATTTGGCATCCGGGTTGCCGATCACTTGGCCGTAGGTGCGGTTCTCCTCCACGATCACCATGACCTTGCGATAGTGGCCGTGGAGCACTGCCGTCTGACCGGTGCCCGACGACGCTGCTGGTCCCGACGACGCTGCTGGTCCCGACGACGCTGCTGGTCCCGATGACGCTGCTGGTCCCGAGGAGACTTTGCCCGCAAACTCTGGTCCTGACGAGACTGCGGGGATAAGGCCCGTCATGGCGGTTACGGCTCCAAACAGGAGCTGCCTAACTGTGGTGTGCATGCGACTCCCAACATTGAACTGTTGGTCGCATTTGATCGTGAAACACTCTGAAATAAGCTCTTTCGGCGCGACGTAATCCTCAGGCGTCTTTCAGACTCGCCTGGCTGGTCAGCCGCCGTTGACGGCGATGCGGTAGCCGGCGCCGCGGACGGTCTCGATCGCGTTGCGTCCGAACGGGTGGTCGATTTTTTTGCGCAGGTAACCGATATAGACCTCGACGATGTTCGCATCACCGTTGAAATGCGCGTCCCACACGTTCTCCAGGATCGCGGTCTTGGTCACGGCCTGCCCCGGCTGACGCAGCAGAAACTCCAGCATTGCGAACTCGCGTGGCGTGACCGAGATCGGCCTGCCGCCACGCTCGACCCGGCGCGCCGACGGGTCAAGTGTCAGGTCACCCGCGTTTAGCACCGCCGGCCGCTCCGGCGCCCCGCGGCGCACCAGTGCCCGCAACCGGGCGATCAGCACGATGAACGAGAACGGCTTGATCAAATAGTCGTCAGCGCCCAGGTCGAACGCGTCAGCTTGGTCATATTCGCCATCTTTGGCAGTCAGCATCAGCACCGGGGTCCAGATGCCACGTTCGCGCAGCGTGCGGCAGATCTCATAGCCGTTGAGGCTGGGCACCATGATGTCCAACATCAGCACGTCATAGTTGCCGTGTGGCGTTTCCGTGGCAGTCCAGAGCCCATCGGTGCCGTTGTGGGCCAGATCCACGGTAAAGCCCTCGGCGGTGAGCCCATCGCGGATGGTCTCAGCCAGCTCGATCTCATCTTCAACCACCAAAACTCGCATGCCAGCCTCCTCTGCGCGCCTATGCCAGCCTGAACTATCCCGGCTGAAGGCGGGCTGAACGGCCCCACATTCAGCCGGTGCACAGCACCAGCCTCGTTACCGTGACTTCCATGCGGGAGCTAGCGATGGTACGGCGATTCAAACGCCGCCTAGGCGTGCGGCTGCGCTCAGCCGTGGCCGCAGCGATTGTGGTCGTGGTCGCGTCGCTGCTGGCCGGCGGGGTGCTGCTGATCACGGCGCGGTCGGTGCTGAAAGACAACATCATGACCGCCGCCACCGACCGCGCTACGCAGGTAGCCACCGCCGTGCAACGCGGCGACGACTTGTCCGTGTTGCTGCGCCCGTCCGCCCGAGACCGCTCAGTAGTGCAGGTCATAAATGCTGCCGGCGCAGTTTTGGTTGCCTCCGAGGCGCTCTCCGGGCAAGCACCGATCTCGGCGTTGCGGCCTACCGCCGGGCAGCGGCGCTACGAAGAACGGCCACTCGCGTTCGCTCACGACGACCTGTTCCGGATTGTGGCCGTAGGCGTGACCACGACCAGCGGGCTGCAGACCGTCGTCGTCGGTGAGTCGCTGGACACCGTCGACGATGGCACCGAGGCCGTTATTGCGGCGCTGCTGGTCGGGTTACCGCTGCTCGCTGTAGTGGTCGGCGCGGCCACATTCCATTTCGTCGGGCGAACCCTGCAACCGGTCGAGGACATGCGCCGACAAGCCGCGTCGATCACTTCGCGCAACCTGCACACCCGACTGCCCGTTCCGGCGGCTGACGATGAGGTGGCCGCCTTGGCCGCGACGATGAACACGATGCTCGATCGGATCGAATCCGCGTCGGCGGCCCAACACCGGTTTGTCGCTGATGCCAGTCACGAGTTGCGCAGCCCACTGGCCACCGTACAAGCCAATGCTGATCTGCTGCTGCGTGCCGGTTTGGCCGACGCACCCGCTCGGTCGGTGGCTCGAATTCAACGCGAAAGCGCGCGGATGGCCCGCCTGGTTGAGGACTTGTTGCTGCTGGCCCGGGTTGACGACCACGGCCTACGCGTACGTCGTGACGACGTCGATCTGGACGACCTCGCCTATGCCGAACGTGAGCGGATCACGTTGGAACATCCGCAGCTAACGGTCGACGCCATGATCGAACCAGTGCGGGTCGTCGGCGACGCGGACGCGCTCCAGCGGGTGCTCCGTAACCTGGTCGACAATGCCGTCCGGCACGCCGCTAATTCACTTTCCCTATCCGTACGGGTGGTGGACGGCGCAGCCCAGGTGCGCGTGAGCAACGACGGCCCGCCCATCCCCGCGGACGATCGGGAGCGGATCTTCGCTCGATTTGTCCGCCTGGATGACAGCCGTTCTCGCGCCGGCGGTGGCACCGGTTTGGGTTTGCCGATCGCCCGTGAGGTCGTGCACGCCCACGGTGGCGAGCTCACCGTCGACGACCTCGATGCTGGTGCGGCCATGCAGATCAAGCTCCCACTGCCGAGCACGGGCACCTGAGCGATGCCCGCTGTCCGAGTTTGTGCCGCTCGACCAGCCGCGCTGCTTCGGTTGCTAGATCAACGGCACTGGTGCGTTCGTGGCGATGCCGGTATCGGCCACTGCTGTGATGGAGCAAAAGCGCCAGCGCTGATCGCTGCCACGGTTCAACGTGATCGCCAGGCTGGTTTGTGGCAATGCCTGAAACGTGCTGACTGGTTGACCTTTCCGGTCGACCACGGGCTCGGCCGGCCGGCTCGCGCTGACTGCCAGCACAACTTCGCTGGTGGCGACGGCGAACGGGGTAGGCGCGATCACAGTTCCGAACACCGCTGGGCTCGGCTGCACCACTGTCTGACTGCCGATCAGCCCGGTTGTCTGTTCGGCGAGCAGATTCGCCGCGCTGCAGCCGGGAACGGCTACGTTCGCCACGTTGACCGGGTTCGGGTTCGCCAACGCCCACTGGCCATATGCCGCCAACGACGCCAAAATCGATGACCATGAGGTACCGGTATTTGCTAGCCCCGGCGCAGGGCTGGTGGCTGGTGCAATTCCGGCCGAAATAACGGGAACCGGTGCCGCGGCCACCTGCGCTCCGGCCGGCGGCGCTGTGGCGGAGATTGGTGCCGCCGACGCCGTGCAACCGCTGGCGCTGACCAACACAGCGCCGAGCAGCACCGGTACGGAAATCCGTGGCATTGTTCCCCTTTAACCTGATAGGTCGACCTTGTCGTCAGCATCGGATCGGCCGACCGGGCTCGGAACTGACGCCGCAGTGTCGGCGGCCGTTCACCGTTTTCTCAGGTTCGGTGGCCTACGGTAAACCTCCTACCTTTTGTAGGTTTACCCCTGTATCCAGGCGGGCACTACGGGGCTTCCGCTGAGCTGAAAGGCCTGCTGCCATGGCGTTGCTCGATCCGCACTGGTTGATCTCCACCTTTGGCTTGGTCGGTATCCTGGTGATTGTTTTCGCCGAGTCGGGGCTGCTGATCGGGTTCTTCCTACCGGGCGACTCGCTGCTGTTCACCACCGGGCTGCTGATCGCTGACGGCACCTATTTGCATCAACCGTTGTGGCTGATTTTCTTGCTGGTGGCGTTGGCTGCCGTGCTCGGCGATCAGTTTGGCTATTTGTTCGGTCGCCGATTCGGCCCAGCGTTGTTTAGCCGGCCCAACTCACGGCTGTTCAAACAGGAAAACTTGACTAGGGCTCGCGGTTTCTTCGACCGCTATGGTGCTCGCTCGATTGTCCTGGCGCGGTTTGTGCCGATCGTGCGGACATTCACGCCAATCGTGGCTGGCGCGAGCCGCATGCACTACCGCACCTTCTTGGTCTACAACGTGATTGGGGGCGCGCTGTGGACTTGCGGCGTGACCACGCTGGGATATTTCCTCGGCCAGGTCGCCTTCGTTCGCGCAAACATCGAACTGATCTTGATCGGGATCGTGGTCGTCTCAGTGCTGCCAGTGGCAATCGAGCTGCTCCGAGCGCGACGTTCCCGGCGTGCCGCCTCTGATGCGTCTAGGTACTCAGAGCGGCTCTGAGTACCTAGACGCATCAGAGCATCCCAGCGGGCATCCGAGCAGTTAGCGGCATCGGCGTGCCCGCGATCAGAGCCAAGCTTGGGCCAGGGCGACGAACTCCGCCGTCGCCACAGTAGCCGCGCAAAGACAGCCCAGCGCGAGCACCACCAGCGCAAACAACCGGCCCGGAGTCGGCTGCGGCAATGGTGCCAGCAGCGCCTGAACTCGGGGAACGACAGTGCTGCTGTGGATGCCGAGCGCAGCCTTAGGACCTCTACCGACCGTCGCTAAGGCAGCTCGGGCCACCGCTCGGGCGGTCAGCGCGCGATCACCCACCACCGTGGCCGCTTCCTCGTCGGCCCAGCGCTCCACCAGATAAGCCACCGCGGTACGCACCGGGATGAGCAGGGGATTCACGGCGGCTGCTGCGGCGCTGACGGCCACGAGCCGGTGGTGGCGATGCGTCAAGTGGGCGCGCTCGTGGGCGAACAGGACTCGCTGTTCGGGTGGGTCGAGCAGGCGCAAGATGCCGCTGGTGACCAACAGATGACCTGGTCGGCCGGGTACGGCGACAGCCAGCGGGGTCGTCCAGTCGGCTATTACCAGCCCGTCGCGGGGATTGCCGGCGGCACGCAGGTCGCGATTTGTGCGGGCGCGCAGGCGAATGTCGCGTACCAATCTGGTGGTGCCGTAAATGAGCAGTAGGGCGGCACCTGCGGCGACTTGGCCGGGCACCGGTTCGGGCAGCTGCAGGCCGGCGTGGTTGTCTAGTGCCGCTAGCGGGGGAAGGTCATCGAGCAGGGTCAACGTCAGTAGGACCAGCGACCAGGTTGACGACACCGCCGCGACCACGGCGAACCCGGTGAGTCCGGTGGCGACCTTAGCCGGTGTGCCACGAGTTGCGATCCGGGCGGCGCCCAGGGTTAAGGGCAACGAGAGCAGCAGTGGTAGATAGATCGCGAAGTTCACGACTGGCCGGATCTGTTCAGCAATTCGCGCAAGGTGGCGGCGTCGTCGGTATTCAAGGAAGCGGCGAATTGCTGCAGCACCGCATGCCGGTCGGGCAGACCAGCCAGCGTGGCCCGCATTCGTTTCGCAGCTGCGGTCGCCGCGTCTTCGACCGGCCAATACACGTGCCCGCGACCGTCTTTGCGTCGATGCAGCAGTCCTTTTTCGTGCAGGCGGATCAAAATGGTCTGCACGGTGTTGTAGGCCAAGTCGCCACCGATCGCAACGCGAATGTCAGTCGCGGCCAACGGCTCTTCGCTGCCCCACAGCAGGCCCATGACCTCGGACTCCAACGAACCACGGGCCCGCCGTGGCGCTGGCGAGGTCATCGTTGTCCCACCAGCTCAGCGCGGATCTCCATTCAGCGAACCTACCGGACGCGCCCGCTATGGTAGGCGCGTGACTAGTCGTCCCGCCGTGCCGCACCGAATTCCGCTCATTTTGGCCGCCGCGGCCGCGATAGCTTTCTTGGCAATTACCGGTGCAGTGGTGACGCACTGGACGATCCTGCAGCGCAGCGACGCTGCGATCAGCGCCTGGGCGCACGGGATCACGTTGGCGCATCCGCGCTGGCGAGCGACGATGTCTGCGGTCACGCTCACCGGCAGCACAACCTACCTGGACCCGCTCACCGCCGTGGCTGGCATTGCACTGCTGATCTGGCGACGCTGGCGCCAGGCGGCATTCGTGCTTATCGCCACCGTTTCCACTGCGGGAGTCCGATTGTTCGTGCTGGCGAACGTGGCCCGACCGCGGCCGGTCGACTGGCTTACGAATGCCTCCGGCTGGTCTTTCCCCTCCGGGCACAGCACCGCCTCAGCAACAGCCGCCCTTGCTGCCATCGTGGTTGCCCGTTCACTGCTACCCCAGCGCCGAGTTTGCGCAATATTGGCAGCAGTTGTGGGCGCATGGGCGATCACCGTCGGGGTCAGTCGAATCGCGCTCACCGTCCATTGGCCCAGCGACGTCCTAGCTGCTTGGCTGCTGGTAACCGCCATCGTGCCGGCTTTAGCAGTCGTCCTGGGCGTGTCCCAAACGCCCAGCAAGTCGTGACCACAGCCAGTCCAACAGTGCATGTGGCGCCTTCGCCTAGCTTTGTTCCGGCTGGGCGCTCGCCGTCGCTGCCGACCTGATCGGTGCGCGGCGACTCGGCAAGAAGAACAAGGTCAACACCCCGATCGCGTACGCGAGCCAGACCGCGATTTCGAGCACTGTGGCACTCGGAGTGAGATTCACCGTCGCGGCGAGCAGTGTCCCGTACCAAGAGGTTGGCTCGAAGGTGGTGGACAGGTCGTAAGCGATGTTGTGGCCACCGGGCAGAGCTCCGGCAGTCTGGAAGCCGTGCACGGCGTATTTGGCGATGCCGGCCGCGACCAAGATCAGCAATACCGCAGTCCAGGTAAACAGTCGGCCTAGGTTGACTCTCGCGACCGCTGCATACATCAGCCAGCCGAGCAGGATTGCGCAGGTCACACCGGAGATGACGCCGATCAGCGGTGCAGAAGTTTGCGCAGCGGCCTGCGCCGACGCGAAGACCAGCAGGACCATTTCGATCCCCTCGCGGATCACCGCGATGAACGCCAACGCGCAAATCGCCGCCGGCCCCATCCCGAGCGCTTCGGTTAGCCGCCCGGTGAGATCAGCCTTGATCGTGCGGGCACTACGCCGCATCCAGAAGATCATCCAGGTCACCAAAGCAACAGCAATCAACGACGTAATTGCCTCAAACCACTCCAGCCGCACGCCGGAAAGCAGCTCAGTGGCGACGTAGGTGAGGATGGCACCGAGCGTGGCCGCGGCCACCACGGCCAAACCGACTCCGGTCCACAGGGGAAATAACGCGTCTCGACGTTTCGACCGGCTCACCACGGTCAGCAGGATCGTCACGACCAGCGCCGCTTCCAAGCCGTCGCGAAGCCCGACGAGATAGCTGGCAAAAAAAGCGGTACCCACGCGTCTGCCCCTCAGATTAGCCTTACCTAACCTAAGTTAAGTTCCTACAAGTTGTAAAAGTTGTCAAGCGGCAGCCTTCACCCCGCGTCGGCAAGATCGAAGACCGCCTCATCGCGTTGCCGGATCACGTTCCAGACCTCGGCTGGCACCCGGAACTGCTCCTTTCCCGACCAAATGCGACTCTCGGCGGCCGTCTCGGGGTCGGCAGTGATCGCTGCGACCTGATCGAACTCCGCCGTTGCCGCATCAGTGAGCTGGTCGGTGAGCATTTGCGCTGGACTCTGCCACCGTCATCGATCCAGACGTCGCATAGAAGGTGAGCTCGGACTCGCTAGTCATCGGCAACTCCAAATCTGACGGCAACCGAAGGTTAGCCTCCACAAAAGCCCCAAAGTCACCGGACGGGGTACATCACACCGGCGCCGGGTTAGTGTGCCGCAGTTTGGTGTTCAAAGTGGGGTAGCGTGCCCCCGATGATCGGGAAGATCGTAGTCGGGCGGCGGCTGTGGCTCGGGGCCACGCTGCTGGTAACACTGATCGCCGTGGTCGCTCTAGGCTGGATTGTAAGGCATCACCCTGTTTCGGTGGGGAAATGGGCAACATCTGCGCTCGCCACCCGTGTCCAAAATTCGACCCGCTGTTCACTGCCAAGTGACAACGTGAGCGAGATCGTAGGCCGGATGTCGCAGGCCGACCTGGCCGGCCAAGTGCTCATGATTGGCACCAATGTTGATGCACCGGATGGCCTCGGCGATACGGTAACCCGCTACCACCTCGGCGGCGTGTTCCTCAACGGCCGCAGCACCACCGCATCATCTACGCTGCGGGCAGGAATTGACGCACTTCAACAGCGTGCCCAGGTGCCACTGCTAGTCTCGCTTGATCAAGAGGGCGGCCAGGTGCAGACGCTGCAGGGCGCTGACTTCCCGAAGCTACCGTCAGCGCTCGAATTGGGAAGTAAACCAACCGCCGAAATCGAAGCGACGGCCCACGACAGTGCCCGCCGGCTAGCTCATGCCGGCATCACCCTCGACCTGGCCCCGGTCGCCGACACAGTGCCGGCCGATCTGGGTAGAGGCAATCCACCAATCGGTGCGCTCGACCGGCAATTCAGTTCCGATCCGGCCAAGGCCGCCACAGCCGTACGCACCGTGGTTAACGCCTCTCAAAAAGAGGGGGTGCTTACTGTTCTGAAACACTTCCCGGGACTGGGCCGAGTGCGGAAGAACACCGACACGTCGACCGAAGCAGTCGACGCGTCGACGTCGTCGACCGACCCTTTCCTGCAACCGTTCAAGGCCGGCATCCAGGCTGCTTCTGCCGGCGTGATGATCTCCTCAGCGACCTATCCGCTGCTTGACCCCGACAACGTCGCAGCTTTCTCCCCAAAAATCATCACCGGCCTGCTACGAAGTCGGCTCGGCTTCAAAGGCTTGGTCTTATCCGACGACCTCGGTGTAGCAGTAGCTGTCACTGCAACCCCGCCCGGCCAGCGCGCTATACGCTTCATCACAGCCGGTGGCGACCTCGTACTGACCCTCAAGGCATCGGATGTGAAACCGATGGCCGAAGCGCTACTCGATCAAGCACAACACAATCCAACATTCGCCAAACAACTTACAGCAGCAGCGACACACATCTTGCAAGCCAAAAAACAGGCCGGCATACTGCACTGCTGACACTCCCGAAGCAACGCCCAGGGTAAGGGCCGCAGCGGCATGATTGCGTGGCTCGGGTCGTTGCTCTTCGGCCCTTTTGCGACCTTATTCATTGTCATCCGGCCTGCAGTCGAACGCTGATCTGATCGGCTTCACCCGTGGCGTGGACGGGTGACTGACGGCGGGGCTTAACCCGGTGGATGCCGGGCGCGGGCAGGATGGTGGGGTGGAAACCGATCTGCAACTGGCGCTGCGCGCCGTCCTAACCGGAGCGACGGTGGCCCTGCGGCATTTCGGGGCGCTCGCCGACCTGTCGCAGGAGCTGAAGGCCGACGGGACGGTGGTTACTGCTGCCGACCGCGAAGTCGAGGCGGCAATCCGCGACGTGTTGACCGCGGCCCGACCCGACGACGCCATTCTCGGCGAAGAACAAGGCCAAACGGACGGTACGGGTGGCCGCCGCTGGATCATCGACCCGATCGACGGCACCGCACTGTTCGTGGCCGGCGATGATCGCTGGCTGATTTTGATCGCGCTCGAAGAAAACGACGAGATCGTCGCAGGGGTCGCCGCCCACCCAGCCCAAGGCAACGTCTTCTGGGCCACCCGCGGCAGCGGCGCCTACGAAGGCCGCATCGTCGGCAATCGGGTGGTGGCCGCGACCGAGATCCGAGTTGCCGACGGCTCGCCCGCTGTCGCCGCGGCCCGCCTCGGCGTTGTGCCCGAGGACCGGTGGCAAGAGCCGGTGGCCCCACTCAAGGCACTGATTCCGGCCCGGCCCTGGGGCGTACATCCGGGGTTGTTGGTGGCTCGTGGTGACCTTGATTTAGCAGTGCAGACAAATGGGCAAATCTGGGATTTTGCCGCGACGTCGCTGATCGTGACTGAGGCTGGCGGCTCCTACAGCGGGCTGAATGGTCGGTTGCGTCCCGGGCCGGGCGCCTCGATCTATGCGCGCGACGACAGGCTTCGCCGCAGTGCCCTGGACGTCATCTCGGTTGCCGATACCGATCGATGATGATCTCATGCCGGAATGGGGGAGCCGCGCTCGACTCACGAGCCTGTCTGCTGGCGTTGGTCTACACCGGGGCAACGGTGGCTAGCGATCGGCCGATACCTGCCAGACGACATCGTGCGATCAGGACGGTGCGTGCAAGGTGATCGTGGTCCAGGCGCCGACATGGACCTGGTCGCCGTCGCACAACGAGCGTGCCTCACCCGCAGGGAGCTGCTCGTCCTCGTCATTGAGGTAGGTGCCGTTGGTCGAGTCCAGGTCACAGACCTGCCAAGCCCCATCAACCCCCAACGTCAGTACGGCATGACTATGCGAAACGCCCGGATCTGATGCCGACAAGTCGATCTCCGGATCGGTGCCTTTCGACTTACTCTTGCGGCCGATCCGCGCCTGCGGGCCGGGTAGGTCCCGAATGTGCCGACCGGTATCGGTGGGGAAGTCAGCGCCCTCAACCGCGTTCGCCTCGAAATATTCGCGATCCGCTTCGATGGTCACTGTCCACCCACCGGTCGATGCGGCGGCCGTCGGTGGGGTCGGCTGGTCAAGCACCGGCATCTGACCCGTGCTGTGGTCAAAGCCGCAGTCTTCACAGAAACGGCTCCCACCAGCGCGCGGTGTGCCGCAGTTGGGACACGGCGCACCACCGGCTGTCAGCGTCGAAGCCGGAACGAGCACTGGCGCAGTCGCCAAACCGGGTGAGGTGGGCAAATTCGGCGGGGTGGACAGGTCCGGGGGAGTGCTCGCCGCTGTTGGCGCGCTGCCGCCGATTTTGGCCCCGCACGTGTCGCAGAAGTCGTCGGTCTCGGAGTCGTGGCCTTTCGGGCAGGTATAGGTGGTCACGACGACCGCCCGACCCGCACGGTTTTGGTGGAACGAGTGTCCAGGGCCATTTCGTCGGCGGCCTCGACTTTGCGACGAAGGCGAACAGTGCCGGTCACCGCGTCCTCGATGTCGACCACTGTGGCGAGCAGCTCCTGCGTCTGCTTGTTGCCGGTCTCGTGTGCCAGTTGTGCTGCCCGACCGAATTTGATCGTCGCCGTGCGGTCGTCGCCAGCCTTGCGTGCTTCGATGCCTTCTTGGATCACATCGGCCAGTTCGGCTTGGCCGGTGTAGTGCGCGACCTGCCGATTGATCCGGGTGGACAGTGCGGCGTCGTCGGTCCACACTGCGCGGACCAGGCTTTGGGTCAGCACATCGGCACCTTCCAGCACGGAGACCCGGGCGGCGAGCATTTCGTCGCCGGTCGCACCAGCTGTCACGTCCACACAGATGTGGTAATCGCGGCTTTCCGAACCCCAGGAACCGAGCGGGAACCGGGCGGCGCGCGGGCCGTCGGGCACCTGCTTGCCGGTCAAGTCCAGTACTTCGGGCTCGACCTGCTTGACGAACCGTACGGTGGAATTGACTGGGGTCCAGACCTTGAGCTGGACGTCGGCACTGGTTTTGCCCATGGCGGCGGTCATCATCTGCTCGAATGCTGCGGCTAGGCCGGCCGGTTGGGCGACGATATCGACAGTGCCGAGCATGGCTTCGGCGATCTTGCGCAGCTCGGCCACCTTCCAGTTGGTGCCCACGCCGCGGCAGTCGCAGGTGAACGTACCGGAGATGCCGTCCAGCACTGTCTCCAAATAGCCAGGCCGCTCGCCGTTGTCACCGTCGGTGAGCAAAATGGCGTGGGCGATGTCGCCGGGGCGCTGCTTGAACAGTTGGGCGGCGAGCAGCAGCCAGGCACCCATGGCAGTGCCACCGCTGGCCTGCAGCCGGTCGATCGAGCGGATCGCGTCTTCGCGGGTCTGCGGCGAAGCCACGGCCAGCTGACCTGGCACCGGGAAGAGCTGCTGGGCCGTGCTCACCCCGGCGATGATGGCGAAGTGGACCCCGTCGTCGATGCAGTTCACCGCGGCTTTGGCGGCTTGTCGGGCAGCGGCGATCCGGCCTTCGGCCTGCATCGAGCCCGACGCGTCCACGATGATGATCTCCGTGGCGCCGGCGTTACGGCGACCGCCCTCGGTGCCGGACGAGGTGACCGTGACGATCGCGTTGACCTCGGTGGCGCCCAACGCGAGGAACTCGTTCTGGAAAGTCTCGGCGGTGTACGGCATCCTTACTCCTTACTCGGATTCACAGCGATCAGGGCGACGGTGATGTTGTCGGCTCCGCCGGCGGCGACGGCGAAGTCGGTCAAGGCGCGGGCGGCGTTGATCAATGTCGTGTCCTGCAAGCAGACGCGGGCCGTGCTCGCGAATGCGGTCGGGTTGGTCAGGTAGTTCCACAACCCGTCGGTGCATAACACCAGGTGGCCGGGTTCGGTGACGATGAACGCGCCGGTCTGCGGGGTGACCGGGCCGGCGTCGGCGCCCAGCCAAGCAGTGATGGCATGTGCTTTCGGGTCGCGCATGGCGCTCTGCGGGTCGGCGCCGAGCGCGATCGCGTGGGTGGCCCACGAGTCGTCCACCGTAAGTTGCTGCAGGTCACCGGCGGCGGGTAACCAGTATGCGCGGCTGTCGCCGACCCAACCATAGGCGACACAGGTGCCACGGATGGTGGCGGCGACAATGGTGCAGGCAGGGTTGGAAGCAGCCCGGCGCGGGTCGCCGGTGTCGGCTAGTGCGGCGACAGCGGTCACAGCACTGTCGATTGCCCGCGAAACGTGCTTGACAGCAGCCAAAGTCAGCCCCGACTGCGCGTCGGTCGCGCTGTCGCTGCCGGCGATTATATCGGCCGATTCGCCGCTGCCGCTGCCGCTGCCGCTGGCCAGGCTGGTGCCGGCTGCGGCCGCCGCTATTTCGGAGGCTACGTCCGGGTCGAACGAGGCAGATACGCCGTCGCAGACCACGACATCGACGTCTTTGCCGCGGGTGACCAGCCACATCGCGTCCTCGTTGCGGTGATGCCGCAAGCCGCGATCGGTGACCGCCGCTGCGATTTCGCCTGCGTCGATTTCCAGGTGGTCACGTTGACGCGCGGCCAGCATCCCGCACTGTTCGCAGTACCCGTCCGCGCCGACCGCATCGGCCGCACCGCAATGAGCGCACGTCCCCGCTACTGCTACCGGCGACGGTTGGGCAGCTACGACTGTCGCTGGTGGAGCGTCGGCGCTCAGTGGACTGCCGCAAAGTGAATTGCCGCAAACTTCGCAAAAGGTCGCACCAGCGGCCCGCTCATCGGCACAGGCAGCGCATTCGGTCCTAGTCATGGTGCCTCGCTGTCCGGGTCGGGCGCTCATGTGCGGGTACGCGGGCGCGCAGCGTTGGCCAAGTCGACCAGCCGGATCT
Source organism: Actinoplanes sp. (assembly GCA_965246815.1). Lineage (GTDB taxonomy): Bacteria > Actinomycetota > Actinomycetes > Mycobacteriales > Micromonosporaceae > Actinoplanes. Next base: position 792,186 of record CBDFFS010000020.1, on the reverse strand, counting down.
TCTCCGCCCCGTGCACGGCGTGCGCCATCTCGCGGTACGCGTTCTCCAACGCGAACCGTACGTCGCGCTCGTGGGCTGGTCCGACCCGCGTCGCGCCGAGAACCGTGCCGGGCAGTGCCACCCCTTCGGCTAACGTCTGCAACGCCTGCTCTAACAGCTCAGCGCGCAATTCGGCGAGCTGAGCCGCTTCGATCTGCAACCGGTCGAGCAGTGCCGCCGCGGCCGCGAGCGTTTTCACATCAGCCGTTGAGGCCGGGTGGGCTTGCACGAGCGCGCGCACCGCGCCAACCTGTGATGTGCGGTAGGCCGCTGACGTGTCCGGCACTCGGCCGTATGCCTCGGCTGCCCCGGCCCGATCACCTTGCCCGAGTCGACAGCGCGCCAATCCCGCGGCAGCCGTCGTATAGGCCGGATCTGTGCTACTCACCGTGTCAAAGTAGCTGGCGGCCGCAGCGGTGTCCCCGGCTAATTCACACGTGAGCCCGAGCGCGAGCTGCGGCGCCAACTCGCCTGGCAACGCCGAATAGACCGCGTCGAAACGCTGCCCAGCAGTGTCGAGGTCGTCGGTCGCCAGTGCGAGCAGCCCGTCATACCAAGCCACCCGCCAGTCGGCCCCGTCCGAGCTGACCAGGGCATCTCGGGCCGTGCGGGCGGCGTCGAAAGAGCCCTGTTGAACGCCGAGGTCGATTTCGGCGCGCATTGCGCGCAGCCGTACCTCTAGGGTTTCTTGGGGTGCGGTGGCTAGCAGGGCAAGCACTTCGGCTGGTTCGCTGACGGTGACCGAGGCCAGGAACGCCGCGGCCGGGTCGGTCAGGTCGATCAACGGAGTGGGCAGATCGGGCCAGCGAGGGCCTTCGGCTTTGAGGTCGGTGCGCATCTCGCCGCTGAACAGCCGCGAAATCGCCGGCCGGGCGGTGTTGTCGGTGGTGGCTAGCACCTGGCGCAGCACTCCGAGCATCTGCTCGGACATTTCCCCGGCGTCGACGAACCGCTCGCTCGGCTCGACCCGGGTGGCCCGGTCGAGCAAGCGGTAGAACGATTCGTGGCGCTGATAGACCGCGAACTCGTCCCGGGCCGGCAAGCTTTCCTTGAACGTGCTTTGGTAGCCGCGGAAATCAGTCGTGAGCACGGCCAAGGTGCGCCCGATCGTGAAGAGGTCCGAGGCGATGGACGGCCCGGCAGTCGCCATTTCGGGCGCTTGATAGCCGACAGTGCCATAGATGGCCGCGTCTTGATCGTCGATGCGCACCACCCCGCCGAGGTCGATCAACCGCATCTGATCGCCGGACTGGATAACGTTGTCCGGCTTGAAATCGCAGAAGATCAACCCCCGGTCATGCAAATACCCAAACGCGGGCATAATCTCCAACACGTACGCGAGCGCTTGCTCGACCGGCAGTGGACTGGCATTACCAGCATTCGCGTGCCGGCGGGTTTTGAGGATCTGTTTGAGCGAGTCGCCGCCGACGTACTCCATCACGATGTAGCCGGCGCCGTCGTGCTCGACGAAGTTGTAGATCTTGACGATGTTGGGGTGCTCGACTTCGGCCAGGAACCGGCGCTCGGCTACCGCCGCGGCGAGCGCGTCCGGGTCACCCGCGTTGAGCAGGCCCTTGAGCACCACCCAGCGGTCTGACACGTTCTTGTCGATCGCTAGGTAGATCCAGCCGAGGCCGCCGTGCGCGAGTGCGCCGACCACTTCGTACTGTCCACCGATCAGGTCGCCACGGACCACCTTCGGCGTGAAGTTGAACTGCTCACCGCAGTGTGGGCAGAACCCGGATGGGCGGCCAGCTCGGTCATCGCGGGTGCGCCCGACCGGGTTGCCACATTTGCTGCAGAAACGGTGGTCCTCGGGCACCTCAGCCTTGCTCATTACCGCCGTGGCCGGGTCGACTTGCGGGCGCGGCGCCACCTCCACCAACCCGCCCCCGAACCGGCGCCGCCGCGACCCAGTCCGAGCGCTACCCGTGCGCCCCGACGCCGCCGTACGCGTGGACAGAGCCCCGGTCCGTGCCGACGCCGTGGTGGCACTCGTCCGTGCCGATCCGGTAGTGGCACTCGTGCGCGCTGACGCAGCCGCCTGCGGGGGTTTGGCCGATGCGGGCAGTGGTGCCATTCCGCAGGTGTCGCAGTAGCCGTCCTCGATCGTGCCGGGACAATTGCGTTCGCACTTCATGAGCCGATCCTCGCGATCGTGGCGGTGAGCGCAGTTTGGTAGGCGTCGACGGCCCGACGAGCCGCATCAAGATCACATGGTGGCCTGTGCAACAACTCGTGTGCTGCCGTAGCCAATGTGCTCAGTTCTTCGTTTTCGCTCAATCCTCGGCCCAACGCCTTGGCCTTGAACGCATCCAACCGCCCCCGCAGTTCGTTGCGTGCGGCCAGCAGGCCAGTGTTACGAGCTGCCGCCTCGCGCAAGGCGGCCAGCTGGGCATTTGCCCGCCGAGTCCAGTCGGCAAGTCGGCCGATGATCAGCGACCAATGCCCAGCTGCGGCAAGCAACTCGATCGCGGTCAGATCCGGCCGCAGATTGAGCACCGATACAGCCACGATGTCAGCATCAGCGAATCGGCCCCGCAACGCGTCAGCCGCAGTCGTAGCCGCCTTAGCGGCCTCGGTCAGCTGGCTGAGCAGCGATTTTGCTTCACCAAGCCGGCGGGTGAGCAGCTCGCGCAACTCGGCAGCCGAGGTGCGTTCGGCGTCGGCGCGTTGCAGCAACGTGCGCACTGCCGCAAGATCGTGCTCGTCGGTGCTGAGCGGGTCAGCGGCCAAGGTCGCGGTGAACACGCCGAGCCGGCGGTCGGCTTCGTCGACTGTGGCGGTGCTGCCACCGGCCTGCCGGGTTAAGGTGCGCAACGTGTCCACCGCGGTGGCGGCGTCCGCGGCGGCCGGCAGCAGCCGTTGCCAGACCTCGCCAGCGCGGGTGACGACCGTGACTGCGGTGCCGAACGCGGCTTCCATCGCGCTGAGCAGCTCGCCAAGGGAACAAGTAGTGCTGACCTGGCCAGCGCCGAGCAGGCCACGCTGCGCCAACGGCACTGTCGTGGTGGACAAGGTGATCGACCGACCGAGCACGAGGTGGGCGAAGGTGGCCCGGTCGGTGTCGGAGAAGCGGCGTTGCTCGCGCAGCGACCGAGCCTGGGCGATCGAGTCGGTGAGCGTTCGATAGCCGTCCCATAGTTGGGCCAGCGCCTCGGTTGCATCCGCCCAGGCAATCGCCGTCGCCCCAGTCAACCGAGTCTTGTCCAGGTCCCTGCGGGCCGGGTTGCCTTCCAGATCGACCAGGTTGACCGCGATGGCCGACACCGCGGTCTCGAGCCGCAGCAGCTCCGCGTCGGCGGCCGCGATCGAGGTTGTCGTCATTTGTACTCGGCGACCGGTGGTTGCGGCACCGAAGCCCCAAGCCACCTACGGTACGTCGCAGCCCAGGTGCCGTCCGCGCGCATCTTCTCCAACACGGCATTGCTGAACTGGGTGAACTCCGGGTGACTCTGCGAGGAGGCCAAACCATATGGCTCGGAGCTGAACCGCTGGCCGACCACCTTGGCATACGGGTCCTGGGCGGCCATGCCGGCGAGGATGGCGTCGTCGGTGGAGACCGCGTCGACTTCGTTTTGCTGGAAAGCCACCAGACAGTCGCCGAAGGTGGGCCGGCCGACCGGGATCGGTTTGGTGGCGACCGCACTGAGGTTCACCAGCGAGGTCGAGCCGTTGGCCGCGCACACCTTTTTGCCGCCGAGATCCTCGATCCGAGTCGCCTTCGAGGTTGACGACACCAGCACCTTCTGCCCGGCGTCGTAGTAAATAGTGGAGAAGTTGACGAGTTTCCATCGGTCACAGGTGGCCGTCATGGTTTCGGCGACGAGGTCGACCGTCCCGTCGACAACGTCGGGCACGCGCTGGTCGTTCCCGATGACTTTGATTTGGATCTTGTTGGGGTCGCCGAAGATGGCTTGGGCGATCTGGCGTCCCATGTCGATGTCGAAGCCCACGACTTTGCCGGTGGAAGGGTCGCGCGAGCTGAACAGCAGCGTGTCCTTGCTCGTGCCCAGCACGAGCTTGCCTCGCTTTTGGATCTGTTCCATGTAGCTGCCGGCCGGCATCTTGCCGGGTTCAGGCAGGGCACCGGTGGGGCGCAGGCTGGCTGTCGGTTTGCAGGACGTGTCCGCGACTGCTGGCGCGGTCGGTGTTGGCGCCGCACTGCTCTGCCGCACCGGCGCGGGTGCCTTGTCAGCGGTGCAACCGGTCAACGCTGCCGTCGCGGTCACCGCCGCCACAGCCAAGAGGGCACGGGTGCGCATCAGCGGTACTCCTCTAGTCGAGCGCGGATGCCGGCTGCGGCCAAACCGCAGATGATCAAGGCCAGGAGCGGTCCGAGGGCGGTGAGCCAGTCCAAGCCGGTGTCAGCCTGGCCGATCTGGTCGGCGAAGGCCGCTTTGCGCTGGGTCAACGCGGTGCCCAGATCGCTGTTGAACTTTTCGAACGCCGTCGTAGTGTCCGGGCCGACCGCCAAGTCAACTGCGCCCTCGTAGTCGCCGTCGGTGTCCAACCCGCGGATTTTGCGGTGCAGCGTGACGTAGGCCGAATACGCAGTGCCGGTGGCGGCAGGCAGGAAACTGTTTCCCAGCGCGGTGGTAAGTTCGCCGTCGGTGACGGTGAATTTACTGTCCTGTTTGTCGCTGCTGTGCGCGGCGAGTGTCAGTGCTTCGTCACCGCGCTCGCGCAGCGCCAGAATTCGGGCCTCGGCGATCTGAGCGGCCGGCGCTGAACCGTCCGCCTCCGCGTGGCGCAGATGCGTGTGTTGGTTGGCGAGCAGCCCACCCGAGGCGGCGGCCAGCACTAAGGTGAACACGGTGGCAGTCACCAGCGCGACATTGAAAGTCCGGCGCGTAGTGCGGCTCAGGTAGCGCTGGCTGACGACTAGCGCGAGCAGCAGGGCGAGTAACAGCAAAAACAAGCCGATCAACCAGCCGGTGGCTCGGGCCGTACCGTAGCTGTCGTTGACTTGGCTTTGGGCGATCCGAAACAACGCTTGAGCTTGGGCTAGTAACGACTCGTTGAGTGCCGACGCGGCAGACAGGTAGGACGAACCGACCGGCTTGCCTTGTCGGTTGTTGGCGCGTGCGGTGGCGACCAGGGCGCTGTATTGGGGCAGGCCGCTGGTGAGTGCACTGATGGCTGCGGCGGCGTCGCTGCCCTCGGTCGTGCGGCCGGCAGCTGAGGCCAGCGCGGTGGTCGCCTGGGTCAGGTCAGCGTCGTAGCGGCGGGTGAGCTCGGGCGGTTCCAGCCCACCGGAGAGAAACGCCTGGTTGGCGGTGGTGTTGGCGTCGGCTAGGCCGGAGTAGATGGTCTCGGCCTCGACCAGCAGCGGTTGGTTGCGGTTGGCCAACTCGGTGGTGGCAGCTGAGGTGGCGCGGCCGGTCAACCCGGCAACCAACCCGGTCAGCAGGCCCAGCGTGATCAAGGCCGTGAGGATCAGCTGCAACCGGCCAGGGGAGGTATGCCGCAAGGCGCCGACGCGGCGCACCAACCCCCGGGACCGCCTCGGCGTGCGGGCCGGATCTGGCGTGCCCGGGGTCGGCCGGGTCACCAAGACTGTGCTCAAGCTTCCTCCGTCGGGCCGGGCCGTTCGCCGGTCTTGCTGTGTTGCTCTTCCTACTGTGCGCTACCGGTGCAAGTGATCATTCGTCGACCCGGGTGGCGATCGGCAAGTCTACGGATGTCGCAGTCGGGCTCGGCGACCCAGGCGGCTCGGGGCTCAGCTCAATGCGCGTTTGAGTAGCTTGCCGGTCGCCGTCATCGGCAGGGTATCGACGAAGGCGACGATCCGCGGGTATTTGTAGGCGGCCATTTGCTCGCGACTCCAGACAATCAATTCTTCCTCGGTCACGGTTGCATCATCGGTGCGTATGACGAATGCCTTGACTTCCTCGCCGTGGCTCGGGTGGGGCACGCCAATGACGGCCGCGAGCGAGACGCCGGGATGGGTCAACAAGACTTCTTCGACCTCGCGCGGGTAGACGTTGAGACCACCGCGGATGATCATGTCTTTGGCTCGATCGACGAGGTAATAGAACCCGTCGGCGTCGCGTCGGCCCAGGTCACCGGTGCGGAACCAGCCGCCGCGCATGACTTCGGCGGTTTCCTGCGGCCGGTTGTAGTAGCCGCGCATGATGTTGTGTCCGCGGATCGCGATCTCGCCGATGCGGTCCGCACCGGTCACCGTGTTCCATTCGGGGCCGATCAGCTTCAACTCGACTCCCCAGATCGGGATGCCAATCGAACCCGGGCGCGGCTCGGCGTTCGGGTCACTGAACGTAGCCACGGGGGAGGTTTCGGACAACCCGTACCCCTCGAGGATGGTTAGGCCGATGCGTTCGCGTACCGCTTTGATGATTTCGATCGGAAGGCTGGAACCCCCCGAAATCGCAATCCGCATGGTACGGGCGATCCGCCGGACGTCTACCTGCTCGGTGAGCGCGTTGAGTAAGCCCCAATACATCGTCGGTACGCCGGCGAAAAAGGTAACGTCCTCGCGTTGCAGCAGCTCAACAGCGGCAGCGGCGTCGAACCGGGGCAGCAGCACCAGCGTTGACGCGGTGGCGAAGCCCAGATTCATGTTCACCGTTGAACCGAATGAGTGGAACAACGGCAGCACAAGCAGGTGCGTGTCGGCGCCGATCGGGCAATTGAATAGCCGGATGCAGGTCGTCGCGTTGAGTAGCAGGTTCGCGTGCGACAGCTCGGCGCCTTTGGCCTGCCCAGTCGTGCCGCTGGTGTAAAGAATCACCGCCGGGTCGGTCTCGGCCGCCAGCACCGACTCGAACACTGGTGATTGGGCGGCTAGGGCGGGGCCGAGCGTTTCGACTCCAGCGATCGGCGTCGGCGCGGTTGGATCGGCGGTAATCAGGAAGAACTGCTCGCAGCTGGCGACCTGACTGAAGCCGGCGAACCCGTCGACGCCCATTGGCAGCTCGGAGTTGCCTTGAAAGCACAGATAGGCGCGGGCGTGTGAGTCCTGCAAGTGATAAGCGATCTCACGACCCTTGAGCAGCACGTTCAGCGGCACCACCACTGCACCGGCCTTCAAGATGCCGTAATAGACGATCGGGAAGTACGGCAGGTTGGGGCACGAAAGCGCGACTTTGTCGCCCGGTCGGATGCCGCGACTGACCAGCAAATTCGCGACTTGGTTCGCGGCAGCGTCCACCTGCGCATAGCTCAGGCGTTGAGCGCCGAAGACGACCGCGGTGCGCTCGGGGTGGGTGCGGGCGCTGTCCTCCAGCAAGACGGACAGGTTGAGCATGCGGTCGTTCCCTTCCTATTCGCACTCCCGGTGCGGCCGACTCATCCCAGCATGCCTGCTGCGGCGGGAAAAGCGCCCCTGTGCGTGCGGGTCGGTACGACTTCGGGCGTAGCATCCGGATCCACCGCGACCGTGATCGTGGCGAGCAGGCCAGCTGCCAAGTCAAATCGGTCCCGTGGCACCACCAGCAACACGCCGGCGCTGCCTGCGGTGAAATGTGGGTCTTCGGGGTTCTTGATGCGTATAGTGCTATTTGTCCGATACGGGGATAGTTCGGCCGCTGCAGCGGCGATCTCTTCGTCGACGAAAAACTGCCCACTGTGGGTCACGTGACCGCTTTGGAGGTAGCCACCTAGATGAACCTTGACGTGTAGGTGAATCGCCCGATGCGGATACCAGCCCGGAAAGACCGTGCGGAATTGCACGTCACCCTGCGCGTCGCTCATCTGCACCCCCCGCAGGAACCCGCCAGCCGAGGTCGGCCGAAGTTCGGCCGTAGTGGCGATGTCGAAAGCTGGGGCGGGTGTGACGGCGCATGACAACGGCACCGCTGGCGCAAATGCTGGCGGCACATCGGGTACGTCGATCGGCGCAATTCGCGGCAACCACGACACGACCGCCGGTCGCTTGTTGGCAGGCATACTCGAGCTGGAGTAGCTCCCGGTCGCATCGCAGTGCCAGATGTTGACCACCGCACCCTGAATGGCGTGTCGGGTGAGCACATCGATGACCCGAATGCGCAGCATCAGCGGTAGCCCCGCCGAGTCGGCGGCGATGTCTCGGCGTACGAGGCGTAGCGGCAGGTAAAACGGGCCCTCGATCAGCTGAGGTGCCAGGCGACAGGCGTTCGCCGTTGCTGTGGCCAGACTCAGTGGGCCAGATATGTCGGTCGGCACCGGGGGAGCTGTCGGCACTATAGACGCCAACTGGGCCATGCCGAGCGCGACGGTATCGGCATTGTCCACAGCGGTACGCCCGCTGATCAGCTGTGCCTCCCGCATGCCCGCGCCGTCCATTCGACCACCCCGTTCATTGACAAACCGGTTGAAACGATGCTGCCAGGCGCAAGCAGTCAGGAACGGCACTTTCCGAAAACTTTTGGTAGACAACGGACGATTGACTGAGCCACGCCGACGGCAGGCCGGGCCCGGGGTCGCGGCGCGAGCCTGTTTTCCGCAGCTGAGCGGTGCGATTGCCCGTTGATCAGCCGTTCATTAATTGTTGCTTATTGACTGCGCCAGCTGTACCGGTGGTCGGTTTGAAACGCTTAAGCTCCGCAGCGTTAGCCATCGACGCTCGGCGGCGGTGCACACCTGGACAGTCGTCCGGGTCGGACATCGCTGTGCACCGGCCATCAGGTCAAGGAGACACGTTGTTGAAGCCGCTCCGGTGGGGATTGCGGATTCTCGCTGCGCCCACTGCCTTGGTCTTGACTCTGTCGGCTTGCCAGCCCACTCCCGGTGCAATCGGCGGCGTGAATGCCAGTGGGCAACCCACGTTACCGACAGTAAGCGCGTCAGTTACTCCGTCGCCGCAGCTTTCCGCAGTGCCCAGCTCGCCGGCGCCGACACCGCGCGGTTCGAGCGCGGCGCCCACTTCCGCAACGCCGACCCAATCCGGCGGCCGAGACCTGGCCTATTGGCCGTTTTCGGTAGACAGCCCGTGGAACACGCCGATCGGATCGAAGGCAGAATTTGCCCCGCCAATCCCCGGGCGCGGTGCTGACATCCTCAAAAACCAGATGTACGTGACAGCAGGCTCGGAAGATGCCCCCAATGTCTACGTCGCTACGGAGTCCGACCCGCTCACAAAGATCTACCATGACGACTCGCCGGACAAAATGGACTTCGAGCTTCGGGTTCCAGCCGCGGCAGTGCCGGCAAAGGCGGGGACGGTCACCTCTGGGTGATCGATGAGAAGCATCAGTTCGTCACGGAAATCTGGCGCGCTAAACGGCGTTCCGACAACGGTATTCAGGGCCCCGATCCGAACCGCATCGACCTGCGCGGCCCGGGTGTCTTCCCGGACTATCACGGTGCGTGTGCCTATGGCGGATCGTGCACGGCCGGGCTGATTCGCACCGGGGAGATCACCCACGGCATTCATCATGCGTTGCGGGTATCGCTTGCGCCGGAGGTCATGAACCCGACCGCGCCCGACGGCAAGCCGTATGTCTGGCCAGCCAACAACGCCGATGCCAACCTGGATTACTCCAGCAATGGCAACATCTACATGGGCTCGTTGTTAGCAATTCCGCCAACCGTCGATGTGGCAAAAGTCTTCGGCCCGAAGGGCAGCTCGAAATACAATCTAGCCAAAGCAATGCAAGATTACGGATTGTACGTCGTCGATCGCGGCTGGTTCAACATCTATGGCGATCAAGGTGCCGCCAAGGAGTTGCAACAATTCCACGGCTCACCTGATTTTGGCAAATACCTTCAGGTCGTCACGAACAACGGCTCGAACAGCGTCGGCGGCGGCGGAACCCCGCGAGCGCCGCTGGCGCCACCGGCCGCCGACTGATCTCGTCTTGACAATAATCCATTGAACGCGTCCAATTCACCCTCGTCCTCCTAACCCCCCCTTGACTCTCAGGAGTAACGATGGCGTTACCCGTCCTTTTGCGCGGCCGGCCACAGGGTTTGGCGACCCGACGCACCTGGGCAACGATCGCGTTGTGCGCCACGACAGTTATCGCTTCGGCCGCATTCATCGGCTCACCCGCCGCGGCCGGTGAGCCGATCCAGCACGTCGATCCGTTCATCGGCACCGCCCTGAGCAATGCGGCCAGTGACGCTCCCGGAGGTGGCCACTCCGGGAACGTATTCCCTGGTCCGTCTGTGCCATTCGGCATGGTCCAGTTCAGCCCGGATACGGACAAGGCGGAAACCTCGGGTTACGCCTACGAAGGCACGCAAATCGAAGGCTTCAGCCTGACCCACCGTGAAGGCGTCGGCTGCGTCGTCGGTGAAGACCTGCCGTTACTGCCGACCGTGGGCAATGGGAATCAGGCGTCACCGCACTTCCAGCACAGCGATGAGCAGGCCAGTCCCGGCTATTACCGGGTCGGACTGGACAACGGCGTCAACGCCGAACTGACGGCGACCAACCGCGGCGGCCTGGCCCGGTTCACCTACCCGTCGACCAGCGATGCCAACGTCATCTTCGACGTCGGGCACAGCAAGGTTCCCGGCGGTGCGGCCGAATCAAATGTCGTTAGTGACGACACTGTGAACGGTTTCGTCGAGACCGGCCAATTCTGTGGTGAGCCGGTGACGCACCGGTTGTATTTCACCGCCCACTTCAATCGGCCCTTCCAAGCCACCGATGTCGGCAACAACCGGCTGATCCTGCACTTCGACGCCGCTGACAACCGCACGGTCGAAGCTCAGGTCGGCGTTTCCTATGTCAACGTCGACGGTGCGAATGCCAACTTGAACGCCGAAGTGGGCGGCACCTCGTTCGACGATATCCACCGGCGTGCAGTCGACGCCTGGAAAGACCGCCTCGGCGTAGTCAACCTCGACGGTGGCAGTGACGCGGACCGCACGAAGTTCTACACCGCGCTTTACCACTCATTCCTGGGCCCCACGACGGCTAATGATGTCAACGGTAATTACCTGGGCATGGACAACATCGTGCACGACGCTTCCGGCACTGCGCACTACACCACGATCTCCGGCTGGGATATTTTCCGCTCCCAAGTGCAAGAACTGTCGATGCTGGCTCCGGACGTCGCCCGGGACCTGGCCCGCAGTTTGGTCGCAGACGGCCAACAGTGCGGCACCATGCCCCGCTGGGCCGACGCGAACAACGAAACAGGTATTCAGGTTGGTGACCCGGCATCGCTGATCGTCTCCTCAATCAACGCGTTCCGGATCACCGACTTCGACCGCGGCGCCGCCCTCGCGTTGATGCGCAAGAGCGGTGAAGAGGTCGGCGCGGCTTGCGGCCGGTATGAAAGCCGCCCGGGGCTAGCGCCTTACCTGGCCAAGGGCTACCTGCCGGTCGGCACCCAGACCAGCTGGTTCGAACCGCACCACGGGGTCACCGCGGTCACGCTCGAATACGCTGACGCTGACTTCGCCATCGGCCAGTTCGCCCAAACCCTGGGCGACGGCGACACCGCCAACACGTACGCCCGGCGGGCCGAGAACTGGCGCAACGTCTTCGACTCGTCAGTCGGATACGTGCGGGGACGCAACGATGACGGCACCTTCGCCGGTGATTTCTCGCCCACCACTACCGAGTTCATGGTGGAAGGCAACGCAGCGCAGTACACGTTCACCGTTAACTACAACCTAGCCGGACTCGGCGATGCGCTCGGCGGCGACGGTGCGGCGATTGCTCGACTGGATAGTTTGTTCACCGAGCTCAACGGTGGTCTGCACAACCCCACCTACTATGCCGGCAACGAGCCCGAGTTCTCCCAACCCTGGGCGTACGACGCGTACGGCGCTGCGTACCGGACTCAGGATGTGGTGAGCCGAATTCGGTCGGAGGTCTTCGGCACTGGTCCGGGTGACTTGCCGGGCAACGACGACTTGGGTGCCACCTCGTCCTACTATGTGCTCGCCGCGCTGGGCATCTTCCCAGCCACCCCGGGCACAGATCTGCTGTCGATCAACAGCCCGCTCTTCCCGAAGGCCACTTTACGGCTGCCGGGTGGCGAGCTGCGGATCACCGCGAATGGCACGGGTTCCGGCCCGTACATTCAGGATCTGTCGGTCAACGGTCAACACAGTGACCGGGCGTTCGTGCACTACAGCGAGCTGGCCAACGGTGGCGATCTGAACTTCCAGCTCGGCGGCAACCCGAACACCTCGTTCGGCTCCGGCGACGGAAACCGCACTCCTTCGTTCGGATAGTTTTCTGGCTCCAAGCTTTCTTCACCGCCCCACCATGCCGACGACCCCCGCACCGTCGGCATGGTGGGGCTCCAGCTTTAAGCGCTAGCGCGCCCGGCTCTGCCAGGCCCGGCAAGTCTGTTCGCCTGGATCGTTAGGCAGGCCAGCTGAAACGGGTTTGGCTGTAAGGCTCGCCTTTGCCGAATGCGAGAACCTTGACTGGTCGCAGGGCGAAGACCAGGCCGGTGCGCTTGCCGCTGCCGTCGTCGAAGCCGTCATCGGTTACCCGGTAATCCCAGTCGAGCCGGGATTTCCAGAGCGCGGCCAATCGGTGCAGCGTGTCTTGGTCGCGAACCCGGCTTACCGCCCCTTCCACCACGATGTCCAGGCCGGACGCGATCGTCGGGGTGCCGGTGGTGAGGATGCAGCGGGGGTCGCGGTGCAGGTTGACCGCCTTTTGCTCCTCGGCGCCGGTGCAGATGTGTAAGGCGCCATCGGTCCAGATCGCTGGAATCGGAGTCACGTGGGGGCGACCATCGGCGCGCGTGGTGGAAAGCCAGAAGATCTCCGCCGTGGTCAGCACATGGTCCACCTCGGACCATTGACGAGCGCTCGCTGTGGGGGAGCTGAACTGGGAGTGCAATTCGCCGATCGGTTCCGCAATAGCCATAACTGCAGGGTACTGCCGGTACGTGGTGGGGTTACGCGGCGATAGGTCGATGTGCGCTAGCGTGACCGAGGTGGACTACGCGACACGGGAATCGATCGCTGATCAGCTGCGCGCGCTCGGGATCGCGGCCGGTGACGTGGTGCTGGTGCACTCGTCGTACCGAAGCTTGGGGTTTGTGGTTGGCGGGCCGCAGGCGTTGGTGCAGGCGCTGCTTGACGCGGTTGGGCCGAGCGGCACAGTGGTGGCCCCGGCGCACACGCCGGAAAATTCCGACCCGGCCTCATGGCAGCGTCCTGCGGTGCCGCAGGCTTGGTGGGAGGCGATCCGGCGGGAGGCGCCCGGCTTCGACCTGCTGCGCACGCCGGCAAATCGGCATATGGGGCGGCTTGCCGAACTGATCCGCACCTGGCCCGGGGCAGTGCGCAGCGATCACCCGCAGGTATCTTTCGCCGCTGTTGGCGCGCGGGCAGTCGACATCGTTTGCGACCACGACCTAGCAGACGGTCTCGGGGATCTGTCACCGCTTGGCGCTATCTATCGGCTGGACGGTCGGATCTTGCTGCTGGGCTGCGGGCACGACGCCAACACTTCGCTGCATCTGGCCGAGGTGCGCCAACCCGCTCCGCCGCGGCACACCACGGGTTCGTCAGTGCGCTCCGCGGACGGCAGCGGTCGTTGGATCACCTGGTCCGAGGTGGATGTTGACTCCGACGACTTCGCTACCCTAGGCGCAGACTTCGATGCTCACGGTGGCAGCGTCGCCGGGCCGGTCGCCGCTGCCACCGCTCGCTTGATGCACCAGCGCGCCGCCGTGGACTTCGCCACTGATTGGATCGCCACCAATCGTCCGGACTGGGGCCGCTAAGCAGCTGTACCAAATTTCGGTCGAGGTCTGGTTTGGCGTACAGAACTGATCCGAGCAGTGGCTTGGCGGTAAAATTGCGGGTGCGGCTCGGTAAAAATATCCCGTGCTTGCTCGGCAAAATGATCGTACTCGCAGTGGATGTTGGGGGGTTACGCTCTCGGCTTCAGGCTGACGGGTGAAAGAGTAATTATGAGCGTCGTTGAATATTGTGGGACAGGGTCTGCGGGAGACTGGACCGACGAATGGCCCACGGAGATTGTGAAGCAGTCCGCCCGCCCGTGCCACAGCATTAGCAGAACGAATTTCCGTGCTGACTGTCGACGCAGACACGGCAGACGGTGCGGTTGAGGTCACCGTCGATAGCCGCGGCGCTATCCTTGATCTTCGGCTAGACGATCGGGTCTTGCGGTGGTCCGCCGATGACATTGCCCGGGAAGTGCTGGCCACGAGTCAATTCGGCGGGGTAATGGCGACCTAATGACCACTCGGGTAGCGCAGGTCGTGCCGAGGTGGTCGGGTAATCGCGGGTGAGCTAAGCTGCCCGACCGACAAGACCGGAACCGATGATGGTGCGACGCGACCCGCATCGGGTCGCGTCGCACAGCTCAAACCGCGATAGTCACCCGGACAGTCTCGGGGGTTGAGGACCGGCTTGAGACGTGGCGCAGGTAGCCAGGCAGAGTGAATGATTCCGGGCACACGCGCTCGGTCAGCAGGGCTGTCAACAACGTGCGGGCTTGGCCGAATCGGCGGGCCGCGTCCTCGTCCAGGGCCCCGGTTTCGCTGAGGACGTCGAGCTCCTCGCGCATCATCCGGGTGACCAGCACCGCCGAGACGGGCACGCCGTAATCGGTAGGTGTGGCCAACGAAATCCATTGCCACAATTGCATTCGGCACAGTTCTGCAGTGGCGGTGTCAACGGTCCACCCGCCGAGCGGCACCGAACCACGTCCACCCAGCCAGGCGGCGAGGTAACGCAATGAAACGCTGACATGAGTGCGCAACGCCACTTCATTTACCCGTACGTCGAAGGAACGGGTGTCGAGCAGTTCGGCGGCGGTAACGCGCACGTCGTCGCGGCGACGCACGATTTGGTGGGGTTCTTCGCCCAGCCACTGGCTGAACACATCCCGGCCGGCGTCAACCAGACTTGGGTGAGCCACGGCGGAGCCGTCGAAACCGTCGCCGACTTCACGCCGCTTGTCCTGGCGCACCTGGTTGACGGCGCGTTTGGCAGCCACTGAGTCTCGACTGGGCACCACTGCGGCCAGCTCGCCGATCGCGTGCGCGCCTCGCCGGTGACACGTGCTGACCAGCAACTCCGTGTATGCCCGCAGGAACGGTGTAGTCATGCTCAGCTGACCACGCTCCGGCAACGCCACGTTCGGCCGGTTCTTGATCATGTTGGACAGGTAGTTCGACCGGCCCGCGGTGAGCCCGGCCGAGTGCTCGCGCAACTCGTAGAGGATCTCTTCCAGCTCGAATGCCGCGGTCAGCGTCTCGATCGGCACAGCTGCCCGAATCGTGCCGCGGGGCAGACCGAGCAGTCGCTGCGCCGCGAGGAAGACGTCGTTCCACAGCCGGGCTTCCAAGTGTGATTCGAGCTGGGGCAGGCTGAAATATGCGCCGCTGCCGCGCTCTAGCTGCCGCTGCCCGCAGTGGAACAGATAGAGCCCGAAATCGAACAGCGCGGCTGAAACCGCCCGCCCACCGATGCGCAAGTGGCTTTCCGGCAGCTGCCAGCCCCGCGGGCGCACCATGATCGTGGGCATAGTGGCGCCAACTCGGTGTTCTCGACCGTCCGCGCCGGTGCAGGCGAGCGTGCCGGCCACCGCGTCGCGCAAGCACAGCTGACCGAGCACGACATTCGCCCAGCTCGGCGCGGTGGAGTCGGCGAAGTCAGCCAGCCACACTCGGGCACCGGAGTTGAGCGCCTCCACTGCGGTAGCCCGCTCTGGCGCGCTGACGATTTCCACTCGCCGATCGGCCAAGTCGGCCGGGGGTGCCGCGACCTGCCAGGTCAGGTCCGCCCGGATCGCGGCGGTCGAAGCCAAGAAATCAAACCCAGTAGTACGGGTGGCCCGGCGGCGGCGGCGACGCTGCAACAGTTGCACCCGGCGGGCGCCGAATTCGCGGTCGAGCGTGACGACGAACGCGATTGCCTCGGGGGTGAGGATTTCGGCGTACCTGTGGTCGGGGTTAGTGGTGATGGTGACTTCTTCGCTGACCATCAGAATTGCTCCGCTTCGGTGCTGCCGGATAGCGCGGTGGTGGAGCTGTCGGGGTTGAGGGCAGTGGCGACCGCGTCGAAGTAACCGGTGCCGACCTCAGCTTGGTGCTTGGTCGCGGTGTAGCCGTCGGCCTCGGCGGCGAATTCGGCTTCCTGCAGCTTCACGTAGGCGGTCATGCCCTCGGTGGCATAGCCGTGGGCCAGCTCGAACATCGAGTGGTTCAGCGCGTGGAAGCCGGCGAGGGTGACGAACTGGAACTTGTATCCCATCGCGCCGAGCTCTTTCTGGAACCGGGCGATGTCGGCGTCGTCAAGATTGCGCCGCCAGTTGAACGAGGGCGAGCAGTTGTAGGCCAACATCTTGCCGGGGTGAGTGCGGTGGACTGCCTCGGCGAACGTCTTGGCGAACTCCAGGTCGGGTTTGCCGGTTTCCACCCAGAGCAGGTCGGCGTAGTCGCTGTAGGCCACCCCGCGGGCAATCGCCGCTGCTGGGCCACTGCGCACCCGGAAGAAGCCTTCCGCGGTGCGATCGCCAGTGAGGAACGGTTGGTCGCGCTCGTCCACGTCAGTGGTGAGCAGGTCAGCGGCGAGAGCGTCGGTGCGGGCGATCACCAGGCTGGGCACGCCCATGACGTCGGCGGCGAGTCGGGCTGCGTTGAGGGTGCGGATGTGCTGCCCGGTCGGGATCAACACCTTGCCGCCGAGGTGGCCGCACTTCTTCTCGCTGGCCAGCTGGTCTTCCCAGTGCACCCCGGCCGCGCCGGCGGCGATCATGGCCTTCATCAACTCGAAGGCGTTCAGCGGGCCACCGAAACCGGCCTCTGCGTCGGCGACGATCGGTGCGAGCCAATCCCGCTCGTACACGCCGGCGGCGGTGTCGATCTGGTCGGCGCGCAGCAGCGCGTTGTTGATCCGGCGGACCACCGCGGGCACCGAGTTCGCCGGGTAGAGCGACTGGTCGGGGTAAGTGTGCCCGGACAGGTTGGCGTCAGCGGCGACCTGCCAGCCGGAGAGGTAGATCGCCTTGAGGCCGGCGCGCACCATCTGCACAGCCTGCCCACCGGTGAGCGCCCCGAGCGCGTGCACGTAGTCCTCGTCGTGCAGTAACTCCCAGAGCCGGGCCGCACCGCGCTCAGCCAGGGTGTGCCGTTCCTGAACCGTGCCGCGCAGCCGGATGACTTCCTGCGCCGGGTAGCTGCGCTTGATCCCTTGCCAGCGGGCATCTTGCGCCCAGGTCCGCGCTAGATCCGCGGCCGCGTCGCCCGCAGCTGCCATACCCCGGACTGCCCTCAACTGATCGGTCATCGGAAATTTCCTTCCCTGCGCTGGTGGTGTTGCCCTGTGGTGGAAGAACTCGACTATCGCGCGCTGGAAGCACCAGGTTGAACCCGGTTGTGAGCAGAAGAAACGCGAAATTTCTGCTACGGTAAAACACGTGACCGCTTCACTTTCGCCCGCGGATGAGCCCGGTGTTGATCTGGTGCTGCTGGGGCAGCGGTTGCGTCACCTGCGCCGCAGCAAGGGCATGACGCTGGAGCAACTCAGCGCTGCTGTGGGCCGAGCGCCGTCGCAGTTGTCGCTGATCGAAAACGGTAAGCGGGAGCCGAAGCTGTCGGTCCTGCAAGCAATCGCCGGTGCGCTCGGCGTGCCGTTGGGTGATCTGTTGCGGGCCGAGGCGCCATCGCGGCGAGCCGGCATGGAAGTCGAGCTGACCCATTTCCAGCAGACACCGGCATATACGTCGTTGGGGTTGCCGACAGTCCGGGGTGGGCGGCGGTTGCCGGCAGACGCGTTGGAGTCGCTGATCGGGCTGCATCGCGAGCTCACCCGGCGGTTGACCGAGCAGAGCGCCACCCCGGAAGTGGCTCGTCGGGCCAACGCGCAACTGCGGATCGACATGCGGGAACGTGACAACTACTTCGCTCGGATCGAGCAGGCCGCGGCCAAGGTGCTGCAGTCGGTGCGGCACACGACCGGCCCGCTGTCGCAGCGCGGCATTCTGGACATCGCCGCCCAACTCGGGTTCGAATTGCACTACGTGAGTGATCTGCCCGGCTCGACCCGTTCGGTCACTGATCTGCTCAATCGGCGGGTCTACCTGCCGCAGGTGGCCAGTGGCAAGGGCCACGACCCGCGCGCGGTGGTGCTACAGACGCTAGGCCATTTCGTGCTGGGGCACGCAGATCCGGCCGACTATGGCGACTTTCTGCGGCAACGAGTGGAGGCGAACTACTTCGCTGCTGCGCTGCTGATGCCGGAAAGATTCGCTGTCGAATTCCTGCGCGAGGCTAAAGCTGACCGGGCTTTGGCCATCGACGACTTCCGGGACGCTTTCGGAGTCTCGTACGAGACGGCAGCCCACCGGTTCACCAACCTAGCCACCCACCATTTCGGCATCCCGGTCCATTTCACCCGAGTGCACGAAAGTGGCATCATCTACAAGGCGTACGAGAACGACAATGTTCGCTTTCCGACCGATGTAACCGGGGCGATCGAGGGGCAGCCGGTCTGCCGACAGTGGGCTTCGCGCACGATCTTCCAAGCCGACGACCCGTACTCGTCGTTTTACCAGTTCACCGACACCTCGGCCGGCACGTACTGGTGCACGGTGCACATCGAGTCGACTCGGTCGGGAGAGTTCGCGGTCACGGTCGGCACGCCGTTCGAGCATGCGCGCTGGTTTCGCGGTGGGGACACGACCCGGCGTACGGTGTCGCGCTGTCCGGATCCGGACTGTTGTCGGCGCCCACCGGCCGAGCTGGTGCAGCGCTGGGCCGGCAACGCGTGGCCGAGCGCTCGCGTGCATTCGCACCTGCTCGCAGCCCTACCGCCCGGCACCTTCCCCGGCGTCGACGCCCAGGACGTCTACGAGTTCCTGCAACGCCGTAGCTAAACAGCAGCTGCCGGCCGCGACTCGCGACGCCCGTTTCGCGACGCCCGTCTCCGCGCTAGCCGACGAGTTTTCGTTGCCAGGCCCAGGCGGCTACTTCGACCCGGTTACGGGCGTCGAGTTTGCTTTGCACGCTGCCCAGGTGGGTCTTGACCGTGCCGATCGAGATGAACAACTCGGTGGCGATCTCGGCGTTGGTCAGTCCACGGGCAGTCAACTTCACCACATCGAGCTCACGCGGCGACAACCCACCGTCGTCGTCGATCGGTGCCGGCGGCGATAGGTGCTGCAACAGCCGTACGGTGATGGATGGGCTGATCAGTGCGTCGCCGGAGACCGCGGCCCGCACTGCCTCGATCAGCAGCGACGGCCCGGAGTCTTTGAGCAGGAAACCCGCCGCGCCGTTTCGCAGCGCCTGGTGCACGTATTCGTCCAGATCAAAAGTGGTCACCACCACCACCTTCACCGGGTCGGCCACGCCCGGACCGGCGAGCAGACGTAACGCCTGCAAACCGTCCATTTTCGGCATCCGGATATCGAACAAGGCGACGTCGGGGCGCAGCTTTCGGGCCATCGCGACGGCTTCGACCCCGTCGGCCGCCTCGCCGACCACTGACATGTCCGGCTGCGCGCCGATGATCATGCCAAAGCCAGTACGCACCATCGCCTGATCGTCGGCGATCATTACGCGAATCATTAGTTGATCCTCACCTGCAGCGGGAACGCGGCGTCGACCACCCAACCGCAGTCGATACCGGGGCCTGCGCTGAGCCGGCCGTCGACCGCGCGAACCCGCTCAGTCAGGCCCACGAGACCGTACCCTGCCCGCTCGCGGGGTGGGCCTGCCTTTACTGGGCCGTCGTCGGCGATCCGGACCAGCAGCCAGTCCGGAGTGCGCCGGATCCACACATCGGCGACCTGGGCGTTCGGTGAGTGTTGGCGGATGTTGGTCAGTGCCTCCATCACCACCCGATAGGCCGAGGTCGAAACCTCCACTGGCAGTCCCTCGGTTTCCCCGTCGACGTGCAGCCGGGCAACCGTGCCGCCGACATTGGTGAACTGCTCCAGCAAGCCGCCGAGCTCGGACACGCCGGCGACTGGTGCGAGTGGTGCGTCCAGCTTGGAAGCGGGGTCGCGCAGCACGCCGACCATGCGTCGCATCGACGCCATCGTTTCGGCGCCGGCCTGCTCGATTTGTTCCAGGGCGAGCATGACTCGCTGCGGGTCTTGCTCGGCGACGAATTTGGCTCCCTGCGCCTGCACCACGATCCCGGTGACGTGGTGGGCGATGAAATCATGCAGATCGCGGGCGAACTCGATGCGCTGTTCGGCTCGGACCGCGTCCACGGCCCGTTGCCGGGAGGTAGAAATGGTGCGCAGGTAGATGCCCAAACCGATCGCGCCGGCACCGGCCAGGGCCTGAATCAACCCGAGGATGACGTAAAATGAGCTGTTGCCGCCGCGCAGGGGCAGCAAGCCAACCGCCGCGCCGACGATGATCACCGACATGACCGCCCCGCCGGGTGTGGCCCGGCGAGCTACCACGAACAGGACGCCGAGCAACGCAGCCGATTCGGCGAAGCCCCAGCCGGTTTCGTTGTAGTGGTAGGAGCCGATCGCCGCGGTCAAAAGCAGCGAACCCAACCCGAGCGCGACTGCAGTCTTGGGTAGAGCCGTGGAGTTTTGCTGGTGTGCCGGCAGCCACACCGCGGCAGCAGCAATCGCGGCGAGGACCTGCAGCAGGCCGTAAGACACACCGTTGGACAGGCTCGTGGTCACGTCCACCAGGCCCAATACGGCCAGCATGCCCAGGCCGGTCAGTTGGCCGAGGCGCAAGAGCAGGGTGCGGTTCGAGTTCGTCGGCATTGTGACCCAGGGTAGTTGGCCTCGCACTGGTGCCCATCGGCCGAAAGACAGAGCTTGCGTCCGGACGATGCCTGCCGGCGGACCGATGTGCCCAGCTGACCGTTTCGCGCAAACTCCATATCAAGAATTTCGACCGCCGCTGACTGGAGCGCACATGCCAACGCAGTTCCCGGCCGTTGACCAAGCCTCGATGGCCGCCGTCGCCGCCGTCGACCTGGTCAAGATCTACGGCAGTGGCGACACCGCCGTACGAGCGCTGGACGGAGTCACTGTCGGCTTCGCTCGAGCGCAATTCACCGCCATCATGGGACCGTCCGGTTCGGGCAAATCCACCTTGATGCACTGTTTAGCCGGGTTGGATACGGCGACCTCGGGTCAGGCGCTGCTCGGCGGCACTGACCTGACCACCCAATCCGACCGGGTCCTCACCAAGGTGCGTCGAGAACGAATTGGATTCGTGTTTCAATCGTTCAACCTGTTGCCGCAGTTGAGCGCCGAGCGCAATATCACCCTGCCGCTGGAGCTGGCTGGGCGTAAAGCCGACCCGGAACTACTGGCTCGGCTCAGCGAGGTGCTCGGCATCAGCGCCCGGCTGCGACACCGGCCCAGCGAGCTCTCCGGCGGCCAGCAGCAGCGCGTCGCCCTGGCCCGAGCGTTGATGTCACGCCCCGAGGTGGTCTTCGCCGACGAACCGACCGGCAACCTCGACTCCCGCTCCAGCGCCGAGGTGTTGCAGTTCCTCGCCAATTCGGTACGCGAGTTCGGTCAGAGCGTCGTCATGGTCACGCACGACCCGGGCGCCGCCGCGTACGCGGATCGGGTGGTGTTGCTCGCCGACGGCAAGGTGGCCGGGGAGATCGAGCAGCCCGACGTCGCCTCGGTCAGTGCTGCGGTGCAGACCTTGGCGTCGACTCGATGATTGCAGTGCTCGGCACTCAACTCAGTGCCGTTGTGCGGCGCCCGGCCCGGCTGTTGCTGACCGGCCTGGCGATCTTGGTGGTCTCGTTCGTCGTCTACGCCACTGTGCTGGCTCAACAGATCACCGAGCGCAGCTTGCTGAACGGGCTCAGCGACACCCCAGCGGCGGTGGACCTGGTCGTCGGCGGGGGACCGATCACAACCGCCCAGCTCACCAAGATCCACCAGCTCGCCGGGGTGGTGGAAACGGTCGGGCGGACCGAGGTCGATGCGAAGGTCGGCACCGAGTCGTTCGGCATCGTCGCGGATCCGGGCAGCGGCCCGCTGACACTCGTGCACGTCCTCAGTGGCGCCTATCCGAATGCCGCGGATCAGATTGCGGTGACCCCGCGGACTTCTGAGCGAATGGGGCTGACGCTGGGCTCCAGTGTTAAAGCCGTCACCCGGTATGGTGCCAACGGCGAACCGGCGGCGCCGACGACGCTCAAAGTGGTCGCAGTCGTGCAGGTGCCCGCCGATTTCGGCTACACCGCATACGCGCCGCAGGCAAGTGTCACCCGGCTTAGCGGGGCCAACCAGCTGAGCCAAATCGACATAAGGCTGCAACCAGGTGCAGATCTGACCGCTGTACGCACGAAGATCACCGCCTTGGTGGATTCCGGCGACCCGCGACCCACCGTTCGAGCCGGCGCCGACGTGCGCTTCGACGAGGCAAAAGCCAAGACGAGCGACCTCGACCAGGTGTTCGCCGTGGTGGCGATGTTCGTGGCGATTGCTGTTGTCGCCGCCGGTCTCGTCGCCACCAGCACGTTCCGGATTGTCTTCGCCCAACGGCTGCGCCAACTCGCCCTGCTGCGCGCGGTCGGTGCCGGCCGCCGTTCGATTGCCGCTTCGCTCGCGGTCGAGGGGGCCTTAACTGGCCTGGTCACTGGGCTCACCGGCGTGCTGCTGGCCGCGATTGTCGGCCAATTGGCGCCATTTTTGCTGCGCGCCAGCGGAATCGACGTCTCCTCACCCGGAGTGCCGCTGCTGCCGGCGCTCGGCACAATCCTGCTCGCTGTTGTGATCACAATGGTGGCTGTTCTCGCCCCCGCACTGTCGGCGGCCCGGGTTTCGCCGTTGGAAGCGTTGCGCGGCGCGGGCACGTCGGCCGCCCGGCGCGACATCGGCGTACTGCGGTGGCTGGTTGGTCTGGGGTTGTTGGCCGGTGCTGGCGCACTTGCTGGCTATGTCGGCACGCAGCTGCCCGGTCGGAACCCGACGAATTATCACGCCCTGCCGATGCTGTTGTCGATCGTGGGGTCGGGCGCATTCGCGTTTTTCGCGCTTATCGCGCTCGGTCCAGTGCTGGTCGGTCCGGTCTTGATCGCACTGGGGCCGTTGATTCGCTGGTTCGGCCCAGTCGGTCGACTGGCCACTGCTGCGGTCGGTGCCACCCCGCGCCGGGCTGCTGCGGTTTCGGTGGTGGTCGCGCTGGGCGTCACGCTGATCACCGGTGTCTTGGTCGGTGGCGCATCCATGCGGGTGCTCGCCGATCGGGAGTCAGCGATCTCCGCACCGGCCGATTATGAGGTGACCCCGAAGAGTTCAGACGCCACAATTTCGGTTGCGACGGCTGATCAGGTGCGCGCGACACCGGCAGTAACGCACGTCGCCGGCTACCGTCGGCTGGACGTGCGGATCGGTGAGCGCGACCTGACCGCGAACGACCTGCACTTGTCCGCCTTGCCGCAGCTGGACAAATTGGACACCTCGAGCGGGTCGATCCAGGATCTCGGTCCAGGCAAGGTGATCATTTCCGGACTCGCGGCTCAGGTCACCGGCCTGCAGGTGGGTCAAACGACTGAGGTGGTTAGCGGCAAACACACAGTGCGGCTGATCGTGATCGCCGCACTGCCGGATGCCGCTCCACTGCAGAGCGCCCTAGTCCTCGATCCAGCTGATCTGAGCAAGCTCGGTGCCGCGCCGGGCTATTCCGGGCTGCTGCTCGATGCGGCAGCAGGCGGGGAACAAGGTCGCACGGCGGGGTTAAGTGCACTCGCGGCAATCAACGGGCCAGGCCGACCTGGCTACCACATCAGCGTTCTAGCGGATCAACGCGACGAGATCAACAGCATCCTCGATACCGTACTGGTGATCGCGCTGGCCCTGATCGGGTTGACGGTGCTGATCGCCGTAGTGGGAGTCGGCACCACTACTGCGTTGTCAGTGGTCGAACGGGCCCGCGAATCTGGCCTGCTGCGCGCGCTCGGGCTATCCCGTGGCGGGCTGCGAGCGCTACTGACCTGCGAATCCGCCCTGTACGGGACGATCGGGGCGGTGTTGGGGTTAGCACTCGGCGTCCCGTACGCGTGGCTGGCAGTTAAGGCTTTGGGGGTGAACGCACCGCTCACCTTGCCCGCCGGGCAGCTGGGGGTGGCCTTCGCGGCGTTGGTGTTGCTCAGTGCGCTGGCCGGCGTGCTGCCCGCCCGGCGCGCGGGCACCGTGAGCCCAGTCGCCGCCTTGGGTATCGACTGATTTCGGTCCGCGCCGACGGGTGACCACAGTGACGCGGCCCGCCGGGTCAAGCACGCACAGCGGGCCGGCCGATTAGCCGTTGCGGCGGGCTTGGGTGCGGCGTTCGGTGGTGACTGGCGGAGCCGGTGGCAAGGTGAACCAGAAGGTGGCGCCGTGGCCGTCTTCGCCCTCGGCCCAGATCTCTCCGCCGTGCCGTTCGACCGCCCGGTGCACTGTGGTCAGGCCGATACCGGTGCCGGGGAAGTCTTCCGCACTGTGCAGGCGGGCAAACGGTCGAAACAGCTCACCGGACTTGCCGCCGGGAAAGCCGGCGCCGTTGTCGCGGACGAAGAAGCGGTTCGCGCTGACCCCGATCTCGATCTTGGGGTTTTCTATTTTGCGGGTGAACTTCACTGCGTTGTTGATCAAATTCTCTAGGATCACTCGGACCAGGCCTTCGTCCGCGTCGGCGGTCATCGCATCGTGCACGGTGAAGTCACCGTGCCGGTGCGGGTCGCGGGCCTCCACCTCGCCGATCACCTGCCACGCCGTCGTGGTCAAGTCGAACGCCTCCCGGCGCAGCTCACCGCGGCTGGCCCGAGCCAGAATCAGCAATGTTTCCACCAGATCGGCCATCCGACCCGCAGCTGCCTGGATTCGGCCCAGTCGGCGCCGCGCCTCAGCGCTGAGCGGATCGTCGTCATCATCGAGCATGTGCTCGGCGAAACTGCTGATCACCTGTAACGGGCCGCGCAAGTCGTGCGAAACCGAACCGGAGAACGCCTCCAACTCCCGGTTGCGCCACTCCAACTCCTCCACCAGCGCCGCCCGCGTCTCGGCCAACCGCCGCGCCGCCCGTTCCTCAGCCGCATCTAACTCGCGGCGCATCAGCTCCTCGCGAATCCGCCGGCTTTCGTCGTGCGACTGCTTACGGCGGATTTGGGTACGCACATGTGCGCGCAACGCTGCACCACCGGAGCTGGCCCGCACATAGTCGTCAGCGCCGGCCGCCAAGCATGCCAGCATGTCGTCGTCGTTTTCGCCGGTCATCACCACCGGCGTCTCGCCGATCACCGGCACCTCTTTGATCTGTCGACATGCCTCGCGGCCAGTGTCGCCAGCCAAGTCAATCCCCAGCACGATGCAATCGACCGGCTGTGCGGCCAGCAGATCGAGCGCATCGCGAATCTGGGTCACCGGGATCACGTCGTATCCCTCGTCGCGCAATTCACTTGTTAGCTCGGCCAGCCAGCCGCGGTCCGGGTTCAACGCCAGCACTTTGCTCGGCCCGTGCGAACTGCCGGTGACTTCGATCGGCAGCTGCTCGGCGCTTTGCCGCAGCACCGCGTTCAGCT
The DNA here is from genome assembly GCA_965246815.1 of Actinoplanes sp. Taxonomy (GTDB): domain Bacteria; phylum Actinomycetota; class Actinomycetes; order Mycobacteriales; family Micromonosporaceae; genus Actinoplanes. The sequence continues at coordinate 766,740 of CBDFFS010000020.1, read as the reverse complement.
TCGCCGGCACGATCGCCAGATTTTGCTGCTTGCGCACGAACGCGTCCGCGCCGGCGTCGAGCATCTGCAGCTCGGTGGCATAGTCGTCGGCTGCGGTGAGCAAGATGCACGGGGTGTCGCGCAGCGCCGGGTCGAGCCGAATCCGGCGAATCACCGTGGCACCGTCGATGCCAGGCATCACCCCGTCCACGATCACGGCCTGCGGTCTGCGGTCGGCGGCCATCCGCAGGCCTTCCTCACCCGAGGGCGCGGTCAACACTGCATAGCCTTCGGCCGCCAACAGTTCGCGGAGCTGCTCGCGGAAGGTCATGCTGTCGTCGATCACGAGCACTGTGGTTCGGTCGTCGTTGCCGCGCGGGTGCTCGCCGAGCAGTTGTCGGGCGCGGGCCACCAGGTACCCGGAGTCGTAGGGTTTTCCAACGTATTCATCTACACCGATGCGTAGGCCGGCGAGGCGGTCGTGCACCTCGTCCTCGGTGGACAGCAGCACAGTCACCACGCCTCGGTGCTCGGGCATGGCCAATAGCTCGGTGAGCAGCTCTAATCCATCCGCATCGGGCAACATCACATCGAGCACGGCCACCTGAAATTCCGCTTGACTGAACGCCACGCGCGCCTCGGCACCGGTTGCACACAGCACGGTGGCAAAGCCGTCAGCCTCAAACGACTCATGCAAATCCATCCGTACGGTGAGGCTGTCGTCCACGATCAGCACCCGATGGCTCATCGTCGCCTCCCCGCTGCCGGATGCAGCTCACCTAAGCAAGCGCCGATCCGGGCTGGGGGCATGATGTTGGCTGCCGCCCCGATCAGAGCTGCCTCTCGGGGCATGCCGTAAACCACACAGCTCGCCTCGTCTTGGGCGAAGGTGACTGAGCCGCTAACGCGCATGGCCAACAACCCTTGAGCGCCGTCACGTCCCATCCCGGTGAGCAGGCAGCCGGCGGCACTAGCGCCGTAATCGGTTGCGATCGACTCGAAGAGCACATCGACCGACGGGCGACAGGAGTGCCGCGGCGCAGCGTCACTGAGCCGCACCACCTGATCGCGCACGAACAAATGCCGGTCAGGTGGGGCCAATGCCACCCGACCGGCGAGTGCCCGCACCGCCATGCCTTCCTGGGCATAGGTGACGTCTCGCCCGGTCTGCCCGGCTAGCCAGTCCGAGAACGCCATTGCGAACGGTTCACTCGCGGCGATGTGCTGCACACATAGGATCGGCGTGGCGAATCCAGGTGGCAGTGTGCGCAGCAGATCTGTTAGCGCACCCGGGCCGCCGGTCGAGGAACCCAGCGCGACCACTTGCAGCGGACCCGGACCCGGACCCGGCCCGGCCAAAACTGCCGACGTTGTTTGGCGGGCGCGGGCCCCTAACCGAGCCCGTGGATGGGTGATCACCCGAATCCGCGACACCAGCCGGACCACGGCACACAGTCGGCGGCCCCAGTCGGCGTCACAGTTGTCGCCCCGCGGCTTCTCCAACACGTCTACTGCACCGGCAGCGAGCGCGTTGTAGGTGGAGAACAGCTCCTGTCGATTCGCTGACGACACCACCAGGATCGGCGTGGGGTGTTCGGCCATGATGTGTTCGGTGGCCACCAGCCCACTCATTGTCGGCAGCATCATGTCCATCGTGACCACGTCGGGGCGCAACCGGGCGACCAATTCCACGGCCTGGGCGCCGTCGACTGCCTCGCCAACCACGTGCAGTTCCGGGTCGGCTAGCAGCGATTCGCGCAGGTGGTGCCGCATCGTCGCAGAATCGTCGACCACCACCACCCGGATCATCCGCGTACCAGTCGCTGGATATGACCGAGCAGCTCCTCTTGATTGAACTCTCCTTTGACCACATATGCCCCGGCACCCACTTCGACGCCGCGCTGGCGGTCCGCGGCACTGCTGCGCGAGCTGACCAGGATGGCCGGCACGTGCGCGAGCGCCGGATCAGCGCGGGTCTGTGCAACGAAGGTGAACCCGTCGATGCCCGGCATGTCGATGTCGGTGAGAAACAGTCCGTAGTTGCGGGACCGGGCTTTGGTTAGACCTTCCTCACCGGAGGCAGCTAGGTCCACCTCGTAACCGGCTGATTCGAGAATGCTGCGTTCGAGCATCCGCGTGGCCAACGAGTCGTCAACGACCAAGATAGGCAGTTTCGGGGCGGGCGGGGCGGGGGCGAAACCACCGGCCAAGACCTGCACGCGGCGCGCTTGGGCTACCAAGCCGTGCGCGTCCAGCACCAGCCGCGGATTGCCGTCCAAATCGATCGCTACGCTGCCGACGACCGCCGCAGCTGGGGCGAGATCTGGCAACGGTCGAGCTACTACGGTGGTGGTGCCGGCGAGCCGGTCCACGCCGATGGCCACCGTGTCGTTGTCGGCTCGGATGACCACTGCGACGCCGGTCCCGATCGTGTCGGGCACCACGGCATCGGGGTAGAGGGTGCGGGCCAACGGCAAAAACGGCACAACTTGACCGTCGTGTGCCAGTCGACCGCTCGCTGCGGCTGCTGCTGCTTCCGGTGCCGGCAACCGTACGCACCGGCGGACTGCGTCTAGCGGCACCGTTGCCACCGTGCCGGCCGCTTCGACGATCAGGCCGTTCATGCTCAGCAACGTCAGTGGCGCGATGATCTCCACGCATGCGCCGACACCCGGTTGCGAGCGCACGTTGACCTCACCGTGCAGCTGGGCGGCGACGTCTCGGGCCACGTCCATACCGATCCCGCGGCCGGCTACCTCAGTGACTGCGGTGGAGGTGCTGATCCCGCCACGTAGGACCAGGTCGACTAGGGCCTGTGGATCGGGCGGGTCGCCACCGGGGGGTAACAGGCCGCGGGCTTGCGCCGTACGGCGTAAGGCGACCAGATCGAAGCCACGGCCGTCGTCGGTGCAGCGGAAGGCGATGTAGCGGCCCCGGCGAACGACCTCGACGACAATTGAGCCTTCAGCGGGTTTGCCTGCGGCAATGCGCTGTTCCTCCGGTTCGATGCCGTGCACTACGGCGTTACGGACCACGTGTAGAAACGCGCCGTTGATCTGGGCCAACAGATTCGGTCCCATCCGGGAATCGCCGCCGCGGCCGGTGAACCGGACCCGTTTGCCCTCGGCGTCAGCGGCGTCACGAACGGCCCGGTGCAACGTGGTGAAGATGCTGCCGGCCGAAATCAGCCGCAGCCCTTCGGCCCGACCGCGAATCTCGTCGAGTTCGCGTTCGACCTGGTCAACCGCGTCGGTGAGGCTGCGGCTCAGTGCGCTGAGCTCACCACTGATGCGCAACACCGCGGTTCGAGTGGCTGCGTCGCTCACGGTAGCCCGCCCCGTCTGCAGCTGGTCAGCGAGGATTTCCGCCGAACGATACAGCCGACCGACGGCCTGGCCGCCGTTACGCAGCGGAGCGATCCGGGCGTTTGCCTCGCCGATCGCGTCGAGTAGTTCGTCCAGGTCGGCGGTGGCAGCTCGCGGGGTCGGGCCATCTTCCAAGGTGGCGTTGGTAGTCGTGCTCGGTTGCAGTGGCACTGGCTGTGGCGCGACCGACGAGTCCGGCTGGGGTGCGGGTGCGGTTGACATCGTCGGTGTCGGTGTCGGTGTCGGTGTCGGCGTTGGTGTCGGTGTCGGTGTCGGCGTTGGTGCCGCGGCCGGCGGCGCTGACGCCGTGGCCGCCGCTGTGGTCGGCTCCAAGGTGGCTACCTGTTCAGCGATTTCGTCGTTGAGCCGTAACAGCTCGCGCATTTCGTCGGCCGGCAGCGCCGCGGTTTCGTGGCGGTGAGCGACCAGTACCTCTTCAAACGCGTGCGCCCGGTCGGCGATCCGCGGTTGCCGCACCACTCGGGCCGCGCCTTTGAGCGTGTGCGCGAACCGCAGCAGCCGGGGCACCAGTTCCGGTCCGGGCTGCTGGTCAAGGTCGAGCACGCCCGCGCTGATCTGGTCGATCAGCTCGCGCGCTTCGATTCGGAAGTAGCGCAGCGGATCGCGACTGTCGGGCATCAGCGGCGGCCGGTACCGACCAGGTCCAGCAAATCGCCGGAAAGGGTGGACAAGTGAGTGGCGGTCTGGCGGGTCTGCACCGCGCTGGCCTCGGTCTCGCGGCTGACCCGGGCTGTGTCGGATGCTGCCACGTTTACCTGTTCAACTGCAGTGGTCTGCTGCTTGGTCGACAGCTCGATTTCCCGGGTGGCATCGTTAGTGGTGGCGACCAGTTGGGCGATGCGTCGGAACGAGTTGGTGGCGTCGTCGAATTGTCGCGAACCCGAGTCGACCGCCTTGGCCCCGATCTCGGTCGCCATAACTGTGGTGTTCACCGCCCCACGTACGTCTTCGATCAGCGCCCGAATTTCCTTAGCCGACCCAGCCGTACGGTCGGCGAGCTTGCGAATCTCCTCGGCCACCACGGCAAATCGGCGGCCCCACTCGCCGGCACCGCTAGCCTCGATCGTCGCGTTGATCGCCAAGATATTGGTCTGCTCGGCTAGCTCGGAGACCAGGTCGACCACGCCACCGATCTGCTGCGACTTCTCTCCGAGCGCTAGCATGTGCTGCACGATCTGATCGACCTGGGTGCGGATTGCGATAATCGACGCCCGAGTCTGATCGATAGTGGCATCGCCGCTGCGCGCCGCCTCCGCGGTGTCCTCGGCGATTTGCGAAACTCGCTGGGCGCTGTCGGCGATCTGCCGCGAAGTGATCAACAGTTCGCTGATCGTCGTGGTAATCTCGCTCATCGCACTTGCCTGATCTCTCCCACCGTTAGCCTGTTGTGCGGCAGCGGCTTCCAATTGCGTCGAGGAACTCTGAATATGCCCGACTGCCGCGCCCACTTCTCGGCGCAGATTGCGATTGAGGCGAAAAGCAATGGTCGCGCCGCAGGCCAGCGCAATCAGGCTTAGCCCGATGATCGTCCACATGGCTTGCACAGCTCCAGCCGCGGCGTTCTTGCGGTCAACTTGTTCCACTGCGGTTACCCGGGCAATCAGCGCACTGATCGAGTCCTGCACCAATTGTCGAGCCGGCTTGACATCGCTCGCATTGAGCTGGGAGACGTTCATCAGGTTGGTAATCGTCTTACGGCGTTCGATGACGGGATCTACCAGCGCATTATGTTTGGCCTCGGCGACTGACACCGCATTCAGCAGACTCAGTGACTTGCTGTCGTTCAGATTCGCCTGCAAAACGCGAATCTGATCGAGAAACGCATTGCGATCTTTGTTGGTCAGATCCAAATATTCGGTTGTGCCGTTCAGGATAAATGCCCGAAAGTCGCCGAGCCGGGTTTCCATCAGCGTGTTCAAGCGCTGTGCGCCGACCAGATTCACCGTCGCAGAGTCGATCAGTCTGTCGTTGGCGGTCATCACAAATCGCAGTGCGGTCACCGAAGTGACGGCGATCAGCACGGTCAGCCCGAGGATCAAGCCGAAGCCGGCGGCCAGCTTGTTACCGAAGGTGCGTCCAGCCATCATTGTCGGGTCTCCTGCTCTGGATTCTGCGCGTGTCCGGTCAGGGCGTGCACGGCGGCGCGAGCGGCATCAACGTCGATAATCGGTCGGGTGTCACCGGGCAGCGACACCATGCCGCGCAAGATGTTGCGCTGGCTATCGGCGGCCTGCTCGGCGACGATTGCCGTCACCGGCACGCGGACATGGCCGTCCAGATCGTGAAAAGCCAATGCCAGGGGCGGCAGTCCGGCGGCCGACACCAGCCAGCGTGGGCGGCTGGCAATGGGGTGCCCTAGCAGCGCCGCCAGGTCATAGACCGGCACTGCCGTTCCGGCGAAACCCGCCAAGCCGAGCAGTGCCGGTTGCGGTCCGGGCAGCGCTGTCACCGGCCGATCTGGGTGCAACCCCTCGGTCTGCGACAAACTCAACGCGTACGGCCGATCGCCGGCCCGGATGGCCAACAGCTCGATGTGTTCGACATCGTGCCGGCGCAGCGGCTCGGCGAACGAGCGGTCGAACTCGTCACGCAGCCGCTCGATCCGCTGGGCGACGCTGCCGTCGAAGGAAGCGATCATCGGCGCGCCCCGGTCGAGTCGAGTTCGGTGCGGCAGAGCACAGTCAACGCCATTCGGCCGAACCCGCCGCCGAACAAGGTGATCCGCTCGTCGCTTTCTTGTGCGAGCAGTTCCAGCGCCCGGCGCAGCTCGGCAGCGGCCGTGGGTTCGTCGCGGCGACGTCGGGCTAGTTGACCGAGCCGTAGCCGAGGCAGGGCGAAACTCGGATCTAGGTAGGCGGCGAGCCGGTACTGGCTAATCGCTTCATCCACGGTGCCATCGCCCTCAAGCCCCAATGCGAACAGCTGGTGGGCATTGGCGTACAGCCCGTCGAGGGCGATCAGTCGGCGGGCAGTGTCGATCGCTTCGCGGAACCGGCCCGCATGAGCCAACAACACCCCATGGATCAACAATTCGTACGGTTCCCGGTCGCCGGAGTCTGGGTCTTGCGCCACTGTCGAGCTCACCTCGAGCGCCTCGGCGAACCGATCATCGTGCAGTAATCGCAGCGCTCGCTGATATTCATGGTTCATCGCAACTGGTGTCGGCGCGGCCGGGTATGCGATCGACGCCCGCTGCGGCACCAGTGCCGCTCGAGATGCGACGTCAGCGACCCGGCGGTAGTAGAACGTGTGGTGGCTCTGTTGTGGCTCCAGCCCCTCCGGTCGGCTGCCCAGCGAGTCGGTGTGCCCGAGGAATAAGAACCCGCCCGGCGCCAGGGCTTTGGTCATCCGCCGAATCAGGTCAGCGGCCATGTCGGCGGTCAAATACATCAACAAATTCCGGCAGAAGATCACGTCGTACTGGTTCGGTCGCCACAGTTCGACGTCGTTGTCGGCCACGTTGTATTGCCGGAACCGCACCAGTGACCGGATTTCCTCGCGGACCGCAAAGCCGTCGTCGCTCGGGTGAAACCAGCGCCGCCGAACCGGGTCCGGGGTCTCGCGCAGTGACCAGGTCGAATAACGTCCTGCGTCGGCCCTACGCAGCACCGCGGGATTGGCGTCCAGCCCGATCACGTTGATGATCCACTGCGGATCCGGCTGCACCTGCCGCCCGACAATCGCCAGCGTGTACGCCTCTTCGCCGGATGAGCAAGCCACCGAGAGTAGGCGCAGAATCCGCTGGCTCGACCGGGCCACGACCCGCTGCGGCAAAGCGGTCTCGCGCAGCGCCCGAAACTGTGCGCTGTGTCGGAAAAAGTAAGTTTCGGTAATGCTGAGACTTTCCGTGAGCGCAACGATCTCGTCCGCCCATTCGCCGGCGCCGAGCCGATAAAGATAGGCGGCGCGACTCAGCTCGTTGTTCGTCGCCCGTTCGTCGAGCACCTGCACGAGCTGGTCGGTGTCGCCGGCGTCGAAGGTCCAGCCGAGCCACTTGGCCAGCAAGTTGCGAAAGCGCGCCACCTCAGGTCCACCGCTCATGTCCGCCCAGGCTCCTCGGCTCGGCGAGCGTCTGCGGTGCTCATACGGGCGCGCTTACGGCGGCGGCTTCCCAGATGTGATCGGGAACCGCTCGGATGCTGTGCAGCAGCAACAGCGGCTCCGCGTCGATCGTGCCCACGCCGGCGACGAAATTGTTAGCGCCGCCGCCGAGCAACGCCGGATGTCTCCGGCCGATCTCCGCGGTGGTGTCCTGAATGCCGAGCACTTCACCGGTGGCCAGCGCGACTGGGCCGCGTTCGGTGCGTACTGCCACATAGCGGCGTACGTCTGCCTCAGCGCCACCGAGTAGCCGCGCCACGTCGATCACCGGTGTTGGCACGCCCCGCATGACGCTGAGGCCAAGCACGTACGGGGCGGTGCCGGCCAACGGTTGCGTCGCCAACGGTCGGGTGGTTTCGACGACTTCGTCGAGCGGCAGTGCGCAGAGCAGATTGCCGGCACGAAAGACCAGCGAAACAACCCCGTCGGCTGTAGCCGCTGGCGTCACCGCCTGTCCGAACCGCCGCATTCGTTCAGGTTAGCCACAGCTCAACGAGCAATAGTGAAGAACTCTCGCAGTGCCAGGGTGTAATTGCAAGAGGTGTTAGGGCTGGTGGTAGCGGGGCCGGTGGGTCGTGGTCGGCTCGTCCGGAGCTGCCGTCCAGCCGAATTGGCTCGGGCTGCCCAACGTCGGTCCCAGGGCCGCCCAGGTGTCAGTGCTTTGCGGGTCCCATTCATTGCTCTGTCCGGGATTCACCGGTGGCTGCTCGCCGATAGGCGCATCCGGTCGTTGCGCTGCCGGCAGCGCAAGCTCGCGGGTGGCATCGGGCTGCGCTGGAATACCAGGACCAGCAGAATTTGCCTCGACGGCTCCAGCGCGCGGTGCCGGCGGCTGATTGGCGGGCCGTCGGGTGATTGCTGCCTGTGCGCCGGTTCGGCCACGCAGGGCAGCGGCGAGACTGTTACTGCCCGGTCCAGCCGGTGCTTCCGCGCCGAACAGTGCCGTGTGGCCGGCGGGCGCTGCGGCGAGCAACACGGGCTGACTTGCGGGTGTCGCAACGAGTACGGTCACCGCGGTTGGACTGTGCCCAGGGGCGGTTGGCGCTCTGCGTGCAATTGATCCACTGGCCGGCCACAACCGGGGTCGGCGCTGAGCGGCTAGATCTTCGGCCCAGCCGAAGGCCAGCACGGCTAGGCCGGTGAGCAGCAACGCGACGGTCAGGTCGACCGGGCCGCTCAACCAGCCGAGATCGTCCAGGGTCACATAAGCCAGCAGCGGCCAGATCAGCGCGATGGCGATGTTGTGCCAAAGGTAGATCGTCACCGCGCGGGCGTTGAGCAGGGTAACCAGGCGATCCAACGGTTTGACTTTCCCCAACCAGGTCATCGACGGCTGCCACCGCAGCGCAACGAGCACGAAGGCCAAGGACCAGAGCGCTTGTGACTGGGACACGTCGTTGAGGTCCCACGCGTCTTTCCCCTGGTGTTCGGTGAGCCAATACAACGCGGCCGCACCCAAACCCAAGGCGGTGAGCACCACGAACCCGGCGCGCAGCCGCACAAGCCGCCCGTCGTGGTGGGCAAATCCGGTGATCCAGCAAGCGCCGTAGGTCACGAAGTCCCACATCGCCGCGTCGGCAGTGTCCGGCAGCGAAAAACCGGTCTTGTCCAGCACTGCCATCAAGACGATCGGCACCACCACCGTGACTAAACCGATCCGGCGATAAGCAAAGTAGAGCAGCGGGGACAACAGGATGAACCACACGTAGGCCCGCAGATACCACAGTGGTTCCCAGATATCGATGCCCTTGTCACTGCCCGGCGGATCGCCCAACGGCAACAACCAAAACCCCAACCGCGCAATGCTGAACGGGTGGGCGCCGTCCGACTCATGTGCCCACCCCGCAATCACCATCACCGGCAGCGCGATCAGGCCGAGCAACCACAGTGGTGGCAGCAGCCGGCGCAGTCGCGAAGTCACCACCCGCCGTGCCGACCGTTGGTCCAGCGATGCGGCGGCAAGGGAGCCGGCCAGCGCGAACATGACCCCCATGGCCGGCAGCACGATAGACAGCCAGGGCCAGCCGAACAGGTGGTAAATGATCACCCGAACGATCGCCGCGGCACGAAGTAGGTCCAGGTATCGATTACGCACTGCAAAAACCTAGCCAGCTTCAGTGTCCGATCGGGACGGCCGTGGAGTCGCTTTGTTGGTCCGGGTGGGTTACCCCGAATGGCTGATCTGACCGATATGACTGTGCGGGTGTGCGACGCCAAATTCTCGCCGGCCGGACGTATTGGCAGGCCGCGCCTGCTCTGAATCTTTGCGCGGTGATTCCTGCTCATGTTTGCTCGTGGCCGCTTTTTGGGCCCCTCACGGTTTCGTGCCGTGGTCGGCGCCGAATCGCTGGAACCCGTGTCGACATGTTTCGATGTCGGTACGCATCTTCCTGGGGAGGACGATTTGACACGCAGACGGGCCCGTCGGTCGTTGGTCGCGCTGGCGACTTTAGTCAGCGGCAACCTCGGCACCTTGGCGCTCATTCCGGCCGGCGCAAATGCCGCGCCTACCGCTTCGGCGACCACGACCGCAACCATGCGGGCGAGTGCTTCGGCAGTTGCCCCAGCCTGCCCGGCCGGCCCCTACCAGCGGCAGGTCGAAGGCTATCTGCATCAGCTCGGCGGCTATGGCGCTGTAGTGGTGGATGGCAAGCAATCCAGCGGCGATTGTGCAGCGATCAAGAAGTTTCAGCAGCGATTCGGCATTGTGCCGACGTCTGGAGTGGCTGGACCGACGACGGTGGACGTCGCTGCCCGGCTCGTTGCTACGAAGACCGCAGCATGCGCGGCCAAGAGCACCGGCATCACCTTCTGTGTCGACCTGACCCACCAGACCACGTGGGTGATGAAGAACGGCAAGGTGCTGCGGGCGCCGACGATTACCCGGACCGGCATGAACGGCTTCCGGACACCAGCCGGCACCTACAAGATCAATTTGCGCAGCTCGAAAGAATGGTCCGACCCGTATCACGTCTGGTTGCCTTATTGGCAGCGATTTGTGGGTGGGATCGGTTTTCATCAAACCACTACCTATATCCACGATAAATGGCGTGGCTCGCACGGCTGCATCAATTTATTGCCGCAAGACGCCCAAGCTTATTGGGGCATTGGCAGGATTGGTTTGACTGTCAAGGTTTTCGGGCAACGCCCCGGCACCTGATCGATATTTCCAGCTCGGCGCAGGGGCGGACGACGAATCGGGGGGTCCGCCCCTGCGGTGCTGAGCCGGTCTGGTGGCAGGTGCGGCATACAGTGGCGGGCGTGCCCAGTGAATCGTCACGCGCCCCGTCGCGTCCGTTTGTATTGTCTATTGCCACCGGGTTATTGGTGTCTATGACCGCATCGTCCTGCAGCGACGATGGCCCGGCGGTTAGCTTGGGAGCCGCCACTGTGGGCACTGTGGCGGAGATCGTCGAGGCACCTGGTTCCATCACAGCCCGCTCCGCTGCCACCGTCAGCGCTTCCGCGGCGGGCACTTTGAGTGACCTGCGCGTTGAGGCCGGCGACCGGGTCCAGCAGGGTCAGATCATCGCCGTGATCGACGCCCCGGAGGTGCAAGCGCGCCGGAAAGCCGCAGATAGCCTGCTTGACCAAGCCAAGCACGGTGGCGGGGCACCCACAGGCGGCAGTGCTGGCTTCACTGCCGCCCGTCGCCGCACTGACCAGCAGGCCGCCGACTCGCTCGCCGGCGCGCAGGCGGCCGCGGCCAAAATCACTGATCCGAAGCTGCGTGCCGCGTTCCTTCAGCAAGCGACAGCGGCCCAACAGCAATATGCGGCAGCCTCGGCCAATGCTGCCGCGGCGGTGCAGTCGCTGCAGCAGGGTGTCGCTTCTCTCGACCAAACTGTTAGTGCGCTCGCGCAAGCACAACGACTCCAGGCGCAGCAGGCCGACGAGCTCGCCCACGCAGCCGTCGACGCACTGACTTTGCGCGCACCGATCGCTGGGGTGGTGCAGCTCGGCGGCACTGCACCAGGCGGATCCTCGTCATTGGCAGGCCTGCTGTCCGCCGGCGCTGGTGGCGCGTCTGGGCTTTCGGCTGCTGGTTCAGCCACGACTGGTTCGGCTGGTGCGGGTTTGTCCGGCGTCAACGGGGCCATCGTGCGCGGTGGCATTGTCGCTGCGGGCACGCCGATCGTGACCATCGTGGATGCGAGCCACCTCGGCCTGACCGCTGAAGTCGACGAGACTGACGTGCTGCTGGTCAGACCCGGCAGTGCGGCGAGCGTCCAGCTGGACGCTGCGCCCGGTGTTACCTATCAGGCTACGGTCCATGCTGTTGACTTGCTGCCCTCCACCTCAGCGCGCGGCGGAGTTTCGTACAAGATCAATCTTGATTTGGGTAAAGGGGTTGGGGTTGACAGCGCGGCGGCCCCGGTGCCGCGACCAGGCATGAGCGCGGCCTTGCGGCTCCAGGTGCGCCAAGCGATCGATGTGGTGACTGTGCCCGCGTCGGCAGTCGTCAACGTCGATGGACACGACACGGTGTGGACCGTCCAGGACGGTCACTATCAGCGTGTTCCGGTCACGCTCGGAGTCCAAGGAGAGGACAACGTCCAGATTGCCACGGGCGTCACCGCCGGCCAGCGGGTGATCGTCGGCGGAGCGGATCAACTTCACCCAGGGGACAAAGCCTCATGATCGACCTCGGGGAAACGGGCGAAGCCGGGGTGGCGGTCGTGGCCCGCGACATCACTCGCACCTACCAGCTAGACGGTGGCTCGGTTGCGGCCTTGCGCGGGGTGTCGCTGGTCATCGGGCCACGCGACTATGTGGCCATTGTGGGCACTTCCGGCTCAGGCAAGTCGACATTGATGCATTTGCTCGGCGGACTGGACCGGCCCAGCGCTGGCACTTTGCTGATCGGTGGGCGCGATGTGTCCACCTTGGGCCCAGCGGAGATGGCCAAGCTGCGCAACGAGACCATTGGGTTCGTCTTTCAATCGTTTCACCTGCTGGCCCGCACGACGGCGCAGGACAACGTTGCGCTTCCCCTGGTCTATCGCGGTGTCGGGCGGCGGGAGCGGCGAGCTCGGGCCGCAAAGATGTTGGAGCGGGTCGGTCTCGGCCATCGGATTAAGCATCGACCAAACCAGATGTCCGGCGGGGAACAGCAGCGAGTCGCCATTGCTCGTGCCCTGGTCACCAACCCATCGGTCTTGCTCGCGGACGAACCGACCGGAAACCTCGATTCGGCCACCGGCGAAGCAGTGTTGACCCTGCTGGAATCGTTGAATGCGGACGGAGTCGCGGTGGTGCTGGTCACCCACGACCGGGAAGTTGCAGCCCGCGCTCACCGGCAGATCGTTATGCGCGACGGTGAAATTGTCGACGTCGCGCACACTGGTGCGCCGGCATGAGAGTCGCGGAAGCCTGGCGAGTCGCTCTCGACGCCTTGCGCGCCAATCGGCTGCGCAGTGCCCTCACCATGCTCGGCGTGATCATCGGGGTCGGTGCCGTCGTGGCCTTGGTCTCGATCGGTACGGGCACCAAACAGTTAGTCGAACACCAAGTCGAAGGGCTCGGTTCCAACCTGCTCGTCGTCGTGCCCGGCAAGCTGCACGCCGGCGCTACCCTCACCGCCTCGCCGATGACTTTGGACGATGTCGACGCGGTGACGCGGATCGTCGGAGACCGTTCGCGCGTAGCGGTGACGATCAGCTCCGGCGAAACTGTGCGGGCTGGTTCGCAGTCGGCTTCCGCCAGCATGCAAGGCGTGTTAGAGACCACCCCGACTGTATTCGTCCGGCGTCTCGACCGGGGCACCTACCTGACTCGCACCGACGTCAGCAGCGGTCGGCGGGTTGCGGTGCTCGGCGCGGGCATCGCCCAAAAGTTGTTCGGTGACCGCGATCCAATCGGCCGGCAGATCACCATCGGTGGGGTCCGGTTCCGGGTGATCGGCACGTTCGAGAAACTGGGCCAAAGTCTTGGCGTCGACCGCGACAGCGAGGTGCACGTTCCGGTTACCGCAGCGCAGCGCTTGCTCGGCACCGACCGCATCACCGGCCTGGCCATCAGGGCGCCCGACCGCGACCGGATCGACGTACTCGGAACAGCTGTCGTCGCTGCCTTGGTCAAGCGGCACCCCGACAGCAGTTTCACCTCGATCACCCAAGAACAGATCCTGGGCGTACTCGGCGACATCCTCGGCGTATTGACCGGTGTGCTCGCCGCCATTGCTGGGATCAGCCTGCTGGTCGGCGGGGTCGGAGTCTCTAACATCATGCTCGTGTCGGTGCGTGAGCGAACCAAAGAAATCGGCCTACGTAAGGCAGTCGGTGCGCGCCCGCGCGACATCGGCGTGCAGTTTTTGCTGGAAGCCATGCTGCTCACCACGACCGGCGGCGTCTTAGGCATGGGGTTAGGCGTCGGCAGTGCTGTGATCGTGAACCGGTTTTCCCCCGTGCCGGCAGCGCTGACCTGGTGGTCGCTGGCATTGGCTTTCGGCGTCTCGGCTGCAGTTGGCATCATTTTCGGCGTTGTCCCCGCCCAACGGGCCGGACGGCTCGACCCAGTGGTCGCGTTGCGCACCGAGTAACTCGCGCCCAGCTTATCCAGGCGCGAGGCCCCAGCCGTCGCGCAGCACCTGGACGTAGACCGCCTGCACACTAGTGGTGATCCGGGCGGCGAGTTCACTGTCGTCTGGACGTCCTAGTCGGACCGCTTTGGCGAAGTGGTCCATGGCCTCGATGTGTCGCCCCTGGTCGAAGCAGCACCGGCCTGCATGTTCGTTTGCCATGCTGCGCACCTGCTCGCTGACCGGCGCTTCGATCGCCGCAGCGAACAAGCGGTCAGCCCCGGAAAAGTCGCCGCGTAAACACAACACCTGTGCCAGCTCGACCTGGGCGGTCACAGTCGAGTGTGCGTCACGGGCCGCCTCGGCATGCACTAGCGCCAATCGGCCGGCCGCCGCCGCCATTCCCAGCTCGCCCAATAACCGATAAATCTGGGCTCGCAAACTCAGCAGCGCGGCTTTGGCAATGCTGTCTGCCTCTTCCGTCAGCCGGCCGTCCAGCCGTTCACCGAGCGCGAAGAGTGCATCTCGGTTGTCGGCGGTCTCGCGCAGCGTTGTGCTGTCCAGCCGCCATTGGATTGCCGCCCAGTCGGCCTCGGACAGCAGCCCCACCCGCTCCTGTGCTTCGTCGACCTGAACGACGGGTGTCGGGGACGACTGTGTCGCTGTGTTGCGCACCGACGGGGTAGCCGATGTTGCCTCCTCGTCCTGCCGCGGGTGGTCCGGCACGCCTGTCGCCTCCGCTGGGGCGCTCGCCTTCGCGGCGAACCAGTGGCCAAACTCGATTTGCACCTTCGGGCGCGCGGCTCCGCCTGTCCCCGCTGAACCTTGCCCAGCCCTGGGCTGCTCCTGCCGCTGCAGTGGCACGACATTCACCGGTGCCTCAGGGCTGCGCACCGGCCCCGAGGGTATCGAGTCCGATTCGGCCGCGATCGGTTGATCGATTGGGTTGCCCCCTGACGCACCCGCAGCTGTCGGATCACTGTTTGCCGGCAACTCACCGGTCTGTTCGTCGGCCAGTGGCGCTTCGACCGGCGGCGCACCAACGCTGGCGATCGGAGCTCGCGGTGCTGCCAGCGCAATGCTGGGAATTGGTGCTCGCGGTGCTGCCAGCGCAATGCTGGGAATTGGTGCTCGCGGTGCTGCCAGCGCAATGCTGGGAATTGGTGCTCGCGGTGCTGCCAGCGGCGTAGCTCGTGCGGACGGCTGCACGGGTTGCTCTGGTTTGCCCTCTGGTGCTGCAACCAGGGCGGCGTAAGCCGGCATCGGTTCCCCGGTTGCCGGTGGCACCTTGACTGATGCCGATGCCGATGCCGATGCCGATGCTGTCGGCTGTCGATCGACCAGCTGGGGGGCAACTAGAGCCGCTGAAACATTGCCGACCCTGTCGTTGCGCTGCGCAGAGATCGCTGGCTCTACCGACGTTGTCCGCGTCGGCGCGCGCTCAGCCGTCCCTGGCGGCATCTTCGTCGGCGAGACAGGCGGTGGCGGCGCAGCGTCCGGAACCATCGACCACGGCCCGGTGTCCCCAGTCGATGTCACGAGCGCTGTCCGAGGCACTCGCCCGGACCGCAACGACGGCTGCACCTCACCGACCGCACCCGCTGGCCGGCCCGGATCGACTACTGTCCTGGGCACGTTTGTGCTCGATAGGCGGCCGGGCTGACTGGTTTCGGGGCGGCTAGCCGCATTGGCTCGGGGCGCTGCCCGCGTTGGAGCCGGCGCAGCTACCGGCGCGAGTGGCACGATCGGTGAGTTTGTAGGTCGGTTCGCCGGTGGTCGAACGGTCGCAGCTGGCGGCGAAACCACTCGGGCGGTCGGTTCCGGGGCGTTGGCGACGTGTCGCGGGGTAGCGGTCGGCTCAACCCGCTTGAGCACCCGAGGTGCCGGCGGCGGAGTTGCTTTACTAATGACTCGCGGAGCGCTCGGCGGGGTGGCACGGTGAATGATCCGGGGACCGCTCTCGTCACTCAGTGGACCTATCAGCGGAGCCACCGCCGCGGCAGCGGTTTCGGCGGTTGCTGCAGGTCCGGCCGCCCCGGTGATAATCGGCAAGCCGTTCGCCTGGGTCGGGCCGATGCGCCGCCCGTCAGGGTTGTGCACCTCGGCGCGCTCGGCCTCGGGCGTACGGGAAAGGTCTGTGCTTGTCGGGTCGGCTCGGTGTTGGCCCTGGACTCGGCTGCGGGATATGCCGCCAGTGCGGGTTGGTCGCAGCAATTGCGGGTCGGTGCGGTCCGGCCGAGTCTGTTCGGCGTCGGGTTGCTCAACCCCAGTGGTCTGCGGTGACTGGTCGGGCTGGGGCACACATGCCCGTCCGACTGCTGTCGGCTGGGTCTCGTGCGGCGACGCAACGCCACGTGCCATCGGGAGCTCGATTCTGGCACTCGTGCCCTCGCCCAATCCCGGGGCGTGCTCGCGCCCGATTGGAAGCCGGTTCGCCGGTGGCTGTACCCCGTCTGTAGCCGGCGGTTGAGCTGGCCGCACGGAGGCGCGCCCCGGCCGGACGCTCGGCCGCACCTCAGTCGACTGTCCGTCGAGCGGTCGCACCTCGCCCGAGCGCCCAGTTGTCCGGCCTGAGCTAGAACTACCGAGGTCACGGTGGTCGTACGGTTCGTCAATGTCGTTGGGGAACTCGGCAAACGCCGCGAACGGGTCATCGGCCGGTTGACGCGTACTCGGGTCGGTGAAGTTGAAGTCGGGTGCGTCGAAGTCGGCGCCGAGCTCCGGGCGGTTGAAGTCGACGTCAGCGAACTCGGATCCGACCAAGTTCGGCGCAGACGTGTCGACGGGTACGAAATTGGGGTCGTCTAACCAACTCGGCCGGCGTGACTCGAAGGTCGGCTGCGCCGGGCGGGCCGCATTCTGTTCGGCCGCTCGCCGTTGTCGCCGTACGGCTAATTCGTCGATCTGTCCGAAGTCAGCGGCCTGATTGTCGCTGTCTTGCGCCGGCCGGCGAGTCGGCATCAGTGCTTGTGGTCCTTCGGGCACATCCATTCGGCGCTGTGCGACAGCAGCGGTATTCGGGCCACCGGAATGGTCTGAGTATTGCTCGTCCCAGTATTCGTCGTCCTCGAAACTCATCGCACGGCCCCGCTGTTCAGCAGCTGGACACGGTTGGTCAGGCGGTCGTTGTGGTAGCGCCGATTACCCATCAATGTCCTCCGTCCCCAACTCGCAAATCCCGCCACCGACCAGACGCCGGCCCCAGCCACCTCGCCGACCAATAGCGATCCAATCCGCCCCACCAACCGCTGCGCCCCACCGAACGGACGCTGAGAAAATCCGCCCCACCGTCGTTGGGAAAATCTGTTCCACCGAAGAGATGGGAAAGGTTAACCACGCTTTTGGCGAGTGCGCCATCGCCCTCGGGGCGGAGCACGCTGCCATACCGGGGCACCGTGAGTTAGCGCCTGCGCTCGGCAGTGCGTCGCTGTTCGGTGATGGGTACGTGTGCAGGGCATTGAACGGTTCAAACAGCTCGTAGTGCCGCAGCGGATCGGTGGCGCCGACCCTGACCGGGACGGCGCGAGAAGATCGTGATTTAAGTAATTCTTAACCCCGTATTGAGGATCCCCTGGCCCACGTACGGGTGATTTCCGCGGCCTATTGTGCCGACGTGAACCGACTGGAACCGAGGATCTCGGTGATCGCAATCTCGATGACGACTCGTCCGGGATTAGGGCGCGGAACTCGATACCGGGTGGAGTATCGCTTTTCGCCCTCGGTGATGGCCGCCGGATCGGTGCGGATCACCGCAAGCCCGGAAATGGTGCTCCAACGCGCGCCGTCCAGCTGGCAAAGTGCCACTCGCGCAGCTCCAGCGCTGATGTGGCGCACGTGCGCTGAAGTGCGCGCCGAAATGACTCGGGCCAGACCGGCGCTCGGGTCCAGCGTCGCCCCGACCGCCACTACGTGCGGTGAGCCGTCGGCACGCAATGTGGTCAGCGAACACAGATGGCGTTGCGTCCAGAACTCCAGGAATTCCGGGTGATCGATTTGGACCTGGCCGCTCATTTCCCACCACCTGCTGTCCGCGGGGTCATGCTGACTCGGCCGGCAACTCGCCCCGGTTGACTGCCGCTACCAGTGCGCCATGATCACTTTCCACCTGGTCGGCATAGGCGCGAGCAAACCGCACCAACGCTTCGGCGAGTTTCCCGCTGCTGCCGATGTATCCAGCGATCATGGACGCTCCGCTGGTGCGCGCGTGCGACTTAGCCAGCAAATACCCACAGATCCCGGCATAGTCGGCCAGCGCGCCCGCGTTGATGTCCTCGACCAGGATCGCGCCCTTCATATCACGAAATTGTCGGACATAGAATTGCAGGTCGCCGACTGTGGTCCAGCCCAGCAGTGGATCACTAACCGTCTGCAACGCCTGCTGATATTCGACCACCCGCTGGCCTTGGTGGCGGTGCCAAGCGGTCGCGCCGTGCTGGTGGTGTGCGATCACCGACCGGCGGGCCTGCTTGAGCTGCAAGAACACCACGTCGTCGGAGCTGCTGCCTTCACACAGCGCGACATAGGCCCGCAGCCCGACCGAGCCGACCCCGACTACTTTGTGTGCGATATCGACGATGCGATAACCGGCCAGGATTCGGGCCCAATGCGGCGGCAGCGTCTGCAGGTATTCGTCAAGCGCCGCAGCGAGCAACTCCCGCTCCTGATCGCTGGGCCGAGTGATCAGCGGCGGTTCCTCGACCAGCCGGGCGGTGCCGTCGTGTTGCTCGGTGAACCGCGGCAACGCCCGGTCACTGGTGCGCCGTCGTGCGCGTCGAGCCGCCCGTTCGATCTCCGCGTGGAACCCCTCGTTGCTGGCTGCCCGCAGCCGGCTGACGTCGAGCTGTTCGAAGGAGCGGGCCAGCAGCGGCTGCTCGGCCAGGTGAGCGATCTGGGCGCGGTATTGCTCGACGCAATGCTGCACCGCGTCGCCGCAGGCACTCTCGCTGAAGCCGTTTTGTCGCCCGGCGACCTGCACGCTCGTGACTAGCCGGCGCAGGTCCCACTCCCACGCGCCGGGGTGGGCTTCGTCGAAGTCGTTGAGGTCGAAGACCAACGAACGTTCCGGCGAGGCATAGAAGCCGAAGTTGCCCAGGTGTGCGTCACCGCAGATGACCGGGGTGATACCGGTCTTGGGCAGGGTGGCGAAATCGTCGGCCATGACGTTGGCTGAGCCGCGCAAGAACGCGTACGGCGACGCGATCATGCGGCCGACGCGCACCGGTACGAGCCAGTCCAGTCGGCCCTCGTGCGCGGAGACGATCTGCTGCACTGGATCAATCCGATGCTCGGGTGCATGCCAGTAGGCCAGGTCGGCGCGGTGCGCGCGTTCACGCAGGGACCGGCCCAGTTCGTAGCGCTCCGCCCGGGGTAGGGCCGGGTGGCGCAGCGAGAAGAAGCCGGCGTTGTCTCCGGTATCGGGGTCTCCGGTGTCAAGCACCACGTGTCTATTCGCAGGTTGCATCACCCGGCAGCTTAACGACGGGCCAACAGTCGAGCTAAACGCGCCCAGCGTGAAATCACCATGGGGCAATCGGCGCGCGATGAGTTACAGCACCCCAGCAGGAACCGTACGCTCAGCCCTGTGGATCAGGCAGAAGCGGTACGCACTCCCGCGTCCTGGGTCGTCGTCGGCCTCGACAACGGCGGGACCTGCAACAACGCCACTATGCTCGACGCGACCGGCCAGTTTCTCGTCGACCATCTGGTGGAGAACCCCAGCGACGTGCAGCTCGGCCCGGAGTCGGCAGTCGAAGCGCTCGCCGCAGCGTTCGAGGCGATTCTCGAGCTGACCAGCACGCCGTTGACGTTGGTGCGCGCGATCGGGCTGGACACTCCCGGCCCGGCCAGCGCCACCGGGGTCATCTCGTCCAAGGGTGCGACGAACTTCAGCCAAGCGTCCTGGCACGGATTCGACATCCGCAGTGCGCTGCAAGCTCGGATCGGGCTACCCGTGGTCTACAACAACGACGCGAACGCGGCAGCCCTCTATGCGCACCACCGACTCTTCGGCGCCGACGCTATGACCAATTCCTCAGTGTCCGCGATCGTCGGGACTGGCTTAGGTGGCGGAGTGGTCGAGAATGGCCGCGTGATCGGCGGCGCCGCGGGCATGGCCGGCGAACTCGGTCACGTGCAGATCCCGCTGCATGGCGTGCTCGAAGCCGACCAGCCACTCCCGTGTTGCAACTGCGGCTTCGAAGGTGACGTGGAAAGCATCGCTTCGCTCACCGGAATCAAGAACAACCTGCTCCCGTATTGGTTGAGTAAGTTCCCCGAGCACCCGCTCGCCGCCGAGCCGATCGCCACTGCCGCAAAACTGCTCCGACGGTACGCGGAGTCGGAAGATCCACTCGCGCTCGCCGTCTTCGCCCAGCAGGCCAAAGCGATCGGCAAGCTGTTCACTATTGCCGCCAACTTCACTGACCCCGCCGCGTACCTGCTGGGTGGTGGAGTGGTTGAGGCTGTGCCGGCTTTTCGGCAGTGGTTTCTCAACACGGTCCGTGAGCACACGCAGCTGCGCGACGAGCAGTCAGCGGTAGCCCGTTTTGCCTTGGTCGCCGATCTTGACATGGCCGGTGCCCGCGGCGCAGCCGTTGCGGCCCTGGAGCAGATCCGGCCCAGCTGACGCCCCGGGCCACAGCGTGCCGTCAGTCTTGCAGTGCTGTTTTGACGTCGGGGGACAAGATCAGGAACTCGCTGAGCCCGAGGGTGTCGAACAGCCGGCGCAGAAAGCTCGACGGTGCGGCCAGGCGCACCCAGCCGCCGCGTTCTAGGGCCCGCCCGTGGGCGGTGACTAGCACGCCGACTCCCATCGAATCGCAAAAGTCCAGGCCGGCGCAGTCCACCACAATGCGGGGGCTGCGTCGTTCCACCAATGTGGCCAGGTTCGCCTTGAGGACCGGGGCGGTGTCGATGTCGAGGGAGCCGCGCAGCACCAACACTGCCGTGTTCGGCGGATGGTGTGCGACCGAGACCTGCATGCTGTTTCGCTTTCGGTGGTTCGGGCGGGGACCGAGCCGGCGGTGGCGACTCATCGAGGGACCTTCAGCCTAAGCGAGCTGTAGCCGCGTGGCCGAATCCGCCGGTCACGGCGTAGTTTGAGCGCATGGCAATCGACAAAGGTGACAAAGTCGAGGATTTCGAACTCCCCGACCAGGATGGCGTGTCGCGCCGGTTGAGCGAGTTGCTCACCGCCGGCCCGGTGGTTTTGTTCTTCTATCCCGCGGCGATGACCAGCGGTTGCACGGCCGAGGCGTGCGAGTTTCGCGATTTGGCCGCTGAGTTTCGCGCCGCCGGCGGCCAGCGCGTCGGGATCAGCCGCGACCCGGTCGCCAAGCAGAAGAAGTTCGCCGAGCTCAATAACTTCGACTATCCGCTGCTCAGCGACCCGGAGAGTAGGGTCGCGGCAACCTTGGGCGTCAAGCGCAAGCTGCCGCTAGGCCCGTTGAGCACCAAGCGGATGACCTTTGTGATCGACACCGACCGCACCGTCCTGCAGGTCATCCACTCCGAGCGCAACATGCAGGAGCACGCGGCCCTGGCCTTGCAGACCCTGACCGCGCGCAACGCCGCTTAAATCGAGTTACGCCACTTGCGACCCGACCGGTTGATCAGCCGGTCGGCGTCCGCCGGGCCCCACGAGGCCGCCTCATAGGTCGGGATCGGCGAGCGGTCGTCGGCCCAATGCTCGATGATCGGGTCGACGATTCGCCAGCACTGCTCGACCTCGTCGGTGCGGATGAACAAGGTCGGATCGCCGAGTAGGGCGTCTAGCAGTAGCCGCTCGTATGCTTCCGGCGACTCCTCGGCGAATGTCTGGTCGTACGAGAAGTCCATGGTTGCGGTGCGCACTCGGAAGGAGTGACCGGGCACCTTGGCGCCGAAGCGCAGCGAGATGCCCTCGTTGGGTTGGATCCGCAGGATCAGCGCATCGGCTTCCAACTCGGTGAGCTGATTGGTCGGGATCGGCAAGTGTGGCGGGCGCTGGAATTGCAACGCGACCTCGGTCACTCGGGCCGGCAACCGCTTGCCCGTGCGCACATAGAACGGCACCCCGGCCCAGCGCCAGTTGTCGACGTTGAGCCGCATTGCCGCATAGGTCTCGGTGTGCGATAGCGGATCGACGCCGGTTTCCTCGCGGTAACCGGCCATCAGGTCGTCGCGGGTGCCACCGCGGGTGTATTGCCCGCGCACGGCCAGGTCGGCGATGTCGCGGTTGGTGGGCAGCCGGATCGCCTGCAGCAGCTTGACCTTCTCGTTGCGCAGCCCCTCGGCGTCGAACGAGGCCGGCGGCTCCATCAGCGACAACGCGAGCACCTGCAACACGTGGTTCTGCACGATGTCGCGCATCGCGCCGGCATGCTCATAGAAGCCACCGCGGGTGCCCACGCCCAGCGTTTCGGCCACGGTGATCTGGACGTGGTCGACCCAGGCGCGATCCCAGATCGGCTGAAAGATCGAGTTCGCGAACCGCAGCGCGAGAACGTTCTGCACTGTGTCTTTGCCGAGGTAGTGGTCGATCCGGAAGACCTGCGACTCGTCGAACGCACTGTGCACGACGGCGTCCAGCTCATGCGCGGTCGCCAAGTTGCGCCCATAAGGCTTCTCGATCACGAGGCGGGAGAACGAGCCGTCTTTAGCGTGGTTGAGTCCAGCGCCGGCCAGCCCGTGGATCACCGGTTGGAACGCCTCAGCCGGGGTGGAGAGATAGAAGATCCGATTGCCGGACGTGCCGCGGGTAGCATCGAGCTCGTCCAGTGTCTCGGCCAGAGTCTTGTAGGTCTCCGGGTCGTCGTAACCGCCGGTCACATAGCGGATCCCACCGCGGAGTTGGTCGCGGTCAGCCAGGCTGCGATTGCCCAGCGCGCTGGTGGCGAACTGATCGTCGGCCATCGCGGTGCGAGCCACGCCGACCAGGGCGAACTCGGCGGGTAGCCGGTTGTGCCGGGCCAGACTCTCCACCGCGGGCAACAGCTTGCGCCGGGTCAGATCGCCCGAAGCGCCGAAGATCACCAGGGTGGCAGGTGGGGCGCTGCGCTCTTGGATGAGTTGCGGGGCGATGTCCATCTTCTCCGATGTCCTCTTCAGCGTTGGGACCGTCGATGCCAACCTTACGTTTGGGCTCGCAGCATTAAGCGGGAGGGCAGGGGGCCGAATTCCCCCCGCCCTCCCGTCCGCGGGTCGTGGACCCTGCCCAGGGGCCCCACCCGTCGGTCGCGCGCCGCGCCCCACGCGCGTCTGCACGACAACCTGCCCGCGTACGCCGACGCGGGAAGTGTTCTATCCGCGCAAACTCCACTTGCCGGCCGAAACCGTCTCGGCATCGGTTACCGCTGTCGGTTCGGCGCTGACGGTGGCGTTGTCGTCGTCCGGCTCGTCGCCTTCTTCGGCGCGATGCCGGTTGCGCAGGATCAAGCCCAGCGCGCTGAGCAAAGCGAGCCCCGCGACGACCCACCCAGCGATGGACCAGATCGGGGTTCCCCGTTGCGCGTTCGCCACGGCCGCTGCGAACGCAACGTCCTCCGGATCAGCGCTGGCCCCAGCAGCAGGGGTATTCGCTTCGTCGTGGCCCGCATGACCTGCATGCAACGCCGCAGCTTGTTGCGCTGTCGCTGGGGTTAAATTCAGCGTGGCCGGCGGCATCACCGGGCCGCTAGCGCCACCGACATAGGTGCTAGTGACCGCGAACCGCATCGTGCTCAGGTCCGGCAGCGGTCCGATCGCGACACCGAGGTCAGCACTGCCGCCCGACGCCAACGTCTTCCCCGGTACGGCGAGCCAAGTGATCGCACCAGCCGTCTCGGTGGTCGAAGTGTCGCCGTGAATGGTGGGCAATGGCGTGTTCAACTTCCGCATGGTGATCTTGGGCGCCCAGTCGTCGACCGAGAGCGGGTAAACCTCCGCTACCGGCGTGTCACTGGGCAATGTCAACGTCACAGAGGCCAGCGGCTGGGTGCCGGTGTTGGTGACGTGGAAGATCAAGTTCTGCCCGCTGCCTTGCACGACACTCGGTGGGGAGACGGTCACGTCGGCCAGGGCAGGTCCGGCGCCCAACAGCGCACCGGCCGTTGCGGCGATCAGGGTTACGCCCGCTCGGCGGGCTAGCACGAGTTGCCTCACGACGATTAGTTCGGATCGGGCCGCGCAATGGTTCAAAGCCCGCCGACAATTGTTGCCGGCCAGTGCCCCATGATGGGGGCCATGCGCGAGGTAGAGATCGACTCACCGATGATCAGGCTCGGTCAGTTCCTGAAGTTGGCCGACCTGATCTACACCGGGGGAGAGGCCAAGATTGTGATCAGTTCGGGCGACGTACGGGTCAACGGCGAGGTCGACGTGCGGCGTGGCCGGCAGTTACACCCGGGCGACGTGGTGAGCGTGCTCGGCCGTTCCGCGCGCGTGGTGTCCGGCTAGCCCGGCCGTACTCTGATCATCTTTAGCCCTAAAAGTGGGTGTGACCCGGAACCGGGGCCGGGCTCGGGTCGTCATATTGGGCATGACTGGTCTGAGAGGCACTTTGATTGCGGCCGCTGTTCCCCTAGTCCTGCTCAGCGCGTGCGCACAGTCCACCGCCGCGAAAGCTGGGCCTGGCATTCTGGAAAGCGTCACGCTGCCGGCCGTCAGCGCTGACACTGTTGTCGCGCGGGTTGAGTCTTATGGCGGGTTCGCCCCGGTTGACAGGACCCTGGGGCGATTGCCGACGGTAAGCATCTATGGTGACGGCCGGGTGATCACCGATGGCCCAGTTGTCGCTATCTATCCCGCCCCCGCGCTGCCCAACCCGCAAGTTCAACAGATCACACCTGAGTTGGTACGCGAATTGGTCCGTCAAGCGGTGATCGCCGGCGTACACACCGGAACCGATTTCGGTACGCCGGGCGTGGCCGACGCGCCAACAACTCGGGTCACCGCGGTCACCGACAGTGGCACCCAGACCGTTGAGGTGCAGGCGCTGGGCGAAGCACAGCCCACCGACCCACGCCTGACTGTCGCGCAACGTGACGCCCGCACCAAGCTCGCCACGTTCGTCAAGAAGTTGACTGACCTGCCGACCACGCCAGGTCTAGCCCAACCGGTGCCATATCAAGGGGACAGTGTCGCGGTGTTAGCCCGGCCCTATGCCAACACGGGTGATCCGCAGCTGTCTGCGCCGAAAAAAGCATGGCCAGGGCCGAAACTGCCCGGCGCCTATCTCAACCCGGCCGTCAAGATCGGCTGTGTTGTCGTCACCGGTGCGCAGACGAAGACCGTAGTGAGTGCCGCGAAGACCGCTAGCCAGATCACGCCGTGGACAGCGGGTTACGCCACGTGGCAGCTCACCTTCCGGCCGTTGTTACCGGATGAGGCCAAGGGCTGCGCGGCGCTCAAGAGCAACAACCGATAGGCGGGGCCGGCCGATGGGCGCCCTTCGGCGACCCATTCGATCCGGATGATCTGAGCGGTCCGGACGAACTGAGCGGTCCGGACGGGCTGAGCGGTCCGGACGGGCTGAGCGGTCCGGACGAACTGAGCGGTCCGGACGAACTGAGCGGTCCGGACGAGCTGGGCCGGCCGGTTGCGAGTGCCCGGTCGGGACAGATCATGCCCGTCCCGACCGGTGTGGCCTGTCGGCCTCGCCTTACTGCACGCCGAGTAAGTCCACCACGAAAACGAGGGTCTCGTTCGGCTTGATCGCGCCCGGAGCGCCCTGGGCGCCGTAGCCGAGGTGGGGTGGGATGGTCAGCTTGCGCCGCCCGCCCACCTTCATTCCGGCCACGCCTTGGTCCCAGCCGGCGATGACCCGGCCGGCGCCAAGCGGAAACGCGAAGGCTTCGCCCCGGTTGTAGGACGCGTCGAATTCCTTGCCGGTCGAATGCGCCACACCGACGTAGTGCACGTTGACGAACTGGCCGGGCTGCGCCTCAGCGCCGTCGCCGACGGTGATCTCCTCGATCAGCAGGTCCGCGGGCGGTTCGCCGTCAATGGGGCCGACGTCGGGCTTGTCCATGTGTTCTCCTTCAAGGTCATTCGGGCCCTGCCATGCAATCACGCTCGGTTGCGGCCATGCTGAGCACCCCGGGCGGTGAACGACTGGCCGCTTCGCTGCGTACTCCTGCCCGCGAGGCACACACCGGCCTCGCGCCGTCGCTCGCCGAGCCGGGTTGGGAGGCTTTCCGTGATCATCCGACGTCTCGCCTCCCTTGCGGGCGCCGCTGTTGTAGTGCTGCTCAGCGCACCAGCCGCGCCGGTCTTCGCGCACGGAGCAACCACGGACCCGATCAGCCGTACGGCGGCGTGTGCGGGGGGTGGTTCGCAGCTTGACAGTGCGGCTTGTCGGGCGGCTCGATCCGCTAATGGGGTCGCGTTCGGCAGCTTCGACGATGTGCGGGTGCCCAATGTCAACGGCGACGATCGTCAGTTCGTCCCGGACGGGCAGTTGTGCAGCGGCGGGTTGCCACAATTTCATGGCCTCGACCTCCCGCGCGACGATTTCCCCGCGACCACTGTCACTGCCGGCGAAAAGTTGACCATCAAGTACCGCACCACGATCGTCCACCGTGGCACGTTCAGGATTTACCTGACTAAATCAAGTTATCAAGCGACAAAAGCCCTTGGTTGGGCTGACTTGGGCAGCAAACCGCTGGCAGCAGTGACCAATCCATCGGTATCCGACGGTGCCTTTGTCATGAGCGCTCAGCTGCCGCGCTATCACGCCGGGCGGCAGCTGCTCTACATCGTTTGGCAGACGTCCAACACCCCGGACACCTACTACTCGTGCTCGGATCTGGTTTTTGCGCCTGTTGCCAGCCCAGCGCCGCCGTCCAGCGCCCCGGTGGTCCATAAGCCAAGTCCCGAACCGACGCCGGCGACCACATCGGCCGACCCAGTCAGCTCGTCTGCTGCGGCCGAGGCTGAACAGACCGATTCGCCGACTGATTCGCCGACTGGGGAGCCGTCGGCGCAAGCCCTGACTCCGGTCGGAAATCAGAGCCGGGTCACGCTCGGCCATCAAATCATTGTGGCTGCCTTGGTGATTGCGGCTGCTGGGACAGGGTGGGCGGTAATCGGATGGCTGCGACGCAAGCGTCCGGAAATTCGGTGAACCGCAGCGGTTCCCGTTTCGTACTGATGAGCGCAGGCACGCCATTCGATCAGATGAAAGGCTGAGCATGAGTCATGTTCGTACCGACGCCCCGGTGATCCACCGGCTGTCACGCCGCAGGATCCTCGCTATCGCCGCCACGGCCAGTGTCGGCGCTTCCGTCGCCGGCGTAGCGGGGCTGAGCCTGGCAAGTGAGACCACCAGTTCGCACGATACTGCGCCGCTGGTGATCTCTTTGCGCGATGCTGCGAAGGGCACCTTCGACGTTTTCTCCGGCGGCTCGAAGACGACTCTGACTGACAAGAAGCTCGCCGCCCGACTGCTCAAAGCCGTCCGTCGCTGAGAAAGGAGATCTGCTATGTCATCGCACCGTGAAGCACCGGAAATCAGCAAAGACCCCGTCGCCGACAGCGCAGACCTATACGCGTTCGTCAGCCCGGACGACCCGGAAACTGTCACGCTCATCGCGAACTACGTTCCGTTGCAGCTGCCCGCCGGCGGCCCGAATTTCTTCGAGTTCGGCGACGACGTGCTGTACGAAATTCACGTGGACTCCAACGGTGACGGTCGCCCGGACACGACCTACCAGTTCCGCTTCCATACCGAGCTGCGCAACGATCGGACTTTTCTCTACAACACCGGCCCGATCGAGTCGTTGGACAGCGTGAACTGGAATCGACGCCAGTTCTATTCGGTCACCAAAGTCGATGCACAGGGCAAGAGCACCGTACTCGCGCAGCGGTTGGCGAGCCCGCCGTGCAATGTCGGCCGGCTGTCCATCCCGAATTACGCCAAGCTGGCTGACGAGGCCGTACACAAATTGAAGACTGGCGAGAAAGTGTTCGCCGGACAGCGCGCCGACGCGTTCTTCGTCGACCTGGGTGCCATCTTCGACTTGGGCACGCTTCGCCCGTTCGAAAATAAGCATGTGGTCGGGAAGAAGTTGTTCAACTACGCCGGCAAAGCGGTAAACGCCACCGACAAACTCAACGTGCACAGCATCGCGATTCAAGTGCCTGTGCACTGCCTACGCCGCGCCGGTCGCAGCAAGGTGCGCGGCCGTGACCCGGGTGCGGTGATTGGTATTTGGACTTCGGCTAGCCGCCGGCAGGTGCAGGTGCGCCAAGGCGACAACCGCACCGATGACGTCGTCGTCGGCCCGCAGGTGCAGGTGTCGCGTCTGGGCAATCCGTTGTTTAACGAGGTCATTGTGCCGATGGCGCAAAAGGACCGGTGGAACGCGCTGGCGCCGAGCGAGGACAAGCGGTTCGCCGAGTTCGTCGAGAAACCAGAACTCGCGTCGCTTTTGCCCGTGCTTTACCCCGGCCTGTTCGACAACCTGGCAAAGCTGAACAAAGCCGGCACACCCCGGGCTGACCTGGTCGCGGTTCTGCTGACCGGTATTCCGGCTGGGCTGATTCCCAACTTCCAGAACCACACCGGTGACACTCGAGCCGACATGTTGCGGCTCAACACGGCGATCCCACCAGCGAAGAACCCCAACGCGTTCGGCCTGCTCGGCGGTGACTTGGCCGGATTCCCCAACGGGCGCCGTATCGCCGACGACGTGGTTTCGATCTCGCTGCGGGCAATCGCTGGCGTCACCTTCTCCCTAGTCGACGCGACCTTCAAACCCGACGCTGCAGCCAAAGCTGTCGAGCAAGGCCTGTCGATTAAGAATGTCAGCTCTGGACTACTCAAGAAGTTCCCTTTCCTGGGTACGCCCTTCGACGGATTCGACGACCCGGCATGAGCGATCACGACCACGCCGCCGGCCACCACCCGGATGATCACGCCCGGCATCACAGCATGGCGCCGTCCGGGCAGGGCACGGTGATGCTCGACATCGGCGCAGGCATCGGTGCGCTGGTCATTCACACCCCCAGCGGTTTGCACGGCCACGAGATCGAGGTCAGTCCGGTCACCGATCCGGCCCGACGTACGCACGCAGCAGTCCGCGCCCGGTACGTACGCAACGGCGTGTGCTGGAGTGTCGTGATCGACTCGCTACCCGAAGGCCGGTACGTCATCTGGCGCGACCCGGTCACCGCCCAAGATGAAGTGAACGTAAACAGCGGCATGGTCGCCGAATACACCTGGCCACAGGAGTCCACGCAGGCTGCCTGAACTGCCCGGCCCCGCCCGGGTTTAAGGTAGTTGCCATGGTGGGCCGGTCGGGCGCACCGGGCGCGGACACCCCGGTTCAGATCGAGTTGCAGACGACCGTCGTCGACGAGGCACGGGTCTTCTGCCGCCGGCTGTTCCACTGCCCGGTGCGGCTCGACCCGGTCGGTGATCCACGGCAGTTCGGCTTCAGCGGCGACGTGGTGGTGCTCGGCCCGATCACGGTCGGTGAGATCAGCTTCGGTGTTGACGTTCACCTTCTGCTGGACGAATTGGAAACTGCCTATCAAGTGTTGGTGCCGTTGAGCGGCACGCTGCGCTCCCGGCATGCCGGCGTTGTCGTGCACGCCGACCGCAGCCGGGCCGCGGTTTATCGGCCCGTCGGTGAGATCGAGCTGGACTGGTCCGGCGATTGCCGCGCGCTGAGCATCAAAGTGGACCGGGCGGCGCTGGAACGAGAGTTGGACGCGACCCTCGACCAGCGCATCGTCTCGCCGCTGCAACTAGGTGCCGGTTTTGCCCTGGCTGACGGGCCGGGGCACACCTGGGCGGCGCTGGTGCAGCTGCTGCACACCGAGCTGCGGGCCAAGGACGGGCTGGGTGCACAACCGCGCATGGCGGCCCGCTGGCGCGACATGGTGATCAGTGGGCTAGCCCTGACCGTCGAGCACCCCTACGGCGACGAGCAAACCGGACCCCGCCGCCCGCGTACGGTGAAGCGGGCCCTAGATGCCATGCACGCTGAGCCGTGGCGCCAATTCACCGCGAGTGACCTGGCCGCCGTGGCCGGCGTGGGGGTGCGGGTGTTGCAGGAATCGTTTCGTCAGCACGTCGGCATATCACCGCTGAGCTATTTGCGGCAGTTGCGATTGGACGGGGTGCACGCTGAGCTCTGTCACGGCGACCCGTGGCAGGCCAGCATCGGCGAAGTGGCCTATCGATGGGGCTTCACCCACCTAGGCCGCTTCGCCGGCGCATACCGAACGCGCTTCGGCGTTGCCCCCTCGCAAACCCTGCGCGACCGCCGCTAGCGGCGACGAATCGCGTTCAGCTCGGCGACGAATCGGGCTCGGGCCCGACGCGTTCGGCTCAGAGCTCGATGCGTTGGCCCTTGCCGACCACGACGATGCCGTTGTCAGAAACCGTGTAGAACTTGCGATCGTGGTCTAGGTCGACGCCGATTTGCGCGCCTTCGGGAATCGACACGTTTTTGTCGATTATCGCGTTGCGGACCACCGATCGCCGGCCGACCGAAACGCCTTCCATGATCACAGATCCTTCGACGTGCGCCCACGAGTTGACCCGCACATTGGGTGAGATCACCGAGCGCTCGACCAAGGCGCCGGAGACGACCACGCCGGGCGAGATCATCGATTCGATCGATCGACCTTGCCGATCGTCATAGCCATGCACGAACTTGGCTGGCGGCCAGGAACCGTAATTTGTGAAAATCGGCCATTCCATGTTGTAAAGATTGAAGACCGGCAGGGTGGCGATCAAGTCCATATGGGCCTCGTAGAACGAGTCGAGTGTGCCGACATCGCGCCAATATCCGCGGTCGCGGTCGGTGTTGCCGGGGACCTCGTTGTCGCGGAAATCGTAGACATTCGCCTCGCCCCGCTCAACCAGCATGGGGATGATGTTGCCGCCCATGTCGTGCTTGCTGTCCGGGTCTTGCGCGTCGCGACTGACCGCTTCGCACAACGCCCGGGTGGTGAAGACGTAGTTGCCCATCGACGCATAAATTTCATCTGGCGCATCCGGCAGGCCCTCGGCTTGCTTCGGCTTTTCCCGGAACGCGCGGATCCGTTTACCGTCGGGCCCGACATCGATCACACCGAACTGGTCGGACATCGCCTTAGGCTGTCGAATGCCAGCGACGGTGACCGAGGCGCCCGAGGCAATGTGGTCGTCGACCATCTGCTTCGGGTCCATCCGATAAATGTGGTCGGCGCCGAAAACAATCACATAGTCGGGGGTTTCGTCATTGATCAGGTTCAGGCTCTGATAGATCGCGTCGGCGGAGCCGGCAAACCAGCGCGGCCCGAGCCGTTGCTGAGCCGGGACCGGGGTCACATAGTTACCCAGCAACGTCGACATCCGCCAGGTCTTGGTGATGTGCCGGTCCAGCGAGTGCGATTTGTATTGCGTAAGCACGACGATCTTGAGAAATCCGCCGTTTGCGAGATTGGACAATACGAAGTCGATCATCCGGTAGATGCCACCGAACGGGACGCCGGGCTTGGCCCGGTCCGCGGTCAGCGGCATTAGGCGCTTACCCTCACCACCGGCCAACACGATCGCGAGCACCTTGACAGCCATGTGAGGACGCTAACTTTCTCACCGCCGCAGCGCCAGTCGAAGCGTGAGGTTGGTCCATGCGGTTTTGCCCGACCCCTGCGCGCGCCGAGCCAGCGACACCGATGCGGTTCGATCCCGCGCCGGGCCGGCCGAGCTCGCGCGTCGGCGGCCGACAACGACTATCCTGCCCAGGTGGCCGAAACAGGTTCTGCATCTCTGCGCGTCGATCTGCTCACCCGCGAATACCCCCCAGCGGTATACGGCGGTGCCGGCGTGCACGTCGAATACCTAGCTCGCGATCTGCGCGCCCTGGTCGACGTGCGAGTGCACTGCTTCGGCGAGCCGCGCACCGAGCCCGGCGTGACGGCATACCCGGATGTGCCCGAGCTGGTCGGCGCCAACGCGGCCCTGCAGACGATGGGTGTCGACCTCGCCATGGCCGCCGGCTCCGCCGGTACCGGGCTCGTGCACAGCCACACCTGGTATGCCAATTTCGCCGGCCACACCGCAAAACTGCTGTACGGGGTACCGCACGTGGTCACCACGCATAGTCTCGAACCGTTGCGCCCATGGAAAGCTGAGCAGCTCGGTGGGGGATATGCGCTGTCTTCGTTCTGCGAGCGCACCGCGATCGAGCACGCTGATGCGATCATTGCAGTTTCCGCCGGGATGAAACGCGATGTGCTGCGCGCTTATCCGAGTGTCGACCCGGACAAGATCCGAGTGGTCTACAACGGCATCGATACCCAGATGTATCAGCCTGATCACGGCACTGACGTGCTCAAACGGCTCGGCGTCGACGTCAATCGCCCCAGCGTTGTCTTCGTCGGCCGTATTACCCGACAAAAGGGCCTGCCATACCTGATGCGGGCTTGTCACGATCTGCCACCGGAGGCGCAGATCGTGCTCTTGGCCGGCGCACCGGACACCGAGCAGATCGCCGCCGAGGTTGAAGCCCTGGCAGCTGAGCTGCGCGCGGCACGCGGGGCTGATGGGGTGATCTGGGTGCGCGAGATGTTGCCGAAGGCCGAGGTGGTGCAGGTGCTCACTCATGCCACGGTGTTCGTCTGCCCGTCGATCTATGAGCCGATGGGCATTGTCAACTTGGAAGCAATGGCCTGCGAGACGGCAGTGGTCGCGACGGCTACCGGTGGCATTCCTGAGGTCGTGGCGGATGGGCAGACCGGAATCCTGGTGCCGATCGAGCAGCTTATCGACGGCTCGGGCACCCCGGTCGAGCCGGATCGTTTCGTTGCCGACTTGGCTGCGGCGATGACCAAGCTAATCAAGGACCCGCAGCGGGCGGCTGAGCTGGGTCAGGCCGGGCGGCGCCGAGCGGTCGAGCATTTCAGCTGGTCCCGGATCGCCGCCGATACTCTCGAGGTCTACCGCTCGGTGCTCTGAGGTCCAGGTCGCGCTCCGGCCAGCTCAGCTGGGTCGCACCAACCGGTAGCACCGCTGCAGGTGCACCGCCCACACCGTGGCCAGTTCGCGGGCCACGTCGAGCCGGCTCTGCGGTCGGTCGTTGATGCTCCAACTGCTGATAACTACCATGGGCAAAAGTCTGTGCGATCAAGGGACTCAGCCCGGTAGCCGCAAAGCTGCAGTTCGGGTGCGCAGATCGAGGAGGCTTGGTGCCGATCGAGGAGTTCCGCCGCAATTACCGACACCGCAGGATACGAGCTTGTCGCTCGTAATCGGGCGTCCGCCATCGTTCAGACACCTTAATGACGCCAAAAAGTTAAGGTTCTGACACCAGCGGTTGAGATGGTGCAGCCGTGCCTATCGATCATCCGGTGCGGGGCTTGGGTGTTCCGCGCTTCACCGGCTTCCTCGGCTCGCTGCTTTTGGCCCTCGGTGGCCTCGGCGCGGGTGCCTTGCCCGTAGGTGTCCCCTTGTTCGCTGCGGGAGGACAACACGCGCAGGCTGGGCTAGTCTGTGTCTACAGTGGTTTGGCGCTGATGGTGCTTGCCTGGTGGTGGTATGGGCAGGTTGCGCCCGGCTCGCTGCGGGCAGCTCGCACCACGCTGGCGCTGTGGATCGCACCATTGCTCATAGCCCCGCCGCTGTTCAGCCGGGATGTCTACAGCTATTTAGCGCAAGGGTTGATGGTCGACGCGGGAATGGACGTCTATCGGCACGGCCCGGCAGTGCTCGGTGGCCTGATCGCCGCCCAAGTGCCGATGATCTGGCAAGACACCCCCAGCCCGTATGGGCCGGTCTTCCTGATCGTCGCCAAGGTGGTGACTGGCATGTTCAGCTCGCATCTGCTGCTCGGGGTCGTGGCCATGCGCTTGGTCGCCGTCGCTGGCCTGGCGTTGCTGATGTATGCCACCCCGATCCTGGCCACCGCCGCTGGGGTGCGCCCCGCTGCGGCGCTATGGCTCGCCGTGCTCAACCCGCTCGTGTTGATTCATCTGGTCGGTGGCGCGCACAATGACGCGTTAATGATGGGTTTACTGACCGCGGGCCTAGCTGCTGCAGTCCGCCACCGCCCGATCTTGGCTACTGTGTTGATCTCCGCGGCTGGATTGGTCAAAGCACCCGCCGCCCTAGGTTTGGTGGTGGTGGTGTTGCTCTGGGGTGCGGAACTGACCGGTCGGCTGCCTCGAATCCGAGCTGCCGCCGCGGTCGTGCTTACCTCGGCGGCGGCAACAGTGCTGCTCACCGCAGTCGCCGGCACCGGATACGGTTGGATCGGCGCCCTAAACACCCCCATTTCAGCCGAGAACTGGTCGCTGACTTCCATGCTCGGGCGCTGGACCGCAGATTTGCTGACCCACGATGCGGCCGGAGCAGCCATCGCCGAGAGCGTGTGGCGTTGGGCCGGCGTGCTGGCCACAATGGTCACCGCCGGAATCCTCTGGACTTACCGTGCTCGTCTCGGTGCGGTCTACAGCCTTGGCCTGGCACTAGTCGCTGTTGTGGCCTTCGGCCCAGCGCTGCGCCCGTGGTATCTGGTCTGGGGGCTGGTGCCGTTGGCCGCCGTCGCCGTGCACCCACGAGTGCGAAACTCGCTCGCACTGTTCTGCGGTGTGCTGGCGTTGGCGGTGTTGCCCGACGGGTTCGCCGCGGATCCACAACGACTGCTGTTGGCCACCGCCGGCGTGCTGATCGGCATCGGAGTCTTCGCAGTCGCCCGAGTCAGCGCCGCGGCTACGCCCGTGCGAGTCGCCCGGTGAGCACACCCGTGCGCAGATTCGCGCTAGTAATGACCGTCGCGCTGGCCGTGGCGGTTTTTCTCGTGTCGGTGCCGACCTTCCGCCACTTCTTCGACCTCGGCGTCTATCGCGGCGCCGTTCGCTACTGGCTGCTCGACGGCGGCAAACTCTACGACTTCCGCTTCCAACAAAGTGTGTACGGTTTCACGTACCCGCCCTTCGCGGCACTCATGTTCAGCCCACTGGTCTGGACCAGCTGGCCCATTGCCATCGCGATCGGCCTGCTCATCAACACCGCCGTGATCGCCCTGCTGATGTGGTGGTACCTCGTGCCACTGCTGCGCCGCACGGGCCGCCCGGTC
Source organism: Actinoplanes sp. (assembly GCA_965246815.1). Taxonomy (GTDB): domain Bacteria; phylum Actinomycetota; class Actinomycetes; order Mycobacteriales; family Micromonosporaceae; genus Actinoplanes. The sequence goes on along the minus strand of CBDFFS010000020.1, from coordinate 731,725 downwards.
TGGACCTGCTGCGCGCTGGCTTTTTGCGCGATAGCCCTCTTCGAGCCATCCCGAGACACCTTCAGTTTCGGACAAGTCAACCTGATATTGCTGCTGCTGGTCATCACAGACATGCGCGCGTCACAGCGACGGTCGCGCTGGACCGGAGTCGGGATCGGGCTGGCCGCCGCGATCAAACTCACCCCTGCCGTCTTCATCGGCTACCTGATCGTCACCCGGCAATACCGGGCCGCTGCTGTCGCGATCGGCACCACGACGACCGCGACCCTGGCCGCCGCTGTCATTGCACCGCGAGCCTCCCGTGAGTTCTGGACCGACGCCCTGTGGGACACCGACCGGGTCGGCAACCTCGCCTACGTCTCAAACCAGTCGCTGCGCGGCGTCGTCGCCCGGCTGGAAGCACCGGTGGGGTGGTGGGTCGCCGCAGTGCTGGTCGCGCTGACCGTCTGGTGGATGCGCCTACGGCGTACGACTGATGTTCAGGCTGGGTTCGCGCTGACCGGAGTTCTTGGCTGCCTGATCAGCCCGGTGACCTGGGTGCATCACCTGGTGTGGCTCATGCCGGCACTGTTCCTGGTGACAATTGCGGCAATCAAGAGCGGGCGCCGACGACGACTGGTCGCGATGATCGTCGTGTTTGTCCTGCTCAGCAGCAGCGTGGTGTGGATCTGGTGGGCGAACCCTTATGGGTGGGTGGCAGCGATCGGTAGCAACACGTACGTGTGGATCAGTATTGGGTTGTTGTTGACGGTGCCGTTGGGTGTGCGCCCGCCGCAACGGTCCCCGATGCGCATCGCCCAGCGGATCCCTGAAATTGACCGCAAACTGGCAGCTGCCGAACTGCAACCACTGCGCGTCATTCAGCTGCCCGCGGTTCGCCGCCGAAACGCCAACGTCGGCCGGTGAATGCCGGCATAACGGTCGTGCTGGTCGCCTCGGCCGCAGCTGGCTGGGTGGATGCCGTCGTCGGCGGTGGTGGCCTGTTGCTATTGCCGGCGTTGCTGATCGCAGCGCCTGGGCTGGCGTTGCCGACGATCCTTGGCACCAACAAGCTCGCCGCCATCTCGGGCACTGCTACCGCTGCGCTCACCTATGCCCGGCGCACCACCATCGACTGGGCAGTGGTCGCACCGGCAGCGGCGTGCGCAGTTCTGGCCGCTGGCGCCGGTGCGTTGCTCGCCGGTCGAATCCCGGCAACCGCCTACCGGCCGGTGGTTCTAGGAGTCTTGGTCGCTGTCGCACTATTCGTCAGCTTTCGTCCTGCAGTGGGCCTGACGGTCGAGCCGGAGAAGCGCACCCGGAACCGGGTCGTCCTCGCCGTCGTCCTTGCCGGTGGTCTGATCGCCACTTACGACGGGCTCATCGGCCCAGGGACCGGCACCTTTCTGGTGCTGACGTTCACCACTGTGATCGGCGCTGACTTCGTGCACGGGTCCGCCATGGCAAAAATCGTCAACACCGGCACCAACCTCGGCGCACTGCTCGTCTTCGCCGCCACCGGAAACGTCAACTGGTGGCTCGGCATCGCCATGGCCGGTTGCAACATCGTGGGCGCCGTGTTGGGCGCTCGAATGGCGTTGCGCCGCGGCTCAGGCTTCGTTCGGATCGTCCTGCTCGTCGTGGTGCTCGCCCTAATCGCCAAACTCGCCCTCGACCAATGGCACAGCTAGCCTAGCTGACACGTTGAGCCGGATAGATCATTCCTCAAGGTAACGACCCAATCGCGCTCCATCGACGAATCAATGGAAATAGCGTCACGGATGACTCTGCGCTCTAGCCGTTCGTGTAGTTGGTCCATCCGGTTATGCGGCCGCCAGTATCGGCAGACGAGACTCCCAAATGCTGATCAGGTCTCGAACGGTAAGTCGCCGGATGCTGGGCCAGTCTGTTGTGAGGTGCCGAGGATTTATCCAACGTGCGATGTCCTCGCGCTGACCTTCGCCGACCAAGGTGGTGTAGAGGTTTAGCCGCTCAGATTTATCGGCGATATCGAACCTCGGGTCACCGGACCAACACAACCTGTTTGGCAGCGTGATCACGCCTGTTGCCGGACCCACTAGCCGATCCCAGGTTGGAATCCGGTCAGACAGCTGTCCGGCCACGGCTAAGACCTGGTTGATGCTCACCAAAACATTATCCACCAGCGGAAGAGCCGAGTGACGAACCCGGCGGCCTCCGCTCGACTGATTGCTTTCGTGATGCCGTTTTTCGAACGCAGTACTGCTCGGCCTAGATCACGGATGCGCAGCTGACCGCCGGGTGCCTTGTCGAGCTGGACGAGGACTTCGAACCAGGCTAGGGAAAGGCCAGGTTGCCAAGGAGGCACGATGAGTACCCGATTTCCGGCCTGTCCTGATCGCGTCCTTGCCCGGCCCTGAATCGCTGCCCTCGCCTACTGGCTGTGATCTTGCGGGGCGTCGCTGTGCTCATTCCGGCCTGAGGAGCAGCTCGGTAAGTCACAATGGCCCGTTGGGACAATCGCCGGAACTTTGTGGCGCGTCTGGGCGACTCTGGATTAAGCGTCTTGATCGAGAGGTCGCGGTCGGCATCGGGAAAGGTTGGTCGAACAAGTGCGGGTCGAATATCGAGCTATCGCGGTGAGTGCCGCAGCGGCGGTCGCAGCAGCTGGTCTGGCAGCGCCGGCTTGGGCTCATGTCGAGGTCAGCGCGGATAAGACGACTGCTGGCGCGGAGAACGTCACGCTCAAGTTCAACGGCGAGGCCGAAGACCCTGCCGCCGGGATCCAGTCGGAACGAGTCGTGTTGCCCGAGGGCATTACACCGGCCAGTGTCAGCTTGGTGGCAGCCCCGTCCGGTTGGTCGTTCACGCGCAACGCCGACGGTTTCACCGTTGCGGGCAAAGCCCTGGCCAAGGGCACGGACGCGGTGTGGAAGGTCAAGATTGCCAAACTTCCAGCCGGCGTTACCCGCCTGAACTTCAAGACCCTGGAGACCTACGGCAACGGGGACGTGGCCCGGTGGATCGAATTGCGGCAGGCCGGGCAGCCCGAGCCGGAAAACCCGGCACCGTTGGTCACGCTCAAGCCCGGCTCGGCGGCCGCACCAGCCCCGTCCATCGCAGTCTCGACAGTGCCTGCGTTGACCACACCGGATTCCGCGCCGCCAACGTCCGAGCCCGCAATCGCCCCGGCAACCATCACCACAGTCGCAGCTGCCGACACTAAGTCCAATTCCAATTCGCTCTGGTGGCTTTGGGTGGTCGGCGCGGCCTTGGTGCTGTTCGGACTCGTGCTCTGGCAGGTTCGTCGCCGAGCCGCCGCCAACAACGCCGACTAGCGGCTACTGCATGAGCCCCGACGCGCTCATTGACGAGGCTAGGCGGCCAAAGCGTCGATGAGGCGGCGGGCTGAGCCGGCCAGATTCCAGCGTTCGGCCAAGGCCAGCAGCGCGGTTGAATCGGCTGGCTCGCGGGGCAGAGCCGGTTCGAAGTCGGGCAGTTTCACGTCGAGGGCGACCCGACAAACCGGCATTGCCTTAGCCAGATAGTCGCGCGCGCCGTCGAGTTTGCTCCGTAGCCCGGCGGCGAACCCAGCGTCCGGATCATCCAGCGCAGCCAGAATGTCGTCAACCCCGCCATATCGGGCGATTAGCCGGGCGGCGGTTTTCTCCCCGACACCGGGCACGCCGGGCAGGCCGTCGCTGGGGTCGCCGCGCATCGCCGCAAAGTCGGCATACCACCTGGCCGGTACGCCGTATTTGCTCTGCACCAGCGCGTCGTCGGCGTCCTCGAGCTTGGCCACGCCGCGTCCGCAGTAGAGCAATCGGGTGCCACGTTTATCGTCGACCAGTTGGAACAGGTCGCGGTCGCCGGAGACAACCTCGACTGGGCCGGGTTGCGTTGCGGCGAGGGTGCCGAGCACATCGTCGGCCTCGTAGCCGCTGACTCCGAACGCCGGGATGCCGATCGCCGCTAGCACTTCGAGCAGCACCGGCACCTGTTTGGCGAGCGCGGCCGGCACTTCCTCCACCTCACCGTACGCAACGCGGTGTTTTTTGTAGGACGGCACCAGCGCGACCCGCCAAGCCGGTCGCCAGTCCGCATCCAACGCGCAGACAAGCCGATCCGGCTGACGCGTACGGATAAGTTGGGCCACCATGTCGAGGAAGCCGCGGATCGCGTTCACCGGCTCGCCCGCCTCGGTCTGCGCTGCGGTTTCCGGGATGCCGTGGAAGGCGCGGAAATACAAGCTCGGTGCGTCGATGGCGAGCAGTGGCTGGGCTGTCACCAGCTCACCTTAACGACCGCCGAACCCACCAAATACCCCGCGGGCAGGATCCGTTGACGCCCACCTACACCAAACCAACCAAACGTTCGTTAAGCTCATGCGTGTGAAGGTTGACCGGATTTTGCCCACCGACGAGGCCTACGATCTAGTCGACCTCACCCATGAACTAGTTGCCCACGAGCTCGCCGGCAAGGTCGACGATCATGAGACTCGCGAGGTCTTCCCCCGCGATGTGCTGCGCACGCTGGGCCGCAGTGGACTGCTCGGGCTGCCATATCCCGTTGCCGACGGGGGAGCGGGCCAGCCATACGAAGTCTATTTGCAGGTTTTGGAGATCTTGGCCAGCAGTTGGTTAGCGGTGGCCGAATCGGTCAGCGTGCACACACTGGCCTGCTATCCAGTCGCGGCGCACGGCAGCGAGCGGCAGCGCAAACTCCTGCCCGCCCTGCTCGGCGGCGAGCTACTAGGTGCGTATTGTCTGTCTGAGCCACAGGGCGGCTCCGACGCGGCAGCGCTGACCACCCGGGCCGTCCCGGACGGCTCAACCTGGGTGATCACCGGCACCAAAGCCTGGATCACCCACGCGGGCCAAGCCGACTTCTACAACATCTTCTGCCGTACGGGTGGCCCCGGCGCTCGCGGGATTTCGTGTCTACTAGCCGACGCCGACACGCCCGGAATTCTGCCGCAGAAGCCGGAACGCACCATGGGTTTACGCTCGTCCGCTCCGGCGCAACTCGTGCTGGACGGTGCTCGCGTCAGCATGGACCGCCTCGTCGGGCAGCTCGACGGTGGTTTCGCCATCGCCATGCAAGCATTGGACGCCGGGCGGCTCGGCATTGCGGCGTGTGCTGTCGGTTTGGCGCAAGCAGCGCTCGACTACGCCAGTGACTATGCGCGGGAGCGAGAGCAGTTCGGTAAACCGATCGCGGCGTTCCAAGGCATCGCGTTTCTGCTGGCAGACATGGCCACCCAGGTTTCGGCCGCGCGGGCACTGGTTTTGGCGGCGGCCCGGCTCAAAGATGCTGGCAGGCCGTTCTCGAGCGAGGCGGCCAAGGCGAAACTGTTCGCCACGGATGCTGCGATGAAGGTCACCACCGACGCGGTGCAAGTGTTGGGCGGCTATGGTTGTGTCGGCGATCACCCGGTTGAGCGCTGGTTTCGCGAGGCTAAGGTGTTGCAGATCGTCGAAGGCACGAACCAGATCCAACGCTTAGTGATCAGTAGGGCCCTAACCGGATCCTGACCCCGCTCGCCGCCGGTTCCCGTTTGAGTAGGGTGACTGTTGTGGAAGAGATCGACCGGGCGATCATGAGCGCCCTTACCGCGGATGGCCGGCTTTCCTATACCGATCTGGCTGAGCGGGTGGGTTTGAGCGTCTCCGCTGTGCACCAACGAGTTCGCCGGCTCGAACAGCGCGGGGTGATCACGGGATACGCGGCCCGGGTCTCCTACGAAGCACTGCAGTTGCCGCTCACTGCCTTCGTTGCGATCCGGCCGTTCGACCCGTCTCAGCCCGACGACGCCCCAGAACGACTCGCGCATCTGGCCGAAATTGATTCCTGCTACTCGGTCGCAGGGGAGGACTTCTACCAGCTGCTAGTCCGGGTCGCCAGCCCCGCAGCGCTAGAGCGCCTACTACAAGAGATCCGAACTGCCGCGAACGTCACCACCCGCACCACGGTTGTGCTTTCCACCCCGTACGAAAATCGCCCACCGCGCATCGAACCCGCCGACCCACCCGAAGACAAATCCTAGCGTCCTAGGATGCACCAGCAGTTGTGTCCTCAGCGGTTGTGCTATCACGCACGGCATCCTGCGATGGACATTTGGTCTGGCGTGCCGCAATGACGATGCGGCGGGCTGCGCTGTCGCTTCGGATGCGCCTCAGGAAATGCTCGGACCTGGTTCAGGGGAGGAGGTTGGCGCGGACGCATTCGGTGTTGTAGGGGAGCTGGAATTCGGTGCGGCCGACCAGGGCGGGGTGGGTGGCGATCAGCTGACGAACCTCGCGCAATAATGCAGCGCGCTCGTCGGCGGGTAGCAAGATTACGCGGCTGCGCGAGGACACCAGGTCGATCAGTTCTTCCGAGCCGAGGGTGTGGATCCAGGCGAATTGTGCCAGTTCAACCGGGCCAAACGGCATACCGATAGTGGGTTGGCGGTCTTCTTCTGGGGTGCCGATGATTTCGCCGAGGCGGCGGACCCAGTCGACGCTTTCGTCGCGGGTGTTCCAGATCAGGCCGAGTCGGCCGCCGGGGGAGAGGACTCGGGCGACTTCCGGCACGGCGCGTCCGGGATCGACCCAGTGCCATGCTTGCGCGACCAGCACGACGTCGGCTGAGTCGTCTGGGAGCGGGATTTGCTCAGCTGGACCCAGTATTGCTGGGACGCCAGGGACCACTCGCCGCAGTTCGGTCAACATCCCTTCGGACGGGTCGACTGCGGTGACTTCGTGGCCGCGGTCGTGCACGAGTCGGGTGAGTTTGCCCGTGCCTGCGCCCAGGTCGAGGACACGAGGTTTGCCGGCGGGCAGCAGCCAGTCGAGTGCCACCGCTGGGTAGTCCGGCCGGCTGCGTTCATAGATGTCTGCGACAGGTCCGAACGAGTTCGCGTGGGCAGCATGATCGGTCATGGCGCCATTATACCGACTAGTATCCTAGGACGCCTTAGCCGCAGTGCGCTGTAACGCGAATCTTTTAGTTTGAAAATCGAGCCCTACGGGCACTGCACCGACAACACCGAAGAACAACGGAGGGTTGACGATGAGCTTCACTGACAAGGTCAAGAACGAGGCCGAAGAGCTGACCGGTAAGGCGAAGCAGGCCGTCGGCAACGTGACGCACAACGACAGCCTGGTCGCGAAGGGCGAGGCCCAAGAGGCCGCCGCGCAGGCCAAGCAGGCTGGCGAACACGTGAAGGACGCCGGCAAGAACGTCAAGGACGCCTTCAGCTAAATCGTTCAGACGCGAAACGGCCCCCGGGATTTCGAAATCCCGGGGGCCGTTCGTCGATTCACTCAGCCGTTGTCTGCTTGCGCGCGCCACCAGTCTTGCCCGGCGGCTGGCAGTGTGTCGATCGGGTCGTAGTAGGCGTGCAATTTGGTCAGCGCCTCGGCGTCGTCTTTCTCGATCGACGTGCGGTAGTTCTTGGTCCAATACGAGATGCCGCGCTCGCGGTCGTAGTCGCTGAGCATGTGCACCCAACGTTTACCGACGAATGGCACGTCGCAGACGATCCGGGGAGTGGCATAGCCGGGCAGGTAGCCCATCATGTCGTGTTGCAGTTGTTGTGCCTGCCAGACCGGGACCCGCCAATGTTCGGCGTTCGGGATCATGTCGCACATATAGAAGTAATACGGCAGAATGCTGGCCTCGCCTTGCAGGCTGAAGCACAGGTCGAGCAGGTCTGCGGTGGTGGCGTTGACGCCGCGCATCAGCACGCCTTGATTGCGCACGTCGCGGACGCCAACTTCGAGCAGCATCCGCGCGGCGCGCGCCACCAGTGGGGTCAGCGAGTTCACGTGATTCACGTGGGTGTGCACGGCCAGGTTGACGCCGCGGCGTTCCGCGGTCACGGCGACTCGGTGCAAGCCTTCGACCACATCGTCTTGCAGCCAGTGCTGCGGCAACCCCATCAGCGCCTTGGTCGCCAGTCGGATGTCGCGCACGGTGGGCACCGAAAGCAACCCCATCAGGTACGCCTCAAGCTGTTTCCAAGGCACATTAGCGACGTCACCACCGGAGACGACCACGTCGCGTACGCCAGGGTGGGCTTTGAGGTAGGTCAGGTGGGCGTCGTAGCGGTCGACGGGTTTGAGGCTGAGTTTGAGTTTGTCGACGGTGGGGGTGCTGTTGCCGACCAGGTCCATTCGCGTGCAATGTCCGCAGTATTGCGGGCAGGTGGCGAGCAGCTCGGCGAGGACTTTGGTGGGGTATCGGTGGGTCAGTCCTTCGGCGACCCACATGTCGTGTTCGTGCAGTGAGTCGCGGGTGGCATGTGGGTGCGAGGGCCAGATCGGGTCGCGGTCGCTGGCCACCGGGATCATGTAGCGGCGGACTGGGTCGCGATAAAACGAGGCGGTGTCGGGGGTGTGCTCCGGCACCATGGTGTTGAGCATCTGCGGGGTGATCAGCATGGACATGGTGGCCAGGCGTTGCTGGTCGTCCTGCAGGTCGAGGTAGAAGCTTTCGTCGAGCAGGTCGCCCATGACGGTGCGCAGTTGGCGGATGTTTTTGACGCAGTTGACGCGCTGCCATTGGGCGTTTTCCCACTGCTGGGCGGTGATGTCGCGCCAGCCGGGCAGTCGGGTCCAGTCGGGTTCGACCAGCAGGCGGCGCTGATATTCGTAGGGCTGGCCGGTGGCTGGGGGCGTGGCCTCGGGCGCGGGCCGGAGCTGAGTCAACGGGTGCCTCCTGGGTCGACTGCGGTCAAGCATCGATAATACTGGAGAATTTTCGGTCTAGATACAGAAGGCCCGGAGGATTTACGGTGTAGTTGGCAGTGGGCGATCGGGTTTCAACGGAGGATGGTTTTTATGGCAGCGTCGGTCGGTCTGTCTCGGGTGGTTGAGCCGGTTGGGGTTCTCCCGCAGGCGGCGTGGCGATTGGATGCTGGTGCGCCGCTTGGTGCTGATGAGGTGCGCATCGCGGTGGAGCGGCTCAATCTTGACGCGGCGAGTTTTCGGCAGCTGGCCGACAAGCACGGCGGCGACGGCGCTGCCGTACGGGCCGAGGTGCTTGAGATCATCAGCTCCCGCGGCAAGATGCATAATCCGGTCACCGGTTCCGGTGGCATGTTGATCGGTGTGGTCGAAGCAGTCGGGCCCGAGTCGCCGTTGCGGGTCAAGGTGGGAGACCGGGTTGCGACCCTGGTGTCGTTGACTTTGACGCCGTTGGTGATCACCGATGGTTTGGCCGATTGGGACGGCCGCAGTGAGCAGGTGCCGGCCCGCGGTTCGGCGATCCTTTTCGGTCGTTCGGTGCTCGGAGTGCTGCCTGACGATTTGGCACCGGAGTTGGCCTTGGCGGTCTACGACGTGTGCGGTGCTCCTGCGCTAACTGACCGGGTGGTGCGAGCGCACCAGAACAACGCTCGCCAAAGCCATCAGCTGGACAGCGCCAGCCAGAATCGCGTTCGCCGCGGCTCCCAGCTGGACGGCGCCGGCGAAATCCGCGCCGGGCTTGACGTTGCGCGCGTGGGATCGGGTGGCCAGGTGTTCGATGCGCAGGGCGAGCAGGTCACTGTGGCGGTGTTCGGCGGGGCGGGTAAGAGCGGTTCGCTTACGCTCGCGGCGGCTCGGCTGGCTGGCGCGCGTACGGTGGCGGTGGTGGTTTCGGCTGCGGAGCGCGAGTCGCTGGTGCGTGCTGAGTTGGCTGATGTGGTCGCGGTTGCTGATGCGCGGGATCCGGTCGCGGTGTCGGCGGCGGTGACTGAGGCGCTGGGTGCGCCGGCGACGGTGACTGTGGTTTGTGTGGATGTGCCGGGTTGTGAGCATGGTGCGATTCTGGCGACAGCCGATGGTGGCACGGTGATCTTCTTTTCGATGGCGACCAGCTTCGCAGCGGCAGCGTTGGGTGCTGAGGGCCTGGCTGCCGATGTGACGATGTTGATCGGCAACGGTTTTGTGCCAGGGCATGCTGATTTTGCGGTGGGTTTGGTGCGGCGGGTGCCGGCGGTGCGGGCATTGTTCGAGGCGCGGGTCGCGGGACACTGACGGGCATGACTGAATCTGCACCTTGCGTGTTGTATTGCGGTGGCCGGTTTTATTCGGCGGCTGAGCCAGCGGCTGAGGCCATGCTGGTCCGCGGTGGCGAGGTCGCTTGGTTGGGTGCGCGCGGTGATGCGCCGGCCGCCGATCAGGTGGTGCAGTTGGATGGTGCGCTGGTCACGCCGGCTTTCGTGGATGCGCATCTGCATGCCACTGACACTGGTTTGGCGTTGGACGGCCTAGAGCTGTCTGGGGTGGCTTCGGCGGGGGAGTTGCTGGACGCGGTGTCGGCGTTCGCGGCGACCCGCCCGGCTGATGCGCTGGTGCACGGGCATGGGTGGGATGAGTCGACCTGGGTTGTGCAGGTGCCGCCGTCGGCCGGTGAGTTGGAGCGGGCGGCGGCCGGGCGGCGGGTGTATTTGTCGCAAGCTTCGGTGCATTCGGCGCTGGTGTCGAGCTCGTTGTTGGGTGCGGCGCGCGGCGTGGCTGGGTTCGACGAGTCCGGTTGGGTGCGTGAGCAGGCTCATCACGCCGTACGGGCGGTGGCGTTGGGGGCGTTGAGTTCGTCTCAGCGGGCGACGGCGCAGCGGGTGGCGTTGGGGCGTGCGGCGTCGTTGGGGATCGCGGCGGTGCATGAGTGCGGTGGCCCGGGTACGTCGAGTGAGGACGACTTCACCTCGGTGCTGGCGTTGTCGGGGGAGCAGTTGCCGCAGGTGTTCGGTTACTGGGGTGAGTTGGGTGGGGCGCAGCGGGCCCGTGATTTGGGTGCGGTTGGTGCGGCCGGGGACTTGTATGCCGATGGTGCGTTGGGGTCGCGTACGGCTGCGGTGCGGTCGCCGTACTGGGATGGGGTTGGGGGTTGTGGGGAAGCGTTTGTGACGGCGGAGCAGGCCGGGGCGCATGTGTTGGATTGCATTCGGGTGGGGGTGCAGGCCGGATTTCATGCGATCGGTGATGCGGCGATCGAGACGGTTTTGGCGGGTTTTGCGATTGCGGCGCGTGCGGTTGGGGTGGACCGGCTGCGCACGGGTCGGCATCGGATTGAGCATGTTGAGCTCATTGATAAGCCGATGATTGCTCGGATGGTGGAGTTCGGGGTGATTGCTTCGGTTCAGCCGGTTTTTGATGCGTTGTGGGGTGGCCCGGAGCGGATGTATGCGCAGCGGCTGGGTCCGGAGCGGGCGTTGGCGAGTAATCCGATCGCGGCGATGCATGCGACCGGGGTGGCGTTGGCGTTTGGGTCGGATTCGCCGGTGACTGTGTTGGATCCGTGGTCGGTGGTGGTTGCGGCGGCCGCTCCGCAAAATCCGGCGCATCGGTTGCCGGTGCGGGCGGCGTTTGCTGCTGCTACCCGGGGTGGGTGGCGTGCGGCGGGGGTGGACGGCGTCGGGGTGCTGGCGCCGGGTGCGTCGGCGACGTTTGCGGTGTGGCAGACCCCCGGTGGGGTTCGTGCTGGTTTGCCAGCGTTGTTGCCAGAGGCAGACGGGCCGGCACCGCAGCGGCCGGTGTGTCAGCGCACGGTTTTGCACGGAAAGACAATTTTTGAGTTAAGGAGTTAGGGCGTTGGCCGGGAAGTTGAACCTTGACCCGCGGATCTTGCGGCAGGCCAGGAGGCTCGCTGCACAGGCGGGCCAGCCGGTCGTCGACTTGGCCCGGTCGCACACCACAGTGTCGGTCGAGCGGGCGGTGTTGCGGTTGGCGGGGGTGCGGGGCGCGGATTCTGATGGCATTCCGTGGGTGAATCGGCTGGTGGATGCGGTCCGGGCCGATGTCGGTTTGGGCCATGGAGCGGCGGTGCCGGTGTTTCATGCGATGGCCCGTGCCGGTGTCGATGACATCACTGTGTTGGCGCAGCAGGCAGCAGCCGGATCGGTGCGGTTCGCCCTGCCTGAGGGTAAGGAAGCGACTGCGGCACGCCGGTCAGCGAAACGGGCCACCGGGGCCGGGCTGAAAATTGTGGATCGGCGCCGGGTTGAGCGGGAACGGTTGGTTGCTCGGCACGGTGACCCGAAGCAGCGCCCGTGGATTTATTTGATTGTCGCGACCGGTGACATTTACGAGGACATTCCGCAGGCGCAGGCGGCCGCTCGGGCTGGTGCTGATGTGATTGCGGTGATCCGCTCGACCGGGCAGTCGTTGCTCGATTATGTGCCCGAGGGTGCGACCCGGGAAGGGTTCGCGGGCACGTATGCGACGCAGGAGAATTTTCGGCTGATGCGTGCCGCCTTGGATGAGACGTCCAAGGAGCTCGGCCGGTATGTGCGGTTGACTAATTATGCGTCCGGGCTGTGTATGCCGGAGATGGCGGTGTTGGCCGGGTTGCAGCGCTTGGACATGATGCTCAACGACTCGATGTATGGCATTTTGTTTCGTGACATCAACCCGATCCGGACGTTTGTCGACCAGCGGTTCAGTCGGCAGGTGCATGCTCGGGCCGGCATCATCATCAACACCGGTGAAGACAATTACCTCACCACCGCTGATGCGGTAGAGGCCGCTCACACGGTGACAGTTTCGCAACTGTTGAACGAGTTTTTCGCGCATGAGGCGGGCCTGGCTGATTGGCAGTTGGGGTTGGGGCACGCGTTCGAGATCAATCCGGAGTTGCCGGAGTCGTTCCGGTTGGAGTTGGCGCACGCGTTGTTGGCGCGCGAGTTGTTCCCGGATGCTCCGCTGAAATGGATGCCGCCGACCAAACACATGACTGGGGACGTGTTTCGCGGCAACCTGCTCGACGGGTTCTTCAATCTGGTCGGTGCGCTGACCGGGCAGGGAATTTTGCTGGTCGGGATGATGACCGAGGCGGTGGTGACCCCGTGGTTGTCCGACCGGGATGTTGCCCTGCAGAACGTGCGCTATGTGCTCACCGGTGCGGGAAATTTGCACGAGGATTTCGTCCCGGCGGCGGGTGGGTTCATTCAGCAACGCGGACAGCTGGTGTTGGACGAGGCAGTGCAGTTGTTGGGGCGCATTGTCGACGAAACGTTGCTCGATGCCATTGCCGATGGCACGTTCGGCATCATGAAACGGCCGGCCGATCGGGGTAAGGGTCTCGACGGGGTCGCCAAGCACGAGGATGGCTACTACAACCCGGTGACTGAAGCTTTGGAAGGACCGCAGTGAGCATCGTCCGGCCTTATGGCGACATGACTGGCGATGGCATGGTGCAGGTGTCGTTCACTTTGCCGATCGCCCATGACAAACGGGCCGAAGGTGCCGCGCTGCAGCTGGCCAACAAAATGGGTTTGGACCCGGCGATGGTGGTGCACGCGAAACAGATGGGCGACAGGTTCACCTTTTTCGTGGTCTATGGCAAGGTCGCGCATTTGGTGGACACCGAGCAGGTGCAGGTGGTCGAGCGCGATTACCCGTTGTTGAGCGCTAAGGACGTCAATGCGGTGATCAAGCGCCGGTTGCGGCGGCGGCTCAACGTGGTCGGTGCGTGTATCGGCACTGACGCGCACACTGTCGGTATTGACGCGATCCTCAACCTCAAAGGCATCGCCGGGGAAAAGGGGTTGGAGTATTACCGCGAGTTGTCGGTGACCAACATGGGTGCGCAGGTGTCGGTGCCGGACTTGGTGGAGACAGCGCGGGAGCGGCAAGCCGATGCGGTGTTAGTTTCGCAAGTGGTGACCCAGCGTGATGCTCATCTGCAGAACACTCGGGCGATGTCGGCGGCGTTCCGGGAGGCGATGCCGGCTGGTAAGCGACCGCTGTTGATCGTCGGCGGGCCGCGATTTGACGAGTTGATGACCGCTGAGCTGGGCGTGGACCGGATTTTCGGCCGGGGCACCACACCGCGAGAGGTCGCTTCATATCTGGTGCACGCCCTCGTGGGGAGCGAATCATGATCACTGTCACGCATCGCCGCTATGTGCCGTATTCGCATGCGCACTATGCCGGAAACCTGGTGGACGGAGCGTATTCGCTGGGCTTGTTCGGTGATGTTGCCACTGAGGTGTGCATCCAATTGGATGGTGACGAAGGACTGTTCGCCTCCTACGACGATGTGCAGTTCAAAGCGCCGGTGCACGCCGGTGACATCCTGGAGATCACTGCCACGGTGGTGCGGATGGGCACCCGTTCGCGCCGGATCGAGTTCGCCTCGACCGTGGTGTGCCGAGGAACGGGAGGGTCGGCGGCGGCCGTGCTGAGCGAGCCGATCGTGGCAGTGACCGCGACCGGGACTGTCGTCGTGCCGGCTCGGGCGTGAAAACCGCGGTTTTCGTCGATGTCGGGTCGACCTACACCAAGGCCGCCTTGATCGACCTGGACGGCGCCACCCTGATCCGCCGCACCGAAGTGCCCACCACCGCCAGTACGGATGTGCTGACCGGCTTGGACGCCGCCGTAGCCGAGGTCGGAGCCGGTGACGACCTTTACGTGTGTTCGTCGGCCGGTGGTGGGCTGCGCCTGGCCGTGGTCGGCTACGAGGAGTTGGTCACCGCTCGTGCCGGGCACCGGGTAGGTTTGAGCGCCGGTGGTCAAGTGGTGCACGTCGCCGCCGGCCCACTCAACGGCACCGCCGTGACGGCCCTGCGCGCGGCCCGCCCCGATGTGATCTTGCTGGTCGGCGGCACCGATGGCGGCGACGGTGACATGTTGCTGCACAACGCTCGCCGCCTAGCCACCGCCCGGCTGCGTTTGCCGGTCGTGGTGGCCGGCAACGTCGAGGTCAGAGCCGACGCCGCAGCGTGTTTGCGGGAGCGCGTCGTCGCCGTCAGCGTCGCCGGCAACGTCCTGCCCAAGATCGGAGTGCTCGACGCGGCCCCAGCCCGCGCGGCGATCCGCGAGGTGTTTCTGCGGCACGTCATTGGCGGTAAACGACTTTCGCGCGGCAACCGGTTCGCGTCGTTGGTGCGCGCGGCCACCCCCGATGCGGTCCTGGCCGGGGTGGAAGTGCTGGCCGATGTCAGCGGCGCCGGCGTGTTGGTCGTCGACGTTGGTGGAGCGACAACTGACGTGTATTCCGCGCTGATCCCAGACGCGGAAAGCGAATCCGGGCCGCGCCGTGACGTGGCCGGAACGTTGTGGCGTTCCCGGACGGTCGAAGGTGATCTCGGTGTTGCAGTTGGTGCGCCCAGCACGAGGGCAGCCGCTGCAGCCGAGCGACTTGCACCCCCGCAGGGTGCGCAAGAACTGGCCAGCGTCGCGGCGATGATCGCGTTACGGCGCCACGCCCGCGGTCAAGACGAAGGGCCAGGCCGCCCGCGTACCGGTGGTCGTGATCTGCGTGCGGTGCGGTTGGTGGTCGGCTCGGGTGGGGTGCTGCGCCACGGCGGCGGCCAGCAGGTGTTGGATGCGATGCTCAGTGACACCGCTGGCGGGTGGGCGGCCCCTAGCGCGGCTCGGGTGGTGGTGGACCAGCAGTACGTGCTGGCTGCGGCGGGTTTGCTCGCGGTCGAGCACCCGCAGACTGCGGCCGCGTTGGTTAACGCACTGTAACTCGATCGGGTACAGCACATGACACGCCGAGGTACGCGACACGCCCGAGAGCTTGATCGATGGTTGACAGGTCGCCGGGGTTCCGACGTACCGTGCATGGGTTTGGAGCTGGCGAGTGACAAGTTGTTCGCCTCGTTTCCGCACCCGCTGGCCGCAATCCTCGCAGGGGTTCGCGCGCTCAACCAGGTCCAGGGGGTGTGGTCGGCGAGGCGGCGGCGGGCTGGTCGCGTAACGACGGGCAGCCGATGGCAGCGGGGCCAGTAGACAACGGCACGGCACGGGCAGCCAGCCTGTGGTGCGTCGGTCCGAAGGTGATCGTGAATTCGGCTGACTCGTCGGTCGGTAGGGGTGAGTTGGACATGCACGCGAGGCGCGGCACTTCGGGGCCGCGCCTCTGCGTTTCTGCGGCCTAGCCCTGTAGCCTCTCGCGAGTGGAAATGACACTGCAGCCCCCGGCTGAGCCATTGGCCGTGGCGTCGGCGGACCGACCGCGACCGATCAGTGCGCGCGTCGCCGTGGTGCTGGCGTTGCTCGCCGGCGTGGTCCTGCTGCTGTCCTTCCCTCCATATGATTTGTGGTTTTTAGCCCCAGTTGGGGTGGCTTTGCTCGGTGTGGCTACCCACCGGCGCCGGTTGCGTCCCGCTTTCGGGCTGGGGCTGCTGACCGGTCTGGTGCTGTTCTTGCCGTTGTTGGACTGGACCAGGCTGGCAGCCGGTTTCGCGCCTTGGGGCTTACTTTCCGGGGCCGAGGCCGGTTATGTCGGCTTGCTCGCTGTGGCGTGTGCCTGGCTGTCGCCGCTGCTCGACCGTTGGCGGGCATTGTGGCCGCCAACGCTCGGTTTGATCTGGGTGGCCCAGGAAGCGTTGCGGGACCGGGCTCCGTTCGGTGGTTTCCCGTGGGGCCGATTGGCCTTCAGCCAAGGTGACGCCTCCACGCTGCGCCTTGCTGGTCTCGGCGGTGCACCGCTGGTGACTTGCGCGGTTGGTGCGCTCGGTGGCGTGTTGGTGGCACTGGTGTGGCAGCGCAGCTGGCGTGGTCGAAACCTGCTGCCGGCTGTCGGGTTTGTGCTCGTCGGTGCGGTGCTGTTGTTCAGCCCGGCGGGGCTGCCGACGGCCAACTCCAGTGCCACGACTGAGACGGTCGCGATCGTGCAAGGCAATGTCCCGCGTCTGGGGTTGGAATTCAACGAACAGCGCCGGGCCGTATTGGACAATCACGTCAAAGCCACAGTTCAGTTGGCTGCCGATGTTGCCGCCGGCCGGCAAAAACAGCCCAATTTGGTCATTTGGCCGGAGAATTCCAGCGACATCGATCCGTTGCGCAATGCGGACGCGGCCCAGCAGATCAACGTGGCCAGTGCGGCGATCGGCGTGCCGATCCTGATCGGCGCGGTGCTGCGCACCGACAAACCCAGTGACATCCTCAACGCCGGGATCCTCTGGCGCCCCGGCACCGGGCCAGATCTGAGCCAGGAGTACGTGAAGCAGCACCCCGTCCCGTTCGCCGAGTACATGCCGTTTCGGTCGATCGCGCGACTGGTGTCCGACAAGGTTGATCTGGTGAAAAACATGCTCCCCGGTGACCACGTGGGGATCATCCGTACCGGGTCGATGACGTTGGGTGATGTGATCTGTTTCGAGGTGGCCTACGACGACATCGTGCGCGAAACTGTCGACGATGGGGCGCAAGTTTTGGTGGTGCAGACCAACAACGCCACCTTCAACCCCGCTGAGGCGCGCCAACAGCTGGCTATGGTTCGCTTGCGTGCGGTCGAGCACGGGCGCGATGCGTTGATGGCTTCCACCGTGGGCGTGTCCGGTTTCGTCGACCCGGCCGGGAATGTGCACGACGCTACCGGCTTCAATACTGCTGCGGTGGTGGTGCGCGCTATGCACCTCAATGGACCGCGTACAGTGGCGACGCGTTTGGGTCATTGGCCGGAGATCTTTGCGGTCTTGCTGACGCTGGTGGCCCTGGCCGGCGCGTTCGTGGTGCGCCGACGGGCCGGCGCACAGATCGACAGCACACCCATTGAGCGACGACGGAAAGAGGCACGGTGAGCGAGGCCGAAGAGTACCCGGGGGTCGGGCGAGTCCTCGTGGTCATCCCGACCTACAACGAGGCCGACAACATCCGGCTGATCACGGCGCGGGTGCGTAAGGCCGTCCCGGCGATCGACATCCTCATCGCCGATGACAATTCCCCGGATGGCACCGGGATGATCGCCGACGAGTTGGCGGCCGCTGACGACCACATCTTCGTGCTGCACCGTGCGGGTAAAGAGGGCCTCGGCGCCGCGTACAAGGGCGGTTTTGCGTGGGCCAAGGACAAGGGCTACGACGCGGTGGTCGAAATGGACGCCGACGGCTCACACGCGCCGGAAGAGCTCAGCAGACTGCTCGATGCGCTGCGCGACACCGACGCTGTGCTGGGCACCCGCTATATCCCCGGCGGCAGCGTGCACAACTGGCCGATGCGCCGGTTGCTGCTTTCGCGCGGCGGCAACATCTACATCCGGATGGCCCTGGGTATGCCATTTCGGGACGCAACCGGCGGTTACCGCGCATACCGGATGCCGGTGCTGGACCGCATTGACGTCGACACTGTCGCCTCGACCGGCTACTCGTTCCAGGTCGAGCTGGCGTGGCGAACGTACAAGAGCGGGTTTCGGATGGCTGAAGTGCCGATCACGTTCACCGAGCGCGAACACGGCGTCAGCAAGATGAGCGGCAACATTTTCAAAGAACAGCTGCTCAGGGTCACTGTGTGGGGGTGGCAGGCACGTAAAACCGAGCTGCTGAACCGGCTCGGACGTGCCCCGAAGCAGCCGACGACCTGGCCGTAGCCTCGCCACCGCGTGTCATGCTGGATGAGTTGGTGCATGACACCGGAGGACATTGATGAGTCGAGGCCTCAGCCTGCTACCTGTCGGGCTCTTGCTGCTGGCGGTCACTGAGATCGCCGTGTTCGTGGCCGTCGCTCACGCGATCGGCGGCCTCTGGGCAATCCTGCTTCTTGCTGCGACCAGCCTTGCTGGGTTGGCTTTGTTGCGTCGTGAAGGCGCACACGGGTGGCGGGCGTTTCGTGCCGCCGTCGCCTCCGGCCGCCCACCCGGGGGCGAGGTCAGCAATTCACTGATCGGCTTGTTCGGCGCTTTCCTGCTAGCTGTGCCCGGTTATGTGAGCTCGGTGGCCGGTCTGGTGCTGGTGCTCTCGCCGGGGCGCTCCTTCGCGCGCCGCGGCGTCGAACGCTTCACCGAGCGCCGGGTTGGTGCCGCGGTCGCCGGCGATCTGTTCGGCCCACGCCGGGTCAAAGTGCGCCGGGGCGAGCCGGTCGTGGTGGTGCCCACCCAGCCGACACCGCGCACCCCGGCCGCAGCCATCGACGGGGAAGTGGTGGAAGGCGACATCATCCGCTGATTTGCCCGCACAACGATAAAGGCCGGCCCGTCGGGCCGGCCTTTCGGATCATCGAGGTGCCGCGTTAGCGGCCGCGGCGGGTGCGGACCTCTTGCAACCGCTCGTTGAGGATGTCCTCCAGCTCGGAGATCGAACGCCGTTCCAGCAGCATGTCCCAGTGGGTCCGCGGCGGCTTGGCCTTCTTCTGCTCCGGCTCATTGCCGTCGACCAGCCGGGCGATGCTGCCGTCAAACTTGCATTCCCAGGTGGCGGGCACCTCGGCGTCGACGGCGAATGGCACCTCGAACTGGTGGCCCTTGACGCACAAGTATTCGCGGGTCTGTCGGGGCGCCAGTTCGGTGTTGCGGTCGGACTCGTAGCTGACAGCGCCTAGCCGGCTGCCACGCAGCATACGTTCGCCCATGATCGGCTCTCCCCTCGCTCGTGGTGCTGCTCTCGTCGGTTGTAACGACATAGGCGGCCGAGAGATTCCGACGCCCGCCCGATCGCATACCGGCCAACGAGTAACGGTGGTGTTAACTACATGCAAGCGTAGCCGCCCGGCGCACCCGGACGGCACAGCGTGGCCACCGATGAAGTGGACCTTGGTCCACTTTACTGGACTATGTGCCTTCTGCGGGTAGTGCGACGTCCGTCACCCTGCACAATCAACAACATTTCGCCGGTACGCCAGTAAATGCTGGTCTTCCGATCTGCTAGCCCACACCGTACGATCCACCGGTCTTACCGTTTATCTGCCGGCCGCCCGAGCACCAATGTCGTCGCCGAGCTCGGTGGGCAGCGCGGATCTCGGGCAGGAGTGAACAGTGTGAGCGTCTTCGATTTTCCGCCACCCCGTGTTGATGCCCGCCGTGTTGATGCCAGCCGGGTTGATGCTCAGCGTGAGGACTCCTGGCCCGACGATCTGCGCCGTGACGATGGCCGCAGCATCGACGAGATCGCAGCCGATCTTGATCAAACTGCCGAACGCGCCACTGCAGTTGCTGAACGCATCGCCCAACTAACCGTGAGTGCGACCACATCGCAAGGTGCGATCGAGGTTAACGTGGACAGCGCCGGCATTTGCACCCGACTGCAGCTGGAACCGGAAGTGATGCGGTGGAGCAGCGACGAGCTGGCCGACGAAATCATGCAAGCGATGCGGCGCGGGCATGAGCTGATGCGCGACAAAGTCAATGCCGTCGTGCGCGAAATCATGGGCAACGACAGCGTTTTAGGTCAGGCGGTGCTGGCCGGCTTCGACGCCCGAGTCGATCGGGCCACCGGTGGAGCCGACGCCGGCACGCAACGCAACATTTCCGGCTGGTAACTCAGCCCGTTGAGCCGGGTTCGTGCTGCGCTGAGGTCGGCGCGGGTCAACGCAGCGTCGGGTGCGGATTAGGGCGAGACTGCACGGTGGAGTCGAGGGCAATGGTGACGCTGGCGAGCCAGCTCAACTCACCAGTCGCCTTGCTCACCACCGGGGCCGCGCCAGCTAGGGCATAAGCGAAGTCGTCGTCGACAAGGTATTCGCGGGCACCCACATCGAAGACATACATGTCGTCGTTTTCGACGATCATCCGGTCGTCGAGGCAGAAGGTGCCGAACGACCAATTCGGCTCCGTCGCCGCCCGAACCGTCGCGCGGGCTTGTTCATAGGTGACGGTCACCGACTCCACCTCGACTTCACGGTCGCGAACTCTTTGGCGGCTGCCGGCGAATAAGTGGCGTCATCAACTCGCATATATTTCGTTGCTGTGCCCTGGTCGAAGTAGCTGCCCACGTCTAGTTCTCCGGTCTGCGGCTCAACCCAGGTGACATGCCCGTTCACGTTTTCCACGCTGAACACATGTGCAGAGGCCTTGTTCCAGCGGATGCTGACAATTCCTCGCGAGCCAGGACCGAAACGTTGGAACGCTTCCTCGATCTCCGCACCCCGGGACGCGGGAATGAACTCGCGTCCGAATAATTTCGGGATGACACCAGGTGGGCGAGCGCCGTGGAACATAAATTCGCTTTCGGTCAACGCATTGGCGGTGGCATCGATACCTCGGCGGCGAAGTTCTAACGCTACCACGCAGTTAACGCAGTTCTGGTCGAGTGGGTTCTTCGGATCCCACCCTGGATACACCTTCTTGGCCTGGGCGAGAATTTCGGTGCGGATTGCGGCTTCCGCCTCGGCCGGCGTCAGTGCTTCGGCCGCAACCTTTGTGCGCGACACGGCCGTACGTTCAAGGACTGTTTCTTCTAGCTCTGCCAGGTATTGTGCAAGCTTAGTGGTGAGCGCGCGCAGGTTGACGATGCTGCGAGCCATCGCCTCGGTCAAACTGACCGCTCGACTGGTCAACGACGCAATGAATGACACCGCCTGTCCGGCGATGACTGGCGTCAACAAACCCAAACTCGCACCCTCGGCCGCGGCGCAAATCGCCAACCGGGCTACCAGCTGGCTGATCAGCTCGCGAATCAGCACTCGGACCGTGGCCACCAATCGGCCGGCGAATTCCGTGGCCGCCGCGATCCCTAAAGCGGCCTGCGCTGCTGCCGCAAAGATGTCCGGCATCGCTTTCAGGTGCGAACGATATTCGGTGGCCGCAGCACCTGACCATTGCGCAATGTCACTGAGGTGATGCGGCGTTTGAGCGGCTTGGTCGTGGCAGGTATTGGCGACCTCGCGCCACTGCTGCGCATGCGCAGCGATGCGCTGCGGGTCACCTGACAATTCAGTCAGGTTCTGTCGCAGAACGGGAGTGTGTTCGATGACCCAATCCACCGCCCAGGCACGCAACATCGCCGCCGGATCACAGGCCACTGCCAGAAAATCCAGCGAAGCGGATAATGCCCCGATTTCACGCTCAACCCAATTGCCCGACTCGATCGACGCGACCACCACGTGGATCGATTCGGCGAGCGGGTAGCCTTCCCACCACTGCGGGCCGACGGCGGCAGCTGCACGCGCCGGCGCGGTAGGAGCCGGACTCATGGCGTGGCGTATCGAAACAGGGCGGCCGTGGTTTCATCACCTTTGCGATACATGGCGATGGCTTCGCGCAACTGCTGGGCCGATGTCGCTTGCATTTTGGTGAGGTTCTGCAAGACGGCTGCTTCGCGGGTTTCCATGCCGTCGAGCAACGGCGGGATGGCTTGTCCTAAAATTCCGTAAGCGCCGCGATCGACGCGTAACGCGTGGACCAAATCACTGGCCTGGTGCAGAGATTGCACCGAAGAATCGATGAACTTCGCATGATGCAGCAGTTCGTCGATCACCACGTCAAATTTTGCCATCTGGTCCTTCTCTCTCGCGGCTTTGCCCGTTTTCGGGCGGCCCCAGCAATTCGGCCTGACCCCCTAGATCTCCGGCGGTGACCGCCGGTGTGCGGCGCATACGTTAACTCGGCCTGAGGCAGCCAACAACCGTACAAATAACAGATAAATGGGTGTCACTGCCCCGAGGGTGTTGGGTCGGATCGCCCGACCGGTACCCTGCTTGCCGGGATCGGGGAAAACGGAGACACGATGACAATCAGGTGGCAGCGACTGGCTTCAGCTGCGACGGTGGCAACACTTACCGGGATCATCGTGCCCGCCCCGGCGTTGGCCGCCTACAACTGTCAAACCGTGCCCGCGGCTGGCCAGGTGAGCGCTGACGTGCCCGTCGAAGACCAGCTTTACACCCCGAAGCGGCTCGCCCAATTCGCCACCGGCGCCGGCATCCGGGTTGCCGTGATCGACTCCGGTGTGTCGCCGGCCCCACAGCTGCGCGGGCGGGTCGAGCGCGGCGAGGACCTGTTGCACCACAACGCCGACGCTCGGCAAGACTGCGTCGGGCACGGCACTGCGGTGGCCAGCATCATCGCGGCCGCCCCAGCCGCCGGCACTGGTTTTCAAGGCCTCGCCCCGGACGCGGTGATCGTGCCGATCCGGGTCAGCGAACGAGTCGGCACCGACGGCCAGGCCCCGAACCCACAAGATCCGGTCGTGCAACCGGCCCAGTTCGCCGCCGCCATCACCTGGGCTGTCGACCGCGCGCACGTTCAGGTCATCAATCTGTCGTTGACCACCGACCCAGATAACGCGCTGCGCGCCGCGATCGAGCATGCGATCCGGGCCGGCGTGGTAGTGGTTGCTGCCGTCGGCAACTCCGGCGATGCCCAACAAGGAAATCCGACCCCATACCCGGCCAGTTACGACGGCGTGATCGGGGTGGGTGCAATCACCCCAGCTGGGGTGCGTGCACCATTCTCACAGCACGGCACCTACGTGGACATCGTCGCTCAAGGGGCCCCCGTGACCGGGGCGGCGCCCGGCTCCGGCACCGCATCGGTGCAAGGAACCAGCTTTGCCGCCCCGTTTGTCAGCGCAACGGCCGCTTTGATTAAGCAACGGTTTCCGAACGCGACCCCGGCAGAGGTAGCGCACCGCCTGTTCGCGACAGCCGATCCAGCACCGGGCGGACCACACAGCGACGACTTCGGGTACGGGTTACTCAACCCCTATCGCGCGTTGACTGAGACACTCGGGCCCGACATCAAGCCGGCAGCCGCGCACCCGCTCGCCCATACCAGCAATCCGCGCGCTGAAGCACTGGCGGCCCGCCGCGCACACACTCAACACCTGGCGATGCTATTCGGGATGGTCGGCGCCGCAGCGCTGCTGTTGCTCGGTGCGGTCGCCACCGTCGTGCGGCGCGCGCAACGTCGCGGTTGGCGCCCGGGCGTTCCCGCCGAATTCTGACTAGCGGCCACTAACCGGCAACCAGGCGTAACAGTTTTTCGCCGTTACTTGTGCTGTTCCTGAAGCCGAGCCCAAGGTTGGCTTAGTGCTGTTGCCGATGATCGAGCCAGCCCGAAGGCTGTTCCCTATGAACTTATTGCGGTCCTCCCCGGGCAGTATTGGTCGATGGCGTGCACCCGCGTCGGTAGCGCTCGGCTTGGCGCTGGCCGCAATGGCCGGATGTCAGCCGTCCGGCCCAGTGGTGCCCGGCGAGAGCGGATCACCGACGGCGTCGGATTCAGCCAGCTCCGCACCGGCCGACCCGTCGCCGCTGCCCTCCATTTCCAGCCCCGCCGGATCCCCGTCAGCGTCGGCGAGGTCGAGCGCACCAGCGCCAAGCTCGTCGGCAACCACTACACCGGCCGGGCTGCCGCGTAAGGGCGTCGGTTCCGTTCAATCGAAGAATGCAGCCAAAGAACTGGCCGACGCGAAGGTGTCCTGGTTCTACAACTGGACTCCCCGTGACGGTGGGGTGTCAGTGCCGGGCGTGCAATTCGTACCGATGGTGTGGGGTCCGAGCGATGTCAACTCCGCAGCGTTGGAAGCGGCGAAGAAGTCCAACAGTGGCACTTTGCTCGGCTTCAACGAGCCGGACAACGGCGGACAGTCGGCCATGACCACGCAGCAGGCGTTGGATTTGTGGCCACAGTTGGAGGCAACTGGATTGCGGTTGGGCAGCCCGGCAGTTTCGTGGGGTGCTGAGCGCAGCGACGGTTGGTTCGCCGATTTCATGGCCGGGGTGGAGAAGCGTAAACTGCGGGTCGATTTCATCGCAGTGCACATCTATGCCGAAAATTTCGGCCCGAACGCGGTAAACGAATTGTCCAGCTTCTTGGAAGCAACCTACGCGCGCTATCACAAGCCGATCTGGGTGACCGAATTCGCCATGATTAATTTCAAGGGCCCGTCGTATCCCACCGACGCCCGCGAATCGGAATACCTCAAGCAAGCCACCACCTTGCTGGAAAGCAAAAACTACATCGAACGGTACGCGTGGTTCGCGCTCGAAGACGCGGACAGTTGGAAGACCGGTCTTTACCGCACGGATGGCACCGCGACCCCGTGGGGCAAGGAATATCAGTCGATCGTCAGCACCGCCCCGATTTCGCGCGGGCCCTGATCTCGACCGGCCCCGCGAAGCCAGCAGCGCCGCCCGTCGCCTCCCCCTCGGCGACGGGCGGCGCTGCTGGTTTCGACCCACGCGATTACGGCCTGTTACGGCATTTGTGCCGTTGCCCACCGCTAGGTGTCCGCCTAGGCTGCACGCCTTGAGCCTGCTCTGACTCATCCGTGCAGGCCGAATCGGGGGACAGGCCGATGACGACCGTCGCTGGACATGACTGCGCGGCGATGCCGCGAGCGGTGCAGTCATGAGCGCAGCCCCGATGACCTCCATCTCGCACATCGATGCACCACAGTGGTGGGAAGGCTACCCGTTAGCTGAGTCCATCCACGTTGTCGTCGCTTCGATCGAATCGGGCAGCTGGGTAGATCAACAGATCGGCAGCCTTGCCGCATCACTGGACCTGCTGGCCGTTGCGATGGATCCGGTGGCCATGCTCGGTGCCTGGGCGGTGGACTGGGTCATCGAACACACCCCGGTGTTGCGGCAGAAACTTAGTGAGCTGTCCGGTGATCCAGCCCGGATCACCACTCAGGCCCAAGCTTGGCGTCAAGTCGCACAACACTGCCACGAACAGGCGAGCCTGGCCCCGGAACACGCCAACGACCTAGCCAAATGGACCGGCGAAGCCGCGGCTGAATACCGAAGTCACGCCAATGCGATGCCGGACATTTTCGCCGCGACAGCTCAAGCAGCCCTCGGCATCGCCGCCGCAACTGAGCTAGCCGGGCGGCTGGTAGCCACCGTACGGGTGCTAGTGCGGGAACTGATCAGCCAACTGGTCGCCCGCCTAGCGATCTGGGCCGCCGCAGAGGGCGTCAGTCTGGGACTGCTGACCCCGTTGGTGACCGGCCAAGCCATCCCGTTCATCGCCTCGCTCACCAGCCGTGCGCTGACGCTGACCGAAGCCATGGCTCGCAGCATCGCCAACCTGCGGGTGCTGACCACCAAACTCGGTCGCTTCCTCGACGAGCTTGAACACACCTCAGTCGGTCACACCGGTCCGCTGAGCCAGGGCGCTAAAGCTGGTGAACAAGCCGTTGCTGCGACGCTCAGCGACGCCGAAAAAGCGATGACGCTAGACATGAACCGTGCAAACCCGTACCTGAGCAACCGCAGTGTCACCAAAAACAATTGCGCCAACTCGGCCGTCGCCTACAGCCTGCGCCGCAAAGGCATCGACGTCGAAGCTCGCCCGCTGCCGAAGCAATACCCGAACGGTCGACCCCTCGAAGAAATCGAAGACTTGTGGAACAGGCAATTCACCTGGGGTGGCAAAGAAGACATCGAGAAAGTGTTCACCGAGGCCGGGCCGGGTGCACAAGGTTTCGTTTCATTGCGCTGGAAAAAAGTCGGCACGAGTCACGTCTTCAACGTGGAAAACGTTGACGGCCACGTTCGGTTTGTGGACACCACGACCGGATCAACCGACGTGTCAGAATACTTCACCCGCGGCCAACGCGTTCGCTACCTCAGAACAGATGACATAACCCCAGTCAAACCCCTCGGTTCTTTCGTACGCTACCGCACCCCAGCGTCCTGACCGCCCGTACTCTATCGATGCGCCGGCGGTGTTTGGGGAATCGAAAGGAGGTCGGGAGATGCGTTCTGCTTTGGTCA
The DNA here is from genome assembly GCA_965246815.1 of Actinoplanes sp. Classification (GTDB taxonomy): domain Bacteria; phylum Actinomycetota; class Actinomycetes; order Mycobacteriales; family Micromonosporaceae; genus Actinoplanes. Next base: position 705,407 of record CBDFFS010000020.1, on the reverse strand, counting down.
TCGGGGGCACTGGGCTGATTGGGCGGGCGGTGGCGCGCCGATTGGTAGTGGCAGGCTGGCAGGTCACAGTGACTGGTCGCCAACCCCACCGGATGCCCAACGACCTGGCCGCCGGTGGGGTGCAACTCGTGCTCGTCGACCGCGACGACCCGCAGGGCCTGGCCGCAGCATTCGGTGCTGGCCACAATGTTGTCATCGACTGTGTCTGCTTCACCCGAGCCCAAGCGCAACTGCTGCTCCCGCTGCTGCGCGACGTCGACTCCACGATCATGATCTCCAGCCGAGCTGTGTACGTCGACGACGACGGCAACCACGTCAACTCGACCCACCCACCGCGATTCGCCGGCCCGATCACCGAGCAACAGCCCACCCCGGCACCGGGCGACATGCCGTATGAATCAGCGCAAGGATATGGGCCCAACAAAGTCGCCGCCGAACGGACTCTGTTGGACAGTGGTTTGCCGATAACTGTCCTGCGGCCGGCAAAAGTGCACGGGGAAGGTACTAAACTTCCCTCGGAATGGTATTTCGTTAAACGAGTCATGGACCGCCGACCGAATCTACTCCTGGCCGGAGGCGGACTCGGCATCGATCACCCGTCAGCCGCGGCTAATATCGCGGCGCTGATTGACGTTGTGGCCAACAAGCCGGGCCGCCGCATCCTTAACGCCGCCGATCCGGACACCCCCAATGGTCTGGACATCGCCCGGGTGATCGCCGCTGCCGCCGGGCATACCTGGCAGGAAATTCTGCTCGACCACAACGCGCCGACGACGTTGGGCCGCCACCCTTGGCACCGCATCCCGCCGATTGTTTTGGACACCCGGGCCGCCACTGAACTGGGATATGAGCCAGTCGGCGATTACGCCAGCACGATCCACGACCAACTGGTCTGGATGCTTAACCAAAGCCCAGTTTGGACCCCGTTGGGGTACCCGGTGTTGAACCGCAGCTGATCGCGAGGTGGTTTGACTATCGAGCCGAAGACGCCTGGCTCACCGCGAATTTAGCTTAGGCGCCGAGTGGGGATTGTTTGTCACGGCAATGTCGCATTCAGCCCAGCCGCCGTGCATGTCCGCCTAGCCCCAACCGACGCGCTACGTCCGCAAAAACTTCGACAGCGTGATTGACTCCGCCTTCGGCGCGGACGCGTTGGCCGAGTTGGTTGGCATTGATGCGCATGACCCTATCGGTGGTGACTGTGTGCAATGCGTTGCCAACGCGGTAGCGGTCAGCTGCTTGCGGGGCAACGGGGTCGGGCCGGCGCCAAGAGCCGCGACCCGTGCGCCCCAGAACGGTTGGTCGACGGCGAACGGCACCACGACCTGCGGGATTCCGGCGGTGAAGCCGGCTCCAGTCGTGCCGGCGCCACCGTGGTGAACCACTGCTGAACAGCGTGGCAGCAACCAATCGTGCGGAGCCTCCGGCAACACCACAATATTGTCATCGGCCGCGACCCGCTCCTGCAAACCGCCCAACCGGACAGCAGGATCGCCCGCACACCGGCCCGCCGCACGGCTTCGACCACCAGCGCGGTGAACCCGGCGACATCTTTGCCGGCCATGCTGCCGAAGCCGATGCACACCGGCGCGCGTCCCGCGGCCAGAAAATCCGACAAAGCTGACGGCGGTTGCCAATCGTGCGGGGCGGGCAATGTCCAATGTCCGGTGACGCCCATCAAAAGCGCGTATGTGCGCGTTCTAGTGACTCTCGGTGCTGGGCAGACTGTGCCCGCTACGCGCATTCCCGAGATATGGAAAAGCATCCGATAGTCGACGACGTGAGCAGGTACTGCCGGTAGTCGGCCGACGAGTATGCAAGCTTCGACTCGAGAACCAGATTCACCAAGTCCGGGACGGAAAGCGGCGCACGTGCACGGATATCCGTGCACGTGATATCGTGCAACCGTGCCGCAGTCAGCCGAACCTGATCCCGGTGAGGAGATCGCAACCCTCGCCGCCGCGAAGGCGCTCGCGAACCCGCTGCGCCAGCGGATCCTGCGTGAGCTGGAGATCCTCGGCGAAGCCACGTCGACCACGCTCGCCGAGCGACTCGGCGTCACCACCGGTGGAACCAGTTACAACCTGCGAATCCTGGGCGAACACGGCTTCGTCGACGAGGTGCCCGAGCGGTCACGTGGGCGCGAACGCTGGTGGCGGCTGACGAGTAAGGGCCTACGGTTCCCGCCGCAGAGCGAGCAGAGTCCCGGCCTGCGGGCCGCCGTCTCGCAGTTGAACCAGCTCTGGCTGACCGAGGATCTGGCGACGTTCGGCCGATTCCTGGCGTCCAGGTCCGGCATGGGCCCGTGGTCGGATGCGCTGCCGTACTCGCGCGGTTCGATCCGGGTCAGCCGAGCCGAGCTGGCCGACTTCTTCGAGGCGTACCTGGCGCTGCTCAAGCGGTACCAGCGATCCGCCGAGGACACGCCGGGCGACGCCCGGACAATACAGACCCGCTTCGTCGCCTTTCCCGATCCAGGCGAGGGACAGGTAGGTCGGCACGACCACTGACCGGCGAAGGGAGTCTGGGCTGCCGAGCTGCAACTCGGCAGCCCAGGGAGAAGTCGAACAATTCGCCCGCGGGCGAATCCTCATGGTCCGTCCCTCTGTTGTAAGGAGACCACTGCGTGCTGTCCAAACGCAACCTGCGCACGATTTGCCGTGTCGCGGCCGCATTGATGGTCGCGCTCGTGACCCTCGCCCTGCCAGGAATGCCGGCCTCGGCTGCCGCCGGCGACCTGGTCGGCACCGACGTCAGCTTTGCCGACGGTGCCACAACCCTGCACGGTACGGTGGTGGCGCCCGCCATCGGCACCCGCCTGCCCGCCGTGGTTCTGGTCGCGGGAGCCGGTGCACGCAATCGCGACGCGTACCGGCCGGAAGCCGAGGCGTTCGCCCGCGCCGGGATCGTGGCGCTCATCTATGACAAGCGTTCTGACTACTCGCGGGCCACCAGCTCGTTCGCGGTGCTCGCCGATGACGCCGACGCGGGCATCCGGCTGCTGCGCACCCGCCCGGAGGTGGACCCGGTCCGTGTCGGGTTGTGGGGACACAGCGAGGGCGGCTGGGTGGCCCCGTTGTCGGCGGTGACGTCCACGGACGCGGCCTTCCTAGTCACGGTCGGGGCGAGCGCCTGGCACACCGACCGGACCCAGCTCTGGAGCAACCGCACCTACTTGGCACATGCCGGCGTGACCGGCTCGCTGATCGGCCCGATCGGTGTGAACCTCAGCCGAATGCTGATCTCCGCCGGCCTGTTCGGTGACGTCCGCTACGACCCCGTGGGGACGCTCGCACAGGTTCACCAACCGGTGCTTGCCGTGTTCGGTGCCAACGACCGGTCGACGGTGCCAGGCGAGAGCGCCCAGCTGTTCCAGCAGGCTCTCCAGCGTGGCGGCAACCAGCACTACACCATTCGAGTCCTGCCCGGTGCCAACCACAACATGCGCCGCAGCGGCAGCGGATACGACAACGCCCACGGGTCCGAGTTTGCCCCTGGCTACGTCGACCTGGTGACCGCCTGGATCGCCGGTCTCGCCGACGGTCTGCCCGCGGCGAGCGCCGACACTGCGCCGGCCCAGGACCTCAGCAGCGCCCCAGTGCAGCCACTTGCCTGGTACGAGTCGGTCGGCCTGCAGGTCACGCTGGTCCTCGCCGTGGTCACCGGATTTGTAGCCTATCTGGTCGGCGGGGTGATCCGCCGGCTGCGCCGCAAGCGAGCGGCCCCACACGGCCGATGGCCGGCGCTGGTGGTCGCGGTCGGCGGCCTGGCCACGGTCCTCGCCACGACGGCGTACCTGTTCTCCGTCGTGGCGGCCGGCGCGACAAACGTTGGCACCACCGTCGCCGGCCGCCCACCGCAGTGGCTAGCACTGCAATTGTGCGCGGTAGGCGTGGCGGTAACCGGCGTGTTCGCCGCGGGGCGCTGGCGGTACGACCACGGACCACGGCTCGCTATCCTACTCGGCGCCGCCGTCCTCTTTGTCGCGTGGGCAACCTACTGGGGACTGTTCACCCCGTAACGAGCGCCTGAGGTCTCCGGTATCCGGCTTGCGACCCTCACACCGGAGACCTCGGGCCCAGCGGCAGCGAGGCGACACGACTTGACCGGTTTTGTCACGCACATCGAGGGTCTCCAGGGCCGCTGGCCCGTCCGCGATGTGATCCTCGGATTTCCCACCTTCGTCGTCCATGGACATACAATCAGCAACTCTAGGTAACCAGGCCAAGCCGGTCCGCCGGACCCCAAACCGGGTCTGTCGATTGAGTGCCTCAGCAAGCTGGAACCGGACAAACTACGAACGAGTGATGACCACAAACTGTCAAACCCGCCGGAACTGCTCCAGCTTTGGTGTAACGGAAGGATGGTCAGGCCACGGCACGGGAGCCAGCCGGTTGGGCGTGCCGCGGCGGCGAGGGCGCTCGTGCGCACCAGGGGAGTGAACGGTCCGATGACGGCGCCGTCGTGTCGCAGCCGTACACAATGCAGCTGCACCTACTCCAACGACGGCAACAGCGGCTGATCCACGGTAACGGTCTGAACGATCAGCAACGCCATCCCAGTTCCGTAGCAATAGTCCGGCTCCTCGATCACCAACGTCATGCCGGGTGTGATTGCTGGTACAACAGAGGTACTCATCGAATGAGATTGTTTACCGATCACGTTTACTGCCTCCGCCAAATCTGACTGCCAAGGTGAGATGGCGGACGTGCCCCGTTGGCCGAAGTGAGTCCGCCGCCTTGGCTACGATAAGTGGCGGTGCTATGCAGTTTATAGCTTCCAGTTATATCGGGTTGATGCCAAGCCGCTTTGCCATGGTGATCAGTTCTTCGGCGACGGCCTTGCGCCTTTGTCGGGTAATCATTGTCGCGACGAGATCACTAGTGATCGAATTGAGGCGAAATGGTGCCGGGGCAGCACGTTCAGCTAAGGCAAGTTGCACGAGCGCCTCTTTGTCGCGCTGACCGCTGTTCGCCAACGCCCGACCCAGGCTCATGTGGCGGACGCCGGAGTCTCTCGCCGCGTATTGCAGCTCGGTCAGGCTGTTCTCGCTTACTCGGCGTGCAGCGGCGGCAGCCTCCATCGGCAACGACAGCGCATACACAAAGTTAGCGGCCCCTAGCCAGGCCGCGTTGCCGAGTTCCCGCGATGCCTGCACCGCACATGGCATGTTCAACCGCTCCTGCCATTTCGTCCGGCCCGCGAGTGGGTGGCTCGATCTCACCGACTTCGAGTGTCACCAGAGCAACGCGAATGCCTGCGACCGCTTGTGCGGCCCGCCTCCGTACCGGATCGGTGGGGTCGTTGGTCTGCCCGAGCAGGTCGGCCACTGAGACATCGAGGGCTGCGGCGAGCGCGACCAAGGTGCTGCGGTTTTCGACGCTACGAATCCCGGTCTCGATATTGGGTCACGTCGGCCTCATGTAGCCAGGGTCCAAATGGTCGCTGAGGCGAATACAGGCCGAGGCGATGCAGTCGGCGTTCGGATACACCACGACTGTCGCGTTGACTGCGTTCCAGCCGCCGGCTGTGGCCCGCACCCAGGCGTTGCCGACGCCCTTGTGCGCCAGGCCCTTCTGATAGTTGAAGCCGGCGCTGCCGGAGACAGTCCAGCCACCTTGATTAGTGGACTCGAACTGCTCCCAGAACTGGACAATGCCCGCCTGGGCCGGTGACGCGGTGGCCAGACCTGCAGCTACACATGCAGCGGCAGCTGTCACCGCGACGGCGCTACGTCGCATGCTCCGAGTCTGCAGCCAATGCTTCATTCCCATGGATTTCCTCTCGTGCCCGTGGCGCCTGGGCCGGACGGCCAGCGCCACGATCGGCCAATGTGGATAGCTGACGGCACCTGGGCAATCCACGAACGAGGGATAGCGAACACTGTCAACCCCGCCGGAACAGCTTCACCTTCGACACAGCGGGAGGATGGTCGGGCCACGGCACGGCGTACGCCGAATCTGCGCCTTTGACTGTTCGAGCGAATCGCAACAGCTCGCGGATGATGCCGGCGTTTCCCATCGCCCAGCCGATTTCGGGGTCAAGGATGCTGGGCGTCGCGCGGTGCTCGTGATTTGACCAGCGCGCTCCATCGGCGTCGATCGTCGCGCGGGCAGTGAGGTCATCGACGAGCGTGGTGGCGAAGTCAAGTGGCTGTGCCTGTTCGATGTGTCGGTCGCAGGCTAGTGCTAGCACTCCGGCGGTTCCGCAGCATCGGCCGTTGTTGTCCCAGAACCCGCGGCGCAGACGCTGCGGAAGGCCGCAGGTCGTGACGGTGTGCCAGCACCGATCGGCCAGGACAGCCCAGCTGGCGTCGCCAGTCAGCGCACCGAGGAGCCGGAAGACCTGGGCATCGCCGGCGGGGCCGTTGCACCAGCCGTAGCTATAGCGCTCGATCAGCTCTGGTCGATGCGGCGGGTCGGAATGGGGGACCAGAAAACCCGTTGGGCCGGCTTCGTCCCGAGACACCACGTCTGCGGCGCCGGCCAGGGCCAGCTCGATCAGGTCGTCGCGGCCGGCGGCTGCACCCACAGTCGCGAGGGCAAGCACGATGCCTAGCGTGCCGTGCGCTACGTGGTGCGAGCGGGCCGGGCTCGGGCGTACTGCCCAGTTGACGCCGCCGGGAGTCGGGTCCGCGGAATCGAGGTAAGGCTCCACTGCGAGTACGGCCAGGTCTAAGTCGCCGGCGTGCAGGGCGCCTAGCGCGATACCGGCGTTCGCGCACAGCAGCTCGAACATTTCGCTCCAGCGCTGCCCGTCGAAGCGTGACCGTACGCGACTGAGGGCTCGGTTGGCGGCTTGGGCGGCTGACTCGTCGCCGAGCATTCGATGGACTGCACGCAAAGCTACTGCTGTCCCGGTCAGGCCGAAATACAGTGAACTGTCTTGTTCGCGGTTGATCGTCTCGGCCAGTTCTGCCGCGAGGCGCAGGGCAAGGTCACCGAAGTGGTCAGCTCCGAAATGGCGTTCGGCTTCCAATAACGCCAGCACAACCCCGGCGAGGCCACTGTAGAGCGTGTGGTCGGCGCTCGCTCGCATTTGGCCGACGTCGGTGGTGCGCAATGACCCGATCATCCATTCCAGAGCTTGCTCAGCGAGGTCCGCTGCGGTGCCCGCGTGCGGGTCGACGAATCGGCTATAGCTGGAAGCTTCCATGCCTCCCATCCCACCAGATCGAGCAAATAGCTATGCCTTCGATCGGCGCATGACCTGAAAATCTATTATGTTTGATCATCTGGTGCAGATCACGGCGTGGCGGCGACCACCGCGCGGGACCGGTCCGCGGCGATCCGCACCGCCATCGCGCCGAGCACGGTGCCCATCACGTAGCGCTGGGCCCTTAGCCAACCCGGCCGGGTGCCGAGGAATCGAGAAATTGACCCCGCTGACATCGCAATCAGGGCATTCATCGTGATCGCAATGGTGATCTGGACCATGCCCAGCGTGAAGCTTTGCGCCGCAATGTCACCGCGGGTCGGGTCGATGAATTGGGGGAGCAGCGACACGTACATAATTGCGATTTTCGGGTTGAGTAGGTTGGTGACCAGGCCCATCGTGAACAGTTTTCTTGGCCGGTCCACCTGTAGTGCCTTGGGCGCGAATACCGACGCACCGCCAGGCCGGACCGCCTGAAATGCCAACCACAATAGGTACGCGGCACCGGCCAGCTTCAGTGCCGTGTAGATCGCTGGCACCACGGCGAAGATCGTGACCACGCCAGCTGTGGCCGCGGCCAGGTAGACGAAGAATCCGCAGGCCACGCCGGTAAGTGAGATCAGGCCGGCCCGGCGCCCCTGGGTCACGGACCGCGAGACCAGATAGATCATGTTTGGGCCGGGGATGAGCACCATACCCAGCGCGATTGCCGCGACGCCCAACGCGGCATTGAGGGTGACCATGGCTTGACCGCCTCAGTGTTGAATGTCGACCGATCGGGTCTGCGGCATACATCAGGGGAGCCAAATCAAAGTTACGTGAGCATAACTGACGAACACCGGACGGTTAGAGGCCGACGCCGGCTAGGGGATTGGCTTGCCAGCGGTCGACGTCGTCGATGTAGCCGAGCAGGGTGGCGGACCCGTCTTTCCAGCCGCCAGCACGAGCGATTCGCAACGGATCAGCGCCGGTGCGGTAGGTCTCCGTGGCGAAGCCGCGCCGCAACGAGTGTCCGGACCAGGCCGCTGTCGAGTCCAAGCCGGCCGCTGCTGCAGTGCGCGACACGATCAGTGCGACCGCTTGCCCACTGAGCCGACCGTCGTTACTACCCCGGCCAGTCGGCGTGCGACCAAACTGCCCATACCGATCGATCCGTACGAACAGTGGCCCGGTGTTGTGGTTGTGCTCGGCCAACGTTGCCAGCCACGCTTGCGCGGTGCGGACCGGGCAGGTTACCGAGTGTGCGCCGTAGGGCAGTGCTGCGACGCGGCCGGATGAGTCGCGGTCGGTCTTGGAAGTGCGGATTTCGACCTGCACCCCCTCAGCGGTGAAGCTTAAGTCGGCGAGGTCGAGTGCGGCTAGCTCGGAGCGGCGAGTTCCGAGCGCGAACCCGAGCACTAACAGTGCGGTGTCGCGGACACCGGCGGGCGTGTCGCGGTCGAGGACGTCGATCATGGCCCGGAGGGCGCCGATGGTTACCGGGGCGGCTTTGCGCACGCGCACTCCCGTACCTGATGTGGCTCGGTCTCGGCGATAGCTGCGCAGCACCTGCCGGGGGCCCTCGGTAGACAAGGAGCCAGCGCCGGCGGCGCGGTGTGCGGCGGCGATTGCGGCTAGGGCGCGTTCGATGCTGGCTGGCGCACGGCCGGCGTCAGCCAGCGCGCTGACATATTCGGTGACGATCAGCTGTAGCTGCCCGTACCGCGCGAGCAGCAGCTGCAACGCGTCAGCCATCCGGTCGTCGCTCGGCGCCGCCGATAGCAGCTTCCGGTCAACACACCAGGTCAAAAAACGCCGCAAATCCCCCGTGTACGCCCGGCGGGTGCTCTCGGGCATCGCCCGGCGCAGCCGATCTCGGGTGCGCGCCGACAACTGCACCGCTGTGCCATCGGCCGGCTCCACCAAGCGTCCGGTGGCCGACTCGGCACTCGTCAAAGCTGGGTTCGTCAAAGCTGGGCTGCCCAAATCCTCTATCACGATAAGGAACGTTATCGGGAATGAGTGCGGATTTCCACCGCCGATAACAGTCATTGCGTATGCCACTTTTCGGGGTCAGGTAAGAGTAAAAAGTTTTCTAACCTAAGTTAAAAATGTTCTAAGCTAACTGGTAGAGTGCTGGAGATGAGCAAAAACCGGGCTGAGAGTGTTGGTTCTCAGCTGAGGTGGAGAGCGCGCGGCGCGATGGCGAACCGAGTGGCGAACATCGGGCCGGTTTCTCAACGAAAGTGGCGGATCCCTACTCCGGCGGTCTGCCGAGCGCTCGCGGCAACGGAAATCCGCCAGATCAGATGAGAAACCGGGCCCGACTCGTCGACGGGCTCGCATGTGGCGAAGGGCAGGTCAGCGCGATGACGGACCGACAGATTGCACGAGAAGCCACAGAGAGCGCTGTGGGCGAGGGTGAGCGCGCCTGTACCCGGTGCGGCCGGGTCTTACCGAAAAACCCGCGCGGTGGTCGACCGTTCAAGTTCTGCCCGGAATCCCCGGACGAGCCCGGTGTCAGCTGCCTGGAGCTGGACAAACGAGAGCGGATGGCACTGGAGCGTGCAGGGCTCGGCGAACTGGTCACCGGGTTTCGCGCCGAACGCGACACGCTGCTAGCCGCCCTGCAGCCAATCCTCGGACCCCTAAGCGCCCTCGCCACCCGGCTGGAGACCATCGAAAAGGCGGCGATCACCCAGGCCGCCCACGCCGATAAGGCCGCGCTGCACGCCCAAGCAGAGCAACGCACGGCTGAACGCGCTGCCCGCGAGGCCGAGCAGCGCACCACCCGCGCATTCGAACTACGCGATGAGGCCCTCGGCGCCCGTGACCAGGCAATCGAGAACGAGAAAACAGCTCAACAGGACGCGCAAACCGCGATCACCCGGGCACTTACCGCCGAACACGCCCGCGGACAAGCCCAAGCCACCGCCGAGGAACGAACCCGGGTTCTGCACGAGGAACAGCTTCGCCGAGCCGACGCCGAACATGAGACCACGCAACTACGCGATCAGCTGCGCGTGGCAGAACGCGAGGTTACGCGGCTCACCGGCGCCTTGGCCGACGCTGACCTCGCTCAGGCTAACCAGCAACGCCAGCATGCCGAGCAGCTGAGTGCGACCACGGGCGAGCTCGCCGACGTCCGCGCCGAGCTCACGCGCACCCAAGCAGAGCTACACACCGCCGTCGCCGACCGTGCCGCCCTGCAAACCCGCACCGAAGTCCTGGCCAGTGGCGTTGAAGATGCCCGCAGACGCGTCGAGGCATTACGCGCGGAGCTTGACCAGGTTCGCGCAGATGGCGAGCGCCAGCTGATCGAGTTGACAGGCCGGGCCGGGCTCGCGGAGCAACGCTATCGCGATCTGACCGCCACGACCCAACAGCAGCACAGCGCTGCCGAGACCCGTTACCACGACCTGCTCACCGCACTAGCCGCTGGCCGGTTCCCCGACGGGGGCTAAGGATGCCGCCCGTGCCGAGGCCCGATGACCAGCGCCATCGCCGGGAACCCCTGGACAGCCAGCGACGCGCAGGCCGGCCGAATCACGGACGGGTCTGTAAATTTAACGACGGATATCGATCTTTGAGGGAGACGCCAGGACAACGGTGCGGGCCGAACTCGCTCATCGAGCTTGGGCCCGTAGATCGGCTGTCAGTTGCCGATAGTGACGCACCGGCTGGTTGACCGCGGCGGCGTCGGTGGCGTCCAGGTCGTCGCGGGCCTGGCTGCACGCGGCCCGTAGGGTGCTCAGCCGGTGAGCCTCGCCGATATCACCGGTAGTGGTGGCCTGGTCGATGAGCATGGTGTACGCGGCTGCGGTCTGGCTGATCGCCTCGTAGGCAACCTCGAAACGCACGGACAGGGCCGAGTTCCAGTCGAACTGCGGCAGCCCGGACAGGACCGAGGGTTCCGGTTGGCCCATCGGTGCGTTACCTCCTGATCAGCCGGCCCCGTGACCGAGCCGTGTCGTGGTTGTCGTGATGGTGATTGTCCTATTCGCACAGTCGTGAAGGCAACCGGGTTGGTTGGGGGGCAAGGGCGGCGGCGACGGCTGCGGGACCCCGCGTGACGGATGCGCTAGAACCGGGAAAACGCCGGACCAGGGCACCCGGAAAAGTTATAGCTCCTGCACGGTGCGTAAAGCATTGGAGATGGCATCCATGGCGGTGGTGTCGGCCTCACCGAGTAGTTCGACCAACCGGCGGCGCATCACCGGCTCGATTGACAGGGCCCGTGCCCACCCATGGGTGCCGACGCCAATAGCGAGCAGGCTGTGCGGGTCAGCATCGACCAGGTGCAGCGCTAGGACTACGGGCAATTCATCGTTGGCGTTGATGATGTTGGACGACACGACGAGCCGGCGGTTAGATTGGCCGGGCCGGGTGGTGACCGGTTCGTAGCGCCAGATTTCTCCGCGCCTCACGCGGCGTACCGCTCAGCTTCGGCGTCGTTGCCATAGTGGGGATTCTCGGTGTACCAGCGTGCCTCCGCGATCAGCGCCTCGCTGAGCTGTGCTTGTTGGGCGAGGCGGTCTACCAGTGCGCTCACGTTCCCCTTAGTCTCCCGGGCCGCGCGCTGGGCTAGATACGCGGCGGTGGGCGACTCTACGCTCAAACTCAAACGTTCCTTCATACGATCATCATACGCGACGTAATATGCTTGTGGAAGAAACGTTACGACCCTCTCGTCGTGCACGTCGCGTTGACCGCAGTTCTGCTTGGGCGTTGGAAACCACAGTTCTGCATGCGTAAGAACACGTGTCGGCTTTCTCCGCGGCCCCCTGATGGGCGCCGGCTCCTCTCGTACATCAACCAGGCAGGTCTGAGCCCAGCCGCTACCGCGGCGGTGCCGCAGCTGCTGCAACCGGGCACCCGAGACCCCCAGCGACTAGCGAGACCTGTCGCGGGTGCTGCCTGTCTTGGCCGAAGCTGGCGGCAGGTCGTTTCCATGACCGGGGCAGTCGCACCGCCCGGCAGGTTTTACCGGATGTGTTCCTGGGTGAGCTGCGGCAGAGTAATCCCGGTCAGCTGCGACCATTGCAGTAGCACGGCGGCTACGGCCAACGCACTGCCGAACAGCACGTGATAGCCGCCTTGGCGGGCGATGACTTTCTGCAGCGACCGGAACGCACGGCCTCGCCCGGCCAGCACGATGAGGTCCGTAGCGGCTCGCTCGCCGAGCCAGTGCCCGACCGGTAGGGTGATCCGCTCAGCCAACCCGGCCGGTACTCCGGTGTCCTGGCCGCCTAGCCACGAGTCCAGCAGGCCCACCGCGACCCCGGTGCAACCAGCCACCGACGCCCCGTCCGCATCGGTGGGCTGTGGCTTGACCGCGTCCAATACCTCACCCGCCCGGACGCCGTCACCGGCGGTGACGGCGATCACCGCGGCGGGGCTTGGGGACTAATGCTCGCCAAAACGGCGTTAGCGATGATCAAGTGATAACGGTAGATTGATCGATTCGTTGATCTGGTCATGAGTAAATTTCTTACCGCCGCTGAAGAGGCGGTGTACGGCCGGTTCACCGGCCCGCCGGAGCAGTCGGTGCTGGAGCGGTTCTTCTTCCTCGATGACGCGGACCGGGATCTTGTGTTGAAACTGCGCGGTAATCACAGCCGGTTGGGGTTCAGTGTCCAACTTGTGACGGTGCGCTACGTGGGCCGGTTTTTGGAAGACCCCCTGGATGTGCCGACCGTGGTGATCGATTATGTGGCGTCGCAGGTCGGTGTGGCTGATTCGTCGTGCGTGAAGGCTTACCTGGAACGACCCAAGACCAAACTGGATCATCAGTGGCAGATCTGCGAGGTGTACGGCTACACCCCGTACTCCTCGGCGAAGGACCGGCTCCTTGAGTGGGTGGGCGACCAGGCGTGGACGAGCAATGACGGCCCGAAGTCGCTGTTCTACGCGGCGGTGGCGCGGTTGCGGGCCGAGCGGGTGCTGCTGCCGGGGGTGAGCACGTTGCGCGACGATGTGGCCAGCGCGCGTAACACGGCCGAGGACCGGCTGTACGAGACGTTGTCGCGGGCGGTGACCGCGCAGCAGGCCGCCGATTTGGAGGAGATCCTCAAGGTGCCGGAGGGGCAGCGGGTGTCGCTGCTGGAGTTGTGGCGGCGCGGGTACAAGACGCCGACCGGGCGCAGCATGGTGATGTCGCTGGATCGGGTGTCGCAGATCGCCGGGTTACACCTGGGCGAGGTGGACGTGGCCGCGACGGGGGTGCCGACCCGCAGGCTGATCGATCTGGCCCGGGCGGGTGACGCGGACAAGGCGCCGCGGTTGGGCAGGCTGACCTACCACCGCAAGATCGCGACCCTGCTGGCGACGGTACGTTGGCTGGAGATCACCGCGACGGATCAGGCGTTGGAGCTGTTCGACGTGTTCATGACCAGCGAGCTGATCGGTAGGGCGGCCCGCAGCTCGGATCAGGCGAAGCTGAAACGCTCGCATGGGCAGGCCCGGTATGCCGGGGTGTTGTCCAAGGCGGTGCAGGTGCTGTTCGAGGCGCAGTCGTGGGGCGACACGGTGCCGCTGGCTGTGGTGTGGGACGCGATCGACGCCGCGGTGGGTGGCCGGGCGAAGCTGCGCACGGCGATGGAGAGCGTGCGGGAGTTCACCCCGCCCAAGGACGCGGGCCCGGATGGTGAGTGGCGGGCGCAGGTCGTGCAGCGGTTCAAGACGGTGAGCGGCTTCGTCCGGATGTTGTGTACGGTGATCGAGTTCGGGGCGAGCGCCGACGCGGTGCGGGTGGTCACGGCGATGCAGGCACTCGGGCCGTTGCTGGCCGCTGATGCCACGGTGAAGGTCCCCAAGGGCTACCTCGATGCCCGCAAGGTCGATGTGGGGCTGGTGCCCAAGGGCTGGTGGGATCAGTTGGTGTTCCCGAAAGAGCGCCCCGCGGGGTGTGTGGACCGCAACGCCTACGTGTTCTGCGTTCTGGAACTGTTCCACGAGGGCCTCAAACACCGCGACATTTTCGCTAAGGTGTCTGACCGGTGGTCGGACCCGCGGGCCCGGCTGCTGTCCGACGATGCGTGGGACGCGGTGAAGGGCCCGGCGCTGAGTTCGTTGCTGCTGCCTGAGGACCCCGCCGTACTGTTGCAGGGTCATGCGGCCGATCTGGACGAGGCGTGGCGCACGGTCGCTGCGGGTATCGGCGCCAACACCAGTCTCAGCGTGGACGCTGATGGGCGGCTGCATCTGGGCAAGGACGACGCCTTGGAGGACCGGGCGAGCCTGACCGACCTCAAACGGCGGCTGGAAGCCATGATGCCGCGGGTGGACCTGCCGGAGCAGATCCTGGAGGTGATGAGTTGGGACCCAGGATTGGCGGCGGCGTTCACCTCGGTCACCGGCGGCACCACCCGCCTGAGTGACCTGCACGTCTCGGTCGCGGCACTGCTCACGGCGCATTCACTCAACATCGGGTTGTCCCCGGTGCTCGATGATGGTCCCGCGCTGACCCGTGACCGGCTCGCCCACGTCGATCAGCATTATCTACGGCCGGACACCTACGCCGCCGCGAACACGGTCCTGATCAACGCCCAGGCGCAGATCGGCTTGGCGCGGGCGTGGGGCGGCGGGATGGTCGCCGCCGTGGACGGGGTCCGGTTCGTCGTGCCCGTGCGTAGCATCGACGCTCGCCCTAATCCGAAGTACTTCGCCCGTAAGAAGGGCGTGACCTGGCTTAACATGATCTCCGATCAGCGGATCGGGCTGGCCGGCAGGGTCGTGTCGGGTACGCCGAAAGACACGTTGCATTTCGTGGATCTGGTGTTCAACCCGGACAGCGACCGCCGGCCTGAGGTGTTGATTACTGACCAGGGGTCTTATTCGGATGTTGTCTTCGGCATCGTTACTTTGCTCGGGTTCGACTACCGGCCGGTGTTGGCTGACTTGCCGGATGCGAAACTGTGGCGGATCAACCGCGGCGCTGACTACGCCGCATTGAACAGGGCCGCCCGGGGGCAGATCGATATCGACAAGGTCGCCCGGCATTGGCCCGATATTCTGCGGGTCATCTGCTCGATCTACACCCGGACGATCTCGGCCAACGACGTGATCCGGCTGCTGCAGCGTGGCGGGCGCCCGACCATGCTCGGTGAGGCGTTCGCCCTGTACGGGCGGATCTTCAAAACTCTGCACGTGTTGACTTTTGTCGACGACCCGGCATATCGGCGGGAGATGAAAGCGATGCGTAACCTCAACGAGGGCCGCCACGACCTGGCCCGGCACCTGTTCCACGGCCGCAAAGGTGAACTGCACCAGGCATACCGCGCGGGTCAGGAAGACCAACTCGGCGCCCTCGGACTTGTCCTCAACTGCATCACCTTATGGAACACCGTCTATATAGATCGGGCCCTGACGGTGTTACGTGAGCAGGGCTACCCAGTCCTCGATGAGGACGTGGCCCGACTCTCGGCATACATCCGCAAACACATCAACGTCGTCGGGCACTACACGTTTCGCCTGCCTGATCTCGGCGGGGCCTGGCGCGAACTACGCGAGCCTGACCACAGCGACCCCGACGAGCAGGATTGAAAATCTGCGAGCGGCGTAGAGGCTATCGGACGGGGGTTGCGTCGCCCGGCTCGGCGGGCCGGGCGGGTAGATAATGGTGATTCCTAGGTGGTGATGCCTCAGGTTGGTGAGGGTGGACCCGATTGGTCACCTCGATATCTCACCGACTGCAGGAGGCGCCATGCGTGACCGCCGTTGCTGGCGGCGGATCCCCGCCGGCATCATTATCTTGGCTGTGGGCATGGTGATCAGTACGACCGTGTTGTGGCAGGCCTCCAACGCCGCGTTCACCGCGACTACCGCGAACCCGGGTAACGCCTGGAGCACCGGCACCGTGGTCCTCAATGACAACGACGGTGGTGCCACCCCAATGCTAGGCACAGCCATTTTCGCCACCGGTGCGATGAAACCCGGTGATGTGCTGACCAAATGCATCAACGTCATCTACAGCGGCACCGTGGACACGGTCACCCCGCTGCGGTTCTACACCACGACCACCACCGACCCTGCTGTTGGCGGCAACACCCTGGGCACATATTTCGGGGTGCAGATCGAAGAAGGCACCGGTTCTACCAGCAACACCGCGTGCACCAGCTTCTCCTCCACCAGCACGCTCTTCGACAGCACCCACGCACAGACGGGCAGCCCAACGGCGGCGATACCGATCGCCACGATGGCGGACTTGACCCAGAACCGCACCACCTACGCGAACAGTTTTGCCTGCGGGTGGACCCCTACCAGTGCGAGCACGACGAAAAGTTACCGGTTCACCGTCACGTACAACAGCAGCGGCAGCACCGCAACGGACAACCTCATGCAGAACAAACAACTCCTGACCACCTTCACCTGGGAAGCACACAGCAGCTAAACCGGACATCCCGGGCAGGGCTGTCCCCGCGGTACGCGGGCACAGCCGGTGAAAGTCAATGAACCTTGACCGCAACAATTTTTGTGCTTCAGGAACCGTGGCCGGGGGGTGGTGCGGCGATGCTGTCAGATGGTAACTCGCGTATCACCGCCCGCTACCCCCCAGTTCAATGGCGGGGACGGCTCAAGTCCGCAAGACCCCCTGCCGATGGGTTTATGGGGGTACCCAGTGCGCAGCATAAGACGTACACGCCTAAGCACCGTTTCGCCGGCGGTAGGACAAGTCGACGAGCAACGTCCTTTGGGCCGCCACTGGTCGCGGTGGTGGTGCTCGTGGGTGCTGTCATGATGCTGTGGCAGGAAACCTCAGCCGTTTTCTCCGCTACCACCGCGAACCCGACGAATTCGTGGCAGGCAGGTAGCGTCGCCCTAGCCGATGATGACAGCGGCACAGCCATGTTCAACGCCAGTGGGCTCACCCCCGGCGCAACCGGGTCGAACTGCATCACCGTCACCTACACAGGCACTCTGCCGACCGTAGTCAAGGTGTACGCCTCCGCCTCAGCGGACGCGTCCTCAGCCGCCCAATACCTAGACATCAACATTATCGAAGGCACCGGCGGTGGGTTCGGCTCATGCGGGGCGTTCGTGGCCGCAACCACGATCTACACCGGCACACTAGCCACCTTCACCACCACCAAAACCGGATACTCAACCGGGGTCGGCACCTGGGCACCATCATCACCGGCCAGCAAAATTTATAAGATCACGTACACGTTAAACGCGGCCACACCCGCCTCGAAACAGTCCGCGGTGACCTCCTGCACTATGCAGTGGGAAGCCCAATCATGACCCGTAAGGCCGAAACCAGGACGACACGGGCACACGCGCGGGCACGGGCGGGGCGGACCCGGCGTGGGTTCGCCTGGTCCATGATCATCGCCCTGGCGGTGGTGTCACTATCGTCGTCCGCATGGATTCCGGCTATCCACGCGGCGTTCACAGGCACAACCAACTCCACCGCGTCGTTCTCGTTCGCATCCAGCTTCGGCGGTACCAACGTCGTGGACACCACCACAGATGTGGTCGACGGGACCACCACCTCAGTAGCAGCCCTACTCGCAGCCAAAGGCGCCGACGGCAAAATATCCCTGCGTGAAGCGGTCACCGCCGCTAACAACTCCGCCGCGAGCGGGCCCTACACCTTCACCATGATCGCCGGAACGTTCGCCCCTGCCAGTGGCGTGAACATCAGCTCATCCCTGACCCTGCAAGGCGCGTCCACCGCCACCACAATCATCAGCGGCGGATCAACGTTGCGGCCTTTCAGCAGCTCCGGGACCAACGTCACGCTGAAGAACCTGACTGTCACAAACGGCTCGAGTTCAGTGAACGGAGCAGGCGTCCGAGTGAACTCCGGGAACTTTACTCTCGACTCGGTGGCGATCAGTAACAACTACTGCAGTGCTGGCGCCTCGGGCGGCGGGATCTCGTTTTCCTCCAGCGGTGCGCTCACCGTCACCAACAGCACCTTCGATAGCAACATCGCCTCTGGCAACGGTGGCGGCGGCATCTACCAAACTGCCGGGTCACTGACCGTCAGCAATAGCACGTTCAGTAACGACAGCGGCAGTGCTGGCGCCTCGGGCGGCGGGATCTCGTTTTCCTCCAGCGGTGCGCTCACCGTCACCAACAGCACCTTCGATAGCAACATCGCCTCTGGCAACGGTGGCGGCGGCATCTACCAAACTGCCGGGTCACTGACCGTCAGCAATAGCACGTTCAGTAACGACAGCGGCAGTGCTGGCGCCCCGGGCGGCGGGATCTCGTTTTCCTCCAGCGGTGCGCTCACCGTCACCAACAGCACCTTCGATAGCAACATCGCCTCTGGCAACGGTGGCGGCGGCATCTACCAAACTGCCGGGTCACTGACCGTTACCACCAGCACCATCAGCAACAACAGCGGCAGCGCCGGCGCTTTCGGGGGCGGAATTGAGGCAAGTGCCGGCGTCTCATCAGTTGTCTTGACTAACGTCACCGTCACCGGCAACACCGCGAATAATGGCGGCGGCGGGCTCTGGCTGGCAGCCACGACCTCCACCCTGACTAACGCCACGATCGTGGCCAACAGTCAATCCTTCTCCAGCGGCGGGGGCCTCTACCGCAGCGCCGGTACCGTCACGATCCGCAACACGATCATCGCCAACAACACCGGCGGTAACTGCTCAGGCACCATCACGACCGCCGGCTACAACCTTGACAGCGCTAACACCTGCTCGTTCAGCGCCGGCACCGACCTGCGAAACACCAACCCCAACCTCGCCACCCTGACCAACAACGGCGGCCCCACCAACACCATCGCACTCAACGCCGGCAGCCTCGCCATCAACACCGGCACCACCACCAGTGCACCCACCACAGACCAACGAGCAGGCCCACGCGTCGGAGCCACAGACATCGGCGCCTACGAATACGGCAGCACACCCCCCTGACGCATATACTTAGCCGACGATCACCGTCCCAGAAACGGTCCCGGCACTCAAGCTCCGGGAGGCGGTAGCGGGACGGGTTACGGGACCGATTGTCCTGGGGGAACATGTCGCGATCTTGGCCGTCCCGTATATGACGGTTTACGGGACGATGCGGCTATGCCCGCCGTGAAGTACACCAACACCGTGCGCATCGGATATGCCCGCACCAGCACCCGCACGCAAGACCACCAGATGCAGCTGGACGCTCTGGCCGAAGCCGACTGCCGCGAGGTGATCGTTGAAACGGCCAGCACCCGCGGCGATCGCCCCCAACTACGACGGACCCTGGACCTACTCAAACCCGGCGACACCCTGGTCGTCTACAAACCCGACCGCGTCGCCCGGTCCATGAAAGAACTCCTGATCCTGCTCGAAGACCAACTCCACGGCCGCGAGATCAACCTGCACATCCTCACCGGCATCTGCGCCGGCCTACACAAGCCCAACGGGCAGACCATCGCCGACAAGATGCTGTTCATGGTCGCAGCGATGGTCGCCGAGATGGAACGCGAACTGATCCAGGAACGCACCCTCGACGGGCTACGCGCCGCCGAAGCCCAAGGCCGCAAAGGCGGCCGGCCCTTCGCCCTGAACGCGGACACCCTCGCCGTCGCCCGAGCCCGGCAAGCCAAAGGCGAATCAGTGACCGCCATCGCCAAGTACCTGGAGATCGGCCGGTCCACCCTCTACCGGGCACTCGAAGGCGAAATCTCCGGCACCGCCAGCTGACTACCGAAGATCATCGCTAACGCCGTTTTGGCGAGCATTAGTCCCCAAGCCCCGCGGCGCGCACGATGATGGCAGCGTTGTCCCGGTCGGCGCCCACCGGGGTGAACAACTGCATGTTGTGCCGTTGTACTGCGCGGCCCATTGCCGCCTGCAGCGACGCGAGATCGGGAATATCACCGCCGTGTAGGTCGATGCCCTCTTCGGCCAGCAGCGGTGCCAGTTCGTGCAGCAGTTCGTCGGCCATCCCGGGTTTGCGTATCACCCGAGGCGCCCCAGCAACCGGCTCCGGGCCGGCACGTCGCATATTCACCACCGACACATCATCGAGCACGACCACCGGACCTGGCTATCACCGGGGGCGGGTACGCAGAACATGTCGGACCGCTGTCGTATCGTCACAAAATCTGCACCGACCGCCCGATGTGACAGGAGTGGTGATCACCGTGGTCGGTAACCTGACCAGATCCGGTCCACATCCTCAGGGGCCGCGGCGGCGCCGGACCACCACAACCACATGGGTTGCGCGTCGCGGTTACCGGGCAGGTACTCGACCTTCAGTCGGATCAGGGTGCCCTCGACGACCGGCAGCGCGCCCTGATGATCGAGCCAGGCGGCGCGGTGGGTCAGCCTGGGGTGCAGCCGGTCCCAGGCTCTGGTTTCGGCTTTGCCGTAGCTGATCGTCTCGTTGATCGTGGTCACCGCCGGCTCAGGCCAGGAGCCGGGGTCCTTCAGGTCGAACTCGCTACCATGCTTCGGCGGGCGACCGCCGTTCGGGTTGTGCTCGTAGGGCGGGGCCGGTAGCCGTAGGACCCGGTCGGCACGGATACGCCCGGCTACCTCGACCGGCAGATCGCGCAGCACCCAGGCCAGGCGGGTCACGTCGTAGCCGGCATCGCAAACGATCAGGATGTTCGGGTCACCGGGTTGCTGGCGACCGCAGCTGATCAGCCGGTCAACCACGTCACGCAACTGGGTGGCGGTGACCGCCGTGGCGTCGTCGGCCGGCCCTAGACGCACCACGTCCAAGATCGCCGTCCAGGAGGTACGCCCGGGTTCCAGAGCCGCGACGAACGAGTACGGCCAGCCGGGAATGAACTGCGCGGCACTCTTCGCCCGCCCGTACACGTGGCAGAACAACCGGTCCGGGCTGCACGCGGCATCCGAGCGCAGCCACGGTGACACATCGACAGCGAGGACGATCCGGCCGTCGGCGAACCGCGGCATAGGCTGCGCCGTCAACGCCCGCCGCAGCCGTCCCACATCGATACGGCCCTGGTTAAGGCCGTCGTACATGGCGCCGTGTCCGCGCCGGTGCTCGGCCGTCAGGCTCAGATCAACCAACGTCCTGACCGGTCCGTCCGCGCATAACACCGCGTCGGTCAGCTCGAACAACGCGTCCGACCGGGCGGTCAAGCAGCGGTAGAACTCCTCCCGGAACCCCGACAGGACACCAGCACCCCAGACCTCATCTGCCACGATCACTACAACGAGCAATCGATCGGAGACGACTCGATCCATCCACCCGGCCGCGCCCAAGGGTTAAAGAACAGGCTGAGCGCGGGTGCTGGCCTATGGGTCCCGTGACGTCCCGGTCTGTCAGTCCATGATCACGCGCGTGCTCGTGCCGATGTGTGGATGTCAGGTGTTGAGCCCTCCGCACATGAAGAAGAGGCTTGCAGCTAGTCCCAACAGCCAACCGGGAACAAGGCCCCGCGAAGACAAAGGCCCCAGACGCCGTCGCAATGCGATGCAGACGCCGAGCAAGACGATCTGCGCAATGCCATATGTCACCGCGCTGACAATGAGCACCCCGGCCTTTCCCCCGGAGTCCAGGTCGGCGTTCGGACCTCCGCCCCCGGCGATAGCCACGACCAGCGTGACACCAACAGCAACCCCATGCCCCACGAGAGCAACGGCGGCCCCTACCACTGCTGGCTTGGTGATCATCATGGGGTGAAGTGTGGCAAGCACCTGCCAGGACCCGAAGTTGCGCTGCCTCCGCGGCGCGCAGGTTGCTGCGATCCGCGCGTGCTTGCTCCGCGCTGTCGTCACTTTGCGTAGAGGGCGAGGACGGTCTGGTGTCGTTCCACTTGGGAGTGGAATGGTCCTCGTGGCCCTTCCGGCTCGCGTGCAAGCAACTCAGGTCATATGGGGGACGCAGCCGCGGCTCTGTGTTTGGAAAGTCGCTTTGCAACGTTTCGTTCCGCAATCGGCGGTAGGGGTGAGTTTCGGCATGCCTGCCCGGCTCTGCTGTGCATCGGGGTAGCCGTCGACAAGCCGATCGCTTCCGCTGTCCCTGGAGGCATGACAGTCTGTCTATGTGTGATGGTCTGGTTGCTGACGGTGACGGGTGGTGGTTCGGGGTGACGCAGCTGTCGTTGTTCGGCCCCCGGGAGGAGGGCCCGGAGCCGAAGCCGGTGTCGGATCAGGTTGTGCAGCTGCACCTGCTGATCACGGTGAAGGCGGCGCCGAACCCGTCTGAGCGCTATGGCGAGACGGTGTGCGTGGCCGGGCTTAGCGTGGATCTGCGGCGGCGGGGGTGGATCCGGTTGTATCCGATCAACTTTCGGGAGTTGGCCAGCGATGACCGGTTCCGTAAGTACGACTTGGTCACGGTGGCCGCGATACCGGCTCGGCAGGACCAGCGGCGGGAGAGTTTCCGGCCGGTGCTGGATTCGATGGTCACCCAACGGCACCTGGATTCGTGGAAGCCGCGTGGGGCCCTGCTCGATCCGTATGTCGAGGACTCGATGTGCCGGTTCAATCGGGCGGCCCGCGCGGATGCCAACGCGCCGTCGTTGGGGTTGGTGCGCCCGCGGACCGTCGATGGTTTGGATGTGGAGCCGCATCCGGGGTGGACGCCGCAGGAACAACGCAAGATCGACGCGTATGTGCGGCAACCGGACTTGTTCAGCGGGACAGATCGCACGGCGTTGGAACCGCCACGGTTTCGCGCTTTCTACCGTTACCACTGCCACGATGCCGGCTGCGGCGGTCACCGTCAGGGCGTGTTGGACTGGGAACTGGTGGCTTTCCAGCGGCGGCTGGCCCGAGCTGGTGACGATGAGCTGCGTCGGGCGATTAGTGAGAAGTTCCTCGGCGAGTTGTGTGCGCCTGGCCGTGAGGTCGCCTTCTATGTCGGTAACCAGGCTAAGCGGGCGCACGTGTTCAGTGTGTTGGGCGTTTACTGGCCGCCGCGGGTTTCGGTGCCCAGGCCTAGACGCCGCTGAACCTCTTGGATCACCACTTGGCGGTGGCAGCGGGCTTCGTCGGCCTCGAAGCACAGCACGGCGACCCGTTCCTGCCGGCCCGCCATGGTGACCGCCTGCAGCGCCTGGTCGGCCTGCGGTTGGCGCATCAGTCCGGCGTAATGGGCACGGGCGTAATCGCGGGCCGCGCCGGCGGTGGCGAATCCGGGCCGGTTGGCTTTCGGGTTGCCCAGCTCCCGGCGATGTTCGTAGACGATGCCCGCTTGACCCAACGCCTGTCCCAGCGCGGTCTTGCTCAATCCTGGTTTACGTGACAACGGGGTCAGCCGGACGTCGACCAGCCGGGAGACGCCCAGTGCGTGCAGTTGCGCGATGAGTTCGGCGAGCGTGCGGCCTTCGTAGCCGATGCCGACCAGACCCGCGGGATTCTGCTGCGTTGACGTCACGCGGTCACCTTTTCACTGTTAGCTCTGACGTGGATGACCGGTCACCTGGCCGGGGCCGGGGACGTCGTTTCCTTGATCATGGTTTTGTTGGCGGTACCCAAGGCGGCGCGGTCAGCGTGTCGTCGGGCTGACCGCGGATGTTGGGGAGATCCCGCCGCCGCTTGCGGATGAGAGACCACCGGTCTGAGGCGGGCGCTGCTGCAGGATTTGGTTGGTACGTGTGGTGATGGTGTCGATTTGGTGGGCCAGGTCGGGGTGCTCGGGCAGGTGATGGTGGATCGCCGCGAGCAGTGCGGGTAGGGCTGAGCCGTCAGAGTGGCCGAGGGCTTGATGTAGCCGGTCGAGGGCCGCGGTTGCGGTTTGGTCGAGGTCGGTCAGGGCGGTGATCTGCCCGGCGAGGCGGCGCAGGTCAGCGGTGTTGTCGTTGGCCCACTGGGTGGCGGCGCGGTGCGCGGCCCGACGGTCACGTTCGGCTTGCACTCGGGCATCGCGCGTGTCGCCGGGCGGTGGGCCAGCAAATCGGCGGCCTTCGGTATGTTCCTCGGCTATGGGAGCGATCAAACCGTGGCATCTGATTCTGTTGCTTATGTGCCTGTTTTTTGTTGTGGCCGTGGTTGGTGGGGTCGTGGCCATCGTTAGGTCCAGGCGGCGAAGGTAGGTCCGCGGTCCGTATTGTTCCGAAAGTCGGTCCGAAACGAGTCGTTCCTCAAGGGGGGCGGCAGCGAATTTCGGTACGGGACGCTGCTGATTGAGCTTCGGGGTGCCGCTGACAGCAGATAGCACATGCGTACGACTTCATTCGAGTTGATCTTATGTCGGTTAAAGATCCTTTACCGACATAAGATTAACTTGTGTCAGAGTCCGAACTCCTGTGCACGCCCTGCCGAGGTGGGAACGGGTTGGTGCAGTCGAGTTCAGACCTATGGCCGGACCGGATTCGTATGCACTAACGTCGATCTGACCCGTGTTCCTGTGCACAGCGGCGAGGATCGGCGGTGGACGACTCAACCGTGGTGGCTGAACGCGGGATGCTGACCGCTATTGCGGTACCTCATTAATGGGACCCGCGTCGCGCTGGATTAATGGGACCCGCGTCGCGCTGGCCACCGCTCATCTGTGCAGTGACTATCCCTCGTCGCGGCTATCAAACGGATGACCGCTACCGGACGACTGTCCTACTCCGCCTTCGCGGCCCGGAGTGAGTAGACCTGCGGGACGGGTAGGCCCGCGGGAAGGCGGAAGTGACCATGGTTGTGCTCGTGCAGGAACTCCAGGCGAAGGCCGGCTGCGGTCAGGGCGCTGACGACATCGCCGATGCCATGCAACCACTCGACGGTCAACGTCGCGGTGGTCAGAGCGCTGGGGTCGGCATACGTGCCGGGCGCGTCCACGACGATTGGGTCGCGCTGGAAGTAGTCGTGTTCGACCGTGCGGCCGTCTTCGGCCAGGATGTCGGCGAAAGGATGGTACTCGGCTAGGTAAAGGAAGCCGCCCGGGGCGACGAGCGCGGCTGCGGTCTGCGCCCACCCAGCTATGTCTGGGAGCCAGCCTAGTGCGCCACAGCCGGTGTAGACGATGTCGAAGGTCTGCGCAGGGAGCGCGTTGACGGCCTCGTACACGTCGGCAGTGACAAAGCGGGCGGTGGTGACGCCGACCTTCGCGGCGAGGTCGCTGGCAACGTCCACGGCGGGCGCGGAGAAGTCGAGACCGGTGACAGTGGCTCCGTGCCGGGCCCAGGACAGGGTGTCGAGCCCGATGTGGCACTGCAGGTGGAGCAGCGTCTTGCCGTTGACATCGCCGACCTCGGCGAGTTCGAAGTCTCGAAGGGTGTCCTTGCCCGCAACGAAGCCGGCGACGTCGTAGAAGGGGCCGGCAACGTGGATCGGCACACGTTCGTCCCAGTTGGCATGGTTGGCTGCGCGCCAGTTGGCGGCGTCTGGGCTCGTCGTCACGGTGTGCGACGTTAACCGGACTCCGAATGACGATCAAGTCATTACCGAACTCCGCAGGTAGTTAGCTCGTGACACTGGTGATCATCTGTTGAGGTCGCTGTTACAGACCGAAGCCGTGCAGACGACCTCGGACGTCCCTGCACAGCACTTCGGACTCTGACAGCACTAACGTCGATCTGACTCGTGTTCCTGTGCACTAACGTCGATCTGACTCGTGTTCCTGTGCACTAACGTCGATCTGACTCGTGTTCCTGTGCACGAGGGGTGAGGTTCGGCGCCGCACGTGGCTCGGCGACTCGATCAACGCCAGGTTGTTCTGAGCCGCCACTCTGCGACCACCGCGCCGTGGTGATGGATCCAGTTTTCGACGTCCTCGGTCCACCAGACCTTGCCCTGCACGAGGGTAGCGATCGGGGCTGGGAAATCAGCACGGCTGGTGAGCTGGTACGCCCGCTGCCTGCTCATCGACCCTGACCGGCTGGTCGACGCGAGCAAGACACGGATCTCATGTGCGCCCACAAGCCGGACGGTCATCACCACGACCGCCAATATAGTCATTAGTCAACTAGCTTCACAACAAACTTGTCTCATCTCGCGGGAGAACGCGGTCGGCACGATTGTCTGGACCGTAGCCCTTTCTCCGGTGCGGGAAGGGACAGATCGGCGTCGTTCACCGCTTGTCTTTCTGGTCGGCGGAGTCTCGGTCGTCAGCATCACAAGATGGTCGAGGTCGCCCGCGATCGTCGTCATCGCGTGGGCATCCAGGTCGGTGAAGAACTGGTGCTCCAGGGTGTAGTTGATGTCGTCGATGATCCGGGCGATTGCCGCACGGCCGGGCTCGGCAGGGTAGGAGCGCAGGTAGCGCTCCAACCGTGGCCGCAAGTGGTTGGCCCAGGTCCGGGCGATGCTGGTCTTGCGCGTTTGATGTCGTCGTGCTTCGCGGGGGAGCGGGTCGCCGCCGGCGCATAGCGCGAGCATCCGCGGTGATCGCGTGCCGCCGCGCCGCAGCGCCGAGCGGGAAGAATGAGGTAAGCATCGTGATCACGGGCTCCGAGGGGTGCGGGCTTACTGATAAGCGACCTTGCCCGGCTGAAACAAATGCTGGGTTATAGGTCGAGTACGGCACGCAGTGCGATGTCCAGACTTTCCCGGCTGGCTGGGTCTAACGCGGTGCGCTGCGTGTTTAGATACGCCTTGGTGATTTCCCCGACTCGTGGGGTCATCGCGACCCCGAGTGGTTGCCCGTTCTGGTCATGGAGGCGGGGTTCGATCAGGGTTGCTGCCCGCACATCTGAGATTGGCACCACCAAGACCGCCTCACGTGCCGCGGTGACAGCGTCGTGGCCCACGATGACGACGAGGCGTTCGTGACCGGCTCGAACGGCAACCCAAACGTCACCACGTTTCACGCGGCGTCCTGCCTGAACACCCGATCGGAATCATCGCCATCCCAGCCGGGCAGTTCCTCGGTCAGAAGCCGGTCCTGTTCCGCACTGATCTTGGCGGCGTCATGCACCGCCCGGTCCCAGGCGGCACGAGACAGCCACTCCGACAACGACACGTGTTCTGCCTCGGCAGCAGCCCGCGCTGCCGCGAGGGCGTCCTTGTTCATGGTCAAGTTCACCCGCTCAGTACCCATGCACCCAGCCTAGCGCATAAAACATGCACGAAGAAGAGTCCACTAATTCAGGCTAGAAATGGTGTGGTGTTGGGGTATACCCCAAACTCACATCTGTCGCTCCCGGTCAACACGCCAAGATAGGGCCGTTTACATAGTTTCTTGACGCACGTCCGTCAGGTTCTTAGACCTCAAACTGATACCGCGCCCTTGCCGGCGGTGTCGATCTTGCCTATTGGGACTTTCGCGAGCATCAAGGGCCGGCGACACGTTGAAAGTGACCCGGCTGGATCGGCTTAGCCACTCGGTGCTGCATCTGGTGACCCTGGGCGCCGCGGTCCCACCCCCGTACTGGCCGCGCCCGTCGAGATATGACGTCCGCGACGATCCGCTGCCGTAGTGTCCGACGGCGCTGAGGATGCTTATGTCGCGGGCAGATCTGAGGCGTTGAGCGTGCCGATGATCTCGGGCGGATTTAGCCTTCATCGGCGGCGGCACCTTGCCGATCAACGTTTGCGTCCGATGCGAGCAGCAGGACCGGCGCGAACAGCGATGTGATCGCGTCGGCGCGGTGCCGGTCCAGCAGGCGGGAGTCGAGGGCTTGCGCCGACCGGTGGTCGAGGTCCACAGTGCAACACCGGCCGCCCCTTGCGCGCCGTGGTGGCCAGTAGCGAGCCTGACGGGATGCACGATGATCGAGGTGCTCGACCCGGCGGCGGCCCGCCAGGCACTGACCGGCGGGCGGTTGCGCTGCCCGGACTGCGCCGCACCGGTACGCCCGTGGGGACGGGCCAGGACACGTACGGTCCGCGACCGTGACCGACAACGGCGTACGGCCCGCCCGGACCGGGCCCGCTGCACCGGGTGCGCTCGCACGCACGTCCTGCTCGATGCTCGCTTGTTGGCCCACCGCGGTTACAGTGCCGGCCTGGTCGGGCAGGCACTGCTGGCCGCAGCGGCCGGAGCCGGTCACCGGCGCATCGCCGTCGATCTGGGCGTTCCGGAGGGCACTGTGCGTGGCTGGCTGCGCCGGGTCCGCACGACGGCCCGGCAGCTGTACCAGCTCGGCGTGCAGACGATCGTGCTGCTCGACCCCGCCACACTGCCCGACACCGACCGCAGCGACCCGCTCGCGCTCGTTGTTGACGCGCTCGGCGCTGCCGCGCTGGCTTTCGCCCGCCGTTTCGGCCGCCACGACGTCGACCCGTGGGCCCGGATCACCCTGCTGACGCGGGGACGGCTGCTCGCGGCGGCGCCGGCCGGCTGACCCGCACCCCAATCCGGGCATCTGCCTGCCCGAAATCGGTCGCGCACTACTGCCATCGGCTGCTCGGACCGCTCGACGGGATCGTCTCGTCCGAAGCTGCGACACCTTGCCGACGTAGCCCGACACCGTGCCGACAACGACGCCCGATTCGCCCACCCGTTCATCGGCATCGTGAACGCCGCTTTCGTCGGCATCCTGAGTGTCGGGCAACAGCCGTAGCACCCTCAGACCCTGCTGCTGGTTGGCACACACGGTGTGTGTCGGTGACCGCATTCGGGATCAAGAATGTGATGTATGACGATGGATTCGGTGGTGGCTGCGCCCGTGCGGCCGCGGGTTGCGGGCCCTGATGGGGTTAGCCCTTCTCGGGCGCGGGAGACGGTTCGCGCGTTGATGCAGGTCGAGCGGTTACATGTTCGTGCTGTGACCGCACCGTTGTTGGTGATTCCTGAGGATCTTGACGGGACGATGTTGCCTGGGGCGGTCCCGGTGTCGGCGATACCGGCAACGGTTCGCCGCTGGGCGGATCTAGGAATTCGTGGGGTGAAGGTGTTCACCTACGGCGATCCTCGCGACTCGCAAGCCACGGGCGCGGTGGCGGCGGGTAATCGGATGCTGCGCGCGATCACCGCCATCAAAGACGCGGCGCCGAGCATGGTCGTCACGACTGAGGTGTGTGGTTGTTCGTGGACTGATCACGGCGAATGCGCCTTGCTGGATGATGCCGGCCGGGTGGACCGGGGTGCCACGTACGCGTTGATGGCCGCGATGGCGGTCGCGCATGCGGAGCACGGCGCGGATGTGGTCTCACCCACGGCGATGCTCGACGGGTCGGTCCGGTCCGTGCGTGATGCGTTGACCGCGGCTGGCTGGTCTGATGTTGGGGTGTGCCCGAATCTGGCCATGGTGACCAGCTTGTACGGGCCGTTCAAAAAGATGATGGGCACGGACCCGGCCCGGGGGCACCGGCGCGGGTTCCAGCTGGAACCCGGCCGGGCTGACCGGGACATCCTGACCGAAGCCGACCAGTGGTTAGCTGAAGGTGCGGACGCGTTCCGACCGGCTGGCGGCTCTGTCGCCGCGCTCGGAGAAGCGATCAAGGTATGCGAGTATTGACTGGTTAACGCCTTTTGATCTTGGTTAACGTGACTATTCCGAGAGATAGTCCTCAAGCCCCGAACACCACCAAGGACGGGCTGAGGGTGCGCGGATACAGCGTGAGCCGGCCCGGCTGGACCAGGACCGCCGTCGACGAGGACGGCAAGAAACACCCCGAGCAGGTGTGGGTCAAAGCCAGCGATGTCGACCGGACGCTGTCGTGGTCGAAGCTGCAGCCGGACCTGGGGTAGTGATCGGGCCCGGTACGCCGACGCGATGGAGATGGCCCGGACAGTGGCAAAGGCGTACCCGACCCGTGCGGAGGTGGGCGCCGCCCGTGAGCGCGGCTCGGCGCCGCAGGCCCGCGGCGCCGAGCCGCGGCAGTGCCATGGCTCGGCGCAGGAACAAGCCGCCGCCCGGCTCCATCGTCTGCTTGAGCAAAACAAAAAGCAGGAACGAGAACGGGGGATGGGTCGATGAGTTGGGGGCCGCAACTAGTAGCCGTGGCGCACGTGCCAGGCCGGGCAGGGCGCACAGATTCTCCTTAACGGTCGTTAAACGCTACCTGCAGTAGAGCGTTACCACCCGGGACAGTAGCCGCGTCGAAGGTGTTACCACCCAGCTCAGCAGGTGGTAACACCTTCGAGGGTGCAAGGGCGAGGCCGTGACGATCGCCGCAGTACTCGCCCCGCCGTCGTGGCTCCCGGCGATCGGCTGCCGAACCAGCCTACGGCCGGCTTGCCCTCGACGAACCGGGTCACTGTCCGAGGTGCCCCCGATTGACCGCCGGTCGGAGGGCGACTAAGCCAGCACATTCACTAATGCCTTGGTGTGCCGATCGTCAGTAGAGCATGAGAGTCCTCGTCGACGTCATGGCGTAGAAGCAGCTGCTGACCACGGAGCGAGGTCAGTGCGGATGTTGCGGCGTAACTTGAAGTTGCTGGCATGGAGACCCACGACGATGAACCGAGTCCGGGGCGGGGGGCTTGAGACTGGTGAGATCGCCTATTCATCTGTAGCGAGTTCTATGCAGGCGCGAGCTGCGGAGGTGACTGTCCGTGGCTGAATGGTGAACCTGAACTACTCGTCACCGACGTCCACTAATGCCGGCAGCGATTGTCGGCGCCTAACACGGCAGCCACCATTCGTAATCATGGTTGGAGTTGTGGGGAACACCCGCGTAGCGCCAGCGACGAGACCGTTGTGGGCCTGCCGGCGACGGCCCACCCCGCCGGGATGATCTTCGCCCAAAAGCCGCTGACGGGGGCGCCGGGGGACCTGTAATGGACTGGAAAACTCACCAATCCATTACATGAGGTAGTGAATCATGCGAGGACACCGCCGAATCGGGCTGGCTGCGGCCGCCGCACTACTCGGGGCCATGGTCTCGGCGCCAGCCCAGGCCGCCGGCACGTGGGGGCCGCGCCCCGACCTGTACTGCCACTTAATCAATACCCACGAGGACCGGACGCTGTTCTTGGTCGACCCGGATGGATATCGCCGGAAGGTGCAGACCGACCGGACATTCCATCTATTGTTCACTGACTACTTCGTGGAAGAACGAGCCGACACTAACGACATCCCGCGGGGCCCTGATCTGAACCGGAGCACCTTCCTCGCCAGGGCGCGAGGTTCGTCGATGATTTATCTAATCACCGATAACAGCAAGCATCGGGTCTCGGTCTCGACGATGAACAACTGCCACTTCGCCCCCAGTAATGTGGTCGAGATCCCGGAGCCGCTGTTCGATGCCCACACAGACGGCCGTCCCTGGTTCTGAGACTCAGCGTCTTCCAGCCGAGAACCCGGGTCAAGCGCCCCGATACGGTCGCTCCAGGACCACGCCCTGTACTGGCAAGGGGCCCAATAGTGGCTGGTCGAGATCGGGATGCGCTGGCAACACCCGGTGTGGACCGTGCTCGATGAATGGGGGAAATTCCAACGCGACCGGGCCGTGTCGACGACTACCAGGCCGTGACGATCGCTGCGGTGCTTGGGCCGCCGTCGTGGCTTGCGGCGATCGGCGTCGACAGCCTGATTGTTTTGTCTGGCGGGGCGCCGACGACTTGTGACCGTATGGTGGGATCGCCGCGTGCGTGGCTGGTACCGGCACAGCACACAGCCCCGGCCTGGTGCGGGTCCGGGGCTGTGCGATCGGCGGTTTCAGGTCACCACGTGTGCAGGGCGAGGCGCTGTCGCCGCGCTCGGAGAAGCGATCAAGGTATGCGAGTATTGCCTGGTCAACGCCTTTTGATCTTGGTTAACGTGACTATTCCGAGAGATAGTCCTCAAGCCCCTACCCGCCGAGCGACCGTACCCACTGCCGCCGGCGATCGGCGCGGTCATCGGAGCGTCAACCGCCAATCGGGCTGAGCCGAGGTCGGAGCTGCAGGGAGGCTCTCGTGAGGCGGACTGATCCACTGCTCACCCGTCTGGGTGACGCCGAGGTCACCGAACCCGCACCGCCGTGGCGCCGGCCGGCAGCCGCACCGCGGGGTATCGCCGTCGGAGGTTTGCTCGGCGTGGGCTTCGCCACCCATCCCGGCACCGGCAACGATCTGATGCTGGTGACCTCCAGCCAGGGACGAGGGTTGTTTGACTGCGCCACCGGTGAGCGTCTCGCCCGCGACCGCGACGAGGACTTCGACGAAGGCGCCAGCCCCGATCTGGCGTGTGACGGCATCGGCATCCTGGCCGGTGCTCGCATCAGGTGCGCCGGCCTGTTCGGCGGCGGCCTGCACCGGCAGACCCCCGACGGGTGGACCCTTGGCGTGATTGCCCCGCACTGGCCCGCCGAACGAGTCGTCCTGACGCCTCCCCTACAGCACCGGCAGCCTCAGTCTCACGACAAACGCTGGCAGGTCATCCACGACGAACACGCCTGCGAGCTGCGCACGGTCGGGTTCTACCCGTCCGGCAGCACCATAGTGATCGCGTCCAGCTGCGACCTCACCCTATTCAGCAGGCTGACACCACCCGCCGGATAACCGGCCAACCGACCGACGACGACTGCCATGAGCAGACAAATTCGCCAACAGGTTCGGTGACAGCTACCCAAGCGCGGGGCCATCAAGCGCAGCAGCAGGCCAGCGACGCCACCAACTGGGCGACGAGGTTGCAGACCGAACTCACCGAAACGGTAGCCGCAGCCGAGCAACGCGAAAGCCAATGGCGTACCCAGCAGCTGCACGACGCGAAGAAGTCCACGCCCAGGCGAGCAATGGAGGATCCTGCGCACCCGGCAGGCAGGGGTGAAAGCCGTTACGGTCGGGCCTGGGCCTCGCGATAGGCGACCGCGCCAGCTTTCCACTGGCGGGCTTCTTCCTCGAAGTCGGGAGGGTAGTCCGAGCCGCCGCCGCCTTCGGCGAAGAAGTCGACGATCGCCTTATTGGCACCGGTCGCGATTGGTGCCGACCGGGCGATCATCCGCTCCTCGTAGCGAGCGACGTCCTCACCCCGGGCGATCGAGGCGGCCAGCTCGGCGCCGTCGAGCAAAGCCAGGTTAACGCCCTCGCCGCCGAACGGGGACATTAGGTGGGCGGCATCGCCGAGAAGGGTCAGGCCGGGCCGGTGGGCCCAGCCGAGCGGCGCCGGCAGCCAGAAGATCGGCCGGTTGACCAGCGTCGCACTTTCCGCGATCACCCTGCGCAGCGAGGGTGCGAACTCGGCGAACCGGTCCAGCAGCTCTGCGCGTACACCCTCAGCGTCGAGTGCCTGCACTCCGTTCGCGTCGACCAGAGCGCCCCGGACGTCCGGCCGCCCTAGGGGCGCCTGGGCTAACCAGTCCAGCTCGACGCGCAGGCCGACGTACCCGCGTACGCAATCGCCGCTGTTACGTTGCAGGATGATCGCCCGGCCGTCGCCGTTGGCCCACATGTGCCCGTCCCCGACGAGTCCGGCGATTGATGGGTGTGCGGTGGTCACGTCGTCGAAGCGCACCTCGACGACGCTCACTCCCGAATAGGCGGGCGTGGCGTTGCTTAGCGCGGCCCGCACGCGCGACCATGCGCCATCCGCTCCGACGATCAGGTCGGCGGCGACTGATGTACCGTCGTCGAGTGTGGCCTCACCCGGCGTGACCGAGGTGACTCGGCGTCCCCACTGGATGGTTCCGGGCTGAAGCGATGCAGCGAGCATCTCGCGGAGCTGGCGGCGGTCGATCTCAGGCGCCGCGTCCTCATCTGGGCCCGCAAGGTGCTCCTTTAGCACCCGCCCGGCCGGGTCTAGTAGCCGCTTCGACTGGCCCTCTGGGCGAGCCAGGGCGGCGAACTCAGTCATGAGCTGCGCATCTTCCAGGGCGATCTGCCCGGTATCGGCGTGAATGTCGAGGGTGCCACCCTGATCGCGGGCGGCGATCGACGCGTCAGCGTCGTAGACGGTGACCGGCACACCGGCTAATTGCAGCACTCGAGCACAGGCAAGTCCGCCTGGCCCAGCTCCGACGATGGCGATATTCCTCATGATCCTGCCTCTTCCCGTCATGGCCAAACGAACGTTCGTTCGGCTAGGACAACACAGTAAGTAGCCGAACGAACGTTCGTCAACTAGGGTGTGGGTATGACCACCCGCCGATCGGGTAGCGAGACTCGGGTCGAGATTCTGCGCGTCGCCCTGGAGCTGTTCACACGCCAGGGTTTCGAGGGCACCTCGATCCGCGACATCGCCGAAGCGCTCGGCATGACCAAGTCGTCGCTTTATCACCACTTCGCCGGCAAGGACGCGATCGTGCTCGCCGTGGCGAACGGCCGCCGCGACGAGCTCGACGACCTCGTCAGTTGGATCGACCAGCAGGAATGCGACGACACGCTGCTGCAGCGGGCCGCGCTGCGTTGGGTCGACTCCGCCACCCCCGAGCGGCTGGACGGCATGCGATTCGCTAACGCCAACCGCCCGGTAATGGTCCGGCTGGCGGGCCTGGGCGGGGGCATTCGCGAGGGCTTCGAGCGGATAGTCGACCATTTGCTGCCCGAGGGTGCGCCGATCGCTGAGCGGCTGCAAGCCCGGATGGCGTTCGAGACCGTCAACGCGGCTCTCTTCGCCGCTACCGGCACCGCCGCCACCGACCAGGATGTCCTGGACGCGGCCCGTTCGGCGACGCTGGCGCTGACTTAAGCCGTCAACTTCGCGGACTCAGCAGCTGGCGGGCGAGACCTGATTCGCGTGTCAGGTAAGGGACGCGAAAATGATCGAGCGTGTCAATCCCCCAGATTCGTGGAGGGTTTCCCTCAGCAGGGGTCGGGTGCGGCGAGTTGGTGGTGAGGGTTTGTCGGGTGGTCCGCGGTCAACCACTGATCAGAGTCGGAATCTGGCTTTCGCTGGTATTGCGAGGTAGGCCGCTTTGCTGAAATGGCACGGCGACTAATCTTGGGGGGCTTTGTGCGAAAGCAGGACAGATGGCGTTCGAGGTTGGCTGCGTCGATGATGATGAGTTTGTTGGCCGGGACTGCGGTCGCTTTGCATCATTGGTCAGCACCGGTGGAGTCGGCCGCGGCCGGTGACCCGCACGCTGGGCACGTCATACCTCGTGTTGTGCCGGTTGCGGTGACTACTGCGGCGCCGCTGCCTCGCACTGGTTGGACTGCCACCGCGGACGACGCCGCTGCGGCGGCCCCGAACGTACTCGACGGCGACGTCACCACTTTCTGGCGTACGACGGCGAGTGCTTTGCCGCATTACCTCACCATTGACCACACAATCGGATCGCGTTCAGCGGCCTGACATATTTGGCGCCCACTGACTCTGCTAACGGCCGAATCGGTCGGTATGAAGTCCAGCTCAACGATGACGGCACCACCTGGGGTGCGGCGGTCGCGATCGGCACGTTCGCTGACGACGCGGTACTCAAAACGGTGACGGTGCCAACGGTCGTCACCGTTTTGTCCGGCTGCGGGCTTTGAGTGAGTCCATCCGGGACTTCAGTGTCCGGCTGCAGGGGTGCGGGGTGGTACGGGGGTAGCCACGACGAATGAGCTGTGGGTCTGGCCGTAGAGCAGGAACTGGTCGAGGACTGCTTCGAGGTCTTCGATAGCGGGGACGTGGACTTTCAGCAGGAAGCAGTCCTCGCCGGAAATGCGGTGACACTCGCTGACCTGCGGGGTTCGGTCGGCTAGTTCAGCAATTTTAGGTAGCTGGCCCGGCCCGGGTCGGATCCGCACCCACGCGGCGACGGGCAGGCCGATAGCGGCGGGGTTGATGTCGAGGCGGTAGCCGCGGATGACACCGGCGTGTTCGAGGCGCGCCAGTCGTTCCCGTACGGCCGGCGCGGACATTCCCACCCGGCGAGCTAGTTCAGCCGCGGTAGCGCGCGGGTCAGCACTGAGCGTGTCCAGGAGCCGTACATTAATCTCGTCGAGAAGATCCTTTCCTGCGGGAAGGTCAACCCGGTTGTGGCTTTCCTTTGATGCCATATCAGTGCCCTTGACCTTCGATGGTGTCTGGTTTTGTGGCGATTCTCTTTCGACAATAGAGGTATGACAGGGACACGTTCTGCTCACGGTGGTCAGGTATCTCGGGTGCCGGTCGTGCAGCGGGTGCCGCCGCATGCGTATTTCGTGGTCAGTGCGGTGTTCCACTACCTCGGGCCGGCGTTAGCGGTGTTGCTGTTCGTCCGTATCGACGTGCTTGGGGTGGCGTGGCTGCGGATCGCGACCGCCGCGGTGGTGTTCGCGGTGTGGCGGCGGCCGTGGCGGCTGTGGGGGCGCCTCGACCGGCCCACCCGGTGGTTGCTGGTCGGCTGGGGTGCTGTGCTGGCGGTGATGAACAGTGTGTTCTACCTGGCCATCGACCGGCTCCCGCTAGGCACGGTCGCGGCGATCGAGTTCCTGCCGGTCATCGTGCTGGCCGCGTTCGCCGCCCGCGTTCGCCGCAACCTTGTTGCGCTGATCGCCGCGGTGGGCGGGGTGTACCTGCTCACCGACGTGCGGCTGGTGGCCGAACCGCTCGGGATTACCTTCGCTGTCGCTAACGCCGTGCTGTTTGCTCTTTACATTGTGCTCGGGCACCGCGTCGCGCGTAGTCGCCAGGTTGCCGGTATTGACGGTCTCGCGCTGTCGATGCTGATCGCCGCGGTCATCGCCCTGCCGATTGGCATCGGGCAGGCAGTACCTGCCTTCACCGACCCGGTCGCGTTGGCCGCCGCTGCCGGCGTGGGCATCTGCTCGTCGGTTATCCCGTATGTCAGTGACCAACTCGCCATGGCCCGCCTACCCCGCGCCACCTACGCGTTGATGGTCGCGCTGCTACCCGCCACGGCCACCGTCATCGGCGTCCTCGTACTGACTCAGATCCCCAGCTTCACCGAAATCCTCGGCGTGGTGCTGGTCGTGGCCGGGGTGGCCCTGCACCAAGAACGCCCATTGGAGTCGACGCAGTCGGATCGACTAGACCATGCGACGTCTGCGTGACGAGATGGCCGGGATGCTGCCGAAGGTGCCGTTCGCGTCGGTGCTGGTCGAGGTGGATGCCCGGACCGCCGTTACTGTGTAGCGCCGGGGGCAGCCGGCGTCGATGACGTCGACTCAGAAGGGGGATCGGTGGATCAGGGGCGACTGCGCGGGCTGAGCGGTGTTCAGGTCGCCGGGGCCGAGCAGGTGCGAGATCGGTGGGTGCGGGCAGTCGTCGACACCGGGCCCGCCGACCGCGCCGCGGCTCAGGACGCGGTACGCCGGGTGTACGCGGCGGCAGGGCTTCCCGGGCCGGCGCACGTGGTCTGGCTTGATTCGCCGCTGGCCGGCGTGCTGGCATGCGGCCTGTTGACCGTGCCGTTGCGCGAGCGACTGCTCACCACGAGCGCCCTGGCCCGACAAGTGTGGCAACAGTTACGTAATCAGGTAGGTCCCGAGCTCGGGGTAACGGTGACCGGCGCGCGGGTCCGCCGATTGGTGGCCGACGACATCGTGGACGTGGCGTATCGCCGCATCGAGGAAACAGTCACCACCCGGGTCGAGCGCTGGATCGACGAGGTCATCCGACAACCCGTAGCCGACGCAGTGACTCTGATCGCCGACCCGGTGGACGAAGAACTGGAGCGAGCGGTTCGGCAGCTCGTACCCTCCGACCTCGTGAGCTGGGTCCTGCGCGGCGGTGTCACCGACAGCGTGCCCGGCCCGGCCGCCTGCGTCCGTCTCGCCCTGGTCGACTACCTGTGCCAGGTAGCACCCGCATATCGGCAGGCGCACGCCGCAGCCGTCGAGGGACACTTCGCTGTGGCGGAATCTGCCGGGTGGTGGTGGCCGTTTCGGACGCTCGTAATTCTCACCGACCGTCCGCGACTGCAGCCGACCGGTGAGCGGTCATCGCCGTCGCCGGCCGACTGGAGGCTGCACTACACCGACGGCTTCACCGCGCTCTTGGCCACCAGGCAGGACGGTGCCACCGTGGCTGGCGGGCGAGTTGTCGTCGCGTCGCCGCGCGCGCTGCCACCGCCACCGTCGGTGGCCGCGCCGTGGACTCCGCCGGAATCCACGGCTACCTTGTGTACCAGCGCGCACCCAGCGGAGGACGCCGACGGATTCCTGGGCCGGTTGCGGGAACTGATCGTCGACCACGATTTGGAGATCGTCGCCGAGCTGCTGTTGGCTTCGGTGCGACCGTCATTGCTGCTGACACCGGCGCCCGTGCCGGGCGATCCAGCCCGTGCCACCAAACTGGGCGGCCGGCCGGGGCTGCCCAGCCCCGGCGATTGGCCCTCAGTGCGCGGTCCCCTCTGGCGTCGGCGGCACCTTCCCTTCGTCGGCCAGCTCAACCTGGCCGACGTGACACCACGGGCCGCCGTCGGGCTACCGCAAGCCGGCGTGCTGTCCTTTTTCGTCGACATCGACACGTACCTGTCCACCGGCCAGGGGTTCGCGGTGCGGTACTTTCCCGACCCGGACCGGCTCAGCGACGTGCCCACGCCGCCAGACGTTCCTGCCGGTCAGCGTTACCGTGAAGTACAACTGAGCATGATGTCGACGTGGACGCTACCCGACGTCGACAGTGACGCCACGCCGGCGGTAACGGATACCGACGACGACTGGCACGACGACTACATCGCCCTGCACGCAGAGCTGGCCGACGACGAAAATTCACCACACCGCGTGCTAGGTCACCCCGATCTGATGCAGGGACGCCTGCCCGGCGACCCGGACCACGTCTTGCTGCTTCAGGTGTCCGATGACGAAACGGTCGGCAACTCCTGGGCCGCCCCCGGACGGCTCTACTTCACCATCCAGCCGGACGACTTACGCCACCGCCGGTGGGAGCGCGTCGCCCTACACCTTCAAGTCGGTTGACCCGCCCGCCGGCGGCGGTTGCACACCCCGGGAGTTTGGCGCACCCGACACCCTTACCGGAACCCGACGACAACGGCACGCCACTGACCATCGCCGCCGCTCGGTCTCCCGACTTACGGTCAATCGTGGCTCACCAAACCTGGCGAACCAGCTAACCGACCAAACCTGGCGAACCAGCTAACCGAGCAATCGGAAATCGCACAAACGATCAGTTGTGACAGTCCGCCAGCGGATCCGGAGACGACCGCGTTTCCTCAGTTCGACACTCGCAAAAGTCCTCTCAGAACTTCCTGCTTTATGCGAGACCCTTCTGCAAGACGATATCCCGCCCCAAGATCATCGCTAACGTGACTCTTCCGGACATTGGTCCCCGAGCGCCAGTACGGGGGCGCCGCTAACGATCTTGCGACCGGGGAGGCCATTTTCTGCGATTCTGCCACATCAGCCTCGTAGTGATCCAGCGCGTTTACCGTTCAGGTAAGACGCGAGACAAAGCACTTTCCGATCGCCTTGGGCCCATGACTCCTTAGTGGGGTGAAACGTGAAGACTTCGATGGCGGGATCGCTGAGAGACGACGGCGTAACCCACTTCTTGTAATGTGAGGCGCACTCACCAGAAATACGCACAAAAGCTTGTTCGCTCGGGTAGGCAGGGTTGTCTCCCATGGTGAACGTTGCGAACGCCTCGGCTTGATGCGGTTTCGTACACGGTACGGCCGTGACGGCGATATTTGTTCCTTCCTTCAGGCCGTCTATGCAATCGCCAACTTTCACGCTGGGCGTCGATACAGTATTTTCCTCTGCTGTATCACTCGCGGAATCCTTTACGTGACTAGTGGTATCTTGGCGTGGGCGATTTCAAGGAGTCAGTGCATCACCCGCAGGCTTAAGGAATGAGTTCAAACGTTCCGCTGGAGTTTCCCATCCAAGCGTCATCCTCGGCCGCGCGTTAAGCATATCAGCGATCCCATCTAATTGCACCTGCGTATATTGAGAAAGGTCCGTGCTCTTCAGCAGGAACTCACGAACCAAACCATTCGTGTTCTCGTTACTACCCCGCTGCCATGGCGAATGCGGGTCGCAGAAGAACACCGGGATCTCGGTCGCCATGGTGAACTTCGCGTGCCCGGCCAACTCCACCCCTTGATCCCAGGTCAGCGACCGAGCCAGATGTACCGGCAACCGGCGCATCGCCTCCGACAGGATCGACACCATCCGATCGGCGGTCCGATCGAACGGCACCCGCATCAGCATCACGAACCGGCTCGAACGCTCCACCAGCGTCGCGACCTGCGACTTCCCGGCCTTGCCGATAATGAGGTCTCCCTCCCAATGTCCCGGTACCGCCCGATCCGCGACCTCGGCCGGACGCTCACTGATGTTGACCATCCCGGCGATCCGGGCCGCCTTCACCCGCGTCGAACCCGCCGGCATCCGCCGATACTTCCCGCGTCGCAACGCCAGTTTCAAATCGGTGCGTAGCTCACCCCTGGCCTGCATATATAGGGTTTCGTAGATCGTCTCGTGAGACACCCGCATCGCCTCATCGTCAGGATGAATCACCCGCAAACGGGCGCTGATCTGTTGCGGCGACCACCGCTGCGCCAGGCCCGCATTGACCTCGTCGTGCAACCGCCTGTCGGCCTGAAGCTTGCGCGGCTTCGGCCGAGTCAGCAACAACTCGAACCGCTCCTGCGCCAAATCAACCCGATACCCCTCACGACCGCCGTTTCGCGCGATCTCCCGCGAGACTACCGACGGATCCCGAACCAACCCGACCGCGATCTCCCGCGCCGAGAGATTCGCACCGATTCCCCGCAAGATCTCATTGCGTTCATCAACCCGTAACGCTGTGCCACGCACCCAGTTTCCCCTATCAGTACAGTCCCATGATCATCTCATGTGATGCACTGACTCCTTGAAATCGCCGTGCACTCGAGATGGTGTAAGCGATAAAGATGACGCTTATTACTATTAGCC
Source organism: Actinoplanes sp. (assembly GCA_965246815.1). Taxonomy (GTDB): domain Bacteria; phylum Actinomycetota; class Actinomycetes; order Mycobacteriales; family Micromonosporaceae; genus Actinoplanes. The sequence goes on along the minus strand of CBDFFS010000020.1, from coordinate 664,781 downwards.
ACAGCGAGGAGATTACCAGGCCAGCGATAGCGAGTCCTCGTCCTTTATTGCCGGTGCGCCGTATACGAACGAGTGCGGCGACGCCGAAGGCGATACCCAACACGTTACCGATGCAAATAAGTAGACCAAGCAAGGAAAGCACGAACGATGTAATTGCGAATCCATCAAATTTTTGGTTTTGTGGAAGAATGTTACAAGGACCTACTGCTTGGTGCGGTTGTGGTCCCCAATCGGGTTGATGTTCCGTATAGGACGGCGGGGTGCCATACGACTGATGGCCAGGATAAATCGGAGTAAACTGCGGCTGCTGAGTGTAGGACTGAGTCTCTGAGTACTGCCCTTGGTCTACGTGTTTCCCGGGGTAAGACTGGCGATCCTCATTGGTTTCACCGACAGGGTGAAGAGCAGAATTGACAGTGGGCTGCGACGGCGCCGCAGGACCATCTAAGGGCGCAGGCGACGATGCGTTCTGCGGCGAAGTCACAGGTAAGTCGCTAGCTGATTGAGGATGATTCACGGTCGAGCAGTTTATCGATCGCCAGTCCTACCAACACGGCACAAATGACATCCTGCTGCACCGAATTGCCTAGCATGTTAGTTAACAGTGCGAGAGACGTAACACAGCTGTGCAGGTCCGGCGTGAGCTGACACGCAGGGCATCCCCGACGATCGGGTCGGTGTACTACTGCACGGGAAGATAGGCATGGGTGGGTAGCCCTACTAAGCTAAGGGCAGAGCGCAGAATTAGTCCGTCATTTGATCGACGATTTGTTGCCACGGCGGGGTTTCCGCGTTCGTCCACAACTGATGGTGTAGTTCCATTCCCCGTGAAAGTCTTGCGGGACAAGGGGAACAGCCGCTAGCTCCGCGTTGGTGACCTTGACCCCGGTCGGGTAGACACCGTCGTCGAGACACGCCGACACGGTCAACCCGGTCTCGGTCGTGGTATGCGCGATCAGTTCCAGGATCGTCTGGTAGTCGGTCAACGGCCGGCCCCGCCAGTTGATGGAGATGAACGAGAACATCTTGTGTTCGATCTTGTTCCATTTCGACGTCCCGGGCGGGAAATGGCACACCGTGACGTCCAACCCGGTCTCAGCAGCGAACGCCGCCAACTCCACCTTGAACGCCCGCCTACGGTACCCGTTGGAACCACCACCATCAGCAGTCAGCATCAACCTCTTCGCCTGCGGGTAGCGGGCCTTACCCATACTGCGCCACCACGTGCGTAGCGTGTTCACCGCGAACGCCGACGTCTCGTGATCAACCCCGACCGACACCCAACCCTCATCCGCACCGATGTCGTACACCCCGTACGGGATCGCCTTGGGCACCCCAGCCGGAAAGTCATGCCCGTTCACCTTCACCGGGCAACCCAGCGGCTGATACTCCCGGCCCTTATTCGCATACTCCCCGACCAACTCCTTCTTCTTGCAGTCCAGGCTGACCACCGGATCCCCAGCCTGCACAAACTGCCCCGCCAGCGCATCGATATAGCAGAACTGCGCGTCGCGATCCGGATGCTGCCCACCTTCCTTGGTCTTGAACACCGCATGCAACCGATACCCCAAGCGCCGCAACATCCGCGCCACCGTCCGCGTGCTGACCACAAACCCCGCCGCGTCAAGAGCGCCCACCAACGACCGCAACGACTTAGTCGTCCACCGCAACAACGACATCGGATCACCCCGCGTCGCCGGTGCGACCAAATCCTGCAAAGCCTGCTCAACACCCGGCTGTACCTCACCCACACGCGGCCGGCCCGCCCCCGGCGCTCTCACCCGCCCATCGCAGACCACCCCCACACGAACCTGACGCAACCCGATCGACACCGTCGACCGCGCCGCCCCCGACGCCCGCGCCACCACCGCGATCCCACCATGACCCAACGCCTGCGCTTCCACACCCAGCAACAACCGCCACTGCCGCTCATCCAAAACCGGACGCAACACCGCAAACTTCTCCGCAAGAACACCCTCCACCGTCATCCCACCATCGAACAGCCAAGTAGGACAAACGTGACTGACTAATAGTGCGACGGGCCCTAAGAGCGTGTCTTGCTTAACTAAACGTTGATGAGACACCGCCGGGGTTCCCTCGCGACACCCCGCAGAGGGGTTATTCCGACCCTATCGGTGTCTCTGTAAGTTGTCTCACCAAAAAACGTCTCAGCGCCTACCCGCGATGGGGTTTCTGAGGCAGAATGGTCTCGTGAGGTTGCTGGATTATGCGCGAATCAGTACAGCCGGTCAAGATGCACGGCTGCAACTGGGCGCCCTCGTCAGTGCCGGAGTCCAGAAACGTGACGTATTCTCCGTTGTCACCTGCGGAACCAAAGCTGGGGTCGACCGGCCTGCAATGGTGAAGCTGCTCACCTACGCAGATGAAGATGGTGCGGATCGCCCGGCCGAGTTCCTCGATCGTCAGGTAGGTGGGGTGTCTCGGGCCGGTTCGGGTGAACCGGCGTAGCGCCTGCCCAGCTGCAACGCCCGCGTATACTTAGTCATCTGGTCGTACTGCTGGTTGATCAGGTCCCATTTGATCGGCCGGAACAGCACCGTCTCCAGGCCGACGTAGGTGGTGCCGTCACCGTTAACTTACTGTCAGATCGGTCGGTTGCGGTGTGCGATCGGTCAACGGCGACCTTGCAGCCTGCCGAGCAGGCGCTTGAGCTTCTGTTGATTCTCCGGCTTGGCCAGTTGCCGCTGCCCTAGACCGATCGCGCGTTTGCCCTGCGGGCTAGCGAGGAACGCCCGGATGCGCTGTGTCAGTGATGCCATGGACTCTCTCCTTAGGGCAGCTTGCTCAGGCTTCAGTAATAATCCGGACAGGAGACCTCGGTCGGCTGTTTACTTCTCGGTGACTGAGAAATCGGTGAACAGGGCGAGGAGATCGCCGATGTTGTGGTCGGATTCGGCGGGGTGCCGGAAGCGGCCGGTGGGGTTGACGGTGTACTCGTTGCGGCGCCCGACACGTTCGCGCTGTAGGTAGCCGGCGGCTTCGAGGTCGGCGACGATGGCCTGGGTGGCGCGTTCGGTGATGCCGACGGCGTCGGCGACGTCGCGCAGTCGGGAGGTCGGGTCCCGGGCGATGGTCAGCAGCACGTGGGCGTGGTTGGTCAGGAACGTCCACTCCTTGACGGCGTTCGACAGTCTGGCCTCGGCTGTCATGGACACGTGATCACCATCCGTACGGTCGGGCGGGCGCATCCCACCCCTTCAATATACGCACACGAAGACACGAAATCAGGATCGCACCTTTTCCTCGATCCCTTGACAGGCGAACTGTGCTTCGTGAATACTTGGTCGTAGTTCGAGGGGGAGTACCTGACACGTTCCACGCGCCGCCGTCAGTACGGACCTGGCAGATCCGGGTCTCGGTGGTGCAGCCACCGGTGCGGTGGCCCAGGGAGACCTTCGTCCAGCATGCCGGCCCGTCACCGCGGGTTTGGCTGGGCGGAAGGTTTCCTCGTTGTCTGTGTCCTGGTGGGTCTGGGCCGTGCTGATGCTGGCCATCGCGGCGATGCTCGCGGTGGATCTGTTCCTGCACCGCGACAACCACGTTATCGGCTTCCGTGAAGCCGTGCTCTGGTCCGGTATCTGGATCGCCGCCGGGTTGTTGTTTGGTGTGATTCTCTGGGCGTGGCAGGGCGGCGACATCGCCGGCACTTACTACGCCGGCTACCTGATCGAAAAGGCGCTGTCGATCGATAACGTCTTCGTCTTCGCACTGATCTTCTCCTACTTCGCCGTACCCGCATCCGTGCAGCACAAGGTGCTGTTCTGGGGCGTCATCGGCGCCCTGCTCTTCCGCCTCGTCTTCATCTTCGTCGGCGCGGAACTGCTGGAGACATTCTTCTGGACCGCCTACGTGTTCGGCGCCTTCCTGGTCTACACCGGCTACAAGATGGCTTTCCGCCACGACGAGCAGACCCCACCGGACCGCAACCCCGTCGTCCGCCTCGTCTGCAAGGTCATCCCCACCGATGCGAACTACCACGGTGACAAGTTCTTCACCCGCATCACCGGCAAACGCGTCGCCACCCTGCTGTTTGTGGTCCTGATCGCCGTCGAGGCGACCGACCTGATCTTCGCTATCGACAGTGTCGCGGCGATCCTGGCCATCACGACCAGCACGTTCATCGTCTGGACCGCGAACGCGTTCGCGATCCTCGGCCTGCGCAGCCTGTACTTCTGCCTCGCCGGGCTGCTACGCCGCTTCGTGCACCTGCACTACGGCCTCGCCGTCCTGCTCGCCTTCGCCGGCGTCAAGCTCATCCTCTCCGAAACCCCGATCGGCAAACTGCCCATCCCGGTCACCCTCGGCGTGATCGTGGTGACGATCGCGGTGTCGATCGTGTGGAGCCTGCGCGACACCCGTGGCATCACTGGCACGGACCCCGCCGTCGACGCCGCAGAGCCGGCGGCCTCGTCCGATGCGGCGACACCGCACAGCTGAACCCCCGCCACACCGTCATGATCCGCCTGTTCGAGGAATGGAGAAGCGCCGTGACAATCACCCCGCTGCCGCTGACGGCCGAACTGCCGGCCACCGCGATGAGCAGCGTCGGCTCCTACCCCACCTACGCCACAGCACAGCAGGCCGTGGACCACCTGTCCGACCACGACTTCCCCGTCCAGCACACCACCATCGTCGGCACCGACCTGCGCCTGGTCGAGGACGTGACCGGACGGCTGACCGTCGCCCGCGCCGCACTCGCCGGCGCCGGCGGCGGCGCCTGGCTCGGGCTGATCATCGGCGTAGCCCCCACCCTGCTCACCGCCGGCGCGTGGTGGCCGGTCCTCGCCGTCGTGACGCTCGGCGGCGCGGCGTGGGGCGCCACCACCGCGGCCGCCGCCCACGCCGCCACCCGCGGACAACGCGACTTCGCCTCCCGCCGGCACCTCGCCGCTGCGCGTTACGAGCTCATCGTCGCCACCGAACACGCCGAGCACGCCAACCGGCTGCTCACCCAGCACGTCGAGATCCAGCAGTACACCTGGCACTCCCACTGACCCCGCACATGCTGATCAACCGGTTCGGTGCCGTCGCCGTGATCACCACCACACCCCTGCAAGACGCCAACGGTGTCCTGCAAACAGCCGGTTCCCACCACCACACACCCACTTTCCGACAGGCCAACACCACCGCAACCTCGCCGCATCGTCCGCACTCACCCGCCCCCTGGTAACCGGCACACCGCTCTCACCGCCCGCTGCAACCGTCGGGCGGCGCCGACCCACACCGACGAAAGGACACTTCCGATGCCTGCCTTGACGACACCACTGCCGGCCGCCGCGCAGATCACCGCCCTGCAACAGGTCCGCGAGTACCCGGCGATCAGCGTGCTGCTCAGCACCACCCCCGCCGCCCAACTCACACACGCCGACGCCTTGCGCCTCGACGCCCTCGCCACACAGGCCGTCGACCGGGTCCGTACCGAACTGCAACCCGCCGCCGCCGCACCCGCCGTGCGCCGGCTGCGCTCGTTGCTGGACCAGGCCCGCACCGGCCCCGCCGCCCAGGCCTTGGCCCTGTACGCCTCTGCGAGTACCGACGCCCTGATCCGGCTGCCCGTCACCGTCAAGGACCGCGCCGTCGTCGACCCCACCTTCGCCACCCGCGACCTAGTGCGTGCCCTGCACCGCACTCCCCGACACCTAGTCCTCGCCGTTAACGCCGGGCACGCCCGTCTGTTCGACGCCGCCGGCGACACCCTGCTGCCCGCCCTGACGAGCGTCTTCCCCCTGCACGCCGACCGGTCGAACGGGTCGAACGGGCGAGGCCGCGCCGACCGGCCCGCCCGCGCCAGCAGTGATGAGCTCGACTTCTACCGGCGCGTCGACGCCGCCCTGAGCACCTACACCCGGCTGCACCCCGCACCGCTGGTCCTGGTCGGCGACGACCGGGCCACCGCGGCGTTCCAACGGGTCTCCACCAACTGCGCCCGCCTCGCCGGGACCGTGCGCGGCAACCTCACCCACGCTGCCACCACCGACCTGACCACACGCATCCGCACCGTCCTGGATGACTACCTGCACCGCCGCCAGGACGAAGCACTCGCCCTGATCGAGCAGCGAGTCAACGCCGGCCGGGTCACCTCCGGCATGCCCGCTGCGTGGCTTGCCGCCCGCACCAGCCGCCCGGAGATGCTGGCCGTCGACGAAACATTGTTTTACCCCGCTCGGCTGTCCGACGACGGTGACATCCTGACCCCCGCCGATGACGTCGAGCATCCCGACGTCATCGACGACGCCGTCGACGAGCTCATCGAACTTGTCCTGATCCGCGGCGGCTGGATCGCCTTCACCAGACCCGACGCCCTCGAGCATCACCACGGCGTCGCCCTGACTACCCGCCGCTGACCCATAGCCGCGACTAGGCCCAGCGCGAGCTGGTCCCGGGAAACGGGCACCCGACAAGCCGCCGAGGTCGCGGTCACCGCACCATCGCTTGCACAGGACGGAGCACCACGATAAGCCGCACACCGGTACCCGCCATCCGCGGCCGTAGCTTCGACTCCGGCCTGGTGCTGGTCCTGCCCACCGACGGTTCGGGATGAAGGTCCAGGTCGTCCTTGAGGGTGCGGCCGCGGACGGGGTCAACCCCGAGTTGGTTACCGCCCGGCTTGCCCACGCGCTGGTCGGTGTGGTTGAGGCGCACGCTTCCCAGGTTGAGCACGCCGCTCGGCGTACCGGGGCCGGACCTGAGGATCTGGCCGAGGTCGCGTTGATGGTTTCGTGTCCGCGAAGTTCAGCGGACAGCCGGACGGTTAGCGGACTGCCCGAACAGCTCAGCAGACAACCGAACAGGTAGGCGGACTGCCCGACCAGTCGGCCGCTCGGGCAGTCGTGCACTCGGGTGTTTACACCTCGCCCGATCGGCGGCAGACCCACGGCGGCGGCCGGGACTTTATCCTGGCGGGAGTTCAGGCAAGCATGTCGATGGGTGAGGACAATTGTCAACGAAAGGCCAGCGCTGTGGCGATCCTGCTAGGTTCGCACTCATGATCAAATTTTGGTGGAGGCACCGTGGCATCCCCCACGGAAGTTCTTACTTTTCGTGTTCTCCACCCGGGCCTTCAACGAGCTTCCCAGCTGAACAGTTCAGGACAGTGGTCATGCCCCAGACGCAGCCACTTCCTGTGGTTTGGTTGCTCTCACTTAAACGCTGCGACGCTGATAGGCCGCCACGAGACCTGGTGAAGAGTGGAATAATTATCGGCTGGCAAGCTGTTGACGCGGCGGCATTCGAGCCCCTCATTCTTACCGCCGTCGAGTGCGGCGGTAGCGACTTCGACCCCATGGCCCGCCTCATCGAGGGAAAGATCAGTTGGATCGCTACCAGCTCTGACACGCCGGTAGCCGAGCTGGTTGACCAGGCCGTAGCCATCGCGGAGGTCCTACAAGAGGCTACGAAATCCGAAACCGGTGATGACCAACCATATCTTGACTAACCAGCGCCAGGCGGCTGGTTGTCCACGGCCGCGGTCGCGGGATGGCTAAGTGTGGTAAAAGTTAGAAAATGATTACGTCCGACAGAAAATATTAATGGATTCAAAGCAAATTGAGTTTTCTCTCAGGTGATTTCGCGACCGTTGGCATCTAGTTTATGCGATTCCCAGTCAACGTCCCACTGATCACCGACATGGGCCGAAACCTTGACCGCGAGGAACGGTGCGTAACCACGGCAGTTCTGAGATCGCGGATCTTGTTGTAGTCGTGATCGGTTTGGTCAGCGGTAGCCGGAAGTCACTCGTTGGGTAACGGACACCCCCGGATCATGCGAACGACAGGGGCGCGTAAGTCATACCTGGTCGCGGGCGTCGGCCGAGCCTGCTCGCCTTTCGCTGTCGGGTCAGGGGTTGCAGCGTGGGCACCACTGCGGGTCGGCGGCGCGTTCGGGCCGTGGTACGCGGCTGTGGTGCGGGCAGCGAGGGCAGCTGTATCGGTCGGTGGCGCCCTGGTCGGTGGCGGTGCCGCATTTCGCGCAGGGCAGGCCAGGTTCGGTGTTGGTGTGTCCGTAGCCGGGGCAGTTGCAGGCGGGGCAGGCGGTGTTGAGCCGACGGGCCATCCGTTCGCCGAGGCGGAACAGCACGTCGCGGCGGGTGGGGTTGTGGTGGGCGCGTAGGTCGGGTTCCAGGAGCGCCCTGCCGTCGGTGGATCGCTGCGCGGCTCGGCGGAGTGCGGCGGCCAGGGTGGCCGCATCGGTGATGCCTTTGTAGATATCGCGGTTGGCATCGCCGGCGGCCGGCCGCACTATGACGGCCTGGTCGCCGAAGCCGGCATGGTCCAGAAACGGGGCGGCCTCGTCGACGGTGGCGACGCGGATCGGGCCGGGCAGGGCGAGCCGCACGCGTTGGCCTTCGATCACCATGATGTCCCGCTCGGCGTCGCGGAACAGCATCACTTCTTCGTGTACGACCATGGGTAGCCCAGGCGACGGCCCGTAGCTTGCTTCGCTGGCTAAGCGAGGGGAAGGCCGGTCGCCTGTATCGCGAGGCTGGTTTTGGCCCGCAATGCGTCCAGTGGGCTGCCGGTGCGTGGTACTTCGCCGCTGAAGGTGCCGAATTGGTCGGTGTCGAGGTCGTCTGGGGTGGTGACGTGGGCGCCAAGGATGGTGGCGAACGCGTCGGCCACTTGATGCTGTTTGCCGTGTCGGGTGCCGAAGACCACGGTGGCGTCGCGGTAGGCGGACTCCGTCAGTGGCTGACTGGGGCCTGCAACACGGCGAGGACCTCACCGATGCGGTGGTCGCGTTCTAGCGGGTGCCGAAGCGGCAGGTCTGGGTGCAGGTAGTACCGGTTGCGTCGGCCTTCGCGGACGCTGTCGAGGTAGCCGGCCTCGATGAGATCCGCGACGATGCGCTGCGCGGCACGTTCGGTGATACCGACGTGTTCGGCCAAGTCGCGGTGCCGGATGTCCGGATCCCGCGCCACGCAAAGCAGCACGTGCGCGTGGTTGGTCAGAAACGTCCAGTCGGCCATAGCCCCACATCTTAGCGCAAGGTCGGTCCGCAAAACGTGACTAGTCATACATGAATCTAGTCGTACGAAATACAAGTCGTGTATTGTGCGTCGTGTGAAGATGTCAGGGAAGTTCTCGTGACTGCCGCGGCGCCCATGCTCGTCGTGGCGCTGGTGCTGCTGGGGCTGCTCGTTACCGTGCTCGCCGGGGCACGTCGACCCCGAGCCGCGGCCTGGGCGGGATGCGCGGCGGCTACGACCGGGTTTAGTGTGGCCGCCGCGGCCGCGGTGCCGGTGTGGCTGCACGGATCGGCCGCCGGCGGTGGGCTGCTGGTGGCTGACCGGGTTACCAGCACGCTTTTGCTGTTGGTGTGCGGGGTCGGCGCCGTCGTGCAGGGTTTCGCCGGGCGCTACCTGGCCGGCGACCCGCGGCAGACCTGGTTCGCCGCCAGCGCCGGCCTGCTGACCGCGGCATCCGCGGTCCTGGTCACCGCCGCCACCGTGGTGGTGTTCGCCGCCGCATGGACCGTAGCCGGAGCTGCGCTGGTGCTGCTGCTGGCAACCTATCCGCACCTGCCCGCCGCCCGCGACGGCGCCCGCCGTGCGGCCCGCGCTCTGCTCGTTGGCGACGCTGCGTTGTGGGTCGCGGTCGCGCTGATCGTGACCCGCTGGGGCGACGTCGAACTGCGCCGGCTCGGTGTCACCGTGGGCGACGACCCGCTACTGGCGGTGATCGCCTGTATGGTCGTGGTGGCCGCGCTCGCCCGCTCGGCGCAGGTGCCGTTCCATCGGTGGCTGCCGGCATCGCTCGCCGCACCCACGCCGGTCTCCGCCCTGTTGCACGCCGGTGTGGTCAACGGCGGTGGCGTGCTGCTGGTGCGGCTCGACCCGTTGGTCGGCCGGTCCGGGGCTGCGCTGTGGCTGGCCGTGGCCGCCGGTGCGCTCACCCTCGTTTACGCCGCCGCCGTGATGCTCACCAAACCTGACGTCAAGGGGGCCCTGGTCTGGTCGACCACCGCCCAGATGGGTTTCATGATCCTCACCTGCGGTCTCGGTTTGCCCGCCGTGGCGCTGTTTCACCTCATCGGTCACGGCCTGTACAAGGCCACCCTGTTTTTGGGCTCTGGATCCGCGGTGGACCACCACCGCCGCCGGGCTGGCGCGCCCCCCGCCCGACCGGTGAGCACCGCCCGACGGACCGTCGCCGTCGCGTACGCCGTCATCTGGCCGGCGGTCGTGTTGGCGGCCACATCACTGCTGCGCCCGGTGGCCGGTCCGCTCACCGTGTTCGCCTGGGCCACCGCCGCAGCAGTGATGTGGGGGCTGCTGCGACACTCGCCGTCCTGGCGAAGCGGCGTGGCCGCCGCCGTGGGCGTTGTCGTCCTGCTGCCCGCGTACGTCATGTCCGTCGGCGCCGCCACCGCGGCCTGGGGCCTCGGCGGCGGCCACGTGGGGACCCCTGTGGCCACCGGGGTGGTTGCCATGGTCGTCGCAGCCCTAGTCGCCGTGAACGCCGCCCGGCACATCGGCGCCGCCCGCACTCTCTATACGTGGACGGTCAGCACCGCCCACATCTCCACCCGGACCGGGCCGGCACGCCGTACGCGACCCGCCCCTGCCAACGAGATGTCCACCACCGTCGCCTGGGGAGTGCCATCATGACTGACCCGAACACGCGGGCAGCGTTCCGCGCCGCCGTCACCATCGCCGGGCGTATTCTCCCCATGCACTACCCGCTGGAAGCGTTCATTGCTGTCAACCCGCTGGGCGGACTGGAGGAACTGCCGTTCGCTCGGGCCATCGAGGTGGCCCAGCAGTGGTACGGCACGGCGGGCACCCTGCCGGAGACCACGTTCCGCGCCGCGCACTCCGCCGGACGCATCACCGACCACGACCTGCACACGGCGCTCACCGCGGCCTTGCCTAGGCTGCTCGACTCGCCCGGCGCTATCCTCGGGCAGCGCCATCTGAGCGCCTTCGATCTTCTGCACGCCGATCTACTCCACGGGCAGGTGCCGCCGCAGCCGGCGCGGGCCGCCGGTACCCAAGCAGAGCAACGCGACCCCGCGGTGGCCGACACCATCGATGCGCAGACCGCCAAGTGGTGTGCTGCGTTCACCGGTAACCACGCGAGTTGGCCGATGCCTGGCCGCGACCGCGGCTTCTACCCAGCGTGGCGAGATTTGGCCGGGCGGGATCCGTCGCTGCCGCGCCATGCCCGAGCCGCGCTGCACGACCTGCCCGCCACCGCGCCAGAGGCGGCTTTGGCGGCCCTGCACCGCCTCGGCGTGCCCGGCCACGAGCAGGCCGACTACCTGCGCGCGCACCTGACCCGGATGCCCGGCTGGGCGGCCTACGCTCGGTGGTGCGGCGAGCGCGCCGACCACCGGCGCACCGGCCTCGACCTGCACGGTTACCTGGCGATGCGGCTGTCATATGAGGCCGCACTGCTCGATGGCGCGGACAGCGACGAGCCCGCCACGGCCACGGCCACGCCCGCTGCAGACAGGGCATCGCCGCGGCACCGGGCCGCCCTGGTGGCATCTGTGCTGGGGCTGGCCGCCACCGACGACCAGCTCACCGCCGCCGCGGCGGTGCTCGGGCAGGTTCCGCCGGCGTCGCGGGCGACACTGTGGCTGGCCGCCTACGAAGAGCACTACCGCCGCGACCTGCTACGCACGCTGTCCGCTGACACGCCCACCCCGGTCGCGGCGACACCGGACGCGCAGGTGGTCTGCTGCATCGACGTGCGCTCCGAAGGTCTGCGCCGCCACCTGGAGAAACGCGGCCGTTACGAGACGTTCGGCTTCGCCGGCTTCTTCGCGGTCGCGATGCGCATGCGCGCAATCGCCGGCGGCGAAACCGAGACGCTGTGCCCGGCGTTGGTCGAACCCGTCCACGAAATCGCTGAGGTCGCCACCGACCGCGCCGCCGGCAACCAGCACATAACCGGGCTACGCACCCTGGCCCGCGGCGACGACGCTTGGCATGCTGCCAAGGACCACACCGTCGCACCGTTCGTGCTCGCCGAGACCACCGGCTGGGCGGCCGGGCCGCTAGCAGCGCTACGCACCGCCGCGCCCACCGCGGCGGCGGCCATCCGGCGCCGGCTGCACCGCGCCATCGCCCCGCCCACCAACACTGCCCTCGACGTCGCCGATGCGATCAGCCTGCCGGAGCGGATTCTGTACGCCCAAGCCGCACTCACCACGATGGGACTGACCCGGTTCGCCCCACTGGTGGTGTTCTGCGCGCACGGCAGCACCACCGAGAACAACCCGTATCGTGCCGCGCTGGACTGCGGCGCATGCGGCGGGCACCGCGGCGGCCCGAACGCCCGCGCCCTCGCCGCGATCCTCAACGACCCAGACGTGCGCAATGGGCTGGCCGATGTCGCGATCACGGTCCCGTCGGGTACCTGGTTCGCCGCCGCCGAGCACGACACCACCACCGACCGGATCCAGGTACTCGACCCACACCTGATACCCGAGACGCTGCGCCAGGTGCTGTCCGCCCTGACCGCTGACCTGGCCGCGGCGGGCGCCCAGCTGGCCCAGGAACGCTGCGCTGACCTGCCTGGCGCCCCCCGCCGCGCAGACACCCCCAAAGCCTGGCGGCACACCACGCGCCGGGCCGCCGACTGGGCCCAGGTTTACCCGGAGTGGGCCCTGGCGGGCAACGCGGCGTTCGTGGTCGGACCTCGCCAACTCACCGCGGGACACGACCTGCGACGCCGGGCGTTTCTGCACAGCTACGACCCACACGTCGACCCGGACGGCACCGCCCTGGAAACAATCCTGACCGCCCCCATGGTCGTGGCCCAATGGATCAACTGCCAGTACTACTTCTCGTCGGTCGCACCGCGGGTGTTCGGCGCCGGCACCAAGACCGTGCACAACGCCATCGGCGGTGTCGGGGTCCTTACCGGGCCTGCCGGCGACCTACGTCTCGGCCTGCCCCGGCAGTCCATTGCGATCGGCGACAAGCTGGTGCACGAGCCGATGCGCCTACTCACCGTCGTGCAGGCGCCACTGGACCGGCTGGACGCCGTGATCGACCGCAACCCAGTGCTACGCCGGCTGTTCGGCAACCACTGGGTAGCCCTAGCCGCCAGAGAAAACCCAGGGCAGCCGTGGCTGCGCTGGCACCCCGACGGGTGGCAACCGTGGTCCCTGTCCGCACCGCATCTGCTGGAGGCATCATGAACCGCACCGACCTGACCCGCATGACCAAAGTGGAGGTAGTCGTCGCCGGAGCCGACGCACCCACCATCCGCGACCTCATCCGCGACGTGGGCGCCACTGGCTGGACCAGCGTGTCCGGCGTTTCCGGACTCGGCCACCACGGCCACCACCAGGGACGACTGCTGTTCAACCAACAGGCCACCCTTGAAATGATCATCACGGTCGTGCCGGAGAACACCGTCGACGCACTGCTAGCTGGGCTGCGCCCACTGCTCGACGCCACCTCCGGTGTCATGTTCGTCAGCGACACCTGGGTCAGCCGGCCCACATACTTCACATGAGCCGGGCGGCGGCCATGCCGCCCGGGCGTGGCGCGGTCACCCGATACCGGCTGATCCAGCACAGCAACGGCGAGTGGAGCCTGCGGTGCGACGGCGTCGAGCGCTGCAGGTGGAACGCCGCCTGGCCCCCGGCGGCCATCCTGCGGATCACGGCACTCGCCATCCGCGCCGAAACTCGACGGCACGTCATGTGGCGCCGGATGGCATTCGCCGGCCGACCCGTCGTCTACCTGCTCATAGCGGCACCCGCACAAGACAGCCGAGCGTGCCGGTCCACCCGGACCGGGCCTCGCCGGCCGCGGCCCGGCCCCAGCGCGGACAGACCCGCGTAATCGGCACAGCGCAATGCAGGTACGACAACCGTCAGTTCACCATGGCCGACATCGCCACCTCCTGCAGCATCACCCCGTGACCATCACCAGCGACGGACTGACCAAGATCAGAAATATGTGGTGCTGGGGGCGGCTATACAAACGTCGGGCCGCCAAGGCCGCTCTTGCACGCGCCATCGGGGCGAAACCCGACGCCATCCGCCGCTGGTTCGAAACGATTGCGGATTGATACTCGTTGCCGAGCTCCCGAACATTTGGCAGTCCTCGGACGTTTCGAACCGACCCTGCGTAGGGGCTGACCCGGGGTTGGGCTTCTCGCCGGGATGTGCGATGTCGCACTCTTTTCGGGGCGCCGTTCTGCATCTATCGGGGTTCACAGAGCCGAACGAAGAGTGTGTCGTCAACTGTGAACTCCGTTCTGCGCGAGGTACATCGCAGCGCGTCGCTGCTCGCTGTCCTCCGTGACGATCAAGGTCTCGCCTACGAGGCGGCCCACGACCAGACGCCATCGGCGATGAGGCGGCTGACGGCGGCGGTCGACGGGGCCGACGAGCTGGCCGCTCTGGCCGCCGTACACGGCATCGGAGCGGTCGTCGATGACGAGGCCGACGCTGTACTCTCGCGGCTCCTGTCGCATCCCAGATCGTTCCTGCGGGAGCACGCGGCCTGGGTGCTCCAGTCTCGCTTGCCACGGTTCGACGCCATCGATCGCCTCGTCAGGGTTGTCGGCGCAGGAGGATTCTCCGGCATGCTCGCGCAACGAACCCTGGAGAGCTGGGGCTCCTCGGCGGGTGACCACATCACCGTCGCGCTGCTGGGTGCCCTGGCCGAGATGCGCGACACGCAGGCCCGGGCGCGCCTCGTCGAGACGCTCGGCCTAGCCTGCACCGAGTCGGCTGACCAGGCCATCCGCTTGATCGCTCTCGATCCGGACGAGAGCCCGGCGGTCCGGGCCCGAGCCGTGGCCGCTTTGGGCGACCGGTACGGCAGCCGGGACGCCGTACAAGCGATCGAGTCACTCCTGACGGCGCAGGGGGAATTCGGGGCGATGGTCCGGCTGGCCGCCGTCGACCTCGGCCTGGAAGCCGGTGGTGCCTCCGGGGACAGCTCGCCGGGCCTGCGGATCGCTCAGCTGTTCCTGCACGCGGACATCGATCGGAATCTCAGCCGGGCCGGTGCGGGGGACAACGGCGGCATCGCCACCCTGCTCGTCCGGCTCGGGGACGCGCTCGCCTCCCAGCCCGGCGTGGGACGGGTGATGACCATCTCCCGGGGCACTGCGGAGCATGCGCTGGCCGCCCTCACCCGCGGCGACAAGCACGTGCTGGCGGCCGTGCCCATGTTAGGCCCGGCGGTGAACGCGGCCGACGCATGGCCTGCCCGGGTCGCCGTGCGGCGCGGAATCCGGCGCTTGCTGCGTGCCCAGCAGGTGGACGTGATCCACCTGCGGATGGCGGAGGTCGGCAGCCTGGCCGCGGCCGAGGTCGCGGCCAGGCTGAAGATCCCGATCGTGTTCACCCTGGCTCCCGACCCGCACGCGACCATCGACGCCCTGGAACGCACAGGTGGCCTGCGCCGCGACAATTTCGGCCTGGTCGACGAACGTGAGCATTACACGTTCCGGGCGCGGCTGGTGCAACGGCTGGCGGCCGTGGCCGACCACGTCGTTCTCTTCCCCCGCCCAAATCTGGCCCGCGACCTCGAATCGCTCATCGGCGTCGACATCGGCAGTGATGCCGAACGCTACAGCGTCGTCGCGGAGGGCATCGACTTGGCGGTCAGCCGGGCAGCCACCGCCGAACTGTCGGACCCGGCGGTCTCGCCCGTCCTGGCGGAACTAGACGCGCTCGTTGCGACGTTGCCGCCCCAACGCCACGGTCTGCCACTGGCGATGAGCGTCGGCCGGCTGCACCGTGTCAAGGGCATGGCCACCCTGGTGCAGGCCTGGGCCCGCAACCCGGCCCTGCGCGAGCGGTGCAACCTGCTTATCGTCGGCGGAGATCTGGCGGATCCGTCGCTGGACGAGCGGGAACAACTCGAGCTCATCGCCCAGGTGCTGCGCGATCACCCGGACGCTGCAACCGGGCTACTCATGCCCGGACACCGTCCCAACGACGTGGTGGCCCGCTGGCTCGCCGCCGCGCACGCGGGCCGCGCACCCCTGATCGCCGCCGGCGGAGTCTACGTGTGCAGCAGCCTCAAGGAGGAGTTCGGTCTCGCTCTGCTGGAGGCTCTGGCCGCCGGTCTGGTCGTCGTCGGGCCGGACGCCGGCGGTCCGGCCACCTACATCGAGCACGGCGTCACCGGCCTGCTCACCCGGACCGGTGACGCAACCGCACTGACTGTCGCCTTCCTAGCCGCTCTCGAACTGGCAGGCCGGCCCGCGCCGGAGCGGGTCGAACGGGCACGCGAGCGGATCAGCGACGGCCTGACCGTGGACTCCATGGCGAGTACCCTGACCGGCATCTACGCGTCCCTGACGGTGGAGGGGCTCCGGCCATGACCCTGCTGGTGATCAGCCCGGACTACGCCTCCCACCTGCTACCCCTGGCCACCCTCGCCACCGCGTGGCAGCAGGCCGGCGAACGGGTCGTGGTGGCGACCGGCCCGGCGACCGCGGGGCTGGTCGACTCGTTCGGTTTCGAGCGCCGCGACCTCCCATTGGGCCGTGGCTCCAACCCGGGCGTGATCCGGGTTGAGCAGCAGCCGGCCGGCGAGGATGACGCGTTGCGAGGGTTCTTCACCGCGACCTATCGCGGAATGGTCGAGACGTTGCGCTTCCAAGCCGAGGCCCGCCGCAACGACCTGCTGTGGGAGCCGGTCGACCGGGCGCAGTCGGTGATGAAGGTGGTCGAACAGGTTCGGCCGGACTGGATCGTCGTCGACCACCTCGCCTTCAGTGCCCGACTGGCCCTGACCGCGGGTGCCGTCGCGCATGTGGACGTCGTACTCGGTCACCCGTCGGCCCTGCCCGTCGGCGACGAGGTCTACGGCTACCCGACAGCGTGGCCAGTCGCGTTCCGCCCGGCCGAGGCCGAGCTCGCCGCGTTGCAGCAGTTGTGCCGCACCGTGCGGGACGAGTTCACGGCGGATTGGAACGCCGCGCTGCACGCCCTCGCGCCAACCGCCGCACCCGCGATGGACGCCTTCACCGAACACGGCGACCTGGTGCTCTACAACTATCCCGCCGCTTTGCACGACCCGGCCCGTACGGCGGCGCTACCGGTACCGCACGCCTTTCTCGGCTCGGCCGTGCGCGACGAGACCGTTGCGGCCGACGTGCGATCCTGGCTGGATTCCAGCGACCGGCCATTCGTCTACGTCAGTTTCGGCAGCTTCCTGTCCGCCCGGGCGGACGTGCTGAGCACCGTCATCGCGGCGTTGCGGCGCTCAGGCCTGCGGGTGGCACTGGCGACCGGCTCGGCCCAGGGTCTGCCGACCACGCCGGGCACTTGGCTCGTACGCCCCTATCTGCCGCAGACCGCGCTGCTGGCCAAGGCGTCGCTCGCCGTCACGCATGCCGGTAACAACAGCGTTACCGAGGCTCTCAACGCAGGTGTGCCGATGCTGGCACTCCCGTTCTCCACTGACCAGTTCGCGGGCGCTGCGGCAATCGAGACCACCGGAGTCGGCGTGGCGCTGGACCCGAACGCGGCGACGGCGGACGACATCTCTGCCGCTGTCGGGCATGCGCTGGAACATGCCCCGGCCGCGCAGAGGATCGGTGAGCAGCTGCGACACACCCCAGGGCGCGGTGTGGCCCACACTCTGGTCTGTGATCATCCGGCTGGGCGGCTCTCACCTAAGGCGACAGCCGAAGACCACAGACCCTCGCGTACGGGTTTCGCCGGGGGGACACCATGCCGTGGCTGAGGTCGCGAGTCGTTCACGAGTGGGCGCGGGCGATGGGGTCAACGACGAGCCTCGTAGGCTTTCCCTGTGATTGACGAGCAGACCGTAAAGCGCCGTGGCTCCTTTTGGCGGGAACTTCCCATCTTGCTAGGTGTGGCGGTCCTGGTCGCCTTCCTCATGCGAGTGTTCGTGCTGCAAACGTTCTACATTCCGTCTGGATCGATGGAACACACGCTCAACAAGCTCGACCGGGTGTTGGTCAACAAGCTGGTCTACGACTTCCGCGACCCGCACCGCGGCGAAATCATTGTGTTCAAAGCACCAACCGAGTGGCAGTCAGGCACTGAGGGCCAGGATTTCATCAAACGCATCATCGGCGTGCCCGGCGATCACGTGGTCTGTTGCGACGCGCAGCACCGCCTGACTATCAACGGACACTCGCTCGACGAGCCCTACATTTTCCGCCGAGCCGACGGCACCCAGGACTCAGCGGCCGACAAGGCATTCGACATCACCGTGCCTAAGGACCGCCTCTGGGTAATGGGCGATCACCGTTCAGCATCGGGTGACTCGCTACAGCACTGGAAGCAAACCGCCGATATCGACCGCTCGACTATCACGCAAAGCTCGGTCGTCGGTCGCGCATTTACCGTGTTCTGGCCGCCTAGTCGGGCCACCTGGCTGTCCGTACCCAAAGGATTTGACAGCATTCCGTAACCGCTGGTGGGTGAGTTTCACCGGGCTCGGGGGCGGGCGTCGACGTGCATTCGCTCGCCCTGCGGGCCGAACAGGATCAACACCTCTGCGGTCACATCAGCACTGTTGCCGAACCAATGTGGCACGTGCGGGTCGAATTCGACGACCTCCCCAACTGCCTCGTCGTCCATCTCCGCAGTTTGCCAAGACGGCAACAACATTTGTCAAGACCGTCGAGCTGGTTGCATAGTCACTGTGCGCCCACCGCACAGATGCGCTGGTCGAAACGGGATCGAGGAGACGCATGAGCGACCACCATCACCAGCACGATCCTGCGCAGCGGCCGGGCGGGACTGGGCACGACCACGCATCGTGGGAGGAGCGCTACCGCGGATCTGCGGCGCTCTGGAGTGGTCGAGTCAACCCGGCTTTGGTCGCCGAGACCGCCGATCTGACTCCCGGGCGGGCGCTGGACGTCGGCTGCGGCGAGGGTGGCGACGTACTGTGGCTCGCCGGCCAAGGCTGGCAAGTGACCGGCCTAGATTGGTCCCAGGTGGCATTGGAACGCGCCGCCGAGCACGCGGCCGCGGCCGGACTCAGCGAGCGAATCGAGTGGGTAAAGGGAGACGTCGACTCCTGGCAACCGCCACAGCGCGCCTACGACCTGGTCAGCGCCCACTTCCTGCACCCGAAGGCCGCTCAGCGCGGGCCGTTGCTAGCCCAGCTTGCCGATGCGGTGGCCCCCGGAGGCACCCTGCTCTGGGTGGGTCATCCTTACCACCAGGAACGTGCCGAAGTCTGGGGTGCAGACCGGTTCACCACGGCGAAGGAGTTGGCCGCGGACCTGGACCCCGCAGCGTGGGAGACGGTCGTCGCCGACAACCGCGCCCGCCAAGACAGCCCCGACGACCACCACGAAGCAGACGAAATTCTACGAGTACGCCGCCGGTAGCCCCACTGGCGTGGGCGCACTCGCACATCGAGGACCTCGCTTCGTACCTCGCGGAGAAGCCGTGCGTGCCGTGGAAGCAGCGGTGGACCGAGCTGATGCCGGCCTATCCAGCGCTGTCCTCGCGACTGCGTCGGGTAATCTTGCGGCGCAGCCGATCAAACTTGGTGCTGGCCCGCCTGGTCGCGCCGCCGCCGGCCCGCCGTGTGACTTCAGGAGCGCATCGATGAACACCTCATTAGAAGGCGACGCCGTCCGTTCGCGGATCTCGTCCAAGTTGACGCAGCCGATCCCGCCGCGAGCGGATGAGAACATCAAGCTCGTCCAGCGCAAGATCGACCAGAATCTGAAGCTGCCGCAGCCAGGTGTCGTGATGGGCGATTCGGGTAACCGCATGGAACTGCCTGGGTCGCCCATCCTGATGGCACAAGTCACGCAGCCACACGAAGGCGTCGCCACCGAGGTGCTCGTCGTGCGCGCGGACGAGGTGGTGGGCCTGGGCAACACCCTGGCCCAGGCGTCGGAAGTACGCATGGCTAACCAGTGGAAGAGCGTGACCGAGTATCTGTTGCGCGACTTCGCGCCGGACGGCGGCGCCGACGCCGATGTCGTGCTGGCCCACATCGCCGAGCAGCGCATGATCCTCGACTCGGCGATGGTGCGCGATTACCTGCCGGTGCTGGTGGATCGGGCCGTCCGGCAGTTGTTCGCACCGTATGAGACTGGGCGCTGACCGGTCGGGCCCGACCCGGCCCTCACGCTGACCGCACGACCTGCTGAGCGACCGCCGTCCGGGCGGTCATTTCCTCCAAGAACTTGCCCGTTGCCGTGGCAAGAATGCCCAAGCAACGCAGGAACTGGCCGTGGACGTCGGTTGGTGAGGCCACGAGCAACTCGACGGATGCGCACACGTTGTCCAGCGCCGGGTTGAGGTACACCTTGGCGACCTTGGTTACCCGCGAGGCCGCCGACGCCGCCAGTGCCGCTTGCTCGATCTCGGCCTTGTTCGCGAGCGGGAAGAAGTTGGGGAAAAGTAGATGGAAGTACGTTTCCTCCTGGGCCTCCATGATGAAGTGGTGTCGCCCCTCGTAGAGGAAGTGGATGTCACCCTCCTCGTCTGCCCTCGGTCGGAATCCCTGCTCGGTCAGGAATTCGAGGTGGAGATCCCGAATCGTGCTCCAGGTCATTTCTCTCCTTGCTAAGTCCACGCCGTCGCCTCCTAATCGTGGGCCGCCCGGACCTCACCGAGGTCGCGGGGATGGGCTGCCGGGCAACAGCGTAGAGGTCGTTCAATTCGACGGTATCGTTGACGTCGAATTGGGGCATCGCAGTCCGAGCACTGGTAAATGTTTGACCGAGGAGCCCATCGATATTGCTCTCCACCGGCGGTTATCAGTCAGGGTCGCCGCAGGCGCAGGGTTACGAAGCTTGGCCGCTCGGTCAGCCGCTCGAAGCGCTGCGGGTTCATAGTGCGCAGCGTCTCGACTGCTCTCGGCTCGACCAACCGCTCCAGCACAAACCCAGCATCGAGCACCTCATTTATTAGTGACTCAAGGGTCATGCGCTGTATGCGCATAGTGATTCCGTCGGTACGCAATCAAGTGTTGGAGTCCGATGACTGCCTGCTCGGATCTGGCGACGAACCGGGGGATCGACAGTGATTGACCGAATATGTCTGGGGTTGGTCCGTGCCATCCAGGCAGTTCTATTCCCAACACGTTAGTCGATAATTCCGGGTCGCGAGGAGCTGGGGCGCACGGAACGCTCGGCCACGGCTAGGGTCACCCGGCGGGGCAGCAGGCGCGGCAGTCGCGCCACGATGCCGTTGACTCGGCCGTCGATGACGCTGGGCACGCCGCGCTCCAACGCCCGCAGCGCGGTCGCCACAACTTGTTCGGCGCTGCGATGTTTGCCGACGCTGGCGTCTGTGCTGCCGACGACGTCGAAAAACGCGGTGGCGGTGGCCCCAGGACACAAGGCCAACACTCGTACGCCGGCGGGTTTTGCTTCTGCCCACACGGCTTCGGTGAACGACAGTACGAAGGCTTTGGTGGCACTGTAAACAGCCATATGCGGTACGGGTTGGAATGCGGCAGTGCTCGCGATGTTGATGATCGCACCGTGCTTACGGCTGGTCATACCGGGCAGGAATGCGGTGGTCAAGTCGACCAGGGCGGTGACGTTGAGCTGGACCTGTTCGTGCAGGCGAGCCGGATCAGCGGTAGCAACCTCACCGTGCGTGGCGAACCCGGCATTGTTGATCA
Source organism: Actinoplanes sp. (assembly GCA_965246815.1). Classification (GTDB taxonomy): domain Bacteria; phylum Actinomycetota; class Actinomycetes; order Mycobacteriales; family Micromonosporaceae; genus Actinoplanes. Next base: position 643,198 of record CBDFFS010000020.1, on the reverse strand, counting down.
GCACGTCGACCGGGCGGCCGAGCGCGCCGATCTGGTCGGCGAGTTGATTGACGGCGTTGGGGCGGCTCAGGTCGCTGGTCAGCACGTCGACGTGGACTCGGTGCGCCGCGTGTAACTGTTCGCCGAGCGTGCGCAGTTTGTCGTGGCTGCGGGCGACCAGGATGAGGTTGGCTCCGCGGGCGGCGAGTTCACGGGCGAAGGCGGCGCCGATGCCGCTGCTGGCTCCGGTGACGAGCGCGGTCTGGTTGGTGAAACGCATGAGTGTGGCCTTTCACAACAGAGTGGGCAAGGTTACGGTCGGGTGGCTGGCAAGATCAGTGCTAGCTCGACCAATGCCAGCAAAGCTTCGGCTCGTTGGTGGAAGCTAGCGGTATGTTCGGCGCGATCGGCACCACCGCGGAGCGCGTCGGTGATCGTTTTGAGTCCGTCGAACGAGCCGACCAGCACAGCTGCGACGGCGTGTGGGTCGAGGCCACGGCGTAGGTCGCCGTCGGCTTGGCCGCGTCGCACGATGTCGGCGACGAAGTCCACCCAGTCGGCCATGTGCTTGCCGGCGCGGGTGGCCACGATCGGATCTGCGACGAGTTCCTTGGTCAGGCGCATGATGCTCCACGCGCCCGGATCCTCGTCGATCAAGTGCAGCATGACCGGCACCAGCGCTCGCAGTTGCGCGCCGGAGTTGGGTTCGGCCAGCACCTGCAGCTGTACCTGGGTGAGCCATCTGGTTTGTTGATCTTCAAGGACGGCCAAAGCGAGGTCGGCTTTGGAGCGGAAGTAGAAGTAGAACGCGCCTTTGGTCAGCCCGGAGGCGTTGATCAGCTCGGCCATGGTCGTAGCGGTGTATCCGTGCTCGCCGAAGATCTGCGCGGCGGTGTGCAGCAGAAACGATCGAGTGGCTTCGCCCTTGGCTGTCGCCGGCGTCATCGGTTTCACCCACCTATCATTAAACCGACCGTGCGGTATGTCAAGTGTCATGGTGATCAACTAGTGCCGATAGCCTGGTCGACGCGAGATCAACAGAGGTCGCTAGCCATAGTCGTGACGTTTAGAACCGAGGAAGGGACAAAGGGTGACCAGTTCGCAAGTCGTTGTGGGCGCGGAGCGGTTGCCGCGTCGCCTCGCGATGTTCGATGCGGTCGTGATCGGTCTGGGCGCGATGATCGGCGCCGGGATTTTCGTCGCGTTGGCGCCGGCCGCGGCCGCGGGTGGCTCGGGCATGCTGATCGGGTTGGCCTTAGCGGCGGTCGTGGCTTACTGCAACGCGACCTCGTCCGCGCGGCTGGCAGCCCGTTACCCAGCCTCCGGCGGCACGTACGTCTATGGCCGACATCGCCTCGGCCCGTTCTGGGGTTACCTGGCCGGCTGGGGTTTCGTGATCGGCAAAACGGCCTCCTGCGCAGCCATGGCCTTGACCGTCGGCGCATATGCATGGCCACAGCACGCACATGCTGTCGCAGTGACGGCGGTGGTCGCGCTGACCGCAGTGAACTATGCCGGCATGCAGAAATCGGCGTGGCTGACCCGAGCAATTGTCGCAGTAGTCCTGACCGTGCTATCCGCCGTCGTCACTGCCTGTGTAACCGCGCCGAACGCCAATCCCAGCCGACTCGCCATCAGTGTCGACGTGCATTTGAGCGCAGTCTTGTCAGCGGCTGGACTGTTGTTCTTCGCTTTCGCCGGCTACGCGCGGATCGCCACACTCGGCGAGGAAGTGCGTGACCCTGCTCGCACGATCCCGCGTGCCATCGCTGTGGCCTTGGGGATCACCCTCGCGGTGTATGCGCTGGTCGCTGCGGCTGTCCTTACCGTGCTGGGCAGTCATCGGCTCGGCGCCAGCGTGGCTCCGCTGGTCGATGCCGTCAACGCGGCCGGCTGGGCGTGGATGGCCCCTATGGTCCGCGTCGGTGCTGCTGTCGCCGCACTCGGATCATTGCTCGCGCTGATCCTGGGTGTTTCCCGCACGACTCTGGCTATGGCTCGTGACCGGCACCTGCCGCACAGGTTGGCCGCGGTTCATCCCCGGTTCGGGGTGCCGCACCGCGCTGAACTAGCCGTCGGCGCGGTGGTTGCAACCGTGGCCTCGGTCGCGGATCTGCGCGGCGCGATCGGATTTTCGTCTTTCGCCGTGTTGGTCTACTACGCCGTTGCCAACGCCAGTGCATGGACGCTTACCGTGGCTGAGCGCCGTCCCCCGCGAGCGATTCCCGCCATCGGCTTGATCGGTTGTCTCGTGCTGGCCGCCGCCCTGCCGATCAGCTCAGTGCTTGCCGGCCTGGGCGTGCTCATCGTCGGCGCGCTGCTCTATCTAATCCGGCCCGGTCGCAGTGAAAATCCCACCGGCTAGTTCGCGGCGTGCAGCTCAAGTCCTAACGCACGGCAAATGGACGGCCCCGGGGTGCGGAGCCGCCCATTGCCAGTGGGGTTACTGCAAAGTGCCGAAATCCTGCGTCCAGTACGGTTCGGAGCCGCGCATCGCGACGCCCGCACCAAAGTCCTTGTAGGAGCAGTTCAGGATGTTCGCCCGGTGCCCGGGGCTGTTCATCCAACCGGTCATGACTTCCTGCGGCGACCTCTGGCCGGCGGCAATGTTCTCGCCATTCATGCGCCAAGGCTTGTAACCGGCCGCCGCGATCCGATCCGACGGGCCGCCGCCCTTGAGGTCAGTGTGCGAGAAGTAATTGTTCGATGCCATGTCAGCCGAGTGCGCCCGGGCAGCAGTCGCCAACCGGCTTTCCCACTTCAGCGCGCCACAACCGGCCTTGGTCCGCTCAGCGTTGGTCAAGCTGAACACCTGTTGTTCGAAACCATCAATCGTGCTCGAACCGCCGGCTGGGGCCGGCGGCTTGGTCGGCGTACTGGTCTGCGTGCGCGTGGGCTTGCTTGACAGCTTGGTGCTCGGGGGCGCGGCCGGCTTGGACGGCGACGGCGCTGTCGACGGTGTGCTCGACGATGGCGCTGTTGACGGAGCCGAGCTGGTACCGGTGGATGCGCTGGCTGACTGCTGCGGGCCGGGTGCGCCGCTGGGCACCTGACCCGGGTCGCATCCACCCAACAGAGCTGCCAGACCGATAGCAGAAACACCACAGACGACTGCGGCGATGCGTAGGCGAGCCGGCCGGGCGGCGACGCCTATTCGGCCATCGGCGCGTGTGTCATCGGCACCTTGGCCATCGGCGAGTGGCCGAGTCGTGCGGCTTGAACCTAGGCGAATCACGAACTACCTCCAGGGCGAGCGAGTGGATCGCAACGACCATATGGAGGACGCGAAAGCTGTGGTGGGTGTCAGAACGACAAATAATGTGTTCCAAAGGAAAACGCAAGGTTCGCGCGGCCCGGCTGGATTTGCCATTGCGGAATCCAAAACCAGCGCACGAGTTGAGCCACACTCGGTGGGGCGGGGATTCGATCGAAGGTGGGTAGTCGAGCTGGGTAGAGCACGCCGCGTGGGCTGGCCGTACCCAAAGCTGGGTCTTGGCGCGAATCTTCAAGCCGCTCTGCGCTCGGCACCCTACGATCATGCCCTATGACTGAGCAGAGCCAAGCCGCCGACGGCGAGTTCACCACCAACGGCACACCGCACGGGGCGACCAGCCTGACACCGTTCCTGGCCATCGCTGACGCGCGTGGTGCGATCGACTTTTATCGCACGATTTTCGGCGCCCGCGTGGTAGACGTGACCGAAATGGGTGGGGTGGGGGTTCAGCCAAGGTACGGCGGAAACCGGCAATCGGCTGAATGATCCTCGGTTTGTGCTGGTGAGGGCGAGGGTTCCGGTGTGTGATCGATGCCGGTCTTCGGCGTAGTTGATCTTTTGGTACGTTCCCGGTCCGTAGGGGTTGATCTTCGCGGGTCTGGGGTTGTGCGTGACGTCGATCGAGCGGACCGCGTATCCGCGGTTCAAGCGGTTCCTGTCGGCCCGGGAGTTGCACGTGTTCTACACGCCGCAGCCGGAGGAGATCGCGTGGGCGAGCGGGCTGGTGCGTTCGGACAGTCATCTGCTGGCGTTCTTGGTGCAGCTGAAGTGCTTCAACCGGATGGGGTATTTCCCGCGGTTCGATGATGTGCCGGAGGCGGTGATGGCCCATATCCGCCGGGATCTGGGGCTGGGTGAGGACGTCGCCGCGGTGTACGACTCGGACCGCACGCGGGGCCATCATCGGATGTTGATCCGCCGGCGTAGTGAGGTCGTGTCGGACATGCCGGCGGCCCGACAGGTGGCGGCCGCGGCGATCCGGGAGGCCGCGGGGCGTAAGAACGACCCGGCAGACCTGATCAACGTGGCGTTGGAAAAGCTGGTCGAGGGCTCGTTCGAGCTGCCGGGCTATACAACCTTGGACGAGATGGCCTCGTCGATCCGTGAGGAGGTCAACTCGGCGATCTTCGCGTTGGTCGTAGAGCGTGTCGGCCCGGCGGGCGTTGCCGGCCTGGAGCGGATGCTGATCACGGCGGGCGCTCCGGGCGCCCGGAGCGACTACAACCGGTTGAAGCGGACCGCGCCGCGGCCGTCGTGGACGAACTACCGGTTGCAGATCGATCATCTGCGCTGGGTCGACAACCTCGGCAGCTCCCGGGCCTGGTGGGAGGACATAGCTCCGTCGAAGATCGCCGATTTTGCCGGGGAGGACGAGGCCGGCGACGCCGCGGTGCTGGGTGACTACGGGGATGCGAAACGGATCGCGATCCAGGCGGCGATGGTCTACGCGGCGCAGCAGCGGGCTCGTGACGACACGGCCGAGATGTTCTGCCGGCGGGTCGCGACGCTGACGAAACGGGCCCGGCTGGAGTTGGAGGAGCTGAAGAAGAAGCAGCAGCAGGTCACCGAGGCGCTGATCGTCAACTACCGGCAGGTGCTCGAGCACCTGGACCCGCTGGGCCCGGCCGCGGCGCAGCACGCCGCGGCGCTGGAGATGGCCCGTAAGATGGTCGAGGCCGCAGGTGGTTTCCCGGAAGAGCTGGCCCGGATCGACGCGGTCCGGGCGACGCACGGCGACAACCATGTGCCACTGGTGGCTCGGCATTTCCGCAAGGACCGCTCGTCGATGCTGGCCATGGTCGGGGTCCTTGATTTGGAGGCAACCAACGCGGACCGCAGCGTGTTGCAGTTGCTGGACTACGTGTGCGAGTACACGATGCTGACCCGCGACCACATCCCCGATCACATCCCGCTGTTCGACGAGCACGGCCGGCCGATGTTGGACCCGGAGACCGGCGGCCAGCGGGTTCACGTGTTCGACACGTCGTTCGCGTCGAAAAACTGGAACAAGGCAATCCGGGACCGGAATCGGCCCGGCATGTTCGTGCGCCGCCATCTGGAGGCGTGCGTGCTGTCTTACCTCGCGGAGGAGCTACGCACCGGCGATGTCGCGGTGAGCGGTGCGCAGGCGTACGCGAACTGGGCCGACCAGCTGCTGTCCCCGGCGCAGGTGGCCGAGATGCTGCCCGGCTTCTGCGCGGAGGTCGGCATCCCGGCCACCGCCGCCGAGTTCCGCGCGGACCTGCACGAACGCCTCGACGCGCAGTGCCGGGCGACCGACAGCGCCTATCCGGACCTGGCCGACTTCACCATCGACGAGCTCGGCCGGCCGTCGCTCAAGCAGTTCCGGGCGCCGCCGCCCACGCCGTCGGCGCAGGCCCTCGCCTTGGCGTTGCGCGACCGGATGCCGGAACGCTCGCTGATGGGGATCCTGGCCCGTACCGGGCACTGGCTGGAATGGTGGCGCCGTTTCTCGCCCGTGTCGGGTTCGGATCCGAAGTTGAAGGATCCGTTCGTGCGCTACATCCTGACCACGTTCACCTACGGCACCAATTTGGGGCCGGCGCAGGCCGCCCGGCACATCGCCGGGGTGAGCGCGCATGAGCTGGCTACCACCTCCGGGCGGCACGTCACGATCGACAAGCTGAACAAGGCCATCGCGGATGTCGTAGACGCGTTCACCGAACTGGACCTGATCAAGGTGTGGGGCGACGGGTCCGTGGTCGCCGCGGACGGTACCCAGGTCGAAACATTCATCGACAACCTTCTCGCGGAGACCTCAATCCGATACGGCGGAACCGGGGGTATCGCGTACCACTACGTCTCTGACACCTACATTGCGTTGTTTTCCAAGTTCATCCCGGTCGGGGTGTGGGAGGCGGTGCATATCATCCAGGGCCTGCTCGACCAGCAGTCCAAGGTGCGACCGGACACGATCCACGCCGATACCCAAGGTCAGGCGCTGCCGGTTTACGCCCTCGCTCATTTGTGCGGGTTCGAACTGATGCCGCGGGTGCGTAACTGGAAGGACCTCAACTTCTACCGGGTGTCCGCGGCCACCCGGTTCCGGCACATCGAGGTCTTGTTCGGCGAGCCCGGCCGTAACGTCATCGACTGGGACCTCATCGAACGCCACTACGACGACCTGATGCGAGTGGTGCTGTCCGTCGCGGCGGGGAAGATCTCCAGCGTGACGTTGCTGCGCCGGCGGACCACGGCGGCGACGAATAAGGTCGAGTCCTACAACAACTTCTCCGCCTGGTGCCGGTTCGGCAACGAGGGCCGGGTGCGCGACAACGACCCCGCCGAGCAGGAGAAACACATCAAGTTTTCCACCCTACTGACCAACGCGGTCATCTTCCACACCACCCTCGACATGATGAGCGTGCTGCGTCAGCTCGCCGGCGAGGGTTGGGAGATCAGCCCGGAGGACCTGGCCGTGCTGTCGCCGTATCAGACGATGCGGATCAACCGGTTCGGTGTCTACGCCACCGACGAGATCACCGTCACCCCCGAGCAGTACGACGCGCACCTGCCCGACATCGACCTCACCATCGCGCAGCCGGTGTCCTGATCAGCCTGGGCTGCCGTCGCCGTCGCCGCGCAGGTCGCGCATCAACGGGGTCAGCGTTGACCAGCAGTGCCGGCGCACCGCGCCGAGGACCACCTGGCCCAGCCGTAGTTTTCAGCGAATAACAACGATATGCCGCAGCGGCTTGATGGCTGGGTGGCCGGGAACGCTCCGCATTGCTCATCTCGGAGGTGACCGGCCGGGTGCGTTATCGGGCGGTGAGGTGGGCGGACATCTCGTCTCGATCGTTGATGAGGTTGTATGTGGGGGGTCGGCACTGGCAGAGACCGGTGGATAGGCGGAGCGACTCTTGAGGGCTTGCCCTCAGATGTTGGTCCACTCGAGCCCCGTGCGCTCTACTGCTGGGATGCCCGGCCACTGCCGCCGGCCGCGGACTCAAGTAGAACGCATGCGCCGTCGCTCTCATGGATCGAATCCGAGACCGGGCCTAAGGTCCCCTCGGAGAGTTTCTTTTGGATTGCGGACAGCAAAGCGATTTTCGTGAACGGTTTGCTGACTACGGTCACGCCGGGATCGAGGAGGCCTTGGTCGGTCATGAGCGGGTCAGCGAAGCCGGACATGAACAGCACGGGGGTATCGGGTCGTTCCTTGTCCAGCGCTTCGGCGAGTTCGCGGCCGTCCATGTACGGCATGAGGACGTCGGACAGGACGCCGTGGATGGGGCCGCGGTGTTGCCGGGCGACGTCGAGGGCTTCTCGGCCGTTGGCGGCGGCGAGGACGTGGTAGCCGGCCTTGGTGAGGATGCGGGAGGCGACTTCGCGTACGCCGTCCTCGTCGTCGGCGAGCAGGATGGTTTTGCCTGGTTGCGCGACGGCGACGGTTCCGGATGGTTCGGCCGTGACGGCTTGGTCGGTTGCGGGGAGATAGATGTGGATGGTTGGCCGTCGGGTATGGTTCCGTGGCCCGGTGTGGATTCGATCACGAGGTCGCCGGATGCCTGTCGGATGATGCCGTAGGCGGTGGCAAGGCCGAGGCCGGTTCCGTGACCTTTGGGTTTGGTGGTGAAGAACGGCTCGAACGCTCGGTCGAGGACCTCTGCGGTCATACCTTCGCCTTCATCGCGTACCGCGATGTGAATGTAGTCGCCCGGGGGCAGGCTGTCGGTGCGGTGATCTTGGTTGTCGAGGTTGCGGGTTTCCAGCGTGAGTCGGCCGCCGGTCGGCATGGCGTCGCGGGCGTTGAGGGCCAGATTGAGTAGGACTTGGATGAGCTGGTTGGCGTCGGCGATGGTGTGGCGGGTGCGGGGGTCGATGTCGGTGGTGAGGGCTATCTGTTGACCGATGGTGGCCTTAGCCATGCCGCAGACTTCTTCGACGATGGCGTTGGTGTTGAGCACGGTGGGTTGGACGATTTCTCGACCGCCGAAGGTGAGTAGCTGGTGAGCGAGGTGGGCGGCACGCTTGCCGGCTCGGTGGATGTTGTCCAGATCGTGCAGCATCGGCTCGGCGTAGGCGGCTGTGAGGTGGGTGTCCACCGCGTTTTGGACGGCTTCATGGGTGAACTCGCCGAACGATAGAATGATGTTGAGCATGTTGTTGAAGTCGTGGGCGACGGCGCCGGACAGCCGGGCGAGGCTGTCGAAGCGTTCAGCGATGCGGCGTCGTTCGGAGGCTTCGCGTTCTCGGTCGGCGGCATGGCGCCGCTGTTCGGCCTCCACCAGGCCGGTGACGTCATCGACGGTGGCGACGAAACCGGATTGACCCTGGTCACCGTCGGTGATGTTTCTGATGGTGGTTTGCAGCCAGCATTTCCTGCCATCGGCCATGGTGACAAGGCCGTAGTAGCTGCTCTGGGCATCGGGCAGCCCTGCGTTCTGTAGTTCCGTGCGGTGCTCGAGGGTCAGGCATCGCAGCCATCCCTGGCCGAGTATCGCCTCTGGCGGGCTGCCGCTGATTTCGGCGAGCCGGGGATTGGCGTAGGTGGCGTTGAGCTCGGTGTCGCCGGAGATGATGCCGACAGGTGACAGATCGGCGAGCGCGTCGAAGCGGGCCTCGCTTTCGTCGAGTGCGAGGACTTTCTGTACGAGTTTGGCGTTGACGGTACGCAGATGTTCGCTCGTCAACTCGACGGCGGGGGTGGGGCCGGCATCGGGATGCTCGTGCAGGGCACGCTCTACGGCAGCGAGCAGGTCAGCTGATGCGGTGGATTTGGACACGACCTGCACGACGCCGTACGCGGAGGCGAGCGGTCCGGCTTCGTCGGGCAGGTAATTGCCGGTATAGAGCAGCACCGGGATGTCGCAGGTGCTTTCGTCGGCGCGTAGCTGCTGCACCAGTTCGTAACCGTCAATACCCGGCATGATCACGTCGGTGAGCACTACGTCGGGATGTAGGCGACGGGCAAGGTCCAGGGCTTGTTGTCCTTCGGCGGCCTCGATGACCTGGTGGCCGCCTTCGTCGAGGGTCATACGGGCGACCTCGCGGTTGGTGGCCCGGTCGTCAACGACGAGAATCACGGCCATGGTTGCTCCGATCCTTGGATGTTGGCCGGGGAGCCCGTCCGGGACGTGGTGAACGTGACGGTGACAGCGGTACCCGACGGGCCGGTGCAGGCGGTGACCGGTGCGTGGAAGCGCTCCGCTATACGTTGCATAATGTTCAGCCCCAGCCCGCATCCCGGCTGATTGCGCCCGTGGGCTGCTGAACCGCGCTCGAAGGGCAGGAAGACCTTTTGCAGGTCCGACGCAGTCAAGCCGGGCCCGTAGTCGCGCACTTCAAGAACGGCCTGCTCATTATCACGCGCCGCTGTTACGGTGACGTCGATGTCGCAGTGATCGCTGTATTTCACGGCGTTGTCCAGCAGTTCGACTACTAACTGTCGGAAGGCGTCGCCGGAGCCGGCGACCAGTAGCGGCCTGTCGACTACATCGAGACGAATGCGCCGGTCACGCTCGCGTGCCAGCTCGCTGACTGTCTCGGCCGCCCGCAGCGCACCGTCGCGGCAATCGAAGAGGTCCTTCACCGTGCCGGTTTGGCCTTCGAGGCGGGCCAGGACAACGACACGCTCGACAGTGTCGAGCGCCTCCTGCGCGCTGTCGCGCATCATGCTCAGCTGGCGCGACTGTTGCCGGGGGTCGACGCTCTCCTGAGCGAGTTTGCGTGTCATGAGACCGGTGAGGCCGATGATTCCCGACAGCGGGCCGCGTAGTTCGTGACCCAGCCGCGACAGTCCCGAGCCGGCCATCACGGGCTGGCTCGGGGCAAGGGTGAGGCGTACCTCGTCCAGCACGTCGTTTCTCCGTTGGCTTCCACAAAACCCAAACGTCTACCAAGGGTAGCTGCGACGCTACGTTGTGCGCCGGGCTTCGCGGATCGTCTCAGGGTCGCAAAGTTCGTGCACCGCGGGGCGCTGCATCCGTGTGCTGCCGAGTCTTGGCGGCCGAAGCGGCCGGCCGTGAAGGGTCGGTCCCTGTTCGCCGATGCCCGCCCCGCTGTGACGAATGCTGAGCGGCGCTTCGGCTGCACCAGCGCGGACCGCAGTGACAGAAGGTGCGAAGGCTGATGCCGAACGATTTTCGATATGTACGGGATCCACAACGTCTGCGGGCGCTGGGTCAAACGGAGTTGATGGACGCCGAGCCCATCTCGGGCATGGACCGAATCACGGCGATGGCGACACGCCTGCTCAAAGTCCCCGTGTCGCTCGTGTCGCTCGTTGACGATGAGCGGCAGTTCTTCCTGAGCTCAGTCGGACTCGGGCAACCGTGGGCAGCCCGCCGACAAACTCCCCTGTCGCACTCGTTCTGCCAATACGTGGTGTCCGGTAACGCGGCGTTGATCGTCGCGGACGCACGTACCGACGACCGGCTCCGTGACAACCTGGCGATTCCCGATCTGGGCGTGGTCGCGTATGCCGGATATCCGATTCGCACTCCTGAGGGTCACGTCCTCGGCTCCTTCTGTGCCATCGACACCGTGCGCCACGAATGGAGCGACAGTGACCTGCAACTGATGCAGGAACTAGCGGAGATCGCGGAAGCCGAGATCGCCCTGCGCCTGGCGAACAAGGGATTACGGCAGACCACCCGGCGGACACAAGCGGTACTCGACACCGCTTACGACAGCTACGTCGCGGTTGATATGGCCGGCAGGATCACCGCATGGAATGCCGCGGCGGAACGCCTCTTCGGCTGGCCGGCCGCCGATGCCATCGATCGCGACGCCATCGACCTGATCATTCCCGCACGGCTGCGAAGGAGATACCGGCTCAGATTCGACCGTGCCGCCCGCACCGGTACCGCCCGGCTCGCCGGGCGGTACGTCCAGATGGCCGTTCGCTGCCGTGACGGCAGCGAACGGCTCACCGAGATGACCTTCCAGTACATCGATGATGATGAGCATCAACTCTGCCATGCCTTCCTGCGTGACATCACCGATCGGGAACAGGATCGACGTGACAGGGAAAGGCAGAGCAGGTTCCTGCAGGTCCTGCTCGACAGCCTCCATGTCGGTGTCGCGGCATGCGACGCAGACGGACAGCTCGTGCTGTTCAACCGCTTCCTGCGCACCCATCACGGCGATCCCGACGAGGCGTTGCCCGTACACGCTCTGGCTGACCGTTACCAGGCCTTCGAACCCGACGGCGTCACTCCGATGCCTTCACACCACCTACCGCTAGCGCGCGCCTACGCCGGGGAGACGGTCAACGATGCCGTTGTCTGCCTCGGCGCCCCAGGTGCCGGCCAACGCCGTCATATTGCCACCGGTCGTCCGATAACCGACGCCGCGGGTCGCCGTCTCGGGGCGGTCGTCGTCAGCCAGGACATCACCGAGGTAGATCGTCGAGAACGCCTCAAAGCCGCCGAACACGCCGCCCATCGAGCCCTGGCCGAAGCAATCAACAGTGAGCGGGCCATCGCAGCGCTCATAGAAGCGGTCGGTACCCATCTTGAGTGCAGCGTCGCGGAATACTGGACAGTGGAGGCAGACGCCATGACCCGCGCGTGTGTCTGGGTTCGGCCAGACTCCGACGTGCAGGAATTCGTCGACGCAGACCAAGCGTCCGTCGACCAAGGCCGTGGTCTGCCGAGCGCAGTGCGCATCACCGGAACGGCCCAATCGACCAGGGACCTGCGTGCCGGACCCGGAGTCCTGCACCGCCACGCTCAAGCACTGGCCGCTGGACTGCGCGGTGCGATCGGCGTACCGATCGGAACCGGCGGCGACGTCGTCGGCGTTCTGACGCTGCTTACCGACAGCGTGCTGGACGCCAATCAGGCGACCCTCGAGACGCTGAACATCATCTGCGACCACATGGGCAGATATCTGCAGCGCCGACGCGCCGAAGAACTGGTCTCGGCCCTGTCCGCTGCCGCGCCGGACGCGACCGTCATCGTCAACCAGAACGCGCTGATCGTTCACGCCAACAAGACCGCCGAAACAATGTTCGGCTATCCACACGAGGACCTGATCGGCAAAACGGTAGACGTTCTCATCCCGGCGCGGCTGCGTACCCGCCGCCTCGAACACTGGGACGCCTACCTGGCGGACCCGCAGAAAGTGACCGTTGGTGCCGGCCTCGATCTGACCGCTTTGCGACACGACGGCACTGAGTTCCCGATTGAAGTGAGCCTTGCCCCGGTAGACACCGGCGAAGCAACCCTCGTTGCAGGCGCCATCCGCGACATCACCGAACGATACAGCGCCGACCTCGAAATCAGGAGCGCCCGCGACGAGGCCATAGCCGCAGCAGCGCTGAAATCGCAGTTCGTCGCGATGGTCAGTCATGAAATACGTACCCCGATGAATGGCGTCATCGGGCTGACTGAACTCCTCCTTCGCACCCCACTCGAACCGCGCCAGAAGGCCTACGCCGAATCAATTTATACTTCCGGGCGAGCCCTGCTGACGATCATCAACGACATCCTCGACTTCTCAAAAATCGAAGCCGGCAAAGTCGGTCTAACCGAAACCGACTTCAGCCTCAACATCTTGATACAAGAAGTCATCAGAGTCTGCGCCGAGATCGGACGAGGCAAAGACATTGAGATCGTCGGATATTACCCCCCGGACCTCCTGACAACAGTTCGAGGCGACGACGGCCGACTACGCCAGGTCCTACTCAACCTCCTCGGTAACGCTGTCAAATTCACCCATCACGGCGAAGTGGTCCTACGGGTAGAAAACGCTGAAAAAACGGACGACGGTCGGCCCAAAGTCACCTTCAGCGTGACGGATACCGGCATAGGAATAGCACCGGATGACATCGAGAGGCTGTTCGAGCCATTCAGCCAAGCAGAAACAGCCGCCAGTCGAAATTTCGGCGGGACGGGTCTGGGGCTGACCATTTCCCGTCAATTGATACGCCTCATGGGCGGTGACCTGCATGCCGAAAGTCAACCCAACCAGGGGACCTGTTTCAGCTTCACGATCCCGCTCGCCCATCCCACAATCACCAAGACTTCAGCGTCAAAGGCCTCGATGATCGGACGGAGGATCCTCATCGCCGATGACAACCCGACGAGCCGCGCCCTCCTCACGGAGCACACTCAGGCATGGGGCATGAGAGTCACAGCAGTACGAGACGGCGAAGGTGCCATCAACGCCATTCGACGTGCCGCTCAGGCAGATCCCTATGTCGTCGCCCTCATCGACCAGCACATGCCTGATACAGACGGTCTCACGTTGGCAGACAACATCGTCGGCCACACAGTTGGCACCCGGCTCATCCTTCTCAGTTCCGGCATTCACCTGAACGACGGTCTGGCAGAATCAAGGGGATTCAGCGCAGTTTTAACTAAGCCCATAGTGCCGTCAACTTTATATGATTTCCTCCTTCGATTCTTCTCACCCGAGCACAGCCACACGGCCAGCCACCACGAACTGCCGGATCGGAAGTCCGAGGATGGTACTGCAGGGCGGAACAACCAGGATGCGATTCTTCTCGTTGAGGACAATGAAATAAATCAAATCGTCGCCGTTGACAACCTTGAAGCCCTCGGCTATCGGGTAGACGTTGCTGATAACGGTGCCGAAGCTGTCCAGTTAGCCGCTAAGAACCACCACTACCAGGCCATCCTCATGGATTGCCACATGCCAGTCATGGACGGCTATGAGGCAACAATCGCGATTCGCCGCCAAGAACCGCTCAAATCCCACACGCCCATCATCGCCATGACAGCTGGAGCAATGCCCGAGGACAGGCAACGTTGCCTTGCTGCCGGAATGGATGACTACCTCTCAAAACCCATCGATAGTGATGAGCTCAGGACTAAACTTGCGCGATGGTCCCGAGTGGAAATCAAGGCTGATTAAGCCGGCCGCGGCCGTTTCCTGGGGCAGAAGGCAACCTCCGCCTCCAGCATGCCGACCCGCTGTGCGAGTTCCTCCAGGCTCGTGGAGGTCACGCTACCTTTCCGCGGCGCGGCTACCGGCTGGTGAGGTGGGCTGCCAGTCCGGCGCGGTCACCGATGAGTTTGTAGATGGTCGGGCGTGACACCGTGAAGTGCCGGGCGATGCCGGTGACGTTCCAGACAGGCCGATCGTCGGGTCCCCGTTCGTCGAGCATCTGGTAGACCTGCCTGATCTGGCGCATGGACAGCTTGTGCGGGCGCCCGCCGTTGCGGCCGCGGTTGGTGGTTGCGGCCAGGCCCTCGCGGGTGCCTTCGACGATCAGCGCCCGGTTGAACTCGAACGCGCCGAGCAGGTGGAACATGAGCCGGCCGGTGGAGGTGGACGTGTCGATGTCCTGTTGGGTGACCTTCAGGTCGACGCCGCGCTCGCGCAGGTCGGCGGTGAGGGTGATCAGGTGTTTGAGGCTGCGGAACAGCCGTGAGAGCCGGGTGATGACCAGGGTGTCGCCGCGGCGCAGCCGGGCCAAGGCCTTGACGAGTTCCGGGCGGCTGGCGGTCTTTCCTGACACGCCCTCGTCGATGTAGATCTCCTCGCAACCGGCCTCGGTCAGTAGCTGGCGTTGGCTGACGGAGTTCTGCTCGCGGGTCGACATCCCGGGCGTAGCCGATCTTCGCCGAGTGTAAAGAAATCACGATGTTTCAGACCGGTTTGGTTGACAAGTGTTTGTTGACACGTGTTTCTTTACATCCGACCTGGGACTACTCGAGATCTCGAAATCGGGGCGGATGTCAAGGAATCACGTTCGAGATTCTTTGACACTTCCAAGGCCGCACGACCCCCAGCGATCTTGAACCGGATCGAAACTCCTCACCAAGACGTCGGGCTACGGCCTATTGCCGGTTTCCGCCGTACCTTGGCTGCACCCCGGCTGGGTCCGGTCCAAAGCCTGGCACTGGGTTTTCTCGTCGTAGCTGAACACCGCCGCCCGTGCCGGCGGGTTCAGATACAGGCCAACGACATCGACGAGTTTCTCCTCGAACCGCGGATCGTTGCTGACCTTGAACGTGTCGACCTTCCACGGCTTCAGGTGGTGATCGGCCCAAATCTTGGCGACCGCGTCCTTACCGACCCCGACATGCGCGGCCATCGTCCGGGTCGACCAGTGCGTCGAGCCGTCCGGCGGCAATTCTTTGTGGGTCAGGCGAAGGACTTCCTCGACCGTGCCGGGCGGCAGCCACGATTTACGCCCTCGTCCCTTCGCGATCACGCCGACACCCGGCACACCAGCCTCGGTGAAACGCCGCCGCCAGCGACGAACCGTGTCGGAGGTGGTCTGCACCTGCCGGGCGATCCGCTCGTTAGCGACCCCGTCACCGGCCAGCAGCAACGCTTTCGCCTGCACCACCTGCCGGTGGGGCAACATTGTCGAAGCCGCCATCCGAGCCAACTCACCACGCTGGGCCTCGGTCATAGCCAACGGTGCGGCAGTAACAATCGCCTTACCACACACTACCCCGACAATTTACCGACGGACCACTAGTTCGCAAATTCGCGCGGGTTGCAGTCCCGCGACTCCTCATGTACTTTCCAATCGGAAAGTACATGAGGAGGAGCGATAGAAGACACTCAATCACCCCAGGACGCCCTGGCGACGGCACAGGATCACCTGACCCGTGGGGCGCGCTCGATCGGACCGCGACAGCGGTGCGTTACGTCCTGATCAGTGGTGTGGCAGCAACAGCGGTTGGGCTCACCTACCACTTTGGCGGCAAGGAAGATCTCTTGCGGGAAGCGGCATTGGCCACACTGGGCCGGATGTTTGCAGTACCACAGCAGATCCTCACCACAGCAGCCAGCTTGCCCGAGTTGATCGACGGCATGCTGACTTGGAGCACAGCAGACGACGCCGGCGAAGAAGGCCGGATCGTTCTCCTTGAAGCGATGACCCAGTCGCGACGAGACCCCGTCTTGTCTGAGGCTCTCGCGCGGGCACTCACCGGCTATCGGACCGCCGTCGCCGCTGCATTCATCCGACTCACCGAAACGCCCCGCGCATTCACCTCAGCCGCAGCCGATAGCTTCGCGGCCCACTGCGATGGGCTTTGGCTGCACGCCATCATCGACCCGGATTTCCCCACGATCGCAGCGCGGGATGAGACAACACGACTGTGGCGCGCGGCGGTGAGTTCGTAGCCTATGCGGTCAGGCCGCCTTTTCTCGCCGCCACGATTGACGGAAGATTGCGAGGATCGCCACGAAGATTGTCGGCGTGGCTGTGATGGCGAAGCAGGTGGACAACGAGAACCGGCTGATGAGAACGGCAATCACCGCCGACCCCAGCGAACTGGCGAGGTTATAGGCGCTGTTCACCCACGCGCCGGCTTGAACCTGGGCGTTGGCTGAGGCATTATGGTCAGCAAGCAGATAGGTCGTCGTTAGTGTGGGGGAGACGAATAGCCCAGCCAATCCAACCATAACTGCGAGCGCAACGATGTTTCCAGAAAGCCCGGCCACGGTTAGGGAAACGCCAAGTGCGGCAGTCAAAAGGGGTAGCCGTGCGCCTGCGGACAGCCGCCAAGTAATCGCACCATAAGTCAGGCCACCCACGACACTGCCGACTGCCAACGAGGCCTCCACCCAGGCGACGGCTGCGATATCGCGTTCTCGATTGGCGAAGGCGACTACCAGCAGGCTCAACGCGCCCAAGCACATTCCTGCGGCCGCAGACACAAAAATCGGGTAAACAGAATTCAGGTCACGGATGAGCTGCTGCGATGCCTCGCGAGCATTCGGAGAATTCGAGGCGTTGGGTTCGAAACCTATAGTCTCAGTCGAAGGTGGCTTGAAGACCACAGCCGGCGACGTGACGAGCATCAGACTTCCAGTAATTACCAACGCTGCGCTTACGGCAACGCCCAAGGACGGGGAAACCAGCGCGGCCAAAAGTCCGGCGAATAGCGGGCCGGTGACATACAGCAATTCTTCGCAAATGGTGTCTAGAGCAAACGCACGTTGTCTGAGCCTTTCGTCGGCTACGATATAGGTCCACAGTGAGCGCATGATCGGACCCAGCGGCGGAGTGAACGCGCCGGCCAAGACCCCCAACGTCAGCAGTGCAACTGGTGACGCCCCGGTTCGCCAAGTGACAGCCGCTATGACAACCAGAAGCAGTGCATAGATCGATACCATAGGCGGCAATATGCGGCGGAGGCCATGCCGATCGATCAGTTTCGCCCGCAGCGGCAATAAAATCGAAGTCGTCAGACCATAAAGCGCGGAAAACCAGCCCGCTACGGCGTATGAACCGGTTGTTTGCGCGACGGCGAGAATGAGGGAAAGAAAGACGACGCCATAGCAGAGCCGACCGAGTAGAGCTGCGCCGAAGGTTCGGGCGGCATGCTCCGTACTCAGGACAGCAAAATATGAAGAAGTGCGCGAAAGCATGATTTTTCCTCGAATAACGCAGCCCGATTGGTGGCTGCGGAGCGACAGGACGACGCCGGCCGCGCAGTCGGCGCGGCGAGGTGTCCTACGCACGGAGGAAAGACATGACTCGGACTTTACCGGATTCTTGGCCGCAGTCAGCGCCACCTAACCGGTGTGCGTAGCCCGCCGGCGGGTTGGTGCTTCTGTCGCCGGGAAGAAGTCGCGTCGGTGAGAGAGGCGGTTGCTACGCCCGGCAACCGAGTCCATAATTATCGCGATGGTCAGTCCGGCAGAGGTCTACGTTCGTAACGCCATCGCGATGTGGACCGCTCAGGATCCAAGCGCACAGCTCGACGACCAGCTTTTGCAGGTCAATCTCACCGGTGGCACCAGGATAATTCTGCGCGAACCGCCGAGCGTGAACACACTGGCCAAGATCAGTCAGTTGGCGCCGGAACACTCCGTTGTGGTGGAGGACGTTTTCACCGGCCCAGACGCTGCGCCCCTGACCCCGACCGCACGAATTCGCCGGATGCCCGTGATGAACCGATCGCCCGGCCCAGCGGAGCCACCCACCGCGCAGGTCATCGAAGTTCGCGACCCGGACATGCTCGCTGAAGCAGAGCGAGTCGTCGTCGACGGATTCCCGTTTCCACATAAGCAGCCGTGGACCCGAGGACAAGCGCTCCCACCCGCAGTGCTCGATCTTCCCGGTTGGCGCGTGTGGCTAGCCTATTGGCGTGGCGACCCAGCTGCAGCGGCATACACCTGCGACGACGGGGACGCGACCGGCGTCTACTGGCTTGCCACCCTGCCGGCACACCGCAACCACGGGCTTGCCCGCGCTGTTATGACCACGGCAATCGCTGCCCGACCGGAACACGAGGTCACCCTGGTCGCGACAGAAGCCGGCCGCCCCCTGTACGAATCCCTGGGGTTTACCGCCGTAGCGATGGCTTCCTGGCACATCCGGCCGCCCTTGACCAGCCAAGCTAACTGAGAGCCAGCATTGATCTACTAGCGTGGGCAGCGAAAGATCATTACAGTCCGAACTCGGCCTAGCCTGAGCGCAGGCTCTCAGCCCGCCTCACCTAACTCAGCCAGCCGTGCCTCGATCTCGGCCAACTCGGCCCGCAGCCGCTGCGCCTGCTGCTCCGCCTCGGCCCGCTCGACCGACATGATCTGCTCGACCGCCTCCTGCACGCCCGGCACATCAACTAGCGACACCATCCGCAACGCCTCAGCCGGACGAATCACATATGGCTTCGCCAGCGACTTCGCCCCCTGTGACGCAGCAACCGTCCACTCGCCCTCGCCATAGGACAACGTGACGACAAGCGTCGCAGCTGGCTTCACCTTGACCGGCCGCACCGCCTTACGGGGTGCCGGCACTTCCTCAACCGCACGTCGTTGCGGCGCCTCAGCTGCGGCCTTCGGAGCCGCAGCAGCGTCATCGCCCGACCTTGGTGCTGGCAGCGGTTTGTCGATCACGAACTCAGGCTCCTCCCGAACGGGCGGCTCTGGCTCCGCCACGACATCCTTCTTCGCCACCGCACCACGCGGCGCCAACTGCAAATCGGCGGGGGAGAACGGCAACTCATCACGACCGAACCGGACCACCACCCAATCGTCGGACACCGCCGGATCGGTCAACTCGACCACCTGACCGATCTGACCGGAAATCTGGCCGGCGGTCTCGGTGAACTGCACCCGAGGCTTACGTCCGCCGGCCAACCCCGCTCGGATCGCCTGCAACTCCTCAGCAGTCAGACCCCGAACATCCGACACCGCCACCATGATCAACTCTTTCCGTCAATACGTGCCCGCCACGCCACGAGCCGGTCAACCCACCTGCGAATCAGCCTGCGACCGCTCATACCGCCAACCACTCATGCCGCAAACTACTCAAGCGCACCAGCCGATTCGAACGTTTGTCTGAGAGATTTCTACCAGCACGCACCGACAAAGTCACCAACGGACCCATGCCGAGTGTCGTCGCGACGGGCAAAACCCTCGGACCTACCCGTCCGGCACATCACCACCATGCAAATCGAGGTGGGTACGCGGGGGACCACGACCAACAACCTGAACCCGCAAGTACGCATCTCCGCCCGCCGGCACGAGCGTCGCGAACGTACCGCCACCACGGCGCTGCGACATCGTCGTGCCCGTCGCCGACAACCGGAACGGTTCCGCCACAGTCGACGCCGTATCCAAAACCCGGTGATCCACCGTACGAGAACTGTGTTCTGCGTCTGTTCAGTCGCGATCGGCCGCGGCCCGCGGGGTGTGGAAGATGAGGCTATTGCCGAAGGGGTCGGGGACCGTTAGGTCGTCACCCCACGGCTGTGCCACGACGCCGATCCGCAGCGGGTAGACCGAACTGGCAGCAAGCTCTCGCTGCAACTGTCCCACGTTCGCGACCTGGATGCGGACTGCTGAGCCAGGGGCGGCGTCACCGTGATGTTCGCTCAGGTGCAATACACAGCCCGCACGCGAAACCTGCTGGTACAGCGGCATGCCTTCGCCGAACCGGTGTTCCCAGTCCACGGCAAAGCCGAGAAAATCAACGTAGAACCGGCCGGTTTCCGTGCCAGGCAAGGTACGCAGGATCGGTATGGTCGTCGGCACTGGCGCTGAGTTCATGCCCTCAAGTTTCCCATATTCGCCAGGTCGATAATGTTTATTATGTCAACCTGCCTGTGGGGAGGGGCTGCTAGATAGGTCGCCGAGGGCATCAGCGTAGTAGGTGCTGGCAACGTGGAATGTGACTTGGCGCAGGGTCCACGCGGTGCCCTCCGCTCGGTCGAGTCGCTCGGCATCGATAGTCCGCAGGCGAATTGACCAGATTTGCGCGAGCCGGGTCAGGCGACTGCCAGCTTCGTCCAGGTCTTCACTGGTAAACGGCGCCAGATCGGCCGGCGTGGTGCTGGCTGAGTGGTGCCATTTGTCGACCAGCGGCGTCACGCCGGCTAAGCGGGCCTCCAGCTCGGCGAGGTGATCGATCAAATGGTCGGCGATTCGGCGGATCGCCTTGTGCGGCGTGTAGACCCGCTCGTCGACCAAACGTGGCTGTCCGTCCCAGCTGGTCCAGGTTTGCGCAAGCCGCAGGGCGTGAGCCACCGCCTGCTCGATCAGCTCGGCCGGGTCTCGATCGTCAGTCAACGGCACGTCGTCACTCATATTTGCCCACACCTTCTTCGTACGGTTGATCGTGCGCAGCAAAGGTAAGCCGGCGATAGTTCACCGCCCGCCGAATCGTTGCAGCGGTAGCCTGAGCGCGTGCAGATCGCCGAAGTCGACGTAGCCCACGTTGCTCGCTTACTCGCAGACCCGTCTCGCGCAGCGATGATGACACTGCTGCTTGACGGCCGGGCATATCCGGCTGCGACGTTGGCTAAGGCGGCCGGTATTGGTCGGCCCGCGGCCAGCGCGCATTTGCAGCAGCTGGTGAGTGCCGGGTTCATCGAGGTGCACCAGCAGGGACGGTACCGATATCACCGGTTGACTCGTGCTGAGGTGGCGCAGGCGTTGGAGGCATTGGCTGCTATCGCTCCGCCGGTGCCGGTGCGCAGTTTGCGGCAGAGCAATGCAGCGCGGCATTTGGCGGCTGCGCGGAGCTGTTATGACCATTTGGCCGGCCGTGCTGGGGTCGCTTTGCGGCAGGTTGTGCTTGATCATGGGGTGATCACGCCGGTGGCGGGTGCTGATTTTGAGGTCAGTGCGGTCGGGGTTGAGCGGCTGGCTGCGGTGGGCGTCGATCCGGTTGCGCTGGCTCAGCAACGTCGTCGGCTGGTGCGGGACTGTTTGGATTGGACTGAACGTGTTCCCCACCTGGCTGGTGCACTCCCGGCGGCCTTGCTGCTCAGTCTGGTGGACCGTGGTTGGGTGAGGCGTCGTGCGGGTCGACGGGTGGACGTGACGGCAGCTGGGTGGGAACGCGTGCAAGCAGAGCTCGGTTGTGTCGGAGCATGTCACCCAGCAGCGTCGTTCCTCGATACCTGACTATGGGTCGAAAACCTGCATAATATTGCTTATGCAGCATGAACAAGACATGCCGGTCGCTGAGCTCATCGGCGAATATTTAGGCGCGCGGGCCGTGCGGAAACCGTCGGAGCACACTCTGCAGGCGTACCGGCGGGATTTGGGGTTGATTGTCGCCTTGGTTGGCCCGGAGCCCGTCACTCTGGGTGACCTCTCCCCTCGGGCGTTGCGGGCGGCGTTTGCGCTGTTTGCCCGTGATCGGGCCCCGGCTTCGATTGCTCGGGCCTGGTCGTCGTGGAACGCGTTTTTTACGTTCTTGGTGACTGAGCAGATTGTTGCGGGTAATCCGATGTCGGCGGTGGACAAGCCGCGGATGACGGGGCACTCCCCTAAGCCTTTGCGCGGTGAGGACACCCCGGAACGGTTGCTGGCTGCGGTCAGTCGCCCAGATGAGCGGGTACGCGATCCGTGGCCCGAGCGTGATGTGATGGTACTCGCGCTGGCGTTATGTGCCGGTTTACGGTTATCGGAGCTGTTGGCGCTGCGGGTTGGTTCGCTGCTTGGTCGCCCGGGTGAGCGGCGGGTGGAAGTGACCGGCAAGGGCGGCCGGCCGCGCGCGGTGCCGATCGAGCCGGAGCTGGATGCAGTGATTGAGCGTTATGTGCAGAGTCGTCGGGTGCGCTTCGGCCGAGCACAAGCCACGTCGGTGCTGCTGGTGGATCGCCATGGTGCGCCGCTGAAGCGCGGTGGCCTGCAGTATTTGGTCGAATCGTGTTTCCGGCGGGCCGGGGTTAACGATCGCGTGCCGCGCGGTGCGCAGTTGCATGCGTTGCGGCATACGTTCGCGACACGGTTAGCCGAGGACGGGGCGAACGCGTCGGAGATTATGCGGCTGCTAGGGCATGCGTCGTTGACGACGTCGCAGAATTATATTGACGTTACGGCGGCCCAGACGCGCGCGGCCGTGCGAGCGAATCGGACGAACCGCGCGCTCGGGCAGCTGGGTTGATGAACCGGTGTGCCGTGGAGTGGTGTTGATCTCAGCCGTCGTGTGATCATGCCTGACGTGCAGATGATCCGTTTTGTGCAGCTCTCCCCTGCCGCGTTGACCGCGTTGGTTCACGGTGACCTGGCGGCGGCGAGTACGGCGGCTGGTGTTGAGCTTTCGGCCTATCTGCTGGAAGACACGGAGTTGTGGCGGCTGCGCTTACATCAGGTCCAGGCGGATCCTGCCTGTGCGCAGTGGATCGCCCGCGCGGTACTTGCCGAGCCGGCCGGAGTGGTCGTCGGGCACGGCGGCTTTCACGGGCCGCCTTCTGCTGAAGGTGTGGTCGAGGTCGGTTACTCGGTGGACCCACGGTTTCGGCGTCAGGGGTTCGCCACGGCGATTCTGGCGGATTTGGTGCAGCGAGCGGTGGCAGATCCGCAGGTCATCGCGATCCGGGCGAGTATTCGCCCAGATAACGCCGGTTCGCAGGCCACCGCCGCCAAGTTCGGCTTTCACAAAATCGGCGAGCAGTGGGATCCGGTGGATGGCTTAGAAGACGTGCTGCTGCGTGCGGCCGAATGACCTGGCAACGGCCGAATGACGGGCAACGGCTGACGACCGCGGATCAGCGATCGAGATCGGATCCGCGGTCTAGGCGCACAATCAATGGCCGGTGGTCGGAGATAGTGCTGCGTGGGGTGCTGACCTGCACAACTCGGCCGAGCAGGTCGCCGCCGCGCGGGTCGGCCAGGACATGGTCAAGCTGAAGGCGCGGTTGCGGACTGGGATAGGTCGGCGATCGGCCCAATAATTGCCAACCCGTGGCTGCGCGAGCTACTACCCCGGGCACGTTGAGATCGCCGAGCAACACCCTGGGCGCCGGCAGAGTGCGTAACGCACGCACGGCCTGGCGCAATTGCCGCACATTCCATCCGGGTACGAATGATAGGTGCGTGGTCGCGACTGTGATCGGCCCGCCCGGGGCTTGCACTACTGCGGCCAGTAGCACCCGGGGTTCGTCGGCGAGTAGCAGTACTCCCCCGCCCGGCACGAACACTGGTGAACGGATCGGCGCGGCGGGCAGGTGGGTGACCTGCCATTTCAGTACCGGGTAGCGGCTGATCAGGGCGATTCCGTACCGCGGGTGGTGGTTGTCGGTGTCGTTGTGCCAGGGTCGCCAGGTTTCGCCGGGGGTGCCGACGATGGTGGCGGCGAAGCGGTGTTCGGTTGCGTTTAGGGCGTCGGCGGCGATTGCGGTGAGGTCGAGTTCGCCGCTGCGGGGTTGACTGTGGTCGACTTCTTGTAGCCCGAGTACGTCGGCGTCAAGGTTGGCGACGGCGGCCGTGATGCGGTCGGCGGATACGGTGGGCTCGGTAAGGGACTGGCCGTGCAGGAGGTTGAACGTTGCCAGGCGCACGGAATAGACCTTAACGACTTCCGGGGAGGCAGGGTTGTTCGCGAAGGCGTTGTGCTGTTCGGCGTGGGTGTTTCTGCTCGCCGGGGCGATCGGAGTTTGGGTGCGTCGTCGTCGTGGGCGCTCCTAGGCATTGGGCCTTCAGACAGTCTCACTTTGCCATTTGCACAAAGTCAAATGCTTGCGGTCCTACCTCCAGATTGTCAGTACGCAACCAGATAAGATTAGTCAGATTGTTCTTAGTGACATCGTGCCACGTATGCACGGTGTTCGCTTGTGGGTCTAGGACAAGCGTTTTCGTGCCAACATTCTCGACGATCATTGTATGCCCTGTTTCTTCGTATCTGATAATATTGCCGCTTTCAATTACTGGCACCTTATTTACGATAGTTACAATTCCGCGAGCACCGGGGCCGGCGTCGACGATTCGATCAAAGATCCTGTCGGGTGCGGCTCTCGGTGAGTTAGTTGATCACGTCTGAACCGGTGGATACCCGCCACTTATCGGCGTGTCTATACGAAAACGGATACTTACGGGCGTTACGGTTGGATGTTTTAGGTGGTTATAAGGGTTTTTAGTGGCTGCCGGGTTGGTGGTCGGGAATCTGTTCTCTGCGATGCGTGCGTCGGATACTTCCAGGGCTGAGGGTTTGTAGCGTCGTTGCCCGAAACGCTGGAGACGGTGTCCATGAACGAGCAGGGCCACAACTTCGACGACGCGGTGCCGGTCGACATGCTGGAAGACCGGCTATTCGACAATTTCCGCGCACAGGTGGACTCGATGATCGCGTGGGCGCGGACCGACGCAGCGCTGTCCATGCAGAACGCACCGCTGGAGGAACAGGCGCTGGCACAAGGGTTCGAGGCCACCCGGTTGCTGACCGAGGCGCACATGATGGTGCGGGCGGCCCGCGAACAACGCCGCACTGATGTCATCGACGCCGACGCCCGGGCCCGGGTGACCACCGCCACCGCTCAGGAGCACACCCGCACGATGCTGTTCGGGCCGGTACGCACCTCACGGATCGCCTACCGGCGCCACCACGACGAGAACCTCTACCCGCAGGACGCGGATCTGAACTGGGCGGTGACGCACTCCTACTCCGCGGGCGTGGCCAAACGGGTCGCGCGGACCGCAGCGGTGTTGCCGTTCACTCAAGCCGCGGAGCATCTGACCAGCACGACCCCGATCAAGATCGGTAAGCGGCAGGTGGAAGCGTTGAGCATGGCCACCGCGGTCGATTTCGAGGCGTTCTACGCCGCCCGCCGCCCAGCGGCGTGTCCCGATGAGGTCGGGTTGCTGATCACCGCGGACGGCTCGGCGTTACCGGTACGACCCGAGGCGCTACGCCCAGCCACCGCGAAAGCCGCTACCGACCGCGCCGCGGCGGCAGCCCGTAGCGGCTGGCCCGACGACCCCGGCCAGCTACGCAAATCCACCAAACGCTCCGCGGAACTGGTGTGCGTGGCCGACATCCCACCCGTGCCCCGCACCGCCGAGGACATCCTGACCGCCCTGTTCCCCGCCCCTGGCAAAGCCCCGGACAAGCCTCCAGCCCCGGACAAGCCGCCAGCCCCGGACAAGCCGCCAGCCCGGCCGTGCCGGGCCCGGCACGGCCCGATCGCCGAGGGTAAAACCCTGTTCGCCTCCGTCAAGCAACCCATCGCGCAGGTCGTCGCCGACGGGTTCACCGAAGCGCACCGCCGTGACCCCGAACACGCCCGCACCTGGTACGCCATCGTGGACGGTAACAACACCCAGATCGACGCGATCCGTGCCTGCGCCCAGCAGTACAAGGTCCAGGTACCGATCCTGATCGATTTCATCCACGTTGTCCAATATTTATGGAAGGCGGCCGGCACGTTCTTCTACCCCAACGACCCCGCCGGGCGGGACTGGGTGAAAACCCAGGCCGAGAAGATCCTGCATGGCAAAGCTTCCGACGTGGCCACCGGCATCCGCCGACGCGCCACCCGTTTCGGCTACACCAACAAAGAACGCGACGGCGCCGACGCCTGCGCCACCTACCTCGACAACAAACGCAACTACCTCGACTACCCGGCCTTCCTGACCGCGGGCCGGCCGGTGGCCTCCGGCCTGATTGAGGGTGCATGCCGCTGGCTCGTGAAGGACCGCATGGAAGTCACCGGAGCCCGGTGGGGCCTCGATGGCGCCGAAGCCGTGCTAAAACTCCGCGCCCTGGTCGGCAACGGCGACTTCGACGACTACTTCACCTACCACCTTACCCAGGAGAAACGCCGCAACCACGACAGCCGCTACCACCAACCCGAACCACAAACATGATCACTCGCAGCTCCGACTCGCCAACCACAGCTATCGGCATACCCGAATAGTCCTACCTTCAGGGGAGCCGCACCCGATCCTGTCGGCACCATTTTTTACATTCTTCGAATATTCACCCGCCCACTCAAACTTTTTTCCATAAAGCTGTTCAATTTCAATATGGTTTCTATTAATACGATCTTCCGGAAGTATTTTGGCTTCCACTGGGATTCCACGGGCCCGCAAATCATATGCGATAGCGGCATGAACACAGTTCTCTGAGGTTTCTATATTCATCAGATTGAACCCGGGGTTCGACCGTTTAAGGTTGTCGTTGACAGCCTCCATTTTTCCGTCAGCGCTGGGATGAGTCTGCGAAGAAGACTTCGCCGCTAGGTCTGCGTCCGCAATATGCTTATCTCTGACTACTAAGTTTGCGTCCGCAATGTGCTTGTCCTTCACCACCAGGCTGGCATCTGCGATGTGGCGATCTTTAATAACATCGTTTTTGGTGGTGTCAGCGTCTAGTAAAGATTGTTCATCGGCGGCCAGGTGTTTAGCGAGCTCTAGCAAGTTCCCGTTACTGGTGATCACCGCTTGCCCGACACCTTTAATGTCAGCGGAGATTGCCTGCAATTTTTGGGTGGTTTGCTGAATGAGAGTAGCCATCCCGGTAGTGCCCTGGGCAATCAAACCTATCGCGTTGTGTTGCACCCACTGCAACACGGGGGTGATTAACGCCATGATCTCGCCGGCCGCTACGGTGGCGAGTTTCGCGCCGTGGGTAACTACTAGAGATGTGCCAGCGGAGACTAAAGCTGCACCTGAGACTTCCATGCGTAGCTGGACCACTGACGCTGCGATGGCGACGGCACCGTTGCCCTTTTCCCATCGCTCGGCAATCACCCGCTCTGCATCGTGTAGACCTTCTTTAGCATGCGCGGCACGATCATGACGCTGTTGTAACTGGTCGACCGCTAAACCCACAGCATTGTGTTCAGGTAACACCGCGACGATGACGTCCCGGATCGGTGTTAACACGGCTGCTATCTGCGGGTGAACACTGCTAATCTGGTCGACCGCACGGAGAACAACATCTTTAGCAAAGTTGTGCTGCATACCACCTTGAATATTCTGTCTATCAGCTGCGGCCATACCGGACCGCAGCCGAGCGTGCACCCACGCATTACCTCGAATCTCATCCAAAATATCGTGCATTCCATCAAGACGCCGAATACCAGCGGCAGTCGCTGACGACTTGGTCATGCTTGAGGAAGGATGAGTCATTACCGCACACCACCATGGTCAGTAAGTAGCCATACGCCAGCATATTGTTTTCATTCCACCAAGTTATGCTCATACTGAAAAGCTTCCGATGTACAGCTGGGCGATATCAGTATCCGTCTCAGCCACTACGGACTCCGCTTTGGTCACATGGGGTAGCCGCCTCCAGGCCACGGGTCACCAGCCCACTCACATGAGCCTGCAACCCAGCGATCAACTCATTCACCCCGGTGACGAGGAAGTCACCTAGAGGCGAAAACGAACCCGGGGGCAAACGCACCCCAGCCAGGCGCGCACCAGGCGCAGGCGCCTCCATCGCATCGCTTACGGCATGCGCGGATCTGCCATCAACTACAACTCCAAAACCGTTAGCCTCCGACAACACGACCACCCTCTCCAAGAAATCTTGGCCCGGATCGAAGAAGTTATCAGTAACGCTACCGGCTCAAAAGTCAGATTCGGTCACACCTATGCGTTGCCGGTGCGCAACCTATAAGCACAGTCACCGCCGGTGACATGGTCGTCCTGAATGCGTTAAGTCAAACCGGCTGCAGCAGTCTTAGGCAAAATCCCGCGCCAAGACTCTGGGGGCACCCAGAACACCCACGGGTGCTGACCCCAACTCCTTCGCCCTGTCGGCGAAGGCCTATTTCAGGAATTCGGTCACGCCGCGCAGTCGAGTTTGGAGCACGCCACGGGCCCGGTCGCCGCTCAGGCGAACGTTGGTGGGCCGGCCCGGTGGGGATACGGCGCCAGGGATGGCGTCGGGGTCGAGTCCTTCGCGGTGGGCGACGAGGACGCCGAGTTTGTAGCGGCTGATCGGTTCCGCGCCGGCGACGTTAAGGACGCCGGAGTAGTCGTTGGCTGCCAGTTCGAGCAGGGCGTCGCTGAGGTCACCGACGTGCACCGGCATGCGGAACTCGTCGGTGAACAGGGCGCCGGTGACTCGGCCGGCAATGAGGTCGCGGGTGAGCCGCTCATGGTGTCCGTCGTCGTCGCCGACGATCAGCGAGGTCCGCACGATCGCGGCGGTGGGGTGGATTGCGCGTACGGCGGTTTCGGCGGCGGCTTTTGCTGCCCCGTATGGGTAGATGGGGTCGGGTTGGGCGGTTTCGGGGTAGTGGATGTCGCGGCCGGAGAAAATCGCGTCGCTGGACATGTGCACGAGCCTGATGCCGGCGGCTGCTGTGGCGACGGCGATGTGGGCGGCACCGCTGGCGTTGCAGGGCCAGTCGTTGCGGTCGCGGCCGGCGGCAGTGTGGATGACCACGTCGGGGGTGCTCGCGCGCAGCAGGTGGTGCACGGCGTTTTGGTCGCGGATGTCGAGTGGTTCGAACCCGGGTGTGCTCAGGCTGGTGCCGATCGTGTCCCAGTCGGCGGCGACGGCCCGCTGGTATAGGTGGCGTCCGAGCGATCCGGTTGCCCCGGTGATTAATAGCCGGCTCATTCGGGCAGCCTACGGTTGGTGTCGTGGGTGGTGAACCGGTTGCGGTATGCGCTGGGGGTCAGGCCGGTGTGTCGGCGGATCTGGGTGCGCAGGGTGGCGGTGCTGCCTAATCCGCTGGTCCGGGCGATGACGTCAAGGCGTTGTTCGCCGGATTCGAGGATGCGGCAGGCCAAGTTGACCCGTTGGGTGGTCAGCCAAGCTAGCGGGGTGGTGCCGAGTCCTTGGTGGAACCGGCGGTGCAGGGTTGCGGGGCTGACAGCGGCTTGGGTGGCGAGGTCGGTGACGGTTAGCGGTTCAGGCAGGCGCTGGCCGGCCCAGTGCAGCAGGGGTGCCAAGGAGGCATCCGGCACGGTCGGCACTGGTCGGGCGATGAACTGGCGCTGGCCGCCGTCGCGGTGTGCGGCGAAAACGAGTCGGCGGCTGACCAGGTTGGCGATTTCAGCGCCGTGGTCTTGGCGGATCAGGTGGAGGCCGAGGTCGAGTGCGGCGGCGCTGCCGGCGGCGGTGAGGATGTCGCCATCGTCGACAAACAGCACATCTGGTTGCAGGTTGACGGCTGGGTAGCTGGCTGCGAACAGTTCGGCCCACTGCCAGTGGGTGGTTGCTCGGCGCCCGTCGAGCACGCCGGCCGCGGCCAGGGTGAACGCACCGGTGCAGAAGCTGACCAGTCGGGCGCCTCGGTGTGCGGCACGACGGATAGCAGTAAGCACAGCCGCTGTGGGCGCGACTTGTGGGTCAGGCCGGTTGGGCACGATCAGGGTGTCGGCTTGCTCGGCGGCCTGCAAGTCGGCTACTTCGGTCAGGGTAAACATGCCGGCGTGCATTCTGACCGAGGATTGGGCGGCGCATAGGGTGAAGTCGTACCAGCGGCGGTTGAGTTCGGGTCGACGCAAGCCGAACAACTCGGTGGCCACCCCCAGCTCGAACGGATTTGAGCCCTCGTCGACCAGCAGCACGACCCGATGCGGCCGAGACTCGATTCGCTCGGCCAGCTCAGTCTGCTCGACGTGCGAGGATTCTTGCGGCATATGCAATTCCTAGCACTCACCGACGTGTGTCGCGACCGCCGACGATGGTGAGCATGACTACTGAACCGATCGCATTGTCAGCTGCACTAGCCTCGTTTGAGGCGTTATGGAGTCCACGCATTGTCGCCCAAGTCAACGACTACGACGTGCGGGTGGCCAAGGTTGCTGGTGAGCACGTGTGGCATTCCCATGACCGCACTGACGAGTTCTTCCTGGTGTTGTCCGGTGAGTTGACGATCGCGCTGCGAGCTGAGCCGGACGGACCCGACCGCGCGGTGGTGTTGGTGCAGGGGTCGGTGTTTGTGGTGCCGCGCGGCACTGAGCACAAGCCGTCCTCGGTGAACGGCGCGTCGATCTTGCTGTTTGAACCCACCGGAACGTCGACGGTCGGTGATCGCCACGATCCGGTGCCGGCGCACGTGGACGCCACGACCGGTCACCTGCTGCCGAATCATCGTTCGGCCTGAACTTGGGCCGGAGCACCTTGCCGTGGTTCGGGGGTAGTGCTGCCGAAAGGACGGTGCAAGTCGGGTGCGGTTCTGCCCGTTCGGTCGATGGGTGTGTGCCTTTGGTGCGAGGGCGGTGTCGGCAGGAGCAACTTCGGTCACCGGTGGTCTGGCAGCTAAGACCGGACGGGTTGTGCCCGAACCTTCAGCACGTTACCCCGCATCAAAATGAAGGAGGCGCCATGCGTAATCGGAGCTCTCGCCGTCGGGTTCCCACCGGCGTCGTCCTGGCCGTCGGAATGGTCATCAGCGCGACGGCGATGTGGCAGGCATCAACTGCCGCGTTCACCGCGACGACCGCCAACCCCGGCGACTCGTGGGCTACTGGCAACGTGGTCTTGACAGCCGACAATACTGCTACGGCCGTTTTCACCTCAACCGCGATGAAACCCACGGATGTGGTTGTCAAATGCATCAATGTTAGTTATACGGGAAGTGTGGTAAATACAACAGCAGTAAAATTTTACACCACATCGACTACTGACCCTGCCGCCAACGGCAACACCTTGGGCACCTATTTCACTGTGAAGATCGAGGAGGGTACAGGCACCGCCAACGATCCTACCTGTGCCGGCGCATTTACCTCTTCGACGATCATATTCGACGGCACTCACAATCAAGGTAGCGGCGGCGCGGCAAAACCGGTTGGAACCATGGCGGACTTGACGCAGACCCACGGCACCAGTTATACGAACGGCTTCTCCTGTGGCTGGACTCCAACCCCGTCCAGCACATCGAAAAGTTATAAATTCACCGTGACGTTTTCCGGGACTGGTACTGACGCCACCGATAACAACCTCCAAAGTAAAACCCTGACGACTACCTTCAACTGGGAAGTGCACAGCACATGAGTCGCGGGTCGGTGCGGGCCGCGGCGGGTTTCTCCGTCGCGGCCGGGCAAGTGGTCGCGCGCACAGCTGTGGCCGTACTGGGGTGTTTGCTGGGTTTGACGCTGTTGCCGGTGTTGATCGGCTGGCGCCCGTACGTGGTGGTGTCTGGCTCGATGACACCGCAGATCCGGCCCGGCGATGTCGTCGTGGCAAAACCGGTGCAGCCCTCGGTGATTCAGCCGGGACACGTGATCGTGTTCACCGACCCGAGCCGCCCAGACCGAATGCTGGTGCACCGGGTGATCACTGTCAATGCCGACGGCACGTTCACCACTAAAGGCGATGCCAACGGTACGCCGGACTCAGCGCACGTTCAGCCGTCGGCGGTGCACGGGATGGGACGGTTGCGGATCCCGTACGTCGGGTTGTTCCCGTACTGGCAGCGCAACAGCCAGTGGGGTCTGGTGGCACTGACGGCGGGTGGGTTGGCGCTGCTGGTCTTGTTCGGCCAGTGGCACCGCCGCGACGACTATGAATCCGACGAGCAAGACGACGATACGTCTGAGTCGGATGCTGGTCATGACCCAGATTCGCCGGGGCGCCACCGCGTCGGTGCCAAGCCCACCGCCGATGCACTCGAGTCGGATCTGGTGAGCGCTGCGGGACGGCATCGATCGCAGCCGGCGAGCCGATCCGAGCAGTTTTCGGCGGCAGCGACTGCCGGACTTCATTGAGCTGAGAGCAGCCGATGGCCTGTTTCAACTGCGCGTGGTGCGGTTGAACAGGCCATCGCTGTGTCTGGTCGACAGGCTAAGGGTTCGAAACACACCTAGCGGTGGCACCACGAGCGAACCAGTGAGCAGGTGCAGCCGAGAAATTGTCGGTGGGTTGCTCGATGATGTGGATAGGCGGCCGACCAGCGGCTGCTCGACGAAAGGCTGTCCGCCGTGTTCCTCGGTCTGCGCACGATCATCTACCCCGCACCGGACTTGGCTGCCAGCAAGCTGTGGTATGCGAAGTTGCTGGGCATTGAGCCTTATTTCGACGAGCCGTTCTACGTCGGTTTCTCTGTCGCCGGCTACGAGCTGGCCTTGGACCCCAACGCGGATCCCGCCGCCGGCCCGCTCACCTACTGGGGTGTGCGCGATGCGGGTGCAGCTTTGCAGTGGTTGGTGGCCGCCGGCGCCACCGACCAAGGTGGTGTGCAGGAGGTCGGTGAAGACATCCGCGTCGCCACAGCCACCGATCCGGCCGGCAACCGGATCGGCATCATCGAAAACCCGCATTTCGCCTTGGCTGCGCCGGTCGGTGTTGGCGCGGGTCCTGGTCAGTGAGTTGGACATCGCCCGGGGCACATTGACCGAGCTCACCGCCGGCACGGCTTTACCCGGAAGCACGCCCATTGCCGTCCCAGCGAATTGAGCCCAGCCCATTGAGCCGAGGTCACCCGGATTCAGCTTGAGCGTCCGTCACCGGATTCGGCGCACGAGCACCAACCTAGGTCGGGTCAGCACAGTGGTGGCGACGACGGCGATCAACGGGCCGATCAGCACGGCGACTGTCAGCGGCAGCCAGGGCACGTTCCAGTGCAGGTCGGGGCGAAATGCCACCATTCCGGCTGCCGGTGCGATCCCGGCCGCGACACCGAGCACGACCCCAAGACCGACGATAAGTCCGGCTTGCGCGCCGGCGATGCGTCGACGTAGCGCTGGTAGTGCACCAACCGCCGCCAAGGTGGACAAGTCGTCGCGCATCTCCGCGACGCTCAATGCGACAGCGATAGCCCCACCGGCGATTGTCATGATCGCGCTGAGCACACCCAGGACCAGCAGCATGGTGTCGTATCGCCGGCCGGGCGCCACTGGTTCGACCCCAACGGTCAACGCTTCCGGGGTCGCAGCGTCAGCTTGTGCGGTGCGCACATAAGCAGCAAGTGCCACTGAACTGGCGGCGGCGAGCTCGGCGGTCGTCGGTGAGCGTGGCGAGTCAAACAGCACTCCGCCTGCGTGGGTGACCAGTCGGTGCTCGGTGGCGGTCGCCGCGGAGATCACCATGCCGGGGAGGCGACTGTAGGGCGCGTCGGTGTGCACGACCACTGCCGGCAGCTGCACGCGGGGTTTCGTGTCGTCGTCGGTCAGGATCTGCGCCGCGTTTCCGGCGATCAACTCGTCAGCGAACACGACGGCACCGCCGCGGCGTAAGGCGTCCACAGCTGACGGTGGTGCCGGCTGGCCTGTGACGGCCGCGACCAAGTCCGGGCCGCCAACGGCGATCTGGGTGGACGGTGTCACGGCGGCGATATCGGTCATGGACGGGAACGCAGCCTGGAAGCCGTCGACGGTGGCGAAGGTGACCACGGTGGATTGGGGCAGTTTTGCCGCGACCGCACTGGTTTGGGTGCGATCGAGCCGGCCGGCGGTGATTGGCCCGAGCAGGACTTGACCCGGTCTCAGAGCTGGTCGGGCGGCCTCGCCCGTGTCTGTGTTGGCGCCGGCGAACAAGGCGAGGGCGGTGCTGCCTGCCAGGGGTGCAGCCAAGGTACGTCCAAAAGGGGCAGTACGATGATCTTGAGGGCGCCTGAAGGCCCCGGGTGGGTTGCGGGTTGACCGCCGCGGTGAAGTCTCTTAGTTGATCTTGTTCTTAATCGTAGGAATTTGAGACACCTCACCGAACCCGGCCCATCGGCCAGAATCGCGTCCAGAACCCGTCTCACAACACGCGCTACGACGCTGGACTTGTGAGACGGGTTCTGCAACAGTTCCCGGGTGTCCACCACCCATCACCTTGTCGGCCTCGCCCGGGTCTCCACCGACGGTCAAGACCTACAGCTGCAACACGACGCGCTCACCTCAGCCGGCTGCGGCCGGATCTTCACCGAGAAAGCATCCACCCGCGCTACCGACCGGCCCGGCCTGACCGCGGCCCTGGACTACCTACGCCCCGGCGACGCCCTGTGCGTGTGGAAACTCGACCGCCTCGGCCGGTCCGTTAAAGACGTCTTGACCATCGCTGAAGACCTGCACGCCCGCAGTATCGGGATCCGGATCCTCACCGGCACCCTAGCCGGCAGCTACCACCCCACCGGCGAAGGCAAGTTCTTCTTCACCATGATGGCCGCGTTCGCCGAACTGGAACGCCACATGATCCACCAAAGAACCATGGCCGGACTCGCCGCCGCCCGCGCGCAAGGCCGCCTCGGCGGACGACCCACGGTCATGGATCCCGACCGGCTCGCCGCCGCTCGGGCCCGACACTCAGCCGGTGAAAGCCCCACCCAAATCGCTAAGGCCCTCGGAGTGTCCCGCGCCAGCGTGTACCGACACCTCACCATCACACCCGGCGACGGGTAACACAAAGATCGACTTTTTGATCCCTCGTCGCGCGGCCGTTAACAAACCCCGAGGCCAGCAGGCCCGTCAGCGACGATGGCCGTCGACGAAGTTTGCGATGGCGAGCAGCAGCAGCACGGTGCCGGCGAAGCTGCCCCCGCCGATGAGGACGGCCCCCGGCACACTCGTTCCGTCCGCGTGGGCGAGCAGCCCGGCGATCCCGCCCACGATGACAGCGGTGAGCACGATCAGCACAATCCATACCACCCGAGGCGTCCCGGACCATCCGGCAGGAGCGTGATCACTGGTACCCCTTGCCGGGTAGGGAGCCTGACCTGCGCTTCCTTCGTCTTGATGGTGCGCGGCGCCTTCTGTTACCTTCATCTTGTCTCTCTTTCCGATCGTGCTCACTAGCCGTCTGGGCGCAGAGACTTGTCGCGGCATCCGGGGTCGAGCCGGGTGCCGCGAGTTGCTTTCTGTGATCGTCTACGCCTGAATTGATTGCACCCGGTCGCTGCGTCCTGCGCAACTATCGCGCCGCAGGTGGTGCACGCTGGGTAGCTGATCAATATCTCGACGTCGACATAAAATAGGGGCACATGTCTCTATTGGACTTTTACGGACAAAAAATAAACCGTTAGTACAGTCAGAGACTCATCCGTTCGGTCCTTTCGATCGTCTCCTACGTGGGTGCTACTGCTTGATACTCGGAGCAGATGCCTGGTCGAGCAGCTAGAGCTGCCCCCACCCCCGGGCCCGTTACACGCCGTTGCGAGCGGGGCAGAACAGCTCAGTGCGGGCGATCGAGCCGGTCCAGCTGGGCTATCGCCCCCACCCGGCGGATTCCGGTGATCCGTTCTCGTGCGGGAACTCCAGCAAGGGGCGGGCTCCCTCGAACGCGGCGAACCGGTCGCTCGACCCCCTCTAGCAGGGCCGCGAGGATCGTCCTACCCAGAAGTGGGTACAGGCTCGCGTGGCCAGTTAGCCCCATGACGATCAGAATCATCACGGTCACGTCCTATAGGGCCCCACCTGCACAAAAAGTTCCTGGGAGTTGATCTCATTCACCTCCTTCCAAAAGATCTTTAAAAGCTGTCGGTAACACTTCGACCAGGGACGAACTCGTTGGTTCCCCGCGAAGTCTCTGCAATGCGATTTGAATAGTAGCAGCATCATTCCAGAGGGGCTGGAGTCAGCCCTCCGCCCATCCCAGAAATCACGATGAAACGGACGACGAAGTCGATCGTCTACATGAGGCTGTCGAGACCCACTTAGCCGGTCCTGAGCTGCGAAGACTTGTGCTGTTATGCGAGAACAGCACAACTGGCCGGCTCAGCCTTGTGCTGTTATGAGGAATCGCATGAAGATAACCAGTCACTATTCCTGAACTATAGTGAAGCAGGTCTGTTGCGGGTTAATTCGGGAATCATAGTGGACCAGCTCAGCCTAGCCTTGTGCTGTTATAAGGAAACGCATGAAGATAACCAATCACTATTCCTGAACCATAGTGAAGCAGGTCTGTTGCAGGTTAACTCGCTTCGCTCCGAACTTAGAGCGTCCGGAGCTTCGGGCTCGCTGATGTCCGGACCTACTTGGGGGATGCAGCCAAGGTACGGCCGGAGGGGGCAACGGGTGAGGTATTGATGAGGGTTTTGCAGGTGATGGCCCTATATGGACCTTCCTTCCAAGGAGTTGGGTCGCGGTCCCCGCCGGCATGGCACGGCTTCATAAGCTGCGAGAACGTCCCACCCAGTCCGGCCGTTGCCCCTTTCGGCCGTACCTTGGCTGCACCCCCCGTAGCGTCGCTTCCGGTGGGGCCAGTCGGCCGCCGTGACGCAGCACTGTGGCTTCGACGTGGTCAAGCCACCGGATTTCGCCTTCCAGCGCGAACACCAGATTGTCGAGCAACAGCACTGCAGCCACGTCTGTTGCGGCCGCACGCCGAGCAGTGGTGCAGTCACGCAACAACCGCATCGTTTCCGTACGTTGCCGCTGCACCACGTCGCTGACGTTCACCCCGGCGGTGGTGGCGGCGATCAACAGCTTGACGGCCAGTTCGTTGCGCGGGCGATCGGTGCCGGTCATCGGGGTGCGAAACCATGTCTGCACCGCGCCGTGACCGGCCTCGGTCAACGCGTACAGCTGGCGGCCTTCGGCGTTGGCTCCTTCGGTGACGACCAGGGCGTCACGTTCCAGCCGTTCCAACGTGGTGTAGATCTGCCCGACGTTGACCGACCAGGTGCCGCCGGTGCGTAGGTCGAACTCGGTGCGCAGTTGATAGCCGTACTTGGGTCCATCGGCCAACAAGGCCAAAAGCCCGAACTTCACTGACATGGCCCATCCTCAACTCAGCGCAGGTTACCGAGTATCTAGTCACTCGGTATGCACTTACTGAGTAAGGAGTATGGGATAAGGGTGCAACCTCGTCAACTCTGCGATTGATCAGACTCTGCGACTAATCGCCGCGGCGTTGCCGCAGGTAAGCCAGCACTGCCTCGCGCGTGCTGCGCACCCCGAGCTGTGCCCGCGCTTCGGCGATTCGCCGGTTCGCGGTGCGCAGCGACAAAAACTCTGCTGCTGCCGCCGCCGCGATCGTGTCGCCGGCGGCCAGGCGGTCCAACAAAGCCCGCTGCTCTGGTACGAGGTCAGCCACCCGATCAGCCGGGTCTGCTGGACTGCCCGCGACCACACCCTGGTCCACGGGGCCGAGTCGAGCCAAATCGTCGACCAGGGCCCGCCCCAGCTGCGACTCAATCTCGCAGATCGCGACAATCCCCGCACCCCGGGCTGCGGCCAGCACAATCAGCTGCACTGTTTCGGCGTCACCGGCCCGGCCGTGCAGGATCAGCCGGGCACTGGTCACATCCCAGCTCAACGCCGGTAAGGCGAACCCTTCACGCACAGTCCAACCGTCGCGGGCCAGCCGGCGTAACACAATGTCGGCGTCGCCGGCAGTAGCGACGACATGGCGGGGAACGTCCGGTTGGTGAGTCACCGGCCATCCTTGTCGGCGTCGAAGCGCTGCGACCCGTCACCCGCGGGACGGGCGAACACCAGCGCAGCGGCCTCGGTGCGGGTTCGGGCGCCGAGTTTGCGCATCCCAGCGCGGATGTGGGTGTCGACCGTTTCGCAGGAGATGCCGAGTTGGCCGGCGATACGCCTAGTGGGTTCCCCGGCCGCGACAAGTTGAAGCACATCATTTTCCCGCCGGGTGAGTTGATCACCAGCGCGTGGTCCACGGACGTCGCGGTGCACCTGGTGTCGGCGCAGCCCACGCCGGGCCCGCCCAGCCAGCACAGTCAACCCGGCAGCGTCGGCCAGACGTTCAGCACCGAGGAGGGCTTCGACCGCCCGGGCCGGGTCAGGATTGGTCAAGCCGGCCGCGAGTAAGCAACGGACTTGTTCACGCACGGCGACTGGCTGCCATCCTTCGGCAGCAGCGCTGAAACCCGTGCCGGTTGCCCACGCGGTCAACGTGCGCCGGGCCGCAGCCGGTAAACCGGGCGGGATTTTCGGGGTGTCAGTGACGCCTAAGTCATGTGCGGCCCAGCGGGCGGTGATCGCGTGCAACCCGACTAGCAGACCGCCTTGCTCGCTGTGCTCCAGCGTGCGTGCGGCCCGCTCAGGCTGACCGTCCAGCCAGGCAGTTTCGCGTTCGACCCAGATCGTGCTCGGCTGGTGCGGGCCGGCGTCAAGGTGAGCGCGGGCCGCTGCCAACAAACCAGTGTCGGCTTCGATCAACGCGGCAGCTGCGGTGGCATACCCGAAAGCATCGACTGGCACGGATCGGTCGAGGAGGTTGACGCTGCTGCGCAACACTTCGTCGGCACTCATGTCCGACCCGGTGGCCCCAGACAGTGCCCCAGCCCAGGCGGCGGCGGCCAAAAACCGGGTCTGCCAGCCGTACGCGAAATTGTCAGCACAAGCCCGCGCGGCCTGTGTCGCCGCAGCCGCCGATGCGCTCAGGCGCCCATCCGCGGCCAAGTGTTCGACTAGCAGCCAAGCACTCCACCGGGCGATCACCGGATCCCCCAGCGCGGCAGCGGTAGCGGCTAACGCGGTGTCCCACCCGGCTACGCGATGGCGGGCGTGCACCGCAGCCAGCGCCGAAGCGATCCCCACCGGCGGATTCGGATACCGTGCGGCAATCTTGTCGGCCAGATCCAACGCAGCGCCCGGGTCGCTCGCCAACTCGGCCAACAGCAGCACCCGATCTCGGGCCGCTCGCACCGGAGCCGAGGACGAATCCGGCACCCGGCCGACCGCAGCCCGCGCCCGACTGAGATCGCCAACCTGCAACAACGCCTCACCCAACAGCACCTCAGCCTCGACACCGAGAGCTCCGACACCTTGAGCTCCGACACCTTGAGCTCCGAGAGCAGGCGTGACTGGTGTGCTCAACACCCGCACTGCCGCATCTGCGCGCCCGGCAGCCAAAGCGGCATCAGCAGCCGCAATCCGCACTCGTGGGTCAACCGGCACATCCAGCTCGCACGCGAACAGCAACAACGCCGCCCGATTGCTGCCGGTGGCCTGATCGGCGGCGTGCAAAGCCTGCCGGTGCGCGCCCGGCAGATCCCCGGCAGCGGCCAAGTGACGGGCCGACTCAGCCGGTGGGGTGAGCTGAGCGAGCCGAAGATGCAACTGCACCCGGCCGTCCTGATCGAGCAGCCCAGCCGCAGCCTCAGCCAGATAAGTGGACGCAGGCACCACCGTGCCGTCCGAGTTTGCGGTGATCAACCCGGCCGCGCGCAAGTCGTCAACGCCTGGCCCTAACATTGCCGCCGAAGTGGGCCGGCCGAGTAAGCCCAATGCCGCCAAAGCTGTACGCGCGGCCCGGGGCAGATCAGCCAATGCGGTCGCTAGGGCATAAGCTACTTGGTCGATGTCGCCGCTGGCTGGTCCACGCCCGGGCGCCGCATGCCGGGCCAGCGTGGTCAGCACCAGCGGGTTGCCGCCCGCCCGAGCCACAACCGTGGCCAGAGTTGCCTCGTCCAAGTGCGGGGCGCTGCGTCGAGCCAGTTCGGTCGCGCTGGGCTGATCGAGCGGTTCGACCGGCAACCACAAGCTTGCCGCCGACTGCAGTGCCTGCAGCGTCGCCGACGGCAGTCGGTTTGGGGTGCGCAACGCCACGAGCACCCGACAGTGCGCCGCCAGCAACGGCAACGCAGCCAGAGTCGCCGCATCGGCATACTGCACGTCGTCGAGGACCAACAAGGCGCCGTTGACCCGCGAACGCACCGCTTCGGTGAGCAGGTGCACGTCATGGGTGGGCAGTTTCGCGCGAACGGCCCGCGACAGGGCCAGGCCGGCGACACCGGCGAGCATGGCCAGGCCGCCGCCGGCGTAAACGGTGGTCGGCACTGCGGCGCTGACCTGCTGCAGCAACGTGCTGCGGCCACAACCGGGTGGGCCGCTGAGCACGACTAGCCCCGCTCGGCGCAATGCGGTGGCAGCCTCGGCGACCGGATTGGGCGCTGCCGCCAACGAGTCCTCCCCCACGTGCATGTCGGCCGGCTGGCACGAAGCCGGGATTCCGGTTCGCTCAGCTGTCCGTAGGCTGTCTAGCGGCGGGCGTCGTGCCCGTCGCGACGTTTCCAGGAGGGTCAGTGACGACGAACCTGGCCCGCATATTGTCGCTGACAGCGTCCATGCCTGACGAGCCGTCATGACCCGGCCGTTACGCACCGGCGTCGCCACCCTGTGCGACGAACTGCTCACGCGAGTTGGCCCTGTGGCAGGTA
Source organism: Actinoplanes sp. (assembly GCA_965246815.1). Classification (GTDB taxonomy): domain Bacteria; phylum Actinomycetota; class Actinomycetes; order Mycobacteriales; family Micromonosporaceae; genus Actinoplanes. The sequence continues at coordinate 602,797 of CBDFFS010000020.1, read as the reverse complement.
ACCAGCTCATACAGATCCGCACCCGACTTGACGAGCCGTTACTCCTCGCCGTCGCGGGCCGGTTAAAAGCCGGAAAGTCGACACTCGTCAACGCCTTAATCGGTCGTCGGGTTGCCCCAACCGCCGTCGGTGAGTGCACCCGAGTGGTCACCCGGTTCCGTTACGGCACGGCTGACCGGGTCGATGTAGTGTGCCGCGACGGGTCACGACACAGCCTGCCGCTCGACCACGACGGCATGATCCCCCGCCGGCTTGGCGTGTCCGCCGGCCAAGTCGCCTATGTCGACGTCACTTTGACCAGCGCGAAACTGCGCGAACTCACCGTGGTCGACACTCCGGGGCTCGCCTCCACCGACACCGCGATCAGTGCTCGTGCCGCCGATGCCGTCGGGGTGTCGGGTGCACCGTTCGACACCGACGTCGACGCTGATTCGGCCGCCGAGGTCGCCGCCGCGGAAGCTGTGATCTATGTGTTCACCCAGGCCGTGCGCGCTGACGACGTGCAGGCGTTGAGCGCCTTCCACGACAGTTCGGCGCGACTGGCGAACACGCCGATCAATGCGCTCGGTGTGTTCGGCAAGATTGACACCTTGGTCGGTGGGGCTGACGACCCGTGGCCGGTGGCGACACCACTGGCCGAACAACAGGCGGGGCTGCTCGCCCGTACCGTCAATGGGGTGGTTCCGGTGGTGGGGTTGTTGGCCGAAACCACCGAGACTGGGCGATTCACCGCAGCCGACCGGGTCGCGTTGGGGCAACTGGGCGAGGTGAGTGCCGACAAACTGCGGGTGCTGCTGATGTCGGTTGATCTGTTTCGCACCCGGCCCGCCCCGGTTAACGCCGAGCAGCGCGAGAGGCTGTTGAGCCTGCTTGATCTCTATGGCATCGGGTTCGCTGTCGCGCAGCTGGCCGCCGACCCGCAGCTGAGCACCGCTGAGCTTATTCGGCGACTGCTGGCCACCTCTGGGCTGCCGCGCTTGCAGCACGCCCTGGACGAAACCGTGCGGCAGCGCACCGACGTGATCAAGGCCGGGTGGGCGTTGTCGCAATTGAGCACGTTGGCCGGCTACACCCGTGAATCCGCCGATCGGGAACTGCTGCGCGACGGGGTGCAACGGCTGCTGCGCGACCCGGCCTATCACCGGCTCCGGTTACTCGACGCCGCTCAACAGGTCGCGACCGGCGCGGTGACCCTGCCTGCTACGTGGGCGCAGGAGCTGACCCGGTTGGCGACCTCACCCGACCCGCACATCATTTTGGGCTTGCCCGATGCTGATGTCGACACGTTGGCTGCCGCTGCGATCGCTGCTGCTGGCCGCTGGCGCGCCTACGCCGTCGCTGGGGCGGGGCCGGCCCAATCCCGGATCGCGCACACCGCGCACCGCAGCTTGCACCTGCTAGCCCAACAAATCAGACTTTCCCCCCAACAGGTACGCCGATGAGCACCCTCACCGCCGTACTCGACTCGGCAGTGCGCGACACGATCGGCTACGTGCGCGGCAGCGACTCGGACGCCGGTGCCGAACTGGCTGAGCTGCGCCGTCGACACCTGACCCGCCCGTCACTGGTCGTGCTCGGTGAAACTGAACGGGGCAAAAGTTCGCTGATCAACGCGCTGCTCGGCGTGCCCGGCTTGTCCCCGGTGGCCGTCACGACCGCGACTTACCTGCACTTGGTGCCCGGCACCGACCACGCCGCCCGGGTGTGGCCGGCTGATGCCAGCGAACCGATCACGATCACCGACGTGAGCCCCTGGGCCACCGGCAAACACCGCGCCCGCCGAATTGAAATCAGCCACCCCGCGCCGATGCTGAAATACCTCAGCCTGCTCGACACCCCGGGCGTCGGTGGCCTCGACCCGGCACACACCACCATCGCCCTGGACGCGGTCGAGCAGGCTAGCGCACTGTTGTTCGTGGTCGACGCGTCCGCACCGCTGTCGCAACCCGAGCTGAGTTTGCTGCAGGCCGCCGGCGAACGGGTCGACGCGGTCGTGTTCGCGCTTACCAAAATCGACGCGTACCCGGGGTGGCGCCACATTGTCGAAGACAACCAAGTGTTGTTGCGCGCCTATGCGCCCCGGTTCGCCGAAGCACCCTGGTATCCGGTGTCCGCCCGGCTGGCTGAGCTGGCGCTGACCGAAGCTGCCGGCGACCAAGGACCACTGCTGGACGCCTCGCGCATTGCTGAACTGCAGCACGCGCTGGTGCAACTGGCAGGGCTGGGTCAGCAGCTGCAACTGGCCAACGTGCTGCGCGCCGCTCGCGGTGAACTCGTGCGGTTGCAGACCAGCGCCGAAACCCGGTTGCGGGCGGCTGAGGGCAATCCCGGCCGTACCGTCGAAGTCCGGGCGCAACGGGCAGCGCTGGCCGCGCGTAAACGCACCGAGTCACGCCAGTGGACGCTGCTATTGAGCACCGAGACTCAGCGGGCGCGGGTCGACCTGATCGGGCGGCTGCGCACTCGGATCGCCGCGGTGCAGCAAGACTTCAGCACCCGGATCGACACCGGGCGCGGCGACACGTTGAGCGGACTGCCCGACGCGGTAGACACCGAACTGCGCGCCGTCGCGGTCGAACTGTCACAAACCTTGCAAACCACCTGCCAACAAGTCGGTGAACGGGTGCTCGCATCCGTCTTCGACGCCGACGAACTGGCCACGATGCTCGGGCGACTCAACAGCACCTTGCGCCACGCTTTGGCCGCCACCCCACCGCGCGACGGCTCCGCTGACAACGTGCTGATCGCCTTGTCGGCCGGGGGTATTGCCTTCATGGCCGGGCGAGGTGCCATCCTCGGTGCCTCACTTTTCGCCGTGGGCGGGCTCATCGTACCGGTGGCAGGGATTGGTCTTGGTTTGGCCGCCGGCGGCTATGTGCTCTATCGCCGACGAGTGCAAACTGACCGCCAACAAGCTCGGGTGTGGCTGCGCGACGTGCTCGGCGAGGCCCGCGCGGCACTCGCCGACGAAATCGCCAACCGGCTCACCGAGCTGCAATACGCCCTAGCGGTGGCCGTCGACGACGCCGTCGAACGTCGACTGGGCGAACTGGACGCCGACATCGCCGAACTCGATGCGGCAGCCGCCGAAGACGCCGCCGGCTTGGCCCGCCGCCACGCCACCGCCCAACAAAACCTCGACGCAGTACGGGTCAGGCTGCGCCGCGTCGACGACGTACTGATCAAGGCTCGGGCTTTGACGCCTGCGCCGCCGGCCAACGACCTGCAGGAGGGGCGATGACTGATCACCACGATTTCTCCGAACCCGACGATCCAGTCCCGTTTGACGAACAGCACTTCTCCTGGGACGACCACATCCGTCACCCAGACCTGTTCGACACCCACCACGAACCAGAGCTCAGTCATGATCCTGGCATCGCGCCGGAACCAGGCCTCGCCCACGACGCTGTTCTAGATAACGGGGATCCGCACGTTGCTGGCCTAACGCATGAGTCCGCGGGCGACCACTCTGCTGTCGACCACTCTGCTGTCGACCACTCTGCTGTCGACCACTCTGCTGTCGACCACGAATCGGCAGTGGACGACCTCACCCACGAGCATGACGCCGCGCCGGACGAATCGGTCTTTCCGCCGATGTTGGACGTTGGTCACGTGCCCGAACCAGTCGACGGATTTCCCTGGATCGATGTCAACAGCCTCGGTGTGATCGAGCCGGTTGGACTGCACCAGCACCTAGACCCAGTCCAAGCCGTTGAACTTGCTGAGTCCGCCCACATTGACCTGCCAGCCGGGGTCGACCCGTGGACGGTCCTCGTCGACTCCGACGACCCAGCAATCAGCGCGCTCGCCCGCTGGTGGAGCACCCACGCCAACTAAAGTGGGCTCGGCAACACCGGCACCGAACGCAGCCGTTAGAACGTGGCGGGCAGGAGCACATCGGTTGCAAGCAGCCGAGGCCGCTGCGCAACGATTGGGCGCACAACGGCTGCCCGCCGAAACCGGCGACCGGCAAAACCGATGCGGTGAGTTGCTACACCCGGCACGGTTACGACCCGATCCCGCTCTTCCCGCCGTACTGACCGGATGACCCCGGAGTTCGATCAGCACGAATAGGTGACGGTTGTTAGCCGGCGGTGATCAAGATGATGGCGGCTGCGGTCAGGGCAAGTCCGATGCGCTGCGCAGTGGTGGCGCGTTCGCGCAGCACAACTGCTGCCAGCAGGATGGTGACCGCGGGATATAACGAGGTCAGCACCGCCACTACCGACAACGCCCCGAATCGGGTGGCCAAGAAATACAGCACGATTGCGCTCGCATTGAGCAATCCAACGCCCAATGCGGCACTGGTTGGGGGGAGGGCGAAGCTTCGCCGGGTCAGGCGATGCTTCACCAGCAAGGTGGCAAGAATCATCAGTGAGCTCACTTGCCCGGCGGCGACCGGCCACAAACCCTGGGCGTGACCGGCCCGGTCCAGGGCGATGAACAGCACTGCGAACCCGGTGCCGGCGAGCAGCCCGTCGCCGATTGCGCTCCGGTCGGCGACGCCGCCGTCAGCCGGCCGGGCGACCAGCCACAACGCGGGCAGGGCTAAGACGATGCCGACGATGGCGCTGGCCGAGGTGAACTGGCCGAAGACAAAGGACGCGACAGCGGGCAGTCCGGCGGCCCCGACCGCGGACAGCGGCGCAACGACACTCATCTGCGCGCGGCCAAGCCCGCGATATAGAGCCAGGGTGCCAAGCGCGCCGCCGACACCGCTCAACGCGCCCCAACTCAGCGTCGCCATGGTCGGGCTGCTGCTGCCGGTGAACGGTAAGACTGCGCCCACGGCGATGGTGGCGGACACCTGCGCCAGCACGCTCACCAGCGTGTAATGCATCCGCCGCGACAGCAGGCCAGCCCCGAAATCTGCCGTGCCATACACGATTGCCGCACTCAGTGCCAGCAGCACAGCCATCATTGATGATCCTCGCTCATGCACTACATGATCGCCGACTTCGATCTGGCGAGCCGACATTGGCCCGGTGACGAGTGTAGGCAACGGCATTGGTACCGGCCGCGGTTCAACTGCGCGAAAAAGTTTGCGGCCGAGGCAGGTCCAAATGGTCGCGGCATGCGTCTTCAGAGGTATGAGAACAAAAAGTTCGGCGTCGATGTGGTGATGATGGTTGGCCGGAGCGACTGGGCTGGCTCACCGTTGCCGACTCGCCTCGCTGCCGACACTCAGCTAAGCGCGACCAGCAGTCTGACGTCGAGAAATGCCGACTTCACCACTTTCGTGGCGGCGAATTACTCTCGGTTGCTGCACCTGGCCAACCTCATCGTCGGTGACCGCAACCGGGCCGAAGACCTGCTGCAGGGCGTGCTTACCAAGGCCTATGTGCGTTGGCCCAGCGTTCGTCAACAAAACCCCGTTGGGTACGTGCGTAACGCGCTGGTCAATGCTCGCACCGATTCGTGGCGTAAGCGCGCTCGGGAACAGCCGGTCGGCGAGTTCCCCGAAGCGCAAACGAATGTCGATCATGGTGGGCTGGTCGCCGACCGGGATGCGGTTCATCGAGTAATGGCAGCGTTGACTCATCGTGAACGAGTGGTGGTGGTGTTGCGATTCTACGAGAATTTGAGTGTCGCAGAAACCGCGACAGTTCTAGGAATGCGATCCAGCACGGTAAAAAGCACGTGTGCGCGCGCATTGGCCAAATTGCGGGTTCGATCAGAGCTCAGCGATAACTAATGGGTGAACAGGCTCGCCATCTTTCAGGAGTTAACATGGAAAACATCGATGATCTCCGTAGTTTGTTACGATACTCCAGTCCGGTGGAAATGCCAGATATCTCGGCGATCATTGCGCGTGGCCGTCGGCACCAGAAGACTCGGTTGGTGTTGACGGGATTTGCTGTCGCTGTTGGTTTGGCCACCGCCACGATGGCAGTGACACACGCCAACGATCCAGACCGGTCTATTTTTAGCTCGGATGTCGGCGTCAATGCTAGTTGGCCGTCCACCGAGCCTTCGCCGAGCGATTCCAGTGACCCGTCCACACCTAGCTCGTCAAGCGACCCGAGCACGTCGACTGAACCAAACTCAGCAAACGACCCGTCGGCCCCCTCGTCCGCACCAAAGTCAGCGCCGCATTCGGCAAAAGGCTCCGGTGCACCGAGCATGGCAAGAAAATCATCCGCACAGAACGAGTCCAATGCGCCGAGCCAGTATGAGCCAGCGGGACGAGTCAGCGGATTGGCATCACCGAACTATTCCGCAGATGCATCGCAGCCGAGCCTCCCATAATTCGGCTGTGATGACTGGTAACGGCAACTCCGGCTGGCGAAATGGATGCAACATTTTCTCGCCAGCCGGAGCTGCTTCACCCGCATTGACAACGGAGCCGGGGCCGAAAAGCGATAGCGGATTCGCGGGCATAGGCCGTTGGTATTCATGAATTCGATGTTCGTTCAGCACCCAGTCGGTGGTTATGGCGTTTGCGGCCACTTCTCGCCATACGCCGAAACCTGGCCCACCAATGCCGTACTGGCAGCTGGTTGGCAGTTGGAAGATATTGGCAGTCGAGTTCAAGTGCTCTGCTCGCAGCTCGACGTCGGTCACCGGGATTCGCTTGGCGAAAACCGGCGTGCCATCGACGTCTAGCAACAACCCGGTGCCACCGATGCCAGTGCTGAGCGGCCTCGCGTCAGCGACCAGCTCGCCGAGCCGTTGGTGACTGCTAGAGGCTAGCGCGGCTCGCACGTTCTCGTAGCGCATCAGCCGGTCGACGTGCGAGGGGTTCACTGCCTGACAACAAGTCCTTAAGCGGTTTTTCATAGCCCCCGATTAATGTCGTCGCTGACAATGACATGATCCTTCCGGAGGTATCACAATAGTGGTTTCAGCGTGCACCTCAACCTTATACCCTGCACTTTCCACGCGAGCCGACGAGAGCAGGTCTGGTCGCCGAATCAGACTCCTAGTCACCACATTCGTGACCGCGAGTGCATTAATGACACTGGCAGCGTGCCAACAGGAAACTTCGACTCCTTATGCGAGTGCGGCAGGTTCATCTGCATCTTCATCTTCATCAGCTTTCTCCTCCTCGCCGAGCGTGCGCAGCAAGGAGCTTGAGCAAGCCGTTTCGGCTATTAATAAATCCGCGACCAGCAAAGGCTACAAGCTGCACACTTTGACTGTCGACGAGGTGGTTAGTTGGGTCAAGGGCGCGCAGAATTTCGAGTTTTTTCGTGCTGATCGAGAAGCGTTCATGTCGAAGATCATACAGGGGTTCGCAGCTTCCATAAAGTTCGAGTTGCGTGAACCCTCAAAGGGAGGAAAAGGGCAACCTGAAATTCTAATCGAGCCATTCAATTTGACTATCATAAAGGGCAAAAACTTCGTCAGTTACGAGAGTTACCAAAAGGGCTTGCTGGCGCCTGACTTCGATTTGGCCGAGGAGCCGTTTCGCGGACCGGTAGTTCCCACAAATACAACACTCGGGCTTCCGGTTGCGGCGCGTGTGACTCCTATTAGCGTGGCAGGTAAATCCCTGCCCAAATCAGCGCACAGAGCCGCGCTCAAGGTTGAGGTTCGCCTCACGCCGGATTCACTCGATCGAGCAGCAGAATACTTCGGGACCGGTTTCGACCGTACCGCGACGCGGAGTCGTTTGGTTGCTTTGCTGGGCAAAGCGCCAAGTATCTGGGTAAACGCAGCAGCCATTCTGCCGAACTGGGTTGGCAAGCAGGTCAACACCTTCCCCGCGCGAGGGGACAGCGACGTCTGTTTCGGTGCGGCTCGGGAGTTTTATGCGCAAAAGCAGGACGCCCGCCATAATGTGAGTACCGAGGCATCCAATATGCTACTGGCGAACCACTACTGTCTGCTTGGGAGGGACGTCGTTCCGACTTTCGGTGATTACCTGAACAAGCCGAATCTGCACGCTGCACGCTACGTCCTGCGGGACCCAGCCTCTGGGCGCGATGTAGTCTTCAGCGTGCAGTCTGGCGGTGAGGCACCGTACAGGTTCTCATGGCTGGACGAAGATTTCTCGAGCGATCCGTTCGCAGGGAAGCCTGATCCAACGGTGTTGAAAACCCAAGTCGATGTGTGGCGTCGGTGCCGCTGATCCATTGATCCGTAGCACCCACCTGGCCCAATGGCTGGCGAACTCCAGCACGACTCGTTCGGTTACACGGCATGCGTCACCCTGCATTTGCTAGCTGACCAGTCAGTTCGGCAGTTGGCTGGCGGTCGGGTTGGTGGTTGGTGCGGTCTCGGCTGGTGGGGTGGCTCGGCGGGGCCAGCAGGCGAGGGCGAGGACCCCGAGGGTCAGGGCGATGGCGAGGTAACCCGAGGGTGAATTCAGGCTGGGCATGTGGACCAAATCGCTCTTCCATGGCGCGTATAGCGGCGGAGGCTGCTCGGGATGCGTCGGGCTTGGGTTGGTGAACGACGCGTGCAGTACCAGCCGGGGGTTGCTGAGCAGCGCGAGCAGCAAGAGGAACGGACCGAAGAGATAAATCAACGTCCCCGGCAGGAAGGCGGCCGCGAGGAGAATGGCGGCGGCGGTACAGATCCGGGCGGTCACCGGCCGTCCGCGGATCCGTCGTCGCACGAACAGGCTTAGTGCCAGGGCGGTCGCCACGGCGGTGGCGGCGCCGATCATGCTGAGGGTGACCAGGGCCGCAGGTGCGGCACGGGACAGGGTCATGGTGGCAGTGGGAAAAGTCGTGGCTCGGGTCCAGTCCTCGCCGACTTCCCAGGTGAGGACGAGGTTTCCCCGCGTCGCCCAGAGCGCAGTGGAGTGCCAGGGCGTGCTGCGTCCGTCATACGCGTCCAGGGTCACGCTGCGGATATGCCATCCGGAAGCCGCCAAACCGGCTCGGGCCTGTTGGGTGAGCAGCGTGAAGTCGGCGGCACGCCCGCCGACGAAGTCCGCCCGGTAGTCAGCATGACCTGGTACTCGATCTTCGTCGTCTGGTGAATCGACGAACAGCGGGGCGCCGTCCTCGCCCGATACTGGCAGGTCGCCGAAGACCGTGCGTTTGATGGCCGCCGCCTCCGCGCCGGTTGGCAACGGGTGTGACTGCTGCCATGCGATCCAGTAGCCCGCGTCGTAGCCCACGAGACCGGCGGTGAACGTGATCCAGAGTGTCACGAGGAAGGTGAGCTTGGCGCCCCGCTGAGCGAGTCGAGCCGCGGTGCCGTGCCGAAGCAAATTCAACGTCTCGCGGACGGTCGGCCAGGTGCGTGCCGGATCGGCATTTTCGGTCAGGGTGTCGAGCAGTTCGTCACGGCGCGGTCCCGGCGGGTAGACCCTCACCAATCCTTGGTAGCGGCGGCCGAGTGGCTGGCTGATCATCTCGCCGCCATGGCACTGGCCAGGCCCGGCCCGGGTTTCCGGCGGGCAGCCAGTTGGGTGGCCGCCGCCCGGGCGCCGGCTCGCAACTGTTTCGCCGCGGCGTGCAGGGCGGCGGCGCCTTCGTCGGTGATCCGGTAGTAGCGCCGGGTGCGTCCGTCGACGACCTCGTCGCGGTCGACCTGCACGAGGCCCTCACTGACGAGCCGGTCGAGTGCGGCGTACAGGGTGCCCGGTTGCAGGCGTACTTGCCCGTCGGATAACAGGACTGTCTGCTGCATCAGTCCGTAACCATGCAGCGGGCGGGCGGCCAGCGCTGTGAGGATCCAGAACGTGGGTTCACGCATAGGCCGCAACATACAGATGATCTGAATATCGCGTCAAGCTCCCTGCGGCCGGCCAGCCGCGAACGCTATACGCCCGTGAGCGCGCGCTCACGGCGCGGAAAAGCTGACCTCCGTACCGATTAAGGATGGCTGTATTCTGTGCCCGGCAGTCGGAAGTTGCCTGGTATTCGGGTGGCTAGCAACCAACGAGCATCGAACGAGGATTGCGAATAATGGCCGGTCACGAGGGCGTCGGCAGCAGTAGTCGCCGGGAGCGCACCGGCTGGTACTTCTACGACTGGGCTAACTCGGCATTTCAGACCACGTTGATCGCGGTCTTTCTGGGCCCATTCTTGACCAGCATCGCCAAGCAGGCCGCCGGCTGCACGTTGGGTGCCGACACTTGTACGGGCCAGGTGCACCCGCTCGGCATCCCGGTTACGGCCGGCTCGTATTACCCGTACCTGGTGTCGTTGTCGGTGTTGCTCAGTGTTTTTGTGCTGCCGGTGATGGGGGCGTTGAGCGACCGGGCGCCGCGCAAGAAGCCCCTGCTGGCGGGGGCTGCGTTCATCGGGGCGGCGGCGACGATCGCGATGGTGTTTGTGACCGGCCAGCGGTATTTGCTCGGTGGGGTGCTGTTCCTGATCGGCAATATTGCCTTCGGTGCATCGATCGTTATCTACAACTCATTCCTGCCGGGGCTGGCCGGGCCGGACGAACGTGACAAAGTGTCCAGCCGTGGGTGGGCTGTGGGTTACCTCGGCGGTGGGTTGCTGCTGGCCCTGAATCTGGTCGCGGTGACAATGTATCGACTGATGGCTTTATCCAACTCGGGCGCACGATCAAAGGCATCCGCGCGTACCCATTGACGTTGTCGTTCTTGCTCGCGTATTTGATCTACAACGACGGCATTCAAACCGTCATTACCCTAGCCAGCCAATTCGGTACGGAAGAACTGAAGCTCGGCCAGTCCACGTTGATCATCACGATCTTGATCGTGCAGTTCCTCGCCTTTGGTGGGGCACTACTACTCGGTGTGCTCGCCGCCCGTATCGGTGCTCGCAAAACTGTCGTGTTCAGCCTGGTCTTGTGGTTGATCGTGGTGCTGGTCGCCTACTGGCTGCCCGCCGGCGAACCGGCCGCGTTCATGGCCCTCGGCGCCGCGATCGGCTAGTGCTGGGCGGCAGCCAAGCGCTGAGTCGCAGCTTGTTCTCGCAGCTCATCCCCGCCGGCAACGAAGGCGAATACTACGGTTTCTACGAGATCCGCGACCGAGGCACCAGTTGGCTCGGCCCGCTCGCATTCGGTCTAGTGTTCCAGCTGACCAACAGTTACCGGCTCGGCATCGTGTCGCTGGTCGTGTTCTTCGTCGTCGGCGGGATTCTGCTCGCGTTGGTGCCAATGCGCCGCGCCATCACCACTGCCCGCAACACAGCACCCAGACTGCTCTGATGGACATCAGCATCGACGCGGACTCGCCGACCCCACCGTTCGAGCAGGTGCGGGTGCGCATCGCCGAACTCGCCGCCGGCGGACAGCTAGCCGCCGGCACGAAACTTCCGCCGGTGCGCGCCCTGGCCACCGAACTGGGCTTAGCCGCCAACACCGTCGCTCGCGCTTATCGAGAACTCGAACTCGCGGGCCTAGTCGTCACTCGCGGTCGGCTCGGGACAGTGATCACGTCCCGGGCGGCCGGCACCTCAGCTCAAGCGCAACGGGCCGCCGCAGCATATGCCGAGCAAACCCGCGCACTCGGCGTAGCGCCACAGGTCGCACTCGATTTAGTCCGCGCGGCCCTGAATGTCACCTGACCCCTATTTCCACTTGCCTCCCGCTCGCTGTCCGGTTCAGCGTCGCAGCGCGGGCACCCGGTTCAGATCGGTCGATCTCCCGGGTGGCCGGTGGATTCGGCGGCTCCGCCGATCGGTTGATAGGCGCGCTCCTGGAGGCGGTACAGCTCGGCGTACGCGCCGCCGGACGCCATGAGCTGCTCGTGGGTGCCCCGCTCGGTCACCCGGCCCTCGTCGAGCACCACGATCAGGTCGGCCATCCGTACGGTCGTGAACCGATGCGACACCAGAACGGTGACCGCCCCCGCCTCGGTCGCCGCCCGCACCTGGCCCACGAACTGCTGGAACAGCTCGTGCTCGGCGAGCGGATCGAGCGCGGCCGACGGCTCGTCGAGCACCAGCAGCAACGTGCCGTCGCGCATCATCGATCGGGCCAGCGCGAGCCGCTGCCACTGGCCCAGCGACGGCTCGATCCCGCCGAACGCGGCGCCGAGGCGGGTGTCGAGGGCGTCAGCGAACGGGGCGCCGGCCCGGCCGATCGCGCCGGCGACCGCCGCCCGGTCGCGGATCTGCCGCACCGCACCCACCCCGACGGTCTCGCGCACCAGCAGCCGGAGTTTGGCGAAGTCCTGGTAAACGCCGGACAGCCGGGCCCGCCACGCGGCCGGCGCGATCTGGAGCAGCGGCGTGCCGGCCGCCACGATCTCGCCGCCGGTCGGCTCGTGCAGGCCGGTGAGCAGCTTGATCAGCGTGGACTTGCCGGCGCCGTTCGCACCGACCACCGCGACCGTTCGCCCGGCCGGCAGCTCCAGATCCACCCCGCGCAGCGTGTCCTCGTCCGCGCCGGGATACCGGAACCGCACGTCCCGCAGCACGATTCCACCCTGCTGGGGCGTGGGCCCGCCGTCGCGGGTTTGCGCGGCCGCGTACTCCTTTAGCCACGCGTGGTGCGACACCGCGTGGCCGGCCTGCGCGACCTGGTTCAGGCTGTCCAGCACCACCCGCAGCTGGCTCTGCAGCTGGGTGGCCAGCGACACCACCAGCACCGCCGCGCCGATCGTGGTCTCCCCGGCCCGGATCAGCGACGCGACCTCGGCCAGCGCGGCCACGAACCCGGCCGCGTAGAGGATCCAGGCGCCGGCCTGCCAGGCCGCCCCCTCGAACTCGGCTCGGCTCTCCCGCACGGTGGCCCGGTCCCACAGCTCGTCGGCCGTGTCGTGGAAGGAGACGCCGGCCAGCATGACCTCCTTGGCTTCCTCCGGTTCCACGCACAGGTCGTGCAGCCGCTGCTCACGGCGCCGCGCCTCGGTGCCGGCGTCGCGGGCGTCGCGCAGCAGCGCGTTCGCGCGACGGGCGGCCAGCCCGAGCGGGATCCCGAGCAGCGCCAGCAACGCGAGCGGCGGGCTCACCGAGATCAGCAGCCCGACCGTGACAGCCAGACCCGCCGACGCGACCAGCGTGTTCAACGTGGACCACGGCAGCCCGGCGATCGCCTGCGAGCTGGTGAAGATGCGGTTCCAGCGGTCGATGTAGGGCGCGTGCTCGAGGTGCCCGATCGTCGGGATGGACGAGATCAGGTGCTGCAATCGTTCGTTCTGGCCGCCCCGGACCCGGCCGACCACGTACAGCCCGAGGTTGCCGCTCACCCAGCCGGCGGTGGCGCTGATCGCGTACGCCGCCGCGCCGAGCACGACCGCAAGCACTACCGTGCCCCGATCGCCCGCGTTGCTGCCGTCGACCAGCATCCGCTGGCTGACGCCCAGCCCCGCGATCACCCCGGCCTGCGCGGCGGTCAGCACCGCCAGCACGATCGCCGGCCGGCGCGCCACCCGCAACGTCAGCACCGTCGTCTCCCGCAGCAGCGCCCACCAGTCCCTCACCGCGCCTCCCGGACGAAAGCGGCCGCCTGCGTGACGAAGAAGTGCGCGTAGCCGCCGCCCAGCGCGATCAGCTCCTCGTGGGTGCCGTCCTCGGCAATCCGCCCGTCGCGCAGCAGCAGGATCCGGTCGGCCGGGCGCACCGTCGACAGCCGATGCGAGATCAGCACTGTGGTGGCCCCGTGGACCTGCGACACAACCCGCTCGTGGAACTCGGCCTCCGACCGCACGTCCAGCTGGGCCGTGGGTTCATCCAACACCAAAAGCCGACGACCCTGACGTACGGCGTAAAGCACGCGGGCCAAGGCCACCCGCTGCCATTGGCCGCCGGACAGGTCGGTGCCGCCGATACCCTCGCGCCACAACGAGGTGTCTAGCGGCAGGTCGGGCGCGCCGGCCGACTCCAGGGCCGCCCGGACCGCGTCGTCGTCCCCGTCGCCGGCCGCGGTGGCCGTCACGTTCTCGCGCAGCGTGGCCGGATAGCGGGCGAAATCCTGGAACAGCGCGGCGATCGGCGGCCGCTCGGCCCGCGGGTCGACCCCGTCGATCGTGATCCGCCCGGCGGTCGGCTCGTACAGCCCGGCCAGCAGCTTGACGAAGGTGGTCTTGCCGGCCCCGTTCTCGCCGACGATCGCCACGGTCTCGCCCGGCCGCAGCGTGACGCTCAGATCCTTCAGGACCGGCTTTCCGTTGGCGTAGGCGAACGAGACCCTCTCGAACCGGACGGTCGGGGGCGCTGCCACCGCGGTGGCGGCTCGCTCCGCCCGGGCCGGGAAGCGCTCCTCCAGCTCATCAACCGCGAGCAGGCCGCGCAGCCCGTACTCGATGTCGAACGCCTCCATGCCCAGCCCGGTCATCGCCAGCACCCCGAACCCGGCCAGCACGATCGTGATCAGCCGCCCCGGGTCGAGGTCGCCGCGCAGCACTGCGGCCGCCGGCAGCCCCAGCACGGCCGCCCCGGCCAGCGCCGACAGCCCGGCGATCCACCACTGCCGGCGCAACGTCGACAGGTTCGAGCGCCAGACCGGCCCGTACGTGCGCATGACCGCGGCTCGGAACCGCCCGGCGAACCAGTCGCCCAGCCCGAACAGCCGCACGTCCTTGGCCGCGCCCATCACCGCGGTCGCCGACACGTAGTACTCGTACCGCTGGCCGGCGGTGTCCGCGTCGAGCTTGTCGACGATCGCCATCCACTGCCGGCGCACCACCGCCCGCAGCGTCAGCGCCCCGCCCAGCAGCACGATCGCCAGGGGCACCGAGAACGTCGCCACCAGCACCGCGGCCGAGGTCGCGCCGGCGATCCGGGCGAGCAGCTCCAGCTGGCCGGCGGCGGCGCTGCCGGGCGACCGGTCGCGGCCCATGCCCATGCCCGCGTCGACCGCGCGGGCCGCCCGATCCTGGAAGTCGGCGCTCTCCAGCTCGTCAAGCCCGCGCAGCGCGGTGGCGCGCCGGCGCACCCGGCTGCGGACGGCGCCATCGATGCGCTTGACGACCAGCGTGCGGGCCGGGCTCAGCGCCAGCCAAACCAGCTGGTCGGCCAGGAACAGCCCGGCGACCAGGCCGGCGCCGGGCAGGGCCCGGCTCGCGGTGTGCGCCTGCAGCAGATCGGTGATCAGGCGCCCGACCGAGAGCGCGAGCAGCACCGGCAGCACCGCGCGGGCCGCCTGGAGCACGACCAGCAGCGCGCCGTCCCGGCTGCGTAGCAGTAACAACAGCCGAACACGCGTCGCGACCATCGACACCCCCCCGTCATCGACCGGGGCCGATAGTATGCGTTTCCGCCGTCTCGGCCAAGCGATTTCCCGGAGTGGCATCCGGCGGGATGGATCAGCTGGATCGAATAGCCGCGGCTGTTGCGGCACCCAAGCCTGCAGCAGCTCGAGTTTGCCGGGAACGATCGTTGCCGGATGATGGACTGCCAAACCCGGCGAAGCGTTCCTCGGCTGCGGCCAGCAGGCTCCCGCCAATACCCTGTCGACGCCGGTCCGGATGCACTGCGAAACGGTATAGATGGCACCGCCAGCCGCCCCAGCCTTCGATCAGCGAACCGAGGATCTGGTCGTTCTCGACGGCCAGGATCAGAGCCCCCGGGTCCCGCTCCAGCAGCCGCTCCAAGACTGGAGCCGAATTCACCAACTCAGCCAGGATCGACACCGCCTCAGCCAGGATCGACACCGCCCGCAGCAGTTCGTCCGTGCCGACCCCACCGGCGAACCGGCCCGCCGCGAGGACGTCAGGGGCGAACTGCCGCCGGTACGGCTTCGACGCATCCAGCAGCAACACCTCGTCCAACACGTCGATCGCGGACTGCGCGATCAGTGTCAGCAGGATCGGATTCCGGCGCTCCAGATCGCGGCGGTGCAACGCCTGCGCCGTTGAGCAGCTGCCCACCCCCGCCAAGAACCGACGCCGTTCTGCCGGCAACACCGACAGATCCAGCGCGTCAGCATCAAGTTGCCGCAAGTAGGCCAGCTTCTCCAACTCGCCCTTGACCGCCGCCGGTGCACAACTGCACCGCCGCACCCAGGACGTTGGGCTTACCACGGAACTTCCGCACAAACATTTCATCGGGCACGGCCAGGGTGAAATGCCGGATCAGCTCCGCCCGACCAACGTCCGGGAACCCCCGAAGCTGCTCCAACTCCTCCTCGGAGAACACGTCACGAGTCGCCACCGCGCGGAGCCTCCATGCCGTCACTCGATCAACTTCAAAACGACGGAACTATATGCGCTCATGGCTACGACCCGATCACCGACACCAAGATCAAACTAATCGTTGTTTTTGCGCTGGAAACTACGGGGAGACCGAGGTGTCTGCAAGCCCTGTGCGATAGGGCTGCGCTGCTGTCCCAGCACGGCCACAGTCCGCTCCGGGCCAGCCTGGTTGGGCGGTCGTCCGTTTGGGTCAGAACAACCGTGGAATCATCGACAGCGTCCGTTGCAGATACTGCGGCAGCCCATGCGCCAAATCCTCAATCAATACACACCGGGCATAAAACACCGCCCGTTCCCGTACGCCGGTCCGGTCGTCCTGCGTGGCGGTCACCGCCGTACGGTCGTATGCGCGCAGTGCCGCGGACAACGCACCCGGGCCGAGTCCGCGTAACAGCCGCCCGAAGTCGCAGGCAGGATCACCGACGGCCGCATCGGTCCAGTCGATGATCCCGGTGATCGTCTGGGTGGCCGGGTCGACCAGTACGTGTTCAACACCCAGATCCTGGTGGGAGAAGACCAAATGCTCGGCCGGGCGCGGCGCTGCAGTGGCCAGGAACCGGGTGATCGCCGGATGATCGCCTGCCGGCACCTGGGCTTGCACCTGCTCCCAGTCGGCGATGGTTTCCGCCAGCCACCGCGCGGGGGTGGTGTCATCGGTGTCGACCAAATCAGCGACCCGGGTGGCTGGAATGACGTGCAACGCAGCGAGGAACAGCCCCAATGCCGCCGCCACTGTTGTGTTGGGGGGTTGCGGCCAATCGGACAACGCCACGCCGGGCATCATCCGGTAGGCCAGACAACCATGCGCCCGGTCGACGATCAGCGGTTCGGGCACTGGCAGCGGCGAAACACCAGCCAACAGCCGCAGCAGGCGCGCTTCGCGATCAACCCCGGCCGGGTCGCGGCGCCTGAATCGGATCACCAGATCACCATTGACAGCAAAGGCCTCGTTGTCCAAGCCAGCGCCGAGCGGTTGGATCGAGCTGACCCGATAACCGGGCAGCGCGGCGGCGATGATCTGCAGGACGTCGGGCATGGCCACAGGGTATGGCCTGCTCACCGTGGTCCCGCTCAGCCGACAGGCCAACATTACCGGCCGAGCAACCCTGCCGTCGGCGGCCGCATCCGGCCGCGAGCTAGCCGCGCATCGCTGCCGGGGGCGGCTTCATTGCGCCGCGAGCGCGCCGGGGCGGCATTATTGCGCCGCGAGCGCGCCGGTGGCCAACAGCACCATCAGCAGCGAGCCAAGACCAATCCGATAGAAAATGAACACCCGGTAGGAGTGTCGGGAGATGAACTTCAGCAGCCACGCGACAGCGAAGTAGGCGACCACGAAACTGACTGCCGTGGCAACCAGTGTGTTGGTCCAGCCAACCCCGTGGGCAATATTGCCGTATTGTTCGTAGCCTTGCAGCACCGAAGCGCCCAACAATGCCGGGATGGACAGGAAGAACGACAACTTCGTCACCGTGACCCGATCGAAGTCCCGCAACAAACCGGCCGACATGGTGGCACCGGATCGTGACACTCCCGGGATCACCGCGAGACATTGCGCTGCGCCGATCAGCAGCGAATCTTTCCAGCTCACGTCGTCTTCGTGGCGCACCTGGGTGGCGGCGTGATCGGCGAACGCCATAACTGCGCTCCACCCGATCAGCGCACCGGCGACGAACCACAGACTGCGCAACGTCGTCTCGATCGCGTCTTTGAACAGCAGCCCGACGATGACGATCGGGATGGACCCCACGACGACTGCCCAGCCGAACCGATAATCCGGGTTGTCGCGGGCGCTTCTGCTGAGCAATCCCCGCACCCAGGCCGGCACCACGCGCACGATGTCTTTGAACAGGAACAACACCGTGGCCAGCACCGCACCCGACTGGATGATGACCGTGAACGCGGTGATATCCGGGTCATCCAGGCCATAGCCGAGCAGTTTCTCCAGGATGGTCAGGTGACCGGTGCTCGAGATGGGCAAAAATTCGGTGATGCCCTCGACCGTGCCGAGCAGCACCGCTTCCATGATGTTCAACCGTTTGACCCGTCTCTGCACCAGTTCCGACCGGGGTGAGCATAAGGCCAACGAGCATGCCAGGCCTAGTTAGGCCGCGACCCGCAAACCGTGCATATCCGTCACGCTGAGTCGGGTCGACATCGTGCTGCGCGCCGCGATCTGCGCCGTATAAACCGCGCGCCGCCGCGCCACACAACCATCCTTGGCAGTAACACTCTCCTGCTGCTCCAAATGCGTGCCCAAACCATCCTTGAGCAACGCCAACGCCTCGGTACGCAACTGCGACACCCGCGAATCGGTCACACCCAACTCCGCCGCAACCTCTGACAACGGGCGCTCCTGCAAGAACGACGCCTCCACCACAAACCGCAACCGCTCCGGCAACACCGCCACCGCATCATGCAAATACCCGATCCGCTCCCGGTGCAGCAGCATCTCCTCCGGGTTCAGCGCCAGATCCGTGACCATCTCCTCTGCGGTGCCGGCCGCGAAACCCTGCAACGACAACACCGCCGCACGCTGCACATCATCATCAACATTGCTCAACTCACTGACCGCGACACCAAGCAACTCCGCCAACTCCGTCGGCGTCGGCGTACGCCCCAACTGCGCAGTCAACTCCTGGCGCGCCGTATCCGCCCGGCGCGCCCGAGCCCGCACCGACCGACTCGCCCAGTCCATGCTGCGCAACTCATCCAACAACGCACCCCGCACCCGCACCGCCGCGAACCGACCGAACGGGATACCCCGGCTCGCGTCAAACGCCCGCGCTGCCGTGGTCAACGCCGCAAACCCAGCCGACGCCAGATCATCACGGTGCACGTGCGCCGGAACCTTGAACAACATCTCCCGAACCATGTGGCCAACCAACGCCATGTTGTCCCGGATCAACTGCTCCTGCTCGCGGCTCACCACGGCGGTCGCGGTAGTAGTGCCGGCGGTGGTCGTGGTCGCTGCGCTCATTTCAGTTCCCCCCGTTGTCGTCGCGGTGACGGCTCACCGGCTGACATGAGGAACTTTTCTGCGCGAGAGGTGCAGCGAACGGTCACTCTCGGTTGCTGCTGGGTTGTACCGAGAAATCCCCGCAACAGTGCTTAGGTTCTACCGCTGACTGATGCGCACATGCTTATGCCAGCGCTGATCGTCGAGGAAGTGGTTGGGCTCCTCGATAGGGGGTTCGATGCCGATGGGCAATGGGTGACCCAAAGACACGGTCGACTGTGGCAAGGCCGCAGGCTAGGCGAATCGTGGTCGCGTGCTGCGTGCGCGTTTGTGGTGATAATCGCCATGGTGGGGTCGATCGGGGGGTCGTCGGTAGGGGCGGCGTTTACGGCGACGACGACGTCTTCGGGCTCAAGTTTTGGTGCTGCCCCGTTCTTCTGGACTGGGCGGTTGCAGAGTTGGGGTTGGACTGGTGACGGGCAGACCGGTGGTGGGGGTGGTCAGGACCGGTCAACACCGACTCAGGTCGGGTCGGGCACCACCTGGTCGGCGGTCGCGGCCGGCGAAGCTCACACATGCAGCATTCGCAGCGACGGGACGCTATGGTGCTTCGGATACGACGAATCCAGCACCTCCCCGGTACAAATTGGTTCAGCGACGACGTGGGCATCCGTAGACGTCGGTTTGGAAAACGCGTGTGGCATCCAGACTGATGGCAGCCTGTGGTGCTGGGGACCTAACGAATACGGGCAGTTAGGGCAAGGGGATTACACGTATAGGGGGAATCCGACCCGGGTAGGGGCCGCGACGACGTGGGCAGCAGTCAGCGTCGGTGACTACTTTGTGTGTGCAACCCAGACCACGGGCACGTTGTGGTGTTGGGGGCCGAACTGGTCCGGGCAACTGGGCCAAGGTGATTACACCGACCGCACCACCCCTGTCCAAGTGGGCGCGGTTTCGTCCTGGGCGAACCTTGCCGCCGGGGATGGAGAGCAGGTCTGCGCCACCCGCACCAACGGCACCCTCTGGTGCTGGGGCGTCAACTGGTATCGCCAACTCGGCCAAGGCGATTACGCCGACCGCACCACCCCCACCCAAGTCGGTGCCCTGACTACCTGGCGGCACGTCTTCCTCGGCGTCAGCCACGCCTGCGCCACCCGCGCAGACCGCACCGCATGGTGCTGGGGCAACAACGGCGCCGGCCAACTCGGCACCGCAGATTTCAACAACCGCACCACCCCCACCCAACTAAGCACCACCGGCGACATCCTCAGCACCGGCCCCACCGCTAACCACATCCTGCTCATCGGCTGAGCCGAGCCAAACACGAGTTTGCCCAGCTCAGCCAGATCCGTAGAAAATTCCCTCGTACTACCTGGATTTCTAATCCCCGGTGCGCCAAAGCAAATGGTGGTCGGTCGTTGATTCCTTTTTGAGGTTGGTTTGGGTGCGCCGTTGTATGGCGCACACTTGCTAAGTCGTCCTAGGATGCTGGGATATCTTTGATTTGACGAATGCCCCGGATGGCGCCCTAGCCGGACTATCGGACAATGGTGAGGTGCCGCGACCGACACCCGCCCTGCCAACCCGGCACACTGCTGACCCGGCCCGCACTCGCGTCGAGCTAAACGAGCTGCGTCCGGACTTAGTGGGGCGCTATGACATTGAGCTGCCGGGGGCACGAGCCGCGGTTCTGAGCCGGCTCATCGGTTCCCTCGACCGCGAACCGCTACCGGGCAAAGCCGACAGTTTCCACCGCCTGCCGCTCGACGAATGCCAGCGGGTTGGTGTTCAGCTCGGTCCAGTCACAGTGCGATACCCCGTTCAGGCAGCAATGCCGTTCGCGCTCCCATCCGCCGGTCTCGTAGTCGAAGCGCTCGGGAGTCAAGTGGATGACCCGGCGGCGTTGGTTCGGTTGTTGTGGGGCGAGGGGACGCTCGCGGCCGAGATTGACAACAGCGTGGCCAATCTGGCGTTGGCCCGCGCCAACCGCCCAAACCCGCAGCTGCCGGTTCCAGGCGACCCAGCCGGGCTCGCCAGCACCGAACAGCACGTCACCGACGGACATCCGCTGCACCCGTGCTGCCGCACGCGCAGTCAGATGAGCGTCGCTGACGTGCTTGCCTACGCGCCCGAGCACGCACCCGTGATCCGCTTACGCCGACTGAGCGTGCCACCCCAACACTGGTACGGCGAGGCAGAACCAGTGCTCTACGCCCACCCCTGGCAAGCAGTACGCCTGCTCGACCAGTACCCGTGGCTGCGCCCCGACGGCGAAACCGGCCCAGTCCGCCCGCTCATGTCACTACGCACTGTGGCACCCGTGAATGGCGGTCCACACGTCAAGACCGCTGTCGACGTGCAGATGACCTCAGCAGTACGCACGGTCTCCCCCGCCGCCGTGCACAACGGACCACGGCTGTCCACCCTGCTGCAGACGCTGACTGCCGACCTGCCGCTGGACATACTCGCCGAAATCGCGGCCGGTGCGGTCATCATTGACGGGCAGCCGGACCGTCGACTGGGCTACCTGCGCCGGCAAGCTCCGGTGCTGAACGCGGACGAAATCGTCGTGCCACTCGCGGCGTTGAGTTCGTCGCCGGTGCTGTTGTCGACGGTGCTCGACCCGTACGAGCTGATGATTTTGTTGGGTCAGGTCTTGTTTGCACCGTTGGTGCGGTTGTTGGATCGTGGGGTGGCGTTGGAAGCGCACGGACAGAACACGCTGGTCGTGCTCAGCAACGGCACGCCGCGGCGAATTGTCTACCGTGATTTGGGCGGGGTGCGGGTTAGCGGGAAACGGCTGCGCGCGGCCGGGGTCGAGGTGCCTGAGCTGCACGGTGACCTGCCCACCGACGACCCGCAGGAGCTGCGGACCAAGCTCGCCGCAGCTGCACTGTCGACTGTTGCCGCTGAGTTGATCGCGGCGTTGACTCGCTCGCACGGCGCTGACCCGGAGCGGCTGTGGGGCATTGTGGCCGCGGCGATCCGGGCTACCGACACTGTGGATGTGCCGCATCTGTTGGGCGAGCCACTGCCGATCAAGGCCACTACCGCGATGCGCCTCGCTGCTGACCCATTGGCTGATATTTGGGCTTACCTGGACAATCCGCTGGCGGCGCACCGATGACTCGCAGCCTGCGTGCCGGGGCATTAGCCGAGGCCGCGGGCAATACCGAAGCAGCGTTGGCCGTGCACGCACCCGAGTTGGTCGATGGTTTCCTGGCTGCGTTGCCGATCGCGGCGGATACGGTCGGTCGGCGGCTGCGCAGCGCGCTGATCCGCGAAAACATCCGCGACACTGGGCCTGGGCACCTGCACGGGTTTGGGCGGATCGAATATGACAGCGCCGGTGCGGACGACCCCGTGCAGCTGCTTGACGGGATCGACGCGCCGGGGTTCGCGGCGGAACTACGCAACGCTGTGGTGAATTTAGCTGTCGCGCTGGCTCGACCCGCTCAGCCTGTCGCCGACGACCCGGACGCGCAGGCCATTGGCCTGGAACGGCTGGCGGTGACCGGGCACAATTTGCACCCATGTGGCCGGACCCGGCTCGGTTGGGACACTACTGACGTGCTCGCGCATGACTTGGAGACGCCGGGCACGACGATCGGATTCGTGGCAGTTCGCGCAGATCTGCACCTGGGCGATGACGTGTTCCCGGAAATCGAAGCGCCGCCGGGCTATCGGGTGCTGCCGGTGCACCCGTGGCAGCGCGACACTGTTTTGCCGGCTCGCTATCGCGACTTGATCGACGCTGGGGCGCTGCGCATCCTGGAGCAGGAGATCCCAGCGATGCCAACTGCAGCGCTGCGGACTCTGTTGCTGCCAGCCGACGCTGCTGGGGACCGGCGATACCTGAAGGTGTCGCTCGACATCCAGATCACGTCTACCCGGCGCAGCATCAGCATCGCCAGCACGCGCAACGGGCCGGCAGTGTCAGCCCTGCTGCAGCGGTTGACCGCTGACGAACCGCGGGTGTTGCTGCTGGCCGAGACCGCCGGCGCGGCCGTACCCATCGGGTCTGGTCGGGATTTGTCGGTAATTCGCCGAGACGGATTGACCGGACAATTGGAACCGGGTGAACGGGCCATTCCGGGTGGAGCCTTGCCGCTGCTGCTGCCGGAGCTGGTCACCGGCAATCCGGGGCAGTGGCTGCGGGAATACGCTGAGCTGCTGCTCGCACCGGTGCTGCGACTGGCCGCACGCGGAGTCGCAGTGGAGGCGCACCTGCAGAACTGTTTGCCAACGTTTATGGGTTCGCGTCCACATCGGCTAGCTTTGCGGGATTTTGCCGGGCTGCGGTTGCACGAGCCCCGGTTGGCTGCTGCCGGGCACACGATCACGCTTTGGCCCGGATCGATCATCGCCACCGACGATTTATCGGCATTCAGGGCAAAGGTCGGTTACACCGCGTTCCAGGCTCATCTGGGCGAGTTGGTCATCCGGCTGGGCCCGCTCGGGTTAGACGAAGGCGACGCTTGGCGCATCGTGCGCGAAGTCGTCGACGAGCACTGCCACGGCGCTGACCACGCCGCGTTCACCGCTCCCCTGGTCGCACACAAAGCCCTGGTTCGGATGCGCCTAACCGGCGCCGGTGACCTTTATCTGCCGGTCGAAAACCCGCTGGCATTTACCTCATGATCCCCGACGAACTAGCCCGGCCAGTGTGCGCCTACATCTACGACACTGCCGTGCTGCGCCGGCAAGTCGCATCGGTCCGGGCCGCGCTGCCCCCAACTGCGACTTTGCTGTACGCGGTAAAAGCCAACGGTCATCCCGCCGTGGTCGCGACCCTCGCCCAAGAATGCGACGGCCTAGAAGTCGCCTCTGGTGGTGAACTGCGTCTGGCAGTCGCCGCGGGTGCACGCCGGATTGTCTTCGGTGGCCCCGGCAAAACTGATGCCGAACTGGCAGCCGCAGTGTCTGCCGGCGCGCTGATCAACGCGGAAAGTGTGCACGAACTGCGCCGAATCGCCGCGCTCGGCGGCCAACCCCAGGTGTGTGTGCGGGTAAACCGGGCCGGTGGCACCCTGCACGGTAGCCACACCATGACCGGTACGCCGACCCCGTTCGGACTCGACGAAGCTGACCTGCCGGCCGCCTTGGCGGTACCCGGGGTACACGTCATCGGCTTTCACCTGCACGCCGTCTCCAACAACATGGACGGCACTGCACACGCGGCCTTCGTCGCCGAGGCGCTGGATTGGTCGGTGCGCGCCGCAGCGGCACACGACGTGGACTTACGTGTCGTCAACGTGGGCGGCGGGTTCGGCGTCGACTATCGCAGCGACGCCACCATCGACCTGCGAGCGCTGCGGTCAATCACCGTGCCGCGCGGAATAGACTTGATCTTCGAGCCGGGCCGGGTGCTCGCGGCCGACGCGGGTCGCTACGCGAGCGAAGTACTCGACCTCAAAACCAACCACGGGCGTACGTTCGCGGTGCTGCGCGGCGGTACCCACCATTTCCGCCTGCCTGCCGCCTGGGGCTACAGCCACCCCTTCACCGTGTGGCCGGTCGAGCAGTGGCCACACCCGTACCCCCGCCCAGCCGTGCACGACGTCGCCGTCGACGCGGTCGGTGAGCTGTGCACACCCCGCGACGTCTTGACCCGTGGACAGCACGTGGCCCAATTGCGAGTCGGCGACGTCCTGATCTTTGCCCGCACCGGCGCGTACGGCTGGGACATCTCCCACCACGACTTCCTGCGCCACGACCCCCCACAATTTGTCGTAACCTGACTGTCGAGCCCGGCACCTACGACCTCGCTGATGATCACTATGATCGACGTTCATGTCTTCCGCCTACTGGCATACCGACCCTTACCGCAACGCCCGCATCGCACTACAGCAGGGCCACAGCGCCCCGGCCCGGCACCTACTGGCCGCTACCAGCGGCAACGCCGAAACCCGGATCCATGCGCTGAACACGCTCGGCAAGGACACCGTCGGGCGGTTGCCCCAGCTGGAAGCTGAGCTGCAGCAGGACCCGTCGAACCAGGACCTATGCCTGTTAGTCGGTACTCTGCAGAAAGAGGCTGGGTGGAAGGCGCGCGGGTCCGCCGACATGTCACACACCAGCGCTGACCAGGTTGCCGGCATGCAGCACTACCTGCTCCAGGCCCGCGAGTCACTGCATCGGGCCGCCGAGCTGACCCCCGAAGACCCAGCCCCTTGGTACGAACTCATGGGCTGTGTAATGGCGTCCTCGCGGTACCCGGGCGAGGTGCACGACATCTGGGCGGAAGTTGTCCGGCGCGGCGGAGAAGTTTCTTACGGAGCGACCAGCCAACGGATGCTGATCCTGACCGAAAAGTGGCACGGCAGCCAGGCACAATGCTTCAGCTTCGCTCGGGAACGCAGCCACAACCTGGCAGCGGGGCATCCACTGCACGCCTTGATTCCGCTAGCACACATTGAGACCTACGTTTTGATGCGCAGCTCTGACCGACTATTCACCAGAATAAATGCGGTATTTCGCTACTTCGGCCGCCGGGACGTGCGGCAAGAGATCGATCAGGCGTCGGATCGGCTGATGGCCGGAGCTGATGCGTTCGCCACCCACACCGCTTCACCCGAGGCCCACCAGGCGTTCGGCTACGTTTACTCGAATCGAGGCGATGCGGACCGCGCTCGCCGCCACCTAGAACTCAGCGGTGACGAAGCGACCTGGCCCTGGGTTTACTTCGGCGGCGACGAAGAGTTCAACCGCGCCCGCATCCGAGCTGGACTACCCGGCCACATCCAGTAGTTCATTGATAAAAGTACAACCAGCAGCGCCTGTTAGAAGCCCGCGCGCTCAACTGCTGTCCGGGCAGGTGTGGCAGGCGCGGTGTGAGAACTGCTGGACTCGATGCAGCTGCCCGAACATCCAGGTGAGTTGCTGGCCGGGTGGTCCGCCGAGTTGGGCGCCACCTGGCAGTACATGGCGGCCCTGGTTCAGGCCGGTGACATCAACGTGGACACCGACGGCAGGCTGCACGCCGCCGCGCTGGAGGCCATCGCGGAACCGGCGTCGTTGAGGGACCTGCGCAACACCGCTCGCAAGATGATGCCCAAGGCCGACATCGGCGACGTCGTGCAGGAAGTCATATCCTGGCATCCCGAGTTCATTGCCTCCTACACCCACATCTCCGGCGGGCCCAATTTACGGTGACATGGCCGCCAGCCTCGCGGCGGTGCTGACCGCGCAGGCCCTCAACGTCGGCTGGGCTCCCCGGGCGTGGAGGCGCTGACCCGATCCCGGATCAACCACGTGTACCGGAACTACGTGCGACCCGAATGCCATGCCGCCGCCAACGCGCCGCTGATCTGGAATCAGGCCGGCATCCCCACCGCGACGCTGTGGGGCGGCGGACTGGTGGCCGCGGTGGACGGCACCCGGTTCGTGGTCCCGGTCCGCAGCATCGACGCGCGCCCGAACCCGAAGTATTTCGGCCGTAAGAGGGTGGTTACAAACGATTAGGGTGGTTTTAGGAAATGCTATTCGCGTGTATTGCCTATATTTGTCCCACTAGGACAGGGGAAAGTCGGCACGGGCCGCGGCGGTTGGGTCGACAGGCCCGCTCCGCTGAAGTCGGGGTGGCAGCTCTGCAGGTTCGGCCCTCTCGGCCGACAGGGCGCCTGAGCAGCAATTCTGCGTCGCCTCGGAAAACATGAAACCTATCCGAGCGTCCCGAACCGCCCTCTAAGAGGGGCGTCACCTGGCTCAACATGATCAACGATCAGGGTGTAGGGATTGCTCGATATCAGGTGAGGCCGCCAACGTCGGCGCCTGCCCTGTTCGGTGTTTACCGAGGTGAGGGGTAGTGACTCCGGAGGCACGCACAGTTCGCCGTTCCTGTTCCCATCCCCGCCGAGGATGTCGGTGCCTGGCTGGAGGCTCATACCGAGTGGGGCCCCGGCCGATGGATCGTGGAAAGCGATCGGGTGCTCGGCGGGATCGCGTTGCGAGACGGCGATGACGACTACGTGTCCTGGGCCGGCCACGTCGGTTACGGCATCCGGCCGTCCGCCCGTCGGCGAGGGCTCGGCGGTTGGGCGTTAGGCCGGGTCCTCGACGAGGCGCGTGGAACAGGCATGGACCGGGTGCTGGCAGTCTGCGCCGTTGACAACGCCGCCTCGGTGAAGACGATCGAGCGGTGCGGCGGAGCCTTCGAAGGCATCAGCGACAGCGGTACCGCCCTCTGCGGCGTTACTGGTTCCAGCTCTAGCGGGAGTTTCCACCCTTTCATGATCAACTTTTGTGTTTGGGCTGTTCAGGGTGGGTGTCGCGTGGTGTGTGGTGTATTACCCATACTGCGGGCCGGTGATGGTTAGCGGGTGGGGGCGTAGTGGTCGAGACCGAACAGGTCGTAGAGGCTGTGTTGGGTTTCGGTCATGTCGGTGAGGATGCGTTGGGCTCGGGGGCGGCCTTTGCCGCCGTCGTGGTGTAGTAGGACGGTTTCGCCGATGCCGGCGAGGTGGTCGAGGATTTCGCGGACGGACATGTGTAGGCCGGCTTGGTGAGCGTGGTGGCGCGTCAGGTGTGCGGTGGCCAGGGCGAGTACGCAGGTGAAGACGTGGACGCGGATTTTGGAGTCGGTCCAGTGGTGCATCGGTGAGAAGGACACGACGTGGGGGTCCTTCATCTGGCGGAATCCGAATTCCGCGTCGGATTGTGAGCGGTAGGCGCTCACGACCTCGGCGATGGGCCAGTGGTCGCGGTTGGTGAACAGGATCCGTTTACCGAATAGGCGTTGTTCCAGTTTCTGCCGGGCTCGGGTGTTGGTGCGCCAGGACAGCCGCAAGGTGCTCGGGTCGTCGCCGGTGAGGGTGACGGTGATGATCTGGTTGACCCATCGGGGTTTGCAGATCGCGGTGATGTCGGCCTCGACCGCGTGCCGGGGGCGGCGGGTGTTGCCGCGGTGTAGGCGGGCCTGCAGTTCGCTCAGTCGTGCGCGGGCTTTGGTCAGGCTCTGGTCCAAGCCGCGGGATTGCCCGTCGTGCAGCGTGGGTGAGTGGGTCAGTACCGCGCGGCGGGTCACACCGAGGGCGGTGACGGTGGTGTCGTATGCGCTCAGGCCGTCGAAACGTTCGGCGTCAACGATCTGGTAGTCGTCACGGCTGATGTCGAGTAGGGCGGGGTGGTCGCTGGGCGGTAGCGATCCGACGAACCCGATGCCGGACGCTTCGACGTCGCCGTGGTTGGTGGCCGAGTTCTGCCCAGCATCATAGACCACGGTCAGTGACTGAACCGAATCTACGAGTTGCCGGTAGCGGGTGACCAATTCATCCAGCACAACGCTGAACTGGGTGACGTCGGGCCGGTCACCGGGGTAGGCGTGCGAGACGATCGGGATCCCACCATCACGGGTAACGACCAGGGCCAGACCGACCAGGCGCAGGTCGGTGCGTTTCTGTTTAGCTTTCCCACGCTGGGCGATCGGGGCCCGCTCGTTCGTGGAGTCGATGTAGGTGGCGAAAATTGGTCATATCCAACGCCAGCGATGCCAGGTCCAGGCTGTGGTGCTCGATCATGGCGCCGTAGATCTGCGACTCGATCGTCGCGAGGTCGGCATCGCTGAGCAGATCCATCGCGTCCCAAAACCGTCGGTGATCCAGTGCCGCCGCGTCCAGCTTCACCCACCGCGGCCCCGACGTCGTAACCCACCAGTCAGCGAAGGACCGCTTCGAACACGGGTCGACCACCCGGTTGAGTACCGCGAGGGCCACATAGGTACCCACCGACGCGCCGGCGTTGGCGTAGCGTGGCACGACCGCGTCAACGTTGCCGATCACATCCAGATCGGTCAGGACCGACCACACTGCGGCCACGTCCCCGAAACGCTTGTGCTGGCTACGTACCGGCTGCCCGGACTCACCGCCGGACAGCTTGGCCATCACCTCATCCGCGGTGCCCAGATACTGCTGCGACACGACCCGCGGTTTGCCGTCGACACGGGCCGATTCGACCAGGTAGTAATACGTCTGATCCCCCCGGCGCTTACCCACGATCGACGGCATATATGGGTAATACACGAACCGGGACTGGAAGTCCAGCTCAGACACCCCACCCAAGACTGTTGATCATGAAAGGGTGGAAACTCCCGCTAGCGACACGGCCCCTTCCAGATCTGCCGAGGAGCGCGAACGCTACGCCGACGAATCCCGTTGGATCAGTTCAGGCAAATACAGAAGGGGTGACCAGCCGGGTCCAGGAAGACCCTGAAGGACGTACCGGGCTGGTGGGGATGTCTGGCCGCACCGAGTTCGATCACTGCTGCCTCGGCGGCATCGAGGTCGTCGACGAGCATGTCGAGGTGCATCTGTTGGGGCTGCTCCTGGGTCGGCCACGTCGGCGGCGTGTAATCAGCGACCTGATGGAAGGAGATGGCTCGGCCGTCCTCAGCGCATACCGAGGCCCCGTCGGCGGAGATGTCGATCTTCCAATCCAGCATCGCGCCGTAGAACCGGACGAGCAGTCGATAGCGAGGACGGGCAAGCGAGCGATGGCCATGCCGGCCACGATATCGACGATTGCGGCCGAGTCGCGTCCGCATTCCGCAGTGACCCGGCCGACATGTTGGCCGTCGTACATTCGCTTGTGCCGCAGATAGCGCGCCCTAGCGTAGGGCCGGATCGTGCGGCCGATGGATCAGATACCCGCTCAGCAGGCGGCAGCTCTGGCACAGTCGAGCGACACGGCATGATGCTTTCCATGAGCCAGGACGTAGTGCGCCACGGTGAACTCGATTCGGTCCGAGCGGACCGACTGCAGAAGCTGGTCAACGGGTACCACGAACGCGCGACGCGCGGCTTAGTGGTCCTCGGCGTTAATCCTTCGGGGGTCAGATGGTGGCGGTTTCGTGAGCGGCGATGCGTTTGAGGGTGGTGGCGAGGTCGGCTTTGGTGTAGCGCCAGTTGAAGGGCCGGGCGGCGAGGTTGTACAACTCTTCGAATGCGGTGAGCCGGTTGGTGACGTCGTTGAGGTCGTAGAAATCGTTGGGTGTGACGACTTTGCGCTGCACGATGGAAAAGTAGATTTCGACCTGGTTGACCCAGCTCGCGTGGATTGGTGTGTGGACCAGGGTGGCGTTCGGCCAGGTGTTTTCCAACCGGTCGATGGCTTTGTGACCGCGGTGTGACGAGCCGTTATCGGTGATCCAAAAGACTCGGCGGGCGCTGGAGTAGGGCTCACGGCCCATGACCTGCGCGACCAGGTTCGCGAACGGAACAATGCCGGTCGTGGGTTCGGTACGGCCGAACACCCTGGCCTGGTGGACGTCGTACGCGGCGAGGTAGGCCAGCGCCCCACCCCGGTCATATTCGTGGTTGACCCGCATGATCCGGGCCAGTCCGGGTGGCAGGCTCGGATGACACCGGCAGCGGGCCTGCACGGAGGTCTTCTCATCGGCGGAGATGACGTAGTCGTCGTCACCCAGCACCTCGCCGTGCCAGGTGCGTGCGTATAGGTCGAGGACACGGCCTGCCTTAACGGCGAAGTCTGGGTCACGCGGGAAGATCCATGACTGGTGGCGCCAGGGGCGGATCGCATCCCGGCGTAGCCACCGGCGCACGGTGGATGCCGAGATGTCCTCGACCACCCCGACGTCGACGGCTTCGGCAGCCAGATCGGCGTGGCTAAACCGCGACAACGGGATCCCCCGATCAGCGGGCAGTTCACAGGCGATCGCTTTGACCTGGGCCTGCTGCACATCGGTGAACCGACGCGGCCGCCCGGAGCGGCCCCGATCCCGCAGGCCGTCCTCGCCGTAGGCGCCGTAGCGGTCGCGCCAGGTCCGGGCGGTGTCCACACAGACCCCGACCCGCCGCGCGATCGCCGCGTTGCTCCAACCCTGGGCAGCGAGCAAGATGATCGTGGCGCGTAAGACGTGCCGGTGTTGCTCGGTCACGGTCCTGACCCGGTGCTCAAGACGCTGCTGCTCGGGCATAGACAAGACGATCGGGCAGGCCGATGGACCAGACATGACAAACCTCCGCCTACCCGAACATGGCAGACAGTCGATCTATTGCGGGTGGTCGGCCTTTCGCACCGGGTGGATTCGCCCCGGCCTGCGGGCCCATCGGCAGGCCGGCATGATGAATAGTGTGGCCGCGATTCCCGAATCGACGAAGGTGTCGTTGCAGCAACGCCTGACTGAGCACGCGAAGGCCCACTGGCCCGGGCTGCCCGGGATCGTGGTGCGGTACCGGGCAGGGTTCGCCTACATCGACGCGCAACTACCCGACGGTGAGACCATCCCACTGATGAGGCTGCGCTACCAACGCTCCGCACACCTGTGGGGCTTCGCGATCTACCTCGCCAGTCGTGACGGCTACCAAGACTCCGTCCTACCCGACGGCCAACCGATCGGCACCGCCCAAGACGCCCTCGACTGCGCCGGCGACCTCTACCTCACCAACCTGGAACCCCTGAACCAACCCCCGAAGGATTAACGCCGAGGACCACTTAGGTGTGCGACTCATCGACGGTCAGCTGGTCAAGCTGTACGCGATCGAAGCCCCTGGACGGCGCGTCGACGCGGCTCAGCAGCAGGCGGCGCTGGACCTGGCGGCGCAGGAGCTCAGCGCCGGCGACACCTGCGTGGGAC
This sequence comes from Actinoplanes sp., assembly GCA_965246815.1. Lineage (GTDB taxonomy): Bacteria > Actinomycetota > Actinomycetes > Mycobacteriales > Micromonosporaceae > Actinoplanes. The sequence goes on along the minus strand of CBDFFS010000020.1, from coordinate 571,231 downwards.
TCGCCGCGGTGATCGTGCATGCCGGCGGTGACGGTGACTACGTGATCGTGCAGTCCTGGATCGCCGACTATATGACCCGCTTGGCCGTCTTCGTCGGCCCAGCCGACGAGCCGCAGGAGTTACTCCCGGCACCACCTGGGCTGGGGCCGTGCGTCTGGGAGGCTGCCGTGCTGGCACATGAACGCACCGCGTTCGTCGACCACGTGCTGGCCGGCCATGGGCCGTTGCAGCTGCGGCTGACCGCGTGGACGCACGACACCTTCGCCGCGTAGGCGACGGTGGCTGAGAGCGAGGACTGGTACGCCTGGCACGCCCCGTACGCGGAGGCGGGTTCGCCGCTGTCGTGGCGGCTGCGGCTTGTCCAACAACATGGACGGCGCGGCCCATGCGGCATTTGTGAGCGAGGCGCTGGAATGGTCGCTGCGCACGGCTGCGGCGCACGGCGCGGACTTACGCATAGTCAATGTGGCGGCGGCTTCGGGGTGGACTACCGCAGCGACGCGACGATGGATCTGCTGCCACTGCGCCCGATCGTCGTCCCACCCGGGGTCGAACTGATCTTTGAACCGGGGCGGTTACTGGCCGCGGACGCCGGTTCATACTGCACTGAAGTGCTCGACTTGAAAACCAACCACGGGCGGACCTTCGCGGTCGTGCGCGGCGGAACCCACCACTTTCGGCTGCCGGCGGCCTGGGGTTACAGCCACCCCTTCACGGTACGGCAGGTCGAGCTTTGGCCGTATTCGTATCCGCGGCCAGCCGTGCACGATGTCGCCGTCGATGCGGTGGGGGAACTGTGCACGCCCCGGGATGTATTGACTCGTGGACAGCGCGTATCGCAGTTGCGGGTGGGCGACATTTTGGTTTTTGGGCGCACCGGCGCGTACGGGTGGGACATTTCCCACCACGATTTCTTACGCCACGATCCGCCCCAATTCATCATCCGCTGACTGGCGAGCAAATATTTCTTGCGCTCGTCTGCAACCTTTTCTCGCAGTGGTGCGTCTGGACGTTGCGACGGGGTGCAGACGGCGTGGGAGGGCGGCAATCTGGTGTGTGGTTCACATGACTGATGGCGGATTCGAGGCGTTACTACGCGACCACGGGACGTCGCTTTTGCGCCTCGCCTACCTGCTCACCGGTGATCGAGGGCACGGCGAAGACCTGCTACAAGATGTACTGGAGCGCGCCTTTCGCGGTTGGTCCCGGATCGAGCGCACCGATGAGCCGGTCTTTTATGTGCGACGTTCATTGGTGAACGCCGCGACTAGTCGCTGGCGTCGTCTGCGTGCTCGGGTCCGAGAAGTCCCCATCCTTTCCGACACCGAACGAAATTCGGTCGACGATATGGCCACCTACGACCTACGGGACGCGCTAGTGCGCGTTCTGAACACCTTGCCAGCGCGCCAACGGGCGGTCTTGGTGCTGCGCTATTGGCACGACCTGAGCGAGGCAGAAATTGCTGAGACTTTGAGCTGTTCCATCGGCGCAGTGAAAAGCAGTGCATCCCGTGGTCTCGCGCAATTACGCAAAGTGTCCCCGGCTCTTGACCTCACCCCCGCTTCTGTTTCCAGTAATCCGATGACGCCCGCTTCTCTCTGGAGTGCTTGATTAGCATGAACCTAGAAACCGAACTGCGTGCCGCACTTCGTGAACGGGCAGACACGGTAAAGGCCGACCCGGCTCTGGCCGCGCATATCCGCACCAAGGTGCAGGGCCTGCCCTCGCACAGCCTCAACGCGTCCACGATGCGACACTCAAGCCCAGCTTGGCGTCGAAGCAGCCTTCTGGTCGCAGCCGCTACGGTCCTGACCGTCGGCGCAGTCAGCGTGCTCGTACAGAACAGCCGGGCGCACACCCCAACCGGAATCTCCACAGCTCAACACCCATCGGCCGCTCCTTCGTCGAGTACGCCGAGTTCCCATACGGTTGTGCTGGCGAGCGTCGGTGACTACGACCTGACCTGGCTACCGTCGGGATTTACCCCAGCTGGTCCGGCTAAGACTTTACTGATTCCTCCTGGCACAGACAAAGCCGCCGATACCTATATCGCGCTGTATTTAACTGTCGGCGGTAGGGCTTTCGATCCAAACACCGAAAGCTTAGATAGCCCCCCGGCCATCACCGTACAAGTCATCGGAATGCGCATTCCAGATTCGAACCGCCGCGAACAGTTGAAATCTGAGCAGCAACCTGTGCGTGTTTCAGGCGAGAATGTCAAACCTGGCACTATTAACGGGCTCCCGGCATTTTTCTCTCACTTCCGCACCCAGGTGGATATAGCCTTCACCCCCGACCCCCGATCCGGCCTAGATATCCGGATCATAGCTAACAAGGTCGACCAAGCCACCCTTGTTCGCACTGCCGAAGGATTCAGACTTCGTAAGGCGGGATGAGGCTCGGCGATTCGGTTGGTATAGGTATCGACCGAAAGTTACAAGCCCGGACCGAGGAACCAACTCCAGGCCGACGTGGGGCCGTTACCGAGTGAGCGACCATATGCCAGCACTAATCGGTAATGGGATGCAGCGAGGAAAATACGTGACAATTCTTGAAACCGGAAACACTCGCCCGCAAAGAAGCAAAGATTGCGTCAGCGAGCGAACCGAAGATCACTCAGGGGTAAATTCCGCGGGCCCAGGTGCAACTTCGGCGGGCCAGAGCATCAGCCAAAGTCGAGCCCGACGAAGCATACCCTACCTACTCTGCGTGGCTTTCTTCGCGATCTTTGCCATTGTCAGCGTCAATCGACATCGGCAGCTGCGTACAACCGGCTTCGACCTCGGCATTTTCGAGCAGGCGATTCGGTCCTACGCCAATCTGAATCTGCCGGTTTCAGAGCTCAAAGGCCGGGGCTACAACCTGCTCGGCGACCATTTTCACCCGATCCTTGCCCTACTGGCCCCGTTCTACCGGGTCTTCCCGAGCCCGATCACGCTGTTGGTCGCACAAGCGTTACTCATCGCAATTTCCGTCATTCCGATCAGCCAGCTGGCGATCTCCCGCTTCGGCCCGTGGCTCGGTGCGTCCGTCGGTGCCGCCTACGGTCTATCGTGGGGGCTGCAACACACCATCGGTTTCGACTTCCACGAAATCTGTTTCGCCGTGCCACTGGTCGCGTTCAGTTTGGTTCGACTGGCCGAGCGCAGGTGGGTTGCGGCGGTCGCCTTCGCAGCTCCGCTCGTTTTAGTCAAGGAAGACCTGCCGCTGACAATCGCGGCAATCGGTGTCTACCTTTTCCTGGTCGGGCAACGTCGCCTCGGCGCCGCCGTGACGGCCGCCGGCGCAAGCGCAGCCGCCCTGATCGTGCTGGAAGTCATCCCCGCCTTCAACATCAGCGGGCACAACGACTACCTACCTACCGTGACACCAACGACCGAGGATCCGTTTTCTCGGCTGTTCGCCTCAGCTGATCTCAAAGCGCTGACCATCGTTGCGCTGTTGGTGCCGACCGCGATGCTTGCGCTGCGCTCACCCCTACTGCTGATCGCCGTTCCGACCCTGCTCTGGCGATTCTGGTCCACGACGAGCAACTATTGGGTGCCACATTTCCATTACGACGCTATCCTCATGCCGATAGTTTTCGTCAGCTTCCTCGACGCCCTCGACCGTCTTGCACCAAGATTCACCGGCAGACTACGCCTCGCCGGCAAGGCCGTAATCGTTGGATCGTTAGCCATAGCAGTTCTCTGGACCGGCAGATTGCCGGTGGCTGAGTTGGTCAAGCCACAGGCCTGGCAGATAAGCCCCCGAGTCGCCGCGATCGACCAGTTGCTGGCTCGAATCCCGAACAACGCCATTGTGGCCGCACCGAATGACCTAGCTCCGCAATTGACCCACCGCACCACAGTTTACCTTTTCCCATCCTACCCCGACCAAAACGTGCAGTGCGATTGGGTGCTGATCGACGAGAAAGCGAAGATGCAACTCCCAGCCGATCACCGATCCAGCCGCGTCACCGAGCTAACCACCACCGGCGGATACCGCCAAGTCGCCTCAGCGCAACACGTTCTACTCCTCTGGCGCGTCCACTGAGCTTTCCGAATTTGGCTTTTGTCATTGCATAATCCAGAAATGATTACGAGAAGCATTCATCACGTCACTAATATCATCACTGCGCATATGGATGACAATTGAATCTCGCTTCTCCATGAAAGCAACACTCTCCACGTCGACCAAGTGGGCGCCGATACAGACCTGAACCTCCGCATTACTCGGTTCAGCTTCGAGGGCTTTCACCAATTCATCACGCTTCATCGCAGGCACCGCACGCCCTCTGCTTGTCGCTAGGCACCTGGACGGTGGTGAGCGAACCGCAGCGGACACCACCGCTGTTTGACCTTGAAGGCCAGTAGGCCAGCAAGGAACCCGATAAGAAGCGCAGCCAACACGGCCGATATCGCGGCCACACCCATAGCCCAGCTCCTTCAGGATCCGAACCCGATGCCCCCTCACGGCCCCGGCGTTGTTCCGGCTTGGGGTGTTATGCCCAGTTTAGGGATTGGACAAGGACCTGGTTTGCTGGACGAGCGCGACTCTGGTGATCTTTCGGGTGTCTATGCCACAAGATCGTTGCAGGAGTCGCGCTCGTGTTGTCATCTTCCCCGATCAGCCCTGTTGTTGACCACCTCGCCGATCTGGCCTTGTGGGAAGCCGAACTCGCCGCGGGTTTGCCCGCCGCGCAGGCGGTGGCTGCTGACCCGTTGTCGGTGGCGTCGCCGCTGCTGGAGCGGCTGCGGCAGGTACCCGATCCGCGGCGAGGGCGGGGTCTTCGGCATCCGTTGCTGGTGATTCTGGTGTTGACCGCATGCGCGACGTTGGTGGCCGGTAACGACGGTGTGACGGCGATCCGGCAGTGGGCGGCGCGGACCCCGCAGGATGTCCTGCACCGTCTTGGGGCCCGGTACAACCCGTGGCGTGGCCGGTACATAGTGCCCAGCGAACGCACCTTCCGGCGGGTACTGCAAGCCCTGGATGGTGACGCTCTCGACGCGGCGACCTGCGGATACGCCGCTGATGTGGTCCGGGGTGACGCGCTGGTGCCGGTTGTCGCCGCCGGGTGCGACGAGCCGGTCGAGCGTGAACAACGCCGCGCCGCCGCGCGGGCGGTGACTCACCCGGCGCCGGCCGGGCTGCTACCCGCGGCCGCGATCGACGGGAAACTGTTGCATGGCAGCCGCACCCCGGCCGGGCAGGTGTTCCTGGTCGCCGCGGTCACCCACGACCGCGGGATCGTCCTGGGTCAGCGTCAGGTCCCGAACAAACGCGGTGAGAACGCGGTCATCGCGGACCTGCTGACACCGCTGGACGTGGCCGGCATGATGCTGACCCTTGATGCCCTGCACACGACGAAGAAGACTGCCCGGCTGATCACCGGGCCGCTGAACGCCCACTACATGTTGATTTTGAAGGGAAATCAGCCCCTCGCGCTGCAAGCCGCCCAAGCATTGCTGTGCGGCACAGACTCCGAGTTCATCGACCACATGGACGTCACCACCGACAGGGGACACGGGCGTACCGAACGACGGACGCTGCGCGTGGCGCCCTGCGACGACACCCTGTTCCCCGGCGCCCGGCAAGTCTTTCGGCTGCGCCGTGACACCGGTGGACTCGACGGCGTACGCACCAGCAAAGAAATCATTCACGGCATCGTCAGCGCCGACGCCGGCCAGGCCGGGCCGGGCCACCTCAACTATTACGCGCGGGGTCACTGGTCCGTGGAGAACCGTCTACATTGGAGCCGTGACGTGACCTTCCACGAGGACGATTCCCAGCTCAGAACCGGTACAGCCCCACGCGCCGCGGCCAGCTTCCGCAATCTGGCCCTCAACACCTTCCGCCTCGCCGGACGCGCGAACATCGCCCACGCCCGCCGCGACCTCCACGAACACCGCGACGCCTTCGCCGTCTACAACATCTAACAAACCATGATCAAACCGGACACTCCCGAACAACGCCGGGGCCGTGGATGCCCCCTCGATCCTGATTCAGCACAGGCTCACGCGGAAGCACTTCGTTACCGCTTCAGCCTATGCCGCACTTTTGGTTAATGCCCGCACTTTTAGTACGGACTACCGTGCCACAATGTGTGATCGAACCATCAACCCTTGGATACGCGGATCCCGCACCTTCACGGCCCGGTCCAAATCCTGCAGGAGGTTGCGCGTGATCCAGTGATTCCGAGTGTGCTCCGGCGTCACCGCTTCCGCGTCCAGCAAGGCAGTAACCGCTGCCTCGAAATTGCGACGCTGTGCATGCGCGCGCGCGACGTCTAGATGCAGGCGACCTTGGCGTTCCGGCGACAGGTTGCCCGCATCTATCGCACCCGCGAGTCGTAGTGCAGCGCCTGCATCTCCCAGCTCGACAGCGACAGCCACCTCGGTGAGGTCGACATTCGTTGGGCCGAATTCGGTGTTGTAGTCGTTGCGATCCTCACCAAGGTGCCTGGCCGCGATCCGGGCCAGATTTAGTTGACGCAGCGCCGCCTCAGCATCGTTCTGTCGACTAGCAATGACAGCCAACTGCAATTGCAGGGCGCCTTGCAGCGAGATGGCTGCCTCATTACCTACCGCGGCAAGGGGTGCGAGCGCGTCAATTCCGGTAACTGCCGCATGCTCAGCCTGGTCGTATTGCCGGCCGGCCTGGAAAACCAGCACCAACCGGAAGACTCCTTCGCCCATGAGGAGGCGATCACCAGCCCGCTCGGCAGCACCGATGGCCCGATCGGCAGCGACCCAGGCCGCCGAAAGCTCCCCAAGCTTGACCAGGGCAGCAGCCGCGGCGTGGTAAACCCGAGCGAGTAGACGATATCGGGCCTTGGCTGCATTGCCCTTCGCCTCCCGCACAGCAGCTTCAGCTTGAGGCAATAACTGGGTCAGCAATGGGAGTAGCTCGCTGTAGTTGGCGGCGTGAGCAAGCTCCCAGGCTCGTTCAGCCTGATCATGCAGGGCATGAAGCTCGATACCAGCGACCGGATTGCGCACGGCGAGCGACAAGGTAAGACTTGATGACAGCAACATTCGCAGAGCCGAAGCTGGAGCCGAACGCGAGCTCGCTTCAGCGATGATCGGCGTGTCCGCCGCCAACTCGCTCAGCGGAACATTGAGGGCGTCGGCAACCTCGCGCAGCACCGTCATTCTGTCGATGCGGCGCTCTCCCCGCTCGACCTGGGACACCCATGTCTCAGACCGGCTCACGATCACGCCAAATTCACGTTGTGACAATCCACGCCGCGCTCGAAAGAACGCGATCTTGCGGCCGAGCGCGGTAGCGGAAGCATCGAGCTTTGGCATCAGTTGCCCGGCAGACCTTTAGTCGGCCCAGGCGTCAAGAACTCGACTCGATAGTCGACGAGCAGTGGGGCCTTGCGGGCGTGGAAGTCCACGACATGCTGCGCGTTTTCGTGCGCTTGGAAGGCATGTTCCTGATCGGCATAGACCTCGTAAAACACTCGCGCAAGAGGCTCCTCCACCACGGTTGCGGTGGCATAAACCAAGGTGCCCGGTTCCTCTGACCTGATCTTTTCCACCACTTCAGCGGTAAGTTCATCAAACTTCTTCGCTGACTCTTCGTCGCGAATGTTGAAGCGAACCACCAGCGCGAACATCGTGCCCCCTTCGGCCACTCGCGGGATCCATCCCGCACTAATAATGTTGGTCGCCTACCAGGCTAGCGGGTAGGCGACGAATGTCCACCCGTGGGTGTTGGTCATGGCAAGTTGGATTGTCTGGTCACAACAGCAACGAGACCATTGCCAAGACACCTCATGCTCATCTACATTCCTCACCGGATGTAGATGAGGTGAGAGTGTGAGTGAGTTGACCCCTGAGCAAGCCCGCGCTGCCCTGGCCGACGTAGACCGACACGTCCACCGCGGTCGTGCTGCAACGCTGCTGCCTTTGCCGCTGTGGACCGCCGCCGCGGTTGCCATCTTCGTGTCGTTTGCCTCCGGCGATCTGCCCGCGGGGTGGGTTCGCTCCGTGGTGCAGGCCGCGCCGCTGTTGGTCGTGATTCCCGTCGCGTTCGCCTCTCGCTTGCCGGCCATAGCCTCGGCATTGGGCATTCATGCCGCGCAGCGGGAGCAGTGGCGGCTCAGCCAGCTCGGCAAACAATGGTGGCTATACATGAGCGGTTTGTGGCTGCTGGTGCTATTCAACGGCATTATCATAGAGTCACCGTCCGTAATCGCCGCCGTCCGATTTCCCCACACCGTCATAGGTGGCCTGGTCGCGGCGTACCTGATGGTGTTTTTTGGTCTTTGGCGCCGGCAGATCCGCAAGCTGGCGCAGTGACCGACACAGCTCCCCTACCGTGGCAGGCGTCGACCGCTGGCATCGACGCGGTGCTGCTCGATCCCACCCGACTGGCGATAACGGCGCTGCTGAGCGCGGCCGAATGGGTCGAGTTCGGCACTGTGCAGCAGCAGTTGACGATCGCTCAGCCCGCACTGTCTAAGCAAGCCGCGCACCTTGAGCGCAGCGGTCACCTGGCAATCCGTAAGGGCTACGTCGGCAAGCGACCGCGCACCTGGCTCAGACTCACCCCGGCTGGGCGCAGCCAGCTCGAAGGACACATCGCGGCGCTGCGCCGAATCGCTGAGCACGCCGCAACGTTGCCGACCAGCCCAGAAAGCACCCTCGAGACGTAGTTAGGGCATTCGTGCACCCACCTAAGGACTTGGAGACAACGATGAGCGGCACTAAAACCCCATTCTGGCTACGCGGTGGCTTCTTAGTTTCGAGGCCAGAACTACACAACGAAACTCGGCCGCTACACGAGCAGATTGCCAGCCTGCAGGCCCAGGTTGCCGAGTTGCGAGCTGCGCTACAAAAGCTGCAAAGCCGCCCGAACGCCGGCTGACTTCACGGTTTGCCCTAGCGAGACAGGAAGAATAGCCGCTCTGCGTGGAAAACCTCGACTCCGCAATCGTGCTGTGCCACGGCGGTCATCCTGCCAGCACATCGTCGTAAACCGGCGGCCAATTAATGTGGACGATCGATCGGGCGGTCTTGACGACAACCAGATCAGGCGTCAACGCTCGTACCGTGTCTGTTGCGAGCTTGTATTCCGATTTTGCCGTCCAGGAGGCCCGCGGGGTCTCGCCGAGCTACGAGCGACTCGCCCACGCCATTGCCCGAGACGGCGAGCTGCTTGCGCTGATCGAGCAGCTGCCGCCCGCGAAACAACAGCCAAATCTGCTGCTAGCGGTCGTGCAGCTGCTCGGTGGCCCGATCAACGACGCCCAGGCATTCCACGATTTCACGATCGCGTATTAGCAGACCATTGCCGCGCACCTGCGATCCCGAGCCACCCAAACGAACGAGATCGGCCGCTGCGCGCTACTACTTCCCGTTTTAGCCGCATTGCCGCAGCCCTTGGCCCTGCTTGAGCTCGGCGCCTGAGCCGGCTTCGGCCTGTTCCCCGACAAATACTCCTACCGGTACGGCGACCAGCAGCTCGGCACCACCGACCCGATCCTCGACTGCACCCTCACCGGCACGGCCACGCCGACCCAGCTACCGGAGATCGTTTGGCGCGCCGGCCTCGACCTCAACCCGCTCGATGTGACAAATGCCGATGACCGCGCGTGGTTGCACGCCCTGATCTGGCCCGAACAACAGCACCGCCATGAACGCCTGCGTGCAGCCGTCGCCATCGCCGCAGCCGATCCACCCACCGTTGTCCGGGGTGACTTGGCGCAAGATCTCGCCCGCATGGCCGCCATTGACCTGGTTCGCCGGGCCCCAAGTTAGCTCCTAGCCAGCCAAGTTTGCGGGCAGCTACCGCGTAGGCAGCAGGGCTAGGGCTGCTTGGGTGTTGTGCTCGGCGATCGTCTGCATGAATACGCGGTCGGGGAAATCACCGTCGAGCAGCCGCAGCGGACCGGCAACCAACGACAGCCGTATCGCGAGCATATATAGATCAAGCCGGCGCTGATCCAGACCGGATTGTGCCAGTGCAGCGTACCGGTCGCCGAAGCGCAATTGCAGGAACACGTGCTCCCATTCGACGTCGAAATACATCACGCCTTCGATGTCGATCAGGACGGGATGCCCCGCGCTGTCGATCAGCACATGGTCCGGCCCGAGCTCGCCGTGGATAAGGCCAAAGTCGGCGCGTGGACGCACCTGCTCGGCAAGTTCCTCAAGCCGATCGTGCAGCGCAACCCGGGCAACCCGAATTCGATCCTCCCGCCCAGCCGCCTCGGCAAGATCGCGGTAAGCCCGGTTCAGGAGATACTGCTCGCAGGACAACTCAGGCGCGGCGGGATCGGCGAGCCGGCCGAAGTGTTGGCGGCGGTGTCCGTGCATGAGCGCGAGCTGGTCGGCGAGTTCAACTAAGGCTGCCGGGCCGCGCGAAGGGTCGGTGTTGAACAGTTCTTCGAGCGTGCCGCCGGCGACATCTTCAACCACGGCAACATCGGCGGGATAGCGGCGGTGGCTGTCGTCGGCCAGCAACAGCCGGGGCACGCGTACGCCGAGGTGGGTTAGGTGTTGCTGAACTGTTTGGAAGTCGGGCAGACCGCCGGCGTGCGTGAACAGGTCGACCGGATGGTGTTCGTCCGATTCTGGCCAGAAGTTTTCGCCATCGGCCCAGCTGTAAACAATCACGCTCGGCGGCCCAGAACCGTCAAGAAAAGCCCGGTATACCCCTTTTTTGGTACCACCGCGCAAGCGATCAACTGCGGTAACGCGTGCTCGTGTACCCACCGCGTCGTGCACTAGTTCCGACAAGTCTTCGACGTCCGCGAATTGCCGCATGGTCACAAACTATTATTTAAGGCTGCGAGCGTGCCATCGGTTTTCGGGTGGGACCGGGGTCAAAATCACCGCACCCGTCATGATCTGACCAGAATGCCAGTCCATAGAAGATCATACATGTCTAAGCTCACCCTGCGCTCAGCCACAGGTCTGCGGCTGGTGTTCACTGGGAGAAGGAGCCGACTCCGGTAAGTTCAGCCGACAAGGTCCAGAGTTGATCGGTTGTTGCGGTGTCGTCATGCGGGGTGAGAGATAGCCCTCCCCATTGACTGGGCCATACCTGGGTTTCAACTCCGTGCGCTGGTTCGGCGCAGTTCGCGCAGGGCCTGACGGCGCACGTCGCCGGTGAGGGTATCGAGGTAGAGCGTGCCGGCGAGATGGTCGGTCTCATGTTGCAGGGCCCGTGCGAGGAACCCGACCCCGTGGATGACAAGTGGCTCACCGTGTTGATCGACACCACTAGCAGTGACCGATAGGGCGCGCCGGGTGGGAAAGCCGAGGCCTGGCAGTGACAGGCAGGCCTCTTCGTCATCCTGTTCGCCCGCGGCCTGCGAGAGCACGGGGTTGATCAGGTGACCGACCACACCGTCCACGTTGTAGGAGAAGGCGCGCAGACTCACGCCGATCTGTGGGGCGGCCACGCCGGCCCGGCCTGGCTCGCGGACGGTGTCGATCAGGTCGGTGACCAGCGCGCGCAGCTCGCGGTCAAAGGCAGTTACCGGGTCGGCCGCGGTGCGCAAAACCGGATCACCGAACAACCGGATCGGGCGAACTGTCATGGCGAACAGGCTAGCTGGTCGTTACGCATACCGGGGCTGCCGGTTGTCGGGGCCGGCGAGAGCAGCTCGGAGCGGACCGGCCTTGGCGGCAGCTTCGTCGACCTCAGCGGTTGGATCGCTGTCCCAGGTGATGCCGCCGCCGGCCCAGGTGTGCACGCGCTGACCGTCCACGGCGACCGTGCGGATACTCAGCCCCAGATCCAGGTGGTCCACGCCAACCCAGCCGAGCGCGCCCATGCCGACCCCACGGCCGACCGGTTCGAGGCGGTCGATTTCGGCGAGTGCGGCCAGTTTGGGGGCACCGGTGACCGAACCACCCGGGCAGACTGCGCGCAGCAGATCAGCCAGGTCCAGCGGGCCGGTGATCGGCGCGACTACCACTGACTCGGCCTGCCACAGGTCGACCCATTGACGTACGGCGAACAGCTCACGCACCTGCACTGGACCAAGCCCACTCAGCCGGGCGAGATCGTTGCGGGCCAGGTCGACGATCATGACGTGTTCGGCTCGTTCTTTGGCCGAGGCCAGCAGCTCACGCCGACCCTGCGCGGTAGCCGGCCGCGTGCCCTTGATCGGACAAGTAAAGACCTCGCCCGCCCGGACTTCGACCAACGTCTCGGGCGATGCGGTCGCCAACGCCCAGCCCCGGCCGCTCAGCACGCCGCCATAACGAGCGCCGGGCAATGCAGCGACTCGGTGCAGGGCCGCGCTCGGATCACCGCAGTAAGGGGCGCTGGCGTGCCCGACGACATTGACCTGGTAGACGTCGCCACGGCCGATCGCGGCGCGAACCTGCTCTACCGCTGCACCATGCTCAGCTCGACTCCACGTCGACGTCCACTCCCCCAGCTCCCACTCCCCAGGTTCCGGTAACCCAACCTGCGGCGACCTGGGCTCCGGCGGCCCAGCTCCCGGCAACCCGACCTCCCGTGACCGGAGCGCCGGCGGGCTGGGCTTCGGCGAGTCGGCGACTGCAGCGGGCGGGCGGGCCTCGTCGGTGTGGGTATAGACCACGGCATAGACGTCGGGGATTGCAGGCACTGGCGACGGTTGGCGGGGTCGGACGTTGTTGATCACAGAACCGGCAGCTGCGGATACGTAGAGTGTTGCTCCGCAAATTGTGCCAGCGCCGATCGGGTGAACTTGGCTGGCCGTTCGGCGGATTTTTAGCGAACCTAGCCCATAGGAATGGAGGAACATCGCCACCAGTTGGGCCGGGTCGCCGGGGTCGCCGACATACCACTCGAATCCTGTTAACACACGGTGACGGCCCTGGCAGGACGCTGGCGCGCCCGGGGTGACAGCAATCGGACGGGCCAAGAAGTGGTCGATGCGCCCGCTGTCGTGGACTATCGGAACTGAGGATTCTTTCAACACGACGCCGTCACCGGCTCAGTCCGTTGTCGTTCGGATTGAGGTAACGTCCGTCACCGTCGTTGTGAATCATCACACAGCCCCCGACCGGAGACCCTTGATGTGCCAGCACCTGAGTAATTGTCCTTCCGCCGACGCCGTCGACCGCGAAGCAGCCCGCACTGTCGCGACCTTTCGCGAGCAGGGTTGGAGCCTGCTGTGCAACGGCGTCATCGTCTTTGAGGACACCGGCGAAATACTGCCGGACGGGACCATGATCGAACCGCACCGCGGCCCCGCCCGTCACGCGCTCGCGGCCTGAAAACCGTGAACCGTAACACCCAAGCCGGCTACTAATCGTAGTCGCGACCCTCGCGCTCAGCGCTGAGCCCCGCCACACAGCAAGACCATCGACCGTCCAGCAGGCCACCGACCCCCGCGAACAACAAAGACCGCGGCGGGCCGGCGCCCCTATGTGTTTAGGGACCCCGTGTTTAGGGACCCCGTATTCAGGGACCCCGTATTCAGGGGCTGCGTGTTCAGGGACTGTGTGTTCAAGGACCGTTCGTTCACTGACGCGATCAGTCAACGAACGCGATCAGTCCTCGAATGCTTCCGGCGACGGGCACGAGCAGACCAAATTCCGGTCACCGTACGCGCCGTCGATGCGCCGAACCGGCGGCCAGTATTTCGTCGCGTGGTCAACCCCGGCCGGATAAGCCGCCACCGACCGCGGGTAGGCGTGCGACCAATCGTCAGCAATTACCGCCGCAGCGGTATGCGGTGCGTTACTCAACGGATTGTCCTCGGCCGGCCACACTCCGGCGGATACCTGGTCGATCTCGGCTTTGATCGCGATCATCGCCGCGACGAATCGGTCGATCTCCGCCAAATCCTCGCTTTCGGTCGGCTCCACCATCAGGGTGCCGGCGACCGGGAACGACATGGTCGGCGCGTGGAAGCCATAGTCGATAAGCCGTTTCGCGACGTCATCGACGGTGACACCTGTCGCTTTGGTGATCGGGCGCAAGTCCAGGATGCACTCGTGCGCGACAAGACCATCATTTCCGACGTACAGAACGGGGAAGTGGTCTTTAAGTCGCGTAGCGATGTAGTTGGCATTGAGGACGGCCACGGCGGTGGCAGCGGCGAGTCCTTGTGGGCCCATCATCCGCAGGTAGGCCCAGGAGATCGGCAGGATGCCGGCGGAGCCGTGTGCTGCCGCGGAGACGGCGTGGTGCTCGCCGGACTGCAGCGGGTCGCCGGGCAGGAAGTCAGCCAGGTGGGCGCGGACCGCGACCGGGCCGACGCCGGGGCCACCGCCACCGTGCGGGATGCAGAAGGTTTTGTGCAGGTTCAGGTGGGAGACGTCGGCGCCGAATTCGCCTGGTTTGGCAAAGCCGACTAGCGCGTTGAGGTTGGCGCCGTCGACATAGACCTGACCGCCGGCGTGGTGCACGAGGCCGCACAGTTCAGCTATCGACTTCTCATAGACCCCGTGGGTGGACGGGTAAGTGACCATGATCGCGGCGAGCGAGTCTGCATGCTTTTCGATCTTGGCGCGCAGGTCGTCGAGGTCGACGTTGCCGGCATCGTCGCAGGCCACGACGACGACGCGCATGCCGGCCATGACCGCGCTCGCGGCGTTAGTGCCGTGCGCGCTGGACGGGATCAAACAGACGTCGCGGTGCGATTCTCCGCGGGAACGGTGATAGCCACGGATCGCCAGCAACCCGGCCAGCTCACCTTGCGAACCGGCGTTGGGCTGCACGCTGACCGCGTCATAGCCGGTGATTTCGGCCAGCCGCGCTTCAAGCTGGTCGACCAGCAGCTGATAACCGCCGATACGCGACGCCGGCGCGAACGGGTGGATGTTGGCGAACTCAGGCCAGCTCACCGGTTCCATCTCGGTGGTGGCGTTGAGCTTCATCGTGCACGAGCCAAGCGGGATCATGCCCCGGTCCAACGCGTAGTCGCGGTCGGACAGCTTGCGCAGGTAGCGCAGCATCGCGGTCTCGGAACGGTGGGTGCGGAAAACTGGGTGGGTCAAATAGGCGCTGGTGCGCGTCACTGCCCACACGCCGCTGGGCGCCGACTCGGTCGCAGTGGCACCGAAGGCAGTGAGCACGGCGTCGACATGCGCGGCAGTGGTCGTCTCATCGCACGCGATCGACACTCGATCCGCGTCGACCAAACGCAAATCGATCTCGACCGCAGCCGCAGCCGCGACGATCTCGGCCGCGCGACCGGGCACGATTGCTGTCACAGTGTCGAAGAACTCGGCGTGGGTGAGCTGAATACCGGCTGCGGTCAATCCGCCGGCGAGGGCTC
The DNA here is from genome assembly GCA_965246815.1 of Actinoplanes sp. GTDB lineage: Bacteria > Actinomycetota > Actinomycetes > Mycobacteriales > Micromonosporaceae > Actinoplanes. Next base: position 556,008 of record CBDFFS010000020.1, on the reverse strand, counting down.
GGGCGCGCTCGTGCGTACGCTCGGCGATGGCGCGAAGACCGTCCGGGCCGTGGTAGACCGCGTACATGCCGGCCATCACGGCGAGCAGGACTTGGGCCGTACAGATGTTGCTGGTGGCCTTTTCGCGGCGGATGTGTTGTTCGCGGGTTTGCAGGGCGAGCCGATAGGCCGGGGCGCCATCCGCGTCTTGCGAGACTCCGACCAGCCGGCCAGGCAGCGAACGTTCGAGGCCGGCGCGCACGGCCAGATAGCCGGCGTGCGGGCCGCCGAAGCCGAGCGGGACACCGAAACGCTGGGTAGTGCCGGCGGCGATGTCCGCACCGACGTCACCGGGCGAGCGCAGCAACGTCAGGGCGAGCAGGTCGGCGGCGATCGTCACCAGTGCGCCCTTGGCATGTGCTGCGGTGATCAAGTCGGCGTGGTCGCGGACGGCACCTGAGGCACCGGGGTATTGCAGGTGCAACCCGAAGAACTGCTCCGGCAGCTGTTCACCGGCGTCCAGGTCGACCAGGACCACGCTGATGCCGAGCGGCTCCGCCCGGGTGCGCAGCACCGACAGTGTTTGCGGCAGCGTGTCAGCGTCCACCACGTACACCGGGGATTTGGCTTTGGCTGAGCGTCGGGCCAAAGTCATCGCTTCCGCGACAGCTGTTGCTTCGTCGAGCATCGACGCGTTCGCTGTGGTCAGCCCGGTCAGGTCGGTAACCATTGTTTGAAAGTTCAGCAGCGCTTCCAGCCGGCCCTGACTGATCTCCGGCTGATACGGCGTATAGGCGGTGTACCAAGCTGGGTTCTCCAGCACGTTGCGCCGAATCACGGCCGGGGTGAAGGTGGCGTAGTAGCCGAGGCCGATCATCGAGGTGGTGACCGTGTTCTGCGCGGCGATCTCGCGCAGCTCGGCGATCGTTTCCTCTTCCGACGCGGCGGCGGGCAGCTCCAACTGTCCGTGCCAGCGGATCACCTCAGGGACGGCGGCGTCCATGAGTAGGTCCAGCGACGCGTACCCAATAGCTTTGAGCATGTGGGTTTGGGCGTCCGAATCGGGGCCGATATGGCGAGATGCGAAGGTCATGGTGACTCCTGCGGCGGAAGGTCGGCACGTCAAACCTCCCCCTCTGTCACGCGCTTAACGAAGGGCGTTTCAGAGGTCGCTGCCCGCGCGGTCCTTTTGCCTGAGAGGTTCCGGGGAGGTTTTGCCCCTTCGGCGCCGTCGCAGCCCTGGTCCAGGCCCGACGATCTCTCCCGCGCAGCTGCGGCCAACCTACCAGCGCGGCCCGGCGGATCACCTATCCCTAGGGTGTGGTGTGTGACCCATAACCCCGCAGACGACCGCTACGACTCCATGACATACCGCCGCGCCGGACGCAGCGGGCTGAAGCTGCCAGCGCTCTCGCTCGGTCTGTGGCAAAACTTCGGCGACGGCCGGCCGATCGACCTGCAAGGCGCCATCGTGCGGCGTGCGTTCGATCTGGGCGTCACCCACTTCGACCTGGCCAACAACTACGGTCCCCCGCCCGGCAGCGCCGAGGCCAATTTCGGCCGGATCCTGGCCACTGACTTGCGGCACCACCGCGACGAGCTGGTCATCTCCAGCAAGGCCGGCTATGAGATGTGGCCCGGTCCCTATGGCGAATGGGGTTCGCGCAAATATCTGGTTAGCTCACTGGACCAGTCATTGCAGCGGCTCGGCCTGGACTACGTCGACATCTTCTACAGTCACCGGCCCGATCCGGAAACCCCACTGGCCGAGACGATGGGTGCGCTTGACGCGATCGTGCGCGCCGGCAAGGCGCTCTATGTCGGGATCAGCAACTACACCACCGAGCAGACCGTCGAGGCAGCGAAAATCCTGCGGGAGCTCGGCACACCGCTGCTGATCCACCAGCCGTCCTATTCGATGCTAAACCGGTGGATCGAGCAAACCGACCTGCTTGACGCGCTGGAAACCGCCGGCGCAGGCTGCATCGGCTTCAGCCCGCTGCAGCAAGGCCTACTCACCGACCGATACCTCAATGGGATTCCGGCCGCAGGGCTGCATCGGCTTCAGCCCGCTGCAGCAAGGCCTACTCACCGACCGATACCTCAATGGGATTCCGGCCGACTCGCGAGTGCGCATCAGCGACTCGCTGAACGAAAGTGACTTGAACGAAGCAACGATGGGTCGGATTCGGGCGCTCACCGACCTCGCTCAGGGCCGGGGTCAGTCATTGGCGCAACTCGCCTTGGTCTGGGCGTTACGCGACCCGCGGATGACCAGCCTGATCATCGGTGCCAGCAGCGTGGCCCAACTCGAAAACAACATCGGCGCGCTGGACAATCAGCAGTTGTCAGCCGATGAATTGACCGAGATCGAACGAGTGCTGAAGGTCAAGGAATAACCACCGGGCTACATGGGCGACGAAATACCACTGCCGCTCCCCTGAACCTGTTTTAAACCCGACTAGAAACAGCCCGATCGGGTTATCGAGCGATCATGTTCGGGCTATCGGTTGGTAGTGCACAGCGCGGACTCGAAGTAGCCAGGACTCGACGAGGGTGCGGTCTGGCTCGTATGGCAGCGGGCTCAGCTTGTCGGCAAAAGCAGCCTCGTATTCGTGCAGGACGCTGCGCGCATGCTCGATGTCGCCGCCGGCAATCCGTTCGCCGAAATCCAGATAGCGCTGGGGATCCGCGAGTGTTATCCGCAGCTGCCCGGTCAAATACAGCTGCGAGCCCTGTTCACACAGTCGCAGCAAATGCCGGGCATGCTTAGCGGTCCGCTTGCGGGTCTGCGCTGAGAAAGAACCGTCACCGCGAGATTCGAGCTTACGGAATTGCTGAGTCGCATAGCCAAGATAGGAGGTGCGAATCCGGGTTGCCGACAGGAACGCCGCGCGGATGCCGATCAGCTCCTCGCCCAGTGCTGTGATCGTCTCGTAGGAGTCGAGCCACATCAGCTCGGACACCGTCGGGTTGCTGACCAGCGCCAACTGACAAAACTTGCGTGCCTCGTGCAACGTGACGTCAGGCTCGGTCGACACCATCGACTCTGCCGGGGCGGCCAGACCGTGCAGGACGACAGTGGGCGCGGCGAAAACTCCGAGCCGGTCGATGTCAGAGTCGGGCCCGGCCAGGCCGTATGCGGTCGAGCCGACGATTCCCGCTAGCAAGACGTTCATCGGCACTCCCCCCACGGCGTGCTTGCAACACTGCCGAAAATTCATTACTAGCTGTCGATCATTTGATCCGGCGATGACGGTAGTCGACTGCGCGAGTGCGGGCGAACACATTTCGTACGGCATCCTAGGATTCTAGGATTTAGGTTGGGGCTGCGCTGGCGAGAGCTGGTGTCTTGGCTGATGGGAGCGGCCGGGCGGAATCGGTGCGCAGCTGATCCATATAGTTGGTGGCATCATGACGCTCACCGACCGCTTGCCCACTACCGCAGAACCCGACGCCGTCTTTGAAGCCTTCCAGGGCTGGGTGACCGAGCAAGGCCTGGCCTTGTATACCCATCAGGAAGAGGCGCTGATCGAGATTGCCACGGGGGCGAACGTCATTCTCAACACCCCCACCGGCTCCGGCAAGAGCTTGGTGGCTATGGGGGCACACTTCGCCGCGCTGGCCGATCAGCGCACCACCTTCTACACCGCGCCGATCAAGGCGCTGGTCAGCGAAAAGTTCTTTGCACTGTGCGCTGCGTTCGGCGCGCACAACGTGGGGATGCTGACCGGTGACGCCAACGTCAACGCCGATGCGCCGATTATCTGCTGCACCGCTGAGATTCTGGCCAACTTGGCGCTGCGCGAGGGCCGCAACGCCGACGTCGGCCAGGTGGTGATGGACGAGTTCCACTTCTATGCCGAGCCGGATCGGGGCTGGGCCTGGCAGGTGCCGCTGGTCGAGCTGCCGCAAGCTCAGTTCATCCTGATGTCGGCGACTCTCGGCGACACCACCCGATTCGTCGACGATCTCAGCCGGCGCACCGGACGATCCACCGCGGTGGTGAGCAGCGTCGAGCGACCAGTCCCGCTCATTTTCTCCTACGTGACAACGCCGTTGCACGAAACGATCGAGGAATTGCTTTCGACCCGTCAAGCTCCGGTTTACATCGTGCATTTTACCCAGGTAGCCGCACTGGAACGGGTGCAAGCTCTGATGAGCGTCAATATGGCAACTCGGGTTGAGAAGGATGCAATTGCTGCGGCTATCGGCGATTTCCGGTTCACTGCCGGTTTCGGGCGGGCGCTGTCGCGGCTAGTTCGCCACGGCATCGGTGTGCACCACGCTGGCATGTTGCCCAAATATCGGCGGCTGGTGGAAACACTGGCTCAGGCAGGCTTGCTCAAAGTAATTTGCGGCACTGACACGCTTGGGGTCGGCATCAACGTGCCCATCCGCACCGTGCTGTTCACTGGGCTTTCCAAATACGACGGGATCAAGACCCGACTGCTCAAGGCGCGCGAATTCCATCAGATCGCCGGGCGGGCCGGGCGGGCCGGTTTCGACACACTCGGCACAGTCATGGTCCAGGCGCCTGATCACGTCATCGACAACGACCGGGCCCTGGCCAAAGCGGGCGACGATCCGAAGAAGCGGCGCAAAGTCGTGCGCAAGAAGCCACCCGAAGGCACGATCGGCTGGGGACAGCCCACCTATGAACGGCTGGTCGGCGCCGAACCCGAACCGCTCACGTCCTCATTCCAAGTGACCCACGCGATGCTGCTCAACGTGCTCGCCCGCGGCGGCGACCCGTTCGAGAACATGCGTCACTTGCTGACCGACAACCACGAAGAGCCCGGAGCACAACGCCGACACATACGGCGTGCCATTGCGCTGGCCCGCGCGCTCATGGCCGGTGGGGTGATTGAGCGGATCGTCACCGACGGTGATTCGGTCACCTACCGCCTGACTGAAGATCTGCAGCTCGACTTCGCACTCAACCAAGCGCTGTCCCCATTCGCGCTAGCCTGCCTGGAATTGCTTGACCCGGAAACCCCCGAGTATCCGCTGGATGTCGTCTCCGTGATCGAGTCGACGCTGGAGGATCCGCGTCAGGTGCTTTCCGCCCAGCGGCAAAAAGCACGCGGCGAGGCGGTCGCGAAAATGAAGTCCGAGGGGATCGAATACGAAGAGCGGATGACGTTGCTGGAAGACGTCACCCACCCGCGGCCATTGTTGGAGTTACTGGACGGGGCCTACGAAACCTACCGGCGTGGCCACCCATATGTGGCCGACTACGAACTCAAACCCAAAAGCGTCGTCCGCGACATGTACGAGCGGGCAATGACGTTCACCGAATACGTTTCGTTCTATAGCCTCTCCCGTTCCGAAGGTTTGGTCCTGCGCTATTTGGCCGACGCTTTCCGAGCGCTGCGGCAAACTGTGCCCGAGGACGCCCGCACCGAGGAGCTCACTGACCTGATCGAGTGGCTCGGCGAGCTGGTGCGCCAAGTCGACTCCAGTCTGCTCGACGAATGGGAACGGCTGCGCAACCCCGGCGCAGATCTCGAAGAAGTACGCCTGGACGACAAGCCACCCGCTGTCACCCGTAATGTCCGCGCGTTTCGGGTTTTGGTGCGTAACGCGCTGTTCCGTCGGGTCGAGTTGGCCGCGCTGCGCCGCTATCACGAGCTCGGCGAGCTGGACGCCGAGGCCGGGTGGAACGCCGAACGCTGGCAGGACGCGATCGAGGAGTACTTCGCCGAATACGACCAGCTCGGCACCGGCCCAGCAGCGCGTGGTCCGGCGCTGCTGCAAATCGACGCAAGCCCGACCGTGTGGACGATCCGCCAGGTCTTCGAGGACCCGAACGGCGACCATGACTGGGGCATCGAAGCCACCGTCGACCTGGCCGCATCCGACGAGGCCGGTGCTGCGGTCGTGGCGGTGACCGCGGTCGGGCCGCAATGACCCGAATCTGGTCAGCATGATCCGGGTGTTGGTGGTCGACGACGATCCGCAGATCCTGCGGGCGCTTCGGATTAACTTGCGCGCCCGCGATTACGAGGTGGAGGTCGCGGCTGACGGCACAGCCGCGCTGCGAGCTGCCGCGGCAAACCCGCCGGACCTGGTGGTGCTCGACCTTGGTCTGCCCGACTTAGAAGGCATCGCAGTGATCCGCGGACTACGCGGCTACAGCAGTGTGCCGATCATCGTGCTCTCCGGTCGAGCCGAGGGGGTCGACAAGGTGGGTGCACTTGACGCCGGCGCTGACGATTACCTGACCAAGCCGTTCGGGGTGGACGAGTTGCTGGCCCGCATCCGGGCAGTCACCCGCCGTTCGCGCCCACCGGACTCGGCCGTGCCGGCGGTCGGTGTGATCGGCAAATACCGCATTGACCTCACTGATCACACGGTCAGCCCAGCCGACGTGCGACTTACCGCGACTGAGTGGCAGCTGCTGGAGCAGTTGCTGCGTAACCCCGGCAAATTGATCACGCAGCGGCAGCTGCTCCAGGAAGTCTGGGGGCCTCGCTACGGCACCGAAACCAACTATTTGCGGCAATATTTGGCCCGGTTGCGCCGCAAACTCGAAGACGATCCGACCCGCCCACGCCACCTGATCACTGAACCCGGCATGGGTTACCGCTACCAACCCTGATGTCAGGCTGACTTCTCGCCTAGCCGACCGTCGGGTTGAACCTCGGCGGCACCAAATCTGCTGCTAGAAAGTCAACTGGCCCGCGATTCGAGTTGTTTCACGGCGCTGACGACAGTGTCGGCGGGGATAGCGAAGCCGACGCCGATGCTGCCGCTGCTCGACTGGCTCGCGGTAGCGATTGCCACATTGATCCCGATCACCCGGCCGGACGTGTCCACCAAAGCCCCACCGGAATTGCCTTCGTTGATCGCGGCATCGGTTTGGAACAGACCAGCCAACTTCTCGGTGCCGGTGTTCACGCTGCGGTTCAGCGCCGACACAATGCCTGAGGTCACCGTATTCTCCAAGCCGAGCGGGGCACCGAAAGCGAGCACGGTGTCACCCACGGCCACAGTGCTGTTCGTGCCGAAAGTGACAGGCGTCAGCCCGCTAAGCCCAGCCGCCTGCACCAACGCCAGATCATGCGTCGTGTCAGTAGCCACAACCTTCGTCGGTACGGTTTTTCCAGTCGACAACCGTACACTGACTGTGCCGTCCGCGGCGATGACGTGATTGTTGGTCAGCACTAGCCCAGTGGAGTTGAGCACGACGCCAGAGCCGAGTGCGGACGATCGAGTGCCGTCCACCATGACGGTCACCACGCTCGGCTGAACCTTAGCCACAATCGGCGCGAGATTAGTCTTGTCGATTGTGCTGCTGGTCGCGTTCACGGCACTCACCGTGCTGCTAGTCGTGGTCGCGGTGGGCTGGTCGATCAAGTACCGCTCGGCCAGCACGCCACCTGCGGTGCCACCCCCACCGACCAGCGCCAGCATAGCGACACCGCCAGCCACGCGACGCGGCCAACGCCGTTGCACCTGCGGCGCCTGCACCGCGTACGTGGGTGAAAAGGGTTGCTCGTAGCTCTCGGGTTGGCTGTTGCCCGGGAAGGTTTGCTCGGAGCCGTCGGTGCTCGTGCTGTCCTGGCCGGCGTAGGGGTGCTGGCCGATCGGATCGCTCATCACAATGCCTCGCTTCAGTGGCTGATGTATTGAAGCGTGCGCCACTAAATTGTTGGCGGCCGGTGAGAGCTCTGTGGGTTCGCTGTATGCCGCGCGTCACTCCAGGGGGTTTGATCGTCACTCGCTGGTGGGAGCGCCACCCCCAGCTGGAGCTCGACCGACCTATCGTCGCCTGGTGTTATATTCTCCCGGCCTACCGAACTGGCCCTTTTTTCGGAACTCACGACTAAACCCTGCGGTCAACGCTGGCGCCGATGGGCTCGGCACTCGACCGCTCCGCACAAGCTGGTTAGCTATCGGCGTTGGGCGCCGCCACTCCCGACTGGGTTGGCTGGCTGCCGTGGTTGCGCTGGCTGCGGTCGCCGGTTGTTCGCAGCAACAGCCGAGCGTCACGCCGACTCCCAGCGCCGGTCCTGCCTCGGCACCTGCTTCCGCCGCTGCTGTGACCGGGATGGCGCAGTTTGTCGCAGCAGTGCAGCGCAGCTTGCCTGAGGTAGCCATCGACCGCCGCGACGATGAGATCTCGGATCTGGGGCAACAGGCGTGCACGCGGCTGGCCAGCGGCGCAAAACCGGCCACCGTCGCTGACGAGCTACACCAATTCGGCCTCAGCGACACTGATGCACGTGGACTGGTCACCCTCGCCAAATCGAACGTCTGCCATAGCTGAACCCGTCCCGCTTTATCGTCCGAAAGTTGCAGTGGCCCACAGCAGGTCGAGACCTCAGCCTGATGTTGGACACAGGCAATCGCCGGATGCTGGAGACACCTACTTCCGCAGGTGAGGTGACTCCAGTGTCTGCACGCGAAATGCTTGGCCTCGTCGGTTCTGTCGTCGGCGGGGTGATCGGCTGGAGCACTGAGGCGCCGCCGGCCGCCGATCCGGCCGACCTGCGTGGGTTGCTCACCGACCTGGGCTTGCCCGCGGGCAGCCGTGATGAACAGGTCACGGCCGCGGTCTGCGCTTTTCAGCAGCGGGTCGGTCTGCCAATTGACGGCGTTGCCGGGCCGCGAACAGTGCACTTGCTGGCCCGACACGCAAAGCATGCCCGCGAGCTCGACCTAACGGCCGTCTACTAAGGACAATCGTTTGGTCCCGGCCGGCGCTTCGGTCCTCGATCTGGGCTGTGACACCGGTGTACCCACTGCAAAGATCTTGACCGAATCCAATCATCGTGTTGTCGGCGTGGACATCTCCGCGGGCATGCTGCAACTGGCCCGCCAGCAAGTGCCGGCAGCTGAGTTCGTCCAGGCTGATCTGCGCGACGTGCCCACTGAGTTGGGCAACTTCGCCGCGGTGACGGCGTTCTTTTCGCTGCTGATGCTGAGCAAGGCCGACATCGAACAGACCATCGAAAAAATTGTGGCCCGGTTGGAGCCGAGCGGCTACTTCGCGATCAGCATGGTCAACTTCGACGCCGACAGTTTGCCGGTTGAGTTCCTCGGTGTGCCGGTGACTGTTTCTGGCTACCTGCAGGCCGACCTGGCAAAGGTGCTGGAGTCACACGGACTTACCGTGCTGGAAATCGAGACGGTTGACTTCTCCCCCGCCAACGGCCCGACTGAAAGTCAAATCTTCGCCCTAGCTCAGCGCTCAGCCTGATCAATCGCTCAGCCTGATCAATCGCTCAGCCTGATCGATTCAGCGCAGTTGGCAACGGCTCGGCATTGCGACAATAATGCCGAGCCTCCCGCCAGATGCCAATCAATCGTCAAAGCTGACTGTTACTGCCGCTGTGATCGCGACGGCCTGGCAAGTCAAGACGAAACCGCTAGACAGTTCAGCTGAGTCCAGCGCGAAATTGCGGCGCATCGCCACCTCGCCCTGCTCGACCCGGGCCCGACAAGTCCCGCAAACCCCACCCTTGCAGGCAAACGGCAGATCTGGCCGGGCCGGCTGCACCCCTTCCAAGACGGTACGCCCCTCGGCGACGGTGACTGTGGTGGACCGGCCGTCCAAGATCACCGTGACTTCGCTGCTGGTGCCGTCGGGCTCCTGGTCCGGACGGATCGGCGCAGGTGGTGCCTCGTCCACCCAGAACAGCTCCCGGTGAATCCGCTCGAGAGCCACCCCGGCCTGGCCGAGCACGTCGGTCGCATCGCTCACCAAGCCATATGGGCCACACAGCCACCAATGGTCGACCGCCGCCAGGTCGACCAGCTGTGGGAGCAGGCTACGCAATTTGCTCGCGTCCAGCCGGCCGGTGAACAGGTCGACCTCGCGCGCCTCCCGCGACAACAGGTGGATCAGCTCTAGCCGGGTTGGATAACGATCTTTAAGGTCGGCGAGCTCCTCTGCGAACATCACCGTGTCAGCCCGCCGGTTGCCGTAGAACACGCTCACCTCGGCCTGCGGATCAACTAGCAATGAAGCCACAATCGACAACACCGGCGTGATTCCAGATCCTGCCGCGATCATCACGTGCCTGCCACCGGCGCTGAGGTCCGGGGTGAATGTTCCGGCCGGCGGCGCGACTTCCACCGCATCACCGACCTGCACGGTGCGCACCAGCCAGCCTGAGACCACTCCCCCCGGCATTTCCCGAACCCCGATCCGCGGGCGGCCCCCAACCGGCGCGCAAATCGAATAGGTACGCCGCTGGTCGGTGTCGTCCCCTGGACGCCGCACGGTCAACGCCTGCCCTGGGCGAAACGCATATTGCTCCGCGAGCTCACTTGGCACGTCAAAGGTCACCGCGACCGCGTCAGCGCACAGCCGCTCAACCTCAGCCACTCGCAGCGCGTGGAACTCGCGCCCGGCCACCTCAGATCTCCTTCACGTGTTCGAACGGCTCCCGACATTGGGGGCAGCGCCGCAAGTCACGGCAGGCTGTTGCACTGAAACTGGCGATCACTTCACTGTCCAGATGACCACAGCGTGGGCAGGCCACCGCGGGACCACGCGCGTTCAGCACGAGCGGCACCGGGCCGGCTGATCGTTGGGGTGCCCGACCGGGTGGGGCGATGCCGGTGTTCGCCAGCTTGGTCCGGCCGGCCGCACTGATCCAGTCGCTGGTCCAAGCCGGTGCGAGCACAGTGCGCACAACCACCCGCGGATATCCGGCCGCGTGCAATGCGGTGACGATGTCGTCGCGAATGGACTGCATCGCCGGACAGCCCGAATACGTCGGCGTGATCGAAACCATGACACCGTCGGCATGCTCAGTGACCGCACGGATCACGCCGAGGTCGGCGAGGGTTAGCACCGGCAGTTCCGGATCCTTCACTGTGGCCACCACCGAGGCAGCGGAGCGGCGGAGCAGACCTGCTTCGGTGGTCGATTCTCGCGGCTGCGCCGAGCTGGGCTTAGTCGATTCTCGCGGCTCCGCCGAGCTGGGCTTAGTCGCTGTCACCAGGCACCGCCAGGCAGAGCCCGCGCGACTTCTTGCAGTTCTTTGACCAACTCGGCGAAGGCTGGGCTGGGCGGGTTCTCCCGCCCCGATTCGGCCGGCGTAGGCGCATTGTCGGTCAGTCGTTCGAGAGTTGCCGCGTGGCACACCTCAGTGAGCACAGTCTCGAACTCCTCGCGCGCGAGTGAAGGATCGACTGCCACACCGGCCGCGACCAGCCGCATCTCCACCGCGTGCGGGTCGAAAAGTTCGGCGATAAACGGTGCAACACCGCCGAGTGCTGCCTGCATGCGGCGGTGCGACAGCTCGGTGCCGTCGCCGAGGCGGATCACCCACTGGGCCGCGTACTGGCGGTGGTAGGTCAGTTCTTTACTGGCCTTAGTGCTGACGGCGGCCAGCACGGGGTCACGTGACGCGGTCAGCCGGTCGAGCACGGCCAGGCGCCACGTAGTGAACACCAACAGCCGGGCCATCAGGTGGGCAAAGTCGTCGTCGGTGCGCTCGACCAAGGACACGTGGCGAAACTCGCCCGCCTCGCGCAAGTAGGCGAACGCGTCCTCGTCGCGCCCCTCCCCTTGCACTTGGCCGGCCCGGGTCAGCAACAGCCGGGCCTGGCCAAGCAAGTCAAGCGCGATGTTGGCCAGCGCAAGCTCGTCTTCAAGCTCGGGCGCACGAGTCACCCACTGCTGCAGCCGATGGGAAAAGACCAACGCGTCGTCACCGAGCATCAGGCAATAAGCGGTCAGGTCAGCTCGATCCACGTCGTCGGGTATGGCAGTGGGCACGTCTGTGAACGGGTCGGCGAAACCCGTTCCGTAGGCCCAGCGGGTGTCGTCGTCGTGGTCGGTCAGCGCCTGATATGCCGCGTCAAAGCTCATGGCCGGCCTCAAATGTGCGGGACAGTGTCGGGAATGGCGTAATAAGTGGGGTGCCGGTAGACCTTGTCGCCGCTGGGCGCGAAAAACGCGTCTTTGTCGTCTGGGCTGGAGGACACCACGTCGTCGGAGCGGACCACCCAGATGCTGACGCCTTCGTTGCGCCGGGTGTAAAGGTCGCGAGCGTGATGCAACGCCATCTCATGGTCGGCCGCGCGCAACGATCCGACGTGCACGTGATTGAGGCCTCGCTTGGCCCGGACGAACGCCTCAAACAGCGGCCATTCGTGCTTTATCTCACCGCCCATCAGCTTACCCCTGCCCGATCGTCGCCAGTCGATGCTTGGTTTGTCGAAACGCGAGCGGCCATCCGCTTCATCACATCGCCAGCGGCCGTCCGTTTCGCCGCACCGTCGGCTGACGTCCGTTTCGCCGCGTGCGCGGTGGCGGCCTCGCGCACCCACGCGCCGTCGTCGTCGGCCTGTTTGCGGTGGGCGATTCGCTCGGCGTTCAGCGGGCCTGCGCCGGCCAACACCTGCCGAAATTCCGCCCAGTCGATTGCACCGAAGTCAAAGTGCTCGCGCTCCGAGTCCCACCGCAGATCAGGATCGGGCAAGGTGACGCCGAGCGCCTCAGCCTGCGGGACGCTCATGTCGACAAAGCGTTGACGCAGTTCGTCGTTACTGTGCCGCTTGATTTTCCAGGCCATCGACTGTGCGCTGTTTGCTGACTCGGCATCAGGTGGCCCGAACATCATTAACGAAGGCCACCACCAGCGGTCGACCGCGTCTTGAACCAGCTGCTGTTGTGCTGTTGTGCCACGCATCATGCACATCAAAAGCTCGTAACCCTGCCGCTGGTGGAAGGACTCTTCCTTGCAGATGCGGATCATCGCTCGGGCATAGGGCCCATAGGAGCTGCGGCAGAGCGGCACTTGGTTGCAAATGGCCGCGCCGTCGACCAGCCAGCCGATCACGCCGACATCAGCGAACGACAACGTCGGATAGTTGAAGATCGACGAGTATTTCTGGCGGCCTTCGATCAGACGACGGGTTAGGTCACCGCGGTCAGCGCCCAAGGTCTCGGCCGCGGAATAGAGATAGAGTCCGTGACCGGCCTCGTCCTGGACTTTGGCGAGCAGAATGGCTTTGCGACGCAGGGTCGGTGCCCGGGTGATCCAGGCACCTTCCGGTTGCATGCCGATGATCTCGGAGTGGGCATGCTGGGCGATCTGGCGGATCATCGTCATGCGATAGCCATCGGGCATCCAATCGCGCGGCTCAACCCGGTGGTCTCGCTCGATCGTCTCGGCAAACAGGCGCTTCCCGGTCAGCTGATCGCTGCTCAAGCTGCCTCCACCATCCTTAACCATCTGTGCTCCCGGAGGCGGGAAGGTGATGGCGAGACTGCAAGGTGAAAAAGCGGCCGGTGACGAAGTGGTCGTCGGTTAGCGAGGCGGTTGCGGCCGGGTTAGCTGCGGTGCCGTGCAGGTCGCCGAACGCGGCGGTCTGGTTGACGAAGACGCCGCCGGTCAGGTTTTCCGACAAGTGCACCCCAGCGTCGAGGGCTGCTTCCCGGGTCGCATCGATGACCTGCGGCGACGACGAATAAACCGAGGCGGTCAGGGCACCGTGTGCCCGCACGGTCGCCACGAAGATCTCCAGGCTGTGCTGGGTGGAGTCGGTGGCGATGACGAACGAGATCGGCCCGAAGCACTCGCGGGTGTAGACCTTGTCGTCGCTAGCGGCAAGGCGGACCAGCACTGGGCTGCGGACGGTGGCGCCCGGAAACCCCTCGTCGGCAATCTCAGCGGACGCTCGGATCACGCCGGGCAGGGCGTTGGCCTCGGCGAGTCGAGCTAGGACGCCGTCGTTGACGATCGCGCCAAGCGTACCGATGGCTCGTTTGGGGTCATTGAGCAATTTGTCGAGAGCGGTGGCCAGGTCTGCGCCGAACTGGTCGGCGCCGCGGTGGCCATCGTTGGTTTCGATGCCGTCGCGTGGGATCAGGATGTTTTGCGGGGTGGTGCACATCTGGCCGCTATAGAGCGCGAGCGAGAAGGAAAGGTTGCGCAGCAGACCACGGTAGTCATCGGTGGAGTCGACCAGAACGGTATTAAGACCGGACTTTTCCGTGTAAACGACGGCTTGCCGAGCGTTGTGCTCCAGCCAATCACCGAACTCACTAGAGCCAGTGAAATCGACGATGCGCACATCGGGATGAGTGGCCAAAGTTGCGGCAATTCCGTCACCCGGCTGCTCAACAGCGAGGGTGACGACATTCGGGTCGAGGCCGACCTCAGTGAGCACCTCGCGGCAGATCTGCACGGTGATTGCCAGCGGCAGCACCGCGCCGGGGTGCGGTTTGACGATGACCGGGTTGCCGGTGACCAGACTGGCGAACAGGCCGGGGTAGCTGTTCCAAGTGGGGAACGTGGTGCAGCCGATCACTAACGCGACTCCGCGGCCAACCGGGGTGCTGGTGCGGGCCAGCTGCAACGGGTCGGCACCGCGCTGCGGCTTGGTCCAGGTTGACGTGAGCGGCAACCGGGTTGTGGCGGCAAGAGCGCGGGCGACCGCTTCCAAGCCGCGGTCCTGGGCGTGGGGGCCGCCGGCTTGGAAAGCCATGACGAAGGCTTGGCCACTGGTGTGCTGCACCGCGTGGGCCAGCTCAAACGTGCGCGCGTTGATCCGGTTGAGAATCTCGACGGCAATGCCAGCTCGACCGTGTGGGCCAACGGCACGCCAAGCGCTTTGGGTGGCTCGGGCCGCGGCGACCAACGCGGGCGGATCTGTCAGCGGATATTGCACACCCAGCTCGATGCCGAACGGGGAACGCTCGGTCGCCACGTGGCCGGTGGCGCCTGGCACTTCGATCGGGAACGGCTTGCCAAGCAGAGCGGTGAAGGCTTGCTCACCGGCGGGTGCGGCATCTTCGCCATAGACAGACTTGCTCGGCGACTCGGGGTAAGCGGACCAGTAATCCTGGAGCGCGCTCGCGTCGATGGCGCGATCGAGCAGCTCACGATGCGTTTCGTACAACTCGGTGGGGGTTGTCATCTGCGCTCCATTGCGATTGGCTATACCTATTATCTACCGTCCGTTCGGTCGGTAATCAACCCCCAACTGTGCCAACTACCGCCGTTTGGCCGATCAGCACCGATTGGCCGATCAGCACCGATTGGCCAACTGGTGCTGATCGGTCCGACCACTGTCATCGCCAGCAGCTGGTGACTCGTTAGGTGCTTCAGACTCCCGTGGAGGCAGGGTGACACATACGCTGACCGGCGCGCATGAGATGCCGGACTGGATCACCTGGTTCATTGTCGGGAGGTCTAGTTGACGACACCCGAGGTGCCACGCCGACGTGGGCGACCCGGTCACGACCAGGACGCAGTGCTTAACGCGGCAGTGCGTCTGTTCAATACCCAGGGGTACGACGCGACCAGCATGTTCGACATCGCCGAGTCACTGGGCATCACCAAGTCGAGCGTTTACCACCACATCACTGGCAAAGAACAGTTGCTGCAAATGGCGATAGACCGCGCGCTCGACGGCTTGTTCGACGCCGCCGAGCAGGTCCAATCCAGTGGCGGATCCGCACTTGCCCGGCTCGAACGACTCATCCGCGGCAGCGTGCTGGTGCTGGCCGAGCGACTCGAATTCGTCACGCTGTTGCTACGCGTGCGGGGAAACACCGAAGTGGAGCAGCATGCGCTGGCCCGCCGCCGGATATTCGATGCGGCCATCACTGATCTGGTGAAGCAGGCACAAGCGGAGGGCAGCGTTC
This sequence comes from Actinoplanes sp., assembly GCA_965246815.1. Taxonomy (GTDB): domain Bacteria; phylum Actinomycetota; class Actinomycetes; order Mycobacteriales; family Micromonosporaceae; genus Actinoplanes. The sequence goes on along the minus strand of CBDFFS010000020.1, from coordinate 540,410 downwards.
GCCGCGATGTAGAGCCGGCGATCGCCGGCCGGCTGCTGTTCGGCATGGTCAACTCGTTGGCCGAGTGGTATAGCCCACTGCGCGGTTCAGCTGAGGTGATCGCGGACGCGGTAACGGCCATCGCCTTCGACGGGCTCCGCGCTAGATTGCCGTCAATTCAGCGGGGGCCCGAGCCGGAGTAACCGGCGCGCGTGCCGACGAGCAAGCCATCCGGGCGGGGCCGGATTGGGGTCGTCGAGCGCGAAAATTAGACGCGCGGTCAGCTGCCCGAACCAGCCGACAGCGCGCAGCACATTGCGCAAACTGCCCGGCTCGGGTGCGCCGATCGGCAGGACTGCTTGAGCCCAGTGCCACGCGGTCCAGCTGGTGGTCGAATCAGGGTGATGCCGGCCGGCTCGGCTCAGCCGCAGGACTTCCCGCCGAGTCTTAGTGGGTGTTTGCCACCACGCCCGCAGCGCCAATATCGGCTCTGCGCCATGTCGGTGCATCATGCCGACCATGATGTACGCCGAAGGCAACCCTCACCCACAGCATGCCATGTATCACACCTTGCTACTGGCAACGGGCAGCAGCAGTCGCGAAGTCGACCCTGCTTGCCGAGATGCTACAAAGGGGGGATGGAGGATCTGACCAGCTCGCGTGCCAGCTCGGTCCTGGAGACTTCGCGATTACTGTTGCGGCGCTGGCGAAGCGACGATCTAGACGGGCTCGCAGCAATCAACGCTCAACCCGAGGTAATGCGCTATATCCATTACGGCCATGCTCTGGACCGGGCTGCTACGGCAGAACGGTTGGCGACCTACCAGCGGACCTGGGACGAGCTCGGTTTCGGCCTCTATGCGGTGCAGGTGAAACAGACCGGCGAGCTAGCCGGCTTCACTGGACTCGCGGTGCCCGCCTTTCTGCCGGAGATCATGCCGGCCATAGAGATCGGCTGGCGGCTTGGCCGCGCGTTTTGGGGCCAAGGCCTGGCCACCGAAGCGGCCCGAGCGGTGGTCGCCCACACGCGGGCAGAGCTGAATGTGCAGCGGCTGGTCAGCATCCACGTCGTCGGCAACGAGGCGTCGGCGCGGGTGATGGTCAAGCTGGGAATGTCACTGGAGCGCGAGACACTGCAGCCAGACACAGGCCGCCGGGTCCGGATTTTCGCGCTTGACCTGCATGCGACGGCGCCCACCACGACTAAGACTCGGGCTTAACCCAGTTGGGTATGACGGCGCACCCGATGTAAGGCACGCTGGCGGGTCCAGGGCAACAGGAGTTGCAACATAGCACCGAGGGCAAGGGGGAAGATGAGCAGCCCGACGATCGCCTCGAGACTGTCGCCGCCACCGTCGAAAACCATTCCCGCGCCGATCACCATGCTGATGAGGGCTGAGCCGACGATCTGGAAAATGAGGCTCTGGTCTGAGGTCTGGGGCCGTTCGCGCATGCCGGCACAATATCAACGCAGTTCAAGCGCAAAACTCGCGGGAAACGCTAGCCCTTGGTAGTCAGTCGGTCACAAATTCACCCCTGCGCCCGGATCCAGTGCGGGACCAAAAACTGCTCGGCTTTAAGCTGGGTCAAGTGGCGAGATATTTCGATGTGCATCCCGATAATCCGCAGGCGCGGTCCATCCGGCAGGTGATCGACCTCGTTCGCGGCGATGGGCTGATCGCATATCCGACCGACTCGTGTTATGCGCTCGGCTGCCGAATGGGCAGCAAGTCCGGCTTAGAGCGAATCCGCAAGCTACGGCAGCTCGACGACCGGCACCACTTCACCCTGATTTGTCGTGACTTCGCCCAATTGGGGCAGTTTGTTCAGATTAACAACGCAATATTTCGGGCAGTCAAAGCGGCCACGCCAGGCCCATACACGTTCATCCTGCCGGCCACCAAGGAAGTGCCGCGACTACTGCTGCACCCCAAGAAGAAGACCGTCGGGGTGCGCATTCCCGAGCACATCGTGACCCAAGCACTCCTCGCCGAGCTGGGTGAACCGATGGTCTCCAGCACGCTACTGCTCCCCGGCGAGGTCGAGCCGATGACTGTCGGCTGGGAGATCAAGGAGGCACTCGACCACGTACTGGACGCCGTGGTCGAGTCCGGCGAATGTGGCACCGAGCCGACTACTGTAATCGACTTGTCCGGCGGCGAACCGGAGGTGCTGCGGATTGGCGCCGGCGACCCACAGCGATTCATCTCGATCGAGTGACACTCCATAGGATTACATTCGGTGATTTTCCAACCTCGTTTAGCAACGATGTGGCCCCGGTGATCGACGTGAAACCTTGACCAATTTAAGGTAATCAATCCGGGGCGCGCGGTTGGCAGTCTGGGGCAATGGCCCGATACCTTCCGGTGACGCGGACGACGGTCATTTCGGCTCGGGGTCTTGGTTACAGCTCTGTGTATTATCTGGCATTGATTGCGGGAGCGAGGCCGAGGGCCGGGTTCCAGTCGGCCATCGTTCAATACGGTCACTGCACCCCAGCGTGGAGGAGCGGTATATGAAGGTTTGCGTTGTCGGAACGGGTTATGTCGGTCTGACCACCGGAGTCAGTCTGGCCTTCCTGGGACACGAGGTGACCTGCATCGACCTCGACCAGGCCAAGGTCGACATGCTGCGCGCTGGACACTGCCCGATCTATGAGCCGGGCATGGAGGAGTTACTCGCCGAGGCCGCCGCCAACCTGCAGTTCAGCACAAACTACGCAGACGCAGTTCCCGGCGCGGACGTGGTGTTCGTTGCGGTGCAGACACCCTCGGCGCCCGATGGCAGCCCCGACCTGCAATATTTGCGCTCGGCCGCGGAGACCGTGGCGCACAACCTTGATCACCCGTTCACCGTTGTGGTCAACAAGTCCACCGTGCCGATCGGCAGTGGCAACTGGGTCGACGCGCTGCTGCGTGACTCGTTCGCGCAGCGCACCGACCGGCCGGAAAATTGTGAATTCGCAGTGGCTTCCAACCCGGAGTTCCTGCGCGAGGGGAATGCGATCCACGACACGCTTTTCCCCGACCGCATCGTCATCGGTTCGGACAATCCGCGCAGCCTCGAGGTGCTCAACCAGCTATACCGGCCGATCATCAACCAGACCTTCACCGCACCCGGCTTCCTGCCGCGCCCAGATGATATCGCCGCCGTCCCGCTGGTCTCCACCGATCTCGCCTCGGCCGAGCTGATCAAATACGCGGCCAACGCGTTCCTGGCGCTCAAGATCAGCTACATCAACGAGATCGGCCAGTTGGCCGGCAAGGTCGGTGCGGACATCACCGAAGTGGCCCGCGGCATCGGCCTGGACCAGCGGATCGGTTCGCGTTTCCTGCAGCCCGGGGTCGGCTGGGGTGGCTCCTGCTTCGGCAAGGACACCAAGGCGCTAATCGCCACTGCTGGGGAATACAACTACGAGATGCCGATCGTGCGGGCAGCCCGCGACGTTAACGAGCGCCAACGGGCGATCGCGGTGGAGCGGCTGCAGGACGAGCTACGCATCCTCAAGGGTCGCAAGATCGGCCTGCTCGGGGTCGCGTTCAAACCCAACACCGACGACCTGCGCGATTCGCCGTCGCTGGACATCGCCCGGCTGCTGATCGCTCGCGGTGCCCGGGTCAAGTTGCACGACCCGATCGCCGGTGGCCGTCTGCGCAAGGAGCAGCCGGAGCTCGCGCCGTTGCTGTGCGAGACGGTCGATGGCCTATTCGACGACTGCGACGCGGTCGTGCTGGTCACCGAGTGGGCCCAATACCTGGAACTGGATTGGTCCAAATTTGTCGGCCTGATGCGCACACCGATCATCTTGGACGGCCGGCACGCCCTCAGCGGCGAACGCATGGCCCGCCTCGGCTACCGATACCTCGCCCTCGCCGGGTGACAGACTGCGCTGACGAGCCACGCCGCTATTGCCGGGTCGGGTGGTCTAGGGCGGGGTGGGTAGTTGGGGCCGTGCCGCGGCGCAACGCCAATGCTGCAATGCCGCCGATGGGCAGGAGCAGCCAGCACGAGATCAGCCGGTAGATCAGCACCGCAGCTGCTGCGGTGGCGGAGGTGGCACCCGCAGCAGTGAGACCGGCGATCAGGGCAGTGTCGATGACCCCGACACCACCTGGCGTCAGCGGCACCTGGCGAACGATCTGCACACCGAGGTAGATGCCACTCAAAGTGGTCACATCAACCGGCAGTCCGACGGCCCGGCAGGTGGCGATCAGGCAGAGCAGGTCGGTGAACCAGTTGACGGTCAGCAGCAGGACCGCGGTGATCCAGTCCAAGGCGTGCAGCGCGGCACCGGCACGCCAGCCGGCGCGGGCCTCGCGCAGCATTCTGCGCAGGAAATCGATGAACCGCCCGTCCGAGCGTAAGCGGGTGTTTGATTCGTCGACCGGCTGAGCCAGACGACGTCGACCGAGCAGCACAACCGCCGTCGTCAGGACCAGCACACCGGCGACGATGGCCAGCGGCTGAGGGCTGAGCAGCAGGTTCGGGTTCTGGCTGACCAGGGCTGCGCCACCGACGACATAGAGCAGGGTGAGACCGCTGATCGAAGCCAGCCCGGACACGATCATCGAGGCGGCGCCGACCTGCTTCGGGGTGCCCATCCGTTGGTACTCGCGGACGGCGTAACCGGCGGACACGGCACCACCGGCGGGGATTGAGATCGAGATCGCCGTTCGGGCGAACGTGATCGCCATCGTGCGGCCGGCGGGGACGCGTACACCTAGGGCTTTTAGTATGCGTCGTTGTTGCCAGGCGAAGGCACCCAGTGAGGCGAGCTGGAGTGCGCCGGCCAGGGCGATCCACCAGTAGTCCGCGCCGGTCACGGCAGCGACGAAATCGCGCGGGTTGGGGAACTTACCCCAGAGGCCGACTGCGGCCAAACCCAATGCCGCCACGATGATCAGTGGCAGCCGCCATCGCCGAGCCAGCGGGGTGGGAGCAGCTGTCGGTTCGGACCGCTGCACGGGCCTGGTACGGGGCACCTAGCGATAGTCGCAAACCAATTCAATCTCCGGCTACCTGCTGTGATGTAGTCGCCGGAAACAACAGCGGACGCTGGCGGTCAATCCACAGTTAAATCCCCGATCGGTGGACCCAAATCGTGGGAACGGCTAGACGTGGGCTGCCTCGTTGTCCACCACCCACGTCTAGCCGGCGCTGCTATGTCAGTCGAATATCGTGACTCGGCCGACGGTATTGATCGCTAGCGTTTAGTGTGCGGCGTTGCTGTGGTTGACCATCGAGTGCTTCGAGGTCAGGTGATGTCCCGGGTTCATGTGTCCTGGGTTCATGTGTCCTGGCATCTGCTGATTGCCGGCCTTGCTCTGGTGGCTGTCACCAGTGTGTACCCGCAGTGCAAAGGTGCCGCGGTGCTTGCCGGCGTGCACAGCGGCGCAGGAGAAGTCGTTCCACCGGTTGCGGTGCTCGCCGTTGCGGCCGACCGTCTCACACGCGCGCTTGGTCCGGAAGAAGCCGACCAAGCGGTTGCCGCCCATGGTCTGCACGTGGTGACCGGCGGACTGCGCGGACGCGGCCGGCGTGATCGGGGAAGCCATCGCGGGGGTCGCGCTGAAGGCAGCACCCGCGGTCAATGCCAGCCCGGCCATCGCAAGGATGCGTGTCGCTTTGTTCATGTATTTCTCCTTTGTCGAAAGCTCAGTCGGTCCGCTTGATCGCGTTATCGCCTGATTTCACTCACTAAAACGCAATTGTTCAGACTGGGTGACGGGTGGGTTCTCGCTTGATCTGATGACTCAGCCAATTCCGCACCTATTTAGGGCAGACTCACAGCGTCCACCGGCGTGCCGTTGAGCTGCTGATTAGTCACGTGTCGAATCACCTGTCCACAAGGACGAATTTGCTGCCGCATGGCACGCTGTCTCACCGTGACCGCCCTGCGATTTGACCGGATCAGCCGCGCCCTAGTGCCGACTACTGTGCTGCTGACGGTGCTCAACGGCTGCTCCGCCGGTACAAATAGCCCGCAGGCCGCGTCCTCGCCGATTTGGCAGCCCGGTGCTGTGGCAGCGGCTTCGTCCGGACCGGCTGCGGTAGCACCGTCGGGGCCCGCGCTCGGCGCTGGTCCCGAGATCGGCGTCGCCGACCCCAACGCGAAGACCGTGGCCGGGGCGCATCTGGGCCGGGCCGAGCAGTTCGCGGCCGGCCAGATTGCTGCGCTGCCGCCGCCGACTGGGCCGGGCGCACAACTGCGGGGCAAAGTGCCCACCGTCGTCTCGCACGGGCCGCGCACCGGCAAACGCATTGCGTTGACGTTCGACTCCAACATGACCGACTCGATGCTGCGACGGCTCGCGTCCGGGCAGACCCACTCGTACGCGAGTCCGGAAGTGATTGACGAGTTGCAAAAGGCTAAGACACCGGCGACGTTCTTCCTGGCCGGCAAGTGGGTTGAGGCTTACCCGCAGCTGACTCGACGCATCGCCGCCGACCCGAATTTCGAGCTGGCCAGCCACTCGTGGGCGCACGAAGGTTTTCGAGCGAACTGCTACGACCTCGGGCAGATCCCGCGCCCGGACATGGCAGCAGATGTGGAGCGGTCGTTTCAGCTCCTGGCTCAGTACACGCCCAATCCGAGCCGGTATTTCCGCTTCCCGGGCGGGTGCTACGACCAGGCGGCGTTGACGGCAATCGCCCCGGTCGGCTGCACGGTGGTGGAATATGACGACGTCTCCGGCGATGCCTTCGGCACGAATCCAAAGGCGATCGAGGCGGAAACAGTACGGCAAGCACACCCAGGCGCGATCGTCGTGCTGCACATCACCGGGGAGAATTCGCGGCTGACCGCAGCGGCCCTGCCCGGAATCATGAGTCAGCTGCGGGCGCAAGGTTATGACCTAGTCACGTTGGGCGCGCTGCTCGGTGCGAGCTGAGCTCAGCTGTCGTCGGTTTGGCGGCGGGCTTCGGCTCGCTGGTGAAAAACCATGATCCGGCCGTCCAGCAGCCCGATCCGGTAATCAGGGCCGGTCTGTCGATGCTGGCTCAGTGTCTCGTCGCGGCGCCCGGCCAGGCCGTCAGCGTGCCCCAACCGGTACGCGGTGAATGCCTCGTCCACGCCGATCAGCTCGTCGCGTCCGGAACATCGAGCGCCCGGCGTACGGCGGCGAGAAGTTGCACCTCAAAAAGTGTCAACTGGCCGTCAGTCACGCCGATCCGGTAATCCGAACCAGTGTGCGGGTCCACGGCGAGATCCTCGTCGCACTGCCCAGCGAAGCCGTGCACTCGGCCTCGGTCATAAGCGAGTAGTGAATCTTCCATCTGTCCTCCTCGAACCAGCCATACGACCAGGTGAGGAAATTTCGCATGCACTGGACTCGGGCGACACCGGCCGTACGGACCGTCGAGGTCGAGCCGGACGGTCAGCCGCGTCACAACAGTCGGTCCCTGGCATCCAGTGCCATGCATGAAACAATGGCACGATGTCACGAAGCAGTCCGGATCGGGCGCATTTTGACGTACTGATCGTGGGGGCAGGGCTCTCCGGGATTGGGGCGGCGTGGCGGTTGCAGCGCGAGCGGCCCGGCACGACGTACGCGATTCTTGAGGCACGTGCGGCAATCGGCGGCACCTGGGACTTGTTTCGTTACCCGGGCGTGCGTTCCGACTCAGACATGTTCACGCTGAGTTACCCTTTTCGACCCTGGCTCGGTGACACTCGGCTGGCCGAAGGCGATCAAGTCCGCGACTACATCAGCGCGACCGCCGAATCGGCTGGCATCGATCGACAGATTCAGTTTCAGCGCAAGGTAGTCAGTGCCGACTGGTCGGCTGCGCAGGCTCAGTGGACGGTCCGCACCACTGACGAAGTTGAGCTGACCTGCTCGTTTCTTTACCTCTGTACTGGTTATTACGACTACACGGCCGGTTACCAACCGGACTTTGCCGGCTCAGTGGACTTCACCGGCCAACTGATTCAGCCGCAGTTTTGGCCGGCGGATCTGGATCACCGTGGCGCGAAGATCATCGTGATCGGCAGTGGCGCGACGGCTGTCACCCTGGCCCCGGCACTGGCGCGCACCGCCGAACACGTCACCGTGCTGCAGCGCTCCCCCAGCTATTTGCTGGTGCAACCGGGCCGCGACCCGCTAGCCGACTGGCTGCGCCGGTTCCTGCCCACGAGGCCGGCCAACACCCTGATCCGCGCCAAGAACATTGCGCTTTCCCAGGGTTTCTACCAATTTGCCCGACGCCGGCCGCAGCGAGCCCGCCGACTGCTGCGCGACACCGCAGTCCGCGCACTTGCCGATCCGGCTTACGTCGACGAGCACTTCCAGCCTGGGTACGAGCCGTGGGATCAGCGACTGTGCGTGAGCCCGGAGGGGGATTTGTTCGCCGCGATCCGGGCGGGCACGGTGTCGATGGTTACTGATCACGTTGAGACGTTCGTACCGGAAGGGGTGCGGTTGAAGTCTGGACGCACGTTGCCGGCCGATATCGTGGTCTTGGCAACGGGGTTGTCGTTGTTGCCCGTTGGCGGCATTGCGCTGCACCTCGACGGCGAACCAGTGCGGGTCAGCGAGCGGGTCGCCTATCGCGGACTGATGCTCAGCGGGGTGCCGAACCTGGCTTACTGCCTCGGCTACACCAACGCCTCCTGGACCTTGCGCGCCGACCTTTCCTCCCGCTATGTCGTCCGGTTGCTGAACTACCTAGACCGACACGGCTACGCCATCGCCACCCCACAAACCCCGTCCGGCCCCGGCCGCCCACTGCTCAACCTCACTTCCGGGTACGTGCGGCGAGCCCTCGACTTGTTTCCCCGCCAAGGTGACCGCGACCCGTGGCTGGTCCGCCAGAACTATCTCCGCGACTTGATCGCCGCCCGCCGCATCGACGTCACGCGCGAAATGAAATTCACCCGGGCCCGCTAACGACACAAACAGCACCCGAGCCGCGTTGTCTGGGGAACACGCCCTCAGTTCTGCTGCGTCACTGCCGACTTGACACGGCGAACGGGCCGAACGGATGACGACCGGAACGGGATGTCTGATGACAAACGACGAGGAGCCCTGGCTGCCGTTCGACCAAGGCGACAGTGCGTGGCAGCACGAGGTCGTCGAGGACGAGCAACCGGCCATCCGAACGGCTCGCCCGATGCGGCGGCGCGGCATGGTCGTAGGGTTCGTGATTGTCGGCCTAGCGATTGCACTCGGTGGCGGTGCCTTTGGCGCCGACGCCTACGCGACCCGCTCGATCTGCGCCGCTGTCGGTGCGACCGACACCACCACGCCGCCCGACGGAGTCAGCAAGGGCACCGACGTCGCCCTTGATCGGGCCCGCCAAACCCTCACCGGTACGGCGACGTTGCTGCTGTTCCACCCGCAGTTGCGCGACGCGACCCGGGGGCTTGCCGCAGATCTGGGCCAACTGCGCGTGTTGCGAAACGCCGATGACGGCGACGCAGGTGCGGCCGCCTCGACGGCTTCGGCCCAGATGCTGGTGGTCGCGAGCTCGGTGGATTCGTACGCCCGGCAAGCGCAGACCGCATGCGGATTGCCCGCCGACGGAATTCTGCGCAGCGTCAACCCCGCCAAGACCGCGACCGTGCAGCCAGTGGTTCAGCCAGCACCCAGGGCAAACCACCTGGGTCGAGCCGACTAATCGAGCAAGTCAGATTAGCCGGCAGGTCGGGCGAGCCGGCTAGCGACCTCGGCGCGAAATCGCGTCCGGCCAGCCGGCGAGGTCGGATGCTTCGCGACTGCTGGGGCCGACGTAGTCCGCCGAGGGTCGGATGATCTTGCCGAGTCGTTTTTGTTCGAGAATGTGCGCGCTCCACCCTGCGGTGCGGGCACAGGCGAAGATCGCGGTGAACATATCTGGCGATATCCCGGCGAAGTCCAACACGATCGCCGCCCAGAATTCGACGTTTGTCTCCAACACCCGGTCCGGCTTGCGTTCGCGCAGTTCGGCCAGGGCGGCCCGTTCTAGCTCCAGTGCGACTTCGTAACGCGGCGCACCCAACTCGTGCGCGGCCGCCCGCAAAATCCGAGCCCGAGGATCCTGGGCCCGATAAATCGCGTGTCCGAAGCCCATCAGCCGCTGACCGCTGTCGAGCACAGCACGCACGTAACCGCGGGCGTCGCCGCTGAGTTCGACCGCTTCGACCATGGCTAGGGCACGCGCGGGAGCACCGCCGTGCAGTGGGCCAGACAACGCGGCGACAGCAGCGGACAGGCAGGCCGCGACGTCGGCACCGGTGCTGGCCACCACGCGGGCAGTGAACGTGGAGGCGTTCATCCCGTGCTCGGCGGCCGACACCCAATAGCGATCGAGCGCAGCAACGTGGCGCGGGTCCGGCTCGCCCTGCCACTGGATCATGAAGCGCTCAGCTGCCGTACGGCCGGCGGCTACCGCATCGAGGGCGACAGCTGGCCGGTCGCCGCGGGCAGATTGCGCCACGGCCGACACCATGAGCGCCGCCGAACGGGCCAGGTCGGCGCGCGCTTGGCTGTCGGCGATATCAATCAGGGGGCGCAGCTGCCACCGTGGGGCGAGCGTGGTCACCGCAGCCTGCACGTCCACGCGGATGTTGCCAGAGCGAAGGGGTAGCGGGAATGGCTCAGTGGACGGCAACGGCTGGGTGAAGTCGCCGTCGACTAGCAGCCCCCAAACGTCGTCGAATGCCACTTTGCCGGCCAGAGCCTGCAGATCGACCCCGCGGTAGCGCAGTGTTCCGCCGTCTCGGTCTGGTTCGGCAATCTCGGTGTCGAACGCGACGACACCAGCGAGTCCAGGATTGACTGTCAACATGACTTCAATCTGAAATGTATCCGTATTGATGTCAACATTGATTCAGTCAATATGAGACGATCAGCACATGGACTCACTTCCGCAGCTGACAACTGATGAGGTTGCCCACCGCCTAGGTGTCAAACCCGCCACGGTCTATGCCTATGTCAGCCGCGGACTGCTCACCAGCCGCCGCAACGCCGACGGCAAGGGCAGCCTGTTCACTCAGGCGGACATCGACGCGTTTGTGGCGGGGCGCAACCGGGCGACCACTCCTGGCACCCAAACCGGCCTCACGCTGATCAAGGACGGCGTGCTCTACTACCGGGGACGCGACGCGTGCGAATTGGCGCGCACGGCCAGCTTCGAGTCGGTGGTGACCCTGCTCTGGACCGGCGAGCTGGAGCACGTCGATCTGGTCGTGCGGCCCGATCTGGTCGAATTGGCCCAGGCAGTGATCCGACCGCTGCCCGCGACTGCACATCAGACCGACCGGCTCCGCGTGATCGTCGCTGCCGCTGCCGCCGCCGACCCGTTGCGCTTCGACACCAGCCCCGCAGCCGTGGTAAGCACCGGGCGCACTCTGCTCGCCACCATGGTCGCGGCCCTGCCACTGACCGGCAGCAGCCACCTTGCAGCCACTGACGACCGATCAGTTAAGGCCAGCCCGTTGGCCCGCGCGCTTTGGCCCCGACTAACCCAACCGACGCCAAATCACCCGAAACTATATGGAGGAGGGTCCGACCTGGTAAATGCCGCTTTAGTGCTGCTGGCTGACCACGATCTCGCCGCCTCCACATTGGCAGCCCGGGTCGCCGCCTCTACCCGAGCCCATCCATACGCCGTGGTAAGCGCTGGCTTAGCTGCCCTGGACGGTCCACTGCACGGCGGTGCTAGCCGGCTCGCCTATGCCCTCCTGGCCGATGCCAGCGCCGCCGCGGATCCCGTCCTGACGATCGCCGACCGGCTCCGGGTTGGCGCACCCATCCCCGGCTTTGGCCACCCGCACTATCCCGACGGTGACCCACGCGCGAGCACCCTGCTGGGATTGCTGCCCGACGGCCCGGCCCGAGCAGGGGCTGAGCAATTGGTCGAGACGATGCGGGCCCGTTCAGGTGTGCACCCCAACGTCGACTTCGCGCTCGCGGCGCTGGCCCACCAATTCGGCATGTCCGCTGACGCGGGCGAAACCATTTTTGCCGTGGCCCGAACGGCGGGCTGGCTGGCGCACGCGCTGGAGGAGTATGCCGATCGCCCCGGACGCTTCCGCCCCACCGGCCAATACGCCGGCCCGAATCCACTTCGCTAGCCGTCGGCGCCGAACTCGCACACCACCCTAAAGGGCAACGAATCGGTAGCCGCGAGCACGTAGCGCCGGCAGGACCGTACTGAGAGCGGTGTAGGTCTGGGAACGGTCTCCCCCACCGTCGTGACAAAGCAGTATTTGCCCAGGCCGGGCTGCGAGCAGGCTGCGCTCTATCGCGGCAGTGCCCGGCCGGGACCAGTCGCGCGGATCGTCACTCCAGTCCAGCGGGACCAATCGGGCGTTAGCGGCCTCCGCCATCACGGTGCTCGACCACGCACCTCCAGGCGAGCGGAATAGCTTCGGCACGTACCCAGTGGTGTCGTAGATTTTTTCTTGGGCTCGATCGATCTCTTGGCGCACCTGCGGGCCGGCCTTGGAAGCCAGCTTGATCGGGTGGCTCCAAGTGTGGTTGGCCAATTGGTGGCCGTCACTGACCACGGAGCGGGCGATGGATTCGTGCCCGAGCACCTGGTTGCCGATCATGCAGAACAACGCCGGCACGTGATAGCGGTCGAGCAGCTGCAGAATCTTCGGCGTCCAGACCGGATGCGGGCCGTCATCGATGGTGAGCGCTACCGCATCGCTGGGGAACGCGGGTGCGTCGATGATACGCCGATAGTCCGAGAGGGTGAAGATCGGTCGGTGTTGAGCCGGCAGCGGTGGTAACGCAACCGGCGCGTGCTCCAACGGACGCACCGGGCGAGGCTGAGTGGTCGCGCCGCCGACTGTCGCCGACCTGATCCAACCGGACTGAGTCACTGGTTGCTCGCCGCCGGCGAGCAACATGACACCGACTGCTGCGGGCGCAGCCTTGAGCAGCCGCCGCCGGGTCACGTTGGGTTCGTTGGTGAGCCGCTCGACCACCACGCACCTCCCCGCTCCACCCGTCGACCGCTACCACCAGGACGAAACAGTCAGGATGGATCCAGCCGACAGCCGGCGACGCTAGCACCAACCGTCAGATCTAGCCCAGCGCGGAACCAAAATCGGTCCGTTCGACCACGGCAGTCGACCAACACGTCGGCGGCCCCGGCGCCAAGCTGAGCCGCTGCGCTAACCGTCTCGGCAGCAGCAACACCGCACCGACGCAAAGCTAGCGCGTGCCGAGTGTGCTCGGGGTGAGTTCACGGTCTACGCAGGGTCAGACACGTTGCACAGGTAGCGACGCAGATCAACGTGGCGAGCAAAGCCGTCGGCACCTGGGTCGCGCCGACGAGACCGGCCAAACCAAGCACCATCAATACGACCAAACACACCAACAAGACCACAGTTGCTGCGTACGTCAGCAGGCCGGTGCGCTCGGTATCGCGTCGACCCCCCGGCCGGATCCGCAGCGATTCGGCGAAGTTGTCAGTGATCCGGATCAGTGAACTCGCGTCGACGATCGCGCGCTCGGCGTGGGTCAGGCGGCGCAGTTCAGCTTGCGCGCGCTCGTGGGCCGGATCAATCAACAGCGCCCGGCCGTACGCCTCGCGCGCGCTGAGCGGTCGGCCGGCGGCGAACAGTGAGATGCCATGCACCACGTGCAGCGCCGGATCGTAATGGGCGAACTCCGCGGCCGTACGCAGGCTCAGCTCGGCTTCGGCAATTCGCCCCGCCGCGAGCAGGGCCCGGCCGCGGCGCTCAGCCAACCGCGGGTTGCCCGGGTCCTCGACGCACGCGGTGCTGGCAGCGGCGACAGCTAAATCGTGGCGCCCTAGGGCGGTATAAGCCGCGCTAACCCAATAAAGCGATTCCAGCCCGCGCGGATCAACCCGCAAGGCGGAATTGGCCGCGAGCACTGCCTGCTCATTTTGCCCCAGCTGCAGCCAGGCTCGGGCCAGCAACTGCCAAGCGCCGACGTTGTGCGGCTCCTGGCCGACCACCGGCTCCAGCAACGTGGCGGCCTTGCGCGGCCGGCCGTGCTGCAGCAGGTCGTCAGCCTGGTCAAGAACGAGGTCGGTACGCACTTTGTTGTGATCGGCGCGCCACCGGTCGATATGCGCATGCCGCCGGGTGCGGCTGGGGAGTCACTGGCCGTCAGCTAGCACCAATTTGGGTGAACTGTTGGGGGTTGGGATCCGTTTCCTCTAACGTGCAGCCGACTGATCTCGATAGCCCTAGCGTTCCTGTAGACGCGGACAGGCAGCCGTTCGACCTCTCGACCGAGCCGGCGGTTGTCAAAAAAAGAGCTATCGGTACGTTGCTGCGCCATCCTGTTGTCTCACAGGTACTCACAGCAAGCGCGGGCGTTTTCGTGTTCGCTGCGCTGATTTTCCCTAATGTGGTTAGTCGACTAACCCCGCTGGCATTTGTCCGTATCCCGATCGAAGCCGCCGCACTGGTCGTGTTGCTGCTGGTGCTGCCCGACCGAGTACGCCGCAGCGCCGCCGTCGTCGTCGGCGTACTGCTCGGGCTGTTGATGCTGGAGAAGTGTCTAGACATGGGCTTCTTCGACGAACTGAACCGCCCGTTCGACCCGGTGCTCGACTGGGTGCTATTCGACGACGCGTTCAGCTTCGCCACCGACGCGTACGGCCAGACCGCGGCGATCCTGACCGTTGCCGCGATCATCGCGCTGGTCCTGGCCGTACTGTCGTTGTCAGTTTGGTCGGTTTTGCGGATTTCGGCGCTGATTGGGCGGCACCGTCGGTCGTCAGTGTTCACGGCCGGCTCGATTGCGGTGACCTGGTCGCTGACCTTAGTGCTAGGCGCCCACCTGTTCGACACCGTGCCGGTCGCCGCGCGCAGCACCATCACCTATGCCATCGACCGGGCGCAGCAAGCACGTGCCGGGTTCGCCGACGAATCCGCCTTCGCCAAAGAGGTACAAGTCGACGCGTTCAAAAACACCCCACCGGCCCAACTGGTCAGCGCGTTAGCCGGCAAAGATGTGATCTTCACCTTCGTGGAAAGCTACGGCCGCAGCGCGGTGGAAACACCCGCGTTAGCCCCGGCTGTCGATCGGGTGCTCGACGACGGCACCGCCACCCTGAAAGCGGCCGGTTTCGCCGCACGCAGCGGTTGGCTCACCTCACCCACTTATGGCGGCGGCAGTTGGCTGGCCCACTCGACCCTTGAGTCCGGGTTATGGATCGATAATCAGCAGCGTTATCGCGACCTGGTTTCGTCTAATCGACGCACCCTGACTAGCGTTTTCGCCGGTGCGAAGTGGCGCACGGTCAGCGTGATGCCGGGCACGACCCGGGCTTGGCCTGAAGGCCGATTCTATGGCTATGACGCGATCTGGGATTCCCGCAATCTCGGCTATCAGGGCCCGCGGTTCAGCTGGGCTCCGATGCCCGATCAATACACACTCAAGCAGCTCAACACGATCGAATACAAAAAGGCCGGCCGATCGCCGCTGATGATCGAAATGCCGTTGGTCTCCAGTCACACCCCGTGGGCACCGATTCCGCAGTATCTCAGTGACTGGAGTCAAGTCGGGGACGGCTCGATCTACACCGAGATGGTCAAGACCGCGCAAAAACCCAAAGCGCTCTGGCAAAACCCGCATCAGGTGCAACAGGAATACGGCAAGTCACTCCAATACACTCTCACTTCTTTAATCAATTGGGTACGCCTGTACGCCGATCCGAACCTGGTGCTGGTGTTCCTCGGCGATCATCAGCCCGCCCCGATCGCGTCCGGTCTCAACGCTAGTCACGACGTACCGATCTCGATCGTCGCGAAAGACCCGGCCGTGCTCGACAAGATCACCAGCTGGGGTTGGCAGGACGGCCTACGCCCGAGCCCGACCACGCCGGTCTGGCCGATGAGCGATTTCCGGGACAAGTTCTTCACCGCCTTCGGCTCCAGCCCGAATGCAGCACACTGACATCAGTCGACCGGGTTGGCGGACTGGGGTGGTCCGGCGGGCTGGCGCGGGCTGGCGAGCTGTGGCTGGCTGGCGGGCCGTCGCGGGCTGGCGAGCTGTCGCGGGCTGGCAGTTTGCTGCTCGGCCTCTTCCAGCAGCTCGCGCACGCGGATACTGGTCCACAGGTAGGTCAGGATGAAACCGGCCAGGACCCCGACGACCAGCACGCATAGTCCGATTACGCCGGAGTAGGGGCGATTGCCTAACGGGGCGGCCAGCGTGTTGGCCAAGGTCCGCATCGCCGGCACAGCCTTGTCCAGGTTGACCAGGCCGAGCCCGATCACGATGGTGGTCAGCCAGTCGGACACCTTGATCAAATTGGAGTTCGTCAAATAATAGGTGCTCGCTTTGGCGGCGGGTGCCGGGTCGGAGCCATCCGGCGGCAGGTCGGCGACGCGGGCGCGCGGCAGTCCGAACAGGAAGCCGAGCGTTGCACCGGCTGCCGCACCGGCCACGAACAGCACAAACGCGGTTACCCCAGCACCGCCGTCATGGCCAGCCAAAGCTAGCAGGATCGCGACTGCGGTCATCGCCGCGAGCAACACAAGCGCGACTGACAGCACACCCCGTTGGATCAGGTCGCCTGCGTTCAGATCGCCACGGCGGCGCGCGAAAAGCTTGCGGAACAATCCCATGGCAGCACGGTACTGGTCGACATGCGCATCCGTACCGATGGATCGGTCACACCCCGTCGCGCGGGTCAGTCAAATGTATTCGGGCGGGCCGCCACACCACCGCACGCACGCGAACCAAGGCATCGTGACCTCTGGGTGAGCAAAGCCGGCAATCAGCAGAAATACCAGCTGGGGCGTACGTAGCGTGTGGGTCATGGGTCTGTTTTCACGCCGGGTGGTCGAGCGGCCAGTGGCACCGGAAGTTCCGCGTGACATTGAGGCGCTGCAGGAGCTGGTCACCAATCTAGAGGGTACGACCGACGAGGCGAGCACATGGCGCATCCATGCCAGCACCTACGTCGAGTTCTACGGTCTTGACTACGCGGCAGTCTGGCTGATCGATGCCGGTGCGCCCAAGCTGGAATACGAGCTCGGCAGCCTCACCAGCGCACTCGCCGGCACCACCGGTCGACCGACCTTCGTGCAGGAAGCGCTGCGCACCGGCCAGCCGGTCTATGTCGACACCAATTCTCACACCGCCGAGCAAGATCCGCGGTTCTCGGCCGCTCGACGGGCCGGGTGCAAGGCTGCGATCGTGGTTCCTGCGGTGCGCGATCGTCAGGTGGTGGCGGTGATGGAGTATTTCATCCGCAATGAACGACCAGCTGACGCCGCGCTGCTGAGCAAGTGGGCCGCAATCGCTCGGCTCGCCGAGCAGGCCCGGGTCGCTGCGCTGGCAGCCCACCATACCCACCAGCTTGCCGACGATCGACTTGCCGTCACCTCGGTGGTGAGCGCACTTGGGCACTCGAAAAACTCAACTGTGGCGCTGCAGGCCGCATTGGACGCCGTCCGCAGCGCGTTCCACTGGGCGTACGGATCCTACTGGCAAGTCGACGAGCAGGAGAACGTGCTGCGGTTCAGTATCGAGTCCGGGTCGGCCGGCGAAGAATTCCGCAAGGTCACTTTGGCCGCGACCTTTGCCGAGGGCGTTGGGTTGTCCGGCCGGGCGTGGCGGGCTCGGGATTTGGTCTTCGTGCGCGACCTAGCCGAACTGACCGACTGCGTGCGGGCACCATCGGCCCAACGAGCCGGGGTCCGCTCCGGCATCTGCTTCCCGATTGTCAGCGGCGAAAAGATCATCGGCACAATGGACTTCTTCACCACCGAATACGTCGATCTGAGCGAGTCGCGCGCATCGGCTTTGCGCAACGTGCAACAGCTGGTTTCGCAACGGCTCGACATCGTCCGCAGCTCTGAGGCAGCGGCTAGCAACGCGCGCGCCCTGCTCGACACGGTGTCACGGCTGCGTGAGGCGACGGATGATGCCAGCCGGGTCGCCGACGAGGCAGTCACCCGTGCGTCAGCGATGAGCGGTGACGTCACCGCGCTCGGAGACGCCTCGGCAGCAATCGGCGACGTCATCCGGATCATCTCGTCGATCGCCGACCAGACCAACCTGCTCGCCCTCAACGCCACGATTGAGGCGGCGCGAGCTGGTGAGGTGGGCCGCGGATTCGCCGTGGTCGCCGGCGAGGTTAAAGAACTGGCCCGGGAAACCGCTGAGGCGACTAAGAAAGTTTCTTTACAGATCACTGAGCTGCAGGCCAGCGCTGAATCGGTCTCCAGCGGAATCCAGTCGACCAGCGAGACAATTGGCCAACTCGACGGCGTGCAAGCCCGGATCAACGAAGTGCTAGCCGAACAAGCCACCATGGCCAACGCCTTCGAAAGGTAAGCCAAATCTGCGTCTTCGTCGCCTGGTGTGTTTAGCCCAGCCGGTCGCAACATGGACGGGTTTCACGTTTTTCCTGCGACAGGCCGCGCCGGTTCATACGGTCGGTAACCGTGCTGAAGAGACTGCTGGCCGCCCTGCTCGCCTCGGCACTACTGTTGGTTACCGCACCGCCGCCGGCCCGAGCCGCCACCGTTTGGCACGTTGTAATACCGGGCGAGACGATGCCGCAAATCGCTACCCAGTACGGCCTAGGTGTGACCGACTTGGCGCAGTGGAATCAGATCGTTGAGCCCTACCCCGTGCACGTGGATGAGGTGCTGCGCTTGACCCCGCCGGCGGTGGAGCCCCAGCCGTGGAGTACCCGGGTCGAGCCGGTCACAGCAGCAATGATCGGCTGGAAGCCGGCCCGGAATTGCCCGGTCGGACCGGCTTCGTTGCGCCGAGTCTGGGTGTCATACCTGGACTTACAGGGCGACTATCACGACGGCAGCATCATCGTGCGCCAAGACGTGGTCCTGCAGGCGCAACGGGCGTTCGCCACCTTATTCCGCCAACGATTCCGGATCATGGCCATGGCGCCGGTGGAGATCAACCTGCCTGGCGAAACCGACATGGGCGTGGTGACTGCGGGCTACAACTGCCGGTTCGTCGGCGGCACGAAAACGTGGTCGGAGCACGCCTATGGCACCGCGATCGACGTGAACCCGGTGCAGAATCCGATGATCCGCGGCCAGGCTGTCGGCACGGACAGCACGCGGCCCTATCTCAACCGGTCGCACTACTGGATCGCGATGATGCACAGCACCGGTGCCGTGCGCGCCTTCACCGATAACGGGTTCTACTGGGGTGGCAACTGGCACAACCTCAAGGACTACATGCATTTCAGTACGACGAACCGGTGAGCCGTGGCGAATCAGCGGTTGAGCTTGGTGCGCCAATCGGCCGGAACAGCGCCCGCGGGTCCGGGCACCGGCTGATCCACCGGGTGGCTGGTGGGTTCGGCGAGCTCGGGGCCGGAGCCGGCCTGCTCGGTCTCGAAGTCCCAGAACCAGTCCTCGCCCGGCTCAAACGACTGGATTACCGGGTGTCCGGTCTGCCGGAAGTGTGCGGTCGCGTGCTGCGCCGGGGACGTGTCGCAGCAGCCGATGTGGCCACACTGCGCGCATCGCCGCAAATGGACCCACCACCCCTCGACGGACAGGCACTCGACACATCCGGTGCCACTTGGCGCAACGGCAGGCTGGATCGGTTTGTCACTGGTCACCCGCCGAACCTACCGCAGGCCGGCACGAGCACTGCCCGCGCCTGAGCACCGGCTACCGCCGGGTTCAGCCGATTTCCGGCCACCCGTCGGCGGCCTCGATCGCCAATCCACTCGCCGACCCAACCACCAGACCCCCGGCGCCGGCACTTAATGATCCGACTGCGGCGCCGCCCGTAGCAGCGGCTGAGCTGCCACCGGTCAGGCCGTTAGCACCAGCGCTGGCGGGCACAGCACCAGCGCTGGCGGGCTCGGCGGCAGCTGCGGGTGCGGGTGCGGGTGCGGGTGCGGCGGGCAGGCTGCGCGCGAAGCTTGGGGCCGCCAATGCACTGCGCGGTTGGTGCGGCAGGATTTGCAGGGCCGCCTGCCACTGCGTGTGCCGGCGGGTCGCTCGCCACAACAGGCGAATCAGCCGCAGCTCAAAGATGACCAGCAGCACACTGGCCACTATCGTCACGCTGCTGACCCACCCAGTCAGTGGTCCGACGATGAACACGGCCATTTCGAATTCGATCCCGCTGAACAGGTGTGAGCGGATCCGCGGCGACCGAAACAGGCTGGCCAGCCACTCCCGGTGGGTGGTCGGCGGGTCCTGCCGCACAGCACCGGACCGCGGAATCGTGCCCGGCACGGACAACTCGGACGGCAGACCGTAGACCTGCTCGCGCTGCATCCGCATCACCGCCCGGACCTTGCCCATCTGCGCCGAGTTGAGATAGCGCAGCAGGTCCAGCCCGACCACCGCGGTGGCCAACCACAAATAAACCTGATCTCCGGTACGCAGGTACTGCCCGCCCATCAGCGCGATGGCGCAGAGAATGGCGCGCAGTCGGTCGACCATGAAGTCAGACCAGGCGCCGAACAGTGAACCCGACCCGTTCAGCCGGGCGACCTTGCCGTCCATGCAGTCCACGACGAAGCCGAGGTGAAACAGCGCGGCGCCGAGAATCAGCCAGCCGTGACTCTGTCGACTGAAACAGGCGGCTGCGGCCAGCGCTAACAGCAGCGCGAGAGTGGTGAGGCGGTTGGGGGTGATCCAGCGAATTGGCGCGACCAGACGGACCAGCCGTGACGCGACCGGGTCGACCAGCAGGACGGTCCACCAAGCGTCGACGGGTTTGTAGGTCCGTTCCCGGATTTCGCCCAGGGAGTACCGTTGCATCCCGCTATCAAAGCAACTCAGCAGCCGCGAAGTGGGCGATACCGGACAAAATTACGCAGTGTCTGTCAACACTTGCCGCAGCTGCCGTGATCCAGCTCACATTGCGATATTTTCCCAGCTAGCGGGCATTGAGCTCGGGCACCGTACCCCTCGGTGACGACCCAAGTTCGGCTGCTTGTCGGACGCCAGTCGTAGGGTTCGAGTCCGCTTCTGTTCGCCCATTTCGGGTGACTGCGACCTGGGGAGGAGGCGTCCGTTGGCCACGCTCGACCGCGATGCCGACGCGCAAACTAACCGCGCGTTGCACGCTCAACAGGAGGTAGAGGCCTATATCCGGGCCATCTGCTTCAAGACCGGACCCCCGCGCTGGATCGGCGCCGAGCTCGAATGGACCGTGCACCACAGCGGCGCCCCGGCCAAGCCCTTGAACGCGCAAGCCTTGCGCCGCGCTCTCGGCCCGTACACGCCGACCACGCTTGATCCACCCCAGCCACCGATCCCCCTACCGTCCGGGGCATTTCTCACTGCCGAGCCCGGCGGCCAACTGGAAATCTCGTCGCAGCCGGCCACCTCGCTGACCGAGCTGCACGAAGCGGTGAACACGGACCTGCTCCACCTGAACGCACTGCTGAGCGACGCGGGCTTGTCGCTCGGCGAGCACGGCATGGACGCCTTTCGTGAGCCACGCCGATTGCTGAACACCCCGCGCTACACCGCAATGGAACGAGCTTTCGACGCTCGTGGCCCGCACGGGCGAATGATGATGTGCAGCACAGCCGGCCTGCAGGTCTGCCTGGACGCCGGCCCGGGCGATCAGCTCGCCACCCGCTGGGCCGCCGTGCACGCCCTCGGCCCGCCGCTGATCGCCACCTTCGCCAACTCCCGCCGCCAAGCTGGGCGCGACTCCGGCTGGGCCTCGGCCCGGATGGCCGCCTGGTGGGGCATTGATGCGCGCATCAGCGGCCCACCACTGGGTCCGCCTGACGATCCGGCCGCCGGTTGGATTGAGCGCGCACTCGACGCCCCGGTGTTGCCCGTGCTGGCCGAGCCGAACGGTTGGAAACCACCACCCGGGCTGACCTTGCGCAATTGGGTCAGTGGGACTTTCCCGCACCGCCCAAGCACCGCCGACGTCGACTTCCACCTCAGCACGCTGTTCCCACCGGTGCGCCCCCGCGGCTACCTGGAGGTGCGTTACCTCGACGCTCAGCCAGAGGGCGAATGGATTGCCCCGGTCGCCGTGCTGGGCGCCTTATTCAGCGACTTCGACACCATCACCGTGGCACTGGAGCTAGCCACCCCCACAGCCGACCTGTGGGTCGAGGCCAGCCAGCGGGGCCTGGCCGATCCGGCAATCAGCAAAACCGCCGAATCGATCATGGAACTAGCCAATGCCCGCCTAGATCGCACCGGCCTGGCCCCGGCCGTGCGCGATGACATCAGCGACATCGTTCAGCGGCGCCTGCACGACGCCCGGCATCCCCAGGAGCAGCGATGAGTTCCGACACCGCACAGCTGCGCGATTTCGTCGCCGGCGAACTGGACCGAGCCCGCGCCCGCAGCACTGCACTGACTGCTGTCGACGACGGCGAACTGATCCGCCAGCACTCACCCCTGATGTCACCACTGGTCTGGGATCTGGCCCACATCGGCAACCAGGAAGAGCTCTGGCTGGTCCGCGACATCGGTGGCCGCGAGCCAGTGCGCCAAGACATCGACGAACTCTACGATGCGTTCAAACACGCCCGCAGCGACCGCCCAGCCTTACCCCTACTAAATCCAACCGAAGCCCGACGGTACGTCGCTACCGTGCGCGACAAAGCCCTCGACGTGCTCGAAAAAACTCCGCTGGACGGCCGACGTCTCGCCGCGGACGCGTTCGCCTTCGGGATGATCGTGCAGCACGAGCAGCAGCACGCCGAAACCATGCTGGCAACGCACCAACTGCGGGTGGGCGCACCGGTGCTGACCGCACCAGCACCACCGTCGGCCGCGGCTCCGATCAGCGGTGAGGTGCTGATTCCCGGCGGCCCGTTCACTATGGGCACCGACACCGAAGCTTGGGCGTTGGACAACGAGCGACCAGCACACCAGGTCGACGTGCCAGCCTTCTATCTCGATCGTGCGCTGGTGACCAACGGGCAATATGAACAGTTCATCGCGGCCGGTGGCTATGACGACGCCCGGTGGTGGAGCACCGCTGGGTGGCAGCACCGGCAAACCGCCGACCTGCACGCACCCCAGCATTGGGTGCGCGATGGTGACGGGTGGGCAGCTGACTGGTTCGGGCGTACCGACCGGATTGTCGACGACGAACCGGTGGTGCACGTGTGCTTCTACGAGGCGCAGGCGTTCGCAGCTTGGGCTGGTAAGCGGCTGCCGACCGAGGCCGAGTGGGAGAAGGCGGCCCGCTATGACCCGGCTACTGGGCGCTCACGCCGATTTCCGTGGGGCGATGAAGCACCCGACATGCGGCATGCCAACTTGGACCAACGGCATCTGCGGCCGGCGCCAGCCGGGGCATATCCGGCGGGTGCGTCGCCGCTGGGCGTGCACCAGTTGATCGGCGACGTGTGGGAGTGGACTTCCTCCGACTTCACCGGTTATCCGGGCTTCGCCGCCTTCCCCTATCGAGAGTATTCCGAAGTGTTTTTCAGCCCGCACTACAAGGTGCTTCGGGGTGGGTCGTTTGGCACTGACCGCGCAGCTTGCCGCGGCACGTTTCGCAACTGGGACTATCCGGTCCGCCGCCAGATCTTCAGCGGTCTACGTTGCGCGCGGGACGCCTGATGTGCCGACATTTGGCTTATGTCGGGGCGCCGGTGCACCTGTCCGAGCTGCTGTTTGACCCACCGCACAGCCTGGAACATCAAGCCTGGGCACCGCGCGAGATGCGCGGCGGCGGCACGATCAACGCCGACGGCTTCGGGGTGGGTTGGTATCAGCACCCGGCCCCAGCGGCGCCCATCAGCTATCGCCGCGCGGTGCCGCTGTGGCACGACACCACCTTGCCGCAATTGGCCAGGGCCGTGTCGGCCAGTGCGGTGCTCGCCGCGGTGCGCAGCGCCACGCCGGGAATGCCCGTGGTGGAGTCGGCTGCAGCGCCATTCGGGGATGGCCGGTGGCTGTTCAGCCACAACGGCACCATCGCCGGCTGGCCCAATTCAGTGGCCGGGCTCGCCGGCACGCTACCGATCACTGACCTACTGACCTTGCCCGCAGCCAGCGACTCAGCACTGCTTTGGGCGCTGATCCGCGATCGACTGCGCGCCGGGGTCGATCTGGTCAAAGCCGTAGCTGACACCGTGACCCTGGTGGCGACGGCAGCACCCGGCTCCCGGCTCAACGTCCTGCTCACCGACGGCGAGACGATCGTCGCGACCACAGTGGGCCACGCCCTGTCCGTGCGGCACACGGGCACCGGGGTGCTGGTCAGCTCCGAACCACTCGACGACGACCCGGCCTGGCGGCCGGTGCCCGAATGGCAGCTGCTGCACGCCGATTCCACCGCAGTCACCCTCACCCAGCTGGGAGAAGCATGAACGCGCCCGCGCTCGAGGTTCACCTCGACGACGACGATCTGGCCCGCACCCTGCGCGCTGAAGTGATCACCGGACTGACTGCTGAGCACAAGTGGTTGTCGCCGAAATGGTTCTATGACGCCCGCGGCAGCGAGTTGTTCGAGCAAATCACTGAGCTGAGCGAATACTATCCGACGCGTACCGAACGGAAGATCTTGCAGGATCGGGCTGGTGACATTGCTCGCGGCACCGGGGCTCGGACATTGATTGAGCTTGGTTCGGGCTATTCGACCAAGACTCGGTTGTTGCTGGATGCGTTGACTGCCGGGGGCACGCTGGAAACGTTTGTGGCAATGGATGTTTCGCCGAGCGCGTTGAACGCCGCCGCAACCCAGATTGGAGCCGATTACCCCGGCCTGCACGTGCACAACATCGTCGGGGACTTGACCCGCCACCTCGGTCATTTGCCCAAGGCCACCGATCGAATGATCGTGTTTTTGGGTGGCACGATCGGCAATTTGATGCCGGCCGAGCGGGCGGTGTTCTTCGCCGACATCCGCGCGGTGCTGGAGCCCGGAGAGCACCTGCTACTCGGCACTGACCTGGTGAAAAGCCCACGGGTGGTGGTGCCGGCCTACGACGACGCGCGCGGAGTGACAGCCGACTTCAACCGCAACGTGTTGCGCGTGCTCAACCAGGGCCTGGATGCGGACTTTGATCTGGACGGGTTCGCGCACGTGGCGCTCTGGAATGCCGAGCAAGAGTGGATCGAGATGCGGCTGCGTGCGCGTTGGCCGATGCGCGTCACCGTTCCCGGGGTCGATTTGGTGGTCGACTTCGCCGCCGGTGAAGAACTGCGCACCGAAGTGTCAGCGAAATTTCGCCACGAGGGTGTGCAAAAGGAACTCGCCGAGGCCGGTTTCGCCCTTGATCACTGGTGGACCGACGAGCAGGGTTTGTTCGCCGTCTCACTGGCGCGCGCCCGCTGAGCCGCTCGCCAATTGAGTTGCTCCGCTGCTTGAGCAACTCAGCAGTTTGAATTGGTCGACATCGCTTGACTTATCCGGCTGAGTTGGTGGCGTCGAGGGAGGCGATGCTGCGCTTGCCGGCGGTGCGACGGAAGCTGGCGTCGAGCAGTTCGGTGACCTCGTCCCAGTCAGTGTCGGCTGCGAGGTCGAGGCCCACCCACCCATAAGCCGCGAGGTAGGCCGGCGCGTAACAGCGCCGGTCCTGCAGCAGCACCTCGCGCTCGTCCGGATCCGGCAAGATCAATACGGAATGCTCGTGCTGCTGATACTTGCCGTCGACCTTCACCGAGCCACCGTAATAGGCGAAAATCTTCTTCGTAAAGAAGGCCGGATGGCCGTGCGAGATTTTCTCGGCCGCATCAGGCAAGCTCAGCGCAAGCTCGCGCAGCCGACCTAACAGTGGATCCCCGTCGTCGAACATGATCGGATGGGTCACGCCTACAGCTAAGCACGACCACAGGCACGCGGATCCGTAAGCGGCCGCTGACAAAGGCCTAACGGCCCGATTAATGCCACCACCTCAGGCATCCACAACCTTCTGCTACTGCTTATCGGGCGCCGTCTTCTGCTGCTTATCAGGCGGCGCCGGTGTAGAAGGCGTCGCAGCGTTGGCCACGCTCGGCGGCAAGCTCGGGGTCCGTTCCGTCTGCGACAGCTGCCGCAACCCAGGCGTTGCTGCTGCCGCGCAGCATCGCTTTGCCCTCGTCGGTGCCGAGCCACTGCATCGCTTTGGCCGGATCCAGCGCTGTGGTCGGGTCGGCAAGATGCCCGGCCAGGCCGAACAGCGCACCGTCCCACCCGATTCCGGCAGCGCCAGGGCCGAACTGATCCCACAGCTCGTCTGACACGATGCTAATATGCTCCAACGTGAACCGAGTTCGCTGCACTGACTCGACGGGTTGCACTGAGCCGGCGGGCTGCACTGACTCGGCGGCGAGCCGCACCTCGATCCAGCTGGTCGCGCCGCCGAATTCCCAGGTCGCGTCAAAGCCGTGCGGCCGGTCACAGCGGGTGATCGTTCCGCCCGCGTTGCCGGTGAGTTGATAGCTGCCGCCTTCGACCAGCTCGCCACTGACTGGCAGGAACCAACGCTCGATCCGCTCCGCCGTGGTCACCACCTCCCACAGATCGTCGATGTCAGTGGCATAGACCTGACTGATCGTGGAAACCCGGGCTTCCCCCACTGCCAAAGTGCGACCACTAACGGTACGGCGTACCGCGTTGAGCTGGGATTTGACGTCGATCATTAGTCATTTCCTTCGTCGTCGAGTCGTAGCCGGCGTTTGCCGCGCGCTACTTCGGTGGCCATCGCGGCCAGGTGTGGCACCCAAAATCGGCGGAACTGGCCCAGCCAGGCATCGGCCGCGCGCAACGCGGTGTCGTCGACCGAATACAGCCGACGGGCACCATCAGCGCGCACAGTCGCGAACCCGTTGTCGCGGAGCACCTTCAACTGCTGCGAGACGGCGGGCTGAGAAACCCCGAATTCGGCTCGAATCACCGCAGTCACCGCACCGGACGGCTGCTCACCGTCAGTCAGCAACTCGAGAATCCGGCGCCGCATCGGGTCGCCGAGCACATCGAACGCATGCACCGGCGTACCGTATCAGTTTTTGCTTATATAAGCGACAGCTTAGAAAAGGTCGCAGGTTGAGTAGAAACTTCGCTGGTTGGGCGCGGGTGCGCTGTTCGATTTGTTTGGCGGTTCGGTAGGGTGCGGATCATGACCGTGCGCTTTGGAGTTTTCGTCCCGCAGGGCTGGAAAATGGACTTGGTCGAGATCGCCGATCCGATCGAGCAATACGAGGCGATGACCGCCGTCGCGAAGGCCGCCGACGCCGGCCCGTGGGACTCCATCTGGGTTTACGACCACTTTCACACAGTGCCCGAGCCGACCCCGAACTCGGTCTTCGAATGCTGGACCGCCACGGCGACCCTGGCCCGCGACACCAGCCGAGTCAATGTCGGCCAGATGGTCGGCTGCAACGGATACCGCCACCCCGCGCTCTACGCCAAAATTGCCTCGACTGTCGATGTCGCCAGCCACGGGCGCCTCTACGCCGGCCTCGGCGCCGGGTGGTATGAGCAGGAATGGAAAGCCTACGGCTACGAGTGGGCCGAAGTGCCGCAGCGGATGGCCGCCTTCCGCGAAGCCGTGCAGATCGTGCATAAGATGTGGACCGAGGACGAGCCGGTTTTCGCCGGCAAGCACTATTCGATCGACAAACCGATCAACGAACCAAAGGGCGCCCGCAAACCGCACCCGTCGTTCTGGCTTGGCGGCGGCGGTGAAAAAGTCACCCTCAAACTGGTCGCGCAATATGCCGATGCATGCAACGTCGGCGTTGGCGATCCTGAGGTGATCCGGCACAAGTTGGCCGTGCTGCGCGAGCACTGCGACAACCTGGGCCGCGACTACGACCGGATCATCAAATCGACCACCATCGAGATCCAAGCGACCGACCCGACCGCAGAGGTCATCGGCCGAGTCGAACGAGCCCTCGAAGCCGGCGCCGACTATGTGATCTTCTATGTGCCGCGGCTCGCCTACGATCACGAACCATTACACCGCCTGGCCAACGACCTGATCCCCCAGTTCTCCTAGGCCTACTGAGCTTGAACCCCCGCGAACAAAGTTCGCAAGCACGCGTACACGAGGCCAGCCTCGACGGCCGCGACCCCGAACAACTCATCACCGCCCTGCAGTTCCGGGAAATGCTCGACGTGACCGCCAACGGCTGGACGAAGTACGTCGACATGAGCAAAAACGCTTGGACTCAAGGCAGCGACGGCTACCTACCCCTCCCCGACGGCGGAGAACCAGCAGCCCGCCACGGTGTCACCCGCTCCTGGAAACTTCACCGGGTCATCGACTGGATCAACCAACGCCCCGGCAAAATACGCGGCCGGGCGGATGGGGACGCGAGCCGCGCCGGCTCAGGGTGATCGCCGTTCGCGGGCGTGGTCATGTGTTGTCGGTAATGGCGCGGAGAGCGGCGAGGTGTGCGTTGTAGGCTTGCCTGCCGGTGGGGGTGAGGTTGACCCATACGTGGTGACGCGAGGAGCGGACCTCACGACTGGTCGTCACGTAGCCGGCCTGCTCCAGCGTGGAAAGATGTTTGCTCAGGACAGAGTCGCTGGACTCGATCGCTTCACGCAAAGTGGCGTATTCGACGGCTGCGACCGCGGCTAGCAGGGCGCAGATCCGCAGGCGCTTTGGTGCGTGGATCAGCTCGTCGAACCGCACCTGCGGCTTCGGGTCGGCGGTCACGGCACGGCGGGTGGGGCGGGTAACCCGGAGCGTACCCATCGGCCGATGACCGCGACGGCGGCCATGACGACAAGCCCGGCCGCGGCGGCGACGGCGACGGAGTCGGAAACGTCGAGCAGCCATGGCGCACCTATGACCAGAATCAGCGGGGTGAGTCTGAGCAAGAAGGTTCGCAACGTTCGCTGGTGCGGTCTCACTCGTGAGGACGCGGCGACGAGCAAGATCGCCGCCGGATAGTAGACGAGCAGGCCAGCAAGGTTCCCGACGCGCTCGCCGATGATCATCGCAACGACACCGGCGCCCATGGCGAACATAGCGACCGGGGCGAACCATGTGGTGCGGGCGGTCCGCACAACAAAACGGGCCCACCCGGTGGGTTCGGTCCGCGGTGCTATGCCGAAGCTGGCGATATCAGCGGCCAGCAGGCTGCGCCCACATCCCAGCAGGAGCAGCAATTCGATCCCGCCTATCAGCGGCGCCTGCCACCACGAACCCACCGTGGCGGCAAGCGGTGAGCTGAGCACCATGAGGCAGACGAACCACAGCAGAATCTTGGAGCGGTTGTCGTCGTGACGCACCACCATACCCGCGCAGGCCGGTGTGCCGACCATGACGAGCATTCCGTACAGGTGCAGCAAGAACACGGTGATGAAGACGATCAAGGCCACCGTGTAAGGCAGTTTCGTCATCCAGCCCAGTGCGGCCGTGGCGAGACCCAAAACCACCGCGGTGACGGGGTAGCGCCAGGCGTAGCGGCGCAGTCGGTGCTCGGCGAAACGGTGCGCGGCCGCGACTTCCCCGATTTCCATGACGGAAACTGTAGCAAGCCCGTTTTCGGCACGATCGTCTGTGTGAAGGGCAAGGGTTGATGGTGTCAGCCTTCCCTATGAATTGGCATTGTGGACAGTCAGGGCGTGGGTCATCGCCGGGTGAGCATGGTGGCTCGTCCGGTGTTTGTGGGTGTGCGCTATCGCCGAGGGAGCTCCGGGCTCCGCCGGTGACTGATCCGGAGGCGGTTAGATGTCCAAGTCCTCGATCGTGGGCTGATTGACCGCGTCGAGCACCAGTTCGTACAGTTCGCTCGGAATGCTGTCGCGTAGTGCGTCGAGGTCGTCGGTGATGCGCAGGGTGGAGTCGGCTGGGATGCGTGTCCAGGACTGGTTGGCACTCCAGTCGCCGACCCACGCGCGCCAACCAGTGCGGTATTTCTCCGCGTTCGGTCCGGTGTTCACGTGGGCTTCGGAGCGCTCCTGGTGGACAACGAACTTCTCGGTGCGGGTGCGGTAGACGCGGTAGGTCTCGTCGCGTTCGTTGCCGGACTGTTCCATCTCGGCGAGCAGCATGCCGCAGAAGCGCTGTTTGCGGCCGAGTCCGGGGCCAACGCGGACGATGACCTCCTCGAAGCCTTGCTGCCGTCCCTCTTCGACCTCGACGTAGCGACGCAGCGCGGCGGTGATGGCCGTGGACAGCTTGCCGCCGGCGATCTCCTGAGCGCGCTGGAACAGCGGCAGGTCGTCGTCGGATACGTAGATGGTCTTGTTGGGCACATCTCGACTATACGCATACGTGTACGTGCGGTCTAGACCCTATCTGCGCCCGGGAGAGCTGGCGACCACATGTTCGTCGACGCGGCATTTCGCGGTCGACGGGGCGCAGCTCGCCATGAGCGAAGATCGAGCTGCGGATATCGCCGAGCCAGCCATCAATCTGTCCCTGTCGACGACCGGCCTCTGGTCCAACATCCGATCAAGCGCGTCCTCGCGAGGAAAGGGCCTGGGCAAGACATCTATGTCATCGGTCTCTCCAGCCAAGATCACCGAATAGCGCACGCGCCGAATCGCCGTTGACCTCGACCATGTGCAGGGTCATCTCGGTCGGGAATTCGGCATCGGCTCGGTCGCGCGCGGTGAGCTGCACCCTTTGGCCAGCGAGGGTGGATTTGCCACCGTTATGCAGGCGGAGGTTCAGGGATACCCCGCAAAACCGGCTGGGCTCGCAGGAATGAGCGACGCGGGCTTGGCCGAGGGGAAGTTCGGCTGGGCGACTGGGCGGCCGAAATGAAAGCCTTGGGCGAATCGATAACCTAACCGGGCCAGCTCGATTGCTTGCTGCTCAGTTTCCACCCCTTCGGCGACGGCGCTGAGCCCCAACCCGTCACTGATCTGTATCAGCGCGGTGGCGATTACCGCGTGCCTACCGGCCATGGTGATCGAGTCGACGAACGATTTATCGATTTTGAGAAGATCAACCGGCACAGTTTGCAACAAGGTCAACGACGAATGCCCAGTGCCGAAATCATCCAAAGCAATCCAAACTCCCAACTCATGTACGCCGTGCAGCGCCGTCAACGCGCGACCGCCCTCGAACACCGCAGTCTCGGTGACCTCAATCGCCAGACAGCCCGCAGCAAGCCCACTGTCGGCCAACGCTGCCTCAACCACAGCGACAAAATCGGGCCGGGCCAGTTGCCGGGCGGAAACGTTCACGCTGATCCGCC
Organism: Actinoplanes sp.; assembly: GCA_965246815.1. Taxonomy (GTDB): domain Bacteria; phylum Actinomycetota; class Actinomycetes; order Mycobacteriales; family Micromonosporaceae; genus Actinoplanes. Next base: position 509,431 of record CBDFFS010000020.1, on the reverse strand, counting down.
GTGGTGCGTCGCCGCCATACTCGGCCTGCCACTGAACGGCTTGCTGACACGCAGTACGCAGAACCCAGGTGCCCAGCTCGACGATCAAACCATTGCGCTCTGCGACCGTGATGAACTCGCCGGGATTGACCAGTCCACGCTCCGGGTGCTCCCACCGAACCAGCGCTTCCACCGCGACTGTGTGACCGTGCGACAACTCAACAATCGGCTGGTAGACCAGATGGAACTGGCCAGTGTCCAGGGCGGTGCGCAGCTCAGCGCCGATCCTCGCTTCATCGCCGGCTAACCGGTCCAACTCGGCGGTAAACCATCGACAGCAGTCTCCGTCGCGTTTCGCGGCCGACATCGCCACATCGGCACGACGCAACACCTCGATCGCGTCGAAGCCATCCCCGCTGGCCAGGCCAATGCCTGCGCTGACCAGCAACTCGTGCCCGCTGGCCCGGATCGGTTCAGCTAACGCGACCTGCAGGCGCAGACCCAGCTGTTCAGCACTGTCCGCGTCGCCCGCGATCAAGATCGCGTATTCGTCGCCGCCCATTCGCGCTACGACGGCGTTACCACCAGTGGTCAGCACTAACCGGCGTGCGACGCCGATCAGGAGTCGGTCACCGATCACGTGGCCCAGCTCGTCGTTTATTTCTTTGAAGCCGTTCAGATCCAGCAGTGCAACTGCGGCTGGCCCGGCACTCAGCGCCGCGGACAATCGCTGCTCGAAGCTGCGCCGATTGGCCAACCCAGTGAGGTCGTCCAGCATGGCGAGCTCGCCGAGCTCGACCGACTGGTGTTGCACCTGTGCCACGAAGCCGGACATGCGCAACACCACCAGCAGGAAGAGCAGCACGGAGCCGACACCAATGGCCGTGCGGTTGGCACCGGAGCCGGCCACGCTGGGCAGCAACAGCATGGCCGGGGCCAACAGCGAACAGCCGGTGAGCAAGGCGAGTCGGCCCCGGCCGACCCCGACCGAGCGAGCCACGCAGGGATCGGTGGCAGTGGAGCGCATCGACGGGTGCAATGCGGCGGAGGCCCACAAAACGTAGGACAGTAACCAGCCGGCGTCCAGCAAGCGGCTGTAGTCACCCGAGTAGAGCGTGACTAAGGAGAAGCCGACATCAGCGATAAGCATCAACAGCGCGGCCACGCCGAGCAACCGCGAGCTGGTGGTGCGTTTGCCTGGGCTGGTATAAAGCCGCGCCACGATTGCCAACAACAACGCATCAGCTGCCGGATAGGCGGTGCTGATTATGCGTTCCAGCGACGATGCCGTGGGGCCGGCTGCGATTGGGCGCATGACGAACAGCCAAAACACCAAGCCCAGACCGGTGGCTACGATCGACGCGTCGATCAATCCGGCCAGGTCCCCGCGACCACGGTCGCGGACCAGCAACAGCAGACCGATCACCAACATGGGGTACGCACCCAGGTACAGCGCGTCAGCCGGGGACGGGTACCACTCGCGATGTAGGACGTACTTATAGATCTCGAAGACGACGTCGCCGAGCACTGAGGTGATCTGGCCGGCAGCGAACCAATACCACCTGGCGGGCCGCTCGGGTCGGTGCAAGCGCACGGCGATGAGCAACATAAGCCCGGAGATAAGCCCAATCGCGTTGTACGCCAGGTTGGCCGCGAGACTGCCGCTCGGCAGCAGAAAGTATGCTGCGGTCGCTGACCCACCCAGGCCCGTCCACGTCACCCACAACCGTCCGCGCTGCACAGTACGAGATATCGGCAATTCACCGGCCAGGATGAGCGAATGCCTGCTCAGCGCTGCTCACCGCCGTACGCAAAAGGTGCTCTATTTCGTCGGGGCCAGCACGCAGGGCTGGGTCTTTGCGCAGCAGACCGTCTAAGACTGGGCGCAGGATGCCGGCACGGCGCGGGGGTTCGTGGTCGGCGGTGGCGACTGCGAGCAGGGTGGCGATCGCGGTCTTGCGGTGAAACGGGGCGCGGCCTTCGACGGCTGCGTAGAGGGTGGCACCGAGCGACCACAGGTCGGAGGGGAACCCGGCAGTGCCATTTCGGGCGCGCTCAGGTGACAGATAGCCGGGTGAGCCGACCAACAGGTCTGGGCTGCTGGTTGAGCCGTCGCCGTCGATAGTGGCTATGCCGAAATCGGTGAGCATAATCCGGCCGTCGTCGGCGATCAGCACGTTTGCCGGTTTGACGTCGCGATGGTCAACTCCGACCGCGTTCGCCGCGCGCAGGGCAAGCAGCAGTTCCAGACCGATCCTCGCGGTGTGCCAGGCTTCGAGCGGACCGTCGGTGCTAAGCACTTGGTGCAAGGTGCGCGAGGCGACGAATTCGAGCACGATCCAGCTGCGGTCGGGCAACTCTAGGACGTCATAGACGTGCACGACCGCTGGGTGGTTCAGTCTGGCGCCGGCTCGGGCTTCCCGGCGAGCTCGGCGGCGCAGGAGGTCACCGGCGGGTTCGGTGTTTACCTCGATTTCTTTGAGGGCTACTTCGCGATCGAGCAGCTCGTCGTGGCCGAGCCAAACTCGGCCCATTCCACCCTGTCCGAGCAGGTGTTTTCGTCGATATCGGCCGGCCAATCGAGGGGTCAAATCGGGCATACCGGCCCGCGTACCCGTCGTTTGGCGGACTCAGACCCACAATCCCTCTGCCGCCTGACGTACTGGTGGACAACTCACCCAGCCGCGCCACAGTGGGTCGACGCGCCAAACCCGAGCGGGCGACACGTTGAGCTGCTGCCGACCGGGGCGAGCTCGTCTGCGACCATATCGCTCGTGTCCGAGCTGGAGAGCGTCTCGCTGTCGGTGGCCGAGCATGCGCTGAGGGCTGCCGGGTTGAGTCCGCAGCGGCACGAGCATGCTCCCTCAGTGGCAGTGCCGATGCCAGGCGACGACGCGTACGCCGTGGTCACGGTGCGATTGGTGGCGCCGGGCGATCAACCGCTGACGTGGAAGCGGGCCTATTCGGCCGCCGAGCCGGGCGCGGTCGCCGGTTACCACGTGGTGTTTTACGAGGCGGATCGGCCAGTCTCCGGCTCGACTCACGCGGGCACCGCCGACGAGGTCGTCGCGACCATCCGCAGCTGGCTGCCGTGGCAGTCGACCTGGTCGGTGACCCCGGTCGGGCCGTCAGCGAAGCTACGCCTGGCCCGGCTGCGCCGCCTGGCGACTGCTCGTCTAGCCGCGGCTGACTTGCCGGTGGAGATCGAGGTCGATCCGCTGTCGTTCGCGTGGCTCGACGCGGGCCAGGCCGCAGCCACCGAACAGCTGCTCGGCGAGCTGTTCCTGCCAGGCATCCAGTGGCGGTTTCCGCGCGATCGAACTGGGTTGCGGCTGGCCAGCCGGGCTCGAGTGCTGCTGCGCCAATGCGCCCCGGCAGCTCATCCGTCCGGCAAGGGCATTTGGCTGGTCGTGGACGGGCCGGCGCCCCGGGGCGAGCCGCGCCTGACCGTGCGCTTGGCCCAGGTCTTCGGCAAAGGCGCATATCACCGCTGGGACACCGTGCCCGAGTTTTGGCACCGCGCCGGGCGGAGCCTGGATCAAGTGTGGGGCATCGGGCCGGAGACCAGCGCAGATTTCATCGACTCGGTCACCGAGCTGTTAGCTGCCGGACAGACCCGGCAAGCCCTCGCGCAGTGCGGCATTCGGCTGGATTCGGGGACCGAGCGGTTACTCGCCGGCCAGCCGAGCAATTTCGACCTGCGCCACTGGACCGACAAATGGGTCACCGCTGCTACCGATCTGATCATGCGGTCGGCACCGTGGCGCTGGCAGCACACCGTGGCTGCTCAGCAGCGTCCGCAGCGGTTAGAAAATCTCGGTGGATTCAACCCGAACCGCCGACCTGGTCTCTTCCTACACAGCAGTTCGGGGGTTCCGGTGCTCACCCTCGACCAAAAGGCCACTCCACTGGTGTTGCCCCGAGTCTGCTGGGAGCGCGACCACGACTACGACCTGGTTCGGTCCGGCTTGATTACCCGCGAGCAGATCCCGCTCGCCTCGCACTAGCTCCGAGGCGTGCGAGTTGAGATCGCTAACAATGAGGTTGCGCTCAACAACCAGGCCTTGACAGTACGTCGCCCCGACCGCGATGTTTACGTTCACAATTGCTGCTCATCAAGCGAGCTGGGAGTGCGACGTGAGCGATCCGCGCGACGCTTTGGTTATCGGGATCGACTTCGGCACTCTCAGTGGTCGAGCAGTCGTCGTGCGGGTCCGCGACGGCGCTGAACTCGGCTCGTCCGTGCACGAATATCGGCACGCCGTGCTGGACCGGCACCTACCCGAGCACACCGATCGACCGCTTCCGCCGGACTGGGCCCTGCAAGTGCCAGACGATTACCGCGAGGTGCTGAGCAACGCGGTTCCGGCGGCACTACGGGCGGCTGGCGCTGACCCCGCTGCGGTGATCGGACTGGCCACCGACTTCACCGCCTGCACGGTGTTGCCGACCACCGCCGACGGCACTCCCCTGTGCGAGCTGCCGGAATTCATCGATCGACCCCACGCGTACGTGAAGTTGTGGAAGCACCACGCCGCCCAACCGCAAGCCGACCGCATCATCGAGCTCGCCGCCTACCGCGAGGAGCCGTGGCTGCGTCGTTTCGGCGGGCTGATCAGCTCGGAATGGGAATTCGCCAAGGCGCTGCAGGTGCTGGAAGAGGACCCACAAGTATGGGCGGCCACTCGTTACTGGGTGGAGGCAGCCGACTGGATCGTCTGGCAGCTCACCGGCCGATATCTGCGCAACGCCTGCACTGCCGGCTACAAGGGACAACTGGTCGACGGGCAATACCCGTCCTCGGATTACCTGGCCGAGCTGAACCCGGATTTCGCCGACTTCCCGGCCACCCGGCTGGACGCTGAGATCGGCGAGCTCGGTCAATGCGCTGGCACCTTGACCGAGCAGGCTGCCGCCTGGACCGGCCTGCACGCGGGGGTCGTGGTCGCAGTCGGCAACGTCGATGCGCACGTATCAGCGCCGGCGGCACAGGCAGTCGAACCCGGCCAGCTGGTCGCGATCATGGGTACTTCCACCTGCCATGTGCTCAACGGTGACCAACTGCTCGACGTACCCGGAATGTGTGGGGTGGTTGCGGGTGGGATCGTGCCTGGATTGTGGGGTTATGAGGCCGGCCAATCGGGTGTTGGAGACATCTTCGGCTGGTTCGTCGACAACTGTGTCCCGGGCGAATACGCCGAGCGAGCTGCTGCTCGGGGCATTTCGGTGCACGAGCTGTTGACTGAGCTCGCCGGCAAACAGCCGATTGGCGCGCACGGTTTGCTGGCGCTGGACTGGCATTCGGGCAACCGGTCCCCGCTGGTCGACCACGAGTTGTCCGGCTTGATCGTCGGGCAGACGTTGGCCACGCGGGCCGAGGACAGTTACCGGGCGCTGCTGGAGGCGACAGCGTTTGGCACGAGACTGATCATCGAAACGTTTCGCGACGCTGGAGTGCCGGTCCATGAGCTGATCGTCACCGGCGGCCTGCGCCGCAATCCGCTGCTGATGCAGATCTATGCCGACGTGACCCGACTGTCGATAAACGTGCTCGATTCAGACCAAGGTCCGGCGCTCGGGGCAGCCCTGCACGCTGCCGTGGCCGCCGGTGCCTATCCGGATATCCGCGCGGCGGCAAAGTCGATGGGCCGGGTGGTCCGCGACGCCTGGCGCCCCGATTCTGTGGCCGCGAGCAAATACGACGCGCTGTACGCTGAATATGTCGCACTAGTCTCCTTTTTCGGGCGAGACGGCAATGCGGTCATGCGTCGGCTCCGGGCAATCCGCCGTGCGGCACTGGCATGAGCGAGTCTGTTTTGCGGCGACAGGAACTGACCCGAGCTGTGCTGACGGCGAACCGGCAGCTACCTCAAGCCGGGTTGGCCGCACTGACCTGGGGAAACGTCAGCGGTGTCGATCGTGCCGCCGGCGTTTACGTGATTAAGCCGTCTGGCGTGCCTTACCCCGAGCTGACCGAACAGTCGCTGGTAACTGTTGACCTGCGCACCGGCAAGGTGGTTGACGGGCACCTCAAGCCGTCAGTGGACAGCGAGACGCACCGGCTGCTCTACCAGGCCTTTCCGACGATCGGCGGGATCTGTCACACCCACTCCAGCAATGCTGTCGCGTTCGCCCAAGCTCGGATGAACATCCCGTTGCTGGGCACTACGCACGCCGACACTTTCGCCGGGCCAGTGCCGTGCACTCGCGATCTGAGCGCGGCCGAATGTGCGAGCGACTACGAGCGCAACACCGCGCTCGCGATCATCGAACTGTTCGACGGCGATCCGGACCCGGTGCCGGCGGCGTTGTCAGCCAGCCACGGCCCGTTCACCTGGGGGGCCACCGCCGGCGCCGCCTTGGACACCGCAATCGCGTGCGAGGCAATCGCCGGGATCGCATTACGCACCCTGGAACTCAACCCGGCGGCGGCCCCACCGGAACATCTGGTCCGACGCCATTACCGGCGCAAACACGGCCCCGACGCCTATTACGGCAACCTCGGAGAAGCAGGATGACGATGAACCCGTTTGAAGGCCGCGAAATCTGGTTCCTCACCGGCAGCCAGGGCCTTTACGGCGAAGACACGTTGGCACAGGTCGCAGCCCAGTCGCAGCACGTTGTGGCCCAGCTGGATGCGGCCGAAACCGTGCCGGTGCGGATCGTCTGGCGACCGGTGCTCACCGACTCGGCCGGAATCCGCGCCACGATGATCGCCGCGAGCGCCGACGACAGCTGCCTCGGCGTTATCGCCTGGATGCACACGTTCTCGCCGGCGAAAATGTGGATCTCCGGGCTGGAAGCACTGCGTAAACCGTTGCTGCATTTGCACACCCAAGCGCACCAATCATTGCCCTGGTCCACTATCGACATGGACTTCATGAACCTGAACCAGGCCGCGCACGGCGACCGCGAGTTCGGCTTCGTGCAAACCCGGCTCGGCGTCACCCGCACGACGGTGGCCGGGCACGCGGGCGACCCCCGTACGGCTGAGCGGGTGGGGTCATGGGCTCGCGCGGCCACTGCGGTGGCGACACTGCGCGGATTGCGGGTGGCACGCTTCGGCGACAACATGCGCGACGTCGCGGTCACCGAAGGCGACAAAGTCGAAGCCGAACGCCGCTTCGGTACGTCCATCAACACGTACGGGGTGAACGACCTGGTCGCCGTGGTGAACGACGTACCGGAGTCAGCCATCGACGCGCTGGTAGCCGAATACGACGACTCGTACGACGTGTCGGCGGCGTTGCGGGCGGACGGGGATCGGCGGGCGGACCTGCGCTATGGCGCTCGGATCGAGGCGGGACTGCGCACCTTCCTCACTGCGGGTGGTTTCGGCGCGTTCACGACGACATTCGAGGATCTCGGTGGGTTGCGGCAACTGCCGGGGCTAGCCGTGCAGCGGCTGATGGCAGACGGTTATGGCTTCGGCGGCGAGGGCGACTGGAAGACCTCGATGCTGTTGGCTGCGCTGAAAGCGGCTGGACATGGCCTACCCGGCGGCACCTCGTTCATGGAGGACTACACCTATCACCTCGGGCCGGGTCCGCAGCGAATCCTCGGCGCGCACATGCTGGAGGTGTGCCCGTCCATCGCCGAGCACCGGCCGCAGCTGCGGATTCATCCGCTCAGCATCGGCGGGCGCGAGGACCCAGTGCGGCTGAAGTTTTCAGCTGCGCCCGGACCAGGTGTGGTCGTCGGTCTGTGTGATCTTGGCGATCGGTTCCGACTGGTCGCCAACACGATCACTGTGGTGCCGCCGGATGCTGAGCTCACGGCACTGCCGGTGGCGAGTGCGGTTTGGGAGCCAGCACCCGATTTATCCACGTCGGCAGAGTGTTGGCTGATGGCGGGCGGGCCGCATCACACCGTATTGAGCACGGCGTTGGACGCGGCCACAGTTGATCAGTTCGCGGAGTTGACCCGTACCGAATTGGTTTTGATCGATGAGTCTAGCTCGTCGCGGTCGATCCGACAGGAGTTGCGCTACAACGCCGCCTATCAGCTGCTGGCAAACGGACTGCGGTGAGGCGTTAGTCTGCCCGCTTACCGGTAGATGCGGGGTGCGCGTGAGCATAAAACGAGAACGACCGCCGGGCATGATGGATGTCGCCCGAGTCGCGGGCGTGTCCCATCAGACCGTCTCGCGGGTGCTCAACGAGCACAAAAACGTCAGTGACAAAACCCGCACCCGGGTACGCGCAGCCATAGCCGAACTCGGTTACCGCCCAGATCGGGCCGCCCGGGCGTTGGTCACCGGCACCACCCAAGTGATCGGGGTGGTCGCGCAGAACTCGACCTTGTTCGGGCCGGCGTCGATGCTGGCCGCGTTCGAGGAAGCCGCGCAGGCCACCGGCTTCACCGTAACCGTGGGTCGGGTGCGCGAACTCGACACCAGCTCGATCACCGCGGCAGTCGAACGCCACCTGGACCAACGCGTCGCCGGACTGGTGGTGATCGCTCCGGTGACCAGCGCCGGGCCGGCGCTGGAACAACTGCCGGAGCACATCCCGCTAGTCACCCTCGATGGGGACCCACACCGATCCAGCACACTGGTCACCGTCGATCAGGAAGCCGGTGCACGGGCCGCGACCGACCTGTTGCTAGCCGCCGGACATCGCACGGTGTGGCACATCAGTGGCCCGGCTCACTGGTATGACGCGGCGGGGCGCGCTCGCGGGTGGGCCGAATCGCTGCGCGCAGCGGGCGCTGAAATTCCGCCGCAGCTGACCGGCGACTGGAGTGCCAGCTCAGGATATGAGAACGGGCAGCTGCTGGCCCGGATGCCCGAAGTGACAGCGGTGTTCACTGCGAACGATCACATCGCGTTGGGTCTGCTGCGGGCGCTGCACGAACACGGTCGCCGTGTGCCGGAGGACGTGAGCATCGTCGGGTTCGACGACGTGCCCGAGGCAGCACATTTCTGGCCGCCTTTGACTACCGTTCGACCCGACTTCTATGCGGCGGCCGTCGCCGCACTGGACTTGCTGTTGGCTCGGATCAACGGCGAATCAACCCCGACCCGGCGAATGGTTGCCCCCGAATTGATCCAACGAGCCAGCGTCGGACCTCCTCCGCAAGGATCGACACGTTAGCGTCGGGGCGCGTGCGCAGCGGCTGGGCCAGCGTCGGGCCTCCCGCGTAAACTCGGCAGGTGCCGTCGACTGCTCCCCTGCTGCGGATGGCGTCGGCTGCTCCACTGTTGCTGGTGCTTGACGGCAACAGTTTGCTGCATCGCGCATATCACGCTGCCGCCAGTGAAGGGTTGCTTGACGCAGCAGGGCGGCCAGTCTGGGCGTTGCGCGGCATGGTCGGCTACTTGGCTCGCGCCGCGGCCCACCTGCGCCCCGACGGGCTGGTGGTCGGCTTCGACTGCCCGGACACATCAGCTCGACGCATCGAGTTCCCAGGTTACAAAGCCCACCGACCGGACAAACCAGCCGATCTCACCGAACAGCTCGCCGGCGCACCAGCACTGCTGCAAGCCGCCGGCATCACTACGGTGGTGCCGGCAGGCTACGAAGCCGACGACGTGCTCGCCAGTTCGGCCGCCCAAGCCCGGCGCGACGGCTGGCGTACGGTGCTGATGACCAGTGATCGCGACGCGTTCGCCCTGATCGACGACACCACCCACGTGCTTCGCGTACGCAATGGTGGCTTTGATGAGGCCGAGCTGATCGACGCTGCCACCCTGACCGAGCTCTATGGGGTGCGGCCGAGCCAATATCGCGACTTCGCGGCGCTGCGCGGCGACCCGTCGGACAACTTGCCCGGGATTCGCCGCTTCGGTGCCAGCACGGCCGCCAAACTGATGCAAGCGTTCGGCAGCGTGGAGGACGCCTGGGCCGCCGATGGAGCGACATTGCGTGCGACCGTCGGCGACTTAGCCGCCGCGCATTTTCAGGCACCCAGCGCGCACGAAGTGATCGACCGCAACCGCCAACTGATGCAGATGCGCTCCGATCTGCCAATTCCAGCTATGAACACGACCCGGCTGCCATTGAACTTCGCCGTGTTCAAACGGGCGCTCCTAGCCCGGGGCATTAACTTCGGCCCTTCATTGTGGGCACTGACCGGGGGCGCCGCTCCAGCACAAGCCACTATCGACGCCACACCCGAATTGCGACCGTGGGTGTTTCGCACCGGCCTAGTCGCCCGCCGCGACCCCACCCCCGGCCAACTGTCACTCTTCTAACTAACGACACAAAGCTGCCAGTGCTTGCCCCAGATCGCCAACAAGTGGACCAGGTCGCTCGCTAGCTAGCGGCGCAGGTCGTGTCGGCGGTGGATCAGTTTTTCCACCATCGTGTCAGGCAGGACCCGGCGCAGGGCGAACACGAACGGCGCATTGCTGCCCACCGCATAATGCGGCTTCGGACGCTGCGCTTCGATTGCGGCGACGACGGTTTCGGCGACCTGCTCCGGCGTGACACCAGCGCGTTCGTTGCGATCGAGCGCACTCACCATCGTTTCGAAGTCGGCCCGGTGCGGCGAATCCGCGGCAATGTATTTCGTCCGGCGCCCACTGATCCCCGAACTGATCGAGCCCGGTTCCACCGTGGTCAACCAGACCCCGAACGGTGCCATCTCCTGCCGGGCGGCATCGCTGAACCCCTTCAACGCGGCCTTGCTCGCCACATATGACGAGCGATAGGCCAGCGGGAACGACGCCAACATCGACCCGATCATGACCACCCGCCCGTACCGGCGCTGGCGCATCCCAGGCAGGACAAGTTGGGCGAGCCGCACTGGGCCGAACACATTGAGCTCGAACAGTCGCCGCAGCGCCTCGTCACCCAATTCCTCGAACGGGCCGGACTGGCTCTCCCCGGCGTTGTTGACCAAGATGTCGACGCTGGCGAGCCGGTCGGCCACGGCCGCGATCGAATCAGCGGAAGTGAGGTCGAGCGGCAGGTAATGCACACCCTCGGCCCGCTGCGCCTCCGACAACGCCTGCGGGTCCCGGCTAGTGCCTAACACGTGATATCCCCGTTTGGCCAGGGCGCCCGCGGTTGCGCGACCAATGCCCGAAGATGCGCCGGTGACAAATGCGGTGCGATTCATCAATGCACCCTACGACTGTCCCATTTCACCGTTTCATTCGCACCCTGATCGAAACTAGTGCGCGGGTGTGGGATGGCTGACGACTTCACTGGGGGCCGGGTGTTTTGTGCGGCGATCACCACGGCGAGGAGGGCCACAGCCACAATGGCGTCGAGCCAGTAATGATTTCCGGTGACCACGACCACGAACAGGGTGACGATCGGGTGGGCCAGCCACAACCACCGCCACCGTGAGCTGAGCGAACCGATCAACGCAATCGCCACGACCACGGCCCAGCCGACATGCAGCGACGGCATAGCCGCGTATTGGTTGGTGAGGTGATCAGTGTTCGGTGAGCCATAGACGGCCGGCCCAAAGAGTCGACCTGAGTCGACCATGCCGACAGCGGTGATCATCCGGGGCGGCGCGAGCGGCATGACCAAATGCACGACCAGGGCGCAACCGGTCAGCCAGGCGAGCACGCGGCGGGTCCGCGAATACTGCGGCGGACGACGCACGTACATCCAGATCAGGCAGGCTGCAGTAACCGGAAAGTGCACGTACGCGTAGTAGCAATTGGCGGCTTTGATCAGCCATTCGTGCGACAGAACTGCGTGTTGGAGGCCGTATTCGCTGGGCAGATGCAGCAGCCGTTCCAGGTGCCACACGTTGTGCGCGTTGAACAGCGCCTCGGTGACATGTCCGGCCGCTATCACCCGACCGAGCTTGTAGGCCAGAAACAGCACGAGAACCAGGCCGAGCTCGCGGACAGCCCGCCGGATTGCCGTGCGCCGAGCCAGTTGCCGCGGGATCGAATCAAGCCCTGGTCGAGCAGGGCCCACCAGGCTCGTTTGGCCGGGTGCCACCACCGGTGCCGCAGCTTCCTCCTGGATCAGGCTCAACGCGCGTCTCCTCCGGGTCTCGGCTCTGCGATGCCTTCGCAACAGCGCAGGTGGTGCACGACCTGCTGCCGGCTGTGCACGAGAGTCCCCCGAGCTCCGCCGACCTGCGATCTTCGCAGACGCTTGCCACCGGAGGGTATGGCCCCCTTCATCGGGCGTTCATGTTCCATCCTCATGCCCGACAAGTCCGACCGAGTGGCCGCTTCATTCGCGGCCCAGGCCAGCCCAATTCGACCGACCGACCGGCCTTACTCTCTTGACACCAAAGCCGCCGAGCCCGGTAGCCCAAACCATCAGCAATAGGTAGTAACGCCTACGCTGAATGGTGGACTCGGACTCGGCGGCGAATATCGGCTAACTAAGGACGGGATTGGCTAGCTGGCGCGGGGCTGGCTAGCTGGCGCGGGATTGGCTAGCTGGCGCGGAATTGGCTAGCTGGCGCGGGATTGGCTAGCTGAGGGCGAACTTTTGTGCCGGGGTGCCGTTGCAGTCATAGATCTGCAGTCGGCTGCCGTTGGACGTGCTGCCACCGGGTGAGTCCAGACAACGGCCCGACTGCGGATTCACCAGTGAACCATTAGCCTGTTGGCGCCACACCTGCCCGCCGATACCGCTACAGTCCCACAACTGCACCTGCGTGCTCAGTGCCGTGCCGTCGCCCACAATGTCCAAACAACGCCCGAGGGTACGCAGCGAGCCGTCACCCGCGTGCACCCAATGCTGATCGACCGCGTAGGACTGGCAAGCCCACAGCTGCACAGCCGTACCGGGGCCGCCGTTGTCGTCGCCGTCCACATCTACACACTTGCCCCCCGGGCCGATCGCCGTGCCGCCGCCGTTCACGGCGAACTTTTGCGCACCCGTACCGTTGCAGTCATAGATTTGCAGCCGGGTGCCGTTGGCCGTGTTGCCATTCGGTGAGTCGACACAGCGGCCCGATGGCGGGTTCAGCAGTGATCCGTCGGCTTGTTGCACCCAGCGCTGACCGGGTGCACCGGTGCAGTCGTACAGCTGGAGTTGGGTTTGATTGCCGGTGCCGCCGCCGGCGATATCCAGGCAGCGCCCGAGCGTGCGCAGCGAGTTGTCGGCGAAGTGGGTCCAGTGCTGATCCAGTGCGGAACCGATGCAGTCATAGAGGCCGACTGCGGCGAGATTGCGGCCGGTGTCGTCGCCGATGACGTCGACGCACTTGCCGCCAGGTCCACTGATCGTGGCTTGCGCGGCGGTCGGCAAGTCAGTCCGGCCGCTGTAACCGACCGAAACGATGTTCGCTTGCACCGCGTTGTCGGCGGCGTCGCTCGGGTAGCCAGCGGTCATCACGCCCTCGAAGAACGTGCCGATGTTGCGGTTGCTGTTGTCACCGCCAGTGCCCAGGATGATCGAGCCTTCCTGCTGCATCGGTCGGTAGCCGCCCAAATCCGGCAGCGCACCATCCCACCAAGTAGTAAGGCCACCCGACTGCGAATTACCACCTTTCACCGCGTACGTCGTCTGGCCGTTGTTTTTCAGCAACGCGGTGACATAAGTGCTGTTGTTACCCAAGTTCGCCGGGTTGTAGCCGTTCGCACCGAGAAATAGGCCGTTCTCCAGGTCGGCCTGAACCCACGGGCCTGAACCGGTGCAGGAACCAAAGAAGCAGGTCGTGGCAATCGTGACCGCGTCCATATGACCGTTGCCCGTGTCAGCCGGCTCAGCTTCAGCGTTGCCATAATCGAAGCAACAGTCGGACCCGACGCGGGTGCCACTAGCCACCATGTACATGCCTTCAGGCTGACCTGCCCGAGCCGTACCATCTGCGAGCGCTTTGCGGTAACCGTGTTGGGGCGAGATCCACAACCCGTAGGCCTTGTGGCCGCCCGCGGTTATCGCCAGCACACTCGCGTCAGCGGCGAAGTCGGCCGCGCCAGCGGTGCCGGCCGGTGACACCGTGAGGTCATTGTGCCGAGTGGTCTGGTCATAGATCACAGTGATAGTGCATGTGGTGCCATCGCAGAACGCATCGTGGTCAGCCACATTGACGTAACCACCGGTCGACAGCAGACCGACGTTGTGGGTGGCGTTATCGGAGGAGCGAGTGAGCTGGTAAAGCGGCCCGTTGTAACTGCCGATCAAAGCTCGGACGGTGCTATGCGCGGCCACGCACGGCGTGCCAGCACCGCCATAGATGTCGCAGGGCAAGGATGAGGCGGCCGTGGCCGGCCCGGTGAGGCCGACAAGGGTGCCTAGGATCAGGGCCGACATGGCCCCGACGGAAAGCAAAATGGAGCGGACTCTGCGCATGGGAATGTGCTCCTTGGGACGGGGACGGAGCTTATGCAGCGTCTGCGCAGGAGCCGGCATGGCAGACATCGATGAGAATCGACCCTCTGGTTACGAAAGTTACGCCCGTTGGTCGATTAAGTCAATGTCCGGTTAACTATGTTAATTTTTGCCATCAACCCATGTTCGCATCTGGTGGTTTCTCAACAAGATCCACCTTGTGGAGCCCGCTAAAGCGATATGAGTGGACATAACTCGCATATCACTATTATTGACGCTGACTTCGGCGCCGAGGCCACCTGACATAATAAAAAATAGCAACGTACCCAAATTTGCGGCTACGTTGCTATTTGTTATTGCGTATAATGTTGGCCTTGCTTAAATTTTTGGCGTTGCATTATTGGTCGAACTCGTGTTCTTGGTCGACTTCGTGTTCTTGGTCGACTTCGTGTTCTTGGTCGACTTCGTGTTCTTGGTCGACTTCGCCGTCTTTGGTCGAACTCGTGTTATTGGTCGAACTCGCCGTCTTTGGCGCCGCCGACGAAGGCGTCCCATTCAGCCGGGGTGAACATCAAGATCGGGCCATTCGGGTCCTTGCTGTCGCGCACTGCCATTCCCCCGCCTGGCGTTCGGGCGGTCTCTACACAGTTGCCGCCACCGCCATTGCTCTTAGACGACTTGAACCAGATTGCTTGGTTGGGGTCAAAGACTTGTTCGGTCATAACTTCATCTCCTCTAGGCTCCGGCCGAGTAGCTCCACACTGGCAAGCGGGGACTCAGCCGTCGCCAGCACATTCTCCCAAGCGTCACGATAGCGCTCGACCTCGGACGGGTCATCCATATAAAGGCTACGGCTCAGCAGGTCGACGCACACCACATCGGCATCAGCGGTGTCGGCGAACCTGAGTAGCACATAGCCGCTTTCCATCGTCATATATGCGCCGGCTTCGTATGCTATGACCTGGATAACGACGTTCGGGCGCTTCGACGCCTCGATGAGGTGTTCCAGTTGTTCACGCATCACTTCAGGGCCGCCGACCATTCGCTTGATGCAGGCTTCATCCACGATGGCGTGCAACCGTGGCGCGTCGGGGCCGGTGATCAATGCCTGGCGCAGCATGCGTGCTTCCACTCGGCGCGCTGCTTCATCAGAATTGTTGCTGCTTTGGTGGGCTTCCACCAATACCCGGGCGTAGCGCTCAGTCTGCAACAACCCGGGGACATACAAAGCTTCGTAGGTGTGAATCGATGCCGCATCACCCTCGAAACCGAGATAGATCGAAAACTGTCGCGGCAGCACGTCGTCGTATCGGTGCCACCAGTCTCGTTGGCGCGAGGTTGCCGCCATGGAGACGAGCAGACTGATCTCTTCCGGGTCGGTCACATCATAGAGCAGAGCCAAGTCGCGGACGTCGCGCGGAGAAACAGGCACAAGCCCGCGTTCCATCCGCGAGGCCTTGGAGGCGGACCAACCAAATCGGCTTGCCACCTCGTCCAAGGTCATCTGCTTACAAGACCGCAGTTCGCGCAGCTCGATCCCGAGCCGACGGCGGCCAATACTGCCCGTGCGTGCCATGGCACACAGTGTGCCAGATGGGCATTCATGGTCATCACGCACGATCGTGGGCCAGCTTCCCACTTCACGACATTGCACGGCGCGCTTGCGTCCCGTACGGTCGATGAAGACGCCAGGTACTCGCTGAGGTGTCTCGATGGCGTCGTGCCATGCGGCTCGACCGATCCTGCTCAGCTTGAGAACAGCGAGGTAAAGCGCGGTGCCTGACTATCCGGAGTCACCGAAAGGCGAACCGTCGACCAACCAGTCACCTACGCCGCAAACACCGACGAACACGGCGAAAGTTACTAACTTGCCGGACAGGTGGGATCTCGACGAAATGCACATGCGGGTCCTGCTTAACGGGTTACGCCGTTGGCAAGTAAGCCCGTAGGCACACGGCAGCACGACGACTGAAGCGCGCGGGCAAAGCGCTCGCGCCTGCAGGTGAGTTCATTATGGGGCTAATAGGTGGGCTAGGGCGGCCCGAGCTGCGGCCGAGCCATTGGCCAGCTCAGCGAGCACCGCGGCCAGGGCGATCAGCCACTCGTCCACACCGACAGTGCTCCGCTTGATCGTCACACCCCGAACAACCTGTTGGATCTCCCCGGTCACCCCATGCGGGGCCTGCCGCAGGATCAGTCGCTGCGCTGGCATCGTCACCGTCAACGCGACCGGCACCCCCGGACGCCCGCCCATCCGATCGGCCAAAGAACGACGTCGCTCGATCGACACCAGCTCCGCCGGCAACGCGTCACCCAAAACCGAGGTCAACACCCGGGTGTACGACTCGACGTCCGCTCGGTCCGCGCGCAGCGCAGCAGCGATCAAATGCAGATCACCCATCGGACCCAGCCCACTCGTACGGTCGGTCATCGGTCGGTCAGGGGCAGCACGAGCTGCGGTTTGGCGATGACGTGATCGGCGCGCAGCGGGCGCACCGCCGTACCGATAGCAAAGAATTCGGTGGTGTGCCCGCCCCAGCGGTGGGTATTGGAGCGCATTTGGACGCCGACGATGCCCTCGGCACCCAGCTGTTCCGCCTCAGCCTGCATTCGGCTCATTGCAAGTTCGCGGGCGTCATAGAGCGCCTCAGTGTATTGGGGGATCTCGACGTTTTGCCCGACGTTACCGACCGCTTGCCAGAATCGTTGGTGGGCAATGTGATAAACGCAGGTGCCCATGGTCAGGCCCAGCGGCGCATACCCGGCTTGGATCAGCGTCCAGAAGTCTTGCCCGGAGAGGTCGCTGGTGAAGGGTTTGCCCTGGTTGTTGCGCCAACCCGTGTCCTCGTCGGCCTTGACCGCTGTGCCGATCGCAATGAACTCGGCCAGGTCGGAGCCGAACTCCTTGAATTCGATGTCGAGTCGAACTCCGACGATGCCATCGGCGCCCAATGCGTTGGCTTCGGCCTCCATTCGGCTCATCGCCAGCTCGCGGGCGTGATACATCGCCTGCGACAACTGCTCAAGCTCGCGGTTCTGGCTCCACCGGCCGAACTGGATACCCACGTGGTAAATGCTTGAACCGAGCACCAGCCCGAGTGGACGAAAGCCCGCCTCGCGCACCAGCAGGAATTCGTTGACGCTCAGGTCAGAGGTGAACAGGCTGGTCGGTTGTCCGGGACGCATCTGGGCCAGTCGGCGCATCGCATCGTCGGGGACGCCGAGGGCGCCGGGATCGGTCTGTGTCATCAGATGCTCCGCAAGGGCAGAATGCTGAGGCTGCCGGTGGTGGCCCGGCGGCCGGGTTCGAATTGCGCTATCGAATTGCCGACGACTACACATTCGGCGACGTGATCGGTGTGATTTTCCCCGATCTCGACCGGCCACATGTTCGACTGCAAGCTGGTGAGCAGGGCCGAGTCGCCGCCGAGCTGCGCCGCGCATTTGGCGAACTCACGCCGCGCGTCGGCTCGGACAAAACTGAGCAGTTCGGTGTAGCCGCCGATTTCGGTGTTGCCGGCGAAGTAGCCAGTCTGTTGGCGCACCCGCCAATCATCGTGCCGGACCGCAATCGAGATGCCGTAGGCCATTCCGGTCGGCACCCAGCCGGCCGCGAGTAACTTCGCGACGTCTTGGCCGGCGAGGTCGGTGGCGAACGGCCGACCCGGCCGAACCCGGCCCTTGGAGCGAACCGCCGTGCCGAGCGCCATGAACTCGCGCTTGTTGCCGTCCATCCGCTCTTCGGTGAAGGTGACGCCGACCACGCCGTCAGCCCCGAGAGCAGCGGCCTCTTGGTGCATGCGGTTCAGCGTGGTGTCGCGGCCGTGCCGCACAGCGGCAACATATGGCTCGTAACCGGACCAACCAGAACGGCCGGCAACCGAGGTGGCCGGCCCGAACCTCGCCCCGCCGAAACCGGGCGACCAACCGCAACCGCCGAAGCCGGTCCAGCCGATCTGCATAACAGTGGTGCCCAGCACCTCACCGACCACATCGAAGCCTGCAGCTTCGAGGCCCGCGGCACCGTTGGCGCTCAGCAGCGAGGTGCGAACTCCATCGGCGGCGGCTCGGGCAATCCGGGCCCGAGCCACGGGCGGTAGCCCCCGCCCGTCCCATCCGTTATTGCTCACCCTATAAGTCATACCCGATCGACTCCAGCTCTCCCGCTGGGCTACCCACGCGCCGGTTCCTAGTCGACCACTAGCGCAAATAAGACAATTCTGGAAAATGATCCTGGTACGCGGCAACAAGTCGACTACCGATGGCTGCCGAGTCGACCAACGGGTGAACACTCATAGCCCGCACCGCATCTGCCCGGGATCCGCACTCGACCGCCGCCAAAACCGCGCGTTCAGCGGTCTTAACCCGACGAACCAACTCGACCCCGTGCGCGGGCAACACGGCGCCCGGCAGCGGACGAGCACCCGCGCTGGTTACCCGGCAGGGCACTTCCACCACCGCGTCGTCGTCGAGCTCGGCAATTGCCCCACGATTGCCGACGTTGAGGATCAAGTCAGCGCTCTGGTCGGTCGCGATTGCGAGCATCAGCGCCAACGCAACGTCCTCGTAGCCGCCGCCCTCGGCATCGTCGCGCTCCCCTAGCCCGTCCGCGGCCAGATAAGTCGCATCTCGTTGCTGCAACGTTGCCCGCCAAACTGCCAACGGATCCTGCCCCGGCTCAGCCAACGCGGCATAGCACTGTTGTTGCTGGCTGAGCAGGAACTCGCCCCGAGTCTGCGCCGGCGACTGGTCCGGGCTCGGGTCGTAGTAATAGTGCAGATACTCGTTCGGCACCGCGCCCAGCGTGCGTAGCCGGTCCGCACCGAACAGCCGACCCTCCTCGAAGGAGTCGAGCATCGGGCCGGCCAACAATCGGGGCAAGTGATCGACCCCATCGACGTGCACGCCGGTCAACCAACCTAGGTGGTTCAGCCCCGCATACGACACGCGGGCTGCACCCGGTGCCAGCCCCAATACCCGGACGACCCGACGAGCGAGAGCTGACGGAGAATCGCAAATACCGATCACCCGCTCCCCCAGGTACGCAGCCATCGCCTCAGTAACCAGACCGGCTGGATTCGTAAAGTTGATGACCCAGGCCTGGGGTGCTAGTCGCGCGATCTGGCGCGCGATATCCACCGCCGTCGGCACCGTACGCAGCCCGAACGAGATGCCGCCGGCGCCCGTGGTCTCCTGACCGAGCACCCCTGCACCGATCGCGACCCGCTCATCGATCACCCGGCCGGCCAGCCCGTGCACCCGGATCGCACTGAACACGAAATCGGCGCCGGTGAGTGCTTCGCCGCGATCGGTGGTCGCCACCACCCGCGGCGGGTACGGCAGTTCGCGGGCCTGTGCTGCCAGCACCCGACCGATCGCGGTGAGCCGGTCGGGTGCCACATCGTGCAGCACAACTTCGGTAATCGGGGTGCGGGCACTGGCGAGGGCGCCGTACACCAGGGGGACCCGGAAGCCGCCGCCGCCGAGGATGGTGAGTCGCATCTGGGATCCTTAGTAGTCGGCTCAGGCGTCGGAGAGGCGGGCAATGGTGGCGCTAGCCCGGCGTACCGTCCGTTGGGTGCCGTGTGGGATCAGGTCATCCAGGAACGCATACCTCTCGGCTTGGGGACCGGCGCGTTCGGCGCGCCACCAGTCGGCGATGTCGCCCCAGCCGGGCGCGGACAGCGAGCCGCCGAGGTGCTGCACGGACAGCGCGGCGATTAGATTGGCGAAGGCGAGCCGCTGCGCCAACGGCCAGCCGCGCAAGGTGCCGAGCACGATACCCGCAGTGAAGACATCGCCAGCACCGATCGGGTCGAGCGCGTCAAGCGGCACGGCCGGCACGTGGACCTGCTCGCCGGTGGTCGAGTCGAGCGCCAACGCCCCGTCAGCACCGCAAGTGATCACCACGACCGGTACGAGTCCGGAGAGTCGACGCAACGCTTCGGCGGGGTGATCGGCTCGGGTGTAGCGCATTGCCTCGACCGCATTAGGCAAGAAGGCGTAACAGTCGTCGAGCACGTCGAGCGCCTCTGCCGACCATTCGCCGCCGGCATCCCAGCCAACGTCAGCGAAGACCAACGTGCCGGCTTGTTTGGCTTGCTGCACCCACGGCAGCGGGTGCTTGGCGAGGCTGACAGAGGCCGCTCGGGTTGCCGGCAACTCGCCGACCAGGCCGTTAACGCCGACCGGCAGCGGATGCCCGTGCGTAATCATGCTGCGGTCTCGGTCGTAGGCGAGCGAGACGGTCACCGGGGAATGCCCCTCGTCGATGCGGCGGGACGCGGACAGGTCGATTCCTTCCTGGTCGCACAGAATCCGCGCGCAGAAATCGCCATAGGTGTCGGTGTTCAAGGCCGTGCCCAACCCAGTGGTGAGCCCCAGTCGGGCGGCGGCAACGGCCAGGTTGGCGACACCGCCAGGGCACGAGCCCATGCCGGTGGCCCACTCTTCGGCGCCCAGCTCGGGCAAGCGCCGCAGACCGGTGAAAATGATGTCGAGATAGACGACACCGGGGACAAACAGATCCAGTGCCGGGTTCATCATCCGATCTTAATTCCTGCTCACGAGCCCGGCCGGGTGATGAGCACGACCCTTCGCTGGCTCAGCTGCCGACGTAGCTGGCTCAGCTGCCGACGTAGCTGGCTCAGCTGCCGACGTAGGCTGCCAGGTGTTCACCGGTCAGCGTGTTTGGATTGGCGACCAAGTCGGCCGGGGTGCCTTCGAAGACGATTTGGCCGCCGTCGTGGCCGGCGCCGGGGCCGAGATCAATGATCCAGTCGGCGTTTGCCATCACTGCCTGGTGATGTTCGATCACGATGACTGATTTTCCGGCGTCGACCAAACGGTTGAGCAAGCCGAGCAGTTTCTCAACGTCAGCCAGGTGCAAACCGGTGGTGGGCTCGTCGAGGACATAGATGTCACCGCTGCCACCCAGGTGACTGGCGAGCTTGAGCCGTTGCCGTTCCCCGCCGGACAACGTCGTCAGCGGCTGACCCAGGCTGACATAGCCCAGGCCAACATCGGCGAGCCGGACCAGGATGGCGTGGGCCGCGGGCAACTTGGCCTCGCCGGCCGCAAAAAACTCCGCAGCCTGAGTGACTGGCATGGCGAGCACTTCGCTGATGTCCCGGCCGCCGAGGTGGTAGTCGAGGACGGAGGCCTGGAACCGCTTGCCTTCACACACTTCGCACCTGGTAGCAACACCGGCCATCATCGCCAGGTCGGTGTAGATCACCCCGGCACCATTACAAACCGGGCAAGCACCTTCAGAATTCGCGCTGAACAATGCCGGCTTGACCCCGTTGGCCTTGGCGAACGCTTTGCGGATCGGCTCCAGCAGCCCGGTGTAGGTCGCCGGGTTACTGCGGCGCGAGCCTTTGATCGGCGCCTGGTCGATCGCGACCACCTCATCGCGGCCGGAAACTGAGCCGTGGATCAGTGAGCTTTTGCCCGAACCGGCCACCCCAGTAACCACGACCAGGACTCCGAGCGGAATGTCAACGTCGACGTCGCGCAGGTTGTGGGTGGCTGCGCCGCGCACTGCCAACACCGCCGACGGGGCGCGGACGGTGGACTTGAGCACGGCCCGGTCGTCGAGGTGTTTTCCGGTCAGGGTGCCGCTGGCGCGCAACCCGGCCAGGGTGCCCTCGAACACGACCTCGCCGCCGGCCGACCCGGCGAGCGGCCCAAGATCGACGATGTGCTCCGCGGTCGCGATGACTTCGGGCTTGTGCTCGACGATCAGCACGGTGTTGCCCTTGTCGCGCAGCTGGCGCAGCAGTCCATTCATGCGCTGGATGTCGTGTGGGTGCAAGCCGATCGTCGGTTCGTCGAAGACATAAGTGACGTCGGTCAGCGAGGAGCCAAGGTGTCGAATCATCTTGATCCGCTGCGCTTCACCGCCGGAGAGCGTCCCGGCGGGCCGGTCCAGGCTCAAATAGCCCAACCCGATCTCGGCGAACGCGGCGAACGTGCGGCGCAGGGTGAGCAACAGTGGCTCCAGCGACGGCTCGTTGAGTTCATCCAGCCAGTCGGCGAGGTCGCTGACCTGCATCGCGCACACGTCGGCGATGCTGAGTCGGTTGATCTTCGAGGACCGGGCGGCGGCGGTGAGCCGAGTGCCGGCGCAGTCGGGGCAAACCGCGAACGTGACAGCGCGCTGGACGAACGCCCGGAGGTGCGGTTGCAACGCGTCCACGTCTTTGGACAACATCGACTTCTGAATTTTCGGGATCAACCCCTCGTACGTGAGGTTGATGCCCTCGACTTTGATCTTGGTTGGTTCCTTGTAGAGAAAGTCGTTGAGTTCGCGTTTGGTGAATTTCTTGAGTGGCTTGTTCGGGTCGAGGAACCCAGATCCGGTGTAAATACGGCCGAACCAGCCATCCATGCTGTAACCGGGAACGGTGAGGGCGCCCTCATTGAGCGACTTAGTGTCGTCGTAGAGCGCGGTGAGGTCGATGTCATTGACGTTGCCGCGGCCCTCACATCGCGGACACATGCCACCGGTGATGCTGAAGCTGCGCCGCTCTTTGGTGGTGGCACCACCGCGCTCAACTGTGACTGCGCCGGCACCCGAGATCGACGCGACGTTGAAGGAGAACGCCTGAGCTGAGCCAACGTGTGGCTGACCCAATCGGCTGAACAGGATGCGCAGCATCGCGTTGGCGTCGGTGGCCGTGCCGACGGTGGAGCGCGGATCGCCGCCCATCCGCTCCTGGCCGACGATGATCGCGGTGGTCAAGCCGTCCATGACGTCGACGTCGGGGCGAGCCTGCGTCGGCATGAAGCCCTGCACGAACGCACTGTAAGTCTGGTTGATCAGTCGCTGCGACTCCGCCGCGATAGTGCCGAACACCAGCGAACTCTTACCCGAACCCGATACGCCGGTGAAAACCGTCAATCGGCGTTTCGGAATCTCGATGCTGACGTCTTTGAGGTTGTTCACCCGCGCACCGTGTACGCGGATCATGTCGTGACTGTCAGCGACGTCCACCGCGGGCGACGACTGATCCGTACTCATCGGGTCTCCATCTGTTTGGCAGGTGCCGGGCGGGGCGGGTCACGGCACGGCGTTCCGGACGTTCCCGTTGCGCCGGCCTGCCCAACCGAGCCGTAGTGCCCGCACCCACCCCGGCTGAGCCGATCACCAGGGTACCGCCGTGGGCTGTGACGATACCCTCGGCGAGGTTGAGGCCAAGTCCGACCCTGGGAACTGCGTGTTCGCAATGCCTTTGGCGGCGACCCAGGCATCATCACCCTCAAAGCCACCGCTGTGACGTCGTGCCCAGGCTAAATATTCCCGAGATTTTCCACCTTATTGCGGAATTCGCCCTGATATTCGGCGTCGACTGCCCGAAGCTGTTAACCGGGCTGGGTTACCGCACCGATCATTTCCGGACCGCGGTCGCACCCGCACCAGCCGGCCTTCGGCTCGAGAAGGGGAATGAGAATGCGCCGACGCGTCCTGAACCTGATCGCCGCGTTCGTGCTGGTCGGGTACGCGCTGCTAGACGTGGATTTCGGGCGCACCTCGATCCAGCGGCGCCTGCGCGCGCTGCGGTTCTTCACGGTCAGCGGGCGACCGGAGAAAGAGCCGCCACTGCGAGCCCTTCGCCTGACGTTGGGCCGAGCGGTCGAAGAGGTGCCAATCCTCAACCGGCTCACCGCCCGCAGCGAACCGCAACTAGATCGTGCCGCAACCGGGGTGCGCCCGAGCGAATGGCTAGCTCTGCGACTAGTGGCCGCGAGCACCGGAGCCGTGGTGATCAGCGCGATGCTGCCGGCGTGGATCGGCGTGCCGGTGGGCCTGATCTGCGGATATGCCCTGCCCGCGCTGCTGTTGCGGGTGCGGATCCGTCGCCGGCAGAATACCTTCGCCGACGAACTGCCGGCCATGCTGCAACTCATTCTCAGCTCGCTGCGCTCCGGCTTCACTTTACAACAGTCCATCGAAGCCGGCGTACGCGACGACGACGGGCCAGTCGCCGAAGAGTTCAACCGCGCGCTGTCCGAAACTCGGATCAACGGTGAGTTTGAGGACGCACTGGGGCGGGTCGGCGAGCGCGTCGGCAGTAACGAAACGGTCTGGCTGGTGATGGCGTTACGGCTGCAACGCGAGGTGGGTGGAAGTCTGGCCGAGATCATTCAGACCACTGCGGAAACCATGCGCGAGCGGGCGTACCTGCGCCGACACGTGCGCGCGTTGTCAGCTGAGGGGCGGTTCTCGGCGTACATCCTCTGTGTCCTGCCGGTCGCTGTTGCCGCCATGCTCGCCACGACTCGACCCGAATACGTCCGTCCACTGGTCACTGAACCGTTGGGCTTGGCGATGCTCGCCGGTGCAGGGCTGCTGATGATCGTGGGCATTGTGTGGCTACGCGCCAGCGTACTGATCGAGGTCTAGCTATGGCCGCACCAATCCTGGCTATGGCCGCGGTTAGCGCCGTCGCCACGGTGTCCTTGGCCGCGACAGCTATCGCACTGCCACCCAGCCGGCGTGAAAACATGCTACGAACCCTGGCCGCGTTCGGCGCCGGCCGGGTGATCGACTCCCGGCAAGGCCCGACTGGTCTGACTGGGCGCCTACGCCCCGCCGTGGTCAACGGCCTGCAGCGGCTCGGCGAGATGCTAGCGCTCGGCGGTGTGCGCGCTCGCCTGATCCGCCAACTCGACTATGCCGGCAACCCCGCGGACTGGCCATTGGACCGAGTTCTGCGGGCCCGAGTGGTAAGCGCCTCAGCCTTCGGCCTGATCGGACTGGATTTCGGAAACGGCGCACTGCTGATGGCCTTGCTCGGCTTGTTCCTGCCAGACCTGCTGGTCTACAACGCCGGGGTGAAACGGCAGCACGCGTTGGCTCAGTCAATGCCAGATGTACTCGACGCGTTGGTGATCGGGGTCGAGGCGGGCTTAGGGCTGGACTCGGCGATGGTGCAGGTCTCGACGATGGTGCACGGACCGATGCCCGACGAGATTCACCGGGTGCTGCAGCAGATGAAACTCGGGGTGGGTCGCTCTGACGCCCTACGCGCGCTTACTTTCCGCACCACCGTACACGACCTGAAAGCCTTGATGAACGCACTGGTGCAAGCCGGCGAGCAGGATCTCTCGGTCGCTGACATCTTGCGCGAACATGCGCACGACCAGCGTCTGCGCCGACGGCAACGCGCCGAGAAACAAGCCCAGAGGGTCGCAGTCAAGCTGCTTTTTCCGGTGCTGTTCTGCCTCTTTCCGGTGATCTTCGTAGTGGTAATCGGGCCGGCCGTGCTGCAGCTCATGAAAAACTTCAACTAAGCCAACAGCTTCGCTCGGGGGTTTCCTGGGGCGGGCTGGCATTTTGGTTTTGGTTTTTGGGGTGGGAATGCAGTGAGGGCCACCCCGATTGGGGTGGCCCTCACGTGTTTTGTTTGAGTTCGGCGGCGTCCTACTCTCCCACACCCTCCCGAGTGCAGTACCATCGGCGCTGGCAGGCTTAGCTTCCGGGTTCGGAATGAGACCGGGCGTTTCCCTACCGCTATGACCACCGAAACACCTTTCAACAAACCCCAACCCCAAAACCCTTAAAAGCCCTTTGGGGGGTGGTTGTTTGCTGTGAATCACACAGTGGACGCGTAAGCAAAATGTTTAGGGTGGTTAAGCCCTCGGCCTATTAGTACCGGTCAACTGAACACGTTACCGTGCTTACATTTCCGGCCTATCAACCCAGTCGTCTAGCTGGGGGCCTTACCCACTCAAGGTGGTGGGATACCTCATCTCGAAGCAAGCTTCCCGCTTAGATGCTTTCAGCGGTTATCCCTCCCGAACGTAGCTAACCAGCCGTGCCCCTGGCGGGACAACTGGCACACCAGAGGTTCGTCCGTCCCGGTCCTCTCGTACTAGGGACAGCCCTTCTCAAGTATCCAACGCGCACGGCGGATAGGGACCGAACTGTCTCACGACGTTCTAAACCCAGCTCGCGTACCGCTTTAATGGGCGAACAGCCCAACCCTTGGGACCTGCTACAGCCCCAGGATGCGACGAGCCGACATCGAGGTGCCAAACCATCCCGTCGATATGGACTCTTGGGGAAGATCAGCCTGTTATCCCCGGGGTACCTTTTATCCGTTGAGCGACACCGCTTCCACACGCAAGTGCCGGATCACTAGTCCCGACTTTCGTCCCTGCTCGACCCGTCAGTCTCACAGTCAAGCTCCCTTATGTACTTACACTCAACACCTGATTGCCAACCAGGCTGAGGGAACCTTTGGGCGCCTCCGTTACCTTTTAGGAGGCAACCGCCCCAGTTAAACTACCCACCAGACACTGTCCCTGAACCCGATAAGGGCCCGAAGTTAGATACCCAAATCCAACAGAGTGGTATTTCAAGATTGCCTCCACCTGAACTGGCGTCCAAGCTTCACCGGCTCCCACCTATCCTACACAATTACATTCAGATACCAATGTCAAGCTATAGTAAAGGTCCCGGGGTCTTTCCGTCCTGCCGCGCGTAACGAGCATCTTTACTCGTACTGCAATTTCGCCGGGCCTATGGTTGAGACAGTAGGGAAGTCGTTACGCCATTCGTGCAGGTCGGAACTTACCCGACAAGGAATTTCGCTACCTTAGGATGGTTATAGTTACCACCGCCGTTTACTGGCGCTTAAATTCTCCGCTTCACCCCCGAAAGGGTTAACAGGTCCTCTTAACGTTCCAGCACCGGGCAGGCGTCAGTCCATATACATCGTCTTACGACTTGGCATGGACCTGTGTTTTTAGTAAACAGTCGCTTCCCCCTGCTCTCTGCGGCCATACCCCGCTCCCACCGCACGGGTGTTCACGGGTCCGGCCCCCCTTCTCCCGAAGTTACGGGGGCAATTTGCCGAGTTCCTTAACCACAGTTCGCCCGTCGCCTTAGTATTCTCTACCTGACCACCTGTGTCGGTTTAGGGTACGGGCCACTAAAGAACATCGCTAGAGGCTTTTCTCGACAGCATAGGATCAATGACTTCACCTAAAACGGCTCGGCATCACGTCTCACCCATAAACGCACCACGGATTTACCTATGGCACAGGCTACACGCTTACCCCAGGACAACCACCGCCTGGGCTCATCTACCTTCCTGCGTCACCCCATCACTCAACTACTAACCCGAAGGATCCCACACTCCCCACCTTCAGCCCGAAAGCCTCCAACAAGTCACGCGGTTAGCACCCGAGAATTCGTTTTGGGCGTTCTTTCGCGGGTACGGGAATATCAACCCGTTATCCATCGACTACGCCTCTCGGCCTCGCCTTAGGCCCCGACTCACCCAGGGCGGATTAGCCTGGCCCTGGAACCCTTGGTCATCCGGCGGAAGGGTTTCTCACCCTTCATTCGCTACTCATGCCTGCATTCTCACTCGTGTAGCGTCCACAACTAGATCACTCTGCTGCTTCACCCGCCACACGACGCTCCCCTACCCACCCACACACCTGGATGATGAAACAAAACTTCATCACCGAGTTAATGTGTGAGTGCCACAGCTTCGGCGGTGTGCTTGAGCCCCGCTACATTGTCGGCGCGGAACCACTTGACCAGTGAGCTATTACGCACTCTTTAAAGGATGGCTGCTTCTAAGCCAACCTCCTGGTTGTCTAAGCGACCCCACATCCTTTTCCACTTAGCACACGCTTAGGGGCCTTAGCTGGTGATCTGGGCTGTTTCCCTCTCGACTACGAAGCTTATCCCCCGCAGTCTCACTGCCGCGCTCTCACTTACCGGCATTCGGAGTTTGGCTGATGTCAGTAACCCGGTAAGGCCCTTAAACCATCCAGTGCTCTACCTCCGGTAAGAAACACACGACGCTGCACCTAAATGCATTTCGGGGAGAACCAGCTATCACGGAGTTTGATTGGCCTTTCACCCCTAACCACAGGTCATCCCCCAACTTTTCAACGTTGGTGGGTTCGGTCCTCCACGCAGTCTTACCCACGCTTCAACCTGCCCATGGCTAGATCACCCCGCTTCGGGTCTAGAACACACGACTCAACGCCCTATTCAGACTCGCTTTCGCTACGGCTACCCCCCACGGGTTAACCTCGCCACATGCCACTAACTCGCAGGCTCATTCTTCAAAAGGCACGCCATCACCCACCCGCCACACAAAGGTGACACCAGGCTCTGACGGATTGTAGGCGAACGGTTTCAGGTACTATTTCACTCCCCTCCCGGGGTACTTTTCACCATTCCCTCACGGTACTAGTCCGCTATCGGTCATCAGGAAGTATTCAGCCTTACCAGGTGGTCCTGGCAGATTCACAGCAAATTCTAGGAGTCCGCTGCTACTCGGGTGTTCTCCAAAGAAGGCCACACATTTTCGTCTACCGGACTCTCACCGTCTACGGTTGGCTTTCCCACACCATTCGACTAACCTGCGACTTTGTAACTTCTCGGCAGAGTGTCAGCCCCACCACGGAAAATCCCACAACCCCGCGCACGCAACCCCTGACAAGTATCACACGCACACGGTTTAGGCTACATCCGCTTTCGCTCGCCACTACTCACGGAATCACTATTGTTTTCTTCTCCTACGGGTACTGAGATGTTTCACTTCCCCGCGTTCCCCCCACACACCCTATGAATTCAGGTGCAGGTAACACGACATAACTCGTGCTAGGTTCCCCCATTCGGACACCCTGGGATCACAGCTAGGTAGACAACTCCCCCAGGCCTATCGCGGCCTCCCACGTCCTTCATCGGCTCCTGATACCAAGGCATCCACCGTTCGCCCTTAACAACTTAACCACAAAAAACAAGATGCTCGCGTCCACTGTGCAATTCTCAACCAACAACCAACCCACAACCCAACAACCCCCACCAAACCCCCAACAACAAAACCCCAACCACAAAAAACAAAGAAAGGGAAAACACACGTTGTTGGAACGGTATAAGAGCCAGATTGTGCTTGGCACCAAAAAAACAACCCACGACCATTCCTCAGGCCACTCACATAACCTGCACCGTTTTCACGATAATCAGATCATGCTTGCTTCGGTTGTTTTTTCAGGACCCAACAGGGTGCCTATCGTCTCCTACCAGCCGCACCAACACCCACGTTCCACCACCACCAAACAAATTGTTCAATGATGCGTACTAAAAGTGTCAGCCGTTGCCGGTGAAAAACTTTGCCAGTGTCTCCGCTCATGAGCACCCCAACCCAACACGCGTGGGTTACGGGTCACTGACACCCTTTCAGGTGTGAGTTGCTCCTTAGAAAGGAGGTGATCCAGCCGCACCTTCCGGTACGGCTACCTTGTTACGACTTCGTCCCAATCGCCAGCCCCACCTTCGACCACTCCCCCCCTCACGGGTTAGGCCATGGGCTTCGGGTGTTGCCGACTTTCGTGACGTGACGGGCGGTGTGTACAAGGCCCGGGAACGTATTCACCGCAGCGTTGCTGATCTGCGATTACTAGCGACTCCGACTTCACGGGGTCGAGTTGCAGACCCCGATCCGAACTGAGACCGGCTTTTTGGGATTCGCTCCACCTCACAGTATCGCAACCCTTTGTACCGGCCATTGTAGCATGCGTGAAGCCCTGGACATAAGGGGCATGATGACTTGACGTCATCCCCACCTTCCTCCGAGTTGACCCCGGCAGTCTCCCATGAGTCCCCAACCAAATGCTGGCAACATGGAACGAGGGTTGCGCTCGTTGCGGGACTTAACCCAACATCTCACGACACGAGCTGACGACAGCCATGCACCACCTGTCACCCACCCCGAAGGACCCCGCATCTCTGCGAGTTTTTAGGCGATGTCAAACCCAGGTAAGGTTCTTCGCGTTGCATCGAATTAATCCGCATGCTCCGCCGCTTGTGCGGGCCCCCGTCAATTCCTTTGAGTTTTAGCCTTGCGGCCGTACTCCCCAGGCGGGGCGCTTAATGCGTTAGCTGCGGCACAGAGAACCGGAGAGGTCCCCCACACCTAGCGCCCAACGTTTACAGCGTGGACTACCAGGGTATCTAATCCTGTTCGCTCCCCACGCTTTCGCTCCTCAGCGTCAGTATCGGCCCAGAGACCTGCCTTCGCCATCGGTGTTCCTCCTGATATCTGCGCATTTCACCGCTACACCAGGAATTCCAGTCTCCCCTACCGAACTCTAGCCTGCCCGTATCGCCTGCAGACCCGCAGTTGAGCCACGGGATTTCACAGACGACGCGACAAACCGCCTACGAGCTCTTTACGCCCAATAAATCCGGACAACGCTCGCGCCCTACGTCTTACCGCGGCTGCTGGCACGTAGTTGGCCGGCGCTTCTTCTCCCACTACCGTCACGATCAGGAAAACCCAACCACTTCGTCATAGGTGAAAGAGGTTTACAACCCGAAGGCCGTCATCCCTCACGCGGCGTCGCTGCATCAGGCTTGCGCCCATTGTGCAATATTCCCCACTGCTGCCTCCCGTAGGAGTCTGGGCCGTGTCTCAGTCCCAGTGTGGCCGGTCGCCCTCTCAGGCCGGCTACCCGTCCTCGCCTTGGTAGGCCATCACCCCACCAACAAGCTGATAGGCCGCGAGCCCATCCCAGACCAAAAAATCTTTCCACACACAAAACATGCGTCTATGTGTCGTATCCGGTATTAGCCCCCGTTTCCGAGGGTTATCCCAAAGTCCAGGGCAGGTTACTCACGTGTTACTCACCCGTTCGCCGCTCGAGTACCCCCGAAAGGGCCTTTCCGCTCGACTTGCATGTGTTAAGCACGCCGCCAGCGTTCGTCCTGAGCCAGGATCAAACTCTCCAACAAAACCAACAAACCCCCCACAACAAAACCACCAAAAAATGGCAGCCCAGCCATGAAAAAGGGGCCACCCAAACCCTACAAGGGAAAGGGCTAATCCTTTAAAAGCACTGGCATATCAAGCACCCTGTTGAGTTCTCAAAAAACAACCACACACCACAACCCAAACCCCACCAAGAAGGGCCCGAATTCCTGGGGCAATCACCACACCAACCAGCACACGACCCGAAAGCCGCAACCAGAAGCAAAAATTGTCCGCCAGAACGGCCGGCCGCGAACCCCAACCATCAGGCCCTGCTTGCCCGCCCGTCTCCCCGGCGACTCGTTAAACATTACCTCCTGGTTGCCACAGCACCAAATCGGGGTCCCCCTTCTCGAAGCCACCGTGGTCGGTCGACCCGACAACGACGCAATCGCCGCGCCGAGGCACCGTCAAAAAGTGCTTAGGCCGCTGGCATCGGTTCGCCTCAAACGAGCTACTGCACCGGCCGCGGCGATAGATGTCGCGTCGGGCCACGATTAGGGCTACTGCACCAGCTACGGCTACAGCTGATGCATCGGGCCACGGCTAAGGGGTGAAAGTAGCGTCTACAGCCTCGGCTAAGGGTTCAAAGTGACCCAATACCGGCGTAGGGAGCCGATGTTCGCTTCTAGACGACCACCGTTGCGCTCGATTGTCGCAGCCGAGCTGCTGTTGTCCGCGGCGCAGACGATCAAGATCCGATCCAGTTTTAGCACATCGCGAGCCTCATCGAGGATCGCGTTCACTGCCCAGGTCGCCAGTCCACGTCTTCGGGCAGACGGCCGTACGCCATAGCCGACTTATCCGGTCTGGTGGTTGAACTGATGACGCAAGGTGATCGCACCGACGATGGTGTCGTGGTCGACGATCCACCGAGGTGAGTCGTGTGGTTCAGCTGGGCAGGGCGTTCCCGCTGGGTGAATGAGACGGGTTCGCTGGTGCACCCAGGCGGCAAAGCCGGCGTGAGTTACAAGGTCGTCGTCGACGCCTATGCCGAAGCCGTCTTCATGCTGACCTGAACCCCAGTCCGCTCGGCAGTCCATGAAGGCGGCATAGAGCTCGAGGCTCGGCACGACGAGTTCGGGCATTCGCCGAGACTATCGACGCTGCGGCTGGTCCAAGTAGGCCTGCAAGCCTCACGTCGAAAGTCGCAGCTCGGAAGCTCAAGCTCGCCTACCCGATACGCTGAGCCACATGAAAGCTCTGGACGCGGTGGCGCAGTGGCCAGTCGGTTCTGCCGCAGTGGTGGTGACCAATGCCGGTGGCACGCTTGCTGCGACTGGGCCGGAGGCGAATTTCGCGTGGGCCTCGGTAACGAAGTTGATCACCACGTTGGCGGTGCTGGTAGCGGTGGATCGCGACGAAGTCGACCTCGACGAACCGGCTGGTCCGCCGGGAGCTACATTGCGTCATCTTCTCGCCCACGCTTCCGGATTGGCCCCTGACTCCGACGAGGTGATGAGCGCACCCGAGCGTCGACGCATTTATTCCAACCGCGGCATCGAAGTGGCGGCGGAGCTGGTCGCGAGCCGTACTGGCAGTGAATTCGGCGAGCTGCTGCGGGTGCGAGTGCTCGAACCGCTCGGCATGATCCGTACCGTGCTGGTGGGTTCGCCTGCGCATGGCGCATCTGGACCGGCGAGCGATTTGGCCCGGCTCGGGCGGGAATTACTGGGTCCTACTTTGGTGCCGAAATTGATGGTGGAAGCAACGCTCCCGACTTTTCCCGGCCTGGCGGGAGTTCTTCCGGGCTTTGGTCGTCAAGATCCGAATGACTGGGGCCTGGGTTTTGAAATCCGCGCCGGTAAAACGCCGCACTGGACTGGTTCGACCAATTCGCCGGATACGTTCGGCCACTTCGGGCAGTCTGGCAGTTTCCTCTGGGTTGACCAGGCTCGCGGGTTGGCGTGCGCAGCGGTCGCTGACCGTGCATTCGGCCCTTGGGCTGCAACGGCCTGGCCGCCATTGTCCGATGCCGTGATTGCGGAATTCACCCAACCGTGAGCGCATCGGCCCCGTTATCGTTGCTGCAGTCATTCAGTAATCGGTAGCACGCGCGATGATTAGTAATAGGGTTATCGACGTTCGGTCACGAAACCGCCACTCAGGTACGGCTGAAGCCACGACGAAACCCACTACCCTCGTGGTGCGCATACCCCATAGTGTGCGAAGCTGCCCGCTATATCTGCAGCTCTCTCTGTCCGGAGGCCCACGTGGCATTTCTCATTTTTGGTGCTGGGGTCGTGATCGGCCTGGTCGGCGGCTGGCTCATCCGAGGCAACCGCGCCAAGGCTGTGCGGGCTACCGATGCGACCACGTCTACAAGATCCGTAAACGCAACCCCGAACGTGGTTAAACCGACCGTCCAGGCAGCGGTTCCGACCGGCGAAATCGCCGCGCCTGCTGCTACGCCTAGGACAAAGCCGGTCAGTGCAGCCACGGATTCCACGGATTCCCCCAATTCCGACTCGACGGCAGTCGTCGACACTCTCGGCGCTACTAGCCCGGAACTGGACTCAACCGAAGCTAGCCTCATCACGACAGAGCCAGAACAAACAGAACTAGGCACAACAGTACCGGAACAAACGGAATCAAAACCAGCAGAATCAGGCCAAGCAACGGCGGATCAAGAAAAGCCAGATCAACCAGCAGAGTCGATCACCGTCGAGCCCGTTGCCGACGCCCTACTTCTCGCCGCTCCGGCCGCCACCGTGCCGCCAGTTGTCGTTCCGATGATAGATGCGAACTCGGTGGCCCCTTCGATTTTCGCAGCCGAAGAAGGCCCGGACGACCTGACCAAAATTCCTGGCATTGGCCCTAAAATGGCGCAGGCGTTGGCAGCAAGCAGCATCACCACCTATAGCCAGCTGGCTAATTCTGATATCCCCACGCTGCGCGCAGCAGTAACCGGAGCTGGACTTCGGCTGGCACCGAGTTTGCCCACCTGGCCGGACAAAGCTAAGGAGTTAATCGACGCCGAGCAGCGGTAATCCTTGTCGATCCTGCTCCGCCCGCCTGGTCGATGCTCGAAAATAGCCAGGCGGGGCAGCCAGGCGGAGAACCTGGCGACGCTGGAGCAGCAGAGGAGCAGTAGATCCATGACAACTGATGCCAACCAGACTTGTGAAGCCGATTTGTCCGCACACGTGCTCTCGTTGCTGGACGAGCACTTGCTGGCGATGCAGCGGGTTCGCGATCGGATGCGCATCGGCAGCACCACCGCGCCGGGCGCTCGGCATTCACTCGCCCTCGACAGCATCAGCGCGGCTGAGCGGTATGCCGCAGCGCTGCGGCAAGCTCTAGCTAGTCCGTCAGCCGACCGCCAATAAAGTCAAAACGCTTTGGCGGGCCGGCCCAGCAACGAAAAAAAGGGCGGGGCCGGCACAGCGCCGGTCCCGCCACTTTTGGGCGTACGCGAATGGGATTGATCTGGGTTTAGCTACCGACTGGAAGTGGGACCGGTACGCCAGGCACGGCTACTGGAGTTCCGGGGGTGGGCAATACCACCGGCCCACCCGGCTGGGTGGGCGTGCCCGGGAGAACGACTGGGCCACCGGGTTGGGCTGGGGTTCCGGGCAGCACCACCGGCCCACCGGGTTGACTCGGTGTGCCAGGCAGGATCACTGGGCCGCCCGGTTCGGCTGGCGTTCCGGGCAGGATCACTGGGGCACCGGGCATTCCGGGGCCGACTGGTCCAGTCAACGGATCGCCGTCGCGGATTACTGGCAGTAACAGGACAAATGTCTTGGCCTCAGTGTTGGACTGCCAACCGCAGTAGTCGTATTCGATGGTGGCTCGCAGGTGGGCGAGCCCGCTGTGGTCGAAGTCTGGCCCGACCTTGATGGCGGTGTGGTCGGTTCGGCCCGCCCGCAGCGTGTGTCCGCTTGGGAAGGACGTCGACCGGCGGTGGCCTGGGTAGGCGACGTCGACCTGGGGGCCGCCGTTGACCCGGACCTTCGCGTTACACACCGTGCGGCTTGAGCGCCAGAAGATGTTTACCCAGCTGTCTGCGTTGGCTGGGACTGGACGCAGCCAGACGGACACCGGGTGCGGACTTCCCCGCCCAACCGCAGCTGCTGCGGGAGCAGCTGTCGCCACGCTGGCGATACCGGCGGCCGCGGTGATCGTGGCCGCGATTGTTCCGATTCGCCGACTTTTCTTCATTGCAGTTCCTCCGGTGACTGATGTCGTCCGCCGATCGAAACCGGACCGGCCTGACAAATCGGACACTATGCAGTCGGCACGGTCCGCGCCGACGTTGGGCTAGTTTCCGGCCGGAAAATTGCCCTGGCCGACGAACGGCCCAATGTCGCTCCCCCAGACAGGGGAGCTGAGCACCACGCGACAACAGCAGTTTGCTATGCCACGTCATTACCGCCCGTTGAGGGCGTAATTGCGGTGGAATTGCGAAGGCCCAGGAGGTCCGGAAGCGGACGTCCTGGGCCTTCACTGGCCATTCGGGTTAGCGAATGGTTACCAGGTCACGCAGTTTCTCCTGCTTCGGCGCCAGCGAGGTGGCCGTCGGGGACGGCACGGGCACTGGGTCACACTGCTTGTCAGAGCTGTTGCCTCGGACCCGGTTCGGCAGCGCGCCGGTGGCCAGGTAGGCGGCAACAGTCTGGTCGGTGCACGCGACCCCGTTGAGCGAGCCGGCGTGGGTGGTGCCACCGACGCCCTCGATCAACACCGAACGCGGGAACCGCTTACGAACTTCCAAACTCCCCGCGTACGGGGTGGCAGCATCCTTGGTCTCGCTGATCAACAGAATCGGCGGAACCTGCTTGCCATTGATCGTCACCGGCGTGCCGGCCTGTGCACCCCAGGTCAGACAGGGCGCGTTGTACCAGGCGTTGTTCCAGGTGATGAACGGGTATTTGGCGTAGATCGCCCAGTTGTCGCGCTGCCACTTGGACCAGTTTTTCGGCCACTGGACGTCGGAGCACTGAGTAGCCAGGTACATGGCGTAGCTGTTGTCCGCGCCCACAGTGCCCGGAGCTGCATAGAGAGCGAGCAGCGGGGCGGTGTTGCCCGAGTTGACATAGGCGCTGAACGCAGTAGCCACGTCGGTCCAGCCAAAAACGTAGTAACCGGCTGAGACGAAAATGTCGTTCCACTCGTCCGGGCCGATCTTGCCAGCCGCTGGCGTTTTGCCGAGTTTGTGCAGCGTCGCGTAGTACTTCGCTTTTACCGCTCGGCCGGTGTTGCCCAGGTGGTAATTCGCGTCGTGCTTGGCGACCCAGGTGAAGTACGTTTCCATGTTCTTGTCGAACTGGATGTCCTGGTCGAGGTTGGCGTCGTACCAGACTCGGCGCGGGTCCACGTTGCCGTCCAGCACCATCCGGCGCACCTGATTGGGGTGCAGGGTGGCGTAAACCTGGCCCAGATACGTTCCGTACGAGAAGCCGTAGAAGTTGATCTGCCTGGCACCGAGCACCTTGCGGATGCTCTCCATGTCGGCGACCGTGTCGGTGGTCTTGACGTGGTTAAGCAGCGCGCCACCGGCAGTGCGACACGCGCCTGAATAGGCAGCAGCCTTCGCCAGCCACGTCTGTTCCAGCGCGCGGCTGGTCGGCACATAGTTGGGGCGGTTGTAGCCCAGGTAACCGGTGTCGCAGCTCAGCGACGGAACGCTGGAGCCGACCCCGCGCGGGTCGAACCCGATCCAGTCGTAATCGGCACCGACGCCGCCCGGCACGAAGCTGCCCAGCACGGACAGGGCCAGTCCTGATCCGCCGGGTCCACCCGGGTTAGTCAGCATGACGCCCTGGTAGTCGGCGGCTGCGGACGTGTGCTTGATCCGCGAAATCGTCAGCTTGATCTTCTCACCGCTGGGGTGAGCGTAATCGAGCGGAACGGTCACGAAACCACACTCGGCGTGGCGGGTTTTGAGGCTGGTTGCAGTGCATTCGCCCCACGCCACCGCCGGCGGGGTGTAACTCGGGGTGGTGTGGGCCTGCGCGGCAGCTGGGATCACAGCGCCACCGACGGCCAATCCGACCGTTGCGGCGACGGTAGCCGCCAGGAATCGTCTCATTCCTTGCCTTTCGGTCTCTTTAGGCCGGCCGGATCCGGTCGGCTTGAGAGATACTATCCATCTCGATGTCTCGATTTGAACAGATGAAGGACGAAGTTAAGCGGGAACTGTCTTAATTAGAACGGCAGACAAGTCGCAGGTCGTTTGCATGCCGGAAAAAAGCTTGATTGGAGCGGACGACGGGATTCGAACCCGCGACCCTCACCTTGGCAAGGTGATGCGCTACCAGCTGCGCTACGTCCGCACATCCCCGGTTAACTCCCCCGGCGACAACCAGAACTATACCGGATCGACACTCTCTGATCGTTGACCAGGGCCCGATTACCGGCTAGTGGGCAGCTGCCGGGTCCGCACCGAACGCAGCGAAGAACTTGTCGCGGAAGACGTCCATTCGCCACACCGGCGCATGTGGATCAGGCTTTAACCCATCCTGCCAACCCCAATCCGCAATACGATCGAGTACGGCCGGATCGTGCGCGACGATCGTGATCGGTACGTCGTGGCTAGCGTTGCGCCCACTGACTAGCGAGATCGGTTGGTGATCGCCGAAAAAGATCATCACCAGGTTCTGATTGCCGTACTTCTGTGCCCACGACACCACATTGCCCACCGAATAAGCGACTGACTTCGCATACGCGAGCTGGGTTTTCGTGGCGTCTTTCCACAGTGCACTGCGGTGTTCGCTGCCGACGACCATCGGTTGGTAGATGCTGCCGTCACCGATGGTGTTCCAGTCAACCGTGCTTGGAATCGGCGTCCACGGTTCGTGGCTGGAGGTCAGCGTGAGCTCAGCCATCAGCGGGCTATGCGCCGGGCCATAGACGTCGCGCTGGAACGCCGCCAGCGTGTACTGGTCCGGCATGCGGGACCAACCGAACCGTGGGCCTTGGTAGCCGAGGTTGCGCGAGTCGTAAATGGAGTCGTAGCCGTAAAACTTGGCTTCGGGCCAGGCGTCAGTATTGCCGGGTTCGACCCCGACGGTATGCCATCCGCCCTGGTGGAACGCGTTGGTAAGGGTGAGCCGATCGCTGGCCGCGAGCAGCCGATAGCGCTGGGGGCTGTTGATCCACAGGCCGGACTGGAACGAGCCGTGCGCCAGCCAGCTGCCCCCGCCGAAGGTGGACGAGGTGAGAAAACCACTCTTCGCGTGATAGCCGGCCTGGGCCAACGCTGCTGTGCCGGCGGTGAGCACTGGGTCGACCACTGCGGCCATCGCAGGATTGGTGATCGACGACCGACCGTAGCTTTCCACCACGGCGATGACCACGTCTTTGCCCTGCAAACCGGCCAAGCGTTGGGCCGCGGGAACGTTGCGATAGGCGTCGATCCGTGACTCTTGGGTGAACTGCCGTTGGTCCCCGATCGCGGCCGGGATTTGCTCGGCAGTGTTGCCGACCAGCCCGAACGCACTGGATGAGGCGATCGGTGCGTTCGGGAAAATTGTCGTTCCGGTTAGGGTGAGGGCAAGCCAGGCGACGCCCAAGCCGATCAAGGCGCGTCGGGCCGGGCGGGCATGCCGGGCGGTGACCGTGGCGAGCCGCACGACGGCGAGGGCATAGGCGGCGAGCAACGCCAGCGAAAGGACGATCGCGCCGACGACTGCCGCTACCGCGGTGGCGTGACCGTTGGTCTCGGTCAGCGCGTTATAGCCGTCCTGGAACAGCGGGAGGTCCAGCACCGGGTTGAAGTCACGGCCCAGGACCAGGCGAAAACCCACGTCAGCGAGCTTGAGCACAACCAAAGCGCCGAGCGCGACACCGAGCACGGCGGCAATCGGGCGGCGCCAGCGAGTCGGTAAGGCCAGCAGGACCGCGGCAGCCAGGATGCCCTCGATCGGGATGCGCAGGAACACGGCCGGTAGAAAAGTGCCCGCGGCGGGGCGCACGATTTGCTCCGGCAACACCAGCACGGCGAACACCATCCCA
This sequence comes from Actinoplanes sp., assembly GCA_965246815.1. Taxonomy (GTDB): domain Bacteria; phylum Actinomycetota; class Actinomycetes; order Mycobacteriales; family Micromonosporaceae; genus Actinoplanes. The sequence continues at coordinate 470,505 of CBDFFS010000020.1, read as the reverse complement.
GCAGCAAGGGCTGTAGCTGCCAGGCCCAAAACCCGCCGGAGCCGCTTCGGTGTCTTCCAGCGCTTGAGGAGTATCAAGGTGGCAGTCCTTCGGTGGTCGGCGGGTCATGCCCTGACTTCATGCATACGGCCGCGACCAGAGAACGGTTCAAACCTTGGCTGTTTTGCCCACAAGCAGACTGGTTTGCGCTAAAGGTAGACGGGCAGTTCGTCGAGACCGAAGACGATCGACGCTCGCCGGTATTTCAGCCTTCCCGCGTCGACGGCCGGGCGCATAGCGGGGAAGCGTCGCATCAAGGCGGGATAAGCGATCCGTAGTTCCATCTTGGCGAGCTCGGCACCGATGCAGCGGTGCATGCCATAGCCGAAAGCCAAATGCGACCGCGCTGGCCGCCGCATCGGATCCACCCGATCCGCGTTGCCGGCATGCTCGATGTTTCCACCGGTGAGTTCGGTGTCATTGGTGCGGGCGGGAACGTCGCGGGGGGCGATGGCGAGTTCGTCGCGGTTGGCGCCACTGAGTGAGCACATCACCACATCGCCAGCACGAATGGCAACACCGCCAATGCGCAGGTCACGAACCGCAACCCGAGGAAACGCCACCTGTACGACAGTCAAATATCGCAGCAACTCGTCCACTATAGGGTCGATGTCCTCGTCGCTGCGCATACGTTCAGCCAGCTCAGCATCGTCCATCAGCACCAACGCGCCGAGTGCCAGCATGCTCGCCGACGTCTCCAGCCCACCGGTGAGCACGCCGTCGGCCAGTCCAGCCAGTTCGCGGTCTTCGATTGCATCCCCGTGGGTACGGATCAGGGCGCCGAGCAGCCCATCGCCGGGGCGTACCCGCTGTTCGGCAATCAAGCCGCCAAGGTAGGACAGCGACTCGCCGACCGCGTCCAGCGAGGCAGCGTGCGCACCGTCGCCCATGTCGAACCGGGCCGTACTGAGCTTCTGGAAATACTCTCGGTCGGCATAGGGGACGCCGAGCAGTTCGCAGATCGCCAGTGCCGGGATCGGTAACGCGAATTCGTGCCACAGATCGGCCGCCTGCCCACCCGCGCCGGCTGCCGCGAGCGCATCCAACCGGTCCGCGACGATCGCTTCAATTCGCGGCTGCAGCCGGCCGAGACGACGCATGGTGAATTCCGGGGTCAGCATTTTACGCAGCCGAGTGTGCACCGGCGGGTCGGCGAAACCCAGGCCGCCCGGGTCTTGCCCGACGCTGATGCCGACCTTGCCGGCGAATTTGCCGAAGTCATTGCTAAAAGCGTCCAGGCTGCCAAGCACTTCACGCACCGGTTCATAACCGCTGACCAGCCAAACCCGCAACCCGAACGGCACGGACAGGCGGCTCACCGGCTCCTGGGTGCGGCGGCGGGTCATCTGCTCGACTGGGTCCAGCCCGTCGCGGTGCAATGGCCACAACACCTTGTCCGGCAAAAGCGCCAGCCCAGCGTACGGCCCGCCGGTGCCGGCCAAACGGCGAGCGAGTCGCCCGAGCACCTCCGACCGGACCGCGGCAACCAGCGACGTCACGCCCACTGGGCAACCCCTTTACGGTGTGAATCCGACGCGGTGCGCCGTCGCAGCATGATCACACGTTGGGCGCCGAAATCGAAGGGGCCTCCCCCCTAAGTACACGATGACTAAGGTCACTCAGCCGGCGAAACTTTCGCCGGCACCGCGAATCCTTGCCGCTCGGGCGACCTCTGGTCGTCCGGCTAGGATGATCGGACCCACTGTCTTTCCGCGTAAGCAGGCCGACCATGCCCGATGTCAGCGTTGTCATCCCGACGTGTGAGCGTCCTGAGCTCGCCGTTCGGGCCGTGCGCAGCGCCTTGGCCCAAACCCACAGCGACCTTGAAGTCATCGTCGTCGTCGACGGAGACGATCCGGCGACTGTCGAGCAGCTTGGGGCCATCGGTGACGACCGGCTGCGAGTGATCGTGTTGCCTGAGCGCGGTAAGGCACCCAACGCGCGCAACGTCGGTGCCGGCGCTGCCCGTGGGCACTGGACGGCGTTTCTGGACGACGACGACGAGTGGTTGCCGGGCAAAATCGCCGTTCAGCTCAAGCTGGCAGCCACAGCTAAGGTGGCGACACCGGTGGTCGCAACTCGGCTGATCAGCCGCACCCCCCGATCGGACACGATCATGCCGCGCCGGCTGCCCGGTGTGGGCGAGCCACTGAGCGAATACCTCACCGTGCGGCGCGGCCTGTTTTATGGCGACGGCTTCATTCAGACGTCCACGATAATGGCGCCGACTGAGCTGTTTCACCGAGTGCCGTTCACTGTCGGGTTGCGTCGCCAGCAAGAGCTCGACTGGACCCTGCGGGCCATCCAGCACCGCGACGTCGAGTTGCTCTATGCGGCTGAGCCGCTCGTGCTTTGGTATCAGGACGAGGATCGACCCCGGATCAGCTTGGAGTCACCCTGGCAGGAGCAGCTCGACTGGTTGCGTGCCAGCCGCGAGCTGTTCACCCCCCGAGCATATGCGGCTTTCACCATGAGCGTGCTGAGCTCGATGGCAGCGACCACCCGCAGTCGAGCAGTTTTCGCCGAGCTGCTGCGCGAAGCACGCGAACACGGTCACCCAAAGGCAATCGACTACCTGACCTACCTGCAGATCTGGACCATCCCCCCATCGCTGCGCCGCACCCTGCGGGACCGGATCGTCGGGCGCCGCTCCCCTGCTCCCGTGCGAGCTGCGGATGCCGGCTGAGCGTCGGCTGGTCATCTGGCGCAGCGCGTTGCTGTCGGGTTCAGAGACCTTCGTCCGAAATCACGGCGACGCACTGACTCGCTGGCAGCCCAGCTATCTCGGCGCTACCCGCACCGACTCACCGCTGGCCCGAGACAGCGATGTGATCGCATTTCCGCACGGATCGGCCGACCGGCGCGCCTTTCTGCGGCTGCGGCTCACCGGCTCCTCACCACGACTGCGTCGACTGCTGAAATTCATGCACCCCGAGCTGGTGCACGCTCACTTCGGCGGCGACGGCTGGCTGATCAGCAACGCCGCCGTACGGCTAAAGGTGCCGTTGATCGTGACTGTGCATGGGCATGACGTGACTCGTCAGCCGGCCACGGACGGGTTGATCGGTTGGCGTTATCGGCGCAATTTGCGCACGGTGTTCGAGCGAGCCGCGGTGGTGCTGGCGGTTTCGGAGGTCATCCGCAAACGGGCGATCGAATGGGGGGCTGATCCGGGCAAGGTGCGGGTGCATTACACCGGTGTCCCGTTGCCCACGGTCGGCCCACCAGCCCCGAAGCGCTGGGATGTCGCATTTGTCGGGCGGTTCGTGGAAAAAAAGGGCGTTGACGACCTGATCGCCGCGTTGGGGCAGTTGCGGGCGCTGCGCCCATCTGCGGTGTTGGTCGGCACCGGTCCGCTTGAAGCCCAACTGCGTCAACAAGCCGCCGACTTAGGGGTTGACACCACGTTTGTCGGGTCGCAGCCCCCAGCCGAGGTGCATCGACTGCTCGCCGAAGCGCGCATCTTTGCCGCACCTTCCAAAACGGCACGTGACGGCGACACCGAAGGCCTGCCCACCACGATTCTGGAGGCCGCGGCGCTGGGCCTGCCGGTAGTGGCGACGCGACACAGCGGCATTCCCGAAGCGGTCATCGACGGCGAAACTGGACTGCTCAGCGCCGAGCGAAATCCCACACAGCTGGCCGAACAGCTGCACACGCTGCTGCTCGACGTCAACTTGCGCGACAAGCTCGGCGCACAAGGCCGGACCCGGGTGGCGACCCACTTCGACCTGGCTAAACAAACCGAACGCCTGGAAGCGCTCTACGACTCGATCACCGGCCGCCGCCCCTGAACTGCCGCGCCAAAATCACTGCGCCAAATCACTGCGCCAAAAGCCGTTGGGCCAAGTCACTTCGCCGTGCACGGCGAGCCGACTTACCGCGACTTCAGGCGGCGGACCACTGCACGCACGGCTCGACGACCCGCGCGCAGACCGCCGATTGAGGCCGTGGCGGCTCGTCCGGGCACTGTTGCGGCGAGGACCGCGTTGATTCGGCGCACCCGTTTGAGCTCGTCGGCTCGGGCGGCGAGCATCCGCTCGTACCATTGTTGTTTGTCCTGGGCGTTGGCCAGCTCGCGGGCCAGCCGATCGCGGCTGATCAGCAGCTCGCGGAAGGCTCGCTCGTCCGGGCCGCTCGAGGCGGGCTCCAATTCGAGTCCGGCCATGCCGGCCAACAGCACGCTTAACCCGATCTCATCGGTGGGTGAGGGCCAGAGATATCCGTACGCAAGGAGCGTGCTGGCCAAGTGCCGCATGGCGTCGGCCGGCGCACCGGCTGGTTCCACCGGATGCAACTCACCGTGCGAATCGACGACGACCTGGTCTGCGCGCACGCCCGCCGAGGTGCCCTGTTGCCAGGCGGCGAGCAGATCACGTGCCGTTGGTTGATCTCGGCGCAGCAGGGCACTGAGCAACAGATCGTGCAGGTTACGACCGAGCGGCACCGGTTTCCCGCTGCGCTGCACCCACCGACCGGCCGAGTCGCGCCGGAGCTGTTCGACGCCTGCGTTGGTCGCCAACAGCGCAAACGGAATTTCGTCGGCTCCGAGTTCAGGTCCGACCTCGACCTTAACCTCAACGTGAGCTTGAGCTTGAGCTTGAGCTTGCATGTTTCGGTCGGCGACGATGATCCAGCCGGGAGCTAGATCGGCGGCCAGGTTCTGGTGCAGCAGGTCGCTGACCAGCCGACGCGGGTCGGCCAGCACAGTGCCGGTGGGTTCGACGGCGGCTCGCAGGCTCGCTTCCAGGAAACCGACCAACTCCGGATCGGCGCTCACCTCGGGACCTAATAGCACGGTCGGCGCAACTGGCTCTGGATAAGCGGCATAGCCAGTACGAAGCGTCAGGCCGGCGGCAGCTAACTGGGCCCGCAAGCCGGCCAAGCCGGTTGGCCGGGTCGGATCATGCGCGTCCGGCGCGATCCAATCGGCGTTTCCCGGCTCAGGTGGCAGCTCGATCAGCCGGTGCAACCCGACCGGATTCGCCAGCCCGAGGAGCAGCCGGCCACCCGGGCGCAAAACGCCCAGCAGCAGCGCAAAATCGTCGGCCCACCCGGTAGCGACTGCGGGCTCGTCTTCGACCGACCGGACCCGACCAAGCCCCGCCAAAGCAACAACCGTGTCGTACGTTTCGTCCATTTTTGTCAGACTGCCGCAGCGCACGTCAAGATCCGGCCCGAAGCTCGATCCGTCCTCGACTCCCCGCACCAGCACAGTCAGCTGTTCGGCTGGCAGCGCATCCACCAGCGCCGGATCGTGCGGGCCGACGATCAAGGTGCGTCCGCGGGCGAAGGCGAGCAGCGGGTGCAGCACCGCACCGCCGACCGCACTAGACTGGTCTGACCAGTTAGTCATTTCGCCGCCGATCAGCCTCATGCGGCTGGCACAAGTTGGGGCGCAGGCCAGCCAAACAGGTGCCGCAGCTCGGCCGGCGAGACCAGACGGTCAGCACCGAGCTCGCCGATAGCGGCCTGCCGAGCGAGTGCCGGGTCGACGTCAGTCCCGTGCAACTGTGCCCATTGTCGCCGGATCCTCGCCGCGGCGTCAGTCTCGCCCTGCAACTGCATCGGATCACCGTAGACTGCCGTCTCACATCCGGCCAAAGCGCCATAGAAGACAGCACTACACAGGCGGTTGGACGCGACTCGCAGGTGGCGGCGCTGCTCAGCTAACTGCCGCGGCAGAAACTCCGGATCCAGATCGGTCCACCAGCCGCCCCGATAACCATGACAAATAACCCTAAACCCAGCACTTTCGTACTGTCGACGCACTTTGCTGGAGCGGAACTCTTGCCAGTAGAGGCACACGGTCACCGGGCCAGTCTCGGTCTCGTTGATTTGGTCGATCAGCCGACCGTGATCACCGAGCACGTGCTGGCCTTCCCAGCCGTGAAACGGATACCAGATGGTGCCGGCGCGGGCCGTGTCGTCGGCCGGTTCCTGCATCGCCACCAAATACGCCCATGGCGCACCGATCACATAGCCCTGGCGCCGCCCGAGCGACCAGGCGCGCCGACGGGTTCGCTCCGACCACAAAAACGACGGCACACCGGCAACGTATTCGTGGTCGGGGGCTAACCCGTCGCCGATGTTCCAGCCGTGCTGCAGGTAACCGTGCAGCCGGGGCGGATCGCTGGCGTCCAGACCGCAATAACGCGCCAGCACGTGCGAGTGCCCGTAGTAATGGTTGGCATGATGCACGCCCCATCTCACCCCACCACCCAATGACGATCAAGCTCGACCCCCCGATCCGAGGGACGGCAACCGCCCGATCGCCCAAGGATGCCGGCGGCTGCGTATGGTCGACGGCATGGCACCCGAGGAGATACGCGAGACTGCGCTGGCCGGGCCCGACGAAGGGTGCTACCTTTAGCTGCGTTGGAACCTGGATGTAGGCGGCTGCCATGGTCGCGCCCACGGTTCTCAACCGACCAATTCGGTTCTTTCGACCAAAGGGGTCACCGACCCGGTCTGCGACGAGTCATTAACTCGGTCCGCACAGGTTTTCCGGCAAACGGCCGCACAATTTTCGGCGAGCTAGTTCTCCGGCGAAACAGTTTCTCCGGCAAGCTTGCCAGTAGCCGCTTGCGTCATTTCCCACCTGCCGTCCTAGTCGTCGGCAGCTAAAGGAGTTGCCTCCATGGCAGTGCCTGCTACCCGCACCACCAGACCCCACCGCTCAGCCGGCGTTGTGCCGCGCAGCCGGGTCATCCCCCAAGGTCCGGCCGAGACGGTCGCCGTTGACTCCCTACTCGACATCGTCGACGACAAGGGCTGGCTGCGGGCCGAGGGCTATGTGCCCACTGAAGCCGACATCGCCGTCTCCACCGACCAGATTCGCCGGCTCGACCTGCGGCGCGGCGACCGGATCACGGGTTACGCCCACGTCACCGGCAATCGCAGACCCGCCACGCTTCAGGTCGAAACGATCAACGGCCGCAAACCTGGGCACCGACCCGATTTCTATCGGCTGACCGCGCTGTATCCACAAGAGCGGCTGCGGCTGGAATCGCCCCAAGCCATGACCAGCCGGGTCATCGACCTGTTCATGCCGATCGGCAAGGGCCAACGCGCACTCATCGTGGCCCCGCCCAAAGCAGGCAAGACCATGGTGTTGCAGGAGATCGCCAACGCGATAGCTGAGAACAACCCCGAAGTGCACCTGATGGTCCTGCTGGTCGACGAGCGGCCCGAAGAGGTCACCGACATGTCTCGCTCGATCACGGGCGAGGTCATCGCGGCCACCTTCGACCGGCCGCCGCACGAGCACACCGCCTTGGCCGAATTGGCAATCGAACGGGCAAAACGCCTGGTCGAGCTTGGCGAAGACGTGGTGGTGTTGCTCGACTCGATCACCCGCCTGGGCCGGGCCTACAACCTGACGACGCCCGGGCGCGGACGGACCTTGTCCGGCGGGCTCGACTCGAACGCGTTGTATCCGCCGAAGCGGTTCCTCGGCGCCGCGCGCAACATCGAGAACGGTGGGTCGCTCACCATTATCGCGACCGCGCTGGTTGAGACCGGCTCAGCGATGGACACGGTCATCTTCGAGGAGTTCAAAAGCACCGGCAACGCGGAGCTCAAACTCGACCGGTCACTGGCCGAGGCACGGATCTTCCCGGCGATCGACCTGGCCAGCACCGGCACCCGACACGACGAAGCATTGCTCGCGCCGGCAGAGTTGGCAATCGTGGCCCGGCTGCGCCAGGCACTCACCGGGCAGGACCGACGAGACGCGCTGCGTCAACTGCTCGAACAGCTGCGCAGCACCAACAGCAACAACGAACTGTTGCGCCGGATGGCCCGCTCGATGTCCACCTCGTGATCGCTGTGGCATCGTGGTGGGGTGACGCTGCAGGATCTCGTCCGGCTGCGCCGGGCTCGCGATCGGATGGACCGCGATTATGCCAAACCGCTGGACGTCACAGCGCTGGCGAAAATCGCGCTGATGTCACCTGGCCACTTTTCTCGTAGTTTCCGGGCGGCCTACGGCGAGTCGCCATACAGCTATCTGATGACTCGGCGAATCGAGCGGGCCAAAGCCCTGCTGCGCCGGGGTGACCTGAGCGTCACCGACATCTGTGTCGAAGTCGGCTGCACCTCGCTGGGCTCGTTTAGCACCCGCTTTACCGAGCTGGTGGGCGAAAGCCCGAGCGCCTACCGGGCCCGCTCGCACGAGGCTGGGGCGAGCATTCCGGCCTGCGTCGCCAAGATGCACACCCGACCGATCAGAATTCGAGAAGCGAAGCCAACGGCCGGACCGTAGCGTCGAAGCATGACAATCACTTTGGCCCAATGCTTCATCGCCGTCGACGACCACGATAAGGCGCTCGCCTTTTACCGCGACGTGCTCGGCATGCAGGTGCGCAACGACGTCGGCTTCGAAGGGATGCGCTGGGTGACAGTCGGCTCGCCGACCCAACCCGACGTGGAGATCGTGCTCGAACCGCCGCTGGCCGACCCGAACGCGTCGCAGGCCGACCGGGAGACGATGGCCGAGCTGCTCGCCAAAGGCCTGCTGCGCGGAGTCAATTTCAGCACCGACGACTGCGACGCGACCTTCGAACGGATCCGCTCCGCCGGTGGCGAAGTGCTGCAGGAGCCGATCGATCAGCCCTACGGCGTGCGTGACTGTGCTTTCCGTGACCCGTCCGGCAACATGCTGCGCTTTGCCCAGGCTCGCAAACGCTAATGTCGGTTATGCGACAACACGCGTGGGGCGGTAGTCGGCGGTGGTGGCTCCGATAGTGCGAGGGATTCCTCTATTACGCATGCGGCGCTCGATATATAACGTCATCTATCAATTACTTCTGATGACAAGCCCGCCCTGAACCCTAGTACTGGGCGGGGAAGGAGCACGCGCGTGATGATCAGATCTCCTCTCGCCATCGTGTTGGGTACAGCCACGGTGGTCGCCGTGACCATTTCCGCAGCTGGACCGGCCGCCGCCCGTACGGCTGGCTCGTCGGCTTCGACGCTCACCGTGGCAGCCAACGTCACCGTGGCCAACGCCGCGCGTACGGCGTCGGCGCTGGTCGCGGCCCGGCCGGCAGTGCTGCACGCGAGCGCCGACGACGCGTTCGTACAGCAGCCGGTGATCTCGGCCGGCGGCTTGCAGTACGTGCCGTACGAGCGTACTTACAAGGGTGTGCCGGTTCGCGGCGGCGATTTCGTAGTGCTGACTGACGCGAGTGGCGCGGTCAAGTACACGTCAGTCGCGCAGAGCAGCACGATCGCGGGCCTGTCCGTGACCCCGAAGTTGTCCGCCGCCACCGCCGCAACACTGGCCGGTCGTCAACTGCGGACAGTCAAAAACGTGGAGGGTACGACGCTGGTCGTGCTCGCCAGCGAGACGCAAGCACCGGCACTGGTGTGGGAGAGCACTCTCAATGGGACCACTGCTGCTGGTGTAAGCCGGCTGACTGTGGACATCGACGCGACCAACGGCAAGGTGGTGCAGAAGGTCGAGCACGTCAGCGACGCCACTGGCACCGGCAAGGGCTGGATCAACGGCACGGTGTCGCTGGCTACCACCCAGTCCGGCTCGACCTTCAGTCTGAAGGACCCGAGTGAAACCGGCTTGAGCTGCCAGAACGCGACCGGCAACGTGATCTTCAGTGGCCCGGACAACAACTGGGGCACCGGCGTGGGTACTGACCGCGAAACCGGCTGCGTCGACGCGCTTTACGTCGCCCAAACTCAGACCAAGATGCTGTCGTCTTGGCTCGGCCGCAATGGACAGAACGGCTCCGGTGGCGCATGGCCGCTGCGGGTAGGCCTGAACGACCAGAACGCGTATTACGACGGCACCCAGGTGCAGATCGGCAAGAACACCGCCGGCAAGTGGATCAGCTCGGCCGATGTGGTCGGACACGAGCTGGGTCACGGCATCGATGACCACACCCCCGGTGGAGTGTCGGGCAAGGGCACGCAAGAGTTCGTCGCTGACACGTTCGGTGCTGCGACTGAGTGGTTCGCCAACAACCCGAACGACCCGCCGGACTTCCAGGTCGGCGAAGAGATCAACCTGGTCGGCAGCGGACCGATCCGGTACATGTACCAGCCGTCGTTGGCCGGCGACAGCAACTGCTACTCCAGTAGCACCCCGACTTCTGAGGTGCACGCCGCTGCCGGACCGGGTAACCACTGGTTCTACCTGCTCGCCGAGGGCACCAAACCCACCAACGGGCAGCCGACCAGCCCCACCTGCAATAGCAGCACCATCACCGGGGTCGGCATCCAGAACGCGACCAAGATCATGTACAACGCCATGCTGCTGAAGACCACCGGTTCGTCGTACCTGAAGTATCGGGTGTGGACGTTGCAGGCGGCCAAGAGCCTCTTCCCGGGCAGCTGCACTCAGTTCAACACAGTCAAGGCGGCCTGGACCGCAGTCAGTGTCCCAGCTCAGAGTGGCGAGCCCACCTGCTAGCCAACACAAACACAACCGGGGCCGACGCTCAGCCGTCGGCCCCGGCGGCCTGCTCGTCATCGGTGGCTGCAGTGCCGGGTGAGGCGCCTCCGGGCGTGGGCTCGCCCTGCGGATGGTCGGCGAGGTAACGAATCGCGGTGTTGAGCACCGCAAGCAGCGGCACTGCAACTAGGCCACCAACAATCCCGGCCACCAGGACCCCGGTGGCGATGGCGAGGATTACTGCGAGTGGATGCAGTGACACTGCCCTACCCATGATCAACGGCTGAAGAATATGGCCCTCCAGCTGCTGCACCGCGATCACGACTCCAAGGATGATCAACGCGTGAATCGGGCCCTGCGTAACCAGCGTGATCAACACAGCGACCGCACCAGACAGCGTGGCGCCGACGACCGGGATGAACGCACCGAGGAACACCAGCGCTGCAAGTGGCAGTGCGAGCGGGACCCGCATCACGAAAAGGCCTACGCCGATACCAACGGCGTCCACGAACGCCACCAGTACTGTCGCCCGCACATAGGAAACCAGCGTGTGCCAGGAATAGTGGCCGGCTCGGGCAATCGGAATCCGGGCAGCCCGCGGGAGCAGTCGGCACAAGAACGTCCAGATCTGGCCCCCGTCGCGCAAGAAGAAGAACAGCGTGAACAGCACCAGAAAAAAGCCGGCCAGCACCTCACCCAAGGTCGCGGCGGTGCTGAGCGCACTTGAAGTCAGCGCACCCTGATCAGCGGTGACCGCCTTGACGGCCTTGGCCATTCGGTCGCTCACTTGCGTCTGCGACAGATGCAACGGCCCTTGCGAGAGCCAGTGCTGCACTTCGGTAATGCCTTTGCTGACCTGGGCCGTGAGGTCGTCGAGCTGCGAAATGAAGGTTTGCACAATCAGCGCCAGTCCACCGAAGACCACCACCAAGGCGGCGAGCAACACTAGTCCGGCGGCGACTGATCTGTTCCAACCACGGTCGCGCAGCGCTGCCGCGACCGGCTCGAATAACGCCGCCAGTAATAGCGCGACGACCACCGGGATGACCACGATCCGCAGCGCGGACAAGACCTGGATGAACAGGTATGCGGCGAGCACGAACAGGATGATTCGCCAGGCCCAGGCACCTGCTGTGCGTACGGCGGGCGGGATGCCGTCGTCAACCGTCGGCGCAGCCTGAATCCGTACGACCGGGGTGGCCTGGTCGTCGAGCTGATCGGCCACGGTGAACGGCGGCGGCACCCAACCTCGGGCGGCGGTCAGTCGCCGGCGGGTGCGGTCGCGGGCGAAGTCGAGCCAACTCGGTGGTTCGGGCATGACGGCACTCCTGACAGATCGGGCCGACACTCGGACACCGCAGGGATCGGGGCGTTGGGCGGCAAGGGCAGGTGGTTGGACCTCGGCATGGTAGGCCACGGCCGAGTTCCGATCACGATTGCCCGCATATATCGACACCAAACTCACCCACAGGCATCAGTGCTGCTCAACAACCGCAGTTCGCATCATCGGGCAGCGACAAATCGCCGCAATGCCCTCAGACCGGGATGAGTCGTGCGGCGAAAGCGACAGTAGTGACGTCGCCGCCGCGCAGTTTCACTGCGGTTGGGTGCTCGCCGAGCGCGTCCAGCCTGGATGCGGTCGCCTCGACCAGCTGCGGCTCGGCATTGATCAGCCGTCCGGCCATGCGGGCCTGAGTTGGGCTCAGGTCGGCATAGGCGCACTGCTTGAGGGCGGTGATCGTGTCCACGTCCAGCGTGCCGGCCAGCACTCGCTCGGTCACGATCTTCAACAGCCAGGACGGCCACCAACCGTAGCGGCCCAGGGCGACGCTGGAGCGCACTGCGGCGGCCGGGCTGTGGCCGGCGTTGAGCAGCCGCAAGGCCAGCTTCGCCCCGAAACTCTCCAGCCGCAGCGCCGCTACGAACGCCTTGACCAGCGGTGCAGTCCCGAGCAGCGGCTCGACTTCAGCGGCGGCGTAGGCCCAACGGCCGTGCAACAAATGACACAACGCGTACGCCGCGGTGGTGCCGGACTCGTCGCCGATGGCGCGCTCGTGGATTCGCTCGACCGTGGACATCAGTCGGGCCGCCGCGGTAGCTGCCAACTCGGCACGCTCCAGACTGGATGGTTTGTTCAGGTAGCGCAGCACGGTGTCCGCGGCGATCTCGCCTTCGCGCCGCAGCAGCAGCGCTGGGATACCTGGGACGATCACCTCGCTGAGGGTCTCAGTCACCGACGCCGCGTCGAACTTGTCCTGGCTCTGTTCGAACTCGGCCCACCACGCCTCGGGGTGGCGGGCCGGACGGTACTCGCTGACGCTCGTACGCACAGGCTCTCCTCGTCGTCGGTTTCTCGGTCGGTGCCGCCATTCGGTCGGCTTGCCCTGACCACGATGAACGAATCGGCCCAACGACGGATCGACTGAGTGCAACTTTTGACACCACGCCGACAACCCGATTCGTACCCAAATTTGTGGGGTTATGAGTTGTTTGCGGCTTTCATGAAGAGCGCGAGTGGCCCAGCTGGGGCCGGGCCGACCCACTAGTTCCAGACAGTATGCGGTCAGTGATCGGCCCGGCGCAGCCGGGCAGTGCCGGCCAGCTCGCTGAGCACAGCGTTCAACTCGTCCAGCTCGGCATCGGTATTGGCTGCGGTAACTTGCACCCGGAAACCCACCTGATCGCGCGGCACCAGTGGATATGCAGCCAGGGTTACGTAGATGCCGCGCTCCCAGAGCAGCTTGCCCACCGCGTCGATATCCTGGCCGGCGGCCAACGGCAGCTCGATCACCGGCGTGTCGGCAACGTTCGGGGTGTAGACGCCGAGCGCACGAATGTGATCGAGCACCTTGCGACTCTTGCGATATAGCTCAGCCCGGATCGCGTCGCCGCGCTTGGCGTTGACGGTCATCCCGGCCAGCACGGTGGCCAGCGACGCTGTCGGCGCCGGCCCGGAATACAGGTACGGCGGTGCCGCGACCTTCAGGTGGTTCTTCAACCAGGTCGGCAACGCCAAAAACGCCAGCAACGACGAGTACGACTTGGAAAACCCGCCCACCAACACGACATTGTCGTACGTTTCCCCGCAGTGCTTGACGATCGAGTTGCCCCGACTGCCGTACGGCGAGGTCTCGTTGCCGGCCCGTTCGCCGATCACGCCGAATCCGTGCGCGTCATCGACGTACAGCAGTGCGTTGGCTGCACGCGCCAGCGCGGCGAAGGCCGGCAGGTCCGGAACGTTGCCCGTCATGCTGTTCACCCCGTCCATCGCGATGACCTTCGGTATGCCGACCGGGGCCGCATGCAACAAATCGCGCAGCTGATCGAGATCGTTGCTGCGGAAGCGCTGCATTGTCGCGCCGAGCCCGCGCGCGTAGGCCCCACCGTCATAGATGGTTTTGTGCGCCTGCGAGTCGAGGAACAGGTGCCCCTTGCCGACCAACACCGGCAGCACCGACATGTGAATGTGGGTAATGGTTGGCAGCACCAGCGTGTCCGGTGCGTCCAGCAGCTCGGTCAGCTGTTCCTCGATCTGTGGATAGGCGGCTGGGTTGCCGAGCAGTCGGGACCAGCTCGGGTGCGTGCCCCAACGCTGCACCTCAGGCGCGATGGCGTCGATGATCTCGGGTTCCAGGTCGAAACCGAGATAGTTGCAGGAGGCAAAGTCGGCGAGCCAGTGATCACCAACCCGGATCCGGCGGCCGTCGATCTGTTCAATCGTGGCGTCATACATCGGGTTGCCGTGGCGCAGCCGTTCGAGGTCCGCCCAGCGTCCGGTGCGTTCGATGAATTCCAGACCGGAGCCAGTGCGGGGAGCCAGGGTCAAGGTCTTTCCTTTCGAGAAGAGAACACCTCACCGCGGCAGCGCGGTGTAGGACGGTTGCAGCCACTGGCTCACCTCGTCGGCAGTGGCTGGTTCAGCGAACAAATAGCCCTGCCCGTACGGGCAACCCATCTGGCCCAGCGCGGCACGCTGCTCAACCAGCTCGATGCCCTCGGCGACCACGGTGAGTTCCAGCGTGCGGGCTAGGTTGACGATGTGCTCGACCAAGGCCAGCTGCTGCTCGCTGTGCGAGATGTCGTCGATGAACGACTTGTCGATCTTCAGTACGTCGACTGGCATCTGCCGCAGGTAACTCAGCGAGGAATAGCCGGTGCCGAAGTCGTCGATCGCGATCCGGATGCCCATTGCGCGCAGCTCGCGCAGATCACTCCAGACTTGCTCAGCGTCGCGCAGCACCAGACTCTCGGTGATTTCCAGTAGAAGTTGGCTGGGTTGGACCCCAGTGGCTGCCAGCGCCGCGCGGACCTGGTCGACGAAGCCGGGGGTGCGAAATTGTCGGGCCGACACGTTGACGCTGACATAACGCAGCGGACTTTCTGGCACGGTGTCAGCCCACTGAGCGAAGGTGCGCAGCGCCTCACGTAACACCCACCCGCCGATTGCGACGATCGATCCATTCTCCTCGGATAGCTCGATGAACTCGGCCGGCCCGAGCAGCCCGAAGCTGGGGTGTTCCCACCGGACCAACGCCTCCACCGCGGTGATTTCCAGCGTCGACAGGTCCACAATAGGCTGAAAACGCAGCCGCATCTGCTCGCCGGCTACCGCCTCGTTGAGCGCTGCGCGCATCTCCAGCCGGCGCACCATCACGATGTGCAGGTCGTCTCGGTAACGCTGCCAGGTGTTTTTGCCGTCGACCTTCGCGGCATACATGGCGACATCGGCGCGTTGCAGCAGCTCGCCGATCCCGTCGGCATCGCCGCTGATCGCCACGCCGACACTGCCCGCACCTCGGACCAAGTGATAGCCGCCGGCGGAGTCGCTGACCTCGAACGGGTCGTTGAGCGCGGCGACGATCCGGTGGGCGATCTGCTCCGCCTCGTCCGGCGCCAACACCTGCTCGACCAACACCGCGAACTCATCGCCACCAGTGCGCGCCACCGTGTTCAGCGGCCCGACCGCGGCACTGATCCGTTCACCGACACTGATCAACAGCCGATCACCGACGCCGTGCCCGAGTGTGTCATTCACCTCTTTGAAGTCATCCAAGTCAATGAACAAAACCCCGACCTGCGTTTGGGTACGCGCAGCGAGCAGCGCAGCCTGCTCCAGTCGACTCTGGAACCGGGCCCGATTGGCCAATCCAGTCAGCCCGTCGTGAAATGCCTGGTGCACCAGGTCGTTTTGCAGTCGACGCCGCTCGGTCACGTCGCGAATGGTCACCACCAAGCCGCCCACCGCCGGGTCACCACGCAAATCTCGGCAGGTGCACTCGACTTGCAGGGGCACCTGATCTGCGCGCACCGCAGTGAGGTCGACTCCGTCGCGCGGACCCCGACCGGCCCGGACGTCGGCGAGCAACCGGTGCAGCTGTTCGTGATCCGAGGCGGCGATCACCTCGCCCAAGCCGGTGCCGACCAGTTCGCCAGCGCCGAAGACCGGCACGGCGGACGGGCTGGCATAACGGATCGTTTCGTCGTCGCTGACAATCAAGATCACGTCCGAAGCGCTCTGGATCAACGCCCGGAAGTAGTCCTCGCTGCTGCGCCTGGTGACTTCGTCAGTCAGATTGATTCGCTCGATCGCCAGGGTGCCCTGTGCCATCAACGTCTCGAACGCCTGCTGCAATGCGGACAGCAGATGTGGGCGGGCCGCGAAATAGGCCTGTTTGCGGCGCGGCAAAGCCCCGGGAATTCGGCCCACGATCACGATCTCGGCCAGCAGCGCCTGCTCGAACCCAGCCAGGGCCGCCACGACGGTGGGCACCTGATCGGCCACGGCAACGCGCCCCGGCCTGCGCTGCTGCACGGGCTCGGTCGAGGGCAAGTCGCTGCCGCACAGGTAGAACCGATACGGCTCGCCCGCCGGCACGAGATCGACGACCGCCTTACGCAGCGCCTCGGCGGCAGCTTTCTCGCTAGTCGCGGCAACCAGCTCGGTACCGGTGATCCGCAGCGTACGCTCCCGCGCACCAGTGTCGCGCTGGTCGCGCATCAGCCCGGCCACCCGGATCATTACCGCGGCGAACATCAGTGCCGAAGCGATCGCGATCATCGGTGCGTCCTGCACCCCGCCGCCCATGTCCTCGATCAGCAGCAAAGTCGGTGCGATCAGCGCGGCGACTGACATTGCCGCAATTCGTCGACCGCCGGTACTCGCCCGGATCGTGCCGAGCTGTTTGACGGTCAGCTGACGCATCGACGGGTGCGACGCGGACAACGCCGTGGCCGCATAGAACAACACCCAGCCGGCGTCGATCGGGCCGCCGACGTGCCACCAGCCGTCCAGCTGACGCAAGCCGTACAGCACGTCGGTGATCAGCAGACTTGTCACGCCGATCGCCAACACCGTCAACGCGTACGGGCGGCGGCCGCGGGCAGTCAACAACCGGGCCAGCATCGCCAAGGCGAGCACATCGCCGAGCGGGTAGGACACGGACACCAGTTGGTCGAAGAGGGTGAGCTCAGAGTCGCGTACGTCTGGGGAAATCAGGAAGACCCAGGAGAGCAGCCCTAGGCCGGCTGTGGGCACGAGTGCATCGAGCAACGCCGCCCGATTGTCGCTGCCGGAACGGGCCCGGATGAAGACCAGCAAGGCGCCGGCCAGCATCGGGTAGACCGACAGGTAGAACACGTCCGCAATGGACGGAAACGGGTTCTGCCACCCCAGTACGTCAGTGAGGATGTTGTATGTCGTGTCGCCGGCGGTGAAGCTTGCCAGCACCGCAGCCAGCAGATACCAGGGCAGTTTTCGGTCTGGGTGGTGCCATCGGATGCCAAGCAGCACGACCGCGGCGGCCGACACACCGATCGCCGCCCAGGAATACATGCTGTATTGCGGGAGTAGATAAAACACAGCAGTCAGGGCCGCGATCCAGCTGCCGAAACACAGCTGCATCCGGACACTGGACATGCGCGGCTCCGAGGCAGGTTTGGGACAGGAACCGATAGCCTTTCAACCGCCACACCGATCGCGCAATCGATGAACGCAGCTGCCTACAAAACGGCTGGCCACAGCCCTGAGCGTCCCAGCCGAACTCAGCCGGGCTCCCTGCCATCGAATCAGCCGGGCTCCTTGCCGTCCAAAATGTCGGCGACGTATTCGGCGATTGCCAAACTCGATGTGGCCGCCGGCGACGGGGCGTTGCGGACTGCGATCACCGGTCCGCGCCGGTGGATGCGAAAGTCGTCGACCAATGAGCCGTCTCGGTCAAGCGCCTGTGCCCGCACGCCAGCCCCAGCGCGCACCACATCCCCAGCCCCAATTTCTGGTACGTATCGGCGGGCGGCGGTCATGTAGGCGCGTTTGGACGCTGAGCCGTACATTTCGCGTAACCCGGTGCGCCAGTGCCGAGCGGCCATCCGCCAAGTGCCCGGCCAGGACGCGATGCCCCAGAGGTCGCGCAGGGATAGGTCCGAGCGGCCGTAGCCCTCGCGCGCAGTCGCTAGCACCGCATTCGGGCCGACTTCGACCGCGCCGGAGACCCGCTTGGTGAAGTGCACACCCAGGAACGGATAGCGCGGGTCGGGCACGGGGTAGATCAGGCCGCGGACCATGTGCGCCTTGGCGTCGACAATGCGCATGTATTCCCCCCGGAACGGAATGATCCGCGGTTCGGGGGTGTCACCAGCCAACCCGGCCACGACGTCGCTGTGGATGCCCGCGCACACGATCAGGCGATCCACCGTGCTGGTCCAGTGCCCGGAGGCCACCGTCAAGCGGCCACCGGCCGGCGTGACCCGCGTGACGCCGAAGCCGAGCCGCACCTCACCACCGGCCGAGACGATGTCGTTGGCAAAAGACTCGGCGATGCGGGTGTAGTCGGTGATCGCGGTATGCGGCGAATACAACGCGGCCAAGCCGGTCGCATGCGGCTCGATGTCACGGATTTCCGCGCCACTGATCCGACGCAGCCCCGGCACCGAGTTCAGACCGCCCCGCGAGGACAACGCGTCGAGGCGAGCAACGTCGTCCGGGGTAACCGCAACTACCAATTTGCCACACGCCTCGTACGGCAGGCTGCGGTCGGCGCAATACTCGCGTAGCAGCGCCCCGCCGCGGGTGCACAAGCTCGCTTTGAGGCTGCCGGGGCGGTAGTAGATGCCAGCGTGCACCACCCCGGAGTTGTGGCCGGTTTGGTGCACAGCGACGCGCTTTTCCTTCTCCAGCACCAGGATGCCAGCGCCAGGGCGACGGTAGGCGATCTCGCGACCGATCGCGAGCCCGACAATGCCGCCTCCGACGATGCCGATGACTTCGTCTGCCATGCCCGACCTCCCCAGCTAGGTTGACCCCAACGGTGCCAGTCGAGGCTCGCCCGCGGGTGCCGAACGGCGGGGAAGCCGGCTCACTCGGTGCGCTCAGCCGGCTTCCTCGCGCGGGAAGCGACTGTTGGCCAGCCGTTGGGCGCGCACCAACGATTGCCGTCGGCCCACCAGTTGACCGGTCGAGCTGACTTCGACGCCATGTACCTCGTACCACATGTCGCCGTTGTAGTTCACCGGATTATCCCAGTCGATCCGCTCTACCCGTAGCCACAGCGGGCCTGCCCCGAAGCAGTAGTCACTCTGCTCGAAACGGCTCGCTGGCCGGTCCGGACCACGGTCGACCATCAGTCTCCTCATGCCTTGTGCTCCGCGTGCTCACGCGGTGTCCGATGTTCCGATGAGCTCAAGGATGTACGCCTTCCCCGGCAGAAGCAATCGCACCTGCACGTGCATCTGCATTGGACCAGACAATTAGCAGTTCGGCTAATGCCAGCGGCCGATCGGTTGATACCGTCCGTGTGACGATCGTGAGAAAGAAGTCGCCTTGCCGTGACCACTCTCAACGGCGGGATAAATCGGGCAAATAGCTCGAAAACGAACCCGCCAATTCAGGCAGACAACGAACGGTTACCGATCGAGGACGCTGCGCCAGTGCTCGCGGCGTTGGGCGGGACTGGTCAAAACGCAGTCACCGCACGTGCCACCGCCGGGTATCCGGTAATACAGGCAGCAATTGCTGCGAACGAGGAATCGGCGCGATCGGGTCGGATCGGGCTGAATTAGCGCGCCGGTGCCGGCCAGCGGCGGGCAAGCCACACAGGCCGCAACAATCGCGCCGGCTCGCCTCGTGGGTGTCGGCGTCGGCGTCGGCGTCGGCGTCGGCGAGCACACTTGCGGCGCCGGCCAAGGCCGAAGCGACATTGCCCCAAAGCACCTTGGGTGAGAGTCGGAACCGGTGGCGAAACACCTCGAGCATCGGCTCGATCAAGCCGGTGATTGTTGCTGCGATGAACAGCGGAGCGATCTGCTCGGCCGACAAATCAGCTACCGAAACGAACTCAAGATCGTTGACCGCCAGCGGCAGCGGGCCACCCGGCACGGGCCGCCACCAGCACTGGGTCAGCTCGGCCAGGGGCAAGACCCCGGCGGCCACAACCTGGCCCAGGGGTGGAGAAAGTAGGCGCGCTGCCCAACCGAGGAACGTCACCGACGCCACCACCCGCTCCGGCAGATCGGCAGCGTCCAGGCTGGCCAGAGCGGCTAGCGCTTGCCGGGCAATCTGCACCCGCTCGGCGACGATGTCGGCGTCACAAAGCTCAGCCAGGGGCCGCCAGCCAGCACCTGCCGACCAGGGCTCCCAGACGAAATACGGGCTCGTCACCCCCGCGAGCCTACGGGTTGCGAGGGTGACTGGTTTGCCCGGGTTTACCGGATCAGCTGGTCTTGGCTGCTAGCGCACTGGCGGCGGGCTTGGTCAGCAGGCACCCCTTTACCGTCAGGTCGATGGTCCGGCTCGCCGTCAGGCAGGTGGTGAACCAGTAGGTCTGTTCGCCATAGCTCTGCCCCTTGTGCACGCTGATAGTGCCGTCGGCCGCCACCTCACACGGGTTGTTCAAAGTGCAGCTCGCGCCGTCGTCGTTGCCGGTGTTGTTGATTCCGACGATCTTGCCGGAGGTGGCGTCGACGATTGGCGAACCCGAGGTGCCGTGGATCGTGTTGCAGTTGACGTCGTAACGGATCGAGTCCTTCCAGGTCCACTGATCTTCCCGCAGGCCCGACACAAACCCGTCGATCTTGCAGGACCAGATCCGCTTCCAGTAGCTCGACGGGATGCCTATCGACGCCCCAGCCGTCGGGTGGGTGTCGGACACGGTCAACGCGGTGACGCCGAACGAGCTGGTCAGCGACGCGTAGGTTGCGGTAAGGCGGTACAGCGTGACGTCGGTGCCGGTCATCGTCGCGTAAAGCACGCGGTCGGCGCGGACCGTACCCAACGAACGACCGGAGCTGTCGAGCAACGTGCCAGAGCGTGAGCTGGTGCGATTTTGTAGCACCTGGCCCGCGTTGATGAATCCACCCTCGTAACAGTGGCCGTTGGTCAACATCATCGCCCGGTCGGTGCTGACCGAGCTCGGGAAGCGAACCAGCGAGGCTGAGCAATTGCTCAGGGCGATGGTCGACGCCAGTGTGGTGGCCGCCACCGGCGCGGCCGCTGTCGCTGGCGCAGCAATGGCCGGGGCCGGCCCGGCCACGAGGCCAGCGGCGGCTGCAACAGTGGTGGCGAAAAGGGCGAGGGTCGGACGGATGCGCATGAAGGGTCCCTTCTGCTTAGGCGGCGAACCCCACGCCGACGGGCTACCGCATTGGCAGTAAGCGGGCGATTTGCGGCGCGTAGTCACCGTTGGAGCTCGGTGTCCGTACCCTGGCATTGAGTAGGATCTATGTCAATAGGTAACTGGCCCTGCGTGGGCCGGATCAGCGCGGCTCGGGCAGCCCGTCGCGGTCAAGGACTCGACGCGGCAGCTGCAAGCCGCCGATTAGCACGTCATCAGCGTCGGTGACGACGCGATCGGCCGCAATGACCCGCTCGCCCACCAGCGACGCCGCCCGAGCAAGGTCCCGGTGTCGTTAACATCAGGTTCAGACTGCGGGAAAACACAAGCGGACCTGGTTTCGTTGCTCCAATTCATGAATCTGGGCCGGCAGCTCGGCGCGGAGCCGGGCCACTTCCTGCGGGTGGGCCGAGATAAGTTGCTCGCGGACTCGGACACGTAAAGGCTCGCGGGCGGCTTCGATCGGGATCATGCACCGGGCATAGGCGCTGGCGAGCGCGCGGCGGCGTGCCGGCGCATCCGGCACCGAGTCGACCACCCGGAAGAACCCGTCCTCGTCAGCGGCCTCAACGTGCTGTCCACGCAGGCAAGCCGGCAGTCCACGAAACGCGGCTTGCACTCCTGGGTCAGCGTCCACCACCGACAGTTGACCCAGCCACGCAGAATTCAGCCCTACGATCAGTTGGTTCAGGGTGGCAACCTGCGCAACACCGGCGGCCAGACAGGTCGCCGTCACCGCCGCGGCATCGGCCCGCGGACCAGCCACCACGGCTGGTAACGACGGTGACGGCAACGGTGCCAGCGGCGGCGCCGCCGGGTCGAAGCCGTGCGCTGCCAGATAAGGCAGGTCGGGCACGTCCTGGAACCGAATGAACAACGGCGGTGGACCAGCTGGCAACGGCACACCACGCCGTGCAAGGCAACCGCTCTCAACTTGGCGCTTGATGACTTGCCGGAACGCGTCAAGCCCTTGCAGCAGCCGCGATTGTGGGCCAGTGGCTGGCATGACCATGGTCAGCACATCCGCGGGCAGCTCGTAACTCACCGTGGGCGGTGCAGCAGCCGACACCGGTGGATCTGCCGCGCAGCCGGCGACGACTAACGCGCAACCCAAGACCAGCGCGCCGCACCAGTGGCGGGCTGGCTCGACGAGGAGCGAGACGGCCCGCGAGAAACGGGCCGGGTGTCGTCGGCGCAGGTCGACGCTCAGTGCAAGATCCGGACGATGTCTCCACCGTCATACAAGCTGCCAATGCTCATCGGGACTGTGGGGTGCACGTTAGAGAGCAGCACGACCTTCACATTGCCGTCATACATGCGAATGTAGCCACGGGAACCGATGATCCAGATCCCGTCCGGGGTGCGGTAAAAGCCAGCATATGCATCCATCGAACGCTCACTGTTGTCCAGCACGCTCGTCACGTTCATATCGCGGCAGGTGGTGTCGGCCTTGTAGATGACCAAGCCAGGTTCGCGGTCACCAGTAGTGATGGTGTTGTGGATGCAGGTGGAGGCCTCCGCAACGGCCGGGGCGCTCGCAAACGCCGGCGTAGCGCCAGCGACCACAGTCGCGACACTCGCGACCAGCGCAAGCAGGACACGAGCGATGTTTGTCTTCCTCATGCGATTCCTCCGAGTAAGCGACACCAAACCCTCGGTATACTATTCGACTGAAGTGAATATTTTCCATAGTGGATACCAAACCGAGCCACACCGGATCGGACAGCTGGTCCGGCGCGCGCCAGTGGACAGGTTGGATAGTCGGCGTCCGTGAGTGGATCATTCGTCCAGGTCCGCCGGATCGTGCTGGTGTTTTTGCTGGCGGGTCTAGTGGTGGTGCCAGTCGGCTGTGCTCGATCGAGCCGTTCGGCCGCAGTCGTGCGGGTCGACCAAGTCGGCTACATGATCGGCGAAGTGAAGACTGCCCAGCTGCTCAGCACTCGAGACGAAGCCGGTGCGCGCGCGATCGTGGTGGATCAAAACGGCACGGAGGTGCTCACCGTCGTCGTCGGCCCTGACCGCGGGCAGTGGAACGCTCAGTTCAAGCATGTAAATCCGATCGATGTCAGCGCGCTAACCCAGGTCGGCACCTATCTGATCAAGGTGAAGGGGCGCAGCGCAGCCACCTCTCCCCCGTTTCGGATCGGGACGGCCGCAAGCTTGTTTGGCCCACTGGCCCAGAATGCTGTTCGCTATTTCCAGACCCACCGCGACGGCGCGGACCAGGTCGCCGGACCAGGACAGCGCCCAGCTGCGCACCTAAGCGACCGAGAAGCCACTGTGTACGAGACACCCGACAACACGCTGACCGAGCCACTGAGCTCGACCGGAAACACCGTCGACGTGGCGGGCGGCTGGTATGACGCCGGTGACTACCTCAAATTCACCCATACCACCGCGTACGCGCTGATTTTGTTGCTGCTGGTCCAGCGAGACGGTCCGCAGCTGCCGGGTCTGGCCGCGGAGACCGCGCACGGCTTGGCCTGGCTGGACAAGATCTGGGACAGCAGCCGCGAAACCCTCTACGCCCAGGTCGGCATTGGAAGTGGGGTCGGTGGGGTTCTGGGCGATCATGACACCTGGCGACTGCCGGAAGCTGACGATCGGCTCGCCGTTACGCCGGGCGACTCGCGCTACTATCAGCGATATCGGCCGGTGTTCCGGGCCGCCGCCCCGGGCCGGCTGCTCAGCCCTAACTTGGCCGGTCGGGTCGCGGCTGCCTTCGCGCTCGCGGCCCAGGTTCAGGCGGCGACCGCGCCCGCACAGGCAGCCGCGCAGCTGAACAAAGCCGCGCAAATCTTCGCGCTCGCCAACACTGAGCCGGGCACCGAGTTGGTCACGACCGAGCCGCACAGCTTCTATCCGGAAACCAGCTGGCACGACGATCTCGCTGTGGCGGCGACCGAGTTGTCGCTGGCCGCGACGGCACTGCACGACGCGCGCGCAGCGGACTGGGCTCACCAGGCCACCCACTGGGCAAAGGCGAACACCGCTGACGCCAGTACTGACGCGCTCAGCGTTTATGACCTCAGCGCAGTAGCCGATGCCGAACTGGCGCACGTGCTTACGGCCGGGGCGCCAACCGATGCTGAGATCGATGTCGACGGATTGCGTGCTGACCTGCGCCAACGCCTGGAGGCCGGTGCGCGGGCAGCGGCCGATGACCCGATGGGCGCAGCGGCCGGCACGGGTGGGTCCGACTATGCCGCCCGCGAGCTGGGCTACGCCGCCACCGCCGAGCTATACCACGAAATATCAGGTGATTCCCGCTACGGCCCTTTCGGTACGGTCCAACGCGGGGTCGTCCTGGGCGCAAACGGGTGGGGCACCTCAATGGTGCTCGGCGCGGGTACGGTATCGCCGCACTGCCCGCACGACCAGATCGCCAATCTCAGCCCGGCCGGTTCCCTGGCCCTCGGCGGCGGCGTAATCAACGGCCCAAACCTCGCCAACCGAGTACTCGAATTGAGCTCGACGGCCGGACCGAGCGACTGCTCCGCCGGGGCATTCGCACCCTATGACCGCGACGACAGCCGCTACGCCGACAGCGTGGTGTTGTCAGCAACCACCGAGCCCGCGATCGACTTCACCGCCACCGGCTTGTACGCGTTCGCCCGCATCGGCGGTCCCATGCCGTTGCGGTGACCTGGACCGGATGGCAGTTGGCGAGTCGGCCGTCAGCTCCGCTCTCGCGCTAACTCCGGCGGTGGTGCCCGGGGTACGGCGTCCGAATGCTGGGTGGATCGCTGCTGCCGATCGGAGTGTTCGGTCCGTCGTAGGTGACTAGTGGTGACTTCGGCGTGGAAGGCTCACTGTTCTGCACAGCCGTATGGGGCATGGCGCTACTCGCGGTGGCCCTAACTTGGCGCCGCTATCCCACCGACTCCTGATGGTCAGCCGCATTCGTCGAGTCTGGGTGGTCTGTAGGCATTTGTCGTTCAGGTCGGAATCTGCGCCGCACCGCCGAGTCCGGGTCCAATGCCACTTAACGTAATTTGATCATGGTGGTGGGCTGGGGTTTCCCGGGTGAGGTGTCACGCTGCGAGGGCCAGTGGTAGCGCGTTGGCCAGTTTGATGGTCGCCGGGCTGTCGTGGCGGGTGCCGACGTCGGTGCGGCGCTTGACGCGGTAGGAGTTGTGCCGGGCGCGTTTGACCACGCGCGGGTAGGACCGGTCCTTGCGGATGGGGTTGAGGTGCCGTTTCGCGGTGATGCTTTTCATGATCTTGGCGAGGATCGCGGCCTGCCGGTCAGGGGGGAAAGGCCGCCGAGTCGGTGACCCGGCGGCGGATGATCCGGACGGTCCGCAGGAACTTGACCCGGTCGGGGTCGATGTCGGCGGCGGTCGCGGCCCGGCAGATCAAGGCGCTGATCGCGTAGTGGGTCAGCAGGTAGCCGTAAATCTCCTGGCGTACCAGGTCCGGGCTTTTGGAGCGCAGCACCCGGCCTGGCCCGCGCAGATGCGTCTTCAGTTGATCATTACCGGTTTCGTGTTCCCATCGATCATGGTAGGTCTGGGCCAGGACCTGCGCCGGCGCGGCGACCATATCGAGGATGGTGGTGATCAGGGCGATCAGTTCGTCTTTGCCGTCTCCGGTGCGGTCAGGCACGGTGTACTCCACCACCCGGACCAGGACCGCCCGGTCCGGATCCAGTTCCTGACCGGCGCGGGCCGCCGCCACGAGCGCGTCACGGGCCTTGTCTCGGATCTTCGGGGCGATCAGCACGCTGGTGTACGAGCCGTCCGGGAACGCCTCGACCAGCGGCAGCCGCAGGTCCGCCTTCACCCGCCATAACAGTTGCGTCCCACCGGACCGGGCGGCGTTGAAGGCGGTGAACGAGTAGAAGCCGCGATCAGCGAGCAGCAGCCAATCCTCGCCCAGATCGGGATACAAGCTTGCGGCGAGGGTCTGCTCGGCCTGCCACTGCGCCCCGATCACGGCCGAGACCACCGCGTGCGAGGCGCACTCGGCGACCGTGACCATCCGGACCTTCGGAAACGCCGACGGGTTGTCGGCCGAACCCGTATACCCGAACGCAGCCACGTTCTCCGGCGTATCCGGTGCGTCCCACTCGATCCCGTCGATACTCATCAACCGCCACGGCCCGAGAAACCCGCCCCGGGTCAACTCCTCCGCGACCGGAACCGCGACCTGGTCGAACACCTCGACCATCGGCTCCATACTCAGCCGCTGCCGGGCCGAGGTGATCCCGCCCGAGGTCGGCGCCGTCCACTCCCGATCCCAGCACCCCCACCCTTCAAGGGTCTCGGTCAGCCGGACCGCGACCTCCTCGTAGTCGTCGTCGGCGAACAACGCCAACGCCATCGCGAAATACACCATGACGTGTGGCGGCAACTTCCCGCCCGACCGCTGCGCCTGCTTGCCCGTGACCGCGATCGCCTCATCGACCACGTCCCGCGGCACCGACCCCGCGAGGACCCCCAGCGAGATCCAGTCCGGCAACCGTCCACCCACGACATGCACATCCGCGACCACCCGCAGACCGTAACGCCCGCACCGGTGGACCTACCGCCGCGACACCAGCACGGCCACGAAGTCCCAGCCCACAACGATGATCAACTTACGTTAAGTGGCATTGAGTCCGGGTCCGGGTTCACCAGCTCGGTCTGATCAGCGCCAATTGAGCTAAAGAGCAGGTCGACAGTTGGCGTTCGGAACGAGTCGGTCCGACTGCGGGGCACGGTGAACCAGAAGGTGCTGCCACCGTCAGGGTTGGATTCGATCCCGATGGCGCCGTGGTGGCGCTCGACGATGCGGTGCACAATGGCCAGGCCTAGCCCGGTGCCGGGGTAGCTTTCACTGCCACCCGCCCGGGTGAAGGCCGCGAACACCCCGACTCGCTCCTGCTCCGGGATCCCGATCCCCCGGTCGGCCACTTCGATCCGAGCCCAGCCCTCGACCGGCGAGGAACCGCTGACCCGTACGAACGGGTCTTGGCCTGGGCGGGTGTATTTGAGGGCATTGCCGATGAGGTTGTCTAGCACCTGGCGCAGCAGGGTCGGATCTCCCTCCACCATTGGCAGAGCATCGACGACTACCACCGGCGGGAGCGGACCACCGTCGACGCGTTCGCGCACGACCTCGACGGCTAGCCCGTGCAAGTCGACGGCGACGTGGGCGATATCGCGGTTGTCGGCCGTGGCGTAGTCCAACAAATCGTCGATGAGAACTTGCATCCGCTGTGCGCCACCACAGAGGCGTTCGAGGAAGTCAAGCTGCACGCTGTCGAGTGCCTCCGCGGCTTCTTCGCGCAAAAAGTCGGCGTAGCCGAGCACCCGAGCGAGCGGGTTGCGCAAATCGTGCGCGACGATGCCGGCGAAGCCGACCAGCTCCGCTTCCCGGCGACGCAACTGCTGTTCGACCGCCTCGCGCCGGGCGATGTCGTCACGCAGAGCTGCGGTGGCCAGATAGACCCGGCGTAGGGCGAGGTTGCGGGAGTTCAGCAAGTTCGCGGTAAGCGCCAGCAGCAACAACGTGATCACCGTGCCGACCAGCCAGGCACCCACTTCGAGATTCACCGGCGCGCTGGGCACGATGTGTTCGGTGGGCCGCACGGAAACTTCCCAGTTGCGCTGGGGCGCAGCCACTGTTAAGACGCGCTTGCCCGCGCCGAGGTCCACTGCGACCGGTGGGCGCCACCTCGCCACCGGTTCGACACTGGCGGGGTCAAACAAGCTCACCTCAACCGTGTCACCAACCAAGGATGCAGCGATGCCGTGCAGGAAGTCGGCGCCGCGCAGGCCCAGCACCAGCCAGCCGCGAAAGCGCCCGAAGTCGGGGGCCTCGGGTGAGGTGGAATAGACCGGCGCGGCGAACGCAAACGACATCTGCTGCCGCTCGATCGGCAACCGAGCATCGCGCAGCAGCCGATAGGCCCGGCTAGTCGCCACTTGATGACTCTGCTCGGCAGTCGTCATCGCCTCCGCTGCTTCCCCAGCGACGCTGACATCCGCCCCGACCAGCGACTCCTCCTGGTCGAGGCTGCGGCTGAGCACCACGAACCGGTGCAGGTCGACTTTCGGTGCCGGCCGCAAAACCAGACCCAACACCCCATGCGAGCGCCAAAAAGCCTGGGTCGAAGCGACCTGCCCGTCGGTGGCTGCCACGACCAGGGAAACCCCGGTCGCCCCCGGCAGTCGCTGTCGGTTGGTTGGCGCGGCAATCGCGGTGAACTCGACCGCCCCCAGCCGAGATTGGGCACCGACCGCGGCAGCCAGGTCGGTCAGCGAGGTGGTGTAGCGGCGGGTTTCGTTCGCGATTGCTTGCACCACGATGGTGCTCTGCTGGTCAAGTGCGTGCGCTCGGCGGTCTTGCTCGGCTTCGTGCAACGCAACCGCCGCCAACAACGTCCCGGTCAGACCAATGATCAACACCAGGGACAGGACCAGCACGGACCGCCGCTGCCAGCGGCTACCCGGCGGGTCGGGGGCCACCGACGCCCCGACGCTCTGGCTCATGTCGGTGACGTTACGCTCGGAAAAAGCAGCTCATTGTCAAACTGGATGCATCGCGGGGCTAAACCCGACATGGCGCCACATCAGGCGGCAGCACCCCGCAGAACCGCGTCCACCAAGGCCTCAGCAAAGCCCTCTTCCGGTACGCGTGGGTTCCACTTCAGCATGTTCTGCACCAGGGACGGGCCGGACAGCATCAGCAAAGTCAGCTCGATATCCAAGTCGGCCCGCAGCTCGCCGGTCTCGATGCCCCGCCGCAACACTTGGCGCATGATGTCGCGTCGAGGCTCGGTGGCCTGCTGAAACATCCGACTCATCTCCTCGCCCTTGCTGAACTCGGGCAGCAAACAAGCTGTGACTTTGCCGTAACGACGGGCTCGGTTGGTGCGGTTGGCCGCGATCAGCATGACCAGATCGGCCCGCACCGACGTGCCTTCTGGCACCGGCAGCGGGCCTTTCATCATGGCGACCACGTCGATCAGCAGGGCTTCTTTGTTAGACCAGCGGCGATAGATCGTCGCTTTGCCGACGCCTGCCTTTGTGGCAACCGCCTCGATCGAGATCGAAGCCGCGCTGTGCCCGTCGCAGAGCAGGGCAAAAACCGCATCGAGGATGGCCTCGTCCGCATGCGCGTTGCGGGGCCGGCCAGGAGCCTTCCGCTCCTGGCCGGTCTCAAACTCCGCATTGGCCGTAGTCATGGCGTTCATGTTACCGACACGTCACGCTTCGACCAGTTCCACGCCTTGTTCCTCAGCCAGACCCTCGGCCAAGGTCTCCGGCGGAGCTGCAGCCGGCCGCTTGCCTGGAAGCCAGATCACCGCGACTGCCGCACCGAGCAAGGCGAAGACCGTAGTGCCGATCGAAGCGGTGTGCATGGCCGTGACGAAGGCATCGTTGGCCTGGTGCAGCAGCGGAGCTGCGGCCGGACCGACCTTCTCGGCGACGCCATAGGCACCGGCGATGGATTCGCGGGCCGTGCTCGCCGCGCCGGCCGGCAGGCCTGCGGTGGCGTTGCCCAGCTGATCGCGATAGACCGACGAGATGACCGCGCCCAGCGCCGCCACACCCAGCGCACCACCAAGCTGACGGATCGTGTTGCTGACGGCTGAGCCGACGCCCGCCTTTTCTCGCGGGAGCGAAGCCATGATCGCCTCAGTGGCCGGCGGCATCACGTTGGCCATCCCGACGCCCATCAAGAAGAATGCGGCACCGACGAGGAAGATCGGGGTGCTCGCGTCGACGAAGAGCCAAGTCGCTAGACCGGCCGCGACCAGTAGCAGGCCAATTGTGCTTACCGCTTTGGGGCCGAAGCGCTTCACCATCGCGGCACTGCGCGGAGCAAAGATCATCTGTGCGGCGGCAAACGGCACGAAAAGTGCGCCGGATTCGAGCGGACCGTAACCGCGGACCAGCTGCAGGTAGAAGGCGCCAAAGAACATCGAACCCATCGCGGTGAAGAACACCAGCCCGATCACGCCGGTCGAGGCAGAGAACTGTCGGTTGGTGAACAACCGGACGTCCAGTGCCGGGAACTCTAGCCGGCGCTCGTAGAACACGAAACCGGTCAACACGACCAGTGCCCCGACTATGGTGCCCCAGGACAGCGTGGCACCGAACCCGTCTTCGCCGCCCTTGATCACGCCATAGGTCAGCAGGGTCAACCCGACGATCGACAACAACACGCCTACGACGTCGATACGGCCTGGCCTGGGGTCACGCGACTCCGGCACGAGCACGGCGACCAAGGTGATCCCGATGACCACGATCGGTACGTTGATCAAGAAGACCGAACCCCACCAGAAGTGCTCCAGCAGCAGTCCGCCGACGATCGGGCCGATCGCAACGCCGAGCCCGACCGCGCCCGCCCAAACGCCGATGGCGCGACCGCGCTCGCGGGGATCGAAGACGTTCGCGATGATCGACAAGGTGGCGGGCATGACCGCGGCGGCACCGAGACCCATAAGGGCCCGCGCGGCGATCAGCTGGTTCGCCGTGTCCGCGTAAGCCGAGACCAGCGACGCGATACCGAATAGGGACAGGCCGACGATCAAGGTGATCCGACGACCGAGCCGGTCGGCGAGAATGCCGGCCGTGAACAACAGACCCGCGAACACCAGCGTGTACGAGTTGATCGCCCACTCGAGCTGGCTCTGCGTGGCACCTAACCCGTGTCGCGGGTCGGCGATGGTGCGCAGCGCGACGTTGAGAACCGTGTTGTCGAGCACGACCACCAACAAGCTGATGACCAGTACGCCGAGAATGGCCCAGCGCCGTGGATGACCGGTCTGAGGTGCGCTAGCAACGTCCATGAGGTACTTCCCCCGGGTGTCCGAGACGATTCGATACGGAACAGTTCCGTAAACAGATCGGACCCTAGACCGGTGACTTGAGAAACGGAACGGGCTCGTTTCGAAATGTGCCCCCGATCACTTCACATGTGGCCGCCAAGCCAAACAGCCCTGACGCGGTGGTGAACACCCACCGCTTCAGGGCCGCTGATCGTTTTGCCGAGCTATTCAGCGCTGCGGCGGCGTACGGCGAAGGGATCTGACGTTGACGTCTGGGCGGTCCGGGGTGGCTGCCATGCGCATGCCGCGCAGGTAGCCGTCGGTTTCGCGCTGTTCGCCGTATTCGGCGGTCAGCACGGCGAGCCGTTCACCGAGCGCACGCAGCTCGTTCTCCCGGTCGCCGGCTAGCTCAGCCCGCAGCTTCGCCAACATGACATCCATGGTGGCGGAGGTGGGCACTGCGGCCGAATCCTGTTGCTGGCGCAGGTGCAGCAGAATCTGGTCGCGCGAGAAGAGGACCAGCACGGCGAGCCAGGACAGCACGAAGATGCCGGTGACGAGCACGAAGACGACCAAGGGTTGGTTGCTCGGCGGGGGCGGCGGCAGGCCGTTCGGGCCAGGTGGTGGCGGGGCCGAGCCGGGCAGATCGCTCAAAAGCGTGACAACGAGCGCTCCGGTCGCAGCCGTCGCCACGACGATGCCAGCTACGAGCAGTTTGCTGATCTGAACGTTAAGTCCGCTCGGTAACGATCGGCGATCAGCCGGTCCCCGGTCAGTCATGGACCTGAGGCTACGTACATTTCGCGCCGCATGCGACATCGACCATCGAGCAGGCACGATTCGCCGCGCAACTGTCATCCCGAACGGCGCCGACGCAGCACCTTGCGGTACGGATCGATCATTCGGTCTAGCACGGTTTCCAGAGCTTCTCGGTCGGCGCGCGGAATCGGCGAATCCTCAGCCAGCATCCGGGAAAGCTCGTGCACGATCGGGTTGGTCACCGGCGCGTCCGGCGGCGGCCCACTCGATTGATCCGGGTAGGCAGCCAGCACGAGGTCGTTGATGCTGCGGCCAAGCACCGGTGCGATCCGCTCGATCGAACGGATGGTTGGCCGCTGCTCCTCGCTGAGCCAGCGCAACACCACCGACGGATCCGTGCCGGCCACCCGAGCGAATTGAGTCGGGGTCGAGAAGCGGGCGGCCAGGATCGCTTCCTTGAGATAGGCGCCAAATCCGGGCGACGGCGGTGCGGGGGCCATCGCTCCAGCATAGGGACCGCAGCCGGATCCGCGCCGAGCCCGCCAACCGATTCAGCCGAGAAGTCGTCCTACCCACCAGTCGAATCGGTGTGGGCACTGCCACAAAGGATGATTGGCTCCAGTACCATGCACTGATAGCGTCATTTGCTCCAGAACCAATCACAATGCTGGTGTTCTCCACCGGGGCACACCGGGATTCCCAGGTTGAAGGGTCGTGGCCACGTGGTTCAGACCGTGGCGTTGGTGAGCACCGTCTGCGCAGCAGTGGCGTTGCTGCTGCGCATCCATTTCTGGCGGCTGCGCGAGTCGGTGCGCCAGCGCCCGCCCGGCACCGCAGTCTCGCCGGCGCGGCAGCTTCCTCAGCCGCCCACCGCACCCACCGTTGGCACACTGACACCGGCTGTCGCAGCGACACCGCCGACCGCTGCCGCCCCAACAACCGCTGCCGCCCCAACAACAGCTGCCGCCCCCACAACAGCTGCCGCCCAACTTGCAACTGGCGTCCAACTTGCAACTGGCGTCCAACTTGCAACTGGCGTCCAACTTGCAACTGGCGTCCCAACAGCTGCCGCACAACTTGCAACTGGCGTTGCAACACGACCCGCGACTACCGTTTCAGCTCGGGCTGTGGCTAGTTTCGGGCCAGACGCCACCGAGGCGGTGGGCGCGGCCGTGGCGGCGGCCACACCCACCGCACCGGGCGAGCACGCCCCGATCGCCCCACTCGCGCGACGCCGACTGGGAAACACCGGTTCCGGCTTTCGCGCACCAGGGCTCGCACGCTCGCTCGGCCGTGAACCGACCGCAGCCGCGGGTGGGCGTGGTTAGGCTGCGCCCGCCAGCGCGGTCTGCTACCAGCCGACAACCCGCGTCGGGCACCTCGGCGAGAGGAGTGCTCAGGCGGACTCAGCTGTTCGGTTGCGGGCGGGTCAGGCCGCGGTCATAGGCGAAGATCACCGCTTGGACCCGGTCGCGCGCACCGATCTTGGCAAGTACCCGGCCGACGTGGGTCTTGACGGTCGACTCGGCCAGCACTAGTCGTTCGGCGATTTCACCGTTGGTCCAGCCTCGGCCGATCGCTATCAGGATCTCGCGTTCGCGGTCGGTCAAACTGGTCAGCTGCGCGTCGTCGCCCGATCCACCGGTGAGATGCTGCGCGAAAGCGTCCAACAGCCGTCGAGTCAATGCGGGTGCGATCACGGCATCGCCGGCGGCAACAGCACGCACTGCGGCGAGCAACTCCTGCGGGTATGCGTCTTTGAGCAGAAACCCGCTCGCTCCCGCGCGCAACGCGGCGTGCACGTACTCGTCAAGGTCGAAGGTGGTAAGCATCAAGATTCGTGACCGGCCGCCCGCGGCGACGACCCGACGGGTGGCTTCGATGCCGTCCACGCCGGGCATGCGCACGTCCATGAGCACCACGTCAGGGCGCAACTCAGCGATTTGCCGCACCGCGTCAGCCCCGTTTGCGGCCTCACCGACCACTTCGGTGCCCGGATCGCTCTCCAACAGCATCCGAAACCCGAAGCGCTGCAGTTGTTGATCGTCCACAATCAGCACCGTGATCATGCCGACGCTCCGTCCAGGTCGAGTTCGGCGTGAACGGTCCAGCCACCACCGGCGACTGGACCTGCGGTGACGGTGCCACCGTAAAGCGAGGCACGCTCACGCATGCCGACCAGACCGTGTCCAGCACCGATCGCCGCTTGAAGGCGCGTGCCAGTCTCGTGGAGTCCGGTCATTTCTGGGTGGGCGCCTGCGCTCGGACTGGTGTCGGGCAGGCCAGGGCTTCGGGGGCGGCTTGGGAAGCTGTCCAGCAGCACGTTGTCCCGGGGACGATCGGCCGGACCGGTGTCGCTGACCAGGATTTGCAGCCGTCGGCCGTCGAAACGCAACGTGAGCTGGATGCGAGTGTCTGGGCCGGCGTGGCGCAGCGCGTTGGTCAACGCTTCTTGCACGATGCGGTAGGCGGTCAGTTGCACGCCGACCGGCAAGCTGTCCAGTGACCCGGAGCTTTCATATTTCACCTGCGGGCCGGCGGCTTTAATCTGGCGACACAGCTCATGCAGGTCGGCGAAGCCAGGTTGCGGGCTCAGGCTGGGTTGGTCAGTCTGCTCGCGCAAGATGCCGAGCATTCGGCGCAATTCGCCGAGCGAGCTGCGGCCAGTGTCGCCGATCAGCTGTAGTGCCTGTTTGCCGCGTTCGGGCGCGGTGTCGGCTGCGTGCGATCCGCCGTCGGCCAACGTGATGATGACCGACAGGCTGTGCCCGATGATGTCGTGCATTTCCCGGGCCATCCGGGTGCGTTCCGCCGCCGTCGCGAGCTGACTGCGTTGGTCGCGTTCGATTTCTAGCTGGGCCGCGCGCTCGCGTAGGGCAGCGAGTTGAGCGCGACGCAGCCGAATCGCGAAGCCCAAGGCCACTGCCGAGGTACCGACGATGACCACAAAGACCGACACATCCCACACTGACAACTCGCTGGAGAGCCGCAGAACGACCATTGCAGCAGCGGCGACCAGTCCGGGTGCGGCCCACGGCAGTCTGCTGAGCCGACCGTGCAACACGAGGCTATAGACAGCGACCAATACGGCAACGTCCGCGCGCAGGAAAACGCCCAGGCTCCACTCGACGACAAAAACCGCCAGCACGGCGTAGAGGGTGGTCAGTGGTGCGCGACGGCGCCACCATAACGGCAGTAACAGGGCACCTTGCGACAATATTATTTGCTGCAACGGGCGAGCGGCGAAGGTAACTGGAGCATCCATTCGACCGTGGTCGTCGACGAGGTCCGGTGCGCAGAACAACACGACGACCACGAGTACCACGGTGATGTCGAGCCCCCAAGGGTGCCGGACATCCCATTCACGCAACCGTCGCCCGGCCAGCAACAGCCGGGCGACGACCGGGTGTCCGACCAGGACACTGGCCGCGTGGTCGGTGCTCGTCATGAGTTCATCGCGCAGCACCTGCTGGGCCAATGTCAGCCAGCCTAAGCGTCCGCATGCGTCAAACGGTACGCTGCGCCCCCGAGCGCAAGCACTGTCCAGCCGAGCAGAACCAGCAGGCCGGCGCCGGCCGACAGCGTGCCAGCGTTGTGGTGCAGGGCGTAGATCGATTCGCCGGCGTTGCTGGGCAGGTACGGGGTGACATCGGTGCGCCAGGACTTGGGCAATAGCGACATCAGCCCCGGCACCAGCAGAAATGTGCCGACCAGCGAGGAGATGCCCGCGGCGGTCGAGCGCAGCAGCGTGCCGAGCGCCACCCCGATGACGCCGACCAGGCCTAGGTACAAGCCCACACCGAGCAGCCCACGAAACACACCGGCTTGCGAGAGGTTCATGGCCAGCGTGGTGCCGGACAGCGCTGCACTGCTGATCAAGAATCCGCCAAGTGCACCGATCGCGCCGACGACAAAAGCTAAAACCCCGTAAGTGGCCGCCTTTGACCACAACACCGGCAGCCGACGCGGAACGGCCGCCAGAGTCGAACGAATCATGCCAGAGCTGTACTCACCGGAAGCAGTCAGCACTCCCAACACTCCAAGCGCGATTAAGGAAAACGGCACCCCGAAAAGCCCAAGACTGAACGCTGTCGCGTCGGCAAGGTCCGGATCGATCGGCTGGCCGGAGTTGAGGATCGACTTGTAGCGCAACGCGGAAATGGTGCCGAAAACAAGCAGAAAGAGTAGGCCGAGTCCGAGCGTGATCCACGTCGAGCGCAGGGACCAGAGTTTCGCCCACTCTGAACGCAGCACCCGCCGCCCAGTCACCTTCAGCGCGGAGCCGGTCCTCAGCGACGCAGTTTCGGGCCGCAGCCGGGTCTCGGAGATGATGCTCATGCTGCCCTCACAGGAGCGATCGTGGCGTGGTACTCGACGGATTCCTTGGTCAGTTCCATGAATGCGTCCTCCAGGGAAACGGTCTTGGCGGTGAGTTCGAACAGGGCTATTGCGTGCGCAGCAGCCGTGACCCCGATCGCACGAGCTGAAAGGCCGGTCACAGTCAACTGCTCGGACCCGGGCCGGCCGGTGATGACCACGCCCGGAGCTGCCAGCACCCGGCGCAACTCGGCTGGATCAGCGCTAGAAACAACCACGGCGTTGCCGCCAGCCTGCTCGACCAGTTCCTGGACGGTCGTGTCGGCCAGGACCCGGCCGCGGCCGACCACGATCAGATGATCCGCGACCAACGCCATCTCGCTCATCAAATGCGAAGAGATGAAAACCGTGCGACCCTCGGCCGCCAACCCGGTCAGCAAGTGGCGAATCCAGAGCACACCTTCTGGGTCAAGCCCATTGACCGGCTCGTCCAACATGACCGTCTGTGGGTCCCCGAGCAATGCCGCGGCGATACCCAGGCGCTGGCCCATACCGAGCGAGAACGCACCGGCACGCTTGCGCGCCACCGCCTGCAACCCGGTCATCTCGATCACCTGGTCCACCCGGACCCGCGAAATGCCATGGGTATACGCCAAAGCCATCAAATGGTCGAACGCGGAACGCCCAGGATGAATCGAGCGGGCCTCCAGCAACGCCCCGACCTCATGCAACGGCGCCCGGTGCTGAGCATATCGGCGGCCATTCACCGTCACCGTCCCAGCCGTAGGCGCGTCCAACCCGATAATCATCCGCATCGTGGTCGACTTACCGGCACCGTTAGGCCCCAAGAACCCGGTCACCGCACCCGGACGGACCGTGAAATCCACCCCAGCCACGGCCGTCTTATCGCCGTACCGCTTAGTGAGCTGACGTGCCTCGATCATGATGTTCCCCTTCGCTACCCGTACGCCGATGACTGCGACGTCGTTGTGCGAAACGCTAAGCGCGGGCAAGCCCGATTCTGTGGTACCGCGGTTCGATCTTGGGCGGCAGCGTGGTACCGCAGTACCAGGGGCAGTTCAGGGTCACCTAGGGGAAGGTAATCAGGGTGAGCTCGGGTCAAAGCGGCTGGGCTAGGGCACGTGCAGCGCCAACACCATCATGTCGTCGCGGACGGTGCCACCCGAATCGTGCAACGCCGCACCGAGCACACTGTCGGCCAGCTCCTGTGCCGCGAGCGCCGAACAGTTGAGTTCACCTACCGGCCGGGACGTGACGTCAAGCGTTGCAGCTGCGCCAGGCAGGTTGCTAAGACCGTTGGAAAGCAACACCACGCTGTCGCCCGGACACAGCTCAGCTTCCTCGATTGCCAGCGACAGGCGGGGCAGGATGCCGAGCGGGGACGACGTCGTGCCAAAGGTATGCGAGCTGCCATCGGCTCGGCGGATCGTTGCTGCCGGGTGGCCCGCAGTGCACAGCCGGGCGGCGAAACCCGAATCGAGTGGCCGCAGCGCCAGATAGGCTACCGTGACAAACCCGGGCACACCAGTCTCGGCATACCAGTGGTGCAGGGCGGCGTCGAGCTCGGTCAGCACGATCGCGGGCGAGCTGGCCCGCGCAGCGCTAGCTCGCAAGGTGTAGCGGACCAGGGCGCTAGTGCGAGCGGCGTGCGCACCATTGCCGGCCACGTCACCGAGGAAGGCCGCCCACCCCGTCGGAGTCCGCGCAACGTCGTAAAAGTCGCCGAGCACATCGTCGTCACCTAGGCGGTAGGCCACCCCTATCTCCAGGCCGTCGACCGTCGGCAACTCGCGGGGCAACAAACTTTCCTGCATCGTACGGGCGAGTTGTTGGTATTTGCCGGCAAGTGCTCGGGCCTGGCTGGCATCGCGACCGGCCTCCTCCGCGGCGATTCGCAGGGCGACCTCGCCACTGGCCGCGTGCGCCAACACCTGCAAGGTGCGCAGATCTTGTGGTTGCCACGAGCGCGGCGTGTTGTCGACGACGCAAAATGAGCCGAGCACCTGCCCGTCTGGGGAGCGCACCGGAAAACCCGCCCAGGCAATCACTCCCATCGACTCGATCGACGGGTTAGCGCTGGTCATCGGGTCCAGCCGGGCGTCGTCTATGATCACGGCGGCGCCGGTGGCGATGATGTACTGGCAGAACGACTCGCCGACCAGGTTCTGCCGATCGGCCAGATCGGTGCTAGTGATCCCGACGCAGCTCTTCCAGAACGAACGCCGCTCGTCCACCACTGTGACAAACCCGTAGGGCGTGCCTAACAACTCGCAGGCCAGGCGGGTTAACCGGTCGAACGGCTCTTCTGGCCCGGTGTCGAGCAGTCCGGTGCGGCGCACGGCGTCGAGCCGAGCGGGCAGCAGCAAGGTGCTCGGGGGGACACTCACCCGGCCAGTGTACGAAGGCCGGCTGCGATAACGTCTATGGCGCGGGCCGAACGCGGCTCGTGCGTCGCACGCTCGTCTTGTCACTCACTTGTCTTATCGCTCGCTTGTCTTGAGGAGAGTTCCATGTCCGAGTCCTCCCCAGATCCAGACCCGACTCCCGCCGTGGACGAAGCGGCGCCGGAGGCCGAGGTGTTCCTCAACCGAGCCGAACGCCGAGCGAAGGGTAAGAAGGGCGGCCACGCCAACGTGAACACCGACGGCCGGCAGCCGGTTGGGCGTGGCAGCGTGCAGAGCCCCCGCCAATACGGCAACCGCCGCAGCGGCTGATCGATAATTGCCGGGAAATGTCAACGAGGAGAGGCAAGCGCCTCTCCTCGGACCTGGCTAATTTTGATTTCTCCCAGTAATGGCTAAACGCCCGGAGAAATGATTAGCGCACCAGCAATTGATTAGCGCACCAGCAGCGAGTAGTTCGCGGCAATTCCGGTGCGGCAACTGAACGACATCCACACCGGCGATTTCAAGGAGTCAGTGCATCACATGAGATGATCATGGGACTGTACTGATAGGGGAAACTGGGTGCGTGGCACAGCGTTACGGGTTGATGAACGCAATGAGATCTTGCGGGGAATCGGTGCGAATCTCTCGGCGCGGGAGATCGCGGTCGGGTTGGTTCGGGATCCGTCGGTAGTCTCGCGGGAGATCGCGCGAAACGGCGGTCGTGAGGGGTATCGGGTTGATTTGGCGCAGGAGCGGTTCGAGTTGTTGCTGACTCGGCCGAAGCCGCGCAAGCTTCAGGCCGACAGGCGGTTGCACGACGAGGTCAATGCGGGCCTGGCGCAGCGGTGGTCGCCGCAACAGATCAGCGCCCGTTTGCGGGTGATTCATCCTGACGATGAGGCGATGCGGGTGTCTCACGAGACGATCTACGAAACCCTATATATGCAGGCCAGGGGTGAGCTACGCACCGATTTGAAACTGGCGTTGCGACGCGGGAAGTATCGGCGGATGCCGGCGGGTTCGACGCGGGTGAAGGCGGCCCGGATCGCCGGGATGGTCAACATCAGTGAGCGTCCGGCCGAGGTCGCGGATCGGGCGGTACCGGGACATTGGGAGGGAGACCTCATTATCGGCAAGGCCGGGAAGTCGCAGGTCGCGACGCTGGTGGAGCGTTCGAGCCGGTTCGTGATGCTGATGCGGGTGCCGTTCGATCGGACCGCCGATCGGATGGTGTCGATCCTGTCGGAGGCGATGCGCCGGTTGCCGGTACATCTGGCTCGGTCGCTGACCTGGGATCAAGGGGTGGAGTTGGCCGGGCACGCGAAGTTCACCATGGCGACCGAGATCCCGGTGTTCTTCTGCGACCCGCATTCGCCATGGCAGCGGGGTAGTAACGAGAACACGAATGGTTTGGTTCGTGAGTTCCTGCCGAAGAGCACGGACCTTTCTCAATATACGCAGGTGCAATTAGATGGGATCGCTGATATGCTTAACGCGCGGCCGAGGATGACGCTTGGATGGGAAACTCCAGCGGAACGTTTGAACTCATTCCTTAAGCCTGCGGGTGATGCACTGACTCCTTGAAATCGCCGCGGCCAGCGCCGTAAGTGCCGAGCGTCGCGGTGATCGCGGGCGAGGCGGCCTGGGCTGCTGTCGGTGCGAGCACAGCTGCGAGGGTTCCAGCCACGACGATGCCCTGGGTGACGATACGCATGTGATGATCCTTTACGAATGGCGGCGGGGTTCGCCCGCAGCGTGGACACAAACCGTCGAGGGGTTCACCTCCGACCGGCTTGCCCCAACACTACGGACCAGCCATCGAAAAAAATGCATGCGACGTCACACTAATTGAAGAAGAAATGGTTAAGACCATGAACAAACATTGCCGTTCATGGTTGCTGACACAACTTTTCCAGAACGCCGATTCGCTGTTTGCGCAGGTCAGCTAGTGCGGCGTAAGACATCGAGCAAAAACCACTCGTCATCGTGGTGCACGATCGGTTGCATTCCAGTGCGCTGCAGCAACGCAGCTTGCACGTTGAACCCGTCGTAATTGGCGCTCCCTCGATCCCGGAAATGCACGCTGACCAGGTCACCACCGGGTTCCAACCGCTCCACCAGGCCATCGAGCACCCGGTCGAAATCCGCAGTCGACAGGTAATAGAACAGGTCCCCCACCACGATCAAATCGAAGGTGGCGTCGGGCAGTTCAGCTGGCAAAACTGCTGTTTCGACCCGTACGTGGGGGAAGTCTTGGACTTGGGTTTGGGCTGTTTCGACTGCGGCAGGGACACTGTCGACGGCGAGGACTTCGGTGCACCGCTCGGCGAGCAGACGAGTGAGCGTGCCGATCGAGCAGCCGGGCTCGTAGCAGCGGCGGTAACGCTCGCGCGGCAGGCTCGCCATCGTGACCGCGTATTTGCGTTTGTCGTGCCATTTGGTGGCCAGATCCCACGGGTCGTCTTTGGCCAGGTAGAGGTTGACGAAATGGTCGGTGCTGATCGAGGCCGGCGGCGGCTCGGCGTCACCCTGAGTTCTGCTCACGCGCAGATTCTGCCCGACACCGGCACGCACCCAGCCGGCGCACACCAGTAACAGCAGCAACTGGCATGCTCGACAGCTGTGAGCGACCCAGCCAGTGCGCGCGAGTCAACGAGTCCCCTTCAGCAGCCGGACACCACGGCTGAGGCGGATCACGCCAACGTCATCCAGCCGGACGCGGACCTGGCCGGCACTGACCAGGTCGGCTCGGATCGGCCCGCTGAGCAGCCGGTTGCCGCGGCTGTGCCGGCTGAAGGAGATCCGCACACCGATGGGCCACCGGCGCCGAGTGTGTCGCCGGCTCGGCCGCCGGAGTGCGCGACCCGCACCCGGTTGTATCGCGCGGGTGAGCTGCTGGACGAAGGTTTCCCGGCTGAGCAGATGAGCGAGCGACTGGCCGCCGATCCCGAAGCGGTGGTCTGGTTGGATCTCTACGATCCAACTTTGGCCGATTTGGGCATCGTGACGCATGAGTTTGGCCTGCACCCGCTCGCGGTGGAAGATGCGATCAGCGCACACCAACGCCCCAAAGTCGACCGTTACCGGACGCATTTGTTCGCCAATGTCTATGCCGTGCACGTCGAGGACCGGCCGGACACCCTGAACACCGGTGAGATCAGCATGTTCATCACGTCCCGTGCGCTGATCACTGTGCGCAAGAACGACTTCGACATCGATGCGTTAATCGAACGCTGGGATCTCAACACCGACCTGATCACCGCAGACAACCAAGTCAGCATTCTCGTGTACGGCCTACTCGACGCCGTCGTCGACGGGCATTACCTAGCGGTCGAACGGCTAGACGACGCGATCGACGAGCTGCAGGCCCACCTGTTCCAGGACCGAGCGCCGGTGGACATTCGGCGGCGGGCCTACCAATTAGGTGCGGATTTGGCCGCGCTGCGCCGGGTCGTTTTGCCAATGCAGGACGTCGTCGCCCGGCTGATGCGCACCGACAGTCACCTAGTTGATGGCGCACTCACCCCGTACTACCAAGACGTGCACGACCACACCCTGCGCACGGCCGAGACGGTCGACGCGGCCAGTGACCGGGTGGATCGGATCGCCAGCACTCAGCTCAACGAGCAGAGCGCGCAGCTGAACGAGATCACGAAGAAGCTGGCCGCGTGGGCCGCGATCATCGCCGTACCGACCGCCATCACTGGTTTCTACGGGCAGAACGTGCCCTATCCCGGCTTCGGCCAGTTCGGCGGCTTCCTGTCTAGCTGCGTGGTGATGGTATTACTAGCCGGAGGCATCTATCTCTATTTGCGCCGAAAAGGCTGGCTCTGACCATTGGCGGCGCCGCAGACGAGACGGCCGATGGTCGCCGGCGGTGCCGCACCTGGCGAACGGGCC
The DNA here is from genome assembly GCA_965246815.1 of Actinoplanes sp. Taxonomy (GTDB): domain Bacteria; phylum Actinomycetota; class Actinomycetes; order Mycobacteriales; family Micromonosporaceae; genus Actinoplanes. Next base: position 428,301 of record CBDFFS010000020.1, on the reverse strand, counting down.
AGCCGGTGGACAATGCATTCTTGCCCCAGTCGATCGAACAGCAAAAGTCGAACAGTTGAAACATCGAGCGCAGTGGCGGTCGGTGAGAGGAGTTGCGCATGCGGTACGTGGCGATCGGTGACAGTTTCACCGAAGGCTTAGGCGACGAACGGACGGACGGTTCGCAGCGTGGGTGGGCTGATCTGGTAGCAGCCGGGCTCGCGGCGACCGAGCCCAACGGCGAGATGCGCTACGCCAACCTCGCCATCCGCGGCCGCCTCTACGACCCGATCGTGACTGAGCAGCTGGAAACCGCGCTAGCGCTAACTCCCCCACCCACCCTGATCACGCTCAACGGCGGCGGAAACGACATGATGCGCGCCGGCACCGATATGTCGCGGCTAGTCGCGCTCACTGAGCGGGCAATCGAGCGTTGCGCCGCGGCCGGGGTGCGGATGGTGCTGCTCAGCGGGGCGGACCCGTCTGATCGGCTGCCGTTCGGCAAGATGGTGCACCGGCGCGCTGAGCTACTCACCGAGGCTTGCATCGAGCTTACCGCCCGGCACGGGGTGCTGCTGGTGGACGTGTTTCACGACGAGGAGATTCGCCGGGCACCATACTGGTCGCCGGATCGGTTGCATTTGAACTCGGCCGGGCATCAACGAGTGGCCGGCTTGGTGCTCGCCGCACTCGGGCACGGCACCGCCGCGCACGCGATCGATCCGGGGCCGAGCGAGAGCCGTCGCGTGTTGGCAGAGGCGAAGTATTACCGCGAGCATGTGCTGCCGTGGATCAGCCGGCGGGTCCGTGGTCAATCTTCCGGCGACGATCGCACCGGCAAATACCTCGACTGGACCCCGTGCTCGGCAGCTGGCGTGCACGGCCGATCTTAGGACAAACGGGTATCAGTCAGTTAGTTTCGAGCTTAATCACTGGCGGGCCGGCCGCTGAGCAGGCAGTGTCGGTAGACGTGCTGGAAAATCCCGCGTGGGCCGCCCTGTCCGGACCGCAAGCCTGCTATGCCGAAGCGTCCGGCGACGCTGCCCGTTACCTGCCCGACATCTCGCCGTTCTGTGCGATGGCCGACCTCGCTGACCCGACCGGCTGGCGCGATCTCGCCGACCTGACCGACTACGCTGTGCTCACCGCACCTGTGATCACTTCTCCCCCCGATTGGCTGCTGGTCGGCGAAACTCGCGGCCTGCAAATGGTCGGCCACGGCATGACCGGCGTCGAAGATCCCGAAGCCGTTTTGCTGACCGAAAACGACGTGCCAGAAATGCTTGACCTGGTGGAACGGGCCCAACCCGGCCCATTCCTCAAGCGCACAATTTCCCTCGGGCGCTATATAGGTCTGCGCGTCAACGGCCGCCTAGTAGCAATGGCCGGCGAACGATTCCGAGTGCCCGGCTGGACCGAAGTTAGCGCAGTCTGCACCGACCCCGACTGGCAAGGCAAAGGCCTCGGTGCCCGCCTAACCCTCGCCGTGGCAGCCGGCATCCTCGAACGCGGCGACCTACCCTTCCTGCACACCACCAACGACAACACCAAAGCCATCAAACTGTACGAACGACTCGGCTTCGAAGTCAGCCACACAGTCCTATTCAGCGCCTTCCGCCGAGTCTGATCACCAACACATTGAACTAGTCTCCGCCGGCCGAGCGCATCGACAATGACCACAGTTGTCGGTCCGCTCGCCAGGTTCGGGCCCGCCCTGCACCGCACTTCTCTCACCTGCCAAAACAAATTCAGCTGATGCCATGAGCGTCGCCGATTTCTTTGCTGCTCCCGTCCATTGCAGCTCGACATTAGATCTGCTCGCCACGCAGTAACCAGCGCGCGGGTTAGATTTGGAATACGCAGCCGGCTACGCTGAAACTGCCCCAGATTATGGGGGTCCATTGACCGTTCCAGGTGCCGCCATAACTGGCGCAGATCGACGGGCATTTGAGTTTGGCGTCGTCGTCGTTGCGCAGCGGGCCCGCTGGGACGTCCATCGTATATGTGCTCTCGCCGGCTGGTTGGACGGCGAGTTCGACCTCGACCAAGCTCATTTTTCCGGGCACTACGGTGTGCCAGACACCGGTGTAACGCCCGAAATGCGCCGCCGCAATGATTGAGCCAACCTGTTTGGCCTGAACGGCGTCAGCCAAGGGACCAGCCGGAAAATTGACGGTGAACATTGCCGGCGCCAGTGCGGCGTCAACCCATGCGGTTAACGCTTCAGCCTGGTGCGGCGGGTCAGGTAGGGCCGGATCGATGAAGCGGGAAAGAGCGGTGGCGACGGGACCAGCTATGGCTCCCGCCAGCATGAAACGACGATCCAAGGGACCGCTCCTTCTCGCAGCAAAGACGTCGGCCGCTGCGGCATATGAACCTAATGAGATTTACCGGGTTGGCGTGAGTCAGACTCGGTGCCGGTAGCCGCCGGTGGGTGAGCACTTCTTGGGCCTGGACGTTGAGTCCTAGCGGCAGATCGTGCCCCTGCTTGGTGGTCGGGAGACCAGACCGCTGATGGGATGTCGTGCCCGCTGCACTTTGGGTGTGAGCACTTGATCATTAGGTTGCGGTAGCTCTCCCGCAGGCTGCCGCAAGTGGTCCGTGAACAGGGAGGGCGAGGGCGTTGTTGCTGCTGGTTGGAGATGACTGGGCCGAGGACCACCACGATGTGGAGGTGCAGGACGAAACGGGACGCCGGTTGGGTAAGGCACGGCTGCCGGAGGGGATCGCGGGTATCGCCCGGCTGCACGCGATGATCGGCCAGCACATCGGCGACGCTGATGAGCCGGTTGAGGTCGTGGTTGGGATCGAGACCGAGCGGGGCCCGTGGGTGCAGGCCCTGATCGCGGCCGGCTACCAGGTGTACGCGATTAACCCGTTGCAGGTGGCCCGCTACCGGGAACGACACGGTGTGTCTGGGGCCAAGAGTGATCCGGGTGACGCGCACAGTCTGGCCGATATGGTGCGTACCGACCGGCATCAGCTGCGCCCGGTGGCTGGGGACAGTGACCTGGCCGAGGCGGTCAAGGTGGTCACCCGGGCGCATAAGACGCTGATCTGGGAACGGACCCGGCACACGCTGCGGCTGCGGAGGGCGTTGCTGGACTTTTTCCCCGCCGCGGTGACGGCGTTCGATGATCTGGACGCCGCGGACACCTTGGAACTGTTGGCGGCGGCCCCGGACCCGGTCACCGCGGCTGGGCTGGAGGGCGAGCAGATCACTGCGGCGCTGCGTCGAGCCCGCCGCCGTGGCATACCCGACAAGGTAGCCAAGATTCAGGAGGTGTTACGAACACCGCAGCTGGCCCAGCCGAGCGTGGTGGCCGGCGCCTACGCGGTGACTGTGCAGGCCCAGGTCGCGATCCTGACCACCTTCAACACCCAGATCAAGCTGATGCAACAGCAGGTGGGTGCCCATTTTGGTCGGCACCCGGACGCTGAGGTCTACCTGAGCCAGCCCGGCCTCGGTGGCATCCTCGGCGCCCGGGTGCTCGCCGAGTTCGGTGACGACAAGGCCCGCTACACCGACGCTAAAGCCCGCAAAAACTACGCCGGCACGTCCCCGATCACCCGAGCGTCCGGCAAGAAGAAGATCGTCCTGGCCCGCTACGTCCACAACGACCGGCTCCTCGACGCCCTCGGCCTGCAGGCCTTCGCCGCGCTGAAGGCCTCACCCGGCGCCCGCGCCTACTACGACCTACAACGCGCCCGGGGTATCGGTCACCGCGCCGCGCTACGCCAGCTCGGCAACCGGCTCGTCGGGATCCTGCACGGCTGCCTCAAGACCGGCACCCCGTACGACGAACACACCGCGTGGGCACACCACCAACAAGATCACCAACTTGCTGCTTGACATCAAACATCATGGGATGTCTGCCGCGGCCGCGCGATGTCGGTGGGGCGACCGTAGCAACGGTTGCCGGGGTGCTGCCGAGAAACGGTGATCTTGCCGACCGTTCGAGCGAATCCCGCCCGGCTTCGCGGCCGAAGAATCTGCAGTGGGGGGTTGTCGACTGGATGCGCGGGGCACAGTGGAGACCATGGTGCATCCAGGTCCCGACCCCGATAACTACCCGCCGATCGATCCGAATGAGCCAGTGCCCGACGATCCGGGCGAGTTGTTGCCCGACACACCGCAGACGTTGCCACCAGCACCGATCGAGCCGATGCCAGGACCGGACGACCCGGACAGTGTGCCCGAAGGCGCCCCTGAACCAGAGCCGGTTTAGTCGCCCGCGACGCCTTCCCCCTGCACGGCTCGCATCCGAGGGCGCAGAGGGGCGTGGGCGCGGTGGGGGCTGGAGTGGTACGGACGTCGCGTCCGCGTGGCACTCCAGCCCCGTGAATTTTGCGCTAGGTCGCGTCGGCGTACCGAAAAGGGAACTTGATCTTGGTCAGGCGACTCGGTCGTTGAGGGTGGTGCGGCCGGAGCCTCCGGCGCGGCGGGCGATGACTACCCGGTCGATTTCGGCGCCGGCTTCGGTGACGGCACGCAGGGTCAGGGTGGTGGTGCGACCCTCGGCAGCAGGCTGGACGTCGACCGCGAGGAACGAATAGCCGGTGTAGCGAACCCGGGACCAGGTGACGGTTTCGGGGGTCTTGGTGCCGCCGGCGATGTTGACGAAGCTGGCGACCGAGTCGACGTCGTTGACATGCCCGGCGTAGGAGTCGGGGGCGGAGAAGGCGTAAAGGCTGCGGCCTGCGGCGCCGGCGGTGACGTAGGTGGTGCCGTCGATGGCCGAGTGCACGGTGGAGCCGATCGGGGTCTTTTTGGCTACGCCGCCCTTGAGCACGTCAGCACGCTCGTAAATGTGGTTATGGCCGTTGATCACTAGGTCAACACCGTATTTGTCGAACAGCGGAACCCACTGGCTGCGCACACCGCCCTCGGAGGCGTGGGCGGTGGTGGTCGAGTAGGCACAGTGGTGGAAGAACACCACGACGAAGTCGACGTCGCTCTGCGCGCGCAGAAACGCGAGCCGCTTGTCGAGCCATGCGGTCTGCGCGCCGCCGGTGTAGCCGTTGTTGGCCGGGATTTCGAAGGACACGTCGTTCGGGTCCAGTGAGATCACGCCGACGTTGCCGTAGATGAAGGAGTAGACACCTTCGGCATGCACCGGGCCGTTGTCGGGAAAGTCCCATCGTGCGAGCTGGCCGCCGTAGCCGTTTGACGAGTAAAGCGCTTCCATGTCGTGGTTGCCCAAGCTGGCCATCCACGGCACCGAGGCCGCAATCGGCTCGGTCTGGGCCAGGAACTGGTCCCAGGTGCGCGGGTCGTAGACGTCGGTGGGCAGGCCGCTGCCGCTGGAGTCGGCGTAGCACAGGTCACCGGCGTGCAGGTGGAAGGCGGGGTCCTGGGCGGCTACCTGGCCGTCGTTGCCGAGCGCGTGGTAGCTGACGCCTTGGTCGCCGAACGCGGTGAAAGTGAAGCCGTCACTGATCCGACGCCGTGAGGGCGCGGTGGTGAACGAGTCGATCCGACCGAAGGTGCTCAGATCGCGGGGGTCGTAGCCATCGTGGCCGACCGCATAGAAGTAGGTCTTGCCAGGCAGCAGGTCATCGATCGCCACGTGCACGTAATACTGGTCGGTCGCGGCGATCGTGCCGGGGACCTCGGAGTGCAGCGAGCGGATTTCGGCGGGGATCCGGTGGCCCAGGCTCCACGGCGAGTCGCCCAGGCGCAGGAACGGCTTGGTCACCGGTGCGGCGACCTGCCAGCCGACCCGGACCTGGTTGCGGGGGTTCGCACCCCAGGCCAGGTGCCGGCCGAACGGGACGACCAGTTTGCCGGCCGTCTTGGCACTTTGCTGCCACACGGTCGCGCTGGCGGCGTTCGCTGGCGCACCGATCGCGACTGTGGCGGCAGCGCCGGCCACTGCGGCACCGGTCTTGAGCACGGTTCGCCGCCGGTGGCCGCGCTTTTGGGTAAGAAGTTCGTGCTGCTCGGCCATGCTCAACCGGGAGGTGAGGTGGTCGGGCAGGCCCATGCGGGGAATATCCATGCCACGCATATTCGACTGCCAATCTTTCTCGTCGCCGGTGCGGAAAAGTGAACATCCGCTGACTAAATTGATGCACGTGAAAATCTATATTCATCACTGTCTAGATAAGCTGATCATCTCGCTCGACCCGCAACTATCCGGTTCGCCTACTGTGGATAGCACGCTGGACCAACGGAGATTGGGAATCTAACTATTGACCCACGATAGGTATTTCGACCCCCAAACCCGACAGAGGGACTATAGAGTTAATTTGCCCGTTTAGTCCCCTGTGGGAAGAAGATGCTGATGCGTGCGCCGCGGTCAGGCCGGGATCCAGTGACTAAACAGGGCCCGGCTGCGTTGGACCAGCGATGAGACGACGAACTGTGCTGCTCGGCGGCGGTGCCGTGGTCGCTGGTGCCGTGGCCGCCGCCTATCGCACTCGGTCGGCCGAACCCGAGCCCACCATCCCGCACGTGCCGACTGGAGATGAGCGCCTGCGGCAGCGCTATTCGGCCGCCCGCGCGCGCACTGTCGACTTCTACACCGCGGTGCCGGCCGGCTATGGCGACGGCAACGGCCTGCCGGTTTGCCTGGTGCTGCATGGCGCATCAGCCACCCCGGCCGACTTTGCCGGCTTTGGTTTCGGCAAATTCCTCACCGATTCGGTACGCCGCGGCAACCCGCCCTTCGTCCTCGTCGGCGCTGACGGTGGAAAGCTGTCCTGGCAGCCCACCGGGGCCGACGATCCGCAGGCGATGGTGCACACCGAGCTGCCTGCCTGGTCGAAGGCCGAAGGGTTCGACACCAGTCGACTAGCCGCCTGGGGCTGGTCAATGGGTGGCTATGGCGCGCTGCTGCTGGCCGAGACCTTCCCCGACTCGTTGCGCGCAGTTGCTGCCCTGTCACCGGCAATCAGTCGCGACGATCGGATCTTCACCGGCGCGCCAATGCTGCGCTCCATCCCGGTCGGCTTGTGGTGCGGCAAACAAGACGGGCTCTACGACGAGGTGCACGCCCTAGCCAGAGCGTGTCCGAAAAAGCCCGCAATCGAGTCGTACGCGGATGGACGCCACAATTTCGGCTACTGGTCGACCTGCATTCCCGTGGTGTTCGACTTCGTGTCACATGCCCTGAAATCAGCAGCCAACTCGACCGAGCCGGCACCGACCCGAGCCGACCAATCGGCAGATCCCGCCAAATCACGTACACCACGGTGATCGAATTTTAACCTTGCCGTGAACTGTGATACCTGACAATGAAGCGTGGCGATCGAAGCGATCATGCCGGTAAACGGCATCGAGGTGTGTGTCGAAACGTTCGGCGAGCGAACCGACCCAGCGATTCTGTTGATCGCGGGCGCCGCCAGTTCGATGGACTGGTGGGAGGACGAATTCTGTCGACGATTGGCTGCTGGCGGCCGGTTCGTGGTCCGTTACGACCATCGTGACACCGGCCGATCGACCTCGTTCCCGGCGGGCGCCCCGCCCTATTCCGGTGTGGAGCTCGCTGGTGACGCCCTCGGCGTGCTGGATGCGCTGGTCGTGCCGCAGGCGCACCTGGTCGGACTGTTCCTCGGCGGCAACCTAGCTGAGCGGATCGCGGTCGAGCACCCGCAGCGGGTCCTGTCGCTCACCTTGCTGTCACCGGGAGCCGACCGGTCGACTCAACGCCCACCCGCATCGGCCGACTGGTCCCATCGACGCACCGCGGTGGACCGGGTGGTGGGCTGGCTGCGCGAGGCCGGCGGGCCGTTCACTGCCGACGAACCGCACCTGCGTCGACTCGCCGAGCGGGTGCACGATCGGACCCGCGACATGGCTGCTAGCCAGCTCAATCACTGGCTGATCGACGCCGGACCCTCGGCGCGGCCTCGGCTCGGCGAGATCACTGCACCCACGCTGATCATGCATGGCACGCTCGACACGGTCGCCGCGGCCGAATATCCGCGCGCCTTGGCCGACGAAATTCCCGGTGCCCGGCTGGTCTGGTTGGATGGCGTCGGGCACGAATTCCCGCCGATGGCAGTCTGGACCCAGGTGATCGACGAGATCATCGACCAGGCCGGCCGCCGCCAACCAGCCTGAGGCGTGCCTGGCCCGTTGCCGTAGCACCAGCGAATGTCACGGCCGAAGGACCAGGTCAGCGACGCGAGGGCGACGGCAAGCGCGCCGTAGCCCAGCCATACCGGGGTTAGGTCTGCGGCGACAAACGCGAGGATCACACCTTGCAGCGCAGCCACTACCTTGCGGGAAAATTTCGGCGGCAGCGGCGCGTTCAGCCACGGCCACACCCAGCTAGCGGCGACGAACGCATAGCGGAAGGCGCCCAACGCCACCACCCACCAGCCGAACTGCACACCGACATAGCCAGCGAGCACGAGGATCAGGAACGCGTCAACTTCCAGGTCGAAGCGGGCACCCAGCGCGGAAGTCGTGCCGGTGCGGCGGGCGACTTGACCATCCACGCCGTCCAGCGCGAGTGCGACAGCGGCCAGGCTGACCAGTACAGCGACGTTTGTCGGGCGGGTGAACGAGGTGACAACTAGCGCGGTCACGCCGCCGACCAACACGGCTCGGGTCAGCGTGACCGTGTTCGCCCAGCCCAGCCGATCCTGCTGCGACCGACGCAGACCGGCGGCGAGTAGCGCGCACAGAACTAGCCCATAGCCGACTCCCAGCAACAGGCCCGCCGGGCTCAATCCGGGGGTTCCGGCCAGGATTGTGAGCGAGACCAACTGGGCAGCTACACCGATCAGTGGGCCGCGCTCGGGCGCAGCCGTGATCGTTGCCGTGCTGACTGTCACCGTGCCTCCAAGGCAAGATCAGTTCGGTGCGTATGGTTGCCGCTGTCGGTGACTAACACGCTCGACGGGCGTAATCGGTTCAGCCGTTGAGGAGACTTGTCATGACCATCGACGCGCAGGCCTTCTGGGTCACTGCCCCCGGACAAGGACAAATCCGGGCGGCGCGGGTGAGCGAGCCGGGCCCGGAAGAAGTGTTGGTGCGCACTTTGCACACCGCGGTGAGCCGGGGAACCGAGACGCTGGTGTTCGGTGGGCGGGTGCCACCCAGCCAACATGACAGTATGCGGGCGCCGTATCAGGAGGGCGACTTTCCGGCACCGGTCAAGTACGGCTACTTGAACGTGGGGGTGGTGCAAGCTGGTGTGCCCGAGCTCATCGGCCAGACCGTGTTCTGCCTGTACCCACATCAGAGCCACTACGTCGTACCGGCTAGCGCGGTGACTGTGGTGCCGGCGGGCGTACCAGCGCATCGGGCGGTGCTTGCGGGAACAGTTGAGACAGCTGTCAACGCGCTGTGGGATGCCGCGCCGCTGATCGGCGACCGGGTGGCCGTGGTCGGCGGTGGGATGGTCGGCTGCTCGGTGGCGATACTGCTCGCGAAGCTGCCCGGCATACGGCTGCAGTTGGTGGACCCGGACGCGTCCCGGGCAGCGATTGCCGAGCGGCTCGGGATCGGATTTTCGCGGCCGGTCGACGCGGATGGCGACTGCGATGTGGTGATTCACGCGAGCGCGACTTCGGCCGGACTGACCCGCTCGCTGGAATTGGCCGCGCCGGAAGCCACAGTCGTCGAGCTGAGCTGGTACGGCGACCGGCCGGTACTGGTGCCGCTCGGCGAGTTCTTCCACTCCCGCCGGCTGACGATCAAGAGCAGTCAAGTGGGCGGGATCGCGCCGGCGCGACGACGTTCGTACGCTCAGCGGCTTGCCCTGGCTTTGGAGCTGTTGCACGACCCAGTGTTCGATGTGCTGATCACCGGAAGGTCCGGCTTCGCGGAGTTGCCGAACGTCTTGCCGCGACTCGCGGACGGCAGTTTGCCCGCCCTGTGCCATGTAATCGACTATCTGTGAGGAGTTGCCGTGTTCAGCGTCACCGTCCGTGACCACATCATGGTTGCGCACAGTTTCACCGGTGCGGTCTTCGGTCCCGCCCAGAAGCTGCACGGCGCGACCTTCGTGGTGGACGCCACCTTCCGTCGCCCGGCCCTCGACGACGACAACATCGTGGTCGACATCGGGCGGGTCAGTGAGCAGCTACATGCGATCTGCGCTGGCCTCAGCTATCGGAACTTGGACGAAGACCCAGTGTTCGCCGGGATCAACACGTCCACTGAATTCCTGGCCAAGGTGATCGCCGACGCGCTCGCCGAGCAGGTGGCCGCGGGTGAGCTGGGCGCCGGGGCAAGTGGACTGACTCAGGTCGCTGTCACTTTGCACGAATCGCATATCGCGTGGGCGAGCTACGAGCACGACCTGCGGTGAGTAGCACCCTGTGGGCGGTGTTGCCCGGCGGCATCGACGACCCGGCCACGCCCAGCGGCGGCAACCGCTACGACCGCCAAGTGCTCGACCTACTCGCCGCCGGCATCCCGGCTAATCCGGCCGGCATTGGGGCCGATCCAGCCAGCGAGCGCCAGGACGGCCCGGTCGATGCTCTGGCGGCCCCCGGGTCTGCGGTTGCGGCTCGGGAGGTGCACGAGCTGGTGCTCGCCGGTGATTGGCCAATGCCGGGGCCCGAGGCCTGCGCAGCAGTTGCCGAAACGCTCGCCGCATTGCCCGATGATGCTGACGTGCTGCTCGACGGCTTGGTCGCGTGCGCGGTGCCGCAGCTGCTGGCTCCGCATGCACACCGGCTGCGGCTGATCATCCTGGTCCACCTGCCGCTCGGCGACGAAACCGGACTGACCGCGGCCACCAAGCAACTGTTGCAGTCGCGCGAGCGGCAAGCCCTGCACCTGGCTGCCGCCGTGATCGCTACCAGCGCCGAAGCCGCCGCACACCTGCGTGCGCTGCACGGACTCGCGACAGTCGCGGTCGCCTCCCCCGGGGTCGAACCGGCTGCGCTGGCTGAACCTGCCCCGACCGGCCACCGGCTGCTCTGCGTCGCCCGGGTCACCCCCCGAAAAGGGCAAGACCTGCTGGTCGACGTGTTGCAACAACACCTAACCGACCTGCCCTGGGCCTGTACGTTCGTCGGCGCGATCAGCGAGCCCGTCCCCCACACGCACGAAAACATCCACTTCACCGGGGCGCTGACCGGAGCCGCTCTGGACGCGCGCTACGCAGCGGCCGATTTGCTGGTGCTCGCCTCCCGAGCCGAGACGTACGGCATGGTGGTGACCGAGGCGCTAGCCCGTGGAATACCGGTCCTCGCCACCGCGGTGGGTGGGGTCACCGAAGCACTCGGCACTGCGGCCGACGGCACGCGACCTGGCCAGCTGATCCGCCCGGACAACCCGGCTGAGCTGGCCGCCGCGTTACGCGCCTGGTTGACCGACGGCGAACTGCGCGCGCGGTGGCGTGCCGCAGCCCGGTTCCGGCGGGAAAACCTGCCCCGGTGGAGTCAGACCGCCCGACTGGTGGCCGAGGTGCTCGACCACCGAACCGAGTTCAGGCCCGCTGTGATCGCGCGAGGAGAGAAATCATGACTGGAGAATTCAGCCCGACCTGGTTGGCGTTGCGCGAACCGGCCGACGCGACTGCGCGGGCCACCGAGCTGATCGACTTGTTACCCCCGGGCATCAGCACCATTCGCGACTTGGGTTGTGGCACCGGCTCGCTCGGGCGGTGGCTGGCGCCTCAATTAGCCGTACCGCAGCGGTGGATTTTGCAGGATCTTGATTCGATGTTGTTGGCGCAGGCTGCTGATCAGCTGAGCGTGACTGGGGTGACCGCGAGCACCACGCTCGGTGACGTGACGACGTTGACCGCAGCGGAGCTGGCCGACACTGATCTGGTCACCTGTTCGGCGCTGCTTGATCTGCTCACCGGCGCGGAGTTGGCGGAGTTGGCCGCGGTCTGTGCCGCCTCGCACACCTCGGCGTTGTTCACGCTGTCCGTGGCGGGACTGGTCACGCTGGAGCCGGCTGACCCGCGCGACGACCAAATCCGGGCCGCGTTCAACGAGCACCAGCGCCGAACTGTAGACGGCCGGCAACTGCTCGGGCCGGACGCACCGGACGCTGCGGTGGTGGCGTTCGAAAAAGCTGGTGCGACGGTTGTCACTCGAACGAGTCCCTGGCAGCTCGGTCCGCACCTGCCAGAACTGACTGCTGCCTGGCTGCGCGGTTGGGTTGGCGCAGCTCAGGAGCAAGATTCGGGACTAGGGCTCGGTGACTACTTAAGCGAGCGGCTGGCCCACTTGCCAGCGGCGCGCGTCGAGCACGTCGATCTGCTCGCGATCTTTGACTGAACCATTTGCGCCCGCCGGAGCGTATACGGCAGAACAGGCTGCTGAAGGAGAACCCGACGTGACGCGATCAATCTGGGCGGGGCTGCGAATTCTGGGCGGGGCGGGGATTATTGCCGCGTTGCTGTGGCGGCTCGGCACCGGCGCGTTTTTGGCGGGGATTCGTGCCATCGATGCTCGGGTGGTGGCGATTGCGTTCGGGATCGGCGTGCTCACCACGGTTTTCAGCGCTTGGCGCTGGTGTTTGGTGGCGCGTGGACTGGGCCTGCGGTTGTCGCTGCCTACGGCGATTGCGGACTACTACCAGGCACTCGTCGTGAACGCGGCACTGCCGGGCGGGGTGCTCGGTGACGTCGACCGGGCGGTGCGACACGGCCGCGACGAGGGTGACGTGGGTCGTGGGGTGCGCGCGGTGGTGCTCGAACGCACGGCGGGGCAGCTGGTGTTGTTCGGCGGCGGGTTGGTGGTGCTGGTGGCCGTGCCGTCGCCGATGCGTACGCAACTGCACCAGCACTCAACCGCACTGGCGATCGTAGCCGTGAGTGTCCTGCTAGCTGGCGGTTTGGCAGTGGTGTTCGGCCGGCGGCTGCGGCGCAGCGAGTCGCGGGTTGCCGGAGCCGTGCGCACCGGGCTGACCGAGGTCCGGGTTGGTTTGCTGGCCCACCGCTCGTGGCCCGGCATCGCCCTAGCCTCGGTAGTGGTGCTGCTCGGTCACTTGGCCACGTTTGTCGTGGCTGCCCGCGCTGCCGGCTCGACCACCTCGATCATCCAACTGGCGCCGTTGCTGGTGCTGGCCTTGGCCGCCATGACGCTGCCGATCAACATCGGCGGCTGGGGACCACGCGAGGCAGTGACCGCATGGGCTTTCGGCGCCGCCGGCCTAAGTGCGGCACAAGGCCTGACCACCGCTGTTGTTTACGGCGTATTCGCCTTCGTCGCTGCATTGCCGGGCGCGGCCGTTGTCCTAGTCCGGGCCATCGCCCGGCTGCGCGCTCGAAAAGCAGCTTCGGTGCGCCCGAGCTCCCCCACCGAGACGACCCCGTCGCACCGCACCGGCCCGGTCAGCGCATCTGGTAGCCGTCAGTTGGCCGGCTCGGTCCGGTGAAGTGAGCAACTCCTTGGCCTGCACCCGCCCTAGGCACGAGCGCTCAACCAGCACCGAAGCGATCGGAGAGGGCGTAACGCAGCAGCACCACGTCGCCGATCTGACGCACCTCGGCCAGCACCGCCCGGCTGGTCGGGCCCCACGGGAACTCACCATCACCGACAAATCGGGGCGCGCGCGAGTCGCCGACGAAAAACGGAGCAACGACAAGTTGCAGCTCGTCAACCAGACCGGCAGTAAGGAACTGGGTATGGATCGAACCACCCCCCTCGACCATCAGCCGAGCAACGCCGCGAGCAGCCAAATCAGCCACCACCCCAGGTACGGCCACTGGGTCGCCACCGTCGATCACCGTAGCCGCGTCGCCGAGGCGTTCCCGAGCCGCCGACAGCCCTGGTGTGGCGCAGTAAACCAACTTGTCCACGTCGCCGACGGTGAAGAACCGCGCATTCGGGTCGAGATCGCAGCTGCTGGTCAGCGTGACTTTGATCGGAGTGGGCTGCTGACCCCGAGCTGCCCGGGCCGCCCTGCGCTGCGCGGACCGCACCAGCAGGCGCGGATTGTCCTGCCGGATCGTGCCGGCGCCGACCAGGATCGCATCGCAGCCGGCCCGAACCTCGTCGACTCGGTCGAAATCCGCATCGTTGGAGAGCAGCAGCCGTTGCCGGTGCACATCGTCGAGGTAACCGTCGATGGACATGCCACAACTCAGCAGGACGTACGGACGGTCAAACACCGGATGACGCCTCCCATCGAGCGACGAGCGTCACCCTGGTCGAACAGTTGCGTCCAAGATAATCCGAGCGAGGATTGCTGGCATATTCGCGATGTGTTGCCCGATGGTGACACTTGAGCACAGTCGGGGTATTTGGGCAGCCAGCCGGGAACCTACGAGGAGGACCGATGTTGAAACCCACGGTGTCGATAGCCACCGGGTCGATGGCCACCGGGTCAGGGGCTACGGGGTCAGGGGCTACGGGGTCAGGGGCTACGGTGCGCCAGCAGGTCACCGTCCCGTTGCGCTTCGGCGACGGGTACACCACCCCGGCACGGGTGATGACCTTCAGCGGTCTGGTGGACGGTAAGGAGCACCTCGCGCTCGGCCTGGGTGACTGGCAGCGAGCGCTCACCAAGTCGGCTGCCGGGGGCAGGGCGCCACTGGTCCGACCGCACAGCGAGTGCCTGACCGGGGATGTCTTCGGCAGTCAGCGCTGCGACTGCGGCCCCCAACTGCGCGAAGCAGTCGAACGCATCGCCGACCAGGGCGGATTCCTGCTCTACCTGCGCCAAGAGGGCCGCGGCATCGGCCTATACGCGAAGCTTGACGCCTATGCGTTGCAGGATTCCGGGCTGGACACGTATGAGGCGAATGTGGCGCTCGGACGTGGCGAGGACGAGCGCGATTACACTGCGGCGGCTCAGATGCTGCGGGCGGTGGGTGCCGACCGGATTCGGCTGCTCAGCAACAACCCGGACAAGGCGTTGCAGCTGGAGAAGAACGGGATCGAGGTCACCCAACAGATTCCGACCGGGGTGCACATGTCGGCGGCCAACGTGCGCTATTTGGCCACGAAAGCCACGCACAGCGCACACACGATCGAGCTGCCGTTGGCCGAGTGAGGCCCAGTTGTCCACAGGGTGTCAGCGGCTGGTCGGCGGTGCTCTCTACTATCGCTAGGTGACTTCGGCTCCCCCGCTTCCCACTGGCAACGCCACCGAGGTGCTTAACCGGATCTTCGGCTACCCCGAGTTCCGTGGGCAGCAACGCGAGATCATCGAGCACATTGTCGATGGTGGCAATGCGCTCGTGTTGATGCCCACTGGCGGCGGCAAATCGCTGTGCTTTCAGATTCCCGCGTTGGTGCGAGCCGGCACTGGGGTGGTGATCTCGCCGCTGATCGCGTTAATGCAAGATCAGGTCGACGCGTTGCGCACAGTGGGGGTTCGGGCCGGGTTTCTCAATTCGACCCAGGATCTGCTGCAGCGGCGCCAAGTTGAGTCGGCGTTCGTCGCCGGCGAGCTCGACCTGCTCTATGTCGCGCCCGAGGGGTTGGGCACGGTCGGGGTCCAGCGGCTGCTGGAGCGCGGCACCATCTCGCTGTTCGCAATCGACGAAGCGCACTGCGTGTCGCAGTGGGGGCACGATTTTCGGCCCGACTATCTCAACTTGTCAATCTTGCACGAGCGGTGGCCGCAGGTCCCCCGGGTCGCGCTGACCGCGACAGCCACCACTGCCACCCGGGCGGAAATTGCCGAGCGGCTGCAGCTCACCGAAGCGCGCCACTTCACTGCCAGCTTCGACCGCCCCAACATCCAATACCGGATCGTGGCCAAGAACGAGCCCCGTCGCCAACTGTTGGAATTGCTGCGCGGCGAACACCAGGGTGATGCCGGCGTCGTCTATTGCCTGTCGCGGGCCTCGGTCGACAAAACCACCGAGTTTTTGGTGGGCAACGGCATCGACGCACTGCCCTATCACGCCGGGCTGGACAATCGGGTGCGCGCGGCCAACCAAGCCCGGTTCTTGCGCGAAGACGGGTTGATCATGGTGGCCACGATCGCGTTCGGGATGGGGATCGACAAGCCCGATGTGCGCTTCGTGGCCCACCTCGACCTGCCGAAATCGGTCGAGGGCTATTACCAGGAGACTGGACGGGCCGGGCGTGACGGGCTGCCGTCGACCGCTTGGCTGGCATATGGGCTGCCCGATGTCATCCAGCAACGAAAAATGATCGAGAGCTCCGACGGTGACTTGGCGTTTCGGCGAAACGCCGCCCAGCACCTGGATGCAATGCTGGCGCTCTGTGAAACCGTCTCCTGTCGCCGCGGGCAGCTGTTGGCCTATTTCAGCCAGACGATCGCCGCCGAGGGCTGCGGCAACTGTGACACCTGCCTGACCCCACCAGAGTCGTGGGATGGCACCGTAGCGGCACAGAAGGTGCTGTCTACCGTGTGGCGGCTACAACACGAGCGCGGGCAGAAGTTCGGCGCCGGCCAATGCATCGACATTTTGCTCGGTAAGAAGACCGACAAAGTAACCCAGTTTCGCCATCACGAGTTGTCTGTCTTCGGCATCGGCACGGAGGTGCGCGACGCCGAGTGGCGCGGCGTCATCCGCCAACTGCTGGCAGCCGGCCTACTCGCGGTCGAAGGGGAATACGGCACACTGACGCTGACCGAGAGCAGCAATGACGCCATGCGGGGCCAGACGAAGGTGATGATGCGCCGCGAGCCTGCTGCCGCGACACGGCTACCCAAAGCCCGCACGGCGGCAAGCGCCACAGCCAACGCCGACCTGTCCCCGCTGCAAGCTGGGATCTTCGAACGGCTTCGCACCTGGCGGGCTAGCACGGCCAAGGAGCAGAGTGTGCCCGCCTATGTGATCTTCCACGACGCGACGTTACGGGCTATTGCCGCGCTCAAGCCGACGACATTGGAGTCGCTGGGCACCGTCAGCGGCGTGGGGCAGGGCAAACTGGCCAAATTCGGCCCGCAGGTGCTGGCCACGCTCGCCGGCGAGCAACCCGGCCCACCGCTGGGCCCAGATCGTGACGGGCCCAGATCGTGACGGGCCCAGATCGTGACGGGGCCTGGGTGCGACCCCGCCACGAATGTGTCACTGCGTCGGCTGGGTGATGTTGACCAACCAGGGGGTGCCGAACTTGTCGATACATTGTCCGAATTCGTCGCCCCATGCCTGCTTTTCCAGCGGCATGGTGACGGTGCCTTCGGCGCTGAGCTTGGCCCAGATGTCGTGCAAGCCATCACTGGTGTCGCCGCTGAGGCTGCAGGTGATCCCGGTGCCCGAACTGTCCGGGACTGGCATGCCGGGGGCGATGTCAGAGGCCATCAGCGTGTAACCCTGCGGGGTGACCAGCTGTGCGTGCATGACCTTGGTGGCGAGCGCCGGGTCAGGCGATCCGAAGTCACCGAAGGTGCTCACAGTGAGCTCGCCGCCGAAGACTGACTGGTAGAAATTAACTGCTTCGCGGGCTTTGCCGTTAAAGGCGAGATAGGGGTTGAGTCGGGACGTCATCGCAGGCTCCTTTGGCTCCAGTGATCGTGTCACCGCAGAGGCTAGACGCCGCCCCTGACAAATTTGGAGTCATCGGCTGCACATCCACTCGCTGGATCCAGCAAGTCGGGCCGCGCTAAGGACAAAAGCCGCCCACCGGTAGAAATACCGGTGGCCAGAAATAAGGGCGCCGCTGCGAATTCCACGGGGGAAGAACTCGCAACGGCGTAAGTTGAATACTAGTCGACGGTCGGTATGTTTGTCTATCCCAACTGGCTCAGAACCGAGCCAACCAGCTTGGTCCAGTCCTGCGAAAAGTTCACGGACGGGCTCGCACTGTTCAGCCGATAGATCGCGTACGTGTCGACAAGTACGACGTTTCGGCTGGCCAGCACGGCGACGGCGGTGTCGGCCGTACCCGGATGTTTGGGGTCGTAGTTCTTGTGTCGAATTACCGCAAAGCCGGTCCACGATTTTTGGGTGAGAGGCTGGATACTGACAGTCTCGGAGTACGCAGGCTCTGACTTGTCGTTGGCAACGATCGCCGGGACGCTGACAGTTGGCGGACAGCTGTCGGCGACCACCCGCAGCGCGATTTGAGCGGCTTGCGCGACGCTGTGATCGGCGTAGACCAGGGCCGTTTGGTCCAGGGTTTGCGCGCCCGCGTCGCCCTCATCCGCGAACGGGGCGGCCACGATGGTGGCACCTGGTGGTGCTGTGGGTCCGGTGGAGGTGCCGCCGCAGAGGCTGACCAGTTGGCTGGGATCGGTGGTGTCGGTGGGCGTGGTCCAGGTGGGCCCGATTTCGTTTGCTTGCAACAGCGCGCCGCGCATCGTGGTGGCGTCAATGTTCGCCGTCGGCGTGGGGCTCGGTTTGTCGTGCGAGCTGCAACCGGTGGCCACAGCGAGGACGCAAACAGCGGCGAAAACGGCTCTTCCGGACACGTGCATCCGGCCATCCTCGCAGACCATAGCGCCTGCCTGACCTGACGATCCACGACTGGTCGCCCGGAAACACCTGAAATTTGCGGCGCTGCCTGGCACTGAGTCATTCGCACAGGTGAACCGTTGCGTGCCGCAAAGCCGTCAATCTGGCGGTAACCGGGTCGCTACCTACAAGACGACAACCGTTGGCCTGCTGTGCAGGGTGGGCTCCTAGCGTCCGAACTCATGAGTGAAGAAGGATCCGCCGGCATTAGTCGCCGCACCGCGTTGCTGGCCATCGGCACCACCGGCGTCGCCACCACCGGATCGACCCTGCTCAGCGGCGAAACAGCCGCAGCGACTTCACCACTGCTGCTCGGCCAACCGCAACGGCTCGGCGCGCCACCGGTCGAAGGCTTGCACCTGACCTTCGGCGCCGACCCGGCCACCCAAATGGTCGTCTCCTGGACCACCTACACCGCGGTGCGCCGGCCCCGAGTCAGTGTCGGCACGCTGGAGGACGGGCACGGCCGCACCGTCCAGGCTGAGACGGTGACCTATGTCGACGGACTCTCCGGCAAAATCGTCTATGTCCACCACGCCAGCCTGATCGACCTGCGCCCAGGAGCTCACTACACCTACGCAGCGCTGCACGACGGCGGCCGACCGGATGCCGGCACCTTCCAGACCGCGCCGCGCGGTCGCGAGGCGTTCACCTTCACCAGCTTCGGCGACCAGTCAGTGCCGCAGGTGACGTGGCAGCCAGACGGCAAGGGCGGCTTCACCGTGGCCCTCAACGCCAACAGCACTCCGGCAACCGCCGACATCGTCGCCGGGATCGAACAAGTCGACCCACTGTTTCACCTGCTTAATGGCGACTTGTGCTATGCCAACCTGGACCCGGACCGGGTGCGCACCTGGAACGCGTTCTTCGCCAACAACACCCGCTCGGCGCGATACCGGGCGTGGATGCCGGCGGCGGGCAACCACGAAAACGAGAAGAGCAACGGCCCGCTCGGGTTCAGCGCTTACCAGACCTACTTCAAGCTGCCAAGCAACCGCCAACCCAGCGAGCTCAACGGCCTTTGGTACGCGTTCACCGCCGGTTCCGTCCGTGTCATCTCCCTGCAGAACGACGACGTAGCACTGCAGGACAGCGGCGACAACTACGTGCACGGATACTCCGGTGGCGCCCAGCGCGCTTGGCTGGAAAACGAGCTCGCGCAGGCACGAGCGTCGCGCGAGATCGACTGGATTGTCGTCTGCATGCACCAGGTTATCGTCAGCTCGTCCGACGCGAACGGCTCCGATGTGGGCATCCGCGAGCAATGGGGACCACTGTTCGACCAGTACGAAGTCGACTTGGTGGTATGCGGGCACGAGCACAACTACGAACGATCCTTACCCGTACGCGGGGTGGTGTTGGGCAGCGAGACATTGACCCCGAAACCAGCGGCGAGCGATACGTCGGTGATCGACTCAGCGCAGGGCACCACACATATGGTGCTCGGCGGCGGCGGGGTCAGCGGCACGACAAACGAGAAGTTCTTCGCACCGGGCAAAGCAAAGGTGATCACTGCGGTCGGCACCCCGCCCACCGCCGGTGCGAAGCGGCCCGCGACCTACGTTTTCGAGGACGCCCCGTGGCTCGGGTTCCGCGACCTGCAGCACCCGTACGGCTTTGCCGCGTTCACGGTCGACCCGGGGACTGGGCCGGGCGCCACCACGCGGATCTTCGTGACGTATTACAACGTGACCGTCCCGACTGGAGAGATCTCCGCGTTAGAGACCTTCACGTTGCAGCGCAAACGCTCGGACGGCGCTCGCCACTGAGGGCGAACCTTTGGCGGCCTGGTCAATCCGGGTCGCCCGAGGTCAGGGCTGGCATTGGCGCTAGGTCCATGGTCGAGTTTTGGTCGATGGTGCGGATCGACGCGGTTTGCTCGACGGGTCGCACCACGCTTGGGCATAATGCATGCGATGACGAATTGGGAATATGCGCGGTTGGAATACCGCGCCGCCGGCACCCTCGGCTCCGACCGCTTCATGGACTGGACGGCGACGTTCCATCACCCGGGCGGGGTGCTGCGCTGGGGCACCGACGAGCGATTCGACGACCTGCGCCACTTGAACCGGGCCGGTGCAGCGGGTTGGCAGGCCTACGATCGGGCCGCGATTCACGTGGTGAACGAACCACATCGGTTGAGCAGCGTCACGTATTCGCTGCGCCGCCAGATCCCGTGAACCAGCCGCCCGATCCCGTGAACCAGCCGCCCGATCCCGTGAACCAGCGGTGACTTAGATTGCAGCGATGGCCCGCGACACTGGTACGAAGCTGATCGCCTCGAATAAAAAGGCGCGACACGACTACGCGATCGTCAAGACGTACGAGGCGGGGTTGGTGCTCGCCGGCACCGAGGTGAAGTCGCTTCGGGCCGGCCGCGCCTCACTGGTCGACGCGTTCGCCCAGGAACACGAGGGTGAGCTGCTGCTCTACGGGCTGCACATTGCTGAATACGGCTTCGGGTCGTGGACTAATCACGCGCCGCGGCGTACCCGAAAGTTGCTGTTGCACAAGGTGGAGATCCAGAAGATCCTGGGCCAGCTGCGCGATGGGAACGGGCTGACTTTGGTGCCGTTGTCGATGTATTTCCTCAACGGCTGGGCCAAAGTCGAGTTGGGGCTGGCGCGCGGGCTCAAGTCCTATGACAAGCGGCAGGTGCTCGCGGAGCGCGACGCTAAGAACGAGATCGCTCGCGAGCTGGGTCGCCGGCTAAAGGGGCGGCCGGCGTCCCACCAACGACACTAAATAACGCCGTGTTGTTTGCAGAGTGCGGCGAACCTGCCGGTGCACAAGTCCTTCTTGTCCACGAAGCCCGCGGCCACCACGTCTTTTACACTGTCGGCGGTGATCGTTGTCGACGGGATCGACTTGAACGGCACGTAGGCACCAGACAACGGGTCCTTGATCCGCTCCTCTGAGGCAAACGACGGCTTCTGTCCCTTAAAGAGCTGGATCGCGAGGGAGGCTGCCGTCTGCGCCTCGGGGCCGATCGGCTTGTAAATGGTCAGACACTGGTCTCCGGCCAAAACGTTCTGTAGCCCCTCGACTGTCGCGTCTTGGCCGGTGACCGGGATCTTGCCGTTGAGGCCCTTTTTGCGCAACACCTTAATCACCGCCCCGGCCAGTCCGTCGTTGGCGGCGACAACCGCGTCGATGTGCGGCTGCTGAGTGAGCATCTGGTCGAAGATCACGCCGCCTTCGTCGTTGTCCCAGCGGGGCACGAACTGATCCGGGCCTTGGGTATAGACGGCCGCGTCGTATTTGCTGGAAAGAACCTGGTCGAAGCCCTGCTTATACAGCGTGGCGTTGTTGTCGGTTCGCGAACCGTTGAGCTGGGCAACGACCGGATTCTTGGTGCGGCTGTCGGCCAGGCAGCGCACCAGGCCGGTGGCCATCAGCTTGCCGACCCCGGCGTTGTCGAAGCTGACGTAATAGTCGGCGCCGCCGTTGAGGGTCAGCCGGTCGTAGTCGATTGTGGTGATGTTCTTGGCGCGAGCTTTGTGCAGCACCGCGCGGGCACTGTCCGGGTCCAGGTTGACGATGATCAGCACCTTGACGCCGCTGTTGATCATGTCGTCGCCAATTTTTTCGAACTTGACCGCATCACCCTCGGCATTGCGCATGTCAACGGGCACGCCCGCCTTATCGAACGCCTGCTTCAAGAACTTCGGGTCATCTGAGCGCCAGCGTTGCGCCGACTTGGTGTCCGGCAAGATCACGCCGATGCCTGCTTTGCCGTTCGAGGCGATGGTGGTGCTAGTGCCCCCGTTACTGCCTGTATCACTGCCGGCGTTACTCTTCTGACCGAAGGCGTCACACGCAGTCATGGTGGAGGTAACTGCCAAGCCGATGGCAACCAGGGCCGCCAGTTTGTTGCGCATCTGGTGCGATGTCCTCTCTCAGGTGGATCCCGACCTGCATGGGGCGCCGAAATCGAACCCAGTATCGACCAGTGGGACGGCAGTGCAACATGGGGCTGGCCCAGAACAAAAGAATATTTCATTTGCCCAGCGTGCTGGCAGTCACCTTACTTGGGGTATTAGTGGACGAATCACTAACTACTTTCGGTAATCGTCTGGCTACTTGCTTCGGCAGGCGTCTCACTGGCGTCCGCACGCGTCGGGGCGACGTGTTCAGCGGCCATCGGCAACCGACTATCCAGCAGCCGCAAGATCAGGGCAAAAACGGCAGCGATCAGCAGGACGAAGAACATGTTGCGCAGCACGGCGACGTAGCCGAACGTGCCCACGTCAGTGAACGGGTAGGGATACCAGTGGCTGATTGCGCCGTGCGCCAGGGTGTATCCGATCCACAGCAACGGCCAGAGCCCCGCCCACCCCAACGTGGCGCCGTTGATGCGCGGTCGCGGGCCGAACACGAGCCAGCCCAGCACAGCCGCGGGCGGTGCCAAGTAGTGGAAGCCGAGATTCGACCACCAGTCGGCGCCGGTGGGGTGATTGGTGGCGGCCAGCACAGTCGCGTAGACCAGGCCGGTGATCATGATGCCGAGCATGGCGTCCAGCCGGATGACCCGCCAGAAACGGCCGTCGTGACTGGTGCGCCGGGCGAGCATTGCCACCGCGACCAAGAGCAAAATATTGCTCTGAATCGTGAAATAGCTGAGCAGCCGCACAAACCGGGTCAGAACTGGCTGGATCACTCCAGTCGAGTCGGGCACTCCCTTAATGGTCAACACCAGCTGAATGACCAAAGCAGCGAAAACAATCAAGGCGAGTGCGCCGTGCCAGAGCCGGGCGACGAGAGTTGATCCATTCACCGCGATAGTAAACCTGGGTCTGGCACCCAACAGCTAGTCAGAGCGCACCACCCGTCAACTGAGCTGGGCTCGCAACTAACTGCGCGGGGTGCCTGCGGTCAACGAACTGGTCTCGCGCGCTCAGCTGAGTTCGGTCATCGTTACGGCGAATCTGCTGTCGGGCGGGCACAGAGCGGCGACTTCTCGTGCGTCTGCGGCAGTGTCGACATCACGCAACACGGGCAGCGCCGCCACCTGCAACCCGCGCGCGAGCAGCGCCGCCAAGGTCAGGGCCCCGGTCTGCGCAGTCGACATCGGCACGTCCCGCAGCACCTGTGCGTGCCGCGGATCGCGCAGACCCAAGCCCCACCAACCACCATCGGCCGCCAGCCCGAGCACAGCGTCGGTTCCGTCCTGCGACAGCCGCCGGGTCGCCAGATTGAGCAGGTTCGGGTTCAGTTGGGGCGTATCCATCCCGACGAGCAAGCTGGCCCGCCCCGGCACCACACAATCCGTATAAGCGTGGGTGAGGCGCTCGCCGAGCAATCCGCCGCGCTGGACAATTCGGTTCCAACCAGCCGGCGCGGCCAGATCGCCGTCGACGACCAGGACCCGGGCCACAGCCGAAGTCGCGGTGATGGTGTCCATCGTGTCCGCGATTGCTGCAGCGGCGATCTGTGCGGCTTGCTCGGGCGTAAACGGTGGACAAAGCCGCGTCTTAACCCGCCCCGGCACCGGCGCTTTAGCCACCAGCAACAGCTGGACCGCACCGAGCCGTTGAGCTGCGCTTGGCGGTGACGTGGTTGCAGTCATGCACAGAAATTAACCGCGGTGCGCCGACGCGAACCCAGTTAACGGCCTTACCGGTCTCTTACGGATCGGGTTCGACTCTGGTCAACTGGGCGGCAACGCTTACGGTCAGTCGCGTGAAGAAAGTACTAGTGACCGGCGGCGCCGGCTTCATCGGTTCCCATGTCGTCGCGGCTCTGCTGGCCGCCGGACATCAGGTACGCGTGCTCGACAGCGGCCACCCAGCCGCCCATGCCGGCGCAGCGCCCGAGCGAGTGCACGACGTACCCGTGATCGCCGCCGACGTGCGCGACCGAGCCGCTGTGAGTGCCGCCCTGCACGGCGTGGACGCGGTAGTGCATCAGGCCGCCATGGTCGGCATGGGGGTCGACCTGGACGATTTGCCGGAATACGTCGGCTGCAACGACCTCGGCACCGCGGTATTGCTGGCCGAAATGGCGCGCCAAGGGGTGCACCGACTCGTGCTGGCCAGCTCGATGGTCGTCTACGGCGAAGGGGCGTACGCGTGCCCCGAGCACGGTCAGACCCGCCCGAGCGCCCGCGCAGTGGCCGACCTGGCAGCCGGACGGTTCGAGCCGACCTGCCCGACCTGCGGCCAAGAACTGCGCTCGCTGCTGGTCGACGAGGATGCCCCACTCGACCCGCGCAGTGTCTACGCCGCCACCAAACTCGCCCAGGAGCACCTGAGCGCCGCCTGGGCCCGCCAGTGCGGCGCAACAGTCACCGCGCTGCGCTATCACAACGTTTACGGGCCGGGCATGCCGAAAGACACGCCGTACAGCGGGGTGGCGGCGATTTTCCGGTCGGCGTTGGCGGCGGGGCGAGCACCACGGGTGTTCGAGGACGGCGGGCAACGGCGCGACTTCGTACACGTGTCTGACGTGGCTCGCGCGAACGTGGCGGCGTTGACGGCCACTGAAGGCGCGGCACCGGGGTTGCGGGCGTACAACGTGGCCTCTGGGCGGCCGGCTACGGTCGGCGAGATGGCGACGGCGCTGGCTGACGCGGTCGGTGGGCCGGCGCCGGTGGTGACCGGTGAGTTCCGGCTCGGCGACGTACGGCATGTGGTTGCTTCACCCAGTCGGGCAGCGGCCGAGCTGGGCTTCGCTGCGGAGGTTGACCTGGTCACCGGCGTGACCGAGTTCGCACATGCGGCGCTGCGCGGGTGAAGATTCGCAGCTGGCAAGTGCCCCGGGCCGACCTCGGCGCGGCAGGCGTGGCGCTCGCTCTGGTTACCGTCGCGAGCGTGGTGGGTGGGCTACTTTATCTCTCCGGCCACCCGGTATACGCCATTTCGGCCCCGTTCACCGGCTCTTTTTCGCCGCATCTGGGGGTGGGAACGCCGCTCGCCCTTATCGTGGCGGCATTGGTTGTTCTGTATGGCCCCCGGCTAGCGGAAATGCTGACCTGGCGTCGGCTGCTGGTCGCCGCCTACGGCAGTTCGGTCGCGTGGATCCTGTCGCTGGCCATGATCGATGGCTGGCATCGGGGCATAGCCGACCGGCTCACCACCTCCTTCGAATATCTGAGCGAGGTCGGCGGGGTCACCAGCGTTCCGACCATGCTGCGCACCTTCGCCAGCCGAATCCTCGACTTCCAACCCCATTCGTGGACCACGCACGTTTCCGGACACCCACCGGGCGCGTTCTTGGTCTTTATTGGTCTGGATCGGATCGGGCTCGGCGGCGGAGCCTGGGCCGGACTGTTCTGCATCGCGGTGGGTGCGGCAGCCACTGTCGCTGTGCCGGTGACTCTGCGCGCCCTGGGCGACGAGAACAGCGCGCGGGTTTCCCTACCGTTCTTGGTGCTCTTTCCGGGTGCGGTGTGGATTGGGGTGTCGGCCGACGGCATGTTCACCGGGGTCACGGCGACCGGGCTGGCGTGGGTGGCCATCGCGCTGACCCGACGCAACGTCGTGGCTGGGCTCGCCGGCGGCCTCCTGCTCGGCTACAGCATCTACCTCTCGTACGGGTTGACCTTGATCGGTGTGCTCGCGCTCGCAGTGCTGATCCTCGCTCGGCGGGTCGGACCGCTGCCGATCGTGCCACTGATCGCGGCGGTGGCTGGAGCGATCACAGTAGTGGTCGCGTTCACCCTCGCCGGGTTCTGGTGGTTGACCGGCTACCACCTCGTCATCATTCGCTACTACCAGGGCGTCGCGACCGTCCGGCCGTACTGGTATTGGGTTTGGGGTGATTTGGCCGCAGTGGTGGCGTGCGCTGGACCGGTCGCGGCGGTGGTGATCCGCCGGGGCGCCCGGTCGACCAAGCGGCTCAGCCCAACCGTGTTGTTGCCGGCCGCAGGCCTGGTCGCGATCTTGGCGGCCGACTTGTCCGGCTACAGCAAGGCCGAAGTGGAACGGATCTGGCTGCCGTTCGCGGTCTGGCTGTCGGCCGGAGTGGCGCTGCTGCCCAAGCCTAGTCGACGGGGTTGGTTGATCGCCCAAGCGGTCACCGCCTTGCTGGCCAACCACTTGCTGCTGACCACCTGGTGAGCTTTGCTAGCTGTGGTCGGCAATGTATTTAGCAGGATCTTTGTCGACGAAGGACAACCCCTTGCCCTGAGGGTGGTCGCTGAAGAAACGCAGCCAACGGGAACCGAGCTCGTGTCGCAACTCCACTGTGGCGTGGTGGCGAAAATCGGGCAGCACCTCGTCTTCTTCTTCGGTCAGGTGCTCGCTGTTCTCGGTCCGGGCCTGGTGCACCCCGGTCCACCAGTCGTCGGAGCCGACTGAGTGCTTGGCTGCCAGCGCGATGCCGTCGCGGATCTTGTTGTGATCGCCGATCGCGTCCTCGGTTTCGTCGCGCGCATCATCGCCACCGGCGTCGGTGAGCAGGTGCGGATAAAGTATCTGCTCCTCGGCCTCAGCGTGGATTTCCAGGTGCAGCGCTAGTGGAGTCCAGATCGCGGCGAGCTCCGCAGTGGACTTGGCGTCGTCAAGGCGGGCGAACCCGAGCCGGAACCGGTGGTGGTCTTCGAGGATGAGGGCGGTGATGTCGTCCATGCCCAGCACCGTACGGCAGTTGACGCCAGTCGGCAGGTCAGGGCGCGGCGGGTAGGCGCACTTCGACCCGCAGGCCGGGCTGGGCATCGTCGAGGGTGATCGTGCCGCTGTGTCGGCGTACCAGCTCACGCACGATGGCCAGGCCTAGGCCAGAACCACCGGCGTCGCGGGCCCGAGCGTCGTCGAGCCGGGTGAACCGGTCGAAAACCCGTTCTCGATCCGCGGCTGGAATGCCCGGCCCATCGTCGCATACCACGATCAGCTGCTGGTCACCGTCTGGGCGGGCGGTCAGCCGCACCTTCGACCGGGCGTGCCGGGTCGCGTTGTCGAGCAAGTTGGCCACCACCCGGGCGAGCGCATCGGGCTCTCCCAGCACCGCGAGCGGGTCGGCCGGCTGGTCATAGTCGACCCCTGGATAGCGGGCGGCGAGGTCGCCGAGCAGCTCCCCCAGCTCGATCTCCTGGCGTGGTACCCGAGTAGCTTGACCGGTCGCGTCATCCGAGCGGGCCAGTAACAGCAGGTCGTCGACCAGGCGACTGAGCCGTTCCACGTCGGTGAGCAGGTCGGTGGCCAGGGCGGGCCAATCGGTGCTGTCGGACAGGTGCTGGGCGACTTCCAGCTCTGTCCGCATGTTTGTCAGCGGGCTGCGCAACTCGTGCGCGGCGTCGGCGACAAAGGCTCGTTGGCGGGCGCGGGCTGCGTCGAGGCGGTGCAACATCCCGTTGAGGGTGACGGCCAGCCGATGGATTTCGTCGTGCGAGTCGGGCACCGGTAGTCGGCCGGCCCGGGTGCCGCCAGTGATCTCTTCCGCCCCGGCCCGCAGCGCGTCGACCGAGCCGAGCGCGGCACCGAGCACCTGCCACAGCACTGCGGCAAGCAGCCCCACCAGCAGCGGAAATGCGATCAGCAGGGTGATTCGCAGCAGGTGCACGCCTTGGGTCAGGTCATCGGTGGAGACTGCCACCAGCACGTATTGCGGGGCAGTCGGCGGCCCGGCGCGCACCACGATGACCTGGGCCGAGCCGACCAGGCCAATCCGGCTGCCGGCGAGGTGCACGATCGTCCCGTCCGGCAAGCGATGTAGTTGATCGAGGCTTAGCATCGGAATCAAGCGATCAGCGCCGGCCGAACTCGCCAGCACTCGCCCTTGGTAGTCGACCACTTGGGCTTGCATGGCGGCGTTGACCGGGATGGGTTCGCTGACCGAGTTCTGTTCGACCAATTTGGCGACGGCGTGGGCGGTGTCGCGGGCCTCGCCGTCGACCGAGTGCTGTAACGCGTAATTGAGCACGCCGATCAGCAGCACCCCACCGGCGGCCAGGCCGATCGTGAGTGCGGCGAGCGAGAACAACAACAGCCGAGCGCGCAGGCTCAGCTGGTTGAGGTGGCGAATCACGGGTTCGGTGCGGTGGCTAGACGATAGCCGGCGCCGCGTACCGTTTCCAGCCGGTCCCGGCCGATTTTGCGGCGCAGGTAACCGACGTAGACCTCGACTGCGTTCGGTGCGGTCTCGACTGCGGCATCCCAGACGTGATCCAACAGTTCGATCTTGCTGACCACCTGGCCGGGACGGCGCAGCAGGTATTCCAGCAGGGCGAACTCGCGCGCAGTCAACACCACTTCGGTGCCAGCGACCAGCACCCGCCGCTCGGCCGGGTCGAGCTCGACATCGCCATGGCTGAGCACGACCGGCCGCTCGTGCACACCGCGGCGCAACAGGGCGCGCAGCCGGGCCAATAACACGACATAAGAGAACGGCTTAGTCAGGTAGTCGTCGGCGCCACAGTCCAGGCCATCGGCCTGGTCATATTCACCGTCTTTGGCCGACAACATCAGCACCGGCACCCAGATCTGTTCGGCCCGCAGCGCTCGAACCACCCGGTAACCGCTGAGCCGCGGCAGCATGACATCGAGGATCATCGCGTCATATCCGCCGTGTCGGGCCAGCTCCAGGCCGTCTTGGCCGTCGCCGGACACGTCAACAGCGAAGCCCTCAGCTTGCAAGCCGCGTTGCAACGCCGCCGCGAGCCGGGCCTCGTCCTCCACTACCAGCAACCGCACGCTTCCCACTGTGGCATGACCGAGGTATCCCCTAAGGGATGTTCTCAGCGCGGTCACAGCGGCTGGGGCGCAAGCTCTGGGACAGAGAACGGGAGGTGGACATCATGTCCGTGTTCAGGTCAAGGCCGGCACTTCGCTGGCTAGTACCGTCCGCTGCAGCGGTTGTCATCATCGGCGGTGGGGCCGCGGCCGGCACGCTAGTCGCGAACGCCGGTCCGACGTTGCCGGACCGCAGCGCGGCGCAACTGCTGGTCGACCTGCAAAGTGCCAAGGTCGACGGCTTCTCCGGCACTATCGTGCAAACCGCTGACCTGGGTTTGCCGGCGCTGGCCGGGCTCGGTGGTGGCAAGGGTGGCGACGTGACTAGCCTCATCACCGGCAGCAACACCGCCCGCGTCTGGTATTCCGGTGAGCAGAAGGCTCGGCTCGCGGTGATCGGCACGCTCGGCGAAACCGACGTGGTCCGCAACGGTTCCGACGTGTGGCTGTGGCGCAGTGCAGACAAGTCCGCGACGCACCTGACGGTTCCGGCCGACAAGCAGAAGACACCGGAATCGCTGGCCAAGGGGGTGCCGACCACCCCGCAAGAGGCGGCGAACACCGCACTGGCCGCGATCGACCCGACGACCAAGGTTTCGACCACCGGTGCGGCCAAGGTCGCCGGTCGCGACGCGTACGAGTTGGTGTTGAGCCCGAAGGACGCGTCCTCGCTAATCGGGCAGGTGCGGCTGGCGATTGACGCGAAGACACACATCCCGCTGCGCGTCGACGTGTATGCGAAGAATGCGGTGAGCCCGGCGATTCGGGTGGCGTTCCAGCAGATCAGCTTCACCAAACCGCAAGATTCCCAATTCACTTTCAACCCCCCGCCGGGTACGAAGGTGAGGACTGAGTCGCGCGCAGAGGTCGCCCAGGACGGCAAGGTCGCAGCTTCGGCCCACGAGGCAGTGACGAAGGCGTCCGGTCCGACCGTGATCGGCAAGGGCTGGACCGCTGTGGTCCGCACCAAGCTGCCGACCGCGAAGGACACGAAGGAAGCGAAGGACAGCAAGACTGCCCAGCTCACCGGCATGCTCAATCTGCTGCCGAAGGCCAGCGGCAGCTGGGGATCCGGGCACCTGCTCACCGGTTCACTGTTCAGCGTGCTGATCCTCGACGACGGCCGGGTGTATGCCGGCGCAGTCGCACCGGACGTGCTCTACCAGGCGGCCAGCACCAAGTAACTTCCAAATAGTTATAGAACTCTCCGCCACACAGTGCCAGACTGTGGCGGAGAGTTCTATAACTGCTGGAGGTTGAAATGACCCTCGCAACGCACCCGACGTTCATGGATGAGCCGGTCGGCGGCCGATTCGGCGACTTCGGCGGCCGATATGTGCCTGAATCGCTCGTGCCGGCCTGCGCCGCGCTCGAAGCTGCCTTCCGATCCGCGTGGGCCGATCCGACCTATCGCGACCGCCTCGACGAGCTGCTGCACACCTATGCCGGCCGGCCAACCGCGCTCACCCAGGCCGAGAACCTCTCCGCCGAACTTGGCATCACCCTGCTGCTCAAGCGCGAAGACCTGGCCCACACCGGCTCCCACAAGATCAACAATGTGCTCGGGCAGGCGTTGTTGGCTCAGCGGATGGGCAAGCGCCGATTGATCGCCGAGACTGGCGCTGGTCAGCACGGCGTCGCGGTGGCGACCGCTGCCGCACTGCTCGGCCTGGACGCGACGGTCTATATGGGTGAGCGCGACATCGCCCGGCAGGAGCTCAACGTGTTCCGGATGCAGCTGCTCGGCGCCGAAGTGGTGCCGGTGACCAGCGGCAGCCGCACTCTCAAAGACGCCACCAACGAGGCGATGCGGGCCTGGGTCGCCGAGGTGGATGAGGCGCATTTCCTACTCGGCTCGGTCAGCGAGCCACACCCTTACCCCTGGCTAGTGCGCGAATTGCAGCGCGTGATCGGCACGGAAGCCCGCCAGCAGTGCCCGGTCGTGCCCGACGTGATCGTCGCCTGCGTCGGCGGTGGCTCCAACGCTGCCGGCACATTCGCCGGTTTCGTCGACACCCCAGCGCGACTGGTCGGGGTCGAGGCGGCCGGCGGTGCGGCAATCAACGACGGCGCACCGGGCATCGTGCACGGCACTCGATCGATGGTGTTGCAGGACGCGGACGGCCAGATCCTCGAAGCGCACTCAATCTCCGCCGGTTTGGACTACCCCGGCGTCGGCCCTGAACACGCGCACCTCAGCGCGACCGGGCGAGCCGAATACCACCCGGTCACCGACGCTGAAGTGCTGGTCGCACTGCACCGGCTGGCTCGCAGCGAGGGGATCATCTGCGCGCTCGAATCAGCACACGCGCTCGCCTGGGTGCTGCGTGCCGCCGGCACTCCCGAGCTGCCCACGGGCTCGACGGTCCTGCTGACCCTGTCCGGGCGTGGGGACAAGGATTTGGCGACGATCATGAGCGGCGGCGCCCAGTGAAAATCAGTGCCCAGTGAAAAATCGGCGCCCAGCGAGAAAGTTGCTCTATCCCTATGTGACCGCGGCGATCACAGCGAACTGGACCGATTACTTGCTCGCCTATCAGGCCGCCGGGGCAGATGCGATTGAGGTCGGATTGCCGTTCTCCGATCCGATGCTCGACGGCGGCACCATTGCGCAAGCCGGCGATCGGGCCCTGGCTCGTGGTGCGACTGTCGCGGGCATCCTGGCCGACCTGACAGCAGTTCGCGACCAAGTCACCGTGCCGTTGATCGTGATGACCTATGCCAACCTGGTGTTTCGCGCTGGTGCTGACGCGTTCTGCCGACGGCTGGCCGAGGCTGGCGTCAGCGCGTTGCTCGTGCCAGACCTGCCGGTCGACGAAGCCGGCGAATTGGCGCAGATCGCGGCAGCGGCCGGCATCGACTTGGTCCTAATGGTGTCACCGGTGACTCCGGCGGCCCGGCTCGCCAAGATCGCGACACTGGCCCGCGGCTTTGTCTATGCGATCAGTGTGCTGGGCACCACTGGTGAACGCGACTCGTTGGCCGGCTCGGCGGCCCTGCTCGCTACCCGGGTCAAGGCGATCACCAACCAACCTGTGCTGATCGGCTTCGGCATCAGCACCCCCGCACAAGCCGCCGAAGCAGGACGGGCCGCCGACGGTGTCGTGGTCGCGTCCGCGCTCATGCGTCGGGTGCTGGACGGAGCCACACCCGACGACCTGCGAATCGAGGTGCGGGCTTTACGCTGTGCATTGGACGGGCTCGCCGCCGAAACAGGTAAGCCAGCGGATCCAATTGGGTCAGCGGCGGCACCCCCGGAAACTACGGAGGACTGCACTGAGCGCACCACGTACGCCGAAGTATCGGGTTATCGCGGCTGAACTGGCGCAACAGATCCGCTCAGGCGAGCTAGCGCCGGGCTCGGCGTTGCCGCCGCAACGCGAGCTGAGCGCGGCGTATCAGGTCACGTTGGCCACACTGCGGCAGGCGCTGCGACAGCTGGAGGAAGAGGGCCTGCTGTCGCAGCAGCCCGGCCGGGGCACATTCGTCGCCGAGCCCCGGGCCGCATACCGGTTGGATTCGCTGCGCGGGTTTGCCGAGGATCTGCGCGCACAAGGGCAGACGGTCAGCACCCAGATCCTGGGTCAGGCCAGTCGCCGGCCGCCCGCGTGGGTGATCCAGGTGGTCGGCGACCTCGACCGGATGCTGCGGCTGGAACGACTGCGACTGCTCGCCGGGCGCCCTGCGGTGCACCAACTGTCGTGGATTCGCGGCGATGACCTCGCCGAGGTCGACTTGAGTGGCACTTCGCTCTATGCCGCACTGGCCGAGCACGCGGTGGTAGTGCACCGGGCGGCCGAAACGGTGCGTCCGGGCCTGCTCGACGAAGCGACGGCGGCAGCGCTAGGGCAGCCAGTCGGTGCGCCGGTCTTCGTTTCCGAGCGGATCACCTATGGCATCGACAACACGGTTCTGGTGGTCGACCGGGCGACAATCCTCGGCACCGCGCTGGAAATCCGCACCGAACGCGCGATCACCGGACTGTCGCTACGCTGGAGCCGACCAGTCCGGTAGGACCCGACTCGGACGCATTGGCAAGGGTTTCCCCGGTTGCCGGCACCGCAACAATCAATTCATGCTCAGCTAATGATTCGACGATTGTTACCGGCGTTGCTCACGCTCACCGCAGGCATCGCCGTGCCAGCCAACCCGGCGAGTGCGGCGACCGCAACGGCGGAACCGGCAAACGCCGCCAAACCGGCGATTGCCGCGGCGGACCCGACGCGTACCCCGGCCACCCCGGCGTACACGATCAGCTTGGCCAGCGACAGCACCGGCGGCACTTGGACCGGGCATGAGAGCGTCTCCTTCAGCAACCCGGCGGCGACGCCGTTGACAGAGGTGTATCTGCGGCTGTGGGACAACGCGCACGGCAGCTGCCCGACCACTCCGATCACGGTGAGCAAGGTAACCGGCGGCACCGCAGCGGCGCTGACAGTGAACTGCACCGCCATGAAGATCACCTTGCCTGCACCGTTAGCCCAGGGTGGCAGTGCCAGCATCGGCTTCGACCTGTCGATCGCGGTGACCTCAGGAGTGGACCGGTTCGGTCATGACGGCAGCTTCTATTTCATCGGCAACGCATTGCCAGTGCTCGCCGTCCGCGACGCCGCCGGCTGGCACCTGGACCCTTACACCAACAACGGCGAGTCTTTCTATGCCCTAGCGTCGGATTACACCGTGACCCTGGACCACCCCACCACCGTGGCAGTGCCGGCCACCGGAACCTCCACCGACACAGCCGGCACGACCGGGCGCACCATCACCAAGGCCGTCGGGCAAAAGGTGCGCGAATTCGCCTGGGCCGCAGGTCCATTCGCCAAAACGTCGGGTACGACCGCGGCAGGCGTGAAGGTGAACGTCTACCGGGTCAGCTCGGTCAGCGCTAGCGACGCGAGTTCCATGCTCAGCACCGCGACCGCAGCCCTGGACGCCCACGCGGGTCGCTTCGGCGCTTACCCGTACGGCGAGGCGGACGTGGTGCTCGACAACGGCTTCTGGTTCGGCGGGATGGAGTACCCGGGGTTCGTACTCGACCTGGTCAACTCGACCGCACTCGCGCATGAGCTGGCGCACCAGTGGTTCTACGGCATTGTCGGCGACGACGAATACACCACCCCCTGGCTGGACGAGGGCTTCACCGATTACGCGACCGACCTGTACTTCAACAAGACCGGTACCGGTTGTGGCATCACCTGGCAGTCCACCGCGGAGAAGACAACTAATTCGATGGCCTACTGGGACGCGCACGCCAGCCGATACAGCACTGTCGTCTACGGCTATGGCAAGTGCACCCTGCACGACTTGCGCCGGCTGATCGGCACGACCGCGATGGCCAACCTGCTTAAGACCTACGCGGCAGCGCACTGGTATGGCATCTCGACGGTCGCCGACTTCAAAGCCGCCGCGCAGGCTGCGGCCGGGTCAACCGACCTGACCTCGTTCTGGACCACCCACCGGGTCGAAGGTTAACCACCACCCTTGCGGTGCAACGGCGCCGGCGTCACACCCACTACAGGAAAGTAGCTAGCCGCAAAATGAATCGACCGCCGGGGATCTCACCCCTGCGGCCGACTTTGCTTTATCCCGGTCGTCTATAGCCGGCGATCGGGCCGCGATCGATTGTCGCCATCCGCACATGATCGCCAGTGTGCGGTGCGTGCACGACCATGCCGCCGCCGATGTACATCGCCATATGGTGCAGCGAGCCGGGGAAATAGAACACCAGATCACCCGGTCTGAGTTGATCTCTTGATACCGGTGTCGTTTCGCCCCACTGAGCTACCGTGTAGTGGTCCAGAGTCACCCCTACGGAACCCCACGCCTCCTTGGTCAGGCCGGAACAGTCGTAACTGCTCGGACCTTCCGCGCCGAAGACGTAAGGCTTGCCAATCAGTGCGCACGCTCGCTGAGCCGCTCGCCCACCTCGGTCATTTGTGTAGGTGACCGGGCATAGACCAGTTCGGTATGGCCCAGCATCCTCGGCCGCTGCGCCACATGACTTAGTTCGCAGCGTCTGAAGTTGATCAATCTGTACCTGGATCGCCGTCTTCTTCTGCACGAGGTCTGCGTCGCGGGCAGCAATGGAGCTGGTCAATGCGTCCAGCGTCGACTTGGTGTTGGAGAATTGGTCCAGCAAGACGGCGACGTTGGAAATCTGGTCGCGTTGGTGCCGAGCAAGCTGGTCGAGCAGGGTGAGCTTGTCAGTCAGACCTGTCGGCGTTCCACTGATCACCAGGGCGTTGAACACATTCGGCGCACCTTGCTTGTATACGTTGGCTGCAACGCCACGCACCTGGGACAGGGCAGCGTCCACCTGTTTTTGCAGCGGAGCGATCTGTCCAGCGAGTTTCTTCTGCTGTCCCTGGTTCTTGATCAGCTTGCTGTGCACATCGTTGTATTGCTCGATGACCGGCTCGAGGGCGTTCCACTTCCCGTCAATCTGCGGCTCAACACTGCAAGACGAGGGGGTTGCATGCGCGACGGCCGGTCCGGTGAGCACGATGCCAATCGCTGCCAGGACACACAGAAGACTACGCATCGCTGCGGTTCGACGCGCCCCAATCCGTTTCACGTGGGTGCGTTGTCCTTTCTTCCCTCAAGCCACCGACCGAGTTAGCTGACGGGTTCGGGCGGGAAGCGCGCCCGGCCGCACACTGCGCGGCTACACCCCAACTGCTTGGGTCCCCGGTTCATCTTGAGCAGCGACCGCATCGTTGTCGCAACGCTCGTCGCCAAGACGATTAGGCGGTGGTCCGTCAGATCGCCCAGGTGGGCGACGGGGGCTGTCGAACCGGGCCCCACCGTACTCCCGATCGTGGGGATAACTAAACCCCCGCCCGAGGGGAAACTGCTAGTGCTATGGCAACCACTTTAAGTAGCCATAGTGGCCAGCTGCACGAGCTAGCGGCCGGCTGCCTGGGGCTAGAGCGGCCAGGCCGCCAAGGCTTGGTCAAGCCAAGGCACCACGAGAATCACTGTGGGTAACACTAGGAGGCCACCGGCCGCAACGCTCACGGCCAGTGCCAGTGGGACAGACCGGGCGGGCGACGCCGCCAGTCGGCGCAGACGCCGATGGGCCGCAGCGGCCGGATCACCGAAGGCTCCGTCAGCCGACCAGACCGCGTCGGTAAGCCGCCGCAATGCCGTTTGCAGCGGCTCAGCACCGACCCGACGCCGCGCAGCATCGTCGGCCACCATTTCCAACAGCAGTCGCACCGCTGCCAGTGGGGCTTGACTGCGCAACACCCGGGGCACCGCCTGGTGGAACGCGGTGAACGACTCCAGCACGACCTCATGTCGGTGGCGCAAATGTGCCTGCTCGTGCGCCACCACCGCGTCGATCTGTGCGCGGTCGAGCACCTGCAACACCCCGTCGCTGAGCACCACCCGCGCATCTCGCCCCGGCACGCAGTAGGCCAGCGGCAGCGCCGCGTCGAGCACGCGTAATCCGTCGATCCCGAGCTCGCGCCGTCGCTCAGCTTGGTCGAGCAGGTCGATTACGAGTCGATGCCGCTCTCGACGGGCACGTGAGCGGCGGGTGACCCCGATCAGCGAGCCGAGCAGCCGCAAAATGATCACCGCAGCTATCGCCAGCGCACAGATCAACGCGCTCGTCACGACTGGTTTGCCGGAGCCGGCCGCCCGGGTCAGCTCTTCGGGCGCAGCCAGCACTACGCCAAGGGCGGACAGCACCGCGCTCAATGTGATCGACTGCCACAACAGCACCGCGGCGACTGGGGTGCGATCGGGCCAATGTGCGCGCGCCAGGACGCCCGGAGCGAGCAACGACAGCGCGAGCCCAAGCGCGCCGAGCAATAAGGCTGTCACCGCTCCTGCTTGGTCGCCTCGATTGCGGCCTGCAGGGCCTCGGGCGGCAGCTGGCCGACAAAATATGCCAGCGCCGCGTCTCGGTCGGTGCTGGCGCTGAGCGCGTCCAGCATGACTGCTGCGGTCATCTCCTCGCGGGTCTGCGCCGGCAAGTAGCGGTAAGCGCGATCCGCCCGCTGCTGCAGCACCACGCCCTTCTTCGCGAGCCGGTCCAGCACGGTCATCACGGTGGTATAGGCCAGTTCTTTGCGCGCGCCGACCCGCTCGTGCACTTGGCGCACGGTCAGTGCCTCGCCGGCGTCCCACAACTGCGTCATGACCTCGCGTTCGAGATCTCCGAGTCCCATGTGACCCACTCTACTGCACCACGTCGTACTACGATCCGTAGCATCTACTACGAAACGTCGTAGAGGAGGCTCCGGTGACAGTACTCGACCTGACTCGACTGCAGTTCGCGGTCGTGACGATCTACCACTATTTCTTCGTACCGCTCTCGATCAGCCTGGCCGTGATCGCTGCGGGGCTGCAGCTGAGCTGGATCCGCACCGGGCAACAGCGATTTCTGCAGCTGACCAAGTTCGTCGGCAAACTCCTGCTGGTCACGTTCGCAGTCGGCGTGGTCACCGGGCTGGTGCAGGAATTCCAGTTCGGCCTGGGCTGGAGCAGCTTCGCCAAGTTCTACGGCGACGTCTTCGGGCCGACCCTGGCGATCGAAGGGATGCTCGCGTTCTTCCTCGAAGCCACGTTCCTGGCGCTGTGGTATTTCGGCTGGGACCGACTCCCCCGCCCGATCCACACCGCTGCGATCGTGCTGGTCGCCCTCGGCACCACCCTTTCCGCGTTCATCATCCTGGCCGCCAACAGCTTCATGCAGAACCCCGTCGCGTACGCGTTGGATCAGGCGACCGGTCGCGCCCGACTGACCAGCTTCACCGATCTGCTGGTCAACAAGGTCAACCTGGCCGCCTTCCCGCACACGCTCGCCGGGTCGGCGATGGTCGGTGGTGCGCTGCTGCTCGCCCTGGCAGTTCGGCGGCTGCGCACGTCAAGCGAACCCGCCTTCGCTACCTTGGCTCGCCTCGGCGCCTGGTCGACGCTGGTCGGCGGCGGGTTCACCGCGATCACCGGCGACCGGCTCGGCAAAGTGATCACGTCGGTGCAGCCGATGAAGATGGCCGCGGCCGAAGCGCTCTATTCGACCACCAGCGGCGCACCGTTCGCCCTCTTCGCTACCGGTAAGCCACTGCCATCGTTCGCCGTCGAGGTGCCCGACCTGCTCTCCATCCTGGCCAAAGGCTCACCAGATGCCACGGTGCAGGGCCTGGACGACCTGCAAGCTCAATACGTCGCCCAGTACGGGCCGGGCAACTACGTACCGATGGTGCCGGTGGCATTTTGGACTTTCCGCTTGATGATCGGGGTGGGGCTGCTGGCCGCTGCGGTCGCGGCCTTTTATCTGTGGCGCACGCGCGCCGGCCGGCAAGCGCCGCCGCGACTGATCCGGTGGCTCCCGCTGATTCCAGTGCTGCCCGCCGCCGCGAACACGTTCGGCTGGCTCTTCACCGAGTCCGCCCGGCAACCGTGGCTGGCGTTCGGCATTTCCAAGGTCGCCGACGGCATCTCCCCCGGCCTGACCAGCGCCGAAGTGCTCGCCAGCCTTATCGGCTTCACCAGCGTCTATGCAATCTTGGCCGTCACCTGGGTCCGGGTGGTGCGCCATCTGTCCCGACAAGCATTGACCGACCCCGCTGCCGCCGAGCTGACCGGCCCGGAACCAGCACCGACCTACTGAGGAGCACCAAGATGATCAACATTTGGTACGGGATCGTCGCGCTGGCCTGGGTGCTCTTTTTCGTCCTGGAAGGTTTCGACTTCGGCGTCGGCCTGCTCAGCCCGCTCATCGGCCGCGATGACCACGAGCGCGGCGCCGCAGTGCAAACGATCGGACCGTTTTGGGACGGCAACGAGGTCTGGTTGGTCGCGGCGATCGGAGTCACCTTCGCTGCCTTCCCACCCTGGTATGCCGCTCTGCTTTCCGGGCTTTACCTGCCCATGGCCACAATGTTGCTGTTGTTGGCGGTCCGCGGAGTGGCGCTCGAATTTCGCGGCAAAGGCGACGGGCTGCGCTGGCGTCGGCGCTCTGATGCTCTGCTAGCCGGCTCGTCCGCGGCGATCGTGCTGCTCTGGGGTGCGCTGTTCGCGGTGTTCATCCACGGACTGGCGCTCGGCTCCGACGGCTCGGTGCGTGGCCCCAGCCTGAATCGCAGCCTCTCCCCGGTGTTTACCGGCACCGCCGGTCTCGGCGCTCTGGCCGCCCTGTTCGGTGCCGCCTTGCTCGGCGCCACCTTCCTGAGCCTGCGCACCACCGGCCCGGTCCGGCACCGAGCGCGCACCCTGGCAGGCTGGCTCGGCACTGGCGGCGCTGCCGCCCTAGTGATTATCGGAATCAGTACTGGTGCACGCATCGTGCTCGCCGTTGCGGTGTTCAGCCTTGCGGTCGGATTGCTCGCCCGACACGGGCGCGAGGCACTGGCGTTCGCGACTGCTGCGATTGCCGTGGCCGGCACCATAAGCACCATTCTCACCGTGCACCTGCCGGTGGTGCTGCCGAGCACGCTGAACTCGGCCTGGTCGCTCACCCTGGACAGCTCAGCGGCGACCCCGTCGGCGTTGCGGCTGCTGACCGGTGCGGGGGCAATCATCTTGCCGGGCGTGGTCGCGTACCAAAGCTTCTCGTATTGGGTGTTTCGTCGCCGGGTCGCGAGCGAACGGATCTCCTCATGACCCCCCAAACGCACCGAGGGCCGGTGGATCCGCGCTTGCTGCGTCATGCTCGTTCGAGCCGGCGCGGGATCGGTGCTGCAGCTGCGCTGGGTCTCGGCCAAGCCGGTGCGACCTTGGCCGTCGCGGCGGCGCTGACCTTGCTGGTAGCCAGCACTCCCGCTGGTATGCACCTTGGCCAACTGGCCGGCGGCGCGCACCAGGGCTGGCTCGCTGACTGGGCGTCCCACCGGTGGGCGATCGGGCTGTTGGTGGGGGCCTATGTGGCTCGGGCCGGATTGAGCTGGGCCGAGCAAGTCGTCGCGCAACGCACTGCGGCTCGGGTCAGCGACGAGTTGCGGCAGTCGATGGTGCGCGCGGTGTTGCGGCGTGGGCCGGCCTGGGTGGCGAACTTCGGTGCCGGGCGATTGACTGCGGTGCTCACCTCTGGCCTAGACGCGCTGCGACCCTGGTTTGCCGGCTATCTGCCAGCGCTTATCCTCGGGTTCACCCTGCCGCCGCTGGTAGTGCTCACGATGGCGGTGGTGGATCCCGCTTCGGCGGTCATCACCCTGATCACGTTGCCGCTGATTCCGGTGCTCGGCATGCTTATCGGTCGAGCGACGCAAGCCCGGGCCGAACAGCGGTGGGCCGCCGATGCCCGACTGGCCGGTCACTTCCTGGATGTGGTGCGAGGGCTGGGCACGTTGCGGTCGTTTGGTCGAGCGCAGCGCCAGGTCGGGGTGGTTCGCGAGCTGACAGATCAGCATCGGAGCGCCACGGTGCGAGTGTTGCGGATCGCCTTCCTGTCGTCGACAGCACTGGAGCTGGCCGGCACCCTGTCCGTCGGTCTGATCGCAGTCGAAGCCGGATTGCGGGTGGCCGGCGGGACCTTCGCGCTCGGGCCGGCTTTGTTGGTGATCCTGCTCGCGCCGGAGGCGTACCGGCCACTGCGGGAGATGGCGGCGCGATATCACGCCAGCGCCGACGCAACCGCAGTCATCGCCGCTGTCGATCAGATCCTCACCGACGCTGGCCCGGCCACGAACACGCAGCCGACCGAGGCGAGCAACCAGGTGGGATTGGTGGCGGTCGGGCTCCGGGTACGGCATCAGGGCAGCAATAACGACGCCTTAGCCTTGGCCGAGCTCACCGTGCACAGTGGTGAGATCGTGGCGCTGCGCGGGCCGTCAGGTGCCGGCAAGACGACGGCGTTGCGGGTGCTCGCCGGGTTGCATCAGCCGGACGCTGGCACTGTCACCGTCAACCGGCCGTGGTATTTGCCGCAGCGGCCGGCTTTGCCGCACGCACGCACGGTCGCTGATCTGTTCGCGCCCGACCGCCCCTCGGCCGGTATCGATGCTTGCCTGCGGTCAGTCGGACTGGAGCTGCAGGTGACAAGCTCAACCAGGTTGGGCGAGCGCGGCGCCGGTGTGTCAGCAGGTCAGCGCCACCGCCTCGCCCTGGCCGCGCTGCTCGACCGCGCCGGCCAAGCACCTGCGACGCTGCTTCTCGACGAGCCGACCGCTCACTTGGACGCGGCCACCGAGCAGCTGGTCCTAACGCGACTTCGCGCGGCGGCGCAAGCCGGCAGTGCAGTCTTGGTCGTCGCTCATCGACCAGCTCTGTTGGCCGAGGCCGACCGAATCATCGACATTGCCCCACCCGCGCTGAGACCGCCGAAGCCAGCCGAACCACCGAAGCCAGCCGAACCGCCCGCAGGTGCCGAAAATCTATCGCCCACCCGAGCACCGCAGCTGGTTGACGCAATACCGGGCCGGCAGTGGCTTTGGCCGGCGGTGTTGTTCGGCAGCGCCTCGCTGCTCGCCGGCCTAGTTCTGACCGGAGCCGCGACCTGGCTGTTGGTGCGGGCCGCCAGCCAACCGCCGGTGCTCAGTCTGTCGGCGGCTGTCGTGCTGGTGCGCGCAACCGCGACCGCCCGGCCACTGCTGCGTTACCGGGAACGCATCGCCGCGCACGATGCCGCGTTCGCCCGTCTCGGCGAACGGCGTGCTGAGGTATTCACCGCACTGATCCCGCTGGTGCCGGGACCCCGCTTGCACCGGCGTGGTGACCTGCTGACCCGAATGGTCGATGACGTCGACGCCAGAGTGGACGGCCTGCTTCGCGGCCGGCTGCCGGCGGTGACAGCTGCGGTAACCGTCTTCCTCTGCACCGCAGCTGGAATCTGGATCAGCCCAGCAATAGCGCTGCCGGTGTTTGCCGGGCTGCTCATCGCAGGGGTGCTCGCACCGGCGCTGGCTGCCCGGCAGGCGCGTGCCGAAGCGAAGGCCACCGCAACAGCGCGAGCTCGGTTGCGCGACGCCATGGTCGAAACCGTTGACGGAGTCGAAGACTTAACCGCCGGGAATCTGTGTATGAGCGCATCCAGCCAGTGCAGTGGCGAGCTGGCCCGACTGCAGGCACGGGCCGCGACTGCGGCCGGTTCTGCCACGGCCTTAGCACAGCTCGGCTGGGCCAGCGCCGTTATCGGCACTGTGATTGCCGGCTTGAACAGCGCCCACCCCGAATGGTCCGCAGTGCTGCTGCTGGTCCTGGTGGCCCTCGGCGAGACCGTGGTGAGCCTGCCCGAGGCTGCAGTCGCGCGCCAGCGAGCCGCTGCAGCCAACCGACGACTGGCGGCGCTGACCGCTGATCGCCCGGCAGCGACCTTCCCCGGCCGCGGAAAAGCCTGGCCGGGGCGGGCTGACGTAGTGGTGCGCGGACTTACTGCGGGTTGGGATCCCGCCGCTGAGCCGGCAGTAAACGGAATCGACTTGACGCTGCCGGCCGGCGCGAAAATTGCGCTGACCGGCCCCTCCGGCTCGGGCAAGTCAACTCTGGCTGCTGTGCTGGCCCGGCTGCTCGACCCACGGGCCGGCACGATCACCGTCGGCGGCATCGATCTGCTCAGCCTGCCCGAGAATTCGGTACGCGGACGGATTGTGCTGGTCGGTGACGATACAGACCACGTGTTCGCTTCGACCGTACGGGAGAATTTGCGGTTGGGGTCGATTGGGGCCAGTGACAGTGAGTTGCGATCGGCGTTGGCTCGGGTGTGTTTGGGTGACTGGTTGGCTGGGCTGCCGAATGGACTGGACACCTGGTTGGGCAGTGGAGGCAGCACTATGTCAGGTGGTCAGCTGCGCCGCTTCGCCACCGCCCGCGCCCTGCTCAGCGACCCGGATCTGCTGATTCTGGACGAGCCGACCGAAGGCCTGGACCCGCCGACCGCTGAAGCGTTGCTAGCCGATCTGCTTGACGCCGCTTCCGAACGCACCGTGCTGCTGCTCACCCACCGTAGTGTTGAGCTAGACCGGGTCGACACCGTCGTGCACCTGCCGACGATTCAGTCGACCAGCGTGAGGCTGAGATAGCCAGCTCGGCTCAACGCGTGCCGCAAGCTGCGCGGCTCGACCCGGACTGTGGTGGTCGCACCGGGTCCGACGTGCACGTCAACATCTGGGCTGCCAGTCCACTCCAACTGGGCCCGAACTTGATGCGTGCCCGGAGCGAGGGCCAGCGTGAGCTCGTGACCGGCAGCTACCGTGCCCTTGACCTGGCCGTCGACAACGATCCGATAGGTGCTGGGCCCAGACCCAGCCGGGCGCACGACGACGAGAGTGCCGATGACAGTCATGGCCCTGATAATCGCACCACCGCAGGCACAGACCGCGGTGGGTGTGCACGGCAAACGCCACGGGCGAACTGCCGGCTGCCCGGCGCACGGCAAACGCGATCGGTGCCATAGGTTTTTACAGTCCACCGCGGCCGACGAAGCAATGGGAAGGCAACCGGGATGAGCACCCTGGCAGCAGCGCCCGCCAAGAAGATCACCCCGCCGCGCGTTGGGCCACGGGTGGCGTTCGCTGTGCTCACCGGTTTGGCCGCTGCCATCGTCGTCGCGGTGACGACCTATCCCGCGCTCAACGGGGACGTGACTTACGCGTTCGGCGGCATCGAGACGGCCGGGCGAAGTGGGGTGGGCGTCGCAGACGTCTTCGTCGCGCGCCCAATGGCCTACCGGTTACTGCTCGGTGGCTTGGACGGGGTGCGCAAGCTATTCGGGGTCGGCCCAGCCTCACACGTCGGACAATTAATCATTCGAGGACAAACCGACCTGCTGGTCTGCGCCGTGACGATGGTGCTTTTTGTGGGGATACGCCGATTCGTCCCGGTCCGGGTAGCCGTCAGCATCGCGGTCGCCACGACACTCGTAATGGTGGTCGCACCGCCGTGGCACTTTCTAGAACCCGATTGGGTGGCGGCATTAGCAGCAGTGCTAGCGGTCGGTGCCGCATGTGCGCCGCGGCAGGTATGGGTTGGTGCGCTACTCGGCGGCACCGCCGCATTGTTGGCGGTCAGCGTCAAACTCGCGACCGCACCGATCGCGTTGCTCGCCCTGCTGCTGGTGGCCGTGCTCCATCGCCGGCGGGCTGTGGGAGCTGCGAGCACCACTGTCATCTTGGGCATCGCCTGGTATGCGCTGACCAGATACCTGCTGCCCTGGGAGTGGATCTGGCTCAAAGATCAGGCCGCCTTGGTCGAAGACTCGCCGATCCACCACGGCCTACGGTTGGTCGACCTACATCACCTGATCATCGGTACGGGTGATGTGGCGATCTTGTGCCCGATCGTGGTGGCGGCGCCAGCTGCGGCAACAGCGCTGATCCTGCTTCAACCAGCGGGTCGACCCCGGTTAATCGGTGCAGCGGTGGCTATCGGTGCGGCGGGGTTGTCGGTCGCCTCGGCGTACGGGCAGGCTGAGTATTTCTCGTACCATTTTGCGATTGTTCCGGTGTTAGCGGCCGGCGTGTGTGCGGCGGCGTTCGCACTCAGCGTGCCAGCTCGAGGCGTCTTGATGCTCACAGCTTTGGTGATGTCCATCGTGAGTTTCGTGCTTATGCGGCAGTCCGTGCAGTGGCGGGTGGGGCACGCTTCCGCAGTGACCATGGCCTATTTTTGCGTGGCCGCAATCGCTGCGCT
Source organism: Actinoplanes sp. (assembly GCA_965246815.1). GTDB lineage: Bacteria > Actinomycetota > Actinomycetes > Mycobacteriales > Micromonosporaceae > Actinoplanes. The sequence continues at coordinate 383,774 of CBDFFS010000020.1, read as the reverse complement.
GGCCATCTGGCGGAGCACGTCCCGAACGAGCTTCTCAGCGCCCTGGCTCGCGGCGGTAATCGTTTTGTGCGCCACGATCGTGCAACCGGCCCTGCCCGGCACACCATACTCGTTCAGCACGTATAACCGAGCTTCACTAGTCCGCCGCCCGACCAACGACGGCACCATTCGCCTCAGCGAACGAATCGGGCGCGATACCCCGGTGTTGTATCTGACCTTCGGCACTATCAATATGTCGCTGGGTAATCCGACTACCTGCCGATACCCGTCCCCACAGTGGCTACAGCGCGGCGCCATCGATTCCCGGGTGCGCACCTTCCCCAGCTACTTTGACAACCTGAAGTGCTTGACCGACGACCACAGCGCGCGATATCTGATCTGGCAGCGGCAATGGTTCCCGGTGCATCGGGCCAACCTACATCTGCAGTCGCTGCTCTGGCGTGAATTCGACTGTTCACCTGCAGACCGGATTCCGTCGCCGTCGACGCTGGTCGTTTGCCCGGCCCGCCACCCCAGCTGACGACATCCTGTTAACCTCGCCACCCGTGAGTGACACGTTCAGCGCGCGGATTATCGGCGGTCGCGAGTTCGACTTTTCCCGGCGGGTAGCGGTGATGGCGATCGTCAATCGCACCCCAGATTCGTTCCACGACCAGGGCCGCACCTATGCCCTAGACAACGCACTGAACGCCGTACGGGCGGCAGCCGGCGCCGGTGCCGACTGGATCGACATCGGCGGGGTGCCATTCGCACCGGGCCCGGAAGTCAGCGCCGCTGAAGAGTTAGACCGGGTCCTGCCCGTCGTCCTCGCCGCGCGCGAACTCGCCGTGGTCTCCGTCGACACGTTCCGGCCCGAGGTAGCCCGCGCAGTGATCGAAGCAGGTGCCGGCGTGATCAACGATACGTCCGGTTTACGAGATCCGGCGATGGCCGATGCCGTGGCAGGCACCGCCGCGCAGCTGGTTATCACGCATAGTTTGGCCGCGCCGCGGACCCGATGGCCGAAACCGCAATACGGCGACGTGACCGCCGAAGTGGTCGGCTTTCTGCGCCAACGCACCGAGCTGGCATTGTCGCGTGGGGTCCGCCCAGATCAAATCATCATTGACCCCGGCCACGATCTAAACAAGAACACCCACCACACGCTGGAAGTGACCCGCCGACTCGACGAGGTTGCCGCAGTTGGCTTTCCGTTGTTGGCCGCGGTGAGCAACAAAGACTTCATTGGCGAAACCCTGGATGCCGCCCAGTCACAGCGACTCGCCGGCACTTTGGCCGCAGTGGTCTTCTGTGTGCTGCGCGGGGCCCGAATTGTGCGGGTGCACGATGTCGCAGCCACGGTTGACGCCGTGCGGATGACCGAGGCGATGCTCGGCTGGCGAGAACCGGTCTACACCCGCCACAACATGAGCTGACCTAGATGGGCCGGCTATGTGCGTCTGCTGCCACATCGTCGGAATCAGCGGGTGGCTTGGTGGCGAGCGAGCCGATGAGCCGGTCCGACAAGTTCGACGCAGCAATCCGACTCGCTCAGCCGAGATGGATCCAGACATCGTCGAGGCTGCCATGGAACTGGTCATTTCCCTGGACCACCCCAGTGCCGCCGAGGCGAAACGGCGCCGTGGTGTGCAACGAAAGCGCGGCCGGGACGGTGCTGCTCGCGCTCACCCGGTCATCGACGAGAACTGTCAGCGTCGTCCCCGTGCGGCGACACTCGATCGAATGCCAGTGGCCGTCCGCAATCGACGTGCGAGCGCCAACGAGATATAGGTGCGGTCCTGTCTGGTCCGTCAGGCCACAGCTAGGTCGACCGCGTTCTACCCGCAGGCTATACCGCCCACCGTTAGTGGAATCGCCCTTCTGCAGAACAGTTTGGTCGGTGCCGGCCTGCGCCGCAGCGAGCAGGACCCTAACGCCATAACGCAACTGATTGGCAGCTGGATTCAAATCGGCAGTGTCGATGGCTTGCAAGACCAAGCGCGGACACATTGTTCCGCGGCAAATCCCCGGAAAGGTTAGCGCATGACCGTTGCCGTGCGCGGTCAGCACTGACCGCGCACGGTTTCGGCCCAGCACCCGCAACACATTACGATGCCCGGATCCGTCATCGAACGTGCCGTCAGCAACCGTGCTGTCGAAGTTATAAGACGCGACGAAGGCGGCTGCAGCGGTGGATTCCGTGTCTGGTGCGAGTGCCCCAAACGACGCATAGCGCTTGCGCAAGATGCCGCTGACCAGGGTAAAGTCGCCCACCGCACTGACCGTGTCAAGGGTCGAACTGGAAGCCATCCCGCGGGTGCCGGCAATACCGTTCGCGCGCGGCGCCCAATCAAGAAGATTTCCCTGGCTGTCAACTGCGGCGAGCTTGCCGCGAACCACCGAACCGTCAGTGCAGTTTCCGTTAGTGCCCGTGTTGGTCGTGGTGCAGGCGTTATCGAAATGGCCACCGATGTAGGTGATCCCACCTAACTCGGCGATCGCTTGCGCATCACCGTCAAAGACTCGAGTCCACCGCAACGACCCGGAATTCGTGTACGCCACCGCGCGCCCGCCTTGCCCGCCGAGCGCCGCGTAAACACCATTCAAGTCAGTGCTCAACGCCAGCACCTGTGACACCGGCTTGGGGAGGAAACTGCGATCCACCGCACCACTGGTCGGGTCGACGGCACTCAACCTCAGCGTCGAACTGATCCCGTTCGTTTTGTGGAATCGGCCACCGATATAGATGCGCTGTCCCGTGGCAGCGAGCGCGTTGACGATGTCGTCGGTGCTGGGTGCCCAACGATCAAGGGTACCGGCGGCCAGCGTGAATGCGGCGAGATTGCTGCGCGGCTGCCCGTCGATGCCCGTGAAGCGGCCGCCGACATACAGCCGCCCTGAGCCCGTGGTCAACGCCGTCGGCTGTCCGGTCACCTCGTGTTGTAATCCGGTGAGTTGCCCGTCAGCTGCGCTGATCCCAGCTAGCGAATCACGGGCGGTTCCGTCGACTTGGGCGAAATCACCAGCCGCATAGACGACGTCTCCAGCCACGGCCAGTGCTCGTACGGTGGCGTCTGCGGTGGGTTGCCAGTCGAGCAAGGCACCAGTACGCGCGTTGAATGCTGCCAGCCGCGTACGCACAATGTTCCTGCCGTTGACAATCACTCGGGTGAAATTGCCGCCCAGGAAGACCGTGTCGTCGCGATAGGCAACGGCGTAGACCGGCCCGTTCAACGACGGCGACGCGGCCGGGTTGGACGAGACAACTCCAGCGAAGGCTGCGCCGCCGGCGAGCACGACGACGGCGGCAAGTCCGAGGATCATCGAGCGGCGAGAAATCGCCTTCGTTCGCTTCTGCTTGGTGACCACATTGTCGGCTAACGCCGGCGCCGCCCCACAGGATGCGGCGCCTTGCCGGATCCGCTCGTGGCAGCCAGACAATCCCAGTTCAGCAGCTTACTGTTCAGTAACCTGTAAGCGGCTTCGAGCTAACAGACCGACTGTCAGCCCGCAGATCCATCGCCATCACGAGTTACACCATAGGAAACATTCTTTAGCATTTCACTTACCTCACGCATTGATCGGGCAGGTCGCGCCGAACACCCGTGCGGGCTAGCGCGCCGATCACCGGTGATTCTCTTGCAAAAACAACGGCTGATGTTTCCTCGGAACTGGAAAAATAGCACGAGAAACGCCGAAGCCAGCGGCTCGCTACACGGGCCAGTAGGCGCCGTCCGCCTGAGCTTGAACGATGTCACCCGGTACGATCGGTGGTATGACCGATAAGCCGGTTCGCATCGCGCTGCAACTGCAGCCGCAGCACCTGGATTACCCGACGATCCGCCGGACCGCGGCTGAGGCCGAGGAACTCGGTCTCGACGTCCTGTTCAACTGGGATCACTTCTTTCCGCTCTCCGGCGAGCCGGATGGCCTGCACTTCGAGTGCTGGACCATGCTGGCTGCGTGGGCCGAGTCCACCTCTCGGGTTGAGATCGGCGCCCTAGTCTCGTGCAACAGCTACCGCAACCCGGAGCTGCTCGCCGACATGGCCCGCACAATCGACCACATCAGCGCCGGGCGCCTGATTTTCGGCATCGGCTCCGGCTGGTTCGAGCGTGACTACACCGAATATTCCTACGAGTTCGGCACTGCGGGTGGCCGGCTTGACGCATTGAGTGAAGCTCTCCCCCGAATCGAAAGTCGGTGGGGCAAACTCAACCCACCACCAACTCGCGACATCCCCGTACTGATCGGCGGTGGTGGCGAGAAGAAGACCTTGAAGCTGGTCGCCCGCCACGCCGATATTTGGCACAGTTTCTCCGATCCAGGCACCTTGGAACACAAGCTTGGGGTGCTGCGCGGGCACTGTGCCGATCTGGGCCGCGACCCGGCTGAGATCGAAGTGTCAGTCAATCCCGGTGGTGGCGACCCCGGTGCAGCTGGCAACGAGTTCTATGACTTGGGCGCGCGCTTGTTCACAGTCGGCACCGGTGGCCCCAAACCAGACCTGGGTCCCATGCGCGAATGGCTGTCCTGGCGCGACGACAAGAACAAGTCAGCCAACGTCGCGCGCTGAATAAGTAGGTTCGGCAGCCCAGCCCCGCCGACACGCGCGCTAGCGGCCTAGACCACCAGGCTGAGCAACATTACGCAGGCAAAGCCGACCACTGAGATGATCGTTTCCAGGATCGACCAGGTCTTGATGGTCTGGCCAACGGTTAGTTGAAAATACTCCTTGACGAGCCAGAATCCGGCGTCGTTGACGTGGGAGAAGAATAGGGAGCCGCAGCCGATCGCCAAGGCCAGCAGTGACACGGTGGGCTGGTCCAAAGTCGCGGCCAAGGGAGCGACGATGCCGGCAGCCGTGATCGTCGCAACGGTTGCCGAGCCAGTCGCTACCCGAATACCGACGGCGACCAAGAAACCCAGCACCAGCGCGTTCAGGTTGGCATGCTTCGCCGCGTCTGCGACCACGTTGCCAACACCCGCGTCGACCAGAACCTGCTTGAATCCACCACCAGCGGCGACGATGAGCAGAATTCCGGCAATCGGCGGCAATGCCCCACCGAGAATGGCATTGGTTCGCTGCCGGTTGAAGCCAACCCGCTCCCCGAGCGTCCACATGGCTAACAACACCCCGAACAGCAGCGCGACTGGCGGGTTGCCCAGCACATCAAGCGCGGACCCCGCCGCATTGCCGCTGCTCAATACTAATTCTCCAATACCGCGAGCCAACATCAGTGCGATCGGCAGCAGCACGGTGAGCACAGTCGGCCAAAATCCGGGATGGTGACCTTTAGCTGGAGCCGGTTCATCGTCCGTAGCTGGAGCCGGTTCATCGTCCACGGCCGACGACGTGCTCACCGCTGACGTGCGCCGCGACGGTGTGAGTAAGGCCGGAACCGGTACCGGAACGTGTTTGGCGATGAAGTTGCCGAAGACGGGGCCGGCAATTATTACGGTGGGGATCGCGCAGATCAGGCCGAACAGCAGCGTAAGCCCAAGGTCAGCGTGGAGGGTGGCGATGGCGACCAGCGGGCCAGGGTGGGGTGGGATCAACCCGTGCAGCACCGACAACCCGGCTAAGGCGGGAATACCAACCCGAAGCAACCCGATATCGGTACGCCGAGCGACCAGCACCACAATCGGAACCAACAACACGACGCCGACCTCGAAAAACAGCGGCAAACCGATCAACGCGGCAACGCCGGCCATCGCCCAGGGCAGTGCGGAGCCGCTGACTCGGGTGACGATCCGGTTCACGATGCCGTCGGCTCCGCCCGACTCGGCTAGTAGCGCGCCGATCATGGACCCGAGGGCGATCAGCAGACCGACAGTGCCGACCGTGCTACCCAGGCCAGTGGTGAACGAGGTGACGACAGCACCGGGGGCCGCACCCGCGACCAAGCCGAGCACAGCCGACCCGAGGATCAGGGCGAGGAATGGATGCCACTTGGCCCAGGCGATCAGCAGCACGACTGCCGCGATGCCGAGGACGGCGGCGAGGACTAATTGCCCGGTTCCGGCGCTGGTAATGGTGGCGGCAGCGAGGCTCGTCATGCGGCGCGGTTACCCGATCCGAAAGACTTTCAACCTAACTGCCACCACCAATGTCCGGTCAGGAGGCGGTGGCCCAGTGGAATTGTTCCCAGGTGTCGACTCGTGGGGCGCGAGCTTCGAGGGGTGCGTTTGGTTCATCGAGCCAGCTCGACACGTACTGGGAATTGGCAACTGATTTGAGTGCCACTGAGCCGCCGCCGAGGTCCACCCATTGGAAGCGTTCCCAGGCGTCGATGCGGCCCGCACGTGCCTGCAGTGGGGCATTTGTGGTGTCTTGCCACGCTGACACATAGGAACCGTTGGCGGCCAGCAAAGCTACGTAGCCGTTGCCAGCGTCGGTAACGGTGAAGCGCTCTCCGGCCGCGACCCGGTTGGCGCGCGCTTGCAGTGGGGTGTTGGCACTGTCTTGCCAGGCGGAGACGAACCGCCCGTTGCCTTGTGCCTGCAATGAGATGGTCTGCCCGATCGGCGCTGCTGTGGGCAGTGGTTCGTCCGCGGGGTAACCCAGCGTGGTCAACATGGAGATGCTGCCGGCCGGCAGGGTGAGTTGCAGCTGGCCGCTGGTCACGGTTTGGACACCTAGATCCGCCATGTTCTCGGTGGAACTGGTCCGCAGCAGGGTGATGCTGCTCGTGGGGATGCCAGCGAAGGTGACAGTCACCGGGTCCGAGCCGCGGTTGATCACTTGGGTGAAGAAGTGGTTGTCGGAAGTGCCGGCGAGCGTGAGCAGATTGTCGTTGGTGGAGTCCGCGGCCACTATCCGTGTGCCTGCGGTGAGATTGTCGACCAGCTGTTTGACGACGTAATAGGCCGGATAGCGCAAGGTGGTGTCCGCTGACATCAACGGGAAGTCGTATTGGTAGGTCCACGGCAAGATCACGGTAACCCGGGAATCCTTGACAGCTCGGGTGTAATTGTCAGCCAATCGCCAGGCGTTGTCCCAGGTGGACCAGGTTTGCGGATTAGTCGCCCAGATTTCCGGGTCGTACCCGGCCTCGGTGTCCCAGAACGGTAGGTGATATTGGTCAGCCAACGCGGCACAGCCAGTGGAGATCTCGACCCAGGAGTGATAAGCGACAGCTGCAACGTATTGCCGGGCCAGCGGATCCTCGAGGATTGGCTGGGTGTAACCGGCGCAGTCGATGTAGCCGGTGTCGCCGGCGAACCACTTGGTGCTCAGGCCAGATGAGGCGAACAGCGCCCCGCCGGTCTTGATCAGCGCGGCGTAATCCTGCGGCGAGAGATAGTGGTTGACCCCAATATTCGGCTCGTTGAACGAGACGGCGTCGATGGTCACGCCATAGGTGTCGCGGGCCCGGAGCAGATAAGCGGCCAGCGACTCGGACGTTTCGGCATAGCTGGCCAGTGTGCGGTTGTTGCCGTTGCCGGGGTTAGTGACCATCCAGTTTGGCGTGGTCCAGACACTGCCGAGGATATGTACGCCGCGGCGTTGCAGATCCTGCAAAAACAGGAATTGGTCGTGGATCCGGCCGGTGTCCTGGAATTGGGTCCAGTCGATGACGCCCGGGTCATCGTTGTCGTTGTTCGGTTCCCACCAAGACAAGTTGATGTTGACGCGGGCGAAGTCCGGGTGCAGGTGGGTGAGTGTGTACCGACCGACATCGTCTTGCGCGGCAGTCATGGTGAAGCCGTCGTTCTGGCTGTAGCCACCGTTGGTGTAGTCACCGCCGGTGCCCTGCATGGTCTGAGCGACTCGGGTGGTGTCGATCGTGACGGCGGCTGTGGTCTCGGCAGCCAGCGCGGGTGGAGCGCCGACCGCGAGGATGACGGCCAAGCCTAAACAGATGGGGACGAGCGTATGGGGGCGCATGTCTTCAATGTGTTCGCGATGTAAACATCTTGTCAACAACTGTTCGAGATTGTTCGTAATATTTGGATTTACCGCGCTGAGTACAGTCATCACTGCGGGTTGACTCTGCCGACAACGACGAATCAAGATGGAATAACTGCTGCTCAGGCCATTGATCAACGCCTTAGCAGCCGAGCGAGCCCGCTCAGTTCCACCCAACGCCGGTCGGATTTGCGACATTGACGCGATCGATGATCACCGAAAGCGAGGATGCGCCCGCGAGCCGCACCAGGCAGAATCCATGCCGTGCAGGTACATCAAACGCTCGATGGACGCTACTTCTTGCTCGAACCATTGGGCACCGGCGGGATGGCAGTCGTCTGGCGGGCAATCGACCAGGTGCTCGGTCGTCAAGTGGCCGTCAAAATGTTGGCTAGCCAGCACGCCGACGATCCGGCCCGCAGCGCCGGCATCCGCGAAGAAGCGCGGGCGGCGGCGGCGTTGTCGCACCCGCACATCGCCCAAATCCACGACTTCGGCGAGTGCTACGACAGCGGGAGCCGAACGCCATATGTGGTGATGGAATTCGTGGACGGTCAAACCCTGCTGCAACGGCTAGACCAAGGTCCAATACCAGTCGAGCAAGCCTTGCGTACGGGGGCCGAAATTGCCTCCGGACTAGCCGCCGCCCACGCCAAGGGTCTGGTGCACCGCGACATCAAGCTCGCCAATGTGATGATCGATGCCAGCGGCGCCAAGATTGTGGACTTCGGCATCGCCGCACCGGTCGGGCTGAACCCCGCCGACCAGAGCGCCGGAGAGCTGCTGGGCACGGCTGCCTACATCGCACCGGAACGATTGATGAGCGACGCAGTCGAGCCAGCCGTCGACATCTACGCATTCGGCGTGCTGATGTTCAAGTTGCTCGCCGGCCGCAGCCCGTGGCACGAGTCGAGCACCACCGGTCTGCTGCACGCGCACTTACACACCGAGCCGGACCGGCTGCCCGCGATGGAAGGCGTGCCGGACTATGTCACTCAGCTCTGTGATCGGTGCTTGGACAAAGACCCGGCCGGGCGGCCGACCGCCCGGGAACTGTCCGCTGTGCTGCAACGGGCGGCGAGCACCGCAGCCGCGGTAACGGCACCGGCCGCTGAGCGGCCGGCCGTTGCGCCCGGCGTGCGAGCAGCCACCGTCGATGTGACGCCGGCGGTAAACCGATCGCGGCGCGGACTGGCCTTGCTGGCTGCAGCGGTGCTGGCCATCCTGGTCGCGGCCAGCATTTTCTGGTGGCCCGTGCACGATACGGGCGCGGGCGATGGCACGTCAGCGCTGGCCGCGACTACACCGAGCCACAGCGCTCAATCAGGTCCAGCCCCCGTCTTGGGCGCGGCCCGCAGCCAGCAAGGCATCGTCGTCCCGGCGACGACACCGAGTGCAGCATCGAGCGCCGGCGCGCACCCCTCGCTGGCGACCACACCGTCGTCGGGAGCTCCAGCCCAACCAAATCCGGGTCCCCAGTCCACTGGGCCGAAGGTAGAACCGACAAAACCGGCGACGCCCGCGCCACCCACCACGACAGCGCCGCCAGAGTCCGGCGGCAACCCTGGTGGTGGGTCGGAATCCAATTCCGTGTCATTGTCATCGGGAGCCGGCAGCCTGGTCGCAACGTGCCCGTTGCCGATAAACGCGCAAATCTTGTATTGGAAGGCGACCGCGCCCTACACTGTTTTGTCGAGTGATCCCGGGCCGAGCGTGGCGCCGTCGGTCGTTTTCGCTCACGGCGACCGGCAGGTAAAAATGACCGTCAACTGCACAGCAGGCATCGCCACAGCCATCATCTCCTGAGTCGGCGGGAGACACGACTGGGTTCAGCTCAGGCCGGGCACGCGGCGAGGCGGGCAAGAACGGACGGCCGCGCCCGCCCGGGCTGCTGGTGTGCTGAGCGCCATTGGTCGGCAGCGATGGATTACCACTTCAGCCGAGGGCCAGCTCGGTTCACTAGTGATCTTTTACTGCTCAACCCGGGTACCGGGCGAGCGGTGTCCACGGCCGGAACCTAGGCTCTGCAGATATGACGACCCTTGCCGGCCGCACTATCGCGGCCCTGCGCAGCGAGCACGAAGCCCTCGCCAGCGCGGTCCTCGCGCTGACCACCGAGCAACTCCGCGGCCCTTCCGGCGCCGCAGAGTGGACTATTGCCGACGTCTTGTCTCACCTGGGCAGCGGCGCCGAGATCACCCTTGCCTCTTTTCGCGCATCGGTGGGCGAGGCCGAGACACCCGCCAGCGGTTTCAATGAGAGTGTTTGGGACCGATGGAATGCCTTGAGCCCGGCCGAGCAGGCCACTGGCTGGCTGGAGTCCGACGAGGCGCTGATCATTGCGCTGGAGGAAATCGCGCCGGAGCGCTACGACGACATCGCGGTCAAGCTGGGCTTCCTGCCCGAGCCGATCCCGCTCGCTTCGTTCGCTGCCATGCGGTTCAGTGAAGTGGTGCAGCACGCCTGGGACGTGCAGGTTGGCATCGACGCTGCGGCGGTGATCACCGAGCCGTCGGCGACGCTGCTTGCCGAGCACTTCAGCGGCGGAATCAGCTTCCTGCTCGGGTTCCTCGGCAAGACGGATGCGCTGACCAAGCCGGTCGTGTTGGAGATCAGCAACACGCAATATCGCCTGGTGCTGGACGGCGGGACTCGTCTCACCACCGACAACGTGCCAGCAACGGCGACATTCGGCGGCGAGACTGAGGCTGTTGTCCGGTTGCTCGGCGGGCGGTTGAAGCCGCAATACACCCCGGCTGACCTGAAGGTGACCGGCAACGTGACCCTCGACGAACTGCGTACGGTCTTCCCCGGGTTCTGAGCCAGGCCCGCGCTAGGCCAGCGCGCATCGTGATCGTTGACTCGATGGCCGTGGCGTAGCACAGCAGGCTAAATAATGATGCAAGTCGGCCACGGAGAAACAACCATTGCGCATACGGGCCCGCGACCAAATCTGGTCGCGGGCCCGGATCCAGGAGCAATGGGCAAGCCCGACTAGGAGCGGTCCAGTCGCGGAAAGACGGTTTCTAGTAGCAGGATGCGGGCGGCGGCAGCGAACGGGATGGCGATGAGCGCCCCGATGATGCCGAGAATCGCACCGCCGAACAACACAGCGACCACGGTGACCGTCGCCGGCACCTCTACCGCGCGGCCGATGATTCTGGGGACGATCAGGTAATCCTCGAGCAGCCGGAACACGACATAGAAGATGACGGTGGCGATGGCCACCGGCAGGGAAACGGCGAGCGCGACCAACGACACGATGATGCCACCGACCGTTGAGCCGACAATCGGCACGAGGTCGAGCAGTGCCACCATCAACGCAAGCAAGAGGGGGTAGGGCACCCCGAAGATCAGTAGCCAGACGAAAGTGCTTACGCCGGCAAGTAGTGAGGTGGCCACGTTGCCGAGCACGAAAGCGCCCACCTTGGCCAACATCTCATCGCCGATCAGAATGGCGCGGGGGCGGCGACTGTTCGGAATCATGCGGTAGATCAGCTGGCGAATCCGGGGCAGATCAGCCAGGAAATAGACAGTCAGCACCAGCACAGTGCCAATGGCTCCCGCAGCGCTGAGCACTACCTGCCCGGCGCCTACCAGCCCACCGAAGATGCTCTCACCGTGACCGGAGAGCACCGCTTCGATTCGCTGTTGCGCATGAAATTGCAGGTTCAGCCGGCCAATCAGCGAGCTGCGGTCGTTCAATTCGGTGAGGTAGTGCGGTAGCAGCCCGATCAGTTGCGAGCTTTGCGATACCAGCGGCGGGATAGCTGCGGCAATGAAGCCGCCGACGATACCGAGAAGGGCAATGATTACGACAACGACAGCAACCATCCGCGGCACCCAGCGGGCCACCCAGCGGACGGCCGGTTCTAGCCCGACGGCGATGAACAGGGCCACCCCGACCAGGAGCAACACCTCGCTGGATGCGGCTAACAGCTTGATCAGTCCATAGGTCACCGCAACACCGGCCGTGGCAGCCATACCGATCACGAAGGGCGAGCGCCGATTTATCGGCCGCCCCGGACGCCCGAGCGGCGATTCGGGGGTGCGGGCCGCTTCGGCAGCGTCTTCTGCTGCCGCCAATAATTCCTCGCCCGCCTCGGCACTCGTTACCGCGGCGGCCAAATCGCGGGCATCCTCCTCTGCCGCGGACGAAGACGCACGGTCGGCGAAGTCTGCGGCGGGCGGCTGGTCGTCGCGCATGGTGATCCGTTCACATCTGGTGTGCAGCGCCCCCGGCCGGGACACCACCTGCGTTGCGGCGTACCCGTTACGGCATACGACCAACCCGGTTACGGTAACGAATGCGCTACCGTTGCCCGTCAACGGGCGAGCGCACGCACAGCAGGTTGGCCGAGCCAAGTAGACAACCAGTCGAAAGCGGGCGCTTCCATCGCGAGCCAAGTTTCACTATTGTGTCCGCCACCGTTGACGAAGTTAGTGGTAACCGAAATGGGTGCGTGCGCAAGATGCACCATTTCCTGAGTCCCGCGCAACGCAGACGGGTCACTCTTGGCACAAGCTAGATACAGCGCTACGGCGGGAATCGGCAGGTGTTGCAGCCGCCAGCTCACGTCATAGGTGTTCTGCAGGTTTTGGTCGCCGATCCGAATTCCCGGCGTCGCCTGTCCGGACAAGCTAGCCGCTGCATGATATTGCTCGGGGTGCCGCAGCAGCAGATTGGTTGCGCAATAGGCACCGGCAGAATAGCCGATCAATCCCCAACTGCCTGGTTCCTCCCGTACGTGCATCCGCTCGTGCGCAAACGCCGGTACGTCCTGGGTCAGGAACGTCTCGGCCTGCGGCCCGTTCGGCAAATTCGCGCATTCGGTGTCGATGGAGGGATCTGGAGTCTGATAGGGAAATAGCACGACGACGGGTGCCATCCGACCCTGAGAAATCTCCTTATCGAGCACTGCGGCGACGGTGAGCTGCTTGAGCCAGAGCACCGGATTACCGGGAAAACCGTGCAGCGCTTCGATCACTGGATACTTTGTCGTGGGATGTTGGTCGTAGCCGGGCGGAAGATACGCATACATCATCAGGTTGAGCTTGCTCTGCGCACCCGCAAGGTGATAAGTGACAATACGGCCTGAACCGGACGATCCCGACTCCGCACTAACCGGTACGCCCGCGTCGTCCGTTCCGTCCGCACCACCGGCAGCGTGCCTGGAACCGAAAATGCTGGCCCAGGTGGGATACAGATCAATCTGGCGGTTTACCCAGGTCAGACCAGCAACCGCCATAGTGGCCAAACACGCAGTTATAGCCGCCGAGCGGAGCAGGGCGCGCCGCCAGCCCCCTGCGACGTTCCAGGTGAAGCCGAGTACGGCTGCGGCGAGGACGGCTGCGACGACCGCGAGCAGTTCGACCGTTGGGCTGTCCGGGGACATGCACATCTCCCGCTAGGTGGCAACTTTGGGTGACGAGGGGGCGGACGCGGAACAAAGGTGACAGGTGGACTGGAGGCAGCTAGCGGCGGTGGCAGCTGCCCAATCGCCCACGCTAGCGCGGTGAACAAAAAGTCGTCTGGGGCGCTCACCAACACAGCTGGAGTGGGCACCGGCCAGGACGCCGCCGGGGTCAACGTCCCACCGCGTGCTGGCACTGCGACAGACACGACGGCATAGGCAATTCCGGCCGCCAGGGGCGGCTGCGGTCCGGTCACCTTAGGCTGCGCCGGCACACCCGGTCCGGTCACCTTAGGCTGCGCTGGCACGCCCGGCCCGACCGGCTTTTCCGTCGGCTTCGGCGTTTTGCCAAAGGGCGCTGGCACTGACACGTCGCGGTCAACCGCAACAATGGGATAGCGGGTCGGAGCTGCCCCAGCCACCCGGTTGGCCAGGCTGATATCAGCTGCGGATGCGATCAAGGCCCAGCGATGTGCACTGACTCGCAAGTCACGATTGAGGTAATTGGGGATCTCTGTCGCCACCGTCTGTGGCTTCGTGGCAGCAGTCGTGGTGACAAAGACCTGCACTGCTAGGGTGCCGTCGGCCGACACCCTGCGCGAGGCGGCATCGCGTTGCGCGGTCGACCAACCGTCGGTGGAGTCGTCGAGGACCAGCGCAACCGAGTAACGCCAGTCGGTGTGCAGCAGATATCCCGGCGGGGTGATCACGGTCGGTGCGCTGGCTAGATGCCATTCGGTCCAGCCGCCCGGCTGCCAGGTGGTAGTCAGTGCCTCTGCCGCGTTCGTACCGGCACGGGCGGCGAGTTTATGGTCCAGCTCACCGGCCTTGGTCTTATAAGTGGTGTCACCAGTGCTTTTCGTGTCGAACAGCGAAGCCCAGGTGGGGTAGAACGCCTCCGAGCGGTTGACCATCAGCCCAATTGTCACCAACAGCAATGCTTCGGCAAATAACACCCCGAACGGGCGCAAAATCCACCGAAGTCGCCCCCAGCGACCCCAAACTAAGACGGTGGCTGCAAGCACAACCACAGTGCAAAGCGCCGCCGAAATAATCAACGGGATGCCCGTCAACGACACTCTCTGCCTCCGTTGGGGAACACGGCATCAATCGAACGCGCAGCCGGCAGCTGGACAGGCGAGACGGCACCAACCGTGATGCGAACCGGAGCGACGATACGTGCTTGTCCTGAGAATTGGCTGGACTTACCGGGTCATGCGGCTCAATGTAATCAAGCCTACTTGTGCGGGTCCAACCAGCGGGGCGCTGACCGGTCATCCGCCGCCCCAGGAAGCAAACGGGCGACTCCTTTGGGCGGCGATGACCGAACGTTGGTCAGCGACTGTTTGCGGCGGGCCGACCAGCTGGGTCTGGAACCGGTCTTGCACCAGCTCGCGGTCCGCAGCACTCCACTCATGCTCCCCCGTCGAATGCTGTGCTCGGACTGTGGTCCTATAGAATTACTAGGGATTGAGTGGCTGGCCCTCCATCAGCTCCCGCACCAACGAGGAAACCACTGCCTTGAGGCTGCCAGCGTGTGCCGCAGCCACCTGCAGCTGCCGCTGATAACTCGCGCCATCGGCAGCGATGTCGCGCACGCGTTCCAATTCGGCCGCGCAATCGAGCGCTTCGGCGACTGGAGCCAACGCCGGCAACAGCTCCTCCAAGTCTTTGGTGACCAGGCGTTCATCGCCGGCCGCATTTTGGATAATGATCGCGTCCATGCCGTAGCGCGCCGCTCGCCACTTGTTTTCCCGCACAAACCACGGCTGCAGCCTAGGCACCTCGCGGCCGGCGTCCAGCTCAGCGGAGAAGTGTTCGACCAAGCACTGGGTCAGCGCCGCAATCGCGCCGATCTCGCGGGCGGTGGAGATGCCGTCGAAGGTACGCACCTCGATTGTGCCCCATTTTGGTGCTGGCCGGATGTCCCAGCGCAGCTCGTTCATCTCCTCGATCACCCCGGTGTGCTGCAGATCAGCGACCATCTGCTCGTACTGCGACCAGTCGGTGAACGCAGGTGGCAAACCAGCGGTCGGTAGCTGCTGAAACATCAGCGCCCGATTAGAGGCATACCCGGTGTTCTCGCCGGCCCAGAACGGGCTCGACGCACTGAGCGCCTGAAAATGTGGCAAATAAGTGAGCAGGCCATCAATGATCGGCAGCACCTTACGGTGATCCTCAACCCCGACGTGCACGTGCACACCCCAGATCATCATCTGTCGACCCCACCACTGGGTACGGTCGATCAGAGTGTCGTAACGGGGTTTATTCGGGGTGGTGCGTTGCCGAAACCACTGGCTGAACGGGTGGGTGCCGGCCGATATGAGGTCGACACCCATCGGTTCGGCGAGCGTCGCGACCTGCTCGACCAGCCGGGTCAGGTCTGCGACCGCATCGCGGGCTCGATGATGCGGGGCGCTGACAATCTCGACCGTGTTAGTCAACAACTCGTTTGTCACGTGCGGGAACGATTCAGTGCCGCCCAGGTGCGCCAGTAGAGCCGGGGCTGCCGCAGTCAGTTCCCCGCTACGCCGATCGACACATGCGATCTCCCACTCGATGCCTAGTCGCGATCTGATCGATGGGGCGAAGTCGATACCCATGGGGGTCACTCTACGAAAGCCGGCCCGGCAATGCCGCCGTTCAACCCGGCCACGCGTCACCGCAATTGCCGACAGCCATCGATCCAGCGTGACACCAGGGGTACCGCTCGTCGCCCGGAACTAGCGGTGGGCCTGCTGGAGCAAGCGCTGCACGGTCGCAGCGTCCGCAGACGTGCCAGCTGGGTCCTCGAATGAGCCGTACTGGCTGCCGTAGGCCGGCATTCCGGGCTGATACCGCCATCCTTCGGCTAGCGAGCCGGCATCGACCGCGTCGTATCCGATCGCGGCTAAGAACGCGGTGACATCCTTCTTGGCGCCTTCGTCGTCGCCGGCGATGGCCAAGGCGCTCCGGTCCGCAGCGCCGGCTGGTCGAGCGAGCGAGCCGAGGTGCTTGAAAAAGATGTTGTTGAACGCCTTCACCACTCTAGCGCTGCCCAGGTGGCCGGCCAACAGTTCACTGCTGGTAATGGAGCTGTCGTCCAACTCGGCTAGGTTACCGTCGCGCTGCGGGTAGTAGTTTAAGGTGTCAATTACGACCTTGCCGACCAACGGCGCAGCCGGCACGCTCGGGTAGGCCCGAAGCGGAATCGACACCACTACGATGTCGCCGGCGGCGGCCGTCTCTTCGAGTCGACCCGCACGCGCTAGCGGGCCCAGCTCGCTCACCAACTCGGCAAGTGTCTCGGGCCCACGGGAGTTACTGAGCACGACCTGGTAACCGGCAGCAACCGCAAGCCGGGCAACTGTGCCGCCGATGTTCCCACTGCCGATGAAACCTATAGTTGTCATACCTTAGATCTTAAACTTCACCTTCGCTTCGACCGACTCGAAGTGGTTCGTCTCAGCGTCGTACTGCACCGTCGCATCGATGCTCGTATTGCCGGTATCGCCACCAACTGAGCCCTTGATCGTATGTTTCGCGATGTCATAGGCGCCGCTGGCGCGGAAGTCGTCGCCCGGACCGGTCCATTGGACGCTCGCCGTATCCGGTTCGTAGGCGAATCCCAGCGTGCCGGTGGGCGTCCCATCTCTATGGCTGCGGAAAGTATGATCGACGCCGCCGCCTAGGACATCCAAGCGCCCATTGTCACCAACACCCAGATTAAACGTGGTGTCACCGCCCGCCTTGAGCTTCACACTCGTTGGCGCATAGGGATCGGCCGGATCCGCGTTAGGGAATTGAGCCGCGTTGAGCTTATCGCCGCGGGCAGTGTTCGGCTCAGCCGATGCACTGAACGTGAATGGCTTAGGTTTCTTGTCCTCTTCCTGCGCAGGCGTACCAGAGACCGCGCCGAACCCGCTGGTATTCAGCAGCGTGGTCGGGCGGTTAGTCGCCGAGCTGGTCGGAGCGCTCTGCGCTAGCTTCGCCGAATACCCTTTGATCTTGGCAGCCATCTTTTCGTCGAAGGTGTCCATGGCCGAACCCACTGAGGCCAAGAGGTGGTTATACCCGACGGCGAGTTGAGTTTTATCCCGGGTCGGAGCAAATACCGATCCCCCGCCAAGGGTGACACGCAGGCCCTGAGCACGCGCAGAATTCAGGATCTGCATCGTGGCAATGCGACATTTCTCGACACCCGCGGAAAACGCGCTCGTATCCGCGATAACACCATTTACAGAATTCTGCAGACGGTGTTGATGCACAGTCTGCTCAGTCAAGACCTGTTGGGTGTTTTCAACTACTGAACCACGAGAATTGCCGAGGTCTTGCAAAACTAGTTGCTGATTTGGCGGTTGGTTGGCCACGACTTGGGCCAGGCTACCGAAATGGGTAGTGGTCGCGGTCAAATTCGATTTGGTGGCGAGAATTCGTGCAGCGTGAGTCATGCCAGCACTCCCGTTGCATAAACGTGTGCGATCTGGTCGTCGGCAGACAACGTCGCGTTCAGAGCATCCGTGACAGCGTCGAGTTGGGAATTTGTGTGAGCTTGCAGCAGCCTGGCGTGATCGGCAAAGGCGAGGCTGACTTGCTCCAACGCCTCCGCTGTGCGCCAGGTTCTGACCCCGTGCAAGGTGCCAGGCACACCGCCGGCCAGCTGATCTGCGCCAACAACCACCTGCGACGACGACACAGCAGCCACTCGCTGCGCTTCGGTGATAATCGCCGGTCGAAAATTGACTCCGGTCCCGTGATCAGCCATGGCTACCTTCACTGTTGCCCGGAGGGCGACTGAGCCGTCCTCATCTGTCGGCGGTCCCGGCCGAGGATCAGCAGAAGTTGCACCAGAACCGCGACCAGCATAAGGAGGAACCAGCGAACACATATCGGCAGAAGTGCCGATGGCCACCCGGTAAACTTTACCCGTCGCCCAACTCGTTTTCCCCTGTCGTCGATCTGCTCCCGGTGGCGCGTGGCGCGAATAGGGCCGAATCCGGCGAGCAGCCACCCGAAGGTAACTCCTCGCCGGATCAGTGTGACTCAGAGTCCAGCTGGCTGCACCCCGGTGGTCACTGCGCCCATGGTCGTACCAGTCGTGATTGGGGTCACTGACTTGGTGGCCGTTCCCGACTTCACAGTCGAGTTCGCCTTCGTGGTCTTCATCGGCTTCGCAGCCCCACCCATCAGGGTGGCCTTAGCCGACACCAGGTCGGTGTGCAGCTTCGCGAGGTCGGACTTCAGGCTGGTGTGCGCCGGCTCGGCCGCACGAATGCCGGCCATCGTGCTAGCCGCATGCACTTGCTTGCGCCAGGCGTCCGTGGCGGCCAGCACCTTGGTGATGTCAGCTTGCAGGTTCACCCGAGCGTCGCTGAGCTTCGGCTTACCTGCGAGCCGGCTCTGCAGGGTCTGCATCTTGGCGGTGATGTGCTGGGCCTTGGCGTCCACCCGGGCCTGCACCCCAGCCACCGTACGCGGAGCCGGCGGTGTGCTAGCGAACGCCGGAGCAGCGGCGCCCACCAGCACGGAAGTTGCCGCGGCGATCGTCCCGAACGCAACTGTGATTCTCATGAGGCTCCTAATCGGTCTTATCGCTTATTTCGGACGATTGTAGAACGCTACGCAGCCCCACCCGGTAACCCCAACTCGGCATTTCACCGCAACGGGGGTCAGCAGTGGCACGACACACATCCGCTTGGCCCACTCCCACCGGGGTAGCGAGTTCGCCGGCATCTGCCACTGCGACATCCACACCGCGCGCACCGAATGGGACCAGACTCGGTACCCGATCGTGGTCGATCATGCAATCGCGGGGGTAGTCGCAGTCGGTGACCGGGTCGGGGTCGGCTGGGCGCGGGTCGAGCTTCAGGCGACAGGCGCCGGCCTTCAACGCTGGAGTTCAGCGGGAATGGCAAAGAGTTCAGGTGAGCGTCGGGGCTGCCGATTATTAGGGGTAACAGGGTGTTCGCCGAACAAAGATCCTGGGCAGGTCAGCTGATGGGTGGTGTGCGTCGGGCCTGCCGCGATGACGGTTTCACGCTCGTTGAGGTTCTGACCTCACTGGCCCTGCTCACTATCTTCATGGCTGCGATTGGAACTTTCTTCATCGGTAGCATCCGTTCAATCTCGCGGCAAAGCGCGGCGCAGGCTGCAGCTCAGCTCGCTGACAGCGCATTCGAGCAGGTGCGCAGCATCCGGGGCAGTTCTCTGCTCGCTGGCCGCGGCCAGGCCAAGAGCGCCGCTCAGTGGAATTCAGCCCCCGCTCAAGTCGCGGCTTAACCTGAGCACTATGCAGTTGGCTTGGGATTCGACGCTAGTGGACGCTGAGAATGTTTTAGGGGACGACGCGCCGTTGTCAACCGCAGTGCAGACTATGACAGCCCAGGGCACCACTTACGCGCGTTCCATCTACGTTGGCATTTGCGATATCTATCTCACCGCGAACAGCACTGGCAGGTGCGTGAGCCCGGCCGTGGTGGCCTTACCAGCTGACCACACCAAAATTGTAGAGTTTTTCCGAGTAGTCGTTTTGATCACCTGGCCGGACTCGACCTGTGTGCAGGCCGGGGCCGGGATCTGCTCCTACGTCGCCTCGACGTTGATCTCACGCGCTCCGGAGCCAACGTTCGAGGTGCATCGACCTGCCCCCCTAGTCAAAACCACTGCCGTTACCTTGTATCAAGGTCAGACCAGCAACGCGCAGATCGAAGCTCTGGGCGGCCAACTGCCCAACACCTGGATTATCACGGGCACCATGGCCACCGGAATTAGCGTGTCTAGTGACGGCAGCATCGCCGGAGCTCCGACCGTAACCGGGACCTGGCCGATCAGAGCTACCGTCACCGACAAGTTAGGCCGTAGCGATACCGAGAACATAGTGATCAATGTCGTCGCACCGCCAAGACTTAACGGCCCCAGCGACCTAAAGGACCACGTCGGCGAGGCTGTCAATCAAGTAGTAACGACCGCAGGCGGCACCATGCCCTTCACCTATGACGCTACGGGATTGCCGCGGGGTCTATCGATCAACTCCAGCACGGGTGCCATCACCGGGATGGTGACCACGGCTGGCACTTACCGGATTATGGCGAAGGTCACTGACATCAACGGTGGGACGGCAACCAAAAGCTGGACGCAGATCGTGTATCCCGCAGTCGCACTGGCAGCAATCGCAGACCAGGCCATTGCCGCACCGTCAACGTTGCGTGTCGCAGTATTGGGTAGCGCCGGCGGCGGCACGCTGACATATTCGGCGACTGGTCTGCCGCCCGGGGTGGAACTAGACGATGGCACCGGTGCAATATCCGGGCAACCTACAAGCACCGGACGCTACTTGCCCACAGTTACAGTCTCCGACGGTCTTGGCGGCTCCGCCGGTGCGGCCGCGCGCCAATTCGAGCTAGTTGTGACGGCACCCAGTTCGCTGACCTTCACTTCGCCGGCGTTCGCTATAGTGGATCGCACCTCCCTGGCTGGCGCCGCGACCTCGATCTCATTCGCGACCAATGGTGCGACGCTCGGTATCAGCCCCGTGCTGACTGCCACCGGGCTACCGCCGGGGCTCATTTTGAATACGCTCACCAGCTCGGTAAGCGGCACACCGACCACGCCTGGCACATATAAGGTCACCATGGTGGCTACCGGCGGAACACCACCGCAAGTCAGCAATCTAGCCTTTCTGTGGAAGATCACATGAGGCCCTGGTGCCGACGAGGTCAGGCGAAAGGTGACGCAGGCTTTTCCCTGACCGAGGTGGTCGTCACTATGTCGATCTTGTCCCTCGTTATGGTGGTCGTCATCGGCGCCATGGTTCAGTTATACGCAACGGCGAATCGGGTCGATGCCACCTCGATTGCCCGCGACCAGCTCAGCAACAGCTTTCGCCGCCTCGACAAGGAACTTCGGTATGCGATCTGGGTGAGCACACCCGGCCAGGTGCGCGGCGTTTGGTATTTCGAATACGCCCTACCAGCGGGATGTCGGCAACTCAGCTACAACGACGGTGTACTGGCCCTGGCAGCGTGGACACCGCCCAACACCACACCGGGTAAACCAACAACCGTAGCGACTGGGCTCAGCCTTACCAGCAGCACCATCCCGTTCACGGTGTATGCCGCCAACGTCCATCCATTCAGCTCGGCGAGCACCGGCACTGCGGGCATGGGCCGACAATTTTCCCCTGAACATGCCCAGGTCCGAATCCAATTCGTCGCCAACCAGGGCCGGGTATCGCTGCCATATGACGTTGTTTTCACCGCTCAGAACAACACCCCTGACACTCCTTCGCTCAACGACTGCGGCAAAGGAAGACCGACATGACCTGGTTGACGCTGCAGCGTCGCGGCGACCGCGGATCGTTGCCGATGGCGCTCATGGTGATCACCGTCGGGTTACTGCTGTCCGCTGCGATCACTCCGGTAGTGGTCCGCCAAATCACATCTACCCGCACGCTCGCCAGTCATGACGTGGCTCTCAACGCAGCGCAGGCTGGCATAGATGTGATGTTGGCCCGCGTCCGTGCCGCTTCCGATTTGGGCTCAGGTCTGCCGGAACAGTTACCGCCGTGCACGCTGAGCGGGGACGCCGGGGTAAGTGACGCCGGTGAGTCATTGCCGTATTACGTGAGCATCCAATACCGCGATCAGGACGGCGTTCCCGTTACCTGCCCGGTGACCGACGTACCGACCACGGCGTTTGTGCAATCCATCGGATACGGCACAACTGTGCCGTCCCCGGGCGGTGGCACCTCTAGTTGCCCAACCCGGCCGGCATCTCCTGACGTCTTGCCCTGCCGAATCTTAACTGCAACATATGTCTTTTCAACCAGCAATACCAATATTCCGGGCGGCTCGATTTGAAATTAGGTCATCTATCCTCGGTCACCAATGCATCGACGCCGGCACTGCAGCGAAAAGTCCATCGAAGAATACGTTAGTCGTCATGAAGCCTTGCAATGGGAGCAGCGCCCAGCAATTTGGCTACACATCTGACCTATATCTAAAGTTGATCCACTCGGAGACCACATCTGCGCCGTACGGCATGTGTCTCGAGACATTGCCCACGCATCAGCACGGCAACGGGAACTACGCGCGGTGGGACGTCTGCCCCAGCGACCGGACTCCACGCTTCCAGTGGAGCCTAGACGGTAACGGCCGATTCGGATCAACCGCTTGCTGCGACTCTAAAGGGAAGGGAATTACCGAGAATGGCTGTTTGTCACTGCAGAACCCGAACGGTGCCGATAGCCTGCTCGTCCTGGGAGACTGCGACCAGGACCAATATTATAACGACACGAACGAGTGGATTTCCTCCACAGGTGTAGGTGCGGGCAGTGCCGGGAGCCAGACAGATCAGCTTGTTAACTACGAACAATTCAGCCGATGTCTCGACGTGACGGATGCTAACCCGGCACAAACATATATGATTGTGTGGTTCTGCAAGCAGTCACCGGCCGGCAAAAGTGGTGTCTGGTGGAATCAAAAATGGGTATCACCGGCATCCGCACCGGGGGCAACCTCCGTTACCGGTCCAATCGTCGTGACCGACGCGGAACATTCCAACACTCCATATTGCCTGAGTTCACCGCTGAATCTCGCCGCAAAACCCTACGTAACGGTGGTGAACTGCTCGAACCCAGCGGCCCGCGCCGCACCCGCAGTCACTTGGACCTTTTATTTTGACACTGGCACCTACGCCACCAGCTACCGCATTATGGACAGCGCAGGCCATTGTCTCACGCCAACCTCCCAAACGGCTATACCAAAAGATGCATATGAAGACGGGACTAGCAAGGCCCAGGTGGCAATCTGCGACAGCTCTGAACTGCAGAAGTGGAATGCCCCACCCAACATCAAAAAACCTACTTCTTTTACATACCTGACCGAAAAATAGTTCACCAGTACAATTTTGGGCCTGAAAGCGCTGCTTAAGGCGGCCTCGTAATCGACCTTCAAAGCAGAGGGCATTCGACGGCAACAGCAACTCTGTGGACGAGTGGCGTTCCGGCAACCGGGGTGGGTGCGGGAATGGCTGGCGATGCTGTGATCGCCAGCCGGCTCGGGTATCAGCCGCCGATTGTCGCTGGTTCGCGGGCGGCGGTGGCAGTCGGCGCCAGCAAGCGCTCGGCGAGCGGGGCGAAGACCAGCCCGATCGTCGACCAGAGGATCAGCTGCGCGCCGAGCGAGTAGGCCCGGAATTGGTAGAGCACGTCGGCTGGGAAGCCCTGAAATACGATGACGCCACTCGCGTTGGTGAGCGGTCCGGGCGTCTCGGTGGCCGAGTGATAGGCCTCGTTGCCGGCCAGCTCGCCGAACGAAGGCAACAGCAGCATGATCAAGCCGATCGCCGCCACGAACGCACCGCCAGCGATCAACGTCGCATTCCAGTTGCCGTATCTCAACTGGAGCCGCTTGCCGAGCCACACGCTGAGGACCAGCAATAGCACCGAAGCCGCGACCAGTAACAGGTAAAAGCTGCTGCGCTGCTGGATCGTGTCTTCGTGCCCGATCGCCGGCGGGTTGGCTGGGTATTTGCTCGAGGGCACGGCATAAAAGCCCAGAAAACCACCGGCGGCAACGAGCAGCGCGAGTGCTCGCGGACGCAGCCGACCAGATCGCCCCAAATACAACGTGTAGGCGACGGCGAACAGTCCACCCATGGCCGCACCGAACAGAATCAGTGCGACGCCGGCCCCGACGTTTCCCTGCACCGCCCGACTGAACGGGTCAGCGTGGTCGTGCTCGACAGCCAGCCCGGCGGCCTGGTCGAGGAGCTGTTGAGCGTGCTCACGCCCCTGCTCGTAGTTGATTGCGAGCTGGATCTGCGGCTCGGCGAAAATTCGCGCGAACACGAACGCCAGCAAGCCACCGATGGCGCCGGCCAGCAGGCCACGCCAGATGATCCGTTTCTCCATCTCGAGTTGTCTCAGTCCGCTGCGTTGATCAGTGGCAGGGGAAGCCGAGGAAGTGTCGACCGTCGTGGACGAATTCGTGAATGTGGGTGTCGTTGCCGAAGACCGACACTGCGCCCTGGTCGACCCCGATGAAGTAGTAGACCGCCAGCGCTAGCAGCGCGGTGCCGACGAGCCAATACACCGCGCGCGAGGCCGGAATAACCAGCGGGGTAGCGGCGGCGGTGGGGTGTGGCATAGAACTCATCGAAGAGCCTCCTTCAGGGATCGTGCGTCCCTCGTGCGGATCGGGCGGGCGACGGCGAAGTATCTGACTGACGAGCCGTGCGGCTCATTCACAGTGGCGCGACCGTGCTGGATCTTCCCCAGCTTCCTCACGCCGTCACAACCTGAACACTATGGGCTGGGGCCGAGGTGAGTCAATGTGACCCGAACACCGGGCCGCTGCCCTTCATCCGGGCCTGGACTTCGACCACTGCTGCACTTAACGCCAAATGCATGCTATCGCCAAGCACTTGCAATAACGCAGCTCTGCGGGTTAGCGTGCGATGACCGGCACCGTCGCGTGAAAGAAGGCCGACATGACCGCTGGAATCTCGCGATTTCGGCACAGCCTCACCCCCAGGGACTGGCGCTCACTCGGTGCGATGACCGCTTTCATCATCTTCCTGCACGTGGTCGGCTTTGCGATCCTGTTCACCCTGGTAGTGCCGAAACATTTCCAGCTCGGCGGAGACCACCCCGTCTTCGGCGTCGGCGTCGGCGTGCTGGCCTACACCTTTGGGCTGCGGCACGCCTTCGACGCAGACCACATCGCCGCCGTCGACAACACCACCCGCAAGCTGATGCAGGACAACACGGTCAACGGTTCCGATCGCAAACCGCTGTCGGTCGGGTTCTGGTTCTCGTTGGGCCACTCCACCATCGTGTTCCTGCTGGCCTTCCTGCTCTCCGTGGGAGTCAAGACGCTCGCCGGGCAGGTAGAAGACGACGGTTCGCAACTGCACTCGATCACTGGCGTGATCGGCGCTTCAGTCTCCGGGGTGTTCCTGTGGATCCTGGGCATCCTCAACCTGGTGGTGCTGGTCGGCATCGTGAAAGTGTTCAGACGGATGCGCCGCGGCCAGTTCGACGAGCAACAGCTCGAAGAACAGCTCAACAAGCGCGGCTTCATGAACCGGTTCCTCGGCGGCCTGACCAAATCGGTGCGCAAGCCGTGGCACATCTACCCGATCGGGGTGCTCTTCGGCCTGGGCTTCGACACCGCCACCGAGGTGGGCCTGCTCATCCTCGCCGGCGGTGCAGCAGCATTTAACTTACCGTTCTACTCAATCCTGGTGTTGCCGATCCTGTTTGCGGCAGCGATGTGCTTGATGGACACCATCGACGGCGTGTTCATGAACGCCGCCTACGGTTGGGCGTTCGCCAAGCCCGTCCGCAAGGTGTTCTACAACATCACCATCACGTCGATCTCGGTCGCCGTCGCCCTGATCATCGGCACGATCGAGCTGATCAGTGTGCTCGCCGGCCAGGCCAAAATCACCACCGGGCCGCTGGCTGCCATCGCTGACATTCCCCTCGACTACGCCGGCTACGGCATCGTCGCGCTGTTCTTCGGCGCCTGGCTGGTAGCCATCGCAGTCTGGCACTTCGGCCGAGTCGAGCAACGCTGGTCCTCCACCCTGACCCCCGTCCCGGCACCGCCCGAGCCCCAGAACGCCCCGGTCGCCTGACGGTCAGTTGCCGGTGATGGACCAGTGCCAGGGCTCGGACGGCAGGTTCGCCAGGCCGTACTGGGCGGCGTGCAGGGTGAGCCAGGTGAAGGCGGGGCCGGTGCGGTCCCTGATTGTTTTGTTGTCGACGGTGAAATCGACGGCCAGGCCTAGTTCGTGCAGCGAGCGGCCGGGGATCGCGGTGGGAACTTTGCACGAGGATGCCGGGGCAGTCCAGATGTCGGGGCAACCGTTGACGACACGCAGCTGGATCTGTTGCTGCTTGGTGCGAAAACCGCCGCCAGACAGGGCGATGCCGTCCTGAGCCGCGTCCGTGATCATGCGCTGCAGCTCGTACGCGATGGTTTTGTTGACGGTTATGCCGTTGACCTGGGTCGTGTCAGCCGGGGTGAAGTTGGCGCGCGCGTCGGTGACCACAGCTGAACTGTAGGTGCCAGCTTGGGCGGCCAATGCGGCGTCGTAGCGGGGCAGGCTGGCGAGTTTTTGTTGGGCGTTGCGGATAGCGACATTTGTGGTTTGCCAGGCAGCTACGGCAGTGGTGACAGTGGCGGCGGCCTGCTGGACATTGATTTGGGCGGCACGCAGCGTGGCCGCGGCGGTGGTCACGGCTTTGGCTTGGCGGCGAAGCACGGCTGCGGTGGTCTTCACCTGGCGGCGGGCTTGCCTGATAGCGGCTTTGTTGGTGGGGCGGTGGGCAATCGCGGCGGTCAGCGCATGCTGGGCTTTTGTCGCCGCCGACGTGGCTACGGCGAGGCCGCTTTGTGCCACCGCTTGGGCGGCGACGGCAGCCGCTAGAGAAGTTTGGGCAATGCTTTGTTGGCTTCGGGCTTGCAGCACTGCAGCACTGCGGTTAGGTGCAGCGGTTTGCAGGCCGCTCACCAGGGCTTTGAGGCGCAGCGACTCCGGGCTAGGCCCGAGGCTGCGTTGCATCAACGCGGACCAGCTGCGAGCAGGGCTCGATGTCGCCGAGGACGCGGCAGTCGCGCCGATGCAGGGGGAAACGACCACCGCCGCGGCGGCGAGCACCGCCAGGGCAGCTGGACGCGAAGCGCGCCGGTTCTGGGTGTGCATCGCCATCGTTGCTTGTCCCCCGCCGCTGGTCATCGCTCGCCGGCCGCAGCCGTGGCATCGGCTGGTCGCCGACGTGACACCATCGGCAGCGGCAGACGACGCTCAAGGCAGCGGGCAGGGCGAATGGCGCCAGGACACGGGGCAATCCGGTTGTCGGCGGGTGCGAACCAGGTGCAGCGGGCGGCACGGCGGAGCGCGCGAGCGCCAAAGGCGGCTCGATGGCGGGGCTAAAACGGAGCTGGCCCTTGGCCGACCAGCGACATCAACACCTGAGTGGCCAGCAGCTTACGAACACCGGTCACGGCGACCGACCCGATTTCTTCATACGGCAGTTCTAGCTGCAGACCGTCGCCGGTGTTGTGCAATTCAGCGCGCACTTGATCGGGACGAAACGTGCCGCTCCAGCCGTTGAGGTCACCCCGATTGTTGGTTCCGAGCGAAGCCATGCCGGCCACCCGCTCGCCGTCGACCAAGATCAACGTGGCAGGACCTGAATAGGACGTCATAGTAGTCAACCGTAACGGCTCCAAGTCGGAGCAGATTAGCGCTCACTAAAGTGGCCGTCGCCGACCGCTGAGATCCAGCGCGGGTCGTCCTCTTCCCGCTCATCGTCGGACCACCACGGGCCGTCGAGCAACTCTTCGACACTGCCGGGCGCACACAGCCGCACGGCTGCCAGTGCTCGCCGGACGTGCCCGCGTGCGCCCGCCACCTCGTAGCCGTGGCCGGAGCGCAACGCGCGGGCGTAGCCGCCCAACAGCACGTCGATGCATTCGTTGCCCAGGAAGATCACGGCAGCTAGGTCGAGGTGCACGGTGGTCCGACGCTGCGCGGTCAACGCACCCGACAGGGCACGCAGCAGGCCGGGTCGGGCCGAGCGGTCGAGTCGTCCGATCAGATGCAACCGGGTGACTCGTGCGGCCGCGTCGGTCTCTTGCCTGATGGCGTAACGGGTTTCGGTCATGCCACCGGTTTACCCGGGCGAAGTGACACGTTGACAAAGAGCAGGTGTCCCTAACGCGGACCGCTGGACTGGGCACCGTCCAGCGGTCCGCGTCAAGACACTAAGTGGTCCTCGGCGTTAATCCTTCGGGGGTTGGTTCAGGGGTTCCAGGTTGGTGAGGTAGAGGTCGCCGGCGCAGTCGAGGGCGTCTTGGGCGGTGCCGATCGGTTGGCCGTCGGGTAGGACGGAGTCTTGGTAGCCGTCACGACTGGCGAGGTAGATCGCGAAGCCCCACAGGTGTGCGGAGCGTTGGTAGCGCAGCCTCATCAGTGGGATGGTCTCACCGTCGGGTAGTTGCGCGTCGATGTAGGCGAACCCTGCCCGGTACCGCACCACGATCCCGGGCAGCCCGGGCCAGTGGGCCTTCGCGTGCTCAGTCAGGCGTTGCTGCAACGACACCTTCGTCGATTCGGGAATCGCGGCCACACTATTCATCATGCCGGCCTGCCGATGGGCCCGCAGGCCGGGGCGAATCCACCCGGTGCGAAAGGCCGACCACCCGCAATAGATCGACTGTCTGCCATGTTCGGGTAGGCGGAGGTTTGTCATGTCTGGTCCATCGGCCTGCCCGATCGTCTTGTCTATGCCCGAGCAGCAGCGTCTTGAGCACCGGGTCAGGACCGTGACCGAGCAACACCGGCACGTCTTACGCGCCACGATCATCTTGCTCGCTGCCCAGGGTTGGAGCAACGCGGCGATCGCGCGGCGGGTCGGGGTCTGTGTGGACACCGCCCGGACCTGGCGCGACCGCTACGGCGCCTACGGCGAGGACGGCCTGCGGGATCGGGGCCGCTCCGGGCGGCCGCGTCGGTTCACCGATGTGCAGCAGGCCCAGGTCAAAGCGATCGCCTGTGAACTGCCCGCTGATCGGGGGATCCCGTTGTCGCGGTTTAGCCACGCCGATCTGGCTGCCGAAGCCGTCGACGTCGGGGTGGTCGAGGACATCTCGGCATCCACCGTGCGCCGGTGGCTACGCCGGGATGCGATCCGCCCGTGGCGCTACCAGTCATGGATCTTCCCGCGTGACCCGGACTTCGCCGTTAAGGCAGGCCGTGTCCTCGACCTATACGCACGCACCTGGCACGGCGAGGTGCTCGGCGACGACGACTACGTCATCTCCGCCGATGAGAAGACCTCGGTTCAGGCCCGCTGCCGGTGTCATCCGAGCCTGCCACCCGGACTGGCCCGGATCATGCGGGTCAACCACGAATATGACCGGGGTGGGGCGCTGGCCTACCTCGCCGCGTACGACGTCCACCAGGCCAGGGTGTTCGGCCGTACCGAACCCACGACCGGCATTGTTCCGTTCGCGAACCTGGTCGCGCAGGTCATGGGCCGTGAGCCCTACTCCAGCGCCCGCCGAGTCTTTTGGATCACCGATAACGGCTCGTCACACCGCGGTCACAAAGCCATCGACCGGTTGGAAAACACCTGGCCGAACGCCACCCTGGTCCACACACCAATCCACGCGAGCTGGGTCAACCAGGTCGAAATCTACTTTTCCATCGTGCAGCGCAAAGTCGTCACACCCAACGATTTCTACGACCTCAACGACGTCACCAACCGGCTCACCGCATTCGAAGAGTTGTACAACCTCGCCGCCCGGCCCTTCAACTGGCGCTACACCAAAGCCGACCTCGCCACCACCCTCAAACGCATCGCCGCTCACGAAACCGCCACCATCTGACCCCCGAAGGATTAACGCCGAGGACCACTAAGCGAAATCAGCGCTTCAGCGCGTTTTCGATCGCTTCGATGATCTGGGGGCGCAGCGTCGAGGCGCTGATGATGGCGTCGACCGAGCCGACGTCGACAGCGCGTTGGATGCTGTGCACCCGGTCAAACTCGGCCGCGACCTCGCCGAGCTTCTCCGCGCGCACAGTGGTGCGGACCTCGACCAGGGATGCGTTCAAAGCCGAGCGGGCCGCGCCACTGGCTGTCGACATCGCCGCCTGAATGCTCGTGACGCGCGGATCACTCGCGGTCCGATTGTTCACCTCGCCCGAGAACACCACTGCCGCAGCCGGGGCGCCACCGAGCACTGAGGCGAACGAACCCTGCAACGCCAACACAGTCATGTTCGGGTTGAGCGCCTTCGAGAACACGACAAATGCCCCACCGTGGTACCGGGAGATCACGCAGAACACGATCGGTCCGTCGAAGTTGACGATGGCCCGGCCGATTTCGGCGCCGTACTCCAGTTGCAGTTTGCGCATCGACTCTGGTGAGCCGTCAAAACCGGACAAGTTCGCTAGTACGACCAGGGGGCGGTTGCCGGAGGCCGCGTTGATCGCCCGAGCCGTTTTCTTCGACGAACGCGGGAACAACGTGCCGGCCGTGTACGTGTCCGGACCGTCGGTGGGCGGGAAACCCCGCCGGGGCACCGAACGCGACTCGATCCCGATCAGACACACTGGCCGCCCACCGAGGTGCACGTCCTGCACAACCGAGGTGTCCGCGTCCGCCATCCCGGCCCAGCGCTCCAACACCGGGTGATCCTGATCGGACACCGCGCGCATGACCGTACGGATGTCGAAGGGCTTTTTGCGGTCGGGGTTGAATTCGGCGGAGAAGATCTGGCCGACGGTGCTGAAGTCGCTGCCGGCGAAGATGTGCGGGAAGTCGGAGATGTCACGATCGATCGGGTCGATGGTGACCACGGTGCGCGGGGCGGACTCGCCGGGCGCCACATAGGTGTGGTCGTAATGTGACATCAGCACTTCGCGGGCGGCTGACAGGTTTGGTGCCCAGTATTGGGCCTGACCGTTCGGGCCCATGACCCGGTCGTAGCCGCCGATGCCGAAGTTGTCCTCGGCCGACACGCCACCGGAGAAGTCCAGCGACTGTTTGCCGGTGAGCACCATCGCGGAATCCGGGGTCATCACCAGGATGCCCTTGGTGTGCATCAGCATTGTCGCTTCGGCGTTCCAATAGGGCTGAGCGCCGACGTTGATCCCGGCCACCACGATGTTGATCTCGCCGCCGGCCTGGGTGAAGGTGACGATCCGCTTGAGTGCGGCGGCGACCCAGTCCATGTTCTCGGTGCCCGACGACATCGAAATTCGGGCTCCGGCTGACAGCGCGAACCATTCCAGTGGCACCCGCATCCGCTCGGCCAGGTCGATCGCAGCGATGATCCGCGAACACTCCGGCTCGGACAGGGCACCGAGTGCCTTGGTCGGATCGCCGAGCAACACGACTCGGGTGATCCCCTCCGGGTGCCGGGTGGTGACTGTGGTGACGACGCCGGCCACAATTGCCGCGCTGTTCTTGCCCTTCGGCCGGTCGACCGGCACCAACACCGCATGGCCATCGAAATCGTGCTCCACGAATTTCCCGCCCGGACCCGCCAACGCCGCCGTCAACTCGTACGGGTAGACCGTGCCGCGTCGAGCCGCCCGCAGCACCTTCTGCCGGTAATCGTCCAACGGCTGCACCGGCTCAGTCGACGGCTCACCGACGTCAACCCGGGCACCGTGACCTGCCGCCAGCGAGATTCGTACGGCGAGTTCGGCTGGTTCACCGGTGGCGGCGCGCTGGCGGACCAGGAACTGCACCTCCTCCAGTCCGGCACCCGCAGTGGTGGGCAGGATTCGGCGGACCAGCATGTCGAGGTCTTCACTGAACAACTCGGTGGGCGGCCAGACGTACATGAGGATGCGGTTGGTGTCGAACCGGCTGTGCTGGGGGCGCTGGGCTTGAATGGCCCGAATCGCGTCCAAACAGGCAGTGACGGTGTCTTCCACTGTGGGCAAAGCGACGAGGCGACCGTCGGCTTCGCGCAGAGCGGTCAGATCGCGCACCTGGCTCATCGCGATCAGCCGTTCGTCGGCCGGGTTGCTCTTGGCCACGGCCTTGAACAGGTAGATCTCTTCGTCGGCCGACGGCAGCCGGGTCAGGTCGAACTCGCGCAGCCGTTGCAACTGCAATCGACGGGCGATCTGCGGGTGCAGGCCGCGGATCAGCCGGTCTTCGGCAAAACTGGTGCCGTCCGGTCGGAAGGTGAAGTGGTGATGCATTGCCGCACCGGTGGCACCGGCCACGGTGATGGTGACTCGACGGACCCCGACTGGCAGCGGATATTCGACCAGCAGCTCGTTCAGGCGGGCGGCCATGGCGTCGGATTCGGGTTGGTTCGGCCAGCTGACGTAGAGGTCGGCGACCAGGCCGCGTTCGTCGTCGCCGGCAGCCAAGGTCCCGACCGCGGCGATGGCAGCGGGCAGCTCAGCGATGTCCACGGCAGCGGTGACAATCCGGGTGGCACCGCTGGAGCCGGTGCGTTCGGCGGTGACGATGCGACAGCCGTCGATCACCTGCGCCCGCACGTCGGACAGTTCCCGATTGCCGTAATAGCGGCGGGTCAGCACTTCCAGCAAGGGCGCATGGTCGCGACCGGGGCGGCCGATGCGTTGCCCGACCAACCGGACCAGGGGTTCGGCGCCGGACACCATGGCTTGGATCCGGTCGGCCCGGTCGGGCGCGTCCGGGTTGGCGTCGAGGTAGCGCAGGTCGGCACGCACCGCGGCGTACACGGTGGCACGGTTACGGCGTAGCAGCGGCTGGGCATACCAGCGGAACACGACGCCGCGGGCCAGGTCGGAGACGGCGGGGAACCGCACTTGGGTGGCGGCGACCAGGCGTTCCAGGGTGAGGCCGGCTTGCTCGCTCAGCGACCCCTCGGGGGGCGCGCCAGCGAGCCATTGGCGTAGTAGCTCGGAAACCACGGCGACGTCGGTGGACATTTTCTGCTGGGCGAGGAAGATGCGGAAGACAGCCGCTTCCAGCTCCGGGGTGCGGTCCAGCGTGGTGATGCCGTAGTGCCCGAGCATTTGGGTGAGCTTGGCCTGGAAGGCTTCCGGCAGGGCGGCCCGTTCGACGTCGAGGCTCTGCAGGTAGCTGTGGAAATACTCGCGTGGGCTGTGCACTGGGCTGCCCGGCTCGGTCTCCAGCGCGCCGACCGGCTTGTTACGGCTGAGCTCGGACAGATCGGCGAAGGCCGTGAGCAGCTCCAACTCGCCTGGCAGCGGGCGGTCGCCCAGCTCAGCGCGCGCGGCCAGATAGCCGGCGAACAGCCGCTTTTGGTCGAACGGGTCGACGTCGTAACCGAGCAGCAGGCTGCGCAGATCCTGCAATCCTCGGGTGACCCGGTCCGCTGCGGACACCTCGATCGGCTCCGCCGGCAGGTCGATGTCGACCACATCGTTGTTGCTGGCCGTCTGCTCTTGCGCGTCGTCGGCAAGTGGTTCCAGCCGCATCAACGGCGCGCCGGTCTCCACCTGGCTGCCGACTGAAACCGGCAGCTCCCGGACCCGGGCCCGGAACGGCGCACGCAGCACGTTTTCCATCTTCATGCTTTCCAGCACGAGGATCGGCGCGCCCGCAGCAACCTCGTCCCCGACCGCGAACGGCGTCGCCACCACCAGCGCGGGTGAGGGTGAACGCACTACGCCGCCTTCGTCGCGGCTGATCCGGTGGGTCACACCGTCGACCTCGACCAAATGGATCGGGCCATAGGTGGCCTGCACCAGCCGGAAGCGCCGCCCGTTGACCACAATTCGGCCGGTGTGCTCGTCGAAACGCTCAACCTCGACATCGGCTAGGTGCACGTCGCCGCCGCCGCTGACTCCGACCCGGAACCGTTGCTGGCCGATGCGGGCGACGCTGACCCGATAGCCGACCCCCCGCAGTTTCAGGTCCAGCGGCCGTCCACTGTCGTGGCGCACCTGCGGGCGTCCGCCGTGAGCGGTGGCGAGCAGCCGCTGCCGGCTGATCTCTTCCTCGTCTTGGTAAGCCTCGATCGCGGCCGCGGCTAGGGCGATGGCGGCGTGCCGGTGGTTGACCAGGCGGCCCTGCGCCCGGACTCGGTCGATCCAGCCGGTGTCTGCGCTCGCGTCAGTCACCTCCGGCTGGTCCAGCAAGTCGAGCACGAAGCTCTTGTTGCTGGCCCCACCTTCGATGATCACTGTGGTCTCGGCCAGGGCGCGCCGGAGCCGGGCGAGGGCTTCGTCGCGATTGCTGCCAGAGGCGATGATCTTGGCGATCATAGAGTCAAAGTCGGCCGGGATTCGGTCGCCTTCGCTGACCCCAGTGTCCACCCGGATCCCTGGGCCGGCCGGCAGCACCAGCCGGATGATGCGGCCGGGCGACGGGGCGAAATCACGGTCCGGGTCTTCGGCGTTGAGTCGGGCCTCGACCGCCCACCCCTGTTCCACCGGTTGGCGACCCTCTAGCTTGCCGCCGCTAGCCACGTGCAACTGCAGCCGAACCAGATCCGTACCGGTAGTGATCTCGGTAATGGGGTGTTCGACTTGCAGTCGGGTGTTGACCTCCAAGAAGGCGAACAGCTTCTCGCCCGGGTGATAGAGGAACTCGACAGTGCACGCGCCGCAATAGCCGACGGCCACGGCGAGGCGCTCGGCCGATGCCTTCAGCTCAGCGGTCTGCTCTGGCCCGAGCACCAGCGACGCCGACTCCTCGATCACCTTCTGGTTGCGCCGCTGCACTGAACAGTCGCGCACCCCCAGCGCCCACGCGGTGCCGTGCGAGTCGGCGATGACCTGAACCTCGACGTGCCGAGCCCCGGTGACCAGGCGTTCCAAGAAGACCACGCCGGAGCCGAAGGCACGCAACGCCTGCTGGCTGGTCCGCTCATATGCTCCGGCCAGGTCCGCGTCGGAGGCGACCATGCTGATGCCGCGCCCCCCACCACCGGCGGTCGCCTTGAGCATCAACGGATAGCCGATCTTGTTGCCGGCCACCAGCGCGTCCTCGAGGGTGGCCACCTCACCACGGCTCCACGGCGCGACCGGCACCCCGACTTCCTCGGCGATCAACTTCGCGCCAATCTTGTCGCCCAGTTTGCGCATCGCGGTCGCGCTCGGCCCGATGAAAGTCACACCGACCTTCGCGCACAACTCCGCGAACGCCGGGTCCTCAGCCACAAACCCCCAGCCCACCCAGGCCGCGTCAGCTCCAGTGTCGACCAAGGCCCGTTCCAACACCACCAAATCCAGGTACGGTCGGTCAGCGGCGCGCCCCAGCGAGTAAGCGATGTCGGCTTCCCGCACGAACGTCGCCTGGCGCTCGGCGTCGGTATACAGCGCGACCGTCTCGATCCGTGTTCCGGTTTCGGCCGAAAGATCCCGGACGGCGTGGATGAGCCGCATCGCGGCCTCACCACGATTGACGATGGCGATACGACTGAACACCGGTTGAGCCTCCCGACTACCTACGCGCAGAAGGCGACGTCCGGGTTCTCCGATCGCCGCCTGCACCTACCTACACCTTGCTGGATGAACTAGCCCGACACCAATGACTCGGGTCGAGCGTGCTTCAGCCGATGCGTTGTAGGAATCCCACAAAAACGTTCGTCCGCGCCGATCTTGCCATGCCGAACGTATTTCGGGCTCGCATGCTGCGGCACCGCATACCTCTGGAGTGTCGCGGTAACGTCGGCGTAACACGCCAGTGCGACCCAGGTGGGTGACCCAACCGGCATGAACCGCGACGAAAGCTACTTTGTCCGGCTGACGGGCGGTCGGCCGGCATGACCTGGACGTTCGACGCCCTGGTGGAACGCGCTCGCGCGCTGACTGACGGCGGGCGCCGGGCGGTGCTAGGCATCACCGGTGCGCCTGCGGCGGGCAAGACCACCCTGGCCGAGCAACTGGTTCGCACACTGGGTGGCTGGGCGGTACACGTACCGATGGATGGGTTTCATCTTGCTGATGTTGAATTGTGTCGGCTTGGGCGGTTGGACCGTAAGGGGGCGCCGGACACGTTTGACGCGCTGGGTTATGCGGCCATGCTGCATCGGCTGCATCAAGACGCGGACGCCGTGATTTATGCGCCGGCGTTCGATCGCGGCATCGAGCAGCCGATTGCCGGCGCGATCCCGGTGCCGCCGGCGGCTCGACTGATCGTCAGTGAGGGCAATTACCTGCTGGTTGAGCAGGAGCCGTGGGCGCAGGTGAGCACCTATTTCGACGAGATTTGGTATGTGGAGTTGGAACAGCCCGAACGGCTGCGCCGACTGGTCGAGCGGCACGTGCGCTTCGGCAAGGACCGAGCTGCCGCGATCACCTGGGCCAGCGGCACCGACGAACGCAACGCCGAACTGATCGCCGCCACCAAAGCCCGCGCCGACCTGATCATCACCACGGGCTCAGCGGATTGAGGCATGCGGCTGACATCAGCGCCGACGATAGGTCGACGGGGACAGCCCGACTGAGGCGGTGAAAGCGCGGTAGAAGCCAGATCGCGAACGGTAGCCAATTTCGTGGGCGATGCGGTCGACGGGCCAATCCGTGGCTCGAAGCAGTCGCTGAGCGTGCGCTACGCGCAAATTTTCGATGTATCGCCACATCGGCATACCGAAGGTTTGCGAGAAAATCTTAGCCGCATACGTTGGATGCACGCTGGCTCGGGCCGCCAGCGTCGCAAGCGACACAGGTTCATCGTAATGGCGAGCAATCACCGTCAACAACCGTTCTGCTGCAGCGGACGGCCCGCACATCGCGGGCTCCGGCGTGCAGCCTGCGCCCAGCCGGGCAAGTCGTGCAGTGATCTCCAGCAGACAGATCTCCGCGGTGGCCGCGTTTCGCCTGCCGCATAGGTCATCGTTCAATCGCAGCAACAGCCTGGCGTCAGCGGGTCCGTCGTCTGCGCATCCGATCATCCACTGCCCGGACAACAGCGCCTGTGCCGCCCCGTCGAGCGCCGCTCGACTGTTCGTGTCGCTGAGCGGCAGCGTAGCGCCGATCATTTCCAGTGGCCCGGAGCCAATCATCCGGTGCGGGTATCCGCCCCAGAACACCACCAGCCGACCC
The DNA here is from genome assembly GCA_965246815.1 of Actinoplanes sp. GTDB lineage: Bacteria > Actinomycetota > Actinomycetes > Mycobacteriales > Micromonosporaceae > Actinoplanes. The sequence goes on along the minus strand of CBDFFS010000020.1, from coordinate 346,946 downwards.
AACGGCAATGCCACCGTGCCGCGCGCCGTTTCGTATCCGACCACGCCCGATACCAATAGGTTGAACTCCAGCTCAGGATGCAGATGCGGCCTGGCCATCGGGCCGTGGGTCACCCGGAAGGCATGCAATCCGATGTGGTCTACGTCGGCCGAAGTGGTTCGCACACCTTGAGGATACGCATCGAACTAGGGACAATTCCGTGCTGTTAACGGCGGGATACACCAGCATGCTGATGAGCATGACCGATGGTGAACCAACCCCGCTCGATGACTTCCTCTTCGACCTCAACGGCTACCTGATACTTCAGCAGGCCTTACCCGTTGCCCTGCTAGACGAACTGGATGCTGAGTTCGCTTCCTTCCCCCGCGAACTGGCGCGAGGAGGTTGGCATCGAGGCGCGCAACGCCGCGACTACACCACCGAAACCGGATACGAGTTGCATCAAGCTGTAGCGGTCGGAGGGGCTTTCACCGAACTCATCGACCATCCCCGTTGGATCCAACGGGTCTGTCACTACGCGGGTGAACAGGACAGTTACCTCGACGGTGTCTTCCTCGATGAAACGATCGCATCGATTCGGAGCAAGGGCGGCCATCATCCCATGCACTCCGGCGCCTACCAGGGCACCGTGCGCAGTTCGTACGGCTACCGGCACGGTCAGTTCCGCGCCGCTCAAGTGAACGTGATCATGGCTTTGACGGACATCGGTCCCGGCGATGGCGCCACAATGGTCGTCCCCGGTTCACACAAATCAAATTTGCCGCACCCGCTGGCCGGGGAATACCACCGTGGGGATCGGATGGATCAACTGCCGGCGGCGGTTGAAGTTCACCTACGCCGTGGTGACGCCTTGCTGTTCTGCGACGCTCTGATCCACGGCGGATCCAGTCGAGTCAATCCCGGCGAACGTCGCGTCATCATCTACCGGTACGGGCCAGCGTGGGGAGCGAGCCGATACGGCTACACCTACGACCCGGCCTTCCTCTCCGCCCTCAACGACAGCCGGCGTCGCATCCTGCAGCCAATCCCACCAGTTCGGCCCGGTGACACTAGGGTGCCCGAAGAGGTGAGTTCGTCCAGATGACCCCGTCGACGTTGGTTGTCAGCGGATCAAGGCAGGCATTGCTTCGGTGAGCATGGGGCGCCAGTCGGGCAGCGGGGCGACAGTGCTGTCAGCCCAGTGGTCATGGCCGAGCACGCTGTAGGCCGGTCGGCGGGCTGGGCGCACGAACCGGTCGCTGGTGGTTGGGCGGACGCGCGTTGGGTCGAGCCCAGCTTCGGCGAAGACGGCTTGGGCCAGGCCGAACCAGGTGGTGCTGCCAGCCGCGGTGCCGTGATAGGCGCCGGGTGCGGCTCGGCCCGCTGCGACGGCGTGCCCAAGGTCGACCAACTGGTGAGCTAAGGCCAACGACCAGGTTGGCGGCCCCTGCTGATCGTCGACGACTTCCAGCGTGTCCCGTTCGGCGGCGAGGCGGAGCATGGTGCGCACGAAGTTCGGGCCGTGCTCGCCATATAGCCAGGCGGTGCGCACCACGCAGCCCCCAGCGCCGAGCACGGTGCGTTCCCCTAAAGCCTTGCTCCGCCCGTACGCGTTGACGGGCGCGAGCGGGGCGTCCTCGTGATAGGGGGTGGTGGCGGTCCCGCCGAAGACATAGTCGGTGGACAGGTGGATGAGGCGTTTTCCGGCCTCGGCGGCGAGCAGACCCACCGCATAACCGTTGACCGCGGTGGCAGCCGCCTCGTCGGCCTCCGCGCCGTCCACGTCAGTCCACGCGGCCGTATTGATCACGATGTCGGCCCCGTTTACTGCTGCACGCACCGCGCGCGGGTTCGTGATGTCGAGATCACTGCGAGTCGCCGCGAAGACATCGTTTTCGCCCGAATGCGCTAAAACAGTGCACAAATCTCGGCCGAGCATCCCGCCCGCGCCGGTTACCAGCCAGCGCATCAGCCGGCGACCCGGGCCTTGAGCGGCTCCCACCACGGCCGGTTATCGCGATACCAGGCGATCGTCGACGCAAGCCCGTCCGCCAGGTCGACTCGCGGTGCGTAGCCCAGTTCGTTACCGATTTTGGTGATGTCCAGCGCGTACCGGCGGTCGTGGCCTTGGCGGTCGGCGACGGGTCGAACCATGTCCCAGTCTGCGCCGCAGGCCTCCAGCAGTCGGCCGGTGAGCTCGCGGTTGGTCAGCTCGGTACCGCCGCCGATGTTGTAGACCTCGCCGGCTCGACCCTTCTGCAGGGCCAGCTGGATGCCGCGGCAGTGGTCGGAGACGTGCAGCCAGTCGCGGATGTTGCCGCCGTCGCCATAGAGCGGCACTTTCTTGCCGTCGAGCAGGTTGGTCACGAACAGCGGGATGACCTTCTCCGGGAACTGGTGCGGGCCGTAGTTGTTCGAGCAGCGCGTCACGACGGCGTCCAACCCGTGGGTGCGGTGGGCGGCCAGCACGAGCAGGTCGGAGGACGCCTTGGAGGCGGCGTAGGGCGAGTTCGGCTCCAGCGGCCACGACTCAGTCCACGCTCCCTGCTCGATTGAGCCGTAAACCTCGTCGGTGGACACGTGCAGGAACCGGCCCACCCCGGCGGCTCGGGCAGCGTCGAGCAACATTTGCGTACCAAGGACATTGGTAGTGACGAAAGGGACAGCACCGGCGATAGAGCGATCGACGTGTGATTCTGCCGCGAAATGTACTACTGCGTCGTGGCCGGGCATGAGCTCGCTGAGGAGAGCTGCGTCGGTGATGTCGCCCTGAACGAAATCGAGTCGGGAATCCGTCAACGGCAAGTTCGCCCGATTCCCAGAATAGGACAAGAGGTCAAGAACCGTTACGGACGCCCCGATCGCTTCCGGGTACTCGTCCTGCAAAATGGCTCGAACATAGGCCGATCCGATAAAACCGGCGCCGCCAGTCACAAAAATCTGCACGGATGGTTACTGTACCCGCACGGGGCGAGTTGTTTACGGTTGATCAGTGCGCGGAATATTGCTTGCCGGTGGCACCGGCTCACGTCTCTGGCCAATCACTATGGCAATGTCGAAGCAGCTGATGCCGATCTTCGACAAGCCTATGGTGTATTACCCGCTGACTACCTTGGTGTCCGCCGGGATATCCGAGATCTTAGTCATCACGACACCTGAAGACCAACCACATTTTCAGCGGCTGCTCGGCGACGGTAGTCGTTTTGGGGTTTCGCTCTCATATGCGGAACAGGCCAAACCGGACGGCATCGCCCAAGCGTTCCGAATCGGGGCTGACTTCATCGGAGATCAACCAGTCGCGTTGATCCTCGGCGACAACATCTTCCACGGTGTGGGCCTGGGCGAACAACTGTCCGAGTTCCGCGAACTGACCGGTGGGCGAGTGTTTGCATATCCAGTCGCCGACCCAGAGCGTTACGGCGTGGTGGAATTCGACGACCTCGGCAAGGTCGTGTCAATCGAAGAAAAGCCAACCCACCCGAAATCGACCTACGTCGTTCCCGGCCTCTACTTCTACGACGCCGAAGTCGTGGCCATCGCCGACAAACTGGAGCTCAGTGAGCGCGGAGAGTTGGAGATCACTGCGGTGAACGAAGAATACCTGCGCCAAGGCCGGCTCGACGTCAGTGTCCTCGACCGGGGCACGGCCTGGCTGGATACGGGCACATTCCAATCTATGGTCCAAGCCTCTGAGTATGTCCGAGTAATCGAAGAACGGCAGGGCTTCAAGATCGGTTGCGTGGAAGAAGCCGCGTGGCGGCAAGGTTTGATCTCCGACGACCAATTGCGAGCCCTGGCTCAACCACTGCTCAAGAGCGGCTACGGCGAGTATTTGATGCGTCTGCCCGCCACCGACCAGCACGGGGGCGCACTGCGTCTGCCCGCCGCTGAACAACACGGGGGCGCGCTGCGTCTGCCGGCCACCGACCAGCCTGGAGGTGTGCGATGAAGATTCGCCCGTTGAGCATCGAAGGGGCTTTCGAAGTCACACCAGTGCAGCATCGCGACACCCGCGGCGCCTTCCTGGAGTGGTATCGGTTCGACGCGCTGGCAGCAGCCGTCGGGCACCCGCTGGAGCTGGCGCAAGCCAACCTGTCCAGCTCGGCCCGGGATGTCGTGCGCGGCGTTCACTTCGCCGATGTGCTACCTGGCCAGGCCAAATACGTCACTTGCGTGTCGGGTTCGGTGCTGGATGTGGTGGTCGACATTCGGGTCGGCTCACCCACGTTCGGCGCGTGGGAAGCCATTCCGCTCGACGACGAGGACCGACGGGCGGTCTATCTCGCCGAAGGGCTAGGGCACGCGTTCTGCGCGCTCAGCGAGGGCGCGACGGTCGCCTACCTGTGTTCCAGCACCTATCGCCCCGGCCACGAGCACGGGATCAATCCACTGGACCCGCAGCTGGGCATCGTCTGGCCCGCCGGCACACCGCTGCTGTCATCCAAAGACGAGCAAGCGCCGTCCCTAGCACAGGCCAAAGCCGCCGGCCTGCTCCCCCGATATGACGACTGTGTGAACCAGTATCGAGCTCTCGCGTCAGATCAATGACATTAATGCATTCTTGACAGTCAATTGATTTAGTTTGCATTTTCTGGTAGCCAGCTCGATCTGGCACATGCTTTTCCATGCCCTTGTGTGCCGATGCGCACGACCAACTCTAAAGTCCGTTCTAGGCAACCTTGCACCATTTTGCCAGCAGCCTCAGCCGATTCGCCATACCTATCGAACTCCAAAGGTGTAGCGCAGGCCGGGCATTATTGAGCAGTCTGCTGGTGTGTCCCCCACGTGTTACCGCCAGATTCTCCCCGGCATCTGGCCTATCCGGCGCGTCGCGAAAATTCGACCGCCGGAAGCCAGGACATGCGTTGGCCGCAGTTGACGACGGAGGCAAGTCGTGCAGGCAATCGGACCGATGTCCACCCTCGATCTCAACGGACCGACCGAACAACTGAACCTCAATATCACCACCAGCGTCACCCGAGTCGAATGGCAACGCCGGTACGCTCGGAATCTCTACTTGATCGACTCGGTCGTCGGCCTGTGCGCGGCGTCGCTGGCCCTGTTCCTGCGGTTTGGAGCAACCGGCCAGGTGCCATACGTGCGCGGCCATCTGCTATTAACCGTGCTCCTGCCCATTGCCTGGATCGCCAGCCTGGCAATCAATCGAGCGCACGAGCCACGCCACCTGTTTGTCGGCACGGATGAATACGCGCGGGTGTTTCGGTCAGGATTGGCATTGACCGCCGGCCTGGCGATCATTTCCTTTGCACTCGATCTCGGCTTGGCCCGCGGATATGTGATTATCGCCATGCCGCTGGCAATTGTTGTCGATCTAGCCGCCCGGTTCGCCTACCGGCAGCGGTTGCACCGTTCCTGGGCCCGGGGCGAACGGCTGCACCGCGTTATTCTCGTCGGCCACCAACGCGCCGTGGCAGACATGACTCGCCGACTGCGCCGCGAACGCCACCACGGCCTCGGCGTGATCGGCGCCTGCCTGCCGCACCGGCTCACCGGCAACAGCCACACCGCCGGGCTGCCCACAGTTCTCGGCGACTTCGACAGCATCGCCGCCGCAGTCAACCGAGTCAGCGCCGACACAGTGATCGTGCTGTCCTGCCCCGAGATCGACGGCCCCGCACTGCGCCGACTCGCCTGGCAGCTCGAACGCGACGAAACCGACTTGATCGTGGCCAGCACCCTGGTCGACGTCGCCGGTGACCGCACCACCATCCGCCCCGTCGACGGCCTGCCGATGCTGCACGTCGAACACCCCCGACTCAAAGGCAGCGCCCGGTTCGTCAAAGCCACCTTCGACCGGATCGGCGCCCTGCTGCTGCTGACGATCAGCGCCCCGGTGCTGGCCGTCGTGGGCCTGCTGGTCATGTTCGGCCCCGGTGGGCGCGGGCCGGCGATCTTCCGGCAGGAACGAATCGGCAAGGACGGCCAGCCATTCGTGCTCTACAAGTTCCGCACCATGGTCGTCAACGCCGAGGCGCGCCTGATCGAACTGCGCAACCTCAACGACACCGACGGCGAGCTGTTCAAGATGCGCCAAGACCCGCGGGTCACCCCGGTCGGTGCCTGGCTGCGCCGCTTCTCACTGGACGAGTTGCCGCAGCTGATGAACGTACTGAAGGGTGATATGTCGTTGGTGGGGCCGCGACCGCCGCTGGCGCGGGAGGTGGCTGGCTACCCGGCCGACATGCGCCGACGGTTGGTGGTCAAGCCGGGGCTGACCGGCTTGTGGCAGGTCTCTGGCCGATCCGACCTGTCTTGGGACGAGTCGATTCGGCTGGACCTGACCTACGTCGAGAACTGGTCGTTGGCCATGGACCTGGCTATCCTGGCCCGCACCGTGACCGCGGTAGTGCGCAGCTCCGGCGCCTACTGAACCAACCACCCCTGATCGGCGACGAATCCGGCCCGTGAACGCACGACCCCCGCAGACGAAGATCCAACCGGCGACACCAGTCTCCGAGGGGGATCTCCACCTGCGGGGGTCGCTCGCCTTTCAGCTAAATCGGTTGCATCGGATAAGTCGGGCGGACTTCTGCCGTCTAAGCCAGCAGATCGAATTTGGCATATTGGGGTGTCGCGCACGGAGATCCGATTGGCTAGACTCTGGTCTAGTGACTACCCGCCGGTGAAAGACCAGCCAACGAGGGGCAAGAGTTGAGCCAAAATGACGATCTTGAACAACGCGTGACCACGCTCGAAGCTGAGCAGCCGCTAATCCGGCAAGAAGCGGCTGCTGCGCGGGCTCTGGCCGCCGGAGCAGATCGCGATGTGGCCGAATATCGGGCTGAGCTGCGCAGCCACACCCGAGTGCTATCTGCGCTGCGCGAGACTCAGCTGGAGCATTATGCCGAGCTACGTGGGACCCAGCTCGAGCAGAAGGCGCTGATCGAGCAGCACTATGCCGAACACAAAGCCGACTCTGTGGAGATAAAGGCCGGGCTGGCGCACATCGTGCGGCTTTTGGAAGGTCTCGACAGCAGCCGTCCAGACTAGTTTGTCCGGCACCACCGCCTTCCGGGCGATTGGGTCGACTCGGCCTCGCGGACGGCGTCTTCCGAGGAACCTGAGCACACTTCCTCCTACAAATTTGGCGTGGCGCTTAGGCTGGGGTGTGTTTCTTCGTCTGGTGCAGATCGATGCGTTTGCTGATGAGGTGTTTCGCGGCAACCCTGCGGCGGTGATGGCGTTGCCGTCGTGGCTGCCTGATCGCGTGCTGCAGGACATCGCGGCGGAGAACAACTTGGCGGAGACCGCGTTCTTCGTGACGCAGCTGCCCAGTGACGTGGTGGCTCCGGTTGGCAGCGACGCCGCTTATCACCTGCGGTGGTTTACGCCGATGGTCGAAGTTGACCTTTGTGGGCACGCCACTTTGGCGACGGCTGGTCACCTGTTTGACGACATCCACCCCAGCGGGCAGCGCATTTCGTTCTGGACGCGCAGCGGCTGGCTGCACGTAGCGCGGGGAAACCGTGACGGTGAGCTGGTCATGGATTTCCCGGCCGAACAGTTGGCAGACATCTCCAGTGCATCCGCAGAACCCGCCGCCGCCCTGGCTGCACTCGGCAATCCGATCATCACAGCCGCGATGCGCGGCACCGACTTGATCTTTGTACTGCCCGATGAGGCGGCAATCCGTGCGGTGGAACCGGACTTCACCGCTCTCAGTCGGCTGCCGATCCGCGGTGTCATCGTCACGGCACCCGGCCACAGCGACGGCGTCGACTTCGTTTCACGCTGGTTCGGCGCGGGTTCCGGGGCCGTGGAGGACCCAGTTACCGGGTCAGCCCACAGTCAGATCGCAAACTACTGGGCGCAACGCCTTGGGCGAAACCGGTTGACCGCTCGACAGCTGTCGACTCGTGGCGGGACTGTCACTTGTGAGGTCGACGGTGATCGGGTTCGACTCGGCGGCACCTATCGGCGCTATCTCGATGGCACAGTGACCATTCCCGACAAACTTCTTGAGCTGCCCTGACGGGCGACGTGGTGAGTGCTTCTACCGCCCACCACGTCGCCGGCCAGCACTAGACCAAGTCGAGCCACATCAAGTCAGCGCCGCGCAACGTAGCGGTCTGTTCGGCGCTTGAAGCCGAATAGAAGCTTGACCCTGGCCCACTGGGCCAGGAGACCGAATAAGCCGAGCCATCAGGCAGGACCAACCCGTAACCCACGACGAAGCACGAATCACCGACGTCGCGGGTGAGGGCGAATACTTTTGGTACCTCCGTTGGCTCCATCATCGAACCCGCAGCGATTTTGCTGCCCCTTCCGCTTGGCGAACGTTCGTAGTTGTGCCACATCGCGGGCACCATCGGCTCTTGACCTTGAAGGACCACAGCCCCGCGAGATAGCCGAACATCAGTGCGGCAATCGCCAGTGCGATGTGCATTCGCTCCTCCTTTCGCTTGCCTGTGATTCACCGAACCCGGCGAGGACAGCAGACAAGCACCCACCTGCACACGCCAACCCTCGCCGGGAAATCGGGAATGCCCCCATCAACCGTTGCTCGAAGGCTCCAACGGCGACTGACCACTTCAGACTGACATGATCGCTGGTCGGGTACAAGACTTCAGTGTAAGTTTTACAAGCCAGCATCTTCGAGTGAAGGTCGCAGCTTGTTTACCGAAGCGGTGGAAGGAAGACTGAATCCATCAGCCCGTCGAGGAGGTACACGTGCCCAGGGCAAGCGGCCCAACGATCTCGCGCTGGCAACTCGGTAGCCAGCTCAAATCCATGCGCGAAACAGCGAAGATCACGCAACTTCAAATCGCTGAGGTGCTCGGCTGCTCCGAGTCCAAGATCTACAAAATCGAAGCTGGGGACGTCGGGATCAACCGAGGCGACCTTCTGGTGATGCTCGACCGTTACCACATCAAAGAAGAAGATCCGAAATACGAAACCGCCCTCGAACTGCAGAAGCAGGGCAAGCAGCGCGGCTGGTGGGCGCAGCACGGCGCTCTGCCGAACAACTACGCCATGTATGTAGGCCTGGAAGGCGCAGCGACCGAAGTAAAAAATTTCGAGTTGGCGGTCATTCCGGGGTTGCTACAGATCGAAGACTATGCACGAGCGATAGAAAGTGCGGCGTTTGCCGATCAGCCGACGGAGGCGGAGCGGCGGGTCGAATTGCGGATGGCCCGGCAGGCCTGTCTCATCGACGATCCACCTCTGACCTTTTGGGCTGTCGTAGACGAGAGCGTCCTACATCGCCGCACCGGTGGCGACGAGACGATGCATATGCAGCTAGAACATCTGATAGAGGTTGGACGGCGGCCCAATGTCACGATCCAGGTGCTGCCATATAGCGAGGGGTGGCACCCGGGGACCCTCGGGGCCTTCTCGATCCTGGAATTCCCGGAGGAGGTCCACACTCCGGTCGCCTACGTTCTCTCGTTCGCGGGAGACGCCTACCTCGAACGCGAAGAGGAAATGCGGCGAGTTACGCTGACCTTCACCCACCTGCAGACCGCCGCGCTCAGCGCCAGCAAGTCGCGTGACCTGATTGCGGCCATCGCCAGCGACCTGGCATAGATGGAAGGAGGCGCGGCAGTGGATCTCACTCACGCCGCATGGCGTAAAAGCACACGCAGTAACGCCAACAGCCAGTGCGTCGAAGTCGCGGACAACCTGACAAATGCTGTTGCCTTGCGCGACAGCAAGGACAAGACCGGACCTGTCCTCGTGTTCGCTCCGGCCGACTGGCACGCGTTCGTCGAAGGCGTCAAGGCTGGTGAGTTTGACCGCTGAACCGGTCGAACGCAGAGATTTCAACGGAAGGGTCGAGGGCGGCTGCGTCAGCAGCCGCCCCCGACCCCTTACTGTTCGACGGAAGTGGGCTACTCCTCGCCCGCCGGGGTGGTGGGTTTGGCGTCGGAGGTGATGCTGACTCCACTCAGGATCGGGGTGGCGCCGTTGTAACCGCGGGTCAGGACCACTCGATACTGCAAGTACCGCGAGTGGGCCACGACTCGGGCGTTCTGGGCCACCGAAGTCCAGCCGCTCCAGGTGCCGTCCGGTTTCGTGGTGCTACCAGTGCGCACGTAGAGCCGCAGGGTCGCACCCGCCGGAACGGAAGCCTGGTAGGTCAGCCGATCCCAGTCCACCATCTGATCGGCATCGAGCACCCGAGACACCTGACTGCCAGAACCAGCACCCACCACCAGCTGTACGCCGGCGTCAGTGACAGTCGTGTTCTGCTCCTTACCCGTGCGCAACTGCGGTGTGGTGAAGTCGGCCACCCCGCCCGCGGACGAGACGAACGTCGCTGCCGGCCGATTCAACCGCCGGCCAAATCGTCACATTGCCCGACGGGTCGACACTGCGTACCCGATAGTGGTATTTCGTCTTCGAGGCTAGCCGTGGAACCACGACCGTGTGCTTGGTGCCATTGTGGTCGGCCGGCCAATCGGCGAGCGATTTCGCGTTTGTGCCGATCAGCAGGTTCGATGCAGCCGATTCGTCGGTGCGCCAGGTGACAGCGGCAGTGCCGTCCGCGCGGGCTAGCACTGATGGCGCCGAAATGTGCGGTGCCCGGTGGTCGGCGGGTGCCGTCACCAGTCGACGCAGCGCCGACACGGTGTTACTGCCGTCCGGCACGATCGACCGAACCCGATACCAGTAGGTCGTGCCCGGCTTGAGTCCAGCGAGCCGCAGCGTACGGCTGCCGGCCACAGTGCCGTTGACGACCCGGCCGGTGAGGTACTCCGGCTGCGTACCGTACTCGATCATGGTTTGCCCGATGGGGCTGCCGTGGACCGTGAGTGCCGCAGTAGTGGAGGTGGCGCTGAGCGGGGTGAAAATGGTGGCACTGACCGTGCCGGCCGTGGCCGAGCCGCCATATTGCGCGGAATATGCGCCCGGTGCAGCAGTGAACATCGCGTATTCGACGCCCTTGATCGTGGTCCGGGTGAACGGAACCGCAACCCCGGCCTTGGTCAGCGCGGTCAGCGTCGACCCACCGGTGCCAAGCGTCGGCACCATGCCGGTCAAGCCATTCGCGCCAGCACCCACATTGACGGTGAACGACAACGTGTTGCCCGACCAGGCCAGCCCGGAATATGAGGACGCGTTGCGCCCATCGAGCCAGGTGAGCAGCTGACGCGCGGTGATCAGCGGCACGCCGTGGCGTTGCGCCGAGGCCAACACCTGGTCACTGTCGTAAGTGGTCGCCAGGTCGGTGTGCATGTTCACGGTGAACGCGCCGTAATTGCCCGCCGCACCCAGCGCCGAGTCCAACAGCGTGTCAACAGTGAACGGAAAGCTCTGATCCGACTCGTCAGTCATCTGCGTGGCCGCTTGGTAGACGTCGATGAGCTGCCCAGTCTTGTCGGAGAAGCGCATCGGCAGCCCCGATCCGGTCATGAAGCCGGGCCGGTCCGCGACCCACGAGCCAGGCCAGTAGTAGTAGTTGGTGTCGAGCCGCATCCCGTTGGCAGCCTCAGTGGACGCCTGGGTCGACCAGTCCGACCACACGATGCAGTGCACCCGATTCGTGGTTGGCGCGGGCAGCGAGTTGTATTTCTTGCCCCACGAGGCCAGTTGATCGGCATAGTTGCCCGCGAGCGAACTCGGCGTCCAGTCCGCACAGTTCGTGCTCGTGTGCAGACCAACCTCAAAGCCCCGAGATTGGTACGCCGCAGCAGCACTGTTCGTCAACGGCGTACTCGGATAAATGTAGGAAGTGAACCGCGGGCACTGCCAGTCGTCCAGTGAACACCCCGCCGGGCTGTTCGCCGTGTACTGGTCGAAGCGCCCAGCCGTACCGTTGTTGCCGTGGTCGTCGCCGGTGGCCACCACCACTGCTTTGAGGCTGCGCGGGAAGTACCAGAATTTCGGCAGTGGTTTGCGGTCGAGGTCCATCGCGCCGATCAGGTTGGCCAGCAGTCGCTGCTGCTCGTCGGCCTGCGGGATGGCGACTTTGTTCAGATCGACCCAGTCGGTGCTGGTGGCGCCGAAGTAAAGGTCGTCAGAGCGGATCGGTGCGGTGCCGTCGCGTTCTTGCTTCTCCCAGGCCGGGTTGCCCTGTCGGGTGTAGATCAGCGATTGCGCCAGGTCGAAGCTGAACGCGGCCGCCTGCCCGCCGGACGAACCGACGTTGACTAGGGACACGGCCGGGTTGGTCGTGGCAGTGGTCGCGTTCGAATAAAGCATGGCGACGGCGCGAGCGCCGGCCAGGTTGTAGCGGTCGGCGGTGCCGTGGAACTGGATGCTCTGGTCGGTGATCCCGGCACCGGGTGAGGTGGTCGTGTCGATTTTGAGGTAGCCCTCGGCGAGGGTGCTGGTGGTCGAGGTCAAACCGAGCAGGCTGGCGAGTTGCTTGTCGGGGCGCGACGCGATCAGGTTGCCACCACCGGTGACCCAGGTGGTGAGCATGCTGACCTGGGCCGTGGTGAGCGGGGTCGGGCCGAGCAGCACGACGTCATATTGGGCGAGCACTGAGGCGGTAACGGTGGACAGGTCGGCGGTGGCAAATTCGTTTATGCCTTCGTTGCGCAGCACTTCAGCAACGAACGGGGTGAATCCGCTCGCACCACTCACACTCGATTTGATCACCAGTACGGGTCCGCCGGGTCCTTGGTCGACCGGCGGTGGCGGCGGCGCGGCAGTGGTGAAGGACCAGCTCACCGGGGTCATCACGTTTCCGGCGACGTCCTTGGCACCACTGACAGTGATGGTGTATCCGGTGGACGTGGCGAGCGCGGCGGTCGGCTTGAAGGTCGCCATGCCCGCGTTCGCGTCATAACTGGTGGTGCCGGCGACGGTCCCGGACGGGCCACTGAGGCTCATCACCACACTGGACGCGACTACGGGCTCGCTGAAGGTCGCCGTGACCGCCCCGGTGGTGGGCACGCCTGCGGTCCCTGGGGTCGGTGCGCGCGCGGCCAAAGTCGGGGCGGTCGTATCGGTGGCGGTGGTGTTGAACACGACATCGACCCAATAGTTGGTCGCCTGGTAGGAGTTGATCGGGAACGCGCTCGCGCCGTACTTGTAGACGCCGTTGCCGCCGTCGGTGCCACTGGCCAATGCGGTCAGTGGGCTGCGCGAAACTGCACTGGCCAGGCCATTGACCGTGGCCGAGTAGAAGCCGGCATCGGTGTGGTAGGACGCGACATAGGTGGTGTTGGCGAGCACCGACACTGGGCCGGAGAAAGTAGCGGTCTGCCAGCCGGTTGTGCTCTCGCCGGTGAAGGTCACCGTCGCGAGTCGGGTGCCGGCGTTGTTCCACACCGAGCCGACGTGGGTGCCGGTGTTACCAGTTCCCTTGTAGAACCTAATCCCGGTGACGTAACCGGCGTTGCTGGCCCGGAAGCGGACGCCTACTTCGACTGCGGAGTTGTCGTTTACCGCAGCGGTGGCCGGTGTCGTGGTGGTCGGCCAAATGCTGCACGGGCAACCGGATGAGGTCGACCCAGCGGCCGTGAACGTCCACGAATACGTGCTCATCGTGTTGCCGGCGGTGTCCTTGGCCCCGCTGACGGTGGCGGTGTAGGTCGCCGATGCGGTCAAGGCATTGGTCGGGGTGAAGGTGAGCGTCCGGGCGGTGGCGTCATAGCTGCTCGCACCGGCCACCGCACTGCCGCCAGTGGTGACGGCGATGGCGGCTGTGCCGGACTGCAGCGCTTCACTGAACGTAGCGGTCACGGCCGAGCTGGTCGACACGCCGCTGGCGCCGGTGGCCGGGCTGGTGCTGGTCACCGTGGGTGACGTGGTGTCCGCAGCACTCGTGGTGAAGAGCACGTCGACCCAGTAGTTCGCCGACTGATACGTGCTGGTCGGAAAACCACCACCGGTGCCATACCGGTAGATGCCGTTGGCGCCGTCGACCCCGGCCGCGAGGGCGTGCAGGGGTGCGTTGTCGACCCCGGCAGACGCGAACGCGCCGTCGGTTTCCGAGTAGTGGCCGTTCGGGGCGTAATAGGAGGCGACATACGTGGTGTTGGCAGCCACCGGGATGCCGGTGGCGAAGGTGGCGGTCTGCCAGCCGGTGGTGCTCTCGCCGGTGAAGGTAACTGTGCCGAGGTTGGTGCCGGTCGAGCTCCACAGGTGCCCGAGGTGCGTGCCGGAATTACCAGCTCCCTTATAGAACCGAATTCCGGTCACCTGGCCAGCGCTGTCCGCGCGGAACTTCACGCCAACTTCGACGGCTGCGGTGTCAGGGTCCACTGGCGTGGTCGGTGCTGCGGTCGAGGGCCAGATCGAGCAGGGGCAGGCGGCTGCCGAGGCCGGCGAGGCGGGGGTCAGCAACGCTGCGACAAGTGCGAGACAGACCGCGACCGGCAACAAGACGCGGGGTACCCGCTTTTTGGGTCTACGCATGATTGTTCTCCTCAGTTGCCGGGGCTGAACACGACATCGACCCAGTAGTTGCTGGACTGCCAGCTGCTGGTGGGGAAGCCACCAGCGGCCCCGTAGCGATAGATGCCACTGGCCCCGTCAACGCCGTCGCGGAGGGCGTGCAGTGGCGCGTTGTCCACTCCGGTCGACGCGAACACACCGTCGTCATCCGCGTAATGGCCGGTCGGTGCGTAATACGACACGACGTACGTGGTGTTGGCAGCGATCGATACTCCGGTGGCGAAGGTGGCAGTCTGCCAGCCGGTCGCGGTTTCGCCGGTGAAGGTGACCGTGCCGAGGTTGGTGCCAGTCGTCGTCCACAGATGTCCGATATGGGTGCCACCGTTGCCGGTGCCTTTGTAGAACCGCACCCCAGTGACCCGACCAGCCACGTCGGACCGGAACCGCATTCCCACCTCGACCGAGGCAGGGTCCGAGTCGGCCGGTGTCACCGGGACGGCGGAATTGGCCCAGACCGAACACGGGCAGCCAGTCGGCGGCGGTGGGGTTGGGGTCGGGGTTGGGGTTGGGGTCGGGGTTGGGGTCGGGGTCGGGGTCGGGGTCGGGGCTGGCGGTGTGCCGGTGGCGGTGGCGAAGACGACATCCACCCAGTAATTGGCCGATTCCCACGACAAGGTCGGGAACCCGGTGCCCAGGCGGTACACGCCGTTGGTGCCATCGACGCCATCGGCGAGTGCGTGCAGCGGGGCGTTGTCGACCCCGTGCCCGCTGAAGTAGCCCGGGTCGCCAGCGTAATGACCCTTCGGTGCGTAATAGGACACCACGTACGTAGTGCCGGCGGTCAAGGTCACCGGGGTGGACAGGGTCGCCTGCTGCCAACCGGAGGCGCTCTCGCCAGTGAAAGTGACGCTGGCCAGCTGGGTGCCGGCCGAGTTCCACAAGTGGCCCACGTGCGTACCTGTGTTGGTGCTGCTCTTGTAGAACCGGATCGCGGTGACTTGGCCCGAGACGTCCACCCGGAACTTGGTGCCGATCTCGGTGGCCGAGCCGTCCGGATCTGCTGCCACGGTCGGGGTGTTGCTGGCCCCCCAGATACTGCACGGGCACGTCTGAGCGCCCACAGTAACCGTCACGGCCATCGGAGCCCCGATGTTGGCACTATCGTCTACAGCGCGTGCTCGCACTGTCACGGTCCCCGCAGCTCTGGGAGTCCACGAGTAGGACCAAGATGCGCGTCCGGTTGCTGGGTGCCAACTGGTGCCGTTATCTGTGGAGACCTCGACGCCGCCGACCACTCCCCCGCTGTCAGCGGCGGTGCCGGAAATGGTGACCGAGGTGCCGGTTGGCACTTGTGCGCCGGCCGCTGGCGTGGTGATCGTGGTCGTTGGGGCCACCGTGTCCAGTGAGGCGGTCGCTGCCACCAAACCGGACTGCGGGGTGGACGGCTGTGCACCCATGTCGGCGAACAGGTTCACCGTCGCTTGGCGCATCGGGGCGCTAACGGCACCCGAGCCGCGGTCATGGTTACTGTCCAAACCCCAGGACCACTGGACACTGCCGGCGCCGAAGACCAACGCGCCACTCGCGGCCCGATAGAGCGTCGTGTGGTTGGTGGCGTTGCCGGTGACGTAGTTGCTGCCTTGATCAACCAAAACTTGTACGCCGGTGCCGACCGTCGTGGACAGGTCGATCAGGCCGGGCGGGCGGGCGCCGTTGTCAGCATCCTCGTCCCACTCGTACCCAATTGTGCCGGTGCCGAGGGTGGCGGTGGCATTCGCAGCTTGAGTGGCGACGCTGGTGTTACGCCAGAGGCGCATTTTGCCGTCGGCCGCGGGCACTTGCAGATTGATAGTGCCTTGGGTGACTCGAAAGGATGTGCCGGTTACGGCGTTTTCGGGGCGTCCGCCGTTTTTCGGGGGGCTGAACCGTGGGTCGCGCCACGTGCCGGTCCACTCGCTGGTCGGGTCGATGATCGCGTTCGCGTGGGTCTCCTTGTAGCAGACCAACGTGCGATACGCGGTGCCGGAGCCGTCGACACTGTTCTCCCAGCGCGTCTTCCAGAACATCTCATTGCCACTGAAGAAGGCTAGATGCACACCCGCATCACGGGCGGCTTCCACATTGGCGCGCTGTCCACCAGACCAATACTCGTCGTGACCAACAGACAGAAACGAGCGGTGGTTTCGCAGCAGGCTGCCCCGCCGGTCCGTGTCCACCGCGGAGAGGTAGCTGACGTCGTAACCATTGGCCTCCAAAAACCGGACCATCGGGTACTCCGCGTTGAAAACCGCATCTTCCGGCCCGGTTCCGCGCGTGGTCACCGGCCGGTTGTAGCTGACTTTGTACGCCCGACCTGCCGGCGAACCCACGTACAGGCTGTTCCCACCGTACGTGTTGTAGGCCTGCCAGGTTTGATCGGAAGTTTGAAAGAGCACATCGGAGTGGCTGGAGTCGTCGCGAACGACGAAAACAACCTGGCTAGCACCGCTGGTGCCATCGGTGCGGGTGAGTCGGGCGAAGTAGATGCCGGAGACGGCCGTGGCGGGCACAGCCCAGGAGGCGGAGACGGCCCAGTTGCCACAGTCGACCAACCCGGTCGACGGGTCGGTCACGCACGCGGGCTGGGTTTGCCGCCCGACGGGTGTGACGGAAGTGATCAGTCGAGCACCGGCACCGCCGTAGTAACCCATGCGATAGATGTCAACGCGATAGGCAGTGGCAGTGGTCTTCACTTTGAACTGTTCGGTCTCGCCCAGGTTGACGCTCATGTTGGTGGCGAAACCCTGAATCGTGTCGCTGCCTGAGCCGGATACGTCCCAGGTGCTGGCCGGCGTGCCGGTCTTGCTGTTCTCACAGAGCGATCGGATTGGCTGGTGCGGCGCATGGGTCAGTTGCGGCGCTCGCCGAGCCGGCAGCTGCGGGCACGGCGAGCGTGGTGGAGACGAGGGCTAGCGCGAAAGCTGCGCGCCAGCGATGGATGGGTATTTTGCGCATGGTGAATCCACCCCGGTTCGAGAGGGGACCGGCCCGACAATCGGGCCGGGTTGGGCGGCGGATTGGCGGCTGCTGCCGATCGACAGTCAAGCCGAAGTGACCTCAATCAGGCCGAAGTGACCTCAGTAGAGGTTGCCGGAGTGACCTGCGGAGTGCTGGCGCCGGCGTCGAGCGCACTGTGGGGCGGACGGGGCTCGTCGACAGCCGGCCAACCGGCTTTCCAGGTGGAGCGCTCGCGCCACACCGCGCTCCAATCGACGCCGCGCGAACGATCTCGGCCAAGCGCAGTTTTGCCCACCGCGCGCAAACCGACCCCGGCCGCCAGCAGGCCCAGCGCGATCTGCGCGCGCGGTCGCGACCAGTGCCTTCGGACATACGTCGCTTTACCGCGCAAAATCTTGATCCGTTGGCCTTCGGAGCTCGACGACGCGCCCCCGATATGCACGACTGCAGCCGCCGGCACTACTACTGGGGTGGCACCGAGGGCTAGCGCCCTCGTGCACAGGTCGATGTCGTCGCTGTAGAGGAAGAACTGCGGGTCAAAACCACCGAGCGCATTGAACAGCTCACGCTGGATCAGCATGCAGCAGCCTGAGACGGCCGGCACCTCGCGAATACTGCGCCGGTCGTAACCGGGCAACCCCTCTGGGTTAAACCAGGCGCTGTTCTTCAGGGCCGTGGACAGGCCAGTGGCAAAGCCCAGGTAGCCCACGATCGTCGGCAGACCCCAGCAGCTGTAGTTGTCGTCGGTGCCGTCGGGGTGCAGGGTGCGCCCGGTGTAGATGCGGTGCCGCGGGTGCCGCCGAGCGAAGCGGACCAGCTCGGCGACCGGGTGGCCGACCGGAGCCGCGTCCGGGTTGAGCAGCAGCGCGTAGTCACCCGAGCTAGCGACGACACCGCGGTTGACGGCCCGACCCCAACCGACGTTGTCGGCGAGGCGGATGAGGCGAACCTCGGGGAAGTTGGCCGCGATGGCGTCGGCGGAGTCGTCGGCCGACGCGTTATCCACCACAGTGACGTCAAAAGTGACGTCATCGGTCCGGCTGTCCAGCAACTGACGCAGGCACCGCTGAGTGAGCTCGCTGGTGTTGTACGAAACGATGACGACGGACACGTCGGGGCTCATCGAACTCCTCAAGGGCGACGGAAACGCGCGCGAGCACTTGCGGTCAGTAGCCGAGCTGCGAACGGTGCGTCATCAACCAGGTAGCGGCGGACCAACCGACGCGGCTCCATGGCCAGCCGGTGCGCCCATTCGAGGCCGCTGTCCTGCATCCAGCGCGGTGCCCGCGAGTGCACGCCGGCCACGAAACCGATCGCGGCACCGCAACCCATGAACCAGGTGTTTGGCAGCCGCTCGCGCAGCCGGGCGATCACCCGCTCCTGCTTCGGAAAGCCTAGGCCGACGAAGACGAAGTCGGGGGCTGCATCGACGACTTCGTCGCAGATCGCGTCGAACTCATCACTGCGAGTGTCGAAGCCGAACGCCGGGCTGCAGTGACCAGCCAGTTTGAGGTTCACGAATCGCTGCCGGAGGACTTCCTCGGCCTGCACAGCCGTGCCCGGCTCGCCGCCGAGAAGGTAGACAGAGCGACCAGCGTCTGCCATTGCTGCCGACAAACTCCAGATCAAGTCGGATCCAGCGACTCGAACGGGAAGGGCTTCGCCAGCGAGGCGACTTGCCCAAATAAGCGGCTTTCCGTCTGCCACCACGATCGAAGATGACTCTAGGTAACTGCGTGATTCCGCATTGTTAGCGGCACGGTGCAGGATATCCACATTGGGGGTCGCGATTTGTCCACCCCGACCCGCAGCCAGTTCTGCCAAGACCCGCTCAACAACTTCTTCCTCGCGGATCGGATCAAATGCGACACCCCCCAGCATTACGCGATTGCGTTGCGGGGCAAGGGTTTTTGAGTCTTCCTGGTATGCCTGCACACCCAATAACTTACCGGCGGCAGCCACAGAAACAAGGCGTCGAAAGGGCGCACCCATTGTCGAATTCGCGATAACAACTCGTCCTTTCGACCAGTTGCTTGGGTAGGGACAGAACGGGCAAGATTCACATCGTGGAAATCAGCGTGATCGTGCCAGCATTCAATGAAGCAGCCGGAATCGGTAACCTCTTGACGGTGCTGACCCAGCTTCCGGAATTCGGTTCCCGGATGGAGGTCATCGTCGCGCCAAACGGGTGTAGTGACAGGACAGCCGAAGTGTCCCGTTCATACGGTGTCCGGGTCGTGGAAGTTCACGCTGCGTCAAAGACGGCAGCACTCAACGCAGCCGACGCTGTCGCGACAGGTGACGTGCGCATCTATATGGACGCCGACGTTCCGGTCGACGGCGAGCTGATCCGCAAGCTTGCCGCCGCCATCGCCCAACCCGGCGTCGAGGCCGCCGTGCCCCACCCGCGCATCGACACGTCCGCCAGCAGCTGGCTAGTGCAGGCCTACTACGCGATCAACTCGCGGCTGCCGGTCTTCCGTGGTCGACTGTTCGGGCGCGGCATTATCGCTGTCTCCGCACACGCCCGGTCACGCTTCGTGAACTTTCCCGAGATCACCGCCGACGACATGGTCTTGGACGCGATCATGGGCGCCGACGAAAAGGTAGAGATCGATTCCCACGTGCGCGTCGTCGCCCCGGTTACCAGCGCGGACCTGATCCGTCGGGTGGCTCGGGCTCGCGACGGCAACGCCGAGTTCTGGCGCTTCGCCGAGTCGGCGCCGCAGGGTTTCCCCCGGTTCAACGACCCGGTTGCGGGGCCGAAAGTGACGTCATGGCTGCGCAGCGTGGTGCTCCGGGCTCCGTGGCTGCTGCCCGCAGCCGTCGCCTACGTGGCTGTCGTGCTGTTGGCCGAGCGCAAGCGTCGCTCCGCGAGCTGGGACGTGCGCTCCGGATGGGGCCGTCCGGCCGACTCGACTCAGTCAGCCGCCGCAGCCGTCCCGACCACCTCAGCCGTCTCGACCACCTCAGCCGCCCCAACCCAGCCGGCGCAGATCCCGGCTCAGCGGCGCCCGTTGGCCTCCGTGCCCGCCGACGCTCGCGAATGAAGTAGGGGCGGTGTTAGCACCGGGACCCGGAGGCAATGAGATGTAGGCCATAATCAAATCAGCGCAGAAATGATCACCAAGTCGCGCCAACGTTCATTGATCAACTTCAGTCCCAATAATCCCTTCCATACGGAACATTCGCGCTTTCTCGTAATTGTCACTGCGGTAGCACCGGCCACAGCTACCACACCGGCCCGCTCGTTAGCACCTGACGAGGAAAGGCACCTGCCGCTGAAGCGGCCGTAGCCAAACGGTTTACTTGTCGAAGGGTTAGCCGACGTGGAAAGCCAGGAATCGCCCCCGAGCCCACCCGCTGAGCTATCAGCACGCGAGGTTGGACCGGCGCAACTGCCCGGCTGGCGACGGCGTGGTCGGCTGGTGGGAATCTTGGTCGCCGCGGTGGCCATGTTGGCGGGCGCGACAGTTGTGGCCTACGCCGTCACCATCAAGCCGGTCACCTACTCGCTCTTCGCCACCGCCAAGGTTTCCGACGTGCCCGTCAACAGCGACGGTCGGATGGTCGAGCTGGGTCTGACTTTCACCTCGCAGAAAGCCGGCATGCTCACCGCAGTACGAGTGCTTGTCCCGCCCGACGACAAGCAGCCGCACCGGGTCACCGTCTGGTCCGACAATGCCCAGAAGCTCGCCACGGCCACTGGATCGGGCGAGTCGAAGTCCGGCTGGCAACAGGTCGAGCTGACCACCCCGGTGCACCTCACCGCTGGCCAGAAGTACGTCGTCTCCTACCAAGCAACCAACTACCGCGCCTCCCCGGGCTACTTCACCGGGCACAGCGTCGACTCCGGTCCGCTGAGCACGACTGGGCCGGGTATTTTCGCGTACGGCGATGGCGGTTTTCCGAAGCAGGTGTGGCAGGCGGCCAACTATTGGGTCGATGTTGTCTTTACGCCGCAGGCGGGGACGAAAACGGCAAAGACCCAAGACGCTGCCGGGCGAGTCGGGCTCGACTTGCCGCGCGTGCCGTGGGAGGGCGGGCCGGCCTACTACCAGCAGTTCACTGAGGCTGCCGCAAGCGGGTTCACCGACCCCAACTACTTCCCGATTGGCGTCTGGTTCGAAAGCGTCCTCACCGACGCCGACGTGGCCAAGGACAAGAGTGCCGGGCTTAACCTCTACGTCGAGTTGACCGACAACTCCGACGCGAGCATCGTGCGCCGCACCGGGATGCGCGCGGTCACCTCAAGTCAGCTGAGCGGCCATGGCACCGAAACGGTCGGCTGGCTCATAGCTGACGAAGCGGACATGTGGGGCGGCGCCGGCCAAGGCAAGTGGACCGGCAAGTGGCCCGGTCACGGCACCATCTGTGCCAGCAAAGACCCCTGTGGGTACGACGCTTTACGACAAATCGCCACGAAGCTGCCCACCGACACCCGGATGCGGTACGCGAACTTCGGCAAAGGCGTGATGTTCTGGCAAACCGACCAGCAGGCCGCCGCCTTCGTCAACCAGGGCCTCAACCTCGTTTCCAGCGACATCTACTGGTATACCGACCCGTATGTGTGTAAAGCTCCGGCGGAGGGGCTCGGGATGGGGGTGCCGACCGCCAGTTGTCGGCGCGCGGCCAACTACGGGCGGACGATGGACCGGATTCGACTGCTCGACGGCCTAGACGGCAAGCGACAGCCGGTCTACGGCTTCGTCGAAGTCGGCCACCCGTTCGCCGAAGCTGACTCGCTGTCGATTACCGGCGAGCAGGCAGCGGGCGCGGCGATGAACTCGCTGATCCACGAAGCGCGTGGGCTGATCTACTTCAACCACAACTTCGGCGGGCCGTGTCTGTCGCAACATGTGCTGCGCGAGGGCTGCGGCGACGCGGTTCGGCCGGCTGTGACTCAGCTCAACCAACAGGTCACCTCGCTGGCACCTGTGCTCAACACCCAGTCGTACCAGTGGGAGTTCAATCCGCGGGTCGACACGATGCTCAAGGCTTACGACGGTTCGTATTACATTTTCGCGATGCCAGGCCGCGACGGCGGAACGGGCGCGCAGACCCTGAATCTGCCACCCGGATTGTTAGGCACTTCAGCACAGGTAATGGCTGAAAACCGGACAATCCCTGTGGTCAACGGTGAGATTACCGACACTTTCGCCAACGAATTCTCCTACCACATCTACAAGATCACTCCTTGATCGCACAGTCATCTATCTGACAAGTGCACCGACATTTATGGCCGCGGCTAGGCATCTGCGGGCGCGAATGGCAACCAGCCAGCCGGCGCGTTCCCGCAACCGCGCGGCTGGACGCCCAGTATCGCCAGGTTGGGGATGACTCGCCGGCTCGGCCGTTATTCTTTCTTTCAGCGCGATGAGACGGGTTCGACCTTGCCAAGGCCGGGTTGAACAGCAAGACTAATCACTGGCGTGGACTGCTCACACCGCTCAAACCTGTCGTTTATCTCAGCAGAAACACCAGCCACAACAGCATGCTCGCCACAACAGAAACGCGTTGCTCACTAGTCACGATTTGCTTCTTTCCCACCAGACTTCGTGAGCCAGCCGCCGCACTCAGTTGCCGTAAGGGGCCAATCCAGTGGACTTTTGGGATCTGAGCAAATTGTTGTTCAGGCGCTGGTACTTTGCTGTGCCGATGCTCGCGCTCACGGTGGCGGCGACAATTCTGGTCGGCAAGACGGTAAAGCCGGATTACCACGTCACCTCTTATGTGCAGCTCATCCCACCGACCGCAGCGGTTGACGACCAGCCAACCACGGTGACAAAAAAAGACAACACCCCCCGCAATCCCTGGCTGGAGCTCGGGCTCAATTCGCTGAGCCACGCCGGAATGCTCACCCTGCAAGACAAGACCGTGATGAAGCAGCTGCTGGCTGAGGGGCTCAGCGACAACGTGGTGGTGACCGTCGACCAGCAAGCCCCGGTCCTGACGATCGAGGTCGTCGGCCACACGCCTGAGCAAGCGACCCAAACCACCACGGAGGTTTACAAGCGGCTCACCCTCAGCGTGCAAACGTTGCAAGCGGATTACGGTGCCAAGCGGGAAAGCTTCATCACCGTCCGCAGACTCGACCGCGGCGACAACATCGAAGAGGCGAACGCGAAGGTGAAGCGGGCACTGGTCGCCGTCGGTGGCGTCGGTGTTTTGCTCACGGTCGGGCTGACCATCGCTCTGGACGCGTTGATCCTGCGCCGCCGCAACCGCCGGACCCGGGGCAGTGACAAGTCAACCGGTTCAGGCGCGCCGACCGGCAACGAGCTGCCGCTAGGCACTGCGGCCGCAGTTGGCAATGGCTTCGGCTATACAACGCAGGCGGCTGCCGGCGCCCGGCCCGAAGCCAACCTGGCGAATCAGAGCGGCCGCCGTCAACCGGCAACTGAGCCGGCAGACGCTCGCGGCGGGCACGGCGAACGAGCAATGCCCGCTGATCGAATCCTGCCCGCTGATCGAATCATGCCCGCTGATCGAATCATGCCCGGCGAACGAGTCGGGCCCGCTGATCGAGTTGTGCCGGGTGAGCGGACAGTGGTGATCGACCAGCCGCTGCCCGAAGATGCGACAGCGACCATCGTCTTGCCGATGCGTTCGGCCAGCGGCATCCCGACCGCAGGGCCTGACTCGCAGGAGAGCCGACGCCGGTGACAACCGCCACCGGCTGGCATCCGGCGGATTTCGACCCCGCGCTGATCGCCGAGCGAACCTACCTGACCCGGCGGCGGCTCGCCCGGCTCGACGCGGCAGCGCTGCTAACGGTGATGATGTGCCTGCTCACCCTCTTCCCCGCTCAGTTGATCGTGCCGGGCATGACCGATCTGGGCCGCCCCGGCATGATCGTCGCGTTCCTGCTGGGTGCCTGGTGGTTCATCTCCCGCCTCAACCCGCACCTGGCCATGGTCGGTCCCCAACCGTTGCGCTGGGCCGTGCTGATCTACCTGTTGTCGATGCTGCTGTCATATGCGATCGGGTTGTTTCGCGGGCTGACCCTGATGGAAGCCAACGCCGCCGACCGGTGGATGCTCATGACACTCGGCTTCATCGGCGTGATCCTGGTGGCAGCCGACGGCATCGGAAACTGGGAACGGCTCAAGACAACTCTGCGCGCGTTCGTCTGGTGTGCCACCTTCATGGCAGTCATCGGGCTGCTGCAGGCGTTCGCCCGCATTGATCTGACTCACTATCTGATGGTCCCGGGACTGCAGTCGAAAGGATGGGTCGTCGGGGTCGAGGTCCGCGGCGACAGCGTCCGGGTGGCCAGCACCACGTTCCACTACATCGAGTTCAGCACCTTGATGGTGATGGCGCTGCCCTTCGCGATCCACTTCGCCCGGTTCTCGGCGACTTCCCGACAACGACAGCTCTATGTGCTGGCCGCACTGCTGATCACCGGCGCAATTCCGGCCACCACCTCGCGTACGGGTTATGTCGGGCTGGTGATCGTGCTGTTGGTTTTGATGCCGGTGTGGAGTTGGCGGCTGCGCTACAACATGCTCGGAATCGCCGCCACCTTGATCGTCGGACTGACCGTGGCCAAGCCCGGCCTGGTTCGCACCATCTCCACCATCTTTGTCGGTGCCGGCGATGACACCAGCATCACCGCCCGCACCGCGCGATATGACATGGTGGGTTTCTACTTCTCGCAGCGACCTTGGTTCGGCCGGGGCACCGGCACGTGGGTGTCCCCGCAGTATCAATACCTCGATAATCAGTGGCTGGCGATTGCGCTCACCAATGGCATCGTGGGCGTGGCCGTGTTGCTGTTGCTGCACGTGACCGCGATTACGGTGGCGATCATCGCATTGCGCCGCTCCAGCTCGGAACAAGACCGGCATTTGTGTGCAGCCCTGGTTTCCGTGCAGTTTGTCGCAATCGCCGTGGCCGCGACGTTCGATTCGCT
Source organism: Actinoplanes sp. (assembly GCA_965246815.1). Taxonomy (GTDB): domain Bacteria; phylum Actinomycetota; class Actinomycetes; order Mycobacteriales; family Micromonosporaceae; genus Actinoplanes. The sequence goes on along the minus strand of CBDFFS010000020.1, from coordinate 321,739 downwards.
CAACTTCAGCACCTATGCCACCACACTGCCGTTGATGATCGGGCTCTGTGGTGCGGTGTGGCGATTTACCCACCCAGCGCGAATAGTCAGAACAATGACTGCGCAACCGATCGACCACTGAGCAAAGTGAGCCCTCGCGGGCATCTCGCGTTCCATTTGCCGACGCCCACTGAGCTGGTAATGTCCCTTTTGCCAATATCGCGGGGAAATATGGATGACGTTGTCGGGAAATCGGCCCAGGAAAGAGGTACTTCTCTTGAGCACACGTCCAACCCCGCAACCATTGACTACCCGCCCGACTGTCTCGGTGGTAATCCCCTGTTACAACTACGGCCGGTTTTTGCCGCGGTGTGTCGAGAGCGTGCTTTCCCAGGACGGGGTCGACCTTGAGGTGATCATCGTCGACGACGCCTCCCCCGATGGCAGCGTCGCTGTCGCGCATGAAATCGCCGCGAGCGACTCACGGGTTCGGGTCATCGCCAACGAGGTCAACAGGCGCCACATCGCCACGTACAACATTGGTTTGTCGGCGGCGACCGGCGACTACGTGGTTTTGCTGTCGGCCGACGACCTGCTCGCACCGGGCTCGTTGGGGCGCGCCTGCGCGCTGTTGGAAAGCCATCCCGAGGTCAGCTTCGTCTACGGGTATTGCCCGGCGTTCAGTGACCAGACGCCGCCGGCGAAGACCAAGGTGCGCTCGTGGTCGGTCTGGTCCGGCAACGAGTGGCTGGAGCGGGTCAGCCGGCGCGGGCACAACGTGGTGATGTGCCCTGAGGTGGTCATGCGCACCTCGATTTTCCGCGAGCTAGGCGGTTACGAAGCTCGCCTGCCGGCCTCGGCCGACTTCTACCTGTGGATGGCCGCTGCTACTCGGGGCAGCGTCGGGCGGATCAACGGACCAGACCAGGCCTATTACCGGGTGCACGGCAACAACATGCACCTGGAGGAGTTCGCCGGCGTCTACACGGATATGCGCGAGCGCCGCAAGGCCTATGAGCTGCTCTTCGTCGACCACGCGACCCACCTGCCCAACCCAGCTCAGCTGGAGCCGGCCGTGCGCCGCGCGTTGGCCCGCGACGCCCTCGTGCTCGGCTGCCTGGCCTATGACCGGTCCGACCATGCCCTGCTCGACCGGGTCAGCGATCTGATGGAGTTCGCCGCCGAGACTGACAGCCAAGTGCGGGATACGCCGTTGTGGCGCGCCTGCGCCGAGCGGGTCGATCGACACAAGAACGGACTACCCCCCACCACCCGGCATCGAGCAGCGGCACGCGTCGACGACCTCCGGGGCAAAGTCCGGTGGCGGCGGTGGCGCCGGTACGGGCTGTGAGCGCCGAATCAGCCCCGCCGGGCACCACTACCAGCGGGCTGGGTCGGATGCTGGCCGGCGCGGCGTTCTGGAGTGCGGCGAACACCGCGTTGCTGCGCCTGGGTCAGCTCGCCATCAGCATCGTGGTGGCCCGCTTGGTGGCACCGAACCTGTTCGGCATTTTCGTCGTGGCGCTGGTCGTCTACCAGATCGTGATCAGCGTCAGCGAAATCGGCGTCAGCACCGCTCTGGTCCGCGAACCCGACAACGCCGACCGGATCGCACCAACCGTGGCGACGATAGCGATCGCGAGCAGCAGCGTACTGGCATTGTTGATGTTCTTGTCGGCGCCGCTGCTCGCATCAGCTCTGGGTGCGCCGGCGGCCACCGGCGCAGTTCGGGTGTTGGCTATCCCGCTGCTCTTGGCTGGGCCGACCGCAGTGCCCGCAGCCTTGCTGGCCCGAGACTTCCGCCAGGGCCGCAAGATGATCACGGACCTGTCCAGTTTCGTGGTGGCCAACGGCTTGCTGTTGTATTTGGCCACCAACGGGCACGGCGTGATGGCGTTGGCCTGGTCGCGGGTGGCCGGTCAGGTGGTGTCCTCGATCTTGATCTTCGTGGTCTCGTCGAAGCACTATTGGCCCGGATTCGACCGTGGCGAAGCCAAACGGTTGCTGCGCTTCGGCATGCCCTTGGCCGGCGCGAACGTCGCCGGTTTCACCCTGGCCAACGTCGACTTCATGGTGGTGGGTCGAGTCTCCGGCTCGCTGCAATTGGGCTATTACAACCTGGCCTACACCGTGTCTAGCTGGCCGCCGAACGTCTTCACCGTGATCCTCTACAGCGTCACCTTGCCGGCCTTGGCCCGGGTCAAAGGGGGCTTGGCCGAGATCACGCGACACGTCACGGCTGCCTTGTCAGCCTTGTGCGTGGCGTCGTTCCCGGTGACGACCGCGTGTGTTGTGCTAGCGCATCCGCTGGTCACGCTGGTCTACGGGCAGCGCTGGGCACCGGCGGCCGGGATCCTGGCCGTGCTAGCTGTGTTCGGCTCCGTCCGGGTGATCATCTCGCTCTTCTCCGACGTGCTCGTCGCGCTCGACCGGACCCGCAACCTGTTCTATTTGCAACTGATCTGGCTGGGCGTGCTCACGCCAGTGATGGTGGGGTGTGTGTATTGGGCGAGCGGCTTCGGCGCCGGTGTGGCCCAAGTCGCTGTCGCATTGCTGGTGGTGGCCCCGGCTTATCTGGTGGTGCTGGTGCGCTCGTGTGGTCTGCCGGTGGGCAACCTAGTCAAGCCGGCGATTGCCCCACTGCTGGCCGCTGTCGTGGCCGGGGCGGCGGCACATCTGGCAGCCCAGCAGTTCGACAGTGCCATTGCCCAGCTGGGTGCCGGCCTGCTCGCCCTGGTCGTCGTCTATGTGCTGGTGTTGGCGCGCTGGCTGCTGCGACTCAAGCGCGAGTTGGTGCAACTTTACGGCCGCGGCCCAGCCGACGAGCAACCGCCAGCCCTGACCGAACCCGCGATGCCGACGATTGAGCCACACCTGACTGCGGCAACACCAGCACCCTGACCAGCGCTTGCCCCCGCACAACTTTGAACCGAGGAGAAGAACAAGACGATGACCGACACAACCGCACGTACGGGCGTACGCCACGGGGGGCTCACCGAACGAGTCCGGGTCACCGCACCGACGCCGCAGGCCGCCCGCACCGCGCGGATCTCGGTGATCATCCCGACGTACAACTACGCGCATTTCCTGCCGCACAGTGTGGGCAGCGTGCTCAGTCAGGCCGGTGTCGACGTCGAGGTGGTCGTGGTCGACGACTGCTCCACCGACGACACCGCCGAAGTCGCCGCCAAGTTGGCTGCCGGCGATCCGCGGATCGTTTACCTCCGTAACACTGTCAATCACGGGCCCTGTGTCGCGTTTAACGACGGGTTGGCTGTGGCCAGCGGTGAATTCGTGGTGCGGCTCGACGCGGACGACCTGATTACGCCGGGGGCGATGCGGCGTGCGGTGGCGTTGTTCGACCAGTTCCCCGAAGTCGGGCTGGTCTATGGCCGGCCGCTGCACTTCCACTCCGAAACAGCGCCCCAACCCAGCAGCACGGTGTCATCCTGGTCGATCTGGTCCGGCGAGGACTGGATCGCCGAGCGGGCCCGGCGCGGCGTCAACTGCATCACCACCCCCGAAGCCGTAGTGCGAGCCAGCGTGTATCGCGAGGTCGGACCGTGGGATGCCCGGATGCGCTACGCATGTGACATGGAGGCGTGGATGCGGGCGGCTGCGGTGTCTGACGTTGGCCGGATCAACGGGCCGGATCAGGCGCTGCATCGCGAACACACCGGGAGTCTGAGCGTCAACGACGGTGCAGGTCGACTGCTTGACCTGCGGGAACGTCGGGTCGCGTTCGACGTGCTGTTCGAAGGGCTGGGCGGCAAACTCCCGCGAGCTGCCGAGCTGCACGAAACAGCACACCGGGTCCTGGCAATTGAAGCGCTTGATGCGGCCTGCCACGCGTACGACCGGGGGCTGACCGACGTGGAGCCAGTGGACGACTACGTCGATTTTGCGCTCGACGTCTATGACCGGGCGCGCGCACTGCCGCACTGGCGTGGACTGCTCCGTCGCCGCCGAGTGGGTGCACAACTTGCCCCGTTCATGCCGCCGTTCTTCGTCAACGCGGTCCGGATGCGCCTACGCAACGACGCCCAATACCGCCGCTGGAACGAACACGGCATCTAGTGCCACCAATTCGGCCTACTGCTCAGGCTTTTGGGGTGCCGAGTAGGGGGCGGTAGAAGGCTTGCAGGTCGGTGCGGAGGTTGTCGGCGTGGTAGCGGGCCAGCACGCGATTGGAGGCGGCCACACCGAAGTCGAGTAGTGCTTGCGGTTGTTTGTCGTAGTGGACGCAGGCATCCTCGACGGCTCGGGCGTAGGCGAGCAGATCCTGGTCGGCCACTGGGCGGCAATAGGCCGGGTCGAAGAACTCACGACCGGCCAACCCGGGATAGCCGACGACATAAGCCCCGCAGGCCATCGCCTCGGCCGGGGGTAGGCCGAAACCTTCGCGTTCACTGAAGCTCAAGAAGATCGCGGCGCTGCGCATGATTTCGGCGGTTTCGAACTCTGAGCGGCCGGCGATTGCCAAAATGTCCCAGCCGTCGAGCACGCCCCGGGAACGCAGGATGTGCAGGAGTTGGTCGCGTTCGGCGGCGCGGCGATGCCCGACGAAGGCGATCCGGCGCGGTCGAGGTCCGGTGCCGAGGTGGAACACGGCCGGGTCGAGCACGTTGCGGGTGAGGTGCACAGGCACGGCGGGGAACGCGTACCGAAGGAGGTCGACGTTGTCTTCTGAGACGGCGAGCAAAGCGGTCAGGCCGGCGATGGTGGAATAGGGCGCGCCTGGGGCGCTGCCGGCGAAGGGCACGAGGTCGAACGTGTCGTAGGCGCGTTGATTGAAGACCACGATGCGCGGGCCTTGCGGCAGTCCACCCAGGCCGGGGCCATACCACTCGGGGACGACGAGCACGTCTTGTGGACGCAACGTTACAGTGTCGACTGCTGCGACGGGTGTTTCGTTGGGGAACCAGCTGCAGCGGAAGTTCTCGCCGGTGTGCACGACTCGGGCGGCGAAGCCCAGCTCGGTGAGCAGGTCGACGTGGCGATAGATCACTCGCACGCCGCCGCTGGGGCGATCGTTGTCTGGGGCAAGGTAGTGGACGGTTGGTGGGTGGTCGGCACCAGTGTCGGTGGCGACGATGAAGCGCGGCACTTGCCGGCGGCGCAGTTCCCCGGCTTGCAATCGGTTCTTGACGAAATCACGGGCCTGGCCGACAACCTCGTTGATCACTACAGCTCCGCTCGATCACAACAGCTCGAAACAACACCGTCCGGCCCAACAGCACCGCGAAAACCACCTGTCGAAAGTCTACTTTCGACTGTCGTAATCGCCGGTCCGATCACCACCAAGCCCGGCCCCACCCGGCTCACGAGTGGTCACCACTGAACGTGACGGAAGGCGAAGGACCGAGCGCACGGCTGGCGCGGACTACGGCTGGCGACCAGGCGTCGGAAACCAACACTTGGGGGGTGCCGGTGCCGTCGGCGGGCACTTGCCAAATGTCACTGGAAGCAGATCCAGCAGTGGTGCGCGGCAGTCCATAGACGATTGTCGTGTCGTTGAGCCACTCGACCTGGTCGTCGACGCTGCGCTCCTCGGCGACCAGTGTCTCGACCCCGGTGCGCAAGTCAAACACCGCCAAATGCCACTTGCCGGGCGGCAAGGTGCCGTGCTTTTTGAACGCGATCCGGGTGCCGTCCGGCGACAACGACGGGCACTCGACGTCACTGCGCACCGCCGTCACTGTTCGTTGGGAAATGCTGCCCTGGACCAGCCAGGTCGTCTTGCCGGAGGCGGCCGTCGCATAGAACTTGTCGTCGTCGGCAAAGGTGACACCCCACAAGTTGCGGTTCTGTGCCGTGACCGTCTTACCGTCCACGACCAGCCGAAACTTCTCAATATCAGAAACCACGGTCCCATCGGTACGCGCGATGATCGTCCGGGTCGAGAACTGCCCAGGATTGCTGTAAGAGTCGCCGAACACGAACGTCGTCGTGGCTACCAATGAACCGTCCGGCGACAACCGCGCCCGACTCGGCAAACCGGTCAACGGGAGCTGATGCACCGGCGCCCAAGTGGCATCCAACAGCCGAGCCTGATATGTGGTGACCAGACCTCGGTTCGCCGCCAGACAAATGGTGTCCGTGCTGGTGGCGTAGACCCGTTCGCAGGCCGACTCGGTGAACGCCCGTGGCCCACCCGGCGCACTCAACGGCACCACCGCCACCCGCCCATAGTCGGAGCCCAGCGCGGTGCTGCGAAACACCAGATGCGGCTCGGCGCGCAACACAGTCAGATCGCCACCCTGCGCGATAACCTGTGCCGCTGCACGGGTTCGGATCTGATTGCGGTGGACGGCCCAGACGTAGCCGGCTGCACCGAGTAAGGCGACCACCAGGATCGCCGTAAACGTCAGCAGTCGGGTCCGGGAGCTCACGCAACGACCTCGTTCTCTTCAGCGATCTGTGCTTGGTCGATGCCGCGCAACAGCCACGCCGCCACCGGTATGCCGGCCGCCAGCAGCACCGCGAATAGCAGAAGCGATTGCGTCGGTCCTTGTCCGCTCCAGAGCAGGCCGAACGCCACCGAAGAGCCGAATCGGGCAACTGCCACCACGGTTTGCGCTGCTGCGATCCCACTGCCGCGGGCAGCTGATGGCACTAGTCGGCTGATCAGGGCGGGCAGCACGCCGTCGGTTGCCGCGTAGAAGACGCCGAGCAGGGCGAGGGTGCCGAGGGTGAGCCCGAGACCGCCGGCCGGCAACGCGGTGAGCAGGTAGCAGCTGAGCAGGGCGACGTGGCCACCGATCAGAACCTTGCCGCGACCGACCCGATCGGCCAGGCGGCCCAGCGGAATGGCAAGCGTGAGATAGGCGGCGTTGGTTCCGACGTACAGCAGGGGGAAGTAGGTTGCGGCGAAGTCGTCTCTGTGTTGCATGGACAGATAGAGGAAGCCATCGCCGACAGTCAGCACGCCTAAGACTGCAGCGGCTAGCAAGGGGCGGCGGAGCGGGCGCGCGCCGATTTCGCGAAACGCTCGGCGCAGGCCGATCCGGGCGATACCGGCAGAGGTGCGCAGGTTCGGCACGAACAGCACGAGGACGGCCACGCCAACCAGGGCGAAAGCAAACGAGACCACGAAGATCGAGTGATAGCTGCCGGGCACCGCGGCCAGCAAGGCGAACGCGACCAGAGGGCCGAACGCCGCGCCGCAGGTGTCCAACGTTCGGTGCACACCGAACGAACGACCCAGCATGCTCGGGTGGGAGGCTTCGGCGATGATGGCGTCACGCGGGGCGGTGCGCAGGCCTTTACCTAGCCGGTCGACAGTGATTACCGCGGTAATAGCGCCGAAACCGGCGGCGGGCAGCATTGCGATCCGGCTCAGTGCGGAAGCGCCGTAGCCCAGCACAGCAACCCATTTCGGCTGGCCACCCCGGTCACCGGCATAGCCACCGGCGATCCGCAAGAAGGCGCTGACACCCTGATACATGCCGTCCACGAAGCCATAGGCGACGGGGCTGAGCCCGATCGTCACAGTGAGATAGAGCGGCAGAATCGACGAGACCATCTCCGAGGAGACGTCGGTCAGCAGACTGACCACGCCGAGCAGCACCACCGTGGTCGAAACGCGCCGCAGCGTGGCACCCTTCGGTGCGTCTGCCCCGGGTCGGTCTCGCAATGTTACGTACAACGTCGTCACCCTCCGGCTTCAGGCAGATCTCACGCTACCGGCCACCCCCACTGCGGTCGGGGCCTTTGGCAGTTCACCGACAGTGGGGCCGCGCGCGGAAAAGCCGCAGGCCACCCAGGTCTGGTGCACCGGGGTGGCCTGCGGGTTAGTAGGGATCGGCGGTCAGCTGGCCGGCTTGAAGGTCACGTCTACCCAGAAGTTGTGGATGATCGTGGTCGACGGGAAACCTGCACCGGCGCGGTAGTAGCCACCGCTGGGCACCGAACGCAGCGGTGCGTTTACCACCGGCAAAGCCATCGCGCTCAGATCGAGGGCGTATCGTCCGACCGGTGCCTGGTATGACACCACGTACGGGGTGTTTGCGCTGATCGACACCGGACTGGCGAAGACCAGACTCTGCCAGCCGGACGCGGTTTCGTTCACGAACGTACCGGTGGCCAGCAGTGCGCCGGAGGCCGTCCAGAGCGAGCCGGTATGCGTACCGGAGTTGCCTGCGCCCTTGTAGAACCGCACCCCGGTGATCGAACCGGCCACGTCGGCGGTGAACTTCATCCCCACCTCAGTCGCGGTCGCATCCGGCCAGGCCGCGATCGACGGGACTGCCGTGGCGGCGAACAAGCTCTTCACCGTTGCCGCAGGAGGCGTCGTCGGTGCAGTGGTCGGTGCGGTCGTGGTCGGTGCGGTGGTCGGTGCCGGCGTCGTTGGGCCTGTCGTCGGCGTCGTGGTCACCGTGGGGGTCGGGCTCGGGCTCGTGGTGGATCCAGCGAACATCGGGTCGACCCAGTAGTTGGTGCTGGAGAACGAATTCGTCGGGAACGCGTCCGAGCCATAGACATAGGTGCCGTTGGCGCCAGCCGGTGCGGTCAGCGGCCCACTGGTGCGAGCCGAGGCGAAGTAGTTACTGGTCACGGCATAATCGCCGCGGGGGGCGTAATACGAGACCACATATGTGGTTCCGGCGGTCACTGCCACCGGCTGGGCGAAGTAGACGTATTGCCAGCCGCTGGTGGTCTCGCTGACGAAGGTCGCGGTGGCCAGCTGGGTGCCGGTCGCCGACCACAGGGAGCCGGTGTGGGTGCCGGTGTTGCCGGTGCCCTTGTAGAAGCGCACGCCCAGCACAGACCCGCTGGTGCTCGGGGTGAACTTAACCCCGAGGCTGACAGCTGTGGTTTCCGTGATGGCCGGCGTGGCCGGGGTGTCGGTATCAGCGAACAACGTGCTTACCGTGCCGGTGCCCGGGTTGGTGGTGAACGACCAGATCTTCGCCGCAACCATCGCGTTGCCGTTGGTGTCGCTCGCGATCACCGAGACGTTGAACTTCTGCCCGGCCGGCAATGGCGCCGACGGGTTGAACGTGGCCGTCTTGGACGCCGCGTCATAGCTGATCGAACCAGCCACCTTGAGACCAGTGGTCTCGGTGAACACCACAGTGGCCGGGTTGATCGCCTTGGTGAAGGTCACACTCGGCTTGGCCGTGGTCGGCACATAGGTGGCGTTCGGCAGCGGGAAGGTCGACGTGACCTCCGGCGGGGTGAGCGCGGAGGAATCGAACGCCACGTCCACGTAGTAGTTGGAGGCCTGGAACGACTGGGTCGGGAACTGGCCGGCGTTGCCGAACAGTCCGTTGCCGTCGGCGTTGAGGCTGCGTTGCGCGCTCAGCGGGGCGGATACGTATGCGCCGTAGCTGAATGCCCACGGATCAGCCGCGTAGTGCCCGCTGGGTGCGGTGTACGACACGACATACGTGGTGCCCGCGGTCACCGCTACCGGCGTGCTGAACAGCAGGGTCTGCCAGCCGGTGGCCGTTTCGTTGGTGAACGTACCGGTGGCCAGCTGGCTGCCGGTCGAGGTCCACAAGCTGCCCGTGTGCGTACCGGTGTTGCCGGTGCCCTTGTAGAACCGCACGCCCTTGACGAACCCGTCGGTCTGCGAGGTGATCTTGAGGCCCAGCTCGGTGGCGCCGGTGTCGGTGGCGGCCGGTGTGGCCGGCACCCGGCTGCCGAACAGTGAGGTGGAACCGGTCAAGCTGACCGTACGGCTGACTGCCGCGCCGATGTTCGCGCTGTCGTCGGTGGCCCGCACCTTGATCGTGGCGGTACCGCTGCCGGTCACGGCACCGGTGTAGCTCCACGTGGAGGTGCCGGTGGCCGGGTGCCAGGTGCTGCCGTTGTCGAGCGAAACTTCGACGCCCGCCACGATGCCGCCACTGTCGACGGCCGTACCCGAAATGGTGGTCAACGCGCCGTTGGTGAGGGTGCCGGTCGGGGTGTTGATCGTGGTGACCGGGCCGGTGGTGTCGGCTGACGCGCTGGCCGCGACCATGCCGGTCATCAGGGTGGCCGGCTGGACCTTCATGTCGGCCAGCAGGTTGATGGTGGCCTGCTGCAGCCGCACGTCGGCCGCCACCGCGGCGAACGAGCTGTCGTGGTTAGCGTCCAACGCCCAGGCATATTGGATCGTGCCCGCGCCGAACACCAGCGCACCGCTAGGCACCCGGTACAAGGTCATGCTGTGCGTAGTCGTGCCGGGGGTGACCACGTTGCCGAAGTCGCGCAGGTATTCCGGGGTGGCCCCAGTCGTGGTCGACACCCGGATCAGGCCGGCGGGGCGGACCCCGTTGTCCAGGTCTTCGTCCGACTCGTAGCCGACAGTGTGTGCGGCCAAAGTCGCGGTGGCACCAGCGGTCAGCGACGCCACCGAGGTGTTGCGCCAGAACCGAGTCTTGCCCTGCGCGGCCGGAATCTGGATCGGCAAGTCGTCGTGGTTGGCCATATAAGCGACACCGGTCAACGCGTTCTCCGGTCGCCCACCGTTAGCCGGCGGGCTGTACCGCGGGTCGCGCCAGGTGCCAGTCCACTCCGGTGACGGGTCACTCTTGGCGTTGTCCCAGGTCTCCTTGTAGCAGACCACGGTGCGGTGATCGGTGTTGGCGCCGTCCTGGCTGGGCTCCCACCGGGTCTTCCAGTAGACCTCGTTGCCGCTGAGGAAGGTGAGGCTGGTGCCGGCGTCGCGAGCAGCCTCCACGGCCGCGCGCTGCGGACCGGACCAGTATTCGTCGTGTCCGACCGCCATGAAGACCTTGTGGTTCTTCAACAGGGCACCGTTGCGGTCAGTGTCGACATCCGTGGTGTACGTGACGTCGTAACCGTTGCGCTCCATGAACCGGATCGCCGGGTACTCGTTGCTGAACAGGAAGTCGCGTCCGTCGTTGACTCCACGGGTGGCGAAGGGCCGGTTGTAGCTGAGCTTGGTGGCTCGACCGTTCGGACCCTCGTTGTAGAAGTCAGCCCCGCCGTACAGGTTGTAGGCCTGCCAGGTCGCGTCTGAAGTCTTGAAGATGACCCCTGAGGTGCTGGAGTCGTCGCGCACCACGAACGAGATGTGACTGTCCCCGCCGGTGTCAGGGCGGGTCAGCAGCGCGAAATACACGCCGGAGACCGCCGTCGACGGCACGGCCCAGCTGGCCGAGACTGCCCACGTGCCGCAGTCGTAGATCAGCGTGGTCGAGTTGCTGACGCAGGCTTTGTCCTGGTTCTGCGCCGGGAACGTGCCCGGCAGGGTGGCGATCTTGCGCGCGCCGTTGCCACCGTAGTAGCCCAGCCGATAGATGCTGATCGTGTAGGCAGCCTCGGCCTGGACCTTGAAGTTGACCGTGCTACCCGCGTTGACACTCATGTCAGTCGCGAAACCTTGCACGGTGCCATCACCGGCACCGTCGATGTCCCACTCACTTGGCGGGCTGCCGGCTTTGGCGTTCTCGCACACCACTGGGTTGGGTGAGCAACTCGCCGCTGACGCCTCGGTGGAGAAGATACCGATTAGGGCGCCAGCGATCAGCACCGCACTGGTGGCCGCGGCCACGAATGGTAGGCGCCTTCGACGCCGGCCGGCTCCGGGGTTGACCTCGACCCCGGAGCTCGGCACGACCGATTGCAGCATCGATCGCTTGCGCGCAAAACCGAGCAGTCCGAACCGCTCGGCGCGGGCACCGCGACCCTCACCTGTCATATCCATTTTGATGCAGCAGCCTCTCAGCCGAGAGTGGGACTGCCCTCCAGAGCAGAGGGCGACCGAATCTAAAACGACTTGAACGCGACGCTACTGGCCGCGCCAAGCTGGTCGCATCGGCTGCCAAATCATTTTGTTCACCAGGCGAACGACACGGAGTAGCCATTCCGGCTAGATATCGCCCCGCCTATTGGGCGCAGATTTCGCCAGAAGAGCGAGGTGAACCATCCGCAGCTCAGCACTCACCCCTGGACAGGCAAAACGGCTGAACCCACCGCCGGAAAAAGCGATAGGTTCAGCCAAAGAGCGCAGGCAAAATTCGGACAAGCAACAATATTGTGCGCCGGATCAGCGCAATGCTTCGGTCAGCTTCTCGACCACCTGGGCCTGCTGACTCGGTGTGATCTGTGGGAAAATTGGCAACGACATAATTTGCGGTGCGGTGGCCTCGGCGTTCGGGAATGAACCACCCAATGCCGCGAATGCACCGGTGCGGTGCACCGGCAGCGGATAGTGAATCGCCGCGCCGACGCCGTCGGCGTTGAGTCGGGCTACCACCTCGTCGCGACGCGCCCCGGTTTTGTCGCCGGGCACCTGGATGCAATAGATGTGCCACACGTGCTCGTTGCCGGCCAGCGTGACTGGTCGGACCACGTCTAAGCCGGCGAGCAGATCGTCGTAGCGGGCCGCAGCGGCACGGCGGCGGGTGTTGCCGTCGGCCAACCGGAGCAGCTTGGCCCGGAGCACTACCGCTTGCAAACCGTCCAGTCGGCTGTTGACCCCGATCAGATCGTGCGTGTACTTTTGCAGGCCACCGTGGCTGCCGAGGGTGCGCACAGTAGTAGCCCATTGCGCGTTCGCGGTCACCACCGCACCAGCGTCGCCGTAGGCGCCCAAATTCTTGCCCGGGTAAAAGCTGGTAGCGGCGATGCCGTCGAAACCTGCACCTCGGCCATTGCGGGTGGCGCCCTGACACTGAGCGCCGTCCTCGACGATGGCGATGTTGCGCTGACCGAGACCGGCGCGCAGCAACTCGACCGGGGCGAGTTGGCCATAGAGGTGCACCGGCACGACGGCGCGGGTGGCCGGGGTGACCGCGGCGAGCGCCGCGTCGACATCCAGCAGATACGTGCGCGGGTCACAGTCGACCAGCACCACCCGAGCGCCGACCCGGGCGACGGCTTCGGCGGTAGCGATGAATGTGTTTGCCGGCAGGATCACCTCGTCGTCGCGCCCGACGCCGACGGCCCGCAGCGCTAACTCCAGCGCGTCGGTGCCGTTGGCTACACCGACACAGTGAGGCAAACCGGCGAATGCGGCGTATTCCTGCTCGAACGCGGCCACTTCCGCGCCACCGATGAACGCGGTTTCGGCGATGATGCGCTTGAAGCCGACCTCGACCTCTTCAGCCACTTCCGCATGTGCGGCGGCCAGGTCGACCAGCGGGATTCGGGTCATGGCTGTCAACTCCTCGACGACGCCGTCAGCTCGGCGTCACGTAGTTTTCGGGCCGGGCTGCCCACCCAGATTTCGCCGGGCGGCACATCACCCAGCACGACCGAACCCATGCCGACCAAAGACCAGGCGCCGACTGTGACGCCCTCACGCACCAGAGCGCCGGCACCCAAATACGCACCTTGCTCAATCAAGACCGCCCCACCCAGCCGTACGCCCGAGGCGATGGTCGCGTAGGCGGCGATCTCGTCGTCGTGAGTAAGCACGGCTTGCGGCATCACTGCCACGTGCGCTCCGACCGTGATTTCGGCGGTCAACACTGTGCCGGCCAGCACTACGCTACCGGGGCCGACGGTGCAACCGGCCCCGATTTCGGCGCGCGGGTGCACGACAGTGGCATACCGGTCGGCGGGCAGGGCGAGGCGCTCGACGATGTTGCGGCGGGCGCGGTAGTTGCGTGGATTGCCGACGCAGACGACCACGTCGGCCAGCGACTGGCCGAGCACGGTGTCGATCGGGCCGAGAATCGGCCAGCCAGCGCGCAAGGTGCCGTGCAGGGCCGGGTCGTCGTCGGCGAAGCCGAGCACGCGCCAGGTGCCCGCGGCCAGGGCGGCAGCCGCGGTTTCTCGGGCGAAGCCGCCAGCGCCGACGATGATCAGTTCCCGCATCAGCCGGCCAGCTCGCGCAGAATGCCGACGATGTAATCCTGATCGTCTTCGGTCAGCGCGTGGTGCAACGGCAGGATCAACGAGTCCCGGGTGAGGCGCTCGGTCACCGGCAGCGGGTCGGGTGTCACATCCGCGTAGGCGGGTTCTAGGTGGGCGGCCATGATGCCGCGGCGGGCGGAGACACCCCGGGCGGCGAGTTCGGTCAGGACGTGATCGCGGCTCGCGCCGTACGCCGGGTCCAGCAGTACCCAGAAGGACTGGTAGTTGCTCTGGCCGTAGGCGGGGTCGCGCACGGGGGTGAGTCCGTCGATGCCGGCCAGCAGTTGCTGGTAGCGCGCGGCCATGGTGCGACGCTGCGTCACCAGTCCGGCCAGCCGGCCGAGCTGCACCAACCCGACAGCCGCCTGGATATCAGTCATCCGGTAGTTGTAAGCAGTCTCCAAATAGGCCTCAATCACCGGCTGGGTGCTGGTGTGCCGTTCGGCGGCGGAGACGTTCATGCCGTGCTCGCGCAACCGGCACAGCCGAACCGACCACGCGGCGTCGTCGACAGTGACCATCCCACCTTCACCGGTGGTGATCAGTTTGCGCGGGTGGAACGACCACGCGGCCACGCTGGCGCCGGCTCCGACCGGCTGACCATAAGCAGTCGAACCGGCAGCGCAGGCTGCGTCCTCAACCAGGCCCACTGCCCAACCGGCGGTCGCTTTACGCAACGCCGCGGTGTCGAACGGCACCCCACCCTGGTGCACGGCGATGACTGCTCGGGTGCGCGGGGTGCGTACGGCGTCGATGGTTTCGACCGTGAGGTTGCCGGTGGCCAGATCGACGTCGGCGAAGATCGGGGTCGCACCGACATAGCGAACCGCGTTGGCAGTGGCGATGAAGGACAGCGACGGCACGATCACCTCGTCGCCCGGCCCGATGTCGTGCAGCACCAGTGCCAAGTGCAGGCCGGTGGTGCAGGAGCTGACTGCGACACCGTAATTGGCACCGACGGTCGCGGCGAATTCCGCTTCGAAGCGGGCGACTCGTGGGCCTTGCGCGACCCAACCGGAGCGAACGGCGTCCGCTGCGGCCTGCGCTTCTTCCTCGCCGAGCAGCGGGATCATGACCGGGATTTTGCGTTGGGCAGCAGTCATCGCGACGATCGCCACCATTCGACTAGTCCGTGCAGGCCTTGGTGCAGGTCGATCTCGGCCTGGAAGCCGAGCTGTTTGGCCGCGGCGGAAGTGTCGGCCAGCCGGCGGGTGACGCCGTTGACCGCGCGCGCGGGTCCGTGCTCGGGAGCCAGATCGGACTTCATCACTTCACTGAGCGCCTGGGCCAGCTCTTTCAAGCTGGTCTCGGTGCCGCTGGCGATGTTGAACACGTCATCGGTCACGTTCGCCTCAGCAGCCAAGATGTTGGCACGGGCGATGTCAGCCACATGCACGAAGTCCATCGTCTGCAAGCCGTCGCCGAGAATCAGCGGCGCCTGACCCGATTCGAGCCGCTCCATCCACCGAATCAGCACTTCGGTGTAGAGCCCGAAAATGTCCATCCGTGGGCCGTAAACATTAAAGTAGCGAAGGGCCACGTAGTCCAACCCGTGCATGCTGTGGAAGCTGCGCAGCATCGCCTCGTTGAACGCCTTCGCCGCCCCATAGAACGTCTCGTTGTTGTACGGGTGGTGCCGCTCGCCGGTGGGGAACTGCTCGGCCAAGCCGTAGACCGAAGCCGACGATGAGGCGATCAGCTTCTTGACTCCCGCGGCAGCAGCGGCTTCCACCACGTTGAAAGTGCCGTCGACCAGCACTTCGTTGGCGAGCCGGGGATCCTCGGCACATTGGGTGATCCGGATCGCGGCGAGGTGGAAGACTAGATCTTGGCCGGCGGTGACTTCGCGTACCAAGGCTTGGTTGCGGATGTCGCCTTCGACCAAACGCACTGGACCGTTGGCTGTGGCCCAGGCCAGATTTTCCAGCCGGCCCCGGACGAAGTTGTCGAGCACCACGATGTCAGCGGCCCCACCTCGGATCAGCTCGTCGACGACGTGTGAACCGATGGTGCCGCCTCCCCCGGTGACCAGGGCTTTCGCGCCATTGATGGAAACACTGTTCATGCCATTCGCCTTTCGTCGAGCTTGACCATCGTGCCGCCCTCGCTCAGGCTGCGGGACGCGGCTTGCAAGATCTCGAGAACCCGCAGTCCGGACCGGCCGTCGGTCAATGCGGGTGTGCCGGTGACGATCGCACGGGCGTATTCGTCCACCATGGTGCGCAACGCTTCGCGCTCGGTCAGGGCGGGAGCGACCATGTCGCCGGATCGATAGGACACCAGCACGTCGCGGCGTTGCTCGGCACCCAGTTCGTCGGGCGAGGCGACGTCCACGCCCCGATCGTAAACGGCCAACCGCTGACTGGGGTTGAGATCGTCCCAGACCAGGGTGCGCTTGGAACCGCCGAAGATCGTGGTCCGCACCTTGACCGGGGACAACCAGTTGACGTGGATGTGCGCAATCGCACCGTTGTTGAGCTTCAGCGTCAGATATGCGACGCAGGCCCGGCCAGCGCCGATGCCGTCCGCGCCGTGTGCCGCCACCGATACCGGGGTGACACCGAACGGCAGCACCGAATCGAGGATCGACAGGTCATGCGGGGCGAGGTCCCAGACCACGTCGATGTCGCGCTGCACCAGCCCGAGGTTGATCCGGACCGAATCGAGAAAGTGGAGGTCACCGAGGTCGCCGGCCTGCAGCATCTCCCGGATCCGCATGACCGCCGGGGTGTAGCAGTAGGTGTGGTCGCACATCAACGTCAGGCCACGCTTGTCGGCTTCTTCAACCAGCAGTCGGCCTTCGTCATAGGTGGCAGCCAGCGGCTTTTCCACCAGCACGTGCTTACCCGCCCGCAGCGCTGCCAAGGCAACCGGGAGGTGGGTGCCGGCCGGGGTAGCAATCGCCACCGCCTGCACATCCGGATCAGCCAACACTTCATCAAGATCAGCTGACACTTGTACGGTCGAATAGCCGCCGAGGACTCGCTTGGCTCGCTCGACGTCGAGATCGCACAGCCAGCGCAGCCGGAATGTAGTCGATGCCTGGAAGTTGCGGACGAGGTTGGGGCCCCAGTAGCCGGCGCCTACGACGGCGACACCGATCGGTCCGGCGGACGCGGGAAGCGAAGTGTTCACAGACATCCGTTTCGTTCTGGAAGCCGCGGCTTCGTCGAATGAGTGAGGCTGGCTCAGCGCGGGTCGAACACGCTCAGATACTCCGACCCAACCGACAGTTACCCATGCCGCCCGGCCCGGCGCTAGGTAGTTGCCAGAAATCCGGCGAAGCCGAGCGGGTAAGCCGGTACGTTCGGTGATAGCTGCGACGACAGATGACGCAAGTGGTTGACCGGCGGCGCGCAGCTTGGCCGCCTCGGTTGGCAGCGATGCCCGAACGGACCAACTCCCTGCACCTTTCGCCGACGGCCCCGCAACTATCGGCATACTTCAATGGATTTGATGTCAGCCAGCCCGAGGTCGACCCCAAGATCTTCCGTTTAATCTTAAAAAGCCGATGACCGAGTTCTCGCCCAGCCAGCCAGAGACGAGCCAAGACGCTATGAGCCGTGACGCTGTGAGCCGTGACGCTGTGAGCCATGCCAATGTGATCCCTGCCAATGTGACCCCTGCCGATGTGGCACGCGCCGTGGCGAATCGCGCCGAGGCAGCTCGGGCCGAGGTGACAATTGCTCCGACTGCCGATGTGGATGCGCGCGCCACCATCGGTGCCGGCAGCCGGATCTGGCATCTCGCGCAGATTCGCGAAGACGCCATCGTGGGCCGCGTTTGCAACATTGGCCGCGGCGCCTACGTCGGCCCAGGCGTGGTCGTCGGCGACAACGTCAAGCTGCAGAATTATGCCCTGGTCTACGAGCCGGCTCAGCTCGGCGACGGCGTGTTCATCGGGCCTGCCGCGGTGCTGACCAACGACGAATATCCGCGTGCAGTCACCCCAGACGGCCGATTGAAGGACGGCCACGACTGGACCGCAGTCGGGGTCGTCATCGGCGAGGGTGCGGCGATCGGCGCACGGGCCGTCTGCGTCGCCCCGGTCACAGTCGGCCGCTGGGCACTGGTCGCGGCCGGGGCTGTAGTGACCAAGGAGGTGCCGGATTTCGCGCTGGTGGTCGGCGTGCCAGCCCGACGAGTCGGGTGGGTGGGACGCGCCGGGCATCCACTGACCGCCAAGGGCGACGGGCTATGGATCTGCCCGCAGACCGGCGCCGAATACCACGAAAGCGCCGGCCGCCTAACCGAAGCGACCGACAAATAGTCAGGCGCCGGCCCGCGGCAAATCGCCACCGACCTCGCCAGGAACAGCCGCCTGCAGCCGACCTCGGCTCACCCGATCAGCGTCACTCGTCCGCGCAGCCGATGGCGTCGCCGTTGCGGTCCAGGTGGTAAACGTCCTCGCCGATGACGCGGATCGGGCCGGTCACATAGACCGGTCCGCTGCCGGAGCCGCCGGCACAATCGACGTCGGAAGCGTTCGGCACACACGGACTGTAGTTGGGGTTGCAGTCACTGCCGGCCGACTTAGCCGCGGAGCCGACCACCACGACTTTAGTGACCGGCTGCTTAGTCACAATCGAGCGCAGCAGCTTGCGACTGGTCTCGTGCCCGCCAATCAGCGTCACCCGATACGTTGTGGTCCGCACACCCACCACCCCAGCGGTACGCACAGCCTTCTCGCCCACAATCACCGTGTCGTCCTGGATGGTCCGAGTCGCAAACGGCAGCACTTCCCGCTTGGTGAGCTCTCGATTGGAAGGCGTCGACACCGGTTGCGCCCCGACCGGCGCTTTGCTCGATCGGTTGCCCAGGGAGCGGCCGGTCAGGTCGGTGTCGCCGGCAGGCAGGCCCGCAGCTGCGGTGACAGTGATGTCAATGGGCCGCCTCGTCGTCGCGGCCGGGACCGGCCTGGCTCGATCGCCGGCCAGCTGCCCGGCACCCGGCGCTGTGGTGAGCGCCGGCCGGGGGGCAGCAGTCAGCCCGGACAGCTGCAGCGCAGCCCCACCACACGGCAGCGCCAAACTGAGTGTGACCACGCTGGCTCGGCGAAGCGGCGACCACCTAGACCAGGCGTTTCGACGCCGCAGGGCCGCCCACGGAATGCCGGGGTGGATCGGTGTCTGATTCGTCATGAAGTAAGGATGAATGACGCTTTCGGGCGGCAAAACAGGCGTTCGGCCACACCGCTGCGCCCGAAAGAGTCAAACAACCAATGCTTATTACCTAATCCGCAAGGTTACGAACGTGCAACTCCGAATACCGCGATCCCGGTCTCGGCCGCCAAGGGTGTCAGCGAGTATTCGACCCTGGGCGGGACTTCGGCAGAAGGACTGCATCGTGCAGTCGCACCCACTCCGGGTTGTCGGCCTATTTGATCTTGCGGGTTGAGCGGGCCACGATGTCGTCGTATTCCTGGTGAGTTTCCAGCCAGCCGCTCAGGAACGGACAGATCGGCACGACCGTGCGCCCTTGTGCACGTGCATCGTCCATTGCCGAGCGAGCCAGGGCCGAGCCGATCCCGTGGCCCTCGAACTCTTGCTCCACCTTGGTATGGGTGTAGGCGATCACACTGCCGGTCAGCTGATAGGTGAGCACGCCGGCCAGCGCACCCGCTTCGTCTCGCGCCTCAAACCGGTCGCGGTCGCTCACATTGGTCACCGAGAAGTTCACTGGTCCATCCAAGCACGCCACCGGTGCATATATCCGGGCCAGCCGCAACATCGACCGATGTAGACCAAGTTTGAGATCGGCGCTAGTCGATTTCTAACAGGTAAAATTCTCGTCCAGGGCCTTCTCGATCTCCGCACTCTCCGCGATCATATCGCTACTGCTGGATGCTTTTGGCATCTGGAGGATCGAGGAGGAACCGATTTGAGATCAGCCCTCGCACTGCTCGGCATAACCGTGCTGGTCAGTAGCAGCCTTGCGGCCACCGCCACCAGCGCATCCGCCGCACCGCCCGCCGCCCCGCCTTCCACGCCGCAGACGACCGCGCTCTCCCCCGCGTTGCAGGCCGACGCCGACACGGCACTGAAGGCAAATGCCAAGGCCATCAAGAGCTCTGCTCAAGACAAGTACACCGTCTACAGCAGCAAAAAGGACCAGCGCGGCGGTGGGGTGGTGCGCTACACCCGCACCTACCGTGGGCTGCGGGTTTACGGCGGTGACCTGATCATCCGAGTCGGCGCCAACGGTCACTTCACCGGCAGTTCGGCCGGTCTGGCCGCGCCGCTTTCGCTGGGGATCACGCCGAAGATCAGCGCGGCGAAAGCCCGGACCACCGCGCGCGCGGCATTTTCCGGCAAGGTGACGTCCACCGGTTCCGCCGAACTGTTCGTTGACGCCCACGCCAACACCCCCGTGTTGGCGTGGGAAACCGTCGTGGCCGGCTGGGCCAAGGACGGTCAGACTCCGAGCAAGCTGCACGTCATCACCGACGCGACGACCGGGGCGGTGCGCGGCTCGTTCGACGAGATCGAGACGATCGCCGGCACGGGCAACAGCATCTACGCCGGAGCGGTCAGTGTGGACACCACCGCGACCGACACGGGCTATAGATTGGTCGACCCGTCGCACGGCGCCGGAAACACTTGCGACCTCAACGGCGGCACCACCACGTGTACGACGTTCACCGACGACGACAACGTGTGGGGCAACGGCACGACCAGTGACCGGGCCTCCGCGGCAATCGACGCCCACTACGGTGCGGCCACGACGATCGACTACTACCGCAACGTGCTCGGGCGCGACGGCATCTTCGGCACCGGTGTCGGCGTGCCGTCTCGGGTGCACTACGGCAGCAACTACGTCAACGCCTTCTGGGACGGCAGCCAGATGACCTACGGCGACGGCGCGAACAACGCCAAGCCGTTGGTCGCGCTGGATGTAGCTGGCCACGAGATGAGCCACGGTGTGACCGCGAACGTGGTGCCCGGCGGTCTGACCTACAGCGGTGAGTCAGGCGGTCTGAACGAGGCCACCAGCGACATCTTCGGTTCGATGGTCGAGTTCTATGCCAACAACCCGCAGGACCCGGGCGACTACGACATCGGCGAGAAGATCGACATCCGCGGCAACGGCCGTCCACTACGCTACATGTACAACCCCGCGTTGGACGGTGGCTCGCAAGGGTGCTGGTCGAGCGCGACAAACGGCGTGGACGTGCACTACTCATCCGGCGTTGCCAACCACTTCTTCTTCGACCTCGCCGAGGGTACGGGCGACACGGCGTACGGCAGCTCGCCACTGTGTGGTTCCGCACAACCGGTGACCGGCATCGGCCGGAACAAGGCGGAGCAGATCTGGTTCCGGGCCCTGACCACGTACTTCGTGTCGAACACCAAGTATGTGAACCCGGCCGTGCCGACCGCCACCGCGCGGGCGTACTCGTTGTCGGCCGCTGCCGACCTCTACGGTCAGTGCGGCACTGAATACCAGGCAGTGCAGGCAGCTTGGGATGCGGTGAACGTCGCCGGCTCCGACTACTGCCCGAAGGAGCACGACTTCACCATCACCAGCACGCCGGCCACGGCCAAGGTGAACCCGGGTGAGAGCGCAACTGTCGACCTGGCCACCGAGATCACCAACGGCAACCCGGAGACCATCGCGTTGTCGGCTCAGGGTGTGCCCGCCGGCGTGACCGTGTCGTTCAGCCCAGCGGAGATCACCGCGGGCGAGTCTGCCCACGTCACTGTGGCCACGACCAGTGGCGTCAGGACCGGCACCTACCCGATCACGCTGACCGCAACGGCCCCGTCAGTCACGCATACCTCGCTGCTCACCCTGACGGTCAACAGCGCGGACGGTTGTTCGGGTGCCAACGACACCGACGTCGAAATTCCCGACAACACCACCGTGCGCAGCACTATCGATCTGACCGGATGCTCGATCACCCCGTCCGCAACCAGCCAGGTCGAGGTGCACATCGTGCACACCTACATCGGTGACCTGGTCGTCAGCCTGATCGGCCCGGACGGCACCGCGCACGTGCTGCAGAGCCGCACCGGTAGCAGCACGCACAACATCGACCAGACGTACTCGGTCGACCTGTCCGGCGAGTCCAGCAGTGGAGTCTGGACCTTGCAGGTTCAGGACGCTGCAGCACTGGACACCGGATACATCGACAACTGGAAACTTTCCCTCTGAACAACGGCAGCACACAGCTGAAGCCGCAAGCTCCAACTGTGTGCTGCTAGCTCACAGCTCGGCTGGTCGATCACAGTCTGATTGGTCAACTACAGCGCAAAGCTGTCGTCGAAGCTGGCGGCAGTTTGCGCTTTAGCTTGCGGCAGTTTGCGCTTTAGCTTGCGGCAGTTTGCGCTTTAGCTTGCGGCGCCCCGCTCGGCGTCGCGGCGCAACCGATCGCGCAGTTGCGCCACGATGTCGGTGCTCGGCCCGGCTGTGGTCGCTCCGGTGCCGCGGATCTCGCGATACATCCGCTCCATCCGCTGGTCGAGCCGCATCGCATCGTCACCAGCGGCGGCCAGCTCGTCGTGCAAATGGGCCGGGATGCTGTGGTCGTACTTATAGGAAAGTTTGTGTTCCAGGCTGGCCCAGAAGTCCATCGCGACCGTGCGCAACTGCACCTCGACCGGCACTGAGGCGACCCGGTCGGAGAGAAATACCGGAATCTGCACGATCAAATGCAAGCTGCGGTAACCGTTCGGCTTCGGGTCGGCGACGTAGTCCTTGATCTGCACCAGATGCACGTCAGGCTGGCGGGTCAGCATTTCCGCCACCGTGTACATGTCGGAGAGGAAACCGCAGACGATGCGGATGCCGGCGATATCGCGGATCTGCGCACGCAAGTCGTCGAAAACTAGCGGACAGCCGATCCGCCGAGCCTTGGCGGTGATGCTGGCCAAGGTCTTCAACCTGGGCTTGACGTGCTCGATCGGGTTGCCGGTGCTGCGGTAAGACAATTCCTCCCGCAAGATGGTGATCTTGGTGCCGATTTCGTCGAGTCCGAACTTGTAGACCATGAGGAACTCAGCAAGATCACCGGCCGGCTCCCGAAACGCCTCAGCCCCGGCCGGCGCCGGAACCGGGCCCGCGCCGATGGGTGCAGAACCCGCGGCGGGTGTGCCGGTCACAATGGTCGTCCTCCACCTGTTCTGTCGGGGCGCTCTCATCTGGTCGCTGCCCAAGTCGCGTGATCGGCCAGTCGAGCCGATGGCCGAACGAGATTGTAGTTGAGGCTGGCCAGAGTCGAGCCCTGATCAGAGCGACGTCACCGATTCGCTGCGTAAACTGGCACTGTCGAGACGCACGACCCGGCCCTTGCCGGCGTTCTTAGCGGCATACATCGCGGTGTCAGAATCGTGCAACAACTCGTCGACTGAGGTGTGCCCGTTCCAAGTTACCAACCCGACGCTGGCGCACGGGGAGATGTCCACTCCGTTGTAGGCCAGCGGAGCTTGCAGCGCCGCCAGCACTCGTTCGGCGACCACGTCAGCGTCGGCGAGCGATTCCATGTCCTCTAAGACGACGGCGAATTCGTCACCGCCGAGGCGGGCGGCCGTGTCGGCACCGCGTACCGAATCACGCAGTCGTTGGGCGACGTTCACCAGCAGCAGATCGCCGGTAGCGTGACCGTGGGTGTCGTTGACCTTTTTGAAGCCGTCCAAGTCGATCAGCAGGACCGCGAGCGGCATGCCGCGTTGGGCCCGATGCAGCGCCCGGCCCAGGTTTTCGTGCAGCAGCGCCCGGTTGGCCAGCCCGGTCAACGCGTCGTGGAACGCCTGATGTTTCAGGTCGGCGGCATGCTCGGCATTGACCAAACCAAGCACCATCTGGGCGGCCAGCGCCTGCAGTGAGTTGTGGGCCTCGGCGAGTTGGCTGCGGCTGCCGCTAATGATCAGGGTGCCGTATTCGTGTCGGTCGGTGGCCAACGGCAGCAAGACGCAGTGGGCGAGGGCGCCGGGCGCCTCAGCTGGGTCGAGCTCAGCGCCGGCCAACTCCAATGGAGCTTCGCCGGCCAGAGCAGCCACTCGTTGCCTACCTTGGCGAGGCGCATCGAGGTCGGGCACGCTGATCGCAGCCCAGTTGCGGTGCTGATCGCCGATCATTTGATAGGCCGCTTCGCACGCCGTGCGGTAGATGCTCTCCGGGTCTGGCGTGGTCGCCAGGGTGGTGCCGACCTGGGCGAAAACACGTTCTCGCGCGCTCGCGCGCTCCTGGCGACGGGTGCTCAGCGCCACCAAAGCGGTGAAGATCGCCAGGGGGGTGTCCCTATGGTTTTTGTCAAGCGGCGAGGGCTAGCTTTTCTGCTGGTTTGTGCTGGTAAGGGGTTCGGGTGCGGAGCATGGCGTGCAGGACGTCGATGCGGCGTCGGGCGAGGCAGATGAGGGCGGCGTTGTGTTTCTTGCCCTCGGCTCTCTTGCGGTCGTAGTAGGCCCGGCTCAAGGGGTCGGCCAGGGCCGCGAACGCGGACAGGAAAACGCGCGTTTGAGCTGTTTGTTGCCGCCCTTGGGTGGATGTTCGCCGCGGATGCTGGTGCCCGAACGGCGGGTCACCGGCGCCAGGCCGGCGTAGGCGGCCAGGTGCCCGGAAGTGGGGAACGCGGCGATGTCGCCGATTTCGAGCAGGATCCGGGCTGCGGTCCTGACCCCGACACCGGGCATCGAGATCAGGACCTCCGAAAGAGGGTGAGCATCAAGCATCTCCTCGACCTGGCCGGCGACCTGGTCGCGTTGTTTCAGTAGTTCCCGCAGGCTGTCCGCCAGCTTCGGCAGGATGGTCTCAGCCGCGGTGGTGCCGGGAACGACCACCGTCTGAGCATCCAGGGCGGTGAAGATCTGCTCGACCAGACGCACGCCCATCCGGGGCGCCCGCGGTTTGACGATCTCGGCGAGTTTCGACCGGCCGGCCTTGCACAGCCCGGCCGGACCACCACACCGCGACAACACCTCCAGGACCGCCGCATGTTGAACCTTCGGACCCAGGACTCGCTCCAGGGGCGGGTGGATCTGGGTCAGCAGCCCCCGGATCCGGTTACTGATCCGGGTGACCTCGCCGGCGAGGTCGTCGTCATAGCCGACCAGCATCTCCAGCTCGGCCAGGGCGTCATCACCGGCGTCAACGCGGCGCAGGGTGTGCGGCAAGGTCCGGGCGGCATCCGCGATCACCCAGGCATCGCGGGCGTCGGTCTTCGCCGTGCCCGGGTGCAGATCCGCGAGCCGGCGCATGACCAGGCCCGGCAGGTAGGCGATCTGATGCCCACACGCTCGGGCGACAGCGACTGGGAGGGCGCCGATCGAGGCGGGCTGGTCGACCACAGCCAGGATTCGACCGTGCCGGCCGAGTTTGTCGAACAGTTTCCGCAGCCCGGCCTCGGTGTTCGGCAAAGCCGCGTCATGCAGCCGCTTGCCCGCCGGATCAAGGGCCACCGCGTGATGGTCGGTCTTGCCGACGTCCAGGCCGAGGAACACGCCGTACTCGTCGCTCACGTTTTGTCTCCCACGATGTCCATCATGGGCTCGGCCGCCGGTCGCAGCGTCGGACTGCCGGCAGCCACGTTACGGAGAGACCTACCCAGGATCGGGTGGCCGGGTCCCTATCAGCGGTCTCGCCGACGCCACCCGGCCCGGCGACAACACCCCCCGGATCATTGGTTCGACAGGGGCAGTAAGTCATACCGGACCGAGCGACCGAGCAGTCCCCGGCTGGGGACGATCAAAAAGGTAACGGGTGTCCCTATAGTTTTTGTCAAGCTGCGAGGCGGGGTTTGTCCGCCGGTTTCGGCTGGTACGGGGTGTTGGTGCGCAGCATTGCGTGGAGGACATCGACGCGGCGTCGGGCCAGGCAGATGAGGGCGGCGTTGTGTTTCTTGCCCTCGGCTCGTTTCCGGTCGTAGTAGGCCCGCGATGGTGGGTGCGACAGCGATGCGAACGCGGCGAGGAAGAACGCTCGTTTGAGTTGTTTGTTGCCCGACTTGGGTGGGTGTTCGCCGCGGATGCTGCTGCCGGAGCGGCGGGTGACTGGGGCGAGGCCGGCGTAGGCGGCGAGGTGCCCGGAGGTGGCGAACGCGGAGGCGTCGCCGACTTCGAGCAGGATTCGGGCGCCGGTCCTGACGCCGATGCCAGGCATCGAGGTCAGGACCGGGGCAAGAGGGTGCGCATCAAGGATCCTCTCCACCTCGGCCGCGACCTGGTCGCGTTGTTGCAGGACTTGGTGCAGGCTGTCGGCCAGCCGGGGCAGGACCGTCTCGGCCGCCGCGGTGCCGGGGACGGTGACGGTCTGCTCGTCCAATGCGGTGAAGACCGCCTCGACCAGGCGGGTGCCCATTCTCGGGGCGCGGCTGGCGACCAGGGCGAGGAGTTTGCGTCGGCCGGCTTTGCGCAGCCCGGTTGGGCCGCCGCATTTCGACAGCAGTTCCTGCACCGCTGGGTGACTGATTTTCGGGCCTAGTACGTGTTCCAGCGCCGGATGGATCTGGGTGAGCAGGCCACGGATCCGGTTGCTGATTCGGGTGGACTCGGCAGCTAGGTCGTCGTCGTAGCCGATCAGGACCTCCAGCTCGGCGAAGGCCTCGTCACCGGCGTCGACACGCCGCAGGGTGTGCGGCAGGGTGCGGGCGGCGTCAGCGATGACGTAGGCGTCGCGGGCGTCGGTCTTCGCGGTGCCAGGGTGCAGGTCGGCGAGCCTGCGCATCGCCAGGCCGGGCAGGTAGGCAACCTGATGCCCGCACGCGCGGGCCACCGCGACGGCGAGCGCACCGATCGAGGCGGGCTGGTCGACCACGACCAGGATCCGGCCATGGCGGGCGAGTTTGTCGAACAACGCCCGCAGCCGTGCCTCGCTGTTGGGCAGTGGGGCGTCGTGCAGCCGCTTGCCGTCCGGGGCCAGCCCGACGGCGTGATGGTCGCTCTTGCCCACATCTAAGGGCCCGTCGCACTATTAGTCAGTCACGTTTGTCCTACTTGGCTGTTCGATGGTGGGATGACGGTGGAGGGTGTTCTTGCGGAGAAGTTTGCGGTGTTGCGTCCGGTTCTGGATGAGCGGCAGTGGCGGTTGTTGCTGGGTGTGGAAGCGCAGGCGTTGGGTCATGGTGGGATCGCGGTGGTGGCGCGGGCGTCGGGGGCGGCGCGGTCGACGGTGTCGATCGGGTTGCGTCAGGTTCGTGTGGGGGTGGTCTGCGATGGGCGGGTGAGAGCGCCGGGGGCGGGCCGGCCGCGTGTGGGTGAGGTACAGCCGGGTGTTGAGCAGGCTTTGCAGGATTTGGTCGCACCGGCGACGCGGGGTGATCCGATGTCGTTGTTGCGGTGGACGACTAAGTCGTTGCGGTCGTTGGTGGGCGCTCTTGACGCGGCGGGGTTTGTGGTCAGCACGCGGACGGTGGCGCGGATGTTGCGGCGCTTGGGGTACCGGTTGCATGCGGTGTTCAAGACCAAGGAAGGTGGGCAGCATCCGGATCGCGACGCGCAGTTCTGCTATATCGATGCGCTGGCGGGGCAGTTTGTGCAGGCTGGGGATCCGGTGGTCAGCCTGGACTGCAAGAAGAAGGAGTTGGTCGGGGAGTATGCGAATAAGGGCCGGGAGTATCAGCCGCTGGGTTGCCCGGTGAAGGTGAACGGGCATGACTTTCCGGCTGGGGTGCCCAAGGCGATCCCGTACGGGGTGTACGACATCGGTGCGGATGAGGGTTGGGTGTCGGTCGGGGTTGATCACGAGACGTCGGCGTTCGCGGTGAACACGCTACGCACGTGGTGGCGCAGTATGGGTAAGGCCCGCTACCCGCAGGCGAAGAGGTTGATGCTGACTGCTGATGGTGGTGGTTCCAACGGGTACCGTAGGCGGGCGTTCAAGGTGGAGTTGGCGGCGTTCGCGGCTGAGACCGGGTTGGACGTCACGGTGTGCCATTTCCCGCCCGGGACGTCGAAATGGAACAAGATCGAACACAAGATGTTCTCGTTCATCTCCATCAACTGGCGGGGCCGGCCGTTGACCGACTACCAGACGATCCTGGAACTGATCGCGCATACCACGACCGAGACCGGGTTGACCGTGTCGGCGTGTCTCGACGACGGTGTCTACCCGACCGGGGTCAAGGTCACCAACGCGGAGCTAGCGGCTGTTCCCCTTGTCCCGCAAGACTTTCACGGGGAATGGAACTACACCATCAGTTGTGGACGAACGCGGAAACCCCGCCGTGGCAACAAATCGTCGATCAAATGACGGACTAATTCTGCGCTCTGCCCTAAACCGAGGTAGACGCCGTACTCCGTGCTCACCGATCACCTCTATGACGCTGTCGGCCCGGTCGAGGGTCTGGCGTCGAACTGCCGGCATCCACGTTACGAAGAGACCAACCCAGAACGCGGGCGGCCGGGTCCCTATCAGCGGTCCGTCGACGCCACCCGGCCCGGCGGCAACACCCCCCGGATCATGCGTACGACAGGGGGCAAGAGCCATACCGGACCGGGCGACCGAGATCCCCGGGCTGGGGATGATCAAAAAGGTAACGGGGCACGCCTGCGGACTGCACTAAAAACTGCTGCAAGTGCTCCGGTTGGGTGTGCAGCACAGCAGCGATCGATCCCGCGTAACCGGCGGCGACGAAACCGAGCACCTGTCGCCACGACCCAAATTGGCCTCGATAGGAGATGACGCTGAAGAGCATGCCTAGGCTAGCGACGTAGTCGAACTGACCGTTGCCGATCGCGGCGATGGCTGCCGCTTCAATCGGCAGGGCCCACGCGGACATCCGGTTGGCCCGGTAGCCGCGGATCCACCAGACAGCCAAGAACGCCACCGCGACGCAGACGGCGATGCGGTCACCCGGGGAAGATTCGGGCGAGGTGAAGGTGCGCGGCAACGAGCCGACCACGTTGAACAAGCCCATGATTAGGAACAGCCACTGGATGCGCCGACCCAACTGCTTGGGTCCGCGCAACCACCGAGCAAAACGACGCAAGGCCGTCAGGTGAGGACGGGAAACTATGGTCTCGGCGGGCCCCTCCACGTCGTTCTCCTCACGCTCGCACCGCAGCGGCCGGACCTGGCTGTCCGAACCTCATCAGTGTTATCGGCGCTCGCGCTGGGCCGAATAGCAAATCCGGTGGCTTTGTTGTGCACAGCGAATTCGCAGGTCAGAATGCATTTACCGTGGCCGCGGTGAGGGTTCCGTCCGTTCCGGCGCTGCCATGCACGACGACTGGGTGCCCGACAGTCAACTTCGCGGGCGTGCTGACCTGTTCGATCCGGGTGCTCGGGGCAATTTTGATTTTGACGACGGTGCCGCTGTTGGTCCGTACGGTCAGAGTGTTGGCTGTGATCGATGTGAGCGTGCCGGTGGTGCCAGGGCCGGCCAGCGTGTCAGCTGCAGTCGGAGCAAGGTTGAAGGACGTGCTGGCTGTTGGCTCGGCACTGGGGTGGCTGGTTGGTGCTGTCGCGGCGGCATGGCCCCAATGCTGTTGCGCTTGCACTCCGCCCAAGAAGCCGCCGGCTGACAACGCCAACGCAAGCAGCACCAGGCTGGTTCCGTTCCACCAGCGACGCGGTGCGGCTGCCGCGAGCTCAGCCGCCAACTGCGGCTCGGGATCATCGTGCACCACCGGCAGGACTTCAGTCTCGGCTTC
This sequence comes from Actinoplanes sp., assembly GCA_965246815.1. GTDB lineage: Bacteria > Actinomycetota > Actinomycetes > Mycobacteriales > Micromonosporaceae > Actinoplanes. The sequence continues at coordinate 292,355 of CBDFFS010000020.1, read as the reverse complement.
GGGGTGCGGTTTTGTGCAGCTCATCAGTGGTCCCTACTCGTAGCGGAGCGCGTCGATCGGGCGCAGGCGGGCAGCGCGGGCGGCAGGCAGCCCACCGAAGAAGAGCCCGATGATCACCGAGAACCCAAGCGCGAGCGCCACCGAGCTGGGCACCACGATCGGCGCGACGCCGGCAATCGTGAAACGGCTGCCGATCAGGGCCGCTGCCACGCCAAGGCCGCCGCCCAAGAAACTGAGCAAGTTGGCCTCGATCAGGAACTGGGTCAGGATCACCCGGCGCGGTGCGCCTAAAGCTTTGCGGATGCCGATCTCCCGGGTCCGCTCGGTCACCGTGACCAGCATGATGTTAGTAATGCCGATCCCGCCGACCAACAGGCTGATTGCTGCGACCGCACCAAGCAGGGTGGTGAAGGTGTCCGCAGTTTGCGTCTGGGTCGCGAGCAGTTGTTCAGCGCTACGAATCCGGTAACTGGCGGTTCCGGTGCTGCTGGGTGGCACGCGCCGGTCCAAAACGGTGGCTACCTCGCCCGCGACGGTATTGACCTGCTGCGGGCTACCCGCCTCGACCAAGATCGAACTGAGCGGACCAAAACCCGTCAACACCTGCCGTACGGCTGTGATCGGCGCAATCGCGACATCGTTCGCGTCGGACTGCCCACCGGCCGAACTCTTCTCGGCCAGCACCCCGACCACGGTGAACAGCGCTCCGGAGACCGTGACCTGAGTGCCGATCGGATCGGTGTTGGCATATAGATCCTCGGCGACACTCTGGCCGATGACCACTACCCGACGGCCCTGTGCGTCGTCGTCGGGGCTGAACGCGGCACCGGTGCGTACTGGGGTGTTCGACGCAGTGAAGTAGCTGGGTGTGGTGCCGACGAACGAGCTCACGTCATGCGACGTACCGGCGTAGGCAATGGTGGTAGTGGTGCTGACCACCGGGGAGACCGACTTCACGTCCGGCGCGAGCACCGGGTCGAGCAGGTCATCGGCGACCGCGCGAGTCAGGGTGGCGCTAGTTCGGCTGGCGTTCAGCACGGTCAACGTGTTGGTGCCCAGCGCCTCAATCCTGGTGCTGACCGCCTTAGCCGAGCCGTTGCCGACCGCTACCAGCAAGATCACCGCGGCGACGCCGATCAGGATGCCGAGCATGGTCAACGCCGAGCGCAGCTTGTTGACCGCTACTCCGCGCAGCGCAAACCGCACAATCTCCGTGACACTCATTGCGCCTCCACCGCGGCATCACGCCACTGATCGGATTGGATCGCGCCGTCGAAGAGTTTGATCAGACGGTCCGCTCTGGCACCGACCTCCGGCTCGTGCGTGATCATCACAATCGTCCTTCCGGCGTGGTGCAGCGAATCGAAAACTCTGAGTACGTCCTCCGTGCTATGGCTGTCCAAGTTGCCAGTCGGCTCGTCTGCCAGCACCAACGCCGGCTCGGTGACCAGGGCGCGCGCAACTGCAACCCGCTGCTGTTGACCACCGGAGAGCTGATTGGGCTCATGGTCAGCCCGATCGGCCAGACCGACCAGATCCAACGCCGCCAAGGCCCGCTTACGCCGTTGACGAGCCCCCACCCCCGCGTACGCCAGCGGCAGCTCGACATTGGCAACAGCGGAGGTACGCGGGATCAAGTTGAACGCCTGAAACACGAAGCCGATCAGGCGGTTTCGGACTAGGGCGAGTTGCCGATCGGTGAGCCCGCTGACGTCTACTCCATCGAGCAAATACCGCCCACCGGAGGCGATGTCGAGGCAGCCGAGGATGTTCATCAACGTCGACTTGCCCGAACCGGATGACCCCATGATCGCCACGTAGTCCCCGCGATCGACAGCGACGGTGACCCCACGCAGGGCGTGTACTGTCGCCTCCCCCACCCCGTACACCTTGGTCAGGGACCGTACGTCCAGGACCGGGCGGCTCACCCGGGTCCGCCGTTCCCGCCCGCGCCCGGCCCGCCGAAGCCGGTGGTATTCGTCGACGCGGCTGGGGTCGCGGCCGGCAGCACCACCTGCTCGCCGACGGTCAGGCCGGACAGAATCTGGGCACCCTCGTCGCCCTGCACCCCGACTTCGATCTTCCTGGTGCGGGTCACGCCATCCGCGCCGGCAACGTTCACTAGGTACTCAGAGCCGGCGCGAGTGATGGCGGCCGAATTGACGAAAGTTGCGTTCGACGCGGTGGCAGTGACAGCGGAGACGGTGACGCTTTGGCCGGGCCGCGCGCCTGTGGGCAACTGCCGGATGCTGGCAGTGACCGGGTACGTGACCACCCCGTTCGCGGATGTGCCGGACGGGTCGACCGAGACGATTTGGCCGGTCGCAGTGACGCCAGTGAGCGCGTTCCAGCTGACCACTACCAGCTGACCTGGTTTGAGTCTGACCGCGTCGGCCTCCGCGAAGTTGGCGGTGACCTGCAGACGGTTCAGATCAGCGATCTGCACAAAACCGGATGAGTTGCTGCTCGCCGCCGAGTCGACCCCGCTGTTGGTCAAGCTGGTGCCCATTCCGCTCACCGCGCTGCCACCGCCACCCGCCGAACCGGTGTCGGCACCAGCGCCCGTGCCTAAACCGGCTGAGCTGGCAGAACTGGCTGCACTCGTGGACGCGATGCTGCCGAGGCTGCCGTTGACGGCGACGACAGTACCGGTCATAGGTGCGACCAGTTTTGTGCCGGCGACCCCAGCTTGGGCATCAGCCAGCGCCAATTTGGCCTGGGCAAGCGCAGCGTCAGCGGTGGCCGGGTCTAAGCCGGCACTGGCAGCGCGGCTGACCGCGTCGGCGGCGGCGACCAGATTAGCTTGGGCCAGGGCGAGCGCTCGCTGCGCGGCGGCCGGGTCGACCTTGGCCAACACGGCACCTTGACGAACCGAGTCGCCGACCTTGACGCCGATTGCGATGACCGGCCCTGAAGTCACGAAGTTAGCGTTTGCGCTGGTAGCTGTGGCCAAGGTGCCGGGCGCGGACACGGTGGCGGTGACTGTCCCCTTGGCTACCGTGACGGTTCGAGGCGAGCTCGCCGCGACGATTCGCCGGGTGAGGACACCTGGACCGTGGACCAGCGAAACCGACCAGATGATCGCGCTGACGGCGAAACCCAGCAGGACCAGGTTGACGAGAAAACTTGGAAGCCGACGCACATCACATGATTACCAGTGTGACCGGAGTGTCCGCTGGGATACTCATAAAACGTTCTATTCCCGATATTTGGGTTTAAGTCGGCATATTTACCAGAATCGTGCCACAACCTCCCCCTCGGTCAACCCACTGGTGATCTGCAGGTAAAGATCACCCCGAACCCCGACTTGGACCGTACGCTGCGCCGTAGAGCCACCGTCGTGCACTTCGACCATGCCGGTCCTGCCATCCACGTCGTGCACTGCCGTAGTGGGAATCCGCAGTGTCCGGGCGACGTGCCCAGTGGTTACCGCGACCGCGGCACTCTGACCCACGAGCAGGTCCCGGGGGGCTTGGGTGAAGGCCAATCGCACACCATAGGTCACCAAGTTGCCGGCACTAGTGCCGATCGGGTCCACCTGCACCACCTTGGCGGCATACTGAACTCCAGTACTGCCGCCCAACGTCACACGCGCCAGCTGACCAATGGCCAGCGAGCTCACATCGGCCTCCGGAAAGTCGGCGACGACCTGCATTTGGTGGGTATCGGCCACGGTGATGAAGGTTCTGCCCTGCCCCACCTGACTGCCGACCTTGCCAGCAATCGACATGACGGTGCCAGTGATCGGCGCTTGGATCGTCGTACCGGTAAGGGTGGCCTTCGCTGCTGACATCGCTGCCTGAGCCTGATTTACCTGCTGCCACGCGGAGAGGATCGAGTCGTGGTGCACCGCACTCGCGCTCAGCTCGGCGCCCCTGGCTTCGGTGTCGATCGCCAGCTTGTCGTCGCCGTTCTTGCCCTGCATCGAAGCGGCCGAAGCGAGTTGGCCGACGCCAGTCGGGGTGGTCCTGGCAGCTGACTTGGTGACGACCGTTGCCTTGGCAGCGGTCAATCGGTCCTTGGCTGCAGCCAAGGCGGCCTGCGCATTAGTCACGGTAATGATCGCCCCGGCCGGGTTCAACGTGGCGAGAACCGCGCCAGCTTTCACCGCGGCACCAACCTGAACGCCGACGGTAGCCACCATGCCGGTGAGGGAAAAGCTCAGGTTGCGCGTCGTCGCCGGCCGGATCGCCCCGGTCGCGCCAACAGTGACGGTGACCGGGCCGTCATCGGCCGCCACCGTGGCAACGACAGCCGGCGGCGGCGCCGATTTCTCGCTTCTGGCGTGCCAGAAGATCGCCCCGCCAGCCCCAACAACAACGATGACCCCAGCCGTGAGCCGTTTTCTCCGCATACCGGCATTTTGTCGGGCAACCACTATTTTTTCTAGCTTTCAGCTCACTCGCCGGAAAAAATAACGTCTGTGGGCTCGGAATAAGCCCACAGACGTATTTGTACTACCCAGAACTACTTTGCCAATACTAAGAGAGGCAAATCCTCTTAGTCGTGGTCATGGTGGTGGTGGTGTCCCCAACGGTGGTGGTGTCCCCAACGGTGGTGACCCCAGCCGTGGTGGTGACCCCAACCGTGGTGGTGACCCCAACCGTCGTGGTGGTCGCCGTCGCCCCACGGGGGCATGTCGGCGGAGGTAGCGCTCACTTCGGCGGTGCTGACGCTGCTGCCCAGATTGGCTGCATCAACGGAGTGCGAAATGCTCGACGACGAGGTAGCTGCGAACGCCGGAGCGGCGCTCATCGCCGCACCGGCAGCCACTGCCATAACGGCAACCGCGATTACCCGCTTTACTTTACCCATGCTGTCACCTGCTTTCTTTCATGGCTTATTGCCCGATGAATAACTCTATGAAAAGTAATACCAGGCACTAACAGGCCTCACCGCCGCTTTTGCCCATTGTGCGGCCATTATTGCGATGCCCGGACACCCCAGATTTGGTTGGCTAGTATGCCGACTCGCAATATCGATCAACCGCAACTTCCGTCACTGCAGCAACTCTGGCCACATTGCCGCTACCACAGCGTCTAACTGTGTTTCTCCGGATTCAGGGTGGCAACGCGGTTACCGAACGGACGCAGCAGACTCACCTGCGCCGGAGTCGGGAGCGCACCGGCCTGCCGCGACGAGCGCGGCGGACGACCGAACAGCGCCCGGAAGCGCCGGGAAAAATGCAGCGCATCCGGATAACCACACAGGCGGCCAATCTGCGCGACCGCCAAATCACTGCGGCGCAGCATCAGCTCTGCTTGTTCCAACCGCAAAATCTCCAACCCAGCGATAATGGGTACGCCCAGATGCGCGCGGAAAGACCGACTAAGGTGCCCGCTCGAGAACCCGGTCGCCACAGCCAATTCGGTGAGTGACACCTGTCTCATGCCGTCGGCCCACGCCAACGCCACCGCTTCGGCGAGCGCCGCTAGTGGAGCCGGCCACCCCGCACCGTCGTCGTCGCCGGGCCACGGACCGTGCACAAAGATGTCGAGCGCCAGCCCGAGCACCTCGGCAATCCGGGCGCGGGACGCTCGGGCGGGGGCCCCCGCCAGCCACAACAGATAGCGCAGCAGACCGTCGAGCGGATCATCAGCAGTCATCGTGCGCAGTAGGGGCCATCGCTCACCCGAGTGGTTGGGGAGGCGAAAATGCACGTACCCATGGCGGGTTGAGGTCTTTTCGTCCCAGCGGAACTGGTCAACGACGCCGGGCGGGGCGAGCAGCACTTGACCGGGCACGAGGTGTCGGGTGGGTTGATCATTGGCATCCCAGCGGGCGCTACCGGACATGAGCCAGACTAATTCGAAGTCGTCCAGCCGACGAGGACCGAAGCGAGCACCGGGCGGGTAACGGGCAGTCGCCGGGCCAAGCTGCACATCCTGCGGCGCAACTCGAAGCGGGATGTCATGATTCTCCATGTCCATGCCCTCGTCAGCCATGCCGCGAGTTTGCCTGATCGCACAGGATTGCGACATGACCAGTGAACGTTTGCAGCTGAACTTCCTTATTCGACCCGCCGACCCAGGCGAGCACGCCAATGCTGGCGTCGGACTGGCCGACCAGTTCGCCACCGACGGATATGTCCTGCTCCCCGGCGTGTTGTCAGCCGAAGAGGTCGACGAGCTGCGGGCCGCGGCGCTGCGGCTATGTCGCGGCGAACTCGGCCCCGTGCACGGGCTCGAACCCGCTGTGGCCGGCGAATCCGACGACGACATCATCCGTCGCTACCTCTGCCTACACTTCCCGCACAAAGTTTCCGGTGTGATGAATCGGGCGCTGCATCACCCAGGCGTAGTTGCAGCCTTGACCCAGATCATCGGCCCGAATATCAAAGCCATGCAATCAATGTTCTTCACCAAAGGTGAGGGCAAACCTGGTCAGGCCTGGCACCAGGACGAATACTTCATCCCCACCCGGGATCGCTCGCTGACCGGCGTGTGGATCGCACTCGACGACGCAACGGTTGAGAACGGTTGCCTGTGGGTGCAACCCGGCTCGCACCAGCCCGGTGTGATCTACCCCGATCGCGACCAAGAAGACAACCGGTTCGACTGCTCCGCCGAGGCTTACAACTTTCCCTACCGTGACGAAGACGCCGTGGCGGTTGAAGTGCCGGCTGGAACGGCGGTCGTGTTCAATGGATACCTGTTGCACAGGTCCTTGCCCAACACCGGGCGACACGGACTGCGCCGCGCACTGGTCAATCACTACATGAGCGCGTCTTCCCTCTTACCATGGGGCGAACCGCCGGCCGGCGTACACATCGGCAAATGGGATTACCGCGACATTGAGCTGGTCGCCGGAACTGACCCCTATGCCTATCGCGGAACAGCAAACCTTTCCATTCCCGGCGTACGCGCCGACCGCGACGGCGGCTGCGCCAAGTAAACTCAGGACCTGACCATCGAGCCGTCGACAGATGCCTTAAGGACCAGCAAATCCATCTCAGGTCCCCACGGGAATACAGAACGCGCGACCTGTTGCCAGCCGGCGTTCTCGTAAATGGCGGGCGGTTATTACTTTTTTCGGTTTGCGGCGGACTTTTCGGTTCGGGCGCCTTCGGTGCTCAGCGTTCCTTGGGGGGATTCCAGGTGAGCACGAACGAACCAGTGGAACTGTTCGAGTTGACCGGCCTGGGCAATCAGCAAATCTTGGGTTACCGGGTCCGGCTCGTCAGTCGATTCGATCGCGGCTCGGTGATCCTCGATGACTCCGGTGTAGACCAGGTCCAGTGCGGCGAGATGGGCATTGGTGTCGGCGCGCCGGATGGAATAGTCGTCCCAGCTTCGTTGGGCGACCAGCGCACCGGGGGTGCCAACCGGGGAACCGCCGAGCGTGGCGATGCGCTCGGCTAGCGCGTCAACCATCAGCCGGACGGCGTCGACCTGTGGGTCAAGCATCGTGTGAACGGCGATGAAGTTGGGGCCGACTACGTTCCAGTGCACGTGCTTCAAGGTCAGCGCGAGATCATTCAGCGCATTGAGACGGTCCTGGAGCAGGGTGATGATAGCCCCGGCAGTGTCCGGTTTCAGGCCAGGGACGGTGTAATGCGGCGTTGCGTCAGCTCGTTTGGTTGTTGCCATGAAAACGGCCTCCTTGCGTGAATATTGTCCGGCAGGTGACTAATCTGGCGCTGGCGAGCCGGGCTAGATTCGTCGTTACGCCCAACTCAGCAACGTCATACGTTTGCCCATCTTCGGGCCGCGCAAACCCAGAAAACCTGCCCCTTATGTCATAACCGCTTTCGGGTTAGGAGGCGACATTCCGGTCACACTGCACCAAGCCCAACGCCAGCTGACCGTGGCTCCTGACCGCACGCTGTTGTGCCGGGCCCAATAATTCTGCTGGCGGTCAGCCCCGTGCCAGCGCGCGGTGCGGTTCCTGTCAGGGGATGACGGCAGTATTCCCAGCGAAGGGCTGAGCCACCATGACTCGGCCCACAAACGCGAGGGATGAGGACCAATATGAGCGATTTCGTGGTCCGGGCGGAGGGGCTCCGCAAACGATTCGGCAAAACCCAGGCACTCGACGGGGTCGACCTGGCCATGCGGCGCGGCACGGTGCTCGGCGTGCTCGGGCCCAATGGCGCTGGCAAGACCACAGCGGTGCGCGTGCTCGCAACCCTGTTGCGGCCCGACGCCGGCACCGCAGAGGTGGCTGGGATTGACGTGCTACGCGAGCCGCAACGTGTGCGCCGGCGAATCGGCCTGACCGGGCAATACGCCTCAGTCGACGAAGACCTGACCGGCACACAAAACCTGGTGCTGATCGGGCAACTGCTCGACCTCACCACCCGCGACGCCAAACGTCGCGCGGTCGAACTGCTGGAATGGTTCGACCTCGCTGAGGCCGCCGGGCGGCGGGCAAAGACCTACTCCGGCGGAATGCGGCGCCGGCTTGACCTGGCCGCCAGCCTGGTCGGCCACCCCGAGGTGATCTTCCTGGACGAACCGACCACCGGGCTCGACCCAGCCAAGCGGGAAGACATGTGGGGCGTGGTGCGCACCCAGGTCGCCCAAGGTTCTAGTGTGCTGCTGACCACCCAATATCTGGAAGAGGCCGACGCGCTCGCCGACGAGATCGTGGTGATCAACCACGGCCGAGTGATCGCGCACGACACACCAGACGGGCTCAAACGGCGTGTCGGCGGACTCACTTTGCGCGTGCGGCCCACCGATCCAGCCAGGCTGCCCGACACGCTACGTGTGCTCGACCAAGTTGCCGCCAAAGGCACATCAGCCTCAGCCGAAGGCGGCGCGGGCAGCCGACCCGGCGCCGCCTCGGTGCCAGTCGCCGACGACAGAGCCATCGACGAAGCGGTGCCAGCATTGCGCCGGGCCGGGGTCGAATTCACCGAGCTGGGCCTGCACCTGCCCAGCCTCGACGAGGTATTCCATGCCTTGACCGACGGGGCCGGAATCGCCGCGCCCGCCCAAGAAGGTGAGCTCGTATGACCACGCTCGATATCCCCGCTCGCAATATCGCCGGCAACCTCGACAAACCTCGCGGGGGCGCGGTCGCCGCGCTGATCCGGCACAGCTTGGCGCTCGCACGCCGAAGTCTGATAAAGACGATCCGCACCCCCGAGGCGCTCATCGATGTGACCCTGCAGCCGGTGATCTTCCTGCTGCTGTTCACCTTCCTCTTCGGTGGTGCGATAGCAGGTGGTGACCGCCACGCCTACCTGCAATTCTTACTGCCGGGAATGCTGGCGCAGTCGTTGGCCATGGGCGGCATCGCGCTCGGGCAAAATCTCAACGCCGACATTGAAAAGGGGGTCTTCGACCGGTTCCGATCGTTGCCGGTGGCTCGCTCGGCACCGCTGGTCGGCGCGGTCGCCGCCGACGTCGTTCGCTACCTGACGGTGTGCGTGGTCATGCTCGGCTTCGGCTCGGCGATTGGATTCCGCGTGCAGACGGGGATACTCCCGGTGATCGCCGCAGTCGCGCTGTGCATCGGGTTCGGCCTGTGCTTCTGCTGGATCTCGGTTTGGGTGGGCATGTTGGTGCGCACCCCGGGCGCCGTGCAGGGCACCATGTTCCTGCTGGTCTTCCCGCTGTCGTTCGGCAGCAACGTCTTCGTGCAGACCAGCACCCTGCCGGGTTGGCTGCAAGCGTTCGTGCGTGTCAATCCGATCACTCCGCTGGTCGGAGCGATCCGCGGTCTGCTAATCGGTGGCCCCGTCGCTGATCATCTGCTCTTCACCTGCGCCTGGATGGCCGGATTGCTGGTCGTCTTCGTGCCTCTCGCCTTGCGCGCCTACGCCCGCCGGGCCTAACCAGCAGTAACCTCCGGGGGACCCAGCTCGGTGCGCAGGCGGGCTGGGTCGACCTGGGCGACGGCCGTCTGCGCGTCGAGTTGCCAACCATTTTGGTAAGCGTCGGCGAAGACGTCCTCGCCAAGCGCGATCCGGCTGCGGCCGAGCATTTCGGCGATCAGCCGGTCCGATTGGTCGTGCGTGCCGCGAAGCCGAGCCGCTGCACCGAGCACCACTGCGACTTCCAAATGTCGGCCGTGCAACTCCGCCAGAGCGGCCGCTGTCACCGCCACCATCGACAGGATCGGCATGTCGCGACTTTCTACCGCCGCCGCATAAGCGCGCTGCAGTGCCGCCTCCGCCCCGACCCCATCGCCCAGTTTCACACACAACGACGCGCGTACGGCGTTGACCATTGCGCGGCCATGATTGCCGCTAAACGGCACGTCGCCCGCCATCGCGGTTTCGGCCGACTCGATCAGGCCGGCTGCCCGGTCTAGCTCACCGATGCGCACTAGGGCCGAAGCGCCAAACGCGTCGATCAGCACCACCAGCTCTGGCGAGGCCGACCGTAACGCCCGTTCGCGGGCAGAGTCGACCATGGTGATGGCGAGTTGTTCGTCGCCGCGGCGCAGGTAGAGGTCGATCCAACGCAAATCGATGAAGATCTCGTCGTTGAGGCTGAGCGACCCGAACTCACGCGCATAGGCCCGTGCCGCGCGCAAATCTGCCAAGGCGCCGTCCAGGTCGCCGTCATATTGGCGCAGCAGCGCACGCATCGGCAGCGCGGTAGCCAACCCCCACCGGTCACCAGCCTGCGCAAAGCGCTCCAACGCGCCGCCGATATTCACTCGGGCCTGTTCGGGGTCGCCGTCGTTCTCGGCAACCTGGGCGCGAAACATTTGCGCTAGCCCAGACAACCAGACGTCCGGACCGTCGACCAACCGACCGATCACGACCAAAGCGGCCTCGATGTCGTGCAGCAGGAAAAGCGTGATCGCAGTCAGCGCACCGGCCCAACCCGGCACCTGCGGGTAGGCGAGCAGCCGGTCGGACACCGCCCGCAGCTCGGCCTTGTGCTCAACCGCACCGTCGGAATCTGGGGTGGCCCGATCACCAATCCAGCTGAGCAGCAGCACTGCCTGCGCGCAGTCGCGCTCCACAGTGGGTTCTCCCGTGGTCACCGCCAGCGCTTCGGTCAACCAATAGATCGCGTCTGCGTGTCGGCCGAACATCTGCCAATACCAGGCCAGGGTCACCGCCAACCGGATCGCCCCGTCGCCGTCGCGGCGATCGCAGCGATGCCGCAGCGCTGCGAGCGCGTTGTCATATTCGGCGCGCATCACTTGCAGGGCGGCGAGCTGCTCCGGGCCACGCAGGCGCGGATCATGCTCGGCGACCAGCTTGGCCAGGTGTTCGGCGGCGAGATTGCGTACGGCGGTGAGGGTACCCTGTTCGGCGAGCTGATCGATGCCGTACTCGCGGAGGGTTTCGAGCATCCGGTATCGGCCGGCCTCAGCTTCGAGCCGCAGCAGCGAACGGTCCACCAAGGCGGCGAGCAGTTCCGGGACCTGGGCCACGGGAACAGTCGTGCCAGCAACCAGTGCAGTGGCAGAACTCGGGGTCACGCCACCAGGCAAAACCGAGATCCGCTCCGCCACCGTACGTTCGTGCGGGCCGAGCAAATCCCAGCTCCAGGCGATAACAGCACGCAGCGTACGGTGTCGGGGCAGTGCTGTTCGGCTCCCCGTGGTCAACAGCCGGAACCGGTCGGACAGGCCGGCGACCAGCTCGGTCAGCGACAACGTGCGCAGTCGAGCCGCCGCCAATTCCAGCGCGAGCGGCATCCCGTCCAAACCGCGCACCAATTGTCGAATCTGCGCACAGGTGTCGGCGTCGACGTCGAACCCGGGACGCACAGCGGCGGCCCGTTCGGTGAACAGTCGCACCGACGCAGCCCGCCGAACCAGCTCGATGTCATCATCCGGTTCGGGCAGCGCCAATGGCCCGAGCGGCACCAACGCCTCACCGTCAACCGCCAGCGGCTCGCGACTCGTGGCCAGCACGCGCAGCCCAGCGCACCGCGGCAGCAACGCCGAGATCAGGTAGGCGACCGCGTCGATCACCTGCTCGCAGTTGTCTACCACCAGCAAGCTGTCGCGGCCGTTGAGCTGGTCGCGCAGCACATCGAGCTCGTCGCCGTCCGACCGCATCCGGCCGGAGCCTTCAAACAGCGCACTGCTACGCCAGCCGATCGCGGCGAGCACAGCCGCACCGATCTTGGTTTCCTCGGTCACCGAGGCGAGGTCGACCAGCCAGGTCCCGTCCGGATATTCGTGCCGGTGCCGCCGACCGGCTTCGAGCGCGAGCCGAGTTTTGCCGGCGCCCCCGGGCCCGACCACTGTGACCAGCCGGCCGCCAGCGAGCAGCGTGTCGATCCGGGCCAGATCGTCGTCACGGCCGATGAAACTGGTCAGCGACGCCGGCAGGTTGCTCGGCGGGTCCGCGCTTGCTGCTGGGTCATGATTGACTGCGACGACCCGGTCAACCGCGGTGTCGGAGCGCAGCAGGCGCACATGTCGTTCCCGCAGGGCAACGCCAGGATCAGCACCGAGCCGGTCGGCAAGTGTCTGGCGAAACCGTTCGTACGAGTCCAGGGCTTCGGCTTGGCGACCTTGGGCGGCGAGCGCGTCCAGCAGCAACGCAGCCAGCCGCTCGTGCACCGGGTGTTCGGCCAGTCGAGCACTCAGGCGCGCCGCAGCTGCCTCGGCCTGACCCAACGCCAGTTCGGCCTCGGCCAAATCAGCTTCGGCTTCAACCGACGAGCGGGCGAGTCGAGTGGCCGCTGCGGGCGCGACCGGCACGAGGGCGGCCGGCTCGACGCCGACGTGTTCACGCCACAATCCCACTGCGGCGCTAAGCGTTGTCGCTGCTAAGTGCGGATCGCCGGCACGCAACCGTTCGCGACCCGCGGCGGCTAGCTGTTCGAACTGCAATACGTCGACGTCGGCGGGGAGAACATCGAGCCGATATCCGCCTTCGACCTGGGTCACGGCGTCGGCTGATCCGAGCAAACGGCGCAGTCGAGATACCAGTGACTGCAGCGCGTTCGCCGGGTCGGCTGGGCGGTCCTGCGGCCAGAGCGTGTCGACCAGTGGGCCGGGCCCCACAACTCGACCGCCCGCCAACGCCAGGCGGACCAGCAATGCCCGCAGCCGGGCGCCGGGAATCGGCACAATAGCGGCACCGCTGCACACCTGGAAGGTGTCCAGCAGGGTCACCTGCAGCCGCGTCGCCGCCGCACCGTCCTCGCCCACCCGTTGATCCTCCCGCGCGCGCCCCCGCGCTCGACCCGGGCCCCACTCCCGCGGCCGGTCCGGCGAGGTGCGGGTGAGCGACGGCAACCCCGGCTCAGCCACGGACGAACCGTACAGTGTTGACCGTGACGGCCATCGGGTACGCCCGCGTCTCCACCGACACTGCCCTTTTTGAAAGCGAGCACCACACCGTGTCGATCGCCACTGACCACACCGCCGCCCGCACCGATCCGGCCCGACTGGCCGCGGTGCGCCGCTACGAAATCCTCGACGCCCCCACCGACGGCCAGTTCGACACCATCGCCGCCGCGGCAGCCGCGGTATGCGGCACCCCGATCGCCACCGTCAGCATCGTCGACGCCGACCGGGTCTGGTTCGCCGCCGCCAAAGGCCTCGACGGTGTTAACGAGGTCGGCACCGAACCTGGACTGTGCGCTTCAGCGTTCTGCGCCGACAACCCGTACGTGGTCACCGACGCCGCAATCGACCCACGCACCCTGGAGCACCCCCTCGTGCGCGGCGAACTCGGGCTGCGGTTCTACGCCGCCGCGCCGATCATCACCACCGACGGCCACCACCTCGGCACCATCACCGCGATCGACACCATGCCACGGGAACTGACCGAGGCACAGACCGCCGTGCTCGGCCACCTCGCCGACCAGGTCGCGCAACACCTAGAACTACGCCTGGCCACCATCACCGCGGTCCGCGCCGAACGCGATCTGCGCGACGACGCCGAACAACGCGCCGCTGCCGCGGCCGAACTCGCCGACCGGATACGCGCCGCCACCGCCACGCACGCCGCCGCACCGCATCCCGAGCACTGCCAACTCGGCGGCAACAAAGGGTGCACCGCAGCAGCCGAACTCAAACTCGCCGACTCCTGGGGCGATTCCGCCTGGGGCTGCACCACCCACGTCGAAGAAGCCATCGTCAACGTGCGATCCGTCTTCATCGCCAGCGAAGAACTCGGCGGCCTGGCCGCGTACCTCAACCGCTGAGTCCGCCGCACGGACTACCAGGCAAGATCAGGCAGCACTCGCAAAACTGGCCCAGCGGACGCTCCGGGTTCACTACTCACGCATGGCTGCCCGGCACGCCACTTACGAACGGGTCCCATTCGTTCAGCTGGTCAGGATCACAAGCCGCTGGGTCGCCCGAGTCATGGCTACATATCGGTCTACAGCCGCGCTCACCCCGGTACCAAAATTAGTTGGGTCGACCAGGATAACCAGGTCAAATTCCAGGCCTTTGACCAGCTCAGGGGGGAGGGACTGCACTCGGGTTATCGGGATGAAGGTCGGCGCGCCGATGACGCAAGCGATTCCGTCGGCGTGGGTGTCGAGCCAGGTTTGCAGGATGACGGTGAGGTCGGCGACCGAGCCAGATTCGACCGGGACACCGGTGCTGCGGATCGAGGTGGGGACGTTTGCGTCGGGCAGCACCGCGCGGATGACCGGCTCAGCCGCAGCCATGATCTCCTCGGGCGTGCGGTAGTTGACCGTCAGAGTAGCCAAAGTGATTCGGTCCAAACCGATCCGTTTGAGCCGTTGGTGCCACGACTCGGTGAAGCCATGTCGGGCTTGCGCCCGGTCGCCGACGATGGTGAAACTGCGCGACGGGCACCGCGACAACAACATCTGCCACTGCGCATCGGTCAACTCCTGCGCCTCATCCACCACGATGTGCCCGAACGGCCCAGCGAACCGATCCTGCTCGTCCCGCGCCAACGCCGGTTCCTCGATTGTCGCCAGCACATCGCGGCGCAGGTTCACCATCGGTTCGCGGCTGTCCAGCGAGGTGAGCAGGTCCTCGACAACTTGCACCAATTGTTCGCGTTCAGCGGCGACCACGGCCCGACGCTGACGCTGTCGCACTGCCGTTTGCGGGTCACCCAGCCGTTGCCGGGCCGCGTCCAACAACGGCAAATCAGCCTCAGTCCAGCCCAATCCCTCGGTACGCCGTAGCAGCCCTCGTTCGTCCGCAGTGAGCCACGGCGCACATTTGCGCAGGTAAGCCGGCACAGCCCACAGGTCGGCCACCAACTCACCCGCCTCGATCAACGGCCACCCGCGGTTGACCGCCGTACGCAAGTCGTCATCGCGCAACAGCGAAGCGCGCACCAACTCGACCGCATCGTCGCCGTCGTACTTGTCCAACAGGATGGTCAGCAACTGGTCCCAGATCAGGTCGCGAGCTTCATTGTGCGGCACACTGGTGCGCCCGGCGTCGAACGCGTCGACCCAGTCGTCGACGCTCACCTCAAGATCAGCCGACTCGATCGACACCGTCATCGCTTCGGTGGGCGGCTCTTCGTAGAACCGGACGGCGGCCTCGATCGCGCTCATCCACTGCCCCGACGACTTCAGTGTCGCCACCCGCGGATCGGTTTCCACTCCGGCATCAGCTGCCTCGGCCACCAGATCACGCACGGTGCAAGTCAGCACGCCTTCTTCGCCGAGGCTGGGCAGCACGTCAGCCACGTAAGCCAGGTAGGGCTGATGCGGGCCGACGAACAGCACGCCGCTGCGGCTGTGGCGCAGGCGCGGCTCGCGATAAAGCAGGTAAGCCGTGCGGTGCAAGGCGACGACAGTCTTGCCAGTGCCGGGGCCACCCTCGACGACTAGAGCGCCGGGTGCACCGGCCCGGATAATCGCGTCCTGGTCGGCCTGGATTGTGCCGAGCACATCGCGCATCCGATCCGAGCGGTCCGCACCGAGTCCAGCAATGAAAGCAGAATGATCATCCAAGGCGGGATTGACTTCGGCGTCCGGGGTGAACACTTCGTCCCAGTAATCGGTAATCTGCCCGCGGGTCCAGCGATACCGGCGCCGAGTTGCCAACCCGAGTGGCTGGGCGTGGGTCGCGGCGAAAAACGGCTCAGCGGCTGGTGAACGCCAGTCGATCAGCAGCCGGCGACCGTCACCGTCGGTGAGACCAAGCCGGCCTACGTAGGCGGGTTCGGTGCCCTCGGCGTACACGAATCGGCCCAGGCATAGATCGAGGCTGAAGCGACGCAGGGCGCGCAAGCGGGCGGTCAGCCGGTGGATTTCCAAGTCGCGGTCCATCGCGGCTTGCCCGGTGCCGCCTGGTGCGGCCCGTTCGCGGTCGAGCCGGTCGGACAGGTCAGCGATGGTCTCCTCGATGCTGGCGGCGATGGCCGCGAACTGTCGCTCATCGTCGGCGATCAGCTGCGGCTCGGCCTTGGCAGCAAGGCGCATGGGTAGATCGAACGCACTGGTGATCAGCGGAATTCACCTCATCGGCTCGCGGCCCTCGGCAGTCAGTCTGCCGCGTCGTGGACCACGATTCTCGGCTAACAACCAGGTCTTGCCACAAGCCCCCAGGTCGGCTATACGTTAGAAGAGGCGGCCTGCGGGTTGATCGCGCCGCCGCCTCCCGTCCGGCCGAAAACCCACCCGTTCTTCAACTGAAGTCGCTGCTGGGTCGCGCCCGAGTCACCACAAGGGACGTCCACAATTGACAAGGGTTTTCTCTGTTTCCGAGCGCGATTCATCCTGCCTAGGGTCTCGTCAACGGCGCGGTAGATCGCCGCTCCGCTTCGAGTCGTCCGCTACCCCCGTGGACGAGAAGGAGACCTTGAGTGAGACCCCGATTCTCTTTCCTCATCGCCGGAGTGCTGGCTACCACCACCACCGTGGCCGTGCTCCCCAGCAGCGCGATCGCCCAGCCGTCCAACCTCACCAGCCTCAATCGCGCAGCCATCGCCGCTGACAACGCCACCAAGGCAGCGCAATCCTTGGTCGCGAGTCGCCCCGCGTTGCTGCACGCCAGCAAGGACGAAGCATTCGTGCAGCGCCCGGTGATCGCTTCGCATGGCCTGCAATATGTGCCCTACTCACGCACCTACAAGGGATTGCCGGTCATTGGCGGCGACTTCGTCGTTTTGACCGACGCCACCGGCGCAGTCAAATACACCTCGGTGTCACAGGCTCCGGTGATCACCAATCTGGCGACCACTGCGAAGATCACGGCCGCTGAGGCCGCCGCGGTCGCGAAAACTCAACTGAAGCAGGTCACAGGGGTTGAAGGCACCACATTGGTGGTCGTCGCCGACGAAGGCATTGCCGCCAAGCTCGCCTATGAGACCACTGTTCAAGGCACTGGCGCCGAAGGGGTCAGCCGGCTGACCGTCGATGTGGACGCGCTAACCGGCACGGTGCTCAAGACCACCGAACACGTCATCGACGCGGCGGCGACTGGCACGGGTTACGGCTGGCTCTATGGGCCGGTATCGCTCAACACCACACAGTCCGGTTCGACCTTCAGCTTAAAAGATCCCAACACCATAAACCTGAGCTGTCAGAACGCGGCTAACCGCAAAATCTTCACCGGCCCGGACAACACCTGGGGCAACGGAGTGGGCACCGACCGGGAAAGTGGCTGCGTGGACGCGCTCTATGTGGCGCAGACGCAGACGCGGATGCTGTCCGACTGGCTCGGTCGCAACGGCCAAAACGGCTCCGGTGGCGCCTGGCCACTGCGGGTCGGCCTCAACGACCAAAATGCCTACTACGACGGTACGCAGGTGCAGATCGGCAAGAACACCTCTGGTCAGTGGATCGCCTCGCTGGATGTCGTCGGCCACGAGCTCGGCCACGGCATCGACGACCGCACCCCCGGTGGACTGTCCGGTAAGGGCACGCAGGAGTTCGTCGCCGACACTTTCGGCGCAGCCACCGAGTGGTATGCCAACAACCCGAACGACCCGCCGGACTACCAGGTCGGCGAGCAGGTCAACCTGATCGGCACTGGCCCGATCCGCTACATGTACGACCCGTCGCAGGCCGGCGACAGCAACTGTTACTCCAGCAGTACTCCGACCTCTGAGGTGCACGCTGCAGCCGGTCCCGGTGACCATTGGTTCTACCTGGTCGCCCAGGGCACGGGCGGCGACGGTCAGCCGGGCAGCCCGACGTGTAACGGCTCCGAAGTTGCTGGTCTCGGCATCCAGGCCGCGATCACGATCATGTACAACGCGATGCTGTTGAAGACCACCGGCTCGTCGTACCTGAAATATCGGACTTGGACGTTGACTGCGGCTAAGAATCTGACCCCGGGCGACTGCACCGACTTCAACACGGTCGCAGCGGCTTGGGACGCAGTAAGCGTGCCGGCTCAACCGACTGACCCGACCTGCTAACTACCGGGTAGCGCGACATTGGGTGAACTCTGGTCTGAACTAGGCGATATCGTCGCGTAGACCAGGGTTCACCCCTTCGCTTTGGCCGATTGTGCCGCAGAAATGTTGACACAGAGGCCATTTGTGTAAACCATCACAGTTATGGATATCGCCGCTGTCGCGTGGCGGGACACCAAGCGCCCGCTTTGGCCTCTCGCCCTAGTCGTTCCCGTCCTTCCATTCGCCGGCTATTTGCTCGCCACCACGGTTGGCGCAGCCTGGGGTTGGTGGCTGACGCCCGTGTTCATCCTCGGCATCATCCCGATCATCGACGTTTTCATCGGCGACGATCGAGTCAACCCACCCGAGGAAGCCGTCCCGGCGTTGCAAGCCTCGCCGTATTACCGCTGGATCACTTACCTCTTCATTCCGGCGCAGTTTGCCGCGCTCGTGTTGACCTGCTCAGTCTGGCGTGACGGCGTTTCCGTCCCAGCCGCGATCGGGCTGGTGCTGACCGCGGGTCTAGTCAGCGGGGTGGCCATTAACACCGCCCACGAGTTAGGCCACAAACGCGAAAGCGCCGAGCGGTGGCTGTCGAAAATTGCGCTCGCGCCGACCGGTTACGGCCACTTCTATGTCGAACACAACCGCGGCCACCACGTACGCGTCGCCACCCCGCCAGATCCGGCGAGCTCACGACTCGGCGAGAGCTACTGGCGCTTCTGGCCGCGTACCGTATCGGGCAGTTTTTTGTCGGCTTGGCAGTTGGAAACGGCGAAACATCGGTTGCGTGGACGCAGCCCGTGGACTTTGCGCAATGACGTGCTCAACGCGTGGGTGATGACTGTGGTGCTGTTCGCCGCATTGGTTTTCGCCTTCGGGCCGGGCGTATTGGTGTTCCTGATTCTGCAAGGCGTCGTCGGCTTCTCGCTGCTGGAAGCGGTCAACTATTTGGAGCATTACGGGCTGCGCCGCCAACTCAACGAAGCCGGGCGATACGAGAAGGTGGACCCGCGACACAGTTGGAACAGCGATCGACTCACCAGCAATGTCTTCCTGTTTCAGCTGCAACGGCACAGTGACCATCACGCCAACCCGTTGCGCCGTTACCAGGTGTTACGCAGCTTCGATGTGTCACCGCAACTGCCGGCCGGATACGCCACCATGTTGGTGCTCGCGTTCATGTCACCGTTGTGGCGCAGAGTCATGGACAAGCGGGTGCTGGCCCACTATGGCGGGGATGTCAGCTTGGCCAATGCTGTCGCCGGCTATCGACCACGGTGAGCTGCCAGTCACTGTGCGCACGATTGTGGCGCGGCCCACGAAACTGGGGCACAGCGTCGCTATCGCCTGACGTTCTAAACAGATAATGTCAGGACGTCACAGTCGCCACCCCCACTGAGGATCCCGTCATGCCCATCTCCCCCGGACCCATCCTGATCACCGGAACCTCTTCCGGTATCGGTCATGCCACCGCGCTCAAGCTGGCGAAGCAGGGCCGGCTGGTCTACGCCACCGCCCGCCGAGTCTCCGCCCTGACCGATCTGGCCCAGGCAGGCGCCCATACCCTCGCGCTGGACGTCACTGACGAAGAGTCGATGCGCACGGCCGTGGCCACGATCGAGGCGGAGAGCGGCCCGATCAGCGCGCTGGTCAACAACGCCGGCTACGGCGAATACGGCACGGTTGAGGAGACCGACCTCGATCGAGTCCGGCGCCAGTTCGAAACCAACTTCTTCGGCTTGGCCCGGATGTCCCAACTCGTGCTGCCCGGCATGCGTTCGGCTGGCCGGGGTCGCATCGTCAACGTCAGCTCGATGGGTGGCCGGCTGGTATTCCCCGGTGGCGGCTACTACCACTCCAGCAAGTACGCGGTGGAAGCTCTCTCCGATGCGCTGCGGTTCGAAGTGCGTGAATTCGGCGTCGACGTCGTGCTGATCGAGCCGGGCCTGATCCGCACCGCGTTCGGCGCGACCGCCGCCGACACATTGTCGACCAGCGCCGGCACCAACGGGCCGTATGCGCACTTCAACAAGTCCGTCGACAAGCAGATGGCCGACAGCTACCGGTCCAAGCTGATGACCGCCCCGGCTGACGCGGTCGCCTCGGCAATCGTGACCGCGGTGACCACTGCTCGGCCGCGGCGCCGCTACGTCATTACTCCGACGGCGAAGGCGTTGGTGCACACTCGACGGTTGCTCGGCGGTGCCTTCTGGGACGCGTTCCTGCGTACCCAATTCAAGTGAGTAGCAGCTGCCTGACAGACCGTGCTTAGGTGGTCAGAATGTCCGAACGAATTGAAGTGGTCCTATCCGCCGCCTACGCCTGCTTCACACGGCACGGGCTGCGGCGCACGACCATGGCGGACATCGCCGACGAAGCCGGGATGTCGCGTGCGGCGGTCTATCAATACGTCAGCAACAAGAACGACGGGTTCCGCCGGGTCGCCGACGCGATGCTCACCACCGCGTCGGCGCAGGCCCGGGTG
This sequence comes from Actinoplanes sp., assembly GCA_965246815.1. Classification (GTDB taxonomy): domain Bacteria; phylum Actinomycetota; class Actinomycetes; order Mycobacteriales; family Micromonosporaceae; genus Actinoplanes. Next base: position 271,644 of record CBDFFS010000020.1, on the reverse strand, counting down.
GCCGCCGACTCCCCCGGCACGACCACGCAGCGACTGCAGGCGGTGCTGACGACCAAGCTGGAGCTGACTTTACGGCTCTGGCACGACAGCCCGCACGCGGTGGAACTGTTGGACGCCAGCGCCAAACTGACCGGCGATCTGGTCGAGGAGTACACCCAAGCGCTGATCACGTTGCTGACCGAGTTGCTGCACGACGATGCGGGCGAGCGCGCTTATCTGGTCGCCGAGCTCGCCGTGGCGATGGCCCGCGGATTGGAAGCCGGCGACGACGAACCAGACATAGTTCGTCAACGGCTGTACAAAGGTGCTGCATTGCTGGTCGCAGGGTTAGTGTCGGACGCCGCGGGCTGAGATAGTCGACGTCATGACTAACCCGCCGTCGGCCGAGCGCGAGACCAACCGCACCCGCATGCGGGCAGCACTGATCACAGCCGCCCGCGATCTCACCATCGCGCGTGGCTGGGAAAAGGTGCGGATGGCCGACGTGGGCGCGGCCGTCGGGGTCAGTCGGCAAACCGTCTACAACGAGTTCGACAACAAGACCGGGTTAGCGGAGGCGCTGACCGCGCAGGAAATCCGCGTTTTCGTCACCGACGTGCACCGGCTGCTGTCGGAGCATGGGGCTGACGTTCGAGCCGCCGGGCACGCGGCGATCCGGCACACGCTGGAGCAGGCAGACATCAATCCCCTGGTCCGCTCGATCCTGACCGACACTCATCCGGGCATCGACAACCTGCTGCCTTACCTGACCACACGGGCGCAGGCGGTGTTGATCGGCGCGGGCGAGGTTGTCCGGGACTGGGCTACCCAGTATTTGCCCGACGTGGACGAAGCGGTGATCCAGATTGCCGCCGAATCAATCATCCGGTTGGTAATCAGCCACCTCGTGCTCGCCTCGGCCCCGCCGGCGGAAACTGCCGATGCGTTGGCCGACGTGCTGGTTCGCCTGCTGCACTGACCAAGCTGTGCTCAGGCCGGCCAAGCGGACGACTGCTCGTGGCTGAACGGTTAGGCCGGGAGGTCGTGGCGGGTTTGGTTTCGGATGCCGCCTGCGGAGGTGGTGGTAAGCGCGCGGGCGACTAGGTCCTCGATCCAGAATGTGCGCCGAATCCGCAGGCCACCGCCGACGTCAGGGCCGGCGAGCACCAAAGTGCCGTCGCGGCCGGCTGCGGCGAACTGATTGACTCCGTCACCGGCCAGGCAGCTGATTCCGTGCGGAAATTCGCCGACCAGACTGCGCGGAGGTAGTTCACCGCCGGCTCCAGCCCAATCGACCCGCCACGCGTACAGACCGAAATCTTCTGCAGCGGCGACGATGGTCGGCGCGCTCGACTCGCCGAGCAGGGTAAGTGCTTTGATCCCCTCGGGTGGGGCGACGAAAACTACTCGCTGCTGTGGCCCGACCGACGGGGCGACCAAGCGGGTGAGCTGAATCGTACGGTCCCGGTGGGCTACGGCGACGACCTGATCACCGAGCACTGCCGCGGCGGCGATCGGGTGGTGGGGATGTCCAATCGTCGTGCGGTCCTGGGGTGTGCCGGTTGCGGCCGTGCCGTCGGTGGCCACTGAGAGCAGCCCGTCGCGCAGGGGCGAAAGGGCGGTGATCGCCGCGAAATGTGCCGCCGCCCGAGCGGTCACCCGCAATTTGGTCGGTTCCAGACTGATCAGCTCGCCTTGCGAAGTGCCGGCAACAACCGAGCCGGCCGTGGCGCACAGTGACCGCACCGGCGCGCCGACCACTGAGCTGTCGGTCGTGCCGGCGTCATAACGCAGCACTCGACCTGAAGCCGTGCCGGCATAGATCTCTTCGCCGCGGGTGGTCAGCACCAGCACCGGGTCGTCGACGTCCGCGAGCAGTCGCACCTGCGGATCGCTGTCGTCGGCGGCCGGTGTCACCGCCAGGATCAGCCCGGATTCGCAGCCGATCACCAAGCTGTCGCCCACCAAGGCCAGGGCATGCGGCATATTCGGTGACGTTGCCGGGGCAGTGCTGAGCTCGGCGCCAGTGGTGAGGTCGATCAGCTGCGGATTGCCCCAAAAACTGCCTGTGCCCAGCATAGTGTCGACAATCGAGATCGACCGCGTCCAAAATCGGTCGTCGTGGATGCGCCGCAGCAGCCGGCCGCTCACCTCGAAGATGTGCAGCGAACTGTCGTCGGCGCCGACCACGAACGTGTCGTCACCGGCCCAACCGATCGAACGCCCGGTCGCGCCGGACAGCGGGACCGTGCGGATCAAATCCAGGTGCGGGGTGAGCAGATCAATCGCGCCGTCGGCGCGAGCCACTGCCAGCATCGAGCCGTTCGGTGAGAACGCACCGGCCTCAACCGACGTCGAATAATGCCGGGTGCGCCAATGCTGCTCCTGCAAGGGCCGGCGAACCGCGACGCGCTTATTGCGGCTGATCATCGCGACCAGTCCGCTGGGAGCTGCGGTGACCATCGCACACCGGCTAGCTCGATCGGCGATCTCACCGAGGCAGGCGCCGGTCTGGGTATTCCACAAGGTGGCCGGGCCGTCCTGAGTGGTGCACACCAGATGGCGCCCGTCAGGCAGCCAGACGACCGAGGTCACCGCGCTGTGCTGCCCGGCTAGCAGCGACAACCGATAGGGCGGTCGGTCGTCGACGATGCGCCACACCGCCGCGCTGCGGTCGTCAGAGGCCGTGGCCAGCAAATCAGTGGCGAGTGGGTTCCACGCTGCGGCGTTGACTCGACCCTCGTGCCTGAGCTGGGTCAGCCGGCTGGGTCGGCTCGGGTCCGTGACGTCCCAGACCAGCACGCTGCCATCGGTTGCGCAGCTAACCACTCGCCGGCCGTCGCCCCGCACCGCCGTGGCAGTGACCGCGCCGGCGTGTCCGGACGAACCGGCGGCGACTGGGGTGGCGGGCATGCGGCTCCTAACTCGGCTCAGACGGCACGTCCCAACGCCTGTTGTCGGACAACAGGCGCGGTGGCACTTGACGTTAAGCCGTTGGCCCGCCGGGCGCTGCTCAGGTTAATGGATCGATAAAGAAGCCCTGCGGATAATTTTAATCAGCCGAATGCCGCTTTCTGTACGGTGTGGCCGCAGTGTGTCGCGGAGTCCGACTTCACGCTGAGCTGCAACGATGCAGCATCGACCGGTATGACACCACTTATTACCGCGTTGGCGGGTTTCCGATCCTCAGGTCGAGCTGGGCGGCACGGGCAAGCGGATCGACCCGCAGGTCAACTCCGTATTCATCGGTTGCGGCAACCGCGAGCCCGTCGGGCAGGGTCAGACTCAACTGCCGTTCGGACGAGCCACCGCGCACCCTGATCGTGAGTGGGCCGGCCGCTGAGGCGATCGTGGCAATGGCTTCGGATAAGTCGCTGGGCAGTGGCTCGATCCGGCAGCGCGCGCCACCCGGCGCGGTGATCGCATAACCGAGCACTCCTTCGAGCAACGCTAATGCCGGCCCGACGGCGCAATGGCTGAACTGATCGCTGGAGTCTGGGCGACACTCCCAGGTCTCCTGCAAAGTCTGGTTGTGCCGCACCGACGGCAGCACCGCCCAGCGCAGCCGCAACTCGTCGAGCACCGGTTGCAGCCGGCCCGCCCGGATCAACGCCCGGAAACGCCACACTGCGTTCGCTGGATAAGACAGGCCCATGCGCGGATCAGGGCCGGCCAGCAGGTCGATTGCAGCCTTCGTGCTGTCCGCTGGGGTCAGCTGGTAAATCACAGCGGTGGCCAATGCCCGATCGTCGAATCGAAACTCGGATTCGGAGCCGGCCGTGGGCAAGTTGGTCACATAGACGCCGAGGCCGGGATGCCAATACTGCTTAGTTACCTCACCCAGCAGCGCGGCGGACAACTGCCGCGCTCGTTCTGCTTCGCTGCGTCGGCCGGCGAGATCAGCCAGTGGCGCATAGGCCGCGTCGAGCATGGCTACGGCGTACAGGTTACAGGCGAGTTTTTTGTGTTCTTGTTCGGTGTAGGCGTCGTGATCGATCCACACTTGCGGCGAGCCCAGGTCGCTGACCGGCAGTAGGGCGAGTTGCTCGTGCCAATCGGCCAAGTAGTCGACGAACCGGGTCAGGGTCGCCAGCAACGCCACCGGGGTTTGGGCGTCGCCGGTCTCCCAGTAATGGTGCCAGCAGTCGAAGACGAACCCGATGCTGTGGTCCAGGATCGAACCCCATTGGCTGAGCCCCACCTCGCGCTGGCCTTGCCGGACCAGCCGGTCGTGTCCGGGCCAGGAATCCAAGAAATACCCGGTATTGGTCATTCCGCGGGCATAAGTGCGCAAATAACGTTGGGATTGCGCAGATGCGCCGAAAAATTGGCGGGACACGTGCAACTGATGGCCCGCGTCACCGCTGTATTGCTGGCGTTCCCGACCCATCCCGTCGACCACCCCATCCTGGGCGCTGTTACGCACCGTGTTGAGGTTTGCGGTGAAGACTGCCTGCAAGTCGGCGTCGGCGACCGAAATCGACGGCCGGACCGGCCACTGGTATTCGCGGTTGCGCCAGCTGACCGCACCGATGGTGACCTGTTCACCGGATCGCACATGCACCTGAATCCATTGGGCGCACTCAAACTCGAACGGCTCATAGACCACCGGGGTGCCGTCGAGCACCACCCGAGACCAGCTGAACTGGCCCGAATCAAGCCAGCCGGTCACGGCCGGGTCGTGTCCCTCCGCGGTGATCACCTCGACGACGGTGCCGGCCGGGCCGGCCAATTCGACTCGCGGCCAACCGACTCGTTGGCGATCGAGCCGGAAGGTCGCATATTTCGCCGGGCCAGCTGCGCCTGGCACGGCGACCGGCGGCGCTGGGCTGCGAAAGTCGAACCAGTCGTCCGGGTCGCCGGCCCACTGCACAGCACCCGCGTCGACCTGCGGCACGTCGATCAGTTCGTGCTCGGCCAGCGCGGGGATGGTGCGCTCGATCAGCCGTCCGTCGGCTCCGGCCAAGACCACGTCACCGACAATGTCGGTCGTTGGGGCGCAGATCGCCGGGCGGTTGGCGGCGACGTCGAGGACCACGGCGGCTGGCCACTCCAACTCGGCAGGGTGCTGCAGCCAACGCTGATCTTGCTGGCGCAGATCAGTTCGTTCCTGCCAACCACGCAGGTACGAGCGACGCGGCGCACCCGGTGGCCGAGACCGGTCCACTCGGGCTTGCCAGGTTTCGTCCGTGCCGACCAACTCGACGCTGCCATCGCCGTGTTCGATTCGCAGCAGCAACAACAGCCCCGGTCGACCGGCAACATAGGTACCTTCGCCGGAGCCGAGGAACAGCACTTCGACCGCGAGCACGTTGGCGCCGGGACGCAGCAGTTCGGTCAGGTCGATCGGGTCGGCTTCGAGCACCCGCGGGTCGCACGGCGCCGGCCCCCACCCCGCCCGTACGCCGTTGACGTGCAACCGGTAGCGGCTGTCCGCCGTGATCCACCCGGTGACCCGCCGCACGCCGGCCGGCACGGTCAGCACTCGCCGCAGGGCGGCAACCGTGTTCGGCAGGCTGCGCGTCCCGCCGACCCAGATCCATCGGGCCGGACTCAGGTCGAGCACTGGTTCGAGCGAGGGCCAGTGCCCGCTAGCCGGCCGAAGGTCGTGCTGGCCCGTCATCATGTCTCCCGCCGAACAGTTGCCGACACCTTCGGCACCACACCAGGCTATTGCATCGACGAGTTGGTGGGGTGCCGCGCAGGCATGCCCCGGCTGGGGTTTCCTCGGCGAACTAGCGGGTGCCGATCGAGCCGGTTGACCCGCCCGGACGGCCGACCAAGCAGCGGAACGTGCGCTGGTCCAGACCAAGAGCGTCTGGGGCGAGCGGTCCGAGCACCAAGAACCGCCACCCCGTCGACTCGACCCCGGCTGCACGTGCCGCCGGTCCAAACAACTCGGGCGTGCACAACAATTTCACCCGTGCGTCGGCCCGTACGGCGGGGAGGGTGTGGGGGTTGGTGTCTGGTCGCAAAGTGCCGAGCACGTAAGTCTCGTAGTCGTGCCGGCGCGCGCATGCCACCGGTTGCGCGGCGTTGACCTGAACATTTGTCCAGCATTCTTGCTGCGGCGAGCAGCGGGGTTCGACCTGCGAGGAAACACCGGCGATCACCGTGCGACAGAGTCCTTTTGCGTCAGGTCCTAATGAGTTCTGGGAGTAAGCCATCCGGCAGACTCCTGGTGGGTAGGTAGCCGCCGGCAGACGAGCACTCATGGTTCCTGGACGTTGAGTCCTGTCGAAAGATCGTGCCGCTGCCGGTCGGTGTGGAGAGTTGATCGCTGATGGGATGTCGTGCCCGCCCGGTTGCGGCGTGAGCACTGCTTCATTAGGTCGCTGATGGTTCTCCTCCTGGCTACCGGTGGTGATCGGATCGATAGGCGGGAGATGCGTTGCTGTTCATAGGAGATGATTGGGCGCAGGACCACCACGACGTCGAGCTGATGGACGCGGCCGGTCGTAGGCTGGCCAAGGCCCGGCTGCCCGAAGGCATGGCGGGCATGACACGACTGCACGCGATGATCGGCCAGGCCCTCGGTGAGGACATCGACGCCGAGGACGTCGCCGTACGGGTGAAGATCGGTATCGAGACTGATCGGGGTCCGTGGGTGCAGGCCCTCGTAGCCGCTGGGTACACGGTGTACGCGGTGAATCCGTTGCAGGCGGCCCGTTACCGGCAACGCCTGGCGGTGTCCGGGGCCAAGAGCGACGCGGCGGACGCGCACATGCTGGCGGATATGGTGCGTACTGACTCGCACCAGCTGCGCCCGATGGCCGGTGACAGCGCTGATGCGGAGGCGGTCAAGGTCGTCACCCGGATGCATAAGACGTTGATCTGGGAACGGACCCGCGCCGTGCAGCGGCTGCGGCACGCCTTGCGGGAGTACTTCCCGGCAGCCCTCGAAGCGTTCGAGGACCTCGACGCCGCCGACACGCTGGAAATGCTGGCCAAGGCCCCCGACCCAGGCAGCGCCGCGAGGCTGAGCGTCAACCAGATCAGCGTGGCCCTCACACGGGCCCGGCGCCGCGATGTCGCGGCCAAAGCCGCGGCGATCCAAGCGGTGCTGCGCGGTGAGCACCTCAGCCAGCCTGCCGTAGTCACGGCCGCCTACGCCGTGTCTGTGCAGGCTCTGGTCGCTTTGCTGGTCACCCTCAATGAGCAGGTCAAGGCCCTGCAGAGGCAGGTGGAGGCCTATTTTGGCCGGCACCCGGACGCTGAGATCATCCTGTCTCAGCCCGGACTGGGTGCCGTCCTCGGCGCCCGGGTGCTCGCCGAGTTCGGCGACGACCACGACCGCTACGCCACTGCGAAGGCCCGCAAGAACTACGCCGCGACCAGCCCGATCACCCGCGCTTCCGGCAAGAAGAAAACCGTCGCTGCCCGGTTCGTGCATAACGACCGGCTCGTTGACGCCCTGATGGCGCAGGCGTTCTCGGCGTTGAAGGCCTCGCCAGGCGCCCGCGCCTACTACGACCGGCAACGCGCTCGCGGCGCCACCTACAACGCCGCGCTGCGCCAACTCGCCAACCGGCTCGTCGGCGTCCTGCACGGATGCCTCAAGACCGGCACACCCTACGACGAGGCAACCGCCTGGTCGCATCACCTCATCGAGGCTGCTGCTTGACATTCAAGCTCCTGGGATGTCTTTCGCGTCGAGTCCTTTTGCGTCGAGTCCAGTGGCGGTTGACCCGGCGCTCGGGCTCCAACCCGGTGCCCAGCCGGCCGCGGCGGGCTTGCCGGCCACAGTGGACGGGACCCGCAGCTGGTTGCCCACCAGCAGGCCTACCGCGATCAAGGCGACAGTGAGCGCCGCGACCAGCACTTGCCAGTTGGTCAGCCGATACCTGCGGCTCAGCGGGGCATCGTTGATCGGACGCGCCGGCAGAATTGGACTAGCGACAGCCGCGCGGGGATGTTGGCCAGCGTTCGCGGCGCGGGGATGTTGGCCGGCGTTCGCCGCGCGCGGAACCTGACCGAAGCTTGCGGCACGCGAATTTTGCCCGACCTCAGCGGCACGAGGATGCTTGCCGGTGTTGGCCGCGCGGGCCGGCAGGATTGGACCGCTGATCGACTGGGGCGACCAGCTGGCCGACCGGACTGAGCCGATGTTCGCGGCACTGTTGCTTACCGAGGCCAGGTCGTCGCGCAACTGCGCCGCACTCTGGTGCCGATCGGCGGCTTCGGCTGACATGGCTCGTTCCAGCACGGCGAACAAGTCCGGTGGGATCGACGCACGGCGAGGTAGCGGGCCCCGGTGGCCTTCGATGGCGGCGATCAGGTGGGACGAGCCGCGCCCCGACCACGGCGCCCGGCCGGTGAGCAGCGCATATAGAGTGGCTGCCAGGCTGTAGACATCGCCGAGCACGGTGGGTGGTTCCTGGCGCAACGCCTCCGGTGCCGCATATGCCGGGGTGAGCGAATCGATGGTCACCGAGATTTCCCAGGACGGGCCGATCGTGGCAGCTAAACCGAAATCGGTGAGGCAGACGATGCCGTGCTGGTTGACCAGTATGTTCGCCGGTTTCACGTCTCGATGCAGCACCCCGACTTGGTGGGCGGCGTGCAAAGCGTCAGCGATGGCGCTGCCGACAGCGCACACTTCGGGCACGCTGATCGGGCCGTCTTTGCGCAGGATGTCGGCATACGAGTCGCGGCAAAGCTCCATCACCAGGAACGGATGCAGGCCGTCGGTGACTCCAGCGTCGTAAAGATCGACCACGTGCGGGTGCCCGGAGACACTGCCGGCCGCTGCGGCTTCGCGCAGGAAACGACGACGATCGCGCTCAGACTCCAGCACTCGTCTGTCGACCTTGACGGCGACCTCGCGACCGATGGCTGCTTGCCAAGCTCGATACACGGTTGCAAACCCGCCGTGCCCAAGCTCGGCCAGATCGGTAATTCCGCAGGCGCGCGGGAGCGCGATACCTGGTGCTTTGGCACCTGGTGACCGGGCCGGTGGCGTATCGTGCCTGCTCATCGCGGTCCACGGTAGCTCGCTGCGGCTGATTCGATCATCGGCCGACGGCCGGGAAAGCAAACCATAAGGGCCAGCTGGGACTGTTGCGTGGCCCACAAATCGAGTAACGTAACTGCCACGCGGTTCGCCCTCACGAATGGTGAGGAGCACTGTGTCTGCTACAGGTTCAACTGTGTCTGCTACAGGTTCAACTGTGTCCGCTACAGGTTCAACTGTGTCCGCTACAGGTTCAACTGTGTCCGCTACAGGTTCAACTGTGTCCGCTACAGGTTCAACTGTGTCCGCTACAGGTTCAACTGTGTCCGCTACAGGTTCAACTGTGTCCGCTACAGGTTCAACTGTGTCCGCTACAGGTTCAAGTGCCACGCGTCTAGAAGCCACCAAGCCGCCCTTGGCGCGCAGGCCCTCCTGGGTTGCAAAGCCGCTACTGGCCGCTCTCGCTGGCGTATTGATCTCCGCCAGTCTGGCCGCGACGCCAGCCAACGCCGGCATTGCCCACCAAAACGGTGGCAGCTTGGTGTTGGTCGGTGGCGGCCTCTCCGACGGCAACGCCACGATTTATAACGACATCGTGCGGTTGGCCGGCGGAGCTAACGCGCGGATCGGCATCGTCACCGCGGCTTCCTCGGTCCCCTCCGAGGATCCTGATGCCGGCACGCCGGACTGCAACAACAGCGTGTGCAACGGCGCCTACTACTCGGCCCTTTTTGAGAAGTACGGAGCACACGCGGAGTACATCCCGATCGACCTCGATCACATCAGTGCCGCTGACGACCCGGCCGTGGTAGCGCAGATCAACGGGCTCACCGGGTTCTTCTTCGGCGGTGGCGACCAATACCGCTACGTCACCACGATGAAGCGCGACGGGGGTCGCCGAGACTCGGCGGCATTGGCAGCAATTCGGGCCCGACTGCTCGCCGGTGCCGTGGTGTCCGGTTCCAGCGCCGGTGCCCAGATTCAGGCCGGTCGGGACATGTTGACCGGCGGCGAATCGTATGAGGGGCTGCGCGATGGCAGCGCCGTCGGCTACTTCGACGATGCCACCAAGCTCGGCTACCTGCCGGAGGGCGGGTTTGGATTCTTCCAGGACGGTCTGCTCGACACCCACTTCTCCACTCGAGGACGGTTGGGTCGATCCGTTCGGTTGGCGGCTGACACCAGGCATGCTCGGGTCTTCGGCCTGGATCAAGACACCGCACTAGAAGTCACCGGGGTGGGCACCCGCAACGAATCACTGCGGGTCCTGGGCACTGCCGGCGTGCACGTGCTGGACCTGCGTCAGGCCCGCACCCAAGGTTCCACCATCAGCGATGTGCGCTGGACCCGGCTCAGCGCCGGCGACTCGTATGACGCGAACCGGTGGCAACTGCACACCCCCAAACCCACCTTCACCGGTACGGCGAGCACGTGCCAGACAACGCCGACCGCGAAGGTGTTCGGCAAGGAGGTGCTCGGCAACCTCGGCGTGCAGTTGGCCGGGCAGAAGGACTGTCGCAGTGCAGCCGGAGTGACGGCGGAAAGCAACCCAGCTTTTATGGTCACGGTGAGCCGAGATCGTTGCTTTACCGCGTACCAATCTGGGCAAGGCACGTCGTATGTCGGTTTGAACGTGCGGATCAACAAGGCCTGATCTTCTGCGGGCCACAACGAGGCCACCAGTGCGAACCAGCGCTGGTGGCCTCGTTGTGTGCTCAACGGAAACTCCAACTGGGCGACGCGGTTGACAACGTACAACTGATTGGTTGTATGATTAGGGGGTGAACGAGGACAGCGCGGACCGAGCTGACGCCCTGTTCCATGCACTGGCTGACCGCACCCGACGGGACATTTTGCGGCGGGTGTTGGCCGGGGAGCACTCGGTTTCGGCATTGGCAGCGGCATATGACATGAGTTTCGCCGCAGTGCAGAAGCACGTTGCCGTGTTGGAGAAAGCCGGTCTGCTCACCAAGCGACGCTCCGGTCGCGAGCAGTTGGCCAGTGGCGACGTGGCCGCAGTGCGGTCGGTGACAGCAATGCTCACCGACCTCGAACAGATTTGGCGGGGCCGGATCGCCCGCATCGACCTACTCATCGCTGCAGAACCCGGCGAATCCGAATTCAGCAGTTCCGAAACCGAGCCGAAGGATTGAATCATGCCTGTGACCGACGTCAAGCCCGATCTCGACAACTTGACTTTGACCATCACTGCGGAATTTGCTGCACCGGTGGATCGGGTTTGGCAGGTCTATGCCGACCCGCGCCAGCTGGAGCGGGTCTGGGGGCCGCCGACCTACCCGGCGACGGTGGTCGACCACGACCTCAGCCCCGGCGGGCGCATGACCTACTTTATGACCGGGCCTGAAGGCGACAGGCACTCCGGATATTGGAACATCACCACTGTTGACAAGCCGAACAGCTTCACCTTCAACGACGGTTTCGCCAACCCGGACTTCACCCCGATTCCGGAAATGCCCGTGTCAGCGAACGTATTCACCTTCACCGAACACAATGGCGGCACCCGAGCCGTGTTCGTGAGCACCTATGCCACCGCAGAGGGTTTGCAGCAGGTGCTGGACATGGGCGTGGTGGAAGGCGCCACCCTGGCCATCAACCAGCTCGATGGGCTGATCGCGGAATAAGTTCGCTCAGCAGACTGCGCGGCCCGCGTGCGGGCCGGGTTTCGAGTGGGCCGGCGCCTGTCCAACGCCGGCCCACCCCACAGGGTGGTCTAGTTGCCGTTCGCGACCGCATCAATCAATTCGGCCAGCAGAGTCACGCGCGGCACGACTGAGGAAAGGTCGAGCCACTCGCGCACACTGTGGTCGTCGCCGCCGACCGGGCCGAGCCCGTCCAGCACCGCAATCCCGGTCTCGGCCAGCAGGTTGGCATCCGCACACCCACCGGTGGAGCTAGCCGCGATGGCGATGCCGAGGTCTGCGCCGAGTTGAGCGACCAGTTTGACCAGGCTTTCGGTGGCGGCTGAGCCCTCCCAAGGTGGCGTGGGTGCGATCACCTCGACCGAGGCGCTCACCCCGTCGACTCGGGGCCGATAGGCCAACGCGTGGATCTCGTCGAGCGCATCGGCGAAGGAGTCCACCCGATCGGCGCGCAAATCGACCACGAGCTTCGCCTGGTCCGGCACCACGTTGGACCGCTCCCCCGCATGCAACACGCCGACGTTTACCGTCACCGACGGCCAACGACCGTTGAGCTGCTGCAGGTCGATGGTGAGCCCAGCTGCGGCCAGGGCTGCGTTCGCGCCGCGTTCCGGCTCGATTCCAGCATGCGCAGCCCGACCGAGCAAGGTCACTTCGATATCGGCGACGCCTTTGCGGGCGTGCACCACATCGCCGTTCTCGCGGGCACATTCCAGGCAGAAGGCCACATCGGATTCGCCGGCGAGCTGCGTCAACAACGGCCGGCTGCCGATCGAGCCGATCTCCTCGTCCGGCGTCGCCAACAAGATGACCTCACCGAACGCGGTCCGACCGGTTGCCAAAAGGCACTCGATTGCGGCCAAGCCGGCGAGCACACCGCCTTTGTCGTCACAAACCCCTGGCCCGTACGCGATGTTGCCGTCGACTCGATACGGTCGTCGTGCCGCCGTACCCGGCCCGAAGACGGTGTCCAGGTGCCCGGCCAGCAGGATCCGTCGGGTGCCGGTGCCACGCAGCCGGGCGACGACCGCGTCACCGAGCAACGACCCGGTCGAATCGAGCACGGTCACCCGCTCGGTGCTCATGCCGGCCGAATTTGTCCACCCGGCGACTAAGTCAGCCACGGCGTGTAAACCGGCTAGATCGCGCGAGCCGGAGTCGATCCCGACCAGCTGTTCGAGTCGGTGCAGATAGCTGGGTTGACGCTGCGCCGCCGCGTCGGACAGGTTCACAGGACCTTCGACAAAAACGCTCGAGTCCGCTCGTGCCGCGGATCGACGAGCACCTCACCCGGGGTTCCGTGCTCAACCACGACACCACCGTCGAGGAAGGCCACCGAGTCGGCGACCTCACGGGCAAAGCCCATCTCGTGCGTGACCACGACCATGGTCATGCCATCGGCGGCCAAGTCGCGCATGACGGCCAGCACATCGCCGACCAGTTCTGGGTCTAGGGCCGAGGTCGGCTCGTCGAACAACATCAGCTTCGGTCGCATCGCCAACGCGCGGGCAATCGCGACTCGCTGCTGCTGACCGCCGGAAAGCTGGGCCGGATAAGAGTTGGCTTTATCAGCCAGACCGACCCGTTCCAGCAGGGCTGCGGCGCGATCACGAGCACTGGCGACCGGTTCGCGCAGCACTTTCACCGGTGCTTCGATAATGTTCTGCACCGCATTCAAATGCGGGAACAGGTTGAATCGCTGAAAGACCATGCCGATTACGCGCCGACGGGCGGCGATTTCGCGCGGACGCAACTCGTGCAGGCGGTCACCGCGCTGGGCGTATCCGACCAACGAGCCGTCGACCGTCAGCGTGCCACCGTCGATGGTTTCCAAGTGATTGATGCAGCGCAGAAAAGTGGACTTGCCCGAACCAGACGGGCCGAGCAAACAGCAGACCTCGCCCGGCGCAACTGTGAGATCAACACCTTTGAGCACTTCATTACTGCCAAAATTCTTGCGTACGCCAACGGCACTGACCATCGCGGTACCCATTAGATTGCCTCCCGCTGGCTGTTCGTGCCGCGCCCGAATCGCCGTTCGACGAAGTACTGGCCGACTGACAGCACACTGACCAGCGCCAAATACCACAGCGCTGCGACTATGAGCAACGGAATGACTTTGAAGTTATCGCCATAGATGCCTTGCACGACCGTCATCAGGTCATGGCCGGCGATCACGGACACCAGCGCGGTGGACTTGAGCATGGTGATCGTCTCGTTGCCCATCGGCGGGATGATGACGCGCATGGCCTGCGGCAACACAATTCGGCGCAGGGTGAGGCTGGGGCGCATGCCGAGCGCGTAGGCGGCTTCGGTTTGGCCGGGGTCGACCGCGAGTAGACCACTGCGGACAATTTCCGCGGCGTACGCCATCTCGTTGAGCGATAAGGCGAGCACGGCCGCGGTGGTGCCGGTGATGACCACGCTGGTCGGCTGATCGAACAAGGTGCCGATCAGTGGCAGCGAGAGCGTAACGTGGGGAAATAGTGCGCCGAGAAAGCCCCAGAAAATGATCTGCACGAGCAGTGGCGTGCCGCGGAAAAACCAGATGAACAGCCAGGCGAATCCCCGCAACACCGGGTTGTCGGACAAGCGCAGCACCGCCAGCACAATGGCGCCGATCGTGCCGAGCACCATGGCCACGGCAGTCAACAACAACGTGACGCCGATTCCGTGCAGAACGTAATCCTTGAACAGGTAACTGCCGATAGTGGCGGGTTCCAGGTTAGGGCTTCGCAGGAGTGCGTTGAAGAACAATACGGCGATGCCGATCAGCACCACCGCGGTCACCCACCGGCCATAGTGGCGCAGCGGGACAGCCCGTACGCTGGTTGATTCCATTTCTGGTCCTTTACGGTGAGCAACCGTCGGGCGCCGGCCACGGGTCCGCCCTCATTCGGAAAATCGTGGCGCCGGCGCCCGGCGGTTGCGGTCTAGGGGTGCCGGTGGGTCAGTCGATGGCCTGATCGACCGTGGCGGTCTTGAGTCCGATCGGGTCCTGCTTGTATTGGGCCAGGATCTTGCCGTAGGTGCCGTCATCGATCAGCGACTGAATCGCGGCCCGGTAAGCGTCGGCCAGGTCCTTGCGGGACTTCAGGAAACCGAACCCATTCGGGCTGGCCTGCCAGCCGTTGGGCTGGGCCGGGTCATTGATCAGCTCGACCTTGCCGGTCAGGCTGGCCGCGGTGTCCACCAGGTTGACCTTGGTGGCGGCGACTGCCTCCACGTTGCCGGCGATCAGTGCCTGCACGGCCTGCGGGTTCTCCGGGTATTCCGACACTGTGATCGGGCTGGCGCCGCAGCTCGCCTTGCTATAGGCGGCCAGGTGCTTGGCTTGGTTGCTGGACTTCTGCGCGGCAACCTTCTTACCGCAGAGGTCAGCGACGGTCTTCACCGCAGCCGGGTTACCGGTGCGGACCAAAAAGCCAGTGCCCGATGCGGAGTAGTCGACGAAGGTGGCAACCGCCTGGCGCTCCTTCTTGTCGGTGATGCCACCGGCGATGGCGTCGTATTTGCTCGCCTGCAGACCGGGCACCAGGCCGTCGAACGGCTGTTGGGAGAACTTAGCGGTCAGCCCGAGCCGGGCGGACGCGGCGGTGAACAGGTCGTAGTCGAGCCCCTTGAACGCGTCGGTCTTGCCTTCGGTGGCAAAGTCGATGAACGGCTTGTAAGGGGCGTTGGTGGCGACCGTCAGGCTGCCCTTGCCGCGGACGTCGGCCGGCACAGCGGCGGCGACCTTGGCATCGGTGGTGACGGCTCCGGCGCCGACGATGTCTACCGTGACGGTCTTGGCGGTGGCGGTGGTGCTGCCGGCGCTGGTGCCGTTGGCGGCACAGCCGGCTGCCAGCAACGCGGTGCTGACTGCCACCATCGGTACAACGAACTTGAGGCGCATATCGAGGCCCTCCCGGGATCACATCTCGCGTATCCCGGTCAATGTAACCGTTGTTACGGAACTTTGAAAGTTACAGTTGTGTGTAACGTCTACAGATACGGCTGGCCGGCATCCTCGGTAGCAGCGAGTCGACGCCGGGCTAACGGTCCGAGCTGGTCGATCACGCCGGCCACGATCGTCTCCAGCACCGCCAGGGCCGGCACGAAGCTGTCATACAGCGACGGCGAATCCACTCGGCTTGGTAAGACAACTTCGGCCAATCCCGCCACGGGTGAGAGCCAACGATCCGTACAAAGAATGATTTGTGCGCCTCGTTTGGTGACTTCGCGGGCCAGTTTCAGGGTTGGCACTTCGTAGCGGCGAAAGTCGAACAAGACGAAAACATCGCGCCGGCCGATGTCGACCAGCGCGTCGACCCGCTCGACCGGACCGAGCGGCAACAACCGGCTGCCGCCACGGATTTGCATCAAATGAAAAACCAGATACTGCGCTAGTAAGGTCGAAAACCGCCCACCAGCGGCAGTAACGCGAAACTGCTGGTTGGACAACAGCCGCACGGCTCGGGCCAGCTCAGCCTCAGGCAGCTCGGTCAAGGTGGCTGCAACCGTCTGCGGCAACACCCCGACCGCCCGAGCCAGCGGACCCCCCGAACCGCCTGATGCTGCCGTAAAAGCCGCTAGCGGGGACGTCTCGCGCTCGGCCAGCTCAGCCCGCAGGGCGCGTTGAAAATCGGGATAGCCGCCGAACCCCAGTCGCGACAGAAAGCGCAGCACTGTCGGCGCGCTGACTTCCGCGCGCTCGGCGAGACTGGCCACCGTTTCCAGCCCAGCAGTGGGATAGGCAGCGAGCAATGCCCGGCCAACTTTTCGTTCGCCCGGGCTGCATTCACCCAGCCGCGCGCGGATGATGCCCGCGACACCGACCTGATCCGTCATGCGACTCAGCGTAGACTCCGGGTCGGTGTCGCGGATTCACCTGCTTCTCAGCGACCGTGCAGATTGCGACTGATACTTCTGGGCGACTGTTACTTCTGGGCGACTGTTACTTCTGGGCGACTGTTACTTCTGGGCGACTGATACTTCTGGGCGACTGATACTTCTGGGCGACTACTACTTGGTGACCGTGCAGGTGTAGGTCGCCGAACCGGATCCGCTGTAGGCCTCGAGGTCCACATAGAAGGTGCCGGCGCCACCACTGTTGGTATAGGTGAGTGACTCTGCCGCCCCAGCACCGGAGTTCACCGAACGCGTCAGCGTGCTGCCCGACGAATTCATAAAATACAGATCCGCATCGTACGCGGGGGGAATGGTGCAATTGACGGTGATTGTGGCGCCGGCGGCGAGGGATTCCTTGAAGTAGTCGCGGTCGCTACTGGTTGCCATGCTGCCGGTGAGAGCGACCGGATGACCCGACCCGCTGATGTCATTAGCCGCCGTGCGTGAATCGTTGGGTTCGGCCTCAGTGAACGTCGAGCTACCAGTGCCACCGCCACCCGTGCCACCGCCACCAGTGCCCGTGCCACCGCCACCTGTGCCGCCGCCACCTGTGCCGCCGCCGCCTGTGCCGCCGCCGCCTGTGCTGCAGCTTGGGTCTGGGGTGCCGCTGTAGAGGTTGGTGCTCGGCACGCCGTTAGTCACGCTCTTGAGGTAGTAACCGCAGGTCGGACGGTTCTTGAAGTCGTAGGTCATGCCCGGCGTCAGCTGCCAGATCTTGTAGTTGGAATAGGTGAGCGGCTTACCCGACACCGCCTGTTCCGGCTGGTGATCGCCGAGGATCACGTAGGCGTTCTGCCCGGACAGGGTGGCTAGTCCGTTGTGGTTGATATACAGCGAACCGCCCTGTTCGATCCCGACCCCATACGCCTTTCCGCCCGAAGTCTTGCCGTCCTTGAGCGCTCGGGCGACGAAAGCGAGCGAGCGACCCATCCGATCCCGGGTGACAAAGTGCGAGTCGTTAATCGTGTTCAGATAGTTCGGCCAGCCGAACATGCCATAAGTAAAGGTCATGTCCGCCCCGTACGGGTTGGCCAGTGCGGTGGCCGAGGTGGCGCTGCCGCCACACGCGTCGTACACGATGTCGCTGTTCACGTGCACGCCGGCGCTACCACCACCGGCACCACCGCCCTTCGCGACAACTGACTCGACCGACGCTTCTAGGGCGGTACCCTTCCACGCCACGTACTTGCACTGGTCGCCGCCGGCGAAGTAGACGAATTCGGCGTTACGGATGTCCGTGTTGACCTGTGCATTGTTCCCGTCGCTGGCCGCGGTCAGCGTGTATGTCGTGCAGGAGTTGACCCCGGCCAATGCGGTGATCGCGTCGCACTCGGGCGTGCCGGTGGCCGCTGACGCGGCGAGTACAACCACGTCGAGGGTGCCCGTACCGCCGCGGATTTCGTTTATGGCGCTAGCCATCGTGTCCGGCACGACCGCACCGGAACCGTTCATGGTGAAGGCCGGCCCGGACCAGCTGGTTCGGGAGACGTCGGTTGCGCTGCCGGCCCGCACGCGGGTGACAGCTGCATATGCCGGGCTGGCAATCGCCGGTGTCAACAGCACACCGACCGAGATGACAACAAGTAGAGATCGAGTAAGGCGCATGGCTTCTCCGCTTCCGCAGTGCCGAACAGATGGCTACAGCCGAAACAGATGTTACAACTACGATTGATGTACGTGAAGATGTAATTCAGCCGATGCTTGACTCGGAGTCATAGACGAGGGTTTTCCCTGGTCCAGATCGAGTGCAGGCTTCATTGGCAAACAGTGTCAGAACGGACGGCGTCCGGCCAGCCGCAACCAATTGTTAACAGCGCGACGTCTCACGGAAACGTCTGAGTGCTATCTCCGACTCGGTCACAGCAACCTCTTAGCAAACCCATAGCCCACCGGCTTTGTTTTCTTAACCGGCTGAACAACTGTGGTGACATGACCGCAACAGCCACCCCACCTTCCGGCACCGCGCTGCGCACCGCGCCCGACGGACACCAACCGCGCCACCGAGGCGTACCGCAGTGGTGGGCTGATGTTGGTGGTGTTGGGGCTGGGTTGAGTTTGTTGATCGTGACCGCGCTCTGGGTCGGCAACGGCGGTGTGCAGCAAATCGGCGGCGGTGGCGCGACGGCGCTGTCAGCGATCGGGCGGCTCACCGGGCTGTGGGCCAGCGACCTGTTGTTGCTGCAAGTGCTGTTGCTGGCGCGGATTCCGCTGGTCGAACGCGCGTTTGGTCAGGACCGGCTGGCCCGATGGCACCGATGGACCGGGTTCACCTCGTTCCATTTGATGATCGTGCACGTCGTGTTGATCACGTTGGGCTATGCCGGTGCCGCACACGCCAACGTATTCGGCGAGTTGTGGGACATGATCGTCACCTATCCCGGGATGCTATTGGCCACAGCCGGCACACTCGCGCTGATCATGGTGGTAGCAACCTCGATCCGGGCGGCTCGGCGCAAACTGCGCTACGAATCTTGGCACCTGATCCACCTGTACGCCTACCTCGGCGTCGGACTCGCCCTGCCCCACCAGCTCTGGACCGGTACGGACTTCATCGGCTCACCCGTTGCCATCGCGTACTGGTGGAGCTTGTACGCCGTTTCCGCCGGCGGTGTCCTGGTCTACCGAATCGGGTTGCCCGCCTGGCGGTCGTGGCGTCACCGCCTGATCGTCTCGCACGTGACCCGAGAAGGCCCCGGCATCACGTCGGTCTATTTGACCGGCCGGAACCTCGATCGACTGCCGGTGCGGGCTGGACAGTTCTTCCAATGGCGCTTCCTCGACGGCCCAGGTTGGTCGCGCTCACATCCGTATTCGCTCTCGGCCACCCCGAACGGGCAGATGTTGCGCATCACCGTGAAGGATCTCGGCGACGGCAGCAGTCGCGCGGCTCGATTACAGCCCGGCACGAAGGCGATGATCGAAGGCCCGTACGGGAAGTTGACCGGCGAGGGTTATACCGGCGGGCCGGTGGTCATGCTCGCCTGCGGTATCGGGGTGACGCCACTGCTCGCCCTGCTCGGCGACCTGCCGTACGGGCCGGGTGAGGCCACGTTGATCTACCGGGTGCGTACCGAAGCAGAAGTTGCCTTTCGCAATGAATTGGAGTGGTTCACCACCCACCGCGGCGTACGGGTCGTCTACCTGCTCGGCCCGCGAGCCGCCGACTCATCCTGGCTACCCGCGCAGTATGCCGGCCAAAAGCTATCCGAGCAGTATGCCGGCGAAAGCGACACGCTGCGCACGCTCGTCCCGCAGATTGCCGACGCGCAGGTCTACCTGTGTGGACCGCAGGCGTGGACCGAGGCGGCTCGCACCGCTGCCCGGTCGGCCGGGGTGAAGCCCGAGCAGCTGCATACCGAACTGTTCTCCTGGTAACCGGCAGAAAAGGATATAGACCAATGCGACGGATCACCTTATGGTTGTTTTCCACCGTGGTGGCCCTGGTGTTGCTGTTCAGCTACCGGACCAGCACCGACAGCCAAGCCAGCGCTACACCGACCACGATCAATCGGTTGGCCACCACACCCACCACCAGTGCGACCCCCACCCGGACCAGCACTTCGACCACCGGCCCGGCCACAGCGACAAGCCCGGCCACAGCAGCGACCACTAGTGGCGCTGCGACGAGTTACACCGGCTCGGCGGCGTCGACCCGCTGGGGTGATGTGCAGGTCAGCATCACCGTCACCAACGGCAAGATCACCGACGTGGCGGTCCCGGTGTTTCCGTCCAACAACGGCCGTGACCAGGAAATCAACGCCTACGCGTTACCGCTGCTGCGACAGGAAACTCTCACCGCCCAAAACGCCAACATCAACACCATCTCCGGCGCCACGGTAACCAGCAAGGGCTATCTGCAGTCGCTGCAATCTGCCCTGGACGCCGCCCATCTCGCCTGACCTGACCACCGCCAATGGCCACGCCGCGGTCATGGGCGGAAGCGGTAACCCATGCCCGGCTCAGTCAGCAGGTGTTGCGGATGAGCCGGAACGAGTTCGAGCTTTCGGCGCAACCGGGCCATATATTGCCGCAGATAGTTCGACTCAGTCAGATACTGCGGGCCCCACACGTCCTGCAGTAAAGCCCGCTGACTCAACAATTTCCCGGGGTGACGCAGCAGATATTCGAGCAGTCGCCATTCGGTCGGGCTCAGCCGCACGTCGGTGCCGTCCCGGGTGATCGAACGGGTGCCAAGGTCGACAGTCGTCTCACCGATCACGATTTCGGTGCCGGCTTCCCCGGCCACCTGTCCGCGGCGAGTGACCGCCCGAATGCGGGCCAGCAGTTCGTCGATGGCGAACGGTTTGGTGATGTAGTCGTCCGCACCGGCGTCGAGGGCATCAACCTTGTCTCGGCTGTCGGCCCGGCCGGAGAGCACGATGATCGGCACAGCTGTCCAACCGCGTAGGCCGCGAATCACCTCGGTGCCGTCCAAGTCGGGCAGGCCCAGGTCCAACACCACCAGGTCCGGATGTTGGCGGGCGGCTGCATGCAACGCCGACGTACCGTCTGGGGCGGTGTCGACGTCGTAGTTGCGGGCTTTGAGGTTGATCCGCAGCGCGCGCACGATTTGTGGCTCGTCGTCGACGACCAAGATGCGAGTCATCCGGCACCACCCGCGGGCAAGGTGAGGATCATGGTCAGGCCCCCTCCGGGGGTGTGTTCGGGCACCAGCGTGCCGCCCATGGCTTCGGTCAGTCCGCGGGACAGGGCTAGGCCAAGCCCGACGCCGGTGTGGTTGTCGCGGTCGCCGAGGCGTTGAAACGGCAGGAAAACGTCGTCCCAGCGGTCCTGGGGAATGCCCGCACCATGATCGATAATGCGCAGTTCGATCGTGTCGCCGTGCGTGCTCGCCGTGACGACCGGCGGCTGTTCGGCCGGGCTATACCGCAACGCGTTACCGACCAGGTTGATCAAGATCTGTTCGAGTAGCCCCGGGTCGGCGTGCACTGGCGGCAAATCCGCCGAGATGTGTACGGCAACCGTGCGCCCCTGCGCCCCCAAATCGTCCAGCGCGCGCGGCACAATATCCTCAGCGCCCAGGTCCACGGCATGTACGCCGAGCGCGCCGGCCTGCAGTCGACTCATGTCGAGCAAGTTGGTGACCAGTCGCACCAGCCGGTCCAGCGATTCGTCGGCGGTGGCGAGCAGTTCCCGCTGATCCTCCTCGCCGAACTCGACTTCGTCGCTGCGCAGGCTCGCCACTGCGGCTTTTGCCGACGCGAGCGGCGTACGCAGATCGTGGCTCACCGCCGCGAGTAACGCCGTGCGCATCCGGTCCGCTTCGGCCAAGGGTTTCGCCGCAGCGGCTTCGGCCGTGAGCCGTTCTTGCCGCAACGCGACAGTGGCCTGGGCCGCGAACGCCTCGACGATGCGCCGATCGGTTGCTTCCAGCGGGTGCCCACGCAGCAGCATGGTCAAGTTGTCGTCGACCTTGACTTCGACGTCGGCGTCGTGGGCGACCGTGCACGCCTCCCCCACCCCAGCAACGACGACACCGGAGTCGAGCAAAGTGACCGAATCGAGGGTGAACGTTTCGCGCAGCCGTTCCAGTAAGGCGATCAGCGGGCGTTCACCACGCAGCACCCCACCGGCGACAGTGGCCAGAATTTGCGCATCGGCACTGGCCTGGGTGGCCTGGCGAGTTTTGCGCGCGGCGGTGTCGACCACCCAACTGACCGCGATCGCGATGACGACAAAGATAGCCAAGGCGAGCAGATTGTTTCCCTCGGCAATGGTGAACCGGCCCAGGGGCGGAGTGAAGAAATAGTTGAGCAGCAATGACCCGGCGACCGCGGCCAGCAGCGCCGGCCACACACCGCCGATCATCGACACCCCGACGACAGCGGCGAGAAACAACAAAATGTCGTTGGTCAATGACAACGACGGCCCGGCGCGCAACATCCCGGTCAGTGCCGGCAAACCCGTTAGTGTCGTGCCAAAGCCGACAATTCGTCGCCCCGGTGACAGCGCGGCCGGCAGGCGGCGACTGCGCCGAGCTTGCCCGGCCCGTTCATGCGTGACCAAGTGAACGTCGATCGTGCCGGACAACGCCGTGGTGGTGACCCCGACACCGGCCGAAAACAGCTGCGCGAGTTTGCCCCGGCTGGAGGCGCCGAGCACAATCTGGGTGGCGTTAACCGCACTGGCGAAATCAAGCAGCGCCCGCGGCACGTCCGCCCCGATGACCTGGTGATAAGTGCCGCCCAAACTCTCAACCAACACCCGCTGCCGAGCTAGCACCGCCGGATCCGCACCAGCCAGACCATCATTACGAGTCACGTGTACGGCCATCAGATCCGCACCCTTGTCGCGGGCGGCGATCCGAGCCGCCCGCCGGATCAATGTGTCCCCCTCAGGTCCACCGGTCAACGCCACGACCACGCGTTCCCGGGTTTCCCAGGTCTTGATGATCTTGTGATCGGCGCGATAGCGGTCGAGTTGGTCCTCGACCTTGTCGGCCAGCCACAGCAAGGCCAACTCGCGCAACGCGGTCAGATTGCCGGTGCGGAAATAGTTGCCCAGCGCCGCGTCGACCTTCTCCGGCCGATAGATGTTGCCGTGCGCCATCCGTCGGCGCAGCGCCTCGGGCGTCATGTCGACCAGCTCGACCTGCTCGGCGGCGCGAACGGCCGCGTCAGGCACAGTCTCACGCTGCTCGACGCCGGTGATCTGGGCGACCACATCGTTGAGCGACTCGAGATGCTGCACGTTGACTGTGGTCAACACGTCAATCCCGGCGGCCAGCAGTTCTTCGACGTCTTGCCAGCGTTTGGCGTGCTTAGACCCGGGGACGTTGGTGTGCGCAAACTCGTCGACCACAGCGACTTCCGGCTGCCGGGCCAGCACAGCGTCGAGATCCATCTCGGTGAATTCGGCACTCCGGTAGGTCATGGTTCGGCGGGGCACGATTTCCAGGCCGGCGAGCATGGCCTGGGTGTGCTTACGCCCATGCGTCTCGACGAAGGCCACGACCACATCAGTGCCGCGTTCGACTCGACGCTGCGCCTCCTCCAACATCGTGTAGGTCTTGCCGACGCCCGGGGCGGCGCCGAGAAAAATCCGTAGTTCTCCGCGAGCCATGTCAGCGCCGCCCTCCCTTCACCACTGCTTACTTCGGTTTGAACTGGTCACTTTGCTGATCGAGGGCAATATTCAGCTTGAGCACGTTGACGCCCGGATCACCCATAAAACCCAGGGCACGACCGTCGGTGTTCTGCTCAACCAATGTGCGGACCGCAGCCTCGCTTAAGCCACGTTCGCGAGCGACCCGAGGCACCTGCACTTGCGCGTACGCAGGGCTGATGTCTGGGTCTAGACCACTGGCGCTGGCCGTGACCGCATCAGCGGGCACCGCTGGGTGAGCCGGCGCGTCACCGCGGATCGGCGTCGTGATGGCTCCCAAGGCTTGGTAGTCCTCTCCTACCTTGGCCGACTCGACCGGGACACCGGCGTAGCTGGCCACAAATGGCGTGCCGGTCTGGTTGGCCGACACCACTCGGGTCACCGGGCCGGTGAGTCCGTCGCGGTGAAAGACCGCCAGAACCGCACCGACTCCGTCGTTTGTGCAATACGGCCGACTGCCATCGACCCCCTCCAGCTTTCCGATCGCCAAGCTGCGCGCACACACCTGAGTGAGCAGGCTGGGCTTGGCATCGGCGGCGTTGGTGGCCAAGGTGTCGACCATACTGTTCGGACCGAGGTTACTGGCCGAAGTGGCGCTCGGGTCGTATCCGGCACCGGCTGCCGACGGTCGGCTTTGGAAATACTTCGGCAGCGCGTTGCCGTCCTTGTCGGTGAAAGACTGCCCGATCAACGCGCTGCCAACGTTCTGGCCGGCAACGGTCAACAGCGATCCGTCGGCTCGGTGCGCGAGGCCAGGCATTGCGCCGAGCGCTACGAAGGCCAGCGGATATGCCAGGCCGAGCAGCACAGTGAAGACGAGCAGCGCCCGGATGGCGGCGAAGTGCTGGGAAAGCCAGCTGGGCAGGCGCATGGTCAGATCCCCGGGATGAATTGGATGAACAGGTCGATGAGTTTGATGCCGAGGAACGGCACGATCACGCCGCCCAGGCCATAGATCCACAAGTTGCGGCGCAGCAGCGCGCTCGCGCTCGACGGGGTGTAGCGCACCCCCCGCAGGGCGAGCGGGATCAGCGCCACGATGACCAGCGCGTTGAAAATGACCGCGGACAGGATCGCCGAACCCGGCGAGTGAAGCCGCATCACGTTCAATGTGTCCAGCCCGGGATACACCCCGGCGAACATGGCTGGGATGATCGCGAAGTACTTGGCGATGTCGTTGGTGATCGAGAACGTGGTCAGCGCGCCCCGAGTGATCAGCAGCTGCTTACCGATCTCCACGATCTCGATCAGTTTGGTCGGGTCGGAGTCGAGGTCGACCATGTTGCCGGCCTCTTTCGCCGCCGACGTACCGGTATTCATCGCCACCCCGACGTCAGCCTGAGCCAGCGCCGGCGCGTCGTTCGTGCCGTCACCGGTCATCGCGACCAGCCGGCCACCTTCCTGCTCCTTGCGGATGTAGGCGAGCTTGTCCTCCGGGGTCGCCTCAGCCAAGAAGTCGTCGACCCCGGCCTCGGCGGCGATAGCAGCGGCAGTGCGCGGGTTGTCACCGGTGATCATCACGGTCCGGATGCCCATCTTGCGCATCTCGTCGAACCGGGCGCGCATGCCGGGCTTGACCACGTCCTTGAGGTGGATGACCCCGAGCGCGCGGGCCGGCTGGCTGGAGACTCGTTCCGCCACGACCAGCGGGGTACCGCCGGTGCTGCTGATCACGTCGACGATTTCGCCGACCTCGTCGCTCGGACTCCCACCGTTGTCGCGCACCCACTTCAACACAGCCGCCGCTGCGCCCTTGCGCACCTGCCGTTCGCCCAGGTCCACGCCACTCATCCGCGTCTGTGCGGTGAACGGTACGAAGGTGGCGTCACCCAACAAGCCCAACTCACGTTCACGTAAGCCGAACTCGTTCTTGGCCAAGATGACCACCGACCGACCTTCCGGGGTCTCGTCGGCCAGACTGGACAGTTGCGCGGCTTCCGCTAAACTAGCCGCCGCGCCGCCATCGACCGGTACGAATTCCGCCGCCTGCCGGTTTCCGAGCGTGATCGTGCCGGTCTTGTCCAGCAGCAGCGTGTTCACGTCACCGGCCGCTTCGACCGCCCGCCCGGACATCGCCAGCACATTGCGCTGTACCAACCGGTCCATCCCGGCAATGCCGATCGCCGAGAGCAGCGCCCCGATCGTGGTCGGGATCAGGCAGACGATTAGCGAGACCAGCACGATCCCGGTGACGCCGTGCGAATTGATCGCAGCCGTGTCCGGCGCTGCCGCTTGATAGGCCTTGGAGAAGATGGCTAGCGGCTGCAGCGTGACCACAGAGAGCAGGAAGATGATGGTCAGCGCGGCCAGCAAGATATTCAGGGCGATCTCGTTCGGGGTCTTCTGCCGGTTGGCGCCCTCGACCAGCGCGATCATCCGGTCGACGAAGCTCTCCCCCGGCTTCTGGGTGATCTTGACGACGATCCGGTCGCTGAGCACCTTGGTCCCGCCGGTGACTGCGGACCGATCGCCGCCGGACTCGCGGATCACCGGCGCCGACTCGCCAGTGATCGCCGATTCGTCCACGCTGGCGATGCCCTCGATCACGTCGCCGTCACCGGGAATGCTCTCCCCCGCCTCGACCACCACCGTGTCGCCTTGACGCAACTGCGGGGCGGGAATCTGCTCCTCGCGGCCGTCTTTGCCGATGCGACGAGCGATCATGTCCTGCTTCGACTGGCGTAGTGCAGCAGCCTGAGCCTTACCCCGCCCCTCGGCCACAGCCTCGGCCAGATTGGCGAAGACGACCGTGAGCCACAGCCAGACCGTGATCGTCCAGGCCAGCGTGCTCGGCGTAGTGAACGACAAGACGGTAGTGAAAACCGCGCCGACCTCGACGATGAACATGACCGGGTTGCGCCACAACGTGCGCGGGTCCACCTTGCGCACCGCTTCGGGCAGCGACCGCCACAGCTGCTGCGGGTCAAGCACCCCGCCGCCAATGCGCCGGCTAGGTGTCGTCACCTGCGCGGTGGGTTTCTCGTGAATTGAGGTGGTGCTCATGACAAGCCCTCCGCGATGGGTCCAAGAGCCAGAGCGGGCAAAAACGTCAACGCGACCAGTACGACGGTGACACCGACGACCATCCCGACGAACAACGGCTGATGGGTGGGCAGCGTGCCCTCGGAATCGGGCGTCGGCTTCTGTCGAGCCAGCGAACCGGCAAGAGCCAACACCAACACCATTGGCAGGAATCGACCGATCAACATGGCCAAACCGAGCGCGGTGTCCCACCACTGCGTGTTCACGGTGATGCCACCGAAGGCGGAGCCGTTGTTGTTACCCGCGCTGGTGAAGGCGTAGAGAACTTCAGATAAGCCGTGAGGGCCGACGTTGAGCGCGGTTGAGTTGTTACCGGTGGCGAAGGCCGCTGCGGTGCCAATCAGCACGACGGCTGGCGTGATCAGGAAGTACAGCGAGGCGAGCTTCATTTCCCGGGCGCCGACTTTCTTGCCCAGGTATTCCGGCGTGCGCCCGACCATCAGGCCCGCGATGAACACCGTGATCACCGCAAGAATCAACAGGCCATACAGCCCCGAACCCACCCCGCCGGGGGCGACCTCACCCAGCATCATGTTGATGACCGGCATCATCCCGCCGAGCGGGGTGTAGGAGTCGTGGAACGAGTCGACCGCACCCGTGGACGTTAGGGTCGTCGCAGCGGCGAAGGTCGCCGAGTCGGGGATGCCGAACCGGACCTCCTTGCCCTCCATCGCCGCACCGACCGCTTGTGGCACCGTGCCGCCGCCGTGCACCTCGAAGCCTACGGTCAACGCGATACTCGCTACCGCCAAGACGGCCATCACCGCGACGATTGCGTAGCCCTGTCGGTTCTGCCCGACCATTCGCCCGAACACCCGCGGCAAACTGAACGGGATGACCAGCAGCAAAAAGATCTCTAGCCAGTTTGTCCATGCGGTCGGGTTCTCAAATGGGTGAGCGGAATTGACGTTGTAGAAACCGCCCCCGTTTGTGCCCAATTCTTTGATTGCTTCTTGTGAGGCGACTGGGCCGCCGGTGATATGTTGGGTCACACCGGTCAACGTGCTGACATCAGTGCCATGGGACAAATTTTGCACCATCCCACCCACCATGAATACGAGCGTGATGAGCACACAGATCGGCACCAGCGCACGCAACGTAATCCGGGTCAGGTCGACCCAGAAATTGCCCAAGGTCTGCTGGTTTCGGGCAGCGAACCCGCGAATCAGGGCCACGGCGACAGCGATGCCGACGCTGGCTGAGAGGAAGTTCTGCACGGTCAGGCCGGCCATTTGCACCAGATGACCAAGCGCGGACTCACCCGCATATGCCTGCCAGTTAGTGTTAGTGACGAAGCTGACCGCGGTGTTCCACGCGACATGCGCGTTCATTTTCGGCACGCCCAAAGACAGCCACAGTTTGTCCTGCACGCGCAGGAACGCGTAGAGGAACAAAATTGAGACAGCGGAGAAGGCGAGCACGCTGCGCAGGTAAATGCCCCAGGTCTGCTGTGCTTGGGAGTCGACCCCGACCAGGCGGTAAATGCCGCGCTCCACTCGGGAATCTTTCGTCTGGCTGACAACCCGATACATATAGTCACCGAGCGGCCGATAGGCCAGGGCCAGGGCAAGAATTAGAGTCAGGACGAAAATCCAGCCGGCCATCAGAATTTCTCCGGGAACAACAGGGCCGCCACCATAAAAGCAGCCAACAGGACGGCCACGATCAGGCCGATGACGTTGACGGCGCTCACCAGCGTTCGACCGCCCGGATCAGCACGGCCAGCGCTGCGAACAGCACCACCGTGAGTCCGACGAACACGAGATCAGCCACGGAAGAACTCCTTGACGAGGGGTGAAAATGCTTTCGTCGAGAAGCACAGCGCGTCGCGATCGGTCTTGTCATCGCCGTTGACACGATGACTACGCCAGCCAGCCCGATGTTGACGGGTTCTTAACGCCGCTAGTGTCGGACGCCACACCACCTCCGGCCATGACACTGGCCGTGACTTCATGGTCCTAACATCGCCGGCCGTTCTACCGCCTCGACCAGTGCGGCTGCTGCGGCTGCGGCTGCGCGCCCCTCGTGCGCTTGCACCGTCAGCGCTGAATACCAAATAGTCAGCCTTGACTTCGGGCGATTCTTTCGTTGGAGCGCCACTTGCCTGGCGCGAGCCCGTGCAGCCGCTTGAACGCGCTGGCAAACGCGTATTCGGAACGGTAGCCCGAGGCGCGAGCAATTGCGGCGAGCGGCTCGGCTGTGTCGCGCAAGCGTTCCCGGGCCAATGCCATCCGCCAGCCGGTCACGTATTCGAGCGGCGGAACCCCCACCACCTCGGCAAACCGATGCGCGAAAGTGGACCGGGACAACGCACTGAGGCTGGCCAGAGACTCGACGGTCCACTTCCGCGCCGGATCCGCGTGCACGGCCGAGAGTGCGCGGGCCACGCCGGGATCTTCGGTGGCCCGGTGCCAACCCGGCGCGGCTGGGCCCGCACTGGCCAAATGGGCTCGCAGCACGCCGATCACAATTACGTCCAAAATGCGGTCGAGCACGGTCTGTTGGCCGACAACCTCTACCCCCAGTTCCAGGGCCAGCAGATCTACCGCGCGGCGCAGTGGACTATCCTGCGCCGAATGCACCACCAACACCAGCGGCAACTGCTCGATTAGCGAGGTCAGCAAGTCGCCGGTGAAGCTGTATGCCCCGCACATGAACGTGGTCCCGGCCGACGATTCCTCGTCGACCAACTCGCGGCTCGACAACTGTCGGGCAGAAAAGGACGCCAGCGACTCCGTCGCGACATCGCGCGCGCTGGCGAGTCGATGCGAGACCGACTCGCGGACGAGCGCGAGATCTCCGGCAACGAGCGGATATTCGCCGCCTGCCGCAGTGACGACCACTGCTTTGCCCTCGGTGATGACGTGGACGCCTATTCCAGGGCACGGCGGGAACTCGATGGCCCAACGCCCCTGTGTGCGGGCATAGCCGAACGCCGCACCGCGAGCTCCGGTGCGCTCCAGTAGGTCGACCAGGATGTCCACCGGGCCAGACTACACTGCCATAAACATCCGGACGATTTACCCGACTATCGAATGGTATCGGTAGGGGTTGGTGTCGATTGAGCAACGATCAATGGGTGCGCTGTGTGACTTGGGAGTTACTGGTGGTGCATGTTGGTGAGTGACACGCGGGTGATCCGGGGGCTGCCCGGGATATAGCGAAACTCCTGATATGACGTGGGTTGTCAAGACACGCGTCGGTTACCAGGAGTTTCGTTGTCGAAGTCTGCCATAGGTGTGCCGGAACTCGGGTTGTCGCGGCCGGGCGGGTCGTCGGGGTCGTTACGCGAAGCGATCCTGGCTGGTCCCGGGGCGCGGGTTGCGGCCGCGGGTGGGGGTGTCGCGATCCGGGCGGTGGTCACGCCGGAGCAGGTCGCGGCGGCGTTGTCGGCGGCGGGGCACGTCGACAAGCAGCGGGCGAGGTTGTCCGGCGCGGTGACGGCGGTGTTGGTGCTCGGGTTGTGCCTGTTCTGCGGGCAGGGCTCAGCAGCAGTGATCACCCGCCTGTGGCCGTTACTGTCCGTTTTCAACCCGGTGGTGGTGATGTGTGTCCCGGTCTGCACGGTCGCGTTGTCGCAGGCCAGGGACCGGTTACCGGTCGCGGTGCTGCGGGAGTTATTCACCCGCACCGCCGCGGACGCGGCGGGACGGGTGGCGGCTGCCGGGTCGCTGGTGTTCGGCCTGGTGGTGACCGCGACCGACGGCACGGTGTTCGACCTCGCCGCGACCGATGCGATCCGGGCCAGGTTCGCGACCCCGACCGGTGGCCGGTTCCCGCAAGCGCGGGCCGTCACCCTGGTGGAATGCGGCACCCGCCGGGTCCTGGCCGCGCAGGTCGACTCGTGTCAGGTCAGTGAACAGGTGTTGTGGGATCGCCTGGTGGCCTGCCTGAAACCGGGAACGATCAATCTCGCAGACAGGAACTTCTTCTCGATGCACCGGTGGCGGGTCGCGGCCGCGACCGGCGCGCATCTGGCCTGGCGGGTGAAGAACGGCCACCAGAGCCTACCGGCGAAGATCGTGGACACGCTGTCCGACGGATCCCAGCAGGTCCGGTTACGCGAGTCCGATCAGATGCGCGCCCACCGCCGCAAGACCAGCGGCGAGCCGAAAGCCGCCCGCCTCGACGACATCATCGCCCGGATGGTCGAGTTCACCGTCACCCTGAGCGACCGGGCCGGCAAGAGCAGCACGAGCAGGTTCCGGGTCCTGACCACACTGCTCGACCACGTCGCCTACCCGGCCGAGCAGATCGCCGCGGTGTACGCCGAAAGATGGCAAGCAGAACTGGTGTACAAATCAATCAAGTCGACGCTCCGCGGCGGTGACCGCCGGCTCCGCGGCCAGTCGGCGGACCTGGCAGAACAAGAAATCTGGGCGCTACTGACCGTCTACAACGCACTCGTCGATCACGCCGTGAACGCCGCGATCGACCTCGGCATCGACCCCGATGAGATTTCCTTCACCACCGTCCTGCACGCGACCCGCGACCATCTGATCGCCTCAGCGCCCTGCCGAGCCTGCGGCCACCACCGCGACTTCGCCGACCTGCAAGTCGCGATCACCGCCGCTCCCCGAGAACGCAGAGGCCGGACCCGGACCGGCCCACGAACGAAGAAACAACGAGAAACCCAACACACCCGCGACGTCAGCTACACGATCACCATCACAGAATCAAATCTACCCAAAATGACCTAAACGACCAATTGTTTAGGGCAGTGGGCCAGACTATCGCGTATTAATCCCGGCTTAGCAAACATTGTTCGTCCACGTGGCAAGCGGTTGACTGACTGCATGACCGACAACATTCTCATCCTCGGTGGCACCGGCAAAACCGGCCGCCGGATTGCAGCGGCGCTGCGAGAGACCGGCGCGACCGTGCGCACCGCAGCTCGCAGCGGCGCAGACGTAGTCTTCGACTGGGCGGAACCGACCACTCATGCGGCCGCACTCGACGGAATCGGGCGGGTGTATCTCGTGCCCCCAGCGCTGAGCCTGGACTTTGCTGAGCCCGTCTCGAACTTCCTCGACCAGGCCCAAATCGCCGGCGTACAGCACGTCACGTATCTCAGCGCCAACGGCGTGCAATTCGCCCCACCAGAAACAGCGATGAGGGCAATTGAGCTCAATCTCGAGTCCCGGCCCCAACTAACCCACGCCATCTTGCGACCGGCCTGGTTCATGCAGAACTTCAGCGAGGGCGCGTTCGCGCCGATGGTGGCGGCCGGCACTATCGCACTACCAGCCGGCACCGGCAGCGAAGCATTCATCGACGTACGCGACATTGTTGCAGCGGCGGCGGCGACCCTGCGCAACCCAGGCGAGCACGCCGGCAAACACTACGAACTCACTGGACCTCAGGCACTCACCTTCGCCGAGGTCGCCACCGAGCTGAGCAACGCGGTCGGGCGGCCAATCACCTACGTACCCATTCCGGCGGCCGAGTTCGTTGACACCCTGGTGCAGTACGGACTGCCGGTCGACTATTCGGCTTTCCTCGCGAACCTGCTCGAAGGAATCAGTAATGGCCAGGGCGCACGTCCTGGGGCAGGCGTTTTCGCTGCCACAGGAATCGAGCCGCGCACCCTCAAACAGTTCGCCGCCGACTCCGTGTAAGCCACGATCGCGCCGGCCAGCTGCTACCGCGCCGTTGGTGAGCCAGCTGGTCGGCGACGATGGCGACCAGGTAAACCAGGCTCGCCACAACCACGATCGCGAAGCTGGGCGAATCCGACCTGGCCGTCTATCGCGCCCAATACGGACTGTCCGCCTGCACTACTGCTAACGGCCGGCCTACGCCCAGAAGACCTTCGACCTGTTCGCGTTCAAAGGCCAATCCGGTCACCCTGACCTTCAGCGGCACCGAAGATCCAGCCTGCAGACATCATTCTTGATCGACGACAGCGCCCTGAGCGTCAGCTTAAGCTCAACCCGCAAGGTTCGCGCCGCGGCGGCACCGGAGTCGCGGCGCGAACGTCGTTTGCCGGCGGTCTAACCGTTTGAAGTGACCTTGTCCGCGCTAATAGTCAGGATCACGCGAGTTTGGTCCCGCCCACCGAACCACGGGTAAGGGCCACCGAGATATTTCTGGGACAGTTTTTCAATGTGGTCGACGCCGCCGGCTTCGGTGACGTTGACTACCCGACCCCGGATCGCGATATAACGGCTCGGGTTGTTCGGGTCGGAGACGGCAACGGCAACCCGCGGGTCGCGTTCGATATTGCGCAGCTTCTGAAAGCCCTGCACTGTGTTGATCAAGATGTCTTTACCATCGGTGTCCACCCAGGTCTGGGTGACCTGGGGCGAACCGTCGGGCATCAGCGTCGTAATAAAGCAGACACTCGGGCTGTTCAACAGCTCCACCACGTGCTCATCAAGACTCATGATCCGATCATAATGCGCAAACATTGGCAGGTTATTCAGGGCCGGCCGAGGTATCGCCAGGCGCCTTTTCGTCAGTGAAAAGACGGTCGAGACACACGAGCGCAGCATCTTCATCAAGCTCGAATTGGACGCCGGCCCGGACGATCATCGCGGAGTGCTAGCGGTTCTGCGCGTTCTGCGCAGCTGACCCCAGCGGACCCGCGCACAGTCAGGTGGACGTCGGCATAGGTGACCCGGCGCGGCAGCTGAGGTTGCCCAGCCCGCTGCACCAAATGCCACACGCCCTGCGCACCGAGCAGATGTTTGTCCACTCGCACTGTGGTCAGGGCGGGCACCGCATTCATGGCCAGGTCGATGTCGTCGAAACCCACCACTGAACATTTGCCGGGAATGGGCATGCGGCGATCACGCAGCGCTTGCATCGCCCCCAAAGCGCCCGTATCGCTCGCGCAGAAGACAGCCGTGGGCGGCCGGGGCAGGTCGAGCAACTCATTCATCGCCCGGCGGGCGGCACCGACAACTGCGTCCGAAGCCTCCCGCATGTACGCCGGGTCAGACAAGTGGCCGGCCGCGGCGAGCGCTCCCCGGTAGCCGGCCGCCCGATCGCGGCCGGTGATCGTGTCAGAACTGCCAAGGAAAGCAGGCACGGGATTGCGATGACCCAGTCGCAGCAGGTATTCCGTGGCGAGCACGCCACCGCGGCGGTCATCCGCGCGCACGCTATCGACCGGCAGTTCGTCGACAGTGTGATCGATTAACACGCACGCGACGCCGGCTTGCAGGATTCGTTCCAGCAGACGGGTGTCGATGCCGCCGAGCACGAGCAGGCCCTGAACTTCTTTGCGCTCCACCATCAACGGCAAGCGCACGGCACCACTGTCCGGGCTGAAAACCTCGTAGGTGATGGTCAGGCCGAGATCAGCCGCCGCCCGCTGAGCTCCTTGCAACACTGTCGCGCAGTATTGGTTGCGCGGTCCGGGGTAACGGTTCGACCGTGCGAGCAGGCCGATCGTGGACAGTCCCTGGATATCCGGCGTCCCGGTGCGGTGCCGCGGCCGGTAGCCAAGCTCTGCGGCGGCGCGCAACACCGTCTCCCGGGTGCGCTCAGCCACGGGCTGCCGCTTGGAGAACACGCTGGACGCCGTGCCCATGGACACACCTGACAGCTTGGCTACCTCTTGCAGAGTCGGCCGTCCCATCGAACGCATGCAGCACCCCTTTTTTCAGTGAATGTTTCACTGAGATTTCAGAAATCTACGCTCACGTTCAATGACCGTCAATGGTTACGCCAGATATTGACAAACGTCGAGGTCGGCTAGCCTGTCGCGCGTTCAATGTCGTACGCTCGCCAACGCCGGGTTGGTAGCACTGAAGGTTCAACGGCCTTAGTCGCTCGTTCAATGACTGAACCGCCGCAGACACGGCCGATCCAACATCCCAGGAGCTGGAACAGATGAACACTGCGATCACGTTCACCGGCCTCAACCAAATCGAGATCGTCGAAGGACCCGATCCCGTACCCGGGCCCAACGAGTTCGTTGTCAAGGCGCGAACATCGCTGATCAGCCCCGGTACCGAAGGGATCTGCCTGGGTCGGCTGTTCGCACCGGGCACACACTGGGACAACTGGGTGCATTACCCGTTCTCACCCGGATATAGCCTGGTCGGAACGGTCGAAGCGGTCGGCGCAGCTGTGACCCGAGTTCGTCTCGGTGATCGGGTTGCGGTGCGCAGGCAACACGCCTCAGCCGTCGTCGTTGGGGCTGACGAAGACGTCTATGCGGTTCCTGTCGATGTGTCGGACGAGGACGCCGCTTGGTTCCACCTGGCCACCATCGCCCAAGTCGGGGTCCGCCGCGCCGCACACCGCCTCGGCGACCGGGTCGCCGTCATCGGGCTCGGCCCAGTCGGGCAACTAGCCATTCGTTACGCCCGCCTGTCGGGTGCAGCCGAGGTCTACGCCGTTGACCCGGTCGCCAGCAGGGTGCAACTCGCCCTCGATGGCGGCGCGACTCAGGGCATCGAGGCCTCAATCGAGCAGGCAGTAGCTCAGATCAGGGCCGACACCGACGGGCGCGGCGTCGATGTGGTCTACGACGTGACGGGGGCCGCGGCGGTATTTGCCCCCGCGCTTGGTGCCCTCGCGCGCTTCGGACGGTTGGTGCTGCTCGGCGACACCGGCCGACCATCCGAGCAGCGGCTGTCCGCCGACGTCATCGTCGAGGGCTTGACCGTGGTCGGCGCCCACGACATGCACGGGGAATTCACCGCTACCCCGTACTACAGGCCCAGATCTTGGGTCTGAAAGGATCTTGAAACTGGTTGCATGATCGATCGTTGTCCACGGCGTGGATGCGGTTACGGTGCAGGACATCGATGCGTGGGGTATGGATCTGTCCGCGTTGACGGATGGGTTGGGGTGGTTGTTCGCCCGGCCGGAGCCGAAGGAGACGTTCGGGCTGTTCGTGCGGGCGATGCTCGCGGACGTGGCGAAGAAGAATTGTTGGGCGATGGCGGAGTTCTCGGGTCTGGCGAATCCGAAGCGGTTCCAGCATCTGCTGAACAAGGCTTCGTGGGATGTCGACGTCTTACGTGACTGGGTGCGGGGTTACGTCTTGGCCGGGTTGGCCGACCCGGACGCGGCGTTGGTTTTGGATGACACGCAGGCGATCAAGAAGGGCACCAAGAGTGTGGGGGTGGCACCGCAGCACTGCGGGTTGACGGGGCAGACGGAGAACTGTCAGTGCATGGTG
The DNA here is from genome assembly GCA_965246815.1 of Actinoplanes sp. Lineage (GTDB taxonomy): Bacteria > Actinomycetota > Actinomycetes > Mycobacteriales > Micromonosporaceae > Actinoplanes. Next base: position 235,856 of record CBDFFS010000020.1, on the reverse strand, counting down.
ATGCTGACGTATGCTTCTGCGCTTGGGCACACGTTCATCGATCGGGAGTTGTACCTGCCGGCGTCGTGGACCAGTGACCGGGCCCGCTGTGACACCGCCGGGGTACCCGCCGATCGTGGTCTGGTCACTAAACCGCACCTGGGCGTTACCATGCTGAAACGGGCTCTCGCGGACCAGGCGTTGAGGTTCCGGTGGGTTGTTGCTGACTCAGGATACGGCCGTGACCCGGTCCTACGCGAGTTCTGCCACGACAACGTCTTGTCTTATGTGTTCGCGGTCGCGGTGGACCTGCCCCTTCTCGGGGTTCGCGGTGAGGCATTGCGTCCGGACGTGGTGCTGGCCGGCACCGCCGACCGGGTATGGCAACGCCGTTCGTGTGGCTACGGCAGTAAAGGTGAGCGGTACTGGGACTTCGCCGCCCATGCGGTGACGGTCAAGGGACAGCCACCCGCGCCGGGTTTCGCCCATACCCTGTTGATCCGTCGAGCGATCCGGCCGAAGGTCACGAAGAAGCATCCCGACGGGATCTACGAGGTGGAGTACTTCCTGGTCCACGCCCCGGCCCAGACACCGGTCCCCGCGATGATCCTCGCAGCGGGTCTACGGTGCAACATCGAAGACGACAACAAGGCCGGGAAAGACCAACTCGGTTTGGATCAGTACCAGGTTCGTGGATGGACCTCATGGCACCGACACGTGACCATCAGCATGCTCGCTCAGGCATTCCTCGCAGTCACCCGGTCCGGCCTGGGAAAAGACCACCCCCGGACGGGAAGCGAACACCCCGGCTGAACCCGACACCGCTGATCGGGCTGTCCCTGGCCGCGCTACGCGGCCTACTCACCGCGACGATCCTGCTCCGCGCCGTCGGCGACTACGCCGCGGCCATCGCCCGCGAGGCCTGGCGCCGCGCCCATCAGAGCACCGCGATGATCAGCCACTACGGACGCCGCGGTGATCGACTCCCACCACCGCTACGAATCTGAAACCACCCATACCGGAACATCTTCATGATCTGGGGCTGTAGTACCCGCACGCATATTGGAACAACGTGCACATGAGTGAGCTGTTCTTACGTTTCGTCGAGCGTGGCGACATTTCCTTGGCCGGGCTGATCAGTCATCGGTTCTCCCCCAAGGACGCTGCCGCCGCCTATGAACTGATCACGAACCGGAACCTGACCGCGATGGGCATCATTTTCGACTGGACTGCCAGCTAGGTCCAACTCTCCTAGTGATGCTTCGGCTGGAAGCAACCACTTGCCCGATGCCATTCCGGTTCCTACTCGCCTGACGACCTGCTCCTACAAAGCTCGATTGGGTGCGTCAGATGGGGGCAGGATTCTACCTTCTCGCGCGCTAACGGATGCACTACCTTGTCAAGTTCTGCAAAACTAATGCCAATACGTCTTATGTACCATAAAAACTAGACCTGCGCTCAACTGGAAATGTTGAGCGTGCCGCACCTGAACATCTCAGGATCGGCCTTGCTAGCAATTTATACACGTGGTAAAAATTTGATATGAATATTGATTCGGTTCAGCTCTATTCAGTTCGCGGCAAGTTCGCGGACGACCCCGGACGGACCCTTGACAGACTCGCAGCCATAGGCTTCAAACAGGTGGAGCCATATGGTGTCATGGAGAATCTTGGCGCGTTAACGGCAGGGTTGCCCGCATCCGGCTTAACGGCCCCGACTGCGCATTCACACTTTCTCGGCTCTGACCAGAATGCGCTGTTCGCTGCCGCGGCAGCACTTGGAATCGGAGTCGTGATCGATCCTATGGTGCCCGCACAACGATGGAATGAAACCGATGACATAACCGAGATAGCTAATCAGCTGAATTCAGCCGCAGTCGTCGCTGCCACGCATGATGTGCGGGTCGGATATCACAACCATTGGTGGGAGCTGGAGTCCATGATCGATGGCAGGCATGCCCTAGAGGTGTTGGCAGAGCGACTCGACCCGGCAGTGGTGCTCGAGGTTGACACATATTGGGCGACAGCCGGGGGCGCTGACGCGGCCGCCCTGTTGACCCGGCTTGGCGACCGAGTGGTGGCCATTCACGTCAAAGATGGCGGGCTCGCCGTCGATGGATCCGGCCAGGTCCCCGCTGGGCAAGGCCAGATGCCAATAGCAAATGTGCTAGCAGCTGCACCCGACGCACTGCCCGTGGTGGAGTTCGACCGTTACGACGAGGACATCTTCGCCGGGCTTGCGGCCAGCCACACTTACCTCATCGGGCGGCCTTCGTGACATCCGCGCCCGTCGGCGTCGGGGTAATTGGGGCCGGAACCATCAGCACTACCTATCTAGAAAACCTGAAATCTTCCCCGATTTAATCGTGCACGGTGGCCGATATGGACCTATCGCGGGCGACCGCAACCACAGAGCAGTTCGAGCTTGCCTACTCTGGGACAGTCGCCAGGCTCTTGGCTGACCTCCAAATTGAGATCGTGCTGAACTTGACCATTCCCGCCGTGCATACACGTTGGGCTAGCTGCGCTGGAAGCAGGCAAGCACGTGTGGTCGGAGCAGCCACTCGCCTTGGATCGGTCAACCGGTCGATCGCTGCTCGAACGCGCGCGAGTGCTTGGACTTCGGGTGGCTTGTGCACCCGACACAATTCTGGGTGCGTGGCTGCAATCGGCCAGACGGGCAATCGACAGTGGTGTGATCGGCACACCGCAGACAGCGCTAGCGTTGTTTCAGTCAGCAGGACCCGAGAGCTGGCATCACGCGCCGGAGTTCTTGTTCACCACCGGAGGTGGGCCACTACTGGACATGGGCGTATTACTTGACCGCGCTAGTCCAAGTGATGGGTCCGATCACCAGTGTGACGGCAACCGCGCATAAGTCCCGACAATCGCGCGTGATCGGGTCCGGGCCGCGAGCAGGGGTAGCGTTCCCAGTAACCGTGCCGACTACGGTAACCGCGCTGCTGCAGTTCGCGCGTGGCGGTTCCGCGCAGACGGTCTTCAGCTTTGACTCGGCACGCTGGCGCACGGCGTTAGAGATTTATGGCACTACTGGAACGGCTGAGCTCCCAGACCGCAATCAATTCGATGGCGATACCCGATGCTGAGTCAGGCTGCTGGGATATCTAGGCGTGGCCCTCGGCGAATTAGACGTGGGCGTCGTGATATCGTGACGGGTAGTCGACATATTCCCATCCTGCACGACTGGCACCGCGTGATGATCCTAAGAGCCATCCGCCTTCCGTCCGAGCACTCGAACGTCACCCGGCGCAATCTCGAACTTCTCCCCTACCTCAGCGCCCGTAATCAAATCGGTATGCACGCCGGGAAGCGACAAGGCACGCGCTTCGGCTCCGTGGTTGAGCACGATGACGACGGTCTCGTCGCCGGTCCCGCGCCGACGGCACACCTCAAGGTCCGGTGGCAGATCGAGCACCGCGACCGCGGCACGCTGCAAAACGTGGTCAAGCAACGCAGTTAGTGCGACTTCATCCAGCCAGGCCCCGCAATAGACGATCGATCCGGCGCCATATCCGACCCGCACGACGGCTGGTTGTCCGTCGAGCCAGCCGCTGGACTTGCCGTAGCGCAACAACACCTCGACCTCCTGGGCGTCATCCGCGACTTCGAGCCACTCCGCCCACACCGAAGCAAACGCCGTCTGCCCCGCCCCGAGGAGCGTGCCTTCCACCGACACCGGCCGGTCGAGGGCGTAATACTCGGCCACTGTGACACCGGCTGTCAGCGGACCCGGCTGTCGACTCGGCAACAGAATGCTTTCCAAGTCTTTCATCCCGGTGCGCGCTCCCACCAGCAGATGTCCGCCACCGTCAACCCAGCTGAGCAGATGCTCGGCGCGGGCATCGTCGAGCAGATGCAGGGCCGGCGCGACCGCCACCTGATATTGCCCTAAGTCGACATACGGGCTGATGACGTCGATGTCCAGGCCGCGTCGGCGCAACGGCCGATAAAAGTCCATCCAATATGGGATGAGCTGGAAGTCCTGGTGGTGCGGCTGAGCCTCGATCGCCCACCGGTCGTCGTAGGACAACAGGAGTGCAACTGACGCAATCGGCGCTGTGCCATCGAGCGCCGGTGCCGCCGCCGCAAATTCCCGGCCCACCTGGGCGGCCTCGGTGTAAAACGGCCGCGGGTTCCCGTCTGGCCCGACCAGAGTGCCGTGGTATTGCTCCTGCCCGCCCGGCGAACCGCGCCACTGCCAGTACAGCACCGCATCGGCGCCGTGCCCGACCGTCATCCATGCCAACCGGCGCGCCTCGCCGCGGTCGAGCACATTGTTGACCCCGCCCCAACAGGCGCAGCCAGGCTGAACCTCGACCATCCAGAAGTTGCTGCGCTTGAGCCCACGCACCAGGTCGTGGAAGCCGCCCGCATCGGGATAGTTGAGGTGTCCGCAGTAATAGTCGAACCCGACCAAGTCCACCTCCGCCGCGAACGCCTGCTGGTCGAATTCGTCGCGCCCGGTCATGACGTTGTGCGAAATCCACTGCCCCGGCCGAGCATGCTGGCGGATGACGTCCGCTTGCACGCGCAGGAACGAGCGGAACACATCAGTTTGGAACCGGTGCCAGGCCAGAATCAGCGACGGATGATGCACGCCGACTGGAATCGGAATCTGGCTGAAATCCTGATACTCCTGGCTCCAGAACACCAGCGTCCACCGCTCGTTCAGCGCCTCAATCGTGCCGTAGCGGTCGCGCAACCAGTCCTGAAATTGTGCGCGCGTGCCCTCGTCGTACGAGATGGTGTTGAGCTCGTTGTCGATCTGCCAACCGATCACCGCTGGATGTTGGCCGAAGCGAAGCGCCAATGCTTGCGCGATCCGGGCACTCAACTGCCGAAAACGCGGGCTGCTCGGCGAAGTGTGCGCCCGGTTTCCGTGCGTGGACCGACGGCCGTCGCTGGCAATCGCCAACGTCTCTGGATAGCGCTCGGTGATCCACACCGGCGGCCCCGCAGTGGGGGTACACATCACGAGCTGAAATCCGTGCTCAGCGGCAAGGTCGACGGCGGCGGCCAGCCAATCCAGCTGGTATACGCCTTCGTGCGGTTCCATCCGGCTCCACGAGAAATCACCGAGCCTGATCACCGTCATGCCGGCCGCACGCATCAAGCGCAGATCGGCGGCCCACCGGGTCGATGGCCACTGCTCCGGATACCAAGAGGTGCCGAAGTGCATAATGCGCGCCCTTCCACAACAAGCAAAATTAGCGAGAGAGGTGTTGGCCACGATATCCGCCAGCCCAGGTCAGGCAGCTGGAGTCCGCCCGACCAACCTTGGGTTTCGTACGGGCAATGGAGCCGCGTCGGCGAGCCGCCGGGTGAAGTCGGCTTGGGGCCGAAGAATGACGTCGTCGGCTGGCCCGCGTTCGATGATTTCGCCCTCATACATCACCAGGATCTCCTCGGAGAAATGCCGAGCAGTGGCCAGATCATGGGTGATGTAGAGAACCGCCAAGTTCTCCTCCCGTTGCAGCCGAGCGAGCAAGCCGAGCACGCCCAGCCGAATCGAGACGTCGAGCATGGACACCGGTTCGTCTGCGATCAGGACCCGCGGGCCAGGCGCCAACGCCCGCGCGATGGCGACCCGCTGCCGTTGCCCCCCGGAGAGTTCGTGTGGCTTACGCCCAGCGAAATCCGCCGGCAGGTTGACCCGTTCCAGCAACTGCGCTACCCGGTCCCGCAATTGCTCCGCGTTGACCTTGTGGTGCAGTTGGACCGGCCGGGCCAGGTGATATCCGACCGTGTGGAAGGGGTTCAGCGACGCGAACGGGTCTTGAAATACCATTTGCACGTGATGGCGATATTCCACCAGCGCCTGTCGACCCGAACCTACCGGCGTATCGCCCAGCAGGATTTCGCCGCTGCTCGGCTTCTCCAACCGCGCAATTATTCGCGCGACTGTCGACTTCCCGCTGCCGGACTGGCCGACCAGCGCCACCGTGCGTCCGGCCCGCAGCCCGAATGACACGTCCTTGACCGCATGTAGCTTTCGCCGGTGCCGACCGGACTTGATGTCGAAGACCTTGTTCAGGCAGCGCACTGACAGCTCCGCCGAACTCACGGCTGCTCCCGCGGCGAAAAGATCGCGTCAACCCGATTACCCATCAGGGTCGGGAACGACGCCAGCAACATCTTCGTGTATGGATGTGCTGGTGCGGTATAAAGCTGTTCGACCGTGTCGATTTCCACGACCGAGCCCTCCTTCATGATGGCGATCCGATCACTGATTTCCAGCAGCAGCGGCAGATCATGAGTAATGAACAGCACCGAGAATCCGAATTCTCGCTTCAGCCGCTGGATTTCCACCATGATGTCGCGCTGCACCAACACATCGAGCGCGGTGGTCGGTTCGTCCATGATGATCAGTTGCGGATTCAACGCCAGTGCCATCGCGATCATGACGCGTTGCCGCATGCCGCCGGACAACTCGTGCGCGAAGCTGTTGCGCCGGTCGGGATTGACACCCACGACCTCTAACAGCTCTACACACCGCCGGTCAATCGCTGCCCGCTTCATCTTGGGTCGGTGGGTGGTGAACACGTCCCGCAGCTGCCTGGAAATCTTGGTCACCGGGTTCAGCGAATTCATTGAACCTTGGAACACCATCGAAGCCTTGTCCCACCGGTACGCCCGAAGGGCCCGATCTTTCAGCGCCAGAACGTCAATGTCGTGTCCGTCGCGATCGTGGAACACGACCTGACCACCCTTGATCACTGCCGGCGGCCGAAGCAGCTGGTTGATCCCATAGGCGAAAGTGGATTTGCCGCACCCACTCTCCCCCGCCAGCCCGAGGATCTCGCCGCGACCGAGATCGAGACTCACCCCGCGGACCGCAGTCACCGAGCGAGCACCCTGGTATTCCACCACCAGATCGCGGACGCTCAAAATAGTGTCGGCAGCAATCATCGCTCGACCCCCGATCGACGTGCGCGCGGCAGTCGGGCCGTGCGCAACCGTGGGTTGATGACCTCGTCCAGTGCGAAGTTGACCAGTGCGAACCCGCAGCCGAAGATCGCGATCATGACACCCGGTGGCACGAACCACCACCAGGCGCCGAGCAGCAACGCTTGCCCGCTCTGCGCGTTGGCCAGCATCGTTCCCCAGGTGATGGAGTCCGACGCACCGACCCCGATAAATGACAGTCCAGCTTCGGCCAAAATGGCCCCGACAACTCCAAAAACAAAACCACTGGATAGAACGGGCAGCAGGTTGGGGAAGATTTCTATGAGCAGAATCCGCCACAATTTCTCGCCCGCGACGCGAGAAGCGAGGACGTAGTCGCGGCTACGCAGCGAAAGCGTCTGTGCCCGCAATACGCGCGCACCACCCGCCCAGCCGGTCAACGAGATCACCAGCGTGACCATCATCAGGCTCTTCTCCTGCATATACGCCCCGACGATGATCATCAGAGGTAGTCCAGGGATCACTAACAGAACATTGGACAGCAGCGAGAACGCGTCGTCGACAACGCCGCCAAGGTAGGCACCGACCACGCCGAATAGCGAGGTCAGGATGGTGATGAACACCGCCACCATGAAGCCGACGAGCAACGAGCCCCGAGCGCCATAGGCGAGTTGGGCCAGCACGTCGGTGCCGGTGTTGTTGGTGCCGAGCAGGTGAGCGGCACTGGGAGGCGTCAACCCGTCGGAAGAAACGGCCCGTGGATCCTGAACGAAAAAGGGGCCAACGATGGCGAACACGGTGATCGCGACAATGATCACAATCCCAACGATCGATTTGGGACTGATCCATCGCACCTTAGCTCGTCGCACCGCAGGAGCGAGTGCATCCGCCGCTTCAGCGGACAATGTCTGAGTCATGACAGGCTCCTCACACCTGGATCCGGGTGCGCGGGTCGATAAACCCGTACAGCACGTCGACGACCAAGTTGGCGGCCAACACGGAGATGGTGATTACCAGGAACAAGCCCTGCATCAGCGAATAGTCACTGTTGCTCACCGCCTGCAGCATCGCGCGCCCAATGCCGGGATAGCTGAAGACGTCTTCCATCACCAACGAGCCACCGACCACGAAGCCGAGCGAAATGGCGAAGCCAGCAACGGAAGGCAGGACAGCGTTGCGGGCGGCGTAGACCACCATGATTCGGCCTGGGTGCAGCCCCTTGGCCTCCGCTGCCACCACGTAGTCTTCGCCGCGGACCGCGACCATCATGTTGCGCATGCCCAGCAACCAACCCCCGATTGCGCTGATCAAGATGGTGAGGGCCGGCAGCAACGAGTGATAAACCGCGCTACCGATGAAGTCCGCCGAAAACTCAGGAACGAACTGGTCTGAGTCGTAACCGCCGCTGATCGGGAACCAACCGAACGTGATCGAGAAAAAGTAGAGCAGGATCAAGGCAAGCCAGAAATACGGGATGGACTGCAGCACCGTTGTGGCTGGAACGAGTGAATCGACCCAGGTCCCGCGACGCCAGCCGGCGATCATTCCAGCCAACGTGCCGAAGATGAACGTCAGGACTGTTACCACGCCGACGAGCACCAGCGTCCACGGCAACGACTGTGCAATCACTGTGGTGACCGGTGCCGGGAAATAGGTAACTGACGTGCCTAAATCTCCGTGCAACAAGCCATAAAGATAGTCGCCATACTGCTGCCACCACGGTGCGCCCGTATTGCCGAACAAAACCTCGAGTGCGTGTCGCGAAGCGGGGTCAACTGGGCCCTGTTGGCGCAGTTTCGATAACACTGCGTCCACCGGATCGCCTGGAAGCATGCGGGGAAGAACAAAGTTCAGTGTTAAAGCGACCCATAAAGCCAGCAGATATTGAAGCAATTTGCGGACTATATGCAAGGCGGGCACCTCCTCGGTGTGCTGACTATCGAAACCTACTGAGGCATGGCGCCTCGATCAAGGACTGCGTCACACCGCCTGTCACCACACTGAAACTTCGATTCTGCGGCGGTCGAGCAGCGCTGATCCTGCAGTAGCACAACGTAGGCCCCACACTTGGTTGCGATACGCACCGCAGCCCATCGCCACCCGCGCATCAGTCGGAGGATCGCCCCCATGCAGGTCGCCCACCACTTGCTTACCTGGTTTGACTGGTATCGCGAGCGCGGGCAGTCGCCGTCAATGCCTCACGTGCTCGGTGAGGTAGCCGAGGCGGGATATGCCGGCGTTGAGCTGATCGGCGGATCAGCGGTGTTAGGCCCAGCGACACAGTTGCAGCGCCAGCTCGACGATATCGGCCTGACCGCCGCGGCATACTCGTCGTTCGTCAACGCGACCGAATCTGCCGAAAATACAACGCAATACCAGGATGACCTGGACTATGCCGCTGAATTGGGAATCAGCACCATCATGGTCTGCGGCGGCTGGCTTGCCGCGCCGCGCCGCACTACCTGGGAGGACGACTACCGCACCTTCGCGGCAAACCTCGGGCGGGCGCAGAAATATGCAGACCGCCACGGCCAGACGCTCGCCTTCCACCCGCACCTGGGGTGCATAGTCGAACAAGGCGACGAGGTGGAGATGCTCCTGCGGCACCTTCCGTCCCTGCAGCTCTGTGTCGACACCGGCCACCTGCTGGCAGTGCGCGCTGATCCAGCTGCGCTGGTTCGCCGCTTCCCCGGGCGTACCAGCTATTTGCATCTCAAGGATTGGAACAACGACACCAACTCGTTCACGGAATTGGGTGCCGGCGACGCTGGGCTGGATTTGCCCGACCTGCTCGCCGCGCTGCAGACAGATGGATACACAGGCTGGCTAACCGTGGAGCGCGACCAGCCGGTGCTGCCGCCGGCGGAATCGGCGCTTCAGTCCGCTCGATTTCTCGATGTCGCCCGGCGCGCCACGCAACCATCCCAGCGGGACTGAATATGGGTGTTCCATTGATTGTGCGGGCCGACGATGCTGGGTTGTGTGACAGCGTCAACGCGGCCATCGTCGAGACGATCACGCACGGAATCGCGCGAAACGTCTCGGTGATGGTGCCCGCACCGGCCTTCGTGGACGCGGTGCAGCGACTCAAGCCCTTCACTGACGTGTGCATCGGGATGCACCTAACTCTCAACAGCGAATGGGTCACGACCCGGTTGCGCCCAATTTTGCCGGCAAGCCGAGTGCCTTCGCTGGTCGACAACGACGGCTATTTGCTGCCAACGACGGTTGAGCTGTTCCACCGCTCGCCGCCGACGGCTGAGCTGATCGACGAGGCGACCGCGCAACTGCGGCATGCCCGCGCTGCCGGACTCAAGGTGGCATATCTCGACGAGCACATGGGGGTGGGCTGGCTTCCTGGCCTGCGTGAAGAGTTGATCATGATGGCTCGGCGGGAAGGGTTGATCGCTGCGGAGACAATCGCCGCCGCCCCGCAGGGGCCCTCAGCTGTTGAGGCCGGCACCGCACTGATGCGTCAGCTGCAAGCCCGCTATCGAACTGCCACCGTCGTGGTTACCCATCCCGGCTTAGACCAACCAGACCTGCACGACATGTACGAAAAAGGCGGCAAGCCCGGCACAGTGGCCGCCAACCGAGACGCCGAGCGTCGGGTGTTGATCAGCGACGAAGCCAAACGCGCGGTTGCTGACAGTGGCGCGGACTTGATGCGCTTTACCGACTATCTGACTGCCGGATCGAGCCGCTAACTGGGGCGGACGGCCGGGCCTCGACCAATTCAGTGCGAATTCAGGCCGGCCCGTGCGCCGACCGATGTCGGCCGGGCCGGCCACAACGCGCCTGTGTCAGCCTGCAATATTGCACCAGTTGCCAAAGTAGACAAATTGGCGCCGGTGGCAGGTGACTCCTCGCGGCGGCAGGCCGCTTCCAGACGATCACTGTTGATCGGCCGCAGGCCGCTGACCGGGCAGAACTGCCATGCCCTGGCAGCTGCCCACATCAGCAGCAGTGGTCTGAGGTGCCGGGCATCCCTGGTCAACTGTGGAGTCTGGATCGGACGGATGTGTGTCGGGTCGCGGCCAAGGTCGTTGCATTGACCATGGTCAGCACCGAATCTAAGATGCTCTTGCCCATGTTCCGATGCGGGTGCCGCCGGTGCAGTCGGCGGCGGAGCCGAGAATGGGACTTCCTTTGTCAACGACAAGATCAAGTAGTGTGTCTGCGCTGGTCAGCGCAGAGCAAACCCCACATGAAGGAAGGTAGTGCCATCAGCAACGTGGGTACACCCGGCTACCGCGATGTTCCAGTGCCGGCCTGGGATCCGGCGGCGCCGATTGACGCAGGTGAAGCAGAGGAGTTTCTGCGCCAGTATTACCAGGAGAATCCCGGGCTCGGGTCGGCGGAGCCGCGTTGGCGAGAGGTTCGCGCCGAGATCGATCGCACCGGCACCTATCAGCACACTTCAGCCGAGCTGACTTACGGCGCAAAGCTGGCCTGGCGCAACGCCAGCCGCTGCATCGGCCGGCTCTACTGGCGCAGCATGTTTGTGCTCGATCAGCGTGCAGCTCGCACTCCCGATGAGCTGTTCGCGGCCGTGGTTCAGCATCTCGACACAGCCACCGGAAACGAAGCCGCTGGGTCAACCCGTCGGCGGGGCGCAATTCGCCCGGTGATAAGCATCTTCGCTCCAGCCGTGCCAGGCGAGCCGTTCCCCCGGATCTGGAACGAGCAGCTGATTCGTTACGCCGGCTACCCCGCGTCAGGCGGCACCGTGATCGGCGACCCGCTCCAGCTGAAGTTCACCGCCACCCTGCAAGGGCTCGGCTGGACTGGCAAGGGCACGGCGTTCGATGTGCTGCCGGTGGCGATCGAAACCCCAGAACACGGGGTGCGGCTGTATGACTTGCCCGAAAGCGCTGTGCTCGAGGTTGAGCTCACCCACCCCGAATACGAGTGGTTCGCCGAGCTGGAACTGCGGTGGTACGCCGTACCGGCCGTGGCCAACCAGCGCTTGACGATCGGCGGGATTCATTACCCGATGGCACCATTCAACGGTTGGTATATGGGTACGGAAATTGGTGCCCGCAACCTCGCCGACCCCGATCGTTACGACTTGCTCGCGATCGTGGGCGAGCGGCTGCAGCTGGACATGAGCTCCGAGACGACGCTGTGGCGTGATCGCGCGCTGATTGAGATGAACCGAGCCGTGCTGCACTCCTTCGGTGCAGCCGGAGTACAGATCACCGACCACCACACCGAGTCGGCGCGGTTCTTGGAGCACGTCAGTCGAGAAAGAAAGGCGGGCCGCGAGGTGCCCGCCGACTGGAGTTGGATCGTGCCACCGCTGTCGGGTGGCGCGACACCTGTCTTCCATCGGTATTACTTTGAGGCTGACCAGCGACCGAACTTCTATCTCGACGAGCAAGCTCGGCTGCTGGTCAACGGCGGCTAGCTGATAAACCCGGGGTGAGCCGGAGCGCTCACCACCGGGTGGTGCCGAGCATGTTCGCGGTCATCCAGTTGTAAACCGAGATCCAGGCCGAACTGGTGGACGCCGATGTGTCGTCTGCCACTTCACGGACGGCACGCACCAGCGCGTGGCCAACGTATGGGTAGTGCTCCGGCTTGACGGCGTGTCGGTGTGCGTGTTGCACACCTAGCCGATATAGCGCACGCTCCATCCGCTCGGCGTAGCCCTCCGGCTCTACCAAAGCCTGAATGCTGTCCAGCAGCGCGCCGACAAGCTTCTCGTTTTGCGCCGACATGTCGGCGGGGAACATCTCGCGCAGGCCGGGAGCAAGGATAAACAAGTGCCGGTAAAAGGCCTCGGCCAGCATGATCGGCCGATCTCTGATCGCCGCAGCCGAGCGCTGCACAACTGCCATCACATCAGCCGGTGGCCGCATCACACCGCCCACAGGATGATTCGGCAGATCGGCGGCTTTGGGTTGGCCACCCCACGTCGCTGTCATGTGAAACAACCTACCGTCTAAAGTCTACGGATCTTAAATCGTCAGGTCTCGGCGTCGTTCCACCTGAATCTTGGCCAGCTTGCACCCAATCTGAGCGCCACAGCACGGTAGTCACCCAGCTCGCCTGACGAGAACCAAATGCATTCATGCGGTTTAGTCACACCCGTGCCTAACCCCAGATCCTACCAGTCACGAGTTTGGATGCCTGCTACCCTCCTCGACCGTCGACTTCGCAGTTTGGATCGGGCGCCGAATCGCCAACTGCAACGGGCCAGGAACGGTCTGATGTAAGCACCAGCAGCCGCGCCCCGGCCCGACTCTTATCGTTTGCTTAAGCAATTTGGGTTGATTTTGACAATTCCCGACGGCTCGACGATCGCCGTTACTGCCAGACTGCGCCGCTCCAGCTGACCCCAGACCAACCGGCACCGCTGAAGGCCGTGCCCGACCAAGCTCGACCGGACCAGGCCAGGCCGGCCCAAGCCACATCCGACCAGGATCGGCCAGACCAAGCGCGACCAGACCAAGTGGCGCCCGCTGGCGGAGAAGCTGGAGACAACGTTATCCGCTGGGTTAGTCGTGCCCAGAGTATCCAAAGAACCGACCACGATCGGGAATGCGTCGGTGGCCGGCGAGGTAACCCGCGAGCCGGCATTTCCTGCAGCGACAACGACGTTGATTCCGACGATCGACGCGTTCTCTACCGCGAGCGCCGACGGACTGTTCAGGCAAATTCCGCAGTCTGTTCCGTAAGAAAGCTTGATGATACGGATAGAATTCTGGGGGTCATCGTTGCGATGCGCTACGACACAGTCGAGTGCGGCCAGCATCTGGGACACATCGGCTGGGCCAATCGACGTGCCTACCTTGATCGAGGTCAGTATTGCGTCGGGCGCGATGCCGCGAAATCTGGTGCCATCAACGTTGTCACGTCCGGCGATGATTCCAGCCATGTGCGGGCCGTGCCCGAATCCGTCTTTGTGAAGCAAGGACGGATTCGACTCTCCAGTGACAGGTCAGGGCCGTTGACCACGGTACCACTGTTGAGGCATTGGACCGGTGCGACGCCAGTGCCGATGAGAGCGAGGAGCCGTCTAGGCTGCCCGCGACGAGGACGAACATCGGCCGCTCGACGCCAAGCTGAAGAAGTTTTCTCAAGCTGAGCGCAGCATCCGGGACAGGTGCAGGACGAGGGAAATCCCAGAGGTGCAGTTCGCGACGCCAACTAGATTGACGTCAATGTTTATTTAGGTGAATACGGACATTCGGGCTGCCGCTGCTCGGACCGGGCGTGTCGTAGGCTAGGAAATGTGATCAACAGCGCTACCCCCAAAAACCTTGCGGGCGTTACCTTCGTGGCCTCACTCGGCGACGGGCCACACGCAGTTGTCTTTCGCGCCCGACCCGACAATCCGGAAGACTCGTTGGTCGCGGTGCGAAGGTTCAAATACCTACCGATCCACAATGGAGATCGGCAGCGCCTGCAAGACCGAGTGGCAGCGGTCAGCCGACTGGGCTCCCAAGAAGCCATCATCGCAATCCTTCGCTCAGGATTCGACGATGACGGGCGCTTGTATCTCATCACCGAGCTAGGCACGGCAACCTACGCTGATCAGCTGGCAGCCGGCCCGATGCCACTAGCCGAGGTCAGCACAATGGGCAAAACCATCGCCGAAGCTCTGCGGGCAGCCCATGTGGCCGGGCAAGTGCACGGCGCGATCAAGCCGAGCAATATTCTGCTCAGCCCAGCCGGTGCCCAGATGACTGATTTTCGGATTGATTTCACCACGGCGCCGCGCGGCCACATCCACGTACCGGATTTCGCCGCTCCAGAACAAGCATGGAATCTGTTGCCCGACCCAGCCGGCGACGTCTATTCGTTGTGCGCCACACTGCTCACGCTGCTGCAGGGACAAGCGCCGCGCCGAGTGGGTGCAAAGTTTCCGGATGTCATCCGGCTGCAAGAGATCTTCAGCCAGCCGGTGCCCCGGATCGCCGGCATCCCCGAAGACCTCCAGGTGATGCTGAATCGAGGCATCAGCTATGAACCCAAGGACCACTGCCCTAAACATCTGGTCGATTAGGTGATTTTGGGTAGATTTGATTCCGTGATGGTAATCGTGTAGCTGACGTCACGGGTGTGTTGGGTTTCTCGTTGTTTCTTCGTTCGTGGGCTGGTGCGGGTCCGGCGTCTGCGTTGTCGGGGGGCGGCGGTGATCGCGGCTTGCAGATCGGCGGAGTCGCGGTGGTGGCCGCAGGCGGGGCAGGGTGCTGCGGCGATCAGATGGTCGCGGGTCGCGTGTAGGACCGTGGTGAAGGAGATCTCGTCGGGGTCGATACCCAGGTCGACTGCGGCGGCCACGGCGTGATCCACGAGTGCGTTGTAGACGGTCAGCAGCGCCCAGATTTCTTGTTCTGCCAGGTCCGGGGACTGACCGCGGAGCCGGCGGTCACCACCACGTAGCGTCGATTTGATCGACTTGTATACCAGTTCCGCTTGCCATCTTTCGGCATAGAGTGCGGCGATCTGCTCTGCCGGGTAAGCGACAGGGTCGAGCAGCGTGGTCAGGACCCGGAATCTGCTCGTGGTTGTTGTGCCGGCCCGGTCGGTCACGGTGACGCTGAACTCGACCATCCGGGCGATGATGTCATCGAGGCGGGCGGCCTTCGGCTCGCCGCTAGTCTTGCGGCGGCGCGCGAGCATCTGATCGGATTCTCGCAGCCGGACCTTTTCCGATCCGTCAGACAAAGTGTTAAGGATCTTCGCCGGTAGGCTGTGGTAGCCGTTCTTCACCCGCCAGACCAGATGCGCGCCAGTCGCGGCCGCGACCCGCCACCGGTGCATCGAGAAGAAGTTCCTGTCTGCCAGGTTGATCGTTCCCGGTTTCAGACAGGTGACGAGGCGATCCCACAACACCTGTTCGCTGACCTGGCACGAGTCGATCTGGGCGGCCAGGACCCGGCGGGTGCCGCATTCGGCCACTGTGACGGCCCGCGCTTGGGGGAAGCGCCCACCCGACGGAGTAGCGAACCTGGCCTGGATCGCCTCGGTCGCGCTCAGGTCGAAAACCGTGCCGTCGACCGCAGTCACCAGCAGGCCGAACACCAACGACCCGGCCGTCATCACCGGCTCACCCGCGGCGGTATAGGTGAACAACTCCCGCAGCACCGCGACCGGTAACCGGGCCCTGGCCTGCGACAATGCCACCGCGCAGACCGGGGCACACAACACCACCACCGGGTTGAACACGCTCAACAACGGCCACAGTCGGGTGATCACCGCTGCTGAGCCCTGCCCGCAGTACAGGCACAACCCAAGTACCAGCACCGTGGTCACCGCACCGGACAGCGTCGCCCGTTGCTTATCGGTATGACCCGCGGCCGTCAACGCCGCCGCGATCTGTTCCGGCGTGACCACAGCACGGATCGGATCACCGGTCTCCGCGGCCTGAACCCGCGCTCCGGGACCAGCCAGGACGGCTTCCCGCAACGACCCCGACGACCCATCCGGCCGTGACAGTTCGAACCCGGGCACGGATATGGCAGACTTCAACAACGAAACTCCTGGTAATCGACGTGTTTCTAGACAACCCACGTCCTATCAGGAGTTTCGCTATATCCCGGGCAACCCCGTATCAGCCCGCGTGTCACCCCCAGGCATACACCGCCAGTGATGAAACAATCACGCAATGCATTCGCCGATCGTTACCCGACCGACACCAAGAATATCAATACCTAGCCATAAACGGTCAAACCGTCAAGATCTTTAGGGCAGTGACCCAAGGACCGGCCCGACCTCACCGAGCTGATCGAAGCGATTTCGCACAGCCAAAGCGGCAATATTTCCCTACCGGCGACAACCGCGGCGAGCGAACAAACGACGCCGGCTTCGTTCAATGAGCTGCATGTGCCAGCGCTCGACGCCAGTTCGGCCGCCTGGATTGCCGTCGACAATGAGAGCGCTGTTGACAATGAGAGCGCTGTTGACAATGAGAGGGGTGCGGCTCCCCTGAAGGTAGGACTATTCGGGTATGCCGATAGCTGTGGTTGGCGAGTCGGAGCTGCGAGTGATCATGTTTGTGGTTCGGGTTGGTGGTAGCGGCTGTCGTGGTTGCGGCGTTTCTCCTGGGTAAGGTGGTAGGTGAAGTAGTCGTCGAAGTCGCCGTTGCCGACCAGGGCGCGGAGTTTTAGCACGGCTTCGGCGCCATCGAGGCCCCACCGGGCTCCGGTGACTTCCATGCGGTCCTTCACGAGCCAGCGGCATGCACCCTCAATCAGGCCGGAGGCCACCGGCCGGCCCGCGGTCAGGAAGGCCGGGTAGTCGAGGTAGTTGCGTTTGTTGTCGAGGTAGGTGGCGCAGGCGTCGGCGCCGTCGCGTTCTTTGTTGGTGTAGCCGAAACGGGTGGCGCGTCGGCGGATGCCGGTGGCCACGTCGGAAGCTTTGCCATGCAGGATCTTCTCGGCCTGGGTTTTCACCCAGTCCCGCCCGGCGGGGTCGTTGGGGTAGAAGAACGTGCCGGCCGCCTTCCATAAATATTGGACAACGTGGATGAAATCGATCAGGATCGGTACCTGGACCTTGTACTGCTGGGCGCAGGCACGGATCGCGTCGATCTGGGTGTTGTTACCGTCCACGATGGCGTACCAGGTGCGGGCGTGTTCGGGGTCACGGCGGTGCGCTTCGGTGAACCCGTCGGCGACGACCTGCGCGATGGGTTGCTTGACGGAGGCGAACAGGGTTTTACCCTCGGCGATCGGGCCGTGCCGGGCCCGGCACGGCCGGGCTGGCGGCTTGTCCGGGGCTGGCGGCTTGTCCGGGGCTGGAGGCTTGTCCGGGGCTTTGCCAGGGGCGGGGAACAGGGCGGTCAGGATGTCCTCGGCGGTGCGGGGCACGGGTGGGATGTCGGCCACGCACACCAGTTCCGCGGAGCGTTTGGTGGATTTGCGTAGCTGGCCGGGGTCGTCGGGCCAGCCGCTACGGGCTGCCGCCGCGGCGCGGTCGGTAGCGGCTTTCGCGGTGGCTGGGCGTAGCGCCTCGGGTCGTACCGGTAACGCCGAGCCGTCCGCGGTGATCAGCAACCCGACCTCATCGGGACACGCCGCTGGGCGGCGGGCGGCGTAGAACGCCTCGAAATCGACCGCGGTGGCCATGCTCAACGCTTCCACCTGCCGCTTACCGATCTTGATCGGGGTCGTGCTGGTCAGATGCTCCGCGGCTTGAGTGAACGGCAACACCGCTGCGGTCCGCGCGACCCGTTTGGCCACGCCCGCGGAGTAGGAGTGCGTCACCGCCCAGTTCAGATCCGCGTCCTGCGGGTAGAGGTTCTCGTCGTGGTGGCGCCGGTAGGCGATCCGTGAGGTGCGTACCGGCCCGAACAGCATCGTGCGGGTGTGCTCCTGAGCGGTGGCGGTGGTCACCCGGGCCCGGGCGTCGGCGTCGATGACATCAGTGCGGCGTTGTTCGCGGGCCGCCCGCACCATCATGTGCGCCTCGGTCAGCAACCGGGTGGCCTCGAACCCTTGTGCCAGCGCCTGTTCCTCCAGCGGTGCGTTCTGCATGGACAGCGCTGCGTCGGTCCGCGCCCACGCGATCATCGAGTCCACCTGTGCGCGGAAATTGTCGAATAGCCGGTCTTCCAGCATGTCGACCGGCACCGCGTCGTCGAAGTTGTGGCCCTGCTCGTTCATGGACACTGTCTCCAGCGTTTCGGGCAACGACGCTACAAACCCTCAGCCCTGGAAGTATCCGACGCACGCATCGCAGAGAACAGATTCCCGACCACCAACCCGGCAGCCACTAAAAACCCTTATAACCACCTAAAACATCCAACCGTAACGCCCGTAAGTATCCGTTTTCGTATAGACACGCCGATAAGTGGCGGGTATCCACCGGTTCAGACGTGATCAACTAACTCACCGAGAGCCGCACCCCAATGAGAGCGCTGTTGACAATGAGAGCGCTGTTGACAATGAGAGCGCTGTTGACAATGAGAGCGCTGTTGACAATGAGAGCGCTGTTGACAATGAGAGCGCTGTTGACAATGAGAGCGCTGTTGACAATGAGAGCGCTGTTGACAATGAGAGCGCTGTTGACAATGAGAGCGCTGTTGACAATGAGAGCGCTGTTGACAATGAGAGCGCTGTTGACAATGAGAGCGCCGTTGACAATGAGAGCGCCGTTGACAATGAGAGCGCCGTTGACAATGAGAGCGCCGTTGACAATGAGAGCGCCGTTGACAATGAGAGCGCCGTTGACAATGAGAGCGCCGTTGACAATGAGAGCGCCGTTGACAATGAGAGCGCCGTTGACAATGAGAGCGCCGTTGACAATGAGAGCGCCGTTGACAATGAGAGCGCCGTTGACAATGAGAGCGCCGTTGACAATGAGAGCGCTGTTGACAATGAGAGCGCTGTTGACAATGAGAGCGCTGTTGACAATGAGAGCGCGGTCGACGATACGGAGGAGGCTCCAACCAGTTTGACCTCGGCCGAGACGCAGGAAAGGCACCAGTCGGATATCGACCACACGTTCGCCATAAATCCGATATCGGTTCCCATTGTACCATTGGCCAGTCCCCGCTCGCCGCACAAACGGCGCACAGTGGTGACAGTTGGGGCGGCGGCAGCCCTGGTCCTTTGCGCCGTCCCTGGCGTCTGGTCACGGGCGTTTCAAGATCAATAGTTGCGGTGTGTGATGATGCCGATATCGGCGTGTCTGATATGGACGAAGCTCCGTTGAGACCAGGTCTTTCCACGGATCTGGTTCAAACGGAGCTTCGTCGTGCCGCATTCTGTCATCTCAACCACCGATCCGGCGCTGTCGGCGAACGCGGACGAGGCCTCGTTCACGCCTTCGTGTCACGGTCTGCTGGAGTTGTTCCTCGCTGTCTCTGACAATCGGTCCGACCAGGGCCGGGATCATCCGGTCGCGGTCGTTCTCGCGCTCGTCGCGGCGGCCACGGTAGCCGGGCTGAAGGGCTACACCGCGATGAACGGCTGGGTCGCCGACGTACCCGCGGACATTCTGGACGGCTTATACACCCGCGCCGGTGCCCGCCCCGCCGGGCGGCCGTCACGCTCCACGCTCTGGCGGGTCTGCACCGACACCGACGGCGACGTCCTGGACGCAGTGATCGCCGAGTGGACCGCCACCCAGCGCCCCGACAACCCCGAAAAGGCTCCTACCAGCACCGATACACCGAAACAGATACGTCTGGACGGCAAGACCGTCCGCGGTGCCGTCGACACCGACGGACAGCAGTTGCACCTGCTGTCCGCCCTGACCGGCTCACCCGGACTGGACCCGGCCGCCGTCATCATCGCCCAGGCACCGACCGACGGCGCCAAGACCCGCGAACCGGAAACCGCCCGCGCCCTGCTGGAAACCCTCGATCTGCGCGACGCCACCATCACCGCCGACGCGCTGCACACCGTCAAAGCCACCGCCGAACTCATCCACCAGCAAGGCGGCCACTTCGTGCTGCCCGTCAAAGAGAACCGGCTCGCCCTGTTCGACGCCCTCAACGCGCTGCCCTGGGCCGCCACCCCGATCGGACACGAGAGCACCGAAACCGGCCACGGGCGCAGCACCCGCCGCACCATCCGGGTCCTGCCCACCCCACCCGGCCTGCCGTTCCCGCACGTCCACCAGGTCTGGCTGATCGAACGCTACGTCACCGCCAGCGACGGCAAACAGTCCGCCGCCGCGCAACTGGGCGTCACCAGCCACCCCGCCGACGCCGCCGGACCAGCCGAGATCGCTGCGTTCAACCGTGGCCAATGGGCCATCGAAACCCTGCACTTCATCAGAGACACCTGCTACCGCGAGGACAACTCCCGCGTCCGGACCCGCTCCGGACCACGCGTCCTGGCCTCGCTACGCAACCTAGCCATCAACGCCCTACGCCTGGCCGGCCGCACCAACATCACCGAAGCCACCCGCTGGGCCAACCGCGACATAACCAGGCCATTCACCATCCTCGGACTCACCGGATGATGTTGAAACAGCCGTGGGCGTCTGGTTCGTGCAACGACATAGCCAGCCGGCCGACCCCGCGCTCGCACTTGCCTCCCCCTCGGCCAGCAACGACCTTCAGGCACCAACCCCTGCTGCTAGCGCTAACCCAACCAACTCGGCCGCACCAATTTCGTCGGTCCCGGCCAAGATCGCCCCGACGCCAACGCCCACCACTGCACCCACCACAACGCCGGCGCAGCCTAAACAACCGGTGACCGAGGCGACTCCAACACCGCGCAGCGACGGCCTCAAGCCGGGGACATACAACATCATCGTTGACGGCGCTCTCGCCGGGAAATTACATCTGCGC
The DNA here is from genome assembly GCA_965246815.1 of Actinoplanes sp. GTDB lineage: Bacteria > Actinomycetota > Actinomycetes > Mycobacteriales > Micromonosporaceae > Actinoplanes. The sequence continues at coordinate 214,694 of CBDFFS010000020.1, read as the reverse complement.
GCAACGGGCGGGGACGGTGGCACGGTTCGCGCGGAATTCAACGGCGCCCAAGCGACCAGCTCCAGCCGGACCCTGCTGTTCACGGCCGCCAGCTACGGGGGCAAAACAGCTAAGTGGATTTTTGGCGAGTTCGAAACCGGCAGCAAGCAATATCACGTCAAGACCTATTGGTGCGAAAGCGCCCGCGCCTGCGTCTATTACAAACCGAACGTAGCGCAATTAGTTGCTTCGTAGCGCATTAAGGTTCCGCTCTTGCCCAGGGCGATTTCAAGGAGTCAGTGCATCACCCGCAGGCTTAAGGAATGAGTTCAAACGTTCCGCTGGAGTTTCCCATCCAAGCGTCATCCTCGGCCGCGCGTTAAGCATATCAGCGATCCCATCTAATTGCACCTGCGTATATTGAGAAAGGTCCGTGCTCTTCGGCAGGAACTCACGAACCAAACCATTCGTGTTCTCGTTACTACCCCGCTGCCATGGCGAATGCGGGTCGCAGAAGAACACCGGGATCTCGGTCGCCATGGTGAACTTCGCGTGCCCGGCCAACTCCACCCCTTGATCCCAGGTCAGCGACCGAGCCAGATGTACCGGCAACCGGCGCATCGCCTCCGACAGGATCGACACCATCCGATCGGCGGTCCGATCGAACGGCACCCGCATCAGCATCACGAACCGGCTCGAACGCTCCACCAGCGTCGCGACCTGCGACTTCCCGGCCTTGCCGATAATGAGGTCTCCCTCCCAATGTCCCGGTACCGCCCGATCCGCGACCTCGGCCGGACGCTCACTGATGTTGACCATCCCGGCGATCCGGGCCGCCTTCACCCGCGTCGAACCCGCCGGCATCCGCCGATACTTCCCGCGTCGCAACGCCAGTTTCAAATCGGTGCGTAGCTCACCCCTGGCCTGCATATATAGGGTTTCGTAGATCGTCTCGTGAGACACCCGCATCGCCTCATCGTCAGGATGAATCACCCGCAAACGGGCGCTGATCTGTTGCGGCGACCACCGCTGCGCCAGGCCCGCATTGACCTCGTCGTGCAACCGCCTGTCGGCCTGAAGCTTGCGCGGCTTCGGCCGAGTCAGCAACAACTCGAACCGCTCCTGCGCCAAATCAACCCGATACCCCTCACGACCGCCGTTTCGCGCGATCTCCCGCGAGACTACCGACGGATCCCGAACCAACCCGACCGCGATCTCCCGCGCCGAGAGATTCGCACCGATTCCCCGCAAGATCTCATTGCGTTCATCAACCCGTAACGCTGTGCCACGCACCCAGTTTCCCCTATCAGTACAGTCCCATGATCATCTCATGTGATGCACTGACTCCTTGAAATCGCCCAGCACTAAGGTGCCGGCGACCAACGCACATCCGTTCGCCGCATGCGCGCAAGGCTAGAGCCCGGCCCACGTGACAGTGGGCCGGGCTCGGGGTCGTTACCCGAGGATCAGCCGGCGAGATGCTTGGTGAGGAAGTCGAGTCCCGCCCCAGTGGCATGCATGCCGCCACCGGCGTGATCGCCGTAGGCCCACACCTTTAGCTCCTTTTCGGCCGGGCAGTGCTGATAGGCGGCTAGCACTGTCGACGGCGGACAGACATCGTCCATCAGGCCGACAGTGATAAATGTCGGCACGCTGATCCGAGCAGCATGATTTGCTGCATCAAAATACGACAGCGTGCGGAAAGTCTGCTCTACCCGGTCAGAATTGGTCCGCAAATACTGAGTTATTTCGAAATATGGTGACGCGTCGGTGACCCGGGACGCATGCCGGTAGTGACAGAGGAACGGCACGTGCGCAGCGACGGCGGCTAGGTCGTCGACCAGTCCGCCGACGCTGAGCGCGAGGCCGCCACCCTGGCTGCCGCCGCTGACCGCGACCCGACTCGCATCGACGCGAGGATGCGAGCGCGCAACCTCCACCGCACGCACGGCGTCGCTCATCAGCCGGCGGTAATAGTGCTGCTGCGGGTCGTGCGCACCCCGGGTCAGGAAGCTAGCGCTGGCACCGACCACCGGGGTGGGATCAGGATCGGGCGTGTCGCCGGGCAACCACGTGCCTTGACCCCGGTTGTCCATCACCAGCGTGGCGAAACCCGCGGCCGGGGTGGACAGCCACTGAAATGGGGTCGCCCGGCCACAGCCGTAGCCGACGTATTCCACCACGCACGGCAGCGGGCCCTCCAGATGTCGTGGCGCGAGAAACCAGCCCTTGATCCGGTCGCCGGCCCACCCGGAAAACGTCACGTCGAAAACATCCACCTCGGTGATCGCCGTGGGGAATCGAGTGAACACCGGATCGAGATCGTGCCCACGCGCGAGCTCCAGCGTGGACTGCCAAAACGCGTCGAAGTCGTTCGGCTCCTCGCGTTCAGTGCGAAAGTCGGCGAGCTGATCCTCGCGCAGATCAATAATTGCCATCGTGCACCTCCACTAAGAGAAACAAGGTCGAGTCACTAAGAGACACAAGGTCGACGGGTGCCGCGCAGGGGTGTCCCCTCCAGCCGGATCAGTCGAGCAGTGAGCACGGTGAATCGAGCGGCGCCAACGCGCAACACCGCGGCTGGGTCAGGGACCGGATCACCGGGCAGGCGGATGCGGTGGAAGAAGTCAACGGCGACTGCACTCGACTGCATGCGCTTCTCTCTGGGCGAGGCGGATTGGCAGTGTGCACGGGGTCAAGCGTCGTGCTCGGGGTCAAATCGTGCTCGACCTGAAGGCCAGCCTCAAGGGACTCGACGCGCTGCACAAGAGCTCGTGCGCGTTACTCAGCATCCGCACTGAACTTCAATCAAGCTACCGCGGTGAAACACCACCAGCGCGGATGACTTGTGCATACCACGCCGCACTGGTCTTCGGGATTCGCTGCAAATTCCGGTAATCAACGTAGATCAGACCAAAGCGTTGTGAATACCCTAAAGACCATTCGAAGTTGTCCAGGAAAGACCAAACGAAGTAACCCCGCAAGTCGACGCCGGCTTGCAGCGCAGCGTGCGCTGCTTGCAAATGGCCGCGCAGGAACTCGACCCGACGCGGATCCTCGACCGTGCCGTCGGCGCCGACGACATCAGCAAAAGCCGCGCCGTTCTCGGTGATATAGAGCGGCACTGGACGATAGTCGTCGCGCAGTCGAACAAGCAGGTCAGTCAACCCCTCGGGCTGCACCGGCCAGCCCATGGTGGTGACCTCGACATCGTCTGGCAGGCGCACACCGGCCCGGACCGAATCAGTGCTCTCGGGCTCGTCGACGACCAGATGGGGCCGGTAGTAGTTGACTCCGAGGTGATCCAGGGGCGCACTGATCAGTGCCAGATCGCCGTCCTGAATGAAGCTCCAGTCGCTTACCGGGCGATAGAGGTCGACCACATCTTTCGGATACTCGCCGCGCAACAGCGGGTCCAAGAAAAGTCGGTTCTGCTGCCCGTCAAGCCGAACAGCCGCGTCGCGATCGGCTTGACGGTCACTGATCGCGACGGCCGGGGAAAGGTTGAGGGTGATGCCAACTTTGGTCGCAGGGTCCGCTGCGCGCAGCGCCTGCAGGGCAAGACCGTGTGCGAGCAACAAGTGATGCGTCGCGGACAGGAATGCCGCAGTGTCGCTGCGACCGGGCGCATGCAAGCCAATGCCATACCCCAAGAACGCCGAGACCCACGGCTCGTTGAAAGTGGTGAACTCATCGACCAAGCCGCGCAGGAGATCCTGCACGATCACCGCGTACTCGGCGAACTCGTGCGCGATCTCGCGGTTGGTCCACCCACCGCGGTCCTCCAGCCGCTGCGGCAGATCCCAGTGATAGAGCGTCACCAACGGGCGAATGCCCCGACTGCGCAGGCCAGTGGCAAGTCGCCGGTAGAAATCGGCACCGAGCGGATTGACCTGGCAGCTGTCGTCGATGAGCCGCGGCCAGGACACCGAGAACCGGTATGCCTGCACGCCGAGATCGACGAGTAAGTCCAAATCTTCGTCCAGCCGGTGGTAGTGGTCGCAGGCGATCAGGCCGGTGTCGCCATTGAGTACCTTCCCCGGGGTTGCGCTGAACGTGTCCCAGATCGATGCGGTCCGGCCGTCCTCCTGGGCAGCGCCTTCGACCTGATACGCCGCCGTCGCGGTGCCCCAGACGAAGTTCGGCGGGAACTGCAACATGATTGCTCCATCCCGATCGAAAGTCTTTCGATCGGCTGCCAGGGTACGGTTCGGCTCGAATAACGGTCAACGGAGGAACTCATGCCGAGCCAAACCGCGCGCCCCACGCTGGCGGCCATCGCTATTACGGCCGGGGTGTCGGCGCCCACTGTCTCGAAGGTGCTCAACGGTCGATTCGACGTGGCCGAGCCCACCCGAATCAAAGTGCAGGAGTTGCTGGTCCGCCACGGTTATGCGCCGAAACGCCCTGAATCAACTTATTTGATTGATTTACTGCTGCACGACGTACGCAGTTCCTGGGCGGACATCATCGTGCGCGCTACGGTCGACGCCGCCGCCGAACTAGGCCTAGGCGTGGTCGTCTCCACCGCACGAGCCCGCCAGTGCCGCGGCGATTGGCTCGATCGAGTCCTCAACCGCGGCACAGACGGACTGGTCGCGGTGGTGGAACCGTTGCAACCGGCCGAGGACGCCCGACTGGCCGGATACGGTGTACCGGTGGTGTTGCTCGATCCGTTGGGTGAGCCGACCGAGCGCGTACCGTCAGTCGGGGCAACCAACTGGCATGGCGGCCTGACTGCGACTGAACATCTCACCCGCCTCGGTCATCGTCAGATCGCAGTGCTCGGCGGCCCGACAACACTGTCGTCTACCCGCGCTCGGGTCGAGGGCTATCGCGCGGCCCTGACCGCGGCACAGATCGCGCCGAACGCCGATTTCATTCGCTATGGCAACTTCACTGAACAGGCCGGCCATAACCTGACCCAGGCACTGCTCGACCTGCCCGTGCCACCGACCGCGATCTTCTGCGGCAACGACGAACAGGCCTTCGGGGCACTTAAGGCGGCCAGGGAGCGAGGTTTGCGGGTGCCGGAAGACCTCAGCCTGGTTGGTTTCGACGATGTGCCCATGGCCAGCTGGCTCAGCCCGGCGCTGACCACCGTGCGGCAGCCGTTGGAGGCGATGGCGGCCGAGGCAGTGCACCTGTTGACCCGAATGATCGCCGGCAGCCTGGTCACCGGCGACACGGGCACCGGTCGAGCGCACCGCGTCGAGCTCGGCACCGAACTGATCGTGCGCGACACCACCTGCCCCCCCGGGGCGACCCAGCCATTAAGGCCAACGCAGAGCTACTGAGGCCGACTCAGCTACTAAGGCCGCTGACGCCAGCCCAACGAACCAGTCAGCGGCTGCTGCGTGGGCGGCCAGTGGAAGCGCGTTCCACCAGTCGCACGGCCAGGCGGGTGTCGCGGCAGTTCATCGTCGGGCGGCGGATGCGCTCGATCAGATGCCACACCGCTTGCGCGCCAAGCAGCTGCTTGTCGGCCGCAACAGTGGTCAGAGGCGGCACGGTGTGCGCGGCTGAGGCGATGTCGTCGTAGCCGATCACGCTGATGTCACGAGGCACCTTGCGGCCACGTCGACGTACTGCTTCGAGCGCGCCCACAGCTGATTCGTCGTTGGCACAAAACACTGCTGTCGGCGGCACGGGCAGGTCGAGCAGCTCATCCATACGCGCGGCCCCGCCAGCAGCGTCGAAGTAGCAGCGCCGCACATAGGCCGGGTCGACGGTAAGACCCCGCTCGGCCAGCGCCCGCCGATAGCCGCTGAGCCGGACCTCGGCAGGCAGCACCTCGGCCTGCCCGGTGATGATGGCCGGCGGCGGGTCGACGTGGCCAAGGTCAAGCAGATGGCGAGTGGCCAGATAGGCACCGGTCTCATCGTCGTGCCGCACATAGTCGACTGGCAGCTCGGTTTCGGCGTGTTCGAGTAGCACGCAGGCGATCCCGGTGTCGATGATGCGGCGCAGGAAATCTCGATCGCTGGCGTGGCTGAGCACGAGCAGACCGCTCACCTGCCGCCGTTCGACCGATAGCGGCAACTGCCCACTAGTCGGGTCGCTGACCTCGTAGTTCATCGAAATATTCAGCTCTGCGCACGCCTGTTGCGCACCATAGAGCACTGAGGCGAAGTAGGGGCTGGCCGGCGAGAACATGTCGCTGGTCTGCGACACGAACCCGATAGTGGTCACCGGGGTGCCGGACGCCATCGGCCCATTGCTCCGGCGTTCACGCGGGCGATAGCCGAGCTCGTCAGCGGCCGAACGCACAGCCGAACGCGCCGACTCGGACACCCAGGCCTTATTGGCGAACACGGCCGAGGCGGTGCCAATCGACACCCCCGCCGATTCGGCCACGTCCTTCAGCGTGGTCTTGCGATCAGCCTGCGCCATGAACCCTCCCCAAATCACAGCCGGCCCGAGCACTGAACGGCCAAACCGTCGACTGAACAACACACAGCCACCGAACTTCGCCGGTGCTGGCACCCGCTATGAGCCGCTACGATCCCAGCACCACCACTATAGTTCATTGAATTTCAGCCGACGGAGGCAAGCCCTTGTGCATCCTGTGCAACTGTCCCGTGACTCCAATGTCGCTGCGTTGCACACCCCGACAACGACATATGCCATCGGCTGGGAAGAGGCCAGGTCGAACGCGTCCAGCTGGCCACCGCCGCGACCGTGTTACAAAGCCGCCGAGGCCCAACCGGACACCACAGCAACCCGTGGGTAATGCTCTACAACTCGTGGGAGGCTACCGTCTTCGCGGTTACCGAGGCGGGGCAACGGGAATTGGCCCGCAGCGCTGCCGCCGTCGGCACCGAGCTGTTCGTGGTCGACGACGGCTGGTTCCGCGGCCGCACCGACGACCACAGTGGGCTGGGGCGACTGGACACCTGATCCGACGAAATTCCCGGCCGGCCTGCGCCCACTGATCGACGAAGTGCGCGACTGGGGATGAAATTCGGCCTCTGGGGTGGAGCCGGAGATGACCAATCCGGACAGTGACCTTTGCCGTGCCCATCCCGACTGGGTGCACGCCCGGCCGGGGCGCGAGCGGACCGAGATCCGTAATCAACTCATGCTCGACTTCAGCTGAGCTGACGTGCAGCATTGGGCATTCACCACGCTGGACACACTCGTACGCGATAATGGGATCGACTTTTTGAAGTGGGATTTCAACCGGCCGATCACCGAGGCGGCGCCCACAGCTTGGATCCTTCATGCGGCCGGCACGCATCAAGTGCTGGACCGGTTGCGGCAAGCGCACCCAGAATTGCGGATTGAGAACTGTGCCAGCGGTGGCGGTCGGCTCGATTTGGTCATGCTGGCGCGCACCGATCAGGTTTGGGCCAGCGACAACACCGACGCAGTCGATCGGCTGACGATTCGATCTGGTTTCACCCAGCTCTATGCGCCGGGCGTGCTGGTCGCTTGGGTTACCGACATCCCTAATCCGCTGACTGGGCGTTGGTTGTCGCTGCGGTTCCGGTTCCATGTGGCGATGGCGGGGGTGCTCGGCTTGGGCGGCAACCTCAGCTAGTGGAGCGCCGACGAACTGGCCGAGGCGCGGACGCCGGTGGCGCAATACCGCGACCAGGATGGCACCGACTATTCCGGCGGGGTTCTCATCGGTTCCGGGCTGCCGCTCGCACTGCGCCGCGGCCCATATGCGAGCAGCCTCACCCAGCTGACCCGAGTGCAGGCTCGAAGCAGCCTGGACGCCTAGCGCCGCAATCGTGCTCACTCGAACGCGCCGAACGCCCCTGACCTGCAGCGCAACTCCGTGACGATCTGTTCACAATTGATCCGTTGTGGAGGGTTTAGAAACGGCTATAGGCTATCGGCTATGTAGGTTATGTCCGCAGGATTGGAGTGGTGGGCGGTGGTTCGTTACGTGGCCCGCAAGGCGATCGGTTGGCTGGCGATGATCGTGATCGCCACCAACGCCACCTTCTTCCTAGCCAGCTGGTTTCTCGATCCACGCTCCAACTATCGCGAGCTTCGACCGGTGCGCAGCGCTGACCAGATCGCCCATGCGCTAGTGCCATACGGGTTGTCGCCGCAGTGGTCGGTGGGGCATCGGTGGTGGTTCTGGCTCAGCCACCTGGTGCTGCACTTCGACTGGGGCCACTCGCCCACGGGAGTGGCGGTCAACGCCGAGATTCCGCAGCGTGCGCTGGTGAGCGGTCAACTGATCCTGCTCGGCACGGTGGCGTCGGTGGTGATCGGCGTCGCGCTCGGCGTGCACACCGCGAGCCGACAATACGGGCCAATCGACCGGGTCAGCCAGGCCGTGTCAGTGGTGCTGTTCAATCTGCCGACCGCGGTAAGCGCGCTCGCATTAGTGCTCGGTGCGGTCTGGCTCAACCAACTCGTCGGCAGCACCGTCTTTCACGTGGCCGGTGCCAACACCGCCGGCGTCGACGGCACCTGGGCCACGCTGATCGACCGGGTCAACCACCTCGTCCTGCCGACCCTCAACCTAACCCTGCTCGGGTACGTCAGCTGGCACCTCACCCAACGGGCCCTGCTGTTGGACACGCTGAACGCTGAATACGTGCGGACCGCGCGGGCGACTGGGTTGACTCGCGCTCAGGCGATCCGCCGACACGCCCTGCGCACCTCGTTGATTCCGACCGCTACCTCAGTCGCGTTCAGCATTCCGGCGGTTTTCACCGGCGCGATCATCACCGAAACGGTCTTCGGCTGGGAAGGAATGGGCCGCTACTTCACCGAAACGATCGCGCAGAACAACGTCGACGGCGTCGTCGCGGTGGCCGCCTTTGGTGCGGTGGCAACTGCGTTGGGTGCGATCCTGTCCGACCTCGCCACTGTCGCCCTCGACCCGCGCGTCCGAGCGAGCTGAGCCGCTATGACCACACTGCTCCCGGCCGAACCGCTGGACGGCCCGCTTGAGCCACCGACCGCTGATCAGCACGTGCCCGCAGCACTGCGCCTCGGCCGAATGCGGCTCTACGCGCGGCGCTTCGCCCGTAATCGCTTGGCCATGGCCGGGGTGTTGATCTTCGTGGTCCTGGTGGGATATGCGACGGTCGGCGGGTTTCTCACTAGTTGGAGTTGGTCAGCCCAGGACTTTTTGGCGCTGACTCAACCGCCCGGAGGCAGTCACTTCTTCGGCACCAATCAAGGCGGCAATGACGTTTTCGCCCAATCCGTGCACGGCCTGCAGCGCTCACGAGCTGCTGGCTTTGGTGGGTCTGCCAGCGGATGTCCTGGACCGATTCCCGGCCGCATTCTCCGGCGGTCAACAGCAACGGTTGACGATTGCGCGGGCGCTGGCGACTCGGCCGCGACTGCTGGTGCTCGACGAACCGGTCTCCGCCCTGGACGTGTCGGTGCAAGCCAGCATCCTGAATTTGCTGGCCCAGCTCAAGGCAGAGCTCGGGTTGGCTTACCTCGTGGTCGCGCACGATCTAGCAGTCGTTCGCCACATCGCCGACCAGATCGCAGTAATGTATCTCGGTCACGTGCTCGAGATCGGTGCGGCGGATGAGCTGTTCGCGCGGCCCCGGCACCCGTACACCCAGGCGTTGATCTCGGCGGTGCCGGTGCCGGATCCGGTGCGCGAGCGTTCCCGGGCGCGGATCGTGCTCAGCGGCGAGCAGCCCAGCGCGGCCGACCTGCCGACCGGTTGCGTGTTCGCCGACCGATGTCAGGTGCGGCCCACGCTGTCGGCCCAGCTCCGACAGCTTTGCGTCAGTCAGCGACCTCAGCTCGACCAATCCGTCGGCGGCACTCAGGTCGCCTGTCACGCAGAAAACTTGACCGCAGCCCACCCCTTCGGCCGCCCGGAGCGGCCAACAGAAAGGAAAACTATGCCCATCAAAGACGAAAAATCACACAGTATGCGGGGCTGCCGGAAACCGTCGGCTGGAGGAAATAGCTCGTCCCGGCGGATTTTTGCCAGCCCAGAGCCGGCGAGCCCCACAGCCAGCACGATAACGACAACGGTATAGGCGATGAACATGAGTGCTCCTCGGATCGATTTAGCCAGCTAGATCGTTGGCCACATACAATGATTTGTCAAGGATGATCATCCGGGCCCGGTAAGATATAGGTATGGCACTGTCCCCACGTCGCGCACCGCTAAGCCAACTGGGGCTATTACTGGCTGGCCGAGGTGCAGTGGCCGGCACCGGGGTGCGCACTGCCCTGGCCGCCGCCGGCCTCACCATGCGGTCTGCGTTCACGCTGATGCACTTGGCCGACGGCCCGGTCAACCAGCAGGCCCTGATCGACCTGCTCGGCGTCGACCCCAGCGCCTTGGTCGCTGTGCTCAATGAGTTGGAAAGTTCAGGTTTGGCCGCGCGCCAGCGCGACGCGGCAGATCGCCGTCGACACATCGTCACCATCACCGCGGACGGCGCCACCACGTTGCGCACGATCGAGGCCTTGCTCGACAAGACCGACGACGAACTGTTCGCTGCGTTGTCACCGGCCGACCGTGATCAGCTGCGGCAACTGCTGATCAAAGTGGCCGACCCGGGCTCATGTGACCAAGAGTGCGCGGGGTCGGCCACTGCCGAAGGCTGAGCTATTCGGATATTGAGACGACGACTTTGCCGCGGGCATGGCCGCGCTCCACTAATTTCAGCGCGTCGCTGGCTTGCGCAAAGGCGAAGATCTCGGTCACCTGCGGGTGCAGCGTGCCGTCAGCGACCCAGGCTGCCAGCGTTTCCAACACTGCCCGGCTGCGCACGCGCCGCACCGGGTCGCCGCCTAGCTGGCCCCTGCTGGTCGAACCACGCGGCGAGCATAGGATTCCCATCGACGTCCGGGTGCGGATTGCTGGCGCCATCGGCCGGTACAAGCTTAGGCGGTCTGAAAGCTTTGCTTAATAACGTTGCCGATAGCCGGATCGAGGCAAATGGTGGACTTCATGATCTCTCAGGATTCCCCTCGGTCGAGGGTGGAAGGCTCGTATCGATGGCGGCGGATCACGGTGGCCGCACTAGGGTTGGCCGTCGTCGGGGTGTCCGGTTGTCAGCCCACAAGCTCAGCGACGCCGGCCGCCAGTGGCTCCGCAGCGGCGTCGAGTGCTGCCACCAGCCCAGCGTCGCTACCATCTGCCACAAGCAGTAGCAATGCCCCGGTAGATTCAACGCCCGAGTCGACGAATGCTTCCGTGCCCGCGCTAACGGCCACCACCGTGCGCACGCTGACCGGCACCGGCGCCGCACCGTTCGACCAGGGCCGTCAACTGCAGGCGCCGCCTGGCTGGACGGTCACCGTTTGGGCCCGTGTCCCCGCCGCTCGGCTGTTGGCCTGGGCGCCCGACGGCCAGCTGCTGGTGTCGCGGCCGGAGGCCGGCCAGGTCGTGGCGTTGGTGCCCGGCCAAGGTAACGCCGCGCCCACCCAACACACTCTGGTCAGCGGCCTAACCCAACCACACGGCCTCGCCTTCGCCGGCAATACCCTCTATGTGGCCGAGAGCGACAAAGTCGACACCTTCGCGTACGCAAATGGCGCACTCACCGCGAAGAAGGTGGTGATCAGCGGTTTGCCTGACGCAAAGACGGTCACCGTCGACGGCTCCTACGCGCACCCGCTCAAGAGCGTAGCGATCGGCCCCGACGGCTCGGTCTACGTTTCGGTTGGCTCCAGCGGCAACATCTCGGCCGAGGACCGGGACGCGAGCCTGCAACGAGCCACCATCCTGCGCACCCCGGCCGGCGGGGGAACGCCAACCGTGTTCGCGCGCGGCGTTCGCAACGGCACTGGCCTAGCGATCGACCCCGTCGGTGCAGTGTGGACCGCAGTCAACAACCGAGACAACGTCGAATACCCGTACGCGGGGGCAAACCAAGGCAAAGTCATCCAGTCGTACGTGAATGACCACCCGCTCGAACCGCTGGCGAAACTGACCCAAGGACGCGACCTGGGGTGGCCGTATTGCAACCCCGACCCGGATGTGACTGCGGGTGCTGCCAGCTCGGCGCTGAATTACACCAACCGGCCGTTCATCCGCGATATCGACAGCAACACCGACGGCAAGAAGCTCGATTGTGCCGCGTTGCCACGGGTGGAACAGGGCTTGGGCGCACATTCAGCGCCTTTGGGGCTCAGTTTCACCAGCACACCGGGTCTGGCCGGCGGCTACGGGCAAGGTGCCCTGGTCGGAGTCCACGGTTCGTGGAACCGTCAACCACCGCGCGCGCCGGAGGTTTCGTTCTTCGCCTGGCGTGACGGCGCCCTCGGCCCGCAGCAGACTCTGCTGACCGGCTTCCAGCTGGCGGACGGTTCCCGTTGGGGTCGCCCAGTCATGGCCGTGCAAGGCCCCGACAAGGCCGTTTACGTCAGCGACGACCAAGCCGGCGCGATTTACCGCATAACAACCCCCTAAACGCACTAATCCCCCGCTCCGAGGCATCCCGGTACTCAGAGCGGGGGATTTGCCGATCAGTTCTTAGTACGCAGAGCGAAGTTCACCACAAGTTTCGCGCGCTAGGGTGCCGACGAGTTGGGGTGAGGGCAGCCGACGGGCGCGGTTCAGGTCGTCGACTTCGTCGTAGCGCTGATCCCAGACGCCCGAGTGGTGCATCCACCAGAGCACGTCACGTTTGCGGGTATAGCCGGGGTAGTCGCACGTGCCCCCCCACGGACAGGGTGAGAGTGCTCGATGAATCGGCGACGCCAAAAGCCTGATCATCCACCCGGCCAGCACCACTCACCGCCAGCTCAGCGATGAAGAACTAGCCGCCGCCGGAGTCGGGCCGGGCACCGTGCGACTTTCCGTCGGCACCGAGTCAGTGCAAGATCTAATCTGGGACCTCAACCAAGCTTTCGCGTACCCGCCGGCAGCGGGAGAAAGCCGCCGACCCAGATCAGCCGTTGTCAGGCTGAAGCCGGCTCAGTCCATGACGAAACTGGCTATGTGCTGGCCGAGCGGGGTCAGGGTGAAAATCGCATAGGCCGAGGTGGCGATCATAGTGGCCGCACTCCAGCCGAACAGACTGGTCGATGCGGTCCGCCGAACTCTGGCCACGACAACAAAGCTGAGCAGCGCCAACGGGATAGCCAATACCGCACCAAGCAGGGTGATGTAGAAGCCCGGCAGGCCAAGCAGCCAGCCCGGGGCGAGCAGCAGCCAGATCGGTGGCACTGGATAATCTTGCGCCGCCCAGACATATGGGATGACGGCGGCAGTCAGGTAGGACACACATATAGCTGGATGATGATCAATACTTTGACCGCCCGCGGGGACAGGCTGCTCTTCGCGCGAATCGTCTGCGTGTCCGGCCCAGCGGTTCCCGTCACCTCAAGGTTGTGCACCCGCAGCTCCCTACCTCAAGGTTGTGCACCCGCAGCTCCCCACCTCAAAGTCGTGCACCCGCAGGGGTCGAGTTTGCGAAGTTGACCGGGCGCGCACCGAACTCTAATCGATGAAATCAACCAGCCAGCACCTGCTCTGGCAGTAAAAGTGCCGGGCAGTGATGCAAAGATCGCTGCCCGGCACCTCTTCGTCAGCTAGCGCGGGTCGCCGTACACGCAGCCGTTGGTGTTGAAGCAGACGTACACCCGGTTGGCCTTGTTCATGTCACCGGTGACCACACTGATCGTGGTGTAGTAACTGCCCGGGAACTGGTCGATGATCTTCCAGGTCGCCCCTTCGTCATCAGAGCGCCACACCCCCCAGCGGTCATTGATCTTGGCGTTTGCGTACACCATGGGCACGGTGCCGCTGGCTGCCTTCCCGAAGCCGAACGACTTCGCCTCTTGCACCGCCTTGACCTTGGTCCACGAACTGCCACCGTCAGTGGTGTACGACAGGCCGCCCTGAGCATTGCTGGACCAGACGTGCCCGGCCTTGCCCGGCTCGGCGTGGATCTGGCCGAACACGTGTGAGTCGTTGGCGTCAGCGCTCGGCGCCGTACCCTTTGTCTTCGTCCAGGTGTGGCCGCCGTCGGTGGAGCGGAAGAACTCACCGTGGTTACGAGTGGTGTAGAGGTAGTAGGTGCCCGGCGTGACCGAGTCGGCGTCCAATGCGCGCTTGCTGCCCCACCAGATCATGTTATGGATGCCGAGACCGGGATCGACGCCGGTCGACTTCGTCCAGGTCTTGCCGTTGTCAGTGCTGAAGTGCGGCACGTTCTGTGCCTTGTCCTGGAATGGGCCGGCGATCGAAGGCTGCCACACGATCGACGATGCGTCCGAGGACACCGCCACGTTACCGCCGTACAGTTCGGCGATCTGCGATTTGTCCCCCCCGAACGGAGTCCAGGTCACGCCCCCGTCAGTGGAGTAACCCGATGACGGCGCGGTGGTCCACTCGGTGTTGAACGGCTGGTACTGCGCTCGGGTGTCGCTGGAGATGGCCACCATATAGTTCGGCTTGTTCGCGGCATAGGCCAAGCTGGTGCCGTCGGAGAACTTGTCGTTCAGAATGGTCTGGTCCGGGAAGCCATCCACGTTGGTGTGCCGGAAGCCGTTGCGGTCCATAATCGCGCTAATCGGAGCGCCACCAGCCGGAGCGATCAGGTCGTTAGTCACGGCCTCTTCGATACCCTTGCTGATGAAGTTCCACGTAACAGCCTTACCCGCGCCGAAGATATCGTCGCTACGCCAAACACCGACACCCTGCGGGAACCACACCCGGCCCTTGACAGTCGGGTCGACCACAAACGTCCCAGCGGACATGTAGCCGCCTTCATTGGTTTTCAGGGGCCACTTAATCTCCGCCGCGGCCAGCGTGAACGTAAGGTCGTCCCAGGTCTTGCCGCCGTCGAGCGAGCGGACCAGGTTGCCCGGCGACACCGCACCGCTGGTGGCGACCAGCCGCTTGGAGTCATGCGGATCAACCCCGAAGTAGAAGCTGCCGCGCGAGGTCGGTGCGGTCACATCAGTGCCCGCCGTGTTCGCCGGGGTGAAGGCACGCAGCGTGGTGGCGAAACTGACATATAGCGTGCCGTCATCGGCGATCTTCGCGTCGGTCAGGGTCTCAGTCGACGGGTGGACGTTCTTCCAGCTACTGCCTGCGTCCTCGGACAAATAAATGCCTTGACCGGAAACCCCAGCCCAAATCCGCTTGGTACGCCCGTCAGCAGTGCCGCTGCTCGGGTCGAACAGCACGAACGGAACGCCGACCTTCTTAGCCACATCACCCGCCGGCACCGCCGACACGGCTTTCCACGAGTTGCCCTGATCCGCACTCGTGAACAACCCACCGGTGCGCGAACCGAAGTAAGCGACCTTCTCGTTGGCTGGGTCGATCCGCAGCCGCTCCGGCCCGGTCCGATAGTCGTTGTTGCCCTCGATATCGGTGCGGAACCCGCCGTCTTTCCAGTGCTCGCCGCGGTCGGTGCTGGTCAGGATGCGACCCTTGTCGCCAGTCCCCACCGCAGCGAAGACGACCTTGTCATTCGACGGCGCTACCGCGATGCTCTCGCCGCCATAGTCAGCTGGGGTCGGATTCGGCACCCGGTCTGCCCGCAACAACTGAGTCCACGTTTGGCTCGCCTCGTCCCAGCGGACCAGACCCCCGACGTCTTCGCGAGCATAGATCACCCCTGGTGCACTCGGGTGTGCGACCAGACCGGTCACAAAACCGGTGCCGCCCATGCCGAGCCGCTTGAAGGCGTAATTCGAGTCACCGCTTGAGGTTGCCGGCGTCGTCGGCTCCGGCGTCCCGGGCGTACCAGCTGGGGCACTTGATGTGGGAGTAACACTGGCCGACGGTCCGGGGGTGGACCCGCCCGGTTGGCAGCCGGTGCTGACGAACAAGACAGCCGTAAGTGACACCGCCAAGGGCACGACACGTGCGGGGTGGACCCGTCTTGATGCGAGAAACATGCTTCCTACCTCACGAGGGGGCCTCAGGGCCGAATTCGACCTGAGGGGCACCGGGTGCCGTAGGAGGAGACCTAGAGCCGCACGCGTCGTATCACATTTAAGCCAGACCTAAGCTTGCACTGGACGGCAATTAAAGTAGGTGAACCCCGCACTCACCGCTCGAAGTCGAGCGCCACAGGAATCGGGGTGTCGCCGGTGAACAACTCAAAAGTCACTCCAACACTCGCCGGGATCACCAGGGTGGCAGCCAACACCGCTGCAACATCGTCGCGCGGGATCAAACCCCGTTGGCCCAGCTCACGGGTTACGTTGACCAGGCCCGTACCCGGGTCGTCGGTCAGTCCACCCGGTCGCACAATCGTAAAGTCCAACCCACTTGCCCCCACGTACGCGTCGGCTTCGGCTTTTGCTTCGAGGTAGGGGCGCATCGCCTCGCCATTCCAGGTCGGGTCCTGCGCACCGATCGACGAAACCATCACATACCGCCGTACGCCCAGGTCGAGAGCGGCGTCCACCAGCTTGCGCGCCCCACCGAGATCGACTGTCCGTTTGCGGGCGCTGCCACTACCCGGGCCGGCACCGGCGGCGAAGACCACCGCGTCCGCACCTTTGACATATGCGGAGAGGGATTCTTCGACTTCGAGGTCACTGATAACCGGGATCGCTCCCACCGCCTTCAAGTCGGCGGCCTGCTCGGGCTTGCGGATCAGCCCGCGGGCGGTGTGGCCCTGCTCAGCCAGAAGTTTCAGCAAGCGCAACGCGATTTTGCCGTGGCCACCTGCGACAAGAATATCCATCCATCAGTCATACCTCAGTGCACGCCCGCCGCTACAGCTCAGTGAGGCACGCCATCAATCTTCCGCAACGGCCCAGTTTAGCGGCGGTATCCGAGCCGCGGCTGCGTTCGAGGACGCATGGACCGCAGTGCAAAAGCGGACGTCATCGCTTGTGTATTTGCGGATTGCCCGGCCGACGATTTCCTCCGATGTGCCAGCGCCAGGCCGGGCACCACCGGCACAGATATGGCATGCAGCGGCGTAACGCTTATTTCGGAATTGCATTAAATTCGATAGGCTAGGCTGCCCCGCAGTCTTTTGCCAGCAGATGGTAGCGCCACAGTTGGTGACGCCAGAGCTGGCAGCGCCACAGTGAAGCCGCGTGGGCCGATGGCTCCCCGACGGCACCTGAGGACGGCGGCATGAACCACCCGAGCTCGGCTGGCGGACTGGATTATCCGGCTACCGATCGCACCGAGAGTGAAGGTCGAGTGCTGCTGGAGATCTTGATCCACGGTCCACTGTCTCGGGTCGAGCTCGCGCAGCGGCTTGGTCTGTCCAGCCCCAGCCTGACCCGGGTCACCAAACCCCTGATCAGCGCCGGCGTGTTAATCGAGGGTCCGGCGCGTGAACAAGCGATCGGGCGCCCGTCTCGCCCGCTCGATATCGACGTTCGCGCTGAACATTTTGTCGGGGTGAAACTCACCGACGGTGCGCTCTATGCGGTGGTAACAGATCTGCGCGGCACGGTTTTGGCCGAGCAGCAGCGCCCTTTACCCGACACTAGCCCGGCCCAGGTTGCCGCCGATATCACGACCGAGATCCAGGCATTTGAACGGGCATTCGCGCCCATGACAGCAATCGGCATCTCACTCGGCGGTCGAGCCCCTGACGGCCGTACGGTCAGTGAAGCCAACTTCCTTGGCTGGCACGACGTACCGTTAGCTGATCTGGTTGAACAGGCCTGCGGCCGTACGGTCGTGGTAGCCAACGATGTGAACGCCTTGACCCAATCGGAGCATTGGTTCGGCGCGGGACGCGGCCTGAACAGTTTTGCCGTCATCACCATTGGCGCAGGTGTCGGTCTCGGTTTGGTCGCGCATAACGAGCTGGTCGTCGGCGCACATGGTGGCGCCGGCAGCATCGGGCATCAGTTGCTCACCGCTTCAAGCATTACGTGTTGGCGTGGTCATCGCGGCTGCGCCAACGCGTTGCTGTCGACGGCCGCGCTGGAATCGACAGCGTTACTGGAAACGGGGCTGCCCGTCCCGCTCGATGACCTGCGCCGCGGCGCGGAACGCGGTAATCCGCAGCTGCGGCGAATCGTGGACAGCGCGGGCGAGGCGCTAGGGCTGCTTGTCGCCAGCGTGGTCAACGCTTTTGATCCGATGAAGATTGTGATCGCGGGTGAGGGCGCATGGCTTGGCATTGTCGGCGAGCACGCCATGCTGCAGGCGTTTCGGGACGCTGAGGCGTGGGATGAGAAGGAAACTCCAATCGAGGTGCAGCCGATCGCTTTCGACCAGTGGGCCCGGGGAGCTGCGGTGTGTGCGATCCGCGGGTGGGCGTTGCGGTAATGCATTGAGCAGGCGACCCCGTGGCCGCCTGCTCAACGTCTTAATCAGTTGGCTCAGGCTGCTGGCTGCAAGCGCAGGAGAACCTGAACAATGTCGGGCGAGCTGCCATAGCCGGCTGAGGCATATTGGTCGGTCAGCGTGGGGAATCCGGTGAATCGCTTGGTGTTGTATTGCGCATACTGCACGTTGTTGATGATCGGAATATTGGGCAAGCTCGCGGCCAGGATCGGCTGGATCTCGGCATAAATTTGCGCGCGGGCGGCCGGATCTTCGAGGCCGGCTGCCTTGACGACTAGGGCGTCGACGCGCGGGTCGCTGAACCGGCTGAGATTGCCCAGAGTAGAGGCACTCTTGTCACCGACTTTAGCGGTGTTCTTGGTCCCGAAGTAGTAGTCGTAGACATACCACGGGTCAGGGGCCGGGGTGAAACCGATAATGGTCATCGCTAGTTGGAAGTTGCCGGCAGCAGTCACTGATTGGTTTTCGTTGCCTGAGATTTGTTGCAGGGTGAGCGTGATACCGGCTGCTTTCAGCTGCTGCACCAGGGTCGTGAGCGCAGCGATGTAATCAGTGAAGCCGGTGATTACTTTGATGGTGAGGGCGAGCTTTTGTCCATCTTTGGCATAGATGCCGTCGGCGCCCTTCTTCCAGCCGGCGGCTTCCAGCGTCCGCGTCGCGCCTGGAATGTCAGCTGTTGCTGCCAGCGGCGTCTTGAACGGCGCGGAGATGAACTGATCGTCGCGTCCCGGCACGGCATAGGAGTCCGAGACCGGCTTGCCGACGTTATTGAAGGCGATTTTATTGATCTGATCGCGGTCCATCGCCAATGAGATGGCTCGGCGCACCGCCGGATCTGTCTGCGGACCTTGGCAACCCAGGGCAATGTTGGAGCAGGTGACGATATTGATCATGATGCCGTTGCCGGATTCGGCATAGGCCAGGCCAGGTTTGCGGGCCAGCACCTGTTCCATGTTGGGGATGAAGCCCTGGGTCCAGTCAAACTGGCCGGCCAGCAGCTTGTCGGTGACGTTGGTGTTGCCGGAGGTCGCAGTGAACCGAATCGACGGAATCTTGATCTTGTCGGCTTCGCGGAACTGCGTGTTCTTGGCCAATAGCCACGACTGAGCAGTCCAGCTCTTCAGCACGAAGGGACCCGTGCCGACCGGTGTCGTGTTGGCGTCCTTGGCCGGATCACCCTTGGCCTTCCAGATGTGTTCGGGCACGATGTGGGCACCGCCGAGCACGGACGGTCCGTCCAGGAATGACGCTTGGGCGAAGACGAGCTTGACATGCGTGTCGTCGATTACTTGCGCCGACGGTGGGTTGGCACTGATCCGCAGGGCTGGGTTGTCCTTGCGGACATTGAAGGTGAAAGCGACGTCAGCTGCAGTAAACGGCTGCCCGTCGCTCCATTTGATGCCACTTTTCAGGGTCACTGAAAGTTCAGTTCCGGCGGAATTCCAGGTAAAACTGTCGCCGAGCTCTCCTACCGGCTTTGCCGCTAGGCCCTTGATGTTGTCGTAGAAGAACAACGGCTCGTACATGTAGCCGTCCGTGCCGATGATCTTTGTCGGGGAGAACGGGTTGAAGTTCTCCGGTCCTTGATCCCCACCGGGCAGGTTGAGGGTGATGTCCCCTTGCCCGTTGGTAGATTTTTTATTGCTGGAGGAGCAGCCAGTAAGGGCCGGCAACAGCAGCGAGATGACGGCGACAGCAGTCGCGAGACGATTCTTAGCGATCATGTGTACCTCTCCGAGGGACGCTCAGCGAAGTATTCAAAGTGAGCGATGTGGCGCGAGCATAACGCCGTTTCTTTCTTGGCGAAACTATGTCTAGCAGGTTTCTTGAATATTTCACGCCACCGTCAGCGCCCATCGGAGCGGTTCGCCATGATCAATGTGATTGGTCGACGGCCTCTACCTGCAGCAGGATCATCTGCTCGGGATACGACGTGGGCATTTGCAAACCGGCACCAGCGAGCACCCGGCCCGACAAGACAATTCCGGACACTGCCGCCCAATCCGGCAGGCGTACCGGCCACGGCAGCGCTCGATCAGCGGCGAGCAGCGGTTGCGTGTGGTCCAGACCGGCAAACCAGGCCGGCGCGGCGTACCCGTGCAGCGGATCACCCACAGTCAATGGCCGTACCCGGTAGTGGCGGTTGGGGTCTAGGCCACGCAGCGTGAAGGTGCCGAGTGGGGCGACCTCGGAACGGCTCAGGAAGGTCAGCGCGAACACAGCTCGGCCGCGATCTGGGGCCACCACACCGGAAATCCAATAGGACGGATCTGGCTGGTCGATCCGCACCACGTCACCGGAGTGCAGCAGTGCCCGCCAATTTTTATACAGCTCGATCCAGCCGGCTAGCTCGGTCAGCTCGTCCGGTTCGGCTTCACTCAGGTCCCACTCGATCCCAAAATGGCCGAAGATGCAGGT
The DNA here is from genome assembly GCA_965246815.1 of Actinoplanes sp. GTDB lineage: Bacteria > Actinomycetota > Actinomycetes > Mycobacteriales > Micromonosporaceae > Actinoplanes. Next base: position 194,113 of record CBDFFS010000020.1, on the reverse strand, counting down.
CGCAGCGCGAAACGACAAGTCATGCACCCGTCGGGTCGTGGCCGATCGGGGCGAGGCGACGTGCGTGCCGAGCATCTCCGGTGGAACTAGCTGGCCGGTCCAGCGGTTGATCGACGTGCGTTCCACCGGGTCGTTGCAGTCTGAGGCCCACACCCGATCGGCATATTGCAGCAGGCCCAGGTCCACTCTGCCGCCGCCAGAGGAGCAGTTTTCGAGCTCCAGTCGTGGATGTCTGCGCCGCAGTTCGGCGATCAGGCGATAGGCGGCCAGCGTCTGTTCGTGCACTCCAGGTAACCGCCGTGGCCCGGTGCCAGCGTCGACCAGGTCGCGGTTCATGTCCCACTTTATGTAGGTGAGTTGGTATTCGGTGATCACGGCGCTGACCCGGGCCAGCACATAGCTGAATGCCTCGGGGTTGACCAGGTCGATCACCTGTTGGTTACGCGCGGGCGCGGGCAACCCGCCGGCAACTTGCATGATCCACTCAGGATGAGCTCGGGCTACATCAGAGTCACTGTTGATCATCTCGGGTTCGAACCACAGGCCAAACTCCATGCCGAGCGTCCGAACATGCTCCACCAGCGGAAATAGCCCGTCCGGCCACACTGTCTCGTCGACATACCAGTCGCCGAGCCCGGCCGTATCGCTGCGCCGACCACGAAACCACCCGTCATCAAGCACATAGCGTTCCACCCCGATCGCTGCCGCCCGGTCGGCCAGTTCAATCAGCCGCGGCAGCGAGTGGTCGAAGTAGACCGCCTCCCACAGGTTGAGGGTGACTGGGCGGGGTGTCCGCGGGTGGGTGGGTCGAGCCCGCAGAAACCGGTGGAACCGACGCGCCTGCTGGTCGAGCCCGACACTGTGCACCGCATATACCCAGGGTGAGCTGTATTGCTCGCCTCGGTTCAGGCGTACCTCCCCGGGCAGCAGGATTTCTCCGCCGCCGAGCACCTGCCGGCCGGTGGATTGACGTTCGGCGAAGTGCCGATGATTGCCGCTGAAGCCGACGTGCAGCCCCCAAATTTCGCCGTCGGCAAACCCAAACCCCACAGTGCCCACCGACAGTACGGTGGCAGCGTCCGCCCCGGTTCGACCACGGCGGTTTTCGCGCTCATGCGTACCGACGGTGAGGGGTTGACGTTGGGGTGCACGCTCGCGGCCCCACCGGCCGGCGAAGTCGAGCACTTCGCGTGCTCGCCCCGGCACTGGCAGGCAAATGGTGAGATCGTCGAGCTGGTAGACGTCGCCGAGGTTGCCGACCGTGGCCCGAACGCGAGTCAGTCCAGCGTCAGTCAGCTCGATCTCCAGGCGTAACGCCAGCTCGGACAGCTGATCGACGGCATCAGCCACAAGTCGGGCCGCACCCGTACGTTCGACGAAGCCCCGTTCGGTGCCGGATTTCTCGTCGGGGTTGGGCGTCAGCCACGCCGCTGTCGTGGTGAAGCGGGGTGCCCAAGAACCGCCGGCTCGGCTCCCCGACAAGCCGGGTCGACCGACCCAGCCGGCATGCGGCTCGGGCAGGATCGCCACCCGCAACGGCAGATCGACCGAGTTTGACGTGATCACCTCGCTCGCGCCGAGCGCGACAGCGGCGGCGTCCGCGGCAGTGAGCGGGCCGAGATCGGCGCCCCAATGCACCACGCTCGGTAGGCCGCCGTGCAGATCAACCAGCAGCGAGACGCCGTCAGCCCGAAAGTGGACCAGCGCATCCGGATCGATCGGCGTGCCAGCAGGCGCGTCGTCGTTTGCGGCCGGCCGGCCACCTCCGGTGATCCGTTCGGTGTCAAGCACAGCAGGTCCCTTCCAACGCGTCGGTAATGGTAGACAAAATTCCATCACGAAAGTAACTTCGACCCAGCGAAGCTACTCAGGCGTCGTTGTCGTGCTCAATGAGCCGCGCCGATTCGCCCTCAGCAGACTGAACTTTCGACCCGCCGACGACCTCCTGGTTCGCGGTGCTGTCACCAGGCCTGCATTGACGCCCACTGTCGTCATGGCATGGCCGGACCCGCCCGACCGGAGGACCACCTATGCAGGTCGCTCACCACATGATCACCTGGATCGATTGGTATCGAGACTACGGCGAGCCGTTAGCTGTTCCCCGGGTCTTGGATGAAATCGCGGCGGCCGGGTATGCCGGGGTTGAGCTGCACGGCGGACCGGCCGTGCTCGGACCGGCCAATGTGCTTCGGCGCCAAATCGAACGTGCCGGCCTGCAAGCTGTGGCATATTCGTCTTTCCTCGGCGCCACGGCGTCGCGGCTGAACACTCGGCAATATCAGGCAGACCTAGACCACGCCGCCGACCTGGGGATCACGACAATAGTGGTCATCGGCGGCTGGCCGAGCGAACCCCGCCGAGTCTCCTGGGAAGAGGATTACCGGCTCTTCGCCGCAAACCTCGCCCGGGCGCAGGAATATGCCGATCGCTACGACCAAATCATCACCTTCCACCCACAGCTGGGCTGTCTGGTTGAGGTGCCGGCGGAAGTCGACCGGCTGGCCCAACATTTGCCCAGCCTGCGCCTGTGCATCGACACCGGACACCTCATCGCCGTGCGCGCCGATCCGGCCGAGCTCATTCGCCAACATCCCGGGCGCACAGCCCATGTCCACCTCAAAGACTGGAACACGCGCGCACACACCTTCGCCGAGCTGGGCTCCGGCGACGCTGGGCTAGATTTAGCCGGCTTCCTCGCCACCCTGCACGCCGACGGCTACACCGGCTGGTTGACCATCGAACGCGATGGGCCCGTGCTGCCACCGATCGAATCCGCCCACCAGTCACTGTCCTACCTGAACCGGATCATCAGCGGTCCGGCCCTGACCGAACGGAACCAAACATGATTCGCATTGGCATCATCGGCGCCGGCCGGATGGCCGCCGGCCACGTCGACTACTTTTCCGCCGCACCACAGTGCCAAGTAGTGGCAATCGCCGACCCCATCCGCGAGCGCGCCACCTCACTCGCGGCCCACTGCGGCGCGCAAGCGGTGTCCGACGCCGCCGACCTGATCGACCAGGTCGACGCGGTAGTGATCGCCTCCCCCAACGCGCTGCACCATGAGCAGTCGGTCGCTGCTGCCCAAGCGGGCCGACACGTCTATTGCGAAAAGCCGGGCGGCGTGTCACTGGCCGAGGCCCGCGATATCGCCGAACAGGTAGCCAAGGCTGGCGTCGTCGGCGCGGTCGGCTATTCGGTGCGCCCCAGCGCGCAGATCCGCACGATGCGCCAACTGCAGCAAACCGGCCGGCTCGGCGAGCTCACCACCATCGGCTCACGCCGACTTTGGAACATGCAACCAGATCAATGCCCACCATGGTACGCGGGACTGCCCGGCGGGCATCTATTGGAAATCAGCGTGCACGAGCTGGATTGGATGCTCGCGCTCGGCGGCTCGGTCAGCTCGGTGCACGCGCGGGCTCAGGACCGGGGGATCAGCGGCATCGATGCGCTCTGGATCACGATCAATTTCGCCAGTGGCGCGGTGGGCTGGCACGAAGGCAGCTGGTCCACGTCGCTGCCGATGTTCTTTCGCACAGTCGAAGGAACAGCTGGCGGCGCGGCGACCGACGAATGGGGCAGCGTCGTGCAGCTGGCGCAATCTGGTCAGGATCGAGCAACGGTACCTTTGGTGGCGGATTTTGATCAGCGGGGTGATTTCCTGCAGTGCATTCGTGCCGGTGATGAGCCGGAGTCCAGCGTTGGCTGGAATGTGACAGTCATGGCAGTGGCCGACGCCGCACTGCGGTCGATCGACAGCGGAAACACCGAACTCGTTGAGCCGACTCCGACGGTGCACACCGCATCGCTGTGGCGCGATTTGCTGAGCTAGGCACCCATCGCTGCGGGTGCGGGTGCGGTCGACGAGCGGGCGATCACCTCCACGTCGATCATGGTCAGCCGAGGGGCCAGGTCGGGATGTCGAATTCGCTGCGCAAGGTGCCATAGCGCCTGCGTGCCCAGCAGCTGCCGGTCCACGCGGACTGTGCTCAGCATGGCAGTCGATTCGAAGTCGCCATAGCCGATCACTGAGCATTGCTGGGGCACTGCCACGCCCTGTTCCTGCAAGGCTTGCATCGCCGCCAGCGCGGCCAGGTCGCTCCAGCAGAAGACGGCAGTCGGCGGCTGCGCCAGGCTGAGCAATTCCAGCATCGTCTCGCGGGCACCCGATCCATCGCTGTCGCACTGGCGAACATGGTCCGAATCGACGGAAAGCCCGTGCGCGGCCAGGGCAGACCGGTAGCCAGCGGCAAGTCGGGCGGCTGTCCCGAGCTCGGGCGGACCGGTGATCAGGGCGGGTGCCGGGTCACGGTGACCGAATTTGATCAGGTGCTCGGTGGCGAGGAAACCGCCGCGTGCTTCGTCGACGCCGACGCGATCCACAGCAAGACCGGCAACCACGTGATCGACCAGTACGCACGGGATTCGGGTTTGCACAATGAGCTCAAGTAGCCGGGGTTCGAGCGCACCGAGCACGAGCACGCCCTGCGTTTCCGGTCGCCGTACCGTCGGGGGGAGATCTTCTGGCGTCTCAGCGACAACGATGGTCTCAGCCGTGACCGTTAGGCCGAACCCCTCGGCGGCTTCCTGAGCACCCAGTAACACGGGACTGAGCAGCTGCTCAGAACCCGCACTGACCAGCAAAGCCACAGTGGGCAAGCCCGCAGGGATGGGATCGGCGGCGCGCAGTCGGGGGCGGTAGCCCAGGGCCGACGCGGCGTCGAGGACCGCTGCTCGGGTGTGCGGTGCGACTTGCTGGCGGCGGGAGAACACGCTGGATGCCGTGCCGATCGATACGCCGGCTCGCGCGGCGACGTCACGCAACGTGGGACGACCGTTTTCGCTCATCGTCACTTTCCGCTGGTTTCTTGTGGTGCTGCTCCGGTGCTGCCCCGCTGAATCAACTGGGCTGCTGGCACCCAGACAGATCCGACTGGGGTGCCGGCGATGTGCTGCAACAGCACCTCGGCCGCGACCGCACCGTGCATGGCGACGTCACGCGACAGAGCTGTCAAACTCGGGTAGGTCACCGCACACAAAGGCGAATCCTCCCAGGCCAGCACCGAAATGTCAGCCGGCACAGCCAAATCTAGCTGCTGGCAGACACCCAGGGCAGCGACTGCCATCACGTCGTTGTCGCAGATCACCGCGGTAGGTCGGTCGGCACTAGCCAGCAGCGCCCGGATCGCCACGGCAGGCTGATCACCACTGGAGTCGGTGGTCACCAGCACTGGCGCCGGCAGCCCTAACTCAGCTGCCAGCTCGGCCATGCTCCGGGTGCGCTCGGCGAGCCGGGACAACCACAGTGGACCGCTCACCCGGGCGATCCGTCGATGGCCGAGTTCGGTGAGCAGATGGAGAACCGCGCGCACCGCACCGGATTCATCATTGGCCACCATCGGCAGTGGGCCGCCCCAATCCCCGTGGGCGATGGCCACCGCCGGCATCGCCAGCTCCTTGAGCAGTGCAGCGCGCGGGTCGTCGGTTCCGAGGTCGACCACCACCACCCCGTCCACCCGGCGACCGTTCCACCAGCGGCGATAAGTCGCCAATTGCGCGGGCATATCAGTCACGACATGCAACACCAGCGCGGTGGAATGCTCACCCAACACTTGTTCGAGCCCGCAGATGATCGACATAACGGACGGATCGGGCGCCGGGATCCCATCTGGGCGCGACACCACCAGGCCGATCGCGTCAGCACTGGCACCGACGAGCGCGCGGGCGGCAGTATTAGCCTCCCAACCCAACTCCTGGGCCACGGTGAGGATCCGGCCTCGGGTGATAGCTGAGACGCCTGGTTGGTCGTTGAGCGCATACGACACTGCGGCGTGAGAAACACCAGCGCGGCGGGCGATTTCTCCAATCGTTGGTCGCTTCACGGAAACCCTCGATTCATGACGTCCCCAATTCGTATGACGTCCCCAATTCGTATGACGTCTCCAGTTCTGATTACGGTGCAATTCCGATGACGTTGCAAATCGAGTAGCTCCTGATCGACCATGATCAGTCTAGCGGTCGGGCGGTGGTTTGACCGGCACAGTCAATCGCCGTACCTTCGCCGGTAGAACACAACAGCGAACGGAGGCCCGGTGAACAAGCTGCGTACCTTCGTGTCGTCAAGCTTGCCGGTTGCCGACGCGAGCGCAATCGACAGGGTGCCGGACAGCGATGCACCGCACCGCACCGCCACCGCGTTCGGGACGCTGATCCGCTGGGATCCCCCGGCTGGCGCCACCAACCCGTTCTTCGGCCCAGTTCTACACGGCATCCGCAAAGCCTGCACTGAGCTGGACATCTCTGTGGCTTTGGAAGTCGTTCCGCCTGGCGCAAGCGCGCCGCTGCCGCAGCTCGTGCAGCGGGGGCAAGTAAACGGGCTGATCGTCGTGTCAGTGCAGGAACCCGATTTCCTAGACCGGTTGCTCAACACCGGTCTGGCATGCGTGCTAGTTGACAACGTTCTCGAACGGTCCAAGCTCGACCGCGTGCACGGGGATGACGAGCAGGCCGGATATCTGGCCATCTGCCATCTGATTGAGCGCGGCCATCGAGACCCGATCCCCGCAATGATTACCGGTCCGGGCACGGTGACATCAGTCGTCGCCCGAATGGCCGGATATCGCCGGGCACTCGAAGAACACGGCCTGCGTTTCGACCCGGCATACATCGTGGATGTGGTCCGGCTCTACCCGAACGCCGGGCGGACCGCGATGCAGACGCTGCTCGACTTGCCGGTGCCACCCACGGCCGTCTTCTGCTGCGCGGATGCAGTCGCGTTGGGTGCGATGGCCGCGGTGAGTGATCGGGGCCTCGTCGTTGGCGAGCACTGCTCAATTATCGGACATGACGACATTGAGGCTGCCCGCTATTCGCATCCGCCGTTGAGCACGGTGCGGCTGGACAAGGAACTGCTCGGTGCGCAGGCGGTCCGGCACCTGTTCGAGCGACTGCACCACCCGACGATGCCCGGACGTGACACCCGAATCGGGGTGGACTTGATCCAACGAGGGACGGTCGGGCCGCGGCAACAGACTCCACCGACCTATTAGCTCCCCTGATCGGGTGAGTCTGGCCAAGCCGGCGCGCCGACAGCACTGTTCTCCGGTGATGCGCATCACCGGAGAACAGCGTCCCTACTCGTTAGGAGACGTCGACGTTGTAATTCGTGGTGATGATCTTTCCGGCGCCGTGCCAGATCTCGAACCCTGCATCAATGCTGACCAGATACTTGTTGGGGTCAAGCCAGCCTTGCCGGACGGCATAGTTGAGGAAATCTTGCAGGTTCAGATTTGTGCTGCTGCGAGTGGTGGCAGTTCGCACGAAGCTGATCACCTGCCATGAGTCGGTGGACCGATAGACGTCATAATCGGCCCCGTTGACGTTGATGGTGGTGAGCTTGCCGCTATCCGGGTGCGCACCATCGGTGTAATCGAGGAACACCATGATTTCGTCGCTCGGCTGAGCGCTGGGATCCTGACTCGCGTCCGCCCACAAGTCATAGACGGCATCGCTCTTCTGTGGGCCGAGCTGGTTGTCCCAACTCCACGACGACAACACTGTCTTGTTGTCACCCAGCCGAACCGGCAAGCCACCGTGGTCAGTGGAGTTATACCCGTAGGACCAGCCGACGATGGTGTTCGGGAATGCCTTGATGTGGTATTCATCCCACTGCACGGCGGGATTGTCGGTCCAGCTCAGGTCGGTCTGCCACGCGTTGGTCGGCCATTCGTCGTTTCGGCCGACGCACTGCCAGCCATACCCCCAGTTGAAAAGGGTGTGGCCCCACCTGTTGTTCATTGCGTAGTACTTGCCGTGGAAAATCGACTGCCAGTCGTCACAGGTGCTGAGCCAGACGTTGGCCTGAGCGGCCGGCACGGCCAGGCCGAGCATGCTGGCGAGCGCGATTACCTGCAGGATGGCGAGGCGCTTCAATCGGCCTCGGCGAGTTCCGGTGGACATCGGGGCTCCTTTCCGATGCAACGAAGCGTGACCGCCCACCCACCCCCGTACCCAAAAGTTCAGTAGTGTGACTTACACGCTTCAGCTTTGTTTCAGCCAGGCTACCGCTATAACACTGATGACAAAGTTATTAAATTTCATTGATCTGAAACTTTGCCCGGCCACGGCAACTCGCTCTTGGTCGCCGGCAATCAGGGCGAGTTCGATCAGTCGGTCGCGCAGGGTTCGCCCCCGGGTCTCAGCTGCGGCGACTTGCTGTGCACAACCACGCAGGCAAGAATTGCGGGGTGACGATTGACCCGACTCTCGACGACATCAACCGACAGCTGATCGAGCATCTGCAGCGGGACGGACGGATGTCGTATGCCACGCTCGCCAAGGCGATCGGGCTCTCCGAGGCGGCGGTGCGTCAACGAGTACAGCGGCTGATCGACGGTGGACTGATGCAAATCGTGGCCGTCACCGACCCGCTCACGCTGGGCTTTGCCCGTCAGGCCATGGTCGGCCTCAAAGTCAACGGCGACCTGCGGGCGATTGCCGCGCAAATCGCGGCAATCCCCGAAGTGGATTATGTGGTGGTGTGTGCCGGCGGTTTTGATCTGCTGGTCGAGTTGGTCTGCACCGATGACGAGCACCTGCTCGACGTGCTCAACGACAAGGTTCGCGCAGTTCCCGGCGTCACGTTCACTGAAACATTTATGTACCTGAAGCTGGAAAAGCAGACCTACACCTGGGGCGCCCGGTGAGATCGCTGCCCGGGTGGTGTGGTTTCAGGGTGAGCGGCTGAGCCACGGCCGGACAGCAGCGGCGTTGCGCGACGCCAGCGTGGACCGTCGCCGTCCTTGCGGCGCCGAGCCATTCCGGCCAGCGCTTCGAGTACCACCCGATTGGCCAGCATTGCGGTGATCTCAGCATGATCGAACGGCGGAGCCACCTCGACGATGTCCATCCCCACCACGGGCAGCTCGTGGCAAATCCGCGAGACGCTGTCCAACAATTGGCGCGCGGTCAAGCCGCCGGGCTCGGGGGTGCCGGTTCCCGGTGCGTGGCCGGGATCGCACACGTCAATGTCGACGGAGAGGAAGACGCCGTCGCAGTTGTCCACGGCGAGCTCAAACGCCTGGTCGAGCACCGCATTCAGTCCACGCTCGACGATTTCGCTCATGTGGAACGAGTTCATGCCCTGATCAGCCATCCAGTCGAGCACGTCCGGGCCGGGCCAATACCCGCGCAACCCGACTTGCAGGAACCGGTCCCCGCGGACCGCACCTGACTCGATCAACCGGCGCATTGGCTGCCCATGGCCGGCCAACGACCCGAATTCGATATCACCGGTGTCGGCGTGCGCATCAAAATGGATCACCGAAATACGGCCGGCGCCGTGATGCCGCGCCACCCCGGCCGCGTTCGGCCACGTCACAGTGTGGTCGCCACCCAGGATCACTGGGATCGCGCCGTTGGCGGCGACAAACGCCACCGCGTCTTCGATCGTGTCGCAGCTGCGCTGGATCTCACCGCTGAAAACCTCAAGGTCACCCGCGTCTTTGACGGTGAGATCGTCAGTCAGCGCGTCGACTCGCATCGCCAGGTGGGGCCGCGACCCATCGTGCGGTAGATAATCAGTGCCGCGAATGGCCGACGGGCCGAACCTCGCACCAGGTCGGTGCGAGGTTCCGCCATCGAACGGGGCGCCGATGATCACCACGTCAGCGTCGGCATAACTGGACGGTTGCGCCCAGTCACACGCCGGCACCCCGAGGAACGTGAAGTCGGGGCCGAACATCGGGCCGTACCGGGTCATGGCTGTTGGTGCCGCAGTTGCCAGGGTGAGCCGTATTCGACCAATTTATCGAGGAACGGCACCGGGTCGAAGGCTTCCGGGCCGAGCACGCCAGCACCAGACCAGGTGCCTTGGGCCAGCAGTTCCAGCGCGACGATCGGGTTGACCGCTGTCTGCCAGACGACCGCCTGCGAGCCGTATTCCGCCATCGACCATTCGTTGTCGACCACGTGGTAAAGGTAGGTCTGTGCGGGCTCACCGGCCTTATTCAAACCTGTGACCAGGGTTCCGGCGCAGGTCGAGCCGGTCATCTGGTCACCCAGGGTGGCCGGGTCGGGCAGCAGGGCGGCCACGACGTCGCGCGGCGACACCGAAACACCCCCCACCTGTACCGGTGTGGTCCGGTCGAGTCCGAGCTTGTGCAAGGTTCTGAGCACGTCGATGAACTCGTTGCCGAGGCCGTACTTGAAGGTGACCCGGCCGGCGTCGATCCAGCGGGGCATGAGCAGCACTTCTTCGTGCTCGACGTTCACGCATTCGACCGGCCCGATCCCACCCGGGAAGTCGAAGACCTCGGGCTCACTGAACGGCTCGGTGGTGAACCAACCGCGGCCCGCCTCATAAATGACCGGCGGGTTGAGGCACTCCTCGATCGTGGTCCAGATCGAGAACGACGGGGCGAAGTCGTAGCCGGACACGACCAAGTTGCCGCCGTCGCGTACGCCGAGTTCGTCGATCCGCGAGAACAAGTGGTCGGCGGCATAACGGGCAAAAATGTCCGACAGTCCGGGTTCTACCCCGATTCCGGCGAGGGCCAGCAGGCCGGCTTCGCTCCATTTCTGCTCTACCGCGAACTGTTCGTCGCCCAGTTTTACCCCAGTGAGTTCGTACGGTCGCTCAGGGTGTGGGTGCGACAGTGACATCGCCATATCGAGATAGTGCACGCCGGCCGCGAAAGCACCGTCAAAAATCGGCATAACGAAGCGGGGATCGACAGCATTGAGCACGTGGGTGATCTCGTGTTCCCGGCAGAGCGCGGTAATCTGCTCCGCACTGCTCGCATCCACCTGTACGGCGACGAATCGGTCATCACCGAGCCGCGTTACTGCTTTGGCCGCCCGCTGCTCGTCGTAGTCGGCTACAACGAATCGAGTGAAGAACTCACGACGGGCAGCAATGCCGGCCGCAGCGGAGCCGACACCGCCGGCACCGACTAGGAGAATACGCATGTCTTGGGGCCCCCAACAGGACTGAAACCGTGTGCGGTGAAGGTTACCGCTACGGATACCCTTGTCAAGCGCTGATTTTTCTGCGATAAACGCAGTCACGGGGAAGTCCGACGACTACTCACGTACTCCACCCACCCCCAGGGACGGACCGGATGGCCATAGCGACGACGACCAGCGATGCCCCACGAGGCGCCCTCGACAAAGGGCTCAAACTCGGCGCGATCGGCCTGCTGTCCAGTATCGTGATCGGGGTCGCCTCAACCGCTCCCGGTTACAGCCTGGCTGCATCGATCGGGCTCATCTCGCAGGACGTCGGCACCAAAAGCCCGATCATCGTGCTGCTGGCCTTCATTCCGATGCTATTCATTTCGTACGCCTACAAGGCACTGAACAACATCGACCCCGACTGCGGTACGACGTTCACGTGGGTCGCGCGCGCGTTCGACAAACGCACCGGCTGGATCAACGGATGGGTAATCGTCGCCGCGGACATCATCGTGATGGCGAACCTGGCCCAGATCGCCGGTCAGTACACTTACCAGCTGCTCGGGCTGGACAGTTTGTCGAGCAACTCGTGGGCTACCACCATTTTGGGCTGCGTTTGGATGGCCACGATGACGTGGATTTCCTGGCGAGGAATCGAGCTTTCAGCGCGTACGCAGGTGGTGCTGTTGGGCTTGGAGCTGTTGATCTTGCTGGTGTTTTCCGCGATCTGCTTAGTCAAGGTATACAGCGGACATGCCGGCTCGTTGGCGATCCACCCGGCGTTGTCCTGGTTCAATCCGGCCGGACTCGGTTGGAGTGCGGCATCGGCTGGCTTCTTGCTCGCTGTCTTCATTTATTGGGGGTGGGACTCAGCGGTCGCGGTCAACGAGGAAACGGCTGACTCCCGGGTCGCGCCGGGCCGGGCTGCGGTCGCGTCCACGGTTATCTTGCTGATTACCTATGTAGTCGTGACCGTGGCGGCGCAGGCTTTTGCTGGTGTCGGCGCCGACGGCATCGGGTTGACGAATCCGGCCAACCTCAGCGATTCCCTGACGGGTGTGGGTGCAGCTGCGATGGGCAGCTGGGGAGTCAAGCTGCTGTTCCTGGCCGTGTTGTCGTCGGCAGCGGCGTCGACCCAGACCACCATTTTGCCGACCGCGCGGACCACCCTGGCGATGGCTTCTTACCAGGCTCTGCCGAAGGTGTTCCGGGGCGTTCACCCGCGCTATCAAACGCCCACCTTCTCCACTTGGGCGATGGGCATTGTGTCGATAGTCTTCTATGTCTTGCTGACCTGGCTGTCGCCGGGTTCGCTGACTGACTTGATTGCCGCGATCGGCTTGCTGATCGCGTTCTACTACGGCTTCACCGGATTGGCCTCGGCTTGGGTGTTCCGTAAGCGCGCCAAAGGCCGTGACCTTTGGCTCAAAGTAGTCTTCCCGCTGCTGGGGGCGATCATTTTGTTCGCGGCGTTCGTCAAGAGCGCGATCGATTCCTACGCGAAAGATTTTGGGGCAACTGCCCCGTTCGGCATCGGCGGCGTCTTCGTCTTGGGCATCGGCTCCATCCTCATTGGGGTGGTCTTGATGGGGATCTGGAACGTCGTCGCACCTGCCTACTTCAAAGGTGCAACCATGCAGCGAAACACGTCAATAGGTGAGTACGGCGAAATCATCACCCACGACGAGCTCAACCCCCACACGAATCTGGAGCGGTAATGCCTGCCACCACCGTGCTGACCAATTTCATCGGCGGTGAACCCGCGGCCCCGGCCGATGGGCGCTATGCCGATCTGATCGACCCGAGCACTGGCGAGGTTTTTGCGTCAGCCCCAGTCTCCGGCGAAGTCGACGTCGATCGGGCGATGCAAGCAGCGTCGACAGCATTCGAATCCTGGCGCACCAGCACGCCGAGCGAACGGCAGCGCGCGCTGCTCAAATTCGCTGACGCGGTCGAAGCTCGCGCTGAAGACTTGGTTCAGGCCGAATCTCAGAACACGGGCAAACCGCTGGGATTGACCGCCAGTGAGGAATTGCCACCAGCAGTCGACCAGATCCGGTTCTTCGCCGGTGCCGCTCGACTGCTGGAAGGCCGCTCAGCCGGACAATATCTGGCCGGCTTTGAAAGCTATGTGCGGCGTGAACCGATCGGTGTCTGCGCTCAAGTCACCCCGTGGAATTACCCGCTGATGATGGCCGTGTGGAAGCTCGCCCCGGCTATCGCGGCCGGAAACACGGTGGTGCTCAAGCCTTCTGACACGACGCCGGTCACCACGATCATGCTGGCCGAAATGGCCGCCGACTGCTTCCCGCCCGGCGTGCTCAATGTGGTCGTGGGCGATCGGGAAACCGGCCGGCACATGATCAGCCACCGGGCGCCGCAACTGGTGTCGATCACCGGCTCGGTCCGGGCCGGCATGCAGGTGGCCGCTGCCGCTTCAGCCGACCTCAAGCGCACCCACCTTGAGCTGGGCGGCAAGGCTCCCGTCGTGATCTTCGACGATGCCGACGTGCCGGCCGCGGCTGCGGCCATCGCCGAAGCCGGCTATTTCAACGCCGGCCAGGACTGCACAGCAGCAACCCGGGTGCTGGTCGCTGCCGGCGTCTACGCCGACTTTGTGGCCGCGCTGACCGACGCCGCTAAGAACACCCGCACAGGCCTGCCGGACGACCCGGACGTGCTTTATGGCCCGATGAACAATGCCGACCAGCTCGCCCGAGTAACTGGGTTCGTCGACCGGCTCCCCGAACACGCCACCCTGAACACCGGCGGCGCGCGAATCGGTGATCGTGGGTTCTTCTACTCCCCCACGGTCATCTCCGGCTTGCGGCAACACGACGAACTCATTCAGCAAGAAGTATTCGGCCCGCTGATCACTGTGCAGAAGTTCAGTGACGAAGCCGAGGCTGTTCGCTGGGCCAACGACGTCGATTACGGCCTGGCTTCCTCAGTTTGGACCAAAGATCACAGCCGAGCCATGCGCCTAACCCAACAGCTCGACTTCGGCTGCGTCTGGGTCAACTGCCACATCCCCCTGGTCGCAGAAATGCCGCACGGCGGATTCAAACACTCTGGCCACGGCAAAGACCTTTCCGTGTACGGGCTAGAGGACTACACCCGCATCAAGCACGTGATGCACGCAGTGAACTGATTTGTCGCTGACGTCGTCGCCAGCTTTGTTTGACGACGACGTCAGCGTTCGACTATGACGTCAGCGTTCGACTATGACGTCAGCGTTCGACGGCAGACAACAGCGGGCGGACCAAGTTTTTGTCCGCCCGCTGTTGTTGCCGACTCAGATTCGGTTTGATGCCTCAGTCAGCACCGACCGCAGAATCTGCTCGATCTCGATGAACTGCTCCTCACCGGCGATCAGCGGCGGGGCCAACTGGATGACCGGGTCACCTCGGTCGTCGGCCCGGCAATAGAGCCCGGCCTCGAACAGTGCGCTCGACAGATATCCGCGCAGCAGCCGCTCCGACTCATCCTCGTTGAAGGTCTCCTTGGTCGTCTTGTCCTTGACCAGCTCCAGGCCGAAGAAGTAGCCGTCCCCGCGCACGTCGCCGACGATCGGCAGGTCCGTCAGCTTGGTCAGATAAGAGCGGAACAGTTCACTGTTGGTGCGGACGTGGCCGAGCAGATCCTCGCGTTGCAAGATGTCGAGGTTGGCCAGGGCGACCGCGGAGCCGACCGGGTGCCCACCATAGGTGATTCCATGCGCGAACCAGTTGTGCCCGGTTAAGAACGGCTCAGCCAGCCGGTCACTAGCGATCATCGCGCCGAGCGGCACATAACCGCTAGTCAGTCCCTTAGCGACAGTGATGATATCCGGCTGGTAGCCGTATTTGTCCGCACCGAAGTATTCGCCGAGTCGACCGAAACCGCAAATGACATCGTCGGACACCAATAGCACGTCATAACGGTCGCAGATTTCCCGGACGCGCTGGAAATAGCCGGGCGGCGGCGGGAAACAGCCACCAGCATTTTGCACCGGTTCGAGGAAGATCGCGGCCACCGTGTCCGGTCCCTCGAATTCGATCGCCTCAGCAATCCGGTCAGCTGCCCACACGCCGAACTCGGTCGGCGACATCGACTGGTCCGGGCGGCGGTAGTAGTTAGTGTTCGGCACCCGGAAAGTCGACGGCACCAGCGGCTCGAAGTCCTGCTTGAGCCCCGGAATGCCGGTGATCGACAGCGCACCCATCGAGGTGCCGTGATAGGCAATCGCGCGCGACAACACCTTGGTCTTCATCGGCTTGCCGACCCGCTTGAAATACGACCGGGCCAGCTTCCAGGCGGACTCGACCGCTTCGGAACCACCGGTAGTGAAGAAGACCCGGTTGAGATCGCCCGGGGTGAGCGAGGCGAGGCGCTGGGCCAGCTCGATCGCCTTGGGGTGGGCGTAAGACCAGATCGGGAAGTAGGCCAATTCGGCCGCTTGTTTGGCGGCGGCATCGGCCAACTCTTGCCGGCCGTGGCCAGTTTGCACGACGAACAACGCGGACAACCCGTCCAGGTAACGGCGGCCGGCACTGTCCCAGATGTAGCTGCCTTCGCCGCGAACAATGATCGGAACCGGGGAGTTCTGGTAGGACGACAACCGGGTGAAATGCATCCAGAGATGGTCGCGAGCAGCGTTCGACATTTGGTCGAAATCGGTGGACGGAAGATCAGACAAGGGGTGCTCCAGAATCGAGATGGTGGCGGTTGAGAAAAAAATCAGCAGGCGGCGAAAGCTTGTTCCAGCAGGGTCAAACCGCGGTCCAGTTCTTCAGCGGAAATGACCAGCGGCGGAAGCAGGCGGATGACGTTGCCCCAGGTGCCGCAGGTGAGTAGCAGCAGGCCACTCTCGTGGGCGGCTTTGGCGATCGCAGCGGTCAGGGCCGGATCGGGAACCGGACCGAACGGGCCGTTCTCCCCTGGGCGCACCAACTCGACTGCCAGCATCGCGCCGCGACCGCGGATTTCGCCGATGGCCGGGTATTTTTCGGCCAACGCCGCTAGCCGGGGCCGGACGATCGCTTCGATCCGCCGGGCCGCACCGGCCAGGTCGAGCTCACGCATCGTGGCAATGGTCGCCAGGGCAGCCGCACAAGCGACCGGATTCCCCCCGTACGTGCCGCCGAGGCCGCCGGGGTGCACTGAATCCATGATCTCGGCCCGACCGGTCACAGCGGCTAGTGGCAACCCACCCGCGATGCCCTTCGCCGTAGTGATCAGATCCGGCTCGACGCCCTCGTCCGCACAGGCGAACCACGAGCCGGTCCGACAGAAACCAGTCTGGATTTCGTCGGCGATAAGAACCGCGCCGATCTGCTTCACATAAGCCGCCAAGGCCGGCAGGAAGCCACTGGCCGGCACCACGAAGCCGCCCTCGCCTTGAATCGGTTCGATCAGGACTGCAGCCACATTCGCCGAGCCGACGTACTTTTCGATCAAGGTAGTCGCCACCTCGGCCGCCTCCGCCCCCGAGCGAGCGTCGCGGAACGGATACGACATCGGCACCCGGTAAACCTCACCAGCAAAGGGCCCAAACCCTTGCTTGTACGGCTGTACCTTCGCCGTCAACGCCATCGTCAAGTTGGTACGGCCGTGATAGGCGTGCTCGAACACCACGACAGCTTGCCGCCCCGTGGCGACGCGCGCGATCTTGACGGCGTTCTCCACCGCCTCGGCACCCGAGTTGAACAGCGCCGACCGTTTCTCGAAGCTACCCGGGGTGAGTACGGCGAGTTCTTCGCAGACCGCGACGTACTGCTCGTACGGGGCAATCATGAAGCAAGAGTGGGTGAATCGCTCCACCTGGGCCCGGACGGCCTCGACGACCTTGGGTGCTGAATTGCCGACATTGGTGACTGCGATGCCGGAGCCGAAGTCGACCCACTCGCGCCCGTCCACATCCGTTAACGTGCCGCCACCGGCGCTGCTGACATACGACGAGAGCATGCTGCTGACTCCCCGCGCTACCACGGTGCCTCGCCGTTGATGTAACTCGGCCGATGTGGCCATCGTCAACCCCTTCCACAGATGATGCCCAATCTTTACACCGATTCCGCAGTAATCAAGACCTCAGGCAACTATTTCCGCATCGTTTGGCAAGGTACGCTGCAACCGTGATCCCCTTCTACGTCGCCGGGCGTCCGGCCACCAGCCTCGATGTGTTGACCGTTCGTCACCCCTTCGACGCGTCTGTTGTCGGCGAGACCAGCCTGGCGACAGCGGAACAGGTCGAGGAGGCGGTCGCAGCCGCCGCGAATGCAGCGCCAGCCGCCGCAGCACTGACTGCATCGGCGCGGGCAGCTGCGCTCGACGAGGTCAGCGCTCAACTCAAGCGGCGCGCCAGCGAAATCGCCGATCTGATCACCGCGGAGAATGGCAAGCCAGTGAAATGGGCTCGGGCTGAAGTGGCGCGGGCCGTTTCCACCTTCCGCTGGGCGGCCGAGGAGGCCCGAAGGTTCTCCGGTGAGCTGCAACGACTCGACACTGACCCGGCCGCGGCTGGGCGCATCGCGTTGATTCGGCGGGTGCCGCGCGGCCCGGTGCTCGGGATCTCACCCTTCAACTTCCCGCTCAACCTGGTCGCACACAAGGTCGCACCCGCACTAGCGGTGGGTGCGCCGATCATCCTCAAGCCTGCGCCGGCTACCCCGCTGACCGCGTTGGTATTGGGGGAGATCCTGTCGCAACTCGACTTGCCAGCGGGCATGTTCTCAGTGCTGCCGATCCCGAATGAGCGGGCGGCCGAGCTGGTCGCTGACCCGCGGCTGCCGGTGGTCTCCTTCACCGGCTCAGGTCCGGTCGGCGCGCAGATTCGGGCCGCCGTGCCACACAAGCACGTCACCTTGGAGCTCGGCGGGAACGCGGCGGTGCTGATCTGTCGTGACTGGGATGACTTGGACACGGCAGCCGAGCGGATCGCTACCTTCAGCAACTATCAGGCCGGGCAGAGTTGCATCGCCGTCCAGCGGGTCTTCGTGCACCGCGACCAGCTGGCGGCATTCACCCCGAAACTAGTTGCGGCTGTCGTCGCGTTGCGCACCGGCGACCCCCTAGACGAGAGTACGGATGTCGGCCCGGTTATCGACGAGCGCGCTGCCGCCCGGATCGAGGAGTGGATCGGCGAAGCCGTGGCCAGTGGCGGTCGAGTCCTCACCGGCGGCAACCGCACCGGTACGAGTGTGGAACCAACCGTGCTAACTGACGTACCGGCCGATGCTCGGGTGTGTGCCGACGAGGTATTCGGGCCCGTGTTGGTTCTTACTGCAGTCGACTCCGATCAGGACGGTCTTGCGGCAATCGACGCCTCCGCGTTCGGGCTGCAAGCTGGAGTTTTCACCCGTCGCATCGACATCGCATTCGCCGCGCATCGTCGCCTGAACGTCGGTGGCATCGTGATCGGCGATGTGCCCAGTTTCCGGGCTGACCAGATGCCCTATGGCGGAGTCAAGGGCAGCGGTTCTGGTCGTGAGGGCGTGGCCAGCGCAATGGAGGACTACACCGAGCCCCGGCTGCTGATCTTGACTGGCATCGACCTCTAAACCAAGAACAAATTAGCTACACCCGGTAATTTCAACATTACCGGGTGTAGAACTATTGTTAAAATTTCACTTCAATTGTTGCTGAATTCTGAGCTGTCTTGCTACATTCACGTCCAGTTAAGGGCAAATCATTCGGAGGCTCTGCTAGTTCAGGCGTTTATCTTTCGAGAGGGCTTCACTGCCATGTCGCTGGATCTACTGGCAAAACCTTACGACGATTTTCTTACTGCAGCCGAGCGGGTCCTCACCGTTGAGCCCATTGACCCTAGCCCGCTGATCGAAAAGTCGGTAGCAGTCGAAAAATCCCTCGACAATATTCGCAAGGACGCGGCTTTGGTGTCGCAGGCGTGGACCGGCGATGCCGCCCAGGCATTCATCAGCGTGGTCAGCAAGCCAAGCGGAGTCCAGGCCCAGCAGCCGGCTGAAGTCAGACAATTAATCGCAAACGTGCAAAAAGCCGCCAACACCGCAGCGGCCAACGTAAATTCAATAAAGGTTTCGTTCGACGGCATGGTGCAGAAACTCAGCGCTGTCCCCAGCACTAATGAGACCGCCCGACAATACATTAACCAGGTCGGGGTTCAGGCCTGCGGACAGGCCTACAAACAAATTGAAGTCTATCGGCAAATCGCCGTGGCAGCCGCAACAAGGATCAAGCAATTGGCTTCCCACGCGGTGCAGCTGAAGAAAAAAACCGCGCAGGCATTGGCGGGAATCGTGGAGCAATACGGCGGCAAAGCTACTCCTCATGGTCTGCTGTGCGACACCCATTGCCCCGAAGCGGAGGTCGCGGCAGCGGAAAACCTCGGCTACAAAGCGGCAGTGAAGCTCAACGACGGCTCGTATTTGCTCACCACGACTGACTATGCCAAGAGCCAAACCTTCGGCCGTAAAGTTGACATCGATCAAGCAGTTTGGCATCCCGGCGATATCTCGTATTATCATTTTTGGGTGCACGAGCAGGAATTTGGCCCGGCCTACGGTGAGGTCGGGGGATATGTGGCCGGCAGTTTGACGGAAAGCGACCCGCGCGCGGGAAAGCCCGGCGGCCTGGGCGTCAGCGGCGGCACGATCATCGGCGGCGGATTGTCCGCCCACGCAGGACCAGTCTATGTCAACGGCGGCTTCCTCCGGGAACAGTCCGCTGGGATAACCCAGAGCGAACCCGGTCACATCGTCACGTCCGGCCCGAACGACGAATTCAACCTGGAAGTTGGTGTTGGTCCGGCCGCAGCCGGAATGTTGTTCGACGATAAGAGCCTCACCGTCTATGTCTCGCACGAGACTTCGCCCGAAGTCTTCCAAGGCCACGGATTCACCTTCGAATTCAACAGCGAGGTGCGAGACGCCATCGGGGGAACTTTGAATGCCGTCTCCAAGGCAGCCAGCGACTAACCTCGCCACCCACTTCGTTTGTCTGCAGCGCCTCATTCAGCAGCGCCTCATTCAGCAGCGCCTCATTCAGCCTTTATCGCCCGCGCTGACGATGCCTTCCTTGATTTTGGCGATGGCGAAACCCCACGCATCAGCCGCAGAGGTCTTCGGCGGCAGCGAGATTTCTTCTGGATTCGTTAGGACGTCGACCAACACCGGCCCGGGAGTGCCCAGCGCGGTAGTCAAGGTTTGCGCAAGCGCACCGGGTTCGGTGATGCGAAAGGCAGTCAACCCCATCGCTTGGGCCACGATTGCCAGATCCGGGTTGGCCAGCTGCGTGCCGAATTCCGGCAAGCCGCCCTGTTCCTGCTCAAGTTTGACCATGCCGAGCCGGCCGTTGTTGAACACGACCAGCTTCACCGGCAGCTGATAGCTGACTGCGGTGAGCAAATCACCCAGCAGCATCGTCAGCCCACCATCGCCGCAGAAGGCGACAATCTGCCGGTCCCGATCCAGCGCTTGGGCGCCCAGTGCCTGCGGCATCGCATTGGCCATAGACCCCAGATTGTAGGAGCCAAGCAGTCGTCGCTGCCCGCGCATGGTCACGAACCGCGATAGCCACACCGTCGACATCCCAGTATCGGTGGTGAAAATCGCGTCGTCCGCAGCAAGCTTGTCGACGGTCGCAGCCAAGGCTTCCGGCCGAATTCGGTCCTCGGTGTTGTCAAAGGTCGCCCGTAACCGGCCGAGCAGGTGCTCGTCATGGTGCGGATCAACCAACCGGTTCTGTCGTTGCTGCCAACTGGAGTAAGACTCCCGCGCCTTAACTAAATGGGCACAGTCCGGTTTGGCGTGCACCCGGTCGAGCAACGCCTGCACAGCCGGCACAGCATCGCCGATTAGACCAACATCGACCGGAATTCGCCGGCCGATGTGTTCGGGGCGAACATCAATCTGCACTGTTGGTGTGCCGGCCGGCAACCACTGCGGGTAGGGAAAATCGGTGCCAATCATCACTAGGACGCCGGCGGAATCGAAAGCTTCCTTGGAAGCGGGGTTGCCGATCAGGCCGCTCTGGCCCAATTGGAACGGATTCTCGGCTTCCAGACCTTCCTTGGCTTTGAGTGTGAGCACCATCGGGGCATTTAGTCGCTCGGCAAGCGCCAACACCTCAGCACGAGCAGTCCGTGCACCGATGCCCACGAGCAAGGTGACCTTATCGGCCGCATCAATCAGCGCAGCTGCTCGATCCAGATCAGCCGCCGCGGGCACCGTCGTCGGTCGCTGAATCGAAAATCGAGCCGCCCGGGCATGCTTGGGCAGCTGTAGCGAACCGACATCACCAGGCAGCGTCAAAACCGCAACTCCCGGGCCGGCATAGGCTGCCTGCACTGCCTGCTCAAGTAGCCTCGGCATCTGCTCAGCCGATGTGACTGTGCGGCAAAAATTAGCGACGTCACGAAACAGGGCGTCGTTGTCGACTTCTTGGAAGAAATCGCTGCCGAGTTCCGGCAATGGAACCTGTCCACAGATGGCAAGAACCGGGGCGTGCGACTTCTTCGCGTCGTACAAGCCGTTGAGCAGGTGAATCGAGCCCGGACCGACAGTGCCCATGCACACCCCGAGCACCCCGGTGAGCTGAGCTTGGGCACCGGCGGCGAACGCGGCCACCTCTTCGTGGCGCACCCCGATCCATTCGATGCGTTCTTCGCGCCGGATCGCATCAGTCACCGGATTCAGGGCGTCGCCGACGACACCCCAAATCGATTTCACCCCGAGCTCAGCCAAAGCTGTAACCAAGTGCTCGGCAATTGTCGTCATTTCCAAGATCCCGTCTGATCGATAATGGCGGCGAAGCTGTCCGGGTCGGCGGCAGCCCAGTCAGCCGCCCAATCCTTCGGTGGTTGCGACAGCAATTCGCCGGGTTCGAGCCAGTCATAAAGCTCGGCATAGGTGCGAGTGGTGGTGTGGTCGATCCGACGATGCAGCATGGCTGGGCGCAATTGCTCGGGGCCAGTCAAACCCATTGCGGCGATGAGTTCCTGCGCCTGAGCGACCGTTGCCTGCTGGAAGCGATGCACCCGCTGGCTTTTGTCCGCAACGTTCAACGCCCGAGCCCGACGCGGATCCTGCGTGGCGACCCCGACCGGGCACTGATTGGTGTGGCACATTTGCGCCTGAATACAGCCGACGGCCATCATCATCGCCCGCGCTGCATTCGTGAAATCAGCGCCCTGGGCAATCCGTTTCACCACGTCGATGCCGGTAGCGACCTTGCCGCTGGCCCCGATCCGAATCCGGTCGCGCAACCCGGTGCCAACCAGCGCGTTGTGCACTGTGATCAAGCCATCGGTCAACGGCACTCCGACGTGGTCCTCGAATTCCAGCGGCGCCGCGCCCGTTCCGCCTTCGGAGCCGTCGACGACAATGAAATCCGGGGTGATGTTCTCAGCCAGCATCGCTCGACAAATTGCCAGAAACTCGCGCCGCGAGCCGACACAAAGCTTGAAACCAGTCGGTTTACCGCCGGCCAGCTCGCGCATGCGGGCCACGAACAAAACAAGTTCCCGCGGTGTGTGAAACACGCGATGCATAGCCGGGCTGACGCACTTCTCCCCGGCCGGGACACCGCGGGCAGCGGCGATCTCTTTGGTTACTTTCGTCGCCGGCAACACCCCACCAATGCCCGGCTTAGCCCCCTGGCTGAGCTTGAGCGACACACATTTCACTGCCGGGTGCGCCGCCTTGTCCCGGAACAACTCTGGATCAAAATCCCCATCCTTGGTACGCGCACCAAAATAGCCGCTGCCGAGTTCCCAAATCAGGTCTCCCCCACCGTCGAGGTGATAGTCGGTCAAACCGCCCTCACCAGTGTCGTGCGCGAAGCCACCGGCCGCCGCTCCACGGTTCAGCGCGCGCAACGCGTTCGCGCTCAGTGCCCCGAAACTCATCGCCGACACGTTCAGCAACGCCATGTCGTACGGCTGGGTGCAATCCGGGCCACCGACGCGAACTCGGGGCGGCTCCTGCGGCGCCTGCATTGGGGCGGTGGAATGCACCACGTATTCGTAGCCGACCTCGTTGACGTCCCGTTCCGTACCGAATGCCTGCTCGCCGTGTATGCCTTTGGCCCGCTCATACACGACAGTACGGACGTCACGATCGTACGGGCGGCCGTCGAAGTTGCGTTCGATGAAGTACTGCTGGATTTCCGGTCGTATCTTCTCCAGTAGGAACCGGGCGTAGCCCAGCACTGGGAAATTGCGCAGGATCGAGTGCCGGCGTTGGATCAAGTCGTAGCAGCTGACCAGAAGCAGGAGCGCGAGCGGAATTGCCGCGATCAGCCACCAGATCGACACCGCCGCGGCGGCCCACCCGACCACAGCAACCAGCACCGCCAGGCACGCCGGAACCAATAACCCCACCATGTCGACCACCGTGTTCTCTGCGCTTCACACTCACTGGACCGCAGGTATGTGTCCGGGACTGTTCCTGCCCACCTCGGTCGATCATCAATCCGCCCGGCGGAAACCCGGCCGAAGCCTGAAGCTGCGGCCGGGTCACTGCGCAACCATCGGGGCATTTACCTGCTCGCGCACAAACGAGCGCGGCGTAAGGTCGGCGAACTGACGAAACGACCTGATCATGTGCGCTTCGTCAGAGTAGCCCGCCGCCGAGGCGACCGCGACGGCACCAGGTGCGGGCTCCTGCCGCAGCAACGCAATCGCATGCTGGAACCGGATGATGTCCGCTAACCGCTTGGGGGTGAAACCTGTCGCCCGGGCGACAGCCCGTTCCAGTGTGCTGATGCTGACCGACAGCGCCGACGACAACGCACCAATCCGCACCGCACCGTTGCGGCGCTGGATTTCCGCGATCGAGGCAGACACCAGCGCGGTTGTCGGCGACGGGTCACGACGCTGCTCGGCCAGCAGACCCTGAATGCGCAGCGACCATTCGTCCAGGGTCTCCGCCTCGCTGGTCATCCGCGCCACCCGCGCGCTCGCCAGCAAAGCCGCAAGCGGCTCGACCTGGTCAACCAGCCGACTCGCCGGCGCTTGCAACAACGACTCTGCCGCCAGCGGCGTCAACACGACATTGACGGCAGCTACCTGGCCGACCAAGGTTGCGGCCCGTCCTTGGTTGAGTGGCCCCAGCACGACTGGCACGCGACTGAGTTGAGCGTCGTCGGAGGTAAAGCCCCCGCTGCGGGTGAAGACCAGATTCGTCGTCGCGTCCGGTAAACGCACCAGCGTCACCGGCCGATCGAACGAGCCACTAATGAGTTCGACCCGGGCCACCAAACCGGCCAAAGCCGGCAGAACTCGACCGTGGCGAAGGATCGAGCCGCCGCCCTGGACCGGTGAGGCCGCGCTGTCGTCGTGGCTGACCATCGGCGCAGCGTACTGGCCTGATAGGTCAACCAGTTAGCCCTGAATGGCCGAGATGATGCTGACCAATGCGAGCACACCCATGATCGCCGCCGCCACCCGGATGACCCACTTCATCGACACCACCTTGAGCAGACTCTGCCCACCCAAGATCGCCACCCCGGCCAGCGCCCAGAGACCAATGACCGAACCGATTCCGACCGACAGCGGGTCGTGATATTTCGCGGCCAGGTTCGCGGTCACGATCTGGGTCAGGTCACCAAACTCAGCGACCAGAATCACCCCGAATGACATTCCCGCCACCGACCAGAAGCCGGATTTGTTGCGGTCCTCGTCCAGGGCTTCGTCGTGTCGACCGCGCAGCAACACTACCGCGCCGACCACGAACACGACCCCGACAACTGTCTGCAAGATGCGATGCGGCAACAGGCTAAACAACGCCCCAACCGCAACAGCTAACACGACATGTACTGCGAACGCGGCCGCCACTCCGGCGAACACCCAGGAGGCTCGGTACCGGGTACCAAGAACCAGACTGGCTAGCGCAGTTTTGTCAGGCAATTCTGCCAGGAAAATGAGCGGTGCGATGGTGGCGATCAGGGTGAGATTCACGAGCGAACAGTCCTCACTTAGTGGTCCTCGGCGTTAATCCTTCGGGGGTTGGTTCAGGGGTTCCAGGTTGGTGAGGTAGAGGTCGCCGGCGCAGTCGAGGGCGTCTTGGGCGGTGCCGATCGGTTGGCCGTCGGGTAGGACGGAGTCTTGGTAGCCGTCACGACTGGCGAGGTAGATCGCGAAGCCCCACAGGTGTGCGGAGCGTTGATAGCGCAGCCTCATCAGTGGGATGGTCTCACCGTCGGGTAGTTGCGCGTCGATGTAGGCGAACCCGGCCCGGTACCGCACCACGATCCCGGGCAGCCCGGGCCAGTGGGCCTTCGCGTGCTCAGTCAGGCGTTGCTGCAACGACACCTTCGTCGATTCGGGAATCGCGGCCACACTATTCATCATGCCGGCCTGCCGATGGGCCCGCAGGCCGGGGCGAATCCACCCGGTGCGAAAGGCCGACCACCCGCAATAGATCGACTGTCTGCCATGTTCGGGTAGGCGGAGGTTTGTCATGTCTGGTCCATCGGCCTGCCCGATCGTCTTGTCTATGCCCGAGCAGCAGCGTCTTGAACGCCGGGTCAGGACCGTGACCGAGCAACACCGGCACGTCTTACGCGCCACGATCATCTTGCTCGCTGCCCAGGGTTGGAGCAACGCGGCGATCGCGCGGCGGGTCGGGGTCTGTGTGGACACCGCCCGGACCTGGCGCGACCGCTACGGCGCCTACGGCGAGGACGGCCTTCGAGATCGGGGCCGCCCCGGGCGGCCGCGTCGGTTCACCGACGTGCAGCAGGCCCAGGTCAAAGCGATCGCCTGTGAACTGCCCGCTGATCGGGGGATCCCGTTGTCGCGGTTTAGCCACGCCGATCTGGCTGCCGAAGCCGTCGACGTCGGGGTGGTCGAGGACATCTCGGCATCCACCGTGCGCCGGTGGCTACGCCGGGATGCGATCCGCCCCTGGCGCCACCAGTCATGGATCTTCCCGCGTGACCCAGACTTCGCCGTTAAGGCAGGCCGTGTCCTCGACCTATACGCCCGCACTTGGCACGGCGAGGTGCTCGGCGACGACGACTACGTCATCTCCGCCGATGAGAAGACCTCCGTGCAGGCCCGCTGCCGGTGTCATCCGAGCCTGCCACCCGGACTGGCCCGGATCATGCGGGTCAACCACGAATATGACCGGGGTGGGGCGCTGGCCTACCTCGCCGCGTACGACGTCCACCAGGCCAGGGTGTTCGGCCGTACCGAACCCACGACCGGCATTGTTCCGTTCGCGAACCTGGTCGCGCAGGTCATGGGCCGTGAGCCCTACTCCAGCGCCCGCCGAGTCTTCTGGATCACCGATAACGGCTCGTCACACCGCGGTCACAAAGCCATCGACCGGTTGGAAAACACCTGGCCGAACGCCACCCTGGTCCACACACCAATCCACGCGAGCTGGGTCAACCAGGTCGAAATCTACTTTTCCATCGTGCAGCGCAAAGTCGTCACACCCAACGACTTCTACGACCTCAACGACGTCACCAACCGGCTCACCGCATTCGAAGACCTCTACAACCTCGCCGCCCGGCCCTTCAACTGGCGCTACACCAAAGCCGACCTCGCCACCACCCTCAAACGCATCGCCGCTCACGAAACCGCCACCATCTGACCCCCGAAGGATTAACGCCGAGGACCACTTAGCTAGCGCGGCCGCTAACCGGAAAACCAGACCAGCAGCAAGCACCGGGCACGCCTTCGGGCCGCAACCGCGCAAACGGTCAACGGAACCGAAGGTCTCGCCCAGCCAGCCCAACCGGGCCAGCCCTGGCCACCGGGCGCAAGCGCCAGCATGTCGATGAACCAGCGAGAGGACTACTCCCCTTCGCCGTCAGCGTAGCGGCGCGTTCCCAACTCCTAGCTCCCGCCACGCATCGCTGTGACCAGCGTCATCGCCCTCGACCCCGAAACCTTCCCGACTTGGGTCCGCTCAACCTCGCCGAAACAGCCGCGGCGACCGGGCTGACTGGCTCCGAGGCCATCGACGCTCACCTAATCACCGGTGGCTCGCCTGGGATCCTGCTGCGTTCGGGTCAGTCGACGCGCGCCTGCAGGCCGTAGCTGTGGGCGAAATCGCGATCCCGCACTGTCGCCGTCGTGATGGCGGGTTAGGGCGTAGACCGCCAGGTAAGTCGCAGCGAAAACCACGACGCTCAGCGTAAGAGACCAAAACTTCATGTCGCCGGCGCACGTTTTTTTACTCGCGGACTCGCCCAAAAATTGCTTTATCCGGTAATGGATTCGATCGGGGCCATGAAGGCGATTATGGCGACGGCGATCGTGCCTAGCAGGCCGAACAAGATCGGACTGAGCCACGGGGTGATCAGCTGCAGGACTACGCGCTGCGAGCTGCCGGTCTCAGTTGACATGTGGACGCCAGTCCTATCCTCGATGAAGTGAGCGGTGCGCTCACGAGCAGAGCATGCCGAGGAGTCGTGAAGATCCTGTTGTCGTCAAGTTCAAAAGCCGTGACCTCCACCAAGAACAGTCCCGCGACTGGCGTCGGCCCGCGAGCACTCCACGGACCGACACCGCTGCGTGTTTCTTCAGTTACTTCTTCGGTGTGCCTCGAAGCGGCCTGGAACAGGGCGGCTTTCTGAGTTACTCCGTCCCCATCGACTGCCGGCCCGGATTCTCCGGGCTACTTAGCGGGTGGCGTCAGCTACGACCGAACAGAATCGATCCGATCTGGTGATTGCCACGACCGAACAGACGAGTGGCTGATCGGCCGGGTAACCATCGCCCGTTCAGCCCAGTTCGTCGATGCCTGCGGGCCCGTTGGTCGATATGCGACCGAGCCTTAGACTTACCAGCCCGGACGCATACCAATCCGCGCCTCGGTCCGTGGAGTTGCCGTGACCTACCCACCTCAGTACGGACAGCAACATGCGCGGGAGCGCCTTCACTATCCGCGTCAGCCATACCATTCGCCGCAGCCAATCGAGAATCCTGCACCAGCGCGTGGGGCACCACGGTGGCTGTGGGCCGCCCTCGGCGCCACCATTGTGTTCGCGCTCAGCGGCGGTTGGTATTTCTACGAACACGTAATCCGCGCAGATCCGGGAATCGCTGCCTGCCAATCGATGACCAGCGATCAGCAAATCGCCGGCTGGCAGAAGTCCGGTGTCGACAGGACTTTGACGCAGGCGCAATACCGCACCATGCGTAAGGTTTTCGAAGACTCGCACTACGACGACATCCGCGACCACGGTACGAAGCTGATCGACATCATCTGGCAGGTGTCTCGGCTGAGCAAAGACAACGGCACGATGGCCCTTAGCTATGTTGTCCCATTAATGGAACAACTGCTTGGCCTGCAGTCAGCCTGCGCCGATCAAGGCATCATCATCAATCTGCCCACCAAATGACCAGACTTGACCACGGCCGGGCAGAGAACATCGCTAGACCACATCTTGAATTAACCATTTTTGTTCTGGCTAGCACCCACGGCCCCGGCGTTGTTCCGGCTTGGGGTGTTATGCCCAGTTTAGGGATTGGACAAGGACCTGGTTTGCTGGACGAGCGCGACTCTGGTGATCTTTCGGGTGTCTATGCCACAAGATCGTTGCAGGAGTCGCGCTCGTGTTGTCATCTTCCCCGATCAGCCCTGTTGTTGACCACCTCGCCGATCTGGCCTTGTGGGAAGCCGAACTCGCCGCGGGTTTGCCCGCCGCGCAGGCGGTGGCTGCTGACCCGTTGTCGGTGGCGTCGCCGCTGCTGGAGCGGCTGCGGCAGGTACCCGATCCGCGGCGAGGGCGGGGTCTTCGGCATCCGTTGCTGGTGATTCTGGTGTTGACCGCATGCGCGACGTTGGTGGCCGGTAACGACGGTGTGACGGCGATCCGGCAGTGGGCGGCGCGGACCCCGCAGGATGTCCTGCACCGTCTTGGGGCCCGGTACAACCCGTGGCGTGGCCGGTACATAGTGCCCAGCGAACGCACCTTCCGGCGGGTACTGCAAGCCCTGGATGGTGACGCTCTCGACGCGGCGACCTGCGGATACGCCGCTGATGTGGTCCGGGGTGACGCGCTGGTGCCGGTTGTCGCCGCCGGGTGCGACGAGCCGGTCGAGCGTGAACAACGCCGCGCCGCCGCGCGGGCGGTGACTCACCCGGCGCCGGCCGGGCTGCTACCCGCGGCCGCGATCGACGGGAAACTGTTGCATGGCAGCCGCACCCCGGCCGGGCAGGTGTTCCTGGTCGCCGCGGTCACCCACGACCGCGGGATCGTCCTGGGTCAGCGTCAGGTCCCGAACAAACGCGGTGAGAACGCGGTCATCGCGGACCTGCTGACACCGCTGGACGTGGCCGGCATGATGCTGACCCTTGATGCCCTGCACACGACGAAGAAGACTGCCCGGCTGATCACCGGGCCGCTGAACGCCCACTACATGTTGATTTTGAAGGGAAATCAGCCCCTCGCGCTGCAAGCCGCCCAAGCATTGCTGTGCGGCACAGACTCCGAGTTCATCGACCACATGGACGTCACCACCGACAGGGGACACGGGCGTACCGAACGACGGACGCTGCGCGTGGCGCCCTGCGACGACACCCTGTTCCCCGGCGCCCGGCAAGTCTTTCGGCTGCGCCGTGACACCGGTGGACTCGACGGCGTACGCACCAGCAAAGAAATCATTCACGGCATCGTCAGCGCCGACGCCGGCCAGGCCGGGCCGGGCCACCTCAACTATTACGCGCGGGGTCACTGGTCCGTGGAGAACCGTCTACATTGGAGCCGTGACGTGACCTTCCACGAGGACGATTCCCAGCTCAGAACCGGTACAGCCCCACGCGCCGCGGCCAGCTTCCGCAATCTGGCCCTCAACACCTTCCGCCTCGCCGGACGCGCGAACATCGCCCACGCCCGCCGCGACCTCCACGAACACCGCGACGCCTTCGCCGTCTACAACATCTAACAAACCATGATCAAACCGGACACTCCCGAACAACGCCGGGGCCGTGGACTAGCACCCAGCGGAACTGGTTAGTGACGCTGTCCAGTTCCCGGTGTCATCGGAGGCTTGGGTCCACGTGCCGCTCATCGTGTCTCCGTTACCGGAGATGATGCGGTAATCGTAGTTGCCCAGGGACCAACTGAGCCTGTCGCTAACGTTCCCTCCGCGGCCATTAGTAGTTTTCACGTCGCCATTTGAGTAAAATGTTATATCAGTTACCTCTCTTCCAGTATTGATAGTCCAGGTGCCGCACGACGTGTCCGCCAATGCTTCCGGCGCGCCCATGGTGACGAAACCCCAGATCAGGAAAGCTCCGGCAGTGACAGCGGCGACGCTCGCCCTTTTCACCACACGTTCCTCCTTAGTCTGGGGGAATGAGCATAGAGTGCAGTGTCAAGCCTCAGTGAGATCAGGCGCGCAGCGTTTCGTTCCGAACCCACACAAAGCAGCATGAAGAGAATTTCGGGGTGTACGCACCTCCTCCAGGTAGGAGGTGCGTACGTCGCGTTAGGTCGGGTTTCCGTAGACGGCTAGTTCGGTGGAGTCGATGGTCTGGCAGCCGCTGAAGTCTCCCGGGCAGGTGCCGTTCTGGTCGGCGACCTGGGTCGAGAGCATGGTGTAACGGATGTATTCGACTTTGCCGGCGACCGGAGTTAGCGGAATCGTGTTGACCAGCTGCTGTTTCGGGGTGAAGTGACCCTTCGCTCTTGCTGTCCACGTCTTGCCGTCGAGCGAGGTTTCTACGGTGAAATCGCCGGCAGCTGAGCTGTTGCCGTCGCCGCAGGTGCTAGACGGATTGATCGTCAGCTCGGTGATGCTGATCGGGATTGGCAGTTTGACGGTCGCAAATCGCGGCTGCACCGCTGTCGTGCCGGCAGCGCCGGCCAGCACAGCATTGGTGCTCCAGCCGCTGCTTTGCGACTGGTCGATCAGTCCGCCCGAGCTGCACCCAGTGATGAACTTGCCGTTGGAGCCCTCGATCGACGCGTGCCCGCCAACGGATGCCCAGTCGCGGCGCAACGGCCAGTTAAGTTTCGTAACTCGGCCGTCGATCGTCACCGTGCGCAAGATCGGGTCGTAGCCAACCAACGACGTGGACACCCCCGGATATTTACCGGCCAGAATTCCACTAATTGTGTACGTGCCGTCAGCAGCTGTCACAGCGGTGTAATTGTCGCCGAAACCGGAAGCGTGCCCGCTGAGAACGACAGTCGCACCTGCCACTGGGGCTTTAGCGTCCGGGTCGGTGACCGTGCCAGTCAACGTGCCCCGCGGCGTATTCGGCCCCGGTGGCATCGAGAAGTCCTCCAATGGTTTGGTTTCCGCCCCGTTTACTGATGCGGCGAAGTAGCCCATGCCCCGTTTGGCGAACACTTTCCAAATGGTGTCCTGCAGTGCTCCGCCGTCGACGACCAGATCAGCTTGCAGAATCGAGTTGCGCTCATCGAGGAAGGACGGGTCGGCCGGGGACAATTCCATCGCCCGAGTCACCAAAGACTCGGCTTTTAAACTGCCGACCGCCTTGCGCAGATCCCACAGAGTCTGCGCCCAGATCTCGCCATCGGTGTGCACTTCCGGGCCGGTGTAAATCTTGCCGAAGTCACCATAGGTGTAGCCGCCAGAGCCGGCTGTGGCAGTACCCGGGCAGGCCGCTGCAGTGCTGCCGACCGAGCAGTCGAGCGCCTCGGACCGAAATTGGCCACCACCCGCGGCATACTTGCCGATTTGGACTTCGCCATCGGCACTGGTGTCTGGTTCTAGCTCTTGGTCGGCCAGATAGTCGCTGGCATACCAGTCACTCCAGCCTTCACCCATGGATCGGGCCTGTTGCGAACTAATGGTCGAAATGCCGCGAGCGTCCACGACGAGTCGGCCGCTGAGGCCATGGGTGTATTCGTGATAGACGACGTCAGCTTCGTCGCTGACGTTCGCGGCGATTCGCGGGTCGTTCGGGATGCTCGCATCGTGGTACAGATACATCCGCATGGTTGGCGGGGTTCCGTCCGGCGGGGTGCTCATGTTCGCATTGTCGATGTGGCGGGCGTCTGGCAATCCGCCTGCGGTGTCGGCGCCGGCTAAGGCATGGGCCTGAACTGCGTCACCGTCGGCGGCATCAAAGTTACCGGCCGCGCGGGTGAAGC
Source organism: Actinoplanes sp. (assembly GCA_965246815.1). Classification (GTDB taxonomy): domain Bacteria; phylum Actinomycetota; class Actinomycetes; order Mycobacteriales; family Micromonosporaceae; genus Actinoplanes. The sequence goes on along the minus strand of CBDFFS010000020.1, from coordinate 162,118 downwards.
CGATCGGAGCGGCATTCAAATGGTCGTGCCAGGTGCCCAGGAAGTAATACAACTGAACTGCGCTCTGGCCGCGATTCTGCTGCCACGAAAACGGTGTCGCCGGATCCCACGAGCACGGGAACAGCGCCGAGCAGCCGCCGCCGGCCTTCGCGGTGAAATCAGTGAACGGATATTGCCAGTTGCCGATCGCGGCCGGGCTGATTTCCTCATCGGAACTAGCGCTGCTGTCGTCGTTCACGTCGGCATAAACATGGGCAACGGCACCGTCCAACCGGGACGAATTCGCGGGTAGTCCCAGCGTGCTCAGATCGACGACCTGCTGCCTGCCACCGACCAGCGCACCGGGATAATTCGGCCAGACCAATCCGTTGTCTTTGTCGGCGGTGTTCTGCCGGTAAAGGACCTCACCGGTCACTGCGTCGATCACGTGAATGTAGCCCTCATCCACAGAAATAGTCTGCCAGGCTAGCGTCGGACCAACGGCAGTTTGGAACATTACCAATTTGGCGCTGCCATGGTCGGAAAACGTGGTCGTCTTTTCCGCGGTCGTAGTCCGCCTGACAACAGTAGCTTTCGAACCACCGTAAACGTTTCGCACTGCGGCGGCACGAGCGCTCTCGGCGGTTAACTTCGCGCTCACCGATTCTGTCGGCAATGACGCGATCGGCGAGCCGTCGACCGAAATGATCCGCCCGTCCTTAGCGATGTGCACTTTAATGCCGTTGCCGAAAACAGCGACGCCCGCCACACTTTGTTGGAAGCTGACATGCGAAGTCCCAACAATATCCTGGTACGACTTGAGCACCCTAAGCGCGTTCACAGCCGCAACACTCAGGCCGAAAACGTCAGCGTGTGCCAGCAGGTAGTTACGCGCAATCGTCTCCGGCTTGGCGCTACTGGCAGCCGTGAGATAACCGTCGAGTTTCGCTACCCTCCGTGGCGTACCGGTGGCGTTGTCGATGTCGACGATGCCCTGAGTGCCCAGCGAGGCGCGAAGCTGGTGCACCGAGCTGGCCGGCTTTTCGGCCGCCGCGATCCGGGTGAGGGCCACCCCGGCCGCCTTCTTGGTCACGATCGCGTGCTTAGGGTTCGCGTTTACCTGCGTACGCGAGTCGTAGTTGAGAAGTTCTTCGCGTTTACTCGCCTGCGCTGCGGGGTCGGCGGCGGGAGTCGGCGTCGTAGCCGCGTGCGCAACCACGGGTAACAACCCGGCCATCACGACGGCGCTGGCTCCAGCCGCCCACCACCGCCGACGCCCGGCCGGTGCTGACAACGCTTTCAATTCTGGCCCCTCTCGGCCGGGCTCAGGTGGCACCGATCACCGAGCCCGCCGCCCCGCGTCTGATTCCACCGAGACCTATGTGGCCTGTCGATCAGCGATCATCATCGACCTCAGGTGGATTGACTAGACCGATTCAACAATATTTACAAAACCGAAACGAATAGTTGGCAAAGGTAATCAAGTTGCCACCTCGATTTGCTGCCACGCAGCGCAAGCTGTACTCTTACTGCCGACGTTGACTGATCCACGAGCTCGGCAATTGCGCTGACAAAATGGCGTTTCCGATCTGCCTGCCGTTCATTTTTCAGCAATCGGTCGCACTTATTCTCCAAGTTGACAATCACGCCGTCCGTTATTATCCGGAGGACGATCCGTACCGATGGCGGCTTGGACTTGCAGCGACCGGATGGGCCGGCTTACTCGATCATCGCTGCGATCGGCACCTTCGCTGGGGCACAGCGAATCTTGCGAACGGCGTACCGTGGCGGACTGTGACGACCTCGGATGACGTCCACGCCGGGGTGTTGCGCACGGATGTGCACCGAAATTCTGTCCGCACCCGGCGGACCACGCACTACGACCCACTCATGGGTGCTGTGGTGTAGTGCCACGACCGAGGATGCGCAGAACCAGGTCGGCAAGAGCGTTAGGGGTGCCGACGTTGCCCGGGAAGACGGCGAATGGTGGGGCATTGTCTGCGTGCCACAAGCTGACGCCTGGGGCGATCGGTCCGACTACCCGAACCTGGCGGACACCGAAACCGGATCGGATCACGACTGCGGACGTGATGCCGCCCTTGGTCAGCACCACTGAGGGCGTCGGGCGCACTGCGGCCGCAGCCGTGGCCAAACCCTCCGCGATTCGCAGACCGCTGGACAGCTCCCGCAGGTGATCCGGCCGATGCCTAGGTGTGCTGAGCACGGCAACCCCGGCGCTGGTTAGGGCGAGGCTCGCCGCGGCGGCGGCTCGCGCGATCTCCTCCGCCGGCGCGTCACTGGCTAACGCGGCCACATCCACCTCGATCGGAATGCAGCCCAGCCGCTCGGTCAATACCGCTAGCTGGTCAGTGGTCCCGGCGACATATGAACCGCAGACAATCAGGACACCGCCCGGCGCACCGGGCTTGGGCAGCATCGTGGCCCCGCCAGCAAGCGTCGCAGCCCCGCTGGGCCGTGTCGGTGCCGCGCGAGCAAGCGTCGTGGCAGTGCCGGACGGCGTCGTGGTCTCGGCTGGAGTCGGCCGCGCGGTGAGGATCGGGGTGGGCGCACCCGCGGCTGAAGGTCGGGCGGCTAAAAGTGCTGCCAACGCTGGGGAGCAGCGGCAGATTGTCGGGATGCCGACGCGATCGGCGTCGGCCAAGGCCGCGGCAACAACGGCGAGGTCGGCATCAGATTCCGCGTCCACCACGACGACAGCCGGAGCGTAAGCGGCTGTCGAACGCAGGGCACCGACCACAGCGTCCGCGCCGTCTCGACGCAGTGCTGCCAACGAAACTGCAGTGCCACGCTCGGCCGGCAACAATCCGGCGGAGCGGTGATCGGCGTAGGCCAACAGGTCCGAGCTCGGATAGGAAAACCCGCCATCACGGGCATACTCCGTATCAGCGAGCGGGATGCGTTGGCCGTCGCGTTCGAGGTAGTGCACCCCGTCGACGGTGATTCGGCCGGCGGACGGCAGGGCCGGCACCAGCAGTAACACCGGTGCGACGGTGGGAAACGCAACGTCGCGTACGGCGGTGTATTCCTCGATCAGGTGGGCGCGCAGGGTGCTGTCGCCGCGCAGGACTAGCCGGGCGTCGGGGCGGGCGGTCAACGCACCAGCCGCGGCTGCGCGGGTTACCCGGTACGCCTGTTGCGGGGTCAGCGCCCGACTGTTCGTGACGATGTGCACCGCGCGCGGCGAACCGGTCAGTGCTGCGGCAACTAGGGCGGGGTCCGAGTCGAGCAGCACGGTGACATCACGCGACAGTTGGGCGCCGGTGGGGTCGTCGTCAAGCAACACGTACGGGCCGCTCATCCGGGCAACACTCGGACCTCGTACGCGTGCAGTCGGTAGGTGCTGCCGTTGACGTTTGCCGAAACTGAGCAGTCGGACAGGTTGCCGACCAGGGTTGGGCCGTCGGCCAAAGCCAGAACTGCCCAGTGATGTGGATCGGCGTCGACAGCAAGTAGGTCGGTGCCGCTGCGACCCGCCAACGCGGCGAATACGGCGTGAACGGGATGGACGCTGTCGTCGACCAAGCCGCCCGGCCCCCAGGTGGTGAAGAACGTCAGCGCGTCGGCTTGGCGCAGGGCGGCGATAGTGCCGAGGGTCCACGCAGCAGCGAACGGCAGCCGTTGGCGCGCGTCCGGAGCGGGCTGATTAGGCGGTCCGAGCGTGATCGGTCCGACCACCAGCGGGCGGCCCAGCGTGGCAGCATCACGCACAGTGTGTGGCTGCGCCAGCAAGGTGTCCAGGACGCAGCGATCGTCATGGTGATGCACTTGCGGAGTGATCGCGTATTGGAGCAGGTCGAGCTGGTTAACCGGAAGGTCGGCTCGGTTGAACTCGGCGAAGTTGGCGCGACTGCCGCCACCGACCGTGGGGATGCCCGCGGCGCGGATTGCGTCGGCCAGGGCCGCAGTCGTCGTGTTGGTGTCGGCGTCGAAGCCGAACACGCGGTTCACTTGGGCGTGATGCAACGCCTCCAGGGCCGGCCGGGGGTCGGTCCTCGCCGGCACGACAATGCCCGCATCGAGTCGGGTGCCTAGCTGAGTGGCCTCGGCAGCAGCATCGGAAAGGGTGCGCTGCCAGTTTTGGCTGAGATCCAGTTCCACGTAGAGATGCGTCGGACTGGCTGCCCGAAGCAGCGCTGCTGTGGTGAGATCCGGTGGCGGGCCGAGCGCACCAAAGCCGATCTCGGGCAGCCGACCGTCGCGCAGCTGACTTACGCGAATCGATTCGATCGGCACCCCGCTAGAACGCCTCGAACCCGGACGGGCCGCACCCGCACGGGCAGGACCGGCACCGGCCGAACCCGCACGGGCCATGCCCGCACGGGCCGGACCGGCGGCGGGTTTCAGATCGGGTGGCTGGGTGGCGATATCGGACGCAACGAAAGCGGGTCGAATCGTCACGGATTGCTGGATCCGGTCGCCCGGCTGGTGACTGACGGGTGCCGGCCACCGCAGCGGCGTGCAATAGGTTTTAAAGCCAGCGTCGGTCCAGTTGCGATGATCTTCCATTTCGAACAGGGTTCCGTTGAGGTCGAGTTCGATTGCGGCACCGCCAATGGCGTACGAAATGCCGGTGATGTTGGTGAACGGTTGGTGCGGGGCGATGCGGTCGGGGAACGCGCCCTGGATGACGCCGGTGGAGGTTCGCACGGTGACTGGGCTGCCGGCGCATTCGATCGGGTGCAGCAGGCAGAAGCCGACCCGGTTGGCGCGAAACGCCCGTTCGACAGTCGCGTCCATGCTGATGGTGAGGCTGTCGCCGACGGCGGCAATCCGACCCTGCCAGCGCACGCCGACCTCATGCCAGGCGGTGAAGGTCACCTCGGCTGAGTCGCCGCGCAGGTCGGTCACGACGGCCGGCACCGTGTTCCATTCTGGATCGCGCACGGCCGAATAGATCGCGTCGAGCACCCGCACCCCGCTGGCAAACACTGGCGTGACCCGCCCGGCTGCGGTGACTGCGACCGACAGCACGCCGGCTCGCAGCAGGACGCTCATACTGGGGCAGCGACCCAGATGATCGCCTTCTCCACCTCCTCGGGGTGGGCAATGGCGTAGTCGATCGCGGTTGGTGTTTCTTCAAGCGGGAAAGTGTGGGTCACTAGACCGGACACTCGGTCGGCGTGCCGGCGGACCAGGTCGATCGCGGCCGGGAAGACGCCGGCGTTGTTGCGCGATCCGGCGATGGTGACCTCTTTTCGGGAGAAGTCAGACACCAGGATGCTGACCTGTTGGTCGGAAATGCCGGCGATGACGATGGTGCCGGATTGGGCGACCACCTCGACCGCGGCCCGGATCAAGGCCGGAACACCGGTGGCATCGACGACTACAGCAGCACCGTCACCATCGGTGAACTTGTCGACTGCGGCGACCAGGTCGACAGTGGTCGTGTCGACGGTGGCCTCGGCCCCCATCCGCAGGGCTAGTTCGAGCCTTGCCGCGATCCGGTCGACCACCAGCACTCGGGCACCACGGTCTGCGGCGGCCAGGGCAACAGCTTGTCCGATCGGCCCGGCACCGAGGACCACCACCGTGTCGCCGGAGTGCACCTCACCGCGGTTGACCGCGTGCACACCGATCGACACCGGTTCGACCAGCACGGCCAGTTCGGGCGGCAGGTCACCGACGGGATGCAGCCGGTGCGCCGGCACCAGAATCTGCTCGGCGAGGCCGCCCGGCAGGTGTGCGCCGAGCACTTTCAGCTCACTGCAGCAGTTGTAGCGGCCCCGCCGGCAGGCGAAGCAGCGCTCACAGGCAACCAACGGTTCAACCACGACGCGTGTGCCCGGCGCTGGCCCGGTGGTGTCCGGCCCGTAGGCCGCCACCAGGCCGACCAGCTCATGTCCCTGCACTTGCGGAAAATGCGCGTACGGATGGGTGCCGTTGTAAAGGTGATAGTCGGAGCCGCATAGTCCGACCAGTTCGACGGTGACGACTGCCTGTCCCGGCCCTGGGCTCGGCACCGGCCCAGTCGTCAGCCGCATTCGCCCCGGCGCGACGGTTTCGACCTGCCGCATCTGGCCCGGCGCGCCACCCATCACCGCACCCCCACCGCAGCGAGAACCGTCGCCGCGTCCTTATCTGTCCACAGCGGACGAATCGGTCCAGCATCGCTGCTCGCCGCCCGGCGCACGACCGTAGCAATACCGACCGCGTCGAGCCCGTAATAGCGATAGAGGTGCGCCGGCGGCCCGATCAGCGAGTATTGGTCGTAGATTCCATGCTTGTGCACTGGCACGTGCACCCGATGCGCCGCTAACGCCTCAACCACAGTGCTGCCCAGCCCGCCGATCACGTTGTGCTCCTCGACCGTGACCACCACCCGGTGCCGAGCCGCCTGCTCCGCCACTGCCGCATCGTCAAAAGGCTTGAGACTGTACGCATCCAGCACTGTCACCGACAGCCCCTCACCCGCCAACGCATCAGCGGCCGCAACCGTGGCACCGACCGGGAATCCAGTCGCGATCAGCAGCACATCAGCACCCGAACGCAATACCGTCGGCGCGCCCGGCCCAGTCGGCGGAACAAGCCCATTGACATATACGTCGTCTTCGCGCCCGCGCCCGAGCCGGAAATAGATCGGCTGCGGATGGTCGACCGTGCCCTGCAACAGCGACGCCGTGCTAGCCGCATCACTGGGCGACAACACTGTCAAGTCAGCAACCGCCCGCAACGCGGCAATGTCCTCGGTCGCATGGTGTGACGTGCCGAAATAGCCCATTGCGATGCCCGCATGCGTGGCCAGCACCCGCACCGGCAGCCGCGGATAGGCCAGGTCAGTGCGGATGTTCTCGTAGGCCAGCAGCCCGGAGAAACAGGCGAATGTGCTCACGTATGGCACGAGACCTACAGTGGCTAGGCCGGCCGCTGCGGTGATCATGTTGCGTTCGGAGATGCCAAACTGGAAAAACCGGTCTGGATGACGCGCCTCGAACACTGCCATTTGGGTGACGTATTTGAGGTCGGAGGCGGCGGCGACAATTCGCTCGTCGTTGTCGGCCAGCTCGGCCAATACCCGCCCGGCGACGAAGCCACGTGCGCCGACGTCCCGGCCGACGTGATCGAAGGATCCCGGGTCTCGCAGGTCGGTTTTGGCGCGCTCGATGATCATGCCAGTTCCCCTTCGTACATGGCGCGAATGCTGGCCCGAGCACGGTCGGCGTCGACACCGGCGAAGTAGCCGACGTGCCACTCGGCCATGCCTTCGATGAAGTCAACCCCCTTACCGACGACCGTGTCGGCCAACAGCACGGTGGGCGGCGTCGCGGTTGTCGCGCGGCGAGAATCAAAGCTTCGGTACGCCGTACGCAAAGTGGTTAGGTTGTGGCCGTCGAGGCGTTCGACCACCCAGCCGAACGAGCGCCATTTGTCGGCGAGCGGTTCCATGTCGAGCACTTCTTTGGTGGCACCGTCGACCGAGACAGTGTTGATGTCGACGATCGCCAACAGGTTGGAGAGGCGGTTGTGCCCGGCGAATGCAGCCGCCTCCCACACCTGGCCTTCGTTGAGTTCGCCGTCGCCGAGCAGCACCACGGTGCGGCTGTCGAAGCCTCGCACCCGGGCACCAAGGGCCATGCCGACGCCGACCGAAAGGCCGTGACCAAGCGAGCCGGAAGAGAAGTCCGCACCGGGCACTTTCTTCATGTCCGGGTGATCGCCGAGCCGGCTGCCGAGTTTGCAGAAAGTGTCGAGTTCGGCGCGCGGGAAATAGCCCAGGTCAGCCAGGATCGGATAGAATGCGGAAATCGCGTGTCCTTTGCCCATGACGAAGCGGTCGCGGGCGGGCCAGTTCGGCTCATCGGGGCGTAACCGCAGGTAGTCGTAGTAGAGCGCAACTAGGATTTCGGTGCAGGAAAACGCGGGGCCGTAGTGTCCACTGCCAGCCACCTCCACCTGGTCGAGGACAGCAAGCCGGGTGTCGATCGCCTTGCGGCGCAGCAAAGTCAGGTCATCCACGTGTTCCCACTTCCGCAAAGGTCATACCAGTGGCGACAGCGAACCTGGCCGGAACCCGTTCTGTCAAGGCCTTCACCAGCAAGCTGGCCTTGCTTGACGCTCGATAGGTAGCACCTCTACCGTCGGGTGGTACTACCCCTGTCCCTGCGTTCGGAAGGCACGCAATGACCGAGCCGGGCCGGCGGGGTGAGCGGTTAGCTGATCGAGTCACCGCACAGCTGGAGTCGATGGTAATCAGCGACTCGCTGCAGCCGGGCGACTTGCTGCCGCCCGAGCGCGAACTCGGCGAGCTGCTAGGCGTCAGCCGCACGGTGGTGCGCGAAGCGGTGCGAACATTGGTGGCCAAAGGACTGCTGGAGGTGCGGCAAGGTCACGGCACGGCGGTGCGCGCACCTGACGTCAAACTGGCCGCCGAGATGATGACTCATCTGCTGCACGGCACTGGCGGGGACCGAGTGGCGTTCCCACGCGTCCATGAGGTTCGTCGGTTGTTGGAAGTGGAGATTGCCGCGCTTTCGGCCGAGCGGCACACGCCGGCGGATCTGATCGTGATCGAAAAGCGGCTGCAGGAATGCGCTGACGCCACCGATGCGGAAAGTTGGGCCCTGGCCGACGTGGCCTTTCACGCGGCCATTGCCGATGCCACCCACAACATCCTGTTCCCGGTGCTGCTCAGCTCCATGTCGGAGATCCTCATGCAATTGCGGCGTGCTGCGGCAGCGTTGCCCGGCACTACCGGGCGCGCACACAACCACCACGCGCAAATTTTCACCGCAATTAGGAATCGGTCGTCAGTTGCCGCGCGAAAGGCCATGCGTGAACACATGACGGAGGCTGAAACGACGTTCCAGACGGCCCGAATCGCCCGCGCAGTTGACGAGTCAGTCCGAGAGGCAGCTTCATGAGCCGGCTGGCTGGTAAGCGGGCGGTGGTGACCGGGGCCGCGTCCGGTATTGGCCGGGCAGCAGCGGTGCGGTTTACCGCCGAAGGTGCCACGGTCACAGCATTCGACATCGACCGCGCGGGTTTGCAGCGTTTAGCCGACGAAACTGGTCTGGCTACGGTCGCTGTCGACCTCACTGACGAAGTCGCGGTGCAGGCAGCGTTCGCCGATTTGGGCGCGCTTGATGTCATCGTGGCGAATGCGGGCGTTCAGCTCTTCGGCCAAGACGCCGCAGTGCACGAACTCGACGCCGCAGTTTGGGACAGCACCATCCGGGTCAATCTGCGCGGCACGTTCCTGACCTGTAAATACGGCATTCGTGCGCTGCTCGCCGCCGGCGGTGGCAGCTTGATCGTCACCGGTTCACCGACCGGGCTGTTCGGGTGCGCACCCGGATTCAGCGCCTACAGCGCCAGCAAAGCCGGGGCGACCGGTTTAGCTCGGGTGATCGCCGCCGACTATGCCGCCCAGAACATCCGCGCGAACGTCGTCGTCCCCGGCTTCACGGCAACTCCGCTGGTCGCCGCCATCGTCGAAGACGAGCAAGCCCGAACCAACCTGCTGGCGACAGTGCCGCTCGGGCGACCCGGCACCCCCGAGGATGCCGCCGCCGTCATGGTCTTCCTCGCCTCCGACGAAGCCGCCTACGTCACCGGCGCGATCTACCCCGTGGACGGCGGCATGACCGCGATCTAACGCGTACGCGGGAAGCCAAGATCAACCGTTGACGTACCCGGGTCGGGCCAGCGCTGTGTCACGACCTTCGTACGGGTGAAGAAGTGGATCCCGTCCGGCCCATACATGTGGGTGTCGCCGAACAGTGAAGCTTTCCACCCGCCAAAGGAGTAATAGGCCACTGGCACCGGGATCGGTACGTTCACCCCGACCATGCCCGCGTTCACATCGAACTGGAACCGGCGGGCCGCCCCACCGTCCCGGGTGAAGATCACCGCGCCGTTGCCGTACTCGTTCGCGTTGATCAGTTCGATGGCCTGTTCATAGGTGTCGGCGCGCACTACACACAGCACCGGCCCGAAAATCTCGTCGCGGTAGACGTCCATTTCTGTGGTGACGTTATCGAGCAAAGTAACGCCGAGGAAGAACCCGTCGGTCGGCAGGTCAGCTGCGCGGCCGTCGGTCACCACGGTCGCGCCGGCCGCAGCGCTGCCGGCCACATATCCGGTGACTTTTTCCTGGTGGGCGCGGCTGATCAGCGGCCCCATGTCCGCGTCCGGATCGGTGCCGGCGCCGACGCGCAGTTTCGGCAGTCGCGCGGCGATGGCTTCGACCAGCGGATCTGCTACCGAGCCGACGGCGACCACGACCGAGATCGCCATGCACCGCTCCCCCGCCGACCCATATGCCGCACTGACCGCAGCGTTCGCAGCCGCATCCAGCTCCGCGTCGGGCAACACCAGCATGTGGTTTTTCGCCCCGCCGAGCGCCTGCACCCGTTTGCCGTGCGCGGTGCCGGTTTCGTAGATATATTTGGCGACCGCGGTGGAGCCGACGAAACTGATTGCCGCGATGTCCGGGTGAGTCAAGATCACATCGACGGCTTCTTTGTCCCCGTTGATTACGGTGAAGACGCCCGCCGGCAGCCCAGCTTTTTTCCACAGCTGCGCCAGGAACAACGCCGCGGATGGGTCTTTCTCGCTGGGTTTGAGCACGAAGGCGTTGCCGGCCGCGATGGCGGTGGCGCACATCCACAACGGCACCATGGCCGGGAAGTTGAACGGGGTGATGCCGGCGACCACGCCGAGCGGCTGCCGGATCGAATACACGTCGACCCCAGTGGCGGCCTGCTCGGTGAAACCGCCTTTGAGCAAGTGCGGGATGCCGGTGGCGAACTCAGCGTTTTCCAAGCCGCGGGCGACTTCACCGGCCGCATCACTGAGCACTTTGCCGTGCTCAGCCGTGATGATCGCGGCGAGCTCATCGGCGTGCTGGTGCAACAACTCCCGGAACGCGAACAACACCGCGCTGCGCTGCGACAGCGACGCCGACCGCCAAGCCCGACCAGCCTGTTTCGCCAGCGCCACCGCGTGCTTGATTTCCGCGGCCGAAGCCAACTCGACGTCGGCGGACTGCTCACCGGTGGCGGGGTTGAAGACAGCTGCGAGGCGACCTGACGAGCTCACGGTTTCCGCACCGCCGATCCAGTGCCTGATGCGCTTCATCAGCTCAGATTACGTAACGACCCTAGACCGAACAATGCGCGAAACGTACCGTCACGCTAAAGGACCTACGCCAACGGTACGGGTGGGGTCTCGCTCGCCCGGTGCCGCCGAGTTCCGACCGGCCGACTACGCGGCACCACCGTGGGTGCGGTCGCGCCGATGGTGAAGTCGACGTTGAGCACATATCGGTCGGGGACGTAGCGACTTTGCGTGAACTCGATCGGCGCGCCGGACCCGTCGAAGATCAGGCGGCGCTCCACCAACAGTGGTGAGCCGCGCGCGACGTACAGGTGGGCGGCGTCGTCGCCGCTGGCCAGTTCGGCGGTGACCGTGCCGCGGCCGGTGGCGGCAACCGAGCCGAGTTGGGTGATGCTGTCGTGCAGCGAGGCGGTATTCAAATCGACGGACAGCACCTGGCGCAGCCGGCCGGGCAGCACTGCCTGTTCGATCGCCATCGGTTGATTGTCGGCGAGCCGAAGCCGGGTCACCGACACAATGTCAGCACCGTCGGCTAGGCGTAGTGCGTCGGATTCTTCCGGGCTGGCCGCTCGAATATCGGCGTGCAGCAGTTCGCTGGTGGGCACCCTGCCGCGCTGCCGCATTTCACTGCTGAAACTGCGTAGGTGCAACAGTTGCCGATCGACTGGCAGGTGCGCGACGAATGTTCCGCGTCCTTGTTCGCGCCGAACTAGCCCTTCTTGGACCAGTCGTTGCATCGCGTTACGGGCGGTCATTCTGCTGACCCCGAATTCCTCACACAGCTCGGCATCTGAGGGCAGCGGATCGTTTATCTGCAGCCGGGCGATGCGGGCCCGAAGCGCAGTTTCGATTTCGTAATAGCGGGGGGTGAAGGACTGGTCGGGCACCGCGGGCCTCCCGTGGAGGACATTCCGGCGACTCAGCACCGGATTTCGGCCGCCGACGTTACTCGTACGGAAAGCAAAATCCTATCATCGCCATGATCACTGCCCGGCGGCCGCGGACCAGACTTTGTCGATGAGCTCGTGAGATCGGGCGCTTTGGCCCCCCACGATCACCTGCCGCCTGGCCGGATTCTGCGCTGCGCTCAGCGCCCCCACCCAGCAAAATCACCTGAGTGGCCGGCCCGCCGGCCGCGCGACAAGCGTGCTCCAATTCTGGGTATTGGTCGGCTTCCGGTGGTGCCTCTACCTTCCACACGCTCGCCCAGACCCCGTGCCGGACCAGATCCGCGACCGCCGCGATGGTCCGGCGCAGGTGGTCGGATTGGCCGCGACCGGGCACCAACAGCTGAACCAAGAGGGGCTGGTTCGCGCCCGCACACCAGCGCGACAATTCAGCCAATCGCAACGCCTGCCGGGTGTTCAAAATGGCCGCGATGGTCAAAGGCGAGGAGTAAAAGCCGAGGCCGGACGTTCACCCCGACCTCCTTTCCTAACGTACGGACAGAAGTGTTCATGTGCGCGCGTGTCCGACCGTACCGTTGATCGTCAGCCCACCGTCGACAACGATTTCCTGCCCGGCGATGTATCGAGATGCCGATGAGGCGAGAAACACCGCAACTTCGGCTACTTCTTGCAGGGTTCCGAGCCGATCTAACGCGATCCGCTGTGCGTAGGTGCGGCGTACCTCGTCGGTGTAGGCAATGGCGTTGAGCTCGGTGTCCGTGGCCCCAGGGCAAGCATTCCTCGCCGCCGACCCTTTCTCACGTGGGGCAGCCTATGCCTCTAGCCGTACAGATGTCTAGATGTTTAGACGCAGTGGACTGCCAGCGGCATGGTGAACCCGGGGTCGTCAGATCGGGGTGGGCGGCGGGCATGATGTGCACGTGAGACGAGATCGGGTTGCAGACTGGTTCGCGACGGGGCTCTGGATAATCGGCGCCTTGTCTGCGCTTTCCGCGGTGAGTGCCGCGCTGGGCGCCCGAGTCCAACCGATTCGCGCAAGCGTGGACCTACTGCTCTTCCCAGCACCGGCTAACGTCGGTTATGCCGCTTTTCTAGTGATTCTTGCGGCGGGCGTGCACAACCGCAAACGCATCGCGCACCGACTGTTGTTGGCCGTCTTCGCTCTGCAAGCCCTCTACGACCTGATGATCTTCGCCGACATCGCCGGGCGGGTCGACGAGCTGCGCGACCTGCACCTGCCGCTACGCGGCGCTGCCGTCGCCGGCACCAACCTGGTGACCACAGCGATCCTGGTCGCCGTCCTCTGGGTCGCGCGAGGGCAATTCTGGGCCAGCGTGCAACGCGCCAGCCTGCCCAAAGCCCTAGCAACGCTCGGCTCGTTGCTGACCACCTTCTGCCTGGCCGGTTGGGGCCTGGTGGAACTATTTCCCGGCTCACTCGGGCGCGGACCCGAACGGCTCGCCTACACGATCCGGATCGTGCTCGGTGGGGCCTTCCGCTTCGACGTCGGGCGACACGGACGCGCCCCCGGGTGGGTCAACCTGGTGCTCGGCACGTTCGGCGCCATCACCCTGTTTTCGGCCCTGTTCGCGCTGTTGCGCTCGCGGCGCATGATCGCCTCACTCGACGTGGACGAGGAACGGGCCGTGCGGCAGCTCCTGGCCGAGCACGGCGAGAGCGACTCACTCGGCTACTTCGCCACCCGCCGCGACAAAGAGGTAATGCTGTCGCCATCCAACCGGGCGGCCGTCACCTACCGAGTCGTGTTCGGGGTCTCGCTGGCCAGTGGGGACCCGCTCGGCAGCCCAGACGCGTGGCCACCGGCAATTGAAGCCTGGCTGCGCGATGCGCGCGAATACGCCTGGACACCTGCGGTGATGGGTGCCAGTGAGGCCGGTGCCACTGCCTTCGCTCGGGCCGGTTTGCGGGTGCTAGAGCTCGGCGACGAGGCAATCCTGCACGTACGCGACTTTGACCTCGACTCACCGGCACTGCGTCAAGTCCGCCAAGCCGTGCATCGGATGGAACGGGCCGGCTACACCGTGCGGATCCGTCGACACGCCGATATCACCCCGGTCGAGATGATCCGCATTATTGAATTGGTGACCCGCTGGCGTGGTACCGAAACTGAACGTGGCTTTTCCATGGCGTTGGGCCGCCTCGGTGACCCGAACGACGGGCAATGTGTGCTGGTGGAGGCCCTGGACAACGACGGTCGCGGCGTCGCGCTCGTGTCGTTCACCCCGTGGGGCAAAACCGGACTGTCGCTGGATCTGATGCGCCGAGACCCCGCCTCCGAGAACGGCGTAGTCGAATACATGGTCGCCACTCTGATGCAACAAGCACCCCGGCTGGGCGTCGGGCAGGTGTCGCTGAATTTCGCCGTATTCCGGTCCGCCTTCGAGGAAGGTGCTCGCATCGGCGCCGGACCGATCCTGCGACTGTGGCGGCAACTGCTGTTGATCGCCTCCCGCTGGTTCCAGCTGGAGTCGCTTTATCGCTCCAACATCAAATACAACCCGCAGTGGCTGCCGCGCTATCTGTGCTATGAAGACGTGCGAGACCTGCCAAAAGTCGGCTTAGCGTCCGCCGCCGCCGAGGGTTTCGTCCGCCTGCCCCGACTGCGCGACCTGCTGCGCGGCCGACCCGCGGCGCCCCTAGTCGACGGTTACCGCGACTTGATCCCGATCGAGGTCAGTACCACCACGACCGGCGAAAAAGACCGCGCCCTGCCCGAACAGGTGCGCGTGCGGATCGCGAAACTCGACACCCTGCGTGCCGCCGGCATCGACCCCTACCCCGCCAGCTTCGACCGCACCCACCACCTCGGCGACATCCGCGCCGAACACCACCAACTACCCCCCGATTCCCGTACGGGTGAGCAGGTCGCTGTTGCTGGCCGGGTGATGCGGCTGCGCAACCACGGCGGGCTCTGCTTTGCCATGCTGCGCGACTGGAGCGGCGACCTGCAGGTCGTGCTGGAAAACAGTCCCGACTTCGGCCACCGAGTCGACCTCGGCGACCACGTCGGTATCGTCGGCGAGGTCGCCACTTCCCGGCGCGGCGAACTGTCGGTATTCGCCAGCGGGTGGGAGCTGACCGCCAAGTGTCTGCACCCGCTGCCGGACAAACACGCCGGACTGGCCGACCCGGAGGCGCTCATCCGGCAACGGCACGTCGACCTGATCGTCAACCAGCCGTCGCGCGACATGGTGCGCACCCGCTCCCGCGTCACCTTCGCCCTGCGCAGCGCGCTGCACGGTCGAGGATATGTAGAAACTGAGACACCGGTGCTGCAAGCCGTGCACGGTGGCGCCAACGCCCGCCCGTTCATCACCCACAGCAATGCCTACGACATGCGCCTTTACCTGCGAATCGCGCCGGAGTTGTATCTCAAACGCCTCGCCGTCGGCGGAGTGGAACGAGTGTTCGAAATCGGCCGCAACTTCCGCAACGAAGGCGTAGACGCCACCCACAACCCCGAATTCAGTATGCTCGAGGCCTACGAGGCATACGGGGATTACACCAGCATGCGGGTGTTGGCCCAAGAACTGATCGTGGCCGCCGCCGGCGATGAGCCGGTCATGCACCGCAATGGTCACACCGTGGACCTGCGCGCGGACTGGGCGGTGATTCCGGTGCACACCGCCGTGTCGCGGGCCGCGGACATGGAGGTCACCCCGGACACGACGGTGCCGGACCTGCGCGCGCTGGCCGACAAACTCAATGTCGCCTGGCAGGACGAGTGGACTGCCGGCCAAATCGTGCTGGAACTCTACGAGCACCTGGTCGAACGGACCACGATCCAGCCGACGTTCTACACCGATTTCCCGGTCGACGTGTCGCCGCTGACTCGCCAGCACCGGGTCGATCCACGGCTGGCGGAGCGGTGGGATCTGGTGGCATTTGGGATGGAGATCGGCACGGCGTACACCGAGTTGGTTGATCCGGTTGAACTGCGCGCCAGACTTACCGCTCAATCGCTGCGAGCGGCGGCTGGTGACCCCGAAGCGATGGAACTGGACGAGGAATTCCTGGCCGCTTTCGCGTTCGCAATGCCGCCCAGCGGTGGCCTCGGGTTAGGAGTCGACCGCTTGGTCATGCTGCTGACCGGCACGACAATTCGCGAAACGATCCCATTCCCGCTCGTCAAACCCAGCTCGTCCGGCCGTTCCAAAACCCGCGGTCGCGCCTAACTCAGGTTTGCAGCCGGCCAGGACGGGCGTCCTGGCCGGCTTTGACCCTGAGTCAGCGGGCGGTTTAGTGCTCAGCCAGCGGACCGGTCAGCGGGCGGAGAAAAACAGGAACAAGTTGGTCGGGATCGGTCCGACCACGTTCTTGTTCTTCGCCTTAATGAGCGATTGCACGTAATTCCAGCTCTGGTGTTTCTGAATCGCTCGGTATGTTGCCGCGTTGGTCACGCCGACCACGCGGACGTCCCACCACTCCGCCTTGCCCCGGTTTTTATCGGCAATGAAGTGGTCATGTCCCGGGGTGGTGAAATTCTTCAACGCCGGGAGCAGCTTGTCCGGAGTGGTCTTGTAGATCGGAGCCAACGCTGTCGCCAGTCGGGTCATGTCCAGGTTCATCGGGTGATCCACGCAGTTCAGGTGGTCCGGGCAGTCCAGGCCCTTGGCGGTGAAGCCCAGCGGCACCGTGATGTAAAGCGGGTCGTGCTGCTTAGACGGGGCGACCTTCGCTGCCGCGCCGACCTCACAACCCGAGGTTGAAGTCGCCGCAACGTGCATGTCGCAGTAGAAACCGTGCGTGTACGTGAAGCTGGTCATCTGGCCCTTATAGCTACCCATGGTCATGCCGAACTCGTTCGGGCCGTGGTCACCGTTGGGTGCCGCGTTGGCAGCGGCATCTCCCCCGCTAGCGAGGACCAACGCTGCAGCTACAACGGGTGCCGCCCAACGGCGCAAACCACCGTTTCGGATCAATTTCGTCATGCCACCAGTGAACAACTCTCCGTTAAGCCGCAAGCCGCTAATATCCCCATGTTCACCCTCATACGGCACCAGGAACGCCACTGGGAGGATCGACACTCCTGGTAAAGCGTCCTAGGAACCTGGGTTGTCTGCCTAGTGAAGCGCTTAGGTGGTTCGATCGGTCAGGAAATCTTCGCGGCCAGGTTATTGATCGCCGTGACGACGTCAACTGGGTTGCTGATCATGGTGAGGTGGCGGGCGGCCGGGATCAGTGTGGGTGCTGGAGCGCCGATGCGGTCGGCGGTCTGTGCTGCGCTGTCGGTGCTGAAAACGTCGTCTTCGGCGCCGAATACCACGGACTTGGGCAGGGGTAGCCGAGCGAGTTGGGCCAGGCGTTGCATCGACAGGCCCGGCACACCTTGGTTGAGCATGGCCCAGATTGCTGCCTCGCTGCCGACTTGCTGCAGCGGTCGGCGCCACAGATCCACTCCGGCCGCGTCCAGGTTGGGGCAGGTCGGACCGCAAGACTGCCCGTACGCGGTGCGGATCACCCAGTCCGAGCGCACCGCCAGTCGCAACAACGTGATGCGATACGGCGCGATGATCAAGTGCCGAACTGGCGTAGGCGCACCGGCGCCGGTGGCCAACGCATCGCCGTCCAGTAACAGCAGCGCGGCGACCTGGTCCGGGGCGCGCAGCGCCGCCTCGGCCGCAATCGCTGCACCACTGGAGTGAGCGACTAGGGTCGGTTTATGCAGGCCCAGCCCGTCGAGGTAGGCAAGCAGCTGAACTGCCTGATCGGCCAAGGTGTAGTGGCCGTGCCGTTGGGTGTAGCCGAACCCAGCCAGGTCCAGCGCATACACCCGGTGTGTTTGCGCGAGCAGCTGGGCAGTCGGCTCCCAGGTGTCGGCGGACTCGAATGCGCCGTGCACCAACACGATCGGGCTGCCCGTAGTGCCCCACGACTGGGACCGAGTCAGGTAGTCACCGGTGCGGACGTAGGTCAGCGCGGCTGGCGGATGCTGGCGCGCGCTCGTTGCCGCGTTGTAGCACCAGCTGAACGTGGTCGTGAGCAGGAGCGTTGCCGCCACCGCGAGCGCTAGGCGCCGGCCCCAGCGCCGGGCGAACTCGGCCGCCCACGTCCGTTTGCTGCCTTCAACCACCTTAGTCACCCGGAAAGGCTAGCGATCACCGCCTGTGGCACGACTGAGATGACCGAGCGTCGATGCGGTGGTGGGCGGGAATACCTGCAGCGCGATGAATGCCGGATAAGCGGGTCGGCCGAGCGTACGAGTGGCCGGTGCAGCGCGGTAGCAATCCCTCCATGACTACATAAAGCAATCGACTCGATACGTAGTGTCGTTGTCGGCTACCCGCCATGACGATGGCGATCCCCCGGACCCCCATGGAAGGGCTTCATCGTGTCGCGTCGTTTTCCGAGTCGTCCCGTTGTCATCGCCGCTGCCGTCGCAGCTGGACTGACGTTCGCTACTCCGGCTGTGGCCGCAACCAGTCGGCCTAAACCGCTGAAGTTCACCGGTCAGGGCCTGGTCGTTGCGTCCACACCGAGCACCTTGCGGGTGTTGACTCGCCAGCTGAAGGTCGGCGCGGCAAAGCTGCCGGCGAACACCGTAGTCACCGTTAAGCGGCCGGCCGGCAAGGGCAAGAAGACGAACGCGAGCCTGGTGGGATACACCGTTGCCATCAGTGGAAACGCTGCGAAATCTGGCAAAGGACTCACGTTGGCGGCGAGCACCGAGGTGACCCAGCCCCAGCCAGCACAGGTGTTTCTGGGGGTAGTCAGCGCAGTGACGCCGACTGGCCTAGTTCTGAACGAGACATCGGCGGCGGGTGGCAACAACTTCGGTGACGATCAGAACACCCTGACTGTTTACACCTCCACGGGCAACATCTCGGTGGACGGCAAAGCTGGAACGATCGACGAAGGTGAGTTTGTGATCGTGCTCGGTGAACGCGACGGCGACAACGTCGTGGCGGCAACTGTCGACGCGTACACCACCGAACCAGACGTGGAAGCTGGTCGAATCGCCGACATCACCGGTTCGACGATCACGCTCGGAGACGAATGGGGCGGCGACCCCAGCGGTGACGATCACCACCGCGGCGACAACGGCTACGACCGCCGTCCGGGCGGTGACCGAGGCGATCGTCGAGGCGGCGGTAATCGGCTTGGCCGGACTGCCCCTGCCACTATGGCCGACGACCCAACTCCCGGTGCCAGCCCTGACCCCAGCGCGAGCCCCGACCCAGGCCCGGTTGCGAGTCCGGACCCGTCCCCCATCAGCCCGGACCCGAGTGCAAGCCAGCCCGGTGACGAAACTTCGCCTGGCGATGACACCCAACCCGACGACGACCAGCCGACCACCGTCGACCTGACGAATGTGCCGATCGTTTTGAACGGCGGCTCCACCGTGGACGTCTCGACCCTGACCATCGGCGAGCGGATCGTCGTGCTCGGTGAAACCAGCGACGACACCGGGGATTTTACCCCGCAAATCGCGTTCGCTTTCACCCCTCACAACCACCGTCCGGCAACCCACCGGCACCACCACCCCAACTGAGCACCCCTGCTACTGGCCGTGGTGGAGGTTGCGGCCCTGACCCCGCTGCGGCGCCTCGGCATTGCCGAGCAACGTCAGCGAGAAGAACTCCTGGCACCGATCGAAACCGCAATATCACGGTATCGACAGCGTCACGGGCGAAGGGCTGCGGCGAAGAGCACCTGGTGGTATAGGCCGCCAACCGGCGGGGCAGAAGAAACCATCCAGGCAGCGTAAAACCGCCCACGGCTAGCAGCTGTGCCGATGTAATCGCCGGGGAACGCGCCGCCAGCCTGTGCGGCATACCCCAAGTCAGATTGAGGTCCGAGCTGTAGCCGGGTCGGGAAGGAGCGACCTGCGTTATCCGAAAACGCGGCCTGCTGGTGCACGTATCGCCCGTCCTGGACCGCGGCATCGCGAACCCCGTAGGAAACAAGCACTCGACCCGCGTACGCAGCCACATCGGCATTGATGACCTGCGTCGTGGGGCCGTGCTCAGGGTTAACTGCGACCGGCGCACTCCAGTGCACCCCGTCAAACGAGGAGGATGCGAGCAACGCTGACAGATCGGTGGACTGCCAAACGGCGTACAGCCGCCCGCTTACCGAGTCCACTGCGGCTGAGGGCAGGCAGCACCGCACGCCGGGAACGTCCCCGCCGACGTCGGTGGTCAGGGTGACCGCAGCCGACCAGGTGCTTCCGCCATCGCTGGAGGTGCGCGCGCGCAGTGGAACGCCCGGCTCAGCGGCCGGCGCGACAGCGCGGAACTGCGCGCCTTCGCGCTCGCGATCGGGTAGGCGGCTCGTCCCGGTGTAGTCCAAGTAGACGTCGGTGATCGAGCCGTCCGGCCGGATCAGGGCCTGGGAGTTCTGGGTATCGACCTCGCCGGGCGTGATCACAACGGCGTCACTCCAGGTGCCACCGTGGTTATCCGACCAGCGCACCCGCTGCTGCGCATGGTCACCTACGAAGTAGGACCAGAACTGGAACACCCGGCCACGGTGCGGTGAACGGTATCCGGTATCAACGGTTAGCCAGTTTTTGTCGTTGAACACGGTGCAGTCGTTCGTGGACTGGGCGATCGAGGGCGGCTCGAACGTCGCGCCCGCATCGGTTGACCGAGACACCAGCACCACGCTGCGGCAGTCGGTGGCATCGCTGTTGAAGGCAATCGTGGATAGGTATACGTCACCGTCAGGGCCGAACGCGAGCACCGGGTCTGACGCGCGGTCCCAAGCGCCGCCGGCCGCGGTGGTGATGAACGGCACGGGTGCGTGCTGCCAGGTCCGTCCACCGTCGCGGGTCCAAGCGTGGGTGATTCCGACCGCACCGCCATCGGCATATCGACTGTCATGCGCGGCCGCAACGGCAATGTCTGGGTTGACCGGCGACGCCGCGATGTCGGGCTCGACCAAGGTGTCCGGCTCGGAGCCGGGCGCCGATGGCACGTCCTGGGCAGCTGCCAGGGCGAGAGCGAGCACTCTGGGCCGTGGCACTGTGGGCTTATGAGTTGCGGCAGCCGGCACAGGCGAAGTGAAAGCCGCAGTCACAATTGCCACAACCCCTGCACCAGCGATTCTCAGCGCAGTACTATTTCTCATCGCAGGGCCGTCCTCATCGCAGGGCCGTTTCGGATGCATTTTTTCTCCGAAACATCGACTTGTCTCCGAAACATCGACTTGCCTCCAAAACATCGACGTTGATCGTTCGTAGCTTGCCATGGAAGCGTCCGCACGACAAGCGCGGAATATCGCCGCTGAAGGCCTCGCCCCGGCCGCGGACCGAACACTGGGCAATTGACCAATCCGTGCCGTTCAGCAATAGTCGGGGTCGCCTCACCGAGGCCTACACCGCGACCCGCACCTTCCGCGAGCGCATCTTCGGCGACACCAGCGGCGCTGGGACGACTGGTGTCGACGACTCGTACGTTGCAGCGCACTTCGAGGGCATCGGTGCCGAGATTATGGGCGCGGCAATGTTCGGCCGGCGGCTCGATCCACGTCACCTTCGCGCGCTAGGCGGCCACGCGATGACGACAGTACGCCGACTCACCCGCGCCGACTTCACCTTGACCCGCGACTACCCCGTACCGATCAAGCGGGTTTAAGATTCGTTTGCCCAACAGCAGCAGAAGTTGGCTTGGTGTGGTGCTGGGGACGCGATGGAGCCGGGCGAATGGGGCTTCGATTTTCGGGACTACCTCGGCTAGCTCGGCATTCAGCTGCGCATGTTAGTAATTGGTCAACATAGATGTTGCGGATTTCCGCGATGATGGTGGTCCGCGCACGGGGGTGGTGAGCGGCGACACTGCGAAGGGGCGGAAGTGGATCTCCGGGTGCGAGGCCAGGTGGGGCTGCCTCGGGCGCGCCTGCTCGACCAACTCGACAATTCAGGCAATGTCGCACTGGTTTTGGCACCCGCCGGCTACGGAAAGTCGACTCTGCTCGCCCAATATTCGCATTGGTTGGGCAGCCCGGTCGCTGCCTATCAAGCCGACGCGATCAGCGGCTTGCTGGGCGACGCTGCGCGGCGACTGGTCGAGGCTATCGCTCCCGACCAGGCCAGCACCGACGTCGACGAAGCCACCAGTGTGCTCGAAGCGCTGACCGAGGCGTCCCTGCGCTCCGGCGGATTGGTGCTGACCATCGACAACATCGAACACCTGATCGGTACGCCCAGTGAGCACCTGCTCGCCCGGATCACCGCCCGCCGCCCGCGCAACGTGCGCATCGTGTTAGCCAGCACGAAGCCGTTCACACTCGCGGGGCTGCGGCACGAGTTAACCGACGGCAACACTGTCACCCTGGCCGACCTGCGATTCCGGCGTTGGGAAGTGGAACGCCTGTTGGATGACGTATACCGCGAACCATTGCCCAGCGCCGATGCAGCCGCACTGAGCCGCCGCACCGGTGGCTGGCCCGCCGGCCTGGCCATGTTCCACCGGGCCACCCGCGGACGCTCCATGGCAGAACGCATCAAAACCATCGAATACGGGTTTGAGCGCTGGCCGATGTTTCGCCAGTTCTTCGACGACAACGTCCTGGCCGACGTGCCGGAGCAGGTCAAAGAAATGCTCGAGCGGGTCAGCTTCTTCGAGGTGCTCACCGCCGACCGATGTTCGCAGCTGCTCGGGCAGCCGGTCACGGCCGACCTGCTGGAAAGCCTGGTCCGTGACCTGGCGCTGCCGATGACCGGCCTAGGCGACAACTATCGCTTCGAGCCGGCGTTTCGCGCCCACCTCGAAGTGCGCCGGCATGAGCGCGAAGGCACGCTCGACCGGCGACAGCAAGCCGCCGACATCCTGCTGGCCGAGCAGTCCTATCCGGAAGCCGCTCGCGCCCTGGCCCGCGTCGGCGACTGGACCGGCCTGCACCTGCTGCTAGCCGAATTCGGGTCGGCAGTCATCCGGCCACCCGTCGCCGACCTGATCGATCTCGTGCCGCCGAACCAGCGCGACGAAGAACCGTGGCTCATCTTCGCCCAGGCCGTCGACCACCTCAACAACGCCAAAATCAAAGCTGCCTATTTGGGTATGCACGCGGCGCGGGACAAATTCACCGACGAGGCCGGACGCGCCGTCGTGCAGCATCGGCTGGACGAAGTAGAAGCGCTCGCCTCCCCCACACCGAGCACCGGGCACCATTGGACGGCCTGGTTACGCGTCGCCGTCGGCCCGAACGCCGTTCGCAACACGCGTACTGTAACCGAACTTTCGCCGGCGGAGGCCGAGGTGATCCGCCTGGTCGGTGCGGTCTTCGGCGCCGGGGCACCCGATGACATCACCCGCGAGACGCACCGGGTCGGCATCGACGGACACGACTCACCGGTCGCACTGCTCGGTCTGCGCCTAGTGCGCACTGCAATCGCCGCCGCGCGCGGTCTGGCCTCCCCCGCCGCATTGGAGCAGATCGCGGATGAGGCCGACGGCCAAGGCTACGGCTGGGTCGCGCGGCTGGCCTTGGGCACACGAGCGCTCGGCGGCGCACCTTACACCGCAGCCGATACGGATACGGTCGCTGCGTCATGTCTGCGGGCTGACGACCACTGGGGTTACGTGCTGCTGTGCTCGGTCGCGGCGCTCTGCGAGGTGCGCGACGGCAAACTCGACGAGGCCCGGCTGGAAGCGTTGCGCGGGGAAGCAACGGCGTTAGGCGCTGAGTCGATCGCCGTGTGGGCGCAGGCGTTCATCGCGTTGGCGCGGGCTCGGCGCAGAGCTGCGGCGGCGTCGCACGACGCACAGGCGGCGATCGACCGAGCTGAGGCCGCCGAGGTGCCGGGCGCTGCGGTCGTGGGGCTGCTGGCGCTCTCCGTGCTCAACCCGGTCCGCCGACCCAGCCTGTTGCGCGCCGCCGCGACCCGGGCAACCGAAGGCGAGTTGCCACTCAAGACGCTGAAGTTCTGGCTGGCCACCTTCACCGCGACGGTGGCGGATGCTCGCCCGCCAGCCGTGCGGATCCAGTGCTTCGCCGGGTTTGCGCTGGAGCTCAACGGACAACCGGTCGACCTGACCCGGGTGCGGCCACGAGCCCGCAGCGCACTGCGGTTGCTGGCCGTGCAGGCGGGCCGCTTCGTGCATCGAGAAGTGCTGACCGAGGCGCTCTGGTCGGATCTAGCCCCCGCCGCCGCAACCCGCAACCTGCAAGTGACGATCTCAGCGCTGCGGGGCCTGCTGGAACCGCACAGCAGGCGCGGGCGGGCGCAAATCCTGGTGCGATCCGGCGACGCCTACGGGATCGTGCTGCCACCAGGCGGCTACGCCGACACCGCCGCCTTCACCGACGCAGTGCAACGCTGGCAGCAACAACGCCGCACCGGCAGCTTCCACGCCGAGCTAGAAGCCCTAACCGCAGCCCTTTCCGCGTACGGCGGGGAGCTGTTGCCCGAGGAGGGTCCAGCCGAGTGGGCGGTCGTGGCGCGCGACCATTTCCGGCAGCTCGCGACCCGGGTGGCGCGGGAACTGGCGGTAGCCGAGCTGACCCGCGGCAATGTCGCTGGGGCAATCCGAGCCGCCGAACAATGCGTGGCCCTGGACCCGCATGACGACGAGTCCTGGCAAGTGCTGCTGCGCGGATATGCCCGCAGCTCTACCCCGGCCAAAGCAGCCGAAGCCCGCCGCCGTTACGCCGACATGCTCGCCCGCCTCGGCGTCAGCTCCCCTACTGGCCCGCGCTAGCCGATTAGGACTGTGCCGGCGCCGACGATCTTGCTGGTGGGCGCGGGAGCGGGGTCGTTGCAGGTTTGGACCGGGTCGCCGATCCGGGCGGCTGGTTTGCCATTGATCATGACGCTGCTGCTGCCCTGCAGGACCGTGCCCGAGTTGGTGGGCGGAATCTGGAAGCTGCCGCCCTGGGGGATGTGCGGCGGCTGATTGGTGGCATTGCTGCCGACTACCGCGACTTGATCATTCATCTTGGCCGCGAACGGCATCAGCTTCCTCCTCAACAGCCGCCGACTGCCACCGACCATTTTGGCCGCTAGCCGGCACCGGCTCTGGACCGCCGCGCGACGACACCGGAGCTGGCTGGCCGGTCGATGCTGGCGCTGCGCGGCCTGGCGGGGCCACGCCGAGCCGAATGCGCTCGGCCGGCGCAGCTATTTCAGTGACGACCGGCAACACCAACGGCGCGTTCACCACTACGGCCAGCACCGTTGGCTGCGGCGGGAAAGCCAGTGGCGACATGGGAAGCAAGGACTGATCGCCGAGCCGAACTGTGATCGGGTGCCCGGCCAGCGAAGCTGCGAGCAACTGCACCGGGAGCCGTTTACCCGGATCGACCGCGATCAGAACGGCGTCAATCAGGGCGGGCGATTCGGGTGCGATGCTCACGGCGTACGTGAGGTCGAAGCGACGGACCGGGGGGCGGCGACCGACGACGCGACCTTCCGGCGAACGGATGTCGGTCCAGTCAGTTTCGCTGCCCTGCACGTCTTCGCCCACCGCGGCCAGCACAAAGCTCAGCGATGCGGGCGCGTCGAAGGCGAGCTCGCAATCGGGCGGCAACAACGGTGTGAGCAGCCCGCGCACGGCCTGCTGGACCTCGGCGATCACGCCACCGATGCTGCCCGGCCGGCTGGGGTGACACGCAGTGATCCAGGGCGCCCAGGTGTGCACAACCGGCTGCCCGATCAGGCGGCGAGCGGCGCACCACCAGCCGCCCGCAGGCCGGTGATCCACCGGGGAAACCCGACGATGCTGCGAGGGATCAGGCGCAGCAGTAGGAGGTCCGATGCCCAGCAGCTACCTGTCCCCCGGCGTCTACATGGAGGAGGTGTCATCTGGTTCCCGGCCGATCGAGGCTGCCGGAACCGCTGTGGCCGCTTTCGTGGGGTTCGCCGAGAAGGGCCCGGTAAACCAGCCAACGCTGGTCACCAACTGGACCCAATTCACCCAGAACTTCGGCGGTTTCCTGCCCGGGGTCTATCTGGCCCACTCCGTGTACGGGTACTTCGCCAACGGTGGTGGTTCGGCCTATGTGGTGCGCGTCGGCTCAGACGAAATCGCCCAGCCACCCGTGTTGCGCGGTGAGCTGCCCGCCACCGAAGACGGTCGAGTCGCGTTCGCCGTCCGCGCCCAGCCGGCCGCAATCACCGGTGCGCCGCTGACGGTGGAGGTGGCCGCGGCACCTGAGGACAGTGACACGTTCACGCTGCTGGTCAAGCGGGGCGGCGAAGTCGTGGAAACGTTGCCCGGTCTGACCGTGAAGCGCGGACCGACAAACGTGGCCGCAGCGGTGCGCACCCAGTCGAAACTGATCGAGGTCGAGGAGACCCGCGGCGGCAAACTGGCCAGCTTGCCCCGCCAAGGCGTCGAGGTGCCGCTCGCGTCCCAGTCGAGCGCGACCACCGCAGCACTGCAACCCGACATTTACGTGGGCAACTCGGCCGACCGTACCGGGTTTGCGGGGTTGGAGGCGATCGACGAGATCACCATGCTGGCCGTACCGGATTTGATGGCGGCCTTTGATAGGGGTTTGCTTGACGACGAAGGGGTGCGCGCGGTGCAGTCGGCGATGATCACCCACTGTGAGTTGATGCACGATCGGGTGGCCATTCTGGATACTCCGCCCGGATTGAATGCGCAGCAGGTAAAGACTTGGCGGACCGAGGCGAACTACGACTCTAAATATGCGGCGTTGTATTGGCCGTGGATTAAGGTGATGGACCCGGTGACTGGGTCGCCCGCGTTTATGCCACCGAGTGGGCATTTGGCCGGCATTTGGGCCACTGCCCTAAACAATTGGTCGTTTAGGTCATTTTGGGTAGATTTGATTCTGTGATGGTGATCGTGTAGCTGACGTCGCGGGTGTGTTGGGTTTCTCGTTGTTTCTTCGTTCGTGGGCCGGTCCGGGTCCGGCCTCTGCGTTCTCGGGGAGCGGCGGTGATCGCGACTTGCAGGTCGGCGAAGTCGCGGTGGTGGCCGCAGGCTCGGCAGGGCGCTGAGGCGATCAGATGGTCGCGGGTCGCGTGCAGGACGGTGGTGAAGGAAATCTCATCGGGGTCGATGCCGAGGTCGATCGCGGCGTTCACGGCGTGATCGACGAGTGCGTTGTAGACGGTCAGTAGCGCCCAGATTTCTTGTTCTGCCAGGTCCGCCGACTGGCCGCGGAGCCGGCGGTCACCGCCGCGGAGCGTCGACTTGATTGATTTGTACACCAGTTCTGCTTGCCATCTTTCGGCGTACACCGCGGCGATCTGCTCGGCCGGGTAGGCGACGTGGTCGAGCAGTGTGGTCAGGACCCGGAACCTGCTCGTGCTGCTCTTGCCGGCCCGGTCGCTCAGGGTGACGGTGAACTCGACCATCCGGGCGATGATGTCGTCGAGGCGGGCGGCTTTCGGCTCGCCGCTGGTCTTGCGGCGGTGGGCGCGCATCTGATCGGACTCGCGTAACCGGACCTGCTGGGATCCGTCGGACAGCGTGTCCACGATCTTCGCCGGTAGGCTCTGGTGGCCGTTCTTCACCCGCCAGGCCAGATGCGCGCCGGTCGCGGCCGCGACCCGCCACCGGTGCATCGAGAAGAAGTTCCTGTCTGCGAGATTGATCGTTCCCGGTTTCAGGCAGGCCACCAGGCGATCCCACAACACCTGTTCACTGACCTGACACGAGTCGACCTGCGCGGCCAGGACCCGGCGGGTGCCGCATTCCACCAGGGTGACGGCCCGCGCTTGCGGGAACCGGCCACCGGTCGGGGTCGCGAACCTGGCCCGGATCGCATCGGTCGCGGCGAGGTCGAACACCGTGCCGTCGGTCGCGGTCACCACCAGGCCGAACACCAGCGACCCGGCAGCCGCCACCCGTCCCGCCGCGTCCGCGGCGGTGCGGGTGAATAACTCCCGCAGCACCGCGACCGGTAACCGGTCCCTGGCCTGCGACAACGCGACCGTGCAGACCGGGACACACATCACCACCACCGGGTTGAAAACGGACAGTAACGGCCACAGGCGGGTGATCACTGCTGCTGAGCCCTGCCCGCAGAACAGGCACAACCCGAGCACCAACACCGCCGTCACCGCGCCGGACAACCTCGCCCGCTGCTTGTCGACGTGCCCCGCCGCCGACAACGCCGCCGCGACCTGCTCCGGCGTGACCACCGCCCGGATCGCAACACCCCCACCCGCGGCCGCAACCCGCGCCCCGGGACCAGCCAGGATCACTTCGCGTAACGACCCCGACGACCCGCCCAGCCGCGACAACCCGAGTTCCGGCACACCTATGGCAGACTTCGACAACGAAACTCCTGGTAACCGACGCGTGTCTTGACAACCCACGTCATATCAGGAGTTTCGCTATACCCCGGGCAGCCCCCGGATCACCCGCGTGTCACTCACCAACATGCACCACCAGTAACTCCCAAGTCACACAGCGCACCCATTGATCGTTGCTCAATCGACACCAACCCCTACCGATACCATTCGATAGTCGGGTAAATCGTCCGGATGTTTATGGCAGTGAGCCACGGACTGGCCAACACCGAAATTTTGCCGGCGGAGTGCAACTTTCGTCGGTGGTGAGCGCGTCCTCATCGGTGATCTGCTGTCGGTCACTGACAAGGAGGCGGGTATGAGCGAGTCCGAGCGCGACGACTTCGACGGTTTCGTGGCGGCCCGGTCGCCGAGTCTGTTACGTACCGCGTACTTGTTGACCGGCGATCAGCATTTGGCCCAAGATTTGCTTCAGGCCGCGTTAGTTAAGACGTGGAAGGCCTGGTCGCGCATCGAGCGGACCGAGTCCGCGGAAGCCTATGTTCGCCGCATTCTTATCACCACGGCAACGTCGTGGTGGCGCCGCCGATCGTCCGGGGAGCGTCCGGCCGAGGTATTGCCGACGACAGCGGTGTCCGGACGGTTCGAGGGCGTGGATGCCCGGCTGGCGCTGGTGACCGCATTACGGCGGCTTGGTCGAAGTCAGCGCGCAGTCGTGGTTCTGCGCTATTACGAGGACCTGTCCGAACAGCAGGTCGCTGACCTTTTGAACACCTCGATCGGCAACGTGAAAAGTCAAGCAGCTCGCGGGTTGGCGACACTGCGACGCGACGGAGTTCTGCACGATTGGGCGCCCATCCGCACTGCTCCTACAGCGGTGGCTGGCGACCGATTCGACGCCCTGACCACAGTTTTCGGAGGAAACAGTGCAGACCATTGATAACGAAACCCAAGACGTACGCAGCGCACTTCGCGATTGTGCCGAGCTGAGCGCACCACCAGTGCCGAATCTCGCCGGCCGGGTTCGACAACGCGCTCGCACCCAGCGCCGTCGCAACATCGCGATCGTCGCAGCGGGTTGTGTACTCGCAGTAGCTGCCAGCGTGCCGGTAGCAACTTCACTGGTGCCGTCTCCGCCAACAGATTCGACGTCAAACACTTACCTGTCTGGGGCGCAACGGTCGGCGGGAACGCTATCCGAGCCGGTCTTGGTAGCACCGGTAATAGGTACCAATCAGCCGCATAAGGGCCAGTGCCTCACTGGTGAATACCCTGCCTACGGGTTATGTTCGGCGCTAGGCCCGGATCGGCTTCTTATCACTGAGACAAACGGAATCAAAGTCAAGTCTGATCGGAATTCGCCGATATATGTCGCCCATCTGACGCTGACCGAAGCTGACCGTGTCAAATTTCGCGACCTTGCCAGCCGGCTAGTAAACACCGAAACTCCGCTGGCGGTTATCGTCAACGGCCATATTGTCTGGGCGCCCCTGATCAAGCCAGGATTCGACCAGGGGTATATCGAGATACCTAACGACAACGAACAGGCTGCTCGGAACTTGGTCGAACAACTGCGCCCAGCAACCTGATCCAGGCAGCAGCGGCTCGTTCCGGATCGGCACCACCACGCCGCACAGGCAGCCGAATAGGTGTCGAGGTGTCGAGCTTTATCTCGGCGGCTGCCTAACAACACTCCACTACCTAACAACACTGTGCTGCGGGACCAGGCCATCAACTCGACGACTTAATGGGTTATTAGGTCTTGTCTGGCGATTTATTCGGCGTGTTGCAGAACCAAGCAGTAGTTACCGCGATGGCAGTTTCGAACAGTGTCGGCTCGAACGGGCTCGATCAGCGGACTAGCTTGGCCCGGAACCCGACCCGAGCGAGACACTGCCCGCACTTGGTACCCCGAGCCGCACTTGGTACCCCGAGCCGCACCTGGTACCCCGAGCCGCACCTGGTACCCCGAGCCGCACTTGGTAACCCCGAGCCGAACAGCATGAACCGCACCGCCACCGACCTCGACCGCAACCATCAGCGGCGCCGCTCATGCGGCCTCAAGGTCGATCACCACGGTTTATCACTTCTCGTGGGCCCATTGCTCCTGACCCGAGGCAATTAAAAATCTAGCCGCGATCAGCACGCCTCAGCGTCAAAGAATGGCCGAGAATGGCAGATCGACGTGCAGATTTGCTGCAGCAGCACAAGCACCGCGGCTGCTCGATGCCGGGATTTCTCCCTGCGCCGAGCGGCTGCGGTGCGCTTACTGTCGTTAGCCCAGGCCGAGCAGCACCGCGGCGATCCCATCCCGGCTCGCCACCTGCCCTGTGTCCAAGTGGTCCCCACTGAAGCTCCGGCCAAGCCGGTGTGTGCAGACCCTGGCGGGCGCTGTTGATCGGAACGGGCCATGAACCGGTAATCAGCAGCGTAAACCGCTATTTACGACTGTCCGGAAAGTGCCGCGGCAGACCATTACGAACCCGACCACTAAGACCGGGCATCCGCCACGGCCCCGGCGTTGTTCGGGAGTGTCCGGTTTGATCATGGTTTGTTAGATGTTGTAGACGGCGAAGGCGTCGCGGTGTTCGTGGAGGTCGCGGCGGGCGTGGGCGATGTTCGCGCGTCCGGCGAGGCGGAAGGTGTTGAGGGCCAGATTGCGGAAGCTGGCCGCGGCGCGTGGGGCTGTACCGGTTCTGAGCTGGGAATCGTCCTCGTGGAAGGTCACGTCACGGCTCCAATGTAGACGGTTCTCCACGGACCAGTGACCCCGCGCGTAATAGTTGAGGTGGCCCGGCCCGGCCTGGCCGGCGTCGGCGCTGACGATGCCGTGAATGATTTCTTTGCTGGTGCGTACGCCGTCGAGTCCACCGGTGTCACGGCGCAGCCGAAAGACTTGCCGGGCGCCGGGGAACAGGGTGTCGTCGCAGGGCGCCACGCGCAGCGTCCGTCGTTCGGTACGCCCGTGTCCCCTGTCGGTGGTGACGTCCATGTGGTCGATGAACTCGGAGTCTGTGCCGCACAGCAATGCTTGGGCGGCTTGCAGCGCGAGGGGCTGATTTCCCTTCAAAATCAACATGTAGTGGGCGTTCAGCGGCCCGGTGATCAGCCGGGCAGTCTTCTTCGTCGTGTGCAGGGCATCAAGGGTCAGCATCATGCCGGCCACGTCCAGCGGTGTCAGCAGGTCCGCGATGACCGCGTTCTCACCGCGTTTGTTCGGGACCTGACGCTGACCCAGGACGATCCCGCGGTCGTGGGTGACCGCGGCGACCAGGAACACCTGCCCGGCCGGGGTGCGGCTGCCATGCAACAGTTTCCCGTCGATCGCGGCCGCGGGTAGCAGCCCGGCCGGCGCCGGGTGAGTCACCGCCCGCGCGGCGGCGCGGCGTTGTTCACGCTCGACCGGCTCGTCGCACCCGGCGGCGACAACCGGCACCAGCGCGTCACCCCGGACCACATCAGCGGCGTATCCGCAGGTCGCCGCGTCGAGAGCGTCACCATCCAGGGCTTGCAGTACCCGCCGGAAGGTGCGTTCGCTGGGCACTATGTACCGGCCACGCCACGGGTTGTACCGGGCCCCAAGACGGTGCAGGACATCCTGCGGGGTCCGCGCCGCCCACTGCCGGATCGCCGTCACACCGTCGTTACCGGCCACCAACGTCGCGCATGCGGTCAACACCAGAATCACCAGCAACGGATGCCGAAGACCCCGCCCTCGCCGCGGATCGGGTACCTGCCGCAGCCGCTCCAGCAGCGGCGACGCCACCGACAACGGGTCAGCAGCCACCGCCTGCGCGGCGGGCAAACCCGCGGCGAGTTCGGCTTCCCACAAGGCCAGATCGGCGAGGTGGTCAACAACAGGGCTGATCGGGGAAGATGACAACACGAGCGCGACTCCTGCAACGATCTTGTGGCATAGACACCCGAAAGATCACCAGAGTCGCGCTCGTCCAGCAAACCAGGTCCTTGTCCAATCCCTAAACTGGGCATAACACCCCAAGCCGGAACAACGCCGGGGCCGTGGGCATCCGCAGCGTCATGTCGTGAAAGGTTCGTGTGGGGGTGGTCTGCGATTGTGCGGCGCGCAGCATCGTATACAGTATGCCGAACTGGCCATAATCCGCTGTCGCAATATGGACTCAATCCGATAGCTCCCACAACAGCCGGTAATACGTAATCCGCTCCGGATCCGCCTCGACTCCATAAGCGTGAAGCAGCAGCTGCTCCCAATCCGAGCCATAGTTCCACTGCGTACTCCACGTGGCGATGGCGAGATCCGCCCAGCGGTCAGCCACCCCGAGCGCGCCGAGATCGACGTGTCCGGTCCACGTGCCATCGTCACCGATCAGCGTGTTTGGGGCACAGGCGTCACCGTGGCAAACGACAAGTTCGTCGACTGGCGGAATGTCGGCAAGCACATCGAGCGCCTGCTCGACAGTGCCGAAGTGTTGAAACTCCTGATGCCAGTTCGTCGGATTGATCCGGCCTGCCGCCGCACGTGACCGCACCGTCTCCAACCGCGTCGGCGCCGACCAGTCGAACGGGCAGTCCGCGACCGGCAACGCCTCGTGCATGGCGCGAAGTCCAACGCCGATCGCCCGTACAGCTGTGGCAGGCTTGCGCTTCCAATGGTCATCAACCGCCATCCGCCCGGGAAGCCCGGCCGTGACGATCCAGCTCCCAAACTCGTCCCCGCCCACATCAAGTACGCGCGGCACCACAACGAACCTCGTCGCCCACCGCAGCCGTACCGCCTCTGCCGAAAGATCGATGCCATTGCCGGCAGGTGCCCACTTCACAAATTGCCGTGCATCCCCTACCCCCACCTGGAAGGTCAACCCACCGAGTTCGTTCTTCCACACAGCCCGTGTCGGCCGCCCCGCAGCGAACTCGGTCACAATGCGGGGGTGCTCAACGGGTTCCTGCGGCGGCATCGCGATCATTGGGCCATTCTCGCCGGAATGGCCAGCGGCCAGCCAACTGGTTTTGCAACGCAGCGCCGGTAAACTTTCAGCGCACCCCACAGAGTGCCGGCCGGGTTGAGCAGATGCGTCGCACCGAAGAAGGCACCGGTAGACATCAGGCAACCCAGGTGCCGGCTCATTGCGCGACAACGCGAAACAACACCCCACGAACGAACAGGATTACTCCTAGTAAAGACGCGGCCATTGGACCGCATGAGTGACACGTGGATCGAAGGTGGAGGTCGGGCTCAGGGGGTAAGCTGCTTGGGGGGCGCCGGGGCCTCTACGCACGAAGTAGAGCGAGGCCGATGCCGGGGCCCAGGTTTTGCGCGAAGGCGAGCTGGATCAGCAGTTCCAAAGTCGGCTCGAGGTAGCGGGCGTTGGTAAGCGGGCCCGCGTCGAACCCAAGTTGCGTACCCGGCTGCAGGACAGTCTTCTTGGCGACCTCGTCATCGCCGGCAACCGGCAGAAAAAGCGGAACTCCGTTGATCGCAGCTGTCGGCAGGTGGCCGGCGAATATTGTGTTGAACGCCTTCACGACCGACGAACCTGGCAGCAAAGCGGCTACCGTCTCACCTGCCGACGTGGTGTAACCCACGGTCAGCGACATGAAGTTCGTTACGCAATGCCACCAGGTTGGCGGAATCCGGGGTGGAAGCACTGAGTGTGACGGTGTGCCCGGCCTCGACGAGGCGCCGGGCCAAACCAGCGCCGATTGCCGGCACCGATGATTGCGATCTTCATATTATTCTCCCTGATCGTCGCGGACATCCGCGAGCGGAACGTTGCTTCCAATACGAAGTAACTCGGCTTGAACCATAGTTGTTCCAACTCGAAGCATCTAAAGAATATGAGGTGGGTCACATGACCGGAGTAAACTGGCTTACCCCCGTCGAAATGGCTGCCTGGGCCGGTCTGCTGGAGACGTTCCACCTGCTAGATCGACAGATCGAGGCACAACTACGCCAAGACGGCGGGGTCACGCACGTGCAGTACGAGATCCTGCACCGATTGTCCGAAGCCCCGGGCGGACGACTGCGAATGACCGACCTCGCAGACCAGTTAATCGCCAGCCGCAGTGGACTGACCTACCAGGTTGCGCAACTGGAGCGACGGGCCTTGGTCAGCCGCGAGGCCAATCCCGCAGACAACCGCGGGGTACTGCCCGCGATCACCCAAGCAGGCCGAGACCTGCTTAAACACACCGCCCCTGGGCATATCCGTACCGTCCGCGCGGCATTCCTGAACTTGCTCAGCCCAGAAGACACCGACCAGCTAGCAGAAATCATGAGCCGGGTTAGGAACCACTTGCGGGCAACTGCGACTAGCGCAGGCGAGTGAGCAGTCTTTACGTTGTCGGCGGGGTCGGGTGGTCCCGGTCAGGACTTTAGTCAGGAGGCCGTCGATTGTTTCTCAACGTTGCGTTACCGCGAAGACCCGATTAGGCATCGTGCTCACTGAGCCGGCATTTCCTGGCCCACTGAGCACGATGATTTATCTATCCGTGTGGTCCTGCCGGTGGCACGACTGTTTCGCCGGGCAGATTGTATTGCCCGAAGTCGGTGAAATGCCAGTGCCGGTGGCCCTCACGGGGATCCCATTGCATGGTGCCGGCCGCGACCGATCCCACCGAATCTTTGCCTTGCCACGGCGAGCTGCTGGATTGGAAGATCGACCTCTCCGCCGACGGAGCTTCGGTTTGCGCTGAGGACGGCCGAGCCATCTCCTTCAATCAGGTCGCTGATTACGCGCCGCCGACGTGGCCGACCCCGGAGCAGGTGTCCGGGTCCGGGGCGGTGGTGTGGTGCTGCGGCCGGTCGTCGCTGGCGATATTGACTTGTTCACCCTCGCCGGACGGCGGCTCGAATACTTGCAGGTAGTAGTTCAAACGTTCAACGGTGATGGGGAACGGGGAATTAGCGTCGAAGCGCTCCGCTCGTGCATCGAGACGACACCGCAGCAGATTCGGGTCGGCCTTGAGGTACAGCAGACGCCAACATCCCCCGGCTTGCTCAATCAGGCGCTTGTACTCATACCGCTGCGAGCGCTGCCAGAAGCTGCTGTCGACCACGATGTCGCGGCCGTCGGCCAGAAGCGAAAGCAGCCGCTCCCGCACGGCCTTCCTGGCGACCTCGCTGTGCTGCTCATATTGCTCGGGCTCGTAGTCGACTCCGTGACGGCCGAAGCGGCGCCAGATTTCCTCATCGACAGATAGTCGGACATAGCCCTGAGTCTCGAGACTCAGGGCTATGTGGTTTTACCCGCGCCCGCGATGCCGCACATCAAGACGACCTCGGGCTGTCGGGGCAGCGACGTTTCGTCCGATTTCATGAGCTCATGATTCAGCATCACCGCCACGCTGTCATCCGCTATTCGGCACGAGCGTGCGATCGGCACGCCGAGACGGTCGCACGGCGCATCACGCTAAGGCAGAGCCGGCGCCCACGCTCGCCGGCGGGAGAGCATGAGCAATTGGAGTTAGTCCCAGTAGTTGAACTGGCCTTCGTCCAACGTTTGGGGCCGCCACTAGCGCAGGTCGCGTTGGCTAAATTGTGGCAACTTCGCTGTATCGATCGGCCTTTGCAACTGACGAGTTCGGGCCCAGGCGAGAATCAACCTGGGAGCGTCCACCGATCGTACGGATGACGGCCCGGCCGGAAACCGTAGGCCTCGACCATGTCTACGGCGGCGGCCAGGCCGGTACCGACGGCGTCCGGGACGTGGGCGTCACTGCCGAAGGTGACCACTTTGCCGCCCTCGTCGCGCCACCAACGGACGATCTCCGAAGCCAGCGGGATGCGGGTGTTGACCTCCAGCGTCCGGTCCGTATATGCGAGGGTCCGCAGCGCGTGCCGAAACTCGTCCTCGAAGGCGTGCAGGTCAACCGGCCCCGCGTCAGCGGGCCAGCCGCGCACAGCGTAGTCCAAATGGGCGAGAACAGCGAAAGTATCAGTACGGGCAATCAGCTCCGCGATCTCGGCGAGGTAGAGCCGGAGCACCTCGACGGCGGGGCGCTGCCGGTATAGCGCATTCGCCTCGACCAGGTGGCCGTCGACGGGCAGGGCATGTAGCGAGCCGAGCACCCGTTCGTAGCGGCCGGTCCCGAGGAGTTTCGCGACCGGAATGGCGTTCCAGTGGGGTTCGCCCAGCTCGACGCCGGTGATGATGTGCAGCGACGGGAACAGCTCGCGGCACCGCTGGACCGAGGCGAGATAGCGCTCCTGGTCCAGCTCGGGCGGGACCAGCACGCCATCGGGACCAGTCAGCTCGCGCCGCAGCGGTGAGCGCTCCAAGACCACTTCATCGACCGTCCACCGGGAGTAGTCGACGTGCTCGGTGAACGCGACGGCCGGGAGACCGAGCTGCACCGCACGTGCGCAGGTCCGTTCCATGGAGCCCTCGGGTGCATCCCAGGAAAATTCGGTGTGTACGTGACCGTCCGCCGGCTGAATCACACGACACACGGTAGCGATCAAGCTTCAAGCACCGTTAGGCGGGTGGCCTGCACTGCCGACACGATGCCCCTGCCGAGGCGAGCAGCCCCCACATGCCGCGTCTTGCTTACCCACTTCGCACCAGCTGCCGCCGCCACCAGCGAAAACACCCCAACGAAGCACCATTGGGCCCTGCCACGCTGTCGAGGATACGCCTAGATGTTTACTGGCTCCTTGAGAAGATGATTTGTGATTAAGAGACTTGTTAACCACATTCTGCATTCTTAGTAATTCGCCCCCCAATATGTGTTTCCTCCCATTTCGGACATGGCTCGACGGCGTCGAGAATCCTATCGGAATGACTCGGCAAGAGGCCGCCCTCCCCCTCGATGATCAAGCGAAGCGAGTTCAATTTCGCAGTAGGGCCATTGACGTGTGTTGCATGCGTGACTAGCCTTCAAGAGTGGCCACCGCCGGAAAGCTTCAAACCTAATCCGCCGCGGAAGCAACGAGACCGTCGTGTGGAATGAATCGATTATTAGAAACTTCTGATTCGCTCAGAGAAAGCGTGCCGATCAACTCGGCCTGGACCCGACCTGTTTCCACCTAGGCGTCACACCCCACCCCGAACGCTACGTAAGAAACCATCGCCTCACCGCCCAGCGGGTAAGTGCCGGCATGCACCGCGCACACCTGCACGACGCACTCCTGCACGGTGTCGGACTCCACGTAACGTGCTCGACCGGTTCGACGCCGCGCGAGGCGTGCGGTTCGCCATTCCTTCGTGACCCCGACGGCAACCGCATCGCCAGCACCTTCCCCAGCCACCTACCGTCGTACAGGAGTCCTCATGACCCGCACCACAAAGATTCTGTTCATCGTCCTAGCCATCGCCTATGGACTCAGCGGCATCGCCGGCCTCACCGGCGCAAGCGCCATCCGTGACTCCCTGACAAAGCTCGGCGTCAGTAACACCCTCGGCATCCTGATCGGCGTCGCTGAAGTCGCTGCCAGCGTCGGCCTCATCATCGGCCTGCGCAAACCGGTCATCGGCGTCGCCGCCGCGACCGGCATCATCGCCCTCATGATCGGCGCCGTCACATATCACGTGCGTGCCCATGACTGGGCTGGGCCTGGGCGCGCCGATCATCCTCGGCCTGCTAGCCGCCGCCGGCGGGGTTTCCGCGTTCGTCCACAACTGATGGTGTAGTTCCATTCCCCGTGAAAGTCTTGCGGGACAAGGGGAACAGCCGCTAGCTCCGCGTTGGTGACTTTGCGGTCTACACCGCCCGCAACTTCATCAACACCCGGGCCAGCCAGGCAGACATCAATACCCGCCTCGGCAAGCGGACGAACCCGTTGGAACCACCACCATCAGCAGTCAGCATCATCATGACCTATGCTTGTCGTCAATAACGACTTGTGGCGTCCTTCGTTAAATATAGAGGGCGCACGCAGAAGCAAGCACCAAGAGCTGAGCACTCGTGCCTGGTGTGCTCACGCGGCGGGGGAAGTTTGACGCGGCGGATTGGCGAAGTGGGCCCGCACTTCGGGGCGGGTCACCGACCACAACAGCGCCGCGAGTACCCCCGCCTGAAGGGCCTGCTCGACATGCACCCACCAGGGATACGGGGGCGGGTGGTCGAAGCAATGAGTGCGAGGCCGGCGAGACCGACCACCGCAAGCACGATCGTACGCAGATAGGCTCGGCGGCGACCTTCCCGCAGCCGTTTAACAAGGAAGAAGTAGACCAGCGCGACGACGCCAACGCCGACCAGCCTGGACCACGAAGCCAGCTGCAAGCTGGCCCGGAGGACGACCTCATTTACCCCAGGCTGCAGGGCCGTATGCGCAACCTGATAATTAATCAGGGAATGGTTGAAGATCAATACCAGTACCGTGAGCGCGGCGCTAAGCCCCAGGTTGACGATAATCAGCGCGATCACACGACGCAGCGCCGATGGCAGAGGCGAAGCCCCGGAAGGGACCGCGAATAGGGAGACCATAGGGACATTAAAGCAACCGTCCGCACTGAGGACACCCAACGGCGGCGGGCCTCAAGCGGGCAGGTAATGCGGTGTCGCTGCAGAACCGCGATGATCTCGTCGGCGGCGTCAGCCAGTTCAGCCAGTTCAGCGCTGGTGAAGTCATGGAACGCGTCTCGGTCGGCACGGATCTGCCGGTCGGCGAAGGCGCCAGCCAGAGATACCCGTCCGCCTCACAAATGTCGAGCAGCTGCGGCGGCTTACCGTCCGGACGGGTTGAGGCAGCGGCCGTCGGACCAAGCCGTCTTTTGTGGACCGGGCACTCCAGCGCATCGCCCGCGAGCCGTGCGGCGTGCGCCGTCCGCCGGTCGTACTGGGAGGCTTGTGCTCGCAAAGGCGATCGAGAGAGGCCTCAGCAAGCAGGCGAAGGGGCTTTTGGTTCCCAAATATGGCCTAGCTAGTAAGAATTTGAGGATCAAACACATCACAAAGAAGGCCGATTATCAGGCATAATGCCAAGAGTAATCGGCCTTCTTGATCGTCGGGCTGAAGGATTTCAACCTGCGAACCCTTGACCCTCAGCGAAGACGAAGCCGACCGGCGAGCCGACCCGGATGGGCTAGAAACCATCCTGTCGCCGCATTGCTGGCGGGTTTTCTGATCGCCGGATGCGGGCCGCGCTAGCACGCGACCCGCCCGGTGTACCAAGCGATCAGTTCCCGAGCAGGTCCCAAATCGCTTTCACCATGTTCGCGACCGCCCTCGTCGTCCTGGCGAGGGCATCGTGCTGTTCGAGCACGGTGCCCGCCCGGATGATCTGCGCTGCAACGCTCATGACGTCCCAGAGCTTGTTCATCGACGAAGAGTCGCTAGTGGTGTTTTCCCGACGCCCGACCCTCTCGCGAGGCTCTTTGCCGACCTTCCGGTGCCGCCGCTTGCCGCGCATAGCTGGACCTCCTGACCTTCTACGCCAGCTGTTTTGCTGACGCCGCGGCGACCAGCAACATGCGCTGCAGTCCAGAAGATCAAAAGGCAAATGCTCGGCTAGCCGCCGCGCCCGTTCATGCGAGTGCTAGTTGGGCGACCTCGTCGGCGCAACCCCACGACATGGTCATGCCTGCGCCGCCATGACCGTAGGCGTGCACGATGCGTCCCTCGGGGACATCGATCGCTTCGACCCGCGGGCCGCCGTGGCGGGCCGGTCGCAGCCCGACCCTGTCGCCGAGAACCCGGACCCCTTGAAGTTGCGGGACCAGCATGCTGCATCGCGCGATGATGGCCGCCCGTTCTCGGGGGTCCGGTTCCATGTCGTCGCGTCCTAGCTCGAATGTGCCCCCAAGGACTACGTCATGGCGTCGCGGGTGAACATAAGTGATACCGGCGGGGCTGTCCTCATCGCGTACCGACTCGTCAAGACCCGGATTAGCGACCACGACGATCTGCCCGCGTACCGGATAAAGATCAGGGTCAGCCGCGCCCAGACCCGTCGCGTTGACCACCACCGGGGTTTGCGCGAGCAACACCGACGGGTCCTCGACGTGGCATCGCACGAAACGGCCCCCCGCCGCGATGATCCGGTCACGTAGCCACGGCAGGTAGACGTCCATCTCAGCCAACGGTGCGGGGAACCGCAACTCGTGCCCCGACATCGTCGCGTCCGGGGGCGCCCACCACGGTAGGCCTGTGCGTATAAGCATCCGAGTCCGGCGCAAAAGTACTCCGGGCACGCCGGCGTCCGCCTGGTGTAGGAACTCGGTGTACGTCCGCTGCGCCCATTTTTGCAGTCTCGGCTGTGGGTCGGTATGGGTCGGGTACCACACTGCCGCTGCGACCGCGGACACTGTCTCCAAAAGGCCTGCAGCGCAGACAACCGTTACCTGAGCCCCGCGTTGTTGCAGCCGGATCGCCGCGGTCATCCCGATGATCCCGCCGCCCAGCACCGTCACCTCTGTCATGCACCCATCCTGCGAACAACACGGGCTGAAAAGCCAATAAACGTCGGCGCAGCTGCCATCGGAAATACCTATGACTCGGATATGGGATTGGCGAATACCGACGTATTAAAGTCAGGCCATGGCCGATGCACGAATGACCGGC
The DNA here is from genome assembly GCA_965246815.1 of Actinoplanes sp. GTDB lineage: Bacteria > Actinomycetota > Actinomycetes > Mycobacteriales > Micromonosporaceae > Actinoplanes. Next base: position 121,483 of record CBDFFS010000020.1, on the reverse strand, counting down.
GCCGACCTGGACCGGCTGCGTTCCTTTGTGGTTCTCGCCGAGGATCTCCATTTCACCCAGGCCGCCGCCCGGTTACACCTGACCCAACCGACCCTCAGCCAGCAGATCCAAGCACTGGAACGTCAACTCGGCGCCGGCCTGGTAAAACGCGACGCCCGAGGTTGCACCCTGACCGACATAGGACGGCAGGTCGCAGCCGAAGCACGCCGCCTACTCGCCGACGCCGACGCAGGGGCCGCCCGGATCCACGCGGCGGTAGGCGGCTTTCAGGGGCGACTGCGGCTCGCCTATACCCGATCAGCACGCGGTGGCCTGGTCGACTCCCTGATCGACCGGTTCCGGGAGCTGTACCCGCTGGTGGAAATTATTGCGGAAACCGCATGGACGGCACCGAATGTCGCCGGCTTAATCGGCGGGCGCTTCGACGCAGGGTTCGTCCGCCCACCGATCAACGAACCCACGCTCACGTGCGCCCACGTCGACACCGAAGATCTGCTACTCGCCGTGCCTGAGCAGCACTGGCTGCCTGATGGCCGATCGGTTGAACGCACCGATATCATCGACGAACCCGCGGTGATGTGGCCGCCCAAGAACGCCTTGGGAATGTACGACCGGATCATCTCGCAGGTCTGGCCACACGGCGGCTTCCGCCTAGATCACCACGAGCCGGACGACGAACAACTACTCCTGGCCGTCTCCGCAGGAAAAGTCATCGCCGCCGTACCCGAAGGCCGCGCGCGGGCGCTGACGATGCCCGGAGTACGCCTCCTGCGGTTCGCCGAGCCGATACCGACAGTGGACACCGCCCTCGCCTACCCGACAGCGTCCACCAACCCCGCCGTACAACACCTGGCCGCATTGCTGGAACCACAACCGCCCACCAGCACAAGTCGTAACGCGAGCCTCGGGTAGGGACAGCCACTGCCCGCAGAACTCAGTTCTGGCACTAGCTACATCGGATCAATGATGGCTGCTAGCTCTACACTGACGCTGTGCCTGTTGTCGCCAAGGAGCCCCGACGCCCGACCGCGGATGAGCGGCGAAAAGTTGCACCGAACTCCGTGTTTGCCGGTCAACAGCGAAGCCGGGTGGGCGAGCTCGCCCGGCGAGTGCTCCGACCCGAAACTCCTGCCCGCCTGCGGCTCAGAACAGCAGTCGTCCTGGCGACAGTGGTGGCTTTGTCGTTGGCCTCCACGGTGCTGATGACCCGGATCGGGAACCAGGTTCGGGTTATCGGTGACCAGGCCGCACCGCAGGCCGGCGCCGCCGCTGCCCTCTACTTCGCTCTCAGCGATCTCGACGCACAGGTCGCCCGGCTGGCCTTGGCCACCGACGCCGGCAACCGAATCGATGCACTCGGCACCTACCGCGAGCGCAGCCGTCAGATCGACGGTGACTTGCAACTTTTGATCGCCGGCAAGGCCGACGAGAGCGCCACCCTCGCTCTGCTCGACGACCTGGCCGTCTATCGGGAGCGGGTATGGCAGACACTCTCGACCCCACAGAATGAGCACGGTTACTACACCCAGGCGACCAATGTCCTGCATCAGCGGCTCCTGCCGGGCGCCCAGCAGCTGCGCGAGTCGAGCGAAGACCGGCTCGAAAATGCTTACACCGCTAAACACCGTACCCAGCTCTGGGGTGTCGCATCGATTGTGGTTCTTGGGATTTTGCTGCTGATCCTGTTGCTTGCCTTGCAGGTGTGGCTGACCCGGCGTTTTCACCGCGTCCTCAATCCGGCATTGGTGCTCGCGACTGTGCTTTTGGTGGTGTTAGTCGTGCCGATGATCCTGATTTGCGTGGCGCAGGAACGCCGGCTGAGCGATGCGCGCAGGCAAAGCTTGACGCCCTACCTTGCACTCTCGCAGGCCCGCGCGATCAGCTACGACGCGGCCGCCGACACCAGCCGGTATTTGATCGACGATAAGCTGCAGTATTACCGCGACGACTTTGCCGCCAAGTCCAACTGCCTGATCCGGGGCGGCTCGTGCGGCGGGGGCGTGGCGATCGACGGTGGGCTGTCGGGGGTGGCCGGTAGCCCGGAGGTGGTCACGCGGTGGCAGGCCTATCAACGCGATCATGAGCGGATCGTGCAGTTGTCGGCTCAAGGCCAAGGCAAGGAGGCGATCACGGCGCTGACCGGTATTCGGCGCGGCGATGCGGCGTTCGATTTCTCCTACTACGACGACGCGGTCTCCCGGATCGCGAGCGCCCGAGAGCGGGCGTTCTTTGCTGCGGTGCAGAGAAGTCAAACGCTGCTCAGCGGGTGGACGATCATCCCACCGGCCGTGCTGGGCCTGATTCTGCTACTAGTGCCGCTCGGAGTCCGCCCGAGGATGGCGGAGTATCAGTGAGGGATGCAATGCGCAACCGAATGGCGGTTGGGTTGGTGGCGCTTTTTGCGCTGACGGCCTGCGACGCGGTGCCGGACCGGACGGTCGATCAGACCATCTCCTGTCAGGCTGGGTCGATCACTGGGCAGGGCTCGTCGGCTCAGGCGAACGCGGTGAATGTCTGGATCAGGAACTACCAGGTGGCCTGCGCAGGCGCTACCATCGCCTACACTAGTTCGGGCTCCGGCGCCGGTGTGGCGCAGTTCAGCAAGCGGACCGGGGACTTCGCCGGCTCCGACTCGCCACTGTCGGCTGCCGATCGGAGCTCGGTGTCCAAGCGGTGCGGTGCAAGTGGCCCCGTGCACCTACCGATGACCGTTGGGCCGATCGCTCTCGCCTACAACGTGCCCGGCGCCAGCGACCTTCAGCTCAGCCCGGCGACCATCGCGCGGATCTTTACCGGTGAAGTGTCCACCTGGAACTCGCCGCTCATCGTCAAGGACAATCCGCACTCCAACCTCCCGGCCATTGCCATCAAAGCGGTGCATCGCTCAGATCGGTCCGGCACCACCGACAACTTTACCGGCTTCCTTGCCGCCGCCGGCCCGGATTGGACGTTCGGCAACCGCAGCCTCTGGCCGTTGCCGGCCGGAATCGCGGCGGTCGGCAACGACGCAGTGGCAACGGCGATCGAACAAACCGAGGGTTCGATCGGGTATGTCGAGGCGTCCTACGCGCGGTTCCACGAGCTGCCGACCGCCCGGGTTGGCAACGCTGCGGCCCAATTCGTTTCGCTAACCGACGTCGCAGCCGGTGTCACCGTGGCCGGGGCGACGGTCAGCGGTAGCGGTGACCTGCAGCTCGCCTTCGACTACGCGAAAGCGATAAGCGGGGCATATCCGATCGTTCAGGTGACCTACGAGATTATTTGCCCGGAAGGCGTTGAACCGTTAGCCAAAAGCTTCCTCGCGTACGCGTCTAGCCCGGCTGGCCAACGGGCGGCGACTGATGCCGGATTTGCCCCTTTGCCGGAGAATCTACGCGTCAAGGTAGCCGCAGCTGTAGCGTCACTGCATTAGCCGAAGCTCCCAAATGTGCGTCAGCTGAAGCCGCCAAAACTGGGGCTAGTGAAACCGACGAAACCGTCGCTGCTGACCATCTATCGGCCGACCGGGGTGAGCAGAGCCGGTGGTGCGGGCAGGTTCGGGCCATGCTGTATCCGATGATCCGCCGACCGCAGGCGTCCATGACCGCGGGATCGGATATCCGATCTTTGGTGATCCGGGCAGCGTTTGAATCCGTAATCCTTGACATAGTCTCGTTCCTGGTGTCACCCAGGGGAGCTTCGCGCGAAGTTTTGCTTCGCACGAAACAAGAAGCGAGAGTTTATGCGCCGCTTGGAGGTTCTATGCGCACCGTCTGCCGGTACGCTTTTGCTTTGGTCTGTTCCGCGGCGACTATCGTGGTAATCATTGCCCTCGCAGTCTTGCTCTTACCCACCCCGATCACGCATATAATGCTCGACCGCGCATCCAGCGCCGAACGGCTGGGCCTCACTACTTCCGAGGTGAACGGCCTGTCAGACACGACCATAGTCCAAGTTGTCTTTGGGACAACGGCGGTCAACGTCATCGGCGCCGACGGGCGGGCGTTCTACAGCTCGGCAGACTCTATGCACTTGGGAGACGTACGGTCTCTCCTACGCCTCGTGCTGGGCCTTGGGTTTCTCTCGCTCATCGGGCTGCTGCTAGTAGCTAAGGCCACCAAACGCAACCGCCTCACGGTTTGGCGCTCTATTAACTGCGGCGCAAATTCTTTGTTTTATGCCGTTTTGATAATCGGTGTCATTAGCATCGCGGCTTTCCAGCCAGCCTTCGAGATCTTTCATCAGGTCTTTTTCCCCGATGGTAACTACAGTTTTTATCCTACGGATCACATGGTCCAGCTCTACCCCATTAGCTTTTGGCAGGACTTTGCTGCTGCCTTGGGGTTAATCGCGTTGACAGTTGCCTACACTGTCCACCGCATTGCTCTACGTCACCTTTCCGCGCGGCGCGTCTGCCCAGCTCAAGACGATTCCCGTCTGCGAGCCCGCGTATTCAAAAGCCGCCAATCGGCAGGGCATTCTCGACGACGACGTGCGGGAACGGGTCGCGGCGGATGTCGTCCTTGGTGACTTTGGCAAGGATCGAGGTGATCTTCACGGGCGGCACCACCCAGAACTTTCGCGGTCGGTGGATTAACCACTCCCGTCCGCTTAAATTGGCTACGTAACGCGCCGACGAAACGGCGCCACCTACTTCGGCCACCCAGGTAACAAAGATAAATCCCTCACGTCAGGAACTGGGGGCAAGCTGCGGGCTGGAACTATTCCCCTTAGCGGAGAAAGCGGGTGGAGATAGAAGTTGCTGTGTTATAGCTTTGCAAATGTCGGCACCGTATTGCAGACCGTGGTTTCGCGGATAGCGGGTCAGGACAGCGAGGATCCAAGTAGAGGTGATGGCCAGGCAGTTGACGTGCCAGTTGTTGTCCGCGTAGATCATGGTCCAACCGTTTTTGATGCTGACCTGTTGGTGGTCGAGGATCTGTCGGGGAAGACCGTCGATGATTCCCCATCGTCCACCGCCCCAGGTGGGGTGTTGGTCAGCGTTCGCGGTAGTTCCGCGGACTTGGGCCATTTTGTCCAGGACCCATGAAGTCCAGTTGCCGGCGGCGCGGCCATCGGCAACACACGCGCCCATACGCGCCGCGTCGCGGGCAGAGATCCGGGTATAGCTCCACCACACGGTCGATAAACCGGGCGCAACAAATGGGGCTGTGTCGGTGAGCCCGCAGATCCTGATGAGCCGGGTGATTACCGGGGTGCGACCGCTGAGGTTGAATAGTTGCTCTGCTGATTTGTCATTGCTGTCACGGATCGCGGTGCTGGCCCAGCTGATCTGTTCGGGTGTGGGTTGCTTGCCGGCTGCCACGGTGTTTCGGAGGAAATCTGAGACGATCCATACTTTGATCATCGATTCGGTCGAATTGGTCGCTGTTAGGTTCGGTGAGCCGGATAGCTGCCCGTTGTTACGGTCCAGCAGTGCCCATGAATAGAAGCCGTCCACCGCAACTGTCACGGGGTGATATGCCAGGCCCGGGGGTGCGGTCAAGACCGGCGGGGTATGCGACACCGGCGGCGGCGATGGGGCTGTCGAGGTTGCAGTTTCGGGCTTGGCCGCGAAGAGGGCGCTGCGCAGGTCAGGGCCAACGATGAATCCGCCGAGGATGACGAATGCGACGGCGGCGGCGCAGGCCGTGATGAGTCGAGATCGCATGACAGATAAAGTCCGAAGGATCCGGCCTATTGTTGGGCGCTAGTTATGGGTGTCAACGATGCTTCGCCGCGCGGGCCGGCAATGCGGTGATGGTCTGGGCTATCCACGGAGTCCGGGGCCGGGTTAATGGTGCGCTCGATGTTTATCGCGTGCCACAGGCAGAACATCGCAACCGTCCAGACCTTGCGTGAGTTGTCGGCGAGGTTGTTACGGTGATCGGCCAGCAACTTTTGGGCATAACCGAGGTCGAGCAGATAGCCAGCCTGCGAATCGGCGAACAGGCCGCCGATCCAATCACCGATCGGGCCGCGCAACCAGACCCGGGTCGGGGTCGGGAACCCCAGCTTCGCTCGGTCGCGGACCGATTCGGGCACGATGCCGCGCATCGCTTCTCGCAGGGCGAACTTCGTGGTCCGGCTATGGCTGGGCAGCTTCAGCTCTGTCGGCAGACCTGCCGCCGCCGCATAGACAGCCCGGTCAAGGAACGGAACCCGAAGCTCCAACGAGTGCGCCATAGACATCCGGTCTGCTTTGGTCAAGATGTCGCCCGGCAGCCACGTGTGCAGGTCCACGTACTGCATCGAGGCCACCTCGTCGACATCCGCGGTTTCGGCATACAGCCGGGCCGTGACCGCTGTGTGCGGTTCGGCAGTGAATCGCATGATCTGCGCCTTCTCCTCCGGCCCGAACATCCGGGCGTTGCCGTAATAACGCTCCTCGATCGGCGTGGTCCCGCGCTGCAGAAAGCTTCGCCCACGCATGCCCTCCGGCATCACCTGTGACACGGCGCGTAGGCCCCGCTTCAGTCCCGCCGGTAGATGCTCGACCCGAGACAGCGACAGCGGCTCCCGATAGATCGTGTAGCCGCCGAATAACTCGTCCGACCCCTCCCCGGACAACGCCACTGTCACGTACCGCGACGCCGTATGGGCCAGGAAATAAAGCGGAATCAGCGACGGGTCGCCGATCGGATCATCCAACAGCTGCACGATCCGGGGCAGCTCACGCAACACCTCGTCCTCGGTGACCACCGTCGGGACCAGACGTACGCCAAGCTGGTCGGCCGTATCCTGCGCGATGTCGATCTCGGAATAGCCTTCCTGGGCAAACCCGGCGGTGAAGACCCGCAGGTCAGGAACCACCTCCCGGGCTAACGCAACGACCGCGGTCGAGTCGATGCCGCTGGACAAAAACGCCCCGACCGGTACCTCGGCGTGTAGGTGGGCCCGCACACTGTCACGCAACGCCTCGCGGATATGTTCAAATGCCTGCTCTGGCGTAGTCCGCAGTGGCCGCAACGACGGCCGGAAATAACGTTCGAGTCGCTGTTGCCCACCCGGTGTCCACGTCAGCCGGTGGCCCGGCGGCACCCGCTTGACCTGCTGGTGCAGCGTCAGCGGATCGGGCACGAACTGGAAAGTCAAGTAATGCGCGAGGGCATCAAAGTCCAACGCAGTCGCCGGGTTTCCACTAAACGGACCCAGCGCTTTACGTTCGCTGGCCAAAAACAGCCCATCGGTGGTTTCCAACACATACAGCGGCTTAATCCCGAACGGGTCACGGGCGGCATGCACCGTGCCGGTCCAATGGTCATAGGCGACAAAGGCGAACATCCCCCGAAGTAGCGGCAGCGCCGCCGCACCCCAATAATGGACGGCCGCAGCTAGCACTTCGGCGTCACCGTCGGTAAGAAACTCAGCGTCGTGTTCGCGGATCAGATCAGCCCGCAACTGTCGGTAGTTGTAGATCTCGCCGTTGAACACCACACTCCAACGCCGGGCCTGGCGCCCAGCCGGCGGGTAATGCACCGGCTGCCCGCCAGTCTCCCGATCGACGATGGCCAACCGTTTAAAGCCCATCCCGAGCCCGTCAACGTATTCGACCGTGGTCGCGTCCGGCCCCCGATGCTCCATAGTTTCCAAAGCGGCAGCAAAAACCGCCAGCGCGTCCGGATCGGGCTCACCCACCTGCGGCCAACTCCTGACAAAAACACTCAGACCGCACATCACTAGCTCCAGAGATTCGGCAACAACCAGAACGAACCTATAGCGGCACCTGTAGAGAACTCGTGAAGAAATCGTCGAGATCTCCGACCGACATAGAAGTACAGCCGAAGTAGTCACGCATCGCCGGTGATACTACTGGTCGGCGACCTGATGGCTGCGGTCACGCACCCGAGCATTCGGCCGTCAGCGGGGCGCGTCTGACGCCTAAGACCGATCCCAATCCCTCAGCAGGACCGCCCACGCCTCACTCCGGCCACTCCCCACGAGATTCTGGATCTTCAATGCCCGCTGGGTGGCGCCATCGAGCTACGACCTTCAAGGGCGGACACCCAAACGACGTACACCGTCCGCTGAACTGCAGAAATACGCACTCGCACCCACGGAGCTGACAAGATCGCAACCTGCGGGCGATCAGTTCCTCTTGCCTCGTTTCGAGCGGGTCTACCCGGCCGGGTCGCGGTCACGCAAAACGAAGTTGACAATCGCTCGCTCCGGTTCTGATCTACGCGCGATCAGCGACCCGCCGATCAGGGCGGGTCGCTGCCCGATCCGGTGGTCAGGCGATCGTGGCCAGGGTGCAGTCCGGCGTGGCCGGGGTATTGGGCCCAGACAGGATCGGGGAGGGGCGGAAGCCCTTGATGGTTAGGTAGAGGCCGACGGCCAGCTCCCAGACAGCGACGGGCAGGGTCAGCAGGAACGACGCGGTGGACGTCTGGGTGTTGTGGCCGAACAGGGTGGCCAGGTCGGCGGCCAGCAGGAGCGGGGCGCCGAGCAGGCCCATCAGCGGGATGACGCGGGGCACCAGGCGGGAGCGGTACATCAGGGTGCCTAGCAGTAGGGCGTTGAAGGCGGGCATCAGGCCGGGGCCGAGCAGGAACGTCCAGTCGCGGACAGCGACCAGCGAGTGGCCGGTGACGAGCAGCGTAGCCGGGTCGGCGCCGGACGGGTTCTGCCGCAGGGTGACAATCGCCAGGAGGCAGACGATGCCGATCAAGACGACGGCTCCCTCCAGCATGCGGGACATCACGAAGCCGAGTGCCAGGCCCTCGTTCTGCCGTTTCACCACGGGGAACAGGGCGACGGCGGTACCGATCGCGGACAGGGCGTTGACGAGGTCGAGCAGGCAGCCCCAGACGACCTGGGTATCAGCGCCGGAGCTGATGATGTAGTCGGCCTGGTGCAGTACCGGCGACAGCAGGAAGAGGGCGGGGATCGAGGAGACGAAGGTGATCAGGTAGAGAAGGCCCGCGACGAACGCGGTCTTGCGGATGCCGGTCATTGCTGACTCCGATGCACTGAGATTAGGGGGAGGCCAAGGTCGCGCAGGGCACTCAGCAGTCCGTGGAGGGCGGCTTGGTCGACAACCGCTCCTTCGAGCCGGGTGCTGCCGTCGGCCAAGCGGGTCAGGGTCATCGGTTGGAACCGGGCCGCCCAGCGGGAGCCGAGATGCCCCTGGAAGCGGATCTCGTATCGATCGCTCATGACGCTCCTCCCGGCCGGCCCGGGTGGTTCCGGGATGGCTGAAAGGTAGGACCTGATATGGGGAGCGCACATCACCACATGTGGTGAGCGGTCTAAAGAAGTTTTAGCTCGGCGGCGCGGCGGACGGCGCTGCGGCGGCTGTTGACGCCGAGCTTGGCGTAAATGTTCTTGGTGTGGGTGCGCAGTGTGTTCAACGAAACCGTGAGCTCGCGCGCGATCGTCGGCCCGTCGAGGTCGGAGCGCAGCAGCCGAAGCACGTCCAGTTCGCGCTCACTGAGCGGATCGACGAGCTGCACCGATCCGGCGCCGGAAGGGCAGCTTGACCCATCGAGCAGGCGCCGCACGTAGCCCCAGGTGGGTTGTTGTCGCGCGAGCCGGCGCAGCAAGGCCCGTTCGACGCCGACGAAGGCCCGCACGTAGCCCGCCGGCTCGGCCAGGATCAGCGCCCGCTCGAGGGCGACCAAATCGCCGCGGCGGCCCGTCTGCAGAACCAGGATCTCAATGACACTGCCGGTCCGCCCGCCGGCGACGGCCGCCGCGAGGAGCCGGGCGAGGAGCCGGTCGGCATCCGCCGACGTCGAGGAGGCCAGCAGCACCTTCGCGAGGGTAATGTGTTCGAACTCGCGCAGGTAGGACAGCTCGTCGGCTGCCGCCAGGCCCTGCTCGCGGGCCCAGGCGAGGGCTTCACCGACCCGGCCTTGCGCGGCCAGCACTCGGGCGATCATCGCGGGGACCGGGCGTACGTTGGGGGAGAAGTCACCCACGTATACCCGCTCTGCTTCATGAAGCAACTCCAAGGCACCGTCCAGATCGCCTGACGCCTCCCGCAGCGCCGCCGATGCGACCCGCCACCGGTACGGATTCTGCGGCAGCCACGTGTGCTCCCCCAGTTCCTGCGCCCGCCGCAGGTGCTCAGCGGCGGCGGTCAGGTCGTTGCGCTCGACCGCGATCATGCTCATCCCGACGTACATGTCGGCGTTGCCGCGCAGCTCCGGGCCGAGGAGCAACGCCTGCTCGTAGGTACGCAGCGCCTCGTCTAGGCGGCCCTGGGTGATCTGGATGTCGGCCAGAGTGATCGAGCAGCCGAGCACGTCCGATAGGTGCCCGGCCCGTCGCAGCCCGTCGACGCTGGCCGAGTAGGCCCGGTGGGCGGCCTCGATGTCGCCGCCTCCCCAAAGGGACAGGCCGAGCAATGCCGACGCCGCCGCCTGGATGACGTGGTCGCCGGGCGCCGCATGGTCGATCGCCTGCCGGGCATGGGTGGCGACGGCCGCCGCGTCGCCCCGCATCAGTGCGAACGCGGCGTAGTACATCTCGATGGCTGCGGGCAGGCGCGCAAGCTCGCCCTCGTCGACGACCACCATCGAGCTACCGTCGCCGGCCAGCACCCGCGACACCTCGCCCAGCCGGCGCTCGACGTCGGCGAACTCGTTACGCGCCATCAACGCCCCGATGAAGCCGATCGCCAGTACCGGCCGCACCCGGACGACCTCGTCGGGAATCGCGTCGAGCCACCCCGTGATGGTGGCCTCCTGCCTGTCCTGGCGCAGCGCTGGAATGGCCAGCTCGACCAGGCCGGCCGCCCGCTCGACGTCGCCAGCGGCCAGGGCGTGGCGGATCGCCGGAGCGGGTTCGCCATTCTGCTCGTACCAGCCGGCGGCCCGGCGGTGTAGCTCCGGGATCCGGTCCGGCTGCTCGTCGACGAGCCTGGTCCGCAGCACGTCGGCGAAGAGGTGGTGGTAGCGGTACCAGCGGCGGTTGCCGTCAAGCGACACCACGAACAAGTTGCCGCGGTCCAGCACCTCGAGCATGGCCTTGCCGTGCGACTGTCCGGTCACGGCGTCGCAGAGTGAGCCGGTCAGCCGGTCGAGGACACAGGAGGCGACGAGGAACTCGCGGACGTCGGCCGGTTGCCGGTCGAGAACCTCACCGACGAGGTAGTCGACGATGTATCGATCGTCTCCGGCGAAACCCGCGATGAAGCCGGCCAGGTCATTGCGGCCGCGCATCGAGAGCGCGGCCAGCTGCAGCGCTGCGATCCACCCTTCGGTCCGGCTTTCCAGCACGGCGATGTCGCTCGCGGCCAGATCAAGACCTTTCAGGTACGCCGTGACCTCGCTCAGCGTGAAGCGCAGGTCGGCCGCCCGGATCTCGACCAGCTCGCCGCGCGCTCGCAGCCGGGCCAGCGGCAGGACGGGATCCACTCGGGTGCTGATCACCAGGTGTACCTGGGGCGGGAGGTGCGCCAGCAGAAACGCCATGCCCGCCTCGATGTCGGGGCCGTCAGCGAGGTGGTAGTCGTCGAGCACCAGATACACGTCATCCGACCCGGCGCTGAGCTCGTTGATCACGGTGGTGAGCAGCGCCTCGACCGGCGGCCGGGCCGCCTGCAGCAGCGGAAGCCCGGCCACCCCAACCCCGGGCGCCACCCGGTGCAGGGCCGAGATCAGGTAGGTCCAGAACGACGCCGGCTGCCGCTCAGTCTCGTCAAGAGACACCCACGCGACCCGCTTTTCTCCCGTAGCCAGCCAGTCCGCCAGTATTGTCGTTTTGCCGAACCCAGCCGGTGCCGAGATGAGCGTCAGGGGCAACTCGGCACCACGGTCGAGCCGCTCGGCCAACCTCTCCCTGGCGACTACGCCGCGCCTGACCCGAGGCAGGTAGAACTTGGTCTCCACCAACGAGCCGGCCATGACAGCGCCCTTCGTGCGCCGTCGACCGACGCACCCCGAGCGTAGGGCACAACCAGACGGCGGTCCTCGCCGCGTGCAACATACGCACTGGCTTGCTCGTTAAGCCACCAATTCGGCAAGCCAAGCTCTGCGGCGACTGCCCGGGCTTCTTCCAGGACGACGCCATGCGGTTGGAACACGGCGCCGATGTCCCGGGTAACTCGACGTGCGTCGTAGGCGAGTGCCATCGCGGGGAGGCCGGTGAGCCGCAAGAACCGCTGCGGGTCGACCACCGACGCCAGCGGCAGTGAGATCCGCACGGCGAATCGGCGGTGCTTCATCGAGGTGTCCGATCGGGCTGGCGCCACGGCCATCGTGCCGACGGCAACGGAAAACCGATCACGGCGTACGCGTCGCGCGCCGCCGACAGCAACGTACCGACCGCTAGCGCGGTGAGGCCGAGGCGCAACAGGATCGGGACCGCGACCGGCTCGACGGTGAATCGTGTATCGGATCGGCCCCATTGGATCAGGACCGGGACGAGGTTGGCCAGAATCGCCCCGTAGACGATGGCCATCAGGGTGTGCGTGGTCCGTTCGCCCGGCAGCAGACCGCCGAGCGGCTTACGGACCTGGTCCTCGACGATGAAGTCGGCGAGCGTGATGCACACTTCAACGAGGAGTAGCAGGGCGAAGAGCCAAGCCCAGCCGCCGCGCCACGCGAACCACGGCAAGGTGCCGAACACGGCCACGTAGATTGAGCTGCGGCTGGCGTGCAGCTTCAATTCCGGGGTGAGGCCCGGCAGCCGGGCCGGCATCTGCCCGCGATATTCGTGGAAGTAGAGGGTGTCGAATGCGCCCAGGATTCCTAGAACGGCCAGGAGCCACAGCACCGCGTTCATTCCCCGGTCTCCTCTCGGATCACGCCGCGATACGCCAGAACGGTGCCGACCACGGGTATACCGATCCGCACGTCAACGCGAAAGGCTCCGGACGGCGTAGCACATGCAAACGCGGTGGCCCACGGCGCAAAAACCGGGGGTAGCCGGACGTGCCAGGGGCCGATCCGCAGGTCGGAATGCAGAGTGTCGACCCGGATGTAGGTGGCGCCGCAACTGATTCGCATGACCAGATCGAGACCGCCGATGTGCTCGGTCACCTGATCTTGCCTTCGGTCGATGCCGGTGGTGACGGTCGTGGAGCCGAACGTTCGTTGCCACCGTTCGATCGTGGCCTCCGGGTCCGTCGGCGACACCGACCTGGTGATGTGCACCCGGGTGGCAGTCGCGGTGCCGGACCGAGGCAGCCTGAGCAGTGCGGCCGTGAGCTTTCCGGACCACCGCTCACCGCGGCGAATCTCCAAAGTGCCCCGTCCTACGCAACCGCTGCTGCCGAGGTGAAAGCGGTATAGCCAGTCGACCGGCTCCCGTTCCTGCACGACACGACTCCGTCCTTCCCTGCACGACACCGATGCCAGCCAGAGTTGAACATGTTCGACAACGGCAAGGTCATGGTGCCCGGCCAGGCCGGTCCCCGCAAGAGTCGGCGACGTAACGGACGGCACGGGTCCGCGCGGCCGCGGAATGCTAAAAACAGATCGACCCATCCGTACGGCCACGCCGACGTACTGGGTTTCGACGCCGAACCCGGGTGGCGGCCAGGTCGGTGCGTAACTGGGCGAGCTCAGCAGCCAGTGCGGTTTCGACATCGCGTCGGTGCGGGCGGTGGCTGCTGCGGCCATCGGCTGGATCGACTTGCGCCGCCCGTCGACCATCAGCCCTTGTAGATAGCACCAGGGTCAGCCCGAAGTCACCATCAGCCCCCCGAAAGATGACATAGCACTACTAGTTGCTCGTCGGTGAAGGAAGGAGTCCCAGCAAGAATGATCTACTTGATGATCATCAACGTCGAAAGCTCACTTCGATTTTTTAAAGGTCGACATAATTATGAACTGTCAGTCATGACTGTTCCAAATTTGTGGTGTTGTTGAAGTTTTCTTTAATAGCTCCTTAGACCTCCAGATCGGCACTTTTGGTATGCCGAGCGGCTGTTAGGTTCCTTGCATCCGACGTCGATCAGGGACGATCTGCTGCCGTACCCGGAAATCACAGTATGCAGCAGTGCGTCCGTTGTTCACGAATCTCGTATGTGCTTTGGAGCTGACCATGAAATTCACCATGGACTGGCGGCCTGTAGTCATGGCAACCGTCTTGTCGGGCACTCTCGCCGGTGTGGCGGGATGCAACCCCGGGAGCGGCGGTCCACAAGCAGGCGGCTCACCCGCAGCACCTGTCGGGGGTTCAGCAAGCGCCAGCACAGGACCCGCCTCCACTCCCCCAACGACCTCGCCGACGAGTACCGCTCCTAGCCCGAGCACCGGTCCCACCTCCGGTTCACCGTTCACGTGTAACAGCGAAGCCCCGGCTGTGATCACCGATCACATTTCAGACCACCATGAAGCGTTGACCCGTGCCACCTGCAACGCTGATGTGGCTGTTTATTTCGATAATGACCTCAAGGCGTTGCCTGCCGCCGGGACAGCCTGGATCAGCCCTTTCGTCACCGACGTGTGGAAATACATGAAGAGCACCTATGGCCAATGCGCGGCCAAGCGCGGCCTGGCTGCTCCGATTGGCCCGAACTGTGCGAACTTCGGTGCGCCAAAACCAGCACTGGAATTCTTGCATCAGGGCAAGCACGGCGGCGGGACAGTAGCCAACAGGTTCGACTCGTTCTCCGGTTTCCGCACCACGATTGATGTTGGGGACCCCAAGTGGGAGCAGAGCAACGGTGTCCTGCACGACGAACTCGTCCACGAGGCCTGCCACCAAGTTGAAGGTGCCAGCCAGGGCACCCACGAGTCGCCCGCATTCCAGGTTTGGGGCGACTCGAAGTGGGCCGAATTCTGCGTGCATGACTTCTACGCCAATACTGGCCGCACCGCCGATGCCGCTCGCACTGAGGCATTGTTCGCCAGTCAGCGCGACAATCTGCCCGCTGGGGCGAACGGCGCTGCCTGGTTCCGCGACTGGTTCCTGCCGCTCTGGAAGGACAGCGGCAACAACGCTAAAGTGATGGACCGGTTCTTCGGCCTGTTGGCGCAGAACTTCCCCACCCGCACCGAAAACGACGACTGCAACCTCGTCTATACCCGCCGGATGAATGCAGGAGAATTCGTTCTCTTCAGCAGCGCCGCCGACGGCCGCGACCTGAGCAAGCGCGCCGCCACAGCATTTGGAGCAGGTTTTTCGCAGGCCCAGTTCGAGCAAGCCAAAAAAGATTTCCCAGCAGTAAAGTTCTGAGCCGAGCCCTTACGCTATTTATAAAAGGACCCGACTTGTGGCAATGTCTACTCGGGCAACTTAGCTTTCCCGAATGATTGATCGTTGCCACTGCGAACTGTGTGAGTAGCTGCATTCCGAACCAGGCAGGGGCAGGCGACAGCGCCAGGTTTCCTCTCCTACGCTCATTAGGTGCCGTGTGCGACAGAGCCCCAGGACTGGGACTGTGCCGCAAACGGCACCTCTCTTCGCCAGGACGTCAGCAGCAGCAGAGGTGCCGTTTGTGTTACGGGTTTCTGGGCGTTTCGGCGTATGTGCCAGGGGTGGATTGTGTCGGAAGGCAACGTTAGGGGTTCGAGTGAGTTGTCACCTAGGCAGGGTCCAAGTTTGTGCGTTGGTGTCGTTGCAGATGTAGATCTGTAGGCGGGCACCGTTGGTGGTTGCGGAGTTGGGGTCGTCCAGGCATTTGCCGGACTGCGGGTTGATCAGGGAGTTGTGGGCGCCGACCGACCATTGTTGGGCGCCCGTGCCGTTGCAGCCCCACAGCTGAACTTTGGTGCCGTCAGCGGTGCCACTGTTTGAGACATCGAGGCATTTGCCCAAGACTCGCAGTGTGCCGTCAGCGGCGACTACCCAATCTTGGGCGTAGGTGGTGTCACAGCCCCAGATCTGCACTGCGGTGCCGTTCGCAGTGGCGGATTGGGCGGCATCGACGCAGAGGCCAGCACCTACACCAGCGGTAATGGCACCGGCCCGTGGTTGGGCGGGTGCGGCGAGGCTGCCGCCATAGGAGGGCGGGGCGGCGGACCCGGCGGTCGCCCATGAGGTGTTGGCGGTGGTTCCGAGTGTGTAACTCAGGGTGCCGCCGGAGGTGGTAGCTGAGGTGGGCGCGTAAGCGTTGTTCCACCCTGCGCCGTTCCAAGTTGCGGACTGCACGTACGGAGCGTTGTCCGCGGCGCCGTTGCCGTTGATGGTCAGGGTGTTGCCGGAGGGCAGCGTGACGACAGCTTGGGCGAACAGGGGCGAGCCGAGGGCGAGGTCGGCTGTACCCGGGGTCATCGGGAACATGCCGAGGGCGGACCACACGTACCAAGCACTCATCGCACCGAGATCGTCGTTGCCGTCGGCCAGGCCGCTGGCTTTGTTCGTCCAGATGGCGTCCTGGATCGACCGCACTGTGGCTTGGGTTTTGTAGGGCTGACCGGTGTAGTCGTATTCCCAGGGCAGTTCGATGCTGGGCTCGTTGCCGACCCAGGCGTAGCCGTTGTCACCGGTGTAGCTGCGCAGCACGGTGTCGAGATAGTCGTTCATGACAGCGTTTCCGCCCTTGGCGCGAGCCAGCCCGGCCACGTTGAATGGGACCATGCCGGTGTAGATCCACGAGTCGGCCTCGACCATGTCGTCGCCACTGGTGGGATCGAAATCGGCCACCCAGCTTCCGTTGGCGTTGCGGGGTTGCACGAAGCCGGAGGCTGGGTTGAGCACGTTGCGCCAGCCTTGCGCACGGTCGGCGAATTTTCGCTGGTTGGCCGTGTCGCCGAGCGCGCCAGCAAAGGCGGAGATTGCGAAGTCGGCGGTGTTGTACTCCAGCGTGGTAGCCACGGGGCCGTAGAAATTGCAGCAACCGTAGTTGCCGTCGTGGGGCTGGTAGCCGGGCGAGTCTAGGTAATTCACACCTGGCCGGTCGTTGTTGGCGGTGGTGGCTTGTTTGACCATGTCGTTCAGCGCGGTCTGCGTGTCGAAGTTCCGCGCGCCGAAGGCGTAATAGTCGGCGAGAATTCCGTCGGCTGGATCGCCGACCATCACGTATGATTCGCCGTTATTCTCCGACCATTTGGGCAGTTCGCCGGTCTGCGCGTAATCGTCGACCATGGACTGCGCGGTATCGGAGGCGACCTGGGGTGCCAACAGCGCTTCGAGCTGCGCTTGAGAACGGTAGATGTCCCAGCCGGAGTAGTTGGCATAGGCGGCGCGGTGGCCGGAGTCGACAGTGTGGGTCTTGCTGTCAAAGCCGTAATACTGACCGTTCACGTCACTGATGACGTTGGGGTGCAGCAGTGAGTGGTACAGCGCGGTGTAGAAGATCGTCTGTTGGTCCGTGCTACCGCCGCTGATCCGCACTTTGCCGAGCTGGGAGTTCCACGCGCTTTGGGCAGCGTTGCGGGTGGTGTCGAAGTTCCAAGCCGGGTTCTCGGCCGTCCGGTTGGCCGCGGCGTTCGCGATCGACACGTAGGAGACGCCTACTTTAGCCTGCACCACGCGGTTAGCGGTGGTGTCAAAGGTGATGTGCGCGTTGGAGGAAGCGACCGCCGCGACCGCCGCGGTTTTCGGCATGTCTCCGTGTATTACCGGCTTGTTGGCCGTCTCGGCCGCGTTCTTGGACGCCCTTGTGCTCGGCGCCGCGCGAAGGGTGCCGGTGGCAGCAGCGGTGGCCGAGCTGGTGAAGGCATGATCGAAGACCATGTCGAAGTACACCGTGTACGTGTTGTTCGCGCCGCAGAACTTCCCGGAGGTGACCTGACCGCTGACCTCAGTATCCGAGACCACGGTGAACTGCGTGTTGCTCGCGCCGTTCTGGCTGCCGGTCAGCTTGAAGAGCAAGTTAGCCTGGGCGGTCGGGGGGAACGTGAAACGCGCCATTCCACTGCGGGCCGTGGCAGTCAGCTCGGTGGTTACCAGATTGTCGAGCGTGACCTTGTACGAGCCGGCCGATGCCGTTTCGTTGGCATGCGAGAAGCTGTCGGTGCTCGAGTTGCTGACCGCACCCACTGTGGGCAGCACCGGCACGTCACCGGCTGCGCCGCAACCCGGTCCGGCGATGTGGGTCAGGCTGAACCCGGTGATCGACCTGTCGTTGTACTCGTAGCCCCCACCGCCTGGGCGCGACGGCGTGTCCGGGCTCCATTGCACCATCCCGAACGGCACGTCAGCGCCGGGGAAATCATCGCCCTGATTAGAGGTTCCGATGAACGGATTGACCAGGCCGGCCGGTGCGGTGACCAGTGCAGCGGCCCTCTCCGCTACTGCGTGTTGTGCCGCGGGGGCGGCCAGAGCTGGGGTTACCGATGATCCGGCCAGGACCATACCGACCCCGGCTCCAAGGAGCGCGGCGAGCGGTCGGCTGGTACGGCGTTGGCCCTGCGCACCGTGCTGCGGCTCATTTGCATACGGGGAAATCATGGATTCGCCTCCTCGAGGATCGGCCGGTGGGGAAACCGATCCGATGGGGATTCCGATGAGGAACACTGTGTGACGATGTCGTCACTCTGGAGAAAGGTAGCTGGATGATAGAGGAGCGTCAATCCGACAGATCGGCATGCCTTGCCGACACTGACCGCCGGTTCGTGATCGACCAAGCTCACCGCCGGGCGGGGCGGCCGCGCCACTTCCTGTCCCACAAGGCGACGGCGCTGCCGAGACCGAGTTGACAAGCCGGTACAGCGAAGACGTCATTTCGCAGGGCGTGGCCGGAACGCTCTGAGGAGAACAGTTTACAAGTCATGCATTGACATTTATGATTCCGTTAGGTCGCGGTCACACATTTGTTCACACGCCCGCACATCGGAGGTCTCTCGTGGATCGTCGTACCCTCTTGGCGTCGGTGGCGGCCTCAGCTGCCGTGGCTCCGTTTGTCGGCATTGGTGAGGCGCAGGCTGCCGTCCCCGGATACGTTGCGAACCGGGCACCGTTGCATCCCGATGCGTTCCTGAAGCTGCCACCGGGCGCCACGAAGCCGGGCGGCTGGCTGGCGACCCAGCTGAACTATCAGCTGAACGGGCTCAATGGCCGGATGACCGAGGTTTCGCACTTCTTGCAATACGACAACACGGGCTGGATCCACCCCGAGTTGGCCGGCTGGGAGGAACTGCCGTATTGGCTCAAGGGCTACTCAAGCCTTGGGTACGTGACCGGCGACCCGGCCACTCAGGCCCAGACTCTGAGGTGGGTGAACGGGGTCATCGCGACACAGGCCAGTGACGGTTATTTCGGGCCTAATGGGTTGCGGACGAGCCTGAACGGCGGGCCGGACTTCTGGCCGCACATGCCGATGCTGCATGCTCTGCGCACGTTCGCGGAATTCACGGCCGACGCACGAATCCTTCCCTTTTTTACCAGATTCTTCCAGTTCGTGAACGCACAGGGTGCGAGCGCCTTCAATCAGAGCTGGGGTAGTCAGCGCTGGGCGGACACGCTGGAGGTGGTGTTCTGGACGTACAACAGGACCGGGGACAATTTCCTGCTCGACCTGGCCCATAAGATCCATGCGAATTCCGCGAACTACCTTTCTCACCTGCCGTCGCTGCACAACGTGAACCTGGCGCAAGGCTTTCGTGAGCCGGCCATATACTCAGTGCTGAGCGGGGACGCCTCGCACCGGCAGGCGAGCTACAACGACTACGACATGATCATGACTGCATACGGGCAGTTCGCCGGCGGTGGGTTCGCCGGAGATGAGAACGCCCGCGCCGGTTTCGGAGACCCGAGGCAGGGTTTCGAGACGTGCGGGATTGTCGAATTCATGGCGAGTCACGAAATCCTGGCGCGAGTCACAGGTGACCCAGTGTGGGGCGACCGCACGGAGAATTTGGCGTTCAACTCGCTGCCCGCGGCGCTGGACCCGCAGCAGCGCGGCATCCACTACATCACCAGCGCCAACAGCATCGCCCTGCTCGACCGGCCCGATCGCGGCGGCCAATTCTCGAACGGGTTCGCGATGCAGGCATACATGCTAGGCATTGACAACTACCGCTGCTGCCCGCACAACTACGGGATGGGCTGGCCCTACTACGTAGAAGAGATGTGGGTAGCCACACCGGACAACGGGCTGGCGGCGACGCTACACGGCCCGTCCACCGTTACGGCGAAGGTCGGCGATGGCACCACGGTCTCGATAAAGGCAGAGACGGTTTACCCGTTCGGCGACACCATCACCTACACGGTGGCGACGCCAAAATCGATCACGTTCCCGATCTACCTACGGGTGCCCGCGTGGTGCGAAAACCCGAGCCTGACAGTAAACGGGGCCACCACAGCGATCACGGCCGGACCCACGTACAAGAAATTAGACCGGAACTGGGCCGCCGGCGACCGAATCGTCCTGAAGCTGCCGATGCGGGCCAAGACGCAAACCTGGACGGGAAACCACAACTGCGTCTCGGTCAACTTCGGCGCACTGACGTTCTCGCTGGCGATCACCGAGAACTGGTCTACAACGGGCGGCACGTCGACGTGGCCGACGAGGGAGGTGCGGCCTGGATCGGCCTGGAATTACGGTCTGGACGCCGCGACCCAATTCGCGGTGACGACCGGACTAGGCAACGCGAACGACCCGTTCACACCCGCGAACGCGCCAGTCAGAATCACGACTCCGGCTCGGAAAATCTCCGGCTGGCAGGCCGACACGGACACGATCGTGACAACACTGCAGGACAGCCCGACTCCATCGAGCGAGACGGTCGAGCAGGTCACCCTGATCCCGATGGGTGCGGCCCGGCTGCGGATCACGTCGTTCCCCACCATCGGCGCTGGCACCCCATGGCAAACCCCGGGCGCGGCGTTTCGCATCCAGAACCAAAACAGCGGCAAGGTGCTCGGCGTCGACTCGATGTCGACCGAAAACAGCGCTCGCGTAGTGCAGTTCAGCGACACCGGCACGGCTGACCACCTGTGGCGATTCCTCGACAACGGCGACGGTTGGGTGAAGATCCAGAACGCCAACTCGGGCAAACTGCTCGGAGTCGACGTGATGTCCACGGCGGACTCGGCGCAGGTCGTACAGTTCGAGGATAACGGCACCGCCGATCATCTCTGGCAGGTCCAAGACAACGGCACCGGTTACGTGCGCATCAAGAACAAAAATTCCGGCAAGGTACTCGCAGTGTCCAACATGTCAACGGCTGACTCGGCGAACGTCGTACAATTTGCCGACAATGGCACGACCGACCACAACTGGCACCTAATCCCCGACGGCAACATCAAACTGCAAATTACCCACACCAACGACGTTTTAGCAATCAACAATATGTCCACAGCGAACGGCGCGCAGTTGCAGCAGTACCCGGCGGTCGGCTCACCCGACCACGTGTGGAAGTTCCAACACACCAACGATGGTTACGTAGTCATCATCAGCAACATGGACGGCAAATGCGTCGACGTCTCCGGCCAATCCACCGCGGACGGAGCAAAAGCCATCCAGTGGGACTACCTCGGCGGCACCAACCAGCAATGGCGACTCGCCTGGAGCGCACCGAACATTTTCGCGCTGGTGGCCCGACACAGCGGCAAGGTCCTCGAGGTGCAGGGCCAATCCACCGCGAACAGCGCCGACGTCGGTCAGTGGCCCGACCTCGGCCTCGCCAACCAACGCTGGCGCATCATCTCCGCCTAAAGAACGATCACCTATCTATTGACATCTACGTGTTGGTAGGCAAATTCTCACGGAGAGCGCTTTGCATCGCCTGGACAATATTGGCCGGGCGCAAACCAGCTCCCGGCAGCGACCTCGCCCCTGAACGAGACAGCGATAGTCATCTGCGACTGGCCTGGAGTCTCCTGATGCGCAAGCGATGGAAATGGTTGAGTGTTGTTTCAGTGCTCGTCGCGATGGCGGCTGGCGGCGTTTACGCCATGGCGTTGCCCGCCGCCGCGGCGGGCGGTCCCGTGATCCTGCTGCAGTTCACCAATCAGAGCGGTCGCGGTGACCCCGTCTATTTGTACGTGCTCGGGACCGACCTGAGTACTGGGCGCCTGGGCTATGTGGACGCGACTGGCATATTCACCAACTGGCCGGTTGGGGCTAACCCGCCCGCGCCCGCACCAGACGTGTCGATCGGCGGGCCCAGCAGTGGCGGCTCCACCACGTTGCAGGTGCCCCGCGGGGTATCCGGCCGGATCTATTTCTCCCTCGGTGTGAAGCTTAAGTTTTTTCTGACTCCCGAGGGCCTGGTCCAACCCGCACCTTGGGCCGTCGGCGACCCTAACCAGAGCATCCTGTTCGATTGGAGCGAATTTACCTACAACGACTCCGGCTTGTGGCTTAACAGCTCCCAGGTAGACATGTTCGCAATCCCGCATACGGTGACCGTCACCGGCAGCTCCGGCACCCACTCAACCGGCGCCGTGGTGTCCAACGGTCGCGACAACGTCATCGACGGGATCAAGTCGGCAGGGTGGGGCGCCGCCGTGGACACCCGCTCCGATGGCACTGTTCTGCGAGTGCTCTCACCGGGCAAAGCCGCCGACGCCGGCAGACTGAGCGCGACCTATCTTGACTCCTACATTAGTGACGCCTGGAACGCCTACACCAACAACACCTTGAGCGTGGCCCCGTTCCGGGACCTTCCCGACACCCGATACTTCGGACACACGTCCGGCACCCTGATGAACTTCACCAACGGTTCCGGCCAGCCGGTCGCCTCGTTCCAGAAACCCAGCTCGGCCGATGTGTGGGGCTGCGCCGGGAACCTGAGCGCCCCCAACGACCTGGTCGTCGGGCCCATCGCCCGGACCCTTTGTGCCGCGCTGAACCGCGGCACCCTCGCCACAATCGACTCCCAGCCCAGCAGCGACGCCTCGCAGTTCTACCGCAACAACCCCAACAACCAGTACGCCAGACTGATACACGCCAACATGACCGATGGAAAGGCCTACGCGTTCGCGTTCGACGACGTCGGCAACTTCGAATCTCTAGTCAGTGACCGCGCCCCGACCTCCGCCGGGATAACGCTTAATGCTTTCACCGGGGGCGCCACCACCCCGTCGCCATCATCGGACAACCGTCTGATCAGCAACTACAACAACAAATGCCTTGACGTACCGGGGTTCAACTTCACCGACGGCCAACACCTGGACGTATGGGACTGCAACAACAGCTCTAACCAGAACTGGGAATTTATCGGCGGCACCGTGCGCACCCAGAACAACCTGTGTGCCGATGCTGCCGGCGCCGGCACCACGAACGGCACCCCTATCCAGATCGCCACCTGCTCAGGCAACCCAGCCCAACAATTCACCCTCACCTCAGCCGGTGACCTGGTCAACCCCCAAGCCAACCGATGCGTCGACATCACCGACTGGAGCAGCGCTAACGGCGCAGCCCTGCAGCTGTGGGACTGCGTTGGCAGCGCGAACCAGAAGTGGCATCGAGGCTGACCGTCTGCCCGATCCCCACACTTCGTCCGGGCAGGAAACAAGAGAGTAGGAAACAGATGAGATCTGTACCTGGATGGTGCCGCCGTTGGTTACTCGCAGCCCTCACGTTTACCGTGGTTGCCGCTCTAGGCCTGTTCGGAGCCGCCCCATTCGCTTCAGCTGCCACCAGCACCGCAAACACCATCGTCGGTAACACCATTACCGGGCCCGGCGGCAAGTGCGTCGATGTCCGCGGCGACGACGACGGCGTCAACGGCGCACCGATCCTGCTGTGGGATTGCCAGCTCGACTCCGCGGATCAGCATTGGACGTGGAGCGGTACAGCACTGATTACGATCGGCCGTTGTCTAGACGTGACGAACGTTGGCACTACCAATGGTTCCCAACTCCAACTCTGGGATTGCACCGGCGGCGGCAACCAGCAGTGGGTCCAGCAGGCCAACGGCACCATCAGAAACCCCCAGTCAGGTCGGTGCATAGACTCACCAGGTGGCGCAACCGCCACCGGGACGCGCCTGCAAATCTGGGACTGCAACAACACCGCCGCACAGACTTTCACGCTCACGACGGGGACATCGACAAACCCGGGTACCTGCCCCACCTATTCCGATAACCCGGACTTCGGCCCAAATGTTCACATCTACGATCACACGATGTCGGATGCCGACATTCAGTCCTCTCTGGACACCATCTTCAACGCCCAGAAGGACACCAATTCGGCACAGTTCAGTACCCGCCGCGACGCAGAGATCTTCATGCCGAGCACCACCGCGTACAACGTCGGCGCGAACATTGGCTTCAACACCTCAATCCTGGGCGTCGGTCAAAACCCGGACGACGTACGCATCAACGGCGCTGTGACAGTCGACGCGTTCAACGCCAGCGACGCCGGCAACGCAACCCAGAATTTCTGGCGCTCCGCGGAGAACCTTTCGATCAACACCCTCGGTGGCATCGACCGCTGGGCCGTCGCCCAGGCTGCGCCGCTGCGCCGGATCCACGTTCTCGGCGGGCTCAACCTGTTCCCAGCCAGTTACGGCTGGGCCAGTGGTGGCTACATCTCTGACACCAAGGTCGACGGGAACACCGAATCAGCCTCCCAGCAACAGTGGTACACCAAGGACAGCACCCTGGGCTCGTGGAGCGGCTCCAACTGGAACATGGTGTTCTCAGGTGTCAACGGCGCCCCAGCGACGAACTTCAACACCACCGCAGCCGGCCCCCGCTACACGACTCTCGCCACCACCCCCGTGTCACGGGACGTGCCTTATCTCTACCTCGACGCAACCGGCAAATACCGGGTATTCCTACCCTCATTGCGCAACAACGCCACCGGGCCGAGCTGGTCCGGCGGAAGCACCCCGGGAACCTCGCTACCGATGAACAACTTCTACGTCGCCCACGCAGGTGACTCCGCAGCGACGATCAACGCCGCGCTGGCCAACGGGTGCAACCTGTTCTTCACGCCGGGCATCTACCACGTCAACCAAACCCTGCACGTGACCAAGGCAAACACGACCGTACTAGGCATCGGTTACCCGACTATCGTTCCCGACAACGGTGTCAACGCGATGGACGTCGCAGACGTAGACGGCGTCCGGCTGAAAGGCTTACTCTTCGACGCCGGGACCACCAACAGCGACACATTACTCACAATCGGCACAGCAAGGTCGGGTATGTCCCACGCGAGCAATCCAACCACGGTGCAAGACGTGTTCTTCCGAATCGGTGGCATGGTCGCTGGCAAAGCCACCAACAGCCTAATTATCAACAACAATGACACAATCATCGACCACATGTGGGCCTGGCGCGCCGATCACGGCAGCGGAATCGGCTGGACAGTCAACACAGCCGACAACGGCCTCACCGTCAACGGTGACAACGTGCTCGCCAGCGGCCTATTCGTCGAACACTACCAAAAAAACGAAGTCACCTGGAACGGCACCAACGGTAAAATCATCTTCTTCCAAAACGAAATGCCATACGACCCGCCAAACCAAACCGCGTGGATGAATGGAAACCAAAACGGTTACCCGGCCATCAAAGTAGCCACCAATGTCACCGCATTCGAAGCCTGGGGACTTGGCAGCTACTGTTTCTTCAACGCCAACCCGACAATAACCTCACAACATTCGTTCGAGGCGCCCACCTCAACCGGTGTTAAATTTCACGACATGGCAGTCGTCTCCCTAGGCGGCGTCGGCACCATCACCAACATAATTAACAACACCGGATCCCCGGCCAACTCATCGAACAACAATACCTATCTAGTGTCTTATCCATAGCTACTCGAGTACACCGCGAAGATCTTCAGCAGAACCAGGAAAGTTCTGTGCTGGGTGCTGGGTGCTGGGTGCTGGGTGCTGGGTGCTGGGTGCTGGGTGCTAGGAATGGAACACACTCCGCGAACCGTGCCACTGAGCCATGCGCACCACTGCCACCGCGAACTCCTGGCAGGTCATCCCGCACCTGATCGGCTGGTAAACTTCCCACGAATTCGTCAAAATTGTATACGTCGATCCTCCGCGCATGATCCGTGGCGCTGGATGTGTTCTGTTGGATTTCGAGGGTCGCGGTCGGCTTGGTTCGAGGTAGCTGGTATCCGCAGGTCCCGTGGTGGAAGACGCGGGCGTAGGCTTTTAGGATGCGGATCGGCGAGCTGTCCAAGCGCACGGGGGCAAGTCCCCGCTCACTGCGGTACTACGAAGAGCAAGGCCTGCTGACCAGTTCACGCTCCGACGCCGGGCAGCGTCACTATTCCGATGCCGAGGTTCAGCGCGTGTCGCTGATCCGGCGACTGTTCGACGCGGGTATGTCCAGTCG
Organism: Actinoplanes sp.; assembly: GCA_965246815.1. Taxonomy (GTDB): domain Bacteria; phylum Actinomycetota; class Actinomycetes; order Mycobacteriales; family Micromonosporaceae; genus Actinoplanes. Next base: position 95,419 of record CBDFFS010000020.1, on the reverse strand, counting down.
GGTGATCGCGTCTGTGCTGCCGTGTGTCGAGACCCCGAGTGACCTGGGTGTTACCGAATCGGCGTCCGTGACGATGATGCGCGAGCGCGACCGGATCGACGCCGACATCGCGCACCTGATCGAGTCCCGGGATGCGCTCGACGTGCTGATTAGGATGAATTGCCAGCACGGGGCGGAACTGTCTACGGCCCCGGTATCGGTGTCACTGTCAGCCTGATGCTATGACCCGCCTCTCAGTCGGTTGCCCCTTACATCAGTGTGAGCGATGAGGATGGCTGCAGAGCCCGGAACGACCGGGTCGGTCACATCGGAGGCGACAGAATATGGGACAGGCATGGGGTTTCGGCAGGTATGGCGGGTCTGAGGTACAGGAGTTCTTCGATCGTCCCGATCCCGTCCCCGGTCGCGGCGAGGTGCTGATCCGGGTCGACGTGGCCGGCGTGAATCCCCTCGATTACCTAGTGCGCTTGGGTCTGATCCCCGGGCTCGACGGCGGGCGTCCGTTTCCCCTTGTTCTGGGCATGGAGGCGGCGGGAACCGTTCTCACCCTAGGCGAGGACGTCAACGGGCTAGAGGTAGGTGATGCGGTCTTCGGCTTCGCACTCACTGGTGGTGGCACATATGCCGAGACGACGGTGCTATCCGCACCGAACACCGCTCGCATCCCTGTGGGCCTGTCCGCCACCGTTGCGGCATTGCTGCCAGTGGCCGGGACGACCGCGGTGGATGCGCTCGACCAACTCGGCCTCCCGGTCGGTGCCACAGTTCTGGTCAACGGGGTCGGGGGCGGAGTCGGCCTCCTCGTCGCCCGGCTGGCCGTCGAGCGTGGGCTGCGTGTGATCGGCACCGGAAGTACCGCCAAACGCGAGTCCGCCGAGGCCATTGGGGTACGGTTCGTCGACTATACCGCCGGAGACGTCGTCGTTGCGGCACGCGAGCTGGCTCCGGACGGCTTCGACGGGATCGTCGACCTGGTCGGAGGAACCTCGCTGCGGACGGTCGCCCCACTGGCTAAGGTTCCCGACAAGGTCATCGCTGTGGGTGATATGTCTGTGTCCGATATCGGCGGACGTTTCGTCGAGCGTCGCCTCGACCGCGAGAACCTGGAGCGGGCCGCTCGGCTGGCCCTCGATGGAGTCCTCACACCCGTGATTACCGCGGTTCATTCCCTCTCCGACGCTCCAGTCGCCCTCGCCACAGTCGAGAATGGTCATACTTCGGGCAAGGTTGTCATTAGGGTCGAATGAGTGACATTCCAGGAGCTTTATATCAAGCAGCAGGCGCAATGAGGTGATGCGGCCCGGCAGTGCCTCGCCGTAGGGTGTGCTGGTTTGAGGCATCCGTGCACGATGCCGACGCGCCGGGTCGCGAGCTCGTGTTGCTCGGTGTTCGGCAGACGTGGTGTGTCAGGCGTCGTTCGCCCGGCTCCACAAGTCCGCGATCGACGGGTCGAACGCCCCGTCGCTGCCTACGTTCTCGAATCTTACCCGGATCGATGGCCCGGTGACCAGCGAGGCGGGCAGGGGTATTTCGTAGGTCTCGACCCCGACGTCCGTCGTATGAGTGTCCCGCTCGTCTAGCACCGTGGTGCCGTTCACGAGCACCTGGTAGCTGCGCGTGCGCGGAAGATCGAAGGTCTCCACCACCCGCAGTGTGCATGGCTTGCCTGGCACCGCCCTCATCTCGAACTCGAAGTACGCATTCGGCGTCTTGCGCTGTGTCCGCGGGTCCATTCCGGTGAACCGGCGGGTCTTGCCAGCCTCGGTACTGGTGCCCGAACTGGAAGAGCTCTGCAACGCGTGGGCCGATTCGCTGCCTTGGTCGCCGAGGTCCACATGGTCGTACACCTGGACAAGGCGGGCTGCCGCCGGGGTGTCATGCCCGAACACCCCGCAAGAGGTCAAAAGGGGCAGAGCGAGGGTAAGTGCCGCGGCATAGTGCCGGCGGAGGCGCCGCTTGCTGGTTGTCACTGGTTACACCATGCTTCTTGTCGGCTGAGTGCGGCGGGTCAGGCCAGTGTCGATGGGGCCGCTGAGGAAGTCCGTGGCCAGTCGGCCGTCGCGGTCCAGGGCGAACGTCCACCGCGCATGGCGAAATTCGCCGCTTACCACGAAGATTCCATTGATGTTCGGGGAACGCACCCAGGATTCGAGCAGTGTGGACTCCCGCCGGCCAGGCGCGGTGCCCAGCACCAGGACGTCGCAGTGCCCGTTGCGCACCATCTCATCCGCATCATCGAGGGAAGCGACAGCCGATCCATCGTCCGCGCCGAAGCCCACTCGGACAAGCGCTAGGCCGGGCTGTGACCACGGGGACTGCTGGAGCTGGTGGATCCACAGGTCGAGCAGAGCCCGGCGCAAGGCCGGCTCCCCCGTCACCGCGATGATGCCGCGGGCCCGGCTCAGGTCCAGAAGAACAAGCCGACCCTCGTGCGACCCGAGCACGACCAATTCCGGGTACGGCGCCGGACCGTCCGGCACAAGCAACGGTTGCAGATCACGCAGCGTGGCGGTCCAGCTTCTCCCGTCGTCGCGCGCGGTCCACGGGCTAGGCGCCTGGTTGCGGGGCGTCGTGAGGCTGAGCGCGATGGTCTGCCCGTCGATGGTCACCAGGTACGGTGTGGGCAGCGGGATGCCGTCGTGTTCGCACTGACCGGCGAGGACCCTTACCGCACGGTCCACCGTCCACGCGGCGGACTCGTCGGCTCGGCTGCGGCTCACCGTGACATCGGGGTCGCCGGGACGGTGCCGGCGGGCGCGTCGGCGCAGAACCACCACTCCTGAGGCTGCGGCGACTAGCCCGGTGATTACCGCGCCCATCGCGGGCTTGGACCATGAAGCGTTGTCAGCGCTGGGCACCGCAAGGAGGCCTAGTTGCAGGTCCGGGCCGTTCGCGGCGTCCGGTAGCCGCAGCACCCAACCCGGCAGGATGGTTCCCGAAGCGTCCAGGGCCTTGCCGTCCTTCTGCGTCAGCCCCCGGTTCAGGTCGGCAATCTCGGAGGTTTGGGCGGGACTACCGAGGAAGCGGGTGGCAATCTCCGGCAAGGTCTCCGGCTCGCCGTTGAAGTTGTCTCGCACCACATAGACGAGCACGCTAGGCAACTGGCTGCTGTCCCCGCGGGCCGGTCCGCCGTGCAGCAGGGGGGTAAGCAGTGCAAAAGTGAGCAGCGCTCCGGCTCCGAGGAGTTGACACCAGTCCCGACCGCCGCGTCTCACGGCTGCCATCGCAGCGTCGTCATCTGGGCGTCGAAGAGCCGGACGAGCAGGTCAGCGAGCTCGCCGTCAGGGCCGCCGTCGCCTACGGTGACAAACGTGAAGACCATCCAGCGGTGCGTATGCTTCGGTGAGAGGATCGTGTAACTGATCCGCCGGCCTGCCATTGTGGCCAGCGGGTCCTCCGCCGGGTCGGCGGCCTCCACGCAGTCCTCGCGCAGGGCCGGCTGCCCGTCGACGTGAGCCAGACTCACATTTCCTTCACTGCCCTGCTGCAATTGGCTGAACATTGAGTCCGGTCCGAGGGTCGCCTGACTGTCCTGCCACTCCGCCACGGTGTATGAGGCCGGTACGGCGATATCACCCATCTTCTGCGTCGGCAGGCAGATCAGGCTGGCACCGGCCATGCGGGCCTCCTCCACCAGACGGGCGAAGTGCCGCTGCAACTCCTTGCGAAACGGCGTAGCCCGGTCCCGCGGCAGGTGGTCCGGTACCGCCTGGCGCACAAGCTGGGATATCCGACGGTCGCACTCGGCCCGCTCAGCGTTGTTCAGCCGCAAGGTCTCCCAGCCGGGAATCCCCACGATCGTGTACTCGGTCATGCGTGCACCTCTACTTCGGCCTGCTGTACTGCGCCCAGCAACGCACATAACGGCTGGTAACTGAATGGAAGCACCTGCAGTTCGGTGGTACGCAGGGTGACAACGATGTCCGCTGCCCACGCACGGCGCGCTAGCACGATGGTGCCTACCAGCCGCCCGTCCGCCAGCTCGTCATAACGCAGCACCGAGACACCATCGATCAGCTCGGGCGGCAAGGGCTCCACCATCGGCTGCCCGAGTGCGTCCGATCGACTGGCACCGATCATGGCCGGCAGGTAATTCGGATTTTCCTGCAGCGGCTCGATCACAGCCACGCCAGCGATGACCGGCGCCCGCGCCGGCAATTCGGTAGCAAGAAAGAGGGCGTCCTGAGTAGCGGCAGCCGCGATGGTCACGGCGAGGTCGACACTGACCATGATGGACGCCGTTGCTGAGTCGTCGAGGGCCTTACCCGGCAGCAGCCGGTCCAGCTGCCGGGTGAGGACTGCGGCGATCTCTCGCCGTACCCTAATCCGGGCCGACGAGCCGGGGACGGTAACGGGCACGTGCAGCCATCCGGGTACGTCAGACACCTCGCACCGCCCGCTCACGTCCGGTCCTCTGGTGCGGGTGGGGCAACGGCGACCGGTGCGGTGGCATCCAACCAGTCTTGGTCGCTGGACAGGATCGTTCGCTCGTGGAGCTGGTACCACCCGCCGGGAGTCCGGCAGGAAGCCCATAGTGCGTCAAATGCCGCCGCGAACGTCATACCGGAGGCGCACCCGTAGTCCCCTACCGCGGACTCCCTCACCTGTATCTGATCGGCTCCTGACCGATTCGCCCAGGTGCCCACCTGCAGCCCAATCTGCTGATTCATGTGGTCCCCTCGCCTCATTTCCCGGAATCCGCGTCGTCGAGTTTGTCGGCCAGCGCGCTGCGGCGAACCCTCTCGTTGTGCGCCTGCTCCTCGAAAGACAGCGGCGATTGCAGATTCCCGTCGTTGTCCAGACCAATGGGACCGAAGAACTTACCGGGACTAACGACCTCAGGGGTAGGTCGCCTTGCGCTGACCGCGAGGTCCCGTTTGAGTTGCTTGATGGCATGCTCGGACCGCTCACGTTGCTCGTCAGTCAGCGGGATCCGCTCGGGCACGTCACTCATCTCTACTTCTCCTCCATCGTGATCACAAATTTCTTCAAATCAACATCCCAACGGTTCCCAGTGACCACGAAGTTCGTTCCCTTGTCGAACAGGATTTCCGCCTCGTGGCCGTATTTCGAGAACGGTGCAACATCTTTGCCATTGCGCCCCGTGATCAACATTATGGTGTTGCCCTCAAAGTCCCCCTTCGCGATATTGGGATCTCGGGAGGTGCTGGTGAAGGCGCGTTCGGTCACCACCTGACCCGGCTTGTACTTTAATAATATTTCGGGGGGAAAATCGACACCGCGATATGTCAAGCCGGGCTCAGGGCGTAGCCTCGCGAGCGCCTGGGACGTACGATCGGCCTGCGCCTGGATCGTGGTGACCTCCTGCGTCGAAAAGCGGCCCGGAATTGTATTTCGCAGGAAAGGATTCATCGTCCCGTAGCCTTCATTGGTGGTATAATAATTGATCCATTCGGCATCCTCGCGCGTTACCTGCCCCACCGACGCGGGTGAGCCGGGAGCTCTCGGCAAGCTCGAGATAGCCGATGGCTGGGTCTCTCCCTCTCTCGGCCCGACCCCCGGGGACCGGGGTGACGGGGGTGGCGAAAGCTCTAGGTCCATCGATCCAGATCCCTGCGAGCTCGGCGTGCGGGGTGCTGCGCCCTCACCCCGCGCGGGCAACCCAGCACTCCGCGCCGCGTTCGCGGCCGCACTAGCCTCGCCGCTGGCAGACCGAGCGCCGGCGATAGCACCTCTGGCGAGTAAACCGCCGCCGAAAGCGAGGCCGGCGGCGGTTATGCCGACTTCGGCCCAGCTGCCGTTGCCGGTGGCGGCTAATGCGGACTCGGCGGCGAGAGTGACCGAGGTGAGGACGGTCGATGCGGCGAATGCTGCCGCACCCACCCCGGGGATGACGAATGAGATGATGGCCAGCGCGATCCCGATATACGTCAGCACTTTGACGAAGATCTTGAGGAACTTCATGAACCGGGCGGCGATGCGCTGCCCTTTGCTGTCTTTGAGTCCGTCGTTGAAACTGCCGCGGATCTGCGCGGCTGCGCGTTGACCGGCGGCTGTCAACTCGCCCATGGTGTGGGCCAGCCGTGCCTTCGCCGCAGACAACGCGTCGGAAGCCGAATGTTGGGCTTTGTCCTTATCCTGGTTTGCGGTCTCCTGTTCCAGCAACAGCGACTGCCCGTGCGACGCAGTGTGTGTCGGCATCGCGTTGGCCACCGTCTGCGCCTCGTGCGCCTGGACCGCGTCTACCAGTGCGGCGGCCGACTCATGGAGCGAGTCCTCCAACGTGGGTACATATGCGGTTACCGCGTCGACCACCGCGTGGTATCGCCCCACGACTTGGTGAAGGTCGCGCGCGACCTCTCCGGCCGAGCCTCGCATCGCATCAGCGTACTTCCCGGCAAGAGACTGCTTGTCGGCGATCTTCTGCAGCCGCTGGCCCTCAAGTTCCATCATTTCAGCGATGTCTTTGTAATACGCGATGCGTCTCTTGATGGCGTCGATATCGCCGTTGATGGGGTCTTCTTTTCTGTTAAGAAGATGCCAATCTCCCGGGCGTTTAGGCATCGGTCTTGCCCAGACTGTCACTGAGTTGCTTGTCCGCGTCGGACCAGCCTTGGACTGCCTTTGCCACCTGGTCACTGAGGTCAGTCAGGCGTTTATCCATCTTTTCCCGGTGCACCCACCAGTTGTCAACGAATTCGTTCATCGCGTGCCCGAGGTCCCACTGTCCCCAGATCCAGCCGTCTTCTTCCGCATGCTTTTTCGCATTCGAGAATTCGTCATGTATCTTCTTGAGATCGTTGCTAGTGTCGTCGAGCGTACCGTCGACTCTTAAGTCCATGATGTTCTCCAAACGTGCGGAATCGTTACGCTTGTGGCCCGGCGAAACGGGATTCGGAATCTCACAACAGCCTCGGAATCTGTACCGTATGCAAGTCGCCGGAACCGAGGTGGACGAGCGCACGCCCCGGAGTGATCGGACCGGCCACCATGGACCGCGGCAGGCGGACCCCGACAAGGTCACCGTCGAAAATGTTGCGCGGATTCAACAGGGCGCCCCGCTGATAATTGCGGACGTCGGTCTGCCAACTGGCGAAGCCGCTGCCGATCTCAGCGACGTTGCCCGCCATGATCAAACCGCGGCCGGTGCCTGACGCATTGCGGACGTAGCTGCGCAGATAGTCCTTGGCCGGAACGTCACGCAGCAGTTCCGCGTCGTCGACCAAGAGCACGACTCGGGCGTCGTCGGGCTGCAACAGGTCGCTCAGCGTCGCTTCGTCCACCCCGATACCGGTCAGGCAAGCCCGGACGCCCTTGCGTTCGGTGAAGTGATCTTGCAATGCAGACCGGCGGGGACTGATGACCACCAGCTCGCATCCGGCCTCCAGCAAGGACTCCCCCATTACCGCCAGCAGATTGCTGCGTCCCGAGCGGGCCGGTCCGGCGACCAGAAACGCAGGAGCGTCGTTCTTCAAATCGGCGCCGAAGCCGGTCAGCTGGTCGCCGCCGATACCGATAAACGCGTACATGGCCGGGTCCTGCGGCGCCGTCAGGTACTCGCGTGCCTCGTCATACGCCAGCGTGGCAGGCAAGGTGTCGATCTTCAGCGGTCGACAGGCCAGTGGCAACCTCGCGTGCCGTTCCCTCACCCGCGCCGCGATGGTGGCCAGCGCCGCCACCTGCGCGGGGCCGCTGCCATCTGGGCTGAGCAGCGCGACCTGCGCTTCGTGCCCGGTGCCCGCGCGCACCATCCGCCCCGGCGGCATGTGTTCCGGCAGGGACCGCGCCCGCAGTCCAGCCATCGTGTAGTCGCTGGGTTCGGCAAGGTGCAGAACCCACTTGTCGTCAGTGAGCACGCTGATCCGCCCGGACAGCAGCGACCGGTCGCCGGCCAGTACGATGTGCAGCCCCGCCCCGGCACCCTCCCGGAGGAAGGCGAGAACCTGTTCGACCATGACGCCGCCGTCCACCTCGCCGAACGAGCTGACAAAGCTTTCCCAGCGGTCCAGCAGCAGGATCAGATGCGGCAACCGGTCGGCCGGGTCCGCCATAGCGCGCTGCTCGGTGATGCTGCCTACCCCGAGCTGACCAAGCAGACCCTGCCGCCGGGTCAACTCCTCTTGCAAGCGGTCGATGAGCCGGACCAGCCGGTCCTTCTCGCTTCGTTGCACCACCGCACCGGTGTGCGGTAACGCCGCGAGCGGCAGTAGTGCGCCATTACCGCAGTCGATCCCGAAGAGGTGCACGTCGGCCGGGCTGAGAGTGTCGGCGACGCCACCGGCAAGCGTTCGCAACGCCTGGGACCGGCCTGTCCGGGCGGTACCTACGACAAACATGTGACCGAACTCGGCGAAGTCGAGGTACACAGACCGCTGAGACTGCTGCTCAGGCAGGTCGACTAGAGCCCACGGTACGAGCAGTAGTCCGGGACCGCCCTCGGGGCCAGGCGTGGCCACGGCCGGCAGGTCGTCACGGAGCACCACCTCGGGCAGCGGGGGCAGCCATGGGCGGTGCTGTGGCGGTAGCTCCAATTCGCTCGCGGCGCGTCCGATGACATCGACCAGCGTGGACAGGTCGGTGACATTGACGACGGAGTTGTCCCGGTGCGAAGGTACGGGCTGCGACTGTCCCGCGGTGTCCCACGTCAGCATGGCCGCGAACGGTTTCGCGGCCTCGCCCACGGCAACGCCGGGACTGCGTCCGCCGATTCTGGCGGTCTGAAACGGCACCAGGGAGTTGTGCCCGAGACGGACGTACGCCCGCCCCGGGGCGGAGGCGGGAATCCGGGCGGCGTCCTGCGCATCGATCACATCGGAACTATCGGCGCTATCCGGCACCCGCAGGGCCACCCTCAGGTTAGTGTTCGCCCGAATCTCGGCGGACACCACACCAGACGGCCGCTGGGTCGCCAGCAGCAGGTGAATGCCCAACGATCGGCCTCGCTGCGCGATATTGACCAGGCCGGTGACGAAGTCGGGCAGCTCGCGCGCCATCGATGCAAACTCGTCGATGACAATGAGCAGCCTTGGCAGCGACGACAGCCTCGGCTGGCGTGGTATGAGGTCGAGGTAGTCCTCCAGATCCTTGGCGCCGGCCCCGGCCAGCAACCGCTCGCGCCGGGTCAGCTCCGCACCCAGTGAGGTGAGCGCGCGCTCCACAAGGTGCGCATCAAGGTCAGTGACCATGCCAACGGTGTGCGGCAGGCGCACGCAGTCCTTAAACGCCGCACCGCCCTTGTAGTCGACAAGCACGAAGTTCAACCCGTCTGGCCGGTTGACCACTGCCAGGCTGGCGACCAAGGTCTGCAACAGCTCCGACTTGCCCGAGCCGGTGGTGCCGGCGATCAAGCCGTGCGGGCCGTCGCGTACCAGGTCGATCGCGAACGGCCCGTCCAACGACACCCCGACAACCGCGCGGGTGCTCCGCGGCGTCACACGCCACCGGCCGCGGATCAAGGCGGTTGTCGGCGGGTCGAGTTCGAGCAGTTCCAGCAGGCGGGCGCTGCCGGGCAGCACGTCGGCCTCGCCGTCGGTGATATCGCGCAGCGGTGCCAGTGCCCGCGACACCTGCTGATACCATTCGTCCGAAGTCTCATCGAGGCGGACCGGGATATTCACATCGGACGTCTGCCGGCGCAGGACCACCGCCTGCTCGGACCGCTCGGCGACGACGGCCCGGCATTCCTCCGGCAGCGCCTGCTCGTCCTCGTCCAAGCAGATGCTGTGCACTCCGACCTCCGGGCCGTCCCGCAGAACGGTGATAATCCCGGGGTACGCCCGCAGCCGCCGCGCCCCGTCGAGCAGCACCACGACGTCGGGGCCCAGCCGGGTACCAGGGCCGTGTTTGCGCGCCTCCACCGCACGGTCGGCAATGAGCTGGACCAGCTCGGCCACCCGCCGGCCCACAGTCTCCGGGTCGTTGCCGACCAGGACCCGGGCGTCCTGGCCCAGCAATGGCCGCGCGTGCGGCAGCCATGCGACCCACTGCCAGGTCGAACCGCTGCTGGAATCGGTCAGCAGGTAAAGCTGGACGTCCTGGGGGCTGTGCATGACGGCGAGCTGACCGAGCAACCAACCTCCCACCCGGCGGCGCCAGATGCTGACCCCCGCAACGCCCGCCACACCAGCTTGGCGCAAAGAAAACGTTGCTGGTACGTCACGCAGCGGGGCCGCGACCCGGCGCCGGTGTTCCAGATCTTCCCGCATATCCTCCACCACCACGGCGCTGGGCAAATCGGCCGTGCCGACACGCAGGATCAAGTAATCGGCATCCGCGGGGCGCCGCTCCCACAGCCGGGCATACGGGCCAATGGCGATCGTCCACAGCTCGGCCGCGTGGGGCGATGCCGCACGCAGCGCCAACCGCTCGGCGACGTGGCTTGCAGCGACGTCGGATTCGATTTCCTTGACCTTGCGCTCGTGGTCGGCAACCTGCTCCCGGAAGCTGCGCTTGCCCTGCCGCCGCGCGGAAAGCGAGCTGCCGAACATCATCACCGGGCTGAGCAGCGCGAAGCCGAGGAAGAAGATCGAGCGAAACAACAGCGCCAAGGCAACGCCGAATAGCGCGGGCAGCAAGGCAGTCAGCCAAGGCCACGGGTTGCGCTGGCCGGGCTGCGGCTTCGCCGGAATCCTGAAGGTGGCCGGCTTGGGCGGCCAGACGAAACGCGGCGGCCGGTTGAACCGCAGCCACCCTCCATCCTCGCTGCACTCAAGGGCGACATCAGGCTCCGCAGCCGGGCGCACTTCCAACAGCGTCGCCCCGCACAGCAACTGCTGGACGGACTCCCAAGCGGTGAATTCCTCGGAAACGACCTGCCCGTCAAGCACGACGGGCAGGTCGCTCGACAGGCGCCGGACCCGAACCCGGAGGCGGACGTCAATGGCCAGCTCCGCCACGACGACCGAGGAACTAGTATCGGTCGGCAGGACCACGTCGCATGTCGGGTCGGTCCCGACGGTGTACCGGCCGGTGCCCAGATGGGCGACGCGACCAGTACCAGGACCGGCGACCACGCACACGTCGAGCAGTCCGCCACCCACTTGCGACACCGCGGCGGTGCCGCCGAATTCGAAGACGGCACCCTCGACGATGCCGGCCCTGCGCATCGAATGGCTCTCGTCGACCCGTTCCCCGCGGACGAACAGGTCGGCGTCAACGTGGCCCACCACCGAGGCCGGGACGCCGACGCCGAGAAACAATTCCGTCAGAGAGGCCACGGACAGTTCCTGGTCGGCATCCACCAAAACGTCCGCGCTCTGAGTTTTGGCGGCATTCGTCACGGTGACGGCTATACGCACCCGTCGTTCCTTTCCGATCGACAGTGGTCCGGACCAGCCCGGAAAAGCTGGCCCGGCATATCCCGCTCAGTGTTTGATATTCGCCAACTGGTGGTCCATGTCCTGCATGGCGGTAACCGCCTTATCGAGGTACGCGCTGATTCCGTCGAGCCCCTGAATGGTCTGGGTTACGCCCTGGTTGAACTCCGTATAGACCTGCTGAAACGCCGGTGAGGCAGCGTCGGTGATGAAGCCAGTCGTGACGAGGTTGTCGACCATCGACTTCAACTGCGTGAGCCGGCTGTCCAGTTCGTCCTTGCCCGAGCGCAGCTTAGAAGCAGCGTCATTCATGTCCCCGTAGGTCACATTGATGTTCGGCACGGTAGCTCTCCTGTCGTTTTCCGGCTGGCCCGATCTGACCCGTCACAGTCACAGAACAGCCGGACGGGCGTGGGGCCAACCGAGATTCGGATACTTATTCTTACGTTTACGTTCGTTCTTACGTTTACGTTCGTTCTTACGTTTACGTTCGTTCTTACGTTTACGTTCGCGAGAGGAAATAGGGTCCAACCCGCTCCGACTTTCATCAGTGGTTCCAGAGCGCCAGCGAGTGGTGTCACACGTTGCTCGGCCGATGTCGTTATTCAGCCACTGACCTTTTCCGCGTCACAACTTGAGCGCAGAAAGTACCTATCTGGGTTTCATTTCGGGGTCTCAGTCTTTCTTCCGAGCGGAACAAATGTTGGCCGTCACGGACGTTGCGAGTTTATTTCTTTGGGTGTCGAACGGCCGAAGGGTGCTTGGCGACCTTGGGCGTGGCCGTTACTTGACGTCGGCGCAGGTGACATCGGCGGTGGGGAGTGTGCCGGCCGTGAGGAAGGCGACCGCGGTGTTGTCGTGGTCGGTGTTGTCGGCCTAGGCGCTTCTTGTTGGTGGTGCGCGTGGAGGCGGAGCCTTCGTGGTAGACGTAGTGTCCGCCGTTGTCGACGCCGACGAACACTGCGCGGTTGCCGAGCACAGCGCGTAGCCCGAGTGCCGATTCCCAAGGGGTGGCGTGGTCCCGGCGGTTCTGCAGAAGCAGGATGTTGCGTGCACCGTGACCGGTCACAGTGGCCGGTGTCTCTGCGGGCCTCGGCCAGAAGGCGCAGGCCGGAACGCCGGCTGGCCATCCGCCGGAAAGGGGATATGCCTTACGGGTGGCCGTGACGGCTGCCTGGTAGGTGCTGATGTCGGTCGGCCAGGCGGCGTCACCGCAAGTGATAGCCAGGAACATGGTGGCGTTGTTGTCGGCCGGAACGCCCGGGGTGTCCGGAGTGTCAGCGAGGATCTGCTTGAGTATGCCCGAGTCGGCGGCGCTGAGTTTTCCGTTGGCCAGGTCACCTGCAGCTGTCCAGAACTGGGCCAGCACCGGCAGAGTCTCGTTGTGCAGCAGCATGCCGTAGGTGATTCCGCGCAGCAGAGTCCCGGTGAGCTTCGCCGGTGTGCCTGGGATTGGGGCGGGCTCACGGTCGAGCCGGTCGCCGAGGGCGAGGTATGCGTCGGTGACTGCTCGCACCGTCTTACCGCTCTGTTTGGCGGCGACGGCTGCCGCGTCAGGGAACCGCTCCGCCATGCCTTTGCCCCAGAGGGCGGCGTCGCCGGCCCAAACCTTCGTGGGGTCGACATTGCCCTCGAGGATCGCCTTGTCGGTCCGGTCCTGGAACAGGGTGGCGTAGACGGTGCCGAGGTAGGTGCCGTACGACTGTCCCCAGTAGGAGATCTTCCCGACGCCCAGTGCCATACGGATTCGGTCCATATCCCGGGCGGTGTTGGCAGTGTTGTAGTAGCGGAGGTTCGTCACGGTCGAGCATTTCTGGGCGGCCGCTTTGCCTAGCTCAACATTTGCCGTGATTGTGCCGTCCGCGGCGGGGTTGGCGAAGTATTCGAACGTTTGCGCCGTGAGGCCGCACGACTGAGCTGTGCTGTGCCCGACGCCGCGCGGATCGAAGCCGATCAGGTCGTACTGGTTCAGCACGGATGCGGGTAACGAGGACGCCAGGGTGCCGGGCATGTCGAGGCCTGGGTCGGCCGGACCGCCAGGATTCACCAGGAGGAAATTCTGCTTCCCGCCGGACTTAGCCGTGGACAGCTTCGACACGGCCACGGTGATCGTGGCGCTGCCCGAGTCCTGGTAGTTGAGCGGAACCTGGATAGTTCCGCAGGTCTGCCGGGCGTCGCGGGGCGGCTGGCCCTCGGCCTGCGCCGGACACACTCCCCACGCGATGGCCGGCATTACCGCCGACGCCGCTGGCTTCGCGGCCGGCTTGTCCTCGTCGTCCGCGGCCTTACACGCTGTCAACGTGAAACCCATCAGCGCGGCGGCCGTCAGAACGACAGCGATTCGCTTCATTATTATTCCTCTACCTAATAGATGAACTTGAGGAGAATGCTATTGCAAAGCAGGCACCGAAAGCGTCCCTCCACGGCGGACAATTCCGGGTAGCTCGCACGGGGGATCACGGTTGCGGATTGTGTTCACCGCATTGCCGAAGGTGGCCGGTGTAGGTGAACGGCTTTTCCCCGTGCGGGAGATTCTCGATTTGTTCTCTCGGCGGTGACGACCGATGGCCCGCTTGCACTAACGTTCAACGTGGTCGCGGCTTTGCGACTACGGAAGCCTCGAAGGAGTCATCACGGATCCACCAAACGGCCCGTCCCTGCGTTTCAGGGTGTCACGCCCTGGTGGGACCCCGACGCGGTGCCCTCTATAACCGGCGATTGCGCGGGGCTAACCTGACCGAACGCAATGCCCTGCCCTGCCCTACCCTGCCCTGCCCCGACTACCAATACCGGCCAATCGCGGATTGACGCCTTCCTGTGGATAAAGCCACCAGGACGGTCCGACGGAGATTGTCGGCTAGGTGAACCGTCTGCGGGTCAATGGTGGCCGGAGTACGCCTTAAATCTGGACCGCCGCTCGTCCTAGTCGCGTTTTCGGCTGGCCCCGGATGAGGCACTATCGCAGCGGCCTAGTGTTCACGTCACCAGGCCGCTGCGATAGGCATATACGACGACTTGTACCCGGTCGCGTAGGCCGAGTTTGGCTAAGATGCGAGACACATACGTCTTGACTGTTTCGTGGCTGATTACCAGCGCTGCGGCGATCTCACCGTTTGACAGGCCGTTGGCGATCAGACGAAGCACCTCTAGCTCACGTGCGGTCAGCACACTGCTAGCGGGCGCGTTCTCGGCGGGTCGGATCCGCGCTGCGTATTTGCCCACCAGCTGGCGAGTCACTTCAGGTGCCAACAGCGCGGCGCCGGAGGCGACTGTGCGGATGCCGTGCAGCAGCTGGGCGGCGGGGGCGTCCTTGAGCAGGAAGCCGCTGGCACCTGCGCGCAGCGCCTCGTACACGTATTCGTCGAGGTTAAAGGTCGTTACGACCAGGACCCTAACTGGCCGGGGCACGGCAACCCCGGCCAGGAGCCGCGTCGCCTCGATCCCGTCGAGGATCGGCATGCGCAAGTCCATCACGACCACATCCGGGTGTACCTGACTCGCAAGTTCGACAGCTGCGCGGCCATCCCCGCACTCACCCACCACAGTAAGGTCGGGCTGAGCCTCGATGATGGTCGCGAAGCCGGTACGGATCAGCGCCTGATCGTCGCAAATCAGCACCCGCAGTGGCGCGATCATGACGGATTACCCGACGGGATAATGGCATGCACCACGAAGTCACCGCCCGGTTGCCGCCCCGCGCTAAACTCCCCCCCAAGCAAACCCACCCGTTCCCGCAGGCCAGCCAGGCCCCGCCCGCTCCCGCGGTGGACTGCATCCGTGCGGATGCGCTGCTCCCCCGCTCCGTCGGTGACCACCCGAACGATCGTCTCCGTCCGGCCATGGTGGACGTGAACAGCGGTATGGCTGCCGTACGCATACTTAAGTGCATTGGTCAATGACTCCTGCACCACGCGATAGGCAGCAGCCTGGCCAGTGCCGGTCGAGTCATTCATAATACCGTCCTCGGTAAAGTCGACAGGTTGCCCGGCCAAGCGCGTCTGCTCTACCAGCACCCCGAATTCACCCACACGAGCCGTACCGAATCCGGTGTCGTATTCAGGGTTGAGCACGTCAAGCAGCTCCCGCAGGTCCGAGACGGCCCGGCGGCCCGTGTCGGTAACCGCAGTCAAGGCCTGTTCGAGGCGTTGCGGCGTACTCGTGAGGTAGCGGGCCGCCTCAGCCTGCACCACCATTGCAGTCACATGATGAGTCACCACATCGTGCAGTTCCCGGGCGATGCGGGTGCGCTCGGCAACCCGGGTAGCTTCGGCGACGTGGAGCCGGCGTTGGACCTCGGCCATACGGTTCTGCCGCAGCCAGGCTCCAACGCCCCACGCGATCGTCAAAGCCAAATAAAACGTGACGAAACCCGATACGCCTTCGGTAGATCCCCGCCGATCAAGCAGCACAGCGAGCACAAGGTACGCCGCAGTGGTCAGGATCACGGTGGTACGCCGATGATGTTCCAGCCGCGCTGCCACGCTCAGCAGCGCGATCGGTAATGCGGTACCCGCGACCGTGTGGTATCCCTGAGACTGGTCGACCGCGAAACCGAGGAACACCACGGCGAGGCACAGCGTCGGACTGCGTCGACGCACGATCAGCGGCAAGCACTCCAGCATCAAGACCACGACGGTCAGCGCCTCGAAGGGGCGTCCTGGCAGATTGCCAAGCTGCGTTCCGCGGTTGTGCAACGCGGGTATCAGCGAGGCGAGGCCGAGCAGCAGTGCTAGTGGCAGGTCCCGGACCATGACATCGCACCGCCGCCACAGATCCGGCACCCTGCGGAGCTCAATCATGGCGAAACTGTAACTGCCGGGGAAACTCGGGCCGCACGGCGACGTGCGACGAAATGACCGCGGCGGCGAGCCAACCGCAAGAACACCACGGTCAGCACGATCCCGAACACAACCGTGAACACGCTACCCTCAGGGCCGAAACTGCCGCCGCTGATCCAAGCCGGACCGGAAGTCGTGGCGTCCAGCAATCCTCTGGGCTCCCCATTGCCGGAAACCACAGCGCCGAAGATGCCAGCTGCGGCAACATTCCAGCCGAAATGCAAACCGATCGCAACCCACAGGCTGCGGGTCGCGGCATAGCAGGCCGCGAGCATGAAGCCTGCTTCGATCGCGATGGCTATCGCACCCCACAGGGTGGCGTCCGAGTTGAGCAGGTGCGCCGCGCCGAAGAAAACACCAGTCACCAACAGAGCAACCCAGGTGCCGGCCCGTTCCTCGACGATGCGAAACAACACCCCACGAAAGAGCAGCTCCTCGGTCACGGCGGCGGCGGCCATGACACCGATCAGGCTTAGAGCGCCACTCGCGGAGCCCAAACCGTGCACGTGATAGCCGTCGAGCAACGAGATGATGGCGATGACCGACGCGAACATCGCGCTGCCAATCAGTGCTCCCCGCGTGATCTGAGCGACCGCGTCCGTGCGCCCCAGCTCGGCGGGCGAGCGGTGTTCAGTGCGCCGTACCACCCAGCTATACCCGATGATCGCCACCACGGCCGTCAGAACGCCAAATATCACGGAAAGCCAAGCACTATCTTGTACTGCGCTGACAAGCTGGCCACCGGCAACGGCAACTGCCGTCACGACCAGAAACTGCTTCAACAGCCGCACGATAACTCCTCGACGAGGGCTGCGACCAGACGCCGCAGCTAGCTCGAAACGCTAGGCAACAAACGACCCAGAGTCGTCACCGCGCAGTGGACTCTTGCCGGTAGCTCTCACGAGGGACGCACGTAGGCGTTCGACCCGTTGACGCCACGTATTGTTTGCCGACCTGAGCGTACCTCGAATTATCGCAAAACTCCGCGAACCGAACATTACTTTCAATTTGAAGCAACATGGGTGGTTTCGGTCGGGTTGTTCCGGTAAGGACGTCGGGTCAGGAGGCCATCGACTTTTTCTCACCGCTGCTTTACCGCGAAGGCCCGATAGGTATCGTGCTCAGCGAGTCGGCATTTTCCTGACCCACTGAGCACGATAATTTCTCTATCCGTGCGGTCCTGCCGGTGGCACGGCTGTGTCGCCATCGAGTCCGTTGACTGGAGGAACTGTTAGAGTGCGCTTATCGGCCGTGCCGCCAAGGACGACCTGGCGAAGCGAGGTGTTGTTGGCCGTGCTCAGCTCGGAAAGCTTGTTGGCCGGGTTCGCCTTCACCTCAATGTAGTAAGTACCGTTCTTGAGGTCCGTCACTTCGAACGACTGACCGGGACGGGCCTGGGTATAAGTGTCCCCATTACCGATATCGAGCACTTCACGCACCGCTGCCGCTGTGTTAGCGCCGCAGGCGGTGGAGAGATCGGTGTTCTGCGGACGCCATTTCGCGTTAGAGACGGTGTAGTCCACCGGATCGGTGTTCGCTAGGCAGAACGCCTCCTTCCCGCTTCGCACGGCCAACTTTTTGTCCGCCGCGAGCAGGTTGTATTGCGCGAAGTCGGTGAAGTGCCAGTGCCGGTGGCCCTCACGGGGATCCCACTGCATGGTGCCCGCTACCACCGATCCCACCTCATTGCCTTTGGCATCAAAGAAATACTGGTACGCATCCATGAGCTCGGAGCCGGTTCGACGGAAACCGTCCACGAGCAACGGTGAGGTGCCCGCGTTCCAGACGGTGGCACCGAAGTTGATGAACCACTTGCCGTTCGGCTTGGCAGTAGCCGAATCTTTGCCTTGTTCCAGCGAAATCCCCCAAGCTGGCAGCGACCGAAGGTCAGGCCGCGGCCCAACCGCCGGAACAGCTTTGGCAGCTGATGGGGCTTTAGCCGGCGGGCGGAAGTCAGGCAGGAAGGAGCTGATCTGGTGGTGTCCATCGCCTTGCCCCACCTGCGGGCTGTGTAGCGTCGACGCCCTGACATTCGCGGCTTGCGCGTTTGCACGTAGCCCCGCCCCAGGAGCAGCTCCAGACGGAACAGGAATTCCTGGTGTCTCCTGTCCCTTGCTGGCGCCCTGCACCACCTTAAGGTTGAGGGTCACAGTGGACTGCACGGCGGGAATCTTGAATTCGTCCCGGTATTTCGGGTTAAGTTCCACGGTGGCCTGGTAGGAGCCGACCGGCAGCACGACCGACGGGTCATTTGGTACACCAGCACTCGCGCTCCATCCCGCCTGGATGCCCCACACCGCGCCTAGCAGGAACGGGTTTCCGTTGCCACAACCATACGGATACGGGTTCGCGGGCGGGGCGTCGCGCCGAGTCCGGGCCGAAACGGCGTCATTCGGGCAAAAATCCGTCTGGTATGTCTTGACTGTGACTCCGGCGCTGTCCTTGATAGTGACAGTGGTGAAGTTTTTCAACCCCTCGAAGTTAGACAACATGCCAGCGGGGAGGTTCACTGCCGTCTTCTTGCCATTTTTAACGACGATCTGCTGCGCAACGATCGGATCGGCGTAGGACTTGCGCGTGGCCCGAATCTCGAACGGATCATTGCCGGCGATCACATGGACGCCAAGATCGAGGCTGAGGAATTTGTTTCCACCACCGCCGAAGAGCTCAGCGGTGACATCGGACGTCGACGCCACAAACGCCAAGGCAGGAATCGGCTCGGTGGCCGCGTTCGCGATACCGACGGCCGCCGCAGTAGCACCAACCGCAACCACGACAGCACCCGCAGTGAGCAAACGGGTGCGGGTGCGAACGCCACTTCGGGGCTGCCGGCCATTTCTTGAGTCGGACATTACTTCCTCTCGATAGATGTAGAACCAGTAAATCGAGAAGAGATAAAGCCATCGTAAAGATCAACCTGCCGCCGCACTTTTTTGGCGCAGGTGATATTAGTTACACTACTAGGCGCCAGCGTCCACACCGTCCAGTGGACGCTACTGCGCGCAGCACTGATTTTCGACACACAGCGATAACACACGAATTCACGCAGTGACGAGCGGGTTGTCCAGAAGGCCAGAAACTTAAGAACGGCTTAGCCAGGCGGTCATTTTTGCCCTACTCGCGCCGGTCGTTGACAATGACTCCGACCTCTAATTGCGGGATGCTAGGAGAAGTTCGCGAAGCGTGATGGCTAGGCCGAATCTCCACTCCTAAGTATTACCATTACGGGAACTGTACATGAATTTAGCGAGAGTGACCTAACAGCGCTTGGGGGCTATCGCCATATTTTCCGGGGCACTCACCAGCGTCGCTGGCTATAGCCCTGGCGCGGGTGGCCCCGTCGGCGCCCCAGCGAGCCCGAGTCAACTCAGCGGCCGGGGCATGCGGCAGCGGGTCTAGCTCGTCAAGCACTGGTGGCAGTGCTTGACGAGCATCTTGGCTCTGACCGAGCGCAGCAGCCGGGACATGGCGAACCCACCAAGTCGGGACTCCCACCTAGGCGCTGGTTACGGCGCATGTAAATTTACTGTAACAGAATTTATCTTTTGAATGAACTACTATTCAGGCATGACCAGCACCCAGGAGCGACAACGTGCCGAAGGTCTCCGGGAGCGCAAGAAGCGGCTGATGCGCCGGCAGTTGTCCGACACCGCAGCGCAGATGTTCATGCAGCGCGGCTTCGACGCCGTACGGGTAAGCGAAGTCGCCGAAGCGTGTGGGGTATCGCAGAAGACGGTGTTCAACTACTTTCCCACCAAAGAAGCTCTGGTCCTGGACCGGCTTGAGACCACCATGTCATCGCTACGCACCGGCCTAGCCGACCGCGGTCTCCCACCCGTCGAGGCGGCACTTCGTATCCTGAGCGCAGAACTAGCCGCGGTGACGAACTCGCTGGGCGCTCACCATGATCCGGCCACGGCGATCACTGCCCACCAACGTTTCGGCGATCTCATCCGTGCCACCCCGTCGCTGCGGGCCTACCAGAGCGACATGATGGACCGTTTCGTAGCCGTGGCGGTCGAAGTCCTGGCCAGCCGAACCGGGCTGAGCGCCGACGATCCAGAACCGCAGATTGCGGCAGCGGCGCTGCTTGGCCTGTGGCGCGTTCAATTCCACAGCCTGCGCCTACACATGAATGCGACCAGCACGCCCGAGCAGATCCACGACAGGGTCACAGCCGACGTCCGCCGCGCCGCTGAGCTCATCAACGCCGGCCTTGCCACCTTGGCAACCCACTGACCCAGGCAGTGCCGGACTCCCACCGTTTCCAGCCCATTTGTGGACGTCCAGGCAAAGGTTTCGGTCCCGAGCCCGCAAAGCAGAGCGAGTTTGTCAACCACTCGAACACGCCTGTCGGGCCAACTGCATGAGTAGCTGCAGGCGCGGACACACGTCAGGTTCGACAGCATCAAACACCTCTTATCTTTTTATTAAATGCCCATGAAATTGCCCCGCGCGGCTAGCCAGGGAATACATAGTCGGTCGCTGGACCCCTCGTCCGCTCAGATGCCGACTAGTAAAAAGGCACCCGAACACGCTGTCCGAAAGGATGAAGAGTGCGCTCCGCACATTACCCCCGAAACATGATGATTTGGACAGCCAGCATTGCCGCGGTGCTGGCGATCGGGGGCTGCCAGCCCGACCCGGGGCAACCCGGCCCAGCCGGAAGTCAGTCACTTCCGACGCTGCCCCCCACCACGCCGGCAACACTGCCATCCGGCCAGAACACGCCGTCACAGCCGTCCACCTCGGCGCCCGGGGCTGGTTCGCCACACCCCAGTTCCCCCACCGCTTCAAAGTCCGGTCCGGCGACTCCCCTGCCGACCACACCTTCTTCACGTACCGGAGATGCGGCGAGTGTCGCGGCGTCGGTGGTCGACATCACGACTGACCTACGCTCTGGCCTACATAGCGGCGGTACGGGAATAGTGCTGTCCGCGGATGGCGTCGTCGTGGTCAACACGCACACCCTGGAAGGCGCCTCGGCCGTGCATGCTGTCGTGGGTGGCAAAACCTACTCAGCTCAGATCCTCGGCTACTCCCGTGTAGACGACGTCGCAGTAATCCGGCTCAACGGGGCCACGGGCCTACGCGCGGCGCCGGTCGGCGACTCGGGCACTGTGCACGTGGGTGACGAGCTAGTTGGCACGGGTAACGCCGGCGGACAGGGAAGCAATCACAAATCAGTGCGCGGGCCGGTCACCAAACTGTCCCAGTCGGTCACATTCGATCAGCACGGCAGCCAGATCAGCGTGCCCGGCCTGGCGATAGTAAAAGTCAACTTCGAACCGGGCATGTCCGGAGGGCCAGTCGCCGATTCCGGCCAACTCGTTGTCGGCATGATCGAGGGCACCATGAACGGTGGCGCCATTCAGAGCTATGTCAATCCGATCAACCGGGTCGTTGCGGTTTCCCAACAAATTATCGGCAAGCACGGATCAAATCAAATTCACATCGGCACGATGAACAGCTGACGAGTCCATTACCACTCAACACTGGCGCACACCTACATTGCCTTGTCCAGGTTCCAGCGACCCACTCGGGTATACCTGCACCGCTGGTGTCGTCCCACGATGACACCAGCGGCCGAGACCACGTAGATCAAATCCAAACCGCTGCGCAACCGTCACCCGACATTGACTTCGAGTATCCACCGGAATAGGTGGGTTGCAGATCAATATACAGCCGCAGGCGGCGGTCACCTTGCCGCCAATTGATGGTGATACCAACTGGGCGAATTCGGTTTCTACTAAACCAGCGTCGCAATGCAAGCTACCGGAGCGCGGCGCTTGCTCGTGGTCAGCGCCGCTTCGGTCGGCACGGTGGCATAGCCCGCACGACCGGCGCCGCCACGTTACAACCCTGGCGCCGGCAGCGTACATGGTTGATGTAACCGACAAAACGGCAACTTTCGGCCGTACCATCAGCATCGCTTACTAACGCGCACCGGATTATCCTTGGGCTACGCCTTCACCAGGCAAGATAAACAACACATAAAGCACCTGCTCACACTGGTCTAACACACCGATCCGCACGATGGCTTAAATGATCAACACCCCAGCCAGGTATCTGTCGTCAGTGTTGTCTTCGCTGCGTTCGGTGACGCGTTGACGACGCGACCTGAACAAGCCGGCAAACTTGCCGTGGACGGCAACCCGACCCTTGGCCCCTGCAGCGAAGACACGAGTGACCGCCAAAATGGCACCGATGGTCAGCGCGGCGAGACCACGTCAAGGAACCGCACCCTCGGTGGGCTGGAGACTGCCAACAATCCACTGCGGACAGCGATGATCGCTGCCCTAGGCATTTGGCTGACAGGCACCGCGGCGCGCATCGCGGTAAGTGTGCTCGCACAACCTTACCTCGGAACGCGACCGAGCCAGGTGGCTCCAGCCGTGTTCGGCTGGAATCAGTGGGACGCTCGCCTTTACATAGACATTGCCCTACACGGCTATGACATTGGACCTGGCTACCCAGCTTTTTTTCCATTATATCCAATTTTAATTCGGCTGGGCGATGCCATCTTCCCCGGTGACGCAGTGGTTAGCGCCGTCATCATTTCCAATCTCGCCGCATTCGGTGCCCTCACCCTGCTTTATCGTCTGGCCAGTTTTGAGTTCGGCCCTCGCGTCGCCCGCCGAGCCACCCTCTATTTAGCTGTTTTCCCGATGAGTTTCTTTCTGTTCATCGGCTATAACGAGTCCTTGTTCATCATGTTGACTCTAGGAACTCTCTACGCCTGCCGCCGCGGGCATTGGTGGATTGCCGGCACACTAGCCGGGTTCGCCTCAGCCACCCGACTATTCGGAATTCTACTCATATTGCCCATGAGTATCGAATACTTACGGCAATACGGATGGAAACCACTACTTATCCGCTGGCCGATACTTAGTCTCGCTCTGGCGCCAGCGGGTTTAATCGCTTACAGCGGATACTGCTGGCGGGTGCTCGGCAACCCGCTCGCGTTCAGCACGGCCCAGGATCAGTGGGGCCGCAAGTACACAGTGCCCGGAGGCGCCTGGTTTACCGCAATCGGGCAACTCTTCCACCAGGTCTCGTCACATTCTTCCGTCATTGGTTCACTTCTCGAGGCAGGGACCGCGCTCGGCGTAGGAATTTTGCTCTTGTTATGCACAATTGGTCGGTGGCGACTGCGCTCTGATCAGCTCTAGGCGATTTCAGGAGTCAGTGCATCACCCGCAGGCTTAAGGAATGAGTTCAAACGTTCCGCTGGAGTTTCCCATCCAAGCGTCATCCTCGGCCGCGCGTTAAGCATATCAGCGATCCCATCTAATTGCACCTGCGTAT
The DNA here is from genome assembly GCA_965246815.1 of Actinoplanes sp. Classification (GTDB taxonomy): domain Bacteria; phylum Actinomycetota; class Actinomycetes; order Mycobacteriales; family Micromonosporaceae; genus Actinoplanes. The sequence continues at coordinate 71,997 of CBDFFS010000020.1, read as the reverse complement.
ATTGAGAAAGGTCCGTGCTCTTCGGCAGGAACTCACGAACCAAACCATTCGTGTTCTCGTTACTACCCCGCTGCCATGGCGAATGCGGGTCGCAGAAGAACACCGGGATCTCGGTCGCCATGGTGAACTTCGCGTGCCCGGCCAACTCCACCCCTTGATCCCAGGTCAGCGACCGAGCCAGATGTACCGGCAACCGGCGCATCGCCTCCGACAGGATCGACACCATCCGATCGGCGGTCCGATCGAACGGCACCCGCATCAGCATCACGAACCGGCTCGAACGCTCCACCAGCGTCGCGACCTGCGACTTCCCGGCCTTGCCGATAATGAGGTCTCCCTCCCAATGTCCCGGTACCGCCCGATCCGCGACCTCGGCCGGACGCTCACTGATGTTGACCATCCCGGCGATCCGGGCCGCCTTCACCCGCGTCGAACCCGCCGGCATCCGCCGATACTTCCCGCGTCGCAACGCCAGTTTCAAATCGGTGCGTAGCTCACCCCTGGCCTGCATATATAGGGTTTCGTAGATCGTCTCGTGAGACACCCGCATCGCCTCATCGTCAGGATGAATCACCCGCAAACGGGCGCTGATCTGTTGCGGCGACCACCGCTGCGCCAGGCCCGCATTGACCTCGTCGTGCAACCGCCTGTCGGCCTGAAGCTTGCGCGGCTTCGGCCGAGTCAGCAACAACTCGAACCGCTCCTGCGCCAAATCAACCCGATACCCCTCACGACCGCCGTTTCGCGCGATCTCCCGCGAGACTACCGACGGATCCCGAACCAACCCGACCGCGATCTCCCGCGCCGAGAGATTCGCACCGATTCCCCGCAAGATCTCATTGCGTTCATCAACCCGTAACGCTGTGCCACGCACCCAGTTTCCCCTATCAGTACAGTCCCATGATCATCTCATGTGATGCACTGACTCCTTGAAATCGCCCTATCTAACCGCGCACGCAGTAGCCTCGCTCATACTCATCGTTTCGACCGACGCAACGCCCGGACGAGCGATGCAATCATCAGCACGTTACCTGCTGGAAGCGGTAGTGGTCTTCCTCGTCCTTGCCCGCATGGGCGCCAGCCAGACCATTGACCGAGCAATCGTGATCGTCGGATCCTCCCTACAAGCAATTTTCCTGATCATTTTTATCTCTGGCAGGTTTCTTGTCGCCTGACTTTGCCGCACTTCATGCAAACAAGCCACTTTCGTCACATCTAGTCGCCAACAGGTTCGGACCCAGCACCACAAATATTTGATCTTGGTGTTGAGTCTGTCGCCGACGGTGCTGGTGGTGCTGGTGCTGGTGCTGGTGCTGGTGCTGCTGCTGGTGCTGCTGGTGCGGGCGGATGTTGCAGTAGATGGTCATGGGGGTGACGCCGCAGAAGGTTGCGAACTCGGGCATCGTGAACTGGCGGCTGTCGTACATGCGCCGTGCGGTTCCACGTGGCGGCCGCACTGACGGGCCTAGAGCCTGTCTTGCGGATCTTGGGGTTGGCTCGCTGGACCGGTCATCGCGCGTTTCGGCCTGACGGATGATGAGTGGACGATCTTGGATCCGTTGCTGCCTGAGCAGCCGTTACGGGGTGGGCAGTGGCGCGATCACCGTCAGGTCATCAATGGGATCTACTGGGTGAAACGCACCGGCTCGCCCTGGCGCGACGCTCCGGAACGCTACGGGCCCTGGAAGAACCTGGCCGGCAGATTTCGCCGCTGGGCCCCCTCGACGGGACCTGGGCGTACTCCAGCAAGGCAAACCGGGCGGCGTTGCGTGTCCGCAAGATTCACGCCGTGATCCCGGAGAAAACCGACCAGAAAGCCAACCGGGCAAGGAAAGGATTATCCGGCGGACGCCCACCCAGCTCGACCTCGCCGAGACCCTTGACTGGCTCCGCGCCGTTCCGGACCGCACCCCATGATCCGCGAGACACGCCCTAGCCGACCTCCCCCCGGGTGGAACCCGGGGGGAGCCGACGGATTGATCCGGCTGTGCCACGATGACGACGCCGACACCCGAGCAGATCCGCACGGTGGCCGCCGCACACCATAAAGCAATCCGTGATGCGCGTCAGCTACTCACCGGCGTCCCTGAGCCCAGCCATGCCACCGGCGCGTATGACTACCTGAGCGGACCCGCCCTGGTCACACTCCCTGTCAGGGCGGCTTTACCAACGCCGGAGTGTGGCTGGATGACGAACTTCGCCGCCATCTGGGCCCGGCTGCGACCCGGTTCCCCATCGCAGAACAATTCGTCACCTGGATTCCTACGCAGCCTTGCGGTGCGTGTCGAATGGCAGTTGTACGAGCCCGGACACGGGCGAGTCCACCGACGTGGGATACCGGACCAGAGCGGCTGAGTAGTACTGCAAGGCGATCGTCGATGCTAAGGCACTGGCCAGAGCGTTTGTTGTTGAGGCGGCGCCTCGGGGGGACCGTCACAGCGCCAGCGGGCGCAGAGTTGCCGGCGACGTTACCGGCTACGGCGCAGAGCCCGAGGGCGAGTCACTTACGCGCCGGAGCTCTGCGTCGGTCAGATCGATGCCGTGGGGATTTGGTCACGCGGCTTCAATGGTCCATGTCCACTCTGTCATGGTGTCGTTGTTGCCGTCGGTGTCGGTAGCGGTGATCCGGGGTTGGTAATTGCCTGGCTTGGTCGGAGTGCCGGAGATAACCCCTTTGCGGGCGTCGATGCTGAGACCGGGGGGCAAGCCGGTCGCCGTGAAGGTAACCCTCTGTCGTTGCGGATCCGGTGCCTGCAGGTACAACTCGAACGCCTTGCCAACGGTTCCCGTTACGTCAAAAAAGCCGAAGAATTTAAACTTTGGCTTGACCGGGGCGGTGGGGATCTTGTCTTTACCGTCGACACCGACGGCGTTCCAGGCGGCCTTGACGGTCTTGACTTCCATGCCGTCCTTCCCGTACAGGTCGGTCGCGGCACGCAGGGTGGCCTGTCGGGCGCCGGAGAAGTTGGTGTTCGCGACCATATACAAGGTCAGCGCCCGGTACCAGATCTTCCCGGCCTTCTCGTTCCCGATGCCTACTACCGCGGGAGCGCCGCCGCACGTCGGGCTATTACCCCACCGCGACTTCCCACTGCCGACAGCCAATTGATAGAAAAATTTGTTCGAGATACCGCCGATGAGATGAGAGTCGGTATCCTTTCCGCTGGAAATTCCAGGTTTCCAGCATCCCGCCGATTTGCCGTCCTTGGTGGGGTCGTCCATATACCGGATCGGCTTGTCCCAGGCGCCCTCACCGATGGTGTAATCCGGCGGGTCGTGTGGATTGTTCGCGTGGAACTCCACCAGGGTTCCAATAATGTCACTGCTCGACTCGTCGAGGGCCCTGGCTTCCACGTCACTGCCCAGACCCGCGGTCAGGCCGCTGAGTTCGTGGGCAATCTCGTGCGCGATGACATCCTGAGCGGCCAACGTCTTGCCGCCGGGTGGCGCCGGACTGAGCACCACGCACCGACAACTCGATTCGTAAGAGCCGGTGCGGCCATCCCCGCCGCCATCGGACTTGCCGTCCCCGACGTTGGTAAGCAGGCGGGGGCCGGCACCATCCCCGGCAACACCCCTTCTACCGTGGACATCAGCGAGATAATCCCACGTCTGCTCGGCGGCGTAGAAAGCGTCGACATCGCCCGTCGCGATGTCAGTGGCCTTACCGTTCCCCCAGTCGTTGTCAGCGTCCACGGGCACCGAACCCACGAACCGGCCCGAGAACCCCAAGGAATTGTTGTTGATTACCGTGGTGTTGCCCCGGCTGGGGTCGACGAGCTCGTACTTACCGTCAGCTTTCTTCCTGGTCGTGATTTTCACGGTCCCGGCGTGGAAGCCGTGTCCCACACCCTGCGCCCGCTCGTCGGCCCCAGTTCGCCCGGCAGCGCCCGGAGTCAGTGGGGCCTCTCGTGCCGCGGCGACTCCCGCCACCCCCATCGTGGCGAGGCCAAGACCGATCGCCATGCCCTTTTTAACCCATTTACGCGTCAAGATTTGTCGCCTTTCGTAATTATCGGAGGGACATCGCCCGCCAGACGTCCTCAATGGCACCTCAACGGTCCTGACACTTGCCAAGAGCTGCATAGGGCTTGCTGCACACGGAGACGCGACACGAGCCGTGCGGATCGGCACCGGGACAGACCGACAACATCAATGACACAGGCAATCACAGCCTGGCACGGCAACAGTGGCACGGCAAAGCCAACGGCGCGGCATCAAGCCCTTCCTATTGGTGCACCACCAAGACGTCCACAGAGTTCCCGACGATCAGTAAGGCCACCGTAAGCCGATCGCTAATACATCCTTTACAACCCTCGACCGCCCGTTCACTGATTCGCCGGGTCTAGTGATCTCTAGGAGGCGAGGCGGGATACGGAGCCGGTCTTGACCGAACCCGGCCTTGAAGTATGAGACTGACCACATGACCAGGGCCATTCTTGACGAGGGCACTTGATCGGCTGCGCGACAGCGGGGCCTGAGCGCGACGGCTGGCTGTCCAACCAAGCGGCGATGGCAGTGCAGGAGCTGGCACGATTTACTGCTGCGGTGATGGCCGCGTCGCTCGGCATAGCTAGCAGCCAGCGTAGCCGCCCGGCGATGGCGCACAAACGCTGCCGGAGATCGAGGTCCAAGTCAGTCGTCGTCGAGGTCGGTACGGTCGGGGTCGCGTAGTGGCCGCCAGGTGCCGCCGAGTTCGGGCAATCGGAAGGTGTCTCCATCAAACCCGGGGCGGGACACCCTCGACATTCACGCCAATACCGGGCAGAAGGCCCTGAAAATGCGTAGCTTGTGAGCGACCAACACCGATATTCAGCCCGGAACGGGCCGCCCGCCAGAGGCGACAGGGACTAAACCCCCAGACCCGGCTACGATCTCCGGCGTGGTCGAATTCGCTCCCGTACCCGCCGCATCAGGGATCGCTAGACTAATTCCGCTGAGCCGCGATTCCCGCGTGGAAACGTACCGGGCTGTGCGGGTAGAAACTGGTGAACCGACGGTGGTCAAGGTTTATCGCACTGCCCTTGATGCGCAGTGGCAGCAGCGGTTCCTGGATCGAGTCGAGGCCGTCACCTCACTAGCCGACCAGCGGTTTGCGGCGGTGCACCAGGCTGGGATCAACGAGGCACGTCGGGCCTACCTGGTTCGAGCATGGGCCCCGCAGTCATACGCCGATAGGTTGACTGCCAGCGCGTCGCGGGTGGACGAGTTGCTCAGCCTGGCTCGCACCATGGTGCAAGTGTTGGAGCCAGCGCACGCCGTGAATGTCTGTCACGGCAATATCAAGCCTACCAACGTTGTGTCAAGAGCCGGCGGTCTCTATTTGGTCGACTTCGCGGTGATGTTGGAAGGGTCCTCGTCATTACTGACGACGGAGCAGAATTGGAGCTTCACCCCGCCCGAGGCGATTCAGCACTCCATACCAACGCCAAGTTGGGATGTGTTCGCCCTCTGTGCAACCGTATATACATTGGCTCTCGGGCACCCACCGCGACGGCTCCCGCCAGAACGGGATCAAAAGCGAGTAGCTAAAGCTTTCGACCAGGCGTTGCCGGCGCTTCCTGACTTGCCACCGTCGGTAGTGCGGCTTCTACAGCGTGGGCTGGCTTACGATCCAAACCGGCGTCCCACCGTAGCCGAGCTACTGGAAACGCTCCAGCAAGAAACCGGCCCCACCAAGGAACCGACCGCTGGCCCCCCTCGGGCATACACAGCCTCGTCGCCTGTCACACAACCGGCGAACGAAGTCCTGGCCGGACATCCAGGCGACGACGGTGGACCCGCGAGTCGCCCCGTTGACAGCGCCGAGTTCACGGCGAATCAGGTGGTAGTCCGTGAGCGTGTTGAGCCTGCACCAGTGTCTCGGGCTCCTCGAATTGCTGTCGGCGCCGCGATAACTGTCGCGCTTGTCCTGCTCGCCGGGTGGGGTTGGTCCAGGACGGTCAATCAGACACCGACGGTCAATCAGACACCGTCCGCTATAGGTAGCACGCCGGGAGCGGTAACGGCCATCGACCCCACCAGATTAGGCGAGTCAGCGACCTCGCCGGGACTGAGCGGCGTTGCGATTCGATCAGAGAGTGCAGCCATCCCGAACCCCAAGTCGACCAATGCTAAGGTTTTCCCTATCGAATCGAATCACTTGCCCGCGAGTCGTCAGCCTAGCGCAGCCGCAAATCCAGGAGCTAACACGACCCTTTCCTGGTCAGCGCAAAGCGCCGTAATTCTTCACCACACCGGTCGTGCCGGCAGCAATGGAACCTGGTCGGCACGCGTAGGCCAAGACAGCGCGGGGTTTCTCATTTACGGTCCGCAAACCACGGATGTACCACCCGGTAACTCGACCTCCACCTGCCTTACAGCTCAGTGGGAAATGGGCGTCGACGCTGCTACTGGCCCGAACGACGCGCTGGTCAATCTGGATGTTTATGACGCCACCGCGAACAACGTCGTTGCCCACCAGCCAGTTCGACGCAGCGAATTCACTGCGTCGACAACTTTGCCCCATACAGGCTTATTCGGGCTAGTTTTTTCCGGCAATGCCGTTCCTGCCGGAAATAAGATTGAGCTAAGAATGTGGTGGTTCGGCCAGGCTACCATCGGTGTCCGGACGATTCGATTGGCACGGGTTCCGGCCACACAAGCGCAATGTGGCTAAAGTCCAGACTCCTACTTCTGAGGCGCATGCCAGCGCAATGGCCATGCGTTCAGCACCGCAGGGCGGTCCGTTGAAACACCGAAAGTTGCACCGCGCCACCTTTATCGCTGCGGGGATCTATAACATCTGCTGGGGCGCGTACGCCGTCTTGGACCCGCAATGGTTCTTTCGACTCTCCGGCCTAGCGATGTCCAACTCACCGCAGATCTTCGCTTGCTTGGGCATGGTTCTCGGGTTGTACGGCGTGCTTTACCTTGAGGTCGCCCGACGGCCCGAACATGGCTGGTTACCTGCGGCGATAGGTCTCACCGGCAAATTGCTCGGCCCGGCCGGCCTGACCTGGCTCATCATCACGCGCGTGTGGCCCTGGCAGACGCTCATTCTCATCGCGACTAATGACCTAATCTGGTGGCTACCCTTCACCCTTTACCTTCGCGCGGCTTGGGCCGAATACCGCCGCACCTGGAGCCCGGACGCGTGACGTCGCGGCAGAGCGTGATTCGATGATCGTTCAACGCCAAAGTGACGATTGACGCGGCTGGGATCAGATAAACATTTAGGCTTGTCGTTGGTGGGTTGAGCGGTCTCGGCGTGTTTCCAACCTCGGGTGCCGGGCCCGCGGAAAATGACGCGTTACGACCTGATCGCGTTCAGCGGTGCAGACGGAGCGGAACGCCGTTCTGGAAGCTCAGATTGCTCGCCAGGACACGCGGATCGTCTTGGTAGCGGGCTGAATCACCGGATTTGACGGAAGCAAACAAAGCGGTGAACGCCACGCCATCCTCATGCGCAGAAGTCCCTGATCTGCGCATGAGGAAACCTAGTTTGACCACCGCTGGTGAGCAAGCCTGGGTCAGGGCTGAGCGGGACCGACACCCTGTTAAAATTATGGCGGCTAAGTCGCGCGATTCGGAGTTGACTCGTCGAGGTGCGCTGGAACGAATCCTCCCGCCGACAAGTCAAACCAATTACCTTCTGGATCGATAGCGCGGTACTCAGCGAAAGGCCGGTTCGTGATGCGTGGGGCCGGTTCGGGCGAACCTGCATTGACAAGACTCTGACAGATTGGCTCAGTGTGGTCGACATGGAAACCGAAGTGGTTGAATCCTGTAGGCACTTCGCCGTCGAGCGCCTGCTGAATAATAGCCAAGTTTAGGTAACCGTCGGTCAGGAAATGGCTACCGTCCGACTCTGTATGGAAGATCTCCATTTGAAATTGGTCGCGATAGAAATAGGCTAGGTTTTTGGCGTCACGAGCGGTGAAGGCAAGGTGGCGCAACCGTGGTCGAGTCATGACGAGCTCCGTTTCTGCATCAAGACGATTCGATCGGGACCATATTATGGAAAGCGACAATTTTCCAGGTATCTCCGTGTCGGGCAACAATGGCCTGTGCGTGCGTATGTGCAAGGACGGTCTGATCCGGGCCGATGACCGATGATGGCGCGTGAACTACGGCAATATCTGGCGTGAGGTAAAGGACGACATGGGGTTCAGAGTGCAGGGTAGTGCCGCGGTAGGGTCCGGCGAACAGCATGGCATGCCGACTCGCCACACCGGCCCGACCTCCCTCATCATTTCCCCGTACCGAAACAAAATGCACATCCTGTGCGAATACGGCAGTAAACTGGGCGGCAGATCCCATCGCCCAACCCTGGGCTAGCTGACGCCACAGGTCGCGGATAGCGGAATCATCATTGCCCAATTCCAGTGCCGCACTCATGCGGCACTGGTGACGAAGGTCCCGGGGCGGGCACAGATCTTAGTTGGGACTCGCTGCGACGGCGCGGTATCGGTATCGGCCGGAGCCCAGCAATCCAAAGTGTAATACACTGCGTCGTGGATACACTCGAGATAACAAATCAAGTTAATCGGCCAACCCGTGCTGCGGAAGACGTAATCGTCCATAGGTGTAGGGCGTTCGGAGAGTGGATGGGCGGCTGCATCCGCAGGACCGAGGCGGTGCCAGTCGGGGTGGAAATGCAACGATCCCAGGATTTCCAAGTCGAGCGAGTCAGCTACTCGATCGATACGCAGCAGGTCTGCCGGATCAAGCCAAAAGCCACGATCGGGGTGTTCGTACGCCCCTCCGAAGCTAGGGACGATATTTTCGGCGAATTCGGCCGTGGCGGTCACGTCGAAAGCGCGTACATTACGGCCAAATTCCAACCGCTGGACCCGAGCCGCGTCATCACAAATGTCTCCGAGCAGTACCGCGAAACACGATTTTGGTTGCGTTGAAGTCACTGCCCGATACCGGGGAAGTGCCGCTTCGAGAAACCCGCTGATCACTGCAGGCTCGATGAGGGCAATGGATACTCGTGCGGGCGACGCCATGATGATAACTCCTCAAACAGTCAAGCTAATTCGTCAGCCGCTAAACGCGAAAAAACACGGCAACACCGGATATCACGATCTTCGCAGCGGCAATGTATGCGGTTTCTTAAACATTGGGGTATGGGAATACACTTTTTTTGAGGATGGCCAGAGTCGTGGTCTGTTCCTTCAGTGCGGCGAAGCCTTTCAGATTGTCGCTAGCGCCAAACCCAAGCGGGTCGAAGCCGACCATTGTGGTCACCGCGGTCACCGTCAGCAGAGCCGTCTATACGGCGCAATCCGCCGGAGTGCTAAACGGTTCCACGCAGAGTCCATCGATGATGGCTGCACCGACCCGTCTGCGCCACCCGGCGCAGACGGGCGCAGCTGAATCGACGTGCCGGCTATAGCCCGAAGCGTCGTTGAGTGGCGGTTCGGTTCCCAAGGGATGGTTCGTTCGGATGGGGGTTCGTCATCTGTGCTGCCCTTCGTCGAAGCTGAGCGCACGCCGAGCCGTGGTAAGACGAACCCCATTCCCAGGCCGCTGCTCACTTTTGTCTTCTCCGGACTGGTCTCAGTCATGCCAACCTGAGCGCGTCACGGAGGGAAGTTTAGGAAGCGAGGCCGAGCTGTACCAGGAAGGCGTGCACGTCCAGGTAAACATGCTTCTCGACGATTTTGCCGTCGCGCCACCTGCTGATGGTGGCGATAGGCACCTTGAACGACTTGTTGGTGGGCGCGATGAAGCCACCCTTGCCATCGGGCATGGGCTTAGTGAAGGTGCCCTCGAAGATTCCCCCTACTGAGGTCTCGTCACATGAGCCGAAGCTGAAGGTGTGCTGTGAAATACGGGCGTTGGGGGCGTACACGAAGTACTGCTTGAGTTCCTCGAGGTGTTTAGTCAGGCCGCGGGTGATGCTGCCGTCCGGCTGGTAGACGACGATGTCATCAGCGTGGCTCTCGTGGACTCGGTCCCATTTCTGAGCGTTGAACACGGCGAAGTCATAAGTGTCGAAGGTCTTCAGGTTGGCCGAAACACTGCTTTGGTGCGGCACGGCAGCGCTCACGGTGTGTGCGGGTGCCGGCCGGGGAGGTGCGGTGGAGGCAACAGCCGATCCGTGGGTGGCCGCGATCAAGGCGACGCTGACGACGGCGGCGGCAGCCGCTTGACGAACAAGCATGATTACTCCTGAAACAGATGGGGATTCAACCCCGCGGGCGGAAGGGAGGTCGAAAGGTGGTAAGTCGAGCTGCGCCAATGGCGGGCTCTGCATTTCCTAGGCGCGAAGCAGAGCGAGGCCGATGCCGGGGCCCAGGTTTTGCGCGAAGGCGAGCTGGATCAGCAGTTCCAAAGTCGGCTCGAGGTAGCGGGCGTTGGTAAGCGGGCCCGCGTCGACAGCATCGAACCCAAGTTGCGTGCCCAGCTGCAGGACAGTCTTCTTGGCGACCTCGTCATCGCCGGCAACCGGCAGAAAAAGCGGAACTCCGTTGATCGCAGCTGTCGGCAGGTGGCCGGCGAATATTGTGTTGAACGCCTTCACGACCGACGAACCTGGCAGCAAAGCGGCTACCGTCTCACCTGCCGACGTGGTGTAACCCACGGTCAGCGACATGAAGTCGGCAGCAAGGGGGTTGGTGACGTCAATGACAGTTTTACCAACCAGTGCGGCGATAACTTCGGAGGTGAGCACAGTGTTCACAGCCGCGAACGGCGCGGCAAAGAAAACCACTTCCGCCGCCGCCGCTGCCTGCACCGTTGTCCCCGTGGTCACGTCGAGTTCGTTACGCAATGCCACCAGGTTGGCGGAATCCGGGGTGGAAGCACTGAGTGTGACGGTGTGCCCGGCCTCGACGAGGCGCCGGGCCAAACCAGCGCCGACATTGCCGGCACCGATGATTGCGATCTTCATATTATTCTCCCTGATCGTCGCGGACATCCGCGAGCGGAACGTTGCTTCCAATACGAAGTAACTCGGCTTGAACCATAGTTGTTCCAACTCGAAGCATCTAAAGAGTATGAGGTGGGTCACATGACCGGAGTAAACTGGCTTACCCCCGTCGAAATGGCTGCCTGGGCCGGTCTGCTGGAGACGTTCCACCTGCTTCAAGACCTGTTGCGCGGCCTGGGCGGGGAGGTCGGCTAGATCGACAGATCGAGGCACAGCCCGCGATCACCCAAGCAGGCCGAGACCTGCTTAAACCCACACCGCCCCTGGGCATATCCGTACCGTCCGCGCGGCATTGCTGAACTTGCTCAGCCCAGAAGACACCGACCAGCTAGCAGAAATCATGAGCCGGGTTCGGAACCACTTGCGGGCAACTGCGACTAGCGCAGGCGAGTGACCTCGGCCTGTTCGTCGTCCAGAATCCAAGGGATCACTTCGAGTTGTTGGCCGGCCAGCTCTGCACGCATCGACGCGTGCGCAGCGGCGACGTCCTCGTCACTCATTATCGCGGTCTCCCGAACGAAGTCGCCAGTGAGCCGGAACGGAACGGGACCGTCGGGGTTGAACAACACGTCGACACCGTCGGGCAAGAGCCCCACCAGCGCCATCAAGTCCACCTGCTGCCAGTCAGGCGAACTGACCCGACGCTGCTGCGTCACGCTCGTCGCGACCATGACACACCGCACTTGATCCGGGGATAAGGCGATCAATGGGCGGCCATCGCCGCCCACCGCGGCACCGAGCAGAGCATCACGCATCATCACTTGCAGCCGTTCCGCGCGGGCGCGGCCCTGCAGCACCAGGCGCAGCATCGCATCCAGTGGATCCGTGACCGCGTCCTGGTCGCGAGGCAGATAACCCGGGTTGCTGCGAAACGAGCCCACGGCGCCGTCCGCGGCCAGCGGCCAAAGGCCGACAACCGCCTCCATCGGCGGCGCCTCATCTCCAGGCTGCGGCCGCCACTGAGGGTCCATCAACAGAAAATAGCTCTCCCTGAGCGATTGATCCGGCTGCATCAGGGCGTCCCAGTCAGGTTCGCTTGCTGGCCCGGCACCACCGTGAGATCGCCGTCGGTTCGAAACGCCGACCGGGCCGCGGCCAACTCGGCGTCGTCCATCGCAACGGTGGCGCGGATGAAGTCCCCCGTCAGCCGAACAGAAGCCGGTCCACCCGGATTCACCAACATGTCAACAGCGTCCGGGAGCATCGCCACCACGTCGGACAGATTGACCCGGCGCCAGTCCGGTGCCGCCACCCGCTCACGATGCGGATTACTCGTCGTCACTATTACGCACAACACGTCATCGGGTGCTCGTCCGATCAGCGGGCGCCCGTCACCGTTCATAGCCTGGTCGACCAAGCTGTCCCGAAGAATGAGCTGGACCTGCTCAAGCTCCGCGTCCCCAAGCGACGCCAGGCGCAGCAGCGCGTCAATCGGGTCGGACGGCGAATTCTCGTGCACCGGCCGATATTCTGGATTACTGCGAAACTGGCCGACCGAGCCGTCGTCCGTCAACGGCCAAAGCCCGACGATCGCCTCGAACGGCGGAACGTCATCGTCATTCTTCGGCTGCCAGTGCGGATCCATGAGCAGGAAAAAGCTGTCGTCTGGCGCGGCACTCGGCGCCTCGACGGGCTCAGTCATGTCTGCTATTGGACCATGAAACTCAGCGCTGCGGCTCGCACTGCAGGGGTAAGCATGCCCCAACGTCCATCGGGACCGGTGCCGGCGGGCAACCTACGATCAGGACGGCTCAATCTGTTTAAAGCGGCCACCATCGATGCCGAACCGACGATATCCGCCCACCAGCCAGGAGCCCGCACTGGGGTCCGCGTGGAACGGGCCAGTCGCACCGTAAAGATCACCGGTAAAGCCCCACTGGCGTAGCCGCACCAACAAATCGTGTCCAGAGCCACCGGGCTCCGGCTGTTTCGCGGTGGACGAACCGAGCAGGACTATGACCGATTTCCACCCTGAGCGGGAATCGTCGAGAGCGCCGGACATCATGATGAGGTCGGCCATCGAGGTGCCGTCGAGCACGATCTTTTCCTGGTTGGACGAGCTCTGCAGACTGAACGTGGTCGACGTGGCCGAAGCGTCGATCCAGAAAGCGCGGACCGGGCTAATACCGGAGGATCCTCCCCATGGGGTACTGGTCCGCGTCGCACCGTTGCCGCGTGAGTCGTAGCGAGCATAACTATCGTGGTTGCCGTCGACGTCGGTGATGTATTGCTTCGTTTGCTGAGCGCCATTCGGGCCGACGGGAAAGCCCATACCGATGATCGTGTCTTGGTGACGCACGACAACATGCCGGACGGCGTCTGGGTTTGTGGTGGGTGCCAGCAAGGAATCGGACGTTGGATCGGGCGCAGGGGCGACTGGCGGCGGCACCTGGACATTTGGCGGATACCTGTGGTAAGCGCCCCCAACATCCACGACGAGGGAGCCGTTCGGAGCAATTGCTACCACGCCGCTGGCGGCGCGAACCGGGCGGTCATCGCCGAGAGCCTGCAGGCGTCGAGCGAAAGCCGACATTGGGCCGTCGGGCCAGGGGTGAGTGCCAACCAGGCAGATGATGCCGGTGAAGCCGCGGTATCGCACCGGGGAAAAGGCTGCAAGGCAACCAGCGGCACGCATCAGATCAACTAGCTTGTCGCCCGCGACCAGAAATTGGTCCCCTCCACGAACCATTTGGATTCCGATGGCCTCCGTCGATCCATGGGCGACGACTAGCGCGTCCCATCGCTCGTCGGCTGCGCGCAACTCGCGCGTGACTCTGCCGCCAGCCGCCGGGTCCATTCCAATGATGTAGGTCAGCGGGCCACCGACATCGGAGTTGTACAGGTTCTGCGTCATTTCTGCCTGATCGCCGATCTTGCTGGGGAAATGCACCCCGGCAAGCCGACCATCGCGATAGAACAACGGGTGCATCGCTACGTGCCTGGGCATCAAAGGGCCCGGCGTGACGGTGGTCTGCCAGGTGGGCACCGTGAACTGGCCGGTGGGAAGCATCTCGGACCCGACGGCTGCGTGCACCGTACGGAAATATCCTCGTCGCCGCAGCCCGGCACTCAGGCTCTGCACGGCACGGGTTGCCCTCGCCGCAGAGAATGCGCTCGGCAACATTACGAAAATGGGTTTGTTGTGATATGCCCCGGCCACGGAGCGGAACGCGGCCGACGCCGCGAATACACGGGCGAGCTCGTTCACCGGCAGGGTCAGTGCTCGATCGGCGTGCTCACCGCGGACGGAGAAGGTGCGGCCGTCGTCTGAGCCGAGCACGACCACCACCGGCAGTGCGGATCCGGCCGCCCAGGGCGTCTCGGTCAAAAGTACTTGGCCAGCGCTGTCCGTGAAGTGCCGCATCGTGGAGCGGGTGGTGTTGTCAGCCCAAGCGTGGACGTCGGCTGCGTCGAGAGGACTGAATCGCCGGGCCGTGGGGAACACCACGCCGACCTCGTGCGGCTGGCCGCTAGAACTCTTCAGGACAACGGATCGCACCTCATCGGAGCGCGTCGTGGCCACCCGAACGGCGTCATTCAGATGCTCCAGCGACACGCCAGGCGTGGCATAGACGGGGCGCGTACTAGTGTCGACGCCCAACCCCACCGCGAAGTCGTAGCCGGTGCGACCCATGTCATTGCGACTCCCGGCACCCGGCGACGCGAGCACGATACCAACGGTCGCCGGTCCGTCCAACACTTGCCGAATCACCGGGTGGGCGGCCGCGATCCGGCCGAGTGTCGTGCCATCCAGCACCAACTTACGGCCACCATTGGTGGTCTGCGCCCAAATCTCGGTTCCGTTGCCGGCAGCGGCGACAACAAAGTTCGCACCCAGCGCCCGCAAGCTACCCGCAGGGACCATCTGACCCACTACGTCGACCGAATCGTCGGCTAGCGGCAAGGCGACGCCCCGGCCACCGTCAAGCGTGGTCACCACAATATCGTCGAGAGTAGGTTCACGAACGAGCTCGAACTCAGCACCATCGGTCCGCAGCAGGCTCCAGTTACCGTCGTCGGCAACGTAAATGCCGCTCATCGCCCGATACACCGGACGATAACCGCCGACCGCGATTTGGCCGTCGAGGAATTGCCCAGCCGCTCGGGCAATCCAGGCAGCATGCTGGTCGGTCCCAGTCCGGACCGCAGGGATGAAGAGCACCAACGGTCGGTTGAACGCGGAGTCGTCAATGCGGCGGAAGTCAGCGTTGGCGTGCAGAATGCTGGGCAGGTTATAAGGCGCGACGACGATAGTGCGCCCGTCGCTGCCAGCCAGCACGAAGTTGTCACCGCCCGGCTCGCGCTCGACGAAGATCATCAGAGGTCGGCCGCCAGGACGTGGCCGGTTTCCACCCCACGGGGTGTGCCTTCTGCTGGCCCGCGCGCTTGGTCCGATTGTCTCGACCAGGTCGAGTCCGCCGTCGCCCAAATTATCTGCGAAACCCTGAATTCGGGACAAATGGTCTGGGTCAGCCATCAACACGACGCCGATTGCGCGGCCACGTGGGTCAAGTACCGGGCGTACCCGCGGCTTAACTTGTTTAGGACGGCTCGTTTCAGGGAGCCGCGCGACAACTTCGTGGAAGTCACCGCCATGCTCAATCGTGGCTCCCGCTGAGCCCAAGAGCACCTGGCTGTCCGGGGCGTGGACTGTACCGCGGAAGCCGTGCTCGCGCACCAACTGTTCAGCGAAGTCGTAAGCCAGCCCACCCGGCTCAAGGCGCGCACCCGAAAATGACGGCCACAGCACAACCGCGGCGGGTTGTCCGCTCGCATCGAGCACCCCGGCTTCAGCCACCAGCCGGCCGAGGGTGGCGCCGTCGATGCGGATCGGACCCCGGCCCCGAACGGAGACGAGCACGTGCCCGACACCGGCGTCCACTGCGCCGATCGCCAACGGTGAATCCGAGCTGTTCCACCACGGCGCCGGATCCACCGACGGGGCACCCTCCCCACTAGGTCCGGAGTACCGCTGGTAGGTGGTCGCCGCCAGGCCGGCAGCCCAGGCAGCGCTGTCGTTCTGGGAGATGGTGCGCGGGAATGCCACCATCACCCGCCCGTCTTGGCGCACAGTCGTGTGGCGCACGTTCGAGAGCTGTAAATTCTCTCGCCCCACCGGGGGCAGCGACGGAGTCAGCGTAGGACGCGGCTCGATCCGAACCAGGGTGCCGGCGTCGGACACAGCGAGTCTGCGTGTCGACTTCCGGGCCAGCCCCACCGCACGTGTGGCCGCGTAACCCTCACCGTGATGGCCCATCCGCCACAACGCAGCCATGAAGTCGTACGCCGCACCGCCGATTGTCGGAATTCGACCGGCGTTCGCCGAAACGAATAGCACCGGCGTGCGATTCCCGGCGCGCATGCCGGTCAACGCACCTGCCTGCATCGTCAGCGCAAGCAGTTGCTCACCCGGAACAGTGAGTGTTCCGTGGTGACCGGCGTCCACGGTGAACGCCTGTGAGTCAGCGTCGGCCACGACGTAAAAGAACGGTGGCTTGCCCGACCACGGCTTGCGGACCAGCTGGCTTGGCCCGTCCGGGGTCTCGCGGAGATACTCCGGCCGCGAGTCGCCCTCCAGGAGAGTAACGGTGGCCTGAGCGAGTCGGGCACTGTAGCCGGCCGTCGGGAATGCAACGCCCGTCAGTTTATCGAGGTAGTCGAGCGTGACTGCCGAGGCCTGATTCAGGCGCGGATCCAGCATGGGAGCCGGGGCTGGCCCAGGCCATTGAGCGGTGTCCGGGCGCATCAGCGCATGCGCCCTAGCGGGAAGCGGTCCAATCAACGCGTCGTCAAACGGAACGTGCACAGGTGGGTCTGCTGGCTCATTCTCGTCGTCGGAAATCTCGTCGTCGCCTAGGTCGGACAACGTGTCGGTCTGGTTTGTCAGCGACCTGGAGGCCATCGACGGGGCGGCCTGCGCCGGCCGGGCCGTCCAGCCGGCCTGTTCGGAATGCTGGGACGCGCCAGGGAGTTGGGGACTCGCGGGCGCCAGCGTTGCTGCGGGCCGCGAAACGTCAGGCAACACCGCCGATTCATGCGCCGGCACCTCAAGCGGCACCGCAGATCCAAGCGGCGCTGTCGCTTCCGGCACCGGACCGAATGCGACGATCCGGCCGCCGTGGCCGACGCCGATGCGGGCCCGTCCGCCGACATCAGGGTTGGTGTAAAGCCGGTCCGTCGCGGCATATGTCTGCACGTTTCCGTCGCGGATCCGCTGCAAACCCGCGTGAAAGTCATATGCTGCGCCGCCGGGTCCGGCGATCTGGCCGGTGTCGCAGGACAGCAATAAGACGGGCGCGGCCGGGCTGGGTGCCGCCGCCTCGTGCATAGCCGTGGCCTGCGCCGTCAACGCGGCCAACTGGGTACCCGTGACCCGGATCGCTTCACCGCTGTTGAGCCCGACAGTGAAGCCTCGCTGATCTCCATGCACATCGATGTAAAAGGGTTGACGTGCGGCCCCGCGCCACGGAGATATCTGGTCGATATGCGTGCCCACCGGCGTATCAGCGAAACTGCGATACACATTCAGATCACCAGGTCCGGCCGCGGCGGCGAATCTGGTCATCGTTGCCTCGTCGCCAATGCGGCTCGGCAACCCCACACCCACAACGGCACCATTACGGTCGCGCAATGAAACAGTACGCACAGCGTTTGGCGGGACCAGACTGCCGTTTGACGCAATGTCGAGCGGTGTATTCGGGCGTACCTGTGAAGTGATTTCACCAAGCTCGATGTTTCCCGGCGCCCACACCAGCGACACCGGTTCGTCAGGCGCGAACCGGATCAGCGGCTCACCGCCGAGCAGCTGATGACCGGTGACGATGTGCTGAAACATGTCAGCGTCGGCCGCGTCAGTGAAGTTCGCCGGGAGGTCGGGGTCGTCGCGGTTCCAGCGCATGTGTGCGCCGTGCATGACTCCCATGTCCTCGGCCACCATCAGATCGACCACGGCCTGATAGCTGGGAGCGTCAAGCTCAGCCTCAACCATCTTCCCACCGGGCTCCGCCCGGCGGACGTCGAACAGGTCGTGGTCACCTGTGATCGGTACGAAGACATTGTCTGTTCCCGGCAACCCGAGTACGCCGTGGTGTATCCCCATCTGGTTGAGCCGGACCAACTCGGCGATTTTCGGTGCGAGCCGATCGAACTCGGCAGCCCGTTGCTGGAGCCGGGCCTCTAGCGCGGCTCGCTCCGCCGGTGCTGCGTCAGCTGGCATCCGGAGCACAATCGTGTCAGCTAGCCCGTGGTGCGGCGCACCCTCCGGACGCATCAACGCGACCAGGCCAATCGTGTGGTTGCTCGCGCCGAGGCGTACGTCGAGCAGGTTGATGGTCTTAGCTTTGACCGACTGCGGTTTTGGGCCCGCCAGCCCGTCCGACCACTGCAACCCGGACGGGTTGGTTGGGCGCACATAGATGGCCAGGTTGTGCTTCTTGGCAAAGCTCTGAAACCGCTCGACTGAGGTTTGCGGCATGCCGTACTTGTCGCGCAGGGTCGCGCGGCTCGGGTTAGGCAAGACGCTCGCCTCGGCCGACGGCCGCTTCGAACCCACGGTCAGCGTGACGTTGCGAGCAGCGTTGTTCAAGGGAGCCCTAGTCGGCCGCGCCCGGTCGAACCCCCGCATCTGGTTCCACCGGCGCAGCCGTTTCGGGAAGTCAATACTGACGTCGGCCGGCGGAGTAAAAGCCTTGCCCACCGTATGCAGCACACTGCGGGGGAGTTTTTTTAGCCTCCGGTCCACCATCGATGGTGCGGTGTGCGCTGGCCGAGCCGTCCAGCCGCCCGAGTCGGCCTGGCCTGGCTCAGGCGAACGCTGGCCCTCCGCTACGGTGCCGTCAGCGGCATCCACCACGGTGTCACGGAAGCTTTCGGCTTCGGGAATACCTCGATCGGTCGCGATGTCTTCGAACAGGTCCACATCGGTTGGGCCATGATGCGGCTGCGGGTCATAGCGGCCCAGATCCGGTTCTGTGCCGACCGCGACCCACGTCGCCTGGTAGTCGTCCAAAGCCTGGTATCGCGCCCGGGCCGCAGACCACCAGTGCGACTCAGCCAAGTCGCGTTCGTTCAGGAGCGCTGGGGCGGGCAGGGTTCTCGGATCCGCATAACGCTGCGACGCCTCCGCCTCGGCCGTGTCGATGAACGCTGTGGCTAGGCTGTCAAGCGCCGTTTCGGCCGCCTCGACCGCGTCGAATTGGGCCCGCGCGACTGGCGGGGCACCACTGTCGATACCCAGAACTCGGCGAGCATCGTCCAGGCTCATCCGAACCAAGACGCGGGCAGTCGTGCCGTCGTCTAGGGTGACAATCGGCTTGCGATTGCGGCCGAACGCACCGGACAATCTGGCCGATACCTCTGGCCGGACGACGTATTCGAGCAACGCCGAGGCACTCTCCGGCTTGGTAATGGCTGACTCTGAAGAGTTAGCCCGGTCGATCACGCCCTGCGACGAGCTATCGCCGGTGTTGGGTCCGCCACCGGAATCCAGTAAATGCGACGGTTGGCCGACATATGCCTGACCGACCTGGATCCGGGAGATACTAGACGCCCAACGCTGGCTCGCAGAGACCGTACCGGCGGTAGTCACACTTTGCGTGCTGTGCTCCCGAAAAACCTTGGAATCGATCCCCGCCAATCTAGCAGCCAAAGGTCGCAGACGAACGGTTAGCTGGGCGTCATGCATGGCCGCGTCCGTCGCTTGCACGGCAGGCAGCTGCAACCCGCCTGGCGACAGCATCGCCGCAGTGTGAGGAAGCAGCACCTGCGGGCTCAGCCCAGCCCGGATCTGGTTGGCAGCTGGGTAGCCGACAGTCGCAAGTCGCTTGGCCGCGCCGCCGAGCAGCCGACTCACCGCCGTTTGCATCGCCACGGCGTTGCCCAAGTATTCGGGCGCGAAGTGCGCGGGGATCAGTAACCCGTCGATCGACTGCCATCCCGGCTCAGGACCGATCGGGGACGTCGGCCGATATGCCCCTTGGCCGGCTAACCGGGCAGGCTCCCGACCAGCGCCAAGGCGTAGGTCACCGGCCCAGCGGTCCACCGTGACGGGGACGGTAAACGTGACCGTACCCTCAGGCACCGCGCGGCCGCGGTGATAGACCTTAATCTCAAAGAGCGGCGAAATCCGCATGCGCGCCTTCACACCGCGACCCGAAGAAAGGCCCACGGTTCGATGTTCGGTCTCGGTAGCACTGGTTGTACTGTTCATCCGGGAGTACGAAAATCCATGCGAGGCGCCGGCCGCGATTCGGCGACCGGCTGGATCGAAGACCGCAGAACCGCCACCGCCCGCCGACAGTTGACCCCCGTGCCCGGTCCGGATCGAGTTGCTGGTGCTGGTCGTGCCAATCGTACGGACGTCAATGTCGTCGTTGTCGGCGATAAAACTCTGGAACTGGGCGTCCTTCGGCGTTGTCGCCTCGAGCCGAACATCGTAAAGGCGTTGGGTGAACAGGTCTGTCTCAGTGTGGATAAGCGAAACCCCGCCGTCGAAAAGCGAGGCCCACGAGCGTTGCACGCCATCGCTGGACAACAAGGCCAGCATCCGCCGTCGGTTAAGCATCGGGTCGGCCAAGCCGCGCCCATTGAGCGCGTCAAGAATTGGTTGTAGCACCGGGTGGCCCGGCGCTGCACTGGTGAGTGCGGTGATTGCCGGCTGGATCAGCGACGGTACGTCTCGCAGCACCTGCAGACCCTGGCCTGGGCTCCGGCCCGAGGCCAGCCGCAGTCCAGCGGCCCGGCCATCGCGCGCGGTCGAGGCGGCGATCGGACGGGCCTGCGGCATGGGTTCGGGCACCACTCCCAGCTGAATTGCCTGCTCTTCAGTGACACGCAGGTACACCGCGTTGCGGACCACCCCGTCGCGCTGGGCTGCCTTGTGCCGTGCCCAGGATTCTGGCTGCATCTGATTCGGCAATAGTGACTTGGGAAATTTAGCTGCATTGTCGACCTGAGCCGCGACACTGACCCGCATATCGGCGACCACGAGGTAGGTCCGGCTCTTGCCGTTGCGATTGTTGCGCTCGATAAAGCCGCCGACCCGGTGACGGTCGCCGACAAGTTTGGAGGTGAGAATTCGCTGGTAGCTTAATGCCCCACTACCGACACCGCCGATCGTGTCCTTGACCGTGGCTTTACGCAGGCCGAGCGAAAGGTTGGCCCGCGCCAGCGTATTTCGCTCACGAGACTTCGTGCTCCACACTGCGATCCCGCCGCCCGGAGCGAGCTCGGTGACAATCTCCGCACGTGCCGAGATCAGCCGAGGATTAGTGATACGAGCGGTGATCGCCATGTTCAATTCACCACCGTCCGCGCCGATTGTTAGCGGATTCAAGTGCCACTGACCCTCAGTCATAGCGCTCATAGCAGCTGTCTGCCGATTGACCGAGAGGCTATTGCCAATCCGAGCCCACAGCGGCATGCCCCTGACCAGGGCTGAGTCCCCGCGCAGGCCGCCAAGGTGACGACGTGACTTGTCGGAGTATGAGTAGCGCTGGGTGTCGCGGGCCGCCTGCCGGGCCAAATTCGCGATGTGAGCCGCACCCGGCATCGATTCGACCGACTGCCACGACGTTACAGTCCGATCTTGGGTCGGGTCGGCCGCCGGCTGGACGTTGACATACCGACGCAGCGCGGTCAGATCCGGCAGGTGCTTATCGAAGCTCTGCTCCGCGTCGTCCAATCTCGGGGTTAAGTCGGCCGCTGCCTGTGTGGGCACGGCGCTGCCGGAGTAAAGCAGCGTGACCGGTTGCTGGTCGGTCAGGTCATATCGGTCGATCACGCGCCCGTCCACCAACAGGGCGCTGGGCACACGAGTGAAGTCACCGCTCGTCACGGCCCGGCCGGACGGTTTGGCCCGGCGCCCCAGCCGCACCCGGGACCGCGGATCACGGCCGATTCCGATGGAATACGAAAACACCTCGACTTTTAGCTGGAGCGGTCCCGCATAGCGCGCTGAGTCCACGGTGCCGCCCTGCAACGACGCCTTTTGGCCACTGATGTCGACCCCGCCCTGCCGGCCGACTCGCACCTGACCCTCAACGCCCAGGCCCGGAGTGAGGCTGCTACTAAGCGCCGTACTGGGAAAGCCCTGGATGAAGCCGGCCTCGACCGCTGCTGTGCCACGCCACTCAGCCCGCGCCGCCGAGCCATCCTGACTCGTTCCGGCTTGGAAAGCGCGGACCCCGACCTTCGATTCAGTGCCGGCATAAACCGGATCGCTCGGGTGGATCGCCGAGACATGGACTACGGCATAGCGATCACCACGAGGACCAACGCGTTTGAGTACGGCGGTCGTGCCACCGTTTAGCAACCCGTGGTAATTCTGCCGAAGTGCGCCGACCGACAGTACGCGATCCAGCTCAGCCTGGTTCCGCGCCCGTTCGGTGGCTGAGGCGGAGCGCCACATGCGCCCGGAGACGCCAGCCGTTCGGCCTGCCGGCAGAAAACCGCCGCCGATCTGTTTGATTAGCGTGGTCGTCTGCTGCTGGACTGGGGCGAACCTGGTCATGCCCAGCGGCACTGCTCGGCCGCCATATTTGAGGAACGGAGGCGCCAAAGTTGTTGTTTCGCCCTGCGGGACTAAGTGCGCTGTGTTGCCAATAGCGACCGAATCTGCGGGCGGCGATAGAATTTGAGCGAGCCTATCCTGAGGCAACCGCGCTAGTACGGTCAGGTCCAGCTCGATGGGCTGCGAATGGCGCCGTCTCGGGTGGCGCAGCGTGTTCAACTGCAGTGCCGGATCGATTCTGACCCGTACAGTAATTTGGGCCAGGCTGTTGGGAATGTCTTTAAATTCAGTGCCGAGCCGGGTGGTTGCGTCCTGCTGAACGGTTGCTGTGCTGGCTCGGCGGAACGCTGCTGAGCCCCGTGCCTGCAGAAAAGCCGGGCCGAACCCCCAGCGAATGGGCGTAACTGAAACCCCGGCACCGACGGTGCTTTCTTTCTGCTCCCGGCTCGTCTCGGTGAGACCGGGCTGCCAGCGAAACGATGACTTGTCGATGTCGGCGATTGGCTGTATACCGACTACCTCGGCCGACACGTCCAGACCAAGCGCCTGCCGGCGGGACGGACTAATCATCAACGGCGAGTGCCCCGGGTTCTCCAAGGCCGGGGTCAGCATGCCGAGCACCGAAGACTCACTAAGCAGTTCGCGGACCTGGGCCGAGGCTGGACTCCCAGGTATAACCACGCCAGTCGTCCGCCCGAGCTGCCCGATCACTCGCTCAGCTACATCGTTCCAGGGCTGCGCAGCGCGACCGTCCATCCGCGCGTCAAGGATCCGGACCGGGCTCGTGTTCTCTGCGAGCAGCGCGGTGTCGAACGGACCGTCGTGTCGTGGGGCCGAGGCGGGGCTCGCGTCGATAATGTCCTTGACCAGCCGGTAGCCGATGTCAGCCCGGACAATGGTCGGCGTTAAACCGGGGACAGGGCGCTGCGTACCGGTGCGATGGGCTACCACGTCGAAGGTAACCGGGGAACGCATTAGATGAGATAAGCCACCGCTGCGAACGTTGTGCGAGTCGAAGGTAGTCGAGCCCTGCTCAACGCTGCCGCCGGAACGGGCCACGGATGCCTCGAGTGCGCCACCCCCACCAGGACCGAGACGACCCCCGGCGGTGCCACCGATGCCTAGGGATACTCCGCCAATCGTACCGTGATTGTCACGAACCGTCGTCGAAGCATCCGTCCGAGTGTCGTACTTGGCCTTGTCCGCGTCCTGCCCCACGAACGTCTCGGCCGGGTCGCCGCCCGCTGCGGGAACGAGCTGGCGGTTGGGCGTGATCGTGACGTTGTGCCAGCTGTGCAGGCCAAAGCGGGCGGCGCGAACCTCAAACGTACGGCCGCCGGTAGTGAAAAACGACTGGAGATTCTCCCGCAGCGCTCGGTCGATTTCCGCGGTATCAATCCGGACGGCGCCGCGACCGGCGGGGGTGACTCGAGCTTGGAACTCGGGGAGCCGAGCCCGGACCTGGGCTATAGCGGCGCTTCGGATTCCGTCTACCAACGCGTCCGTGTCATAGGCTCCGTCCACTTCATAGACAAGGTTCGGATTGCTGGTGTAAAAGCCCATCTGCTGTTGCAGGGTCGGGTCTGACATTGGGGGTGTCGGCGCCGGAGGCTGCGGGCTGGGCGACGTGACGACCAAGACCGGCTGTTGAGTCGGCGAGGTCTCGTCTTGCTCCAGAATGACGTCGAGGCTGGGGCTGAAGGCTCGACCACCCCGCACAGTTTGCGATGGTGCAGGGGGGGTGTGCTGCTCGGCGGACCGCGTTGCATGGGCGTCCGTCAAATTGCTAGTAGTAGTGTTGCCGATCCGGTTGGACTTTTCGGTCACATTGCCGCCAGGCTTTGGTTCCTCGGTGCGACCCGTCAGTTGGAGCCCCTGACCCGAAGCGTCCGGGGTTGCGCTGATGCCATCGAACGGCTCCACATCGTTGACGACGTCCCAGCCCAAATTGTCGATAGCGTCGGGTCCATAGAGCTGCCATGACTGGTCCCCGACGGTGCGGACCCCGCTGGGCGCGGTAAGGCCACCAGCAATGATCGCGGACGTCGGAGCGAGAACGTCCCCCCGGTGAGCGTCGGCGAACTGATGCGCGAAGCCGCCAGCCAACGCACCAGTGTCACACGACAACAGCGCGATCGGCGTGCCTGGGTTTTGGACCACGGTGGCCAACTGACCGGGAGTGAGAGCGACAGTGCCGGTGCTACCGTCCCGATTACGCACGGGTGCGTGCACCACATCACCGGCTCCATGTACGACGACAGCGGTGAACGCACCATCCGGGAGAAGGACTCGATTTCCAAGCTCGCGAAAGTCATATTCATTCAGCAAAGCGAGACTCGGCCGAGCACCCGGAAGCGACCGGATCTCCAACGGGCGGCCGTCCGCGAGCCAAGTCCCGTCCGGGCCCTGGGTGATCGCGTCGACCGCCCGCGGCCTCACGTCACCACCGAGCCGAACTTCGCCCAGCTGAGAGCCACGCAGAATGTCGACGACATTATCGATGGAGCGGCCACCCTGGAACAACTCGTCCATATCTGGTGCGACCACCGGCTGGAAACCGTTGTCAAGCAGCAGCTTTGGCAATAGGACATGTACGTTCAGCCGCCGGTTGCCATCCTCGAACGGATGCGTAATGTGTAAAGTTCGAACGGTGCGAGCTATCACCGCTAGCTTCGCGTCCCGATCATTACCTGCCGCAACCAAACCACTACGATACTGATTGAAAATTTGATCTACCAATACCGGAGCATCAGCGCGTGCGTAATTGGTTGTGATCGTACGGGGCATATCATTGCCACTTATACCATTGCGACCCACCAATGTACTGGTAAAAGTAACCGGGTTAGCGCCGCGTTGATTAAGTGCATGATGAAAATCCATCATTAGTGGACGGTTGCCGATGCGATCCGCAAATACATCAGGGCTTACTTCAGCGTTACGCACCGGGAATGACGTCGAAATTGCAACGTTCCCCCGCGTCGTGCGACCCGTCCAGTCTAACTGGACACCTAAATGCTGAGTTATAGTTTCGTGCATCTGCTTATAGGTTGCAGAATTTAACGTTTCGCTATTGACAGATGAATCATTCAGGAAGTGCTCATAGGCCTCGACCATGCCTTGCTGGAAACCCGGTGACTGATCGTTGTCGTAATATGAACCCGGATCAGCCGGAAAACTCGTCAGCGCCTCTACATGATGCTTCGGATCTAGATACAACCGCCACCAATGCTCACGCGGCAAAACATCGGCCAACAACGGCGTATTACCTGAGAGTCGAACTCCTTGGGGCGCAATCGTGACCGGCCCAGCCCACACCCCGCTATCTCCTGAGTTCACTGTTTGCATACCTGGAGGAACGGTCGGAACCATCGCTGGCTGAATCGCCAGCGGACCAGCGTTAAAGGCTACCGACGTTGACACAGTCACAGCCGGGTGATCAATCTGAGCATGGGTTTGAGCTGGCGTCGCAGCCGTGTTAGAGGCTGCCAGGGGCACATCGATAGACAGCCCGGAGTCCAGGCCCGGAAGTCCGCCGCCGGTAGCGATTGATCTGGGGGCCGAATCGGTGACGGGGTTGGCGGGGGTCGCCAGCGATGGACTGACAACGTCCCCGGCAGATTGGGTGCCCATGGCATCGTTTCGGCCAGGAGCGGCCGGAGCCGCAGGAGCAGCAGGAGCAGGAGCAGCAGCCGGAACGGCAGGAGCGGCAGCCGGAGCGGCAGGAGCCGCAGCCGGCAGCCGGAACGGCAGGAGCCGCAGCAGCAGGAGCCGGAGCGGCAGGAGCCGCAGCAGCGGCAGCCGGAACGGCAGGAGCCGCAGCAGCAGCCGAACGGCAGGAGCCGCAGCCGCAGCAGCAGCAGCCGGAACGGCCGGAGCGGCAGGAACGGCAGGAGCCGCAGCAGCAGCAGCCGGAACGGCAGGAGCCGCAGCAGCAGCAGCCGGAACGGCAGGAGCCGCAGCACGGCAGCAGGCCGGAACGGCAGGAGCCGCAGCAGCAGCCGGAGGCACGGCAGGAGCAGCAGCCGGAACGGCAGGAGCCGCAGCAGCAGCAGCAGCCGGAACGGCAGGAGCCGCAGGAGCAGCAGCCAGGAACGGCAGGAGCCGCAGCAGCAGCAGCCGGAACGGCAGGAGCGGCAGGAGCAGCAGCCGGAACGGCAGGAGCCGCAGGAGCAGCAGCCGGAACGGCAGGAGCCGCAGCAGCCGGAACGCCATGAGCGGCAGGAGCGGCAGGAGCCGGAACACCATGAGCGGCAGGAGCAGCAGCGGCAGGAACGGCAGGAACGGCAGGAGCCGGAACGCCATGAGCGGCAGGAGCAGCAGCGGCAGGAACGGCAGGAGCCGGAACGCCATGAGCGGCAGGACCAGCAGCGGCAGGAACGGCAGGAGCCGGAACCGGAACCATGAGCGGCAGGAGCCAGGAGCAACGCCATGAGCGGCAGGAGCAGCAGGGCAGGAGCCGCAGGAGCCGGAACACCATGAGCGGCAGGAGCAGCAGCGGCAGGAACGGCAGGAGCCGGAACACCATGAGCGGCAGGAGCAGCAGCGGCAGGAACGGCAGGAGCCGCAGGAGCCGGAACGCCATGAGCGGCAGGAGCAGCAGCGGCAGGAGCCGCAGGAGCCGGAACACCATGAGCGGCAGGAGCAGCAGCGGCAGGAACGGCAGGAGCCGGAACACCATGAGCGGCAGGAGCAGCAGCGGCAGGAACGGCAGGAGCCGCAGGAGCCGGAACACCATGAGCGGCAGGAGCAGCAGCGGCAGGAACGGCAGGAGCCGGAACACCATGAGCGGCAGGAGCAGCAGGAGCAGCAGGAGCCGGCAGGAGCCGGCAGGAGCGGCAGGAGCCGGAACCGCAGGAGCCATGAGCGGCAGGAGCAGCAGCCGGCAGCGGCAGGAGCGCAGCAGGAACGGCAGGAACAGCGGTAGCCGCAACGGGAACGGCAGCAGAATTCGGTTGCGGTGAATCGGCCGACCGTATTACCAATCCGATTGTAGGGTTCGCTACCTCATTCGCGGGGTTAGAGGTCTCAGAATGGGCAGCCGAAGTCGCTGATTGACTATGCGTGGTTTTTGCTAAAGCCTCCGGTGGGACCGCCGCAGCCATTGGCGTTGTGGTGTTCATGGTGATCGCGTCTGCCAGTGAAACGATCGGCGAATCGGCGCCCCGGTGTGATGCTGACCCCGTGATGGACACGCCTGGTGGCTCAAAAGAAACGGGAACAACATTTGAAGGAAACGCCGTAACCGTGCCGATAGGTGCAGCTGCCGACTGTGCTGCTATCGGGGAGACAGCTTGCGTAGAGGCAGTCGATGGCGACGCCGTTGCGTGTTCATCGAGGACAGAGTCGGCCTTAGCGTCCAAACTATTCTGGTTCGGTGAGATACTGCCCACCGAAGGGGTTTCGGGCAGCTGGCTCAGAGTAAGATCGTTGCTAGCAGATGCCGGCAGAGGAGAGCTAGACACCGACCGATTCACTACCGCCTCAACAAAAGCGGACGGGCTAGAAGCGGGCGGCGTTCCCGTCTCGAGGTGCAACCCAGACGGGCCGCTGCCCGGTTCAGTGCGGAATCCTGGCAGACCGCCGTTGACTTCAGCGAGCTCAGTAACCGGATTAGTCGCAGCACTGGTATTAGCAACCGGATTGGTCATAGCACGGTCGCCGGCCTGGAGTTGGCCAGGTGAGTGGACAGAATCTATCGTCGAGGCGGCTATCGATACTGTGGCCCCAACCCCGGCAGCTGTTGGGACGATACTGCCGCCCGATTCTGCAGCCCTTGCAACTTTTGCGTTCCACGCAGCGCCGAGAGCAGGGGTGTCGGATTTCGCCCGCCCCTGGGCCGGTGCCGGTGCCGGTGCCGGTGCCGGTGCCGGTGCCGGTGCCGGTGCCGGTGCCGGTGTAGATCTTTCGATGCTCGTTGGAGGGGAAGTAGCGAGGCCCTCGGTTGCAAAATCCGTAGTCGAGAGTAGTGATGTGGCCGGGCCAGCAACTACAGACATAGGCGCTAACTGCTGCGATTCCACGTCCACCGTCAATGGTGGCTGCATGCTTAGGGGTAGCGGCAGCACGCTGTCGCCATCATTGGCAGAATTATTTACATTTGGTTGAGTTTGGACCAGACCTTCGGCACCACGCGACGACGATGAGCCGCCAGCAGTCGACGAACTATCCATACTGACCGATAACCCATCCGGCTTACCATCTATTTTCGTTCCTATTTGATTTGGCGAACGGTGAGAATCGAGGTTCGAAGCTTCCATTGGGCCAAACTGACCGCCGAATTCACGCGCATAGTGATGGGCCATGCCATGGAGCATCGAAGATGAGAACGTCGCAAAAGGATTAAAGCCACCACCTCCAACCATCGTCGTGAAAAGACCTTCGAACACGGTCTCAGCAAGGCCAGAAACGACTTCTCTGCCTACCACATTTTTGGTGACTCGAGGATAAATCTTGCCGCCGACCATGAGGGTTCCGCTAATGCCAGCCCCGATGAACGCCCCGCCAGCGAAAGACATTGCCAGATCCTTGTAATCGATCTTTTTTCTGTTGCCCTCCATAAACTGGGTAGCTTGGGCGGCGGCGCTCTGCCAAAGTTCCTCGAGACCTTCTTCGAGGGCTTCCCAAGCGATTCGCATCAATTGCGCCTGAAGCCTCGCCCTAAAGGCTTCAATCAATGTTCGAACAAGCTGTTGACCAACTTTGATCAAACCCGGAACGGCTACAGCACCAAAGCCTGAAGCCATAGCGACAGCAATTTCAAATACTTGAGTGAATGCTGCTATCACCACATTGTACTGGGTTGATTCAGAATCTAAAGCAAATTGCTGGGCAGCCTCACCCAGAGAATTAGAGATTTCACCGCCGGTCGGAACATTCTTGGTGATGCCGACCTGGAACTGATTGAATGCATCTGCCGCCGGGCCACTGAGGCTACTGCTCAGCGCATTACCGAGGTTGGCGGTAGCACCCACGCCACCCATTAACGTGCTCGTGAAACTATATAATTCTTCGCCCATCGCCCGCAGCTGACTGGGATCAGCCTTCGGGAATTCCTCACCAACTCCAAACAAGATGAGGTCGTACGCCCACTGCCACTGCGGATCATTCGGGATATGAAAGTCAGGCATGCCGAGGCCCGGTCACACTTTCTTAATTAGCCGGGATTTCCGGAGCGGGGATACCATCCGGACCATACTTTACTAAAAGCGGCCGATAATCTGCTCCTGCCTGGTGAAACTTCGGATTATTCTTTACCACAAAAAACTGCCCACCATCTGGATCCAATGTGCGCCCATCAAAGTTCGTAACTACGCTTTTACCAACCGGAACAATAGAGTCATAAGTATTAGCGTCAAAACGAATCGTCCCGTCCGGGAAACGCTGAAACGCCTGGAGCATATAACCATGCGGGAGTGGCTCGCCGTCAACGTGGGCATTGTCTAATTCTACTACCTTCAACTCGCTTCCCTGCAAACCGAACCCTTGGTTTCCTGAAACTAAAGGTTCGTTGCCAGATCTTTTTAAATTTCCTGGAACTAAGGGTTCATTGCCAGATTTCTTTATGTTTCCTGGATCCACCATCGGTGATTCGGTGCCGGCATCAGCCGCTGGTCGTCCTACCTCAGATCGCATATGACCAGAGCCTGGCACAGCACTAAGAGACCGTTGCATGGGTAATTCTGATGACTCGAAGCCTGACGGCAATTTACCTGGTTTTGACTTGCGTTTAAAGGGCTCGGACAACTGATGGGTTAGCTGACCCTCACTGCCACGGTCAGGAGCGACCATCTGAAACGCATGGGTTGGCTGACCCTCACTGCTAGGGCCAGGAGCGACCCTCTGAAACGCATGAGTTGGCTGACCCTCACTGCTAGGGCCAGGAGCGACCATTTGGTTTGGGGTCTGCGGCAATTTCGCGGCCAGCCGATGACTGGTGTCACGCGCTTCATCGTCGGCCTGTCGATATGATTTGCCGCCCTCACGCAAACCGTTAGCTGCGTATTCGAGCGAACCCTTAACGCTACCAATCAACTGCTCAATATTACCCAAACCGTCAAGGAATTTTTTTGAGAACTGCTTGCCCATATCGTCGTCACCCCAACTGGCCGCATAGCGATCACGCAACGACGACAATTGCCGCAAGTATCCCTCATAAACCTGAATGTACTCCGCATATGCATCGCCGACTTGGGTAACGCCTTCAGGATTGACCGCAACACGACCACGCGGGTTTTTCATTGCTTTCCCTGTCCCATCCCGAGCATCTCGCGAACACTCGTAGCCAACCGAGGTTCCGCGGGCATGAACGCATCAGCGCTGGCAGTGCCCCGTACCAACGAGGTCGCGTCTAAACCGGCGGGTAGCATGGGGGCGAGGATTGCTGCGGCCTGCCCCAAAACGTTTTCCTTAGCCTCCGCGTATGTAGCCATGATCAAGTCAGTGACATCAGTCGGAGGCAACCGCTTATGGGCACCAGTCGGGAACTTGACGTCAGTCAAGACACCGTTCTGCCCGACGGTAACGCTCACCGCCGGCGAGGACGCGCCAAACAGCCGGGAGAAGACCGGGGGCCGGCAGTCGCGCCGCGGTGAAGTTGCAGTCGCAGAAATCTCCCGCATCCGCGCCTGCATCGCAGCGAGACTGCTCCGCTGTTGTTCGTACTCCTCGAACAGGGTTTCGATCCGGTCGTTGAAGCTCATCCCTACAACTCCCTCGGGGTCGCCGTCCAGTACAAATGGCAGGGCCTGTGCTCGATAGAACTACGGGCATTTCCGGGTGAAAACGTGCAGCCGGATTTCCCCCAAACTCATCGCCGTGGCTGCCGGCCGAACCTGCTGGTCACGGAACGTGTCGCGGCAGCGACCCATGAACGCGCTAGCCGCCCGAACGATTTCCCATCGAAGTCAGTCGCGCGATCGACCCTGCTGCGCAGCGACCTAAATCATGCCGGCACGTAGGGCGTAGGCGACGGCGTGTGATCGGTTGCGCAGGCTCAGCCTATTGGTTACGCCGTAGATGACATTCTTGACAGTACGTTCGGAGTAGCGAAGTTCACTGGCGATTTCGTTGGTGTCGAGTCCATCCGCCATCAGTCGCAGTACGTCGATCTCGCGAGGGGTGAGGCCGGAGGCGTTGAGTCCGTTTGGAGTGAGGACTTCGCGTTGTAGTCGTTCGATATGTTTGAGGAGTTCGCCGACCAGGTTAGGAGGCATGATTCCGCCCCCACGAGCGGAGGTCACGACACTATGAGCGAGTCGTTCGGCGGTCACCGCAGGTCGTGGAAGGATCGCGACGACTCGACACTCGACTGCAGTGAGTAACTCACCTTCGGTGATTTCCCCGGTGACCAGAACGACGGGAACTGCCAGCTCAACAGCCGAGAGGCGCAGGACCGCGACTACATCCCTGGTCAGTCGGTCACAGGACATCACCAATACGTCGACGTCGCCGCGAGCGGTTGAATTGACCAGCTGCAGGTCCGAACACGACTCAAGGTAGCTGGCCAGGCCCGCCCGGCTGAGCGGATCTGATGCCTGCAGTGCAACTCGGACTTGTTCCACTGTGACCTCCGGTTTGTCGCGGTAAGCCGGACCAGTGTGCCGTAGGAGTCCTTCAGAAAACCTTCATGCCCCTGCCAGGCATGGTCGCAGACACATCGACGCAGCTCATGCAAGCGATTAATAAACTCATCGCCAGCAGATGATTACGGGGCGTTATCTGGAAGTATTTGATTGCGGGCCAGCTGTAACGCTTCGATGTATTTCGGCAGCTCGATCACAGCCTCCGCGAGTTGGCCCGGCGCCAGCTGTTCTACAAAGATCGCGTCAACAACGTCAGCGGTGAGTTCCTCGGGCGAGTGGCGGCGCTGTTGCCACAGTCGTAGCATCCGCAGCCGTGCCTGGGTCAGTGAAAGCGTGTTCTGCAGGTGGCCGATGGCCGCGTCTGCCAGGGTGCGGTCGAGGACGAAACGCCCATCGTTCGCCAGCTTCTTCAACAGCTCGCCAGCGAAAGGGGATGAGGTGTCGCCACGGTCCGCCGTCACGGTGTGAGTCGATCAGGGGCAGGGCCGACCGGGGAAGACTTATTGCGTGACGATGCCCCGGCTGACCGCCACTATTGCCCACCCCGGCCTCAACAGAGACCAAAGTGAATGTAGGCAGCACGCCAACCGCCGACACGCCGGGCAACGGGTGAACCGCTACGCACCGTTGGTCGCTATAGCCCGGGGGAAACGGGCAACTGGATTTCCCTAGAACCACCCGCCTAGGCGAAGCCGTGCAATGTTGGTCGAATTTTGGACATTCAGGCTCGCTGAAGTCGTAACTCGCTCCGTTGTGTGGCCACACTCGTCCTGCCAAGCCAATGCCGCACCGACGTGAGGAGTACGGCTGTGACCATGCCGACCGTTAGCACTACCGAACAGGGCATGCAGCGTGCCGCCCAAGAGTTCTCGGACAAGGCGACTGAGTTCACCAGCTCGCTGCAAGCCGTCAACAGCGAGATGGCAACTCTGCAGGGTTCGTGGAAAGGGCAGGCATCGAACGGCTTCAACCAGGCCATGAACAGCTGGGAGGGCTCCTTCCAGAAGGTCATCAACGAGCTTGTCAACATGCTCGACGTGATGGGTGTGACTACCAAGGGTTACATCCAGGCGGAGGACACTGCCGCCAGCACTGCCAGCTCGTTCGGTTCCGCCCTTCCCGGCGTTTGAGTTAGCCCCTTCCCGCGTTTTGCACCCCCGCCGATCAGAAAGGATCAAGGTGTCCAACTACAGTTTCGACTTCAGCCAGGCAGATGCCACGCTCACCGATATGAACTCGATTAACACCCGTATCAAGTCGGCTCTTGAGCAGATGGAACAGACGGTCGAGTCCAGCCTCGCCGAGTGGACTGGTTCTGCGCAACAGCAGTACTACATCTCTAAGACCAAGTGGAACCAGTCGGCCAACGAAATGGCTGTTTACTTGGAGCAGGCACGTTCGACCCTGATGCAGATCTCTGAAAACTACGGCTCGACCGAGCAGCGCCACGCGCAGATCTGGAACAACGTTCGCGGCGGATGACCTGAACGGTTCATTCCTTGCGCGTTATCAGCGCTGGTAATCGACGTGTTTCACCCCTCGGCCCGGAGCGCTCAAACGCCGGGCCGGTGGGCTTTCCAGCGTCAGGCCTTCTAACGGAAGAGGAACCTTGAGTATCAACTTCGGCTACCCCAACGAAGAGGCCATCGACAAAATTGGCGTCCTTGCTAACCACGACAAAGAATTCCACCATGACGTGGGTTGGACACGGTCAGTCATCAGACGCATCGAGCAGGACGCCTTTGGTCACGGCGATCCCAACCCGCGCACGGGCGCGCCTTCAGGATTTGATCGAAACCAGTATGACGCCCAGGAGCTTTCGGCGTGGGACTGGTACGAAAGTAAGGTGCTCGATACAGATCAATGGAAAAAACTAGTCAAAGATTATAAAACCGACGAACACCAGGTCAAGCCAGAGGGATACCACGAAGACAAGCAGTACGTCGATCACCATGAACCCATAGTCAAAGGTACTAATGTCCCGTACAACGGCTCGAACAACCCGAACCATGAACTTAGGGTCAGTACGGACGCCTTGAAACATTTCGCGAACCAGCTCGATACGGTAGTCAAGGATGACGGATCGGGCATGCTGCGGGACGCAAGAAATAAGCTTCAAACAGTGCAAATGCGTCCTGGAGGATTCGCGAAGGCCGAGTTATTGCGACAGAAAATTGACGGGGTGAACGCAGCAGACGCTGGCCTCCGCGGAGATTCAATGAACCTCATGCTTGCCGTTCAAGAAGCGCTCCTTGCGGTCAAGAGTGGCCTATTAAAAATGGCAAACGAGTACGAAAAAGCGGAAGATTTCAACCATATGACTGCGGATCAATTGAAGGATTCGATGGGCAAGGCCTGGGGGCAGATCAGTGAGATCGGCGACTTCGGCAAAGCCGACGGGACCACCTCCGGCGGGAGGTAACCGAGGCCCTGTTCGTGGTAGTCGCTGTTCCTTACCCGTCCCCGTTTCTGACCCGTCCCTGTTCCTGGCAGTCGTTGCCTTCGTAAAGGGGTAGTTGCATGGCGAATAGTCCGAATCCGTGGTCGAATTCGACGGAAAAGGACGCCACGTTCGTGCCGTCGACCATCTCCACGAGCGATCTCAACGATTACAAGACATGGGCCGAGGAGAGTCGAGGCTGGCGAAAGTTACTGGCTTCCGTCATGGGCGGTGCCGCTATCGCCACCACGGAAGGCCATCAGCAGGCGGGCCAGCTCGTCAACCCTCAGTCGGTTATGGATGCTGCCGACGCGTTCCAACAGGCATACCTGACCCTAAAATTTCTTGAGGATTTCATCCGAACACAGGCGCATGCCATCGCGGGCCAAAACAAGGCTTGGCAAGGCACGGCCGCCGATGCGTTTATTACTAAGATGGATTTTCTCGCCGACTATCTGAAGGCGCAGGGGGAAAGGATCTCGGGCGTCGATGGCACTGGTGGCGCCAATTCGATCCCGAACCAGCTTTCTAAAAGCGCCAACTATCTCGGCTGGGCGCAACAGGCCATGCAGACACTTGATACCGGCTGGGCACAAATTGCCTCCGCGTACGGCGTCGGGGGCGCGAACGGCATGGTGTCGATTAGTGGAACCGAATTCGAAAAGCCTATGACCCGCCAGATGGAACAAGTAGTCGGAACGCTCGCGACTCAGTACGACTTCACGTACAGCAAGGTGACTCCACCCGATGGCAGCGGCCAACCGCCAGTCAAGCCGACCGACGTCCCTAAAGCCCCGTCGCCGGCAGACGTCTCGAAAGTTACGCCGCCCCCTACGGCACAAAACGGACCCAAAGTCCCCAATGCGGGCGCCTCGGATCTGAAAAACCCACCCACTAATCCCCCGGCTTCGGGAAACGTCAACCCACCCAGCGTCCCGGGAGCCAATAGGGTCGGATCGGATCCGCCCGGTTCAAACACGCCCAGTTCGAATCCGCTCGGTTCGAACGGCCCGTCTCTCGGCAGCCCAAATGCCGGTGGAGGCGGACTAGGCGGAAGCCCCACCAATACCGGTAAAGGCACGGTCACCCCGCCTACACCGACCGCCCCAACGCCGGGGAACGGGCTGCAATCCCCAGGTGGCGTTTCGCCCACTGGTCTGCCCGGACTCGAGCCGAAGAGTCCCGCCACGGGTGAGGCCCCAGCTATTTCCCCTATCGCCGCGCCGGTGATTCCGACCTCCACAAGCCCTAGTGGTTTTGGATCGAGCAGTCCTAGCGGTGACAAGGCGCCGGGCACTGCCTCTCTCCAAAAAAACGTTGCACCCCCGCAGCTCAACACCCCCATAACCCCCGAGGTGAAGAACCCCGGCATTGGTGATGGGAACAATCCTGGCGCCGGTGGGACGCCTGCCAAACTTACGCCTCTCGCCAGCGCGAAGGGTGTCGACATCCCGAACGTGGGTGCCCCGAGCTCTTCCAGTGTGCTTCCCGGCAACGCCAAGCCCGGCGGATCAGCGGTTATGCCAAATACCAGCGGCATTGGCGGCTCGCCCCGCACTCCGGACGCCAGTAACACCCCGCGATTGCAGAGCGACGCCGAGGACAAACGTAAGCAGAATGGGCTTGGCAATTCTATGGCGCCTAGCCTGAATAGCCCAGCAACACCAGGCGCACTTCCCGGTATGAGCGGTGTGCCTGTCAATAATCTCGGTGGCACAAACAACCCCGGCAACCCCGAAAAACCAGACGCCAATGGACTCATCACCGGCGACCCCAAAACCTGGAAACCCACCACAGTCGACGGCATCAACACCCCCAACGCCCCCACCGGCACAACCCCCAACAACACCACCCGCAACATCCAAGCACCCACCCTGAACGCACCAACCACCCCAACCACACTCCCCGGAATAAACGGCACACCCAACCCAAAAACCGGCAACAACCTCACCCCCGCCACCGGCAACACCCCCAGCAGCGGCGTCACCCCCAGCAGCACAAAAAACCTGCCAACCTCGCCAAGCAACCCCAACAACCCACGCACCCCCCAAACCGCACCAATCATTCCACCCTTACCAACCAGCCCCGGCGGTGCAAACAACCTCGGCGGCGCAATGCCAGCCATGCCCGGCGGCGGCCAAGGCGGCACCACCAACCCCGGCAACCCCGAAAAACCAGACGCCAACGGACTCATCACCGGCGACCCCAAAACCTGGAAACCCACCACAGTCGACGGCATCAACACCCCCAACGCCCCCACCGGCACAACCCCCAACAACACCACCCGCAACATCCAAGCACCCACCCTGAACGCACCAACCACCCCAACCACACTCCCCGGAATAGACGGCACACCCAACCCAAAAACCGGCAACAACCTCACCCCCGCCACCGGCAACACCGACACCCCCAGCAGCGACCTCACCCCCAGCAGCACAAAAAACCTGCCAACCTCGCCAAGCAACCCAAACAATGCACGCGCCCCCCAAATCGCACCAATCATTCCACCCTTACCAACCAGCCCCGGCGGTGCAAACAACCTCGGCGGCGCAATGCCAGCCATGCCCGGCGGCGGCCAAGGCGGCACCAC
This sequence comes from Actinoplanes sp., assembly GCA_965246815.1. Classification (GTDB taxonomy): domain Bacteria; phylum Actinomycetota; class Actinomycetes; order Mycobacteriales; family Micromonosporaceae; genus Actinoplanes. Next base: position 34,956 of record CBDFFS010000020.1, on the reverse strand, counting down.
CAACCCCGGCAACCCCGAAAAACCAGACGCCAACGGACTCATCACCGGCGACCCCAAAACCTGGAAACCCACCACAGTCGACGGCATCAACACCCCCAACGCCCCCACCGGCACAACCCCCAACAACACCACCCGCAACATCCAAGCACCCACCCTGAACGCACCAACCACCCCAACCACACTCCCCGGAATAAGTGGCATCCCTACCAGCACTAACACGCTCGGCAATGCCCTTATCCCTGGTAGCTCCAACAGCGCGAAGACCGTCAGTGGTAATACGCCAATCATTCCAATCACTCCCGGCGGGGCGAACAACCTCGGCGGCGCAATGCCAGCCATACCCGGCGGGGCAAACAACCTCGGCGGCGCAATGCCAGCCATACCCGGCGGGGCAAACAACCTCGGCGGCGCAATGCCAGCCATGCCCGGCGGCGGCCAAGGCGGCACCACCAACCCCGGCAACCCCGAAAAACCAGACGCCAACGGACTCATCACCGGCGACCCCAAAACCTGGAAACCCACCACAGTCGACGGCATCAACACCCCCAACGCCCCCACCGGCACAACCCCCAACAACACCACCCGCAACATCCAAGCACCCACCCTGAACGCACCAACCACCCCAACCACACTCCCCGGAATAAGTGGCATGCCCGCCGAAAACGGCGACATTAATGACCTCGGCACCGCTTTCACCCCCGGTGGCACCAACCATTCAGGCGCCGACCAAACCACGCCACTTCTGCCAGGTGACGCGAAAAACCTGGGCGGAGGGGCTCACAACCCGACGGTCAGCAAAGCCGTGCCCACCGCGCCCACAATTCCGCACGTGCCTACCGTGCCTACCGTGCCTACCGTGCCTACCGTGCCTATTAGCCAAGGCAGCGCGTCGCAGACTTTTCCCCGTAACACCACGGTTGGTGGCGGGAATTCGCCCGAACTCGGTCCGCGCACTCCTGGCGTTTCCGGATTCCCGGCTGGTGCAGGATCGACGGCGAATGGATCGAAGGTGCAGGACGTCCCAGCCTTCGAACCGTCCGGCACCGGGCAAGCTGCCACGAGCGGCCAATCGGGCCTGGGAGGTGGTCCCCCGATGCCCAGCATGCCTGGCGGCGGCTCCGGGAATGCTGGCAGTGGAATCCCCGAAGCGCCCGACGCGAAGGGGCTGGTTGGCGGAGATCCGAGCGCCTGGACCCCAATTGGATTCGGTGGTGTCGATGTTCCGGGTGCCCCAACGGGTACAACAGCGGGTGGCGCGGGCTTGCGCGATACTCCGCCTTTGACGGGTTCCCAGGTGGGCAGTCCCACAGCGATTGGCGGCGGGAACGTCCACAAGTCAAATGTTCCTGACATCAACGGGCCGGGCATCAGCGAGCGTACGGGCGGCGGACCCAATTTCGGTGCCCACGATGGAAGTGGCTCATCAGCCGGCACCCCGGGCGGCGGCTCTGGTCTCAAACCTGGGATCGGTAATGTCCGTGGGATCAGCCAGGGAAGTTCAGGGAGGATCGCAATCCCTAGCCCCGCCGGCAATAACGCGGGCGGGGCGAGCGCCGCCAATTCGAGCGTACCTAGCAATGGTTCTGCTGGGATGCCTGGTGGCGGCGGACCTGGGGTAGGGAATACCGGCTCGGGTGGCTCGGGTGGGGCCGAGGCACCTGACGCGTTCGGCCTCATCGGCGCTGAACCCGGCGACTGGCTCCCGTCGGGGAGTGTGTCAGCAGGCTCGCCTGGTTCACCTTCCGGCACGGCCCCTGGCGGCCTGGGTCTCGGCGCAACACCAGCCCCAGCCCCAGCCCCAGCCCCAGCCCCAGCCCCAGCCCCAGCCCCAGCCCCAGCCCCAGCCCAGAGCAGTATGCCGGGTATGCCGGGGGTCTCAGCGGCGCCGGAGCATGGGGATGCGGCGGCGCACTCCGGTGCGTGGAGTTTGGTCGCGGGGCAGGATGGTGCCTGGAATTCAGCCCAGCTAGAGGACACAACGCCGAGTGCTCCGGCGGGAGCAGCAGTGGGAAGGTTCACGCTCCCCGCCCACACAGTCAGCGCACCTGTCGCTCCGGAACTCTCGACGGCCAAGGAGGTCGCCGACAAGTCCGGCCTTGGACCAACGACACTCCCGTTGTCGGTTGATGTGATGTCGGGATCGGCCCCCGACCACCAGGCTGGCGTCGTCAAACCGATGTGGTTCGGGGCGATCACCGGACCAGAGGTAGGGCCGTCGACCGGCGTCAGGCCCATCCCGGCTGAGGTGGTTTGGGAAAGTTCCGACCAGCGCCGTAGGTCCGCGGAAGATTCAGGTCCGCACGATCCCGCGCAGACTGCTGGATCGACCCACGATCACAAAGACACCGTTGGGATCGGCTCGGCCGACCTGCCACTGGACCCTGTTGCCGCGGTTGTGGCCGGGTCAGCGACTGCCGCAGCAGCACCGGTTCCGCTGGTTCCGCAGGTCGTACTGACGCCGACCGCCCCGATTGCTGGGTCCGAAGTGCCATCGAGCGCATTGGCCGCCGCCCCAATCGCCGGGCTAGCTGCCGGAATTGGTGTGCCGCGCACAGCGGAGCAGATCGAGGACCGCGAAGATCCCGACCGTCCTGACGCAGCGGCGCTGCTGGCCGGTGACGAGATGTCTTGGATCGGGGCTGCGCCGCAGAGTGCGGCGTCGGCGCGCCCTGAGTATGTGCCGGTCCTGCGGATCGAGGACGGCGACGACGACATGGCCGCCTGGGATGAGCTCAGCGGCTCGGGGTGGTTGGCCGAGCAAGACGAAAGGTTGACGGATGCCTGAGTATGCGGCGGAGCCACCGGCTCCGCGGGTCAAGTGGCAGCGGGCTGCCGCAGGGCCCCCAGTGGCCGACTCGGATGAGCCGTTGCGGTGTGGTGGGCCGGAGCTGAGCACTGAGCAGCGCTTCTTACTGATGCGTGAGAAGCGGCTCGCCCGCCAGGCCGAGCAATCCCGGTTGCGGGAGGTGGCCGAGGCGAAGACGGCGAAGTCTGCTCCGAAAGTGGACGATGAGGATGAGGACAAAGCCGCCGAACGGTTTCGCAACGACCGGTACGCCGTGAAACTTTTGCAGCAGGACGACTCGGCCTGGGGCGGCAGCGCGAGCACGGGGATGATCGGGTGAATACGGTCACCGTCAAGCGGCCGCCGCGCGCTGCCGGTCCGGAAGCCGCCGACGGACAAGTCGAGCTGCAAGAGCCGCCGTTGATGGCCGAGGAGGCGCCGCTGGACTTCCGGTCGTTCGCCATGATCGTGCCGATGGGCTTGGGCATGGGCGCGATGATGGCGATGTTCGGTCTCTACAGTCGAGCGCCGATCATGTACGTGATGGGTGGTGCGATGGCCGGTGGCATGCTGCTGATGGGCGTCATGCAGATCGGTAAAGGGGCCTCCGACCGTAAGCGCAAGATGCGCGGGGAGCGGCGGGACTTTCTGCGTTACATTGCCCAGCTGCGTAGGCAAGCGCGCAGTGCGGCCGACCAGCAGCGCCAGGTCGTGCTCTGGAACAACCCCCAACCGACGTGGTTATGGTCAATCGCGCTAAGTAGCCGGCTCTGGGAGCGGCGGCCCAGTCATGACGACTTCGGCCGGGTCCGGATCGGGCTAGGTCGGCAGAATGCCACCCTTGAGTTCACCCCACCCTCGACCAAGCCGATCGAGGATCTGGAACCGTTGGCATCGATCTCGCTGCGCCGTTTCTCCGAGGCTTACCGCACGGTGTCGGGCATTCCAATCTCGGTCGGGTTGCCGACCTTCACCAGCATCGAGTACGAGGGACCCCTCGACCCGGCGATCGAGCTGGTGCAGGCGATGGTGGCGCAGCTGGTCACGTTCCATTCGCCCGATGAGCTGAAGATCGCTGTGCTCGCAGCCGAGGTGCATCGGGCCGCGTGGGACTGGATCAAATGGTTGCCGCACAACGCGCACCCGACGGCATTCGATGCCTCCGGTCCGGTGCCGTTGTTCGCCGGCACCTACGACGAGCTGACTGATCTGCTCGGACCGGAGATCACCGACCGCGGGGATCACGACCGCCAGGCTCGGGCCTCGGCGCTCGAGCCGCTCGTGGTGATCATCGCCCACTTGGTCGATTTGCCGGACAGCTCACGGTTGCTGGGTGCCGGGATGCGCAATGTGGTGCTGCTCGATCTGACTGGCGCCATGCCGGGCGGTCCTCGGGTGCTGCGCTTGAGCATTGAAGACGACCTGGTGCGGTTCCCGGCCGGCGACGCGATCGGGACGGCAGTGCGCGACACGCTCGGCACGACCCAGTGCGAAGCGTTGGCCCGGATCATCGCGCCGAAGCGAACCAGCGGCACACTCGATGTGGTTGAAGAGCCGCTGGAGAGCAGCTTCGAGCTGACCACGCTCCTGGGCATTCGCGACGCTAACTCCTTCGACGTGCAGGCGTTGTGGCGGTCCCGGCAGTCACAACGCAACCGACTGCAGGTGCCGATCGGCGTCACCGAGGAGGGCGAGGTCATCGAACTCGACCTCAAAGAATCGGCGCAGGGCGGGATGGGCCCGCACGGTCTGCTGATCGGTGCCACCGGCTCAGGCAAGAGCGAGTTGCTGCGTACTTTGGTGGTAGCGCTAGCCGCGACGCACAGCTCGGAGATTCTGAATTTGGTCCTGGTCGACTTCAAGGGTGGCGCGACGTTTCTCGGTATGGAACGGTTGCCGCACACCTCGGCTGTTATCACCAACCTCGCCGACGAGTTGCCGCTGGTAGATCGCATGCAAGACGCCCTCAACGGGGAAATGACCCGGCGGCAGGAGCTACTTCGCGCCAGTGGGTATGCCTCGTTGTTCGACTATGAGAAGGCGCGGGCTACAGGTACGCAGCTGGTGCCGTTCCCGGTATTGCTGATCATCGTGGATGAGTTCAGTGAGCTCTTGTCCAGCAAGTCCGAGTTCATGGATCTGTTCGTCTCGATTGGACGGCTGGGCCGCTCGTTGGGCGTACATCTGCTGCTTGCTTCTCAGCGTCTGGACGAGGGGCGCATCAATCGGGTCGAGGGCCACCTGTCGTACCGGATCGCTCTGCGCACTTTCTCGTCGATGGAGTCGCGCTCGGTCATCGGGGTCGGCAAGGCTTATGAGCTGCCGTCCGACCCGGGCAACGGCTACCTGAAGCTGGACACGACGAACCTGGTGCGGTTCAAGTCGGCATATGTGTCTGGAACCTATGTCGGCCGCAGGCAGTCGGGCCCAACGCAGGACGACGATCAACCGCTGTTGGAGATTGTGCCGTTCACTACGCGAAAGCTCCCGATCAAGCACGATCGGGCCCGGACCCGGACCAGCGAGTTGGCGGCGGACGCGGCGCAGGCAGTCGAGTCGGCGACCGGTCCTACCTTGTTGGAGGTGATCCTGGACCGGCTCAGCGGTTCTGGCCCGCCGGCGCGGCAGGTCTGGCTGCCACCGCTGTCGTCCGCGCCCAGCCTCGACACGCTGCTGCCGAGTGTGGTCCCCGACCCGGTCCGGGGCATGACAGTGGAAGATCCCGCCGCTCAGGGCCGGCTTCGCGTACCCGTCGGCATCGTGGACCGGCCGCAGGAACAGTTGCGGGAACTGCTGATCGCGGACCTCGGCGGCGCGGACGGGCACGTGGGCATCGCCGGTGCCCCCCAGTCGGGCAAGTCGACGTTGCTGCGCACCCTGATCCTGGGTTTGGCCCTGACCAACACGCCGCACCAGGTGCAGTTCTACGGTCTTGACTTCGGTGGCGGTGGCCTGTCGTCGATTGCCGGGTTGCCGCACATCGGTTCGATCGCGACCCGGATGGAGCGCGACCGGGTGGTGCGCACAGTGCAGGAGATCGGGCAGATCATGGAGCGGCGCGAGGCGGAGTTCGCGGCGCGCGGGCTGGACTCGATTGCGTCGTACCTGGCTGCTCGCGAGCGCGGCGAGATCGACGACCCGTTCGGGCACGTGTTCCTGGTCATCGACGGTTGGTACACGATGAAGCAGGACTTTATCGAGCTGGAAACGAAGTTTCAGGAATTGGCGTCGCGCGGTTTATCCTTCGGCATCCACGTTATTGTCACCTCCACTCGCTGGTCGGAGATGCGTACCTGGTTGCGGGATTTGCTCGGCACCCGGCTGGAGCTTCGCCTCGGTGACGCGATGGAATCGGAAGTCGGGTCGCGCAAGGCTGTCACTGTGCCGAACCAGCCTGGTCGTGGCCTCACCTCGGCCGGGCTGCACTTTCTGGGCGCACTGCCCCGGATGGACGGCAGTTCAGAGGTTGATGACCTCGCGGAGGCGACGAAGTCGGTCACCGAGGAGATCAGCACGTTCTGGCCAGCCCCACCCGCTCCCGCTGTACGCATGTTGCCGACCCGCCTGCCGGTGGAGCAGTTGCCGGCACCTGAGCGTGAGTTCAAGGTGTGCCTGGGTCAGGACGAACAGCGACTCGCCGCGGTGTGGCACGACTTCATGGCCACGCCGCATCTGCTGGTTTTCGGCGACAACGAGACCGGCAAATCGAACGTGTTGCGCCTGGTGCTGCGGGCTATTGCCCAGCATTACACCCCGGAGCAGGCGAAGGTCGTGCTCGGCGACTCGCGGCGCGACCTCGACACGGCGATCACGCCCGAATACCAGGTCGGGTTCGGGTTCACCGGCGACAAGCTGCATGAACTGGCTGGTCAGGCATCAGTCTCGATGAACCGACGGGTCCCCGGCTCGGAGATCTCCTCAGAGCGGATGCGCCGGCGCGACTGGTGGGAGGGCCCAGAGCTGTTCGTCGTGGTCGACGACTACGACCTGATGAGCAAAGGTACCGGTGTCGGGTCGGCCTTGGATCCGCTGTTGCCGTTGCTGGCGCAGGGTTCTTCGATCGGACTGCACCTGGTCGTCGCACGCAGTACGTCCGGTGCGATGCGGGCGATGATGGACCCGGTCATTCGCCGCCTGTGGGAGCTGGGTACGCCGGCCACTCTGCTGTCGTATCCGAAAGAAGAGGGCAAGTTCCTCGGCGAGGCCGCCCCGCGCCGTTTGCCGCCGGGACGTGCTCAGCTGGTCACGCGGCGCGGTGTCAAGCTCATGCAAACCGGCTATGTGGAAGGGGAACGTGGGTGAGCACCGCAGTGGACGGCGGCCTGTGCCGAATCACGGTGATCGGTCCGGACCGAAAGATCGACTTGGCGGTGCCGACGACAACACCCGTGGCCACCTTGCTGCCGGTGCTCTTGACGCACACCACTGAGCCCGGACGCACCCCCGACGGTGACTCCGGCGACGGTGCCTGGGTGTTGCAGCGCCTCGGCGGGCGCCCGTTCGAGCTGTCCGGCACGCCGGAGAGCCTCGATTGGCTCGAAGGCGAACAGTTGTATCTGCGCCGGGCCGAGGACCCGTTGCCAGAACTGGACTTCGACGACCTGGCCGAGGGTATCGCCACCGTGGTCAACCGCCGCAACGACAGGTGGCAGCCGGAATATCGGCGGGTGCTGTTTCTGTTGCTTTCGGTTGTCGGCATGGGCGCCGTCGCCGTCGTGCTCACCAACCGCGGCCCAGCTGCGCCGCAGGTCATCGGGGCAGGCGTGATCGCCGCGATATTTCTGGTCGCCGCCCTGGTCTGCGCGCGCAAACTGCCCGACGGTGCGTTCTCGTTGCTCTTCGGCTGCGGCGCTGCGGCGTTCGCCGGACTCGCGGCCGCCAGTGCGGTCGACGGCGACCCTGCCGGCATCGCTGTCAACGGCGCCTCGGTGCTCGCTTTTTCGGTGGGCGTCATTGCCGTTGTGGCGGTGCTGCTGTTGGCGCAGCGCACGGTCACCCCGCATCTACCGCTGGCGCCGATGCTAGTGGTCGGCGTGACGGCCCTGATGGCTGCGGGCGTCCTGTTGCTGCAATCGGCGTCGCGGATAACAGCGCAGCAGACAGCGGCCAGCGCGGTCGGAATCCTCTTCACCGTGATCGTGGTGGCGCCGCGGGCCGCGGTCAAATTCGCTCGGCTCCGCGGGCCGCAACTACCCAAAACCGGCGCGGACATGTCGTACGACATCGAGCCAGTCCCCGCCGGCGACGTGCGGAACCGGACCAACGAGGCCGACACGTACCTGAGTGTGGCGATGCTGACAGCTGCGCTGGTGCTACCCGTGGCCTTCGACTTCACGATGCGGTTGCCCGGCTGGGCCGGCTGGTCATACGTACTTGTGGTCGCGAGTGCAATCCTGTTGCGCGCCCGTACCTTTCACGGTTTGTGGCAGCGGGTGGCACTGACCTTCGCGGGTACCGTCGGCACTCTCATGGTCATCCTGCGGCTGTCCCACACACTGCCCCCCGGCGGACGGTGGGTCCTGCTGGGCGCCCTGTTGGCGACGCTGGTCCCGCTGGTGATCGCAGCGCTGCGGCCGTTCCCCCGACGCATGCTGCCCGTGTGGGAATACACGGCCACATTTTTCGACATCGCGACTGCCGTGGCCGTGCTGCCGGTGCTGGCACAGATCCTCGGCGTGTACGCGTGGGCTCGCGGACTGTTCGGGTAGTAGGAGCGCGAGCCAGTGCAGACCCAGCGAGATCACGTCCACGCCCACACGTTCATGGTGGGCCGGCTCAGTTCAGCTCTGGTCGAGGGTGACCCGACCCGGGCGGAGATTCCGGGTCGGCGCGCACAGTCCGGTTTCCTGATCGGCGTCATCCTGGTCGTGCTCGTGGCCGGCGGCTTCGCCGTGTACGGCTGGATCGTGCCCGGCGGCAGCCAGGCCTACCGCCAAGCGGGTGCGATCCTGGTGGAAAAGGAGACCGGCAACCGCTACGTGTACATTGCCGGTGCGCTGCACCCGACCGCGGACCTGACCTCGGCGATGCTGGTCCAAGGCGCGAACGCGCAAGTGAAGTTGATTTCGCGAAATTCCTTGAAGGACGTTCCGCGCGGTGTCGCATTCAGCGTCACCGGGGCGCCGCCGGAGGTTCCCGATGCCAGCGCACTGGTCAAAGGACCATGGTTGACTTGTCTGCCAGGTTCCGTGGTGCCGGGTAGGCCAATTTCCGGTCTGGGCATCAATCTCGAACCGAACACGCCGAGCGAACCGTTACCCGCGCCGAATTTCGCCGTGGTCCGCGACCCGAAAGGCGTGCCGTACCTACTTGCCAATCAGCTCAAATACCACGTCGAGGACGAGGCCGTGCTGGTCGCGCTCGGCGTCGGCAGCACTGCCGTGGCGACAGCCGCGAACATGTGGCTCGACTGGTTGGGCGACGGTCCCACACTGGCCCCGGCGCGAATCGCCGACGCCGGCCAGCCGGGTCCGCAGGTCGGCGGTCACACCTACCCGATCGGTACCCTGTTTCGGCAGCGCGCTGACTCCGGCGTCGAGCAGCTGTTCGTGTCGCGCAAGGACGGCATCGCCCCGATGAGCCGCACCGAGTTCCTGTTCGCGGCCGCGAAGAATCAGCGCTCACCGGTCGACGCGGACCCAGCCGCGATCGTCGGCGCGAAGCGCTCCGCCGACAGCTCGCTGCTGAGTCGGCTGCCCGACCTGGCATCGCTGCGTCCCGTGCAAGCCGCCGGTCGAGCATTGTGCGTACGCCAGGAGCAGGTTTCGCCGCTCGCATTCACCAGCACCGTCGTATTCGCCGACCGAGGCGCAGCCGGGGTGCACCCGGACGGCAGCACCTATGTGATTGCCCGCCCGGCCGCCGGGATGACGGTCTTCGCCGTACCCGTGACCTCATCCACCACCACGCCGCCAGTCTCGTTCATCTCCGCGCAGGGCACCGCCTATCGGCTCGCGAACACCGAGACTGTGGCCGCGCTGAAACTCAACACCGTCACGCCCGTCCCGTTCCCAAAAGACCTGTTGGCGGCGCTGCCATCCGGTCCCATGTTGAGTCGTCAGGCCGTAACTGGCCTGCCGAGGGGGTAGAACCAATGGCATCCTTGATCCGTAGCCTGCGGCGCAACGGTCCACGCGACGAGCCTGGCGGCGTGGTGCCACACACCGTCGGGAACGCCCTCGTGCTGCACAGCGAAGAGGCCATCAGCGCGGAGGCGCAGTCGCTGGCGTTGTCGGTGGTCGAAGATGCGAGCAACGATGTGGTTGTGCTCGACCTGGGCGACGGTTTACCGATCGGGTCGTGGGAATCAATGGCCAACGTGCTACCGCGCCGCCGCCGCGGGATCCGGCTGGTCGCCTGCGGTCGGCATCACAACGCCGCGGCGATGGCCGGGCAGTGGCTGTCGGAGCGCCTGAACCGGACGGTCATCGCGCCGGACGGGATATTGATCCGCGGCTCAGCCGGTGCACTGTTCGTCCACTCCACGCCCGGCAGTGGCTGGGTGCGGTTCCGCCCCGGCAAACCGCCAACCTGGGACTCCAAGCGGTATCCAACCCCGCTGTGGGATGCGGCCGCAGTGGACAGTCGGGCCTCGAGCTCAACCGGCGAAATAGAGCCGTTGCCGGCCGGGGTGTGGATTCACGACACTCGTGATCTTGGCATCATCGAGCAGCATCGCCAGCGCTTGATTGCCGACGTGCCCTGCCAGCCGGAGACGATGACGGTGCTGCTGGGCTGCCCTGGCACCATGCCGCTTTCGCTCGATGACGTGGTGCGGTTCTGGCGTGAACTCGACCCGGAAAGCAGGCTGCGCGCCCGATTTGTGCAATACGGCGACGTACGGACCCCTGAGGGCGAAGCGTTCGGGCAGGCTCTGGCGGACGTGTTCGGGGCCCAGGTGATCTGCTACACCGGCGTCCCGGTCGGCGCACCCAACAAATTCGAGCTCCGCACCGTACGCACGGACGGCGAGTTCGGTTGGCCGCCGTACGCGCTAGAACTCGGGTACGTGCCCCGATCGCACCCGAACTCCAAGGCCCGCCGCCCCGCGGTGCTGAGCTATCGAGCCCCGCTGCAATGGACCGAGCAGATCTCACCGCGCGTTTACTGGTACGCCCCAGACGCCGTCGTCGAGATCGTCGAGGCCGGGCTGTGGATCCGCAGCATCGACGAGCCGGCGAACGCTGAACGGGTCCGAGCGACGCGACTCGACCCTGACGCCAGCATGCTCGTCTTCGATGACACGGTCGACGAGCGAGCAGGACGCATGCGCGAACTCGCCGATGACCTCGCCGCCCGAGTCGACCCGAGCGTCGGCAAGGACACGACATTGTTCGCGGCCTCGGTATTGGTGCCGGGTCAGCGTTCAGCCGGCCGGGCCGAGGCAACGTTGCAACCGCACGAGGAATCCCGATCCGCGACCGAGCCAGGCGCCCACCAGACGGAGCTCGCCGGGAAACACCCGGCCGCTGGACCACCACAGGCTGCTGGATCCTTGCCGGTCGCTCCGCCCGTGCCGGCCGCGAGCATCATGTCGGCGCCGACTGCCGGCGTGGTGATTGAGCCGGTCAGAGCGCCTGCGATCCACCAACGCTTCGACTTGAGTAGCTTCATCAAGCCGGTCGAGCAAGTCCAGGCTGAGCCCAAGGGTGCATCAGCTCCAGTAACCGCCGACCGAGCCGTCACGCCAGTCACGCCCGGAGAGCCATTCACGACTCCGATTACTGTCGCCGTGCCGATGCCCGTCGGGCAGCTAGATTCGGTCACGCTGACACAATCGGAGCTGAGCGCAGCCGTGGGGTCCGCGGGGTCGATCGCACCACCAGAAGTAGCGATCACGATGACCGAGCCGATCCACGTCGAGTCACCCACGACGCAACCGAGCGTCGATCGATTGCGAGTGCTCGACCCAACGCCGAGAACAACCCAGCCCCAGGTACGAGTGCAGCCGATCCCCCCGTCGGGAGCGACAGCGCTGTTGCCCAGCCGGGCACTCGACGAGGAGCGGTCTTGGTTACGACGTACCCTCAGCCGGGACTTTGACATTATGGCCAGTTCGGTCTCCAGGCTCATGAGTGAGCACCCTGGCCTTCAGGCGAGCGGCACGCTGCGCCCCGATGACGTGTTGACCGACTCGGTCGCCGTGCGGCTTTACCTATCCGGCCGCGGCAAAGGCATCGACGCCGGGCTGCGGTCCGGTGACAATGGCCCGCACGTGCCGTTCGCCCGATGCGCCGTGTCCGGCTTGTCGCGGCTCCCGTCGTTTCGCGGTCCGACGGTCTACCGGATCACGCCCAGCACGCCGGAGTGGTCCGAATATCGCAACCGGCGAATCGTCACAGACTGGGCGTTTGTGAATGCGCTCACCGCACCCTGTGCCGACCAGCGAGGCGACACCGATGTGCTGATTTGGTCCATGACCGCCAGGCGGACGGCGGTGCTCGAACCCGAAGGCGACGGCCGAGTCGTAGACCGAGTGCTGTTTCTGCCCGGTAGCCACTATAAAATCCTGGAATTGCACGAGCCCGCCGGTGCCGAACGAGGCGCGATTTTGCTTCGCGAAATCGGTTCGAACGAGATCGACGATGACGGCAGGGTCGACCCGGATCGGGTGTCGCTGGATCAGCTGGCAGTCACGTCGCTGCGGCGCAGCATCGAGCGTTGGGCGAGCGCCGAACCCCAACAGCGGGTCGGCCCCGAATCGGCGGCGCGCTTCGGCACCCTGCCGGGTCTAGACCGGGGTATCGATCCGGCGGCGGGGATCAGCCGATGAGCCGCCAGGTTCTGTTCGTGGGCGGCGCGGGCCCCGGCGCCCACGCCACCATCGGTGCCGCCGTCGCCCAAGCCGAGCCCGGGGCGACCATCATGGTCAAACCAGGTCGGTATGTAGAAAGACTTGTCATCAGCAACCGCGTGACCATAGCGGCTGACGGCGGACCGGTGCAGGTGTCAGTCGAGCAGGGCAGCGTGCTCGCCGTGCACGGCGAAGGTGCCCAGTTACGCGGCATCTCCCTAGCCAGTGCCGATCCCACGTTGGCCGCCGTGGACGTCTACTGCGGTGAGGTTGCCCTTGATGATTGCCACATTTCGGGTGCCGCCTGGGTGACGCTGCTGTCGCGACTGCAAGGTTCGTTAGCGCTGCGGGGCTGCGAGATCCGCAGTTCGGCCGGTGCGGGCGTTGTCGTGATGTCGCCGGGCGTCAGCACGATCGAGGACACGGTGGTGACCGACGTCGCGACCTCTGCCATGGTGATCGGCGAAAACGGCGCGCTTATCCTGCGCCGCTGCATCATTCGGGGCAGCGGCGCGAACGGCATTTGCGTTAATGGTGACGCCCGCCTGACCGTCGAGCAGTGTGAGATTGTGCAGGCCGGCAAGCCGGCGGTCGTGGTCGAGCAACGAGGTTGGGCCCGGATCCAGCGCCTCTCCGTGCGCGACAGTGGCAATGTCGACCTGTTCCTGCGCGGCGCCGTCGATGTCGTGATCAGTGACTCTACGTTCACTGGCGCGACGCTGCAGGCCGCACATGTGGCCGACGGCGCAGCGCCACGGTTCGAGCGCTGCACGTTCGGCGCAGCCGGCCTCACCGCTGCCCAGGTGACCGGCAAGGCACGCCCGAGCTTCGTCGACTGCACGTTCGCTGATTCACCGACCGGCATTAACGTCGATGGGCAGAGCACGCCTCGCTTCGAGGGCGTCACCGTCCGGAACACCAGCGAACACCTGGCTGTGGTCGGGGGCGGCAGCCACCTGGTGTTGCAGCGGCTGCGGGCGTCCATCAGCGCCGGTGCGGGAGTGCTCGTGCAGGAAAGTGCCGGCTTGGACGCCACAGATGTGGTGCTCGAAGCTAACGGGGCGGTGGCGCTGGAGCTGCAGGGATCTTCGCGCGGCGCAGTGCGCGAGGCCCAGTTCACTGGTACGGCAGCCGCGATGGTGATCGTCGCTGGCGGCTCCCGCTTGACGATGCAAGCGGCCCTCCTCCGGGGAGCCGGCCTGCGCATCGACGACAGTGAGTTGCAGCTGCACGACAGCGAGATCGTCGAGGCCTGTGGTGACGGAGTCGACGCCGCCGCGGGCAGCAGCATCACCGCGACCCAAACTCGTATTCGCCGTGCGCGTCGCCATGGTGTTTGCCTCACCCCGGGCAGTCGGGGGCAGTTCACGGACTGCGAGGTGCTGGGCAGCGGCGCCAGCGGATTCGAAGTGGACACGACCGAGACGGTTACCATCAGTAACTGCACGGTGCAGGACAGTGGCAGCGCGGATGTGCGCCGCGGGCCCGACGCGCAGCTCACAATCGAGGCGCTGCGCACCGGGCGGCCTCAGCAGGCCACGCCCGCACCCTCGCTCAGCACTGCTGGGCTCGACGCCCCGACACAGCCGGAAACTACCGCCACAGCCACCAGCGCGGACGAGCTGAGTGGGCCGCTGCGCGAGTTGAACGGCCTCATTGGCCTGCGCGGCGTCAAGCACGAGGTCACCGCGTTGATCAACTTGATCAAAATGGCGCAGGTCCGGCTAGAGCTGGGCCTGCCGATGCCGCCGATGAGCCGGCACCTGGTTTTCGCGGGCCCGCCCGGTACTGGTAAAACCACAGTCGCCCGGCTCTATGGCTCTGTCCTCAAAGAGCTGGGCATCCTGAGCAAAGGCCACATGGTCGAGGCGGCCCGTGCCGATCTCGTGGGCCAGTACATCGGCTCGACAGCGATCAAAACGACCGAGCTCATCACCAGTGCGCTCGGCGGCGTGCTATTCATCGACGAGGCGTACACGTTGTCGGCGGGCTCGGGTGGTTCCGGTCCGGACTTTGGCCAGGAGGCCATCGACGCGTTGATGAAGATGATGGAGGACCACCGCGACGAACTCGTGGTGATCGTCGCCGGCTACTCGGAGCTGATGGAAAGGTTTCTCGAGTCGAACCCGGGCCTGGCCTCCCGTTTCACCCGCACGGTGGAATTCCCGAACTACTCGGTCGACGAACTCGTCACAATCACGTCGAACCTGTGCGACAAGCACTATTACGAACTGACCGACGACGGCGTCGCCGCCTTGAACTCGTACTTTCAGCGGGTCCCTAAGGGTTCGACGTTCGGTAACGGGCGGGTGGCGCGCAAGCTGTTCGAAGCCATGATCAACAATCAGGCATCGCGATTGGCCACCACTCCCCCGACGAAAGACCATGAGCTCAACCGGCTCACCGCCGAGGATCTCAGACCTGAACTGGACCTGCTCGAGGATCTGCCGACGGAGCAAAGCAAGCAGCCTGACCTGACGAGCAATCCGGCCGAAGCGATCAACGCCACCCGGAGCTGGCAGCGAATCTGCCAACTCGTCGGGGCGGCGCCGGTGCGTGACACGGCGGGTTCGACCCTGCTGCAGGTGTGCGAGCTGCACAACCGGCGGCGCGCCTACGGCAAGCAAGCGAACATCATCATCGCCGGCATAAGCGGCAGCGGCCGCAGCGAATTCGGGCGACTCTACGCTGCAGGTCTCTCGGAACTGCGGCTCGTCCCGGTCGGTCAGCTAATCCGGGTGACGACCCGCCTTGAACTGGCGCCACAGTGGCCCGGCCAGGCAGCAGATCTGGTGGCGGCCGCGCTGGGTGACGCCGACGGCGGCGTTCTTATGGTCGACTACACCGATGACGGCACCGGTACCCCCACCGAGATCATCGAACAGTTAGTCATGCGCATGCAGGCGATGCTAGGCAACCCGGTCGTGGTGCTGATCGGCGAAGAGCAGGAACTACGCGAGCTGCGTACCGCTGTGCCGGGCCTAACTGAGGTGTTCGGGCAGCATTGGTCCATGCCGGAGTACACCACAGCCGAACTGGCCGAGATCGTGGTGCGGCATTTGGTGCGGCGCGGCCACGAGGTCCCCGCTGACGTCCGGGCCGCCCTCGTCGACTTGGCCGCCGAATTACCCGAGCGCTCGGTCCGGGCCGCACACCTGTTTTCGTGGGGCCTCACTCGCACTGCAGCATCGCGGACCCTGACCGTTGCCGATCTGCCCGGACTGACGGACCCGACCAGGTCAGACGTCATGACCAGCCAGCTAACCGAAGGCCTGGCCGCTGTCGGCTAAAACGGAGGAAACACATGCAACCTGACCTGGAGCAGTTTTTCGCCCAAGCCCAGGCGTTCGAGCAACAAATGCGCACTGCGCAGGTCGACTTGGGCCGGGCGATCGTGACCGGCCGGTCCGCTGACGGCTCGGTGACCGTGCTGGCCACCGGCTTAGGAAAGCTCCAGCGCGTCCAGGTCGATCCGGTTGTCTTCGACCAGCGTGACGTGCAGCAGCTGCAGACCTCGATCGTCGAGGCGATGCAGGCAGCCGCGGACAATGCCGGGCAACTCGCCCAGCAAAAGATGGGTCCGGTCGAGATCACCCTGCATTGAGGCGATCAGCTTGGGCCGGCCCAGTCCGCCGGCTCGGGCTCGATGCCGACCTCGACAAGTCGCTGGTGGGCCCGCCGCAGGTCCCAACGGGCACCGAGCCTGGTGTAGAGCACAACAGCTTCCCCGCTAGTGCGGGCCGAGTCGTGGGGTCGCCGCTTGATCGCCAACAGCACTGCGGCATCCTCCAACGCGGCCGCCAACTCCGGCACCCGCGCAACGCGCCGGTAGTGCGCGGCGGCAGTGAGGGCAGGTTCGGGAGCACCGGACAGAAGCGCCTGACAGTGCAGGTCAGCCGCCCACGCACGCGCCGGCTGTACCTCCTTGTCTGCCTCAGCGGCGCACAGCGTCGCAGCTAGCTTGGCGATATCCTTACGGTTCTGCGCCAACGCAAGCCGCACTACGCCGGGCAGCCACTGGTGGCGCAGCATCATCGGGGCGTATTCGGGATCAAGCAGCGGGGCCAAGAGGTCGAACGCCTCGTCCATACTATTGCGCTGCTCGGCCGCGAGAGCGCGCGCAACCAGCAGGAAGTCATAGCTGCCCCGCTCAGCCCGGCTGACCGGAACAATGTTCGTGGCGTCAAGATGCACAGCCGCCAGATTCGCATCATCGCGGTGCACGGCGATCAACGCTGCGACACCGTGTCGGAGCAGATTGACAGCATCCGGTTCGATCATGGTGAGGAAACTGGTGCCCGGCACATCCTCGGTGCCGGAAATAATGTCAGCAAGGGCGTCGTCCCAGCGACCCAACCAGTAGTGCTGCACCGCGGACGCCAACGGTAATGGACTCGGAAGCCGATGCCGGATGGCGAACAGGGTCCCCTCCCGCGCCGTGCGCTCCGCCTCAGTCAGCCGGTCGAGGTTGTGCAAGGTGAATACCCGGTTGTCCAGCAGGTCAAAGTACATTCCCGCATACGTCGGGTGTGCATGCAGGATGTTCAGGGCGCGGTCGACGTGTGCAAGGGCACGCTCGTGGTCTCGACGAATCGAGCTTGTCAGCCACCTCGTTTGCACCGCGACCGCGGCTTCGAAGGGCTTCTGAGCCCCGGCCTCGGTGAGTAGCCGGTCAGCCGTCAGCTCAGCGCGGTCCAAATCAGCGAGGTCGCCGCGGCTAAAGTGGGCCAGCAGGACCCGCTGGCGGGTACGCCAGATCTCTGGCACAACTGGGTCTACCGGGAATTGGGTCAGCATATCCAGCGCAGTGTCCGCGTCGCGATGACGAAATGTCAGCGCTGCCAAAGACTGGCGCAGTTCAGTCCGAAGTGCTGGGTCCACCGCTGAACTGGCTGCCTGCCAGGCCTCGTCCCGCAGCAGCTGATCCTGGCCGGGGCTTACAGTCGCGAGCGCGACCAGCAAAGTCGCGCGCTGGTCAGCGGTAGGCAGCTGGGAACCCAGGGTCTGCCGCAGCAAACCAGCTGCGAGCTGCGGTGCGCGCCTGACGACTTCAGCCTGGTTTCGCGTGAGCCAGGACACCACCCACGCATCGACGGCCAGCGGCTGCGCGGCGAGCTGTTCGGCCACTCGCGCGACTGGGCGGCCTGCACGGTCCAGCGCTTCGGCGGTCTGGCGGTGCAGGCCCGCACGGGCGGGCGCTGGAATGCTGTCCGCTAACGCTTGCCGCAAGAGCGGATGCCGGAACACCAGGTCACCGGCGGTATCCACGACCACACCGGCGGCTAGTGCTTCCTCCAAGTTTGCCAGCAAAACGAACGGCGAGCGCCCGGTAACCGCCATGACATCGTCCACCGCGAACCGCGTACCGAGCAGAGTGGCCATCCGTAATACCTGTTGGGTATCGGAACTCAGCAGCTCAACCGTGGCCCACACGGCCGCGAGCACCGCTGGAGATGTCGGTATCGGCGCTGAAGCGGCGATGTCTGCGCGGCCGTCGGCTAGGTGCATCGCACCGCTGTGCCTGAGGCTGGCGACCAGTTCCCGGATGTACAGCGGATTTCCCCCGGACCAGGCCACGACGACCGCCAGGTTGGGCCCGAGCGGTGCGCCGACGAGTCGAGCCACCAAGTCGGTGATGGTCTCGCTTGAGAGCGCGCCGAGCGTGATGAGTTGGCCCTGGCCGATCTGCACGCTGCGGCGCAGCTGTCCCAGCCGGTGGCCAGCCGGCTTCCAGCGGGCCGAAGCGACCAGCAACAGCGGCATCCGCACGGTGACCGCGACCAGTCGGTCCCAAAACAACACGCCACCCTCATCACTGTGCTGCAGGTCGTCGAGGACCAGCACTAGCGGAGCGGCGGTGCATGCCGCACGCACGTCGGCGAGCACCCGGTCAGCCAACGCAGTGGGCGAGGACTCGTTGTCAGCGCCCCCCGACAGCTCTACCGCCGGCTGGGGCGAGCCGTCAAAGCTGCGTTCTGCTCGTAGCGCGCGCATGACTAGCTGGATTGGCCCGGATTCGTCGATCCCAGCGCCATCGGCACGGCCCCAGGCCACCCGGCAGCCGAGCGCAACCGCGTCATCGAATGCCACGGTTAGCAGTTCCGTTTTACCGATGCCCGGTTCGCCCTCGACCCACACCGTCGCACCTCGGCCCGCCACCACCTCGCGCACCAGCTCGCGGAGCCGCTCCAGCTCGTTGTCGCGCCCGGCCAGCACGCCTCCAGCTGGACCGTCTCGCAGCTCACCAGCCACCTGAGCCGACTGCAGCGCGACATAGGCCACCGGGTCGGGTGCACCGGCCAGCACACGCTGATACAGCTCGGTCAAGGCGGGGCTGGGTTCGACCCCGAGTTCGGCTCGCAAGGTGCGGCGCGCGGCCCGGAAGACCTCGATCGCCTCGGCACACCGACCAGTGCGGTGCAACCCCAGCATCAGCAACTCGTACCAGGGCTCATGCAGTGGGTATTCGATCACCAGGTTGGTGAGGTTTGCGATCGTGTCCTCGTCGCCCAGTTCCAGGGTGATCCGGGCATGCAACTCAATACCGGCTAGGTGCCAATCGGTGAGCCGCTTACGATCCTGTTCAATCGGATCACCGGACAACGCTGCGTAGGGTTCCCCCTTCCACCAGGTCTTCGCCTCGTCCAGCAGCGCAACGGCTGCGCGCAGTTCACCGGCCGTACGCAGCTCTGCCGCGCGGTGGATGAGCTCGACGAACTGTCCACTGTCAAGGTCTTCCGGGGTGAGCTTGAGGGCGTACCCGGATGGGCCGGAGGTCAACACGTCACGGCCGAGGATGCGGCGTAGCCCAGAGATATAGGTGTGCACACTGCCGGCCGCGGTCACCGGCGGCCGCACACCCCAAATTCCCGCGATGAGTTCGTCGCGGCCGACGTCACCACCCGCGGCAACCGCCAACACCGCAAACAGGGTGCGCTGCCGGGTAGCACCGAGGTCGACCTCCCGTGCACCCAGCCAGGCACGCACCGCGCCCAGAACGGAGACCCGCAGTCGCTCGTTCGATTCACTCAGCACGGGGGTTTAGCCGCTCACTCAACACGGGGGTTGACCGCCGCGTCCTGAGCCTGACGTTCGTAGGTTACTGCCGCGGTCCACCGCATCTCAGCTGCTAGCTGCGGATCTGTGGTGCGGCCCGCGACCCACTCGGCCTCGGCTGCACCATTGCGCCCCAGGCGCAGCAGTAGCCGCGCCAGCCACGCGGTCAGCACCAGGCGCTGCTGCGAGGTCACGGCAAACTCGGCCCGGGCTCGCTGCAGCGCGGTTACAGCCAGCTGCGGTGCTCGCTCGGCAAGCTGTTCGATGTGTTGGGTCAGCCAGTGCGCGCGCTCGCCCTCGATCGGCACCGGCCCGGCGATAAGCTGAGCCAGGACTCGCTCAGCGGGCGCATCAGCCTCAGCCAGACGCTCGGCGAACGAGCGGTGCAGCATGACCCGCAGTGCACTGGGCGTATCATCCTGCAACACCCGTGCAACCACGCGGTGCTGGAACGCTATTCGCCCCTCGGCTAACGTGAGCACCCCTGCGCCCACCGCCGGGGACAGTTCTTCGACTAGCTCACTCGCTGGGCGGTCAATGACCAGCGACAACTCTTGCACAGTGCAGCCAGGCTCGTCACTCGCGCCGACGCTGAGGTGCGCGACCGCGCGTAGTAGCTGCCGGACCGATACACCGAATCCGGTCAAATGATCTTCCACGACACCCCTGAGTGTAGGACTGGCCGGTCCTGCAGTGGCCAGGTGCCGCAAATATGCGGGGTTACCACCGGCGTCGCCAACAATGTCACGCAGCACTCGGGGATCCGGGCTCTTGTCAGCGACAGCATGGACCAGCTGGGTCGCAGCTGTAGGGCCGAGCGGCGTTAAAAATATGACATCGTCGGCCGTGACCTGGTGCACCAGGCCCGGCGAGGGACGACTCGCCGCGATCAGCAGCAATGGCACATCGTCGAGACCCGCCTGCAGCGCAGACCACACGAGCAGCGTCAGTGGATCCGCCCAATGCACGTCGTCCAGAACCAGGATCAGCGGTGCGTCCTGGGTCGCCAGCCGGACAAGGCCAACGGCCTGCGCGACGGTGGTGTCGCTCGGCCCAGCCGCCGCGTCGGCAGCGACGGCGAACAGCTGCTTGACCAGGTCACTCGTCGGGTGCGCGGCCAGTGCGGACTCGAAGCTTTCAAGGAGCACCCCGAGCGGCCTTCGCTGGGAAAGCTCATCGCCGACGGCCCACCCCAGACGGCATCCAGGCGGTATCTCCGCGTGCAGCACCGCGCTAATCAGCGCAGACTTCCCCAGGCCCGGCGAGCCCTCAATACGTAGGCTGCCGCCCCTTCCGCCGGCGGCCTTGCCGACGGCCTGGCGTAGGCGGCGGATTTCGCCGTCACGGCCGAACAACAGCGCTCGGCCAGACGGGACCGGCCGAGATTTGCGGGACACCTGGTGTGACGTGGAACCCGTCCACACCGGGATCGATTGGGCCACCACCGGTCGCGGTAGTTCAGCCCAACGCCCTGCGGCTTGCACGGCGCCCGCCAGCTTGTCATGCAGATATTGTTGCGCCGGATAAGCCGCGACCAGCGCTCGCAGCGCGATTATCGCCTCGTCGAGTCGTCCAACCTCGATGAGCAGGCTGGCCTGCCGCTCCGCCGTGCCCAGCCGCAGCTCACCCAGGCGCAACCGGTGAGCTTCCACAAACGGCCCCGGGACCCCGGTCAGTGGTTCACCGTGCCACAAGCGCAGCGCGAGGCCAATTGCGGTCAGCTCAGCGTACCGGTCGCCAGCCGCCCGATGCCGCTTGGCCTGAGCGCACAACGCCTCGAAGCGGAGCGCGTCTACGTTGTCCTCCGGCACGTGCAGGCAGTAAGTGCCGCCGCCGGAGGTAAGCACGTGACCGGTGGCCCACCGGTCACGGCTGGGTTCAAGCACGCGACGCAGCCCCGAAACGTAGGTATAGACATTACCGACGGCGCTGGCCGGCGGGTCTTCACCCCACAGGGCCGCAGTCAGCCGCTCCCGCGAGACGACTTGGTTGGCGTGCAGCGCGAGCACACTGAACACGGCGATCCGTCGCGGGGATCCCAGCGGGAGCTCGGATCCTGCTCGCCATGCCCCGACCGGACCCAGCAGCCGAAGGAACATGGCTTCGCGTCCTGCCGACATACCACCCTCCATTCGGTCGACCGGGATCGCTCCCGGTCGACACACAGTTCTACACTGGGAGCACGTCGACACACAGTTCTACACTGGGAGCACAAGGAGCCGATCAGAGCACTACGGCGGACAGCGCCCGCGAACGCGACTCGCGGCTGCGAAGCGCCCTGGGCCAGGCAGCAGCCTCGGCGGCGCACACCGAGGACAGCTACCTGCAAGCCCGCTACCGCTCAGGCCTATTTACAGGCCCCCGGATCCGCTGAGGGGGCTCAGGTGGTGAGGAAGTCGCCCATCATGGCCATGTCTTCGTGTTCGAGGTTGTGGCAGTGGAACACGTACCGGCCGGAGTAGTCGGTGAAGGTAACCAGGATGGTCACGGTCTCCGATGGTCCGATATCGACGGTGTCTTTAAATCCGCTGTCGTAGACGCCCGGTGGCTGGCCGTTGCGTTCGAGTACCCGGAAGTGGTTGAGGTGCAGGTGGATCGGGTGGTGGTTGCCGTCGGCAGTGAGCCGCCATATCTCGGCGCGGCCTAGGGTTGGGGTGGCCATCGGGTGTCTGGGATCGTAGGTCTGGCCGTTGATCCGCCAGCCGCCGTTGCCTGGCATGTCGTAGAACCAGAAGTCCCGGGTCGTCGTTGCCGATGAGGGGTCAGCGGCCGGTAGATCGGCGAGTTTCGCGGGAATCCTGGCTGGCGTGGCTTTACTCGCGCCGACGAGGAACTGCATGATCTGGCTGGTAGGACCCGCGCCCAGATTGTTGCGCAAAGTGACGTGAGTGCCGGCCGGGAAGCGGGAGAAGTCGATGACGACCTCAAATCGTTCGGCAGGGGCCATCTCGATCGCGTCGTGTGTGATCGGTCCCCGGAGTAGACCGCCGTCGGACCCGATTTGGACCAGCGGTGCGGGCGGGTCGAGGGTAAGCCGGTAACGGCGGGCATTGGAGGCGTTGACGATCCGGAATCGGTAGGCGCCACGATCAACATCCATGATGGGCCACGGAGCGCCGTTGACGAGGATAACGTCGCCGAGGACACCGTCATGCCAGGCTGCCTGCACTCCGGGAGTAACCAGTGACGGGTCCAGGCTCGGGTAGGTGAGGCGGCCTTCGGCGTCGAACGCCCGGTCACAGATCATGAGCGGGATGTCGTGGTCGCCGTCGGGTAGCCCTAGCGTGTTCTCGGTGGCGTCGGTGACGAGATGGAAGCCGGCAAGGCCATACCAGACAGCCGGTCCAGTGAAGCCCATCCGGTGGTCGTGATACCACAGCGTCGCGGCGCGTTGCTGCAGCGGGTAGGTGTAGGTACGGGTGCCGACGAGCGGGTTGACTGGCATGGCCGGCATGCCGGGCATTGCCTGCATGCTGGCTTCGGGTGCGGAGCCGACGGGGAGGATGAGGTCGCTCGGGTAGCCGTCTGAGTCGTGCGGAGTGTGCCCGCCGTGCAGGTGGACGACGACCGGGTGGGCGAGTTCGTTGCGGTGGGTGACAACGGTCCGGCGGCCGGTGGGTGAGATCAGGGTCGGGCCGGGGAACGTGCCACCATAGGTCCAGGCGGGCGTGCGCACGTCGTCGAAAATGGACAGCATCGCGGGTTTCTGCGTGATGTCGTAGTAGTCAGCGCTGCCATCGGTGCGGGTTGGTGCCAACACCGGCGGGATCGGCAGCGGTTTGCTGAACATAGCCGGGTGGGATCGGGCGCTGGCGAGCAGGACGCCGGGTTGGCCTGTGCCGAGGGTGCGGGTCGCGGCGAGTCCGGCAATGGTGACGGCGGCGGTGCCGCCGGCGGCGGCTGCGGCGAGGCCGATGAAACGGCGGCGGCTGATCGTCACTGGGGCACCGCTGTTGCCGGGCGCCAGACCCGCAGGAGCAAGACGACGAACCCGGCAATGATCGCTGTGCCGAGTACCACGTGGATCGAGAGCACCCGCGCGTATCCCAGGCCGGTTTGCACGGCTTCGGCGAGGAACAGGGCTCCGCAGACGGCAGCGGGCCAGCCCGATCCGGGACCGATCCGCCAGGTAAGCAACGCTGCGATGGTGGCCAGCAGCGTGGCCGCAGTGGCGATGGACGCGTTAGTGGCGTGCAGGTATAGCGCCTCGTAGTGGCCCGACAGGAACACTCCGGCGAACACCGGCTGCAGGAACGCCAGCGCGGCGGCGAGCGTGATCAGGGTGCGGAAAAGGATCCGGGCCCAGGTAACCTGACCCCATTCCTGCACCGCGGGCGGCCCCGGCGACGCTTTCGGCATATCAGTGCTCACTCGGCAGCCCCGGGTGTAGCCGGGTTAGTGGTTTCCGGGCCGGTGCTCTGACGGGTGCCAGTGAAAGGGATCGTCATGATCGCCGCTTTGGCTTTGCCGCTGATTGTGTCCCCGTCCACGGTAGCGGTGCACGTGATCTTCACTTTAAACGGGGTGATCAGCTGGGCAGTGAATGTAATTTTGGTGCCGTCGGTGTGAGCGCCACGGATCGGGTTGCCGTCGAAGGTTCCGGTCAACTCAGCTCCGGCGCTGGCCAGGACCAGGTCAGCCTGGCGATCACCGCCTGGGGTGTGGAATCCGATGGTCCAGGTGCCGTCCAAGGTCATAGGGTTGGCCTTCCTGTGATTGTGTGTCGAGGGTGCCGCGGTAACGACGCGGCCGGCCGCCCGCGTCGTGTCAGGCGGTGGGCAGGTGCAGACGTATGAGCCGGGCGGGTTCGCCATCGTCGTTAATGCCATTCATGCCACCGGTGGTGGTCACGTAGAGCAGGTTCGAGTGATGCGGGTCCACCGCCACAGCGGTACTCCCGGCGATGCCCTGCTCGCGGCCGGCGATGTCGGTGCGGCTGCCGTCGCGGTCCAGCCGCAGGACGGAGTCAAGGAAATGGGTAGCGAGATAGATCGACCCGTCAGGATGGACGGCGAAGTCGTCGCTGACCAGCCGCTCGGCGACGATCTTTAGTTCAGCGGCCGGGTCGGTGGCGTCTAGGGGGCAACGCAGCAGTAGCCCTCTGCCGGTATTGGATAGGTAGACCCAGCCGTCGTGGACGGCGATGCCGTTGGCTCCAGGCATCGGGACATCGGGGTTTGGCCGGGCGAGCCAGTCGTGCCGCAGCCAGATCGCGGAGGTCCCGTCGCGCGGGTCAACGGCCAGGACGAGACCCTGCGCTGAGTCCACCGCGAACAAGTGCTCGCCGGCCTGTTCCATGCCGTTGCCAAAAATCAGCTCAGGCAGGCCTATCACGAGCTGGGTGCCGTGCCCGGTGACGTGGGTGAGCTGCCAGTCGCGTTCGCCGATCGTGCCGTTGAGCACGAACGCGCCGGTGCTGTCGGTGACTATCCCGGTGGGGTGCCGGTCGAACTCGGCGACCACCTGATGCTGTCCGTCCGGGTCGACGCGGTCGACCCGGTTGTGCGACGGAATTGTAACCAGCCAGCTGCCGCCCGGGCCGGCCGCGAGGTTCTCCAAGAACGTTCCCGGTTCCCATTCGGCGACGGTCTCGGTGAGCACCGGCTGCAGCGGAGCCGGATCGTGCTCGAGGAAATCGGCATCGTCCTGGGCGAAGGTGTCGTGATCCGTCATCGCTGTCCCGCCCCTCCGGGTCCGCGGTCGGTCTGAACGCCGATCAGCGGGTCATTGAAAGGAGCCGGCGGTGGTACCGGGTCGGGCGTGACGTGGACGACCGTATAAAGGTTGGGGTGGGCCACAGGACGCGATTCGCCAGGTGCAGCACCCAAGCCAGAACGCGGGGTGGAGAAGTGCTGGTCGACGGTGCGCTGCCACGCCTCGATGCTGTCCCAGCGAGCAATGTTGACCACCGGGTAATCGGCGTCCGGGTCAAGGGAACGGTGCAGCCGCGTGCCCCGGAAGCCGGGTGCGGCGGTCGCAGTGGCAATGTTGGCTTCCCAACCGGCAATGAAGCGTTCGACCATCTCCGGGGGCATGGAGAACAAGTTGATTAAAACCAGTGGCTCGGTATTGTCGGGCACGGGACTACTCCTTTGCACAACGCTGGTAAAGGGCGGGCACGCCGCAGCAATCAGGTCGCACACAGCGTTAGGTGAGGGACTGCTACCCGGACGGTCCGGGAAACCGGCTAGACGCGGGACCCGGGTTTGCGATCTGCGGCCCGCGCGCGGGGTCTTGGCCTTTAGAACTTCGCGGTGAGGGTGCTTCCAGGGCGCAGCTTCCCGGCGTCGTCGATGTCGTTGAGGACAGCGGGCAGACCGACGGTGAGCATTTTGCGGCGGATGTTGCCCAGCAGCAGGGCCATGAAGAACCCGCCAACGCCGGTGAAGCCGGTGTGTTCGTAGGTGAAGCGGGTACCGCCGGCGCTGGCCGCGATGCGATAGAGCACCTCGGTGACATCGCCGCCGGCGCTGTCCGTCCAGCTGTAGCGCAAAAGCGACGGCTCCCGTACTTCCAGAACCACGCAGTTGACGACACCGTTCCACCCGGGCTTCGGCTTCGCGATGAACTGAAACTTGGTGCCGACGGTCGTCTCGAAACCCTTCGGCCGTCCCCCGGCACCGGTCGCGGTCCATAACGGGATCAAGGCCGGATCGGTCACCGCCCGCCAGACCTTCGCGGGCGAGTGCGGGTAGTCACGCTCGATGCGGATGATGCTCATACAGGCTCCTTGGGCAACCGGACCGGAACAACATTTTCTTCTGCCTCACGAAAAATACTGTAACAGAATAAATACTGTGACAGCAATATCCTGCCGAACAATGCGGGGGTGATGGACATCCCGGCGGCGCGGACCGCGCAGGGCCTGGACGTGCAGACCGCCACGAACTACTTCGGCCTGCGAGCCTCGTGCGGGCCTGCCGGCAAGCCCGCGAGCCTCGTGCGGGCCTAATGAGATTTACCGGGTTGGCGTGAGTCAGACTCGGTGCCGGTAGCCGCCGGTGGGTGAGCACTTCTTGGGCCTGGACGTTGAGTCCTAGCGGCAGATCGTGCCCCTGCTTGGTGGTCGGGAGACCAGACCGCTGATGGGATGTCGTGCCCGCTGCACTTTGGGTGTGAGCACTTGATCATTAGGTTGCGGTAGCTCTCCCGCAGGCTGCCACAAGTGGTCCGTGAACAGGGAGGGCGAGGGCGTTGTTGCTGCTGGTTGGAGATGACTGGGCCGAGGACCACGTGCGCCACGAGGCGCTTGGAGTCGAGCGGAGGTGAGAGGCCTTCGACACCTTGCCGTCGCAGCGGTGGGGTGAAGCTGAGGGCAGCCTGAGCCGGGAGACGCCGGTGAGGGTGGGAGCAGCCCTGACAACGCCGGGACGTGCCAGCACTGCCAGATGGTGCGGGTCCGGTTAGCGAGACGAGAAGGTACACGCGAGAAATCAGCGTTTGACGCCCCTTAACGGCCCACCGGCTCGAACCTGGCGGATCTGGGCTGGTTGCGGTGCGCACCCGAGCGCCGTTTGGTGGTCGGGGAACTTTCGGCGGGGATGTGACAAGCCGTCGGGAGGCCATGGTGAATGTCTGCGGTGTAGCCGTGGCGATGCCGCAGGGGTAGAGCTGGGTGCCTCACTCGTCGATCGATGACCAGGTGAACGTGGGAACCGTTCGGCGTTGCCCTCATCTCACGCGTCCAGCATGGGAAAGGGCAAGTGCGTCGTCTGCTGATGGCGTCGGGCGGGGCGGAGGCTTCGTAGTAGTCGGAGGACGGGAAAGCCGTCCGCAGGGCGAAGGAAGCTAGCAAGTCTGTAGCGAACGTTTTGGAAGGCCAGGAGGGCACTAGTGAATACGAGTGATCTGCCGCTCGGCTCATTGCGGGCTGAGTTGCGGGTACTGGGAATCCAGACCAAGCTGCATCGTTGGGCGAAGAACGATCCTCAGCGCACGTTCGATGATCTGTTCAACCTCGTCACCGATCCCGCGTTTCTGTTGATGGCGTGGGAACGGGTTGCGGGGAATAAGGGTTCGCGCTCGGCCGGAATCGACGGGATGACCGCTGTGTTCGTCCGGGAGCGAGTCGGGTTGGAGCCATTTTTGGCGGGTCTGCGTGAGCAATTAAAGTCTCGCAGCTTCCGCCCGTTACCAGTCAAGGAACGGATGATCCCGAAGCCGGGCTCGCGTAAGCGGCGTCGGTTAGGGATTCCCACCGTGGCTGATCGGGTGGTCCAGGCGGCCTTGAAGCTGGTACTGGAACCGATTTTCGAGGCGGATTTCGTTTCGTGTTCGTATGGGTTCCGGCCGAACCGGCGTGCGCACGACGCGATGGCCGAAACACGTTTTCTAGCGTCCAAGACCTATGAGTGGGTGCTGGAAGGCGACATCGCGGCTTGTTTTGACGAGATCTCGCATCCGCCTTTGATGGACCGGGTGCGGGCACGGATCACCGATAAGCGTGTGCTCGCGTTGGTGAAAGCCTTCTTGAAGGCGGGCGTCTTGTCCGAGAGAGGCGTTGCGCAGGAGACGGTTACTGGCACCCCGCAGGGTGGGATTATCACGCCCCCAACGCAATGGGCAACTTCTGTTTCGAGGTGACTCTGGGTTACCGGAAGCGGGGTAGTCGCGGGCGTGTCCTGGGTGGACTTTGACTCGTTGGGTAGTACGTGGGTGTCACGTCGGTGGGTCGCGCGGATGGTGGGGAGTTTGCCGGGCGGGTGAACGCGGCGGTGGAGTTGATGTCGTCGGGTGCCACCGTCGCGGAGGCGGCTCGGGTGCTGGCCGGCCGTTTCGGGGTGTCGGTGCGCCAAGGGCGCCGGTATGCCAATCGCGCTGTGGCGGGGCGGGTGGTGGTGCCCGAGGCGACGGTGGTGTTCACGGTGAAGTTGCCGGTGTCGGTGGCGACGCGAGTGCGCTCATACGCAGGCGATCACGGGCTCGCAATCTCCACAGTGGTGGCTGCGGCCCTGGTTGATCACCTACCGCGGGGTCGTAGAGAGCCTCAGCTCAGGTGAGTGACCGGGTGGTCGAGACGGTGTTCGTCTTCGACCGCCACGCCGCGGCGGATGTGTCGGCCGCTTTGCAGGTTCTTGTTCCCTTACGGCGGGCCCGCATCGGGCGGGACGTGCAGAAATGGAGTGACGTCGATGACGAGCGCGGCGATCTACGCCAGGGTGTCCTCGGCCCGGCAGAAACAGGACGACACGATCGCGTCGCAGACCGCGGCGCTCCGCGCGCACGCCGTGACCAGTCGGCTTGAAGTGCCTGAGCAGTGGGTGTTCGAGGACGAGGGGCATTCTGGGGCGACGCTGGTGCGTCCCGCGCTAGAACGGTTGCGGGACTTGGTCGCCGGCGTCGGCGTTGACGTGGTGCTGGTCTACTCACCGGATCGGCTGGCCCGTAAGTTCGCCTATCAGGCGCTGCTGATCGAGGAGTTCACCCGGTGCGGGACGCGGGTCGAGTTCGTCAACGGCCCGCGCGGCGACCGGCCCGAGGACGCCTTGCTGGTGCAGTTCCAAGGCATGTTCGCTGAGTATGAGAAGGCGCAGATCATGGAACGGTACCGCCGCGGCAAGACACATCGTGCCCGCACCGGCTCGGTCAATGTGCTCTCCGGGGCCCCGTTCGGCTACCGCTACGTGCGCAAAAGCGCCCACGCCGGCGCCGGCTACGAGATCATCGCCTACGAGGCGGCGCTGGTCACGGAATTGTTTCGCCGCTACGCCGACGACGGCGCGACGATCGCCGAGTTGACCCGGTGGCTCACCGAGCAAGGTGTGCCCACTCGCACTGGCAAGTCCCGCTGGGACCGTTCGGTGGTCTGGGGCATGCTACGCAACCCCGCCTACGCAGGCCAGGCAGTCTTCGGCAAAACCATGACGGTCAGCGAAGCACCGGGGCTGAACCGTCGGGCCCGTCTTGAGGGACGCAGCACACCCCGAGCAGTCAAAGTCGTCGACCGGCCCCGCGACGAACAGATCACCATCGCCGTGCCCGCGATCGTGAGTACCGAGACGTTCGACCGCGTAGCCGTGCGTCTGGTCGACAACAAGCGTTTCGCCGCACGAAACACCAGAATCCCGTCACTGCTGCAAGGCCTAGCGGCCTGCGCGGGCTGCGGATACGCCTACTACCGCACCTCCACGCGCACCACCAACAAGAAGATCTTCTACTACCGGTGCCTAGGCAGCGACGACTACCGCTACGAAGGCGGACGGGTCTGCGTCAACAAACCGGTTCGCGCAGACCACCTCGACCAGGTCGTCTGGGACCACATCGGTGCCCTGCTCGCCGACCCGGCCGTCATCCGCACCGAAATCGACCGGCGCCTTGACCAGGCCCGCACCAGCGACCCGGCTACTCAGCAGCGTCAACGCCTGCAAGACGCCCTCGCCAAGGCCGCCAACGCGATCACCCGGATGATCGAGGCGTTCCAGGAACAACTGGTCACCCTCGATGAGCTCCGCGCCCGCATGCCCGACCTGCGCGCCCACGAAACCGGCCTACGGCACCAGATCGACGCCCTCGACGCCCAAACCGCGGACCGTGAAGCCTACCTCAAACTCGCCGACGACCTTGAAGGATTCCTCGCCCGACTACACCACCGCACGACCGACGCAGGCATCGAGGAACGCCAACGCGTCCTCCGGCTCCTCGTCAAAGACGTCATCGTCGGCCCGGAGAAGATCACCATCCGCCACCGCATCCCCGCCCCAGGCTCCACCAACCGCCACCCCCACGACAGCCCCAGCACGGAGGGTGAACAACCCGCAGGTTACCCATTGCGTTGGGGGCGTGCTCTCGCCGCTATTGGCCAATATTGCCTTATCTGTCCTAGACGAGCATATCGCTAAGGCACCGGGTGGGGCGCGGTCCACAACGAAGCAACGGTGGACCCGACGTCAGAAAGGGCTGCCCAACTATCGGCTTATCCGGTATGCGGACGACTTTGTCATTCTGGTGTCGGGGACCCGGGCGCAGACCGAGGCGCTGCTTCCGGAAGTAGCAGAGATCCTCTCCCGAGTCGGCCTACGGCTTTCGGAGGAGAAAACATTAATCACCCATATCGACGAGGGCCTCGATTTCCTGGGGTGGCGCATCCAGCGTCATCCCAAACGAGGCACTGACCGGCAATACGTCTACAACTATCCGGCCAAGAAGGCCATGCGGTCGGTCAAGGCCAAGACGAAGGCGATCTGCCGGACGAACGTTAGTCAGCCATTGGGAGTCCTGCTGCACCGGCTTAACCAGGTGCTGCGGGGCTGGACCGCCTACTTCCGACCCGGAGTGTCCGCCCGCGCCTTCGGATACCTACGCATGATCGTTTGGCGTCAGGTGTTCGGCTGGCTACGGCGCAAACACCCGAATGCGGGTTGGAAGGAACTGCGTCGCCGCTTCTGCGGCGGCGGTTGGTGGCCTCACGACGGCCAAGTCGTGTTGTTTAACCCCGGATCGGTTGTCACTACCCGATACCGGCCTCGGGGTTCGACTATCCCATCACCATGGCCGACACCAGCTGATGTAAGCATCACCTGACGAGACTTGTGGAGAGCCGGATGCGGGGCCAACTCGCACGTCCGGTTCGGGAGGGCGGCCAGAGGAAACGGACCAGCCGAAACGCTGACACCGCGCCTCTGGCCGACCCCACCACGATGTGGAGCTGCAGGACGAGACCGGCCGCCGGTTGGGTAAGGCACGGCTGCCGGAGGGGATCGCGGGTATCGCCCGGCTGCACGCGATGATCGGCCAGCACATCGGCGACGCTGATGAGCCGGTTGAGGTCGTGGTTGGGATCGAGACCGAGCGGGGCCCGTGGGTGCAGGCCCTGATCGCGGCCGGCTACCAGGTGTACGCGATTAACCCGTTGCAGGTGGCCCGCTACCGGGAACGACACGGTGTGTCTGGGGCCAAGAGTGATCCGGGTGACGCGCACAGTCTGGCCGATATGGTGCGTACCGACCGGCATCAGCTGCGCCCGGTGGCTGGGGACAGTGACCTGGCCGAGGCGATCAAGGTGGTCACCCGGGCGCATAAGACGCTGATCTGGGAACGGACCCGGCACACGCTGCGGCTGCGGAGGGCGTTGCTGGACTTTTTCCCCGCCGCGGTGACCGCCTTCGACGATCTGGACGCCGCGGACACCCTCGAACTGCTGGCGGCGGCCCCGGACCCGGTCACCGCGGCTGGGCTGGAGGGCGAGCAGATCACTGCGGCGCTGCGTCGAGCCCGCCGCCGTGGCATACCCGACAAGGTAGCCAAGATTCAGGAGGTGTTACGAACACCGCAGCTGGCCCAGCCGAGCGTGGTGGCCGGCGCCTACGCGGTGACCGTGCAGGCCCAGGTCGCGATCCTGACCACCTTCAACACCCAGATCAAGCTGATGCAACAGCAGGTGGGTGCCCATTTTGGTCGGCACCCGGACGCTGAGGTCTACCTGAGCCAGCCCGGCCTCGGTGGCATCCTCGGCGCCCGGGTGCTCGCCGAGTTCGGTGACGACAAGGCCCGCTACACCGACGCTAAAGCCCGCAAAAACTACGCCGGCACGTCCCCGATCACCCGAGCGTCCGGCAAGAAGAAGATCGTCCTGGCCCGCTACGTCCACAACGACCGGCTCCTCGACGCCCTCGGCCTGCAGGCCTTCGCCGCGCTGAAGGCCTCACCCGGCGCCCGCGCCTACTACGACCTACAACGCGCCCGGGGTATCGGTCACCGCGCCGCGCTACGCCAGCTCGGCAACCGGCTCGTCGGGATCCTGCACGGCTGCCTCAAGACCGGCACCCCGTACGACGAACACACCGCGTGGGCACACCACCAACAAGATCACCAACTTGCTGCTTGACATCAAACATCATGGGATGTCTGCCGGCAAAGTTACTTATACGACAGCCCTCGACTGAACGCCGTCAGGGGATGGTTCGGGGCTTATTTGCCGCCGCGGCCGGGGGTTTCCGTCTCGAAAACCCGTAGCGCCGGTGGTGGGCTACAAGCTAGCGTCCGGTAGTCGCCTGTCGTGGTTGCTTTATTTAGCCGAGGTTGGCGCCGACGAGGTGCCCGATGCCGAACGTGACGGCCATGGCCACAGCGCCGCCACCGACGAGCCGAATGACCGCGGGACCTACGCCCGCTGAACCCAGCCTCGCACTCACCACCCCGGTCACCGCCAGGGCCAGGATCACCACGACGAATGTGACAGCGACCCGCACGCTCGCCGGTGGGAGAAGAATCGCGATGAGCGGGAGCAGTGATCCGATGGTGAAAGCAATCGCTGAGGCGCCGGCAGCGTGCCACGGGTTGGTCAACGCCTGCGGGTCGATACCGAGTTCGACATCGGCGTGTGCGGCGAAGGCGTCTTTGGCTGACAATTCTCGTGCCACTTGGCGTGCGGTCTCGACAGTCAGACCTTTCGCTACGTACATAGTGGTGAGTTCGTCGAGTTCCTGCTCAGGGAACTGGTCGAGTTCGCGACGTTCTTTGGCCAGCAAGGCCCGTTCGGTATCGCGTTGGCTACTGACGGAAACGTACTCACCTAAGGCCATAGACACCGCCCCCGCGACCAACCCGGCGATTCCGGCGGTGACGATGGGCGCACTGGTGGAGGTGGCACCGGCGACACCGACGACCAGGCCGGCCGTGGACACAATGCCGTCGTTTGCGCCCAAGACACCGGCTCGTAGCCAGTTCAGCCGCCCAGACATCCCACCAGCATGAAGCTCACCGGAATGTGTCACGACGGAAGGATCGCACTCGCGGTCTGCACATTGAGCATTATGCGCTTTGCCGCTGACATAGTGGCCACCGGCTCCGAGGTCTGCTCCGACGAAAGGTTTGACCGGCGATGTTGGGGTGCAGTGTTTGTTGCCTGCAATAGTGGTTTCATGACAGGGCCTGCGAAGATGTCGGCGAGAGTGTTGGTTGTCGAAGACGATCGTGAGCTCGGTTCCCTGCTACTTCGCCTGTTCACCGGTGCCGGTTACGTACCTGAGTTGGCCACCGACGGCCAAATGGGTCTGCATTTGGCGTTGACCCGCCACTATGACGCGATGATCATCGACCGGGGTTTACCGGCCATTGAGGGTCTCGACTTGCTAGGTCGACTGCGCAGATCCAGCATCGCGACGCCAGCACTGATTTTGACCGCGCTGGGCACCCTGGCTGATAGGGTCGCCGGCCTAGACACAGGCGCGGAAGATTACCTGGTCAAGCCGTTCGAGATCGAGGAACTCTTGGCCCGTATTCGGGTTCTGCTACGACCACGCCTCGCTGCGCCGCAGCCCTTGCTCGTCGGTGAAGCCTTGTTTGACCTGCTGTCGCGGACGGTTACTCAACCTGACGGTACGGCGGTGGCGTTATCAGGTCGAGAGTCAGACTTGTTGCGGCTGCTGGCACAGAACCCGGGCCGGGCGTTCACCCGCCACCGAGATCCTGACCCGCGTTTTCCCCGAATCGGCTACGGTGTCGCTGGTCGATACCTATGTGCACTACCTGCGCCGCAAGCTGGGCCCGGCCGCTGTGGCGACCGTGCGAGGCGTCGGTTACCAACTGGGATCTCCGTGAAAGGCCGCCCAGTGGCGAATCCGGATCAAAACCTGCTGACACGGGCGTGGCGAGTACTGGCAGTGCAGACCGCGGCCGCGATCACGGTGAGCTTGCTCGTGCTCGGCCTGCTGGTCTTCGTGGTCGTGACCCGATCCCAGAACAACGCTACAGCGGCCGTGCTGCAACAAACAGCGGCAAGTGAAGAAGACGTCGTCGATCCACCACCACACGTATGGATCTTTGTGCAAGAAGGCGCGGGGACAACGACAGCCACCAAAGACGCGCCCACCGAGCTACCCGACCGTGGTGCACTGCAACGGGTCCGCACCGGCGGGGCAACCGAGACGACCAGGATCAACACCCCAGGCGGTAGTTACCTGACCCTGACCCGACAGCGTGGCATCAAAACCGTACAGGTCGTCATCAGTCTGCAGGAGCAACACGACGAGCGGGAACGGCTACTCGGCGCCCTGGTCGCCGGGGAAATCGCCGGGCTTGTCATCGCACTGATATCCGGGGCGCTATTGGCCCGCCGTGCGACAGCGCCTTTGGCCGACGCACTGGCACGACAGCGGCAATTCGTCGCCGACGCCAGCCACGAATTACGAACCCCATTGACCCAGCTGCACACCCGCGCGCAGCTCCTGCAACACGACCTGCGCACCGGTGCCGCCGGAACTGTTGCCGCCGATGTCGACGAACTCGTGACCGGCACCCGTCACCTCGGCGAAGTCGTCGAGGATCTACTGCTGTCCACCCAACTCGGACGCCGTGACGACGCCGGTGTGCCGGTCGACCTTCA
>CBDFFS010000019.1:0-102716 GCA_965246815.1 Actinoplanes sp. | reverse complement strand
GATGGCGGCCCGGGACGGCCACATGTGCGTGTCACTCATGCCGATGCCCTTTCGACCGCTTCCCCGAATACCAGGGCAGTGCGAGCCCGTCGTTCTCCGCCCGCGGCACAATGTGCAGGTGTAGGTGAAACACAGATTGGGTCGCCTCAGGCCCGAGGCTCGTGATGATGTTTGCGGGCCGCGGAACGATTTCTGCGGCTCGCCGCATCGTTACCGCCGCCGTGTCGGGGTCCGAAGCGGCATCGGCTAAGTGCCGCTTTGGAATGACGAGAACATGGCCCTCAACCACCGGCCCGAGGGGAACGATTGCGATCGTGTCGTCCCACGTCTTGATGTACTGAGCTGGTGCTCGACCGGCAACGATGGCGCAGAAGATGCAGTCACTCACCAGGATCACCGGCCCGCATGCGCCGCCGTACCGGGTGCAGGATCCGCCACGCTTCCCGGACTGCCTCACCGTCCCGTTCGGCCTCTAGGTCGTCAATGAACCGGCCGACTTGCTCAACCGACCGGCGGGTTGCCTCAACTACCGGATCGACCCGCTCATTCGACGGGCGGGTGCGCGGGTCGGCGAACCGGCGCTGGTATCGCTCGTTGCGGTAGCCAGTCATTACTCACCGACCTTGACCACAGCGACGGCGTACGCAACGTCGAGTAGATCGTCTGTGTTCTGGACCTGCCGGCCGACCCGCTGCCGTGCCACCTTCCAGTCCCGGACAATCGGGACGACGATTCGCGCGAAACCGACCAGGATCAGTACGACACCGAGCGCTGCCGCGCCGACCGCAATGTCAATGCGTTCCGTTGGGGTCATCGCGCACCTCGGATTCGCAGCAGCCGCAACCCGGTGTCGAAAAGTTGATGGAGGGGGCGCGGTGGTTGGTCCTGTTGAGAATCAGCTTCCTTTGGAAAAACCTCGCGTGCTGGGAGCGGCACCAAGACCTGGCCCGCCGGTGGGGCAGGGCGCAGCCGGGTCGCAACGTCCTCGGAGGTGCGGTGACGACCGGCGTAAAGCCGTTCCTTCTGAACACTTACGGCAGGTCGGAAGGCCACAGTCATGGCTTCGGCCACTAGAGCAGCGGCCTCATCGTGCAGATCGGCCAGCACGGTGCTCGTGGCCTCGGCGGGACGGATGAGCCGGGTATTCGTATCTAGGGACAAAACAACCTCAACAAGGACGTAGGTATGGCAGGGAAAGTTGATGAAGTTCGAGGGTTAAAGGTCGAGCGAATGAGGCTGAGCAGGGGAGCGGGCTTGGCGTTTGTCGAGCAACGCCCACGACTCATCGCCGGCATGACCGACATTCACCTCGGTAGCCCGTCGGCCGCCGCACAGTTCGGCTTGGCGTTGACCGGCCAACACACCACGCATGAACTCGTTCGCGCGCCGGCATTGGAACCAGAGCTCGCCGACAAACACAGCTAGGCAAACGGCGCATCCCGTGAAGAGTGCGATCACGACATCGCTCATGACTTGGCCGCCCGGATGAGGCGTTGCACCCGGCACCGGAAAATTGCCATTTCCTCGGCGGTGAACGGATCCTGGTGCTTTGCGTGGCGCCGCTCCAACAGCGCCGACCACCAGCGTGGGGCGCTCACGCGACCAACTCCCACAGCGGAAGTGCAGCCTGGTAAGCGTCGGCCGGATCACCAAGCGAGTGGATTACCTGCTCACGCCAACGCAGCGCGTACGGCATGCAGTTCGCACAGTTCAAGTGCCCGAAACATCCGTCCATGCGCTGACCGTGGCGAGCCTCAAAGGACCAGGCCATTGAATCCGCCGAGCTGAGGAACCGGCCGTACGCGCGCAGGCCGGCCTTCTTCACCCCGAACCCGTGCATCGCAATGTCCAGGGACGACAGTGCCTCGAAGATCTCGCCGATCTCGTCGGTAGCCTGCCGGCGGCAAACGGAGCCGACACCGACGACGGGGTGGTCCGACAGGTTCACACCAGCGTCCGCGAACATGCTGGCGCAGCGGAAATAGTCCGCCAGCTGCCAGCCCTGCAGCACCGGCATGAACGGGCAGAACTCGGAAGCTGACCGCAACTCGTCTGCAGGATCGAGCACCTGCCATAAGTCGCGCAGTTCCAGGAAATTCGCCACCGTGCGCCGCTGGTGTTCCTCGATGCTCAGGCCGGTCTTCGCGAGCATGAACGGCTCACACATCCAGTCCTGCTGCGCCGCCCACCCCAGCTGCCCAATTTGATCGTCGTACCGCTGAACTGCGGCGACGTATTCGGTTGGGCTGGTCCGCCATTCGCCATACATGCTCAGCTCAGAGAAACCACCGGAGTCAAGCGCCCAACCAACCCGTGCCTTCGGCAGCGACTTGCGGCCCGCGAGCCGGCGGTGCGAAATGAACAGGTTGACGTTGGACGGAAGTGCAGGAGACTCAAGCCAGTTCGGCATGTGGCTGCCGAGGTAGAAGCACAGGGAATTCATGCCGCCACCTCCGCCAGGGAGGTCAACTCGGCAACGGCGGACCGGAACGTCGGCAACGTCGACAACGCGTACGCCGCTTGCCTCGGATTCACGCCGTTACCTGCGAGTTTCAGTGCGGCATTGCGATCGACCACATCGGTCAACCAGCCGGGCGTAAGGCCCATCATGAACTCCGGGAACTCAGCGGACAGCCGTGGCTTGCCGTTGCGGCCGGGCGCGGTGGGATCGGGCGCGACCAAACCGAAGGCGACCTCGTGCCGGTGGACAGCTGCCGCGTATTTCCAGAACCGCTGCGGTTGCACCGCAGCTGGCAGCATCACGTCACCCGATGAGCCCCGCTGGTTCGGTCCGCCCTTCTCGCCGTCCGACGCGCGAGGTGTCGGTAGCAGCGAGACAACAGCGGCCAGGGCAGGTGACTTACGTGCCAAGTCTCCCGGTGAGGTGCGTGTCTGTTCGCCGTCGGAGGTCATCGGCGTGGGGAACATTGCTACCGCGGTTCGTAAATCCAGCCCGCCCGTGCCGTGCACCCCGACGCCGTTGGTGTCCGACGTCCGGGGTGTTGGCAACATGGAAATGACGGCGTCCGGTAGTTGGATCGTATGCCCACCCAACCGGCGTTTTGCCTCGTCCTGGCCACCCCCGGAACCGTCCGAGGACAACGGAGTAGGCGGTGCCGATCCGCTGAACCCGCACGTTTCAACTGGCAATTGCCAAGCGGTCCCGTGGGAGGTGAAACCTGACGCTGGCCACCGAACCGCACTGGTGTTACCGAACAGGACGAACTGAGCCGGTACCCATCCCGCACCTGAGCGGTGCGCGACCGGATCTGACACGGGTGCGGGGACTTGGTTCAGGGTTGCGGCGATGAACACGCGGTGCCGGTGGTGGCAGGCACCGACCTTGCACGCACCAATGGTGGTCCACGAGACGGTGTAGCCGAGCCCGTCGAGGTCAGCGAGGATCGTCGCGAAGTCCTGACCGCTGCGGGAGGTCAACATTCCCGGCACGTTCTCAATGACCGCGAGACGCGGTCGCAACGTACGAATCGCGTCCAGGGCACCGCGTCGTGGGGTGACTCCGTCAGCCTCAAACTTCCGTACTGGCCACAAGTCACGGTCGTCGTCAGAACCTTTGCGATTCCCTGCCGCGGAGTAGCCCTGACATGGCACCCCGCCAGCAAAAATGTCGATCGGGTCGACCTGGGTCCAGTCGACGGCTGTTACGTCGCCGTGATTCGGAACCTCAGGCCAGCGCGCTTTCAGCACCTTCGATGCGTTCTCGTCCCATTCGACATGCCAGGTGTGGTCCACGGCAATGTGCTGCTCGATGGCCAGTTCGAGGCCGCCAAAGCCGACACATATCCCGCCCAGGTGGGCGGTCACGCCGCACTCCATTGGCTCGCTGGCCGGCACATGATCGGTCGGGCGAACACCCCGCGAGCTTCGGCGGCGAACGCACGGCAGTCGCATTGGTCAGAGGTGAGGATCTGGCAGCAGGGCTTCACCCCAACGGTGAACTTCGTGCCGCCGTCATAGGTGGCCGTAGCAACAGCCGAACCGGTTGCCCTATCATCGGTAAACATCAACGTCACTTCCTCGTAGTCAGTGGAGTTGGTAGAACCGGCGGCGCCCAGGTGTTAGTGGCATCTGGGCGCCGATTTCTGTGCTCAGGCGGTGGTTTGGGCGTCCAGTTCGGCGAGCGCGTCGCGATAGGACCTGCACCAGCGGTCCACCCCGCCGAGCGTCAACATCGCCCCGCCGGATCGCAGCGGCCGGATCTGCGCAGCCGCCAAGACTGTCGCCCGATCGGCGGGAGGCACCGAGACCCAGCTCGCTACGCGGTCAGCTGCCGCAGCACTGATGTCGTCCGCGCGGGTCATGCCGCTACCGGTAGTGACTTACGTGTGGCTGCGCCGCGTTGCATCAGCGGTACGGCAGGAGCGATGAGCTCGGTCGGCATTTTGGGTGCCAGGAGGTGCCGCAGCCCGGTGATCTGTTTACGGTTGAATGCGGGTGCTGCGGAAACGATCGCGGTGATGAACGCTTGATCGGTGACCTGGGCGGTCATGCTGCAGCCTTTGTGGTTCTGCTGCTGAGTTCCTCGGTCCAGAGTGCTTCGACGGGGACGTCGAGTTGGGACGCGATCCATTGGGCGGTGGAAACCTTGGGTTCGATTAGTCCGACTTCGTAGCGGTAGACGGATTGTCGGCCGAGGTGTAGGAGTCGGGCTCGTTCCTCCCTTGTCGTGGCTCCCTTGGCGCGGCAGGCGGTGAGGTAGCGGTCGAGATTGAGGGCCTGGCGCGGTGAAGGGATGATGCGCCGGGAGAGTGCCTGTGCATCAGTCATAGTGCAAGCATGCATGAAGCTGCACTACGCATCAATAGTGGTGCACAATTTTCCTCTAAAGTGTCTAAGATCTGAGATCATCGATTAGATCCTCGGAGGAAGCACTTGAAAAGCTGGATACGGTGCCACCAGATCGCGCACCACCCATGATGCGAACCCCGCGAACTGTAGGAAACTTCGTACACAGCGATTACCCTTGCATCATGGGTGGTGCAACACAGACGTTCGGTGAACTCATCGCAACAGCACGACGCGACAAAGGTTGGAGCCAAGAAGACCT
Organism: Actinoplanes sp.; assembly: GCA_965246815.1. Taxonomy (GTDB): domain Bacteria; phylum Actinomycetota; class Actinomycetes; order Mycobacteriales; family Micromonosporaceae; genus Actinoplanes. Next base: position 97,648 of record CBDFFS010000019.1, on the reverse strand, counting down.
CGAACGCGAATCCGGGGTCACCCGCAACACCCTCAGCCGCTGGGAACGCGGACTCGCAGACAGACCCGACCCCGCCCTCGTCCGAGCCGCCTGCCACGCCCTCAACATCAACCCCATTCGGGCTGCTATCGCACTCGGCTACCTCGCCGAAGACGAAGCCGACCAACCCGCCAACCCACCACTGAACCCCGAAGTCCGCGAAATCCTCACCATGCTCGACGACACCGCCCTGACCCCCGACGACCGGCGCAAACTCCTCGAACACCTCCGCTGGCTCTACCAACTCACCCGCCGCCAAGCCAGCTGACGACCTCAGCCCAGCCGATCGACAGACCGCGGGCGCAGCCCGGCCGCTTCCCAGTGCTGCGCCCACGTCAACTCATCACCCACCCAACGCGAACTACCAAGCCGAAACGGATCAAAAATCCGCTGACCCCGAAACGACGGCGACAACCTCAGCTCCGCCACAACCAACCCGATCGCCTCACGCTGCTGATAAATCGTCAACTGTGGCCACACCGACCGCGGCGCACCCACCAACCGGCGAATCTGAGCCGGCACCGGCGCCTGACGGACAGCCTGAGCACGCTGCTTCGCCGCCTCAATCTGCGGCAACAACTCCGCCTCAATAGCCGATAAGCCAGCCGCGGAAATCTTCCCAGCCGCAGCCTGCGCATAAAACGGCACCAGCCGAGCCTCCAGATCGGCAACCACCGCCGCCGCGCGCACCGCATCCTCACCCGACCCGCTGGGCGCGGCGAACAACTGCTCCGCATCCGCCTCTTCCAGCCGAGACAGCAGGGCCTCCACCACGAACGCCTCCACCGTCACAGTCCGAGCTGCCGTCTTAAAACACCCCCGGCACGTGTAGGTGAGATAACCCCGGTTCTTCTGAACCCGGTGCACCGTTCCGCACAGATCGCACACAAGCAGCCCCGACAGCACATGCCTCAACGACGAATCCCGCTGAGTCAGGCGGGCCGGATCGTTCAACCGGGCCAGCAACTGCGCGTAAGTTTCCTCATCGTGGATTCCCGCCCAGGAAGCCTTCCCCGCCACTTGCCCTCGGTGCGTCCGCAAGCCGCCATACGATGGCAGCACACAAAGCCGTTTGACCTGCCCAAGGTCCCATTTGAAGCTGGCCGCCTCCGCTTCCCAGCGGTCAGCCTCCTCGGTGAGCTGCCGGCGCTGCAGATCCGGAACACCTGGATCTGCGGCCTGTTCCCGGTTGCGGCGTGCCCGCAAAGTCAGCGCTTCGGCTCGGGGGCTGGGAATTTCGCGGGCGTTGAAATCCACGGCGATGTAGTAGCACGACTCCCCGGCGAGGACTCTGCGGGCGGCCTCCCGGATCAGGGCTGCCTGGGTGGGATGCTCCACCTGTTGTACGAACAACCCGACATCGTTATAGATGCGCCGGAATCCGAACTGCACCTTCCCGGCGGGGCGGCCAGAGGCGGCACCTCGCCGCTTACCTCGCCGGATCCGGTCAGAGATCAGATTCGATTCCGCATGGGAGTCGACACCATCGGTGGCGAGGATCTTCCAATCCCGGCTGTTGTTGCAGTCATAGGTGCGCCCATGCGACACCACGTAGATCAAAACCTTCTTCTCGGCGAGAAGTTCAAGCAGGGTGGCCCACTCGGCGAGCTTGCGGCTCCCGCGGGATGACTCCCACAGGATCAGCAGCTCACAGTCGCCGGCACCGATATGCCGCAGGAGTTCTGTGAACCCTTCCCGCTGTTTCTTGGCGAAACGGCTGGCACTGCGATTGTCATCGGAGAACTCCCGGCCGAACGTCCAGCTGTGTTCCTCGATCGCCTCGCGGCCCTCCACGAGCTGGTCCGCGACGGACTTGCCTCTGTCGTCGGAGCTTTTGCGGACGTAGATATCAGCCACGGTCATGGGAGGCATCGTCTCACCCACGTGTCTAACGCACAATTCTAGGTTCAAACGTCTCTAAGACAGTGTCCTCCCTACCTGAACAGATTTGCGTGTCCCGAGCTACTTCCCCTGCTCGGAGGGTGCGACGTTCAGATGTCGGGTTTTTCGTGGCGCCCCGCCAGTCTCAGTACCGGTCTCCGCGAACACCTCGATGACGGCTTCGTTGAACCCGCGGCGGTGTTCCGCGTTGAGCGCGGTCGGCAAGTGGGAGGCGATGGTACGTAGTTGCTCTTCAATCCGTGCGGACCGCTTATCGCTTTCTTCGTGCGCTGCCACGACGTTGCGGAACGCTGCCCGGTTCGGGCGCAGCACCCGCTCCGCTGCGCCGACGGTAACGAATGCCGTGGCGAGCGCAGCGATCGTGACCAGGGCAAGGGTCGCCAGGACCAGCCCACCTTGGGTGTCCGGGATAATCCTGTTCTCGGTGGCGACCGCAGCGACAAGCGCGGCGATGATGTTTCCGACGCCGACGCTGATACCTCCGTATAAGCAGATTCGGCCGAAGCGTTGCATGCGTTGCTCCGCCGCGTCGGCGGTGTCCGACGCGGACCGGGCTTCACGTTCGACAGGTGCTTCCCGATTTGGCGGGACCATTTTGTCAGGTTCGGTCTCGTCGAGGTTCATGCGTTTTCCCCCGATCTCTAGTTGATCGCTGCATCTGGATCAACCGATGGAGCTGAGGTTTTGGTTACGGCTTGGTTTCATTCGATCGTGGGACAAGGAGTCGGTTTGGGCGGTGTGCCCCAGTCTGCCCGCAGCATGGTGTTGAAGAAGATCAGACACTGCCTGCGACCTAAGCGGCGCCGACGTCTCCGCTAATGGGCGGCAGCTCGACCGATCCAGGGTCCATCTCAGATCTCCACAAAGCTTGCGATGCCGTAACGCCCCACTGGTGCCAGCGCCGGCGGAACCGCGGCTGCCCCTGTGTCGCCTCAAACCACAAAGCCACCAGCAGCTCGTGCCGGGTCAGGCGATAATTGTCTTCCGGGTCGTCGCCAATCCAGTACGTGTCGGCGATGAACTCGGTCGCCACACCGCGCATGGAAGGACGGCCGAAACGGAGCGACGGCGACACGACTACCTGCGGATTGTCACTCAACTCGGCGTTTGCCGACCAAAGCGTCGACGCAGCAGTTGGCGCCCTCATGATGGGCAGCGCATTCGTCAAGCCATGCGTCTTCAACCTGGTCGCGTAAGTCACGAATCTGGTGGCGTTGGTCGTCAGTGAGCAAGTCCGCTACTGCGGTGGCGAACTCAGTGCGGGTCACTGGTGTCTCCGCATCGCGTCGCGCATCGAGCTTGTCACCGAGTCGACTAGCCTTTGCATCTGATCCCGTGCCGCCTCCTCGGCCGTCTTGCCCTCCGTCATCAGTTCGGTGACGCACAGGTCGTAAAGGCGGCGGTGCTCATCGTCGTCCATCAGACGCAGATGGGCGAGCATGACCGTCTCCCACAGTGGTCGGCTCACCGTGATCCGCATCCCGTCGCCCGTCGTCTCAACGTCACCGACCTTACCGACCTTGATTCCGACATCTTCGATTTGGAACGCGGTTGCTGGGTTGGGACAGGCGGGGCAGTAGACGTCTTCGCAGTGCATCACGCCATCTTCTCGTACCGGTCGGCCAGTGTGTCCAAGTCGTGGGCTTCGGCGCGCAGCTCGGGCGTCGTCGGGAACAGCGGCGAGTCCTCCCGCAGCAGCGCAGCAGTCGCCCGAACCCACTCGATGCTCGGATCGAAGTCCAGGTCATAGTCCGTGCGGCGCTGTGCGGCAATCGCCTTGATCTCGGCGCGGGGGATGGTCGTGGTCACTGGTTCGCACCTTCCGGTTCGTCGTAGGTGAGGTCTTCCATCCGCTGCCACAGATCCCGGCGGCCGTTGCGCCAACCTGTGCGGTAGGCGTCGTCATCACCGGGCGTCAGCAGCGTGACCGGGCCGAGCGCCACGACATCCTCCCAGTGCGGGTGCAGCGGAAGAGTGCCGGCGGGCCGCTGAGGCACAGGGCCGCGGTCGAACATCTTCTCGGACTGACTACGCGGGTCGTCCCACGTCTTCGGGTGGCCGAACTCGTTACCGAGCGGATACCAGCACCCGATGTTTGCCCCACTGTTCACGAATACGCACTGTCGTCGATAGTCGCCGTAGTTCACGGCCACGATGGTCCCGGACTTCTGCGGCTCATCGTTGGGGCCGAGCAGGCGGGCGGGCATCAGGCGTCCACCTCGACCGGCTCGTAGTCGTCGTCGAACGCGTCCTGGCACGTCGTCCAGAATCGGTCGGTGCCTTGATCACGGTAGATCCAGTCACCCCAGACGGATCGACGCCGGCCCTCCGGGGTAAACACTGTCAAGCCTTCGACGCGATAGTCCGGCGCGGGTCCGATGAACTGTTTACCGGGGATCCATTCGTAGACTTCGCGGTCGTTGTCGCGGGTGTACTGGACCGCCTCCACGATCTGGCCCTTGTAGATTCTGCTGCGATAGAGGGTCGTCTCCATCAGGCGTTCGCCTCCACCAGCTCGACCAGTGAACGTACTGGCTTATCTGATGATCGGGCGTAAGCGATCTCCCGAGCCGTGGACTCTCCGACGTATTCGCCCGGATTCACGACGTAGATCGAACCGGCAAGGTCGATCTTTGCGAAGTGCAGCCGGTCCAGGTCGGCTTTCTGTTCGTCGGTGATCGTGTCGCCGTCGTGGGCGAACACGCCGGGCGCCAGCACGATGTAGCCGGCGAGGGTGAGATCCCGGTTCGCCGCGGCCATCTCGGTCCGGAAGCGTGTGCTGCCGCAGATGACGGTGATGGTCGGCTGGTCGTCGAGCTTGTGAGTATGAGGGTTGAGGTAGCCCATGCAGGTCCGATCGTCGCGGTTAAGTGGTTAACCACATTCTACGTGATCGACGTCCGAGAAAAGTGGTTAGCCACATGGCAGACTGTGATCGTGCCTGAAGGTGTGAAGGACCCAGACCGCCACGAAAACCCTGGCATCCTTGCCCGGCCGGCACGCGAGCTACGCGATCAGGCCCAAGGCCTACTGAAGCGGTCCGGGTGGACGATGAACGAGTTCCTGGTGGCCTGTCTGGTGCTCCTCACCAAGAACCCGAACGCGATGCTGGCGCGCCTTGAGGAATTCCGGCCGCCGAGGAAACGGGGCCGGCCGCCGAAGTACAGCTAGCCACACGTTCCTTTAGTCACCGGACGGGCCGGCGGCGGCAGGTACTTTTTCGCTTCCGCGAGCGCCTCAGCGGCGGTGTCGCGTATCCACATCGGGCCGCCGCCGCCCATACCCGACGCCATGTCGACCGGTATCGGTAGGCAGGTTTGGTCGCCGTCCTCGAACACCACGACAGGTTTCGGTGCCTGGCCGGATTCAACGGACCAGCCGACAATCCGACCTACCGGCGGTTTACCCTGAGACCAGTCGGCAAGGAACAGCGGGTACGGCTGGGGGCTGAATACGGCCTTGTCGGCGGCCGGGCTGACACCCAGGGCCTATGGTCGCGAGAGTCTCGGCGGCCTTCCGGTTTTCGGTGACCGCGGCATGGATGCTTTTCGTGCTCGGCAGTGTTGCCATGCGAGCCTCCTGGAGTGGCCAGCTGGACTAAATATAGCGACCTTGCCGTCGTCAGCGACACTGCCGGTATGTCAGCCCAGTGGACTCCCGTTGTCTCCGTGATCGGCAGTATTTCCGCCGCGCTCGTCGGCGGTCTTATCGGCGGCACGCTAAGCCGCCGCCACGAAGCCGACCGGTGGACGCGGGACCAGCGAGCTACCGCCTACGCCGACCTGATCCGCTCGTACGCCGACGTTTACCACCGGCTCGCTCTCGATGAGCACGGCACGCGGGGTATCCCGGACTGGCCGGACTGGAATCGGGCGCTCGCTGTCGTGTACATGCTCGCCGACCCGGCGGTCGCCGAGCAGGCACGGCAGGTGGATGCCGCAGTGTGGAAGCTGAGCTTGCATGCGAAGACTGGCAGGCTACCGGGAGTGCAATGGCGCAGCCTCCGGGCGGCGCTAGAAGCGGAAGTGTTGACGTTTCTCAACCTGGCCCGCACGGAACTTGGTGGCGGGCCAGCGTTGCCAGCCCTATGGGGAAGGCCGGACCCGTCGTGGCCCGGCTGGGAGGAACCGTCGCCGACGTCAGGTCCTTGATGGGAACTGGGTTACCGGTCGGCCTGCGAAGGTTACGGCATCCCTGGCCGCAAGTGGGTGTGCTGGCCAGCGCAGTCGTCGATGTGGACTGTGCAACGGCCGACCACTTCGTCAGGCGCCCGGTCGCCCCACCCAACTCGGGCAGGCCCAAGGTGCCGTCAGCATCCGACTACTAGTCGGGGTGGTCCGAGCAGTTGAGTTCCGGAGCGCCGGCCTGGGAGCGGGCCACACCTCGGAACTTCCTAGCAGGAGGCGCCCGAAGACCTCGGTAGTTCCGAGGGTGGAACTACCGAATTTCAATTCCGGACTACCGTAGGTCCACTTCCGCCGAGCGGTGACGGTGAGGTCGTGGGCGCGACGCAGCTTGTCAAGTTGTGCGCGAACCTCAGATCGGTGCAGACGGGTCGTGGTCATCTGTTCTCCTCCAGTCCCTTGTAGTGGTCGTAGAGCGGCTGAGCGTCGATCAGCCGCTGGTCGGCTGGCGAGCGTGCGATCTGCCCGGAAAAAGGTTTGTCGTACTCGGATTGGTCTTCGGGTGGGCGCCATGGTTGGTATTTGCCGCGGCGGATCTGCCGGTCGACGAGCTCCCACCGGGCGTCTGCCGTCGAAGGTAGCGGCCGGCCCCCGCGGTTTGGTCTCTGCGGATTTTCCGGCACGTCGACGTTGTTCAAACCATCAGCGATGTGTCCGGCGAGGGTGCCGTTGCGGTCGGCGGTGATCCACCATCCGTTGCCAAGGATGTTGTTGCCGGAGGCGATGAAGTCTTCGAGGAAGTCGAGCTGGTCTTCGGGTGCGCCGTTCTTCAGGAGCAGGCAGTGGGGCAGGGTTCGGGGTTCAGAGGTTTGTGAATCTTCGTCATCTGTCTCTCTCTCGGTTCGTTGGGCGGGGACGCTCGCAGCTGGCGGCTGCTCGTGTTCGCGCGGAGAGAGAGAAGGATTGTTCTTTTTATTTTTCAAAGGCTTTGTTTGGGGTGCATCCATGCCCCCTCCCCCCAGGGCATCCATGCCACCCCCTTGTCGGGTGCTATGCCACCAGGTGGCATCCATGCCCCCGGGTGTATCCATGCCACCCCCTTGACTCGTGCCACCTGTCTTGTTCTTGGATTCCTTTAACGGCTTTGCGCCGGAGACGTGGAGTGGAAGGTCGTAGACAGCAGGCCGTTTCCACTCGGGAAGGTGCCGGGTTAGGTCGGCGTCGCCCTCGACGAGCAAGCCGAGCTTCTTCAGCTCCCGAATGTCGCGCTTCACCTGGTCCGGCGACTTGCCGGTCTTCTCGGCGATAGTCGGCACTGATTGGTACGAGCCGCGGCCGTTCTCGTCGCAGCGGCGTGCGATCACCATGAGGACCGGAAACAGGGCGGTCGGCACGGGAGCCTCGTCGATCACCCAGGACATGGCACGTTGCCCGGCCCATTGTGGGCGTGCGGCGTCACTCATCGGCACTTGCCGAGAAGTTCAGTGCGCGCGAGGGTGTGCAGCGCTGTAGGTACGCCGTACTCTGACATTAGGACATGGACCTTTCGGGGTCATCGCGACGCCGGGGTGGGGCAAACCCCGGCGCTCGTCGTTTCAGGCGGCGACGGCGTTCTGGGCGTTCATCAGTTCCAGCCGAGAGAGCTGCTGAACCCACCGCACCGCAGCATCGCCGTGTGGACGTCGCTGCCCCTGTTCCCACCGGTAAAGGCCGTTCGCGGTAATGCCGACACGGCGCGCCATGTCCTGTTGCTGCACGTTCGCCTGCGCACGGATCCGCTTACCTTCACCCGTGCGGGCATAGCGGGCTGCCGTGAGCAGGAGCAGGTCTCGTTGGTCTTCGGTCATGGAGCAATCATGACAACCTGACATGGTTCAGTCAAGATGGGTAGGTCAGCCATGCTGAATCAACATGTTTCAGGATCGGCCCCCGGGGTGTCCTACCACTTCGGTTGCCCCTAACGTGTGTGCGTGGAGGAAACACGTCGCCGCTGGCCAGACCCCGAAAAGGGTCCCTACCTGCTGACACTGCGATGGGTGCGCGACCAGGGACGCCCGAAGCTGACCGGGCTGCATGTTGACCTGGACGACCAGGAAGGGCCAGCACTGACAACTTCCATGCTGCGGGATCTGAAACTCGGCGAGATCGCTATTGAGGACCGGGAGCGTTTGCCGCACATTCCGCAGGTCAAACCGTCTGCTGTGATGGTCATCGAGGGGATGCGCCCGGCAACGGTGCGGCGTTTGCAGAAAGCGTCGGAGATCTACCTGAAGGCATGGCGGGTGGGGGAGTCGCCAACGAAAGCCGTTGAGCGGGGGATGAATGCCACGCCGGCCGCTGCGGCGAACCTGGTCAGGCGTGCTCGTGCAGCTGGCCTACTGCCTCCTACGAGCTCGGGTGTGCCTCAGGGCTGATCGGGAGCTCGTTGTTCGCCCCTGCCATACGGTGGGGGCTTTCTTATCGGGTCTGCCTTGCCAACTCACCTTGCCAATACCATGCCAACTCGGCTAAGCTTTGCCATGTAAGCAAGAAGGCCCCGCCCGGAGCGTCAACTCCAAACGGGGCCAAGGGAACGGATCGCGTCAACGACCCGGACCCGTAGACCACCACCTGACTCAACCAGGAGTGATCCGTGAACCAGCTTCTCACGCCCGGCCAGACCGTTTACCGCGACTTCGGCCCGCTGAACATCCGCATTGACCGCCACGATGAAGGGGTCACGATCACCGTCACCCGCCACGACATTCTTAACCGGCAGTTCACCAACTTGGCCGAGGGTCGCCAGTACCTTGCCCTGCTGCGTGATCTCGCGACTGCAGGCAAACCGATGTGGTTGATCGAATCAGCTGCCGGTGCCTGGACTTCCGCCGCCGCAGTGGTCGATGACGCCGATCAGGAGCTGATCGACAGCATCAACACCACGATGGACAACGGTCAGCCGCAGCCGGTAGACGTGTCGGACATCGTGGATGACATGCCCGTCGGTGGTTCCTGGGCTGCACTGCGCCAGCAGAACCGGCGGGACTTCACCCGCACCCGGGTCCACACCCAGCCCCCGACGCCTGCCCAGCTCGACCGGATCCGCCAGCACGTTGACGGTGTCGTCACCCGGGCCCCAGGGCAGCCGTGGGTGCTCCTGCGGGGAATCGTCGATCGCCGTCTCGGTGTCGCCCACGAGCAGACCGGGCAGCGCATCACCTCGGTCCGACTCAACCACCGGGGGCTTGCGCTCGCACAGACCAGGGAGGAGATTGCCGCATGAAGACCGCCGACTACGCAAAAGTCACCGCCTTCGGTGGTGACGGTTCCGAGATTCCGCGCTTCAGTTGCTTCATCGCGACGATCCCAACTGGTCGCAACGCGCTGGTTATCGACGCGCTTGACGTGGACACCTGGAACAACGAGCCGTTGTTTGAGACGGCCTTGCCGGACGGCCTCGACCGGGCAGGTTGCTTCTCGGCGGCCATCCTTATTGCCGAGCGGGAAGGTTTCCGCTTGTGGGGTCGGGGCTGGACGCGTACCGACCGCGGTTTCGAGGCGCGGCTGGAGGTGGTGTATCCGTGACTACCAGTGCCGAGCGTCGAGCGGCTTTCCGCCTTACCCGGGCAGACGCTCCGCTCGTTCTTCGTACCTGGCATGGCGCCCAGATCATTGAGGGCCTCTACTCCGGGCAGCGTGGGTTTGTGATCAGCGTCTGCGAGCACGGGAACGCCGTCAACCTGAAGATCGTCGGGGTGGACGTGCTGCTGTGCTGCGTCCCGCTTTCCCTGCTGATTGGCGCGCTGACCCTGCATGGCGGGGTCGGCTGTGCGGGTGAGGCCTGCACGGAGGGTAACCCGATCAACCTAGAGGTGGCGGCGTGATCCAGCTTTATCGCAACGTCATCCAGCTCCACCGGGCAGGAACCGAACTGCCTCGGGTGCTCGCCGAGGTCTACCACGGGCACACCGCGGATGTGACCCCCGCGAATGCCGCCACCCAGTGTGGGCGGTGCGGGCGGACTTGGTTCGACCACCTGTGGCTCGTTGTTGCACCCGCAGATAGTGAGCAGGACGGCGTCATCGACTGCGCGGGGGTCAACAAATGACTGCCCGCGAGACCATCGCCCGTAACGTCCGCACGGGTGACGTCATCCAAACAACCTGGTCGCGCATCCACCATCCCGACCTCACACTGACCGTGGACTACGTGACTTTCGACCAGTTCTTCAGCCCAGGTGTCGGCGTACTTGATCGGGTTCGGTTCACCGGCACCAACAACTACGGCGAGCATCGCGAAAACGCCATGGGTTGCACTCCGGACTCCCGCGTGTATGTCCTCGACGAGGCTCCGCAGCGGGGTGACACGTTCGGAGCGTTGGACGCTCACGACCGTGAGGGGGCGACGTGAACTCGACTAACGTCGCCGTCTCCGTTCGTGGTGAGCTCGTGCGGCTCATGCCCGTGACCGTCGGCCTAGGTTTGACGAACGAGCAGGCTCCGATGACGTGCGGGCACCGCCACCAGCCCGGTGACACGTTTTGGGTCCGCGCGGACCTTGGCCTGCCGCGGGTCATGTTGTGCGACCCGTGCGCGCAAGCCCAAAGTCGGGGCCGGCAGTGACTGAGTTTGTGGTTGTGGAACAGGTCGGTGACGTGACTTTCGTGGTCGGCTGGCACCCGAGCGAGCATGAGGCGCTGCTCGCTGCAGTGGACGGGCACATTGAAGCCGACGAGGAACGGGAACTGTACGTGGATGGGCCAGGAATTGCCCAGCCGATCCCTGTGGGCGCGCACCCGCGCATTGCAGACTGAGCACTGAGACCAAGGGGATTTCCATGCCAACCCAGCGAATCAACCAAGTAAACGGTGCTTTCGTTCTGTCCGAGCCCGGCAAGGCCGTCACGTTCTGGCCGACGACCTGGTCTATTGACGTCCATTCGGCGAACCCCCACGGCAGTCTGTCGCCGTACCCAATGGATTCCTGCGAGTACCTTCACGGGGCCGGATATTGCGACGGTTCGTCAGTGGCTGGTGACAAGCTGCGCGCACACTGGGAAGACTCCGGACATGACAACCAAGTTATCTGGGATGAACTGCAGTCCTGGTTCGACAGCTACTTCCGGGAGTGTGCCGCGTGACTGCCCCTGTTCCACCTCGGGACATCAAGCTGACTGCCGCTCGGGCTGCCGTGCTCCGCGGCGTCGCGGCCGGCGAGGTCAAGCATCATCGCAACTGGGGCAGCGAACCGGACGAAGACACGTGGCGGCCTGGTGGGTACGGCCACAGGAAGGTCAATGCTGTAGTGGAGTTCCTCCGCAAGGCCGGACTGATCGAGATGGCGCCAGCTGAACACCCGTCCATGTATGCGCCGAAGCCGTGGCAGTTGACCGACGCCGGCAAGCAATGGCTTGCCGAGCACTGACACGAGACGAAAGGTGAACGCGATGAACAACGAGTGGGGACTTCCTCGCGCTGACGGCTCCTATGCCCGGCACGGCCGCCCAAGAAGACCGCAGGAAATCAACCAAGTTGTAGGTGGACTTCTCGGTGCGGAAGCAGAACGGCTCCGCGCCGGGGTAGACGACGCGCCACTTCTTGCGAGCGGTCACCGCTTCGCCTCCTGCTCGGCGCGGGCCAGCCACTGCTCGCCGGCCTCGGTCAGCCGGTAGTAGTCGTCCTGCCCGTTGATCTGCTGGTTCGCTCCGACGAAGCGCGGCCGGATCAGCCCGGCGCCCACCATCTCGCCAAGCACCGGATCGGTGGCGACCAACGCGGTGCCTTCCGGGCCGAACGTCCAACCGCGGTCCAGGCAGCGCTTCGCGGCGGCGACCCGCTCGGGGGTCGGTTCGAGGGTCACTTCTTCTCTTCGGCAGTCAGCCGCTCGATCGCAACCAGGATCTCCTCGCGGAAGCCGATTAGCGCCGGCTCCTCCAACATGGCGTGCAGCTTGGCCAGATTCTGTGACTCCGACGTGCTAGTGGACTCAGCCGGGCGGATAGTCGTCGCGGTCATCAATCCTCCATCAGGCCGTACACAACCAATGTGAGCGCGTCATAGGCGCCGGGAATTTGCATCGAATCGCCCGTCCAGTTGCCCGCAGTGCGGAACAGGTCCAGCAACTGCCGGACGTCCAAGTCGACCCACAGCTCGGTGTCGCCGCGCTCCGATCGGACGATCAGGTCCCGGCTGTCGAGCGGGAGCATCACGGCAGAGTTCAACGTGCTCAGGTAAGGGGCGTCGATGACCACGGTGATGCCGGCGACGTTGTGGCCTTCGTCGAGGCTGATGGTGGCGATCCGGAAGGGCTTCACGTGTTCTCCTCGTCCAGCCGGAACTCGGCCACGATCAGCTCCGCGAGCTGGCCGGCGCCCATGCGCTTGTCGGGATTGGTGCGCTCGACAAACGCGATCAGGTCTCGGCCTCGCAGGGTCGTGTAGAACGGCGGTAGTTTCATGGCGACCGCTTCACCGAGGTCAGTCGGGCTCAACAAGTTGTCGCCGTCAACCTGTCGGATGATCCCGGCCATAGCGTCGATCGTCTTAGTGGTCATCAGTTCTCCTCGGTCTTGAACAGCGACCGCCACTGGGCGGCCTCCTCATGTAGGTGGCCGACACGCGCACCGCTCGCGGTCTCTGCCATCTCATCGAGCCGGTCGCCGATCAGCAGTGCGCACGCAGCCTTCTCGTCACGGGTCCGGCACGACTCGTAAAGATCCAGTAGAACGCGCTGCTGCCGGTCGTCGTCGGGAACAATGAGCCACTCGCGGATGCGGGTCAGGAACTTGTTCATCTGACGGCCTCAAATCGCTGAGTGGGTGAATCGGGGATCGAGAAGCGCAACACCTGACCTGCCTCGGCAAGTCCGGTGATGGTCGAACGCAGCGTGTGCGAGACGTGCAGCACCCCGAAGTACTGGGCCAGCTTGTCGACGTCGTCGTGTCCGGCCTCGATCGCTGCGAGCACCGCATCGGGGGTGATGTCCTGGACGCTCATCGGTCCGACCTCGCCAGCGCTTCCTGCACGGTGAACCCGTTGCAGGTCATCAGTGGTGCTTGCTCCTTGGCCAGCCGCAGCGCCGTCTGTTCGTCGAAGCGGTGCGAGTCCAACCAGTCGTCGTCGCGGTTTGACGAGGACGGCTCGTACTCCCACTCACCATCGGTGCCGAGGCAGAACCCACCGGAGCACACGGCCCACATGCCGTCACTGCGGCACTCGATGGTGATCGCATAGTGGCGGTAGTTGACGTCGTCTGCGGGCAGAGCGCAGATGGTGTGCCCGGTGATCACTTTGCCTCTTCGGCGAGCTGCCGGATTACTGTCCACAGGCCGCCAATCTCGTACCGCTTCAACGGCATCAGCATTTCGCCGTCGTCGTCAAGGTTGAGATAAACCTTCAACAGCTCCTCGATACGGCGGTCGAGTTTGTCGCCGCGGTATTCGATGCCGTAGTGGCTACGGTCCATCACTTCGCCTCCTGGTAGTGGGCCAATGCCGCCTCAAACGCCGGGTTGTCGTCCTCGAAGGTGTGCCGCGGGAAGTCGACGTCCGGGTGACCGTCATCGTCGAGCTCAAGCGTCAGCCCGGCCTGCTCGGCGACTTCCAGCACGACCGTCACTGGTGAAGAAACCCGGGCAATAGCGAACTCGGTCACGAACCGCGAATTGCGGCCGTGCGAGTCGTCAATGGTCAGCAAATGCCAGCCGCGGTCCTCCGGCCAACCCACACCGACCTCGTCGTACGCCCAGATCGGCTGACCATCAATGGTGTCTTGGTGGTCCATGTCAAAGCCGATCCAGCCGTCACGCGGGTCGTTGTCGTCAGCCCACCAGTTATCAACGGTGAAGCCAGCCTTCCCGGGCGCTGCGGCAACAGCGCCGATATACGCCTCGTGGGTCTTCCATTTGCTGTCCATGCTCAATCCCCCAGCGAGAAGTACATGTCGTAGCCGCAGTCGTAGCAGCGGGAACCGTGACCCCAGTTGGTCTCGTAGTGCTCGTAGTTGAAAGAGCTGCACTTGTCGCACTGCGGTTTGACCGCGAAGTCGTGGTCGGCGGCGCCGTCGTGCAGGAACTCACCGCGGCCGGTGTAGTCGCCCGGTGCCGGCCGCTCGTAATGTCCGGCACCCCCGCACGTCTTGCAGATATAGGTCTTGACGGCGGTCACGACTGCACCTGCACGTCGAGGTCGAACGCGTCCGCCATCATCCGGATCACATCCTCGGCCTCGTCGCGCGACACCCAGAAGCGGTTGTCGGCGACCTCACCCTCACCGAGCTGGTTAACGATGACCCCGGTAGCGGGCCCAGTACCGGAAGGGCCGCTTTCGCGGGTCAACTCGCAGTACATGGTGCGGTTCATGCGCCCTCCCCAGGCTCGTCGATAGCTGTGATCGGGATGCCGCGCTCCGGAGCGGACTCGGCGTCGGCGTCACACAGCCACCACTCGGCAGTCGAGGTGAGCGAGCGGTACAGGTGAATCTCGCCCGAGTGTTCGCCCGCGACGTAGCCGGGCGCGTGCAGAACGGCACAGGTGGTCGGGTTGCCTACAGACATGGCTACTCCTTGGTCTCAATGCCCAGCTCGCGGGCGATGACGGACTCGAACTCGTCGGCGAGGGCGTCCAGGTCATCGGCCTCTGCGAGCAGATGCCCGGGATTGGTCATCAATGCGGCAGCAGATCTGTAGTAGCTGGCGCAGTGACGGACGTATGCCACGGTGGGTTCGCCAGCAGGGTCGAACGTGTCGTCGTACCGCTCGGCGATGCAGTCCAGCCCGGCGCGGATTTTGTCGGCGAGGGAGATCATCAGGCCGCCTCGGCCATCGGCCGGATGCGCCAGGTCGGGACGGCATGGACCCGGCCGTCGTCGTAGCGCAACCACGTGAGGGCCGCGGAATCGGATAGGTCGCAGGCGTTCGCCGGAGGTTCAGTAACCACGGCGGTTGGCCAGCGGGTTTGCTCAGTTCCGATGTCGGACAGGTCGACTCGAACGGCAGTATTCGGCGGGAGCGGCATCAGAACTCCTTGGTGGCTGGGTCTAGCGGGCTCGGCACCGTGCTTAGTGGGTGCTCGCCGTGTGGGCCCACCCGCCCGCAGTCCGCCTCAATGAACGATGCCGGCGATCCCAAGCAGACCTTGTCCGCCGGATTGAAGTCGTGCCCGTCGTGCGGGTTAGCGCTACCGCAGTCGCCCTGCGTTAACACGCCGGGGAACAGCTCGAACGTGCCGTAACAGTGGCTCATTGTGCCTTCTTTCTATTGTGGTGACGGCTAGTTCGGATAGCGGACGCGGCCGTTACGGGTCTGCGGGCGGGCACGCATGTCCTCGTCCAACAGCCGAATGTCACCGTTGTACGTGGTAGCGCTGACGGTCGGCTTGCCTTGCCGGTCACTGCCGACAGTGATGTCGCCGTTGTACGACTGGGTTTCCGAATCGCGCGAAAGGCCAGTCGCCTCAATGTCACCGATGTACGTTTTGATCCGAACTTTGCCGACACTGTGGCTGGTCACGTTGCCGTTATAGGTGTCTGCGACGAGCGCGGAACCAGCAGGAAGGACTGCCCGGAACGCAACGGGTGACGGTGGGTCGGTGACAGGGCCGGCGTTGCCGCCGTCCGTGGCGACACCGTTGACGTAGGTTCGACCGCCGCGGACTTGGATTCGTTGACCGTTGACAACCATGTCCGCGTCGCCGCTACCAGTAGAAATGAAACCACCGCGCCCGGTCATCACGATGTCACCGGACGAGGTAAACGACATCCCACCAACGCTGTTGATACTTACGCTGCCGCCGCCTTCACCCTTCGGCAAGTGCAGGGTGAAGTAGTCGCCCTCATCGTCCGGGCGTAGGGCGTCAAGCATGTCGACCGTGGGTCCACTGTTCGCGGCAGTGACCAGCTCGATGCGTGCACGAGAGGTGTTCGGGTCGGTGACGACGTCGATGTTGCTGTTGTAACCGGCCAGGTCGACGGTGATTGGACCGGATCGGCTGGCTTCAAAGGCCTTGATTGTCATAGGTAACCACCCCTCAAGCGATTCTAAAACGCGCTAACTGTTGGCGCTTTACTCTGGCGAAAATGTAGCAGTCCGCAGTCTCAAGCGCCACGCGTTGGCGCTAAGGTGTGCAAATGTGCAAAGACGTGCGGCAACGACTCACCGAACACGCGCGTCGGCGAACCGACTTGTCACAGCGTGAGCCAGACCTCATCGCGGAGGCGTGGCGTGAGGGCGTCCATCCACAAGAAATTGCCGATTTAATCGGGCGTTCGCTAGCCCACGTGCGAAAACTTCGACCGGAAGACGTCCCGCCCTTACGGATGGGCGGGAACGCCTCTCGCAAACCATCCGCACCGACAACCAACTGAGCGGCCAGCTGCCTTCAGTGCTTTTGGTCAACGTGTAGTTCGGCGACCTGCACCATGTCCTCGAAGTAGGAGTGGTCCCCGTCAAGATCACCGTGGAGTGGGCAAACCGCAGTAGTCCACGCGTCACCTTCGTCGTCATTGCCGGAGAGGATCGGGATGATGGTTTCCCCGTCGTCCGACACAACCTGAACTTGGGACATCAGACTTTCACCTCGGTCCGCAGCACATCGTTGTGTGAACCGATCTCGACGCCGGCACGGTCGTACACTGTGACGCCGTCAGGCCATGGCCAGTACCGAACGTCGGTGTAGGTGGTGACCCGGTCGTCGTGGTGGTGAACGTCCAGTTGGTCCGCGAACACGGGCGTGCTCACCGGGGGCTCCATTCGGCCCGCTGCCGTGAGCCCTCAGCCCGCAGTGCTGCGATCAGTGGTGCCGCTTCCTGCGGGGTAGGTTTCCACTGCCGGCGCCGTAACCATTCACGCATTGGCCCGGTCCCGACCCTCGGCGGTCGCCTGTCGTGCCTGCTCCGCGATCGGATAGTTCGCCCTCGGGTCGTTCATCGGCCACGACTCCCGCACGGCGGTATCCCTGATTTCTTTATCTTGATCAGTTGCTGGCTTACGATTAGTCACGGTTGCTCCTTCGTCAGAGTTGGTGGTGATCGGTGCGGCGCGCTCTCGCCTGGACAGTTAGAGCGCGCCCACACCCGTTTTAAGCGGGGCCGTCCACAAAGTTGCGGACAACGTTGTTATGGAAAGTGCAGTAGCGGAAGAACGACTCGGGGTCCGATGGCTTACCGCAGCAGTTGGGCTGCAGGGAAATCGCTTCCTCCCAGCCGCAACGACCCGACGTGGCGTGCTGCCACTCTGTTTCGGTGTAGCGGTCGCGGGCTAGCAGTGGTTGTAGGTTCACCGCAGGTAATCCCGCCCGGCGCCGGGGCATAGGTGCTCAGCAACCGCAGCAACGTCACGGGCTGGGACACCGTCGTCCCGTTTCGCCAGCAACGTGGTCGACGCTGGGGCACCGGCCGCCACTACCTGGTCACGTAACTGGCGCTGGTCTTCAGTCAACGTCGCGGTCACGACTGTGTCTCGGTCCGCGCCCACTCGATCGCCGCTTCCGGATGCCGGCGCCAACTACCTGCGAACCCCAGAATGGGTTCCCGCGCTGTGTCGGTTGACGTGCCGGTGAATACCGCCCAGCCGTCCTCGGAAGGTCGTTTAAGGACGGTCAGCGCGGTCCCGTCCGGGCGTTGTACCCGCCACCCGTTTTTTACGGGGAACACATCCGAGTCGAGATCGATGATTGGGGTGCTCACTGGCCTTCCTCAATCGTGAGGATGTTCTCCGGGCCGAGCTCAAGCGAGCAGGGCCCCATGCTGTCGGCTGCGGCGACCACAACATGGTCAGGGTTCCAGCCGATCACCTGGCCGCGGACGTCGTCATGGCCCCAGTACGAACCGGTGACGATGTCGCCCAGACAAATGCGGCGCCCGTCCGGTAGGACAGCGGAAGCGGGCGGGAAACCGATGGAGGTGGTCCCGGGCTGGCTTTCGTCCTCAGCCAGGATTTGGTTGGCGCTCATCGACGCCCTCCGTTCAGTGCCGCCGACCGGACGTCGTGCACCTGACCCTGCCGAGCGAAGACACCGCAGTCCTCAACCCGCACACGCGCCATGAATCCGTCATCCGACAAAACGTGGACGCGGACATTGGAACCGCTCACGCCGAGCAGATCCTGTTCTTCCACGCGGGTGTTGCAGCCGCTGTAGGGAAGATGGTCCGGACTCATCGCGCCAACCTCGCCACGTTGAACGCCGCCTCGACCGCGGGCTCCGCGCTCGTCCAGCCAATCAGCGGGCCCTGCGTGGTGGTGACCAGGTCCCCGTTCGGGCCGGAGTACACGCCCCAGCCGAGCGTGTCGTTGGGTAGGACATGCATGGGCCCGGCGGTCGCGGCGACCTTGTAGCCGTCGCCGGCCTCGGTGACCTGCGGGTCGTTGAGGATGCTCATCGCCGGCTTTCCTGATTAATGCGGTCTAGGTCCGCTTCGGAGAGGTAAACGTTCGTGGCGTCCACGAACTCGATCGCGAGGGATCCGGGTCCGCAGAGTTGCACCTGACCGTTTGTCGTGTCGATGACTTGAGTGCCGCCCTGCCGAAGATCGGCAATCTGGTTTGGGTTGAGGTTGTAAGAAGTCATGGTTGTCGTTTCCTTGTCTCGCCGGGGGTCTGACCGGCCACCAGCGCAGCCAGCCACTGGGAAGAACACGCTCTATGGGTTGGCTGCCCTGGAGGTGGGTCAGACCAGCACCGCAGCGAGGTCGCGGAAGTCAGCGGCGGCGAGCAACTCCGCAATCTCACGAGCTGCTTCACCTGCCCGCTGGTCTTGCCTCTCCGCCTCGATCGGCGACCACGCACCCTGTTGGGCGGCCGTCGCGAGGCGGTATGCGGTCAGCAGGCCTTCCAATGATTCGGCGGCGGTCATCGTGATTCCTGCGCCATCTGATCCGTGGTCCGCCCGCACGTGCCGCAGTACACCCAACCAGCGGTCTGCTCCAGTTCGGTCCGATCCACGTCGCAGCGTTTGACCCGCTTACGGGTCCGGGTTGTGTCCATGGTGGTCGCCGTCATGACCGGACCGCGCTGACGTTCACTGCAGACCAGTCCACGACCAGGTGGTGATCCAAGATGGTTTGGCTGTTCTCGCACGCCCGGTCGATCGGGATGACCTGCCCGTCACCCAGTTGCAGTCCGGCAGGCTGGGTCGCTTCGTGTTCCGCGCCCTCCGGGTGCAGCCAGCACAGGGTGGGCATCAGAGTTCCCGCTCACGGGAGCGGTGCCGGACGATACCCAACTGGCGGTCGATGGCTTCGTCGTCAGCGCGACGGCGGGCGGCCTTCGTCGGAGAGTGTTTCTGTTCGGTGGCGAGCTCGGATTCCCACGCGTCGAAGTCGTCATCGGAACGAATCAAAGTCGGGGTGCTCATTGCGGTTGCTCCTAACGGTCAGATGGAAGATCAGCGGCCGGATAGGACCGTGTACTCGGTGATGTCCTTGTGGCGCACGCAGGGCCAGCAGTAGGCCTCGCCCAGCGGACACATCTCGGCCGGCGGGGTGGCCACGTCCGCCATCACTGCCCCGCACCCGCAGCAGCCGTACGCCGGGCAGGTCCGGGGTTCCTGCGGGTCAAGGTTTGCGAGGCGATCCTGGAGCAGGAAGATGGCCTCCCATAGCTCCGCGACGTTCTCCGTGGTGATTCGCGGAAGGCGGGTCATGACTTCCCTCGCTGGCCGAACAGGCTGGGCTCATTGCGTCGAACCTCGATGTCAAGGTCCGGGTTGATACGGAAGAAGCCGAACGAGGTGTCCAACCACAGCCACGGGCCTTCGCGGTAGGACTCCGTCTGGACGCGGGCGTAGGCGTGCTCGGCCAGGCGACGCGTCTCGTCGTCGACCTCAGCGAACGAGGGGAGCTCCGATAGCTCGAACAGGTCGCCGTAGGCAAGGTCGCGGGCCGCGGTCACAGCTGCTCCTGCAGCCAGCCGAGCAGGCCTTCGAGCTCGTCGAATGCCATGGCGTCGTCGGGGCCGCCGATGGTGTGCCAGCCTGCCTCGCTGATCGCGGGGAAGCTTGTGCCGTCGGGCGACTGGATCAGCGCGGTGGATCGGTCGATCCACTCGACCAGCAAGCGGGGGAGTGCGGCGGTCACCGCTCACCAACTAGCGGCACGATGACGCAATCGAACGGGTCGCCGGACCAATCCGCGTCGAAACCCTGCGCGCGGAATAGGCGCACCAGCAGTTCGGCCAGGTCGGGGTGCTCGTGGTTGAACGACCAGTACAGCGACCTCCACACCGCCCCGTTCGGGCGGGTGCGCAGACTGCCGCGGGTGTCCCAGTAGGCTCCGCCACGGTCGCGGTCACCGACGTGCTCGCCAACCCAACGATCGGTGCCCGCCTGTTCAGCGGCTGCAATGTAGTCGTCGTAACGGCCGGAGATGGAGCCCCCGCTGCCGCGTAGGTCGAGCCACACGGCGACACCTTCGCGGGCGAGGGCTTCCAGGACGGCTTTGATGCGTTGCTCATCCGTGCCGGCAACGGTGATCGCTCGGCTCATGGGAGAACCTCAACTTCGGTGGGCAGGCAGTACGCGAACGAACCATCTCTTGGGTCACAGCCCGCCTCGACCGCGCCGGGGGTTGCCAGGAGTTGAGCAACCAGTTCGTCGCTCATGGACAGGTCCCGGACCTCAACCCAGCCGTGTGGGTGTTCCGACGCTGCCCGGGTCACGAGGTAACGGGTTTTGGTGTCAGGGCCGATGAACCGGGAACCGCGGGGAAGTTCAGTCATCAACGCGCGGCTCATCGGGGACCGTCCGCGATTTGGTTGAGTTCGGTGATCGCGGCGTTGGCGTGGTCGACGGCTTCCTGCAGTGCTAATGCGAACGCGTGGGCGTCGGCCGGCCGGTACACGCTGCCGCCGACATATACACCGACGGTGTTGTCCGGTCCGGTGAACGCGGCAATGTTGGTGATGTGCCCGGCCTGGTCGGTGACGTTGATGCCGGTGTGCACGCAGTGCCCGTCCGGGTGATGGCTGTCGGGGCAGAACGGGGCATGGACCAAAGTTGGTGTCGTCATCGGACACCGCCCGCGACCTGGAGCAGCTGCGCGAACGCCTCCCCGTTGGTGACTGACCCGTTTTCATCGAGCGCGGAAATCACCAGGTTGGTTAGGGGCGTGTCGTGCTCGTACGCGGCGAGCGCCTTATCTACCGCGTCGGCTTCAGCGTCTGTCAGTGGCTGGTTGAGCCAGGCGATTTCTTCAGGCCGGAGTAGATCAAGCAACCACGCGTGAGTTGAGGCAGTTGTCGCGCTCATCGGGTCACCGCCAGGCGGGCGTGGCCGCGCAAGACGCGGGCGTCGGCGAAGCTGATCCGGAGCCGGTCGGCAGTGTCACCTTCCCAGGCGTCGACCAGCTCGCGGAGTGCAGCCGGATCGCTTCGCAGGTCGGTGAGCAGGGCGTGTTGCCCGGCCGGGGGGAGCAGGTCCGCGATAAATGCGGCGGTTTTAGTGGTGAGCCCTGCGGTAGTGAGTGCGTTGCGGAGTTCGGTGGGAAGTGTCGTCGTGGTTGTGTCCACGGTTCCTCCGGTGGGTGTTCCGGGCGGGGCTGGGGAGTCTGTGTCCGTCAACCTCGACCGGGAGTCGAAGGCGAATGCCTACAACCACCATGACAGTCTTGTAGCAACTTGTAAAGCGCTTGTAGAAGATTCGCGCTATAGTGGCACAGCGAGGTCCCTGCGGCCCCGGTCGTCACTACGACCGGGGCTTTCGTGTAAAAAGGATCAAGCAGGTAGTGTCAATTGACCGACATTCGGCCGAGACTTGAAGCACGAATGGTGGGACCATCACAGGGAACCGTTTTGGTTCAACAACCGAGGAGGACCACCGTGTTCGACAACATCAAGTTCCTCTGGAAGACCGGCGACAGCGGTAACGGTGACTGCCCGAGCATCATCGAGGTCGACGGAGGTTACGTGCTGGTGGGCAAGAAACTTGACGCACCAACCACCGCCCAGATCGTTGAAGTCGGACTGGCTAACAACTCGGGCGTCGGTACCGACGAAACAGCTGTGTTCCTGCCTGCCGACGTTATCGACCGGCTACGCGGCTGACCATGCGCCGTACGCTCACCAACGCCGAGTTTGCCCAGCAGTTGCGCGACTACCGGAGAACCGCCTATCGGTTCGAGCTGCAGCCGTATTACATGGTCAATGGTGAGCAAGAATCGTTCCGCCATTTCTTAGAGGGCCGCCCGGTCTCTCCTCTAAATATTGAGGAAGACCGGGCCTGGCTCGAACGAGTTAAGGAACGATCTGCGGAGGGCGCGGAAATGGCGCGAGTCCGCGTGCACCAAGACCCACCAACTGATTACCAGCGCTGGATGCGGTATCGCGGCGCTTTCAATGAGCAGTACGGCGAGACTATTTACTATTTCACCGTTGCGCAGGCCATCACCGCGGGGATACTCGGCGGTGTAGCTTTGCGCGATTGGTGGTTTTTTGACGACGAGCGGCTTATGGTCCTCACACACAACACCGAGGGCCGACGTATCCAAACTGAATTGATTACCGACGAGACCGAGCTGAAGATGGCTCGCGCCCTGTGGGACCTCGCAGTCCACACGACGCGAGGAGAAAAATGATGACCGACTTCCGGGCTGATGATTGGGCTCCGAAACCCTACGCAGTTGCCGAGCGGCTGAAGTCCGCACGCGAGGCAGCTGGACTGCAGCAAAAAGACCTCGCCGGCATTCTTAAATGGGACCCTGCGAAGCTATCCAAGACAGAGAGTGGAGCGCGAACTGCTGTCAGTGCGGCTGATATTAGAGCCTGGGCCGTAGCGACTAATCTTTCTGCTCTTGAACGCGACAAGATCCTGGCAATGCTTGAGCAGTACAAGGCGTCTGAAAAATCTTGGCGGGACCGCATGCGTCATGGTCGACAAGCTGTCCAGCTTGAGTATGCGCGCCTTTATCGAGACTCTGTGCGATTTCGCATTTTTCAACTCGCCTGGGTACCTGGAATTTTGCAAACCCCAGATTATGCGCGACAGATCTTTGCCGGCTTGAATGAACTCGACCCCGGAGTGTCCCGTGACCTGAACGCTGACGTTCAAACAAGGATGGCCCGCCGCGAATATCTATACGATCTTGGAAAATCTTTTGAGATCATCATCAGCGAATCGGTTCTAAGGGACATCATTGTCGACATCGACGTTCATCGAGCGCAGATGTTGCGCCTCGAATTAGTACTGGACTTGCCGAACGTTAGATTCGGCATCTTGCCTTTTGGTCGCCGCCGTAGGACTGCTGCACAATTGGGCTTTGTCATCTATGACGAACTTGCGGTCGAGGAAGATTACGTAATCGATATTCCTTACCACGGGAACGCTGCACAACGATTTGCGACGGTAATGGACCGCTTCTGGAAAGAGTCCGTCGAGGGTGACGATGCTCGCGCACTCATCAGAAAGGCGATCGCAGATCTGCCCCGTCCCTAATCGCTGCCGTAGGCTGAGCACGGGACTCGGGCTTACGGGGTGCCACTGCGTTCAGCTGGCTACTTGCCGCCCCCTTTGGAACGTTTTTGTTGCGGCCCATACTGATGTCAAGCGTCGTAGATCGACAGGTAGTACTCCTGCATGGCAGCGGGGGTGATCTCGGCGCTGCTTCGTTCCATCGGAGCGACGTCGGCATGCTCACGGGCACCCACCCAGGGACGTTCTCCGTGAGTCAATTCCGAGAGTTGATGCGCCGTCATATCGCCGTAGAAGTTCAGAACTTGGTCGACGGACTCACTCTCGGCAAAGGTCAGAGCATCAGGGTTGCCGGCAGGCCAGGACTCGACGGAGAACTGCCCCCGATGACGGGCGTACACCTCGGGCAGGACCGGCCCGTTGGCCCAGGCCTCGATGCGTTCGGCGAACAGGGGGCGGTCGTCCCAAACCAAGTGCCATGCCTGCGAGTAGTAGAGCAGTTTGTGTAACTTGTCGCTGCTGGCATTCGCTGTCCGGTCGAGCATCAGACGGTCGAGCAGCTCTATCGCAAGATCGTTTAGGTTGCCGGTCATCGCCGCAACGTACTGCCAGGTTGCTGCCGAGTCATGACCCTGGTCGCACGATAAGGGTCAGATGATCGGCGCCGAATTTCAGACAGTCAGATTCGTTCCCCTTCCAGACCAGCAGGCACTACGAAGAGTATCAATGCAGTCACGACAGGTTAGGAAGCCGTGAGGCTTGATCAAAATGCCCCTTCTGCGACTTCGCAGAATTCGACCCGGATCGACGACCGGCAGCAGGGCGTTAGTCACGCAGTCGCGGCCCCCACAACATCGCCCTCTAAGAGGGCACGCACCTCGGCGTAAAACGCGTGCGATGGCGTGACACCGGCACGCTTCAGCGTCAAAGGTCGCACACCGCCGTTCTCCAGCAGCAGATCAACAAACACCCGCTGGTTGCCGCGGTGGCGAGCGAGGGCCAACCGCAGACCTTCCACCCGCTCTGGGGTCACCCGTTCAACGGGCATCCGAAGCACGACATGTGCAGGCTCATCCGGCAGATCGAGCACCATCATCATGTCGACCACGATGTTCGGCTCACCCTCGTACTCGTTGAGCCGACCCTTGAGGCTGACGATCACATCGTCGGCGAGCGCGGAACCCAAGACTTCGTACGTGCGAGGAAAGACGACACAGCGGACCGAGGTGTCCAGATCCTCCACGTCGAATGTCGCCATCATGCCCGACTTCGCCATCCGGCAGGTCAAATTACTGATCACCCCGGACACCTGGACCTGACCGTCGAAGGTCTCCCGTTCCCGAATCTCCAACAGCGTCTCGGTGCGGTTCGCAGCCAAAACCTGGGCGGCCCCGTCGAGCGGGTGACCGGAGACGTACAAACCAAGCCGCTCGCGTTCCGTCGCGAGTAGTTGCTTAGCCGGCCACTCGGCAATATCCGGGATGCGGATTCCGGCGAGCCTCAGCCCGGTCCGGCCGGCGTCCAGGCCGTCGAAGAGGGTGAACGCCCCGCTCGACTCGGCCTTTTTGTCCTTCGTCGAGGCTTCGACCGCTTGCTCGGCAACCGCGGTGAGGCTACTTCGGCCGTGACCCAGCGAGTCGAACGCCCCGGCTTCGATCAACCCGAGCACGGCCTTTTTCGTGCAACCCACAGCGGGCACCCGCTCGACAAAGTCGAGGAAGCCGGCGTACGGGCACTCGGCACGCCCTCGGATGATTGCCTCCACCACGCCCGAGCCGACGTCACGGATGGCGTGCAGCCCGTAGCGGATCTTCCCGTCGACCGCAGTCATCTCCGCCAGCGACTCGTTGACGTCTGGCGGCAATACCTGGACACCCAGGCGCCGGCATTCCGCCAGGTACAGCGCTGCTTTGTCCTTGTCCTTCGCACTGACGCTGGTCAGTAGCGCGGCCAGGTATTCGGTCGGGTGGTGCAGTTTGAGCCAAGCGGTTACATACGCCAGCCGCCCGTAACAGGCGGTATGGGCGCGGTTGAATGCGTACTCGGCGAAAGGCACCAGCGTGTTCCACAGGGCGTCCACCGCTGCCTGGCAGTAGTCACGAGCCAGCATCGCCCGTGAGAACGGCTCGTACTCCTTGGCCAGTAGATCCTTCTTCTTCTTACCCATGACCTTGCGCAGCAGGTCGGCCTGACCCCGGGTGTAACCGGCCACGATCATGGCGGCGTCGATGACCTGCTCCTGATAGCAGATGACCCCATAGGTGGGCTCCAAGACCTCACGCAGCGGATTCTCCAGCTGTGGATGAATCGGGGTGATGGGTTGCTTGCCGTTTTTACGCAGGGCGTAGTTCTCATGGCTTTTCATGCCCATCGGGCCCGGCCGGTAGAGGGCACCGACAGCCATAACGTCCTCGAAACAGGTCGGCTTCATCATGCGTAGCAACGCAGTGATCCCGGAGCCCTCCAACTGAAAGACGCCGACGCTCTCGCCACGGGCGAGCATCGCGTAGACCCCAGGGTCGTCGAAGCCGTTGAGCTGCTCGGTGTCTATGCGGATGCCGCGGTCGCGTTCGATGGCCTTGATGGTGTCGTCGATGACCGTCCAGGTCCGCAGGCCGAGCAGGTCCATCTTCTGCAGACCCATGGATTCCAGGTCTGGGTATTCGTGACCGGCCAGCAGCGTCGGGGTCTTGCCCTTCTTCGCGTCGGCCTCCTTGGGCAGGTCCAGCCAAAGGGGCACCTGCCCCAGCAACGGCTCGCTGGAGACGATCAAACCGCACGCGTGCATGCCGGTCTGACGTACCCGGCCCTCGACTAGCCGGGCCACGTCCAAGATCTTCCCGATCTCAGGATCGGTAGCGGCCAGCTCACGAAAAGCCCGGCCCTCGTCGTAGCGGGGATGGTTAGCGTCGAAAATCTCATCAAAGGTGACCCCGAAGCCGGCGGCGTCTGGCGGGATGGCCTCGGCCGCGCGCTCTCCGGTCTTAATCGGCAATTGCTGGATGCGGGCGGAGTCTTTCAGCGAGGCCCGGGTCTTCATCCGACCGAAGGTGATGATCTGGCTGACGTTCTCGGCGCCGTAGGTCCGCACCGCGTAGGCGATGACCTCGTCACGGCGGCGCTCGTCGATGTCGAGGTCGACGTCCGGCGGGCTGATGCGTTCCGGGTTCATGAACCGCTCGAACATCAGTTTGTGTCGCAACGGATCCATGTCGGAGATCTCCAGCGCGTACACGACGATGGAACCGGCCGCAGAGCCGCGAGGGCCGAAACGGATGCCCTGCTCGCGCATGAAGCCGCACAGCAGGAACAGCATGATGAAGTAGCCAGCGAAGCCGAGCGGCAAGATGATGCTCAACTCGTACTCGGCGCGTTCGCGCGCTGCTGCAGGCACAGCCGTCCCGTAGCGTCCGGTCAGCCCCAGGTCGACTAAGTGCCGCAGGTAGCTTTCCTCGCTGAAGCCCTCGGGTACAGGTGGGTGCGGCATCCGATCGCGGAAGGCGAACATCTGCTCGTAAGTGCCGATCATGTCGGCTACAAGCAGGGTGTTGTCGCAGGCCCCAGGAATCTCCGCGTCAAACAGCGCGCGCATCTCCGCAGCGCTCTTGACGCAGTAGCCGCCGCCGTCAAACTTCAGCCGGTCTACGTCGGACAGGAAATTGCCGGTCCCGATGCATAGCAGGCAGTCGTGCCCGTGCGCCTGATCGGGATAGACGTAGTGGGCGTCATTGGTGGCGAGCGGGTGGATGCCGAGTTCCTTACCGATGCGGAGCAGATCGGCACGGGATTGCCGTTCAAAGGCGATCCCGTGGTCCATGACCTCCACGAAGTAGTTCTCCTGCCCGAACAAGTCGCGGTAATACGCTGCCGCAGCGCGGGCCTGCTCGTACTGGCCGAGCCGCAACCGGGTCTGTACCTCACTCGATGGGCAGCCGGTGGAGGCAATCAGGTGCTGGCCGTGCGCACCGACGACCTCCTCGAACAGTTCGCGGTCCATGCGGGCCTTGCCGCGGGGGTATTGACCCTCCAGCGAGGCCCGACCGGCGAGCTCGTAGAGCTGGCGCAGTCCGGTGGCGTCTTTGGCCAGCAGGGTGAGGTGGGTGAACCTGCCCCCACCGGAGATGTCCTTGCCGTCGCCTTCCTCGGCGCGGTCTTTCTTGGTACGCCGCCCGCGCGGGTCCCAGAACTCCTGTGTGCGGCTGCGCCTACTGGACGGAGCGACGTACGCCTCAATGCCAATGATCGGCTGGATACCCGCCTTGGTCATGGCGTTGTAGAAGCTGAACGCACCGAAAAGGTTCCCGTGATCGGTCATCGCTACGGCGGGTTGGCCAAGGTCAGTAACGCGCGCAACCAGCTCCTTGTGCTGCTGATAGCCATCCAGCATCGAATACTCGGTGTGGTTGTGGAGGTGGACGAAGGATCTATCACTGTTCATGGTTGCGTCATTCGTCTTTCGGCGGGGATGTGATCACGGGGCATGCGGGAGTCATCAATGGGCCTCGCGGTGGTGTGGTTCGGCCACGTCTTCCATGGCCCGGTACTTCGCATAAAGCGGGGCCGCGTCCGCGAGCCGCTGATCAGCGGGGGACCGGACCACTTGCCCGGAGAACGGCCGGTCGTACTCCGACTGATCCTCGGGCGGTCGCCACGGGACGTACCGGTTCTGGTTGAACGGGGCATTGCCATCAGCGACCGCGCGAAACCGGCCGGCGTGACCGGCGGGCGTGCTAGTGCCATCGCCGAGGAACGCGGCGACGTGAACCTTGAGATCACCGTTGCCGGCGGTTTTGCGCCACCACCCCAGACCGCGAGGCAGGCACTCGTCGGTGATCCAACGCTCGGCCTCGGTGAGTCTTTCGCTGGGGCAACCCGCGTCGAGGAGCAACCGATGGACGGGGTTACCGGTCTGGTTGTTTTGTGCAGCTTCCTCGATCTCTCTCTCAGGTTTGGGGTCGACGTCGATCGGGGCGGAATCAGAGCTCTCGCGCGGAGAGAGAGATGAGGAGTTCTTTTGAGGAGTAACTACTGAGGAGAAGGGTCCCTGAATTTTGGGGACCTTAGCCCCCCAAAATTCAGGGACCTTAGGCCCCTGAATTTTGGGGGCTTTACACGAGGAAACCCCCTGAATTTCGGGGACCACGCCCTCGCCATGGCAGGCGACAAGTTCGGCACGCGTGGGCATTCGGTAGGTCACCCGCCTCTTAGGTGTGGCGTAGAACGGCTGACCTTTGCGATCCTTGCCGATTTCCACGCGCAGCTCGAACCACTTGCGAGCAACAGACGCGAAGTGCTCCCCGACGCGCTTGACGCTGGGTATGTCGCACTTATCCGCGAGCCATTCGGCACCGGGCCAACCTTGGCGGGTCTTGTCATTGCATGCATCCGCAAGCTCAAGGACAAGGAGACGCTCGGACGCGGTGAGTAGTCCGGCAGGCAATAAGTCGCGGATCTCCCTGCGCAGCTCAAATCCCACGATGGACACCTCCCGACTCTGCGGCGCTGTGAGGCGCCGTCGTGCCGTCGCAGCCTGAGAGCACGGGGATTGACCTTTCGGGATTGCGTAGCGCCGGGAGTGGTACGAACCTCGGCCATCGTCATTTCTGTACGTCGACGGACGACGGATCAGTAAGACGGCTCGGTCTCTCAGGGATTGCCGCTACTAGGCCCCGCTGCTTCTCTCGCTCGCAGCCCAGTCGAGCGAGGGCGTCGAGGACGATGCGATACACCTGCGCGTGTCGGGGCCAGGGCTGGCTGTGCCCTCGCTCCCACCGGCTGATGGTCATTGTGTCTACCCCGACCGCCTTCGCAACGTCCCGAAGGCTGGCGCCAGAAGCGACACGGATTGCACGCCACTCACTGGGTGGCGGAAGTCGCGAAGCGCGCAAGCGGTCAACGAGGTCTAAGACCTGGCCCTCAGAGCGCGCTTCCGGGGTGGCAAGCGTCATGAGCTGAGGCTACAGCAAAAATCTACAAGTCACTAGCAAGCTTGTAGCTTCTTGTGGCATACTTGCATCATGCCCCCCGAGTTCCTCACCCAGCCCGACAACGGCCCAGACCCCACCGGGACACCAACAGCCCCGGCAGGACACGGCCGGCTGCAGGCTGCGCTGGACACGGTCACCAACACGATCAACGCCACCCCACACTGGATCTGGTACGGCGCCGCAGGAACCGTCATCACCGCCGGCCTGATCAGTTCGATCCGCATCGCGATCGGCCGCAAGACCACCAAACGGCAGGTCAAGAGCGACAAATTCCTGACGTTCCTCGCCGCAGGCGTCGCCACCGGCGTGGTCTCCACCGGCATGTGGAAGTTCTTCGGCGACGTCCTACACATCGCCAACCCGTTCGCCCGTGTCGCCCTGTTCGCGTTCTTCGAGATCGCGATGCTCGCCTCCGCATTCCGCTCGCGTCGCTTCCGACTCGACCGGGCCGCCAAACGCGAAACCCACCCCGACCACGTTGATCCCCGCATCGACGTCGACGGCATCGCCGTCTGGGTCCTCGCCACCCTGTCCGGACTGTTCGCCTCCGCCGACGAACCAACAACCACCGGCAAACTCGTCCGGGTCGTCGCACCACTGCTCGCAGCGTGGATGTGGGAACGCGGCCTTGCTGGCGAGCTGATGCAGTTCACCCGCAGCGGGAACCGCCCCAACATGCGAATCACCACCGAGCGGGTGCTCGTGTGGCTGCGACTGGCCGAACCAGCCGCGCAGGAAGTCGGCGCGGTCGACCGTAAACGCCGCGTCGCCCAGTTCGCCCGCACCGCTTACCGGCTGCACATGCTCACCGACAACGACTCCAAAAACTGGTTGGCAACCTTGCGGGTGGCGTGGCTTCGCTGGCGGCTACGCCGGCAAACCGAAGCGGCGAACGAACACCTGAAACTCGCCACAGACTCTGTGCTCCTGGGGGAGGTCCGCGCCCAACTGGCCCTGCTTTACGGGGTTGAGGCCGGAACATCCCGCGACGCTGTCCGGGACCTGACCCCGCTACGCCCACCGACCCGGTTGGCGATCGCAGCCACGCCATACGTCGCGCCAACCACCCCGCCGCTTGGCGAGTGTCCTGGCGAGGTGGAGCCCGCCACTGGGGACGCCAACCCCGACGCCAGTGAGCCTGCCAATGACGTCGCCACGGATCCCGCCACTCAGGACGCCAACAGCCACGCCAACGAGGACGCCACCGAACCGGCCATCCAGGTCGCCAACGAGGACGCCAAGCCGAACGCCATCCGGGTCGCCACCAGACGCGCCAAGATGCCCGCCATTGAGGACGCCAATACCGGCGCCCACCCCAACGCCATCAAGCTCGCCAAGTGGCTCGCCAAATACCCGGACGCCACCAACCTTGAGCTGGCGAAACGCATGCCATGTGGCGAGCGCACCGTCAGCCGCTACCGGGCCGAAGCCGAGGCATTCATCGCCGCCCAGAACAGCAGCGAACAGCCCAAGATCCCCGAGACTTTTCCGCTGCCGAAGGCACCCGTGACGCGGGGCGTGAACGGCCACCACCTGACCCGAACGGAGACCACTGCATGACCGATAAGCCGAACGTCGAAGTCATTACCACTGTCCGAGTCGGCGCCGAAACCAAGACCTTCGCCGCGACCGCCGCGACTACCGGAGATGCGGGCCGCGCAGCCCGGCAACTGACCCGCGCCGTAGCCGACGACGTCGCGGACTGGACCCACGAGATCGAGAGGAACTTCCGATGACTGCCATGCCACGCGCCGTTGCCCGCAAACGACCAGCGAACGCCCCAACCACCCGGACCGCACGTGAACCGAAAATCATCAACGGGCACGTCGTGCGCCGCGACCCACTCGGTTACCGGCTGCTGATCATCATCCCGTTTGTGATCCTCGCGTTCCTCTTCGCCGGACTAATGCTGTCACTCATTCAACCCACCTGACCTGCGGAAACGTCAGCAATGTGCGCGCACATAGCGCCCGGAACTGACCAAAACCCGGTCGGTGGTAGCGCTGGCATCTCCCGGCGCCGCTCGGCCGCCCTGTTTCTGCTGATTACCGCCGCGTAGCTCTGGTTTGCCGCAGCCGACCGACACCCCTTGAACCTTCGCCCGGAAAGGAAAAGCGATGACTCTAAGTGAACGAGCTGCTGATGTGCGTGCACGCACGCACATTGAAGATCCCGCCAAGACACCCCGCCCCAGCAGCCATAACGCGCAGCCAAGGCCGCCGCTGAGGCTTGTTCCGGGCGACACGCACATCCCACCGACGCCGTACAAGCCGATCTCTGCTCACGCCGCGTCAGACCACTACAAAGAGTTCGCCGACGAGCTCGCTACCCACCCCGTGGTTGCCAACCACCCACCAACCGTCGCCGACGCCGCCGCACACCTGTGGATCAGCGCCGAAGACGCCCGCCACGGCCTGCCAGTCCAGGTGGGTGCCGCCGGGATCGGCCTTATTCAGCTCCTCGGGCTCGCCCTGTGCTGGGGCGCCGCCCACGTCCTGTTCGGCTCCAAAACCCGTGTAGCGATCTTTCTGCTCGTCTTAACCGCATCTATCACCGCCTGGGCTGTCGCCAGCCACCGCTGACCTAACCCGTCTGGAAATGAGATTCCCCGTGAACGCATGGCTCAACGCGCACTACCTGCACCTGATAGCCATCGGAGCTGGGTTCGCCCTGCGCTGGGGTGCCATGCAATTCATGGCCAACGCCACCGCTCCGAGCAAACGCAAGAACACCAAGGACGGTGCTAGCAGCGCACCGGCCCCAAAGAACAAGAAGTGGCACAAAGCCCGCATCATTAAGTTCTTCACCCTGATCTTCGTTGTCGCCGCCGGCCTGCTCCTCGCCTACGGTGCGTACCCGTTCGCGACCTGGGCGGTCAGCTGGGGCGGCAACCTCGGCGGTATCGCCAGCGCCCTGTTCGGCACCGCGACCATTGCCGCCGGTTGGCACGCACTCAAAGGCCTAGTCACCCTCGCCCACGACCTGACCGACGGCACCCCAGACGACGAAGCGTTCGACGCCGGCTTCTGGGTACCAACGATGATCCCGCTCGGATGGGCCTCCCTGATCGGGTTGTTCACCAACCCGCGCGGCGTCAGCACCGGCCTCGCCTGCGTCGCCGTCTCAGTCATCACTGCCGCCTACGCCCACAAGATCCTCAAGAAGACCCACGCTGCACAAGGCCACTACGGCATGTGGATGTACGTGTCCACCATCATCTGCGTGTTCGTAGGCCTCGTACACATCCCGGCCCTGGCCTACCTCAACCAAGCAATCGGTGACTACTTGCCCGAATGGGCATGCTGGCTCCTGCGCGCTGTCCTCATCGCCGCCGCAGTGGTCTTCCTCGTCGCCGGCCTCGGCGACTGGTTCCGGGACCGAATCCCGGAAAGGTGGTCGCAATGGGCTGCCATGTACACGATCCCCGTTTTCTCGGTTCTGACCGTGTCGATCGCGACCCTGCAGTCTGACGCGACCACCAGCCTTCACACCATCTTCGGAGTCCTGTGATGCCCCGCTACCTGGTCTCTTACCTCGATGTCGACCTGCCGCGAATGAGTCACGGCAGCGTGGAAGTAACCGTGCCCGCTCCCATCTCGTCCATGGGCGACGTTGAGCAATTGACCGAGTCGATCCGGTGCCGCTTCAACTTCACCAGTCCCGTGATCATGGGGTTCTCTCGCTTCGACGAGGAGGGCCGATGAGCACCGACGACACCGAGCAGACCAGGGCTGCCGCCCTGTTCACCGGAATCCTGACCCTTGCCGCAGGTGGAGCTGGTCTATTAGTCGCCGGAATGGTCCTCGGCTTCGACTACCTTCTGCACGGCGACCCGTCCGAGCGGGAGCAGCTGCGCCAAGCCCGCGCCCGGCAACGCCGCGACCGCTACGCCGAAGCCATGGCGTGGCTCGACGCCGACCGAACTGACCGGGCTAGAGCACGCAAGGCGAAGCGGGATTGGTTCAACGCAGACCCAGAGACTCGCGGTTCTGCCCCCACCACCGGTGAAACAGTCGGCCGTCTGGCCGGCCGCGCGTGGAACCGGATGCTGATTAGTGCTGTCCGTTTCGGCCGGGGTTGGAAGCAGGGCCGCGAGAACGCCCAGCAACGGCGAGACGCTGGCGAGGCGAACTGGTGGAAGCCGGTACGCGTCGAGAGTGAGGTCGGCGAACCGCTAACCGAAGCAGAGCCGTCGACCCCGCCGCAGTCTCAGCCTGCGCCCCCGGCCCAACCCGTCACCCCGGAACCGCCGACACAGCAGGCCAAGGCCGACGAGAACGACATCGTCGACGCCGAGATCATCCCCGACCCTCAGCCCAGTGAACATTCGATCGTCCATGTAGGCCAGGACGAGCCGCAACGGCCCGACGAAACGCTGGATGAATACCAGCGCCGCCTTGAAAGCCTTGAGACCGAAGTGCAGCAGAACCGCAATGGCCAACACCCCAACCCAGCAACGCTCACTCGTCGCTGACCAGCACACCAGGAGGAACACTTGTCCGGAGCACTCACCCCCACTAACGGCGGGTCCGTGTCACTCGCGGTACCCAACAGCAGTAATACAGCGCTCGCCGCCCCCGGCGGCAGTGGAGCGGTTGGCACCGCCAACATGTCGATGGTGCGGATGACCGCACTGCTGGACCAGGCGCAGAAAGCGCTGCTGATCCTGCAAGACGTCGGGATCGACCTGCTGCGCGAGGCCAGCGTCACCGAGGAGATGGCCAACTACCTCACCGCGTCGTTCGGTGAGCGCATCTCCCTCGAACAGATCCGCGTCATCGCGCAAATGCTCACCCAGATCGCCGAGGGCAGCCTCACCCTCATCGCCAACGGCCACGACGCCGTTCGTAGCGCTTTGATCTCCAACTTTCAGGTGCTCGTCGCCCAGGAATCCCTGCATGCGCTCGGCGCTGATGGCGCGTACGTCGACTCGCAGCGACGCGCCGGCTGATCCGTGCAGTGACAGTGCCGGCCGGGTTAACCCGGCCGGTGCCGGATTGTCCGGAACACCTAACCCGTAGGAACAGGAGCGATGACCATGACCGAGACTGTTGCGACGCCGGCCCGGCCGCCGGCGCCGAAGGGCGCACTGCCGTCGGGTGTGGTCCTGTCGCGTTACTGGCGCGAAACCAACGGCGGACCGCTGCTCAAACACGAGCACGACCGGCCCATCGATGAGGACACCGACATGCCAACCGGCCTGTGGTGGATGTGCCCGGAACCCGCCTGCAAAGTGGGTGAGTGGGTGTTCGCGAACCGCGAGACCGGCGAGGCCGGGCGCCCCAAACGGCGCGGCTGCCCCGACCACGTGCGTGAACTCCTTCCAGGTGTTGCTTCGGCCACCGCCGACGATCCGAAAACCGACGCCCGTAACTGGCTGCAACGCCGGTTGGCTGAGAAGACTGCCGAAGCCCGCCGCCGTGCTGCCGACGCCGCCGCAGCCCGCCTTGCCGCCGTGCGGCAGGCCGGACGGAACGAGGCAGCCCGGATCGGTTCAGATCTGCGCGCTCACATTCCTAGCGGTGCCGCGTCCCTGACCGCGCTTGTCGGTGACTACGCCCTACTCGAACAGATGGGCCCGCTGGAAGGTGCGGCACTCGGCGCCGGGATCGCAGTCGGCGGTGCACTCCTCGCGTACCTCGCCGTATACGTCGGCGAGTTGATTTACGCACGCCGCATGGGTTACACGATCCGGGAACTGCCGCGGGAGGTTCGCTCCCGCGCCCGCTCGCATGCACGCTGGATTGCCTCCGGTGTGCTAGCTACCGGTGTTTGGCTGGTCATCGCAGAACTGGCCGGTGCCGACCTGAGCAACTGGCAAGGCCTCCTCATGAGCCTGCTCGCGGCGATCCTGATCGGTGTCGTGAACTACCGGCCGTGGGCGGCGATGGTTGAGCACCGTAAAGCCCAGGCCCGTGCCCGGATCGCTGCGGCAGAAGCAGCGGCACGAGCCGAGGAAGAACGGCTCGCCGCCATCGAAGCTGAGCGTGACCGTCAGCGCAAAGAAGCCGAGGACCAGCGCCGCGCTGCCGAGGAGGCCGCCGTCGCCGAGGCCAAGAAGATCGTGACGGCCGAAGACGACCGGATCACCGCAGGGCGCAAGTTCGCCAATCGCTGGAACCAGATCGCTGCAGCGGCGAAGGGCACCGTCGGTCCCGGCTTCGAGATCTGGCGCACCCGAGTTCTGCCGGAAGAGACACGCAAACTGACCGCGATTGTCGACGGGGAGAAAGTGGTCGTCGGGCACGAGTTTCTTGTCCGCGCAGAACCGGGTGTGCTCGCCCCTCGGGCTGGAACAGCGACATCGCCGTTCGTGCAGATGAAAACGTGGCTGTGTTCAATGCTCGAACTCGACACCGGCATGTTGGACCTCGCCTACCAACCGAAGCGACTCGTGACAGGTGAGTCCGGCGGCTCAGAGAGCCTGATCAACCACGGACTAGTCACCCTGTTCGACTCTCACCCGCTAGGTAAGAACGTCAACCACCCAGGGCCGTCCGGTTGCTACATCGACGACAAGGGCACCCGGTGGGGATTTGCCGGGCGCGACCTTCGAGGTAACGCCGTCCACCGTCGGATGTGGACCCCAGGGCAGGCCGGAGGCGGCATCCGCGTCGGCGTCACCGGCATGGGCAAGAGCGTCGTCACCCAGGTCTCTGCCTACAACGACCTCATTTTAGGCATCCTGCCGATCATCCACGATGCTGGCAAAAACGGCATGGACTTCATCAACTTCTACGGCATCTTCCCAGTCGGGCACACCGTCGAGCACCGCGAAGTCATTCGCGAAAGCCTGTGGGCGGAGATGAAACGCCGCCAGGCATGGATCAACGTCCAAACCGCCGAAGGCCTCGGTGGGATGGAAGTCGCCCAAGACCCCCAATGGGACCCAGAACGCGGCGGCCCGCCGATCCGGTGCACCTGGGAAGAGTTCCACATGCACATGAAAGACCCGAAGTTCGTGCAGTACTTCGGATCCCAAGTGCGCTTGCAACGTGCCACCGCCATGTTCGCCGAGGGCGCCTCTCAGGGGTCCGGCCTCGCCGACTGGGGTGATCAGCAGGTGAAGGAAAACATGGCCGAGATCATGCTGCAGATGATGCGGGTCAGCGATCACACCGCCCGCCTGTCCGGTTACAAAGGTGGGATCATGCCGTCCTCACTGCCGTCGATGCCGGGCATGATGGTCATGCAAGAGTTGGGCGGCGACCCGGTCTCGTTCCGATCGGCGTTCATCCCTCGCGACCCGCTCAACCCCGAGTCGCTGATCTACCGGCTGAAGCAACCCAACGGCACACCAGAGGGTCAGCAGATCTTGTTCGCGCCCGAGCTGCCGGACGAAACCATCGCGGTGTTCCAGGAGCACGGGCTCATGGACCTGTGGGAACTCGGTAAAACTAAATCCGGGCGTGAGCAGCTGCAGTCCGAGGCGGACCCAGTCGAGTCGACCGTCTACCCGCCAGCCATGGCAGCCATGTTCGCCCAGGCAGCCCAGGCCCAGGGCCCGGCCACGAAGCCGCGGCTACGCGCCGAAGACGTGGTGTTGGCGATGTTGGCGTTCGAGTCAGACGCCGGTCGACCTGGTCTGACGCAGCAGGAAATGCTGACGTCGCCGTGGTGGAAGCAAGTCGACGGCGAATGGGCGAAGAACACCGATGGTGTCCCCGCCCACACCACCATCATGCGGGCATGCAACCGGATGATGACGGTGACCGAAGCGCAGGAGCAGGCAGGTGCCGCCCCGCTGATCGGGAACGACGGTGCAGGCAAAGGTGCCCGGTGGTGCCTGCTCGCCGCGGGCATCGAGCGCGGCGAGCAGATGCTGACGCTGCTGCGTTCAGCCGGCGTGCTAGGGCAGCACGAGAAAGCGCAAGCTCGGGCAACCGCAGGCATGGACGTGGCCGCACTGGAACGGCAGGCGATGCTTGAGGCTGAGCAGGCAGCGTTGATCTCGGAATTGGTGCGGGAAGCTGCGGGCCTCGGTGGTGGACAGTGAACCACTCAGTTGCCGTTGCGTTGCACCCAAACCTGAAGGGTGGCGGAGTCCGGCTCATGGTCACTGAAGATCCAACGTCTACGCCGGACCGTTGCCGTGTAGTACGCCTTCTTAATGTTCTCGTAGTCGTGCTCACGGAGAACGATCTCGTCACCGATCATGGGGACCCCGAGCGTGGTGTCGATCGTGTACCTGCCCCCGACAGCCCGGTCCGGGTTGGCGACATCGAAGAGAAATACCTGCATGCGCTTATGGTGACCGAATCGTCGCGGATTGGAAAGTTGAAGCTAACGGCCGAACCGTGCGCCGGCATCGAGTTGCAGGGCGAGGAGCCCGCTATAGAGATGCCTCAGGCACTGCTCGACGGCCTGGGCGCGGGTCTGCGCTGGCATATCGTCAACGATCAGCCGCGCCTTGTCCAAGCCGCCGGTTCTCAGTTCGGCAAACACGGCGCCAGCACCCTCGTAGCTGAACCCGAGCTTCCCGGCACGGCTGTAGGCGTGTTCCACAGTGACGGCCATCGCAACCGATGCGATCAAATGGGTCGTGAGGATGTGGTCGGCTGCGACCTCTGCGACATGCCCCTCCAGGCATGGCGTTCCCCATTGCGAGGCGGCGATTGCGCGCCACGTCGGAAGGGTGTCCCGATCAAACATGCTGGCGATGAGTCGGCGGTTGTCGCCGTATTCCATCGAGTCGATCCATCGACCAACATGTGGAGCGGGAAACAAGTGGTCCGTGTCGCAGGGCATTCCGGTGATGGGCTGACGGCGCATGCACCCATCGTGACGGATCTATCGCTCTTTGCAAAGCGGAGGTCAGTTGCCGCCGACCTCGTTGTCGAGCTCGAACAACTGGGACTCAGCGAGGTCTTCAAGCACGGCGCCGTCCTGGTCGAGCATGACGCTGTACCGGGCGCCCGAAAATACCCGAATATCGACTCGGATGACGACGCCGCGAGCACCAGCGGCGTACCTCGCTACCTGCTGGTTGATGACGACACGCGACCCCTTGAACAAGCCCATCGGTCGAACATATTCATCAAGGCCTCTAATAACCGGGCAACTGTCGGATGTGCGTCGTGGCAGTGACTTCGCACCAATCTTCTGCCCTGCGCCCCTGCCGTCTGTACCGATTCTGCGTCGAGCACCCGCTGACCGGCGAGACCGTCCTCGGCTACGTGGGCGAGACCGGCCGGCAACCGTTCGAGCGCCTGCTCGAACACCTAGCCACCCAACCCTGGTTCGACACAGTGGTGCGTTGGGAAGTCGACCCGCGGACCTTCTACGGCAAGGACGCGGTGCTGCGTGCCGAGACTGCCGCGATCCGCGCCGAGCGCCCGCTCTACAACGTCAAAGGCAACGAGAGCAACGACGCTCGGATCATCCCACCGGACGCGATCAGGCAACGCCGGGCACGAGACGCCGCCACGAACGCAACCAGGTGGGTGCACCCCGCCGACCGGGTACCAGCGGCGCCACGGCCACTCAAAGTCCCGGCGACCAAACCAGCTCGACGGTGGCGGCCGTGGCAGAAACGCCTCGTCGGCTGGCCGTCCGTGTGGCTCGGGCTGACCCTCGCGCTGTGGGCGTGGTTCGTGTTCTACGGTCTTGTCGCGTCCGTGCTCGCTGCTGGCGAGACTGCAGCTGGGACCGCTTTCGCGCTGACTGCATGGGTCGCAAGTGGCGCACCGATCCCGCTAGGGAAATGGAAACGGCGGGCGCGGAGAATTAGGAAGAGGTTGTGGTAGCCAGTTCTCTAGGCATTTCTCGGCTAACTGCAATATTCTTTTAGATTAAGTCGAGCTACGCGAAGCGGTCGGTGATCATTCTGGCGAGTCTTGCCCCCTGTTGATCGGTGATTGAAAACCCAAATTCTTCCTCGATACCATCGGCTGTTTCGACACGAAAAATAATTGTTCGGCGTCTTGGGGCTTCGGATCTTGGCTGAATATCCCGTTGAGTGCGGAAGCCAACCACTACTCTTTGATCTTCTGGAAGACGGTCATCGATAACAATCTGGCCGTTGCCATCGATGTTTAAGATTCGCCAAATTGCGCCCTCAGCGTTGAGAGCATTTTCATGTGCTTCACATACCCAGAATTCACGAGGTTGTGGATCTCCGTTCGTCACCCATCCGGCTTGGCCAACGTTATTACATCCAAAAACATTGCAATTCATTTGGCTAGGATATGGCTGCCATGACCGCAACACTCGTGAACGTGAATCTACTAAATATTCCCTCCGTGCATGACATAATCGCCGCTCTTTGCGCCTCATTCTTTCGTCGTGACCCTCGCTCGCCAACACTCAGGGCGGCAGACCAATGACATCATGGTGCGGCCGTCCAGTGCTGCACACTGACCGCAATGTCACCAAGGGTGCTAGGCAGCCCAGACTGATACTGCCACAGCGGCCATAAGCATCCAGTCAGCTCGGCCCAGCCTTGCTGGGCCGGGGCCGACATCTGCTGTTCCACGATGGGATTAGTCGTACCGGAGACGTCACCGTAGGCAAACAGGACCGGGTCGCCCAAAGAGCGCCATCGAATGAGAAAACGCTGGTCGGCGCAGCCGTTCATAGTGGCGGGATAAGGATTCGGGCAGGCATCACTTCCGCAAACCGAGGTCCACTGGCCTGTGAACGCGCGCGTGATTTCAGTCCACTCACGTTGCCGCTGCCATCCGTTGAGGTCTGCGGGGAACGGCGGCCCCTGCCCTGCAAGCATGGAGTTGCTAGTCCCGACAGTGTTCCAGGTAGGAGCGATCGACGGGGCTGCCGCCGGGCGGGAAGCCCCGCCGCTACCACTGCACCCGGCGGAGACCAGTACAAGTGCTGTGGCAAGTCCGAGGGCGAGCCGAGCGGTCGCTCCTGTGACGGGGGTTCTTGATCGCACGCAGTGAAATGTACCGAGCACCGCGTTGTCGAACAATCGCCGCGCCTGCCACCCAAAATTCACCATGACGCATACGCCTGATTGGGCTGGTGCTGCTGTCATCAAATTAAACCCTGGCAGCGCCCGGCCCGACACCTCGGAGTCAGCATGGTCATCAACGGTCGACCACTCGCAGCCCTGATCACACTCGCCATGTCGACCGCGCTGACCGGCGTAGTCGCTGTGGCAGCCGACCAAGCCGCCTACGCCAGCACCTGCTCCCGCTCGTACTTGCCCCTGCCTGACCCGCGCTGCACACCCGGCAGTTACAACCCGGACGTCACCCAAGCCACAATTGCCACCACGATCTGCGTCTCGGGCTGGACCGCTACCGTTCGCCCACCCACCTCGTATACCAACGCGTTGAAGGTGCAGGGCATCACTGACTACGGCTATAGCGACACCAGCCTGGCCGACTACGAAGAGGACCACTACGTGCCGTTGGAACTCGGCGGTGCACCCCGCGACCCGAACAATCTGTGGCCCGAACCGCACGCCGGCAGCAAAAACTCGGCCACCAAAGACGGCGTCGAGAACAAGCTGAAGAAAGCTGTCTGCGCCGGCAAAGTCACCTTAGCCGCTGCACGCACGGCGATCCGCACCGATTGGACGACCGCTCTGCAGGTCACCGGTGTCGGATGAGTGTTACTGCTACCGAGCGTTCCACCTGCTGAACAACACGGAATCACAACCGACGCCGCTTGTCTGCAGGCAACCGTCTTACATGATCAGCGCAGTGACTTGCGCGAGTTACTCAGCGATTCCGACAACGGCTGGCCGCCTCGCGGTTGGGGTGTTTTACGGTGCAGTTGCCATGGCGAAATACCGAGCCGGAAGGGACGGGCGGGTTCCGCAAGCCGCTGCGAAGGGCGGTGGTCAGCGGTCGTTCGACGGCGTGGTACTTCACCGCACCCAGTGGATTTGCGAGCTGAGACGCCGCATAAGTTGCTCTGCGCACCGCCTTCGGGACGACGGCCTTACGGACGGATCTTTTGGCGGACCGGACCGGGTGGAGGACCCGACGGAGTTTGCGTGGAAGAAATAGACGCGACAAGAATCCCATGTCACCGAACCTACAAGTCATTTGTGAGCGGCATCGTACAGTTCGATCGCTTTAGGTAAGCGGGAGGTCATCCTGGCTTGGGCCAGTTCGAGGACTTCCTTGAGATACCAGGGTTTAGTGTTATTGAAGTTTCGGACGGCGCGATAGGGGGCGACCGTTACAGGTAAGTCGAAGCTTGCTGTCATGAACGCCTACCGGGACCAGCTCAACTGCGATGCGTGGGCCGAACTTCGACAAAGTCACGAGTGCCCCACCGATAACGGCTATAGCAATGCCCAGCCAGATCATGTTCATGGTGCTGAGGGCTACTCCACCGATAGTCAACCCAGCGCCTGTTCGGGGTAACACAGCTTGGTACATGTGGATCATGATCCTTTCGGTTAGGTGGCGACCCATCCGCCCTTATCGCCTCGCACAAACTTGATAAATGCGCGCACGTAAATGAATGTCAGAAGCAATGTGTAGAGCTGCTCAGGGATGAACAAAGCCGCGTAAAGACGTGCGCGCCATCCCATGCCCCAGACCGACCAAATCCGTTCCACGAGGAG
This sequence comes from Actinoplanes sp., assembly GCA_965246815.1. Classification (GTDB taxonomy): domain Bacteria; phylum Actinomycetota; class Actinomycetes; order Mycobacteriales; family Micromonosporaceae; genus Actinoplanes. Next base: position 55,684 of record CBDFFS010000019.1, on the reverse strand, counting down.
GACTGCTGACGGTAAGAGCCAATACCACCGGAAGGTGAGATCGTGGAACACGAGCATGGATACAGTGACCGCGGCGAGGTAGGTAGCGGCCACTACCGCGGACAGGAGCAGCCCGGCTTGCTGGCGCCAGTACGTCCACCGCATATGACCGGGCATGAGACGCCCATATTGGGCGATGTTGCGTAAGGCTCCCAGGTACCAGCGTTCCCGCTGGCCGACCAGTTTCCCAACCGACTCCATCACGTCAGTTGTTGCCCACATACCGGGGGGTGCCACCGCCTGATAGCCGCATGCCTGCAGAGCGAACGTCAGCTCGTTGTCCTCGGTCAAGCTGTGCGTATCGTAAAAAGACCAGCCGTCGGGCAACAATGCGCCGGTTCGGCGCTGAGTCCGCACATCCAGCAAAGCCCCATAGCTAAACAAGGTTCCTGTACCGGACAAAACGAACGCCCGGTAGTTCAGGCGTTTCGCGACCTGCCCATACCGGTGGTACTCCATACGCTGCAAATAACCCAGAACTGAAGCGCACTCCCGGCCGGCGAAAGTTCCACCAACACCACCCACGCCCGCCGTGAGGTTCTCGGCGGCCACCTCAATGAATCTCGGCGAAAGGGTAGTGTCGGCGTCCATGACCAGCATGGCCCAATCCCACGGGTTCCCCAGGTAGGGCTCAAGCCGGTCGAGCGCGTAATTGATCGCACCCGCCTTCTTGTCTGGGTTGTGCCCGGGATAAGCGATCACGTAAGCGCCAGCATCTTCCGCGACGTCGGCAGTCTGATCAGTGCAATTGTTCGGCACCACAACGATTAAGTCCGGTTGCCGGGTCTGCTTCCGCAGAGAGGCGATGGTAGCGGCAATTGCGTCTGCCTCGTTGAACGCCGGAACTATGGCGGCAATCTGCAACCTGCGCTCTGTGAGCTTGACTCGCTTCGTCTGCTCGCCGGGCACGTATTGCCGGACGACTTTCCCGGCCGCATGCCGGGGTGGCGCCTGAGTCTGGGTGACCATCCACGTCCTTGATCAGTGATGAATCGGCATTTCTGGTTCCCGCAGCACGCTAGTGGTTCCGGCTGGCGAGCGGCAGTCACGCGATCAGGGTCGCCCATCTGCTACTTCGGATAGACGATCAGCGACCAGCAGAGACCAAAAATCCCCCGACGCCCAGGTCGGAACCGGGGCATCGGGGGATGGGTAGCGTGGAGTTACTTCTTTTCGCAGGCAACACCGTCGTGATCGTGATCCAAGTTCTTGTTCGCGTTGTACACGGCCGTGTTCACCGCGAACTTCGTGACCGGCTTGCCGCCCTTCGCGACCTTGTCCTTCGCACCCTTACGGCCCACTCCATGCGGGAACTTCGCATGCAGATCGGTGCAGTTGGCGAACACCTTCGGTTTTGCCGCAGCATCAGCTTGCCCACCAGCGGCGGCAATGCCACCAGCAGTGAGCGCAACAGCGAGCATGACCTGAACCGTACGTTTGATCATTGTGGTGCCTTCCGAGGTCCGTGCCCGTCAGGGCTGAGGCACCAGCATCTGCTGCCCCGGCCGGTGTGGGAAGGGGTTCACTTTTTCGATCAGCCGACCGGGGAGTCTTTCACCGGGCCAGAGGAGATCGCCGCCTGCTGCACACTGGTGCCGCGCAGCAAACCCATGTACGACACCACGGCAATCCCGAAGTTCACCAAGTCGGCGTACAGCACCCGGGCCAGGTCGAACGACTCATGGGACGTGTTCGCGCCGACCCATGCCTCCAAGAACGCTTTCACCGTTGCGAGCGCGAGCAGTATCAGGCCCTTGGTGAACGCTGACCACGACGACTTCATGAGCAACGCAGCCAGTAGCGGCAACACAATCGTCAGGGCGAGGCTAAGCAGGCCAGCCAATGACGGCTCGAACAGATAAGTGGGCAGGGTAGGGAAAACGATCGAGTCCACGAGCGGGGCTCCTCTGCAGGTAGAAATTGACTTCACGAAACTCGACAGGCGGATATTGGCCCGCCAAGCCCTATTGGCATCGGAAACTGTCGGACCGGCGGATTACCGTCCGGTCATGCAGCGGATCAACCTCGCCGAGCAGGCACACACGGTGCACCGACAATGGGTCAAACAATCACCAGGCGACAGCAGGGCCGACATCATCGGGCTCGGCCAACTCGGCAACGGCCGCTACTTCGCCACCCGAACCGGACGGGGTTGGGCCGGCACGTGGGAAGCCACCGACGAGCGGCAAGCCTGCGACGCGATCACCTCATGGATGCGCCGCCGCCACGGCGACTGGCGTGAAGTCCCAGCAGATCAGCGCTAGCCTGCACGCATGCAGTTCCCGATGCGTTCATCCCCAGGCCGGCTCCTCATCGCTCAACTGGCCGGCGAAGTTAAGAACCTTGATCATGGGCCGGGGAAAGACGTTCCCGAGGCTGCAGCTGTCGCCCGCCTGCACGCGATCACGACAAACCCGGTCCTGCTCGGTGACCAACTCGGCACCGTCTTGGCCGACCATGAACAATGCGGGCATTTCGGCCGGGCAGTTACATTGCTGCGGATGGCGGGTGCCGACGAGCGGGCTGCAGCCGACAAGTTGGCCTGGATGCGGGAACGGCTAGAACGGGAGAACCGGACTGCGACACCATTCGAGTCCCGGTCCGGCCTAAATTACTCGAACAGTGCGGATCGTCCGCGCCCGCACACGGGTTAGTCAAAGTCGATCGGTGGAGGTGCCGGGAAATCCGGGTCAACCTGCTTCAACACATCCGTGGCCTGCCGATCCCAGTCACGATGCGCCACGAACGCCGACCTCAACGACTGCTGGCGGGTCTCCAACCCGGTCAACCGGCGAGTCAACGCACCCATATCCGCCTGATGCTGCACCCGCACGGATTGGATCTGCGCCTCCGACTGGCCACGCAGCATGTCAATCTGTGTCTCGTAGTTGGTGCGTTGGTCCGCCATCATGGATTTGATATCGGTGATCAACCCCCGGGCAGTGGATACCTCAATCGACACCGTTTCAGCGTCCGCTTTCCGCGACTCCGACTCGGTTTTGTTCGCGGTGGCCTCATCAACACGCCGGCTCAGCCGTTTCACCCACACCGTGCCAGCGATCCCACCAGCCGCAGTGATGAGCACCCCGAGCAGAGTCGGAACCCAGGTTTGCCACACCGGGGCAGCGCTAGCGTCGGCCGCCCACCACATCAGGTTTTGGTCTTCCGCGTCCGACGAATTCGGTACAGGGTCCGCAAATGCACACCCATGATTGCCACGAAATGCCCGTATAACGCCGGGGCGTACGTTGACGGTTTCCCCGGCCCGGCCGGCATCCCCGCGATCAGCCATTGACCCAAAGCGAGCGCGAACGACACCGAAATCGTCGCGTACCAGCACAGCAGAATCCACAAGCCCAGCATTTCCCACCACACCGCCCTGTACGCAGTCGCGACCGCTAAAGTTGCCCCACCACCGAAAAGAAGCACCGCAAGCGTGAACGGCGCCCCCGGGATCAGCCGGATAACCGCCCACGTCGGCCCGGTCATCCCTTGCCGGCCGATCGCCGCGAACAGCGGTGCGACGACCATCGCTGCGAGCGCATGAATGTGGAGCATGCTCAGCCGGTTACGTTCCGATCGCCGCACCGTGGCATCGGAATGCCGCAGGTGCACGTCGAGCGCATCCAAGGTGTTGGCGAGGGCGTCGATGGCGTCCCCGTCGGCGGTCACAGGTCACTCCCACCACCACGGCGCCTACATTGGGCGGCCTGCAGCATGTGCCGGAAGGTAAGGATGAAACCCCAGGTGCACAGCGCTTGCACCAGGTGCCAGCAAGTCCAGAACACGAACCAGCCGCGGCTGTCGTGAGCCATGCTGATCGCCATCCAACCGTGCGTCCCACTGCATCCGACGAAAAAGCCCGCCGCCAGCACGGTCACGAACCGCGTCAGTGGCAGATACGGCAGGACCAGGAACGGGACAGCAAGGTACCCGCACACAATGATGATGTTCGCGGCGGCGAACAAGGCGGGCAGGATTCCGTTTTCATGCACGGTTGAGCTCCCCGAGTGTTCAAGTGAAGGTCAGGGTCGTCACGCGAATCGGTCGGCGCCGCTCAGCTGCCGGTCCATTTCACGCCCATGGCGGCCCAGGTCTTTCGGCCAACGATTCCGTCAGCCGCGAGGCCAACAATTTTTTGGTAGCGCACAACCCGGTCCTTTGTTGCCGGCCCGAACTCTCCGTCTGCTGTGGCGCCGGTCCAACGCTGCACGAACTTGACGTCATCCCCGGTCATGATCGGGTCGGTTTCCGCCAAGGTTCGGCTGCCGGGTTGGTGACTGGCGCTCGGCGGGGTCGGCGGTTGGATGGGATCTTCGCGGGCGATCCAGGCGGCTTTGCTCTCACCCTGGTAGATGGACACCAGGGCGCGAGCGGCTTTGGGGTCGAGCACGTACCGGCGCCGGAACTCCGAATGCGTGTGCCATTGATGATCCGACGAGGCGCGCTCGGACGTGCCAGCATAGAAGTCCAACCGGACCGCGTCACCAGACCCGCACCAACAGTTGATCGCATTCACATACATTCGGCGCGGGTCGGAATGATCCGCCCACACAGCATGGATACGGGTATAAGCGCGAATCATGTCTGACCGCGCAAGACTTACATCCAGAGCCGCCCCATTGTGCGCGTTGAAACCCTTATCGTCTGGCCGCACGTCGGAATAGTCCCCGCCGTTGCCATACGCGAACAGGTCGTCAATGCTGCAGTGGTACCCACCGGTGTCTAGATGTCTGGGATCAGGAGCAAGTCCGGACAGTACGGCTGATGAGTAGCCACTGTGGTGCACGATCTGATCGGCGGTCCATTCCAGCTGGCTTGAAACAAGCGTTGCCATCAGTCACCAACCGGGATGATGTCAATGCTCGACGCGACCCCAGCCGCCCACAATCGGTCGGCGTCTAGGACCCGCTCCCCAGTCGCCGCACCCTGCGGGTAGTCCAACGAATCGTCGTGATCGGTGCAGGGGGTGAACGTGCCGTCGGGCTGCTGCACGTACATCCACGCTTTCCGGGCCGCCCGGTCGGTAGCCAGGAACCCGGCCCAGGTCCTGACAGCAACCTCGGTGCCGTCGAGCGGCCCACCAACGCACCGACCGAAGAACAGGTGATCATCAACCATGGTGGCTGTCCTGATCGTCGCCGAGAACGTACGGTCGCGGCGCCAACCCGCTAAACGACGACGACGTAGGCGGCACCAGAGCTGACAACCGATCAATCTCGGCGGCCTGGACGTCCGCTAACTGCCTGAGTTGAGACAGCTCAAACTCGACAGGGAAATCCCGCCGAATACGCGACAAAAGATCATCGGAGTCGAGGTGCATTCAAGCCTCCCAAGAAAAGGTAAAGGAGTGCCCCGGTGGTGTTGGATAGTGACTTCGCAACAACCAGGGGCATCCGAGGCACCCCAGATCAGGAACTACAACCCGCGCAGGTACTGCGCCTCAAACGTCGATGAGGTCCCCACACTGGTACTGGATGACAACGTGCCCGGTGTCGCCTGCAGTTGCTTCGCGAACAACTCGAAATAGTCGGTCGTGCCGTTGCATTGCTGAATACACGACGTGGACACCGACCGGATCGTCGCCGCCGTCGCCGTTGACGGCAGAATCATCGCACTCCGCTGGATGATCACATTGTTTTTCCCGATCCCAGCCCAACTCGCGACAATGTCGGTGTCCGCAACCCACCACACCGTGGCAGTGAACAGCACATAACCCGCGAGTAGCGGGGTGATCCGGGACGTGTTCGTAGCAACGTCATGCCACGCGGCGGTGTCAATTTCTTCCGAACCGGCCCCGAACAACAAAGCGGTGTCCACGTTACTGTTGATGATCTGAGGGTTTTGCTGCACCAACCTGACTAGACCTCGTTGGCTTGACGCCGCTTGGATGAGTTGCACATCCCCGGACGCCGCCCGGTTACCAGCCGCTACCGGCATAAACACCACCTCTCACAAGGACCACCACAACGGGTCGGACACATGGATTTCCGCCCCTGCCGGCAGGGTATTGACAACGACCGGGTCACGGGTGACGTACGCGGTCTGCACATACGGGCCGAACCCGGTGGACGCCGAATCCAACGTCAAATCAACATCATCGACATACATGGTGGTGCCGGCTGGTGGGCTGATAATCGTGGGAATAGGACGGGCGAGCCCTGCCGTGCCGGGGGCTACCCCGCTAACCGTTAAAAGGGTCCACACCCCTGCATTAAGGGTGATCGTGCTGGCTACTACTGAGGAGACGAACGTCGCCGCTGAGGTGTACCACGATATTGAAATACGAACATTTGCGACCGATGATGTTGCATATACCCAGGCCGTTGCCGTGTAGGAAGCATTAGCGGTGACGGGCCACTGTGTGGCCGGGTACATGCTGCCGGCCGCAGGTGTGCCCACGACCGCCAGATAGGCACTGTACGAGCCGGTGTGCGCGTACGCCGTGGACTGGCTGATATTGGCGGTGGTGGCCTGCCACCCGCTGAAACCGGCACTGGTCTCGAACCCGGATTCGATCTGCGCCACAGACCCAATGCCGGACATCCACAACACTGTGGTGGTTTGCCCGAAGATCGTCACGGTGATGGGTGAGGTAGTCACCGACCACGCATCACCCTTGCGGGCGGTCGAGAACAACAGGACCGTGCCTGCGCTGGTCACAGCCGCCCCGAGCGTCGTCGACGCCGAATCCCAGTACTGGGCGTCGAACACCCCAACCTGCCACACCGACGCAGGCGAAGTGTCCAGGGTCGCAGTCCACCCCGGCCCAGAACCGGCGACACGCGGGGTGATCGTCTCCGACAACTGATCAACCATTTGATCGATCGTGCCGGCCCCTGCCAACGTTGGCTGGTTGAGGCGTTGCACCCGCGCCCCAACACCCACGTGAAGGTAGTTGTCGATCAGGTTGGGGTTCGCGGCCAAATCCAGGATCAGACCGGGGTAGTTGGCCTGCGCACCGTCCGCGTACAGGTGAGTGCGCCACCCGGCGTGGTGCGGGGTATCCGAGTCCAGCAACACATCCAAGGTGGCTTTGTCGCTGATCGTCCCGCGCCGGGCCCGGTACGCAGCACTAGCCCCGGCGGTGCTGGCAGAACCGTTGGTCCGCTGAACCGTCCAGTAGTTCGGGCCGCGGCTATTCAACGACGGTACGAGGATGGTCGCGGGATCGGTGTTGTCCATCCGCCGGTACGTGCTCATGTCCACGGTCAAATCCACAGCCCGGGTGTACCGGAATGATCGAGGTGTGTACTCGTAACCGAAACCACTCTCAGCGAGGATCCCCCCGGATTCGGCATCCGCCGCCGCCGTGATCAGCTCGGTGAACGTGCCAGCCTGCTGCACGTTGAGTTGGGTGACACCCGTGGTGTACGGGGTACCGATGATGGTGACCGGCACATCTTCCTCATTACACAACCGCAACACCCGGTGGTGAGCGAACTCGTATCCCCAACCACGATCAGCGCGGATAAGGACCGAACCACCAAGACCGGTATCGTAAAAGAACGGCAAGAAACTTCCTGCCGCCGCATAAACTTGAATGTGGCTGACCAAAAATTTGATGCCGTACGGGTCAACCGACCCTGTCACATTTGTTTGATCTGGGTTGACCGCAACCTGTGTGACCGCACCCAACGTTCCCGCCACACTGCCCGTGGCGTACTGGTTAGCGTTGATGAAAATACTCGAATTGATTGACCCACCCGATTGAACGGCGTTGACCTCAACATACAACAAACTCCCGCCGTAGTTGGTGCTGACGGTCGCCACATCAGTGGTAGTGCCGGCGGTGTCATTGTATGCGCGGGCAATGAAATACCCGGACAGGTTACGGATCAACGCCCACCGGTTGAACGTGCCATCCTGGATCCGCCATTCCAGGATCCGAACCTCGGTCACCGCACCACCCACACCGGGGGTGTACTGCTGCTGCTGGCAACTGACCGTCCACCCACCAGTGTTCGATACGGGCACCGGCCCAACCAAACTTGCCCCGGCAGCTACCGAACACATAGCCGTAGAACCAAACGTGGAGAGCAAAGCATCCCCGGTCAGCCCCGTATCGAACGAAAACACCACCGGCCCGGAAGGGACCATCGGGAGGCCCCCATAGACCGCAGACGACGCAGTTAAACTCGCGTCAGCGTCCTCCAACGACCAATAAGCGATGGGGGAAATGTTGGCTTTCTGTAATGAACGACGCAGCGGTGACAACTGGTCAGCCGCTTTGTTCTCCAACCGTGTACCAATACCACCAATATCGATCTGCACAGCCGAGTAAAGGTTCCCAGATGCGATCGGCTGGAATGTGGGCCGCACATCGGTGATGTAACCCTCAATGCGGGGGACCTTCGGCTGCTGGAACGTCAAACTGTCTACCGAAATAGTGTTCGGTAATGTGTTCGTGTTACCGGCCTGCACCCACGTTTGTATACCCAGGTAAACCCCCGGGATTGTTGGTGTAGCAACGGTCAGCTGCAGAGGCCACGATGTTGGTTCAGTACCGCCCGCCGTCCATGCCCGCCCTACCAGGGTGGTCCCGATCAGGCGGACACGGCAGCGGATAACAGCACCAGCGGTATACGTCAACCCTGCTGCGGGTACGTGAGCGAGTAAGGCAACACTGTTGTATACCGAAAAATTGATGGTGCTGTCTGTGCCAAATTCGATGCCAGCCCACAGGTAGTCACTCAGCGAAGCGGTAACCCGCAAAACTGGTCCACAAAGAATCGAATTACCTGACGTTATTGCAGCGATAGAGAGGTCAAAGAGGCAATCGGTGTCGGTGTTAGCGTAGGTACCTAACATGCGGATGGCTGTGTTAGCTGTAGGGATAGCGATTCGGCCTGTGCCGCTGTTGACCGAATAGGCGCTGTTGGTGCTGGCCCACACGAACCCGTTGTCGGCGGTGCCCCAACCACCAGCTGCAACCGTTCGGGCGAACGTGTCCTGCACGTACGGTGTGGTGTTGCTGCGGGCGGACACCCGCACTGGGGTGCCCGCATCCACATACGGGTAATACGGTGACGTCGCCAACAGGGGGGTGAGAGCCCCGTCCAGGTTCTGTAACCGGACGGTGGCGGACGCGGACCGGCGGGATCCTTGCCCGACCAGCACACCCCGGTTGATCGTGATCGGTTCCTTAATTAACCGGGATGACAGGTCAGTGAACGTCCACGTCGAAGGGTCAGTAGTGGCATCCGCCCCGAACGCGGCTTCCACCGTGATTTCCACATCATCATCGGGGAACACGAGGCCCCCTCAAACAAACAAACAGTAAGCGGGTTAGGTGCATTTAGCGGGTCCTTGTCAACGCACGTTCAATGTTGCCCTGATAGCCAATGTCGATTGCATCCCGCAAAGCTTCGAGGAGTTTGTCACCCCGCACATTCGGTTTGAACCCGATCATCACCTGCTGTTGGGTGCTGGCCTGCAAACTCGATGTGATCGCCGCATTCGTTTGTGCGCTCAGGTCGAAGGTGTTCCCGTTGATGTCCGGCACCGCCAGTGCGGCCATCCGATCGGCGGCTGCTTTAACCTTGTCACCCTCAGCGTTAATACCCGCAGCCAAACCTTGCGGGATGAACTTACCAATCTCGGCCATCACCCGTGACGGGGATCTGATATCCAAAATACTCTTCGCCGCGTCTTTAATGTTGTTCTTAATGAAGTCGGCTACCTTGTTGTACAGCCAACCACCGAAGCTGGCAATACCGTTGTACAAACCGATCACCACGTTGACACCATGGTTGTACAACCAACTACCGGCATCGTACAACGCGTTCTGCACATAGATGCGGGCGTTACCCGCGAATGCACCTAAGTTACTGAACAGCGAACCGATACCGTTTTCTAACCCGATGATCGCGTTACGGCCATGGGTGAACAACCAGCTCCCCGCGTTACTCAACGCGTTCTGCACGTACACGCGGGCATTACCTGCGAACGTGCCCAAGTTGTTGAACAACGATCCGATACCGTTCACGAGGCCAATGACGACGTTACGACCGTGGGTGTATAGCCACGTCCCGGCGGTGTTCAGGGCGTTCTGCACTGTCGTGCGCATGTTCTGCGCGAACGTGCTCAGCCCTTGCAGGCCTTGACCGATACCGTTCGCTAGGCCGATGACCACGTTCTGACCGTGCGTGAAAAGCCAGGTCCCGGCCGTGGATGCGGCGTTGATGACGGTGTTGCCGATGTCCCCCACTGCGGTCGTTACGCTACCCAATAGGCTTTCAAAGCCCTGGATAAGACCCTCAACACAGTTTTTCCCAACATCAGCGAACACTGTGCTAGGGGAGTGAATACCCAACGCATTTAAAATGCCTTGGATCAGAGCCCCGCCGGGGATGAAAGGACCAATCCAGCTGTTGTACAAAGCTACGAAAGCGCCTTCAAACCCGGCGATCAGACCCGCAATTACAGCGGCACCAATGTCATACCCTACCGAATGGCCTTGACCCTTTTTGCCGTCAAGTTTTTGCAGGAATTCGTCAACTTTGGTGGCCGCATGACCGAACTCAGTAAACGCGTTAGTGACGCTGTCAACAAAATCTCTGATCTGCTGCTGATGCTTCGGGTCTTTCAAATACGTATCAAGCTTCTGCAAACCATTGTTGAACGTTTCAATACCAGTTTGCCCGGTTTTCTTCGACGGCCCTGCGATGATAGTGAAAATGTCACCAACAATTTGCAGGGCAATCTTGCCCGTTGTCCCAATCTGGTCCAAGGCAACAGACGCGCGATCAAAAAACGATTGCAGCTTCCCGGACTTCTCACCAGCGAGCACCCAGTCCGAGAACTTGGTGACTACGGATCCGAGGCTTTTACCCAGGTGATCCAGGAACGGTCCAGCCGCCCGCGACAGCGCACCGAACGCCGGCACCAACGACGTGGTGATCGCATCAAAGATGTGACTTAAACCCTGCCGGGCACCCTCAGCACCAGCCTGAATATCGCCAATGAACTTGGGGGTTGTGATCGCTGACCCGAGGTTTTTGAAGAACCCGTTGAACGTGTCCGCGTACGAACCCAACGTGATCCGTAGTGCCGGGATCCACGCCTCCCCGACGTGGGTGACCGTCTGATCCAAACCCTCAAACAGGCGTTGCTGCACATCCAACCGCAAATTCTCGAACGCCGGCTTCAACGCCTTCAACGCATCCACAAACTTTTGCGCCGCCGGAGCCAACTTAATCACCGACGCCGCAGCAGCCGCCCCCGCCGTGGCCTGCTTCGTCTGCGCCTGAGCCAGGGAATCCTGCGCGGATTTCAGGCTGTCCGCCGCCGACTTGATACCGTCCTGCGCGGACAACACCCCATCCTGGGCAGACTTCAACGAACTCAACGAGTCCAGGATCCCGTTCTGCGCTGAAAGGACACCTTCCTGCGCTTTGTGGACCCCCTCCACCGCGGATGCCTGAGACCGCAACGCGGACTGGACCTTGTCCGAGCCCTCAACACCTTTCGCGTTCGCTGACGCCGTGGACTTCTCCAAATCCGTGGTGCTGGCCTTCGCATCATCCAAGGTTTGCAACGACTGCCGGTACGCCAAATCCGCCCGCTGAATGTCCGGGATGTTCCCGGTCAGTCGGGCCGAGTTCAACGCCCGCAACGCATCAGTCACCCCGAGCGCCGCAGATTCCTCCGACAGGCGGGCACCCTTCAACGACCGGTTCATGGCATCAATATCGTGGGCGGCCTCCACCCGGGCTTTACTGACCGCCTGCTGAGCCAACAGGGCAGTTTTCTGCGCTGTCGTGACCTGATGCTCAGCGTCAACCAGTTTCTGCTGCGCCTGTACCGTGCCTCGCTGCGCTGCGGCGAGGCTCCGCTCGGATGCGTCCAAACCTCGGTTCGCGGCGGCGATACCTCGCTTAGCGGCCTCCACCGACCGGCCGCCGGCGGCGATCTGCTGCGCCTGCTGTGTTGCCTGCTGCCCGGACCCGGCCCCACCACCAGCAGGTTTAGGTTTGAACGCCTCCGAGATGCCCTTGAACCCCAAGGACAAGGTCCCGAAGATCGCGCCCGCACCAACCAGGGCGGCGGGGATCGCCGCAGCGGCACCGGCCACCGCTGTCATCGCCGGCACGACCAGGGACGCACCAGCACCGAGCCCGGCCAAGGCCACACCCGCAGTGACTAGCAGTGCGATGATGGAACCGATCGGGCCGGCCGCCGCCGCGATCGACCCGGCCAGCTGCGAACCACCCTCAGCGGCGTTCAGCGCGAATTTCCCTACCCCATCAGCGAGGCCCTGGATCGCGGAGCCGATACCCCCGACCGCGGCCGAGATCCCCCCGAAGTCCGGGAGGAAGTTCCCCACCGCCCCGGACAGGAAAGACAAATCCTTCGTTTCCGCTTCAACCTTGATATGAGCTTTGACCCGCGCAGACGCAGTCTCAACCAGGGCTTTCAGTTTCGCTTCGTACTCAGCTTTCGCACCCGGCTCGGTCGGGACCTCAATTTTGAGTTGGGCCTGTACCGCGGCGATTTCCGCACCCAGCTCCGCCCGCAGCCGGCTACCGTCCGCCCCGACGGGGATTTTCGCGTTGACCGTTTTCGCTAAGGCGTCCGCTTGCGCGCGGACCTCAGCCTGAAACGCCGCCAAAACCGGATCAAGCTCGACGGGGACTTTCGGAACCCGCGTGCTACGGACCTTCTCACCGATACCGTCAACGTTGAGGTCGGCCTCAACGGGGATTTTGATCCTGGTGTTCCCGACCGATTCCCGCAACATCGCGTTGATGTCGAGACCTTGGAACGCGGCCTCAACCTCTTTGCGGATCGACGCGGCCAGACCACGGGCCTCGGCCACAAGGTCAACACTGACTTGACCGACGTTGATCGGTGACGTCACCCGAGTTCCCCCCCTGTCCATCAGTCAGATACCGCATCAGTGGGGATAAGCCCGAGTGCGGCTAGCCGGTGGGCAACGTCCACACCAGCAGGCCGTGCCGGGCCGGGCCGGTCACCGTCTGGCAGGGGGATCGGTGACGGGCGTTGACCTTTGCCGGCGTTCTGCCACTGCAAACCACGGATCCCGAACTCGATGTTGCGTAGCAGCAGGGCAGTAACGTCCCAGTCCGCCATGGGCCCGCGTATCCCGCGCATGAGCGCGGACTCCGGTGGCAGATGCCGGATCCGTACTAGGAGCTCTCGGGCGGTGTACCGTTCGGTTTCGTCGCCGTAGAGCGCCGACGAGAGCCGGATTTGGTAGAACCGTTCGAGGTCCGCTTCGATGGCCTCCCCGTGCTCGGTGAGGAGTCGTCGGAGGCCTCCGATTCCCCCATGGCACCCCGGGAGTGATCAACCCAGGCTCTGAACAAATCCATGATCATGGGGAGTGGTCGGGTAGTTTGGCGCCACAAAGCCCCCTGTTCGGCACCCATCAAATCGTCGAACATCAGGTTGATCGTCTCAACGGTCGCGTCACTGGAGTTCAAGTTCTCGATGCGTTCCTGCGCGCCAATGTCGAGCATCCGCATGGACGGCAGTGACCACACCCGATCAGCCCAGGTGAACGTGAACGGCCCACCGGTTTTTTCCGCGTACAAGCGTTGCAGGTCGTACGGTTCGGTGTCGCTCATGCCGTCACCTGCGCGGCGCCCCACGCCGAGATGGCCTGGGTGGTGCTCATGGAAGTGCGGGCAGGTGCGGTTTTACCGGTGGGGGACACGGTCACCGAGTCGGCGACTACCACCAGCGAAACCAGCACCTGCCCACCCTCCTCGACCGGTTCGACCGCGTATGACAGGACTGGCATGGCGGTGCCGTTGACCTGAGCGACAAAACCGGGTTCTGCGTCCACACCGAACTTTTTCGGTGTGATTGTCACGTGGACGGGTTCGGACATGTTTTCCCTTTCAGCGGGTTAGCGGGTTGGCGGGTAAAAAGGGGACGTCGCCGGCCACCCGCTTAGGGACCGGCGACGCCGACTGAATCGCGACAGAGGCGATTAGAGGGTGAGGGTTGAGTCGTAGAAGTACCGGTACGCGACGTTGCCGGACCCATCAATAAAGCACTTGATCGTGTACTCGTACACGGTGATGTCCTTAGATGACCAAACAATGTCACCGCGATCCGAAACCTGACCCTGGGGGATCACGACGCGCTGCAACTTCCCCGAGTCAGAAATGCCGTGCAGCACCCACGCCCGGATGTCCTTCACCGGTGGTTTCTCCGCGATCGTCACACCGGTACCGGTCTGCGTCAGCGTCGACCCCGGGTACTGCAAGGCCAGGGTCCGGCCGTTGGTTTCCTGGAACGCGACCTTGAACGTTTTGGTGTACTGCCCCAGCAATGACGCGACGAGGACGTTACCCTGCCAGGCGTAAATGTCATTGGAGTCCTGTTTGGTGGAGTCGGTGATGCCGTTGTCGGTCACCGCACCGCAATCGAAGAACTGCGCGGATAGGGTCGTTGTTGCATCGGTGGGCAACGTCGGTGTCACACCGAACGCTGACACGGCGACAAGGCCATTCTGGAAGGCCCGGATTTTTGTGGTATCGATCGCCACGAGTGGTCACTGCTCCTTCGGGTACAAAAAACCCGGCGACCGGCCGGGTGACGACGAAATGGGGAATAGGAAAAAAGCCGAATTCAGCCGGGGAAATGCACGAACAGGAAAGTAACGTCGGTGGCGTTATCACCGGAGATTTGCAACGTTGTGGAGTAGTTCGCAATTTCCCACGGGCCCAACAGCAAGCTTGTACTGGCAGGGATGGGGGTGGTGCGCGCCGCCGGGACCAGGCCGTCAACGGTGTTCGTCGGGGTCACGATCACATTCCTAACGGTAGCTCCGTTAGAATTCTTTGCAATGCACAACACCCGACCGTCGTTGATCACCGAATTTCCATTCGAGACGTCAACGGCAGTAGGCGCCGGCAGGGTAGTGCCGGACTTAGCCGGGTCGGTGTACGCAATAGCGGTACGGGGCATGGTAGAAACCTCCGGGCATAACAAAAGGCCCGGTGATATCACCGGGTGGCCTCAACAGGAAATAGGAATCGCGGTTAGGGCAGCATTCCCGCGAACGTGATCTGATACGCGGCGGCCCGCCGGTACGCGTCCGGGTCCGGTGCCCACGCCGGGGCGCTGACCGTGTCCACTGCGGTGACTAGAACCCCACCGGTCAACGTCGTCAGCGGCAACCGCACCCGCAGTTGGTATCGGGCCTGCTCAGCCAGGTCACGCACGTGGTCAGCGACCTGGGCGTAAAAGTCAACATCCACCAGGGCGGTGTCGAGGGTGAGGCGGGTATCGCCGAGGCCTTGACCGCGTTGCACCTGCCCGATCGGTGCGTCGAACGTCCACCGCTGCGGTAAGTGCGGTTCGGCCCACATTTTGCAGCCCAACTGGGTGTGCAACCAGTCCGCGACCAGCCGCTCAGGGTCCGCATACCCGGTCATCTACCGGCCGCCCGGAGTGCGTTACGCAGGATGTGTTGGGCTTTGGTGCCGGGGTGATGAACCCGCCGCACCGGGTGCCGGGCACCAGGCCACCACAACGCTTTCTTGTTGCGCGGCTCGATCACATGAGCACGTGAACCGAACTCGATAATCGCGGCGTAGCTCGCGGTGTTGGAGACGGTGACTGCGGCTTGACCCCGCACCCGGGCCCGTTTCTTAACAAACGACGACCGGTAGTGGCCGGTCTTCACCGGCGCCGCCGCTTTCGCCAGATCAATGACTTTGTTGGCGCGCCGTTCAAGCTCCCGATAAATACCCTCGGACCGGCCGGCGGCAGTAATCCCGGACCGGTTCGGACGAAACGTGACCTTGACCGGCACAACCACCACTACCCTTCAGCAGGTCACACGTACGACGGGTAATCCAGGTAATTGTCATCAGGGAACGGGAACTGGTACTGCGGGGCCGGCGGTTGACCCGTAATTGTGCCGGTGTTCGCCGCCGCGTTCGCCCTCACCAAATCACCGAGCATCTGATCAAGGCGCCTCTCCAGATCAAGGGCCCGCTGCAGGGACTGGTCATCATCCGGCCACGTCCGCTCGATCATCGCAGCGGCATACAGGGCTACGCACACCGCAGCAGCATCAGTTGACCCGGCAGCCATCGGATACACCCGGGACTGCACCCACGCGACCCCGTCCGCGATCAGCCGGGACACCACCAACCCGGTGGGGACCGTGGTCGAGTCGAACGTGAACGCGTAGGTGTCTTGGCTGCTGATCGTGGACGACGCCGACCGTACCAGGGTCCGGCGCGGTAGGTAGGTGGCAACCCTTGATCGGCCTGGTGTCCACGTCGGCCCGCCCGCGACCGGGGAAGCGGTGACCCACACGTCGAGGTCTTCAACCCCAACACCAGTCCCGGTGACCGCCCAATGCAAAATCCAATGACCTGGTTGGTCGTAGACAACCACCTGAGCGGAGGTCCACCGCTGCGAGTACTGGGTAGGACTACTCCCCGGTATCGGGACTAAAACCGCACCAGTAACCGCAACCGTGGTGCTCGTTCCGTCTGGTTTCCGGGCCAGCAGGGTTGCTGTGGTAGTGCCGTCGGCGGGGGCAACATCAAGGTACGCGAGTTCACTGTCACCAACCCCAACATCAGTTCCGGTGCTCAATGCCGCCCCCTAATTGGGTCCGTGGATGGTCCCGGCAGTCAGTAACGCGGGCAAGGCTGTGTCAGCCGACAATGAAGCCTGGGCTGAAGTGGCGGACAGAGAAGCCTGGGCTGAGGTAGCAGACAAAGAAGCGCGGGCTGAGGTGGCCAACAAATAAGACCCGGTGGAAGTAGCGGACAGGATCCCCGGGCGGTAAAACACCGACACCACCACACCGGCGGTAGCCAGTGCGCTGATCCCACTCAGTTGTACTTGCCCCGCAACAGTCGCGACCGTCGCCGCGATGAGGGTACTGCCAGCTGTCACGGTGATCGCGGCGAAAGCCTGCACCACAGCCTCGGTGTTCAGTCCCGCAGCAACGGTGAAGATCACCGTCGCTGATTGGGTGACGACCGCCCCAGCGAACAGAACCCCCGACGCGGTCATGACCGTGCCCGCAGTTAGTTGCGTTCCCGCCCCGCCGGTCAGCACAGACACCGCGGATAAGACCACACCAGCACCTGCGGTCACAGCCCCCGCTGTGGTCAGCGTGCCCGCCCCGACCATTGATGTGGTACCGGCAAAAACCCGGACTGCGGTACTAGCTAAACCGGTTGTGGTGGACAGGGTCACTGCAACGTTTTGGGCGAGGGTTATCCCCGCGAACAGGGTTGACGTTGTCGTTAAGACGAGCCCACCTTGCCCAGTCTCCACCCCGAAGACCGACAGCCCCGAGTTTGCGGACATGCCACTACCGGTGCCACCAGCAGTAACGGTTCCCGCAGCGACCAGGGTGGATGTCCCGGACAAGGCGGCGGCCCCGGCCTGCACAAGAGTGCCGGCTACCGCGAAAGTGGAAGCCCCGGACAAGACGGCGGTGACAGCAACAATTTGGGTGGCACCGCAGGTCAGTGCACTGACCCCACTCAGGGTCACACCGGTGCTGGAACCGCTGGTCGCGGTTGGTATGAGTCCTGACAACGCGGACAGTGTGATGGTGCCGGGTTTGGTGAGTGTGCCAGCCACTACCAAGGCAGACGCCGCTGACAGGTTGAGCCCGGTTGCAACTGTTTGAGTGACCCCGGCGGTCATTGTCGACGCTGAGCTGAGGATGGTGGCCGTGTTGATGGTTGCCGTACCTGCGGCGGTCAACTCTGATGCTGCTGCCAGGGTTGCAGCACCGGTCAGGCTACCCGCGGCACCGATATCCATGAGACTTACCGCACTGAGAGCGGTTGCGGCGCCCTTGGTCAAGGTTAAGGCGGTGGTCAGCCCTGATGCTGCGGTCAAGCCGATGGTGACGACACTGGTTTGCGTTGCCACCCCGGTCAGGGTGCTGCTGGAGGACAAGGCCACCGTGGCGGCCTGAGTCAACACCCCAGCACTGAGCAGTGCGGATATTGAGGACAGCGTCACAGCGGCGGACCGGGTCAACGTCCCAGTGCTGGTGAACGCGGACGTCGAAGACAAAACTGCGGCAGCGGCCTGGGTTTGTGTTGCCGCGTTGGTGAACGCGGTCGTCGAAGACAGTGCCACATTGGCGGACTGGGTCAACGTCCCAGCACTACCCAGCCCAGACGCTGAAGACATCACCACTGCGGCGGACTGAGCCAAGGTCCCCGTGCTGCTTAACCCGGACCCTGTCGACAGGGCCACGGCTGCGCTGGCTTGAGTTTGTGTTGCTGCGCTAGTCAACCCGGATGTTGAAGACAACACCACGGCACCGGACTGGGGCAATGCCCCGGCAACACTTAGCCCTGACGCCGAAGACAGCACCACGGCGGAGGTCTGGGTTAGGGTTCCCGCGCTAGTCAGCCCAGATGCCGAAGACAACACCGCGGCGGTGGCTTGAGCTTGCGTTGCCGTCCCGGTCAGCCCGGATGCAGCCGACATCGCAACAGCGCCGACACCGACCGTGGTCGCGTCACCGGTCAACGATGACGTTGCAGTCAGTGCCGCAGCCCCAGTGGTGGTCCGTTGTGCACTCACACCCAGTGATGTGCTCGCGCTCAACCCAGCGCTGGCACCGGCAGCAGTGAGGGTACCTGCCGAGGTAAGACCAGACCCCGCCGACAGTACCGCCGCGCCCTGGGCAGTAAGCCCACCCGCTGAGGTGAGACCGGACCCGGCCGACAACGCCGCCGTACCGGTCTGGGAAGCCGCACCAGCAGCGGTGAGGGTGCTAGCCGAGTTCACGGCCGCACCCGAAGCAACTGTTTGGGTGCCCCCGGCGGATAACGCCGATGCTGCGCTCAGTGGTGCCGTTGCGGTGAGTGCCGCTGCACCGCCGCCGGGGATGCCGGGGACGATCTCGACCAGGGCGATCCGGTTAACACCAGTCGGCGCGTTGGAAAAGCCGAAAGCGGTTGAGTTAATTGCGGTGATCTGCTTGGCACTGAGAAACGCAGCTGAGGTGTCGCCGGATGCACCGTTTGAGAACCCGAGAAGTGTTGTGTTGGCCAGTGCGGTAGGTGTGGTTGCGTCGGATGCGCGGCCGAACGCACCGACGATTACCGAACCTTTAACGCTCGGAGTCAGGCTTGTGGAGAAGTTACCCGTTGCAAGGTTGGTGGCGACCTGCCCGTTTTGCAACGAGTTCTTTGCCGCATCGAACCAGAGAACAACGATCGTGTTGCCCGACGCGTTAGCGCCACCAACGTCCCACGTGACTGTCTGTGCCGCGGGGAAGGGCCCCGCATCTTTGATCCACACCTCGGCGCAAGAAGAACTCGACGCCGAGTCGCCAAGGAGTGGGGTCCAGGTCGCACTGAGACTGTCCGTGACCTGACCAGAGGAGAGCGTCCCCCCGCTGCCGTTGCCTGACGAACACAACGCAACCAAAAGCGTGTTCGGATCAGGGGTGAAAGTGGCAGTGGTGACGGTGAGCGCGTTCGCGGAGGCGAACGCGGTCCGCCCTCGGAGCATGACCCCGGTTGGGGGGGTGACGATTGTGCCCGCGTTGACGGTCGCTGGTAGCGGTTCGTACGCGGGTGCGTTCCCGACGAGGATGACCGAATTGCCGGTAGATCCCGGACCCGGAGAGGAGATGATCGCCACGGGTCACGCCCCTCCGGGCCAGATCACTCTTCCCAGACCACGTACACGTCGTACGATGCGGCAGCTGACGAGATTTGCCAGATACACAAGTTGCTGTTCACATTGACCTTGAACGTGTTCGACGGCCACGTCCAGATCACCCCAGAACCTACGGTCGCGGGAAAATCGATACGGCGGGTGAACGCGGCGGGGGTCGTCGGTTGAGTGGTCGCATACGAACTGATCAGCCCGCACGTTGAAGCAGGGTCGTTCGGGTCGAGTGGCTGACCGAAAACACCCGTAGTCGTACCCGACCCCACGGCGGCTGGTCGGCCAATACCGACGATTGAGGCGACAGCCGTCGGCGCGATGAAAATACCTATTTCCCGGATGCTCGGCCTGATCGTCGTGCCCGTGGCCAGGGTGAAGATCGGGCCGGGACCGATTGGGGTTGTTTTGGTGAGGGCCACTTCATAAATTTGCACTCGGCACCCCTAGCCGTTGACGTTCCACAACGGAACTCCTTGAGGTTGTCCTAGACGAGAGACGCGGTGATTGTGGCCGCCGCGAAACTCAGACTGTCACCACTGGAGGTGGTTTTCGATGCGGTCAACGCACCCACCCACACCCGCCGTGGTGTACCCGACGAGTCGTAAATGTCAATACCTGTGGTCGTTACCGCTGGCATGTTCGTGAACGTGATTACGGACGGGTTTGATGTTGAACCCGCGGACGCGCTGGACATGGTGATCGTCTGCCGGGCGTAGGAGCCACCCGAGATCTCCGTGCCGGCGGTGGTGTTCGTACCCGTCGTCGATGCTAGGGCCAGTTTCATCGGTGTGGTCACCGCGGTCAACGACGCCGTACCGAACGACGCGTCGATGAGCTGGTTCGCGAGCACCTGCACAATGTTGTTAGCCACGGTTTCAGCCCTTCAACTTATCGTCAGCCGGTGCGGTCCACCCGGGCTGGTCGGCTCCCGGGCCGGTCGTGACTAGGTGATCCCGCAGCTTTTGGCCTTTCGGGTTGCCGGCAACCCCGCCGACATCATCGAGTTGGGCAACGCAGACGTCACAGTTGGTCGCGAGGACGTGGCAGTCCATGTGCCAGTTCACGTTGCCGTCACCGACTGCCATCACGTGGCGGGGGTGATCGTCTTTTCCGCCACAACCGATGCAATTACGAATGGGATGCACAAAACCCTCCTCGGGCAGCACAACGGACCGCCCGAAGCGGTAGGGAAACGATGAAAAAAGGGGGTGCCGACCCCACCGAACCGGGTTGGCCGGCACCCTTTACCGCGTTGTGCAGTCTGGTTAGGCCTGCTGCTTCGCGAGATCCACGAGCTCAGCCTTGTCTGCGTTCACAACATCCTCGTAGCGGGACCCGCGGGCAACGTGGTACTCCACCCATACCGGTTGCCCGGCGTTCGGGTGCGGGGCCGAACCGTCGGTGGGTAGTTTCGCCTTCGCCGCCGCCCGAGCTCCATCCGACTCGGTGTCAGCCGCACCGGCAACATTCCCGGTACCCTTCCCCGTGGCATCGGTGACGACCGTGACGGGGGTGGAGGTAACCGACGCGGGTACCCGGATGGTGTACGCACCGGACGGGGTGCTTGTGGCGTCGACACCACCCGTGGTGTTTTCGTCGTTGCCCAGTTTGGCGACGAACCCCATGCCCAGCAGCCGGGGCAGCTCCGGGGCGTCGGCGGGGATGAGTGCGCCTTTGTACATCAGCTGAACCACCCGGCCGTACGGTGTACTGATTGTGGCGTGGGCGCACTCGGCAACGACCTGATAAACGATGCCCATTAGCCGAGCGTCCCAGTGCCTGTGATCTTCACCGCTGAGGCTGGTTCCAATACAACCGGGACAGTGATTCGGCGGGCCCAGATGTCCCACGAGTCGCGCTCAGCGACCCGCATCGTCTGGTACTGCAGGTTGTTGTCCATCGTGGCGTACCCGGGGTCAACTTCAACCTCGTCGGCCATACCACCCAGGGCGTCACGGTCGAAGACGAAGATGTCATCGGTGGGCAGGTTCGACGCTGCCGTGGCGATAATTTTGAATCCACCCAAGCTGTCGATGGTGCCGCCGTAGACGGGGTTGGTGTTGTCCTCCCGCTTACGCAGGGCGGCGATTGCGGGGTCGGTCACCAGCAGGGCGTACTTGGTGGTCGACATGAGGACCGTGTTCGGGTTGTAGCCCATGTTCTGGTCGATGATCTTCGCTGCGGCGAGCTCAACGTCACGGAACAGTGCCGGTGTGGCCGTGTTCCACGCTGCCGCTGCGGTGGTCGCGTTTACGACCGCTGACGCGACTGCCGCCGTGGTGAGTCGGTCAACTTTCTGGATGACGGTGTTCGCACACTTCCGCAGGGTCCGATTCAGTTCGTCACCCATGTACACCGACCGTTTCAACTTCTCGTCGGTGAGCTGCACGGCCTGACCCCATTTGGACACCTTCGCCAGGGCGGCGGTGCCATCGGCCGGGGTATCGCGCGGGTACTCAGCACCGGCGGCAACAGACTCGACCGCACGCGCGTTCAAGATCGGCTCGGAGGTTTCGTATGCGATGGCACCACCGGAGGTGCGTAGCCGCTGGGTGAGGATCTGGTCGGCGATGAACCGCAGTTCCTGAATGGTCCGCAGCCGACGCTGCAGGTAGGTGGGATTCTGCAAGAGACGGTGGATGGTGAGGAGGTCACCGGAAAGCGAAGGACCACTCGGGGGATATGCGCCCGGCATTCGGGTCACCTTTCAATTCGCCCGGTTGCCGGGCACACGAAAAAGGCCCAACACGCAGCGCGTGGGGCCTGAAGAGGTGGTGCTATTGGGGGGAGTTGCGGCGGAGCTAGATCTCCATCCATTCCACGAGCGCGGTGTCCGCGGCCGTGGTCAGAGCAATACCGATGTTGGTCACCGATGAGGCGCCCGAAGCGACGGTGCCGGCAACCGAACCGGTGTCAACGCGGGCGCCAGCGGTGATTGCACCAGCGGCGGTGCTGATGTGGACCTTCCCGCGGGGGAAGTAGGTGACCCGGTCACCGCTCACCGCGTCGAACGCGGCCACGCCGATGAAGTTCGCGGCGGTCGCACCCGACGGGGCTGCGGTGCCGCTACCACTAACCATCAGGGCCTGACCACCGACAATCGTTGCCGACGCGGTGGTGGTGCAGGCGTCGGTGTACAAAAACTTCGGTTCGTACGCGCCCATGATCAGACCACCTTCGCCGCGTCAGGACCGTCGAGACGGGCCACGATCGCGTCCCACTCGTCATCGCCGCCGAACTCCGGCTGAGCCGGCCCGGTGTGACCGGACGCCATGACCGGTACTGCGGTACCGCGCGCGATAGACGCGAGAACACGGGTGACGGCGGCGGGTGCCTCGTCGTAATCCTTTTCCCAGTCCGCGCGCTCAGCTGGCTTGATCTTGCCGTCGGCGATGGCGGCGTCGAAAACGCTGGCCTTGACGGTTTGGGCTTTCTCAGCCTTCGTCGCGGCGAGCTCGTCAGAAACGGTTTTCATCTGCGCCGCCAAGATCTGAACTTCCTTGCGGAGCTCGGTCTTCTCAGCCTCAGCCTTAGCAGCCTGCTCGGTGGCAGCCGCTGATGCGGCAACCATCTCCGCAGACGGCTCAGCAGGTTTTTCAGCCCGGCCGATCAGGGCGTCGATCGCCACGAGGGCGTCGAATTCGTCAGCGTCATCGGCGAGGCCGAGCCGCGATAGCACGTCCACACTCAGGGGCATGGTGTCCTCCTCAATTAGGGTTAGGTGGTGCTCCGACTCGGCGGCCGGGAGTTCAAAGATCACACCGTGATCAGCTAATGGGCGGAGAGGTTCACTAGCGGCGACAAGAGCACCAGGCTGGGAGCCGATAGCTTTTTTGTACCGCTTTGCCGCTACGGCGGTTTCCTTTTCCAGTGCAGCTTGTTTAGCCTTCTCCGTTTTCAACCGTTCAGCGCCTTTAGCAACATATTCATGAAGGGAGGCTGTTTGGGCATCTGAAAACTTACCAGCCCCTTCATATTGTGCTTTAAGGTCAGCTTCGGCTAATTTCTGCGAAACGGCTGTGTCTTCAACACGAGCGCGTTGCACCGACAATTCCGTGGCAGCGCGATGCGCATCGATTGCGGCGTCTTTCACATGATCTGGTGCGTTGCTGTGAGATAACCGGATCGCTTCATCGGCTGTTGGTGCACCGTGTTCTTGGGAAACTTCCGCCCGATGCTTGGACGCATCAGCGCGGCCGGTGCGCATACCGTACGTTCGGGCAATATGTTCGTGGGTCGCAGCCGTTGGGGTGGCCTTGTCAACCCGCTCACGAACTTTTTCTGCAACAGGCCGGTTAAGGCGCTTGATGCTCGACAAATGTTTGTCGACTTCCGCTTTAGTTTTCGCGGTTTCTTCGGCCGCTTGTTTACGTTCAGCAGTTTCTTTTTTCAACCGCACATTAAGGGCCGCTTTGCCGCCTTCGCTGAGGTTGCCTTCACTGGCCAGTTGTTTAAGGGCGTGGAAGCCAGCGGCTTTGCGTCGTTCGTTGTCACGTGCCCGAATATGCGCGGAAATCGCAGTGGAAAGCTCTCTGACGTTTTTGCTTCCGTTGTCAGTGATGTGGTTCTCTTCAAAGATTTTTCTTTCTTCGGCCCGTTGATCGGCGTAGCTTGTTGGCTTGAAACCCAAGTGATCGACTTTGCTTTTTTCCGCATCGATGACTTCCAGGCGGTGAGCGTTGGTGATGGACACCCGCCCCGATTTCGTGGTCTCAGCGTTGGTTTTCGCTTCGGTGGTGTGCGAGTGCTCCGCCGGCTTGACCTCCGCCGGCTTTTTCACCTCGGCGGGTTTGTCGGCCAGCTTATGCTCGTGGTCGCCTTTGCCCACCTCATGACCAACGGTGGCACCTTTTTTATGCTCGTGAGCACTCTTGTCTAACTCGTGCTCGACCGCCTCACCTTTACCACTGTGTTTGTCGTGTTCACCGCGGGCTTCACGCAGGTGGGTTAGCAGTTTCCCCGCAATGTTGTCGCGGGACTCACCCCTGGCTAGTTCGATGCCCCGTTTACGGGCGGTACGACGCAGCTGTTCACGGCTGAACCCCGCAAACGGGTCACCGTGACCGTTATGGTTGTCAAGAGCGCCGTGCAGTTGAGTAACCAGCGACAGGAACCGGCCTCCACCAGGTTGACCTTTCGGGGTCCGTCGATGCCTAGCCTCATCCCAGGCCCCCGCCGCCACATCACCTGACTCACCGGCGACGAACGCGATGGCGTCAAGTAAATCCGCGATGTCCGCGTCAGGGTCAAAATCGGGGTCGACGCTGGCGTGAACTTTCGAGGAGTCCGGTTTCGCTGTGGACCCGGGCCATGAATGGAAAACGGTGTGGTACCACTGGGCTGCGGTCCGTGTCGCCTCACCGTCAGGCAAAAACTTCAGCAGCAAGTGATACAAATTGGTCCATGGGTGCGGTGTCGGCACCCACTGTGCGGTCCCCTTGGGGTCCTTGGTCCAGTAGTCCTTGAGCGCGCGCGGATTACCGCGCCCCGGAACACCAGCGGCCATCACCGGCGAGTCAACCCCGTCGGTGTCAAAACCCCACCCGTCGGGGGCGTCAGCTGCACCTTCGAGATCATCAGCTGCCGCGTAATCGATCAGCGGGATGTCAACGTTCTGGCCGGCCACAGCAATCCGCACCCGGTCGAACTGCACGGGCCCCATCCTCGCGACCAGGTCCGGTAGCCGGCCCAGGTCATCGGTATACAAGGCGGTGATGTGCGCGAACCACGGCTCAGCGGACAAGTCCGGGTCGCCGAGTGCGTCATCGAGCGCTTCCTGGGCGTCGGCGAGCAACTCCCCAGTCACCTGGTAAACCAGGCAGGTGTCTCGGTCGGGGTCGCTGTCGCCGGGGTTGTACACGGCTGCGGAGAAGATCTGCCCGTCAACGACCGGTAGCCCATTGATCGTGGACGACACGGTGTCGATGAGGTCTTGCCGTGCTGCGGTGTCCAGGTCGGCGGCGTCACCGAGGTACGCCAAGGTGACATGCAACTGGTCAGCGGGGATACCACCGTCAACCGCGAGCCGGGCGGCGTCCGCCTCGGTGGGGATCAGCGCGACCATGACCCCAGTGGGTTCGTCGTCATCATCGCCGTCACCATCGGGTGCTGGCCCGGCGGCGGCGCGGACGGTGGCTTGGACACAGCGCCCGTCGTGGAGATCGTCACCGGATGCGGTCACACCGAGCGCGGCCGGCAGGTCATCAATCGACTTGATGGACTTGAGGGTGGGGATCCCGGGTGGGGTGTCCCCGAGCAACGATACGGCGGTGATCACAAACGGGTGTGTGTGTCCGAGCGCGCACTTGGCGTTATAGGTGCCCTCCACCGACCGGTCCGGGTATGCGGCGGCCTGGACCTGGGACAGCCACGGCAGGGCAACCTGGTCACCAATCAGCGTGTTGCCGTCGGCGGACGCGCGGAGGTTGTCGAACCAACCCAGCGACGGGGTGCCATCCTGCTGCGGATCATCCGGGCCGTTGAACCGCGGGTCGAGGTGACCCAGTTTCAGCTTCGGGCGGCGCACGGCCGGGCATTTCGCGGACTCCACCGCGGCGGCAATGTCCGCACGGTTCGGTTCCCAAGAACCAGAAAGGAGCCGCCACGACCCGGTGTTCACGAGTTCGACGCCTGGCCGGTGCGCGAGCGCAATATCAGTGACAGGCATGCTCACCTGCCTTTCCTGTTGCTATTCGTCTCTGCCAAATGCCTGATCGCGGGCAATGCGCAACTGTTTGATCAGGTGGTTGACGTGGGTGCGGGACAACTCCACGAATTGGCCGTCCCAGTCGACTGTGGTGTCTGGGTCGGTGCCGGGTGCCCCTGGCCACACAGTGGTGGCGATCTGAACCCCGCCGTCGCGTTGCCAGTTCAATTCCACCCGCCGGTCCGAGGTGGAGCCGTCGGTGTTCGGGGCAGGGTAGATGTAGTGCTTCGGCATGTGCCGGCTCCTATGAAGGAGTGCCCTTGATCCCGGGCCGGGCTGCCCGCCCCGTGCGGGCGGAAGTCAATATTTCAGGTCCAAATAGCACGAATGTGCCCACGACAGCGCAACCCGCCCAAACATGACCGGAAACCCGAAATCGGATAATCAACGAGAGCGTCTTTCAGGGTTTCATACCTGGTGTGGTCCACGGTCGCGCACGGCTCACACCGTGCACGGTCGTTGCTCTCTACCGCCTCGTACCCGGCGGCCGGGTGTTGGGTCAGCACCGCGAGCCGGCCAGCGTGCTGCGCCGCCGACAGCAGCGCCCCAATGTGGTCCGCGACCACACCGGTCGGTGCCGCACCCAGATCAGTCAACCGTGCGAGTAGAGCAGCACGCACGTCGGCCGGGGCGCTGCCGATCAACTGCAACGCGGTCCGGCCAGCAGCAGACGCGTACGCGGAAGCGATCAGGTGCGCGTACGCGTCAGCGGTCTGCCTCACCCGGTACTCGCCCGCACCGGCGGGGGCCTCGATCCGCACGCCCTGGGTGGCGGCACCAGCGACCACACCAGCGGCGGCTAGGGCAGCAACTTTCGATGCTTTCTTTGTGAGGACCAGTGCGATTGCGGCAACGACCACAGCGGACACGGTGAGCGCCCCGAGAGTGCCGAGGTCGTCACCGGCGCCGACTTGCTGCACCTGATTGGTGAGGTCATCGACCATCGGTTGGGCCGTGTCCGGCCAGTCACCCAGGATGTCCTGCTGGGCTTGAACCCATTGCTGCTGCAACTCTGCCGTTTGCGGATCAGGCGCCGGTGCCGCCGCCGTAATACCGGTGGGGATCGGGCCGCCTTTCGGCTCGACCAGGATAGGTGGCTGGTACTCGCCGGCCATCCGCGCACCGAGCGTGCTCTCAACCATCAGGCCTTCTTTCCAGCTGCCGGGTCGGGCACGACTTCCACCTCAACCTGGCGGTAGCCGCGGCTGTCCAATCCGGAATCTTTGACGACCCGCAAATTCTGGCCCCGCCCGACTAGCAGTTCTGACTCGGGTCCGGCAATGCTGACCGCCGGCACACCAGCGGGAACGGTGATTGTCATCATCATCGGGACCGCACTGCTGTCGCCGGTGGCAAAGTTCCGTGCGGTTTTGTCATCAGCGGTGGTGGACAGGTAGGCGTCTTCCCGCCATTGAACCCCGGTGAGGTCACCATCGACGCGGTCACCGAACATGGTCCGCGCCGACGTCAATCCTCGGTAGGTCACCACATCCTTGGTCAAGGCTGATCCGGCCATGGTTTCGTCCAGCACGCTGACGTTGCGGGCCACCTCTTTCGGATCGGTGCCATACGGTGGGGTCACACCGCGCAGGGTGTTATTGACCCGGGCGTAATCGGCCCCGGTGTAGTAGTTAAGCGCTTTGCGGGCTTTGCGCCCTTCAGAAGTGTTCGGGAGCCCGGCCAGGCTGACCGGTGCAGCACCCAATGCCGCGTCACCGGTCAACGGCACCGTTTTCGGGCGGACCTTTTTGTGATCGGCGGCTTTGCCCGCCGCGGCTGGTTTGACTGTGAGGTGCACGTCGTACCGGCCCGAGCCGAGTTTTTCGACGCTGGACACCGTCATGGTCAGGTCGCGGCCCAACACGTATTGGTTGCCGTCACGCATGGACGGGGTGCCGGCGGGGACGTCAATGTGTAGGCGCATCGAGTCCGGGCGCCCACCGATACGGCCGATGGATCCGACGGTGTAACCAGCCTCGGTGACCGTGCCACCTTCTAAGGTGGTCGGATCCTCGGTGCCGAAGTGGTCAACTGGTACCCGTAGCGTGAGCTGCCGGTCCCGGTCCAGCGGGGTCAACGCGGCGTCGAGTGCTGCGGCCTCTGCTGGGGTTTTCCCGGCTTTGATCGCGGTGTTGAGCTCTGGCACATCCTCGGCGGTCGGGACATGTGCCAAGGTTTTGTCCAACGCTGATTCCGGCTTCGCATCGGACTTCACATCGGGCTTCGTATCCAGCTTGGCAGCGGGTTTGTCCGGTGCTGTGGTCGCGCCTTGCTTCGGCAGCAGGGTCAAGTACATGTCGTGACCACCGGCCGAGTTCGCGGCCACATGCGACACGACCATCTCAGAGTCCCGGTCCAGGTACACCTCACCGGTTTCCGAGTTCACCACCGCCCGGGAACCTTTGGATGCGGCGATGTACATCCGCACACCGCTACCTGCGCCCACGGGTTCGAGCTGGGTGGAGCTGAAACCGGCGTCGCGGACTTTCATCCCCTGCAACGACATCGGGTCGATGCCACCGAACGCCGAAGTTGGCACGCTGCGGTGCAACACCAAGTCTTCGGGCAGGGCCCGCATCGCGTCGTCCATGGATTTCACACCGGCGGCGTCCGCGTGCGCGGCCCGAAGATCCGCGTTGATCGCGGGGGCGTCCGTAGCGAAATGCTGGGCCGCTTTTTCCTGCCGCGGGTCGCCGATCGTCGCCGCGTACGCCCGGCCGTCACCGACCTGGGCAGGTTTGAAATCCGCCGCGATTTCTTTGATCGCTCGTTTGTCTTTCGACGAAGCCAGGACGGTGCGGGACTTCGTGAACCGGCCCTTGCTGTCGCGGGGGTGCCGGAGCGGGTCGAAACGGCGGGGCACCGCAGCACCCCCAAAACGATCAGGCGGCGAACTTCGACAAGTCCGGTTGCTGGTCGAACAAGCTCAGCTGGTCGTCATGTTTCGCTCCGCCGCCAAACAGCCCCCAGTCCAGGTCGGCCTGACGGTCGATGATGCTGGCCTGAACTGTGCCGCCGGGTTGGCCCGGCGGTGGTGCTGCTGGCTTGATGGCGGCCGGGGATGTGGCCGTGCCGGCAGGTGCTGTGGCGCCGGTCTTCGCCGCCGGTGTGCCGGGGACCAACTGGGCAGGCCCGGTCGCGTCCCCGTCCCCGCCGGTGCCCGGCACGGTCATGTATTGGCCCTTCGGCGCACGAACCTCGAACGGGGAGTTCGGGTCACGTGCCGGCAGCCGGTACTCGCGCCGCACCCACGCTTCCAGGGCCGGGTCCGCACCGAGCGCCCCACTGGTCAGCAGCAGCTGCAGCGACTGGGCGGTGACCTCACGGCGGGAACCGACCCCGGACACCACCACCCGGGGCACGGGTTCTTGGTCGCCTTCGTTCCAGTCGACTAGGCGGGCAGCGATCTGCCGGGTAGCGACATCCGCGACCGCTTCGGCCGCCGCTTCCAGTGCGAGCAGGAACGCATCAACAAAGGTTTCCCCGAGCGCCCTAGATCCGTTCGGGGTTTCCCCCAGGTCGATCATGCCCATGAGTGCGGACCGCGACATTTGCTGATCAAGCCATTTGATGTAGGCCAAGGTGTCCGGTACAGACCCGGACAAACCCATGATGTCGAGGGTGAACCCGGGTGGGACCGCGGCACCGGCGGTTTCCCCGGCGCGCATCGCCGCCGCTAACTGCATGGCCTGGGTCATCTGCGGGAGCCCCGGGTTGGTTCCCGGGTCGGCTTTCATCACCGGGACGCCAGCACCCCAACGCCGGTTACTGATCGCGTGAACCCGTTTCATTTCCTCTTTGAGGAACCAGGACGAGTAGCACGAGCGCAACAACGACGTCCCCGCGAAGTTCGCACCTTCACGATCATTCACATACCAAACAAGACGTTCCGCAGGGATCTGCGGGACCCCTTCTTTCCAGTTGGAATCCTGGGTGATGCCCTGCAAACCACCGGTGGTGCCATCAATGTGGATGTGCGACACCGTCCACTGCGGCCGATCAAACAACCCCGCCAGGCGGGCCTGCCCGCTGCTGGTGTCGGCTTCGAGCTCGAACCCGGCGAACCCGAACGTCAGCATTTGCAGCGCGGACCGCAGGTGTTCGTTCCAGGACACACCCCGGGTCCGGGCCGCACCGGGGTTGTCAGCACCAACCACATGCAAACCGAGATCATCCGCGATCCGTTGGGCGACCTTCGGATCACACCCGGCGGGGTCTACCTGCCACTGCGCCCGGCGCATCTGCAGCATCCACGAAGCCAGAATCGCGGTGATCTGCGGGTCGCGGCGCATCCGCGCGTACACCTGCACCGATGTGGGGAAAAGCAGGTCCGGGATGTGTTCCAACATGTCCAGGAACACAGACTGGAAATGGTATGGGTCAACGTAACCCAGGGTCGAATTCGGTGCTGGTGTTGTGTTGGTGGCCATTAGACCACCCCCAACACTCGGCGATTAGAGCGGCACGGTTATCAGATTCGCTTCAAGCGACACCCGGATTTATCCGTGGCGAGGAGCCCAATTAGTATTTCTTGCCGTCGCTGGTGTCCGGCGGGCGCATGTCGCACTGCCCTAAAGATCTTGACGGTTTGACCGTTTATGGCTAGGTATTGATATTCTTGGTGTCGGTCGGGTAACGATCGGCGAATGCATTGCGTGATTGTTTCATCACTGGCGGTGTATGCCTGGGGGTGACACGCGGGCTGATACGGGGTTGCCCGGGATATAGCGAAACTCCTGATAGGACGTGGGTTGTCTAGAAACACGTCGATTACCAGGAGTTTCGTTGTTGAAGTCTGCCATATCCGTGCCCGGGTTCGAACTGTCACGGCCGGATGGGTCGTCGGGGTCGTTGCGGGAAGCCGTCCTGGCTGGTCCCGGAGCGCGGGTTCAGGCCGCGGAGACCGGTGATCCGATCCGTGCTGTGGTCACGCCGGAACAGATCGCGGCGGCGTTGACGGCCGCGGGTCATACCGATAAGCAACGGGCGACGCTGTCCGGTGCGGTGACCACGGTGCTGGTACTTGGGTTGTGCCTGTACTGCGGGCAGGGCTCAGCAGCGGTGATCACCCGACTGTGGCCGTTGTTGAGCGTGTTCAACCCGGTGGTGGTGTTGTGTGCCCCGGTCTGCGCGGTGGCATTGTCGCAGGCCAGGGCCCGGTTACCGGTCGCGGTGCTGCGGGAGTTGTTCACCTATACCGCCGCGGGTGAGCCGGTGATGACGGCCGGGTCGTTGGTGTTCGGCCTGCTGGTGACTGCGGTCGACGGCACGGTTTTCGACCTGAGCGCGACCGAGGCGATCCAGGCCAGGTTCGCTACTCCGTCGGGTGGGCGCTTCCCCCAAGCGCGGGCCGTCACAGTGGCCGAATGCGGCACCCGCCGGGTCCTGGCCGCCCAGATCGACTCGTGCCAGGTCAGCGAACAGGTGTTGTGGGATCGCCTCGTCACCTGTCTGAAACCGGGAACGATCAACCTGGCAGACAGGAACTTCTTCTCGATGCACCGGTGGCGGGTCGCGGCCGCGACTGGCGCGCATCTGGTCTGGCGGGTGAAGAACGGCTACCACAGCCTACCGGCGAAGATCCTTAACACTTTGTCTGACGGATCGGAAAAGGTCCGGCTGCGAGAAT
The DNA here is from genome assembly GCA_965246815.1 of Actinoplanes sp. Classification (GTDB taxonomy): domain Bacteria; phylum Actinomycetota; class Actinomycetes; order Mycobacteriales; family Micromonosporaceae; genus Actinoplanes. The sequence continues at coordinate 23,654 of CBDFFS010000019.1, read as the reverse complement.
CCGATCAGATGCTCGCGCGCCGCCGCAAGACTAGCGGCGAGCCGAAGGCCGCCCGCCTCGATGACATCATCGCCCGGATGGTCGAGTTCAGCGTCACCGTGACCGACCGGGCCGGCACAACAACCACGAGCAGATTCCGGGTCCTGACCACGCTGCTCGACCCTGTCGCTTACCCGGCAGAGCAGATCGCCGCACTCTATGCCGAAAGATGGCAAGCGGAACTGGTATACAAGTCGATCAAATCGACGCTACGTGGTGGTGACCGCCGGCTCCGCGGTCAGTCCCCGGACCTGGCAGAACAAGAAATCTGGGCGCTGCTGACCGTCTACAACGCACTCGTGGATCACGCCGTGGCCGCCGCAGTCGACCTGGGTATCGACCCCGACGAGATCTCCTTCACCACGGTCCTACACGCGACCCGCGACCATCTGATCGCCGCAGCACCCTGCCCCGCCTGCGGCCACCACCGCGACTCCGCCGATCTGCAAGCCGCGATCACCGCCGCCCCCCGACAACGCAGACGCCGGACCCGCACCAGCCCACGAACGAAGAAACAACGAGAAACCCAACACACCCGTGACGTCAGCTACACGATCACCATCACAGAATCAAATCTACCCAAAATCACCTAATCGACCAGATGTTTAGGGCAGTGGCGCATGTCGTGGTCGATCCCGGCGGACGCGCAAGTGCATCCGTCAACCGGCCCCCAGCTTGGGCAGACGTCCCGGTAGTTCGACCGGTGCTCGCACGGAACGAGGATCAACGGGCCCGGTGCTTTGAGTGCACCGTCGACCCATTGATTGCACTGCATGCACTGCTTGTACGGATCGGCGAAGCTGCTGACGTTGTAAGTCGCCGTGTGGGTCCGGGTCAGCCTAGCCATGAGACCACCCCCCCCCACGGCTAGAGCGGCACAGTCATCAAATTCACTTCATGTGATACCGGGCGGGGGATATCCGTGATGGATTGGGGGATCCATTTGGTGACCGCTACCCGCACGGCGTACGCCAAAGTGTCGGCTTGGTCATCGTGAGTGCTATTCGGGAACGCTGCCAGCTCGTCAACCCAGTCACTGAGCCACGTCGCGGCCGACGGCAACCAAACCCGGCCGGCGGACACCTTCGCGGAAGCGGGTAACGCCCGGGAGAACTTGTCACCCTCAGCGGCGATCGGGGTGATATGCAAACCGTTACGGGTCGCATCAATAGCAAGGGTTGAGGAGATGAATGACTTTTCGATAAAGGCGGTGTCGACGCGCCACCGGTTAGCCAGGGGCCGGAACAAGTCGAAATGGTTCGCTTCGCCGACCTTGGCTTTCACCCGGTCTAATAGCACAAGGTCACCATCAAGGGTCATCGCCCACGCTGAGGCCACGGTGAAGTCCGCTGACGTGCGCGTGGACGCCGCGAGGTCGCCGGTGATGAACCGCCAACACTCGTTCAGTGGCCAGATTCGGCCGGCAAGGTCAATGCGTTCACCCTGTGCGGTTGACGGGGCATGGGACCAGTACCGCCACCACAACCGTTTGAACAGGCCACCCTCAGCAGGTGACGGCCGCTGCTGATAGAGGGCCGAGAAGACATACTCACCGACCGTCTTGCGTACCAGCTGCCAGTCCCGCTCGCCGCGAGCGGAGACCATGCCTTCTCCGATGCGGCGCCCCAGCGGATCGTCGGGACTATCGGCAACCGCCGGGATCGAAATAACCCGCCAGCGTCCGCCGTCCTTGCGCTCGCCCTCGTTCTCAAGGATTTGCCGGATCGGCTCGGACTCATGCCAGCACGTCTGAATCCAGGCCATCCGTGATGACGGCGCGCCAAGACGGGGAACCAGCGCCGAGCGGTACACGCTCATGACCTTGTTGCGTACGTTCTCTGACTGGGCCTCGCTCATGTTTTTCAGCGGGTCGTCCACGAGGATCACGTCAGCGGCCTTACCGGTGATCGAGCCAGCGATGCCCGCACAGTAGACCGAGCCGCGGTGCCCAGCGATGTTCCACCGCCCGGCCGCGCGGGAGTCCTTACGCAGGCGCAACCCGAGGTCGATGCCGCCTTCGTCACCGGACAGGCGCTCCAAAGCGTCCTTGATCTCGGCGCCCCATCGGCGGGCCATCTCGTCGGAATAAGAGATGATCAGAACTCGCAGGTTCGGATTCACGCAGGCAAGTAGCCACAGTGGAAACCAGTACGAGACGGTCGTCGACTTCCCCTCTTGGGGACTCATGAACACGCCGAGCCGCTTCTCGCGGCCTTCGGCAACGTCAACCAGCGCAGTATTAATCAGTTCCAGTGCTGGGGTACGCCACACGCCAGCGCGGTCACCAGCATCGTCGACGTACGGCGGATCGAGGTCCGCAGCCATGTCGAGCGGCGACGGCCAGCGCGTTCGATTGCGTTCTCGCCTGAGTCGCGCCTCGGCGTCGCGGACCTTCTCCTGCGTAGCTTTAAGATCCCGCAACGCCAGCAGCTTGACCAGCTTGATTTCCTTCAAGCTCGGCGCTGAGCTGCGCGATGGCCTGGTCAAGACTGTCAATTGTGATCGCCTCGACCTTCATCGGAGCATCCAGGCCGAGGTACTTCGAGCGCCGCTCCTGGATCTTCAGGATGCGGTCGATGGCGGCGAGCACTGGGCCGAAGTCAGGGACAGGCTCACCGGTCGTGTCGTCGTAGATCATGCGTCCGTGCGACACCATCGGGTGGTCGCGTTTGAGGATCGTCCAGGCCTCGGCAAGCAGGGCGTCAAGGCGTTGTAGTTCTTCCTCACGGTAAGCCTCGACGGAGCGGGTCTGCTCCGCGACAGCCTGCTCAAGCGCCCGGCTGATGTCTTGGCAGGCGGCAGCACGCGACGAGTAGCCGAGGTCGTCGGCGATCTTCTGGAACGACGCGCCGCCGAGGCGCATGTCGATGGCCTGTCGACGGCGCTGGGCGGTGTCGGCGCGCTTAGCGCGGGACGCGGGCATGTTCACCTATCCCCACGGGTCACGGGTTAGCGAAAGTCGGGTGGCGGATCTTCACCGCTTTAGGCGCAGCGGAATGCTGTTCTGCGGAGCGGTGCGACCATATCTAGCCACACGTGCGAGCCCGGAGAAATGATGCCGTGACGCAGTCGGATCTGGCCGATGTGGTCCATTAATAGCGGAACCTTGCGGAACCACTCACGTTCGCCTGTTGGCATCCACTCTCGGAGATGCCTGAACTGGTGATGGCGTTTTCGCTCGGTGGGATATGTGCCCGGCTCGGTAGCGAGGAGAACCAGCTGCGGTCGCTCAATTCGCAATGTTGCGATCCTGTGCCGCAAGTTGGTCGACGTGCCGATCTTCACGAGCTGACTTTCGGGGTTGCCGAGGTAGTAAACGACTGCAGTGACGGTCATCGGCATCGAGCGCTGATGCGGGATGCTCGGGGCCGCCTCAGACGGAGGCGCGGTGACCACTGGGGCGATATGCCTGCGGCAGACTGGAGCGCCAGGGAGCCCTGGAATCGCATTCCAAGGGCATGATCCGCCGTCAGGAAACTTGTTCGTACATTGCGTAGGTCTGAGGTACGGCGTAGCGGTGCGCGTAGAGTCCAGCACATCGGGTCCTTCGTGAGAGGTCCGGTCACTCCCGGGGGTGTTAGCGCACCCGCCGGGGCTTTATTGTTTCATGTCAGCATACGGGCCTGCGCTAAAATCATGCATAGAATCGCTAAATGGGCAGCGCTTCAGAGCAAGTTCACCGCTTCGTGGAAAGAATTCCGCGTGTCCGAGCGGCGCGGGGATGGTCGCAGCAAGAACTAGCTAATGCGTCGGGCATCTACCGTCAGGCGATAGGGAAGATCGAGACTGGGGATCGGGGGATCGGGCTGGATGATGCCATCAGCATTTGTATGGCGCTCGGCGTTGACCTGTCCGACATGCTTTCCCCGAGGCGTCTCAGTCTGACCGTAGAGGTTCCGATCGACGTGGACTGACTCTGCGTTGCTGGGTGTGGCCCGCCGGGTCCTCGGGACGGCGGGCCACACGTTCCTGTCAGCGCTTCCGCGCGTTCTCCACCGGGACGTCACCGGGAGGAGTGTCGCCTCCGGCTGGCGGGGTGTCGCCACCGTCGGCTGGGGGCTGGTACAGGTTGCCCTCGTCCTCGGCGGCCTTCTGCAGTGATGCGAAACCAGCGGCGAGCTGGTCAGCGGCTGCCTGCACCTCGGGGCTGGCGTCACCGTTCGCGACGGCATCCTGCAGCTTCTTGAACGCAAGGTCGATGTTGTGGAAGCTGGTCGCTTGGGCCGCGCTGGTGGCGGCTTCCTGGGCGACGAGTGAGTTGAACAGGTCGATGACCTTTGCCATGTCTGCCTCGATTCTGGTGAGGTGGTCCGTGCCCAGGTAGGCGCGGATGCGGGTACGGAAGCCAAACACTGGGGTGCCTCCGCTGGTTATAGGTGTTTCGCGACGAGCCAGTCGCCGGCGGCTTGTTGGAGCCGGAGTTGGGTTCGTGGCCGGGAGTCGAGCCATTGGTGCAGCACCCCGGCGAAGGTGTTGTCGGCGTCCGCGACCGGCACTGGGACGGGGGTGGGCTGCGGCGCCGGCTGGGTGTTCGCGGTGAACGCGACAACGTCACCACGTTTTTTGAGTAGGCCGCCGAAGTCTTCGGCTTGCATGTAGAAGCGGCCGTTGAGACCCCACGACGGTCCCCACGAGTTTTGGAATCCGATCCAGCCGCGTTGCTGGTCGTACTCGTCGGCGATGTACTCGTGCCCGCCGAGCACACTGCCAGTCGTCGAGACCAGACCATCGGAGTTGGGGTTTTCCATGTTGGAGAGGAAGACCGTGCCCACGATCAGCGGGACGACTTGGAGCGCTTTGAGTGCATCATCGAGGGTGAAGGTGTGCTGGTAGCCAGCAATGAGCCCAGCTTTTTGCAGCACCTTGGCGACGGAGAGGCCGTCAGAGCCGGTGTCGGTGGGCGGGTATTCACCCGCGGCACCGTCGATTTTTGTTGCGGCCGAGTAGACCTTGACTGCGCCGGGTTCGGTGAATGGGTAGATCGTCTCCGATTGCACTGTTGGGTAGAACGGGGCGGTGCCGAGACAGCCGAGCCCAGCGTTGCCGGTGCAGCTGCCGAGCCGACCTTGATCAAAAATAGGGATTTGCCGTTGCCACCGAATCGAGTTGATCGCGATCCCGGTCGTATCGAACGCGTACCGGCGGCTTTCCGAGTCGTGGTTGACGTGCCGGCCGAAGCGGGCATCAACGGCGGGAATGCGCTCGCGGTGGATGGTGCGCGTCATGGCGCCTCCTCGTGCTCGACCCAGCGGAACCAGACGGCGTGCAGGTCAGGGGATAGTCGGGTTGGCGTCCAGTGGGTTCGCCGGTTGACGACGAGATGACCGAGGTCGCAGACCCCGACGCCGGGTTTCTTTGACGCGGCTGAGGCCAGCCAGTCGACCGCGAACGGGAGTTCCTCTGGCTCGGCCACGCGGGTCTCCGTCCGGGGTGAGCAGGGCTTCGATGCGGTCGAGTCGGTCGCTGGTGGTGCGGTCGTCGGCGGCTTCAGCGCACGAGATCTCAGTGGAAATCTGTGTAGCGAGGCTGAGGAGGATGACGAAGAGGACACTGTCGCGCCACCACAGCACGGCCGGGATGGTTAGGGCGAGGAAGAACCCGGCGAGACCGCGGTGGATCCACACCTTGCGTCGCATGGGACCACCTAGCTGACAAAGGTCATGTCCGCGGAGTTCAGGTCCAGTGCTGCCCACGATTTCGGTGCGGGTTGTGGGCGGCGACGGCGCCCCTTACTGCTTGTCCGTGTCGCTGCCTCAGCGGCGAGGACGTCGCCATAGCGATAGAACGGGCGGTTGCGCCAATCCCGCGCGATGACCTGCAGTTTGCGGCGTTCACCGGTTGCGGGGTCAATCCAACCCTGATACGCCCACATGGAGATCACTTGCGGGTCGACGCGGGCGGCGTGGGCGGCGTCTTGCCGGGATAGGTGCGCGTCCATTCCAGAGGGCATGTTCACCTCCGGGTACGACGAAGGCCCCGCCACCAGGAAGGTGAGCGGGACCTGCTTTTGCGCAGCCTGAAGCGGACGCATCCCTAATTTATCAGATCTTCGCTGGTCGCCGTACGCACTGGTTACGCATTTGCGTCGGCGCGTTGCAGGATTGTCTGCTCGGCTACCAGCGTCTTGACCCAGTCGTAGTATTCGTCGTCACGCAGGATTGTTTGGCAGTCGGGGTTGATGCAGTTCACGTCACCGTCGAGCTGCCGGTACAGGGTGAGTAGGTTGCACCGTTTGCAGGGCACCCCGTCGCAGTGCTCGGGTTGCGGTTCTGTTTCTCCGGCCACGGACCGCAGCACCGAACGTAGGTCGCGGATCTTCTCGGCGAACTCCGCCGCGAGAGGGTAGTGATCACAGACGTCGTCTACTCGATTGCGTAGCCAGGAGATCAGTTGGTCCACGGTGGCAGCGGGTAGGTGATGGTCGGGGAACAGTGCAGCCCGGATATTGCGGGTCCACTGGTCGAGGATGGTCGCCGCCGACAGATGCCCAACCTGGTCGTCGGGCCAGTCCGCCACTGCACGGGTTTGGTGGGGCACCCGTGCAGTGGCTTTCAAATCCAGGGTGGTCACTGCGATCGGGATGGGTCGTTCCCGGCTGCCGCTGACCGCTGGCTGGTTAGACCGGGAATTGATCGGGGCTACACCATTCAGGTCGGCGAGCGGGTCAGCCCATACTTCACCGAGGCTGACGACTTCCCGTTGGCCGTGTTTGAGATACCGGATCCCGGTGCGCTCGTACCGGCGTTGATCAACGATCAGTGGTTCGGGGTTGGCGAGTTCGGCGATCAGGTTCGCGATGTCGGTGAGGTGCCGGTCGAGTAGTTGCCGGTCGGCGTCGCACACGTTGGGGCGGTAGGGTTCGCGCGGGTTGCTGTCGGGCCGGTAGACGCGGCAAAGCTGGCAGGTTCCATCCATTGGGTGACCGCCCTTTGTGCTGGTATCGGGTACCTTGCAGGACGATCCGGGGAACGGGTTGAGCGGTGGTGGCGGCGCCGGCCGTGGGGGTTCGGCGCCGCTTGTTCGAGCGGATCATGCGGTCCCTGGGTATTCCTCCTCGAAGGCCAGGGTGTTGGCGCGTTCTAATACGAACCCGGTCGCCGCTTCGATGGTCCGTTTCTCGGGCACGTCGAGTTGCCGCCACATGCTCAGGGCCGCGTCCGTCAATTCTGCGGTCGTTCCGGGAGCTTCGATGCTCACCGACCTACCGTCGGCGTCGATCTCGACTTTCACGGGCGGTGCGGGCAGGGCGGGGATGGGCGGCGCAACGTTCTCGGTGCTGTTGAGTGCTCGGACGATTCGTTCCGCTAACTCTTTGTCATTGTTCATGATCACCGCGACTAGCTGATCGTCCTGCTTGCGGCCTTGGTCATCGGGCTGACCGGAACCCGTGAGGATAATCGTGGTGCCCCAGTGGTTTCCCGTGCGGTAGTTGACCATTGCACCTGTTCCGTCCGCTCGCTCGAACACCTAGTGGCCGCGCCCCGCGCCTGCTGCAACCATTCTCGGCCGACTGCCGCTTGTCGACACCCCAGAGCAACCCGGGCAGCATTCATGCGGCACTGCGGATCGACTGAGTGGCGCGCACCGACGCAACCAACGCTGACCAGTTCGTTGCGTTGATCCACATTTTGGAACCGAGGTGTTCGCTCCAGCGGACCAAGCCAGCCGTACGTATTTAGCTAGGGTCACGGATCTTGTGAGCTTGGTGGTGTGTGCTTGAGCTGCGGGTGGTCCCGCTGGCGGTCGGGTGTGGTGGCCTTTGATCAGCCCGGATGGGTTGGTGTGGCATAGTGCCCGGGTGTCCGGTTCTGGCCCGCAGCGCCCGTCGTATGACGATCTGGCCGTTCTGGTCATGCAACAGGCCGCGCGGATCGCTGAGCAGGATGCAGCGATCAAAGGGTTGACGGCTGAGGTCGCGGAGTTACGTCGCCGGTTGGGGATGGATTCGTCGAACAGCTCGAAGCCGCCGTCGTCGGACGGTCTTGACCGCACGAAGCGGTCTGCGCCGGGTTCGGGCTCGGGTAAACGGGGTAAGCCTCGCGGGGCGCCGGGGGCGACGAAGATGCTCGTCGACGACCCGGACGAGAAAATTGCGTGTCGGCCGGATACCTGCGGTAACTGTGCGGGTGACCTGGCAGAGGCGAAGGTGTTCGCCCGGCAGCGCCGGCAGGTGATCGACCTGCCGCCCCCGCCGAAGCCGTACGTCACCGAATACCTGGTGGAATCGCTGCTGTGCGCCGGGTGTGGTGAGGTCACCTGCGGCGATGCTCCGGACGGGGTAGCCGGGCGGTTGCAGTACGGGCCGGGTGCGAAAGCCCGGATGGTGTATTTACGCGGTGCGCAGTACCTGCCGTTCGGTCGGGTGGCGCACGCGTTGGACGTGTTGTGTGGGCTGCGGGTCGCCCCGGGCACCGTGTTGTCCGCGGTGCGTGAGGCTGTGGACCGGTTGGGTCCGTTCGTCGACCGGGTACGGGTGTTACTACGCGCCCAGGCCGTGATCGGCGCGGACGAGACCCCGGCGTGGGTCGACGGCGGATGGAAATACGTCCACGTCGCCTGTACTGACATGCTGACCCTGCTGCACGCCGGGAGCCGCTCCAAGAATGACATCGACGCCGGTGGGGTACTCGCCGGTTTCACTGGGGTCCTCGTGCGCGATGGTTACGCCGGCTACGACCACATCAGCACCGCGACCCACGCCGAATGTGGTGCTCACCTGCTCCGCGCGCTCAAGGGTGTCCACGACGGCGACCCCGCCGGGCAGCAATGGGCCGAGGCGATGAGCAACACCCTGCTGATCGCGAAGAAGATGATGGCCGACGCCGCCGCAGCGCAACACCGCAGCCTGGATGACGAGCAGGTCAGGCTCATCCGCTGCGCCTACGCCGGGGCACTGGCATCCGGGCGGGAGGCCAACGCGAAACATCCACAATCGAAGGCCGCGAAGCTGGTCAGACGGTTCACCCGCGACGCCGACGACATCCTGCGGTTCACCACCGATTCCGCGATCTGGTTCTCCAACAACCAAAGCGAACGCGACCTGAGACCCACGAAGCTGCAGCTGAAGATCAGCGCTACCTGGCGGTCCCTGCAAGGACTCGCGGACTTCGCGACCCTACGGTCCTACCTGTCCACCGCCAGTAAACACGGCGAAGACCTCCTCAACGTCCTCACCGCCCTCTTCACCACCGGCCCCTGGCTCCCACCAGACCCAGCCCTCTGACCCGAGCTAAACACGTACAGCCAGCCACGGTGCCCACCTCGCTGATGTCGATCCAGTACGAGCCCTCGCAGCTGCCGGCGCAGGGACTGCATTCGACCTTCCACAAGCCCAGGTTGGGTAGGGCCAGAACGTCTTTGACGTTCCAGTTCTTGAAGCCCTCATTGCCAGGACTGTTAGCTGCCGCTTTGCGGTCCGCCTCGGCGGTACGGATAGCCGTGTACGGGATGTGAATGGCACCCGAGCTGCCTGTCTCGGTATGGCAGGTGTCGCAGGTCCAGTCGATGAACACTGTGGTGTCCTTTCCGGTTAGGCGATGGCCATGGAGACGAAGCGGGAGAGGTGAAGTTGGGCGGCGACAGTGATCGTGGCTTCCGCCCCGAACCGATTCTTATCAATGATCAAATCGCATTCGCCGACCCGAGTCGAGTTCCTGTCGGCCTTTTCTGGGCGGTGCACCAGGATTACCACGGCGGCGTCGTGGCCGATCTGCGCAGATTCCCGCAGGTCGTGGATCGACGGGCGTTTGTCGGAGCGGGTTTGGTTGGCCCGGTTGATCTGCGCCACAACGACGACCGCCACCCCGAGTTCTTTCGCGAGCGCGTGCAGCTTCCGAGAAATTGAGGCCACCTGCTGCTCGCGGGTGGCGTTCGGCATGTCCGGGGTGACTAGGCCGATCAGATCCACGACGATGACCTTCAGGGTGCGTTCCCGGTGAATGCGTAAGGCCCGAACGCGGATGTCAGCCACGCTCAAATGGGCGCTCTCATCGATCCAGAGTGGTGCCTCTTCTGTTTCACCACACACCCGAACGATTTTTGTCCAGTCGTCGATCTCCATCGACCCGTCAACGATCTTGTCGTGGTGGACGTTCGCGTGCGCACAAACCAGTCGATTGAACATCTCCGTCCGACTCATCTCCAACGCGAAATACAGGGTCGATGCCCGATTGGCAAACGCCGCCGATCGAACAAAGTCGGAGGCGAGCGTTGACTTACCGGACCCGGACTCTCCGGCGATCACATACACCTGACTGGCCTGCAAGCCGTGGATCAGCCGGTCCAGGTCGGGGAAACCGGTCGGGACCCCGGCGGTTTTGCCCTTCTCGCGCTGCTCCTCAGCGTGATACGCGGCGTTGAGTCCTTCGTCGGCGATCTCACTCCAGATCACCGGGCCGTCCGCTGAAGCAACCCGACCGACCAAGTCAGTCACCATTGTGCGGGCGGTTTCCACCAGTTCGGCGGGGGTGCCCGAGCGGGTGTGGATCATCTGCCGGACCTTCTGGCAAGCGGCGTCCAGGTCACGCAGGACCGCCAAGTCAGCGACGATGCGGGCATAGTGCATCGCGCTAGCAACGATGGGCACAGTCTCGGTCACCGTGTGCAGGTACGGCACCCCACCGACACGCACCAGATCACCGGTGTCGGCGAGCAACCGGCCGACAAGCAGCACATCGACCGGCTCGCCCCGGCCATGCAAATCGGTGATCGCGTTGAAGATCGTTGCGTGGATCGGCCGGTAGAAGTCTTTGCCCTGCAGTAAACCCATGATCTCGGAGATGACACCGCGGGATAGCAGCATGGCCCCGAGGACTGCCTGTTCGGCGTCGATGTCGTGCACGGACCTGTCGACGTTGATCTGGGGGCGTTCGTCGGTGATCGTCACCGCCTGCTCCCGGACATGCGCCGGTCACGGCCCTTAAGTCGGACGACCTCACCACACGCGATCCGGGAAACCACCCGCGGGTCGATCTTCTGCTCCAGCTGATCCGGGGTGAAATTCGACGTCAGAACCGTGGCACGTCGGCGCACCCAACGCTCGTCGATCAGCCGGTACAGGGTGTCCGCGGTCCAGTCGGTGCTGATGCTGGCACCCACGTCGTCGAGGATCAACAGCTCCGCCTGCTCCGCGCGTTGGAACGCGGCCAAATGGGCGTCGTCGGAGGTGGGGCGCATCGCGGCGTTGAACTTGGCGTGGCTAGTCATGACCCACGACAGGGTGCGCCGCTGCCGGGCCCGACCCAGTAGGCACTCTCGCAGGGCGGCGTACCCGTGGGTGGTTTTCCCGGTGCCGAGCGGGCCGAGGATCAGCAGCGGCGGCATCGGAGCATCGGTCAGGAACCGGTTCACCCAGTCAGCGACCCCCGTTTGTTCGATCCCGTGGCCGGCGAGTTCGCTAGGGATCACGTCACGGAGGGCCTGGGTGGCGTTCTCGGTCAGCACGTCAGCCACATCGAGCGGCGGGGCGTCGCCGAGGTTGTTCACGTCGATGCCGTGCTGGGTGAGGATCTCGCGGGCTCTGTTGGTGATCAAGGAAGGGCTCCTGAGAACGGCTTGTCGTACTCGGACTGGTCGGCGGGCGGCTGCCAGGGGACGTAACCGCGTTGACTGCTGCGGGGCTGGCCGTCGCGATCTGCCTGTTTGCGTTTGAAGTCGCGGAGGGCATCGAGGCGGATCTCGTCGTATTTGGACCGAAGCTTCGGCATTGCAAGGACTCGGGGTTTCCACCAGTCGCTTGTTTGGATCCAGTCGATGAGTGCTTTGACCTTCTCGACTGTGGCGCGGGGTTCACGTTCTTCGTCCAGGAGGAGGCGCGCTTCGGTGCGCCAGGTGTTATTCACATTCGGCTTTTTGGATCCGGTGGCGACGACGGCGCGGACGAGGTAATCGCAGATCTCATCGACATCAGGGCGATGTTCCTCGGCGGCGTTTGTCTTGCGCCGCGTCCGTTGGCTTCTTGTCACGGTGGAGGGGGCTTCCTCGCTAGAGGAGGCCGACCCTTCTTTAGAAGGGTCGTTAGTTGTTTCGGGTACGGGTACGGGATCGGGGGTCACGCTCTTCTGTGAGCAAGTAGAGGTTTTGCTCACGCCAGCAAAATCGAACGTATCCGCAGCTGAAAGGCTATCGCGAGATGCGCCTTTTAGGGTTTTGCTTACCTCCTCGGATTGGTTTGCTTGTCCGTTTGCTTCGGTTTGCTGCGACGTTTGCTTGCCCGTTTGCTTCGGTTTGCTGTCAGCAAAAGGGCGCTTAGCGGCGCTGGCTTGGCCGCCCTTGCGGCCCGCCTCGCGCCGCTTCGCGGACAGGTCGGCGGAGGTTCCTGGTGTGGTGCGGTCGCGGGCTGGCGCTTGGTAAATCTTGGCGTTGTGGAACACCCAGCCTTCGTTCGCCGTTGGGATTTCCTCTAATCGGGCGTACTCGACACGGCAGGAGTCGCATTCCTGGCCCCGCATGTGCCAGAGTCCGGCCCGGACGAGGACATCAGCCCACTTTTCGCCGAGGCTGCGGTCGTATAGCAGGGCGGTCGGCTGATGCATGGGGACGTAGCCGGGGGTTTTGGTGGTGTTTGACCATGTGTTTGCAAGTACATGCAGCGCGAGGGCGCCGGGCTCTTCCACAACCACGGCGGTGACCTTGGTATTGATGGGGAACTGATCGTCATAGCGAACCCAGGCCATCGACTGCGAACCTCCTTGTCTGTTAGTGCTGTGCTTTATGTCGTTAGTGCGAGGATGTCTTGCTCGGGCACTGGCTCAGTCCACTGAGTCCGGGGTGGTGGATAGTGCAGGGCTCGGACTCGACGGGCATCCCGCAGATCCCGTCCGGCAGCTGCAGGTCGAGTTCGGCGCATATCCAGCCGCCGACACCCATATAGAACAGCCAGGCTTCACGGCGGCCGTCGACGAGCTTGACGTCGGTCACCGGGTCGCCGTCTCTTCGGCGAGAAGCATCCAGCCCGCGACTTCGCCGTTGCCTTCGTGCCGTTCCTGGTCGTGAGCAGCCCAAGCGCGAACGAGATCGTCATGCCCGGTGACGGTAAGCGGTCGAGTGTTTAGCTGGTCGCAACCCGATGGGCCTTCGCAGGTGAGGGTCCAGGCGCTGTCGTCGCCAGTCACCCCAATGACGCCCGTGACATTTCCGACCGGTTCGATCTCAGCGCCGACCCGTCGCTTGACGAACTCGGCCACGATTACCGGGTCGTTCCGGAACTCGTGCAGCGACTCGTCTTCGGTGTCCCAATCCTCATCCTGCAGCGTGTCGATCAGCTTGCCGAGAACGCGCCGCTTTAGGTCGTCGGATGCTCCGGCTTCGATGAGCGCAGCAGCCACGGGTTCGAAGATGTTGCCAGCGGATCCCCAGCCCATTAGGCCACTGCCTTGGTGGCGTGCGGGTATTCGCGCACTCGCAAGTCGTCAGGCCAGAGCGACCAGTTGCCGCCCTTCTTGTCGGCTCCAACGCGGGCCGCCCACACCGAGCCAAGCTGCTTCACGAACGGCGCCGTACCGCTCGCCTTGCACCGTTCGAGCAGGTGGCGGACCCAGTCGAGATCCATTGGGCGGGCGCCGGGGCCTGACTCACCGCCCGCGATTAGCCAGTCGATGCCCGCCAGGTCGAGCGACCACAGCGGGGCAAGCAGCGGCTCAGCTGAAATGAACCGGACGGCAGCGGGAGCGGCGCGCAGAGCGTCAGCCCGGCTTACGTACCGGTCGGACTCGATGCTCGTGCCGAGCCAAACGTTGCCGAGGACAGGAAGCCCATCGAGGACTCGCTTCAGCCGCTCGGGGCGCTTGGTAAGCACCTGATAGGTGTGCTGCGGCGTGTGCCCCATGACGTCCCAGACCTTGGCAATGAACTGGCGTGGCACTCGGGCGTGGAACAGGTCGGACATGCTGTTGACGAACACGGTCGTCGGCTTGCGCCACCGCAGCGGCTCGTCCAGCGAGCCCGGGTGGACGGTGAGGCCGAAGCCGGGACCGGAGGTGCGCGGATCTCCGTCGTTCTGGTATTTGATCTGACCCATGCCCTTGAGGCGCTTGGCCAGCGTGAGCGCGTAGCAGTTGTCGCAGCCGGGGGAGATCTGGTCACATCCGGTCGTCGGGTTCCAGGTCTTCTCGGTCCATTCGATCTTCGATGTAGTGCTCATCGCCCCGCCTCTCGCCGTTTGTGCGTCGCCGCGATGTTCAGCAGTAGCCGGGCGAACTCTTCGAGCTGGGCCGGCGTCACCTCACGCTCGACAAAGCTGCGCGCCAGGTCGGCATCGGAGAAGTGCGCGCCGATGGTCAGCGGAGTGGTGACGTCGTCGTAATCGGCGTGATTGACGTTGAGGCGGAAGCCGAAGCTGAGGTCCCAGCCCATACTTTCCGGGCTTTCGTCGTCACTGGAGTCGTGCGGGTCGCCGTCGGCCGGCTTTAGGGTCCAGGGCGGAGGCCACGTGGTGTCGGTCATCGGCCGGACTCCTCGGCGGCAGTCAGCGGCCCGGCCTGGTGCAGCAACTCGTGCCACTCGTAGCCGATGCCGTAGCCGAGCCTGTCCTTCCACCAGAGGTTCTCGCCGGGGCGACCGGGCGCTAGCCACAGGTTGCCGTTTCGGTCGCGGACGGCGGTGCAATCATCGGGCTCGGCGGGAGAAGTCCACTGCCGGTGGGTGCTGGTGTTGTCCATTAGCCCTCCAAGGTCTAGTCACTTTGCAAGTGCAGTAGTCACATTACTAGCTGGACCATTGCCTGGCTAGATATGTTGCTAGTAGTCTTCGTACTATGTTGACGATCGTGGGGAAATACCTGATGGGAGCCGGTGAGATCGGCGAACGCTTGGGCGTGTCTCGCCAACGCGTGCAGCAGCTCGTCACGCATCTGTCCTTCCCCGCGCCGTACGACGAACTGCAGATGGGCAAGGTCTGGCGCATCCAGGACGTCGAATCCTGGATCAGGGAGCACCGTCCAGCACTGCACGACACCGAGCCGGAGATCGCTGCAACGCCCGCGCGGAAGGGCAACCGCACACGGAAGATCGCCCAGCGTCCACCAAGCCACGACTGACTCACGACTCGGCCCGCCGCAGCCCCCGGAACGGCCGTACCACCCGGCTCCCGTCCGCCCGTTCGATAAGCACATTGCGCGGTGTCGTCGTCTTGATAGCGGGGCTCGGCTGGGTGATCAGCTCGGCGCGCTTGACCTGCGCCCACTGAACTAGGACGACCACTGGTTCGCCGCGTTCGAGGTAGGTGCGGCCGACGATGGTCACAGCACTCCCGCCTTTTCCGCGATAAAGACCGCGTGTGACCGGTTTTTCGCGCAAAGCTTCTGCATGATCGCCTCCACGTGGTTTTTCACAGTGCCCAGTTCGATGTGCAGGGTCGCCGCGATGGACGGGTTGGTGTGGCCGGCGGCGATCAGGGCGAGGACGTCACGCTGCCGGGGCGACAGGGTTGTGATCATGATGCTGGTCCACCGAGCTGGTCGAGCACGTTGTGCAACCGAGTACGAGCGGCACATTCGACACAAGCTCGCCCGTCACTGTCCCATCGGCCAGGCACCCAGTGGCAGTGCAATTGTTGCTGGTTAAGAACAGTGCGTAGGTCGGCTGCATCGACTAGGGCAAGACCTGTCTCGCGGCCAGCCGAAGCGTTGGGAAGTTCGAGCAGCTGGCGGTCTTCGCGGATTTCTTCAACCGTCTTGACCATCACGCCACCCGGGCCGTCCACCAAGGGGTGCGTTGACGAGCGGTCGGCGGCAGCACCTGGGCCTCCGAGCCAGCACACGGCTTAGACCCCTCCACCAGCCACGGGCTGGACTTCACGTGAGGGAGCACGACCAGGCCGGTTGCTTGCACATTAAGCCGGCACGACGGGCAACGGGTGACCCACTCAACCGTCGGGTCACAAACGGGGCACAGCTCACCATGGGCGAGGTGGTCACGGCGGCGGGTGTCCGTACCGCAAGGCAGCATCGCGTTTGGGCTGAGTGTTGTCATCGAGCACCCTCAGTTGTAGCGAGCACGTAGCCGGCGTTGAGGAGAGCTGCCAGTAATTGGCTGGCGCGCCGCTCGTGCTGCCGATGGTGCGCCGGCGAATACCGGGCGTACGGCATCGAACCGGGCAGGCAATCGACGGTGTGCAGCGACACGGCTAGCACTTGCACGTGATCGGGGTCCGGGCTCACGGCGCATCTACCAATTGCGCCGCCCGTCGTCGGGCCGCCGATTTCAACCGCGGTGGGATGTCACCGGTCGCCACGCTTCGCACCAACCGGAAATCAACGTGCAAGAGGGTGGCGAGCCGTTGAGTGCTCAACTGTCGGGCAACTCCGATGTGCACTGCCGCGATTAGTTCCTGATCGGTGAGTGCCACTGGGCGCCCCGTCAAAGCCAGCTCGATTGCCACTTCGTCAATCTCACCGATGTCCGGCTCCGGCTCGATCTCATCAACCTCACTGATGTCCGGCTCCGGCTCGATCGGGTCCGGTACCGCGTTGGGGTCGTCAATGTCTGCACCCCACTGCACCGGCAGCGCGTAACCGGCGGCTTGCGCCCGACGCCGTGTCCGCTCCGACGAACCCGGCCGGACGATCAGATGCCGGTAAGCCTCAACGATGAGCGCCCGTTTCCCAGGAGTGATCCGTTCTTGCTGACAAGACCGAATAACTTGGTGACGGTCGAGTTGGCCACCTGACATCGCAATGATCGTGGTGGTGGGGTGGCCGAGCGCCCACATCCCTCGGATCCGGCGCCTTGTACCTGTCGCGTCCAGCAGGACCGGTTCCAGGGTGCCGAGCCGGAACCGTTTGTTGTAGATCCGGTGCGCTTGCAGAGCGTGCGGGCAGCGGCAGCGAGCGTTGCGGTACGCGGTGTCAGTGCCGTGATAGTCGGCGGAACAGTCGGGATTGAGCCGGCCCAGGTCGAAGCGGCGGCGCCCACCGGTAGTAAGCAGCAGGGCGCTCATGCCGCCCGCCCAGTAACCCGCTGGAATACGGGCGCCTCGAACACCACGACCCGATCAGTGTTGTAACGGCGACGTCCCGCACGGTCCAACTTCTCGACCCGCATCGTCGGGTTGTCGAGAACCGTCACCTGGTAGCTTTCGGCGATACCAGGCCATTCGATTGCCGCGTCTGCGAGCGCCTCAAGGTCACGCATCGCCGGGTCGAGGATCGGCCACTTCACCTGCAGTTTCACAGAATCACCTCGGGCCAACCCTTGACCACGTCCAGCGCGCCCCGGTTCGCAACGGGCAACGTCACGATCGGTTGTCCGTATTGCTCGAACGCCATCGCCCGCAGCCACCACGCGTCAACTTGGTTATCGTCGCCAAGCTCAAGGGCCGCCCGCTTAAATAATGCGACCGCCATCTCAGGCTTGCCCGCGTTTCCCTTGCCGGTGGCGAATTTCTTCACCGACGCCGGGGTGATGAGCACGTATGGCACGAACGCCTGGATCAGGGCTGCGCGCACAGCGCCATGGACCATGCCGGTTATGCCTGCGCTCTTCGCGTGAGTCGGAAGATCTTCGATGACTGCCAGGTCGCAGCCATCGACGGCGTCCAGGACCGACTGGGTAATGACCACGAGCCTGCGATCACCAGACTCGCGGGTCTTTACCGTGCTCGCGCCGCCGTTGCTGTCGACGATGCCGGTCGCGGTAATGGAAAGGTCCAGGCCCACGGCGCGTAGGAGCTTGGTCTCAGTCACGGCGGTCACAAGATCACGCCCGCTGTTACCAAAAGGTCATCCCACAACGGTCGGGGCTTACCGAGCACGCCCGCGAGGCGGTCCCCGCATTCTTGCAACGTGTTCAGCCGTGCCAGCAACGCCATCCGGGCGGCGGTGGTCGCTCCACCAGCGGCTGCCAAAGCAGCTGCTGTCGCACAAAAGTCGTCAACGAGCGGCGGCAGTAAATCACCGTGCAAACGGTCCAGGGTGTTCACGCCGGCACCTGCTCGAACTGGGCAGCGAACGCCTCGGGTCGGCACACGTACAGTGACTGACCCTCGCGGATAATCCAGTCGTTGTCGAATACCAACCGCCACCGGCCGCGAGTCTCGAACAATTGGGCGGTCGCCTCAGGATCGTCACTGTTGGCCCGGTCGTCTTCGGCGAGTGCGTTGAATTCGCCTCGTGTGAATGACACCAGGTCGTCTTCGTTGAGGCCGGTCCATTGGATGGCCTCAACCTCAACCGGCCGGGAACGGAATTTAGCCATCAGGACCATTCCCGGTCGTACTCGTCGTCGCTGTCGACTTCATCCAACGAATGCAAGTCGAGTGCTAGTACGAGGATTTGCGCGGCGTCAACGTTAGCGAGGTGCTGTTCGTACTCTTCGTCGCTGAGCGACGGAATGATTGTGGTAGTCATCAGGAAACCTCCTCGGCAGGATTGGTATTCAGAACAAGTCCGTCATCGGTAAGCCACACCCAGCGGCCCCGGTAAAAGCAGGGTTCGGCAGTTGGGGTCAGGTATTCGCGGAGCATCCACCCGGATAAGTACGCCTCAGTAGGTGATCGGTGGCCGCGGACGTGATGGCAGTGATGGCAGGTGTGCAGCAAATTGGAGAGGACGTCGTGGGCTGCAGCAGTGACACCTTTACGCCCACCCATTCCGCGTTTGATGCGATGACTGGCCTCCGATGCGGCCCCGGTGCAACCGTGTGCGGCGATCTCACACAGGCCACCCGATCGAACTGCGAGGGCTGCACGAACGCGGGCTGGCACGGCCGTCCGGGTGCGCCGCTCCGCCTTCGGCTGCCGCCGGTTGGCCGCAGACTGGGCATGCACAGCAGAACGGGACAATGGTTGTGCACCTAGCGCAGTAATGCGCTGGAGCGATTTGGCCGTCGGAAGCAGTGGCGTCCTGCGCTGGATGTTGGTGCGTTTCACCGCTGCCATCCAGCCGTGTTGTAAGCGTTGGTGGCCGATTTATTCACCGATTGAAGACCCGACAATTCTTTCTCCAAGGCCCGAGCCCGCGCTTGGGCGTACTTGTAGGCCTCCTGCGCGCTGTTCATGGTTTTGCGTTCTTGGACGCACGCCAAGGTCGCGGCGCGCTTCTTAGCCATTTCGGTGCCGTCAGTTTCGTCGGCGACTTCCGCACATTTGAGGTCGTAGACGTGCTTGGCGTCGTTGAACGCTTCCAGCCGCTCTTTGATGATGTCTGGGGCACGACGGAGCTGGCGAATACAGAAGTCGATGGCAGCTTCAGCGTCGATCGGCGTGACTGCCTCCGCGGCCCGATGGGAGACGACGTCACTCACACCGCATCACCAATCGGGCCGTGATCGTTTGCGGCCCAGCCGATTCGGTGGCTAGCGGTGCTAGCGAACCGAATGCCGAGGTCACTGGGCACCGTCGGTGTTATGTCCATCGGAAGCTGGCGGTGCTGAAACTGGGTCGATAACCTCACCCTCCATAACGTCCGGGTGGATAGTTGATTGGGCAGCATCTGCCATCGGCGTCAGGTCGACCCGAACGCCTTCATCTACAGCAAGAGCTGTCGCGAGTTGGGTGGATTTAGGCATGTATTTGGCTAGCCGCCGAATGACGGTCTTGTGAGCCATGGACTCGAAGTGATCCACCCAGGGTCCGAACACTTTGCCTTCGCGGGTTTTCGCCGTCGCGTTTTTGTCGCGGTAGCGGAGCATCTGCCTGTGTGACATGACCATAAAAGCGTGGCCGCCGCCCTGAAACTTGACGATCGCGTAGTAGGCGAGGGGGGTGCCTTCGTCATCGCGGAGCAGGTCAGGCTTGTGAACGAGTCGGTCGGACAGGCCGTAGTCGACGTCGAACTCGTCACCTTCAATGACAGTCCGGGCGATCAACGACTCGATCTTGCCCGACCGATGGGCCAAGTCAATGAGGCCCTGATAGCCGACTACCAGTTGCGCTTTGTACCCTTTTGACTTGCCATCCCAGAACGGCAGGAGCCAGGCGTGGCCCAGAACGCCGGGACGCAAACCGAGTTGAGCGCACGTCATCAGCGATCCAAGGACCGATGTTTCCTCGCATTTGTCGAGGTTGCGAGTCATCCGCATCGCTGTCAGCGCGTCCCTGACCAATTGGGCTGCTTCGGCGCCGCGAGGCATGGCGGCCTGGAATTGGCCCTCCATGGAACGGATTCGGTCAGCGATGGTGTTCTGAGCAACGCCGCCGTTCTCTCGGCGGGTGGCAAGGGCGGTTGCGGCGGTCGGTTGAGCAGAAGTCATGGTCAGTCCTTCACATTCAGGGATCGGGTGGCGGGTTTACGGAACGTCTCCGGGTTCGGCGCCGGGATGCCGTGGGTCTCCACGAGCTCAGCGACAAGCCGTGGCCAGTCCACGGAGCCCTTCTTTGCCGACCACTTAGCGATCACGTGATCCTCGGCAACGGCGGTCTCATTCACGCCGATCAGGTTTTTGAGAGCGGCGCCGGCTGCTTCTTTGTCGGCCTTTGCCGCCGTCTCGCGAGTGCGAGCGTCGCGGTATGCCATCCATAGTTCGACGGCGTCGGTGTCGGAGAGATCGACCATGGTGCCGGTGGATACTGGATACAGCCGAGCCATGAGGTCGTTGTCGACCGCACCGAGCGGTGGTTCCGCACCGCGCACGATGTGCCTGGCATGCCAGTCGGTGACCTGGTCGACCATGTCGGCTTCGATCGCCAGATCACGGATGATCGTGCGGTGCTGGACACCCATACCCCCGACCAGGCCGATCAGTTCGATCTTCGGCGCGTCCATGACGTGTAGGGACCAGCGGCATTGGAATTCGTAGCCGAGCGGCGTGCCGCCGTCTTCCCAGCCTTTCGGGATACCAAACCCGGACTGCAAGCCAGCGGTTTTACATTCGACAAGGCGTCCGTCGGCAGTCACGCCGTCGGGGGAGCAGGTACGCCACCGGTGCTGCGAATGCGCGTAGGTCCGGAATTCGGGTTGGATAACTTCGACGTTGAGCAGGCGGGAGGCCTTGGCGAGTAGCCACGGTTCCAGCTCCACGCCGAGCGTCGCGGCGGACGAACCTTCGTCTTGCCAAGACCGGACACCGGTTTTGTCGGCCCAGACTTCCCAGGGGGAGTTATAGGTGGAGAAACCGAGGACAGCGGAAATGTCCGAGCCGCCTAGACCTTGCTTACGTGCCTCGCGCCAGTCGTCGTCGTCCAATTCCCAGCCGATAACGCCGACCGCGCCGGTGATCGTCGCGCTAGACATCGACGCTCCGGGCGATCTCGACCTCAACGTCGTTGTGGCAGGTCACGCATTCGCCACCTGTGGCTGGCTTCCCGCAGTAACACCAGTCGTTGAAATGGGATTTGCACGGTTCCCCAGTACCTCCGTCCTCACAACCGGGGCACTGCTGCGTCAACCACAGCCGGTTTTGTTCGGCATCCTCGGCGGCGTAGATCGGTCCCCAATAGGCATCCCATTGCTGGCCGCGGTAGCCGTCGAGCGCTTCGATCAACTGCCGGTCACCTGGCAGCAGGTCGGCACCGTTCTCATCGCGGTCCTCGGCAGCCTCGGCGGCGGCGAGGTCGAAGGTGATAGTCATGCGAAAACCTGCTTCAGTGGGTCGATGCCCTCAGTGGTGCACTTCGAGCAGGCTGCAGAGCAGATCTCGACGAAGTGCGTCCGCCGGTAGCAGCGGTGGCACAGCTCCTTCTTGTGCGAGGAGCAGCATTTGCCCGTGGAGACGACGTCGCTACAGCGTTCGCAGGGCTTGGCTTCGCGCAGGTCTCCGAACACCTCGAACAATCGGGACAGCTGCATCGGATGGCCTAGTGCAGGGCGGGTGAACCAGGCGTCGAAGGATTCGTTGTCGCGGACGAATATGACGTCGTTGCCATCGGCGAGGTAGTCGACGTCGGCCGGAACTTGGTTGGCCGAGGTGAAGTAGGCGCTCATGCCGCATCGAGCTCAAGCTGCATCGGGCCAACCAGGTGCGCGTAGTGCTCGTCGAACACCGCGTCGAAGAGGAAGCGGTCCCGCTCGTAGTAGCCCTTCACCGGGCGTTCCCGGCCGTTGAGCAATGCCAGGACTTCCTCCGGCTCGCGGTTGTGCTCGCCTACGTAGGCAGACTTGACTCGCTTGCCGAAGACGGAGCCGATCGAGGCGATGTCGGCCTTGCTGACGCCGCGCTCGACCAGGTACGGCTGGACCATCAGCAGACGGTCCGCAGCGGCGATCTCGGGCTTCTCGCCCTTGTAGATCGCCCAAGTGTGGCGGGCTAGTGACTCGCGCCATTGCGGGTCGACGATTCCGGCCATGGCTTGGATGACGCTCAAGTCCAACTTCGCGAGCGTGGCCTTGCGCTGCTCCTGGGGCTCGGCCGTGATGCCCAATGGTTGGGAGTCGTTGAGGTCGTACCTACCGGTCTTACGGATGGCTGGAATCACGTCGTGGGTGACCCAGCGTCTGAACTCTTTTGCCCGGTCCTTGCGGCTTCGGAGTACCAGCGAGTACATGCCCGGTTCGTTGACGACTAGGAAGCTGTCCTGTGCCCTGCCCTCATTACTAATGAGGGCAGCCGGGATGCGTTGCGTCTCGTCATTGTCGAGGTACGACACTGCTTGGCTGGTGTTACTTACGCCGATCGCGGAGCAGATGTCGGCGGCGACGAACCAGGGGTCTCCGGCGATGAGAACCGTTCGGACCTCGACGTCGCGGAACTGGAAGATGGTGGAGATCTCAGACAAGGGAAGCGCCTTCCGAAATGATCTTACGGATTTGGCTTACGTAAACACCTTACGATTGTGGCAATGACTTTCGCAAGTCACTTCCGCTAAAGTGGCGGGCGTGACTGATCCCGCCGACGCGCTCAAGGAACTCACCGAAGCCAGCCACCGCTACGAACAGGCCGAAGCTGCCCGACTGCGCGCACACGAAGTCGTTATCGCCCGCGCGCTCGACGCCCTGCGCGCTGGCGCCCAACCCGGCGAGGTTTACGGCCGTGTGCCATTCACCAGCACGCACATCCGCACGCTGGCGCGTGAAGCAGGCATCCCTGGTGGGCGGCCCGGAAAGCCACCGCGCACCAAATCGATAGCTGATCGATCCTCGAACCAGACCGACTCCACCCGCTGAACGGTTCCTCCTGCAGCGCTGTCCCGCCCCGACGAGCGGCTCTGCCCTCATTGCGATGCCGGCCTGTGGGATGGGATCGGCATCGTGTCCGCATACACATCGGACACCCGCGCCAAGTACGTTTCCCATTCGGCATGGGCTTGGCGTGAACCAGAAACCCGGCCGACCCAGAACAGCGTTACTGCGGCGGCGATGATGAACGCCCACGGGATCAGCAGGATCAGCCACTCGGCCAGCAGGTCCCGAACGTCGATCACCAGGCACCCCGGTTGCGTTCCATGTGCGGTGCCTGCCCAACCACCCACGCTTGGGTGCGTTCGCCGCCGCGCCGGTGAGCGCCGGGCGCACGTACGGGTAGCGGACCACCATCAGCTTGGTCCGCGGCCTGCTGCAGGTTCGCGAGCTGCATTGCCAGGTCGGCCGGGTCGATCTCCCGGAGCTCCCCGACGATCGCGACCAGCAAGTCCCGGACGTCGCGGTATTCGTCACCGCGGAAGTCATGAACTTGCCGGCTGACCGTCATCGACAGCGAACGAATCTGGGTGCGGAGTAGGTCAACACGGGAAATGAGCTCGGCGAT
>CBDFFS010000018.1:0-284243 GCA_965246815.1 Actinoplanes sp. | reverse complement strand
TCTGAAGGCGCCCGCCGCGCGCCGGCAGGAAGGTGCTTGTCGTTGACCGCGAGGTCGCGATACTGACGCAGCAACGCCACCTGCAAATGGTGCAGCGGTTCGAGGTACGTGTCGCGGACGCCGAGCGTGCGTGACAATTCCGGCTGCGACGACAACAGGCCTGAACCGCCGGTGATGGCCAGCACTTCGCGCACCGTCAGCTCATACTCTTGCTCGATTTTGTCGAAGATCGGGCGCAGCTTTTCCGGCACCAGAGTTTCCACGTAGCGCCGGGCGATGCTCAGGTCGGTTTTCGCCAGCATCATCTCGACGTTCGACAGGAAGGTTTTGAAGAACTGCCAGTCGCCGTACATTTCTTGCAGCACTTCGGTGTGTCCGGCGGCGCGAGCAGCGGCGAGACCGGTGCCGACGCCGAACCAGCCAGGCACGATTTGGCGGGTTTGAGTCCAGCCGAACACCCACGGGATCGCGCGCAGGCCGCTGAGGCCGGCATCCGCGTTCGGGCGTTTCGCCGGCCGGGAGCCGATGTTCAGCGCGCCGAGCAGCTCGGTCGGCGTGGCGGCCCAGAAATACGCGGGCAGATCCGGGTCCTCAACCAATGTTTTGTACATGGCGAAGGCGGCATCCGAAGCGCTGTCCATGGTCGCGTCCCAGCGTTCCAGCCGCTTGAGGTCGACTGAGGGAGTGGTGTGCAGCAGGGTCGCGCGCAGCACCGCGGCCACGGTCAGCTCTAGATTTTCCCGGGCGAGGGCCGGCAGCGTGTACTTGTCGGAGATGACTTCGCCCTGCTCAGTAACCTTGATCGCGCCGTCGAGCGTGCCATATGGCTGGGCCAAGATCGCTTCGTGCGTGGGGCCACCGCCGCGCCCGACCGTGCCGCCACGCCCATGGAACAACCGCAGCCGTACGTCGTGCCGAGCGGCCACATCACGCAGATTGCGCTGCGCTTTGTGGATGCGCCACTGACTAGTGGTGATGCCGGCCTCTTTGTTGGAGTCCGAATAGCCGAGCATGACCTCTTGCACGTCACCGCGCGCCCGGACAATCGCCCGGTATGCCGGCAGCGACAGCATCTCGTCTAGCAGTTCGCCGCCAGCATCCAACTCGGCTGGCGTTTCCAGCAGCGGAACGATGTTGACCCGAGCCCGCCCGGTGTGGATGTCGACCAGCCCGGCCTCGCGCGCCAGCACTGCAGCAGCGAGCACGTCGTCAACCCCGAGCGTCATCGAAATGATGTACGACTCGATCACGTCTGCCCCGAACCGGTCCTGCACATCGCGAATCGTGCTGAACACGTCGAACGTCTTACGCGCGGAATCGGTCAACGGCGTGTCCACGGCGGACAGCGGTCGGCGCCCGGCCAATTCGTCGGCGAGCAGCTTAGTGCGGTCGGCCCGGTTCAGCGCGGCATAGTCGTCGACCTCGCCGACCTGCGTGAACAGTTGCTGCAGCACCTCGTGGTGCTTCTCCGCGTGCTCGCGCACATCCAGGGTGGCCAGCTGCAAACCGAACGCGGACACCGTGCGAATCGCCGACGCGACCACGCCAACCGCGGTCAGCTGCCCAGAGTTGCGAGCCAACGACGCGCGCATCAATTCCAGGTCGCTGATTAGCTCATCTGCGCCGAGGTAGTCGCGACCCGGCACATGCGCGGTGCCCTGCCCCAGCCGTTTACGAGTGTTCGCCAGTTTCGCCTTAATCGCTCGCACCTTAAGGCGGTAGGGCTCTTCGGCATTGGAACGCCGGAACCGCTTCTCCACCTCAGGCAGCGTGTCGAGATCCTTGGTCAGGCTGGTGGACAGCTCCAACGAGACCCCGCGCAGGCGCCGCGAGACCGACAGCTCCTCGATCAGGGCGTCCATCGCCTTCTCGGCGGCCTGGATGCCGTGCTCATGCTGGATCATCAGCACGTCGCGGGTCACAGCTGGAGTAACGAACGGGTTGCCGTCGCGGTCACCACCGATCCACGTGCCGAAGGTCAGCGGCCGGGCGGTCGGCGCGGTCTCCACCCCGAGTCGGCGCAGCGTATCGGCCAAGTCGGTGAGCACTTGGGGGGCCGCCTCGGCGTACAAATCCTTGAGGTAGAAAACGGCATTTCGGGCTTCGTCGGTCGGATCCGGCCGATCTAGGCGTAACTCGTCGGTCTGCCAGAGCAGATCGATCAGCTCAGCAAAACGGCGGTTCGAGGCCGTGCTGTCGCTGGCGCCATAGAGCACCGCGTCGGAGGCCTCGGCATCCAGCGTGTCGGCGAGTTGCCGCAGCTTGGACAGGATCGAGCGGCGGGCCGCCTCGGTCGGGTGCGCCGTGAACACCGGGCGGACCGCCAGCCGGCGCGCCGCCGACGCGATCTCGTCGACCGACACGCCCTGCTCGGCGATCAATTTTGCGGCCTGATCCAGCCAACCACCATCACGCGCTCGGCGTCGCCGCAGGTCACGGGCCCGGTGCACTTGCTCAGTGATATTCGCCAAGTGAAAATAGGTCGAAAAGGCCCGAGCCAATTTGGTACCGGTGGTGACGTCGAGCGCGGCGAGCCGCTCGGCTGCGGCCGGGGCGTCTTGGCGCACCAACGCGCGCACCTCCTCGACCAAGTCGAGCAGGGGTCGGCCCTCTTGCCGGGCCAACGTCTGCCCGAGCAGCCGCCCGATCCGGCGAATATCAGCACGTAAAGCGGCGTCCGGCCCGTCGGGGTCGAGATGGCCGTGCAGGTCGGTCATAGAGGCACTCCTTCGCGTTCCGGTGCTCTCGGCGGACCGCGCTGTCCCGACTCGCTCGATCGTATCGGTGTGACCCGCGGGTCGGGCGAACTGAGGCAAGTCTCACCCATCGCCCGGGAATCAGTCCCGGAGTTCGGCACGAGAGACGACACCACCAGAGCCCTCGAAGCCGATCAGGACCTGCTCCGGAATTTAAGTCAGGAGTAGGGCCACGGTGGGCGCGGGGATCGCCCAGGCAAGGTGATTGAAGTCAGTGACATTCTTGGTGGCGAGAATGCCCTGGCCGAAGCGACCCTCGATGACTCGGGCTTCAGATCTCCACCCTTGCGTCACCCACTTTGACTCTATCGGCGGGGTGTGAGCCATGCCCTCAGAGGTAGGGACTGGCATGGGCCCAAAGTCAACCTCATTGCCTTTTCCGGTTCGGATATAGCCGATAGTGTCTCCGTTCATCCATCTACCTGGTTGTCGTTCATCGATGGATATGGCCAGCTGAACTGCTAACGCGGCCTCGGTGAGTGCACTCATATCTGGCACGGGCGTACCGGCTCGGAGCTGATTACCAATCCAGCAAAGCAGCGGATCGGCAAGGTAAAGCTTGGACTGTGCCCCGGATACTCTTTCGCCGACGTCCGAGATTTGGTGACACCACACGGCCGCGAAGTTTCGTACCAATCGATTGAGGCGCAAATCGAGGGTCTGGCGAGTTGGATAGCTGAGATCGGCTGCGATTGTGGTCCGGTTGAGGGGCGCGGTGGAACGGGCATGCAGCTCGCCGAGGAGCCGCGGAATGGAGTCCATCGGGCCGTCGCGATCGACATCGCGATGCAGCCAGGCCTCGAGGCACTGCCCTAAAGATCTTGACGGTTTGACCGTTTATGGCTAGGTATTGATATTCTTGGTGTCGGTCGGGTAACGATCGGCGAATGCATTGCGTGATTGTTTCATCACTGGCGGTGTATGCCTGGGGGTGACACGCGGGCTGATACGGGGTTGCCCGGGATATAGCGAAACTCCTGATAGGACGTGGGTTGTCTAGAAACACGTCGATTACCAGGAGTTTCGTTGTTGAAGTCTGCCATATCCGTGCCCGGGTTCGAACTGTCACGGCCGGATGGGTCGTCGGGGTCGTTGCGGGAAGCCGTCCTGGCTGGTCCCGGAGCGCGGGTTCAGGCCGCGGAGACCGGTGATCCGATCCGTGCTGTGGTCACGCCGGAACAGATCGCGGCGGCGTTGACGGCCGCGGGTCATACCGATAAGCAACGGGCGACGCTGTCCGGTGCGGTGACCACGGTGCTGGTACTTGGGTTGTGCCTGTACTGCGGGCAGGGCTCAGCAGCGGTGATCACCCGACTGTGGCCGTTGTTGAGCGTGTTCAACCCGGTGGTGGTGTTGTGTGCCCCGGTCTGCGCGGTGGCATTGTCGCAGGCCAGGGCCCGGTTACCGGTCGCGGTGCTGCGGGAGTTGTTCACCTATACCGCCGCGGGTGAGCCGGTGATGACGGCCGGGTCGTTGGTGTTCGGCCTGCTGGTGACTGCGGTCGACGGCACGGTTTTCGACCTGAGCGCGACCGAGGCGATCCAGGCCAGGTTCGCTACTCCGTCGGGTGGGCGCTTCCCCCAAGCGCGGGCCGTCACAGTGGCCGAATGCGGCACCCGCCGGGTCCTGGCCGCCCAGATCGACTCGTGCCAGGTCAGCGAACAGGTGTTGTGGGATCGCCTCGTCACCTGTCTGAAACCGGGAACGATCAACCTGGCAGACAGGAACTTCTTCTCGATGCACCGGTGGCGGGTCGCGGCCGCGACTGGCGCGCATCTGGTCTGGCGGGTGAAGAACGGCTACCACAGCCTACCGGCGAAGATCCTTAACACTTTGTCTGACGGATCGGAAAAGGTCCGGCTGCGAGAATCCGATCAGATGCTCGCGCGCCGCCGCAAGACTAGCGGCGAGCCGAAGGCCGCCCGCCTCGATGACATCATCGCCCGGATGGTCGAGTTCAGCGTCACCGTGACCGACCGGGCCGGCACAACAACCACGAGCAGATTCCGGGTCCTGACCACGCTGCTCGACCCTGTCGCTTACCCGGCAGAGCAGATCGCCGCACTCTATGCCGAAAGATGGCAAGCGGAACTGGTATACAAGTCGATCAAATCGACGCTACGTGGTGGTGACCGCCGGCTCCGCGGTCAGTCCCCGGACCTGGCAGAACAAGAAATCTGGGCGCTGCTGACCGTCTACAACGCACTCGTGGATCACGCCGTGGCCGCCGCAGTCGACCTGGGTATCGACCCCGACGAGATCTCCTTCACCACGGTCCTACACGCGACCCGCGACCATCTGATCGCCGCAGCACCCTGCCCCGCCTGCGGCCACCACCGCGACTCCGCCGATCTGCAAGCCGCGATCACCGCCGCCCCCCGACAACGCAGACGCCGGACCCGCACCAGCCCACGAACGAAGAAACAACGAGAAACCCAACACACCCGTGACGTCAGCTACACGATTACCATCACGGAATCAAATCTACCCAAAATCACCTAATCGACCAGATGTTTAGGGCAGTGGGCCTCGAGGTCTTCGAGGAAGGCGGTGCTCACTGCGCCGGTGCGGGTGTGTTCGGCGACGCCTCGGGGAAATCCGCCGCTGGTTAGATAGGCCTGCCACGCGAGATCCAGCTCGTCCGCGAAGACCTCCAAATCTCCGGCGATGGTGCGTGCGGTGCCACTCTGCAGGTCCCACGGCGCGACTCCAGGTGGCCTGGGAATCTGGGGCCGGGTCGCGGCGAGAACGTCGCGAAATCGCATGGGGTGCATTAGGCGCAGCCGGCGGGCGTTCGTGGAACCGGCTCGACCGGCGAGCAGGTCGCGCTCGATTTCGGTGGTGTCGCTCCAGGAGGACCCGGTGCAAACGACTGCATCGTCGCCGAAGGCGGTGTTATCGCGTTGAAACTTGAGGGCGCTGGTCCACCCGTCAATGCCGGTAATCTCATCCAGAAGCCAGATGCGGCGAGTCGGCTCTGAACTGGAATCGACGGACCTAGTCAGGTCACGGCCGATCACGATGGCACGGGTTAGGTCACGAGCGCTCATGCCGTCGGCCGGCAGGTAGATGATTTGGCGCTGATCGATGTCGGCGCGTCCGCACAGCGTCACCACCGCGTCCTTAAGGGCAACAGATTTGCCAACACGGCGCGGCCCGCGGAGCAGGATCAATCTGTCGTCTATCGGGTCAACTGCGACGTCGTTAAGGATTGTTGAGCGGTAGCCGAGGTCGTGTCTGGCTCGATCGCGCAATGTGCGGTCTTCTTGCGCCCATGCCGTTGGATTGGATCCTGCCGCGGCTGCACGCCACCAAGGGTTGATTTGCACCAACCTTGCCCGGATCTCATCATCACGCATGGTCATAACTTACCAAAACAGGGGGGGTTCTGGTAATTATTCTTACCAAAAGGGGGGTGGTTCTAGGTAGCCACCGACCCAAACGGGCGGCTTCGGGGGCTCATAGCTGGCCGAATGCATACAGCAGCAGAGCCCCGCTCCCGGCGTGGACATCATGTGCAACCCAGCGGCGCCGAAAGTTGTCGGACCGGCGGACTAAGCTCGAAGCCGTACCCCCGTCCTGTGGATGTTGGGGTCTTTCGCCGTGCTTTTTGACGTTGTGCTTCTTTGGTGGGAGTTCGTTCATGCAGCTCGCCGGCCTGATTCCAGCCGCCCTTCGCGATCGTGGGTTGGCCCGTGCCCGCGATCTGGCACGGGGACGCTTCGCCGACTCCGACTCGCTTGACCTGACCGCGCCGGCATCGCTGCGGCCATTTGTCGTCGCCGCGATCGCCGGGTCCACCGACGCTGGGGGAGCCGGCCGGCCGGTCCTTGCTGTCACCGCGACCAGTCGCGAGGCGGAGGATCTTGCCGACGCGCTCGGCTGCTTGTTGAGTCCCGACCGGGTCGCGGTGCTGCCGTCTTGGGAAACGTTGCCGCACGAGCGGCTGTCCCCGCGTTCGGACACCGTCGGTCGCCGGCTGGCTGTGCTGCGCCGGCTGGCCCATCCGGACACTGCAGGTCAGCTTGACGTGGTGGTTGCGCCGGTGCGTTCGGTGCTGCAGCCGCAGCTCAAGGGCCTCGGCGACCTTGAGCCGGTGGAGTTGAGGACCGGTGGCGAGGCCGAGCTGGAAGCCGTCGCTCGACGTTTGGCTGATCTGGCTTATGCCCGAGTTGACCTGGTCACCAAGCGCGGCGAGTTCGCTGTGCGTGGCGGCATTCTGGACGTGTTCCCGCCGACTGACGAGCACCCGTCCAGGGTGGAGTTCTGGGGCGATGAAATCGAAGAAATCCGGACGTTCTCGGTCGGTGACCAACGCACCATCGACCCGGTCACCCGGCTGTGGGCACCACCGTGTCGCGAGCTGCTGCTGACGCCTGAGGTCCGGTCCCGCGCGGCTGAGCTGGCCGCTGAGCATCCCGAGATCGCTGAGATCCTGGATAAGCTGGCCGAGGGCATCCCGGTTGAGGGGATGGAGTCGCTGGCGCCGGCGTTGCTGCACGGCACCGACAGCATGGAGCTGCTGCTCGACTGCATGCCGGCCGGCACACACGTGCTGCTCTGCGACCCGGAGCGAATTCGCACCCGCGCGCACGACCTCACGCGTACGTCGGCTGAATTTCTTGAAGCATCTTGGGCTGCGGCCGCCGTTGGTGGCTCGGTGCCGATCGACGTCGGCGCTGTCGCGTTCAAGACCTTGGCCGAGGTGCGTGCGCACGCAGCCGTGCGGCAACTGCCGTGGTGGACGATGGCACCGTTCGGCCTGGACGCCGCCGAGCAAAAGGCCGACGAGACGCCCTGGCTGGAGTCGACCTCGGTGCAGGTTTCGCCGGATCTGGGCGACGCTGTGTCGCTGGCTGCCCAGCCGGTCGCGCTCTATCACGGTGACACCGACAAGTTGGTCGCTGATCTGCGCGGGTGGGTCGCCGCCAATTGGTCAGTCGCCCTGGTCTTCGAGGGGCATGGCACCGCGCAGCGGGCCACCGAAGTGCTGCACGATGCTGGTCTCGGCGTGACCCCGGTCGACGCGATCACCGAGCCGATCGAGCCGGGTCGGGTGTTGATAACCCGGGGCGGGCTCAACCACGGTTTCATCGACGCGACCGCGCAGCTCGCGGTGATCACCGGTAACGACATCACCGGTGGCCGGGGTGCGTCCACCAAGGACATGCGCAAGATGCCGTCGCGGCGGCGCAACACGATCGATCCGCTGGAGCTCAAGACCGGCGACCATGTGGTGCACGAGCAGCATGGCATTGGCCGCTATGTGGAACTAGTCCAACGCAAGGTCAACGGCGCTGACCGCGAATACTTAGTGATCGAATATGCCGCATCCAAGCGCGGCCAACCCGGCGACCGGCTCTATGTGCCTACCGACCAGCTCGACCAGCTGTCGCGCTATGTCGGCGGGGAATCACCCGCGCTACACAAGATGGGTGGCACCGACTGGCAGAAGAGCAAGGCGCGGGCAAAGAAGGCAATTCGCGAGATCGCCGCCCAGCTCATCCACCTTTATGCCGCCCGCCAGGCAGCCAAGGGGCATGCGTTCGGGCCGGACACTCCGTGGCAGCGCGAGTTGGAAGACGCGTTCCCCTATACCGAGACGCCCGACCAGATGGCTGCGATCATCGACGTCAAGCAGGACATGGAGTTGGCCGTCCCGATGGACCGGCTGATCTGCGGCGACGTCGGTTACGGCAAGACCGAAATCGCGGTCCGGGCGGCGTTCAAAGCGGTGCAGGACGGCAAGCAGGTCGCCGTGCTGGTGCCGACGACACTGCTCGCGCAGCAGCATTTCAACACCTTCACTGACCGGATGGGCCAGTTCCCGGTGCAGATCAAGCAGCTGTCCCGGTTCCAGACGCCGAAGGAGACCGCGCTTACGTTGGCTGAGGCCGCCGGAGGCACCGCTGACATCGTGATTGGCACGCACCGGCTGCTGGCCAATTCGACCAAGTTTAAAAACCTCGGCCTGATCATCGTGGACGAGGAGCAGCGGTTCGGCGTCGAGCACAAAGAACAACTCAAGGCGTTGCGCGCATCGGTGGACGTGCTGACCATGTCGGCCACCCCCATTCCGCGTACGTTGGAAATGGCGATCACTGGCATTCGGGAAATGTCCACCATCGCCACCCCACCCGAGGAACGCCACCCCGTGCTCACCCTGGTCGGCGCGCAGGACGACAAACAGGTCGCCGCGTCGATTCACCGCGAGTTGTTGCGCGATGGTCAGGTCTTCTACTTGCACAACCGGGTCGAGTCGATCGACCGGTCGGCGCAGCGGCTGCGCGAGCTGGTCCCCGAGGCGCGTATCGCTGTCGCGCACGGGCAGATGAGCGAGGAACAGCTGGAAAAGGTGATGGTCGGCTTCTGGGAAAAAGAGTTCGACGTGCTGGTCTGCACCACGATCGTCGAATCCGGCATCGACATTCCGAACGCGAACACCCTGATCGTCGAGCGGGCGGACCTGCTCGGGTTGTCCCAACTGCACCAGATCCGCGGTCGGGTGGGTCGCGGTCGGGAGCGGGCGTACGCGTATTTCCTTTATCCGCGCGACAAGCCGCTCACCGAAACCGCGCACGAGCGACTCGCCACCATCGCCCAACACACCGAACTCGGCGCCGGCATGTACGTGGCGATGAAAGACCTGGAAATCCGTGGCGCCGGCAACCTGCTCGGTGGTGAGCAATCCGGCCACATCGAAGGCGTCGGTTTCGACCTGTACGTGCGGATGGTTGGCGAGGCGGTCAGTGCCGTCAAGGGTGAGCGGGCCGAGGAGGAGCCGGAAGTCAAGATCGATCTGCCGATCGACGCCCACCTGCCCGTCGACTACATCGCGGTGGAACGACTGCGGCTGGAGATGTACCGCAAGTTGGCTGAGGTCCGTGATGCCAGCAAGCTGACCGAGGTCGTCGCCGAAATGACCGACCGTTATGGCGAACCGCCGGCCCCAGTGGTGAACCTGATCGAAGTGGCCCGGTTCCGACTGCTCGCCCGCGCCTACGGTCTGACCGACGTGTCCATGCAGGGCAAACATCTGCGGTTTTCCCCGCTGCCGCTGCCCGATTCCAAGCAACTGCGACTCAAGCGCTATCACCCCGACTCGGTCTATAAATCGGCTAATGACCAGGTGAGCGTCCCGCGGCCGGCGACGCGCCGAATGGGCGGTGAGCTGCTGCGCGACCAGGCACTGCTGCAGTGGTGTGCTCAGCTGCTCAAGGATGTGCTCGGCGAAGTGCCCGCCCCGGTCGCAGCGTGATCAGCGCAGTTTCCGGGGGTGCGCTCTCCCGGGACACACCGGACATGAGAGAGTCATGACCATGCAGCGTGCTCGCCGACTCGCATCCGTCGCCGTCGTCGCTTCCTTGGCGGTGATGGGTCTGGCCGGGTGTCGAAATTCGCCTTCCATGGCGGCCTACATCGGCGCTGGAGCGCACCCAGAAACGGTCACGCAGAGTCAAATCGACAGCATTTACGACGACGCCCAGGCCAAGGCGACCGGTGCACGAACCGCCGCCGACGGCAGCGTGCAGAAGCCGACCAAGGTCAGCAAGCAGCAGATCATCTCGGCTGTGGTTGGCCTACGCGTGCTGCGCAAATACGGCGCTGACAACAACATCAAAGCGCAGACCTTCCCGGCCGACAAGGTGGCCGCGTCGATCTTCGTGGCGCCCGACGCGAAATATGTGGCGATCTACTCGGAATTCCAGGGCTACTTGCAGGCAATCGCGGCGAAGGTTCAGCCTGGCAGTGTCACTGAGGCCGACGTCCGCGACGTTTACCAGCGGCTAGAGGCCGGCGGTTCCCTGCCGCCCAGCACGACATTTGAAGCTTTTGCCGGCGGTCTCGGCCAGCAAGACCAGCAGATCCTGGCCCAGCGCATCTCGCTGAGCAAGACGCTGCAGCCGGTCGCCGTCAAGCTCAACATCGACGTCAACCCGCGCTACACCCCGGCATTCAGCCTGCTGGAGACCCAGTCGCCATCCGGCTCGCCGATCGCGATCGTGGTGGTCCCGCTCGGCACCGCGCACTCGACCGTGCCAGTCACTGACCTGAGCTGACGTCTTGGCCCGCCGGGTGGTCCTACTCGTCACCTCACCCCGACTACCCGCTGGCCTACTCACGGCCGCAGCCTGGGACATCGTCCGCGCCGCCCCAGTTCTCGCCAGCGCCGAAACACCGCAAACCACCGCTTTGCGTACGGTTGGGTGCACCGTAACCGTGATCGCGCCCGACCCCGACCCCGACCGCGTACTCGCCGAGCTGGCCCACCACGACACGGTGGTCTGGCTCGCCGGCCCAACTGGTGACGAGTCGTTCGCCCGACAACTGGGTTTACGCCTAGCCCGCGACCCGGCCCAAGCCGAGCTAGAACTCCTCTACGGCTCCTGGGACCCACCCGGTGCCCGCCTGCTGGACGCCGTATCGGTGATCGACCGCTTGCTTGCGCCCGGCGGTGACCCGTGGAAACGCACCCAAAACCACCGAACCCTCGCGCCCTACCTGCTCGAAGAGAGCTACGAAGCTTACGACGCGATCGAAGCCGACGACCTGGACGCCCTGCGCGAAGAACTCGGCGACGTGCTGCTGCAGGTCGTGCTGCACGCCCGCCTCGCCACCGAGCTGCCCGACGACGAGGGTTGGACCATCGACGACGTGGCCGGCGATCTGGTCAACAAGATGATCCGCCGCAACCCGCACGTCTTCGCCGACGATCCGGCCGAAACGCTCGACGAGATCACCGCCAACTGGGAGCGCATCAAAAAAGTCGAAAAGAGCCGCAACTCCGCGCTGGACGGCATCGCGCTCCACCAACCCGCCCTGGCCTTAGCGGCCAAGATCTTGCAGCGTACGCAGCGGGCCGGCCTGACGGTCCCCCTGCCCGACGGCGATGATCTCGGTGCCACGTTGTTGCGCCTGGTCGCCGAGGCACCGCAGGCCGAGGCTGTGCTACGCCAGACGGCGCTGAAATACGGCGACGCAGTCCGGGCTGCGGAGCAGAGCAGCGGCGCGGGCGCCGAGTAGACACCAGCCTGAGCGGTGGCGAACAGGTCTCATAATGGCCAGATGCGCTTCATTCTGAATGTTCTGTGGGTCGTTTTCGGCGGCGGTTTCGTCCTGGCCATCGGCTACGGCTTCGCCGCGCTCATCTGTTTCGCGCTGATCGTGACCATCCCGTTCGGCATCGCCTCTCTGCGCTTGGCGAGCTACGCGCTGTGGCCGTTTGGCCGGACCATCGTCGATCGTCGCGACGCCGGCGTCGCCTCCGGTGTCGCGAACATCGTGTGGTTGCTGGTAGCCGGTTGGTGGATCGCCCTGACCCACCTCACCGCCGGCATCGCTCAATGCATCACGATCATCGGTATCCCGTTCGGGATCGCCAACTTCAAACTCGTCCCCGCCGCCCTGTGGCCGTTGGGCCGTGAAATCGTCGACCTCCCTTAAAATTTCTTTCCATGTCAGAGTTCGTGCCGCTCGCTGAGCGCATTGTCGACGCCATTTTGGACAGCGATCCGAAGATCGCGGCCGAGGCCGGAGATCACCGGGCGGACGAGTCCCTGCCCGACCTGTCTCCGGCCGCAGTTGCGAGCAAGGTCGCCATGCTGCGAGACGCTGCCGACGCGCTCGCCGGCATCGATCCGGACAGTTTCGGCCCGGAGGATCAGGTCGACCACTCGGTTCTTGCTGCCATCGTGGAGCGCGGGCTGTTCGAGCTGACCGACGTGCGCGAGCACGAATGGAATCCGTTGGCACACAATCCCGGGCCGTTACTGCATGCACTGGTGGGCCGCGAGTTTGCGCCGGCTGAAGAGCGCCTGGTTGCTTTGGGTGGTCGCCTCGCCGCTATTCCAGACGCGTTGGCCACCGCGCGGGCCGTGCTGCGCGATGTGCCGCGGATCCACGCCGAGACGGCACTGGGCCAGTTCCGGGGTGCCGCCGCGCTGATCGAGGCTGAATTTCCGGTGCTCGCGGCCCAAGCGCCCAGCGCTGGGGTGGAGGTTGAGCCGAGCGCCGAAGCCGCATTAGTCGCGTTGAACGAGTTCGACGGGTGGCTGCGCGGTCTGCTCGACAGCGGTGAGCCCGGCCGTGATCCCCGACTCGGGCGTTCGTTGTGGGAGGCTCGGCTGTGGCACACCCTCGACACAGAGCTACCCACCGCCGACATCTTGACGCGGGCGTGGGAAAACCTTGATCGGGTGAGCGAGGAGCTGCGCGCAGCTGCTGCGGAATTGGTCGGCGGCCCGGCGACCGACGAGACCGTACGCACCGCGCTAGCCACGTTGGGGGCGCAGCATCCCGACAATTCGTCCATCGTCGACCTCGCGAAAGTCACCATGGCTGAGGCCAGCGCGTTCGTCCGCGAGCACGATTTGCTGACTGTGCTCGACGACCCGTGTGTGATCGAGGAGATGCCCGAGTTTGCGCGCGGTGTCGCAGTCGCCTATTGCGACCCGCCCGGCCCACTGGAAACCGCTGACGTGCCGACCTTCTATTGCATCGCCCCGACCCCAGCCGACTGGTCGGCCGAGCGGGTCGAGTCGTTCTACCGCGAATACAACAACCATGCGATCCGTAACTTGACCGTGCACGAGGCGATGCCCGGCCACTTCCTGCAGATTGCCCATTCGCGCCGGTTCCGCTCGGCCACTCGGGTCCGCTCGCTGGGCTGGTCCGGCACGTTCGTCGAGGGGTGGGCGGTCTATGCCGAAGAGCTCATGGCCAGTCTCGGCTTCGGTGGTCTACCGGTGCGGGTGCAACAGCTCAAAATGCAGCTCCGGATGAGTCTGAACGCGATCATCGACCAGCTGGTGCACTGCGCTGACCTGTCCGAAGCTGAGGCGATGGCGTTGCTGCGCGACCGTGGCTTCCAGGAGCTTGGTGAGGCTGGCGGCAAATGGCGGCGCGCACTGCTGACGTCGACTCAACTATCGACCTATTTTGTCGGCTATCTAGAGGTGTCAGCGCTGGCTGCAGCTCGTCCATTCGGCGCGACACGCAAAGCTTGGCATGACGCAATGCTCGCTCACGGCTCGCCGCCGCCGCGTCATTTGCGCGCGCTGCTCGACGTTTGATCGGTTAGCTTCGCGCCGGCGGGCAGTAGGAACGCCCTCGGCGCACCACGTCAGTCGCGGTAGCGATCACCTGCCCACCCCGTTAGGCGAGGGCGCTGCGGGAACGGGCGAGGAGTTGGTTGCGTAGGACGTACCGTCGGATGGTTTGGGAATTGACGTCGTCTCGGTCGGCGAAGACCGCGACCAATTCGACCGACATGGGGCCGCGACGGGGCAGTTGTTGTCGCATGGAGCTCACCGCCGTGGCCATCGCTCGGCGTTCCAGCACGTCATCGCCGAGCTGGAGCCGAATGATCAACTCGTCTCCGGCGGCCACCTCGATATCGGAGAAATGGGCCCGGACGGATTGCTCGCTGAGGTCGTGCACGAATCCGACCGAGGACTCCAGCCCGTGCTGGACCACCACGATCGGTTCGCCGCCACCGCCGCGGACAAAATGGCGCAGCTGTTCGATCACGGGTTCACCGCTGAGCTGCACCTCGATCCGGTTGCCGTCGACGCTGGCCACATTGGCCGCGGCGACGTGCCGGCCGCGCGGGGCCGCCGACCAGCGCAGCGTGACCTGCGACTCGGCCGGTGGCACGTCATCCAGCGCCAACGACAGCATGATCATCGTGCCGTTGGTGCGCACGACGCGGACTTGGGGCAACGTGTGGCCGGCGCTGGTCAGTTCGAGATATGACCCGTCGGCGGGAAGCGAGAGTGCGCTCATAGTGCCCCGGTGATCGGCATATCGTGACCCGACCTGAGGAGTTCACCCGACCGCACGTACGGCCGCCAGCCGGGCTCGATACGCTCAGGGTCGTGGTCGGCCGCGGCGTTGCGGTCCGCGACTGCCGGCTCGTCCGAGCCGCGTGACAAGCCAAATGCTGTTAGGGAGCGACACGACACATGGCCACCATTGAAGCGATTGTCGCCCGCGAGATTCTCGACTCTCGGGGCAACCCGACCGTCGAGGTCGAGGTCGGGCTGGACGACGGCACGGTCGGTCGCGCCGCGGTGCCTTCGGGTGCCTCGACCGGCGCGTTCGAGGCGATCGAGCTGCGCGACGGCGACAAGGGCCGCTACCTGGGCAAGGGCGTCGAGAAGGCAGTCGCCAACGTCGAGGACAAGATCGCGGATGAGCTGCTCGGTTACGAGGCCAGTGACCAGCGCCTGATCGATCAGAAGATGCTCGATCTGGATGGCACTGCCGACAAATCGGAGCTGGGCGCGAACGCGATCCTCGGTGTTTCGCTCGCTGTCGCCAAGGCGGCTGCGCTCTCAGCTGAGCTGCCGCTGTTCCGTTACCTGGGCGGCCCCAACGCGGCCCTGCTGCCGGTGCCGATGATGAACATCCTCAACGGGGGTGCGCACGCCGACTCCAACGTCGACGTGCAGGAATTCATGATCGCTCCGATCGGCGCGCCGACCTTCCGCGAGGCACTGCGCACCGGCGCCGAGGTCTACCACGCGCTCAAGTCGGTGCTGAAGAAGAAGGGCCTGTCGACCGGTCTGGGCGACGAGGGCGGCTTCGCGCCCAGCCTGCCGTCCAACGCCTCCGCGCTCGACCTGATCGCCGAAGCGGTCCAGGCTGCCGGCTTCACCCTGGGTACTGACATCGTGCTCGCGATGGACGTCGCCGCGACCGAGTTCTACAAAGACGGATCGTACGTTTTTGAGGGCGCAGCCAAGTCAACCGACGAAATGATCACGTACTACGCGAAGCTCGCCGCCGAGTACCCGATCGTGTCGATCGAGGACCCGCTGGCCGAGGAAGACTGGGCCGGCTGGAGCGCACTGACCGCGCAAGTCGGTGACAAGGTGCAGATCGTCGGCGACGACCTGTTCGTCACCAACCCGACCCGGATCGGCCGTGGCATCGTCGAGCGCGCCGCCAACTCGGTCCTAGTCAAGGTCAACCAGATCGGTTCGCTGACTGAGACGCTGGACGCGGTCGAGCTGGCCCACCGGTCCGGCTTCACCACGATGATGAGCCACCGTTCCGGTGAGACCGAGGACACGACGATCGCCGACCTCGCCGTCGCCGTCGGCAGTGGCCAGATCAAGACTGGTGCGCCGGCCCGTTCGGACCGCGTCGCCAAGTACAACCAGCTCCTGCGCATTGAGGAGCAGCTCGAAGGCGCCGCCCGGTATGCCGGCGCGGGAGCTTTCCCGCGTTACCGCATCGCGTAAGTTAGCTGCATCAGATCATCAAGTTGTGGCGCCCGCCGGAAACGACATATGTTTTCCGCGGGTGCCACAATGCACGATGAGGTGAGCGGGGCACGTTGAGGTGAGCGGGGGAGGCCTGAGGTGACACAGCGACGTACACCGATCGGCCAGGGCCCGTCCCGGCGTCCCAGTGCGAGCTCGACCCGCAGCCGCTCGTCTGGTGCAACCAACACTCCCCGAGTGCAGCCGGCGCGGTCATCCACCCGAAATCGTGCCCGTCCAGCCTCAGCTCGGCGGGTCGGCTCCGGGCCCAGCACCACTAAACGCACTGTGGCGACCCGGCCACGCGCGCTTACTGGTCGCGCGGGCGTCGTGATTGTCGTGCTGATTGCGCTCGCCCTGGCGTACACGTATCCGTTGCGGGTTTATCTTGCGCAGGAAACGCAGATCGCCAAGCTGGAGGCCGATCAGGCTGCACAGCAGCAGGCGATTGCGCAGAAGTCGCAAGAACTGCAGAAGTGGCAGGACCCGGAATATGTCCGCGCCCAGGCCCGGGAGAAGTTGTTCTATTTCCGGCCGGGGGACATCCCACTGCTGGTCATTCCCGATCGGCCGGGTGCGGCTGGCGGCTCCGGTAAGCAGACCCCGACCGCCCCCGCCGACCGGTGGTACGAAACGCTGTGGAGCAGCGTGCGAGCCGCCGATGCCCAGTCGCCGAACAAATGAGCCGCCCCAACAGATGAGTCATCCCATGATCGAGCCCGTCCCATCGACCAACCCCACGGTCGCGACTAAGCCCACCTCAACGAGAGCGGCTGATTCGATTCCATCGGGCGAGTTGCCGGCGAGCCTGGCCGAAGCTGATTTGGATATTGTTGCGGCGCAGTTGGGTCGCCGTCCGCGGGGCACCCGGGCGATTGCGCACCGCTGCCCGTGCGGCAATCCAGATGTGGTGGAGACGTCGCCCCGGCTCGACGACGGCACCCCATTTCCAACGCTGTTTTATTTGACCTGCCCGCATGCCACTGCTGCGTGCAGCCGACTGGAATCGGCCGGGGTCATGCGCGACATGCAGGACCGGATGGCCGGCGATCCGGAGTTGGCCGCGCGATACCAGCACGCCACTGAGGACTATCTGGCCAGACGTACGGCGATTGCGGACGTGCCGGAAATCGCACACGTGGCCGCTGGTGGGATGCCTGATCGGGTGAAGTGCCTGCATGTGCACCTCGGGCACGCGCTCGCCGCCGGTCGTGGGGTCAACCCGTTCGGTGACGAGGTGCGCGACGCGATCGAACCGTGGTGGGCCGGCGGTCCATGCGTACGGGTGGAGCAGTAGTGCGGATCCGGCGGGCGCGCACCAACGACGTGAAGGCGATCCGAGCCCTGGTCGACGTCTACACCGACGATCGACGGCTGCTGTCCAAAGCCACCGTCACCTTGTACGAGGCCGTGCAGGAGTTCTGGGTGGCGGTCGATGAGGACGACAAAGTGCTCGGCTGCGGCGCGCTGCACGTGATGTGGGAAGACCTCGCCGAGATCCGTACCGTGGCGGTGGATCCGGCTTGCCGGGGCCGCAAGATTGGTCAGCTAATTGTCGGGCGATTGCTGGAGGTGGCCCGAGAATTAGGGGTGGCTCGGGTCTTCTGCTTGACCTTCGAGACCCGGTTTTTCGGTTCGTTCGGGTTCACTGAAATTGACGGCGCACCCGTGCCGCACCCGGTCTATGAACAGCTTTTGCGCTCATATGACGAGGGTGTCGCCGAGTTTTTGAATCTCGAACGTGTCAAGCCGAACACGTTGGGGAACACGCGAATGTTGTTGCATCTATGAGGGTCGCGGCGATCGATTGCGGCACCAATTCGATCCGGCTACTGATCGCGGATAGCGCAGATGGGCAGCTGGTCGACCTAGTTCGCAGCATGCGAGTCGTGCGACTTGGCGAAGGTGTCGATCGCACCGGCCGGTTATCCGAGCCCGCATTGGCCCGAACCGGCAAAGCACTCACCGGTTATGCCGAGCAGATCGCTGAGTTGGGCGTCGAATCGATCCGGATGTGTGCCACTTCGGCGTCGCGGGATGCGTCCAACGCTGATGAATTCCGGGACCTGGTCCGGTCGGTGCTCGGCGTCGAGCCCGAGGTGATTTCTGGCATCGAAGAGGCGCGGCTCTCGTTCCTGGGCGCGGTCAATGGCTTGGTTGCCGAAGCACCCTACCTAATCGTGGACATTGGTGGCGGTTCGACCGAGTTCGTCACCGGCAGCACCGAGGTCGAGCACGCCATCTCGATGGACATTGGCTGCGTTCGGCTCACCGAGCGGCACTTGCACAGTGACCCGCCGACGGCAGCGCAGATCGCGGCGGCCACGCATGACATCACGGTCGCGGTCGAGACAGCGCTGGCGGCGGTGCCGGGACGGGCGGCCAGGACTTTAGTCGGCTTGGCCGGGTCGGTGACTACTGTCGCGGCGTTGGCGCTGGATCTGGCCGAATACGACCCGAGTCGGATCCATCACGCGCGGGTGAGTGCCGATTCGGTCGCGCGGGTGAGTGCCGATTTGCTCGGCCGTACGGTCGAACAGCGGTTGACGTTGCCGGTTATGCATCCGGGGCGGGCTGACGTTATTGGGGCGGGTGCGCTGATCCTACGTACCATTGTGGAACGTTCTGGC
The DNA here is from genome assembly GCA_965246815.1 of Actinoplanes sp. GTDB lineage: Bacteria > Actinomycetota > Actinomycetes > Mycobacteriales > Micromonosporaceae > Actinoplanes. Next base: position 265,589 of record CBDFFS010000018.1, on the reverse strand, counting down.
CATAACGCAGTAATTGCCTCAGAGCACGACATTCTCGACGGAATCGCCTACTCGCAAATCGGCTAGCTCGACTTGACGCTACTTCGCAGTGCACACTACTGTGCATCGCGTGGACACCACTCAGCTCCTCAAAGGCGTCCTGGATCTAGCCGTGCTGGCTGCCCTGCAACACGAGGACGGCTACGGCTACGACATTCTGCGCCGGCTTCGCGCAGCCGGCCTCGACGACGTCGGCGACGCCTCGGTCTATGGCACTTTGCGCCGCTTGTTCAATGGCGGCTACCTCAATAGCTACGTGGTGCCCAGCGACGAAGGCCCACACCGTAAGTACTACGGACTCAACTCGGCCGGCAGTGCCGAATTGCACCGAAGCGGCAAGGTTTGGCACAACTTCGCCGCCACGATGGACGATTTGCTTCGCGAGCGGGAGACGGCGTGAATTCCAGCAACGAGTCGGACGAAGTCGGCGAGTATCTGGCCGCCGTCCGGGCAGCCCTGGTCGGGTTGCCTGAGGCAACCGTCGCCGAACTCCTCGACGATCTGCCCGAGCACCTGGCCGAGGTCCGCGCGGAAGGCAACGGCACGCTCGTCGAGCGCCTCGGCACCCCGCAGGCATATGCGGCTGAATTGCGCACCACTGCCGGGTTCGTGGGTGGCTTCCCGGACCCGCCGCAAACCCCTTGGGTTGCCTCGCAAGAAGTGCGAAAAAATCTGCAAGAAATGCGCGCCAACGGCGTGCAAATGTTGGGTCGCGCTGACGCGAAACTCGGCCCCGTAATCGGATACGAAAAGTTTAGCGACTTTTTGGTGTTGCTCCGCCCGGGTTGGTGGGTCCTGCGCGGTTACCTGGCCGCTATGGCGCTGGCTTTGCTGTTAGCCAATAACCGCAGTGACCTAGGTTTGCTGCCCCGGCTCGGCGATAACGGCTTGGTCGCCATTTTGCTGCTCGCCGCCTGCATTATCGCCTCGATCGCGTTCGGCAAGCGATCCAGCTCGATGCGAAGCTGGGTCAAATACGCGGTGGGGTCCGGCACCGCGGTGCTGGTGGTCTTCGCCTGGGTCGGCTTCATTACCACCGACAGCAGAAGCCGCGACTTCGGCTACAACACCGTCAGCAACTATAACGTTAACCCATACAGCAACGTCCAAGACGTTTATGTCTACGACTCAAACAACCACCTAATCAAAGGCGCCCGCCTGTACGACCAAGACGGCGCACCGATTGAACTAGGCCTAGGTGGATGCGTTGATCCGAATACGGGACAATGGCTCGAAAGTCGCCGGGTTGGTTACCCGCGTTGTGTGCAGATCCCATCCTTCGACGAGTCGTCGGCGCCCGCTGACTCATCGAGCACATCTGACCCGTCGAGCGCGGCCGATCCGAACGGTCCCTCAGCCGCCGAGCCGTCGCAAGCTGCCCCATCGGCCGGGCGTCATGCCCTACCGGCCAAACCATCAGCCCACCTGTCGCCCAGCCCTGCTCCGAGCAGCTAAGGATCGCAGCGGATTCCCCGAGATCCCTCATGCTCGTCGCAGGAGAGGGTTGGTGACGCCGCCCGTGGGAGTCGAGTCGTTTCAGCTTTCGCCGTCGACTCCCACGACCGCCCGCCGAGAGGAACCGCCCGTGCCGAAGTCAGTCCCGCCCGTGGCCGACCAGCACCAGCCAGCCTCCTCGCTGCCGGCAACAGACGTCGAGCCAGTCGTGTCGGCCGAGCCGATCGCTGTGCCGGTGGTGGGTGAGCTTTCCGCGGAAGTGCCGGGCCCAGGGGTTAAGACGGTTGACCTGCTGGAAACCTCGACCATCGAGCAGCGGATCTCGCCGGGCGAGGAGATCTCGCCGGACGACGAGACTGCTGCCAAACCGGCGAAAAGCCTCGTCGCCAGGCTTTTTCGCCCGGTGCTCGCTGCCGTCGTGCTCTTGGTTGTTGCCTTGATCGCAACGGGCATTTTCTTCGGCGACCGGGCCAAGGGTGCCAAAGCCGGCGACTGCCTGAGCTCGGACAAAGATGTAGCGAAGGACGCCACCACCCGAACCGGCGCCAAAGTCGTAAGCTGCACCGACACAAAGGCGAAGTTCTTGGTCGCTGCTCGCATAGACGGCGAGAGCGATGTGCAAAGCAAATCCTGCGAAAAATTCTTCAAAGAAAACGACCAATATTATGTGTACGGCAGCACAGACGGCAACGGTTACTTGCTCTGTCTCAAGCCGATGTCTCGGGCCTGAGTCACGTTTCAGCGCGAATAAATCGGATTGACCCGCCCAGGTTAACGGTCAATCGGGACGGGTGGCCGAATCATCGTCCACGTCGCTGCAGGAGGGTCTGAAGCTCGTCTGGATGCAGCAACAGGACCACCGCTTGCTGGTCGGGAAAATATCGCACGTCTTGAACATCGACGTGAAACTCTCCCAAGTCGACGCGCAGATCTGCCTCCGGATGGCCGAGAATCATCTGCATCAGTTCGAGCGGGTCCACGATGCCTCCCGAGAATGACGTCGTTGGTGTTGATTGGCGCAGGGGCAGGTGAGCGTCCCACCGCAGGCGGGACACCAGCGACTCTTGATGCGGAAACTGAACAGGCCGGCGGAAAATCCGGTGATCAGGGCAGCTGTGACGGCCAGTATCTCGGCCATTCGACCTCCAACGTTCGTCATCGATCTTCACATTCTGCACACGCCCCGATACTCTCGGAAGGGCCTGAGTGCTCTCTGTGGACTGCTGTGCGCTGAGCGGCATCTGGAGTGCGAGCCCGTGGAGAGAACAGCGGAACTGTGTTGGGGTGTGGAATGCTGGAGGAACAGTTATCTCCGTCGACGTTTCTACTTGGTGAGTTGCGGCGAGCGCGAGCTTCGGCTGGCCTAAGCCAAGATGATCTCGGTAAAATGATCAACTACTCTGGCTCTTTGGTAAGCGCGGTCGAGAATGGTCAGCGGCCCCCTAGTCGGGACTATGTCACCGCGGTTGACGGGGCCTTACGAACAGGTGGTCTATTTGAGCGTTTAGTGAGCAGTCTGGCAAGCGCGGACCAATCGCCGGTTTGGTTCCGCGATTGGCTGATTATCGAACAGGAAGCGACCTTGCTTCGCTGGTTTGAACCGCTTATTGTCCCAGGTCTCTTGCAGACGGAAGCCTATGCGCGAGCGATCATGTCGGGCGCAGGCTTGTTGGACGCCACGGAAATAGAACAGCGGGTCGTGACTCGGATGGAGCGGCAGCGCATTATCGTGGGTGCGAAGCCACCAATTTTGATAGCATTGATCGATGAAGGGGTGCTTCGGCGTTCAGTTGGAGATTCTAAAATCATGAGTGCGCAATGTGATCATTTGCTCGAATATGTTGCTGACGCGAGCATTCAATTGCATATTGTGCCTGCTTCGGCCGGTGCCCATGCTGGGTTAGCTGGTCCCTTTATCCTCGCCACGGGCCCTGATTTCGAGGCTGCCCATTTGGACAGTCCTTGGCAAGCTCAGATCGTCGGCCACAAGGAGGCCGTTGATACGCTGATCAGGAGGTGGGAAACGATCCGGAGCGAGGCGCTGCCCCGGAGGCAATCCATCAAGTTGATCGAGGAAGTGGCGAAGACATGGCGGACCTGAGTGGTGCGGTCTGGCGGAAATCGGCTCGCAGTGATAACGGTGGAGCGTCTTGCGTGGAGGTGGCCAAGAATCTGCCCGGCATGGTGGGCGTCCGGGACACCAAGGATAGGTCCGGGCCGGTGTTGATCTTCGATTCGGCCGATTGGTTGACGTTCGTCGACGGCGTGAAAGCTGGCGACTTCGACCTCCCTGGCTAGTTGGTCACATTAGTTCCTGATATCCACCTGTCGGTACTGCTGGAACTGGCAAATCGGGCACGAGAGTGTTGTGCTGGCCGCATGAAGGTGAGTGGGCGGCCGGCGGACGAGGTGGTTGCGGCGGCTGAATCCCTGCGCGAGCTAGATACGCGGATCGTGGAGTGTTTCGCCTGTCCGCGGTTGGTGCGGTGGCGCGAGGACGTCGCGGCGGTCAAGCGTGCGTCGTTTCGGGACCAGCAGTATTGGGGCCGGCCGGTGCCAGGTTTCGGTGCTGCCGACGCGCGGATCGCCATCCTCGGTCTGGCACCGGCAGCACATGGCGGTAACCGAACCGGGCGAATTTTCACCGGTGACCGTTCGGGTGATGTTCTGTTCGCCGCGCTGCATCGGGCCGGGCTTGCCAACCAGCCGACCAGCGTCTCGGCCGACGATGGTCTGAAGCTGCGCCACACCCGCATCTCCGCCGCAGTGCGGTGCGCACCCCCGGACAACAAACCCACTCCGGACGAACGCGACACCTGCGCACCCTGGCTGCATCAAGAGCTACGCCTGATCCACCCCACTGTACGAGTCGTGGTGGCGTTGGGCGCGTTCGCGTGGGCTGCGTGGTGGCCGGCGATGACCGCGGTCTACGGCGTACCGCCCCTGGTGCCACGGCCGAAGTTTGCACATGGTGCACAGGTCAGCCAACCCGGCGTACCGGAGCTGTTGGGGTGTTTTCACGTGAGTCAGCAGAATACGTTCACTGGAAGGTTGACACCGGTCATGCTCGACGCCGTGTTCGCCCGTGCGAAGAGCATCGCGGGTTTGACATGATGCGAGCCTTGCCGTCAAATCCCGAGCCTTGCCGTCGAACCCGAGCCTTGCCGTCAAACCCGCCGAGCCTAGGACCTGAGCCGCAAAATGGATCTTGCCGCAGTACGACGTTGGTGGCCGCTGGCCGCCGTCATCGCGCTGCTTTTCCTCGTCTCGCTGGCAGCCACCCGGTCGGCACCGCAGCTCGACCAGATCGCGGCCAACGGCCAGCCGACCGCCCCACCGCCGCTGCTGCCGCCAACCGCAGCCGCCGCCCGCACCACCGTGGCGCAACCCCCTGAAGCTGCCAGTGGACTACCCAGCTGGCTCGGTACGGCGGTGCTGGTAGTCCTAGCCGTTGGCATTGTGGTCTCCATTGTCCTGCTGATCTGGGCGTTAGTGCGTGATCGCTCCCGCCGCCGGGTCCGCAAAGCCGGCCACCGAGTGGCGCGTCGGCGCGACCAGCCGCGTACGGCGGAGGATTTGATTGATGCTTTGAACGCTGGTTTGGAGGAGCTCTCCGACGCCGACCGGGACCCGCGCCGGGCAGTGATCGCCTGCTGGGTGCGGTTGGAGCAGGCCGCGGCTGCGGCCGGCACGCCCCGGCACCCAGGCGACACGCCGGCAGACCTGGTCGGGCGGTTGTTGGCTGAGCAGTTGGTCGACTCAGCCGTGCTCGCCGCCCTGCTGGAGGTCTATCGGCAGGCCCGCTACGCCACCCACACTGTCGACGACGAGATGCGCCGCCAAGCCCGTTCGGCACTGCAACGCCTGCGCACCGACCTAGGCGCCGGAGCCCCTGCGTGACCACGCCCGGACCTGACCGCCTCAGCAAGTGTGGCGTCCAGATGAACCAGCCCGGAGTCCCCGCATGAGTGAGCGTGGCGGCGGGCTGGAGGAGCTGTTCCGGTTTCGGGAGGAGCCGGTTGTCGAGGTGGCCGAGCCGGTCGCCAAGCAGCGGCCGTGGGTGGCAAAAGTCGGAATTGATCTGCTGATCATTGCCGCCGCCACCACGGTTGCGGTCGCGGCGCTGCGCTCGGCCAAGCTGCATTTGCCGCTGTTACTGCTGATCGCGGTGTTCACCGGCCTGCGCTTGATCATGCGGGCTGTCGGCGCGGTGCGGCAGCCGGCGAAGCCGAAGCGCCGATCCGACCAGGCGGGTCGCGCTGGGGGAGCGGAGTCGTTCGACTCACTCCGGGCTGCGGTTCGGCGCTGGGAGCGCATGCTGCGCCAGGCGCACGCGGACCCAGATCTCTTTTCGCGTAACGTTGCGCCCGGGCTGGCTGAGCTGGCCGACGAGCGGCTGCGACTGCGGCACGGGATAACCCGCTCCACCGACCCGCGCCGGGCCCGGGAGCTGCTGGGTGAGCCGTTGTGGTCAGCATTGCACGACCCGGGGCGGCGCATCGCGAAGCCACGGGAGCTCGAAACCTACGTCGACGCGTTGGAACGACTGTGAGAAAGGTTCGCCGGTGACGGAGACAAGCGTTCAGGCCCTTGCCCCGTACGAAGTGGGAAGGTTGGCCGGCGCAGTCCTGGACTCAGTCGGCAGCGTGATGGTCGGCAAGCGCGACTCGCTGGAGCTGGTGCTGGCTGGCATCCTGGCCGGCGGTCATGTGCTGTTGGAGGACATGCCCGGTCTGGGTAAGACGCTCACCGCGCGCTGTTTCGCCCAGTCGCTCGGCCTCGATTTTCGCCGGTTGCAGTTCACGCCCGACTTGCTGCCCGCCGACGTCACCGGTTCGTTCCTCTATGACCAGCGCAAAGGCGACTTCGCGTTCCGCGCCGGCCCAATCTTCACCAACATGCTGCTGGCGGACGAGATCAACCGGACCCCGCCCAAAACGCAGGCCGCCCTGCTGGAAGCGATGCAGGAAAAGCAGGTCTCGGTCGAAGGTGTGACCTACCGGCTCGACCCGCCGTTCCACGTGCTCGCCACGGCGAACCCGATCGAATACGAAGGCACCTACCCGCTGCCCGAAGCCCAGCTGGACCGCTTCATGCTGCGCGTCTCGTTCGGTTACCCGACCGCCGAGGAGGAGTGGGAGGTCATGCGCCGCCGAATGTCGCGCCGGCAGGAGGAGTCGTTCCTGGCCCCGGTGGTCGACGCCCGCGCGCTGCAGGCCATGCAAGCGGCGCTGGAATCGGTCGCGGTCGAAGATTCGATCGGTCGTTACATCGTCTCGCTCACCTCGGCCACCCGCGAGCACGCCTCGGTGCTGGTTGGTTCGTCGCCGCGTGGTTCGCTCGCGCTGCTGCTGCTGGCCCGCGCCCGCGCGGCAATGGCCGGCCGCGACTTCGTCGTGCCCGAGGACGTCAAAGACGTCGCCGTGCCGGCGTTGGCACACCGGATCACCTTGCGCCCAGAGATGTGGTTGCGCCGAGTCGACCCGTCCTTTGTGGTGCGGGAGGTGCTGACCGCAGTGCCCGCGCCGGCCAGCGGTGCCCTGCCCACCTATGCGCGGCATGACTGACCGGCCAACGCTACGTGCGGCTGTCCCGCCGCTGGTGCCGGAGTTCGGCGACAACTGGGTCGGCCCGACCTGGGTGCCGACCCGTGCGCTCGGGCGAGCGGTGTTGCTCACTGGGGTGCTGTTGGTGCTCGGGGTGGCGATCGGCCGGGTCGATTTGGTGCTGCTCGCGGCCCCGTTCGCGATCGGTGCAGCCATCGGATTGCGCCGCACGCCCACGTTGGCACCCGAGCTGACCATCACGGCTGACGAGGAGCATATCGTCGAGGGTGGGCGCGTTGATGCCGCGCTCAGCGTCTCCAATCCGGACGTGATCGGGTATGACCTGGTGGTCGTGCGCACCCGTACGTCGCGGTGGCTCAAGTTTGAGCAGTCCGACCGACCGTTCGCTGTCACTGTCGGCGCTGATGTGTGGGCTGCGATCGACTTGCCGGGCGAGGCACTGCGGTGGGGTCGGCTGGAGGTCGGGCCGGCGGCTGCCTGGGCGACGGCTTGTGGCGGGCTGCTCGTCTGTCGGCCGGTCGTCACCGGTGCCCAGGCAGTGCGGGTGTTTCCGGTGACTGAGCCGTTCAACGCGACCGAGGCGATGCCGGCTGCGGCTGGACTCGTCGGCAACCACCGATCCCGGCGCCCCGGTGAAGGTGGCGAGCTGGCCGGCGTACGCCCGTTTGCGCCGGGGGACCGGTTGCGGCGAATCGACTGGCGGGTTTCGCTGCGTACCCGGGATTTGCATGTGGCATCGACCTTGTCCGACCGCGACGCTGAAGTGGTGCTGCTGCTCGACGTGCTCGGCGAAGTGGGCGTGTCTGGCGGTGTCGCCGGGACTTCGTCGGTGCTGGACACGACGGTTCGGGCCGCTGCGGCTATCGCCGAGCACTATCTGCACCGCGGCGACCGGGTTTCGCTGCTGGAATTCGGCTCGCTCGCGCGTCGACTGCGCCCGGCGACTGGCCGCCGGCAATATTTGACTGTGCTGGAATGGCTGCTCGACGTGCGCCCCGACCCGATCGCGTCGGATGACACCGCGTTCGGTGCGCACAACATCTCCGCGGACGCGCTGGTGGTGGTGCTCACCCCGCTGGTCGATCCGCGTTCGGCTGACATGCTGGCGCAGCTGACCCGGCTCGGGCGCTACACCGTGGCCGTCGACACGCTGCCCCCGGTCACCCCACCGGAGGTACGCGACCCGTGGACGCCGTTGGCCACTCGACTGTGGCAAATCGAACGCGACAATGTGCTGGGTCGACTGCGCGAGCACGGAGTGCCGGTGGTCGAGTGGGCCGGCGCGGGCAGCCTAGACCTGGTGTTGCGGGACGTGTCCCGGCTCGCCTCGGCACCGCGGGGGCGTTGACGTGTTGACGAAACTCGGCACCTCGGGGGCGTTTACGTGTTGACGAAACTAGCTGCGCGGGCAGCTCTGGCTCGGACCGCGATGAGGCGGGCAACGGTCTTGCCGTTTCTGGTGCGCTGCGCCGTCGCCGGGTGTGGTCTGGTGGCAATGGCTTTCGCCTGGCCGCAGGCGCTGGTGGTCACCGAGCTTTTCGTGCCGATCGCGCTGGTGGCGCTGCTGCCCGCGTTCGCGCCTCGGGGCCGGGGAGCGACCATCTCGGCGTTGGTGGTGGTGGCTGGTTGGCTGCTCGACACGGCCAGCTACGACGGCGAGGTCGCGCTGTGGCGGGTGCTGACCTTGGCCACACTGCTCTACCTCGGACACACGTTGGCCGCGTTGGCTGCCGTGCTGCCTTATGACGCGATTGTCAACTTCGACGTGATCGGGCAGTGGCTGGGGCGGGCGTTGGTGGTGATCGCGGTTTCCGCCATGCTGACTGTGGCAGCCCTGGGCATGAGCGCCAAACTCGCCGGCGGCGCCTTCCTGGTGGCCACCTTTGTCGGGCTGATCGGCGCGGTCGGCGCCACGATGCTGCTAGCCCGCCTACTCCGCCGAGCCTGACCCCGCGCTGGGGAAATATGCCTGAAATATATGCGTTACTGCACTTGACAATCGGGGTTGTGCTACGTCACAGTCGCGCGCACTGTGGTCGCTGAGTTGCCATGATGAAGGAGTGAATCCGCAGCGCATTGTCGTCGTAGGAGCAGGTCACGTCGGGCTGTATACCGCACTGCGCCTGTCCAAGAAACTCGCCGCGCACCGGGCTGAGGTGGTCGTGATCGACCCGCAGCCGCACATGACTTACCAGCCGTTCCTGCCCGAAGCCGCAGCCGGCAACATTTCCCCGCGCCACGCAGTCGTCCCGCTGCGCCGCGAACTCAACAAATGCCGCGTGGTGTCCGGTGAAGTCACCCGGATCGAGCACGCCCGCAAAACGGTGACGATCCAGCCCATCGACGGGCCGTCCACCGAGCTGACCTATGACCACATTGTGGTGGCGCCCGGGTCAGTGTCGCGCACCCTGCCCGTGCCTGGGCTGCGCGAACGCGGCATCGGCTTCAAGACCATCGGCGAAGCCATCTACCTGCGCAACCACATCCTCGATCGCCTCGATGTGGCGGCTGTAACCCCCGACCCTCAGGTACGTAAAGCCTCGCTCACATTTGTCTTCGTCGGCGGTGGCTATGCCGGCATCGAAGCACTCGCCGAGATGGAAGACGTCGTTCGCGAAGCCCTGCGGTATTACCCCGAACTGGCTGACGACGAAGTCCGCTTTGTCCTGGTTGAGGCGACCAATCGGATTCTGCCCGAGGTCGGCGCGCAAATGGGTGCCTATGCCGCTCGGCAACTCGCCGCCCGCGGCGTTGACCTGCGCCTCGGCACCCGCCTGGAGTCCTGCGTCGACGGGCAAATCGTCCTCTCCGACGGCGAACGCTTCCAAGCCGAAACCCTGGTCTGGACCGCCGGGGTGAAGCCGTCACCGATGCTCGACCGCACCGACCTGCCCCGCGGCCCGCGCGGCCACGTCGTCTGCGAACCCACCCTGCAGGTCGTCGACGGCGATCAGGTGATCGAGGGTGCCTGGAGTGCCGGCGACTGCGCCCAAGTGCCCGACCTGACCAACCCCGGTGCCTACTGCTCACCCAGCGCGCAACATGCCGTGCGCCAAGCCAAGGTGCTCGCCGACAACATCCGCCAAGTCATCCTCGGCGGACCACCCCGGCAATACCGTCACAAGTACGTTGGCAGCGTCGCCGGACTGGGTCTATACAAGGGCGTGGCGCATGTCTACGGCATCAAGCTCAAGGGCCTGCCCGCCTGGTTCATGCACCGGACCTACCATGTGAGCCGAATCCCGTCGACCCACCGCAAAATCCGGGTACTGGCCGACTGGACGCTCGCCTTCGTGCTGCGGCGCGAGACGATTTCGCTGGGGCAATTGCACGCACCACGCGAGGAGTTCACCCACGCGGCCCGTTAAGCCGACGTCGGATGTTGCTGACGTGACGCCACCCGATACGGTGTGCGTAAGCCCTGCCCGGGTGGTGGAACGGCAGACACGGCTGCCTTAAAAGCGGCTGCCTCAAAAAAGGCGTGCGGGTTCGAGACCCGCCCCGGGCACTCAAGGCATCCCCCCGTCTTCCGGCTGGGCGGGGGTGCCGTCGTCATGCAGTTCAAGGTCGGTATCAGCCGACCACCAACCGTTCGCTGCCGAAATCGGCAACGATCTCCATTCGCCCACCGAGCGCGGTGATATAGGCAGCAAGCGTTCTCAGCTCGCTCGCGTTGACCTTGGCGCGTTCGATGGCCGAGACCCGTTCCTGGCGTACATTCATCCGCTCAGCGACCTCCGCCTGAGTCAGACCAAGGCGTTTACGCATCTCGGCAAGCCGGTGGGCTCGGCTGACGTTGATGAGAGTCTGAGCACCGATCTCGACCTCGGCGCGATCCGCGTCGTCAGGAAAAAACTCGGTGAGGAAGCCATCACGGTCGTACCCATGGCTGCTGCTCATGAGTCCTCCTTCTCTTTCAGATAGGCCGCATACCTCGCCTCGGCGCGCGGGATGGATTCTCGGTACCAGGCGGTCCATTGCCCGGCCTTGTCGCCGGCGACTAAGAGGACCGCGTTACGAGCAGGATCGAAGATGAACAGAATCCGCATCTCTGTTGTACCGGCCGAGCCTGGGCGAAGCTCTTTGAGGTTGTGCAGGTTCGATCCCTTGATCCGGTCGACTAGGGGTCTTCCGAGGCTTGGACCTTCTTCAAGAAGTGCGGTGATTGCCTGGCCAACCAAGATGGCGCTGGCGTGATCTGTGTGGCGAAGCTGATGGAGCCACTCCCGTACCTCCGTGACGATCTCCAGACGATAGGTCACGCCACTGATACTACACACGCTCAGTACACCTGGGTACTGCGATCTATCCGGCTTGCGTCATCCTGGGCCGGGCATACTACCAGTCCCGCTGACTCGATGAAGCAGAGGCCAGCCACCGCGGCGCCCTGGCCATCCGGCAAAGCCTCGGCGACAGATCCGGCGAAGCCGTCTCGCTCAACACGCTGGGACTGATCGGCCTGCGCCGCCGCCACCTCGACGATGCCCGGTCCTTCTTGGAGCAGGCCAGCGCCATCTTCCGCGACCTCGGCGACCGGTGGTGGGAAGCACTCATGCGCAGCAACCTCGCCGAGACCCCTCTGCGAGGTGCAACAGCCGCAGGCAGCAGCCGACATTGTGACCGGAACGGTGACCGTGTTCCAGGAAGTCGGCGACCGCGCCAGCGAAGGCAACGCGTTGTTCCACCTCAGTTGGGCACAGCGAGAGCTCTGAGACCCCGCAGCGGCCCGCACCTATATCGACCAGGCGCTTCACATTGCCGAGGACGAGGAGAATCAGGTGTGGCAGGAACACTAGCTCGTCGAACTCGGCACCGTGCAAACGCGATGCCGGGCAACCCTCCGAGGCCTTGGTGTCATACCAGCGGGCCGCAGTCATCTAACGACAGCTCGACGACCGCAACAGGCCCGCGACCTGCTCACCGACTTCGACGATCCCCGAGCGGCGGCGCTACGCCAGATCCTTACCGAGGCTCTGCTGGATTCGTAGCAGGCGCCGACTCCACGATCCAGATCAGCGCGTCCGCGCACTCGACCCGGATACCATCCGGCGGCTCCAACCGAATGCGAACACCGCCAACCACTGCTCGCCGACCCGAGCCTCGGCGCGTGGTCCCGGCCCATGAACGCGAACATCCTCACCTGGTTGTGAACCTCACGCGCCGATCGCGACCAGTCCACCACCGAGAACTCCGGCTCGATAAACCCCGCCGACGATGCGCCGGAATCGTTCTGGGGTATGCCGGGATTCTGACTCGCGACCATATCCAGGGCAGCGGTGAGCAGGGCCGCGCAAGACAGGGCGAATCCGCTGCCACAGCAGTTGCGGGGTGACGTCCTCGTCGAGCGGAATACCGCCACACTGAGTGAATCGGGCCATGTCGAACCGCTCATCCATCCGATGGACCGTCACGCCGATTTCCGGATCGCCGTTGCGGATGGCCCATAGCACCGGGGCAGGCCCCCGGTAGCGGGGAAGCAGAGACGTGTGGACGTTCACCACACCGAACCGGTGAGTGCCAAGAACCGAGGCCTGAAGCTTCCAGTTGAAGCCATACACCACCAACAGATCCAACTGGTACTCGGCCAGCGCCCTCGCCAGGCCGTCGGACGCACCCGGCAGCAGTAGGTCCATTCCCGGCGGCAGCGCCTTCTCCCACACATGGTGCGTGGAGGACGGCAAACACTTCCACACCAAACGTCGCGAGCGCGACACGCATCGAGTCCGCCAAATCCGCGATGGTACTGCCGACCTCATCAGCAGGTTCCACTATCCGTTAACAATGTCACCACAGGATAGCTCAAGTGTGGTCGGAGGTTGTGTACAGTCTGCTTCTATGGAAGGCGCTATCAACCGGCTTGTTTCTGCTGCTGAGGTGGCTCGCTTGGCGGGTGTGACCCGCGCGGCGGTCTCCAACTGGCGCCGTCGGCATACCGATTTTCCTGAACCTGTCGGCGGTGGACGCAATGCTCTCTTCTCGCTTGATGAGGTCAACGATTGGCTTGATCGGCAACGTAAGCAGGGTGATGTCTCTGACGAGGTAGTCACCTGGCAGGCGCTGCGACGTCAATATGGCGACGACATGGTCGCCGGGGTCGCTGACGCGGCGGAGATGTTCACCCTGGGTGCCGCCGGCGGTCTCGATGAGGTGACTCGCCTGCGGCTGGCTGAGATGGCCGCCGAGAATTCACCCTCGGAGGTTGTCACTGCGCTCACTGAACGTTTGACCGACTCGGGTGGCGCGTCCACCGGCCCGCGTCTGGCCGCTGTGGTGGCCCGGCTGGCTGGCCCCAACACGGAAGTGATCTTCGATCCGGCCTGCGGAATCGCATCGCTTCTGCTCGCGGTGGCGAGCGATACCGAAACCCGGCTGGTCGGTCAGGACGTCAACGCCGCTGTTGTTCGACTTGCACGAGCGCGCGCCGTGTTGGCCGGCCACGACCTCACTGTTGCGGTTGGTGACTCGTTGTACGCCGATCGCTGGCCCGATCTTCGCGCTGACTTGATTGTCTGCGATCCGCCGGTCGGCAGCACCGATTGGGGACGTGACAGCCTCCTTCTCGACCAGCGGTGGGAGTTCGGGGTTCCCACCAAGGCCGACGGGGAACTCGCCTGGCTGCAGCACTGCTATGCGCATCTTGCCCCGGGCGGCACTGCGATCGTGGTCATGCCGCCGTCTGTCGCATATCGCAGACCCGGCCGGCGGATTCGCGCCGAGCTAGTCCGTCGCGGGATTCTCACGCACGTCATGGCGCTGCCGGTCGGTATGGTGGCTGCGCATTCGCAACCAGTGCACCTCTGGTCGGTGGGGCGGCCCGGCGGGTCCGGGCCGGCGACCTCGGTCCGCTTTACTGATCTCAGTGGGGCCGATCCCGCGGGCTCATTGGTGCCTGAACCACATCAGGTTGCCCTGGTGTCGTTGGTTGATCTGCTGGACGAAGATGTCGACCTGACTCCGGCCCGGCTGGTGGAAGCGACCCACACCGACCGGGCCGCCCGATACACCGCCGTCCGCGAAGCGATCGTCGACCAGCTCGGTCAGCTGGCCGGGGGACTACCGAAGCTTGTCGCGGGAGGCGACGTGCTCGACGGCAATGTGCTGCGGATGGCCGACCTTGCCCGCGCCGGCCTGGTCGAGATCCACGACGGCACCGTGACGTCGACGAGTGACCAGCTCGACACGGACTTTCTTCGGGGCTTTCTTCGCAGTTCAGCGAACACGTCCCGGGCCACCAGCGGGAGCGGCACCTTCCGCGCCGACGTTCGCGGGGCCCGCATTCCCCAGATCGGCATCGAGGAGCAGCGCAGCTACGCCGCGGTCTTCCGTTCTCTCGACGAGACCGAGGCCCAACTGCGCGAACTCACCCGAGCCGGGCTGGACGCGATCGCTCGCGCTCGCGATGGCCTGACCTGCGGCGCGTTGCGGCCCGACGAGGCAAGCTGAGCGTCGGATCAGGAAGTCTGCGTGAGGAAAGGGCTCGGTTGCCCGCTCCACGACACGTGCAGCGCCTCCCTGGCGCGGGTACACGCGACGAAGAGCAGGCAGCGCTCCCGCAGCAGATCGCTGTCGTGCTGAACGCGATCGACTTCGGCCGGGGTGATCTCCTTGGCGAAGGGCACCGACTGGGCGCTCACCCCCGCTACGGCGACGCAGCGGAACTCGAGCCCTTTCATCGCGTGCATGGTGGCGAGTCGGACTCCCTCCTCGCTCTCCGTCGGGTTGTCCTTGACCCGTGCGGTCGGCACACCGGCCGTGGCCAGCGCCTCGGCAACCCGGTTGAGCAGCAGGTTGAAACGGCTGCACACGGCGATCTCGTTACTCCGTGCCCCGCTGGCAAGCCATTCCCGCACCCGGGCGACCAATGCCGCCACCTCGTCCTGCTCGCTGGGGAAACCCGCGGTGTACGGCTGCCGCCCGTGTAGCAGCGATCGATAGCCGGCCAGCGTGTCCGCCCCGGCTCCCTCCAGCGCGGCTACCGGGGTGTCGACGAGCAGTCCGGTCGACCAGCGCAGGATTTCCTCGGTGCTGCGGTAGTTGAGTCGCAGCCGGCTGCTGCGGCCGGTCACCGAAATACCTACCGACGCCAGCGACACCCGGGTGTCGTAGATCCGCTGATGCGGGTCGCCGGTCAGGAACAGATCATCCGGTCCGGACGCCACGGCCGCTCGCAACGCCCGCCACTGCGCCGGATGCAGGTCCTGCGCCTCGTCGACCACCACATGATCGAAGCCGTACATGGTGAGATCCGCGTCGGCGAGCAGCTCCGCGGCCGTCGCGCACATCCGCATCTGGGTGGTCTTGCCCGCGGCGGTCAACTCGTCGTGGAACGCCTCGACCGCGTCCCAGATCCGGGCCCGTTGCTGCGCCCCGAGCACACCGCCCCGGCCACGCCGGCCGGCCCCGAGATACTCCTGGCGGCTGCCCAGGTTCTGCGCGAGGATCACGTGCCGGTATTCCTGCGCGAGGAACTGCTCACCCCACGGCAGGTCGAGCCGGCGCTGCACCCGTCGCCACAGCTGGCGTTCGTCCACGTCCCCGATCGGGATGGGTGTCCGTCCGGACAGCTCACGCACGATCCGGTACGCGTAGGCATTGACCGTGGAAACCTCCAGCCGCGTCGGCAGTTCGTCGTCACCGAGCAGCAGCGCCAGGTTTTCCCGAAGTGTGTCGGCGAGCGCGTTGG
The DNA here is from genome assembly GCA_965246815.1 of Actinoplanes sp. Taxonomy (GTDB): domain Bacteria; phylum Actinomycetota; class Actinomycetes; order Mycobacteriales; family Micromonosporaceae; genus Actinoplanes. Next base: position 249,845 of record CBDFFS010000018.1, on the reverse strand, counting down.
TGAACGTGGTCATCAAGATCCGCCTGCCGGGGTATCGGGCCAACAGGTGCTTGACCCGGTGCAGGGCGACGACCGTCTTCCCGGTGCCCGGCCCGCCGGTCACCTGCGCGGGCCCGCGGAAGGAGACTCGGTACGCGACCCGCCGCTGAGATGGATGCAGGAAGACCCGCCACGCCGCGAATGGCTTCTCCAGCGCCTCCATCAACTCGTCGGGGCTCGTGACCAGCGTGATCCGGCTACGCGTGTTGGCGATCGCGGTCGCCAGGCTCTGCTCGGCCTCGCTGACCGGCTCGGCCGGACGTCGTTCGATGACGACATCGCGGTAGACCTCGTCCGGGCTGAAGCCCTCGGCGAGATATTGCAGCACCTCGAACTGGTCCTCGGGCAGCAGCGTGCCGAACGCGTCGAGCTGCGGCTTGTCGACGACAGTGCGCACTGCGCGGAGCACCTGATCGTCGACGCCGAGGTCCCGCAGCACGTTGTCGGAGAACCTCGCGAACAGCAACGAGGGCGCCTTCGCCGCCTCCTTCTCCAACATCGGCGTCAGCTGCTCGATCGCGACGACGTTGCGTACTTCCAGCGCCCGGGTGGCGGTGTTCACCGTGTAGACCCGCTTCGCCGCCCACCCGTACGCTTCGTCGTGTGGAACCACGTTGAGCAGCAGGAACGTGTCGCTTCCGTCGTCCGGGGCGAGGACCACGCCACGCCAGAACTGGGTGACCCGGATGGTCCGCATCCGCGCGTCGCGGGCGTTGTTCACCGACTCCAGGTGCAGCCCTTTGTCGGCGTACAACTCGGCGATGGGCAACTGCTGGAATTTCTCCATCGCCTTGCGCACGCCGGCCTTCACCGGTTTCTCCAGAACGTCGTAGCTCTGCCAGAAGCTGTTGGCGAAGGCGAGTTGCGGCACGACGGACCTCCAGGGGGGTGGCGGACGGCTAGACCGTGATCACATTGTCCTCATCGGACAAATGTGCCTGCTCATAGAACCATTGCAGGTGTTCTAGCAGGACTTCGACGGCGCCGGGTTCGGTGAGCACCTTCAACGGGAAGCCAGGGCGCAGAGTCAGCTTCGCGGCTGCGATGTCGACGCCCGGGAGCTGGTTGAGCCGCTGCCGCAACTCCTCGCGCAGCGTCATGTCATCGAACGGCGGACGGCTGCTCAGGTGCTGGAAGACCACCTCGAATTTCCCGCTCGGATAGATGGTCGCCGGCCAAATGTCGCCGTCGGCATGTCCACGCTCGCGGGCCATCAGGAAACACGACGTCTCGGCGGCGTCACCGTAGAGCAGACTGCCACCAAGCTCGGACCAGCGGTCGAGCAACGCCAACGTCGCCCCGGCGACCCGGCTGTCCTGCAACACCCCCAACTGCTCGGCGAACCGTCCGGCCCGGGACTGTGCCTCGGCCAGGCGGGGCCGGGGCAGTCGTTGCGGCAAGTCCTCCGGGGCGACGCCGCTGAGTTGGGCCAACTCTTCGAGGTCGATGCGCTGGGCGGGGTCGGCCACGCCGTGTTCGTTGAACTTGACGCCCTCGGCGGTCAGCACCGCGATCGGGTCATCGGAGCGGCCGTCGGGCCAGCGGAAGCCCCCCGCGACGGTTCCCTCGGCCTGCAGCACGCGATGGGCGTTGGGTACGGGGCGTGCACGCAGGCGGTTGCCGACCGGCTGCGGGGCGGTGCCGATCAGGGCGGCGAGATCACCGTACGTCGTCCATGAGCCGGCTGGCATCGCGGCGAGGGCCTTGACCATGAGGTCCCAGCGGACCTCGTTCTGATCGGTCGTCTGCGCGGTCGGCCCCGGCCAGTACCCGATGATCCGCTCGGCGAGTGACTCGGCGCGAGCCTGGATCTGTGGCCGGCCCCAGCGCTCGCTGTCGATGATGTCCTGGGTCAGGCGCAGGCCGCTCTTGGCCAGTTGCACCCGCTTGACGGGGAACGCGCTGTTGCCCAGCTCGGCGTTGTATCCGGTCAGGGTCAAATTGCCGAGGGTGTGCACCAGGGCGTCGTGCACCTCGGTGACGTTCTCTTCCGGGTTGAGATCCGCGGCGAGCATCCGCTGCCACTCCGGGCCGATCTTCTGGGGCAACACGTGCTCGATGGTCAACTTGCCCAGCGAGACCGGTTCCTTGCTGCCGTACGACTCCTCCAGCCAGCGCATCACCAAGGTCCGCTGCGAGGCTCGTCCGTTGGTGTAGAAAGGCAGCGTTCGGACGGCGTTGCGGACGTCGTTGTCGGTGGCGTAGTACTTGCGCCCGACCGACAGGTAGGCGTGCACCGCCTGATCGACCGGCAGGTCCTTGTCCATCTCGGTGACGATCGACAGCAGATTGCGGTTGATGTTCGCGGTGGCCCGGCCGATCAGCAGGCGCCGCACCAGGAAGCTCTCCACGTAGTGCAGAGCCGTGGCGACCTGCACGCTGGTCGCGGTCTTCTGGCTACGGCGGTCGAGCAGGTGCAACACCACCGGGTAGACCGTGGTCGTGCCCCAGGCGTAAAGGCGTTCAAGCCGGAAGCGTACGGCCGGGTCCTGCTCTTCCTCGGGGTGCAGGATCAGCCGAAGCAACTCACCGAGCCGTCCGAACCGGCGTACCTCGGCCTCGACCTGGTCCTCAGTGACCAGCCGATCGAGCTGGGCTTGCTGCCGGGCGTAGGTGTCGCTCTGCGTGACGCGGGCGTCCCGGTGGACCAGGTCGAGCCAGAACAGCAGCTCCAGTTCCGCCGAGGTGAGTCGCTCCTGCAGCGGCAGCCAGTGCGCGTCATAGACAGCCCGGCCCTGGGTCGGCAGGCGCATGAACAGGTAGTTGCGCAGCAGGTCGGCCTGGGTCAGCTTGAGGCCGGTGTTGTTCAGCGATTCGAAGATCCGGTAGACGTTGTCACCGGCCTGCGCGGTGACCGACACCAGTCCCAGCCCGAAGATCACCGCCTCTTCGAGACGCTGGATCTCCGCCGCAACGTCCGGCTGTGCCAATTTCGCCGAGAAGTAACGATAGGCGGCACCGACCGTGCCCTCGCCGGCCAGAGCCGAAGAATCAACGCAGGCGACGTACGCGTCCAGGTCGGCCTGGGTGGGGACGAGCTTGAGCCGGCGCTGCGGAGCGTACTTGTTGATCAGATACTGCTCATTCAGCCGGCCCAGATGCTCGGCGCCGTCGGTGGCCACCCGATGGTCACGGATCGCGCAGAGCAGGATCGACAACGTGGTGAGCCGCTGCTGACCGTCGACCACCAAGAAGTCCTGAACACCGGCGGGACCGTTCTGGGGACTCGGCGCGAGCACCAGTGAACCGATGAAGTGCGTCGCTGTCGGGTTGTCCACCCGATCCTCGGCCAGCCGGAGGAGGTCCTCCCACAGCCGTTCCAGGTGATGTTCGGTCCATGAGTAGGTGCGCTGGTAGAGCGGCACCTGATATTGCCGGGCGCCCTCGAGTAGACCTTGCAGGGTGGTCTCGGCTGCCGCGACCATCGGGGGTGATCACCTTCATCCGTTCCGGCCCGTTACGGGCGACGTCGTTGTCTGGAGCAGGTTGGTGCCGGTTACCGTGCGGGGTGCCGTGGCCCTTGTCCGGGCGGCGGGTTGAGCGTCGAGGTGTAGTTCTCCCCGTCCACCAGCGGCTGCGTGAGGCTCAGCCCGGCGGAGGCCATCCGGTCGTACTCGGCCAGCACCAGTTCCTTGGTCCGGTACGAGCCGTACTTCGCGATCTCGTTGTTCTTCAGACCACCGTTCTCGGTCTGGAAGCTCTCCAGGATGTAGTCGACGTCCTCGCGGGCGACGCCGTACAGGTGAAAGCAGTACGCGTCCAGCTCGGCCCGGATCGGTGCACGCCGCTCCTCGTCCCAGCGGAACGGCGCTGACCCCGCCGGCTCGCCGAGATCCATCGCGAGGCCTGACATATCGGATGAGGTAAAGGTCAGTTCCACGACCCGCGGAACGATGAACGCGGTGTGCGGCTGCAACGAACCTTGAGTAGGCACGGGGAGTTGTTTCCAGACAAAGAGGCCCATGCTGATGCCGCCGACCTTCTGGCGGCTGACGAAATCGAAGACAAGTGAACTTTGAATCGCGCAGAGCCCTGCGATCAGTTCTGGGCTGACGCGGGGCAACATGAGCGGAAGTTTGTGCCCTACCGCTGTACGTGGGATGAGTGCGGGGATGGCGGTACGTTCGTCTGTCGTGCGGCAGACGTCCCGCCAGCCGTACAACCAATTCCGGTCCCAGGCGACCTCGCGCAGGCGAAGGTCGACACCCGGGATATCGACCTCCTTGTTCTTCCGCACGGTCGGGATGAGACCCGTCTCGGCGATCCAATACCGTGGCATGGCTCGGCCTGACGGATCGTCCTTCTCCTGAGCCGAGACCTTCTTCCGATCGTCGCTGCCGGTGTCGAAGAAGGAGTTCCACCGATGATCGAAGTGGTGCGCCATCTTCCCTTCGTAGAGCGGAAGCATCCGAACCCCGTCACGGCTGAACACGTTCCCGTCAAGCACCCAGCCCTCGGTTTCCAGTTGCTCCCGGGTACGGAAGAGGTCCGAGTCGTCGGTCATGTCCATCAGGCGCTTGAAGTCGATACGCCAGGGGTTCCCGTCTTCTTTGTGCTCGTTCCAGAGCACTGGAACACGACGGTAGATCTCGGCGGTGAGGTCTGCGTCTCGGCGGGTTCGGAAGATAGGGAGAGTTCCAGTGTTGGGGCTGATCAGCTCGATCTCGTCCGGACTGAGCGCGAATGTGCGGCTGGAGTCTGCGAGGTCGGCGGTGTCGGCCAGGAAGAACGCGAAGCGGGCGGCGGGCTCCCGCAGCGCTCTCCCAGCGAGTGTTAGCAGACAGAACTTGTAACGCGAATCCACGCCGACGAAAAGTGGCTTCCCATTGTCGAAGTCGTACAGGGACGTGACTGCACCGCGGCGGGTGAGGCTGTCGAACAGGTACTGCGCCGCTGCACCGGTGGCGATCGCGGTGGGAATGATGTAGCCGATCCGACCCGTCGGCCTGACCAGAGTGGTCGCCCGTTCTGCGAAGAGCTGGTCGGTCTGCAGCGAGTTGACGCCTTTGACGGTGAGCCCTTTGGCGCACATCGGGAACACCCCGGAGCCACCGGCGAAGTGGAAGGTGGCCTTCACGGTGCGGCGAGCTTCCCGGTAGCGCTGTCCCCCGTCCGGGTCGTCGGCCTCCCACTGTTCGATCCTCGTGCGGCGGGCTGTGCCTGCGACAGTGGCGATGGTGGGGTTGACGACGCTGAAGTACTTCATGTCCTCGAAGTCGACCTTGTCCCATGGCGGGTTGCCGAGGACACAGGAGAATCCGCCGGCCCATCCGGCGACCGGGTCGACGCTCTCGCTCACGTGTTCGGTCGAGACGGCGAAGATCTCCGGGAAGGCCAGGTGCCAGTGAAAGAACCGGTACTGGTCGCGGAGACGGTCGATCTCCCGCAGGGTCTCCTCCGGAGCGGCCTCGTCGGCGTCGCCCTGCAGGTTGACATAGACCTCGTGGGTGATCGGTGCCGGCGCCTCTTTGGCCTTGTGCCAGGTGAAGGCCGCGCACCAGGCATCGGCCACCCGGACGGCTTTCCGGTAGTCGGCGGAACGGGACCAGCCACGGTAAGCGTCTGCCTGCCTGCGGACATCGCGGAGGTCGTCGACGATCGCGCTGGTGATCTTCTTGAGTTCGCTGGCGAACCTGGCGTTCGCCGTGGCCGACTCGCGCAACAGCTTGTCGGTGCTGAGCTGCCCGGAACGTTCCACGGCGTTGCGGCGGGCCAGAGCCGCGGCGAACTGCGTATTGTCGCCCTCGACCGGTTTGAACGCCTTGTCCGGGATGCCGTCGCGCAGAAGCACGGGCGTGGCTCCGATGAGGGCGTTGCCGTGACGGATATGTGCGTCCAGGAAGCCGAGCGGTTTGCCGGGTTCCAGCGCCTCCAGCCACAGCGAGACCTTGGCGAGTTCGATGGCCATCGGATTCAGGTCCACCCCGTACAGGCATCGAGCGACGACCTCGTGCAGAGCGTGCCGGACGGCGTCCAATGTGGGTTCCGGGTTACTCTCCCGGACCGCGGCGACGCGCTTGGCGATTCGACGAGCCGCGGCAACGAGGAAATGACCGGAGCCGCAGGCCGGGTCGCAGACGGTCAAGGCGAGCAGTTCGTCGACGATGAACCGCGTCGAGTCGGGATCCCCGGCTTGAGCGGCTTTCTGTTCGCCGCGCTTTTGTGCGTCGTCGATGACCGGGTCGAGCGAGGAGTCCAGAACAGTCTCGATCAGCGACGTCGGCGTGTAGTAGGAGCCGGTCTTCTTCCGGTCGTTGCCGAGCCGGTTGACCAGTTCGAACGTGCCTTCGTCGGGGCTGTGCTTGGGCACGAGTTCGAGCAGCGACTCGTAGATGGACCCGAGTTCCTCGGCGCCCATGTTGCGGTAGTCGACCTGCCGCCAGCGGCTGGACTTCTCGTCGCGTACCCGGCAGAGGTAGCGTACCGCTTCCAGCAGGTCGGCGTTGGCGAGCGACAGACCATGCAGGGGCTCGTCGGCCGGTGCGTCGTCGAAGAGCCCGCCGAGGCCGGGCAGTCCCAGTTCGGGGCAGCCGTGTTCGTCGCCGAGCGCGTCGAGCACGATCCGCAGCGCCTGGTAGAGGTCGGTGTGGCTGGTGCCGCGGCGGCGCACGGCCTGGCGACGCAACCGGGCCGACGAGAAGTAGTCCGCGTAGCGGCGTCGGGCCTGCTCCGGGGCGTCGGGGGCGAGTAGCGCGTCACGATCCTCCGCGACGAACAGGAAGATCAGCCGGTAGGCGAGTCGCAGCAATGCGGTGTGCAGGGCGTCGGCGTCCAATTGCTGACGCAGCTGGACGTTGGCGGGGTGGCGCAGGAAACCGGTGCCGAGCGTGGTGATCGCGTTTTGGACGCCGTCGCGCAGGTGATCCAGGGCTCGGGTGCCGGAGGCGATCGCATCGGCGCGCCACTTCTCCAGCCAGCAGCTCGCCGGGACGGCTCCGTCGGCGATGTCGAAACGCGAGACGTGCAGCAAACGGTAGAGCAGGACGAACTCGCTGAACAGTTCGCCGTCGAAGATGGCTTCCAGGTCGAACTCGACGTAGGAGGCGGTGGCCAGGGCGCTGGAGTCGCGCAGCAGACGGATCTGCCGGCCGTTGGCCAACACCGCCCACAGGTGGGCGTCACTGCGGTTGAGGCACTCCTGCACGAGCGACTGCGGCGGCACCGCGCCGGGCGCGGACCGGACATCGAGGCGGGCGTTCCAGGCGATGAGATGGATCGGTACGTGCCGCCAGCGGTGGCTGATCGGGAAGGTCTTGGCACCGTCGTCGGTGCTGATGCCGGCAGCGCCGGTCGGTGGCAGCAAGCCGAATCCGAGGGTGTTGAACAACGGCTCCAGCCATTCCCGCACGGCCAGGCCGGTCGGGTCGGCCGGGGTGTCCGCCTCGGGAGCCACCGGCAGCTTCTGCCGCAACTCCGTCCAGATCGACTTGAGGTAGTCCCAGTGGCGTTCGGCGTCGTCGCGTACCGATCTCGCCCCGGCGATCCGGTAGTCGGTTGGTGCGGAACCGCTGACGTCACGGCCTTCGGAGATGCGGACGAGCATGTCGGCGGGCAGCAGGCCGCCGATCGTGTGGACGGCGGAGAAGACCTGGTTGCGGGCGGTGGCGGACATCAGGCGTTTCCTCCGGCGGCCGGCAGGTAGACGTAGGCGCCGAGCACGTCGGCAGGCTTCTGGGCGGTGACGCTGACGCCGCGGACGATCTCACCGGCGGCGCTGCGGACTCGGCGGTGCGAGTCGAGCAGGTCGGCGGCGAGTTCTTCACCGTACGTGTCCAGGTGCCCGGTGACGGCCGAAAGGTTGTCGATCAGGCGGCGCAGAGTGCTCTCGGCGAAGCCGCGGTCGGTGTTCTCGTCGGCGGTCACGTCGAGCAGCTCCAGGGCGGCGTCGGCGGGCAACCAGGTGGCGTTGGCGGGAGCGCCCTGGAAAGCGAGCAGGCGGGCGTCCTCGGCGATGAGCTGCCTGAAGTCGGCCCGGGTGGGCAGGGTGAGCTGGAAGCGATAGCGGACGAGCATCAGCGTGGTGCGCACGACGACCGCGCGGGTGCGGATCACGCCACAGCGCCGGGCCGGGCGAGGACCTCTCGTCTGCGGATCCAGAGCGGAGTTCAGCACGTGACCGGCGAGGGCGCTCACTACCGGATCGGTGCGGACCAGGGCCGCCTCACCGCGGTCGACCGCCGGGCTGGCCCGGAACAACAGTGGCTTCTTGCCCGAGCCGACGACCATCGGGGCGAGCGCGTCACGCAACCCGACTGGGCAGCCACTGAGGTCGGCGGTGAAGTCACCACCGGAGGCGGGCACCTCACGCAGGACACCATCGAGGGCGGTCAGCGAGCGGCGTACGAAGTTGTGGACCTCGCCGGTGCGGCCCAACGTCTCGCGGATCGCGGTGACCTCGCGGGCCACCTCCTCGGGGTGGATGGAACGCTGAGCAAATCGAGACCGTGAGGTTCGCTCGCGTTCGGCGGCCGAACTCCACTCGGCGTCGAGAGCAGCGGCTTTCTCGTCAATGCGGCCCAGGTGCATGTCCGCGTCGAAAAGGCTTTCTTGCTGGTACGCGGGACGGCCCCGGATAAGCAGCCATTCCACGATCGCGTCGGTGACCCCGGTGGACTCGGCGTCGGGGATGCTGACGGAGATACCGAGGTCCTTGCGGATCTGTCGGTGTTTACGGATCAGCACTTCGAGAACCTTGCCGTCGATCCCGTTGTCAGCGCCGTAAAGGGTGATCACCTTGACCTCGGTGCGTTGCTGGCCGAACCGGTCGACGCGGCCTTCACGCTGGTCGTGACGGGTCGGGTTCCAGGCGAGGTCATAGTGGACGACCGCATCGAAGTAGTGCTGCAGGTTGACGCCCTCGGAAAGACAGTCGGTGGCAATCAGCACTCGCCGGGAGGCCGGGTCGTCGCCCGCCTTGGCGGCAAGGGCGTCGATGCGCTGCCGACGCTGCTGGGGGGAGAGCGAACCGGTGACTGCCTGGATCTCGGTCCGGGCCCCCAGCTTGCCCTTGAGCTGATCCGCGACATATTCAGCGGTGGGGATATAGCGGCAGAAGACGATCGGATGGTATCCATCGGCCAGCAGCGCCTTCAGGTGCTTGACCAGCGCGGCCAGCTTCAGATCGTGTGCTGGTCCTTCGAGCTGCGCGGCGCGCTCGGCCAGTTCGGTGAGCCGGGATTCGCTCGCCGGTGTCTGTGCGCCTGGTGTGACATCGAGGCCCTCAAGGCTGTCGCTGTCCGCGGAGTCGCTGGTCAGCGGGGCACCGAGCTGATCGGCCTCGACAGCGCTGTTCGCGGCGGCGGCCGCGGACCGGGTTCGCAGAGTCTGAGCCGCCGCGCGGGGCGACGAGACCAGGGAACGCAATAGGGCGATCGCTGACCACCAGGCGATCCGGGCCTCCCGCTTGCCGTGGGTGCCGGCGACGGTGACCTGCTCACCGGCGTACGCGATGGCGTCGTCCAGCAGGCTGCGGTAACCCGGGGAGAGCTTGTAGGTCTCGTCCTTGAAATGCCGGTCGGCGGGAAATGACGTGGCCTCGGCCAGACTGTCGTCCTTCAGCCCATCTCCCACAGTCAAGTACTGACGGACGTCGGCGCGTTTACGGTGCACGAAATACTGGGCCAGCTGTCGACGACCGGAATCCCGGTCCAGGTCCACCGTGGCCAGATCTGGCCGGAGCAGGCCGAGCAGGTTACGGAAGGCGCTCTCCTTACCGCTGTGTGGGGTGGCGGTGACCAGCAGCAGATGCCGTTCGGGGTCGGCAGCGACGCGTTGCAGCAGCTCAAAACGGAGCTGGTTCTGCGTCGACGCCTTGTCGTCGGCGGCCACGCACGTGTGCGCCTCGTCGACGATGACCAGATCGGGGCAGTGCCGGACGAAGTCGTCGCGGTGGCGGGTCGACTTGATGAAATCGGTGGAGACGATCACGTTGGGGTGCCGGTCGAACAGCGACTGCCCCAGGTCGAGGCCACGTTCTAGCCGCGAAACGGTGGAGGCGAGCACCAGCTCGGCGTCGATGCCGAACTTGGTGCGCAACTCCTCTTGCCACTGCTCGGCGAGTGCGGGCGAGCACAGCACCGCCATCCCACGAACGGTGCCCTGGGCGAGCATCTCGGTGGCGATCAGCCCGGCCTCGACGGTCTTGCCGATACCGACGTCGTCGGAGATCAACAGGCGCACGGTGCGCTGCCGCAACGCCATCATTAGCGGAACCAGCTGGTAGGCGCGTGGCTCGACGGCGATACCGGCCAGCGAACGGAACGGTCCCGCACCGGCCCGAAACCCGATGCGCAGCGCGGACCGCAGCAGACCGGCCGCGTAGGCGTCACCCGCGTCCGCCGGGTCGGGCGGCGGGAACTGCGCACCGCGTACCTCCTCGAAGCTCGGGAAGACGGCGGCGATGTCATCGTCAGCGCCGCCGAGCGGGCGCAGCACCAACATGTCGGGGGCGCTCTCGGGCAACACCACCCAATCCCGGCCGCGGGCCGACACCAGCGATCCGGCGGTGAAGGTCGATGTCATTGTGCGGGCGGATCCTTCCGTAGTGCGGCGGGGATCAAGCGCCGGAGCCGGTGCCGAAATAGGACGGATACTGCTCGACGATGATCGACCAGTTGCCGTGATGCGGGAACCTGACCACGTCCCAGCCCAGATCGTAGAGCCGCTCCTGGGCGTCGGCGTCCCGCTCGGCGACCACGGCATGGTCGTGCATCGGCCCGTCCACGAAGACCGCGACGTTGGCGCCGGGCAGCAGGTAGACGAAGTCGGGACGGGCCAGTGCCGCGGTGACCAGGTGTTGGCTGTCGTCGGGCAGCCGGTATCCGCGGGCCTTGAGCCAGGCCAACAGATCGGTCTCCAAGCTGGAATCGGCCTGGTCACTGAGCCGGGTGAGTTGCTCGGACCGGGATTCCCCGCGCCCGGTGGCCAGGGCCCACCCGGTGGCGAAACGTAGCAGCAGATCGTTGATGCGGTGCCGGTCGATCGCCGCATGGTCGAGTTGGTTTCCGTAGGTGAGCAGGCACTCGTAGCAGCCGCGGGCGCAGAGTCGGTCCGGGTGCGGGCCGCCGCGGTCGGTGCCGTCCGGGGCGAAGTGGCAGATGTCCAGCGCTTCGACTGCGGCCTTGGCCAGGGCGTGCGGGTCAGACTGCAGCAGGCGTAGCACCCCGGCGCCGCCTTCGGCAGCCTCCATGAACAGCATCCGGTCCCGGTCGCCGTCGACGGGTGGGAGCAGCTCGCTGACCAGCTCCGAGTCCTCCAGTTCGTAGGCGGCCTCGATGCCGCGCTCCAACGCGTACATCAGCGACATCGCGGTCTCCCGTGGCAGCGGCTCGGCGAGCTTGACCACGAGCACGTTGCGCCGATCCTCGACGTACGGCAGGACCCGCTTCTTGCGGCGCTGATCGTTGCCGGCCGGATCCACGATCGGCATCTCGCTGGAGTCGCCGGCCGCATCGGCCGCGTCGCGCTCGTTCATCCACTCGCCGTTGACCGGGTCGAGCCAGAAACCGTCCGGCTCGTCCGGTTTGGCGCGCAGCCGTCCCCGATTGGTGATCCGCACGGTGGCGGAGTCCCCGTACGCCAAGGCCGCGAGCTCCCCGGCCGGGTCCGACACCAGCGCGTCGCGCCGGCCCGGCCGCAGGCCGTGATCGGTGAAACGGTACGAGGTGGCCAGCCGGAACCCGGCGCGGCGCCGCTCCTCCTCGTCCGAGGAGATCCGCTCCCGGCGGCGCGTGTACACAGTGTGCAACTGCAGCAGGCCGGTTGTCTCGTGGTGCAACGGTTCGCCGCACATCTCGCACCGCACGGCATGATCGCGGGAGTCGTGGTGGTATCCGCAACTTTCGCAGCGCCGGGCCGCCGTTGTGGTCACCTCGCCGCTTGACTCGGGCGGCAGCTGGATGCGGGTGACCTGGTAGCGGGCTCCCTCGTGGTAGATCAGGGCGCCCGGCCCGAACTCGCGGATCGCCAGGAACCGGGGCCGCTGCAGATAGTCGCCGTCGTCGGAGCGGCGGCCCGAGGTCGGCACGTACGCGGCCAGCGGGAGTCGCGGGAACGAGTAACCCGGCAGGAAGCCCTCGCTGGCCAGATACCGGTAGGGATTGAAGTCCGACAGGACCGACCTGTTCTCCGCGGACTCGTTCTTCAACAGTGCAATCTGCGTTTCCGCCTCGCGTCGCCGGCCGACCGCGATGCGCTGATCCCGGTCTGCGAGGGTGTGATCGAGGACCCGCCGGTTCTGTTCGGCCTGATCAACGAGCGCGGCACTGAACAGGTCACGCCACCGGTCGAATGCCTTGTCAAACTCGTGCGGCGCCCGCCGAACCTTGTCCTCGATCCATTCCTCATCCCACCAGGAAGTCTTCTCCCGGAACTCCGGGATCAATGCGGCCAGCACCCGCCGGGCCGATGCCATTGCCCGACTCGCGGCGGCCGGGCTCTGCATCGACGCCTGGATGTCATCGTGCAACCGCAACTGCGGCGCCGGCACCCGGGATCCCTCCGGATACGAGACGTCGAGCACCGTGGGGACGTTGTTGCCCAGTTTCAATCCCGCGTCGGCCAGCCAGAGGGCATGCACGTGCGAGCGAACCAAGTCCTCGTTGGCCAGGTCGAGCCGGGGCGGGGCGACCACCCCGGCGACCATCCGCTCGGAGCGGCGGAAGTAGTACTGGTCGTGGCTGTTGCCGGTGGCGCAGTACGTGGTGATCAGCGCAGGCTGACCGGATCGACCGGCCCGGCCGCTGCGCTGGGCATAGTTGGCCGGAGTCGGCGGGACGTTGCGCATCAGCACCGCGTTCAACTCGGAGATGTCGACGCCCAATTCCATCGTCGGCGAGCAGTACAGCAGCTTCAGTTCGGCGGCCCGGAACGCGTTCTCGCGGGCTTCCCGCTCCGCCGGAGCGACCTGGGCGGTGTGCTCGCGAGCGATGAGCCCACTGAGCTCAAGAGCAGTGTCCCGGTAGAGGTCTCGGAAGAAAGTGTTGACGCGTGGACCGTCGCCGCTGGCATACGTCCGGGTCAACGGATCGTACGTGCCGGTCTCGCCCTTTCCGGCCCGCCAGATCAGGGTTGCGGCCGCGACCCGGTAGCCGGTGACCGGCACACCGTTCTGGCGTCGGCCCCGGCCGGACCGCTCCGGAGTCTTGCTGACCTCGGCGACCAGACCCGCGTCCGTAAGCACCCGCAGCAGGTCGACGATGGCCTTCTGCGTGTCGTCCACCGACAACTGCGGGAAATGCGAGCGCCGCAGATACTTGCCGAACTTGCCCCGACCGCCGAGGAAATGCCCGGAGCGATCCATGCCCGGCCGCGACGGCTGCGGGTAAACCGTGCTGACCTTTGGCCCGTCGCCGTTCGACAGCACCCACGGGTCGATCAACCGCTCCTCGCTGGCCCGCTGCAAGGTGTCGAAGTCGTCGCGGAAATACTGCACGTCGATGGCCAGCGCCCGGCGCATCTCGTCCAGCAGCGCCCGGAGGATCTGCTCGCGCTGATCCGCCTCGGCGGCCTTCAGCACAACGCTGGCCCCGCCCCACCGGGCCTGTTCCTGCGCCAGCCAGCCGAGATCGGCGTAATCGATCTCGATCAGGCCCGTCTGCTCCAGGTTCGGCATGGTCACCCGCCAGCCACGCTCCAGATCGAGGTAGACGCGGAACGCGACCACATCCCGAAGCGTCCGCTCCGCTGCCTTGGCCAGACTCGGTGCGAGTCGATCGCCACGGGAGAAGTCCGCCTGTTCCAGGGCCATCGCCTTGGTGACCTGCTCGGCGAGGTCCTCATGCCGCAGCCCTTCGGCACCGGCCTCCAGCGCGGCCCGGTACAGCGCCCCACGCAACTGGGTTACCTGCACGAAGTCGTTGAAATGCCCGGCCTGCAGCGAGGCGTCCTGCCGGTTGTCCACGAAAGCCAGCAACTTGCGGGCTCGCGGGTCGAGCGCGTCCGCCGGAACAGCCCGCAGCGAACGGACCACCGACGCGGAGATCACCGATGTGGCTGACGAGCGACCCTCCTGATCCAGGGTCGCCAACTTGGCGAAGTCCTTCCCACGGACCTGCTCGTAGCTCACCCCGCATTGCGGGCAGAACAGGAACGGCGCCGGGATGAAGGCCGCTTGCAGCTCGCCGCGCCCTTCCACCCCGTACGGATCGACCGTGACCGGCCGGGGAAGCCGCGGAATGTAGGTGTCGCGAACGGTCTCGAGCCCGGCGTCGTCCGTCTCCAACCACGACTCCGGCAGGCGCCGTCCCTCGATGGCCTCCGTCACGGTCGCCGGCCAACCACGTTCGCTGTCAACGTATAGATAGCCGTCACCGGTACGACCGCCGGTGGCGTTGGTGTCCCGACGCGGCTCAAAGACGGTCTGCTCGCCTTTTTCGGTGCGCCAGACGGTCAGATATTCCTGGCCGCACTCCCGGCAGAACGCCAACGGCAGCAGGATCTTTCCGCCGGAGTCCGGCTGCACTAGCTGGTAATCCCTGGTCCGGTGGCGGACCATCTCGTGTTCCAGGGTGACGTAAACGGTGTCCCCCTTGGAGAGGAACTGATGCAGGCGGAACGCGAAGAGGGGGCGTTCATCCTTCGGATTCCGGGCCTGGGCGCCAGCCTGCAGCGTGAGCTGGATCGCCGTGACGCAGGTCGACTCCGGAACACCGCTGGTCGCAGCGAGTTCCTTCGCCGCCTCGGCGACCTTTGCGGGCCGCTGCCGGATCAGTCGGCCGCTTCGCTCGTCCGTGGTGATCCCGAACCGGGTCTCGATCCACCGGGCCAGCGGATCGGCGACCAGATCCGTGTACGCCCGCGGGGCGCCCGGTGCCTTCAGCCGCTCGGCCGGCACCGTCTCGGGTGCCTCCGCGGTCGTCCGTAACAGCGTCTCGCCGATTACGTGCTCCGGCGCGATCGGCGTGCCGAAAAGGTCGGTGGCCACCCCGGCGACAACCCGACGCTGCACGTCGATGCTTCCCTCGGTCGACATCGTCGCGGACGTGCCGATGCACTGCAGCTGATCGGCCTCACACGCCTGCCGGACGCGGCGGATCAGCAGGGCCACGTCGGCGCCCTGCCGGCCGCGATAGGTGTGTAACTCGTCGAAGACCAAGAACTCCAGCCCGTTCGCCATCCGGATCAACGACCGCCGCTCGTCCGGGCGGGTGAGCATCAGTTCGAGCATCACGTAGTTGGTCAGCAGGATGTCCGGCGGGTTATCCCGGATCTCCTTCTTTCTCTGGTCGGATTCCTGGCCGGTGTACCGGGCGTAGGTGACCAGCTCGTTGCCGACCCCATAACCGTTACGCAGATACTTGTCCAATTCCTGGACCTGACTGTTCGCCAGCGCGTTCATCGGGTACACCACAATCGCGCGGACCCGCTTACGCTCCACTGGCCCATCCTGAGCGCGTGCGCGAAGCACCCGGTCGACGATCGGCACGATGTAGGACAGCGACTTGCCGGAACCCGTGCCAGTGGTCAATACGTAGGACGCGCCCGACCGGGCAAGGTCGATAGCTTCCCGCTGATGCCGGTACAACGCCAGCGGCCGGCCGTCACAGACCGGGCTGTCGTCCCGCTTCTGCGCCTGGAAGATCTGCGCGCACTCCGGATGCAATACTTGGTCGCGCACGAGCTCGATCATGTTGCCGCCCGAGGCGAACGACGGACTCAACGACAGCCACGGCTCCGGCCACTGCGCCTTGCGATCAAGGTCGTCCTCCACGAACGACTTGATCCGGTCGTTGCGGATGACCGTGCCACCCTCAGTGAACCGCCGGTAATCCGCGATCAGCTGCTCATGAACCGCGAAGACGTCCATCCCAGCGGCTGCGCGCGAGTGGGTTGGCTGCCGAGCGGCAACCTGATCAGCGGCAATAGGCGCCTCACGCGCAGGTCGGTTAAGCAGGTAGCTCGCCGGGTTGAGTTCCTCCCAGCCCTGGACCGGTCCGGTCGGCGCCAGCGTGTCCAGCATGGCGATCAGGCGGTCCCGGACATCGGCGGCGGTTACCGGTCGCAGCGCGGGATCCTTGGCCAGCAATTGCGTGACCAGTCTGGTGAGGCTCTCCGGGACATCCGAACGGAGAATCTTGATTTCGGGTGGGGACTCGCGCAGGTGCTGCTCACCGACGTCGTAGGCCACCTCGCTCATGAACGGCGCCACACCGGTCAACATCTCGAACAACACGCAACCGAGTGCGTAGAGATCCGCTGCCGGCGTGACCGCTGACCGGCGAAACTGCTCCGGAGCCATGTAGCGGGCCGTGCCGACCGTGATGCCGGTACTGGTCACCAAAGATCCGTCGGTGTCGTCGATGATCCGGCCCATCCCGAAGTCCAGAACCTTCACTTGGCCGCCCCGGGTCAGCATCACGTTGGCCGGCTTCAGATCCCGATGGATGACATCGGCCGTATGTGCGGCGAAGAGGCCGTCGGCGATCTGAGCGCCGATCGCGACCACCCAGCGGAGGGGCAGCTGGGGGCATTCACCGATGAGGTCTCTAAGCGTCTCCCCGGCGAGAAACTCCATCGCCAGATATGGCCGCCCGGCACCGTCTACGCCACCGTCCACCAGGCGCGGCAGGTGAGGATGGTGCAGCTTGCGCATGATGCGGATCTCGCGCAGGAAACGCTGCACTGTCGACTCGTCGTGCGAATCAGTTGCACCCCCCGACCGGGTGCGCAGCACCAGCTTGACGGCAACGATCCGCTCCGCGTCGCCGGCCTGTTCGTCCTGGGCCCGGTGAACCTCGCCCATGTTGCCACGCCCCACCACGCCGAGTAGCCGAAAGCGGTCCGCCACCAATTTCACGACAAAACTCCCATGCGTGCTGAATCGCCCCGCCGGATCCAACGAACTTCACCTTGCGTGATGAAGCTCTATCGTCACACTACTGTACACGTCAAGGTGAGATCCCTCTGCATTCAATCTGTTGGCACTGTTAACGTAGAATCTGTGTCCTGGCTTCTGTCGAAGCTCTCGCGATCGTCGTCCACGTCCGTGGATTTGTAGGGCCAGGGGCGTTGAGGTTGGTCGCCTCGGCCGGGCGTGGCTGTCCACGTATAACTCACCAATCTCCGCGGTGGACAGTCGGATTTGGATCGCGAAGCGAAGCCGGACTGTCTTTCCCCGACCGGGCGGCACCGGCAAAACGCTTGGTGTACGGGTCGGCACGATCAACCAGGGCTAGACGGCGAAGTGCCGTTTACCTTCTGCCGGTCACGGCCTACTTGCATAGTCGCTCTACGGCTTTGGCTGAGTTTCAGAGGGGATGAGTGTGTCGCAAGCATCAGACTTCCTTCGCGACAGGGAAAGCGCCTGGGCGCAGGTTCTGCGGGCTGTCTCACTCATCTCCGAGCTCGGCGCATCCGAGGACAAGATCAAGGGCGTGATTCACGCGCTTGGCCGACTTTGTTGTGATACCGCGGGGTACGACCGTCATCGGCTGCTCTCCCAACCCGCGGATTGGCTTTCGGCGGTGGTGCAGTGCGTGAACCGCTGTCGCTAGAGTTTAGCCCGAGCTATAGTTGTTCCATGCCTCAGGAGGCGCCTCGCCGCTGGTCGATTAAGACCACGCCTGACGTGCGTTCGTGGCTGCGGGCGTTAAGCCAGGCGAGTCCGGACGTCTTCCGATCAGTCAACGTCACTATCGACATGCTCGCCGAGACCGGCCCAGCGCTCGGTCGCCCGATGGTCGACACCCTTCAGGGGTCGGCCATCGGCAACCTCAAGGAGTTGCGGCCGCGCTCGGGTCGAGACGTCGCGATCAGGGTGTTGTTCGTATTCGATCCCTGGTCACAGGCCATCCTGTTGGTAGCGGAAACAAGGCTGGCGACTGGATCCGTTGGTATAAGACGGCGATTCCGATCGCCGAGGCGCCTATGAGACGTGGCTGGCCGAGGAGCGGAAGCGGAGGGAGCAACCGTGAGCGAGTTCGAGGATTGGGAAGACCTCCGTGCCGAGCTGCACGACGGGGACGACGCGGCCTTGGCGGCGGAGCGGGCGCGAACCGAGGCGTGGATCAGCGCTCATCATCTGGCCGAGGAGCGGAAACGGCTGGGCATGACACAACGGCAGGTCGCCGAGCTGATGGGCGTCTCGCCCGGCCGGGTCAGCCAGATCGAGAACGGCGATCTCGACGTGAACGAGGTCGCGACTTTAAGCCGGTACGCGCGGGCGCTTGGTGCTCGGATGCGGATCATCTTCGACTACGGCAACGACCTTCGACAGATCGCCTGACCGACCGAACCGGCTCACCGGGCAGCCGAAGTCTGGTCGTCATTTTCGCTACGAACTGGCCGGGTGTCCGGACAACGGCATCCGGGCGACGACCGCCGAGCGATTCGCGTGGTGCAACGTTCGGCCCACCGCGGTTCGAGTCCCCATCTATCTAGGTGACTTGTATCCGTGGTCGATGCCTTCAGTGACGACCAAAGTCGACCCGCGACGACCAAAATCGAACGGGCGGTCGGGTTTAGTCGACTGCGGCAACTCGCTGACCAGTCTGTCTCGGCGCATCCGACAGTTGAAGTGTTCTGTGTGACCCGCCCCGGGCACCCAGCACATCGCCAATTTGGGGTCACCGTGCTGGCGTTGTCCCGCTCGTACGCGGTAGCAAGCCGGTTCAGGTTTTCGCCCGGCACCCAGAAATCGGTGTCTTTCATGCCCAGTGGGGCGCAGATCCGCTCGCGCAGCGCAGCGGAGAGGGATTTGCCGGTGGCGCGGGCGATCAGCACCCCGGTGACATCGGCGGCGGTGTCATACATCCAGCGCTCGCCCGGCTGGTGGACCAACGGAAGTTGGCCGAGGCGGCGGATCCACTTGTCCGGCGCAGGTTCGCCGACGGCGTCCAGTGCGTCGGCGATCGGCACCGTGCCGGGCTCAGCCGGAACCATGCCGATGCCGAGCGTGTAGGTCAGCAGATCGCGCACCATGATCGAACGTTTCGCCGCAACCGTCTCCGCGAGTGGCCCGTCCGGGTCGGCCAGCACCCGCATTTCGGCCAGCTCCGGGAGCAGCTCATCGACCAGGTCGTCCAAACGCAGCGTGCCGTCCTCGATCAGCGTCAGGGCACACGCGGCGACGATGGGCTTGGACATCGAGCCCAGGCGGCAGATCGTGTCGGTGGCCATCTCGGTGTTCGACCCAGCACCGGCAAATGCGAGCCGTCCGGCCGCAGCGACGTGCACCGCACCGTGGCGAGCCAAGACGGCCAGCGCACCCGGCACAAAACCAGAGTCAACATGACGTTCCAACAGTTCTCGTACGCGAGTCAGCCGCTTCGCCGAGAACCCGCCGATAGTCATTTCACCCCTCGTCCGATTTCGGTTCGCAACATACCCGGTGACGTGTGCGGTGGCTGAACCTGCTCGTTGTTTGACGTAATGATTGCGTCATTCTATGGTTTGGTGGTGCTGTTTCCGACGCCGATGTTGACACCGGCCGACCAGATCGTGCTGGCGGACATCGAAGACATGCGGAGCCGCCTCCGGCATCAGGTGCGGGATCACCCCGGCAAATGGATGGCTGGGCTGCGGAAATTTCTGACCGCAGACGCTGTTGCCGCGTCGAACTCCATTGAAGGTTTTCGCGTCACCACCCAAGACGTCCAGGATCTGATGGACGGCGAACACGACGTCGATGTGTCCGATGAGAATCGCGATGAGACCCTCGCCTATCAGCGCATGATGACTTATGTGCAGTCGCTGCACGATGTCGCCGACTTCGAATACAGCAAAGGCTTGCTGAACGCGCTGCACTGGATGCTGCAGGGGCACCGCCATTCGCGCGGAAAAGTGGCTGGACAATGGCGTTCCGGGCCGGTCTATGTCACCGATCCCGGTGATCCGCTGATCGCCGCCTATACCGCCCCAAACGCGGCTGACGTTGCTGAGCTGATGACAGAGCTGGTCACCTGGCTTAACGCGACTGACGACACGCACCCACTTGTCCGGGCGGCAATGGCTCACCTGCATTTGGTCGCCATCCATCCCTGGTCAGACGGCAACGGTCGGATGTCTCGATCGCTGCAAACCCTGATGATCGCCCGTGAGGGTGTGCTCGCGCCCGAATTCTCGTCGATCGAAGCCTGGCTCGGCCGGCCGGGCAACACGTGGGATTACTACCGACAACTCCAGCGTTTCGGCGCCAAGTATCAGCCCGACCAAGATGCTTCCGGCTGGGTGCGATTTAGCCTGACTGCCTATCATCAGCAGGCGCAGACAGTCCAACATCGAATGGACCGATCCGCCGCCGTGTGGGAGCTGCTCACCGCCTTCGCCAGCACTGCCGCCCTGGACGAACGGGTCATCTCCGCCTTGCATGACGTCGCCGTCCACGGCCGGATCCGGCGGGCACGATACGAGCAGGCCGAGAATCTCCGGGTGCAACAAGCCCAACGGGACCTGCGCGACTTGACGACAGCAGGCTTACTCGTCCCGGTCGGCCGCACCCGTGCTCGCTACTACACCGAGGGACCGAACTTCCCGCCAGCCGCGTTGGAATCCGCCCGCACCCCGTTCACCCTGACTGCCCCGTACCCAAGCGCCTAACGATTTTCTCTGGGTCGGGCGGCTGCCATGGTTCCCGGTGGACAACAGATCCGTATGAACAAGGTCGCCAGCGCATCCCGCCGAACTTTCGGGCCGGATCTGCCCCGTCAGTCGCTGGCCTGGTCGCGGAGCACGGCTGCCAGTGCCCGCTGCTGCTCTAATCGGCGCGTTTGCGTGGCGCCTGAGTTGACGAGTGTGATGGCGGCTTTCCAAAGTGCCCAGCCGCGGGCCCGGCGCCAGGTGTGGTCGTCCAGGCCGACGGACTGGCGGAAGACCGATCGGCTGACGTCGCTGAGATAGGTGAATGCGATGACTAGGTCGCAGGCCGGATCGCCCATGCCGCAACAGCCGAAGTCGAGAACGCCGGAAAGGTGTCCGCCGTCGATGAGCAGGTTGTCGACGCTGAAATCGCCGTGAAACCACACCGGCGGCCCGTTCCAGTGCGACCCCACAGCTTCATCGATCAGCCGGCGAGTGGCCGGAGATTCGGCACCCAGGGCGCGCAATGCCGTCCGAGCTTCGGGTGCGTAAAACGCGAAAGGCCCACCACGGTGTGCGGTCGCAGGGCCGGGTCGAGGGGCGTCATGCTCCGCGGGTACGGCGCGTAACTCGGCTAGGAAGGACCCGAGTTCAGCGGCGAACAGTGCCTCGTCTGCGATGTTGGTGCGGGAAAGTACGTGCCCGTCCTGCCACGCATTGACCGACCAGTCGAACGGAAAAGCCGCCGTGGGGCGCCCGAGTTTAATCGGCGTCGGCACAGCGATCCGCAAATGCCGAGCCAGGTACGGAAGCCAGCGGCGCTCTTTGCGGATTTGGTGCGCGTAGCCCTCGGCGCTCGGCAGCCGAACTGCCAGTGCGTCGCCTAACCGGAATGTGCGGTTATCCCAGCCCTGCGGTGACGCGGCGATAATCGGCAGGTGGGCCCACTGAGGAAACTGGTCTGACACCAGCTGTGCGACGAGTGCTTCGTTGATCTTCAGCCCAGTCGCGCCCATGGCGTTCCTTCCTGCGAGGTTCACCGAAAACACGGGCCGTCTCAGCTGGCGCATACGTCGACATGAACGGTCACGGGATGGACGTCCATAGTCTATCGACGGGCATGATGTGGATGCGGTCCTCGAACGTGTACGAGCGCATTCCGGTGCTGAGGGCGACTCCGGCGATGAACCGCTCGCCGAGGGCGTCGCGCAATTTCCGCAGGCTCTTGAGATCAGTCCCAGCGATGCGTTCGTTCGCCTTGACCTCGAAGGCAAGAACGCGGCCGTCGTCGAACTCGATGACGTAGTCGACCTCATCGCCGTTTTGAGTACGCCAGTGTCCGGTCGTGACCGGTTCGTCTAGCCACGAGGCCTGTTTGCGGAGTTCGCCGACGACGAACGTTTCGAGTAGGTGGCCGAACTCGGCCAGAGCGGTGGGGTCGAGGGTCGCGAGCTTGGTCGGTGTGACCCGTATCAGCCGTGCGGCCACCCCGGAATCGACGACATGTGCTTTCGGTGCCACCGTGACTCGGGTTCGCAGTGTTTTGCCCCAAGCCGGCAACCGGTCGAGCCAAAAATAGGTCTTCAAGCAGCCGTACGTACTCTTCGATCGTCTTGCGGTCACCGCTGAGGCCCTGTGCTGCGGTCGTCAGGTTTAGTATCTGCCCGGTGCGAACGGCGAGGCGGCCGAGTAGCTCGCGAAGCATTTTGCGTTGACGGATCCGGACGAGCTCGACTGAACTCCTAAAAATGCGGCAGCCGAACTCCCAAATTTGCGGGGTCTGAACTCCCAAAATTCGATCCGGGCAAAAGGGCTCAAAGCGCGGTGGCTGGGCTCAGGCAGGTTTCGGTGGAGGATGGATGGCGGGGGCCGGCCCAGCTGGCGAGCAAATTCAGGGCGTCCTGGTCGGCGGTGTGGGGTGCGGCGCTGTAGGCGTTGAGTCGTAGGCCCTGGTCGGCGGTGAGATCCATCGACTTTTACGCGAGGGTGAGGTCGCCGACGATCGGGTGGTGGAAGCGTTTCACGCCGGATCGGTGTCGGCGCACGTTGTGGGCGGCCCACCAGGTGCGGAAGTGGTCACTGCGGGTGGACAGCTCACCGATCACGTCGGTCAGCTCCCGGTCGTACGGGTCGCGGCCCGCTGCGCCCCGCAGCAGCGCCACCACGTCCTGGGCCAGCTGTTCCCAGTCGCGATAGAAGTCGTGCGCGGCTGGTTCGAGGAAGATGAACCGGGCGAGGTTGGGTCGCTCGGTCGTACTAGTAAAAATGGGCGCGAATACTGCCCGGCCGAGATGGTTTGCGCCGAGCACATCGAGCCGGCCGTTGCGCACATAGGCGGGTGCGCCCGTCATTGCGTCGAGCAGGTTCTGCACCCCGGGCCGGATGCTGGCAGTGCTGCGGCGGCGGCTGGCTCGGGCCGTACGGGAGCCGGTGTTGGTTTGTCGGGCTAGGTCGTGCAGGTGTTCGCGTTCGGCGTCGTCGAGGTGTTGGGCACGGGCCAGCGAATCCAGCACGCTGTCGGAGACACCGCTGAGGTTGCCGCGTTCGAGCCGGGTGTAGTAATCGACGCTGACGCCGGCGAGAATGGCGGCTTCCTCGCGGCGCAGGCCGGGGACTCGGCGGGTAGTGCCGTAGGCAGGGAGTCCGGCTTGGGCGGGGTGATGCGGGACCGGCGGGTGGTCAGGAAGTCGCGCGCCTCACTGCGGTGGTCCATGCTTCGACGCTACGGCCGGTTTGGTGCGCCGGGAAGGGCCTGGTGTTACCACCCACCGCCCGATCAACAGCACGACCCACTGCACGATCACGAGGCGTCGTCGGCGCGCAGCGGGCGAATCCGGGCTGCGGCGGTGGTGTCGCCGAGTTGGGTGAGGGCTTGCACGATCCGGTCGGTGGGCATCGGTTTGCAGAAGTGATAGCCCTGGGCGGTCGGGCAGCCGAGCGCGATCAGGGCGGCTCGCTGTTCGGTGGTTTCGACACCTTCGGCGACGACGCGAACGCCGAGGCGGGCACCGAGCTCGACTGCGCCACGCACGACTGCTTCGGCGGCGCATGAGTCGATCATTTCGTCCACGAACGAGCGGTCGATTTTGATCTCGTCGACTGGCACGCGGGTGACTATCGACAGCGACGAGTAACCGGTGCCGAAGTCATCCAGGGAGAGTTGGACGCCGGTGGCGCGCAGGTCGGCGAGCACGTCGTCGACGATTGCTTGGTCGCTGACCGCTACCGATTCGGTGATTTCCAGGACCAGCCGGTCGGGGGAGGTGCGGTGTCGGCGCAGCGCGTCGGCCACCTGGGCGGGGAAACTTGGGTCGAGCAGGCTGCGCGCGGACACGTTGACCGAGACCGGTACGTCCACTCCAGCCGCGTGCCAGCCGGACACCGCGGTCAAGGCCAAATCGAGCACCCGCCGAGTGAACGGGGTGAGCAGCTCGGTGTGCTCGACCGTACGGATGAAGTCGTTGGGAGAAAGTTGACCGCGGCGGGGGTGTTGCCAGCGCACGAGCGCCTCGACCCCAGTCGGCGTGGCGGTGAGCAAGTCCACTGCAGGCTGTAGGTGCAACTGGATCTCATCGTCGGCGAGCAGCGCGTCTTGCAGCTCGGCGAGCAGTGCCAGTCGGTCAGTGGTCACCGGGTCCTGACAGGTCTCGTATGCCGCTACTGCCAGTTCTTGTCGTTTGGCTTGGTCGAGCGCGAGTGCCGCCCGCCGCACCAGCTCGACCAGGTCGCTGCGGCCGGCCTTGGCTACAACCACCCCGACGGCGATCTCAACCGACAGCCGTACGCCGGAAACCTGCATCGGCTGACGCACTTGTTCGACCAGTTCACGCGCTCGGCGCAGCGCATACGGCAGCGCATTAGGCGCGTCGCGCAAGGCCGCCGACGAGTCGGTCAGCGTGGCGAGAGTCGGGATCAAAACCGCAAACTCATCATCCCCGGTACGCGCGACCAGCTCGTGTTCGCGCGACAGGTCAGTGAGGCGCTCGGCGACCAGCTGCAGCACCTCGTCACCGCAGCGGTGCCCGAGCGTGCTGTTGACCTCGCGGAAGTCGTTCACGTCAAGTAGCAGCAGGGCCACGTTGCGGTCGCGGTCGTTGGCCCGGATCAGACAGTCGCCGGCGCTGATCAAGGTGTCCCGGTTGATCAGACCGGTCAGCTGATCGTGCACGGCGTCGTGATCGACCTTGAGCTGCAATGCGGCGGCTCGCTCCCGGGTGGCTGCGTCATGCAACGCGCCGGCCAGCGTGCCGGCGAAGGCCGAGACGGCTGCCTCGTCGCACGCACCGGGCCGGAGCCGGCTCGGACAGCCAGACAGTCAGCTCGCCGACGATCTCACCGCCGACAGCCAGGGTTCTGGTGATCACTGGGCCAGACCAGCGGTGGCTTGGGCTCTCGTAGGTGTATTTGTCCGGGCCGCTGTCGGCGGGCACTTCGATCGTGACCCGCTTGGCTTCGAACACGTCTGCGGCGCTGCGCAGGGCAGCCCGCACGACCTCAGCTCGGCTGCCGCCGGCCAGAATTGCGCTAGCTGCGGCGAAGGCCTCCCACATCCGACGGTCCTGCTCGGAGCGCAGTTGCCACTGGTAGCTGCGTTGCAACAACCACAGTCCAGGTACGAACGTGAAGAGCCAGAACGGTGAATGGGTCAACGCGAACGACGTGCTCAATCCGACGATGAGGCTGCCGATGAACATCGGGATCTTGGCGTGCAGGATTCGTACGGCGATCTGTTTGGCGCCGGCCTCGCGGTGCAGCAGCAGGAGCGCACTGGCCAGCCCGATCGTGATCAGCAGATAAGTGCTGGCGCCGGCGACCAGGCCGATCTGGGCGCGGGCGGTGCGAATGCTCGCGCCGTCGGCGACGAACCAGGCCACTGCGCTCGCGCCGGCCGTGCCGAGGCTGAGCGAGGCGGCCAGATAGGCCAACTCGGCTGGCTTGTGTTGCTCGTTGAGCCAGGACAGCAGCAGCCAGGCGCCGGTCGCGCCGACCAAAGTCGCGGCGGGCAGCCAGCCGGGCGGTGCAACTAGGAAGCCGACGATGAACGCAGCCTCGCCCCAGGAAACCGAAAAGGCGCCGCGGCCGATGCGCAGGCGTAACCGAGCGAGCTGACCGAGAGCGACGAGCATTGTGGCCAGACCGGCGCCAGCAAGGCTCGACAAAGTCCGGTCCGGGGTGCGCTCAACGGGCAACAGGGTGCCGAGTATTGCGATCGTCAGGGCAAGACAACAGGCGCTGCCGATGAGGATCCGGGCGGCCCGGGACCGACCAGTGAGGCCGGATCGGTCTGCCCACGATCGCCGCGGAAAGGGCACAGTGGCCCGAGGGGCGGTCACAGGTTGTTCCAGTTCACCAGCGGCACGAGCGGATGCACGTGCATCTGCTTTTCGCCGAAGCGGAGGCGGGGAGTGGTCATCATCAGCGCCCCCTTCCGCGCAGGGTGGGGGACATGAGAGCCCCCGGCGGAAGGCTAAATCAATACCGATGAACGCAACAGGGGTGGCACACCAAGCTGGACCAATATTTGCTCGAACTCAGCCGGTCGGCGGTCCATCGACGAGCCGACAGACTCACTCCGACATGGTCAAAGTCGCCCGGCGTCGCCATCGGTCGATGGGTCGTCACGGTCCGTGTTCGTGGCTGTGACCTCGTCTTGCGTGGTGCTCAGCGTCACCTCAGGGTGACTCTTGTCCACATTTTGTGGCACCGGCTCAGCGGTCGGGCGCGCAAGATCAGCATTCAGCTTGGCGATCTCGGCCGCGCGTTGCGCCGGCGTCTGGACCGGGAAACTGTCGGGAAGCCGACGCAACCGCTTGTTCATATTGCGGATCAACAGGACGACAGCTATCGACATCAGCACGACCACGACCAAGCCCATCGGGCCGGCCAACCCGCCGGAACGGGTGTCACCGAAGTTGTTGACCGCGAAAGTGCCCATGCTGCGAGCCTACTGCTCAGTGGGTGTCGACTGACTCCCGGATGCCGGCGAACAGGTCGGATTCCGGCACCGGGCTGTCGACCAAGCTGCGGGCCAACTCGAAGTCCTCCGTCGGCCAGACCTTATGCTGCAGATCCAGTGGGACCTTGAACCAGAAACCGTCCGGATCAACTTGAGTCGCGTGCGCCCGCAGCGCGTGATCGCGGGTCTCGAAATACTCGCCGCACTCCACCCGGGTAGTGATCTTGTCACCCCGGTCGTCACGGTCGCCCCACTTGTCCAACCACTCGCCATAAGGTGATTCGATGCCGGCGGCCAGCATGCCCTCGTGCAGCGCGAGCATCCGCGCGCGGGTCCAGCCGGAGTTGTAATAGAGCTTCGATGGCTGCCAGGGCTCGCCCAGCTCGGGGTGTTGCTCAGGATCACCAGCAGCCTCAAAGGCCGCGACTGACACCCGGTGGCACATGATGTGGTCCGGGTGTGGATAGCCACCGTTTTCGTCATAGGTCGTCATCACATGCGGCCTGAACTCGCGGATCAGCTTGATCAACGGCAGTGCAGCCATAGCTGGGTCCTGCAAGCCGAAACAGCCCTCAGGCAGTGGTGGCAACGGGTCACCCTCCGGCAAGCCTGAGTCGACGAAGCCGAGCCAGGCCTGCTTCACGCCGAGGATCTCGCGAGCCAGGTCCATCTCCTTGCGCCGGATGTTGGTGATGTCGGCCCACACCTCAGGGCGATCCATCTGCGGGTTGAGCACACTGCCGCGCTCACCGCCGGTGCAGGTGGCGACCAGCACATCGACGCCCTCGGCCACATAACGGGCCATCGTCGCGGCGCCCTTACTCGACTCGTCGTCCGGGTGCGCGTGCACCGCCATCAGACGCAACTGCTCAACCACTGCGAACTCCTCGACCTGACCTGCCGACGCCGGGGGAGATAATGTCGGCTGCAAAGATGGACTTTGTCATTCTGACTCGTCTGACCGACAGCTTTCGCACGAGAGGCCGCCAGGTGAGCGAGACGCGCGCCACAACGCCGGTGTACCCGCCCGGCCGATATGGGCGCCGCCGCGCACAACGGCGCCCGCCGGTTCTCGGTGCCAGCCTCGCCGTGCTCGTCCTGGTTGCCGGTGTGCTGCTCGCCGTGCAGCTTTACCGCCGCTATGGCCAGACCGACTACCAAGCCCAAATCGTCGGCTGGCAAGAGCCAAGTGCCCAACAAACGATCATTAAATTTTCGGTACGGGTGCCGGCAGGCGCAGCTGCGTCGTGCGTCGTGCGGGCTCGCGACTACCAAGGTAACGAGGTGGGCCGGCGCACGATCGTGGTGCGAGCCCAAGGCACGGACACCGGCATCACCGCCGAGACACCAGTAGCCACCACCGCCCGCGCCGCCGTCGGCGAAGTAGTCAGCTGCCAGCCGGCTGGCTGAAGTAAGGACGCCTACCAGCAGTTGGTTTGTGGCAGGGGTGCCGTCAGCAGGCGGTGGCGAATTGGGGGCCAAACCCGGTAGTACCCCGCTGGTAAGCTTGGAGATTCGCTCCGTTCAGCATGTGCTGTTGTGCCTGCCCGTGGAAGCTTGGTTCCTGCCCGTGAAAGCAAGGAGATCGACTGTGTCCAGTTCCGAGGCGTCGAAGACGTGGCTCTCGAAGGACGCTTACGACCGGCTGCAGGCCGAGCTTGACGAGCTGATCGCCGCGCGCCCCGTGGTCGCGGCAGAAATCAACGCCCGTCGGGAAGAGGGCGACCTGCGCGAAAACGGTGGCTACCACGCCGCGCGCGAGGAGCAAGGCAAGCAGGAAGGCCGGATCCTTTACCTAAAGGAGTTCCTGCGCAACGCCGAGGTCGGCGAGGCCGCCACCGCCGACCAGGTGCAGCCGGGATCAGTGGTCACGATCTACTTCGACGACGACCAGAGCGACACCGAAACGTTCCTGCTCGGGTCGCGCGAGATCGCCTCCACCACCGACTTGACCGTCTACAGCCCGGAATCGGCGCTCGGCAAGGCGATCCTCGGCGCCCGTTCGGGCCAGACCGTCACCTATACGGCGCCCAGCGGCGCCGACATCAAGGTGACAGTGGTGAAGTTCGGCCCGTTCGGCGGCTGAGCCCGCTTCGGCTGTCTGGCCACTGTGCCCAGTTTGGGGTGCAGTGGCTAGGGCGTGGCTTCGGCGAGCAGCGCGACCCGATAACCGGAATCGCGCAGCATGCTGATCAGGGCGGCTGAGTGGCCGGGGCCGCGCGTCTCCACCGACAGCGCCACTTCCACCTCGCCGAAGCTGAGCCGGGGGCTTTGGCGCGAGTGCGCGACGTCGACGACATTCGCCCGTTGCTCGGCGATCTCAGCCAGCAGCCGAGCTAGTTCGCCGGGCCGGTCGTCGCAGCGCACCGCTAGCCGCAGGAATCGCCCGGCCGAAGCCAGCCCATGCTCGATCACTCGCAGCAGCAGCATCGGATCAATGTTGCCACCGGACAAGATCGCCACCACGGGCCCGTCAGCGGGTGGTGCATAAGCGCCGGTCAGCAGGGCCGCCACTGCCGCCCCACCGGCCGGCTCGACCACCATCTTGTGCCGTTCCAACAGCACAAGCAGCGCCGCCGACAAGTCCTCGTCGGTGACCGTGACGATCTCGTCGACCAGCTTGCTGACGTGGGCAAAGTTGAGGTCGCCGGGCCGCAACACGGCGATGCCGTCGGCGATCGTCGCGGCAAACTCCAGCTTGGTCGGCCGGCCCGCCTTCAACGACAGCGGGTACGCCGCAGCACCGCTGGCCTGCACGCCGATCACGCGAATATTGGGCCGCAGCGCCTTGGCCGCCACGGCTACGCCGGAGATCAGCCCGCCCCCGCCGACCGCCGTGATGATCGTGGTCACGTCGGGGCACTGTGCGATGATCTCCAACCCGACCGTGCCTTGACCTGCGATCACGTCCGGATGATCAAACGGGTGGATCAACACCGCACCGGTACGCTCGGCAAAGTCGTACGCGGCTTCAAGTGCATCGTCGACGCTGGTGCCGGCGTATTCGATCGAGGCGCCGTATCCCTTGGTGGCGGAGACCTTGGGCAGCGGTGCGCCCTCGGGCATGAAGACGGTGGCTCTGGTGCCGAGCAAGCCGGCGGCGAGCGCGACACCTTGGGCGTGATTGCCCGCACTGGCCGCCACGACACCACGGGCTCGCTCAGCAGCCGACAGTCGCGAGATTCGGGTGTATGCGCCGCGCACCTTGTACGAGCCGGCTCGTTGTTGGTTTTCGCACTTGAGCCAGGCCGAAGTTCCGGTGATCTCGCTCAGCGGCCGGGAGTCGATCAGTGGGGTGGTCTTCACAATCCCGGTCAGCAGGTCACGAGCGGCCTCGATGTCGGCCAGACGAAGCAGATCCAGCGGCACAGCAGTCATGCTGCCGATCGTGCCACCTGCCATCCAAAGCCGTCACGCTGCCAGCTCAGCGACAGCGTCACGCGGCCAGCTCAGCGACAGCGTCACGCGGCCAGCTCAGCCAAGCCGTCACGTTGCCAGCTCAGCCGAAGGCGTGGCGTTGCCAGGGGTTGAGTGACTCGAATTGGCCGGCTACGGCCAGGAGTAGCAATTCTGAGTCGGGCGGGCCGACTAGCTGGATCGCTAGTGGTAGCCCGTCCGGGCGGCGGCCGACGGGGACGACGATCGCCGGCAGCCCGGCCACGTTCCACGGCGCCGCATAAGGGGCGTAACGCATGCTGACCGCCATGTTGTGCCACCACGACGAGCCGGAATATTGTTCGGCCAGCGGTGGCGCCGAGGCGAGCGCGGGCGTCAGCAGCAAATCGATCGAGTGGTCCGCGAAGAACTTGATCGACGTCTTCCGCCAACCGTCGCGTTGCGACTGCCGGACCAACCCGCTGCGCCGGGCCCATTTCCCCAGCCGCACATGCCAGCGAGTTCGGGCCTGCAGCTGGCTCAAATCAAGTGAACTCGCCTCTTGGTACGCCGCGGCGAGCCAAGTCGCGAGCACCCCGATGCCCAGCGAATTAGGGTATCGCGGGTCGGCCGTCACCGTGTCGTGACCAGCCTGGGTGAGCAGTTTGGACGCGGTCGCAACCGCCGATTTGTTCGCCTCATCCGGCCGGATCCCAGCCAGTGGTGAGCGCAGCGAAACGCCGACGCGCAGCCGCGGCGGTTCGATCAGTTTGACCGGTGGCCGCCCGGCCAGCACGGCGAAGCCGAGCGCGGCGTCGGCCACTGTGGTGGTGAGCACCCCGTTTTCCACCATCGAATACCAGTCGTTGACGCCTAGGTCGGCGGGCACGACACCGCGGCCGGGTTTGAGTCCGACCAGGCCACAGCAGGCGGCCGGGATGCGGATCGAGCCGAGCCCGTCGTTGCCGTGCGCGATCGGGACCAGTCCGGCGGCGACAGCAGCCGCGGAACCACCGGACGAGCCGCCGGGCGTACGGTCCAGGTCCCAGGGGTTTCGGGTGGCGCCGGACTGGTCGTCGGTCACCGCCCAAAGGCCCAGTTCGGGCATTTTGGTGACGCCGACCACTATCGCGCCGGCGCCGCGCAACCGCCGTACCACTTCGTGATCTTGCTCCGCGACGGCGCTGCGGGCCGCCGCGGAGCCGGACCAGGTCGCCAGGCCGGCGACTGCGGTGTTTTCCTTTACCGCGACCGGCACCCCAGCTAGCGGCAGGTTGGCGAGATCTTCCTGGTCATCGACCTTTTCTGCTTCGGTGATCGCCTCGCCGGCTCGGACCACTCGAAAGGCGTCCAGCGAGGGATCAGTGATGGCGATCTGCTCCAGATGATCGGCCACGATCTGAGTTGCCGTCGCGTCGCCACGGCGCACTGCCCGAGCGATCTGCTTGGCGGTGGCACCCACCCAGGTCGGCACGTTGTCCATGGCGCGATCTCCAGTTCAGCCCGCTGACGGCGACATCGACGGTGACGAGTAATGCGGACGGCTCAGCCGAGGGCCTGCTCCAGATCAGCGAGCAGGTCATCGACAGTTTCAATGCCGACAGACAGTCGCACGAGATCGTCGGGTACTTCAAGCGCAGAACCGGCTGCCGACAAATGCGTCATCTGTCCGGGGTGCTCAATCAGCGATTCCACCCCACCCAACGATTCGGCTAGGACGAACAGTTTCGCCTTGTCACAAACGGCGATAGCGGCGTCGCGGCCACCGGCGGCCCGGAACGAGATCATCCCGCCGAAGCGGCGCATCTGTTTGGCCGCGATCTCGTGCCCGGGGTGCGTGTCGAGCCCCGGATAGAGCACAGTGGCCACGGCCGGGTGCTCGTTCAGGAACCCGACGATGCGCTCGGCGTTGTCACAGTGCCGTTCCATCCGTACACCCAAGGTTTTGATGCCCCGCAGGGTGAGCCAGGCGTCGAACGGACCGTTTACGGCGCCCATGGCATTTTGGTGGAACGCCAGTTCGTCGCCGAGGTCGTCGGTCCCGGCGATCAGCGCACCACCGATCACGTCCGAGTGCCCGCCCAGATACTTCGTGGTCGAATGCACCACCACATCCGCCCCCAAAGCCAACGGCTGCTGCAGGTACGGCGAGGCGAACGTGTTGTCGACGACCAGCAGACCGTCGTATTCGTGCGCGAGCGTGGCCAACCCGGCAATGTCCGCGATATTGAGCAGCGGGTTCGTCGGCGTCTCCGCCCAGATCAACTTCGTCACCCCCGGCCGGTACGCGGCCCGTACGGCGTCCAGGTCGTGTAGTGGCACTGCGGTCCACGCCAGACCCCAGTTCTCGGCCACCTTGGCGAACAGCCGGTACGTGCCGCCGTACGCGTCGTTCGGGATGACCACGTGATCACCCGGGCGGCACACGGTACGCAACAGGGTGTCTTCGGCTGCTAGGCCGCTAGCGAAGGCCAGCCCGCGCCGGCCGCCCTCGATCGCGGCCAGGCACTCCTGCAGCGCGTCGCGGGTCGGGTTGCCGGAGCGGCTGTATTCGTAGCCCAGGCGCGGCGAGCCAACGGCGTCCTGCGCATAGGTGCTGGTCTGATAAATGGGTGGCACCACGGCGCCCGTGCGCGGATCCGGCTCCTGGCCGGCGTGGATGGCGAGGGTGTCGAACCCGTAGTCGTAAGCCGTCATGCTGCGCAAGGCTAGTCTCACCTGGTGGCTGACTGCGTGTTCTGCGCCATCGTGGCGGGCAGCGTGCCGGCGTCTACCGTCGCCGACACCGCCGCCGGGGTGGCATTTCTCGACACTCGCCCAGTTTTCCGCGGACACGTCCTGGTGGTCCCGCGACCACACATCGGCCAACTCACCGAACTGCCGGTTGGTGATTTGCCGGCCTATTTCGCCCTGGTCCAGCGGGTCGCTGCGGCAGTGCCACCCGCGACCGGTGCGACGGGTACGTTCGTGGCGATCAACAACGTCGTCTCGCAATCCGTCCCACACCTGCACACGCATGTGGTCCCGCGTACCAAAGGGGATGGGTTGCGGGGTTTCTTCTGGCCGCGGCAGCGCTATGACAGCGACGAGCAGGCTGCGACGATCGCTGCTGCAATCGTGGGCGAGTTGGGTAAGGATCCACACGTCGCCAGCGTTATGCCCACCGGATGAAGGGAGTCACCCGTGTTCCTACGGAACAAGAAGATCGAGCTGCCCACCCCGGACCAGGCCCTGCCCGGCAGCTCCGAGCCGATCCGGGTAGCCGACACGCACGTCGTGTTGGGTACGCCGTTGCAAGGGCCGTGGCCGACCGGTTTCCAGGTTGCCGTCTTCGGGTTGGGCTGTTTCTGGGGCGCGGAGAAGATCTTCTGGCAACTGCCGGGCGTGTATTCGACGTCTGTCGGTTATGCCGGCGGCTTCACCGAGAACCCGACCTACGAGCAGACTTGCTCCGGCTCGACTGGGCACGCTGAAGTTGTTCAGGTGGTCTACGACCCCGCCAAGATCAGTTACGAGACGCTGTTGAAGGCGTTCTGGGAAAATCACGACCCGACCCAGGGGATGCGCCAAGGTAACGACGTCGGCAGCCAGTATCGGTCGACGATCTACACCACGACTGACGAGCAAGCGCGAATCGCGCACGCATCGCAGGCGGCCTTTCAGCCGGTGGTCACGGCGGCCAAGCACGGCAAGATCACCACGGAGATCGCCCCGCTCGGCACGTATTACTACGCCGAGGATTACCACCAGCAGTATCTGGCCCCGACCAAGAACCCCAACGGCTACTGCAACCACGGCCCCACAGGGCTCAATTACTGTGCCCCTCAGAGCACAACTCCGACAGCTTGATCATCACTCGAAGTGCCGAAGTGCCGAAGTGCCGAAGTGCCGAAGTGCCGAAGTGCCGAAGTGCCGAAGTGCCGAAGTGCCGAAGTGCCTCAGCCGTAGCCCAGGCCTTCGTTGGTCCGGGTGTTTGGACCCGCGGACCATGCGGTGAGCTCTGCTCGGGCTGCGAGCGGTACAAATCTTGCTTAACTATTCCGGATGGCGTCCCTCGCAGCTATTTCTTCCCGCCGATGCTTGTTACGGTCCTCGAGCCCATCCGTTCACGCTTAAACGCCCCTGCATGAGGAATAACTTGTGACAAGAGGACGCCGGAGCCAGGTTGCTGTGGTGACCAGCACACTTCTTACCGTAGGGATCATGGCGGGCTGTAAGCCCGGTGATGCGGGCCTGCCGAGTGGTTCCTCGGCTTCGTCTGGCAGCTCGAGTGCGCCCGCCTCCGCACCGGTACGCGGAGCCCCACAGCCGAAGTCGTCAACCTTGGCACCCTCGACCCCGCAATCAAAACCTTCTACGTCTAACCCAAAGGACGCTCCGGCGGGTGACCGGGACCCTGCCCAGCACCCGTTCAGCTCCGAGAGCCCATGGAACACCGCCGTCGGTTCGAACGCCAAGTTCGCTACCGCTTCTTGGGACGTGCCGACGATCAACAAGTACGGCGTGATTGTCACTAGTGGCGGCGACAGCGCACCTCATGTGTACGTTGCAAAAACGACCGATCCACTGCGCAAAGTCTACCGAGATTACGACTTCGGCCCCAAGGTCGAGTTCTTGATCCGAGTGCCCGAGGGCACAACGCCAGGCCTCGGAACGGACGCACACTTGTGGATTATCGACGAGAAGCATGAGTTCGTTACCGAGATCTGGCAGGCGAAAATCCGCCCGGACGGTGACATCGAGGGCCCCTTTCCCAATCGTATTGACCTACGAGGCACCGGAGTTTTCGACACCTATCACGGTGCCTGCGCGTATGGCGGGTCATGCCTGGCCGGGCTCATCCGTAAAGGCGAGATCAAGTCCGGTATCCACCACGCCCTGCGCATGTCGGTCATGCCGCAGGCAGTGAACTACCACTGCCCCGGTAACAAAGCTTTCGTGTGGCCGGCCAACAGCAGCGACAACGGCAGCGAAAAAACTTATACAGGCACAGGTAACCTGTGCCTTGGATCGTTGGTAGCTATCCCCAGTGACGTCGACGTCGCTAAGGTCTTCGGTCCGGTCGGCAGCCCCAAGTATGTACTCGCTAAGGCGATGCAAGACTATGGCCTATACATCATTGACACCGGTTACTTCAATATCTATGCCGATCAGGACTCCGAGGCGGAATTGAAGCCGCTGGACTATGCCCAAGACTTCGCCCCCTACCTGAAAGTCGTCACCAACAACGGTCCGAACTCCATCGGCGGAGGCGGAAACCCTCGCCAGCCTGCCGCACCCGCCCTCTCCGTCAAGTGAGATAGACCTCTGGGAGTAACGGGGCTCAGTTACTGTGCCGTCCGGAGAATGCTCCGTCCGCTTGATCAGCGCTATAAATGCCAAAAGCCCCGGGCAGCAGCCCGGGGCTTTTGAACTCGGATCTATGCGGCCACTCGGAGCCGTTGATCTTGGATAGAGGTACGGCCCGATGGTCCCCAAATTCTGTACAGACTTCGCGCCAACGACCTCTCCCCCCGCGAAATGGCTGCGATAGACGCCGCCCTGCGTACAATCCTCAGCCTTTAGCCCTGAACTAGCGCATTCGTGATCGCTTGCCGATCGTTAGCGGCCAGGAATCCACCTACGATCCCAGATTTGTTCGGAACAATTTTTCGGCGTCAGACCAAACAAACTCTCTATCCGGCCCGGGAGGAGTTCGTGGGTGGCTGGGGCGACCACCGACTGAGGTGGTTTTCATGCCTATGGCTGAAAAAGATCGACATGTGCTGACATGGTTCTCACACTTGGGTTTGCGAAGACCCTCGGGAGGTGCGCCATGCCAGCCTTCATCACTGATGACGAACAAGACGCCTGGACTCAGGCTGAGTCGCTGGTGCAGCAGGCCCGGACGCTGATGGTTCAGGCTGAAACAGCACTGGAAAGCTTCAAGACCGGCAAGGCGCTTTACCAGCAGCGGTGCGCGCGCCGAGGGATCAGCGCTACTGACGCTGAGATCCGGTGGGCGGGGTCGACCACCGCGAAGAACGCGTTAACCGATAATGGGTTCTATGCCGGGTTGGCGACCATGTATTTCGGTGCCGCCGCAGCACATTACTCACGTGCTCTCTACCTGCGCAGCCGCGGCGACGTTCAGGTCTAGGCCGGTGGCTCCTAGGTTGGCCGTTAGCAGGTGTTGACGGCGCTCGGACGGGCAACATGAGAAGTATGCAGATTGCCAGCGAAACTGAGCGCAAATACGACGTTCCAGATGTTTTCGCCCTTCCGTCGCTGTCCGGTGTGCCTGGTGTGGTCACTGTCGACAGCGCCGCAACGCATGAGCTGGATGCGACGTATTTCGACACCGACGACCTGAGTTTGGCGCGCAACCGGCGCACCTTGCGGCGGCGCACCGGCGGCGATGACGCCGGCTGGCATCTCAAAACTCCAGGTGCGGGCGTCAGCCGCACCGAGCATCGGCTGCCGCTCGCGGGCGATGACGTGCCGGCTGAGCTTGCTGGTCACGTTCGGGCGATCATCCGCCGCCGGCCGCTGCACCCGGTCGCGCACCTGCACACCCACCGGATCGAGACGCCCCTGCGCGATGCCGATGGCCGAATCCTGGCTTTGATCGCCCAGGACCAGGTGACCGCACAGGCGGGCGACGACCCCGAACAGCGCTGGCAGGAGATCGAAGTCGAGCTGGTCGACGGAGATCTAGCACTGCTCGACCTACTCGAAGAACTGCTGCTCAGGGCCGGCGTGCGCCCAGCTGCCGGCTCATCCAAGGTCGGCCGAGTCCTGGCCGGCCGACTCCAGCCCGGCAAAACTCGCAAACTCCGAGCCAACAAGATCAACCCCGTCCTCCGGTACGCTCGGGAGCAGCGCGACGCGATCACCGAGTACGACCCGGGGGTGCGTTCGGGTGACCCGGAAGCAGTACATCGGATGCGGGTTGGCACTCGGCGGTTGCGCAGCACTCTGAAGACGTTCAAGCGCTCGTTCGGCGCCGATGCGGCCGAGCTGGGTGACGAGCTGAAGTGGCTGGCTGCGCTCTTGGGTGAGGTGCGCGACGGTCAGGTGTTGGCGGGCAAGTTACTCGTGCACGCGGGCGGGTCGATGTTCGCCGGTGCCGCCGGGCGGATTCGGGGTCATCTCGACACCCAGGTCGCCCGGGGTCAGGCGGCGTTGGAGGTGCAGCTCAACGGCGAGCGTTACCTGACTTTGCTGGAGCGGCTGGATCGGATCGTGGACGAGTCGACTCGGGTCGAGTCTGATCCGCTCAAAGTTGCGCGCAAGGCCCTGGCTAAAGCCGATAACTTGCTCGACACTGCGCTAGCCGGTGGTGTGCAGGTGGAGTTGCACGAGGCGCGCAAGGCGTACAAACGGGGGCGGTATGCGGTTGAGGTTTTTGAACCGGTGACCGGGCGGCCGGCGAGGGAGCTGGTCAGCGCGTTGACCGAGCTGCAGGACGTGCTCGGCGCACACCAGGATTCGGTGGTGGCTCGTGAGCTGCTGCACGAGCTCGGCCCGGACAGCTTCGAGTTCGGGGTGCTGTGGGCCCGGCAGGAGCAGGTGGGGCGAGACACGTACGCGCAGCTGCCTGCTGTGGTGCAGAGCTCGCGAAAGAAGAAGCTTCGGAAATGGCTCGGCTGATGTTCACCTTCCGGTAAGGCTGCAGGTGGTCCGCCGTAGGTATGAATTCAGCTCATGCAAGGGGATCAAGAGTTCGGACCCGACGACGAGACCACCCAGCCGTATGACGGGCCGGTGACCGAGCTTGGTGGTTACCGGGTCGCGGACGACGATGACGATGACCCGGTGCTATTGAACGCAGACGGCAGCCCGGTGGACACCTGGCGGGAGGGCTATCCATACGACGAGCGGCTACCCCGCCACGAATACGATCACCAGAAGCGGTTGTTGCAGGTCGAGCTGCTCAAAATGCAGAACTGGTGCAAGAGCACCGGCGAGCGGCTGGTGGTGCTCTTCGAAGGTCGAGACGCGGCCGGTAAGGGCGGCACGATCAAGCGCTTCATGGAGCACCTGAACCCGCGGGGAGCCTCAGTCGTCGCGCTGGAGAAGCCGAATGAGCGCGAGAGCACCGAGTGGTATTTCCAACGTTATATCCGCCATTTGCCGACCGCCGGCGAGATCGTGCTGTTCGATCGGTCTTGGTATAACCGGGCCGGGGTCGAGCGGGTGATGGGCTTCTGCTCCCGCGCGGAATACCTGGAGTTCATGCGCCAGGCTCCTGAGCTGGAGCGGATGCTGGTTCGCTCCGGCATCAACCTGGTCAAACTCTGGTTCTCGGTCACCCAAGGCGAGCAACGGACCCGCTTCGCGATTCGCCAAGTCGATCCGGTACGGCAGTGGAAGCTCTCGCCCAATGACATCGCCTCGCTGGATAAATGGGGCGAATACACCGAGGCGAAGGAGGCGATGTTCTTCTACACCGACACCGCCGACGCACCCTGGACTGTGGTGCGCAGCAACGACAAGAAGCGCGCCCGGCTGGAAGCGATCCGGCACGTGCTGAACCGCTTCAACTACGCCGACAAGGACTTCGAGGTGGTCGGCACGCCGGATGCGCAGATCGTCGGCCCCGCCTCACTCGCGGTCGAAGGTACGGAAATGTCGCCCCGGATATTCCCGCGACTGTAGTGAGATAAATACGGTGGCGGGGCGACGGATCACTAGCTAACGTGGCCGTACACGTGAAAGGAGGTGGTCCGAAGTTGCATAGCATCGGGACTCGTGAGGTGGCTGTCCGCTAGCCGCTGTCCTTGACAGCATCGTTCCAGTAACGAACGTCGAGACCGTGTGGCAGCGGTGCGGCGAAAATCAGGTAGCCACCCGACCCCTGGGGATCCGGCCTTGTCCGACCGGACCGCGTTCGCGCGGAAGTCCCCAGGGGTCGCTTCCTTTTCCGGCGCAGTTACCGTCACGAGCATGAGCGTCGTGCTGCGTACCGGGACAGATGTTGATCTTTTTGCGGTTGGTGCGGTGCATCATCGTTCGCGGGTTGCGGCTTATGCCGGGATTTTGGCGGCGGAAACGCTGGCTCGCAGCTCGGCGCAGGCATTCAGCGAGTGGTGGAGCGAGCGGTGGAAGTGGGAACAAGAGACACACCGGCTGACCGTGGCGGTTGGTAACGGCGCGGTGGTGGGATTTAGCTATGTCGGCCCGAGCGAGACACCCGGAGCGGTCGAGCTCTATGGCATTCACGTCGATCCGGACCAGGTTGGCACAGGTGTGGGCCGCCAACTGATGATTAACGCGGTGACCCAGCTGCGGGAGCTTGGCGGGGATCGAGCCGTGCTGTGGGTGCTGACGGACAACGTGGTGGCGCGCCGATTCTATGATCGCGGCGGCTGGGCAGCTGACGGTGCTACTCGGCTGGAACCGGTGAATGGCGAGCCGGTCGCGCAACTGCGCTATTGCTTACAGTGGAGCTGATGCTTGCAGTGGAGCTGATGCTTGCAGTGGAGCTGACTTCGGGCGGACGGGAGCGCGTGACCGAGTGAATGCGGGGGAACCTGTGGTCACGCGCTCCCGCCAACCGTCCCGCCCAAACCGGGCAATACACCTGGCCGGAGGTGTAGGACCAGCGGAGGCTTGCCGGTCCGACCGGTTCGAGGGCGGGTCATAGCGGGATGCTCGGGCGTCGGCGGGGCGCCACAGCATCACCGCTGGTTGACGTCGGTGTGTTTGTCGACTGCTACGACTCATACAACAGCAGCCCGCCACCGCCCGGTCGGACTGTCTGTGCGACTGTCGCAACTATCTGTTACTGCGCTCAGGACAGGTGCGTCAGCAGGTCTTGGCGCGTGAGCACACCGGCCGGCTTTCCCTCGATCAAGACCATCGCGGCGTCGGCCTTTTCTAGCAGCGCCACTGCCTCACTAACCGGCTGGCCGCCACCGATCATCGGCAACGGCTCACCCAGGTGCCGCTCGATCGTGTCGTGCAAGTGGGCCTGGCCGGTGAACAACGCGTCCAGCAGCGCCTTCTCGGAGATCGAACCGGCCACTTCGCCGGTTACCACCGGCGGCTCGGCCTTGAGGACGGGGAGCTGGCTGACGCCGTATTCGCGCATATAGTCGATCGCATCCCGGACTGTCTCGGTCGGATGCACGTGGACCAGCGGCGGCAGCGTGCCGCCCTTGCCCTCCAGCGCGTCGGCGACCGTCGGAGCACCGGGTGCGGCGCTCAGGAAGCCATAGCGGGCCATCCAGCCGTCGTTGAAGATCTTCGAGAGGTAACCGCGCCCGCCGTCAGGCAGCAGCACCACCACGACGTCGTCCGGACCAGCTTTACGGGCCACTTCAAGCGCCGCCACCACTGCCATCCCGCATGAGCCGCCAACCAGCAGCCCCTCCTCGCGGGCCAGTCGACGGGTCATCTCGAACGAATCCGAGTCGCTGACCTCGATGACCGCGTCACAGATCTCCCGGTCATAGGTCGCAGGCCAAAAATCTTCACCCACGCCCTCAACCAGGTACGGCCGACCGGTGCCGCCCGAATACACCGAGCCCTCCGGGTCAGCGCCGATCACCTGGACCGAACCCTGTTCCTTCAGATAGCGCCCGACACCAGTGATCGTGCCGCCGGTGCCGACCCCAGCGACGAAATGGGTAATTTTGCCGGCGGTCTGCTCCCACAACTCCGGACCGGTGTCCTCGTAATGCGACCGCGGGTTGGCCGGATTGCTGTACTGATCCGGCTTCCACGCACCCGGGATGTCGCGAGCCAGCCGATCCGACACGTTGTAATATGAGCGCGGGTCCTCCGGTGCGACAGCAGTGGGACAAACCACCACCTCAGCCCCGTACGCCCGCATGACGTTTTGCTTGTCTTCGCTGACCTTGTCGGGCACGACGAAAACGCACTTGTAGCCGCGACGCTGGGCGACCAAAGCCAGCCCGACGCCGGTGTTTCCGCTGGTCGGCTCCACGATCGTGCCGCCGGGCTGCAACAGGCCCGCCTTTTCGGCGTCTTGCACCATCCGCAGTGCGATTCGGTCCTTCACCGAACCGCCGGGGTTGAAATACTCGACTTTGGCGAGCACCGTGGCGCTGATGCCTTCGGTGACGCTATTCAGCTTTACCAGGGGTGTGTCACCGATGACCTCGACGACGTTGTCGTAATATCGCACGCCCTAGCTTAGGGCGCCGCGATCACGCTGCCGCTCTCACTCCAGCAAGCGCGCCAACCGGTAAACGCTGCCGTACTTTTGTGCGTGTTTGTCGTGAAGTTCCGCTCTCCGCTCCGCCAGCGTGAGTTGGGCGCGCCATGATTGCCTTACGCGGTCGGGATAACCTCGAAGTCCCTGCGGCTCGCGATCTTCGCGACGAGTCGGGCAGGTGCCCCACCAGCGACAGCGAGGGAGCACGTGAGCACGATCGAATTGACCACCGACGACTGGCGGCGCATCAAACTCGCCGGGCAGATCCTCGGTGGTGTAACCGGAACCGTGGCGGGACTGACTATGGTCTCCGCCGGATTGTTGCTGCGTCAGGCCGCTGACGCTCGGCGGATCATCCCGCTGGCCGAGGCGCCTCCGCCGCGCGGTGACGGGCTCTACGGCGCCAAGTTCGGCGGCAAGACGCTGAGCATGGTCATCATGGGTGACTCATCGGCTGCCGGCTATGGCGTGCACCGGCCGCGCGAGACCCCTGGGGCC
The DNA here is from genome assembly GCA_965246815.1 of Actinoplanes sp. Taxonomy (GTDB): domain Bacteria; phylum Actinomycetota; class Actinomycetes; order Mycobacteriales; family Micromonosporaceae; genus Actinoplanes. The sequence goes on along the minus strand of CBDFFS010000018.1, from coordinate 208,299 downwards.
TTGCTGGCCACCGGTGTCTCCCGCCGGTTGAGTCGACCGGTGCGGCTGCGGCGACTGGCCGTCGTCGGCGCCTTGTCCACCGGCTTGCCCTACCAGGTCGACGACGCGTTGGAATACCAACCAGACGTCGCAGTCATCCTGATCGGTGCCAACGACATCACCCACTGGTCCGCGCGAACCGAAGCTGTGCGCCATCTCGGCGACGCGGTTCGCCGGCTGCGGGCAACCGGCTGCAAGGTTGTCGTCGGCACCTGCCCCGACGTGGGCGCGATCCAGCCGATCAAACCGCCGCTGCGTTGGCTTGCCCGCAAGTGGAGCCGCGATCTAGCCGAGGCACAAACCGTGGCCGTGGTTGAAGCCGGCGGTCGCACGGTATCGTTGGGCAACTTGCTCAGCCCGATGTTCGAAGCCGATCCGGTGCGGATGTTCAGCTCGGACCAATTTCACCCGTCAGTCGAGGGCTATGCCCGCGCCGCAGCCGTGGTCATGCCGACCTTGCTGGCCGTGCTCGGCGAGGACGACCGGGCCGCCGTCACCGAGGCCGACGGCGGGGTTCGCAGCTTGGCCCAGGCTGCGCAAGAGGCGGTCCGCTCGGCCGGCAGTGAAGTCAGTGCCACCAAGGTCGACGGCCGTGATCGCGGCCCAGCCGGACGCTGGGCGCAACTGCGCAAACACCCCTGGTTCGGCCAGAAGAAGCCGATGCACCCCCACCCGCGTCAACCCCCATTCCCCCCAGCCGCTCCACCCATATCCCCGTAGGCTGGCCCCACAGGACTATTGACCTAACCGGACGCGATCTTGTGAACTTGAGGCCAGCTGAGCCCCGTTTCTGCACAAGTACCTGGCGGGTAATCGGTAAAAGCTTGCGAATCGGGCGCCAGCTTGGTCAGTGGCTCGGCTTGACGGCGTGGTTCGGATGACGGCACAGGAGGCTAGAGATGGCGGGGCTGAACGCACGCATCGGCAAGGCCGCAGCCACCAGTGTGCTCGCCGGCGCGGTGGGCGGCGTCGCCCTGCTCGCCGGCGAAATACTCGCCGCAAAGGCCCGGCGCTATGCAAGACCAACCATGGGCCTTGCTTTGCGTACGACGATGGGCCGGCTGTCCGCGCCCAGCCTGCGACTCGTGCTGCTCGGCGACTCGGCCGCTATCGGAGTCGGAGTCGAGTGGCTCTCCGAAACGTTGGGCGGCCAACTGGCTCGACTGCTCGCCGAGGGCGGCATGGACATGGGCGAGCGGCACGTGTTGCTGTCCAGCGTCGGAGTGGCCGGTTCTCGTTCTGCTGATTTGGCGACTCAGGTGGCTCGTGCGCTGCTCGGAGCCAAGCCGGATGTGGCGGTCGTGTTGATCGGTGCACACGATGCGACCCGGGTGGGCAGTGCGGAGGAAGCGGCGGGTCAACTCGGTCGGGCGGTCAGTCGGCTGCGCGAGGCCGGCGTACAGGTAGTGGTGGGGACTTGTCCTGATCTTGGGGCGATTCGCTCGATCGCGCCGCCACTGCGCCAGGTCGCCGGGTTGCTCGGGCGGCGGATGGCTAAGGCGCAAGCCAGGGCGGTGACCGACGCCGGGGGAGTGGTGGTCGACCTAGCGCGGGAGACTGGCGCGGTGTTTCGCGCCGACGCCGGAACGCTGTGTTACGACGGTTTCCACCCGTCGGCCGACGGCTACCGGGTTTGGGCCCACGCGCTCTACCCCGCAGTCGCGAAGGCGGCAATGTCCGCGGTCTAAACCGGGTGGCGATAGTGCTTCCGGCCAAGTTACCGGCGAGTTAAATTGGGGACATGCCAGAAGCTGTCATCGTTGCCACCGCCCGTTCCCCGATCGGGCGGGCCGTTAAGGGGTCACTGCGCGACCTGCGCCCCGACGACCTCGCCACCACCATCGTCGACGCGGTTCTGAACAAGATCCCGCAGCTCGACCGTGCGATTATTGATGATTTTTACTTGGGTTGTGGCATGCCGGGTGGTGAACAAGGATTCAACATGGCGCGCGTGATCGCCATCAAGCTCGGCTTGGACAGTTTGCCCGGCGCGACGATCACCCGGTATTGCTCGTCGTCGCTGCAGACCACCCGGATGGCGTTCCACGCGATCAAAGCGGGTGAAGGCGACATCTTCCTCTCGGCCGGGGTTGAGGCTGTCTCCCGGTTCGCACGCGGCAGCTCCGACAGTTTGCCCGCCGCCGCGCAGGCCGAGGTCGGCGGTCGCTGGCAGAACCCGCAGTTCGCTGCGGCAGCTGAGCGGACGGCTGGGTTCGCGCTGGGCGGCAAGACCTGGCACGACCCGCGCGAGGACGGCGAGCTGCCCGACGTCTACCTCGCCATGGGGCAGACCGCCGAGAACTTGGCCCAGCTCAAGAACATCTCGCGCGAAGAGATGGACGAATTCGGCGTACGCAGTCAGAACCTCGCCGAAAAAGCCATCGCTGACGGCTTCTGGGAACGCGAGATCACCCCAGTCACCTTGCCCGACGGTACGGTCGTGGCAAAGGACGACGGTCCGCGTGCGGGCGTGACAATCGAGGCGACCGCGCAACTCAAGCCGGTCTTCCGGCCCGACGGTCGAATCACCGCCGGAAACTGTTGCCCGCTGAACGATGGCGCTGCCGCAGTGGTGATCATGAGTGACACCAAGGCTGCCGAGCTGGGGTTGACGCCGCTCGCCCGGATCATCTCGACCGGTGTGACCGCGTTGAGCCCCGAGATCATGGGCCTCGGTCCGGTTGGGGCGTCCCAGCAGGCGCTGCGCCGAGCCGGGATGACCATCGACGACATCGACCTGGTCGAGATCAACGAGGCGTTCGCGGCCCAGGTGATCCCGTCCTACCAAGATCTCGGCATCCCACTGGACAAGTTGAACGTCAACGGTGGCGCGATTGCGGTCGGCCACCCGTTCGGCATGACCGGCGCCCGCCTGACCGGCACCTTGATCAACTCGCTGGACTGGCACGACAAGAGCATCGGCCTGGAAACGATGTGCGTCGGCGGCGGCCAAGGCATGGCGATGATCATCGAGCGGCTGAGCTGATGACCACGACGACGCTCGTGCGGCCGGCGAGCCCGAGTGTCCGGCTGGCGAAACCTGAGCTCGGGCGCTAGGTCGGTCAGTTGGGTTAGTTGGGTCAGATGGTGAAGCGGAGATCGTCGACTGCGGCAGTTGCCTCGGCCAAGCTGGCGGGTGGGGCATTTGCGGCCAGTAAGTCGTTGGCCGTGACTCGGAGTTGATCCGGCAAGATCATGTTGTGCTCGCGCGGCACTGGTCGATGCGGGCGCTGTTCGGCGGCGGCGCTTAGGTCGGCGAGCTGTTGGATCAACCCGTACATGAGGTCGGCCTTGGTTTTGGTGGGGTTGGCGGTTGGGGCTGACCAGCGCGGCTGCTCCCAGTGGCGGACCTGATTGTGCAGTCGGTCGATCGCGGTGGCGAAGTCGGACACCGAGCAAAGATACCTGGGTAACAGCCAGCGCCCCGGTCCGAATACACGGGCCGGGGCGCTGGCTGTCAAATGTCAGCTATTGGTGCTGTTTTCGCCGGCTTTGGGCAGCTGTCGCGTTCGGCTGGCCAGTTGCCGCACCTCACCGGGTCAGCGGCGGCTGCCGCCGCCTTGCAGGAAGCTGAGCAGACGCAGGATCTCCAGGTAGAGCCAGATCAGGCCGACCAGGATGCCGAACGCGCAGGTCCAGGAGTAACGCTGCGGCAGGCCGGCGCGCACCCCCTGCTCGATCTGGTCGAAGTCGAGAATGAAGCTGAGCGCTGCGACCACGATGCAGACCAGGCTGAAGATGATGCCGATCGCGCCGTTCTGGCGCAGACCGGTATGCACGCCGAACAACGACAGCACGACGTTGATCAGCATGGCCGCGAATAGACCGCCCATGCTGGCGATCATGATCCGGGTGAACCGGGGAGTGGCTCGAATGACCCGGGCGCGGTAAAGCATCGCCATGACGAAGAACACGCCGAAGGTCGCGACCACCGCTTGCAGCACGATGCCGTCATAGCCGAGCAGTTCTTGGTAGGTCTTGCTGACCAGACCGACGAACGCGCCTTCGACCACCGCATAGGTGATCACCAGGGCCGGGTTGGCCACCCGTGAGAACGAGATGATCAGGCCGAGCACCAGACCGACGACGGCCGCGCCGATCCAGGCCGCGCCCATCACGCTGTCCGGGATGATGTTCCACGCGAGCACAGCCGAGACGCCAGTGATGCCGAGCAGCGTCACAGTCTTGACGACGACATCGTCGATGGTCATCGGCGTTACGGCGGGCGGGGCGGCAGGATATCCGGGCGCAGTCGGGTACGGCTGACCGTAACCCGGCTGTCCGGTGGGACCATAGGACCCATACCCGGCCGTCCGCTCTCGCTCGGCCGCCTGGCCAAGACGCGAGAGCACCGGGTTGCTTGTCTTCACTGTCTCTAGCCTCCCTTGAGGTTGACGCACGATTACGTGCTTGCTCAAGGGTAAGCGTTGCACGCTCAGGTTGCTTGCCCGAAAAACTGTGAGCAGCCTGAAAAGATCGCCGTCTAATGGAGCGCACGCCTATCGGGCTGGTGTCCAGGGTGCCCACAAGCTGGCGATTGGTACGGCGACGATCCGGTCAGTCAGCCGGAAGACTCGGGGGCCGGTGTGCAGGACGATACCGGCTGCGAAGGATGAGCCGACGCGGTCGGCGAACCATTCCAAGTGGCGGGCGTCGGCAGCCGAGGGGGCGGCGGTGGCTTTGACTTCGACCGCGATCATTTGGCCGTTTCTGGCTTCGATGAGCAAGTCGACCTCATGTCGGCCGCTCATTTCGCGGTAATGGAACAGATCAGCGCCAACAATGCTGGCAGCGCATTCGGCGCGCAGTTGGGCGGCAGCGAGGGTGTCCAGCACCCGCCCGAGGAGATCGCCATCGCGCAGCACGCGGCGCTGGTCGATTCGCAGCAACGGTCCGAGCAGTCCGGGGTCGGTGAGGTATCGCTTGGGTAGCCGCACCGCGCGATCCATTCGGTTGCCGGCCCAGGCAGGAACGCGAGACGTGATCATTAGCGTGTCGAGCAGGTCGTCGTAGCCGACCGCGCTCGCCCGGGTGATACCGGCGGCGTCGTAGAGCAGTTTGTGGTTCGGCACACCAGCAGTATTAGCGGCAAGAGCGTGTAGATATCTACGCATCAAGACCGGATCTCGGGAGACGCCGAGCGCTGCGGCCTCTCTGGTGACCAGATGATCGACGTAGCTGGTCAGCCACCGATCCCGGGCCCGTTCAGTAGGGGCGCGAAGAGCTTCGGGCCATCCGCTGGTGAGTGCCTCTGCCACATACCGGTGCACGTCCCACTCGGCCGAGGGGTCGCTGAAGCTATCCGGGCCGTCGGCGAGGACTCGATCGATCAGTGACGGCGCGGATGGGTCACCGTGCCGTTCGCGGCCGACTAGCGGGTGCATGGTGAGCCGAATAATCCGACCGGTGGCAGGCCAGCCGGCGGTGGTCAGGTCGGTTTGAGAGGAGCCGGTCAGGATGAACCGGCCGGGGCGCGGATCGTCGTCGACAGCCCGCTTGACCGCGCCGAGGATTTCTGGGACCAGCTGCCACTCATCGACAAGGATGGGCTCGTCGAGAGCGCGGAGTGCGGCGTCGGGGTCGGCCCGAACGACTGCGGCCTGTGCAGGGACGTCTAGTCGCAGGATCGAACGGCACAGTCGTCGCGTCGTAGTGGTTTTCCCGCACGCGCGGGGGCCGACGACAAGCGTAGCGGGATGAGTCGCGAGGATCTCGGCGAGCTCAGTGTCGACGATGCGAGAGACGTAGGCGCTCAGCGGAAGCTCCAGCCAGTGACGATTTAACACACCAGGCAGTGCCTATTTAACACGCCCTCCAGTTACTAAATAGCACAGGCATCAGTGACGATCCAACACAAGGGGTGTTGCGCGTGTGGGTTAAAGACTGTTAGACCCCACAACATCCGTCTCGCTGAGTTGATCGAGCTGACGTCGTCGCCGACGGGCCAGCCCTGAGGTCTGCGAGTAGCCTTGATTAGTGAGTGTCACCCCGCTGTCCACCGTGGCTCTGGACCATCGCTTCGCCAGTGAACTGCCGGAGATGGCCACGGTCTGGCAGGCCGAGCCGGCTCCGGACGCTCGGCTGCTCGTGCTCGATGAGGTGTTGGCCGCCGAGCTGGGTCTGGACGCTCGATGGCTGCGCAGCCCGGACGGCGTGGGGTTGCTGGTTGGCACCACTGTCCCGGCCGACGCCGTGCCGGTGGCGCAGGCCTACTCTGGGCACCAATTTGGCGGGTTCAGCCCGCGGCTCGGTGACGGCCGCGCGCTCCTGCTGGGCGAGTTGATCGACGTTGACGGCCACGTGCGTGACTTGCACCTCAAAGGTTCCGGACGCACGCCGTTCGCCCGCGGCGGCGATGGCTTGGCCGCAGTCGGTCCGATGCTGCGCGAGTACGTCGTCAGCAACGCGATGCATGCGCTCGGCATCCCCACGACGCGTTCCCTGGCCGTGGTGGCGACCGGGCGCACGGTGCTGCGCGAGACCCCGTTGCCGGGAGCCGTCCTCGCCCGCGTTGCTAGCAGTCATCTGCGGGTCGGCAGCTTCCAGTACGCCCGAGCCACGGGCGACGTCGATCTCCTGCGCCGCCTCGCAGACCACGCGATCAGCCGGCATAACCCGAGTGTTGCCGGGGCCGAACAGCCGTACCTTGCCTTGTTTGAGGCGGTTGTTGGCGCCCAGGCGTCGCTGGTTGCCCGGTGGATGCTCGTCGGCTTCGTGCACGGGGTGATGAACACCGACAACATGACGATCTCCGGCGAGACTATTGACTACGGGCCATGCGCGTTCATGGAGGCCTTCGACCCGGCCACCGTTTACAGCTCGATCGACCACAGCGGCCGGTATGCCTACGGCAGCCAGCCTGGTGTGGCCGAGTGGAACCTCGCCCGGCTGGCCGAGGCGATCCTCCCGCTGCTGCACAGCGACGAGGACCAAGCGGTCGCACTCGTCGTGCAGGCCCTGGGCAGATTTCGCCGACAATACGATGCCGCCTGGTCGGCTGGCATGCGGGCTAAGCTCGGCCTGTCCGGCGGCGTCGACCAGGCGGCTATCTCGCCGCTGGTGGACGAGATGCTCGGCTTACTCCAGGCGGACCAGGTCGATTACACGTCGTTCTTTCGCGCCCTTGCTGTTTGCGGACGCGGTGACGCCGAGCCGTTGCGCCGCCTCTTCACTGACCTGGTCAAGATCGACGACTGGGTGGCGCGCTGGCGCGCCCTAGGGCCGGACGCTGACGCGATGGACCGGATCAACCCGCTGTACATCCCCCGCAATCACCTCGTTGAAGAAGCTCTATCTGCGGCGACTGACGGCAATTTAGACCCGTTCGAACAACTGCTGGAGGTTGTAGCCGCACCGTATGAAGAGCGCCCCGGCATCGAGCGGTACGCGGCGGCGGCCCCGGTCGATTTCCGTGCCTATCGGACCTTCTGCGGAACCTGAGCACCGCCGGTCGCCGCCCTGACCAGCACGGCGCCACATCAGGCTCAGGTTCGCAAAATCGGTAGGATCGGTGGTGAAGAGAGGCGGAGAGTGGGCGTCCGTCCACTCCTGCGCCCGCGACGAAGGTAGTCCAACCCTGGCGGGGGCGCTACGATCGTCCTAGCATTGGCGCATGCTGTACGCGACACCACCTTTGACTGCTGACGACCGGCGGGTCTTGGCTGAGATCGACGAGTTCTACGCTGAGTTTCAGCGTTCAACCGGTGGGTCCAAGGCAAGTGAGTGGCTCGGCGGCGTTCGGAAGCGGCTTGTCGCCGGGGCGATTCGGGGCTCGAACACGATTGAGGGCTACACGGTCGAATTGAGTACCGCATCGGCGATTGTGGCCGGAGCGCCTATTCCGTCGAGTGTTCCGGAGGAGTCCAGGGAGGCCGTTGTTGGCTACCGGGACGCGCTGACCTGGGTCATGCATACCCCTGAAATGGACTTCTTCGCACACAGCGAAGCCGTGCTGTCGGCGCTGCACTTCATGATGACCCGGTTCTGGAAGGACAAGTCTCCGGGGCGATACCGCCGAAAAGGCATTGTCGTCACCGGCACGGACCCGTTGGCGCCAGCATACGTCGGACCCGGCGCCGATGAGGTGTCCGGTCTCATGTGCGAGCTGGTCGAATGGCTCAACGTCGGCGACCTTGACAGCCACTTGCTGGTACGGGCCGCGATGGCGCACCTCAACCTCGTCGCCATCCATCCTTGGCGCGACGGGAACGGGCGGATGTCGCGGTGCGTGCAGACGCTGGTCATCGCGCGAGGTGGCCGGGTATACCCGGAATTCTGCTCGATTGAAGAATGGCTGGGACACGACGTCAACACCCTTGACTACTACCGAGTGCTTCGCGAGACGAACCGGGGCACCTACCAGCCGAAATTAGGCGCGAGTGCGTGGGTGCGGTTCTGTTTGCGTGCCCACCACCTCCAGGCCCAATTGGTAGGAAAGAGGCTACAGCTCGGGCGAGACGTATGGATAGCGGCCGAGGAAATGGCTAGCCGGCTCGCGCTGAATGAGCGGACGATATCCGCGCTCTATGCGGCCGCCACCGATCAACTGTGGCGCGATGTCTACCAACAAGGGGAGGGGCTGTCCCGGGATCAGTCGATCCGTGATATCCGGCGGCTGGAGCAGGCGGGACTCGTAAAGGGGATCGGATACGGTACGACGCTGCACTACGTCGCCGTCGGCGAGCTTAAACGAGCTCATGACGAGATCAGCGCGGCGGTGACCGCACCGCCGATCGAGCCATACCCGGCCTAAGACCCGTCGTCATGGCTGGTTGACTCCGCCCCTGGTCGACACCTTCGATGATGGCGGTTTTCCAATCTCGATATCGGTAGTTCCCGATGTGAGAGGCTGGCCGATGTGAACCGATTGGGTGCTGCGACCTCGCCATATCTGCTCCAGCACGCTCAGAATCCGGTGGACTGGTGGCCATGGACGCCGGAGGCGTTCGAGGAAGCGCGCCGCCGCGACGTGCCCGTGCTGATCTCGGTTGGGTATGCGGCTTGTCACTGGTGTCACGTGATGGCGCACGAATCGTTCGAGGACTCGGCAGTAGCCAAGCTGATCAACGACGATTTTGTTGCGATCAAGGTGGACCGCGAGGAACGCCCCGACGTCGACGCGGTTTATATGACCGCCACCCAAGCGATGACCGGTCAGGGCGGCTGGCCGATGACAGTTTTCGCCACACCAGAGGGTGAACCGTTTTTCTGCGGCACTTATTTTCCGCCGGCCAGTTTCGCGCGGTTATTGGGCTCTGTCGCCACCGCATGGCGAGAACAGCGGACCGAACTTGTCGATCAGGGTCAGGCGTTAGTCCGGGCGATCGGCGGCGCTCAGCTAGCTGATGGCCCGACCGCACCAATCTCGGCCGAATTACTCGCGACTGCGGCGGCCGGCCTGAGCAAAGACCACGACCAACAGTACGGCGGATTCGGTGGTGCTCCTAAGTTCCCGCCGCACCTGAGTTTGCTGTTTCTGCTGCGATATCACCAGCGCACCGGTTCGGTGGAGGCGCTCGAATTGGTGCGGCACACGGCTGAACAAATGGGCCGGGGCGGCATTTATGACCAGCTAGCTGGCGGGTTCGCCCGATACGCGGTGGATGCCACGTGGACTGTGCCGCACTTCGAAAAAATGCTGTACGACAATGCGCTGTTGCTTCGGGCGTACACGCAGGTGTGGCGGTTGACTGAAGATCCGTTTGCGCGGCGGATCGCGGGTGAGACGGCTGCATTCTTGCTGCGTGATCTTGGCACGGTTACGGGTGGGCTGGCGTCGGCATTGGACGCGGATACGGACGGCGTTGAGGGGTTGACCTATGCGTGGACGCCCGCGCAGTTGATCGAGGCGCTGGGTGAGGCTAATGGTCAGTGGGCGGCTGATCTGTTCGCCGTGACCGAAACTGGCACTTTCGAGCAGGGCAGCAGCGTGCTCGTGCTGGCTCGGGACATCGACGCGGCCGACGAGTCGGTGCGGCAGCGGTGGCATGACGTGCGCGCCCGGCTGATGCAGGCGCGGGCCGCCCGACCACAACCGGCTCGCGATGACAAAGTGGTCGCCGCGTGGAACGGGTTGGCGATTACCGCCCTGGCTGAGCACGGTGTGCTGACCGAAAATGCCGAATCTCGGGCTGCGGCGCTCGCGTTAGCGCAGGTGTTGGCGTCGCGGCATGTGGTCGACGGGCGGTTGCGCCGAGTGTCGCGCGACGGTGTGGTGGGCGAACCGGTCGGCGTGCTCGAAGATTATGGCTGTGTCGCCGAGGCGTTCCTGGCTGTGCACCAGCTCACTGCCGACGGCCAGTGGCTCACTGGAGCCCGCGAACTGCTCGACGTCGCACTACACCATTTCGGTACGGGCCAAGGCGGCTTCTATGACACCGCCGACGACGCGGAGCGCCTGGTTGCTCGACCCGCCGACCCGACCGACAACGCGACCCCGAGTGGGCTGTCGTCGATCTGCGCCGCACTCGTGTCTTACGCGGCGCTCAGCGGGCAGACGGCGTACCGGGAGGCTGCCGATGCGGCGCTGGCGACTGCCGGGCCGCTGATCAGCTCCCATCCGCGGTTCGCCGGTTACTCGGCGGCAACGGCTGAGGCGGCTTTGGCCGGGCCGTACGAGATTGCGATTGTCACCGTCGACCCGGTGGGGGATCCGTTGGTCGCGACGGCTTATCGGCATGCGCCGCCGGGCACGGTGATCGTGGCCGGCGAACCCGATCGGGTCGGGGTGCCGTTGTTGGCGGGTCGAACATTGCTGGGTGGGCGCTCCACCGCGTACGTGTGTCGGGGATTTGTTTGTGATCGGCCGGTGACGACGTCGGCGGATTTGCTCGCGCTGCTGACTGCGGGAATTTAGCGGTCGGCGTCGTCATACCCGTCGGGACTGCTCAGCGGGGGTCCAGCTAGGCTGGTCGGTGCGATGGATAACCGAACCGGTCTGCCTGTAGTCGGCATGGTGGGCGGCGGCCAATTGGCCCGGATGACCCACCAAGCCGCCATTTCCCTGGGCCAGTCGCTGCGCGTGCTCAGTGAGTCGCCCGACGACAGCGCCGCGCTGGTCGCCGCCGATGTGCGAATCGGTAAACACACCGATCTGGCGGCGCTGCGCGAATTCGCCAAAGGCTGTGAAGCCGTCACCTTCGACCACGAGCACGTGCCGACCGAGCACATTCAGACGCTCGAAGCCGAAGGGGTGCGGATTTTCCCGGGCTCGCGCGCGCTGGTCTATGCGCAAGACAAAGCCCTGATGCGTGAACGGCTGGCCGCGTTGGGCGCACCGATGCCGCGCTGGGCTCCGGTCAGCACGGCTGCTGACATCGAAGCGTTCGCGAACGGGTCGTGGCCGGTGGTCGCTAAGGCCACCCGCGGTGGGTATGACGGCAAAGGCGTGTGGATGGTCTCCTCGCGCGCCGAAGCCGAACAACTGGTCGACACCGGTACGGCGCTGATGGTCGAAGAACGGGTCGCCCTGCAACGCGAGCTCGCCGTTTTGGTGGCCCGCTCGCCGTTCGGGCAGGTCGCGGCATACCCGGTCGTTGAGACCGTGCAGCAAGCTGGAGTTTGCGTCGAAGTGTTGGCGCCGGCGCCGGAGCTGTCCGACGAGCGGGCATTGGCAGTGCAACAGCTCGGGATTGACCTGGCCACAGCACTGGGTGTGGTCGGTCTGTTGGCCGTCGAGTTGTTTGAGACGGCCGACGGGCTGGTCGTCAACGAGCTGGCGATGCGTCCACATAACTCCGGGCACTGGACGATCGAAGGTGCGCGCACCTCACAGTTCGAGCAGCATTTGCGCGCAGTGCTCGACTATCCGATGGGCTCAACCGAGCTGACCGCCCCGATTGTCGTGATGGCGAACGTGCTCGGTGGCCTCGCTGGCGGGATCTCGATCGACGAGCGACTGCACCACCTTTTCGCCGAGGACCCCGGCGCTCGGGTGCACCTTTACGGCAAGCAAGCCCGCCCCGGTCGCAAACTCGGCCATGTCACAGTGCTCGGCGATGACCTGGAAACGGTACGGGCGCGGGCCGCACGTGCCGCCCGCTGGCTGCAGGAGGGCAACTGATGGCTCCCGTGGTCGGCATTATCATGGGCAGCGACTCGGACTGGTCCACGATGGAAGCCGCCGCAGTCGCGCTGGCCGAATTCGATGTGCCGTTCGAGGTCGGGGTCGTGTCCGCCCATCGGACCGTTCGCAAAATGGTGGATTACGCCGAGTCGGCGGCTGACCGCGGCTTGCAGGTGATCATCACGGGTGCTGGTGGCGCCGCGCACTTGCCCGGCATGGTGGCCGCGTTGACGCCGCTGCCGGTGATCGGGGTGCCGGTGCCGCTGAAATACTTGGACGGCATGGACTCGTTGCTGTCGATCGTGCAGATGCCAGCCGGCGTGCCAGTCGCCACTGTGTCGATCGGAGGCAGTCGCAACGCCGGCCTGTTGGCAGTGCGCATCTTGGGCGCGTCCGACCTAGTTTTGCGCGGCAAAATGACTGCCTTCCAGGCGAGCCTGGAGAAACTGGTCGCCGAAAAAGACGCCGCCCTGCGCGAACGCCTCCTCGGCTAGTCGCCGCAACCGATTCGGGTCCGTTCCCGCACCCGGCCTGTTACGGAACCCGGACTGCTACCGCATTCGGACTGCTACCGCATTCGGACTGCTACCGCATTCGGACTGCTACCGCATTCGGACTAGGGCGCCGCGGAGTCGGTCTTGGGTGCGGCGCCGGTTTTCGTCGGTGGCACCTACATAGAGCAGGGTGACGCCGACCGGCACCAGCACCAACCACGGACCCACCAATGTCACGGCAAAATGGATCGCGGCGATAACCGTGGCGACCGCGCCGATCACCACCGGCGCTTGTTGGCGACTGCGCGAGCCGTTGATCAACGTGCCGACCGCGCCGAGCAGCAGCAACACCTCACGCAGGTCGCCCGCGTCAGTGGCCAGCACAATGCCGATCGTCGGCACGAATGCCGCGAGCAATGCCGGCCCATACGCCGCCCAGCTGCTCAGTTCGGGTCGGTCGCGCGCTTCGAGCACCCCGACCAGCAGGGCCAAAGCAGCAAACGGCAATGTGTACGCCTCTGGCAGTGCCACGTCGGCTAGTGAAATGAACAGCCACCAGCCGACGATTTCGAACCCGACAGCGGTCCAGAACAGCAACCGCCGTTGCCGAGCCGTACGGCCCGCGCGGGTGGCGGACAGGCCGAGGATCGCACCCCACGCGGCGAGCAAGGCAGCCAAGTGCGCCGGCGAGTCGTACGCCAAGGCGCCAGCCAGTAGGGCCGACAGGTAACCACTGATCTCGACGGTGGACGCTTCGCGCCGATATTGGGGCTGGCCGAGGCGGGGGAGGGTGGCTTCGAGGACGAGTAGCGCAGCACCGATGGCCAGCACGCCGAACGCGGCCCAGGTCCGGTCGAGTCCGGCGGCCATTGCGGTGGTCAACACGAACAGTTGACCCATGATGGCCGCGAACAGCCAGCCCAGCACGCGCGCACCTTGACTGCGCCCGGCCAATGCGGCGATCAGGCCGACGCCGACCGCGGAACCCATGGTGAACAAGGTCAGCGGCGGGTGCGCGAGACTTCCGGCCAGTCCCGCGCCGCCGGCCAGCAGACCGAGCACGAAGACGACAGTACGGGTGGCGCTGAGCAGTGGGGCGCGCCCGGCAAGTGGCGGCGGCGTCAACGCCAACCCCAGCATCGACAAGGTGAAGACAATGAGCGCAGCCGTTGTGGTGATCGGATAGGGGGAGTGCCCGGCAATCGGCGCGATCAACAAGGTGATGGCTATGCCTGGCAGCACCACCGGCACGGCTTCGGAGTTTCTCCCGCCGAACCCGATCGCGGCCAACGCTGCAGCGCCGGTGAGCAACATGATCGCTAGCACGCTGGTGCCGTCGACGTGGCTGGGCGCGGGTTGGGTCAGCGCCGGGATCGGGCCGTGCCAGATGTGCCCGAGCTGCTGCAATGGATCGATCAGCGCGGCGCGCAACGCCGGTGCGATGGAGAGCAAAGCTAGTGCGGTCGGCACCAGCGCGAGTGCGACAGCACTGGTCGCCGGATTGACCAGCCAACGGCCAGCTAGCCCGCTCGGTCGGCGCGCTGTCCAGGTGGAATTGTCCAGACCCTGGCGCCAATAACTGCCGCGCGGCACAGTCAGACCAGGTGCGGGAACTGTGCCCCGCAGTAGTTCAGCCAGCACGCCGAGCAGCGCCGCCGCGGCGGCATACAACGCAGTTGGATATGGCGTCGGGATTGACGCAAAAGCAGTGATCGTCGCGCTGAGGACAAGGCCGGCGGTGGCCCAGGGCAGGAATTGTGGAATCCACGGGCCGGCTAGGGCCAGGATCGCCAAGCTCAAACTTGCGGCGGCTAGGGCGGCGGTGAGCACAGTTGGTGCGAGTGCGCCCCGGTCTGCGGCGAATGCGGCCAGCACTCCGGGCAGGGCGAGCAGCACCGCACCGGTCGCCGCTCCGCCGATCTGCGCCCGGTGTCGCGGCATGCCGGTGTCGTCCCGGGCCAGATCGATGGTGTTTCCGTCCCAAGCAGCGGTGGGCCGTTCCAGATTGGCCAGTTCCGATTCGGTGAAGGCCACCGGAGTGCGAGCCAGGACCGCGACCAGCAGGCCGATCATGGCGACCAGCAGCAGCGCAAGCCCGGTCGATGACGGCCGGACCAAGGCAGCGCCGACCACCTGCAGCAGGATCGCAGCAGCAGCAGCAGCCCGAGCCAAAGCCGCCCGCGGGTCGATAGCAGCGACCGAACCCAGCGCGAATGCGATCGCACCGGCACCGCCGACCACCAGCGGCGACCACCACGGCAGTCCGAGTGCGTAGGGTGCTCCGATCACGGCGAGTGCTCCCGCGGCCGCTGATAGCACGAACGACCAAGGCCGGGGTGCGGCCAATGCTGCGGCGAACGCGACCAGGGCCAACGCAAACGGTGCCTGCCAAGCCGTGCTGGAGCTGGTGACGGGGTAGTGACTCAGGTCAGCGGCCCAGATGGGGTTGGTGGCGCCAAGCGTGCGAACGGCACCGTTCACAGCCTGGATTGCAGCGAGCGCCCCGACGAAGGTGCCAGCCACCGCCAGGCCACGAACTGGTCCGCGTCGCCAGGCTTCCGGCAACGCACGCACTGCGAGCGCCACGATCAGCACCATCGCGGCGGCGACCGCGAGCGGGGCGGCCGGGATGGCCAAGGCGGCGACTCGCGCTAGCGCACCGCAGATTGCGACGGTTGCGGCTGCGGCGGCGACGTCCGTGCCGTCGAGCATCCGGTCGCTGCGCCGACCGACATCGATCGATTTGGCAAAGAAGAGCAGGCCGGCAGCGACCAGCAGGAGCACGCCGACCCAGAGATCTGCGGCGGTCGCACCGGTCGACAGCAGTGCGGCCAGCGCTAGCGCGACCGCGCCGGCGCCGGATCCGACCGTCAGTGGCAGGCTGATTTCGCGCCGGGCCACTTGCGACACCGCCGCGTAGCTAAGTGTCGCCGCCACCGCGAGGAAACCCAAAGCCAGCGCCGGCACAGTAACGGCAGCTGTCGCCGGCGGGCCGCCACCCGGGTCGTTGACCGCCAACGCACCAGTGACCACCGCCCCGGGCAAAGCCAACGCCGCACCGCCAGCCGCCCAATCCCCGACCAGCCAGGTGAACCCTTGCGCCGAGATCTGCCGGGCCGCGACCGCGACCATGACGCCCGCTCCAGCCAGCGCGGTGAGCACCGCTGCAGTCAGCCACGACGCGCTGAGCGCGGAACCAGCACCGAACAA
Source organism: Actinoplanes sp. (assembly GCA_965246815.1). Taxonomy (GTDB): domain Bacteria; phylum Actinomycetota; class Actinomycetes; order Mycobacteriales; family Micromonosporaceae; genus Actinoplanes. The sequence continues at coordinate 192,492 of CBDFFS010000018.1, read as the reverse complement.
GCCGACCACGCCAGCCGCAGCCACGTGCGCGATAGCAATTCGCCGGGTGCGAGCGAACAATCCAGCCCCGCCCAAACCAACCCCGGCGAGCACCAACGGCCACGGCGCCTCAGACCACGGCAAAGCCAACGACGCCGGTACGGACAAAGCAGTCAAAGCGCCGCCCGCGACAGCTCCTTCATGCCGGACGTCAGTGGGCAGCGCGAGCGCGGCAGCAATCGTCAACAGCAGCGCGCTAAAAGCCAGCAACCAGCCGGACGGGCCGGCCGCCTCGGCAATCCGCCGGGCATAGTCGGCCGTGTCGGCGTGCCAAATCGGGCGGGCCGCCTGCACCGGTGCGAGCGCAGCCCGCAGCGCGTCGACACCGACGAAAAGTCCGATCAGGGTCAACGCGACTGCCGACGCGAGCTGTGGACCACGTCGAGATTGCTCAACCAGGCGTCGAACCACCACACCGGTGATCGCGACAGCAGCAGCCGCCACGATCAGCGTCAAGTGCGGTGAGATGACGTCGGCCACCCGAGCTGCGGCACCGATCACCGCCAGGGTGAGCACTGCTCCGGCGATGTTGCGGGCCGGCGCGTTGTCGAGCAGTCGGGCTGCAGCCGCTGCGGCGAGCGCGGCGAGCACCAAAATCAGCCCGGAACGCGCCGCGTCGGACACCGTTCGGGCCTGCAACAACCCGACTGTGGAATAGAGCAAGGCGCCTGCGCTCGCGACACAGAGCAGCGCGAAAGTCAGCTCGCGCAGCCAGTCGGCGGACGCAGTCGAGCTCGCCCGGGGCGGGGTGGGCTGAGCGGTCCGTCCTGCTCGGGCGCTGGGGGACAGCCGTGCGCGCACCCACCGGCCCCGCGAACCCGCCAGGCCGTGGATGATCAAGTCCGGCTCTTCTGGCGCGGACTCGGGGCGAGGCGGCAGGGGCACGTCGTACGGTGCGGGGTCGGTTGGGGGTGACTGGTGCCGGTGAAAGTCGGTTACGCCGACCGTGTGCGGATCGGGTTCGGTGCGAGGGGCTGAGCTGGCGCGGATGATCGGCCAATGTGGCACCAGCCGGCCGGTGCGGATCACCGTGGTGAGCAGCAGTAAGTCGAGCACCGCGACCACTGACAGGGCCATGCCCCAGCCGGCCGGGCTTTGGATCAACGGATAGGCCAGCAACAGCGGAACCGGTTGGGCCGCGATGACCGTGCCGTAGCGGGGCGCGTTGAGTCTGGTCAGAGCCGCATACCAGAACGCGGCGACGGTGGTGAGCGCGAAAGCGATGCCGAGGTAGAGCGGCACCGGCACGCTGCGGCCACCGGCCAAGGGACTGCCGTGCAGGGCGAGCAGGGTCATCGGCAGCAAGATCAGGCCGACCCAGCTGATCGTTTCGGCGGTCGAGCTCAGCCCACGTTTGGCGATCCCGGGCGCCACCACCAGTGCGATAGTGGTGGAGATTGCCAAGATCGTGGCGCGGGCGAACGGGTTGCTGACTGCGACGCCGGCGAACACGACAGCGGCTACTCCGATGAGCAGCGCGCCGAGCGCCAACAAAATGTTCTGCACCGATTGGGAGGAGGCTTCCGGCGGGTGGTTCTCCGGCGCGGTGAAGCCCGCACCTCGGCGCGGTGGTGCTGGGCCGCGCTGGGTCGGCGGCAGGTCGTCGACCAGCAGTGTGGCGCCACCGTCGGTCCGAGAGGCTCGATCGCGAGCGCCCACAGTGGCAGGCCTGCGTCCTTCCGCGGGCCTAGAACCGGTGGTGGTGGCGGGCTTGGGTCCTCCAGCTGATCTGGCTCCTGCTGCGGGCCCCGGCCCAGCCGGATTTGACTCTGTCGCGGGCCCGGCTCCTGCGGTGGACGCGGGTGCTGCGGTGCGCCGCACGCGCCGGGTCTTGGCAGCCTTCGCCTTCTTCTGCTGGTTGGCGTGGGCCAGTATGTCGCGCTGGAACTGGGCCGCTTGGATCTTGGCGGCGATATCCGTGCGCTCCTTGGCGGCAGCCATGTCACGCACCATCAAGTCCGCGATTGACGCCTCGATTCGCGTCAGATCGTCGTCGTAGCCCTCGGGCTGTCCAGCCTGCGCCACGGCACCTCCAAGACCCAGCCGACCCGGCTCGCACCTGCGCCGGACAATTCCGGCACCTGTTACTGACCATCTGGCACCTGATACCGACAACTAGAGCATGCCGGTATGACACCTCATTAGAACAGGCTCACCGGGGCGGAGATCTGTGGAAACGGTCCCGAAACACTCACCTCGGCGGCTGCGGGGTGAAACCACCGTCTGGTGATCGATGGGGCGACCAGGGGTTGAGCTTGCGTGCGGCGAGATGTAGGTCGCGGATGCGGGCTGACGGCCGTACCGGATGGGGTTTGATGGGGGTGGAGCGAAGTTGGGTGATCGCCGCCGGAGTTGGGTGGGCGCGGGCTGCGGGCGGGCTGGCGAGGACACGCTACGCGCCGGTAACATAGCGCCGGGACTGCTGATCGAAAGGGACACCGTCATGACTGACTTCGACGTTTACCAGCTGCCGGAAGATCACCAGACCATTCGGGCCGCGGTCCGCGAGGTTTGTGACGCCCGAGTGGCCCCGAACGCGGCCGAGGCCGACGAAACCAGCGAATTTCCCAAAGCTTCCTACGACGCTTTGCGCGCCTCAGACTTTCACGCCCCACACATCCCCGTTGAGTACGGGGGAGCCGGCGCTGACGCACTAGCCACCGCAATCGTGATCGAAGAAGTCGCCCGCGCTTGCGCCTCTTCCTCGCTGATTCCGGCCGTGAACAAGCTCGGCACGATGCCGTTGCTGATCTCCGGTTCGGAATCGCTGAAGCAGCGTTATCTGACCAAGGTCGCCTCCGGTGAGGCGATGTTCTCCTATTGTCTGTCCGAACCGGAAGCGGGTTCAGATGCCGCGGCGATGACCACCCGCGCGGTCCGCGACGGTGACGATTGGGTGCTCAATGGCGTCAAGCGCTGGATCACCAACGCGGGCATTTCCGAGTTCTACACAGTTTTCGCCGTGACCGATCCGACCGCCCGTTCGCGCGGGATCTCCGCGTTCGTGGTGGAGAAATCCGACGAAGGCGTCACCTTTGGTGCCCCAGAGAAAAAGCTCGGCATCAAGGGCTCACCCACCCGTGAAGTCTATTTCGACAACGTACGCATCCCCGCCGGCCGCATGATCGGCGCCGAAGGCACGGGATTTGCGACAGCGATGAAGACGCTGGACCACACCCGAGTCACCATCGCCGCCCAAGCAGTCGGCATCGCCCAAGGTGCGCTCGATTTCGCGCTCGGCTATGTCCAGGAGCGCAAACAATTCGGCAAACCGATCGGCGATTTCCAGGGTGTGCAGTTCATGCTCGCTGACATGGGCATGAAGCTGGAGGCTGCTCGGCAGCTCACCTATGCCGCCGCCGGCAAAAGCGAACGCGGCGACGCTGATCTGACCTTCTTCGGCGCGGCGGCTAAGTGCTTCGCCTCGGACGCCGCAATGGAAATCACCACCGACGCCGTTCAACTGCTCGGCGGCTACGGCTACACCCGCGATTACCCGGTCGAACGCATGATGCGCGACGCCAAAATCACCCAGATCTACGAGGGTACGAACCAGGTCCAGCGCATCGTGATGGCGCGCCACCTTCTGAAGGGCTGAGGTAGGGCGAGTTTCCACAGGTCAGAGTGGTTTTAAAACGGGGCCTTCTTTAGCGGATTTGGATCCGGCTACGGCGCCCCGGCGATCGGGGCTGCTCAGGCTTCAGGCGCAACCCAACGGTAGCGACGTTTGGGGCTCCGGGTAGGTCCTAAGGTCTCGATAGCCCCGGTTTCGGCTAGAGCACGAAGACGGTTTAAGACGGCATTACGGGACAGCCCGGTCATTTCACCGAGTTCGCCTGCCGTCGCTTCGCCACGTGCCTTCAGCGCTTCGGCAACATCGGGCGGTGATTGAGGCGAAATCGCCGAGAAGAGATCGGGAGTTCGTGACCGGCCCATGGCTGCGGGATCGAGGACATACCGCGCATAGCGTCTGCCGCCCTCTCTTACTGCCAGTCCTTGATCAACGAGGTCGCGGAGGACCTGGCCTGCTGCTACACGGTCCACTCCCCACTGCCGGAGCATCTCGTTGGTCAAGTAGTCGTCGCGCAGCATGGCGAGAGCGAGGTGATGTGCCTGTGTGGGCAGGTAGGCCTCGAGTCGGGAGATCCAGCCGCGGACTTCGGGGCTGAGGAGTTCCGACCGAGCCATGGTGACCACGAAGCTGGCGATCGAGCTGCGAAAGTTCGGTCGGGGGAGTCCACGGCGCCTGGCCACGGCCAGCATCGCGGGGATGCCTGAGGACCTGTTCTCCGCCACGAGTTCGTTCGATGACGGCAGGTAGGTGTCTGCGAGGAGACTGCTCAGTACCGCGTTCCGAGATGACGAGATGCCTTCCTCGCCGAGTTCGTCGACGATGACTCCGCCGTAGAGTCCGCCGGGGCTGCGGACGACGAGACGATCGGGGAACAGCTCGATCTGTACTTGAGTGCCTCTGGTGACCGGGCTGTAGTCACGGTGCATCAGGGCGTTGACGACCGCCTCGCGTACCGCTTCCAAGGGGTACTCGACTTCGTCCACGCGTGAGCCGTGCTCGCTGATGACTGCGCGGACCGCGAGGTTGCGGCGAAGCATGGCCAGCGTCGTCTCGACCATTTCAGGGATGGGGCCACGAACGGTCTGGTTGTCGAGAAACCGGGTTCCGGAGCTGGAGTCCGGGCTGTGCACGACGACCGAGACCATCAGCTGGGGAAAGAACTGCTGTGGAAACTGGCCGAAGGCCAGCACCCCCGCCAGTGTCAGAGGGGCGTCCGCGGAACGACCGGCGGTGATGCCCAGGCGAAAGAGGACAGTCGCGTCGTCGGACTGTGCGAGTTTGGGGAACCCGGCCCGAACCCTTCGCAGGGTACGCCGCCACGCCTCCTCGTCCAGGTCGTGTATGGAGGTGCCGTCGACTACCTCACGGTGCTGATCTGTAGTGGGGGTGTGATGTCGTCTCGGGACATCTGCACCAGCGCATCACGGAGGGAGCTGGGATCGTTGAGCTCGACCACGCTGAAGCCGCTCGCTTCGTCCACGCCGAGCAGGATCGTCCCGCCATCGGTGTTCGAGAAGGCGGACAGGGTCTCGCGCACCGCCTTAGGAAGCCCACCTGCGGCACGTTTCGCTTCGATCCGTGTGGGTTCGCCGCCTATCCGACGCAACATGGCAAGGGCTTCCCCAACGCTTTCAGCGCTCATGAGTCCATCTCATCACCCGAGCTTCACACCTCGCAAGCAATGTACGAAGAAGGTGTGAAGTTGTGTGAAGACTGCGGCGCACCCGTCATGCCGGATCGCTGAAGAGTGATTCGAAAGTCCGCCGGCTGCGCCGGTGGCGAGCCCGAAGTCCTGGTCGAGGCAATAGTAGGTGTAATCCCCCTGGACACGGAAAATACTCGCGGTTCATCCAGGTCGATATCCACGCTTATACCGCAGTTGATCGTGAGCTCCGTGCGGTCGTGGGCCAGCGAAGTGTCCTGAGTGGTGGGCTTCGGCTGACCGACGAAACTACCGTAGGGTCGCCTTTGGGTGCCGGCCAGCGGCCGTCGAGTCCGTCAGGGTTACGGTCGATATCTGCGATCAAGGCATTGGTTTGCTTGAGTGTCTTGCGGTTCTGTGCCTGCCAACACAGACAGAATGGTTCTGCCGTCGATAGTATCTCCAGCGATACTATCTTCACGAGCACCTTAACGAGGGCTGTGCGGGTTGGCGGTTGCTGAGGTGGCCGGCTCAACGGAGGAGCTTGTGCGGTTTTTGTTCGTGCCCTACTCGATTGCTGGGCATGTGCATCCGGTCTTGCCAGTGGTGGCCGAGCTAGTGGATCGCGGGCACCAGGTGCGGCTGCTCGTCGGCGAGCGATATGCCGAATCGGTGCGGTCCGCCGGTGCGGAGGTCATTGAGCTCGCTCAGGTGCCGGTAGTCATCGTGCCGGAGCGATTCTTCGGTCGGCTCACCTGGCGTTACCTGGGTGGTCGATTACGTCGGTGGCAGCTCAATCGACGAGCGGGCCGGCTGCTCGATGAACAGTTACAGCAACTGGACGAGCGTGTCGTCGTCGTGGTTGATCCGATGCTGAGCTGGGCGGATCGAATTATTCGCCGGTATTCGCTGCCGACGGTGACGTTCAGCATGACTATCCACCAGGGCCCAGCGGAATTGGCGGAGTTAGCCCGACTCGACGGTTTGCGGATGCCCAGCTGGATACACGGGATGCGTCCGTTGGCAAAGCGCTCGCACCATCAGGGCCGACTCGTCTTGACGAACAGCCTCGCTGAGCTACACCCGACGGGTCGCGAGATTGCATCAAAGCCACCTGCCACGGGTCGCGAGATTCCCCCAGAATTGCATTTTGTCGGGCCGCTCCTCGGCAATCGTGCCGAAGTGGACATTGCTGATCCATCGGCTGGTGGTCCGACACTGTTAGTTTCGCCGGGTACGGTGTTTGCGCGTGACCGGCCATTCTTCGACAAATTCATCCGGGCGTTCGACGGGCAAGAGTGGCAGGTCTTCATTGCGACCGGCCACCTGGATCCGGCCGAGCTAGGTGCGCTGCCGACTAATGTGGTGGCTCGTCGGTTCCTTCCGCAGCGGCAACTGCTGGCTCGCAGCGCAGTCTTCGCCACGCACGCGGGGATGAATTCAGTGCAGGAGGGGCTGTCAGCCGGCGTACCGATGCTGTTGTTTCCTCGCTGTGCCGAGCAACGCCATTTGGCGCGTTGTTTAGTCGCGGGTGGAGTCGGGGTGTGGCCCCGAGCTGAGCCCGAAAACCCGGCGGCATTGTTTCAGCAAGTGCAGGCGTTGGCAGCAAACCCACACGTACGGGAAAATTTGCGGGTTTGGCAAGCAAGAATGACCGCTGGCGGTGGGGCGCAGCGGGCGGCCGATTTGCTCGAAGCCTGGGCGGTTGGTCAGTCAGTTGGGGCGAGTACGGATCCGTCGGCGTCCAGGCCGGCGGTGTAAGGCGCGGTGATGCCCAAGTCTTGTCGCCAGCTAAGGGTGAATTGGCGCAGCGACTCGGCTAGTTCCCGCCGGCTGGCGGCCCAGTGGTTGGCGGCGTCGCCCGGCACGATCCCGGCCGGACCGCGGTGGCCCGAATCGCGGATTTCGGTGATGACTTTGGTTAAACGGTGCGCGGCAGCGGCCACGTCATTGGCGGCATCGCTAACTCGCCCGTGAGTGAGGGCGGTGAGGTTCTCGTTGCGGTCAAACAACGTGGTGAGCACCGGCTCGATCGGATCGGGTAACCCGGTTGGCTCGACCGACCAGACCCGCAAATGTATTAATTCGCGCGCGGCGCGTTGATAGTCCAGATAGTCGCGGACCTTGTCTTTGTCCCAGCGCTCGGCCCGCTCAGCCTTTCGGCGTAGCCGGTCGCTGATCAAGTTGCCGCCTTGGGTCAGCACGACGCCGACGCTGGTGCCGAGCAGCGTGAACAGGGGGGCAGCCCACCATGGTTGCGAGACAGTCACCGGGCGACTGTAGTCGACTACCAGTTGTCATCTGCGGCTGTCGCCATTGGACCGGCTGGCCGGTATGGTCGGCTTTCACCTCGACGATGGGGGACAAGCAAGCCATGGGTGCAGACGATGGCGCGGCCTCGTTCAATGAAATGCCGGGGGCCCCACGGCAGTTCTACAACCGGGTGCCGGAGCTGGATCTCATCGGCGCGACGGCGGCCGCGGCGCGGACCGCGGAACTTCCTGGGTTGATCTGCGTCACCGGGATCGGCGGCATGGGCAAGACCACTTTAGTGATTCAAGCGGCATATCGATTTCGCGCGCTCTACCCAGACTTTCAGCTTTTTAGTGACCTGCGTGGCAGCTCGGCCGAGTCCCCCATTGACCCGTTTGAGTTGCTCGGTGATTGGTTGCGCCAACTGGGCGACTCCGCCGATCAGCTGCCGACCAGTCTTACGGGTCGGGCCACACAGTTTCGGGCCCGCACTTACCGACGCCGGTTCCTCATGATCCTCGACGATGCTTTCACCGCCGCCCAAATTAGGGAGCTGCTGCCGGCGGCGCCTGCTTCGCTCGTCATCATGACCAGTCGGCGTTGGTTCGACGAATTGGGAATGTTGGGATTCGCTGAAATCAAGATTGGGCCGTTCACGTCGGAGGTATCCGCCGAACTGCTGCGTGACGCTATCGGCGCAAGCGTATTCGGCGCTGAATCCGCGGCCGTCCGCGATCTGGTTGAGGTCTGTGCGGGCACGCCGCTCGTGCTGAAGGTGGCTTCCGCTCGAATCGGCCGATGGCGCCGCCCGCAGCCCGTGTCAGCATTCGTCACAGCTTTGCGGTCGCAACAGGCGCTCGCGCAGTTGCAGCTGGATGGCACCCCACTGGTTGAGTCCATTTACGACTTTTGCTATGCCGAGTTGACGCCGGATCAAGCGCAGGCATATCGCCTACTCTGTCTGCATCCCGGTGCTGATTTCGGCGTGGAGGTGGCAGCTGCCATGCTCGGCGCCAACATAGATTCAGCCGCCGACGTGCTGTATGAACTGGGTGAGCTTGAGCTACTTGACCAAGTCGGCCCAGATCGGTTCCGGTTTCACCATTTGATCGGTGTGCATGCCCGTCAGTGCGCTTCGGTTGATGCTGACGAGGACCAACGTCGGTTGGCACTGAGCGCCGCAGTCGTTTATTACCTGGAATTTCTGGTGGGACGAGCCAAATCGATGTCCCAGCGGCCGGTGGAGGGCACCTACTTCGCGCTGATTCCCGCCACCTACACCGGTCCTGACGCCGCCGACCTGGCCGCTGGTGACCTAGAAGTCGAGCAACACAGCCTGCGCGCGGCCGTCGATGCTGCTGACAGCCTAGGGCTGGACACCGAATGCCTAGAACTATGCGAAGCGCTACGCGGCTGGCTGTATGACACCGATCGCACCACTCAACTTGTCGACGTCATGGCCATTGGTGTCCGGGTGGCGCAACGCAGCGGCGACATCAGCTGGCAACTGCAAATGCAGCGCAACTTGGCCGTCGCGTACGAAAAACAGGGGTCTGCGTTGGACTCAGCCGGATTCAAGAATGGCATCGACGCGTTGCGTGCAGCGCGCACGATCGCCCAGCAGCTAGACAAACCACTGGTGGTAGCGAGCACGATCGAATGGGAAGGGCTGCTGCACGAGGCCCGAGGTCAGCTCGACGACGCCCTGCGGGAGCTGCGCGCCGCCTCCGCGTTCCTGCAGCAAGCGACGCTCGACCCGACGCAAGCACGACGGGCTGTCGCCCTGCTCGACATGCACATCGGTCGAGTTCTGGTCAACCAAGGTGATCGCTTGAGCGCGGTGCCGAGTTTGCGGCGGGCCCTCGCCGACTTCATCGACCGCGGCGAGGGCTGGGTCAACGTCGCCCGGCTGCGTCACCTGGTCGGCGCGGTGGCGTTGGCCGAGGGTAACCTGGACGAAGCTCAGGAGTTGCTGGATGCGGCTGCGGCGGCATTTCGGGGCCATCGGTTCGGGTCGCAAGAATTGGTGGTCCACCAGCTGCGGGCTGACACCGCTGTCCGGCGCGGGGATGCACCCGCTGCCGCAGCGGCTCTGCGTGAGGCGTTGGCGTTGGCACAACGGCTCGGGCTCGGCGAGCTGGAAATTGAACTCACTCGCCGGATCGGCGAGTTTGGCGGATGACCGGTGGGTCGGGCCGCACGGTCAACACCGACCTTCGCCCGCCGACGCGCAGCAAAAACCGCGTCGGCAGCTCCGCCAGGCTATTGCCATTCGTCCTCCACCAGTATGCCGCTGACGCCAGCACTGAAGCATCCGTGTCGTCGTCGATCTGCAGCAACACCTGCTCGCCGTCGCGGTGCCGGACCCAACAGAAGCTGCCGAACACCAGCGCGGCGAGCGTACTGGCGGGGTGATCTGCCAGGGTTTCGGTCAGCCATGGTGTTGGTGTGTCGGAGTCGGAGCCGAACACGATGTCCGCTGTGTGCCGCAGTCCGCGCACCGGATGTTCGTAGTCGACAGCAGTATGGGTCGTGGCTGCAGTGGGAGCGGTGTCGACGAACGGCCGGGTGTCGGCAGCGAATCGGTCCACCCGCAACTCGCCGGCAGTCTCGTCCCACTCGGTGAAGACCAGCATGGCGTCGGCTCTCGACCCGGGGCGCGCGGTTAAGCCGGCCGTGGTCAATGGGAGCAACACCACTTCATTGGGCGGCTCGGCCAGGCCCAGCAGCCGGTAGCAAAGTTGCCGCAATCGTTGCGGTGATTCACCGGGCACAGCATTGGCCAGCGCTGCCACCTCGCGGAATTGATCCGGGACATAGTTGTCGATTGCGGCGCGCACCTGCCGACTCAGCGAACCGGACGGTAATAAGCGCGGGGCCAATCGACCGAGCAACGCAACGGCAGTGTCGTCGACGACCTCAGTCGACGGAAAAACCGCTAGCATTGTCGGCCGGTCGATCGCGGCTGCATATGCGGTCACTGAGCCCTGATCTCCGATGACACAGTCCGCTGCGATTAGTGCTGCTTGCCAACCTTGGTCTGGTGGAATGAGCACCAAACCAGCCCGAATGGCGTCGGCAAACCACCACCGAATCTGCCAATGGCCATGGCGATTCCAGGCGTTAGGGTGCGGAATCAGCGCGATTTGAAATTCGTCCAGTGGCAGTTCGGAGCTAAGTTTTCGGATTAGCTCCGGGCCTGCTCCTATTAACGAGTTGGTCGACCAGGTGGAGGAGATGACGACAAGTTTACGGTTGTCGACGCCTAGGGCTCGGCGGAACTTGCGGCGAAGGCGCAGGCTGTCCAGCATTCGGTCTAAGCACGGATCGCCGCCGAGGAACGCTGTATCGAGTGCTTCCGGCACGTCGCGCGCGAGCCGGTCGATCTGCTCGGAGTGGGCGAAGACCAGCGCAGTCGCAATGAGCTGCGATCCGTTGACCAGCCAAGGCCGCGACAACCCAAAAACGCTCCTGGCTCCTGGCTCCTGGCTCCTGGCTCCTGGCTCCTGGCTCCTGGCTCCTGGCTCCTGGCTCCTGGCTCCTGGCTCCTGGCTCCTGGCTCCTGGCTCCTGGCTCCTCAGGAGCGAATTTATTGTACCCGATTCCGTGCGAAAATATAACAATCCGTCCAGTTAGTTCGTGCAGATCACCATGATGGCTGGCGCTGATGATGAGGGGAAAAGTTTGGTTTACCGCATCTGTCCACGACAGGCGAAATATCTCCAGTTTTGCCAGTGATAAGCCCAGATCAGCGGTGAATGGGTCAGTGAACTTCGATGTTACAGCCAGCTGAATCCGCAGGTCGGACTGAAAGATACCGACGACATCGGCGAGGCGGTTCAGGGTAGTGGCATTGTGGACCACCAGCAGGACGGCCTGCTCAGTTGCAATCGTGTCCCACTGGTCTATCTGTGCGACATCGGGCACGTCACTAGCCGGCTCGGCCAAGGTATAGCACCCCCTCCATGATCGCGTCATCGCAACGCGGCCAGGGAAATCTACCCTCTGCATCGCGTTCGGGGTAAGCCCAGTGGAGGCGAAAGTGAGGTGTAGGAACGCAAAACGGCGACTCGCTGAACCAGCGAGTCGCCGAGGTGCTAGGAAATGCTTAGACCGTAGGAAATGCTTAGAGCGGACGAATGTTCGCCGCTTGCAGACCCTTCGGGCCTTGGGTCACGTCGAACTCGACCCGCTGGTTCTCCTCGAGGCTGCGGAAGCCAGTCGAGGCGATCGCGGAGAAGTGTGCGAAGACGTCTGCGCCGCCATCGTCCTGGGTGATGAAGCCGAAACCCTTTTCACCGTTGAACCACTTCACGGTTCCAGAAGCCATGTTTAAAACTCCTCGCAGGCTCTTGAGAATCCGCACTTTGCGGACTCTCGCGTCGCCGCGTTTGATCGCCCACGTAAGGCTGCGCCGCAAAAGAAAAAGACGCCAGACGGGTCAAGATCCCATCAGGCGCCGCTAACGTCTACGGAGAATCAAAACTGCAACACGCCAACTGTAGCATAAAAATTCTCGATCCGCTTCGAACGGGTAGCCCGGCGCAATGTCATACCAGCCGGCAACGAGTGCTCATATTCCTACTTTCGCTCTGGAGCGCCCGCACCGTTGCGAGCTGTTTGCGGAAGCGCAGTCGTCTCGTCTGACACGCTAAGCAACCTCGTCGCGCGTCGTCCTGCTCGTTGAGCAGCCTCGTTGCATCGTCGGACTGACTGAGCAGCGAAGTCGCATCGTCGGACTGACTGAGCAGCGAAGTCGCATCGTCGGACTGACTGAGCAGCGAAGTCGCATCGTCGGACTGCGAGCAGCGAAGTCGCATCGTCGGAGTGGTTGAGCAACATTGTCACGTCGGCTGGCTGTTCACGGGGCACAGCGGTCCGCTGTCGTGGCAGCACCGTTGTGGTCGCATTTGGCGAGTCCGGCAGGCGGAGCACAGTGGTCGCGTCGGTTGCCGGCGGGGGAATCACCTGGGTGGCCAGCGCGGCAATCGTGGTGCCGGGCGCCGCGGCTTTGCCCCGTGGGCGGCCCACCACGCCGATGATCGGCAGCACTGGCGGTTCGTATTTCTCCCACCGGCGGGCGCTCAAGGCCGTACAGATTAAAGGGACTGCGAGGAGGGCTGCGAGGCCGTAACCGGGACGGCTGAGATCGAAACTGTCTTTGGTCAGGCTGGTGGGGAAGGTGCCGGCATAGCCGGCGGGGGCGGCCAGAGCCCAGCAGGCAATGCCGAGAAAGGTCACGCCGGCGAGCAGCGGGCCGGCGGGAGAGATCGGAGCAAAGGCCAGGATTCCGTACGCTGCGCCGGCCAGCAACAACAGCAACAGTCCGGCGAACGATTCGACGGCGAAGGTGCCGCGTCCTCGCGTGGTCAGATCGTGGTTGAAGCCCACCCCGGTCAGGATCCACAGGGCTGGCGCGAGGATCAGGGCATACAAGATCGATCTGACGTGACGCAAAGGATTCTCCCGAAGCTGGCTTACTGTGCGGCACGTTACCGGTGTTGCGCAAGCAGCGGTGCGGGCAGTTCCGGGTTGAATCAACGTTAAGGTGTACCGATGACGGGCACAGTGTTGTGGCAGCCGCCGGCCGATATCGCGCAGACGTCCCGAATCGGCCACTACATGTCGTGGTTGGAGCGCGAACGCGGTCGGGCCTTCGCCGATTATTCCGCGCTGTGGCACTGGTCTGTCACCGAGCTCACCGCGTTCTGGCAGTCGATCTGGGATTACTTCGAGGTCATCGCGCACGACCCGCCGACGGCAGTGTTGCTTGATTCGCGGATGCCGGGCGCGACCTGGTTTCCCGGCGCCACGCTCAACTATGCCGAGCACGTGCTGCGCATGCCGGGCCTAGCCGACGACGATCGGGTTGTTTCGGCATATTCGCAAAGCCGGGCGCCGATTCACCTGACCGCGAGTGAGCTGCGCGAACAGGTCCGCCGGGTCCGCGCTGGGTTGCAAGCCCGCGGCATCGGCAAAGGCGATCGTGTTGCGGCCTACGCCCCCAACATTGGTGAGACATACGTTCTGTTACTCGCCGCAGCCAGCCTCGGCGCGATTTTTTCGTCCTGTGCACCCGAATTCGGGGCCCGCAGCGTGATCGACCGATGGACTCAGATTGCGCCGAAGTTGCTAGTCGCGGTCGACGGTTATCGCTATGGCGACCGCAGCGTCGACCGGGCCGCCGAGCTCGCCGAGATCACCGCCGCGCTCCCGTCGATCGAGCATGTAATCACCGTCGGTTATCTCGACCCTGCCGCCGGCAATTACGATGAGTTGCTGTCATCCGCTGATGGACAGCCGACCGATTCCGCCCTGAGTTTCGAGCCGGTGCCGTTCGATCATCCGCTCTATGTGCTTTACAGCTCGGGCACGACCGGCCCGCCCAAACCGATAGTGCACGGCCACGGCGGCATTCTGCTGGAGCACCTAAAAATCCTGGCTCTGCACCATGATCTCGGCCCAGCCGACCGGTTCTTTTGGTTCACCACCACGGGCTGGATGATGTGGAACCTGCTAGTCAGCGCACCGGCTGTCGGCACACCCATCGTGCTCTTCGACGGCAACCCCGGCTATCCCGACCTGTCCAATCTATGGAACTTGGTCGATGAAGCCGGGATCACTTATTTCGGCACGTCAGCGCCATTCCTCCTGGCCTGCCGCAAAGCCGGTCTAACCCCGCGAAAGCACCTCAAAGCGGTCGGCTCGACCGGCGCCCCGCTGCCCGCCGAAGGTTTCGCCTGGGTTTATGACGCGGTCGGCACCGAGCTGCAATTGCAATCGCTCTCCGGCGGCACCGATGTGTGTACCGGATTCGTCGGCGGGGTGCCATTACTGCCAGTCATCGAGGGTGCGATCACTTGCCGTTGCCTGGGTGCGAAAGTTGAGGCATACGATCCCGCTGGTCGCCCGGTCATCGACGAGCTGGGCGAGCTGGTGATCACCGCACCGATGCCGAGCATGCCGGTCGGCTTCTGGAACGACCCGGATGGTCGACGCTACCAAGAGGCATATTTCGATATTTTTCCCGGCGTCTGGCGGCACGGCGACTGGATCACCATCGGCGCGGACGGCACCTGTGTGATCACCGGTCGCTCCGATGCCACGCTCAACCGTGGCGGCGTGCGCCTGGGCACCGCCGAGTTCTATGCCGTGGTGGAAAGCCTGCCGCAAGTCGCCGATTCACTCGTCGTCCACCTCGAACAAGACGGCAATCCTAACGGCGAATTGTTGCTGTTTGTCGTGCTCGCCGACGACGCTCAACTCGATGACACCCTGCTCGGCCTGATCCGCCGCGAACTGCGCGCCCAGCTGTCACCCCGGCACATCCCAGACGAAATCCACCAGGTACGCGCAGTGCCCCGCACTCTGTCCGCAAAGAAACTGGAAGTACCGGTCAAACGCCTCCTCACCGGTACGGCTCTGGGGTTGGCTGCCGCTGCAGGTGCGTTAGCCGACCCGAGTGCACTGGATGCATTCGCGGCGCTGGCCGCCGAACGGGCGACTCGCCGAATCAGCTGAGGACGATGCTGACCTTCTCGGCGGTGCTGCGGCTGCCGAGTTTGGCGGGGTCGAGGTTGGCGCAGAGCACGATCGAGGCGCCGCTGACCAGGGGGGCGAACAGCCAGTCGATCGGGTCAGGAAACGACCGGGCATCGACCAGCACTCGATCGCCGGTGCTCAGGCCCAGCTCGGCGGCACGTTCCCGCGCTGTCCGCAAGGTGGCGAGGTGGCTCATCTCGACCGGTCCAGCCAGAGCTCGATCGTTGGCGTCGATGGGCTGGCCGCGGAACTGGTCGCCGAAGGTGCGCACCTCGTTCACGTAGTCCAGGTATCCGGCTGGTGGGTCGGACAAGGGCTGGGCCATGGGAAGCAGTCCGGTCACGTACCGGTCGCTGGCTGGCCAGGCCGCGGCGGCCGCGACCCGATCTGATGCGGTAAAGATTACTTCGACCGGATTTGGGTCTTCGCCGAGGTCAGCGGCGAGGCCCGCCGAGGCGGCGCCGAGGATGATTGCGGCGGTCTGCCAATGCGGGGGCAGCAACACTGACACCGTGTCGTCGGGGCCGAGGCCGACACCGTCAATCAGCAGATTCGCCGTCTTGGCGACCCAGTTGTCCAAGGTCGCGCCGGACAGTTCACTTCGATCGCCGGTGGCGTCGTCATACCAGGTCAGCAGCGGGGTGGTCGGATCGCGCCGGACTGCTTCGGCAAACGCCTGGGGGATCGTGGTGTGCACCGCCCTTACGATAGTGCCGTTACTGCGGGTGATTGACGCTGCGCAACCAATGAGTTCAAGGAAACGCCGGGAGTTAGGCGGTGTCGTGGCCACCTGGCTGATGCATTCCCGGCGTACCCTTGCCAGTGGTCTGAATTACAACCTCTGGGAGTTGCCTCGTGACCGCCGGTCGCCCCCCGCGAGTGCTAGTTGACGCCACCAGCGTCCCCGCTGATCGAGGAGGCGTCGGCAGATATGTCGACGGCTTACTCGGCGCTCTCGGCCAGCTGGACCCCACCCGGGTCAATCTTGCCGTGGTGACTCAGCGTTCTGATGCGGAGCGTTACAGCCGCATGCTCGGCGACGCCGAGGTGATTGCGGGACCATCTGCGGTGGCCCACCGGCCCGCCCGCCTGGCGTGGGAGCAGACAGGTTTGCCCTTGCTCGCACAGCAAGTCGGTGCCAAGGTGCTGCACTCGCCGTTCTACACCTGCCCATTGCGGGCCGGCTGCCCGGTCACGGTGACCGTGCATGACGCGACGTTTTTCACCGAGCCGGAACATTACGACAACACTAAACGAACGTTTTTCCGCAGCGCGATCAAGACTTCGCTGCGCCGGGCCGCCCGAGTGATCGTGCCGAGCAAGGCCACCCGCGATGAGCTGATCCGGCTGCTCGACGCCGACCCGACCCGGATCGACGTGGCTTATCACGGCGTCGACCACACCGCTTTCCACCCACCCACCGCCGAGGAGAAGGCGCGCGTTCGCGCCCGCCTAGGCTTGGGCGATTCCGGTTACGTCGCCTTCCTCGGTGCGAAAGAACCGCGCAAGAATGTGCCCAACTTGATCCGAGGCTGGTCCCGCGCAGTCACTGACTGGCCGAACCCGCCGGCCCTGGTCATCGCCGGTGGCCAAGGCCACGACGACGAGATCGACCGCGCGGTTACTGAGGTCCCGCCCCACCTGCGCCTACTAAGACCCGGCTACCTTCGGTACGCGGATTTGCCCGGCTTCCTGGGCGGCGCCCTAGTGGCGTGTTACCCGTCCTTCGGCGAAGGGTTCGGGTTGCCGATTCTCGAGGCGATGGCCTGCGCGACGCCAGTGCTCACCACTCCGCGGCTGTCGTTGCCGGAAGTGGGCGGCGACGCGGTGGCATATACGACTGAGGACCCGGATCGCATCGCTACTGACCTGGTCGACCTGATGCACGATGAACCCCGCCGGCTGGCGTTGGCCAAGGCCGGCTTCGATCGAGCTAAGGAATTCACCTGGGAATCGAGCGCCGAGGCGCATGTTGCCACGTGGAAACGAGTGGCACTATCGTGACCCACTACACTCTGTGAACATGAGCGAGCAATTGGGCGCACTCTATGGCGTCGTCTTAGCCGGGGGCACCGGCACCCGGCTTTGGCCCCTGTCGCGTGCTGGCCATCCGAAGTTCCTGCACCCTCTGACCGGCACCGAAGCGTCGCTGCTGCAGGCGACAGTCGAACGGCTCGACCTGCTCGCTCCGCCCGAGCGGATCTTCGTCGTCACCGGTGTTGCACATGCTGCCGCGGTGTCGCGCCAACTCACCGCGCTGCCCGAAGAGAATGTTCTGGTCGAGCCGTCCCCGCGGGATTCTTGCGCGGCGATTGCCTTGGCTGCCGCGGTCATCGGCCGCCGTGATCCTGAGGCGATCATGGGCGCGTTCGCGTCAGATCATCTGATCGCGAACAAGTCGGAATTCACCGAGGTCATCCACCGGGCGATGATCGGGGCGCGGCAGGGCCTGTTGATGACCCTCGGGATCATCCCGACTCGGCCGGAGACCGGTTACGGCTATCTGCAGTGCGGAGCAGTCCTGGGCGAGGGCCCGGTGCTGGCGGTCGAGGAGTTCAAGGAAAAGCCCACCTACGATGTTGCTGAGAGCTATGTCAAGTCCGGCAACTACTTGTGGAACGCTGGCATGTTCGTGTGGCGGGTCGACGTCTTCCTAGCTGAGCTTTCCCGTCAGCAGCCGCAGCTCGCCGCCGGTGTTTCGCGGATTGCGCAGGCTTGGGATTCCGGCACCCGCGAAGAAGTCTTGGGCGAGGTCTGGCCCACCCTGCCGCGAATCTCGGTGGATTACGCCGTGATGGAAGGCGCCGCCACGGTCGGGCGGGTCGGCGCGGTGCAGGGTGACTTCGGCTGGAACGACGTCGGTGACTTCCACACGTTAGGCGAGGTGCTTGCTGCCGATCCGGCGGGCAATGTCGTGATGGGTCAGGACGCCACCGGCAAACCGGGTGTGCTGCTGCGGGAGAGCAAAGGGCTGGTCGTGGTCGCAAACTCCGGCCGGCTGGTCGCGGCGATGGGAATTCGCGATTTGATCATTGTGGACACGCCCGATGCTGTCCTGGTCTGTCCGCGCGATCGGGCCCAAGAGGTGAAACTGCTGGTCGACGAGCTCAAGGAACTCGGCGAGCTCGGCTATATCTAACCGGCAGTAGGACGCACGGTCTAACCGGCGGTAAGACGCAAGCCGGGCTGCCGCTCAAGCCGAACTTAGGTGGCCGGTTAAGCGCCGGACAAATAAAGGCGGATGCCATCGTCGTGTAGGAGCACGACGCTGGCAACGCCTTCGGCGGCTAGGGCGGCACGCAGCCGGTGCGCGTCGGCGCCCAGGCGCAGAAACGCTGCGGGATCGCGGTGGTGCGGGGACAGGTGCAGGGCGACGCTAGCACCGTTGTGCGGCAAGGCCTCGGCCGGTGTGATCGTCGTGGCGGGGAAGACCAAGTCGGCAACCGTGGCCAGCGCTCGCTCGACGGCTGCCTCGTCGACGGCGTGACCTGGCAGATCGAACTGGGCCCCGTCGGGCAGCAGCGCCGCTTCGCGCAGCCCGGCAGCTTGAGCCTCGGCGGTGCCCAGGCTGAACATGTCCTCGGCCGGGTTGCGCAACAGAGCCACCGCACCGGCACCGTCGGGGCCGCCGGCCGTGAGATAGCCGCGCACCACCGCGACCGGCACCTGATCGCATTTGCCCTTGACCAGCTCGCCGGCGGCGGCCAGTTCGTCGATCACGGCCATCTGGGTGATTTCCAGCTCGTTGCCGTAGGGGTCGGTCTCCCCTCGGTGGTCGCGAACCGGCGCGATCCCAGCTGCGCCGAGGGCAACGTCGGTGAGGCCGTTGCGCCAGGTGCGGCCCATGGTGTCGGAGATGATGATGCCGACGTCCAATCCGCGGGCCCGAAAGTCGGTGCGCAACTGGCGGGCCGACGCATCCGGGTCGACGGGCAGCAGGACTAGGTGGGTTTTGTCGACATTCGACGCGTCGATGCCGGCGGCAGCCATCACGAAGCCGTGGTGGGTTTGCACGATCGTCGTCGGGCCGCGGCGGGCGACAATTCGGGCGGTCTGGGAGATGAGCACCTCGGCGCGAGCCAGCTCCCGTTCCGGGCCGTCGGCGGGCACTTCGACCAGCTGCCCCTCCGCCTTGGAGACGATCTTGCTGGTCACCACCAGGATGTCGCCATCGGCCAACCACGGCGCGGCTGTGCCGATCAGCTCGGCCAGGTCGTCGCCGGCGGTGATGTCGCCGATCCCGTGCACGGGCAGGATCTGCAGCCCAGCATTCACGTCAGCACCTCGTTCTCGGGAACAGTCGTCAGGACACGCCCGCCAGCGACAGCGCGTCTCGGACCATCTGGGCAGTGGCCTGTTCGCTGCTCATCCACAGCGGAACGGCCGCTACGGCAACGCCCGCGACCTCGACGCCGGCGTCGACCTCATCGACCAACCACCCGTCGAGCACACCAGCATCGCGGCGGGCGCCATAGAGTCCGGCGACGCCAGTGGCGGTCACCTCGGCCCCGACCGTGGACAGGCAGATGTCGGCCATGCCGCGGATCGGGGCGCCGCCGATGATCGGGGAGACCCCGATTACCGGGGCGGCGGCGCTGACCACAGCGTCGCGCAGGGCTGAGACGGCCAGGATCGGCGCGACGCTGACCACTGGGTTGCTCGGCGCTAGCAGGATCACGTCAGCCGCGGCGATTGCCTCCACCACGCCCGGCGCCGGCTTAGCAGCCTCGGCGCCGACGAAGACGAAACGGTGGGTCGGCACGGCGCCGCGATGACGCACCCACCACTCTTGGAAGTGGATCGCCTTGCGCTCACCGTCGACGTCGACCACCACGTGTGTTTCCAGCCGGTCGTCGGTGGCCGGAAACATAGTCACTCCGGGCTGCCAGCGCTCGCACAGCGCTGTGGTCACGGCGGAGAGCGGATAGCCGGCGTTCAGCATCTGCGTGCGTACCAAATGGGTGGCTGTGTCTTTGTCGCCTAGGCCGAACCAGGACGGCTCGACGCCATAGGCAGCGAGCTCTTGCTTGATCACCCAGGTTTCGGCCACTCGGCCCCAGCCGCGCTCAGGGTCATGGGCGCCGCCCAACGTATACATCACGCTGTCGAGGTCTGGGCAGATCTGCAGGCCGTGCAGGCGCACGTCGTCGCCGACATTGACCACCGCAGTAACCTCGGCGCCGATCGCGCGGGCATGCGCGCGCACGCCGACGAGGAATTTCGCACCGCCGATACCGCCGGTCAGGACCACGATCCGCATAACGTCCATCCTTGCTCACCGGTATGACAGAAGGTTTCGCCGGGTATCTCTAAGCCGGGCCGAGTAGGTCTAGGCTGTGCCGACCCCCACCCCCAACCGTCAGCCAGGGAGATATCGTGACCAGCCCACCGCAGCCCGTTCCGGGCGAGGATAAATCGGCCGGCCAGTACCTTCGCCCGCTGCGCGACCTTGCCGCTTATGCCCTCATCGGCGCGCCCGCGGTGTTCCTCGTCGTCGCGGTGATTCACCTGATTCCGGACGGTTCACTCCAGTTCGGTTATCTCGCGGCTAACAGCTTCTTCGGTTTCATCAATCTGCCGACCATCTTCTTCCCGCTGGCTGCGGTGCTGCTGGCATTGCTGATCCGACCGCGTCATCCCCGGGCGCAGCTGATCGTGCAGGCAGCCGTCGTCGAATACGCGGTGATGGCCTTCTTCTCGGTCCTCTTCGGCGTGCTGATCGGACTGATCAAGCTGGCCGCCGACACGTCGGTGCGGGCAGCGTTCGAGGGCCTGCTCGAACGGGTCGCCTGGCTAGCCGTGTTCGCAGTTGCGGCCTACGCGATGTATCAAATCTGGCGCAACATGTTTTATACCCCCAAACCACAGGTGCCTTCGAACGTCTACGGCCAGTTCGCCGGTCCGGGTGCGCCGGCGAGTCAGCCAGGCTTCGGCCCCCAGCCCGGCCAGCCGTATCCGGGCCCGAGCCAGCCCGGCCAGCCGTACCCGGGTCAGCCTGGTCAACCCGGTCAGCCCGACTTCGGCGGTCAGCCGGACGTGCCGCCTAGTGTGGCCGGCTACCCGCCCGTGCCCGGCCAATACGGTCAGCCGCAATCGGACCCATACGGCCAGCCGCAATCGGACCCCTACGGCCAGCCCACCCCGAACACCTACGGCCAGTCCCGCCCCGACCCGTACGGTCAGCCGCCGGTTCAGGGTTTCACCTCAGCGAGTCAACCCGGCTTCGGCCAGCCCACCCCGCCCTGGAGTCAGCCGGTCACCCCACCCAGCTCGGCCCCGCCGCCCGCGCCGTCGGGTTCCTACGGCTCGGACTCGGCTTTCGTGCCTGGACTCGGCCCCTACCCGGGTTTCGCCGAACCGAACCAGGACGAAAACCGCACGCACCAGATCGGGAATGTCTTCCCGCCGGCTGATCCGGATCACCCCCGCCGTTGACGCCAAGCCGGCCCGGACTGCCAGGTCAGCGGTCTGGGCCGTTTCATTAGTCACAGCTGTAGGCGTGGAGCCCGGCGTCGGTGATCGGGTCGAGCTGGATGGACAATCTGCGATGCCGGAGCGCTAAATGGTGGCATCGTGTCCTATGCCACTGCGTTCAGCCGGACACCGTCGCGACGGTCGCAGCAATTCCGGCCTAGGCTGCTGTGGTGGTTGAGGTCAACGTGGAATCGGAACCGACCGAGGCGAGCGTGCGCCGTGCCCTGCGCCGTGCCGCCGACGGTAAAGCCATCGATGCCGGCGAAGCGGCTGCGCTGCTGGCAGCGACCGGCAGTCAGCTCGATGAGCTACTGGCGATTGCGAGCGGCATCCGCGATGCGGGCTTACGCGAAGCCGGGCGACCGGGCGTGGTCACGTATTCAAAGAAGGTATTCATCCCGCTGACCCGGCTCTGCCAGGATCGGTGTCATTACTGCACCTTTGCGACTGTCCCGCACCGCCTGCCGGCGGCGTTCCTGGAGCGCGACGAGGTGCTGGCTATTGCTCGCGCGGGTGCCGCGCAGGGGTGCAAGGAGGCGCTCTTCACCCTGGGCGACCGGCCGGAGCAACGCTGGCCCGCAGCCCGACAGTGGCTGGACGAGCGCGGCTACGACTCGACCCTGGATTACGTGCGTGCTTGTGCCATCGCCGTGCTGGAAGAAACTGGCCTGCTGCCGCATTTGAATCCGGGCGTGCTCAGCTGGGGCGAGCTACAACGGCTCAAGCCGGTCGCGCCGAGCATGGGCATGATGTTGGAGACGACAGCGACCCGGCTGTGGTCCGAGCCAGGGGGCCCACACTATGGCTCGCCGGACAAGGAGCCGGCAGTTCGGCTGCGGGTGCTCGACGACGCTGGGCGGGTCGGCGTGCCGTTCACCACGGGCATCCTGATCGGCATCGGTGAAACCCGGGCAGAGCGGGTCGACTCGCTGTTCGCGCTGCGGCGGACTTCGCGCGAATTCGGTCATGTGCAAGAGATCATTATTCAGAACTTCCGTGCCAAACCGGACACTGCCATGCGTGGTATGCCCGATGCGGAGCTGCACGAGTTGGCGACGACGGTGGCGGTCGGTCGGATCATCCTGGGCCCGCGCGCTCGAATCCAAGCCCCACCCAACCTGATCGACGCGGAATACTCGCTGCTGCTGCGGGCCGGCATCGACGACTGGGGCGGCGTGTCGCCGGTGACCCCCGACCATGTCAACCCTGAGCGGCCCTGGCCGCAGATCGAGCAGCTGCGGGCCAAGTCGGCCGAAGCCGGCTTCGTGCTGCGCGAGCGCCTGACCATCTACCCCGAATTCGTCCGGCGGGCGGGGGCGGGTTGGCTGGATCCACGACTCGCCGCGCATGTGCAAGCACTAGCCACCGAGGACGGGCTCGCTGACGAGCAGGCGATTCCCGCCGGGCTGCCCTGGCAAGAGCCCGACGACGCGTACGCGACGGGTCGCACTGATCTGTTCGCGACAATCGACACCGACGGACGCAGCGCTGACCGGCGATCCGATTTCGACGAGGTCTACGGCGACTGGAACGAGGTCGCCGCGCACATCACCACCGAAGCACCCCGGCGGATCGAGACTGACGTGCTGGCCGGGTTGAAGCTGGCCGCCGAGAACCCGGCCGCATTGCTGTTGCCGCAGCACGAAGAGCGGGCGATGGCATTGTTCAACGCCGACGGCAGCGCGCTCGACGAACTGACCCGGATCGCCGACGACCTGCGCAAACAGGTCAACGGCGACGACATCACGTACGTGGTGAACCGCAATATCAACTTCTCGAACATCTGTTACGTGGGCTGCCGGTTCTGTGCGTTCGCGCAGCGCGAGCAGGATGCCGACGCGTACCGGCTTTCGGTGGAACAGGTTGCCGACCGGGCGGAACAGGCCTGGCAAGACGGTGCGTCCGAAGTCTGCATGCAGGGTGGGATCGACCCGAAGATGCCGGTGACCGCTTATGCCGATCTGGTCCGGGCGATCAAGACGCGGGTTCCGGGCATGCACGTGCACGCCTATTCGCCGATGGAAATCGTCACGGCGGCGGCCAAGGCCGGTTTTTCGGTGCGCGACTGGCTCACCGCGCTGCACGAGGCCGGATTGGACACCATGCCGGGTACAGCGGCGGAAATTCTCGACGATGACGTCCGCTGGGTCCTGACCAAGGGCAAATTGCCGGCGAGCGCCTGGATTGACGTCGTGACCACTGCGCATCAAATCGGCATTCGGTCCAGCTCGACCATGATGTACGGCCACGTTGACCACCCGCGACAGTGGCTGGGCCATTTCCGTGTGCTGGCCGGCATCCAAGATGTGACTGGTGGCTTCACCGAATTCGTGCCGCTGCCGTTCATCCATACCAACGCGCCGATTTATTTGGCCGGCATCGCCCGGCCCGGTCCAACGTGGCGGGAAAATCGAGTTGTCCACGCGATGGCCCGAATTCTGCTGCACGGCCGAGTCGACAATATTCAGTGTTCCTGGGTGAAGCTCGGTGACGAGGGCACTAAAGCGATGCTCAACGGCGGTTGCAACGACCTCGGTGGCACCTTGATGGAGGAAACAATCTCCAGAATGGCCGGTTCGGAGCACGGGTCTGCGCGCACTGTGGCTGAGTTGAAGGAGCTTTCCGCGGCGGCGGGTCGGCCCGCGGTCGAGCGGACCACAGTGTATGGGCGACGCTAGGTCACGAAACGGGTTAAATTGGACGTGACGCGCCGAGGTGGCGTTACCTTCCACGGGTCCGGACAGATAGGGCAGGCAGCGGGACCACGACGCGCCGGGGCAGGTCGGGGTAACGGGTCTATCTATCAGGTTCGGCTTGACGACGCACGTCTTACACGCGTGTAATTTCGGTGGGGGTTAGATGCTGGGCGCTGCTTGATCGCGCCGAGCAGGAGAAACACGCACGCGTGCGTGGGGGGTCAGCACGAGCATTGCTGCTCGTGCCGGAATTGGAGGCACGAGCAGTGGAAGCGCAGGTTGAAGGGGTAGACCTGCTCGGGGACGCGCCCGAGTGGCAGGAGCGAGCATTGTGCTCGCAAACTGATCCCGAGGCATTTTTCCCGGAAAAAGGGGGGTCCACCCGGGAAGCAAAGCGGATCTGCGGTCGGTGCGAAGTCAAGGCCGAATGCTTGGAATACGCGTTGGGCCACGACGAGCGATTCGGAATCTGGGGTGGATTGTCCGAGCGGGAGCGGCGCAAACTGAAGCGGCGAGTTGCCTAATCCGGCTTGTCGATCAACAGTTGTCGATCGACGGTTTTCCGATCAGCTCAGCTCGTCTGGGTCCACGCCGAGCAAATTGGCCACCTGTTCGATGATCACGTCGTGCACTAAATCGGCCAGATCTTCACGATCCATCGCCCGGAACTCCAGCGGTCGGCGATATAGCACGATTCGCGGCGGTAGTTCCTGGCGACCGGGTCGGCCGGGCAAAAGCCGAGCCAGTGGCACTTCGCCGTCTTCCAGCACATCTGAGTCATAAACGTTGAGATCGGGCGGGACGTCCTCGACGGCAAACTCGACGCCGGCCAACTCCTTGGCATAACGGCGCTCGAGTCCCTCCACCGTGTCTAGCACCAGATCGTCGAATATCTCCGCTTTGGTGCGTGCCAATGGCACTGTCGCCGGCACCAACCGGCCGCGCAGCCCACGACCATGCCGATCGCGTCGGGTGGGATGACCCGGACCGGCTTGGCGCGCCGGCCGAGCCGGCTCGGAGCGGCGGCGCTCAGGACTGGTGGTCACCGGCAAAGCCTAGCCCGACCAAGCCGACAGACGCGGTCAGGCAGCTTCCAGCGCGTGTCACCATCGTTAATTCGTTTCGGCGGCACGGCGTGTCGACCGACCATGACCGAAACGTGATGCATCGTGATGCGGCGTGTCGCGCGGCCAACGGACCCACAGGGGCTGTCGGGACGATAACGTGCCGCCGTGAGGTCCCCACGGCGCTGCTCCCGCAACGGCTGTCCCCGACAGGCGGTCGCCACTTTGACCTACGTTTATAGCGATTCGACGGCCGTCGTCGGCCCCTTGGCGGCGTTCGCCGAGCCCCACACATATGACTTGTGTGAGCCGCACGCGCGCAACCTCACCGCCCCGCGGGGCTGGGACTTGGTGCGCCACGACGGAGAATTCACTGCTCCGCCGCCCACCACCGACGACTTGGTGGCGTTGGCCGACGCCGTGCGTGAAGCCGCCCGCCCAGTGCCCCCGCCGCCGCGCTCCGATGATTCAGAGCATCTGCCCGGCCATCAGACTGGTCGCCGGGGCCACCTGCGGGTAATCCCGCCCACCCACTGACGCTCACGGGTCAGGGCAGTGCGATCAGGTGATAGCGGTCGCGGAGCCAGGGAATCAGCGTTTGGTAAGCGACGATCGTGTCCGGTTGGCCGGAATCGTGGGACAACACAATCGAGCCGGCGCGGGTTTGGTTCTCGACGATCCGGATCACTCGGGCGCGATGCGCGGCGTGAGTTTCGCCGGCGGGGTGGTCCCAGTCGCGCGGGTCGACTCCCCAATAGATCGAGGTCATGCCCAGCTGCTTAGCGACCTGGACCAGGGCCGGGGTGAAGTTGCCGCCCGGCGCGCGGAAATATTTCACCTTTGCCCCCAGTGCCGCATGCTCGATTGCCGTCTTGGTGCGTTGGAGATCGGCGCGAATGACAGCCGGCGACTGCTTACCGATCTTCAGACTGTGGTTCCAGGTGTGGTTGCACAAGGTATTCCCGCCGGCCACGATCTGCTGGACGAGGTCCGGGTGCGCCGCCACATTGCTCCCAATCAGGCAGAAGGTTGCGTGCACATGCTGGGAAGCGAGCAGCTTGAGGATTTTCGGGGTCTGGATCGGGTCCGGTCCGTCGTCGAAGGTCAACGCCACTGATCGGGTGCCGGTGGTCATCAGGCTACCGGCGGGGCCGGAGCCGCGCTGGCTGGCCGGGGCGGCGGCATAGCCAGCGCTGTCACCTGGTGGGCCGGCGGCGGCGAGTTTCGTCGTCGTCGACCCGTGCTCGACAGCTCGACTCGGGGCGACGTCCGGCTGTTGACTGGCCGGCTGCGACTTGGGCGCGGATTTGGCAACCGCCGGCTGAGGTGAGCTCGGGGTCGTGTCCGCGGCCGCGCGGCCGGCCAACCCGACGGCTAACAACGCCGTACCAATTACTGCTATTTTGGTAAAACGTGACAAATGCACAGCGGCCTCCCCAGTGGTCCAACCCGGTCCGTGGTGGACCGCGCCATGACCTCGCTCGATTGCGACTCTGAGAATGCACGTTGGACCCACGGCTCGGCTAGTCGCTGTCGATCGATCGGCACGAAGTCGGTAGCTGGCGCCGGGGCAGCTCACGCCAGTCGACTAGCTCCGCTTCGGTGAGCCACCTCCACTTCCCACCCATGGTGACCTCGATCACTGCTATCGACAAGTTCTAGGCTGCACGGATGCAGCCGTGGCCAGAAACCGAGGAAGAAGCCCTAGCCGTACAGGACGAGCTGCGTTCGCGGGTCATCATCTCCACCGGGCCGGACCACATCACCACGGTCGCCGGGCTGGACGTGGACTACACCGGCGACCGGCTGGCCGCTGCTGTCGTGGTGCTCGATGCGGCCGACTTGACCGTGCGTGACACGGCTGTTGTGCACGGCACCCCGACCTTTCCGTACGTGCCGGGGTTGTTCGCCTTTCGGGAAATTCCCATCCTGCTCGAAGCGCTGACGAAACTGTCCGTGCGGCCGGATGTGCTGATCTGCGACGGGCATGGGTTGGCCCACCCGCGCCGATTCGGGTTGGCGTCTCACTTGGGCGTGCTGACCGACCTGCCGTCGTTCGGGGTGGGCAAGACTCGGCTGATCGGCGACTGGGCGCCGGTGGGGGAGCAGCGCGGTGATCGGTCGGCACTGATCGCCGACGGTGAAACGGTTGGCGCGGTGCTACGTACTCAGAGCGGGGTCAAACCGGTTTTTGTTTCGGTGGGGCACCGGATCGATTTGGACACCGCTTGTGCACTGACGCTCGCGTTGTCCCCGCGTTTTCGGCTGCCGGAGACCACCCGGGCCGCGGACCGGGCGTGCCGAGCCGCGAACTCCTGACCGGGGCCGGTTGAGCACCGCAAACGCTCAGGCGGGAACTCGGGTGCGGGGCTCTATTTCGTTGCTACGAATTCAGCACCGATGCTCCGTTATCCTCACGGTGACATCACCCGGGGTGAGGAGCGAGCATTGTCTGATCTGTCCAAGATCGTCAAAGCGTACGACATCCGTGGCATTGTGCCGGACCAGTTCGATGAGGCGATTGCCCGCGCGCTGGGCACTGCATTCGTGGAGATGTTGCGCGAGTCCGGTGACGTCGCGGATCAGATCGTTATCGCTCACGACATGCGCGATTCCGGTCCCACGCTCGCCGCCGGCTTCGCCCGGGGCGCCAACGCCGCCGGTGCTTCGGTGCTCAACATCGGACTCGGCTCGACTGACCTGCTGTATTACGCCTCGGGCGCGCTCAATCTGCCCGGAGCGATGTTCACTGCCAGTCACAATCCGGCTCAATACAACGGGATCAAACTGTGCCGGGCCGGGGCGAAGCCGGTCGGACAAGACAGCGGGCTAGCGACCGTGCGTCGGCGGGCGCAGCAGCTGCTCGACGACCTGAACGCCGAAGCTGACGTGCCACCGCGGGTGCATCACCGTGACCTGCTCCGCGATTACGCGGCGCACCTGCGGTCGCTGGTCGACCTGTCCGGGATTCGGCCGCTGAAGGTGATCGTGGACGCGGGCAACGGGATGGGCGGCTTCACCGTACCGGCGGTGTTGGGTGATCAGCTGTTGTCGACGCTGCCGTTGACGATCGTGCCGCTCTATTTCGAGCTGGACGGATCGTTTCCCAACCACGAGGCGAACCCGCTCGACCCGAAGAACTTGGTCGATCTGCAGCAGGCGATCCGTACCCAAGGGGCTGATCTGGGGGTTGCCTTCGACGGGGACGCGGACCGCTGCTTCATCATCGACGAGAACGGCGACCCGGTCTCACCGTCGGCGGTCACCGCGCTGGTCGCCGTGCGCGAGCTCGCCAAATTCCCCGGCAGCACGGTCATCCACAACTTGATCACCTCGCACGCCGTACCGGAGATCATCGCCGAGCACGGAGGCAAGCCGGTGCGCAGCCGAGTCGGGCACTCGTTCATCAAGGCGGAGATGGCGCGGACCAACGCGGTCTTCGGTGGCGAACACTCGGCGCACTACTACTTCCGCGACTTCTGGTTCGCCGACACTGGCATGTTGGCTGCGATGCACGTGCTCGCCGCGTTGGGTGGGCAGGATCAGCCGTTGTCGGTGTTCGCCGCGGAGTTCGAGCGGTACAGCTCCTCGGGTGAGATCAACTCGACAGTGGCGGACGTACCGGCCAAGGTGGCTGAGGTTCGGGCGGCTTATCCGGACGCAACCGTGGATGAGCTCGACGGTCTCACACTCGACCTGGGTGAAGGGTCTTGGTTCAACTTGCGTGCGTCCAACACCGAGCCGTTGTTGCGGCTCAACGTGGAGGCGCCCAAGCCGGACCGGATGGCGCACCTGCGCGACGAGGTGCTGGCGATCATCCGCAGCTGAGCTGGCGAGCGCGCTACGGCCAACCGCCTTAGTCGGCCGTAGCGCGCTGGGGACGACAAGGACGGCCAGCACCGCTGCTGTTTCGATAGGATCGAGGCGCATACCTTCCCGTCACTCGTAAGGAGCCGTTCGGTGGCCCTCGATCCGCAGTTGCTGGACATCCTGGCCTGCCCGGACACGCATCACACGCCGTTGAGCTATGACGCGGATGCGCAGACCCTCACCTGTTCGCAGTGCGGGCGCATCTTCGAGATCCGCGACGACATCCCGATCCTGCTGCTCGACGAGGCGCGCGGAGAAAAGGCTGAGGCAGCCTGATGGCCAATCCGATGGAGGGTGCCGCGCGGGTCAACGGGCACCGGGTGGTCGACGAGTCGCTGCTCGACGACGAGTTGGCAATGCTCGCCAACGACCCGGGTGGCATGTTGCGGGCCACTGCGTCAGCCGGCGCGCAGGTGCGCGAGTCGGCCGCCCTGGCCGCAGAAGCTGACCTGAGCCTGCTGGCCGACGAGGGCCGCCCCCGGGCTGTCGTCGTCGCCGGGATCGGCACGGCCGGCCTGACCGGCAACATGCTGGCCACGGTCGCCGGCCCGCGCTGCCCAGTGCCGATCATCGGGCACCGCAGCGCCGGCATCCCTGGCTGGGTCGGTGCAGCCGACGTGGTCATCGCCGTGTCCGCCTCTGGTCGCAGCCCCGAAGCGTTGGCGGCAGCCGACGCAGCCGCTCGCCGCGGCGCCCGGTTGGTCGCGATCGGCAACCCTGATTCCGAACTGCAAGCGATGGCCGAGCGTGCGCGTGCGCCGTTCATTCCAGTGCCCCGGCGGGCGCCAGCACGGGCCAGCCTGTGGGGTTTGGCCGTGCCGGTGCTGCTCGCCGCGCGGGCCCTCGGGCTGGTCAAGGTCAACGAAGCAGATCTGGCCGAGACCGCCGCCCGGCTGGACACCGACGCCGAGCGCTGCCGCGTCGGTGCCGACTCATTCGTCAACCCGGCTAAGTCGCTCGCCATCGGGCTGGCTGGGTCGATCCCGATCGTTTGGGGATCATCTCCGCTGGCCACGGTGGCTGCACGCCGCTTCGCCGACACGCTTGCCGCCAACGCCCGCTACCCGGTGATGGCCGGTGCCCTGGGTGAAGCTGGCCGTGGTCGGGTCGGTTTGCTCGACGGGGTTTTCGGCGGTCTGGCCGAGTCCTCCCGTGACATCTTCGCTGACTCGGATGCCGATGGCGACGACCTCGGCACCCGGCTGCGTTTGGTGATACTGCGCGACGGCGGCCTCAACCCGGAAGACGAAGCAGACGAGCCGGTCGCCGTCGAAGAACGGCGGGCCGACGCGGTGCAGACGTTGGCCGAGCGTCGGGGCGTGCGCTGCGACGTGCTGATCGCCGAGGGCGGCTCCGCGCTGGAACGGCTCGCCTCCCTGGTCGCCGTCCCCGACTTCGCCTCGCTATATCTTGCGTTGGCACACGGCCTCGACCCGATGGCAGTGCCGGCGATAAGCGAGATGAAGGAGCTGTCGAACCCGATGCCCGAGGGAATCCTCTGATGCGCCAGCGTGCTGCTAGCCAGCTCGAGCACTACGCGGGATCACGGTGAGCGCCGAGGGCGGCACCCGGGCGATCATCGCGGCCTTGTCGGCTAACCTCGGCATCGCCGTCACCAAGTTCATCGCCTGGCTGCTCACCGGCTCGTCGTCGATGCTGGCCGAGGCGATCCACTCGCTCGCCGATTCCGGTAACCAATTGTTGCTACTAGTCGGTGGCCGACGCTCCCGCAAAGCCGCCACCACCGAACACCCTTTTGGGTACGGGCGGGAGCGCTACATCTACGCGTTCATCGTCTCGATCGTGCTCTTCAGCGTCGGTGGTCTGTTCGCGCTCTATGAGGGCTATCACAAGATCAAGCACCCGGAGGCGATCGACGCCTGGCAGTGGGTGCCGATCCTGGTGCTGGTCATCGCGATCGGGCTGGAGGGCTACTCCTTCCGCACCGCGATCAAAGAGTCGAACCAAACGCGCGGCAAGGTCTCCTGGGTCAACTTCGTGCGCCGGGCCAAGGCACCAGAGCTGCCCGTGGTGCTGTTGGAAGATGCCGGCGCACTGGTCGGCCTAGTGCTGGCGCTGTTCGGCGTGGTGCTGACCGTGCTCACCGACAACGGCATTTGGGACGGCATCGGCACTGCGGCGATCGGCTTGCTGCTGGTGGTGATCGCGGTCGTGCTGGCAGTTGAGACCAAGAGCCTGCTGCTGGGCGAGGGGGCCAACCCCGAGGACGTGCGCCGGATCGAAGCCGCGATCGTGGCCGGGGACGGGATCGAGCGGATCATCCACATGAAGACGCTGCACCTGGGCCCCGAAGAGCTGTTGGTCGCTGCGAAGATCGCCGTGCCGCCGACTGAGCGGGCTGAGGACCTCGCCCGGCACATCGACGAGACCGAGGCCCGAATTCGCCAAGCCGTTCCGATCGCCCGGGTCATCTACCTGGAACCGGACATTTATCACGCGGGTACACAGCCGATCATCGCGGCGTCGACCGCACCCCCGGTCATCGCCAGCTAACTGCTATTTTGCCGGGTATGAGCGTGTACCCACTAACCGGCGTCATCCGGCCGTACGCCTGGGGTTCCCGGACCGTGCTCGCCGATCTGCAGGGCCGTCCCTCGCCCAGTGCTGGGCCTGAGGCGGAGCTGTGGCTCGGCGCGCATCCGGGCGACCCGTCGACAGTCGCCGGCCCCGACGGTCCGGTGAGTTTGGCCGCATTGATCGCCGCTGACCCGAAGGCGCAGCTGGGCGAGCAGGTCGAAGGCCGGTTCGGCCCGCGCCTGCCCTATCTGCTCAAGGTGCTGGCCGCCGAGACACCTCTGTCGTTGCAGGCCCACCCTGACTTGGCATATGCGCGGGAGGCCTTCGCCCGGCAGGAGGCTGACCTGGGCGAGCCGAAGAACTACACCGATGCCAATCACAAGCCCGAGATGTTGGTGGCGATCACGCCGTTCGAGGCCTTGTGCGGGTTCCGCTCGCCAGCGGTCGCCGCCGCCGCCATCGAAGCCTTCGGTTTGCCGGCGCTAGCGCCGGTGCTGGTGGCACTGCGCGCCGGTGACCTGCGCACGGCAGTGCACACGTTGCTGAGCTGGCCCGAGCCCGAGCGGGCCGGCCTGATTGACGCCGTGGTGGCGGCTGCAGGCCAGTCCACCGCTGATCATCCGCACGCGGCATCTTTCGCGCTCGCTGCTGACTTGGCTGGACATTACCCGGGTGATCCCGGGGTGCTGGTCGCGCTGCTGCTCAACCACGTGCGGTTGCAACCTGGTGAAGCCCTCTGGATGCCGGCCGGCAATTTGCACGCCTATCTGCGCGGCGCCGGGGTCGAGCTGATGGCCGCCAGCGACAACGTGCTGCGCGGTGGCCTCACCCCGAAGCGGGTCGACGTCGACGAGTTGCTCAAGGTGTTGCGCTTCGAGGTGCTCGACGATCCGATTCTGCGTGGCAGCACGTTGGCGCCGGGCGTGTCGACTTGGTCGGTGCCGGTGCCCGATTTCGCGCTATGGCGGGTTGATTTGGCTGGCACCGGTGCGCCGGTCGAAGTTCCGGCGGTCGGTCCCCGGATCATTTTGGCGCTTTCTGGGGAAATTTTCGTCGGCGAAAGCGTCGATGGCACCCCGGTCGACCTCGTTGCCGGTGCTGCAGCCTTCGCGCCGGCTGAGGCAGGGCGGGTCAAACTCGCCGGCACTGGTCAAGTTTTCATCGCCGCGGTGCCGGCCGAAAACTGACTCGTCAGTTACTCAGCGAACTCACACCACATTGCTACCTACGGCAACCTGTCGCGATGTGTCGGCTATGAAAAAATAGGAAATTTCCGGATTTGCTTGACAGGTACGAGTGCGAGGTGTGAACCTATAAACACGCAGCGTCATTGGTGATCGGGGGGTCCCACGGACGCGCGCGGTACCAAACCGGGGGGATGAACGGGGCGGCGAGCTTAGGCCCGTCGTCCCGTTCGCTATTGACTGATCGACGGTGACGCGGCGATCGAACACAGGACAGCGGTGCGCTCCCTGTCCTGTTCACCAGACCGGTCGATCGGAGCGCAGGGTGGGCTGCAAGTTGCAGAATGCGACTGGTTCGCCGCTAAGGTGGCAGCGTGGCGAGGCCGAATTCGACAGCGCGGCGTGAGCTCGCGAATGAGCTGCGCCGGTTGCGTCGTGACCGACGAGCGGTCGACGTGGCCAGAGCGCTGGGCTGGTCCGAGTCCAAGCTGAGTCGGATCGAGACCGCGCACACCGGCATCAACGAAGCCGACCTCGACCGCCTGCTCACGTTGTACGACGTGTTGGCCGTGGACCGTAGCCGACTGCGTGACTTGGCCGGTCGAGGGCGCGAGCGGGTCTGGTGGACGCAATACCGTTCCGCCGTTCCCGCCCCGTACGACGAATATGTCTCGTTGGAAGCTGAAGCCGTTGGGTTCAGTGAGTGGGAGGCCCAGATTGTCCCCGGGCTGCTGCAAACCGGGGAATATGCCCGTGCGGTGATCGAGGTGGGCGCGGACATCGGCGCGACCGAGACGATTCAACGTCGGGTCGCCCTGCGGATGGCCCGTCAAGCGGTGCTCACCCGTGGGCCGCTGCCGAGCCTGCAGATCGTCCTGGACGAGGCAGTGCTCTATCGGGAGGTTGGCGGCCCTGGTGTGCTGCGCCGGCAGTTGCGTCGGTTGGTCGAGGCAAGTTTGCGGCCGAATTTGGAGCTGCTGATTTTGCCGTTTTCGGCCGGCGCGCATGCGGGTCAAACCGAGTCGTTCATGGTGATGGAGTTCGCGGCCGGCACCCGTGCGCCGGTGGTCCACATCGAAGGAGTGACTGGCGGTCTCTTTCGGGTGAGCCCCGAAGAGGTGGTCCTTTATCAGGACGCTCTCGATGACCTGCGCGAACGCGCTTTGTCGGCGGACGTCAGCCGAACGGTCATCGCTGAAAGGGAGGAAACTCTCCAATTTCGATCATCCTCGTGAGTTGAAATAGGTGCTGTCTGTAAACACTCACGAAGGGGACAACGACGATGCAGGACGCCACAGTCATCTGGCGTAAGAGCACTCGCAGCGGAGCCGCCGGTCACTGCGTCGAGGTTGCCAATGTGCCAGCCGCGGTGCTAGTGCGGGACTCGAAAGACGCCACTGGCCCGGTTCTCAGCTTCGGCGCACCGGACTGGAATGGCTTCATCGCCGGCATTCGGGCGGGAGAGTTCGACCGACCCGAGGCCTGATCAGACCTGTGAGCCGGGCGGTCCCCATCTTTGGGGGCCGCCCTTCGCTGTGAGTGGCGATACACATCCGTAACTTGACGACTCGGCGGCACGTCGGTCTAAGGTAGGTATGCCTTACTTAGGAACGCCTTAGCTAACGGAGTTCCAAGTTCGCCACCGCCACCGCATCGCAGGCATAGGAGTTTTTCGTGCGCAACACCCCCGGAGTCCTGGCGTTGGTCGCTGTCGGCCTGATCGGCGGATCGCTCACCGCGTGCGGCAAAAAGGCGGACCAGTCCGCTGTTGCTGGTGGCTCGATCAAGGTGACGGCAACCGACACTACCTGCGAGGTCGCCAAGAGCACGCTTGACGCCGGCACCCACGTCTTCACGATCAACAACACCGGCGCCAAAGTCACTGAGTTCTATGTGTACGCCGCGGGTGACCGGGTGATGGGCGAGGTAGAAAACATTACCCCCGGACTGTCGCGCGAGCTGCGGGTGGAGCTGCCCGCCGGGACGTATCAAGCGTCGTGCAAGCCGGGGATGATCGGCACCGGAGTCCGCACCACGCTGACCGTGGCGGGGTCTGCGCCGGCGCTGAGTGAGGACGCTGCGCTCAAGCAAGCGGTAGCGAGTTACACCGGCTACATCACCACGCAGAGCGAGGCGTTGGTGCAGCGAACTACCGACTTCGTCACCGCGATCAAGGCCGGCGACATCGCGAAGGCCAAGTCGCTCTATCCAGTCGCGCGCACCTGTTTCGAGCGGATCGAGCCGGTCGCGGAGAGCTTCGGCGATCTTGACCACAAGATCGATGGCCGGGAGAACGACGCGACGGCAGCGCTGCCCTTCTCCGGCTTCCACAAGCTGGAAAAGGACCTGTGGGTTGCCGGTGATCTGAGCAAGTCGGGCCCAGTCGCCGATCAGTTACTCGCCAATGTCACCGAGGTCGCCGCCAAGGCCAAGGACGAAAAATTGTCGCCGCTGCAGTTGGCCAATGGTGCCAAGGAACTGCTTGACGAGGTCGCCAACAAAAAGATCACCGGCGAGGAAGATCGCTACTCACACACCGACCTCTGGGACTTCGCGGCCAACGTGGAGGGTTCCAAAGCGGCAATTGGTGCGCTGCGGCCGGCCTTGCAACAGCGCAGCCCCGATCTGATCAAGCAGCTCGACGCCGGGTTCGCCGCGGTCGACAGCGAGCTGGCGAAATACCGCGACGGCTCTGGCTTCAAACTGCAGAACCAGCTGACCCAGGCGCAGCTCAAGGGACTGTCTGACGTGCTGAACGCCCTGGCCGAGCCGATCAGCAAAATTGCCGGGGTCATCGCGCATGTCTGACTTGACCGTCTCCCGACGGCGAGCGATTGCGCTCGCCGGTGTCGGTGTGGCCGGAGTCGCCGGTGCGGCCGGCGTAACTGGTGCGGTGATCCGAGCCTCCGTCGATCATCAGACCACTGAGCCCATTAATGGGCTCGCAGCTGACGCCGTGCCATTTAACGGCCCGGTGCAGGCCGGCATCGTCACTCCGGCGCAGGACCGGTTGCATTTCGTCGCCTTCGACGTGGTGACGAAAGACCGACTGCAGGTGATTCAGTTGCTGAAAAGCTGGACGACGGCAGCGGCTCGGATGACCGCGGGCAAGGACGCCGGCGAGATCGGTGCCACCGCCGGCATCTTGGAGGCGCCGCCGGACGACACCGGCGAAGCGATCGGACTGCCACCATCTGGTTTGACGATCACGGTTGGGTTCGGCGCGACCCTGTTTCGCGGTGCCGATGGCAATGACCGGTTCGGCATTGCCAGCCAGCTGCCGCCCGCTCTGGCCGATCTGCCGCAGTTTCCGGGCGACACGATCGACGCGACCATCTCCGGTGGCGACATCTGCGTGCAAGCCTGCGCGAACGACCCACAAGTGGCAGTGCACGCGATCCGTAACCTGGCCAGGATCGGGATGGGCGTGGTCACCGTGCGATGGTCGCAGCTTGGGTTCGGGCGCACTTCGTCGACCTCAACCGCCCAGGCCACCGCGCGCAACTTGTTTGGTTTCAAGGACGGCACCGCCAACCTCAAGGCCGAGCAGCCGCAGCTGCTGCACGATCACCTCTGGGTGCAGCCGGGCGACGGGCCGGCCTGGATGACCAACGGGTCTTACCTGGTCAGCCGTAAGGTCCGGATGCTGATCGAGTCGTGGGATCGCACCTCGCTGGGCGAGCAGGAAGACATCATCGGCCGCACCAAAGGCAAAGGTGCAGCGATCGGGCAGGCAGGAGAATTCGACGAGATCGACCTGGTCTCGAAGGGCGGCGACGGCAATCCGCTCGTTTCAGCGCGTGCCCACGTGCGCTTAGCTCACCCAGACACCAACAAGGGTGCTCGGCTGCTGCGGCGCGGCTACAACTTCGTCGACGGCTCCGATGGGCTGGGCCGGCTCAACGCCGGACTTTTCTTCCTCGCCTACCAACGGGACCCGCGGACAGCGTTCGTGCCGATCCAGCTCAGTCTGGCCCGCCACGATGCCATGAACGAATACATCCGGCATGTATCAAGTGGTTTGTTTGCCTGTCCGGCCGGTGTTTCTGGCCCGAATGACTTCTGGGGAAGTGCACTGTTCGTTTGACCTGCGGCACAAGATCGCCCCCGGGGTATAGGGGCTTTGACTCGACAGTGCAATATTGGAGCGCATGAGAGCCCGGGTACTGGTCGTCGACGACGACCCAGCGTTGGCCGAGATGCTCGGCATTGTCCTGCGTAGTGAGGGCTTCCTGCCCTCGTTCGTAGCTGACGGTGAGCGGGCCCTGGCCGCCTTCCGGGAGAACCGGCCGGACATCGTGCTGCTCGACTTGATGCTGCCCGGCATGAGCGGCATCGACGTGGCGCGAGCGATTCGCACCGAGTCGGGCATCCCGATCGTCATGTTGACCGCCAAAAGCGATACCGTCGATGTCGTCCTGGGCCTGGAGTCGGGCGCTGATGACTATGTCGTCAAGCCGTTCAAGCCTAAGGAACTGGTCGCGCGGATGCGGGCCCGGCTGCGGCGCGGTGAAGATTCGGCGCCGGAAATGCTTACGATCGGTCCGCCCGGTAACCAGATCACCATCGACGTGCCGGCGCACACCGTGTCGCGCGACGACGAAGAGGTCAAGCTGACTCCGCTGGAGTTCGACCTGCTTGTGGCGCTAGCCCGTAAACCACGTCAGGTCTTCACTCGCGAAGTGCTGCTGGAGCAGGTCTGGGGTTACCGGCACGCCGCCGACACCCGCCTGGTCAACGTGCACGTCCAACGATTGCGCGCCAAAATCGAGCCAGATCCAGAGCGGCCGGAGATCATCCTGACCGTGCGCGGGGTCGGCTACAAAGCAGGCACCGCTTAGCGGCTAATCTTGCCGCGAGATGCGCGCTCCAGCCTGGCTTCCCTTACCCGTTCGTCGGCCCCTTCGGGTGGTGCGGCGGTGTTGGCGTGTCGTGCTGCGCCGGTGTCAACGGTTGTTCGCACCGACTCGGCGGGCGTGGCGCCGTTCGCTGCAACTGCGCATCGTCGCGCTCACCCTGGTCGCGTCCAGCTTGTTGGTGGGCGCATTCGGCTGGTTCATCGCCGAGCGCAGCGCCAAGATCCTGCTCGACCGGGCGCAGGACGAGGTCAAGTCCGCGATGACCAGCAAGGTCAACTATGCGTTGAAGCAGCTCACCGTGCACCGGCAGGCCCGAGACCCGAAACTGCCTCAGACAATCAACATCACTGTCAACCAGCTGGCTGACGGCGACCCGGGCGGTGGCTCAGGTGGGTCGATCGTCTCGATGCGTGCCGAGAACTACCCGGACCTCAAGCCGGTGACCTACCCTCGGGTCGACACCACCGAATTGATCACCCCCGAGCTGATCAAGATCGTTTCTTCGGCCAACGGCCAGGTCGCCGAACAGATCCGAACTGCAACAGTCAACGACCAAACCACTAAATACCTCGTGTACGGCTCACCCGTGCCGACCAGCTTCGGCCATGTCGAGCTGTATTACCTCGTGCCGCTGAGCACCGAGGACAGTGCCGCAAACCAGATTCGCACCACAGTGCTGGTTACTGGGCTCGCTCTGGTCATTTTGTTGGGCGTGATTGCCGGCCTGGTCACTCGGCTGGTGGTGTTGCCAGTTCGCGTCGCGGCGCGTACGGCTCAACGGTTGTCGGCGGGGTTGCTCGATCAGCGGATGAAGGTCGACGGCGAGGATGATCTGGCGCTGTTGGCGGCTGCGTTCAATCAGATGGCGGCCAACCTGCAGCGGCAGATCGTCCGGCTGGAGGAGATGTCGCGGCTGCAACGGCGGTTCACCTCCGATGTGTCGCACGAGCTGCGTACGCCGCTGACCACCGTACGGATGGCGGCTGACTTGATCTTCGCGGAGCGGGAAGAATTTGATCCCGCGGTGGCGCGCAGTGCTGAGTTGCTGCAGGCTGAATTGGACCGGTTTGAGAGCCTGCTCACTGATTTGCTGGAGATCAGCCGCTTTGATGCTGGTTTCGCGGCTCTGGATGCTGAATACACCGATTTGGTGCCGATCGTGGAACGGGTCTCCGACCGCCTCAGCGGGCTAGCTGAACGCGTCGGCGTGCCGATCGTGCTCCATCTGCCCGAGACCCCGGTAATCGCCGAGGTCGACCCACGCCGAGTCGAGCGGGTGCTACGCAATCTTGTCGGCAATGCGGTTGAACATGGCGAGGGCGCAGGAGTGCACGTCACGTTGGCCGCAGATGAGGCAGCGGTTGCAGTAACCGTGCGCGACCACGGGATCGGGCTAAAACCCGGCGAAGAGCGGCTGGTATTCAACCGGTTCTGGCGAGCTGATCCCTCGCGGGCCCGCCAGACTGGTGGCACTGGACTAGGGTTATCGATTAGTGCCGAGGATGCCCGCTTGCACGGCGGCTGGCTGGAAGCGTGGGGCATACCCGGTGAGGGTTCGCAGTTTCGGCTGACGCTGCCAGTGCGCGCCGGTGACCGGCTCGTCGCTGCGCCTTTGCCGTTGATCCCACGCGATCGGGTGACCGTCGTCGACGATGCGGTGGAGGCGTCGTGATGCACAACCGGCTAGTCGTTCCGCGCAGCAGACTAGTGGCCGTGGCTGTGGCAGCAATGCTGCTGCTGGCCGGCTGTGGCATTCCGGATGATTCCGCCGTGATGGCACTCGGCCCTGGTCCAGCCGACGGGCCGGCGATTGGCGAGAGCGGCACGGCCGCGCTGCCACCCACGCGAGACTCCGCCACCGATAAAGCCCAGTTCGTCGATTACTACCTGCAAGCCGCGGCCGGCGATCCGGACGGTGCAGTCGGCCGAGTGCAGGCGTTCCTCGCGCCGCCGCTGCGCGTCGGTTTCAAGCCCGGTAGCGCTGTCGGCACCAAGATCGTCCGGCTGGTAGAAAAGCCGCTGGTCAACAGCGGTAGTGCTGACATCACGCTGACCGTGCGCCAGATCGGCACCTTGCAGACCAATGGCGTGCTCGACCCAGCCCCAGAACAAACTTCCACTAAATACGTGCTGACCGTGGGCAGTGTGCCGGGCGAAAGTGGCTTCTACGTCGTTGGCGCGCCGCCGAATGTGCTGCTGCTAACCGATAGCTCGCTGGATACGTATTACCAGCGCCACACGATCTATTTCTGGAACACTGAAAACACCGGGTTAGTGCCTGATCTGCGGTATATGCCCAAAAGTGTCCCGTCGGTGCAGTGGCCGACCACGATCTTGAACTGGCTGGCCACCGGCCCGGCCCCGTGGCTGCGGGAGGTAGTGCAGGCTT
This sequence comes from Actinoplanes sp., assembly GCA_965246815.1. GTDB lineage: Bacteria > Actinomycetota > Actinomycetes > Mycobacteriales > Micromonosporaceae > Actinoplanes. The sequence goes on along the minus strand of CBDFFS010000018.1, from coordinate 152,368 downwards.
TGCCGCCGAACACGACTGCGCCGGACAATGTGCCGGCTAGCACTGACGAAAAATTGCAGATCAGCTTGAGCGCACAGGCGGTGCCGGAGGGTGACCTGGGTGCACTAGATCGGCTGCGCCGGCAGTTGTTGTGGTCGTTGCGTCCGTTGATGCCGCGTGCGCTGGAAATCAAGATCGGCCACCAAGATCCAGTCTCCTACTCGAGTACCGGATATTTAGCTAGTAATGCGGCAAATCGCCTGGTGGACACGCCACAGCGGTTCGCCATTTCAGCCGGGCAAATTCGCCGGATCGCCCAGTCGCCGCAGTCGGCGGATCCCGTGCCGGTGCTCAAGCCAGAGGCCAATCGGGACGTGCGATCGGCCGCGATCAGCGAAAACGGTGCGCATACCTTTGCCGCCATCGTGACTGGCTCGGGTGCCACCGCTGCCTTGCGCGTGGGAGTGGCCACGACCGGCTCGGTGGCCGATGTGGTGCCGGTTGCTGGGCTAGCTGGATCGTTAGGGTCGCCGGCCTGGGCGATTACCTCGGCCGGCGACAGCGCTGCCGCGATCGGCTTGATCACCGCAGGTGGTCATGTCTACAGCTTTACCGCCGACGGCCGACCCGCGGTGCCGGTGGAGTGGCAAGGTGCGCCGGGGCTGGTGAGCTCGTTGTCGGTCGCACCGGACGGGCACCGGGTCGCATTGGTGTGCGCCGGCCGGCTTTACCGCAGTGTGCTGACCACCAGCGGTGGCGGCATCAGTTTGAGTGGTGCCGAGCAGATCCTGCCGCCGATCGTGCAGACAGTGGCCGAGGTCGCCTGGAGCAGCGAAGGCTGGCTCGTGGTGGCAGGGATCCGCCCGGACAGCCGGTTCACGATCATGGACGTCACCACCGATGGGGCGCTGGACAACATGCGCCTGGACGATATCGGCACCGAGCCAGTGACCTACCTGAGCGCATACCCGGCTAATCCCGCCAGTTCTCAGGAGTGGGCCACGTCCGAGTCGTATGTCGCGCACGGCGACTCGTGGGACGTCAGTGGGGCCGCCATCAAGATCAACGCAGCCGATCTCTATGGCGCGAAACCGGGCGATCCGAAGAACAGTGATCCGCGCAACGCGCCGAGCGCGCCGTTCTTCCTCGGTTGAGATGCGCTCCGCACTGCTCGGCGAGCTTGCCGACTTGGTGCTGCCAAGCAGCTGTGCCGGTTGTCGCGCGCAACACACGCCACTGAGCTACGGCGCTTGTGCCGACTGCGTGGACCAGTTGGAGGCGTTGCAGCCGTACGCCACCGCGCCGACGCCGGCACCGCCCGGCATGCCGTTCTGCGTCACTGTCGGCCCGTACGCGGCGGTGCTGCGCGAGGTGCTGCTCGCGTACAAGGAACGGGGTCGGCATCGGCTGGCCCGGCCGTTGGGGGCGTTGTTGGCTACTGCGGTCGCAGCGATCGCGCCGCGCGGGCTGCCGGTCACGTTGATCCCGGTTCCGTCGACTGCGGCGGCGATTCGTGCGCGCAATGGCGACCACATGGCCCGGCTCGCCAAACACGCGGCACGTCGACTGCGCGCAGCCGGCTGGTCGGCCGAGACCGCTGGGTTGTTGCAGGCGTTACCTCGCGTTGACTCAGCGTCACTCAACATGTCTGACCGGTTGGCAGCCGCTGAGAGTTCACTGCGAATGCGCGAAGCTCGAATCGGCGTTCCGCGGCGCGGCTCGTCCGGTCGGGGGACCCTGATCGTGGTGGACGACATCGTCACGAGCGGTGCCACGTTAGCCGCGGTCACGAGCCGGATGCGGGAGGCAAACCTGCAGGTCAGTGGGGCTGCTGTGCTTGCCGCCACCCGGCTGCGAAAGAGCTCCGTCAGCCCAGCGATACCGATACCACCCGGGGGTACCGGATAGAGTGAACTCCGCGTGTCTGAGCTCACTAACGAGGGGTGACGCGGGAGCATCGGCACGTTAGCGTCTTGGTGACGAGGGTATGCGCAACAGCTACCCGCCACCGGCGGAGCGAAGTCAATCGCCCAGCTCGGCGCGCTGTGCCAGCGGGCCGCACCGGAGAGGAGTCAACTCATTTCGCGATTAGTGACGCAGCGTGGTTTACCCAGCTGTCGTCACTGGCATTTGCACACCACGTCGCAGTTTTGGCGCTGCTGACACCCAGTCGCCCGCCCATCTAGGCAGCTCGGCTGGACGCCGTCAGCGGCGTTCGCAGGACAAACAGCGTTGGGGGAGATCACGAGTGGACATTGTCGTCAAGGGTCGCAACGTCGAGGTCCCGGACCACTACCGGGAACATGTCGCCGACAAGCTGAGCAAAGTCGAGCGCTACGACCAGAAGCTGATGCGGGCGGACGTCGAGCTCTTTCACGAACGCAATCCTCGCCAAGCCGACAAGTGCCAGCGAGTCGAGATCACCGTGCTAGCCAAGGGGCCTGTCGTTCGCGCCGAGGCCTGCGCTAAGGACTTCTACGCAGCATTGGACAGCGCTATCGCCAAACTCGACGGCCGATTGCGGCGCTCCGCCGACCGTCGTCGAGTGCATCGCGGGCGGCACGCGCCAGTCTCGGTCTCAGCCGCCACTGCCGGGCTGCCCACCGACCTGAGCTTCGAGCCGGTCGAAGCGGCCGGATCTGTCGCCACGCTCTCGGTGGCCACAGCGCTAGTCGAGCACGATGAAGATCAACCCTGGCGCATCGTACGGGAGAAAGAGCACCCTGCCGACGCAATGACCGTCGACGATGCCCTTTTCCAAATGGAGCTTGTCGGTCACGACTTCTACCTGTTCCTCGACAAGGAAAGCGGTCGCCCCAGCGTGGTGTATCGCCGTCGCGGTTACGACTACGGCATTTTGTCCCTGCAAGGAGCTGCCTGATCGCCCGGCCGGAGGTCGTCGGGTTTACCTTCGACGACCTCCGGCCGGGTCGGCTGGTGCCGGCAAAAGATCTTCGGCTAGCAGGACGAATTGGATGTCGTCGGTGCGGGCGGTGCCAGCTGGGCCGGGAAGGCGCGAGCGCAAATACGCCTCCTGGCGAAATCCCGCCTTTTGTAGCACCCGTTGCGAACCAATATTCGACGGAAGGGTGCCGGCGATCAGTCGGGCAATACCCGCCTCTGCGAATGCCCACAACGCCAGCAATTCTGCGGCCCGAGTGGCAAATCCTCGCCCGCGATATGCCGGCAGCATGCTGTAACCGATCATCGCCTGGCCGGTGATCGGCTCCTGATAGAACAGCCCGATGTCGCCGGCTGGTTTCCCCGTGGCCGCGTCCGTGATCACCAGGTCGGCCCGGTTGCCGGCCAACCACTCGCCGGCCGCCCAGCCACAACGCCGCCGGATGGTGTCCGCGTTGGGGGCCACCGGTGGCACGCTGGTCGAGATCACGTCGGGCAGACTGCGTAGCTCGGTCAAGAAAGCCACGTCGTCGTCGGCGAGCGGGCGCAGGGTCACCGTGCAATCGCTCAGCTCACCACCGGGCAGGTCGGGCAACAGCCGCGGGACTGGTTCACCGGAGTCACTCGCCAGGCGCGCAAAGGCCACCAAATCATCGCGTACGCCGTTTCGGCCGAGTAAGACTTGCCGGCGTACCCCTTCGCGCTGATAGCCCGCTGCGAGCGCGACCCGCTGGCTGGCCGGGTTGTCGCCATGGGTGAGTAGTTCGAGGCGGTACAAGCCGGTGTCGAAGGCGCGGGCGCTCAAAAGTCGTACCGCCGCGGTTGCCACGCCGCGTCCGCGCGCCCACGGTCCGACCCAATAGCCGATCTCGGCCTGCGCGCGATTGGTGGCCACCCGGTCGAAGCCGACCCCACCTAGCAGCTGGTCGGTGTCCGGGTCGACGATCGCCAACGCGGTGCCCCCGTCGGCGAGCACACTCGTCACACCCTCGCGCAGGAACTGCTCGGCGTGTTCGACAGTGAACGGCGACGGCACCGGCGGTAGGAACCGATAGCTGAGCGGATCGTCATACCCCGCAGCCACGGCCGCCGCGTCGTCCGGCCGGTACGCCCGTAGCCGTACCTTGGCGCCCTCGATTTCCGCCACGTCCACCTGTCCTCCATGCTGCAGCGCGCTCAGGTTTACTCCGCCAGCCTCGCTCGCGGACGTCGGTACCCACTATCGAGGCTAAGGGTCGTCAGATCGGTGCTCGATCGGCGAGACTCGCCCGGGAAAGCACTCGGTCGAAGTTGGGGTAAAGCTGCGCTTTGAGCGAACTCGGTGCCTTGTTTGCACCGGTTAATCCGGTTAACTCGAGGCTCGGGTCACCACAGTCTTGGACGGGTGCCTACGATGGTTGGGCAGACTGTCTAGGGGAGTGCTGACCCGTGTCGATATTGGAAAAGGTCCTACGCGCCGGCGAAGGCCGCTTGGTGCGCCGGCTCAAGGCGATCGCTGACGCGGTCAATTCGCTCGAGGACGATTACACCGACCTCACCGACGACGAGCTGCGGGCGTGCACCGAGAATTTCAAGGAGCGCTACGCCGACGGTGAGTCGCTTGATTCGTTGTTGCCGGAGGCGTTCGCGGTGGCCCGCGAGGGTGCGCGCCGCGTGCTCGGCCAGCGGGCTTATAACGTCCAGTTGATGGGCGGGGCCGCGCTGCACTTCGGCAACATCCCGGAGATGAAGACCGGTGAGGGTAAGACCCTGACCGGCGTGTTCCCGGCCTATCTCAATGCGTTGAGCGGCGACGGCGTGCACATCATCACTGTCAACGACTACCTCGCCCAGCGTGACGCCGAGTGGGTCGGGCGGGTGCACACCTTCCTCGGGCTGACCGTTGGCGTGATCCTGCCGAATAAGCCGGCCACCGAGCATCGCGCGGCTTATCACTGCGATATCACCTATGGCACCAACAACGAGTTCGGCTTCGACTATCTGCGTGACAACATGGCGTGGTCGCGCGACGAGTTGGTGCAGCGCGGGCACAACTTCGCGATCGTCGACGAGGTCGACTCGATCTTGATCGACGAAGCGCGGACCCCGTTGATCATCTCTGGTCCGGCCGAGCACTCCGCCCGGTGGTATGGCGAGTTTGCCGCGATCGTCGGGCGCCTGCAAAAGGGCAAGGACGGCGAGGGCGACTACGAGGTCGACGAGGCCAAGCGCACTATCGCGATCAGCGAGCGCGGTGTCGGCCGAGTCGAGGACCGCCTCGGCATCGACAACCTCTATGAGTCGGTGAACACCCCGCTGGTCGGTTACCTCAACAACGCGATCCGGGCCAAAGAGCTCTATCGTCGCGACAAGGACTACATCGTCAACGAGGGTGGCGAGGTCCTAATCGTCGACGAGTTCACCGGCCGCATCCTGCACGGACGCCGCTATAACGAGGGCATGCACCAGGCGATCGAGGCCAAGGAAGGCGTCGAGGTTAAGCAGGAAAACCAGACCTTGGCGACCATCACCCTGCAGAACTACTTCCGCCTGTACGACAAGATCGGCGGCATGACCGGCACGGCGCAGACCGAGGCGGGCGAGTTCAACAGCGTCTACAAGGTCGGCGTGGTGTCGATCCCGACGCACCGTCCGATGATCCGCATTGACCACCCGGACGTCATCTACAAAACTGAGAAGGCCAAGTTCAACGCGGTCATCGAGGACATCGCCGAGCGGCACGAGACGGGTCAGCCGGTCCTGGTCGGCACGGTCTCGGTAGAAAACAGCGAGATCCTGTCGCAGCTGTTGCGTCGCCGCGGCATCCCGCACAGCGTGCTGAACGCAAAGTTCCACGCGCAGGAAGCGACGATCATCGCGCAGGCCGGGCGCAAGGGCGGCGTGACAGTCGCTACCAACATGGCCGGTCGTGGCACCGACATTCTGCTCGGCGGCAACCCGGAGTTCCTCGCTGCCAGTGAGCTCGCCCAGCGTGGTCTCGACCCGGCGGAAAGCCCGGACGAATACGCAAAGGCGCTCGAAGAGGTGCTGCCCGCGTGGAAGGACGCCTGCGAATCTGAAGCTGGCGAGGTCACGGCCGCTGGCGGGCTCTATGTGCTTGGCACCGAGCGGCACGACTCGCGCCGGATCGATAATCAGCTGCGTGGCCGTTCCGGTCGCCAAGGCGACCCAGGTGAGTCCCGCTTCTATCTGTCGCTGCAAGACGACTTGATGAAGCGCTTCCGTGCCGGTGCGGTCGAGGCGGTTATGGACCGTTTCAACATCCCCGAAGATGTGCCGATCGAGTCCAAGATGGTGACCCGGCAGATCCGCAGCGCTCAGGCCCAGATCGAAGGCCAGAACGCCGAGATCCGCAAGAACGTCCTGAAATACGACGAGGTGCTCAACAAGCAGCGCCAGGTCATTTACGCCGAGCGCAAACGCGTGCTCGACGGCGAGGACATGCACGACCAGTCCCAGCACATGGTCGACGACGTGGTCGCTGACTATGTCAATGCGGCGACCGCCGACGGCTATGCCGAGGACTGGGATCTGGAGCAGCTGTGGACCAACCTGCGCCGGCTCTACCCGGTCAGCATCACCATCGATGACATCGTCGAGCAATCCGGCGGCGAGCGTGGCACTATCGATCAAGAGTTCCTGCTCGAGCAGCTCAAGCAGGACGCGCAAGCTGCCTATCTAGCCCGTGAAGAAGAGCTCGGGCCAGAAGCTGTGCGTGAGCTTGAGCGTCAGGTGCTGCTGTCGGTCATCGACCGCAAATGGCGTGAGCACCTTTACGAGATGGACTACCTGCAGGAAGGCATCAACCTGCGGGCGTATGCCCAGCGTGACCCGGTGGTCGAATATCAGCGCGAGGGCTTCGACATGTTCAACCAGATGATGGAGGGCATCAAGGAGGAGGCTGTCGGCTTCCTGTTCAACCTCGAGGTGCAGGTCGAAGAGCAGCCCACTGTCGTGGTGGACCCGAGCAAAGCTGTCCCGCTGCCGGTCGGTGGCGTGCTGGCCGACGACGACGCGGCCGAGTCCGACAGTGATCGTCACGACGGTGATCGAGTCGAAGTGCGGGCCAAAGGGCTCGGTGGCGGCAGCCGGCCGCAAAACCTGCAATACACCGCGCCGACGATCGACGGTGAGGCTGGCGCTGGTGCCCCGATAATTCAGCAACAGCAGACCCCAGCACCGGGTGCCAACCGCGGCGGCGACTCGCCCGTGCCAGCCAACCCAGCCCACACATCGGCTAGCAGCCGCGGTGCTCGCTCGGACGGTCAGGCCGAGTCAGGTGGCCCATCGCGCAATGCACCGTGCTACTGCGGCTCAGGCAAGAAATACAAGCGCTGTCACGGTGCACCTGACGCCGTCTGACTTACGCGGCCGCCGCGACAGGCCTGCCCGACCGGTGCTGACACCGGCCGAGCGGGTCTGTCGCTTTTAGGCTCCGGCCCGTTCCGTCGCCTTGCTTTTGGGCTCCGGCCCGTTCCGTCGCCTTGCTTTTGGGCCGGTCAGGCCTTGGCGATAGTGCGACGTGCAGCCCGGGACGCCCGCCGCCTCCCGTTTGATCAGCAGGCCGCCCCGGGCGTCTCAGATCAGCTGCAGCGTGGTCGCAGACCAGGTTTGGTCGTGCAGCTCCAGTCGTAGTGCCACGGCCCAGGTGCGCTCGCCGGTCACCAACGCGACAGCTACTTCAACCGCATCGGGCCTGGGCGCGAACGTGCGCATCCGCAAGACCGCCACGGGGGGAAAACGACGCCCGGACCGTCGGGGTGGCGAGCCGGCTTTGCGCAGGTCGAGCACGCGCTGCGCCCCGGCCAGGCCTTGCGCGACAATATCCGCCGCATTAATCGGCCGCGAAAGCTTCCTCAGCTGAGCCGCTGGCCGATGGCCAGTGAACACTTCCACGAGCAGTTGCAGGAACAGCCGGACCGCCAGCTTCGCGTCACCCGGCACGCCAGCGACGGCAGATCTGATCGCTGCCAGCTCGGCGCCTTCGGCGACAACCTCGGCAGGAGGCGATCCTGAGCAGGCCGGCTCAGTGTCTGGACGAAGGTCAAGGGTTAGCTGGTGTGCCGTGGCCCAAACGGCCGGCTCCAGCTCATCATCGAACGGCGGCTCGCAGGGCGGAGCTGGGCGCAACGTGATCGCCGGGCGTGGCCCCAGTGGTGCGACCTCAACCGTAGTCCGCATCTTGCCCCCATCAATCGTTGCGTTTGCCTTCGACAAACCCCGTTTGCTTGTACTTCGAGTGTTGGCTGTGAATTAGCTCGGAGTCAACGCCGCGAGGAGATGGTGGAAGGAGCGACAAACAGTGCAAGTTACTCAGAATCGCGCTCAGTTAGCGGGTTGTGCCGCACCCAGTCGGCGGTCTCGGCATATTTGAGCTCGATGTAGCGCTCCAGCATGGCCCGCTCGACCCGCCATTGGCCCCGACCGCCAATCTTGATCGCGGTCAGCTCACCACTGCGGACCAAGTGATAGACCTGCGAATCCGAGACATTGAGCTCGGCTGCCACCTCGGACAACAGCAAGAATCTGGCCGGCACGGGTGCTCCATCCTCGCCAGGGCAAAAGACCCTAAGTTTGCCCTTGTTTGCCTACGATAACGTGACCCACGCCGCGCGGGCACAGGTCGGTGCAGCGTTGGCTGAGCCCGACTGATGAAATGAACCCGGACGCCGATCCGCGCACCGGGGTTCAACGGACGGATCACCGCAAAGGGAGAGACGTGGCGATGACTGACCTGGTTCGGGTCTACCTGCCAGCCACTGTGCCGATGCTTACGCCAATGCGTGACGACGGCCAGCTCGGCGCAGGCGCGACCAGTGCACACGCGGTAACGCCCGCACTGCGCGAGTGGTATGCCGAAGGCGACGAGGAAGAACTGGAATACGCGGCGTTCACCCGAGCAGCCCAAGGTGCATTGCTGCTCCTGCACCAGGACCCCAAAGCACCCCGCCGTCGAGTGGTGGTCGCCGCCGACGTGCCCACCTCGGCGTTGGTCCGCAATGAGATCGAGCTGGGCTCCAGCACCGTTCGGTTGCCGCGGCCAGTCTCGCTCACCGAAGTCGTGTCGATCCACCTAGACTCGACCGACGCCGCCGAAGAAGTATCGGCAGCTGCCGAAGCCATCGAGCAAGCGTTGGCCGGCGACGCCGATGCCCAATTCATCGTCGACGGCGCCGAAGACCACGAGCTGGAGTGGTACGCCGTAACCGAGCTCGACGATCTGCTCTAAGCCTCGATTAGGGCCGGTCGAAATTAGCGGTCGGTCGAAATTAGGGCCGGTCGAATTGCTCGGCGCTGGACACCCGATCCGCCTCGGGCGCCAGCTGCTCAACGTCGGGTGTGGTGGTCGAGCGCGGGCCGAGCGTGCGCCCGATCGCGAACACCGCGCTGATCGCACCGACAAACAGGATGATCAGCGCATTGTTGAACCGAGCCGTGCTGAGCATCTGCTGCACGACCAGCTCCAAGTCGCTCACCTTGCCCGCCAACTCCAACACCCGCGCCCCCGCCGTGCGAGTCAGGCCTTCGGCGAGCACGAGCAGCAGCCCTGGCCCGGCGCCGGCGAGCGCGTAGAACGGCCACGACACGTCCACCCCGGCGCGGCGGCTGCGAACCAGAGCCCGGTAGGAGATCAGGCCGGCGGCTAGTCCGCTCAGCAACGACTGGGCGAATGCGAACCACTGTGCCGCCTTGGCCTGAGACGACTGGGTGTCGCCGGAACCGAACGCGTCCAACACTGGATTCTGGAACAGGTTGAGCACGAAGCCGACCAGGAAGACGCCGATCGCCGCCCAACAGATCGCCGTCAGCACCTGGGGCAGCCGCAAGCCGGCCAGTGCACCGCCGATCGTCGCAGCCGCGGCAACTGTGCCACCGACCACCGCGTACACCCAGCCTTCGCTGTTGATCGTCACGATCGACAGCGCGCCCAGCAGACCGAGCAGCAGGCCGGTGGCGGTGGAGACGAGGAGGCGGGCGGTGGCACCGAGCACGCGTCGTCGGGCGACGAACGTTAGGACGGCGAGTGCCAGGGCCGCGCCGGTGACTAGCGCGGCTGAGATCGCGCCCGGCAGGGCATAGGCGGTGGAGGTGACTTCCATCGCGGCGTCTGAGCGGCCGGTGATCGTGGCGCGGGCCGAGAACAGCATCGCGCCCATCCAGATCACGGCGGTCAGCGCGAGTAGGGCGGAAACGCGTACCCGAGGCATTTTTGGGGTGGTACTGGCCTGGAGTTGCGTCATGGGTCACAGGGTACGCGGCCTTAAATGTGGCCCCTGAACGGCAGCTGGCTCGAATGCGAGGATGTGAGTGGTGGCAGCTGGTCAATTACCTGGCCGGGCTACCGATTCAGCTCAACAACGAGGTCGAGGAGTGTTTGATGGACGGCCAGCTTTCGGTGCCCATAGCCCGCAATGAGCCGGTGCGTGACTACGCGCCGGGCAGTGCTGAGCGCAGCTCGTTGCAGACGCGGGTGGCCGCGCTGCGCGCTGAGCGCCACGAGCTGACCATGACGATCGACGGCCGCCAGAGTATGGGCGACGGCTCGGCGATCGAGGTGGTGCAACCGCACCGGCGGCACGAGGTGCTGGGCGTCACCCACAATGCGTCGCAGGCAGACGCAGCCGAAGCAGTCGCTGCCGCGAAGAAGGCGGCCCCAGGCTGGCGCGAACTGCCCTATAGCGAGCGGGCGGCGGTGTTCCTGCGCGCCGCTGAGCTGTTGGCGGGCAGCTGGCGCGACACGCTGAACGCGGCGACGATCCTGGGTCAGTCGAAGTCCTGTTATCAGGCCGAGATCGACGCGGCGTGCGAGCTGATCGATTTCCTGCGGTTCAACGTCTCCTTCGGCCAGCAGTTGCTCGGCGAACAACCGCAATCGTCGCCGGGGGTGTGGAACCGGTTCGACCATCGTTCGCTAGAGGGCTTCGTCTATGCAATCACGCCGTTTAATTTCACCGCGATTGCCGGCAACTTGCCGTCCGCTCCGGCGCTGATGGGCAACACGGTGATTTGGAAGCCGTCGCCAACCCAGCAGCTCTCGGCGCATTTCACCATGCGGCTGTTCGAGGCGGCCGGGTTGCCGCCGGGCGTGATCAACATGGTGACCGGTGATGGCCTGGCCGTGTCCGACGTGGTGCTGAGCGATCCAGAGCTGGCCGGAATCCACTTCACCGGCTCAACTCCGACTTTCCGGCACTTGTGGCGCGAGGTGGGGGCCAACATCGACCGCTACCGGACGTACCCGCGGTTGGTGGGGGAGACCGGCGGCAAGGACTTCGTCTTCGCGCACGCCAGCGCGGACGTCGACACACTGCACACTGCGCTGGTTCGGGGTGCCTTCGAGTATCAGGGCCAGAAGTGCTCGGCCGCGTCGCGCGCCTACATCCCGCGCAGCATTTGGGAGGGTGCCGGCCTGCGCGACCGGCTCGCTGCCTCGGTCGCCTCCATTGAGTACGGCGATGTCAGCGATATGTCCGTCTTCGGCGGAGCGGTAATCGACGGTCGCTCGTTCGCGAAGCTGGCCGGGGCGCTGGACCGGATCAAGAACAGCGCGGCGTGCACGGTGCTGGCTGGTGGCACCGCTGACGACACCGACGGCTGGTTTGTGGCTCCGACCTTGGTGGAGTGCACCGACGCGGCCCACGAGGTGTTCAGCACCGAATATTTCGGCCCGATCCTGGCCGTCTACGTCTATTCGGATGAGGACTTCGAGGCGACAATTGCCCAAGCCGACGCAGCTTCGCCGTACGCGTTGACGGGCTCGATTTTTGCCACGGACCGGACCGTGCTCGATTGGGCTCAGCGGGCACTGCGGTTCACCGCCGGCAACTTCTATCTCAACGACAAGCCGACCGGTGCGGTGGTCGGCCAGCAGCCCTTCGGTGGGGCGCGCGGCAGCGGCACAAACGACAAAGCCGGCTCAATCCTGAACCTGCAGCGGTGGGTCTCGCCGCGCACGATCAAGGAGACCTTGGTGGCACCGGTCGTTTGGCAATACCCGCACATGGGCTGAATGTCCGGGAAAGTGGGCCGCTGCTCCTTTTGGGACGGCGGCCCTTACTAGTGCTGCGTTCGAACGTACCCTTTTGCGGCAGTTGCTGCCCTGCAGTGCCGTCTGACCGATTTACTGCGGCATTTTACCTGGTAAGACTGATCCGTACCGGCAAAACGCCCGACTTAGACCCTCGTGGTCGGACTGTCTGTGCGGGACAGTCGCTTGTGGAGCTGCAAACTGGACGGATCAGGCGAAATCCTGGACGCCGGCTCCACAAAGTGGCAGCTTAGGAGGCATGCCCGACTCTCAGATCAATCCCACAGCTGCTGCGCTGCTCGGCCTGCTCCACGAAGGGCCGATGACCGGTGGCCAGCTGATGGCGGCAGCCGAGCGCCGCCTCGGGCCTTACTGGTCGATGACGCGCAGCCAGGTCTACCGCGAATTGCCGGTTCTCGCCGAGCTGGGCTTTGTTCGACTCGGTAAGCCAGGCCCCCGCTCCAGTCAGCCCTATGCCATCACCGCCTCCGGCAAGCGCGCTTTCAGCCGCTGGCTGGCCGAGTCGCCCGGCCGCGACGCGCTGCGCAACCCGATCGCGCTGCGGGTCGCGTTCGGTGAGCAGCACAGCGAAAGTCAGCTTCAGTCGCTCTATGCCAGCGCGAATCAATATCATGCTGAGGCGATGGCGGCTGTGAAGGAGCAGGCAAAGGAGGCCAAGCGCAGCGGGGACTCCTATGGTGCGGCAGCTCTGGAGTTCGCGGTCGCCTATCACAAGGCCGCGTTGAGCTGGCTCAAGATCACTCCAGCGTCCTGACCGGGGGAATCGACCGCCCCGGCCGCACTCTCGGCCGGGCGGCGTAGTCTTGAGCGTCGTGACTGCTGCCGACTTCCACGAGCACCTAAAGACCCTCGACGCCACCCTGCGCAACATCGAGGACGTCCTGGACGTCGACCAGTTGCGTCGGGACAAGGTGGTGCTCGAGGAGCAAGCCTCCGCGCCCGACCTGTGGGACGACCAGGCCCGCGCCCAGGAAGTCAATTCCCGGCTCTCTTACCTCTCGGGCGAGATTTCCCGGCTGGAGCGGCTGCGCACCCGCATCGACGATGCTGAGCTGCTGCTCGAAATGGCCCAGGCCGAAGACGACGAAGCGTCGGTGGCTGAGGTGGGCGATGAGCTGCGTGCGCTCGCCAAAGCGGTCGAGGAGATGGAAGTTCGCACCCTGCTTTCCGGCGAATACGACTCGCGTGAGGCAGTGGTGGCGATTCGGGCCGGCGCCGGCGGCGTGGATGCGGCTGACTTCGCTGAGATGCTGATGCGGATGTATTTGCGGTGGGCCGAACGGCATGGCTTTCCCACCGAGGTCTACGACACCTCATATGCCGAAGAGGCCGGGCTAAAATCCGCGACCTTCGCAGTCAAGGTCCCCTACGCGTACGGGACGCTCAGCGTGGAGTCGGGCACCCACCGGTTGGTGCGGATCAGCCCGTTCGACAACCAGGGTCGGCGCCAGACCAGCTTCGCTGGGGTGGAAGTTATGCCCGTTGTTGCGCAGACTGACCATATCGACATTCCGGAAAATGAGTTGCGAATCGACGTCTACCGTTCGTCCGGGCCGGGTGGACAGAGCGTTAACACGACCGACTCGGCGGTGCGCCTGACCCACATTCCGACCGGCATCGTGGTGACGTGTCAGAACGAGAAGTCACAGCTGCAGAACAAGGCCTCGGCGATGCGGGTGCTGCAGGCGCGACTCCTCGAGCGCAAGCGGCAAGAAGAGGAGGCGAAGATGGCCGGCCTCAAGCAGGACACCACCGGATCATGGGGCGACCAAATGCGCTCGTACGTGCTGCATCCCTACCAAATGGTCAAAGACCTGCGCACGGAGTATGAGACGGGCAATCCGAGCTCGGTCTTCGACGGCGACCTCGACGAATTCATCCAGGCTGGGATCCGCTGGCGCAAACAGAGTCAGAAGAACGCGTAGACTCCCGTCCCGTGATTCAGCTCGAGAACGTGACGAAGACGTATCCAAAGGCGTCTCGCCCGTCGCTGGACGATGTGAGCGTCGGGATTGAGAAGGGTGAGTTCGTCTTCTTCATCGGGCCGTCAGGCTCAGGGAAGTCGACGATGGTCAAACTCCTCCTGCATGAGGTGTCGCCGACCCGAGGCCGGGTAGTGGTAAACGCCAAGGACGTGACGTCTATGCGTTCGTGGAAGATCCCGCATTTTCGTCGATCCATCGGCTGCGTCTTCCAAGACTTCCGCCTGCTGCCCAACCGCACGGCGTACGAAAATGTTGCGTTTGCCCTTGAGGTGATCGGCAAGACCAAGGCTGTCGCTCGGCGGGTCGTGCCTGAGGTGCTTGAGCTGGTGGGCCTCGGTGGCAAGGAACACCGTTACCCGCACGAGCTTTCCGGTGGGGAGCAGCAGCGGGTGGCCGTCGCGCGTGCCTTCGTGAACCGGCCGCTGATTCTGCTCGCGGACGAGCCGACCGGCAACCTGGACCCGGACACATCGATCGAGATCATGCGCCTGCTGGACCGGATCAACCGGACCGGTACCACGGTTGTGATGGTCACGCACGACTCCAATATCGTCAACCAGATGCGCCGTCGGGTCATTGAGATCGAGAGCGGGCGCATTGTGCGTGACCAAGCTCGTGGCGTCTACGGCTAGCCCCGGCCCGGCACCGGCACTGACAGCTGAAATGGCAGGACGCGGAGTCCCGGAAGGAACCCCCCGATGCGCTTGAAGTACGTCCTCAACGAGGCCCTGGTGGGCCTATGGCGAAACGTCACGATGACGGTCGCCATGATCATCACCATGTCGGTCTCGCTGACCATGCTGGGCGCCAGCGTCCTGTTGTTCCTTCAGGTCGACCAGATGAAAACTCAGTATTACGGCAACATCGAAGTCTCGATATTCCTGCGCAACGATGTCACTGATGCGCAGCGGGAGGCGCTCGGGCAGGCAATTGCCTCGAACCCGTTGGTCTCCGCCAAGGTTTACGAGACGCGGGCCCAGGCCTATGCCCGGTTTCAACAATTGTGGGTGGATTCGCCCGATTTCGTTAAGGAAGTCGACCCGAACAGCCTGCCGGAGTCGTACCGGGTCAACCTGAAAAACCCGCAGGATTACAAGATGTTCGCTGATCAGATCAAAAGCAAGGCCGGCATCTCGGATGTGATCGACCAACGGGCCCTGCTCGACAAGGTGTTCCGGATCTTCAACGGGATCCAGCTGACCTCGCTGATCTTTGCGGGTGTGATGGCTTTGGCCGCGTTGCTGCTGGTGGGTAACACCATTCAGGTCGCTGCCTACAGCAAGCGACGTGAGGTCGCGGTTATGCGGCTGGTCGGCGCTTCCAACTGGTTCATCCAGGCGCCGTTCGTGCTGGAGGCGGTGGTGGCCGGTGTGATCGGCTCACTGCTCGGTTTCATCGCGCTCTTCACCAGCAAGGTATTGCTATACGATGGCCGTTTGCAGGTCATCAAGAGCGTACTCCTCCCGATCCAAGACGCCCACCTTTGGGAGATGCTGCCGCTGATGGCCGGCGTCGGTGCCGTCGTCAGCGCCATCACCGCCTGGATCACGCTGCGCTTCTACCTCAAGGTCTAACTGCGCCCTGCGCCTGCGGCCGCATCTCCCGGTGGGGATGCGGCCGTTGCCGTATCACTTGCCTTATTTGCCCGAAAAGTAATGGTAAGCGAGTGTACGGTGATGCCTCGTGTGGTCTAGTCGTGGGCGTTGCTGGCCGTTGCCCCTAGTGGCTGTGTGTCTGACCTTGCTCGGCCTAGCCACGGCACCCGGCCGGGCCAGCGCAGACCCCCGCAACTCCACCGACAGTGCCAGCAAAGCCGTCCGTCAAGCCGAAGACATCCTGGAAGACGCAACCGCACTAGCCCGAACTGCCGCAGTGCGCTTAGCCCAAGCCAACGCCGCCCTTCCGTACGCGCGTTACAAAGTCGCTGTCGCGCGGGGGCACGTCAACGGAGCGCTCGCCGCTGCCACCACCGCCGGGCGCACCGCTGACTCGGCTCGGGCGACGTATGCCCAGGCCGTAGCTGACGCGCAGCAGTCGCAGGCCAGCGTTGCCGTCGCCCGGGGTCGAGTCAATGACATTGCGCTAGCCGCCTACAAGGGCAGCGACATCGTCCAGCTCACCGTGTTGACCAACGCCACCGGCCCGCGTGACATGGTCGAGCGACTCAGCTTGGTCGAGCAGATCATGCACACGCAACGCGACGAAGTGCATACCTTGATCGGCGCACAACATGCCGCGCAAGCCGCCCAGGATCAGGCGGAGCTGGCCAAACGCGCGTCCGAGCAAGCCGAGGCCATGGCGCAGACGAAGCTAGCCGACGCAGAAGCCGCGCAGACTGCGGCGCAACAGGCTCAGCAAGCTGTCGTCGGTTTAGCCGTAGCCCGACAGGCCGCCCTGCAGCTGGCCAACTCCCAACGTGACGCGATGCTGGCCCGCTATCGCAGCGCCAAGGCAGCAGAGCTGCGCATACAGGCCTCGCTGCGCAGCTTGGTGAAACGGTCGGTCGCTGGCTTCGCCCGAGGGCGCTCCTATGGCGGTGGGGCGCTGTTGATGCCGGTAAACGGGTACAAATCTAGTGATTTTGGCGAACGCTACGACCCGTACTATCGGGTCTGGCAGTTGCACGCGGGCACTGACTTTGCCGCTGGCGGTGGCACTCCGATTCACGCCGCGGCGGCTGGGCGCGTCATTCGAGCCGGGTTTTACGGCGGTTACGGCAACTACACCTGCCTCGACCACGGTGTGCTCGACGGGCAATCGTTTTCCACCTGCTATGGCCACCAATCCGCGATCTTGGTGCAGGTCGGCCAATATGTCGAACGCGGCTACGTGATCGGCCGAGTCGGCACCACGGGCGCTTCCACCGGTTATCACCTGCATTTCGAGACCCGGTTCGACGGGGCGCCGCGTAATCCACTCCCTTACCTGCCGTCATGTCTGTGCTGAGCCGCGAGTAACCTTAGGCGCTCACGTACATCGCTTATTCGGGGGTCGTCGCTCATGCCACGCGAACAGGGGCGCAAAAACGTAGCCTCCAACCGCAAGGCGCTGCACGACTACGCCATTCTCGATACGTACGAAGCGGGCATGATGTTGACCGGCACTGAGGTCAAGTCGCTGCGGGTCGGCCGCGCCTCGCTGGTGGACGCGTTCGGGCACGAGCACGGCGGCGAGATCTTCCTGCACAACCTGCACATCCCGGAATACACCCAGGGCACCTGGACCAACCACGAGCCGCGCCGGGTGCGCAAGCTGCTGCTGCACCGCGACGAAATCGCCAAAATTATCGGCAAACTGCGCGACGACGGCGTCACTTTGGTCCCGCTCGCCATCTTCTTCAACAATGGGTACGCGAAGGTTGAGCTCGCCCTGGCCCGAGGCAAGAAGAGCTATGACAAGCGCCAAGACCTGGCCACTCGCGACGCGCAGAAGGAAATCAGCCGAGCGATGGGCCGGCGGGCCAAGGGGATGAGCTGAGCGTTGGCCCTCCACGGTGGGATCGAGGCGTGCGGTGAGCTAGACTTCGTGGATCACATACCAGGGGGTGACTGGTTTCGACTTCGTAGGTGGAGACAGGGGAAGCGAGCCGAGGAAGCCGACGTCGTCTCGAGAATCGATCGTCGGAAATTTATAAGCGCCGATAACACTCGCGCTGACTTCGCTCTCGCCGCCTGAGGCGAGTAGTGAGTCTGTCGGACTGGGAACACCTTCGTCCCAGATTTCCGGCATCAGCTAGAAGGTTGGCCAATCAGTCCCGGTCGCGGGGACTTTGCGGCGAGATTAATCAGCGACTGGGCCCGTCACACCAGCTTGCTCACGTGAACGGTGGGGCCGAGTAGAGACATAGTGAGCTGCGCTCGGAGAAGCCCTGACAAAACAACGAAGGACCCGGGTTCGATTCCCGGCACCTCCACGAGTCGATGGCGGCCTGTGTTCGCGGAAAGCGCGAACCTGGTCGCCTCGTCATATCCGCTCAGGGGGCCGAGCCCCCTGAAACCCCACGGTGCGGTGGTTGCGCCAGGGGTCTTGGTTGCGCCAGGGGTCTTGGTTGCGCCAGGTGTGTTGGGGCCCAGGTGTCTTGCTGCGCCAGGTGTCTGTTGCGTTCGGTGGGGTGTAGCCGTATCTCCCTTATTGCAATAACTAGGCCGCCGACTTCTTGGACCAGCTCAATCTCACGGTCTGACCGGCAGGTTGCTGGCGGTACCGAGCCGGAGTATATATGGTGTATATATCGAACAGGAGGCATGGGATGAAGACCGTGATCGACCTTGATGTCGAGCTTGCCGATGCGGCAGCTGAAGTTCTCGGCACAACAACGAAGAAAGATACCGTGCACGCCGCACTCGCCGCAGTCGTTGCTGAGGCCCACCGTCGTGTCGAGCACCGCGCACGGCTCGTCAACAGTGCAGGTGGTCCTGACCTCGGCGATGCAACCGTTATGTCCGGTGCGTGGAAGTGACTGAGCTTTACCTGCTGGACAAGAGTGCCTTAGCTCGGGTGACGCTCAACCCGGTGGCTGAAGCTGCCCTGGTCCGGCTCGATGATATCGGTGTGTTGGCTACATCGGCTGTCATTGATCTGGAGATTGGTTATAGCGCACGCAATCTTGCCGAGTTTGATTCGATCGTTGGTGATCGGGCTGAGCTTTATCAAGACCTGCCGCTTACTCGTGCAGTGGCGGATAGAGCTCGCTACGTCCAGCGCGAGTTAGTTCGGCGGGGTCAACATTGCGGTCCAGGAATACCTGACTTGCTCATTGCGGCAACCGGTGAAATATACGGAGCTATCGTCGTTCATTATGACCGCGACTTTGACACCATTGCAGCAATCACAGATCAGCCGGTCGAATGGATTGTACCGGCTGGATCCATACCCTGAAATCTGGTCACGAACGTACTGACGATCCCCGTGCCTTGCGGGCTGCCGTTAGTGCGGACATGGACAAATCCCGCCCTTTGGCGAGCAGTCATTACCTTGCGTGCGTGGTTTGCGGTGGGTGCGTCCTGACTCGGGGAACAAGTTGACTGTTCGTCTCTGGGCGCCGTCTAACAGGATTCCGTGGGCGCAAAAGCTTGGTGACATGCGTAGTGGAAAGCGATAGTCTGGTACCGGATACTGGTACGACTAGGGAGGCGTGGCTGTGGCGTTGTCTGCTAGCGAGGCTCGAAAGCGGCTCTTCCCGTTGATCGAGCAGGTCAACGACGACGACGAGGCGGTGGAGATCGTCTCGAAGTCGGGCACAGCCTTCCTCGTGCCCGAGCAGCTGTGGCGGTCATTGGTAGAAACGCGGTATCTGCTCAGGTCGCCGGCGAATGCGCGGCGGCTGCGGGAGAGCGTGGCGAGAGTCGATGCGGGTGAGTTCGAGCAGCACGATCTGATTTCTGCTGCTGAGCACCCAGAGGCCCAAGCCTAGTGAACATCGCTTTCGATAAGACCGGTTGGGAGGACTACACGTCCTGGGCGGGCGAGCCCAAGATGCTTCGCCGAATCAATCGGATGATCGAGGAGGCGTTGCGCGACCCAGGGCAGGGGATTGGGAAACCAGAGCGCTTGACCGAGAACCTCAGCGGCTACTGGTCGCGAAGGATCACTGATGAGCACCGACTCGTCTACACCGTTCGCGGCGAGAACCTCATCGTCGTGCAGGCGCGTTATCACTACTGAGCGGCGATCCAGTCGAGCCTCGTGGTCCGTGCAAGTGTTGTTTAGCGATCCCATTCGTTAGGACAGGTCGAAGGGGAGTTTGATGCCGTCCAGGGCCTTGGGGCAGGGGCAGGTGCGCTCGGTGGGCAGTTTGGTTACGGCTGCTAGGAGCACGTCGCGCAGTTTCGCGGTGTTGTCGGCGAACACCTGAAACACCTCGTCTTGGGTGACGCCGTGATCGCCTTCGACTCCGGCGTCCAGATCGGTGACCAACGCGATTGCCGTGTAGCAGAGGGCTAGCTCGCGGGCGAGGACTGCTTCAGGATGCCCGGTCATGTTCACCACCGCGCCGCCGATCGAGGTGAACCACTTCGACTCGGCGCGGGTGGAGAAGCGGGGACCTTCGACGACCACCATGGTGCCGCCGTCGACCGGATTCACCCGTTCGGCGCAATTGAGCACAACGGCGCGCCCGTGCGGACAATACGGATCGGCGAACGACACGTGCACCGCGCCTGAGTCGTAGAACGTCTGGACCCGCCCACTCGTACGGTCGATTAGCTGGTCCGGGACGACGAAGGTGCCCGGCCCGAGCTCAGGGCGCAGACCGCCGACGGCACAGGGCGCGATGATCTGGCGTACGCCTAAGGAGCGCAGCGCCCACAGATTTGCCCGGTAGGGGATCTGATGTGGGCCATAGCGGTGATCGCGGCCGTGGCGTGGCAGGAAGGCCACCTGGCGCCCGCCGACCTCGGCCACGGTGATCGCATCCGACGGCGGCCCGTACGGCGTCGAGACCTCGTGCTCGCGGGCGCCGTCGAGCAATGCGTACAGGCCCGAGCCACCGATGACGCCGATCTGCGCTGCTGGGTTCATGCGCAGACCTTATCGAGGCGCAGATTCACGGGCTAATGTGCGAGGCATGGAGTTGGTGCACGAGCCGGAAGCTGGTGGGTGAATGACCGCACAAGCAGTGCGGGCCGCCCGTGTATAGCGAGGGTCAGCGAATCGGAGGCCGGTCGGTGGAGTCGATGACCGGTCAGCTGTTGGTGGCAACTCCAACCCTCAAAGATCCCAATTTCGACCGTACGGTGGTCTTGTTGGTTGCGCATGAGGCTGGTGGGGCATTAGGTGTTGTGCTGAACCGCGCGACCGAGGTGCCAGTGGCTGACGTGCTCGGCGATTGGGGCGCGCTTGCCGGTGATCCGGCTGTGCTCTTCGAGGGTGGCCCAGTGCAACCCGAGTCGGCAATCTGTCTGGCCCGAGCCCGGCCGGAGGTCAAGCGCCGGCTCAGCGGCTTCCATCAAGTCGACGGCGCCTTGGGTACGGTCGATCTCTCCGCCGACCCGGACAGATTGCGCGCAAGCGTGACAGGTATTCGGGTCTTCGCCGGCTATTCCGGTTGGTCAGCTGGGCAGCTTGAGCAGGAGATCGCGTCCGGCTCGTGGTTCGTTTTCGACGCCCTGCCCGGTGACCCATTCATCGATCGACCTGACGATCTGTGGGCCATGGTCCTACGCCGACAGGGCGACATTCTTGCTGCAGTGGCCCACTTCCCGGCCGATCCGTCGCTGAACTGACGGCGACCACTGGGGGGTCTCTTCGGCGTCACTATGGGGTGTGTAAGATTTCTCCAGTGCCCGGGTGGCCGGGGACGGCTAGATATTTAGCTTGCAAGTGATCGTGCTCGGCACGTGTTTTAGATCGGCAAGGGGCTGTGGCGCAGCTGGTAGCGCACCACACTGGCAGTGTGGGGGTCAGGGGTTCGAGTCCCCTCAGCTCCACCCGTGTTTAGCAGGTAAAACGCACCGTCCTCTTAAGACAGAGGACGGTGCGAAATCTTTTTGCGGACACCGCGTGATCTTGGTAGCGAACCCCGGTTGGCATTAGCGGGAGGCACACCCGCAGAGCATCCCGTCACCGGCAAACTGCTGTGGCCGTCATCGACCGGGGTTTACGCAGCGCGGGTATTACGAGTTGACATCGGTTGGTCTTGGCCCGAGTAGCGGGCGGGTTGCAGGTTAAGTTCGCGTTGGGCCCAGGACATCCGTCGGGCTGCTGTGTCTGGGTGATCACCGAACTGCGCGGCGAACTCAGCGACACACCCTTCGCGGCCGTAACACAACAACATCGCGGTGATCGTCTGAGCGACAACGTCCCGAGTCGGGTTTTGTGACGGTTGTATGTCCGAGACGAACAGTGCCTCAGCGGACAGGTTCTGAACTGCGCGGTTCATGACCAAATATCTCCGATACGAGATGAATACGTACAATGCCCGATTTCTTCAACTCAATGGGGTAACCGGGGAGAACGGCGACCAGTGTTTGCGGTAGCAACTATCTTGCCTGACATCCGCGGCTGACAACCCTCGCGTCGAGTAACGACGTGGAACCCAAAAACCTAGGCTATATCAGACCAGATCCGAAAGAGGCAATATCACTACCGCAAGCTCCGTGGCCACATAGGGGTCGTGCGGGTGCCGCGGCAATCGGATTCTGAAGGGGTAAGACAACCCAATTCACCTGCTAGGTCGTCGAGAGCCGGGTCGCTGGCCGCTATGCGAGGGCCTAGAGCTGCGGGGTCGAGTCGGCTGATCAGTTGGGCCATCGACGGCACCGGGACTGGAGAACGACATCGCAGGCGCAGCGGACCGGGAGGACATCGGTGGCGGCCATTGCGACGATGCGATCTGCGCTCCCGTGACGGGTAGGGCTGGCAAGATCTGGTCAAGAAGGCGCTGCGCCAGATTGGCGTCAATCTCGAGGTCAGCGCTGATACGAACATCGGCGGCGGTCGCCAGGTCCACGACATCGTCGCTGGTGAACGTATCGGCTCCGACGGTGCTGAGCCGCCGGGCAAATTCCTGCACATTGATCATCTGCAGCCACATCCTCGGGTTGCTGTTGAGCTAGCGTAACCGCCGCTTCGATCGTCTGTCCTGCGCCCACCGCGTGGCGGTGCTGACGATCAGTGCCGCGATTCGTGGCATCGCAGGTTTTCAGTACCCGGAATTACGGTGTAGTCAACTATTTGTGACATCCCCGGCCGTTACCTTCGGTGATTGTATGTTGACTTACCGCGTAAGCGATTAAACTCGAATTTGCCTGGCGGTTTCCGGACCCGCAGGGTGCGGTTGGTCGGCATCAGTACGCGATGCCGACGGCATGGCCGACAGTTTCTGCCTTATCGGTTATGTCTAGCATATGTGCGGCTACGTCGGCGCGGGCAATGAATAGACCGCCTCGCACGTTGATGTCGGTTGCGGTGCGGTAATGGTGCCGGAGGCGAACATTGAGTAGCCGGGGTGGTCGGATGATCGTCCAGTCCAGTCCACTGTCGCGCAGCACGTCTTCCATGAGCGCGAGATCCTGGTAGTGGCGGCGAAAGAGCAGCTTGGCGGCTGGGGCGAACAAATGTCGGGTCACGATGCCGTCGCCCGGGTTGTAACGCGGCGGCGCCGGTCGTGCGGGCGATGCCACGGTGCCGACCGATGCGGCACTGACCGCGAGCAGGCGCCGCACCCCGGTAGATTGCATTGCCTGCACGATGGCACGAGTCCCGTGCGAAGCGACCCCGGCCTGCGCCGCTGTGCGCGCGCCCAGTGCCGACAACACGACATCTGCGCCGTGCACGGCCTCTTGCAGGATCTCTTGGTCGGGGTGAGTGAGGTCGGCGCGCACCACCCGCATATGCAGATCGGGCAGCAGTTGTGGGTTACGAACCACTGCCGTCACGTCGTGTCCGGCGGCTATTGCCTGTAAAAGCAGCTGACGGCCGATACCGCCAGTTGCCGCGACGATCACTGTCTTGGTCATGGCCGCCACCGTACCCGGCTAGTTGAACGTGTTCAATAAATGTCGTGGCTGTGACGGAAGCACCGAGGGGCTGGCTACCCGGGACCGGCGGCATCGCGGGCCGGTCGGTGAGGTTATTGCAGTTGCGCGATCGATGAGTCTTTCGTCTCGTCGTAACGTTGCTGAGCCGCCAGCACCTGTGGCATGTGGTCTTCGACGAGTTTGACCAAAGCGGCGACCTGGCCTGCTGCTGCACGGCCGAGCGGCGTAAGGCTGTAGTCGACGTGCAGCGGGAACGAGCCCTGCACTCGGCGGTCGACGAAGCCGTCTCGTTCCAGCGCGTGCAGTGCCTGCGCGAGCATCTTCTGGCTGACGCCGTCGACGCGCCTGCGTAGCTCGTTGAAGCGCATCGGCGTCTCCGCCAACGCCCGCAGAGCGAGGAGCCCCCACCGGTTGGTGACGGCCTCGAGCGCGGGTCGTGACGGACACGTGCGGGAGAAGACGTCATAGGCGGTGGTGTCGTCAACCATTACCTCATGCTATCTCATTGACACCGATACCTTAAACTTACTAGTATCCTTTAGTAACCACTTCCTGGAGGGAACTTACATGTCGGATCGTCGTGCCGTTCTTCGTAATACCGCCGCCGTCGCCTTCGGAGCCACCGTGCTCGGCGCATTCACCGCGGGCGTCGATCCCGCACAAGCCATGGCAGCTCACCGAAGCACCGCGCTGCCTGACCCCGCCACCACCCCGGTACCGAACGCGCCGATGCCCGAAGGTGTGACCCGCGCCGAACGGCAGCACCTCAAAACCTTTGACGAGCTCGACTATGAGGTCTTCACCCACGCCGACTGGGACCGGTTGAGTCTCAGCCACGCCGACAACGTGCGCGTGCACTGGCCCGATGGGCACTACACCGACGGCATCGACTCGCACACCGCCGATCTGAAAGCGCTGTTCGCCTGGGCCCCGGACACCCGCATCGTTGAGCACCCGCTACGCCTGGCCCAAAACGATCTCACCGCCGTCACCGGAGTCATGCGCGGCACCTTCACCCACCCGATGCCCGACGGCCGCGGCGGCTTCATCACCCCGACCGGCAAGAAGTACGCCATCAACATGGCCACCATCGGCATCTGGAACAAAGGGGGAAGGATGAGCGAGGAGTTCCTCTTTTGGGACAATCAAACCTTTTACCAGCAGATCGGCCTTGCCTGACGCCCGACCACCGCGTTCGCCCATCACCACTGGTCAGCAAGGACACCCCCCTAATGCGTGCCATAGTTCTCGACAAGCCCGGACCTGCCAGCACCCTGACGATCCGCGAGCTTCCCATCCCGATCGCGCAACCCGGGTGGGTCCTCATTCGGGTCCGTGCCTTCGGACTGAATCGCTCCGAACTACACACCCGGCTCGGCCTAGCCGACGGGGTCACCTTCCCCCGTGTGCTCGGCATCGAGGCGACAGGGACGGTGGCGTCCTGTCCCGGCGGCGAATTCGCCGAAGGTCAACAAGTCGCTGCGATGATGGGAGGTATGGGTCGCACGTTCGACGGAGGCTACGCCGAATACACTTGCGTGCCGGCAAGCCAAGTAGTCCCTTTCCGCAGCGACCTGCCGTGGAAAATCCTCGGCGCCGTCCCGGAAATGCTGCAAACCGCCTACGGGGCGCTCACCGTCGGCCTCGACGCGCACGCCGGGCAGTCGATTCTCATCCGCGGCGGCACATCATCAGTTGGCATGGCCACCGCCATACTGGCGAAACAGCAAAACATGACGGTGTTCGCCACCACCCGCTACCCAGGTAAAGCAGCTGCGCTCGTCAAACTCGGCGTCGATCACGTCCTGATCGACAATGGAAACATCGCCGGGCAGATCCGCGCGATCCAGCCAGCAGGAGTCGATAGCGCACTAGAACTGGTCGGCACCCCTACCCTTCCCGACACGCTACAGGCGATCCGCGTGCACGGAGTGGCCTGCTTCGCCGGGATGCTGTCCAACGAATGGATCATCAAGGACTTTTACCCCATCGACTTCCTACCCCGCGGGGTACGCCTTAGCAGCTACCACGGTGACGCCAGCGACCTACCCGCCGAAGTCCTGCAGAACTACCTAGACGCCGTCGCCGCCGACAAGGTCAACGTACCCATCGATAAGGTCTACGCATTCGACGACATCGCCGCCGCGCACACCGCCATGGAAGAAGGCTCCGCTACCGGCAAGATAGTCGTCACCGTGTGAACCGACGCTGGCATCCGCCTTTGCCACCCCGACCCGCAAGGCTAACGCGGGGTGGAGAGCGTTAGACCGTACGGTCGGGGGAATTGCGCATTTGTTGGGCTGAACCGGTCATGAGGCCGACGGAATAGGCGTGGGCGGTCAGCTGGGCGCGGGAGCGCAGGTCGAGTTTGCGCAGGATGTTGCGGACGTGAGTTTTGATAGTTTCGCGACTGAGGATGAGGTCGGTGGCGACCTGTTCGTTCGTCGCCCCGGCCGCGACCAGCATGAAGATTTCCCGTTCGCGCGCAGTCAAGGTACGTAGTGCTTCATTCGGGTCACGTGGCAGAGCCGGCTCGGTGGAGTCGGCTGGAGTTGGGCTAATTGTTCGCGCAGCTCGACGATTAGGTTCTCCGCCTTTTGCCGCCTTTGCGCGCGACTGCGAAAGAAACGGCCGATCAGTATCGGTGCCCAGGCGACAATGAGCACCAGCGCGAGCGCGTCTGCGAGATTTGTCGGCTGCGAGTCACGCACCAGCAGCCCAATCGTCACGATCGCGCCGGCGAGTGCCGCGGCGCCGACACCGCGCCGATCAGAACGCAGGCCCACTGCGTATCCGGCACACCACACGGCGATGTCGGCGGTTGAGCGGGGCACCGGCAGCAGTTGGCGCGCGGCGAAAACTGCCCACACGATGAGCGCTACCAGCACGAGGGCACTTTGGTGGCCAGTTTATTGGCGGCGGACCCGAAAGCCGCCGGTATTCCCCGGCCGGCTGGCGTGGTGGTGGCGGGTATTGTCGGGCTGCCGATGCGGACCATCGTTCAATATGAGTTGTTAGGTCAACATGCTGCGCAGGTGCGCGAAGAATTCGATGTTGACGGCGATGGTCAGCTGACCGCGGGCGAGATTCGGGACGGGCTGCTGGGCCGTTCGGCTGCGGATCGCAAAGCGTTCGCGGAAATTTTGGGTGACGGCAAGTCGGTGCCCCGTTCGCTCGACACCAATCGCGACGGCAAAATCAACATCGACACGGAACTGATGCCGAAGTTTGGGTCGCCCGACGCGTTCAAAAACTGGCCGAACGTGCCCGGTATCACTGACGATGATCGGCAATACTTCACTGATATTTCGCGATACGGCACGGTTGCCCAGGTGCCGCCGCGCTACACAGGTTCGAGTCTGCTGCTAAACGGTGAAAGCGACGTGCAAACCCTAGTCCGCGGCGCGTACGTGACTGACGCGGCGCTGACCGCGGCCCACCGAGACCACACGCTGCACATCTACCCCGGTGTCGGCCACGGTCTCAACGTGACGCCGAAATTCTCCGGCGAGTTCGGTAGCCCGGATGTCAAGGTCCTGCACGACCTCAGCGACTGGCTAACCACCCACGCCCACTAATCACCCGCCCCAGCCAGGTACTACAGGCCCAGATCTTGGGTCTGAAAGGATCTTGAAACTGGTTGCATGATCGATCGTTGTCCACGGCGTGGATGCGGTTACGGTGCAGGACATCGATGCGTGGGGTATGGATCTGTCCGCGTTGACGGATGGGTTGGGGTGGTTGTTCGCCCGGCCGGAGCCGAAGGAGACGTTCGGGCTGTTCGTGCGGGCGATGCTCGCGGACGTGGCGAAGAAGAATTGTTGGGCGATGGCGGAGTTCTCGGGTCTGGCGAATCCGAAGCGGTTCCAGCATCTGCTGAACAAGGCTTCGTGGGATGTCGACGTCTTACGTGACTGGGTGCGGGGTTACGTCTTGGCCGGGTTGGCCGACCCGGACGCGGCGTTGGTTTTGGATGACACGCAGGCGATCAAGAAGGGCACCAAGAGTGTAGGGGTGGCACCGCAGCACTGCGGGTTGACGGGGCAGACGGAGAACTGTCAGTGCATGGTGATGCTGACGTATGCTTCTGCGCTTGGGCACACGTTCATCGATCGGGAGTTGTACCTGCCGGCGTCGTGGACCAGTGACCGGGCCCGCTGTGACACCGCCGGGGTACCCGCCGATCGTGGTCTGGTCACTAAACCGCACCTGGGCGTTACCATGCTGAAACGGGCTCTCGCGGACCAGGCGTTGAGGTTCCGGTGGGTTGTTGCTGACTCAGGATACGGCCGTGACCCGGTCCTACGCGAGTTCTGCCACGACAACGTCTTGTCTTATGTGTTCGCGGTCGCGGTGGACCTGCCCCTTCTCGGGGTTCGCGGTGAGGCATTGCGTCCGGACGTGGTGCTGGCCGGCACCGCCGACCGGGTATGGCAACGCCGTTCGTGTGGCTACGGCAGTAAAGGTGAGCGGTACTGGGACTTCGCCGCCCATGCGGTGACGGTCAAGGGACAGCCACCCGCGCCGGGTTTCGCCCATACCCTGTTGATCCGTCGAGCGATCCGGCCGAAGGTCACGAAGAAGCATCCCGACGGGATCTACGAGGTGGAGTACTTCCTGGTCCACGCCCCGGCCCAGACACCGGTCCCCGCGATGATCCTCGCAGCGGGTCTACGGTGCAACATCGAAGACGACAACAAGGCCGGGAAAGACCAACTCGGTTTGGATCAGTACCAGGTTCGTGGATGGACCTCATGGCACCGACACGTGACCATCAGCATGCTCGCTCAGGCATTCCTCGCAGTCACCCGGTCCGGCCTGGGAAAAGACCACCCCCGGACGGGAAGCGAACACCCCGGCTGAACCCGACACCGCTGATCGGGCTGTCCCTGGCCGCCCTACGCGGCCTACTCACCGCGACGATCCTGCTCCGCGCCGTCGGCGACTACGCCGCGGCCATCGCCCGCGAGGCCTGGCGCCGCGCCCATCAGAGCACCGCGATGATCAGCCACTACGGACGCCGCGGTGATCGACTCCCACCACCGCTACGAATCTGAAACCACCCATACCGGAACATCTTCATGATCTGGGGCTGTAGTACAGGGACCGGACCGCTGTCGAAAGCTGGCGAGGACTAAACGTCGAACTCGCTGCCCTTTGCGCCGGAAGTAAAGGCAACCCATTCGGTTAGCGTGAATTGCAGCGACGGGCCAGACCGATCCTTGCTGTCACGGACCTCGATCGTGTTGCCAATGCGCCGAACCTCCACGCATTGGCCGTTGTCGCCGCTGCGGCTACTCGTGCGCCAAGTCTGGTCGAGCATCTTTCCTCCTTAGTGGTCCTCGGCGTTAATCCTTCGGGGGTTGGTTCAGGGGTTCCAGGTTGGTGAGGTAGAGGTCGCCGGCGCAGTCGAGGGCGTCTTGGGCGGTGCCGATCGGTTGGCCGTCGGGTAGGACGGAGTCTTGGTAGCCGTCACGACTGGCGAGGTAGATCGCGAAGCCCCACAGGTGTGCGGAGCGTTGATAGCGCAGCCTCATCAGTGGGATGGTCTCACCGTCGGGTAGGTGCGCGTCGATGTAGGCGAACCCGGCCCGGTACCGCACCACGATCCCGGGCAGCCCGGGCCAGTGGGCCTTCGCGTGCTCAGTCAGGCGTTGCTGCAACGACACCTTCGTCGATTCGGGAATCGCGGCCACACTATTCATCATGCCGGCCTGCCGATGGGCCCGCAGGCCGGGGCGAATCCACCCGGTGCGAAAGGCCGACCACCCGCAATAGATCGACTGTCTGCCATGTTCGGGTAGGCGGAGGTTTGTCATGTCTGGTCCATCGGCCTGCCCGATCGTCTTGTCTATGCCCGAGCAGCAGCGTCTTGAACGCCGGGTCAGGACCGTGACCGAGCAACACCGGCACGTCTTACGCGCCACGATCATCTTGCTCGCTGCCCAGGGTTGGAGCAACGCGGCGATCGCGCGGCGGGTCGGGGTCTGTGTGGACACCGCCCGGACCTGGCGCGACCGCTACGGCGCCTACGGCGAGGACGGCCTGCGGGATCGGGGCCGCTCCGGGCGGCCGCGTCGGTTCACCGATGTGCAGCAGGCCCAGGTCAAAGCGATCGCCTGTGAACTGCCCGCGGATCGGGGGATCCCGTTGTCGCGGTTTAGCCACGCCGATCTGGCTGCCGAAGCCGTCGACGTCGGGGTGGTCGAGGACATCTCGGCATCCACCGTGCGCCGGTGGCTACGCCGGGATGCGATCCGCCCGTGGCGCCACCAGTCATGGATCTTCCCGCGTGACCCGGACTTCGCCGTTAAGGCAGGCCGTGTCCTCGACCTGTACGCCCGCACTTGGCACGGCGAGGTGCTCGGCGACGACGACTACGTCATCTCCGCCGATGAGAAGACCTCCGTGCAGGCCCGCTGCCGGTGTCATCCGAGCCTGCCACCCGGACTGGCCCGGATCATGCGGGTCAACCACGAATATGACCGGGGTGGGGCGCTGGCCTACCTCGCCGCGTACGACGTCCACCAGGCCAGGGTGTTCGGCCGTACCGAACCCACGACCGGCATTGTTCCGTTCGCGAACCTGGTCGCGCAGGTCATGGGCCGTGAGCCCTACTCCAGCGCCCGCCGAGTCTTCTGGATCACCGATAACGGCTCGTCACACCGCGGTCACAAAGCCATCGACCGGTTGGAAAACACCTGGCCGAACGCCACCCTGGTCCACACACCAATCCACGCGAGCTGGGTCAACCAGGTCGAAATCTACTTTTCCATCGTGCAGCGCAAAGTCGTCACACCCAACGACTTCTACGACCTCAACGACGTCACCAACCGGCTCACCGCATTCGAAGACCTCTACAACCTCGCCGCCCGGCCCTTCAACTGGCGCTACACCAAAGCCGACCTCGCCACCACCCTCAAACGCATCGCCGCTCACGAAACCGCCACCATCTGACCCCCGAAGGATTAACGCCGAGGACCACTTAGCCTAGTGTTCCGCGTCGCGGACCTTCTTGATCATCGCGGCTGAGGCGGTAGGTGACAATGCCGAAGACCTCAGATCGTTAAATACGGCCGCGCAGCGTTGAACGTCCTCTCCTTCAGCGTAGAGGTCGCCGGTGTCTTAACTCGTCCAAGGTCGCCTGCGGGCAGGGAAATAGTTTGCTCGCATTGATGGCATAAGATCCACAAGCAAACATGTTCGAGGTCGAGCCGGGGATCTACTTCGGGCCAAGGGCGCCATGAACGACATCGGCGGCCAGCCCAGCGGTCCAGCGGCGGAAATCGTTTGAGCGGCTGGTTCGATGGACCTATTAGCATCGGTGTTATGCATCGGTTGGACGAGCAGCGCGAGTATTACCGGCAGCGGGCACCTGAGTATGACCAATGGTGGCAGGCGCAAGGTCAGTATGCGAAGTCGCCGGCGGAAACGCAGCGCTGGTTCGCTGACGTAGCTGAGGTCGAGCAGGCGTTGGACGTGTTCGGACCCGTCGGTGACGTGCTCGAATTGGCGGCTGGCACTGGGTGGTGGACGCGGCGTTTGGCCCAGCATGCTCGGCAGGTGACTGCTGTGGACGCCAATGTGGAGACGCTCACACTGAACCGGCAGAGGACGGCTGAGTTCGGGAACGTCAGCTATCTGGCCGCAGATCTCTTCGAGTGGACGGCACCGGCCGGGGCGTACGATGTGGTGTTTTTTGGGTATTGGCTTTCGCATGTGCCGCAGGAGCGGTTGGCGCGATTTCAGCAACAGGTGACCTCGGCCTTGCGGCCGGGCGGGCGGGTGTTCGTGGTGGATAGTTACGACACTGAGCGGCTGCAGGATGACGTGCAGCAGCGGGTGCTCAATGACGGTCGCAGCTTCGAGGTCGTCAAGCGGTATTGGCAGCCGGCTGAGCTCGAAGCCATTGTCGACTGGCGTCTGTCCGCCCGAATTACCACCGGCCAATCGATAATTTACGCCAGCACTACTTAATTCGACCCGCTGAGTTAAGTATGGGGAGCGAATCAGCTAAATCGGGCTAATGCCGCGACGATAGCGGTGCCGATACCTCGGCCGGAGCCATGGCCGGCGTCGTCGATCAGTTCTAAGAGGGCGTTCGATATGTTCTTGATGTACTAGTATGTACCTCGCCAGGTTGGTGTGGTTTCGTCCGTTATGCGGCGGCTGATGTTGTCGAGCATCGCGATGTGGATCATGGCTTCGGAGCTGGCCGGCAGGGTTTCGTAGTCGCGGGCGAGTCTGCGGTGCAGCATCAGCCAGCCCAGGGTCCTTTCCACCACCCAGCGCCGTTTGACGACGTGGAAGCCTCGGACTTCGGTGTTGCGCGGTACAACCTCGGCATCGATACCCAGAGTTGCGGCGTGTTCGACGAATTTTGTTTTGAACCCGGCGTCCACCCAGGTCTTGGTAATGGTTGGGTACACGGCTTTGACCTGGTCTAATACCTGTATTCCGGCGCTATTGTCGGTCACGGACGCGGCCATGACGATCACGGCGAGCAGGAGCCCTACCGTGTCTGTGACTACGCTGCGTTTACGGCCCACGATCTTTTTCGCCGCATCGGTTCCTTGCGTCGTGGTCGGCGGGTTTGTGGATGTTTTCACGCTCTGTGTATCAATGATCGCGGCGGTAGGCTCAGGTTCACGGCCGGCTTTGACTCGGGCCAGAGCGGTCAGGTCGAGGTTGAGCTGGGCGAAGACGCCTTCATCGCGCCAGGCGCCGTAGTAGTACACAGTGGTGTGTGGCGGAAAGTCATGGGGAAGGTATTTCCACGCGATCCCGGTGCGGTTGACGTAGAAAATAGCGTTGAGTACCTCCCGGACGTCGGTGCGGGCCGGTTCCCCGGTGGGTCGCCGGTCGAGGCGGGCCTGTTGCCAGGCGAGCAGAGTCGGCCCGATCAGGGCCCAGCGGGCATCGGAGATGTCACTGGGGTAGGCGCGGCGAGCAGTCACGGTAGAGATCTACTCTGGACGCAGCCGGCAGGGTGGGCAAGTCGACACAGGCGGCGATTCATGGGCGTTCTTACGTCAGACGGAATCCGCAACGCATATTATGGTGAAACGGGCGCTAATCAGCTCACCAGCATGGGTGCATACAGCCATTCAAGGTGTGTATAGAGCGAATCGGGCATGCCACAAAGTGGGTCATAACATAGCAGCGGTTCATCGAATGCCCTCTAAGAGGGCATTCGAATAGGGTTTTATGTCATAAAGGCGATTTAACCCCTGCGGCTTATGCGGCTTTAGAGGTAAATCATCCAATTTATTCCCTGGAAGTGCAGTCCAACAGTGCCTGCTTATAGTAGAAACGTCCCTTTATTTCCGTTCGGTTTACAAAAGTCAGAAAAATTGCGTCGGGGATGCCAACCCTGGGAACGTAAGCTACTAAAATCGGGCATTTCACTCTGTTTGTAGGCGTGCGGCCTGACGCCGCATACCAGTGACTAAGCGACTAATAACAACAAAACGGAAACATGAATGCTCGAATGCCCTCTAAGAGGGCATTCGAATAGGGTTTTATGTCATAAAGGCGATTTAACCCCTGCGGCTTATGCGGCTTTAGAGGTAAATCATCCAATTTATTCCCTGGAAGTGCAGTCCAACAGTGCCTGCTTATAGTAGAAACGTCCCTTTATTTCCGTTCGGTTTACAAAAGTCAGAAAAATTGCGTCGGGGATGCCAACCCTGGGAACGTAAGCTACTAAAATCGGGCATTTCACTCTGTTTGTAGGCGTGCGGCCTGACGCCGCATACCAGTGACTAAGCGACTAATAACAACAAAACGGAAACATGAATGCTCATCAAACGCCCTCTAAGGTCGCGTCGGGCCAGAGTTTGGCTAGCTGCCAGGCGATGTCGGCTGGGCTGCCGAGGTCGAGCCGGCCGTGGATGAGTGCGCCTGGGATTCCGGCCAGCCGGTGCGCGCCAGCCAGCAGCTCGCCGGGAGTGAACCAGCCGTCGTGCGCCCAATAGTGCGTGACGAGACGCGCGAAGGTTAGCCGGAATCGGGGATCTTCGTAACGAGGGTCGGGACTGCTTCCTGGCACGTTCGAGACTAGGGCGTCTTCCCACACGCACCAGGCCCGCGCGGCCGCAGCGCGCACTGATTCGTCTGGGTGGGCGAGCAGTCGGGCATAAGCGGCGGGCAAGTTCCCCGTACGGTCGGCGGGTGGCACTGCGTCGCGGAAGCGTTCCCACTGTTCGGGGAAGATTCGGGCTAGGTCGCGGGTGAGCCAGTGGTGTTCGGCCGCAGTGCTGGTGACGACGCTGAATAGCACCAGTTCGCTGACCCGGGCGGGGTGCATTTGGGCGTAGCCGAGGGCCAGCGCGCTTCCCCACGAACCGCCGAGCACTAGCCACTTGTCGATCTGCAGGTGAGCGCGAATTTTTTCGATGTCAGCCAGCAGATGTGGCGTGGTGTTAGTCGACAAGTCGGTGCCGACCTCGCCCGCGTCCGGCTGGCTGCGCCCACAGCCGCGTTGGTCGAACAGCACTACTCGGTATTTCGTCGGGTCGAAGAATTGCCGCCAGTGCGGGCCTGCTCCCGAGCCGGGGCCGCCGTGTAGCACCAGCGCCGGCTTGCCGAGCGGGTTTCCGCAGCTCTCCCAATAGATCAGCTGACTGTCGCCGACATCGAGCAGGCCGTGGGCGAACGGTTCGATCGGGGGATATAGCTGGCTCATCTGAGTGATTCAACCGGGTTGCCATGGCTTTCGTCACCAGGTAACGCCTCGTCGGCTGCGCCGACACCGGCCGCCGCCGCGACGGCCAGCGGCGTTCCGAGCGCAAGTAAGGCCAGCGCCGGCGGTACTGGTCGCCAAAAACTAGATAAATATCCGCCAGACCTTATTCGCACGGTGTTTCAGGGAGTGCCCGAGCTGACCTGGGCACTCCCTGATCGTTTCCACTGTCAATCAGCGTCGGGGGTGGCAATCCCCGGAAATACCGCCGGTGTACGCACAAGGCGCTGCCAATATGCCGGTACGTCGCGCGCCGCCGATCGATAGAAGTTGCGGATTTCGCGCTGGAGGGCAAGCGCCACGGACTCTGGCACGGTCAGGGGGTTCCAGGCTAGGTATAGATGCCAGGTTGGGGTGGGGTCGACCAAAGGCACGATGACATGCCGGTCATGGGTACGCGCAAGTGGTGTAGCGAGTGCACACACACCTTCGTCGTCAAGGTGGCGGTACACGTAATTGCCGGTGGTTGAGATCATCTGAGTGACACCAATGCCGGCCAGCAGGTCGTGTTCCCACCGATGGGTTGAGTCGGACGGCGGGTTGATGATCCAGGTGTCGTCGGCCAACTCGGCGATCGTCAATTCCGCTCGCTCAGCAAACCGGTGGTGGCGGCTGAGAATCACCCATAGCGGTTCGTGCACGATGGTGAGCAAGGAGATGCCCGGCAGGGTAGGCACCGGCTCAGTGGGCACTCCAAAGGCATAGACGGCGTCTAGTTCACCGTCGCGTAACCGGTCTAGGAGCACTGAAAGCTGGTTGTCGGACAGCCAGTCCAGATTGATGCCAGCGACCGTTCCACTCAAGTGATCCGCGAGCTCTTGTGGTCTGGTGGGCATCAGCCCTAGGCGAAGTTGCCATGGTTCTGTGTTCTGGTCTGGATTGAGAAGGTGTTGCTTGGTCTTCTCCCATTGCGGGAAGGCCTGTGCGGCGTATTCGAGGAGCACGCGTCCGGCCTCGGTCAGGTCCAGTGAGCGAGCCGACCGGTGCAGTAAGGCGACCCCGAGTCGGTGCTCGAAACGTCGGATGCGTTGGCTGACCGCCTGGCCGCTCACCCGTAGCGCTTGGCCAGCCCGAGTGAAGGACATCTCCCGGCAGGTCAGCAGAAAGATTACTAGATCGTCATCCACGACATATGTGTAACGGATCCGTGGGGTTTACGGAATACCGAGGGTCTGCCCCACTGCCGAATCTGGGAACGGGCATCAGGGGCTGGTAGCGAGACGGCTACGTGCAGTAAAAAATCTGTGCTGATCTCGCGCTGTTTATAAGCATATTCCGGAAATATCGTCAGTACCCAAAAACTTTGGCAGTGTGCGAAATCGTGGCGACGCTCAGACGCAACAGTTCAGCAACATTTCGGAAAATCTGCATTGGGAGGTTTCTATCCCTCGATGCAGAACGGATCCGTGGGGTGGTGGTACTAGGGGCCAATACAGTTGGTTCTTGTCGGCTACGCAGGTCAGCCCCAGGATAGGCACTCATCAGTGGCTAAAGGGGAGCAGCCCAATGAGCAGACCATTAACAGTTGGTACCCGAGCGTTCACGACGATTGTCGCGTCATTGCTAGTTGTGGCCGGCACGGGGCTTCCCGCGTCGGCAAGATCTACCGTCACCGCGGAGAGTCTGAAATCTGCGCAAACGGGCCGGCCGAAACCGGTGCGAGCTGCGAAGACGCCGGGCCGCAAGATCTCGGGTCCGGACGAGCAGGCGCTGCAACAACGCCGGCAGGGCGGTGACAAGCCGACCAAAATATTGCTGCTCAGCAAGGTCGGCGGTGGCGACGAGATGGCCGCTGCTGCGGTCAAGCGGGGCGCCAAGATCGACGTTGTAGACGACAAAGCTGGTTACGTGAGCGCTGAAATTCGGCCGAGCGCGGCATTGGCGTTGGAGGGCGACAACCGGGTCGAAGCATTGTCGCTTGACCATGAGGTGTCGCTACCTGAGCCGCCGGTCTCAGCGCTGACCAAATCGGTTGCTGGGAAACACGTCGATGCGAAACTGAGCAACGGCTACCTACCCAACGTCGACATCAATGCGCCTTCGTTCATCCGCCATCACCCAACCTGGGACGGCCGTGGCGTAAAGATCGCGGTGTTGGACACCGGGGCCGATCCGACCGCTCCAGGTCTGCAGACCACAACTACCGGTGGCCGCAAGGTCACCAAGATGGCCGACTACACCAACGAGCACTCCGTCATCGGTTACGACGTGAGCCGCGACGGAGACACCTTCGTCTTCAAGGGTTTGCCCAAAATTGTTTGGAAGCTGCCAGACGGTGCCGCCGCTGAGCCCCTGACGTTCCAGCCCATTTCGGAACCGGGTCGGCCCGACTCCACTGATCTGGGCAATGACTGGAACCGAAATGGCACTGCCACCGACACCTTCGGGATCTTGATCGTCGGCGGCGATGACCCTCGGGTGTACATCGACACGAACCAGGATCACAGCTTCGCCGACGAGAAGCCGCTGCGCGATTACAACGACTCGGGTGACACCACTCAGCTGGGCACTGACAATCCTGATACGCCCGGTGTTCGAGAGTCGTTGACCGTTTCGGCCGTGCACTGTTTGCCCCTCGGCAGCGAGGGCTTCAACCCCTGTGGCACTCATAGCCTCGCCTTCGACGACACTCCCAACCCAAACTGGGACCTGGTCTGGGATGGCAACACCCACGGCACTAACGTCTCGTCGATTGCGGCCGGGCGAGACCTGAACGCCGGTGATCTGCATTTCGACGGCGCCGCACCCGGAGCCGAGATTTACGCGATGAAGGTGCTGCAGTCCAGCGGGAGCAGTACCACGGCTTCTGTCGGCCTTGGACTGATCGAAACCGCGAAGACTCACCCTGATGTGATCAACATGAGTCTCGGCTCGGTGCAGTTCGTCAGCACCAGTAGCGGTTACGACACCAGTAACACTTTGATTGACAACATTTCGCGGGGCTACGGCATCGCCTTTTCTATCGCTGCGGGCAACTCCGGGCCAGGTGTCGGCTCGGTAGCCACCCCGGCTGGGGCCATTAGCGCGGTTACCGTCGGCGCGTCGATCAGCCCGGCCACCTATCAAACCAACTACGACCGACCCGGCATACCGCACGAGGGCTTGCTCTACTTCAGCTCGATCGGCCCACTCGACGACGGGGGCGGCAAGCCGGACGTTGTTGCCCCTGGAGCTGCCCTGGCGGCGGTTCCGCCCTGGTTCGATTATCCCAGCGACATCTTCCCGACCGGTACGCCGGGACCCGGTTTCGCGATGTATCAGGGCACCAGCATGGCCACCCCGGAGGTATCCGGCGGCCAGGCGTTGATCATCAGTGCGGCAAAAGCTACCGGAACTGCTTACACTCCGCACACGTTGAAGCGGGCGCTGCAGCTTGGGGCACGTCGCCTTGACGGCTACGCCACATACGAACAAGGCGCTGGCGTTATCCAGGTCGACAAGGCCTTCGACCAGCTGGCCAAACTGGGCACGACCGAACGCACCATCGACACCCAGATCGACGCCATCGACCCAATCACGGCGAAGTATTTACTCAGCCAAGGCAAGGGATACTTGCAGCGGGGAATAGACCTTCGCAACGCTGCGGTGCCCAGCGATCAACGCTATGACCTGAACACCGTTGACCCGGATGCGCACACCTACTCGGTATCCAGCGACCAACCTTGGCTGACCTTCGACAAAACCCAAGTCGACGCTGGGGCAACAACAGCCGACGGTAGCCCGGTAGGAAACTTCACCGCGCATACTGACCAAGATGCCGTAGCGGCACCCGGTATCCACTCGGCCACGATTACCTTGGACGACCCGAGCACTCCCGACCCGGCCGATCAGCAGGTCACCCACACGGTTATCGTCGGCGACCCGCTAACTGCCGACAAACCCTTGCACTACACCGGATCCGGGCCGGAAACCGGCATCGCCGCCGAGCACACCAAACGCTTCTTTATCGATGTGCCCGCTGGACTGCCGAACCTCGACGTGAATGTGCTCAGCCCAAGCACTGACACCGCCGGCATTGCGATGTTCCTGACTGACCCGATCGGCCTGCAACGCGGCGCGCCCAGCACCGCAGCGTTCACCCCCGGCGCACACGGCGAAATTAGCTGGCCACGGCCGATGGCAGGCGTTTGGGAAGTCACTCTGCACGCCCGGGAAGTGTCAACCAAGGCGATTGCGCGGCCGGCGAGCAGTCCGGTTCAGGAATTCCACGGCTATGACCTGACCATCGCCCCCACGGTGGTGGCGCTGACTCCGCAGGTGTGGACTGTCACCGGTGACGCCGGTCAGCCGGTCAGCACAGACGTCTCCGCGACCGTTGACAAGGGCGTAGTCTTCGCCGGCGCCGCGACCGGCTCCCCGATCTATCGGGCTAAAACTGTCACCAAGACGTTTCCGGCTGGGCCGCAGAACAGAAACGACACCGTCGAGGGTCGGTTTACCCCGTTCACTGTGCCGGCCGGGACCACCGAGGCTTTGGTCAAGGTGAACAACTATGACTATCCCAACCACAAGACGAGGATCGAAGTCACCTATCCGGACGGGAAAAGTGGCGATTTCGAGTGGCAAAGCGTGATCGACGGTCCAGAACAGACCATTCGGATCGAAAACCCGCCCGTCCGGGGTTTGGGCGTCAAGGTCAGCACCTTTGACCTCAGGGACAGCCCAGTCGACTTCCCGTACGACGTCACCATTGCCACGACAAACCCCAGCCTTGGCAACGTCACGGTTGACGATGCTAAAGCCACCCATCAGCAGGGCGACACCTGGTCTTTCCACGCCAGCGTCACACCCCCTGCTAACGATCCCGGCTTCTACCACCTCGGCTACATCGACGT
Source organism: Actinoplanes sp. (assembly GCA_965246815.1). Classification (GTDB taxonomy): domain Bacteria; phylum Actinomycetota; class Actinomycetes; order Mycobacteriales; family Micromonosporaceae; genus Actinoplanes. The sequence goes on along the minus strand of CBDFFS010000018.1, from coordinate 113,396 downwards.
CCGCACCGAAAACGGTCAATCCGTCGGCACTACCCCAGTGATCATCAATCGTTCCTGAGCCTCCTATCTGAAGCGGCCGCCGGCATCACATCGGAGTGAATCCGGCGGCCGTCTGTCTGCACCGAACCAGCACTTACGCGAAAAGGACGTTTTATGAGATTGAATAGGCGTGTGACGGCACTTGTGACCGCCACGCTCATACCGACCTTGGTGATCGTCGGGCCGCGCCCGGCAATTGCCGCGCCGCCGGGCGACCCGTCGACGGTCGGCCCGCTGACCCCGATTAGCCGAACCACCGATGGCAAAACTGTCACGAGCAGCATCGCCGAGACCGACCCGCAGGTGCTCAAGCACTCCGGCTCGGCGCCGGTTTCCGTGCTGGTCAAGTTGTCCTACGACTCGGTGGCCACCTATGCCGGCGGGATCAAAGGACTGGCCGCCACCAGCCCCAAGGTCACCGGCAAGCCACTCTCCGGCTCGGCTGCCGAGCAAAGCTACGGTCGCCATGTCACCGACGTCGAGGGAACCTTCGAACGCGCACTCGGCGCGAAGGTGCACGGCGCTAGAGTCGGCCAACGGCTGCGTACCGTCTATGGTGGACTGTCGGTGACTTTGCCTGGCGATCGGGTCCGTGACCTGCTTAATCTGCCTGGTGTGGTGGCTTTGCAGGCGAACAACGTGCTGCATCCGCTGAGCGACGCCGGTGCCGACTTCATCGGGGCGAGCTCGCTCTATCCGCAGCTCGGTGGCGATGCTAACGCCGGTAAAGGCGTCATCGTCGGTGTCATCGACACGGGCGCGTGGCCGGAGCACCCGTCGTTCGCCGACAACGGCAACCTGGACGCGGCTCCGCCGCTTGCCGACGGCACCCCGCGTGCTTGTGACTTCGGGGACAACCCGTTGACCGACGACGCCGATGCCTTCCAGTGCAATCACAAGCTGATCGGTGGCAGGGCATTCCTGACCGACTACCTCGCTTCGCACCCCGGTGCCAAAGAAACATATAAGACCGCGCGCGACTCTGACGGTCACGGCACCCACACCGCCAGTACGGCGGCCGGTGACCCAGTCGAGCCGGCGCCAGTATTGGGTGTCGACCGGGGTCCGATCGCGGGAATCGCACCAGGCGCTTGGGTCTCGATCTACAAGGCATGCGGATCCCTAGGCTGTGCTGGCTCGGACACCGCAGCCGCGATTCAGCAGGCCATCAAGGATGGCGTCAACGTCATCAACTTTTCTGTCTCCGGTGGAGTGGACCCAGCCCAAGACCCGACCGAGCTCGCCTTCCTCGACGCATACGTTGCAGGCGTTTTCGTAGCTGCCTCAGGCGGCAACGACGGTCCGAAAGCCGGAACGGTCAACCACCTCTCTCCCTGGGTCACCACCGTGGCCGCTTCAACCCAAAAGCGCGCCTTTCAGTCAACGCTGACGGTCACTGGTGCCGATGGCACCATGGCGACTTTCACCGGTGCATCGTTGACTGCCGGCGCTGGCCCCGTACCGATCGTCACGGCCAAGGAGGCTTACGACCATCCACTGTGCAACGCTGCACCGCCGAAGGATCAGTTCGCTGGCAAGATCATTGTTTGTGAGCGCGGTGACAACGGGCGCATCGACAAGGGTTACCAGCTCAGCGTCGGTGGCGCCACGGGCATGGTGCTCTATGACCCCACTAAAGCCGACGTGGAGACCGACAACCATTGGTTGCCAAGTGTGCACCTGGCCGACGGACACGACCTGCTCGCCTTCCTCGATGCGCACCCTGGATCTACCGCGCAGTTCACCGCCGGTGAGAAGGGTGAGGACCAAGGCGATGTCATGGCGGCCTTCTCCTCCCGGGGACCAGCCGGCAACTTTATCAAGCCGGATGTCACCGCACCCGGCGTGCAGATCCTCGCCGGCAACACGCCGACTCCAGATGGTGCCGAGCATGGTCCTTCCGGTCAGTACTTCCAGGCCATTGCAGGTACGTCGATGTCTGGTCCGCACGTCGCCGGAGCCGGCGCGCTCCTGAAGGCCTTGCACCCGACCTGGGCGCCGGGCCAGATTAAATCCGCACTGATGACAACTGCCCAACAAGATGTTGTCAAAGAGGACGGAACCACAAAGGCAGACGCCTTCGACGATGGCGCCGGCCGTATTGACTTGCACGGCGCAGGCAACCCGGGTATTACGTTCAGTGACACTGCGGACCGGATGGCGCGGCTCGGTTTGGATCCAGTGACTTCGGTGCAGCTCAACCTGCCGTCGGTCGACGCTCCGGTGATGCCCGGCCGGGTCACCACCACCCGGACGGCCACCAATGTCACGGACAAACCGTTGACTTACCGCATCCGCACCACAGCACCCGAGCACACTTCGATCGTGGTTCAGCCAAATGTTTTGACAATCGCGCCCGGCGCTTCTGCTGACTTCTACGTCACGATCGTGTCGACCGCGGACAAGGGCCAGTTCTTCGGACAGATCGACCTGACGCCGACGAGCCAGGACGTGCCCGCATTGCATTTGCCGGTGGCTTTCGTGCCGCAGCAAGGCGCCGTGCGACTCGCGAACGATTGCCAGCCAACGAGTTTTACGGCCGGATCCATCACGACCTGCTCGGTGACGGCGACCAACGACACTTTCACAGACACCACCGTGGACACGACCACCACGATCGGTGGTCGGGGCTTTCAGCTCGCTGAGGTCACTGGCGCAACGGTGACCGGCCCGAACCAGGTAAGTCTGCGCGGGCTGGCCGTTCCGGCTGCAGGAGCCGGCGTGCCGAGCATCGGGCCGGGTCAATCAGTTGCTCCCTACGTGAACTGGTCGGATTTGAAGGCACCGGCCAAGGTCGGTGACAACGATGAACTCGGCTTCTCGTTGGCCAGTGCGGGTTTGTGGTTCTCCTACAACGGAAAACGCTATTCGGACTTCACCGTCAATTCCAACGGATATCTCGTTGCTGGCGGGACCGGTCCTGATGGGGCCAAATGCTGCGACGGCATCGACGTGCCGGACACGGTTCCGCCAAACAACGTGTTGGCCCCGTTCTGGAGCGATCTGGACGGCACTGGCGATCCGGGCGTGAACGTATTCACCCTGCAATTCCAGGACGGCCGAATCTTCCTGATCGTTGAGTGGCAGGTGCACGTCAAGGGTCACCCGGAGCAGAAGGTCAACATGGTGACCTATCTACGGGTGAACACCGCCCAGCAGGACATCAGCTTCGCCTATGACAAGGCGAACCCGTTGAGTGATCCTGGTCAGCCGTTTGTGGTGGGAGCCGAGAATGACACCGGCATCGGGGGCGCGCGGCTAGCCGCCGGTGTGCTGCCGACCGGCTCGTACCTCATCACGAGTTCTGCACCAACCCCGACGTCGACCAGCTATCAGGTGAAGGTGCGAGCTTCGGCGTCCGGCACCGGGTCGTTGACCTCGTCGATGACTAGTCCGCTGGTTTCCGGCACCACGATTACGAAGACGGAACTCACCGCAACACCTAGGTCACACGGCAACAACTAACCACCTATTGCGTACGGCTCGCCGGCCCGAGGACATAATCCTCGGGCCGGTTCGCGTGCAGCACAGGTGACAGCGGTGCAGCTGTGGGCGATGGCAGTGAAAACTCTGAGATATCCAGCCGGCGGCAACTCTACGCATTTATAGTCTTACTCTGTGTCGATGGTGCCGTCGACTGTCCGGAACTTGCCAAAGATCGATGGCTGAACGTTGTAGTTAGCCCCTTTTTCGGGTCGCGCTGGGGCTGCGGTGCAGCCTAGGATCTCTGGGCGTTAGCAGAGATCAAGGAGCATCGTTCTGCGTACTTTCTCCGTCCCTGAGCGGCTTGGCGGCTTTGGGCTGCTCACCGGGGTGGGCGCGGCCATTTGGCCGACGTTCACCACGCGCACTGGGCTCGGTTTGCCGTGCCCGTTGCGGACGCTGACTGGTGTGCCGTGCCCTGGCTGTGGGCTCACTACCGCAGCCGTCGCACTGGTCCGAGGAAACCTAGGGGCGGCCTTCAGCGCCAATCCGGTGATTTTCGGACTGGCCGGGCTCGCACTGGCAGTCGGGCCGCTAGTGCTGCTGCGAGCCATGGGCGCGGTGGGGCAGCCGCGGCAATGGTCGCTGCCGCAGCGTCGGTGGACCGGATGGGGTGCGGGGCTACTTGCTTTCGCCAGCTGGCTTTTTCAACTACATCGGCTCGGCCTTGGCTGAGCAATTATCAAAGGACTGAAAAATGACTTACCCGCCGCCGCCGAATGACCCATACGGCAACCAGCCCCCGCCGCCGCCCTACGGCGCCCCGGGTGGTTACGGTGCTCCAGCCGTCGCCTACGCCAGCTGGCTACAACGAGTCGGCGCCTTCCTGATCGATTGGGCCATTGGCCTTCCGCTCGGCATCATCGGCGGTGTTGTCGGCATGAGAACCGACTCCGCCGGTAACGTGTCGTACAACTCGCTGTATTTCGTCTTTGCTCTGTTGAACCTGGTCCTGTGGGGTTATAACCGCTGGTATCTGGCGGGTAAGACCGGCCAGAGCTGGGGCAAGAAGGCGCTCAGCATTCGCTTGGTGACTGAGCAGACCGGGCAGCCGGTTGGCGCCCTGTTGGCCTTCGGTCGCGACATTCTGCACATCATCGACTCGATTTGCCTCATCGGCTATCTGTTCCCGCTGTGGGATGCCAAGAAGCAGACGCTGTCTGACAAAATGGTCAAGACCATCGTCGTCACCGGCTGACCTAGATCTCGACCAACGGGTCGCCGGTCGCGTTCTACGCGGCCGGCGATTCGCCCGTTCGGCCTGGGAAAGTAAGGCTCATAGCCCGCTGGGGAGCCGGGTTCAACGTCCAGCGGACATCAGCAGCCAGTTCACCCGGCGCAGCATTTCGGCCTGGCTGAACGGTTTGGCCAGGTAATCGTCGGCCCCGATGGTGAAGCCGAGGTCGATGTCGCTGGGCCGCCCGTTGCCGCTGATCATCAGCACTGGGATCTCCGCAGTCTGCGGGCGCGAGTGCAGCTCGTAACAGACGCTCAGGCCGTCCAGCTGCGGCATGGTGACGTCCAGGATGATCAGGCTAGGGCGGTGCTCGGCCGCCAGCGACAGGGCGGATTGGCCGTTGTCCGCGGTGATCGTGGTGAAGCCGGCCGTCTCGAGCTTGTAGGTGATGACGTCACGTACATCGTCATCGTCGTCGGCGACCAAGATCGTGGATGCATTCGAGGTATTCCCCACACTTGTTGTGCGCGGCGACGATGCGGTGAAGGTCTTCGACATGGGAGAGCTCCTCGGTTACCTCGGCTCGGACATATCGCCCATCGTCCGAAGACCGCCCGGCGATAGCGAGATCCGGGTTGCAGGGCGGTAGTGGAGTCAGCCGGCGCTGTCCTGCTCGTGGAAGAGCTCGTCTTGCACCAGGGTGCGGTAATCGACGTAAATCTGTCGGTAGCGGGCGGTGGCCCCGGCGGTGTCACCGGCTTCCAGCAGCGCGACGATGTCCTCGTGGCCCTCGATCCAGGTGGACCACAGTCGGCTTTCGGCCTTCATGGCCAGAATCCGGATGGTGCGGGCGGCCACGAGGTCGACCATTGACTGCAGCTCCCGGTTGCCGCTGGCCAGGATCACCGTGGTGCTGAAGTCGGCTCCGGCTGCTGCGGCGGCGAGCACGTTGCCGAGGGCTAGCGCGTCCACGAACTCGGTCTGCCGCTGCCGCAGCAGGCTCAGGTGGGTGGGGGTGAGGTTTTCCACCCCCCATTCGAATCCAGCGCAGGCGAGCACGTTCATCACGTCGATGAGCTCCAGGGCGTTTTTCTGGGTGACCTGGGTGACGTGGCGGGTCCGATTGGGGGCGATGTCGATTAAGCCCTCGACCGAGAGCTGAGCGATGGCCTCGCGCACCGGGGTGATGCTGACGCCCAGGCGTGCGGCCAGCTCAGCATCCTTGATCAATGTCCCCGGCGGGAGGTCGCCGGAGACGATTTCGTCACGTAACTGGCGAACGACCGCTGCGGTGCGGGTTGGCGAAACCGCATATGACATAGCAGCAGCCTACTCACGGTGACGAAAGGGTCGACACCGCGCCGGTCAGCTGACGTTCACTTCGTCGTGACGGTCGGTGCGCCGGCACCCACGGGTGGGGCGACGAACGCCTTTAGCGAGATGCTTGCTGTCTGCACCGTGCTGCCGCCGGGCATAGCGGTCGTGGTGAGCGCAACTGAACTGAGCATGACTGCGCGTGGTTGCACATCCTGCAATCGGTTCAGGAACTTGCTCATGTTTGCCGTGCTGCCCACAGCTGACAGCGAGATCGGCAGCTGGTAAACGGTAGCCACGACCTTGGACAGTTCTGGGCCGCTGACGCTGATGTTGCTGATTTCTACGTTCACGGCCGTACCTGAATCTTGCAGTTGACGTAAAAAGTCCGGTACGCCGGAAGTTGTGGGTAATGCGCGCCGGTTTGCTTCCAGCTGGATCGTGTAGGCGGGCAGCTTCGCGCTCTCTTCTTTGAGTTGGGCGACCTGGCGTTTGAGCGCGATCAACTGCGAGCTCGCCTCGGCCGCCTGATCGCGCACCTCGGCGGCTTCGGTGTTTTTCGGCGAGATCAGCAGGAACCAGCTGCCCGCGACCAAAAGGATCATCGCGACGACTCCGCCCAGCAGCCAGAGCCGGTCGATGTTGCGCGTCATCACTTGCCGCCGTTCGCGCACGTGGGCGTGGTGAAGCGGCCACACTGCGCGGTCGAGGTGACCTCAGCAGCGAGCGAGAAGGTGATGATCGTGGTCGAGGGTGGGCCGACGGCATTGGTTTGGGTGGCCGACCCCAGGTACGGGTTGGTCACCCCCCGCAGCGTTCCGAGCAGCTCCACGTACTTGGCAATTGTCTTTTTGTCCGGACTGGTGCCGGTGATCTGCAGCGTCGCCACCGTGGTAGCGGCAGTGGCGTTCGGCAGGACAGTCACGGCGTTCGTGCCGTCGGTCAGCGCGCCGGTGATGCCGGTGACAGTGATGCCGGCTTTGTTGCCCGTGTCGCGGATCGTGTCGGTCAGCCGGGCCCAAGGCAGATCCTTAGCCATCAGGCCGGTCAGGTTCTTGGCGATCGTCTCGTTCTGTTGCTTGACCGTCACAACGTCGTGGAACCGGTTTTGCCCAGCCCGCACGGCGCTGACCTCGGCGCTGACCTCGGAGAGCTGTTGATCAGCATTGCCCTTATCGATGATCGCGTGCGCATACCAGCCGCCGAGCAGGACGGCGACGAGCGCCAGCGCGACGATGACGACCACCCGCAGCCTCCGGGCGGTGCGGCTGGCGATGATCTCGGCCGGCAACAGGTTCGCCCGAATGCTCAGTAGTCGAGAGATCTGCTGGCTGGACATGGCCGGGTCGACCGGCATCAGGGCAGTACCGGACATCAGGCTGCTGCTCCCAGGGTTAGGCCGATCGACACCGCGGCCGATGGCACGAAACTGTCAAATCCGCGTTCGCGGCCTTTGCGGGTGTCATGCAAGCGGCTGGTGCTGTCCGCATACATGACGGTGATGCCGAGTTGTTGCTGCAGATGTTCGACCAGGCCCGGCATCAGCGCGCTGCCGCCGCAAAGTGCCACTCGCGTGACCTGCTTCTGTCGCTCACCCGAGGCGAGATAGGTGAACGAGCTGCGCAGCTCGCTGACCAGCGGGCGGACCGCGTCCGCCGCCGCGGCCAAGGTCTGTTCGGTGCCGTCGCCGCCCATGCCGAACTCACACTTGAACGCTTCGGCCTCGCCCAGGGTGAGTCCCAACCGGGCGCCGATCGTCTCGGTGATCTCTTTACCGCCGCGCGGCACCGTGCGCACAATCAGCGGTTCGCCGTCGGCGTGCACGACCACACTGGTCACCTCGGCGCCCATGTCGACTATCGCTTCCACCTGGGCATCCAGCCGGGAAGCGGCGCGCAACAGCGCAAACGACGCGAGGTCAACGGCATCGACATGCAGGCCGGCCTTTTCCACCGCTTCGACCAGCACGGTCACTGCGTCCTTGGGCATAGCGATCAACAGTCCGCGTACGGTCGGGTTGGCGCCTGGATCTTCCAAGGGGTAGAAGTCGAGCAGCGAGCGTTCGACTGGAAGTGGCAGCGCGGCTTGGACCTGGAATGGCAGTGCCTGGCGCATCTGGTGGGTGGCCAGGTTTGAAACCGACATTTCGCGGACCACCAGCTGTGGGTTCGTCACGCCGACACTGACGTGTTTGGTGGCGAACCGGTGGGTGGTCCAGAGCTGTTTGAGTGCGGCGGTGACGGTCGCAGCGTCCTGCACCACGCCACCGATCACCGTGCCGGGCGCCAGCGGGGCCTGCCCGAAATTGGTCAGCGTGTATTCGTCTCTGCTGCGCCGCACTTCCACTGCGCGGATCCAGGACGAGCCGATATCCAGCCCGATCGGAGTGACGCCGGCCATCAGTTTCCTCTTCCTGCACCCAAGACGGGGGGTGCCAACAGGGATGCGTACCAGCTGGCGATCGGCGCGGCGGCGAAGACGGCGAGGAAGGCGCCGGCCAACATGTACGGGCCGAACGGCAGGCGAGACTTTCGGGTGGCTAGCTTGAGCAGCATCAGTACCGCACCGAACAGGCCGCCGAGCAGGAACCCGGCGAACGCGCCCACCGCGACCGAGCTCCAGCCCAGCCAGCCGAGATAGATGCCGAGCAGCGGGGCGAGTTTGACGTCGCCGCCGCCCATACCGCGGGGCAGCACCGCGAGGATCCAGTAGAACGCGTAGAACATCAGTGCCGCGAGTAGACCTCGGATTGCGCCAGCCCAGCTGTGCTCGGCGAAGACCGCGGGGGCCAACAGCACGATCGCCACGGCGTAGGAGGGGAGCACGATTCGATCGGGCAGGCGCATTACGTCGAGATCGATGGCAGCTAGGGCGATCGAGATCGCGGCCAGGTAGAGATAGGCGGGTAGCTCCCAGGAGAAGCCGAAGCGGGCGGCCACGGCGACAAACAGCAGCGCGGTGCCGGCTTCGACCAGCGGGTAGCGGGCGCTGATTCTCGCGCCGCAGTCGGCACAGCGCCCGCGCAGCAGCAGCCAACCCGCAACGGGGATGTTGTGTCGGCGCCGGATCGGCGTGTCGCACTCGGGGCAGCGCGAGGCGGGGCGTACTAAGGAAAGATTGCGCGGAACCCGGTGGATCACAACGTTGAGAAATGATCCCACGGCTAAGCCCAGGAACCCGGCTACGCTCAACAGCAGCGATTGCGACATAGCCGGCTCCCTTTCGGGTTGAGGTGTTGCTGGATGGCAACGTCCAGCGGAGATCTGTTGCCCATTCGGCCTGGAGAGCTGCTGTCGGGTCCAGCGACTAGCGGCATTCCTGCCGGCCGCCGTGGTGTCACATCAGCAGGAAGTGACGCTGGGTGTAGCGACGGTGGATGCCTTAACCGATCCGCCGCCCAAACTGTTGTAGACGTACCATTTTCCGCTGCCGCCATTGCTGTGGGCACAGATCGTGTAGCTGGTCGTGTTGTTGTTGTAGCCAAGTACTGTCTTGTCAGACAGCGTTATCACCTGGACGGTCATGCCGGTGGTGTTGCTTGCGGAGGGGTTAGCACAGTTGGCCGCAGTGCTCGTCGCGATGCCGAGAACGATGCAGGCTACGGCGGTGGCTCCTCCGTCGTTGGTGGAGCTGGAGGTGGGGGGATACGTGTTGCCGTTGTCGGTGTAGTACTGCTCGACGGCGCTGATGGCGCCGCGGACGTCAGATTGGGCCGACTTGTCAGCAGCCCCCTTGCGGTAGTTCAAATAGACCGGCACAGCGATCGCGACCAGCACACCGATGATCACGACGACGACGAGCAACTCGATGAGAGTGAAGCCTTCGTCATCCTTCTTGGCGCGAAGCCGGGTAATGATGTCCTGCATGGGGCTTGCCCTCCAGTGGCGTCAGGGTAGGTCGAAAGCGTCAGTTGCTCTGAATGTTTTGATAAATGGTGAACATTGGTAGGTACAGACAGATCACCATTCCACCCACCACGACACCCATGACGAGCACCATGATCGGTTCGATCGAGGCAGTCAGCGACTCGGCAGCGGTGTCGACTTCCCTGTCATAAAAGTCGGCAACCTTGTCCAGCATCTGACTGATTTGACCGCTTTCTTCACCAACTTCGATCATCTGCGTGACCATCGCGGGAAAGATTTCGTGGTGCCGCAGCGACGAAGACATGGTGTGTCCGTCGCGCACGGCGGACTGCACGTCCTTCATCGCCAGGTTGATCACTTCGTTGCCGGTGGTCTCGCCGACCACGGTCAGCGCTTGCATCACCGGCACGCCGACATTGAGCAGCAGCCCCAGATTGCGGGCGAAACGGCTGATCGCGAGCTTCTGGAACAGCGAGCCGAAGACCGGCAGGCGCAGTTTGATCTGGTCGATCTTCAGGCGAAAATCCGCGCTTGCCCGCGCTTGTCGCCGATATGCCACCGAGCCGCCGATGCCTGCGGCCAGCACGAGCGGCGCGATCCAACCCATGTTGTGGCTGGTTGTGACCAAGAACTGAGTGATAGCTGGCAGCTGGCCGCCGAGGTTTTTGAACATCGCCTCGAAGATCGGCACGATAAAGATCAACACTGCCGCGATCAGTACGAACGTGAAGCTCAGCACGATCGCCGGGTACGTCATCGCGCTCTTGATCTTGCCGCGCAGTGCGCTGTCCTTTTCCAGGCTGTCCGCGATCTGTTCCAGCGCCCGATCGATCATGCCGCCCGCCTCACCAGCACGGACCATCGCGATCATTAGCCGGGGGAAGACCCGGTCGTGTTTGCCCATTGCGGTCGAGAGCGAGACACCGCCGGCGACGTCGGTGCGTACCTCGCCGGCGGCCTTCTTAAGTGGCGGCGCGGTGGTCTGCTCTTCCATGATCGACAAGGAGCGCAGCAGCGACATGCCCGAGGCGGTCATCGTGGCGAACTGCCGGGAAAAGACGGCCAAGTCCTTAAGTTTGGTCTTGTTGCCGAGCCCAGGAATCTTCAGCTCGCGCCGCAGACCCTGGCCCGCCTCGATCATCTCCAGCGGCGTCTCGCCCCGACCGCGCAGCATGCTCGTAGCAGCGGCCTCGTTTGGCGCCTCGACCGTGCCCTTCGACTTGTGCCCAGTCGCGTCGATGCTGTGATAACTGAACGTCTTGGTGGTGGGCACCGCGTCACATCCGTCCGACGAGTCGCTTGAGCTCTTCCTGCGAGTGCGAAAGTTCGAGCGCGGTCTGCATGGCCACAGTCCCGTTGCGCACTTTTTCGGCCAGATGCTGATCGAAGGCCAACATGCCGTCACTAGCGCCGGCCTGCATGAACGAGGGAATCTGGTGTGATTTGCCCTCGCGGATCAGGCTGCGGATCGCCGGGGTGGCAGTAAGGATTTCCACGATCACCGCACGGCCCTTTTGATCGGCCCGCGGCGCCAGCGCTTGAGTGACCACGCCCTGCAAACTGGCCGCGAGCTGGGCTCGGATCTGCAGCTGCTGATGCGGCGGGAAAATGTCGATCACGCGGTCGATGGTCTGGGTAGCGCTTTGCGTGTGCAGGGTGGCCAGCACTAAGTGACCAGTTTCGGCCGCGGTTAGTGCGGTCGAGGTGGTCTCCAAGTCGCGCAACTCGCCGACCAGGATGATGTCCGGGTCCTGGCGCAGCGCATGCTTGAGCGCGCTGGCGAAGGTTTCGGTGTCCGAACCCACCTCACGCTGGTTCACCACGCTGCGCTTGTGTGGGTGCAGAAACTCGATCGGGTCCTCGATCGTGACGATGTGCGCCGCGCGGGTGCGATTGGCCAGGTCGAGGATCGAGGCCAATGTGGTGGTCTTTCCCGACCCGGTCGGGCCGGTGACCAGCACCAGGCCTCGCGGTAGGTGGGCGAAACGCGACACTGAGTCGGGCATGCCCAACTCGTCCAGCGGTTTGATCTCGTGCGGGATGGCGCGAAATACCGCTCCGCAGGAGTTGCGCTGCACATAGAGGTTGCCGCGAAAGCGCGAGACCCTGACGATGCTGTGTGCGAAGTCCAGCTCTTGCTGCTGCGAGAAGGCGTCCCACTGCTCGACCGAGACGGCCGCGCGAGCCAACAGGGCAGTGTCGGCCGAGTTGAGGCTGCCGTAACCGGCGAGCGGGCGCAGCAAGCCGTTCACTCGGATCATCGGCGGCGTGCCCACGGTCAGGTGCAGGTCGGAGCCCTTCGCTTCGACGAGAGCGACGAGCATCTGGTTGAGCACGGCCAGACCACCCGGCGGGGGCGGCGCCAGCGGTGCTGTTTGCTGCAGCACCTCTTGGTCGAGCGTGTCCATCTGCACCGGCAATCTCCTCGCAGTTCTTTACTCCGCTAAATTCGGCACTGTGCTGCGATGGTTTAGGGCGTGTTTCACCGGATTCGAGCGAACTGTCGTGCTTGCCGGTACAGTTCTGTGGTTTGGTCCGGGCCCTCAGATGGCGACGCGGGAAACTTCGCGTACGGAGGTCAGCCCGCCGGCGGCCTTCGCCAATCCGTCCGCCCGCAGCTCGTACATGCCCTGTAGCAGCGCGACCTCGCGGATCTCGTTCGACGAGGCCCGCCGGATGGTCAGCGACTCGATCTCCGGTGAAATCGGCATTACCTCGTGCAGCGCGATCCGACCCCGATACCCGGTGTTGGCGCAGTTACGGCAGCCCACCGGCCGAAACAGCTGCGGCGGCACGGCCAGGTCGTTGTATGGCCATCGGGCCGCCATCAGCTCCTCTTCGATCGGCTTGTAGCCCTCCTTGCACCAGTCGCACAGTCGCCGAGCCAATCGCTGTGCCAGCACGCAGTCCAGTGCTGAGCCGACCAGGAACGGTTCGATTCCCATTTCGGTCAGCCGCGTGACAGCGCCGGGCGCATCGTTGGTGTGCAGGGTGGAGAGCACCAAGTGACCGGTGAGCGCGGCTTCGACGGCGATCTGTGCAGTGCTGCCGTCCCGGATCTCGCCGATCAGCACCACGTCGGGGTCGGAGCGCAGGATGGCCGGCAGCACTGCGGCGAACGTGAGCCCGGCCTTGGCGTTCACCTGCACCTGATTGACCCCGTGCAGCCGGTATTCGACCGGGTCCTCCACGGTGATCACGTTGACTTCGGGCTTGCTGATTTTGCCGAGCGTGGCATAGAGCGTGGTGGACTTGCCGGACCCGGTCGGGCCGGTGACCAGCACCAAACCGTGCGGCTTAGTGAACGAGTCGGAGAAGCGGTGCAGGTTGTGCTTGGTGAAGCCCAACTTGTCCACATCGAGGTCGATGCCGCCGGTGTCGAGCACCCGCAACACCAGCTTCTCGCCCCACACGGTGGGCAGCGTCGCGGTGCGCAGATCGACAGTACGGTCCCGGATCATCGCCGTGATGCGTCCGTTTTGTGGAATGCGACGCTCGGTGATGTCGACCCCCGACATGATCTTGATACGCGAGGTCAACGCGGCCATCACGCCCCGCGGGACGGTGTCGAGCTCGTGCAGCACCCCGTCGATCCGGTACCGGACTCGCATGTCGTCCTCGGTGGGCTCCAAATGCAGGTCGGAAGCCCGATTCTGGACGGCTTGTTCGATCAAATTGTTCACATAGCGCACGATCGGCGCGTCGTCGGCGCTGTTCGCCTGTGCCGACATCGCCGACGCGTCTTCTTGCCCAGTGCCGGCGAGGTCGCCCAGATCGCTGGACTCGCGCTGCAGCCGCTCGATGATCCGGCGTACCTCGCTGCGCGCGACCACCACCGGCCGTACGGTCATGCCGGTCGCAGCCCGTACGTCGTCCAGCGCGACCACGTCACCCGGGTCGGTGACACCCACCACGATCTCGCCGTCGGTCAGCGCTAGCCCGAGGACTCGGTGGCGCAGCACCACGGCGAGCGGGATTTTTTTGAGCGCTGCTGGTTCCGGTACGAAACTGATGAGATCGACCGTGTTGATGCCGAACGCGGCCGCCGCGGCGCTGGTGAGCTGCTCCTCGGTGACGACCTGGTCGTTGATGAGCACGGCCCGAACCGATCGGCCGCTGCGCTGCGCCTCGTCTGCAGCGGCGTCGACAGCGCGCGGGTCGATACCGATCTGCTTGAGCGCGTCTAGCAGCGGGCGGAAGGTCTGGTCCATGGCATCCTCGGCGACGGCAAACAGCAGCACCTCGGCCCCCGCGGACGGGATGTGCCGAGCTGCGACCAGTCTGCCGGTAAACGTCCAGCTATGCCATGGTTTGCGAACAGTGCCGGAACGTCCGCCGGTAGGCCGTCGGGGCGACGCCGATCTTTGTGTGAAGCTGGTCAGAATCAATCACGTGACCCCCGAACAACTCCAGCCAACCCACCTAACGCAACGCGGATTGCTTGGTGAGCAGGGCGGTCAGATCGGCGGCCGGCATTGGCCGCGCGAAGTGGTAGCCCTGCGCCTGGGCGCACTCCAGCTCGCGCAGGCGATCGGCCTGGATCTCGTCTTCGACCCCCTCGGCCACCGGCGCCAAGTTGAACGTCCGCGCGATTTGCAGCACAGCTTCGGCCACCGATGCACCGTTGGTGTTGTTCTGCATGGCCTGCACGAACGACCTGTCGATCTTGACTACGTCCACCGGCAACACGCCCAGGTGACTCAGCGAGGAGAACCCGGTGCCGAAGTCGTCCAGCGCGATGCGGACCCCGAGCGTCTTGAGTGAGCCGAGCACGCGGGCCGACTCGGTCAAGTCGGTCAGCGCGATCGATTCGGTCAGCTCCAACACGAGCAGGTGCGCCGGCATCCCGGTGCGCTCCAGCACGTCGCGGATCTCGCTGCGCAACCTGGGGTTGCCCAGCTGGGAAGCGGACAGGTTCACGTTGAGCTCGAAGCGCGGGTTGTCCCGTTGCCAGCCGGTCGCCTGCGCACAAGCCTCTTCCAAGATCCAGTGCCCGAGCTGCGGCATCAGGCCGAGCGACTCCACCGCATCGAGGAAGGCCGCCGGTGGCAGCAGTCCACGGCTCGGGTGCCGCCAGCGCACCAACGCTTCAACACCGACCGTGTGCTCGCCGTCCAGGTCGACGATCGGCTGGTAGTGCACCTCGAACTGATGTTCAGCCAGCGCGATGCGCAGCTCGGCGTCCAGCTGGTGGCGCATCTCGGTCTCGGCGAACTGCGCCGGATCAAACCGGCGAGCAATACCCTTGCCGTCCTCTTTAGCCTGATAGAGCGCTTGGTCGGCCTCGCGCATCACGTCGTCCACGTCCCGGCTGCTGCCGCGGGTGATGGCAACGCCGGCGCTGGCCCGGATGCACAGCATGTTTTCGCCGATGACCAACGGCTGCATCAGGTCACGCAGGATTCGATTGGCCACCGTGTCGGCGACCTGGTCGTCGGCGAGCCGAGGCAAGAGCAGGACGAATTCGTCACCACCGAGCCGGGCGGCAGTGTCGTTGGTTCGCACGTTCGCGTTCAGCCGTTCTGCGGTGGCGCGCAACAGTTCGTCGCCGGTCGCGTGGCCGTAGCTGTCGTTGACTTCTTTTAACCCGTCCAGGTCGATCAGGATGATCGCAGTCATAGTGTCGTCGGCGTCGGCCAATGCGTCGGTAGCGTGCTCCAGAAACAGCGCGCGGTTGCTCAGCTCGGTCAGCGGGTCGTGATAGGCCTGGCGAGCCAGAATCGCCCGCTGGCGGCTCAGGTCACGCATCAGGCCCTCAGCGGAACGTGCCCCGAGAAACTGTCGGACCAAGATCACCGCGGCAACACCGATGATCAGCCAGGTCGGCTCCGGGCCCGAGCCACTTTCGTGCGAGTGCAGGACCGCAGCCATCACCACGGCAGCGGCCACCGGCGCATATTGCACCAAGGGCCAATGGATTGCCACGGCTGTCACTGCGATGCTGAGCACTGTCATCAGCACCAGCGGCATGACCCAGCCGAGCACGTTGCCGTTGCCGGCGGCGAGGTCGTCGAAGAGCGCGGGCCAGGCGAGCAGCGTGAGTGCCGCCCAAATCATTACGCCGTCCACGCTGCGACGCAGCAGATCCATGCCGTTGCCATTGCGGCTCATGACTCACCTCCGCGCATTTCATCGGTCACAGCTGGCGCCAGCTGAGAGGTCCACCGGGGCGACCGGATCGGACCCAGCCGCCACGCTGGGCCAGCCGTCTGCACCGCAGAGCTGGCCGGGTAGCAGGCTGGGGGTGGCCGGTCGGTGCGTGCCCACCAGGCCTGACCGTGATCTCATAGGGGCGCCAACAGCATGAAAATCGGCAACGCAGGACAAACTGTGCGCCAGGGGAGGTCTGGAAGCCGTGAACGAGATGAACCACGCTGGCGAGCCCGCATCCCACCGCGATGCCAGCGACCGCGAGCGCAAACCGGTGGAGCCGGACGAGGTACCCGTCAGCCCAGTGTTGCCCGCTGCGCGGCCGTTTCCCACCTTCGAGAACACGCCGACGCTGCCACATCAGACGCCGGGCAACGGATTTGAGAGCGGGCGAGACAGTCGTGCCCGATAGTTTGCCGGCGTTGCCACGGCGGGGGCCGGCACCGGCGGTGGCCCAGTTGAGCAATGCTGAGTTGGCGCAGCTGGTCGAAGCTGAACACCCGTACCGGGGGATGGCTTTGTTTGAGCTCTCGGATCGGATTCGCACTGACGACGACGCGGGTACGAAGGTTGCGTTGCTCAGTCGACTCAGCTCGGTGCGCCAGGCCAGGCTCTTCGATCAGGTCTCACTGGCCTGGTCGGCGATCATAGCGTTGCTAGCAGCCGAGACTGCGCACGCCCGCTCGGCGGCATACGCGGCATTTGCGGCGTTGGATCCGGCCGAGCAGCAGGACATGTTGCGCTTTCTCGAAGTCAACACGATCGAGGAGGCCCACCCGCGCAGCGCGTGAGCGGGCCTCGGGGCGGTCAGGCCTCTACTTTGACGTCCTTGAAGAAAGCGACTCGATTGCGCACTGCTTTCGCGTCCGGTTTCGGCTCGGGATAGAACCAAACGGCATCCTGCGCCGTGTGTCCGTTAGTTGACAGCGTGTAATAAGACGCCTTGCCTTTCCATGGGCAGACGGTGTGGGTGTCCGAGGGGACCAGCACGTCCTCGCGCAATGACTCCCGGGGAAAGTACAGGTTTCCCTCGACGACCACGGTGTCGTTGCTTTCGGCGATAACTTCGTCATTCCAGATGGCCTTCGGCATCCTCCGAACGTAGCGCGCCGAACGGGGACCGTCCGATATGCGGGTTTTATTCGCTACTGATGGGTGAAACGTGCTGACTCGTCCGCACATTGCCGATGAGTTGTATCAGGATCTACAGTCGATCCGGCCAGTGCGACCCCCCGAGGAAGAGCGGACCGGTTGAACCAGCTCAGCACCCTGCCCAGCAGTGCCGACCAGGCGCGCCACGCGTTGCTGCTCCTTGGTGCGCCGGCGCCGATTCGGTTGGTGGTCGACGTGCATGCTGCCTTGTTCGATGGCGATCTTAGTTGGCCGGCCGTGACCGCACTACTGCGCGACCGGGCGGTCGGGTTCTGCGCGGTGCTGCGCCCCGACTTGAGCGCCGTCGCCGGCATGATCGCATTGGCTCAGTGGCCGATCGAGCAGCGCATTGTGACCCCGGCTCAGCAGCGGGCGTGGTTGCTGGCGGGGATCGGGCGGGTTGCTGACTTCGTGGCCGGGCGTGGGTATTCGGATCGGTCGGGGCACGAGTTGCTACGGGCGTTGGCGCGTGACGTACCGTACGGGCCAGAGGCTGTTGATCTTGTTGAGGCGTTGCGATTGGCGCTGCGGGAACCGGAGCTAGTCGCAGCGCTCGCGGCACAAGCACCCATCCGGGCCGCCGCCGTGGCCCGCGCGGCCGAATTGGACCAGCGGCAACAACTCTTCGGCATCGCGACCGTGCCACCACAACGCGGTCGCGAATGAAACGGGTCGAACAGTTGCTCGGTGACCGTGGCCCAGCGCCGCAGCCCCGGCTGGAGCAGCTGCGTGGCGGCGGGGTGGCCAAGCGGCACAATGCTCGGACGATCGCCGCGCTCACCGGCAACCCGGGCTGCACCCGCCGAGCAGTGCTGGACGCAGCCGGAGTGGACAAGCCCCAGCTCGCGCAACGGATCGGCTTCCCGAGCCGATTCGGACAGTCACGGTTCGCCTTAGCCCGGGGCAACGCGTTCGAAGCGATGCTCAAAGCGGACGGCTGCGCGCTGCTGCGCGAAACCCTCGCAGTCGTCGACCCAGCGGTCGGCTATGACGATCTTGGTGCGGATGCCGACGACACGCTAAGCGCGCGACACCAGCGCACCCGGGAACTGCTCGCGGCGGCACCGACAGCACTGATCGACCATCCACTGCTCACGCTCGAAGTCGCCGGACAGACTGTCTACCTGGAACCTGACTTGATCGCATTGCGCCGGGGCGGGCAGGTGCAAGTGGTGGAAATCAAATCGTTCGCGATCGTGGACGGACAAGCCGACAGCGCCAAGGTGTCCGGGGCTGCCGGGCAGGCTGCCGTTTATGTGCTGGCGCTGCGTCGGCTGCTCGGCGATGACCAGGTCAGCCACGAGGTCAGCCTGGTCTGTCCGGAGAATTTCTCGATGCGCCCGGTCGCGGTCCGGCTCGACGTGCGTAAACAGCTCGCCACGCTGCGCCGACAGCTGCTGCGCCTGAGTTCCGTGTCGGCGACGATCGAAGCGCTGCCGACCACAGTCAGTTTCGCTGTGGCGTTGCCGGCGGCTGAGCTGCTCGCGTCGCTGGCCGCGATCGAGGCGCGCTACGCGCCGGAATGCCTGTCGACCTGCGAGCTCGCCAGCTATTGCCGACACGAGTCGGCCGCGACGACCGCTGCGCTCGGCCGGTCGGTGCGCGAGTCGCTCGGCGGGGTGGAAACAGTCGCGGCCGTATTGGCCCTGGCCAACGGCGAGCAAACACCGACTCTGGCCCAAGGCGAGGCGGCGCTGTTGCTGCAGACCGCGCTGCAGCTGCGGACCGAAGCCCTGTCGTGAGCACGCTGACCGCACTCGCCCGCGCGCAAGCAGTGGCCGCCGGCCGAGCCCAGCCGATCGCGACCGTATGCCACCTGCACGTACACGATCGTCCACTGGTGTTGATCCCGCTCGCCATGGCCGGCGAGGCAAACGCGCCCCTGGCAGCAATGCTCGGCACCAACCCCAACCAACCCCGCCTGCTGTACGTCGCCCAGCCGCGCAACCGCGATCAACGGTTCACCTTCGCCGCCAAGCTAGCCGACGAACTGGTGCCCTATTGCGAGTCGTTCACCGGGGTAGCCGAGGCGATTGCGGTCGACCGGGGTCGGGACGTGCGTTATCGCTTCGTCGACGCACCACAGCTCTGGGTGCCGAACGCTGGTGGCGTCGAATTCCTGCACCTCTTCGGCCGATCCACCCGGTTTCGTCAGGCGGACGGCGAGCATCCGGTGCCGCCGAGCGTACCGGTGTTGGGTCGGTGGTTGACCTTCTTCGCCGCCGCAGCCGAAGTGGCCGGATCTGCGCTGCTATGCGATGCGGTCGGGGCACTAAGTCTGCATTGGGCGACCGGGCAGAGCAGCGCCGAGGACGCACACTTCGGTTCGCTGTTGGCGTGGATCGTCGCCGGCGCGCAGGCCGCCCGGGAAGCGGAAAACGGCCCGGGTGCCGGCCCGGCCACCGACCCCGAATTCGACAACACGGTGCTCGCCCCGCTGATCGAGACCAACTCACCGCAGTTGCCCGAAGTGCTGCGCGAATTGCTGCTGCCGACTTGGACCGCGCTGTGGCAAGCCATTGAGCTGCTGCGCGAGTTGCCGGTCGGCGCCCGCGTTGCCAGTCGCTGGGATGGCGACCGGGACAGCTTCTCGGCGCACGTTCAGCACCTCGCCGCCGGTGGTGCACCCCAGCCGCGCCGCGACGGGGCAGTCGCGGCGGCGGCCCGACTTCACCGGCTCGAAAACGCCGCGAGTCGCTATGCCGTGCAGCGCGCCTTTGACGACCCGCTGGTGTTGGCCGAGTACCGACTGATCGGCGCAGCCTTCGCCGGAACCGTAACGCTGGCTAACCCTGATCGCATCGACGATCTCGGCAAACGCCCAGTGCTACGCCCCCGGATCATGGTCAAAACCACCGAGCCGGTACGCGTCGAGCCCGGCACTGTGCTGACCTCGCCCGCACGCCCGGCCCAGAAAGCCAAAGTCATTTCGGTGAGCGCGACCGCTGCCGGCACCGATGTGCTGCTGGAGCTCTCCGGCGGGATGGGACGCAAGCTCACCGCGGAGCCCGGCAGCGTACCGGTGGTGGGGGAGGGACTGCTGCTCACGACCCTCAACGAGACTTACCGACCGGGCGGTGCCTTCCCCGACCCGGCCGACACACCCTGGACCCACGGCGGCCCAACCAACGCCGACCCCGATGCGGTTGGTCTGGTCAGCCCGGACCGGCCCTCGGGGACAAACGAAAGTGGATCCAGCGCTAAGTATTGATGTGCCTGGTCATCTACGTGGCGACGGATTCTGGCGCGGTCGGTGCGGATGTGTGGGAAGTGGTCAGGTGGTGGTGAAGACGTCTGTGCCGAGGACGTTGAGCAGGGCGAGCTTGTCGTGGCTTTCCGTGCCGGGCGTGGCGGTGAAGATCAGCAGTGACTGTGCCTGGTCGGGGTCAAGCAGCGTCTGGCAGAACAAATCCAGGGGTCCTACTTCCGGGTGGATGAATCGTTTGGCTTCACTGAATCGCAGACCCACTTCATGGCGGCTCCACAGGGTGGCGAAATCTTCGCTGAGGTGTTGCAGGCTCGTGACCAGCGCACTGGCCGCTGAGTCAGGGCCTTGTGCCATCGCGGCCGCGCGCAGGAGCGCGACGTTGACGCGGCTGTGCAGGTCGTGGTCGTCGGGGAGGTACCGGTTGCGGGCTTGGGGGTCGGTGAACCAACGGTAAGCGGCGCTGCGAGCGTCGCCGGTGTAGTGGGTCTGGTCGCCGAGAAGCGCCACGGCAGGTGGGGTCTGCAACAGCGTGTCGCCGATAGGTCCCATGATCTGCGCCGGGGTGTCGTGAAGCCGGTCCATGACGCGCATGAGTCCCGGGCTGACGTGGCTGTCCCGAAGTTGCTGGGCGGGTTGGCGGTGCCCGGCCAACTGGAACAGGTGATCACGTTCGTCCGGGGTAAGGCGCAGCCCGCGGGCGATGGCGGTGATCATCTGCTGTGACGGCTGGGAGCCGCTGCTGCGTTCCAGGCGGGCGAGGTAGTCGGTGGACATGTCGCACAGCTCGGCGACTTCCTCGCGGCGCAGGCCGCTGGTGCGACGGCGGGCGCCGCGGCGCAGGCCCACGTCTTCGGGCTGTAGTGCTTCCCGGCGGGAGCGAAGGAAGGCTCCGAGACCGTCACGGTCCAAGGTCGTGTCCACCCAAAGCTCCTGTCAGTGCTGCGTACCCGCTGGCCGATGCCCAGCTGCGTGGTTCCATCCTCAGCCCTGAGGTGCTGTGTTAGCCATGCCCTGCTGTTCAGTGGTTGAGCAGGTCCTTCATCCGTCGTCGCCCCGGGCCGTTCACTGGATGACGTCAGCCCGGTGCAGGCAACTCGCCAGGCTGGTCACCGCAGGATCCGCGTCTCGTCGAGGAGTCCCACATGGCCCCATGGACCGCACAACAGCTGCCGAACATGACCGGGAGGACGGTGGTGATCACCGGAGCCGGCGGCGGCCTTGGCTTGATCACCGCACGGGAGCTGGGAAGAGTCGGCGCCCGAGTCGTTCTGGCCGTGCGCAACGTCGCTAAGGCGCGCCTGGCCATTACCGGTATGCGCGGCGATTTCGACGTCCGCCAGCTTGATGTCGCCGATCTCGACTCAGTGCGCGACTTCGCCCAGTCCGTCAACGGCAGCCTCGACATTCTGATAAACAACGCGGGGGTGATGGACATCGCGGCGGCGCGGACAGCGCAGGGTCTCGACGTGCAGACCGCGACGAACTACTTCGGCCCGTTCCTGCTCACCAACTTGCTGCTGCCCCAGCTGACCGACCGGGTCGTGACCGTCGCCAGTCAGCTGCACCGGCAGGGCAAGCTGAACCTCGACGACCTCGATTGGCGTTCCCGTAAATACAACAAGATGGGCGCCTACGAGGCTTCCAAGCTCGCCGTGGTGCTTTTCTCTCTAGAGCTGCAGCAACGTCTGGATGCCTCGAACAGCGCAGTCCGCTCGGTGCTCGCCCACCCCGGTATCGCCCGCACAGCACTGGCCGCGCATTCCAAGTCGAACATCATTAACCGACTGACTTTCTTGACCAACGACGTCGAACACGGGGCGCTGCCCATCTTGTATGCCGCCACGCAGGACGTTGAAGGCAACGCCTACGTCGGACCCGACGGTTTCGCCAGCCTCAAGGGCTACCCCACCGTGCGCAAGCCCAGCAAGGCCGGCCTGGACCCGGACATGGCCAGGCGCCTGTGGACCGCCACCGCCGCCCTAACCGGAGCCGGCCGATGAACTACCTGGAAGCTGAGCACCACGCTGCCATCTTCGTTGCTCACGGCTACCCGGAGCACATGGTCGACCTCGGCGAGATCCGGATGAACTACGCGGTGGCCGGTGACCCGGCCAGCCCCGCCATGCTGCTGATACCCGCCCAGACGGAGTCCTGGTGGGGCTACGAGCAAGCGATGCGGTTACTCGCCGACCGATACCAGGTATTCGCCGTCGACCTGCGTGGTCAAGGGCGTTCCACCTGGACCCCGGGAAGGTACAGCCTCGACATTTTCGGTGGAGACCTGGTCAGATTCATCGATCAGGTCATCGGCCGACCGACCGTGGTGTGCGGATTGTCGTCCGGCGGCGTCATCGCAGCGTGGCTGTCCGCGTTCTCCGCACCGGGACAGGTCACCGCCGCCGTCTACGAAGACGCGCCACTATTCGCCTCCGAGACCAACCCAACCGTCGGGCCGTCGATCCGGCAGGGCGTCGCACCAATGTTCCAGCTTTGGTACAAGTGGCTCGGCCCGCAATGGTCGATCGGCGACTTCACCGGCATGCAAGCCGCCATGGCGCAGGAGATCCCCGCGTGGATGCTCACCGCGCTGCAGCGCATGGCACTCACAGGCACAGAAGGCCCTTCCCAGACACCACCTCAGGACCTTCGCGAGTACGACCCGCAATGGGCCGATGCCTTCACCTCGGGACGCGCCACCGTGAACTGCGACCACGACACCATGCTGCGCCAGGTGAAGGTCCCCGTCCTGTTCACCCACCACTTCCGCTACATCGATCCCGACACCGGCAACCTGCTCGGCGCCATCACCGACCATCAAGTGCGACGGGTACGGAACCTCGTCGAAAGCGCCGGAAACGAGTTCACCTACCTCGACTTCCCGGCGATGCCCCACTCCATGCACGGCCACAACCCAGCCGCCTACGCCGCCACTGTCACCGAGTGGCTCACTGGCCTGCGCTGAGCGACGCCACGCCCGGTCGGCCACCCACACCCGGATAGCTGCCGGCCGGCCTTCCACCAGTGAACCCGACCAGAAAGCAAGCCATGAAACCCACTGGCAACACCATCCTGATCGCCGGCGGCACCTCCGGCATCGGTCTCGCCCTCGGCCGCCGGCTCTACGCCGCCGGCAATCGGATCATCGTCTCCGGTCGCCGCCAGGACCTGCTCAACACCATCGCCACGCAGAACCCGGGGATCGAAACCGTGGCCCTAGACGTCACCGACCGCGACGCCGTCCGAGACATCGCCGGCGGGCTCCCGCAACGCTACCCACGCCTCAACGTCTTGATCACCATGGCCGGGATCATGCAACCCGAGAACCTGCTTAACAACGGATTCCTCGACACCGCGGAAACCACCGTCGCCACGAACCTGCTCGGCCCCATCCGGCTCATCGGCGCACTCACCGCCCACCTCGCCACCCAACCGGACGCCCACATCATCACCGTGTCGTCCGGGCTGGCGTTCGTACCCCTGCCTGCCACCCCGACCTACAACGCCACCAAATCCGCCATCCACTCATTCACCGAGAGCCTGCGGGTGCAACTCGCCGCCACCACCATCCGCATTCGAGAGCTCGTGCCACCACCGGTGCGTACCGCATTGATGAACCAGGAGAACGCCGAGCACGCCATGCCCCTCGACGACTTCGTCGACGAAGTCATGGAACAACTCCACACCGCTGAACAACCAAACGAGATACTCGTCGACGCGGTGAAACCATTCCGCTACGCCGAACGAGACGGCCGATACCCCGACATGCTGCACATGCTGTCCCGCATCCCAAGTGCTGAACGAGTTGACCGCGGTAGTCAGTAATGGGTCAGCGCTTTACCCCGTTCGGCTGGCTGCGGTCCAACCCCGACCGGATCGATGACCTCGGTGAGCGCGACCGCCGTCGGCACCGATGTGCTGCTGGAGCTCTCCGGCGGGATGGGACGCAAGCTCACCGCCGAGCCCGGCAGCGTACCGGTGGTGGGGGAGGGACTGCTGCTCACGACCCTCAACGAGACTTACCGACCGGGCGGTGCCTTCCCCGACTCGGCGGACACACCCTGGACCCACGGCGGCCCAACCAACGCTGACCCCGACGGGATTGGGCAGCCGTTACGTTTCAGTGTGCTTTAGTGAGCACATGGTCGGTCGTCCCGCCAGGTATTTACGCTCGGACAGGGCCAGCCTTGGTTTTCACCACGGGGCAACCGGAGCAGGTTTTCGAGGACGGATACCAGCGGCCCGTTGGGGGTAGGGCTGTCCCCCAGTTCGTGCTGGTGGGCAGCCGCGTTCCCGGCTGAAGTCGGCGGCCATAGTTTCGGCGCATGTCGTTCACACGGTTTGTTGTCGATGTCGAGCACCGCCTGCGAACCGGGTGGCGCATCGCCGGGTACTTCGTCTGCTTGTTCGCGTTGTACGGCGGTGTGCCATACCTGGCTGTTGACCGAGGAGGTGGCCTTCCGCGGGTACATCTTCCAGAATCTGCGCGAGCGGCTACCGACCGCCTGGGCGGTCGGTTTGACCGGTCTACTGTTCGCCTCTGGGCACTTCCTCGGCGGTTCGGCCGGTCCGGTGCACGCCGCGATCGGCTTGCTCGACTTCGTACTCTTCTCCTCGTTGATGATCCTCACCCGGCTCCGGACCGGCGCCCTGTGGATGGCGATCAGCTTCCACGCCGCCTGGAACTGGGCACAGGACTATTTCTTCGGGGTGGGGGTCGCGGGTGAGGACGATTACCACAACGCGCTGGTGCACGTACGGCTCGACGGTCCGTCGCTGCTGGTCGGCGGGCCGAACAACGCCGACACCGATTTGCTCACGATCCTGCTGGAGGTCCTGTTGATCGTCGGGTACTGCTGGTACACCCGTACCCGCAAGCCGGTCGGGGTCCAGGCGTGAAACGGATCCGCGGTGAGCTGCTCTACGCGTTGGCCGGCTTTCCTTGGGCGGCGGTAAGCCTGGTGACGGTCGCCGCCATGCTGTTCATCGGCACCGCCCTATCGGTCACCCTCGTCGGGCTGGTGGTGCTCGCCCTCGCGCTGCTCACCGCACGATCCGCGGCGGTGGTGGATCGTGCGATGGCCCGCCGACTGCTCGGGATCACCGTGGATCCTCCTGGGCCGTGCAGGCCAGGTCGTGGCCTGGTCGGGTGGACTCGGGAACGGCTGCGGGATCCGGCCGGGTGGCGCGCACTGCTGTACCGGGTGGTGAAAGCGCCGGCCGCCCTGCTGACCGTCGCGGTCACCGTGATCTTCTGGGGGTACGGCCTGCTCGCGCTGACCTATCCGGCATGGTGGTCGTTCTTGCCGGCGCAGACCGACGGTCACGGTCACGCCAGACAAGGTCTCGGCCTGATCGGGGACATCTATTTGGACAACTGGCCGTACGCCGTGGCCACCGCCGCAGCCGGGCTCGTCCTGCTAGTCATGGCTCCGTGGGCGGTCCGTGCCGCGGTGACACCGGACGCCTGGCTCATCCGCGGCCTGCTCGGCGGACGCCGGCATGATGAGCGGATCCGTGACCTGGAGCAGACCCGCGCGCACGCCGTGCAGGACGCCGCGACGAAGCTTCGAGCCATCGAACGCAACCTGCACGACGGCGCCCAACCCCAGCTGGTCGCGTTGGCGATGCGTTTGGACATGGCCCGCACCATGCTCGTCGGCGACACCTCACCACCGGATCTGGACCGCGTCCTCACGCTGATTGACGCGGCACACCGCGGCGCTACCGACGCGATCACCGACCTGCGTGACCTTGCCCAGGGCATCCATCCGCCGATCCTCGACAGCGGTCTGGAAGCCGCCCTGCACACCGTCGCGGCCCGCAGCGCCGTGCCGGTCGACCTGTCCGTCACCGTGCCGCACCGACCCTCCGCGGCAGTCGAAACGTGCCTGTATTTCTGCGCAACCGAACTGGTCAACAATGCCGCCAAGCACAGCGGTGCACGACGCATCACCCTCGACGTCAATGATCGACAGGGTGTGATCCGTCTGGTGGTCACCGACGACGGGAACGGCGGAGTCCGCCTCGGCGGCGGTACCGGCCTGGACGGGCTGATCGAGCGCCTTCGGGCGTTTGACGGCCGCCTGCACGTCGACAGCCGGCCGGGCGGACCGAGCACCGTCACCGTGGAGGTACCGGACCATGCCTGACCTACACCAGGACCGCGACTCGTCACACCCCGAGCCACGCCTGCGGGTCATCATCGCCGAGGACGCCGTCGTGCTCCGGGACGGGCTGGCCGAGCTGCTTGACTCCTACGGCCACGAGGTCGTCGCCGCGGTAGCCGACGCCGACCTGCTACTCGCCGCCGTCGCCGAGCACCACCCGGACGTCACCGTGGTGGACATCCGCATGCCACCCACACACACCGATGAGGGCCTGCGCGCAGCCGTCGCACTACGCCGTACCTATCCGCGACTCGGTGTCCTGGTCTTCTCCCAGTACATCGAGTCGCGGTACGCAACTGACCTGCTCGCCGTCCGCGCGGGCGGAGTCGGGTACCTGCTAAAGGACCGGGTTACGAACGTCGGATCGTTTATGTTGGCGCTGACCCGGGTAGCGGCCGGCGAAACCGTGCTGGACCCCGACGTCGTCAGGCAGCTGGTCGGCGCGAACCGGCAACGGGAGGCCCTCGACCGGCTGACCCCACGCGAACAGCAGGTCCTCACCCTGATGGCCGAGGGCCGCTCAAACACCGCGATCGCCCACCTGCTCGCCGTCAGCGACGGAACCGTGGAGAAACACGTCAGCGCAATCTTCGGGAAATTCGGCCTGGCCGCCGCAGACACCGATCACCGGAGGGTGCTCGCGGTACTGCGGTACCTGAAGGGCTGAACTGCCAACGCTGGCTGATCAGAAATCCGGCGACTTCCTGGGAACGGCCCGAAAATATAACTTGATCGTGCGGAGAGGTAACTTCGCTGACTACTGAGCGCTATTGACGATCGAAACGCCAACAGATGACATCCCCGTTCGACTGGCGGCGGTTTGGGCTAGAAAGGCCAGCATGGACTGATGGGCCTCCCAGCCGTCGGGGAAGCGCACTGGCACGTTGAGATGCACCGGCTCAGTGGACGGGTGCGCGTCGAGCAGCTCGGCAATGCCGGCGCGGGCCACCACCACGCACGCGTGTCGGTGCCGCGAGGTCAGCACGCACAGTCGGCCGGACTCCAGGTGAAATGCACTGGCATCGCGCCGACCGGAGAGCGGGTGCAGCACAATCGTCAAGTCGTATTCTCGGCCTTGTAGGCGGTTGGCAGTGTCGACGGTCACCCCGGCCGCTTCGGGTGGCAACAGCGAGCGGATCGCCGCAACTTGGTCGCGGTGAGCTGCGCCGATCGCGATCCGCTCTGGACCCAACGCCGCAAAACCAGATTCGGCCGAGGTGACGGCTTCGCGGGCTAGCGCACGGGTGGCCAACTGTGCACACGCGGCAGCCGCCTGCGCATCAGTTCGAACTGTGAACTGGGCCGACAGCTCGTGCAACCCCCAACCGGTCGCCGCGGCGGTGTCCAACACGTCGTCGAGTGGAGTCGATGCGGTCTGGCCGAACTGCAGGACCCGCTCACCCGGCCCGGTGCCCGAGCGAAACGGCGTGTCCGGATAGAACGCCGCAGCCACCACTGGAGCAGCCGACGCCGGCAGCCGCCACGACACCGGCAACCGGTGCACCGGCAGCTGCGGATTGTGGTTCAACAACACAGCCACAGCGCTGCGCATCGGATCCCAGGACAACCCGGTCCACCGCTGCACCTCGACTGTCGAAAACGGATCGAGCTGCCCCGGATCGCCGACGAACAACGCGCGCTCAAATCGCGCCGCCACCCGCAACAAAGCATCAGAACGCATTTGGTACGCCTCGTCGACGATCGCCCACGGCCACCGTCCGTCGAGCACAGTCGCCCACTTGGCAGCCGTCGCGATGGTCACAGCCGGTGCGCCGAGCTCGCCGACTTTGGCGCCCACCCGGCAGCTCAGGTGTGCGCGAACCCGAGCTGTCGGTTCGTAGTCGACGGCGCTGAGTCGCCCGATCGTGAGCCCGGGTGACTGAGCGCCGAGGCGTTCGATCAGGTCGTCGACTTGCTCGTTGGTCTGCGCCACGATCATCACCGGTTCGCCGGCCGCAGCAAGCTCGCCCGCCGCCCGCACCACCAGCGTGGACTTACCCGCGCCCGGCGGTGAGTCGACCACCACCCCGCGCTCGCTGCCTGCGGCAAGGTCACGCAGCACCGCATCGACCACCTGCGCGGCAAGTTCCCCCGGACTCGATTCCACTGCGGCACGGTAGCGCGACTGTCCGACAGCCACCCCCGATAGGTACTCAGAGCTGTGGTGTGGCGCCCCGATAGGTACTCAGAGCTGTGGTGTGGCGCCCCGATAGGTACTCAGAGCTGTGGTGTGGCGCCCCGATAGGTACTCAGAGCAAAGTTTGTCGTTGCCCCTTCGGGGCTGCCGTGGGGCTGTGTTAATAGTGTGGGTTGCTCGCGGTGGGAGGTGGTGCGGGTGACACAAGTAGTGCGTCGTGTGTTGTTGCGGCTGATTGACTATCACAGATGTTGGGGTGGTAGCCGCCCGGTTGACGTCGGGAGCCCCTTGGCGCTCCGAGTCCGTAGCAAAGTTTGACGCCGGGAACCATGTTTTGTGCCGTGGATCGTCGCTTCGAGCACGCGGGTCAGAATGTTTCGACCGTTCGGTTCCCCCGGTCGGCTACCACCTCATCACACCGTACCCGCTGTGATGGGATGTGATGAGAGTGGATGTGTACGTCGAAAGGATCGCTGGGATTGATATCGGTAAGGCCGCGTTGAGTGTGACGATCCGTGTTCCGCAGCCCGGCTCGGGCCGGCGCCGGCAGGTGACCCGGACCTACTCGACGATGACCGCGGCGTTGTCGACGATGGCGGACTGGCTGGCCGGCGAGGGCATCACCCGGGTCGTGATGGAAGCGACCTCCGATTACTGGAAACCGGTCTACTACCTGTTGGAAGCGGCGGGATGCTTCGAGGTGTGGCTTGTCAACGCGTACCACGTGAAAGGGGTACCGGGCCGGCGTAAGACCGACAATATCGACTCGGCGTGGCTGGCCAAGGTCGCTGAGTGTGAACTCGTGCGGCCCAGCTTCGTGCCACCGCAGCCGATCCGTGAACTGCGGGACCTGAGCCGTTACCGCACCAGCCTGGTCCGGGACCGGACCAGGCTCGCGCAGCGCCTGGAGAAGATCCTCGAAGACGCCGGTATCAAACTGACCGTGGTGGCCTCGGAGATCCTCGGCGCGTCTAGCCAGAGCATCATCACCGCCCTGGTCGATGGGGAACGCGACCCGGGTGTGCTGGCAGAGCTAGCCAAGGCGAAGCTGCGTAACAAACGCCGCGAACTCGTCGAAGCGCTCACGGGCCGGTTCAGTGACCACCACGGATTCCTCTGCCGGCAGATGATGCAGCGCATCGCTGCACTCGACGAGGACGTCAGGATCATGGACGCTGAGATCGCACGGGTCACCGACATCTATCAGCCCCGCATTACCCAACTGGTCAGTGTGCCCGGTATCTCGCAGATCACCGCACGCCGGCTGATCGCCGAGATCGGTGTCGACATGAGCGTGTTCCCTACCCCTGAACACCTCAGCGCCTGGGCCGCGATGGCACCCCGGCCCCGCTCCTCGGCCGGTAAGACCCGCCACGGCAGTACCGGCAAAGGCAACCGCCACCTCGCCGGTGTCCTCGGTGAAAGCGTCGCGACCATCGCCCGTAGTAACACCTTTATCGGTGCCCGACATCGACGACTAGCCGCCCGGCGCGGTAAACGCCGTGCCATCGTCGCGACCAGCCGACACCTCCTGATCATCATCTGGCACCTACTACACGATCCCACCAGCACCACCATGTTCAACGACCTCGGCCCTGACTACCACCTCAACCGGATCGACCCCGCCAAACGCACCCGTCAACTGATCCACCAACTCGAACAACTCGGACACACCGTCAGCCTCGAAACCGCGGCCTGACCTAAACCCCACAAACCATCCCGGCTCCGCCGGGACGCTGCCGCCTGCCCACAAACTCTCTATTTACGGGTCAGGGGCGCCGCAACAGTTTCTGGCCCCTGCCAACGCACACTGACGGGAATCTGACACTGGAGTCGTCGGCATCGCTCTAGCGCAGCCCGGCAGCACCGGTGCCACTGCCGTTCTCGATCACTGAACTAAGTGCTGTTGTGCCGCCCAAATGGATCTCCAATCGGGGTGAGAAGGCCCGTTTGGCTGTCGTCTGCGCGGGGGAAAATACCCAGCTGAACGGCACTGTGGGAGGTCACTGTGCGTCGATGTTCGCGCGCCGGTCATCAGGGCGAAATATGGCTTTGCTTGACTGGGAGAATAAGACGAACAGCGAAGCCGACAGGCAACTTGCACGAGCGGTTCGCCGTGCAAGTTGCATGTTTCGCGGCCTCGCTACCTGCTGCTCCGTCGTTGTAGCAACGATTTGCTCGTCGCACTGGACAACATTTCCTGGGCACTACCGCGATCTGTGAAGACGACTCTTCCAGTCGATCACTGGAAGTGGAACTCTTCAATCCAGCAGTAGCGCCAGCGACACGGACGGTGGTGGTGGCAAATGCGGCCAGACGTTCTGGTTGGTCCCAGCGACTGGGTGGTCGAGCAATTTGGCGGCAAGGTTGCCGAGCAGTTGTGGACTCGCGTTCCCGAAGCCCTGAGCACCGCAATAGACCGAGAGGTCAGCGCCCACCCGGCGATGACGCAAACCACGGAACGAGTGCTAGCCAATCCGCGCTGGCCCCTGCCGTACGAGGAGTTGGTGTTGTTCTTGGGCACTTTGCCGGGCGCCGAGATCATCAGTGTGCCCCGGTCGGTCTACCAACTCGTCATGATCAATGGACGCGTCGTGGTGCCGTGGTGTTACGGGCAATCCGCGCGGCTGTCCATGCGTGACGCCGAAGTGGATCGCTCGTTCGGTCGGTTGGCCCGTGAGCTGCTGCGTCGGTTTGGACCACCGTGGATGCGTTCACAGGCCGAGGTGCCGCTGCCGTTGGACGCCGTCGACGAACGTGAGGTCGCCAAGATCTGTGCGGCGATTGCTCAGCTGGAGCCTCGGCCTGAGGTGGTCATCGCCGGGTTCGCGGGTGCGCCCAATCTCGGCTTGCTGCGTGTCTGCCTCGGCGAGGTGAAGTCGACCGACAATGGCACCCTGTTCTGGAGCCACTTGGACGACCTGCCCCTGCCACCTCCAGTGATCCCGCGGCCACGGCGGATGCAGTTTCCCTAGTTGCCTAGCGGATTGCGGATAGCCCTCAATCATCACTAAATCCCGTGAAATCGGATTCGGTAACACGGCGCATGCTTCTCGCAGCTTTGAGTTCATGGTCAGCTGTGTCTGCCAGTACGCATCGCAGAAGGTTTCATTCGCAGCACGCACTGTGACTGTCCGTCATGGATTCGCTGGTGGATCGAGGTTTGGTGGTCCCAAAATAGTGGTCATCCGATCAGTTCTTTCCCTAGGCTGATCGGGCGATAAGCAGCAGTTCCAGGGTTTGTTGATCCGGCGTTCAAAACATTGACGCGCACGCCCACTGTTATCTCGGCCCCGTGACGGGTGGTAATAGTCCAGGGGCAACGGTACGCATCGGGGAGGTGAGTCAGGTGGTAGCGCCACAAGAGCAGCATCAAGTTCCACCTACCCTCCCCGAGCAGCGCTCGGTTCCCGACGACCCCCCGCGGACCGAGTCGGCCTGGTTCTCCTACACCGCCACCGGCGATCGGATCGTCTGGTCCGCCGCGCTGCGAGCCATGCTCGGTGAGCCACCGGTCCGGCATGAGGTCAGTCGCCGGGCGTTGGCTCGTTGCGTGCACCGCGACGACCAAGCCAAGGCGCTCGGCGCCATCGCGCAGACCTGGACTGGTCGGGCGCCGCAGCGCGTCACGGTCCGCCTGATGCGCTGCGACGGCGGCTGGTTCGACGTGGACTGTCGCCTGGAGCCAGTGCGCAGCCCCGACGGCACAGTCCGGGGGATCCGCGGCACGGTCACCGATGTGTCGGCCCGGGAGCGGGCGCGGCGCGAGCTGGCCCGGTTGGCCCGCCGAGGTGAGACGGTGCAGTCAACTCTGCTTGACCGTGACCCGGCCACGGGGCTGCTCACCCGGGCCAGGTTCGCTGACGAGGTCGACCGGGCGATGCGGCGCGGTGGTGGCGCGGTGCTGGTGCTGCGGATCCAGCCAGAGCGCGGCGGGGATCAGGCTGATCCCGCGCGTCCAGAGCTGACTATCGAGCTGTTGCACCGCGCTGCCCGGGTGCTTGACGGCCTGGGCCAGCCAGATGTGCTGGGTCGGGTCGGCCCGAACGAGATCGCAGTGTTGTTGATCGGCTCTTGGCCGTTGGCCCGCCGGCAAGCCGAGCTGCTGGTCGAGGCGTTGCGCTCGCAGACCTTTGTGCTGCCTGAGACCTGGCTGCGCGCCCGAGTTTGGGGTGGGTTGGTCCGATTTCGGGCCGATGCCGAGGCGGGCAGTCATGACCTGTTGATCGACGCTGAGCAGGCCTGGCGGCAGTCCCGCGAGGCTGACCGGCCGCTCACCTTGGTCGCGCACCCAGTGCCGGCGCGCGATCGGCAAGGCACTTATCGCAGTCAGGTCGCTGATGCGCTGGGAACTGACAGATTCACCCTGTTCGCCCAGCCGATCTTGGAACTGCAGAGCAACCAGGTCACCCGGCATGAGCTGCTGCTGCGCGTGTTGGACGAATCCGACGGCCCGCAGTCGCCGATCCAGGTCCTCGACACTGCCGAGCGGCTTGACGCCGTGTATGACATCGATCTCTGGGTGGTCGAGCGGGCGATGCAACTGGCCGTCAGCAACCCGACGATGTGCATGCAGATCAACCTGTCCGGGCGCTCGGTCGGTGACCCGCGGCTCACCGACGAAGTGGAACGGTTGATCACCAAGTATCAGGTCAATCCGGAGCAGCTCACGTTCGAGATCACCGAGACAGCGCTGATCGGCAACCTCAGTGAGGCCCGCCGCTTCGCCGACCGGATTCGTGACCTCGGCTGCGAACTGGCCCTGGACGACTTCGGCTCCGGCTATGCGTCATTTCGCTACCTGCGCCTTTTCCCGATCGACCTAGTCAAGATCGACGGCGAGTATGTGGTCGACTTGGTGCACAACCCGCAGGACCAAGTGCTCGTGCGGGCCTTAGTGCAGGTCTGCCAGGCCTATGGGATTCACACAATCGCCGAGTTCGTGCAAGACGAGCACACCCTTCGACTCCTGCGTGAGCTCGGCGTTGATTACGTGCAGGGCTATCTGATCGGCAAACCGGCCCCAGTGTCAGCGGCACCCTGAGCCGGCCGCAGGTGACCTTCGCCATTAATCTGCCAGGATGGACCAGCCTGCTGGCACGACTGAGCCTCAAACGACTGAGCCTCACACGATCGAGCCTCGGTGGTTGACCGACGAACAGCAGCAGGCTTGGCGCCGCTTCGTCGAGGTCCTGGTTAAGGTTCCCGCCGCGATCGAAGCGCAGCTGCAACGCGACGCCGGTCTCACCCACATTGGTTATATGGTGCTGCTGCACCTGTCCGAGCGCGGCGACCGCAGCCTGGCCATGAGCAAACTGGCCAAGCTCACCAGCGCCTCGCTGTCTCGGTTGTCGCATGTCACCGCTCGCCTGGAGTCACAAGGCTGGGTGCAGCGCCAACCCGACCCGCAAGATCGGCGCGTGCAGCTGGCCGTGTTGACTGAGCTGGGCTACGCCAAGATCGTCCAGTCGGCGCCGGGACATGCCGAGGCCGTGCAACAACTGGTCTTCGACCGATTAACCCCAGTTCAGGTCCGCCGGCTGGTTACGGTCGCGGACGCACTGCTAGAAAAGCCGGTCGAAGTGTCACAACGAGAGGTAGTCGACAGATGAGTCAGCGCGTGCAAGGTGTCATCGCCCGAGCCAAGGGTGCACCGGTCGAGGTGACCACAATCGTGGTGCCCGATCCCGGGCCCGGCGAGGCAGTGGTGCGGATCCAGGCCTGCGGCGTGTGCCACACCGACCTGCATTATCGGGAGGGTGGCATCAACGACGACTACCCGTTCCTGCTCGGTCACGAGGCCGCGGGCGTGGTCGAGTCGGTCGGTGCCGGCGTCACCGATGTCACCCCCGGTGACTTCGTCGTGCTCAACTGGCGCGCCGTCTGTGGTGACTGCCGCGCCTGCCGCAAGGGCAAGCCGTGGTATTGCTTCAACACCCACAATGCCACCCAAAAAATGACCCTCGAGGACGGTACGGAACTCTCGCCCGCTCTGGGCATCGGCGCGTTCGTCGAGAAGACGCTGGTGCACGCCGGTCAGTGCACGAAGGTCGACCCGCGCGCCCGTCCGGCCGCCGTCGGGCTGCTCGGCTGTGGAGTCATGGCCGGCATCGGTGCGGCGATCAACACCGGTGGGGTGACCCGCGGCGACTCGATCGCGATCATCGGCTGCGGTGGGGTCGGTGACGGAGCCGTGGTCGGTGCGGTGCTCGCCGGTGCGACCACGATCATCGCGATCGACACCGACGAGGTGAAGCTCGACTGGGCCAAGAAGTTCGGCGCCACCCACACGATCAACGCGCGCGGCATCGACGTAGTCGAAGCGGTACGCGAGCTGACCGGCGGAAACGGCGCGGACGTGGTGGTCGAGGCGGTGGGCCGACCCGAGACGTACAAGCAGGCGTTTTATGCTCGGGATCTGGCCGGAACGGTGGTCCTGGTCGGGGTGCCGACGCCGGAGATGACTGTCGAGCTGCCGCTGGGTGACATCTTCGGGCGCGGCGGCGCGCTCAAGTCCAGTTGGTACGGCGACTGTCTGCCCACCCGTGACTTCCCGCTGCTGACCGACCTCTACCTGTCGGGCCGGCTCGACTTGGACGCGTTCGTCAGCGAGGAAATCCGGCTGGATCAGGTCGAAGAAGCGTTCGCCAAGATGCACACCGGTGGAGTGCTGCGTTCGGTGGTGCTGTTCTGATGGCGATCCGGATCGATCATGCGGTGACTTCTGGGACGTTCTCGCTCGACGGCCAGACCTTCGACGTGGACAACAACGTGTGGGTGATCGGCGACGACGACTCCTGTGTGGTGATCGACGCGCCCCACTCCGTGCCCGATATTTTGAAAGTTGTTGGGGACCGGAAGGTGACAGCTGTGCTGTTGACCCACGGCCACGACGATCATGTGCGGGTCGCGCCTGAATTGGCCGCTGCCACCGGGGCGCCGTTGCTGATGCACCCGGCGGACGAGCCATTGTGGCAGCTCACCCACCCGGGTGTGCCAATGCCGCAGCCGCTTGCCGACGGGCAGCAGATCGCCGGGTTGACCGTGTTGCACACACCTGGACACAGCCCGGGGGCAGTGTGTTTCTACGCACCGGAGCTCGGTTGTGTATTCACCGGCGACACGCTGTTCCAGGGTGGGCCGGGCGCGACCGGTCGGTCCTACAGTGATCGGCCGACGATCGAGCAGTCCATCCGGGAACGCCTGCTCCCGTTGGCGCCGACAACTGTGGTGCACACCGGCCACGGCGCCGACACCACCATCGCGGCGGAAATGTTTTGACCTAAGCGGACGTCGCGGCGGCCGTTTGCTCGCAACCCGGCCGCCGCGGCTGGGTGAGCGGCCGCTGTCGATGATCACCGGTTCCGTTGATCGGTGGCGCGCGGTAGTCTCTTGGCTCCAACGCGTGTCCAACTGGTGGGAGGCTTACCTGCGATGACGTTGCGCATCCTTGTGGTGGGCGCCGGAATCGCCGGGCTGGCCGTCGCCCGCGGTCTCCGGCTGGCCGGTTTTCGTCCGGATGTGGTCGAGGAGCTGCCCGCCTCGATGCTGCCCGGCGCCGGAATTCACCTGCCCGGCAACGCCGCCCGCGCGCTGCGTCAGCTCGGGCTCGACGCCCCGCTGCGCCCGCTCGGCGACCTCATCTTCCGCCAGCTCTTCCTCGACTCACGCGGCCGGGAGCTGTTCGAGCTCGACGTCGCCGGGCTCTGGGCCGGTGTGGGCGAATCCCGCGCCCTTTCCCGTGCTGACCTGCAACAAGTGCTGCTCACCGGTGTTGGCGGCGCGGTGCGCTACGACACCGCCGTCCGCGGCTTGCAGCTGGTCGACGGCGCTGCCAAAGTCGAATTCGCCGACGGTACGGTCGCGGAATACGACCTGGTGATCGGCGCAGACGGACGGCGATCGAGTGTGCGGCAGCAGGCCGGCCTCGGTGGTGCGGCAGTGCCCACCGGGCAGATCGTCTATCGCTCGGTCGTCACCGGTGGCCCACCGGTGACCGACTGGACGGCGTTGTTGGGGCGCCGCTCGTCGTTCGTGGTGATGCCAATGGGCGGCCGGAAGCTGTATTGCTACCTCGAAGAGACCGCGACCCAGGCGCCGGCAACCGATGACGTGCACGCGCACCTGCGCGCTGTGTTCGGCTCATTCGGCGCACCGGTGCCGGCGCTGCTGGACGCCATGGAAAAGGTGCAGGTCGCCCGTACCGATGAAGTGGTGTTGTCGTCGTGGTTTCGGGGTCCGGTGGTGTTGGTGGGCGACGCGGCTCATGCGACGGCGCCGACGTTGGCCCAAGGCGCGGCTATGTCACTGGAGGACGCGGTGGTGCTTGCGGAGGAGCTGCGCGGCGGCGACGACATTCCCAGTGCGCTGGCGGCCTATGAAGCGCGGCGGCGACCGAGGTGCACCGAGGTGCGTGAGCGCACTCGTGAGCGCGACCGGACCCGGGACGTGCCGTCGGCGCTGCGCGATCCGATGCTGCGCAGACGTGGGCGGCGCGTCTATGCCGAGCAGTATCGCGGCTTGGTCGCACCGCTTTAGCCGCTTAGCAACTCTGGCGACCTCTTTGGTCACCCCCCGCCCGGCGGGGGTCGGTGGGGGACTATTCTGCCTGCGAGGTACGCCCTTTCCGTTCGGCCAACGGAGCGGGACGAACGAGACAACGGAGGCTATTCGTGACCACCGGTGCGCCAGAGCCGATCGTGACCCGGCCCTACCCGGTCCGCCGGCAGGTCAAGGGTTCGGCATTCGCCCGGATCCTGCGCACGACGGACGCGAAGCAGATCGGGATCATGTACATGATCACCGCCTTCGTGTTCTTCCTGCTGGGTGGCTTGATGGCACTGCTGATGCGGGCCGAGTTGGCTCGACCGGGAATGCAGTTCCTCTCCCCAGAGCAGTACAACCAGCTGTTCACCATGCACGGCACGATCATGTTGCTGTTCTTCGCGACGCCCATTGTTTTCGCCTTCGCGAACTTCGTCGTGCCGATCCAAATCGGCGCACCGGACGTTTCGTTCCCGCGGCTCAACTCGTTCGCTTACTGGCTTTATCTGTTCGGCGGCACGATCACCATCAGCGGTTTCCTGACGCCGGGTGGCGCGGCTGACTTCGGCTGGTTCGCATACACCCCGCTCAGTAACTCGCTGCACTCGCCGGGCATCGGCGGCAACATGTGGGTGGTCGGCCTGGCCCTGTCCGGCCTGGGCACCATCCTCGGTGGCGTCAACATGATCACCACGATCCTGACCCTGCGCGCACCGGGCATGACCATGTTCCGCATGCCGATTATGACGTGGAACATCCTGGTCACCAGCCTGCTCGTGGTCATGGTCTTCCCGTTCTTCGCTGCCGCATTGTTCGCCCTCGCCGCCGACCGGGTGCTCGGTGCCCACGTCTTCGACGTCAACACCGGCGGCCCAATGCTTTGGCAGCACCTCTTCTGGTTCTTCGGCCACCCCGAGGTTTACATCGTGGCGCTGCCGTTCTTCGGCATCATCACCGAGGTCATCCCGGTTTTCAGCCGCAAGCCGGTCTTCGGCTACAAGGGTCTGGTCGCGGCGACGCTGCTGATTGGCGCGCTGTCGATGTCGGTGTGGGCGCACCACATGTTCGTCACCGGCCAGGTGCTGCTGCCGTTCTTCAGCTTCCTGAGCTTCCTGATCGCGGTGCCAACCGGCATGAAGTTCTTCGTGTGGATCGGCACGATGTGGCGCGGCCAGATCAGCTTCGAGACACCGATGATGTTCGCGGTCGGCTTCCTGGTGACGTTCTTGTTCGGTGGTCTGTCTGGCGTGCTGCTGGCTGCCCCGCCGATCGACTTCCACGTCTCCGACTCATATTTCGTCATCGCCCACTTCCACTACGTGCTGTTCGGCACGATCGTGTTCGCGGTGTTCTCCGGCATCTATTTCTGGTTCCCGAAGATGTTCGGCCGGATGCTCGACGACCGCCTCGGCAAGGTCCACTTCTGGTTGACCTTCATCGGCTTCCACGCCACCTTCCTGGTGCAGCACTGGCTCGGCACCGAGGGCATGCCGCGGCGCTACCCGGACTACCTGCCCAGTGACGGGTTCACCTTCCTGAACACGTTCTCGACGATCGGCTCGTTCATCCTTGGCTTGTCGACGCTGCCGTTCATTTACAACTGCTGGAAGTCGTACAAGGTGGGCGAGCTGGTCCTGGTCGACGACCCGTGGGGGCACGGCAACTCGCTCGAGTGGGCGACCTCTTGCCCGCCGCCGCTGCGCAACTTCGACCGGATGCCGCGGATCCGCTCGGAGCGCCCGGCCTTCGACCTGAAGTTCCCGGAGCTGGCCGCGGGCGAGCATTCCCTCGCCGGCCCGCCCGAAGGCGGCGCTCGCCCGTTGAGCAGCGAATCCGACGGTGGAGCGAGCTATCAGGAAGACCTCACTAGCTCGCGCTGAGCACCAATCGCCGCCGAACCGGCCCGCTCCCGCTTGGGGGCGGGCCGGTTTCGTTGCTAACGCGAAACGGGTTGGTAATTTGTCGTACCCGCAGGGCAGGATGACAGTTGGAGGTCAGGAACGTCATGCTGCTCAAGCCTTACCGGGAAACGCTCGCGCTGCCCGGGATCAAGTCGTTGCTCGTGGTCGCGACGTTGGCGCGGATCCCGATCGCGGCTGGCGCTGTCGTGCTGACCTTGCATGTGGTGACCGATCTCCACCTGGGCTACGGCGCGGCTGGGCTGGTCGGCGGGGCGTTCACTGTCGGCGGCGCGCTTGGTGCCCCCGTCATCGGCCGGCTGACCGACCGCCGCGGATTGCGCCCAGTGCTAGTGCTCACCACGATCGCCGAGGTGATCTTC
The DNA here is from genome assembly GCA_965246815.1 of Actinoplanes sp. Lineage (GTDB taxonomy): Bacteria > Actinomycetota > Actinomycetes > Mycobacteriales > Micromonosporaceae > Actinoplanes. The sequence goes on along the minus strand of CBDFFS010000018.1, from coordinate 73,878 downwards.
TGGGTGGTCGCGCAGGGCTTGCCCTATTGGGGGCTGCTGATCGCCGCCTTTAGCGGATGCTTGGCCCTGCCGGCCTTTTCGGTGGCCCGGCAATCGATCGCGGCGTTGACGCCTGAGTCGCATCGTCTGCCGGCCTATGCGCTCGACTCGATCGCCACCGAGCTTTCCTTTATGAGTGGTCCCGCGCTGGGCGTGCTGATCGCCACGGCAATGAGTCCCCGCACCGCCATGTTCACCCTGGCGGTCGGCATTTTGCTCGGTGGCGTCGGCCTATGGCTGCTCAATCCGCCCACCCGTGCCGCGCATGAGGCCCCGGTCACCAACCAAGGCCCGGCACCGAGTCGCCGCGAGTGGCTCACACCCCGCTTCGTCGCCGTGCTCGCGGTCACCTCGGCCGCGACCATCGTGCTGGCCGGCACCGATGTCGCGGTTGTTGCCGTGCTCCGCAGCGCCGGCGAGCTGTCCTGGACCGGGCTGGTCATGTCGCTGTGGGCGTTCTATTCCCTGATCGGCGGCTTTGCCTACGGCACGATCAAGCGTGGCCTGCCGGCCGTCTTGTTGCTCACCCCCATGGCTGTGCTGACTATTCCGGTCGGCCTCGGCGGCGGCCAGTGGTGGTTGCTGGCGCTGCTGCTCATCCCGGCCGGCGCCCTGTGCGCGCCGACCATCACTGCCAGCGCAGACGCGGTCAGCCGGATGACCCCGGCACAGGCCCGCGGTGAGGCGATGGGCCTCTACAACTCCGCGCTTACCGTTGGCGTCGCCCTCGGCGGCCCGATCGCCGGCCTCGCCATCGACCAGCTGTCAGCACCGTGGGGCTTCGCCGCCGTCGGCTCGATCGGTCTGCTGGTGGCCCTGGTGGTCCTGCCCACTGAGCTGCGCCACCGCCGCACCGCACTGACCGCGTCGCCCGCTGACGCCGCTAGCAATGCTTCGTCAGGCGGGGTCGACGATCGCGGTGCCGGCGGTGCTTACGCCGGCTCGCCGCAGCTGCGCGATAGCGGCCTCGGTGGTGCCGGCGGCGACCCCAGCGGTGAGTTCGAGCAAGACCGCAGTGTCGAAGCCGGCAGCCTTCGCGTCCAGCGCAGTCGCGCGCACGCAGTGGTCGGTGGCGATGCCGACCACCTCGACCTCGTCGACTGACCGGTCGCGCAACCAGTCGGTCAGGGTTTCGCCGGTTTCGGTGTGGCCCTCGAAACCGGAGTAGGCGGCTGCGTATTCGCCCTTGTGGAAAACCGCTTCGATCCGGTCGGTGTGCAGCTCGGGGTGAAAATCGGCCCCGGGCGAGCCCACCACGCAGTGCACCGGCCAGGTGTCGAGGTAATTGGGGTGCTCGCTGAAATGGGTGCCGGGATCGATGTGCCAGTCCTTGGTCGCCACCACATGGTCCCAGCGCGCGCCAACGCGGTCGAGCACTAACGAGATGCCCTTAGCGACGGCCGCGCCGCCGGGGACGGCGAGCGAGCCACCTGCGCAGAAGTCGTTCTGCACGTCGACGATGATCAGTGCGCGTGTCATCTTCAGGCTCCTAAACTGTCGCGACGATACGGATTCCGATGGCTGGGTCGCCGGCCGAAAGCTTCAGCCCTTCCCACGGTATCGAGATCAGGCACTGCCGTAAGTGTTCGCGCGACTGCACCAAACTCGGTAAATCGACCAGTTCGCCGTCGACGATGAACGAGCGTTGCAGCAGCCGGTCATTGGCGAGGTGGTCCGGCACGCCTTGCGAGACGATCAGCTCTTCAGTGGCCGTACCGGTAGGTTTGTGGCGTCGGATCGCGGTTTTGCGGCCACCGACAGTTGCCTTGTTTTCGCTGCGTTTGACGACCGGCCGGCCGTCGACCTCGACCAGTTTGTAGACCAGGCCGGCGGTCGGCGCGCCAGAACCGGTGACCACCGCGGTGCCGGCGCCATACAGGTCGACGGGTTCAGCGGCGAGGGCGGCGATGGCATATTCGTCCAGGTCGCCGGAGACCACAATTTTGGTTTCGGTCGCACCGAGCGAGTCGAGCAGTTCGCGCGAGTGCTGGGCGAGCACCGACAAATCGCCCGAGTCGATGCGCACGGCACGCAGGTCGGTCCCAGCCACGGCGATCGCGTTACGGATGCCCTGCGCAATGTCGTAGGTGTCGACTAGCAGCGTGGTGTCCTTGCCCAGCGCGGCCACCTGCGACGTGAACGCGGTCGTCTCGGCGTCGTGCAGCAAGGTGAAGGCGTGCGCCGAGGTGCCGGTGGTCGGAATGCCGTAGCGCGAGCCGGCCGCAAGGTTGGAAGTCGACGCGAAGCCAGCCAAATAGGCGGCTCGGGCGGCGGCGATGGCCGAGTGCTCGTGTGTGCGTCGGGAGCCCATTTCGATGATCTGGCGCCCGCGGGCGGCGGTCACCATCCGGGCAGCTCCGGCGGCAATGGCGCAGTCGTGGTTGAGCACGGACAGGATCAGTGTTTCAAGAATGACACATTCGGCGAATGTGCCGCTGACCGTGAGGATGGGTGAGCCGGGGAAGAAGAGCTCGCCTTCGGCGTAACCCTCGACGTCACCGGTGAAGCGGTAATCGGTCAGCCAGGTGGCGGTGGTCTCGTCGACCAGGTGCGCGCGGCGCAGGAAATCGACATCTTCGGCGGTGAAGCGGAACTCGCGGATCAGTTCGAGCAGCCGACCAGTGCCAGCGACAACGCCGTAACGCCGGCCGGTGGGCAGCCGGCGGGCAAAGACCTCGAACACGCACCGGCGCTGCGCGGTGCCGTCCTGGAGCGCGGCGTTGATCATGGTCAGTTCGTACTGGTCCGTCATCAGGGCCGGCGAAAAGGAGTTCACGTTGCCCAGTTTATGGCGTACCCGAGCGCTGCATGCATCCTCGGTCGGCAGGCGCTTCGTGCTCTGCTAGCTGGCGCTTCGTGCTCTGCCCGGTAGCGCTTCGGCGCTGCGGGTCACCGAAGCGGCGAAACCGGTGGCAACATGGGGGCATGGCGTTGCCACAGGTTGCTCCCGCCGAGACGCCTCAGATCATTGAGTCACCCACCGACGACCGTCTGTGGGTCACCATTGTTTGGGACGACCCGGTCAATCTCATGTCGTATGTAACCTGGGTCTTCCAGAAGCTGTTCGGCTTCAACCGGGAGAAAGCCGAGCAACTGATGATGGACGTTCACACCAAGGGCAAGGCGGTCGTCTCTACCGGCGCACGCGAGCGCATGGAGATGGACGCTAACCAGTTGCACGGATACGGTCTCTGGGCGACGGTCGACCGGGCCTGAACTCATCAGGAGAACACAGATGTTCCGACGCAATGGCAGCCAATGCGTAGCCGATCTCGCGGTCGACGAGGTGCGAGTCCTGCGCAAAGTCGCAGCTGAAGTGGTCGGGTTGCTGACCGAAGAGATCGACCACACCGACCCCGTGGTGGATCGACTTTTCCCGGCCATCTACCCGGACCAGCCCGACGATTCGGCCGAGTTTCGCCTTTACACCGAGGCTGAGCTGAAAACCGGCAAGATCGACCAAGCTGGTGCGATCCTCGCGGCGTTGCCAGATTCCGGCGCGGCTGAGGTGCGGCTAGACGGCGAGGCCGCTGAAGCGTGGCTGCGCGCGATAAACGATGCCCGACTGGCTATGGGCACTCGACTCGACATCCAAGCCGACACCGACCTCAGCGACGAGCTCGACCAGGCGGTGTTACACGACCCGGGCTCTAGCCGAGTCTTCCAGCTCAGCGTGTATGCGTACCTGGGGTATCTGCAGGAGTCGTTGCTCAACGCGTTGCCGGAGATCGGGTAACTCGTGGCTGTGGCCACGGCCACCTCCAAGTACGCGAGGTCGCACGGTAATGTGAGTGCTGTGCTTACCATCGACAGCGCGATCGTTGACGCGATCGTCGCCCACGCCCGCCGGGATCATCCCGACGAGGCTTGTGGTGTGGTCGCCGGCCCGATCGGCACCGACCGGCCGGCCCGGCTGATCGCGATGGACAACGCGGCCCGTTCGATGACGTTCTACGAGTTCGACTCGCTGGAGCAACTGCGGGTCTGGCGCGAGATGGACGACAACGACGAAGAGCCAGTGGTGATCTACCACTCGCACACCGCCACCGAGGCTTATCCCTCCCGCACTGACGTCTCGTTCGCCGGTGAGCCGGGCGCACACTATCTGCTCGTGTCGACCCGTGACCCCGACGCCGAAGAGATCCGCTCGTTCCGCATCGTGGACGGTGTGGTCACCGAGGAAGAGATCGACATCGTGGATGCGACGGTGGACGCGTGATGGTCGGTGTCGTGCAGTCGTACATGTTCGGGCAGAGCCCCGCGTCGGTCTTCTACGAGTGTCGCTGACGACCCTCGTTTTCAGACCTGCCCGCGTTCGACCCTTACATAGGAGCAGCACTAGTCATGGCTATTGAAGTTCGCATCCCCACCATTCTGCGTAACTACACCAGCGGCGCCAAGGTGGTCGAAGGTTCCGGCGACACGCTCGCCAGCCTGCTCGATGACCTGGACAGCAAGCACAGTGGCCTCAAGGGCCGACTGATCACGCCCGAGGGCGCCTTGCACCGCTTCGTCAACATCTACGTCAACGACGAAGATGTCCGTTTCCTCGGCGCGCTCGACGCCAAGGTCGCCGACGGCGACTCGATCACCATCCTCCCGGCCGTCGCCGGGGGTGCGCTCGGGTTCGTCGCAGCCGCCGCGTTGCTCGCGACCGCCACCAACGAGACCACGAGCGCCCGGCGCTGATGGCTCGATATGAGAGCCTGCTCGACGCCTGCGGGGGAACCCCGCTAGTCGGTCTGCCTCGGCTGTCACCGGCGGTGCCCGAGGGGGCGCCGCCGGTGCGGCTGTGGGCCAAGTTGGAGGATCGCAACCCGACCGGCAGCATCAAGGACCGTCCAGCGCTGTTCATGGTGCGCGAGGCGGAAGAATCCGGTCACTTGCGCCCCGGTGACACCATCTTGGAGCCCACCAGCGGAAACACCGGCATCGCCCTGGCCATGGTCGCCAAGTTGCGCGGCTATCGGGTCGTTTGCGTGATGCCGGAAAACGTGTCGTCCGAGCGGATTCAACTGCTCCGGATGTACGGCGCGGAGATTATCTTCTCGCCGGCGGCCGGGGGGTCGAATCAGGCCGTTGCCACCGCCAAGCAGATCGCAGCCGAACACCCGGACTGGAAAATGCTGTTCCAGTATGGCAACAAGGCCAATGCGCGGGCACATTACGAGACGACCGGCCCCGAGCTGTTGCACGACCTGCCGACAATCACGCATTTCGTGGCCGGGTTGGGCACCACCGGCACGTTGATGGGCACCGGCCGGTTTCTGCGGGAAAAGGTCGAAGGCATCGAGATCATCGCAGCCGAGCCGCGCTATGGCGAGCTCGTCTATGGGCTGCGCAACATCGACGAGGGCTATGTGCCGGAGCTCTATGACGCCTCGGTGCTCACTCGTCGGTTCTCAGTGGGCACCCGCGATGCCGTGCTGCGGACCAGGCAGTTGGTAGAGGTGGAGGGCATCTTCGCCGGCTTCTCCAGCGGTGCGATTCTGCATGCCGCGTTAGCCGTCGCCCACGAGGCGGTCAAGGCCGGGCGCCGGGCTGATGTCGCCTTCGTGGTCTGCGACGGTGGCTGGAAATACTTGTCCACCGGCGCTTACGGCGGCACGCTCAATGAGGCCGAGGACGCCCTTGAGGGCCAGCTCTGGGCCTAACCCCGTTCGGTCGTTACGGGTTCAGCGCAGGGTGGCCAGCAAAATGGCACCGCCCAACGGCACGGCGGCGGCCAAAAGCAAGACCCACGGCAGCGTCGGGCGGTGGATAGACAAGAACGAAGCCACCGCCGCAGCCACACTCAGCAGGCCGAGAAGGCCCAGCAATGGCGCATACCAGCCCGGCGCCCCACCGAACGCGGCGGCAAGTGCGTGCATGCCGACCCCTGCCCCCGTTAGGCCGAGCACCGATCCATATAGCGACATGGCGAGCAGTCGTCCCGTGTTCGGGGCCGGATCGTCCTCGGTCGGGAATCGAAACAGTGTTTCTTGGGCCAGGGCATCGATCGCCGTCGTGCTGACCTCCCACCCGTTGAACGGCATGATTTCCGCCACTCGGTCGCGAATTGTGGTGGGGCGGGTCTGCTCGATCGTGGTCACGCTATCTCCGTCACTGCCGGCGAAACTACTCACGTTGTGTAACGGAAGTGACTGACCGGACGTAACGGGAATTGTGGTAATGCCCGAGGTCACCGGTGAGCTGAGGTACGTTGTCGATTTAGCGACAAATCGATCAGACGTACTCTGCGATGCGCAGGTCCCGGCGTACGCTTCGCACCGTGACTGACTGGTCAGACGACACCACCGCAGACCGGTCGGGCGGAGCGGGTACGACTCATGGTGAGCCAAAGGGACCCGTATGCGACTGACCGTTCTCGGCTGTGCCGGCAGTTTTCCTGGCCCCGAGTCGGCTTGTTCTGCCTATCTCGTCGAGGCCGAGGGATTTCGGCTGCTGATCGATTTCGGCTCCGGCTCACTGTCGGCATTGCAGCGCTATTCGGAGCTGAACGGCATTGACGCCATCATTTTGACCCATCTGCACTGTGACCACATGTTAGACGCGTGCACTTACATTGTGGTTCGCCGATACGACCCGGCCGGTCCGCGACCACCGCTGCCGGTCTACGCGCCCCTGGGTGCGGCTGAGCGGATCTCCGGTGCGTACAGCGCGAACGGCGAACCCATCGACGATGTGTACACGTTTTACGGGCTGCAGCCGGGTAGCTTCCCGATCGGGCCGTTCACTGTCACCGTCGATCAGGTCAACCACCCCGTCGAGACGTACGGGGTGCGGATCGAGCACGGTGGGCATGTCATCGCGTACTCGTCAGACACCGCGCCGTGTGAGGCCCTGTTACGGCTGGCTTCCGGCGCGGATCTGTTCCTTTGCGAGGCAAGCTACCTTGATGGGGTGGACAACCCGCCCGGCCTGCACCTGACCGGCGGTGAGGCGGGGGAGGTGGCGACCAAGGCGGCCGTCGGACGACTTCTGCTGACCCACCTCGTTCCCGCCTGGGCGAGCGAGGCCTCTATTGTGGATTTTGCCGAAGCCGCGTTCGTTGGGCCGGTCGAGGTCGTGCGTCCCGGCGCCCGGTACGATCTCTGAGCCCGACACCGGGACGCCGGAGCTGCTTGACCGCCGTCGCACCAACCGGATCGTCATCTTGGAGTTTGCTGCATGCGCATAGTTCGCTTGGCCAACTTCGTGACGGCGGACGCCGGCGGCTTGCGTACGGCTTTGCGCAACCTCGGTGAAGGCTACGAACGGGCCGGCCACGAAGCGATCTTGATTGTGCCGGGGCGCCAGCGCAGTGACCGGATGACCGCGCAGGGTCGGGTGATTACCCTGCCCGGCTCCCCGCTGCCGCGCACGGGCGGCTATCGAGTGCTTGCCGGGCGGCGCGAGCTGAGCAAGCTGCTGGACAGCCTGGCGCCGGACCGGATCGAAGTCTCCGACCGGGCCACGTTGCGCTGGACCGGCCGTTGGGCCCGCCAGCGCGGCGTCGGCTCGATGATGGTGTCGCACGAGAGTTTGGCCGGTCTGCTCGGCGTGTGGGGGCTGCCGATGGGCGATGCGGTGGCTGACCGGCTCAACGCCCGTTCGGCCGAGAACTTCGACCGGATTGTCTGCACCACGGCATTCGCGGCGACCGAGTTCAGCCGGATCGGCGTACCGAACTTGAGTGAAGTGCCGCTCGGGGTTGACTTGGATAAATTTCACCCGAGCCGCGCGGATCGGGCCGTGCGAGCTCGCTATGCCCGCCCAGACGAGGTATTGATTGTCTTCTGCAGCCGGCTATCCGCGGCCAAGCGGCCAGAACTGGCGGTAGACGCGATTGCCGTGCTGCGCGCTAGCAAGATCCCGGCCGTGCTGGCAGTGGCCGGCGACGGCACTCGGCGCACCGCGCTGGCCTATCGGGCGGCTCGGTTGCCGGTGCGCTTCGCCGGGCATCTCGCCGACCGGGCCGACGTGGCCGCGCTGTTGGCCAGTGCCGACGTTGTGCTCGCGCCGGGGCCGGTCGAAACGTTCGGCCTGGCGGCGCTGGAAGCGTTGGCCTGTGGCACGCCTGTGGTGGTCAATGCGGCCAGCGCACTGCCTGAGGTGGTCGGCGAGGCTGGCGTCGCAGTCGCGGGCACCCCCGAGGCCTTCGCTGAGGGGGTGCGGGTGCTGCTGGAGCGTCCCGCGGTCGAACGGCGCGCTGCGGCCCGAGCGCGGGCGGAGAAATTCAGCTGGCCTCGAGCGGTGGACGGATTCCTGCGTGCTCACGGCGCCCTGCCTAGCGCCAGCGCCGCGTCCCTCGGTCGACAACGTCCACCCGAGGTCGGCGCCGCAGCACTATCCTCGGCTGGGCTGACCTCAGCCGGGTTGAATCCGGCGACGCGTGGCCCGACCGTGCTGCGTCCGGCAATACCGCGTGCTGCCGTCGTTCGGCAGTCCACCGGCGACGACGCCCGCTATGCCTAAGCGGGCGATTTATCCACGCCGGCGAGTTGTCCACCGGCGCTGGGGCGGGCGCACCGCAGCTGGCTCGCTGCGCATAGGGTTAAGCCATGTCTCGACCTGACGCCCGAGCGGCCGATCAGCTGCGATCTGTGACCTTGACCCGGCAGTGGAGCATCCACCCCGAGGGCTCGGTCCTGGTCGAATTCGGCAACACCCGAGTGCTGTGCACTGCGAGCGTCACGGAAGGTGTGCCGCGTTGGCGTAAGGGTTCCGGGCTCGGTTGGCTCACGGCGGAATATGCGATGCTGCCTCGCGCCACGAACACCCGCGGCGACCGAGAAAGCGTCAAAGGCAAGGTCGGTGGCCGCACGCAGGAGATTTCCCGGTTGATCGGCCGCAGCTTGCGTGCCTCGATCGACCTCAAGGCGCTCGGCGAAAACTCGATCGTGCTCGACTGTGATGTGCTGCAGGCCGATGGCGGCACGCGCACAGCTGCGATCACCGGTGCTTATGTTGCTCTGGTCGACGCGGTCAACTGGTTGGCCGAGCGCAAGGCGCTCGCCGGCAAGGTCGACAAAGTGCTGCACCAATCGATCCAAGCGGTGAGCGTCGGCATCGTCGACGGCGAACCCCGGCTCGACCTGATGTATCTCGAAGATGTGGCGGCCGAGGTCGACATGAATATCGTCTGCACGGGTTCCGGTGACTTCGTCGAAGTCCAAGGCACCGGTGAGAACGGCGTCTTCCGGCGCGACCAACTAGACGTGCTGCTCGACTTGGGTGTGCGGGGCTGCGCCGAGCTGGCCGCGGCGCAACACAAGGCGCTCGCGGCGTGACCGGCGGCACCACAACGACAACCGTCGGACAAACCGACGCTCGCGGAGTTGCCCGATGAACTCCCAGGTGCTGTTGGCAACAGCGAATCCGAAAAAGCTGATCGAGCTGCAGCGCATCCTCGACCGCGCATTGGGCACTAACCGGGTCACATTGGTCGGGCTGTCGGCCTTCGCGGATTATCCCGATGTGCCCGAAACTGGCCGCACCTTCGGCGAGAACGCGCTGATCAAGGCGCGTGAGGGTGCGTCCAGGACTGGTCTGATCACGGTGGCCGACGATTCGGGGTTGGCGGTGGACGCGCTCAACGGCATGCCCGGCGTCTTCAGCGCCCGCTGGTCCGGCCGACACGGCGACGATCAGGCCAACCTGGATTTGGTGCTGGCTCAGATCGGCGACGTGCCGGACGAGCACCGCGGTGGCGCGTTCGTCTGCGCGGCTGCAATGGTTTTGCCGAACGGCCGGGAGCATTTGGTCGAGGGTCGCCAGCCGGGCCGGATTCTGCGGTCGCGGCGAGGCCAGGGCGGCTTCGGTTACGACCCGATCTTCCTGGGCGAGGGCCAGACGCGCAGCAACGCTGAGCTCAGCCCGGCCGAGAAGGACGCGATCAGTCACCGGGGCAAGGCGATGCGCGAGCTCGCCAAGGTGGTCGACCGAGAGCTGCCGAGTTAGGCCGTTGGGGTGACAAAGCCCGCCGGTTCCTTAGCTGCGGCTTAGCAAAGTTGCGGGTGCGGCGTCGGCCGCGCAGGATCCGACTTCGTGACTGGATCTCGTTTGCTCACCCCGCGCTGGCTCGCCGCCGGCGGTGCTGCTGTGCTGGCCGTCGTCATCGGCGGCGCGTTGCTGTTGCAGAACGGCGGGTCCGCGTGCGCCGCGCCACCGTCGACGGCGGCGAAGTCGGGTCAAGCCACGTTTTATCGGCTGAGCAGCGCGGGCAACGGCAATTGCTTGTTTCCCACCGTGCCGGCCGACGATCTTTATGTTGCGCTCGGCCCGGAGCAATACTCCGGCAGCGCTGCTTGCGGCACGTATATCGATGTCACGGGGCCGAAAGGAAAAGTGCGGGTCAAAGTCACCGACTCCTGCCCCGAATGCCCGGTCGGCCACCTGGACCTGAGCCGCACCGCGTTCATCCGGATCGCTGACGAGCCGCTCGGCCGGGTCCCGATCACCTACCAGGCGGTGCCTAGGCCGCTGCTGCCCAGTCCGCTGGCGGTGACGGTCAAATCGGGGTCGTCGCAATACTGGCTGGCGGTCCTGATCGACAATCACGGCACGCAACTGGGATCGGTGCGAGTCGCCGGGCCGGATGGCACGTTTCACCCCACCCAACGCACTGACTACAACAACTGGATCATCGAGAATGGTGCTGGGACCGGCCCGTTCACCATCAACGTGACCGACGTGCTGGGCAATTCGGCAGTGCTGCCGGGAATCAAGTTGGCGCCTGGCCAGATCCAGCAGACCAGCGTGCGCCTGCCGACCGGCGGCACCTCGACTGCACCGACTTCGTCGGTGGCGAGCGCTAAAGCCGCGCAAAAGCACTCGCCGGCAGCAACGCAATCAGCGTCGGTCGGCGTCAAGGTGATCGAGGCTGCGGCGTCGTCCGCGCCGGCAGTATTGCCGGAGGCCGGCTCAGCCGCGCCTAGCGTCAGCAGCGCTGCGAACAGTCAGCCCGCCGTCGACCTCGCTGCGGGTCGATCCAGCTGCGGTTAAACCCGTGGCGGTTGAACCGCGAAAGGTGAAACTTTGAGTGCGGAAGGGGGGACTTGAACCCCCACGCCCTTTCGGGCACGGGCACCTAAAACCCGCGCGGCTGCCGATTACGCCACTCCCGCCCGGCCCACCGGCCAAAACCGGCGAGTCGTTGCCAGCAGTGTAGACGGTCTGCTGCACCACGCCAGCCCCGGCCAAGCTGGGCACGGCGGCCGCCCCGCGGATCCAGGCCGCAGGACAACCGCCGTGAGCTCAAATGAAACCTGCTGCGTCAGTCTTATCGGCCAACGAACCGCAAACCTGGGCAAGCCGGCGCAGCGAACCTCAGCAAGCCGGCTGGGCGAACCTGGGTACTCAGTCGAGTCCGAGGTCGCGGCGCAGCTTCGCGACGTGGCCGGTGGCCTTCACGTTGTAGAACGCGTGTTCCAGCTTGCCCTCCGCGCCGATGACGAAAGTTGAGCGGATCACCCCAGTCACAGTCTTGCCATAGAGCTGCTTCTGGCCATACGCACCGTACGCGGTCAAAACGCTCTTGTCTTGGTCACTGACCAGCGGAAACGTGATGGCGTCGCGCTCGCGAAATTTGGCCAGTTTGGTTGGGGTGTCGGGGGAGATGCCGACGACCTCATAGCCGGCGGCCTGCAGTGAGGCGAGCGAGTCGCGAAAATCGCAGGCCTGCTTCGTGCAGCCGGGAGTCATCGCCGCTGGATAGGCATAGAGCACCACTTGGCGTCCGCGCAGGTCGGTGAGGCTGAGCTGATCGCCGGTGTCGGTGGGCAGCGTGAACTCCGGCGCTGGATCGCCAAGCGCGAGGCGAGCGTTTTCGGTCATATCGTCGACGATAGACCGGCCGGACGGGTGACCAATTCTCCAGCTGGCAGCGATTCTCCAGCTGGCAGCGATTCTCCAGCTGGCAGCGATCTGGAAGCTGGCAGGGCCGCACGCAGGCGCAGCACCCCGATAATCGCTAGGCCGGCGCCGATGCCCAGTGCGCCGATGACAGCGATCCGGGCCAACCCAGCGGGACCGGCAGTGGGTAAGACGGCGGCGCGGAGCACACCGATCTGGGCGAAACCGGAGAAGACGGCCAGCACTGCGCCGGACAGGGCCAGATAAAACGGCGGGTGGCGATAGGCGGCGGCCCAACTCAACACCCCGGCCAGGATCAGTACGAGCGAAGCAGTACCGCCGTCGGCGACGCGCATCGCTTCGTACCCGAGTGCCGCGCCACCGCCGATCACCGTGAGGGGCACGACGGATCGACGCCAGCGCAGCGCCAGCACAGTGGTGATCAGGGCTAGCAGGGCGGCGCCGGCCCACCAGAGTCCGGCGCGAGGCGGTGGCTGCCAGTCGAGCGTGCCGCGAACCGCGAAGGTGCTGGTCTCGACGCGTAACGGCACACTCCAGTCGCGCAGGCGATGACTGTGCCGCGGGTCGGCGAGCGCCGCGGGCGGCAGGCCGGAACTGAGCCAGTGGGTGCGTTCGTCGTGCCAGCGCACGGTGGTCGAGCTCGACAACAGCCGCCAGGACGGGGGCGCGGTCGGATCGGCGGTGGCCGGCACCGGCGTTTCCCCGGTCAACGTCGCATTTTGGTACGCCGCCGGCGAGTTCACGTTCTGCCACGTGCCATCCGGCCGTACGTCGAGGTAGGGCTCGCCGGCGTAGCCGAGCACTTCGACCGAGTGGCCGGTGGAGTTGCTCAGTTCTAGTCGAGCACCAGCCTCGACGGTGCGTACCGTCAGGCCCGGTTCTGGGGCGGTGAGCCCGGTGATCGTGGTGCGGTAGGCGGTGGCATCGGGAACATCACGGCCGTGGGCGAATGCTTGCGTAGCTGGCACGAGAACCGCACCGAGCACCGCCACCGGCAGCAGCAGCCACCTCACCCAGCCGCCTGAGTGACAGCATTAGTGAGCTGGTCTGCCGACGGGTATCCGCCTTTGGCATTCTTGACTACTTTGCCGGCGACCAAAATGGTTGGCGTGCCGCTGTAACCCCGGCTGGAGAAAGTGTCGGTCACCTTGTCGGCCCAAGTGTCGTAAGTCTTATCGCGCACTGCGGTGGCGAATTTGTCGCCGAGTCCGACCGAGGTGCCGAGCTCGATCAGCTTGGCGTCGGGGAGCCCGTCGCTGTTTTCCGTCGGCTGATTGGCATAGAGCACGTCGTGGTATTCGCTGAATTTGCCGCCAATGGCGGCAGCTGCGGCAGCGCCGGATGCGCGGGTCGAATAGTTGGTGCCGTTGGAAGAGCGGTTGAGAATCGCCACCGGATGATAGCGAATGGTCACCTTTTTATCGGCCACCCACTGTTTCATCGTCGCGCCGGACTCGGTCTCGAAGACATGGCAGACGGGGCACATGAAGTCTTCGTAGAGGTCGATCACGACTGGCCCGGTGCCGACTGCAAAGGCAGTGCCTTCGTCGACGGCGACGCTCGGTGTGGTGAGCCTGCCCGCGTCGGCTTTCTGTTGACTGGACAGCACGGTCCAGCCGACCAGCCCGGCGATGGCCAGCACCACGACGACAGCGGCTGAGGTCCAGATAGTCACGGTGCGGCGGCGGGCCGCTGCCTGTTGCTGCGCGACGATCCGCTTGGCGTTCGCCCTGTCTTTGGCGTTCTTACTCATTGTTCCCCCATCAACAGACCGTCCAACGAGAACCGGGTGCGCGGTTTGATCAGCAGCACTCCGGCGAGAATGAGAAAGCCGATATCGCGCAGAATCTCCAGGCCGTATTCGGCTGTGCGGCCGCCGGCTAGTTCGCCGCCTTCGCTGAAGCAACCACAGTCGATTTGCCGGCCGCGGGCCCAGGCTGAAGCGATACCCGCGATGAAAATCAGCAACAACAGCGCGGCTATTCCAGCACTGAGTCGCGTCGCTAACCCGATCAACAGAATCAGACCGAGCGCGATCTCCAGGAAGGGCTGCACGGCACCGACGATTTTGGCGGTGTCGAAAGACATCAAGTCATAGGCCTGCACTGCCCGGCCGGATGCGGCCAAGTCGCCGACCTTCAGTCCACCGGCGATCAGGAAAACCGCGGCCAGCCCCAGCCGGGCGACTGTCGAGATCCACGGCCAGGCGACCGTCATCCGGGCAGCATCCTGCCTCGTTGTCATGGTCACACCTTCATAGTCGACTTCGCCCGGTTTCCAGTTCCCGGGTCATTGTGCGCAGCTTTTCTGCGAATCACCCGGAAACCAGCTGAGAGCCGGCTGACCGATCCGACTACATCGCTTGGGCTTGGTTAACGGCTGTGACCAGCTCGTCGCGGGCGCGAGCCACCCGCGAGCGAATAGTGCCGATCGGCACCTCTTCCACCGCTGCCGCCTCGGCATAGGACAAGCCCACCACCTGAGTCAGCACAAACGCCGTCCGTCGCTCCGCGCTTAGCCGACCGAGCAGATCTTCGGTGCTGAGCCGATGCGCCGGATCCGCTGCCGGCGCCGAGGTCCAGACCTGTGCCGCCAGCCGGGCATTTAACCGCCGCCGGCGAATCACCACGCGCAGATGATCAGCGCAGGTGCGCCGGGCGATCCCCAGCAGCCAGGTGCGCACGCTGGAGCGCCCTTCAAATCCGGGCAGCGCCTTGAACGCGCGCAGGTAAGTTTCCTGAGTGAGATCGTCGGCGACACCCGAGTCGACCAGGCCGGCTGCGAGCCGCCACACATCGGTTTGGGTCGCCCGCACGAAGGCCGCCTGCGCGGCAACATCCCCGGTAGCAGCCCGTAGGGCAAGCTCGGTGGTCGGATCCAGGCCGTTCTCACCCACGGTCACAACCGGATATGGTACTGCCCGCGGGTGGATGAACCGAAGCGGATTGGGGAGCATGGCGAGCATGACCGTTGATCGACCTCGGCGCCGCCGGGCCTATGCCATCGGCGCTGGGCTGCTGATTGGGCTGTTTTGTGTCCTGTTGGGCCCGGCCGGCCCCGCCAGTGCACACGCCGCTCTAGTCGGCAGCGACCCTGGCGACACCACGATCGTGCCGGACGCACCGAACAAAGTTACCCTCACGTTCAGTGAGTCGGTGCAATTACTCTCCGGCAAGATTCAGGTGCTCGGGCCGGACGATTCTCGGGCCGACCAGGGCGATCCGACGGTCAGCGGCAACACCGTCACCATCCCGCTGCGCTCGGGCGGTGGCCGCGGCACGTACTTGGTCAGCTATCGGGTGATCTCAGCCGACTCGCACCCCGTCGGCGGGTCGATCACCTATTCGGTCGGCGCCGCCTCCACTGCGCCGTCCGCCAAGATCAATGACACCAAAGTCGACCCCGTGGTCCGTGCGCTGATCCCGGTCGGCAAATACCTCGGGTACGTTGGCTTGGTCTTGTTGGTCGGGCCGACTTTGGTTTTGGCCCTGCTCTGGCCGCACCGACTCAGTCGGCGCGGACCCGCCCGGCTGATCTGGACCGGCACCGGCCTGATCCTGGGCAGCACCCTGCTCGCGCTGTGGCTGCAAGTGCCGTATTCGATCGGCACCACCCTGTTCGACGTGCGGGTCGGCGACCTGCGCGACGTGCTCGGCAGCACCTTCGGCGCGGTGCTGCTGATCCGGCTCGGCGTGATCTGTGCGGCCGCGTTCCTGCTGCGCCCGCTACTCAAAGGTGCCGGTGGGGAGTCCAAAGCTGATCTAGCGCTGCTCGGGGTGCTCGGGGTGGCAGCGCTGGCCACCTGGCCGTTGACCGGTCACCCGACTGCCTCGCCGGTGGCCGGAGTCTCGGTGGTGGTCGACGCGATCCACTTGGCGGCGATGTCGGTGTGGCTCGGTGGGCTGGTCATGCTGGTCGGCTTCCTGCTGCGATTGGCCGACGAGCGGGAACTCGGCGCGATCCTGCCGATCTGGTCGCGCTGGGCCGCCACTGCGGTCACCGCGCTGATCGTGGCCGGCTCGATCCAGGCGTTGATCGAGGTCTCCTCGGTGCACGGGCTGGTCGCCAGCACGTACGGGCGGCTGATCCTGGTCAAAATCGCGCTGGCCGCAGCGGTGTTGGGCGTAGCCTGGATCGCGCGGCGGCTGGTCAAGTCCCAGTCGGCGCAGGGTAAGCCGAGTGGGCTGCGGCGGGCAGTCTTCGTCGAGCTGGGTATCACTGCGGTCGTGCTCGGTGTCACAGCGGCTTTGGTGCAAATCGCCCCGCCGCGCACGGCTGAAGCCGCGCAAACGTCGGCTGCGACCACCACGCTGACCAAAACATTGACTAACAGCACGATGTCGCTGAAGGTGGACATTTTCCCGGCCACCGTCGGTAACAATTCGATCCATCTGTACGCGTACACACCGGACAACAAGCCGCAGACGGTAGTGGAGTGGACGGCGACTGCGGCATTGCCCGCCAAGGGGATCGAGGCGATCCAGATCCCGTTACTGCGTATTACTGACTTCCATGCGATTGGCGATATCGCGTTGCCGGCGGCCGGTGAGTGGACGTTCACTTTCACCGCGCGTACCAGTGACATCGATCAGACGAGCTTGTCGATGACGGCGAAGATTTCCTGATCCCTGCTGCTCGTCCGGCCCGGCCTCGCAGTACGGAGGCTGGGCCGTTTTCGTGGGTAGAGCAGTTCTTCGTAGCTATTAAGGGTTTTAGGACCATGTTTGACCAGTTTGGGGTTATTTAGCCTTGTATGGTCTTGCGCAGTACGGCCTGAGATAGGGGGGAAGCAGATGCGGGTGTTCCGCACGATCCTCGGGATGCTGTTGCTGACCATCGGTTTGCCGGCGCTGCTGACCGGTGCCGCGTTGTGGGTAGCCATGCAGCATCGCGACCAGGGTGGCGCGTTCAGCGCCGACCTGCAGCAACTGTCCACACCGGGGTACGCGATCGTCGTCGACGACGTCGATGACCTGCTCCGCGACAACGCGCCATTCGCCCGGATCGGCAATACCCAGGTGCGCCTAGCCGTGTCGACTCCGGCCGGACCCGCGTTCCTTGGGCTCGCCCCCACCGACCAAGTACAGAAGTACCTGGTCGGCGTGCCGCACAGCACAGTAGGCACGGTCAACCTGGGTACGGGTGCATTGCCCGTGTCCACCACCGTCGTCGCCGGAGCGCACGGGCCGACCCCGGCACCGGAGCAGGCTGGCTTCTGGAGCCACGCGTCCAGTGACGGCACGCTGGCTTGGACACCGGGTGCGGCGCACGGACCGTACAGCTTGGTGGTGATGGGACCGGGGGCCAAGGCTGGGCTGCAACTGAATGCGGTGGCCGAACTTCGTCCAAGCTGGCTCAACTCCAGCACTTGGGGTCTGCTCACTCTCGGTACGCTCCTGGTGATGGTGGGGTTGATCGCGCTGGCGTGGCCCACCCGGCGACGTGACGTCGTCTATGTCGTCGAGCCCAGCCAGGTGCCAGACCTCATGCAGGCGATCGGCGCTCCGCTGCCGGTCAGTCGAGGTGGCGTCAACCGCGGGGGAGCCCACCGGCCCCGGACTATCACTGTGGCCCAACGCGAGCAATTTGAGCTGGTCTCCGTCGGTGCACCGGACCTGCAGCACTTGGGCGGGGAGCCGGGCGAAACTGGTTCCACCTCTGCCACTGCCATTTCCCCGGCGCCTGCTGCCGGCACAACCATCTTGAACGAGTCAATCCCCGTGTCCGTGTCGCCGATTTCGCCGATGCCCGTGTCGCCGATGCCCGTGTCGCCGGCACCGGTCGCTGCCGGTTCTTGCCCGACGCCCGCGGCCGCTGCGGCGATCCCGACGCCTGGCGCTGCCGCGATCCCGACGCCTGCTGCCGCGGCTGGGCCTACCGGGGGGCATGGTGCTGGTTCGGTTGCCACTTCGCGGGCTTCGGGTGGACCGGGGTTGGCTCCAAGTTCCGCAGTTGCCGCGGTCATGCCCGGGTCTGCGCCGGCGAGTCGGACACCCGCGCCGAACCCGTCGTCACGGTCCGTGCCGTCGGTGGCTGGCGCACCCGTACCGTCGGGGATTAAGACGGTTGGGCCAGCTCCGGTGGCTCCGACCCAGGTCGGCCCGACCGCAGTCACGCCGACGCCCACGCAGTCGATCCCGGTGGCACCAGCGCCGGTCACCCCAGGCCCGGCCGCCCCGGCTCCGCTGACGCAAGGACCAACAGCGCTAGGTACGCCAGGTTCCGGTCCGGCCGCGAATTCGCCTAGTTCTGGGCTGGGGAGTGTTGGGTCTGGTTTGGCGGGTGCGGGTCCACCGGCTCTGCCGCGTTCGGGGTTGCGTCTGAGCACGCCGAGTTCCGGTTTGCCGGGATTGGGACCGCTTGGTTCGGCTCCGCGGAACACTCCACCGGCTGGACCGCCCACTGCGGCTGAATATGCGGCTGCCACGGCGATCCCGGGTTCGCATCGCGCCGACGACCGAATTCCCCGACCGGGCGAGCCGCTCGAATTCATTGGAGTCAATGCTATCCCGGGGCCGCTTCCGCTCGGGAATCCGGAGGCAGCCACCGAATCGATGGTCGGACGTCGGTTCGATCGGGGCGTGCGGCGTCCAACTCCGAGCGCGAACGACATTCCTGAGTTTCAAGCGTCCGCGGTAGGCGCCTGGGTCGCCGAAACGGCAGCGGCGCGCGCCCGGGAAACTCAAGCACAAGCCGCAGCCCGGCTGGCCGAGGCGGCTCGCAGTCGCGCCGAAGCGGCAGCGCCAGTGCGTCCAGCCGTCCCCGAGAATATCCCGCAACCCCTCCAAACCAATCAAAAGCTGCTCACCTCGGCAGAGGCCGCCTATGCCGCCGGTACGGCCGACGCGCGGGCAGCTCGCGGCGAATATGGTGCACGAGCTGACGATGACGGTTCGCTGGCCCCGAACTGGCCACCTTCGTCCGCCGAGCGCTCGGCTGTCGCGGCCCACCAGGCCCGCGTCGCTGAGCAACGAGTTCCGGTGGTCACCGGGCCCCGCCCGACCGACTGGTCTGCGGCCGGACTCACCCGAGCCGACTCACCGCGAATCGGACGCCCCTCACCGGGTCCGATCGCCGCTTCGTCCGGCCCTACTTCGTCCGGCCCTACTTCGTCCGGGTCCGCTTCGTTGGGCGCTGCTACGTCCGGGTCCGGTTCGAATGCGCCCGGTGGTGGGTCGCCGAGTGCACCGCTTTCCGGCGCGGCGACGCCAGGATCTCCGGCACGTCGGGGACCGGGCGGTGTATCGGCCAGTGGTGTTGCAGCACCCGTCGGCTTAGCTGCGTCCGGGCCGGCGCTTGGCGGGCGATCTGGAGCGACAAGTCCCGTTAGCGGAAGTTCTGCACCGGTCAGTCCGCAGGCGCTGGTCGGCCTGGGCCGACGCCCCGAATCTTTGGCAGATACCTCGGCGGCGGGCACTTCGGCACGCGCCAGCCAACAACCTGACGCTCGGCCGAGTCAGCCGGCGGCAGCCCGGCCAACGCCTGCCAGCTCACCAGCGGCAGCCCCGGCCCCATCGGCATCGACGGCACTCGCACCCCCCACAGCTGCGCCGCAAGCATCTGCACCGCAAGCATCTGCACCGCAAGCATCTGCAAGCATCTGCACCGCAAGCATCTGCACCGCAAGCATCTGCCCGTCCCCGCCCGTCCCAGTTCGTTGGCGGACAGCCGGGAATCAGTTCGACCTACACCGAATGCGACGCCCGGATCGGCAACGCCGGGTCAACCGGGCAGCCGGCTCCAGCCGTCACCGGCCCAGATGACAGGGCTGACAGATCGGTCACCCGTCGACGCGCCTAAGCCCGCAAGCACCGGTGGAATTGCCACGTCACAGCCAGGGGCCGCGGCGCCGGCTACAGCGCCCGCTGCTCCTCGCCCGGCGCCTCGGCCAGGTCCGCCGCCTCGGCCTATCGTGCCTGCGCCAGCCCGCCCGTCGACCCCGAATCAGCCGACGCGGCCGGAGCCGGCTCCAACTGGTGCCCCGGCCGGGGCAGGGGCGAGCGGAGCGCGGCCGACTGGTGACCCGAAGGCGACTGTGGACGCGGCTGCCGGTGCCGCACTGGGCTCGATGGTGACTGGAATTTCCCCGGTCTCCGTGCAACCCCAGCCAGGCAACTCTGCCGCGACGCGCAGCCCGGTCGAACAGAGCGTGACATCATCCGCAGCCACCGCGACAAAGCCCACTGTGAACGCGCCGGTCAAGAACCCGCCGATTCCGGGTACTCCGCTGCCCGGAATCGCTGTCGCGCCCGCGATGACCGCCGATGGCCGGCTAGCGCAACGCCCACTGCAAATGCCACTGCGGCCGACACCTGAGTCAGCAACCCAACCGCCGGTAGCACCGACTGCCCGTCCGCAACAAGCGCCGACCAGCCCACGCGACCCCGAGCCGCGTCCCTTCGCACCGATCCCTAACAACATCCAACCAACCCCTGCTCGTACGGCTGAGCAGGTCGAATCGGCGCGGGCAGACGAGCAGAGCTCGGATGAAGCCGGCCGAATGCCGGCATCGGTCCACCCGGAAGGTGGCCTGGCAGTCGGCGCTGCTGGCCGCTTGGCTGATCTCGGCATCGGTCCCGGCCGGCCGGCTCCAGCCGCGTGGCGCAAAGCAGCCGAGACCGTAACCGCGCGAGCTGCCGCAGCGGCCCAGTTCAAACCCACCCAATCGACTCCGGCAGCCGGCGGTGCAATTCCGTTGATCCCGACAACGGGTGACGCAGCGCCGTCGACTCCGGTGGTGGGCGATGCAGTCCGTTCCACTCCAGTGATGGGCGATGCAGTGCCGTCGACTCCGGTGGTGGGCGATGCAGTCCGTTCCACTCCAGTGATGGGGGATGCAGTGCCGTCGACTCCGGTTGCGGGCGATCCAGTTCCTTCCACTGCTGGAGCGGGCAACTCGGCACAGACCGGTCCGGCGGATTCGTCGGCTGAGGCCGCCCAGCAGGACGCCGACGCGGGCAAAGCCAAGCCCATCCGAGCTCGGGTGGCCGCGAAGACCGCCCGTACCAAGATTGAATCTGCTGTGTTGGAAGAGTCGGTTAAGCCGGCCAGGTCCGCTGGGGTGGCCAAGGCTGCGGCTAAGCCGGTGGTAGCGGCTAAGCCGGCGGTGGCCAAGCCGGCGGCTAAGGCAGTCAAGGCGGCTAAGCCAGAGACGGCAGACGGTCGGCCGGGTGGCTATCGGACGGAGGCGGCCGAATTGCTGGCTAGCAGCGCCACGCGGCGCCGGCGCCGGACTGCCGCAGAGGTTGCGGCGGATGCGGCGGCGGACAGTTCACCGGAGGATGCGGCCGGCACAACGTCGGAAGCGGTTCGGCGCCGGCGAAACGCTGCGCCCAACCCGACTGACGACTGATTGTGCCTGAGGGCCCTCCGCGCTGCCGACACGGAGGGCCCCTTACCGGGGGAAACGGAGTTACCGAAGGGGGGCTTCGTCCGTTAAGTGAAGTTTAGACCGGTAGCGTCGGTGCTGGGAAGTCCTCGATAGGGGAAGTCGGCAGTGCGCACACCCGATTGGTGACTATCGGAGGGGGCGGCTCGGCCGGACGCGACAGCGACACGCCCAGCTCCAGCGTAGGCTGACGGCGTGGCGGATCTTCTGGTGTGGATCGACTGTGAAATGACCGGTCTAGATCTCAGTAAGGACAAACTCATCGAGGTCGCGGCCTTGGTCACCGACCCGGCGCTCAATGTCCTCGGCGAGGGGATCGATCTGGTGATTCATGCCGACGACGCGGCACTCGACGCGATGCCCCCGGTAGTGCGCGACATGCATGCCAAGTCTGGCTTAACCGACGAGGTCCGACGGTCCACCGTAAGCATGGCCGAGGCTGAGCAGGCCGTGCTCGCCTATGTGCAGCAGTTCGTGCCGAACCCGCGCACGGCCCCCCTATGCGGCAATTCGATCGCCACTGACCGCGGCTTTCTCGCTCGCGACATGCCGGCGCTCGACGCGTTCCTGCACTACCGCATGATCGATGTCTCGTCGATCAAAGAGCTGTGCCGCCGGTGGTATCCGCGGGTGTATTTTGGTCAGCCGGCTAAGGGTTTAGCGCACCGCGCTCTGGCCGATATTCGGGAGAGCATCCGTGAACTGGAGTATTACCGGCGGACCGTGTTCGTGGCCCAGCCGGGCCCGGATGTCGAGGCAGCCAAGGCCATCGCTGCTGATCTCTGAGTGCCCAGAGCGGTAACCCGGTCGACGTGACCCGGGGGGCTGCCGCTATGATTGAGTGGCACCACGGGGTTTGTCTCGTGCGCATGGTGGTCGTAGCTCAGCTGGTAGAGCACCGGGTTGTGGTCCCGGGGGTCGCGGGTTCAAGTCCCGTCGGTCACCCCAACAAAACAAATGCAGGAGAGCCTGATCGCTTCCGCGATCAGGCTCTCCTGCATTTTAGATGTCCGAAGTTGGGGTGAGGCTATTGGATCAGCGCTTTTCGGGTTTCCTAGCCTAAGCCGACGGCCTGGCCGCTCAATCCGTGGCACTAGTCCAGCGACAGTAGCCCTGCTAACGGAGCGCTCCTCGACAGAAATGCCGGAAGGGTTACCCGGGGGCGCTAGACAGACCGTGGTGCTAGACCGTGGCGGGCCAGCCGAGGTGGGTGCGTAGCTCCTGTGGAGTGGAGAGTTCGTCGGCGCCGAGCTCGTAGCGGGCGATCTGGCGGCCGACGACCGGGTCCGGGTCGTAGCCGTAGACCTCAGGCCACTGGCGGTGCAGGCGCGGCTCGGCACCGAAGGTGAGGTCGGCATCGCCGAGAATCATCGGGTCGCCGTAGACCGCGGCTTGGCAACCGGCGAGTAGGCCATACCAAACTGCGCTGCATAGGCGGTTGGACACCACTCGGCGGTGTCGACGCAGCTCGGCCAGTTGTCGTACCAAGAAGTCGCGGTCTTGATCTCGCCACCAGAAGCTGCGGTAACCGTGACAGATGACTCGGAAGCCGGCCTTTTGGTAGAGGCGGCGGATTGAGCGGACTCGGTGCTCGTTCCAATATAGGCAGACAGTGATCGGTCCGCTTTCGTGCGCCCGCAATTCGTCGATCTGCCGTTGGTGATCGCCCATTACTTCCTGGCCCTCCCACCCGTGGAAGGGGTAAAAGATTGTGCCTTCGCGGGCCGACTCGTCCACCGGAGTTTTGTCCAGCTCCAGCAAATAGGCGAAAGGTGAGCCAACCACCACGACGTCTCGGCGGCCCTGCGACCAGGCGCGCCGACGAACCTGCTCCGACCACACCAGCAGGCGACTGCCCTCCACAAACGGGACGCCGGGCGCGAGCCCATCACCGATGTTCCACCCGTGCTGCAGATAACCCTGCATGCGTGGCGGGTGCATCGGCTCGGCTAACCCGCAATACCGGGCGAGCACGTCAGCGTGACCGTAGTAGTAGTTCGCGTGGTGCATGTCCCCCCATCCATCGGTCGTCGACCCCGCAAGTGCAGCCCGATCCCGGCCGGAATATGGTCGGTTCCGTGGCTTTGCGGCGCATCGTAACACCGCGACTGTGAGTCACCGTCGGTTCGCGGGCTGGCGCTGCGTGCGTACGTTCCGTTAGGTAAGGCCAGTGGTAGCGCATGATTCGTACGTGAATTGGCGGTTTCGGCCGGCGGAGGGCGAGTGATGGACGACCATAAGCCGACAGTAACCGTCGGGCAGATACCGGTGCGTTCGCGCGGTGACTATCGCCAGTCTGTGCTGGTGCTCGGCACGGCCCAGCTCGGTGGCGCATATGGCATCGCCAACCACACCGGAGTGCCTGACGACGACGCTACCGCGCGCATCCTGGCCACCGCCAATGAGCTCGGCGTCACCCACCTCGACACCGCGCGCGCCTATGGCGAAAGTGAACGGCGCCTCGGTGCCGCCCTGCCGCCCGGCCTCGCTGTGATCACCAAGGTGGCGCCGCTGGCCGCGGGGCTGGCCGACAATGCGGTGGCCGCCGCGGTGCAGGCCAGCGTCCGTGCCAGTCGGGCTGCGCTGCGGCACACCGAACCGCTCACGCTGCTGCTGCATCGTGCGGCTGACGCTGCTGCGGGCGGGGGCGCCGGCTGGAATCAACTGCGCAAAGCACTGGCCGACGGCTCAGCTGACCGGATCGGCGTCTCAGTGCAATCCCCGGATGAACTGCGCCAAATTATCAACCTACCCGATCTTGGGTACGTGCAGTTGCCGGCGAACATCCTCGATCGCCGCTGGTCAGCACCGGACCTACTGGCAGCACTGAGTGAGCGTTCCGAGCTCGTGGTGACGGTGCGTAGCGCGTACCTGCAAGGGTTGTTGGTTGCTGGAACGGCGGTGCAGTGGCCGCAATTGAGCGACCTGAAGCGCGACGAGTTGGTGGCGATTCTCGATCGGCTCGCCGCCGACTTTGGTCGTCAGGGCCGCGCCGACCTGTGCTTGGCCTACCTCCTGTCGCTACCGTGGGTGACCTCGGTCGTGGTCGGGGCCGAGACCGAAGATCAACTGCGCGCAAATGCCGATCTGGTACGCCAGGAGCCGCTCACCGACGTCGAACGCGACCAAGTGCTGGCCGTCGTGCCCGAGGTGCCCGCAGCGCTACTCGACCCCAGCCAGTGGGCGTCGTGACACCGCGGGCCAGCAATTAGTGCACGAACCGGATTTACGCCGTTTGCCCAGCTCGTTGTGGGAGTTGGGGGCGCGGCTCCCCAGCCGGTTGTGGTTCCGTTCAACGGGAATGCGAGGCAGTCTTCGTGGTGACACTGGACGATTTGTTCGGATTGCGGGGGCGGGTGGCCGTCGTCACTGGGGCCACCGGACGGTTGGGCCGGGTCATGGCTGGCGCGTTTGCCGCAGCTGGCGCAACCACGTGGTTGGTGGGCCGTGACGCCGGCCGACTCGATGCCCTGGCCGGCGAACTCAAAGATCAAGGCCACCCCTGCCGTACGGCGATTTGCGACGTAACCGCTGATGATCAGGTGGCGGCGCTCGGCAGTCGGCTGCGCGACGACGGCGGTCGAGTCGACGTACTGGTGCACAACGCCCACGTAGGACGAGCCGGCTCGCTGCGTTCGGCTCGCCCCAGCGACTATTTGGCGGCCGCCGATCTCGCCTTAGGCGCATTCCAGCGCTTACTCGATGCCACCCGTGATCTGCTGATTACGGCAGCCGTCGATGGGTCGCCCTCAGTGATCACCGTTGCGTCTATGTATGGCCTAGTCAGCCCCCGACCTCAGCTGTATGACACACCAGACAGCGGCAACCCGCCGTACTACGGAGCCGTCAAAGCGGGGCTGATCCAGCTCACCCGCTATGCCGCCGTGGAGTTGGGGCCAAGCGGTGTACGAGTCAACTGTCTGACCCCGGGCCCGTTTCCTGGTGGCGGCGACCCGGCATTGCTGGCTCGATTGGGAGGGCAATCCCCGCTGGGTCGCGTCGGTGACCCGGAGGAGATCGCCACCTCGGTGTTGTATCTCGCGTCACCACGGACCAGTTACGTCACAGGTACGAATCTGATCGTAGATGGCGGCTGGACCGCTTGGTAAGACGAGCGGATAGTCGTACGGTGAGGGCTAGCTAACGTCGATGGGGTTTTCTTAGCCGCTACCATCGACGAGTTCAGAGTTGACCCCTCGGGACCGATGTCGATGCCTAGCCCCGGGCAGAGCGCCTTGGTCCCCGACTCGCTAGGACCTTGTCTTATGCTGCGTTGCCGTATTTTTGCTCGTTTGTCGACGTCCCGGCGAGGAGCGAGTTGACGCCCCGCCTAAGCATTATTGTCCCATTTTATAATGTAGAGCGATACATCGCGGATTGCCTGAATTCACTCGCCCAGCAGACGTTCGGCGATTTTGAGGCAATTATGGTTGATGATGGATCGAGCGATGCTAGCGTCGAGGCCGCTCGCAGCTATGCGGCCCACGATTCCCGATTTCGGCTGGTCACCCAGGAGAATCAGGGTCTCGGACCAGCCCGCAATACCGGGGTGAAACACGCACAGGGTGACTATCTGGCGTTCGTCGACAGCGACGATCTGGTCCCACGCCACGCGTACGAGATTATGATACGTTCGCTTGATCGGACGTCGTCGTCACTGGCAGCTGGAAACGCCCGCCGTTTCAATAACACCTCTGGAGTTCGCCAGTCGTATGTGCACGGGCTGATTTTTGGTGAAGATCGTCCAGCCACCCATGTGTTCGAGAACCATGCCATCGCGCTCGACCGGATGGTGTGGAACAAGGTGTATCGCCGCACCTTCTGGGACCAGTCTCACTACGAATTCCCCCCGATTCGCTACGAGGACTATCCGATCACTCTCGGTGCGCATATCGACGCCATAACAGTCGACTGCATTGCGGCTCCGGTTTACTACTGGCGCGAGCGCGAATCTGGTGAATCAATTACCCAGCTGAAGTTTCAATATGGAAACTTAGCCGATCGGGTCACCTCTGCTGAGATGGTTCTCGACCTGGTTGATAAGCGAGCGCCCGAGCTGCGCTACACGGTGCACAAACACTTCGCAAACATTGACCTGGCCACGCTTGTACAGGCGTTCGCCACCGTTGACGAGGACGAACTTCAATCCTTATTCAAGCTAACTCGTCGGCTTAGCTCCCGGCTCGATCATCGGGTATTTGTCACCAGCTCCACCCTGCATCGGCTGGAGTGTGACGCACTTGAAGCCGGCGACGCGGAGCTCGTGCGCCAACTGGCGCAGTCTCGCGTTGAGGGCCACCCGCGAGTTCCGGCCCGTCGTCACCCTGCGTTTCCGTGGCGCTACGAGAGCCAATTTCCAGGCCTGCGTGACTCTAAGCTCGACCCGGCATCCTTCCGATTGTCTCGCAATGAGCTTGAACTGCTGACCGTCATTACCAGCGTCGAGTGGAGTGGCGACGCGCTGGTAATCAAGGGCACCGTCGAGATCGCCCATCTGCCGAGCGGTCCCGATCTTGCGACGCGAATCCACCTGGTCTGCGGCCGGCGCCGCTATCGCTTGCCGGCCGAGTTGACGAAGCCTGAGCAGCTTGGCCCGGACGGCCCGGCCGGGTTCGAGACCAGGGTCTCCGTCGCGCTCCTAGCCAGCTTACCGGAATGGGCTCGTAAGGCTACCGTTGAGATTGAGGTGCGCAATGGGTGGGTTCGTCGCCGCGCCGGGCTGTCCGGCCGCGGCATCGAATATCACGTGGGTAGGTGGGTCGACGGCCGCTGGATGCAGCCTGGAAGTATTGATCGCGTGCTTTCGATCCAGGTTCGTGCCGGCACGGCCGAGGTAGCCGATGCCCGAATTGACGGCGATGATCTAGTGCTCACTGGCCGGTTCCCGGCCGAACTTAAGGACCCGGTGCTCAAGCTGACCCGTTTAGCCGGCGACATCGTGGTGCCAATGCGCCGCGAAGTGCAATTAGCACCTGTTGCGCGGATCCCTCGGCAGCGTAAGGCGGCAATGGATGGCTATGAAGCTCGGATTCACTTGGATGACCTAGTCGACTCGATCAACCCGGACGACCCGTTCCTCAATCGAACGGTGCTGGTACCCCGACTGCACGACGGCGAGGACAACTGGTTGCTGCTGATAACCGGCATTCAAGATGGCCTACTGGCGCCGCACGGTGATCGTGTCGTTAGCGTCACTCGCTCCCCTGGAGCCTATTTAAACCTGGTGGAGGGCCCGGCCCGCGTCACCGCGGACCGGTTTCACATCGATGGCCATATGCTCACGATCTCTGGCCCGGTGTGGCCAGCTGTCTCCTACGAGAAGATTACCTGGCGTCGGTTTCTGCCTAACTCGGACGAGGGGATCGACGCCACAACCCGCCTGAGCATTAGCGGCGATCGTTGGATTGTCGAAGTTGACCTGGCCACGATGGCTGGCGGTAAGGCGCTCACATGGACGCTTTTTGCCGCCCCGAACGACCATACTCCGTACGCAGTACAGTCCGATACCTTCGGATTAGGTCAGCTACCTGTGCGAGTCGGTTCGTTCGTGCTCCAATCAAGCTCCGGCATTTTGCATCTCGAAACGGACTGAGTCTGCATATGCATCATCACAACCACTATTACGGCCTCCAGCACATCCTGGCGCGTTACTGCGGCGAAGACGAGCTGTTCCCGCCTCGAATTCCGGGTTACCTGCAACATGGATGGAATGTGGGCGACGGCTGGAATCCAGCCCATGAGTTCTTCGATGGTGCCTGGCGGTTCGTTTGGAGCGATGCCCCGCGCCGTCGTGGACACTCGCTCGGCCGGCGGAACCATGCGGTGGTCGGTGCTCCGTTCCTCTATCTGATGGACTTAGAACCAGATCTAGGTCGAGTGCCGCAGCAGGAGCGTAGGGGCACACTGTGGTTCCTGTTTCACGGCTGGGAGGCGCCGGGTATGGGCGCGAAGGTCGATGGCGACCACTCCCGCCTGATTCGCGAGATTCGCGAGACCGAAACTGAGCCCGTTACGATCAGTCTGTATTACACCGAGTACGAGCGTCCGGAAGTGCGCAAACACTACGAGGACGCCGGCTTCGAGGTGGTTTGCTTCGGCAAGCGGGGTTGGAATTACGAGGGCACCGATCGACAGTTCTTGTACAAGCAGCTTGCTGCCTTCCGCAGGTTTAAGAAGGTTGCAGCTAACCGACTCAGCACCGCAATTTTCTACGGGGTGGCCGCAGGCTGTGACGCGGCCGTCTACGGCGACGCAATGGAACTCGAAGGCGATAACCCGCTCTTCGGCGGTCAGACCAGGATCGCTCGGCTGTGGGGCGACATGCTGGGTAAGGAGCCCGACATGGCCACTGTCCGGGCCATCACCGACGACGAGCTCGGCAAGCAGTTCATGCTGCCGCCGGCCGAGATGCGCATGCTTTTCGATTGGAATCAGCGTGACTGACAGCGAACAGAGCTCTAAAGTTGAGACCGGGCGCGGCGAGGTTCAGCCGTGGACAGATTTCACCGGAGACCGGCACGCGGCCGGCGGCGCCACCTTGGTGGCGCTTCTCGATGACCTGCTGCCGCGGCGGGCTGCGCGCACGCTGGTCGCCGGTCCTCACACCGCTGACGTGATCGAGCTGGCCGCGGCCAGGAGCGCCCACGTTACGGTGATAGTCCGCTCAGTCAGTGACGCCCAGCATCTGCGCACTGCGGTGCCAGCCGCGCACGTCACAGTTATCGCCGGCGCGCTCGACGGCTTGAGCGGTGTTCAGCCCTTCGACGTGGTGCTCGCCGCCGACGGACTTGATCGGGTGCTCGGCTATGACTCGCCAGGGCTCAACTGGCCGCAGCGCAAGGCAGAACTGGTTCGCCTTGCAACTGCGGACGCGCTCATGGTGGTCGGGGTGGACAACGAGTTCTCGCTGACTGGTCTTTATGATCGGCGCCCCACCGACGTTCGACACGGCAACGACGAGTGGCGGCCCGTGCACGACGACCCAGCCCGGCCTACGTCAGTTGCCCAGGTGGCGGCTGAATTCAACCCGACGCAGCTATATGCGGCGTTCGACGCAGCGGGTGTCTTGCACACATTGCTTGACGTTGATGCCGCCGCGCTGACCCGTCCTGGCCATCCGGGAGCAAACCTGGCGGTGGGTGGCTTCGCCGCTAAGGCCGCCAGAATGCCGCTGCTCGCCCCCATTGTGGACGGTGCTGATGCTGCTGCCCGCGCGGGCCTGCTCGGCGCGATCGCTCCTAGCTGGCTGGCGATCCGAGGTCCGGCCGGAACCACCCACACCGCCTATGCGCTTGCTGTCGCTGGTGTGCTGGTGGCGGATCTGGATGAGGCAGGTTGGACGGCTGGCATCCGTAACGGTGGACTGACTGAGATATTTGACCCGGCACTAGTCGCCACCCACGTGCCGGATGTCGCATCGGTCGAGGGCGAACTGTTCCGACTTGCGGCGGCCGAAGACGTGCCTGGCTTCCGAGCCTACGCGGCTCGAATCGGCGTCTGGGCTAATGATGAAGGCCTGATCGTTTTCGATGATCTGTTTGCAGACGGCGAAGGATTCATCCGCGGCATGCTCGGCTACCGGGCCGCTCCCGGTAACAAATCACCTGACCTACTGGCGGCCGCCTGGCATCGGTTTCGGGATAGGCTCCTGCGTGCGCACCGCCGTCACCCGTGGCCACCGTGGGTGACCGAAGGCGACGACCTGGTCAGCACCTGGCTGGGAATGTCCGGTGTCCAAGTCGACGCCGGCATACTGAAATGCGGCCGGGAGATCGCGGATCGGATCGCTGAACCGTCCACCGCCGAGCCTGACGTGCGCACGATTCTGGCCGATCGTGATGCGGACAAACTCAAGATTAAGGAGCTGGCCGGAAAGGTCTTCGGACTAGAGCGCACATTGCGTTTTCGCGATCAGGCCCTGCGCACTCGTGAGGCACAGGTTCGCAGCACTCGGGACAATCTACGTGAGCTCCGCAACTCTCCTGCGATGCGACTGCAGGAAGTTACCCGTAAAGTAAGCAAGATCCGTCACCCACGTCAGTTCGCCCGAGCGGTCAAGCGGCGCCTACTCAAGTCCTGACCAGTTTAACGGCGAGGCCTGCATTGAACTGCACATTGCAATCTTGGTCCCATGCCAGGAGGACTTCCCAAAAGTATTTAAATTGTTTATCACAGCGGGCCGTGCACTCGGAAAACCTCAAGCCTCGCTACGGTACGTAACGCTGCTGGGAACTTTTCGAGTGACCGCCGGAAGCCCGTTTTGAGAACTTTCCACGATTTCAGGTGGGCAATAGCGCGTTCAACCGCGGCCCGAACCCGGTTGAGGGCAGTGTTGCAGGCCTTACGGACCCCGGTCAGCTCCCGCTTCGGTGGCTTCTTGTACGGGCTCATAATCCCGCACCCTTGGTACCCTTTATCACCAATCATCCCGGGTCCATCCGGGGCGTAATGGCTGGCCCACCGCTGCGCGATCCCGGACTCTCTAAACGCCCGACTATCGTGCCGTGCTCCCGGGCAGGGGTCACCCACATCCGCTAGCCGACCACTCAAAGTCGCCACGAACTGGATGTTCATGCCACAAAAGCCCTTCTTGTCCGAAAACAGATCCTCAGTGCCGTCACGTTCCCCGATCGGAGCCACGAGACCGTCGACCAACACAGCACCGCGGCGCGCCTGGTCGCGAATCTCGTCATACAGGGGCGAAAGCACCACATCGATCAGGATTTCCAGCTCATCCTGATACCGCTCGACCGTCGTGGACCCGCACCCGAACAACTCCCCGAGCACATCCGGCGTCAGATTATGCCGCAAAGCGAACAAAACCATCACCACCGCCGTATACAACGGCAACACCCGAGGGCACCCCATCGGCTTGTCCCACTCGACCATCTGCTCCAACTGCTCGTACAGCCAGTCGACTCGATCCTGATCGAGACCCGTCATATGCTTGCTCCGCGGCGGCTGGCCATCGACCACGTTGATCCACATAATCGACACGGTCTATCTGGGACCGGCCGCCGCGTCCACACTCGACACGCGTGACGACTATCACACAAATGTCACGTACGGTAACATCGATAATCGTCGCAATATAATCGTGCTAATACTTCTGGGAAGTCCTCCAGTAACGGCGAGTGGGTGGTTCGTTCCTGATTGAATAGCGCCTGGCTAATCGGCCACCGACCGAGGATCCCAGCGAAATTACGCCGAGAAGTTACTTGCGGGCAGCCGAGAATGCGCTTATCCGGCTGATTGATTTCGCGGCTGCCCCTAGTCGTAAGAGGGCAGTCAAGCGCATGCTGCCCATAGCTGTCCCCGTGCTGAGGGTGTGCGATCAGCCCTTGTCTGCTCCTTCGTTGTCGTCGCGGACGAAGTGGCGTTGGAAGAGGACGAAAATGATGGCGACCGGGATGGTAGCTAGCAGTGCTGCCCCGAGTTTGAGTGGATATTGGGTGCCAGAGCCGAGCGAGCCACTGACCAGGTCGGCCAGGCCACGGGGGAGGGTGAAGTATTGCGGGCCCTGCACCGCGACCAACGTGT
Source organism: Actinoplanes sp. (assembly GCA_965246815.1). Lineage (GTDB taxonomy): Bacteria > Actinomycetota > Actinomycetes > Mycobacteriales > Micromonosporaceae > Actinoplanes. The sequence goes on along the minus strand of CBDFFS010000018.1, from coordinate 42,056 downwards.
GCGGAAATTCGTTCCACGAGCCTTGGAACGACAAGATGGTGAGCGTGATCAGGGCGGGTCGAGCCATTGGCAGCACGACCGACCAGAAGGTGCGGAAAATGCCGGCGCCGTCGATCCGGGCCGCTTCTTCCACGCTGATCGGGATCGAGGTGAAGAACTGTTTCATGATGAAAACCCCAGCGGCGTCTGCCAGTAGTGGCACGATCAGCGCTGTGTAGCTGTTGTAGATGCCGAGCTGGTTGAGCACCAGGAATTTCGGGATCAGCAACACCACCCCGGGTACGGCCATGATCGCGATGATCGCCCCGAAAACCGCACCACGACCCGGGAACCGGAGTCGCGCGAGCGCGTAACCCGCCATCGAATCGAGCAGCACCCGCCCGATCGTGACGACCACTGTGACCAACACCGAGTTGCCGAGCCACCGCGGAAAGTCGGTGCCCTCGAAGATGCGTGACATCGAGGAGAAGTCGAACGGGCTCGGCACTGGCGACAGTGGGTTTGCCGCGGCGTCCGCTTCGGTCTTGAACGAGTTCGCGGCCTGAATCACGAATGGATACAGGAACACCAGTGAGAAAAAGATGAGGATCGAATACCCGGCGAAACGGGAACTGAGCCGACGAATGCCGGTACGGGAACGGTGTTCGGTTGTCGTCGGCATCAGGCTCTCCGGAAAAGTCCGCGGCGCGGCGCATCCCGGTCGCGCATGGCGTATCGCTGGATCAGGGTGAGCGCAACGATGATGAGGAACAGGACGAACGAGATCGCGGCCCCGCTGCCGTAATTGAAGTCGCGAAATGCCGTGCGATAAGACAGGTACGCGGGGGTGAGGGTGGTCTTGGCAGGGTTGCCTTGACTCATCACATAGATTTGGTCGAAGACTTGCCAGGTTCCGATCAGGCCGAGCGTCAGCACGAGGAACAGGGTTGCCTTGAGCTGTGGCAAGGTGACGTTGCGGAATGCCTGCCAGCGCGAAGCCCCGTCGATCATTGCCGCTTCGTCGAGTTGCACCGGAATGTTTTGCAGGCCGGCGAGGAACATCAGCATGAAGGTGCCGGAAGTGGTCCACACCACCAGGGCGATGATCGCGCACATGGCGACGCTGGGGCCGGACAGCCAATCCCACCAGGTCAGGCTGAGCATGCCGTGGTTGGCGAGCGCGGCTGGCGGAGTTTCCGGGTGGACTAGGCCAAGGTTGGTTAGCGCCACGTGCACGATGCCGCGCGGGTCAGCGAACCATTGTGGACCGCGAATGCCAAACCAGCCGAGAATCTGGTTTATGGCGCCGCTGTTGGAGAACATGAACAGGAATACGACACTGATGGCGACGGAACTGGTGACTGAGGGGAAATAAAATGCCGTACGGAAGAAGCTTTTGCCGCGCAGCATTCGGTTGTTGACCACTAGGGCCAGGCCTAGTGCCAGCGCAGTTTGCAGCACCACGACGATGATGACGTAGTAGGCGTTGTTGCGAATGCTGGTCATGAAGTCGAGTCGGGTCAAGTCGTCGTGCGCGAACAGTTTGGTGTAGTTGTCCGCGCCGACGAAAGGGACCCCCGACTGGAACGGGCTGCCTTGCCCGTTCCAGTCAGTGAGGCTGACCCACAGTGCCATCAGGATGGGCACAATCATGAACAAGCCCAGAATGACAATCACTGGTACGACGAACAGCCAGCCGGCCACGCGCTCGTTGCTGCGGATGCCCCGCCGGCCATGCGGCATCCGGGTGTCTGTCGAAGTCACAGTGGTCATTGGGATCAGCCGCCGAGCGCCGTCTTGGCGTTCTTGTCGAAGCGCTGCAGCACTGTCTTCGGGTCGCTGGTGCTCAGCGTCTGCAGTCCGGTGTCCAGGTCGGAAAGGACGCTGTCCATCTTGGGGGCATTCACCGGGCCGTGGCCATAGGCGGCACCGTTGATGAACGGGGCGTCATTCGGGTATTTCTGGGTGTAAGCAGCTTGGGCGGACTGCCGCGACGGCATGACCCCGAACGCGGCGGCGAAGGAGAGCTGCTGGTCAACGGTGGTCATCGCTTCGACGAACTTGATCGCCTGGTCCTTGAACTTGCTCTTCGCGGCGATGCCCCAGCACTGGGTGAAGGACAGTGTGCCCTTGCCCTTAGCGCCGGCCGGCAGCTCAGCCACCGTGTATTTGATTTTCGGGTAGTCGGTCTTCAGTGCGCCCTTGATCCAGTTGCCTTCGATCGTCATGGCGACCTTGGCCTTGCCGAACGCCTCGCCGGCCCACCCGGTGTCGAGCTGTTTCGGCGTCTGCGCCAGGCCCTGCTTGTAGAGGCCCTGCACGTATTGCAGCGCGGTCACGTTAGCGGGGGTGTTGGCCGTGGCCTGCAAGCTGTCGGCACTGGTCCACCAACCACCGGATTGAACCAGGAAAGCGCCGAGCCGGTCGCGGGTGCCGTCGATGGCCAGCGGAGTGATGCCGCGCGCCTTGATCTTCTGCGCGACGGCGGTGAGCTGGTCCCAGGTGGTCGGGATGTCCGCGGTGCTCAGGCCAGCTTTCGTCCAGAGGTCGGTGTTGATCTCCAGTGCGAGGGTCGAGGTGTCTTTGGGAACGCAGTACAGCTTGCTGCTGTAGGTGAATGCTTGGCGCAGGTTCGGGTAGAAATCGGACACGTTCGTGATTTTGTCCGCATAGGGTTCGAGCGCGCCGACGCTGGCATAGTCGGCGAACCGGGCGGCGTCCACGTAGAACACGTCTGGCGGGGTGCTGCCGGCGAACGCCTGGCCGAGCTGCTGGACGATGTCTTGGGCGGGGGTCACCTTGGCTGTGTTGCCGCTGGCCGACGCCCAGGTCGCTGCGGCTTGGTTGACAGCTTTGGTCTCGGCTTCGCCGGACGAAGCGATCAGCACCTGCAGGTTCGCGGGGCCGGTCGTCTGCTGCGCAGTCGTAGCACCACCTTTGTCGAAACCATTGCCGCAGGCGCTGCTAGCGAGGACGGCACCCACCGCGACGGCGGCAAGAATCCGATGGCGTTTCATCATTACTCCTGTGGGGATAAGCAGGGATTTCGGGGATAAGGCGGAAATTAAGCGGTTAAACGGCGTATTAGGGTGGGACGAAGGAGCAGCTGAGACGCGGGAGCCTGCCGGTCGCCGTCCAGGACGTGAGCGAGCAGGTCGACGCAGTGCTTAGCTGCTTCGGGCAGCGGTTGACTGACACTGGTCAGGCCGACCGCTTGGGCAACCGCTGTGTCGTCGAAACCGACCACGGCGCAGTCGAGGTCGAGTTCGCGGATGGTGCGCATTGCCCCGAGGGCGAGGGAGTCGCTGGTGCAGACCAATGCGGTGACTGGGTCGGGGGAACCCAGCAACCTGCGAGCTGCGTCGGCGCCAGCATCGATGCCGTCTGGAGTGGCAGCAGACTCGCCGTCTGGCCCGACCACTTGCGCCCAGCCGGCGCGGCGCGCGTCACCGACGCCGGAGCCGGGCGGCCAGCCGAGGAAACCGATGCGCTGGTGACCGCGCTCGATTAGGTGGCGGGTGGCCTCGGCGGTGCCTGCGGCATTGTCGACGTCCACCCAGGAGTGGGTGGTCGGAGCACCCCAGGGCTGACCGAACGTGACAAATGGAACACCACGTTGGTTCAGCCACGACGTGCGGACGTCGCCGTGGTGGGTGCTAGTCAGGACAAAAGCATCCAGATCGTACGAGGTGAGCAGGTTTTCGTAGGTGTTGATCTCGTCGTTGTCGTCGGTGGCCGTGTAAAGCATCACCCGGTATCCGGCCGGCCCGGCCGCGTCAGTCAGCCCGTGCAGAAACCGGTCGAGCACTGACCCGTTGATGCCGTCGCGAGCCGGTTCGATCCGCACGGCAATCAACCGCGACCGCCCGGTGCGCATCTGGCGAGCAGCCTGGTTGACCCGGTAGCCGAGGGTTGCGATCGCCTCGTGCACCCGTTCGCGCGTCTCCGCCCGCACCAGCGCCGGGGTGTTGATCACGTTCGACACCGTCTGACGCGACACGCCGGCGTGTCGGGCGACGGTCGAGATCGTGACTTTTTCCATGTTGTTCTCTCTCTAGGTCTTGATCGATCCAATCCCTATACGGCACGATTGGATCGTTCAAGTTTCGGGATTGTGTCGCACTTTGCTCTCCCGGCGACCGTCTGTCAAGACATCAAGCGGAGGCAAACTTCGATGTTGCAACCACTACTGCACGACCTCGTAGCGACGGTGTGCGCGCCCACGTCCGCGCTGTCCGGTTCCGATGGCCAGATCCGCAGCAACGGGGTCCAAGGCCTGTTTTTCGCCGACGCCCGAGTCCTGTCCGAGGTGGTGCTGCGCCTGGACGGGCTCGAACCGGCGGCGATCGGGCACGCCCCGGCCGGCGCCGGAATCACCCAATTCGTGGCACTAGCCCGCAACCTTGGTGACGATCATCCCGACCCGACCGTACGGGTCGAGCGCACCCGCCGAGTCACCCCAAGCGGCCTGGCCGAGGAGATCGAGATCGTCTCGACCGCCTCGGGTGAAGTCGAGACCACCGTGACCATCGACCTGGCCGTCGATTTCGCCCCGATCGACCTGGTCAAATCCGGTGGCACCGCAGTTGCCGCCGAGCCGGTGTCGCCCGGGCGCTGGGAACGCGACGGTGTGACGGTGACCGTGACTGGCCCACTGACCTGGCACGTTGTCCTCAAACCCGGCGAGCGCGCCCTATTGCATTGGGAATGCCAAGCCGAGGACAGCAAAGCCGTGGTGTTCGCCCCCGCCGGCCCGGTCGAATGGTCGCGCGTCACCGTGCGCGCCGACGACCGCCGGCTCGCTCGCCTGGTCGAGCAAGCCCTAGCTGACGTGACCAGCCTGCGCTTGACCGACGGCGAAGACACCTTCCTCGGCGCAGGCGTGCCCTGGTTCCTCACCCTGTTCGGCCGTGACAGCATCTGGGCCGCGCGGATGCTTTTGCCGGTCGGCACCGATTTGGCCGCTGGCACGTTGCGGGTGCTGGCGCGCCGCCAGGGCCGACGCGTCGACCCCAAGACTGGCGAAGCACCCGGCAAGATCATGCACGAGCTGCGCCGGCAAGCGTTCGTCCTGGACGGCGCCGGCCACCAGCTGCCTGCCATCTACTACGGCACCATCGACGCCACCTTGCTGTGGATCAGCCTGCTGCACGACATGTGGCGCTGGGGCCACCCCGTTGTTGAGATCGAGGCCCTGCTGCCCCAGCTGGAAGCGGCATTGGGCTGGCTCAGTGATTACGCCGACCCCGATGGGGACGGATTTCTCGAATACATCGACACCAGCGGCAACGGCCTAGCCAACCAGGGCTGGAAAGACTCCGGCGACTCGATCCGCTTCCACGACGGCCGTTTCGCCGAGCCACCGATCGCCCTAGCCGAAGTGCAGGGGTACGCATATCGCGCGGCAATGGACGGTGCCGCGCTGTTGGCGGCATTCGGTCGTCCCGGTGCGCAGCGATGGCAGGCATACGCGACCGCACTGGCCGACCGGTTCCGCGCGCAATTCTGGGTCGACGGTGGCTACCCGGCGTTGGCGCTCGATCGCGACAAACGGCCGGTGGACGCGCTGACCAGCAACATCGGCCACTTGCTCGGCACTGGCCTGCTCACCGAGGCGGAAGAAAAGTCGGTCGCCACCGCCCTGTCGGGTCCGGCTATGTCCGGTGGTTATGGTCTGCGCACAGTGTCGGCCGGCGACCACGCGTTCTCGCCGCTGTCCTATCATTGCGGCAGCATTTGGACCCACGACAGCGCGATTGTGGCCGCCAATTTAGCCAACAGCGGCCACCCAAGCGCGGCGATGACTCTGATCGATGGTTTGCTGTCAACAGCCGAGGCCTTCGATTTCCGCCTGCCAGAGCTGCACGCCGGCATGTCCCGAGCTGAACTGAGCCGCCCGATGCCCTATCCGGCCTCGTGTCGCCCACAAGCCTGGTCAGCCGCCTCGGCCATCCTGCTGCTCAACACTCTGCTAGGTGTGCAGCCAGACGTCCCCGGTGGCCAAGTCCGAATCACCCCCCTCGCCGGTACGCCGCTCGGCGCGATCACTGCGCAAGGACTGCAGCTAGCCGGCACCCGATTCACTGTCGCACTCGATGCTCACGGCGGCTTGACTGTCGACAGCCTACCTGCCCAGGTGAAGTTGGCGAACTAAAGAAATCGCGTTTTGTTCAAGGCGTAGATTTAGGTGTTATTTGCGGTGGCAATAGCGGCGTTTAATGGTCGGGCCCCCGGGGAGCACGCAGCCGCGGTCGGTGGAAATCGCCGCACCGGTGGTGTTCCAGCAGTTTGAATACCCGCAGACTTTGCCGAACGAGTGCACGGCCGAGGAGCGCTTCGTCGCAGACGGTGCGGCTTCGCTCAATGCTGTGCGCATCATCACCAAGAATTTACTGGCCCTGGTTTATGAGCCACCGGCCAGCATCGACTGGACGATGAACTATCTGGTCGTCGCCTTGCCCAGCCCAGTCGACATGCTGCCCGGCGACGGGTTCTCGATCCGCTTCAATTATCGGCCTGGGGGACGAGATCTGGGCGTTGGCTCAAAGCACCACTGTCGTCAGTGGGCGGTCCGAAAGTCAGGACAAAACGGCGCTCCGCAGCTCGGCAAGCCTGCGCTGAATCCCACCCGGGGAAGGTCAGGGCGGGGGTGCTGTTCTCCGGGCTAATAAATCTTGGCCGTTGAGCGTAGTGAGGCCGCCCAGCAAACTCGTGTACTTTCGGTGTGCTCCAAGCCAGCCACAGACTGAGGGGGACGCCACCGTGCGTGAGCAGTCCACCACGGCGATGGACACCGCCAGACGTGAGCAGCCTGTCCCGTCGATGGACACCGCCAGACATGAGCCACCCGTTCCGGCGGCGGCTGTCACTCGGCGGTTGCTGCTGCCGCGGCAATGGCGCGCGCCGTCGTTTCGGGCCGGCGCACGGGTCGCGCCCAACCCGGAGCTAGCTGGTGAGGAGCTGCCACTCAACACGCGGATCCGCCGCGGAGTGTGGATCGTGCTGTCGGCGTGGACGGGCCTGTGGATGGTGTTACACCTGACTGTGGCCGGCTACTCGTGGCATTATTTCGCGCAGGGTGCTGACCTGCTCACGTCAGCCGCCCCAGATGGGGGCGGGCTACACATTTACGCAACTCATCCGGAGTTGCAGATCGGTCCGCTGGCGCTGCTCACGGCCGTACCGTTGCGGTATCTTGATCCTTGGGATGGTCGGTTTGCCGCAGTGTTGTTGCTGAGCGCGGCTGGGCCGGTTTTGCTGGGCGGCTTGGTGCGCGCGCGCGAACGGTCCGGCCGGCTGCGCGACTCGCTGTTATTGGTGACTGGGCTGCTGGTCTTGCCCGTCTGGACTGAGGTGGCGGCTCACTTCGCTCACCTCGATGACGCCCTCGCGCTCGCTTTTATTGTGGCAGCTACGGGTGCGTTACGACGCGGGTCCGCTGCCACAACCGGCGTTTTCGTCGCATTGGCCACAGATAGCAAACCGTGGGCGTTGGGCTGTTGTGTGTTGTTGCTCGCGCTCCCAGCCGGGCGCCGGGTTCGGGCGGCGATCGCGTTCATGATCGGCGTCGCCGTGGCTTGGGTTCCGTTCTTGCTGGCCGACCCACGTACCCTGAAGTTGGGTCATTTTGTCATTCCGAACGTGGCATCGTCGGCGCTGAACGCGCTCGGTGTGCACGATCCGAGCACGCCAGCGTGGGATCGGGGTGCGCAACTCGTCCTCGGCGTGGTCGTGGCTGTGGTGGCCGTTCGCCGCGGGCGGTGGTCGGCCGTGCTGCTGGCGGTGGTGTGCGCGCGGCTGCTGCTCGACCCGCAAATCTACAAGTACTACACCAGTGGGCTGATCATCGCCGCCGCCCTGGTGGACCTTTATGCCCGGCGCCGCGGTTTTCCGATGTGGACCGGGGCGGCAGCGCTCTTCTACATTGTCGAGGATGTGATCGGCTCGACGCTCCCGCCGCAACTGCTCGGCGGATTTCGCGCGGTTTACTGCCTGGTCGTGCTGGCGGCGCTCGTCCTGCCGGGCGCGCAGGCCAGCGTGACGACTGACCCGGCTTATGGTGCCGGTCGACACCGCCGCCGCTGGCTCAACCGCCCCAACCCCCACCCGGACACCGAGCGGACCGAGCTGGGTGATTGGACCGCGCAACTACAGGGACTGGATGAAACCACGCCGAGCCTGATCACCACCGGCCCGCAACGCTAACCAATCCAAAAGTCAATTCGCAGGGTACGGACTGTCAGCGAGCAGTCGCGCTAGATGCGCAGTATTAGCCGCCAATGCCGTAGTTGCTTTGCCCGTGGTGTCGGGTTTCGGGCCGGCCTGGTCATAATCGAGCTTCTGCATCGCCTCACCGACCCAATACGTCGACGCCGACGCAGCCACGGTGAACCCGACATCGTTCAATGCCTGCATTACTTCGGCGGTGGTGTGGTGTCATGGTCAGCCGGAGCGGCCGAACTTGCCGACCGAGCAGCTCGGAGCTCGATGGCGCGGGTGACGGCTTCAGGGAGCAACACAAGACCAGAGCACGCAGAGTAATCAGATTGGCCTTCAGGTTAGGGCTACACCGCAGCGCAGCGCAGCGCAGCTCAGCGAGATCGGGTTGCGGCCAGCGCCCATGCGACGAGCAGAGGCTGGCCGAGCAGGCGCAAGGCGCGTTTGCGGTCGGTGTCGAGGCCAAAGCCGTCGTTGCCCTCCAGGTATTGCGCGATGTTGCCGGGGAAGACACCGACGAAGAACCCGGCGACCAGGGTGCCGAGTCGTCGCCGGGCCGGTTGCCGCCAGGTCGTCACCAGCGCTGTGCCGAGGGCGAGCTCGACGACGCCGGAGACAAGCACAACTGCATCCGGGTCGGCCGGAAACCAGGAGGGCACTTGCGCCTGGAATTCTTGCCGTTTGACGGTTAGATGGGTGGCGCCTGCGGTGAGCAGCACAGCACCCAGCGCGGCCTGGCTGAGTGACCGAATCGTGCGACTGCCCATGGCGAGCTCCTCTTCGGCGGGGTCGGTGCGGACTTAATACCCTAAACGGTCAAGACCATGCCAGGGCGATGCTCATGAGTTGTGAACGGCGGCACAACAAGATCTTCATGACTTCTCGGCATAGTTCCTACTGAAGTGCAGGGGCAGAGCCGAGAAGGAGCCACATGCAAACTGAGACGGCCGATCCGGTGCATACTGGCTACGAAAAAATCACGCCGCAACAGCGAACTGAATTCGCCGAGCAGGGCGTCTTGATTATTCGTAATGCGCTGAACGAGCGTCGTCGGGCGCAGCTCGAGGCCGCCGTCGATCGCGTCTATGCGCAGGAGCGCAGCGCCGGCCGCCTTAAGAAAGACGGAAGCCTGCATTTACTGGGCTTTCTGCCCCGGGCGGAAGAATTCGGCGAACTGCTAACCCTGCCAACCACCTTCCCGTACGTGTGGGGATTAGGGGGGTGGAATATCTACACCCACCATAATCACTTGGATGTGACCCCGCCCGCGCTTGCGGATGAGCCGCCGAGCTGGGGGTGGCACCAGGACGGGTATCGGCAGAACTCGGATCCCGAGACGTTGGCGCCAGCGCCGCGACCTATGCTGTCGTTGAAGCTGGGTTATGTGTTATCTGATCTGTCGCGTACCGGTCGCGGCGCAACAAAGGTGATTCCGGGAAGTCATCTGAACAATTCGCTGGCCCGCCCGGCCGATCCCAGCGCGGAAAACCCGGATCCGCCCGGCACGGTGGAGATCACCGCGAACCCGGGCGACTGTTTTCTGTTTGATCGGCGGCTGTGGCACTCGCGGTCACCTAATCGCAGCACTGTCACGCGCAAAATTCTGTTCGTCGGATACACCTATCGCTGGATCAGGCCGTTGGACGAAATGCCGGTGGACCGAAACTCGCCGTGGTGGCAAAACCGAACGCCGGTGCAACGGCAATTGCTTGGTGACGCCCCGCATTCGGCTAACTACTGGGGAGTTAACTGGGATGGCTTCGTCGATGAAGACATTCCGCTGCGAAAGGAACTGAAGACCCGGGAGCTGCTCGATCGCTCCATTCCGTGGCTGCGTTGACCCGGGGGGTGGCAGTCGACGCGATTGCTGGGCACACTGGCCAGATGTGCGCAGAGATCTTGGTTGCCGAGGACGATACCCGGCAAGCTGAGCTAATTCGCCGCTATCTTGCCCACGAGGGGCATCGGGTGGCTGTGGTGCACGACGGCAAGGCGGCACTGGATCTCACCGCTCGGCAGCAATTCGACCTGATCATGCTTGACGTGATGATGCCGCAGGTAAACGGGCTTAACGTCTGTCGCACCCTACGTGCCAGCTCGGATGTGCCGATCGTGTTGCTCACTGCTCGGTCGCTGGAAGACGACGTGATCGTCGGGTTCGATCTGGGCGCCGACGACTACATCACCAAGCCGTACCGGCCGCGGGAAATGGTGGCCCGGGTGCGCACGTTGTTGCGGCGCTCGACGGACACCAAGCGCCGCACGGATGCCGTGATCGAGATCGGCGATTTGACCATCGACCCAGTGCGGCATCAAGTGAGCCGGGGCGCGGTGCCGATCGAGTGCACTCCGGCGGAATTTCGACTCCTGGCCACCCTGGCGGCCGAGCCTTATCGAGTTTTCACCCGGCAACAGCTGCTCGAAAAGGTACACGGGATCGATGGGTTTATTACTGAGCGCACGGTCGACGTACACATCATGAAGTTGCGTCGGAAGGTGGAAATCGATCCGGGGCAGCCGCAACAGATCCTGACGGTGTATGGAATTGGCTACAAAATGGTTGACCACACTCGAGGTGAGCAACCGAACTGGTCGACACTGCACAACTCGGGCAACCAGTGAGCCGGCGACCAAGCCTGTTTGTCCGCTTCTTTATGATCTCGTTCCTGATCGCTGCGTGCTCGATTGCGATTACCGCTTGGCTCACCAACCGCACCACCACCAGCACGGTGCAACAACAAGCGTCGCAAAGCTCGGCAGCGACCACTCGCCTCTACGACAACCTCGTGACCTATGCGGCGACGCATAAAAGCTGGGCCGAAGTCGGGCCTACCCTGGCTTCGTGGGCCAAGGAAAGCGGCCAGCGGATCGCGTTGACGACGCCTGAGCGGGCGCCGATCGCTGACACCGCCACTGCTGGCGCGCCGGCGCTGCCGCTGCAACGCGATGCAACTGTCGACCCGTTGCACGTGGATCCGACGCTGACCCAAGCGAATACTGTCAACCTGGTCGATCTGCGCGCTATTGGCGCACTCGCGCCGATCACCCCGGCTGTGCAGCAGGCCTTGCGCCTGACCGCGGATCGGTTTGCCGATTGTGCTCGGTCCCGGCTGCATACCGCGGCGAGTGTGGCGGTTGCACCCAACGGGCGGCCAACGATTGTCCTGCCGGGGTTGCAGACTTTGTCTGACAGTGATGTCACCCCCTGTCGTGGCTCGGGCGATTATTCGGATGGCCTGGACGTCCTTACTGCTGAGGAAACGCGGGCAAACGAGCTATTCCAGCGCAGCGTTGGCGACTGCTTGAAGGCGGCAGGTTTCAGACTGATCCCCTTCGGGTCGGTGAACGGAATCCAGTTTGGGCAAATGCAGCGCGCGCAATTGCCCGAAATTGCGGCGCTCCCACCCGCGCCGACGTCGACCGAAACTGCGGCAATTCCGGGGGCAGTGACTGCAACGCCGCCCCAGCTGCCGACGGCAAATCCAACGCACCTGCCGACCGCAACTACAACGCCGCAGCGGACGAAGGCGACTGACACGCCAACCCCGACTGACACGCCAACCCCGAACGGCGCTCCGACCACTACTTCGACAGTGTCCGTCAGGCCGACTGCGGTTGTGCCCACCGATGCAATCACGGGAAACTCCGGGTTCAGTTTGGTGCCGCATCTGATCACTGCGCAGATGTGGACGGATTCCAGCGGGTCGCGGGCCTTCAGCGCCCAGCCGGATTTCACGAATACAAACCCGACTGTGGCGAATTGTTCCGCTGGGACGCTGCGCAAACAGTTGGCCGGAAAGGTCGCGCCTGCTGCCCTGATGTTCGTGACCGCGCCTGCGGGCCCAGCCCGGTCGTCGCTCGGGCCAAGCCGGGCGGGATACGCGAAAATTGCCATTCTCGCAGCGGTGGTGCTGGCCGCTGCCACGCTCGCCGCTTTTCTCGGTGCCAGTCAGCTCGCCCGGCCCCTGCGAGCGCTGACGGAAGCGGCCAACACGATGGCGGCCGGTAATCGCACCATTCGCGTCACCGGCAAAGCTCGCGGAGAAATTGGTGACCTCGCCAATGCGTTCAACAGCATGTCGAAACAGCTCGAACAAACCGAACAGCAACGTCGGTCGATGATCAGCGATATCGCCCACGAATTGCGTAATCCGCTCGGCAACATCACCGGTTGGCTGGAAGCAGTGCAGGACGGGCTGGCATCACCTGACAGTGAACTGGTAGCGATGCTGCTCAGCGAATCAACCTTGCTGCAGCACTTGGTCAACGACCTGCACGACTTGGCCCAAGCCGATGCCGGCACGCTGCGCCTGCACCCCGAATTTGTCGATGTGACCGAGCTGGTCGGGCAAGCCGTGGTCGCGCATCAAGCCGCAGCTGATGCGACGGGCGTCCGACTCAGTTACGACCTACAAGTTCGGCTCACCGCGACGGTCGACCCGGTGCGGATCCGCCAAGCGGTCGGAAACCTGATCAGCAACGCGGTGCGCTACACCTCGGCCGGCGGCAGCGTCACCGTGTCGGTGTGGCAACACCACACTTCGCTGATGATCGATGTCACCGACACGGGTTGTGGAATCGCTAGCGATGAACTGGCGCATGTCTTCGATCGATTCTGGCGCTCGGACTCCTCCCGCAGTCGCGCTACCGGCGGCAGCGGACTCGGACTCACCATCGCCAAATACTTGGGTGAGGCGCATGGCGGGACGATCTCGGTCACCAGTGTGCTGGGTCGCGGCACGACGTTCTTACTGGTCGTACCGGCCGGAGTTGCTGAGCGCCTGGGTTAAGGCAACCTAGCGGCACCGTGTGGACACCAACCCCTGCAATCTGGCGCCGACAACCTGTTGAGACAGCACGGATCACACCGATCCGGCCATCGACAGGGGGACGACGCATGACGAACCTGCACAACGACGTTACCGACACCGCCCGCGCTACCCCTCGCCGTCAGCTGACCCGGGTCCTCGCGATCGGAGCCTTCGCCGCTGCTGCAGTCGTCAGCTTGGCCGTCCCCGCGCAGGCGGCCAGTTCCAGCACCTACCACGTCTCAGGGACGACGGGCTCCGGTTCTCGGGTCGTCAGCGACCCGCGCGGCGGCGTCATGGTCACCACGCTGGCCAACGGCACCGCGGTGACCATCGACTGCGGCACCCGCGGTCGCAACGTGCACGGTGACACTGTCTGGCACCACATCACCGCGCCGGTCAGTGGTTACCTCTCGGATTACTTCACCGACACCCCGGGCTTCAACTCCTTCATCCAGGGCGAAGCCACCTGCTCGGCCGGTGCGGCGCCGATCGACGAGTCGGCCCCGGCCGCTAGCGCACCGAACACCAGTTTCGCTCGCGGGGCGACCATCAACTACAACGAGGGCTACGGCGGCTCCTGCGTCTACTACGCGTTGAACCGTTTCCACCAGCAGACCGGTGTCTACCCGAAGGCGTTCGGCGACGCTCGCTACCTGGCGAGCGGTGCCGCGGCCAACGGGTGGAGCGTCGGGAACACTCCGCGGCTCAACAGCCTGGTCGTCTTCCAGCCGGGGCAGAATGGCGCAGAGCCGCCAACCGGTCACGCCGCCTGGGTCGAGAAGATCTCCGGCAACCAGATCTATGTCTCCGAAATGAACGCGCCGAACCCGTGGACCATCACCCACCGCTGGCTCACCCCAGTTGCGGGCGTGCAATACATCTACACTTCCTGATCCATCAAATTTCGCTGCCGGGCGTGCGCTGCCAAGCGCACGCCCGGCATTTGCCGGTCAACCCGATCGGGTTTCTGGGCACGTTGATATGTGGCCCTATGCTTAGAGCGGTGAAGAAGCGAACAGCTGGGCTGCTGGTGGCAGTAGTGACGGCCGCGATCGTGCCGGTGGGTGTTTCCGACCCGGCCTGGGCGAAAGCCAGCGCCGACTTGACGGTCAAGGAACACCTCGTCGGGGTCGGTCAGATGATTCACTTCACCGGTTCCTACGGCGACGATGCCGGCACGGACGGCCGGTCGGTCTGCCTGTACAAAGTGATCGGTCCTGGTCGTTATGCGCCGCTTGCGCCGTGTGTGGCGTTGAAACACAAAGACCTCGGCTCGCCCTCGCCCGGGGAAAGCTCCGCGCAATATTGGACGGCCGAGCGCATGGCCAATGCGATGACTAATCCCACCTTCGAAGTAGAGGTGCGGGCCGGTGCGGTTGGCACGCTTTCGGTCGTCACCGCGGTGGCTCGGCACGGCAAAGTCGACACCGACGCACACGGGCAGATCCAGGCCATCACGGCGCCGGTCACGGTAAAGGTGCTGGCTGCCGCGCCGCCGCCGACCAGTGCAGCGCCGACCAGTGCAGCGCCGACCGTGTCACCAACGCCCACACCTTCGCCTGCCGTATCGGGGTCGAGTGCTCCGGCCCTGGCCCAGGTCGCGGCGACCGCTGCGTACCGCGGTGGTTCTGTGTTGGCTTGGTCGGTTGGGGTGGTGGTGGCCTTAGCTCTCGCCTTCGGCGGCACCCTGGTTTGGCGGCGGCGGCGCCGGTTCAGTTGATGTCGCGTCGGCGCAGCGCCATGGTGCCGGCGACGGCGGCCACGATGGGGTAGAGGACCAGCAGAGCGCTGCCAGCGCCGGCCGACAGGGTGGCCATTGAGGTTGAGCCGCCGGCACCCAGAGCGCCCGGCCCGGCCAATGCCACGGCAGCACCACCAGGGGTTCATCGACCCAAGCTTGTTGTCTGCGTGAGCAGCGATTCGAGCAGGAAGAACCACATCACCACGACGATCACCGCGGCCAATCATTCGCCCAGTTCTGCGGCGTCGGTAAGGATCAGGTCGGTGGCACGGACGACGACACCGAAACGAACTTCGGCCCCGATACCTTCGAGCCGGGCGAAGGGTCTACCGGTGCGGAAGATACCCGAGCCCGCAATGCCTGGGCAGTAACGAGTCGAGCCGGCTAGTCACACGGCAGTAATCGACCCCGATCGGCGTGCCGCTAATCGGGGTCGGAGCGTCCTTGCAACGTCCTGGCCGCGAGCATCGGTTGTTTGCAGCTGTGTGTCGTATTGTTTGCCGGTGCCCGATGCCGAAACAAGCCGCAGCAGCGCGGCTGCCAACCGTCCCCCGGTTCGTCCGTCGCGCCAGATCGTCGCCGGACCACCGCTGAAAACCAAGGCCGAGAAACGAGCCGAGGCAAAAGCCACGAAAGCCCGTGCCCGCGCCCGGCAAAAGCGTCGCCAAGCGTTAAGTGTCGGCGGCGTGGCCGTCGCCGTGGTCGCGCTCATTGTCGGCTTGGTCTTCTGGATCGGGCACTCGTCGCCGCAACCGAGCGCTGCCGCCGCGAGCGCACGCCCAAGCCTGGATGCCAGCCCCACGGCAGCAGCGTCCAGTGCAGCCTTTCCGCCGGTTCCGGCCGGTGCTGACCCGGCCCTGAGCACGAAACCGAAGGTGACCGGCGGGACTGGCGCCGTCACAAAGCTGAAGACGACAACGCTGATCGAAGGAAAAGGCGCGGCGGTTCAATCCGGCCAAACGGTGAACGTCAACTATGTCGGTGTGACCTATGCCAGCGGCAAAGAATTCGACTCCTCCTGGAGTCGCTCAGAGCCGTTTAGTTTCCAGGTCGGCGCCGGCAAAGTCATCAAGGGCTGGGACCAAGGGCTACTCGGAGTCAAGGTCGGCAGCCGAGTTCAGCTCGACATCCCCACCAACCTTGCGTATGGCGACAATCCGGGCAGCAATCCGGCCGGACCATTGCGCTTTGTCGTCGACGTGTTGTCGGCCGCCTAACCGCGAGTCACGCCGACGGATCCCAGGCGATGAGTTGGTCGAGGATGGCTCGGTCGCCTGCGAGCTGCAGAGATTCTATGGGGATGCGCTCGTAGAAACCCAGAATCAGGTCACTGGCGGTGCCGCGCACGGAGGCGTCAGCCTGGTCCGGGTCAGCAGGTGCGTCTAGCCGGGTGACTCGGGCACCGTCGCCGGAAAGTCGAAGACGCCACGAGCGACCCTCGGTGGCGTGGTAGTCGACGATAGCGGGCTGGTGCGGCCAGGCGACGTCCGTCGAGCAGCAGGTGAACTGAAACTCCTCGACTCCGTCCAGCGCAATATCGTCCGGCAGCGACTGCGGGGCGCCGAGGGTGAGCTGAGCGTCATAGGTGTGCACCGCGACCTCTTGAACCTGGTGTCGAGCGACGCCACCCGAGGTCTGCGGCGATTGTGAATCACCCCACCAGGTCCAGCATTCGCGATCCGGGCCAGCGTCGCGCAGCGTGTTTGCCAGTAACTCGATCGATTCGGTCAGCCAGGCTAGCAATGCTTTGCGTTCCTGCGGTGCGCCGGTACCTTCCCAAACGGACTTGTCTGGGGGAGCATCCGCGGGCCCAGCGGCAATAATCGCTGCTGCCTTGCGCCGGCCCAAGCCCACGTGCTGTGCGAGATCGAACAGTGTCCAACCGGGACAGGTTGGCACCGGCACTTCAAGGCTGGGTGCTGCGGCGACCTCTGCGCGGAACGCGTTCGAGCGTTCGTCAAGGAGGCGTAGCAAGTCGGTAAACGTCAAGGTGTTTCGGCACCCGGGTTGTCTACCACCGCTCGGTCGACGACGGACAGTGAATTTAGCCGGCTTGGCGGTCTGCACGGCTTCATGACATCAAGGCGAACAAATGGTGGGCTCAGTCGATCTGGGGCGGCGCGACGAGCATGTCTCACGTACTGTGCTGTTCGATCAACCCATTGCGTACCCGACACGGAGTTTCTGCATGTTAGTGTTCCACCGTAGGGCCTTGGCGGGCGTCGGCATCACGGCCGCGGCTGCCGCTTCGACCGCGTTGTTCGCAACGCCGGCCCAGGCGGCTACCGCCGGTCTGGCCAAGGTCGTCGGTTCTTCCACGGTCCAGTTCAACGCCCTGATGGGTCAGGCCAACGGTTTGACGATCACCATCTCCGGTCGCACCGTCACCCTGGACGACAAGGTCGCCATCCAGGCCGGCCCCGGGTGCAAGGCTGTCCGGGGCGACAAGACCAAGGTCACCTGCACGCCGGCAAGGAAGGTTACGCAGATCACCGCAGCCCTTGGCGACAAGAACGACTGGATCACCAACAAGACGTCGGTCCCGCTGCTGGCCGACGGCGGTGCCGGCGACGACGTCCTGACCGGTGGTTCGGGCAACGACGAGCTATTGGGCGGTCCGGGTAACGACATCATCTCGGGTGGTGGCGGCGACGACCTGTTAGTGGGCGAAGCCGGAAACGACCGGATCGGTGGGGGCGCCGGCAAGGACAGCATCCTGGGCGGCGCCGGCAACGACGTGATTAGCGGAGGCGCCGGCAACGACAGCGTCCTGGGCGGTGCAGGTAACGACGTGATCAGCGGTGACGCTGACGCGGACACTGTGCTCGGCGAGGACGGCAACGACCGAATCGACGGTGGCGCTGGCAACGACATCTTGTTGGGCGATGCCGGCAACGACGTGATCCTTGGCGGTGCAGGTGACGACAGTCTCTTCGGTGAGAGCTTGACTAAAGGCGGCAAGCAGACCGGTAGCGACTCGGCTGCGGACCGTCTAGACGGTGGAGCCAATGGCACCCCGGCGGGTGACTTTTGCCTGGTGATGGCCAGCGGCACCACGGCCAATTGTGAGAGCGGCATTATCGGCACCCCTGCTGCCATCGCCGGTGCGTCGGCTGCACCCGTGGCCGAGTTCAAGGCTGAGACCGCTGCGCGGGTTGCACGGCAGGATATTGCTGCCGTGGCCGCAGCTGAGTAATAACATTGCGTTCGATGGAAAGGCCCGGCCACTCGGGCGTACCAATGGGGAATTGGACCCAAGCCCCAGAGGTAGGCCCGAAGCCGGGCCGTTTCGCGTGCTCGCCGGCCCTGGAGGCCGGCGGCTAAGGGTTTACGGTTCCTATTGTTCACAAACAGATCATCACGACACCGGTCTATGGCTAGCTCGACACTTGGTGTAGTATATCGATGACTTGGAATGACCTTCATGGGGAGATGAACGGGGATGGTTCCAGTCCAGGCGGCTGCCGCTGGCGTGTGTTTCCAGTGCGGCAGCAGCGTCACGGCCGCACAGTCCTCTTGCCACAACTGCGGCATGCCGGTGCTGCCCGAGCTTGCCAGCGCCGCACCCCAACAAGCCGCCCCAGTCCAAGCCACCCCAGTCTCCGCTGCCGCGTTCCAGGCCACCCCAGTTCGACCCGAGCCGTCAACAGCCACGCTCCAACAAGATGTACCGAGTGAAGCGGTGGTTGGGCAGGAGTTTCGTGCTCAGCCGGCGGCGGCTGGGGTTGGGTTGTCGCAGCCTGCGCTCACCTTGGGGGCGGTGAAGCCGCAGCGGCGGATCGGGCGTAAGCCGGTGCTGATCTCGGTCGCTGCGCTTGGTGTGCTGATTCTTGCCGCGATCGGAATTGCCGTGGTGTCGCGACTTACCGCGGTCACCCCACAATCAACGGTCGAGGACTATTTCACTGCGCTTGGCAACGGCGACGCGGCCGGGGCGTTGAAGCTGGTTTATCGCGGCGATGAAGCTGAACCAGTTAGCAGTCCACTATTGACCGCAGCTGCGCTGGCTGATCACGATGCCCGCCCGCATGACGTCAAGGTCGGCACCGTCACCGGGGCGAGTGGGCGATATGGAGCGGGCGTCAGTGGGGTCGACGTTGCCTATTCGGCCGGGTACGCCGGCAATACTAGGGTCCACCAAACAGTCGTCGTCACCAGGGCTACCAGCGGTGACGGTTACCAGCTCCGCGACCCGTTTGTGCAGCTTGTCCTGAGCGGCGGTCAAGGGCGGGCAGTCACAATCAATGGTGTCGCGGTGAACGTCTCGGCCAGTGGCGATGTGGCGGCATTCTCCGGCGGGTTCAAGGCGGAGCTCGTCGCCGCCACGGCCTTGCTCGCCAGCGCCAGCGTGACAGCTGGACCACTCGACGGTGGCTTCGGGACTGCTGCCGAGCTGCGCTTCGGTCCGCCGCAGCTGGCGCCGGGAGTGCAGGACCGGATCAATGCGGCGGTGAAGTCAGTGCTGGACCGGTGTGCGACCAGCACCGAGGCCTACCCGAGCGGATGCCCGTTCGACACCTATGTCGTCGGTACAAACATATCGGTGCACTGGACAATCACTGCGTACCCGGTGATTTCGGTGGATTTTGGGTTTATGGGTTGGTCGAGCACTGGCGACCAGGTTTCAATCAGCGACGGCAGCAATTCCGGCCGCGCGCACTGGACTGCGACCTACACGGATTACTTCGGCAAGCGGCAGACCGAGAGCGGCGACACGACCATCCGGATCTATGGCACCGCGAAGGCGCAAGGCTCCGACATTCAAGTCAACCTGGAATGATCTGATCTAAGTGGAGGAAATATGAGCACGCCCGGTGAGCTGCCGCGGCAGTGGTCCGCTGTCGGCCCCGGCAACGGCGACTTCGCCTACCGCACCCAAAGGCTGAAGTACGAAGGTGTTGAGCTCGCTCTCGACGAGTCGGTCTCAGTTCAGGCCATTTTCCGGTTGTGGCTCGGCGCCGCGGTCAGCTCGTTCGTTGTTTGGGCGGTCTTCGCCTTCTTCGGCCTCCTGGTCGCTATCGGTTCCGCCTCGCCAGAATTCGGTGGCAGCTTCCCCGGGATTGGCCTGTTCTACTTTGGGTGGCTCTTTTCCTTTGTGGTCTTTTGGGTGGTGCTGCTGGTTTCCAAGCTCGACGAGCCGATCGCCGAATGGAAGACCTTGCTCGAGGACCGTTATCAGGCAGCCGACTCGGCTTACGCAGCCATCTATGGCACGTTGCGCCAGCGCGGCTTCCCCTTAAACGCCAACGCCGTTCGAGTCCGCGCTGATCTGCTCGCACCCGAGTCAGTAAACAACCGCCTGTTGATCCAAGATCGCAACTACAGCATTTATGTTTCCGTCTTTCCTTACGGCAGCAGCCTCTACTTGGGCTGGATGATGTGGCGCCGGCGTCGCGGTGCAGTGGTGATCGGCCATTTTGTCAAGGATCTGATCGGCGGCATGGTGGGTCGCACCGGCTCGGTCAACCAAATGCTGCGCACCGAGTGGGTCCGGGCCATGCGCGAAGCCGTGCATGCCGCGGTTCGCGAAGGTGCCGAAGTTGCGCTGCACGGCGCCCCGATCCCGCTGGCCGCTGCCTTCGGTCAAGAGGTCCCCGTGCAGGATCTGCGCACGGTTGGTGTCGGCCAGGCCTACCCGCCAGCTCCGAGCTTCGCCCCGACCCCGCCGAACACTCCGACCCCGCCGAACACCCCGCGCCCGCCAACTTCCGGACAGCCGACTTCATAGCTGAGCCAGGACTGGATCTGACCAGTACGGCGGGTGCATGCTGCTCTCTTGACAGCGCAGCGTCGGCGTCGACGCGCGATGGCGCGTTCGGAGGGGTTTTGTTCGCATGAGCAACGTCATCAAAGTCGACATCTGGTCCGATATTGCCTGCCCGTGGTGCTTCATCGGCAAGCGCAAGTTCGAGACAGCGGTCGCTGCCTTCCCCGGTGAAGTCGAAGTCGAATACCACTCGTTCGAACTGGCACCGGACACTCCGACCGATTTCGAGGGAAGCGAAGTCGAATATCTGGCCCGGCACAAGGGCATTGCGCCGGCGCAAGCTGAGGCGATGCTCGCCAACGTCGTCGACATCGCTGCAGCCGTCGGACTGCACTACGACTTCGACGCCTTGCACCACACGAACACCGTCAAGGCCCACCAACTCCTGCACTATGCCAAAGCCAAGGGTGCCCAGGTCGAGTTGAAAGAACGCCTGCTGAAGGCCTACTTCGAAGACGGCCGACACCTCGGTCACCTCAACGTATTGGCCGAGATCGGGGCCGAAGCCGGCTTCGACCGCGACGACGTTCAGCGCAGCCTCGAGACAGACGAGTTCCTTTCCGCCGTACGCGCAGACCAGGCGCAAGCCCGCGAATACGGCATCAATGGCGTCCCGTTCTTCGTCTTCGACCACAAGTACGGCGTGTCGGGAGCTCAGGACCCGGTCGTGTTCCGCGAGGTCTTCGACCGGATCACCGCCGAAGACCCCGTCACCTCATGAACGCCGTCAGCTTGAGCTGATTTATCCGGCGATGGGCGCGTGCTCGCGTACCAAATGCAGCATTTCGTCGACCGAGCCGACCGGATCGGTGACGGGGAACTGGACGGCGCGCACGGTCGCGGCTGGATCGAGTAGTAGCGTCGCCCGCTTGAGCCGGTCAGTGCCAGCGGCCCGGAAAGTGGGGTCAGATCGGGAGGTTGGCGACCGATGAGGGCATGCATGCGCCGTGCCTCAGCCGAATTAACCGCGGCCGTAGCGGTGAGCGATCCATCGCCGAGCACATGCCGGTCGCCCCACGCTGCAGCGCGATCAGTACCGGCAATAGTCCTTCGCCTTGGGCCGTAAGCAGGTAGTCGTAGCGCGGGGGCCGATCTGTGTAGCGGCGGCGCTGCAGGACACCGTGCTCGGTGAGGGCGGCGAGACGCTCGGTCAGGGCGCGGCGGCTCATCCCGAACCCGCGTTGCAGGCCATCGAAGCGGGTCACCCCGATTCGCGGGCTGCGGGACCTACCGCTCGACCCCGCCCCAAAACCCGCCGAAGCCCGAATATGACCCTGCGCATCGAAACAATTGTTAGGGGCCGAGCAAGCAAAGGGGGATAACTGCGACTCCGTCGGCGCGACGGTACGCCTCAGTCCCGGTGGTGATGACCGCTGCGTCCAGCAGATCGTCGCCAAGCTGCTCGCGCAACCAGATGAGATGTGCGACGTCGTCGTCGTTTACCGAGGGAGACAACTTGACCTCCAGCGCCACGATTCGTTGATCAGCGCGCTGGACGATGAGATCCACTTCGCGCCGGTTGTCCCAGGTGCGCAGATGATGGACCGTGGCTTCGGCCTCCTGCGCATATACCCGCACGCTGAGCGTCACTAGCGACTCAAACAAGGCGCCTAGTAATGGGCCTGGCCGCCGGAATGCCGTGTTCGAGGGATCGAGCAACCACAACTGCGACAGTACGTCGCGGTAGACGGTCGTTGTCGACTTGGCTGGCTTATTGCTCTCGCCAGGTGTGGCTGCGTCCAAGATGGCGGTGTACGAACTGGTGGATGCCGTCGCGGCCGCGTAGGCGGCGAGCCATCCGCGCAAGGTGTCGGGTCGGCCTGAACCCTCACCGAGCGAGGGGACGGGGCTCGCGACTGAGTCGGTTGCGTCACCCGACGCCGGAGGTCAAGAGGTGGTTTGCGCTTCTGTACGCGCGCGCTCGGCGATGGCGCCTTGGATGCGACGAAGTGTGCGCAGGCCTTTCTTCGCGGCAGTGCGAACTTCCCCGTCGAAGACGGTTACGCCGCTGTCGTCGGCCATCAACCGCTCCAACGTCGGTACTGCCCGATCATCGCCAGTCGATCCGAGCGCAACTGCTGCCCAGTACCGCTGATCTGGATCCGGACTGTCAGCCGCGGCCAGCAGCCGGGGTAGAACCTGCGGCGTGAACGTTGCCAACGAGCTGGCGAGATAGCCGATTCGAGGAAATCGCCGATGCTCGAACTCGTGCCAGAGCGCATCCAACGCCGCGTCACCGCCGATGTTGGCCAGTGCGTCTGCGGTTCGTTGGCGCAGCCAGTCGGCCTGGTCGCCGAGTAGTGGTTGCAGCGCGGGAACGACCGAGGCGTCGCCGAGTTGGCCGAGTGCGGTTACCGCTTCGTCTCGGACCATCCACTGTGGATGGTCGAGCAGCGCGATGAGCTGGGGAACGGCGGCCCGGATGTCCATCGCCACGCAACCCATTACGGCCCAGGCCTGACAGTTGTAGCGGGTGTCGCCGAGCGCGGCGAGCAATGGCTCCTGCAGACTGGCGTCGGCGAACACTGTTGCGTGGTTCATCGCCCGCGAGTACAACGATCGGTGGAAATCTCGGTAGTCGCGGACGAGTGCCCGCAGCGCCGCGACAGCTGATTCGTCGCTGTTTGTTCGGGCCCGGTCGAGTAGCTGGTGCACATGTGCTTCGCGGGTCCCGAGATCTCCCGATCGAAGGCCCTGCAGGTCAGCGGGATTCACCGCCCGACCATACGCGCCATCATCGGCCATGCTGGAATCGGCCGCCACGGCCGCCGGCACCAACGAAGGGATGGGTCGCTCGCAGGCAGGACTGACCACCACACTGCATCTGCTGCTCGAGGGACGAGGCCGAAGCCTGGTCACAGGCGAACCGTCGGTCGTCGAAGGCCCGACGGATTCCGCACATCAATGCGGAACGAGATGATGTGGGTAGGCGGCCAGTACAACTTGGTCGCGGCCGGCTGTTTTCGCTTGGTAAAGCGCTTTGTCGGCGGCGTGTATGAGCTGGTCAACGTGGGAGCTGTGGGATGGGAAGCTCGCCAGTCCGAACGATGCGGTAACCCTCAAACGTTCACCGCTGGGTAACTGTAAAGGTCGGCTGGACAACGCGGTCCGCATCCGCTGCGCGACCACGACCGCTTCAGGCCCCGTGGCTCCGGGCAGAAGCGCGAAGAACTCCTCCCCACCCCACCGCACTAGTACGTCACTGGAACGCAGTGCTGCGCTGACCCGAACTGCCGCCTGTCCCAGTACGACATCACCGGCTAGGTGACCATGTACGTCGTTCACGGACTTGAAGTGGTCAAGATCGATGATGACCACCGACATGCTGCTGCCGTCGCGCAGCGTGCGTTCCGCTTCCAATTGCACCATCTCATCACCGAAGCGCCGGTTGTACAGCCCGGTCAGCGCATCAGTGATGGCCAAGCGGCGCTGTTCCTGAACAGCCGCGTCGAGTTGGCGCGCGACGCGCCGCTGATCGCGGATGCTCAGCTGCGAGCGGATGGTTATGCCGACCAGCAAAGTCGCCAGCAGGACAACAACCAGGCGACTGATATCACCAGCGGAAGCCTCCAAGTAGGCCCAGAGCAGGACACCACCGACCACAGCGGTGATGGGGATAAAGCCCAGATCGCGCTGTACGGAACGAACCTGTTCATCGCGGCCGATTGTTTCCTGACGGTCCGTCACACTCGCGACGATCGACATCAAGATGACTGGGAAGTACAGCGACTTCATGATTCCGTCGTCGGGTGCCGAACCCTGGGCTGACAGCAAAGCGATGACCACGTCGTTACCCATGCTCAGGACCGTGCCGGCCAGCGCGAGCAGAACTTGCGGGGCAAGGCGGTGGTGTCCGGCGAGGCCCACTGAGAGGAAGACAATGAGGAAACCCACGTCCAGTAGCGGGTAAGTGGCCAGTGTTACGACTTCGGCGCTGAAGCCGCCGGTAAGCTGAGGACCGATTAACCAACGCCACCCGGCGGCGCCGACGACAACAATCACTAAAAGGCTATCGAGCTGGCCGCGCCATTGCCGCAGCCCGCTGGTTCCGCCAAAGGCAAGGCCCACACTGATCAGCATGAGCAGATAGGAACCGATGAGGAACACGTCGCCGAGCGACGGGGTGCCTACTTCACGTCCCAACGCATCATTGAGACACCAGAAGGAGTCAGCACCCAACCACAGCAAGCTCGCCCCGGCCACGATACGCCACCACCTGCGCCGCGAGCGTGGACCACGCCACCCCGCCCAGGCGGTGGTCATCGTGGCGACCAGGATCCCCGCCGGGTAGATCAAATCGTCGAGCACGTACCGCAGGGTCTGGCCGTGGTGGGTGAGAACTTCCCCCACGGTGTAGGTAACTTGTAAGACGACAGCCGCCGCCACCCACCGTACCCAGCGGGTATCTCGCCACTTCCGCATGTCGCTCCCGTCGGCTTCAGTCAGCCTCCTATCGGCAGAGCGGACGCGGCCCTTCGCGTAAACACAAGCCCAAATCAGCAGGATCCCGGAATTTAGTACTATGTGCGACTTTGGGTTGTTGCGCCCTGTTTCTAGTCGGGTGCGGAGTCGCTGCTTCCAGGCAGTGGCGACCTTAGGCGTCAGGCGAGGCCATTGTGGCCACATCCGCAACAGAATGGGCGGCGGTCAGGTGTGCTAGGAAAGTAGCGCGCCAGTGACCAGGAGTGCGGCCGCGCTGGGTTCGTGGCGGCCACGCCGGTGCACCAGGTCGAGGCGGCGGGCACCGATCGGTGGCCCATCGACGATCCGGACGCCAGGCACGTCTGTCGGCAAGGCCAACGCCGGCACTATCCCGGCAGCTAGGCCAGCCGCGACGATGGCGAGCACTGCCGGGAACTCCAAGCACTCGTGCGGTCGGTCGAGGACGACGCCGTGGTGAGCTGCGACCCGGTCGAGGACGCGTCGCGCCGCGGAGCCGAGAGGCCCGTCGACCCAAGGTCGGCCGAATAGTGCGTCGAGCCCTGACACCGGTCCCCAATCGGTCGGCACGACGATCCGGTAGGGGTCGTCGAACAGCCGGGTTGCCGTCAGTCCGCGCAGGTCGACGCTGGAGTTGGTCGCAGCGTGGTTCCATGAGTCGGCGTCGGTCTCGGTGATCAGCAAATCGAGGCCGCCGGAACGCAGCAACGCCCGTCCAGGTTCAGGCTCTGTCTGTCTGATCTGGAAAGAAATGCCTGGCGCACTTGTTGCCAGTGCGACCGCGGCCGGTGCGACGATGTGCCGCACTGCGCTCGGAAATGCGCCGATGACGACCGGCCCGGTGACCTGACCGGTGAGCGCGGCCAGGTCGTGTTCGGCGGCGGCGAGCACCTCGGCGAGCCGGGTCGCGTGCCGGGCGAGCAGCTGCCCAGCGGTGGTGAGCCCGACCGTCCGCCGGCCACCCAGCCGGGAGCGGTCGAGCAGGGTTACCCCGGTCTCGGCCTCCAGGCGGGCGACGTGCTGGGACACGGCAGACGGCGTCAAGTGCAGAACTGATGCGGCCGCGAGCACTCCGCCCGCGTCGGCGACTGCCCGCAGCACGATCAACCGGCGGGGGTCAATTCGCATTCAGTAAAACTACATGCTAGGTGAAGAATCATTCGCTGGTACTGAAGTCGTGGGTGCGCGACGATGCCTGCATGACTGAGTTCCGCGCGACCTTCAATGCTGATGTGACCTTCCTCAACGGTGGTGGGCTGCAGGTGCAGGACTTCCGGCTCGACATCCCGGCGGCGGACATCGATGCCGACGCGCTCGCAGACCTCTTCATCCGGCACCTAGGCGTGCTGATGGTCGACCAGGTTCGCCTGCATGCAGTTCGCGTGGCCGCCGAGCCACACCGAGGCTCCCGCAACACGGTCACACCGACCGCCTCCGCCGGGGCGAACCGGCTCGTCGAGCTAAGCCACGTGATCACCGCGGGCATGACCACCTATCCAGGGCTGCCCGGCCCCGACATTACGCCGCACCTGACCAGGCAAGCGTCCCGCGAGCACTACGCGCCAGGCACTGAGTTCGCGATCGACCGGATCAGCATGGTCGGCAATACCGGCACATACTTGGACAGTCCGTTCCACCGCTACCCCGACGGCGCCGACCTGGCCGGCTTGCCGCTCGACGCGGTCGCGGACCTGCCCACTGTTGTGGTGCGCCTGGCCGGCAGCGGTGAACGGGGGATTGACTCCCATGCCCTCGCCCCGTACGACATTCACGGCGCCGCAGTGCTGCTGCACACCGGTTGGGACCGACACTGGGGCACTGAGGCGTACGGCCCTGGTGCACCTTTCCTAACCGCTGCGGGCGCGACCGCGCTGGTCGAGCACGGCGCGCGTCTGGTCGGCATCGACAGCGTCAACATCGACGACGCGGACGGTACGGCACGGCCGGCGCACTCGATCCTGCTTGCCGCGGGGGTTCTCGTGCTGGAGCACCTCACTGGCCTCGAACAACTACCGGTTACCGGTGCGCGCCTGCACACCGCTGCGCCCCGCGTGGCAGGCTTCGGCACGTTCCCGGTTCGCGCGTACGCGATATTGCCGGCGTGAACCTGCTGATCGAAATTGACGGATGGGCCGCGGCTGGCAGTCTGCTGCTGGCATACGGTCTGCTCTCCGCTAAGCGGATCAACGCGGGCAGCACCTATCAGCTACTCAACCTCGCCGGTGCCGTTGGCCTAGCCGTTAATGCGGTCACCCACGCGGCATGGCCGTCGGCCTGCCTGAACGTAGTCTGGCTAGCGATCGGACTCGGCGCGCTGCAACTGCAACGCACACGCCGGCCCGTCGTCAGCATTCCGGGGGACTCAGGTGCAGGTGGGGGTTCGCATGTCGGTTGACATCAGTTTTTCGTCGAAGTACGCATATGCTCGCCCACGCGCCGGGCGGTGACCCGGAAGCAATCCGAGCCATCTATTGGTATTGATAACCCGCCGCCCCGATTTCAACCGCTCCCACTACGCCTTCGATTAGCCAACGACCAAAACATCTGGTTCGGACTGATCCACATCTGGCTCGGACTGATCGATCCCAACCTATCGTCCCCGAGGGATCAAAATAATACGGCAATGGAAGTATTCAACTGCTGGCTTAAGGAAGATTTATAGCTACCCGTAGCTTCCGCGGAGCATTTTGGCGGCAAATGCAGGCTCGCATCAAACACTTAGAGCTACGAATCGGTGCTCGCCGGTAATGCTGAGAAATTGTTGTTCACAATAAGTAGCCGCCGCGCGTTTTGGTCGCTAGCGTCTGCGCTTGCAACTATCTGTTTCTATTCTTTGGGCGGTAGGAAACATGCGCAGGAAGGTCACAACTGTCGCTGCCGGGCTAGTCGCGATGGTGACTCTTGCGGTGGGTGGCACGGCACTCGCTGCCTCCGTGCCGTCGGCACCGGCTCCGCCGGGGATTAGTCATGTGGCTAATCCCCGGGTTCCGCAGGGCTCGGTGTGGACGTAGGCATACTTCCCATCTAGCGATCACAGCGGCTACACGTACGAGGGGATTGCGGCTCGGCTTTGTTCGTCCGGTATGCCACTGTATCGACTTTTCAACGGCACTAGCGGCGATCATTTCTACACGACCAGCTGGTCTGAGGCACAAAACGCGATCAGCCACATCGCTTACAGCTTCGAAGGGGTCGCGGGATACGTGCAGTGACACCACCTAAGAATGTCACCGCAGCGAATCGGACCTGACGTGCTTAGGGCCGGTCGTCACAACGACCGGTCCCTGCCGGCTTCCAGCAGTCAAGCCGGAATTGTGCCCGTCAAACGCCGGTAATGGCATGAATCCAGTCAAGGCCTGCGGCAACACTGCTGTACTTCTGAAAACCTTGACCGTCCGCCGTCGATGCCACACCGACCTGCGCACCCTCGTAGATCATCGGTCCGCCGGAATCGCCGTTGGTGGCGTAGCCGGTAATGAAGTCAGTGGCCACCACCGGACCACCGTAGGCGTCGGTCCTCGATTCGACAGGGGTAAGGACGGAAACCTCGGCCACCTTCAGCACGGGCGACAACGGGCAGGCACTAGAGCCGGCACACGTTTTCCCCCAACCGTAAATTGAGACCTGTGCTCTGGCCGGCGGATCCACGTCGGCGAGTGGCAGATACGTGGTGTCGACGGGACTGTCCAGATGTAGCAAAGCAAGGTCGTAATGGGTATTGCCTGACACGACGGCACGAACTTCGCCACCGTTAGCGGACTCGACGCTGCCGATCCGGACAGACATCGTGCCCTGCACGCAGTGCCGTGCCGTGAGAACCCACTCCGGCGCGATAATCACACCAGAACACCACGGCTCACCGTTGAGCAAGACTGAGGCGGCCCACGGCGCTGACTCCACGGTCTCACCCCGCACGATTGCGTGGGCTGGCGAGCTGACGAACGCGGACGTCACGATAATCAGGACGCCAATGGCTGCAGCGGTGACGGTTCGACGTACATTCAAGTGAAGTCTCCTTTGCCTGAATCTACTGTGGCGCGAATGCGGCCGTTCTGAGCCAAGGCATTCGGGCCGATGGTTCGGTTAGCAGCTTGAATCCTAATGATGCGCTGGAAAAAAGCGACATTTCTTCAGGTAAAGTTATGGCTAGCCGAAGCTCGCCGAGCATAAGAAGCGGTGTCACGATCCAGCTCGAACAGCAAGGCGGACCGCTCGCAGTGCCAGGCCGGAGGCAGCCCGATAGCCCACTGCCAGCACGGCGATGTGTTCGGCATGCGTGGTGCACGAGCCGTGCACGAGCCGAGCACGAGCCGTGCCGGCACTGTCACGAGGCAGACCGCCGCGCGAGAAGTCAGCTCGGCCCATTTTTGTGATCACCCAGCCGCGTGCTAACGTTTCTGTCGTTGCCAACAAGCGCCGCTAGCTCAACTGGCAGAGCAGCGGACTCTTAATCCGCGGGTTGTAGGTTCAAGTCCTACGCGGCGCACCAACCCTGACCAGCAGGTTCGGCGATCGGAAGATCGCATGCTGGTTGACGTGAGTCGACTGTGAGTCCGGTTCTGGGCTCACGGATCGGCTCTTTCGTCGTTGGTACACCGCGAGTATTTGAACGTGCAGCCCGTCGGATCGCGAGTCCCTACTCAGCCACTGAGGCTAGTAAGGAATTCGATCATGAAGACGGCAACACGTAACGCCGGGCACTGGGTGGACGAAGGTTTGCGCAGGTGCCGGCTTAATGTTCGTCGGCCTCGGCCGGATCCTGGAGCGCCGTCGATCGCTGGATCGGTGTATCGGCGGTGTGCGTGCCGGGAGCCGTTGACGGGACGGCAGCGCGGCGCGCAGTGCCACATGTTGGACGATCCGTCCCATGGACGCTGGTATTACTGGATCAAGGTGACCGGTGTTGATGGTCTGCGCCGGCGGGTACGCCGGGGCGGGTTCGCCTCCGAACCGGCGGCGATCGCAGCCCGGGACGCGGCGATCATCAAACCGAGTCCGCGGGTCCTCGCGCAGGCGTGGACGGTTGAAAAGTGGCTGACCGACTGGCTGGACCAGCTGGACCTGCGCCCGTCTACGCTGCGCGGGTATGCCACGATCGTGCGCTGTCATCTGATCCCGGCGTTGGGGTCACATCGATTGTCCGAGCTGGAGACCCGCGATGTGCAGCGGGCGATGGACACGATCGCCAGGAAATCCACCCGGCGCGGGGTGCTGGCCACCTCGACCGTCACTGGCGTCCTGGCGGTGTTGCGCAGTGCGTTGGGCGCGGCGCGGGCTCGCGGCTACATCAGGTTCAACCCGGCGTACGGGGTGCTGAAGGTCAGACCGGCGCGGGTGACCGCGGTGGTCTGGACACTGGAACGCATCCAACTGTGTCGTACAACGGGATGGCGGCCCCCGGTGGCCGTCTGGGACACCGACGGTGTGGCGAGGCTCCTGGACCTGGTCGCCGATGATCCGCTGCTGCCGCTGTGGAGGCTGGTCACGCTGTGCGGGCTACGCCGCAGCGAGGTCGCCGCCCTGAGCGGTGACGACTTCGACTTCACCGACGCGTGCGTACGCATCACGAAACAGGTCCACATCGACGGACCACGGCGGTGGACCGGACCGCCGAAATCGGCTGCCGGTACCAGGGTCGTGCCGCTGGATGACGTGACCAACGAGCTGTGCCGCCGCCTGTGGCTGGCCGTGGCCGCTGATCCGCGCCGGGCGACGCTGAACCCGGACGGGGCGATATTCCTGCTACCCGATGGCAGACCGGTCAGCCCGGACTATCTGACCCGCCGGTTCGCCCGGCTGGTCAAGCTGCACGACCTACCGCCGATCCGGCTGCACGACCTGCGGCATGAGGCGGCGAGCTTGATGGGCGCCGCTGGGGTGGAACCGCACGTGATCCAGCACGTGCTGGGCCATTCCAGCGCGGTCACGACCGTCGACACCTACTGGCAAGTCTTCCGGGAGACCGCGCGGGCCGCAGTCAACGCCTCCGCCAAGCTGCTACGCCGGCACGCGAAACGCCGACGCCGACTGGGCCCCGCGATCCTCGCCTAAATTAGGTGTCCGAGATAGTCAGGCCGGGTGAAGCTCCGACGGCGTTGACGCTGGGCGGCTTGTCCGCGTCTAGTCCGGTGTGTCAGGTCGGCGATCGTGGCTCAGCTGGGAGATGCGCTGCTCCGGCATGGTGTTCCCGGCGGTTGCGTCGGGACGACTGATTGAGTGAAGGTCCTTGTGGCGTACACCGAGAAGACTCAACGCGATGCGGCCAAGGCCTTGGGCGAGTACATCAGCCAGCTTGCCGAGCGGCACTACTTCGTCGGCGCCTACATAAGGCGATATCTCCTCGTCGGCGGTGTGAAGAAAGAGCCGTTCCCTTGGCCGAGGCTCCACATCGAGATCCATCCGGGCGACCAGGCGCACATCGTCGGCAAGGACGGCAAGTCGATGGGTGAGACGGCTGGCGCTGTCAGCCGTGAGGTCGGGCGCCTGATGTTCCTGCGATGGCTCGAGGAGTACGGCGTCGAGCACCCAGGCGAGCCCGCGCCCGTGGGCAAGTTCTTCCAGGACGGGCGACCTCCGGAACGGCAGGAAGCGGTGTGGCGAGACCTGATTCGTGGCCTGCACAACGACGAGTTGATCCTCTGCTTCGAGAGCCTGAAGTTCTGGTCGAGCAGCTCGGTGCTTACAGACAAGGGCAGGGCCGAACTGGAGTCGCGTCAGCCGTAGCAGTTGCTGGCCGACGTACACGCTCGCGGATGAATCGGACGCGATGAGGCTGTTGTCGACCCACGTGGACCCGGTTCTCAGGCGCGTCCGTCGATACGGCCTGCCGCATCGACGCGAGGATCGTCTCGGCGGTGCTCTTGCCTCAGCTCGCGCCAACGCGTCGGGAACCGCGCCGTAGACGTCAGCGGTGAAGGCGTGGCTGGAATGGCCCATGAGGTGTTGCACGGTGTGCATGCTTGCCGAGCCGTGCAGCGCGTTCATCGCGGTCCCGTGCCGGAGGTCGTGCAGCCGGACTGGCGGCAGCCCGTGCTCGGTCACCAGTGCGGTGAAGCGGTGGGTCAGCCAGCCGGGCCGGATCGGTCGCCCGTCGGGCCACGCGAACACGTAGCCGGTCTCATCGGCTGTGGTTCCGTGGTCTTCGTATAGGCGCTGTTGCCGCCGCCGGTGATTGGCGAGGACCTCGACGGTGGCCGAGTCGAGGGTGATGGTCCGGTTGCCGGCGGCGGTCTTGGGTTCGGACTCGGCGACGGCGCCGGGCAACTCGACCAGGGTCTGCGCCACCGTGAGGGTGGCGTCGGCCAGGTCGACGTCGACCCAGCGCAGTCCAACGAGCTCGCCGCGGCGTAGCCCCCGCAGACCGGCCAGCCACCACAGGCCGTACAGATCGTCGTCGGCGACCGCGGTCAGGAACGCGGCCAACTGGCGAGGTGTCCAGACCGCGATCTTCGGCCGGGTGCCATCGCGCCGCCAGGCCGCAACCCGAGGCTGCGACCACGTCACCGGCCGGTTGCGGCGAGGCGAGGGCAGTTCGAGCATCCGGGCCGGGTTATCGCTCAGGTAACCGTGGGCGGCGGCCGCGTTGAGTGCCCGGCGCAGGGTGGCACGGACCCGCTGCACCGTCGACGCGGTGATCTTCACGTCGTACCGATTCGTGTGCTCGACGAGCTCGTCAAACATGGCCTGCACCTGAGCCCGGGTCAGCGCGCCGAGCCGTCGATGGCCCAGGGCGGGACGCAACACGTTGACCACGTGCGCGGTGTACGCGGTCGCCGTAGACGGCCGGACCCGCTTCGGCAACGAAGCAACCCACTTATCCAGCCAGACCGCGACGGTCAGCCCACCATCGGAAGCAGGTTCCGGCGCTTGACCGACGAGGTCCTGGCGGGCCTGCTCGGCGGCCTGCGCGGTGCGGAGTCCGCCCCGGCGGACACGTTGACGGCCAATCCGAACTGAGAAGTACCAGGAACCGTGGCCGGGATCGGTTGCCAGGCGCGGGCAGTTGTCGCCGTAGCGGCGGCCGGTGGTGAGGTCGGTGCAGCCGCACCGACGGTAGACAGGAGAATAGTCATTCATGACGGTTGTTCCACACCTATCTGCGTATCTTGGGCAAAGGCAGAACATCTAGCGTCGATGCGGCGATTCCTTGTGCTGGCTACTACTACACGATCGTGGTTCGATCCCACACGCACCCGCAGCGACCGGCAGTCCGGTGAGCGACCAGCCAACGCTGGAAGTACGCACCGAGCGTGACGAATTTCATGGGCCGCCGTCCACGACATGCGGCATGACCGCGCATCTGATCAAGCGGATCCTGGCTGGCCGGCGTTACGGCTGAGTGGTCTGAGCGGACAGGAACCGCTCCCAGGTTTCGCTGCCGGTCGGCGCATCTACCGTGAGGTTGGCTCCTGATCGGTAGGCTTTACCGAGCTTGCCGGGGACGTGGATGGGAAGGCGCATCCGGTGCTTGCCCATGGCGGCAAGGTAGCTGCGTTGGAGTTGCTCCAGGGTGTATGTGCGCGGTCCGGCTAGGTCGGGGACCCGGCCGGCCGGGTTTCCCAGGGCCAGGCGGGCGAGCCGGGACGCCACTTCCCCAGAGGCGACCGGCTGCCAGCGGACCCCGCCCGGGGCGAGGAGGATTGGCGCTTTCGCCATGGCCCGTACGGTCTTGAGCGCCAGTTCGTGGAACTGCGCGGCGCGCAGGATCGTGTACGGAATGCCGGAGGTCGCAACGATCCGCTCCGCCTTCGCCTTGCGGGCGAAATAGCCGATCGGCACGGCGGCCGCGCCGATGACCGAGATGAGTATCAGGTGTTCCACGAGCCCCGCCCGTTGGGCGGCCCGGACCAGGTTCCGGGTGCTGACGTCGTCGCCTTTGGGCCCTCCGGCGAGGTGAAGCACGGTCCGTACCCCGTTGAGCGCCTCGTCAATACCGTCTGCGGTCAACAGGTCGACGGCCAGGTACTCCACACCGTCGCCCGCCTGCCGGTCGTGTCGGCTGAGCACCCGGACAGCCTGCCCGGCATGGCGAAGCAGTGGAACCACCTGTGAGCCCAGAAGTCCGGTGCCGCCGGTGACCAGAATGGTGGAGGACATCTGTCGATCTCCCTCTTGTAGATTTGGGCTGCAATACGGCTACGACCCGGCCCGGGTTGGGAATGTGACATGGCGATCCAGAATCTTTCGTTGCTTGAGCGGTTCGAGGTGGAGCGGCCCCGGCTGCGGGTGCTGGCCTACCGGATGCTCGGATCCAGCGCCGAGGCGGACGACGCGGTCCAGGAAGCCTGGCTGCGCTTCAACCGCGGCGACTTGTCCCAAGTGAACAACCTGCCGGCCTGGCTGACGACCGTGGTCAGCCGCGTGTGCCTCAACCTGCTCCGGGCACGGCAGGCCAGGGGTGAACAGTCGCTGGACAGCTATACCGTCGACTGGCTCGGCGCGGCCGACGAAAACCGGATCCCGCAGGAGGAAGCCGAGCTGGCCGACTCGGTTGGGCTGGCGATGCTGATCGTGCTCGACCGGCTGACCCCGGCGGAGCGGATCGCGTTCGTCCTGCACGACATGTTCGACGTGGCCTTCGACGATATCGCGCGCATGATGCAGCGCAGCCCCGCCGCCGTCAGGCAGCTCGCCAGTAGGGCCCGCCCCAAGGCGCGGGGAACGGGGGTACTGGCGACAGATCCGGCCCGCCGGCGTGAGGCTGTTGCGGCCTACCTCGCGGCGACCCGGTCGGGCGACTTTACGGCGTTGCTGACCCTGCTAGATCCCGAGGTTGACCTTCACGCTGATGCGGCGGTCACCGGCGCCGGAAAACCCCTTACCCTTCATGGCGCCCTGGCCGTGGCCAGAAGCGCCGTCGCTGCAGCCCCTCGAGCCCGCTCCACCACCTTGGCTTTGGTCAACGGAAGTCCGGCCCTGGTCATGGCTCCACTCGGCCAACTCTCGCTGGTGATCCAGTTCACTTTCTCCGGCCCGACCATCACGGCCATCTACATCACCGCCGACCCAGACCGTCTCCAGAGCCTCAATATCACCCTGGCCTAATGGCTCGACGAGCCCGCCCCACCGACGCTCCGCAACGGGGCGAACGGGCGAGACCTGCGCTCGGCCATTCGGTGCTCCGGCGTGGACAGCGGCGCATCCGCACATCAAGCAAATTCGGGTGGCCGGGATGTTCCAGCAATACCGCGTGTCTGGGACCGTCCCGTCGGCTCGCAATGGCTCCACAAGTGGCCCCTCTTTTCGCACTCCTCGTGGCGTGAGATCATGGTCGGCATGTTGAACATCCGAAAGGGCTATGCCGCGTAGGCCCCCAGCGCGCGTCCGCGCAGACCTTCTTCGCGCTTGCCCATTCCCTGCGTGCCGATGTCATTGACGACGTACGGGCAGAAGTTGCCGAGGCCCCAAGTGTCCTGCTCACTGATGTCGGCTCGTTGGAGGACATCACCGACCGAAGTCTGCCTGGCAACCTGTCGTCGAGCGGGCTCGGTTCAGCTCGCCAGCCACTACTACAACTCGTTCGAGGCAATGTCATGCGTGGGGGGCGTGGACTGTTCCTGTCGGAGTCCGCGGACGTGGCGGCGCTCACTGGCGCCGCCGAGGACTCGCCCGACGAGATCGCAAGCCTCATCTCCTTTAACACCGTGGTCCGAAACCTCTTCGTTGAGGATGCGGCAGCCCGCCTCATCCGGGCCGGCCAAATGCTCCGTATCGGTATCACCGGCGACACAAGCGAGCTGAGCCCGGATCCCGATGAACTGACCGAGCTCGTGACCGGACGATTGTCGGAAGCCGAGCTAATCGTGGTGCTTCCCTACCTCCTGTCCCGCAGCGACGTGACCGACGACCCGCGCTACTGGGCGTACGTCGGGGAAATGATCTCGCTCAAGCGTCTCGAGGAGATGGCGGACCGGCTTGTCGGACTCGATCTAACTCGGCTTGTCACGCCGAACCTCTCAAGGTGGTCAGCGGCCAGGGCCAGCGCGGGCTTCAACGTCGACCCGACCGAGCCAGACTCCTCGCCAGCCTTGCCTGGATGGCGTATCCACGCGCGGATGCTCGCTCAGGTCACTGGCGCGTGGATCATCCACGTGACCAGCGACCGCCGGAAGCTGACGGGACGAAAGGACACGGCCCCCGCGCACTGGAACGATCTCGCCGAGCCACTGAGCCGGTTTGCGCTCAACGCCGTTAACCTGCAGGGCTTAATTCGGCGAGTCCGGGTAGAGGCCGAGCGCTCCGACGACGTCTATCGGGACGTCAACACGATCAGTGAAGCGCAGGAACTGCTCGCTCACGATCGAGCGTAACTGCCCGGGGTCGTGGGAACGGCACCACCAGACAGGAGCGTCGCCGTTCTTAACCCTTACGACTTCGGCCACGCAAAAGAATGCTCGACCCGCATGGCGGGCACGATTTGTCGTGCGCATAGCTACGTCTCTAATACTCCGATTCGTCGATAAACAGAACGCCAGTGAGATTCTTAGAACTGAGCAAAGCTGCCCCCTCAACACCGAACAGCCTCAGAGGGTCATAAGTTCGGTTTAGGGATATTTCATGTTTAGGTTGGGTTTGGGGTGCCGGTAGTGGCCTGTTCGGCTGGTGGTTGCCGGGTGGTGAGGGTGAATAGGCCAGGTTCGGGTTCGGTCAGGATCCGGCGTTTGACTAGGCGTTTGAGTTTGGTGCGGATACGTTCGATGGTTTTGGGTTCGGTGTCGATGCCGAGGGTGTGGCAGACGTCTTTTGCGCGGATCGCGGCGTTGTTGCCGGTGGTGAATACGGTGAGGATCCGCTGGTAGATGGTGGTGTCGGGCGGGTTATCCGGTGCTGGTGGTTGCGGTGCTGGTGGTTGCTGGGTGGCGGTCAACCGGGTCAGGGTTGTTTGGGTGGTCGCTAGGTCGTTCAGTTCAATCTCAGCGGTGCGTAACTCGTCGGTGAGTTGCCTGATCTGTTCACGCAGTGTGGTGACGGCCGCGGCGACGCCCGTTTCGCGTTCGGTGATCAGGTCCAGAATGGAATCCGTTATGTTCATAGAGGTTTATTCAGCGAGCCTGAAAAGTCCACAATAGAGACCCAAAGGAAAAAGACGACTCGCCTTCGTCTAAGATAGAGTTACCAAGCAAAATCTAGTAAAGGCGAGCCGCCAAGAATGTATCATACCACCGGCTTTATCAAAGCTGAGATCGTCGATCTCAGTGACCGAGTTCGAGCGACACTCACTAGTGGTGAGAAGGAACCCTGGCCACCAATTCTTGGACTTTTCCAGGCCGTTGTCGTCGCTCTAACCTACATGCGGCGTAATCGGGTTCAGGCCGAGATCGCTGAGGCCTTTGGTGTGTCTAAAGCAACGATCTCCCGAGCGATTACCGGTCTCGTCCCGTTGATCAACCTCGTGCTAGACGAGTTTGTTCCGACCGTCGAGGAGCTCAGCCCGAAGAGTCAGTACATCGTTGACGGCACACTGCTTCCGTGCTGGTCATGGCGTTCTGACCGCACTCTACTCTCGGGCAAACACAAGACGACTGGGCTGGGAGTACAGGTCGTCTGCACGCTTGACGGCAGACTCGTGTGGATTTCTGATCCCATCCACGGGAACCGACACGACTCATTCTGCCTACAGGAGTCACAAGCGTTGATCACGCATGACCCGGGTAACTGGATCGGTGACAAAGGCTACGTCGGCAACGGCATGCTTACCCCGTACAAAAAACCGAAGGGAGGTGAACTGAAAGATTGGCAGAAAATATTCAATGGGCAGGTTAACAAAATTCGGTGGGTAGTCGAGCAAGTCATCGCCAACTTCAAGACTTGGAGGATCCTGCACACCGACTACCGGCGACCCCTTGAGACCTTCGCCGAAACGATATCTTGTGTTATTGGTCTCCGCTTCTACAGAATGGCTCGTGAATAAGCCTCAAGGACGGCCCACTCTTGCGAGGAAAATATGATCCGGTGCGCCGCCGGTGCGGGTTGCATCATTTTAGATTGCTCCCTGCTCGCGCATGAACTGGCCGACGTCAAGCCAGCGCAGATCACCGGTTTCGGGCAGGTTATGCGGTCCAATGGGCCAGGTCACCCACGGTGGGTCCGCGATAATCCGCTTACCGAAGTTGTCAACTTTCTCAGCAATTGACTCGGCCCGGTCAAGCAACGACTGGGTTGTGTGCGCGAACCACGCGGTTGCTTCACGCTCGTAGCGGATGATTGTCGCGAGTGTTTCCCTGACCTGTTGCGCATGAGCGCGTAAAGCGGCTGCCGCGTATTCCATGTTCGCCGCCGCCTGGTCTGCCGCCGCCCGGTCAGTGACCACCGTGTCACGGTATTGCTGCGCGGCCGAGGACACCCAATGTGCCCCCTGCGCCCGCCGGACATGATCGCCGGCATGCTGCCGCACCAGCGACGCCCGCTGCGTCAACTTCGCGGCCAGCTCGTCTAACTGTTCCGGGTCGCCGTACAGGCCTATCCCCACCACAGCCTCCCCACGCCGCCGCACAGTGTATTCGTCAGCGTGTATCCCCGCGACCCCTGCCCAGTGACCTGGTAGCAATGCGGCCACGGAAGGCTCAGCGGCCTACCAGGAAGCGCCTAGCCCAGCCCCGAGGCGATAACCCCAACGTGCCTAGCTCGATGGTTGAGTCTGTCGATATGCTGCCTACACCAACGGTGCGGGGAGGCTGGCGTGGCAGACGGGGTCCAGATCGACACCGGACAGGTGAACGATTTCGGCAAGACAATACGTTCCCAGGCCGATCAAGGGTTCACGTCCACAGCAGGCCGTGGGGCGGAGCTTCATTCCCACGGTGTGGTGTTCGGTACACAGCTGCCAGGGTCAACCATTGTGGACGCGAAAAACCGGTATGCCCTGATGCTCGGGAACACCGACGCGAACCTGCGGGCCTACCAGCAAGCGGCAACCATTTTCGCCGAGGTGGCAGAGCAGATTGCCCACGATTTCACCTCAACAGACCTGGGCTCTGAGGCAGGTCAGCAGAAGATCGATGACTTGCTGCAGAACGCGATCTGCCGGGCGAACACCGCGCTCGGTGTCACCGGTAACGACGGAGGTTGGGCCTGATGACTGATGCAGCTGACTGGGGCCGATACAACCTGCCCGCACTGTGGGCGATGATCAAAGACGAAAAACGCCTGCTCCGGGGCGGATCGGGTGTTGTCCTGGAACATTTTGTCACAGCAGATCCGTGACCAACGCGAACGTCTTCTTGCGGCACAAGACCAGCTAGCCGAGGCCTGGCCGCCGGAGAAGAACGCCTCAGCCCGAAATTTTTTGGATCAGGTTTCGAGGTTGGCTGATCACATGAACGAGACGCTAATCTCGGCTGAGGACACCCGGGTCGGGTTGCAGGGCATCATCGACGCGATTGCCACCGCGCAGAGCACATTGGCACCGTTGGTGCAGCAACGTCAGGCTGCTAGCGGTGATCTTGTTCCGCGGTTTATTGATCATGCTGAGGATGAGTTTGATCATCAGGCTCAGCAGGCGATGCGGGTAGCTGAAGCGGCGATTGCGGATCACAGCACGCAGATCAACGCCCCGCAGTTGTTCAGGATGAGGTCTGGGGTTGGCGGTGGACGAACCGTCCTGTCTCCCGACAGTGGCTCGGCAACATTGGGGGCGCATGGCGATGGTTTCTTGACCGCTGTGCCTGTCCCGGTGCCGGTTCCGCATAATCCGCCGCAGCTTGCGACTGGCAGCAATTCGGGCGATTCCTCCCATGGCCATCACAGCGAATCTACCGCCACTGGTTCTGGCAGCGGTCCTGGATTGAGTGGTCTGCTCGTGCCACCGTCGACGTCGGTAGGCCACGGTGGTGGCGGCGTTACCGGGGGGAGAGTCGTTCCAGACATGACGGTCGGAGGTGGCGGCGCCAACGGTGCGGTGGCGGGAGCCGTTATCGGCAGTGCCGTAGGACTGGGACTGGGTATGGGCGCACGTTCTGGTGGCGCGGTCTCGTCGGGTTCGGTTGTTGGTGGTCGTTCGCAGGTACCCATGCGTCGTGGTTTACCGTCGGGTGCCGTCATTGGCGCGGAACCATCCGCAGGCGGCTTCGGCGGTCCTCATGGCCGGTTTGGTGCTGGGTCAGGTGTTGGTGGTCGTGAGCAGGTGCCAGTGCGGCGTGGTCTGCCGTCCGGGGCCGTCATTGGTGCAGAACCCTCGGAAGGTGGCTTCGGTAACCGGGGCATGAGTGGGCGTAATCCGCTGTCTGCTGAATCGGCTGGTCGGGGTGTTCCCGGCGGTTCCGAGTCTGGCCAAGGGATGCTCGGAGGGCCGGGTGGTGCCGGTGGTCGCCGTGGTGGCGGCAAGGACGAGCTGAGCCGCGGCCGAGCCGATGTCCAATGGGAGGTTCGGACCGGGGTTATACCAGTCATCGAGCCGAGTACAGAAACTGTGCGTCACGATCCTGGTCCTGGTGTTATCGGGATTGACAAGTGATCGTTCGTTGTAACACTGTTCGTGCCGTACTCGCCGTGGTAATTGCGGCGGGTACGGTTGTGTTCTGTTCGCCAGCTGCTTTTGCCGACTCGATCCGGGATCGGCAGTGGTATCTGTCGACTCTGGATATTGCGCGGGTTCATCAGTTGAGTCAGGGCGCCGGTGTGACCGTCGGGTTGATCGACACCGGAGTAGATGCGAAACACCCCGACCTGGCCGGCGCGGTGCTACCCGGCTTGGACTTGCACGATTACAAGGCTGGTGATGGCACGGGTCGTAACGATGTCCTGGGCCATGGCACGGAGATGGCCGGGATCATCGCTGGGCGCGGTCACGGCGATGGTCACGCCGATGGCATCCTGGGGATAGCACCGGAGGCAAAGATTTTACCGGTCCGGGTGATTGATAATGGGTTCCTCGGTTCCGGCTATATTGGCAAGGCGATTGATTACGCTGTGGCCCATCATGTCGGTGTGATGAATATGTCGTTCAGTGGAGATGATGACACACCGATCAGGGATGCAATTAAGAAAGCGCAAGCCGCGGATATCGTTCTTGTCGCCGGATCGGGAAACCGCAACCAGGCTTCCTCTGGCCCTTTCCCGGGCGCGTTTCCGGAAGTTTTGAGTGTCG
Organism: Actinoplanes sp.; assembly: GCA_965246815.1. Classification (GTDB taxonomy): domain Bacteria; phylum Actinomycetota; class Actinomycetes; order Mycobacteriales; family Micromonosporaceae; genus Actinoplanes. The sequence continues at coordinate 1,017 of CBDFFS010000018.1, read as the reverse complement.
GGGCCGTTGACCAAACTGGGAAGATCTGGGCGGATTCGATCACAGGCCCACAACTCGACATCGTTGCCCCCGGCGTCAACATGGCCAGCACCGGCATCGTCTCGACCGGGTACAGCCTTACCACTGGCACGAGTGACGCCACCGCAATCGTCAGTGGTGCAGCAGCGTTGATCCGCGCGAAGTATCCCAACCTGAGTGCGGCCGAGGTTATGCATCGCCTCACCGCCACCGCAACCGACGCCGGCGCCCCGGGACGTGACGACACTTACGGCTACGGCCGGCTCAATCTGATCAAGGCCCTCACAGCCGACGTTCCCCCCGCGACGCCATCAACAACTCCGAGCAGCGGCACCGCTCCCGCAACTGCGGCACGAACGGACGTCACGAGCCGAAGTTCAACGAACCTCGCAATGACCACAATCGTGATTGGCGGCGTACTGATTTTCGGTACCCTGATCAGCGGTGCACTCGTCGTCCTGGTACGCCGACGGAAGTAACGTGAGGGACTTTGCTTGCTGAGTGTGATGGCCCTCTTCGACTATCTCGAGCACGGCGTACCGCCCCGATCGGCCACCGCCAGCCCTGAACCGAACTGACTGGATCTAAAGATCATCACGGGGAAGGTGGGCCTCTTCGGGACTGGGCCATACCCTCGACGGTTTCTGATCGGCGGCCTTCTTCGGGCAAACTTGCTGTCTTCGGGATGGAAACGTAACAGACGGGATGTTGCATGACGGCGGGGTACTGCGGGGGCCTTGAACTCACATGGACGAACAAGGACAAGGCACTTCTTTCCACAGGAGACGGTAAGTACGACTACACGTTCGTCGATCGCGACGACTACCGCGTCTCTGAGGTCCGGCTTCTGCATGAGATCGAGCGCGTCGAAGCGCCGGCCCCCGAAGGCCGGCCCGAAGGGCTGCCGGAGCCTCCAACCGAAAACTTGCTCATCACGGGCGACGCCATGCACGCCCTGGACACCCTCAACAAGGTCCCCGAGTACTCGGAGCGCTACCT
>CBDFFS010000017.1:0-802759 GCA_965246815.1 Actinoplanes sp. | reverse complement strand
AACGGGCTCTCGCGGACCAGGCGTTGAGGTTCCGGTGGGTTGTTGCTGACTCAGGATACGGCCGTGACCCGGTCCTACGCGAGTTCTGCCACGACAACGTCTTGTCTTATGTGTTTCGCGGTCGCGGTGGGACCTGCCCCTTCTCGGGGTTCGCGGTGAGGCATTGCGTCCGGACGTGGTGCTGGCCGGCACCGCCGACCGGGTATGGCAACGCCGTTCGTGTGGCTACGGCAGTAAAGGTGAGCGGTACTGGGACTTCGCCGCCCATGCGGTGACGGTCAAGGGACAGCCACCCGCGCCGGGTTTCGCCCATACCCTGTTGATCCGTCGAGCGATCCGGCCGAAGGTCACGAAGAAGCATCCCGACGGGATCTACGAGGTGGAGTACTTCCTGGTCCACGCCCCGGCCCAGACACCGGTCCCCGCGATGATCCTCGCAGCGGGTCTACGGTGCAACATCGAAGACGACAACAAGGCCGGGAAAGACCAACTCGGTTTGGATCAGTACCAGGTTCGTGGATGGACCTCATGGCACCGACACGTGACCATCAGCATGCTCGCTCAGGCATTCCTCGCAGTCACCCGGTCCGGCCTGGGAAAAGACCACCCCCGGACGGGAAGCGAACACCCCGGCTGAACCCGACACCGCTGATCGGGCTGTCCCTGGCCGCCCTACGCGGCCTACTCACCGCGACGATCCTGCTCCGCGCCGTCGGCGACTACGCCGCGGCCATCGCCCGCGAGGCCTGGCGCCGCGCCCATCAGAGCACCGCGATGATCAGCCACTACGGACGCCGCGGTGATCGACTCCCACCACCGCTACGAATCTGAAACCACCCATACCGGAACATCTTCATGATCTGGGGCTGTAGTACCTGCTCGACCCCGCCTTTCTCATGCGCGCCTTCCTGACCAGGGATACAGTAAAATGGGACGATCCCGTAATGAGATCTAAACGCAACCCACCGCTGTGACTCTTTACGCCCACGCCCGAACAGAACCTGCTTGACCGCGGGTTTGAGATTGTCATAACGAATGTGGCGAGACGGCACCCCACCGAGCACTCGCAAGGCTTCTACATGGCCCTCCATAAAGGCTTCTTGGCCCTGGGAGGCATACGCACGATGCACCGACCGGCCCGAGTACGACAACCGCAGGGTGAACAGGTAACACTTCACCGTTTTACCCGCCACCACGGCGAAGGCCTCGCAAAAATCAACTTCGGCCTCCGCCCCGGGCCTCGGCGATGATCTGCGGGCGACGACGGGCCACGTAGTTACGTACCGTCGAGTACGAGGCTTCAGCGAAGTCGTACTCGACCGCTAACCTTTGACAGATCCGCTCGATGGTGTGTTTCTGCTTACACGGGGCACTCAGATCCGTGCGCAGCATCTCGTCCACGAAACCGACCACCGGTTTCAGCACGGACCGACGCCCCCGGGCCTGCGGCTTACGCGGCGGTGGTAACGCCGAAGCTAATGCGGCACCCACCGTGCGCCGCGAGACCCCATGACGGCGGGCTAACTCCCGCTGACAACGACGGATCCGCCCGCCGATCCCGACGGATGTGCTCGAAAATTTCGACACGTGACAACAACTCGGCCTCCCGCTATGGACCGAGATCACCTAAACACGGACATAACACCATGTCGCGCATGGTCGACAGAACAGCCACCAGCGTGTCGCAGCACTCAAAACCCCAAACACCGCCCCACGCAGAAGCGCCGATTTCACGGCCACCCACCCGCACGGTGGTGCCGAAAGTAAATGCCGATCTTCCTCATAGAAGTCCACCAATAATTGACAAACATCAATCAGCTGGTGCTCAAAGTTGTTGCCCTAGTGGTGCTCAAACAAGGTAACGAAAACAGGTAACAGTAAGAGGAAGCGTGGACGTACTCGTCAGGTCCGGAACCAATGCCACTTAACGTAATTTGATCATGGTGGTGGGCTGGGGTTTCCCGGGTGAGGTGTCACGCTGCGAGGGCCAGTGGTAGCGCGTTGGCCAGTTTGATGGTCGCCGGGCTGTCGTGGCGGGTGCCGACGTCGGTGCGGCGCTTGACGCGGTAGGAGTTGTGCCGGGCGCGTTTGACCACGCGCGGGTAGGACCGGTCCTTGCGGATGGGGTTGAGGTGCCGTTTCGCGGTGATGCTTTTCATGATCTTGGCGAGGATCGCGGCCTGCCGGTCAGGGGGGAAAGGCCGCCGAGTCGGTGACCCGGCGGCGGATGATCCGGACGGTCCGCAGGAACTTGACCCGGTCGGGGTCGATGTCGGCGGCGGTCGCGGCCCGGCAGATCAAGGCGCTGATCGCGTAGTGGGTCAGCAGGTAGCCGTAAATCTCCTGGCGTACCAGGTCCGGGCTTTTGGAGCGCAGCACCCGGCCTGGCCCGCGCAGATGCGTCTTCAGTTGATCATTACCGGTTTCGTGTTCCCATCGATCATGGTAGGTCTGGGCCAGGACCTGCGCCGGCGCGGCGACCATATCGAGGATGGTGGTGATCAGGGCGATCAGTTCGTCTTTGCCGTCTCCGGTGCGGTCAGGCACGGTGTACTCCACCACCCGGACCAGGACCGCCCGGTCCGGATCCAGTTCCTGACCGGCGCGGGCCGCCGCCACGAGCGCGTCACGGGCCTTGTCTCGGATCTTCGGGGCGATCAGCACGCTGGTGTACGAGCCGTCCGGGAACGCCTCGACCAGCGGCAGCCGCAGGTCCGCCTTCACCCGCCATAACAGTTGCGTCCCACCGGACCGGGCGGCGTTGAAGGCGGTGAACGAGTAGAAGCCGCGATCAGCGAGCAGCAGCCAATCCTCGCCCAGATCGGGATACAAGCTTGCGGCGAGGGTCTGCTCGGCCTGCCACTGCGCCCCGATCACGGCCGAGACCACCGCGTGCGAGGCGCACTCGGCGACCGTGACCATCCGGACCTTCGGAAACGCCGACGGGTTGTCGGCCGAACCCGTATACCCGAACGCAGCCACGTTCTCCGGCGTATCCGGTGCGTCCCACTCGATCCCGTCGATACTCATCAACCGCCACGGCCCGAGAAACCCGCCCCGGGTCAACTCCTCCGCGACCGGAACCGCGACCTGGTCGAACACCTCGACCATCGGCTCCATACTCAGCCGCTGCCGGGCCGAGGTGATCCCGCCCGAGGTCGGCGCCGTCCACTCCCGATCCCAGCATCCCCACCCTTCAAGGGTCTCGGTCAGCCGGACCGCGACCTCCTCGTAGTCGTCGTCGGCGAACAACGCCAACGCCATCGCGAAATACACCATGACGTGTGGCGGCAACTTCCCGCCCGACCGCTGCGCCTGCTTGCCCGTGACCGCGATCGCCTCATCGACCACGTCCCGCGGCACCGACCCCGCGAGGACCCCCAGCGAGATCCAGTCCGGCAACCGTCCACCCACGACATGCACATCCGCGACCACCCGCAGACCGTAACGCCCGCACCGGTGGACCTACCGCCGCGACACCAGCACGGCCACGAAGTCCCAGCCCACAACGATGATCAACTTACGTTAAGTGGCATTGGGTCCGGAACAGTGCCGGTCTGGCCGCCGCCGGCCCAACTGATCTGCCACGTGACCGTCGCGGTCACCGAGAACAAACCCGGCCTCTGGTAGGTGTGACCGCAATCCGGTGACGCGGCATCCGGGTCCTGGCCCCCGGTCCAGGCGCTGCCCGGCCCGGGACACGACACACTGGCCCCGTCACCGGTGGTAAACACCAGCTTCACCGGTTTCGCTATCGCGGTCACCGACAGGCCCGGCACTGACGCGGTCGCCGACCGCGACCCCCACGACGAACCGTCCAACCACAACCACGTCGGCAGAAACACCAACTGAGCGGCCGGCGGCGCCGGACTCACCCGGATCGCGGGCAACGGCAGGTGCAGTTTTTTGACCGCGTCCGCGGCCAGATCCGCCGGCTTCGGCTGCACCACCCCACCGAACACCCGATACCGGGTATACCCGACAATCGGCGGGTAACCACAAACACCCACGTACCACCGCCCAGGCGCAAGTGGTTTGCCACTAAGCGCCTCCGCGAAACCCAAATCGTCGCCAGTCGCCACCTTGTAATAGCAACCATCATCAGCGAGTTGCCCATACTCCGGCAGAGAACACGGCACAACCCGGTCACTCTCCGGGTAATGACACACCGGCGCCGCTCTGCCACCCCCTCCGCCGCTCTGGGGTCCGGAACCGGGTCCACTCGGTGTGCCAGCGTGCACATCGCATGAGGGATCAGTCGGGGTCTTGGTGCAATCCACAGGAGCGGGGCCGTCAGCGTAAGCAGGCGCGGTTCCTGCCCCCGCCGCGAGGATAATGGCACTCAAGGCGAGCGCGAAGTGTCGCGTGGTCAACATGTGCCGACCGCCCGTACAGCGAAACTTTCGACCTTCCAACTGCCGTCGGCTTGGCGACGCAGGGTGGCCAGAGTGCGGCGGTGACCGCCTGGGGTATCGCGGTATGCCGGACCGGTCCCAGCCCGAACGATGTGCGATTGGCTGCTATCGAGACAGTCGGTGATCTCGATTTCGGTCGGTGTTCCTGCCGCGGAGATGCCTGTGATCTTGGGGGCTACGAGAATCGTTCCCGTGCCCTTCAAGCCTTGGTCCTTTACGGACTGAATGCCGGTTGTCAATGTCGTGAGCGCCTTGCCGGTCGCGTAGTGAGTCAGGTCCGGATAGTTCGGATCTGGGACATCGAGCGCGGCCTGGTAGGAGTTCCACATGCTGCGGTAAGCCTCGAGCGCCTTCTGGCCGGCTGTTGCGGAGTCGGGGGACGTCGCGGTGGAAGGCGTTAACGCGGAGGGTGGTGACAGTGAGGGCGGTGCGTCCGATCCGGTGGGCTTGCCGGACGATTGGTCGGTGCATCCGGCCCCGGCGACGACCAGTACGATCTGCGCCGATACCAGTGCGTTACGCCATTGGAGTCTGTGCACGGCAACTCCCCATCATCGATGAACAAGGTCTACGAAAGCTTGTACACCCAGCACCCCCGCTATCCGCAACCCGCAGTACGTCACGGAAAGTACATCGCGGTAAGCGCAAAGTGACAGCAGAAAGTTGGGTGAAAAGTATTAAACGGACGATCGCTGTCAGTTTTGCGACAGTTTCCGCTCCCGCTGAAGGTTCTAGACTTTTGGTTATCTGCCGTTGAGGAGGCCGCCGCGATGAGCGGATCCGAAGAGCGCGACACGTACCGCCCGGCCCGTGAACTCGCCGAAGTCCCCGGCGCGGTCGCTGCTCTGGTCGAACTACTCGACCATGGCGGATCGGCCGGCCCGGACACGCTCTCGTCGACTACGGGCAGCGAGGTCACCGATGAGACGATCCGGTGGTTGACCACCGCCAACCTGGTTCGGCGTTTCGACGCGTCCAGTATCGCCGATCTTGATCAGGCCGGCACTGGGGTTGAACTCACCCCGGTTGGGTTTTCAATGACTACCTCATTGATCGAATTGGCAAAGATTTATGCCGAGCCGGCAGCCATTTCGAGGCATGAAGTCACCATTACTGAGGATTAATCCCCACACCTGATCGGCAATGTCAGGCCGTTCTTTCGCTGTCAGCGACCAACAGACCTCATGTTTGTAGTCATGTCCGCCTATACTCCCGACGGGACGCCGACCTGACAGACGCCCGATGGGGGAGGTATAGGTGGACCTGGGGACTATTTACGACACGTTACGGTTCTTTGATCACCGCTGGACGTTGGAAATCCTCTCCTCGCTGTCGGAACGGCCGAAGCGGTTCAACGCTCTGCAACGCGATGTCGGCAACATCAACGCCAAGACTCACCGTGACGCCCTACAGCGTTTAGTCGATCGTGGATTGGTGTGCCACCCTCGTCACGGCGACGGCGTGAACTACGCCTTGTATCCGCTCGGCGAGCGGGTGCTGCCCGCGCTGCGCGTCTTCGTGAACGAACTGTCCGAGTGGGACAAGACACGCGATGACGACCGTAACCACCGTCCTTGATCAAAGGGCCCGCGACGAATAATTGGCCCAGCTTCGGTGTAGCGACACGCAGGCGGTTGGTCATATCCTGCAAGCCAGCCGAAGGTCGCCGTCCCCCCGTGCGGCGACCTTCGGGTATAAACCGCCGATCGACCCATAAGGTCACCGCGGTCATCAGGCCCCAGCACTTCCCCAACCACGGGGGTAGGCCCATCGCACCGGGTTTTACGCCGAGGTGGCATCGGTCGAACAGCGCAATCGCTACGCCGGCAACCCCGAAAATCACCTTCGCGTTCTGGGGCGCGCGCTTAGTACCGTAGAAAAGATGATCGGCCGGACGCACAGCGGTGTGTCGCCAAAACGGACAACATGCGTTTTCAGCGCTCCGTCGTCGCGTCGTGCCGGTTATCCCTAGCAGCCGGTGCGGTTACGGGCACCCAAGATCTTCCGCCCTGAGGAGGCGCCCCCTGTTGTTGGCACCCACTTCACCGGTGACACAGTCGATCAACCCTAGGGCGCTCGATGGCACGGAGTGCAGAGTGGCACGCCCGCCCTGAACTACACCGCGGTCCCGCGGCGCCACCCCACGGGTCTCTGACGTGGCTGGCGGTGTCCCATGACGCAGGCAGAACAATCGCACTCCATCTCGACATGCCGGCGACGGTCGATACCGTGACAACGATGTGTGTGCTGTTCGTCGTAGGTTTCGCCGCGCTCAGCGCCGTGGCCGCAGCATTGTGGCCGCGCGTCGCGTACCGGTTAGCTGTGGCGTTCGAGCAGCCACCAAGGCCCGATTGTCCGCGATGCCATCGACCGTTCCCGCGCGGATGGCGAGGCTGGGTACGGCTGGGTGCTCCATGCCCCACCTGTCCAGCTTGGCGGAGATCCTGGTGGGTCACGGGCGGCTGCGCTGCCGCCGCGACGGCCGCCCTGATATGGCGGATGCCTGCGTCAGGGGCAGGACAGGTCACCTTGCTTATGATGTGGTTGATCGTCGTGCAGGCGTGCACACTGCTGTCCTTGATCGATTGCGCGGTGCGGCGTTTGCCTACCCGACTGGTCGGCGCCACGGGGGTGGTGGTGGGCTCCGGAGTCTGTGCTGCGGCATTGCTGGCCCACCAGCCACGGTGGGTGCTTGGCGCGTTGCTCGGCGCCGGTGGACTCGGGGGCTTCTACCTGCTGATCGCTTTATTCATGCCCAGCCAGGTCGGGATGGGTGATGTACGCCTGGCGGCTGTGCTCGGTGCCGCGCTCGGTGCCGGCGGGTGGCCCGCGTTGCTGCTCGGTGCCGCACTCGCCTACGTGATAGCTCTCCCCTTCGCCCTCGCACAGCTTCGACACCACCCCGCTCAACGTGGTCCAGTGCCGTTCGGTCCGTTCCTCGCCGTCGGCGCCATCATCGCGGCGGCCGTCACCACCGGATAGCTCAAAGACCGCCACGACTGCGAACGCCGACACGAAGAAGGTGCCCCGATCTGAAGCACGCATTCGTGTCGCCGAGCGCACTCCAGATGATCAAACCGACGCCACCAAGAGGCGATTCCGACCGCATTGGCGCACTCGTCCACGGAACGCGGTTTTAACTTGGGTTCGCCACCAGAAATTCACTGTCGTGCATATATGTAGTTGGGGTGGTGCTGCTGTCATGAAATCAATTCCTGGCGGCCCGCGATCCTGCTGCGCGGGCTCGGCCGGATGGACTTCGTCCCGCTCGAGATGCCGGCGTTCTTCGACGCCACGGCCAAGGTGTACGGCCCCGGCAACCACGCCGCCCGGCTCCGCCACCGGTACGGCCGGCACCTGGGGTACTGGGCGTACTACCTGCACACCGGGCTCGGCGCCCTGCGCGACGAGGCGCTGCCAGCAGCGGCCTGAACCCCGGCTCAGTTCTGGCCGCGCGGCGATCGGGCGCGTACCGTCGGCGGCCTTGTCGGCCGGGCGTTCCACGGCGGTGGTCTGCACCCGGCGGCGCAGTCGTAGGCCCTGCACGCCGAAGCGGCGCATCACCCGGGTACCCGCTTGCCGTTCACCGGCTGGCCGGTATCTAGTAGCTCGGCGGAGATCCGCGGCGCGCCGTAGGTGCCATCGGAATCGGCGTGAACCTGCCGGATCCGGCCGGCCAAGGCCTGATCCGCGGCGTCGCGGGCGGCCCGCTCGGATTCGGTGGCGGCTTCTTATGCTGCTGATAAGGCGTAAGGTTCTGCTCGTATCGACATCCGTTGCTCGCAGTTTAGAAGTCCTACGTAATCCTCGCGGGACGAAGTGATGGATCTGAGGGCCATTCCACTTGACCGTTCTCAAGAGTGGAGCGACTGTTCGTGGGCCTGGTTGCGCAGCGACCAGGACCGTGTCGGTGGTTCGCGATCAGGCTCCCCGCTGTGGCAGCGTCGTCGGGCTTCCCGTTTGCCAGAAGCCCGGCGCGTGGCGCTTCGGAATGGCCTTTGCTTCCTTAACTCCTGGTTCACCGCCGATGCCGCAGGCAACCGGTGCGACTAAGCGAAAAGTTGCCCAGTTCGAGCTTTCGTGAGTGAGTTGCAGGTTTGGAGAAGCGCAAGCCGTCGTTGCCGAACGAGAAAGGAAGGACTGGCGTCCTGGCCGCCGTAAATCATGCTAAATGCAGTGTGAAAGCTCTGGACGCGCGTGGACGCACGAACGTGGGTCGAGGAGACTGTCAGCATAACTCGGCACCGCCGTCGCGACGATTTCGGCGCAGGAGGTTGGCCAGGTGCTGCTCAGCTCACATACCGACTGTGCAGTGCATTGGCGGTCGTTGGGTGGGTGCGTGGTGCTCCGATGGTGATCGGACGTCGGGGCGTAGTGCAGCACGGCGCGACATCTACCGGCACGTAGGCCCGACTCGACGGCATGCTAGAGTCGTCGTCTAGCGGGTTCGAGGCACTGCAGTGCCTGGACCAGCGGAAACGCAACCACGATCCGTTGGACGCATCATCACGCGCCAGTACGGAGAGTAGTTGGGTAGGCGCCCGTAGCTCAATGGATAGAGCATCTGACTACGGATCAGAAGGTTAGGGGTTCGAGTCCCTTCGGGCGCACCAAACGAAAGCCCTGAGCAGCGGTAACGCTGGTCAGGGCTTTATCTTTGTCTATATGGTTTTGAACTCTCCCCCGAAAACCCCCCGACAACGCCAGTGGGCGGGTCAGATTCGGCGTCTGCTTTCGGTCCGCTGTTCGAGCGTGCCTACGCGGCGTGGCGCTGTCCTTGATCGGCGCGGGGGCCGAAGGCGTCTGGGCATCGCCGAGCTGATCGAAGGCATCCGATCTGTCCGGCCAGGGCGGACTGCTCGATGTAGTGCATCTGGGTCAACTCCTTGCTCCCCGTGCCTGTGAGCTCAGCAGCGGCACGTTCGGTGCCGGGTCTTCTCGTGCATAAGCGTGGAGACGTGTGGCGGAGCTCGTGCGGCGCGACCCCTCCCGGGCGGTTGCCGGCTCGGCGCTTGGCGCGACTGTCGAAGGACGTCATGACGAGACCGGTGGCCTCCCACGTCGTGGCTGCACTCGGGGGTATGTTGCCAAATGGTCGGCAATCAAGAGATCGATGATCACCTAGAGTGTTGCGGACAAAGCGTACAGCTAGAACAATCTAGCGAGGTCCCTAAAGCCAATCAAGCGCGTGGGCGTCCAAGGCGGCTGTGCGCCTTGACTGGCGCGGGCAAGGAGTGTGCGGTTCATGGCATTAAGGAAGTCAGACCTCTACAGCTCGCTCTGGAAGAGCTGCGACGAGCTGCGAGGCGGTATGGACGCCTCCCAGTACAAGGACTACATCCTGACCCTGCTGTTCGTGAAGTACGTCTCGGACAAGGCGAAGTCCGATCCGCACAGCCTGATCGACGTCCCCGCTGGCGGCTCGTTCGATGCGATGCTCGCGGCCAAGGGCGACAAGGAGATTGGCGACAGGCTCAACAAGATCATCGGCACTCTGGCCGAGGCCAACGGCCTGCAAAAGGTCATCGACCTTGCCGACTTCAACGACGAGGAGAAGCTCGGCAAAGGCAAGGAGATGCAAGATCGGCTCTCCAAGCTCGTGACGATCTTCGCCGACCTGGACTTTCGCGGCTCACGAGCCGAGGGTGATGACCTGCTCGGCGACGCCTACGAGTACCTGATGCGCCACTTCGCCACCGAGTCCGGTAAAAGCAAGGGGCAGTTCTACACCCCGGCAGAGGTGTCGCGAATCCTGGCAAAAGTCGTGGGCATCGGACCCGACACCCGCCAGGACCAAACCGTCTACGACCCCGCGTGCGGCTCGGGCTCTTTGCTACTCAAGGTCGCCGCCGAAGCACCGCGCGGTATCACGATCTACGGCCAAGAGAAGGACAACGCCACCTGGGCGCTATCGAAGATGAACATGATCCTGCACAACAACGAAATCGCCGACATCCGCAAAGGCGACTCCATCACCAACCCGCAGCTCACCGAAGGAGCCCGGCTCAAGACCTTCGACTTCGCGGTCATGAACCCGCCGTTCTCGCTAAAATCCTGGAGCAACGGGCTCGAGAACGACTTCGGCCGGTTCGACTTCGGCCGCCCGCCGGAGAAGAACGGCGACTATGCCTTTTTGCTGCACGTCCTTAAGTCGCTCAAGAGCACCGGCAAAGCAGCAGTGATCTTGCCGCACGGCGTGTTGTTCCGCGGCAACGCCGAGGCCACCATCCGCAAGGAACTCCTACGCCGCGGCTACATCAAGGGCATCATCGGCCTGCCGGCGAACCTGTTCTACGGCACTGGCATCCCGGCCTGCATCGTGGTCCTAGAAAAGGAGAACGCCCAGGCCCGCACCGGCGTGTTTGTGATCGACGCCTCCAAGGGCTTCATGAAGGACGGTCCGAAGAACCGCCTACGCAGCCAGGACATCCACAAGATCGTCGACGTCTTCAACAAGCAGACAGAGATCGACCGCTATTCACGCATGGTTCCGCTCGCCGAGATCGCCGATCCAAAGAACGACTACAACCTCAACATCCCGCGCTACGTCGACTCCTCACAACTCGAGGACATCCAGGACCTGCACGCCCACCTCCACGGTGGCATACCCGATCGAGACCTCGGCGCGCTTGTCGGTTACTGGGCCGCCTTCCCCCACCTCCGGACACAGCTCTTCAAGGCGAACCGTCCCGGCTACAGCGACCTCGCCATCGGCGTCGGCGATGTGCAGCAGACCATCCTTGACTCGCCGGAATTCCAGAAGCTTATAGGCGAGGTAAATAGCCTTGTCGCCGATTGGTTCGCTGCTCACCGGTCCGTGCTTGAAGCCATCCACGCTGAGACTAAGTGGTCCGCGCTGGAAGTCCGTCGGGGGTTGACGGGTGCGGTCAGGGTTCGGGGGTGATGGTGCCGATGTGGATGTCGCAGACGAAGTCGAAGGCTTCTTCGGTACTGCCGCTGAACCAGACCTGGCTCTCGTAGCTGTCGCTGCTGGCCACGTAGATCGCGGTGCCCCAGCGGTGCGCGGACCCGCTGTAGCGACTCTGCTGGCCATTCGTCGTTCAGGCTGCGAGGGCGAGGTCCAGGCGTGCGAGGTGGCTGGTTCGGTGGGGGTTGAGGACTTCGCCGTTGAACCACGCGTCGAGGCGGATGAGGTTGAGTGCGGCTGCTTTGATGTTGTGGTCGAGGCTGGTCTTAGCTAGTCCTCGGTAGCGTGCCCGGCGGGTGTGGGTGACTTTGGTCGCTTGGGCGATGGTGGACTCGACGCCGGCTCTTCGGGCGTATCTGTTCTGCCAGGCGGTGGTGCTCTGCTCGGCTCGGGCGGTATCGAGGGCCTGTTGGACCGGTTCGGGTCGTAGGGTCAGTTGCCGCCCGCCGCGGGTGGCGGTGGTGCATTTGGCCTTGACCGGACATGGTTGGCAGTGTTCTGCGGAGTATTTGACGACGATGACCTCGGTGCCGCGTTGCGATGCTGTGTTCGGCCAGGTGCTGGTCTTGCCCTGGGGGCAGGTCACGGTCTGGGTGTTCCAGTTGACGGTGAACCCGGTGCGGTCGAAGCCTTGCCCGGCGCGGGCCTGGGGTGAGGTATCGGCGAGCATCGGGGTGATCAACCGGATGCCGTAGTCGCTCAGGCTGGATACCAGCAGGTCCGCCGAGGGGTAACCGGAATCTAGGTAGTGCTCGCCGGGTAGCAGCCCACGTTCGGCCATCGCCTGGTGGATCGGTTCGGTCATCGCGGTGTCGGGCACCGACGCGTCGGTGGTAGCGACGTGCGTGATCAGGTTCGGTGGTCCATCAGGCACCGAACCGGTGTTGAGGGTCTCGGTCGGCGGGTCGGCGTCGCAGGACTCGGACACGTGCAGTTTGTACCCGCACCAGAGCAGGTCCCGTTTACCGCCCCAGCGGGCATCGACGTCGTACGGGGAGGTGATCCGGCGTCTGCCGGGCGGGAGCCCATCAGTGTCGGCGTCCCGCAGTGTGATCACCTCCTGCCCGCTGCGATCGGCGGTGACCGTGGTGTGCTGCACCAAGACCTGCCGCAGCACCTCGATGGCGGGTAGTTCACGCAGCCATCTCGGCGTGTCCGGGTGCCATAGTGTGTGCAGCAAGGCGTGTCCGTCGCGGGCGTAGTCGTTGCCCAGCGCCACCCGTTTGGTCTTCGACGACGGCATCCGCCACGAATCGACCCTTGCGTCGTAGCGGCGCTGCCAACTGCTGTCCAGCACCACAGACACCCAGCCCGGATCCGCCGCGGCGATTGACTCCAGGCAGGCCCGCACACTCTCGCCGACCAGTTCGATCTGGTTGAGCAGCCGCACCGCCGCTAGCACGTGCGTGGAGTCGGTGCGCTGTTTACCACCGGCCTTAAGCAGTCCCTTGTCGATCAGCCGGGCCACCAGCAGGTCCAACACCCGGGTCTGCAACTCATGGGTCACCAGACGGGTACGGAACTCCGACAGGACTGAGGCGTCGAATCCGGGATCGGTCAGTTCCAGCCCGAGCGCGTACTTCCACGACAGCTTGTCCCGTACCGCCTCCGCAGCTTGGCGGTCAGTCAACCCTTCGGCGGCCTGCAACACCGTCACCAGCATCAACCGCCCCGGCGACCAACCTTGCGGGCCCCGGTCAGCGAACGCGGACGCGAACTGCTCGTCGGCGAACACCTCACCCAGTTCATCACGCACCGCCATCGGCATCGGCGCCCGCCGCCCGGCATAAATCGCCATAACCGCCCGGGTGATCTCACCGGACGGCTCGGGCCACGGCTGCGGGTACAACGACATCAGTCACCGATCCTACGACCGGGGACAAGGAGGAAAAACCGACCGCAACACGATCATGTCAAATGACCCGAACACCATCTACACAGGACGCGAATAGCAGAAACCTCAACAACCTGCCGAATGGCCAGCAGAGTCTGTAGCGCAGCCGCATCAGCGGTACCTGGTCTCCGTCGGTCAGCTCCCCGGTGACGTACGCGAACTGGCCGCGGTAACGCACGTCCACCGCGGCCAGTTGCGGCCACTTCAGCTTGGCGTGCTCACGCAGCCGCTGCGCCAGAGAAATCTTGGTGGACTCGGGAATCGCGGGCATGGATCACATCCTGCCTTGCGGCGTGTCGATACCCGCGACGGCACGCGATGCGGCAGCCTCGGCACGCCCCCGACAAGATCACCCCGTGAAAGCCCGCCCGTGCCCGTGCCCCGCGCCCGCCAGATCACGCTGACCGCCACCGACCGGCGAAAACTCAAAGCCCTGGCCTACTCCCACACCGCCGCATATCAGCAGGTCATCCGCGCCCGGATCGTCCGCGACGCCGCTCACGGCTACTCCAATAATAAGATCGCCGCCCGTCAGCGGGTGCATGTCGACACCGTGCGCTACTGGCGCGGCCGGTATGCCGACGAGGGCCTGACCGGACTGACCGACCGCAAACGTTGCGGCCGGCCTGCCCGGTTCACTGCCGTGCAAATCGCCGAGATCAAAGCCCTGGCCTGCCAACTGCCGGCCGAGACCGAGGTGCCGCTGTCACGGTGGAGTTGCCCGGAGCTGGCCTACGAGGCCGTGGCCCGGGGCCTCGTGCCGGCGATCTCCGCGTCCACGATCCGGCGGATCCTCGCCGCTGACACACTCAAGCCCTGGCAGTACCAGTCCTGGATCTTCATCCGTGACCCCGACTTCGCCGTCAAGGCCACCCGCGTCCTCGACCTCTACGCCCGCACCTACCAGGGCATCGGGCTCGGCCCGGACGAGTACGTCATCTCCAGCGACGAGAAGACCAGCATCCAGGCCCGCTGCCGCTTCCACCCGACCTTGGCACCCGGGGTCGCCCGGATGATGCGGGTCAACCACGAATACGACCGCGGCGCTGCCCTGGCCTACCTGGCCGCCTACGACGTCCACCGGGCCCGCGTGTTCGGACATTGCTCACCCAAGACCGGGATCATCCCGTTCATGGCCCTGGTCGAGAAGGTCATGACCCAAGAACCGTATGCGTCGGCGAAACGGGTGTTCTGGGTCGTCGACAACGGCTCGTCGCACCGTGGTCAAGCCGCGATCGACCGCCTCGCGAAGCGGTTCCCGAACGCGGTCATGGTCCACACCCCGGTCCACGCCTCGTGGACGAACCAGATCGAGATCTACTTCTCCATCGTCCAACGCAAGGTCGTCACACCCAACGACTTCACCAGCCTTGACCAGGTCGAAGACCGGCTCACCGCCTTCGAACAACGCTACAACCAGGCCGCCCGGCCCTTCAGATGGAAATTCACCCCGGTCGACCTTGAGGACCTCATGGCCCGGATCGAGCGACACGAACAGAAAGAGCAGAACCTCCAACAACCTCCCGGCTGCGATCACCTGCCTGCCGCATTGGCCCTAGCCGCATAACCCCCGAAGGATTTACGACCTGGACCACTAAGCCGAACGACCTGATCGCTGCGCTCGGCGACGATCTGCTCGCCCGCTTCAAGCAGGTTCCGTTACTAGACGAGTACGACGTCTACGAGCAACTGATGACCTACTGGCACGGCGTCATGCACGACGATGTGTTCCTCCTAATGAACGACGGCTGGGCCGAAGCCGCCCGGCCGCGCAAGACCATCGAGGACAAAGACCGCAAGCTGTCAGAGACACCCGATCTGGTGATCGGCTCCGCTCGCAGCGCTACCAAGTACAAGATGGACTTACTCCCGCCGACTTTGATCGTTACCTGCTACTTCGCCGACCAGCAGGCAAGGGTGGATGAGCTGAACGCCCTGGCCGCGGAAGCGACTCGTGCCGTCGAAGAGTGCACCGACGAACAGGCGGTTGAGGACGGACTACTCGCCGCAGCGATGGACGACGATAAGATCAGCAAGGTTCTGGCCACCGCGCGGCTTAAGCAAGCCCGGCACGAAGGGTCCGACCGCGAAGAGATCATGGCCCTGCAACATCTGATCGATTTGTACAACGCTGAGGCTGTTGCCAAGAGGGCAGCCAGAGATGCCCAAGCCGCTCTCGACATCGCCACTCTCAACAAGTACGGCGACCTCACCGAATCTGACGTTAAGACCCTTGTACTGGACAGCAAGTGGGCGATTTCCGTCAGTGGACGCATCGCCGGAGAGGTACACGCCCTAACTCTGGCGTTGGTTGGTCGTATCCGCCAGCTTGGCGAACGCTATGCCAAGACGCTCGCAGAAATCAATGTGCAACTATCGCAAATAGAGGCGAGTGTTAAGCATCATTTGGTAGAAATGGGGCTGAAGTGATCCCAACTCCTACGGACTGGACGCTGAGGGCACTGGGCGAGGTTGCGCGCGTGTACTCGGGCGGCACGCCCAGTCGTGCAGTTCCTTCATATTGGAATGGTGGAGTCCCCTGGGTCAGTACGGCAGAGATTGACACGCCGGTGATCATGACAACTAGGGCGACTATAAGTCAAGCGGGCTTAAAGAATTCGGCTGCGAAAATTGCCCCGGCGGGGACGTTGTTGATGGCAATGTACGGTCAAGGTAAGACGAGGGGCAAAACCTCCATCTTAGGTATTGATGCAGCAATGAATCAGGCCTGTGCTGCGATTGAATCCGGTCCCGGAATCGACTCGACGTATCTCCTTGCATACCTGCATCACAACTACGACGTTATACGGTCTCTTAGCAATTCTGGCGGCCAAGAGAACCTAAGCGGGGAGATCGTCAAGAAGATCCCCATCGTTCTTCCGCCGCTTCATGAGCAGGTACGAATCGGTTCTGCGATACAGAGGGCATCCAGCCTGGTCGAGGAACTTCAATATCTAATTGCGAAGAAGTCGGCGATCAAGCAAGGCGTTATGCAGCAGCTACTCACCGGCAAATTCCGACTCCCTGGCTTTAGTGAGCCTTGGTCATACGTCCGCCTTGGCGACCATGTGACATATTTAAGGACGATCCCTCTGTCGCGCGCGCAGCTCGATGTTGCCTCGCCACTGAGGTATTTGCACTACGGCGACATCCACACGTGTGCTGGCGTGACTCTTGATGCCGCTTACGCGTCAATGCCAAGGGCGACAGCGATCCTGGCGGGTAGGGCCGGGCGGCTGATGCCTGGAGATCTTGTGTTTGCCGACGCATCTGAGGATCCGGATGGCGTTGGGAAGTCCATCGAGCTTATTTCTGTTCCGGCTGAAGGCGTGGTGCCCGGGCTACACACCATCGCTGCGCGCTTCGATAAGACGGTGCTGGCGGATGGCTTCAAGGCGTACCTTCAGTTCATCCCCGCGTTCCGGGATTCGCTTCTCCGTCTTGCTGCAGGAACTAAGGTCTTGGCGACGACCCGGTCCTACATCTCCAGTATCGCCCTGTCCCTTCCGGGGGCTGCCGAACAGAGGGCGATCGCAGAGGTGCTGACCGACGCGGAGAAGGAACTCGACGCGCTTCGCGCTCGACTGGTCAAGGCCCAGCAGATCAAGACCGGCATGGTGGAGCAGCTTCTGACCGGTCGGACTCGACTTCCCGTATCGGAGGCGGCAGCATGAGCAATGTCGGTCAAATCGAGCGTAAGACCCAGGATCGTGTTGTCGAACTTTTCCGCGATTCATTGGGCTTCGACTACCTTGGCAACCTGGAGTACCGGGATGGAAACTCGAATGTCGAGGTTGACCTACTCGCGCAAAACCTGCGGGCTCGCGGCTATGGCGATACCCTTATCAGCAAGGCGATCGACAAGCTCAAGAGCGACGCTTCGCTCGGCGGGGGCCGCAACCTATACGAAGCAAACCGCGACGTCTATAGCCTGCTCCGCTATGGCGTAAAGGTGAAGGCTGGCATCGGGGAGCACTATGAGACGGTCTGGTTGGTCGACTGGGCCAAGCCGGAGGCGAACCACTTCACGGTGGCCGAGGAAGTCACCATCGCTGGCAACCATATCAAGCGCCCCGATGTCGTGCTCTACATCAACGGCATCGCCTTCGCAACGCTCGAAGTTAAGCGCTCTAAGGTTGCAGTATCAGAGGGTATCCGCCAGACCATCGGCAACCAGAAGGCCGACTTCATCCGGCCATTCTTTACCACCGTCCAGCTAGTGCTGGCCGGCAATGATGTGGAGGGGCTGCGTTACGGCGTCATTGACACGCCGGAGAAGTATTGGCTGTCATGGCGTGAAGGCTCTGACATCGCCGAGCCGCTCGACCGGGCGTTGACTCAGTTGTGTTCGAAGGAACGCCTATTGGAAATCGTGCACGACTTCATGGTCTTCGACGCTGGCGTCAAGAAGACCTGCCGTCACAATCAGTACTTTGCCGTCAAGGCCGCGCAAGGCCGGATTGCCCAGCGCGAAGGCGGCATCATGTGGCACACCCAGGGCTCGGGTAAATCCCTGATCATGGTGTGGCTGGCCAAGTGGCTGCGCGAGCATCAAGCCGATGCGCGGGTTCTACTAATCACCGACCGCACCGAACTCGATGAGCAGATCGAAAGGGTCTTTAAGGGGGTCAACGAAGACATCTACCGGACTACCAGCGGCGCCGACTTGGTGGCCACTCTGAACCAGGGCGCGCCATGGCTGATCGGTTCCCTAATAGGACTACCGCACTTTGTTATGGTGTGACTTTTAGTGTCCGTTCGTGTGCGTTGTGTGGTTACCAGTTGAGGGTGGCTAGTCGCGTTCGGTGATGGTGCCAGCGGGTTCGGGCTTGGGTTTTGCGGCGCCAGTCGGCCCAGTGTTGGTGGAATTGGGTGCGGCGGTGGGCGAGGGGTTCGGGTAGGTCACGGAGTTGGTCGGTGAGGATCAGCAGGCGGTGGGCTTCGGGGACAGTCAGCGCTATCGTGCCGTAGTCGCCGTCAGCGGGTGTGGTGGTGTTGCCGTGGGTGGGTAGCACGGGTGTGGGGTGTTCCCGGCGGCGTAGGGCCACGGTGACGGCGGTGATCGCGAGGGCGGCTATGGCGAGGGTGATGTGTCGTTTCCAGGAGGTGTAGCGGCGGACCTGGGTGTGGTCGAGGCCTGCGGTGCCTTTCGATTGTTGGAAGTCCTCTTCGACGGTCCATCTGATCCCGGCGATGCTCACCAGGACGGTCAGGGTCAGGGGCTGGCCGTCAGGGACGTAGGCGTAGAAGTACGCCAGGTCGTCCGGGTGGCGTATGGGGCGGCGGACTAGCAGGACGTGCCGGGTGCTGGTGGTCGCGATCATGGCCCAGTCGTAGACGCGGGGGCCTTTGGCCCCTTGTCCGCAGCTACGCCGGTTCCACGCGTGTGCGGGTACGCGCGCGGCGAGGTGGTCCGCGCGAGTCGGCCCGCAGGCGGTGGGCGTGGCGAAGTCGATACCCACGGCGAGTACGTAGCCGATGCCCCGTTGTTCGAAGAAGGCCCGGAACTGCCGGTCACGGCCGTAGACCTCATCCGCGGTAGCCCCCATTGCACGCCCAGCCCGGCGTTCAGGACCCGTTCGGCCTGCTCGACAGCGATGGTGGGTTTGGTGCGAAACGTGTGATCTGCACCAAACCCGGCCGTGGCATAACGCTGCGGGTCGGTGAACCAGTGTTTCTGCACGTAAAGGTCACCATCGATGAGGCAGTGTCCGCGGCTACTGGCGTAGGTGCAGTACACCGCGACGACCGCGTTGGTGATCTTCCCGGCGGTGCCGGTGTACTGCCGGCCCACCCCAGCGGTCGCCGTCCCGGATTTCTCCTGCCCGGTCTCGTCGAAGACCAAGACCGCGTCGCTGGTGCCTAGATAACGCCCGGCGAAGGCCCGCACCCGGTCCCGGACCGCTGCGGCATCCCACTTCTGCTTATACAGCAGCCGTTGCAGCCCGTCCGGGCGGGTATGCCCGGCCTGCTCGGACAGGCTCCACCCGTTTTTGCGGGGCAAATCCGAGGCTAACCCCCGTAGATACGCCACGGCATACGCCCGAGACTCCCGCCGGGTGAACACCCCCGCCAGGTCGGCTTCCAACTCATCGCGGACCCGTACCGCAGTATCGAGGTCTATCCTCGACGGCGAGGCCATCCGGTTGTCGTGTTTCGTCATACATTCACTAACACCGGATGGCCTCGTTCATGCCCGAAACCCCCGAACGACCCCACGACAGCGCAAACCACCCCAAGCGGGCGGTCATCCACGCAGAACCACCTCGGTCACCGAAAGTAGCAACGACCCGGCCCCGGGCGCCCACCCGCCACGTCTTCACCATCGCACATAGTCATACATCTCGAAGTGCGGTAGTCCTACTAATCCAAAAGTTCCGCGGATCTGACGAACAGCCTGACAAGAACAAGTCCCAGAGCGACTTTATCCGAGAGCTAAACGCAAAGATCCCCAAGGGTTTCCGTGCCAAGGGTGATCTGTTCGTCTTTGTTGATGAGGCGCACCGCACCCAGTCCGGCAAGATGCATGACGCGATGCAGGAGCTCATGCCGGGAGCGATGTTCATCGGCTTCACCGGCACGCCACTACTCAAGTCGGACAAAGCCACCACCATCGAGAAGTTCGGCTCGTTCATCCACACGTACAAGTTCGACGAGGCCGTCGGTGACGGCGTCGTCCTGGACCTGCGCTACGAGGCCCGGAACATCGACCAGGATCTGACCTCCCCAAAGAAGGTCGATGCCTGGTTCGACGCCAAAACGCGGGGCATGACCGACCTATCCAGGGCCGAGCTGAAGAAGCGCTGGGGCACGATGCAGAAGGTCGTCAGCTCTGAGCCACGGGCCAGGCAGATCGTCAACGACATCCTGCTCGATATGGACACCAAGCCGCGGCTGATGGACGGCCGCGGCAACGCCATGCTCGTTGGGTCAGGCATCTACCAGGCCTGCAAGTTCTACGAGCTGTTCTGCCAGGCCGGATTCAAAGGCAGGTGCGCCATCGTCACCTCTTACGCGCCGCAGCCCGGTGATATCTCCAAGGAGGACTCAGGTCATGGCGCCACCGAGCGGCTGCGGCAGTATGAGATCTACCGGCAGATGCTCGCCGACCACTTCGACGAGCCGGCCGATGCGGCGATGGGAAAGGTCGAGCAGTTCGAGAGGGATGTCAAGGAACGCTTCATCAACGATCCGGGCCAGATGCGGCTGCTGATCGTGGTCGATAAGCTGCTGACTGGCTTCGATGCGCCAAGCGCCACCTATCTCTACATCGACAAGAAGATGCAGGATCACGGCCTGTTCCAAGCCATTTGCCGCGTCAACCGGCTTGACGGCGAAGACAAGGACTACGGATACATCGTCGACTACCGGGACCTGTTCAACTCGCTGGAAACAGCCATCACCGACTACACCGGCGGTGCGCTGGAGGGCTACGAGAAGCAGGACATTGATGGGCTGCTGACTGATCGCCTGTCGGGCGCCCGTGAGGACCTAGACGAGGCGTTGGAGCGCGTCCGGGCGCTGTGCGAGCCAGTCGCGCCGCCGAAGAACACGCTGCAATACCAGCACCACTTCTGTGCGGCCGAACAGGGCAACGCCGACCAGCTCAAGGCCAACGAGCCGAAGCGGGTTGAACTCTACAAATCTGTTGCGGCGGTAGCCCGCGCCTACGGCAACCTCGCCAACGAGATGACCGCCGCCGGCTACACCGACACCGAGGCGACCGCGATCAAGGCCGAGATCGTCCACTACGCCAACGTCCGCGACGAGGTGAAGCTCGGCGCGGGCGAGAACGTCGACTTCAAGCAGTACGAGGCCGGCATGCGGCACCTGCTAGATACCTACATTCAGGCCGAGCCGTCGGAGACCATCTCCGACTTCAACGACACCGGGCTCGTCCAGCTCATCGTCGAGATGGGGCCGGGCGCGATCGACAAGCTGCCCGACGGGATCAAAAAGGACCCCGAAGCGGTAGCCGAGACAATCACCAACAACATGCGCAAGCTGATCGTCGATGAGCGGGCCACCAACCCGAAGTACTACGACAAGATGTCCGAGCTGCTCGACGCCATCTTGGAGGAGCGGCGCAAGGGCGCCATCGAGTACAAGGAGTACCTTGCCCAACTGCTGGAGACGGCGGCGAAGCTCGGCAAGAGCGAGTCTGACACGGCCTACCCGGACTGGGCCAACAACGGCGCACGCCGAGCGCTGATCGACTTCTTCCACCCGAGCGCCGAGCTGGCAATCGGAATCGACGCCGTCATCCGGCATACCAAGCCGGACTCCTGGATCGGAAGCCCGATCAAGGAACGGAAGGTCAAACAGGCCATCGCCAAGGCGTTGCCCTCGGACTTTCATCGGCTCGATGAACTGTTCGAGCTGGTAAAGGCACGCCATGAATACCGCTAGCGCCTACCTCACCGTCCGCGGTATCGACATTGACGTCGTCTACAAGGACATCAAGAATCTGCACATCGGTGTCTACCCCCCGATGGGCCGAGTCCGGGTGGCGGCCCCGAAGAGCCTCGACAACGACCGCGTACGCCTGGCGGTCGTGCAACGGCTGCCGTGGATCAAACGCCAGCGCGATCAATTCCGGGCTGCCCATCGGCAGTCCGAACGAGAGATGGTGACAGGGGAGTCTCATTACGTCCGGGGAGGCCGGCACCGCCTTAAAGTCGTCGAACGACCAGGCCGTGCCCACCTCGAGGTCGACGGCGAACGCCTGCTCCTCTACGTTCCTCATGGCACCGATGCCGATCATCGCCGGGAACTGCTCGATCGTTGGTATCGCGCGCAACTGCGTACAGCCATCCCCAGTCTCGTTGCTACTTGGGAACCTGTCTTGGGCGTATCTGTATCGAAGTGGAGCATCCGACGCATGAAGACAAAATGGGGCTCATGCAACCGCGAGGCTGGCCACATCTGGTTCAACGTCGAACTTGCCAAGAAACACCCCGACTGCTTGGCGTACATCGTCGTCCACGAGATGACTCATCTTCTCGAACGCAACCACGGGATGCGCTTCACCAGCCTTATGGACAAGTTCCTGCCGGACTGGCGTGCTCGGCGAGACCAGCTCAACAGCGCACCTCTAGCGAACGAAGTCTGGCCCTGCGGCGAAGGCGCCGCGTAGGGCCTTCGTCAGCTACGGTCAGACCGACGCTCGTCAGTCAAGCCGCTCATCAATGGCGACGCCTCCCCGCGAGGTTTCCGGGCAACAGGCCCGTCAGGTTCGGTGGGATGGAGGTGTTTGCTGTCGCGCGCCCTAGGAGCCTGGCGCGCGTCCCGCTCACGGTGTGAGCCGCTTCTTGATCAGTCAGGGGGCGTGTCCCGCTGCGTCGTCTCCATTTCGCAGGGCTGCGGTTCCAGCTTTGGTGTTGGCCTCTGATCTTGCCCTGCGGAGCTTATAGAACAGGTTCGGTACGCGCGGGCCGTCGCGGCGAAGTAGGAACGCGGCGTCCTGGACTTCGCGGCAGCTACTAATGGTGAGCGTCTCGGGCTGATGGGTATATACCTGCCAGAGGTCGTCGATTTTATGCTCGGCTTGTTGGCGTGCGTTCGCGTGTTGCCCGTGCAGCCGGGCGAGTTCGATAGTGTCGAGGAAGGCTGGGGCGCTCGGCAGAAAGATCTTGATGAGGTAGTCGGCAAGGTCCAGATCGCGTACGAGGGCGATGACAAGTCCGATGACGAACCACGCCACGCCGGTGGTGAGGATGGTGGCGCTGTACGCGCGGTGCTCCCGGCGGCTCCACACCATGCTTTGGCGTTGGCAGAGCAGCACATCGGCGGGCCATTGCGTAGCACCGAGATCGACGCTGTACCAGTTGCGGTAATCGCTGTCGTCGGTGATGTGACGGGCGGAGGCGGCCACATCTTCGGGCGCGGGTTTCCGGCCGGCGAGAGCGGTGTTCCACGTCAGATGAAAAAGATTGGTGTCGTAGAGTTCCTGCACCCGGACGGCGTGCTGAGTGGCCCGCTGTTCCATCCCGGTCAGCACGGTCCGGCCGAGGACGAGCCACCCGGCGCTGATGGCGGCGACTAGGTCGGTGGTAGCCGGGATGAACAGTGAGATGAACGGGCCGACCGCAGCTAGGGCGAACGTACCGAAGGCGCGGGCACGCCGCCAGCGGTGAGCAACCTGGTAGTCGCGGCTGTAGGCAAGGAGCCGTTTGAGGTGCTGTGGCTCATCCTGGCGCTGGGTGATGCGAGCCGACGCTCCTTCGGGCACTGGCCTGGCTGCACGGGCACCCGTCATGAGAGCGGGAACAGCGGGCCGAAAAGGGCTCGCCATGCAGCTAGGGCCTCACTGGTGCGTCCGGCGCGGTCGAGGTTGATCGCGGCGGTGCAGGCGGCCTCGGCTGCGCGAAGCGCTTTACGGGCGGTGTCCATCTTCGCCGGGTCGTTGTCCACCACGTCGGAGACGTCGGGGCCGATACGCGCCGGGTCCGGCCAGCCCTCATGGATCCGGCTAGCAGCACTGGCGAAGAACTGCCGCAACTCGCGGGGGTGGCTGCCGGTCCAGGGGCCGGTGATCAGCTTTAGGGCCATCACTTCAATGAGGAACGAGGGGTCGACCGGGTGCCAGGCGACTTGGTTCCACTTTTTGATCATTTTGACGAGTGGTTTCCACTGGTCCGCGAACCCCTTGTTGGCGTCCCGTGCAGCGTCATAGTGCAGTTCAGGGTTGGTGTGCACCCACTCGCCGGTGACGTCGTCAGGGATCAGGTAGTGGTCACCGTTGACGAACGCGGGCACGACGTCGAAGGACACCACCTCGTCGGCGTCGCTGACGTCATCGACAATCCGGACCCCGAAGTCGACCCGGACGGCGCGCCGGTCGCAGCAGACGCGGCCTTCGCCGTAGTAGGGGACCAGGACCGCTCGGACGACCTCAAGGATGTCGTGGGGGTGCCGATCGAGGTACTCGGTGTTGCCCAACACGATCATGATGTCGACGTCGCTCAACGGTTTGGTCTTCGTATGCCGGCGGTAGGCGCCGGTGAGGAAGTCCCTGATGATGTCGAGGGTGTCATTGGCGTCGAGCTGTTCCCGGATCCGCTGTTGACGAGCGCTCGCCGAGGCGTCCTCGGTGTTGGTGGTTTCCAGGTTGCGGCGGAACTTGTCGAACGCCTCGTTGACGCTGATCATCCGTTGCTCCTGGTGTAGTAGTGCAGGCCAGCGCCGAGGCTGCCGCCGCCGATGGCAGTGCCGACCGAGTGCCGGGTGAACCCAGCCGTCGAGCCCATCGTGGTGGTGGTCCAGCCGTCCACCGATGGGTAACCAGGGGAGGTGTCGGCGATCAACTGGTAGTTGCAGAGCGACGGGTACGAGCCGTTCTTGAGCACCGTGTAGGAGACGGTGTCCGGGTCCAGCCATAACTCGCCGTCGGCGTCGCCGTAGTAGCTGTAGTCGATGGTGAAGTCAAAGCGTCCCACCAGATCGGCCCCGGAGCGCTTACCCGGGTCGTAGATCTCCAGTACCAGGCCCTTGAGGTGCCCGGAGTTGAGCCATGCGGCGATGCCGCTTTCGAGGACGGCCCAGTCGCCGCGGATCTTGCTGGTGCTCAGCCCGCTCTCCTGAATGATCTGTTTCATTCCGCGCAGCATGTTGGTCGCGACGTGCGTGGTCGCGTGTGCGTGGGTATTGACGCGAACTGCGGTGGTCACGATCGCTCCAGTTCTGCGTAGTCGATCGAGATACGTCCCCTGATGCCCGGCTGCGGCGGCACGCTGGCTGCGGTGATGCCCTCGGTGACGTCCCGGACATCGAATGCCGGGTAGGGCTGCAGTGCGGTGCGCGCTTCGTCCAGGTCGGCTGCGCCGCAGGGCAGGGAGATGCGCCAGCCGGACTCGGCGAGTGGCCAGGTGGCCAAGGGCGCTGGGTCCTCGCCTTCAACGGCGGCTACGCCGTGCAGTGTGTAGATCCGCACGCGGTCTCCCGTGGCCGGCATGACCACGATGGGGACCTCGCGGGTGTATTCCTCGGCGATCAGCATGGCCACCGTGTTCTTGACCGCAATCAGATCAGCGCGGGCGCTGGCATCTGTCGGGGTGAGCAGATCCATGATGGCGTTCCACGTCGCGACCGACGTGTGCACAGGCACGGACGGGACCTAATGAGATTTACCGGGTTGGCGTGAGTCAGACTCGGTGCCGGTAGCCGCCGGTGGGTGAGCACTTCTTGGGCCTGGACGTTGAGTCCTAGCGGCAGATCGTGCCCCTGCTTGGTGGTCGGGAGACCAGACCGCTGATGGGATGTCGTGCCCGCTGCACTTTGGGTGTGAGCACTTGATCATTAGGTTGCGGTAGCTCTCCCGCAGGCTGCCACAAGTGGTCCGTGAACAGGGAGGGCGAGGGCGTTGTTGCTGCTGGTTGGAGATGACTGGGCCGAGGACCACCACGATGTGGAGGTGCAGGACGAAACGGGACGCCGGTTGGGTAAGGCACGGCTGCCGGAGGGGATCGCGGGTATCGCCCGGCTGCACGCGATGATCGGCCAGCACATCGGCGACGCTGATGAGCCGGTTGAGGTCGTGGTTGGGATCGAGACCGAGCGGGGCCCGTGGGTGCAGGCCCTGATCGCGGCCGGCTACCAGGTGTACGCGATTAACCCGTTGCAGGTGGCCCGCTACCGGGAACGACACGGTGTGTCTGGGGCCAAGAGTGATCCGGGTGACGCGCACAGTCTGGCCGATATGGTGCGTACCGACCGGCATCAGCTGCGCCCGGTGGCTGGGGACAGTGACCTGGCCGAGGCGGTCAAGGTGGTCACCCGGGCGCATAAGACGCTGATCTGGGAACGGACCCGGCACACGCTGCGGCTGCGGAGGGCGTTGCTGGACTTTTTCCCCGCCGCGGTGACCGCGTTCGATGATCTGGACGCCGCGGACACCTTGGAACTGTTGGCGGCGGCCCCGGACCCGGTCACCGCGGCTGGGCTGGAGGGCGAGCAGATCACTGCGGCGCTGCGTCGAGCCCGCCGCCGTGGCATACCCGACAAGGTAGCCAAGATTCAGGAGGTGTTACGAACACCGCAGCTGGCCCAGCCGAGCGTGGTGGCCGGCGCCTACGCGGTGACCGTGCAGGCCCAGGTCGCGATCCTGACCACCTTCAACACCCAGATCAAGCTGATGCAACAGCAGGTGGGTGCCCATTTTGGTCGGCACCCGGACGCTGAGGTCTACCTGAGCCAGCCCGGCCTCGGTGGCATCCTCGGCGCCCGGGTGCTCGCCGAGTTCGGTGACGACAAGGCCCGCTACACCGACGCTAAAGCCCGCAAAAACTACGCCGGCACGTCCCCGATCACCCGAGCGTCTGGTAAGAAGAAGATCGTCCTGGCCCGCTACGTCCACAACGACCGGCTCCTCGACGCCCTCGGCCTGCAAGCCTTCGCCGCGCTGAAAGCCTCACCCGGCGCCCGCGCCTACTACGACCTACAACGCGCCCGCGGTATCGGTCACCGCGCCGCGCTACGCCAGCTCGGCAACCGGCTCGTCGGGATCCTGCACGGCTGCCTCAAGACCGGCACCCCGTACGACGAACACACCGCGTGGGCACACCACCAACAAGATCACCAACTTGCTGCTTGACATCAAACATCATGGGATGTCTGCCGTGATGCGACGCTCATGAGTAACCACCTTCGCGCAGCACCGCTAGCAAATCCTGACCAGTGACCCGGTCGGGATCGCCCTGTGACTCCGGCCGGTACGCGCAGGCGGCAGCGACAGCTTTCCGCAGCCGCCGGCCGTCGAGGCCGTCCGATTCCTGGGCTGCGGCGTCCAGCACGCTGGGCTCCAGCAGCAGACCTGCCCCAGGGAACGCGGCGGCGACCGCGGCGGCGGTGTGCTCGAGGATTTGTCGACGCGCGACGCGATCCGGCAGCGGCACCTCGACGATCCAGTCCGCACGCGAGGCCAACGCTGGGTCGATCGCGTCGCTGAAGTTGGTCGTCGCCAGGATCAGCATCTGCGGATGGCGCCGAGCGAGCCGGTCCAGGCCGACAAGCGCTGCGTCCACGGCCCGGTGTACGTCAATGGGGTTGGCGTCCATCGACAGCGCTGCCCGGTCGGTAAATAGCGTCTCGACCTCATCGAGCAATACGACCATCGGTCCGGCGGCTGCGTGCTCGTGCAGCAGGGTGCCGAACAGTTGCTCGACCGCGCGCTGGCTGCGGCCCAACGAGGAACTGGCCAGGCTATGCGGGTCGACCTCCACGAACAACCATTCGGTGGCATTCGGGATGGTGCGGGCCACCCGGTCCGCGAGGCCCCGCGCCACGGTGGTCTTGCCGACGCCGGGCTTGCCGGTCAGCAAAACGACCCCGTGCAACGGCAGCGCGTCAAACGGCACCGCCGCGCGCAGGTGTGCTTCGGCGATCGCCGTCCGCAGCAACCGCTGCTTCATCCCCTCCGGCAACACGATCGCCGACCAGGCGGCAGCGAAGTCGTCATTCGGCAACAGCCGCGCGTCGGCCACCCCCGGTGCCGCGTTGTCCGGCAGCCGCCGGATTCCAGATTTGCTAAGACTGCGCGTCATCTTCCCCCCAGTATTTGCTATTTGCGCGAGCTAACGCCCCTCCCGCGTCCACTCGCGTACCAACACAGCCTGAAGCGCTGGCGCGTCGGGCTATGCTTGACGTCGAGGACTGTACGGCATGTACCGATCAAGGTACAAACGGTGCGGCGGGTGAGCAGCGCACAGTCTGTGCCCTCACGCATGCGCTTGATCGCGGAGGAGATATTTTGATCTCTACGGTCAGTCCGGCCTAGGTGATGGAGGTGTAGGTGAGCGACCCCATCGACATTGAACTGCTGGGACGGCTCGTGCATGCCGAGCGCCTCAAACGCGGGCGTCTCAGCCTGCGCGCCGCAGCCGAACAAGCCGAGGTGCCGTTCAACACGCTGGCACGAGTCGAGAAGGGCGACCTCCCCGACCTCGCCAACTTCCGGCGCATCGTGCACTGGCTTGGCTTGCCGCCCGAGCGGTTCTTTCAGCCGCCACGGGTCAGGACAGAGAACACCCCCGAACTCATCGCCCACCACCTCGCCCGCGACCCGAACCTGACAGGCGCCGCCGCCGAGAAGATTGCTGGGCTCGTCCGCGAGTTGTACACCAGCCTCGCCAGCACTGAACGTCCAATACGCGTGCACCTTCGAGCCTCAGCGACGTTCAAGCCAGAAGCCTCGCGCAAGCTTTCCAACCTGCTTGAACAGATGCAGCAGAAGCTTGAAGCCACGCCGCGAGCGGAACCCTGAGCGGACGAGGCAGGCACCCCGATGCGACGAGGCTTCAAAACCGAGGCAGAACGGCTGGCCGACCGCACGCGAACCGAACTCGGCCTCCCGCCCCATGCCCACATGCCGATTCGTGATCTCGCTAAACACCTCGACATCGAGATCCATCCCGCCGATCAACTCGTCGATCGCACAGACCTGGAGGAACTCGACGAGTTGCAGCCGGGCGCCTTCTCCGCCGCGACGTTCCACCTACCCGGTGGCCGGACCGTCATCGTCAGCAACCCCCTCAGCGAGATCGGGCGTACCAACAGCGACATCGCCCACGAGATCGCTCACGTCCTCCTGGACCATGAAATCCGTGAAATTCAGCAACTTGCTGGCCACACCTTTTTCACCTGCAACCCCGAACAGGAAGAAGAAGCGAACTGGCTCGCCGGGTGCCTCCTCTTGCCGCGGCCACTATTGCTTCGCGAGGCGTACGCCGACTCAACGCCTGACATGATTTCCGAGAAGCACCAGGTCAGCGTGCCGATGGCCAGATACCGGCTCAACGCGAGCGGTGTGCTTCTGCAAGTCCAACGCGCCCGGACTGGTCGAAGCGTTCGGCGCTAGCGCCGGGTGGCCCCAGCAGAAGGACTTCGACCAAAACTGGGCTATGCACGTTGGACGCAGAGCGATAGCGCTCAGAGTAGAGAAAGCCCTGACCAGCGGAACGCTGATCGGGGCTTCCCTGTTACCTATGTAAATTGTGCCGTCCCGGGATGACCCCTCGGCAACAGCGATGGATAAGCCGGGTACGTCTGGAGTCGGCCCGCCGTACGTGGGTTCTAGGACGCCTGGTGCGGCCCATGATCGCTATGCCTGGGGTTGGATGTCGCCCGGCCGCCGAGTTGTTCGAGGATGCTGGAGCTGTCGGGGGCGAGGGCGGGCTGCTCGATGTAGTGCTTCTTGGTGACCGCCTTGCTTCCGTGCCCGAGCTGAGCGGCGGCCTGGTCGGTGTCGGCCTCCTTGTCGATGAGCGTGGCGACGGTCTTGCGGAAGGTGTGCGGCGTGACCCACTCCAGGCCGGTGTCAGCGCGGGCTTGTCGCCACTGTCGACGGACGTTGTGCGGGGACAGCCAGGTGTCGCGCCGGGAGACGAAGACCGCATCGATGGGATTATCGGCGGCGGCGAATTTGCGCTCCATCAACACAGCGACTGCGAACCGGGGCAGGACCATCGTTCGGAAACCGGCGTCGCTCTTCGTCCAGTCCTGCCGGAAGAACCCTTTGCCTTTGACGAAGACGATCGTGCCGCAGATCGTCACGGTCGGATGGTCGGCGGCGAGGTCCACATCCGCCCACCGCAGCGCCAGGACTTCGCCGATCCGCACACCGGTGGCGAGCATGACGTCAACGATGTCGGACAGGTCGCCGGTGGGCCGAGGCCCCGACTTGCCCGGCGTGGGCTCCTGCCACTTGCGGATCGCCGAGCGCACGGCGTCCAGTTGCTCGGTATCGAGGGCAACGACCTTGCGGCGCGGGGTACGTAGTCGACCAGTGTCCCGGACCGGGTTGGCCGTCAAAGCCCCGCGGCGTACCGCCAAGGCGAACATCTGCCCGACGACGACCTTGGCGACCTTGGCAGCGGACGCATAGTTCTTGGCGATTTCACGGAGAAACTTGTCGAGGCGGCCGACGCTGGCCTCTCGGATCCGCAGGCTGCCGAGGGCCGGCACCACCGCCGTCCGCACTACACTCTCGTACCTGTCGATCGTCTGCGGCACGACTCGTTCTTCTGCCGTGATCTCTTCGAGCCACAGCTCGGCCAGGGTGCTGACGTGGGTCTCCCTGGTGATCTCGTCCTCGTTAGGGGCGACGCGGTCGCGAAGTTTGATCTTGAGCGCCCGGATGGCGGCCGGGCCGGTGGGACCGATGGCTTCGACGTCGCGGGTCTTGCCGTCGTAGTCGCGGAACCGGGCGCGGGCGCAGTGCCGGTTGGGGCTGAGCGTCTCGGTGCGGATGGTGCCCCAGGTTCCGACGGGCAGGGGAGGTCGGGCCATAGCTCAGCTCTCCGGGTCGGTGTTGGCGTCGAGCCAGCGTTCGACCTCGCTGCGCCGGTAGCGCAGGGTGTTGCCGACGCGGATGGCGCGTGGTCCTTTGCCTCGGCTATGCCAGGCGTAGAGGGTGTGCTTCGGCTTACGCAACCAGGCAACGACGTCGTCAATGGTCAGCAGCGGATCAGGTCGCCACTCGGCGGTCGGGCCGTTCATCGGCGGCCTGCCGTGTCGGACGGTCCGGAGTGTGGGCGTGGCCTGTCGACATTGGTGTGTGATCGGCGGGCGATGGTGTCGGGCCGTACGGACCCTGGGATGGGGCGTGAGTAGGGCGGGCATGGATCGGTTGTCCTTTCGGCGTCCCGGTCCGGGTGGGACCGGGTGTCGGTGGCGCTACCGCCGGGGTTGGCGTTTGCGGGGTGCGCCGGGTGCGGACGTCGATCCACGCGGGTTGGGGTGAAGGGATCAAGCCTGTGGCTGGTATGTGCGACGGCCGGGGCGGATGCGTTGCGTGCGAGGTCGGGCGGGGAACTCGCGGACTTTAGTGGGCGCGCCAGGATGATGACGTCTTCGTGTTGGGGGATCCATTGGGGGTTGCCGGCGGTGTTGGCGTCGTTGACGTTTTTGATCTGGAAGAACGACGCGCGGGGGATGAGGACGCCGCTGCGGACCCCGGCTATGAGGGCGACACATTCGTCGATGAGTTCGAGGCCGGCGGCTTGGCCGGCGGCGGCGACCATGCCGGGGATGTCGACTAGTTCGCCTCGGTGTCGGTAGGGACGGGCGGTGATGACGACGTGTCCGCCGGGTCGCAGCAGTTGCCGGCAGCCGGTGAGGATGTGGGTGAAGCCTTCGGCCAGTTCGCCGTCACCTTGGTAGGCGAGGTTGTCGCTTGCGCCGTACCGGTGGTGCACTTTCTGTACCTTGCCGCGTCTAGCGCCGGGGGTGCGGACGTGGCCGTGGGTGGATGACCCGTACGGCGGGGAGGTGACCACCAGCGCGACCCGGCCCCGGACAGTTGCGGGTAGGGCGGCGGCGAGTTGGCGGGAGTCACCGACGTAGACCTCACCACGGCCGGTGGCACCGTGCTGGGCGGCGAGGGTGAGGTTGGCGTCGGCGAGCGCCGCCCAGCGGGCTTCGTATTCGACGCCGATGCCGTGGCGGCCCAGGTGCATAGCTTCGACGATGGTGGTGCCGATCCCGGCCATCGGGTCGAGCACCAGATCGCCGGTTTGGGTGTAGGTGTTGATGGCGTACCGGGCGATGGTGGGCAGCATCTTGCCGGGGTGGGTAATCGCCTCCGGAACGTAGCGGCCCTTGCGCAGGACGCGGGAGGCGAACTGTCCGGTGAGCCACACCGAACCGGGGAACCCGAGCGCCGGGTCCTTGGAGGCGCTGGGGGTGGGGTGTTCAGACATCGGCGGCCTCCGGGTTGGTCGTGGCGAACAGAACGAGGTCGCGGTGGGTGCGCTCGTGGCGTCCCTGGCGCAGGGGTTGGTGGTTGGCGGGGACGGGTTCGGTGCGCGGCTCGGTCGCGGGCAGGGCGACGACGATCGCGGGGATGTGTTGGTGGTAGCGCAGCCCGACGGTGCGGGCGGCGGCGATCACGGCCGACCGGTGGATGTGAAGTGCGGTGCCGGGTCCGGTGGTGAGTAGGACGCCGAGGTGCCCGCCGGGGCGTAGGAGTTGGCCCCAGTCTGCGATCCGCTGGGCGAGGGCGTCGGTGTCGCGGCGGTCAACGTCCAGGCGGGGCAGTGTCGCCAGGACGAGTCCCGCACCCGCTGGTGGATCGTCGACGAGGGTGCCGTTGGGCCACAGGGGTTCGGGGTCGCGGTGGGTGGTGCGGCTGTGGCGGCGGTGCAGGTACTCGGCGGCGGCCGTGATGGTGGGGTGGTTGTCGGTGTCCAGGACCAGGTCGTCGTCGCGGGTGTAACGGGCGATCAGTCGAGCGACGTGATCAGGATGCACGCCGTACCAGTCGGGTAGTGGGCGGCCGGTGTGGTCGGTGGGCCAGTACGGGTGGGTCGGGGGCAGGAGCAGGGCGACGGGAGCCCGGGGCGGGCGGGGCTCGTGGTGATGGGTGTCGGTGGGGTGGTGCTGCGGCATGGGCGGTGGGGCCGTCCACTGACGGAACGCTGACACCTAGAGATGCCTTTTTCGGGCCTGGTCTTGGACATCGGCCCGACATATGACGGCGACGAAACCCGCGCCGACACTGTCATTCGGGCACCTATAACAAGATCAGCTTTGGGGTGAACACGCAGCTCAGCGGGCCCTATGGGCGTGGCACGCAGGGGCATGGTGACCGCCCCCGAGGATGTCAGTGGCGGCGGTCACTCATAACAAGATCGCGGAGTCCTATAACAAGATCAACTCTAGGTTGGGTCTCCGTATAACAAGATCAACGAGAGGTATAACAAGATCAACTTGTCTTCTTGGTGGGTATAACACTTGCCTGCCGGCGAGTTGTCGCGGGTGCCGTAAAGCCTCGTCGAACATCGATGTTTACTCCCTCGGTCGATGACGGGGCAGCCGGGTGCGGCCGGCGCTATAACAGGGTTGAACGCGCACCTCACCGCCGCTTTCGGCGTCGCGTTCCCGCTCCGGCATCGGGTTTCCCGCGCGCCGCTAGCACACGGGTGTAACACCCCCTGGTAACACTCGTTCAAGATCAACAGTGTTCAAGATCTGTTATAGCCCTCTGGCGAGATGGGTGTCGTTCCCGCCGGGCCAGCCCGCTTGAGGCGCCCCGGCGAATCCACACCCACATCTGCCCGGGGGATTCCCATGTCTGAGTTCGTTGGTTCCACCCTGCCCACCACCAACCCCGCCGTGCCGGAACTCGTCCACGGTGACAGCCCCCTGGACGTCGCTGCGACCACGTTTCGGCTGCTCACGACCGGACCCGAGCCGTTGTCGATCAACGGTGCCGTGCTCGGTGGGGGCCTTCCCGCCCGCCGTATCCCGTTGTCGGAGCTGTCCGCGATCCTGATGCACCCCTCGTGCGGCTTCGCCACCGCCGACCGGGTGTGGCGGCTGCTGATCGCTAACGCCCGCACGCAGGGTCCGGCGTGGGTGATCGGTGCGGTCGGTGTCGCAATGCCCGGCCTACGGCAGGCCGCCCGCCGGCTGCGGCACACCCCGGGTGACGTGCAGGCTGAGCTGCTGACCGCGTTCGTCACCTCGCTGCGCGAGATCCGACCGGCCGGGGCGCAGGTGCCCCGGCGGTTGCTGACATCCACGGTCGTCAAGACTCGTACCGCGCTACGCGCCCAGGCCGAGCGTGAACCGGTGCAGGTGCAGGTGCAGGTGCAGGTGCCGGCGCCCACGGCCGGGCACCCGGACCTGGCCCTGGACCGTGCGGTGAGCGCCGGGGTGATCACGCCTGCGGAGGCGGACCTGATCGGGGCTACCCGCCTGCAGGACGTGTCGGTGACCGACTACGCCGCCCGGCACGGGCGCACTTACTGGGCGGTGGCCAAGGAACGCTCCCGAGCCGAAGACCGCCTCGTCACGGCGATCCGTTCCGGCACGCTGTCCGACCCGGACGCCGAGGTGATCGCCGAGGCCACCATGACGCTGCTGCCACACCTCTGACCTGCGCCTTCACCGGCCGATGTCCAAAACAGGGGCCGGAAAAGGCATCTCTATGTGCAAGGCGTTCCACCGCTGGTGACCCCGGACCGGCGCCGCTGACGGCGCTGACACCCCGAAACGGCCCACCCACACCCCGCCTCTGGAAGGAGGACGGCCACCCCGCCGGCCCGGGGTCACCAGCGGCTTTCTCGCCACGCTTCGGCCCACACATCCACTGCCTTGCTGTGCGGCCGGCGCCATCGCGTAGGAGCCCACCCCCATGAACCACCACACAAGCCATCACCCGAGCCGGGCCTATCCCCGCCCTGACCCGCCCCAATCGCCGCGAATTATCCGGGTTGTTCGTCGGACCGCGCCAGTTCTCGCCGTCGCCGCCGCCGCCCTGATCACCATCGCCGGCACCCCGGACGCGGCGTTCGCCGCCCCGGCCGACCTGGACACCGTCATCAACAACATCCGCACCTGGCTGCTCGGCATCCTCGTCGCGGTCGCCACCCTGTTCCTGACCGTCGGCGGCCTGCGATACGCCGCCGCGAATGGCGACCCCGGCGAGGTCGAGAAAGCCAAGACCGCGTTGAAGTCCGCCGCCATCGGCTACGGCCTAGCGCTGCTCGCCCCACTGTTCGTCACCATCGTCGGCCAGTGGGTGAAGTGATGGCCTCGACGAGCGCTCAACCCCCCGTCCCCGCAATCGGGGGCGCCGTCCCCAACCGGACAGGTGCCGTCCCCACCGCCGTCCCCGTTGACCCCACCGTTCGGGCGGGCCGTCCCCGCCGTCCCCGCCGTCGGGGCCGGTGGTTGGTCGTGGCCGTGTTCGCGCTGGTGTTGGGCGCCGGACCTGTCCTCGCGGGGACGGCGTGGGCGGCGCTGTCCCCGCAGCCCGGCCCGGCCGCCGCGCCGTCCCCGGGACCCGCCCCGAGCCCGGGAACACCGTCCCCGATGCCCGCGCCACCTGCGGGCGGACCGAGCACCCCGGCGGCACCGCACCCGACTCCGGCACCGCACCCGACTCCGGCACCGTCGCCGGGACCGCGCCCCGGGACAGAGACCGGACAGCCCAAGCCCGGAGACCAACCCGCCGATGACGATGAGCCCGGCCTGTTCGACATCCCCGGACAGATCCGCAAAGCGATCCGCGAGTTCCTCGCCTGGACGGTCACCTCAACCATCACCCCCGTCATGGGGCTGCTCGGCCGAACGGTCCTGTCTACCCCCGACCTGACCACGAATCCGCAGGTTGTGACGGTGTGGACGACCTGCCTCGTGATCGCTAACGCGGTCTATGTGCTGTTCATCGTCGCGGCTGGGTTCCTCGTCACCTCCCGCGAGAGCTTGCAAACCCAGTACGGCGCCCGGCAACTACTGCCGAGGCTGGCGTTCGGGGCGGTCATGGCCAACACCAGCCTGCTGTTGTGCGGCAAGCTGATCCAGGCCACCAACGCGTTGACCAGCGCCATCGCCGGGCAGGGAGTCGACCCGAACACCGCCGCTGACGCGATCCTGGACATGGTCACCGGGCCGCTAGGGGTGCCGTCGCCGAGTGTGCTCTACGCGCTGCTCGGCATCGCCGTCATCGTGCTGGCCATCGTGGTGATCATCACCTTCGTGATCCGCGTCGCGGTGATGATGCTGCTCATCGGCGTTGCCCCGTTGGTGTTGGCCTGCCACGCCCTACCGCAGTCCGACGGATTGGCCCGTACCTGGTGGCGTGCCTTCGGCGCCAACCTCGGCCTGCAGGTCGCCCAAGCGGTGATCGTGCTGGCCACCGTGCGGGTGTTCCTGACTCCGGCAGGCCCGACACAGCTCGGCATCCCGATCACCGGTGATGGCCTGCTCGGGCTGCTGATGTGCCTGACGATGCTGTTTCTGCTGGTCAAACTCCCCGGCCTGCTCAAGCAGTACGTCCTGGCCCCCACGGGGCTGCGCAGCCAAGGCGGCGGCCTGCTCAGCCAGGCCCTGCGCACGTACATGATGGTCAAGACGTTAGGTGCTGCCGCTGGGCTGCTCGGCAAGGGCAAACAAGCCGACCACCCTCGGTGCCGCCCGCAACACCGCGACCGCAGGCACCGGGACACGACCGAAGACGGTGAGTTGGCGCCCGCCGATTGTCCGGTTCGGGCGGGCGTCCCCATCCGTCGTCCCGGCCGCCCCCGACTGCCCCGGTGGCGTTCAGCAACGCCCCGATCACGCACACAACGCTCGCCCAGCCGGCGGGCACCAACGGCCTGCCCGCATTCAGCCACCCACACACGTCGGCCACGACAGGGCCGGCGCCGACCGGACCGGCACCCGCCGCCGGGTTCTCACACCCGTCCACCTCGTCTGCGGGCACGCCGCGACTGACCACCGGGGCGAGCCCGGTCGCGTTCAGCAAGGCCAGCACCACACCACCGGGCCCTTCCCCAACGGGGCCGCCTGCACCGGTGACGTTTTCCAGCCCACCGGCCCGGCAGAGCGCACCACGGCGTCCACCGGCCCCGGTCACACCAGTGTTTTCCGCGCGGCCACCGGCGCCTAGGGCGACCTCCGCCGCACGGCCCACCTCCGCACGCCGGGCCACCACCTCACCGACAGCGGCGAAACCACCCCCGTCGACTGCGGCTACCGGGACGCCTCGACCGACTCCACCGGCTGGCTCTACCGCACGGGCACCCCGTCCGGTCTCCGCGCCGGCGCCGCCAGCATCGAGCGCGCGAGCGCCGCTGGTGACCCCGCCGCCCGCCGATGCGCCGACGCCGGCCCTACGAACAGGCACGTCCGCTGTCCCATCCCCGCCGTCCCTGTCGGTGCGACCCGCCGGTGCGACCAGCCCCGACGCCGGTATCCCGGCCGACACCACCGGGCGGCGGCGAGCCGGTGTCCCGCGCGGCGTCGTCCCCACCCTCGTCCCCACCCTCGTCCCCACCCTCGTCCCCACACCTCGGCCCCACCCTCGCCCCGGTCGTCCCCGTCGTCCCCGACACCTCGGCCGCCGTCCCCGTCGTCCTCGACGCCTCGGCCGTCGTCCCCGTCGTCCTCGACGCCTCGGCCGTCGTCCCCGGCGCCGGGACGGCGCCGTGGCCAACCCGAAGGAGGTAAAGAGTGAGTCGCCGTGACGAACAGCTGCCGCTTCGTGCCCGAATTCCCGCTGACATCGACCGCCCGGATCGGGTCGCCTGGAATTTGACCGCCCGCCAGTTGGTCATCCTGGCCGTCACCGGTCTGGTCATCTATACGGCCTGGACCGCTGTGGCCCGGGTGGTGCCACCTTTGGTATTCGCGGTGGGCTGTTTACCGTTCGCTGGTGCGGCCTTCGTCATCGCCGTGGGGCGCCGCGACGGGATCAGCCTCGACGCCTGGTTGTTCGCCGCCCTGCGGCACCGTCGCAGCGCCCGCCAGCTCGTCCCGGCCGAGGGCCCGGTCACGCCGGCCCCAGCGTGGGTTACCACCACCCGGGGTAGAGGCGACCGACTCCCGCTGCCCGGCCCGTTGCGCCTACCGGCCACCGGCATCACCGGCGACGGGCTGATCGACCTCGGCCCCGACGGCACCACCGGCCTTATCGACGCGTCCACCGTCGCGTTCGGGCTGCGGAGCCCGGCCGAGCAAAACGGGCTCGTGG
This sequence comes from Actinoplanes sp., assembly GCA_965246815.1. GTDB lineage: Bacteria > Actinomycetota > Actinomycetes > Mycobacteriales > Micromonosporaceae > Actinoplanes. Next base: position 765,047 of record CBDFFS010000017.1, on the reverse strand, counting down.
CCGGGTTCGCCCGGTGGCTGCACAGCCTTGACGGGCCGGCGCAAATCCTGGTGCAGGCCCGCCGGGTGCACCTGACCCTGCTCACCGACCGGTTGCTGACACGGGCACCGGGCTTGCCGCACCCCGCGTTGGAGGCGGCGGCCACCCAACACGCCGCGTTCCTGGACGCGCTCGGCAAGCAGCGGGAGCTGCTGCACCGGCACGTCACCGTCGCGGTGCGCAGTACCCGCAGCCCCGCCGCCACCGCCCACCAGGGCGCCGAAACGGTGCGGGCGTTGTCCGGCTGCGAGGTCACCGCCGCCGTCCTGGGCCCGGCTGAGGCCACCGCCCGGCTCGCCGAAGCCCTCAACCCGCCCACCCCGCCCACCCGGCCCGCGCACGCGGATCAGGGGTGGACGGACACCGACAACCTCGAGAGCGGGCAGCGATGAAGGCCCTGACCTGGCGGCGGTCCAACCCCACCGGCAAGCCCGGCGTCGGCGCAGTGTTGTTGCCCGGCTCGCCTGACGCGGTAGAGGTCGGTGGCCGGTACGTGCGGGTCGGCGACGGCTTCTCGGCGACCCTCGCGGTGACCGGTTATCCGGCTGAGGTCGGCCCCGGCTGGCTGGAGCCGCTGCTGGCCTACCCGGGCCGGGTGGACGTGTCGGTGCATATCGCGCCGGTGCCGCCGGTGGTGGCCGCGCAACGCCTGCGCAAGCAGCGGGGCCGGTTTGAGGCGAACCGGCGCCAGGATGCTGGCAAGGGGCGCCTCGACGACCCGGAGCTGGACGCCGCGGCGGCTGATGCCGCCGAGCTGGCGGGACGCCTCGCCCGGGGCGAAGCGCGCCTGTTCCGTCTCGGCCTGTATTTGCGGGTGCACGCCGACACCGAGCCCGAACTGGCGGACCGGGTCAATGAGGTCCGTGCCCTGGCGTCGTCGCTGCTGCTCGATGTTGCCCCGGCGACGTGGCGGCAGTTGCAAGGTTGGGTCACCGGCCTGCCGTTGGCGTTCGACGCGTTGGGGTTGACCCGGGTGTTCGACACCGACGCCCTCGCGGCGAGCTTTCCGTTCACCAGCGCGGATTTGCCGGCCACAGCCGGGGACACCGGTATGGGTGTGCTCTACGGGCTCAACCTCCAGTCGCCGGGGGTGGTGGTGTGGGACCGGTGGGCGCAACCCAACTACAACTCCGTGATCCTGGCCCGCAGTGGTGAGGGTAAGTCGTACCTGGCGAAACTTGACCTGCTCCGCAACCTGTACCTGGGGGTTGAGGCGTTCGTCATCGACCCCGAAGACGAATACGTGCGCCTGGCCGAGGCGATGGGTGCCACCATCATCCGCCCCGGCACCCCCGGTGTGCGGATCAACCCTTTCGACCTGGCGGCCGGAGACGGTGACGACGCACTTGTACGACGGGCGCTGTTCCTGCAAACTTTCGTCGCGGTCCTGATCGGCGGTGAAGACGCCACCCAGCACCATCACCCCGGAGGAGGCTGCCGCCCTCGACGTCGCTGTGCTGGCCGTGTACCGGGCCAAAGGCATCACCACCGATCCACGAACGTGGCGGCGGCCGGCGCCGCTGCTCGCCGACCTGACCGCAACGCTGTCCGATTCCGGTGATGCGGGCCGCACCCTGGCGGCCCGGTTGCATCCGTACGTCACTGGCAGCTTTTCCGGGTTGTTCGACGGACCGACCACAACCCACCCGCATGGGCACCTCGTGGTCTACGCCATCAAAGACCTGCCGGAAGAGTTGAAACCGGTCGGCACTTTGCTGATCCTCGACGCGATCTGGCGCACCGTCAGCACCGCCCACCAACACGGATCAGCGGCCCGCCGGCTGGTGCTGGTCGACGAGGCGTGGCTGATGCTCCGCGCCGGCCTCGGCGCCCGCTTCCTGTTCCGGCTGGCCAAATCGGCCCGTAAATACGGTGCTGGCCTCGCCGTGGTCACCCAGGACGCCGCCGACGTCCTGGCCACCGACATCGGCCGTGCCGTCGTCTCCAACGCCGCCACCCAGATCCTGCTGCGCCAGGCACCACAGGCCATCAACGCCGTGACCGAGGCGTTCGGGCTGTCCGACGGCGAGCGCGCCTACCTGCTGTCCGGCTCGCGCGGAGACGCACTGCTGTCCTGCGGCACGTCACGGGTGGCGTTCCACGCCCTCGCGTCACAAACCGAACACGACCTGGTCGAGAGCACCCCGCAGTTCACCACGACCGGGCGCTGACCGACACCCGCGCCGATGCTGCGCACCTTGCCAATGCTGCGCACCTTGCCGACGCTGCGCACCTGCTAGTGGCCCACCTTTTTCCTCCAGATAGGAGTCCCGCATGTCCGTTATCACCGTGTTGTTACACGCCCCTCCGGCACACACACCCCCGCCACCGCCGGGGGTGTGTGTGCCCGGACACGGCAACATCCCCGACTCGTTCATCGGCGACATCCTGTGCGGCACCTGGGGACCAAAAACCCCAGCGACGCTCGGCCATGTCCTGACCGATCACTGGCTGGCGGCAGCGGCCACACTCATCTACCTCACCGGCCTCGTCGTCGCGGTGCGGACGTGGCGGCGCCAGGTTTGGGCCGCGCACGCCGCCCGTGCGACGTGGCTGCGTATCATCCCGCCGGTCACCGCGACCCCGGCAGCCACCGTCGCACTGTGGCGGTTGTTGGCCACCGCTCTACCGGCGCCGCACCGGTGGGCGCTGCGGCCGCCGCGGCTGGTGTGGGAGGTCCACGCCGGCCGCGAACGCGCCCAGGTCGGGTTGTGGCTACCACCGGGGGTGAACCCCACCGCCGTCGCCCGGTTGGTGCACCGCGCGTGGCCGGGTGTACGCACCGAGCAGGCGAGCCCGCCCGCCGTGCCGGGCGGCACCGCCATCACCCTTGCCGTGGTTCCCACTCAGCCTGAGTGGCTGCCGCTGGTCGATGACCTTCCCGGCACATCGGGCCGGTTCGACGCCGGCCGTCCCGAGAACGACCGGTTGCGAGCCGTGTATGACGGGCTCGCCGCCGCCGGCCGTACCGGCGGCGCTCTGTTGCAGGTGCACATCAGCCGGGCGCCCGCGCATCGGGTGCGGGGGCTGCGCCGGGCGATGACCCACCCGGAACGCGCCCGCCGCACCCGAGGCGCCTCCCGAGCGGTGGACCTGCTCGCCAACGTTCTCCGAGCCCTGATCGTCGGCGTGCTTGACCTTGTCACCCCCGGGCCGTCCAGCGGATCCGCGCGGCGGCCGGTACGGACGGCCGACCCGTACCTGACCGAGCAGGGTAGGCAGGCCCGCACCAAATACAGCATCGCCCCGCACCTGCTGGTCGCGGTCCGTGCCGTCGCGGCTGGCCCCACCCGAGGTGCCGCCCTAGCAGCGGCGGCGGACATCACCTCCGGGTACGGGCTGCTGTCCGCGCACTTCACCCGCCGGCGCATCCGCGACAGCCGGCTGGCCGGGGTGCGGTGGGTGCCCGAGACCCGGATGAGCCTGGCCAACGTGGCCGAGGTCGCCGCCCTGGCCGGGTTGCCGGGCGAACCCGCCGCGTACGGGCTACCCGCCGCCGCGTCACGGCGGCGCGGCGCGAGCGGCGACATGTTCCGCGAGACCCGTCACCCCTCGACCAACGGCCCCACCATCGCACCTTCCACCCGCGATCACAGCGCCGCGCCGACCACCGCCCCCGACAACCCTTGGAGCCCCTCATGAGCGACAACAACCCGGAAGCGGCGCCCACGAGTCGCCCCGGCCTGAAACGGCGACTAAATCTTGTTCCGCTGGATCAGCGCTGGGGAATCGGCGGCACCATCATCGGCGTTGCCAACGCCGGACCGGCCGTGCGGGTCGGGATCTCACTGCCCGACTTGCGGTACCACGCGCACATCCTCGGACCGACCGGCACCGGCAAAACCACCCTGCTGATGAACATGATCCTCGACGACATTCAGGCCGGTCGGGGTGTGGCCGCGTTCGACCCCGCCAAAGGCGACCTGATCCGCGACCTACTGGACCGGATGCCCACCACAGCCGGTGACCGACTGGTCCTGATCGACCCGGACGAACAGCAGGCGCCACCGTCGATCAACCTGCTCGACCCGCAGGTACACGGTGGCAGCCCCCACGACGTAGCCGCCAATCTGACCGCGGTCATGTCCAAGGTGTGGGCCAGATGGTGGGGCCACCGGTCCACCGACCTCTGCTACCACGGCCTTCTCACCCTCGCCCACGTGCCGGGCTCCACCCTCGCGCAGCTGCCCAGGCTGCTGTCCGACACCCAGTGGCGGGCCTCGCGCGTCGCGGTGGCAGTGCGAGCGGTGGACGTCTGGGAAGGAGACACCCTCACCGGGTTCTGGCAAGGCTTCAACGAACTGTCCGCCGGGCAGCGATCCGGCCTTGTCGCCCCGTTGCTCTCACGGCTTCGGCTGGTCCTGGCGCATCCCTTGGCGATGTCACTGTTCGGGGTCGCCGAGACCACATTTTCATTTAAAGAGATCCTCGACGGTGGGATCCTGCTGTGTCGGCTACCGAAGGGGATTATCGGCGAAGACGGCACCCGTTTGATCGGCTCGTTGCTGTTGGCCGGGTTGTGGCAGGCCACCACCGCCCGCGCCCGCATCCCCGAGGCGCACCGCCCGGACGCCACCGTCGTGTTGGACGAGTGTCATAACTTTCTGCATTTGCCCATCGGCATCGATGACGCCCTCGCCGAAGCCCGCGGCTTGCACACCAGCTTTGTCCTAGCCCACCAGTATTTAGGGCAGTTGTCATCCGAGATGGCCGAGGCCATCGACGCCAACGCCCGCAACAAAATCTATTTCGCGTTGGCGCCACGCGACGCCACCGATCAAGCCCGGCACCTCGAACCGTATCTTGACGATGGAGACCTGATCCGCCTCGGCGGTTACGAGGTCGTGCTGCGCCCCGTCGCGAACGGTCGAATCATCGCGCCAGTCACGGCCGACACCGAACCTGCACCCCCACCGATCAAGGGCCGGGCGGCCGAACTACGCCATGCCGCCCGGGGAAACACCGGACTGTCGCAGAAGGACCGTCAGGAGTCGCGGGCTGTCTCGGCGACCACCGATCCCGACTCGGTGATCCAGCCGCACTCACGATCAGATCCGATGCCGATGCCGATGGTAGGTCGTAACACCTTCTCCGCTGTGACAGCCAACCACTCACTAGTCAATTCCAACGATCAATCCAACGATCAATCCAACGGCGACGAGAACACCAGTGAAAGCACTCCCGTGAACAGTGCGTACGCGCACGTCAACGGGGTGCAGGAGCAGTGGTGAACCGGAACCGACTGATAAATAATATCCCTTCTACTGCCGCATCTGGCTCCCGCCTCACGGCGTCGGTCGTGGCCGCCGAACTCAGCCGCTTCACCCCCCGCGACCGACAACTACTCGACCTGCTTCACGAACACCAAACCCTGACCACCGAGCAAATCGCAGACGTAGCTTTCGGGGCCGCCAGTCGCGCCCGCAACCGGCTGACCCTGCTGTACGAGCGTGACATCCTCGACCGGTTCCGCCACTACCAACGCCCCGGCTCGCAGTCCTGGCGTTGGACCCTCGGCCCGGTCGGCGCGGCCATCCTCGCCGCCGGGCGCGGCGAGGCCATGCCCCGCCCGTCCGCTGTACGCGACGCCACGGCCCGACTGGCGATGATGCCATCGCTGAGGCACCTCATCGCGACCAATGAATTTTTTGTGGCGCTCACGGCGCACGCCCGCACCCACGACGGGGCCAACCTCGCCCGGTGGTGGAACGAAAAGCGGTGCCGCGACACCACCGGGGCACTGGTACGCCCGGACGGGCACGGCGTCTGGTCCGTCAACGGGCGCGATGTGCCGTTCTGGGTCGAGGTCGATCTCGGCACCGAAACCCTAGCCCGCGTCGCCACCAAACTTGCCGGCTACGCACGGCTACCCGCCGCATTGGGTTACCCGGTGTTGTTCTGGCTCACCAATCCCCTACGCGAGACGAACCTGCACGCGCACCTGTCGCGGGTCGGGGTCCCGGACGGGCTCACGGTGGCCACGGCCGCCGCCGATCATGCCACCGATTCGGGCGGCCCGGCGGGCACGGTGTGGCGGGTCGTCGGCAACCAACCTTCGGGGCGGCTGCGACTATCTGATCTCACCCCCCGCGCCGGTGCCCGGTGGCACGGATAGCGACCGTCGCCGCTGTCGCCCTGGCGGCCGTTGTCCTGTTGATCGGGGCCGCGACCGCCGGGGTGATCGGGGCGCTGTTCGGTAGCGGTGACGGCTACGCCGCCGGGTGCCCCGGAGTCGCCACCACACCGAGCGCCACGTCGTCTGGTCTCGCCGCTGAGCAGGCGACCAATGCCGCCGTGATTGTGGCCGTCGGGCACCGGATGAAGGTTCCGGTGCGCGGGTGGGTGATCGCCATCGCCACAGCGTTGCAAGAATCCGACCTGATCAACTCCGGTACGGCGACCGATCACGACTCGGTCGGGCTGTTCCAACAACGCCCGTCACAAGGGTGGGGCACGCTCGCGCAACTCACCGATCCCGCGTACGCGTCGGGCAAGTTCTACGAGCGGTTACTGACCGTGCCGAACTGGCAGACGTTGCCGCTCACCCAAGCAGCGCAGGCCGTGCAACGGTCGGCGTACCCGGACGCCTACGCCAAACACGAAGCGCGCGCTACCGCGATCGTGGCGACGTACACCGGCGGCACCCAGCCGAGGTGTGACACGGCCTCGATTGCCGCGTCTGGGTGGACGCGCCCTGTGGTCGGTGACACGGTTGGTTCGGGTTTCCGTACCAGCGACCGCCCCGAACATGACGGGGTAGACCTGATCATCGGACGCGGGACCGTTATAGGCGCGGCCTCAGCCGGGGTCGTCGTTCGGGTCCGGTGCAATATCGCCGGACAGTCATGGGACGCGCCATTCACCTCGCCGATGCCGTGCGACCACGACGGGAACCCCGGGCTCGGCGGTTGTGGTTGGTATGTCGATGTTCGCCACGCCGGTGACATCGTGTCCCGCTACTGCCACATGGTGGGGCGCCCTGATGTGACCGTGGGGCAAACCGTGACGGCCGGACAACTGATCGGCCACGTCGGCACGTCCGGCAATTCGTCTGGCCCACATCTGCATTTCGAGATCCACACTAGTTATCCGGCCGAGTCGAGCAACGCTACGGACCCGGTACCGTTCATGATCGGTAAAGGTGTTCGGCTATAACCGCCGTGAAGTGATTCTTCGCATAATCATCGGCTTGACTTCACCAATCGGTCGAGCGGTAATGGACGTGTCAGTGATTCCCACCGAAAGGAAAACGGAAATGCCCACCGCCGCCACCCGCGCCGTTATTGGTCACCAATCCGTCAGTGATGCCGTTCGGTTGGTCGCGGCCAACTGCGCAGCCCCCGCGTTGGTCACGCTGACCGCCGCCGGGGCCAGCGTGACCGGTCGCCGGGAGACCGTGCCTGGCGGCCCGCTGAGCGCCGACACGGCCCCCACGACGCTAGCGGGCATGGCCCGACTGATCACCCGCCACCCGGGCATGTTCGACCCGAACGTGTACGCGTACGCGGTTGTTCTTCCTACTGAACGAGTCGCGTTCGCCGCTGACCGTGACGGGCGGGGCCACGCCATCCAACTACCCGGGGCGCCCACCGAACCGCTACGCGGGGACCGGTGGGACGCCATCAGAGACGGACTCACCGCCATGATCAACGCCCTGCCCTGACCCAACCGCACCGCCCCGAACCACACCCCCGCGCCCGGCCGATCGGCCGGGCGCGGCGCGTTTTTCGGCCACCAAATATTAGCCCGCTGATTCGCCCCGTACGGCGCGACGCCACAGCGCCAATGCAATGCCACCAAATGCGCGCGAACACCGGCCCACGGCGAAGCTGGCGCCATTAAACAACGCGCCCCACAAAAACGGGCCCATCGTGAAGGCCTGCACCGACCCTAACCGGGACCGCGCGAAAGAGTCACGAAAATGCGGGTTGACAAACGCCGCGTGCAGAGGGTCCATGGACGTGGGCAACAAACACCGCCCACCGAAATACCCCACCGAAAGCGCACCGCATTCGCGGACCCGCTATTACCAACCCCTTTTCGCTATGGAGGTTTGCCATGACCGCGCCCACCACCACCCCTGCCGCCGAGACTGTTGCTGCTGTGCTCGACGCCTTCCCGATGGGTGTCACCGTCCGAGACCTGGCCGCACACGCCGGGGTCGGGCAGTCCACCACCGCGAAGATCCTCGCCGCCCTGGAAACCGCCGGCACCGCTGTCCGCACCCCCGGCCCCGCCAATGGCAACCGCAAGACCGCCGACATCTGGCACCCCACCACTACCGGCGCCCCGACTGACGAGGCCCCCGCCGACGACACCGCTGCGGTCTCCGAACCCAGCACGGGCGACGCGGCTCCGGGCGACGTCACCACCCCGGCGGACGCGACCTCGATTGACGGGGCCCCGGCTGACGACACCGATCCGGTCTTCGAGCCCACCACGGACGACATCACCCGGGCGGACGCGGCGGCGGTCGCGCCTGTGTCCGGGGCGTCTTCCGGTAACCCGGATCACTTCAAGATCGTGATGGTTGCCGGGGTGTTGGGTGGCTACCCGGACGGGGTGAGCGTCGCCGATGTGATCGACCAATCCGGTTTGCGGGCGGCCGTGGTCGCCGGTGTGTTGACCGCTATGGAGGTCGCGGGTGCGGCCGTGCGCAAGCCCGGTGACCGTGACGGCGCCCCGCAGTTGTGGGTACGGGGCGACGCTGACCTGTCGACTGTGGACATGGCGAACGCCGCCCCGTATCGGGAGTGCGTGTGCACGTGCGGTCACCAGCACCGGGTCAAGACCGGTGTCGCCGTTAGCGGGCGTCGCACCGGCACCCGCACGACCGGTGAGGTCAACACCGACGGGTCGGTGAAGCTGGCGAAAAACGGCCTGCGTAACCAGGTCGAGGCATTCATGCGTGACCTGGGCGCCGGTCACGACGTCACCCCGGGCACCATTGGTAAGGAGTTGGGCGGCCGTAGCTCGGGGGCCGTGCTCAACGCCATGGGTCGGTTGAGCGCCGCTGGGGTGCTGGTCATGACCAACGAGGCCCCGGTGATGTACGCCCTCACCGACGACGCGCCCGCCCCGGCTGACGAGGTGGCCGCACTGATGACCCGCCCCGTGGTCACCGACACCCGGGCGGACGACGCTACCACCACGGACACGGCCGAGAACACCGCGAACTCCGGCACGGCTAACACCCTCCCGGCTGACACGGCGCTGGTCGCGGCCTGACATCCCCCGCCATGCCGGGACCGGGCGCGACGCCCGGTCCCGGAACCCGCCCCCGTCAACCGGATCGAAAGGTGACAAAGCAATGACCGCATCACCACGCCTAGACCACCGTGCCGCCGGGCCGGTGCGCTGTCCCGAATGCGGCGAGCGTGCCCTCCTGGTGCCCCCGACGGATTGGCCGCTGCGGGACTTCATGGCGACACCCGCCGCGTCGCACACCGACGGGACGGCGCTGTGCCCGGTCCCCGGTCCGTACGGGTCGCAACCAGCCGAACCGATATCCACACCCACGGCGCGCACCCACAGCGCACATCCTCCGGCGACACCGCCGCACGCGCCGGACGGTACCCCCAACCACCTGAATGGACAGGAGATCCGCACGTGAACACGTCACCCCTACCGCCGGCCGCCGCGACCACGTCGGCCGATCCCGCAACCCTGGACGGCGCCCACCCGGACGCGGCCACGCCGCCGGTGCTCGCGCCGCACGGGTGGGTGTATGTCGTCGCCGGAGGTGACACGGTGGCTCTGTTCAGGCACCGCGATACGGCGGCATTGATGGTCGTCGCATTGATCGGGGCAAACCCGATCCGTTCGCACCGCTGGTGGGTTCGGCGGATTGGCCCGACATCGCGGCCGGGATATGCGCGGATGCGCCCGGTTCGACGAGTACACAGTGTACTTCCCGGGCCCGTTCAAGATGATTCACGAGTACACGTACGGGCCAGACGGCCGCCTGGGTCCGGTCCCGCGCGCCCGGTAGCTGCCACCGGTGGCGGGCGTCAGATTCGCTGGAGAAACCTTCATCGACCGGTCGAGATCGACTTGATCCACCCGCCTATGTAGGAACAATTGTTTTGTACGGCACGGTTGGGGGTCGCAACCCCCGGCCTGCCACCACCGAACGATCGAGAGGTAACACGATGGCTCACGAACTGGAAACCCTGGCCAACGGACAGACCGCCTTCGCGTCCGCCCGCACGTCGGCGTGGCACGGCCTCGGGCAGATCACCGATGACTGCATGACCGCTGAGCAGGTTATGACGAAGGCGTGGCTTGGCGGGTGGGAGGTCCGCAAGATTGCCGTGCAGGGCATCGAGGTCGACGCGCGGGGCGTGACGAAGGTCGACTGCCCCGACAAGTTCATGACCGTGCGCACCAATCCGCAGACCGGCGAAACGCAATATCTCGGCATCGTCGGCGATGACTATCAAACGGTCCAGAACGAGCAAGTCGCGGAGATGTTGAACATGCTGGTGGATCAGTCGGGGGCGCACTTCGAGACCGCCGGGTCCATGCGTAACGGCAAGAGCGTCTTCGTGACCATGAAGCTACCGACTTCGATGGAGATCGCCGGGGTGGATCGGCACGACCTGTACCTCGCGGCCACCACCTCCCACGACGGGACGGCCTCGCTGCGGGTGGACGCGACGCCGGTGCGGATCGTGTGCGCCAACACCCAACGCATGGCCTACGAGCGCAGCCAGGGCTCCTACACATTCCGGCACACCGCAACCGTCGGCACGAAGATCACCGAGGCGCGGCAGGCATTGGGCCTGATGTGGAAGCACTTCCACGCGTTCGAGGCCGAGGCCGAGAAAATGATCAACGAGACGCTCACTATGGGCGAGTTCGACAAGATCGTTGGCCAGTTGTGGCCGGTCGCCGACGACGCCTCCGACGTCACGAAGAACAACGTGAAGCAGCGCGTTTCGACGTTGCGGTACCTGATCAGGGACGCGGACACTCAGAAGGCGATCAAGGGCACCCGATGGGCCGGTTACCAGGCCATCACCGAGTACGTGGACCACTTCGCCAAGGCCAGCACACCGCAGGTGCGTGCCCGGCGGGCGGTTACCGGAACCGGCGCCGACCTCAAGGCCCGCGCGTTCGAGCTGTTGACGGTCTGACCCAAGGCCCGGTATCGGGGCCGGGACCGTTCACGGTGGCGCCCTGCCCCGGCGGGCGCCCCCACCGGACACGCGGCGACGTCCGCGCGTGCGGGTGCCCGGTTCCGCCCACCGCGCCCACCGGCAACGCCACCGCACCACGCCGGGGTGATCCCCACCCCGGCCCCGCGAGGGCCGCCACGGCGCGGCCCGCGCCTCGAACACCTCGACGCCACTGCACCTTGGAGGAGTCTGCTGTGACCATCTACACCGGTACGCCCGAGACCGACTCCGGCCTGCCTACTTCTCGCGATTTGATCACCCTGATCCAGCATTGGTGCGAGGCGTACACCAACGCGCACATCGGGTACGCGCTCGCCGACCACACCAGGATTCCGGCCGACCACGCAACTCATACCGCGAGTGCGGCTGACTGGGAGCGGCAGGCACGTGACCGGTTCGCGGTGCTCGCCGCCGCGCTCGAACACGCCCCACATTGGGGCGCCCAGGCCGAGACTTTCATGCCGATCCGTACCCGAGGCAACGGACACGTCGACCTGCACGCCCGTGACCAGGACGGCCGCCCGGTCGTCGTCACGATGACCTTCGTCGAAGCCGTCTCCATCGGCACGCACTTGACCGCGCACGCCGCCGTCGGAGCCGACCGTACCGGCGTCCGAATCGATCGCGTGCTACCGCGACTGCCCTCCGAGGCGGGTGCCGCCTTGATGGCCGATAGCCCGGCCGCCGACCCCGACGGCACCACGCGCGGCGCCGGCCCTGCCCCGGCCGCCCCGGTGCCGCTGAGGCACCGGTACCCGCGCGACTGACCACGCTTTGTGGTGGCGCGGCCCGTGTCCGCGCGTTCGCCGCGCCACCACCACCCACCAAAACCTTCATCACCGATCGGAGATACCGATGTTCACTGTGGAGCATTTCCTCAGCCGCATGGCCGCGTTCGCGCACGCGGCCGTGCGCCTCGACCGCGAACGAAACACCACCAACCAGGCCAGCAGTCACACCGACCGCACCGCCGCCCTCGCCGCCGTGCGGACCGCCGAGACCACGATGGTACAGCAACAGGCCGCACTGCGCGCGGACCTTCGCCACGCCTTCGAGCTGCCGGTGCACGCCGTGCCCGACGACGAGCTGCCCGTGGTCGCCCGCGACCACGACCGGATCCATGTCCGCGCGGTCACCGGTACAGGTGATAACGCCCGCAGCGTGCGCGTGCACTACAACCCTGCGCAGGCCCTCAACGCTGGCACCGCGCTCATCGCGTACGCGGCCGTGACTGACCAACGCCTCGGCGGCACCCTGTCGGGCATCCTCGCCCCGTTCCCGGCGACCCCACCCGGCGCCGCGCCCACCCCGGTCATCGGCCACGCGACGCCCGAGGCCCGGTCATGACCCAGCCGACAGCCAAGGCCCCGCCAGACGAGGTGGTGACCGTGGAGTGCGCGGCCAGCTACCACGCCGAACAGGGGCAAGGATTCGCGTTCGTGTTCGCCATCCGCAGCACCGACACCCGATTCACGCTGCACTCCTACCACCAAGACCAGTACCACATCGGCGAGACGTACCGCATGGTCCTCGCCCCGGCCGAGGTCGTGCCCCTGCTGTGGTCGGTGCAAGACGCCGAGTTCCTACGCCACTGCCTCAGCACAGTAGCCGACCGGTGGCGCGACGGCATCACCGAAGCCGAAACCGGTGCGGCCCGGCCCACGTCCCCGCGCCCCGCCACGGCCGGGCACCTCAACATCGAACCCACCCCCGCCGGGTACACCGCCGCGCATCGCCTGCTCACCGCACAGCTCAACCATCTGACGCACCTCGCCGCGCTGCTCGACCAACACCTCGCCCACGCCCAAACCACCGACACCGACACCGACACCGACACCGACACCGACACCGACACCGACACCGAGGGATTCGAACCGTGAGCCCGCACCACGCCTACACGAGGGCACATTCGTCGCCGATGATGTTCTGTCGAACGTGCCGCAGGGCGCTCAACACCTTGACCGGCCCGGCAGGAGTCACATACCGGCACACCATCGGGATCCACGGCGAGGTGGGCTCTCACCGTCCCGACCCGGCCCCGGTCGCCGAGATCGACGATCCGATCCACCTGTGCGACTTCTGCAGCGCCCCGTGCGGGGTGTGGGTATACGAGTGCGCTGACCAGCTCACCGGCGGGCGGGCCGTGACCTCCCGCACCTTCAGCGTTACCGAGTACCAACGCCGCCACCACGCCGCACGCACCCGCCGCGTAGAGACCGTCGACATCACACCGCACGTGTGGGGCGAGCGATGGACCGCCTGCGACGGCTGCGCCGAGCGCATCGAGGCCAGAGACCTGTACGGGCTGATATCGCGGGTCACCGATGCCATGCCCGCCAAGGCCACCCGAGGCCGACGCCTCGCCACCGTGCGCGGGCTGCTGCACCAGAACTACAGCGACCTGCTCGACACACTTGAACCCGGGCGAGGCCGCATCACCCGCGAGCACCCCGCCGGCCTCTGGCAGACCGACGTGCCCAACCCGACCACCAACACCCCCAGGGAGAAATCATGATGAACGTCAACGACATTGCCCGAGTGCGGCACCCGCTCGTACAGCTAGCAGAGCCCGCCGGTGACGTGGCCACGACCGACACGGACAGCGGCATCTGAGCGTCGGACGCAGACCGGTCGTGACCCCTGCCATTCACACACGCGAAAGCGACCCACCACGCCGGGCCGGTCTGCGGGGCCGACGACGGCCCCGCGACGCGGGTCAGCGACGACCCGATGCTCATCACCTGCCAGGACCATAGTTGGCAGAATAAGAACCACATACCCGCAGCTCAGGGCCCGATTGTGACGCTGCCGGCTGTCCGTCGACGGATCCACTGACCGGCCAGTGCATAGCGCCCGCCGTGGCGCCGCCACGCTGATCCGATTCATCAGCACCCGCGCTACAGCCCGTAGTCGTCCGACCACTGCTGTTGAATCGCGATGGTCACCGCGTACCGTCGGTCATCTGCCACCTTCGGTGCGGGTTTCGGCTTCGGATCATCACAAAGGCCGCATAAGGCGCTTAACTCGCGAACCGTATACGGCAACGACGAACCCCTTCACCCAGGAAGGGTGGCGCCAACGGGTATCGAACCCGTCCGCGTGAACCGGACGAATCTCTGAAGTTCTGCGCTTCGCATTGTTGAACCACATCGGGCGACGGCCGACGGCCGACTCGGGGCGGGTATCGGCCGGAGTTGGCCACCGGGTGCTACGGCGGAAGACGGCCGCCGAACAGTCGAGCGGACCTGACGCGTTGTCCACAGAAAACAGCGCGGAGGCGGGTCACATCACTGACGGGCGACTGGGAGAAGTCAGCTGACGTTCGCCCCCGCCCGACCGGGATGCCAACCCGGTCGGGCGGGGGCGCGATAATGCCTCCGTGACTGCCGCTCAGACTATTGATGAGATTCAGGCGATTCTGGACCGCCTCCAGGGTGAGGTGATCGCGACCCTCCAGGTGCTCGGGATCAACTCGTTGAAGTCGACCTCGCCCCTCCCAGAGGCCGTCGTCGGCGATGCAGTCGAGATGGCGTCAGTCGAAAGCCGGTTCGTCTCCATCACTACCAGCCTCCATGTCATCGTCCTCGACCTCCAGCGGACGGGCAAGTTGGTCTGGTTGGAAAACGCTCAGCCGTACGTGATGGTTGCAGGTGCCTCGCGCCCCACAGTCCGCCTCCTACTCGCCAGCGGGCAGGGACTCGACCTGACCGAACCGGCCAAGACGAAGCGAGTCACGGTGACCGTAACGACTCGGGCGTGAGGCTGCGATCCAGCGCAGATGCCCCGTGTTCTGGAACCTCTCGAGCAGCTACTCTGAGGCCAGAGGGTTTCGCGTCAACGCACGGAGGATCATGAGCCGACAACATCACCCAGTCGACGATCTCGTGGTCTCCTCGAACTTCATCCGGGCGGTCCGGGAGTCTGGGTACCTGAGTCTGTCCACGGCGCTCGCTGAACTGGTCGACAACTCCTTGCAGGCGGAGGCGACGAACATCGCCATCAGCATCGGGTGGTCCACCGATGCCCTACCGGAGATCGTTGTCGAGGACAACGGCGTCGGTATGTCCAAGGGCGAACTGGAGACCTGCCTGCGGTTCGGAGGATCGTCCCGGTTCGACGCTCGGCAGTCGTTCGGACGGTTCGGGATGGGACTGCCGGCAGCCAGCCTCAGTCAAGCACGACGTGTCGAGGTGACAACCTGGCGTGACGGTGCAGCCGAGCAATGGGTCGCGCTCGACGTCGACGCGATTGCTGCAGGATCCAGCCCAAACCTAACCGCCCGGCGCGGATCGTCCACGAGCACCAGTACGTCAGGCTGCCGCGTTCGTTGGATGCAGTGTGATCGGATTGAGTACCGTCGTCTGGCATGGCTGGAGCGCTCCCTGCACCGCGCCCTAGGCCGAATCTACCGGCGGTTTCTCACTTCTGGTATTGCTATGACGATCAACGGATCGCAGGTGGAGCCCGTCGACCCGATGCTGCTCAGCACGAAGGTCGAGCGCGCAACCGCGCGGCTCGAGTTTCAGCCGCTGGAGATCGAGTTGGAGACGAGTACCGGCGAGACATCCGCAGTGACCGTGCGGTTCGCGATGCTTCCCGTTAATCGATGGCATGGCTTGGACAACGCTACCAAACGCCGTATCGGCATCGTCGGCCAAGGCGGCGTCTCAATTCTACGCGCGGGGCGTGAAATCGCGAGCGGTTGGCACCTCATGGGAGCGAAGCGCAAGGAGAATTATGACGATTGGTGGCGCTGCGAGATCGAGTTCGAGCCCGTGCTGGACGAACACTTCGGCATCACCATCAACAAACAAGGCGTCCGTCCGTCGGCCGCGCTACGTGAGGCGGTCGAGCCGGAGCTCGAGTCCATCGCCCGTCTGCTGAATGCCCGCGTTCGTCAGGCTTTTGAGGAAGTCAAATTTCAGACGGCAGCTGAGACTTCCTGTCGAATCGCCGCCGCGGCCGATCGCGATCTCCCCGTGATCACCTCCGGACGACGAGGCGGCGCGCTGACCTACAGGATTGGGTCGGAGCCGATGCCCGTGGAGTCGATGTTTCGATCGACCCTCACGCAGCGAATGCTCGACCTCACACTCAACGTCGACCATCCAGCTTTCGCAGCGCTGTATCGACCGCTTCAATCCATCGAAAGCGAGGCCGCCATGGAGCTTCGGACATCCCTGGAACTGTTCTTGCTTTCATTCGCACGTAGCGCCGCTCAAATGGAGAAGTCCGGCCAGCACTTTGACGACCTGCTCCGGATCTGGAGCAGCAACTATGGACGGATGCTACGCAAGTCATGACCGACAACGACGCAAAGTACCTGCCGCTCGTTCTTCCGCCGGGGGCTTCCCGGAAGGAAAGGCAGGGATTTAGCAGGCTTTGCCGACTGCTGGCCGCGACAAAGTTCGACCCCGGCGCTCCTCTTGAGCACGCCTATTGGCTCAAAGCTGCTGAACTAGGCGACATCTACAACCAGCCAGGGCTCGCCGCTGCGGCGCATACAGTCATCGATCTCGTGGATCAGGGCTGGGCCATCGACGTCGACAAGTTTGGTCCATTGCTCTGCCCACCGCAGACCCATGTTGACCGCGAGACAGAGAAGGCACGGGTCCGGCGACAAGAGCATATTCGACGCGATGCGCAACTTCGCCAGCCCAGCGTGCGGCGCTTCGTTGAGAGCATGGAGCGTACACATCAACGTGGTGACCGACTCATCTCAATCTTTAACCTTATGCGCGACGGTCGAGAACTCGCGGACTCCCTGGAAGCCAATCCGGAGGCGACCGACACGATCCAGCCCTACGTGCAGATCGTGGACTCTTCGGCGACGTGTGAAATGACCGGCTTCAATCTACACGACATCTGGCGGTACTTTCGCCACACGTGGTCAAACGCATACTCGACCATCCCTGGACGCTCGATGCCGATCCTAATCCGCGATGCGGCGACCGAGTACCACGCAGTAATCGGACTTGCGGCAATCTCCAGCCCTGTCGTTCAGATTGCGGAGCGCGATTCCTGGATGGGATGGGACACCAAGCAGGTCCTAGCCGCGATCGAGGATGACCCAACGGACCGCCTGGCCCGCTGGCTGGCGCGTCGGATCGAGGTTCAGCAGGATGAGATATACGTTGACGATCTCTTGCGGGACGGCGTCCTGCAACCGGATGACCTGAAGGTGCCAACGAATGACGTGATCGCTCGGCTACGCGCCGACGCCGAGCGGCACCGCGCCAAACATCACCGTGGCGGACCTATCCGTGAAGTGCGAAACATCGAGACTGATGCATGGATTGAGCGAGCCGAAACGCATCTGTTCCGGTCGAAACGCTCAGCTCTGCTTGCAGAAACGCTGGAGATCAGGAGCGTTCTCGGAACCTACTTCGCCCCGAAGCCGACAGCCGCCCGCCTACGGCGAGCTCTGGGCAACTCAAAAGCGAGGACGCAGATCGGGCGCCTCATCCGGCGAGCCCGAGGCGAGCGCGTCGGGACCGTCATCGCCGATTTGACCATCTGCGGCGCCGTTGCACCATACAACGCCTTGGCTGCCGGCAAGCTGGTCGGGGCTCTGGCTGTCTCACCTGTCGTGCTGGCGGCGTACAAGGAAAAATACCGCCGGCCAAGCGAGATTGCATCGGCAATGGCTGGTCGGCCAATCATGCGTGAGGCTCGGTTGTCGGTCGTAAGTACGACCTCGCTTTACGGTACGGGGTCGAGCCAGTACAACCGTCTGTTCTGGCCAGCCAGCGTGATGGGTGGGCCAGAAGACGCGCGCATCGGGTTCTCGGAACTGGGGCGTTCGCGGTCGTTCGGCACGTCGCACTTCTCTGATGAGACCGTGGAGGCGTTGGTAAGACTCTCGGAACACACAGGTGGGCGCGTACGTGTCAATAGCCTTTTCGGCGAAGGCGTCAGTCCTCGGCTTCGAAAGGTACGCCTCGGCCTTGCCTCTCTCGGATGGCCAACGAATGAGTTACTAAAACACGGGCGTGAGCGGATCCTGTACGGCGTGCCTCTCGTTGCCAACGTACGTGAATACTCTCTCGGAATCGACAAAGAACCCTTGTACTTGGTTGACCCCGAGCCAAGCGACGAAGGGCAGTTGGTGGCGCAGTGGTGGTTAGAGCGGTGGGGTCGCAACCGTGCTGCGCAGAAGCACGTCCGGGAGTCAATGCGACAGCACCGGCTGGTTCGCCCGATTAGGCATGGCGCACGGGTACCACTTTCGATGGACGACGAGTTGCTACCCGTGGCTTTCCCTGGAGATGCGATCGCACGCCACGCTTAACGCACCACGACTAACGGCTCAGGAAGCAGCGCCAGCGACGACGCGGCTCCTGAGCCGTAGGTCTGTTGTTTCGAACTCAGAGGAGCAACTTCAGCACCTGCTGACTTGCGACGGGTAAGTTACGCATGACGATCATGTCATCGACTGGGTGTATCGGCATGCCGCCCAGTTTCTTGGCTTCCCGCAACTCATGGGTAGGCGGAACGTCACGGGTCAACGGGCTCTGGATATAGAAGATCCGATCGCGCCCATTTGCGCGAGCAAGGATCGGCGCGGTGATCGTTCCGATGCCCTCGATTTCGACAGGCTCGTCTTTCCTGAACTCAACCCCTCCAATATCTCGGCTCTGCAGGTCGGCCAGCAGCTTGTCGATCGACTGGTTTACCCGCACATTGTCGAGGGCTGGCATCGTGCCATTCAAAACATACTTCAGCAGTGCCGCGCCGATCTTTCGGTCGAGCAAGCCGTGCTCAAATCGGTTGCGAAAGCTCCGCAAACACCGATAGCAAGACGCGTCACAATCCGATGGGCACTGCTCCAACCGATCGAGTGCCTTCTCGAAGATCAATCGACCGAGACCATGGACTCGACGAGTGAACCCGGCGCCGCCGGCCAGGGTGTCGTAGAGGTAGATTTCGGCCTCGAGACCGTCATTGATGGCCCGAGTTAGCGCCGGGCGATATTCAGCCTGGAGTTCGGTTGCATCGACATCGAGTTCGCCGGTCGCTGCGATGGTGAGGGCTTC
Source organism: Actinoplanes sp. (assembly GCA_965246815.1). GTDB lineage: Bacteria > Actinomycetota > Actinomycetes > Mycobacteriales > Micromonosporaceae > Actinoplanes. Next base: position 745,792 of record CBDFFS010000017.1, on the reverse strand, counting down.
AGCGATCGTTCGTAGTGCTACTTGAGTGGACAGAAGCTCTGGGCGCAAAGTGAGAGGCTTCTCAACCTGGATCCGAACCAGCAGCACGTCAGAGATAAAGTCGGTGCCAAGCACCAAGCCACGCGATGATGCCGATCCCTGACAATCCGGCTCACGCTCGTTGGGATATGGCTTGGGATGAGTGCCAGTCACAATGCCGGTCGCACCCTTTGTGGGCTCGATTAGGCCACAACGGGTGCAGTAGCTGTAGCCCTCACTTCTCGGCCCGGTGTTAGTGACCAGCAGCGTGTCGCGCCGATAGGTCTGCTCAAGGCGATCCGTTACGCGATCCCAGGCATCCTCCTCCTCTGGGCCCTCCGCGACCAGCTTCGCTCTCGTTGCGTAGCTATTTGCCGGTGCATCGTCTGGGCTCGTGCCTGGATCATCGCTTACCCGGTGCGCAAATCCAGGTGGACGCATCCAATTCATTGCCTTGCCAAACTTACCGACAGCATTGCAGGCTGGGCAATCACGCTCCTCGCCCCGCTCCGCTTTGTCATATGGGAAGTGCTTTGCGTAGTGGCAGACCTGGCACTCAAAGTAGAGCCATCGGTCACGCCACGCCTGGGAAAGCTCCTTGCGGAGTGGCGCATAAATTGCGCCCGATGTCCATTCTTTGTTGTCGATCCATACCACCTTGCCCGGCGCGTATTGGCTGAGCGCGATCGGCAATCCCTGGCTGGGCTCGTAGCGGGACACAGTGTGGAACGGCTCTGATCTGTCCCGGTCGAATACATGAAAGGAGACCACGTCCGTGGGAAAGGCGTATCGCGGTAGCACGCCTTTGTATAGCAGCCGGTCGAGCAGATTGGTTTGGCTTCGCTGCTCGGTCGGCAATTTTGCGCCGTCTTCGGTAGGGCCACCATCCTCGACTTCACTTTCTGCGGGCGCCGCGTCTCCCACGTCGGCCTGCGGGAGGCTGCCATCGGGTTCAAGGTTAAGAGCCTCGTCGATATCGCGCAGCGTCCTGGTGATCAAGCCATTGAGGACAGCGTCGCGGTCAGCCGGCGCCAGTTCGGACGGTAGCCAAGAGTCGACATCGCCGCGCAGGGACGCTTCGTGCTGCTTCAACCATTCCTCGAAATCAGTGCGGTTGAGCGGCGAGGTGGTACCGACGAACTCAGGCACCGTGCCCAGCACCTCGAACAATTGCGGTTGTTCCTCGGGATCGATGGTGGGTAGCCGGTCTTGGTTGTAGCGCTGAAGCAGATAGGCGGTGACATGGCGCCGTGCGATCTCATCGTTGTCCAGTGTCAAGATCGGATCGTCGACCTGCCCGCGGATCATTAGGTCGGGATTACGAAAGTAGTGATCGTCGTGGGTGTCGGCGCTGCCGAAGGCGATCACCGTCGCCACAGCGTTCCCGCGACGTCCCGCACGACCAGCGCGCTGCTGATAGTTAGCACGTGAGGGCGGCATATTCCGCAGCGCCACCCCGGAGAGGCTGCCGATGTCGATGCCGACCTCCATCGTCGTCGTGCATGACAGCACGTCGATGGCGGTCCGCTCCGGCTCGCCTGGTCGTGGCAGGCCTACGTTTACGTCCTGGAACAGTAACTCGTACTCCTCGGCGCGTGAGAAGACATCGTCGGACTGCGAAACATTGAGCTGCGCGGTGTGCTCGGCTGCGATGATGCTCATGGGTTGGGCCGGTGGCGTCTGTAGGGCGCGAGAGGTACTGGCACGGTAGTAGCCCTTGCGCGCTTGGAAGACAGCGTCGGTGTCGGGGTCCAGGGTGCGGACCTTGGAGGTGCCACAATTGATGCACTTTTCCGATCCGGGGAATGGCCGTTGCGTGAAGCGGCAGCGTTCGCAGTATCCCCACTCGCCACCAGGAGCCAGGGCGACGTTGCCTGCCAGCAGACGGAACTTCTGACCGCTTCGCTCGCAGAACTTGGTCTGAAGAACGGGGAGCCAGGTCTGCTTGAACGTCTTCCTCGCTGCCGGTGTGCCGAGCCAACTTTCGATGGCCTGGAAGTTCCCCGAGTGCGGTTTCACGCCGCCCTTCTGGCGCCACCATTCCTCGGTCATCGACGAGAACCAGATACCGCGGGCCGTGGTTCCCCACTGAGCTAGCCACATGCGCAGCAGGGCAAGCCTTTCATCCTCGGTGATCGCAATGCCGTCAATGCGCGGAAGCTCTGCGACCAACTCGCCCGTTAGGCTCGCCTTCTCTCGCAGGGAAGCGAGTCCGAGCGAGCTTAGGCCGTAGTATTTGTCGGTAAGGGTAGCGTAAATGGCGCGCAGTAAGGCCTGAGGCGGGACAGCCGTCAACGTGCGAAGCTCCAACGTTGCGGCGAGGTTGCCGTTTAAGGCACCGTTGTCGATAGCCTTGCCGACGTCTCGGAGGACGTGGAGCGACTCAGCCTGTCGGAGCTCAGGTCGCAGCCGCACCTTGAGTTCCTTGGCGCCGACCAAAACGGCAAGGTAAAGCTGCTCCAGGCTCAACTGCGGACCTATTCCCTGCTGTGCCGTCAGGTCAGTCCACCCTCGAAGGATCAACGGACGAATTACGTCTCGCATCGAGTATGCCTGCAGATTTGGTGCCAGGCGCGCGGCTACTTGACGCGAGTCGGAGAACGCCAGCACCTTCCGACCTCGCAAAGGTGCAAAGTCCGTATATGGCGCGCTTGGTGGCTGTACCTCGATCTGCCGGGCGACGAGAGCCTGGAAAGGTTGGTCACCCTTAGTCTGATGGTCCTGGACGGATGAGCGACCAAAACCCGCAAGTTGGCCACAAACGCCACACGGCTTGAACTCTCCGTTCGCCTCGGCCTCGTCGTCTCCGTCGTCTCCGTCGTCGGTCGTCACGGTCTCGCCGCTCCGCAGCTTCGGAATAAACACGACCCGCCCGCGAGTCGGAGTATTCGGCGGGTTAAGGCGGCCTGTTACGAGGTCGATTTCGGCGACTTCTACCTGACCAGCTGAAGGCTCTTCGAGGCCAGCTGAAGGCTCTTCGAGGAGCAAGTCAAGTGCAAATAGCTCCGGGATCGAGCCGGCAGTGCTCTGGAAAGCGCCCCCTTGCTCGTGCCAAAGGAACGATGGGTCTGCTAAATCATCGGTGTAGCCACGCGCGTATGCCGAGCCGCAGTGGCGGCACGTGTAGAACTCGAACACCCGAGCACCGCAGTCGCACGTTGCCTGGGGCTGAGCGTAAAGTTTCCCTATTGGCCCAAACTCGGACGGCAACGTACTGCGGTTGAGAGCATCGCACTTGTCGTCGAGGCAGGCCCACAGCCCGGGGAGTCCACGGAAGAAGGCGTGGATACGACAAGGGAGCAGGCCCGGCTGGTCAGCCGTCCGCCTCGCAGCACTCCCCAGAGCAACGAGTGTCGTCACGGCTCGGTCGGCAAGCGAGGACTCAACGCCAGGAAAGATCACCCGACCAAGCTCGCCGACCGGCTGAGCCTTCTGCATGGTCTCGTTGACGAGTAGGTTCATCGGTCCGTACGACGCAAGTGCTTCATCGAGCAGTACGCCGATGCCACGACCGCCGTCCCTCACCCCCCGATACGTCAGCAGGTCGGCGATGGCCTCGGCGCGTTCTGCGTCAGTCTCGCCAGCGTAGAAGTCGTCGAGCGGAACGGCTGCGAGCGTTACCGCATCCGCATCGGTGCCGGCGCTGGCGCCAGCACGGAGGGCCGATTTGCTGGTGACGGTGCGGAAGTCGCTGACATCCTTGCCGGCAAGTTGGGCCGCAAAGTCGCGAGCGTACTCAGGACTCGTAAAGCTAGCGCTGGTACAGATCACCTGGAGACGCTCCGCTGGAATCTCCAGCCGAGAGCGCAGCCGACGCAGTAGCAGACTGACCTCTGCCCCAGCTGCCCCACGGTAGAGGTGCGCCTCGTCCACGATTAGGAGGAACTTCTCGTCGGGATTATCGCCCAGCCACTGACGTGTGGCATCGAAGATCGGCCGCTCGAGTGGCCGCATCAACATGTACTCCAGCATCGAGTAGTTGGTGATGAGGGCGTCTGGTGGCGCCGTAATTACCTCGTGACGCGTCAGCAACTCCGCGTCGTCTGGCCGCGTGACCGCCCGGAGATAATTCTTATCCTTGTCCTGCCAGCGGGAGCCCTTTAGGCCGTACCAAGCCTTGAGGTCTGGCTTGGCCGGCCACTTGCCCCGCGCTTCGAGCTTCTCCTTCAGCGCCGTTGCCTGCTGATGCCAAGGTGATGCCGGGTCGGCGGCCTGGTCGACAAGGAGCATGTAGAACTCCTCGATCGAGTTGAGGCGCTGCTGGTCCTTCTTCACCGTGCGAACGCCCGGATACAAAGTGCGGCTTGTGTACCGCGCGAATCGCGCTGGCCGCCCCGCCCACGCGTCGAACTGGGTCGTTACCCGCGGGTCGCCGAGCAGGAGTCGCAGACGCCCGAGTTGGTCGTTCACCAGGGCGTTCATCGGGTAGAGGATCAAGGCTCGGACGGCAGGCGTTTTAAAGGATGACGGCCTATGTGCTGCCTCGGCCGCCAGTTTGGCCAGCATCGGCAACAGGAATGACTCAGTCTTGCCGGAGCCGGTACCGGTCGTAATTGCCAGGCTCATACCATCGCGCGACGTCCACTCCAGCGCCTCAGCCTGGTGCGTGTACGGCGGGTCATGGAGCAGCCGGTCGAGATCGCCAGCCTTCGTGGTCAGCATCCCCAGAAGCTGGTGAACCGCTGGGTCAAGATCTAGCTCTGCGAAACGCCGATTCGTCTGGTACCTCGGCGTGCTCTCGATAAACGGTGCCCTAAATAGCACACCCTCGGTTTCCAGCAACTGACGACGCTGTTCAATGACTGCGGGGTGACCGACATGATACGTCGCTTCGATATAATCCCTCAACGCCGTTCGGATCTCAGCGATCGTCTCGGCGATGGTGAGCGTTTCGGACCCCACTCGATTCCCCCTCTTGAGCCATCCACAGCATGTCAGTTAGAAACGCCGCAACCTCGCCGGTTACGGCGTGCGGCACCCGAAACGAGAACAGTGCACCTGCCGTCTTACCGAGCGAAAGACCGACAAGTTGCAGGTAGCGCTCAGCGAATCCAGGCAGGGGTAAGAAGAAATCGAAGGTGGCGTCACGCGTCACACCTTGCCGAATGCGGAATTGCTGTGGGGAGCCGCCTAACGCGTCGACGGCCGCTTGGTAGCGCCACGCTTCATCGCGTCCGGGAACCACGGAATCCTCGACCGGCAGGTCGATGATGCGTTGGGGGAAGCCCTCCTGCAGGCGGAGCACGCACCACAGATCGGCACCGTAAGCCTGTGGACGCCGCGCAACGAAGTCGCCTGTGTCAGAGGGCACCTGCACGCGCCAACGCCCCCGGTAGTAGCGGACGGACGACAACGGATCGAGGATAGAGAGGCCATCGAGTTGACCAGCCTCGCCCGCGACATCGAGGCGCGCTCGGTACCGACCGATCAGTTCTTTTGGCAATTCCGGTGCAGGACTTGCCACCCAGCGGTTTCTCATGACGCACTGAAGTCCGAGGGCCCCCAGCCTGGAAGTAGCAGTCGAAGAATCGAGTCTCAAAATACGAGTGTGATTCTCGTAGTCGATGTCGAGCGCGAGGTCGTCCTCAAGAAGCGGTGCATCAAACGGCCGGATGCCCATGAGGAGATATGTGCCAGGAACCAGCTCGATGTATGACGGAGGCGCTAGGTATAGCAGCCGGGTCGATCTCCCGCTTTCACGTCGGAGCTCAAGCAGGTCACCAGACGCCACTAGCAACTCAAGCGTATCAACGACATCATCGCGGCTGAGTTCACACGTGCTTATCGGGCGCATCGCGCTAAACACGGCGTCGACCAGCCGATTGGGACTGGTTGGACAAATGAAAGAGGCGGCACGACGCAGCGACGCCGATACTCCTTCACGCGACCCAAGATCAACGCTTTCTGCATCCAATTTTAGCGTCGCAACGGCGAGACGCGACGCTTCTTCAGTAGACAACTTTGTGAGCTTCACTAACACCCCCGCTGTCCGTCATTGGCATCGCTGAGTGCACGAGTGCCGAGCATCGCGAATCGTGCCACCCGGTAAAGGATTGGTGACTGGAGGACGCGATCTAGGATGAACTCCGCTTCCGACTTCTCCCACTCACTGATGTAGTCAGGGCGTCCGGCGAGCATCAGGAGAAATCGGGGTGTCGCTGGCCTATCGGTGATTCCATAGGAGGCAAGGAAAGGCAGCATGACCTGCTCGAAGCCGGTCAACAAACTTTCGGGCGTAAGCCACTTGTAGAGGCTCAAAGCGATGGTCGACGCGATCGCCTTATGCTGGCCGATGACGCCAACCGCCTCTTGCATGGTTTGGAGGTAGTCGGCAGCCTCGCCCGCGGTGGCCAGTCGCCGCTCTAGGCGGGCCCAGTGACTGCCACCGATTGCGGTGCCAATGGATCGAGCGATCGCATCACCGACTATCTGCTGCTCGTACATGGCGACGACGTCGGCCGGCAGATCAGCGTTGAGCCACTGTTGATGCGCTCGGGCAACGTGAAGGAGCGAATCCGTTGACCGTGACGGAGGCGAAATCGCCGGTTGAGCAGGAGCAAGCTGAAAAACCGCGTTTGGGTTTGTCGGCAGGACGACGGCAGCCGTCACATCTCCCGCTCGTGCGACCGCGAGGCCGCCCCTGGCGGGCACGTCGAACGGTTCAGTTGCTAACTTCGGAACAGCGATCAATGGCGCTTCTACGGCGAAAAACTCGACCACGGTACTGCCCCCGTCAGTCCGGTCGACCAGGCTTGCAACGACCTGACCATCGTGCGACCGCATGAAGTGCCAGCGAAGTGGCTGGAAGCCGCGTTCGCAGGTTAGCGCCGCAAACCCGACTCCCTCTCGCCCCACACTGACGACGCATGACTCGGCCTGGTCGTACGCCTCGCGGAAACGCCTGTCGGCGCGGACCGCCTTCGCCGTTGCCTTCCACGAGGCCGCGTCGACAGGCATGCGGATCGACCGCTTCAATACGGCCACGGCCTGGTCGTCACCGCCGCGAAGCGTAACCAGCAGTTCTGCGCTGGCTCCCGCCGGACCGTCGATACTGATGGTTGCACGGTCATCCCAGAGGTCACTCAACGTTGGACGGGCGGGCGCAGCGAGCATTCGGATGCCCTCACCAGCTGAAGCACCTTCTGCACGAACCTGCGGATCACGAATAGTTATGTCGAGCGAGCCAGTGGCAAGTTTCCGCCCGCCCTCTCCAAGGAGTACGGCGTTGAGATCGTGTATACCAACGGCAAGTCCCTCTAGTGAGAACACTAGTTCGACCTCACCAGGCGACCACTCGAGGAAGTAGGTGACTCCGTCCACGCTCACCCGGCAATGCAGAGGAAGGAGATCAGATCTCAGGCCAAGCATGGCCGCCTCTCCAGCGAGCCACTCGACCTCCCCGTCGCCATCCCACACACTTGCGACGATCCCTATCGGGCGAATATCGACGTGCGACATGACCGCAATGCCGCTATCACGTAACGCGGCCGCGTGAGACTCGCTGGTCTGCTCGGGAATCGATAGCTCGTAGGCGTTGACCCCCTGCACGTCGATTGCGACCTGTGACAACCACGGGACCACAGGCGGAGTTGTGGCGGCAGACGCGACGAGGAGGTAACGATGACCAGGGCGAACGATCTTGCCCTTGACCTCAACTGCCAAGCCGGTGCCGTGTAGTCGGAACACCCACCACGGCCCGTGGGTGATGACGCACTCGTCGGCAAGCATGCGGTTGGTCTTTTCGTCGCCCCGTTCCAACTGCAGAAACGGCCGATCCGGCCGCGGCCACCTGGCGAGCCGCACCTCCTGTCCGTCGTAGAGTAGCGCGCTCGGCGGTATAGCCCGCGCAGCTCCGTTCACGGTGCCCCGCGAAGACCGGAGTTGGTCGTACACAGACGGCAACTCCGCACTGAGGGAGGTCAGATCGGGCAACTCCGCATAGGCGGTCCACGTAGTCTCTAGCCGCAGGAGAAGGCGCGGATCAGTGGCGCGCGATACGACTTTCGTCCTAGCCGGCCCAGTTGTCTCGCCATTCGGCTGCTGGAAACCGCGCACACGGCTCGCAGTCCTTTGGGCCGATTTGAGCCAGTGACGGGCCTGCCGTTCTTCGGAGAGGCCTTCGACAATCCGCTCCAGTGCCGATGGCAAGAGGTACGGTGTCTGCTCTTCGTCGCCTGACAGGAGCGCGGCAGCGACTTGGCCGACAAGCGTCGTGTTCTCGCAGAAGATCCTGAATCTGTCCGTGTAGGCCGTAGCACGACGAGCCAACCGCGCGCCGAGGCTGGCCGGATCATCGAGCAAATCGGACGTAAGCGCGCCCCTGAAATCGAACAACAACTGAGCTAGCTGACGCTGGAGGTACGTGGGCAAAACCGCGTGTGTGATCGGCCATGCGATGATCGTAAAGTTGGATGCGAAGGCTCCAGTTGGCACGGCACCGCCGTATTCGGCTGCGAACCTCTGGAACGATGTTTTCACCCATGGTCGCTGGTCGCTGCGCCAACCGGGGGTCGACTGCTCGAAGCTTGGCCAATACTCATCGCCGACATAGTGGTAGCCGGACTCAGCAGCGTAGACGACGAACGGCAGCCACCATTGACGGCTACCGGCGCCGAGACCCTTCCGTACTGCGGAACGGACGGTCGACATTAGAAGATCGAGGTCGTCGCCAGACAGGCCATGTTCCAAGGCGAACACCGGTGAGCTTGTCTCCAGTTGTCGCCTTGAACGGTGAAGGCCTTGAAAATGAGTATGGAGCGATTCATGCAGGTATTGCAGTAGCTCGGCAGTACTACTCGAATTAACGCTATACATGGCTGCTGCACCTCCCTGCAAATCCCCCAAATTGTGATATCAACATGGCAGTGGAGTGCGACTCCCGAGTGCACATGCGACCACTATTGTTATGTATTTTTGAGATGCTAGAGAGCTCCCCCTTCTGTCTTTTCGGAGTTCTCTGCCGACTCATTTTCCGTGGCACCGGAATAAGTTGCGGATCGAATGGCGAGCAATTCGTCCCTGAGTATCGGACCGAGCAGCGGCGCGGCGACGGTGGCAAGTTCGGCCAGAAGGTAACGGGCACTGCCATTCCCGGCGCCGGTCAGAGTTTCAAAAGAACATCGCACGCTTCTTGATCCAATGCCGATTCGCGCCGTCACGCTGGCAACGAATCCATTGCTGAGGAGAGAGGCGACGACGCTCAGGAAGTCGTCCTTGGCTACATCGGGTCGTTCGCTTGAGGCGTAAGTTAAGGTGGCGTCGCCGTTAGATAGGCGCACCTCGGAGACAGCCACTCCTGCGACATTTGCTCTTCTCGTAAGCTCCGAAACCGATATCGCTGCGCGATCCGAAGTGTTCGCGGGTAACTCCATGACCGATCGCGGCGCGAAATGTATGCGATAACGAGGAGAATGCAATGTAAGAGTGCTGGATGAAATCGACCACTGAGGAATGTTGTTGATCGGATTCTGCGGAATCGGGACCACGCGGCAAGCTTTGGCGGTGAGGCGACGAGCGCAATTTTTCAGCAACCGTTGAAGATTGGCGTTTGCTGGGAAGTCGGCGAGTTGACAGAGCCGTTCTGTAGTAAGATTCTGACCGAGGCGGCGCCAGAAAGCGTCGTCCTCAAGGTCGGGCATTTCAAGAACGAAACGCAGTGCATCCTCATCGAGGGTTGCCGTCCCGTCGGTTACGCCTGGAAATTCACTGGGAGAAGCGCCTGAACCGATCCACAGTGCGTGAAGGAGGCGGTTCATCTGGGACGCCCTGCGTGGGTCAAGATTTGTTTCATTAACTGTCAAGGCTGCGCTGGTAGCTTGGTAGGAGGCGTTGCGTGCGCCAGAGAAGCCAGCGGCAACTTGACCACTAATCTCGCTGGCCCGGCTTGTCGTGATAACCCCACGTCCGCCTTGAAGTATCGCGTGAGTAAATAGCGCTACGATCGGCGCGGTGTCGCGTCTATCGGTGAAGGCCTCTAATCCATATGGATTGGTGACGAGAACACGGCTTTCTTTGGTACGTTCATGCAGTGCAGAGGCGCCTTCGTCATCCCGCTCCCGCATTGGCACGAGCGGCATGAGGATAGGTTTATCGCCAGCGAGAAGGTCGACGTCACGAAGCAGGTCCCAAACGCGGTATGACGTGCGCAGGAAAACGCGGCGATTTTCGGTTTGACCCGGCCATGATAGAACGAGGTCCGGCACAAAGGAGTGGTTGAAGTGATCAGTTGTCTCGATCTTCATCCGACTGTCGGCGGCACGTAAATTTTCGACAACCGCTGCCTTGATAGCACTGATCCGATCCGATGGACTCTCGCCCACCAGGCCGGTTATGGTGTCACCGAACTGGCTCACATTAGTCCTTTCTCGATGCGAGAGGACACGATCAGAGCGCGATCTTGGTCGGAAATCAAGAGTTGTTCTTGTTTCTCGGAGAGAACGACAACCCAAAGGCGATCCTTGAGTTCGTTGATGAGGAAAGTGTCGATATGTGCTTGTGCTTCGACCTCATCCTCGATGCCGAAGAGCCGGCGACGATTGGCGATGCACCCCTTGGCGATCGCATCCGGGTCGCGCAACTGAGTCCAGCTCTTGATGCGAAACGGGTGCCACGTTAGGAACATAAACTGATTGGCCCAACGAGCATTCTCCCGCCAGGTCAGGTAGCATTTTGCAAGGAAGTCGTCATAATCATTTCCGAGGCTATCGCCGGAATAGTTCTTAACTTCGGCCATGAATGAATGATTGTCAAACGGCTTTCCGTAAAGAAATCCTCCAACGTCGAAGGAGTAGGGCTCCTGGCCAGCATGCGGCCAATTAAATTCGAGTCGGCCGCCGGCTATTTCGTCCTCGTTAGTCCATGATGCACGAGTCCGAGTGGTCGCGTCGAGCCAGCGCTTGGCGCGCTGCGCCCCGTCAGCACCCTTCTTGTGCATCGCTTCGCCGGGCATGGAGGGAGGTTACCGTGCGACAGGATGCAACCACAGCCACGGTGTAGGGGCGCGGCAAAGCGGCCGGTCCGGGTAGCGGGCGTAGCGGCGGTTGGCGGCGGCGATGTTCGTGATGCCGACGATGCGGAGCACCGGGCTGTGGGCGGGTGGACGGGTGGGTCAACTGTGGACGGCAGGCTGAGTACACCGGTAACCATCGATGATCCACCACCGTCCGAGTCGTACTGCTACTGGGTTGCGAGACATCGCTTGGCCCGACCGGGGATCAGCCGTTCGCAATTATCCTGTTGCTGTCTGATCCCGTCCGGCCCATCCGAGAACAGCGGCGACGGCTCGCGGGTGCACGACCCCTTCGCGGACTACCTCGGTGTCGCCTGCGGTGCAGCGGACGATGGTGAGGTGGTTGGCGATGGGGCAGACGCCGCCGTCGACCACGATCGGGAGGTCGGCCTCCGTGCTGGCGACGAAGTTGAGTACCTCCTCAAGGGTGATCGACGGCGCAGTACCTTCTGTTCCGGAAACATTCGCGGACGTGGCTGCGATTGGGGTGGCGGTGAGGGTTGCCAGCTCACCAAGGATGCCCGACGCGACGGTGACGAGCGCTTCCGGCGCGCCTACCGCTTGGTGGCGTTCCCCTTCGGCTTGGTCACGCCAGCGTAGGAGCAGGGCGAGGTCGCCTGGCCAAAATGTCGCGGCAATGAGCTCCGCCTCCTTGCTCACGTGGAAACGCTGACGCACGGCTTCCGGGGATTGCGCGACGAACAGGAGAGACTTGTCTGGCGGCCCTCTCTTGGTGGTGAAGATGCGGGCGCAGGCATCGGGGCTCGACGCGTCGCAGCAGAGCATGTACCAGCGTTGGGTGGGAACGACCACGAGTTCGCCAGCTTCAATGGCGTGCGCCGCGAGAGCAAGGTCATTTGGCGTCACTATTTGCATTAATAGCCTCCGGCCGGGTTGAATTGCGTGATCGATACAAAGTCCTTGTCAGCGCGGCATGAACGAGCGATGGTCAGCCAAGTTGCTGGATCAGACCCATGTACGGCCGACGCGGGCAGCGTTTCTTGAAGGCTGCCATGCCTCTCGTCCCACAGGCGGATAAACGGTGTTTGACTGCGGCGCAGTGCGGTAGCGAGTTGCTCGAGTCGGACATGAGAGGGTGGCTTTTGGGTGGCCGCTTCTCTCGAACCACGAGGTCGACCGCAGCGAGGGGGATAAGGTTCTCGCAAATGCTGTCCAGAAGTGCGAATCCCGCACAGATTCGCGGGTTTATTTCGTGGACGGAGTATGCAGTGGTTGAGACGGCGCCGTCGGCGCCGAATGCACCGACATAGTCGATTCGTTGCTGCACCTGTCGTGCGGCTGCGCGGACGGCCGAGCGGCAGGCCGCCTCCTGGCCGCCGAGGCGTACTGGACGGATGACGCCGGGCGCGTGAAGACGCCAGCTTCGGCGGTCCCAGTAGAGAAGGGCTTCGAAAGGGCCGAAGTCGACCACGTGTTCCGACGTGAGGAATCCGTAGTAGGTACACGGAAGCCCAACGTGAAGGGGTCCCACGATGAGATCGGCGCAATCCTCCGCGATGCTGGCGAGCAGTTGGCCGATCCTGATGGGTGACGCATCCTCCGGGAGGAAGTATGTGTGGCTAGCGCCGATTGTGAGAAGCCCACGCGGTACGCCTTGGACAACAGTTGGGCCGTGCGTTACCTGCGCGATGATCGCCTCACGAATGTCGGTATGGTCCTCGATCCTGAGCAGTCGACGGTCTGAGGTGGCGAGTCCGAGTAGTCGGTATTGGACGTCCTTTCGCTCGGCGGCGAAGTGTGACTCAAGTCGGGAGCCGAGCACCCGCCGTCCGCAGAAGCTGCGGACGGCCGTGTAGGAGCCGGCGTACACCAGTCCTCGGCCGTCATGGTCGAGTTCGTCGACCTTCCGGACGAGGGCTTCGGACGGATCCGCCAGTAGTTGTTCCGCTGCGGCCAGGCGTGACGCGAGCGTCCCTACAGCCTCAGGAAGTTCGACGCGGTGTATGGCAGCAGCGCCGGCGTCGGCGAAGAAGTCCTTCGTCCCCCGGCTGGTGGCGGCGTTGCCCGTGAGGAGTACGACGTGACCGGAGACCAGGGGCCGCGCCATCTCCAGCGCCGCGATTCGCACAGCACGACTCGCCTGGTACCCCCGACCGGCCCCTCTCCCAAAGAACTCGCGCTGCTCCGAGGCCAGATCACCGAGATCATCCGATCGGGCGGGCACCGGGTCAGGAAGGCACTCTTCGAAGCCCTGATCGAGGACATCGAGATCCAGTCGGACGACAGCGTCATCCCGAGGTTCCGCATCCCGACCACGAGAGACGACGAAGGGCTGACCCTGGAGTCAGCGCTTGATCAAAATCAGCCGGACGGTGCGATTCGCGCACTGCCAACTATAGTGGACCTCGTCTGGATCGGAAAGCTTCCCCACGACGTCACCGCCGGTGACCCCGCGCTGATCGACACACTCCGCGACGTCATACGCGGGCACATGCGCAAGGTCGACGGGGTGATCGTGGACGCCACCACCGCGAACGCGATCATGACCGTGTGGGACGTGATGAAACCGGTCACCCGGGATAAGTTCCTCAAGCTCGGTATCGACACAATGGTCGAGGTGACGTGGCGGGTCATCAACCCCCGCCCATAAGAGCGGGTCGGTGACCGGCGGGCACACCCCTTCACGAGGAGTGCGCGCAAACCCCGCCGGTCACCTCACCCACTCCCCGGGCCACCACGGCGATCGAGTCCCGCATCCCCACGTGGGGTGTGCCCCCGAGCGTAGCGGCCCGTCCCGAGCGTGCTTGTCGCCTCGCGCTGACATGTGGACCGCAGGTGAAAGGATGGGCTCCGTGGCGCACCGCGACATTGACGGCCGTGCCGCCCTTGACCGGGCAGGGGTGGCCGCGCGTATCGGCGTCGTGTACTCCACGGTCAACCACTGGTACGCGCACCGCGACCATTTCGGCTTCCCCGATGGCGTTACCTCGCAGGGCGTCCAGTGGTTCTTCGTAGACGAGATCGACGTGTTCCACGTCGCCCACCAGGCGCGCAAGACGGCAGAGTTGACGAAGGTCGACCGTAGCGGCGACCCGAACGAGCTGGTGACCTCTGGCGGCGCCGCGAAGATCCTTGGTTACGCCTCGTATCGCAACCTGCCAGACCAACTTTTAGAGCGCGCCGATGATGTGGCATTGACACCCACCGGACGCGTCCGGCGCCGCTGGTACCGGCGCACCGTATGGGCGTTGGCGGACACCCGGACCGGGCGTCAGTCCACCGGACGTACTCCCGGCACGACCGGGCCGCGTCTACCGCACCCCTACGCTCATGACCCACGCCTTGACGTCGCTGCCACCCTGCTCGCCCATGCCCACAACACCGGGCGGGACCGACGCGGCCTCGGCGTCGACCTGGCCCACCGCCTCGGCGTGTCAGAACGCGTAGCGCAACGCCTACTCGCCGCCGCAGAAACACATAGGTAGACTCCAACGCGCGTGCGAGGCGCCACTGGCCCCCCGTCCGGTAACGCCTCGCACGCCTAATCTCATTGCTCGTCGGTATCGCCGTCAGCGGGCTTGGTGACCGGCACGGCAGGAAACCCTGGGAGTTGTGGGGCCCAAACCCACGAGAGAAAACCCGCCGCCTCGGTATCCTCGAGCGAGCCGCGCAACGGCTGCTCACCGCCGCTGCGACGAACCCTACGACTTAATCGTGCCACCGAAGTAGCGGCAGCTCAGCTAGTGTCGCCGCTTCCGGAAGAGTAACCCCGGTGATCCGCAGGTTCTAGGGCGTTTGAGGGTCAATTTTCGGGTTCTGGCCCACTTTTGGTGAAGGCCCCGGGATTTGGCATGACAGTCCACTGTGGTATTGAACTGCGTGCTTACTGGTGTCATCAACGTGTTGTTCCCCCACCTCGACGGTGTGACAGTGGATCGGGTCGAAACTGCAGGCAAGGGCGTACGGATCTGGGCCCGCGCGGTTCGGCCCGGCGCGCTATGCCCGGGATGCGGCCGGTCCACAGCTCGGGTTCACTCCCGGTACCGACGAACGTTGCAGGACGCCACCGTGGCGGGCCGACCGGTGAGTCTGCGGTTGCTGGTGCGCCGGTTCCGCTGCCCAGCCCCAGCATGCGAGGTACTGACGTTCGCCGAGCAAATACCCGGGTTGACATGGAAATACGCTCGCCGGAGCCCGGGATCGAAGCAAGCGTTGGAAGCGATCGCGGTCGCGCAGGCCGGCCGGCCGGGCTCACGGCTCGCGGCCGCGCTCGGCTCACAGACAAGCCGCAGCGTGCTGCTACGCCTGCTACGGGCACTGCCGTTGCCGGCACCGGCGCCCGTACGGATCCTCGGAGTGGACGACTTCGCACTTCGGCGGGGCCATGTCTACGCAACCGTGCTGATAGACCTGGAAACCGGCCGGCCCATCGACGTGCTGCCAGATCGCGAGAGCCCCACCCTCGCCGCATGGCTGCAGGCCCATCCCGAAATCGAAGTAATCTGCCGCGACCGCGCCGGCGCCTACGCCGAGGCCGCCACGGCCGCCGCTCCCCAAGCAATCCAGGTCGCCGACCGCTGGCATCTGCTGAACAACCTGGCCGGATATGTCGAGAAGGCCGTCGCCCGCCATCATCGCTGCCTGACCGAGGCCCGCGCCCAGAAATTACTAGAACCTCAGCAGCACCCGGGCGAACTCACCGTTGCCCACGCTGCAGCACCGACGCTCAGGTTGCCCCCACAACCCGTGGACGAACCCGAATCAGCAGCTCAAGCTCGGGTGCGGCACCGATACGAAGCCATCCACCAACTGGCCGCCGACGGCGGCGGAGCCAAGACAATCGCCAGGGAATTGAACCTGGCCCGCGGCACCGTCCGCCGCTACCTTCGCGCCCCGACCGTCGACGACCTGCTCAACCGGCCCCGAGCCGGTCGACCCAGCCGCCTAGACCCGTTCGCCGGCTACCTGCATCAACGCCTGACCCAAGGAGCAACCAACGCCACCGAACTGTTCCGGGAGATCACCGAACGCGGCTACCGCGGCACCGCCGCATCAGTACGCGCCTACCTGAAACCGCTACGCGGGCAAGCGCAGCAGGCCGGCACCCCTTCTCCGATCCCGGCACCGGTTCCCAAACCCCGCACGATCAGCGGCTGGATCCTGCGGCACCCCGACCATCTCACCGACAGCGACCGAACCGGCCTCACCGCCGCCTTGGCGGTCTGTCCCCACCTGGACGCCCTCGTCAACCACGTCCGACGGTTCGCCGAAATCCTCACCCACCGCAACGGCCACCAATTACCCGACTGGCTCGCCGCGATCGATGCCGAACCCGAGCAACCCGACCTGACCTCCTTCGCCAACGGCCTACGCCGCGACCTCACCGCTGTCACCAACGGGCTGACTCTTAGCCACAACTCCGGCCCGGTCGAAGGACACGTCAACAGAATCAAAATGCTAAAACGACAAATGTTCGGCCGAGCCAACCTCGACCTACTCCGCCGCCGAATCCTCTTACACTGAACAAGCTCACGCCGTCAACCCTGCACGAAAATTGGGCCAGAACCAAATTTCGCGGAGCGTTGACAGCTAGTGGCTCGGGTACAGCCCTAGCGGTCGATACCCGGTTAAAGGGCCAGCGAGCCTGCGCCTGCCTGCCGAAGCCTTCGCCAGGTCCGCAACCTCAGCGACCAAATAATGAGCGCGCCGGTAACCACGAGCAGCACACCGAGCCAGAACAGCACATCGCTGGCTGACCAGTTGAACAGTCCCAGCACCGTGCACGCTAGGCCGCCAATTACCGTCACGAACGCGCGCATATACCACGGCCGGTATAGAGGATATCCATACCGATGAGACATGATTGCCGGTATTAAACTTGCCAGTGCGACGAAACCGGTCAAAAAGGCAACGATGAAGTCCATCAAGACGAGCAGTTCCTTCGATCGGCTATCAGCAGTATCTATGGTGGCAGCAACGTGATTCACAGGGCTAGCCTTGTTCGCACCGCAGGGCGGTGCTTCTCTACGGCTAAACAGACGACGCGAGGCACCGCCGGTCCCACGGCGGCGCCTCGCGTGTCAGTTCACGCGTCCTGGTCGTCGTCCGGCCGGACGGTCGGCACCGGCGGGGCTTGCATCAGGTAACGCAATGCGCCGTTGAAGTCGGTGCCGTGGGTCTCGGCGGTGCGGGCGAGGATGTCGAATACCTCGTCGCTGATCTCGATAATGTACCGTCCGGGTGCGGGCGTGGTCATCTCAATTCCTCCTGGTCATGACAGCCGGTGCCCGGGTCGGGCACCGGCACCCCCATCCATGCCGACCGGTACCGAGGCATCAAGCCGACAACGGCACCACACGGCCGCGCGCGGACGGCGAGGTGCTGACGGCCCAGTTTTTTCAACGCGAGTAAGCACACGCTGGCAAGACGCTGACGCAGATCGCCGACCCGACCGGGCTGCACCGCACCATGCTCGCCGAGTATGCCCACGCCGCCCGGCATCCACCTGGCCAACGCCACCGAACGCGAACCCACCTTGATCCACCCCGCATGGCTACGCCACCAATACGTCACCCTCGGGCGGTCATTCACCGACACGCTACCGACCTCGGCCGGTCCGAGATGACCGTCAACCGAGCCGCGCAAGGCTTCGGCATCCCGGCCCGACGCGCCCGCGTCACCAGTTGTTGCCCGGCTTAAACACGGCGTCGGAAGACCGCCTCCGTCAGCGGCCACACCCGCGGTCAAGGTCCCGGGCAAATGCGCATAGCCGGTGAACGGCAGTACACCCCCGACTGACCCCGAAACCCCCAGCTGACGGGCACCCAAATGTGCGCCCACCAGCGTTCGTGAGTGTAGTTACAGCGTGCAACATGCCCGTTACCTAGCAAAACCCTAGCAAAAATCGGACATTAATCGACACTAGTTGATCCAAGAACTGCCCCGCATGGGGTTTTAACTGCTAAAACGTGTGGAGCGGGTGACGGGAATCGAACCCGCACTGTCAGCTTGGGAAGCTGATGTTCTACCATTGAACTACACCCGCGAGCGGCATCACTCTACCCGATCGGCAGATAACGGGTGGCACCGCCCCGGGCGTCAGCTCGCCACCGCGAGCGAGCGGGCTAACCGAGCCCGCCACGTGCGAGTAACCGGCACGGCGGGCGGAGCCGCGGACAGCGGCAGTGCTCCAGCCGAACCATGCACCCGAAGCGTCGCCGTGTCGATCAGCAGCTCGAACAAATGCCAGTTCACATCCGGTGAAGCCCGGAGTGCCCCGGCCAGGGCTCGGACGACCTGCGGATCGTTGACCCGAGCGGCGTGACCGGTGAGGTAGGCCTCGTCGTCACTGTCCTCCGGCGGATATGAGTGCAGCGCGTATCGGCCGTCGCGCTCCAGGTCGCGCCGCTTGGGGGAGTCGACGACGAAGCAAAAGAGACCGTCGTCGGTGAGCACCGGGGAGACTGGGTGCACGCGGGGTGACCCGTCGGCACGCACCGTCGCCAAGTAACCCATGCCGGGCCCATATTGCTGGAGGAGCGCGCGGATGTCGCTCGCCAGAGTTGGCTCGGCGGCGGCGAATGTGGACCAGGAAGCCATGCCTGAAGTATATCGAACAAGTGTTCGAACGGCTAATGTGAACACGCCGAATCGGTGTGCCCGTCAGTCCTGGGTGTGCGGCCGGCTAGGTATGGTGATCCGATGCTGCTGTCTGACCGTGACCTGGTGTCCGAGCTCAAGTCGGGTGACTTGGCGCTGGAACCGTTCGCGCCGGAGTTGCTGCAACCGTCCAGCATCGACGTGCGTTTGGACCACATTTTTCGGGTCTTCAACAACCACCTCTACACCCACATCGATCCGGCCGAGCAGCAAGACGATCTGACCGCTGAGGTGCAGGTCGTCGACGGTCAACCGTTCGTGCTGCATCCGGGCGAGTTCGTGCTGGCGTCGACGCTCGAAGTGATCACGCTCGGCCACCAGCTCGCCGGCCGACTCGAAGGCAAGAGCAGCCTCGGCCGACTCGGCCTGCTCACCCACTCGACTGCTGGCTTCATCGATCCCGGCTTCTCCGGGCACGTCACGCTGGAGTTGTCCAACGTGGCCAACCTGCCGATCAAACTCTGGCCGGGCATGAAAATCGGGCAGCTCTGCATCTTCCGCCTCTCCAACCCAGCCGAACATCCCTACGGCTCGGCCGTCTATGGCTCGCGCTATCAGGGCCAGCGCGGCCCCACCCCGAGTCGCTCCAGCCAGAACTTCCGCACCTGGCCAACCACATAAGAGCCACGATCAACATTTCGGTACGGCTTTTCGCGTACCAATGTTTGGGAAGGATTGTCTCGTGTACTTGATGATCTCGAAGTATTTGGTCTCGTTGGCTGAGGTTGACCTGCTCCGTGATGAGCACCTGGAGTTCATCAGCGATCTCGAACAGCGCGGACTCGTGGTCTCGGCCGGGCGCCAGGACCCGCCCGTCGGCGGCGTGATCCTGCTAGATGTCGACACCGAGGTGCAAGCGCAGGAACTGATCGCTAACGACCCATATGTGCTGCGTGGTGTCGCCGAATACACCGCGACCGGCTGGAAACCGACCCGCGGCGTCCTGTCGAACTACAAGCGCTCGTAATACCGGAGCCCCCAGCGCTGCCAGCGCACGCGATGTCTGGGCCAGCAGGCAGTTGCCGTGTCCGGATCTGGTTGGGTGGCGGCGTCGGCGCGTCAAGTTGATGCAGGGGTGGCTTGGATCGGGCATGCTGTTGCGCGTAACCATGCCTACTCTCCCGGCGGGTCGCCGCCCGTTAAGTCCAGGATCCCGCGTCGGCTTCGGCGCGGCCATTGTGCTGCTCCTGGTCGTGTCCGGGGTGGAGCTGGCCGACGGGCGTAGCGCGGACTTTGTCGGGCTGCTCGCGGCCGTGCCGTTCTTGGCGGCGGTTTTCGCGTTTTGGCAGATCGTGCTGGTCGTGGGGGTGCTCGCGTCGATCGTCGGGATGATTTTTGTCGGCGCCGACGACCGGCCGGGAGTTGCCGGCTTGGTGAATATTGTCGGGATCGTGTTGGCGACCGGGATCGCGGCGGCGGTTGCCACGATTCGACAGCGACAAGCGGACCGGATTGCCCAGTTGGTGCGGTTGGCCGCCGTAGCCCAGCAGGCCGTGCTTCGGCCGGTGGGGCCGCAGGTGGGCTCGTTGGCGGTGGCTGGCCGCTACATCTCGGCGACTGCGGCGGCCGACATCGGCGGCGACCTTTATGAAGCCCTCGATACGCCGTACGGGGTGCGGATCATCATCGGCGACGTGCGCGGTAAGGGCCTGGACGCCGTACGGTTGGCCAGCATTGTGCTCGGGTCTTATCGGCACGTGGCCTATGAACGGGCGGATCTGCGCGCGATGGTGGCCGACTTGGATCGCGCGGTGGCTCGCAGTGTGGGCGACGAGGATTTCGTCACGGCGGCGCTGGTCGAGGAGCGTGGCGGCACGCTCACTATCGTCAATTGTGGACATCCGGCGCCGTTGTTGTTGCGCCGTGGTCAGGTCATCTCGCTCGAACCGCCGGCGCCGGCCCCGCCGCTGGGTTTCATGCCAGCCGTTCGGGCCCGCGTGGAGCGGTTGGAGCCGGGCGATCGGCTGCTGTTGTTCACCGACGGCCTGGGCGAGGCGCGCCGCGATGGCGAGTTCTTCCCGACGGCGCAGCGGGCGTGGCGGCTGCTCGGGCACGGTACGGTCGGCGACGGTCTGGCCTCGCTGGAGACCGCGCTGGTGGATTGGGTGCACGGGCATCTGGAGGATGACATCGCGCTGGTGCTGCTGGAATACGCGGGGCCAGACGATGGCGCGACCGTAGGAATGCCGAGCTGGGAAGTCGGCGCAGCCGGAAGCTAACCCGTGCAGCCGAAGTTGGCACGGGTTGGAAGCTAAACCGCGGAGCCGGTGCGCCGATGTGCTGTTACGCCGCGGCCGTCTCGTCCGTGGTGGCCGTCAGCGTTGCCGGCTCCGCGACCACCAAGACGGATTCGACCTGCGGTAGTGCGGCCGGTGGCGACGGGGATTCTGGCGATAAAGCTGGCGGTGCCGGCGGTAGGGCCAGCGGCATCGGAGGTCGGTTGACCTGCGGCGCGTCGTCGATTTGGCGGTGCCGCCCCACGTACCTGCGGGGTTGGTCGGTCAGGCGAGGCTCGGGAATCAGGCTCTTGATCGCAGCGAACATGGCGCCCCCCTGGCTGGGTCGAGTGCAGGCGAATGCGACGTATCAATGGGTGCAACGAGTTGAACGTCACCTCGATACGTCGAACTGGCTGGTCGTCGCAAATATCCGAAAGGAGGCTGATCGGATACCGGGTTGTCGTTGCTACCGATCGGTAATATAGTGGAGTTACTGACGGGTAACTCAGAGGTTCGCGAGAGCGGGGTCAAAGCCATGACGCACTACAAGAGCAACCTTCGGGATCTCGAGTTCAACCTGTTCGAGGTTTTCGGAGCGGATCAGACATTCGGCCAGGCGCCGTTCGACGAGGTCGACGCGCAGACTGCCCGCGATGTGCTGACCGAGGTCAACCGGCTCGCCCGCGAGGACCTCGCCGCGAGCTACGTCGACTCCGACCGCAACCCGCCCGTCTTCGACCCGGTGACGCACACCGTGCCGTTGCCGCAGCCGTTCAAAAATTCGTTTGAGCAGTTCATGGCGTCCGAGTTCTGGCGACTTGACCTGCCGCCCGCGCTCGGTGGCACCTTGGCACCGCGGACCCTCTGGTGGGCAATCGCGGAGCAGGTGCTCGGGGCGAACGCGCCGGTTTGGATGTATTCGTCCGGCCCGTCCTTTGCGCGCGTAGTGCACCAAGAGGGCACCGAGGAGCAGAAGAGGTGGGCGAAGCTCTTCGTCGACAAGCAGTGGGGCTCCACCATGGTGCTGACCGAGCCGGATGCCGGCTCTGATGTCGGCGCGGGCCGCACTCGGGCGACGGCGCAGCCAGACGGGTCTTGGCACATCGAGGGCGTCAAGCGCTTCATCACTTCGGGTGAGCACGACCTGAGCGACAACATCATCCACTACGTGCTGGCCCGCCCGGTCGGCGTCGAAGGGGTCGGCGGTCCGGGCACTAAGGGCTTGTCGTTGTTCATTGTGCCGAAGTTCCACTTCGACGCGCAGACCGGCGAGCTGGGCGAGCGCAACGGTGTCTATGCCACAAACGTCGAGCACAAAATGGGTCTCAAAGTCTCCAACACTTGCGAGCTGACCTTCGGCGAGCATGGCGTACCGGCCCAGGGCTGGCTGCTCGGCGAGGTGCACGAGGGCATCCGGCAAATGTTCATGATCATTGAGTACGCGCGGATGATGGTCGGTACGAAGGCGATTGCCACCCTGTCCACCGGCTATCTGAACGCGCTGGAATACGCGAAGAACCGGGTGCAGGGCGCTGACCTGGTGCAGAACACCGACAAGGGCGCCCCGCGCGTCACGATCACGCATCACCCCGACGTGCGCCGTTCGCTGATGTTGCAGAAGTCCTATGCCGAGGCGCTGCGCGCACTGGTCTTCTACACCGCGAGCTGGCAGGACAAGGTGGCCATCGCCGAGGCCGCGGGCGACACCGCGGGTGCTGCGGCGGCTAGCAAGATCAATGACTTTCTGCTGCCGCTGGTCAAGGGCGTCGGTTCCGAACGGGCGTATGAGTTGCTCGGGCACGAGTCGCTGCAGACCTTCGGCGGATCCGGCTTCCTGCAGGACTACCCGCTGGAGCAGTACGTCCGCGATGCCAAGATCGACACCTTGTATGAAGGTACGACTGCGATCCAGAGTCTTGACCTGATCTTCCGCAAGATCGTCAAGGATCAGGGGCAGTCGCTGGCTGTGCTCGCCGGTGAGATGCAGGAGTTCATCACTAGTGAAGCCGGCAACGGGCAGCTCAAAGAGGAGCGACTGGCGCTGGGCAAAGCACTCGGCGAAATGCAGCAGATCCTCGGCGTGACGATGGGTTGGCTGACCGCAGCGCAGGGCGGCGAGCAGCGCGAGCTTTACAAGGTTGGCCTGAGCTCACGCCGGATCTTGCTCGCGCTCGGTGACGTGGTGCTTGCCTGGCTGCTGATGCGGCAGGCCGAGGTCGCGCTCAAGGCGCTCGGTGGTGAGATTTCGGCCACCGACAAGAACTTCTACGAAGGCAAGATCGCCGCAGCTCGGTTCTTCACCCGGGAAGTCCTGCCGCGGGTGGGCTCGGACCGGCGCATCATCGAGAACACGGTGCTCGACGTGATGGACCTGTCCGAGGACGTGTTCTAAAGCGCTGAAGCTCTGGACCGATCCGGGTTCAGCCTCGGGCGGTGTGGCGTTCGTGCAGCCGCATCGAGCCGGGCTCGGTCATCTGCCACGATCCGCCGGACTCGCGGTGCACTGCGAGTCCGGCGGTTTTCAGCTCGATTTCCCGGCCGTCGAATTCGGCGTCCGGGATCAGCAGCGTCGACACTTCGGACATCGTCGGGTTGTGGCCGACGACCAGGACCGTGCGCACGGTGTCTGGCACCGTACGTAAAAGGTCGAAGACTTCGGTCCGACCGCCGGCATACAGGCCCTTCTCGTAGCGAACCTCGGCCGCCCGACCGCCCGGCGACACCTGGGCCAGCGCCACTGAGACGCCTTGCCAAGTCTGTCGGGTGCGGGCGGACGGCGAGCAGAACACCAGCTCAGGGTGCAGTCGCTCGTCGGCCAGCCACGAACCGGTCGCGTCCGCATCGACCTCGCCGACCGTGGTCAGCCGGCGGTCGAAATCAGGTATCTCACCGGGCAACTCCGCCTTCGCGTGACGAAGCAGGATAAGGGTTCGCGCGGTCATGTCGACCAGCTTGCCGGATCATGCGCATTTGCGCGCGCTAACCCCGATCAGGCGAGCACCTGGTCGGCGTCGGCGAAGGCGGCGAATGGGCCGTGCGCTACTCCGAGCTGGCAAAGCGGATCCAAGGCGTGAGTCCAAGCTGCTCGCGCAGACACTGCGCGGCTTAGAACCCGACGGTCTGCGGGCCGCTAGGCGTACAAGGCTAGGTAGATCGCAATGTGGTGGCTTATCGCGGCGACCAACGTGCAGGCGTGAAAGAACTCGTGGTGGCCGAAGACGGTCGGCCAGGGGTTAGGTCGGCGCAAGGCGTAGAAGACCGCACCGACGCTGTAGGCCACACCGCCGACGGCCAGAAGGACTAGGCAGGCGACACCGCCGCGGTGCAGCACGTCCGGCAGGATCGCGACGGCGCCCCAACCTAGCGCCAAGTAGAGCGGAGCGCCGGCCCAGCGCGGCAGATGCGGGAAGATGGTCTTGAGGGCTACACCGCCGAGCGCGCCGGCCCAAATCAAGCCCAAAATCAGCGAGGCTTTCTTCGGTGGCAGCAGTTCGACGCAGAACGGCGAGTAGGTGCCGGCGATGAAAATGAAGATCATCGAGTGATCCATCCGGCGCATGACCTGGTAGCCACGTTCGCTCCAGATGCGGCGATGATAGAGCGCGCTGATGCCGAACAGTCCACACACGGTCACGCTGTAGATCAAGCAGCTGAAGAATGCGCCAACCCCGGGCCGGGTCGAGGCGATGGAGCAGAGCACGACGCTGCACACCAGGGCGACAAAAAACGCGTATTGGTGCAACCGCCCGCGGAGCCTCGGCTTACCGAGGTCGGCCGGCTTCATCCGGAACGGGGTTGAGGTCGTCACGGTTTCTAGGCTACGGCAGCGTAACTTACCGCCAGGTACAAAAGGAGTGAATACGCGAGGCTTGTTGCGTTCGGGGCTGATCGCGCCACCGGCCCGGATAATCAGGCGAACTTGCCGACCGGCACCAAAAGGCGTTTCGGGGTTTGTCGGGCAGGATGACGACATGGTGGTGAGACGGGTCGGTCCTAGTGCGCTGCTGATCGAATGTCACGACGGTGCGCAAGCTGAGGCTTGCCGGGCTGAGCTGTTCCGTCGACGAGAAATCGGTGATCTCACCGCTGTCGACATCGTTGCCGGCGCACGCACTGTGCTCCTCGACGGCGTTGAACCCGGGGTCGAGGCGCTGCTCGCCGACTGGCTGCCCGTGCCGGCGGGGGCCGCGGCCGAGGGCCCACTCGTGCAGATCCGGGCCACCTTTGACGGTGAAGACCTGGCCGAAGTGGCTGAGCACTGGCAGGTGCCAATCGCCGATGCCGTCAACCGGCTGCTGGAAACGCCGCTGCACGTCGCCTTCTGCGGCTTTGCACCTGGTTTCGCTTATCTGCGGGGTCTGCCACCCGAGTGGGCCGTGCCCCGCCGCCCGGTTCCCCGCCCCCGAGTTCCTGCCGGCGCGATCGGCCTGGCCGGTTCCTACGCCGGCATCTACCCCACCGCCTCTCCCGGCGGTTGGCGTCTCGTCGGGCACACCACCCAAAAACTGTTCGAGGTACGCCGAAAGCCGCCGGCCCTGCTCACGCCCGGCGATCGGGTCCGACTGGTCCGGGCATGATCACTGTGGTCCGGGCTGGGCCGCTGACCACAGTGCAAGATGGCGGCCGACCCGGTTTCGCCCATCTCGGCGTACCCGCTCCGGCGCGCTCGACCGGCCCGCCCTGCAGTGCGCCAACGAACTCGTCGGCAACCCGGCAGACGCGGCTGGGCTGGAGACCACGCTGCTGGGGTGCGCTTTGCGGTTCGCCCAGTCCACCTGGATCGCCGTTACTGGTGCTGTTGCCGCGGTGAGCCTCGACCGCGTTCCGGTCGCCGCGATGCCTGTGCGGGTGCCAGCCGGCGCGTTGTTGGAGATCGGGCGAGCCACCCGGGGCGTGCGGTCCTATCTGGCCGTTGCTGGCGGCATCGCGGTAGAGCCAGTGCTCGGCAGCCGCTCGACCGACACCCTGTCGAATTTGGGGCCACCACGCCTCACCAACGGCATGACCCTGCCGATCGGCACCAAAGCCGAAGAATCCGCTACCGTCGGGCTAGCCGTTCAGAGTTTTGTTGAGTGTGCCGGCCCGAACGAGTTGCGGTTGGGTGTGTGGTTGGGGCCGCGCGACGACTGGTTCGTGGCGGGCGAACTGTTCGACTCGGCGTACCAAATCAGTCCGGTTAGTAATCGGGTTGAGGCTCGGCTGATCGGTGCGCGGTTGCGCCGGACTCGGGCCGATGAGCTGGCGCCTGAGCCGGTGGTGCTGGGCGCGATCCAACTGCCGGCGGACGGGCAGCCGCTGATCTTCCTGGCCGATCACCCGACGACATCTGTGCGTACCCTAAATGAAGTCGATGTGATCGGTCGGCGGTTGGTTAAGCATAAACAAATTCCGGCCGTAGGCGAGTTGCTTGCAGCCCTTTCTCTCGATTGCGTATCGTGACCGACGCTTCGAAATCTAGAATGCCCGACGTTGTATTCGTGGGCAGAGCTAATATCGACCTTACGGTGCGTGTCCCGCAGCGAGCGGGCGTCGGACGAAGTGTCTTCGGCAAACCGCTTATTGTTACGCCGGGTGGGAAAAGCTTGAATCAAGCCGTCGCTGCGGCTTCGCACGAAGTCCATAGCTGTCTAATGGCTCGGGCCGGTATGGATAGCTGGGGCAATGACATTATTGCAGAACTTGTGAGAAGTGGAGTCGACACCAGTCTGTTTCATCTCATTGAGGACGCGGTGACTGGGGCTGCAATAATTGAAGTCACGCCTGATGGGGAAAACTTCATCACTCTTGCGTTGTCGCCAGCAACAGACGTGACCGACGCGGATGTGACCAGGGCATTTGATTCGCTACGGCCCAAAGTTGTCGTTGTTCAACTCGATTTGCCCATGGGGCCAGTCCAAGAGTTGTTGGGCCATCGTCGGGCACCTGTAGTAATCGGGAATCTGATTCCAACATCCGACTTCTGCCAATTCGATAAGCTTGACGTTTTTGTGGTCAACCTGTTTGAAGCGGCAGCGATTCTCGGCGAAGCCATGAGTGACCCAGTCGAAGCGGGCCGTGCCTTGCGCGCACTAGGACCCAACGCCGTAGTCGTCACCGCAGGGTCCAGTGGCGCGGCATACGTCGATTCAACGGGCTCAGGTGTTATTCCGGCGCCGCCGGTCGCCGTTATCGACACGACCGGAGCGGGCGATGCGTTCTTGGGCGGCCTCGCCGCTGCGCTCGCCCGGGAGGCTACTCTTGCCGATGCCGTTGCGCTTGGCGTAGCGAGCGGCACGGAGGCCGTGCAGCATCTGTCGGCGCAGAAGCCCTATTAAATTCATCGAGCTGCTGCGTGATCCGGCCGCGCTGCATCGTATCGCTCAGTCCGAAACGGAAATCACTCGGGGTGAATAGTTGTACGACTTGCATTGTTGCATTGAATCCGTCCGATTGGAGGCAGTTCCGTGGCGCTTCAAATAGCTGTGTGTGGACCTAGATTTTGTACCGACGAAGACACCGCAAACGCGCGCCGAGTTGGTGAACTCATCGCGGAACAAGGAGCAGTTGTCATCTGCGGCGGCGGCGTAGGCGTCATGGCGGCTGTTGCGGCGGGCGCACGATCCAGGGGCGGCCTCGTGATTGGAATTCGTCCCAACGACAGCACGGAAGGTGCCTCCCCAGATCTGTCCGCGACCATCGTTACTAACCTCGGCGAGGCGCGCAACGCAGTCATCGTGTGGTCCGCAGACGCGGTGATTAGCATCGGCGGATCGTGGGGGACGCTCAGTGAAGTAGCGCTCGCGATGCGTAGAGGAAACGTGCCAGTCATAGCCTTGGGTGGGTGGAGAGTCGTCGATGATTCGGGCTCGCCAGTTCCTGGGATCAACTATGTCCAGTCGGCGGACGCGGCCGTTGCTGCGGCGATCGACGGCATACAGAAGGCAAGCTAAAGGAAGAAGTTCCTAGCGCAGGCGATGAGTGACGTAACTTCGTCACTCGTCCCGCGGGTCTTTACTTGTGGGGCTTGAGGCAGAGCACCTGGTTTTTGCCGTCGGTGGTGGGGTTGAGGACGTACGGCTGTTGGGGATCGCCGCACTTGGCGCGGTCAGCGACGATCGAGACGATTTGGAAGGAAGCCGCGTCGCTACAGTCGGCTCTGACCGCCGCGTCGCCGGATTGCTTCACGCAGTCGCCCTGCTGCAGGGACGAGTTGCCGCCGCCCGCGACCAAGTAGACGATGCCGAACGCGAGCCCCACCAGCAGTGCCGCGCCGATCACGACCGAGAGCAGCACCGGCAACATCCGTACGTGTGGGGTGTCCGGTTTGGTGGCAGCGGGTGTCGCTGCGGGCTCAGCCGATGGCTTGAACTGGTCGAACTTGCCCTGGTCAGCGGCGGGACTGGGCCAGCTTGTTGTCTCCTGCGGACCTGGCGGTGGCGTCACCGTTGCGCCGCGGGTGGCCGGGCCGGGGAAGAGCCCGCCCATGCGCATCGCGTCGTCGTCGCCGGCAGGAATCGGGGGCAGCGCCGGGGCGGGCAGATAGGACTGGTCCGCGCTGCGGCCGCTGATGTTCGTGGTGAGTTCGCTGTATTGCTCAGGTGCCGCGAAGCTGGACCGGTTCGGTGGTTCTGTGGCCCGGAAACCTCCGCCCAGACCTGTGGGTGAAGGGCCGCCACGACCAGCGACGTCGGTGGTGAACTCCGAAAACGCAGTCCCCGCGCCTTGCTCCGAAGCAGCCGCCGCCCCGAACCTGCCGTGGTCAGCGGCGGCTGGTGAACCGAAGCTGCCGTGCTCTGCGGCAGCCGGAGTGCGAAAGCCGCCCGGCTCTGCTGCGGGCGATGAGCTGAAGTCGGAGAATCCTGACGACTGATCCGCGGCGCCGAAGTCGGAAAACGGTGATCCGGTTGGCTGCTCGGGAACAGCCGGCGACGCCACCCGCGCGCTAGCCGCGGCCCGCCCGGCGCCTCGTGCTGGCGGTGGCCCGAGCACGCTCGGCCGCTCCCGCTCAGCGACACCCTCGCTAAAGTCAGAGCCAGACCGCATTGGGTACGGCGAAGCGCCAAACCCCAACAAGCTCGGTTGCTCGCCCGAGTCGGTGCCGGTCGAACCCGGGTCGGACAGCAGCGAGCTCACGATTTCCTCAGGCTCAGCCGAATCTGGTTCGACTGTCGTCGGACGCCCATACACCCGCGCCTGCGGCGTGACCGCTGGCAGCGGCAAGTCTTCATGCTCGGCCGGAGCAAACCGGCTGGCGGAGGGGACGGAGGCGCTCGCAGTGACGGAGGCGCTCGCACTGAACGAGGAATGCGCGCCGACCGAGGAATGCGCGCCGACCGAGGAATGCGCGCCGACCGAGGAATGCGCGCCGACCGAGGCGCTCGCACTGGCTGGGCCGGCCGACACTTGTGGTTCTGCCGCGTCACGCCATTCGCTCGACTCGCGGTATTCGCTAGAGCTGCGCTGTTGCTGGGGCACCGGGCTGCTGTGCTGGGCGGGGCTGCTGTGCTGGGCGGGGCTGCTGTGCTGGGCCGGGCTGCTGTGCTGGGCCGGGCTGACCGGTGTTCCAGCCGAGCCAAGCAGGGCACCCGGAACGCGCTGAGGATAGCCACCGCTGAAATCAGGCAGCTCGGCCGAGTCCGATTGACTCAGCAACGCGGAATGACCAGGTTGCGCCGACAGCAGTGGCTGTTCGCCCGAGAAGTCCGGCCGGCGGTATGGGGCGTAGGCGTCGTCGGCCGAAGTGCTTCCGGTGGCGAAGGACGGGGCTTCGGCTTCTCCGGTGACGGCACTGCGCAGCAAGAAGCCGCCGGTGTCGCCCTTGCGGGTGGGAAAGGTGCCGAGGCCGCCGGAGCGGGGGATGCTGTCGTCGAGGCTCGGCGTGGACGAGTCGGGCACGTCACCCAAAGCTGCGCCGGGAATCCGGGCTTGCTGGCTGCTAAAGGCACTGCGGCCGTTAGTGTCCCCGGTGTCGGGCAGCAATCCCCGGTTGGGGTTGCCGGCGGCAAAACCGTCGAAGTCGCCAATGGGCGCGACCGGCACGGCGGCGCTGCGCTGGGGCAGCGGCCCCACGTCGGCAAGCTCGCCGGGCGGTGGCATGCGCGGTGCCCAGCTGTTGTCTGCCGGCGATCGTGGCGCCCAGTCATCGGCTAGGGATGGTGTTCTGGGGGTCCAGCCTTGAGTTGCCCGGGGCGCCCAACTGTCGGCGGCCGGCGGCTCCCAGCTGTCCTGGGCGGGCGGTGCTGGTGGGACCCAGTCGTCGTCCCCGGCGGGCACCCGGGCCGAACCGTATGAGGTGCCGGGCGATGCCGCGAAACGGTTGCCGGATGCATCGGGTCCCTGGCCGAACGTCGGCACTGCGGGCACTACGAAAGGCGAACCGCCGTTGGGTCCGGTGGCGGGTGGCGGCGCGTAGGAACTGGGGAAGCCGTCGGCGGGTGGCTGGGCCGAAGCGCGACCCGAGGCGCGCGGGCCTTCAGCTTCGGGCGGGAATCCCTCCGGCGTTGCGCTGCCCGACGTGGCCTCGGCCGACGACGAGCCGGCGTACTGCCCCTCGGACGTCATGTGCGCCTCCTCATCGATGCAGCCGTGCGGAACCTGCCTAGCCGAGTTGGTGACCGCGACCCACCGTACCGGGCCGCGGCGATGGGAGGAATCCCGGTGTACGTCCCGAAGGCGATGACGAACGGATCTTTAGGGAAAGCCGGTAAGCGAAACCGCCCGCCCGGAAAATTCCGGACGGGCGGTCAGTGTCAGTCGATCGCAGAACTGCGAGGTGGAGCTCAGAAGACCTTGCGCTGGGTGACAGCGATGATCTCGTTTCGCATGGACTGCGTCGTGGCGGTGTGCCAAACCCGGTCTAGGGCGCGGCTCTCGCGGTTGATCAGTCGGCGGTTACGAACATTAGTGATCATGCTCATGGTCTTGCTCACTTCCCCAGGCCGGTTGGGGCCTCGTCTTTGCAGCGGCGTCTCGGTTCCAGTCCAGTATGCACACAGGAAACCTGAGTTACCAACTGTTTATGGGGTGATGTGCGGCACCAGCCTAAGGATCGAAGGTTAAGTAATCTAGCTGCCTTCTGTCCTTCGGTGGGTGAGACCCTGAGCCCTGTCGCTTAGGTCCATGCCAACAGTGCCCCCGGTGGATCGGTGAGAAACACACCGACGTCGCGCAAAAATTTGCTGCCCAGTTCGCCGTCGATGATGCGATGGTCGAAGGAGAGTCCCAGCGTCGTCACCTGACGAATTTTGATCTTGTCCTTGTGCACCCAGGGCATCGGGCGGATCGCGCCGAACACCAAGATCGCCGACTCGCCGGGTGGCAAAATCGGGGTGCCGGTGTCGACGCCGAACACGCCGACATTCGTGATCGATAGGGTGCCGCCACTCATGTCCGCGGGCGACGTCTTGCCCGATTTAGCCACCTGGACCAACGCGTTCATCGCCTCGGCCAACTCCAACAGTGTCAACTTCTGCGCGTCCTTGATATTGGGAACGATCAAGCCGCGTTCGGTTGCCGCCGCGATGCCGAGATTCACGTACTCCTTGAGGATGATCTCGTTGGTCTCGCCCGACCAAGCCGAGTTGACCAGCGGGTGCCGCTTGACCGCGAGCAGCACGGCCTTGGCCACCAACAACAGCGGCGACACCCGCACATCGCGGAACTCCGGCCGTCCCTTGATCTTCTCCAGTGCCTTCATCGCCCGGGTTACGTCAACGGTCAGGAACTCGGTGACGTGCGGTGCCGTGAACGCCGACGCGACCATGTTCGCCGCGGTCAGCTTGCGCACGCCCTTGACCGGCAGCCGCTGCTCCCGCGCCGAATCAACACCCGTTGTACTCAGCCGAGTTTCGACCGCGGGCTCCGGCAAACGCTGTCCAGCCAGATGCTGATGCACATCGGCACGGGTCACCGACCCCAACGGACCAGTGCCGAGCACAGCCGTCAGCTCAACCCCCAAATCCCGAGCCAGCTTCCGTACGGGTGGCTTAGCGAGCACTGGCGCGCTGCGGTGCCCATTACCCCCGCCAACCGTCGCCGGCACCGTGAACGCCAACGCCGGAACCGGCACGGGCACTACGGACGCGGGCACTACGGACGCGGGCACTACGGACGCGGGCACTACGGACGCGGGCACTACGGACGCGGGCACTACGGACGCGGGCACTACGGACGGGTGAGTTGAGGGTGCGGTTGGGGGCTTGGTCGACGTACCGGAGCGGGGTCGTCGTTGGGCAGTGGCGGTTTTGGGGCCGTAACCGACCAGGACGGCGGTGCGTCCGCCGGGAGCTGGACCACCGATCATGCCGGGTTCGATCGCGCCTTCGGCTGGGGCGATTTCGACTGCGGCGAGCGATTCGGCCGAAGGTAGCGGGCCGGCGGTTGGGTCGGTGTCGATCGAGATAATTGTGGCGCCGACTTCGACCGTGGTGCCGGCTTCCACGTGGATTCGGGCGATGACCCCGGCCCATTTCGCACCGATCTCGACCGCGGCCTTCGCCGTCTCCACTTCGACAATCGGCTGGTTGAGCTCGATGGTGTCGCCTTCCTGCACCAACCAGGACAAAATCTCGCCCTCGGTCAGTCCCTCACCGAGGTCGGGCAGGGGGAATTCCTTGATTCGTGACATTGCGGTCACCAGCCGAACGAACGGTCGACGGCATCCAGCACTCGGTCCAGGTCGGGCAGGTATTCCTCTTCGACCCGGGCAGCCGGGTAGGGGATGTCGTAACCGGTCACTCGCAGCACTGGTGCTTCTAGGCTGTAGAAGCACTCCTCGGTGATGCGCGCGGCGATCTCGGCGCCGAGGCCGAGGTTTCCCGGCGCTTCGTGCACGACTACGGCCCGACCGGTGCGCCGCACTGAGTCGTAAACCGGGCCGAGGTCCAGCGGCGACAGCGTGCGCAAGTCGATCACTTCGAGTTGGCGCCCGTCCTCGGCCGCGGCAGTCGCGGCATCCAGCGCGGTCCGCACCATCGGACCGTAGGCCAGCACTGTCGCGTCGCCGCCGGGCCGAACCACCCGGGCGGCGTGCAGCGGATGAGCGTCGGCGAGCGCAGCGTCAAGGTCGACCTCGCCCTTGTCCCAGTAACGCCGTTTCGGCTCGAAGAAGACGATCGGGTCGTCCGAGGCGATTGCCTGCTGAATCATCGTGTACGCGTCGGCAGCGTTGGAACAGCTCACCACCTTGAGCCCCGGCGTGTGCGAGAAATACGCCTCCGGCGACTCGGAGTGGTGCTCGACAGCGCCGATGCCGCCACCGAATGGAATCCGAATGACGATCGGCAGTCGTACGCTGCCCCGCGAGCGGTAGAACATCTTCGCCACCTGCGCGACGATCTGGTTGTACGCCGGGAAGACGAACCCGTCGAACTGGATCTCGCACACCGGCCGATAACCGCGGATAGCCAGCCCGACCGCGGTGCCGACAATGCCCGCCTCAGCCAGCGGGGTGTCGATCACCCGGTCCTCGCCGAAGTCCTTCTGCAGCCCGTCGGTGATGCGGAACACCCCACCGAGCTTGCCGACGTCCTCACCCATGATGACGACCTTGGCGTCGCCTTCGAGCGAGCGGCGCAGGCCGTGGTTGAGCGCCTTGCCGAGCGTGATCGTTTCAGCCATCAGTGAGCACTCCCCTCGAACGTAGCCTGGTAGTCGGCAAAGAGTCGACGCTGCTGGTCGACCTCGGGCGAACCGTGCGGGTAAACGTGGTCGAACATCGACACCGGCTGCGGATCGGGCATGGCCAGCACTCGTTCGCGCAGGTCGAGCGCGAGCACCTTGGCACTCGCGTCCACCTCGGCAAAGAACGTGTCGTCGCCGATCTGTTGCTTGCTCAGGAAGGCCTTCAGCCGCGAGATCGGGTCTTTGGCCTTCCACGACTCGACTTCACCGGCGATGCGATACCGGGTCGGGTCGTCCGAGCTGGTGTGCGCACCCATCCGATAGGTGTAGGCCTCGATCAAAGTCGGCCCCTGACCGGTACGCGCGTTATCCAACGCCGCCCGAGTGACAGCAAAGGTGGCCAGCACGTCATTGCCATCAATCCGAACGCCCGGGAAACCGAAACCGTCCGCCCGCCGGTACAGCGGGATCCGGGTCTGGCGTTCTAGCGGTTCGGAAATCGCATACTGGTTGTTTTGGCAGAAGAAGACCATTGGGGCGTTGAACACGCCCGCCCAGACGAACGCCTCGTTGACCTCGCCTTGGCTGGTTGCGCCGTCGCCGAAGTAGGCGATCACCGCTTCGCCGTCGGGTGTGCCGACCTTGCCGTCCATGGTGATGCCCATGGCATAGCCGGTAGCGTGCAGCGTCTGCGAACCGATCACGATCGTGTAGCCGTTGAACTTGTACTTGTTCGGGTCCCAGCCGCCCTGGTCGACGCCGCGGAACAGGCCGAACGGCATGATCGGGTCGATTCCCCGGGTGTAGAGCACGCCGTGCTCCCGATAAGTCGGGAAAGCCATGTCCTGCGCGCGCAACGCCCGCCCGGAGCCGACCTGTGCTGCCTCCTGGCCGAGCAAGCTAGCCCAGATGCCCAGCTCGCCTTGCCGTTGCAGGGCCGTGGCTTCGGCGTCTAACCGTCGAACTGTCACCAAGTCGCGGTAAAGCTCACGGTATTCGTCGTCGGTGAAGTCGACCGAATACGTCGTGCCGTCCGCGGTGGTGGCGCTGTCGACGCGTTCGCCGGCTGGGGTGAGCAATTGGACGAAGCCGCCGGCCGGAGCATCGGCCCCGACTTCGCTGTCGCCGTTCGCCATCGGTGTCTCCCTGTTCATCTCTGCGCCCGCGGCGAGTGTCGCCCGTCCGCGCGGCTAACCGCTGGGGGGGTGCCGCGCCTGACCTGGGTGAGGTTGCCGCGCGACGTCGCATCCATCCTGACAGAGAACGTGAGCATCGTTACAGGTCGGCTCGATCACAGTCCGGAAATCTGCCGGACAAATCAGTGTCCAATTTTGTCCTATTAAGGGGTTTTCGCACGGCCACTACGGTACGAAAGGGCTAATTTCCCCGCTGCCGATACGCGCGCTCGTCGTTCACTCCTTTGTCGAGGACGGATCAATGTTGATCATTGCTCAGAGAGGAACCGGTAGTGCCGAACGAGCCAGACGACGCCACCGGGTCCACACCCGAGATCATGCGCAAGCGGCGTGGCATCTATCAGCCCGTCGCCGGATTCGCCGGACCGACTCGACGCTATGTGCTCATCGTGGCGCTTTTAGTCGGACTAGCCTCCGCACCCACGCTCGCAGCTTTGACCGTCGGCTCCCGCCAACTCGCCGACGGGACCACCCACACGGTCGACGTCCCGTTCATCCCCCCAGTCTCACCCGGCCCAGTCCAACCCCCCGCCAGCCCCGCCGTGCTCTCGTCGGCTTCAATACCCGCGCCGCTTTCGGCTTCACTGCCCCCGTCGTCGCCGGCGGGTCTGCCCGTCGGCGCGGCCTCAGCCCTCGTCCCCGCCAACGCGCCCACCTCGGTCACGTCCGACCCCACGCCACCAACCTCAACGGCATCGCACCCACCAGCAAAAACCCCTTCTGGTACGCCGACAAAAGCGCCCTCAGCTGCTGGACAATCGTCGATTACGCCCGCTGGGCCACGGGCGAATCCCGCTGGGCCACGGGCGAATCCCGCTGGGGTTTCCACGAACCAGTCCGCCTCCGCTGGAGTGTCGTCTGGTCAAGCTGGAGTGTCGTCTGGTCAAGCGAGTGGGACGACCAGTGGTCAACGACCGACCACCGTTGCCGCGCAGTTGGCGCCGCGGTCGGCCGGGAGCGGAGTCAATTCCACGCCGGGTACGTCGTCGGGGCGGATCGGACGGGCAGCCGAGCCGAGTGGACCTCGTTCGCCTGGTGGCAAGCAAGCAGCGTCGGGCGGTTCGCAGGCAACGCCAGGTGTCGCTCGCGGTGCGCACCCGACCGCCACCGCAGGTGCAAAGCCGGCCGCCGCTGCGCGGGCGACTGCGTCGGCACCCGCCAGCACGAAGCCGGCTAAGTCTGCGGGCGCACAGCCGGCCAAATCTGCGAGCGTGAAGCCGTCAGGGCCGGCAGCTGCCGGGCCCGCAACTCAACGTCGGCGCGACGCTGCGACGAGCACCAAACCGGGTTCACGCGGCACTAGGGCAAGTCGGCCCAGCGCACCAAGCGCACCAAGCGCAAAGCCTGGAGCGGCCGGCGCGAAGCCGAGTTCATCGGGGGCGAAGCCGAGTTCGTCAGGGGCGAAGCCGAGTTCGTCAGGGGCGAAGCCGGGGGCGGCGGGTGCGAAGTCGACCGGTTCCGGGACGAAGTCGAGCGGCTCTGCGCCGACTAAGACGATGCATCCGTCTGTTCCGCACGACTCGAATCCTGAGCCGGATTCAGGCGATTCATCAGGTGCCGAAAGTCCGACCCGGGCGGACCACGATGAGCCGAGTTGGGTCCATCGGCGCAAACATCTGGTGGAAATGTCGCGACCACGCGAACGCCGACGACAGCGACCGACGACCAGCGATTCTGGCAGCGGCGATTCCGCTAACGGCCCACGAAGACTCGCATTCTGGCGGCGGTGACGTTTCCCGCTAGCGGCGACGACGATTCCCGCAGCGGCGGTGACGATTCCCGCAGCGGCAACGACGATTCCCGCAGCGGCGATGACGATGTTTATGGCAGTGACGAGGACAGCACGAGGGTCATCCGCTTCACCGTTCATTCGGGCCGGTTCGCTGGTCCGCGCTCACCTGGAGGTCAGCAGTGACCGAACGCCCGCACAACGTCCGCGCCGCGCACATCGTCGAACGCGCTCACCCCAACGGTCGACTTTCCGGTCACCGGCTGGCGCGCTCACCGCGTACCCAAGGTAATCAGGTTTCGGAGCATTTTTATCGCAACGGCCGGGACGGTGGACGCTCAGCTGGTGACTACAGTGCGGCGCAGCAGCGGGTTTCGCGGATGGGGCGGCACCACGTCGACCAGCGCGATGATGATGCCAGTTATCGTTGGTGACTGCAGGAGCTGGGTTTACGGCTCGTCGAGGCGGTGTCGGTTTGCGTCAATCCAGGCCTCGATAGCTTCGGTGTCGTTGGGGTCGACGCCTTCGGAGATGAGTTGTGACACCGCGGCGGTCGCGGGGCTGCGGCGCTCGCCGGTGGCATAAAGCCGGGCAAACTCCGGGATCATTTCTTCCAGCGCCGTGTCGGTCTGCTCGGCCGCGGCTGTAGGCAGGCCACGGCGGCGAGTTGCGTAAGCGGACCAGGCGCGAGTGACCCGGGGCAGCATCGCTGCGTCGTCCATGTCGAGCACTGCGCGCCGGTGCACCCAGTCAAGCAGAAACAGCCCAGCAACGGCCGGACTCCAGCGCAGCGGGTCGGGGTCAGGCAGCCCAGCCGCGTGATCGAGCAGCAGACTCAAGCAGAAGTGCAGTGAGGCGACCTCGTCGGCGGCGCTGACGCCGGGCAGGCCGAAGCGGATCGCCTCGGGTGAGGCCAGAAACTCGCGGACCAAACCGGCGCTTTCCGGCTGAATCGGCTCGGCCAAGGCTGGCACGATCGCGGCTGGCAGCAGCGCTAGCCGAGCTGTGGCCAGCGCGTGGTCAGTGGCCAGCGATCCTTCGCCGGGCAGTTCACCGAGTCCGTCGGTGATTTCCAGATGACGGTCAACTTCGACCCGCAGCCGGCCTGGGTCTTCCTCGCGAAACCAGGTCAGCTCGTCGTCGGCGCACAATTGGCGCACCTGGCTGAGAATCCGCTCGGCGTCGGCACCGACGAAGACGTCCTTAGTGATGCCGATGTTGTGGTCGATCAACGCGACGACAGCGTGTTCCGGACCGCCGTCGGCAGTGTCTTCGTAGGCAAAAGTGACCAGATAGGACGTCTGATCGCCATAGACATCGCCGTAGGCGTAGTAACCCGTCGGGCGCACTCGGCCCAGCTGCGCGGTCCACGCCGGAGCTTGCGCGCCATGGCGCACCTGCGCGGCGCCGGCGGCGTCGGGAACCAGAGCGGCGAAGACCTCGCGGATCGTGGTTGCTGCTGCGGTGCGGCGACGAACGGTTGCGGAGAGAAAGTCGCTGACAAAATTGCGCACGGCAGCAGATCGGTCAGTGGCGGCAATCGCATAGACGCTGCCGAGCAGGGCAGTGCCGAGCATTTCGGCGTCCAATGCACAGTCGAGCTTGGCGACGTCGCGGGCGGCGTGCAGAACCGCGTCGTACGGACTCATGTGTGCCGGCATGTCGCGAGCCTACCCGGCGGGAGGGCTAGTCCGAGCCCACGGCACTGAGAGCTTCACGCGCCTGTGCGTAAGCATTCAACACCTCGCGAACCGGCACCACCACATATTCGCGGGCGACTTCAGTTATCGATGCACGTAACCGCTGTTCGGCCCGGCGGCGCGCGCGTCTAGCGCCTGCTTCGACCACCGGCTTGACCACGAGCGCGAGCAATAATCCAGCCACCAACGCGGCGAGCAGCAGCAAAGTGGGCAGCCCAACCAGGCCCACGCTCGGATAGTGCGGTGGCGGCAGCCCCAGCGCGCGCAAGCCATAACCAAGAACCAACGCGCCGATGCCGGCGACTGCTGCAGCCACGAGCAGCCACTGCAGCAAAGCAACCCCGCGCCACCACAAGGGCCGACGATCCAACCCCAATTGGGTACGCGCGACCGCACGATCAAGCGCATCCGGCAAATCCGCCGTACGTGATCGGGCCGCCGATTGCAGCGCCGGCGCCCACACCGCAGGTAACGACGCAGCAGCCCGGTCGCCAACAGCCCGAACGCAGAGACTGACCGCAGACTTGCGTGCAGCATCGGCGCTGGGCAGGGACGTGCGGGCGACCACGTCGGTAGACACTGCGTCGGTAGCCGGCGCTTTACCGAGGTGCAGTCGCCGCAACGGGTCGGGTCGCAGCCGACTCAACCCGCGCACCAGCGGCCACCCAGTCGAAGCAACAGCCCGATGCCGATATGCCCCGGCGGCCGCATCGGCAACCGCTGGCACGCCAGCTGAGGCAGCCAGCGCGTCGGCCAGATCGCGCACAGTGCTGCGGTCCACTTCGTCCTCGGCGATTGGCAGTCCGATCATGCTGCTGAGCCGGCCGCTGACCGCGTCGACGTCATCGGCGAGTCGCCGCAGCGCAGCCTGCCGGTCGGCAACTGTCGTCTCCAGCGCGGCCCGCAGCTCACCGAGCATGCCGGGCTGTTTCGCCGAGGTGGCCAGCACCGGGGCGCCGACGAGTCCGTCCAGCTCGATCAGTCGGCGCAGGTCGTCGAGCACCAGCTCGGTGTCGTGCGGCGACAGTCGGTCGGCCTGGTTCAGCACCACTATGGTGACGTCGGCATGCGAGCTGAACTGGGCCAGATATGACTGATGCAGGACCCGGTCGCCGTACTTCTGTGGGTCGACTACCCAGATCACTTGGTCGACCAGGCCGAGCAACCGGTCCACTTCGAGTCGGTGGCCGCGCTCGATCGAGTCGAAGTCGGGCAGGTCGAGCAGCACCAGCCCGTGCAGGGCCGCCTCGTCCGCGCCATCGAGTGCACTTTCGCGCACGAACCGTTGCCGCGGCAGCACACCAACCCAGTCGAGCAGCTGGTTGGCCGGCTCTAGTGGCCCCCACACGCAGGCGTGCGCGGCGCCGGTGGTCGGCCGGCGCACTCCGACCGCGGAGAACCGGAACTGGGCCAGCGCGTTGAACAAACTGGACTTGCCACTGCCGGTGCTGCCGGCGAGCGCGACGACGGTGTGCTCGCGCGACAACGCCAACCGAATGCCGGCCCGTTCGACCACGGTGTGTGCGGCAACCAGATCGGCGTCAGGCAGGTACGGATCGCTCACCCGCAGGAATTTGGCCAACGCTTCCAGTCGGTGCACGAGCTCGTCGGCGTTCACCCGGCCGCCGTCAGCACCGCGCGCGCCGCGCACCTTTTCCACCAGACTCATAGGCCGAGTTCTTCGCGTGCGGCGGCCATCTCGGCGACAGCGTGGCGCAGCCGACCGCCGGGGTCGGCGTCGAGCTCGGCGGTGCCAGTGCGGTCGGTGAACCGACGAGCCTCGTGAGCCAGCAGATCACCGATGCGTTCCAGCAGCTCTTCGCGGGCTCGGTTGGCCAAGGTGCGGATGGCCTGGTCGCCGAAGACTGCTTCCAGCACCTTTTGCGCCGCCACCGTCGTACCCGCGCCGACGGCAACTTCCAGGCCAGTGGGGATGAACGCGGTCGACGCGAACACTGCGATCATGACGGTCAGACCAACCCCATTCACCGCGTATGCCGCGCCGCGGGCCACGACACGCTTCTCGGCGCCCTCCTGACTGATCAGGGCGAGCACCCATTCTTGCCAGTCGCGCACCAATCGATCGGCGGTCGCCGGCAGGTCGGCCGAGGGGTGCCGCAAATCGTTGCCGAGCAGGGCAGCGCCGGCCGGATGCGCCTGCCAGGCCGAGCTCGCCTGCTCGGCTGCGTCGGTGGCAACGGCGCGAATCAGCGTTACCAGTTGTGATTCCAGCGCGGTCCGCAAGTTGCTGCCGGGCAACGGCCGGCCGGTCACCGCTGAGACGATCTTATCGCGGAGACGACCCACCCGGCCTTCCCACGTGCGCATCAACTCGCCGGTGCCGACGAACTCCTGCCACCGCGCCAGCACTTCCCCACGCAGCAACCGCCCGTCGCGCAGACCGTCCGCCACTGTTTGGCGAGCATTGCGATAGGCAGTGGTGACTCGTTCATCGAGCGCCTCGGCCGCGGCGACCTGCTCTTGCGCGGCCTCAGCGAGCCCGATCACCGCCGGCACGAGCGCGGCTAGCGCACCGTTCAAGGTTTGGCGCACCACCGCACCGCGGGCACCGGCGTCAGCGGCGAGCTGGGCAAACCAGTCGTGCAGCGGTTGAGTCGTCTCTTCTGGGAGCAGGCCCTGCCCATCGAGTCGGCTTTCCGGCAGCACGAACAGTGGGGCCGCGCCGAGTTCGCGCGACACCAGCATCTCGCTGAGGTGGGCCGCGACTTCGCCGGCCACCTCGGCGGGCACTCGGTCGAGCACCAAGGCGATCACCGTGCCGCGCAGCCGGGCGGCGCCGAGCAGCTCCCACGGCACGGCGTCGGCATAACGAGCGGCAGTCGTCACAAACAACCACAGGTCGGCGGCGGCGAGCAGTTGAGTCGCCAGCACCCGGTTGCCCTCGACCACCGAGTCGATATCCGGGGCGTCGAGCAAGGCCAAGCCTGGCCCCAGTGCGGTCGCGAAGACCAGCTGCAAAGTGCCCGGGTCAGCCCCAGTTCCCGCCGTACGGGTCAGGCCGGGCAGAAGTTCGCCGTGCGCGAACCAGGACCGGTCGGCGGGGTTGCTGACCAACACTGGTGCACGGGTGGTGGGTCGCAGGACCCCGGCGGCGCTTACCGGTGCCCGGACGAGGCTGTTGACCAGGGTGGACTTGCCAGCACCGGTGGAACCGCCGACCACCACGAGTAAGGGGGCATCGAGGCGGGCTAAACGGGGGAGTAAGTAGTCGTCGAGCTGGGCAACTATGCCGGCGCCGACCTTGCGGGCGTGCTCGGCCGAGGGCATGACCAGGGGGTAGCCGGTGCTGTCGACGACAGCGCGCACCCGGCGCAGGGCAGTCACCAACCGACCCAGCGCGGGTGGCGGCTCGGTGGCGGGGCCGACCGCCTGGCCCGAGCCGACCGCGTCACCGTGGGTCGTCACGGATAAAGAGTGCCCGATCGATGCGGGCAGGACAACAGCTAACCGCTGGCCGTGACCGGACAGGTACCTGGTCGCGACACAGTTGCGCCGGATCGACTCAACTTCGATTTGCACTCTGGCGCCGGCGTGGCATCATTGAGTCTGTTCCACTCAACCTTGTGCTGATGGCCGGGCGGCTCGCCTTAGAGCCGCACTGGAAATCGGTAAGAAGCTGCTCAGTAAGAAGCGAGGACACCATGGCACGTGCGGTCGGTATCGACCTCGGCACCACGAACTCCTGCGTCAGCGTGCTGGAAGGAGGCGAGCCCACCGTCGTCGCGAACGCGGAGGGCGCTCGGACCACTCCGTCCATCGTCGCCTTCGCGCGCAACGGCGAAGTGCTCGTCGGTGAGGTTGCCAAGCGTCAGGCGGTGACCAACCCGGACCGGACCATTCGCTCGGTCAAGCGCGAGGTCGGCACGAACTGGTCCATCGACATCGACGGCAAGAAGTACACCCCGCAGGAGATCTCCGCGCGGGTGCTGATGAAGCTCAAGCGCGACTCCGAGGCCTACCTGGGTGAGACAGTGACCGACGCGGTCATCACTGTCCCGGCGTATTTCAACGACGCCCAGCGCCAGGCCACCAAGGAAGCCGGCGAGATCGCCGGGCTCAACGTGCTGCGCATCGTCAACGAGCCCACCGCGGCTGCCCTGGCCTACGGGTTGGACAAGGGTTCGCACGAGCAGACCGTGCTGGTCTTCGACCTCGGCGGTGGCACCTTCGACGTGTCGTTGCTGGAGCTCGGTGACGGCGTGATCGAGGTCAAGTCGACCTCGGGCGACAACCACCTGGGCGGCGACGACTGGGACCAGCGGATCATCGACCACCTGGTCAAGACGTTCCGCGGCGAGCACGGCATCGACCTGGGTGCCGACAAAATGGCGCTGCAGCGGCTGCGCGAGGCCGCGGAGAAGGCGAAGATCGAGCTGTCGGCCGCCACCACCACCAGCATCAACCTGCCCTACATCACGGCTGGGGCCGACGGCCCACTGCACTTGGACACGACCCTGAGTCGGGCCGAGTTCCAGCGCATGACCCAGGATCTGCTGGACCGCTGTAAGGGACCGTTCGAGTCTGCGATCAAGGATGCCGACGTCAAGCTTGCGGATGTCGACCACGTGATCCTGGTCGGCGGCTCCACCCGGATGCCCGCCGTCACCGAGCTAGTGAAAAGCCTGACCGGCAAGGACCCCAACAAGGGCGTCAACCCGGACGAGGTCGTCGCCGTCGGTGCCGCGCTGCAGGCCGGCGTGCTCAAGGGCGAGGTCAAGGACGTTCTGCTGCTCGATGTCACCCCGCTCTCGCTGGGCATCGAGACCAAGGGCGGCATCATGCACAAGCTGGTCGAGCGCAACACTACGATCCCGGCGCACCGCTCGGAGGTCTACACGACGGCTGACGACAACCAGCCGTCCGTGTTGATTCAGGTTTTCCAGGGCGAGCGCGAGATGGCGGCGTACAACAAGAAGTTGGGCACTTTTGAGCTCAGCGGTATTGCGCCGGCGCCGCGGGGGGTTCCGCAGATCGAGGTCTCCTTCGACATCGATGCGAACGGCATCGTGCACGTGTCCGCCAAGGACTTGGGCACGGGCAAGGAGCAGAAGATGACGATCACCGGCGGTTCCGCGCTGCCGAAGGACGACATCGAGCGGATGATGCGCGACGCGCAGGACCACGCCGACGACGACAAGAAGCGCAAAGAAGACGCCGAGGCGCGCAACCTGGCTGAGCAGCTGCAGTGGCAGACCGAGAAGTTCCTGGCTGAGAGCGGCGACAAGCTGCCGGAGGAGTCCAAGAACAAGATCGGCGAGGCACTCGGCGAGCTGCGCGGTGCGCTCGGTGGTTCCGACATCGAAAAGATCAAGACGGCGCACGAGCACCTGTCGCAGGTTTCGCAGGAAGCCGGCTCCCTGCTTTACAGCCAGCCGGGCGCTGACGGTGCCCCGGGTGCCGACGGTGTCCCCGGGGCGCACGGTGGCGCGACTGGTGCCGGCCCAACCGCAGCACGCGCAGCAGGCGCTGACGACGTGGTCGACGCCGAGATCGTGGAGGACGACAAGAAGTGAGTGCCGCGGACGACGAGAACGACGGTCAGGCAGGCGAGCGGGTCGTCATCCGGGACCGTCGCAAGATTGACCCGAAGGCCGAGGCGGAGGCAGCCGAAGCGTCGCCGGGTGCGCATCGCGCGGCCGACCCGGAGGAACCTGGCACCGAGGACGAGCTCACCAAGCTCGGCCACGATGTCGAGCTGGCGGCGTTGCGCAGTGAGCTGGAGGAACGGACCCATGACCTGCAGCGAGTGACGGCTGAATATGCCAACTATCGCAAACGGGTCGATCGAGACCGCGGTGCTGCGGTCGAGCAGACGACCGGTTCAGTGTTGACCGCACTGTTGCCGGTGCTCGATGACATCGACCGGGCGCGCGAGCACGGCGACTTGGTCGGGCCGTTCGCGTCGGTGGCCGAGACACTCATCGCAGTCGGTGGCAAGCTCGGGTTGTCGGCCTTTGGCGAGAAGGGCGAGAAGTTTGACCCGAATCGACACGAGGCAGTCGCACACCTGATGTCCGCCGACGTCACGGAGTCGACCTGCGTCGAGGTGATGCGCCGCGGCTACACCTTGGGCGAGCGGCTGTTGCGGCCCGCCCTGGTCGCGGTCGCCGACCCTCAGTGAGTTCACACACGCGTCCCGCCTACCGCAGTGCGGTGGGCGGGACCTACCGCTAGGAAGGGGTGGACAAGATGAGCTCGAAGGACTGGCTGGAACGGGACTTCTACGCCGTGCTCGGTGTGAACAAGTCCGCCTCGGCCGACGAGATCAAGAAGTCTTACCGCAAGCTCGCCCGAGACTTGCACCCCGACCGCAACCCGGACAACCGGGAAGCGGAGGAGAAGTTCAAGGCAGCATCCGAGGCGTACGACGTGCTCTCGGATGACAAAAAGCGCAAAGAGTATGACGAAATGCGCTCGCTGTTCGGCTCGGGCGCGTTCCGGCGGGGCGCTCGCTCCGGTGCTGGCGGCGGTGGCCAGTTCGATCCGGCCGAGATGTTCGGCGGGTTCAGCGGTGCGGGCGGTGCCGGTGGTGCTGCCGCAGGGGATCGCCGGTTCGGCGGGGCGGGCTTTTCCGACATCTTCAGTTCGATCTTCTCTGGCGGTGGCCCGGGTGGGGCTGGGGCCGGCTCGGCCGCCCGGCGAGGCCCGCATCGGGGGCGTGACGTCGAAACCGAAGTGACGCTTGACTTCG
Source organism: Actinoplanes sp. (assembly GCA_965246815.1). Classification (GTDB taxonomy): domain Bacteria; phylum Actinomycetota; class Actinomycetes; order Mycobacteriales; family Micromonosporaceae; genus Actinoplanes. The sequence continues at coordinate 700,990 of CBDFFS010000017.1, read as the reverse complement.
TGCAGGCTGTGCGCGGCACCACGCTGCCACTCAAGTTGCGCTCGGCCGGCGAGTGCGACACGTGTCATGGCAACGGTGCCAAACCGGGCACCACCCCGCGTACCTGTCCGCAGTGTCAGGGTTCGGGGTTGATCTCGCGTAATCAGGGCTCGTTCAGCTTTTCCGAACCGTGCCGCGAGTGCCAGGGTGCGGGCACGATCGTGGACGAGAAGTGCCCGGAGTGCCGGGGCACCGGCGGTGTCACCAAGAGCCGCACGCTAAACGTTCGGTTTCCGGCCGGAGTCGCCGACGGGCAACGGATCAGGCTTAGCGGCAGGGGTGAGCCAGGTGAGCGCGGCGGTGCTTCCGGCGACCTATATGTGCAGGTCATGGTGCGTCCCGACGATCTGTTCGGGCGCAGCGGCGACGACTTGACCCTGACCGTGCCGATCACGATCGCCGAGGCAGTGCTCGGCATTGATCTGCGCGTGCCCACCCTGGACGCGCCGGTGACTCTGCGAGTCCCGCCGGGCACGCCGAGCGGGCGCAAGCTGCGCGCGCGGGGTAAGGGAGTCGCACGCAAGGAGGGCCCGGCGGGCGACCTCATCGTCACGGTGGAGATGCAGGTGCCTGACAGCGTCACCGAGGAAGCCCGGGAAGCATTGGAACGGTTCGCCAAGTTGACCCCGGTCGCCGGCCGGGACCGGCTGGAGGCCCGGGTGCGCCGGGCCGGTTAGGACCAATTCGAGCAGGAGGTGGCACATGTATGAGGAGATCAGCATCTCGGTGGACCGGTCCTCCGATGCGAAAGTCCTGATCATTTCGGTCGCAGCCCGATTGGCCGGCATGCACCCGCAAACCCTGCGCCAGTACGACCGGCTGGGGTTGGTGCAGCCCGGCCGTGCCGGCGGTGGTGGCCGCCGATACAGCGAGCGCGATGTCGCGTTGCTGCGCGAGGTGCAGAAGCTGAGCCAGGAGGAAGGTGTCAACCTCGCCGGGGTCAAGCGGATCATCGGGCTGGAACAGCTGGTCGGCGACTTGCAGCACCGCGTCGCTGAACTAGAGCAGGCGTTGGAGCAGGCCTATGCGCGCATCGCGGAGCTTCAAAGCCCATATTCGGGGCGGGACCTGGTTCGTCAGGAACACCCACCGTCGACGGCGTTGGTCGTGTGGCGGCCTCGGCGTTCGCCAGATCGATGAGATCGGCACCGGTTTGCTCCTGGCCCGGAGCGGGCCGGTGCTCGACGTGCGGTCGGCCTTCAGTGGGCTCGGCGTGCTGTCGGTGCGGCTCAGCTTCGGCGGTCGAGCTGGGTGATCCGGCGTGGTTGGCGCACCAAACCGCCCTCGATCCAGTCGGGGTAATCGAAGAGCTGGGGCCGGGCGACCAGCACCCGGCAGTTGTGCGCCCAGACCCGCATGGTTTCGTCGCCGGCGGATTCGGCGCGCTCGACAAATTTCTTCAGCCGCCGCTTGCGCTGGGTGGAGGCGTTCGGCCGGACCCCGTCGGCCGCGTAGATATACATGCAGTGCAAGGCGAAGCGCCGGGCCGGGCAGTGCGGGTCCAGTGCCAGCGCAAACAGTGTTGGTGCCAGCACGTCACCGGAGATCAGCAGATCCCAGTCGGCCGGCATGCTATCGAGCGCAACCGTCTCCGGGTGATACGCCCACGCGCGGATCTCCGCCGGCCGGGGGTCGACCGGGTTGGCGAATCCGCGAAAAGTCGACTCACGCTCAGGCACGCCCGCCGCCCAGGGAAATGGTCCACTAACACACAGTTGTCGGTGCGGAACGTTAGCGTGCGTCACTGGCCGGCGGAAGAGCTACTGGATCACGATACGAACCCAGAGTTGAGTGGAATACGCTCAATTCTGTGCGGGTTGTCGCTCATGAGTCGAGCAGCCGAGGCACGCCGAGTTGCGTGCGCGCGGGATTGTTGAGCAGGGGAGTTCATGAACGCCGAACGTTTGACCACCAAAAGCCGCGACGTCATCACCGGTGCCGTCGCTGACGCCAACCAGCGCGGCCATGCCACGGTCGAGCCGTGGCACATGCTCCAGTCGTTGCTAGATCAGGGCGGTTCGACTGCGCCAGGACTGCTGCGCGCGGTCGGTGCCAACCCCGCCGACGTACGGCGTGCCGCCGTGCGCTCGATCGAGCAGCTGCCCTCGGCCCGAGGTTCGAGCACAGCCGAGCCCAGCTTGTCGCGTGAGTTCGTCAACGCGATCGGCGAAGCCGAGCTGATCGCGAAGCCGCTCGGCGACGAATACATTTCCACCGAGCACCTGCTCGCCGGGTTGGCGCGGGTCGGCGGCCCGGTCGGTCAGCTGCTCAAGGACGCCGGTGCAACCGAGGAAGCACTGGTCGCGGCATTCCCGCAGGTGCGCGGCGGCGACCGGCGGGTGACCACAGCGGATCCCGAGCAGACGTATCAGGCGCTGGAGAAGTACAGCGTCGACCTGACCGCGCTGGCTCGGGACGGCAAGATCGACCCGGTGATCGGGCGGGATACCGAGATCCGGCGGGTAATTCAGGTGCTGTCTCGGCGTACCAAAAATAATCCGGTTTTGATTGGGGAGCCGGGCGTCGGCAAGACCGCGATCGTTGAGGGCCTGGCTCAGCGGATCATCGCGGGGGACGTGCCGGAGACGCTGCGGGACAAGAAGTTGGTCTCGTTGGATCTTGGTGCGATGGTGGCGGGCGCGCAGTATCGCGGGCAGTTCGAGGAGCGGCTCAAGAGCGTGCTGGAGGAGATTCGCAACTCCAACGGCCAAGTGGTTACCTTCCTGGACGAGCTGCACACCGTGGTCGGTGCAGGCAAAGGCGAAGGCTCGATGGACGCCGGCAACATGCTCAAGCCCATGTTGGCTCGCGGTGAGCTGCGGATGGTTGGCGCGACCACGCTGGACGAATATCGCGAGCACATCGAGAAAGACCCAGCGTTGGAGCGGCGGTTCCAGCCGGTAGTGGTCGGTGAGCCGACGGTTGAGGACACCATCGGCATCTTGCGCGGGCTCAAAGGTCGCTATGAGGCGCATCACCGAGTGCAGATCACCGATGGTGCACTGGTCGCGGCGGCTAGCTTGTCGGATCGATATATCAGCGACCGGTTCCTGCCGGACAAGGCGATCGACCTGATCGACGAGGCCGCCTCTCGGCTGCGGATGGAGATCGACTCTCAGCCGGTCGAGCTCGATCAACTGCAGCGCCAGGTCGACCGCATGCGAGTGGAGAAGCTCGCGCTGGCCAAGGAGACCGACCCCGCGTCGATGGCCCGGCTGGAGCGGCTCGACCGTGACTTGGCCGACCGCGAGGAGGAGCTGACCGCGCTCAACGCTCGGTGGGAACGCGAACGCGGTGGCTTGAACCGGGTCGGCGAGCTGAAGAAGCAGCTCGACGAGGTGCGGGCCGAGCTGGAACGGGCGCAACGTGACGCGGAGTGGGAAAAGGCGTCCCGGCTGCAATATCAGGCGATCCCGGCGTTGGAGCAGGAGATCGACAATGCGGCTGCGGCTGAGGACGAGAAGACCGAGCCGCCGATGGTCAAGGAGGAGGTCGCCGCTGACGACATCGCCGAGGTGATCTCGTTGTGGACCGGGATTCCGGCCGGCCGGATGCTGGAGGGTGAGACCACCAAACTGCTGCGGATGGAAGAGTCGCTGCAGGCAAAGGTGGTGGGCCAACAAGAGGCCGTGGCGGCGGTGGCTGGTGCGGTGCGTCGGTCTCGGGCCGGGATCGCCGACCCGGACCGCCCGACCGGCAGCTTCCTGTTCCTCGGTCCGACTGGTGTCGGCAAGACCGAACTCGCCAAGGCCTTGGCCGGCTTCCTCTTCGACGACGTGCGCGCCATGGTACGCATCGACATGAGCGAGTACGGCGAGAAGCACTCGGTAGCTCGACTGGTCGGCGCCCCACCCGGCTACGTGGGGTACGAAGAGGGCGGCCAACTCACCGAAGCAGTACGCCGCCGGCCGTACAGTGTGGTGTTGCTCGATGAAGTGGAAAAGGCCCACCCGGACGTCTTCGACGTGTTGTTGCAAGTGCTCGACGACGGCCGCCTCACCGACGGTCAAGGCCGTACTGTCGACTTCCGTAACGCGATCCTGGTGTTGACTTCGAACCTCGGCTCGCAGGCGGTCGACTTCACCATGGGTGAGGAGGAGCGGCGCGAGGAAGTGCTCGCCGTGGTGCGGGGGCACTTCAAGCCGGAGTTCCTCAATCGGCTCGATGACATCGTGGTGTTCCACGCGCTGACCAAGGCCGATCTCGGCGCGATCGTCGACATTCAGCTAGGCCGGCTGCGCTCCCGGCTGGCCGACCGACGCCTGCGCCTGCGGGTCACTGCGCCGGCGGTGGACTGGCTAGGTGAGCACGGCTACGACCCGGTCTATGGTGCTCGGCCGTTGCGTCGGCTGGTGCAGTCCGCGATCGGCGACCCGCTGGCCAAGGCGCTGCTTGCTGGGGAGATCCGCGACGGCGACCTGGTTTTGGTCGACCTTGACGGCAGCAAAGACGGGCTCGCAGTCTCCCGCGGCTGATCGCCGGCGGGCCGGACCGGCGCCAGCTGGACTCGGTTACCGCAGCAGGGCCCCGGGTTGTCCCGAGGCCCTGCTGCTTCGTGCTGGTGTTTACTCGCCGGCTTCCTGCTGCCGGTAGGCCTGGGTCATGAGCACGTCTGTCACGTCGTGCTCGCCCTCGGCGGACCAGATTCGAATGCCGTCGCGGTGCAGTTGATAGCGCACGTCGGTGAATCTGGTCCGGGTGTCGTCATGGTGAACGACGGTCAAAGTGTCTGCGCGGGGCAAGAGACTCACCGGTCCTTAATGGGTCTGGGGCAGCCGCGGTGTGTTCACGCGGCCGGCGTAATGGGGTTGGTGCGCGGGCGCGGTCTGCCTCGGCCCCGGCAAGGGTGCGGGGCGGGCGACTCGTGCGGGCAGGCGGCGACGCTGGAGGTCTCTGCTGCCAGCTGGGCGCCACGGATGGAAGTGTAGGTCGCGCGGTCGACCCCTGTCGCCCCCGAAACGAGCGACCTATTTACGGATATTTCGTCCATCGTCGGCCGATGCTGCCACAACGTGACTGTCTGTGTACGTCGGTCGCAAAGAAGCCGACCTACCGATACCGTTAGTGGATCTCGATAGGGGGCACCGTGACCATTTCGAACTATCCGCCGCCCGGCTTCCCTGGACCGGCGCAGCGCAGTCGGCCGACCGTTGTGACGGTCGCCACCTACCTGCTCTACTTCGTCGCAGCGCTCCAACTCGTCAGCGCGATCCTCGCGTTAACCACCTACGGCCCGATCTCCGACGCGGTCAAAGACGCCACTACCACTACCACCACAACTACCGGCGCCAACAGCGACAGTGTCGGGGTGATCGTTGGGGCCGCTGTCATCGTCACAGCAGTCCTGAGCATCTTGCTGGCCGGCGGATTCAGCGCCCTCGCCTTTTTCAACGGCCGCGGTAAGAACGCGTCGCGGGTGATCACCTGGGTGATCGGCGGTCTCTCGCTGTGCTGCATCGGCGCCAACGTCGGTGGCAGCGCGCTGCCGTCCACGATCAACAACTCCAACAGCACCAGCCAGGCCGACATGGAGAGCCGGATAAGCGCGTCGCTGCCCTCCTGGTATTCCGGGGTGTCCACGACAGTTTCGCTGCTCGCTTTGCTCGCCATCCTGGTGACTCTGATCTTGCTGGCGGTGCCGGCAGCCAACGACTTCTTCCGCAAGCCGGCGCCCGGCTGGGACCCGTCGGTTCCCTACCCGCCCTACGCCGGCGCGCAATACCCCGGCTATGGCCAACCGCAAAACCCCGGCCAATCTGGGTACGCGGGTCAGCAGTACCCGGGCCAGCCGCAGTATCCGGGTCAACAGTTCTCAGGTGAGCCCCAGTATCCGGGCCAGCCGCAGTATCCGGGCCAGCCTGACTATCCGGGCCAGCCGTATCCCGGTCAGCCGTATCCAGGGCAGCCATATCCGGGGCAGCCGGCGGCTTATCCGCCGGCGGCAGATCAGTCGTATTTATGGCAATACGGGCAGCCAGGTCAGTCGGCTCCGGGGTTGCCGCCCTATCCAGGCCAGGCAAACCCAACCCCAGGTGCGAATCAGTTCGCACCCCAGCCGCCGACTTCGGGTCACTCCGTGCCACCGATGCCCCCTACTGATCAGCCGCAGGCCCTTGCTGATGAACGGCCGGCCACCACAGATGCGCCGCCGGTCCATGCGGACGAGCCGTCGTCAGCTGATCAACCTGGGTCGGACGAACCGTCGGCGTGGGTCCCACCCGCATCCTCCGATCAGCCCAAGCCGCCAGCCGACCCAGCCTGACGACCTCGGCCAGTACGCCCGCGCCCGCCGACGGTCGCGGGTAGGTTCGTGCCCAACGGATCACCGCGCGGGAGCAATCGATGTCGTACCCAGTCCAGCCGTCAGCCTTCGCCGAAGCGATGCCACCACCCGCCGTACCGTCGGGGCGCCCTGGCACCGTGACCGCAGCATCGATCTTGCTGTGGGTGATGGCGGCGGTTGGATTGGTCTATGCGATCGTGACTTTGACTGTAGTGCCGGGAGCGGTGGACCGGGTTCGCGTGACGGCGAGCACGACAACTGCCGACAGCCTGATCGATGTCGTCTGGCTCGGCGCCGCGGTCGCGACGGTCCTGGCTGTGGTGTTGTTCGCGCTCTATGTGGTGTTGGGCATCGCGCTGCGACAAGGAAACAACGCTGCTCGGATCGCCACCCTGGTGATTTGCGCCCTCGGATTTATGGCTGGCTGTGCGTCGGCGGCGACGGTCGGGATCGAACGCAGTGGCAACGCGGTGGCCGGATCGGCCGGCGAACGACTCACCGGCGCCTACCCCGGCGGGTGGGTGGGGCTCAACGTCGGCTTGTCTGCCGCGCAGATGCTGGCGTATGTCGTGGTTGCGATTCTGTTGTTGATCTCGCCGCGCGCATTCTTCGGCCGCCCGATCGGCCAACCCGTGCCGCCGCCCTACGGCACGCCAGGACCCGGCTATCCCCAATTCGGCCAGCCAGCGCCCGGCTATGGCCAGCACGGCTATGGCCCGCCCGGCTATGGCCCGCCATCCGGATATGAGCAGCCGCAGCTAGGTTATGGGCCGCCTCAGCTGGGCTATGGGCAGCCGCCAATGGGCTATGGAGCGCCGCAGCTGGGTTACGGGTCGACCGACCCAGGGTATGAACCCCTTCAGCCCGGCTACAGCGCGCCTCAGCCGAGTTATGTCCTACCACCGGCACCCGAGCCTGCCTATCGTCCTGCGGTTGACTCTGGTCAATCTCAGCCGCACGACGCGCTGGCTGTCACCCCCGACAGAATTCCGCCTTCTGAGGTTGCACCGAACCAATCTCAACCTGATAACGGTCGCACTCGAACTGGTTCCGAGGTGCCGGTGGACCAAAATTCCGCTGGGCCGGATTCGGCACCGTCCGCAGGGTTACCGGCTGTGGATCCTCCGGCTGTCGGTCCAGCACCTAGTTCGAGCGACGAGTATTGGTCCCGTCCGCCGCAATGAACTCGCACGAGTGAACAGGCATCGACGTTCGTGCGTCACCCAAACGGGTGGGTTTGATTACTCCCGATGTACCTCGATCGGCTGTCTGGATTAGACGAGGATGGCCATACGGTGCGTGTTTCCCACTAGTTGGACAGTTCTACTTCGTAATATTCACAGGTCTCTCCCAGGCCCACAACTGAGTGATCTGTTGACTACGGCTCTTCCTGCCGCAGAGATGGGCGCTTTGAGCTGCATCGATGCCTCCGGTATGGTACGAAAGCCGCAGGGCAAACTGTAAAGTTTGTTTTTAGAGTGCCCCAATGTCATGCGTCAATAGTTCCGTTCCGTCCCGGCGGGGCGAAAGGTTCGGTTTTTGGGGAGCCAGTACGCTCGATGTGCAGGAAGCACGCCACGACCTGCGTAAATTCATCACTGAATTCCCCGTCGCCGAGGGTGGTGTCGTGCTTTCATCGGGTCGTGAACATCCGGGTCCAACTGTCCTGGTTCCCGGATCACCGGGTCCGATCGATCGCCTGGTGCCGCCGATCACTCGGCCGGCGGATCACCGGAGCACTTCGGTTCGTACTCCGGGAGCAAGAAGGTTTTGCTTTTTGAGTCTCAGTTTCGACTCGGATTGCACTGCGTGGCGGGATGACAACCGCAAGGTAGCTACCGGCAACACGGAAAGGTGGAGTGCCAACCGAAAAGCAGATCGACAAATTGACAGTGTCGGGCGTCTCACTCCGGGGGCGGGGATCGAGATCTCGACACAGATGGGCAGCGACCAGAAGGCCGCTGAGGCGTTGCAGGAGGCAGAGACCGAAGTCGGTGTCGCGGTAAAGGTTGATCGGAGCGTTCGGCCTGCCGAGCTACTCCGGGCGCTGGACCCGGGAACGACCTTGGCCTTACAGCCCGCAAGTTAGCCGGTTCGCTCTGCACATAGACAGGCGAATCGATGCACTTTGGTGGAAGGATGGAGATCGTGGGAACTGCGTTGGCAGAAATGACAATGCCTCAAATCTCGCCGCTTGCCGGCGAGCCAATTGAACGTGCGGATGCCGAACGGCTCGCGGGAGTGCTCAAGGCACTCGCCGACCCGGCCCGGCTTCGCCTACTGAGCCTGATCCAGTCCGCGCCGGATGGCGAAGCGTGCGTCTGCGACCTGACTGCCCCGCTGGGGTTGTCGCAGCCGACCGTCAGCCACCACCTGCGGATCTTGACCGAAGCCGGTCTGCTGGAGCGCGAAAAGCGCGGTGTGTGGGCGTATTACCGCCTCGTGCCGGCTGCTATCGCAACAATCGCCGACTTGTTGACCCCGCCGCGTAAGCGGGCCACCAAGAAGGCGCGCTGACCGCAAGCGGAATGCCTGGCGTCACCAACTGTCCCCGTGACGCCAGGCCGCCGATCGCCTCGGAGCGTAGGAGAAGCAAATGAACTACGTCTCCGGCGATCTGCGCGATCAGCTGGCCCACGTCGGCTATGACCTGGCACACGTCCGTTATGACGTGGTGTCGCTGCTCTTGGCCCGGCGCTCGCGCACGATCTCGATGAAGATCGGCAGCAGCGAGATCAGCACGATCAGGGCAACCACCGGCAAGATGTACTGGTCGATCTTGTCGCCGACCGCTTTGTAGATCTGCTCGGCGAGCGCGTGCCCGATGATCAAGACGCCCTCGGTCCAGATCAGCCCGCCGACCACGTTCCAGAGCAGGAATTTGCGTGCCGGCATGCCGAGGGTGCCGGCGACCGGGTTCAGGAAGGTCCGCACGATCGGGATGAAGCGGGCGAGCACCACAGCGCGGGCCGGGCCGAACTTCTCGAAGTAATACTCAGCCTTCTCGACGTATTCGCGCTTGAAGAACCTGGAATCTGGCCGGTCGAACATGCGCCGGCCATAGCGGGCACCGAGCCAGTGGCCCAGCTGGGCGCCCACGATGGCGCAGATCGGCGCGCCGATCAAGAGGCCGGGATATGAGATTCGGCTGCCTGCGCCGAACAGTGAGTCGGCCACCGGTGACGCGGCGATACCGGCTAGGAACAGCAGCGAGTCACCGGGGAAGAAGAAGCCGATCAGCAGGCCCGTTTCGGCGAACAGGATCACCAGCACGCCGACTAGGCCGAAGGTATGCAGCAGGTCGCTCGCGTCGAGCGGGTTAAAGGCAAGCGGCTCGGAGAGCGCACGGATATCCACGAGGAGCAGGGTACCGCCGGCCGCAACGTCACAGGCGTGGGTCGACTGGCTCTGACTCGGCGGCCAGGATCGCGAAGACCAGCTCGTGGATTCGCCACAGCGGCGCGCCGGCGGCCAACCGGTCCAGCGCGGCCAGCCCTAACCCGTGTTCACGCAACGCCAGATTGCGCTTGCGGCCGAGGTTGCGCTGCCGGAGCCGATCCAGCTGTTCCGGTCGCGTGTATTCCGGCCCATAGATCATCCGCAGGTATTCCCGCCCGCGACACTTCACTCCAGGCTGCACCAACCGGTTACGCCGATCCGTCACCCCCAGCCCCCCGTACGGCTTGACTACCATCCCTTCGCCGCCGGCAGCCGTCAGCGCGAGCCACCAATCGGTCGCAGCCGCTTCGGCCACTGAATCGGCGAGATCGACCACCACCCGCCGGGTCGGGGTGAACAGCTGCGGGTCGGTCGCGACCAGCCGATCCGCGTACGCGAGGTGCCAACCGTGATCCTTACTCGCGTACGAGACGTCGGCGCCGGCGAGCAGGGCGAACGGTGCCAGCGTGACCCCGGTGAGCCCTGCGGTGGGCTGCACGAACGCTCGATACGCCGCTGTGTAGCCGTCGATTTCCGCCGAGCGCAGCTGGAGCCGGTCTCGCAGTGCACTGACGTCTAATCCCCGCCCGGACACCTGGTCGAGGACCGCGAGCGCTGCCGGCAAGGCGGCTCGGCCGGCGGCGCCGACACCGGCGTACCGGTCGCGGATCAGGCCGGCGGCCTTGGCCGACCAGGGCAGCAGCTCAGCGTCGACGAGCAGCCAGTCGGTGTCGAGTTCGTCGAACAAGCCACTCGCCGCGGTCCGGATTCGGGCGAGCAGTGGTTCGTCGAGTTCGGCGCCGAAGAACGGGCGGCCGGTCCGGGTCCAGATCGCGTCGCCGCTGCCCGAACGCGACACCCGTACGACGGCTCGGGAGCCCATGTGTTTCTCTTCGCAGATCACTGTGGTGATTCCGGCGCCGCGCAGGTCGGCGAAGGCTGAGGTCGGGTATTCGAGGTAGCCCGCGACGGTCGAGCTGGAGCAGGGTGCCATCGTCGGCGGCAGCCACACCAGGGTGGCCGGGTCCAGGGCGAACCGACTCATCACCTCCAGCGCGGCGGCGGCGTTTTCGGCGGGAACTGTGGTTCGCCCGTACGTGTAGTCGAGGTGTTTGCGGCCAGTGACATCCGCAAGGTCCAGGCCTTCGTTGGGGCGTTCGGCAGCCGGGAGTTCGCGGCGGATCGGGGGGTAATATTCGCGCGCCGCCGGCACCGAGACCAGCGCGCGCGACGGCCAGCGCAGCGCGGTCAGCTCCCCGCCGAAGACGCAGCCGGTGTCCAGGCAGATGGTGTTGTTGATCCACTCCGGCTTGGGCGTCGGGGTGTGGCCATAGACCACCGCAGCCGAGCCGCGATAGTCGCGCGCCCACGGATAGCGCACCGGCAAGCCGAACTCGTCCGTTTCCCCGGTCGTCTCGCCATAGAGCGCAAAACTGCGCACTCGGGCGGAAGCCCGGCCGTGATAGGCCTGTTTGAGCCCGGCATGCGCGACCACCAGCCGGCCCTCGTCCAGCACGTAGTGGCTGACCAGGCCCTCGATGAACGCCTTCACCTCGGCGACGAATTCGGGCGATTCCGCATCGAGCTGGGCCAGCGTCTCCGGCAGCCCGTGCGTCAGTTGCACCGCGCGTCCGTTCAGCTTGCGGGCCAACTTCTGCTCATGGTTGCCCGGCACACAAATCGCTGTCTCGGCCGCGACCATGCCCATGACCAGCCGCAACACCCCCGGTGAGTCCGGCCCGCGGTCGACCAGGTCGCCGACGAACACCGCTGTGCGCCCCTCGGGATGGCTCGCACCGACCGGGCGGCGCTGTTCGTCGCGCACCAACACATAGCCGAGCGTTTCCAACAGCGTTTCCAGCTCGGCCCGGCAGCCGTGCACATCACCGACAAGGTCAAACGGCCCCAACATCGAACGACGATCGTTAAACAGCTTCTGGTACTGGATTTCAACCGCGGCTATCTCGTCCACGCCGTGCAGCACGTGCACTTTGCGGAAGCCTTCGCGCCCCAACTGCTTGATCGAGCGCCGCAGGTCCCGGTGCATCCGGGTGATCACCTGCCGCCCGAACGTGCGGTCGGCTCGATCGACAGTGCGCTCCCAGGCGACCGATTCGCCCACGTCGAGCACGATCGCGACCGGCAGCACATCGTGGTCTCGGGCCACTTTGACCAGGTCAGCGCGGCCGTGCGACTGCAAGTTGGTCGCGTCCACCACGGTCAACCGACCAGCGGCCAGGCGTTTGCCGGCCACGTAGTGCAGCACGTCGAAGGCATCACCGGACGCTGACTGGTCGTTTTCGTCGTCGGCGACCAGGCCACGGAAATAGTCCGACGAGAGAACCTGAGTCGGCTTGAAATGCGCGCGGGCGAAGGTCGACTTGCCGGATCCAGAGATGCCGACGAGAGCGACCAGGGCCAGCTCCGGGATTTCGATCATGCGGTCACGTCCAGGTCGGCTGTTTGGTGTGCACGTACGGTGAAAATTGCCAGTTGGGTGGCTGAGCCGGTGAGCTCATCGGCGGCGCCGACCCCGCGGAAGGTCACGGTGTAGCCATAGGTGTCGGCCACCTCGCCGGCCCACGCCTGGAACTGCGCCCGGGTCCACTCGAACCGATGATCGGTGTGCCGCAGCCCGGTCAGGCCGGCGTAATGGACGTTGTATTCGGCATTTGGGGTGGTCAGCACGACTGTGGTCGGCCGGGCGTGACCGAAGACGCTCGCCGCCAGCGCGGGCAGTCGGGGCGGGTCGACGTGCTCGATCACCTCCATCAGCACTGCCGCGTCGAAGCCGCGCAACCGGTCGTCGCGGTAGGTCAGCGCCGACTGCCACAGGGTGATCCGGCTGCGCTGCCGCTCGGACATCTGCTCCAGCCGCAGTTTGCGGGCAGCCTGATCGAGCGCGCGCGAGGAGACATCCGCTCCGACGATCTCGGTGAACTGCCGATCCGCGAGCAGGGCGCTGAGTAGGGCTCCGGGGCCGCAGCCCAGGTCCAGGACTCGGCTCGCTCCGACCTCGGCCAAGATCGCCAGCACGGCGTCACGCCGCTGCTCCGCCAGCGACTGCTTTACCGCTACTGGTGTTTCGGCGGCTTCGTCGTCGCCGCCGAGCAGCTGTAGGGCGGTGCTGGCATATGCCTCGCGGTGGGCCAGGTATCGGCGGGCGATCAACTCCTGGGCCGGGTGCTCGGCCAGCCACCCAGCACCAGAGCGCAGCAGCTTCTCGATCTCGGCCGGCGCCACCCAATAGTGCTTGGCGTCGTCGAGCACCGGCAGCAGGACATAGAGCTGATTGAGCGCGTCGCGCACGGTGAAGTCGCCAGACAGCCGCAGGTCGACATAGCCGCTGTCGCCGCCCAGCTCCGGCTCCAGCTCGATCGGCGTCGCCGTGACCTGCCAGCCCAGCGGTTCGAACAGCGCTGTGGTCAGCTCGACCGTGCCGCGCAGCACCGGCACGTGCAGCTGCAACGGCAGCCGTTCGTCGGCCAGCTCGGGTCGCTGCTTGCAGTCACCCCGCAGCGCACTGCGCAACACCTTCGCCAGTGCGGCGGCCAACAAACTCGATGCCGCGTACGGGCGGTCGTTGACGTACTGGCCGAGCTCGAAGGTGTCGCGCTGGTTGCGCAACCGCTGCGGGTCGACATCGAGCAGCAGCGCGGCCGTGCACTGTTCGTCGCTCGCCTCGGGGTACATCACGTAGGCGGTACCGGTGGGCACGTCGAAGGCGTGGACCTTGTCCGGGTGCTTCACGAGCAGGTAGCCGAGATCGGTGGCCGGGCGGCGAGTGGTAGTCATGGTGAGCAGCACGTCGCCATGATTCACCGGCAGACGCGGTCTCGGCGACCCCATTCGTCGGGGACTCCCGCCCTGAATCCGACTATTCGCGCCGTTTGTCGGAATAAAAATCCCCAGTTATGGGGCGATTTCGTTTCGCCGCGACGATTACGGAATACTGCCTGGTGAAGGACAGCGCGGTCCTGTCCTCCGCCTGCGAATCCGCTCCGGTCCGAACACGACCCGAGCCCCGTGGGCACCCTGATGAAAAAGCAAGGAGCGCACCGATGCCCATCGCTTCTCCCGAGGTCTACGCCGAGATGCTCGACCGTGCCAAGGCCGGCGCGTTCGCGTACCCCGCGATCAATGTGACGTCTTCGCAGACGCTCAACGCGGCCCTGCAGGGCTTCGCGGAGGCCGGCAGCGACGGCATCGTGCAGGTGTCCACCGGCGGCGCCGAATACGCCTCTGGCCCGACGATCAAAAACATGGTCACGGGTGCTGTCGCACTGGCCGAGTATGCGACCGAGGTGGCCAAGAACTACCCGGTCAACATCGCACTGCACACCGACCACTGCCCCAAGAACAAACTCGATGCTTATGTACGGCCGTTGCTGGCGATCTCGACCGAGCGGATCGCGAACGGGCGGGCGCCGCTGTTCCAGTCGCACATGTGGGATGGCTCCGCCGTACCGGTGGATGAGAATTTGAAGATCGCCGAAGAGCTGCTAGCGCTCGCTGGGGCCGCGCACATCGTGCTCGAAATCGAAGTCGGCGTCGTTGGTGGCGAAGAGGACGGCGTCTCTGCTGCGGCCGACGCCAAGCTTTACTCGACCGTCGAAGACGGCCTGGCCACGGCTGCCGCGCTGGGTCTGGGTGAGAAGGGTCGCTATCTGACCGCGCTCACCTTCGGCAACGTGCACGGCGTCTACAAGCCGGGCAACGTCAAGCTGCGGCCGGAGATCCTCAAGGAGATCCAGGAGGCGGTCGGCGCCAAGTATGGCAAGGACAAGCCGTTCGACTTGGTCTTCCACGGTGGTTCCGGTTCGCTGCTGTCGGAGATCCACGGCGCGCTGGACTACGGCGTGGTCAAGATGAACATCGACACCGACACTCAATACGCGTTCACCCGTCCGGTGGCTGATCACATGTTCCGCAACTACGACGGCGTGCTCAAGATCGACGGCGAGGTCGGTAACAAGAAGGCCTACGACCCGCGCGCCTGGGGCAAGCTCGCCGAGGATGGCCTGGCCAAGCGGGTCGTCGAGGCGTGTGGGCACTTGCGTTCGGCCGGCACCACGCTGGCGAAGTAAACGAGTGGTCGTCCTCGGGCGACGGGTTCGATCTCGATGAATCACTGTTGGCCGGTTTACCCTTCGGGGAGATCGGCCAACATCATCTTGCCGAATCACCTGGTCGCGTAGGTACGATCGGGACCTTCCGGACGGGAGGACCCACATCGTGCTCGGCATCGAAGGCTACGACCCCGACTGGCATTACGATGCCGAGGCGCTCGCTGCCGTGCACCGAACCCGATTTGTCCGGCTGATCGGCCGCCCGTTGCGCGCAGGCTGGTTGATGTGGGACATGGCCGAGCGCGGCTGGTTCGCCGACGGCCCGGTGATCCTCGACTTCGGCACCACTCAGGTCGAAATCACCCATCGCAAGTTCGACGAATGCGCGATCACCTGGGACCGGATCGACCGAGCAGTCCCCATCGATTGGTATGAGCACTTCGACTGGCGGCCCGACCCGCACACCGCATTGCGCAACGCCCGTGGTCGAACGCTGCGCGCGGTAAACATCGTCGAGTTGATCACTGTGGCGCAGTGGCGGCCCCGAATCTTGCACGCGGTCGAGTTCCTTTTTGACGGCGCCCGGCTCGCCATCTACAACGCGATGGACGAGAACGGGCTAACCGACGTACCGGAAAATGATCTTCCTGTGCCTAACTGGCGCCGCATCCACATCGCTTGACAGCCCTGCCGCGGCGGGCGCAGCGTGGATCACCGAGCAGTGATCGCTACGGTTAGGGCCCAGACGACGTAACAGGCGTTGAGTAGCACCTTGGCGGCAGCGCTGGTCAGCCGGCCGAGCCGTCGTGGCCGCCTAGCCATGGCTCGGACCAGCGCATCCAAGTGGGCGACGGCGAACACTGAGATCATTACGGCTGCGGCCAATCCGCCGACCCTACGGCTTGCTGGCGTCAGTAGCAGCGCTGCGTCGAGGACGAGTGCCAGGCCACCCGCGAAAACCAGAAGCCGGACCTGACCTACCCAGGCGGGAACCAACGCCTGGACATACGCCGGGCGAATGAAATGCACCACACCATGAACAAACAGAAAAATGGCCAGAGCGATAGCCGCGATAGCATTCATGCCGTGATCATGGTTCCAGAGCGAGCCTGGAAGCTTGAACGAAACGATCGGCGTTTGCACTTCGCTACCGGTCCCGCAGCCACGATGTTCGCCGAATCAAGCGGGTTCTGCGTGACTCGGCACAGTCACCCGGCGTGGAAGGTCGTCCTGTCGTTCGATGGACTTGTCGAGGTGGTCGCCAACGGCCACCGTCCGATCAGTGCGTCGGGAATCATCGTGCCACCGCAATTCCCGCACACCTGTACCGTGTCCTCGGCCTACGTGACTCTGCTTTTGGACCCCTGGGAGCTTGTCGCGAGCGCCCTACCCATCCGCATAGAGAAGTCTCAGACCCGAAGAATAATCGCGGCGCTCGGTCACCTCGACAGCCCCGTCGACCTGGCTGCGGCCTGCGCCGAAATCCCCGTGAGGCGCGATCCGGCCCTCGAACCGCGGGTAGCCCATGCGATCCGGGAGATGACCCTCCCCGGAAACACTACGCTGGTCAGCGCGATCGCCACCGAGGTCGGACTTTCCCCGCCGAGACTACGTGCACTGGTGCATAGCTCCGTCGGCATCGCTCTGCCCCGATTGCGCCAGTGGGCAAGATTGCGCGCGGCTGTCCTGCATCTGCCCAGCCAATCGGCTGCCGCAGCTGCCGCAGCTGCAGGTTTCGCCGATCAGGCTCACTTCACCCGTACCGCTCGCAGCCTCCTCGGCCGCACTCCCAGCGAGATCCGCTGAAGCCGAGGTTCCAGGTCACCGGCCGCCCTGACAATGCGGATAACGGAACGTGAACGGGGTGAGATCGGGTGCCCCGGCGGAATTCCCGCAGGTCGGCCGGGTTGAATGGGACTATGCAAAACCTCTTACCTGGGCCGCCGGCCACCTTGCTGCCCGCTAACGCCGACGCCGATCAGGCCTTCGCGGACGCCGTCGAGGCGAACACTGTCGAGGCCTACCAGGGCGTCGCCGCTGACTATCCGGCATATAGCGCGGCCTGGGGTGCGTTGGCTGCTGAGTCGCTGGCTTCCAACCAGCCAGTCACCGCCTATGCCTATGCCCGGACCGGATATCACCGCGGCCTGGATGCGCTGCGCCGCAGCGGTTGGAAGGGCCACGGTCCGATTCCGTGGTCGCACGTGCCTAACCAGGGCTTCTTGCGTTGTCTGCACAGCTTGTCGCAGGCTGCCGCCCAAATCGGCGAAGCAGACGAGGCAGCCCGCTGTGCCCAGTTCTTGCGTGACAGCGACCCGGTCGCGGCCGACGCCCTGTCCTGATCATCGCCAGTGAGTTCGACCCGGCTACCCGGCGGTTTGAACGGCCGGCTACCCGGCGGTTTGAACGGCCGGGTAGCCGACGGTTGAACGGCCGGGTAGCCGACGTTTTGGACGGCCGGGTAGCCGGCACAGTGCGGCTAGAGGCCTTCGGCGACGGCTGCGGCGATTTTGAGCCAGGCGTCCTTGGTATGGGTCGATAGCTGGCCGTAACGCAAGGGTTCGCCGGAGTCAATCAGCTTTTCGTAGGGCGCGAGCAGGACAGCGCGGGTGCGGGCGGCGAAGTGCCGCTGAATCGCGGGCAGGTCGATGTCTTTGCGGGTGGGCGGCATCGACACGACGCTGATCGCCTGGCGCACTAGCCGCTGCCGGCCACTTTGCTCCAAGTGGTCCAGCATCCGGGCGGCAGTTTCAGCCGAGTCGTTACGCGCAGACATGGTGATCACCAACTGGTCGGTGGCGTCCATCGCGGCCTGCCAGTTCTGCGCGCGGACGTTATTGCCGGTGTCGACGAAGATCAACTTGTAGAACCGGCTTACAATCTCGCGGATCTCAGCGAACGCGCTCGCGGTCAGCATCTCTCCGGCGGTGGCGGACTCGTCCGAAGCGAGCACGTCGAACATGCCTTCGCCCTGGGCGCGTACATATTGCGAAAGATCTCCCACTCGGCCGTGCGCGCCGCGGAACAAATCCAGGTCGCGCATCATGTCCCGGACCGTGCGTGCGTGGAAGTCCTGTTGGGCCCGCATGCCGAGGGTGCCTTGGGTTTCGTTGTTGTCCCAGGCCAGCACATAGCCGCCGCGCTTCTGGCCGAAGGTCATCGCCAGCAGTAGCACCGCTACGGTCTTGCCGGCGCCGCCCTTGGGATTGACGATCGTGACCTGGCGCAGGCCGCCGAAGTTGCGCCGGACCATCTCGACATCCTGCTTGAACTCCTGCTCTCGCCGCCCCGGTGCCAGCCGGACCAGCCCCATCGTGCCCTTCTGCAGTATTGCTCGGGCACCCATGGTGGCCGTCGGCTCGGCCGGTTTTGCCAGCCGACGCTGGGCGAACTCCTCGGCAGTCGGGGTGCCGTCGGACACCCAGGCCAAATCCGCGAATTCATCTCCCGACGGGCGGCGCTGATTGGGCAGCTGTCCTGGTTGTGGCAGCTGACCCGGCGCTTGCAGTTGACCCGGCGCCTGCAGCTGGCCGGGCGAGTGCAGCTGTCCGGGGTGCGGTATTTTGCCCTGGTATGGCGCCGGGGCTGGTGGAGGTATTTGGCCTGATTGATGGGCCTGACTTGGGTAGGTTGCCGGGCCGGTCGGTGGGAACTGGCCGGGCTGATGCAACTGGCCGGGCTGCTGCGGTGGCCCGGATTGGGATGGCTGGCTCGGGGGCGGCTGAACCACCTGCGGATTTTGCCGCTGCGCCGGGGGATTAGGGCGATAGATCGTGCCGCTGGCAATATCGGCGGAAGGTGTCATCGGTGCTGCGCTAGCCACTGGTCGCGAATCTGCGCCCGGTGCGGGCGTGGCAACCTCCGGAATAACGCTTCCCGGCTGGGCGCCTGCTCCTAGTTGGCCACTTTCTCCCGGCGGGATAGTGGTCCCCGTCTGGGCATTTGTTGGCGGCTGGCCTGCAGTTCCGACCGGTGCTGCAGCTCCCGGCGGTGCAGCCGAGGTCAGCGGCGCGACGGGTGCTTGCGGTGTGGTGGCGGTCAATGGTGCGGCGGCCGCTGGCCGTGCGGCTGGAATCAGCGCAGCGGCGGGGGTCGGCGGCACGGCCGGGACGCCGCTGGTCGGATGCGGTGCGGCCGGGTTGACGGCTGGCAATGTGGGGCGCTGTGGTGGCTGCGACCACGGCGACTCTGCCGCTGGCGCAGCGTTAGGCCAAGCCTGAACTGGCCGCGAGGCCTGAACTGGCCGCGAGGCCTGGATCGGCTGCGGGGCCTGGATCGGCGTCGGCGGCGGTGCTTCGTGTGGCACCGGGCGGCCACCGTGCACGGGAGCGTCCAGCTCCTCCTGCGCCCACAACGGCTCCACGTCGCGCGCCGGCGGCGTAGGACCGGGAACGTAGACCCGTTCGCCGTGCTCGTCCTCCACGAAGCAACCTCCCGAACAGTGGTGTATCTGCATGTCAGACTCGCACAGCGAGTCAGCCCGCGTACACCGCCCAGGCTCCGGGCTCGGTCCACCAGGAGCGTTTACGACTCATCGAGCCGGCCACGCCGTCGTCCAAGAACGGCAACTCGCCATCGCGTGGCAGCACGGAGACGGCTCGGCCGCGCGCGCGGCGCACTTCGACTCGCACCCGGGTGCCGGCGAACCGTCGCTTGACCAGCACGGGGACCGCTACCGCGACTTCCACCCGGCCGTCGGTGGGATCACCGTCGGTGAGCAACTGCAGACCATCAAACTCCGCGTACGCCCCGGCGTTGCCGATCGCGCAGGCGAGGATTGGATCGGCACCGTCGGAGAGCACGGCGTCGTCGACTTCGATTCGGCCCCGCCACGGCACTGCTCGACCGTCGTGATCGGACCCGCCGACCAGGGCGCCGTCCACAGTGACCGAGCCGCCGTCGTTGCGCAGCAAGTCAAGCCGACGCACCCGCCCAGCGATTACGGCCGCCGCGACTTCGGTGGGGGTGCGCGGCAAACCCAGCTGGGCGACCAGATCAGTGCCGTTGCTCGGATCGAGCGGCAAGATCGCCAACGACGGCAGGTCAGGCACAGTACGGTTCGCGGCTAGATCGGCGGGGCGTTTGCTGGGCGGCGGAGCGTACCGTCGGACTAGGCGGCGCAGGACGGCGCGCAACTGGCCGTCGGTGGCGACGGCGACCACCAAGCGGGTGTTGCTCTCGGCCGCAGGCCAGCTGAGGCCGTCGCTGCGGGCGGCGCCGTCGAAGCGAGCTAGCACTGCGTCGATTTCCTGATCTGACCCAGCGGTGACCAGCTCGACCTGTGCGCCCGCGTTGGTCAAGGCTTCAGCGCAGGCCAGCACCGGCACTCGCGGCCCACACGGCTCCCGGCCCGCCGCCGACACACCTGAGTCCCGGCCTGACGCCGGCACACCTGAGTCGCGGCCCGCCGCCGACATACCTGAGTCCCGGCCTGACGCTGGCACGTCGGCGGCTTGGTCTGCCGGTTTGTCGCTGGAGGTGCAGCTGCCGCACTGGGTGCCACAGCCCGACATTGAGCCGGGCCCTTCGGCCAGGCTCAACAGCACGACGTCGAACACGATCAGACTCCGCTCAGCACCGAGTGGCGCTCGATGACCTCGTCCCGGCTTGGACCGACGCCGATGATGGAAATCCGGGCACCGATCCTGGCTTCGACGAACTCGACGAATCGCTGGGCCGGCTCGGGCAGCTCCGCGAAGGTGCGCGCGCCGGTGATGTCTTGCTTCCAGCCGGGCAGCGTTTCGTAGATCGGCACCGCGTGATGAAAATCGGTCTGACTGACCGGCATCGAGTCGTGCCGAACCCCATTCACCTCGTACGCAACGCAGACCGGAATCTCGTCCAGCCCGTCGTAATTGTCCAGTTTGGTCAGCACAAAGTCGGTGACACCGTTGATTCGTTGCGCGTACCGAGCCATCACCAGGTCAAGCCACCCGATTCGCCGCGGGCGCCCCGTGGTCGTGCCGTATTCGTGGCCGACCTCGCGCAGATAGTTACCGGTTTCGTTGTGCAGCTCGGTCGGGAACGGGCCCTCGCCCACCCGGGACGTGAACGCCTTGAGCACCGCGACCACCCGATCGATCCGGGTCGGCGGGATGCCCGAGCCGGTGCAGGCACCACCGGAGGTCGCATTAGAGCTGGTCACGAACGGGTAGGTGCCGTGATCGACGTCGAGCAGGGTGGCTTGACCGGCCTCGCACAGCACAACCTTGCCGGCGTCCAGCGCTTCGGCGAGCTCGAAAGCGGTGTCCGCGACATAGGGCCGGAGCCGGTCGACATAAGACAGCAGCTCGGCGACGACTTCGTCGGTCTTGACCGCCTGCCGGTTGTAGATCTTCGACAGCACCTGGTTCTTGAAGGAGAGAGCCGCTTCGACCTTCTGCCGCAGGATCGACGGGTCGAACAGATCCTGCACCCGCACCCCGAGCCGGTTCATCTTGTCGGCATAGGTCGGGCCGATGCCACGGCCGGTCGTCCCGATCCGGCGTGCGCCCAGGTAACGCTCACTGACCTTGTCCAACGAGCGGTTGTACGACGGGATGACGTGCGCGTTCGCGCTGACCCGCAGCCGGGAAGTGTCGACCCCACGAGCCTGCAGCCCGTCGATCTCCTCGAACAGCACCGCGAGATCGACCACGACGCCATTGCCGATCACCGGGATGACCCCGGGCGTGAGGATGCCACTGGGCAGCAGATGCAGCGCATATTTCTCGCCGTCGACGACCACTGTGTGCCCGGCGTTGTTGCCGCCGTTGAACTTGACTACGTAGTCGAGCCGGTCGCCCAGCAGATCAGTAGCTTTGCCCTTGCCCTCGTCGCCCCATTGGGCGCCGACCAACACGATCACCGGCACTTCTTCTGACGCCTTCCGTCGAAGAGCTCGTACACGGAGGGGCCCGGGTACTGCCGAAGTTTACGCGACCCGCGCGCTAGCCGACGCCCGGAAGCGACCGCTGTGCCTCCCAGCGCCTTGCTGGCCGATCCTCGTCACCGAGCCGCCGGTAGGATTAGCCGTCGTGCGCGTACTTGTGATTGGATCCGGCGGCCGTGAACATGCCCTCGCCGTGAGCCTGGCAGCCGACCCCGCTGTCGACTACCTCGCCGTGGCCCCCGGCAACCCGGGCATCGCCCAGCTCGCCGAACTGCACCCGGTGTCGGTCACCGACCCAACCGCAGTTGCCGCCCTAGCGGTCGAGCTCGCCGCTGACCTAGTCGTCGTCGGTCCAGAAGCTCCGCTGGTGGCCGGTGTTCCCGACGCCGTTCGCGCCAAGGGGATCGCCTGCTTCGGCCCGAGTGCCGCAGCCGCCCAGCTTGAAGGTTCGAAGGCGTTCGCCAACGACGTGATGGCCGCCGCTGCCGTGCCAACGTCGCGTTCCTACGCCTGCTCGGACGAGGCGACCGTGGCTCGCGCGCTCGACGAGTTCGGCGCACCGTACGTGGTGAAGAATGATGGTTTGGCCGCAGGCAAAGGGGTTGTGGTCACCTCCTCGCTGGCCGAGGCGAAACGGCATGCGGCGGAGTGCGGCACCGTGGTGATCGAGGAATACCTGTCCGGCCCTGAGGTGTCGCTTTTTGTGGTCACCGACGGGACCGCGGCAGTGCCGTTGATGCCCGCCCAGGACTTCAAGCGGCTCGGCGACGGCGACGTTGGCCCGAACACCGGGGGCATGGGTGCCTATGCGCCGCTGAGCTGGACACCGGCTGACCTGGTGCCGCGGGTAATGCGCGAGACGGTCGAGCCGACGCTGGCCGAGATGCGGCGGCGCGGGACCCCGTTCGCCGGGCTGCTCTACGTCGGCCTCGCGCTCACCCCCGACGGGCCCAAGGTCATCGAGTTCAACGCCCGCTTCGGCGATCCGGAAACTCAGGTCGTGCTCGCGCTGCTCGAATCGCCGCTGGCGGGCTTGCTGCACGCCGCGGCAGCCGGAACCCTGGCCGAACATCCGCCGCTGCGCTGGCACGACGGTGCAGCGGTCACCGTGGTCGTGGCCAGCCACAACTACCCGGGTACGCCCCGCACCGGCGATGTGATCGAGGGAGCGGAACGCCCTGGGGTGATTCACGCCGGCACCGCCCGCCGAGCCGACGGCGCACTGATCTCGGCCGGTGGCCGGGTGCTGAGCGTGACCGCGACCGGCCCCGACCTGCCCGCAGCCCGCGCCGCCGCCTATGCCCTAGTCGACGGCATCCACCTGCCCGGCGCCCAATACCGCACCGACATCGCCCTCAACGGCCAAACTTCCATGATCAAGCCCTGACCTGTACCGGGACTGGAGCGTGACGTCCTCGCGGCTTTGTGGAAGACCTGAAGTCTGGTCATTTTTCTGACCGGTCAGTATGGTGGTCAGCATGGAGACCATTCCGATCACAGAGGCAAAGGCCCGGATTGCCGAGCTCGCCGACCGGGTTGCGCGACAGCACGACCACTTCACGATCACTCGCAATGGCCGAGCTGACGTCATGCTGATCTCGGTAGCAGAGTACGAGTCGTTGCAGGAGACCGTCGACTTGCTCTCTGATGACGAGGCTCTGGCTGATCTTCGCCAGTCGCGGGAGGATTTTGCGGCCGGAGACACGTTTTCGCTGGATGAGGTCCGGGTCGAGTTGGAACAACGCCGTGGCAGTGCGGCCTGATGGTCGGCGGCATCGAGTCGAACGACAACAGCAGAACTGCCGGCCCGGAGCCATATGTGGTTTTGCTCTCCCGGCACGCACGTAGGAACCTGAGCGAGGACTTGCCGTTCGAAGTTGCCATCGCGGCGACGGAGACGATCCAGCACGCCGTCGCGGTCAATCCGTCCCGAGTGGGGAAGCCGCTTGACGAACCCTTCGACGGTTACTATTCGGCACGCCGTGGCACATACCGGGTCATTTATCGCATCGGCGAGGCCAAGCGCGTAGTGGAGATCCACTCAATCCGACACCGCCGCGACGCCTACCGAACCTAAGCGCGGGCCAACTTCCATGATCACGTAATGGGGTTCCGGCGTGCGTTTCTCCGGCTAGGGAAGCTGGGTCCGTGGCCGTACGTGACGCCTGGCCCGCGCTGCTGCGGGGACGTCTTCACCAAAATTCCCCGTTCGACTAGATCAGCAAGGATACGCGAGGCCCTGCTGCCATCGACGTCGAACAGAAGCTGCACTAGTTTTGCGCTGATGCGGTCCATGTCCTGAACAGTTTCGATGACCTTGCGATCTATTTCGTCCTGGGTGCGACGCCGGTAGCTGAGTGCGTTGCCGAGATCGCGGACCACGTGTTCTCGAAGCCGAAATGTTGGATAGCGACGGCGGAAAGTTTCCCGGGTCGGCTCGACCATGGCGACGTCATCATGGGAGAGCTTGCGCAGGACACCGGCGGTCTCGTCGATCGGTTTTTGCAGGACCGGAGCCATTTGCTGAGCAGTGACGGTCTTCTTGGTGAGCAGCGAAAACAGCACCAGCATCACGTCGGCGTCGTCAGCGTAGTCTTCGGGCAGGGAGGCAACATAACGCGCGATCGACTTGTTCGGCGCTCCGCCGAGCAGGGAGACGCGCACCGAGCCGGCCTCATCGCGGATCTGCGGCGGCTGCTGGCCAATGCGGATCATCTCGCGGTACATCCGCTCGACACCTACGCCGGCCTGTTCTGCGAGCCCCAGAATGCGTACTGCCGCAGTCAGCCGCGGATTTCGAGGCCGAGATGGTGTGCTGAGAATGTTTGCGACGGTCACTCCAGCGACGAGCGGGCCGGGAGAAGTCACGATTAGCTGGGTGGGAGCGTGTGCCACGTGGACCGGTTCGGTAAGCCGGTAATCCCGGTGTATCACCGCGTTGGCGACCGCTTCACGTACTGCGGCCTCGGGTAGATCGGCAAGCTGGATCTGCTGGCCGTCCGGCAAAAGCAAGGGCGTCCGCTCGACGCGGGCCTCGATGAGTTCCTGTATGCGGATATATGCACTGATGAGCGGACGGTTAAGTCGAACGATCTCGGTCGGTTCCCCGCCAGGCGAACGTCGGTGCTGATAAACGATCAGCTCGCCACTGGTCTGCTCCTGCGGGTCGCAGAACAGTAGAACGCCGGCCCGCAGCAACCGACCATCGGAGGTTGCCACGCCGAGCACGCGAAGCAAATTGGCATCGTCATAGCTGGCGTATGAGCGGCGCTGCGGATCCTGATGCTGACGCAATAGGGCGCGGGCCTGCGCCATCGCTACCGGAGACACGGCGGCTACCGGATCGGAGGTCTCGACTGCGGACCAGTCCACGCCGCGGCGATCGTCCGCCAGGCGAGCGATGTCCGCGGCCGTCATCGGCAGGCAGCTGTCACCTCGTCGGTACGTTGCTCGGCCTCCCACTGTGTGAACGTCCGAGCCTTCCGGCACCCGAATCTCGATGAGCACGACGCCGCCATGGTGGAATGCGCCGCATTCGACGGTCAATCCAGGATTCGTCAATTCATAAATTCGCCGGCCTAGCCACTGCGGCTCGATCTCAGTTCCAAGCAGCGCCGTAGTCCCGGAGAGGTGATCTGCGACGCCGAGCACGATCGATCCGCCGGAAGCATTGGCAAAGCAGACCGAGGCCTCCGCCATATCCTTTGCCGTGTCGTCGCGAGACTTCATGGGTCGTTTGAAGTCAAGCTGAGACCCCTCGATGCCACCGGCTTTCGCTCCCGCGTCAACGCGCTGCAGTGCTGCCTTCACTGCCGGACTAGGGGTCATCAGTTTCTCCTAGTTTTGCACTACCCTGCACAGTGAAGGGTAGTGCAAAACTCCGCAAAACTCGAGCACTTCAGCTTTTGGGGAGGTCGAAGAGTTTGGCTACGTTGGCGGCTAGGCCCAGGTCGCCCTTGGCTTTGATTTTGCCGGTCATGAACATCATCATCGGGTTGCCGTCGCCCGTGACGACCTTGAGGAATGTGACCGGGTCCATGGTCATGGCCAGTTTCGGCTCGCGGACCGGCTGGTTGGTGACAGAGCAGGTGCCGTTTTCGATCACGGTCTCGTAGGTGTCGTTGCCGCCGCCGGTCAGGATCCAGTGGATGACGGCGGAGGTGGAGCCGGCCTTTTCCGCGCGAAACAGCGAGGGCATCCGGTTGAAGACCTGGTCGAGGATCTTGGTGCGTGAGTCGCCAGCCATGACCTCGGCAAGCTGCGAGTCTGGTGTCGCCTTGACTAGCTGAGCGAACTCCTTCGGGCCGATCGCGGAGAGCGACTCAAGGGTGAAATCAGTCATCGGAAGACCTTTCGGAATATCGGTCGAGCGGTTGTGGTCGCTAACGGCAGACTAACTACTCATCGGTAACCTTAGTCGGTTTGTCGGGTCCTGGAGTATTCTGCCACTCCCAAAGCTCAGCCACACCCATGCCAACGCCAGCTACCACCTGCGCAAACTGCTCACCGCCGGCCTGATCGTCGTGGCCGGTGAGGAGAAGATCCGCGGTGGAATCGCCAAACGCTATCGGTACGAACCCACGCGCGAACGTGAGCCGAGTGGCGTTTACCCGCCCAGTGGGTTCATCCAGACGCTGGCTGACGAACTGGTCCGGCGTACTGAAACGGGGCGTTGGCAGGCGCCGAAGGTAATCGGGGACGCCGACATCTGGATCGATCCGCAACAATGGGACGTGCTGCGCACGAAGGTTTCCGATCTCGTGCGTGAGCTGCATCTGGTCGCGCAACCGCCACGCAGCCCAGGGGCCATCCGCACCAGCACCACCGTCGCAATGTTCGAATTGGAGTCTGAGTGAATCTGCTGGCGCCGTTGCAGCACCGGTCGTTCCGATTCCTGCTGGCCGGCCGCACGATCGACACGTTAGGTAACGCCATTGCGCCAATCGCGCTGGCGTTCGCCGTGCTCGACCTGACCGGTTCAGCCACCGACCTGGGCCTGGTCGTTGGCATCCGCACCTTGGTCAACGTGCTGTTCCTGCTCTTCGGTGGAGTGCTAGCTGACCGCCTGCCAAAGAACATGCTGATGGTCGGTTCATGCCTAGTCGCTGCGGCCACCCAGGCCGCGGTGGCTAGCCTGGTGCTCACCGGTTCCGCCACAATTTCGTTGCTCATCACGCTGTCCGCGATCAACGGCCTGGCCGCGGCTCTGGCGCTGCCGGCTTCCGCCGCGATCCTGCCGCAGACCGTGCCGGCCGAGGTGCGCCAAAGACCAAGCCCAACATCTTTGCCGACCTGCGTACGGGCTGGTCCGAGTTTCGCTCGCGCACGTGGCTTTGGGTGGTGGTGGTCGCCTTTATGGTGCTCAACGCCGGCTCGGTCGGCGGCATGTACGTACTCGGGCCGGTCGTCGCCGACGCCACTATCGGCCGGCGGGCCTGGGGCTTCGTCTTGGCTGCATACACAGCTGGCAGCATTGTTGGCGCGCTCATTGCGATCCGGCTGCGCCTGAGTCGGCTACTGCTGTTCGGATGTGCGAGTTGCTTCGCCTACGCCCTGCCGGTATTCGCACTTGGCGTGCGCCCGCACTTCGTCGTGCTGGCCGTTGCCGGCTTCGTAAGCGGCGCGATGATGGAACAGTTCAACATCGCCTGGGACACAACAACGCAGGAACACGTTCCGGCAGACAAGCTCGCGCGCGTCTACTCGTACGACATGGTTGGCTCTTTCTTGGCTATCCCGATCGGTGAGATTGCCGTCGGTCCGATCTCGCATGCAGTCGGGGTGCGTCCGTCTTTAATCGGTCTCGCCGTGGTGATGACCCTGACTGTGATCTTGATGCTGACCAGCCGGGACGTTCGCACACTGCGGCACAAACTCCCGGAGCGTGTAGATGTGCCGGTGGACGTCGCCTGACTCCTGTGTTTGTGGTCAAGCTTCGCTTCCTCCGGCCGTGGCCTGGGCCACGCTGAACAGGATCGTGTACCGCGCGAAGCCATCGGATTTGTCGGGCTCGGCCCCTTCGGTGCCGGGCCGGGTTGACATAGGGATCCTCCAGTAGGCAGGCCGGCCGCGCGCCCCAAGCGTGGGGAGGGTAGACGTCTTTCGGCGGCATACCCTAGGGTAATGTGCATGGTGCACATTGCAGCTGGTGTATCGGATGTGCTTTTGGCGACGTCCTTTGGAATTTGTGATCGTCTCAGCGGCAGGTCGGTAGGTGACAGCATGGATGCGGCGCTGAGCCTGCTCTGGCAGCATCCGGGCAGCTCGGTCGGAGCGCTTGCGCGAGATCTCGGCCTGAGCCCCTCAGCGACTGTCCGCGTGATCGACCGTTTAGAAAATTCCGGCTGGGTGCTCCGGCAGGCACGAGGCGCAGGTCGGGTGCTCAACGTGTGGCTCACCTCGGAAGGCCAGGAACGGGCTGGGACCGTCGCGCGGCGTCGAGACGAGATCCTCGAGCTGGCCGGGTCAGCGCTCAGCCAAGCCGAGTCGGCCACGTTCGCTGACTTGCTTTTCAAAGTTGCTCAGGTACTACTGCCGGACAGCGATACAGCGGACATTGCGTGCCGACTGTGCGATCAGCGCCGATGCATGTCAGCAGGTTGCCCATTGCCCACTGATGCAAGGACGTTGCCCTCGGTCGAGGGCGGCTACGATGGCGTTTCGTGAACCTGCTCACGACGTTATCGTCGTGGGGGCCGGTCTGGCCGGTCTGGTGGCGGCTCGCGAACTGCAGGCCCACGGCCTAAATGTGGTGCTGATAGAGGCCCGCTCGCGAGTCGGCGGCCGCGCTTACAGTTCCGCCACGGCGCTGGGTGGCTACCCGTGCGAGTTCGGCGGCATGTTCGTTGACAACTCCCAGACGGCAGTCATGACCGAACTACACAGATACGGCTTAGCAGTCCACGAGTACGAGCCTCCCCGTTCGGTGCACTGGTATAGCGCAGGTTCTTTACGCAGCGACACCTTCGTCGTCCCGTTCTCGGAACTCGACTCACTGGAACGGGTGGTCCGATTCCTGCAAGACGCTGCACTGGCATGGAATACCGGTGAACGCGTCGCGGGAAGTGTCGCGGACCATCTCAGCGCCCTTCAACTTGGCGAGCACACACGTGATCTGGTTACTGCCTTTTTGTCCACTGAGTCCAGCGCACCCCTGCACCAGGTTTCGATGCGCGGCCTCGCCGAAGACTTGGCCACTACCCGCGGACAGCTCGTGCCCTGGGTCAGGGCTGCCCTGTTGACTGGCACCGTAGCCGGCGGGATTCAGTTACTCGCCGAACGTATCGCCGCGGACGTAGTGTCGCTGCGACTGTCGCTCACTGCGCAAGCGATCAGCCTCAATCGCCACGACGTATCCATCGACACCACCGGCGGTGTGCTGCTTGCCCGGCGCGTAGTGCTCGCCACCCCGCTCAACACCTGGCACGAGCTGCACCTAACACCAGGATGGCCGGGCAGCGCGTCAGAGCTGGCCCGTCGTGGCCATGCCGGGCGCGGTTTCAAAGTTAACCTCCTGCTCAGCGGTCCGATGCCTGACATCGTGCTAGCCGCACACCCTGTTCTACAGCTACTGCGAGTTGTGGGACGGCTTCCGCAAGGCCGCACGTCCGTGGCCGCATTCGGAACCATTACGAAGACCCTCGTGACGGCACCTGACAACGGCCTCCTACAGGAGGCACTCCACACTGTGGCTCCCGGAACAACACTGCTAGCCAGCGCTCAACACGACTGGGCGGCCGATCCGTTTGCTCAGGGCACCTGGCTCTCACACCACCACGACATGGCCGGTGACGCCGTCCACGCACTCGAGCGACTTCAACCACTACTGACTGTCGCCGGCTCGGATGTGGCCGATGTGGGCGCCTCCTACCTGGAAGGAGCAGTTAGATCCGGGCATAAAGCAACCCAAACAGTCCTAGAGAACTGGTAAAGCTATACGGCCAACTGAGCCAACAACCATGTGCAAGCGTCTCTCAAGCCTAAAATGAGGATTGTCATGGACACCACCGGCTCGTCCCCGACGCCCACGACATCGTCGAGCTGTGGGCGGGTGCGCTAACTGGCCGATGCACCACTTGGGTGCCAGTCCGAAGATTGGGTGCCCCCGACGGGACTGATTGGTCGGTCTCGATCGAACTCGCCGTTCTTGGTTCCTTCGATGAAGGCCACCCACTCGTTGGGCGAGAACATCAATACTGGCCCCGACGGGTTTTTGCTGTCGCGAAGCGCAATGGCGGCCGGAAGTTGAGCGACCTCTACGCAGTTGCCGTTTGCGCCGCTACGGGTGCTTTTGCACCATGTCACGCTACCCAATTCTGAAGCGTTCACGTTTCCGCCTCCCCAACTCAGTCTATGTCGATCAAGCTGTCGATGAGTCTCAGCGAAGTGGAAGTTACCGCTCGGCGTGGAAGGCTTGCCGGGGAACTTACCTGGTCAGCCTCGATCGAACTCCCCGGCCTTGGCGCCGCCGATGAAGGCCGACCATTCCTCTTCGGTGAAATGCAGGATTGGTCCGTTGCCGGCATCCTTCGTGTCTCGGACGTAAACGCCTGAGAGGTTGAGCGCGACTTCTACGCAGCCCGCAGCGTTGTTGCTCCTGCTGCTCTTGAACCAGTTGGCCCCGGCTACCTCGTCGGGCGTTACCAGTGCTGCCATCGTTTGACCCCTTCGTACTGTCGGACTCGCCGTCCGAATCAATTGAGAAGTATGTTAAGCGTTACTCATGCGACAGAACTACCCGAAACCGTGCTGGTGGGCCCAGCTCGTGCGGTGCGAACGGCTACCTCTGCATATGACCGCATCACCTCCTTTAGCCGCGCCTCGATCAGCGCCCTCGATTCCTGCCGATCAAGGGCGCGGCTTTCCAGGTCCTTCCACATAGCGCCATAGGCTTGCACGTCAACTGCAGTCTGGGTATACATCGCGCCGGTCAACGTCTCCACATACGCTAGCGGAGGCTCCGCAACGGTGTCATTGACCACGGCCAAGCCGCCGGTCCAGTTGATGGTGGTCCCGTTTCCGTTGCTGGGAAACATGCCCGTTTCGGGGAAGTCGAGCAAGGTGAAATCGGAGCCCGCCAGGCCGGCGTGCATCCCGTGATCAAACGGGACGATCCGCACGGTTACGTTGTCACGTTCGGCTAGCTCGAGGATGTGTTCCAACTGGTTCTTCATGACATCCTTCCCGCCGACCATCCGGTGCAGCGCCCCCTCGGACCCGATCGCCTCGAATACCGGTGGCGTGCCGGCCAGCATCTGTTGGCGCCGCAACCGGGACGAAACGAGTCGCTCAATCTCCTCTGCTGACCAGAAGCCTGGCGGAACGCTGATGACCGTGCGGGCATAGGCGGACGTTTGCAGAAGTCCTGGCAGAAGTTCACCAAAGTTCACGCGGATGCGCTCCGCGAACCCTTCCAGGGAGAGAAACAGACTGAACCAGGCTGGCACCTCGGAACTGGTGTAGTGCTGCCACCACGCCTGCTTTCGACCATTGCGGGTCTCTGCGGCCAGCGCGAGGAGTAACTGCCGCTCCTTGTCACTCGCACCGAACAGCTCCGCCATCTGCCCGACGAGCGCGCGCGAAAGCTTCACCCCATCCTCAGCAGCCTCGATCCGGTTGATCGTTGCCCGGCCTAGCTCCAATTCCTTGGCCGCATGTTCCTGAGTGACGCGGGCGCTGGTGCGCAGGCTGTGGAACAGCCGGGCAAAGCTTCGTCGCACGGGGTCGTGGCCGGCAAGGTCGGGCATCGCAGCCTCCCAAAAGATCTATCACGCAAATGACACGCGCATTCTCGCACAGTTCAGATAAGGGCTGACTGGTTCGGACGCGCACCATTTGATGGTCATCTACTTCGGGCAGTTTGGTTAGATACAGCATTAGCAGACACGGTTGATTTTTAGGCTGTCTCAAAGTTAAATGGGTTTTACAGCGTGACGATGGGTGCCATCGACCTCACTCGGAGGCACCCACGGCGGGTTGGACGTGTTGATCCTGCTGTCTGGAGGGCGAGCCAATGATCGACGACGAAGACACTCCCCGAGTCTTCGCCCTCATCGGCGACGCATACAGCGACGAACCAGACCAAATCATCGGCTATGGCTTGGTACTGCCGGACGGGTCGGCGTATTCGATCTCCTGGCCGGCCAAGAGCGGAGCGGGCTTCTGCTCGTCCAGCAGCGCCGAGAAGACCGCCAGATTGAGGGGAGCCGACGTGCTGTGGATAACCGGTCCGCAGTGAGAGCGAAACGGTGGTGCATGCCGGGGTGATTGTGTTGACCAGGCAGGACGTTCGCGCTGTGCGGCGCGAGGGGCCGGAGTTGGTGGACAGGGTCGTGGGAGAATCAGTCCGTGACGATCCCGAACGTATTGGCTGCCCGCTACGCCTCTGCCGACCTGGTGGCCCTTTGGTCGCCGCAGGAAAAGATCCGGATGGAGCGCA
Organism: Actinoplanes sp.; assembly: GCA_965246815.1. Lineage (GTDB taxonomy): Bacteria > Actinomycetota > Actinomycetes > Mycobacteriales > Micromonosporaceae > Actinoplanes. The sequence continues at coordinate 668,852 of CBDFFS010000017.1, read as the reverse complement.
GGCTCTGGCTTGCCGTGCTGCGCGCTCAGCGTGATCTGGGGATCACCGTGCCGGATGGTGCGGTCGAAGCCTACGAAGCGGTGCTCGACCAGGTGGATTTGGCGTCAATCGCGGCCCGAGAGCGGATCACTCGCCATGACGTGAAGGCGCGGATCGAGGAGTTCAGCGCGCTCGCCGGCTTCGAGCAGATCCACAAGGGGATGACCTCCCGCGATTTGACCGAGAACGTCGAACAGCTGCAGATCTTGGCATCGCTGCGGCTGATCCGCGATCGGGTGATCGCCACCCTGGCTCGGCTGGCCACGCTTGCCGTCGAGCACTCTGACCTGGTCCTGACCGGCCGGTCCCACAACGTCGCGGCCCAAGCGACCACTTTGGGTAAGCGGTTCGCCTCGGCCGCAGAAGAACTGCTGATCGCGTACGAGCGGTTGGATGATCTGATCGGGCGTTACCCGTTACGCGGTATCAAAGGCCCGGTCGGCACCTCGGCCGATCAGCTCGATCTGTTGGACGGTGATTTCGAGGCGCTCGACGCCTTGGAGCAGCGGGTCGCCGCCCACCTGGGGTTCAACCGGGTGCTGACCAGCGTGGGGCAGGTTTACCCACGCTCGCTCGACTTCGATGTGGTCTCCGCGCTCGCCCAGATCGTGGCCGGACCGTCCTCACTGGCCACCACAATCCGGCTGATGGTGGGCCAGGAACTGGTCACTGAGGGCTTCAAGCCGGGTCAGGTCGGTTCGTCGGCGATGCCACACAAGATGAACACCCGATCCTCCGAGCGCGTGAACGGGCTAGCCGTGATCGTCCGCGGCTACTTGTCGATGCTCGGTGAACTGGCCGGCGACCAGTGGAACGAAGGTGACGTCTCCTGCTCGGTGGTGCGCCGGATCGCGTTGCCGGACGCCTTCTTCGCTACGGATGGTCTGTTCCAGACATTCCTGACTGTGCTCGACGAGTTCGGGGCGTACCCGGCGGTGATTGCTCGGGAACTTGATCGGTTCCTGCCGTTCTTGACCACTACCAAGTTGCTGGTTGCCGCCGTGCGCAAGGGGGTTGGCCGGGAAGTCGCGCACGAGGTGATCAAAGAGCACGCAGTGGCAGTCGCGTTGGCGATGCGCGAAAAGGGTATCGCCGACAATGATCTGTTCGATCGGCTCGCTGGCGATGATCGCTTGCAACTCAGCCGCGCGGAGATCGATTCGTTGGTTGCTGACCGGGCAGCCTTCGTCGGTGCGGCTCCGTCGCAGGTTCGCGCGCTGGCCGACCGGATCGCTGCGATCGTGGCGGCTCACCCTGCGGCCGCTCAATACGCACCCGCGCCGATTCTGTAGGACAGTGGTTGGGCGTTCGTCCGATGCCGGTTGCGCTGCGGAGCGGGGCGAATTTGGTGCCGCCGGGGCGCGGCGGGGACTTCCGCACGCCGCGCCCCAGCGGTGAATTTGGTGTGCCGGGCGGCAGTGGGGGCGCTGCCGCCCGGCTAAAGGTGGAGGTCTTCACCCGACCGTAGGCCGCACCGCGAAGTCCGCCAAGACGTCATCGCCTACCTATCACCGTGTGATGACCTCATCACGGCGAGGTTGAATCGCACCGGCTGTCCGTCGTGGACTCACCTCGGGCGTGTCACTGCTCGCTCACGTACACCCGGTGGGGTAGCGACTGGATTGCCAGCTCACGGCCTTGTGAGTCGGCTGGCCGACACTGGCCGCCGGGCCTGTCCCGAGGCCTACCAGGTAGGCTCGCCGTGCTCATACCTATCAGTCAGGAGTGCCCGTGGCTCGCGTCGTGGTCGACGTCATGCTCAAGCCGGAGATCCTTGATCCGCAGGGTCAGGCAGTCGCCAACGCGCTGCCCAGACTCGGGGTGACCGATGTTTCCTCGGTCCGCATCGGCCGTCGGATCGAGATCGAGTTCGCCGGTGAGCCCGATCTGGATCGGGCTCGCGAGATTGCCGACAAGCTGCTCGCCAATCCGGTGATCGAGGATTTCGCCATTCACCTCGATGACGGCCGCAGTGCGGCTGATTCGTCGGCCGAGGTCGCCTGACCATGCGCATTGGTGTGGTCACTTTCCCGGGGTCGCTCGACGATGGAGATGCGGCCCGCGCTGCGCGGATCGCCGGCGCTGACGTCGTTCGCCTCTGGCACGGCGATCCTGATCTGCACGGCGTCGACGCCGTGGTGCTGCCCGGCGGCTTTTCCTACGGCGATGCGCTGCGTTGCGGGGCTATCGCCCGGTTTGCCCCGGTGATGGAGACGATCATCGACGCCGCTCACGGCGGCATGCCGGTGCTGGGCATCTGCAACGGCTTCCAGATCCTGTGCGAAGCCCACTTGCTACCCGGCGCGTTGACCCGTAACCAGCACCTGCATTTCCGCAACCGCGATCAGTACGTACGGATCGAAACGCCGCAAACCGCGTGGACCAACCAGTTCACCGCCGGCCAAGAGATCCTGATCCCGGTCAAGAACGGTGAAGGCTGTTACGTCGCCGACGAGCGGACGTTGGACGAGCTCGAAGCACAGGGTCGCATCGTCGCGCGCTACGTGCGCGGCAACCCGAACGGATCGCAGCGTGACATCGCCGCGGTCACCAATGCCGCCGGCAATGTCGTCGGCATCATGCCGCACCCGGAACACGCGGTGGAGGCGTTGACCGGCCCGTCGCTGGACGGCCTTGGCTTCTTCACCTCTGTCCTGCGGGCCATGGCGCCCTCGTCTGCGGCTGGACAGCACTCAGGGGGACACCAGCAATGACCACCCAGCCCGACACGGACGCACCGAGCGCACCTTTGTCGCCCGCGGGCTCATCGACCAAGTCGACCGGCTTCGCCGCGACTGACGTGCTGGTCAATGAGTTCGACGACGGTCCCGACACTGTGCAGCGCGCGTTCAGCACTGGTGACGAACTGCAGCCGTACGCGGAGCTTGGCCTCAAAGACGACGAGTATGACCGGATTCGGCAGATCCTCGGCCGCCGGCCCACCGCGTCCGAACTGGCCATGTATTCGATCATGTGGAGCGAGCACTGCTCGTACAAGTCGAGCAAAGTGCACTTGCGGCAATTTGGGGAGAAGACCCCGCCGAATTCCCGGATGCTTGCCGGCATCGGGGAGAACGCCGGTGTGGTGCAGATCTCCGACGAGCTTGCGGTCACGTTCAAGGTCGAGTCGCACAACCACCCCAGCTTCGTCGAGCCCTACCAGGGTGCGGCCACCGGCGTCGGCGGGATCGTGCGCGACATTCTCGCCATGGGCGCCCGGCCGATCGCGGTGATGGACCCGCTGCGCTTCGGTGCGGCCGATCACCCGGACACAGCCCGAGTGCTGCCCGGTGTGGTTGCCGGCATCGGTGGCTACGGCAACTGTCTGGGGCTGCCCAACATCGGCGGCGAGATCGTCTTCGACCCGACCTACCAGGGCAACCCGCTGATCAACGCGCTCAGCATCGGTGTGCTCCCGGTCGAGCGGCTGCAACACAAAGAAGCTGCCGGCATCGGCAACATTGTGGTGCTGCTCGGCGCGCGTACCGGTCGGGACGGTATTGGTGGGGTTTCGGTGCTGGCGTCGGCGACCTTCGACGATGGGGCTGAGCAACGCCGTCCGTCAGTGCAGGTCGGCGACCCGTTCATGGAGAAACTGCTGATCGAAAGTTGCCTGGAGCTCTATGACGCCGATCTGGTGGCCGGGATCCAGGACCTCGGTGGCGCCGGTCTGACCTGCGCGCTGACCGAAACCGCAGCAGCTGCTGGCACTGGGATGCGGGTTTGGTTGGAGCGGGTGCCGCTGCGTGAGGCATCGATGTCGCCGACCGAGATTCTGGCCAGCGAGTCGCAGGAGCGGATGCTGCTGATCGTCACGCCGGAAAATCTCGACGCGGTGCTCGCGGTCGCCAAGAAGTGGGGCGTGTGGGCCACGGCGATCGGCGAGGTGACCCCGGCTGAGCAGGACGGTTCGCCCGGCCGACTGGTGATCACGTGGAACTCGCATGTGGTGGTCGACGTGCCGCCCGGTTCGCTCGCCGACGACGGCCCGGTTTACGCCCGGCCGATTCGTGAGCCGGCTGACCTGATCCTGCTGCGTGCCGATCGGGCGGAGACGTTGCCGCGTCCGGTCACCGGCGACGAGCTGCGCGAAACTTTGCTGCGGATGGCGGCTTCACCCAACCTGTGCGACAAGAGCTGGGTCACTGAACAGTACGACCGTTACGTCCTCGGTAACACCGTGCTGGCGCAGCCGGAAGACTCCGGGGTGCTGCGGATCGACGAACGTACCGGTCTTGGCGTGGCGCTCTCAGTGGACGGGAACGGGCGTTTTGCCCGGCTCGACCCGTATGAGGGGGCACGGCTCGCGCTGGCCGAGGCGTACCGGAATGTGGCTGTGACTGGGGCTGAGCCGGTCGCTGTGACTGACTGTCTGAACTTCGGTTCGCCCGAGGACCCGGTCGTGATGTGGCAGTTCGCCGAGGCGGTTCGTGGTCTGGCCGACGGTTGTCTGCAGCTGGGCACCCCGGTGACCGGCGGCAACGTCAGCTTCTACAACCAGACCGGTGCTGCCGCCATCCACCCAACTCCGGTGGTCGGCGTGCTCGGTGTCTTCGACGACGTGGCCCGCCGGATTCCGATGGGCTTCCCGCAGCCATCCGCCGACGGTGACCTGCTCTTCCTGCTCGGCGTCACCTCGCCGGAGCTGTCCGGTTCCGAGTGGGCGTGGGTTACTCACGGTCACCTCGGTGGCCGTCCGCCGAAGGTTGACCTGGCGCACGAGCAGCGACTCGGGGCACTGATGGCACGGGTATCGCGGGCCGGGCACGTCAACGCGGCGCACGATCTCTCCGACGGGGGGCTCGCACAGGCGCTGGTCGAAAGCTGTCTGCGGCACAACGTCGGCGCGGTGATCGGGTTGCCCGACGACGGCAACTCGCCGTTCGTTCAGCTGTTCAGCGAATCGGCTGGACGGGCGCTGGTCGCAGTCCCGCGCGGCCACGACAAGGCATTTGTCGCGCTTGCCGCTGAGTATGGGGTCGCGTGCGCACCGCTGGGCAGCACGAGCGCTGATCCGGTGCTGGAGGTGCGGGGTGCCTTCTCGATCCCGCTCGACGAGGTCCGAGAAGTGTATTCGGCGACCCTGCCGCGACTCTTCGGCGGCCTGGCCACCCAAGGCGCTTTGCTGGCCGACGAGCCACAGCCAGCGTCCGACGAGCCGGCAGCGTCCGACGAGCCGGCGGCGTCCGACGAGCCGGCGGCGTCCGACGAGCCGGCGGCGTCCGACGACGCTGCGCCGGCCGCTGACGAGGCGGCTGACGAGGCGGCTGAACCAGAGGACCCAGAGCAGTCCGGGCACTGAGCGATCTGAAGCCCTGAGCGATCTGAAGCCCTGAGCGATCTGAAGCCCTGAGCGATCTGAAGCCCTGAGCGATCTGAAGCCCTGAGCGATCTGAAGCCCTGAGCGATCTGAAGCCCTGAGCGGTTGAAGCACTGAACGATTGAAGCAATGAGGCGAATCGAACGAACCGGTCGGTGGCGACACTGGCCGGTCGATCAGAAACGGCGAAGCTGAACGAAATCGGCCCCGCGCGATCTGCGCGGGGCCGATTTTCTCACTGCTGCTGAGCGGCTAGATCAGCGCTCCGGTGGGTCATGCGCCGGACGCTGCTCGTATCCTGCGCCGTCGTGGGGATACCCGTCCGATTGGCCCCGGCCGGCGGGCGGCGGATTGTGCGCGCCATAGGCGATGCTCTGCGGGTCGTAGCCAGTTTGATCGCCGTATCCACCACTGGGCGCCGGTGTGCCGTGGCCGCTGCCGTATTGCGGCCCGCCGGTGTAGGCCGAGCCGCCGCCGTACTGCGGTGAGCCGCCAAATTGGGGCGCTCCACCCTGGTCGGCACCGCCGTACTGGTTGTTGCTGTAGCCGTTGTGGTCGGGTGCACCGTACGCAGTGCCGCCGTCGGGCGCGTTCCACGAGGGGTAGTCGACTGATTCGTGCCCGTATGCGCCACCGGGGTGGGCGGAGTATCCGCCAGCTTCAGGTAGCCCGTCGGCCTCAGCGTGGGTGCCATACGCCCCACCCTGCTCGCCGCCGGTTGGATAGCCAGCGCCGGAATCCGGGGCGGCGCCGTACCCGCCGTGAAACTGTGGTGCCCCGGCCGCGTACCCATCGTGGTTGTCGTATCCGCTTGCTGTGGCATTGTCGTATCCGGCTGCCGGAGTGCTGTCGTAGCCGCCAGGAGCGTTGTCGTGTCCGCCGGGGGCGGCGTCGTAGCCCCCGGGTGGGGTGCCGTAGCCGCCGGCCGGAGTGCCATAGCTGGCCGGCGGGTTGGCATATCCAGGTTGGGCGGTGCCATAGCCGGACGGCACACCGGTGCCGTAGTCAGCCTGGGTCGCAGCGCGGAAGTCGCCCGGAGCGCCGTAGCCGGCTTCTGGGCTGGACTCGGGCTGATACATGCCGGTCGGCTCGTCGTAACGCTGGCCCGGGTCCGGTTGAGCGACAAAGCCGGCCGGGCTGTGAACACCGTAGGGGTTTTGGCTCGGTGTCTGGTCATAAGAGTTGCCGGCCGTATAGCCCGCGGCGCCGAACTGCTGTGCCTCAGCGCCGTAGCCGGCAGGTTGGTCAGCCCAGTTGCTAGCGCCTTGATAACCGCGCTGCTGCGGAATCGGTGCACCGTAAGGGTCCGGGAATTCGTCAACCAGCGCAGAAGCGGGCCGGTGCAGCATCGTCGGCGCGTCGGACAGCGCCGGAGCGGCGGACATCGGCGCCACCATGGTGGCGTCCATGCCGGGTGCACCGACGGGTGCGGTCACCCGAGTCGGGCTGGCATACCGGTTTTGGCTGGGAATCATCGGTCCGCTACCGGGGCCGCTCGGACCAGTGCCAGGGCCGCCAAAGTCGGGGTCGTCGCCGTGGTCGTTTTTGCGCCGCATCATCACTAACACGATCGCGCCGACTCCGGCTGCGACCAGCAGGCCACCGAGGATGAAGAACAACCACAGCGATGATCCGCTGTTGTTGTTGCTGGCTGCAGCGTTGGCCGCTGTCGTGCTCGCAGCGGACGGAGCCTGGTTGACGATCGGCGGCGCGGCGGAAAATTGGGTGGTCGGCTGAGTCGTGGTCGCCGCGGTGTTCGTCGGTGAAACGGTGGCTGATGGTGTCGCTGACGGGGTGGCAGCGGCCGAGGCTTTCAGCATCAGCTGAACGCTGACGGTGCGGTCGGCGGCAGCCTGCACCTCCACCGAACGAATCTCGAAACCGTCCTTGATCGCCGCGACTTTTACTAGGCCCGGCACGATCGGTTGAGCCGGCGAAGACGTGATGCTGTAGCCGCCCGAACCGTCCGAAGTGGTCTGGTAATGGTTACCGGCGCTGTCTTCAATGCCAACGTTGGCGCCACTGATCGCCTGGCCAGTTTGGTCGCGGACCTTGCCGGTGATCTGGCGCACGGTCTGTGCCCTTTTAGGGCCTTGCACTGTGACCGTCTGTGTAATGTTGTTGGGCACGTTGTTTATAGTGACCGAAATCGATACCTGGATCGACTGGCTTTGACCGGTATCCACCTGCGGTGCGGTTAAGAATGCCGTGAATTGGCGCTTTTCGCCCGCATTAATCGGGACGCTCTGAGTACAGTCGCCGCGACAAGGCATGCCGTTCACTTGAATGTTGGCATTGCTGTCTGGGTTGCTGTTTTGGTTGGTATTGGAGACCGTGTAGCTCAGCGTGATCTTGCTACCGCTGGCCGCAGTGGGCGACAGATCTGTGATTAGCACGCCGGGCGTGCCTGGCTGGTCCGCCTGTGCGGCCGCGGGCAGCACCGCGACACCACCGATCACCAACGCCAGGAACGCGCTAGCCTGGGCCGCCCTGGCTCGTAGGTGCGTCGTCACGTCCACCGCCTTCAGGTCGCACGGGCTCCGGCCGCTGAAGTAGCCGAATCATTCCCGCGACTTTCACACCGTCGGCCACTATGCCTTGTCATACGTCATTCGCGCGACCCAGGGCCGCACGTCGATGTGGTTTTGGCAGGTCGTATTGTCCCAACGTGTCGTTTCCGCACAAAAAATCCGAGTCGGTACGGCAGGCGTTGAGCGACCTAGACCGCGGGGTCGACCCAGACCGGCTAGTGCTGCGTGACGCGGTGCGCGCGCTCCTGGCAGAGTTGGCTCGCCGTGCTCCTGGCCGTTCGGTGGAGGTACGGATTCCGCCTTTCGGTGCGATTCAGTGTGTGCCCGGTCCGCGCCATACCCGCGGCACACCGCCCAATGTGGTCGAGACCGATCCACTGACTTGGCTGCTGCTGGCAACGCAGCGTGTGAGTTGGGTGGATGCGGTGCGTGATGGGCGGTTGCGTGCCAGCGGCATCCGCACAAACCTGTCGGAATACTTGCCGCTAGACGCCGAGCTCACCGACGACTGAGCCTGGGCCCGCTCCCGCAGCCTCGCGTACACTGGTCGCTCGGAGCGAGGCAAGCGAGTTCGCGCAGATCAGCACGGCGCGACGGACCCAGACGCAGATCAGCACAAGGGAGCGAGCAGGTGCCCCGAGGCGACGGCCGATTGACCGACGATCTCGACCCGCAGGAGCGTGGCCCCCAGGATGCCTGTGGCGTCTTTGGAGTCTGGGCTCCCGAGGAAGAGGTCGCAAAACTCACCTATTTCGGGCTCTTCGCGCTACAGCATCGCGGCCAAGAGGCAGCCGGCATCGCTGTCAGTGACGGTTCCGGGGTGGTGGTCTATAAGGATCTCGGCCTGGTGTCGCAGGTCTTCGACGAGCCGACCTTGGCCAGCTTGCGCGGCCATTTGGCGATCGGCCATACCCGTTACTCCACCACCGGCGGCTCCAACTGGGAAAACGCCCAGCCGACCATCCGGTCCAACACCGCCGGCACGACGATCGCGCTGGCCCACAACGGCAACCTGGTCAATTCGGCTGAATTGGCAAAGGAGATCGCGGACCGAGGCCTCGAAGCCGACAGTTCCACCTCCGACACCGCCCTGGTAACCACCCTGCTGGCCGGACGCCCCGACCTTTCGGTCGAGGCCGCGGCGCGTGAGGTGCTGCCACGGCTGCGTGGCGCCTTCAGCTTCGTCTTCATGGACGACAGCACCCTGTATGCGGCTCGCGATGCCCAAGGCGTGCGCCCGCTAGTGCTCGGCCGGATGGAGCGCGGCTGGGCTGTGGCAAGTGAAACCGCCGCCCTGGACATCGTCGGTGCCAGCTTTGTCCGTGAGGTCGAGCCGGGCGAGATCATCGCGATCGACGAGCACGGCCTGCGTTCGTCGCGCTTCGCCGCACCCGATCCCAAGGGTTGCTTGTTCGAATACGTGTATTTGGCCCGGCCTGACACCACGATCGCCGGCCGCAACGTGTATTCCGCCCGGGTCGCAGTCGGTCGAGCCTTGGCCAAGGAGCACCCGGTCCAGGCCGATCTGGTGATCGGGGTGCCTGAGTCGGGCATCCCGGCCGCGATCGGTTACGCCCAGGCCTCCGGCATCCCGTATAGCGCCGGTTTCATGAAAAACGCCTACGTCGGGCGGACCTTCATTGAGCCGTCGCAGACGATCCGCCAGCTTGGCATCCGGCTCAAGCTAAACCCGTTGCGCGAGGTCGTCCGTGGGAAGCGGATAGTCGTCATCGACGACTCGATCGTGCGCGGCAACACCCAGCGGGCCCAGATCCGGATGCTGCGCGAAGCCGGCGCACTCGAGGTGCATGTGCGGATCTCCTCGCCGCCGGTGAAATGGCCTTGTTTCTACGGCATAGACTTCGCCACCCGGGCAGAGCTGGTCGCCAACGGCCTGGACATCGACGGCATCCGCCATTTGATCGGCGCTGACAGCTTGGGTTACGTCTCGTTGGAAGGCTTGGTTCAGGCGACTGAGCAGCCCAAGACCCGACTCTGCATGGCCTGCTTCGACGGGCAATATCCGATCGAGTTGCCCGCCGGCAATCTGATCGGCAAACACGTGCTAGAAGGCGTCGGCAAGCGTGCGTCGATGCCGGATGCGTCGGCTGAGGCTGCCAGTGCCGCGGTCGCCGAACTGGAGACTGAATACGACGTCCGTGAGTATGCCAAGCCAACCCGGGTTGCCAGCCCTGGTGGAGCGAATGCCTTGAACCACCCGTGAACTTGCATATTTCAGCAGCTGTAAGGGGAGAACCGTGACGCACGTGTCCGAGCGCGACAGTGCCGGATCCAGCGGCGCCGAAGGCGCCGACCGCCAGCTCTGGACGGCGGGCGGCCGCGTCGGGCGTAAGCGCACGGCTACGTACGCGGGTGCCGGCGTCTCGATCGAGGCCGGGGACCGCGCCGTCGAGCTGTTGAAGGCGAAGGTCAAGAAGACCACCCGTCCGGAAGTCATGGGCGATTTAGGCGGTTTTTCCGGTTTGTTCCGGCTGAACACGGCTAAATACAAGAGTCCGATCCTGGCCTCGTCGACCGACGGTGTCGGCACCAAGCTGGTGATCGCGCAACAGCTCGACATCCACGACACGATCGGGATCGACCTGGTCGCGATGGTCGTCGACGACTTGGTCGCCTGCGGTGCTGAGCCGTTGTTCCTGCTCGACTACATCGCTTGCGGCGAAGTGGTGCCCGACAAGGTGGCCGAGATCGGCGCCGGCATCGCCGACGGCTGCCGCTATGCCGGTTGTGCACTGCTCGGTGGCGAGACCGCTGAGCACCCCGGCGTGCTGCGCCCGGACGAATACGACGTCTCTGCGACAGGTGTCGGGGTGGTCGAGGAGAGCGAGATCCTCGGCAAGGAGCGGGTCGAGATCGGCGACGCGGTGATTGCCTTGCGCTCGTCCGGTCTGCACTCCAACGGCTATTCGCTGGTGCGGCACGTGCTACTCGGCGCCGGCCGGATGCGGCTGGACTCGGTCGTCGAGGACTTCGGCCGGCAGCGCACCTTGGGCGAAGAGTTGCTCGCCCCGACCAAGATCTATGCCAAGGACTGCCTGGGCTTGATCGAGGAGACCGACGTCCGGGCCTTCTCGCATGTCACCGGCGGCGGAATTCCCGGCAACTTGGTGCGGGTGCTGCCCGAGACGATGGACGCAGTGGTTGACCGCTCGACCTGGCGTCCGCAGCCGATCTTCGACCTGATTCAGGCCAAGGGCCGGATCGAAGACGCGGAGATGGAGGCCACTTTCAACATGGGTGTCGGCATGTTCGCGATCGTCTCGCCAGACGACGCTGACCGGGCCATGGCCTACCTGACCGGCCGTGGGGTCGAAGCGTGGCAGGTCGGCGAAGTGCTTGAGGGCACCGGCGAAGTGCAGATGATGGGCCACTACACCCGCGGCTGAGTTGGGCCGCGGTTTCCGGTGTCATGGGCTCGGGGCATAGCCTGACCTGAGTTGGATCAGCATGCCACTGGACGGGGGCGGGCGGGACAGTGCCGCAGAGTTGGAGCGGGATGCGCGGTATCTCCGCCGTCCCCACCTATGTGGTCATGCAGCCTACCACTCTCTGTAACCTCGACTGCGCTTACTGCTACTTGCCGCTGCGCGCCGACGATCGCAAGATGTCGGTCGAGGTCGCGGCGGCAGTGGCTGCATCAGTCGCCGGTTTCGCCCGTACGGGCAGATTCTCGGTGGTGTGGCACGGGGGTGAGCCGCTCGCAGCCGGCCGGGAGCACTTAGCCGCGCTGTTGGCGCCGTTCGGGCCGGGGATTGAGCATCACGTCCAGACCAACGCCACCTTGATCGATGACGCGTGGTGCGAATTTTTTCTCCGCCACCAGGTCCGGGTCAGTGTCAGCGTCGACGGCCCCCGGCAGCGCAACGGCGATCGGGTGACCCGGGGCGGTAAGCCGGCATATGACCGGATCATGCGGGGGATTGACGCGCTGCGCCGGCACGGCATCGCCTTCTCTGCCCTCTGCGTGGTCGCAGCACCCGGTCCGGGCATGGCCGCCGAGCTCTACGCGTATTTTCTCGAGCTGGGATGTGACGTGCTCGGCATCAACATCGAGGAGCTGGAGGGCGTCAACACCCGCACGAACGGGCACGCCGCTGCTGATGTGACCGCATTCTGGGCCGAACTGGTCGAAGCCTGGCGTGCGCGACCGCGGATCCACCTGCGCGAGATCGAGTGGTCGTTGCGCTATTTGGCGGCTGTGCTCGACGACACCGCTGATGAGCTGCTGCCTCGCCAGCTGGACCCAATCCCGACGATCGCCCAAGACGGCTCGGTCGTGCTGCTCTCGCCTGAGTTGGCAGGCTTCCACGATGCCCGTTATGGGGACTTCACCAGCGGAAACGTGCTTACCACCCCGCTGAGCGAGATCCTCGCCGGTGCGGCGGACACGCCATGGATCGCTGAGTTTCTCCAGGGCGTGCAGAAGTGCCGGGTCAGCTGCCCGTATTTCGGCTTTTGTGGCGGCGCACACGCGGCCAACCGATACTTCGAGGCCGGCCGGTTTGATGTCACCGAGACCGACCATTGCCGCAACAGCAAGATTCGCCTACTGGATGGAGTACTGGACCATGCCCGAGATCACCAGCCCACGGCTGTCTGACGACGTGGGAACGGATCCGGTGACGGCCCGGGTGCACGACACCCGTGCTGGATTGGCCTCGCTCCTCGCAGCGGCCCAAGCGGCCCGCCAGCAGCGTGCCGAGGGCACGACAACAGACGGCGGCACGGCAGTGTGTGCCTGGAACCACTTCGAAAACATTCCTACGTTTTACAACTGGAACAACCGGCCACGGTAAACGTGACTCAGCGCCCCGGTTGAGGCGCCCCGGTTGAGGCGCCCCGGTTGAGCTGGCTCCGGTTGAGCTGGCTCCGGTTGAGGCCCACGCGAGCAACTGCTCGCGTGGGCCTCAATGCAACCGTAGGAAGGTGACCTGGACGCACCCAAGCACGTGGAAATCCACGTGCTTGGGTACGAAACGGGTCAGCGCCTTGTTGGCGACCAGGAATCCTGGTCGTCCTCCGCGTCGTCGTCCTCATCGTCGACAATTTCGTCGTTGTCGTCGTCGAAGTGACGGTCGGAATTACCACCGGCACCCGCCAGTTCGCGCTGCAAGGCGGTGAGGTCGGTGTTCGGGGAGTGGTACTTCAACTCCCGGGCCACCTTCGTCTGCTTGGCCTTAGCACGGCCGCGCCCCATGGCTCGACCCCCTCGCACAGAATTCGGGGCAGCCCGAAGGCGGGCCCCGATGACGTCAGGCATCTCTCGTGGGTCTTACGGTACATGGACGATGGCGCCTTCGGCACCTCGGGTTGGGTGTGACCCTGCCGCGCGTCGTGAGATTTTCCTTCCCAGCCGCACGGCAGGGCTCTGTTACGGCTCAGCCGAGGTAGATCGCCCGGAGTCGGCCGACTTCCGCCATCCGCCGTTCGGCCAGTCGATCGGCGGCGACCGCAGGGGGCACACCCTCGTCCTCGGCCAGCTGCAGGATGCGCCGAGTCGTGTCGAAGATGCCGGTCGCCCGCAGTTTCGCCCGGTCGAAGTCGAAGCCCTCGATCTCGTCGGCCACCTGGATCACGCCGCCGGCGTTGACCACATAGTCGGGCGCGTAGAGGATGCCGCGCTCTTCGAGCAGCTTTTCGATCCCCGGGTGGGCTAGCTGGTTGTTGGCGGCGCCAGCGACAATTTTGGCGCGCAGCGCTGGCACCGTGTCGTCGTCCAACGCGCCACCGAGCGCACAAGGCGCGTACACGTCGAGGGCGGACGTGATCAGAGCGTTCGTGTCGGTGACAAGCTCTAGTTGCGGATAGGTAGTGCGAGCCCAGTCCCGGGCGGCCTCGTTCACGTCGGTGGCTAGCACGGTGGCGCCGTCGGTGAGCAAATGGCCGACCAGGTATTTGCCGACCTTGCCCAGCCCGGCCACCCCCACGGTGCGCCCGGCCAACGTCGGAGTGCCCCAGATGTGCTCGGCCGCAGCCCGCATGCCCTGGAAGACGCCCCAGGCGGTCAGAATGGACGAGTCGCCGGCGCCACCGTGCTCCACGCTGCGGCCGGTGACGTAACGGGTCTCGCGCGCGATGATGTCCATGTCCGGCACGTAGGTGCCGACGTCGCAAGCGGTGTAGTAGCGTCCGTGCAGCGATTCCACGAACCGGCCGTAGGCGCGCAACAGCCCCTCAGACTTGAGCTGATCCGGGTCGCCCCAGATCACAGCCTTGCCACCGCCAAGATCAAGCCCAGCCAACGCATTTTTGTACGCCATGCCGCGCGACAAGTTCAGCACGTCGGCGAGCGCGGCCTGCTCGTGAGCGTACGGGTGGAAGCGGGTGCCGCCCAGCGCCGGCCCGAGTGCTGTCGAGTAAATCCCGATGATCGCCTTCAAACCGGTGTGCCGGTCTTGGCAGAAGACGACTTGTTCGTGCCCGGTGGCGTCGGTGCCTTCGGTGTCGAACACGCCCATCGCTGTTCTCCTGATCACGTAGGTTTGCGGCCTTCGTGGGGCCACTGATCCGCCGGGGTGTGCGGACAAGGCGAGCCTAGTCGCGCTTACTCGATGGTGATTACGACCGCGGGGGAAGTTCCACGGCGCTGATTTCGTGAAAGGATCGCGGCGTGCCGTCACTGTTCGCGTCGTACCTACGGGTTTACGAGCCGCTGACCGCCTTCGACCGGGACCGCCAGGTTTTCTGGCGGCGTTATGCCCGCGAAGGTCGAGCTTTGGGCCCAATTGAGGGGCCGGTCAAGCAGCGCACCGCCGTGCTCGAAGCACTAGGTGCCGGCTGGACCCGCCTACCCGATCTGCCCGACGAGGCCTATGTGTTGCAGTGGGGCGATTCGCTGCTGGTCTGCCCCTGGAACCTGCGTTTGCGGGTCGCCGAGGCCGCGCTGAACGCCCGAGACGGCGTGCCCAGCGTGCTTGCCGACGCGTTCGTGCCGCCGGTATTGGCTGGTCAAGCTCGCGCAGTGGTGGAGGATTGGCGCAGCGGGGCGAAGGTGTTGGAGCACGGGGTCCCACGGGTGCACGAGCAGGTCGCCACCTGGGGCGTGCCGCTGCGCTGGTTCGTCTTCGTCGACCTGGACGAGCGGGAGATCGCGCTCTCGCCGTCCGGCGGGACGCTGCGCTATCGCACCGAGATCTCCAAGGCACGCCGTCGCGCCCACCGGGCCGTGTCAGTGCTGCGCAAATCGCTCGGCGATGCCCCGATCACCGAAGCGGTCGAGGAGGGCACCCGGTGGTTAGAGGAGTTCCACCCGCGCTCCATCGTCGAGCTTGACTACGGCGGCCTGGTCGACCTGCTGCCGGACGATGATTTGGCGCAAGACGACTCGCCTGGCCTGGTGGCTGCCGGGCTGTCGGCCTTGTCGCGCGGCGATGCCGACTCAGCCAGCGAGGTCTACGAAAAGCTGGTGGCGCGCTGGCGCGCGGTGCAGCTGCTCGAACGCTGCAACTGACCTGCATAAATGTCGGACCTTGCTACCTTAAGTCGGACGTGGAAGCGCTCCCAATGCGAACACTCTTCGTAATCAATGTTCCGCGAAGCGTGATAATCGGACTAAAGGCGACACTATCTGGCGTAGAAAACACGGAAAAATCGGGCATGCTTCATCCGTCCATCTGGGGACGTTCGTCCGTTCGGCCCATGTCGGACATCGGGGACTAGCCGGACCATGAGAGACGCACCGGCCGGCGGGACCCCGGCCGATGTCTATAGGTACCTGTGGAGGAGTGACCGATGGCATCGCGAACGCATGATCCTGAGCCGTTACTAACACCGGCAGAGGTGGCGTCGATGTTCCGTGTCGACCCGAAGACTGTCACCCGGTGGGCGAAGGCCGGAAAGCTCAGTGCAATACGCACACTGGGTGGCCACCGTCGTTACCGGGAGTCGGAGGTTCGAGCCCTGCTGCAGGGCCAGATTCCCACGCAGCGTCAGGGAGACTGAACCAACGGGCGAGACGTAACATCGTTGCAAGGGGCGAGCGCTGGGGAAGGCGATCGCCCCTTCTTCATGTCCAGGTTCGGCGGTTTGGCTGCCGTTCAGCTGACCAGAATGACGACTGTGCCATCAGTGCCGCGGCGGATCTTGCTGCCGAGCACGATCAAGTGGCTTATAAGCCCGTACTTGCCAGTGAGAACTTTGACCAGCCGGGCATGATCGGCGCTGTCACCCAACGTAGCCGTGGCCTCGATCGCGTCACCGTGCGGATTCCCGCGCCGGTCACAAGCCGTAACCGTGACTCGCCCGCTATTGCGGATACGTTTCACCTTGCCAGTGCCTTGTGGCGTCCAGAACGCCAGACCCCCACCGTTCGGCACGACCCAAAGCGGGGTCGACACCGCCTGGCCGTCTCGCCGGTATGTGGTCAAAAGGACGTACTTCTCGGAACCGAGTTGCTCCAGGGTGGTCATAGGCAAAGGGTAGTGACCATGACTGAGCCACCCATCGGGGACGTCTTCGGGGAAATGATCCGAGACGCATACGCAGTTCAGACTGGGGTGGGCCCACGACCCCTCGCCGGCGGCAAGCTGCCCCGCCCGGTTATCGAAATCATCGAGCGCGACGACGGCTTGGTCAACGGCGCGCCGGTCGATCACTATCTAGCCGAACCCGACCAGTGGCAACCACACGACCATCAAGCACTGCGACTGTGCCGCGGCCACGTACTCGACATCGGGGTTGGCGCTGGTCGAACCGCGCTAGAGCTGCAACGCCGCGGCATGGCCGTCACCGGCCTGGACACCTCAGCCGGCGCGATCGAAATCGCCCGGCGCCAAGGCTTGCGCGACACCGTCCTCAACACCGTTGACGCGTACGCGAACTCCAGTGCTCGATATGACACGTTCCTGCTGCTCGGCAACAATCTCGGGCTGATCGAAGGCCCACAGCGCGCCCCAGTTTTCTTGAACGCGCTGGCTCAGCTGGCCAACCCCGGTGCCCGGATCATCGCACAAGGCACCGACCCATATGGCACGACAGATCCGGTGCACGTGGCCTATCACCGGTTCAACCGCCAACGGGGCCGGCTCGGTGGGCAACTGCGACTGAGGTTGCGCTATCGACTGTTGGCCACCGAGTGGTTCGACTACCTGAATTGCTCGGTCGACGAACTGACCGAACTGGTGGCGGGCACCGCCTGGCGCATCGCCGCGATCGACGCCAACCGCCCCTATTACCTAGCCGTTCTGGAACTGACCCGCTGAGTCTGCGGGGGTGAGGTCCAGGAGGTGCGGTCCAGAAGGTGCGGCCGGTGTCAGGGCGGCGGCCTCGGGGCCGGGCCGGCAGGGTCGCATTGATGCGCGGTGCCTGTGGACTGCTCTTGCGATCCTGGCGTGGTTTCGTGTGGCGGTTCGCCCGGTTCAGCACCGGCTGGCGCGGGTGGGGCGGGTGGGCCCGGCGGAGTGGGTGGTTCGGCGAAGCTGGCGCCGATGAGCTCCTCGAACTCGCCGACGACCAGGTCAGGGTCGCTGGTGATCAGTTCGGTGAAGGCCTCGTCGAAGCCGCGGTCCCATTCTGGGGACAACGCGGTGCCTGCTTTCGCGCTGGGGTTGCAGTTCATGCCGGTCACCACCCGCCACAAAATCCGGTTAACTACCAAGGGCTGACGTAAAAACCGCTCGGTTATCTGGTGATCACTTTCTGGCCGGTGTGTTCCCGCCCGGCCACGCTGATCTTGCGGGGTTTGGCCTTTTCCGCGATCGGGATCCGCAACACCAGCACACCGTTGTCGTAGGCGGCGTCGATGTTCTCAGCGTCGAGGGCGTCACCGAGGAACAGCTGACGGGAGAACACCCCGAGCGGACGCTCAGTCACTTGCGCGGTGGCTTGCTCACCCAGATCGATCGGGCGGCGCTCAGCGCGCACGGTCAGCACGTTGCGTTCCACATCGATGTCGATCGCGTCGGCGTCGACCCCGGGCAGATCGAACGCGAGGACAAACTCGTCGCCGTTGCGGTACGAGTCGACGGGCATCGCTGTGGGCCGTGACCAGGTCCCGGCTGCGGCGGTCCCGAACAGCTGTTGGGCGAGCCGGTTGACCTCGGTGAAGGGTTCGCTGCGCATCAACATTTCCCCACCTCCTGCGGTATCGACTTGACGGTCAATGCGCGATACCGTCTTTTTAACACGTCATCTCTACGATGACAAGAAGAAAGTCAACGAAAAGATGACAATGGTGGGTGATGGCATGGCCGAGACACCCGACAGGGCTGCACTGCCGGCGCCCGCGAGCCGGGATCTGGCGGTGGTCACCGCCGCGATCATGGCCCTGGCGCACGCCGTCGAACAGCCGACCACCGGCAATCGGGGCGTGAAGTCGGCTGAGCTGCTCGACGCTTTGGTGCTGCTGCGGTGGGCGCAGAACGAACTCGCCGGTCTTGAGCCAACCCTGATCGCCGCAGCCCGTACCGCTGGGATCTCCTGGCAGGCGCTGGCCCCTGCCCTGGGCGTGGCCAGCCGGCAGGCGGCCGAACGCCGCTACCTGCGCAGCACCGCAACGCCCACAGATCAGCCCGGTGACACTCGCGACGCCCGGGTCCAGGCCGAACGTGACTGCCGGGCCGGGCACCGCGCCGCCGCCCGGTGGGCCAATGACAACACCGCTGATCTGCGTCGCCTCGCCGGGCAGATCACCGCCCTGACCGATCTCGACGAGACTGCCGCCACGGCCCTCGGCCGGCTGCATCAGGCCCTCGGTGATGCTGACGCGTCGGCCCTGCCCGCTCTGCTCGCGGCGGTTAACCACCATTTGGCCGAGCATCCCGACCTGGCCGACCAAATCGACACGGTCACGGCCCACACGGACCAGCTCCTGCACCAGCGCCCACCTCAAGGCAGAGGTGGACACCCCAGACCCGGGCGTAGCCACCGTTAACGCGGAGGGGATACCAACATTTTTCGCAAATGCAAGGTGGCAGCTCCGTCTTAAGGGCTCGAGACACCTGGCCCCAGGCCAACGAGTTTTCTGTGCCTTGTGCCTGACCAAACAAGCCCAGGTGTGGGATCACTGCCATGGACACGGCTTCGTCCGCGCGCCTCTATGCACCCTGTGCAACACCTGGCACTGGTCCGGGTGCAAGACCGCGCCCCGTAAAGCCGCCATCGTGGACACCAGTTACCTGCGATATTGCCCGAGCACGAGGTCCGACGATGCTCACCCTGATAAAGCTCATCAATCAACACGGCGCTCAAGTGTCGGTTTTCGCCGCAGCTCGGTGACGAAAGGCAGGTAGGTGTCAGTCGGCCGGCCCGCCTTGACCGCCCGGTAGTAGTCGCGGGCGATGTCGGCCTGCTGCTCGGTGTTGAAGCTGCGCAACCCGCGACCTGCGGTGGTTGCGGCGGCGAGCGCCGCCTGACCCCCGTAGTCGTATGAGCGTAGGCCGCCCCAGCACAGCAGCGCTGTCGCGGTGGTGCGGCTGAGTCCGATGCCGTGCTGATATTGCCAGGCGTGGGTGAGCTCGTGGATCAGCCAGGGCAGGAAGGTGGCGGTGGTCGATGCGCCGGGCGGGAAGTTAACCGAGCCGGGCAGGGTGCGTGCGATCTTGCCCGCGCCGAGGATTCGATGTTCCCGGATGAGGACGCGGGCGTAGTCGAGCCCGGCGCCGAAGACGATCTTCGCTTCGGCGTGCTCCTGCGGGGTCAAACTCCGGCCGACGATAATAGCCTAACTGTCTCAGGTGGTGAGGCGGGTGGCCGTCTGCTGCAGGCTGGCGAGCGGCAGGCGCGCTGGGTCCTGGTCAAGCGTAGGGGCTCAGGTCGCCGCCTCGCGAGCCCTAGCTCGCCGGTAACGTAGCGCGACATGACAACAGCGGCAGACGGCCCCCCAGACCTACTTCCCGCTCCCGATGCGGCCACCAGCGGTTCCGTCGGCGCCGGAGCCGGGCTGGCTGAATTCGCCAACCCGGGCGGGACCTTGGGCGAGCGGTTGGGCATCGAGATCGTGGAAGCCACGCCTGCACGCGTGGTGGGCACCATGCCAGTCGAAGGCAACACCCAGCCTTACGGGTTGTTGCACGGTGGCGCGTCGTGTGCACTGGCGGAGACGCTCGGCTCGGTCGGCGCGATGTTGCACGGCTTGGAAATCGGCCGGACGTTCGCTGTCGGCGTGGACATCAACGCCACCCATCACAAGGCGGCCCGCTCGGGGCTGGTGACCGGGGTGGCCACTGCGGTGCACCGGGGCCGCACGCTCGCGACGTACGAGGTGGTCATCACAGATGTTGACGGGGACCGGGTCTGCTCGGCGCGGATCACCTGTTTGCTCCGTGGCGCGTGAACCGTTTGCTCCGTTGCTGTCGGATGGCAAGCTCATGTCCCGTGATCGATGATTTCGCGAGGGGCCATCTGCACGAGCAGATCGACGCGGCGGCGCGCGAGGTGTACAGGGCGAAGATCGAGCGAGCGGCGCAGGAAGCGGCCGGTGGCTCGGATCATGCCGACTTGTCCGAGGCGCAGGGCGCGGTGGGGACTGCGCCGTGACGAGGCCGGATCTTGTGGAGGTCCGCTCGTGAGGGCGGTCATTGTCGCGGCTGCGGCGGCGTTCATCATCTCGCTGTTCGGCACGCCGGTGGCGATTCGCGTCTTCACCGCGCTGAAGGCCGGCCAACCGATCCGATCTATCGGACTTGCCAGTAACGAGGGTAAACACGGGACGCCGACAATGGGTGGCGTCGTCTTCATTGCGGCGACCGTCTTCGCCTACGTGGCCGGGCATATCGCTTTGACGACCCTGCCCGAACGGCAGATCGCGCAGGAGGGGCCGACCATGACGGCCCTGGTCCTGCTCGGCCTGTTCGTGTTCTGCGGAGTGGTCGGCTTCCTCGACGACTTCCTAAAGGTGCGCCGACGCAACTCCGACGGACTCTCAGCTAAAGGCAAGCTGCTCGGCCAGGCGATCGTCGGCGGTGGCTTCGGCATCGCCGCGCTCTATGTGGCCAGCACCAACGGCCAGACCGTCGCCAGCGAGCACCTCTCGCTCATCCGCGACATCAGCTGGCTGGACCTCGGCAAGGTCGGCTCGGTGATGGTGTTCGTCTTCGTGATCACGGCGATGTCGAACGGCGTGAACCTCACCGATGGACTCGACGGCCTGGCCACCGGTGCGTCGGCCCTTGTGCTCAGCGCGTATGCGCTGATCGGCTTCTGGCAGTACCGGCACTGGTGCGGTGACACCGGCTACGCGCTACACAACGCCAACTGTTACCAAGTCCGGGACCCCCTGGAGATCGCCATGATCGCCGCGGCGGCGGCCTCCGCCTGCGTGGGCTTCCTGTGGTGGAACACGTCCCCAGCACGAATCATCATGGGTGACGTCGGCGCGCTCGGGCTCGGCGCCCTGATCGGCGGGCTCGCGGTGGCAACCCGCACCACCCTGCTGTCGATCATGATCGGCGGACTCTTCGTCCTGATCACGACGACCTGGGTGATCCAGATCGTCTCCTTCAAGACCACCGGCAAACGTGTCTTCCGAATGGTGCCGCTGCACCACCACTTCGAGCTAGCCGGGTGGAGCGAGGTCAATATCGTGGTCCGGTTCTGGATCGTGGCCGGCGTCTGCGTAGCGGCAGGCCTAGGCCTGTTCTACTCGGATTTCCTGGCCGTCGTCGGCTAACGTCACGCGACACGCTCTTGCCGCATACGGTGATCCGCAAGGGCAGCGCACGGGAGCTGACCGGTTTGTCGAGATAACAAACTGCGTGGTGCGTGATCGTTACTTCGGGGGCGTGAAGCCGTTCGCTCGACGAGCCTTACTTGACGCTTCCACGTACCGTTTTAGCTGTGACGGAGGTTCCACAGCACGCATTCGACGACGCGGCGCAGGTTTTGCAGAGCGCGCTCAGCGGCGACACTGACGCTGTGGCCGTGACGCTCGATGCCGTCGTTGATCGCTCCGGGGTGCTCGGCGCCTATGACGTGGCCTGGTGTTTGGCCGCGACCATGTTGGGTCACGCGCCCGGTGGCGGTGCTTGGGTGCTCGATTTCCCGGACATCGACGACGCGCGTTACGATAAACGGTGGGTGGCTCGGTTTGTCAGCGCTTACGCCAACGCTGATGTTTCGACCGGCGAAGCGCTTTTCGGCGCCGCAATTGCTGACGGCCGACTCCCTGACTGCTTGCTCGCCCTGGCCGGCTCCACCGTCGCCACCCTGCGCCACCGCGCCGCCTGACCTGCGATTGGCGATGCTGGTCAAGAACGGGCCCCAGAATCGGGTCGGCGGTCGCCGGACTGCGCGATGTGCGCTGCCTGACCGGGGCGACCGCCGGCACCGATACCGAATCGTTGGTTAGCTGTTCTTGAGGTAAAGCGCTTTGGCGTATTGGGTGGCGGCGGCTTCGTTATACATCGACGCTTGGGACATGAACCAACCGCAGTCGGCTACTGCCTTGGCAGACTGGGAGGTGCCGGCCCAGCGGATGTCAGCGTCGTTTTCGGACAAGCCGCGGGCTTTGAATTGCCGCCGCATGGCCATCTTACCGGCTCGTAGTGTCTCGGCTGCTTCTTCTGCCTGCTTCATGCAGGATAGGCCTTTTTCGCTGAGCGCTTCGGCCAACGCCCAGGCGGCCTGTTCAGCCGCATTGGTGAATGTGCGCACGACCTTCCCCCTCGAACCCGGTGACTAGCTCGTCCGATGTGGCAACTAATACTTTCGTCGAGAACCACATCGGCGGACAAGAGCTTGGGTGCGTCGCGGCTACACACGCCGGACGACCTGTGCGCCCCGGAAAACGTTGCGGGTTGAACCGACCTCGAAACGTCACATCGCGCGACACCTGGCGGCTTGCGGGATCCGTCGGCCGAGACGTTGACGGACGCAACGTGCCGACGGATCCCAGTCAATCCCTCCCGGTCAGGCCGGGTGGGAGCTTATGGCCGTAGCCAAACGGCCTCGTCGCGGTGCGATTCCAGCGGCGGCGGATAGTCCAGGCCCCGGCGTCGAGACTCCGGAAGCCGCCACGGTTGGTGCACCGCCACCCCGTTGATCTTGCCGAGTTCGGGTACGTAACGCCGAACGTACTCGCCTTCGGGGTCGAACCGCACGCCTTGCCGGATCGGATTGAATTTGCGATAGGGCCGGCTGTCGTTGCCTGTGCCGGCCACCCACTGCCAATTACCCGAGTTGTTGGGCACATCACCGTCGAGCAGCCAGCGAAAAAACCAGTCGACCCCGTGCCGCCAGTCCACCCCAAGATGTTTGGTGAGAAATGCGGCGGTGATCAGCCGGGCTCGATTGTGCATCCAGCCCTCGGCGCGCAGTTGCCGCATCCCCGCGTCGACCACTGGCACCCCGGTCTTGCCGTGCTGCCAGTGCTGCAGCGCCTCCGAGTCGTCGCGCCAATCCAGATCGCCGGCCTTGCGGTAAGCCGCAGTCGAGATCTTCGGGAAGACGTTTACCACCTGATAATAAAAATCGCGCCAGGCGAGCTGACGGACAAATGCCTCAGGTCCCGCGCCCTCCTGCTCCTGCGCAGCGTTCGCCACCGTCAACGGCGACAGGCAACCAAAGCGCAGGTACGGGCTGAGCCGGCTGGTCTGATCACCCGGCAAATCGTCGTGCCCATCCGCGTACCCGGAAAGCTGCCGTGACCACGCGCCCAGCCGTCGCCGGCCCTCGGTCTCACCCCCGTCGCAGGCGTCCGGCGACTCACCCGCCGGCAGCGACGGCAGCTCACCACCGTGAATCCCGTCCGGCAACACAATTCGCGTCGGCGTCGCCACCTCATTGCGCCACTTCGCCGCCAGCCAAGTCCGGTAGTAGGGCGTGAAAATCCGGTATGAGTCGCCGCCCCCACCCGGCCGCAGCACCCCCGGATCGACCACAGTCACCCCGCCGAACAGCCGTAACGCGATCCGCTGCCGCTCACACTCGGCCTGCAACCGCTGCTCGCGTCGCTTGGCGTAACCGCTGACGTCTGCCGCCAAGCCCACCATTTCCGCGCCGACCTGCTCGGCCAACTTCATCGTCTCAGCCACCGGTTCCCCGGTCCGCAGCACCAAGTCGCCACCCCGCCCGCGCAATGTCGCCCGCAAGTCGCCGAGCGCCTGGTGCAGGAAACGCGTCCGATTAGCCGACAGTTCCCCCAATGTGGGGTCCAGCACGAACAGCGGCACCACCCGATCGGCCGCAGCACACGCCGTGGCAAGCATCGGGTTGTCGTGCACCCGCAGATCCCGAGTGAACAGCAGCACAGCAGTACGCATCTCAGGCGGCCAACGCCACTGGAGTACCCGGCCGGGTCAGCAGGCTGCGAACGGCGACTGCGGCCCGTCGCCGGTTCGGCACAGTCGCCCGCCCGGCGAACACCTCGTAGGAGTTGGCTTGCACTTGCGCCAAGATCCCGCCGTAGAGCTGGAACGCGGTGCGCATGCACGCTTGCGAAGCCGGTTCGAGCAGCGGGATTCCGGGTGCGGCGAGTCGATAGTGCTCGTGTGCGCGCTCCACCTCGTACGCGATGAGGGCTTTGACTTGGGGGTTGTTGGGCCTTAGGTCGGCGCGGGTGAGTCCGAAGCGGGCAAGATCTTCGTCGGGCAGATAGGTGCGGCCGCGGTCGAGGTCTTCGGCCACATCGCGGATGAAGTTGGTGAGCTGGAAGGCTAAGCCGAGCTGGCGAGCTGGTTCGCGGGCAGCGACGCGATCGGGCGAGCCGAGAATCGGCAGCATCATCGTCCCGATCACCGCAGCCGAACCTTCCATGTAGTCGAGTAAATCGGCATAGGTTGCATACGACGTGATCGTGAGGTCCATCGCCATGCAGCGCAGAAAAGTGGCGAAGTCGTCGACGTCAAGGTCGAAGACGGCAATGGTGTGTAACACCGCCGGAAGTAGTGGATCGTCGACTGGTTCCCCGCGCAGTCCCGCGACAAAACGATCGGACCAAGTGGCCAATTTGGCGGCCCGTTCGGCCGGTGGCAACGTTTCGGTTTGGTCGACGATCTCGTCCGCATAGCGGGTGAATCCATACAGCGCGTGCACATGCCGGCGCTTCCATGCTGGCAATAGCCGGGTAGCTAAATAGTAGGTGCGGCCATGATGTTTGTGCAGCTCACAGCACCTTTCGTAGGCCTGGCCCAAGTCGATATCCACTGCAAAGCCTCCGTAGCCGTGAACGTAAAGTCGTAAATCAACGCAGTAATCGACGCAACCTCCGACCTAGGGTACGGTACCGAACGTGGCACAAGAAACGATCGAGGACAGCCGGTTCGGCGGCGTGCCGCGCCAACCATTTCCGGCCTCAAGTGATGGTTCGTTGCCGGCGGCGCTGCTGGATGCACTCGAGGGCACATTGGCGGATTTTTTAGCCGTGCAGATCGGGCATCTGGAAGCACTCGACCCGGCTCTTGGTGCATTCGCCCGCACCACTCGCGGTCAGGTATTGGCCGGCGGGAAGCGATTGCGCCCCGCCTTCGCCTACTGGGGATGGCGCGGTGTCACCGGGCCGGGCGAGTCGGTCGAGCCGATCCTGCCGGCGCTCGGCGCGCTGGAGTTGATGCACACGTTCGCACTAGTTCATGACGATGTGATGGACGAGTCGGCTACCCGACGTGGTCAACCGACCGCACACCGCATTTTCGCCGGGCAACACGCCGAGGCGAGCCGCCGCGGTGACGCGGACCGGTTCGGCACCACAGCGGCGATATTGCTCGGCGACCTCTGTCTGGTCTGGGCCGATCAGCTGTTGGCCCGCGCCGCGCTGCCGACGACGACCCTGCTTGCTGTCCGCGCCGGCTATGACCGGATGCGAGTCGAAGCCGTGGCCGGGCAATATCTCGACGTGCTCGGCGAAAATGAACCCGATGCCTGGTCGATCGAGCGGGCCTTGCTGGTTGCCCGCAATAAGACCGCCAGCTACACCGTGCTGCGGCCGCTGCAATTCGGGCTCGCCCTGGCTGCGCAGTGCCGACCCGAGGTCGACGAGGCCTATCGGGCTTACGGCGTGGCCGTCGGTGAGGCATTTCAGCTGCGTGACGACATGCTCGGCGTTTATGGCGACCCAGCCGTCACCGGCAAGCCGGCCGGCGACGACCTGCGCTCCGGCAAGCCGACCGCCCTGCTGATGCTCGCTCGGCAACTCGCTGAACCCGCCCAACTTGCTGAGCTGGCTTCGCTCGACGCCGCCCTACAGCTCAGTGGCAGCGCGGGCGCCCCGAACCAGCTGTGTGGCGGTGCAGGCGACCAGTATCGCGACGGCCACGGCCTGGATCTGCCGGCGCTCAACCGCTGTGCCGAGCTGATTGATGAAACTGGGGCGCCGGCCCGAATCGAAGAAATGATCTCGCAGCGGGTGGCGGAAGGTATCGCCGCGCTGGCCGATGCGCCGATCCACGCAGACGCCCGCGCTGCGCTGACAGACCTAGCCGTGCGCGCCACGCACCGCCCGGCATGATGTGCCCCGGAGGTGCGAGATGCGAAAAGTAACCGGGCCCACGGACCGGGTGGTGGTCGTCGGTGCTGGGCTGGGCGGCCTCGCCTGCGCCCTGCACTTGGCCGCGGCCGGCCGACAGGTCACCGTCGTCGAACGTGAAGCTGTGCCCGGCGGACGAGCAGGCCGGCTCAGCGCCGAAGGCTTTGAACTCGACACCGGGCCGACCGTGCTGACCATGCCTGAGCTGATCGAGGAACCGCTGGCTGCTGTCGGCGAAAAACTCTCCGACTGGCTGGAGTTGACTGCGCTAGAACCGGCATACCGGGCGTTCTATCCGGATGGTTCCACCCTGGACGTCAAAACCGACACGGTGCGGATGGCCGCCGAGATCAGCCGGGTCTGTGGCCCCCGTGAGGCTGACGGCTATCTGCGCTTCGTCGACTTCGCCCGCCAGCTGTGGCAGCTGGAGCGGAACAGCTTCATCGACCGTAACCTCGACACCCCACTTGACCTGGTCAACGTCAACTTGTTGAAGCTGCTCGGCCTCGGCGGGATGCGGCGGCTCCAACCGAAAATCAACCAATACTTCCGCGATCCGCGTACCCGGCGAATCTTCTCATTTCAGGCGATGTATGCCGGGCTCGCACCGCAGGACGCGCTCGCCATCTACGCCGTGATCGCCTATCTCGACTCGGTCGCCGGCGTCTTCTTTCCGCGCGGTGGGATGCACGCCGTGCCGAAAGCCCTGGCCGGTGCCGCCGAGAAACACGGCGTCGAGTTTCGCTACAACACCACGGTGGCCCGGGTCGAAACCGCGCACGGCCGCGCCACCGGCGTACGCACTGCGGACGGCACGCTGATCCCAGCTGACGTCGTCGTGCTCAACCCCGATCTGCCGGTGGCCTATCGCGACCTGCTCCCGCCCAGCCGCCAACGCCGCCTGCGCTTCTCCCCGTCCTGCGTGGTCCTGCACATCGGCTCCAACCAGGCCTACACCAAAACCGCACACCACAACATCCACTTCGGTACGGCGTGGCGCGGCACCTTCAGCGAAGTGATCAAAAAAGGTCTACTGATGAGCGACCCGTCGCTGCTGGTGACCAACCCAACCCACACCGACCCGTCGGCTGCCCCCGCGGGCAAACAGACTTATTACGTGCTCGCGCCCACGCCCAACCTCGACCTCGCGCCGCTCGACTGGCAGGGCGGCCTCGGTGAGCGATATGCCGCCGAACTCGTCCAGACCTTGGAACAGCGCGGCTACGTCGGGTTCGCCGCCGGCATCGAAGTGCAACGGATCATCACCCCAGCCGACTGGCAAGACCAAGGCATGGCCGCCGGTACGCCGTTCGCCGCGGCGCACACATTCGCGCAAACCGGCCCGTTCCGATCGGCGAACCTGCACCCCACTCTGGGGAACGTGGTGTTCACCGGGTCCGGGACGCAGCCTGGGGTCGGCGTACCGATGGTGCTGATCTCGGGAAAGTTAGCCGCATCGCGGATCACCGGGAGTTTGCGGTGAGCGCGCGGGAAGTCCAGTTGGTGGAGTTGGTTGATAGCCACGGCCGGCCGATCGGGTCGGCGACCGTGGCGGCCGCGCACGAGCATCCGGGCCAGCTGCACCGGGCATTTTCGGTCTTCCTGCGAGACGAGGCCGGCCGAGTGCTGCTGCAACAGCGCGCCGCCGTCAAGACCCGGTTCCCATTGCGCTGGGCCAACACTTGCTGCGGCCACCCAGCGCCCGCCGAAGCTGTTACCGATGCCGCAGCTCGCCGCCTGCTCGAAGAGCTGGGAATCGACGGTGTGCGGCTGACCGAAATCGGCCGCTACTCCTACTTCGCCGAGGATCCAGCCACCGGGCGGGTCGAGCACGAGTATGACCACGTTCTCCTGGGCGAACTCCCCGCCGACCGGCTCCCGCAACCCGACCCGGACGAAGTGGCTGCCTATCGCTGGATTTCGGTGGCCGACCTGCTCGACGCCGTGCGCGCGAACCCGCCCGCATATGCGCCCTGGTTAGCCGGGGTGACCGACCGGCTGGCCGACTACCTCGGGGGGCTACCAACCTCGGTCCCGGCCCAAACCAGGTCGGACGGTTCGGAAGCTCTGGAGCGGCCAGGTGGTCGATGAGGCGCTGACCGCTGGGGCGGTCGCGCGCCAACTCGGCATCGCGGTCACCACGCTGCGCAGCTGGCACCAACGGTATGGACTTGGCCCGAGTCGGCACACACCCGGGCAACATCGTCGCTACACCGCTGAGGATCTTGAGCGACTGCAGGTGATGCGGCGACTCATCGGCCAGGGGATCGCGCCAGCTGAGGCCGCCGCCTGGGCTGGGCGAGTGCCATTGCCAGTGCTGACCGCCATGCCCCAGCCGGGTACGGCTCGCGATGGTGGTGGGCAGGCGATTGCCTTGGGCCAAGCTCACCCGGCTGCTCGTGGGCTGGCTCGGGCGGCGATGCGATTAGACGCGGAGGCGATGCGCGACATTCTCACTCTGGCCATCACCGAGCTCGGCGTGATCGACGCCTGGGAGGTGGTGGCCATGCCGGTGCTGATCGGGATCGGCGAACGCTACGCCGCGACTGAGCGCTTCATCGAAGTCGAGCATCTCGCTTCCCGCACGATCACCGAAGTGCTCGGCGCCATACCGCGCCCGGACAGCGCCGGTGTCTCGCCCCGAGTGCTGCTTGCCGCCGCCGACGAAGAACAGCACACGTTGCCGCTGGAGGCGTTGGCTGCTGGACTCGCACAGATCGGGGTGGCGAGCCGGCTGTTGGGCGCCCGAGTGCCGGCTGCGGCCCTGGGCGAGGCGATTATTCGTACCGGTCCGATGGTGGTCGTGCTTTGGTCGCAGTTGGCCTGCTCAGGTGATCCCGCCCTGCTGATCCGCGTGGCGACCGGCCCGCGCCCACCCCTATTGCTCGTCGCCGCCGGGCCGGGCTGGCCGATGGAATTGCCGCTCGGCGTGGCCCAACCGACCTCGCTCACCGAGGCGGTCAAGCTGGTTCAAGGTGCCGTGGCATGACAGATTCGCAGCTCAACGGCCTTTCCGGATGCTGATTTTGAAGGCGGGCAGTCGATCACGTATGCTTTCCAAGCCTCAAGCGGAACCCGGTTGGGGTTGACGCCGCCAAGTCTTTTGAGATGTATTAGTGTCTCACCGAGATGTAATACTGGCGGAGCTGCCCTCATCGTCTAGTGGCCCAGGACGCCGCCCTTTCACGGCGGTAGCACGGGTTCGAATCCCGTTGGGGGTACTGGTAAGTTAGCAATGCAGGCTCGGTTGCTAGAGTTTTTCCGGTTGTTAAAGTTTTTCAGTAAGGCAGTAGCAAGGTCCTGTGGAGCAGTTGGAGTGCTCGCCGCCCTGTCAAGGCGGAGGTCGCGGGTTCAAGTCCCGTCAGGACCGCAACAGCTTGTCAAGGCCAGGTAGCTCAGTTGGTACGAGCGTCCGACTGAAAATCGGAAGGTCGACGGTTCGACCCCGTCCCTGGCCACCAAGCCTCTCGCCGGGCTTTGAGCGTCGCCCACCTGCGGAAACGTATGGTGGGCGTTCTGCTGTCCAGGGAAAGTTAAGCTCAGCGCCATGATCCGAGCTGTGGTGTTCGATGTCGGCGAATGCCTGGTGAACGAGGCCAGAGAATACGGAACCTGGGCCGATTGGCTTGGTGTGCCGCGCCACACTTTTTCTGCCGTGTTCGGGGCGGTGATCGCGCGCGGCCAGGACTACCGAGAGACGTTTCGCGTGTTCCGGCCCGACTTCGATCTGATCAGAGAACGAGATCGGCGCGCGGCCGCTGGCAAGGCGGAATGGTTCGGAGAAGACGACCTTTACCCAGATGTACGACCGACGCTGACCACGTTGCGGCAGGCCGGCATTTGGGTCGGGATCGCGGGCAACCAGACTTCGCGCGCTGGTGGCATCTTGCGCTCAATGGACCTGCCCAGCGACATGATCGCAACCTCGGACGACTGGGGTGTCGCCAAACCGGACGTGGCGTTCTTTGCTGCCCTCAACCAGGAAACGCCGTTCACACCAGCGGAGACGCTGTACGTCGGTGATCGATTGGATAACGACATCCGGCCGGCGGTGGCAGCAGGGTTCAGAACTGCGCTGATCCTGCGCGGGCCATGGGCGATCATTCAGCAAAATGACCCAGAGGCAGACCGCCTGGCAACAATGCGAATCACCTCGCTGGCCCAGCTGCCTGAGCGAATCGCAGCGCTCAACGACGAAGTGCACTGAGGGTGGTCTGCCAGTCGTATAGGTGGTCGTCGAGCTGGCGGACACACTCAGTGTCGGACCACTGTTGCAAGCCTTGGCGGACCTCCCGGATGCGCTCCATGCCGGTGGCGTACCAGGTAGTCCCAAGCTGATCGAGTGCCGCTTGAGCGAGAGTTCGTCATCGAGCGGGCCGAGGACGGCGGTTTCGGTGCCTGGTGCCCTGACCTTCCCGGCTGTGTCGTGTTAGGGGACATCCGCGAGGAGTGCGTTACCGAGATGCGGGTCGCGATCGGCTTCCATCTCGACGGGCTTCGTGCGGAGGGGGAGCCGATCCCTGCGCCGACCGCCGTTGGGGTCGATCTCATCCAAGCTGCGTGACTGGGTGAGGCGACCAGTGAGCGCGCTCCCCTCCGTACCAAATAGTGCTATTGATGCTTAATGCCGTTATTTCGGAGAATCCTGCGGCGGCCCAGCTCGGGTTGATCTTAAGGATTTCGTCACCTCCGTGGCGCACTGTGACGCGATCAGGTGATTAGGTGGCTCCTATGGGCGAAATGCAGCAGGTTGATGTGGTCGTTGTCGGGCTCGGCGTCGGCGGTGAGGAAGTCGCTGGGCGGCTCGCTGCGGCTGGGCTGGCAGTGGTCGGGGTGGAGAACACGCTGGTCGGCGGCGAGTGCCCCTATTGGGGATGCATTCCGACCAAGATGATGGTCCGCGCTGGTTCCGCCTTGGCCGAAGCGCGACGCATTCCCGGTTTGGCCGGCAGCTCGACCGTGACGCCAGACTGGTCGCCTGTTGCCAAACGGATCCGCACCCAAGCCACCGACAATTGGAACGACAAAGTCGCCGTTGACCGGTTCGTCGGCAAGGGTGGTCAATTCGTGCGCGGCACAGCCACCGTCGTCGGTCCAGGCCAAATCAAAGTCGACAATCAGTTGTACGCCGCGTCGCGCGGCCTAGTGTTCGCAATCGGCACTAGTGCATTCATCCCGCCGATCGACGGACTGGCAAACACCCCGTACTGGACGAACCGAGAGGCCGTCGAGGCCGAAACATTGCCGGCGTCCATGCTCGTGCTCGGTGGCGGCGCCATTGGCTGTGAATTGGCGCAAGCGTTCGCACGCTTCGGCGTGCAGGTGACAATTATCGAGGGCGGCGCTCGGCTGCTCGCCATGGAAGAGCCGGAGTCGTCCGCGGTAGCCGCGACCGTGCTCGAAGCCGACGGTGTGCGCGTGCAGACCGGAGTTCGTGCCACTCGCGTTGCCCACGAGGCGGAGTTCTCCGTCGCACTGTCCGACGGCACCACAGTCACGGCCGAGAAACTGCTGGTCGCCACGGGTCGATCCGCTCGACTCGGCGACCTTGGCCTGGAGCAGCTCGGCCTGGACCCGACCGCCCGATTCCTGCACACCGACGCCCGGATGCGAGTCACGGACCAGGTTTGGGCCGTCGGCGACGTCACCGGCAACGGCAACTTCACCCACATGGCCATGTACGAAGCGGACATCGCGGTGCGTGACATCCTCGGTCAGGGTGGGCCGGATGCCGACTATCGCGCGCGGCCCCGAGTCACCTTCCTTGACCCCGAGATTGGCGCGATCGGGCTAACCGAACAGCAAGCGCGCGACGCTGGCCTCGATGTACGGGTCGGTTACGTGTCCTTGGCGGCCACCTCTCGCGGATTCATTCACGGCCCGGGTAATGAGGGCTTCATCAAAGTGATTGTCGACAACGAGCGCGGAGTGGTCGTCGGCGCGAGTACGGCCGGACCGGCTGGTGGGGAGATGATCGGGGCGTTTTCGGTGGCCGTGCACGCTGAGGTTCCGGTTGCGACGCTGCTCAGCACGATCTGGGCGTACCCGACCTTCCACCGTGGTATCGGGGATGCACTCAAGGCCCTGGCCTAGCCGCGGTCCTGGGCGGCGTGTGGTTGCTGGCCCTCGGCAGGGAGGGCACTCGCACCCGGCTATGGGGTTATTGGCACCCCGATTTGGCGTGCAGTTCACCGGGGCTGTAGTGTTTTGCGAGCCGGTAGGGACACGGGCAAGCGGGGACATCAAGAAACCGCGCGGCCGTCCTACCAAATCCTTCGAACTACGAAACACGGCGGTGCTGTGCGCTGTGGTTTGCAGGAGTTACCAGGACTAAGCGGCATCGACCAGGAAAAACCGGTTGACACAGCCAGGAAGACCTAGTAACGTTGAATGAGTGCCCCGGGGGCTGCAGCGCCGAGTTGGTGCTGATAGTCACGGTGTGTAGTTGTTTTTTGAGAACTCAACAGGGTGCTTGATATGCCAGTGCTTTTAAAGGATTAGCCCTTTCCCTTGTAGGGTTTGGGTGGCCCCTTTTTCATGGCTGGGCTGCCATTTTTTGGTGGTTTTGTTGTGGGGGGTTTGTTGGTTTTGTTGGAGAGTTTGATCCTGGCTCAGGACGAACGCTGGCGGCGTGCTTAACACATGCAAGTCGAGCGGAAAGGCCCTTTCGGGGGTACTCGAGCGGCGAACGGGTGAGTAACACGTGAGTAACCTGCCCTGGACTTTGGGATAACCCTCGGAAACGGGGGCTAATACCGGATACGACACATAGACGCATGTTTTGTGTGTGGAAAGATTTTTTGGTCTGGGATGGGCTCGCGGCCTATCAGCTTGTTGGTGGGGTGATGGCCTACCAAGGCGAGGACGGGTAGCCGGCCTGAGAGGGCGACCGGCCACACTGGGACTGAGACACGGCCCAGACTCCTACGGGAGGCAGCAGTGGGGAATATTGCACAATGGGCGCAAGCCTGATGCAGCGACGCCGCGTGAGGGATGACGGCCTTCGGGTTGTAAACCTCTTTCACCTATGACGAAGTGGTTGGGTTTTCCTGATCGTGACGGTAGTGGGAGAAGAAGCGCCGGCCAACTACGTGCCAGCAGCCGCGGTAAGACGTAGGGCGCGAGCGTTGTCCGGATTTATTGGGCGTAAAGAGCTCGTAGGCGGTTTGTCGCGTCGTCTGTGAAATCCCGTGGCTCAACTGCGGGTCTGCAGGCGATACGGGCAGGCTAGAGTTCGGTAGGGGAGACTGGAATTCCTGGTGTAGCGGTGAAATGCGCAGATATCAGGAGGAACACCGATGGCGAAGGCAGGTCTCTGGGCCGATACTGACGCTGAGGAGCGAAAGCGTGGGGAGCGAACAGGATTAGATACCCTGGTAGTCCACGCTGTAAACGTTGGGCGCTAGGTGTGGGGGACCTCTCCGGTTCTCTGTGCCGCAGCTAACGCATTAAGCGCCCCGCCTGGGGAGTACGGCCGCAAGGCTAAAACTCAAAGGAATTGACGGGGGCCCGCACAAGCGGCGGAGCATGCGGATTAATTCGATGCAACGCGAAGAACCTTACCTGGGTTTGACATCGCCTAAAAACTCGCAGAGATGCGGGGTCCTTCGGGGTGGGTGACAGGTGGTGCATGGCTGTCGTCAGCTCGTGTCGTGAGATGTTGGGTTAAGTCCCGCAACGAGCGCAACCCTCGTTCCATGTTGCCAGCATTTGGTTGGGGACTCATGGGAGACTGCCGGGGTCAACTCGGAGGAAGGTGGGGATGACGTCAAGTCATCATGCCCCTTATGTCCAGGGCTTCACGCATGCTACAATGGCCGGTACAAAGGGTTGCGATACTGTGAGGTGGAGCGAATCCCAAAAAGCCGGTCTCAGTTCGGATCGGGGTCTGCAACTCGACCCCGTGAAGTCGGAGTCGCTAGTAATCGCAGATCAGCAACGCTGCGGTGAATACGTTCCCGGGCCTTGTACACACCGCCCGTCACGTCACGAAAGTCGGCAACACCCGAAGCCCATGGCCTAACCCGTGAGGGGGGGAGTGGTCGAAGGTGGGGCTGGCGATTGGGACGAAGTCGTAACAAGGTAGCCGTACCGGAAGGTGCGGCTGGATCACCTCCTTTCTAAGGAGCAACTATCCGCCTAACATAGCGGACAGTGACCCGCATCATCCGTTCGTGGTGGTGGGGTGCTCATGAGCGGAGACACTGGCAAAGTTTTTCACCGGCAACGGCTGACACTTTTAGTACGCATCATTAAACGATTGTTTTTTATACAAGTGTTTGGTGGTGGTGGAACGTGGGTGTTGGTGCGGCTGGTAGAGACGATAGGCACCCTGTTGGGTCCTGAAAAAACAACCGAGTGAGCATGACTGGTGACCGTGGGAACGGTTGAAGTTGTGGGGTGGCCAAGATTTTGGTCATCGGGTTGTTTTTTTGGTGCCAAGCACATCCTGGTCCTTATACCGTTCTAACAGTTTCCTTTCTCCCTTTTTTTGGGGTTTGGGGGGTGTTGTTGGGGGTTTGGTGGGGGTTGTTGGGTTGTGGGTTGGTTGTTGGTTGAGAATTGCACAGTGGACGCGAGCATCTTGTTTTTTGTGGTTAAGTTGTTAAGGGCGAACGGTGGATGCCTTGGTATCAGGAGCCGATGAAGGACGTGGGAGGCCGCGATAGGCCTGGGGGAGTTGTCTACCTAGCTGTGATCCCAGGGTGTCCGAATGGGGGAACCTAGCACGAGTTATGTCGTGTTACCTGCACCTGAATTCATAGGGTGTGTGGGGGGAACGCGGGGAAGTGAAACATCTCAGTACCCGTAGGAGAAGAAAACAATAGTGATTCCGTGAGTAGTGGCGAGCGAAAGCGGATGTAGCCTAAACCGTGTGCGTGTGATACTTGTCAGGGGTTGCGTGCGCGGGGTTGTGGGATTTTCCGTGGTGGGGCTGACACTCTGCCGAGAAGTTACAAAGTCGCAGGTTAGTCGAATGGTGTGGGAAAGCCAACCGTAGACGGTGAGAGTCCGGTAGACGAAAATGTGTGGCCTTCTTTGGAGAACACCCGAGTAGCAGCGGACTCCTAGAATTTGCTGTGAATCTGCCAGGACCACCTGGTAAGGCTGAATACTTCCTGATGACCGATAGCGGACTAGTACCGTGAGGGAATGGTGAAAAGTACCCCGGGAGGGGAGTGAAATAGTACCTGAAACCGTTCGCCTACAATCCGTCAGAGCCTGGTGTCACCTTTGTGTGGCGGGTGGGTGATGGCGTGCCTTTTGAAGAATGAGCCTGCGAGTTAGTGGCATGTGGCGAGGTTAACCCGTGGGGGGTAGCCGTAGCGAAAGCGAGTCTGAATAGGGCGTTGAGTCGTGTGTTCTAGACCCGAAGCGGGGTGATCTAGCCATGGGCAGGTTGAAGCGTGGGTAAGACTGCGTGGAGGACCGAACCCACCAACGTTGAAAAGTTGGGGGATGACCTGTGGTTAGGGGTGAAAGGCCAATCAAACTCCGTGATAGCTGGTTCTCCCCGAAATGCATTTAGGTGCAGCGTCGTGTGTTTCTTACCGGAGGTAGAGCACTGGATGGTTTAAGGGCCTTACCGGGTTACTGACATCAGCCAAACTCCGAATGCCGGTAAGTGAGAGCGCGGCAGTGAGACTGCGGGGGATAAGCTTCGTAGTCGAGAGGGAAACAGCCCAGATCACCAGCTAAGGCCCCTAAGCGTGTGCTAAGTGGAAAAGGATGTGGGGTCGCTTAGACAACCAGGAGGTTGGCTTAGAAGCAGCCATCCTTTAAAGAGTGCGTAATAGCTCACTGGTCAAGTGGTTCCGCGCCGACAATGTAGCGGGGCTCAAGCACACCGCCGAAGCTGTGGCACTCACACATTAACTCGGTGATGAAGTTTTGTTTCATCATCCAGGTGTGTGGGTGGGTAGGGGAGCGTCGTGTGGCGGGTGAAGCAGCAGAGTGATCTAGCTGTGGACGCTACACGAGTGAGAATGCAGGCATGAGTAGCGAATGAAGGGTGAGAAACCCTTCCGCCGGATGACCAAGGGTTCCAGGGCCAGGCTAATCCGCCCTGGGTGAGTCGGGGCCTAAGGCGAGGCCGAGAGGCGTAGTCGATGGATAACGGGTTGATATTCCCGTACCCGCGAAAGAACGCCCAAAACGAATTCTCGTGTGCTAACCGCGTGACTTGTTGGAGGCTTTCGGGCTGAAGGTGGGGAGTGTGGGATCCTTCGGGTTAGTAGTTGAGTGATGGGGTGACGCAGGAAGGTAGATGAGCCCAGGCGGTGGTTGTCCTGGGGTAAGCGTGTAGCCTGTGCCATAGGTAAATCCGTGGTGCGTTTATGGGTGAGACGTGATGCCGAGCCGTTTTAGGTGAAGTCATTGATCCTATGCTGTCGAGAAAAGCCTCTAGCGATGTTCTTTAGTGGCCCGTACCCTAAACCGACACAGGTGGTCAGGTAGAGAATACTAAGGCGACGGGCGAACTGTGGTTAAGGAACTCGGCAAATTGCCCCCGTAACTTCGGGAGAAGGGGGGCCGGACCCGTGAACACCCGTGCGGTGGGAGCGGGGTATGGCCGCAGAGAGCAGGGGGAAGCGACTGTTTACTAAAAACACAGGTCCATGCCAAGTCGTAAGACGATGTATATGGACTGACGCCTGCCCGGTGCTGGAACGTTAAGAGGACCTGTTAACCCTTTCGGGGGTGAAGCGGAGAATTTAAGCGCCAGTAAACGGCGGTGGTAACTATAACCATCCTAAGGTAGCGAAATTCCTTGTCGGGTAAGTTCCGACCTGCACGAATGGCGTAACGACTTCCCTACTGTCTCAACCATAGGCCCGGCGAAATTGCAGTACGAGTAAAGATGCTCGTTACGCGCGGCAGGACGGAAAGACCCCGGGACCTTTACTATAGCTTGACATTGGTATCTGAATGTAATTGTGTAGGATAGGTGGGAGCCGGTGAAGCTTGGACGCCAGTTCAGGTGGAGGCAATCTTGAAATACCACTCTGTTGGATTTGGGTATCTAACTTCGGGCCCTTATCGGGTTCAGGGACAGTGTCTGGTGGGTAGTTTAACTGGGGCGGTTGCCTCCTAAAAGGTAACGGAGGCGCCCAAAGGTTCCCTCAGCCTGGTTGGCAATCAGGTGTTGAGTGTAAGTACATAAGGGAGCTTGACTGTGAGACTGACGGGTCGAGCAGGGACGAAAGTCGGGACTAGTGATCCGGCACTTGCGTGTGGAAGCGGTGTCGCTCAACGGATAAAAGGTACCCCGGGGATAACAGGCTGATCTTCCCCAAGAGTCCATATCGACGGGATGGTTTGGCACCTCGATGTCGGCTCGTCGCATCCTGGGGCTGTAGCAGGTCCCAAGGGTTGGGCTGTTCGCCCATTAAAGCGGTACGCGAGCTGGGTTTAGAACGTCGTGAGACAGTTCGGTCCCTATCCGCCGTGCGCGTTGGATACTTGAGAAGGGCTGTCCCTAGTACGAGAGGACCGGGACGGACGAACCTCTGGTGTGCCAGTTGTCCCGCCAGGGGCACGGCTGGTTAGCTACGTTCGGGAGGGATAACCGCTGAAAGCATCTAAGCGGGAAGCTTGCTTCGAGATGAGGTATCCCACCACCTTGAGTGGGTAAGGCCCCCAGCTAGACGACTGGGTTGATAGGCCGGAAATGTAAGCACGGTAACGTGTTCAGTTGACCGGTACTAATAGGCCGAGGGCTTAACCACCCTAAACATTTTGCTTACGCGTCCACTGTGTGATTCACAGCAAACAACCACCCCCCAAAGGGCTTTTAAGGGTTTTGGGGTTGGGGTTTGTTGAAAGGTGTTTCGGTGGTCATAGCGGTAGGGAAACGCCCGGTCTCATTCCGAACCCGGAAGCTAAGCCTGCCAGCGCCGATGGTACTGCACTCGGGAGGGTGTGGGAGAGTAGGACGCCGCCGAACTCAAACAAAACAGGTAAGGGCTACCCCATATCGGGGTGGCCCTTACCTGCATTTCCCACACCAAACTAAAACCAAGCATTCCCACCCCAAAACTGTGCGACGGCCCTCACTACATTTTCCACCCCAAACCCCGGGGTGGCAGCCACGGCATTCCAACACCAAATCCAAACCGCCTCCCGCAACAACAGACCCCAAATCTGCGATCTTGTGGAGTTACGCCCAAATGAGCACCCCAACTCCACAAAGCTTTAGCCACATTCATATCCATAATGCCCAATATCACCACAAAACAGATCTGGTCGTACCGACCAGAAACACCCCCAGACGAAAGTCGCGGCGGGATCGGTAGCTGCCCCATCCGCAGCCTGAGGACCAACCCGCGATCTTGTGGAGTTGCACCCGCATAACCACCACAACTCCACAACGTTCCCGACAGCCGGAACATCCGCTGGTGCGTGACGGTCAGGTTGGTTGGGGTGGGGCTCGGTGGGCCGCTAGGAAACCGGCTACTGATGCGGACCAGGGGAACGTCTCGGCTTGGGCGCGAGCACGGGCCCGCCGCGAATCTTCCGATTGTGCGAGTAAGGACTGGATCGCCGTTACGTAGGCCGGTCCTTCGCCGGGAACGCTGAGTCCGGCCGTACCTAGAACTTCGGGTAGGGCACTTTCTGAGCTTGCGACGACGGGGGTGCCGCTTGCCAGGGCTTCGAGCGCGGCTAGGCCGAAGGTTTCGATTGGGCCGGGGGCGATAACTACGTCTGCGGTGGCTAGGAGAGCGGCTAGTTCAGCTCGGTCGGTTAGGTGGCCGAGGAAGCGGACGGGAAGACCGCGCTTTGCCGCCTCTGCCTGCAGGGATGAGCGTAGCGGGCCGCCGCCGGCCACGACCAGGACAGCGGGCACGCCGGCTGTGCATAGGCCGGCTAGTGCTTCGAGTGAGCGGCGTGGACGTTTTTCGGGTGAGAGTCGGCCGCAGTGGACCAACATCACGTCGCCGGGGGCGGCCCAGCGTGCGCGCATTGTGACATCCGCGTACGTGGGGGAGAAGGCTTCTAGATCAACTCCGAGCGGTACGCGGTGAATGTTGCGTGCGCCGATGCGTTCGAATTCGTTCGCGGCCCACTGGGTGGTGCACACGATCCGGTCGTGCTCGGCAGCGGTGCGAGCGTTCAGCGAGTCGGCGAGTCGGCGGGCTGAGCCAGGGCCGAACAGGCGGAGCAGGCCATCGAGGCTTTCGTGCGAAACCATCATTGAAGCGATGTCGTGTCGCCGAGCCCAGCGCCCGAGCCAGCGCAGCGTGGAGCGGTCGGAGATTTCAATCCGGTCGGGCGCCAGCGAGCGCAGCACGGCCGCAGTTCGCCGCCGGTTCAGCAGCACTCGGTAGCCGCCCATACCGGGAAGCTGCGGGCCAGGCAGGGTGATTACGCGGCCTTGCTCGGTTTGCTCGTCGGTGGCGGTTGGGCCTGGAATTACCAACACCGGTTCGTGGCCGGCGGCCAGATAGCCGGCACCGAGGCGGCGAAGGGCGGTGCGCAGGCCACCTGAGCGCGGGGTGACAAAGTTAGCGACCCGGACGATCCTCATGCGGCGAGTGCAGTTCGGCGGCTGATCAGCGGAACGGCGAAAGCGGCTTCGTAGTGGGCGATCAACTCTTCGCCGACGGCGAACCAGGTGCGGCCGGCGATTGCGGCGCGGCCGGCGGCGCCGAACTGCGCTCGGCGGTCCGGGTCGCCGGCTAGGTCGCGGATCGCGGCGGTAAAACCGCTGGCCTCGAATGGTGGCACCAGGTAGCCGGTGCGGCCGTGCGCGACGAGGTCGACCGGGCCGCCGGCACGCGGCGCGACGACCGGAAGACCACTGGCCATGGCTTCCTGCACGGCCTGACCAAAAGTCTCGTACGGGCCGGTGTGGGCGAAGATGTCGAAGCTGGCATAGAGACGGGCGAGTTGTGCGCCGTGCCGTACGCCGAGGAAGGTTGCGGCTGGC
Organism: Actinoplanes sp.; assembly: GCA_965246815.1. GTDB lineage: Bacteria > Actinomycetota > Actinomycetes > Mycobacteriales > Micromonosporaceae > Actinoplanes. The sequence continues at coordinate 628,614 of CBDFFS010000017.1, read as the reverse complement.
AGTGCTTTGCGCAGGGAACTGGCGGCGGGGCCGTCGCCGACGATCACGAGTCGGACGCCGGGCAGCCGGCTGGTTTCGGCGAGCAGGTCGATCTGTTTTTCCACTGCGAGCCGGCCGACGAAACCGACCAGCAACTCACCGTTGGGCGCGAGCGCCCGCCGAATCCCTGCGCTGCGGTGCCGCGGGTGGAACCGCAGGTCATCGATTCCGCGCCGCCACAGGTGCACGCGTTGCACTCCGTGTGCGGTCAACGCCGCAGCCGAATCGCTCGACGGAACCAGCGTGCGGGAGGCGAGGTTGTGCACGGTGCGAATCCAGCGCCACGCGGTGCCCTCGGTCATGGAGACGCGGTAGGCGCGCGCGTAGGCGGCGACGTCGGTTTGGTAGACCGCGACCGTGGGCAGCCGCAGCGATCGAGCTGCTGCCAGACCCCAGGCGCCGAGCACGAACGGGCTGGCCAGGTGCACCAACTGGGCGCCGTGCATCCGCAGCGCCGCGGTCATCGCTGGCGTGGGCAGCCCGAGACGAATCTGCGGGTAACCCGGCATGGGAACCGAGGGGATCCGCACCACGGGGTAGGGCACGGAGATCCGATCGCTGCGCACCGCCGGCGGTGGCTGGGGCGCGATCACCAAAGGTTCGTGACCCTGTCGCAACAAATGTTCGGCCGTTCGCACCACAGAGTTGGCGACGCCATTCACGTCTGGCAAAAACGACTCCGTGACCAATGCGATCCGCATGCTTCCCACGATCAAGCCCACCGATGTCCGCCCGCCTGTCTAGTCAGTGACGACTATATGAACGCTGGCTAACTAATGGAAGCCGTCCGGACAGACAAGGCGATCAACGGCCAAATCTCGCTCGTACTGGTGACGTTGTGCGTGGAGGTGGTGACAGCATGTACCCGATTGGGGTGGGTGCTTGGTCGGCACCTATCAGTAGACCGCCGAGTTGGCTGGCTCGCAATGATGTTGTCAATTGTTGCTCCAGCGCAGCGGCGGAATTACTGGAAGATGGCGATGGGGCTGATCAGCAGTTGTTGCTCGGCCGCGGGTGCACCAGAGAGAAAGACATAGTGGTAGTGCGACAGATCTCCGGTGGCCGAGGCGACGGACCCGACTCGGGTGTCACGCACGTGCAGGTGTTCGCGCATCAGCAGGTGCTGAATCTGTTCGTCTAGGAATATCTCACCTTTAGACCCAGACGTGCCGTCCAACTCCTGTGTCCGGCCAGAACCGAAACGGGAAACTGGCTGCGGCGAGCAGCAGTGCAGCGGTCGTGGCGGTCGCGACGCTCGATGTCAGGGCCACGATGAATGGCCGTGTCCAAAATCTGCCCTGCGTCCGGATCGTTAGCATTGGACCTTGATCCGGGGGCGCGACATGATTCACCAGTGCGCTGCTGACCTACGAATAGTCCCTGAGGTGGCGGAATCGGATAGTAATAGGCTGCCGACAATTTCGGCCATCGCACTCACCCGTCCGTGGTTTTGTGAACCCATTTCGGCTGGACGGGCAAGTGCAAATGTTATGCGATAACCGCAGCAATTCTTGCGTATTCAGTGATCAATTATCGGGCCATTATCACTGTGCGCCGATCGACTGTCCAGGACCGCCCGGTCGGCCGATCCGCTCGCCATGCGGTGAACTGGTCAGGCACCTCGGTTAAAGACATCGGCACGGTCGACGCAATTAGCTACAACACTGCCCGAGCGGTAAACGATGCTGGCCAGATCGTCGGATCTGTCGATCCGTTGTGTCAGCCGTGCGCTGCTCCACGAGCGTGGCTCCAGCAGCCCGGTAACTCGATTACCAACGATGCTGGGGCGGTAGACAGCAAACTCGACTATCTGGACGTTATCAGCAATTGAGGCCGGTCAACGTATCGTTGAGGGGCTAAAAGAGTTGTAGCCGGCTCCCACGGGGGAAGGAGTCGGCTACAACTGCCGTAACCCTATACAGAGTAGCTTGTGGAGACTGGACCAGAACGGCCACACGCTGGCTCGGCTGGTTCCGTCAGGCGAGCCCAAAGGAAGATCCGTTGTTGCGCCCGAGATGTATGCCAAGCCAGTGTGGGACGCCGAATTAGAACGTCAGCTCGCGCCGGCTGCGCCACTGCCGGCAAAGCTGCGCCCGGCCACAGCGGCTGAGCTGATCGGCACGTGGAAGTCGGCGGCGGTCGGTGCGAACCAGGACCAATTCCTGACGATAGCGGCCGATCGCACCTGGCAGGGGTCGGACGGGTGCAACCGAACGACCGGCAGGTGGCTCAAGCGGTAAAGGCGCATCGGGGGGAAGATATGCGATCTAAACAGGTCCGGGAGACCTTGTCCCGGCTAATACGGCTATCCAGTGGAGCAAGTTTTGCAGCCCCAGATCACGTTCGCAGAGTTTGGCGCGAGCAGCCAAGGCCGATTAGAACGCGCCACTCGGCCGAAAGAATCTGATATTCGCGATCCGAATTGGCGCCCGTTCGATCTGAACAGAGACGGCGATTCTGCAAACGATATGAGCGAAGAGTCATGGCCCCAAGACCGGACTGTTCTATATTGGTGGCGGCCAACATATTGGCGTCGAGGTAAATAGAATCCGGCCACCGCGATCCTTTACGTCGCGTTCCTAACCATGTGTGTGGCCGGCCTGCTGGCACATGGCAACCGCGACCGTCGCTGACATGAGCTGGGACCGGGGCGACTTCGCGACAGCGGGCCCGGTAGCAGACCGCAGCCGAGGACCGGGCCGCCCGGGACAGCTCCGCGGTGCTGTTCGGCGACACCGACGCCCTCGCGACGACCATCTGGGATCAACGCTACCTGGGCCCCACAGCTACTGCAACACCCCAAAATCACTGCCTGACCTGCACAAACACCAAGGTACGGATATGCGGGCGCGCCCCGGTGGGGCTCACCGGTACGATCTACAACTGCGGGCTGCTAGCTCAATGGCAGAGCTGAGGACTTTTAATCCTTAGGTTCCGGGTTCGAATCCCGGGCGGCCCACCCTTCTGGCCTGCGATTTCCCGGCAGGCGGGTGTCCGTTGTGGTACCTGGACGCTTGATGGTCGCTCGTCGTCACTTGGACCGTTTGGCGCTATTTGACCCTCGCGAGGCGTGGTTGCGGGTTTCTGACCTGTGGGTTCAGCTGCGGCTTAGTGCTAGCTCGTGGCGGTGGGGTGGACGCCTGGGGTTGGTTGCGTGGCGATCCGGCGCGACGACGCTTGCTGTTAGCGGTCATCATGACGGGCGGGCGGGACGCGCACCGGAAGTCCCTGGCACTACGGAATGCGGCTGGCGGGGTAGCTTGCGGCCTGTCGGCGATCCTCGTCTGAAAGCGTAGCCGGATCAACCTGCTTAACCAGTTCCCACCGAGCATGGACCGGGCAGCGTTGGAACCGGCGACTGCCCAGACGCACCGCCTTAAACGAGACGAACGACGCCCAGCGCGTCTCGAATAGTCCGCCTCGCCGACAACGAACAATAGCCATAAATTTACGCTACTACCTAGCGCTCACGCCGGCGGAGAAGCAGGTCAGCAACCTGACCCGATTCGAGGGTCTGACGCGCACTTCCCATCAGGTCGTCGGTCTGGAACGACGCGGTTGGCGACGGGAAATACCGCAGGACGGCGGCATTCAAAGCTGCATCGAACTGGTGATCGCCCCGGGCCTGGAGTTTACCGTCAACCTCGATCCTGGCATCGTGGTTGGTTTGCTTGACGAGTTCAAAGAGCAGAAACTCACCGGCGTCATATTGCACGACGGCAGCGACTGGAATCATGGCCCGCAGAGCCGGATCCCGCTCGGCCAGTTAGACTCGATCGTCGCAGCTGAGCTCATCCGTGACTTGACCGAAATCAGCTCGTGAGCACGCAAGCGGCAGCCACGATCGTTAATGCTCCGACTAGCTATACATGCTCGATCCTGAATGTTTGCGGGCGCTATTTTCATATGATTCGGCCGCCGCCACGACGGTAGCTGTATTCGCTGCCGCGTTGTCGTCCTGAGTAGACAAGTCTGGACTGCAGTCCAAGCTCGGTTCCGGGTCTAGTTCGGCCGGCCCAACGGCCGAGGCGAGTAGCGACGAGTTCGGGATATTCAGCGGACCGGCATCGGTGTTCAGCACGGTATAGAGCAACCCGGCGGAAACGATGACGCCGACGTGCGGCCCATTGAGCGCACCTGACATCACCCGAACCCGCTGACCAGGCACATAAGGGCGGGCAAACACCAACACCAAACCGGCGAACAAGTTGCCCAGCACCGGTTGCGCAGCCAAACCAATCACGATGCCGGTGATTGCACCCCCGACCGCGAGCTGCTGCAATTGAACGCCGACCAGGTCGCACACCGAGGTCACCGTGGTCAGATAGCCGGCGAGCAGCACCAGCATGCGCAGCGGTGTTCCAGCTACGTCACCAGCACGAGCGACAGCGATCCGTTGCACCTCACGCGCTGCGGTGCGGCTGGCGACAAAACCCCCAAGCCCAGCCAACACCGCGCAGCCGTACGCGATGAGCCGCATGCGCAGTGAACTGGCGTGCACCCCACCCACCTGGTGCCCGGCGACAAGTGCGACAAATGCCGCCAAGCCAAACACCACCGTACGGCGAAAATCGGGCCGCACGTGCACCTCCAGGTGCCGCAACGAGCCGCCGTTTCGCCAGATCATGTGAACGACCCTAAAGGGTCCAGGTCCGCGCTGGTCAGCGGGCTATCTCGGCGCTCAGCAGGCGGACATGGCCCGGATAATTGCCGGGTAGGCCAAGCTGGCATATCCGGGCGAACTTGTTGTCAGCACCCTGGCACGATGCGTGCATGGGACCACAACCGCCGCTACGCAGCACCCACGCTACGTTCTCGCCTCGAAGTCGGCTGGTCTACGACCGGTGGGGCGCTTACGGCCGCCCTGTCCTGTTCCTGCACAGTCTCACCTACGATCGGACGATGTGGTGGCCGGTGGCCGCAGAACTGGCCATGATCAGCAGCTGCACGATCGTCGCCCCGGACTTGCCCGGCCATGGTCAAAGTCCACGGCAGGACGATCATGATCCGCTGCAGTTGGCCGGTCAGCTCGCCGTACTGGTCGAGGGTTTGGGGTTGCGGCGTGCTCCGATCGTCATCAGTCATGGCGCTTCGGCGCGGGTGGCCGTGGCGTTTGCTGCCAACTACGTCACTCAGCACCTGCTCGTGCTCGACCCGCCGCCCGCCGATGCCGCTACCGTCGATGACCTGGTCAGCACCACTGGCGTCGACGCTGTGCCGGAGCATTACCGCGAATACCTCATTACGCCCAATACTGATCGCGCCCTGCTCGACACGTACAAAAGTTGGCTTGCGTCTTTTTCGGATGGTCAAGCAGTTGGTTCGGATTGGCAAGCCGCCGACGGCGAGCCGTTTCTGCCCTTGCGTGATCCGCACGGGCTCGCATTGCAGCTGCGTGACCTGCTATAACGGCCGGCTGGCGCCCACTCACGTGATCGACTGACCGCCCGGGAATCACTGCAGGTACAACTGGGTCTGGTCTACCGACGAAAAAGTGTCTATCATCAAAGCTAGTTGTCCCGAAGGGCTCCCCCCGTGGCTCTTCGGGACACTTCTATGTCCGGAAGCTTTCTGTACGTCAGGGAGCCTTCTGCTGTGCAGGTGCGGGAGCCTGCTGCTGACTCGAGATGTTGTGCCGGTCGGTGCGACCGATGATCACTGGTAGCTCGGTTAGGTCGCGGCTGCGGATGGACGCTTCCCAGCGAAGTTCGTCCGGGGACACCGCGAGCGCAAGCTCAGGGAATCGGCGTAGCAGGGTGCGGATGGTGATTTCGGATTCGAGCCGGGCCAGCGGCGCACCGAAGCAGTAGTGAATGCCATTGCCGAAGGCGAGATGTGGGTTGTCCGCTCGGGTGAGATCCAGTTGCTCCGCGTCAATGAACCGCCCGCGGTCACGGTTAGCACAAGCGATGGCCACCATTACTGCGTCCCCGGCCGGGATAGTCGTGTTGCCTATTGTGATTTCCTCGAGCGCAAACCGACGAATAGCCATTTGGGCCGGCCCGTCGTATCGGAGCATTTCCTCGATTGCGCCGGAAATCAGGGCGGGGTTCTCGCGAAGTTGGGCTGCCGCTGCCGGATCACACAGGAGAGCGAGGATCGCATTGGCGATTCCCCGCACGGTATTCTCATTGCCAGCGATCATTGTCAGCCATGCGGCGGACACTAATTCTTCCTCGGACAATCGGTCCTGTTTGTCACGAGCTGCGATCAGCGCTGAAATCAGGTCGTCGCCGGGCGTGGCCCGTTTGCTGGCGATCAACGCGGTAAAATAATGATAGATGTTGGCTACTGTCTCGGCCAGATCGGCCGGGCGACCGGTCTCATGCGCCACCAGCACAGCTGTCCAGGCACGAAAATCGCGGCGGTCTTGCGGGCCGACGCCTAGTAATTCGCTCATGGTGGTGAGCGCAACCGGCAAGGCCAGTTCACTGACCAAATCACCACCAGCGCGTACGGTGATTTCGTCGAGGCAATCGTCAACCGTTTGTTGAATCCGGTGGCGCAAACTCTCGACGCGGCGCGGGGTAAACGTCGATGCGATCAGTCGCCGAATTCGGGTATGGTCGGGCGGTTCAAGGTTGAGCAAATTGCGGTCGAGCGCTGGAGGTAGCCCGAATCCGGGCCAGCTACCCGCGGCTCCTCCTTGCCGATCTCGCCACTCCATCCGCACGACATAACCCGCACCGCCACAAGCAAAATCGCCAGACCGACAAGCGCAATATTGCGTACGGCGACGCAGTGGTGTTGTCGTGGTTTGCGCTGGCCTATGCCCGCTGTTAGAACGGACGACTTGTAGCGGCAGCGTATGCAGCCAAGCCCACCGGATCGATCTGCTCAGCCCGGGGCGCTGTCGTAGATGCGGCGGGCGTCAGCGGGTGCGGTGGAGCAGGATCACGCGGCTAGCGGCGTCGACTTGGTGATATTGGCCGGCGCTGGTCAGGTCGAAGCGGCGGGCTACAGCCTCATCCGTCGTTGCCTTGTCGCCGGTTTTTTCGTCGATGAGCGCCCATTCGCAGGGGATCTGCGGGTTGGGGAAATATGGGAAGAGATAAACCGTGGTGCGGCTGACCAGCTGCGAAGCCAAATAGTTTGGTGCGGCAACGCGTGCGCCATTGGGGATCTCGGCCAGCAATTGCCGGACGTCGTGGACCCGCGAGTCGGCCCGCCACATGCTCGGCCGGACGACTTCGGACAGCGGTGCCTTGATGGCGTGGTTTGCCGTCACGCCTAAAGACACCACGACGGCAACGGCCGGCAGATAGCGCAGCCAGCCGCGGTATATGGGCCGCAAGCGGGTTAACGCATCGATAAAGCTGACGAATATGATCGGCATGAGCACCGCATCGTAATGAAAATGCGGACCCCAGTAGTTGTAGGTGGTCGACCAGAAGCGCCAGAGCAGCGTCGGCACGACCAGCATCAGCAACGGTGAGCGCAGGGCAAGAAAAGCAGTCGGCAGCAGCAGCATCAACAGGGTGAACCCTTTGACGCCCATCGGGTCGAACAGTCGGGCGATCGGGTCCAGCTTGCTGGGATTGACGCTGGTCAGGTAGGCATTTTGCCCGTAGATGTTCAGGGCCGGAATGATCACCAACATGATCAATGCGCCGGTGACCGCGCTCGCGGTAGCCACGATGATGCCGAGCCAGCGTTGTCGGGCGAAGAAAAGGTAGACGCCGATCATGGCCACGGTCAGCGGCAGGTCTTCCTTGACCAGGACCAGCGGGGCAGCGAAGGCCACTGCCGCCACCCACCTACGTTCGGCGAGCCGGACCACAGCGAAGGCCAATAGGGGCACGGCGAAGCTGATCTCGTGGAAGTCGAAACCGATCGCGTTCTGCAATCCCGACGACATTGCATAGGCGATGCCGACGCTAAGGCCTAGCGGTGTTCCCAGTCGGTCAAGGGCGAGCCGGGTAACGGGGATGATCGAGATCGCGACGAGCATAGCCTGGGCTACTAACAGCGTGATCGGGCTGGGGAAAGCCCAATAGAACGGGCCAAGCACGGCGAGAATCGGGTGAAAATGATCGCCGAGCAGGGGAAATCCAGGGCCCTTAATTTCGGACACTGGGGCCCGAAAATGTGCGTAGGACTTGATGGCTTGCTCGAAGATGCCAAGGTCGTAGGCGCCGGTGCGTAATTGGCGATGTCGGTTGATGCTGACTATCGCGTAGGCAACGGAAAAGACCACAGCCAACAGGTAGGGCAGGGTGCGGACGGTCTGTGATCGGCTACTAACTTGGGCGCTGGCGCTCTCGGTCACCCGAGCTGTGCTGAGTCGCTTGGCGGTAGGAATGCTGCGCACGTGCGTGCCGAAGGTGGTCATGGCCGTGCCCTTCATCCATCAACCGGAGGCCGAGGTCGATTTCCCGACCACTGAGTGGCACGGGTGAACTCAGCGTGACCGGGTATTCACCGCAACGCTCGGCCCGACCACCATGGCCTGCATCCTAATGCGGCCGCGCAAAAGTGCCACTTGGTGGTCAGGCGGCGCGAGTGCCGAGTTGGCCGCGGAGCTTACCCAGTGCCTTTGTCAATAGGCGCGAGACATGCACCTGCGATACGCCAACCTGCTCGGCGATTTGGGCCTGGGTGCTGTCGGAGTTGAAGCGCAAATTCACGATGAGCCGTTCGCGGACGTCCAGGCCGGCCATGGCCCGCGCCAGGGTGGCCCGCAGTTCGGCCTGGGCGAAGCCGCTGTCCTCGTCGCTGAACGGGTCGACGCCCGCGGCGATATGCGCGTCGATGGGACTGCCCCAGTTCGCTTCGAGTTCGTCGAGCACATCTTCCTCGCTGGCCCCCAGATAAGCGGCGATGTCGGTCACCGTGGGCGAACGGCCGAGCAGTTGGCTGAGCGTGTCGATTGCCGGGCGCAGCGCCAGCTGGCGCCGGTGGTTGCGGTGCGTCTGGCCGTGGTCGCGCAGGTGTCGGCGCAGCTCGGCAACGATGGCCGGAACGGCATAGGCGGCAAAGTCCGCACCCCAGTGCACCGCCAACCGTTTAGCCGAGCCCAGATCCACAGCGACGGCAGTGAACCGGTCGATCGCCGTAATCAGTCCGACGATTGCCACCTGGACCAGATCGTCGGCGGGTTCACCCCGCCCGGTGTAGCGGTCGGCGAGCAGCCGGGCCAGGGGTAGCCATGCCTCGATCGCCCGGCCGCGCAGCTCAGCGCGGATGGTGTCGTCGTCGGCCGTTGCCAGTTCCATGATCAGTTCGTCGGCCCGGTCGGCATCCATCCTGGGCTCGGCGGACAGCACCGGGCGTGCGGGTACGGCGAACAAACTCACGAATCGGCTCCCTTGCTCTCTACCAGCAAACGTTCAGCCGGCAGGCTGCGATCTCGGCGATCAGTTCGGGATCGGTCCGCGTTCGCCCAGCCAGGTGCACCCGTACGCATTACCACTAACGGTGGAGCCGGATCAGGTGATGTCCGCTGGCTTTGCCGGTTCACGTTTCGCTGTCGAGGTGGGCGGTTGGGTGTTGACCTTTGGGCGTACGGCCCATAAAGCGCGCAGCTGCGCTTGGATGAATTCGGTGAGCCGCTGTCGATAATCGGCGTCGAACTGTTCGAGCGCGGCGATCTGTTGCTGCAATTCGGCCCGTTTCACCTGCAAACCACCAACGACATCCTTGTACTGTTGTTGGGCTTGGAGTTTGAGCTGTTCAGTGTCGTTCACTGGCCCTCCACGGTGGATCGATCAACAACGGTGCGCGGCGAACTGCACCACATGACGTAATCGACCGACTCGCGTTGAGGACACGGCAAGTTCGGTCGCTATATATCGATTGAAGCGCTGGCATGGGCCGGCACACCGGGGTTGACCTAGTCGTAGACCCAGCGGCTTCGGGCTGTATTGCTGAGCGATGCCGTCGGCGACTCGAACGGGATGTTGAAGTTGTTGGTGTCGCCCGAGGACGGCCGGCTGCTCGGTGTGCATGTCTTCGGCGCGGCGGCTACTGACGCCTCGAACAAGATCCGCAGCATCACTCGCATCGACGGTTGATCGCACGCAGACTCCACTGCGCGTCATAAGTCGAGTTCAAGGGGGATGAGAGCGAAGGCGTAAAAAGAGTCAAGTACTCTTCGGTTATGTCGTGGAAGGCCAGTGCTCGGCACGGGGTACGTGAGGCACCTGCGGGGCTCGCCCTCGTGCAGGAGCTGATCAATACCCGTCCGGCCATGTCGTACGGTGCGGATCTTTTGTTCTTGACCGATGACGCCCAGCCGTGGCTGACCGATGCCCTGGCTACCTGGTCGCGGGTTGCCGGGTTGCCGGCACCGACCCTGCTGCTGTCATCAGCCGATCTGCGCTCGTTGCGGCGGCTGCGCACCACATTTGAAAACGTCATCTTGGCCGGTTCACGACCCGAGCCGGACGGAGCGCTGCCACCGGCCGACGTCCCGGTCAGTCTGGTGCCCGACGCCGAGGGCTGGGTGCGGATGGTGCCGTCCGGCCGGGGCACGCGCTGGTTTGCCTCGGCGTTGTGGGCCGAGACGCTGCTGGCCCAACAAGCCGGGCTCTGGCCGCGACTCAAGCTCTGCCACAACATCGAGTGCCGGGCCGCCTTCTTCGACACCTCGCGCAACAACAGCGGCGTCTGGCACGACGTCAGCACCTGCGGCAACACCGCCAACTTGCGCGCCTTCCGCGAACGCAAGCGCCTGCTCGGCGACAGCGGCGGCCTGCCTCACTCCATCGCCGACGGCCCAGGCCTGCGCTAACCGCTCACTTGTGCTCTTTTGCCTGGTGATCGCCCGGCTGGGCTGCGCTGTTTCACTTCAGTGGTGGAACTCCTGCGCTCGTTCGGGCGACTATGGCGTCATGGCGTGTGAGCGGTGGCGCGAGATGCTTTCCGCGCAGCTGGACGGTGAGGACGACTCGGCCGATGCTGCGCTGGTTGACGAACACCTGGCCGGCTGCGCCGGGTGCCGAAACTGGTTAGAGCAAGCAGCCACAGTCAACCGCCTTACCCGTACGGGTGTGAGCTTTCCCGGTCCGGCGCTGACCGAGTCGATTCTGGCCGGACTACCGGTCGGACTGCCGCGGTCGGCACGCCCGCTCACGGGTAGCAGGCTGGCCAGGCGCCGCCTGCTATCGGCCACGGTGCTGTATTTGGCGCTCGCCGCAGTCGGCACAGTGCAGCTGATCCTCGGGCTGAGCCAAATCGGCGGCGGGATGGCCGGTGAACACGTGCATGCGGGGCTGGATGCGGCGCCGGGTCACCTCTGGCACGAGTCGGCCGCATGGAATGTGGCGCTCGGTGCCGGTTACCTCTTCGTCGCCCTGCGCCGCACCCGTCCAGCGGGACTGATGCCAATGCTGACCGCTTTCGTGGGGATGCTGTTGGTGCTCTCGGTCAACGACCTGACCGGTGACCGAGTCGACGGAACCCGCCTGGTCAGCCATGGCTTCGTGATCTTGGGCTACTTGCTGATCGCTACGTTGTCGAAGATTCCCGGCGGGTTCGCCACCCCGCCCGGCGCCCGGGTGACTGCCGGATCGCACTGGCGGGCCCGGTTCGCCGAAGACGAACGCGCCGACCTCGGCGGCCCGGCATCGATGCGCCCAGGACTGCGGCTAGTGCCACCCAGCCCGACGGTCGCCCACCACGACGAACACCGAGCGGCCTGAACCCGTCAGCCGAACGCTGTGGGCGATCTAACCGGGCGCGTGCTTTCAGCGGACCGGCGGGCGAACGGAGAGTTCGCACCAGTCGAACGGGCCGACTAACAGCGCGCGCACGGTATCCAGGGCCGCTTCCTCGCTGTCGTATTCGAAGAAGTGGGAGACGCCGTCGGCGCCGCCCGCCCGCTGCTCGACATGCCACTGATCGCCGCTGACCCTCAGGTAGACATCTTTGCGCGCGACGCGACCCCATTTGCCGTTCCACCAGTGCTTACGTTGTTCCACCCGAGCACTGTATCGAACATGTGTTCGAACAGTATCGAGTGGGTTGATCTTTTTTGGGAGCGGCCGAAATTGCTGACTAGCGAGGCGGCTCCTGGTATCCGCCCTGCTGGCGACCGAGCGTGTCGTTGTATGCGCTCTGCGCGGCCGATGATGGGGCGCTGCCACGCAGCAGTGCGTCGCGGATCTCAGTTAGCAGCTGAACCTCTTCGCTGGGTGCCTTCGGCGGCGGCGCCTCGCCGCGCTTGCGCCGCTCCGCCAACTTGTTCAGTGGGAAAACGACGAGGAAGTAGAGCACTGCTGCGGTGATCACAAAGGTGATGACCGCGTTGATGAACGTCGAGTAGTCGAACTCGACACCACTGACGTTCCAGGTGCCCTTGTGCTGGGGGTCTCCGCCGCCTAGAAGCTGGATCAAGGGTTTGATGAAGCTGTTGGTGAAAGCGGTAACCACAGCGGTGAAGGCCGCGCCGATGACGATGCCGACGGCAAGGTCGACGACGTTGCCGCGCATGATGAAGTCGCGGAAACCCTGCAAGATCTTATTCACGTGCGCTCCTGGTTGGGTCCGGAAGGTCGAACCGGCAGCAGGTGCCCACCACCGGTCGGCGACAAACTACGCCGACTCGGTGTCCGGGAGGAAGAGCTCGATCCGCGGGTGGGGAAGTTCAGTCGAGCGCCGGCGCCGGTGCGGTGACCGCCTCGTCCACTGTTGGGTAGGTGTGCAGCACCTCGACTAGGCCGCTGACCTCGAGGATGCGCAGCACCCCGCGCTGCGGTGCCGCTAGCCGCACGGTGCCACCGGCGTCGTCCGTGCTGTTCTTGGCCCGGACGAAGACGGACAAGCCGGTGGAGTCGCAGAACGAAACCTCGGCCAAATCAAAGACGATCCGGGTGCTGCCCTTTTCCAGCAGATCGCTGATCTGGTCCTGAAGCTGCGGTGCGGTGGCCATGTCGAGCTCACCAGCCACCGACACGACGACCATGTCGGCCTGCTGTTGCGTTCGTACCGTCAACGACATTGCTGAACCTCCAGTTATCACCAGAACGGTACTCCAGCTGCCGCCAGAACTGCGGTATGGGGAGCGGGTAGAGCTTGCCGGGTTGTTTGGCTAACAGCAAATAAACCAAAGGCCGATGGTAAAGTCCGCCCGGCATGGACCAGATCGCTGGGTTTATCTGTGACAGGCTCGGTGATTGAGAGTGATCACTGCAGATGAGGAGCCAGGAGAGTGACCAGGCCCACGATGCGTCGGGCATCGGCACCGCTAGGGTCCTGGTCGGGGTCATAAATGACCAGACTCAACCCGCGGCAGCCATCCTCGCCAGCGGCGGCGACCAGCAACTCAGTGAGCTGCTCCCAGGTCAACCCGCCCTCCTCGTCCTCGTCGCCGGGCACGCGCTGCGCAGTGAGCAAATCTTGGGCGATCACGTCCAGGTCGACGTGCAGCCACCAGTTCGGAGCCGTCGTGCGCACATGCGCTACCGCCTCGCGGGCCGCAGCCGCCGGATCTCGGGCGACTGCGTCCCAGCGGCGCACGTGCACGCCGCGCTCAGCTAGCGATGCAAGTCCGAGCGCGCGACGTAGGACGTCGTCACGTGTGCCTAGGACGGCGAGGGCGTCCATGGTTAACGCCGGGACCAGCCGACACAGCCCATCCGGAGCCGTCTGCCCGGTGACTCCCAGCAACAGGCCGACCTCGACGTTGGCCGGTTCCCCGTCTGGAGAAACGTCCAGCGGCGTGGTGTCCTCGTGGCCGTCGACGAACACCAGACCGGCCGCGCCTGCCTCATCACGCAGAGCGGTCACGGCGCCTAGTAGCACGGAACACTCAGCGCCGTAGACCACGGGGAACCTGCCGGCAGCCAAACTAGCCGTCACTGCCGCATGCAACTGCTCAACCATCGCCAGCAACGCTGGCTCGTTCAGCAGACCCGACCCGACGGCACGCTCAGGAAGGGCTCGGGCAAGGAGAACGCAGTGTCGTGCACCCTCACCGGCAGATCGTCGAAGGCCGCTAGCAGACCCGCCGCGCGCAGCGCCTCCGCCGCCCTTCCTTGATGACCTACCCGTCCCCAGCCGTCGAACGGCACCCCGATTAGGTCAATTCCCAGGAAAGCAGGCACAATCCTAGCTTAGCCCTTCGAGTACCGTGTAGCCGTCCCGGCTGTCGATCGACTCTGGGACGGGCTGACTGCCGGTGGCGGTCAACCCTGCGCACAAAGCTCGAGCGGAGCCTGGTCCCGGGGCCGCGGGCCGATTAGCCCGCCGGTCGCTGCGGACGCGTCATTTTTTGGCGATATTCACGGAGAGAGTTTTCACGTCGATGGTTTCGTTGCCGGCGGCATCGTAGGCGCGGGCCACGACGTAGGCCTGCCCATTGTCAGCAGCAGTGAAGGAGACTGTCGTCTGGTACGGAGCCTCGACTGCCGGGCCTTCCGCAGCGCTGACCCGCTCCGATTGAGCGATACCTGATGGTCCGAGTGAGACAGTCGGCCTGATTCAGGTATTTCCGGCGTTAATTATTCGCCGTGGTCGTCGTGTTGCCGTCACGGCCACCGGGCCGAGGCCAGGGGAAAACCGACCACGGCGTACGCGTCGCGCAGCGCCGACAACAGGGTACCCACCGCTAGCGCGGTGAGACCGAGCCGAAGCAGGAGAGGAACTCCGGCCGGCTCGAGGGTGAATCGCGTGTCCAATCGGCTCCACCGGATCAGGACGGGGATGAGGTTGGCCAGAATCGCCCCGTACACGATAGCCATCAGTGTGTGCGTCGTTCGTTCGCCTGGCAGTAGACCGCCGAGGGGTTTCCGGACCTGGTCTTCGACAATGAAATCGGCGAGCGTGATGCAGACTTCGACGAGAAGCAGAAATGCGAAGAACCAAGCCGGCCTTGTGCTTCGCACGGCCTTGCCGGGGTTAAACCGGGAAACTACGTTGGCTAGCCCGGCTCGTCGAATTCAATTAGTGAGGGAATGAGATGACCCACGACTCGTGCTGGGCGGCGAAAGAGTTCCACAGCTGGATGTACGATGCTCCGTCGCCCCCGTTGGAGGCAGGGTCGCGAACATACACCACCTTGCGTGGGTCACCCGCCGCGTCGGTGACCGTTCCGACCTGGTCGATGACCTTGAAGTGCTGCACGTTGGCTGGCGTCCCACGTCTGGTCAACAGGGGTGTTCCGTCGGGGTTGTAGGCCCTCACGTTTACTTGCACGACGACTGGCCGTCCTGTCTCTGCGATTTTCTGTTCCACGAGATTGGGCGAGAAGCTCTGGTCAGCGTTGAACTTGATACCGACCTTTCTAAGCATCTCCTCGATGTTGAGGATGTCGGTGCCGGCATTTGGTGCCGCCATCAATTTCACGAAGGTGTCCACCTCAACCGGATGGCCGATGCTCTTGCTCACCATGCTCAGAGAGTACGGGCCGCACGTGCGAGTGCCGTGTCCTTGTCCCAGCACCGGATCGTTGGTGACGTACGACATCGTCCCGTCGGCTTCGAAGCCGGGCGGTACCTTGGACGGAGAATCCCAGCCAGTGCGAGGACTCTTGCCACCGTAGGTGGCGCCTCCCGAGGCTAAACGCTGGGCGATGGTCAGGAGGTTCCCGTTACTTTTGACCACCGCCCGCCCGATGGTTTGGATATCAGCTGTCACCGCTTGAAGTTTTTTGGTGGCTTGCTGAATAACGGTGGCGAGCCCGGCAGGGCCTTGTGTGGTCAGGGCTGCCATCGCGTTGTGTTGCACCCACTGCAAGATCGGAGTGATGAGCGCCATGATCGCGCTGGCTGCCACTGCGGTAAGCGCGCCAGCGTGAGTTACTGCCAATGACACCCCCGCGGAGACTAACGCACCGCCGGTGACTTGCATGCGGAGTTGCACCACCGAGGCCATGATGGTGACGGCACCGCTGCCTTTAACCCACCGCTGCGCGATTTTCTTCTCTGCGTCGTGTAGATCCCGTTCGGCACCCGAGACATGAGTATGGAGCTGTTGTAACTGATCCACGACCATGCCAATGGAGTTGTGTTCCGGTAAAACCGCGATGATGACGTCCCGGATCGGTTTCAACACCGCGGCAATTTGGAGGTGGAGACCGCCGATCTGGTCAACGGCGTGGAGGACAACATCTTTAGCGAAATTATGTTGAACAGCGTCTTGGACGGTGCCGAGGTGTTGTGTAGCCATGCCGGAGCGTAGCCGCGGGTCCACCACCCAGTTGTCACTTTTGATGTAGGCCACTAAATTACGCATTTCAGTAAGCTGAGGACTATCCGTGACACTGGTGGTTTTTTTTGATGCGGTGTAAGAAAGATCAGCCATTACTAGCCACCACCGCAACCAATATGCATTCGCGTGCACACTTCATTGGTTTTGGCACACCGAATACGCTCACGTCGGGGAAACCTTCCGGTACGTGTGCGCGACCTCAATGTTTGCTTCGGCCACCACCATTTCCGCATGAGCTACCTGTGAAGCCAGCTCATGACCCTGGTTTACTATTGCAGTCAAATTCACTTGATGACCAGCGAGAATCTCGTTGAGACCTATAACGAGGAAGTCACTCAGTGGCGCAAACGAACCCGCAGGTAAACGCACCCCGGCTAGCTGCCCACTAGGCGCCAAAGCACCTACGGCGTCGTTGACAGCCTGCGCGGATCTGCCATCTACAACAACCTCGAACCCATCAGCATCGGACACCACGACGACAATCCCCCTTACTTCGATCTGGAGGTCGACCCCCAACCCCGGATCGAGGAAATTTACCAGCAACATATGCCCATAGTGATCATCCCTGATGACATCGCAATCAAGGAAGGGAAGCTACGGATTGTCATGCCGTGGTCGCTACTCGCCAGGAGCTTCTGACGACTGCAACGGATGTACCCCCGCCCCTTCTCCCTGGTGTTGTGGCGGGGGCCCGCGGCTTTTCCCGACAAACTCGAATCTACGGCTGGTAACCGTGCCGGACGCTACGACAATTGTCGATTTATACCCGCAACCCCCGGGCGCTGCGCCTTCATCGGCGCCGGCGTTGCGGGTCATCAATTACCTACCGTTGTTTTGGGTGTGGAAACGGCCCACACCCTGCGACCGCCGCGGTGTCATCTGGCGCTGCCCGGTGGCCGGACGACAGCTGCTGTCCCCACCGAACGCATCGCCGCCCGGTACACCAAGAAGCAGTACTGGTATTCCGGTAAACATCAGCGGCACGGCGGCGCGGTGCAGACCGTGGCCGCCCCGGACGGGGAATTGTTGTGGGTATCCGGGGTACTGCCCGGCAGGATGTTCGACATCACCGCCGCCCGTCGGTTCGAGATCGCGGAGAAAGTCACCGCGTTCCTCGGCCTACTCGCCCACCTCGGCCTGCACCCCGAGGTTATTACCGGATACAAACGCCAACGCGGACAGAAGACCCTGCCCGAAGCGAAGAAGGCCGCCAACCGCACCCAAGCCGCCCTACGCTGCCTGGGCGAACGCGCCAACGCCCAGCTCAGGTACTGGCGGGTACAAACCACCGGAATTGCGCTGCACCCAGCGTGTCGGTGTTGATAGTCACCCCGCCTCGTCGAGCAGCTTGGTGAAACCCTGCTGTCAACGTGGGCAGATCTTGATCGTCGACCAAGTAGATCTCGTCCGCTGCGCCACAATTTTGGTGATCGACCACGATCACCAGCGAATGCCCTCGATCCGCTCGCTGGGAGCAATGCTTGAAACTTGTGGATGACCTTGGGAGGCATACCCTCCCAAGATGCTCTGTCAGGAATCAAGCAAGACCCGTGCCTGCCAGCACGGGTCGGGAAGGTACGACTGTGCTCACCGTAGTCAACGCTGAGGAGCCGACGTCAGCGGCCACGATGACTGGCGGATCGTTGATCGACGAGATCGTGCGTGATGGTGCCCGGCGGATGCTCGCCGCGGCGTTGGAGGCGGAGGTCGCCGCATACATCGCGGCGCACGCCGGCGAGCTCGACGAAAACGGCCGGCGTCTGGTGGTGCGTAACGGTCACGCGCAGCCGCGGCAGGTGCTGACCTCGTCAGGTGCGGTCGAGGTGGTCACGCCACGGGTCAATGACAAACGCGTCGACGAGCAGACGGGCGAGCGTGCCCGGTTCACCTCGGCGATCCTGCCGCCGTGGTGCCGCAAGTCCCCGAAGATCAACGAAGTGTTGCCACTGCTGTACCTGCACGGCTTGTCCAGCTCCGACTTCGTTCCGGCGTTGCAGAGCTTCCTGGGTACCAGCTCGGGCCTGTCCGCGGCCACGATCACCCGGCTGACCAGCCAGTGGCAGCAAGAGGTGAAAACGTTCGGCAACCGCGACCTGTCCACCGTGGACTACGTGTACGTGTGGGCCGACGGTATCCATGTCAACATCCGCCTCGACGAGGAGAAACTCTGCCTACTCGTCATGATCGGCGTCCGGGTCGATGGCACCAAGGAACTGATCGCCCTGACCGACGGCTACCGCGAGTCCGCGGGCTCGTGGGCCGATCTGCTGCGCGACTGCAAACGCCGTGGGATGCGGGCCCCGGTCCTGGCGGCTGGTGACGGCGCGCTCGGGTTCTGGGCCGCGTTGCGGGAGGTGTTCCCTGCCACCCGCGAGCAGCGCTGCTGGTTCCACAAGATCGCCAATGTGCTGTCCGCGCTGCCCAAGTCGGCCCACCCCGGGGCGAAGAAGGCCCTCGCCGAGATCTGGAACGCCGAGGACCGTGACCACGCTCGCCGCGCCGCCGCGGCGTTCAAACTGGCCTACGGCGCCAAGTTCGCCAAAGCCGTCGCGAAGATCACCGACGACCTCGACGAACTACTCGCCTTCTACGACTACCCGGCAGAACAATGGGTGCATCTGCGCACGACGAACCCCATCGAGTCGACCTTCGCGACCGTCCGGCACCGGACCAAGGTCACCAAGGGCCCCGGGTCGAAGGCCGCCGGACTGGCCATGGCGTTCAAACTCATCCAGGCAGCCCAAGCCCGGTGGCGGGCGGTCAACGCATCGCAGCTCGTCGCGCTCGTGCGCGCCGGCGCCCGCTTCGACAAAGGCCACCTCGTCGAACACTTCGGGGCGGTCGCAGCGTGAACACCATCGCGGCCCAGACCATCACCACACGACGGCTGGACCTGCTGCCTCTCCTCGTAGAACACGCCGAGGAGATGGCCGCGGTCCTGTCCGACGCAGCTCTGCATACCTTCATTGGAGGTGCTCCGGCAACGCCACAAGCCCTACGATCGCGTTACCAGCGCATGACCGCAGGCTCTCCCGATCCGGCCGTTTCCTGGCTGAATTGGGTGATCCGGCTCCGTGACCAGGCCTGCCTGTCAGGCACAGTCCAAGCCACGATCAGCCCTTCCAACCAGGGCCCCATTGCCGAAATCGCCTGGGTAGTCGCAACACCGTGGCAGGGAAGGGGCATCGCCACCGAAGCCGCCCAAGGACTCGTCGACTGGCTCAGCCAACAGCCGATCTCGACTATCACCGCCCACATCCACCCCGACCATCAGGCATCCGCCGCCGTCGCCACCGCCGCCGGGCTCATCCCCACCGACGAATGGCACGAAGGCGAAATCCGATGGCTCCGGAACCTCCGACGATAACTGGACCCATCCACAAGTCTTGACAATTGCTCCTCGCTGGAACGAACCGATCAACACCGACGTGGTTTCGTCGATGTCGTGCATGCGGGTCAACGCCCCGGCGGTCAGGGGCTGCGCCAGGTCACCTGCCCAAGTCGGGGCCGCGACATTGTTGCTGACCAGTCGGCCGACGGCGGCTTGCGATGAAGCGGCCAGTTGTGCCGAAACTTCGCCGGCCACCGCACTAATCGCGGTCAGGAGCGTCAGTGCAGCCCGGGTGCCACCCGCCTCAATCGCCGGAATGACGCTGTCGGCGAACATGGCCATGGCTTCATCGCCGCTTTGCCTGCGCCATCGTGACGAAAACCGCGCCAGCCAGCTCAGCCTGAAGCGGATCTTCGACCTCGGCCAGCGCAGCGGCGTCGTTGACCAGCTCGGCCAGCATCCGCTCAGGATCCAGCTCATCGTCACCGCAAGCCGGGCAGTCGCAGTCTTCGCTTTGCGTCGCGGGCACCACCGTGAGGTCGGCACGCTGGGCGGAACGAACGGCTTTGCGACCGAGAGAAGACCGACCATCAGAATTCATCGCACCATTGTGCACCAATAGCCTAGCCCTGCCCCCACGGCCCCGGCGTTGTTCCGGCTTGGGGTGTTATGCCCAGTTTAGGGATTGGACAAGGACCTGGTTTGCTGGACGAGCGCGACTCTGGTGATCTTTCGGGTGTCTATGCCACAAGATCGTTGCAGGAGTCGCGCTCGTGTTGTCATCTTCCCCGATCAGCCCTGTTGTTGACCACCTCGCCGATCTGGCCTTGTGGGAAGCCGAACTCGCCGCGGGTTTGCCCGCCGCGCAGGCGGTGGCTGCTGACCCGTTGTCGGTGGCGTCGCCGCTGCTGGAGCGGCTGCGGCAGGTACCCGATCCGCGGCGAGGGCGGGGTCTTCGGCATCCGTTGCTGGTGATTCTGGTGTTGACCGCATGCGCGACGTTGGTGGCCGGTAACGACGGTGTGACGGCGATCCGGCAGTGGGCGGCGCGGACCCCGCAGGATGTCCTGCACCGTCTTGGGGCCCGGTACAACCCGTGGCGTGGCCGGTACATAGTGCCCAGCGAACGCACCTTCCGGCGGGTACTGCAAGCCCTGGATGGTGACGCTCTCGACGCGGCGACCTGCGGATACGCCGCTGATGTGGTCCGGGGTGACGCGCTGGTGCCGGTTGTCGCCGCCGGGTGCGACGAGCCGGTCGAGCGTGAACAACGCCGCGCCGCCGCGCGGGCGGTGACTCACCCGGCGCCGGCCGGGCTGCTACCCGCGGCCGCGATCGACGGGAAACTGTTGCATGGCAGCCGCACCCCGGCCGGGCAGGTGTTCCTGGTCGCCGCGGTCACCCACGACCGCGGGATCGTCCTGGGTCAGCGTCAGGTCCCGAACAAACGCGGTGAGAACGCGGTCATCGCGGACCTGCTGACACCGCTGGACGTGGCCGGCATGATGCTGACCCTTGATGCCCTGCACACGACGAAGAAGACTGCCCGGCTGATCACCGGGCCGCTGAACGCCCACTACATGTTGATTTTGAAGGGAAATCAGCCCCTCGCGCTGCAAGCCGCCCAAGCATTGCTGTGCGGCACAGACTCCGAGTTCATCGACCACATGGACGTCACCACCGACAGGGGACACGGGCGTACCGAACGACGGACGCTGCGCGTGGCGCCCTGCGACGACACCCTGTTCCCCGGCGCCCGGCAAGTCTTTCGGCTGCGCCGTGACACCGGTGGACTCGACGGCGTACGCACCAGCAAAGAAATCATTCACGGCATCGTCAGCGCCGACGCCGGCCAGGCCGGGCCGGGCCACCTCAACTATTACGCGCGGGGTCACTGGTCCGTGGAGAACCGTCTACATTGGAGCCGTGACGTGACCTTCCACGAGGACGATTCCCAGCTCAGAACCGGTACAGCCCCACGCGCCGCGGCCAGCTTCCGCAATCTGGCCCTCAACACCTTCCGCCTCGCCGGACGCGCGAACATCGCCCACGCCCGCCGCGACCTCCACGAACACCGCGACGCCTTCGCCGTCTACAACATCTAACAAACCATGATCAAACCGGACACTCCCGAACAACGCCGGGGCCGTGGCCCTGCCCCAGTCGGCTGCGGGCGGTCAACGTATGCCCGCAGCCGGGTGGGTTGGCCTAGTTGGCGCCGAGGACGTCTAGGGTCCAGGCGGCCACGAATGCTTCTTCTTTCCAGGAGTCATAGCGGCCACTCGGGCCACCATGACCAGCACCCATTTCAGTCTTGAGTAGGTAATTGCCGTCGGGTGCCACCGCGCGCAAACGTGCAATCCACTTCGCCGGCTCGTGGTAAAGAACCCGAGTATCGTTCAAGCTGGTCACGGCGAGAATCTTCGGATAATTCAAAGTCGCCACATTCTCGTACGGGCTATACGACTTCATGTAGGCATACACCTCAGCTGACTCGATCGGGTTTCCCCATTCCTCCCACTCGGTGACGGTGAGCGGCAGGGACGGGTCGAGGATCGAGTTGAGTGGGTCGACGAAAGGCACCTGAGCCACGATGCCAGCGAACGCCTCGGGCGCCAGGTTGGCGACCGCGCCCATCAGCAGTCCACCGGCCGATCCACCGCGCGCCACCAGCCGTTCAGCGCTGGTCCAGCCGTTGCTGACCAGCGTTTCGGCCGCGGCCACGAAGTCGGTGAACGTGTTGCGCTTGGTTAGCATTTTCCCGTTCTCGTACCAGCTGCGACCCATCTCGCCGCCGCCACGCACATGTGCGATCGCATAGACGACGCCACGGTCCAGCAGGGACAATCGGGCGATGGAGAAGTACGGGTCGATGCTCAACTCGTACGAGCCGTAGCCGTAAAGCACTGCGGGGGCGGAACCGTCGCGCGGGACGCCTTTGCGGGCCACGATCGAGATCGGGACTCGGGTGCCGTCGTCGGCTCGGGCCCACTCGCGGAACTGTTCGTAATCGGCTGGGTCGTAACCGCCCAGGACTGGCTTCTGTTTGCGCAGCGTCATGCTCCGCGTCACCAGATCCACGTCGTAAACCGATTCCGGCGTGACCATTGAGGTGTAGCTGATCCGCACAGTGGTGGTGTCGTATTCGGGGTTTCCAGCTAAGCCGACGCTATAGAGCGGCTCGGCGAATTCCATGTCGTATGGGTCGGTGCTGCCGTCGCCGAGCACGCGTAATCCGGTGAGGCCGTCGCGACGTTGGGAGATGACCACGTGCCGGGCGAATGCGTCGACTGATTCCAATCGAGTGCCACTCTGGTGGGCGATCAACTCGACCCACTCGCCGGGCGCATCCACCGACGTATACGCGACGGCGAAGTCCTCGGCATTTTTGTTGTGCAGAATCAGGAATCGGTGGCCGTGATGCTCCACCGAGTATTCGACTCCCTGCTCGCGCGGCGCGATCAATAGCGGCTCGGCGGTCGGGGTGGCGGCGGGGATTACCCGTACCTCGGAGGTCAGTTTGCTTTGCGCGTCGATGACGATGAACTTTTCGCTGCGGGTGAGCTCGACGCCGACCCAGAAGCGCTCATCGAGTTCTTCGTAGACGAGCACGTCGGCGCTAGTGGGCTGGCCGATGTGGTGGCGCAGCACGCGATTGGGGCGCCAAGTTTCGTCGACGGTGAGATAAAACAGGGCGCCGCCGTCGCTGGACCAAGCACTGCCATAGAACGTGTCGGGTACCTCGTCGGCGAGCACTTCGCCGGTGAGCAGGTTTTTGACTCGCAGGGTGAAGCGTTCGTCGCCGTCGAAGTCGGTCGAATAGGCTAGCCAGTTGCCGTCGGGGCTGACGTCGAAAGTGCCCAGGGCGAAGAACTTGTGGTCGGCCGCGAGCGCGTTTCCGTCGAGCAACACCTGTTCGCCCGGTTTGTCATCGGCCATCGGCGGGTCAAGCTCGCCCGGCTGCACGGCGACTCGGCACTGAATCCCATACTGCTTACCTTCAACGGTACGGGTGTAATACCAGTAATCGCCTTTTCGTGACGGTACGGACAGATCGGTTTCCTGGGTCCGGCCCTTGATCTCCTGGAATACCGTGTCTCGCAGTGGAGCGAGGTGCGCAGTGGCCTGCTGCGTCCAGGCGTTCTCTGCTTCGAGGTAAGCGATCGTCTGCGGATCGTCCTTGTTGGCGAGCCACGCGTAGTCATCGGTGCTGGTGTCACCGTGGAAGGTGCGCTCGCTGGCCGTGCAGTGCGCGGTGGGCGGAAGGTCAGGCGTCTCGATCGTCACCTCGCTTACGTTACCGGGGTGCCTACTGGCGCAAACTTCTTTGCCGGCGAGCCACCCGCGCTCGTTAGAACATGTGTACGATGTGTCAGAGTGGACGATCTTCAGGGTTTCCAGATCCTCTGGGTATCCATATATCAATCTTCAGGGTTCCATAGATCAAATCGGAAGCGATCATTCTCAGGAACGACCAATTGGCGAAACGTGATGCCCGGGGGGCTCGGTCGTGAGTGATTCCTCGCCCGTTCTTGCGGCGCTCGTGGACATTTGCGGTCCCGACTACGCCCGGGTGGCGCGGTCGGTCGACACAGTGGCCGGGCGTCGTGCTCGCTTCGTCGCGGTGCCGGCGACAACCGGCGCGGTGGCTGCCACCCTGCGTCTTGCGGCCGATCATGGCATCACCGTGCTCCCGCGCGGCTCCGGCAGCAAGATCGATTGGGGTGCGCCGCCCAGCGAAATCGACTTGATCGTCGATACGGCCCGGCTCGGTGGAATGTGGCATCACGATGTCCAAGCCGGCGTCGCTGAGGTCGGCACGGGAACGCCGGTGCGGGCGGTGCAGGCTGCGCTGGCGTTGCGTGGGCAGCGGTTGGCAGTGGATCCGCCCGCACCGACAGCGACGGTCGGCGGCATGCTGGCGGTCAACGAAGCTGGCCCGCTGCGGCATCGGTTCGGCAACCCGGCTGACTATGTCGATCGGGTGGCTTATGTCGACTTGAGCGGCAAAGTGGACGAGTCGGACGGGGAAAACGGGCCGGTCTTGGCTGAGATCACCGGGCTGATCACGTCCGCGCAGGTTCGGCTCGTTCCTCGGCCGGCGGCGCGGCGTTGGGTGTGTCTGCCGGCGGGGACGCCGCAGCAAGCGCGCAAGCTGGTCGAGCGGATCGAAGCACTAGAGCTGGCACCCAGTGCGATCGAAGCCGATTTACCCGGTCCGAAGGGGCCGCCCGGTTCGCTCGCAGTGCTCTTGGAGGGCGATGTCGTTGCAGTCGGTGAGCGGTCGAAGCTGCTAGTTGGCGAATGTGCCGACGCGGCAATTGAACCGGTGGCGCCACAGTGGTGGGGCCGTTATCCGTTCGACCGCGCTGATGTCGCCGTGCGGATCTCAGTGCCGGCGCCTGACCTGGCTGCCACGATTTACGCGTTGGGTGACGCGACCGGCGGGCTAGTGCCGGTGCGGGGCTCGGCCGGGACCGGCAACGTCTACGCCGTGTTGCCTGGCACTCTGCCGGCCGATCGACTCGAAGGCATTTTGGACTCTATGCGCCACGTGCTCATGGCTCGCAACGGCCAAATCGTCATAGTCGCCGCCCCACCAGCGCTAGCCGCCCAGGTCGAAATGGCCGGCCGCGCCGAGCTGTTCTGAGGGCGAGGTTGGGTCAACGCAGGGCGGGTTCGCGGGCGCTTTCGCTGGCAGGGTGGCGGCTCAGGTCAGTGACGGTGCCGACGGCGTAGGTGAGATAGGCGAAGCGTCCGACCTGCGCCAACCCGGTCAGCGCAAGCTCCTTCGCAGTCAGGTGCCGAGGCAACAACGGGGCGCCCGAGCCCAACAGGACCGGCGCGATCCCGAGGATGATCTCGTCGAGCAACCCCTGATCGGCGAACTGGCCGACGAAGTCACCACCACCGACCAACCACACGTTCTTACCCTTGGCGGCTACGAGCATTGAGTGGTGCACCTGCTTGACGTCACCGCTGACCATGAAAATGTTGGCGTCGGGCACCAACGGCAGTTCCCGGTTTGCGAAGACCCAGCACGGAACGTCGCCGTACAGGTCGTGCCAGTTGCGCGGCTCGACGAGCACATCGTCGTTTTCCAGCACCCACTCATAGGTCGTCGCGCCCATGGCGAATGCACCCACGCCGGCGAAGAAGCCGCCGAACGGGTTGACCGAGCCGCCGTCGAGATCGAAGAGCCATTCGAGCGAATTATCCTGATCGGCGATATAACCGTCGATGCTGGTCGCCGTGTAGTACTGGGTTTTCGCCATGCCAAACACGATGCCACGACCAAGCGGGCGAATGAGGCGAAATCGCACTACGGCCGGACCTTGCCCCGTCAGACATTCGTTATACACTCGGGGAGTGGGATAACGAGTGGCTGACCGAAGCGTTGGCGGGACGCACCCGCGCCGGTCGACCGCTGATCGTCGCGATCCGACTCCTCGGCGGATTGGACCAGCAAATTATCGGCGCTCGCGATATGACCCCACCAGAGCTAGCCCGGTTCGAAGCATGGGAGGCGACTGCATGAGCCAGTACAGCGACCAAGAGATCATCGCTGCCGCGGCGGCGTTCGCCCGTGGCGAGGTGGCTTACGACGAGACAGCCAACGCGCAGCTGCCACCGGCGCCTGAAGCCGAGCCGATGGTGCCGCTGGGAATCCGGGTAACGCCTGCTCTGGCTGGGCGGATCCGTGCCGCGGCTGAGCACGAGGGCAAACCGTATTCACAACTGATCCGTGAGTGGATCGAGCTTGGTCTCACCGAGATGGCCGGCGACCAGGTCGTCTCGTTGTCTGCCCTACGCCGAGCGATCGCGCATGCGGCCCAAAATGGTCAGGCTGCTTAACAAACTCGCCGTCGTTTAGGTCACGTCCGCGGGATTGCCGGCCAGGGGTGCTGCCGCCCGCCCCGACGAAGGAAGCAGTGCTGTCCGCGCGTACCAAAACTGCTTGGTCGTGGCCGGCTAGGTGCAAACGGACCGTGAGCGTGGCGTCTGGCTCGCGGGTCACTGTGGCCATCGCCAGGGTGCAATAGCGGCCGCCGCCGCGCTGGACCAACGTGCGGGAGTCACACATCCGCTGCGCCTTGTCGATCAGCTCCGGTGTCATCTTGGGCTTACGGACCCCGGTACGGCCCCGGGCCCGAGCGATGATCAGGGTATCGCCTGGGCGCAGGACCGGATTGAGGCTGGAGAGGATGGGGTGGCTGGGCTCAGAAACCGGTGCGGGTAGCCGCGAATGTTCCCTGGTCGTAGTTCGCGTTGGTAGCGGTGTACGTAGCGGCGATCGTTGCGTTCGGGTTGGCTGTGGCGGTTCCGTTAGCGATGTCACCGCCGCCGGAGCCGAATGCACCGAAGGTGCCGATACCGAATCGGAACGTGTTGCCGCTGCGATCGGGGTGCAGGTCAACCTGGACCGACACCAGCCCGTTAGCGCCGTACCGGCCGAAATACCAATCGACGAAACTGGGTGTCCAACCGCTGAGCGAGGCCAGCGCGGCACGACTCAGGTCGAGCTGACCTAAGGCGTCACCGCCCTCGATGCTCACGGCGTAGATCCGCATCACAGAGGTGTAGGCGCCGGCTGGTCCTTGACCGGTCACGGTGTAATACCCCTTGAGCGCGGCCGCGTCGACTGACGCTGCGGCGCTCTTACTGGCAACGACGTGTGACGCCGTCGCTGGTGAAGCCAGCGCTGGGCTCGCGAAACCGACCGTCGCGGCGAACAGTGTTACCGCCCCGATACCGGCCTTACTGATCCTTCTCACGAAGACTCCCTTTTCAGCCTTGAAACATGTGGACAGTGCTGCCAGTTCAGTACCGCATTCAGCTGGTAACGGGCGTAACTTCCAGGTAGTCCACGAGCGGGCCGGTGCCGTCCGGCGAGGTGAGTCGGACTGTTCCGGCGCCGGCGGGCAGGTCAACATCCACGCTGACGGTCTGCCAATCCAGTTGACTCGCGGGCTGGGAAGTTTGCGGGAAAGCCACCGATCCGTGGTCGACGGGGTTCTGCGAGGTGCCATACAAATTTCCCTGCGCTGTACTCAGACGCAGCGAGCGGGTTGCGCCGAAGGGGTTGCTGTAACGGAAAGTCAGCCGATACGTTCCAGCCGCTACCTCTCCTTGACCTGAAGTCCCGAAGCTGACCGGCCACGTGACCGTGCCCCCTGCGGCGGTGAACCCTTCGGCCCCTACACCGGAATAGCCGAGAAAGACTGATGTCCCGGCATCCTTGGCCGTGGTAGCGAACTGTGTGCCCACTGACTGCCGTGCGGTGCCCCACTCCGCTTCGTTGATATAGGGCAGGGCGAACCGGACATCAGAACTGACCCGGCCCTGACCACCTGCGACGATAGCCGACACGACATTCGAACTGGTCCTACCACCGTGGTCGTCATAGGCAATAGCGATCAGGCCACCGCCGAGGTACCGGCGGGCGGGACCGGTGAAGGTGTAGCTGAATGGAGCTGTTGTGGAGACGCCGAGCGGTTCGAAATACAGCCCGTAGTAACCGGAGTTGTCGGCGAAGTACCACTCGACCCGGGTGATGCTGGTTCCCGGGCGCGGTGTGGTCGCTACCTGGAAGGTGTCACCGACGTTGATGGTCGGCGACTGCTGTGCTTTGAAGTCGTAGACCGGTGAGGTGATCGTTACCCCCGGTGCCTGAGTTTGAGGCTGCAGCCGTCGCTGGTGCGGTGACAGCTGTTGCCACGCCGAGGGTTGCGGTCAATGCGAGGGCGGCCGTGAGAGTGCGACGTTGGGTAGCACGTGCCATGGGGGGTCTGCTCCTGTTCCTGGGCGAAATTACAGGTTTCACCCTTCGCGTCCCATCACGTCCAGGCAAGGGCAATGAACCTTTCGTAAGGACCATGTAAGCGCGGCTGCCGGTGGGGTCTATCGCAGACGACCGTCTGCGATAGACCAGCTACCCTTTTGGCTCATGATCCAAATGGTCAGCGATATCCGTTGGTTTTCGGCCCGTACTACTGGGACCCCCAGAACGTTCAGGCCGCTTAACTGACCTTGCCGCTAGGGCCAGGTGTTATTGCGTCGGGCCCGGTTACGGCTGGGCGTCGTTGCGGAGGACCAGGATGGCGATGTCGTCGCGTGGTTCCTCGACCGAAAAGTTGATCGTCGTGGACCGCAGCCGTGCCGCCATCACGTCCGCGGGATAGCCGGCCAGGGGTGCTGCCGCCAACCGCAGCCGATTGGTGCCGAACAGTTCCCGATTGCGGCGGCGCTCGGTGACCCCGTCGGTGTAGAAGATCAACGAGTCGCCGGGGGCGAGGCTGATTTCCACATCGGGGGAGGAGATCGTTTCGAGTAGGCCGAGCGCGGTGCCGCCCGCCCCGACGAAGGAAGCAGTGCTGTCCGCGCGTACCAAAACTGCTTGGTCGTGGCCGGCTAGGTGCAAACGGACCGTGAGCGTGGCGTCTGGCTCGCGGGTCACTGTGGCCATCGCCAGGGTGCAATAGCGGCCGCCGCCGCGCTGGACCAACGTGCGGTTGACCCGGGAGAGGATCTCGGTCATCGGTTTGCCGTCGTCGACCAGGATGCGGATCACGTCGCGCACCAAACCGGTCACGGTCGCGGCCTGCACGCCTTTGCCCGAGACGTCGCCGACCACCACCAGCCAAGACTCTGGCCCGCACGGCATCACGTCGTAGAAGTCGCCGCCCACCTCGGAACCGGTCGGCACATATTCGGCGGCGAACCCGATGCCCTCTACCCGGGGCAGTGTCGGCGGCAACAGGGACGCCTGCAAGGTGCGCGCGACCTGGTGGCGTTCGTCGTGAATCCGCGCGTTGTCGATCGCCAAAGCCGCCCGCCGCGCCACGTCCTCCAACACCGCTACCTCGTCGGCATCGTGCCGGTGCCGCAAATGTCGCCCCACTGCCAAAGTGCCCAACCGAGCACCCCGAGCCACCAACGGTACGGCGAAGCCTTCGGACGGCGCACCGAACATGACCTGAGTGCCAAGTTTGGAAGCTTCCTCCAGCCGGGCCAAGATCGAATCGGTGCCGGCTTCGGCGAGCGTGACGTGCAGTTGGGCCAGCAGCGACTCGTCCGCGTGGGTGGCAGCGGCCAGTTGCAGCCGGCCCCAAGCGTCAGTCGTGTGCACCGCGCACCACTGGCCGAGTCGAGGCACCACCAGCTGCGGAATCAGCGCCATGGTCAAGTTGACGTCGAGCGACTGAGCCAGCAGCTCGCTAGCTTCGGCCAGGAAAGTGAGCCAGGTTTGGCGGCGTAAGTCAGTGCGGCGCAGCCGGTCGTTTTCCAGATGGAGCGAAAACCGCTCGGCAACGATGGTGGCCAGTGGCAGCGCGTATCCGGTGGGAGCTGCGTCCAGCTCCAGCTCGCCGGAGTATGGGCGCTGCAGGGTCAACGGCACTCGGACGGTGGCTGCGTCGTCGCGCGGGGCTCGCCCGGATCGGGCCAGTTGGTGTCGGCCGCCGCCGTCGCCGCGGTCTAGTCTGATCACGCCGCCGGCTGCGCCGGTCAATCGGGCGAGTCGGGCCAACAGATCGGTGGCGAAATCGGCTAGGCCGTCCTCGGCGTACCGATCGGGGGCAGTTTGTAAGAGTGCAGTGAGCGCGCTCATGCTGGGCTGGAGAGATGCGCCGGGCTGGGCGGTGGCGGCAGAACTGGGCGTCAACGCGTCGGTGGGAAGCGGACCACGTCGTTCCAGGCGGAACCACACGCCTTTGCCTTTGCCCTCGTGCACCGTGCCCCAGCGATGGGCGAAATGGTCGACCAGTAACAGGCCGCGCCCACGCTCAGCAACCGAGCCAATGTCGGGGCTCTCATTTTTCGGGCCGACGGCGAGCTGCTCGACCGGGCCGGGCGCGAAATCGGTGACCGTCACGGTCAACCCGGCCTGATCTGCGCTCACCTCGATGTCGAGGTCGGTGTTGGCGTGCACGACAGCGTTTGTGGACAGCTCAGTGGTCAGCAACAACGCCTCGTTTGCCAACACGTCGAGGTCGGCTTCTTCCAGCACCGAGCGGACCAGAGCGCGCGCAGCTGCCGGGGTGCGCCGATCGTTGGGCAGGCGCACGCGCCGGACTAGTCCCCCCGCTGGGGTGGTTGAACTTGCTTCGCCGTCCACCGACACGTCTGCATCTTCTCCTGTCGGTGGGTGTATGCACAAAGTTGTCGCTCGCCTTGACCCAGCCGGGCGAGGGAAGATGAGTATTCGCCCCCACCAGTCGGCAGACAATGAGTCGGCAGCAAATGAGGACAGGATGACCGTGGCGAAAGAAGCCATCATCGGTGTACCCGACGAGACCGCACTCGGTGAGCTGACTGAGGCGCTGCGCCGGGTCCGCCGCGGCGACCTCAAGGTTCGGTTGCCTCGGCGCAGTGGCATGGCCGGTGAGCTCGCCGACGCGTTCAACGAGGTCGTCTCACTGCAAGAGCGGCAAAACCTGGACGTACGCCGAATTAGCCGCATCGTCGGGCGCGACGGTCGTCTGACCGAGCGCCTGGACGACGAGGGACTCGACGGTGCCTGGGCCGACAGTGTCCGCTCGGTCAACTCGCTGATCGACGACCTCGGCCGCCCGACCACGGAGATTTCCCGGGTCATCGTCGCCGTCGCCGAGGGTGATCTGTCGCAGCACATGGCGCTCGAAATGGACGGGCGACCGCTGCGGGGTGAATTCTTGCGGATCGGCCGGACCGTGAACACGATGGTCGACCAGCTGTCCTCGTTCGCTGACGAAGTGACCCGGGTGGCCCGTGAGGTCGGCACTGAGGGTGAGCTGGGTGGCCAGGCTGACGTACGCGGTGTGGCCGGCACCTGGAAAGACCTAACCGACTCGGTAAACCTGATGGCGTCCAACTTGACTCACCAGGTGCGCTCGATTTCGCAGGTGGCGACGTCGATGGCGCGCGGCGACCTGTCGCAGAAGATCACGGTGTCGGCCAGAGGTGAGGTGGCCGCGCTCTCTGACACGATGAACGGCTTGACCGACACACTTCGCTTGTTCGCCGAGCAGGTGACCCGGGTGGCCCGTGAGGTCGGCACCGAAGGCAAGCTTGGTGGTCAGGCCGAGGTGCCCAACGTGGCCGGCACCTGGAAGGACCTCACCGACTCAGTGAATTCGATGGCGTCCAACCTGACCAGTCAGGTCCGCAACATCGCCCAGGTGTCGACGGCGGTGGCCAAGGGTGACTTGTCGCAGAAGATCACCGTGGCCGCGCAGGGCGAGATCCTCGAACTCAAAGACACTGTGAACACGATGGTCGACCAGTTGTCGTCGTTCGCCGATGAGGTGACCCGGGTGGCCCGTGAGGTCGGCACTGAGGGTCGGCTCGGCGGTCAGGCCCAGGTCCGCGGCGTCTCCGGCACCTGGCGCGACTTGACCGAAAACGTGAACCAGCTCGCCGCCAACCTCACCGACCAGGTCCGCAACATCGCCCAGGTGTCCACGGCGGTGGCCAAGGGTGACCTGTCGCAGAAGATCACCGTCGACGCCCGCGGCGAGATCCTGGAACTCAAAAACACCGTGAACACGATGGTCGACCAGCTCTCCTCGTTCGCCGACGAGGTCACCCGGGTGGCCCGCGAGGTCGGCTCGGAAGGCAAACTCGGCGGCCAAGCCCAGGTCAAAGGCGTTTCCGGTACGTGGCGCGACCTCACCGACAACGTGAACTACATGGCTTCCAACCTGACCAGTCAGGTGCGGAACATCTCCTCGGTCACCACGGCAGTGGCCAAGGGTGACCTGGGTCAGAAGATCACGGTCGACGCCCGCGGCGAGATTTTGGAACTGAAGTCCACGGTCAACACAATGGTCGACCAGTTGTCGTCTTTCGCTGACGAGGTGACCCGGGTGGCCCGTGAGGTCGGCACTGAAGGCAAGCTCGGCGGCCAGGCGCAAGTGCGCGGCGTGGCCGGCACCTGGCGTGACCTGACCGACAACGTGAACTCGATGGCCTCCAACCTGACCAGCCAGGTCCGCAATATCGCCCAGGTGTCCACGGCCGTGGCCAAGGGCGACTTGTCGCAGAAGATCACCGTCGACGCCCAGGGCGAGATCTTGGAACTCAAGAACACGGTGAACACCATGGTCGACCAGCTGTCGTCGTTCGCCGACGAGGTCACCCGGGTGGCCCGCGAGGTCGGCTCGGAAGGCAAGCTCGGCGGTCAAGCTCAGGTCCGCGGCGTGGCCGGCACCTGGCGCGACCTCACCGACAACGTGAACTACATGGCGTCCAACCTGACCGCCCAAGTCCGCAACATCGCCTCGGTCACCACCGCCGTCGCCAAGGGTGACCTGTCGCAGAAGATCACCGTCGACGCCCGCGGCGAAATCCTCGAGCTCAAAGACACCGTCAACACCATGGTCGACCAGCTTTCTTCGTTTGCCACCGAAGTCACCCGAGTCGGCCGCGAGGTCGGCGTCGAAGGCAAACTCGGCGGTCAAGCCCAGGTCAAAGGCGTTTCTGGTACGTGGCAAGACCTCACCGACAACGTGAACCAGCTCGCGTCCACTCTGACCATCCAGTTGCGCGCCATCGCTGAGGTGTCCACGGCGGTTACCCGCGGCGACTTGACCCAGAGCATCGCCGTTGAGGCACAGGGCGAAGTGGCCGAGCTCAAAGACAACATCAACCAGATGATCGTCACTTTGCGTGACACCACGAAGACGAACGCTGAGCAGGGCTGGCTCGACTCCAACCTGGCCCGGATCGGCGGCCTGTTGCAGGGTCAGCGCGATCTGGACGAGGTCTGCCGCATGATCATGACCGAGGTGACGCCGCTGGTAGACGCTCAGCTCGGC
This sequence comes from Actinoplanes sp., assembly GCA_965246815.1. Taxonomy (GTDB): domain Bacteria; phylum Actinomycetota; class Actinomycetes; order Mycobacteriales; family Micromonosporaceae; genus Actinoplanes. The sequence continues at coordinate 595,299 of CBDFFS010000017.1, read as the reverse complement.
GCGTTCTTCCTGGTCGATAACGTTCAGGCGGTGCTGCGGTTGCGGCTGGCCGCGTCCTACGGTTACGTCGCCCGCAACCACGAGGTCACGTTCGGACCGGGTGAGGGCCTGGTCGGGCAGGCGGCTGTGTCGCGGCGCACGATCCGGGTTCGGGCGGCGCACGACGGCATCCTGACCATGCGCTCGGGCCTGATGTCGATGCCACCCAACGACATGGTGGTCCTGCCCGTGCTGTTCGAGGGCGAGATGCTCGGCGTGATCGAGTTCGCTTCGGTCGCCACGTTCAACGGGCTGCACCTGACCTTCCTCGAACGCTTGGTGGGCACGATCGGGGTCGCGCTCAACACGATCCAGGCCAACCGGCGTACCGAGGAATTGCTCTCGCAGTCGCAACGACTCGCCCGGGAGATGCAGGACCAGTCGGCCGAAATGCAGCGCACCAACGCGGAGCTGGAGGACAAGGCGCAGCTGCTCAGCGAGCAGAAAGGCAACATCGAGGCGAAGAACCGGGAGATCGAGTTGGCCCGGCTCGGTCTGGAAGAGAAGGCGCAACAGCTCGCGCGGGCCAGCGCCTACAAGTCGGAGTTCCTGGCCAACATGAGCCACGAACTGCGTACGCCGCTGAACTCGCTGTTGCTGCTCGCCCGGTTGCTCGCCGACAACTCCGATCGCAACTTGACCAGCAAGCAGATCGAGTTTGCCCGCACCATCCACAGCGCGGGTTCGGACCTGCTCTCGCTGATCGACGACATCCTCGACCTCGCCAAGATCGAAGCGGGCCGGATGGACGTCGACGTCGACCAGGTCGACTTCGACGGAATGCGCAGCTATGTCGAGCAGGCGTTCACCCCGCAGGCCGAGGAGAAGGGCTTGACCTTCCGGGTCGAAGTGGCGCCGGGCCTGCCGGAGTCGATCGTCACCGACCCGCAACGACTGCAGCAGATCCTGCGCAACCTGCTCTCCAACGCGGTCAAGTTCACCGACAAGGGCTCGGTCACGCTGAGCATATTTGCTGCCCCGCCGAACACTGACTTCGACGTGCCGGCGTTGTCGGCGGCGCGGCAGGTCGTGGCGTTCTCGGTCACCGACACCGGCATCGGCATCTCCGACGAGAAACTCGCGATCATCTTCGAGCCGTTCCAGCAGGCCGACGGCACCACCACCCGCAAATACGGCGGCACCGGCCTGGGTCTGTCTATCAGCCGTGACCTGGCCGCCCTGCTCGGCGGCACGATCGGGGTCTCCTCGCGCCCCGGCGAAGGTTCGACCTTCACCCTGTACATGCCGGACGCGCTTACGCCAGAGGTGATCGCGACCTTGAGTTTACCGTCCGTACCGACCACGACAGTCATGGTGCAGCCCTCTCCGGCGATGATCGACATGCCGCTGATGGAACTTTCTTCGTTGGCGCCACCGCCGGCGTTGGAATCGCACGTGGTCAGCCAGGCCAGTCGGCAACTCGACGGCGCGACAGTGCTGATCGTCGACGACGACGTGCGAAACGTCTTTGCGCTGACCAGTGCCCTTGAGCTGCACGGGCTGAACGTGCTCTATTCCGATAACGGCGTTGACGGGGTGCGGCTGCTCGGTGAACATCCGGAAGTCGACATCGTGTTGATGGACGCCATGATGCCCGATCAGGATGGATATGAGACCACTCGCGGCATTCGCCGTAATCAGCGCTTCCAGGACTTACCGGTAGTCTTTCTCACGGCGAAGGCTATGCCCGGTGACCGGGAATCGGCGCTCGCCGCCGGCGCCAGCGATTACATCACCAAGCCCGTCGACCTGGACGAGCTGATCGAGCTGATGGCTCGTTGGGTGCACGCCGACAGGACCGAACCGGAGCGCGGCTGAGCAGGCGGACGGAGAGGACAATGGTCGTGGTTGAGGTGACTTCGTGGTTGAGGTGACCGGGCGTGGTTGAACGCGCCAAGGCTTTGCTAGTCGACGATCGCCGGGACAACTTGCTCGCGCTGGAAGCAATCCTGCAGGGGCTGCCCGTGACGGCGGTGGCCGTGCAGAGCGGAGAAGCTGCGCTGAAACAACTGCTCACCGACGACTTCGCGGTCATCTTGCTGGACGCGCAGATGCCCAACATGGATGGCTTCGAGACAGCTAGCCACATCAAGCGGCGCGAGCGTACCCGGCATGTGCCGATCTTGTTTTTGACTGCGGCTGATCGGGATGCCCAGCTGGCGTTGCGCGGATATGCGGTGGGCGCGGTGGATTACCTCACCAAACCGTTCGACCCGTGGGTGCTGCGGGCCAAAGTGTCCATTTTCGTCGAGCTGTGGACGAAGAATCAGCAGCTCAAAGCCCAAGCAGACCAGGCCCGCGAACGGGACGCGCAATGGCAGGTGTTGACCGAAACGGTCGACGAGGTGGCCCGGGTGCTGCGCTCAGGTGGTGAAGAAGCAGCCGGTGATGCGCTGGCCCTGCTGGAAAAGGCCCGCTGGGGCAACTGAAGCTCGGCCGCTGAGCTCGGGGCAGCTGAGCTCGGGGCAGCTGGGGTCAGGCGGCAGTGGAGCTGATCATCAGGGCGCCGCGCAGCCCAGTGATGTCCAGCACGCGTAGCAGGAAGTCGCCGACGTTGGTGAGTGTCAAAACCGTGTGCGCATGTTGGGCTTTGCGGCTGAGCACGACCAACGTGCCCAAGCCTTGGGAGTCGCAGAACGTGACGCCAGACAAGTCGAGCAGGATGCGCGCCGGTGGCTCAGCCAGCGCTTCAGTGACGATCGCCGACAGCTTCGTGACTGTGAGCACGTCGATTTCCCCGGCGAGATGCAGCACAACCTCGTCGGGAGCGTGCTGGACGGTAATTGCCAGCTCCGGTCGCTCCACGCCGTTCAGCCTATCGTCTTGGGGCGAATCCGGCCCGTTGGGCGGTGCGGTTGGCAGGCGATCCGCCCGGTACGCCGACGATGTGACCAACCCTCTTGGCAGTCCGGTCAGGTCGCGCTGACAGAATGGGAGTCGCTGTGACCACCTCATCTCGCGCCGAGGGCATTGTGTATCCACCGGACGCCCCGGTCTCCCAGGCCCTGTTCGACCGCGCCCAGGCCATCGTGCCGGGCGGGGTCAATTCACCCGTGCGTGCATTCCGAGCGGTCGGTGGCACGCCCCGATTCATGGCGTCCGGCCACGGCCCGTGGCTGACTGACGTCGACGGTCGGCGTTATGTCGACTTGGTGTGTTCGTGGGGTCCGTTGATCCACGGCCACGCTCACCCCGAGATCGTCGCCGCGATTCAGGCTGCGGCAGCGCTCGGCACCAGCTTCGGCACCCCGACTGCGGGTGAGGTCGAGCTGGCCGCGGAGATCGTCGCGCGGACCCCGATCGACGAGGTGCGGCTGGTCAACTCGGGCACCGAAGCGACAATGACGGCGATCCGGCTGGCCCGGGGCTATACCGGCCGCGCCAAGATCGTGAAGTTTGCCGGTTGCTATCACGGCCATGTGGACGCCTTGCTGGCCGCGGCCGGCTCTGCGGTCGCCACGCTCGGGCTGCCCGACTCGCCCGGGGTGACCAGCGCCACCGCGGCCGAGACGATCGTGCTGCCCTACAACGACGTGGCAGCGGTCGAAGCCGTCTTCGCCGAGCAGGGCGACCAGATCGCCGCGATCATCACCGAAGCCGCTGCCGGAAACATGGGCGTGGTCAGGCCACACGCCGGCTACAACCAACGCCTGGCTGAGATCGCTACCGCCCACGGCGCGTTATTGATCGTCGACGAGGTGATGACCGGCTTCCGGGTCTCCGTCGGCGGTTGGGCCGGGCTCGACCCGGTCGACGCCGACCTGTTCACCTTCGGCAAGGTGATGGGCGGTGGGCTGCCAGCTGCGGCCTTCGGTGGGCGGCGCGACATCATGTCCAGGCTGGCCCCCGCTGGGCCGGTGTATCAAGCCGGCACGCTTTCCGGCAATCCGCTGGCCTGTGCCGCCGGCCTGGCCGCGCTCCGGCTGGCCGACGCGAACACCTATCGGCGACTCGACCAGCTCGCCGATACAGTTGGCGGGCTCGCCTCGGACGCGCTTACTCAGGCGGGCGTCCCACATCAGCTGTCGTTTGCCGGCAACATGTTCTCCATCTTCTTCACCTCGGCGCCGGTCACCGATTACGACAGCGCCAAAACTCAGGACCCGGAAATGTTCAAGGCCTTCTTTCACTCGATGCTGTCTCGTGGGGTCTACTTGCCACCCAGCGCGTTCGAGTCGTGGTTCGTGTCGACAGCACTCGACGACGACGCGTTGGCCCAGATCGCAGCGGCTCTGCCCCACGCGGCCCGAGCAGCAGCGCAGGTGAGTGCAGCGTGAGCACGCCGACCCAGACCACCGTGCACGTGTTGCGCCACGGCGAAGTCTTCAACCCCAATAAAATTTTGTACGGCCGGTTGCCCGGCTTCCACCTCTCCACGCTCGGACAGCAGATGGCGCAAGCGGCAGCTCAGGCGCTGGCCGGTCGCGACGTCACTCATGTGGTGGCCAGCCCGCTGGAACGAGCGCAAGAGACTGCCACTCCGATCGCGGCTGCGTTCAAGCTGTCGGTGGCGACCGACACCCGGCTAATCGAGAGCGCCAACTATTTCGAGGGTAAACGGGTCTCGGTCGGTGACGGCGCGCTCAGCCAGCCCCGGCACTGGTGGGTGCTGCGCGACCCGATCACCCCATCCTGGGGCGAGCCCTACCTGAAGATCGCCGAGCGGATGTTCGCCGCCCTGCAAGCCGCTCGACTCGCCGCCGACGGACACGAAGCAGTCTGCATCTCGCACCAACTGCCAATCTGGACCCTGCGTCGGTACGTGGAAAAGAAGCGGTTGTGGCACGACCCGCGCCGCCGCCAATGCGGGCTGGCGAGCCTGACCTCGTTCCGATTCGAAGATACCCGGATCGTCGGCATCGACTACTCGGAGCCGGCCGCGCATCTTGTGGCCCTATCCGCGACAGCCAAGACGGCCAAGGGGGCCTGAACATGCGACGCCTGGCCGCCGTCCTGGCCACGGCCGCGCTCGCCGCGGCTGCGCTCACCGGTTGTGGCGGCGAAAACTGGGCCAAGAAATGCACGACGACCAGCGGGGTCGTGCAGTGCACCGGCGACCAACGCCCGACTGTCGACAACGTCACCGGCGACCTGCTCGACGGCGGCCAGTTCGACCTGGCGCAAGATCACGGCAAAGTCGTCGTGGTCAACTTCTGGGGCTCGTGGTGTGCGCCGTGCCGGGCCGAGGCCGACGACCTGGAAAAGACGTATCAGGCCACCAAAGACAAGGACGTCACGTTCCTCGGCGTCAACTCGTGGGACGACCGGGACGCGGCGAAGGCGTTCGAGCGTGGTCGGGTCACCTATCCCAGCCTGTATGACTTTGACGGCAAGGTGGCGTTGAAGTTCGACGTGACCCAGTCCGCCACTCCGGCGACGTTGATCCTGGACCGGCAGGGTCGGATTGCGATAGCGATCCGAGCGTCGACCACGGTGACTCAGCTGCTCCCGCTGGTGCGGAAGATCGCAGCCGAGGCGGCCGGATGATCGAGACACCGTTCGCCCACGTTGCTAACAATGGCCCACTGCTGCTTGCCATCGGTGCGGCCGCGCTGGCCGGACTGGTCAGCATCTTGTCGCCGTGCGTCCTGCCGCTGGTCCCCGGCTACCTGTCCTACGTCACCGGCCTGGCCGGATCAGACCTCGACGCCACCGAGCTCGGCGACACCCGACCGCGGCGGGTTGCGGTGCAGGGTCGGATCTTGGCTGGTACCTCGTTGTTTGTGCTCGGGTTCGCTGTGGTGTTCACGCTGCTGGCGACGCTCGTTGCCAACATCGGGATCACGCTGAAGACGCATCAAGATCTGCTTAACGTGATCCTCGGTGTGCTGGTGATCCTGCTCGGGCTGGGCTACCTGGGGTGGATCCCGGGGCTGAGTCGCGAGGCCAGAATCAGCAAACTGCCGGCGGCCGGGTTGCTCGGTGCACCCGTGTTCGGGGCGATCTTCGCGCTGTCCTGGCTGCCGTGCACTGGCCCGACCCTCGGTGCGGTGATCGCGTTGGCGACCACTAGTGGCGAGACTAGCCGGGCAGTGATTCTAGCGCTGGCGTACAGCGTGGGGCTTGGTGTGCCGTTTGTGGTTTTTGGGTTGTTTTTTCGGAACTTGCTCGGGGTGTTTCGGGCGATTCGCCGGAACAGTCAGTGGGTTACTCGGGTGGGTGGGGTGCTGCTGATCCTGATCGGGTTGGCGCTGGTCACCGGCGGGTGGGCGCATTTCCTGGTGTGGTTGCGGGTGACCTTCGACTTCGGGGGAGGCACGCTGCTGTGACGGCAGTCGAGCAACGTAATGCGGCAGCGGCGGCGGCGCCACCACCTCGGCGTACCAATGCGGTTTGGGCGTTTTTACGCAACTCGTGGCGGCAGCTGACCAGCATGCGCACCGCGTTGGTGTTGTTGTTCTTGTTGGCAGTCGCGGCGGTGCCGGGATCGGTGTTTCCGCAGCGTGCGGTCAGCCGGGAACGGGTGGCGCAGTATTACATCGCGCATCCGCAGTTGGCGCCCTGGCTGGAACGACTGGGCGGGTTCACGGTTTATGCCTCGCCTTGGTTCGCCGCGATCTATCTGCTGCTGTTCACCTCGCTGATCGGCTGCGTGGTGCCGCGGCTGCTGGATCACGCGCGGGCGCTGCGTGGGGTGCCGCCGGACGCGCCGAAGCGGTTGGAACGGTTGCCGCAAAACGCGGTGGTGCCGGCCCAACGGCGAGAACCGGCCGACGTGGCCGCGACGATCACGCAAATGCTGCGGCGGCGGCGATTCCGGACCGTGCGGCGCGAACAGCCGGACGGCAGTTTCACGATTGCCGGGGAAAAGGGCTACCTCAAAGAAACCGGCAACTTGCTCTTCCACTTCGCCTTACTCACGGTGCTGGTCGGGGTCGGCTTCGGCCACTGGTACGGGTGGCACGGCGACCGACTGCTCATCGCCGGTGCGGATCAGGGCTTCTGTAACACGGTGACCCGATATGACGACTCGTCGCTCGGTGCCCTGGTCGACCCGTCCGACCTGCCGGACTTCTGTCTGCGACTCACCAGCTTCAGCGCCACCTATCAACCCACCGGGCAACCGAAGACGTTCGAGGCGACAGTGGCAGCGAGCGAGAATTCCGGGCCGTACGAGTCGCGGACGTTCTCGGTGAACCATCCGCTGCGGCTGCACGACGCCAACGTGCACCTGCTCGGCCACGGTTATGCGCCCGTGCTGCGCTACACCGACCGGTATGGCGTAACGCAAACCAAGGTGGTGCCGTTCCTGCCGGTCGACGCGATGCAGACCAGTGAAGGTGCGGCACAGTTCCCCGACATCAACATCGACCCGAAAACCAACAAGCGAGTGCCCGGACAGCAGCTCGGGTTCGAAGGCCGCTATCTGCCGACCGTCGGGACTGAGGGCGGGGCGAGTTCGACCTTTCCGGCCGAGAACGCGCCTGCACTTTTCCTCACCGCGTACCGGGGGGATTTGGGGCTTGATGTGGGCACGCCCGGCTCGGTGTATTCGCTGAACCAAACGCAGATCGCCGGCGGGGATTTGAAAAACATCAGTGGTGCCCGCCCGCACGAGCTCAAAGTCGGCCAGAGTTGGACCTTGGACGACGGCGGCAAGCTGGAGTTCGTCGGCACGCGCCCATTCGCGACGCTGGCGGTGCGTTACGACCCGACCCAGACCTTGGTCCTGGCCGGTGCCGTGCTCGGGCTGCTCGGCCTGATGCTTTCCCTAGCCGGGCACCGGCGCCGAGTCTGGTTCCGTGCCCTGCCAGCCAATCCAACCCACCCCAGCGGTACGTTGGTCAGCGCCGGTGGTCTGCCCCGCACCGACTACCCCGGGTTCGCCGAGGAATTCACGGCCCTGGTGGCGGCCGTCGAGGAAGGAACGCCCTGATGGCGGAGTTGTCGAACCATCTCATGGCTTTCACCGTCCTGGCCTATCTGGTCGCGATGGTCTGCTACGCCGGCGAATACGCCTTCGGCAACCGCGGCCGGATCGGCCAGGCAGCCACCCGCCCGGCGCGCCAGCTGGTCGGCGCCGGTGCCCCGGTCGATGCCGGGGTAACTGCCCCGCTGCCCGACGATCTGGTGGCACCTGACGATTTGGCGCAGTTGGACACCCTCGCGCCAGCGGACTCTGCGCCGGTCATCACTCCCGGTTCGGGGGCGCACACCGACGACGGTCCGACGCTTGGCCGGAACGGGGCTGGTGAGTGGGCCGGCCGGATCGCTGTGGCGTTCACCGTGATCGGTCTGCTGCTGCACCTGGGCGCGCTAGTCACCCGCGGCATCGCGGCTGACCGGATGCCCTGGGGCAACATGTACGAATACATCCTGTCGGCCACTGCGGTCTCGTCGGCTGTCTGGGTCGGCGTCGTGCTGCGCCGCCCGGCCGTGCGCCACCTGGGCCTGTTCACCACGCTGGCGCTAGTCGTGCTGCTCGGTGCGGACGGCATGATCGCCTACACCCCGGTCGGCCCGCTGGTGCCCGCGCTGCACTCCTACTGGTTCGTCATCCACGTCTCGACGATCATCTTGGCCTCCGGCGTCTTCCTGGTCGGCGGCGTCCCCGCAGCCATGTTCCTCATCCGGGACGGCTACGACCAGGGCAAACGCAAGTTTCCGTACACGTTGGGTGCACATGTGCCGGCTGGGGTGGCGCTCGAACGGCTCACCTTCCGGTTGCACGCCTTCGCGTTCCCGCTGTTCACCTTCGGCGCACTGATCGCCGGTCCGCTCTGGGCTGAGGCTTCCTGGGGCCGCTATTGGGGTTGGGATCCCAAGGAAGTATGGGCGTTCATTTCCTGGGTGATCTACGCCGGTTATTTGCACGCGCGCGCCACACCGAGCGTGAAGCGGACCGTGGCTACCTGGATCGCGCTGCTCGGCTTCGCCACGATGCTGATGAACCTATTCGGCGTTAATCTGTTCTTCACCGGCCTGCATTCCTACGCCAACGCCGGCCACTGATAGCGGATCAAATAGCCGCATTTGACCTCTAACTGACGCTGGGCTTGACGATGTTGATCGCCAAGCCCAGCGCGTGTATTCCCGGTTGTCAGTCGGTGATCAGGCCGGCGATGCCGTTGACGGCTGCGCCGGTGGTGTCGCTGATGAAGGTGAGGTTGCCGTCCGCGTTGACGTGGTAGGCGGCGACTGCTCCATTACCGAGGCGCACGTAGAGGCTGCTGCCATCCGGGGTGATGTCGGCGTCGGTGCCGCCCGCCGTCGTGGTGGCTGCGACCGCGTTGACCAGAGTCAGTTCACCGTTGTGACCGATGCTGTAGGACGAGATGGAGTTGCTGGCGGAGTTCATGACGTAGGCGAACTTGCCGTCCGCCGTCGTTACCAGCCAACAAGCGGCCTTCTGCGTGTCGGGGAGGGCAGCGCTGACCGTCTTGAGGTGGTTGCCGCGCAGCTGGTAGGAAGAGACGCTGCTGATGCCGGCCTCGGAGACGATCACGTTGCCGCGTCGGTCGAAATCGAACCCGTAGGGCACCGCGCCAGCCGATACGTTCCGACTGGCAGGTCCGGCAAGGGAACCCTTCACCCGGAATGTGTCGATCGCTTGGTCGCCCTTGTGCGTCACGACCAACGATTGCCCATCGGGGGTGAAGCTGACCTGGGCGGCAGCGGTTGCGGTGCCGGTGGCATCCTTGCTCAGCGGCCGGGTCGAGTTGGCAATTGGGCTGAGGTGACCGCGACCGTCGACGTGCAGTCCGGTGATGTTTTCGCTGCCCTGGTTGAGGACGTAAACGGTGCCGTCCGGCCGGGCCGTGACGCTGACCGGGGTGGTCCCGCCGGTGGGCTCGACGTCACGGGCAACCAGACCGCGGGAGGTGATCGCCAGGCTGGATACAGTGTTGTCGCCGCCGTTGACCACCAGCAGCAGATTGCCTTGGCGAACCAACGCATATTGCGAGGCCAAGGATTTGCCCAGGCCGAGTCCACCGGTGCCGACCGTCGTGGTTGCCTTCAGCTTACCGTTGGCGGTCCGGTCGAATACCTGGATCGCGTTGCCGGCGGCGTCGTTGGTTGCCTCGTAAACGTGGCCCACGACTCGGTCGTAGCGATTCTGGGCATTCGCCGGTGTGCCCATAACTAGCGGTAGCACAACTGTTGCGGCGACTGCCGCAACGGTGCCGGAAATTGGGCCGAGCCGACGGGAGATGCGATCAGACATGGCGTTTTCCTTCTGGTGAGTGTGCATGCGCGGGTGGAATTGGTGGCTTACCGCCGTTCGTCGCAGCCAGAGAGGAATGCGGAGCAATTCATCGACCCAGTGCAATTCATCGAGCCATGGATTGCTGCGGCGGTTCGCGCTGACAGCTCATACAATGCCAACCGACCAAGGCCCAGCGCCATAGGAAAGTTGTTACGAAATTCTGACCAGCATGGTCCCGGAAATACCGACCCGTATTTTTGCCGTAAGTATTCCATAACATCTTTGTGGAATATGCAGGTCGGCATTCGGTTTGGGGCACGGTCGGGGGTTACCGGCGCGCCCGGGGTAGTGTTCACCCGCCGTGCGGGTGTGGGCGACCTAGCCAACCCGACGCGCACGGCAAAATTTGTCGACACGGGTGCCGCTGAGGATTGGTGCCAGTTGGTACTGTCGGCGCCGCGAGATCAGCTCGTGGGGGTAACGGCGTCCGAGGGGTCGGCATGGGTCTTTGGGACAAGCTCAAGGGTGAGCTGGTCGACATCATCGAGTGGCTGGACGACAGTCGAGACACCATCGTCTGGCGTTTCCCGCGCTATGAGAACGAGATCAAGATGGGCGCCAAGCTCATCGTCCGCGAGTCGCAGGCCGCCGTCTTCGTCAACGAAGGCCAGATCGCCGACGTCTACACCCCGGGCACCTACACGCTGACCACGCAGAACATGCCGGTCCTGTCCACCCTCAAGGGCTGGAAATACGGCTTCGAGTCGCCGTGGAAGGCCGAGGTGTATTTCGTCAACACCCGGCAGTTCACCGACATGAAGTGGGGCACGCAGAACCCGGTGATCGTGCGCGACCCCGAGTTCGGCGCGGTTCGGCTGCGCGCGTTCGGTGCGTTCGCGCTGCGGGTCACCGACCCGGCGCTGCTGCTGCGCGAGCTGGTCGGCACCGACCCACAATTTCGCACCGAAGAGGTGCAGGAATACTTCCGCCAGCTCGTGGTCAGTCACCTCGGAACTGCCCTGGCCACCGCCCAGGTGCCGATGCTCGACTTGGCCGCTAAGCAGCTGGCGATCGGCAGCACGCTCGCGACTGTGCTCACCGACGAGCTGGCGAACACCGGCATTGCCATCGTCAAGTTCATCATCGAAAACATCTCCGTGCCGCCCGAGGTCGAAGCGGCGCTGGACAAGCGCACCTCGATCGGCGTGGTCGGCGACCTGGACAGCTACACCAAGTTCCAGGCCGCGAACGCGATGGAGACCGCTGCCGGTAACTCGGGTGGTGCCGGTGAATCGTTCGGCTTCGGGATCGGCATGGCCGCCGGCCAACGGGCGATGCAGTCGATGAACGCCGCGCCTGCCGCGCCTGCCGCGGCCGGGCCGCCGCCACTGCCCGCTACCGCCCAGTGGTTCGTCGGCGTCAACGGCCAACAGCAGGGTCCATATGACCTGTCTGCGCTGGCCAGCCAAGTAACTGCCGGCACATTGAGTCAGACCACCCTGGTCTGGAAAGCCGGCATGGCCGCCTGGGCCGCAGCCGGGCAGGTGCCCGAGCTGAGCAGCGCCTTCGCTGCCGTCCCGCCGCCACTTCCCCCACAAGGCTGAACCGCTGATGAGCTCGACCCAGACCCAATACCCGTGCTCCAACTGCGGGGCGAACCTCGTGTTCGCCCCTGGCACCACTGCGCTCAAATGCCCCTATTGCGGCGCTGAAACCCAGCTCACCCCGACCGGACGACACATCCAGGAGCATTCGTACGCGGCGTTTGCCGGTTTGCCACGTAAGCCGATCGCTTCGCTCGCACAGCACGTGTTCATGTGTCAGGGCTGCGGTGCGATAACCGAGAGCGACCGGATCTCGGCCCAGTGCCAGTTCTGTGGGGCAGCGTTGGTCGCCGAAGTTACCGCTGGTGATCAGGTCGTACCCGAGGCGGTGTTGCCGTTTGACTTGGACAAGGCGGCCGTGCGAGAGGCGCTGCGCAAGTGGGCGTCGTCGCGCTGGTTTGCGCCGAACGCGCTGAAGAAGGTGACTGAGGCCGAGTCGTCACACAGCACCTACCTGCCGCATTGGACTTATGACGCGCGCACGGTGTCGCAATATCAGGGTCAGCGCGGCGAGCATTACTGGGAGACCGAGACTTACACCGAGGACGGCGAGACTAAGACCCGCCAAGTGCAGCGGACGCGGTGGTGGTCGGCTAGCGGCGAGGTGGTGCGCGACTTCGACGACGTGCTGATCACCGGCACTACCCGGGTCGCGCCGAAGCAGTTGGACAAACTTGAGCCGTGGCCGCTGCTGGATTCGGCGGCATATCGGCCGGAGTTCTTGGCCGGGCACGAGACCCTGCGTTACGACATCGAGCCTGAGGTCGGGCTGGACACGGCGAAAACGCGGATGGCGCCGATCATCGAACGCGACTGCCGGGACGACATCGGCGGCGACGAGCAACGAGTGCACTCGGTCGACACCGCGTATTACGACGTCACGTTCAAGCTGATGCTGCTGCCGGTGTGGATCGCGTGTTACCTGCACGCGGGTAAGACCTACAACATCTTGGTCAACGGCCGTACTGCTGAGGTGGTGGGTGAGCGGCCGTACAGTGCCGCGAAGATCGCCGCTGCCGTCGTCGCCGCCATTTTGTTGATCACCGGGATCGTGCTGTTGATCGTGCTGAACAGGTAACGCCTAACTGTAGTGGCTAGTTGACGAACGCCCGAAACGGTCGAGTTTCCGCTCGTGAGTCGTGGGCGGGATGTCGTCCGAACCTTACTTTTGGCCGAGGGAGATCAGGCCGTTAGGTACACGCCAAGTGTGTACCCCGACCGTACAGTCTCGGGCATGACTTTTTCCCATGTGATGCTCGGTTTGCTGGAGCAGGCTCCCAGCCACGGCTTCGCCCTCAAGACTGACTATGACACCCGCTTCGGGCGCACGCGAGGTGTCGCAATCGGCCAGGTGTACTCGACCTTGGCTCGCTTGCAGCGCGACGGCCTGGTTGAGTTTGTTGGCATCGAGGCCGGTGAGGGCCCTGACCGCCGGGTGTATGCGGTGACTCCGCATGGCGTACAGGAACTCACCTCCTGGTTGAGTACCCCTGAGCCGACCACGATTTACGCCCGGGGTGTGTTGTTCGTCAAGATCGTGCTCGCATTGATATCCGGGCGCAGCGCGCTTGATGTCCTGGAGGCCCAACGCGCCGAGCATCTGCTGCGGATGCGGTTTGTGCGTCGTGAGGCCGGCGCGGGAACTCTGTTGGACCAGCTCGCAGCCGATTACGAGATCGCCCATTTGGATGCTGATCTGCGCTGGATCAAGCTGGCAGGTCGCCGGCTCGAGCGCCTCGCTGAGGTCCGGCTGTGACCGCCCCAGTGCTGCAGGGCACCGACCTGCAGCTGCGTTTCGGCGACGTGCACGCACTTGACGGTATCGACGTTTCCGTCTTCGCTGGTGAGACGCTAGTCATTATGGGCGCCAGCGGCTCCGGCAAGTCCACCCTCATGCATTGCCTGGCGGGGGTCCTGCGGTGCGATGGCGGGCAGGTGTATTTCGCCGGCGAACGCTTCGACGACAAGCAGGATCGGCAGCGCAGTGCAATCCGATTGCGACACTTTGGCTTTGTGGCGCAGTTCGGCGACCTCGTACCGGAGTTGACCTTGTTGGAGAACATTGCACTGCCACTGCTGCTGACCGGAGTGCGGCACCGCCAGGCGATGTCGCGGGCCCGGAAGTTGGTTGACGAGCTAGAGATCGGGACAGCTGCTGATCGCCGCGCTGGACAGACTTCCGGTGGGCAGGTACAGCGGGCAGCGATCGCCCGCGCGCTGGTCCACGAGCCCTCGGTCGTCTTCGCCGACGAACCTACCGGCGCACTCGACAGCGCCTCCAGCCAACTCGTTCTCGAAGCGCTGTTGCGGCTCACTCGCAGCTCCAACACGGCTGTGGTCCTGGTCACCCACGATGCCACCGTTGCCTCCTACGCCGACCGGGAGATCGTACTGAGAGACGGCCGCCTGGCCGGCAAGGCGATGAGCCAGTGATGACCGACGTTCGAATCGCCGCCCGGCTAGCGCTGGCTGCGGGTCCAACCCGGACGACCTTGATAGCCGCTGGCTACGTAATCGGCGTAGCTGTGCTGTTACTTGCCACCGCTGTGCCGAACGCCGCGTTTGGTGGTGACGACGGCACCGCCGGTGATCGGCGTATCGGCATCGCGCTGTCATTAGTGCTGGCCCTGCCCGTGACCGTGCTACTGGCCAGCGTTACCCGGCTTTCCGCCGCCGTGCGGGACCGGCGTCTGGCCTCGCTGCGGCTGCTCGGAGTAGACGCCGGCCGTACGGCACGGATCGCCGGCCTAGAAGCCCTACTCCTCGCCGTTTTCAGCGTGTTGGTCGGCGTCCTCATTTACGTGATGGCTATCAGTCCAGCTGTGCGAGCGCTGGACGCCGGATGGCGCCAGTGGTTCGAGGGGCGTCCATTAGACCCACCCAACGTGGGATGGGCCGCGGCATTGCTCGGTGTACCGCTGCTGTCGGTGTTGGTCTCCCTTGCGCCGGTACGTGCGGTCGCCCGAACTCCGATTGCGATACGGCGGGAAGCGCCAACAGTCCGGCCCGGATGGTGGCGGCTGCTGCCCTTCGCGACTGGCATTGTCCTACTGACTTTGCTGGTGGCACAGCCCAACCCGGCTGGCAGCCGAATCACCCAAATCCAAATCGCCCTGTTGCTCGGCGGCGTAGTGCTGCTCACCATCGCGTTGCCGCTTGTGGTGCCATTGCTGGTCCGCCTGGCCGCCGACGGGGCCGCCAGATCCACCCGCAGCGTGCCGTGGCTCATCGCCGCGCGTCGCTTGCAGCAACAGCCGGCGGCGACCACCCGACTCGTCGCGGTACTGCTGGTTGGGTTGTTCCTGCTGGCGGCCGGGCTCAGCGCACTAACTCCGTTCGAGCGATCCGCACAGTACCTACGGGCGCTACGGGCTAGCACTGCTGGTCCACAACGGGTCGACGTGATCGTTGATCCTTCTGCCACGATCGACGCCACACGGGTACGCGCCATACCCGGCGTTCTTGCCTTGGTGCCACGTCGCCCAGTCGGCCGAGCCTGCACCCCACAGGAGCAAAACGGCGCCGTCGCGGCCGTCTGCGGATCAGTCTTTATCGGCACCTGCGCTGAACTAACCGCGTTTAGCAGCGGCATTACCGGATGTCGCGACGATCAGCCGGCCTGGTTGCAACCGGAGCAGACGAAGCATGACGAGCAGCCCCGGACCACCCGCCTAATCGTCGATCCCGACGATCAGGAAGCCGGAGCACTCGCCGGCCGTTCGACACAGATTGCTGTTCCAGGCTTCATCGACGTGCGGTTTAATTCCGACGACCCGGCCTGGAATCCAGGAGTAACGCTCTTTGTGCCCACTGCGACTCCCGGCATCACCGGCCTACTGGCTGCACCGCACCAGTGGCAGGCAGCCCTCGTCGGCGGCGCCGCACCTACAGCGGCGCTGATCGCCGCCGTCGGCCCGGCCGGCCGAATCCTCACCGAGGACACTAGTGAACTCAATACCGTTGGCGGTTACCGCGCTGTGTTGTACGCCGTCACCGTCATCGTCTTGGCAATTTGCCTTGTCGGACTGCTCATCACCGGCATCGACCATGCAGTCGAGCGCCGCCGCCACCTGGCCGCACTGACTTTGATCGGCGTACAACCCGCCGTTGTACGACGCAGCCAGCTCCTCCAGGCGCTCACACCACTCATTGTCGGAGTGCCACTCGCTGGGTGCGGTGGCCTGCTCACCGGCGCGGCGTACCTGGCGTTAATCGGTCAAAGCACCACCACCCCGTGGCCAGCCGTAAGTGCCGTCACCGCAGCCGCATTAGCCGCTGCCTTTCTCGTCGCCACAGCTACGGTCGCCGGACTGGGTGGAAGAATCAAACCCGTCGACTTCCGACGAGAGTGACGCCCGGACATCTCGGATCAGCACAGCCGGACACGTCGACGGTGAAGTGACGCTGGGCAAGTTTGGGTGTGGCTGATCACGATCGGGTCGGCTGTCAGGTGTCGTACCCGTGAGGAAGACTGAGGGTATGGCACCTCGCGGGTTTCCTTATGACGATCTGCAGAGCTTTCTAGCTGCGCTGGAGGCCGCCGGTGAGCTGCGTCGAGTCACCGCCGCTGTCGATCCGACCCTGGAGATCAGCGAGGTCGTGACTCGCACCGTGCGCGCGGGTGGTCCGGCCTTGGTGTTTGAGCGGCCGACGCGCGGTGAGATGCCGATCGCGATCAACCTGTTCGGCACCGAGCAGCGGATGGCGCTGGCGCTCGGGGTCGATTCGCTCGACGAGGTCGGCGAGCGGATCGGTGCGCTGATCAAGCCGGAGCTGCCGGTGGGCTGGTCTGGCATTCGCGAGGGCATCGGCAAGGTGCTGCAGCTCAAAGCGGTCCCGCCGAAGAAGGTGAAATCCGCGCCCTGTCAAGAAGTAGTGTTGAAGGGCGCCGAGGTTGACCTGGGCAAGCTGCCGGGCCTGCAGGTGTGGCCCGAGGACGGCGGCATCTTCCACAACTACGGGCTGACGCACACCAAGCACCCGGAGACCGGCAAACGCAACCTGGGGCTCTATCGCCTGCAGCAGCACTCGAAAAACACGCTCGGCATGCACTGGCAGATCCACAAGGACTCGACCGCACACCATGCCGTGGCTGAGCGACGCGGTGAGCGGCTGCCGGTGGCGATTGCGATCGGCTGCGACCCGGTGGTCAGCTATGCCGCGAGCGCGCCGCTGCCGAGCGACATCGACGAATACTATGTTCGCTGGCTTCTTGCGCGGTGAGCGGGTCGAGCTGGTCGACTGTTTGACGGTGCCGCTGCAGGTCCCGGCCCACGCGCAGATCATCTTGGAGGGCTATCTCGAGCCGGGCGAGCGAGCGCCCGAAGGCCCGTTCGGGGACCACACCGGGTTTTACACCCCGGTCGAGCCGTTCCCGGTGCTGCACATCGAGTGCATGACCATGCGGGCCAAGCCGATCTATCACTCGATCATCACCTCGAAGCCGCCGCAGGAGGACCACGGCCTGGGCAAGGCCACCGAGCGGATTTTCCTGCCGCTGCTGAAGATGCTGATCCCGGACATCGTCGACTATGACCTGCCGGCTGCGGGGGTTTTCCACAACTGCGCGATCATTTCGATCCGCAAGCGTTACCCCAAACACGCCCAGAAGATCATGAACGCGATCTGGGGCGCGCACTTGATGTCGCTGACGAAGCTGATCGTCGTGGTGGACGAGGACTGCGACGTGCACGACTATGCCGAGGTGGCGTTCCGCGCCTTCGGCAACGTCGATTACGACCGGGATCTGTTGGTGACCCAAGGTCCGGTCGATCACCTCGATCACGCGTCCTATCAGCAGTTCTGGGGTGGCAAGGCCGGCCTGGATGCCACCCGTAAGCTGCCGACCGAGGGCTACACCCGTGGCTGGCCAGACGAAATGGTGATGGCACCCGAGGTGGTCAGCCTGGTGGACAAGCGTTGGAAGGAATACGGCATATGACGGCGGTGGCGGCGAGCCCGGCGAAACCTGGCAAGGTCAAGGCGTTTCTGCGGCTGGTCGCGATCGAGCACTCCGTTTTCGCGTTGCCGTTCGCCTATCTGTCCGCGTTGGTCGCGTTGGCGCAGCCGGTCGGGGCGCGCACGGCTGACGGCCGGCTCATCGCCAGTCAGCCAGCCGGTGCAATGCTCAGCTCTGGCGTGCATTGGCTCGACTTACTGCTGATCACGGCGGCGATGGTGTCCGGGCGCACGTTTGCTATGGCGGCCAATCGGATTCTGGACCGCAAGATCGACGCACTGAATCCGCGTACCCAGAATCGGGAGTTGGTTACTGGGGCGGTGAGCCCGCGCACGGCCTGGACCGGCGCTGGGGTGTCGCTCGTGGTTTTGTTCGTGGCGGCTGGGCTGCTGAACTGGCTCTGTCTCGTGCTTGCGCCGCTGGCCGTGTTGCCGCTGATCATTTATCCCTATGCGAAGCGGTTCACCAACTTCCCGCATTACGTGCTCGCGTTGGCGCAGGCGGTCGCGCCGGTGGGCGCGTGGGTGGCGATCACCGGCACGTTCGCCGGTTCGGGGCCAGCTTGGGTGCTCGGAATCGCGGTGGGCTTGTGGATCGGCGGGTTTGACCTTATTTATGCCTGCCAGGACGTTGAGATCGACCGGCGGATCGGCGTGCATTCGACCCCGGCTCGGTTCGGGGTGCGCGCGGCGTTGCATATCTCCAGCGCCACGCACGTCGTGACTTTTGGACTCTTCGTGTGGTTCGGGCAGTTGGTCGGGTTGGGTTGGCTCTGGTGGATCGGGCTGGGGCTGACCGCTGTCGCGTTCGCTTACCAGCACGTCGTGGTCACGCCAACCGACCTCAGCAAGGTCAACCGGGCCTTCTTCACCGCGAACGGCTTCGTCGGCATCGCGCTGTTCCTGTTCGCGCTGCTCGACTTGATGCTAGCCGACCGGTTCAGTCCGCTGGTCCGGGCCGCTCTGGGCTGACCAGCCCGGCTGCCGATCGGTGCTGATCAGTGGGCACACTTGACGGATGCGCGAACCGTGGATCGTCGGTGTTTCGGGGGCATCTGGCACGCCATACGCTCGAGCGGTGCTCGGCGGGCTGCTCGATGCCGGCGAAGCCGTCGACCTGATCATTTCCAAAGCCGCCCGGTTGACCATCCTCGACGAAACCGGCACCAGCGTCCGCGACGCGCACTGGCGCCAAGACGTCGGCAGCTGGCTCACCCGAGACCTAAGCAACGTGGTCTATTGGGCGGCGGGGGACCTGGCGGCGGGGCCGAGTAGTGGCTCTTATCCGGCCAAGGGGATGGTGGTGGTGCCGGCGAGCACGGCCGCCTGCGCCGGTATCGCCATTGGACTGTCCAAGGATTTGCTGCAACGCGCCGCTGAGGTCAACCTCAAGGAGCGCCGCCGCACAGTGATCGTGCCGCGCGAAACCCCGGTGACCCGCAGTCATCTAGAGCACTTACTCGCGTTGCATGACGCCGGTGCCGTCGTGCTGCCGGCCAGCCCCGGATTTTACGGTTCCGGGGCGGACGCGACAGCACAGCAGCTGGTCGACTTCGTAGCGGGCAAGGTACTTGATGCTCTCGGCGTACCTAACTCGTTGTTGAATCGGTGGAAAGGTGAGCTGAACGCTCAGCGCAAACCATTCGGCGGGCCGTAACCGGGGCCGGGGTTTGCCGGTCCGGTGTTGCGGGGTCGATTCGCAGCATCGTCCTCGCGCATTTCTTCGACGACTCCGTCGCCTTCGAGCAGCGCGCGAACTTCGGACTCACGGAAGCGGCGGTGGCCACCCGGAGTACGGATGCTGCCGATGCGCCCGGCGGCGGCCCAGCGCGTTACCGTCTTGGGGTCGACGCGAAATAGCGCGGCCACCTCGCCCGGTGTCAGCAGACGATCTCCAGTGTCCACAGCCCCCTCCTCGTGTCGGTCAGTTGGAGCGGCCGGAAGTCACGGTGAGTGTCGGCGTGCTCGATCAGGACGTAAAGCCATTAGAGCATCGCCTCCGAACCGAGTTGGAGGAATGCCAAAAAAGCCCTAATTACGACAGTGATCGCTATCCTGCCGACGAAACCGCAGCTACCGGGCGTGAGTGCGGTTAAGTCAGCCGATTAGGGTCTTCGTTTATGGACTCCATCGACCTCAGGCTGATCGACCTGCTCCGGGAGAACGCCCGCTCGTCGTACGCTGAGCTGGCCCGTACGGTCGGTCTCTCCGCCCCCGCGGTGCACGAGCGGGTCGGCAAACTTGAGGCCGCCGGCACGATCCGGGGCTATCAGGCCACCGTCGACCACGAGGCGTTAGGACTCGGTGTCACCGCGCTGATCGGCATCATCGAAGATTCGGGCGCTGACACCGATGACGTGCTGACTGCAGTCCGCTCGATGCCCGAAGTGGAAAGCTGCTACTTCATGGCCGGAGTAGAGTCCTACCAGCTGATCGTGCGGGTCGGCACGATCGCCGAGCTCGAACAGCTGATCGTGCGGATCAACCGCAGCCCAGGGGTCGCCTCGACCCGCACCGCGATCGCCCTGTCCACAAAGTGGGAAAACCGGCCGCAACCCGACCTGGGTTCAGGTGCCCGCGCGTGACAGCTGCCTCCTGGGACCGCACCGACCCGGCCGCGCGAGACTGGACCCGCGACGCGATCGCACTGGTCGAAGCCGACGCAAACCGCTCGGCCGACACCCATCTGCTGCCGTTCCCGCTGCCGGCCCCCTGGGGAGTCGACCTCTATCTCAAAGACGAGTCCTCGCACCCCACTGGCTCGCTCAAACACCGACTAGCCAGATCCCTCTTCCTGTACGCGTTGTGCAACGGTTGGATCGGCCCGCAAACCACAGTGATCGAGGCATCCTCGGGTTCAACAGCCGTCAGTGAGGCATACTTTGCTCGGATGCTCGGGCTGCCGTTCATCGCGGTGATGCCGGCCAGCACCTCACCGGAGAAGATCTCGCTGATCGAGTTCCAAGGCGGCAGCTGCTATCTGGTCGCCGAACCGACCCAGGTGGTGTCGGCGGCCCGCCACCTCGCCGCGGACACCGGTGGGCACTTCATGGACCAGTTCACCCACGCCGAACGGGCCACCGATTGGCGCGGCAACAACAACATCGCCGAGTCGATCTACAGTCAGCTGGCGCTGGAACGGCACCCGATTCCCGCGTGGATCGTCGTCGGCGCCGGTACGGGTGGCACCAGCGCCACCATCGGCCGGTACGCCCGGTATCGGCGGCTCGCGACCAAGCTCTGCGTCGTCGATCCGGAGGGCTCCGCCTTCTGGCCCGCCTATTGCGCTGGCGATTGGTCGATCACGACCGGCAAAGGCTCGCGGATCGAGGGGATCGGTCGTCCGCAGGTGGAGGCGTCATTCCAGCCGGCAGTGGTGGACCGGATGATGCACATACCGGACGCGGCGTCACTGGCGGCGATGCGGGCCGGGTCGGAAATCCTCGGCCGGCGGGTGGGCGGCTCCACGGGTACGAATCTGTGGGGCGCGTTCGCGGTTATTTCGGGGTTGCGGGCGGCTGGGCGTACCGGGTCGGTGGTGACGTTGATCTGTGACGGCGGTGAACGCTACGCGGACACGTATTACTCGGACACCTGGGTCGCCGACCAAGGCTTGCACCTAGCCCCGCACCTGGCGACCCTGTCCGCCTTCTTCGCCACTGGCTCCCTCGAACCCTGACGATCCCCGGAAGCCGGGAAACGCCAATCGGCCTCGAACCTGCGCAGGTTCGAGGCCGAATGGCGTTGGTGCGAAAATCGATCAGTAGGTGCGGGCCGGACGGGTCGAGCCGAACCGGTTGCCGGTCGAGCTGTCGCCCCGGTCGTTGCGCGGGCCACCTTCACGACGGAAACCGCCGCTGCGCTCACCATTGCGTGCAGCGACACCGCCCCGGTCACCGGTGGGCCGACCGGTCGAGCGGTCACCCGCCGGCCGATCGCCATAGCTGCGCGGCGCACGGTCCTCAAACGAGCGCTGCGGCCGGTCGCCATAACCAGCACGGTCACCCGCGGGCCGGTCGCCATAACTAGCACGGTCACCCGCGGGCCGGTCGCTGTAGGAACGCGGCGCACGCTCGCCGTATCCGCCTCGGTCAGCGGCAGGCCGGTCACCAAAGGAACGCGGCGCGCGGTCACCAAAGGAGCTGCGCGGACGGTCGCCGAACGAGCGCTGCGGCCGGTCGCCATGCCGCCCACGCGAACGGTCGCCCCGCTCGCGCGGCTCCGGCTCCGGCGGCACCGGGACACCGCTGGGTTCGCGGGCTCCGGTCACGGTGGCAAGCGACTCGTCACCCAGGCGCACCCGGATCTCGGACGGTTCCACTCCGGCCTTGGTCATCATGGCCTGTGTGCTGCGGCGCTGCTTGGGCAGCACCAACGTCACGACAGCACCCGATTCGCCGGCCCGAGCAGTGCGCCCGGCGCGGTGCAGGTAGTCCTTCGGGTCCTTCGGCGGGTCCACGTGCACGACCAGCGAGATGCCGTCGACGTGGATGCCGCGGGCGGCCACATCCGTGGCCACCAGAACGTTGGTGTGGCCTTCCTTAAACTGGGCCAGCGTGCGCGTGCGAACCCGCTGCGTCTTACCGCCGTGCAGCGCCCCGGCCCGAACACCCACCGCCGCGAGCTGCTCAACCAACCGATCAACTCCCATTTGGGTACGGGCGAAGACGATCGTTTTGCCCTCCCGGCTGGCGATCGATGCGGTGATCGGGAACTTGTCGTGCGGCGGGATCAGCAGCAGGTGGTGATCCATGGTGGACACGCTTGCCTCGGCCGGGTTGGTCGAGTGGGTGACCGGGTCGTGCATGAACCGGCGAACCAAAGTGTCGACGTCACCGTCGAGAGTGGCCGAGAAGAGCAGCCGCTGCGCGTTTGCCGGCGTCTTGGCCAGCAGTTCGGTGACCTCGGGCAGGAAGCCCATGTCCGCCATCTGGTCAGCTTCGTCGAGCACGGTGACCTCGACATCGTCCAGGCTGCACGCGCCCCGCTCGATCAGGTCGCCGAGACGGCCCGGTGTTGCGACGATGACCTCGACGCCGCGCCGCAGCGCGTCCATCTGCCGGTCATAGGGAACGCCGCCGACGGCGGTCTTGATGAAGACACCAACCGAACGGCCCAGCGGCAGCAGCGCGTCGGCGACCTGCATTGCCAGCTCGCGGGTCGGCACCAAGATCAGGGCCTTGGGGCGGTGCGGCTGGGCCCGGTTGCCTTTGGCGATCCGGGTCAGCAGCGGCAGGCCGAAGGCCAAGGTCTTGCCTGAGCCGGTCTGGCCCCGACCGAGCACGTCACGGCCGGCCAACGCGTCTGGCATGGTCGCAGCCTGGATCTCGAACGGCGTGATGATGCCCTCACGGCCGAGCACCCGCACCAGCTCAGGCGCCAAACCAAGGTCGGCGAACGTGAGCGTCGGTGCAGCTTCAGCGACGTCATCGCTGGTGGAATCGTCGCTGGCCGAGTCGTCGCTGGCCGAGTCATCGGCAGCCGACTCGGCGGCGACTGTCGTCGCAGTAACGACCGTCTCAGTGGCAGGGGTTACAGCAACCGAGGTCTCGGCGGTGTTCACCGCGTTCAGCGGTGTTGCCGCGGACTCTGCGGCAGGAGTTTCCGCGCAGGCTTGGGCCGCGGCGGGGGTTTCGAAGACGGACGGGAACGTGCTGGGATCAGCGAAACTGGTCAAGAGAACCTCTCTACGGGGGCGCATGCTCGCGAATGGCCCGCCGCGGCTGCAAAGAGCCCGCTGAATTGACCGCAAGAACGCCCGTGGCGTGCTCGTAAAGGCACACCGCTTTTAAATAACTTCGACAAGTGTACGGGTCAACGTGCTCAACACCGCCCGCATTCCGCGCCGGTAGTGGGCAGGCTCACCCCAGCGCAACCACGCCAGTCTAGGGTTTCGGGCACCCAGACGACAAAACTCAGCCGGATGCCCCCCGGAAGATCGTGCTGAACGCGTCACCAACAGTGAGCAAGAAGACCAGACTCACCGTCACCAGTAGACCGAGCACGACAAGCATGGCGATGACAACGCGGACGTTGGCGCGGCGCCGATCCACCAACTCATCGCGCCAACCCTGGGCCAAGATGTGGCCGGTCAGCGAGCCTGAGTTCTCCACCGCATTGGTCAACACCGGCATGGTCATATCGATGGATGAATATCCGCTAGCGCCGTAAAGGGTGCCGGAGAGGCGCTGCTGCGCAATGGTCATTTCCCGGGCAGCAGCGGCGGCGGCGGCAAGGGAGACGGTGTTCGACTCAGTCTGCTCGGCTTGCGCCGCCCGGCTCGAAGTCGCGCCGTATGGCTGGGCGACACGAACCGATTCGGTTAACCCACTCGGGTGCGCCAGTGGCGCTGCGGGCGAGTAAAGACCACTGCTGGCGTCGCCCGGTGTCGCCTGCTGCTCGTCCATGGATCCTCCCGACCCGCCGCGTGCCGACGGTTAGACACCGGGCACTGCATAACCGTGCCATATCCGAACTCGTCAGCCCACCGAGCATCAACCTCCGTGGTGGATTCGGGCCCTAACTTCCACTAGGGGTGGGATCAGTTCCACCCGAGGTTGGGCTGACCGTCGGAGCGTTCGTCTCGGTCGGGCTCGATGGCGGTGTGGTCTCCGGCGGTGTGGTCGGGTTAGGTGTCGGCGCTGGCGTGGTCGGCGCTGGGCTGGGACTCGGTGATGGCGCAGTCGTCGGTTTAGTGGTTGGTGGCGGTGTCTTGGTCGGCGAGCCGGTCGGAACCGGGCTGGCCGGTGGTTTGGTGGACGGCCCGGGACTGGCCGGCGGTGCGGTGGTTGGTGCCGGCGTCTGCTTCGGTATGCCGGTTGCCGGGGCGCCGGGATCGGGCACGGGGGTCGTGCCTTCGATCGAGCCGACCACTCGGGTCGCTTGGAAGAGTTCACTCCAGCGCACGGGAACCAAGCGCACAGTCAGGCCGGTGCGAGGCGCCTCGACCATCATGCCGTTGCCGGCGTACATCGCGATGTGATGAATATCAAGCCAGCTGTTGGAGTAGCTGTAGAAGAGCAAGTCGCCGGGGAGGAGGGAATAACGGTCTACGACCTTCAGACGGGTCTGCCAGTATTGGTCGCGAGCCACCCGCTCGAGCTGGAGCCCGGCTTGCTGATAGGCGCGCCACACCAAACCAGAACAGTCGTAAGTGTCGGGACCCTCGGTGGCCCAGACATATGGTTTGCCGCGCTGGGCCAGGGCGAATTGCAGCGCCTGGATCGCGCGCGGATCGGCACCGCGCCCCGCGTCGGCACCAGTGAGGTATTGCTTGCCCAGCGCACGGTCCGCAGCCGTTTCGGTGGTATCGGACGCGGTCAACAAGTCGGCGTTTGTCTGCTCCAGCTGCTGCTGTGCGGCTTGTTTCTTGGTAATCGTCGCGTTGAGCTTGGTGTATTGGTCGATGAGGGTGGTGACGCGAGTGCCGGTCGAGGTCAGCTGCTCCAGCGCCAGTCGGGCGGCAGTCTGTGCGACGTTGAGCTGGCGCGCGGCCGCGGTCGAGGAAGCGCCGCCGCCGCGTTGAGCGCGAGCTAGGTCACCGAGACCGCGCAGGTCGGGATCGAGCCCGCCGGGGGGTAAGGCCGCGGCGTCGCGCAGCACAGCGCTCGCGGACTCATCGGCATCGGTTTGGGCTTGCCCGAGGGCGACCACAGCTTCGGAATAAACCTGCTTCGCTGTGGTCAACTGGTTGGTGGCGAGGTCGCGGCCTTGTCCGAGCTGGATGAGCTGGTCGCCCAACGTGGCGATCTCGGTCCGGCCTTGCTGCACTTTTTGCAGCTGGGGGCTCAGCGGCACACCGGATCCGGTGGTGGCGAGCACAGAAGTCGTGGGGACGCGCTGACCAGGTAAGAACAGAGAACCCACTGACAGTGGGCGGGTGCCGGCATCTGGCACGACTGCGTTCGTCGCAGCATTTGCTCCGGTGGCCTCTGGTCCGGCTGCAGGGGGCTTAGCTGCGGTTGGGCCGGCGAACGCGGGAACTGGAGCGAATAGGGCAGCAATGGCAGCGACGGCTAACGCAGAACATCCGGCCGGGCGCCACCACAAGCGTGCCGCTTTTGTCACCCGGACTCCGCATTTGTCGCGGATTCCGTCACGCCTGATACCCATCTGCTCCCCGTCCACGCTGGTAGGCAGCGCACTGCTGCCTTTCATGGATACCCGACTGTACGTACTGCTGTCGATTGATCACAGGTGAGAGAAGGCTGAGAATTCGGCAAACATCAGGGTGACCTTGACCGCCTCGACGCACCGTGGTCGTGCCGGTTTCGGTGCTGGGACGTAGGCTCGGCTATGGAGCAAGGGAGAGGGGCGCAAATGGCTGTCGGACCGATGGATGCTGGACGTAAGCGCGAGCTCGAAGCCAAGGTTTATGCAGGTGAGCGGCTGACCCGGGCAGACGGCATCGCGCTCTATGACAGCGATGACCTGGCCTGGCTGGGCCGACTGGCGCACCATAAGCGCACCGAGCTCAACGGCGATCGGGTGATGTTCAACGTCAACCGGCACCTCAACCTCACAAACGTCTGTGCGGCAAGCTGCGCATATTGCTCGTTTCAGCGCAAACCCGGCGAAAAAGACGCATACACCATGCGTATCGACGAGGCCGTGCGTAAGGCCAAGGAGATGGAGAGTGAGGGTCTCACCGAGCTGCACATCGTCAACGGGCTGCACCCGACTTTGCCGTGGCGCTACTACCCGAAGGTGCTGCGCGAGCTCAAAGCGGCGCTGCCCGACGTCAAGCTGAAGTGCTTCACCGCCACTGAGGTGCAGTGGTTCGAGAAGATCAGCGGACTGCCGGCAAGTGAGATCCTCGACGAGCTGATGGACGCCGGGCTGGAATCGCTCACCGGCGGCGGCGCGGAGATCTTCGACTGGGAAGTCCGCCAGCACATCGTGGACCACAACTGCCACTGGGAAGATTGGTCGCGCATCCACCGGCTGGCCCACGAAAAGGGCATGAAAACGCCGGCCACGATGCTCTATGGCCACATCGAAGAGCCGCGGCACCGGGTCGACCACGTCATCCGCCTGCGCGAGCTGCAGGACGAGACCGGTGGCTTCGCTGTGTTCATCCCGCTGCGCTACCAGCACGACTTCGTCGACTCCGCGGACGGCAAGATTCGTAACCGGATTCAGGACCGGACCACGATGGCCGCGCCGGCTGAATCACTCAAGACCTTTGCGGTGTCGCGGTTGATGTTCGACAACGTGCCGCACATCAAGAACTTCTGGGTAATGCACGGCCTGTCGGTCGCGCAACTCTCGCTCAACTTCGGCGCTGACGACCTCGACGGTTCGGTGGTCGAATACAAGATCACCCATGACGCCGACTCCTACGGCACGCCCAACACCATGCACCGCGACGACTTGCTGAACATCATCTGGGACGCGGGATTCCAGCCGGTCGAGCGCAACACCCGCTATGAGATCGTCCGCGAATACGCCAAGGCGACCTCCATCGCCGAGCGGCGTAGCGAACCGCAGCAGGTCTGGGCCTAACGACACCAGTCTGGGCGACTAGGGCGGTCGGGCACGGCGTACCCTCGCAGTGGTTATGAGCGAGACAGACAGTGCGCGGCGCCCGCGCCGGGACCCGAGTGGACGCCTGGCCAGCGCGGGCGATCTGATCGGCACGGCATTGGCCGGGCTGGTCGCTGGCGTAGTGGTGCTGTTGGTGATCGAGGCGCTCTTGTCGGTGACGCGGATCGCGGTCTTCGGTGGCGGCAGCGGGTGGATCGTGTTGGTCCTGCCGTTGTGGTTGTTCACTGAGGAGTTTCGCGCCCAGGGCCGAGGCGGCGACCGGATTTTGGTGGCTGTGCTCGGTGCTGGATTTGGGCTGGCGGCTGGCTTGCTTGTGGCCGGGCTGGCGGCGACTGTTTTCCCGGCGCTGATCAGTGGCATGGTCGGGGCCGGGATTTTCACCGTCGGCTATTGCCTCGTTTGGTTCTACGGTCTGCAGTGGCTCGGCCACCGGGCCGGTCAGGGAGATAATTCATGAGTCCCGCGGTCAAGTATTCGCTCGGTCGGCTCGGTCTGTTCGTGCTGATCTTGGTCCTGCTGTCGCCGTTGCCGCTGAATTTCCTCGTCTCGGCGATGATCGCGCTGGTGCTCTCGGCCGTGCTGTCCTATTTCCTGCTCGCCGACTGGCGCAACCAGATGGCCGAGCAGTTGAGCACCGTCTCGGCGCGCCGGACAGCAGAGAAAGAGCGGCTGCGAGCGGCTCTGGCCGGTGACGAAGAGGCGGCCGCCGCCGGTGACCGAGCCGCCCCGTAACTCGCCGCCGGCAGCTGAGTTGGCTGAACAGCCGGCCGAGGCAGACCAGAAATAGCCGAGCGGGGTGGGTCGAAGTGGCGCTCGACCAGGCGTGGGATAGCGTTCCGGGGACCACGCCGCAGCGAAGCCGGTGAAAGTCCGGCGCTGTCCCGCAACTGTGATGCCTGTTGATCAGGCCAAGCCAGGTCGCCTGTGCGTCGGTCGCGAACAAGCGCTCTCGGGAAAAGGGGCGCCTCGCAGACGGATGTCTTACTCAAGACCCCTGTCGGCGATGCACCACGGCCCGACCGACAGGAGGATTTGATGAAACGTAGTTTGGCAATCGTTGTCGCGGCCGCATTGCTGCTGGTGAGTGGCTGTGACAGCGACAGTAGTGCCACGCCGACCGCCCAGGCGAGCAGTGCCGCGGCCTACCCGGTGACCGTCGACAAAGTCACCTTGACGCAACGGCCGCAGAAGATCATTTCGCTGACACCCAGCGGCACCGAGATGCTGTTCGCGATCGGGGCCGGGTCGCAGGTCAGCGCGGTGGACGATCAGTCAAACTATCCGGCGAATGCGCCGAAGAGCGAGCTGTCCGGGTTCAAGCCCAATGCTGAGGCGATTGCGGCGAAGAATCCGGATCTGGTGGTGCTCTCCACCGATACGGACAAGATTGTTTCCCAGCTGACCACACTCAAGATCCCCGTGTTCGTGCTGCCGGCGGCGACCAGCATGGCCGACACGTACCGTGAGATTGGGCAGTTGGGGGCGCTCACTGACCATGCGGGCGCGGCAGAAACGCTGCACCAGACGATGGTCGCGTCGATTGACAAGATCGTGAAGTCGGTGCCGGCGCGGAGTAAGCCGCTGAGCTACTACTACGAGCTGGACTCGACCTTTTACACGGTTACCTCGAAGACGTTCATCGGTTCGATCCTGTCGCTGTTCGGCCTGCGCAATGTTGCTGATGCGGCCGACGCGGACGGCGCCAAGGGTGGTTACCCGCAGTTGTCGGCGGAGGCGCTGGTCAGCGACAACCCGGACACGATCTTCCTGGCTGACACGAAGTGCTGCGGACAGACGCCGGCGCTCCTGGCCGAGCGTCCCGGTTGGGCCGCGATCACTGCGATCAAGACCAAGCAGGTGTACGCGTTGGATGACGACATCGCCTCGCGCTGGGGTCCCCGCACAGTCGACCTGGTCCAGGCCGTGGCCGACGTGCTGACCAAGCTCCCAGCGTGACGCTGGCCTGGTAACGAGCGCGGCGCGCACGGGATGCGGGGGTCAGTGGGAATGCGGGCTGCGGGCCTTCGTCCGATTTGGCTGATCGGGGGTGTTTTCGCCATCCTGGTGGCGGCAGTGGCGGGGCTGGCCTTCGGCCCGGTGTCACTGCCGCCGGCCGGGGTTGCGGCGGAACTGCTCAACCTCATCCCCGGCGTACGCGTGCACAGCGGCCTAACCGAGCGCGATGTAGCCATCGTCACCCAGCTGCGCTTGCCCCGGGTCGTGCTCGGGCTGCTCGTCGGTGGCCTGCTCGCCCTGGCCGGCGGCGCCTACCAGGGCGTCTTTCGTAATCCGCTCGCCGACCCGAACCTGCTCGGCGTCGCGGCCGGTGCCGGTTTCGGAGTGACCGCAGTCTTCGCGTTGCGGCACGGCGGTTCGAGCGGGCAGGTCGCGGCCAACCTGCCGATCGGCGTACCGGTGGCGGCGTTTGTCGGTGCATTACTCGCCGTCGCTCTGACCTGGCTGCTCGGGGCGGCCGGACGGGATCGATCCCCAGCCACGCTGATCTTGGCAGGTGTCGCGGTCGCGTCTTTTTTCGCTGCGGCGCAGACCTATTTGCTACAGCGCAACGTGGACAACCTGCGCGAGGTGTACTCGTGGTTGTTGGGTCGGCTCAGCACTGCCGGCTGGCACGACGTACTGCTGGTGTTGCCTTATGCGGTGGTGACTGCGGTGATTGTGCTGTCGCAGCGTCGGCAGCTGGACGTATTGACAGTGGGTGACGAGGAAGCGGCAGGTCTGGGCTTGCGGCCGGAGCGCAGCCGGTATTTGTTGATCATTGCGGCGTCGTTGGGGACTGCGGCGGCCGTATCAGTCTCAGGGTTGATCGGGTTCGTCGGCATCATCGTGCCGCACACGATTCGGTTGCTGGCCGGGCCGAGCTACCGGTCGATCTTGCCGCTGTCGGTGCTGTTCGGCGGGGCGTTTCTCTGCTTGGCGGACCTGGTTGCGCGCACCGCCGGCGGGCAGGCCGAAATCCCGATCGGCGTCGTCACCGCCTTCTTCGGTGCGCCGTTTTTCATCGTCGTGCTGCGCGCCAGCCGATCGGTGTCGCTATGAGCGAGCCGCCCGTCGATGTCGGTGTGAGCGATTCGCTGGTTGGTGCTGGCAGGAGCGATTCGCCGGTCGGTGTCCGGGTGCCGGTCGGTGTCCGGGTGAGCGAGTCGCGGGCGATCCGGGTGGCGCGACTGCGGGTGCGGCTCGGGCCGACCCTGGTCGTGTCCGAGGTCGATTTCGACGTCGCAGCCGGTGCCTGGGTGATGATCATCGGACCGAACGGGGCGGGCAAGTCCACTGTGTTGCGGGCGATCGGCGGGTCGGTGCCGTTCGACGGGGTGG
Organism: Actinoplanes sp.; assembly: GCA_965246815.1. Taxonomy (GTDB): domain Bacteria; phylum Actinomycetota; class Actinomycetes; order Mycobacteriales; family Micromonosporaceae; genus Actinoplanes. Next base: position 564,669 of record CBDFFS010000017.1, on the reverse strand, counting down.
TGGAGGTGCACGGGGTTCCCGTCGACCAGCTGTCTCGGCGCGAGCGGGCTCGGACGATTGCAACGGTCGCGCAGTCGCCTACTGTTCCGCCGGCGATGCGGGTCTTTGATTACCTGCTACTCGGCCGTACTCCGCATTTGGGGTCGTTTGGTCGGGAATCTAGTGCCGATCTAGCTGCAGTCGACGAAGTGCTGGGCGCGCTGGACTTGGGCCGCTTCGCCGGGCGCCGGCTGGACACGCTCTCTGGCGGGGAGCGGCAGCGGGTGTTCCTCGGCCGGGCGCTGGCTCAGGGCGCTCGGGTGGTGCTGCTCGACGAGCCGACCAGCGCGTTGGACCTCGGCCATCAGCAGGAAGTGCTCGACTTGATCGACCGCCTGCGCACCGAACGAGGCCTGACCGTGCTGGCGACCATGCACGATTTGTCCACCGCTGGGGAATATGCCGACCGAATGGTGCTCCTCGACGCCGGCCGAGTGGTAGCGGCCGGCTCACCCCACGAGGTCCTGACCGAAGCCAACCTAACCAAGCACTATCGGGTACGGGTACGGGTGATCGACGGTGATCGTGGCCCGCTAGTGGTGCCAACCCGCTGAGCGGTGGAGTTTCACCGGCAGCGAATTACCGGCCCGCGATGCGGTGGAGTTTTACCTGCAGTGAATTACCGGCCGGCGATGATGGAGAAGATGCCGCCTTGGGGATCTTCCACCACGGCAAAGCGGCCGATTGGGACGCTGGTTGGCGCGCGCAAAACTCGCCCACCTAATGACCGGGTGTGTTGCGCGGAAATGTCGCAATCGCGCACGGCCAGATAAATCAACCAATGCCCAGGAAGATCAACGGACCATTCGTCGTCAATCATCGACTGCATCCCGCAGATTGTCTCCCCGTGGTTTTCCCACACGAGGTAAGGCTGTCCATTCATTGAAGCATCACGATATGTCCAGCCAAATACCTCGTGATAGAAGGCTTTTGCCCCGGCCAGATCGCGGGTGTGCAGTTCGTTCCAGGTGAGCGAGCCGGGGGAATCGAAAATTTCAGCGCCGGGCATCGTGCCGGGCTGCCACACGCTGAATGGTGCACCGGCCGGGTCGAGAAACGCCGCCATCCGGCCTTGGTCCATCACGTCGAACGGAGCCATCAACACCTTCCCACCAGCCATTTCGACTCGGGCGGCGAGCACGTTGGCATTGTCGGTGGCGAAATAGGTGCTCCAGGCGGTGGGCTGGCTGTCGCCATAGAGCGGGCCGGCGCCGGCCACCGCCCGACTATCGAGTAGAAAAGTGGTGTAACCGCCGTATTCATCACCGGAAGTCGCTGCGGTCCACCCGAACAAATTGGTGTAGAAACGCTTCGCGGCCTCAAGATCGGCGGTTCCGAGATCCACCCATGCGGGTGAGCCCGGCGTCGATGTGTTCATCCACGCATCGTCGCATCCACTATCCTTTCGATAGGGTTAAGTGTCGGAGTTCTAGCTGAACCGCCGACCCTCATCCCGTCGATAGGCCCATACGGCAAGGCCGCCGAGTAAGGCACTCCACCCAAGCAACGACAAAACTGAACCAGCGTTCACCGGATAGTCGCCGACTGCGGCCCACATCAGTCGCACCGCGCCGCCGGTCGGCAGATAAGGCGCGAGCTGTTGGACGAAGGCTGGACCAGCACCGGGAGCTGCCATCAGCCCACCACCGAACGCCAGCGGAAAGAACAGCACTTGTGCGACCACGATGGCCGCTTTCGCCGGCAAGAAATAGCCAATAGCCAAGCCCATAAAAATGAACGGTATCGACACGATTACCGTTACGCCGACGGCGGCAAGAAACCGGGCGGGCGACAATGTTGCCGGCGTGAGGAATGCCGCGATCAGCACGACTGGCAGCAACGAGAACATCATCAAGGCCAGACCGGCCAGAATCCGGCCGGCAAAGCGGGGTGCCGTCCCGGCTGGCAGAGTTCGCAGGTAGGGATCCCAGGGCTGAGCTCGATCCTCGGACACACCCACGCCGTACTGGAAAAGGTTTGTGCTCATGACCGAGAAGGTGGCCATCGACGCGGTCGCATAGGTGGCACCAACCGAATCGTGACCGACCGACGGAACGACGAACGCGAGCATCGACACGGCCGGCCAGAAGCCGCTGCCGATCAGCGCAATCGGAATTCGCGCTGTCTCGATGAGTTGAAATTTTGCCTGGGTCAACGTCAGGGAAAACATTCTCGGCTGAACCCTTTCAGATAGTGGCACCATTTCAAACGGTGGCACCATTTCAGACAGTGGCGCGATTTCAGACAGTGGCACGATCGTGGGTGAGGGTCAGGAATGCTTCTTCAAGTGACGTTGGTCGGACTTCCAAATCACTAAACTCCACGCCCTGTTCGACCAGATTGCGGACCAGTCGATCTGCGTCCGGGGTGAGCAGGTGAAAACGATCACCCTCGCGTTCCACCTCGGCCACCGGGTCAAGCTCCGGCAGCGGGATTTGGCTGGTCAGGCTGACTCGGCGGATGGCGACCTTCGCGCGAACTGCCGTGAGGGTGTCGTCGACCAGCACCCGCCCGTGGTCGAGCACCACCACTCGCTGGGCCAGTGCCTCGATTTCCTCGAGGTAGTGGCTGCTTAACACGACCGTGCCGCCGTCACGGTGGAAGTCGCGAATGGCGTCCCACAGCAAGCGTCGTGCCGTCACGTCGAGGCCGGTGGTCGGCTCGTCTAGAAACACGATTCGCGGTCGGCCGGCGAAAGCCAGGGCTATAGCCACTCGGCGTTTCTGCCCACCGGAGAGGCCACCGGTCTGCCGGCGAACCAGGTCGCCCAGGTCGAAACGTTCGAGGAGCTCGTCGCGGCCAAACGGGTCGCGATAGTGCGCGCGGACGAAATCGACCACCTCGCCAACGCGCATGACCGACGGCAGCGCAGTCTCCTGACCAGTAACGCCAAGCGTGCGTCGGCTGGCCGGGTCACGCGGGTCGCCGCCGCACAGCTCAACCCGGCCTGAGCTGGGCCGACGGATTCCGGTGAACAAGCTGACCAGGGTGCTCTTGCCAGCGCCGTTCGGCCCGAGCAGGCCGACGACCTCACCGGCAGTAACTTCGAGGCTGACCTGATCGAGGGCAAGACGATCACCGTAGCGACGGCTCACGGCCTCAGCGCGGGCCAAAATCATGCGTACCCCCGTGGTGTAGTCGCGGCCGCAACCCATTGATTGATCAGACCGTCGTTGGGCAGGCGCAATTGCATCGACGTTTATCTTGCATTGAACCTACGACACAGAGTCAACTAAGCTCGAACCGAGTGGGCCCGGCAACGATTTGCTGTGCACGACCGAGAGCCGCGAGACCGCACGGGTCAGCACCACGTACAAGCGATTGAGGCCTTTGGGCTCGGCGGCCACGATGTCGGCCGGCTCGTGCACGATCACCTGGTCGTACTCGAGGCCTTTGACCAGCGTTGCCGGCACCACCGTGACTCGCGCCTGGGTCTCGATGTCCGCCGGGGTCGCGTGTTCGATCCGGGCAGCCGTCAAATGCGCGCGCAGCCGCTCCACCGCGTCATCGGCTGCGATCACCGCGATCGATCCTTCGTGCGCGAGCGCCGCCGTCACCTCTACCAGGGTTTCCGCGTCCAGGTCAGTAGCCGCGACAATCGACAAATCACCATCACTGCGCAGCGAAACCGCCGCCGGCACGTTCACCCCTAGCGCCGGCAACAACCGATTAGCCAAAGCCACCACCACAGCTGGTACGCGGAAGCCAACAGTCAACGGCACCACCGCGGCACCCGCCTTACCCAAATGACCGAGGGTGTCCTGCCAATCCCGGGCGGCCCACGGGGCAGTTCCCTGCGCAAGATCGCCGAGCAAAGTAATCGAGCCGTGTTCGCTGCGCCGCGCGATCGTCCGAGCCTGCATCGGCGACAGATCCTGCGCCTCGTCGATCACCACATGCCCAAAACTGGTAGTCCGATCGAGCAAACCGGCCGCCTCGTCCAGCAGCACTAAATCAGCTGCACTAAACCGAGCTGACTTCGCGGTTTTCGGTGGCTTTTCCCACCGCAACGCCTCCTGCTCAGCGGCCGTCAGAATGCCCTCGCCCACCGACGGATCAGTCAACACGTCGACAACCAGCGATTCCGGTGTCACTAACGGCCAAGCTGCTGCCAGGAACGCGGTCACCGGTTCGACCCGGCCCATCTTGCGCAGCCACGGCTCACCCGGGGAATTGCCGGTGCGATATTCCGACTGCCGCTGCAACAACGCGACCACCCGAGCCAACACCCGCTCCCGGCCAATCGCATAAGGCACGCCCTCCCGCCGGGTTTCGTCGACAATCCGGCGCAACGGCTCCGCGTCAATCCGCCACCGATAAGACCCATCCGACACCATGATCGGCTCGGTCGGCTTGCCCAGCCGCGACCACAACGCCTTGCGCAAAACCTCAGCCATCCGTACGTCGTGCTTAAGCAACGTCGCCGCCGGCGAATCGACCGCGCGCACCGGCACCCGGCCAATCAGCGCGTCCACTGTCGACTGCTGCACTTCCACCTCGCCCAACGCCGGCAAAACTGCCGAGATGTACGACAGAAAAGCCGTGTTGGGTCCGACGATCAGCACTCCAGATCGGCGCAACCGTTCCCGGTGTAGATAGAGCAAATATGCCGCCCGGTGCAGCCCGACCGCGGTTTTCCCCGTGCCGGGCGCACCCTGCACACAGATCGAATCCGCCAGCTCAGCCCGAACCAGTTCATCCTGCTCAGGCTGGATCGTCGCAACAATGTCACGCATTGGCCCGACGCGGGGACGCTCAATTTCGGCGGTCAGAATGCGCGATTTGGTGCCGAGCTCTTCACCCCGGTCAAGATGCTCGTCCTCGAAACTAGTCAGCTGACCCTTGACGAACCCGAACCGCCGCCGCGTCGAAACGCCCTTCGGATCTCGTACGCTCGCCTGATAAAACGAGCGGGAAAGCGGCGCCCGCCAGTCGAGCACCATCGGTTCACCCGCATCGTCGGTCACGTGCCGCCGCCCCACGTAATACGCCGACTCGTCGATATCGAGCCGCCCAAAAAACAGCGGCGTGCTCGGGTCGTCGGCCAGCTCAGCCACCCGCCGCGACAGGGCTCGACCTAGAGCTTCCGCCCCGTACGGGTCGCCGGCGACGTCGGATCCGGTGGAGAAAAGTGCTTCGGCTCGCCCGCGCATTCGGCCGAGTGCGGCGCGCGATTCGGTCAAATGGTGGCGTTCGTCGGCGAGCTCGATGTCCAAGTCAGGTGAAACGGGCACGGGTCATCCTCTGGCAGGCTGGTGCAGGCTGCTCGCGTATCCGGTGCCGATCAAGTCGGCTCACGGCGCGGGGGGACGTCCGCTGCGGTGCATGCTCACCACGGCCGTCAAGCGAATTCTCCACCTTACGCTCGCGCCGGCCCACGTCCACCGATTTACCCATCCGTCCGGCCGATTGCAAGGTTGAGCTGCGACGTTAGCCACCTCCGGGTCTGGCGAACGGGTGATCCGTGCGGTCGGGGGATAGCGTCGGGGCATGAGTGATCGCGTCAGCCGTCCCCGGGTCGGGCACATTCAGTTCCTCAACTGCCTGCCGATCTATTGGGGACTGATGCGCTCAGGCGCGCTGCTCGACGTTGACCTGCACAAAGACACCCCGGACCGGCTCAATGCCGCGCTCGTAGCCGGCGACTTGGACATCGGCCCGATCTCGCTAGTCGAGTATTTGCGCAACGCCGAAGACCTGCTGCTGCTGCCCAACCTCGCTGTCGGCAGCGACGGCCCGGTGTTGTCCGTCAACCTGATCTCCACCCGCCCGCTCGCCGAACTCGACGCCCGCCCGGTCGCGCTCGGGTCAACCTCCCGCACCGGCGTGCTGCTCGCGCAAATGCTGCTCGCCGAGCGCTACCAGGCCGAACCCGAATATTTCCGCTGCCCGCCCGACTTGGCACAGATGCTGATGGAAGCCGACGCGGGCGTGCTGATCGGCGATCCGGCCCTGCGCGCCAACTACGAAGCGCCGCTCAAAGGCTTGCACGTCACCGACCTCGCCGAAGCCTGGAAAGAGTGGACCGGCCTGCCGATGGTCTTCGCCGTCTGGGCCGTCCGCCGCGATTTCGCCGCCGAAAACCCCGGTGTGGTCAAGGATGTGCACGAAGCATTCCAACGTTCCCGCGACCTCTGCCTGGGCGAACTAGACGAGGTAGCCGAGTCGGCCGCCCGCTGGGAACCCTTCGACGCCCCGACCCTGGCCACCTATTTCCGCGCCCTCGACTTCTCCCTCGGCGACCGCCAAATCGCCGGCGTCCGCGAGTTCGCCCGCCGCGCCGCCGCCCGCGGCGAAGCCCCACCCCTGCCCCCGAACGGCCCCCACTTCGCCCAGGTCTAACCGCAAGACCGGGTCGTCAGGGCTACGGAACGGGTTCCACGGCGCGTTTAGTGAAGCGAATCTCACTGCCGATTCCCTTCGCCCACGACGAAGCGACGGACGCGCATGCCCGCCCGTAACCCAAAAGTCCCCCCAAGGGGACCGGTCGGAGCCCCGCACCGGTAAGGACCAGTCGCCGACCCTGACCCGTAAATAGAGAGTTTGTGGGCAGGCGGCAGCGTCCCGGCGGAGCCGGGATGGTTTGTGGGGTTTAGGTCAGGCCGCGGTTTCGAGGCTGACGGTGTGTCCGAGTTGTTCGAGTTGGTGGATCAGTTGACGGGTGCGTTTGGCGGGGTCGATCCGGTTGAGGTGGTAGTCAGGGCCGAGGTCGTTGAACATGGTGGTGCTGGTGGGATCGTGTAGTAGGTGCCAGATGATGATCAGGAGGTGTCGGCTGGTCGCGACGATGGCACGGCGTTTACCGCGCCGGGCGGCTAGTCGTCGATGTCGGGCACCGATAAAGGTGTTACTACGGGCGATGGTCGCGACGCTTTCACCGAGGACACCGGCGAGGTGGCGGTTGCCTTTGCCGGTACTGCCGTGGCGGGTCTTACCGGCCGAGGAGCGGGGCCGGGGTGCCATCGCGGCCCAGGCGCTGAGGTGTTCAGGGGTAGGGAACACGCTCATGTCGACACCGATCTCGGCGATCAGCCGGCGTGCGGTGATCTGCGAGATACCGGGCACACTGACCAGTTGGGTAATGCGGGGCTGATAGATGTCGGTGACCCGTGCGATCTCAGCGTCCATGATCCTGACGTCCTCGTCGAGTGCAGCGATGCGCTGCATCATCTGCCGGCAGAGGAATCCGTGGTGGTCACTGAACCGGCCCGTGAGCGCTTCGACGAGTTCGCGGCGTTTGTTACGCAGCTTCGCCTTGGCTAGCTCTGCCAGCACACCCGGGTCGCGTTCCCCATCGACCAGGGCGGTGATGATGCTCTGGCTAGACGCGCCGAGGATCTCCGAGGCCACCACGGTCAGTTTGATACCGGCGTCTTCGAGGATCTTCTCCAGGCGCTGCGCGAGCCTGGTCCGGTCCCGGACCAGGCTGGTGCGGTAACGGCTCAGGTCCCGCAGTTCACGGATCGGCTGCGGTGGCACGAAGCTGGGCCGCACGAGTTCACACTCAGCGACCTTGGCCAGCCACGCCGAGTCGATATTGTCGGTCTTACGCCGGCCCGGTACCCCTTTCACGTGGTACGCGTTGACAAGCCACACCTCGAAGCATCCCGCCGCTTCCAACAGGTAGTAGACCGGTTTCCAGTAATCGGAGGTCGCTTCCATCACGACCCGGGTGATGCCCTCGCCGGCCAGCCAGTCCGCCATCGTCGACAACGCCGCGGTCATCGTCGAGTAGGTCCGGGTCACCTGCCGGCGCCGGCCCGAGCCGGGCTGCGGAACACGGATCGTCACACTCAACGCGGCCTTACCGATATCAATCCCAGCGATCCTTTCGACGTACACATCCACTCTCATCACATCCCATCACAGCGGGTACGGTGTGATGAGGTGGTAGCCGACCGGGGGAACCGAACGGTCGAAACATTCTGACCCGCGTGCTCGAAGCGACGATCCACGGCACAAAACATGGTTCCCGGCGTCAAACTTTGCTACGGACTCGGAGCGCCAAGGGGCTCCCGACGTCAACCGGGCGGCTACCACCCCAACATCTGTGATAGTCAATCAGCCGCAACAACACACGACGCACTACTTGTGTCACCCGCACCACCTCCCACCGCGAGCAACCCACACTATTAACACAGCCCCACGGCAGCCCCGAAGGGGCAACGACAAACTTTGCTCTGAGTACCTCAACGCATCACCCCCGTGAGCTGCGCAAACCATCCCGACTTGACAACCAAGATGAGACCGAGAGTCATCCAGTATGCAGCCCTAAAGTCGGCACACCTTTCGCCCCTCGTCGGACATGGCGGTCCAGCACAACCACCCGCGCACAACTCCTGATGCACGGCACGGCACGGCACAGGACCGTCGCCGGCCGTTGCCATGGACGCACCCAACTACCCGCAGTAACTGCCACCCGACCAGCTCAGCAATCGGGATTTCCCATAGCACCAGCCCAACGATGGTGATGCGTCTATGTACTCAGAGCAAAGGGCCACCGGCCGGTGGACACAACCAGCGCACAAAGACACGATCAGTCACCGTCAGCGCGTGTAAGCGACCCACGCCTAGCTCTCCGACAGAGCACATCCACCAGACACCAAAGTGCCCTACGACAATCGACAAATTCGCCGATCTGGGTTCTTTGGTGAGTGTGTGGGTCAGGGCGGCTATGTCCGCGGCGGTTAGGTGCCACGTTCCGGCGGTGGCGTTTGCTTGGATTTGGTTGGCGCCGGCGATCACCCTCGCTACCGCGGGTTGGGCGGCCAGGCCGGCGATTGCACGTCGAGCAGCGAATGGCCGCGTTCGGCGCCGAAAGCAGTCAGCGCTTCGATCGTGTCCCAGTCGGCGTCGGCGAGCCAGCTTTGGCAGCGGTCTTGCGAAAGACGGGTGCCCGCGGCCGGCTGCTGGCCACGCTGATACTTGCCCGGTGAGCAGGCCGGAATCGAGCGGGAAGAACGGCAGCAAGCCGAGCCCGAATTGTTCGCAGGCGGGCACGACTTCGGTCTCGACCGCGCGCTGCTGCAGGCTGTACTGATTCTGCGCACTGATGAACGGAGTGAGATTCGCGGTGCGCGCGGTCCACGCAGCGTCGGCGATCTGCCAGCCGGCGAAGTTCGAGTTACCCAGGTTTCGAGTTACCCAGGTAGCGAACCTTGCCCGAGTGCACTAAGTCGTCGAGCGCAGCCAACGTTTCGTCGATCGGGGTGGCTGGATCGGGCCGATGAATCTGATATAAGTCGATATAGTCAGTTTCCAGGCGGCGTAGTGAAGCTTCGACCGCGCGCACGATGTAACGTCGCGCGCCCCGAGCATCGAAGTCGCGACCTTTGCTGCCGGCCATGTCCATGCCGAACGAGCCGGCGGTAGCTCATCTCACTCATGATCTCCAGCCTATGCCGCCCCCAGTCGCCGCCGCTCGTTCAGTCGGTGGGGTCGGCTAGTTCTCGGTAAGCGGAGCGCAGGAGGTCGACTAGTGGGATATGGCGCACGCGGATTTGGGGTGGGTCGAGGGCGCGTAACAGCAGTTCAGGTGGGGTGGCGACCCGGGCGGGTCGTTCGCGCAGGCGACTCAGGCTGATGCCGGGGGAGTAGAAGTCGGTTAGTCGGGCGGCGAGTGGTTCCTCGTCGACGGCTAGCGGGTCGACGGCCTCGTCCGGGTCGGGGGTGCCGCGTAGGGCGTCCAGCAGTCGGTCGCGATCTCGGCCGCGCCAGGCGAGTACCAGGAACGGGTCGTCGTCGAACGCCTCGGCCAGCACATAGAGGACTGCAGACCCGTGTTTGCACGGCACGCCCCAGTCTGGGCAGTTGCAATCGAGGTCGAGTCGGTCGGGGAAGAGGGGCAGCCCGTGCTCTTCGAACAGCTCGATGATCTCGTGTGGCATCTCGCCGGCCAGCAACGCGGCCCGATACAGCGCCCGAGCACCCAGCGCCGCAGTGATATCAGTCCACTGCGCTTCGCTGTACGCGGGTAAATTGATGTTGACTATGTAGGGCGTCGGCCGCGAACCCTGCACACGTCCGCGTACCCGACCTGGTTTCAGCGAAAAGTCGAGCACTTGTCCTTTTCGGGCGTATGCCCGCCCGCGTGCTAGCCGCCCGCTGTCGCAGAACTGTTCCAACACGTCGACGAACCGGCGCGACCACCACTGTTCGCCGATTTTGCCGCGTTTAGCCCGTACGGCTAAGCCGCCGTCGACTTTGATCGGTTTGGCGCCTTCGAAGAACCGGCCGGTGCGGTCAACTGGCATTAGCGCACCGCCCCAGCGTCGAGCGTGAACAGCTCGCGCAGCTGGTCGGTGCTGAGCTCGGTGACCCAGCCTTCGCCGGTGCCGACGACTTTCGACGCTAGCGCTTTCTTTCGCTCGATCATCGCGTCAATTTTCTCCTCCAGCGTGCCAGTGCAGATGAATTTGCGCACCTGCACGTTGCGCGACTGGCCGATCCGAAACGCGCGGTCGGTGGCTTGATCTTCCACGGCCGGGTTCCACCAGCGGTCGAAATGGATCACATGGTTGGCCGCGGTCAGGTTCAGGCCGGTGCCGGCGGCCTTGAGCGAAAGCAGGAACAGCATCGGCTCGCTGTCGTTTTGAAACCTTTCGACCAGTTCGTCCCGTTTGGTCTTGGTGAGCCCGCCGTGCAGCCAGAGCACTGGTCGGTCGACGTGGGCGGCGAGGTAGGGCTGCAGCAGCGCGCCCCACTCGCTGTATTGGGTGAAGATCAACGCCTTGTCGCCGTCTTCGATGATCTCGGTGGCGAGTTCTTCGAGACGGGCCAGCTTGCCGGAGCGGGCCGGCAGTCGCGAACCGTCCTTGAGCAGGTGGGCTGGGTGGTTACAGACCTGCTTGAGCTTGGTCATCGCAGCGAGCACGTTGCCGCTGCGCTGGATCCCCTCGCTGCCTTCGATTTCGGCCATCATGTCCTCGACCACGGCTTGATAGAGCGTGCCTTGCTCCGGCGTCAGCGTGCACCAAACCTTCATTTCGTTTTTCTCCGGCAAATCCGAGATGATGGACTTGTCGGTCTTCAGGCGACGCAGTACGAACGGGCCGGTGGCGCGCTTCAGGGCAGCGGCAGCGTCTTCGTCTCCGCGCACTTCGATCGGCTCTTGGAACCGGCGACGGAATCGCTTCACCGGGCCGAGCATCCCTGGGTTGCAAAAATCCATGATGGACCAGAGCTCAGCCAGATGATTCTCCACCGGCGTGCCGGTCAGAGCCACCCGAGTCCGCGCCGGAATTGCCCGCATCGCCTGCGCCTGCCGCGTGCCGCTGTTTTTGATCGCCTGTGCCTCGTCGCAGACGACCCGGGCCCACTCGACCTCGCGCAACGTCGCCAAATCCCGCAACGCCGTGCCATATGTCGTAATCACTAGATCCGCTGCGCCGACCGCCGCCCGAAACTCGTCCGCCCGCAACCGCGTCCCGCCGTGATGCACATAAACCCGCAAACTAGGCGCAAACCGAGCCGCCTCCTTCTGCCAGTTGCTCACCAACGACATCGGACAAACCAACAACGTCCGCGCTTGATCGGTGAGCAGCAACGACAGCGTCTGTGCGGTTTTGCCCAGCCCCATGTCGTCAGCCAAGATCGCGCCAAGCCCAAGCCGGGTCAAAAAGTGCAACCAAGACAAACCCCGCTCTTGGTACGGTCGAAGCGTGCCGACAAACGTCGCCGGCGTCGCAATCGGGGTGAGCCGTTCGGCTGCCTCAGCCGACAACAGATCGCCGAGCATCCCGTCAGCGTCCACCTCGACCAGCGGCAGATCTTCGTCCCCGCCGTCCATCACCTGTTGCAGCACCTCGCCGGCGGTCATCTCGCCGTCACGTCGCTTGCCGACCGCCTTCAGTGCTGCCTGCAGCTGGCGGTCGTCGAGCTCCACCCATTGACCGCGCACCCGCACCAGCGGAATTTTGAGTCGGGCCAGCTCGGCCAATTCGTCGGCGTCCACCACCGCATCGCCGATCACCAGATCGAGCCGAAAGTCGACCAGCTCCTGCAAACCGAACCCTGAGCTCGCCGCCGCCCGCGACCCAGCACTGATGCTCTTGGACCGAGTGGTCAACTTTAGCCCGACGCCCTTACGCCCAGCCCAAGACGGCAGCTGTACGCCAAACCCAGCCGCCTGCAGCAGCGGTGCAGCCTGGCGCAAGAACTCGTGTGCCTCAGCTGTGCTAAGTGCCATCTCACCCGGCTGCTGCTCGTGCAAGGCCACGTTCAGCAGCGGAAAAAGTCGGACTGCCCGGCCGAGTCCAGCTAGCAGCGTTTCGTCCGGGCGGGGCGGCAGGCCGGGGAAGCGATCACCGGCCCATACCTGCTCAGCCGGAAGGTAGAGGCTCGGATCCTCGGCGGACTGCAGGGCGAAATCCAGCCCCCACTGATCTTGCGTGGGTGGGGGCTCCACTAGCCGGAAACACACCCGGATCGGGCCATTCGCGTCATTTGCCGCACGCATCCAGCCGTCGAGAGCCTTGGTCAGTTCCCGCACTTCTTCGGGCCGCGCGCCGGCCAGGGTCGGGTCGGCTGCAACGGTGAGCGCCGCGACCCACCGATCGGGCAGCGGTGCCCTGACCCCGGCGCGCTGCCCGCCCAGGATTCGCTCCGGCAGCATCGCCCGCGCGGCCGCGTCGACCAGCGCGTCCACCGCGTCGCGCAAAGTGCGCCCAACCCCAGCACCCTGATCAACGCCACCGGCTGCCCGAACCACAGGTGGCATCGCTGTGGCGAAGTCGCGGTAGCTGGCGACGTCAGCGCCGGTGAGCACCGGCCGCCAACGCGCTGCTGGTAGGCCGCCCTCGGTCACCAACTGCGGCAGCAGCCGACCCCGTTTTGCTAGGTCGCACGCATGCCCCGCGAGCATGCTCAGGTAACGCAGCGAAGAACCGGCAATCCAGGGCCCACCCGGCTCGGGGTCGCTGAGCGCGCCGAGCGCGGCCAGCGCGACATCACCACCCACCACCAATACCGGCACCGTCCAATTGTTCAGCCGCACACTCCTGACCGGCCCTTCGAGGCCGGTCTCGGGGGACGGCACCGGACCGCGCGTCGTGCCCGGGAGCTGCAGGATCATCGAGTCGATCTCAGCGCCGTCCAGGACAGCTTGGAGGTCTGTAGCCGTCTCGACCAGCGCAGCAGCCAACGATTCGGCCGTAACCGCGAACGGGTGCGGCCGTGTCTTCGCCCGTGATGAACTGGCTGAACCTGGCATTAGAGTCGGCTGCTCGGCCCAGAGCAACAGCTGCCCCGGTCGATCCAAGCCGGGCACCCAGCCGCCGTGTACAACCAGCACGCGTATTCCTTCCCCAAGACCGACTCAGCGAGTCCAACGAGCCTATCGACGTGACCCGCGCCGCTGACGCCCACTGGCCCAGGGACGTACGCTTCGAGTTGTGATGGTGAACCCGGAGATCGACAGCATTCTGCAGCGCGGCGCTGACGGCGGGCGAATCACGCCCGAGGAGGCATTGTTGCTCTACACCGATGCGCCCTTCCACGCGCTCGGTGAGGCGGCCGATGCGGTTCGACGGCGTCGGTTCCCGGACGGCATCGTCACCTACCTCATCGATCGCAATATCAATTACACGAACGTGTGTGTCACGGCGTGCAAGTTCTGTGCGTTCTATCGCGCGCCCAAGCACGCCGAGGGTTGGTCGCACCCGACCGAAGAAATCCTGCGCCGCTGCGCCGAAGCAGTTGAGCTCGGTGCGACTCAAGTGATGCTGCAAGGCGGGCACCACCCTGACTACGGCGTCGAGTATTACGAAAGCTTGTTCTCCTCGGTCAAGCAGGCATATCCGCAGCTGGCGATCCACTCGATCGGCCCGAGCGAGATCCTGCACATGGCGAAGGTCTCGAACGTCTCGATCGAAGCGGCTGTGCTGCGGATCAAAGCCGCCGGCCTGGATTCGATCGCCGGTGCTGGCGCCGAAATGCTGCCGGATCGTCCACGCACGGCGATTGCCCCACTCAAGGAGAGCGGCGCCCGCTGGCTAGAAGTGATGGCAGTCGCGCACCGCAACGGGCTGTCGTCGACGGCCACCATGATGATGGGCACCGGCGAGACGAACGCCGAGCGGATCGAGCACATCCGGATGATCCGCGAAGTGCAGGATCTCGCCGTCGCCAATGGTTACCGTGACGACGCTGTCGAAGCGGATGGCTCGGTCGGCGGGTTCCGCGCGTTCATCCCGTGGACGTACCAGGCGGAGAACAACCACCTCAAGGGCCGTACTCAGGCCACCACGCTGGAGTATTTGCGGTTCATCGCGGTGTCACGGCTGTTCTTCGACAACGTCGCGCATCTGCAGGCGTCGTGGTTGACCACGGGTAAGGACGTCGGTCAGTTGTCCCTGCACCTGGGGGTCGATGACCTCGGCTCGATCATGCTGGAAGAGAACGTGATCTCCTCAGCCGGCGCGCGGCACCGGTCGAACCTGCACGAGTTGATCTGGATGATCCGCACCGCCGGCCGGATCCCCGCGCAGCGCGACACGCTTTATCGTCACCTCGCCGTGCACCTCACCCCGGAGCAGGACCCAAGCGATGAACGGGTCGTTTCGCACTTTTCGTCGATCGCCATGCCTGGCGGGGGCGCCGGCCGCACCGAGCTTCCGCTGGTAGAGGTCTTGTAGGCGGTCGCCCGAGTGATCGATGCACGAAAGCGGTCGGTGGAACAGTCGATTGCGAGGATGAATGGACCGGCGGGATAACCGATCGAACGAATGACATGGCGACGGATATCGATGCAAGCTAAGCTCCATGTCAAACAGCGCCGTCTCCCTGCCGACCCCACCGGCCCGGACCTAGCCCTTCGGTAGGTCGGCGCTGACCGTTCGGCCAATGAACGATCGGCTTGTCGGCGAGGGCCAGATTGCTCCTGGGTAACGAGCTGCGTCAACTTCTATGCCAGGACCAGCTGGGCGCGATACCGTCCCTGAGTAGGCAGAACTGCTGAACGCAAATCGGGTGTGAGCCCGGTGACGGGACGCGGACCCGACCGATGGCGGTCGTATATATAACGCAAGAAGAACGGGCGGCATGGGAAACCATGCCGCCCGTTCCGATGTCGCCACCCGGTCGGTGGGGTGCTTGGCCCGGGTTGGGCTGAGGTGGCAGAGTTGGCAGGCGTGACGCGCGCAGATTTGGCAAAGCAGCCGCACGAGGTCGCCGAGATGTTCGACGGCGTCGCCAAGCGGTATGACCTGACCAACACCGTGCTCGCCTTCGGTCAAGACCGGGGCTGGCGCCGGGCGACTCGGGCCGCGCTCGGATTGCGACCGGGGGAGCGGGTGCTCGACGTCGGCGCGGGCACGGGTGTGTCAACGAGTGAGTTGGAGCGCTCGGGTGCCTTCGCCGTCGGCGCGGATCTGTCCATCGGCATGTTGCGCGCGGGTCGACGGACCCGACCGACTGTGCCGCTGTTGGCTGGTGACGCGCTGCGCCTGCCGTTCGCCGATGCCACGTTCGACGCGGTCACCATCTCATTTGCGCTGCGCAACGTGGTCGACACCGATGCTGCGCTGCGCGAATTGGGTCGGGTCACTCGTCCCGGTGGCCGGCTGGTGGTGTGTGAGTTCAGCAGCCCGACCAATCAGGCGTTTCGCACGGCCTACCAGCGCTACCTGTTGCGCCCACTGCCGGCGGTGGCGCGAGCGGTTTCCAGCAACCCCGACGCGTACGTGTATCTGGCGGAATCGATCCGCCACTGGCCGCAGCAGCAGGAGCTGGCGGCGCGGATCGCTGGCTCGGGACCGTGGACTCGGGTGGGTTGGCGCGATCTGACCGGCGGAATTGTCGCCTTGCATCGCGCGACTAGGGGGTAAAACTCCGGTTTTCCCCTCACGGTCCCGCGAATCCTGTTTTCCTCCTTTTATGACGACTTTCGGGCATCTTGAGGACACCGATATCGACATCGCCATTGACGAGCGGGAGGCGGGCGCGCGCACCAGCCTGGAGCTCGCTGATCGCATCCGGATGGTGGCCGCGGCCGACCCAGAACTCGCCCAAGAGCTGGTAGATGAGCTGATCGTCGCTCTTGATCGAGCGATGGGCGGTACGTTTCGGGAATACCTGCATCCAGAGGCACGAGGAGTAGCGGAAGCGGCCTTGACAGATGGTGGATCGGACGACTCACCGGCGCGAATCAGTTAGGGTTACCTAACCCGAACGAGCTTCGATGGCCGTCTTAGACTCCGATCTGGGCGTGCTTGTGAACTGTTTCACGAGCTCGCGCGAGACGGAGGTGTGTGGTGCGCGACCCAGTGGCATCCGGACGGATCGTCGACGAGGCAGATGTCATCGTCGTCGGTGCCGGGCCGGGTGGCTCAGCGGCGGCCTATCACCTGGCCAAACATGGCTTGCGCGTCTTGCTGCTGGAAAAGACCGAATTCCCGCGCGAGAAGGTCTGCGGTGACGGGTTGACTCCGCGCGCAGTCCGCCAGTTGGTCCGAATGGGTGTCGACACCTCAGAAAAGGCCGGCTGGCTGCAGAACAAGGGCCTGCGGGTTATCGGCGGCGGAGTGCGCCTGGAACTTGACTGGCCCGATCTGGCCACCTTCCCCAATTACGGGCTCGTGCGCACCCGACTCGACTTCGATGACATGCTGGCCAACCGTGCGGTCGAAGCCGGCGCGCTGCTGCACACCTTGGTCAACGTGACGGGTCCCGTGCTCGACGCCGACGGTCACGCCATCGGCGTGAAAGCTAAACTCGGTGAGCAGAAGGAACCCGTTGAGTATCGCGCGCCGCTGGTGATCGCGGCGGACGGTGTGTCCGGCAAGCTGCCACTCGCGATGGGACTGACCAAACGCGACGACCGGCCGATCGGGGTCGCGGTTCGGCGCTATTACCACTCGCCAGCGCGCGCTGACGACGATTACCTGGAATCCTGGCTGGAGTTGCGCAGCGCGCAGGATCACGAGCGACTGTTGCCCGGCTATGGCTGGATCTTCGGGATGGGCGATGGCCGGGTCAACGTCGGCCTCGGCATCCTTAACTCTTCCAGCGCCTTCGGCAAGACCAACTACCGGGCGATGCTCACCGACTGGCTGGGCACCACGCCGGCCGATTGGGGCCTGCGCGGCGAGGAGAACGCGGATGGTCCGATCCTGGGCGCGGCGCTGCCGATGGGATTCAACCGGGTGCCGCACTACACCCGCGGCTTGATGCTGGTCGGCGACTCGGGCGGCATGGTCAACCCGATGAACGGCGAAGGCATCGCCTATGCGATGGAGTCCGGTGAGCTGGCCGCTGAAGTGGCGGTGCAGGCCCTGGCCCGACCGGCCGGCCCGGAGCGAGAGCGGGCGTTGCGGGCCTACCCGACCGAGTTGAGCCTGCGCTTCGGCGGCTATTACCGCCTCGGCGGAGTGTTCGTCAAGCTGATCGGCAACCCACAGATCATGCGAATCGCCACCAAACATGGCATGCCACACCCGATGCTGATGCGGTTCGTGCTCAAACTTTTGGCCAACCTGACCGACCCGCGCGATGGGGACACGATGGACCGGATCATCAATGGCTTGACCAAGGTGGCTCCGGCAGTATGACGACTTCCGCGCAGGTGAGGGGACCCTGGTCGGTGCGCAGCGTAATTGGATCAATAGTGTGAAGCGGCTAACAGTCGGACAGGAGAGAACATGACGATCAATCCGTACGTCCCGATCGTCGGGTTGTTGATCCTCGGCGCGCTTTTCGCGCTCTTCTCCGTAGCGATCGCACCGGTCGTCGGGCCGAAGCGTTACAACCGCGCCAAGCTCGACGCGTACGAGTGTGGCATTGAGCCGGCGCCGCAACCAATCGGCGGCGGCCGCTTCCCGGTGAAGTTCTACCTGACCGCGATGCTGTTCATCGTCTTCGACATCGAGACTATTTTCCTCTACCCGTGGGCCATCTCGTTCGTGCAACTGGGCATCTTCGGGTTCGTGGAAATGGTCTTGTTTATCGGCACCGTCTTCATCGCCTACACGTATGTGTGGCGACGCGGCGGACTCAACTGGGACTGATAGCCATGGGAATCGAAGAGAAGCTGCCGAGCGGCATTCTGCTCACCTCAGTGGAGAAACTGTCCAACTGGGCCCGCAAGTCGTCGTTCTGGGGAGCCACTTTCGGGCTCGCCTGCTGCGCGATCGAGATGATGGCCGCGGGTGGCCCGCACTATGACCTGGGCCGCTGGGGCATGGAGGTCTTCCGCGCCTCGCCTCGGCAGGCCGACCTGATGATCGTCGCCGGCCGGGTGAGCCAGAAGATGGCACCTGTCGTTCGCCAGATCTATGACCAGATGCCCGAGCCGCGCTCGGTGATCTCGATGGGCGTCTGCGCCTCGTCGGGTGGCATGTTCAATAACTACGCCATCGTGCAGGGCGTCGACCACATCGTACCGGTCGATGTCTACTTGCCGGGATGCCCGCCGCGGCCAGAGATGCTGATCGACGCCATCCTCAAGATGCGCGAAAAGGTGATGGCGCAACCGCTCGGCCCGAACGGTCGCAAGATGCTCGAAGCCCGTAAGGCCGAAGGCAAGATGCCGATCGTGGCGGCCGGCGCGATGCCCTCGTCCTATCGGGTGGACAAGGTTCGCCGCGAGCAGTGGACTCAGGCGGTCAAGGAAGGCCGCGAGGAACAGTTGCGCATCGAGAACTGGATGAAGCTGCAACCGCACCTGCGGGAGGGCAAATGACTGACCCCGGTGTTCCGGTCGAGGTAGAGCCGGTCGGCGCCAATCTCGGCGCCCCCGCGCAGGCCCCGGCCTCGCCGCAAAAGGGCATGTTCGGCATCACCGGCAGCGGTGACGTCTCCGGCTTCGGCGGTCTAGTTCGGCAGCGGCCGGAGCTGGTCGGCACGCCCAAGCCCTATGGCAGCTACTTCGACGAAGTCACCGATGCGCTGGCTGAGGCCTTCCCCGGCTTCGACGACGCGATCGAGCGGGTGGTGGTCGACCGCGACGAGCTGACCTTGCACGTCAAGGCCGAGCGGATCGCCGAGATCGCGCAGATCATGCGCGATGACGCAGCGCTGCGCTTCGAGCTCTGCTCATCCCTGTCGGCGGTCGACTATCTGAACTCGGACGCGCGCCGGTTGCACGTCTGCTACCACCTGACCTCGATGACTTATCGCCGCCAGGTGCGCCTGGAAGCGGCAGTCGTGGGCGGTGGCAGCCTGCCGAGCGTCACCAGCATTTATCCCACTGTCGACTGGCAGGAACGCGAGACGTACGACATGTTCGGCGTCGTTTTCACCGGCCACCCCAACCTGACTCGGGTGCTCATGCCCGACGACTGGGAGGGCCACCCGCAGCTCAAGGACTACCCGCTCGGCGGCGTTCCCGTCGAATACAAGGGCGCCGAAATTCCGCCGCCGGATCAGCGGAGGGTCTACCAGTGATCAGTGCGAGCAGAGAGCTTGCGAGCCCCGCAGTCCTGATCGGAGGTAAGCGATGACGACACCCGGCGCCGCCACGTCCAGCTATGCGGCCGAACGCGAGACAACCGAGGGTCGGGTCTTCACTGTTACCGGCGGTGACTGGAGCTCGGTCACCGGCAGTATCGACCCGCTCAGCAACGAGAAGATCGTTGTCAACATGGGCCCGCAGCATCCATCGACGCACGGCGTGCTGCGGTTGGTGCTGGAGCTCGAAGGCGAGACGGTCACGGAGGCCCGCCCGGTCGTCGGTTACCTGCACACCGGCATCGAGAAGAACCTCGAATACCGCAACTGGACTCAGGGCACCACCTTCGTGACCCGGGCCGACTATCTGGCCCCGCTGTTCAACGAGGCCGGCTATTGCCTCGCGGTGGAGAAGCTGCTCGGCATCACCGATCAGATCACCGAGCGGGCCACCACGATCCGGGTGCTCTTCATGGAGCTCAACCGGATTTCGTCGCACCTGGTCTGGCTGGCGACCACCGGCATGGAGCTGGGCGCCATCTCGATGATGCTTTACGGCTTCCGGGAGCGCGAATACATCCTCGACGTCTTCGAGGAGACCACCGGCCTGCGGATGAACCACGCATACATCCGGCCCGGTGGGGTGGCCCAAGACGTGCCGGATTCGGCGATCAAGAAGATCCGCGACCTGCTGGTCTACTTGCCGAAGAAGCTCAAGGAATACGAAGACCTGCTCAGCGGCCAGATCATCTGGCAGGAACGTACCCAAGGTGTGGCCGTTTTGGACGTCACCGGGTGCATGGCGTTGGGTATTACCGGTCCGGTGCTGCGGGCCTCGGGGTTGGCCTGGGACCTGCGCAAGACCATGCCGTATTGCGGCTACGAGACCTACGACTTCGATGTGCCGACCGCGACAACTGCGGACGTCTGGGGTCGATACCAGGTGCGGCTGGCCGAGATTCGCGAATCGCTCAAGATCGTGGAGCAGGCGCTCGACCGGTTGCGGCCGGGGCCGATCTTTGTGGCGGACAAGAAGATCGCTTGGCCGGCGCAGCTGGCAGTCGGCATCGACGGCATGGGCAACTCGCTGGAGCATGTCGCCAAGATCATGGGTCAGTCGATGGAATCGCTGATCCACCATTTCAAGCTCGTGACTGAAGGCTTCCGGGTTCCGGCCGGCCAGGTCTATGTGTCCATCGAGCACCCGCGCGGTGAGCTCGGTGTGCACGCGGTCTCCGACGGGGGCACCCATCCTTACCGGGTGCACCTGCGCGACCCGAGCTTCGTGAACCTGCAGGCCATCCCCGCGATGGCCGAGGGCGCACTGCTGGCCGACGTGATCGCCGGCGGTGCGTCTCTGGACCCCGTGATGGGTGGGTGTGACCGCTAAATGTCCCAAACTCAGGCTGCACAGACTCAGGCTGCACAGACCACGGTGGACTTTTCCGCCGCTGCCGCGCCGCTGGCCGAGAAACTGCTCGGGCCGGCGCTAGAAATCATCGCCCGTTACCCCGAGGGTCGCAGTCGGTCGGCGTTGCTGCCGCTGCTGCACCTCGTGCAGACCGAAGAAGGCACCGTTTCTCCGCGCGGCGTCGCATTCTGCGCCGACGTGCTGGGCATCACCAAGGCCCAGGTCGGCGCCGTTGCCACGTTCTACACCATGTACAAGCGGCGCCCGACCGGTGAGTATTTGGTCAGCGTGTGCACCAACACGCTGTGCAACGTAATGGGTGGCCAGGAGGTCTACGACGGGCTCGCTGAGCACCTTGGCGTCGGCCACCAGGGCACCACGGACGACGGCAAGATCACGCTGGAGCACGCAGAGTGCCTGGCTGCCTGCGACTATGCCCCCGTGGTCACGGTCAATTACGACTTCGCGGTCGACGAGGCCACCCCCGACGCCGCGGTCGAGCTGGTAGAGCAACTACGCAAAGGCGAACGCCCCACTTTGGTACGCGGCGCCCGCCTCTGCACGCTCAAGGAAATGCAGTGGCAGCTCGCCGGCTTCGCCGAGGAACGTGACGGCGCGGTCAGTGACGGCCCTGCTGGTGTGCCGACCCTGCGAGGTGTGTCGCTCGCACAGGAGCACGGCATCGCCGTCGCCAACTTCACCATCGACACACCGATCGCCAAGACCAAGCCGGCCCGGGGCAACGAGGAGCAGAAGTGACCCAGCCACGGCGGGAGGTCCTGCAGAAACTGACCCCAGTGCTGACCAAACGCTGGCTGTCGCCGGATGCGTGGCAGATCGGCGTCTACGAGCGGCTCGACGGTTACGCCGCGGTCCGTAAGGCGTTCGACGTGCACCCGGACGACCTGATCCAGCTGATCAAAGACTCTGGGCTGCGCGGGCGTGGCGGTGCGGGCTTCCCCACCGGGCTCAAGTGGAGCTTCATCCCGCAAGGTGACGGCAAACCGCACTACCTCGTGATCAACGCGGACGAGGGCGAGCCGGGCACCTGTAAAGACCTGCCGCTGATGACCTACGACCCGCACTCGCTGATCGAGGGCGCGATAATCGCCTCCTATGCGATCCGGGCCAACCGGGCGTTCATCTACATTCGCGGCGAGGCAGTGCACGCCGCCCGCCGCCTGCGTCACGCGGTGAACGAGGCGTATGCCAAGGGTTATCTCGGCACCAACATCCTCGGGTCCGGGTTCGACCTGGATCTGGTCGTGCACAGTGGTGCCGGCGCTTACATCTGCGGCGAAGAGACAGCGCTGCTGGACTCGCTGGAGGGCTTCCGCGGGCAGCCGCGACTGCGTCCGCCGTTCCCCGCCATCGCCGGCCTCTATGCCAGCCCGACCGTGGTCAACAATGTCGGCACCATCGCCAGCGTCCCCTACATCGTGTTGGGTGGCGCCGACTGGTGGAAGAGCATGGGTACGGAGAAGTCGTCCGGCCCGATGATCTATTCGCTCTCCGGTCGAATCGCCAACCCCGGTCAGTACGAGTGTGGTCTGGGCATCACCCTGCGCGAACTGATTGAACTGGCCGGCGGGATGAAGCCCGGCCACGAGTTGAAGTTCTGGACGCCGGGCGGGTCGTCGACACCGCTGCTGACCGCCGAGCACATCGACACACCGATGGACTTCGAGGGGGTCGCGGCAGCCGGGTCGATCTTGGGCACCACGGCGATGCAGATCTTCTCCGATCAGGACTGCCCGGTTTATGCGACCTGGCGCTGGCTGGAGTTCTATCACCACGAGTCGTGTGGCAAGTGCACTCCGTGTCGTGAGGGCAACTACTGGATGGTTCGCACGTACCGGCGGATTTTGGCTGGTCAGGGGACTGTCCAGGATCTGGACACGCTGCAGGACACCGCGGACAACATCTTCGGTCGCTCATTCTGTGGTCTGGGTGACGGCGCGGCCACCCCGGTCATCTCCACGCTGAAGTTCTTCCGCCAGGACTACCTGGACTACATCGAGGGCCGGACCGCTCCACGGCTGTCCGAAAAGGCCTTGGTAGGAGCTCACTAATGACGGATGTAGCGAAGAAGACTGACTCTGTCACGCTTACCGTGGACGGGATCGAAGTCACCGCGCAGAAGGGTGAGCTGGTCATTCGGGTGGCGGAGCGGATGGGTATTGCCATTCCGCGGTTCTGCGATCACCCGTTGCTCGCTCCGGCCGGTGCGTGTCGGCAATGTCTGATCGAAGTCGAGGGTCAGCGCAAGCCGGTCGCGTCCTGCACGCAGACGGTGGCCGAGGGCATGGTGGTCAAGACTCAGCTCACCTCGCCGGTCGCCGCCAAAGCCCAGAGCGGGGTGATGGAGCTGCTGCTGGCCAACCACCCGCTCGACTGCCCCACCTGTGACAAGGGCGGCGAGTGTCCGCTGCAAAACCAGGCGATGACTAACGGCCGCACCGATTCTCGCTTCCACGAGGCTAAGCGCGAATACGAGAAGCCCATCCACATCTCCAGCCAGGTGCTGCTGGACCGCGAGCGCTGCATTCTGTGCCAGCGCTGCACCCGGTTCTCCGAGGAGATCGCCGGTGACAAGTTCATCGACCTGATGGACCGGTCCTCCGGTGAGCAGATCAACGTCTATCGCGACGACTTCTTCGGCGGCGAAGGCTTCGGCGACGGCGATGCGGGCGAGGACGCCGGTGACGTTCCGTTCAACTCGTACTTCTCCGGCAACACGATCCAGATCTGCCCGGTGGGCGCGCTCACCGGCGAGCAATATCGCTTCCGGGCTCGGCCGTTCGACTTGGTCTCCACGCCGACGGCGTGCGAGCACTGCGCGGCCGGCTGCTCGATGCGGGCCGACCACCGGCGCGGCAAGGTGCTGCGCCGACTCGCCGGTGACGACCCGTCGGTGAACGAAGAGTGGAACTGCGACAAGGGCCGGTGGGGCTTCCGCTATGCCACCGCCGACGACCGGATCATGACGCCGCAGTTGCGCGACGCCAAGACCGGTGAGCTGCGCGAAGCTTCGTGGAGCGAGGCGCTGTTGGCTGCGGCCGAGGGCCTAAAAGCCGCCAACGGCGTCGGAGTGCTCACCGGCGGTCGCCTGACCGTCGAAGACGCTTACGCGTACGCGAAGTTTGCTCGGGTCGCGCTCGGCACTAACGACATCGACTTCCGCGCTCGGCCGCTGAGCAGCGAAGAGGCTGATTTCCTCGCCGCCTCGGTCGCCGGGGTGTCCGATGTGACCTACGCCGACGTGGAGCACGCGCCGGCAGCTGTCATCGTCGGCCTCGAGCCGGAGGAAGAGTGCCCGATCCTGTTCCTGCGCTTGCGTAAGGGCAGCCGGAACAAGCTCAAGGTCACTACAGTGGCACCGTTCCTGAGCCGGGGCGCCGCCAAGCTCGGTGCGACGCTGGTGGCGGCCGTGCCCGGTGATGAGGCTCGCCTGCTGGCCGATGACCCGAGCATCGCGGCTGCCCTCGCGGCACCGGGGGCGCTGCTGATCGTCGGCGAACGGCTGGCCAGCGTGCCGGGCGGGTTGTCTGCTGCCGCCGCGCTCGCTGCCAGCACCGGTGCCCGCCTCGCGTGGGTGCCGCGTCGGGCCGGTGACCGGGGTGCTGTCGACGCGGGCTGTCTGCCTAACTTGCTGCCGGGCGGTCGGCTAGTCAGCGACGCCGGTGCTCGCGCTGAGCTGGCACGGGCCTGGGAGCTCGAAGCTGACTCGCTGCCGACCACCGTCGGCCGCGACACCGATGCGATTCTTGCTGCGGCGTCCGACGGCACACTCGGCGCACTGCTGGTCGCCGGCGTCGACCCGGGTGACCTGGTCGACCCTCGGCTAGCTGAGCAGGCGCTGGACACTGTCGGCTTTGTGGTCAGCTTGGAGCTGCGCGCCAGCGCGGTGACCCGGCGAGCCGACGTGGTCCTGCCGATCGCGCCGGCCGCGGAGAAGTCCGGCACGTTCATGGACTGGGAGGGGCGGCTGCGCTCCTTCGAAACCGTCCTGCCGAGCACGGCGATGACGGACGCCCGGGTGCTCGAAGCGATTGCCGCCCTGCTCGATGTGCGGCTGGGCACCGGCGACGTGCTAGCGATCCGGCGCGAGCTCGGTGCGATGCCGGCCAGCAATTCGGCCCGCCCGCAGTCGCCGACGGTTGCCACGGTTCCGCTCGCGACGCCGGCTGCAGGCACGGCGATCCTGGCTAGCTGGCACCAGCTGATCGACTCGGGCACGCTGCTCGACGGTGACACAGTGCTCGCTGGTACGGCCCGACCCGCGGCAGCGCGGATTGGTAAGGACCTGGCTGAGACGCTCGGGGTGGCCGACGGGGACCCGGTCACGGTCAGCACTGACCGCGGTGGCATCACGCTGCCGGCCGAGATCACTGACCTGCCCCCGCAGGTGGTGTGGCTACCCACCAACTCGCCGGGTTCGTGGACGCGTCGCGGGCTCGGGGTCACCTCGGGTGCACAGGTGCGGCTCGCCGCCGGCACGCCGGGCCCGATCCTCGCCGAGGGGGCGAACCGATGAAGTCGATGATCCTGGCGGCTGCGGCGCAAGATCCGAACCTGACGACGTTCGAGAACGACGTCTGGTGGATCGTACTGATCAAGTTGTTGTTGGTCTTTGTGCTGTTGCTGCTTTTGACCTTGTTCACCATCGTCTATGAGCGCAAGGTCGTCGCCTATATGGCGGTGCGGCCGGGTCCGACCCAGGTGGGGCCATGGGGGCTGCTGCAGAGTCTGGTTGACGGGCTGAAGCTGCCGTTCAAGGAAGAGATCATTCCGAAGACGGCGGACAAGGTCGTCTACTTCATCGCGCCGGTGATCTCGGCGACGACGGCGTTCACCGCGTTCTCGGTCATTCCGTTCAGCGGCGTGGTCAACATGTTCGGTCGGCACACGGCTTTGCAGCTCACTGACGTACCGGTGTCGGTGTTGGTGTTGTTGGCTTGCTCGTCCATGAGCGTCTACGGCGTGGTGCTGGCCGGTTGGGCGTCGGGGTCGACCTATCCGCTGCTGGGTGGGTTGCGCTCCAGTGCGCAGATGATCTCGTATGAGGTCGCGATGGGTTTGTCGATCGTCGCTGTCTTCATGACTGCCGGCACGATGAGCACGTCGCAGATCGTCGCGGCGCAGGCGAGTGGACGGCCGGTCGACTTGCTCGGCTGGCACGTCACCATGCCGAGTTGGTATGCGGTGCTGCTGCTGCCGAGCTTCGTGATCTATTGCATTTCGGCGGTCGGTGAGACCAACCGGGCCCCGTTCGACCTGCCCGAGGCGGAATCCGAGCTGGTCGGCGGCTTCCACACCGAATACTCGTCGTTCAAGTTCGCGATGTTCTTCCTCGCTGAATACATCAACATGATCACCGTCTCGGCGTTCTGCACCACGCTGTTCCTTGGCGGTTGGCGGGCACCGTGGCCGATCACGGCGGTCTGGCACGGTGCCAGCTCCGGCTACTTCGGTCTGATCTGGTTCTTCGCCAAGGTGCTGATCCTGCTGTTCGGCTTCATCTGGTTGCGCGCCACCCTGCCCCGGATGCGTTATGACCAGTTCATGCGCTTCGGCTGGAAGGTGCTGATCCCGGTCAGCCTGGTGTGGATCTTGTTCCTGGCCTTCGTCAAGGTGTCCACCAACGAACTCTCCGACCGGACCAAGTGGTTGTCGATCGGTGGCGTCTTGATCGTCGTGTTGCTGCTGGCCATGCTCTGGCCCGCCGCCCGCAAGCCTCGGCAGTTGTCGATCGAGGAGCAGCTGGCGGCGCGTCCGCCGGGCAGCTTCCCGGTTCCGCCCATGGATCTGCAGGTACCCCCGAGCCCGCGGGCCCGACGCGCGGTGGCCGAACGCACTCCGGCCACCGTCGGCGGCGAAACTGAATCTAAGGAGGTGTGACGTGGGCACGTTCACCGGTTCCTTCAAGGGTTTCGGCGTGACCTTCGCGCACATGTTCCGCAAGATCGTCACAACTGACTATCCGTTCTCGCCGCCTACGCCCGCACCGCGCTACCACGGTCGGCACATCCTGAACCGTCATCCCGATGGCTTGGAGAAGTGCATCGGCTGTGAGCTGTGCGCGTGGGCGTGCCCGGCGGACGCGATCTATGTCGAGGGTGGTGACAACACCGAAGAGCAGCGCTTCTCGCCCGGCGAGCGGTACGCGAGCATCTACCAGATCAACTATGCCCGGTGCATCTTCTGTGGGCTGTGCATCGAAGCTTGCCCGACGCGTTCGCTGACGATGAGCAACGAGTATGAGCTGGCTCGAGATAACCGGCAGGATCTGATCTTCACCAAGGAGGAGCTGCTGATGCCGCTGCTGCCTGGGATGGAGCAGCCGCCGCACCCGATGCGCCTGGGCGAGACCGACAAGGACTATTACCTCGGCGCGCTGACTAACCCGGGCACCTCGGCCGGTGCTGAGCGAGCGCCTTGGTCGCAAGGCCAGACGCAAGACGCCGCCACTGCGGTCGCGCCCAGCGCCCGGCCGGAAACAGCTGGCACCCTGCGCGGGGCCGGCGCCAGCGGTGAGATCAAGAAGGAGTCCGCGCGATGACCGATGTCGTCCTGGCCGCCGCCGCTTCTGCCCACGTCTCCACTGGCGAGCAGGTCGCCTTCTGGTTCCTGGGCACTTTTGCCGTGCTCGGCGGCCTGGGCATGGTGCTGTCGCGTAACGCGGTGCACTCCGCGCTCTGGCTCGTGGTGACGATGCTCTGTCTCGGCTTCCTCTACGTGGTCAACTCCGCACCGTTCCTCGGCGCGGTGCAGATCATCGTCTACACCGGCGCGATCATGATGTTGTTCTTGTTCGTGCTAATGCTGGTCGGCCGAGACTCGTCCGACTCGCTGATCGAGACCCTGCGCGGGCAGCGGATCGCGGCAATCCTGCTCGGCCTCGGCTTCGCGATCCTGCTCGGCACCGGGCTGGCCCGCTCGCTCGGTGGCACTGAGTCGGTCGGCTTGACTGCGGCCAACTCCGAACACAACGGCAACGTCCAAGGTCTGGCCGCGCTGCTGTTCACCCGCTATGTCTTCGCCTTCGAGGTGACCTCAGCCCTGCTGATCACGGCAGCTGTCGGCGCGATGGTGTTGGCGCACGTGGAGCAGGCCAAGGAAGACATCCACGACCAGCTTACCCGGATGACCGCGCGGTTCCGGCCGGGCAATTACCCCGGTCCGAAGGCTGGTCCGGGCGTCTATGCCAACACCATGTCGGTCGCTGCACCGGGTCGACTGCCCGACGGCGAACCGTCCGAGCGGACCTTGTCGCCGATCCTGCCGGTCCGCGAACTCAGTGCCGCCGAGGCGGCTCCGAAGGGCACAGAGAAGTGACACCTGACTATTACCTGGTCCTCGCGACCATTCTGTTCACCATCGGCGCCGCCGGGGTGCTAATCCGGCGCAATGCCATCGTGTTGTTCATGTGCATCGAGCTCATGCTCAACGCGGCGAACCTGGCGTTCGTCACCTTCAGCCGGATCAACGGCAACCTGGACGGCCAGATCATCTCGTTCTTCGTGATGGTCGTCGCGGCAGCCGAGGTCGTGGTCGGACTGGCCATCATCATGTCGATCTTCCGTGCGCGACGCTCAGCGAGCGTCGACGATGCGAACCTCCTCAAGTATTAAAGGGGCCTTCAAGTGGAACTGGCACTGGAGTATGCCCACGCGACGGGGGCGCTGAGCGGAATCTGGCTATTGGTGGCGATTCCGCTGGCCAGCGCGGCGATTTTGCTGCTCCTAGGCAAGCGGGCCGACAAGTGGGGACACCTGCTCGGTGTCGCCGCCGTGGCTGCCTCGTTCGTGCTCGGGCTGGTCTTCTTCTTCGACCTGCGCAACCTGAGCCCGGACCATCGCTCGGCCGAGCTGAGCCTGTGGAATTTCATAAATGTTGGCGGCTTGCACGTCGACTTCGGTCTGCTCTTCGACCCGCTGTCCGGCATCTTTGTCCTGCTGATCACCGGGGTCGGCTCGCTGATCCACCTGTATGCAGTCGGATACATGGAGCACGACGCCGGGCGGCGCAAGTTCTTCGCCTACTTCAACCTCTTCGTCGCGGCGATGCTGCTGCTGGTTCTCGGCAACAACTACGTGATGCTCTACTTCGGCTGGGAAGGCGTCGGCTTGGCGTCCTACCTGCTGATTTCCTTCTGGTACGTGCGGCCGTCCGCGGCCACCGCCGGTAAGAAGGCCTTCCTGATGAACCGGGTCGGCGACGCCGGCCTCGCCATCGGCATCTTCCTGATGTTCGACAAGCTCGGCACCACCCAATACGCAGATGTGTTCAACGGTGTCGGTTCGCTGTCGGCCGGCACGGTGCTGGTTCTCGGCATTCTGCTGCTGCTCGGTGCGGCCGGTAAGTCCGGTCAATTCCCGCTGCAGGCCTGGCTGCCCGACGCGATGGAAGGCCCCACCCCGGTGTCGGCCCTGATCCACGCGGCGACGATGGTCACCGCCGGCGTTTACTTGATCGCCCGTTCCAACGCGATCTTCTCGGCGAACGCGACGTTGCAGACGATCGTGGTCAGCGTCGGAGCGCTCACGCTGCTGATGGGATGTGTCATCGGTGCGGCCAAGGACGACATCAAGCGGGTGCTCGCCTGGTCCACGGTGAGCCAGATTGGCTACATGTTCCTCGGCGTCGGGCTCGGTGGTGGGGCGTACGCGCTGGCGATCATTCACTTGCTGGCGCACGGCTTCTTCAAGGCGAACATGTTCCTCGGTGCCGGCTCGGTGATGCACGGCATGCACGATCAGGTCGACATTCGACGCTTCGGCGCGCTTAGCAAGTACATGAAGTGGACTTGGCTCACCTTCATGATGGGCTGGCTGGCGATCATCGGAATTCCGCCGCTGTCCGGGTTCTTCTCCAAGGACCCGATCATCGAGGCGGCGTTCTCCCGTCCGGGCTGGACCGCTTGGCTTTACGGCCTAGCCGCGCTGCTCGGTGCCGGCCTGACCGCCTTTTACATGACGCGGTTGTTCGTGCTGACTTTCCACGGCCCTAAGCGGTGGACCAAGGACATTCACGAGCCGCACGAGTCGCCGCTAATCATGACGATCCCGCTGATGCTGCTGGCGGCCGGCTCAGTCGTCGCCGGTTTCCTGCTCTCCACTTCGATCCCGGACTGGCTAGAACCGGTGGTCGGCAAGGGTGAGCATGAGCCGGTCATGCCTAAGGCCGTGATCAGCATCCTGGTGCTGCTCATCTCGGTCGGCGGCGCAGGCCTGGCCTGGTCGATGTTCCGCACCGGCACCGCAGAGCAGGAGCAGCCGGCCGGCGTATTGGTCACTGCCGCGCGGCGCAACCTTTACACCGACGCGTTCAATGAGGCGGTGTTCGAGCGGCCCGGCATCTATCTCACCCGGGCACTGGTCTTCCTTGACAACAAGGGGATCGACGGATTGGTCAACGGCATCGCGGCCACCGTCGGGGGTAGCTCCGGGCGGCTGCGGCGACTGCAGACTGGCTTCGTCCGCTCGTACGCCCTCTCCATGCTCACCGGTGCCGTGCTTGTGGTCGGCGCCTTCCTCGCGATCCAGCTGGGGTGGTTGGCGTGAAAGACTTCCCGTTCCTGTCCGTCCTGACAGCGCTGCCACTCGTCGGCGCGTTGGTGGTGGGCCTATTGCCACGGCACCGCGGCGAGCTGGCCAAGATCGTGGCACTGATCTGGTCGCTGGTGGTGCTCGCGCTGAGCATCGTCATGTGGTTCACGTTCAAGGCCGGCGGCGACCGGTTCCAGTTCCGCGAGTCGTACCAGTGGATTCCGTCGTGGGATGCCCGGTTCACGTTCGCTGCTGACGGCATCGCGCTGGTGATGCTGATGCTGATCGCGGTACTCGTACCGGTAGTCATTTTGGCTTCGTGGAATGATGTGGACGGCTCGAAGCGGTCCGTACCGGTGTATTTCGGCCTGCTGTTGGCTTTCGAGTTCACCATGATCGGTGTTTTCGCCGCCGCGGACGTGTTCCTGTTCTACGTCTTCTTCGAGATCATGCTGATCCCGATGTACTTCATCATCGGCTCGTTCGGTGGCGCTCAGCGTCAGTACGCCGCGGTGAAGTTCTTCCTTTACAGCCTGGTCGGTGGCCTGTTCATGCTGGCCTCGGTGATCGGGCTTTGGGTGCTCGGCGGCCACACGTTCGACTTCACCAAGCTCAGTGACGTCGCGGCCGCACTGGACACGAACACGGCCCGCTGGCTGTTCCTCGGTTTCTTCGTCGCGTTCGCGATTAAGGCGCCGTTCTTCCCGTTCCACACCTGGCTGCCGGACGCCGGTGGTGCCGCTCCGGCGGGTGCTGCCGCGCTGCTAGTCGGCGTGATGGACAAGGTCGGTACGTTCGGGATCCTGCGCTACTGCTTGCCCCTGTTCCCGGAAGCATCACGCTGGTTCGCGCCGGCGGCCCTAGTGCTCGGCGTGATCGGCATCATCTACGCCGCGCTGCTGGCCATCGGGCAGAAAGACCTGAAGCGGTTGGTGTCCTACACCTCGATCGCCCACTTCGGTTTTATCGGCATCGGCATCTTCGCCTTCACCACTCAAGGTGGCACCGGCTCGGTGCTCTACATGGTCAACCACGGGCTGGCGACCGGCCTGCTGTTCATCGTGGTCGGCATGTTCGTCGCCCGCCGCGGCTCGGCCCTGGTCACCGACTTTGGCGGTGCAGGCAAGCTGCTGCCGGTGCTAGCGGGCGTGCTGTTCTTCGCCGGCCTCGCCTCGCTGGCGCTGCCCGGCACCGCCCCGTTCGTCAGTGAGTTCTTGGTCCTGATCGGCACGTTCACGGTGCACAAAACCTACGCCGTGATCGCGACCACCGGCATCATCCTGGCCGCCGCTTACGTGCTGTGGATGGTCCAGCGCACCACGCAAGGCACGCTGAACCCGGCCCTGACCGAAGTGCCGGCGATGCACAAAGACCTGACCCTGCGGGAAAAGGTGGTGGTCGCGCCGCTGATCCTGCTCCTACTGCTGCTCGGCTTCTACCCGAAGCCGGTCACGGACGTGATCAACCCGGCGGTCGTAGCGACCATGCATGACGTCGGCGTGCAGGACCCGGTTCCGCCGATGGTTGCGAACGGAAAGGTGGCGCACTAGCCATGGGACCCCTGAAACTTCCGGTCATCGACTACGGCGCGCTGTCGCCGATGTTGATTCTCTTCGGCGTGGCCTGCCTCGGCGTGCTGATCGAGGCGCTGACCCCACGCAAGTCGCGCCACGCCGTTCAGCTCACTACCGCGTTGCTGGCCATCGTTGCGGCCTTCACCGCAGTGGTGGTCGAGCACGGCACTCGCAAGATCACCATCGGTGGTGCGATCGCTGTCGACGGGCCCACCTTGTTCTTGCAGGGCTCGCTGCTGGTGCTCGGTGCAGTCGCGCTGCTGCTGATCGGCGAGCGTTCGATCGAATCGGGCGGGCCGTTCGTCGCGCAAGCCGCTGTCACGGTCGGCTCCGAGAAGGACATGCGGCAAGCCGCCGGCCAGCCCGGCGCCACCGAGGTCTATCCGCTGACCATCTTCGCGCTCGGCGGCATGCTGCTGTTCGTTGCCGCGAACGACCTGCTCACCATGTTCGTCGCGCTCGAAGTCTTCTCGCTGCCGCTCTATCTGCTCTGCGCACTGGCCCGGCGGCGTCGACTGCTCAGTCAGGAAGCCGCGCTCAAATACTTTCTGCTCGGCTCGTACGCGTCGGCGTTCTTCCTGTTTGGTGTCGCCCTGATTTATGGCTTCGCCGGCAGTGTTCGGCTCGGTGCGGTGCACGCGGCCGTCGCCGACCCGCAGCGCAGCGATGTGCTGCTCTATGGCGGGTTCGCGCTGGTCGCGATCGGGCTGCTGTTCAAGAGTGCGCTTGCCCCGTTCCATGTGTGGACACCAGACGTGTATCAGGGCGCTCCGACACCGATCACCGCGCTGATGGCCGCGTGCACCAAGGTTGCGGCGTTCGGGGCGCTGCTGCGGGTGCTCTACGTCGCTTTCGACGGGGTGCGGTGGGATTTCCAGCCGGTGCTCGGCGTGATCGCGGCGCTGACCATGCTCACCGGCGCGGTGTTGGCGGTCACCCAGACCGACCTCAAACGCCTGTTGGCCTACTCGTCAGTCGCGAACGCTGGCTATCTGCTGGTCGGTGCGCTGTCGCTGACCAAGGACGGCCTGAGCTACACGATGTTCTACCTGGTCGCCTACGGGTTCTCGGTGCTGGCCGCGTTCGCCATCGTCACGCTGGTGCGCGATGCCGACGGCGAAGCCACGCACCTGTCGCGCTGGGCCGGGTTGGGCCGGCAGAGCCCGCTGTTCGCCGGCGTCTTCACGTTCATCCTGCTGGCGTTTGCCGGTATTCCGCTGACTAGTGGGTTCACCAGCAAGTTCGCCGTCTTCGGGGCGGCGATCGACGGTGGGCAGACCTGGTTGGTCATCTTCGGCGTGATTTCGAGCATGGTGATCGCGTTCCCGTACCTGCGGGTGGTCGTCATGCTCTGGCTGTCTGAGCCGGGGGAGTCGACCCCGACGATCTCAATTCCTGGGTTCCTCACCGCAGCGGCGCTGTCGGTCGGCGTGATCGCAACGTTCGCCCTCGGTGTCGTGCCGGCTCCGCTGATCGACTTGAGCCGAGACGCCGCTCAGTTCATCCGCTGACACCTGGTAATTGACCGAAGGCCCTGGCGAATCGCCGGGGCCTTCGGTATTGGCAGGTGGTAACGGTTAGCTGGAACGGTCGGCGATGAAGTCGCAGAGGGCTTCCATGGCGCGTTTGGCGTCGCCAGCGGGCAGCGGCGCCAGCTCGGCCCGTGCTTGCTCCGCATAGGTGCGAACAGTTTCTCGCGCTCGCTTCATGGCAGTCGACTCACGCAGCAAGGTCAGCGCCTCGGCGTGCAAGTCGTCGTCGGTGATCGGACCGGCCGCCAACAACTCGCGCAGCCGGACCGCGGATGTGTCGGTGTCGTCGCCCGCCAACGCATATAACATCGGCAGGGTGGGCACGCCTTCGCGCAGGTCCGTGCCGGGCGTCTTGCCGGACTGGACCGATTCGGAGGTTATGTCGAGCAGGTCGTCGGAGAGCTGGAACGCGATGCCGATCGTCTCGCCATACCCGGCGAGTGCCTCAACGTAGGCCGCTGGAGCCCCGGAAAACAGGCCACCGAAGCGAGCCGACGTCGCGATCAATGAGGCGGTTTTCTCGGTGATCACGTGCAGGTGGTGGGCGATCGGGTCGCGGTCGCGCGGGCCGGCGGTCTCGGCGATCTGACCGTGCACCAAACGGGCAAAGGTCCGCGCCTGCAGTCGCACCGCTTCTGGGCCCAGCGAAGCGGCAATGTCGGCCGCGCGTGCGAAAAGATAGTCGCCGACCAGGATGGCGATCGAGTTGCCCCAGCGGGCGTTCGCGCTGGGTGCACCGCGCCGCACGGGTGCCTCGTCCATCACGTCGTCATGATAAAGCGTGGCCAAATGGGTCAATTCGACCACATTGGCTGCTGCGACGATTTCCGCCGCGGCCGGGTCGCCGAATTGTGCTCCCAAAGCCACCAACATCGGCCGGAACCGCTTGCCGCCCGCATCGGCGAGATGCCGCGCAGCTTCGGCCACCAACGGGTCGGCGCTGGCCACGTTGGCCCGCAGCGCTTCCTCGACCGCGGCCAGCGTCGCCGCCACCGACTGATCGACTGCGGGGTCGATGTCGAGGCCCAGCGACGCAAGCGTCATATCACCAGTGCTCACCACGCTTTCACGATGCCACATGGGTGCGATGCATTTCGTGCCAGGGGTAGCGCCGACAAGATCAAAATCCAGATCCCCGGCCGGGTACGCGATAGGCACTGTTCGCTTCGCCGACGGGCCAGGCTGTCGTACGTCGGCCCGTATGACGAACGTACCCGGCATTGACATCCCCGACGCCCGCGGCCGGACCGGTCTCGACCAGGCAGGACGCGACCTCGCCGGCAACCGGAATGTGATGACGCCAAGACGATCATGTTGTTGCAGTGGGTTGCACTGCGCGGTCCGTTCAAAGCCAGCTGAAGTGTCCGCGATCTGCCGCCCAAGTCGACCTGCGCACGCAAGATTTTTTAGCTCGATCAAATCGGACCCAGGTGCTGCTTCGACCGAGCCGAAGCGCTGGCGCCGGCGCCGACTTTGCCCGTGCCGCGCTGAGTTAGCGCAGGTAGATCCGGTTGCCCTCGCATCGACTCAGGCGTGGCCGTGTTCGCGAATGGCCGATCGAAACAGTTCTATCGTCAGCGGTGCGTGCGAAGTTGCTCACGCCCCGAGTAAATCGATCGTGATCCACTCGATTTTGGCATTCCGTCGGCGGAAGATTATTCATATGGTGTAAGTCCCTGGCGTCGGAGGTAGCTGTGCGCGACCCCCTGGCGGAGCCGTCCGATCTGATCCGGAGCGTGTCTCGCGCGTTGCGCGTGCTCGAATCGGTGGGCCGAGCTCCGCGTGGACTCACCGTGAAACAGATCGCGCGGCGGTGCGAGCTGACCGTCGCAACTACATACCATCTAGTGCGCACCCTGGCCTACGAGGGTTACGTGATCCGCCGTGAAGACGGCACGTACATCGTCGGGCTGGAGATCGCAGACCGCTACCGTGAGTTGGTCTCGGCGTTTCGTGGTCCGGCCGCAGTGGGTGAGGCGTTGCGCCGAGCCGCTGTCGACAGTGGCTACACCCACTTCCTTGGCCGGTTTGTCGGCGGTCGGATCGCCGTGACCGCGACGGCTGAAGGTCCCCGCTCACCCTTTGTCGATGATGTCGCACCCGGCTTCGACGAGGGCGGGCACGCGACCGCGCTCGGCAAAGCATTACTCGCCACCCTGACGCCGGATCAGCGTGCCCGATATCTGCGTGATTACGGCATGCGCGCCTTCACGCCTGCGACATTGATCACACCCGAAGCGTTGGAGGCCGACCTGGTCGCCGGCGATCGGCGTGGGATGCAGCTGGAGCTGGGCCAGTTCCGGCCCGGGCTGGCCGGCGCGGCGGTGCTCGTCGTCGCTGACCGTGACATGGAACGGCGGCTGGTGTTAGCGTGCGCCCTGCCTGCCGCGGACATGCTTACTTCGGCCCGAGTCGTGCGGGCGAAATTGACAGCTGCCGCACGGTCCGTTGCCGAAGCACTATCGGCCTCCGGGGAGTCGGCAACTGCCTGAGCTGCGAAAATCCGCGCGGTGACAGTGAGCCGTAAAGCCAATCGTGATCAATTCGCCGCCTCGGCGTAACTCAGTGGTCAAATGCCGACGAAATGGAACTTGATCACTAAACCGGCTCTTGCTGGTTACCGGCTGGACCGTAACACTTATCGACGGAAATTACTGTCTGTCGACTTCTGAAGAGGTTTCATGTCCACTCCCTCCAGTCGACCCCGGCGATCCCGGTATCGACTGATCGCCGCCGGGATAGCTGCTGTGGGGCTCCTAGCCACAACAGCCTGGGGTACGGCTTTGGCCGCGACCACAGGGCAATCCACCCCGCCTCCCGGCGGACCCGCCCCGGACACCGCTTTGGCTGCATCGACCAAGCTGGGGGCCTTCTATGACTCCCGACAGGACTCAGCCAGTCGCAAGGTGCTCAATCAGCGCACGACCGAGCTGGCGGCTGCAGTAGCCAAGTCTGACTCGCCGGTCAAGACGCTGCGTACTTCGTTGGGCGTGCAGGGCGTGGTGGACATTGATCCGTTGACCAAGACACTGCGCTCAGTCGCCAAGCTCGACGGCTTCCTGACCGGGCCGAGTGCCCTGTCGGCAACAAAGGTCACCGAGAGCTACCTCGCCGACCACACCGCTGCACTCGGATTGTCCTCAGCCGACATCTCGGGGCTGCACCTGCGCACCGATTATGTCGACATCGGTGGCACCCACCACCTGAGCTACCAGCAACTGATCCACGGCGTACCGGTCTTCGGCAATGGCGTGAAAGCAGCGGTTTCCAGCACCGGCGAGCTGATCAACGTACAGGGATCGCCGGTTTCTGGGGTGCAGCAGGCCTCCGTGAGTGCGGCAACGCTGACAGCTGACGCCGCTCGGGGTGTTGCCGCCCGTGACCTGCATGCAGCGGTGAAAGCGGCGCAAGCCGGTGCCGCGTCGGGTGCCGACCAAATCACCACATTCAGCAACGGTGACCGCGCTCAGCAGGTCATGTTCCAGACCATCGGTGGGCTCCGGCTGGCATGGCAGACGCTGAGCAAGCCCGGCACCAAGCTCTATCTGCACGTGGTCGACGCGGCGACCGGCCGGGTGCTCTACCGCCAGTCCCTGAGCTCGGCCGACAACGCAGACGTCTATGACAACCGGCCCGGCGCTAGCATCGGCGGCAAGGCGCACACCGTGGACCTGACCAAGGCGGGCTGGCTGCCGGCGAACTCACCCTGGCTGGCCGGAAACTTCGCCCACGTCTATTCCGACGTCAACGACGACAACCTGGTGCAGCGCAGCGAGGAAATCCTGCCGAGCAAGCCGGGCTCGTTCGTCTATCCTTTCAAGGCGGTGCAGGCGCCGAACTCGCACTGCTCGGCCGCATATCCCTGCGCGTGGAATCCATATCAGGCCAACTCGTGGAAGACGAACCGGGCGCAATCCGGCGCGCAGCTGTTCTACTTCATCAGCAACTTCCACGACCACCTGAAGGCAGCGCCGATCGGCTTCACCCGCCAAGCCGGCAACTTCGAAGCGCTCGACGGCGACGCCGTGCAAGGCCAGACGATGGATGGTGCCGACACGGCCAAGGGCCTGCCCGACTCGCCCCACGTGGACAACGCCAACATGAATACGCCGCCGGACGGTCAAGCGCCGACCTTGCAGATGTACCTGTGGCACGACCCGGCCGACGTGAAGGCTACGAAGCCGGCCGACAAGGATCCGTTCGTCGCCGCCGACGGTTCGGATGAAGCAGACTTCGTCTACCACGAGTACACCCACGGTCTGTCCGGCCGGTTGGTCGTCGACGCGAACGGTGTGTCCACGCTGGGGCAAATCCAGTCGGGCGCGATGAGTGAAGCGTGGAGCGACTGGTACGCGTTCGACTACCTGGCCAACAGTGGACTGGTCTTGGACAGTAAGGGCGATGGAGACCTGCGGGTCGGATCCTATGTCGGACAACAGCAGAACCTGATCCGTTCCGAGCCACTCGACTGCTCAGTGGGCAGCAAGGCCAAAACCTGCCCCGGCACCCAGGGTGCTGGGCCGGGCGGCTACACGTACGGTGACTTCGGAAAGGTCAGTGACCAGCCTGAGGTGCACTCCGACGGTGAAATCTGGGGTCAGACGCTGTGGCAGCTGCGTTCGGTGTTGGGCAGCAAGCTCGCTGAAAGCCTGATCACCCGGGCGATGGAGCTGTCGCCGAGCAACCCGTCGTTCCTGGACGAGCGCAACGCGATCCTGCAAGCCGACCGGGTCGCCACGAAGGGCAAGAACCAGGCCGCGATCTGGCGCGTGTTCGCCAACCGGGGCATGGGCTTCTTCGCCGCAGCGGTCAACGGCGACGACCGCCAGCCGGTCGAGAACTTCTCCCTGCCGCCGGCGGCCAACGCGGCCAAGGGCTCACTGTCCGGTGTGATCACCGATGATTCCGGGCAACCGGCCGCGGGCGTCACCGTCGCCTTCGGCGGCCACGCGTCGGGCTTCCCAGGCGACTACGCCGCGGTCTCCGACAGCAAGGGCAAATACACAATCAACGGCATTTTCGTCGGTACGTATCCGAAGGTGGCCGCGGCCGGCGGCCCGTACGAGCCGGTGGTTCGCACGGTGAAGGTAGCCAAGGGGACCAACAGTGCCAATTGGCAGGTGCGCCACGACTGGGCGGCCCTAGTCGGCGGTGCCACGGTCGCGGCGGCTACCGGAGCTGACCTGAGCATCTTGGGCTGTGGTCCGACCGGTTTGTTCGACCTGTCGAGGCTCAGCGGCTGGGTGACCGACGTGAAGATTGTCGACAACGCAGCGGAACCTCGTTCGCTGGTGGTGAAGTTGCCGGCGGCCGTCGACGTCAGCGAAATCTCGATCGACCCGACCGCCCCTTGTGGTGCCGGCGTGGATGCCTCCGTAGCCGGATACCAGGTCGAGACCTCCGCCAACGGCACCGACTGGACCCCAGCCGCGGCCGGTACGTTCGGCAAGGAGAACCTCGGCAAGGACAACAGTGTTCCGCTGAAGGGCACGGTGGCCGGTGTCGCGTTCGTGCGGTTCACCGTCCTGTCGCCGCAGGTGCCCGGTGGCCTGTCCGCGTGTACGCCGGACGCGCAGTTTGACGGATGTTCCGCCATGGGTGCGGCCGAACTGACCGTCCACGGGCGGCCAGCCGCATGATCCGCAGGTGACCCGGTGGTGGTAGCACCACCGGGTCACTGTTTTGCCGGGAACCGGCAGGGCTTGGCGCACGTCTGATCAAGCATGCGAAGCACCCGCCATTTCTCGGTCACGTTGGCCGCTACCTTCACCGCCCTAGTCGCACTTACGGCTGGATGCTCGAGCTCGGCGAACTCAGCCGCGCCAGCCAGCTCAGCTTCGGCTCCGTCGACAACTCAACCCACCGAAGCAGCTAGCCCGACCAGCTCCGGACCAGCCGGCACGCTGCCGACGCCGTCGGCCCCGACTTCTGCCGCCACGTCCGCTGGATCTACCACGGGCGGCTCGACAGCTGCTGGCAACGCCGACGTACTTCCCCTGACTATCCGACGCTCTGGGGGGATCGCCGGCACCGTCGAGACGATCACCGTCACCGCGAACGGTCAGGTCAGCGTCTCTCACCGAGGAGCGGCCGCCAAACCCAGTGTGCCGCTGGGGTCGGCCCAGCTGACCGACCTCACCAAGCTGTTGCGCACCAAGGCGTTGGCGCAGGTGGCGGCTACCCCGTCGAATCGCAAGCTGGTTTGCAACGACGGCTATGTCTATGACATTCGCACCCCGCACTGGACGCTGCAGACTGACGACTGCCACAAAGGCTCGCTCCCGGGTTTGAACCCACTGTTGGCCGCCGTCCTGCCGCTGCTGCGCCCCTAGCGCGCCGCTCTACCCGCTCTAGCCCGCCCTGGCCCGCCGCTCTGGCGGCCCGCCGTTCCACCGCCCGCCCTGGCCTGCCGTTCCACCGCCCGCCCTGGCCCGCAGTTCCACCGCCCGCCCTGGCCTGCTGTCTGCCTTGGCCCGCTGCTCTGCTATCCGCCTTGGCCAGCCGCTGGGCTGCTGTTACGCAGGTGGTCTGCGGTTGAACCGCCGGCAACCTGGCTGCGTAATACAGGTTGCACACAGCGGGTCAGGAGGGTGGTGACGGGGGTGAGCTGCGAACATGAACACGATGACGGAGCGTATGTGTTGGGTGCCCTGTCGGCTGCTGAACAGGCGGCTTTTGAGCACCATCTCGCGACCTGCTCTTTCTGTCGCGAGGCGGTAGCCGACATTTCCGCTTTGCCGGAGATGTTGGCTCGGCTCGACGCGACCGAGTTCGCTAAGTTGCTCGACCCGAGCTTGTCCTCGGTCGCATTGCCGCCATTCGATCAGATGACCGACTCGGGTGGCCGTGGAATCTCGGGTGGCCGTGGAATCTCCGGTGGCCGTGGAATCTCCGGTGGCCGTAGAATCGAGCCAGCCGGCCGTCTGGCTGAGCCGTCGAGTCATGCCGGTGAGTCGGTGGGCCTAGCTGGGCCAGCCGGCCGTGCGGCGGAGCTCAATCGGCGCCGGGGCGGTCGCAAGGCAGCCCGGGTGCGACTGCTCAGCGGGAGTGTTGCGGTCCTGCTGACCCTGTCGATCGGGGTCGGCGTGGTCGTTTGGGCCCGCGACGGTGCTCCGGCGGCAGTGCCGCTTGGGCCGGCGATAGCGATGACTGCGATGCAGGTGGGCTCACCGGTGGCTGCGACAGTGCGACTGTCCAGCACGGCCGGTGGCACGAAGATCGAAATGGTGTGTTCCTATAGTCGCACGGCGACCCAATCCTGGACGCTGCGCCTAGTTGCCTATGGCAGCCCGGCGGACGGCCAGGAGCAAATCGGTTCCTGGGACGCCGCACCTGGCCTGGCATTTCCGATGGAAGGATTCACCCATTTCCCGCGCGGGGGTTTGTCCCGGCTGGAAGTTGTGCGTGGCGACGGCCAGGCGATGCTCGCCTATGACGTCCCCTGACCGGCGAGTCTTCGCAGGTCAGTGGGAGTGCGGTGCGGTGGCTGGTTCGACGGTGGCGGCCGTCGGACCAGCCACCAATGCGCTTTGGCGCCGCCCCGCCCGGATCCCGTCCACGGTGAAAATGATCAACGCGATCCAAACCAGGCCGAAGCCAGCCAGCCGAGCCGCCGGCATCGGCTCATGGAAGATCAACACCCCGCTGGCCAGCTGCAGAATCGGCGCTACATATTGCAAAATCCCGAGCCCGACCAGCGGAACCCGGTTGGCCGCCGCGGCGAACAACAACAGCGGCACCGCAGTGGCCACGCCAGCGAAAACCAGCAAGCTCGTGTGCATCGACGAAACGTGGCCGAATTTGGCCCCGCCGGCCGCGGTCAACCAGGCCAAATACCCCAGCGCTGGCCCAGCCAACAGCAAAGATTCGACCAACAACCCCTGTGCCGGCGGCAAACCCAGCCGCTTCTTGATCAAACTGTACGAGCCGAAGCTCGCCGCCAGCACCAACGCGATATACGGCAGCCGACCGTAATCGATCGCGAGCACAGCCACCGCGAGCGCGCCGATGGCGACCGCAGCCCACTGCCAGCCGCGCAACCGTTCGTGTTGCACGGTCACACCTAGCAACACGACGACTAACGGGGTAATGAAGTAGCCGAGCGCTGTTTCGACCACATGTGACGAGTTCACCCCGTAGATGTAGGTCGCCCAGTTGATCCCGATTAGCAGCGCGGCCAATGAGATCAGGCCGAACACCCGCGGGCTGCGCACGAGCTGGGGCAGGAAGCGCCAATCGCGCTGCCAGGTAACCAGCAGACTGATGAACAACACAGACCAGATGACGCGGTGGGCAAGGATTTCCAGCGGCGGGGATGGTCGCAGC
Source organism: Actinoplanes sp. (assembly GCA_965246815.1). Classification (GTDB taxonomy): domain Bacteria; phylum Actinomycetota; class Actinomycetes; order Mycobacteriales; family Micromonosporaceae; genus Actinoplanes. Next base: position 522,854 of record CBDFFS010000017.1, on the reverse strand, counting down.
AACTTGAAATAGATCGGGAAGACGCCCCACATCGCGTACGCGATTAGCCCGTATCCGTATCCCCGCCGCTCGTCGCTCATGGCGTCACCGTAAGGGCCACTGAACCAGATGGTCCTTGCATATGGCCCAGCTCACGATGCCGATGCGGCGCCGGGTTTACCGGCGTCGTTGCGTTGGTGTTGCTCAGTCGTCGGAGCTGTCGGGGACGATCATGTTGAGGACCCAGCTCACGATGCCGACGAGTAGGGCACCCAGCACTGCGCTCGGCCAGAAGTGGGCCACGTGGAACGGCAGGTCGAGCCGTCCGGCGATCCAGCTGGTGAGCAAGAACAGCAAACCGTTCACGATCAGCGCAATCAGACCGAGCGTGAAGACATATAGCCCGCAACCGATCGATTTGATAATCGGCCGCAGGATCGCGTTGACGATGCCGAAGATGGCCGCCACTGCTAGTAGCGTGCCAATCTTGCCCGGGAGGGTGGCGGCGGTGAGGTCGATTCCCCTGATGACCAGGGTCGAGATCCACAGCGAGGCCGCAGTGACCAGCAGCCGGATGATGATGCCCATGGCACGGCATCGTGCCATGCCCGAGCCACCAGTGGGGGCAACACTCCCTGATCTTGTCAATGTCGTTTCTGAGAACCCTGGCATATCAACCGATATCAACGGTCTGGCCAGGATAGGACCAGGTTGAAATTCGATACTTCTCCGGCTGGCGCGTGGCGGGCTCGGCCCCACCGCGCGCTAGCGAATCGCGTCAGCACCGCCCGGGATTGTTTAACGCCGCTTGAGGAACTGTTTCAGCGCAGCCAGGGAATCGTTCGGTCGAGTAGTTGCCTGGTCCGCAGTTCGCGCCGCAGTGGGATGTCTTCATCGACGAAGCCATCCCAATTGACGCCCCAGTAGTTTGCCGAACGTGGGGTTTCGCCGCAGAGCTGCCGCTGCACTGGTGTGCGGTTAGCCCACCACTGGCCGTCGGGGTCGATCGACATGTCGTCCAACGGCCGGATCCACCGGTAGGTATAGCCCACGAACAGCATTTTGCGAGTTACGTCGGAGTAGTTAGGCGAGCGAGAATGCCACAACCGGCGGTCGAAGATGAAACAGTCGCCCGGGTTGGCGGTGATCTCCACTGTGCCTTCCGGGTCCGGGTTGACCACTGTTGTGTCTTGTGGGCGGGGAAGAGAGTTGCGCAGGTGGCTGCCGGGAACGACCTTCGTGGCACCACGGCCGGTTTGGGACAGATCGGATAGGACGTAGGCGATCTTGAGGGAGAACATCGGCCGAGGCAGGGTGGGATCCATCGTTTCCGGATCAGAGTTCTGTCGATAGCCATCCTGGTGCCAGGCCCAGAAAGGTGGCTCCTGCGCGGGAACAGGCGGGGTCACGTCGAGGTGGTTGTGGTGGCTGAAGATGTTCCAACCGAGCAATCCCCACACATACGGAAATGTCGCTGGGTGGGCGAGGAGCTGACCGAACAGCTCGTCTTGGTTGAGGAAACCCAACAGGTGCAACGTGCCGTCTTTGCGCACTGCGCCGGTCGCCTGATGCTGCGCGTAAACCCGATCCACAGCCGCTTCCAGCTGGGCTCGATGGCCCTCAGCGAGGACGTTGCGCGCGAGTAGATAACCGTCGCGCTGGAATTGGTCGCGAGCGGTAGCGGAGATCGGCTCATAGCCGCTCAAGCCGGTGCGATCCACCGTTGACTTCACGTTGTACCTCCCCGTGTCGGCCGGATGGTAATCCAGTTACGGCGACCATAAAGCCTGGCGTCAATAGATTCACGTCAAATTTTTGCCGCGATCGAGTCGTCGCGCTCTCGCCGATGTAGTCGTCGCGCTGTCGACGCGGTGACGGTGTTAAGTGCGCAGCAAGGAGGGGGCTTCATCGATGGTCTGACACCCGGTTGCGGGGTCTAGCGATCAGGTGGACCGATCAGCTGTGCCTCGATCGGAGTCTGCGACAACGCGGCCCACCGAACGGCTCGACGGTTGACCACGCCAACCATGTCCGGCCGAATCTTGGTTAGCCACTGCGCAGCCTCGCCAAGCCCGAGAGCACTGCCCAACAATGTGGCCTCGTCAGGGCGCAGCTGCTGCAGGACGAGCAGGTCAGCGCGGGAGGCTGCGTCGACATCTGCGGGCGAGAAGTCGTCGCGGACCACCAGTGTTGCCTGCCAGCCGGCGCCTGGTCGGGTATCGGGCCCGACCGGGCCGATGTCGACCACGACGAGCAACGGGTGCACAGCCGAGCCTGGGGTAATGTCGATGCCGCGCCCGGGCGGCACGACCGCGATCGACTCTCCCGGGACTGCTGCACCGCGAACGAACGGGTCCCACGCTTGTGGCCTGGCTGTCTGCACGATCACTCGAGCGCCCAGCGCCATCGCCCGCAGCGCCACCAATTGGGCGCACCGCACTCCGCCGACCAGCAATGCTCGGGTCTGCTCTGGTCGGAATAACCGGATGACCATGGGACTGCCGTGGCGGTTGGCACCCAACATCAGCCCGGCCGCGCTGATCGGCAACTGCAAGCCGTCGATCTGGTCAGCGGCAGGTGCGGTCTTGACCACGAAACCGGGCACTCCCGTCGCGCGGCCACCGAGCGGAAGCGTGGCGAGTAAACCATGGAGGTGTTCGCCGTCGAGTCGCCGTGCGTGTGCCTGTTCGGCTGATAGCACCTTGCGCAGGGCTTGGGTGGCGAAACTCAGCGCGCTTGGCTCTGGTGCGGCCAAGCGCACAGTTAGCTCAACCGGATTGTGGCCGATCGCCGGGCGGGGACCAACGGTCACTGAGACAGTGGTTGCGGTGGCAGGCAGCGCTAGCAATCGCGACACCAGCCGTTGCGAGGTCTCCACCTGCAAATCGGGCCAACGCCGCAGGCAGAATGTTGCCTGGGTGAGGCCGCCCACGCGCACGCCGGACCAGCTCTCCTCGGCTGGGCTGACGCCATCGTCGTGGGCGAGCTCGGCAATCACCCGAAGAGTTGCAGCCTCCCCCAGCGGCCGGGCTTGCGCAGTGGCGAGCCGGCGGACCAACTTGCGCACCAGCCCGGTCAATGCGCGGCGCAACTCGTCCTCGGACCAACCTTCAGCCCGCCGCACCTGCACCGCGAGCAGTGCCCGGCTGTATCCCAGCAGCCGGCCTTCGGTGAGCTGACGGTAAGACGTCGCTGGGGTGCCCGCGCCGGCCCGCACGGCTGGGGCCGGCGCGCCGGTCAGCAGCAGTTGGATCGACACGGGTGGGTGTTCTGAGCCGACTGAGGGCAGAAGGGCGGCTAACCCGGGCGCAGTCGCAGTGTCCTCGGCGAGCAAGCCGGTAGGGTCGCCCAGCTCAAGCACAGCGGTCAACCCGGTGTCAGCTGCGATCACCGCGGTAGGGTCGCCGCCGAGCTCGGTCTGCTCGACTCGGGAGCTGGGGGCGACGAGCCGCAGGACCGCTGTCCCGACTGGGTCCAGCGGCACCTTGTGCCCTCGGCCGCGATAGTCGGCCACCACGGCAATCCACTCGAACGCCCAACGGCCCCGCAACCGCAACCAGCACAGGCCCAGAACGATGACCGCGACTGGCACCGAGGCAGCCAATGCGATGTTGCCGTGGCGTGCACCGATCAGAACTGCCGCGGCGGCGACCTGAGTGCCGACGAGTTGCCCGGCGCGCACGCCGAACAATCCCGTGCGGCTGGGCCGCCGGGTCGTGGCCCTGGGCTGTGGTTTTGCCGGTCCATTCAGACCGCGGTAATCCCGTCCGCTGGCCAGGTCTGTGGCCACCGCGCACCGCCCCCTTCAACCCCTGGAACGCCGAGAATTTCTCTGTCGCGGCACATCGTATGGCTAGAAGCCCATCGAGCAGGGGGCAGCTGCGCACAACGCGGTTATCCACAGATTGCGATCCCGGTCTTTCCTCACCTGCTTCATTCCGCTACGGTCGGCGACGCAATACATCGTAATCGGTCACTGGGAGCTGCCCCCCATGAGTTGTTCGCAGGGGTTAATCTGGTGGCCGACGTCGATGCACCAGATCGCATCCGCGGTGATTCCAGAACGGATCTTGTCCAGCATGGAAATCGGTGCACGGCGACCTAACGAGAGAGCGGGGTGACGTCCGGGGTGGCCCAGACGCAGGCAGAATCCGCGGTGATGGCGAGTACCGCCGCGAAGTTCGATCAGGTCAATGAATCCTTGCAGTCCATGCTCAGCACGCTCATGGCTGAGCTGTCGACGCTGGGTGGCACCTGGAAGGGCCTCGGCGCGTCCGCGTTCGAGCAGGTCAAGTCCCAATATGCGCGGGATCTCGAGAAGCTGAACCAGGCTTTGGGTGAGACCGCCGAATCGATCCGGCAGTCCGGAGCTGGCTACGTCTCCACGGACACCGACGCTGCCAGCCGGGTCGCTAACACCGGTGGCAACTTCCAATTGCCGCTCTGACGTTTCTCGAGGGAGGGGAACCCATGGCAAACGACGGACTGCTTCTCGTCAATTTCGGGGCTCTGCAGCGGGCGAGCCACGACATCAACAAGGCGCTCAACAGGCTGCAGTCGCACCTCGACGAGCTGGAGCGCCACGCCGGGCCGCTGGTTGCGACCTGGGACGGCGAGGCGCAGGAGGCTTACTCGCAGCGTCAGGCCAAGTGGCGCTCGGCCTCGGCCGATCTGCACAGCATCCTGCACAACATCCGCGGTGCGGTAGACAAGTCGACCGAGGACTACATCAGCACCGAGCGGCAGGCAACGCAGCGCTTCCAGTAAGTCTCACTTTGCCCAGTCGGGGCACTTGACCGAGTGTGGCAGCCGAGGCTGCTGTGGTGCCTGAGTTGCTGTGGTGCCTGAGTTGCTGTGGTGCCTGAGTTGCTGTGGTGCCTGAGTTGCTGTGGTGCCTGAGTTGCTGTGGCGCAACGCAAATTTGTTGGCGGTCGGCCGTCGTTAGTGAGGCGGCCGACACGCAGCGGCCGACACGCATCAGCAAGTCATGACGTTGTGGCTGTTCGGTTGGCCCGTTCCGGCCGTTTCTGGTTGAGCTAATTCTGCTCTTGGCGGGTGTCACTCGAATGTGTACCAGCACAGACCAGGGTGACGCTACGATACGTCGCGAAGTGGTTACTTTTTGCGACTTATCGGGCGTGCTGGAATCTCGTCCGGTCCCGTACTCGAGCTTGGTCGACCTGACTTGTTCGTCAGCGCCCCGCCGCCCATTGTGATCGCAGCCTGACCTTGTAGGTTGTACCCGTTGAGATGGGCTCGTCGCGGGGTGGGGAGAGGTGGACGTGTCCGAGTGGGAACCTGCTACGGACGCCGAAGTGGCGATGCGCGATGCATTGCGCACGGACGACCAGGAGTCCTACTTCCGTATCCTGTCCGGCGTTGATTTACTCCTGCCGGTCTCTGCCGATGCGCTCGCCGGTCTAGCTCCGCTTGGTTGGGGCACCTGGAGCACCGGTGGACGGACGCACGTGTTGGCTTTTACCTCGCCAGCCGCGCTACAAGGCTGCCTGGCCGACTACACCGGTTCGGCGCGTCGTGTGCCCTACGCCGAGCTGGCAAATACGTGGCCAAATCTGGAATGGTGGCTGGCGGTCAATCCCGGGCTGCCGATCGAGGGATACTTGCCGGCGTGGTTTGTCGCGCAACTGTCCCGAGGCGACCTACGCCTGCCAACTCGTGGCCCAGCCCGGGAACCAGCTCAGAGCGCGCTGCGAGCCCAGGCACCACAATCGGTCTCTGCTGGAGCCGAGGGCCACTACGGTCCGGGTGGGCCAGCCTATGCCCCAGGAACTTCGGCCGAGGTGGATCGCGGTGCGGGCGCAGGCCAGGCCGTTGGCGCACCAGTTCGGCCCGTGGCACCGGCTGTTGGCCCGGGTGGGCTGCCGGTAAGGACCCCCGGCGGGGTGCTGCCTACTGGCCTTCCCAGTCGAGCGCCGGCAATTGTTGCTCCGGCCGCTGCCATCACCGCTCAGCCTGTTTCCGCCCCGCCCGGCGTGCGATCGCCCAGTGGTCCGAGCAGAGCCAACGAGGTTGGCAGCGGCGGCCTAGGGCAACCGGCAGACTCGAAAGCCGATTCGGGCGGGCCCGCGCGGACTGGTGAGCTGGCGCGCCGGCAACCGAGCCCGACGGCCGATATCACGGCGCGCGGCGGGTTCCCTCAGGGGCCGGCATCGCCACTAGCCGCTGCTGCTCTGCGGTTGGCTCAAGAGCAAGGCGCCAGCCAAGATCAGTTTCCCCGCTCGCCCGCGGGCCCAGCTCAGCTCGTCCGATCTGGCCCGGACACCCCGTTCGCTCAGGACACTCGGCTCAACCAGGACGCTCGGCTGAACCAAGATGCTCGGCTCAACCAGGACGCTCAACTCAGCCATGACATGCGACGTAGGCAAGACGCGCGGATCGGTGTTCCTCCTGCGCCACCAAGCCCAGATGCTGATCGGCCCGACCCTGCTCGGCCCGGCCCGGATGCCGTTCGCTCCCGCACGAATGCTGCGAGGCCTGGTCCGGATGGTGCGCGCCTCGGCTCGGATGGCGGGCGGGCCGCCCTTGACGGTGCGCGGCCTAGCCAAGGGCGTTCTGGTCCGGTGCAGCCGTTGAGTCCGGCGGCCCGTTCTATCCCGGAGGCAGCGGCGCCTGCAGGTTCATCAGGATTTGGTAGCCCGCTGCCACGGCGGCAGCCGACATCACCAGCAGAACGACCCGTTATTACCTCGTTCCCGGCATTCCAAACGCCGGCCTCCGCCGGCTCGGGACGGTCGGCGGGTGGATCAGTGGACAATTTGGTGCAGCCTGCGTCAGGCCGGGATAGTTCGGCCCGGCCGAGCATTGCCCCGCCTGTCGTTCCGGGTGTGCCGAGCAACGATCGCTCCAGTCGGTTCGAGCTGGCAGCGCCTGGCGACACCTATCGCAGCACTCCGCCCCCAGCAACACCAGTGCCCCCAGCAACACCAGCAACACCAGCGCCGCCGGTCAAGCAAGACCAGGTCCCCGCAGCGCCGATCGAAGCGACCTTCACGCCAGCGAATTCCGTCGAGCGGGAGCTTTACGAAGCCGTTGACTCGGGCAACACCGACGCATTTCTGTCCACGCTGCTGCTCGCCACCGTGCTGGTGCCGGTCGCAGCGAACTCACGGCCCGGCAGCTCGCCGGGTGAGGCGGGTTTCGCGTTTCGCACCGAACAGGTGGACGACGAACAGTATTTGGTGGTGTTTACTAGTAAAGACCGGCTCGGCGAGCATTTCGCTGAGCCAACCCGTACCGTTGGGGTGCGGTTTTTGGAATTGATTCGCAACTGGCCTGATCCGACCTGGTCGTTCGTGGTCAATCCGGATGGGCCGGTCGGCGCGAAATATCCTGGGGCACAGGTCATCGCGCTCGCTAACTGGGCGACCGAGTCTGGCCTCGGCATTGAGCCGCTCGACCCTGCGATTAATGAGCCGGAGGCAGTGCCTGCGCCTGAGCCGGCCAATGACGACGCGCAACAGGCGACCGTTATGCAGAAAACGGTGCCGCCGGATCAAGTTGACTATTACCTAGAACGCGGTTACGACCGGGTCGGTGGCTTTGTGCATCGCTCAACTGAGGTCGAACACCTGCGCACCCCGGGTGAGCTTTTTGGGGCGCTGGGGTTGAGCTATGCGTCTTCGCCGCACCAGTTGGATGCCAAGGAAGCATTTATCTTGCGCTGGCCGGCATATCGGCCAAGTCTTTACCGCATTCCGTACGGTGGGCAAAGTGAACAAGCGCTGCGCGCAATGGACGGCTGGGTAATCGAGCGAGCGCCATTCCGTGGCAACGGTTTCGCGCCGGGCGAGGGCCGTGATGTCGTCGCCGAATTCAAGGTAGACAGTGTCCGACTGCCGCACGGTGCGCAACTCTGGCGCATCGACGTTGACGGCAATGAACGCATGATCGCGATCTTCGACAATGACGGTCCGCTCTGGCGTCGGGTGGGTGAGCAGTGATTCGCGACGGTTATGTGGTCACCTGGCAGGGGCGCGAATATGAGGCCGTGCCCGACGGTGACGACGTGCGAATCTATTCGACCGAGGGAGCGCCCGGATTCGACGAGATCAAGCCGGGCCGGTTTCGCCGGGTGCTCCCGGACGGCGACTTCGACGAACTTGTCTACGTGCGCACCGCCTGCACCTGGCGTGAGGCGCCGTTCGTCGTTCTCGGTCAGGCCGACGGGTGGCTTCGGGTGGAATACACCGGCGGCCGAGCCCCGATCGCTAAACAACTCGGGCTAGAAGAATTCGACTTCGGTGTCTACCAAGGCTGGGCGCCGGTCGATGAAGTCACTGACCTGCATGAGCAGCGCATTTAGCTCAGCGATAGGTGGCAGTTGGGTCTTCCGGTGTTTTGAGCCAGCGCAGGATTTCGCCGGTGATGAGCTCGGGGGCTTCTAGGTGCAGAAAGTGGCCGGCATTGGGGATCAGCCGCCACTCATATGGTGCGACCACGTAACGACCGGAACCCTGGGCCGTACGCGGCAAGGTTGCCGTGTCGAGTTCGCCGTGCAATTGCAAGGTCGGTGTGATCAGCGGGCGTTGCATTAGTTTGACGAAGCGATAACCGTGCAGGCGTAACGCGCTGCGAAACACCCACCGATAGGCCTCCAGCGCACAGAATGCGGCCTGCGGGATCTGCATCGCTTCGCGACACCGGGCCGAGTATTCGGTGAAGGCAGGTGTTTGGCGCCAGGTCGGGCTGCTCCAATGTGCCATTAGTGCGCCGACCAGCGCCGCATCGTCGCGCGTTAGAACGTGTTCGTAGCGTGGGACTTGGAAACGCAGAATAGTGGCTGAAGCAGCAAATTGCCCGCGCGGGTCGGCGAACAGCGCCGCACGCAATCGCAACGGATGAGCGGCACCGAGGACGACCAGCCGACTGACCATTTTGGGGTGGAACGCAGCCGCGGCCCAGCCGATCATCCCGCCGGCACCCGCCCCGACGATCATCGCCGAGCGTTCGCCGAGCGCCCGAATCACCCCGGTCACGTCGGCAGCCATGGTGTAGCCGTCGTAGCCACGCGGGGGTTTGTCGCTCGCGCCGTAGCCGCGCAGGTCGATCGCGACGGCTCGGAACCCGGCGTCGGCGATTCGCGGCAATACCTCGTGCCAGGCCCACCAGAATTCGGGGAAGCCATGCAGCAGCAATACGAGCGGGCCGGTGCCCGCCTCGACCACATGGAAACGGCTGCCGTTGGCACCGACGAAATGATGCGCCCACGGACCGTCTACCAGCACCGTTGAGTCGTCCATAGGGCAAGCGTATGCGCTGTTGGCGCGCCTAGCCGTGCTGCGCCAGCCGGGGTCGCCGGTTCTCAAACAAAACCCGAGCGGCGCCCGGGGAAATTACCCAGACGCCGCTAGGCCGTGCGCTGAACTAGCTGGTCAGGAAACGCCGACGGTCATTGAGGTGCCGTTTTGCGCTTGCACGCCGATCTTGACGCCGACACCAGGAAGCTTCACGCCTTGATTGGGCAGCGCGTCATAGAAATATGTGTCTTTGTCGTTGAACAGCGGTGCGGGCAGCTGCGGGTAAACCAGTGACGCCTTGCCGTTTACGTGCAGCAACATGCCGTCGGTCGGCGACAAGCTGAATGGCGCGTCATAAACCTGGATCCGCGACCGGAATGGCACACCGGTGACATTGTTGAACGGCTTCGGATGTGAGTCGATCACCAAGTTACGGCCAGATCCCGGGTGGTCGTTAGTGTTGTTGTCGACCTGTGACGTGTCCCAATAAGAGATCAAGAGACCAGTTTGGTAATTGTAGTGCTCCACCCACTTCGGCTGTGTCGATAGCCAACCAAAATTGTACGGCCCAGTCTTCAAATACTTATCGTACGAGGTGTAGCTGCGGTTACCGGCAATGTAGTAGTTCGCATAATCCCGGGTAGAAGTCGACCCGACCGCCGCGAAACCAGCGAGCGCCCACGTGCTAGCGTCCTCAGCTCCATCGGTCACCGCTGATCCGTCCAGGGTGACTGCGACCTCGTCGCCAAAGAACCCGCCCGCGGACAGTCCGCCATCGCTCAAGTAGTGCAGCCGGAACTTGATCGCCTTACCCGCGTACGCATCCAGCGGGATCGCCAGATCGGTCCACGCGTTTTCGCTGCTGCCGGTCAGTGCAGGGGTGCCACTGGCGTCCTTGGGCAGCGCGGCACCGTTGATGGTGCCGTCCAGTCGGGTCCAAGTGGTGCCGCCGTCGGCCGAGGCCTCGAAATACAGGAAGTCGTAGTCCTTCTCGATGTTGAATCGGCCCTTGAGGGTGACGCTGGCAGCCGTTTTATCGGTGAGGTCGATGTCTTGGGTCATCGACGTGTCCAGATTATCGGCGTTGCCAGAGAAGAACTGCTTAGCCCCGGCGAACGGAGCTCCCAGCTGGGTAGTTACTTCCTTTTCCGGCAAGGTCACCACGACACCCTGCTTTTTGGCCGTGTTGTATTCCTGTGGGCCGAGGTCTACGACCTTCTGCTCGCCAGCTTTGACCGGCTCATAGTTGAGCCAACCGAGCTGCAGCTTGTTCCATGCGCCCAGGTCACCGGGTCGGGTGCCGATGCCCTGGTCGCCGGCTGCACCGAGCCGGCTCTGCGCCATCAGCGTCCAGTATTCGTTGCTGTTGTCGCCCTTGCCGCTGGTGTCATAGTCGTCGGGCAGACCCAGGTCGTGAGTGTATTCGTGCACAAAGACGCTCAGACCACCGTTTTCCGGCTGAATCGTGTAGTCACCGATCCAGAGGCCAGTGTCACCGATCTGGGTGCCGCCGAGCAGATTTCCACTCGGCCCAGTGCTGCCCTGATCCGTGCCGTACGCATACCAGCGGTGGCTCCAGATCGCGTCTTCACCCTGGTATGGGTCGCCGTCGGCTTGGTCGCCACCGGCATGCACGATCTGGAAGTGGTCGATGTAGCCGTCCGGCTCGTTGAAGTTGCCGTCGTTGTCATAGTCGTAGCGGTCGTATTGGTCGAACGACTTCAGATCAGCGGCGATGTCGGCGTCGCTGCGGCCGGACGCTTTTTGGTCGGCGACCCACTGGTTAGCCGCGTCACGAACGAGCGCCCAAGTGTTGTTACAGATCTTGTTACCGCACAGATCGCGACCGTACCGTGCTTCGTTGTATTTGACTTTGACCCAGTCGGTGACTTGGCCGTCGACTGAATAGCGGCCTGAGGATTGGGTTTCGAAGTAGGTTTTGACGGATTCTACGTTCTTGCCGGTGCCGAAGTATTGTTTACGATAGAAGTCGGCAGAATAGTTCGGCTGCCACACTGTCGCATTATCGGCGGTGCGATCCGGCTCCGGGATCGAGTTGTGCAGCGGACCGTCGAATACGGTCGGGCCTGGGGTTTTCGGGTCCGTGTCCTGATCGGGGTAGGCCGGGTCGCGTTCGTTACCGAAATCCGCGAGGATCACGAAGATTTTGTCTGTGCGCTCACGGCCCACTTCGACGTATTGGTCTTTGCCGCCGCGCGGTAGCGACCGGTTGGTGGCTCCAGAGCCCTGCGTGCGGCCGACCTTGACCACGCTGCTGCCGTTTTTGGTTACCGCCTTGGCTTTACCGCTAACCACATCGGACACTGCTTGCGTGCGCAACGCGCGACGCTTGTCCTCGAGCGGGTTAGGCAGATCGTCGATCGGTGCACCAACACTGTCGGCATTTGCTGCCGGCATCGGCACGGCTGGTGGCGCCGCTGCGGCCACGGTCGGGAGCATCGCCCCGACACTGGTGACCATCGCAACGCCGAGTAGTCCTACGACCACCTTGCGCACTACGCATACCTCCGCTTATAAGCCGGCGCCGGGGGGTAGCGGCGACCGGCGTCCAAACGACCCCGCGGGTTCGGGGCTATGAATCAACGTATGCAAAGACAGCTATGTCAGGTGGCAGTGAGATGAATCGATAGCTAACGGTTACCTGGTATGCCCAGGACATAACATCGTGGACCCAAGTCGCGGCCGTGCGGGCAGAAAAATGGGGCCGGACTCGCTTGTGGCGAGACCGGCCCCCTTTGCCCTATGTGGTTAGTCCTCGGACTTGCTCGTCTGCATGCCAGCCGAGATCAAGTCCATCACCGCTGAGTCCTGCAGCGTGGTCACATCGCCGAGCGTGCGGTTCTCCGCCACGTCCTTGAGCAGCCGACGCATGATCTTGCCGGAACGGGTCTTCGGCAGCTCGGCGACGAGCATGATCTGCCGCGGCTTGGCGATCGGGCCGAGCTTCTTGGCCACGTGGGCGCGCAAATCCCGAATCAGTTGCTCGCCCGCTTCGCCGGTTGTGTCCACATTGCCACGCGGGATGGTGAAGGCCACGATCGCCTGCCCCGTCGTGGCGTCAGTCGCCCCGACCACGGCAGCCTCAGCCACCGACGGATGTGACACCAGGGCCGACTCCACCTCAGTAGTAGAGATGTTATGCCCCGAAATCAACATGACGTCGTCGACCCGGCCCAGCAGCCACAGCGCGCCGTCCTCGTCCCTCTTCGCCCCATCCCCAGCGAAATAAACCCATTCATCCCCCTGGCCAAGGTCCTCGCCCGGTGCTGAGCCCGCGCCCGTATCAGCGTCCCCGCTCGCGCCGGCTTTAGCGCCCGCGCCAAATCGTGACCAATACGTGTCGATAAAGCGCTGATCGTCACCCCAAATGGTGCGCAACATCGACGGCCACGGCTCGCGCAATACCAGGAACCCGCCCCCACCATCGGGCACCGAACGAGCCTGATCGTCGACCACATCAGCCGAAATGCCGGGTAAAGCAGTCATCGCCGAACCCGGCTTAGTCGCAGTCACCCCCGGCAACGGCGAGATCATGATCGCGCCCGTCTCGGTCTGCCACCACGTGTCCACAATCGGCGCCCGCTCGCGGCCAATGTGTTCGCGATACCACATCCAGGCTTCCGGGTTGATCGGCTCGCCCACGCTGCCCAGGATGCGCAGGGACGACAGGTCATAACCGGCTGGGATGTCGTCACCCCACTTCATCATCGTGCGAATCAGCGTCGGAGCTGTATAGAGCAACGACACTCGATATTTGTCGACGATTTGCCAGAATCGATCGCGCCCCGGAGTGTCCGGCGTTCCCTCGTACATAACTTGGGTGGCGCCGTTGGAGAGCGGACCATAAACAATGTACGAGTGGCCGGTGACCCATCCGATGTCAGCCGTGCACCAGTAAACGTCCGTCTCCGGCTTGAGGTCGAACACTGCGTGATGCGTAAACGATGCCTGAGTGAGGTATCCACCAGTGGTGTGCAGAATACCTTTCGGCTTTCCGGTCGTACCCGAGGTGTAAAGAATGAATAGGGGATGCTCGGCGTCGAAAGATGCAGCGTCGTGCTTGCCGCTGGCCTGCTCCACCGTCTCGTGCCACCACAAATCCTTACCAGTCCAAGCCACTTCCTGACCGGTACGGCGAACCACCAGCACGTGCTCGATGCTGGGGCACTGTGCGACCGCTTCGTCCACGGTCGGCTTTAGCGCCGACGGCTTGCCTCGCCGATAGCCGCCGTCGGCGGTGATCACCAGCTTGGCGTCAGCGTCTTGAATTCGGGTCGACAATGCATCGACGGAAAAGCCGCCGAAAACGACACTGTGCGTTGCGCCGATCCGCGCACACGCCAACATCGCCACGGCTGCCTCAGGAATCATCGGCAGATAAATTGCGACCCGATCACCCGCGCCTACCCCCAACTCGGTAAGCGTGTTAGCCGCCTGGCTGACTAGGGTAAGCAGCTCGCTATAAGTGACAGTGCGAGTGTCGCCCGGCTCGCCTTCCCAGTGGATCGCGACTTTGTCACCAAGGCCGGCCTCAACATGCCGGTCGACGCAGTTGTAAGCGACGTTCAGCTCGCCACCGACGAACCATTTCGCGAACGGCGGATTAGACCAGTCGAGCACCTGGTCCCAACGCTTGGTCCAGCTCAATCTGTCCGCCTGAGTGGCCCAGTAACCGAGCCGATCAGCACTACCTTGTGCGTACGCGTCGGCTTGGACGTTGGCGTTTGCCCCCAATGCCTCCGGGGGCGCGAATCGCCGAGTTTCCGAAGACAAATTCTCCAACGTCTCGCTCATGAGGGCGGCTCCTCTTCACTGCCGAACCGGGCATTGTCAGTTGCACCTTAGTTCTGCCCGTCTGGTCCGGCGAGATTCGCCCGCAACCGATTACCGTGGAACAGGTGGATCCACTCGCTGCGCTGCTCGACCTCGCCGACATCGCCCCCGCCCTGGCCGACGCCCGAACCCAGGTCGACGCGGCCATGCGCCACCGCTCCCTGCGCCGACACGGTGGCCAAGTCGCGGCCGAAGCCGGGCTGCGCGGCGCCGTCGCCAGTGCCGCCCTAGAAGGCCACAACCACGACCTAGATCTGGTACGGGGTGGCGCGATCACCGACCCGGTGTTGCACGGGGCCCTGCGGGTCGCTGAGGGCAGCGCTGGACTGGTGGACTTGTGGCCCCGAGCCCCCCGCCAAGTGTTGGCGAAGCTACATGTCCTGGCGGCCCACGGCGTCGTACCCGCAGAAGGGTTGGGGCGGTTGACCGGCAGTGCCGAACGTATCGACGCGCTGGCGGGGTTGGTGGCCGGCAACGACCGGACGCCGCCGTTGCTGCTCGCGGCGATCGTGCACGCTGAGTTGATCACGTTGCGGCCGTTCGCCGGGCCGGCTGGTCTCGTTGCCCGCGCGGCTGCTCGGTTGACGTTGATCAGCCGCGGTTTCGATCCGCGTGGGCTGATCGCGGTCGACCTGGGACATCTGCGGCGTGAGCCGGAATACCGCGGGGCCGCGGGCGCCTACGCGACCGGAACACCCGACGGCGTCCGCTCCTGGCTCCGCCACTACGCGACTGCTGTGTCGATCGCAGCAGCTGAACTCACGACGGTCGGTGACACCGTTCTAGCCGCCGTCTAGCGATTGCATCAGTGCTGCTCAGACTTTGGTCAGGGCGGCTCGGGTGCGACGGTGGCGGCCGTAGATGGCAATGCCGATCGCCACGCCGACGCCAACACTGAGCGCGGCAGCCACTGGCACGGCGGGGCGGTCACGCAGCCGCCGGCCAAGCGGGATGGGATTGCGGAATTCGAGCACCGGCCAGGAATTTTCGGCGGCGGCGCGACGCAAACTGCGATCTGGGTTGACCACGCTCGGGTGCCCGACCGATTCGAGCAACGGCAGGTCACTGCTCGAATCGGAGTAGGCGTAACACTCGGCCAGGTCATAGCCGCGGGCGGCGGCCAGCTCCTCAACTCCGAGCACCTTGCTCGGCCCGGCCGCATAAAACTCCACTTCACCGCTGTACCGACCGTCGACGATGCTCATTCGGGTGGCGATGACGTCGGTGATGCCCAGTAGTGCCCCGATCGGGCGGACCATTTCCTCACCAGAAGCTGAGACTAGGACGACGTCTCGGCCGGCGGCTTGATGCTCGGTGATGAGTAGGGCTGCTTCGGCGTACACATAGGGGTGGATGAGCTCGGTTAGGGTTTCCGCGACGATCTGCTGGACTTGCTCGACCCGCCAGCCCTTGCATAACGCCGCTAGGTAGTCACGGGTGCGTGTCATCGCCTGCTCGTCACCGCCGCCACCCAGCCGAAACATCAGCTGTGCGTAAGCGGATTTGACCACATCCCGCCGGCTGATCAGGCCGTCACGATAGAACGGCCGTCCGAAGGCCAGCGCACTGGACTTGGCGATGACGGTCTTGTCTAGGTCGAAAAACGCGGCGCTGAGGCCCACGGGCCGAAAGTGTAGCCGCCCGCGCCAGGTTTCTGCTGCCCTCACCGGGTTGAGGAAGGTCTCGGTTACGCACAGTAATAACGGTCAGTTGGGCGTTAGGATCGCAGTGAGTCACAATCAGCACTCGACGGTGGGCTCGCGGTGAGGCATGCTGGTGCGTGTTGCGACCAATGTTCTCGCCGCACCTGGAGTGGCTGCCGCTCCTGAAGGTGTTTGATGTGACCAGAGTGTTTGTTGTGACCAGAGTGTTTGTTGTGACCAGATTCCATGTTTTCCCAGCCCCTCGATGGTCGCGCCCCCCGCGATCGTCGGGTGGATTCGGCTCGACCCCCCGGAGCCGAATCGTTGAACGACCCCCGTCTCCCCCGGCGGGGGTCGTTCCCTTTTCGCCAACGCCCGGCCGAACCATCGGTGCGACCGGCGCAAGCGTCGATGAACTCCCCATTCCTGCAGCGCTAGGCACCGTAGATTTCGCTCTCTTCAAATCTTGTTGAGAAATTGCCAAATCAGCACCATAAATCAACAAGATCTGCGTTGGGCGATCGTCGTGGGTGGATAGCAGAGTAAGGGCTCGGTAGCGGGGTTATCCACAATGAATCTCTGTCCACAGGTTGACGGGGTGCTGGTTGTGGCTCGGTCGCGGTTTCGAGAACGTGGGTGCCTCACCTGCCGAAGCTGCGTTGGAGATCCGCATGTCAGTTCCGCGTCTGCCCCTGGTCGTGACCGGCGACCCCGACCTGCTCGACGATCTATTGCGCCTCGCCGCCGCTGGTGGGTCGGAGGTTGACGTGGCACCCGATCCGGCTGCCGCTCGCGCGCGCTATCCGGCCGCTCCAATTGTCTTCATCGGAATTGATCAAATCGATTCCTGTTTGCGGGCCCGCTTGCCCTATAGGCCACAGGTAGTGCTGATCGGCCAGGGCGAGATTCCCACTATCGGCTGGGAAGCTGCCCGCCTGCTCGGCATCGAGCATGTGGTGACATTGCCGGTCGCTGAGCCGTGGGTGGTCGACCGCTTCGCCGAGCGATTCGCCCCGGTCAAAGCGGCCCAAGTGTTAGCCGTGCTGGGTGGTCGCGGCGGTGCTGGCGCCAGCACTCTCGCTGGTGGGCTGGCGGTGACCGCAGTTGCCGCCGGTCACCGCACCCTGCTGATCGACGTAGACCCACTCGGCGGCGGACTCGACCTCCTGCTTGGTTGGGAGCATTTAGCTGGTTTGCGCTGGGGTGCTTTGGCCGATGCTGGCGGCCGGGTCGAGCCACCCGCGCTGCTCAACGCTCTGCCCCAACAAGGCGACCTGGTCCTGTTGTCGTTCGACCGGGAGCACCTGTCCGAGGTGCCGAGCGAGGCGATGGCCGCGACTCTCGATGCCGCCCGCCGCGGCCGCGATGTCGTCATCGCTGACTTGCCCCGGCGCCTTGACGATGCCGCTGTGCTGGCCTTGCAGTGCGCAGATCAAGCGCTGCTGGTGGTCCCGGCTGAGCTGCGCGCCACAGCTGCCGCCGCCCGAGTGGCGCAAACCGCCCGGTTGCATTGCTCGCAGTTGTCGGTGGTGGTTCGCGGCCCAGCGCCCGGCAAGCTGCGCCCCCGCGAAGTCGCGACCGCGTTGAGCTTGCCGTTGGCCGGGACGTTGCGCCCAGAGCCAGGCCTATGCCAAGCGATCGAACGGGGTGAAGCACCGGCCGCCGACGGTAAGGGTCCGCTGGCTGAGCTGTGCCGTCGATTGCTCGACGGCTTGTTCGATAAAGAACAGGCGGTGGCAGCATGACCACCCGCCGCGGCCTGGGCTCGAGACCTAGTCCAGCTGCGAGCGAATCCAGGCCTGGGTCCGAGTCCGCGCGGTCGACGGTGGTCGATTCGCACCTAGTTGATCGGGTGCGGCGTCAGTTCGCGGTCGACGGTTTGGCCGCTACACCGGCGGCGGTGGTCACGGCCGTGCGGCAGGGGACTAATACGGCAGCGCTCGGCGACACGGCTGTGTTGCGGCTTGCCGACCGAGTGCGCGATCAGTTGATCGGCGCTGGCCCGCTCGCCCCACTGCTCGCTGACCCCGAAGTGACTGACGTCCTGGTCAACGGCGTGCAGGTGTGGGTCGACCGAGGCGCCGGCCTGCGCCGAGTGCCCAGCACCCTGCGCAACCCCGACGAGGTACGCCGACTAGCCCAGCGCCTAGCCGCAGCCTGTGGACGCCGGCTCGACGACGGCCAGCCGTACGCGGACGCCCGCCTGCCCGACGGCACTCGCCTGCACGCCGTGCTACCACCGATCGCGACCGACGGGCCGTACCTGTCGTTGCGGACGTTTCGTCAGCGCGCTTTCACCCCCGATGAGCTGGTTCACTGCGGCACCCTCACACCGACGATCGTCCCGGTGCTCGCTGCGATTGTGGCGGGCCGGCTCGCGTACCTGGTGACAGGTGGCACTGGAACTGGCAAGACGACGTTGCTCGCGACGTTGTTGGGCTTGGTGCCGCCGACCGAGCGGATCGTGCTGGTCGAAGACGCGGCCGAGCTGCGACCGGTGCATCCACACGTGATCGGTTTGCAGGCGCGAACTGCCAATGTGGAGGGTGCGGGCGTGGTCGGGCTCACGGATCTCGTGCGCCAAGCGCTGCGAATGCGGCCCGATCGCCTCGTGGTGGGGGAGTGTCGAGGCGCTGAAATAGTCGATTTGCTCGGTGCGTTGAACACCGGTCACGAAGGTGGGGCGGGCACCCTGCATGCCAACGCGCCGACCGATGTCCCGGCTCGACTGGAAGCGCTGGGCATGCTCGGTGGGCTGCCCCGAGCTGCACTACATGCGCAAGTTGTGGCAGCACTCCAGGTGGTTTTGCACCTCCGGCGTACGGATCAAGGTCGGGTTCTGGACTCGATCAGCTTGCTGTTGCCGGCCGGTGAGCAACGGCTCGCCGCGGTGGTGCCGGCGTGGCGCAGGTCGGTCGGCGCGGGTCCAGGTGCAGCGGCGTTGGCGCAATTGCTGGCTGATCGTGGGGTGGCAGTGCCGGCAGTGTTGCAGCCACCGAGCGAACGCACCGCACACAGCCGCCACAGACCTGCTCCGGATTCACCGATGCAGGTGGCATTGTGAACTGGGTTCTGCCGACGTGCCTGCTCGCAGGCGCTGTGGTGGCCGGCTTGCCCGACCGGACAGTGGCACGCAGAAGACTTCGACCCACGGCAGGTCGCTCAGGACTCTCCCTGTCGGCCCTGTTCGGTCTGGTAACGGATGCAGCTAGCCGGCGACCTTGGCGAACAGTGGCGAGCGGGGCCTCGTTGGTATGCGCCCTAGCGGTAGCTGCCGGTGGCCCAGTCGCGGGAGTAGTTGCCGCCGTTTACGCCGTGCTGGTTGGCCGCGCGTTGGTCCGCCGGGCAAACAGTCGGCAAGCTGTCGCGGCCCGAGTCAATGCGCTCGACGAACTCGCTGCGATAGCTGCAGACCTTCGGGCTGGGCTCCCCGTCCCGTCGCCCCTCGCATCGGGGTTACTCTCTGCGGCCCTTCCGGCGTCGTCTAGGTTGGATGCCAGGGTGCCCCTTCCTGCGCCGATTGCGTCGGCCGGGAGGCTGGGGGAGCTCGCGTCTTCAGTGTGGCGACTTGCCGAGCAGACCGGGGCAGCCGCGGCCGACCTGGTTGAACGGATCGAGGCCGACGGTCGGGCGGCCGACCGCGCCGCAGCATCGGCAGCAGCACAAGCCGCCGGTGCGCAAGCCACCGCGTTGCTGCTGGCCGCGCTACCACTCGGCGGAATCGGGTTGGGCCTGGCGATCGGCGCCAATCCGATCCACGTTCTGCTGCACACCCCGCTGGGAGCCGCATGCGCGATAACTGCAGTGCTGTTGCAGGCCGGCGGCTTGCTGTGGGCCGATCGGCTGGCGTCGGCGGGCAGATCGCAATGACCTCCCCGCTGAGCAGCGTTGCTACTCCGACGATGTCACCCGGCCGCTCGAACCAGACAATTAATGCTTGTGGCGCAGCCGAAATGATTCGAGTGGGGGGCCCAGTCCGAGCACCGCTGCGAGCATGTTGCGTGTCAGCGGTGGTCGGCCGCACCGCGCCGGCAGCGGACTGCCTGGCTGACAGCAAGAATTGCGGGTTAGACCCGAACGGACTCGACCGATGATCGCCGCGCTCGCAGTTGCCGCAGCTCTCGTGCTGCTCGCGGTGCCGCTGTTCAAGCGCCGGACGATTCGGCGGCGGCTGGCTCGAATTCGTGGGTCGACTTCAGTTGCGACCCCCAACCCCCGACGGTCTCGCCTGCTTCTCGCCGGGCTTGCCGGCAGCGCAGTCGCTGTGCTGATTGGCACCTGGTGGGGGATTGGCGTCGCTGCAGTCGCGGCAGTCGGAACCGAGCGATACCTGCGTCAACGCGAGCCACCCGAACTGCGGCGAGAACGACTGGCAGCAGCAGCCGACCTGCCAATCGCTGCCGACCTGTTAGCAGCAGTGCTTCGGGCCGGCGCACCAGCTGATCGGGCAGTCGCAGCCGTCGCCGAGGCCTTGGGTGGCCCACTCGGGGACCGATTGCACCGCGCCGCGCGCTCGTTGCAGTTGGGCGCCGAGCCGGCCGAGGCCTGGTCCCACCTAGCCGACATCGACGGTGCCCAACGCATGATCGCTGCGGCCGTCCGGTCAAGTTCCAGCGGCGGAGCACTGGCCGGAGCACTCAGTCGGCTGGCCGACGACCTGCGCGCCGACCGCGCAGTGGCAGTCGAAGCAGCAGCCCAACGTGCCGGAGTGCTCATTGTTCTGCCGCTCGGGCTGTGCTTCCTACCCGCATTTTTGCTAGCCGGACTAGTGCCCGTCCTGATCGCAGTGCTCGGCAACGTCCTTTGACCCGGTGAGCTCTTGCTTGCCGCAACAAAACCACTGTCGGCCACTGCCGGCGGTGATCACCAATCCCGGAGGAGAACCACATGCACAAACTGATCGCCAACCTCGCGCGCCTGCGCAACGAAGCCTCAGACGCAGGCATGAGCACTGCTGAGTATGCCGTCGGCACCCTAGCTGCTGTCGCGTTCGCCGGAGTGTTGTTCAAAGTGGTCAGCAGCCCGAGCGTGCAGGCTGCGTTGACTGCAGTAATCGACCGGGCCCTGAAGTGAGCCGGCGCCGGTGGCCCGGCCGGTTTCGGGAGTTGCTCACCCGCGATCGAGGGTCGTTCACTGCCGAGTTCGCGGCCGGGCTGCCGGCGCTTCTACTGCTGCTGCTGGCTGGCCTCACCGCTGTCAGTGCCGTCGTCGCCAAGGGTCAATGTGTCGACGCTGCCCGCGAAGGCGCCCTAACCGCGGCCCGAGGCGGAGCTGGAGCACCCGCCGCGACCGCAGTGGCACCAGCCGGCGCCCAAGTGCTGATCTTGGTCGACGGCGACGCCGTCATAGCGCGGGTAAGCGCACCGGTGAGTCTGTTCGGTGCACGCCTGCCGGTCATCACCGTGCACGGCAACTCGACCGCAGCGCTTGAACCCACAGTGGCCGGACCATGAGGGTGCGCGATGACAGCGGTGCCGCGTCGATCCTGGTCTTGGCATTAGGCCTGCTAATGGTGGCCGCCGGGCTCGGCGGCGCCGCGATCGGATCTGCGCGAGTCGGTAGGCACCTGGCGCGAAACGCAGCAGACCTAGGTGCACTTGCCGGAGCAGCACAAACGATCTATGGCGAGTCGGTCGCGTGCGAACGCGCAGCTCAGTTTGTCGTAGCCAATGGCGGCCGACTCGTCTCGTGCACGGTCACCGGCCTGGACATTGTCGTCTTCGCCGAGGTAACGGTCGAGCCGTTGCCGGGACTGGCCCGACAGTCCATCGCAGAGGCTCGGGCCGGGCCGATCCAGGCACCCGCAAGCTGACCGGGTGGAGCCGATTGTCGTAGCTGCTTTGACTCGATCCTCAGAGCGGCACCATCAAGTGACACGCCAGTGGCTGATCTGTGCGCGCATGCTGCGGATCATTGAGCTGGCTTCAACGCCGGTGGGGTCGTCGACCGCAGCGATCATGGCACCTGAGTGCACTGCGAGTTGCAGCCACGCCAGGTCCTCGATGGCACTGGCGCTGAGTTCGCCGCGGTCGCTCGCTCGGCGAAGAGCAGCCGTGAATGCTCGGCGCCATCGGTCGCGGAAGGCCCGGGTATGAATTTGCACGGCCGGTAGGCGTCCGATCGGGCGCACCCATGTGCTGGTCATCAAACACCCTGCCGGGGTGCCGTCACCGGTGACGTGTGCTTGCAGCGCATCGAGGTAACGTTCGATATCTTCCAGCCCTTGACTGCCCTCGGCTAACCCATCGATCCACGGATTGGTGAGTTCCTGGTATCGCTGCAGGACGACGTCGAAGATGGCGGCCTTGTCGCCGAAAGCGTGGGACAAACTAGAGCCGGATAGACCGGTCAGTGCCCGCATTCGTTCTTGACCGGTGTCTTCGGAGCCGTGCTGCCGGAACAGCCGAACGAGCTGGTCCACGACTGCGTCGCGATCGAACGTGCGAGGCCGTCCCCGCTTCAATGCCGTCGAGGGTCTGACTACCTGACCCAGTTTTTCGGACATGTCACCGCCGGTGACGTGCCGACAGCGGCCGCCCTGTACGCCGACGACGCAACCCTGCACATCCCTGCGCAACTGCCGTATGGCGGTAGCTATACCTCGGCGTTTCAGGATCTTGGACGCATTGATGTGTGCTGATTGATGCCGGTGGGGTGGTGTGGTTTTGGGTGGGTGGCATGCCGGTAGCGCCGGGTGTCGCCTCGGTGGGCGCCGTTCTCCACGCGGTGGGTGTCCTTTCGTCGCTCGTTCGGCCGGGGGCGGGATTCAGGTCGGGATGGGCAGGGTGAACAGGCGTTGGAAGATGGCTTGGATGTGGGTGGTCCAGGGCCAGTCGGGTGGGAAGTTCAGCTGTCGTTGTCGGCCGCCTCGGGTGAGGGTGGCCGGGGTGTGGAAGATTTGGTATTGCAGGGTTTTGGGTTCGGCTCGGGCGAGTGGGCCGTGGCAGCCGAGCAGTTGTAGCCAGGCGATGAGGTCGCAGGCGATGGCCTGGGTGCGGTGCCAGGCGGCGTTGACGGCGAATTTCTTCGAGGGCAGGCGTTTGCCGCCGGTGGTGTTGCCGTGTTTGAAGTGGTCTTCGACGCGGGCGTGGACCCGGTGTCGGCCGTCGAGCCAGGCGGTGACCTCGTGCGGGTCTTCGTCGATGTCCGGTGGTGGGCTGTTGGTGGCGAAGGCTTCGTAGCGCCATCCGACAGCGGTGTGTTGCAGGTCGAGTTCGAGTTGCCCAACACCTGGCAAAGGTTTGGGGGTGGTATCGCGTAGGGGTTTGATCCGGCGGACGAACACTCGCAGGCCTGGTGGCCAGGTGTGTAGGTGGTGTAGCAGACCGGTGATCTCGGCGACTTCACCGACGGTGTCGGGGCCGGACTCGTGGTCCAGGGTGGCTGGGGTGCCGGGCAGGCCGTCGGCGGCCACCATCGGGGTCCACGCCTGTGCGGGTAGCCCGGCGATGGCTTTACCGGTGTGTTTGTCGACTGGCCAGCCCACCGAGTACTGCACCCGCATGCCCGGGTCGTCGCCGTCGGCGGGCCGGTTGAGGGCGGTGATCCAATTCAGTAGGTCGTGGGTGGCGCCGGCACCGTCGGCGGTGATCAGCAGATTGACCCGATATGGGGCCGGGAGTTGGGCGATGGCCCGGGTGAGCAGCGTGATGTGGTCGGCGGCGTCGTTGGCGCCGGCGTTGCCGGGACGTAGTTGTTCGGCGAGGCATTCGCCGGTGTTGTCGCAGATCACGGCGAGGGGGTGGTGTCCGTAGCGGCCACGGAGCCGGGCCGCGTTTTCCTTGCGGGACACGGTGTCGATGAAGTGGGCGTCGATGCGTAGCACGATGGCCTCGCCGAGGTCGCCGGTGGCCACCAGCGCCGGGGGGATACGGCCGTGGCGGGCGGCGATGAGGTCCCAGACCCGGGCGCGGACCTTCGCGCGGGCGTTGTCGAGCAGGTCCAGGCCCGCCTGGTCGATCTCAGCGAGGCCACGCGAGAGGGTAGGCGCGGACGCGACTACGCCGAGCAGGTCGTGGTGGTGACGCAGGACGTCGATACCGCGGATGGTGTTACCACCGTCGGCCATCATCACGGCGGCGTCGACCAGCACCCGGCCCCGGTCGTGGCCGGGGGTGAAATCGTTGCGGTACAGGGTGTCCGACAGGGCTTGGGTCAGGCCGGTGCGGTCGGCGAGAAGCCGCAGCGCGGCAGCGCCGGCGTGAGCGATCACGTTCTTACCGTTGCCGGTGACGGTCAGCCGCTGTGACCATCGGGTAGAGTCGTGCACGAGAAAAGTGCCTTCCAGTTCGGGATGTTTCTGGCTTCAACACTCAGATTCTCCCAGGTAGAAGGCACTTTTCTTTGTCTACATGAGACACATCACAGCAAGATCATGAAACGCCTAGGTATATCGGCCCCGAGGGCGTTCTGCAGGCGCTAGGCGCCGTCTACGCCAAAGCTGACATTGACTTCGGCCGCGGCCCCATCTACGCCCTGGGCGACGATCGGGCCGTTGCCTTCAACCGCTTTGACCGCATCACCCTCAAGCACAACCCAAATGGCGAAGCTCGGGTACAACTCGCCGAGGTATACACCGTCCACAACGGCCGCATCATCGACGCCGCTGTTTGGTACTGGGACACCGCCGCCCTGCTGCCCACCCTGGCCGGCTTCTGACCTCACGGCGGCAATGCTCACTACGGTCCGATGCCGTCGGCCCCGTCATGACTTCGTATGGGTGTTATTCCACCTCATTCGGGTCAGTTGCCTCGCGCTCTGCGCTGTTTGGACCGCGGCGTCGTGCCAGGAGGCTCTGGGCGGCGTCGCGGTAGGTGCGGGCTGGGCCGTCAGGTCCTAGGACGCGGCCAGCCTCGTACGCTCCGTCGGTGAGCAGCGCCAGCTCCGCGGCGAGGATGCGGGGTTGTCGGGCGTCGGCGCCGCTCGCAAGCTCGGCGAACTTGTTCACCACCCGGGTCTTGTGCGCGGCGACAGCGAGGCGGGCTGGGTGCGCCGGGTCAGCGAATTCGGCAGCGGCGTTGAGGAAGGGGCAGCCTGCAAACCCAGGTGCCATGACCACCCCGGCGACCAAGTCGATGACAGCGGCTAACTGAGCGCCTGCGTCGCCAGGGTGAAGGTCGAGCGCAACCTGTAGCCAGTCGAAGTGGATGCGGTCACGCCGGCCGAGGTACGCCACGACCAGATCATCCTTGGACGGGTAATGCCGGTAGAGCGTGGTTTTAGCGACCCGGGCTTGAGCGCTAACCGTGTCGACACCGGTGGCGCGCACTCCTTCGCGCAGGAACAGGGCCTCGGCGACGTCGAGGACATGGGTGCGGATGTCCACCCGCCCGGCCGCAGCTGACCTCATCAAATCCTCCTCGGTTCGGCTCTTGCCCTTAACGCTACAGGTCGGTAGCGTTCCGGCGGAAGGCGCTACAGACCTGTAGCGCCAGGTCGATCGAGGAGTTGCCACCCGATGACAGATAACAATGCCCGTAATGATTCCCCACGGCCGAGCAGCTTGAGTGGTGCTGAGGTTCTGATCATCGGAGGTGGCACGGGGTGGGGTGCCGCGGCCGCAGGTCTGCTCGCCGGCGTCGGGGCAGCAATCACCGTCGCGAGCCGGTCGGGCCGCGTGCCTGCGGGGCTTACGGACTCGGTTCAGGCACGCAGCGTGGATTTCCTCGACGAGGCATCTCTGCGGGCCTTGTCTGAGAGTCTGCCTCGGATCGACCACGTCCTGGTCACCGCCGCGACAATCCTCGGCGGGCCGATCGCGTCGACTCCTTATGAGCAAGTCAGCGAGACGATCATGGGCTGGCTGAAGGGGTCCTACCAAGTCGCCCACATCATCGGTCCCAGGATCACCGCCGGTGGGTCGCTCACGTTCACCTCGGGTATTTCCTCTTGGCGGCCTCGGATCGGCGCGGGCGCCCCAGCGGCTGCGGGCGGCGGGATTGAGGCACTTGCGCGGGTATTGGCCCTGGAACTTGCCCCGATCCGAGTCAATACCATTCGCCCAGGCGGGATCGATACCCCGCTGTTTCGCCGCCTGGTCGGCGGCGCCGACGACACCACGGTCGCCGCGATCGGCTCCACCTTGCCGTTGGGTCGGGTAGCGCAGGCCGATGAGGTGGCGGCAGCAGCCCTGTTTCTAATGTCCAACACCTACGTCACCGGCACCGTACTGGGCGTCGACGGCGCGGCGTCGCTGGCATGAGCGACGCCTACTGCGAGCCGGTGGACCCGACGCGAGCGCCCGCCAAACCGGCGGCAAACGCCACAGCCACTCCCGCCACTGCCATCAGTCCTGCCATGGGACCGCACGGACACCTCGTACAGGAAAGCGGCTCCGGTCTGTTTTGAGCGGCCGCAGATCGTCGCGTCGGATGCGACCGCCGCCATCCTTGCCCGGCACGGCGACACCGACCGTCGGCCACTCCCGACCCGGACCTTCGCTACCTCGCTAACGCTGCAGATCGGCACCCAAGAATTGCGTTTGGCCCACCGCGGCGCCAACCACAGCCCCGACAACATCTTCATTCACTTCCCGCATCAGCGCACTATTGCGTTGGTCGACGTCGTGATCCCCGGCTGGGTGCCCTTTCGATCCCTGACCGTTGCCACCGACGTTCCCGGATACTTGCTCGCCCATGACCAACTATTGGAATACGACGTGGACACTGTGGTCGGTGGCCATCTCACCCGGCTAGGCACGCCGGAGGATGTCGTCACTAACCGGGCCTATCTGCGGGACCTATTCGACCTGACCGCCCGCGCAATGGCGAACATCAGCATCGCTTCCGTAAAAGCTAAACTGGGCGCCGCGAATGCCTACCGGGTCGCCGATGCGTATTACGAAACTATCGCCCGACAAGTCAACGCTCAACTGATCGATCGGTGGGCCGAGCGCCTGGGCGGCGTCGACGTATTCGCCCACAGTCACGCCGTCACCGCCGTCGACACCCTGCGCTTCGACTACAACCTCGACGGCGGCGCGCCATTCGCATCGCAGGTCTCGTGAGAGCCTGCATGACCTAGACCCCTAGGCCCTGGCGTCGCGGATTAGTGACGGCCAGCCCCGCTGGTCTGTCACCGGCACGCTCGCTGATCGATTCGCCGCACTGGGTCAGCGTGTCGCGAAATCGGCACAGACCAAGCCGTAGCGGGTCCGGGCAGGCGCGCTAACACCCAAGCTTGGGCGCAGGCAAAATGTCGGTGGGACCCGAGCCGACGGGCGCTGGTAACGGTTAGCGTTTTCGTGCTCGGTAGGCGGCCACCGCGTTGCGATTCGCGCAGGTGGTGCTGCAGAAGCGTCGGGACCGGTTGCGGGTGAGGTCCAGAACGATAGCCAGACATGTGCTGTCGGCACAGATCGCGATCCGGGAGAGCTCATCCAGCCGGACCAGATCAGCCATCGCCATCGCCGTCTCCACCACGACCTGCAGTGCCAACGGAGAACCGGCCGGGACAGCGTGCAAATGCCAGTCGACGTTGCCATGCCGAACCAATTGCGGGACCGCTCGCGCGTCAGCCAGCATTGCATTGACCAATGCCGCAGCCTGCTCGCGGTCGGCGGTCAACAACTCACGCAACCGTGCCCGCAGTGCACGCAACTCAGTCAGCGTAGTGCCGTCCAGTTCTTGGCCACCGGTATAACGATGCTCCAAAAACCAGCCTTCCAGCTGCTCAGTGGTGGTGAGGGTGTCGGGCGCCTCCCCGCTGTTGACCAGGGTCACGGCTGCCAGCAGCGCCGCTTCAGTGTCATGGGCTAGAACCACTTTGACATATTACCGCATCCGCTCTAGCGTCATGGTCTATGACCAAGCTTGCCGATGACCAACTGCGCAAGCGGACCGGCTTCGGCGGCGGGATGCTGCTAGCTGTCGTCTCAGCGGTGTCATTCGGCCTATCCGGCCCCCTGGCCCGCGGCCTGTTCGACACCGGCTGGGACGCCGGCGCAATTGTGCTGGCCCGAATCGGCCTCGCCGCCCTCGTCTTAACACCCTTCACCATCGCTTCGCTGCGCGGCCGCTGGCAACACCTTCGCGCCCAAACCAATCAAGTCCTTATGTACGGTGTACTCGCGGTCGCCGGTGCACAGTTCGGCTACTTCTCGGCCGTCGCCACCATGGATGTCGCGCCCGCCCTGCTGATCGAATACATCGCCCCAGCAGCCGTAGTCGCCTGGCTCTGGATTCGACACGGCCAACGCCCCAGCCGGCTCACGGTATTAGGCGCAGTGGTGGC
This sequence comes from Actinoplanes sp., assembly GCA_965246815.1. Taxonomy (GTDB): domain Bacteria; phylum Actinomycetota; class Actinomycetes; order Mycobacteriales; family Micromonosporaceae; genus Actinoplanes. The sequence continues at coordinate 494,890 of CBDFFS010000017.1, read as the reverse complement.
CGCTGTCGGTTTAGTCCTCGTTCTCAACTTGGCCTCGGGCGTGCACCTGGCCTGGGCGGGCGTGGCTTGGGCGCTCTTCGCAATGATCGGCGCCACCGTTTACTTCATCATCTCCGCCGACACCTCAGGCGAACTGCCCCCGATGGCCCTGGCCGGCAGCGGTCTACTGGTTGGAACGCTGGCCTTAGCCGTCCTCGGCCTCGTCGGCGTCCTGCCCATGCACGCCGGAACGCGCGCGGCAACCTATGCCACCGGCACCGTGCCCTGGTGGCTGCCAGTGTTACTGCTCGGCTTTATCACCGCTGCGCTTGCCTACACCTCCGGCATTGCAGCGAGCCGCCGGCTCGGTTCCCGGGTCGCGTCGTTCGTCGCACTCAGCGAAGTAGTCGCCGCAGTCATGTTCGCCTGGCTGCTCGTCGACCAACTCCCCGGCATCAACCAATTAATCGGCGGCCTCCTGATCATCGGCGGCGTGATACTCGTGAAACTAGCCGATCCATCAGCATCGGCCGAGCTGTAGGTCAGCCAAATGAGCGGCACGCTGCCTTTCGCTGATCGTCAGGCGCTCGCTAGCCGTGAAGACGCCAACGCATTTAGGGACACACCTTGCTCTGCGGCACGGATCGCAAGGCGGCGATGCACTTCTTCAGGAACCCGGACCTGAAACTTTCCCGAATAGCGCTTGTCTGCGATGGCAACCGGAGGCTCTTCCGCTGACGCGAGCATTTCCTCGACGATTTCCTCGACGATCCGTTGGACACCGACGAAAGCTTCCATGCGATCCCCAGCGAGCCAGGACACCGATGGCAGTTCAGCCACGGTGCCGACATACTCCCCGTCTTCCGCCGACCAATGAACTCGATAGGTGTAGTGATCCGCCACGCTCACGATCGCTCCTCCAGCTTCTTAATCGCGGTCAACACCTGCTTGACTTGGTACGGCTTCGCCTTGCCGCCCTTGTCCTGGATGTTGACTCTTGGGTCACCGGACCATGGCATCTTGAAGACGTAGTGCGAGGTGCCCTGTGAACGCGGCACCCCAAAGAAGTGCCGACACACGAACAGCAGATCGGCGAACCGGACATTGTTAGGGTTCCGGCCCATTTCCGTCAGCAGCTTCGTCAGCTTGTCGGTCACGTAGCTAACGATACCCCAACTAGTATCACAGGCGATACTAGGATGAGTGCTGTGCCCCTGGCTGCTCGTCGACCACGCCCCGGCAGTAACCAACTTCCCTGCCATTTCGCCGCTAGAGCTAGCCCGCTGGCCGGCGTTGGCCACGTCAGAGGTTAGCTCCCCCACTTTTGCGAACCGGAAAGCCTTCCAACCGAACCGTTCACGGGGTGTTGAGCAGGGCTTGGATGGCTGTGGTGACGATGTCAGGCTGTTCAACGGGGATGCAATGCCCACTGCGAGGTACTACCTGGCCTCGCGCGTTGGGCATCGCGGCGGCCAGTTCAGCAGCTGCCGCTTTGCGGCGCGGGGTGTCGTGTTCCCCGACGAGAACCTGGGTCGGTATGTCAATAAGGTCTAGACTGGTGACCGCCGAGCGGTGCGTGACTGCGCGGACTGCTCGGGCAGTGCCCAGCCGGGATAGTCGAGCAAAGTGGTCAGCCCAGATGGCACGCTCATCGGCGCGGGTCGAGTCGGCGAGGAATTCGGGGCCGAACGCGCTGCGCAAAATTGGCCGTACCAGCGGCTTGGGGCCGGCCAGACGCAGGATATTGGCCAAGGCGAAGTTGGTCACGATGTCGGCAGGGGCCTCTCGGCGTGCTGTCGTCCCGATCAGCGTTAAAGACGCGACTCGGCTCGGTTGAGCGCGGGCGATACGAAGCGCGACGAAACCGCCCATTGAGGCGCCGACAAAGTGTGCCCGGCGGATCTGACGGTGGTCGAGCAGCGCGGTCACGTCCTCGGCCAGCCGGTCAGGCCCGTATCCGTGTCGGGGAGCGCTGCTGCGGCCTTGTCCCCGAAAGTCCAGGGTCACACAGCGGTGATCCTTCGCGACTAGGGCGTTTACCTGGTGCTCCCACATTCTTGAGTCCAACGCCAGAATGTGCAGGAACACCACTGCCAAAGTGTCGCTAGAGGGTGACGGGCGTTCACTACTGTCGGCGCCTGGGCTGCGCATTGTGTGGCTGTCCTCGTAGTGCAGGCGAACCATGCGGCCGCCGCTGGCCACCTGTGCGAGTTCAGGAACCTCGAAATTCGTCACCGCATCCTCCTCGCAGTAAAGCTGACTAGCCGGTCAGCTTCTTCGGCTGACCGTACAGTCAGCTTTATGCGAAGGCAATGCTCATGACCCCGGCTCGTCGGTCCAGTGGCACGCAAGCCCGTGCGCGGGCAACTCGGGACGCACTCCTGGACGCCGGTTTGGCGTTGGCAGCTGAGCTGGGGCTGCCCGCGGTCAGCGCCGATGCCGTGACCACCATGGCCGGCGTCGCGAAGGGCACCTACTATTTCCACTTCGCCAGCCGGGTCGAGTTCTTGCACGAGTTGACCCGCCGCTGGCATGCCGACCTGATGACAGAAGTCCAAGGCGTCGTCAGGCAACTTGCGCCTGGGCGGGAGCGAATCATCGCTGCGGCGACCGCCTACCTCGACGCTTGCTTAGCTCGTCCCGCCGCCAAAGCGCTGCTGCTCGATAGTCGCAGTGATCCCGCCCTCGCCCCGGCGGCACTAGAACGCAATGAAGCCGCGGCCGACCTTTTCGCCGGTGATTTCGCCGTTATCGGACTTACGCCCGCCCCGCAGGCCGCCCGGCTTTACATCGCCATGGTCAATGAAGCGGCTCTAGTCGAGCACCTGCATGGCGGCCGCCAAGAAGCCTTGCGCGCCGCCCTGACCGCTTTCACTTCGCCCTGACGAGGCGCGATGCCAGCCAAACCTTTTACCCCAAACCCTGCGGGTACCCGAGGACAAGAACACGATCACTCGTACGGCGTTTGCCGAGATGCCACCACGAGTGGAGTACGCGTTGACCGCACGTGGGCGCAGCCTGACCCCGGTCATCGACGCCATGGCAGCTTGGGGCACCACCGACCTGTACACGCCCAGATGGCCGGCTGACACGCCTCAGCCGTTAGCGGTCAAGTGTGGCGTGCCGGGGTGCCGTCGAAGCTCTCGTCAGCGGTCGAACTCCCCAGCTTTGGCCCCACCGACGAAAGCCTTCCCCTCTGAAGGCGTGAAGATCAGCGCCGGGCCAGTCGGGTTCTTGGAGTCGCGCACAGCGACGATTCCGCGCAAGTTGTCGGCCACCTCGACGCAGTTGCCGGACGATCCGGACCGCGTGCTCTTGCGCCACGCTGCGTTGGACAGGTCCATGGTGCGCCTCCCGTTCTATGTAGCCAACTCCGCTGCAATCTTATCTAAACGTGTCTCGCGATTCCTGACTCGACGTTTACAGGGCAAGCGGCACACGAACGCAAGGCGGGCAATTCACTTAGCCGTGAACCGAGTTGAGCAATTTCTAGTGCTCATGGATGCCGCGTTCGGTGATTGGCTTCGAGAATGGGCGGGACGCCTTCGGTGAGCATCTTCCTGCGCACTGAGCTGAGCAGCTTGGCCATCGCAAATCCGCCGATGCCGGTGAAGCCAGTGTGCTGCCAGGTGAACCGGGTGCCATCGGTCGTCTCTTCGAGCAGGTAGGTCACGTGCGTGACATCGTCGGCGTCAGCGTCGCCCTTCCACGTGTAGTGCAACCGGTGGGGTGGCGCCACCGAGATCACTTCGCAGTAGACGACTCCAGACCAGCCAACGGTCGGCTTGCCGACGAATCGGAACGCGGTGCCGGGGACAGGGGCGAACCCCTCGGGGCGGCCGCCCTGCCCGGTGGTGGTCCAACGGGCAACCTGCTCGGGATCGGTGAGGACGTGCCACACCTCGTCGATCGGATACGCATATTGGCGAACCACGGTGTAGTCGGTCACGACGGCTCCTGTCGGGTAATTGCTGCGGCTCCTGGTGCTGAGTCCGGGTGTCCAGCACTCTACCTAACGGTAGGTAGATTATCAACCGGTCGTTAGGTAGAATGCTGGCATGACCGGACCAGCTCGGACTGCAACGATCACCCGCCGCGACGGCGCGCAGACAAAGGAACTCGTGCGGCGCACCGCATTGCGCCTGTTCACCGAACAGGGTTATGAGGCGACGTCGCTGCGACAGATCGCCGCCGAGCTCGGCATCAACAAGGCGTCGCTGTATTACTACTTCGACAACAAGGAGGCGATCCTCCAGTCGCTCGTGGACGAGCGCGGCGCTGAAGCGGAACACCTGTTGGCGTGGTTGCGCGATCAACCGCGCACGCCGGAGCTGCTGGAAACGGCCGTCTTGCGCTGGGTGAACTCGTTCAGCGTCGACAAGTTGCATGGCATCCGGTTCATGAGCGCCAACCCGCTCATCGCCCGCACCCTGACAAACGCGCCCAACGGCAACCGCATCGGGGTCGGCCTCAACGAACTCGTCGACGAGTTGATCTCGCTACTGCCGGATCCCATGCCGCAGAACGCCCTGCTGATCCGGCTGGCACTGCTCAGCATCAACGCCACCGTTCAGGCTGCTGCCACCATTGACACCCCGGACGAAGTCGTCATCGCCGTCGCCCAGCGAGCCGCGCGAGCTTTGCTGGCAGAAATCACCGAGACCCGGGGACCATGACCCGCGAGCACCCCAGCCGGGTTCAGCAAGCTAGACCGAAACTCCTCCAAAATTTCCTTTGGTCAATCCGGCCATCATTCATTCTCGGCCTATCACCCGATTTTTCGACCTAGTGCCATGGGAATACCTGTACGCGGCAAAGTGGCTGGGGTGTGGGCGATAATTGTTCCCACACCCCAACCCAGTCAGAGGTTGAACTCGCCGTCTTTCACGCCGCTGGTAAACGCTGCCCACTCGGATGGACTGAAGGTCAGCGCGGGACCGGTCGGGTTCTTGGAGTCGCGGACGGCGATTACTCCCGGCAGGTTGTCGGCCACCTCGACGCAGTTGCCGCCGTCGTTGCTGCGGGTGCTCTTGCGCCAGGCGGCATGAGTTAGGTCGGTCATGGCATTAACTCCTTGGCGATGATTGCGATGAGCCTCTTGGACTGGGTTTCACTCAACGCGGATGTCAAGATCTCTGCCCAAACTTGCTCGTACGCCTCAACCTCGGCTGGCTTGTCGAGGTACGGAGACCCGGTGAGGCCATCGCTGTAGACCGTTGTAGGTTCAGCGCCGCGTGCATCTCCGTGATCCGGAAAGTCCAGGATGACAAATGAGCCGCCGCCATTGACGCCGGGTGGATGCCCGCTGCGTACGGAAATACGCGGATGCTGACGTTGGGCTGGGCTCCAATCTGGATGATGTGTTGGAGCTGCCGAACCATCTCAACGCGATCTCGCAGCGGCCGTCGGAGCACGCCCTCGTTGAGGACGACCTCCACCCTAGGGGCGGTTGGCCACTTCCGGACTAGCAGACCTTGGCGTTCCCTCCGGACGGCAACACCTCGCTGCACCTCCTCGTCGGAGCGCTTGGGGTCCCGAGCCCTGAATACCTCTGTTGCATACGCTTCCGTCTGCAGCAGGCCAGGGATCAACTCCGGCTCGTACTGTCTCAACCGCTCCGCCGAGCTCTCCAAACCCACGTATAGCTCGAAGTAGGCGGGGATCGCATCGTTGTACGAGTGCCACCAGCCCTTGGACTTGGTTTCGCGAGCGAGCGCCATCAGCATCTCGGTCTGATCGGCGGTTGCGCCGTACAACCAGCACATGGCTTCTACGTCGAGCGCTCGCATGGACGTCGCGCCGCCCTCAATGCGCCAGATTTTAGGGGCTGACCACTCCAACTGCTCTGAGGCGAGCTTGACGGTGATCCTGGCGTCTTCGCGAAGTTGACGCAGGTAGCGGCCCAACTGTCGGCGGGGGACCGTGGATCCCAGATCAGTCTGCAACGCGAGACTTCTTCGCCATCATTACAAAACGAACGCCGCCCGTGCTTGTTTTGCAATTCACGTCACCAGTGTTGCGTAATGAGTTACTACATCTAAATAGAATGGACCTCAGCCGCCTAGTCAGTGAGAAACACGACCGGCCAGCGACTCTGCGACCCGCTGATCAGCCGGAAGTCAGCTGAATTTCAGGAAACTCGACCAGGTGACTTGGCCGGAGAGCCTTGGTCTTGGTTCGAGTCGGAGCTGCTCGGCTCGAACCAAGAAACCACATTCAGACAACGGTACGGCCGGTCAGGACCACGGATTGAGGATGATTTTTCCGGTGGTGGCCCGGTCTTCTAGCAGCTGGTGGGCTTGCGCCGCGGCGTACAGGGGGAGGGTTTGGCCTGGTGGGACTTTGACGGTGCCAGTGGTTAGGTGGGCGATTAGTGCGTGTAGGGCGGTTACGGCGGCTTCGGGGCGCAGGCCGAAGAACAGGCCGACGTTTAACGTGTGCAGCGACTGGTTGAGCGCTGGCGTGTAGAAGAACTGGTGGAGCGTGTCGGCGTCCAGGTGCCCACCGGTGGGCCGTCGACCCCGGCACCGAGGGCCTCGACTGTGCCGGCCACCTCGCCGCCCGGGGTGAACGGCAGTGGGGTTCCGAACGGGTACGGGTCGTTGCGGCGGCGCATCACGTCGGCGAAGTTCACCGCTGCCGAGTGCACGTTCAGCAGGATTTGTCCGGGTCCAGGGGTTGGTATGGGCGCGTCAACCAGGGTGAGCACCTCGGGTCCGCCGAACTGGGACATGCGGATGGTCTTCATGGTGTTCCCTTCGTTAGGGAGCTGTGTGCACTCACCCGACGACGCAACGGCCGCGGCACAGGACAGGACGGGTCGAGAAAATTTTCGACCCGGGTGCTGTCCTGAACTGCGCCTGCGTGACGTCGGTGGTGCAACAGGGGCGATGAGACGTCCCGTACCGCATGGAGGTTTTCCGTGAAGTATTTGCTGTTGCTCGCGAACGCTCCCGACGCTTGGGGAGAGGACGCCGCCGGGCCGGCTGACTGGCTGGCCTATACCCAGGCATTGCAAGAAGCGGGTGTTCTAGTCGGGGGTGCCGGCCTGCACAGCCCGGACGCCGCGACCACGGTGCAGGTGCGAAACGGAAGCCGCATTCTGATCGACGGGCCGTTCGCTGACACCAAGGAACACCTGATCGGCTACTACCTCATCGACGTGCCGCACCTTGACGTGGCGCTGGATTGGGCGGCTCGGGTGCCCAATGTTCGCACCGGTTCGGTCGAAGTCCGGCCGATCAGCGCTGGATCGGAGACCGACATCATGCTGGCTACTGGCAAAACACCCGAACCTGCATGACTCGCAGCAACTCGAATTCCACTGGCTCGGACCACTTCGCTGATCCGGGCCAGGCTCCTGGCTCCGACCCAGGTGCGGCGTTGGAACACGAGACCGGTCGGCGGGCGGCTGAGGCGGCCGTGCAAGTAGCTTGGCGCACGGAACGGGTCGCGGTGCTGGCCACGGTCGCGCGTCGCCTCGGTGATCTGCAACTGGCCGAAGACGCCGTGCAGGAAGCCTTCGCCGCGGCGAGTATTAACTGGGCGGCCAGCGGCGTGCCGAAACGGCCAGGGGCGTGGCTGAGCACCACAGCTTGGCGCAAAGCGATCGACCGGTTGCGCGGCGACCGGTTCCCGGTCACTCGGCGCGACACCGACGCGCAACTGACGCAGGTTAGCGAGCCGGCGATCATCGACGCGCGGTTGCAGGGCGAGTTGGTCGATTCCGTCGTACGCGACGATGACGTGTTATCGCTGGTGCTGGCGTGTTGTCACCCCGCGCTGAGCCCAGAAGCACAGGTCGCGCTGACGCTGCGACACGTGGTTGGGCTGACCGATCGGCAGCTAGCCGCACGCTTCCTGGTGCCGGAACCCACCATGACGAAACGGCTCGTTCGGGCGCGAGCGAAGATCAGGGACGCACGGATCAGTTTCGCCCTGCCCGACCGCAATCACCTGCACGAACGGCTCGACGAAGTTCGCGCCGTCATCTATTTGATCTTCACAGAGGGATACCTCACCACCGATGACGATGCGTCCATCCGGGTGCTGCTCTGCGACGAGGCGGTCTGGCTGGCCCGACAACTACACCGGCTCAGCCCGGACGAGCCGGAAACTACCGGACTGCTCGCGCTGCTGCTGCTCCAGCACGCCCGAACTGGCGCGCGCCAAGACGACAAGGGGCGCCTGATTGCGTACGCGGAGCAGGACCGCAGTCGGTGGGACATGAAAGCCATCGACGAGGCAAAGACACTGCTGGCGACTACGGCGGCTTCGGTGGTTAATCAGCCGGGCGGTTATCAGCTGCAGGCCGCGATTGTGGCGCTGGGCCGGGCCGGCAACCCTGACGCTGGGTTACAGCTGCTGGAGCAACGACACCCGGTTGGCGGGTTACCTGCCGCTGCATGCTGCCCACGCTGATCTGCTCCAGAACGCCGGCTTGGGCAGTGATCGCTACACTTTATGCCGCGCTAACCCGGGTGGCGCCGTCACCGGTCGTCACCATCAACCACGCTGTGGCGCTGGGCCGGGCCGGCAACCCTGACGCTGGGTTACAGCTGCTGGAGCCGGTGCTCAACGACACCCGGTTGGCGGGTTACCTGCCGCTGCATGCTGCCCACGCTGATCTGCTCCAGAACGCAGCCAACCCGGGTGCCTCCGTGGCCTGGCATCACGCCGCCGACCTCGCCACCAACCCACAACAACGAGCCGCCCTGCGCCGCCGAGCCAGCGCCGTCCCCGCCCCAACCGTCGACAACGCCTGACCCCGCCGATCGGCCGATCTCTGGCCCGACAGCGGGTCGAGGTAGATATTTAGGTTGAAGAATGTGGTCTTGGCCAGCAGAATTGCGGGCGTGCAAGCGCAAAACCTGGTCAAAATCAGCAAGAAGTTGTCGCTCGCGGTTCGCTTAGCGCGGGCCGACGTTAGAGGGCAGTGATCCTGCGTAGCCAGTCGTCGACGGCGTCGACCGTGGCCGTCGGCGCGGCACCCAGCCGGCGGCTTAGCCGCCGCTGCGAGATCGACCGGACGTACTCCGGCATGGCAAACGATGCCCGGTCCAGCCCGCCAGCCTCGACGGGAATATGGTGGGCGAACCCCCGCTGCCGGGTGGTAATGGGCACCACCACGACCAGGCTGACCGGCCAGGCATTGAACGCCGACGCCGACACCACGAGCACCGGCCGGGTACCGCCCTGCTCGCCGGGCGCGACCGGGTCCAGTGCCGCGAGCCACAGCTCACCCCGGACCAGGGTTACCCGATCAGGAGTCGAGCCACTCAACGGTGCCCTGCTCCCACTGCCGTCCCTGGTCGAGGTAGTCGGCCCACGCGTCCGGGTCGGTGTCACGCAGCCGCGCCATCTGCCCAGCTGCCTGGTCCATTAGTGCAGCGTCGGCCGCCTGCCGGGATAGATCGTCGAGCAGTGCCCGCACGCTCACCCCGCGGGCCTTGGCCGCGATCGTTAGACGGTCCCGCACCGGTAGGGGGACCTTCAAGGAGGTCAGTTCAGACATCCTTTTAAGCTACCCCTTCGGTTCCCTTTTGCGGTGAGGATGACGTTGAGGACTTTTACCGCGCCTGGTTTGTCGAGTGGGTGGTTGCCGTTGCCGCATTTGGGGGATTGCACGCACGAGGGGCAGCCGGTTTCGCAGCCGCATGAGGTGATCGCATCTCGGGTGGCTTGCAGCCATTCGGTGGCAGCTCCGTAGGCGCGTTCGGCGAAACCTGCCCCACCCTGGTGGCCGTCATAGACGAAGACTGTTGGTGCTTCGGTGTCGGCGTGGTTGGCGGTGGACAGGCCGCCGATGTCCCAGCGGTCGCAGGTGGCGATCAACGGCAGCAACCCGATCGCTGCATGCTCAGCGGCGTGCAATGCCCCAGGAAAGTCCGGCGCCAACACACCCGCCCCGACTAGCGCCTGCGGCGAAACCGTAAACCACACTGCGACAGTACGAAGCTCGCGTACGGGTAAGTCGAGTGGCCGAGTGTCGATCACTTCCCCCGTGCCCAGTCGTCGCCGCTGGTATGACACGACTTGGTGGCTCACGTCGACTTCGCCGAGAAACAGTCCCACCGGCCCGGCGTCCACGTACGAGCGGATGTTGACCACGGACAGTTCGGTGACGTCGCGGGCGTGCGTGGACCAGCTCGGCTCGGCCGGGTGCACTAGGGCGACGCCGTCGTCGAGATCGAGCTGATCGACCACGAACGAGGCGCCCTGGTGCAGGTAAACAGCCCCCGCATGCAGCGTGGTGTGCGAGGAAGCGGCATCGATAGTGCCCAACAGCCGCCCCGTAGCCGATTCGACCACTTCGATCGCCGCCCCGCCGCTGCCGCGCAAATCGACGTCCGGCCGGCCGCGATGGGTCCAATACCAGCCGGACGGTCGCTGGCGCAGCGCCCCCGACTCGGTCAGTCCTCGCGCCGCTATCCGAGCCGGTTCGCCGCCGAACAATTCCAGATCCGCGCTGGTCAACGGCGCCTCAGCGGCGGCACAACACAACTGCGGCCCCAACACATAGGGGTTGGTCGGGTCGAGCACTGTGGCCTCGACTGGGCTGCCGAACAGGGCGTCTGGGTGATGCACCAAGTAAGTGTCGAGCGGGTCGTCGCGCGCGATCAGAATCGCGAGGGCTGCGGCGCCGGCGCGTCCGGCTCGCCCGGCTTGTTGCCAGAGTGAGGCGCGGGTGCCGGGATAGCCGCAGATCAGCACCGCATCCAGCCCGACCAGGTCGACGCCGAGTTCCAGCGCGTTCGTGGACGCCAACGCGAGCAGCTCACCGCTGTGCAGTGCCCGTTCGATCGCGCGGCGTTCCTCGCGCAAATATCCGGCCCGATATGCGGCCACCCGCTCGCCGAGCCCGGCCGCCACTTCGTTCAACGCCCGCCGCGTGATCGCCGCAACCACTTCAGCACCCCGCCGGGACCGTACGAATGCCAGCGTCCGAGTCCCACCCACCACAGCATCGGTAAGCAGATCTGCCGTCTCGCGCAACGCCGACCGCCGCACCTGCGGCAACTCCGAACCCACCCGCTGCCCCGGCACCAGCGGCTCTGGATCGGAAGCTGGGGGGAGTAGTGGTGGTTCCCAGAGGGCGAAGGTCATGGCTCCGCGCGGTGACGCATCATCGGTTACGGCGTGTATCGGCAGCCCAGTGAGTCGTGCCGCTGCGTCCGCTGGGTCACCGGAGGTTGCTGAGGCCAGCACGAAGGTCGGCGAGCTGCCATAGCGCTCAGCAACCCGGCGCAGTCGGCGCAGCACATGGGCGACGTGCGAGCCGAACACGCCACGGTATGTGTGGCACTCGTCGATCACAACGTAACTAAGGCGGCGCAGGAACGACGCCCAGCGCGCGTGCCCCGGCAACAGCGCGTGGTGCACGAGGTCAGGGTTGGTGAAGATGAACCGCGAATGTTGGCGCAGCCACTCGCGTTCGTCTCGCGCTGTGTCACCGTCGTACGTAGCTGGGTGTAGTCCTTTGAGCCCGAAGCGCATGACGGCGCGTAACTGATCAGCGGCTAGGGCTTTGGTTGGGGAGAGGTAGAGCGCGGTGGCGCGCGGGTCGATCAGCAGTCGAGTGAAGGTTGGCAGTTGATAGCCGAGCGATTTGCCGGAAGCAGTCCCGGTCGCTAGCACCACGTGGGTGCGCTCGTGTGCCAAGCTGGCCGCGTCGGCTTGGTGCTGCCAGGGTGCGTGAATGCCCTGGGCCAGGCACGCGGCGCGGACTTCAGCGGCGACCCAGTCGGGCCACGGCGCTGGCTGGCCCACTCGGGCGGGCAGCCGCTCGATGTGGGTGATCGGTGTCGGCTGCATCCCCGCGGTGCGGGCCTGGAGCCGGCGCAGGAGCTCGGCCGGGCCGACGGCAGTGTGGGCCGCGGACGTGGGCGCAGTGGACGTCACGCTTGCACTCTGACACCCGGACGCTTGCAGTCTGGCACCCGGGTTGCGCGATGCTCAAACGGGTACACGGCGGGTGCCGAGCGTAAGGGTAAGTCCGGCGGTGGTTAGATTCGCTGGGGAGATCGGCTGTTGTGACCGTGCACCCCGCCTGGAAGGAGGAGCAATGGAGCTGTCGCTGGCGAGCAGGACCGTCGCCGAACACACCGTGCTCGAAGTCGGCGGCGAGGTTGACGTTTACACCGCTCCGCGGCTGCGTGAGCGCCTGGTTGAGCTGGTCGACGCGGGCGCCCGGCGCGTGGTCGTCGACCTGGGCGGGGTGGAATTTCTCGATTCGACCGGGCTCGGTGTGCTGGTCGGGGCGATGAAACGGCTGCGCGTGGCCAACGGCACGTTCGGGCTGGTCTGCTCGAAGGAACCGTTGCTGAAGATCTTCCGGATCACTGCGCTCGACCAGGTTTTCCCGATCTATCCCACTGTCGAAGTGGCAACGCAGGCAGGCAACGGCAGCGGTCTGACTTCGTGATGGCAACAGTCCGACTGGCTTTTTCCCCGGCTCCCGTGCACGTGCGCACCGCCCGGTTGGTCGGCGTGGCGGTAGCTCGGCGCGCCGGGGTCGGCGAAGAACTGCTCGATGAAGTGCGGCTGGCCATCGGCGAAGCCTGCACCCGAGCAGTCGCACTGCACAATCAGTATGGTTTGACCGACTTGGTGACCGTGGAAATGTCCGACTCGGATTCGTACGCGGTCCGGGTTATTGATCATGCGCCGATCGAGGCGAGCATTGGTTTGGCTAAGTTGCCGCCGGATGAGCTGGCCGACGAGTCGCTGACCGACGATGCACTCACCACCGGCGTCGGTTTCGCCCTGCTCGCCGGTTTTGTCGACGATCTTCAGGTGCGCCCGGTCGAGGACGGTCCCGGCACCGAAGTCCGCATGGTTTGGCCGCTGCAGCGCCGCTGATCCGCGAAGATCACCAGCTCACCTGGCGTCTGGCTAACACAGCGAAAAACATCAGCGCGACACGGCCGGGTTCTAATGTGACCATCACCACGCTCGGCCGCTACAGTACGCGAGTCATCAGCTACTGATCCTGGGTTCCGCGCCCTGCGGGACCCAGCTGTCGTCTCCCCGTCAGCAGGGGATGCGCCCGGCCGGTCTCGTCCGCCGTCACCGGGTCGCGGTCGGTGAACCAGGAGGACATGGATGTCCGGGACCTCGATAACTCTTGCCGCGGGCGGGGAGTCGTTGAGCGGCAAAAACGTCATTTTTGTGATCGTTGCGCTCGTCTTCGCTCTCGTCGCGCTCGGCTTCGCCGCGATGTTCGTCCAGTCGGTCCTCAAGGCCGGGCGGGGCACCAAAAACATGCAGGAGATCGCCGGTGCCGTGCAGGAAGGCGCATCGGCCTACCTGTTCCGTCAATTCAAAACGCTTGCGATCTTCGTAGTCATCGCGGTCGTTTTGCTCTTCCTGCTGCCGGTGCACGACACGCACAACAGTGAAGTTTGGATCAAGATCGGTCGGTCGCTGTTCTTCGTGGTCGGCGCGGTGTTCAGCTCGTTCATCGGTGGGGCGGGCATGGCCCTGGCCACCCGAGCCAACCTGCGGGTCGCCGCTGCGGCCGGTGAGCAAGGTGGCCGGGAAACTGCGATGGGCATTGCCTTCCGTACCGGTGGGGTGGTCGGGTTTTTGACCGTCGGGTTGGGACTTTTCGGCGGTGCGCTAGTGGTTTGGATCTTCACCAGTGACGCGCCGACTGTGCTCGAAGGGTTCGGCTTCGGCGCTGCGCTGCTCGCCATGTTCATGCGGGTCGGCGGTGGCATCTTCACGAAGGCAGCTGACGTCGGCGCCGACCTGGTCGGCAAGGTTGAGCAGGGCATCCCGGAGGATGACGCGCGTAACCCGGCGACCATTGCCGACAACGTGGGCGACAACGTCGGCGACTGTGCCGGCATGGCGGCTGACCTGTTCGAGTCCTATGCGGTCACCCTGGTCGCAGCGCTGATCTTGGGCCAGGCGGCGTTCGGGCAGGACGGGTTGATCTTCCCGCTGATCGTCTCCACTGTCGGTGTGGTGATCGCGATCCTCGGGGTGTTCATCACCCGGTTGCGCCCCAGTGACAAGAATGGTTTGACCGCGATCAACCGGGCCTTCTACATCTCAGCTGTGGTGTCCGCGGTCGTCGTCGCGGCGGCAAGTTTCCGCTACCTGCCGGCGACCTTCGCTGGTTTCAACGACACCGGAATCGCTGCCGACGTGGTGGCTAGCGGTCGCAACCCGCGGTGGGTGGCGATCGGCGCAGTCGTGATCGGCATTGTGCTCGCCGCTGCGATTCAGGCGCTGACCGGCTATTTCACCGAGACCGAGAAGCGGCCAGTGCAAGACATCGGCAAGTCGTCGCAGACCGGTGCGGCGACTGTCGTGCTGGCCGGCATCAGCGTCGGGCTCGAATCGGCGGTCTACTCCGCGCTGTTGATCGGCGCAGGCGTGTTCGGCGCCTACTTGCTCGGCGGCAGCTCGATCACGCTGTCGCTGTTCGCGGTCGCGCTCGCCGGCACCGGCCTGCTCACCACGGTCGGGGTCATCGTCGCGATGGACACCTTCGGCCCGATCTCCGACAACGCGCAGGGCATCGCCGAGATGTCCGGTGACGTCGACGAGGCCGGCGCGCGGATCCTGACCGAGCTCGACGCGGTCGGCAACACCACCAAAGCGATCACCAAGGGCATCGCGATCGCGACGGCGGTGCTCGCCGCAACGGCGCTGTTCGGCTCCTACACCAACACGCTGGCCAGCTCACTTGCCACCGCCGGGATCAGCCCGGACAAGGTGGGCACCGAGATCCTCGGCCTGCTGAACATTTCCAACCCGCGCAACCTGGTCGGTCTGCTGATCGGCTCGGCCGTCGTCTTCCTCTTCTCCGGCTTGGCGATCAACGCGGTGTCGCGCTCGGCCGGCGCGGTAGTGATGGAAGTTCGCCGGCAGTTCCGCGAGTTCCCGGGCATCATGGACCGCACTCAGCGGCCCGAATACGGTCGGGTCGTCGACATCTGCACCCGCGACGCGCAGCGCGAGCTGCTCACTCCGGGCCTGCTGGCGATCTTGGCGCCGATCGCGGTGGGCTTCGGCCTGGGCGCCGGCGCGTTGGCGGCCTACCTGGCGGGTGCGATCGGAACCGGTACGTTGATGGCGGTCTTCCTGGCGAACTCCGGTGGTGCCTGGGACAACGCGAAGAAGTTGGTCGAGGACGGCGCATACGGTGGCAAGGGTTCGGACGCGCACGCAGCGACCGTTATCGGCGACACGGTGGGTGACCCGTTCAAGGACACCGCCGGCCCCGCGATCAACCCGCTGCTCAAGGTGATGAACCTGGTGTCGCTGCTGATCGCCCCCGCCGTGGTGTCGTGGAGCATCGGCACCCAGGCGAACACCGGGCTGAGGGTGGCCGTCTCGCTAGTGGCAGTCGCGATCATCGTGGCGGCGGTGGTGTGGATCAAGCGCAAGCCGATCTCGATGGGCGATCCAGCCCCGACCTCGGCCGGCGAGAACACGCCCAGCCAGCGGATCAGCGCCTAATCTCAACGGTCAGGTCAACGAAGGGCATCCGGCGAGTCCGGGTGCCCTTCGCCATACATCGATCGAGGCGTCGAGGTTCGCTCGCGTTGGCCGTACGCTGCTGAACATGCGCCCGGCCCGTCTGATCGCCGTACTTCTGCCCGTCGTCGTTTTGTTGGCGCTCGCTGGTTGTGCCAGTGCACCCGGTGCTCGGGCTTGGGCCACGTCAGTCTGTATCACCCTGCAACCGTGGCGCGCCGAGATCGGTTCGTTAGCTCAGCAGACGAAGCAGCAGATGACCGCTGAAACCACGCCGGGGCAGGCACAGGACAACTTGATGCGACTCTTCGGCGGGGCGGCGGACGCTAGCGAACGGGCGCGGGCTGGAGTCGCTAAGGCCGGCGTTCCGGACGTTGCAGACGGGAAACAAATCGCTGACAGTTTCACTGGTTCGTTGGCGGCCACGCGGGACGCATATAGCCGGGCCCGCGTTGGTGTGCACGCGTTGCCGATCGCGCCGGCCAAGACCTTCTATGCTCAGGTCGGCAAGGTGGTGGACCAGCTCAACCAGGACTATCAGGCCAGCGGACCGGACACCACCCGGCTGAACTCCACCGAGCTCAAGGCCGCTTTCGACGACGTACCGGAGTGCCGGTGACATGAGCGAGGTGGGGTGGCCGCTGCTGCCGCGCGAGGCGTTCCCCGCGCCGGTGCCGGCTGAGCAAACCCGGCCGGCGGCGCGCCCGAACCCGCCGGTCGACGCCGGGCGACAGTTGTCGATCTTCGGCGCGGACACTACCGACTCCTCGCCCGCTGACGTGGTGGGCTTGCTGTTCGGGCCCGGGCGGCTCGAACGGATGGGTGGCACAGCTCGGGTTTCGGTGGAGGTGGACTCGGCGTGGCGGGTGCACGTACTGGTGGCCGAGTTGGCCGGTCGCGCACTAGAGGTGAGTTGGGACGACCAGGACGAAACACCAGAAGCCGAGCGCCAGACACCTTCGGGTACGCGGTTTGCGGTGCGTACCGCGTACTCGCGGCGGTTGGCGCCTTTGGCCCGTGCCTGGCCAGACGCCGCCGCTCAGCTTTACCTCACCGGCCCCCGGCTGCGGCTATGGGTGGCCGCCGCCGGTGAGCCGATCCCCGGCGGCTATCTATTAGGCCTAAACCAGCACGCGGAGCACACGCTGATCGATGCGACCCTGTCCCGTGCGGGTCTGGCCGGGCAAGTCTCGTCGGACGGAATCCACTATGTGATCAAGGGCCGGCGGCGGCTCGCCCGGCTGGCTGAGCTGGTCGCCGATCGGCCCCCAGCGGCGCCGAAACACCTATGGCCTGCCGGCGCGACTGAATGATCTTCACTGCTTGGGTGCGACACGCCGACCTGTTCGCGGTGTACGGTGTCGCCGTCGGGCGCATGCGGTGGTCGTACCGTTACCATCCGACTCACGAGTGCCCCGGGAATGAGCGATCGACCGGCGCGTTACGTTGAGGGTCTGAACGGACGCCGTGATTGTCGACGGCGCAACGCTGGATGCGAAGTTTGGGAGTGCCGTGCCGAGTAGCGACAGGACGACCCGCCTGGTCATCGTCGAATCACCGTCGAAGGCCAAGACGATCGCCGGTTACCTGGGGCCTGACTATTTTGTCGAGGCCTCCTTCGGTCATGTCCGCGATCTGCCCCGCAACGCCGCCGACGTGCCCGCCAAATACAAAGGTGAGCCCTGGGCGCGGCTCGGGGTCGATGTCGACAACGGCTTCAGCGCGCTCTATGTCGTCTCGCCCGATCGCAAGGCGCAGATCGCCAAGCTGACGAAACTGGCCAAGGAGGTCGACGAGGTCTTCCTCGCCACCGATGAGGACCGCGAAGGCGAGGCCATCGCCTGGCACCTGGTCGAGACGATCAAGCCTAAGGGCCCGATCAAGCGGATGGTCTTCCACGAGATCACCAAGGCGGCCATCCAGGCGGCGGTCGCCAACCCGCGCGAGATCGACCGCGACTTGGTCGACGCCCAGGAAGCCCGCCGCATCCTCGACCGGCTCTATGGCTACGAAGTTAGCCCGGTGCTGTGGAAAAAGGTGATGCCCCGGTTGTCGGCCGGCCGGGTCCAATCCGTGGCGACCCGGATTGTGGTCGAGCGGGAGCGCCAGCGGATGGCGTTCCGCTCCGCTGAGTATTGGGACATCCTGGCCACACTCGCGGTGCAAGGCCAGGTCGAAGGTCCGCGCACTTTTGCCGCGACCCTGATCGCGTTGGACGGCGACCGGATCGCCACTGGTCGTGACTTCGAGCCGACCACCGGCCAAGTCAAGCCCGGCGCCGGTGTGGTGCATCTGGACGGTGATGGCGCTCGTGGGCTGGCTGCCCGGGTGGAAAACCAGCCGTTCCGGGTCATCCGGGTCGAGGAAAAGCCTTACCGCCGCCGGCCGTACGCGCCGTTCATCACCTCGACGTTGCAGCAGGAAGCCGCCCGCAAGATGCGATTCTCGTCGTCGCAGACGATGCGCACCGCGCAACGACTCTACGAAAACGGCTACATCACCTACATGCGTACGGACTCGGTGAACCTGTCCGAGACCGCACTCACCGCGGCCCGCCGCCAAATCGCCGAACTGTACGGGGCGAACAACGTGCCCCCGCAGCCGCGCCGATACACCGGCAAGGTGAAGAACGCGCAGGAAGCACACGAGGCGATCCGCCCGGCCGGTGACAACTTCCGCACCCCGGGCGAGGTGGCCAAGGAGCTGTCCGCCGACGAGTTCAAGCTCTACGAGTTGATCTGGCGCCGCACGATCGCTTCGCAGATGACCGACGCGGTCGGCAACTCGGTCAGCGTGCGGATCCGTGCGATCTCGACGGCGAACGAAGAGGTCGATTTCTCCGCGTCCGGTAAGACGATCACCGACCCGGGTTTCCTGCGCGCCTACGTAGAATCGTCTGACGACGAGAACGCCGAAGCCGAGGATGCTGAACGCCGACTGCCGAACCTGGTCAAAGACCAGCCACTGAGCGCTGACGAGCTGGCCGCAGTCGGGCACCACACCTCACCACCGGCTCGCTACACGGAAGCGTCGCTGGTCAAGGCGCTGGAAGAGCTCGGCATCGGTCGGCCGTCGACCTACGAGTCGATCATGCGGACCATTCAGGACCGTGGCTATGTGGAGAAGCGCGGGCAGGCGTTGATCCCGTCGTTCCTGGCGTTCGCCGTGATCGGCCTGCTCGAAGGGCACTACCCGCGGTTGGTGGACTACAACTTCACCGCCGCGATGGAAACTCAACTCGACGACATCGCCGGGGGTGACCACGCCGCGCTGGACTTCTTGACCTCGTTCTACTTCGGCAATGACGCGGCCGGCGTGCAAGACAGTGTGGCCGCGGCCGGTGGTTTGAAGAAGATGGTCACCGAGAACCTCTCCGAGATCGACGCGCGGGCGGTCAACTCGATTCCGCTGTTCACCGATGAAGCCGGGCGCAACGTGGTGGTCCGGGTTGGCCGCTACGGACCGTATTTGCAGCGTTCGTTGCCGGATTCGGGCGACTCGGAGGCTGGCGAGTCGGAGGCTAGCGACTCGGACGCGGGCGAGTCGGGTGCGGTCAGGGAGGTGCCCGAGGATCGGGTGTCCATCCCGGAAGGTGTTGCGCCGGACGAGCTCACGCCTGCGAAGGTCACCGAGCTGTTCCTAGGCGGTGGGGGCGAGCGGTCCCTGGGCGACGATCCCGGCACGGGTGAGTCGGTGCAGCTCAAGTCTGGGCGCTTCGGGCCGTACGTGCAGGCGGGCGAACGCAAAGCGTCGCTGTTCAAGGGGCAGACACCGGACTCGCTCACCCTGGAACAGGCGCTAAAACTGCTCACTTTGCCTCGAATGCTCGGCAACGACCCGGCGGGTGCCGAGATCATTGCCGCCAATGGCCGCTACGGACCGTACGTGAAGCGTGGTGACGATTTCCGCTCGTTGGACAGCGAAGACAAGCTGTTCACGGTGACGCTGGAAGAAGCGCTCGCTTTGGTTTCGGCGCCAAAGGCGCGGCAACGACGCGAGGCGAAGCCGCCGTTGCGTGAGTTGGGCGTTGACCCGCTCACCGAAAAGCCCATGGTGATCAAGGAAGGCCGGTTCGGCCCGTATGTGACCGACGGCGAATTCAACGCATCGCTGCGCAGCGGGCAAACGCCCGAGGAGCTGACCGTCGAGCAGGCGTCCGAAATGCTCGCCGACAAGCGGGCCAAGGGGCCGGCGCCGAAGAAGAAGGCCGCGGCGAAGAAGGCTGCCCCGGCTAAGAAGACAACTACTACTGCGGTTCAGAAGCCAACAGCGGCGAAGAAGGCAACGCCGGCCAAGAAGGCAACGCCGGCGAAAAAGGCGACTGCTGCCAAGAAGGCAACGCCGGCTAAGAAAGCGCCAGCGAAGAAGGCAGCTGCCGCGCCGTCGGCTGCGGTGAAAAAAACAGCACCGGCGAAGGCGACAGCCGCCGCGGAATAATTGATCTACTTTCGGCCGGCCAGACCCTTAGGGGTGTGGCCGGCCGTTTTGGTTCCGGCTTTGTCCTCCGTATGGGCGGACCCGCGAACAATCTGGCGAATGCCCCCTATCCTCTCCGTCGCGTCGATGCGTCTCGCTCGTTAAGCCGAGTAACGTTCGATTCTGTTTGCTGAGAGGGAGTGGCGACGCGTGTCGACACCAACCGTCACCACCGGACCGTTGCGGCGAGTCCCGGTGCAGGGCAGAAGTGTTGCCCGGGTGCAGCGCATGCTCGATGCCTGTGCCGAGCTGGTCGATGAGGTCGGTTATGAAGGCTTGACTACGACCCTGCTCGCCGAGCGCGCGGAAGTCGCCATCGGTTCGGTTTACCAATTCTTCCCGGACAAGCGAGCTATTGTCCAAGCCCTCGCGCTGCGAAACATGGACGCATATCTACAAGGGCTGTCCGCTCGGTTCGCCAATGAAAGTTTCACCCATTGGTGGGATGGTGTGGACGCTGCTATCGACGTCTATATTCACATGCACCGCAGTGTAGCGGGTTTCCGTACCCTGCATTTCGGTGATGTGGTGGACATGCATTTGTTGGATCTGGAACGAGACAACAATGCTGTCATCGCTGAACGGCTGGCCGAGTTACTGGTCGAACAGTTCCAGCTGATGGATCGCGTGCGGCTGCGGTTCGCACTGCAAATTTCGGTCGAAGCCTCGGACGCGCTGATCAAACTGGCGTTCCGGCGCGACAACTCGGGCGACGAAGCGGTGCTGATCGAGGCGAAGACATTGGTTCGCGAATACCTGCACCGCCACGTCACCGTCTGACGTGCCAATTCGGCACCGCACGTACTTCCCGCGTGCCGCGCTCCTGGTCGCCGGTTAGAGTTCACCGGCGACCGAGCGAAAACGGGAGGTACGGTCATCGACACCGAAACACAAGCCGGCCCGGTCGACCTGTCCGCAGCCGCCGCGCTGCGCTCGGTGCTACACATCCGGCCGTTTAGGCGACTGTGGCTGGTGCTCGGGCTCGCCTCGTTCGGCGACTGGATCGGGCTGCTCGCCACCGGAATCTTCGCGGCGGCCCAGTTCCACAGCAGTGTGGGGCAGGGTGCTGCGTTTGGCGGCACGATCGCCGTACGGCTGTTGCCGGCGTTGCTGCTCGGGCCGATCGCCGGGGTCTTCGCCGACCGGTTCGACCGGCGCTACACGATGGTTAGCACCGACCTGTTGCGATTCGTGTTCTACGGGTCGATTCCGTTGGTGCCGTTGCTCGGCGGGTCGCCCGGCGCCACCGTGGCATGGGCGACAATCGCCACGTTCATCGGTGAGACGATCACGCTGATCTGGATCCCGGCCAAGGAAGCCGCAGTGCCCAACCTCATCCCGAAATCGCGGATTGAGGTCTCCAACCAGCTCACCCTGGTCACCACGTATGGCATCACGCCCATCTTGGCCGCGCTGGCGTTGTCAGCACTAACCGCCGGGGTGCAGCACTCCGGCATGGTGTTGCCCGCTTGGGCGCAACCGGTCCAAATTGCCCTCTATCTGAACGCGTTCTCCCGGCTCGCCACCGCCCTCGTGGTGTTCTTCGGCATCCGCGAAATCGGTGGGAAAAGTCCACAACGCCAGCAGGCCGCCGAGCAGAGCATGCTCAAACAGTTCCTGGCGGGCTGGCAATACATCGGCAGCACCCCGCTGGTCCGGGGCCTGGTGTTGGGCATCTTCGGCGCGTTCGCGGCCGGCGGCATCGTCATCGGCACTGCCAAAACCTTCGCCACCTCGCTCGGTGCCGGCGAACCCGCGTTCTACCTGCTCTTCGGCGTCATCTTCATGGGGCTTGCCCTCGGCATCGGACTCGGCCCGCTGATTGTGCGCGACTTGTCGCGTCGGCGCTGGTTCGGCCTGAGCATCGTGCTCTCCAGCGGCTCGGTGATGGTGCTCGGGTTTGCCTTCCACCTGTCGATGGCGCTGGTGGGCGCGTTACTGGTCGGCGCCGGTGCGGGCATGGCCTTCCTGGCCGGCACGACACTGCTTTATAGCGAGGTCGACGACGCGGTGCGCGGGCGCGTGTTCGCGGTGGTGCAGATCGGCGTCCGCATGGTATTGCTGCTAGCTATCACCCTATCCGGTCTCCTGGTCGGCCTGGGCAGCTCGCGGCGAGTCGAGCTCGGCTCGTTCACCGTGGACGTCTCATTCACGCGGGTGCTGCTAGTCGTTGCCGGCGCGGTCGGCGTCTGGGTCGGCATCGGCTCATTTCGTCAGATGGACGACAAGCACGGCGTGCCGGTGCTGGCCGACCTGTGGGGCTCGATCCGCGGGCGACCACGTTCGCGCGACGAGCCGGCCCCCAGCTCCGGGCTGTTCGTAGTCTTTGAAGGCGGCGAAGGAGCCGGCAAGTCCACCCAAGTCCGGGCACTAGCCGCGACCCTACGCGCCGCCGGACACGACGTAGTGATCACCCGCGAGCCCGGTGCGACCGACATCGGCGCTCGCATCCGCGCCCTGGTTCTCGACAAAAGCGACACCCCTTCGGTCAAAACCGAGGCCCTCCTGTACGCGGCGGACCGCGCCCACCACGTCGCCACCCTGGTACGGCCAGCATTGGCCCGCGGTGCAGTCGTGCTCAGTGACCGCTATGTCGACTCGTCGCTGGCTTACCAAGGCGCCGGCCGTACCTTGGTGGTGCAGGAAGTTGCTTGGCTGTCGACCTGGGCGACCGGCGGGCTCAAGCCTGACCTGGTGGTTTTGCTCGACGTGGACCCGGCAGTGGGGCTGGGGCGGGTCGAATCGCGGGGGCTCGGGGTGGACCGGCTGGAGAGCGAAGCACGCGAATTCCACGACCGGGTTCGTGACGCCTTTCTGAATCTAGCCGCTGCTGACCCTAAGCGTTATCTGGTGCTGGATGCTGGGCGGCCCGCGCCGGAACTCAGCACTGCTGTGCACGAACGGCTCACCGAAATCCTGCCCACCCCCGCCACCGGGAGCGCTGGTGGCGCCGGGACTTCTGCGCCTGCGTCCGCCACCGCCGGCGATGCTGCCGTGCCGGACAAATCGGATCTGGCGGAGAGTTAGCCGCGCCAAAGGTCGAGCATCATGGCTTCGACAGCGATCTTGGGTTTGACGTTTTGGTCGATGGCATCGCGGCAGGCCAACACCGCTGCCAGCCGGCGCAGGGCGCTTTCCGGGGTCCATTTTGCCGCTGCTGCCGCGGACTGGTTCGCGACGTCGGTGTGCACCACCGACACCGGCGCACCCAAGTTGGTGATCAGCACGTCGCGATAGAACGCAGCGAGATCGACTAAGGCCCGATCTAGCGCGTCACGCTGCGCCCGAGTCGCCCGCGACTTCTGTTTCTTTTCCAATTCCTTGAGCTGGCCGGCTGCACCGCGCATGGCTGTGGTCGCGCCACGGCCCGTGCCACCAGCGCCTAGCGCCTGCTCCAACGCAGACCGCTCGGCCGCATCAGTGACACTGGCAGTGGCTGCCGCCTCAGCTTCGGCTGCGGCGATCAATGCCGCCGCCGCGTCGAAACACGCACCCACGCTGCTCAATCCGCGCGGAACAGCGAGCACCGCAGCCCGTTGTTGCTGCGCCTGTGGGTCGCCGGCCAGCCGTTTCGCCCGCCCGACATGCCCTTGGGCGGCTGCGGCAGCCCACGCCGCCACCTCGGGCGCGATCCCGTCCCGGCGCACCAAAATGTCAGCGACTGCCTCGGCCGGTGGTTGGCGTAACGGAACCACCCGACAACGCGACCGAATGGTCACTGAAATGTCATCCGGATGAGTGGATGGGGCGCAGAGCAGGAAGACCGTGCGCGGCGGCGGCTCTTCGATCGCTTTGAGCAAGGCATTGCCGGCCGCCTCGGTCAGCCGGTCAGCATCCTCGATCACCACCACCTGCCACCGCCCGCCAGCCGGCGCACTCGCCGCCCGCAACACCAGCGCCCGCATCTCGCCAACCCCAATAGACAGCCCTTCCGGCACGACGAAGCGAACGTCAGCGTGAGTGCGCCCGAGTGCGGTATGGCAGCCGTGGCAGTCGCCGCAGCCGACCCCATCCCGCTCGCATTCCAACGCCGCCGCGAACGCCCGCGCAGCCACTGACCGGCCCGAACCCGGCGGCCCGGTAAAGATCCACGCGTGCGTCATCGCTGCCGTGTCACCGTGCTCGCCGGTTGCGCCAGGCTGGCCGGACACGATTCGGGCAGCTGCGGCGGCGGCGCCGGTGAGGCTGGCCGGACACGATTCGGGCAGCTGCGGCGGCGGCGCGGCGCAGGGTGGCGGTCGGCGCGTCTTGGCCGACCAGCTCCGCGAAGACGTCGCTCATTTCGGGCTCACTCGACGATGGTATTGCGGCGGTCTGACAAGTTGACCGTCGGTCGTGCGCAGCCGTTCCCGAGAAAAACTCGACGTAGCGAAGTCGTCACTGAATTGGGTACGGTCTGGACCCGGAACGCGACGAAACCCTGACGCGCGGTGAGGAGCCTGCGAATGGTCCAGGAGATCGACGAAGCGTGGATCGACCAGGCAATTGCTCGATATCGACGCATCGATCAGCTGCGGGCCGATTTCGACAAAGCCGTCGCATCTCACTTCGTCAGCGTGCACTCGGCCGACGATTCGATCGAAATCGTGGTCAGCGCGGCCGGGGAAATCGCCGACATCCGGATCCACGGCGGGCTGGTGCACCGCAATCCGATCGAGTTCGCGCGTGCGCTGCGGGCCGTTGTCGCCAACGCGAACCAAGCGGCCGGGTGGGCCCGAGAAAAACTGCACGGCGAAGTCTTCGGCAGCCTCGAAACGCTGCGGGAGGGTTGAGATGGACGAACTCGCCGACCGGCTCGACCAAGCTGCAGACCTGTTGTCCACACTCGACAAGCGAATTCCTGAGTGGGCGATTGAAGCCCAGTGCTTTGGTGCTGACGAGGCCGGGGCTCCGGGTCGATTAGGTCGTGACTTGCACGCGCATTGGGCCGCAGTGTTAGGCGCTCGGTCGCAGGAAGCGGCCACGGCTGCGGCCCAGCTCGGCGCAGTCGCGCGCTCAGTGCGGATCACGCGGCAGGCCTATGTGGACACTGATCGAGCCGTCCAGGACCGCATGCGGCGGGAGTTGTGATGGACCGGCTTGATTACGTGCTCGACGTTGCGTACCCGTTGTTGGATCAGGTTGACGGGGTGTTGTCCAGTGCCGGGGCGCCGTCGGAGCACGCGATGTGGGCTGAGCTGCGGCGAGTGCGGCTGCTGCCCGGTGACGCGGTGCGGGCGGTTGCCGCGCTGCGCCCGGCGGCTTTCGCTGACGTGGTGGGCGATTTGCGGGCTGACGCGCGTACGTGTGCTGAGCTCGCCGAGTTTTTGCCCTTTCCGGACGAATGGACCGGCGAAGCGGCGGACGCCTATGACGTGGTGCGGCGACGGGCGGCAGCTCACTTGGGTGGCCGCGACGAAAGCCTGGACGAGCAGTTGGAGGCAACCGCTGACCTCGCCCAAGCTCTCGCCGACTGGATGAGTCGGGCCCGCGCTGACGTGGCGGGCACACTCGCTCACGTCCTCGGGTCTGGTGCGGCGTTCGCGCTGACCGAGGGCGGCACGACCGTCCCACCGCCCGAGGCTGAAGTTCACGCTGCCGCGTTGATCGCCACCCACGTGCTGCGCACGATCGCTGACTCCTACGAATACGGTCACGAGCTGCTGCACGGCTCTGCGGCGCTAGCCACTCCAAACCCCATGTGACCGCTTTGGTCTGTTGAGCGGCTTAGCGTGCGTTGCGGCGGCGTTTTCCGGCCGTGACCGCGACACCACCGACGAGCAGCAAAGCCAGGCCGCCGGCACCGATCAAACCAGCTTGCGAGCCGGTCACTGGCAGGCTTACCCCGGAAATGTCCGGCATCGGCGCGGCGTTGGCCGGATCAGGTGCCATCGCCGCCGCTTCCAGCACCCCGAACCCGAGCGCAACCGACGTCGTGGTCAGCTTGCTGCCAAGGCCGGCGTGCCCGCGGCTGGGATCAGTGGTCTGCTTGCCGCTATAGCCGGCGTGCCCTTGGCTGGGACCAGCGGTCGGCTTGCTGTCATAGCTGGCGTGCCCGCGGCTGGGACCAGTGGTCTTGCTGCCATAGCTGGCGTGCCCGCGTTTGTTACCGGCTTTCGGCTGACTGCCGTAGCCGGCGGGCCTACTGCTGTGATCGGTGGCCGGCTCCTGTTGCGTGATCGCGACCTTGATTGCCGTCGCTCGGCCTGCGATCGCGTTTCCCTTGGTGGCCTGGCGCAGGTCGCCGAGCGAAATCTGCAGTCGCGTTCCCGGGCCGACCGCAGGCGTAGACTCGTCGTCCGGTGCGTCCACCGCCGGCAACCCGGAAATCGTCGGCAATGGCAGCGGTGCCGCCGAACCGGTGAGCGCCGCACTTCCGTCTAATGCCGACAATCCGCCCCCTGGTCCGCTTGGCGAAGTCGACTCCGCCGCGTGTTTCGGTGCCAAAGTTAGCTCAATGCTGTCGCCAAGCGTCTCCAAACGTTGGGTAGCGATCCCGCTGCCGGAGACCTCGATGCTAGCCGGCTGATAGCGAACCGCGCCGCCCCCGTCCATGGGCATGGCTGCCAGCAGCGTCGGCGCCCGCAGCACCCGAATCCGCACCCGACCGTCGGCCAACTCAATGCGTCCGGTGGTGACGGTGGCAAATGCCTCAGACTGCGTACCGCTGCCGACCCGCTTCAGCGCCGTCGTGCTCACGCTAGAGATCTTTTCCGGTACGTTCACCAGCCCGCCGAGCACTCGAATGTGATCGGCGTCCGCCCCAGATCGACTCACCTCGCCGGGCACACTGGCGCAGTCCGAGCCGCCGCCCCACCGGGCTTGCGCGTGGACCGTACCGGCACCGATCGCGAGCGGCCCGACTCGATCCGCCGGGGTGCGGTGCTTCGTGGCCGCGTCGTTGTTCGGCGGCGCCAACTGCGAAATCGGCTGGGTCAATGCGCCCTGGCTGCTGGTTTTCCCATCGAGCATCCGGACCACTGCTGCCGAATTGATCTTCACGTCGGTCACCAGAGCGGTCTTTGCTTCGCCGAGGCCCACCTCGGTCCAGGTGGTGTCACCGCCCGCCTTCGCACTCACAGTGGCCGGCTTCGACCTACCAGCGGCGGGTTCGCGGCTCCCGTTGTTGATACCGGCCGCGCTGGCGCTTGTTGGCGGACTGTCTGCGGTTGCGTTATCTGTTGGCGCGGTGTCACCCGTTGTGGTGTCGTCGCTTGCCCCGGCGTCGCTTGCTGCGTCCGGGTGGGCGTCGGTGGTTGCCGGGTGCGCGGCCGTGCTGGGGGCGGGTTGAATGGTCGCGGGTATGCGTACCGAAAGGCGGTTGATTTTGAGTAGTTCAGCGCCGGATTGGGCGGCATAATTTGCGGTTCGTTCGCAGGGTGCGGCGGCGGCGAAGGCAGGCAGGGGTGCCGCGCCGATGCTGGCCAGACCGAGTGTGACGACACTCGCGGTCAGCGACCTGGTGGGTGTCATGGGGGTGCCCTCCCGGAGCGTGTCGTCGTGCAGAGCGCTTACGGCTGTGCCCAACGAAAGGCGTTCTGTCCGGTTGCGCCACATTCATCCAGTAACTCGGCCGGGTAGCACAAAACGGGCATTTAGTGCGGCGCGTGGAGCGCGTAGGGTGTGGGCATGGGCATGCTGTGCGCGGTCAGCTTCAACCGGTACGGCCGGCTTTATTACCTCGACCCCGGTGAGTTCGCGCCGCAGGTCGGCGACCGGGTGCTAGTGCCGACCGAAGACGGGCCTGAAGTGGCCGAATGCGTCTGGGCAGCCCAGTGGGTGAGTGAAGACACGGACGCCTTCCCCAAGGTCGCAGGGCTCGCGGATGACGAAGATCTGCGCCGGGACGAGCTGCTGCGCAAGCATAAAGCCGCTGCGAAGGTCGCCGCGAAGAAGCTGATCAAATCGCATGAGCTGCCGATGAAGGTCGTCGCCGTCGATCATGTGCTCGATCTGACCGGATCGGGCAGTGCCCGCACAACCATCTATTTCACCGCCCCACACCGGGTCGACTTCCGCTCGCTCGTGCGTGACCTAGGCGCGACCCTGCACTGCCGGGTCGAGCTGCGACAACTCTCCGCCCGTGATTCGGCCCGAGTTCAAGGTGGCATCGGTTCCTGTGGACGCGACCTATGCTGCGCGACGTTCCTGACCGACTTTGAACCGGTCACTATTCGGATGGCGAAAGATCAAGACCTGCCGCTTAATCCGCTGCGCATCTCGGGTGCATGCGGCCGGCTGATGTGCTGTCTGAAATACGAGCATCCGCTATATGCCCGATTTGCGGAATCTGCACCATCTATCGGTTCCCGGGTAACTACGCCCGAAGGTGACGGTCGTGTCGTCGCTCACAGTGTCCCAAAGGACGCCGTGGTCGTTCGCATGGACGCCGACGGTTCCCGTAGCTCCTGCTCACGCGCCTCGGTGTGTGGGCCGCGGCAAGCTCACGAACAGCGTTACGACCAGCAGTAAGCCTGGTCCGCCCAGGCTGGACTAGTGGGGAGTCTGGTCCGCCCGGGCCGGACTAGCGGGTGAGTTCGTTCGCCCGGACCCGTTACGGCGCGGTGGATGCAAGCACGATCGGGGGTTCTATGCGGCGGGGGGTCAGCGGTGTGGCTGGGCGCAGCCAGGAGGCGTGTGGTTCCGCGTCGGGGTCAGCCACCCAATCACGGCAAATCTTGTCGATGCCGATCGGGTGGATAGTGAGGGTGCCGTCGGCGGCTAGGTGTAACCGTAAGAAGCTTTTCGCGTCCTCGATGCCTTGGCCGGCGAAGAGTTCGTTGACGTTGACGTCGAAGCGACTCGCGATCAACAAATAGAGCGCGCACACCTGGGTCGAGACTAAGCCGATGATCGGGCCGTAGAGAACAATCGCCCCGACTAGCGGCCCGGGCCAGGTCCATTGATAGAACGGCAACGATAGCCAGGCCCAGGTACCTAGCGCGGCCAGCCCGATCTGGGCGAAGCCGTGCGACAAGCCGAGAATCCAGTGGCGGGAATGTTTCGGCGCGTTCGCCCCGGGCGGTTGGGCGAAGAGCACGGTTGCCCCCATGATCACGATGAGCATGAACACCAACGGGATGCTGAACAGCCGCTGAATCGTGTCGCCATGGCTCGCGGTTCCGGCCATCGCCAACATGGTGAGCGTCTGGATAATCCCGAGCATGGTCGCGAACCCCGGATTGCGGGTTGGCGCCCGCCGGAAGACACCCCACCCCATTCGCCGCGAAGTCGCCGCATCCGGAAAACGCGCCACTAAATCGTACGTGTGGCTGGGGCTTTTGCTTCTGGTCAGGGTTTCCTGGGGTGGCACGGTGATCTGCTCGGGCAGTTGGGCGGTGCCGAGCAGATATGCCCCGCCGCCGCCACAGGTGATCAGCTCGCGATCGGGGCGGGTGTAGCGGGCGTAATGGTGTAAGTCGCCGGAAACTAGCACCCGGACTTGTGCGCCAGTCGGCACCAGGATGGTTCGGATGAAGTAGTCGATCGCGTCATACGTTTCCGGGTGATCGGCGGCCTTTACCCACTTTGGTGACGGGGTCATCAGCATGATCCGGTCGTCGGGGCCCACGTTGGCGGCCGCCTGTTCGAAATAGGCCAGCTGCGGATCGTCGATGTATGCGCCGAACTGCTCGTCGATGGCGAACAGCCACCAGTTCGCCGGGAGCTTTACCGCGAAGTAGGACCGGCGTTGTTGGGTGCGCCAGCCGCCGATTTGCTGGTCCATGCGTCGAGCGAACAGGCGGAGGAACGCAGTCAGGCCGTCGTACCAATCGTGGTTGCCTGGTAGGACGAAAAGGGTGGGTTGCGGCTGGTTGGGGGGAGCCTCGGGGAGCGCGGCGCGGTAGGGGCCTTTCATCTTGGCCTCGTAGTTGTCACCGCTGGCGACGGGATAGACCTGGTCGCCACCCATCAACAACAGTTGGCCGCGCGGCAACCGGTCGCCGTCGAGATCGAGCTCTTCCTGGGCAAGCAGGTAGGCGACGGAGTAAGTGGAGTGGAAACCGTCGCCTAGGTCGGCGACATAGTCGAACCACAGTTCGCCGTCGGCGGTGTGCGAATGGTCGAACCAGCCGCCGCCGAGCGCGTTCTGCAGCTCACGCTTGTCTAGGTATGCCCCGAACAGGATCGCGCCGAGCGTGCGCAGCCCGGTTGCGATCAGTTGTAATGGCGCTAGCCAGGCAACTGGGCGCTGGGGAGTAAAGCCCAGTTCCTGCGGGTCCAGGCTGCGGGGGCGCGGTGGGGCCGCCTGGGGGAGGTGATCGTCGGTCACGCCCCGCACAGTAGTCCCGCCGTCCGAGAGGAACTGTCCGGTTTTGGCGCGCGCGGGGTGGGGTGCCCGGCCCGACCCGGGATGCCCGGTGCCGTATGCTTGTGGCTTGTTGCCGCCTTAGCTCAGTCGGCTAGAGCGACGCACTCGTAATGCGTAGGTCGACGGTTCGATTCCGTCAGGCGGCTCGGTAGCGATACGGTCGCTGACCAGGGTTTTAGCTCGCAAGAGCGCGATCTTGGTCAGCGACCGTTTTCGATTTGCCAGGGCGATGTGAGCCCGAGGTGAGCCCGAGAGGTTCCGGAACAGTCTGGCGGGGCACGAGTTGGGCCGCTGCTTCGGCTGCAGCAAGGGCGACCTCATGTAACACGGAGGCGTACGTGTCGGCCGTGAATGAATGCGAAGTGTGCCCCAACAATTCTTGAATGGTCTTCATGTCCGCCCCGCCAGCGTGGGCGAGCGTCGCTGCGCCATGGCGTAGGTCATGCAGGCGAATCGGCGGTAGGCCGATGCGCCGTACAAGGCGCTCGAAATGATCCGATAGCCACGCCGGAGCGACCCAGGAACCATCCTCGCGCGTGAAGACTCGGCCCGTTTCCATCCACGCCGCCCCGGCATCGATACGCGCCATACGCTGCCTGGCACGGTGCCTCCCAAACGCCGTGACAGTTCCCGTGTCGAGCACCACGACGCGATCTCCTGCGTCGCTCTTGGGTGCACTCTCGTGGATTTCTCCGTCGTACTCGACAAACTGAGTCGCAATGATGATGGTGCTGGCGTCAAGGTCCACGTCTTCCCATCGGAGCCCGCAGGCCTCGCCCCGGCGCAGGCCCCGGAAAGCGATGAGGTGATAGAGGCAGTACAGCGGATCGCCGCTGATGCCGTCGAGAAATCGACCGAGTTGTGCGGGCGTCCACACCATGACCGGCCAGGGACGCACACCCGTTTCTTGCCACCGCTGAACTCGCACGGGTGTCCAAACCTTCGCCTTGGGGCGCTTCGCAGAGTCAATCTCGACGTGGGCCGCCGCGTTGAATGTGATCAGCCCTTGCGTGATTGCGTCGTTCAACGCGGCGCGGATCGTGGCCTTGATGTGCTGCCGTGTAGCAGGCCCGGTAGTACGACGGAAGGGAGGCATCGCTTGGATAGCCTCTTTGGCTCGCTGCCGGTTTTCACGACCTCGCATGCCCTCAAGTTCCGCCAGTGCTGAGCGGCGGAGTTGGTTACTTTCCTCGATCTCTATGTTGGCCTCGATGATGTCATTGAACATCTGCGATAAGTGCGCGACGCTCAGCCGATCAAGCCGGTGATGAGCGATGCGGGGTTTGAGATGAACCCGGATATCCGTTTCATACCTCGCACGTGATCGCGGACGGATCTTTCGCCCGACCAGCCAGCTATCGAGGAACTCGCCAACCATGGTCCGCGCGGTGAGGGACACTCCACCGTTGAACTTCCGTCGCGTTTCCTCGAGATCAGGAATGGACTCCTTATGCGATGAGACGTGTTCGAGCAGGTCTCCGAGCCGAGTGCGCGCCTCGATGTCGTCCTGATCCGCAATAGCGAGCAGCGCCCGCACCTTGTCGAGATCGGTCTGTCCTTCGGTACGGGAGCTGTAGCCACCTCTCCTGAAAGTGCGCCGCTCGCCCGTCTTGCTGAGCGGCAGCTCTTGCCGAACAGTCCACGTCCCATGCCGTCGCATTGACAGCTTCGCGCAGCGCTGACCGAGCTGTTTGCCCGTCTGCGGATCGCGGCATGCACAACGCCGCGATACGGAACCCGACATTTGTATTCCTCCTGTTGTCGCCGGTAGCCTCTTGAGGCGAGCCGTGTACCACAAGTTGGTACCTAACTAAGGTAACAAACTTTCGCTTTGATAACCACGGAAGGTAGATCCGCAATGTCAATGCGCCAGGACACCGACCTAGCCCGAGACTTGCCCCCACTACCTGATCACGGGTCAGAGCGCCGGGACCAGCAAGTCAAGATCCGGCTTACCGCGTCCGAGGTGGAAGCGTTGATAGCGCTCCGACCGGATCTCAAGCCGTCCGGGATCGTCTCGCTACTTGTTGACGATGTCCTGAAAGGTCGCCACCGTCCGGGATGGGCGGCTCCTCCCAAGTCGGCTTAGGCAACGCCGAGCAGAGCCAGGATTGGCGGAACCGGCACGACATAGCTGCGCCCAAGGCGGATCACGTGGACAGGGAACTCACCGTTCTTGACGAGCGCGTACGCCTTACTCCTGCCTATGCCGAGGATGGATCCGGCGGTCTCGACGTCGGTGGTCAAGCCAAGTCCGCGAACAGCTTCGAGGGTCCATGTCTGGTTAGTGCTCATCGAGGCACCTCCGAGCCGTCCAAGTCGGCGAGAGCCGCGCGGGCTTCCTCACGGCCGACACGGTGATTGTCCGCAATCGAATCGACGAACATGGGTGGCCCGGCGGTGTGTACGGCGGACCGCGTTTGCTTCGAGGATCTCGATGTTGCGTTCCACGATGGCCCGATGCGTGACCGCGTAGCAGGTACCGATGGGCAAACCAAGGGTGGCCAGGACAAGGCGTTCCCCCGACGCGCTGTGGGGGCCATCGAGTCGCCTCGCGCCGCGCAAGTGGATGGAGCCGCCCCCTTGTCCAGGGTACGACAAGCGCACGGTCTCCTGCCTGGGGGCTCCTGAGACACTAGGCATGCTATTCGTGACACCTGAGTGGGCCGGCGCGCAGGGCTTGGATTGCATTCGTGTGGCCGGGTACTGGGAACGATTGCGCGGAAAATCGGCTTGCCACTTGATATTCATGGTCTAGCGCCTTAAGCATTTAGGGAAGCGAGACAGTAGGCAAGATCAGCACCTTCTCCAGCGTAATCACGACAAGGCCGGAATGGCAACAATCGTTCATGACGAAACGGTAGGAGTCCAATATTGGCTAAAATTCAAGTGGTTTGGTGCTGGTCAGGGGTAGTCAGCTTGTAGTGATGACCGTTGCCATCAAATTTAAGACGGTCAGTCGTAGCCGCTTTTTGTCTGGGACACGGGGGCGGCCCGGTCTTATGAGCTGAGACCGGGCCGTTGTGGGGGAGGGGAGGTGCTGTGGTTCCGTTTGAGGTCCGGGAAGTCCAGCCAGAAACTGTTAGGCGTTTCGAACCTCGAGAACGCCTCGACATGATGGCGTTAGTACTGCACTGAGCCACGTGAGTGTCGGAGATCAGTTTCGCCGGTGTCGGAGTCTTTAACAGCGGTGTTGATCGCCTCGGTGAGCATGCTGGCCGTACCCCGTTATGAGCCGGCCTTGCTCGCCCGTAACCTGACCCCGGCTAGAACTGGAGCCGCCTGGTCGGTGCTGACCGTCACCGCCAACGGCGACGGACCTCGTCGCAGGTTCGTCTTGTTGGCAATCTTCGTACGGCCAAACAATGTCCTGCTTTGCCTTGCCGTAGAACGGACACAGTAACGAGTCGATGTCGATTTAGGCCCGGTCAGCGATACCGGGCAGCAATGGCCTACGCACGGCCAAGGCAACCAGAAGCCGACGCAGCACCGAGGTGAGTTGGCCGGACGTTGTCATGCGTGAAATAACGCAGGAAAATCCCCACAATGTGGCGCACGCATACACCCCACCGAATAGCGTCTTCATCCCCCAGAACGCATCACGTCAAGGGCGATGCTGCGCGCCCGGCTGCCATCCCGGCAATAATCGTGGTCAGTTTCGGCGTCTGATTGGCTGCGCCCGACGCGGCCGGTTCGCTGATGAACCGGACATGCTGATCCGGTAACCTGGAGAGGCTGGCTGCTTCAGCCAACTCCATCACCGGGACCAGGCCCGTACACCACTTGAGACTTCGCGCGTCGAACACGGCGCCACCGTCAGACGCCCGCCCCGAGAGAGCGCTCGGAGTCGGTGGTGCTGGTGCTGGCCGTCCAAGTCGTTTGTCGGCCTGGGTTGGCTTGTTGTCAGCAGGGGACGAGGTACATGACCCGGTGTTCGGGTGCGCGTAGGGGTCCGAGTGCGATGAGGTGGATTTGCTGAACGTGGCGGTGGTAGGGCAGGAACAACGAGCGGCGGTCACCGTCGGGGTGTATGTAGGCCATCGGGTCGTCCCAGAGGTCGCGTGCGATGTCGTTGACTTCCAGGATTTCGTTGATGACCTCGGTGAGGCGTTCGTTGTGGGGTTTGAGGGCGTGGGCGGCGCGCATCTGCGCGAGCATTTGTGGTGCCCATTCTGTTTTCCAGTTGTGCAGTTGTGTTGTGGCTTCGGGGTAAGTAAATACCCAGCGCATGACGTTGGTTTCGCCTGTTGTGACCCAGGGGAACCAGTTGGCCATGTGTTGGTTGTAGGCGATCAGGTCCCAGGCGTCGTTGTTGATGTAGGCGGGCCAGGGTAGGGCATGGATCGTGTCGATGAGTGATTCGAGCCCTGTGGTCCGGTTTGGTGGTTCGGTAACGTTTAGTGGGTCTCGGTCGGCGGCGGTGAGTAGGTAGAGCATCGTTTTCTCGTCGGGTGTCAGCTGGAGTGTTTTGGCTACCCGGTTGAGGAAGCTGGCGGACCAGTTGTGTTGTTCACCGGCTTCGAGGCGGCGGTACCAGCCGACGCTGCAGCCGATGAGGGCGGCTGCGCGTTCTTGGCTGAGTTTGGTGCGGCGTCGGGTTTTCCGGTTGATCCCGTCGATGGTGTTGAGGTCGACGCGTTTGCGCCAGGTGCGGATGTGGACGGCGAGTTCGTCGCTGGACTGCGTGCTGGCGGCTGGTCCTGTTGGTGCTTCCTCGGTCATGTCGTCCTTGAGGTCAGGTCACGCCGGCCTTGCGTGATTCGTCACCCAACGTAGCAGCGGTCTACACGCTTTGATCTTGGTTTCTCTGCCGTGTGGGTTGGCTGGTGACGCTTAAGCCACACGAGCTGACCAGCGGGATTAAACACTGCGTGATCGTTAAGTCCACAGTGGGACTGTCGACACTGGGGCAGTCTGGTCGCCACGCATTCAAGCATGCACACTGTTCGGTCTGACGCGGAGTTCAGCGTGCCCGTTTTGGGGGGTGCGGCAGCTTCCCGCAGGTGGGAGCGGTGTGAGAACAGTTGGGGGGATCGGTTCCATGGGTCGTACGGTTTTGATCGTGGGGGGTACGCGGGGAATTGGTCGGGCAACAGCGGATGCGTTCGTGGGGCGCGGGTATCAAGTTGCGGTGACTTACCGTCAGTCACCGCCGGTCGGCGACTTCCTGTCGGTGCGGTGTGATGTGGATCATGCATCTAGTGTTGATGAGGCGTTCGCTCAGGTCGAATCGACGCTCGGCCCGGCCGAAATCGTCGTAGCCAACGCTGGTATCACCCGGGACAAGCTGGTGCTGAGGATGGACGACGACGACTTCACCAGCGTCCTGGACACCAACCTCACAGGACCGTTTCGGGCAGCCCGGCGAGCGTCGAAGGCGATGGTCCGCGCCAAGTGGGGTCGGATGATCTTCGTGTCTAGTGCGGTGGCGATGCTCGGGGAGGCTGGGCAGAGCAACTACGCCGCGAGCAAAGCCGGCTTGATCGGGTTGGCGCGTAGCCTCGCGCGGGAGTTGGGGTCTCGCAACATCACCGCGAATGTTGTCGCACCGGGTTACACCCTGACTGATATGACGTCGGGGTTGAGTCCCGAGCAGCGCGAGCAGTGGGTGTCACGGATTCCGTTGCGGCGGGCCGCGTCGCCGGAAGAAGTCGCCCACGTGATCACCTTCTTAGCCAGTGATGAGGCCAGCTACGTCACCGGTGCTGTCGTGCCAGTCGACGGTGGGGTGGGGATGGGGCACTGATCATGGCGCAGAAAATCCAGGAAATCGGGGGGCGTGATGGCAAAGGACAACAAGCAGACACGCGGGTCGAAGCAAACGATTGGCCGGCTCATCCGCCGGACTCGGTGGAAGCGCCACTGGTCACTGACGCAGCTGGCACAGCAGATGCGTTACGAGGCGTCTCGGCACGGTGAGGCGGCAGCGACGGAGGATTCACTTCGCCAGATGATCTCCCGTTGGGAGAGGGACCGGCGTAAACCTGATGAGTACAACCGTCATTTACTCGCTGCCGCATTAGGTGTGCAGGTCAGCGACCTGGGGATGACCGAGGATCCAGACTTCGTGTGGTAACCACCGTAAAAACTGTTCAGGGCCATCTTTAGTCCCATTCCGCGCAAGGCCAGCGGCGGCCAGCGGCTCGGTCTGCACCGCCCGCGGATAACTCTCATCAACAATGCGGTCCGCTAGTTGGCGGGCCGCATTGACTGTATCCGGGTCCGTGCCCTGGGGCGTTTAATCGCCGGGTAGTGCGGCACCGGCAGCGATCCCGATTGCCCAGGTCAGGGTTGCCGCGTAGTGGTGAAGTGCGGTGGGAAATTCCTGGCTCAACTCCACCGACCCGAGGGGGGCGCCGGCAACCGCGATCGGGTCGTCGTACCGGTAGGGATCGTCGTCGTCCATGCGGACCCCGACAACTGTCGTGAGACGTTCGCGGGCTTCGCGGATCCGGCGGTTTTCCTGCTCTAGATACGACCGGTCGGTGTGCTCCGGGAACTGAACGAGGGGCAGGTGAATGTCGAAGCCCCGCAGGATCTGTGACGGCAGCAGCGACAAATCCTCCTCGGTCGAAATGAGCGGCTCCTTGCCCGTGGCAAGGGCTGCGGCGGTGGCTGTGGCGAACGCGGCGTATCGGGCAGTGGTGATGGCGTAGATGACGATGAGTTGCTCAACGAAACTGACCGCACTGTTCGCGATCAAGTCCGCGGTGTTGGCTTCGGGTCCGTCTCTGCGTTGACGTGCACGCGTGAGGTCACCAGTAATGGTCGCGAACGATTCGGTGAGTAGGGCCTGATTGAGGGTCATCGCGGCGTGATTGCTCGCGGCTCCGAAACTGATGAGGGTGTCGCGCACAGCCGGTAGCATCCTTAGCCCCTGATTGATGGGCAGAACTTCATGTGTTGCCACGCTCATTAGCTGACCTCCCCGTTCGCCGCCACCCGCGGCGCTGAATCAAACCAGTCGAACTCTTCACACGTATTCGACTTTTACGTGTAACTCAGTGGTGAGACTGCCTCCACGCCGAGACCGTCCGCATGTTGAGGGGCAGGCTACCGCTGTGTCGTCGTATTGCCCAGTTTGGCAGCGTCTACACCCCCGGCAACACCTGTCAACAGTCGGCTACACCCGGCTACAGCCGTCTACTTCCGCACTCGACGCACGTCTACCAGGCTCGTCGATGTGATCAGTGACAGCACGACGTCCATCATGGACGTTCCGGCCCGGATTCAGCAAGGTGCACCTCGCTTGCACCGGCAGTTGCGGGTGCGTCAGATACGGCGTCGCACGCTAATCGTGGCTTGCCGTCGTGCTGAGGCGAACCGGCGCAGGCCGACGCATCACTGATCACGTTTTCTTCTCGTCGAGCCGGCGCACTCAGCCGGTACCTGGAGGTAACGTGCACATCCCTTATTGGCGTCTGGGCGCAGCTGGTGTGGCCTTGGCCGCGTTGGTCATGACCACGGCCCCGGCCGCCGCGACCCCGAGTGTTCCCGGTGGTGGCAGTGCTATCGCCGCCGACGAACCAGTCACGCTGACTTTGACCTTGGCCGGTGCACCACCGGACAAGCTCGACCAGTACGCGACAGCCGTAGCCACCCCGAACGGCGCGTCAGCGCATCGTTTCTTGGATCGTCAACAGCTGCGTGACACCTTTGGTGCTTCCCCGCAGCAGGTGGCCCGGGTCAGTGCCTGGGCCCGCACCGCCGGGTTCAGCGTCGACGGCGTGGACTCCACCGGCACCCGTTTGACGATTCATGGCACGGCCCGAACGGCAACAGCAGCGTTGCACACCGGTTTTCACCGCACCACCATCGCAGGGGTTTCGGTACGCGCGGCCAGTTCCGCAGTGCAGATACCCGCATCGGTTGATGCCGATGTGGTGGCCGTGACCGGCCTGACTCAGCAGGTAGCCCGGCCGATGAATGTGCGCCCGCAACCCGCGCCCGCAGCTCCGCAACCCGCAGGATCGCTGCCAGCGGTACCGCAGCCTGCGTCAACGAAGGCACGTCCGGCCGCTGGTGGTTCAGGGACGGGCCGGTTCTGCAGTGTCTACTGGGGGCAGTGGAACGCCGACGTCCCACAAAAATACGGTGCCGGTAAGCAATCAAATCAGGTGTGCGGCTACAGCGGCCCGCAGCTGCGGTCCCTGTACGGGCTCTCCGCGGCTGATACCGGTGCCGGGCAGACCATTGTGATTGTTGGCGCGTACAACAACCCGAGCACCCTGACCGATGCGAACACCGCGTTTGCCGCTAACGGGGTGCCCGCGTTACCAGCTGAGCGTTATCAGGTGAAAACGTATCCGGTGACCCGCTCGTCACCGGTGAACTGTGACCAGAACAGTTGGCATTTGGAACAAGGCCTCGACGTGCAGACCGTCCACACCATCGCCCCCGGCGCCCGCATTGTGTACGTGCCAGCAGCTGATTGCACCCAGCTGGAAGAAACCCTAGCGAAAGTCATCGGTGATCCGTCCCTGCACACGAGCATCGTGTCCAACTCGTGGGGGCTACTCAACGAACCCACGAAAGCCGCGGCGGCGGCTGCCAACAGCACCCTCGCACGGGCTGCAATCTTGGGTATCGGCACCTATTTCGCCAGCGGCGACTACGGTGACACCTCGACGCTGCCCGGTGGGCACGCCGGTGCTGTGTCATTCCCGGCAAGTTCCCCGTGGGTCACCGCCGTAGGTGGTACCACCACCGGGATCGGTGCGAACAACACGGTGGTGTTGCAAACCGGGTGGGAAGACGCCGCTAACACCCTGAGGAATGGGCAGTGGGCGCGGCTGACACCGGCGTTGCTTGGTGGTGCTGGGGGAGGGGCCAGCTCGTTTGTGGCTAAACCGACCTGGCAGTCCGCCCTGCCGGGCAATAAACGCATGGTGCCTGACATTTCCGCTCTCGCGGACCCGTTCACTGGCCTGTTCGTCGGCGTCACCCTGGACGGCACGTATCAGGCCGGCCCGGTCGGGGGAACCTCCCTCGCCACCCCGATCGTGGCGTCCCTTGCCGCACTCGCCCAGGCTAAGACACACGCAGATATTGGGTTGCTCGCCCCGGTCCTGTATGCGAAAACCAAAGCCGGTAAGGCCACTGTCACCGACGTGAAACACGTCGCTGGGGGTATTTGGTCCCCGGGTATCAGCACTCAGTTGCCCGTCGGCGATTACTTGCTTGACGTGGATGCTGGGGTGCAGCCGGCGTTGACGACCCGCACCGGGTACGACCCGGTGACCGGTCTGGGTGTCCCGGGCCGGACGTTTATCGCCGATATCGGGTCCTGATGCGCGCGGCCTCGACTCGGACGGCCCGCACCGGGTACGTGGCCGGTATCGGAATGCTGATCGCGGTGAGCTTTATCGTCGCCGCGATCAGCGTCCGGCACGGCTCGCACACCCCGACCGTGAACAACGTTGCGCTGCTGCAGTCACGGGAAAAGACTGCCCCAGCCCTGCCGGCGGCTCTGCTGCAACAGCTGCCGCAGGTCAGTACCGAGGTCACCCTGGTCCGGGCACCGCACCTCGACGGTCCGCTTACTGATTCGACCAGCACGGTCGTGCACAACACCCAGCCTGTCGCGGTGTTCACCGCACCCGGCGGTGCACCGTTCGCGCAACTACCCGTGACCCAGCTTGGTAGTGACACCTGGCTGCCCGTCATCGCTGCCGTGCCCGGTTGGGTGCAGGTGCTGCTGCCAAGTCGACCCAACGGATCCACCGGATGGCTCACCGATATCAACCTCACACAGGCTCGCACCCGCGACGAAATCCGCGTGGACATCCCCGCTGCTCAACTGCGGCTTCTGCACGACGGGCGGGTCACCGGGACGTGGACCATCAGCACCGGCACCCGGGACACACCCACACCTACCGGTGACACGTTCGTCCTTGCTGCGCTGCGTGACCCGCAGCAAACGTTTTCCCCGTTGATTCTGGCTTTGGGTATCCACAGCACCACGTTGGACACCTACGCCGGTGGGCCCGGCACGGTCGGGATCCACACCTGGGGGTTCACCCCCACCGGGCAACCAGCTAGCCACGGATGCATCCGGGTGCCGGCCGCCGCACTGCCGGCCCTCGCCCAGGTGCCCCTGGGATCCCTGGTCCGGATCACCAACAGCCGACCGTGATCCACCGACCTGCACCAGTAACACCCACACCGAATCACCCATTTGAGAGGGATTTCCATGACTGCCTTGCACACCCGGATCGGTTTGACCGCGCTCGGTCTGACCGTGACCGGACTCGGTGTTACTGCCTGGAACAGTCAGGCTGACGCCGCCGGTAACTACCACGACAGCGCCTTTGGGATTTCGGCTTCCGGGGCTGCCCCGATCGGTGCGACACCGTCGGTGTCCAGTACCCAGGGCAGTAAACGCACCGCAGCCGCGGCGGCCAGCTCGTCGGACAGTTCCATCAGCGTGAACTCCGCATCCGTGTCCGCCGGAGGTGGTAAAGCTTCTGCGACCGTTGACGGGTTCACCGCGTTCGACGGTCTAGTCCACGCCTCGACCGTCACCGCGACCTGCGACAACGGGACAGTTAGTTCACACACCACCGGTGTCTTCGGCAGCCTCGGCCAGAAAGGATCCATCGCGTACGGGGTCAAAAACCGCAACAGCGACGGATCAATGACGATCATCGGGATGCAGGTTCGGCTCACCGCCGGAATCAATACCGCGGCTAGCACGATCAATATCGCGTCGGTGACTTGCGCGCACGTCTCTTCGCGTCCGATCGAACCAGACCCAACCCCGACCTCAACGCTGCGTCAGCCAACGCCGACACCGACGGTGACGCAGCATCAGCCGGGACCGCAACCGACCGAGACGAGCGTGGGACCGCGGACGCCTACCTCTCAGGGTGGCCCGAATGGCGATGTGGGTCCTGCCCCGGTGCCGACACCGCACACCACCCACCTGTCCGTCACGGGTTAACCCGGTCATAGCGCGCGGGGTGGGCGCCGTGGTGACGACGCCTGCTCCGTGCCCGGGACATTTCACGAACGCTGGTGCGGGCGGCTGCGCAAAAGGTGGCCGTCCGCGTCGGCAGAGTCCGGAGCTGCACATGCTGTTCTCACTCGCACTATCAGCGGTGGACCGGCCCACGCTCGGTCCACTAGATCCGGTCCTCAATCCCCATGCCGAGGTTGGTGTGATGTGGGCGTACACGAGGTGAGTATGCGAGTCCTGGAATTGGGCACCGTGCTGTGCACCGAATGCTATTCGGTGCGCAATGAGCCGTGTCGGGAAAACGGCCCGGACGGGTGGGCCTACCGACCCCGCATCCATACGCGGCGGCGTCGCGACCAAATCGAGAAAATGCCCGACATGTTGAGCCCGACCGTTGCTGGGAAGCAACTTGGCCTACGCCCAGTAGAAATTAGACGGGCCTTGGAAGATGGCACATTCCCATTGCCGCTGCTGCGTGTTGGGCGCCGTGTCGTTGTCGCACGCAGGGCCGTCCTCGCCGCTTTACGAGAGCAGTAAGGAAACAAACTGGTAGACAACCCGTCTTGTTCCTCGGGTGCCGGCAACACTACAACGAGGCTTATTCACGAGCCATACTGTAGAACTGGAGACCAATCACACAAGATATCGCTTCGGCGAAGGTTTTCGGGGGCCGTCGGTAATCGGTGTGAAGGATTCTCCAGGTCTTGAAGTTGGCGATGACTTGCTCGACTACCCACCGGATTTTGTTGACCTGCCCATTGAATTTCTTCTGCCAATCTTTCAGTTCGCCTCCCTTCGGTTTTTTGTACGGGGTGAGCATCCCGTTGCCGACGTAGCCTTTGTCACCGATCCAGTTGCCCGGGTCGTGCGTGATCAGCGCTTGCGACTGCTGTAGGCAGAATGAGTCGTGTCGGTTCCCGTGGATAGGATCAGAAATCCAGACGAGTCGTCCGTCGAGCGTGCAGACGACTTGAACTCCCAGCCCGGTCGTCTTGTGTTTGCCCGAGAGTAGGGTGCGTTCAGAACGCCATGACCAGCACGGGAGCAGGGTTCCATCGACGATGTACTGGCTCGTCGAGTTGAGCTCTTCAACAGTCGGGACAAACTCGTCGAGTACGAGGTTGATCAACGGGACCAGGCCCGTGATCGCTCGAGAAATTGTTGCTTGCGACACATCAAAGGCCTCAGCGATCTCAGCTTGAACCCGATTGCGGCGCATATAAGTTAGGGCGACGACAACAGCTTGGGAAAGTCCGAGAATGGGTGGCCATGGTTCCTTCTCGCCAGTGGTAAGTGTCGCTCGCACTCGGTCGCTGAGGTCGGCGATCTCAGCTTTGGTAAGGCCGGTGGTATGACACATTCTTGGCGGCTCGCCTTTTCTAAGTGTTGTCTGGAAACTCCATTTTAGAATAAGGCGAGTCGTTTTCTTTCTTGGGGGCCTCTATTGTGGAATTCTTGGGCTAGCTGAATAAACCTCAACACACCAAGCGCGCCGCTTCAACGATCCCGACACCAGTGGCGGGCCATTAGCCAGTCAAGGTTTGAGGTTGTGGCCCGCCGCAGCGGCTAACACATCTGCGGGACCTGTTCATTCATGGCATTTTCGTGTCCTTAGCCGGTGTATCCCATCGAAACCGGTCTGGTACCTCGACGAGCGTGTTTGGCCAGTTCAGGGCGTTGATCACTACGAACCTGTCCCAGTTTTAAAGCTGCGGATAGAAGAAACCCTGCCGCATGAACGCACCGAATGCTGGCGATGACGCTCTCTCGGGACACCGCAGTTTCGACACCCGAATTGTTACTCCCTGTCAGTGGTCGGTGGTGCCCGTCAATAGTCGGCTACACCTGTTGACACCCGGCAATAGTCGGCTACACCTGTTGACAGGTGTCGACTTCCGGTCCGTGTTTTGACCCCCCATTGTTGGACGGGTGATCGCAGCAAACGGCCTCCCGGCAACAGGTCGGGCTCGCCGGAGCTGAGGTCGCAGGAAAGGAAATTCGGTGGGTGGGCCGAGCCGGCGTCGAACATCACTTCCCTTGGTGTTCGACGCCCGCCCCCATTAACAAATTCCGC
Source organism: Actinoplanes sp. (assembly GCA_965246815.1). Lineage (GTDB taxonomy): Bacteria > Actinomycetota > Actinomycetes > Mycobacteriales > Micromonosporaceae > Actinoplanes. The sequence continues at coordinate 451,621 of CBDFFS010000017.1, read as the reverse complement.
CCCCTTTTCTACCGGAGTTTTACCGGCGCTATCTATTTGCGAGGGAGACCAGGTCACATGTCGAAGGTGCCCAGCGATGAGCTGTCCGCTGATCCAGGACGCAGCGAAAGGCCATCCGTGCACCCGGCTGTGGCCGGACCCGACCCGGTGGGGCAGCCTGAAGTGACTGCTGCCCCACCGGTCCCGGGTGGCGACCGGACTCGTGTACCGCGCAGTGTGCCCAGCCGATTCGGACCGCGTGCGTTAGTCGAGCCGGTGTGGCTAGACGCCGCCGCCCGAGAGCTAGGGCAAAGCGTCGCGGTGTCATGCGCTGACGGTGGCGTGGGCCGTTCCACTCTGGTCGCCGCCCTGGGCAGCCTCCTGGCGTTGGCCTGCCCTGATCCGGTCGTGGCAGTTGACGCAACCGAGCGGGGCTGGGGCGGCCTGGCCGAGCGCGTCGACGCGGACAACGCCGGCTCCATCTCCGACGCTATCGACACTATCGACGCTGATCCCGATCACGGGTTTGCGGGTTTCGTGTGGGCGCGGACTGGACCGAGCGGGTTGCGTGCGCTGCTCAACGACCGATTTACGCCTAAAGCCCAGCGTCTAGATGACCTGGCACAGGTGTTGACGGTCGCGGACACGTTACGTCCGTGGCATGCGGCCGTGCTGCTCGATTTGCCCGTCGCTGACACCCGGCGGGTGTGGCTGGCCCTGGCCCAGGCTGATGTGCCGGTGCTGGTCGCGCGGGCCTCGACTGACAGTTTGCGGCACACCCTGCAGCTGCTCACCGCGATGGGTGAGGCGGACTTCACCGATGTGGTGCGCCGGGTGGTGGTGGTCATCTCGTGCACCCAACCCTCACCGCCGAAAGCTGTTCAGGCGGTCGCCCGGCAGCTCACCGATCAGGTCGCGGCCCTGGTGACGGTCCCGTATGACCCGGGCCTGGCCGCACCGGAGCCGGTTGATGTGCGGCGCCTAAACCGCCGGACCCGTCGCGCCCTTCTCCGGGTTGCCGCCGCCGTGGTGTCCGACCGTACGGCGCAGACCGCCGGGTCATCACCGTCCACCGCAGTTCTCGCCCCGGCCGCTGTGCTCTCGGCCGAGACGCTCAGCGCTGCCATTGAGGAGGTTCTGCCGTGATCGTGCCCACGATCGACGAAGCCATACGCATGGATCCACAACCCGGTCCGACCGCTCCGGGTGGTTTCGACTGGAGCAAAGTCCACCCGGACCCGTCCGCGGTGCCGGGTAACGGCGGGGTTTTCTACACGCTCACCAATGCCGCCATGTTTTTGGGCATTGTCGCCGCAGTTGCCGGGCTGGTAGCCGGGGCGATCGCGTTCGGCGTCGGCCCGATCTTCGGCGCACACATGATCTCGGACCGCGGCAAGTCGATGATGTGGAAAGCGGGCCTGGTTGCCCTCGTGGTAGGCAGCGCGACCACGATTATCACCTTCCTGCTGTCGCAGAAGTGACCACCATGCTTACCCGCCCGTATCCGACCCGGCTACACGAACGGCGGGTCTGGCGGGCATGGGTCACCGGCTTCGTGGCGGTGCTGCTGTGTGCGCTCATTGGCGGGGTCGCAGCAACACCAGCGTCCGCGGGGCCACCTCCAGGCCCGGCCATACCGACCGCCCCGCAATCGCCGGGTCCACAACCGACACCGACGCTGTTACCACCGTGGCCGTCGAGCCCCGCACCGTCGGTTACGCCATCGGTTGCACCGTCGGCGCCAACGGTTCCCGTCACACCGACACCCACACCGAAGGATGACTGCGGTTTCACCGACGTGGTGTGCAAGGTCAGTAAAGCCGTCCGGGAGGCGTTGTCCACTGGCATCGGGTGGGGTGTGCAAGGGATCGTCAACCTGGTTGTGCAAGGTGAAGTGGTCCTGCTGTCCTGGCTCGCGAAACTCATTTTCACCCACACGGCCATCGGAGCGCCGAACGAAGCGTTCTACACCGTTTACAACAGCATCGCCGGTTACCTCATCATCTTGGTCTTCGTATTTTTCCTGCTGTCAACGATCATTAACGGGTTGCGGGTCAGCGGACCAGGCCCTTTATCCACCCTCGGTGGTCTGGTCCGGGCGATGCTGGGGATCAGCTTCGCCGGTGGGATCGCCTTCGTCATCGTGCAGGCGTGGGACACCGCCACTAACGGTTTGATCGACGCGAATTCCAGCCAGCCCTGGGATCCGTCAATTCTGGTGAAAAGCATCACCGCGTTGTCGAACGGTGCCGGGACCGCTTTCCTAGCCCTGTGTATTGGTGTCCTTTCCATTTTTGGGTTGTTGCTGCTGTTCATCATGCTGCTGTTTCGTAGCCTGCTGACCACCGGTGCTGCCCTGTTGGGTGCGATGGCTATGACGGGGCAGGTCATGCCCGAAACCCGGCATTGGGGCCGCCGCTGGTTCTGGACCGTGAACGCCCTGGCGTCCAGCAAATTCTTCATCGCCGCGTTATGGATTTACGGCAGCCGCACAGCGTACGAAGCGGACAGCCTGATCGCGTGCCTGCAAGGACTTCTCATCATCTGGCTGATGGTATTCACCCCAGGCATTTTGATGCGTCTAACAACGATGTGGGACGGCTACCTGTCCGATGTGAATGCCCGCGCGATTGTGTCAACACCGGGTTCAGCGTCCGACATTGGTGAAGGGATCGGACGTGAATACGCCCGACAGTCCGCGAACACCGGTGATTCCGGTGATGGTGATGCGGCCGAGCAAATGTCGCAGGGGGCCTCCGATATCGCGACTACTCCCGGCCAGGGCAGGAGTTCCGACCAAGACACCAGCGATGCGCTAGACGACGCCGACACAGACACCAACGGTGCCCCGAGCGGTGAGGACGATCCCGCCGCCGGTGCAGAGAACTCGGACGACGGTGTAGGCGATCCCGCCGCCGAAGCGGACGACAGCAGCGAAACGGACACGGGTGGTGCAGCACCAGCCCAGGCGCAGGGCGACGCCGACGACACCACGAGCAACACCGGCGCATCACCGGATCCCGCCTCGGGAAGCGGTGAGGTCAAAGGCGGCGAAACCGCGGCGCAGGCCGAAGCCGGCGCGGACGGTGCCGCGCAAGGTGTGGCGCAACAAACCGGTGATGAAAGTGCCGTCGGTGCGCCTGCCGGTGGGTCTGATGCCGCGAGTGGCTCACCTGGTGCCACCACAGCTGGGGGTGTGTCGCCCGGTGGTGAGCAGGCCGGTGCTCCCACCTCCTCGGGCTCTGGCGGGCAGCCGGGCGCTGGGGGTGCTGACGGTGGCTCTGCGTCGGGTGGTGCTGGTCCTAACACGGGCGGTTCTGGTGCCGGTGGCGCCAATTCCAGTGGTGGGTCGTCGCCAGGCGGCGCTGGTACCGGCGGTGGTGCCGGTGGTGCCAAAACCGGTGGCGGTTCTGCCGGTGGTGCCGGCGCAGGCGCCGGTGTCGAAGACGTAGCAATCGTCGCGCTCTAAAAAGGACGGGAGGTTGTAGTGATTGAGTTCAGTTTCCCCCCGCGTTCCAGCCGGGGCGCCGTTTTAGGTTTCACCTGGTCACAACTTGGCATGGTCGTCACCGCAATTATCAGCGCAGTTATCGGGCTGAACGTGTTAATCGCCGGGCACCCATGGTTAGCGGCGGTAATGTTTTTTGCCGCAACGGTGCTGATCATCTTGGGGTTGTTACGGATCCGGGGTCGGCGGATCACCGAGTGGTTACCGGTCGTGGCTGGTGCGTTGTGGCAGCACCGAACCGGCCAGGACCAGTACCGGGGGGCGTTGTTCGCCCCGAATGTGCGGGCCGGGCATGTGGACCTTCCCGGATCGGCCGCCGGTTATGTGTGGCTGACCGCTGTTGCCGCGGACGGTGTTACCCAGATCGGGTTGCTGCATCACCGCCGTGAACGCACCGTCACTGCGACGTTGCTGTGTTCCGGGGCGAACATGGTCCTGGCCGAACGCAGTGTGCAGGAGCAGCGCCTCGTGGACTGGTCGCAGGTGTTGCAGATCCTCGGGACTGAGTACGCCGACACCGGGTTGGCACGCTGGTCAGTGTCCAGTCGCGCGGTCCCGGATATCGGCAATCGGGCGCGCCGGTATTTGGTCGAGCGTGCCGTGGATACCAGCAGCACCGCGTACACCTCTTTGGCCGAGTTGACCGCATCAGCAGCGCCGGCAGCGCGCCGGCATGAGGTGTTTCTGAGTGTGGTGTTCGACATCGCGAAGATGTCGGCGGAGGTTCAGGCCGCTGGTGGCAGCGACACCGCGATCGCTGTGGTCGTGTTGGAACGGCTCACGGGGATCGCGGCGACTGTTGCTGAGGCTGGGATCACCACCGGTGGGTGGTTGTCACCTAGGGCGTACGCGGGGGTGATCCGCACCCAGTTCGACCCCGACGATCAAGAGATTGTTGACCTGCGCGGCAACCATAAGGGCAGCACAGCAGCGGGAGTGACCCCACGGTTGGCGGGGCCGGTCGCCGCCCACACCGGCTGGAACACCTACCGGCATGATTCGGGGTTTTCCCGCACGTTGTGGGTGGCGCAGATGCCGCGGCAGAAGGTGCCGGCGACGTGGTTGACCCCGTTGTATACCCGTACCACGTGTCGGCGCACCGTCACGATGGTCGCTGAACCCGTGCCGGCGGCTCTGGCGTTGCTGGCGACCCGCCGCGACAAGGTCGCGCGGGCCGGGGACGAATTGACTAAACGCAAACTGCGGCTGGTCCGCACCGCCCGCGAAGACGCCGAAGCCCGCTCGGTGGAGCAAATCGACCGGGAACAAGCCCAAGGTCACGTCCGGTACCGGTACGCGTTGCTGGTCACAGTCACCGCCACCAACCCCGATGGTTTGGACAGGGATGTGCGCTCAGTGAAACGGATGCTGTCCCGGGCGGGGTGCGAGACCGTCAGCTTGGTCGGTGAGCAGGATCAAGGTTTCGCCGCCGGTGCGTTGCCGTTAGCCCGTGGGCTGAAGCCGATGCGGGGCTGGTTCGCATGAGCCGCCTACAGCACGACAACTCTTTGTCCGAACGCATTCGTGTCCGGGCGCAGGCCCGCGACGACGCTCACGCCGTTGCAGCGGTTGATCGTGAACGTCGATCGGTGGATCAGCAAATGGCACGGCTGTTGGGTCCGGTCCCGGTCGGGAAACGCGGTGCTGCGGGTAAGGCCGCGGGTCGGGTGGGGTGGCGGTTGCGGCTGCCACCGCTGGTTACGACTACAGCCCAGTTGTGTTCGGTGTATCCGTTTGTTGCTGACCCGGGTTTGCCGGTGGATGGTCCGTTGATCGGTACGGAGGTGTATTCCCGCACCCAGCACACCTTTTCGTTGCATGAGCTGTATCGGGCGAAAATGGTGACGGCCCCGAATATGACCGTGACCGGTGAGATCGGCACGGCGAAGTCGAGCCTGCTGAAAACGATCGCGTTTCGGGGGATCCCGTTCGGGGTCCGTTGGTATGTCACCGATTACAAAGGTGAGTACGACGAACTTGCCTGGTTAGCTGGTGTCACGCCGGTGCGGATCGGACCGGGTATGGGTGTGGTGATGAATCCCCTTGCGGGGATCCGCCGGCACGCCCACCAAACCGAACAGCAGTGGCTGCACCTGCAACGCGCCCGCCGGTTGTTGTTGCTGGAAGGGTTATTGGAGATCCAACTGGGGCAACCGCTGACGGAGGCGGAACGTTCGCTGTTGGAATACGCCGTTGATGCGATCACCGGCGCGGATACCGCCACCAGCAGTGCTCGGATGGAAACTCCTACCCTGCGCGCGGTCCTGGCAGTGATGGGTGACCCCTCCCGGTGGCAGCACCGCCTAGCCCAACTGCAGTACCCCCTCGAGGTGTTTATCAGCGACTCCCGGCGGGTTCGTCTGGCATTAGAACGCCTCGTTTCCGGGGTTTTGGGTGGGGTGTTCGATGGGCCACCGGAGTCGAATGCGACTTTGGATTTCGCACACAGCGGTGCTGTTCTGGATTTGCGGATGGTCCGCGGTTCGGACCAGATGACCGCGATGGCGATGACCTGCGCCCAGTCGTGGCTGGAAACAGAATTGTCCGCCCCGGACGCACCACCGAGGGTGTGTATTTACGACGAATTCGCGTTGATCGCCCGGCACCTGCCCCTGATCCGGCGCATGCGGGAGCAACTCAAACTGGCCCGAGCCTTGGGTATCGCGAACATTTTGGCGTTTCACCGTTTCAGTGATCTGGCCGCTTCGGGGTCGGCGGATTCTGAACAAGTCCGGATCGCCCGCGGGTTGATTGAAGACTGCGGGGTGCGGGTGTCGTACCGGCAAGCCGCGGGCAGTTTGGAACAGGCCCGCGAATTCCTGGGCACCACCGATGTGGAAACCGACCTGTTGCGTTATCTACGCCAAGGTGTCGGCCTGTGGAAAGTCGGTAACCGCCCGTATGTGGTGAAACACCAACTGTCTCGGATTGAGACACCGATGGTGCGCACGGACAGCCGGATGGAACACGTTGAGGGTGTTGATGATCTGTCCGACGACGATTATCAGCAGCGCATCGAAGACGTCGCCACCGCGACCACGGCCGCCAGCACGGACACCGACCACCACGGCAGTGACGGCCTGGATGGCTCCTTCGACGGGCAAATCCGGTGAGCCGGGCGCCGGTTTCTTCACCCGGGCATCACGTGCCACAACGCGGTCTGACCCGGGCTGACATCACCATCCGGCTGGCCCTGCTGGGCATCATGACCGCCCTGGCTCTGCTGAGCGTGACAACGTTGTGGTGGGCTGGTCAACTGTCCGGGCTCCTTACTCACGCCCACTGGCCCGACACCAACGTCTTTGACGCACCCAGCATCCTGCTGCGCCTTCCCAGACATGGCGGGAATCCCGCCCTCGCGTGGCCAGCCCGAGAGCAACCGCAGATCGGCCCTGCCTGGCTGTTTTATTCGTTGTGGGCGCTCAGTTTTAGCGGTGCCGCAGCCGGGACCAGCACCGGGATTCTGACGGTGGCGCGTCGGGTGGTGCGCCGCCACGGCTTCGCGAGCCGCCGCGACATCAACCAAGCACTGAGCGCTGATGCCGTGCGTGCCCGCGCTGCTGTTGTTCGGCCCGGGTTGAGCATCACCGAACACGACGACCAGGACACCCGGGCGGCGAAACAGGCCCGGGTTGCGGACCCGTTGGAGATCGGCCGGTTCCTCGGCAACGACGTCCTGACCGGTCAACCACTGTATTTGGCCAACGAATACAGCCTCCTGGTCACCGCGGCACCGCGGGTGGGTAACAAAACCACCCGGTACGTGATCCCGGCCGTTGCGGATGCCCGCGGTGCTGTCATCACGACCAGCACCCGCCTGGACGTTGCGGAAGTCACCTACGAACGACGTGCCCGGATCGGCCCCACCCACATTTTCGAGCCGCAAGGCGAAATCCGTGGGGTGCCACGCATGGCGTGGTCCCCGATCGAAGGCGCCGACGACCCGATCATCGCGATGCTGCGCGCTAACGGTTTTGCCGCAGGATCCGGTATCGGTGACGAATCCGTGGAGAACGGCAAATGGTTCCGGGACCAAGCCGCCACCATCCTGCGCGGCCTGCTGCGTGCTGCCGCCCTGGACGAGCACGCCACCATGTTGGATGTTCTGGCCTGGTCGCAGAACCCTGCCAATGCCCGCCCGGAACGGATCCTGCGCGCACACAGCATTGACGCGTGGGCGGACCGGCTCACCCGGCACCGGGAAATGGGCGGTAGGGCCCGTGACACCATCCAAACCGTTGTTGCGGGTGCCCTCGACGCATTCAACGACCCCCGGGTCCTAGAAGCATGTTCCCCACCACGCGGCACCCAATTTAAACCCATGGATTGGCTGCGGGAATCCGGAACCATCTACCTGGTCGGGACCCGCGACGCGCAAACCCTCATCGCCCCGCTACTGGCCGCCCTGTGTGAAGACATCCTGTATCAGGCCCGACGCCTGGCTTTGGTAGCACCGGGTGGGCGGATCGAACCGACCCTGTATTTCATCGGCGATGAAATCACCAATATTGCCCCGCTGCCGTCGCTGCCCTCGCAGATGAACGAAGGCGGCGGGTCCGGTATCGCCACGAGTATTTTCGCGCAGAACACCCACCAAATTTTGGACCGGTGGGGTGAAAAAGGTGGCCGAACAATCCTTGATTCCGCGAATGCCCGCCTGTACCTGGGCGGGTCCGCTGACGTCGCCGGTCTGCGTGACGCGCAAGCGTTATCCGGGAAAATCGATGAGGTTTCGTCCGGGGCTTCCTGGGGTGCTGGTCGGGTCAGTATCAGCGAAAACACCCGCCGGGAAGACCTCTTCGACCTGGCCGATCTACGCACCATGCCCGAAGGACACGCGATTGCCCTGGTCGGCAACCTACCCCCGGTCGAACTTGCTGTTCCCGCCTGGTGGCAACGACCCGACGCCGCGCAATTGACCGCTGACCGGGCCACATTCCGGCGGCGCCTGGCAAAAGGGGCCTGACATGGACGACTTCGAATTCGACCTACCAGCGGACGCCCCACCCGATATGACCGCGATCGCACTGCTGGGTGAAGGTTTACATGGTTTACGCGTCGCTGTGGAAGAACTGCACTCCCAGCACAAGGCCTTGACCGAACGCGTCGACCAGGCCGGGCCAACCAATAAACGGAAGGCACCGGCGTGTATTCCGTGGCCGCTGCGCTGGGCTGAACTCGACCCCGACGCCGCCGATATTGCGTGGGCGTGGCTCATCGAATGGGTGGCCTGGTTCGTCGAGCGTTACCAACTGGTCGACGAACTTCCATACTGCTGGCCCCGACACGGACCCCTGATAGAGGAACTGACCGCTCTGGCCGCCGGCTGGTACGCCGCCAACGACGACAACGCTGACGCGGTCGGACCCCTGGTATGGCATGAACGTCTCGCCCGTTGCCGGACCCGGATCCGTGACTGGGACGAACACACCCGCTGCCGTAACGGCACCCACACCGACCGGCACCTCGACCTGGACTGGCCCACCACCTGGTACACCACCGCCTACGAGATCGCCATGACCGACATCGCCCGGCGGCGCAGCACAAACCCCACCAACGCCACCAATAAAGCCGGCACCGCAAATAAAACCGGCACTGCAAACAAATCCGGTGCCGCAAAGAAAACCGGCACCGCAAACAAGGTCGGCACCGCGAACAAATCCGGTGCCGCGAAGAAAGGCGGTACCGCAAACAAAAGCGGTTCGGCGGGCAAAGCCGGCGTTGCATATCAAGCCGGTGCGGCTAACAGAACCGACGCTGCTAACGCTGATGCGGTGACGAATGAAGGTGAATTGTCGTGACCCAGCCCGCCCAGGTCACCTCAGCCGCCGACTGGGCCGACCTCGTCACCGCGCTACGCAACGAGGTCGACCTGATCGAAGGCATCTACTACGGCATCACCGACGAACGTGAGCAACAGCGAGAAGCCGCCGAAGCCGCATTAGCTGAGGCCGCGGAGGCTGCCGCCATTCAGGATCTCAAATCCGGCCGCGAGCAGCGACACGAGCAACGCAGCAACCCAAGCGGCCCAGCCGATCCCAACGTCGGACCCGAGGGCGAACACGGAGAGGACTACGAAACCGACCTCGACCCCGACCCCGACCCTGCCGACCCTGAGCCTGCCGACCCTGACGAAGACCCAGACCTGAACGAGGACGTCGACCTGGGCCAAGACGAGGACCCAGACCTGGCCGAAGACCCGGCCCGTGACTCGGAACTGGATCTAGACCTGGAGGAAACATGAGCGAGGCCATCACCCCGGCCATCCTGAGGCCGGTCGATACCCTCACCAGCTACCTCGACACCTTGAAGGTGATCGCCGACCAGGGTGTCCGCGTCAACGGGGCCCTACTCGACGCCCACCTAGCCGGCGACCCCCCGTCACGGCTGAAAGCGTTAACGCACCTACATCACAAGATCCGCGCCATGGCCGCCGTCACCAACGACGCACTCGCCGAACCAACCATGATCACCGAACCAACCACGACCACCGAACCAACTACGACCACCGAATCAACCACGGGACCAGGTGCCGCCGGCCCCAGTGCTGAACCAATGGTTCGCGTCGGGCGGGGGTCGACGTGGTGATCGGGCGAAACGTCGCCCGAGCGGGCGTTGTGCTAGTGGCGTTGGTGGCTGTTACGTCCTGTACCCGTAACCGCAACCTTGCGCCCGCTTTATCGGCGGTGGCGGCATCGCCTGAGCAGACCTTGTCGGCTCCTGCGAGTTCGGTGAGCCCGTCTGCTGTTTCGGACGACGATGGCGCTGCCGACGATCCCCCCACCACCCATCCTGACCCGCTGGCTCTGCAAACCGCGGTCGCGTACATCCGGGCATGGGCGCACCCCGAGCTTGATCAGCAGCAGTGGTTGGCCGGGATCAGCGCTTTAGCGACACCTGCGTACCTCGGCCTACTAGCCACTGTTGATCCGCGTTCTGTTCCCGCGCACACAGTCACCGGCCCGGCTGTGGTGGTCACGGCGAACACCTTCGTTGTCGTGGTCGACGTACCCACCGATGCCGGCCCAATCCGGGTCAGCTGTGAACGCGACGCCGACCGGTGGCTTGTCGCAACCGTTGAACCCGCTGGACGGACCCGGTGAAACAGGCCCGCTGGCCGTGGATCGCCGGTCTGTTGTTGTTCGTGGTGGTGCTGTGTGGGCTTCCCCTGACGGCGTTGCTGTCCACCCCCGAACCTGCGCAGGCCTGCACCGCTGGTGCACCCAGCAGTGGGGCGGTGGTGCAGATCAACACCCACGTCGGAGCGGTCGGCGGGTGGAACAGTGCCGCGGTTGACAACGCCGCGATCATCGTCGCGACCGGTGACGCCCGGCACGTCCCGGCCCGTGGGTGGGTCATCGCGGTGGCCACGGCCATGACCGAATCGAGTCTGATCAATTCGGGCACCGCCACCGACCACGACAGTGTCGGGTTGTTCCAGCAACGCCCCAGCCAGGGGTGGGGCAGCGTTGCCCAACTCACCGACCCGGTATATGCGAGCACCAAGTTTTACACCGCGTTGCTGCAGGTACCCGACTGGCAAACCCTGGGCTTGGGTGACGCCGCACAGCGGGTGCAGAAGTCAGCGTTCCCGGACAGATATTCGCGCTACGAGACCGACGCTGAACAGGTTGTCACCGCCGTTGCCGGGGTTGCGTCGATTACTGATCTTCCCGGTGCGAGCCTCGCCGATTGTTCAACACCACCGGTGGTGGCCTCCGGCGGGTGGACCCAACCCGTGCACGCCCCGATCGGGTCACGGTTTCGGCCACCCGATCGGCCCACACACCAAGGGGTTGACCTGATGGCAGCCCGGAACACAGTCATCCGGGCCGTGTCCGCCGGCCGGGTTGTGTTCGCCGGCTGCGACACCGACACGGGGAACTGCAACGTGGACGGTTCCCCGAACACCCCAGGGTGCGGCTGGTTCGTCGAAGTCATCCACACCGGCGGTATCGGCACCCGCTACTGCCACATGATCCGGCAACCCCAAGTCGCCCTCGGCCAACACGTCATGGCAGGCACAGTCCTTGGGCTGGTCGGCACCAGCGGCCATTCCTCCGGCCCACATTTACATTACGAAATCCATCATAACGTCACCTGTGATGCGAACCGGTGTGCATTGACCAGCAGCAACGCCGAAGACCCCGTGCCATTCATGAATAACGTCGGCGCACCCCTAGGCCAATAACCCGCCGCCGCAGCAGAAGCGACTGACAAAGAAGCGGCAGCATTAACGAAAGGAAATTACCATGTGGCACCAGGACATTACCCGAGCCGACCAATTTGAACCCGACGGCACCCACCCGCCAATGGTGTTGTGGCCGGCGAATATTCAGGTCCGTTACCGGCGGCCGTGGCAGTTACTGGACCGGCAGAAAGTTCGGGGCGGGCATAGCCGGCAGTCGCACCCGCACCGGCCCACGCGGATCCTCACCTCACCCGCGGTCGTTGGGGTGGACACGGCAGCGTCGGCGACCGATGACACGACAGGCCCCGGTGACAATAACGAGGCTGATGAGACGGTGGCGCAGCCGCCGGCAACGGTGCCGTTGAAACGCGGCCCCCGATACCGTGGCCGCCACCGCAAACCCTGGTCGATGCCGCGCCCAACCCCCACGAGCCCGGCATGACCAGCGCGGGTGACGCCGACCAGCTCCCCGACAATGCGGTTGGCGACGAACCCGCCCCGACGCTGGGCAGCGGTGGGCAACACCTGAAAGACAGCGACGCCGTATCGATGTTGTGCCGCACCGCCAACCTCGTACGACGTCACCTCGAACACCACGTGCTACACCCGGCAAGTTTGCATTGGACCACCTACGACGTGTTGCACCTGGTCGTTGCCCACCGTCAAATCGACACCCGCACCGTCGCAGCCACCAGCGGCATCAGCAAGGCCACCGTCACCGTTGCCGTGAAAGCACTGCTCGGGCGTCAACTGATCAACAGAATCGTCGACCCCGACGATCACCGCCACGTCTACCTCCGGCCAACCGTCGCCGGCTGGCAGGTCCTACATGAGCTACGCCCACAAATCCTGACCCACCAACAGCAGCTGCTCACCGGTGCCCTCAACGGTGTCGCACCGCAACTGCTGCACACCGCCGACACCATCGCCGAGCGCCGCCAACACCACCCGGCCACCACCGTATGACCACCATCAAGAACCGCGTGGATGTCTCTGTCACCGGGTCATCGTCAACGCCGACATTTCGTCGCTCCTGCACCCCTATGGGCCTCACCACGGGAGACGGGACCCGGGGTGCGCCACCCCACCGATCACAGCCAGCACGAGAGGATTTGTTGTGCGCCTGAACACTATGCGTCTGGCCTGCATTCTTTCTGCTACCACCATGGTCGTGACCGCGGCCAGTTGTTCCAGGCCCCGCGACGTTCACCGACCAGCGGCGGTCCCCACCAGTGCGGGGAACATGCAGTCCAATGTGACCGCTCCCGCGTCCACACCACCATCACGGGGTTTGCCCCGGCCGATCTACACGGTGGTGAAGCACCCGTGTGACAGCGTCACCTTCACCGCGTTGACCGCCCTACTCGGTGAACGCGGGATAGGGCCGGTACCGGATAGCTCGCAGATCCTGTCGGGGTACGCGGCAGCGCACTGTTCGCGAACGTTCGGCCCACCTGGTGCCAGATCAGTAGTCCTGATCAACACGCAGCGCTCTGAACATGGCGCCGTTGACGGGCTGTTCGAAGGTTTGCGCCACCTAGACGCTACCCAGACCGGCGTCACTGACCTGCCCGGTATTGGCCAGGGCGCGTATATCCGGGTCAAAGCTGGCCTCGGAACCTCGGTGACCGTGTACGACAACAACCTTTTCGCTCAAATCACGGTGCTCGCAACGCCACCGAGCGCCCAACCCGGTCTCACCAGCGCCCTGCAACAGCTCGCGCAGGAACTACTCAACGCCTCGAAGCCGTAACACCGGCCGCTCTGCCGGTGACTACCGCTCGTGTCCGCACCGGCAGGCCGGCCAGGTCGCCATGTTTTGCCGCCCGGCGTCACCCCTGGGTGGCGTATACGCGAAGGAGATCGAGTGAGGTACGTCCTGGAACTGCAGCACACGATCCTGCAGTCTGAATTGCCAAGCTCAGCCCGCCTGATTTTGCTCACCCTGACGGTTAAAGCCGACTGGGACACCGGTGTCATCAGCGATGAACACACCCCCGCCCTGGCCACCCTGACTGCGATGACCGGGCTGGCTAAATCCACCGTTGTCGAATGGCTCGACGCCCTCGAAGGCGCCGGCTGGATCAAACGTGATCGCCCCGAACGTTTTGGTCGACGCACCCGATACGCCCTGCTATTCGGCGCGAACAACATTGCCGGCCCAGCCCGCCCGCCTCGATACACCCCCCAGAGTGCGCTTACCGGACCAAACCGGTCTACCAACGACGACCACCAGCCAGCAAGGGACCACCGAAAGGACGTCGCACCCCATCGAAATTGTTCGCCACCCGGACCGGTCCACCACCCAGACTCCGATACCGCAAGTCCGACCACCGGACAATCGATGGTCCGCTCACCGGACTCCGATGGTCCGACCACCGGACAATCGATGGTCCGCTCACCGGACTCCGATGGTCCGACCACCGGACAATCGATGGTCCGCTCACCGGACACCGATGGTCCGACCACCGGACACGCTACGTTCTTGAACTCTCCTTCGGAGAGTTCACCCTCAAAGGACGTTCAACGCGTGAGCGACGTGCCCGCACGCGAGCGCCGCCGCGAGGCCCAGAGCACCGAGCACGGCACCCGAATCCCATCCGATTTCACCGTCACCACGGACATGCAGAACTGGGCACGGCAGAACACCCCCGACGTCGCCCGCTCGGCGACTGCTGCGTTCGTTGATTACTGGCGGGCCCAACCCGACCCGGGAGGACGCAAAAATGATTGGGTTGCCTCCTGGCGCAACTGGCTACGCCGCGAACAGGCCGACATTGAACGCCGGCCCGGTTACCACGGCCCGGCCCGACAGACCGCCCCGATTGCTACCGCCGCGCTGAGCAAGAGCGATCAATGTCCACGTCACCGCGGTAATCGGGCCGTAACGTGCGGGCTCTGCAGATCCGAACGCATCGCCGTCGACGGTGTACGCCCGCAGGAGAGCCCCAGCAACGGCCAAACCCGTGCCAGGTACGAGCGTTCGACTCCTGGCCGGTACGCCCCTGCCCGGTTCGTCAAACTTGACGGGCCAGACGAGTCAGACGAACGGCATGTACCAGGTGCCGACCCGGCCCCAATCGACGCGGACTGCGTTACTGCTGACCCAGCAATTGGTCACCAACTCGACGCGGTACCCCTTCAAGCTGGTCCGCTCACCGGACAGTCGATGGTCCGCCAGGCGGACACCAATGGTCCGCTCACCGGACAGTCGATGGTCCGCCAGGCGGACACTGATGGTCCGCTCACCGGACAATCGATGGTCCGCCAGGCGGACAACGATGGTCCGCCAGGCGGACACGCTACGTTCTTGAACTCTCCTTCGGAGAGTTCACCCTCAAAGGACGTTCAACGCGTGAGCGACGCGCCCGCACGCGAGCGCCGCCGCGAGGCCCAGAGCACCGAGCACGGCACCCGAATCCCATCCGACTTCACCGTCACCACGGACATGCAGAACTGGGCACGGCAGAACACCCCCGACGTCGCCCGCTCGGCGACTGCTGCGTTCGTTGATTACTGGCGGGCCCAACCCGACCCGGGAGGACGCAAAAATGATTGGGTTGCCTCCTGGCGCAACTGGCTACGCCGCGAACAGGCCGACATTGAACGCCGGCCCGGTTACCACGGCCCGGCCCGACAGACCGCCCCGATTGCTACCGCCGCGCTGAGCAAGAGCGATCAATGTCCACGTCACCGCGGTAATCGGGCCGTAACGTGCGGGCTCTGCCGATCCGAACGCATCGCCGCCGGCGAGGCCTGAACCAGCACTCATCGAAGAGGTTCGGACGACCCGTCGCAACGGCTTCTCGCCGAACTCAGTCCCCTCGCAGGGCGGAGTGGGGCTAGTTGAAGTCCGGTGGGGTCGCGTCAGACCGTCGAATCCACTCGACGACTTCGAGCGTGTGAGCGTTTGTCACGATGGGGAGGGCCGGTGCCGTGTACCGAAGGCGAGGTGGTTGCCGGTGAGGATGGTGTCGCGAAGCAGGATGCTGCCGCCGAAGCTGCGCGGTGTCGTGTCGGCAGTTACCAGGACGATGGCGATGCCTGCGGCTGGGCCATCGATGGCCAGCTTTTCGATGAGGGGCAGTAACGCTGGGGCTGTACGTAGGAGGCTGTCGGCATCGTCGATCCCGATGAGGACGCCTTGGTGGGCGAGGTTGGGGTGGGATGGGGCTGCGGATTGGGCCCGTTCCGCGCATTGCTGAACGATAATGGTGAGCCGGCTTGCGACGTTGTCGGGGCCCTCGGCAGCATATGGGTGGCGTTCCCAGGCTTTGCGGTCGCGTCGCGACCAGGACAAGCCCATCGGGATGATGGTGTAGATCCTGGTCGCGGCTGCGCGGATGAGGATTTTGCGTAGCGAGGTGCTGCGCCCGCTGCGTGGCGGACCGTCGATGAGGCCGTGGCGCATGCTGTTGCCCGGCTGGTGCAACTGCCAGGTGGTGATGCTCCCGTGTGGGCCGTTGCCGACCTCGATGCGACCGCTCATCGGTTCGTAGTCTGGTCCTGTCCCGAACGCCGCGCGGCTGGTGTCGAGGATCGGTAGTTGTGCGAGCTGCCTCTGCATGGTGACCCAGCCGGGTGTGCTGTCCTTGATGTCGATATCGGAGATGGTTTCCGGATGATCGGGACCGTAGAGGCTGGTGTCGATGGCGGTAGCCTCGTCGAAGGCTGTGTTAGCGCGCTCGGCGTCGTCGAGTAGAGCTTTGGTTTGGCCGATGAGGACGAGTGTGGACGGCAGATGACCCCGGCTGTGTTCGCCGTTGCGGCGCAGGACGGCAACTGCTGTCTCGAGGTCGTCGAGGGCGTCGAGCCAGCGGCTACGCAGCAGGTTGAGGTGGCCGCGGGTCGCCAGGTATTTGGCGTAGGGGACGCTGCTGATGCCGAAGGCCTCTCGGATCGTCTGTTCGGCCTCGGTCAACAGTTCGGCGGCGACATCGAGCTGGAGCATCTCGAGGGCGGCGTCTGCAGTGGTGGTCAGAGCGTCCATTGTTCTCAGACTCATCCGTGTGCCGGACAACTTGCGGAGGTAGTTGAGCGTGGCAAGTTCGTGCTGTAGCCGCGCCTGTGGGTCTTGTTGGTCGCGGGCAATAGTGGCAGCGCTGGCGTGCAAGTCTGCCATTAGCCGGGGAGCGACCTGACCGTCTGCTTCAGCGGTGGCCAACGCTGCGGCGTTGACCCCTGCGGCCTCGTCAGTGCGCCCGAGCAGCCGTAGCAGGCCAGCGCGGATGTGACCTGCCGAGGCGAGCACATGGCGGTCGTTAGTAGTGGCGGTTTCCAGCGCCGTGAGGACTTCTTGTGCGAGGTCGCGCCGGGTGGCGTGGGTGGCGATGGCGCCGAGGTCGAGCCACGCTGAGTGGACCAGCCCGCGGGTGATGTCGGGTTCGGCGTTGAGTGTTGCGGCGAGGGTGTGGACTTTCCTGATCTGAGTGATGGCTTCGTCGATGCGTCCGGCTCGCTGGAGCAGCGCGCCGGACGCGCGTCGGTACTGTACGAGCAGTCGCGCGTGGAGCAGGCCTTGCCTCTCGAGGTCGTCGGTGATTGCTAGCGGGAGTTTCCACCCTTTCATGATCAACTTTTGTGTTTGGGCTGTTCAGGGTGGGTGTCGCGTGGTGTGTGGTGTATTACCCATACTGCGGGCCGGTGATGGTTAGCGGGTGGGGGCGTAGTGGTCGAGACCGAACAGGTCGTAGAGGCTGTGTTGGGTTTCGGTCATGTCGGTGAGGATGCGTTGGGCTCGGGGGCGGCCTTTGCCGCCGTCGTGGTGTAGTAGGACGGTTTCGCCGATGCCGGCGAGGTGGTCGAGGATTTCGCGGACGGACATGTGTAGGCCGGCTTGGTGAGCGTGGTGGCGCGTCAGGTGTGCGGTGGCCAGGGCGAGTACGCAGGTGAAGACGTGGACGCGGATTTTGGAGTCGGTCCAGTGGTGCATCGGTGAGAAGGACACGACGTGGGGGTCCTTCATCTGGCGGAATCCGAATTCCGCGTCGGATTGTGAGCGGTAGGCGCTCACGACCTCGGCGATGGGCCAGTGGTCGCGGTTGGTGAACAGGATCCGTTTACCGAATAGGCGTTGTTCCAGTTTCTGCCGGGCTCGGGTGTTGGTGCGCCAGGACAGCCGCAAGGTGCTCGGGTCGTCGCCGGTGAGGGTGACGGTGATGATCTGGTTGACCCATCGGGGTTTGCAGATCGCGGTGATGTCGGCCTCGACCGCGTGCCGGGGGCGGCGGGTGTTGCCGCGGTGTAGGCGGGCCTGCAGTTCGCTCAGTCGTGCGCGGGCTTTGGTCAGGCTCTGGTCCAAGCCGCGGGATTGCCCGTCGTGCAGCGTGGGTGAGTGGGTCAGTACCGCGCGGCGGGTCACACCGAGGGCGGTGACGGTGGTGTCGTATGCGCTCAGGCCGTCGAAACGTTCGGCGTCAACGATCTGGTAGTCGTCACGGCTGATGTCGAGTAGGGCGGGGTGGTCGCTGGGCGGTAGCGATCCGACGAACCCGATGCCGGACGCTTCGACGTCGCCGTGGTTGGTGGCCGAGTTCTGCCCGGCATCATAGACCACGGTCAGTGACTGAACCGAATCTACGAGTTGCCGGTAGCGGGTGACCAATTCATCCAGCACAACGCTGAACTGGGTGACGTCGGGCCGGTCACCGGGGTAGGCGTGCGAGACGATCGGGATCCCACCATCACGGGTAACGACCAGGGCCAGACCGACCAGGCGCAGGTCGGTGCGTTTCTGTTTAGCTTTCCCACGCTGGGCGATCGGGGCCCGCTCGTTCGTGGAGTCGATGTAGGTGGCGAAATTGGTCATATCCAACGCCAGCGATGCCAGGTCCAGGCTGTGGTGCTCGATCATGGCGCCGTAGATCTGCGACTCGATCGTCGCGAGGTCGGCATCGCTGAGCAGATCCATCGCGTCCCAAAACCGTCGGTGATCCAGTGCCGCCGCGTCCAGCTTCACCCACCGCGGCCCCGACGTCGTAACCCACCAGTCAGCGAAGGACCGCTTCGAACACGGGTCGACCACCCGGTTGAGTACCGCGAGGGCCACATAGGTACCCACCGACACGCCGGCGTTGGCATAGCGTGGCACGACCGCGTCAACGTTGCCGATCACATCCAGATCGGTCAGGACCGACCACACTGCGGCCACGTCCCCGAAACGCTTGTGCTGGCTACGTACCGGCTGCCCGGACTCACCGCCAGACAGCTTGGCCATCACCTCATCCGCGGTGCCCAGATACTGCTGCGACACGACCCGCGGTTTGCCGTCGACACGGGCCGATTCGACCAGGTAGTAATACGTCTGATCCCCCCGGCGCTTACCCACGATCGACGGCATATATGGGTAATACACGAACCGGGACTGGAAGTCCAGCTCAGACACCCCACCCAAGACTGTTGATCATGAAAGGGTGGAAACTCCCGCTAGAGTGCGTACGGCGAAGTCGGCGGCAGCATCGATGGTGTCCAGTGGCGCAATGCCGCTGCGAGTCGCCAGGTACAGGCACAGCAGCATCGCGGCGGCGGCGACCGCAGGCCCGAAGTGGTGATGGTCCAGGGCTAGCAGCACGAGAGCCGCGATGTGGTCTGTGTCGGCGTCCAGCTCGGCCACTGCTGTGAGCATGTCATTTGGATTGAATTTGTCGAGGAACAGGCCGAGCCCGAGCTCGATCCAGGGCAGCGGGTCGATCTCCTGGTGGCGCAGGACGGTGGCGATTAGCGGGTGCAGCGTCAGGTCGGTCCCGACACGGCGAATTAACGATCGTTCGCCGAGAAGGTCGACGGCAGCTTCGCCGACGGCTGGTTCTGCCAGCTTTTCGGAGATCTGTTGGGCGCGACCGCTGACCGCCGAGAGGACGTGCGCCTTCACGAGAGGCTGTCGGGTGACGGCGGCTTTCAGTCGAGTCCAGATGGAACTGTGCACAGGTCGCAAATATGCAGTGAGGGTGAGGGCGCGGGTGTCCGCGTTACGCAGCAGCTGTTCGTCGACGGGAGCAAGCGCCATGTGGGCCAGTAACATCAACAGGTCACAAGCCGTCTGGTTCTGCTGACGCAGCAATTGCAGTTGCAGCTCGATGGCCGGCACCAGACCGGTGGGATGATCCGCGCTGGTTCCGCGCTGCAGGGCGACGTCGGGTTGCCGAGCGAGTTGCGTGAGGAAGCCCGCGATGGGGCGGCCGGAGGCGAGGCAGTAGTTGACTGCTTGGGAGACTGCGAGCGGATGGTGACCGAGCGCAGTAGCGAGGGAGGCCACCTCGACTGGCGTTGATTGAGGTAGGGCGCCGCGGATGAACCGCGCCGACTCCTCGGGGGTCCATGGATGCAACTCGATCGGGCGATAGCCGTGGTCGATATGGCGCACGGTGCTGGTGATCACGACCCTGCACAGCGCCGAACGTGGAATTAGACCGGCGACAGCGGAAACCTCGGTGACCCCGTCAATGATGAGCAACAAGCACGGATCGCGAGGCAGAGGCACCGGGCCGGGACCGGGCTCGTCGGCGCTATCGTTGGCCGGCATCGACAGGCTGCGTTGCAGACGGTGCAAAGCACGTTGGACGGACAGCCGCGAAATACCGGAAATGAGTTCGGAGCGAAACGTTTCTCCATGCAGGGCCGCGAACTGCATCGCGAGGCTTGTCTTGCCGACGCCTTGCCTCAATAACACACTGAGAAATTGATCGGACTGCATGTATTGGCGATGTTTCTGCTGTTCAAGGCGCAGTGCGATGTGATCAAGCTGTAGGGCCGAAGTGCACCGCAAGTGTGGGAAGGCTCATTGTCACCATGCACTCTTTGAGGTCAGATTGCGGGGCCGCGACTGGGTAAGCCCAGGTCGATTAGGAAGCAAGCGGGAACTCGGCGCGAGTGCTGGTGCCGGTGATCTTGAGGTCCAGCTCGCCTTCCAGGGCGCCGGCCAAGCGGTGCAGGAGGGGGAGCGTTGGCGTGACCGCGCCACCTTCCAGGCGGGAGATCACGGTCTGCGTGGTACCGGCTCGGGCGGCAAGTTCGGCCTGGCTGATACCGAGGGCCATGCGCCGGTCATAGACGGCCTGGCCGAGGGCGACACGAGCGCCGGCCTCGACGTACTCGGCGCTTTCCCGGTGCTCGTCCGGAACGGTCCACTTGGTGTGGTATCCCGTCATGGCTGCCACCCTTCGCGGTCGTAGGAATGTGTCGCAGGCTGGTGCTTTTCTTCACACACTTGCTGAGCGGCGATGGCGCGCTCGACCTCGCTCGTCTCCCGGCCGCGGGTCTTGCGAAACACCGTCAGCAGCACGACCCGGCGCCCCGGCGCAAGCCAGTACGTGACCCGCCAAGCGGACCGGCTGAGGTGAAAACGCAGCTCACGGACGGGCCCTCGCAGATGCCTGCTGTACGGCTCGCCGAGCGTGGCTGGCGCCTCGGCGAGCCGGTCCGCATGGTATTCGACTGTCCGGTACTGGATGAGCGGCAATTTGTCGAGCCAATGCCGAACCTCGGGTTCCAGCTCGACGTCATACCGATTCCCCATATACGCGAGCATATAACGGGTCGCCGGAGAGTGCCAGCGCGCCCATCTATCTACCCGCGTACTACTGAAAACCGGCTGCCGGGCAGTGGCTCGTCGAAGCGGCAGATGGAAGGTAGGCGCGTGGATGAGTCCGACCGCGGTCATCGCGGCCCGGGACGACAGGTTCATCGCCATCGATTCGGTGAAGAACCGGCGCTCCAGCGCGGGTGCGGGTCGCGCGGCGCAGTATGGTTACGGGCCTTGTTCAAGCATCGGATGCGGGGGTATGGAATCAGTACCATGAGTGATGCAGCGTGGACTCCGGCGGGATCGGACGGTAGCTACCGGTACTCCGCGGCGGCCCTGTCGGTGTTCTGGCCCCAGTCGGAGTACCGGGCGGTGATCGCTCGGTGGCCGGACCTGTCTGCCCACCTGGGAGCGACCTGGGACGAGCATCGACAGCGCACCGAGCAGTACTGCGTCGGCGTGGATAGGCACGAGCTTCGGGTCCAACAGGTCGCCGGAGATATGGCCAGTTTCGAGCGTTTTCTGATGGCCAGGTCCGTGACGGCTCCGACAGAGAAGGATTTGCAGGAATATCCAGACATGCGGAACGTCACCACCGCTCTGGCTGCCTGGCCACCAAACCACTTCGCGCCGTGTTGGTGTGGCTCGGGTCGCAAGTACAAGAAGTGCTGCCGCCCTCTTGGCCAGGACGTGGACTGATCGGGGCAGTGCCTGAATCCGGGCCGAGTGGGCCTTGCTGGGGGATCCCAGCGGCGATCGGGGTGTCCGGGGCGGTTGTGCCCTTTCGGATCCGTTGGGCGTGTTTGGCCTCGGTCAGTCCTGGTGAGATCCAATGGGTTCGCCAGGCATGTTCGACGTGGGTGTCGCCGGTCTTGGTGAAACGTAGTCGACGGCGATCGCGGGTCCAGGAAACGTAGACGGTCTCGCTCGGGGTGAGGCCGCGCTGCCGCGCCCAGTCGGCCAGGAGTCGCAGCGCGGTGTTGAGCTTGGCGAGGTTGGCGTCCGCGACGCGCTCCAGGTAGGCAACCTGGCCGCGGCGCCACGACTCGACCTCGGCCGCGGGTAGCCAGCCGATACCGGCGAGTACCTCGATCGGGGTGACGACCTGCCGGGTCGACAGGGCATGTCCGGCGACTTCGGCGATCCGCGCGGCGAGCTTGGCGCGGTTCGACGGGTTCATGATTGCCGGGCACGGAGGTGCAGATGGCGACGGTACTCCTGGTTGCCGTCGGCGGCCTGGATGACCAGGTCGATCAGCTGGCCCGAGGTCCGGGTGCCCAGCCACGCCCGAAGAGCGTCTGTGGGCGCCGTCTCCGCCGCGAGGGCGGCCTGGGGCGGGGCGTCAAGCTCCAAGTGGGCCAAGCCGACCCAGACCAGATGAGAGCAGAAGGCGCCAGTGCGCGCCGACGGACATGTGCACTCGCCGTCCAGTGGTTTACCCGCACGATGGTGCAGGATCGTCTCCAACTCCCGTCCGTCGTCGAGGGTGAGCGTCGCGTACAGACTCCACTCGTCCTCATGCGGACCGTCCATGCCGACCACGTCAGCGCCGGCGCTGCCGAACGCATCCTGGCCAGCACGCTCGCGCAGCTCGACAACGGTGAACCCCGCCTGATACATGGTCATGGCCCCGTCCAGTGGGTCAGCGCGATTGTTGGGTCACGGCCGTTGCCGGCCGGCAACGGCGAGCAGGTTCAGGTAGCCGTGGACCGCGTCCCACAGGTGGTTCTCGGGATGGATCCCGGATCCCTTGTGGGCCGAACGCCATTCGCGTTCCCAGAAGCCGGCTTCGACGCGGCGCAGGTGAGCGAGGCTCGCGTCCAACTCGACGCTCAGCTGCTCCCGCTGCTGCTCGACCGTGGGTGCCGGCATGCGCAGGCGCTCCGCTTCGCCGCGTTCCAGCGCGTCGAGCGCGGCGTTGTCCGGCCCGTCCAGTGACCACACCCGCAGCGGACGGTGGATCAGGTGGTTGGCGACCGGCCACACCGCCGGCCGCCAATACCATCGCACTGGCGCCTTGTCGATTTCCAGCAGGCTCGGCAAGCCGACCAATGACTGCGGCTCCGCGCACCAGGGCAGCTCTTCGGCAGGCAGATCGAGCACGAACGCCAACTCGACCACATCCACATCGACGCCGGGATCCAGCACCGCACCGAACGTGTACGCGGAGAGCAGGAACGGCTCGTCGTCCCACAGGCCGCTTGCCCGCTGACAGCGTTCGGCGACCGTTCGAATGCGGCGAACCGCGCTCTGGTGACGCACCCGGCCATATTGCCACACGCGCGAGCACAGCCAATGGCGCAGGACTGTAGAGTTTCGTGCCGGACTGCTTCGCACAGTGAGGGGAGCACCCGTATGTCGGCATCAGCGCCGCCGCCGAAAGTGCCGGCCGCGGCGAAGGCGGTCTTCGACGACATCGTCTTGATCACCGAACTGTTCTGCCAGCAGTATCTGGACGCGGAGTACGCCGCGCTCTGCGTCAAGCTGGCCGCGAAGCTTGCCCGTAAGCGGCCGTCGCCCTTGCTCCGCGGTGACCGCGGGATCTGGGCCGCCGGCATCGTGTACGCGATCGGGCGGGTCAACTTCCTCGCCGACCCGAGCCAGAAGCCCCATCTACCCACCGATGAGCTGGCTGACCTGCTCGGCGTCAAGCAGACCACAATGACCAACAAGGGCCGGCTCATCGCGGGCACCCTGCGGATCGGCCTGATGGATCCCGAATTCAGCCGGCGCGACATGATCGACAAGAACCCGATGGCATGGCTGCTGGAGGTTGACGGGTTGCTTGTCGACGCACGTCGGCTACCGCCGGAACTACAGGTGCAGGCGTGGCGGCAGGGCTTGTTCCCGTACGTACCAGCCCAGGCCCAGACGGGCCCACGGACCGGAAGGTAAATCACCATCCTCGTGTCTTAGCCACGCCGAGGCGAGGGTACCGTGCTGCCGGTGGACGCAGACCCGCCCGGGCCGGAGACGGCATCAGCACCGAGCGACCGGCTTGCCGCTGCGGCGGTTTCGGAGTGGACGGCCCGGGTGATCGGGCTCACCCGGTGGGCTGGTGCGGGGCGCAAGCTGACGCAGGCCGGACGACTGACCTTGACGGACGCCCGCGAGCTATTGGTGCTGCTGGACACCGGGGATGTGATCGACCCGAAGGCCGCCGGCCGGGCGCACCAGACGAAGAGCAGCACGGAGCTGCCTGAGCTGAACACGGTGTTCGACTGGGCCAGGGCAGCACGGTTGGTGCGGGTGACCGGTGGCCGGCTGGTGGCGGTGCGGACGAACGCCACGCTGCTGGAGCAACCCGTGCCGCTGTGGGAGCGAATGTTCGAGACGTTCGGGGCGCTCGGCCCGGCGCTCTGCCAACCAGGGTGGGGCGAGTCGATGCTGCGCGGCCAGTTCGCCGCGGGGATCGGGGCAGTACTCGCAGGGATCCACGCACACGACGGCCCGGCCGGTCTCGCGGAGGCGTGTGGGTGGGCCTGGGCGGCCGTCAGCCGTGGCTACCGGATCGCCGACGCCTCCGACCTGCACCGCGACACGTGGCGGCGGTGCAACGACCGCGACGTTCATCGCGCCGTCGGGGTGCTGGCACGGTTCGGCGCGGTCAACATCGACGGATGGCAGGACGCCATGCGTGTGACGATGACAGAGCTGGGACGTCGAGGGATGCGTCGTAGGTTGAGCGAGCCCGAGCCCGAGCCCGGCGGCGCAGCAGCCCGGCCGGAGAGCGTCTTGCCGGACGACGCCGGATGACACCGCAGCCTCCGCAGGACCCCTCCGATCGAGTGAACTTCTGGGGAACTGCCATCGGACCCGCCGGGGCGGGCCCCGACAGCTACGCACTGGTCGAGTGGCAGATGCTCGGCGACGTCCACGACACGATGTCGGCCCGGGGCGCCCCGGTTCACGAGTTGGCCCAGCTCAACGCCAGGACGGATTCGGCCGTGGCGTTCCTGCGCCGTCTGGTCGCCGACGGCCTGCTCCCGACCCCACAGTCATACCTGTGCGGCCTGATCGAGCGTTTTCACCCGGTGCTGCGGCGCGGTAGCGATCCGCTGCGGGTGGAGTTACTCGCCTGCGAATTTCTCGGCGCGCTGGGTGTCCCAGCACCGGGCCCGCAGGAAGCCGACGGCGCAGTGTCGCAGTCGCTGGTCGACCTGATGGCGCAGATCGAGGCGTGTGGTAAGCGGGAGGCGCTGGCGGCGCTGCGGGCGTTGGCCGTCGTAACCGCACCGTCGGCGCGTACGGCGGCGAGCGCCGCCGCCGATCGGCTGGCTGGCGGCGGCCTGCAGGACCCCACCTGGGCCGAGAGCATCGGAACCCCGGAAATCGGCACCAGCTGCGGATACCTCGACCCGGCCGGTGGGCAGGAGACCGTCATCACCACATTCGCCTACCCCGGGCGAAAGCCGCACGGCTTGGCAGTGCTCATCGACCACAACCTCGGGGGCGGGTTCAAGGACTGCTGGGCGAGTGGCAGTCCGGGACAGACCCGCCGCGACTACCGGAAGGTGGCCGATCGGCACGGCCTGGAGTTCTTCGACTACCCGCCAGGCCATGCGCGCACGGTGCTGGAACGCGCTCTGGCGTGCCCGCCCTGCCCGATCGAACCCGACCAGATCCGCGACGTCCGCGACTACCTCCCGTTGCTGCGGCAACGGGTGGAACTGCTGCCCAGGGGCGACGCCACGCCCGTACGGATCCCCCCATCGAAGCGGGCAGCCGCAGTGCGACCGGCCCCGACACGCAATGACCGGCGTACCCTGTAGGCCGCCGACGCGGTGCCGGGTATCGACCACCGATCGGGCCGAAAGAATGTGTCACAATACGGTGTTCGGCTTGCCTGCTCCCGCCATACCGTGGATGACCACGGGTGCGACCTCATGCGGGTATCCGGGTTGCAGAACCTCCGCTAGGGTCGCGAGCTCGCTGTCGCGGCCGGCGAAATGCGGGTCGGTAACCCACCGCGGGGTGTCGATATCGGGCGGCAGCGCCGAGACCCGATCGTGGGTTTGCAGGAGAAGATCGACTGTCTCGTCGCGGCTGATGAACTCGTGACGGATCCGCAACTGCTCGCGTAGCCGGTAGGCGTCGGCGAGGGTGGCTGCCGCTGCGGCGCGCTCCGTGGTCCGGTCGGGCGTGTCCGTCGCGGCCTCTCGGATCCGGGTTCGTAGCGCCTCGAAACAGGCGGCGGCGGTGACATCCGTGCCCTGGCGCAGCGGCCGGAGCAGATCGGCAGTGCGTCGCACCGCCACGTCCTCCATCTCCTTACGCCGCGGGAGCGGCTCTTCCGGCAAATGAAAAGCTGCAAGAAAAGCTTGCGCCTCTGCCAACGGCACGCCCAGCTGCCGGGCGACGCGATCCTGCAACCCCAGGGATGGCGTGTCGCCCTTCGCGCACACGCGCCACAGCTCATGTGTGGTGCCGGAGAAGCCCGCATTCGACCAGAACGCGAGTGTGGCGCGCTTGCCGTACAGCAACCACTTGGCGTGCAGATCACTCAGGACGCGGTCCTGCTCAAGTGCCGACCACGTCCACGACGCGCTGCCACCGCGGTTGGGCTCACGGTGCTTAATCGAGACGAGCTCGGGATCGCCATTCGTCCGCACCAAGATCAGATCAGTGGCTCGCTCGATGACGACGCCTGCGAGCGTATCGTCTGCCACATGTCCTAGCAGGACTAGCGCCGCACAGTCGTCTTGGAACTGGAACCATGCCCGCACTTTGGGTGCCGGATTTCCACGGTCGATCGGCATGTCCGTGAGCTCGGCCCACCCCAGACCTGCACTATCCGTAGTGGAGTGGCTACCTTCGTCGCTCATCGATGGTGAACTCTAGTCGCGTTCCGGCCGCGGGTACAGGGACCGAATCGTGTTCCGACTCGGCCGCTCAACGATGACTAACACTGCCGGCCGGCATGAGGCATCTTCAGGCTGAGACGCCGACCCTGACAGCGAAGTCCGGAACGGCGAGCCTGCCTGCACACTGATGAGGCCTGCGCCTGAGCGTATTGGGAAAGCGGTCGAGACAACTCAATTCGGTAGTTGAGCGCTCAAGAGATTTGATGTGCGCAGGTACCTCGTTGATGAGGTGATGCGCCACTACCAGCTCAGTGCCGAGCACATCATCGCTCACGCCGTCATCGAGGCGCCGGCCCCGGGTGCCGAACGCGCCCGGGTCATGCACGGACGGTCCCGCTACTCGAGGTACCGGATGGTCCTTTTCCTGCTGACCGAACAAGGTGTACGCCAGGTCGATGTCCGCCTCGATTTCGAGACCGCGGAGCATGAGATCACCGAATGTCTGAACTACAGCTTCGAGAAAGTCACCGCCGCCCGGGTCAACGGTCTGGCCACGCAGCGACGCACCCTCGAACTCATCCTCGTCAACGGCGATCCGATCGTCATTGCGGTCACCGAGGCCGTCCAGGAGGTCGAGCCCGGCGAGGACCCGACGAAACTGTCCCAAGCGTCGATCGATGCGTCCGGCCTGCCCCGCACATTGGAGGTACTCGAGGGAATCGCCGCGGAGGGAAGACAATGGGTCAGCCACCAGAAAGACCGGGCCCAAAAGCATCTCGATGACCTCGCTGAGCTGCCTCGGTGAGGATCCCAGAGCCGCCTGACGAAGCCTTGAGATTTTGCCTGAGCACCTTGCCGCTTTGCTGCTGTCTGTGATCGCGGGTGGCGTGTCAGGTCAGGTCCGGCCAACCCCGGACCAGTTGCAGGTCAGTCGATGCTCGGGCTGGTGTCGGCCCCGAAGAGATGGTCAACGTCGTAGTCCTGGTCAGCGTCGCTCGTGCGGTCCTGGGCGGTGTCAGCTTCTGCGACGAGGTGCTCCGGAATCGGGTCGTGGTGGGGTTGTTCTCGCGTTGCGTCGACGGCGCGTACCTTCGCGGTCGTGTTACGGACGGCGTCGACGAGGTCTTTCGTTTTGCTGTTGTTGCGCAGGTTGCGGCGGGCGAGTTCAGCGGCGGCGGCCAGGCCGGCGTAGCGGGTGGGTAGGGCCGCCGTGTACCAGGTGGCCCAGGTCTGGTGTTGCTTTTCCAGTTGGCTGACTTTGTCGTTAGCGGCGCTGACCCGCTCTTGGGCGGCTTCGAACCGGCCTTGGGTAGCTCCGCCGTTGGTCATGGTGGGGTTCTCGCGTTTGGTGTGGTGGTTGGCGGCGTCGGGTGCACCGTGGCGTCCGGCCCGCCACCAGCGCGGTCGTTGCTGCCCAGGCTGAGTAGCTGACGCGGTGGGTTGGCTGGTGGTCGTGGTGGCTGCGTGGTCGAGGTTGCTGGTCCGCAACTGTTGTTCGGCGGCGAGCAGTTCGGTGTAAGCGACCCGAAGTTTCCCGGCGACGTAGGCGGGTGCGGTGCGTTCGGACGCGCGTTGCAGGGCGACCAGTTCCCTCAGTTCGTAGTCGGGGGCGGCCGTGAGATGCCCGGTGAGGGTGGCGACGCCGAGGACGGTTTGTGCGCGTTGCCACGCCCCCCACCTTGCCGGGTCGCGGGTGCCCGGTTGTGCTCCGATGGGTTCGTCACCGGTGTGGGTGTATTGGTCGCGGTAGGTTGCGATAACTGCTGCCCGGCTGAGCCATTGCCCCCGGCCGGGTTCGTCGTCGGGCACGGGTCCGAGTGCGCGGGTCCAGGCGGGTTGGTGCAGGGCGGCGAGTTCCGCGAGGGCGTCGATCCGCCGGTCGCAGATCGCCGCGACTTGCCGTAGGCCATCGGCAACATCCGGGTCTTGGGTGGTGGTGATGCGGGCGGTGAACGATCGTGCCTGGGCGGGACTGGTCGCGATGGTGGGGTCGGGTTGAACGTTTTTGTACTTTTCTGCGATGCGCCAGGTGAGCACGGCGGCGACGTTGTCGGCGGTGTCCAGTTCCCGGCTACTGGTGGCCGCTTTCAGTACGGCGTGGGGGTCGTACCCGGCCGCGGCGAGCGAATTCAGGCGTTCCGCGAGGGCGGTCATAGCGGGATCGTCAGCAAGTTTCGCTGCGATCTGGGTGCCGGCGACTTCGCGGACGTCGCGCAGGTATTGCTCGGTGGTAGCGCGGGCGGTGAGGTTGTCGTAGATGGGTGCCCACCGTTTGAGGGCGTCTACGTCAGCCCACAACCGCTTCTCCGTTTCCGTCGCGGAGTGTTCATTTCCATCGGAGCGCAGCAGATCAGCGAGCAGGGTGATACCTGCGGTGGGTTTTTGTGCGGGGTGTGATTCGGGTGGTTCGTCGGTGGTGATGACCGCGATCAGGTTCAGTAGTCGCCCGCGGGTGGCCATGACATACAGCCGGGCCCGGCTGGTGGCGGTGTCGACCAGGGCGCGGGCGGTGTCGACGGTGCGTCCTTGGGCGGAGTCCACAGTTGCCGCGTATCCCAACCGCACATGCTCGGCCACGTACCCGGCGGCCAGGCTGGTCTGGTCCCCAGTGGTGGTGTTCTCCACCAACAGTTCCCCGTCGGGGCCGAGGTCGGTGATGCGCCATTGGTCACGGTTGGCAACGAATGCGGTGTCGGTGATGTTGGTGCGGTCGTTGCGGCGGGTCACGATCAGGTCGCCGATCCCCGCCCGGGTGCCATCAGCAAGAGTGACGGTGGCCCCGGCCGCAACGATCCCAGCGCGGATGAGTGCCCGTCGTGCCCGGGTGGCGATCGAGGCTGCGGCGGCTTCGGTTTCGACCAGGATCAGACTCGTGTGGCCTTGCAGGATGTCCGCCGTCCACCCGTCGATGACCCGCCGGGTGAGGGAATCTTTGTCGCCGGCGATGATGCGCCCACGCCGGTCGTACTCTGCCAGGACGGTGGTGTCACCGGCGCGCAGCCGCAGGGATGCGGGTCCTTCCCACGCGTTGGTGAACCGGCGGACCTCGCGGAGTTCGGTGGTGTTACCCAGCGACGCCAAGTAGCGGAACATTCCGCCAGGTCCGATCGCGGTGATTTGTTCGGGGTCACCAACCAAAATCAGTTTCCCCCCGACTGCCCCGAGGAGCCGGGTCAGGCTGCGTAGGGCGAGGGTGGAGACCTGCGATGCTTCGTCCACGATGACCCATTGCCCAGGTTGGAACGCCCAATCCGCCGTGGTGGTGCCGTCTGGTGGTGAGTGTTGGGCGTGTAACCACATCGCAATGTTCTCGGTGCGGATACCGGTCCCGCCGTCATCTCGGGTGGCGGTGGCGAGGACGAACGCGGCGTTCTGCCCGACGGTCAGGCCAATAATGGGGATGTTCGCCTGTTGCGCTGCGGTAGCGACGGCGCGTTGCAGATAGGTTTTTCCGGTTCCGGCTGGGCCGACGATCCCGGTGACCCGCCGGTCGTCCCCGACGACGAAATGTAGTGCGGCCCGTTTTTCAGCGGACAGGTCGAGGGTGTCAGCAACCTGGTCCAGTTGCTGTGCGGGGACCGCGGTGGCGCCGCGTCGGGTGGCGTAAGCGATGAGTTCCGCTTCAGCGTCCAGGACCGGTTTGGTGGTCAACTGCAGGTCCCGGTGGCGGCTGTAAATGCTGTGCCGGTCACTATTACGCAGCAGCGACGGCCCCCACTGGACCAGCTCAGGCGGGGTCAAGATGCGCAACTCGGCGGCGTGGGTGTTGACCGCGTGCGCGGCGAGGCGTTGCACGGCCCGCCAGTCGGCGCGTCGCCCAGAGGTGGGGGAGACGTGCAGGATGCGGCCGATGGCGAGTTCGAGGTGGTCGAGTTTGAAGACCGCGTGTTGTTCGGTGATGTCCGCGACGGCCCGTTCCACGGCCAGGTGCGGTAAGCGCCGGATCGCCGCCGAAACAACCCGACGTTGGTCATCGGCATCAAGAATGTCCAGTTCAGTTGCCGCCAGGTACAGGTCGTTGACCCGGAGTTTGCGCGGGTTTTGGTGGCGGGCGCTGCGGTGGATGAGACGCCGGGCGTCGCGGTCGACATCGTCATGAACCCGCCCGGCAACAATAGCCTTGACTTCTGCGGTGGTGTTCAAACCGGTCGCATGGTCTTCTCGTTGCCACCGGGTGACGGCTTGCCGGGTAGATTCTGGGCCGTCTTTCTTAGGGCGGGTGCGTAGGGTGGCGTCTTGGGCGGTGCGCCGCCACCGGCCGATGGTTAGCCGTTCCCGGCCGAGTTTCGGGGTTGTTGCCCGGACGTCCATTTCGGCTTCGATGGCCGCACGCCGTTTCGAATACTGTTTCAACGCCGCAGCTGTGATGCCGACGATTTCACGGATGGTGGAGGCGCCCCGTTCGGCGAACCGTACCCCGAGGCGTTTCCCGAGTTCGTGTTCTACGGCTCGTTCGTAGGCGACGCGGGCGCCGATGGTGGCTTGGTAGAACGC
This sequence comes from Actinoplanes sp., assembly GCA_965246815.1. Lineage (GTDB taxonomy): Bacteria > Actinomycetota > Actinomycetes > Mycobacteriales > Micromonosporaceae > Actinoplanes. The sequence continues at coordinate 420,125 of CBDFFS010000017.1, read as the reverse complement.
CCGACTGTCCAGTGACAGCCATTCTTCACGCCCGTTGCGGGTGATACGAACTTTGGTGGAAATGATGATGTGGGCATGGATGTGGGGGTCTTTTTCGCGGCTCATGCGGTGGTCGAACACCATCGCGGCGAGCCCGTCAGTGTCCACTTGGGTGATCCCGTTAGTCCCGGTCCGGGTGAACGCCCCATGCGCACGGAGGTGTTCCAGGGTTGCGCGGACGCCTTCATGATGCGCGGCCATCACCTCATGCTTGACCGCGTCGTCACCGAATGCCCAGAGCAGGCTGACGGATTTCACGGGGGCCACGGTGACGTCGAACCCGGCCACGGGTTGCCGGTCCGGGGCGGTAAAAATACTCAACCACGTGTGTGCGATCTGCTCATAGGTGGCATCCGGTGGTAATTTTTTCCACGCTTCTTCCACCGCGGCAGTGCGGGCGGCATCATCCATCGGGGTGTATTGCCGCCATAGGCGACCGAGTTGTTCACCGCTGTCGGGGTGTGTGCCTTCCCCGATCAGGTTTTGCATTTGCGGTGGTTCTACTTCACCGTGGACACCGAACATGGTGTGGCTTTGCCCGGCCCACCACCCGGGTGCTTCCCCCTGCGCAGTCGGGTCAGCGTGGTAAGCGACGGCGGAGCCCTGTGGTGCGGGCCGGAAATCGTGTTTACCTGTGGCGACTTGGTTGATGAGGTAGATGATTCCCGCACCGGGTGCGATGCGGGTAACGGTGAGCATGGCACCAACGGTAGGCCACGGCCGGCTCCTTATCGACATTGGAATGCCATGGGGTGTGCTGTGAAAAGGAGAGTGAGAGGGAGTGTGAAGGTGTTGGTACAGGTCACCACTAGCGTGACCATAAGTAAACGAAAGAAAAAGTATTTTCGACTAGCCTTAAATGATTAAAGGTGATGGTCAAGAAAGCAAGTGGGTAGGTACTTTGGTGTGATGGCGAGCAAAACAACGAACGAAGCAATCCAAGTGTTGAGGAAGCGTCAGGCGGTAGAGCTGGGAGCGTTGAGTGCGGTAACGGTGGCGGTGTCGGTCGTGGAGCGGGCGCGGCAACGCCGCGCCGCTGAGGTTGAACGGCTTGACGCGGTGGTCGTTGAGGCTGAGCGTGGTGCGGATGTGGCATTGGCGGTGTTGGCGTCGTTGATGTCGGTCGACGTTGCGGCCGGGCTCGTGCAAGTTCCGGCGGCTAGGGTGCGCCAAGCTCAGCAGCATGCACCGGTGGAGGACGTCGGGGTGCGGGTGCAGGAACTGACCGGGGACATAGCGCGGCCCGCATCTCGTGGGCGTCCTCGGGGTGCGGGCCGGTCAGCTGGGCTGGCCAATGACGTTACCGGTCAGATCGGTGTCGTTGTGGATGGTGCGCCCATTGCAGCGGGGGCAGCTGGTGGTGGTCTTGAGTTCGGTGGCGGGGTGTCAACGTGAGTGGGTCGTGAGCGCGGGTCGGCGGTTTAACCGTCGTCCGGTCTGGTTTAGGCCTGCCCATGGTCGGGGGTGGGTGTAGCGGTAGCTCTCGACAAGGCGGTCTGCGACCAGTTGTGCTTGAAGGTTGCTCGGGAGTTCGGCGTATGGGGATACGGCGGTAATGACGTGCGCGGGATCGTTGGTCGGGTTGATGTTGTCGGCGATGATCATCACTGGTTCGGGATCCAGGGCGCGGACGCGACGTGGCACCGGGATGGGTAGCCGGTTAAGGATGTTGGCGATTCGGGCGAGTGTGCGCGTGGGCTGCGGGGGTGTCATGTGTGTGGTGACGTAGGCGAAGTAGCTGCCTTGCGGGCGGTCCCATCCGACGGCGATGTCGTAGTGTTCGAATCCGTGTTTCGGGGTGAGGCGGTGTTGGCTCATAGTTGGTGGGCTCCTTGGTGATCACGACATGGTGATCACGACGCCATGAGCCGAGATTCCCGGCTGATGGCGTCGTGCGGGCAGATCAATTGCCTTGCGTCACTGGCACCGGTGGCGGTCGGGTGCTCGGGTGAACGATGTTGTCCGCTCGGGTGGTCTGCGGTCTGCATGGCAGTGGGCGCATGTGCCGGGCGACGTTTGCTGAGCGGACCTGTGTTCGCCTCTGCGGATTCGCGGAGTTTTACGCTGTCTTTTGACAGGTGGTGCGGCATCCGGGAGCTTGCATCGACAGCTAGCTGCGTCTGGTCATCGTGGTTGTTAGTAGCCGTCACAGGGGCGGCAGTTGTCACAGGTGTGCGGTGCGGGTTTCGTTTTGTGTTCGTAGTATTCGCCGTCGCACCATTGGCAGGCCACGCGGATGTTCCCGCGTGCCGCCTGTCGGGCATCTTCGGCGCGTTCGCGGTTTATCTCTTCTGTCTGCTGAGCGTTCATGAGTAGTTCGGCCGTCACGTGTTCTAGCTGCTCGATTGTGTAGGCGGTTTCGCAGCTGGCCGTGGCCAGTTCGTCGCAGAGATCGAAGATCTGCGTTTGTAGGCGGAGGGCTTTCGGCTGGGGTCGCAAGCGCAGAATGCGGTTGATCAATTTTCGGTGCCATGGTTCAGGTTTAGCCGCATCGGTGGTGGTGGGTGGCTGGCTGTTTGGCGTTGTGATTTGTTGTTCGTAGGCGTGACCGATGAGGGCGCATTCGGTGAGCCATTGCTGTGCGGCGGCGGCGCCGTTGGGGAACTGGTGCCCGAGTGCTGCGCGGTTGTTGGTCCACGTGATGCATTCGTCGATCATCCAGGTGGGCAGGTTGTGAAGATATTCGTGAATGGTTTTCGCCGACGTCGGCGTGTGCCACCAAGCGGCGGCCGATTGATTGGGGGTGGTGTTTTCCGTGGTCGACACGGGAACTCCTTTATCGGGAGGCGGGTGGGAAGGTTGCTCGGCTGATGTGGGGCGGCCTCGTATCGCCGTGTGGTTGTTGCTGTTGGCTGGGCGGTGCGCTAGCGTGGGAGCTGGCCTTCTTCCGGCTTAGCCGGTGTGTTGGTTGGTGTTGACCGGCGGAATTGGCGTTGCATCTTTCCGGAGGTGTTTCCCCGCAAGGGGCCGCCGGTCTCTAAAATTCCCGCTCGCGATGATCTGTGGTTGGCTGAGTTTGTTCGGCCGTGAGCGGTGGGTGCGGCAGTCTGTGGCGGCGGGCTCGATGCGCGTCGACGCAGTCGCATACGCGCTGATGTCCCCGGTGTGCGTCGTAGTAGTGATCGCCGCTGGTGGTGCTCGCCTGGGGACGTGGGTGGCGTCCCCAGGCGGTGGTGTTGGCTAGAACGGGGGCTGAGTGCCGTCCCAAACGTAAACGGGTGTGATCGCGTTCATGATTGAAACAGTGGTGGGGAATTCACAAGATCCTTCGCGTGCTTTGTCGGCGGCGAGTCGCTCGTTGAGGTCTGCGGGGATGTTCGCGTATTTGCGGACTTCGTCGATGATGCTCGCGGGGGCCGTGACCTGCGCGAAGTGGCTACCCAATTCGTCGTCCGGGGTGTCGACCGGGCAGTCGTTGTCGGCCCGGTACATCTGGAAGAAGTAGGACCCTAGGCCCTTCTCCCATCCGACGAAAACACAGGAGATGGTGTCGTTTAGTGGCGCGAGTTCGTGACGGCTCACGGTGAAGCCTTTCTTCGGATTGTGTTGTTGGTGTTGTCTGGGCTTGGCGACCCTGACAGGATTAATAGTATCAAAGAAAGCGTCGTCTATCTATGCCTAAAGCGTTCTTGTAGGTATTGTTTCGCCTTTTCTTTGCGAGAGTAGGCCCAATGCGAGCGCAAGTTTGGGCAGGTAGACGGTATGACGACAGGGTTTACAGCCGCTTTTTTGGCCGGAGGGGGCGAGCTTGCTCGCCTGGTTGTGGGTGGCGGGAGCCAAATACGGTGCGGGGGTTTCGAAGAAAAGATCATGCGGTTTGTGCATGATGTTTTCTGAGCCCGCAGCGGATTTGGTGGACGCCACCCACAACCTATAATCGTGGCGTACGCTGCGGCCAGAAAAGGGGCTTTTAGCAGCGCGGCCGAAGGTCGCTTCCGGTTTACCGGCCCCCTAGGGCCGCCCGTAGTGAGCTTGTACTGGTGCACCAAGCCCGACCGGTCGGTGGTTGCGCAGGACCCCAGGGGTCCTGCGCACCGGCCACGGGTTCAGTGTTGTGTGTAGGCCAAGACGATGAGGTACTCGTGGAAGTCCGCGGGGCTGGCCGGGTCGTAGAAGTCTTTCTCCCCGGCGAGCACGGGCTTCGGGTACTGGGTCGGGCGATTCAGGGTGGTGTTGTCGCGGGTGCTGCGCTCGGTGGTGTCGAGGTCGTGCAACATGGTGGTCTCCCAGGGGCGGTGTACTGGTGCGGCTGCCTGCGGTTTGTGCCGGGGCTGCTGCGCTGACAGCACGGTGGAGAACCGGGCCGGCCTGGTGGTGGACAAGCCATCCAGGCCAAAAGATCTTGGAAGGTTCAGTGGTCGGTGCAGCGAAGCCAGCCGACCACTGAAGTGCCCGGCTTGCCGGTCCAAGATGTTTTGCCGGCTTGGCCGCCGCCGGACGGGTCGGTTACCACTTCAGGGCCGGCAGGGCGGCAGCCTGGCACCAACAAGGCTGCCTACTGCCTGCCCCGGCCCCGGGTGGTCCACTTTGCTGACCTCGAAACCTGAAGGCCGTGGTGGCGTGGCGTGGTGCCGGGTCTGGTCCGGACCTGTGCCGAACGCGGCGCCGGTGCGACTGCGCAGGGGCCGATGGTGCACCCCTGCTGCGGCGTCGGTTGGGTTCGGCAGCAGCCGGGGACCGGGCGGGGCTGCTCAGTGCGGGCGGTCCTCGGGTTGCCCACCTGTGCACCGGGCTTGCGGTGGCAAGGTGCGGGCCAGGTGATACAGCGACGGGCCATCCGGGTAGCGGCTGTAGAAATCCTGCTGCGCCTGCTCGGCGGCAGCCTCGGTGTAGGGGTGTGCGGCAAGCCGGTGCACCGAGTTGGTGATGTGGTTGAGGAAGTACGCCGGCCAGGTGAACATCCGCATCGCGGCGATGCGCCCGGTGTCAGCATTCACCAAAAAGGTGAACGTTCGGCTGTGGGTACCGGCCGGGGCTGGCTGGTTGCTGAATGGTTGGTCGAGTCGTTGCGGGTTGAACGGTGCGTCATTCCACGGTAAAACACCGAACTTGAACAACAAGAACCCGTTGATGGCTTGCTCGGTCCAGGCGAATTGGGCGGTGCCGGTTTCGACGGCCCGGATTTCTTGGCGGCTCGGGTTGCTCAGGAATAACGCCAGGCGGGTGTCGCCGTCGCCGTCGAGCCATAGGTGCGGGCCTTGCGGCCAGTTGATGCGCTCGGGGTTGAACAAGGCGCCGACGCGGTAGAGGTGACCCTCATCCCCGGCACTGAGGGTGGTGGGTAGGTGGGCTGCGCAGACGGCCCCGGTGTGGTTGTGCCAACCGCGGCTGGTGTCGGTGACCAACCACCATCGTTGGTCGGGGCCCATTCGGTGGTTGCCGATGTCGCAGTTTTGCACGGTTGGTGAGGCAAGATACGGGCCGTTCACGGCCGGATTGTTGTCCATCGTGTCCTGTTCCTCCACACGTTTGGTAGACGACCCGGTGGTAGCAAACGCCGACGAGAGCGTCACGCTGGTGCCGACGCCGGGCTGCGGGATTTGGAACTGCAGTTGCTTACGGATGCCGGCACCTGCTACCGGCCGGCGTAGGTCGACGGCACCGCCAGGCGGACCCTGGTGGGGTGCTGCGACGGCAACACCCCGCCAAGGCCCGGCGGAAGATCAGTGCATGTCAACGGCGGGGTTTTTTCCAGCACAGCCACGGCGATGATGTGGGCGACCAGCAGGCCGGCGACGTGCACTACGGGGTGGCCCAGGTGACGGGCGGTGTGGGTCAGGTGCTGAGTTGTTGTGCGCAGCGACCGCCGGCCCGCCGCCGCGGTCGGTTCGGTGGTTTCGGTGGTGGTGTGTTCGGTGTTGTCGGTCATGGCGCTGCCTTCCGGAAATTGGCGGAGGGTGCGGCGTCTGCCGGTTGACACCGGCGCTGCCGCGCGGACAGGCCATCGCTGGGACCGGCACGGCAGCGGCTGGCAAGCCAGCTCTTGGGGTCAAAAGATCTTGGAAGCGCGGCACGGGGTGCGTGAGTGGAAAATGGGTGCTGCGCTTCCAAGATGTTTTGCCGGCTTGCCTGATCGTTGTCGGGTCGGTCATCACTAGGGACTGACGAACGCGGTGGCCCGGGGTGGCCACCCGCGTTCGTCAGGCACCTTCTGTTCCGGCGCCTCGCCTTGCCGGCAACACCCGGAACCCATGTACTCTGAGCCGGCGCGGTTTATCGACCGGCAGATCTGGGTCGGCTGTCCATCGCCCGCGGCGAGTCAGTCTGCGCGACGACCTGGTGTTCTTCGGACAACGATCAGGTGGTGGACTGGCAATTCCCGGGTGGCCCAGCTGCTACGCATGCCGCGGCAACCATGACCACTTGTCGACACCACTAGCCGACGATCTGATAATCACTGTGGACGTCTCGCTGGGGTGGACCTGGTTGGCGCAGGTCTGTACTGCCAGGACTTCCCGCGGACTTGCGTCGTGTTCTGGATCGTTGCGATTGGCTGGCCCCCAGGCTTTCGGATTTATGGTGCCGGGGCGTCGAGGGCGCGTTGGACCATCTCACCGAGGGCGCGGGGCCAGGTGATGCTGTACCTGCCGTTTTGGCCCTCCCACCGGTTGGTTTCGGGATCGGCGAGCCACACCGCGTGGACGTTGAACCGAGTGCCGTCTTTGGTAATTGCTATTCCTTGGACTTCGAAGGTGCCTGGTCCAGCGGTGATGTGGGTGAAAGCCACGACAGTGTGCACACCAACGCGGTGCGGGGACTGCATAACTGGGTTACTCCTCGCTTTCGATTCGGTTAGGCGATTAGACGCTCGGGTGCGGTGGTGGGGGCGAAGTCGTTGAGCCGCTGTATCGCGCAGTTTTCGGCGTATTGGCGGCCGTAGAGCCCCCACTGGGAGTCGATCGGTTCCCACGACTCCCGGATGTCAGACGCGCGGTGGGGGGCGTCGACTCGTGCCCATAGGGTGCGTTGCTCGATGATGTAGCCGTAGACGTCGCCTTCGCAGTACGCACGCCAGTCACTCATGTCGATGTTGCCGGACGGGTGGTCGGGTAGGTGGTGGTGTGCGCGCCAGTCGGTGGTGTCGAAGGTGACGTACAGGAACTCACCAGAGCCGGGGCGGGTGTCGTACCACTGGATTTCGGTGGTGCCGTGCACCATGCGCAGGTAACGCTCGAAGCGGTCCGGCTCGCTGGCCCACTTTTCGGCGGCGGTGACAATGTTCGTGATCGCGGTTGGGGTGTAGCCGCCGAGGCTAGTGATGTACTCAGCCCGCCAGCCACCCCACCAGTGCAGTGGGTGAAGCCGCAGAATCGGGCTTCTACCCTCGTCGTACGGTTCAGCCGCGGTGGTGTCGGGCACCAGTAGCACCCGCAGGTCTGCCCGGGTTTGGAGCACCTCACTCATGACGGTCGCCGCCTTCGCGGAAACTAGCGACGATGGCGGCGACAGCGTCCGGGATGGACGAGTCAGGAATGCGATCCTCTAAACGCGACACGTCGTCATCGCTGAGTTGTTGTCCAGCCCAAGCCTCGACCTGCTCGCGGGTGATGTTCACACCTGGTTTGTCGGTGCCGGTAGCTCTGACCCGTGCGGCGATTTGTTGGGCCAGGATGTTGCAGGCGTCGTGCCCTAGGTCGAAGCCGATACGGTGCAGAACTTTCGCGGCGTCGGCTGGGACGTGCCCGCCGAGGGCGTCGATGATCAGCTGCGCGTATCGGCTGGCGTAGCGGTGCGCTAATGCGTGGAAGTGTGCCCTGCGGGCGTCGTCGCCCATGGAGGCAAGATCCATGAATTTGCTCCTGTGCTTGGAGGGATGGCCGCGACCGCCAGGTGCGCGAGGCGATCGTCAACGCCGGATGCCAGCCGGACGGACCTGGTCCAACCCTGCGGCCTGGACCCGGAACCGGCCGGGGGGTGGACAGCGATGAAGGCCGGTCCCGGTGTTACCGGGCCGGCCTTCAGCAGGGATGGGATTAGCCGTGGTGCACGAGGTCAAGGTCGGTGACGGTGTCGGGCCACGCGTCCGCGGCGATTTTCTCACCGTGGGGGCTGACGACCAGGTCACCGCTGCGCTGCCCGCGAGGAGCTGGGGCGGCTGGCTTGGAGCCCAGGACGACGATGTCGGCAGGGGTGATGTTGATGACCGGTTCGTCGCTGTCCCCGAGGTAGGGGAAGAAATTCTTCACCGTGACGACGACTTCAGTACCGGAGGTGAGGCTGCGGGCGAGCAGTACCTGTTGTTCGTTCCAGCAGGTCACCTGGAACTCCATCGGTTTGGTCGCCATCCAGATGCCGTTGTGGTAGTAGCCGGTGCGGTGGCTGATCCGGAATTTAGCGAACGCACGACCGGTGTTGGTGTGTCCGGAATCGGCGCGGCCAATCACGGTGCCTTGGACCAAACAGTTGAACAATTGATTCGACGCATTACGGTTCATGATGCAACTCCTGCGATGTGGTTTGTGGTTGGCCGAAAACCCAGGGCCGGCCTGACGGCCGGCCCAGGGCGTCAGGGGTTAGGCGGGCTGCAGTTCGGCGGTGACGGCGGGCTTCCAGTCGTCGCCGGCCGGCCGCTGATCGGCCTCGGGTAGGGCACCTTTGAACCGCATGGACACCGACACGTTCTCGGCGGTGACTTCCAGGACCCCGCCGACGGTGCCGTCCTGGCGGGTGAAAGGCCACACGCCCAAATCGTCGCGGGCGTTGACGATCACGGTGTCGCCCTTGTTCAGTTCGGCGCACCGCTCGGCGAGTTCACCCCAGACGGTGACTTGAGTCCACATCGGGGTGGTGTCGGCCCAGACACCGTCGCTGTTGCGGCGGCGCCGGTTGTGCGCGACCCGCAACCGGCAGACCTTGCCGGTGGCGGTGGTTTTTAGTTCGGGTTCGGCGGCGAGGTTGCCCTCGAAGGTGAAGCTGAACTGCGACATGGTTTGGCTCCGATCAGGTGGGGCGGATGCGGCTGTGACGCCCTTCGGTCGGGTGACCCGGGCGCCGTAGTGCCGCGCTGACGGGGCCGGTCATAGCCCGCCCACGGGCCGGGGGTGCAAGCCCTGTTCGAGCAGAAGATCTTGGTGTCGCGCGCAGCGTGACGGTGTTGGCCAAGATGTTCTGCCGGGGTTTGCGGCTCCGGGTTTGGGTGGGCTGACCTTCGGGTCCCTCAGCGGTGGTATCTACGCACGCCTACGGACCAACCAGGCCTTGAACCGCGTCCGCCGCCACTGGTCTGCCTGGTGGAAAGGCCCACCCGCTCGTTCAACGGCAACGGCAGGTGTTCGCCACGCCGGATACGTGACGTACCCGGGCCGCTCGGGTTGGCACCACACCTGGAGGTCGGGGCCGTACCAGTGCCTGCCGATTCGCCCCGGTCGCCGCTACGCTGCAGGTCGTGTCGTGCTCGGGCGCTGGTGGCGGCTTGCCGCGTGCCGGCGAGCGACCGTTGATCGTGGTGCTGGTTAGGGCTGTACCCGGGTGCTCCTGCCGGCAGGACTGTTGCGGGCTTGTCGGTCGCCGAAACGGCGTGGGTGAGCCAATCCGGCCCGCCAGCCGGAGGTGATGGTGCGTTGCACCTCAGCTCGTCCCAGCCCGGTGCTCAGTGCCGCGTCGGTGAGCCGCCGCCGCACTTCGGCTTCGTCCACACTGGTGGTTGCGGCGAGTTGCCCGAGCCGAAACGCTGCCCGGTTCAAGGCGTCGTTACGCCCGCCGCTGCTGATGCGACGCCCGTCGCGGATGACCGGGCGCACCGCCGAGCGGACCCGGTCGGCTTCCCCGTCGAGAGCAGCTTGGGTGTAACGGTTCATGTCCGCGATCGGCCCTGGTGCTGTGCTGGGCGCCCGGGGTGCGGGTAGCACCAGTGTGCGCAGCTTCGGCGGGCATGCTGGCAGGGCCGTGTCCGGCCAAGACTGTTGGAAGGTGTACCGGGTGCCGTTAGCGTGCAGCGATGGTGGTGCGACAACCATCGCGCTGTGTCCGCGCCAGTCCACCCCCGGTAGGAACGCGACCCGGCTGGGAAGGTTGTCCGCGGAGTACCACAGGTGCCACCCGTTCCCAGTGCGGATCAGCGGCCCGGGTGGGCGAATCACCTCAAGAATGTCCAAGACCTGGCGTAGGCCGTCGTTGGTGTCGATGTCGCAGACGTCGAGTACCTGGCCGGTGGCCAGGCCGATGTTCGCATCGGGCCACCGCTGCCACCATCCGCGAATGATCTGCGGCTGCCCGGAGGCGTCGTGGAGGCCGTGACGCAGGCGGGGGTGCTTGCCCGCCGACCCGCACGCTGGACCTGCGTGGCAGCTGCACCCACCGGTCGGGGTCGGGGTGTGCAACGCCACGACCGCAATACCGGCGGCGGCGTAGCCGATAGCCGCAGCAACAAGCTCCGTGCTAGTGGCGGGTGCCTGCCGGCGGCTGGCAGGTGGGGTGTGCCCACCGGCGGTCACCGCACACCACCGGTGAGCTCATGACGTGGACGGACCCGGAGGTGCCGGGGGTGGCCTGTCCCTGCTGCGGGCAGAGCCCAACCCGGGTCTGGTGGCCGCCGGCCCACGATCAGGGTGAGCACATCCTGGCTGGGGCGCGGCCGGGACCGGACAGCGAGGCGCACCTGGGATACCCGGTAGCCGTGTGACGCGGTAGGACAAGGGTGACCCGGCAGCAGCGCTCGCGCCGCACAGGCATCGCAGATGCCAGGTCTGCGTGCACCAGCGGGTTTGACCTTCGCCAGCAAAACGACAAACACAACAACTCCTTAAACGATGGTGAAGGTGTACGCGGAAACTGCGAAGTGGTCGAGCTGTTGGGCGATGACGTGCGTCAGTGGTCCGCCGGGGATGGTGTGTGCGAAGTCGACGGTGGAGGCGGTCACTGTCACTGTCACTGTCACTGGCCGCGCGGGCCGCGGGCCGCGGTTGGCGGTCACGGTTCGTGCCACGATCACCGTGGCCCGGCCGCCGTCAGTGGCCGGGGCACGGTGATCACTGCGGCGGTAGTTGACGCTCAGGTTGCCGCAGCTTGGTGCGCAGTATCTGCTCGTGGTCGTCGATGAGTGCACCTTCGAGTGCCTCGTAGTGCACGGTGGTGTCACCCAGTTCGGTGGGTGGTAGGCCGGCGTGTTGCCACATCCGGGCGTAGAGGCCGGCGGCGGCAGTGGTCAGCGGTGTCCGTTGGCTGATTTCGCACAGGGCCACGCAGCATTCGGCGGCGGTGCCGGGCCGGGTGTCGGTGCCGGCCGCAACCCGGTCGAGTAGTTCCTGGCAGTGTGAGCGAAACACCAGGTCGTTGCGGGTGAGTAGGTCATTGGTCGGTGTCAGCAGCAGGAAACTGTCCCAGATCCGGTCGGCGGCGCCGGGATGGCGTTTCTGGGCGGCACTGATTTCATCTTCGGCCAGTCTGATCGCGTCGAATGCCGATCCTAATCCGATCTGCGTGTCGGCAAAAAAATGTGCGAGGTCCATGGTGGATCCGTCCTTCTGCAAGCCTGGTTGGGTGGCGTAGACGACAAAAGCCCGGCCAGCGATGAGCGGGCCGGGCTAATGAGCGACATATGCGGTTGTGGAGATGGGCAGAAACCGGTGCTAATACGGCCGAGGCAGATAAGTGACCTTCACTAGTCGGACTGTTCTACTTCGTAGTCATATGGCGCTTCTGGGTAAGCGGTCAGCGCTGCCCTGTTGTTAAGAGAACTTGCGGCCTCGTCCACGATTTCTTGAGCGAGCTCACGCGCGTGGTCTTCGTTGGTCGCTGTCACGTCGACGCGTAGCTCGACCGCGACGGTGATTTCGAAGTCACGCTCGCGCAGCGGTAACGCCCGTTCGAGGTCGTCGTTGAGTTCCTCAACGAACCGGTCGTATTCCCGGCACCATTGGCGCTCGTTGGCTTCCTGGATGAGTTTTTCGCCGATAAGGGTGATGTCGTTACGGTGCCGCTGTGCTGCTTCTTGCGCCTGTTGACGCAGGTGGTTAGCAAGGTTCCGCATTGCGGTCAACGTATCGTTGAGTTCACGCCGAGCCTGCGCTTGTGTTTCGCTGTAGGCGGCGATCATGAGCATGGTCATACGAAGTGAATCCTCGGGGAGTTAATAACGGTCAGGGACCGGTGGCTGCACGCCCGATAAGGCGGGAAACAGACCGTTTGGGAAACGATGAATGTGTTGCTTCGGTTGAGTAACCCCGTGACGCGACCCGTCGGGTGGTGTTTATCCCAGGGCACGGCAACGCCGGAAATTTCGCCCGCTAGCACGGTTTGTTGTTTATAGGTGGGGACAGAACGGTGGGGGTCGGCGACGCAGTGTCCGACGGTGCAGCGCTGCGAAGCCGGCACGAAAGGCGGCGGGGTAGTGGTGCCGCCGTCATTGCCGACTGAAGAGGCTTACCGGTAGCGAACCCGTTTTTTGCTGGTGGGCTGCGCCGGGACGCGGTGGCCCTGCACCGTGAATCAGGGCCACCGCGCAGTGCTGGCCTTACGCCACGTCGGCGTGCTGCCCGATGACCAGGATTTCGTCTAGGTCATTGAGGTCGTCTGCCTGATCTGCGTGGCTTGGGTGGTCCTGGTTGCTGACCTACTCAGAATTGTCAACGTCGTTGCGGTGCTGCTGGGCGAGCAACTCCGCGACGATGAGGTCATCGGCCCCGGCCTGCGGGTCGTCTGATCTGTCAGCCGGGTCCGAGACCGGCGGCGCGGGGGGTCCGTCGGTTGGCACCACGGCAACGTCCTCGTCGTCGTCCTCGTCGTCTGGGTTTTCATCAGTCGCGGCACAGCTGTGGTAGAGCTCCTGTTCCTGGTCAGTCAGTGGGTAGTTGCGCTGCACCAACTCGTCGTACCAGGCGACGGTTGCCGACTTGTCGAGGTGATACCGGTGCGTTTGCGTGGTAGCGCGAAGGTTGTATTCCTGCTTGCAGATGTACTTGGCGACCAGGCTGCGGCGTAGCCGATCCTCACCAGCAGCGACGAGGGTGTCGTTGTCACACCCGCCGAGTGCCCGGTACAGCTGGTCCATGTCGGTGTTGCGGTGAAGCCCGTGGCCGAGCGCGGCGTGGCGTAGCGCTGCCACGAATAGGGTGCGGGCGCCTTTAGCGGTGCCGAACGTGTTGACAATGAACTCGTGACGCACTGTGGCTGCGAGGGTGAGCTGCTCACGGCGTTCGGTGGCGTGCTGCTCAGCGAGTTCCTTCGCCGCGATCTGCTCCGGGGACAATCCGTGGTGTGAGGCAGGTGCCGGCACCCGGCGGGTAAAGCCGTGGGTGGCCGGATCGTCGCAGTAGACGACCGTTCGGGCCTGCCCGCCGTCCTTTTCTACGAACGCGTGGAACCCGGGCTGGGTTTTCACCGTGTCCAGGTCCACGGGTTGGCCGTCGGCGTCGACGAGTTCGCCGGCTACGACGGCGGGGCTGTCGTAGCCGAAGCCACGCGGTTTCGCGGTCACGTCAACGTTCGCCAATACCAGGTGGGCTTTGGCGAGTTCCTTGTTTCTGGCGTAGGCACGCTTGTCCCGCAGTTGGGCCAGGACGTGTTTGAAGTCGTAGTCGTCGCCGAGTTTGTCGAGCAGTTTGCGTTGATCATCCGGGGCGTCAGCGAACTCTTCCAGGGCGTGGGCCTGCTCCAAGGTCAACGTGCCCCGGTTCAGTGCGTTCTGCGCCGGTGCTGGCAGAGCACGTGCTTTGACCGCGGTGTGGACCTGTTCCACGGTGGTGCGGCGGGCATCGGCGATTTGCTGGTCACTCAACCCCAAGTCCAGCAGAAGTTGGAAAGCTTGGGCCTCCTCGAGGTGCTCCAAGTCTTTGTGGTTGGCGTTGAGTTCCAGCATGTGCAGGATCAACGAAATATCATCATCGGTTTCCGCAATAAAACACGGCACATCAAAGCGTCCCGCTTCGATGGCCGCGACCTGACGCCGTGACCCGTCGATGATCTCGAACTGCTCCACCGAGGCCAGTTGCTGGTCACCGGTGCCAACCCCGCGCATCGGCGCCAGGGTGCCCAGCGAGCGAACTACCAGTGGGGCCAGGACACCGAACAGCCGCACGGAGGCGACCAGGTCGCTGAGGTCACCGAACTGCTGGCGGCGGAAACGTTGCGGCACCAGCAGGTATCGGGCGTCGAGGATCCCGGCCCGAAACGGGAGCCGTTGCTCATCGGTGTGCAACCGGATAGGCCCAGCGACGATCTCGCCGATGATCGGCGGCAGCGTCACCATCTCAGTGCCGAAAGTCGCCGCGTCGTCCTGCTCCTGGTCCTGCTCCTGCTCCTGCTCCTGCTCCTGGTCTTGGTCTTGGTCGTGGTCCTTGAATTCGGGTGCTTCGGTGGTGTGGTCGATGACAGTGGTCATGGTGCTGTGCCTCCCAGGGCGGGTGAAACGGTGATGAAGCCCGTGCGGGCGGGGTGCCCGAGCGGGGTTGGCCTGATCCGAGTGGGCCGGCCGATCGGTGCCGGCCCGCAACGGCCCACCCGCGCGGCGACATGGCCGGTGCGGGTGTTTTGGTGGGTGGGTCTTGCGGGACAAGCCGCGGGCGGCCAGGATCACAGGCCAGCCCCCGCCGGGCCCCCAGGCCGCGATGCGAACAACAACCGACCACAGTGGCGGTCATGGCAGGGCCGCTACGTGGCAGCGCCAACCTGGTGCCGCACCGGGCCGGGCTGGTTTGCTCAATTTCGGCTGGGCAAGTGGTGGATCAGTGGGCTACCCCGCGTCCGGTCAGCTGCGCGCTCAGGGGGAAGACGCGGGTGCGCGGACCTGGGGTTAGGTGTTGCTGTCGAGCAGGGTGCCCCTGCGATGGGCAGATCGGTGACAGAGCTCGGTAAGTGAGGCAGCAGCGGCCGGCTCCACCGGCGTGAGCGTCAGGCAAGCGGTTGTGGGCCAGCTCGACCCGCTACCGGGGCCAGCTGGCCCTGAATGCGGTGAGGTCGTCGACTGATGGCGGCCACGTGATCTCGTGCGGGGGTTTCACGGCCTGCACCAACTGGGTGATGATCTGCGTCATGGGGTCGCCTGGGCTCGCTTGGGCGGCCCGGTTCAGTGCGGCGCCGGCTAACACCATGTTGCCCAGGCGCCACGCGCACCAGGCCGCGAGGTTGGCGGGGGCGGTGACGTAGGCCTGGGGGACCCGCCGGGTCAGGTCGAGCCACAGGTCGCGTTGCCATATGCGCCCGTCAGCACGCCCCCAACGCAATGGGTAACCTGCGGGTTGTTCACCCTCCGTGCTGGGGCTGTCGTGGGGGTGGCGGTTGGTGGAGCCTGGGGCGGGGATGCGGTGGCGGATGGTGATCTTCTCCGGGCCGACGATGACGTCTTTGACGAGGAGCCGGAGGACGCGTTGGCGTTCCTCGATGCCTGCGTCGGTCGTGCGGTGGTGTAGTCGGGCGAGGAATCCTTCAAGGTCGTCGGCGAGTTTGAGGTAGGCTTCACGGTCCGCGGTTTGGGCGTCGAGGGCGTCGATCTGGTGCCGTAGGCCGGTTTCGTGGGCGCGCAGGTCGGGCATGCGGGCGCGGAGCTCATCGAGGGTGACCAGTTGTTCCTGGAACGCCTCGATCATCCGGGTGATCGCGTTGGCGGCCTTGGCGAGGGCGTCTTGCAGGCGTTGACGCTGCTGAGTAGCCGGGTCGCTGGTGCGGGCCTGGTCAAGGCGCCGGTCGATTTCGGTGCGGATGACGGCCGGGTCGGCGAGCAGGGCACCGATGTGGTCCCAGACGACCTGGTCGAGGTGGTCTGCGCGAACCGGTTTGTTGACGCAGACCCGTCCGCCTTCGTAGCGGTAGTCGTCGCTGCCTAGGCACCGGTAGTAGAAGATCTTCTTGTTGGTGGTGCGCGTGGAGGTGCGGTAGTAGGCGTATCCGCAGCCCGCGCAGGCCGCTAGGCCTTGCAGCAGTGACGGGATTCTGGTGTTTCGTGCGGCGAAACGCTTGTTGTCGACCAGACGCACGGCTACGCGGTCGAACGTCTCGGTACTCACGATCGCGGGCACGGCGATGGTGATCTGTTCGTCGCGGGGCCGGTCGACGACTTTGACTGCTCGGGGTGTGCTGCGTCCCTCAAGACGGGCCCGACGGTTCAGCCCCGGTGCTTCGCTGACCGTCATGGTTTTGCCGAAGACTGCCTGGCCTGCGTAGGCGGGGTTGCGTAGCATGCCCCAGACCACCGAACGGTCCCAGCGGGACTTGCCAGTGCGAGTGGGCACACCTTGCTCGGTGAGCCACCGGGTCAACTCGGCGATCGTCGCGCCGTCGTCGGCGTAGCGGCGAAACAATTCCGTGACCAGCGCCGCCTCGTAGGCGATGATCTCGTAGCCGGCGCCGGCGTGGGCGCTTTTGCGCACGTAGCGGTAGCCGAACGGGGCCCCGGAGAGCACATTGACCGAGCCGGTGCGGGCACGATGTGTCTTGCCGCGGCGGTACCGTTCCATGATCTGCGCCTTCTCATACTCAGCGAACATGCCTTGGAACTGCACCAGCAAGGCGTCCTCGGGCCGGTCGCCGCGCGGGCCGTTGACGAACTCGACCCGCGTCCCGCACCGGGTGAACTCCTCGATCAGCAGCGCCTGATAGGCGAACTTACGGGCCAGCCGATCCGGTGAGTAGACCAGCACCACGTCAACGCCGACGCCGGCGACCAAGTCCCGCAACCGTTCTAGCGCGGGACGCACCAGCGTCGCCCCAGAATGCCCCTCGTCCTCGAACACCCACTGCTCAGGCACTTCAAGCCGACTGGTCACGGCGTGCGCGCGGAGCGCCGCGGTCTGCGACGCGATCGTGTCGTCCTGTTTCTGCCGGGCCGAGGACACCCTGGCGTAGATCGCCGCGCTCGTCATCGACGTCACTCCATTTCTGCACGTCCCGCCCGATGCGGGCCCGCCGTAAGGGAACAAGAACCTGCAAAGCGGCCGACACATCCGCCGCGGCGTGGCGGTCGAAGACGAACACCGTCTCGACCACCCGGTCACTCACCTGAGCTGAGGCTCTCTACGACCCCGCGGTAGGTGATCAACCAGGGCCGCAGCCACCACTGTGGAGATTGCGAGCCCGTGATCGCCTGCGTATGAGCGCACTCGCGTCGCCACCGACACCGGCAACTTCACCGTGAACACCACCGTCGCCTCGGGCACCACCACCCGCCCCGCCACAGCGCGATTGGCATACCGGCGCCCTTGGCGCACCGACACCCCGAAACGGCCGGCCAGCACCCGAGCCGCCTCCGCGACGGTGGCACCCGACGACATCAACTCCACCGCCGCGTTCACCCGCCCGGCAAACTCCCCACCATCCGCGCGACCCACCGACGTGACACCCACGTACTACCCAACGAGTCAAAGTCCACCCAGGACACGCCCGCGACTACCCCGCTTCCGGTAACCCAGAGTCACCTCGAAACAGAAGTTGCCCATTGCGTTGGGGGCGTGGGTGGCCAGCCACGCGGTGTTCAGCGCTACCGGGTGGCATAACCGCACTGCCAGGTCCGCGGCTTGCTCGTCGGTGAGCCGAACCCCTTGGGCCGCTTGCCTCATCAGGTTGGTGACCACCGTGCGGTCGACGGCCCGGGTGGGGCTTAACTGGTTGATCGCCGCGTGGATACGGTCGTGGGCTTGCGGGTCCGGTTCGACTAACGCCAGCAACGCGTCTCGTGAGGGCAACGCGACGTACCCGTGCATGGTCAAGTCGGCCGCGGCCACCGTAGTCCGCGGGTCGAACACCAAACCGTTCGTAGCGGTGCAACCGGGTTTCTCACACAGGCAGAAGAACGTGTTCCCGGTGACGAGCATGGTGGCATGCACCGGGACACTCGCGCCGATCATGACCGCGGCTGCCTTGATGGTGTCGACGCTACCGGCGGGCCCGTAGCCGATCAGGTGCACAGCGCTGACGTGCCGAAGGGTTACCACGGGCTGCAGCGCCGCGACCATGTCGTCCAGGGGTGCGTCCAGGTCGATGCGTGCACCGTTGAAGACCATCCGGTTCGCGTCGACACACAAAATGACCAGAGAATCCTGGGGTTGGAATTCGAGAAGGTACGGAACCATGGCAATGAGGTCTTGGGGAGTTCTCAGGGTAAGGCGGGCATCTTGAGACACGGCAAATCACATCCTTAAATGGTGGTGAGGGTGGCGCTCGACACGTTGAGCCGTCAGGGCTCGCCGACCGGGCGAAGCGGACCCGGCCCGGTCGGGTGTGGTCGGGTGGGTGGCCGCGCTGACCCGATCCGCTTACCGGCCCCGAACGCCCGCGGGCAGGCCAGGGACGCGACCGGGCCCGTCACCTACAGCCAGTAAGACCACGGTGGTGAATGTGACGGTGACGGGTTTGGTTGCAGCGCCCTTGCCGGCCCAGGGCTGGCCGGTACAAGCGTGAACGGGCAGCAGTGGTCCACCACGGCGCATACCCGTTGTGGGCGAATCGCGTCCCGAATGGCCACGTCGACGGTGTAGGTGTTCGCCGGGGCTTGGCAGAACACCCCAGCACATAATCCGATCCACAATGCGAGACGGATTTTCGATTCGGTCATGAGTGGTTGTCTGCCTGACCGGTAGTGCTGCACCCGGCCGGCTACTGGCGGCCACGGCTGGTGCGCGTACGGGGCTCGATAGACCCGGCCGGTCCCGGGTCGGGCGGCTCGGGCATCAACGACGAGGACATCTCGTGGGCAAGCTCAGATTGGGTTCGGCCAGTGTTGCGGCTGACCAGGGGTGCTGTCGGTGTCGGTGGCTTGCGTGAGCATCACGGCCGATGGGTGCCGTGTTTGGTCACGCAGTCGCTAACGTCAGGGTCCGCGGCATTATTGTTAGTTGTCTGGGTTTGGTGTGACCGCAGGGTGTGCCTGCTGGGAACGTCCGCAGGCCGCACCGTTGTCGAGGACTTGGGTGCAGGTGTTCAGGTGGGGCAGGCAGATGTACGGGTGGTCGGCAGGCTCGATGCCAATGCACTGTCCGCGCCACGTACCGATGATGCGGTGCCGCGGGTGCGGGTTGCCGTCACTGCATACGGGCTGCGGGAACTCGACGTCGTCATACATGGTGGTCACCGTCCGAGAATCAAAGGGGGCAATGGTGTAGCGGAAAAAAATGGTTTGTCACTTATGACGCCGGTTAGCGAGTAGTGGCAACCCGAAAACGGGTTCTGAGCGAATTGATGTGGGTCCGCGCTAAAACTTTTGTCGGTGATTTAGCTGATGAATGAACTGGGGTGTGGCGTGCAGGTGTGGCCTGAATTTGGTGTTTCCATGGCGCATGAGGCCCGCCGGGTTGGTGCCCGGTCGAGGGTTGCTGAGGGGTTAGCTTTCCTGAGAATCGTGCTGGTGGTGGCGATGGTGTGGCCCCGGTGCCCCGGGAATGCGTACGGGGTTCGTTGCCACGCAGCATCGGATGTTCGCTCTGGTCCTTTGTCGTCACTGAGGTGATATCACCGTGCTCAGTTCATGGTCTCGTTCGGGGTGAACGCGTTGCGGGTTACCACCGGCGGGGTGTTGCTGATCAGCGGACCGCTACTTTCTGGCCGGTGCGGGTGATCGAGGCGTACCAGGTGCGCTGGGTGTAGGGGGCGGGGCCGACCACGCTGAGCGTGATCCCGGCGGGAATTTCACTCAAAGGGCCCTCGAACCGTCCCCCGAGTTCGCTGGTGCTGTAAAACTGCACGCCAGCGGGATCGGTGGCGGCGGCGCGTTTCAGCGCTGTTTTCGTCGCGATCGGCGTGCCGTTGATGAGGACGCCGCCGTTGATGTAAGCCATAATGAGGTGACCTCTCCAGAGGGTGCAATGCTGGTGCGAACTGTCGGATGTGGTGAAGGTGAGCAGCACGGGCGAGGGCTCAGCGGGGCGAGTTGGCTGGTAGTGCACAGTGCAGGTGTGAACCGCTGGGCAGGTTGGCGTGGTACCAGGCGCCAGGGAGTCGAATCCCTTGTCGAGGTCGAAGATCAACAGGTTGAGGTAGCCCCAGCCGCTCTCATGCACGGCTGCGGCAGCGACCATGCCACCGTCAACAGATAAGCCCGATCAGCTCTGTCTCGACAGTTCGGCCGGTTTGGGGCCCCAAGCACCATTCGGGACAGTTATTCGGCGATCGACCACACTCCAGTCGCAATTGCGGCATCGGTAGTAGCTGTGTGCATGTCGTCTTTCAGCACGCGCGCAGTCGTGCATCGGGTGCCGGAACCGTTCGACCATGCGGGCATGAATGCACCGGCGCAAAGTACGCGTCAACCACCCACGCCGACTCATTCGCATACCGCGTCACGCAGAAAATGTGCCCTTGGAAACGCACCGTCGCCGAAACGCACTGACGATACGACCCCCACGACGTTTCAACCTTGAGATTGTCGACGGTCAGCGGTTCGGCGTGCAAAACCACACGCTCAACAGCCGCTTTCCGGGTGCTGTGCCCATCGGTGAGGTTGGTACCGTCAGCGGCATACGGCACCCACTGTGGGGCACCGTCACCGAAACCGAAACGCACGCGGTCACCCTGGACGAACGGCCCCGTGCGCATGACTTTCTCCACCCGGCCGACAGGCTTACCGTCAACCGAAACAGACCCGTCACGCATGACCTTGGCAGGCATGAAGTTCCTTTCGTCAGCATTGCTGCGTGTCCCGGGGGTGGGAAATCGAACCCACCCCCATGCACCCATGCGGGACTGTTAAGCGCGTGCCTTTGCGACGACACCCTTTGCTACTGTCGCCTTACGCGTCCATTCCGACACGATTTCGACGTGCAATAGGTCGGCAATTTCGTACAGCACGGCAGTGGTGATGTGATTCGCGTACTCCTGCGCCTGCTCCGCCGTACCGAATCCGACAATCGCTGTCACGTGATCAACCGCAGATCGGATTTCGGGCACAGGTGTGGTCTTACACTTCGCCATGATTGGCCTTTCGGTTGGGCTGGCAAAGCTATGTGCCCAGATAGGAATCGAACCCATCCCTGCACCATGCGGGACGGTTAAGCAGTAATTTGGGGTTTGCGTGCCCACGGCATTGTGGCCATGGTCGCGGCGAATTTGACCGCGCCGATGCCCATGATGTGCCCGTACAGAAACAAGCAGGCATCCTTACGCGTCCGGAAGTGTCGAATCGAACGGCTTACCTCACATCTCCACGAATCCTCGACCCCGTCTAAACGGGGCGGTGCGGCAACCCAGCCGTCTCCTCCCGATTTCCACACGCGACCGATGTACCGGCCGCCCCCACCGTTAAGCGGTGCCTTCCCGTTAACCCACACGCTGTAAACACACATGTCCGTACCCACCAGCGTGTACACGCTGGTGTCAAAGCTGGGACCACTGTGAGCCTTAGTCATGGCACTTCCCTTTGCTGGCAGAGATATTGCACGCAGACAGAACCTTTCGCGTTGCATCCCTTACGGGAATCGAACCCGCGCCCCGGATTGCTTGTGTCCAAGTAACTACCCAGTGAAGACGTGAGATTGCCAATCCCCACACGCGGATTGCGGGCCCTCGCCGTCAATGCCGCCCTATAGTGTGTTTGCCGCTTCCCCGAGTCCACCCCGGGTTGTATTCACCAGGGTGAGAATGTCGTGAGCGAACCGTTCGATGCCGTTCAGGCCACCGAATAGTGCGAGGGCCGACGACCACGGGTTGCCGATGATCAAAACATGGTCGTCTGTTTCATCCTCGCCAATAGTGGTTCCGGGTGCGGCAATCTCGATTGCCGCCGAGTCCGTGTCATAACACTCATATCGCTGGCTCATAAACTGTCGACCTTCCGGGCCATGGAGGTTGGTGGTATCCGCGCATGGACCTGAACCCGTTGGCCGGGTAAAAACCGCGGGGGACCGCATGTGCGGGCCAACAAGTGCGGCATCGCGGGGGAGAATGGCGCGGCCGGTGCTCTCACCGGCGCCGGTGACTCGCTGAGCTGTTGTGGCCCACTACTCCAGCGGTGGCGCCCAAAACCTCAGCGAGAACAAGGTTCCGGCGTAGAACGCCGTTTAATGGGCGTGTCAGCTGGTGCTGTTTCGGATCGCCGGTGACGGCAAAGGCAATGCAAAAGGTGGCGTCGGGTCGAACCCGGCGCCGCGGCGGCGTGCCCGGCTATAGCGGCGGAACCGTCAGCGTTGACCCCGGTTGACACCACTGAAGTGCGTGGAAGTTGGTGACCGCACGTGCTACGCCCGGTTGGAGCTGCCTGTGGCCGTGTTGATCTCGATGATGTCGAGGTCCCCGGCCGGATCCAGGACACCGACGGTCAGGTGCGCTGGGGCGTCGTGGTCAGACACGACGATGTCGAGGGCGGCGTTAGCGGCGTTAGCGGCGTGAGCCGCGCTGGCAGCTCTGAGCTGGAACGTCGGCACATGCCGTGCAGACCGATCACCGTTGTGCCAGTGCACAAACGCGACAATCCGGTACAGCTGGTTCGGGGTGGTCAACGCGTCGAGGGTGGTGAGGATGTCCCGGGAATTTGCCACCAGTGCTGCCGTGCCTTCAGTAACGAGTTGCTGGCATCCGCTACTCAGGTCGCGGCTGCCCGGTGCGGGGACCACGAAGACGGGTTTACCGTCCGCGGCGGCGGCCCTGGCAGTGTGCAGGGCCCTACTCGTGGTGTGGGCCTCGACGACGATGGTGGCTGAACTCATCGAACCGAGCATCCGATCCCGCACAGTCCAGCGGGCCGGGGTGGGGCCCAACCCGGGTGGGAATGCGCTGACAACCGCACCGTGCCGGGCGATGACGGCGGCGGCGCTACGGCCGAACCGGTCGTCCAGGCCGCTGGCGGCGATGACCACCGGCCGTGGTGTTGCCGGCGTAAAAGCAGCGGCGGCGTTCGCATCAATGCCGGTACCTGTGCCGGTGACTACCGCCCATCCCGCGTCACCCAGTGTGCGAGCCAACTCAGTGGCCAGGTGGGCACCGCCAATAGTGCAAGCACGGGTACCGGTGATCGCGACGCAGGTCCGCAACCGGGCATCGAGGTCGGTCGCACCCCGAACCCACAAACACGGCACATCGTCGCACCCTGACGGCCAGCCGGCATCACCGCGGACCAGCAACGCAATGCGATCATCCGTGGCACGTTCACGCAGTGATGCACCCAATATGCGCAGGTCCGCCACGGTGGAGCTGGTGTGAGCTGCTCGCGACGAAGGCAGCGGTTCGGGAAACACCCAACCGGCACCGTTCAAGCCGTGATCTTCGGCAATGACAGCCAGTGAGGCCGGCAAGCTACGCGCGACGTAAAAGGACAACCCTGCCAGGACGTTCCGGGTTTGGTCATCAACGCTCATGGCACCTTCACAGGACGGTGGTGGCCCGGTGCAGTGGTGTGCCGCCGGGCGGGACTGCACGAAAGGCCCAGCCAGGCTCAGGCGGTGTCCAACCCGCCCCGGCGCCCCGGCTGCGACGACTACGCCCGACCGTGATCCGGCGGCCGGTAGCGACTACTGCCGGCAACCATGCGGGGCGCTCGCCGGGGTGTGGTTTGACACCGCCCCAGACGGGCTGGGACCGTGCCAAGTCCCAGGCCGGCGGCACCCGCAGCCAACCGGCGTCGCCTATCACTACACATGGGGCCGGGTTCATCGATGGCAACGTCAATGCTGTTCGTAACTGATGCCCGCTTACCGCCCAGCAATGTCCGATGTGAGGAAACGGACCCCTGACCTGTCGGCAATGTGCTGACGCATCGCTGCACAGATGGACGCCCCCACGTTGACCGTCACCGTCACCAGCGCTGACGTACGCAATGTTGGTGGATTGTCCGGCATGAGAGTCATGACCAGAGCTATGTCCACGACGCGGCTGAGCGAACCCGACTTCGTTGTCGTACGAACCGCAACTTTTGGCCACCACCACCACCACCTGCCGCCGACCACCTGGCACTGCTGATGACATTTATGGCCGGCGGTACTGTCAGAATAGTTTCGGGGCTGTAGTTGCGTATCCAGTTGTGAAGACGATGCACGCCCCGGTAAGAAACCCGCACAGCGTTCAGGGCGCCGCCGTGAGCGCCGACATTGGGGTGAGAACCTACAGCGTTAGAATTGTTCGACGCGCATCGAGCCCCGTCAGGTCAGCGTCGTGGAAGCGGTTTTGATTGACCGTCGTGACGTTGGCGGCCTGAGGCCGGTATGGTGGGAATGCCCGAATTGTTGCTCATCGCCGCAGCCGTCTAACAGGGTTTGGCAGGGCAAATACAGCCGCCGGTGCGGATAGGCGGGCAGCTTGACGACACGTTGTTGAATCACACGCCGGGTGCCGCCGTCCGAACCTGCCACTATGCCGGCGACCGCGCTTTATCGGCGGCATGACAGTAAACCGATCATGAGGCGCTATTGCTTTGCGAGCCATTGACGAATCAGGGTGAAGTCGGCGTCGGTAAGGCCCACGAACGGGTCGACGCGGTGCAGTAGCGCGCTGCCTTCATGATGAATCTCGACCCATCGCCGGTCAGTGTCGCTGATCTCGTCGTCGAGCCACACGAAGGTTCGTCCGGCGGCCCACACTACGAGGAACGTGGTCTTCCAGTGCAGCCCGCGCGCCGGGACCTCGTCGTCGTCCGGGAAATCGACGACAGGCAGCGGCGGCAGTCCGAGCCGAGGCGCGACGACCTCGTTCGCGTCGGCCATCCACGTCGTCGCCCAGACCAGTTCGCATCCCAACCCCCGCAGCCTGTATCCGTCCGCAGGATCGAGGCGGTCCAGCAGCGGATTTTCCAGTGCCGGTGTGGACGACGTGGCATCGGTCGTGTCAAGCGCTCGCCGCGCTCGGAACGGGATCAGTGGGCCATCGACGTCCAGGAAGAGCAGCGGTCGATCGTCATAGGTGGCGGACACGCTCGGGAACCTACCGCAACGCGACCCCGTGCACCGGTGACCTGTCCGCGGCCAGAAGAGGGCACGTGATCGAGCCCAGCGAGTGCCGCCTGGCCGGCGATATGCTTCGTTGCTGCGAGAGGGTGAGGTCCATGGATGGGGTCGAAATCCGGTGCCATCTGGACTGGTCGGCGAACTCGGTAACCCTGCTCGCCAGCGTTGAGATCGCGGTGGTCATTGCCACCGCCGACACCGGCTGGGCCGCCGCGGGTCGCCTTGTCAGCGACGACGAAGAAGAGCACGACGGATTCATCTTCCTCAGCGACACAGATTCCGTTTTCATCCTGAGGTTCGACGATGAGAGCACAATCGCCGTGACCGTGCACCCGCCCGACGGCAACAGGCGGTTCGCCCTGACTGAGTACACCGGTCCGGCACATCGACCGATCAGCCATCGAGTCAAGCTTTAGTCCGACGCGCCGGCGCGCTTTGTCGGCGGCAAATAAGGATGCCAGTGTCGGCCGATGAATTCGCCGTCACTCGTTGCGGAAGGAGCTGAGCTGGATACCAGCCAGCCGCCAACCTTCGGCCAGCTCGACCTAGGTCTGGCTGACGCGGACGGCCAACGCCATGCGCTGCCCGCGCCAGGTCGAATGGCTGCGTTGGACGCACCGAACGATGGCCGCGTGTCCGTAGACGGAGACCTCTATGTCGCTGCTCTCAAGGCTCGCATAGGAGAACTCAGCGAACTTGCCGAGCCATTGTGCTTTGTCTAGTACGTAGCCCTGTTCGCCGATGGATCGAAAGTCGTCCGCCAGTAGGGCGTCCAGAGAATCTGTGTCGCCGCGTGACTCGGCCTCGTCGAAAGTACGTTGGAGCCGGTGGATGTCGACAATCATGAGCGAATCATGCCCGACCGTGCATCACGGCGAAAGCACGCCAGCGACGAACGTCGAGCTAGGGCCTGGTCCATACCAGTCACGCCGGTCAGCTCACCGGCTGGACTGCGTCCTGACCGATTGCTCACTATCGGCGGCATGAGAGTTTGTGCGGCGTGCCTCGGGCAGAAGTGCCCATCCATGGGCGGCATTGCACCTTCGCCATCCCGGATCTGGTGGCGCCCGCCGGCCGCTGCGCGATCACGGCGGCGACCGGCGGGTAGCACGGTTTAACAAACTGTATAAGACGCGTGGATCGGTACTAAGGACGCTGTCGGCCGCCGCTCAGATCATTTCGGACAAGGGACTCTTATGCACCCGGCAGGTCAATTAAGTTAACCGACGCGTTGAGTCGAACCGTTGGGTAGAATTGTGGCGTTCTCAGACCGTTCGTTATCCATCCCGTACACGGTCACCTCAAAACATCCTTTTGCGCGAACACCGTCCGGAACGGGGATTGTGAAGCCGTGGGCTCCACTAATTCCCTTAGCTGCGTTGACGTCATCTCGGCCTTCATTGGCTGTCACGTTAACGTTACGCGACTCATCGATCGGTTGGTTAGGATCATCCGAAGGGGCTGGGCACGAGCTGAATGTTGCGCTGGCATGGTTTGATGCTGAAGAGTCGTCGGGGTCGTACGTCCATCCGCTGATGTAATCAGCGCCGACGTGGTCGACGTATCCCGTTGGCCTACTGTTGAGTGCGGAGAAGCTCGTGCTGCCGACTAGAGTGCCAGGGTTATCGACGGTGGCTCCGGCACCGGCATACACGTAAACTGTGTGTGGCCCTCCGTCGAGCTTGCTAATCGGAGCATTTTGCCGCAAATTGATGGAAAAACCATGGCGGAGTCAAAGGGTCGTAGCGACACCACGGTAAGATGATCTTGGTGTCGAGTGATTGGTGATGTATGAGTGGTTCTTCTCCGTTGACGGTTGAGGAACGAGAGATTATCTCTCGGGAGTTGAGCCGGGGTGGTTCTTTAGTGTCGTCTCGGTCGATCGGGCGGTTGCTCGGTCGGCATCATTCGACGGTTGCTCGGGAGATTGACCGTAATGGCGGGCCGGCGGATTATCGTGCGGTCGATGCGCAGTTGCGTTGTGATGAGAATCGGCTGCGTCCCAAGGAACGGCAAGCTGGAGTCGAGCCAGCTGCTGCACGATGCGGTCAACGAAGGCTTCGCTAAGAACTGGTCGCCGCGGCAGATTGGGAAGAGGTTGGTCGTGGATCATCCTGACGACCCGGGGATGCGGGTGTCGCACGAGACGATCTATGAGTGTTTGTACTTGCAGGCTCGTGGGCAGTTGCGGACTGAGTTGAAGCTGGCCCTGCGGCGGGGTCGTACGCGGCGGGTGAACCGGTCGCGTCCCACGGTGGCAAGGGGATCTATTAAGGACATGGTCAACATCAGTGAGCGACCCGTGCAGGCCGATGACCGGGCTGTGCCCGGCTTTTGGGAAGGCGACTTGATCATCGGCAAGGGAAACAAATCCCAAATCGCTACGTTGGTCGAGCGGATGACCCGGTTCGTGATGCTGGTGCGGATTCCGTTCGACCGGACCGCTGAGCGGGTCGCGTTCCTGCTCGCGGCGAAGATGGAGACATTGCCGGAGTTTATGCGTAACAGCGTGACCTGGGATCAGGGAAAAGAAATGGCTCGGCATGCTGACTTCACCGTGAATACCGGGATGCCGGTATATTTCTGCGACCCTCACTCGCCGTGGCAGCGGGGCAGTAATGAGAACACCAATGGGCTGCTCCGGCAGTATTTTCCTAAGGGCACAGATCTGTCCTTGCATACTCAGGAAGAGCTTGATAGGGTTGCCGCAGAGTTGAATGGCAGACCGCGTGAAACGTTGAACTGGCTGAAGCCAATCGAAGTGTTCAGCGATTTGGTAAAGGGCGCAGTGTCGCCATGATTGCTTGATTCCGCCCATCTTGTCCATTGCCACCATAGATATTTTGAACATCCTGCCGAACAATTAATGTGCTATGACCGCCGCTGACCTCGGGAACACCAACGCCAGCAGGACCGTCAAAATAAAGACTTAAGGCAAGGCAGAAACCGTTCGGGGTTGACGTGGACCCAAAACCGCAATCTGCTGACGCCACCCATCCGTTTACATTGACACCGTCGAAACTATCAACATATCCGAACGGCGGTGACGAAGCTTGTGCAGTGTGGACACCCAAGAACGTGGATGCCAGCGTTCCGACGCTGACAGCGGCAGCGAGCGTGATGCGTCCTGGAATTCGACTCGTGACTACTTTCCGCATTTGGTCGAACACTCTCCTAGAGTTAGGTACGGCCGAGTCTAGAAACACCAATCATGCCAGTAAGTGATTGTATTTATAAGACGCGGCGCAGCAATTACAGAGCGCATACATTTCGGCACCGCCTGAAGTAGGCCGTCGTAACGGAAAGTGAAGCTTTCGCAACTAGACTGTGGAATGGTTCTCGTTCGCAGGATTAGTGGGGTGGTGCTCAGGTGAGACACTCGCACTCACATCAAGCAGATCCGTAAAGCGGGTCAGACGATCCTGAGCTGTGCCCCGGTCAGTTAGAGACGCGGGTGAAGACTTCCTCGGTGCCGTCGCCGGTGAAGGTGAGCTGACTGGCGGTGCAGGTGTACCGGCTTGCGTCGTCGGGTGTGGGTGCGGTGATAACCATCGCGTGATTGTCGAAGCGGTACTCCTCGTGGTATCCGCTGCCGATAGCGTCACGCTGCCGGTAGCCGCCGTCGTGGGTGAGCCATCGGTAGGTCTTCATCCCGCGTGTGATGTTTTGAACGGGTAGGCCGCCGACGGTGCCGGTGAGTTCGGCCAGGTCGTAGAAGTCGGTGGCGGTGCCGTCTGCGCGGTAGGCGGTTGCATAGCCGGTCGCTGCGTCGGAGTTTAGGTCGGCCATGCTGTTGGTGTGGAGGTGGACGAGGGCGGCGAGTTCGGAGTCGGCCTTCACTGTGGCCCGGAGGTGGGCGGAGACGCGCCGCCAGGTGCCGATCAAGCATGGATCGAAGTCTGGTGCTGCAGTATTGGAGACCGGTCGCAGCCAGTTCACGCCGATGGCGGTGGCACCCAGCACCAGCAGGGTCGTGAGGCAGGCGAGAGTGCCCACCCGGGTCACCTGATGTAAGCGGGACCGGTTCCGGACCCGGCGGGCTGCATTCGCCACGAGGGTGACCGCAGCGGCGGCGAGTAGGCCCAGCAGTGGTGCCACAAATAGCGCATGCCGCAGGATGCGGGTGTCGATCACGAGGTTAGGAGCTAACAGACAGCTGGATCGGCCGGTGCCGGTGATGCACGGGGACACAACCCGCGACACGATCACTGCAGGGGCGGCGAAAAGGCCGCTGATGATGGCGGCCAAGAGGCCACGAAGGGACCGGAGCCGGGCGGCACCGGAGGCCGCGGCAACAGCGGCGATGATCTCGACGGCGGTGATCGGCATTAGCGTATTCGCGTCGAGGAAAGCCACCAAGGCCCGCTCGCCGATAGCGGGGTCACGGTAGGCGTCGGCAAATCCGACCGTCGCGAACAGCAGCACTCCTGCGGCGGGCAAGCCAACGGTGACACCGGTGCGAACTGCGGCCCGGCGCTGCCGTCCGGCCCAGCACAGCGGCAGCAGTAGGGCTGTCACTAGTGCCGCCGACAGGTACGGTGCTATTTCGGCTATGTAACCGGTCCACCAGAACGCTACTTCGCCGGTCAGCACGATCTGGCGCAGCGCGGTGTTGCCGCCGTCGCGGAACCCGGTGAGGTAGGCGATACGATGGAAGAAGTCGGCGCCGTACTCGGTCAGGTAGGTCTGCAGTGACAGCCACCCGGCCAGCAACATTGTCCACACGACGGTGGTGGCAGCTATCGCGAGCGACCAGCTGCGGCGCAGCCCTGAAGAAGCGGTCTGCGAGCGGGCGGTCTGGACGCTCCAATGTCCGGCGAGGGCACAGCCGAGCAGTACCAGCAGGGCTGCGGTGATATCGGCGAACGGCTGCAGGTGCCGGCCGGAGTACATCGTCCGCCAGGACATCAGCCGTCCGGCGAGAGCCCCGGCCCCTAGGCCGAGCCCGAGACGCCACCCAGACGGCCGCTGGCCACCGCCGACAGCCCGCCACACGGCTGCGGTGAGGTACAGGGCGGCCGGTGCGCCGAGCAGCAGCCCGGTCATCACTGCGCCGGCGTTGATCGAGTCCATGCCGAACAGGCCGTCGTGGGCGGCTGTGGTGCAGAAGTCCATCAGCGGTGGCGCGGCGACACCGACGGTGAGCCCAGCCAGCAGTGCCTCCGACACCCGGGCCCGCAGCAGCCCGCCGGGGTCGGCATGCCGATCGATACGGGCCTGCGGGAGCGGATGCAGCCGGAAAAACCGGCCAAGCCGGAAAAGACCCCACCGGCGGGCGGTGTGGCGGCCGAGAAGGGCGGTCATAGCGTCAGACTCGGTGCCGGTGAGCCGGGCGTCGGCGCCGTACTCGCGGGCCCGCAGCACCGACAGCGCGGAGACAGCGACCAGCGTCGACAGCAGAAGTAACCGGACAGCGTTGCCGACGAGGTCGGCCGGGTGCATACGTGCCAGGAACAGGACCGTCACGGGGCCTAGAACCGCGACCGGGAATGCCCACCCGAGGGCAATGGTGAGTTGGGTAAGGTCAACGTCGCGGTTACGCAGATGCGCGAGCTCATGCTGCACAACAGCCCGGAAAAGGGCCGGGTCCGCAGCATTCGCGTGCACGGTACCGAGATCGAGGCGCACGAACCGGACGGGGTAATGTCCAAAGGTGGCGCCGCTGACCCGGGATGAGCGGGACAGCACAAAGACCGGCGGACGATGCGCGAACCCAGCCTGAACGACGAGGTCCCGTAGGTCGCGGGCGACAGCCTCGAGGCCGGGAATCCGGTCGACCCGCCGCAGCCTGCGGAGTACGAGAGTGAGCCACGGCGCCGCGAGAAACACCAGCAGAGTGGCGGCGACGAACACGGCGAACCCGGCCAGCATCCGCAGCAGCGAATCTTGTTGGTGCGTGCCGAAACAGGCTCGGAACGCAGCGGCGGCGTCCTCATTGACTGCGCCGGTGGCCTCGTCGAACAGTGCAGCGTCGGGCAGCTCTCTGATACACACCGCCTCGGCATGGAAAGCCGTCGTATCAAACAACACCGCCTTATAACCGAACACGGTAGCGCCGACAACCGCGGTGACCGCAATGACGAACCGGCCCACCACCTGCGACGGTACCTGCCAAAACCGGGAACCGTAGATCGGATCCTCCCGCTGTGACGTCTGTGGGGACGGTACGAGCCGTGCCTGCGTTTCGCTCCGCGGATCAGTCACCGGCCGGGCCGTCGGCAGTATCTTCGCCATCTGCAATGCCGAACCGGGCGATCAAGGCGAGACGCAGTTCGTACACCAGCAACGACCGCTGCTCGTCGGTTAAGTCATTCCACTTGCGGGCATCCCGCGCCACAACCGCCTCGATCCGCAACAGCAGAGTCCGGGTCAGTGGCAGCGCCGGAACCTGCGCCGCCGTGACCCGCCTGGCCTTGCGCCGCGACCACCAACGGTGCAGCCAACCCTTGGCTACCTCGGATATCTGCTCCTCGGCCACCCTCCTGAGGACGTCAAGTGCGATCGTCGTTGCGACCATCACGTACGGCAGGACCAGGGACACCTCATCTAGGCCACCCGCCCCGCCGGCGGTTCCACCGCCCTGATCGGTAAGCCGGGCAGGCCGATCACGATAGCGGCGCTTACGACCGCGGTAGTGCGGCCACAACACACCGAGAAGTGGCACCTCGGCGGCGGCGAGCCGCTCAATCACCGCCGCCGCCAATTCCTGCTCGGCGGTGTCATCGAGGAGGCCAAGCGTAGCTGGCCGCGCCGGTAGGAATACCACGTCGCTCCTCAATATCACGGACACTATTGGTGGTCACTTTATGAAACGGGGGCAACACCGGCATCACCCGTGCGGGTGTTTCATTTCCTTCGAGTACCCATCACAATCAGGTGTGGCATGAGGCCTGCGCTGCGCCACCGTGAAACTGCACTATGCGGCACTTCTGGGTCGACGAAGACCTGCCAGACTGAGCCGGACTGGACATTACGGCAAATTCACAAGTCCGAAGATGACTCGACTACCCTCCACCATGATCAGATGTGCGCATCGGCAGATCCTCGCTGCACCACCTGCGGAATTGATGATCAAGTCCGTGAATAGAAGTCCGCGCCAAAATTCGGCTTCAGTGCTGTACGAGTGGGCGTGCCAGAGCGGAAAGGTACTCCATCCGGTGGCGAGCGGAAACCCGTGGTCAGATCGGGTTTTTTCAAGTGATGGCTTAACGACGGGTCGGCGGCCCAGGCATCAACCGCAGCTTCCAGCAAACAGCTTCCCGCACGGCGGCGAGACACCTGCGTCGCCACCGCCAACACCAAGCCGGTGTGGACGCTCAACGGGCCACGGATCTGCTGGCCGGTGACCAAATACCAGCGCTGCAGCCCATCATCGTCGCCGCTGACGGCGATGACCCGCCCATCGGGTAACACCTGCGTCGCCACCGCCTGCACCGGGCCTGATGCAGCCACATGCGTCCAGGGGGCGTTCGGAGTCGCTGGAACCTGCGTACCTTCAGGTGGGGTCACCGTGCTGTACACAGCTTTCTAAAGGAATTCCGCTTCACGTCAGCTTGCCAGGCATCCATGGTCTCAGTTTTTCACCTCGGCAGTTCAATGCTAGACGGCATGAACAGTTCGGAATTGATTGCCACGTTCGAGCATGAAACGACGGTTGATTTAGGTCCAATTAGCACCAAAGGCACCTAAAAAATCACGGTCCATAAGGCTCTGCGTCCAATGTTCGGCCTAGAGTCTCGATCGTCTCTCATACCATAGGGTGCGGCGGCAAGATCATTTTACGGGGAAGGCGGGCAATGAGAATTAAAATTGTCCCGAGCCTGAGTGTTCGCGTTCTCAGCCAGTCTCACTGGTTGAAGAAAACGCATTCATCTCGGCACGATAAGAAGCCGCGAGGACACGGCCTGCCCAGCAGCTAGGGCCCCGATGTGAGCGGATCGCGGCAAATCCGGAGGTCCCGAGCAGACGCGGAGCCCTACGCGACTTGAAAGCTTCCGCCTGTAAATTCTTTGGGTGGAGTCTTGGGGTGCAGCACTATATGGAGATCCGTGTCGAGCATGCGGATTCGACTGGTCTCTGACGCCGCAGGACGCCTTGAGCTAGGTTTCCGGCTGGAGCCGGCATCTCGCTGAGGCAACCGCCGAGGTCGACGGCATGAAAGGCCACCCCAGTGGCGGGTGGTCGGTCACCGAGTACGTGTGCCACGTCGGGGACAATCTGCGCCAATGGTCTGAGCGGCTGCAGAGTGCACTGCTCTGCCAACAGAGAGAAGTCGCCGGCTACGACCCCGATGCTCTGGCGACAGCTAGGGGATACACGGCCCTACCGCTCGCCGTGGCCGCTTGGTCAAGTCAGCTGGCAGCGACTGCCTGGGTTGAGGTCGCGCAACGCGCTCTGCGGGAAAACGTTGTACTGCGACTCGCGGCTCCCAGCCGGCCGCGGACGTAGCTCGGAACAACTGTCATGACGCCTACCACCACCTGTGGGATATCACGCAGATCATGGCTTCCACCGGTCGATAGATCTCGGCGCACTGCTATCGGCGGAAGCGCCCACGCGGGCACTAACGGACCGCTACGGACGGTTACTACCCCCCATCTGGCGGTCGGCGCGCGGACTGCGGCTACGAGAATGCGTCGGGCGAAGGCTCCAACAATGGCGCCTCAGTTGATTTTTGCATCCTGATGCAACTGGTCGAAGATGATTTGGTCGACTGGTGAGACTCTGTACCGGTCGGCGTGAGTAAGCCAGCCGATATCCTCGATTTCGCCGCTCGCCGTCAGTTTTCCTCGATACTCGGCTGTGTAGCAGGTCATGCGTACCATCGTTCCTTCGGAGTGCCCATGTGCCTGTGCGTGGAACGTGCCGAGATGCGTAGCTGTATCGGCAATGACGATGACATCGAGTTCTTCATGAATCTCGCGAACGAGGGTGTCGATGTCACTCTCGCCCGGCTCCCGTTTACCGCCTGGGCAGGTAGTAGACGTCTTTTCCGAAGGAGCGGGTGCTGAGGATCGCGCCGTCCTTCAGATGAATCCAGGCAATCTTGTCAATCATGGCCAGGTGCGCCTTCCTTGGTCGTCCGGCCCGCCTCGCCATAGGGCTGCTCGCGCAGATCAGCGTCGAGGACCACGTCGATGCCAAGCCGCTTCGCAACGACCGCTGCCGTACGCCGCGTGCGAATAAGGTCCGACGAAAACATTCCGACCGGT
The DNA here is from genome assembly GCA_965246815.1 of Actinoplanes sp. Classification (GTDB taxonomy): domain Bacteria; phylum Actinomycetota; class Actinomycetes; order Mycobacteriales; family Micromonosporaceae; genus Actinoplanes. The sequence continues at coordinate 386,083 of CBDFFS010000017.1, read as the reverse complement.
GCATCTGCTAGGAATCGGCCAGCCAGCGCTTCGGCAATCTGCCGGGCTTGTGTCAGCCCGCGGTCGGTGAGGTCGGAGTCGAGCCAGCCACCGACCAGCCCGTCGACGTGGTGTGTCGCCTCCGGATGCGTGACTACGAATTATCCAGACGGCGGGATAATTCGTATTATCCCGAAGCTACGTTTATCCCGAGCTCTTGGAGAACCGCCAGGTCACGAGCTTGGACCGGCGGCGGCGGTCGGAATAATCGGCGACCAACCGGCGGTTCCCCGAGGCCCACAGCGCCGAGCGCCGGCCTGCTTTAGCGGCCAACCCTTTGCTGCGCAACGGCCCTCACGCTCCAGAGCCGCCCGGCGCCGGGGCTTCAGACGCAACCAGCGATGATGGATCGCCCAGATTATGCCGACCAGGCCGAGCGAGCACACATCGCTACCAGCGGCTCTACGCCAGCGTCGGGATAACCTGGACCTCGGGATAATACATAAACGTTCCTCATCTCACGCCTCCTCCAGTCGGGACCTGCTATCGCGGGCCGGACGCTGATTTCACTCCTCGCCGGTTCCGCGGCAATCCCTTGACGGTTCGCGCTCAGGCTACCAAGCCTCGAAGAGATGCCGGATCCGCGCGGGCACGGAGGGGGATTCAGGCATACTCCCCGGACAAACCGAAATGTCGGGGCGGTCACATTGGATCAGCCCGGAACGGACTTCATACCGACCGGCCGCTTCCTCGAAAGTCGACTACATCGCCGCCCATTCTTGCCGACCCTGCCGATTCGGAGACTGTCGGCGATAGGCGTAGGGAGCGCGACCAAACATCGCCCGGCGACGCACTCACATCGGCATGATAAGACATCCTTGTCAATATCCCCCCTGGCGGTCACGGCGGCAGCTAGACCAGCACGGATCGCGTCGCGGCTACTTATCTACTGGTGGTACGACCGCTTATCTACTGGTGGTACGACCGCGGGCCGGCCAGGCTTGGTCGAGGTGACCGGTGAGATCGCTCGTTATGCGGCTGTCCGCCGCTGGTTGGTGTGGCTCAGTTTTGTCTTCGAGTATCGAGCGCACGGAGGGCCTCGGTTCCACGCCCAGCTACGTGCGTGAACCGGAGGTGACTCCGCGTGCCCCGCGCAGAATCCCTTCCTCAAGGGCACACAATCACAGGGGTGCTGGCCGGGCAAATCGACGGCGTGATGCCCCCAGATCCCTTCACCGTGTGCCTGTTGATCATGCTCTAATCGCACCAATGCCCCCAAACCGGTCAGTGGCCTGCCCGGAGATCCAACTCATTCACCATGATCATCTATGGGTCGTGGCCGCCGATCTTGGGCTTGGCCTTGTCGTACGCTCCTCTGGGCTGGTTCGCCAGGACGTTGCCCTCGGTTGAGTTACCGCCGCATGCTCGCCGATTGTTCGGTGTGAGGGCGCGGTGAGCACCGGTACCGTCGGTGGAGCGGGGTGGCTTTTTGTCTGGTGTGGTCGCGAGGCGGGCGAGGGGGCGGCGGTGCTGCAGGACCGGGAGTCGATTGGTAAACGGGTTCGCCGTGCGCGGCTTCGGTTGGGGATGACTCAGGCGGATGTGGCTGCGGCGGTGACTAGGACTCAGGGGTGGGTGTCGAAGGTGGAGAAGGGTGATATCGAACTCGACCGGACTGCCATCATTAACCGGCTCGCGGTGGCTTTGCATTGCCATCCCAACGATTTGATGGAACGGCCCTATGTTGCGGTGAAGGCGTCGGAAAATCAGTGGCAGGTTTGGGCGGCGTCTATTCTGCGGGAACTGCGTCGCTACGATTTAGCGCCGATCTTCGACGGGCGTCCTCGTCTGGCGGACCAGTTGTGGCTAGAGACCCAACATTTGCACCGGTTGCGGGATGGGGCGGCTAACGCGCAGATCATGGCGGTGTTACCGGACATGTTGCGCGAAGCGCGGGCGTTGGCTGAGGTGTCGTCCGGGCATGAACGTGAGGAGGCGTTTTCGATCTACGCGGTCGAGTGCAAATTCGCCCACACCGCCGCACACGCGCTAGGGCACCCGGAGCTGATCGCGATGGCCGGTGAGCGGGCAGCATGGTCCGCGCGCTTGTCCGGTGACCCGGTCATGGCAGCGGTAGCGGATTGGATGCGGGTGTGGGACATGTGGGCCACCGCGGATTGGGACGACTCACTTACCCTGTCCGATAAAGCGTTGCATTCGATTGAGGACCAGGTCAGAGCCGGTGACCCATTGGCGATTCGGGCGTGGGGCACGCTTCACCTGCGTGCCGCGGTAGCCGCCGCTCGGGCCGGGCGTACGGCAGAAGTCGATGACCGGATCGGACACGCCCAGGTTGCAGCAGACCAGGTCGACGCCGACGGTGAGCCCCTGTTCGACCGGCATTCTCTGACGTTCTCCACCGGCAACGTGCAGATCCACGCCGTGTCGGTGCAATTGGAGATGGGCAATCACAGCAAAGCCCTCATTCTCAACGAACGCGCGGACGCGGCCATGATCGCGGCGTTGCCGGCCTCGCGGCGAGGGCACCATCACATGGATCTGGCGCGGGCGTGGTTGTGGGACGGCAACCGTGACCGGGCGCTCACCGAGCTGGAGACGGCGGAGCGGATCGCCCCGCAGCTGGTGCGTAACCATCCGATCGGGCGGGCGACACTGCGCAAAATTGTTTACGCGGAAAGGTCAGCCATGCGCGAAAAGCTGCGTCGGATGTCTGACCGCTTCCACCTGGACGGATAAGGCCAATATTCCGCCGATTCATATTCGACAATAGCGCGACGTTTACCGTCCCTTGGCATGAGCGCACAACCAGCAATTGATCACACCGTGCATCACCGCGACCAATGTCTGCCCCCAGCGGATGACGACGACACCGTTGTGCTGGTTCGTCTGGGTGAGGCAACGGTCGCTGTTCGCTCGACAGTGGCATGGGTGCGAGAAACCATCGCGCAGTTCTACCCGGTCGCTGCCACGGGCGTACCGCAATGGACCGTGACCGCGTTCGGTGAGCCGGCGCCGGCCGAGGTCGTGCGTAACGGGTTCGGCGTCGGGGTGCGCGTTGACCCGTTAGCCCGGCAAGTGACGGTGTGGTCAGCGTCGGTGCTCGACCTGGCGGTAACGGTCCGCAAGATCGTGCGGGAAGTGTTCCTCGGCGGGTGTGAGCGGGCCGGACACACGATGGTGCACGCCTCTGCGATCTACACCGACGAGCAGGTCGTGATCTTCGCCGCGGACAAACGGGGTGGTAAAACCACCCTGGCGTTACGGGCGGTGCTGGACCATGGGTGGCGGTGGTTGTCCAACGACCATCTGATCGTGCTGCCCGATGGTCAGGGTGGGCTGGGTGCCACGTCGCTACCGACACTGATCCCAGTGAAGGCCGGCACCCTGGTTGAGCTATGGGATCGGCTGCCGGCCCCGTGGGATCTCAACGGGTTCGACATTTCCGTATGGCAGCAAGTGCCGGCGCGGCAGCTGCACGCCGCCGATGACGCCGCGTATTTCACCTTCGCCGGGTTCGGGCAACCCAACCCCGTAGTGGTTCCGCTGGATTCACGCCAGGTCACTGTGGTGTTTCCCTGTTACGCACCCGGGGCGCAGACCGGGGCCGGGCTGATCCCCGTCAACGCTGGTGATACGGCGGCAGAGTTACTCAGGCATGTGCGCACCGATGGGTTAGCACCCGATCGGGGGCATCAGCGGAATCTGCCGTTGGACCACCGAGACCCGGGCACGTTCGCCGCCGACAGCGCCCGTCTTACCCAGCAGCTGACCGGTTTAGCTGGTCGTGGTCGGCGTTTCACCCACTACGGGGACCCGCGCCCCCTGTTCGACACCCTCATCGGGGATTGCTGATGAGCCCGCGGCCGACGGTGAGCACGGTGATCACCACGTTCAACCGGCCGGACGGGCTGCGCCGGGCCCTGGCCAGTGTGTGCGCTCAACCCGTGGACGGCCACGACGTCGTAGTGGTCAACGACGCCGGCACCGATGTCAGCGAACTCGTAGTTGACGCGGCTGCGGTTCTGCCGGTGCGGCTGATCACCTTGGCGACCAACCAAGGCTTGGCCACAGCCCGCAAGATCGGGATCGGTGCCGCTCGGGGGGAGTTTGTGGCGTTCCTGGACGACGATGACGTGTGGCTACCGAATCATCTCCCCACCGCACTCGCAGGCCTCACCACCGGTGTTGATGCGGTATACACCACATGTTTGGTCGCGCACGCGTGCAGCGTGCCCGGCCAACCCGTGGCGACCCGGCACCGGTTCGCGGTGCCCTTCGACGCAGACCTGCTGGCGGTGAGCAATCTGACCCCGATCATTTCGGTGGTGACCCGCCGGTTCGACCCGCACGATCCGATGGTGGACGCCGCAGGGGCAATACAGGAAGACTGGGCGATATGGCTCGGACTGGTCCGCGGCCACCAGTGGCGCATGCACCACCTGGACGTGGCCACGAGCGTGTATCACCGCATCCCCGCGGTAGCGTCCATGACCGGCGCCGCCGCAGCGACAGCCGCCGGGGTACGCCGCTTCGCCACCGGGCACCGACTGTTACACCAGCGGTGGCCGGTCAACCCGAACGGTCGGGCGGGCCGGGCCCGGTGGATGCCGCACCACCTTTATGACCTGGTCCAAGCCCGCCACCACCGGGGTGAGCCGGTAGACCTGTTCTTCTACGAAAAAGCCCTGCCAGTGATCGCCGCCGCAATCACCGAACCCATGAACCGGGCGCTGACGGAGGCCGCACTACTCACGGCCGTCACCCCGGACCCGGCGAGAGCACCTGAGCGTGCAACCGTTGACACACCTGTGGAGGCCCTGCGGTGAGCGAAACCATCACACAAGTCGATGGCCGGGCCCGCACCGTGTGTCCTGGCCTGCGCGTTGATGCGGTCCTGCGCCGCACGAACAAAGCAGTCCTACTCGCCGGCGTGCTCGACAACGTTGATGTGGTCGCGAAAGTGCTCATCGACCCCGACGCGTTCTGGCACACCAAATTCGCCACCGAAATAGCCACCTACCAGGCGTTTACCGCCACACCACCACCAGTGCCGACACCACAACTGCTCGCAGCCGACACCGACGGTGGAGTTTTGGTCATGACGCGGCTACCCGGTGCACCAGTGTCCCCTGACCGGTATCCGGGCAGCCTGCACCCCAGCAAGGTGGTGATGATGCTGCGCACAGCCCGGCAGCTGCAGGAGTGGACGCCACCGGAAAACCTGTTCCCACCGGTGTGGGATTACCCGCACCGTTTCCACCGCTACCGCACCGAGTTTGGGCTGCTCACCACCCACGACGTGAACGCCTTGAACGTGCTGGTCGCCGCGGCCGGTCCGATGCGCATGGCCCACGGAGACCTTCTACCCGCCAACGTGCTGCACACCACAAACGTTGTGCCGGCCCCGGCCGGTGCGGTCCCGGCCGGGGCTGATGCGGTGCTGGCGGGGGTTTTGGATTGGGAGTTCACCGGCCGGTTCCTACCCGGTCTGGACTTGGCGCTGTTGTGGATCGCGCTCGGCCAGCTCCCCGCGGCCCGGAGGTTGGCTCAGGACCATGTTGGTGAGGATGGGGCGGAGCTGGCCGGGTTCTGGGCCAACGTCGCCACGGTATGTGTGCGGGAGTTACGCATCCATGCCGAACTACCCGCCGGGCCCTTACGATCCCAGCGGCTGCAATATTTGCGGGAGACGTGGCAAACGGTCCAGACCCAGGTGTTTGAGCTGGCGGGGCGGTGGTGATGCGCATAGCTCTGGTCCACCGTGACCTGCACCAGATCACCCGCGGCGGAATTGGCACCCTCTACCTCGCCCTGGCCGAAGAACTGACCCGACGCGGGCACGACATCGTGCTGGTCACCCAGGACACCCCGGATCCGGTCACCCCAGCCGGTGTTCAGGTGGTGACCGTGCCCCGCACTGATGACCTGGTCGCGCACCGCAATGAGGTCGCTGCGGCCCTCGACCGGATCAGACCGGACGTGGCCGAGTGTTCCACCTGGGAAGCTGAACTTCTCACCTACCTCCAACGCCCGCACTGGGCCCCGGTGCTGGTGCGGGGGGACTTGTCCGCGGCCACGATGGGCGCCGACCATTTGGCCGCCGAGGAGCGGCAGCTTTGCCGGCTCGCCGACACAGTCGTGGCGGTCAGCGAATTCGCCGCCACCGACCTGAGCACCGCGTATCGGATTCGCCGGCCGGCGGTGATCCCGAACGGGGTCGACCGGGCCCGATTCACCCCAACCGGGCACACCCAACCCCGCTCCGGGTGGCACGTTCGGCTCGACCAAGCCGGCACGATCACCGGGCGTCGGCCCCTGCCCCGGGTGTTGCAGGACGACCCGGCCTGGGTGTCGTACTTCCACCCGAGCGACCCGGCCGACGCACTGCCGCGGCTGGTGTGGGTGGGCAAATTCACCCAGATGAAAGGCTTCGACCGGCTCACCCGCATCGCGGGCGCTCTGACGGGTCGGGCCCGGCTGCTCATCCTGCTCGGCCACGGCCAAGTGCATTACCCCGTCGAACTACCCTCGGGGGTGTTGGTCTGCCAAGACCTCAACCCGGTCGACGTACCCGCTCTGTATCGGGCGGCGGACTACCTGCTCTGCACCTCCCGGTGGGAAGGCTACGGGCTGGCCATCGCCGAAGCCCTGGCCTGCGGCACCCCGGCCTTGCTACCCGCCGATCTGGGCGTTGCCCCAGAATTGGTCACCGACGGTGTCACCGGCCGGTTATGGGCCAACGAATCCGAGGTGCCGCGGATTCTCGACCAGAAACCGCAGCTGACCGGTGGGCTACCCGAGCGTTACACTTGGTCTGCCAACGCCGCCACCACCATTGTCGCCTACCAGGCACTGACCGCACTTACGAACACACACACCAGCGGGGTGTGGCGGTGAAGGTGCTTCTGGTCGGCCCAGATCATCTGCAGGGCAGTCTGCCCCCGTATTTGAACGTCTTGGCTGACGAGCTACGCCGCCTGGGTGTGGTGGTGCGCCGACTCGGTTCGGCCGGCGTGCCATATGACCCCAGCCGCAACGATTTCTTGTCGGCAGCTGAGATTGTTGCGGCGGCTGACGAACTCGCCGCCCGGGTGGACCCGGGCGACTACGACTTGATCAGCTTGCACTTCGGCAACCTAGAAATTGAGCAACTCCTGGTTGGCCGGTGGCGGCGCCAGGGCACCCTGCTACCACCGGTGGTGGTTCACGTCCACGCCCTCAACCCGACCCTGTTCACCGAACACCGGCCGAACCCGGGCCTGCGGGCGAGCGTGGACGCCACGCTCAGCAATGCCGACGCGTTGGTCTACTTCGGTCACTACGCCAAAACCGCACTGACCACCCGACTACCTGCCACCGGTGCCCGACCAGGTCGGGTCATACCTCTACCGACCACCATTGCCGCCGGCACCCATCCCAGCACCACACCAACACTGAGCGCAGCCTTGACCGATCCACGCCCGCAGGTCACCGTGATCAGCCTCTGCGGATACGCGGCCCCCTGGAAAAGTGTCCCGGATCTACTCGCCGCCCTCCAACAAACCCGATCCCGGTTGCGGGTGGTGCTGGCCGGACCGCTCTGGGACGACCCCACCCAAGTCGGCCTAGACCTACGCCCGGCAATCGGACGACCACAGACGCTGGGCGGGGCCGCGCAATTGGTGGTGGTCCCTGACTACCTCGGCCCCGCTAACCGGGGCGCACTGGTGGCAGCCAGCCACGCCGGGATCTTCCCCTACCAGGCGCACAACACCTTCCAGGGCTCCGGTGCGATCGGTGACTACCTCGCCGCCGGCCGACCCGTTATCGCCACTGATGTGGCGAACATGGGCGAAATCACCGGCGACGCCGGTGTGATCGTGGCATCCGGCGACCCGGTGGCGCTCGCCGCAGCTCTAGACCGGTTCGCCACCCACAGGGCCCATCGGGCGCAGCTGACCGCGAATGCTGCCCGCCTCGCGTCTGGGTTCACCACCACCGGGCACGCCGCCGCATGTTTGAGTCTCTTTGCCCAGCTCAGTAGGAGGTCATCGTGCAACCCAGTGAGCTGACCATCGCCCGGCACGGGCAAGCCTGGTGCAACCAGGAGGAACGCATCGGTGGCCTGGCCACCTGCCGCGGCCTCACCCCCACCGGTCGGGCCCAGGCCGCCCGGCTCGCCACCCGCCTGATGGCTGACCACCAGCGGCACTCGTTCGCCGCGCTCTACACCAGCCCGCTGCCGCGTGCCCGGGAAACCGCTGCGGTGATCACCGCGGCGATCGGGATACCCGCCACCGTGGTCGATGACGTGCGGGAACCGGATTACGGCACCGCCGACGGGGCCCACTGGGTTGACGTTGCCGCCGCGTTCGGGGCCGCACCGGCGCTGCACCCGGACCAGCCGATCGCCGACGGTGCGGAAACGTGGTTGCAGCACCAACACCGTGTCCACGCGACCCTGCGTGCTCTACTCGACCAACACATCGGGCAGCGGACCCTGATCGTCGCTCACGGTGAAACCGTCACCGCCGCCCACCACCTGTTCTGTCACAGCGATGCCCTCCCGATCGGGTTCGCCGTCGACCAGACCGCGCTGAGTACCTGGCAACAACAGCCGATCTTCTGGTTGCGCCCCGAAGACGGGTTGCGCTGGACCCTGACCCGACACAACGACACCGCTCACCTCAGCGATGACTGAGCCTTTGATGACTCGGCCGTCGTGGGTGGGCCGGCTGGCCGGGCGCCGCATCGTGGTCACCGGCGGGAACGGTGCTATCGGCAAGCACCTGATACGCCGGCTTAAATCGGCGCACGCCCAAGTTCTATGCCTCGACACAACCACAGCCGACCCCAACGCTCACCGGCCCGGCAGTGTGCGAGCGGTGCGATGCGACATCCGCAGCCCGCACCTGGCCGGCATCATCGCCGCGTATCACCCCGATACGGTGGTGCACCTCGCCGCCCAGGTCAGCGTGCCAGACTCGGTCAACCAGCCCCGATACGACGCGGACGTCAACATTACCGGCACCATCGCCGTGGCTCAAACAACCGCAGCCGCCGGAGCGCACCTAGTGTTCGCCGCGACCTGCGCCATCTACGGCAACCCCCAACGGGTGCCAGTCACCGAAGATGCCCCTTTGGCACCGATCAGCCCATACGGGCTCAGCAAAGCCGCTGCGGTCAACTACCTCGACTGGTTCGCCGAGCATCACCGGCTGCCCGTGACCACCCTGATCCTCGGCAACGTCTACGGCACCGGCAACCCGAACGCCGTGATCGACCAATTCATCGCCGCCACAGCCGCCGGGAGACCAACCGTCCTACACGGCGGCGGACACGCCACCCGCGACTTCATCCACATCGACGACGTCACCGACGCCATCCTCACCGCCTGCACCGCCCCACCAGCCGGGCGTATCAACATCGCCAGCGGCACCGAAACCAGCATCGTCGACATACATCAACTGATCACAGGCTTGAGCACCCACACCATCGCAGCTCAGCGCCGCCCAGCTCGGCCCGGAGACATCCCGCGAATGTGCCTCGACGTCACCCGCGCCACAAACACTCTCGGGTGGTACACCCGTATCGACCTAGCCCGCGGCATCACAGCCCTCACCCAACCCACCAACGATGCCATACCCAAAGTGATCGTTTAAACCTCAGGAGCGCGCGCGGATCGCGGCCATAAGCGCGTATCGGAGGTGGTCACCAGGGAAGTCGACCTTCGGCGTCGAAGTAGCCTCCGGTAGGGCCGCTCGCTGGCCGGCGCGCCGGGGGAAGGCCGAATGGTCGGGTTCGCCGGCTTCGCCGCCGGCCAGCATGACGGTTCCGAGCTCGAAGGCCTCTTCGTCGATCCGGGCCGGCGTCGTCGGGGTGTCGCTCGCCATCTGGTCCAGCAGATCGTCAACGTCGTCCGCAAATCCGGTGATCGGCGCTTGAGGGTCACCGGCAAACTGCACGCACTGGCCTTCTACCTGACCGTCGGATTAGTACGGGTCGAAGACGTCTCCACCGAGTTGGGTACCGGTTTGCGTGCCTCGACCTGATCCAAGGCCGCCGCCGCCGCCGCTGCGGCGCGGCAAGGGTAGGCGCCGCGACCATCGATTATGCGCGGCGACGCGACTCGAGTTCGTGGCCACCATCGACGAAGCCGCCCGCCTCCTGGATAGCTAAGTCGGTCCAGACTAACCATCTCAGAGTAAAGACGGCGTTTCGGGCGTTCTCTCTTCGGCGCGAGCGTTCGCCCACTAGGTCCGCTGCGACGCTACCTGGCGTGCGACTTGCGGCAGAAGAGGAAGTCGTGCCGTATCACCAACGGTTGGAACGCCGTGGTCTTGCGAATCGGTGGCGGAACCACCGAGGAAGCTTCCGCCGTGGTGCGAAAATACTGACGTCGCCGGCGGCGTTACCTGCGTAGCCGCGGATTTGGTAGCCACTCGCCCTAGTCTGCTCGCTCAAGGCACGACGCCGCAGCGCTACCAGGTCGTGATCGATCGACGCATGCAGCCGGGAGTAGTGGCACGCATTGCAGAGCGTTGGCCCGGGTCTGAGCTTCGAGGTGAAACCAGTGCCTGTTTGATCCGGGGCAGCACAACTTTTGACTCGGGATGGTTGAGCACGAGAGCGAGCAACGCAACACCAGCGTATTCGTCGTTCTGCTCGACGACTTCGTCAACGGTCTCTGGCCGCTCGACCACTTCCATCCAACTGCCGATGTACCAGGGCTCCTCGATCGTCACGTCCGAGATCCTGGCACGTCATCGCCTCCAACAGCGGCGCCAACCCCAATCTGTACTGCAGCGTTGCCTCGGATGAGCGTTCCCCTCAGCGGCAGGTGAGGGCGATCTTGCGTAAACCATGTTGCCGCGCAACGAGAGGGCAGTCGACCATATGTCGGGTGAACTACGTCAGAGTCGTGGTCGTGCGGTGGGTGGACGCCGAATTTCCCGGGAGGATCGAGGTGCATCTCCGCGAGGCGGATGGGACCACGACCGCCATCATCGAGAAGGTGCCCGTCCTTCTCTCAGATGAGCGACCAGCCACCGATCTGGAGATCCCCTCCGGGATCGACATCCCATGCGACGTGCTGGAACAAGGCCAGGACGCTGCCGGCAGCACGTCCGTCCTCGTACGGCTGCACTTCCATATCCAAGACCAACACGGCCGCGGTGTCTTTCGCGTTCCTGAAGGCGACGTCACCGGTCCTCGATAGGTGCCTGGCCGTCAAACGACTGCGCGAGCTGCCGGTAAAGCGCGCTGCGGCAGAAGTGTGCGTGCGAGACCGTGAACGTTCAAGGCCCGCAGCGCCCACCGCTGGATCGAGGTCGTCGGCAGTTCTGTTGTCGTTGGCGAAACCCTGGCAATCCCTGTGAGCCGGCATGTTGCGAACGGATCGTTGTTGCGAAGTGCTGGTGCCCGGGGTGACGATGTGTGCAGGTGCCGGGTGGTCATCTCGGCGAAGTGTTGGAGGCGCTGCTAGTGAACACCGCATTGCGGTGCGCCTCGCTATGCGCGCCAGACGCTGACCACTTCGCTTCGCCCACCGGCTGACCTGCTTCGTTCGCGGTGGGCGCTTCCTCGCCAGGGAGACCACCGTAGTGCCCGAAAACTTCTTGACGGGTGATCGCCGTCCTCTGACGACGGTCCTTGCCGCCAATCTCGTTTCGATCGCAGGGAATTGCCTCACGTACCTGGGCGTGCCGTGGTTCGTGCTGCAAAGCACGGGCAGTGCCGCCAAGGCCGGAATCGTGGCGTTCTGCACACTGCTGCCCGCAGCTCTCACTGCGCTCGTCACCGGTCCGGTCATCGACCGGATAGGACGACGGCGGGTGAGTATCGCCTCGGATCTGACCTGCGGAGTCGCTGTAGCGGCGATCCCGCTGTTGCAGTCCGCCGCAATCCTGCAGTTCTGGATGCTGTGCGCGCTGATGGCGCTGACCGGGCTGTTCCGTGCGCCTGGTGAAACGGCCCGCGGCGTGCTGTTGCCCGCGCTCGCCGAACGCGGGGAAATATCGCTGACCAGGGCAGCCGGGCTGTACGACGGTGCGGCACGCGGTGCGGCGCTGACAGCATCCGCCCTCGCAGGTGTGCTGATCGCGGTACTAGGAGCCGAAAACGTCCTGTTGGTGGATGCCGCGACTTTCGCCGTTGCTGCGCCGCTGTTCGCGTTCGGGGTGCGCGACGTGCCCGAGGCGCAGCCCCTGCGACAGGTCGGGCCGGCGTCGTTGCCGGCCTACCGTGGTGAGCTCGCGGAAGGGTATCGCTTCTTGGCGGCCACGCCGCTGCTGCTGGGCCTGTGCCTGATGACGCTGGTCACCAGAGGCCTCGATCAAGGGTGGAGCGCCGTGCTTCTTCCCGTGCACGCCCGTGAGGAGCTTGACGGTGCCATCGATCTCGGTCTGCTGAACGCGGCGTTCAGCATCGGCGCACTCACGGGGGCGCTGATCTACTCGGCGGTGGGCAGCCGCTTTCGGCGGTGGCCCGTGTTCACGATCGCTTTCCTCATCGGGGGCCTAATGAGATTTACCGGGTTGGCGTGAGTCAGACTCGGTGCCGGTAGCCGCCGGTGGGTGAGCACTTCTTGGGCCTGGACGTTGAGTCCTAGCGGCAGATCGTGCCCCTGCTTGGTGGTCGGGAGACCAGACCGCTGATGGGATGTCGTGCCCGCTGCACTTTGGGTGTGAGCACTTGATCATTAGGTTGCGGTAGCTCTCCCGCAGGCTGCCGCAAGTGGTCCGTGAACAGGGAGGGCGAGGGCGTTGTTGCTGCTGGTTGGAGATGACTGGGCCGAGGACCACCACGATGTGGAGGTGCAGGACGAAACGGGACGCCGGTTGGGTAAGGCACGGCTGCCGGAGGGGATCGCGGGTATCGCCCGGCTGCACGCGATGATCGGCCAGCACATCGGCGACGCTGATGAGCCGGTTGAGGTCGTGGTTGGGATCGAGACCGAGCGGGGCCCGTGGGTGCAGGCCCTGATCGCGGCCGGCTACCAGGTGTACGCGATTAACCCGTTGCAGGTGGCCCGCTACCGGGAACGACACGGTGTGTCTGGGGCCAAGAGTGATCCGGGTGACGCGCACAGTCTGGCCGATATGGTGCGTACCGACCGGCATCAGCTGCGCCCGGTGGCTGGGGACAGTGACCTGGCCGAGGCGGTCAAGGTGGTCACCCGGGCGCATAAGACGCTGATCTGGGAACGGACCCGGCACACGCTGCGGCTGCGGAGGGCGTTGCTGGACTTTTTCCCCGCCGCGGTGACGGCGTTCGATGATCTGGACGCCGCGGACACCTTGGAACTGTTGGCGGCGGCCCCGGACCCGGTCACCGCGGCTGGGCTGGAGGGCGAGCAGATCACTGCGGCGCTGCGTCGAGCCCGCCGCCGTGGCATACCCGACAAGGTAGCCAAGATTCAGGAGGTGTTACGAACACCGCAGCTGGCCCAGCCGAGCGTGGTGGCCGGCGCCTACGCGGTGACTGTGCAGGCCCAGGTCGCGATCCTGACCACCTTCAACACCCAGATCAAGCTGATGCAACAGCAGGTGGGTGCCCATTTTGGTCGGCACCCGGACGCTGAGGTCTACCTGAGCCAGCCCGGCCTCGGTGGCATCCTCGGCGCCCGGGTGCTCGCCGAGTTCGGTGACGACAAGGCCCGCTACACCGACGCTAAAGCCCGCAAAAACTACGCCGGCACGTCCCCGATCACCCGAGCGTCCGGCAAGAAGAAGATCGTCCTGGCCCGCTACGTCCACAACGACCGGCTCCTCGACGCCCTCGGCCTGCAGGCCTTCGCCGCGCTGAAGGCCTCACCCGGCGCCCGCGCCTACTACGACCTACAACGCGCCCGGGGTATCGGTCACCGCGCCGCGCTACGCCAGCTCGGCAACCGGCTCGTCGGGATCCTGCACGGCTGCCTCAAGACCGGCACCCCGTACGACGAACACACCGCGTGGGCACACCACCAACAAGATCACCAACTTGCTGCTTGACATCAAACATCATGGGATGTCTGCCGCGGACCGTCTATCTGCACGTGGCGTCCGAGCCGAAGCCGTACTACGTCGACTTACAGGCCCCGCTCGCCCTGCGCCTGCTCCAGCACCTGGTCCGGGCCAACACGTCGGTGACATTCACCGAGATGCTGCCCGGACCGGACGAACTGTGGCTCAACGAGGACGGGGAACGGTTCTGCAGCGAGTTCCGGATGACGCTGTTCCGCTACCTGGACGGCACGGATGACTGATTTGCGCGGAATCCGGGACTGGCTCACCGGCCACGTCGAGGCGGCCGTCTGGGCCGCCTCGACTACCGGCCACGACCCGTTCGCCATGGCGGCCGCCGAGGCCGCCGCGGTCCTCGGCCACCGTTCAGCGCCACCGGATGCCCAGCCGATGGCGCTGGTGGGCTGGGACGAACTGCGCTCCGGCCGGGTCGACTGGGCCCGGCTGCTCGGCCATGACCTTAACCACCCGGCCCGGCGTCACATCGGTACTGCAGCGCTGCTGCACGGTGCCGCCGACGGCCTGTTCGACCCGTTCCTCACGGCAGGTGACGACGGGGTCTCCGCACTGTCCGCGGTCGGGTGGACGTCCGAGGCGGTCCACGCGTTCGAGACATTCGGGGTCGCCGCCGGCTGGTTCGACCGGCGCGACGGCCGGTTGTTCAGCAACGAGATTCGGGCGCTGGCCGGTCACGGCACGATCAGCGCGCCCGGGCAGTGGCTGCGACGGCGGCTGCGGTTCGAGCTGGACTGGTTCTGGTCACCGATCGGGCGGCTGGCGTCTGCGGTCCAGACCGGAGAGGCACCCGCCACGTTCGCAGCGAGCGCCGGCTCCGGCCCGTTCCGCGGAGCCTCGGCCGAGATGAACCTCCAGGCCGTACCGTTGCGTACGCCGCCGGCTTTGGCAGTGGCCGGGATGCTGAACCTCGGCAATCGCGGGGTCCGAATCCTCGAGCTGGGCACCGGTACGGCCGTGTGGAGCCGTGCATTGGCCGGCCACCCCGATTCGGTGGTGACGACCGTCGACCACCCCGAGGTAGGTACGGTTGTCGCCCCCACCGTCAAGGAACAGTTCACCGGGCGTTACACCTGGGTGGCCGCCGACCCGTCCACGGAGCACGACGGAACCTACGACGTAGTGGTCGTCCCCGACCTACTGCACACTCTGGCTCCTGATGTGGTGCCCGGCTTTCTTAAGTCAGCCGCCGCGGTGCTGGCCCCCGGCGGTGTCCTGGTGATCGCCGACCCGCTGGTGAACCGGGCCCGGACCGCCCCGCCCCGCCACCTGTTGATGCAGGTAAAGCTGGCCGTCACCGGTGGTGGCCGGATCTGGGACGTGACCACCCTGCGGGCCACGTTGCTGGAGGCCGGACTGTCCCCGCAAGCACCGAGGACTGTCGGCGGCGGTCAGATCATGGTTGCCCTGCGCCGCTGACCCGCCCCCGAACCGGGGCCGAACGTATACCGGTGGCGCCCACGTGCTCTCAAACAGGTTCTGAAGATAAGTGACAAGCCCGGGACCCGTGGCTTCGGCGAGTGGGGATGACCGCCGTGTGCGAATTTCGTTGCTCCAGGCAACCTTGTGGTGGTCTTCGCCGACGGCCAGGTCCGCCTGGCCAGCACTCTGCCGGCCTGGCTACACGTCCTCGGACACCGACCGACAGGCAATGAGGCGCTTGGTCGTGTCGTGCAAGCCATTGGTGAGTGACCAACTAGAGCGTCAGTCACGGATCACTTACTCGAATAATTTAAATTGCCAGTTGCTCTTGGCATGCATGCACTTACCCCTCGTAACCATTGCCTAAGGTGCGGATCATTGACCAGCTGACCACCGACGTCAAGTCGATAATCGCGCAGCGCAACGCAGCCGCGCTGCACTAACTCCGGGCGTGCTCTCACGGTCTACCCCGGGCGGAGGCCGGACGCAGGCACCTTCGCGTGGACGCCGTGCCTGAGATGCGGGCGGCTACATGCCGTTCGCTACGTGGCCGCACCGAATTAGATTGGCATGCAGTCATCTCCCTGCCATTCCTCTTGCCGTATGGCATAGCAGGCCGCACGCTGCCAGAAGCGGGCGTTCGTGCTTGGATAGAGGGGTCTTGGCCATGGCGAAAAGGTGCTGGAGAGTCGGCTATCACGGGAAGGTCGGGTTGTTATCCCGGCAGACATTCGACAGTCGCTGGGCCTGGCTGAAGGCGACCGAGTTCAGTTCGTCGTTGATGACGGTGGCGACGTGCACTTGACTACGAGGCGGGCATTGGCTGAATCGGTGTGGGCCCAGAACACTGGCGTGGCGGATGGGGTCGATGAGCAAGACCGTGAGCTCGAAGTTGCCACCGAGACCGGTCGGGTGGCTCGCTGGTTCTCCGGCGAGCCGGAGGATATGGCCTCCTTGTCAGGTGACGAGCTGATTACGCAGTTATTCACCAAGTGAGCGGGATTGCTGCCGGCCCGCAGGAACTGGTGTTGGACGCGTCAGTGCTGACGGCGTGGATCCTGCAACAAGCCAACCGATGGCAGCGAGTCGATCGGCTGTTCCAGCAACCGCCAACCGGCCTGGTGGCGCCGGTCTCGGCTGTGACAGAGACGTTTTACATAGCGCGCCGACGGGGCAACAAATCCAGCTTTCAACAACTGCTGGCAGCGTTCGGGAGTTTCGGCATCCGGATTGAGCCCAACGTCGAGCAGGACGCAATCTGGGCTGCTGAGCGGATCGCTGAGTCAGAATCGCACCCTGCGATCTGGGCTACTGTCCGCGGCGAGCAGCGCGGCCGATGCACTTTATCGCTCGGCGACGGTCTTATTCTCGCGGTTGCGCAGCGTCTACAGACCGTCGCGTTGACGTTTGACGAGGCGTGGTCGCGCTTTCCGACCATGAAATTACCCGCAGCGAGTGCTTGGAAATTGCCGCTATAGCCGACGTTTCTCCGTCACCTATACCACCGCGCGATTGAAAGTTACACGTAGGATTCCGCCAGGCATCGGTGTTCCCATAATTTCCCCGATCGAACCCGGCACTGGCCAATGATGCCGGAGCCGGGTACCAATCATGGGTGTAGCCGTCCTTGAAGCATGCTGGTTCCGTGTTCTTGTTGGCCGAGCCGCTGGGCGGAAATATCGACGATCTGGAACTGAGTTAGGTCGCCGGTCGCAGCCGGCAAGTTCAACGGCGCCGATCCGGGTGACCCAAGCGGGACCATGACGCTGCCGCCGTCATATAGCCAGGCGGTGTAGTAGCCCGTAGTGGCTGGCATCCCCGTCATGGCTACCCGCAGTTGCAGACCGTGGCCGGTGTTGATGATTTGGGCAGTGCCATGCGCCGTTCGCGGTGCGGCGGTTTGCGGCACAAGGTCGGCTTCTGCGACTACGCGCTCCGCATCCGGTTGTCTGACCCAGAGGGTGCCCACTACTGCTACCGCGCCAATCACGACAGCAGCTGAAGCCATTACCGCGGTCCGCCACCGCTGACTCGCGCTGCGGGGGCTGCGCGGGGGCCGGGTTCGTTGATGCCTTGGATTAGTGTTGCCGGAAGTGACCCGAGGACGGGCTGAATTCGGCAAAGCGGCCGGGGCGGAATGCTGCGTCGGTGTGGTGAATGCCTGGCCGACAATTCGCGACCAAAGCTCTTCCGAGGGCTGCGGGAGTTGCCGAACATGCTGGGAGTCGCGGCCGATCCGCACCGCGGCCTGGGTCGCTGACAAATCTCTGCCACAACCGGCACATTCATAGAGGTGATCGAAGCCCGGCGTTGACGGGTCCTGCTCGCCGAGCGCGAAGAGCACAATTTGTTCAGGATCAAGATGTAGCACCGTCCACCTCCCACCGATGACGCAGCCGGGCCATGCCACGGCGCAAGTGACTTTTGACCGTACCTATCGGCAATCCGGTTACGGTGGCTATTTGCGGATGGGTTAAGTCGTCATAGAAGGCCAATTCGAGCACCCGACGCTGGTCCGGCGCGAGGGTACTCAGCTCATCCGCGACCACGAGCCGGTCCACCACGGTGTCAGCCGCTGGGCCGAGTTCGTCGCTGTCGGTAAAGCTGTCCCGCAACGAGCTGGCCACCCGGTCTTGTCGAACCCGGGCCCGCATCATGTCAACAGCTTTGTGCCGGGCAATGCCCAACAACCAGCCGAGCAGACTGGCCTGCTCGGACCGATATCGGGTGCGGTTCTGCCAGGCCGCCACAAACGTCAGCTGTACGACGTCTTCGGCATCCGCCCGATTGCCGACCATGGTGAACGCAAGATGCAACACAGCCGCGCCAAACTTCTCATAAAGTACGCGCAGCGCGTATTCGTCACCTGCCTGTAGTCTCTGTGCCAGTTCGTCACCACCGGTGTCGGGACGTTCGATGGTGCTCACAGAGCTCGCCGCCGTCGCCAATGCACACCCCACCTTTTCGCCCGAGCTCTAACACATGTTTCGTCGCTCGGCGGCAAATCAGATGCGCGGCCAGAGGAAAATCTTCGCCGCAAGATTTTCGTCGAGACTGCATCCGTCCAAGTCGACCGACACGAACTAGTTGACACGAGGATGTGTTCTCCATTCCTTGCGACGACCGGTGCGCGGACCACGGCGCGGTTCGTGACATCGGGACAACCCCAGGCTCCGTGGCTATCTCTGTTTCGGCGCTGGCAGGCGAACTGGATGCACTAGTGCCGACAAATTTTTGCCGAGATCCTGTGATTGAGCGTGCAATCAGGCGGCCACCGAGCAAGTCCGCAGTCCGGTGCACAGCAAATGGCGATGAGTGTCGATTTTGTTTCGGCTTCGTCGCTGTGGGCAAGCCCCTGGCATGCCTCAAAGTGATCTGAGCTTGCCGTCAGCACGCCGGCACAACTGGCAGGCGCTAGCTGCCTTCGCCATCGCGGTCACCGTTGCTGCCGCGATTGGCGGCCTCGGCGTTGCCGGTGTCGCTGGCGAGTACAACAGCATTCGTCAACCCGCGTGGGCGCCACCGTCGTGGTTGTTCGGCCCGGTCTGGACTGTTCTTTACGCGATGATCGCGGTCGCCGGGTGGCTGGTGTGGCAGCGGGTGGGGTTCACCTTGCCGCTGTGGCTTTACACCGCTCAGCTGGTGCTCAACGCGATCTGGACCCCGTTGTTCTTCGGGGCAGGGCAATACGGGCTCGCGTTCGCTGACATCGCCCTACTCTGGCTGCTGGTCGGCGGCACGATCGTGGCTTTCTGGCGAATTCGACGCGGGGCGGCGCTCCTGCTCCTGCCGTACTGGGTCTGGGTCACCTATGCGAGCGCCCTCAATCTGGCCATCTGGCAGCTCAACCGTTAACTAGAGTTAGCTCTTGGCGACCCAGGTGGGGTGGGTGCGCACGAAAGCGTCCAAAGTGTCGTTCTTAGCGGCCTTGATCATGGCCAGAGTGTCAGCACTGAGCAGTTCGTAGTCGGTTCCGTTAATTGTTTTCGGGTTGTATTCGCCGCCGTTGGTCTTCAGCGAGATGATCGTGTCCGGGTTGACGTTTCGCATCCCGAAAGCCCAGTCTTCGACCGAGATGCCCTGCTGGAACACGGTCAGTGCTTTGCCGATCGCGGTGAGGATGCCGGGCAGCTTGGTGGGCGAGTTGAGGCCTTGCTTCACAGCGGTCTTGAGGATGGCCTTGAGCAGCTGTTGCTGATGCCGTTGCCGTCCGTAATCGCCGTCATCCAGCGGCGAAAGTTTGTCCCGTTGGCGGGCGAAGTCTAGTGCCTCAGTCGGGCCGAGACACTGGTTGCCAATTTTGTACACATTCGGGATTACTTTTTGCCCGTCGACATAATTGGGGGTCGCATCCGTGCCGTCCGGCGTCGTCGCGAAAGGTATGGCGAATTTGCCATCCTTGGTGTGGCCGACATGGATCGAGGTCACGTTTTCATCGACGAATAGGCAGACTTGCTTAATCTGGGCGAGGAGGTCCGTGAAGCCGTCATAGTTGATCACCGCCTCGGCGTCCGGTGTGATGCCGAAATCTTGCTTGATCGTCTTGGTAAGCAGCGTCATGCCCTGCTCGATAGCTTGATCGCCGTCGAGGCCCATGCTCCCAAAAGCGAACGCTGCGTTGATCTTGTCGGAGTGCTCGGCGTTCTTATATTTTCCATTGTCGTAGCTCGGGATCACCACGCGACTGTCGCGCGGGATGGAAACCATATATGCCTGTTTATGGTCTGCCGCGATATGCAGAATGATAATCGAGTCGGTGTGGCTCGGCAAATGCGAGTCGGTCCAGCTCGGTCGAGTGTCCAGACCGGCCAGCAGAATATTCTTGGCACCCTTGATGTCGACGTGCTGCACCGGAGCTTCGGCCGCATCGGCCAGCTTGTGTTCGGGGATCGCTTCGTTGACCTTCTTCTCGGCCACCTTGGCGACAGCGAATGTGCTCCCGCTCACAACGACAATGACAGCGCCGAGCACCAGTGAAATCTTCGCCCAGAGCGGCGACTTGCGGTGTTTTTCGCTAACTTGGTCATCGCTCAGATCGCTCGGCACAGTGGACCCCTCCATATGGCTGCGCTGACGAACAATAGCCGATCATGTCAAGTGGCGGGGATCAACGTCTGTCCCAAACCCGAGCGCGAGCCCGGCATTTCGCTGTCCGCGCTGGTCGACTCCGCTTTCGTCAGCTGCTGCGTTTGCGTAACCGCCAGAGGGCGAGAGCGACAAACAGCGCGGCAAATCCGATGAATAGGGTCGCCTCGATGCACTGGAAGGTCCAGAACCTGTGTGCCGGCTGATAGATAACCCGGTATTGCAGGCCCAAAGTGCGCAGATAGCTTTCGCGAGCCGCTGAAGTGCTCAGGCCGACGAGATGTTGAGTAACCTGATCCCACATAGTGGATGACACTGCGTGGCCGGCGCCGTCGACCAGAGATCGGTCGAGCACCCAATCAGGCGGACCCGGGACCGCCGGCGTTGCCATCGGCCCTGTGGTCGAACTCGCCGTCCAGGCCATCCGTGTCATTGGCGCCAGATAGTGAGCTCGCAGCCAGAACTCAACCGGCAGACGGACCATCATGTACGCGACGAAAGCCGCAACAATTGCCGGCACCGTGCGCCGTAGTAGCTGCCCAGCGAGTATCCCGGCGCCGAACGAGAACACGGTGTAGCTGGTCAGGGTGAGCCCTTCCAGGTCGAACGCACCCGGCGAGAACCGGCCCGACACCTGATCGATTGGTCCCCGGAACCAGCCGATCAGCAGACTGAGTGTCAATGTCAGCACCGTGAGTCCCGTTGCCAGCAACAGGATTCGGTGAGCCAACCAGCGGCTGCGTGGCACCGCCTGGGTCCAGGCCAAGCGCCAGGTGCCGAGTTCATACTCACGACCGAGCACTGTTGCGCCGACAATTCCACCGACTAGGCCGGGCAGCGGGGTCAACCAGGTCAATAAATGGTTGGCAACCCCGTTGAACTGCTGCATAAACGTCGACATGACATTCTGGCAATAGTCGCCGTCGGTGCCCTGTGCGAGACAGGTTCCAATGCTTATCCCGCGCGTATGCAGTGTGGATCAAATCGCCGTACGGAAGGAAGATGGAAGCGGCGACTAGCGCGAGGATAAGGCCGGCGAAGGCTTGTGCGCGGTGTTGCCGCCAGGTGAGCCAGATCATCGAAGCACCACCGGTTGGTCAATATAGGCCAAAATCAGTTCTTCTAATCCAACCGGCCGCACCTGCCAAACCGGGTGTATGTCGGTTTGGCCGCCTTGAGCGCGCACCAGCAACTCGACGTGCCGATCGCTGTGGTTGGCCCGGATGATGCCGGGCAACTCGGGGACAGGGCCGGCATATGGCCCAGTGAGCAACTGGTGCTCAGCCAGCACCTCGTCGATCGCACCGGCCAGCTGCACAGCTGCTCGGTTGAGCAGCACGAGGTGATCGCAGATCGGCTCAAGATCGGCAATGACGTGCGAGGACAGCAGCACAGTCAGACCGTCCTCGGCGACAGCCGCCATCAGCACACGCATGAAGTCGCGGCGGGCAATCGGATCGAGATTGGCCAGTGGTTCATCCAGGACCAAAAGTGGTGCGCGTTTCGCGAGTGCTAAGGCAAGCGCGACCTGTGATTGTTGTCCGCCCGAAAGTTTCCCCACCCGCTTGGTGAGTGGTATGTCCAGGTCGGCCAGTCGCCGCTCGGCCAATTTCTGGTCCCAGCGCAGATTCAGCTTGCGTCCCATCGTCAGCAATTCTGCAGCGGTAAATCCCGGGTATAGCGGGTGGTCCTGTGCGACAAAACCAACCCGCGCTAGTGCCTCGGCGCTACCTGTGCCCGAATCGTGGCCAAAGACTGTGACACGACCTTCGGTTGGCCGCAGCAGTCCAGTGACTAAATGCAGCAGCGTCGTCTTGCCGGCCCCGTTCGGACCGACCAGAGCGATAACTGAACCCGCCGGCAGTTGCACCGAACAATTGCGCAAGGCCCAGAACGAGCCGAAACGCAAGCCCAAGTTCTCAGCTGCCAAGGCGACAGTCACGACACCTTCTCCGTACGGATATCGGTGCGGACTGTGGCGAACATCGCGGTTACCACGTCGTCATCGAGGCCGGCCGCGTATGCCTCTTTTAGCCAGTGCTCCAACGATCGGCGCAGCAGTGCATACGGCCCGGGGGCGACGGGCTCGACCGCACCAGTGATGAATGTGCCCTGGCCTGGTCGGGCGCCGACGAGTCCGTCATGCTCCAACTGTCGGTAAGCCTTCACGACCGTGTTGGGGTTGATCGCTAGCACGGCAACCGCGTCCTTCACCGTCGGCAGCTGGTCGCCCGCTCGCAAGTATCCCAGCAACAGTCCCTGTTTGACCTGATGGACAAGCTGCAGATAGGCCGGCACTCCAGACTTTGCATCCAACCTGAACTGAAAGGCCACGCGTCTCCCCGTTCTACTATGATGATAGTAGAACAGTAGAGCTGTTCACCTTGCCCGTCAAGCCATCGGCATCGCTCGTTCAAGCCGTCCAGCCCGTTGTTAGCGGCTCAGTCGCGACCGACGTGGCTTGCGTGGCCGCGAAAATTTGGTGGGGTGGTTGGGGTGGGCGTGGATACGGTGAGCGGATGCTTGAGTTGATTAAGCCGACGGAGAAGTTGCATTCTGCCTGGTTGGAGTCGCGCGACGAATGGGGTCGCGGCGTACACCAGGACGGTTCAGGGTTGCGCGCCACTGATGACGTGGACTCGGTGGCTGGGTTTGCGGCTTGGGTGCAGCGGTTGATTGACGAGGAAGACCCGGCAATTCCTACTGCTGCGGGTTGGGTGCACTGCACGTACCGATGGGTGGTTGTTGGGGGTGTGGTGGTGGGGGCTATTGCGCTGCGGCATGAGCTGAACGAATTTCTGTTCGAGGCCGGCGGGCATATTGGATATGGTATTCGACCGTCGGCACGGCGGCGGGGGCTGGCGAGTTGGGCGTTGGGGGAGATGTTGAATGAGGTGGATCGGCGTGGATTCGACCGCGTGTTGATTACTTGTCAGGTCGACAATGCGGCTTCGGCGCGGACTATCGAAAAGCATGGCGGGGTGTTGGAGGATGTGCGCGATACGAAGCTGGGTCGGCTAAATCGCTATTGGATTAGCCGTTAGCGGCTAGCCGCTAGCACCAATTCGCCAGCCGCCGGCCGCCAGCCGCCAGCCGCTAGCCGCTAGCCCGCGGAGTTGTGGCGGGCGTCTTCTAGGTCTAGTTGGCGTTCGAGTTGTCGGCGTACGGGGTCGGTGGCTTGGCCGGTGGCGTGTAAGCGGTGCAATTCGGCGCGTTGGGCGGCGACGACTTCGCGACGGAGTTGGCGGTATTGCTGGTCGATGCTGTCGGGGGCGGCGGCTTGGGCTTGCAGGCTGCGGCGGACTCGTTCGGCAACCACGGTGGGGATGGATTCGGTGTCGACGCGGTTCTCGACGTATTCGAGGGCGGTTTCGGTAAGCCGTAGGCGTACCTGAGTGAGTTGATCTTGATGGGTGTGGGTTGGCACGGCTAACCCCGTTAGGCGCACTAGTGGCGCGAGGGTGGAGCCCTGCACGAGCAGCGAGATCACGATGACTGTTGCGGCGATGGCTTGGAGCAGGTCGCGGAAGGGGACGGGCGCGCCGGCGGCATCGGTCAACGGGATCGACAGGGCCGCGGCCAGCGGAACCACGCCACGCGCCCCAGCCCAGGACAACACCGCCGGCGCACGCCACAAGTCGGCCCGAGGCCCGTTTCCGTCACCGCGCCGCCGCCACAGACCGGCCCGAGGCCCGTTTCCGTCACCGCGCCACCGCCGCAGGAATGCCAGCGGAAACACCCAGGCTATCCGCACGGTCAGCAGCACGGCAGTGACCGCGAACCCGGCTAACAACCACGGCTGGTCGGCGGCGGATAGTCGATGCACCAAGCCGGGAAATGTCAGTCCGATCAGCGCGAAAATGACGCTTTCCAACACGAATACTGTCGTGGTCTGCACAGCGTCGGCGTGCAGCCGGCTGGTCGCGGTCGACAGTCGCGGCCCCAACACGCCGACCGCTACACCAGTCACGACCACAGCCGTCACCCCCGAAGAGCCCCAAGCCTCAGCTGACGCGTACGCGGCGTAAGGCGCGACGACGATGATCACAGTTTCGAGCACCGAGTCGTCGGTGCGCAGGCGGATCAGCGCTACGGCTGCCGTGACTGCTAGCCCGGTCAACACGCCCCCGCCAGCCAGGTGCAGGAACTCGATAGCTGTAGCTCGCACGCTGAGCTGCCCGCCAGCGACGGCCACGACTACTGCGATCCGGAACAGGATCAAGCTGGTCGCGTCGTTGAACAGGCTCTCGGCCTGCACCAGAACTTGCATCCGTTGTGGCAAGGCGAGTCGACGTCCGAGCGCGGTCACCGCCACCGGGTCGGTGCTGGCGAGCACGGCTCCGAGCAGGAAACCGAGCACCACCGGGATGTGGGTAACCAGCGTGGTCACGGCGGCGACGGCAGCCGCGGAGGCGAGCACCAGCCCCACGGACAACACCGCGACCGGTCGCCAGGTTTGGCGTAGGTCGGGCCAGGACAGTTCTGCACCGGCGGCATAGAGCAGGGGTGGGAGCACGACGAAGCTGATCAGTTGTGGGTCGACGTGGACCTCGGGGGCACCGGGTAGCAACGCGACGGCGGCGCCGACCGCTACCAACAGCGACGGAGCGGGGAGGCGGAGCCGTTGCGCAATGGCGGCAACAAAGGTCGCTGCGATTACTAGCAGCAGAATGACCTGAACACCATGCACCCGGGTCTCACCTTCGCTGACCGCCGTTGCCGCCGACCGCACCGTAACAGTCAAGTCGGTGCCCATGGCCGGGTGCTGGCCGCCTATTGTCAGTTGATGATGCGGAGACAGCAGGACTCCGAGGCCCTGCCCGATTCGACTTCGCCCGATCCAGGCGCGCACGGGTCGGGTCCGCACAATTCCGTTCGGGCAGCGGTCTTGATCGGTGCGCTCGGCGTGGTGTTCGGTGACATCGGCACCAGTCCGATCTACACCATTCAGACTGTCTTCAATCCGGACGATCCACACCCAGTGCCAGTCAGCACCGCGAACGTCTTCGGCGTCGTGTCGCTGATCTTCTGGTCGGTGATGATCATCGTGACGTTGACCTATGTGCTGTTGGTGATGCGCGTCGACAACGACGGCGAGGGCGGCATCATGGCCCTGATCACCCTGCTGCGCCGCTGGGGTGGCACCGAGCGACCCCGGGTTGCGGTCGCACTGGCGGCGCTGGGCATTTTCGGGGCTGCGTTGTTCTTCGGCGACAGCATGATCACCCCGGCCATCTCGGTCCTGTCGGCGGTTGAGGGCATCAAGATCGTCGAGCCGTCGCTGTCGCCGCTGATCGTGCCGGTCACCGCAGTAATCATCGTGCTGCTATTTGCTTTCCAACGCAAAGGTACGGCTGCAGTCGGGCGATTGTTCGGCCCCGTGATGATCGTCTGGTTCATCGCGATCGGCGCATGTGGCGTCCTCGGCATTACCAAGAATCCGGCCATCCTGAAGGCCCTCTCGCCCACTTATGCGATCGAGTTCTTAGCCGGTCACTTCGAGATCGCGTTCTACTCGCTCGCCGCTATCGTGCTTGCCGTCACGGGTGCCGAAGCACTATATGCGGACATGGGGCATTTCGGCCGGCGTGCCATCACGCGCGGTTGGCTGGGGCTTGTGTTGCCGACCTTTGTGTTGAGCTACCTCGGCCAAGGTGCCCTGATCAGCATCGATGCCAGTGCAGCCAGCGGGCCGTTTTTCCTGCTCACACCGACTTGGGCGCGGGTGCCGATGATCTTGTTGGCGACCTTGGCCACGGTCATCGCGTCGCAGGCCGTCATCACTGGCGCCTATTCAGTGGCTGCCCAAGCAGCCGAGCTCGGCTATCTGCCCCGACTGCGGGTAGCGCACACCTCAGCGTCGACGATCGGCCAGATCTACGTACCGTCGATTAACTGGTTGTTGATGGTTTCGGTGTTGACCTTGGTGTTCGCCTTCCGCAGTTCGGCGGCCTTGGCTTACGCGTACGGCATGGCCGTGATCACTACCATCACCATCACCACCCTGCTCTTTTTCTATCTGGCTCGGGTTCGCTGGCAAACGCCGGTGTGGTTGGTCGGCCTCGGGGCCGGGGGCTTACTGATCGTCGATCTGCTGTTCTTGGCCGCGAACTTGACCAAGCTGGTCCACGGCG
The DNA here is from genome assembly GCA_965246815.1 of Actinoplanes sp. GTDB lineage: Bacteria > Actinomycetota > Actinomycetes > Mycobacteriales > Micromonosporaceae > Actinoplanes. The sequence goes on along the minus strand of CBDFFS010000017.1, from coordinate 359,442 downwards.
CGTGGTTGCCCCTGCTGATCGGATTGACTGCGTTCACGGTGATGACTACTTGGCGACGCGGGCGCGAGGTAGTCACGCGCGAACGGGAACGAGCGGAAGGGCCGCTGCGGGAGTTCGTCGACGAGCTGCAAAATGACCAGCTTGCCCGAGTGGCGGGGACGGCGATCTTCCTGAACCGCAGCAAGTTGACCGCGCCGCTAGCGTTGCGCGCCAACGTGCAACACAACCACGTGCTGCACGAACACATCTTGATCGTCTCGATCTCGACCATGCCAGTGCCGCATGTCTGGGACGACCAGCGGATCGAGGTCGACGAACTCGGGTACGGCAGTGATGGCATCGTGTTCGTCAATGTTCGGTTCGGCTATATGGACACTCCGGATGTGACATCGGCATTGCGGTTAGTCGACCCGGCGCGTACTGAGGGGCGAATTTCGTTGGATCAGGCGTCTTGGTTCTTGTCGAAAATTGAGCTGAAGAAAGGCTCGGCTCCAACGATGGCAACGTGGCGCAAGCGCCTATTCATCGCCACTTCACACGTCACTGCCGATGCGGCCGAACACTTAGGGCTGCCGCGCGACCGGACCGTGGTGATGGGTTCGCAAATCGATATCTAGTCGGGGGGCGTAGGGTTGTGCGCCGGTTAATGCCCGAGCGGATCCACAGCACGGTGTTGCCGTCTTGCGCGGCGAATCGCCCGCCATTACGCAATCTTCCCGGCAACCCGCCCAGCGAATGAGGATTTGCCCATCATGCCTGAGACCGCACCGATCGCCGCCCTGCTGAACGCCTACCGGCCCCGGACCGAGACCGAGGCCGCCGACGTAGCCCGGGTCCAAGCCGTCATCGCCGGAGCCGGAGCCGATCCTTGGTCGCGGGAGTTGCCGGTGCATGCGACGGCGTCGGCATTGATCGTGCACCCGGCGACCCGCCGAGTTTTGTTGCGGTGGCACGAGCGGATTCAAGCGTGGTTGCAGGTCGGCGGGCACGGCGATCCGGGCGAGCACGACCCGGTCGAGGTCGTCTTACGCGAAGCGAAAGAAGAGACGAATCTCGCCGACCTGGCGTGCTGGCCCGACGCGGCGTTGCTACAAGTTGTCGTCCTGCCGGTGCCAGCCAGTCCGGTCGAGCCCGCGCACGAGCACGCTGACCTGCGCTTCGTGCTGTCCACCGAGACACCCGACCGAGCTGTTCCGGAGAATCCGACCGCGCAGCTGCGTTGGCTGACCTTGCCGGAAGCATTCGCGCTCACCACCGAAGCGAACATGCACGAATACCTCACCCGGGTCAGCGACCTATTCGACCGCGGGCGATGATTTCGCGTTCGCGCTCGGGGCTCAACCCGGCATTGCGGTCGCGATCCAGGCCTTGCTCTCGCTCCCACGCCAACACGTCGGCGATCAATTCGGCGCGCGGTCGCTGCCGCAAACCAGCCGCCGCCGCCGCTGAACCGTCCCGGGTCGACAGCCCTCCCATCCGGGCTCGACCAGCCACAACGGCAGCGAATCCGGCCCAGCCCACTGCTGCACCCCGGCTGCGAGCAACGCCTGCGCCGACATAGCCGAGATCGGCCCAGTGTGCCCGCCGGCCGCTCGCGACAACGCGACCCACTCGCCAAACGGCGTCTGCGGACCGACCGCGTTGAAAATGCCAGTCACCCTGCCTTCGGCACAATCCAACCACCAAGCCACCAGATCGCGTACGTCGATGACCTGGGTTGGCAGTTCCGGCGTTTCCGGCACGAGCAGGGCGTCGTGTGGTGCGCGCGCCGCCCGAGCCGGCCAGTAGCCACTGCGGCCGGTGTGGTCGCCGGGTCCGCCGATGAGCCCAGCTCGCGCGATCAGCAGCCGGTCACCGCAGGCCGCCACTGATGCCTGTTCGCAGGCGGATTTCGCTGGTCCGTAATCTTCTTTGTCGGCGACATCGCGGTCGAGCGGCGCGGCGACTTCAGCTGATTCGTCCGCACCGATCTCGTCGTTGGCGGCATAGGCGCTAACTGACGAAACATAAGTCCAGTGGCGGGCGTGACCGGCGAGTGCGGCGAGTGCTGATCGGACAAAGCCGGGCTGCCAGGACACCTCCAGCACGGCGTCCCAATCCCGGTTGCGCACCGGGTCATATGCCCCGGGGTCGTGCCGGTCGGCGTGCACCAGCTCGGCCCCGTCGGCCACGGCACCGCTATCGCCGCGAGCCAGGCAGGTCACCTCGTGACCCCGTTCGAGTGCTTGGCGACTTGCTTCGCGACCAACCCAGGCCGTACCGCCGAGCAGGAGAAATTTCATGTCTTCATGAAATCACGCCAGCCGGCCTTAACATTCCACCGCGATTGGGTTATTTGTCCGAACTATCTAGTTAGGCGGCAAAAAGTTCGCCGTTGATGCTGGTCAGCGAGCGTTTTGTGGTTACCGGCGTGCGGGGTTGTTCGGAAGCAACCAGGTTGCTACCGTCCGGTGTCGACGGATCTCTAGGTGCCGCATTCGCCGAGCCATCCCCAGTGATCACCGTTGGCCTGGCGTCGAATGCGGTTCGGTGGGGAGGTGGCGATGGAACACGGCGGTGACGACGAGCCCACCTTCGGCTATCAGCGGTCGCCGCTTACTGTTCTGATCGATCCGTCCCGGCGCAGCCAGTCGCGGCGCGGCAAGCCAGCCGACGCGGTGACCCCGGCTGATCCAGCCACGCCACGACGCCGTCCGGGCAAAGTCGCTGTTATTCTCGCCGGCGTCCTCGCTTTGGCCCTTTTAGTCCCCGGCGGATATGCGATCGGGCGGTTCAGCGCCAACTATTCGCACTCGATCGGTGCGTCGACTTTTGTAGAACCACCGCAATCGATGAAACGTGACGCAGTCCGGCCGAGCTCGGCGACCAGTGCCCGAGCATTGGGGGCGCCGACTAGCGCACCAGCTGCCATTTTCACCACTGCAAATGCCACTAGCAGCCCCACCAAACGTAATACGTCGATGAGTGTCTTGACGACACTCAAGGTGACCGCCGCCGAAAACGATCTCGTTATCTACAACGGAAAACATTGTGGACCAAATGCCTAACTGGGATGTCGTCGTGGTGGGCGGTGGCCCGGCTGGGCTGGCTGCGGCCCACGCTGCCGCTTCGGCGGGTGCCAGCACTATCGTGGTGGAGCGGGCTGAGCATCCCCGCTACAAAACCTGCGGTGGTGGGTTGATCGGGCCGTCGCTGGCTGTGTCCACGCCGCGCATCTCGGTGCCCACCAGCGGCACGATCGACGCGATCACGTTCACCCGCGCCGGCCGGCGCAGCTTCACTCGGCGCAGCGTCGATCGTCCGCTGCTGACGATGGTGCGCCGCACCGAGTTCGACCACGCTTGGTACACCGCCGCCGTCGCGGCCGGTGCCACCATTCGCCAGAACTGTCAGGTACGCGCACTCGCGCAAGACGAGCGTACGGTCACTGTGACTTTGGCGGATGGCAGTGAGATTGAGGCGGGCGCAGTGATTGGGGCGGACGGCTCGGCCGGAATTAGTTCGCGTTTTCTCGGGGTCAGCTTCGACCAGCAGGACCTCGGTTTAGAAGTCGAACTGGCCGCGACGGCTGCAGATCGGGCCAGCTGGCACGGTCGGGTCCTGCTCGACTGGGGCCCATATCCCGGCTCATACGGCTGGGTATTTCCGAAGCTAAAAGGTGCCCAGCTGCACGACGCGGACTGCGAGACGGTCGACTGCACGTCCGAGTGCGACCAGCTCACCGTTGGCGTGATCATGGAGAAGGGCCGGGGTGCGGAGACTAAGCGTTATCTGCGCGATTTCATTACCCAACTGGGCCTTGATGATCGCAAAGTGTTACGCGACTCCGGCCACCTGACCCGCTGTCGCCGACCCGATTCGCCGGTGCGCAACGGCCGCGTCGCGGTGGTGGGCGATGCCGCTGGCCTGCTCGAACCGTGGACGCGGGAGGGCATCAGCTTCGCGCTGCGCTCGGGCACCTGGGCGGGCGAGGCGGCTGCAGCAGGTGATCTGCCGAGCTACGACCACCGCATAGCCACCCAACTCCACCCGGAAATGGCGGCCGGGCAGCGAATGCTGCGGGTTTATCACCGTCATCCCACCCTGATTCATGCCGCGATGGCCACTCCGCTGGGATGGCGGGCTTTCGAGAAGTTCTGTCGGGGCGAGTTGTCAATGGCCGACGTGCTCGCCCGGCCGGCGATCCGTGCGACAGCAAATCTGCTCGGTGCCCGTTCCTAACGCCGGATTCTGCCTTGCGTTCGGCATTAGCTGCGCCGGGGCCAAGGGGCCCAGCGCACCGGTGCCGCGAACCCGCCCCGCCGGGCATCTCGGGCATCTTGCCGGCTGAGCGGCCCGGCGTGGCCGTCGTGGATGCCGACACCGATCAGCCGGGTCTCAAACCAGGAGCCACCCACACCACGGCGCACTCGTTCCCACAAGCCGCCCTCGGCCAGCGCGGCGGCCTGAGTGCCCAGCACTTCAATCAGCTGTGCCGGATCTTCGTTGCACTCGTCGCACGCACAGGTGGGCAACGGCTGGGCCCACCAGCGCCCCAACCGCACGGACAGACCGGGAAAATCAGTGAACGCGACTGCCAGGGGAGCGGCCGCGGGAGTGCGGGGGATGAGTCGCACGGTCCGCACTGGCGCTTCAGCAGCCCCTACTTGCTCTTTAGTTTCGCGCCGCTCGACCATATGCCGTTGGAAGAGCTGATCCAAGAGGGCTTCGGCCGCGTCGTGCAGCACGGCGAAGCGTTCGATCTGGGTAGCGTGCGCGCTTTCCTTCACCAGCGAAGTATGCCGCGCTGGTCGCCCCGGGTCGCAGCTGATTGAGCAGAACGGGCTTCAGCGGAAATCGAAATCACCCGCCTGCACCCCGGAGGTGAACGCCACCCATTCGGCCTTGGTGAACGCCATGGGGGCGATCTGCGGGTTCTTCGAGTCGCGCAACAAGATCTGCTCGCCATCTTGTGCCACCTCGACGCAGCTGCCGGCACTGCAATTGGTCGCCCTGCGCCAGCGGAGCTCTCGAGTCGACTTGATCATGCCGTACACCTCCAGGAAGGTTCCCAAGTCCACGGTAAGGGACTGGCTGAACCTGCGGCAGGAGGGAAAACAGGAGTGAACGGCGAAATGCGACGTTTATCGGCTATTGTGGCAGAAGGCTCGCGACCGATGTGGGGAAATGTCGATTTTGCCGCAGGAATTCACGGCAGTACGCGTGAATCAAGATTCATCGTGCCCTGCGCCCGACATCGGAAACCCGCGCGCAGGGCACAAACGTAGCTCAGAAGACGAATTCCTCAGCCTTTACACCGGCCACGAAGGCATTCCACTCGTCTGGGGTGAACGAGTGTGCAGCGAGATCTGGATTCTTCGAGTCGCGGATCAAATACTGACCGTCGACTCGTGCGACCTCGACACAGGTGCCGCCGCTGCACGTGCTGCTACGACGCCATTGGGGCGTCGACATGATCTCGTTCACGGGTTCTCTCCATGGGTTAGGCGAAGGCTTCATGCACTGTTGACTTGTCAACGACGGCGATCCGAGAGCTTTTTCTCAAGATCATTTATGCGGCCCTTGATGAACTCGATTGTGTCATTTTCATCGTCTGCTGCTTGCCATAGTTGCTCGAAACGTTTTCTGTGTCGCGCAGTTTCAGCGCGATTCTCGATGATCTCATCGACCATCCCATTTTCTCTATACATGACCTCGCCGTCGGCGACATCGGCGCCGACGGTCATCAGATCGAAGCTGCCATTGTTGGCAATCGGCACGTCGATATCGAACGGGATCATGCGGATTTCCACCAATCCGCGCTCACTGAGCTCGACCAAGTGTCGCAACTGTGCGCTGAAGATCGCCTCGCCGCCGACGGCTCGCATCAACACCGATTGATCCATGAGCACGATGACCTTCACCGACCCGGTGCGCTGCAACAATGCCGCATGCCGCAGCTGCCGGGCCTCCACCAGCACAGTGATCTTCGCCGGTGGCATCTCGTCATCCTCGTCGCGCCAGCCGCCGGTCAGCGCTGCCGCATACGCCGGCGTCTGCAGCGGGCCGGGCAGGTAATAGATGGAGAAAGACCTGATCTCGGACGCCTCGGTCTCATACTCGATATAGCGCCGCAGGTCGTCGGACATATATTTGCGGAATCGATCCTCTTGCCACCAGACCGTCTGGGCTTTGGCCCGGGTGCGGGCAATGCGCGCTTCTGCGGCTAACTGGGTGACTCGGGCTTTGTCGCGCACGCCAAGATAGCCGAGGAGTTGGCGCAGATCACTCACCGAGATGGTGACATCACCGTTCTCGATCCTAATGACCTTGCTGGCCGACCACTCCATCTCTTCGGCGACCTGCATTTGGGTGAGACCGACCGACTCACGCGCTTCACGGATGGCCATGCGCACCCGGCGGCGTGCGATCGTGGGCGAATCACCCTCAGCCATGAGTCCTTCATCGTCGAAGTGGCGATCTTGCAGAGTCGTCAGCGATCTTGCAAATCCGAGCGGGTGTGCGACCTCGCTGACTGCTGGGTAGCAGGTAGCGAGGTCGCGGGTATCCTATTACGTGATATCAGAACGGCGGCAACCGAGTCGAGGTTTGCGCAAACTGCGATCAGGAGACAGCGCGGATTATCGTCGCCGTCGCTGGCTTAAGCAGCCGCCAGATCGAAGCCCGACGGTGGCCGCGCATTCTCCATCGCCCGGCGCAGCGCCCGAGAAACCTGATTGAACACCCGAGCATCGGTCGACGAGTAGATGACGACCTGAGCGCCGCGGTAACTCGCGTGCAGTTCCCATCGCCGTGAGCGGGTCAGCCACAACGTGCTGAGCAGGCCCGGACCGAGGACGGCCAACAAGCTGACCGCGTAGGACGTTGGCGGATCGAGCACAGCGAGGCTGGCACCGGCAAGCACCAACGCGCCGACAAACAGGGCAGGCACAAACTTCTGTACGTCGGAGCCGGCGCGCACCAGCCCCACTTTGCGCAAATCGCGAACGACAAATCGGGCCGGTGCGGTAGCGGGCTGCCAAACGAACAGTTCGTCGGTCACTACGGCGTCGGGGCCAAGATAGTAGGTACGTTTGCTCATGGCGCACTCCCTTGGCGCTACTGGTTGCCGGGAGAGGAAACACGAGCCACCATTGGCCTTTGAAGACGTGGTCCTCGCCCCGCTCAAATCAGTCGAGCTCGGAATCGGTCGAGCTCGGAATCGGTCGAGCCAAGCCCTGAAGGACAACGGCACCCGGTTGCCGCCGAGTGCCGTTGCACGTTCCCCACCCTTTCGGCCTGACTGCTCTACGGCCAAGTAGAGCACGCCACCCAGCAGTTGGCTACACGCAATCTGCCACCTTGCAGATTGCGTACAAGCTGGGGGTGAGCGTTGGGGTGAGCCGTAACCCGGACCGGCTTGCCACGTTTCATGCACGGACGTTGTGGGTATCAATCACACCGACCCCCAACTGCCCCAACTCGGGTACCAAACTTTGCGCACCTACAACTTGCAGCAGATGAACCTGCGATGGTGCAGGGTGGAAGGGCTGATTGTTGATGGAGAGTCGATTGCGCGTCGCCGGCCAGGCGGTCCAGCCGATCCTGGTGCTGTTTCCGGCTGGCTTGTTCGCCCTGGCCGCGATCTTCGATGTGGCTACCCTGCTCGGAGCGCCCACCCTGCTCGGCGCCGTGGGCTACTGGAACGTCATCGCCGGTCTGATCGCCGGCGTGCTCGCAGCTGTTGCCACAGCGATCGACCTGATGTTCGCCCGCCCGTCAGCTGCCAAACGCATCGGTGTGCTCCGCGGCCTGCTCAACCTGGCAGTGCTGATCCTTTTCGCCGTCATCCTGCTGGTGCGCATCGGCGCGCGCGATCGGGTGATCGGCGGGGGCCTGTTTCTGGTCGAGATGCTCGCGCTGAGCATCGCCGGCTTCGGTGCCTGGTTCGGCGGCGAATTCGCCTATGGCCGCACTCCAGCGTTAGCCCGTGCCGCCGTCGGTAACGAGTCGGCTGAGCCGCAAACCCGCCGGAGCCGCTAGCAAACCCGCGGGACCGCTATCGAAGGACCAGCTGGCCGGTGGCTTCGAAGGACGCGAGGTCGGCCAGCGCTTGGTGGATGATCGGCGAATCTGGGTCGGGCAGGGCGTCCAGGGCGAAAAATCCCGCGTCCACCGACTCATCAGTCACCCGCTGCAGCTCACCTTCCCAGGTGTGAATCCGAAAAGACATCAAGACCTGCTGGTACGTGTGACCCCAGTCGTTCGTATACGAATGCGAGCTATAAAACGCGTACGGAGTCAGGGAAGTGGCTCGGAGCCCGGTTTCCTCCCAGACCTCGCGGATCGCGCAGTCTTGCATGCTCTCGCCGAGCTCCATCGCCCCGGCCGGGATGGCCCAGCGGCGGTTGTCGGAGCGCTGGATCAGCAACAACCTGTCCTGTTCGTCGAAAATCACCCCGCGGGCGCCGACGAACAGGATCGTTTCGGTGTCGCCGACGCTCGCGCGCACCTTGCCCAGATAAGATTCAGCCCACGTCAATCCCACGCAGTCACTCTAGTCACGCTGACTTCTTCGCTGGGTGCTTCGCGGGTGCGGATTTGGTTTCGGCGCGGGCTTTTTTGGCGCGCTCGACCGAGGCTTTGAGGGCTGCCATCAGGTCGACTGCGGCGGCCGGAGCCTGCTCGGCCTCTTCGGGTTGCACAATTTCGCGGCCTTCGACCTTGGCGTCGATGACTTCCTGCAGCGCGGCCCGGTAGTTGTCGGTGAACTCCTCGGCCTTGAAGCTGCCGGCCATCGAGTCGATCAGCGAGCTAGCCATCGCCAGCTCAGCCGGCCGAGTCTCGATGTCATCGTCGAAGAAGCCAAAGTCCGGCGTGCGCACCTCATCCGGCCACAACATCGTGTTCAACACCAAAACATTCTCGTGTACGCGCAGGGTGGCGAGCTGTTCGCGCTGTCGGATTGCGATCTTCACGATGGCCACCCGCTCGGCATCGCGCAGCGCGTCGCGCAACAACACGTACGGCTTGGCGGCTTGGCCTTCGGGTTCGAGGTAGTAAGCCTTCGCGAACAAGATCGGATCGATCTGCTCGGCCGGGACGAATTCCAGCACATCGATCGCGCGGGACGTGGTCAACGGCAACTCGGCGAAGTCTTCGTCAGTCAGGATCACCATCTCGCCGCCGCCAACGTCGTAGCCCTTGGCGATGTCGTCGAAGCTGACCACTTCGCCGTCGACCGAGCAGGTGCGTTGATATTTGATCCGGCCACCGTCGGTGCGGTGCACCTGGTGGAAGCGGATGTCCTTCTCCTCGGTCGCCGAATAGAGCTTGACGGCGATGGACACGAGGCCGAAGGACACCGCGCCTTTCCAAATTGCCCTCATGATCGTCTCCTGCCGCCGGAGTGTGCGAAAGTTTCCTGACCAGGATGGCATTCATGAGACTCCTGCGTAAGGTGAACGGAACTGCCTAAGGTGATCGAGTGCCCGGTGCGCCGTTCCCGCCGATGCTCGCGACCGCGGGCACGCTGCCGGCTGGGCCGCAGTGGAGCTACGAGTTCAAGTGGGACGGGGTTCGCGTCCTGTCCGTGTTCACCGGCGGTCCACCGGAGCTTTATGCGCGCTCCGGTGCCGCCGTCACCGCCGCCTACCCCGAGCTCGCTGACCTGCACGTTAGCGAAGGAACCCTGCTCGACGGCGAGGTGGTAGTGCTCGATGCGGCCGGGCGACCGTCGTTCACCGCGTTGGCCGAGCGCATGCACGTGCGCGAGCGAGATCGAGCCGCCCGGTTAGCCAGCTCCGCACCGGTCACTTACATGATTTTTGACGTGCTGTGCCACGAAGGACACGACTACACCAGCCTGCCCTACTTGGCTCGGCGGGAACGGCTGGAAGAGCTGGACCTGGCCGGTACGCATTGGATGGTGCCGCCCTCGTTTTCCGACGGTCTGGCCACTGAGACGGCGGCACGGGAAAACCAGCTCGAAGGGCTAGTCGCGAAACGCTCGGACTCGATTTACCTGCCCGGTTCGCGTTCGCCCGACTGGATCAAGGTCAAGTTCGACCAGACCGGCGATTACGTCATCGGTGGCTGGCGGCCCGGCGTGCGGAAATTGGGCGGCTTGCTGGTTGGCTTGACTACGCCGAACGGGCTCGCATTCTGCGGGCGAGTCGGTGGCGGGATCGGCGCGGCAGCGGAAAAGGAATTGTTGGCAGCATTGGCGCCTCTGGCCACTCAACAGTCGCCGTTCTTGCCCGATGCCGTGCCGCGCGAGGACGCGCGCGGCGCAAATTGGGTGCGTCCCGGCCTAGTAGTCGAAGTTCGTTACGGCAATCGCACCCCGCAAGGACGGTTGCGGTTCCCGCGGTTTCTGCGAATGCGCCCGGACAAGACACCGCAAGAATGCGTGGAGGAGGACGACGATGGCCGCTGAGCGTTTCGTCGTCTCGATCGACGGTCGCGACCTAGAATTGTCCAACCTCGACAAACTGATGTATCCCGCCGCCGGCTTCACCAAAGGCGAGGTCATCGACTACTACACCCGAATCGCGCCCGTCCTCTTGCCGCACCTAGCCGATCGAGCGGTAACTCGGATCCGCTATCCGCACGGCATCGAAGGCGCCCACTTCTTCGAAAAAAACAAACCCGGGGGTACGCCGGATTGGGTGCGCCGGGAGACATTGCCAGTGCCAGGCTCGACCAAGAACCGAGAAACGATCGACTTTATCGTGGTCGACGAGCTGCCCACCCTGGTTTGGTTGGCGAACCTGGCCGCGCTGGAATTGCACACGCCGCAATGGAAGATCGGCGCTGATCCGGACCTGCTGGTGGTCGACCTCGATCCGGGTGCACCGGCTGGGCTGCGCGAATGCTGTGCAGTTGCGGTGCTGATCCGTGATCGGCTAGCCGAGGACTCGATCGCGGCCTACCCGAAGACGTCCGGTAAAAAAGGCATGCAACTCTGCTGCCCGATTTCGGGAACTCAGAACGCTGACGTCGTTTCTGGCTACGCAAAAAAGGTGGCCGACGAGCTTGCGGCGTTGGTTCCGAGCGCGATCACTTCGCGGATGGCTCGACAACTGCGGCCGGGTAAAATCTTCATCGACTGGAGTCAGAACAACGCCGCGAAAACCACAGTCACACCGTATTCATTGCGCGCGCAGGAACACCCGACCGTGTCGACACCGCTGACCTGGGACGAAGTCGAAGCAATCGGCACCGGCACCCAACCGCCCCGGCAATACACCGCCACCGACGTGATCGACCGCGTCAACCACCACGGCGACCTCCTAGCCGACCTATTGCACCCCGGCCCCCAACTCCCAACTTGATCGTCGGGCCTAGCGAGCCGCCCGGATCAGGTCGGACAGGTCGCTCGCGGCAATTCCCTGTGCTCTGCTCGATACCCGGAAGCCCGCGCACTCCGCAGCGCCAAATCAGGGCGGCGATGCTGGACGTTTGAGCAGCGGCTGCCCCCGGCGGGCCAGTTCGGTTGCCTGGTCCTTGCGGCCGGCACCTGTGGGCAGGGCGTCGACAGGCGCAAGGAGACGGCGTGGCTCGGATTCTCGTCGAGGTTGGCGGATTCGGTGCGTCAAACGGCTGCGGCGGAGAAGACCACCGGGGACACGACGAGTATTTCTACGTCCTGTCAGGCGAACTAACGGTGGCAACCGAGAACGGCGAGATCGTGCTCGGCCCTTCCGACCTGGTCGCGGCATACCGTGGCTCAGTGCACGGCTTCCGCAATGCCAGTGACAAAACGCCAGTCCGGGCCCTCTGCATGTACACCCCGCCGGGTTATGAACAGTACTTCCGCGACGTCCACGCTGAGGTGGCAGCCGGCACCGAACTCACCGTCGACCTACTTTCGGCGCTACGCGGCCGATATGAAACCGACAGCCTCTAAACTTGCCGTTCGGCCTCTGGCTCCAAATCCAGCGTCACCGAAGACCAGCCAACTACACCCCCAACGGTGACTACTCCGACTGGCGGCGGGCGAGCCGACGCTGCTGGAAGAACGGGATTGAGCGCGCGATATCTGCGGCAGAAGAGGGCACGTGATCGAGGCCGGCGAGTGCCGCGTGGCCGGCGATATGCTTCGTTGCTGCGAGGGGGTGGGGTCCATCGATCGCGTCGAAATTCGGTGCCATCTGGACTGGTGGGCGAACTCTGTAACCTTGCTCGCCAGCGTTGAGATCGCGGTGGTCATTGCCGCCGCCGACACCGGCTGGGCGGCTGAGGGTCGCTTGTCAGCGACGACGAAGAAGGAGAGCGCGACGGATTCGTCTTCCTCTGCGAAACGGATCCCGGTTTCAATCTGAGGTTCGACGATGAGAGCGCAATCGCCGTGACGGTGCATCCGCCCGACGGCAACAGGCGGTTCGCCCTGACTGAGTACACCGGTCCGGCACGTCGACCGATCAGCCTTCGAGTCAAGCTTTAGTCCGGCGCGACGACACGCTTTGTCGGCGGCAAATCCGCGCACGCCGCCTGGTCGACGGTGGGAACCGGCAGTGGACCAGGATGGAAGGCGACGATCTCTGTGGTCAGCTGCTCGGTCCTGAGCCGTCGCGGATTTCCTGTGCGTATGAAGGGACGGGTATGCAGTGATGGAACGCCTGTTCGCTGCTGCCGGGGCTGGCAATGTCGAGCTGGTCGACGTACTGCTGCGGGAGCTGCCCGACGTCGATATGGGCGGCGAGGTCGGCAGCGCGCTGTTGCGGGAGGCGGCCGTCGCCGGACATGCCGAGATGTTCGAGCTTCTGCTCTGGTTGGACGCGGACCTGAACGGAGCATGGTGCGGCGACGCGGAGCCGGTGAGCTGGTTGGCCGAGCGCGGCGCTTGGAACGCGCTACTCGCGGTGCTGCCGCACAGCGGTAGTCCGTCGTGGTGGCCGTCGTCTTCCGAGTCGTCGCTGCGAGCGGCACTCAGTCTTGCCCGGACCTGGCTCTCGGCCGATCCGGAACAGGAACTGCGCCGACGTCTCGCCGTAGGGGACAATCCGGCGACCGTGATCGAGCGCGTGCGGGTGCCCGCGTGGCGCTGGGGCGGCTCCGCCGCGATGCGGATCCGCGTTCGCGCTGCCGACGGCCGCCGGGACCAGGTATGGACGGGACATCGCGCGGTCGTCACGCTGCTGGAACAGCGATTGGGCATCGTCTCGTCGAACGATGAGCTCGTTGAGCGGGCCATGCACACCGCCGACCCCCACTCGTGGGACTACGACCAGGCGCAAGCAACGATCACGGACCGGGCGGACCACGATGGTGAGGTCTTCGACTGGCTGGCCGACCGATTGGCTCATCCCGCTGTCGAACACCGCCTGTTCGCGGCGCAGATCCTGCACGATCTGTCCTTCGCCGACCGGTCGTTCGACGCTCGGGCCGCGGACATACTCGCCGATCGGATCTGCGACGAGCAGGACCCGGCCGTCCTCGACAGCCTAATCGGAGCCTTCGCCGAATACGCCTTGCGCGCCCGACCCGGTACGGACCTGCCTGAAGTCTTGCCGCATGCTAGGCACCGCGATCCACTGATCCGCGCTCGGGTGGCTATGGAACTCGTCGTGGCCACCGGGTCCCGGCACAACCCGACGTTGCGGGATCCGGCGCAGCCTCCACCGCCCGCGGTCCTCAGCACACTGGTCGAGCTCGCTGCGGATCCGGACACCGAAACCCGCAGCCAGGCCCTGCACGTCCTCGCCGCTTCCTACCTGGCCAACGCGCAGATCCAGACCGTGCTAAGCGGCCACCTAAGCGACACGCATCTGCCCGCCCGCATCGAGGCTGCCGTCGGGCTCGTGCTCCGCGACGACCCACGCGGCCGGGAGACGTTGCACAGCCTGCAAACAGATCCGGCCACCAACGATGCGGTACGTCGTCAGCTCGCCGACCTCGACCGACTGATGGCCTGACGTCAACCGCCACAGCAGCACCGACCAGAATCTGCGAACGCGCGCACATCGGCACGATAAGACCTCCCCCGCCAACATGCCGCTCCCGGCACAGTCCCCACGGCGGCGGCCCGGCGACCGCGGATCGCGGATCGCGGATCGCGGCAGAACAATGCAGCCGAACATGGATCAGGTAAGTAAGCGAGGGTCTGACGGCTGCCGACGTGGAATCTCGCCGGGCAACTGTTCACGTGGCGCGTTTCATCTTTCCGCGTTTTCTTGCCAGCTGCCTTCGAAATCTGATCCTTGGAATCTCCCCGGGTCACTTGTCCGGACGCGCCGACAGGATCTCGGGAGCGGCGACCACATCAACATAGGTGGGGTAGCAAAGGCTGCCAACGCATCAATTCTGCAAGCATGGCTGGCGATTGCGGCGCGGCAGCATAGGCCACTGCCGTAAACATCCGGACGATTTACCTGGGCGGAGTCAAAGGGTCGTAGCGACACCACGGTAAGATGATCTTGGTGTCGAGTGATTGGTGATATATGAGTGGGTCTTCTCCGTTGACGGTTGAGGAACGAGAGATGATCTCTCGGGAGTTGAGCCGGAGTGGTTCTTTAGCGTCGTCTCGGTCGATCGGGAAGTTACTCGGCCGGCATCATTCGACGATCGCTCGGGAGATTGACCGTAATGGCGGACCGGCGGATTATCGTGCGGTCGAGGCGCAGTTGCGTTGTGATGAGAATCGACTGCGTCCCAAGGAACGGAAGCTGGAGTCGAACCAGTTGCTGCACGATGTGGTCAACGAAGGGTTCGCGCAGAACTGGTCGCCGCGGCAGATTGGGAAGAGGCTGCTCGTGGATCATCCTGACGACCCGGGGATGCGGGTGTCGCACGAGACGATTTATGAGTGCTTGTACTTGCAGGCTCGTGGTCAGTTGCGGACTGAGTTGAAGCTGGCTCTGCGGCGTGGACGCACACGGCGGGTGAACCGGTCGCGTCCTACGGTGGCCAGGGGATCTATCAAGGACATGGTCAACATCAGTGAACGGCCCGTGCAGGCCGATGACCGTGCGGTGCCCGGTTTTTGGGAAGGCGATTTGATTATCGGTAAGGGCAACAAGTCCCAAATCGCGACGCTGGTTGAGCGGATGACCCGGTTCGTGATGCTGGTGCGGATTCCGTTCGATCGGAGCGCTGAGCGGGTCGCGTTCCTGCTCGCGGCGAAGATGGAAACATTGCCGGATGTCATGCGTAACAGTGTGACCTGGGATCAGGGAAAAGAAATGGCTCGGCATGCTGACTTCACTGTGAATACCGGTATGCCGGTGTATTTTTGTGACCCGCATTCGCCGTGGCAGCGGGGCAGTAACGAGAACACTAATGGGTTGCTCCGGCAGTATTTTCCTAAGGGAACAGATCTGTCGTTGCATACTCAGGAAGAGCTTGATAGAGTTGCCGCGGAGTTGAATGGTAGACCGCGTGAAACGTTGAACTGGCTGAAGCCTATTGAGGTGTTCAACGATTTGGTAAAAAACGCAGTGTCGCCATGATCACTTGATTCCGCCCTGGTTATCGTATGATCTTCAGTGAAAATTGTGTCTGTCGGGTAACGATCGGCGAATGCATTGCGTGATTGTTTAATCGCTGGCGGTGTATGTCTGGGGGTGACACGCGGGCTGATGCGGGGTTGCCCGGGATATAGCGAAACTCCTGATAGGACGTGGGTTGTCTAGAAACACGTCGATTACCAGGAGTGTCGTTGTTGAAGTCTGCCATATCGGTGCGCGGGTTCGAGCTGTCACGGCCGGATGGGTCGTCGGGGTCGTTGCGGGAAGCGGTCCTGGCGGGTCCCGGAGCGCGGGTTCACTGGCGTTCTACGATCACGAGTATGGCTTCGGGGTCTCGGCTGGGAGCCGTCATCATCCTCGCCATGACCGTTGCCGCTGCCGCCGTAGGTTGCGGTGCTCACGACGTCCCCGTCACCCCTAAGCCGGGGGTGGCGGCGCGAAAGGTAACGGTCATCCGCGGGGACCAGACCTATCCCATCACCGCCGAGGTGACCGATTGGGGGACTCAGCTTCACCCGCAGGTGCCCGAGCAGGGTCTGGCCGTACACTTCACCTATCGGTTCACCAGCTCGAATCCGTGGATTGCCTCGGAGCGTGTAGAACTCCAGGCCTGCGCAGTCGACGACCATAGAGTTGTCATCTTGTGTACGTCGATTTTCAACAACTGGTTGAACGACGATTGGTTGGTGCCTAGCACGAACGTAAACCTTGCCCGCACTGCCGATGTCCTGATTCTGCCTTATCAGATGGACTCAGGACTTCACGCTGGGGATCCCAAAGACGGTGATAGTTACGTCCCACCGCAGATTGTCGGACCAGGCGAACAGCTGTGACTCCGCCATCCGGTCGTGCGCCGGTAAACGTCACTCATCTCGGCAGTTCAGCGAGTCCGGCCCACGTTTACTTTACTCTCTGTGGGCGTGGTTGCCCGTGGCTAGCATTCTGCGCGGCATGAGCGGATGTTGTGATCGTCGCCAGACACCTCGATCCCTGTTCTTTGCTGCCTTTTGGAACTGCTCCGTTAAGGCGGCTCGGTCGGCGCTATCCTCGGTGTTGGGTTGCTATCGAGTAACGGCGGGCACTTAGGCCTGGGCCCGGTGTGTCGGTGCGTGAGAACGGCCGCCTCTGGTACGAGGCCGCGCAGCGGTGTCTGCTGTTTACTGAGTCCACCGAGGCGCTGTTTGACGCGTTGATGGCGGCTCGCTTTCACCGTGTTGGTCACGGCGGTTGGCGCCTGGGTGGGTCATTGATGCTGGTCGGTGGTGCGAGGCGGGCGAGTTGCTTGAACAGGTACTGCCGTTCCTGCAGGCTGCGGGTGCCTTGGGCGGCGCGGGTGTAGGCGTGGTGGGCCGCGACCGGGTCGCCGATCTGCTCGAGCAGGTGCGCCCGGACCGAGTGCAGTCGATGGCCGAGGGCGACCGTGGTGTCCGGGTCGAGAGTGCCGAGCAGGGCGAGGGCAGCCCGGGGACCGTAGACGGCGCCGACCGCGACCGCCCGGTTGAGGGTCACGACTGGGCCGGGGTCGATGCGTTGCAGGACGTCGTACAACACCAGAATCTGTTTCCAGTCGGTCTCGGCCGCGGTGGCCGCCTCGTCGTGCAGGGCGGCAATGGCGGCTTGGACCTGATAGGTGCCGATGGGGAACCGGCCTAGGGTTGCGTGAAGTACCGCGAGGCCTTCCTCGATGTGGTTGCGGTCCCAACGAGTACGGTCCTGCTCGGCCAGGGCGACGAGCCCGGCGGTATTCACCCTGGCGGCGGACCGGGCATCGGTGAGTAGCATGAGGGCGAGTAGGCCTGCCACTTCCCCATCGTTGGGCACAGCGTCCCGCAGTAACCGGGTGAGGCGGATCGCCTCGCTGGTCAGCTCGGGCCGGTGCGCGTGTGGGCCGGTACTGGCTACGTAGCCCTCGTTGAAGATGAGGTAGAGCACGTGCCGGACCACGCGCAGGCGGGACACGCGGTCGGTGACTGTGACGTCTCCGAACTGGACGGCTGAGGACCGTAGCGTCTGCCGCGCCCGGACGAGCCGCTGGGTCATGGTGGCCTCAGCAACCATGAACGCGTGGGCGATCTCGACGGTCGTTAGCCCTCCGACAGCGCGCAGCGTCAGCGCCAGCTGCGACGCCTCGGACAGCACCGGGTGGCAGCACAGGAAGAACAGGTCGAGGCTGTCGTCGTGGTCCGCAACGATTGGGGGGTCGTTCCCGCGTCTGACAGCGTCGTCGACCTCACGGCGACGCCGGGCGGTGTCGGCTCGGTTCGCGTCGATCAAGCGGCGGGTGGCGACGGTGATAAGCCAGGCGAACGGGCTGCGTGGCAGACCGTCGACCGGCCAAGACGTTGCAGCGGCGATCATGGCTTCCTGGGCGGCGTCCTCGCACGCTTCGAGCTGTCCGTACCGGCGCAGGAGTGCCCCGAGGACCTGCGGCGCGAGGTCGCGCAGCAGGTCCTCAGGGATCGGTCGCCCGGTCACATCTCCGGAGGTGCGTCCATGACCGGACGCACCTCGACGACCTCAGCGTATTCGACGATCCGGGATGCGATGGCAGCGACGCGGGCCTCGTCGGCGACCTCAACAATCCAGTAGCCGATGAGTGACTCCTTCGCCTCGGCGAACGGGCCGTCGGTCGCGGTCACCGTCCCGCCTTCGGCGCGGAACGTCTTTGCGGTGCTGCCGTCGGCGAGACCGGCCTGGAAGACCAGTTCGCCCGAATCGCGCAGTTCCTCGTCGAGCCGGGTCATGAAACCGATCATTTCCCCGATCCACTCCTCGGATTTGGTGGCCATCATGGAAGCCCCGTCACCAAACATCATGATCATGTATTTCAACGTCGTCACGTCCTTCGCGCACATACCGGATCGATCCTGTCGTACTGAGTCGAAGCGCAAACGCGGCTGCCTACATCGTGTCGGTAAACGGCCGGGAAACGATCCGCGCGGTCACCAACTGCCACACCGCGTAGGCGAACACCAGCACGCGTTCGGGGCCGCCGATTGGTACGTCCGGCCCAAACGTGCCGGCCTCACCGACCAGCAGTGCCGGCCGGCCGCCGCCGAACCGGCTCGGCTATTGACTGGGCGCGCCACCGACGTAATCAACCGCGTAAACCACCACGGCGACCTCCTAGCCGACCTATTGCACCCGGCCCCCAACTCCCAGCGTGATCACCTAACGGCTGGGTGCCCAGACCGCATCTGATCTAGTGGTCAGGCTGTATCGACTGTTGGTAGTGGGTGGGAGGTCAGACGACGGGGCTCAACGTCGCCGGCTGTGCCTACGCATGCCATCCACTCGGGAGGTGAACTCGCGAGCACGTAGCACCGGCACTCCGCGCCACGGAGACATGGCCGTCAGGTCGATATCCTCCGAAACGATCAGCATCGCACCAACTTCCGCGGCGAGATCAAGGACGAGGTTATCCTCGTGGTCGCTGCAGTCGTGGACAGTGCGGGGTGGGACAAGTACGTCGCCGCCGGAGTCCTCTGACATTTGGCGCAGAATCTCTACGTAGTCTTCTGCTTCCTCTTTTGGCGTTCCGACAACTTGCTCAAGAACTCGGGCAGTGTTGTCAAGGATGTGCGGTGAAAGCCAAAGTGCGAACTCGGCCGCATCGTTGATGATCCCCAAACAATCGGCGAACGCGTTTCCCGAGGTCGGAGGGGGTGAAGGCCACGAGCTGTATGGACTGTTCCCTGTTGCAATGGCCTGAACTAGCACGTTGACGTCGAAGACGACTGGAGTCGCTACCGGCCCCGGAAGTGTCATCTCCGCGGTCCCTTGTATGCCTGTCGGATGAGATCGGGGAGTTGTTCGGTAGTGATTCCCTGCTCAGCAAGCCGGCGATGATTGCTCGTTTGGAGTTCTCGAAGGCGTTCTGCTCGACGCAATGACTCCATTACTTTTAACGTCGCACGCAGGTACGCGGATCGATTTCCGCCGCCAAAGTGTTCTACCAGTCGATCAAGACGCTCGCGATCCTCGTCGGCGAGCGCGAAGCCAACAGTCTGAGAAGCCATCTCCACCACCTTCTTTGCGCCTACGGTACCTCGATTGCATGTCATGTGCAACACATTGCATACCGCTGCTTTTTGAGCGCAGCCGTCCGGTGGTGCAGTGGAGGAGGGCGGAATCATATTCACCTGGACAGTACCTTGCGGCGCAAGGTACTGTGTGAGGCATGGCAGATGCCGCACAACTAGCCACTAGCCTGCGCCGGGGGACTCTTGAGTTCTGCGTGTTGGCCATGGTTGAACACGAGGACCGTTATGGGAACGAGATCGTGCGCAGATTCGGCGAAGAGCCCAATCTCGCCGCTTCTGAGGGCACGCTTTATCCGCTGCTCTCTCGACTGCGCCGGGCCAATTTAGTGGAAACGAAGTGGGTCGAGTCGCCGACTGGGCCCCCGCGCCGCTACTACGGTTTGACGTCCGCTGGGCGTTCGGCGCTCGACCACTTCCGGACCGAGTGGGTTTCTTTTCGACAGACCATTGATCGTCTCGTGGGGACTGGTGAGGCCGCATGACTGCGCAGCAGGACGATGTTGTGACGCAATATTTGCGCGAGGTGGAACAGCGGGTCGCCGACCTGCCGCTGCTGCAACGCCGGGAGCTGTTAGCTGATTTGGCCGCGCACATTGAGGCAGAGCGCACCGAGCGGGACGTGCAGACCGAGAGCGAGTTGATCGAAATCCTTGAGCGGTTGGGCAGCCCGGAGGTGGTCGCGGCCGCGGCGTTCGAGCAGGCTGGCCCGAGCGCGGCAGCCCCGACCGCTGGGCGCGCCAAACGGCCGGGCTGGGTGCTTCCGGCTGGGATCATCGCCGCCATTGTGCTGGTCTTCGTTATCTGCGGCACCAGCCTGGCTACCTGGTCAGACCAGTCCGACCCCAGCCAAACCACCCGGGTGCAGGTCGATCCCAGCTCGACCAGCCCAGCACCGCGGCCAAGCTAACCCGATCTGCCCCAGATCAGTCGATTTGGGGCAGCGGTGGGCCGAGGACGTCGTCAGCGTCGACGATGGTGTAGGCGTAGCCCTGTTCGGCCAGGAAGCGCTGTCGGTGCGCGGCGTAGTCGGTGTCGATCGTGTCGCGGGAGACGACGGTGTAGAAGTGCGCTTGCCGACCATCGGCTTTCGGGCGCAACACTCGGCCCAGCCGCTGGGCTTCTTCCTGCCGCGAACCGAACGTGCCAGACACCTGGATCGCCACCGCCGCCTCGGGCAGGTCGATCGAAAAGTTGCCCACCTTGGAGATGACTAGCGTCTTCAGTTCACCCGAGCGAAAAGCGTCGAACAGCCGTTCGCGCTCCTTGTTAGTGGTCGAGCCTTGCAAAACCGGGGCGTCGAGAAATTCCCCTAACTGGTGCAGCTGATCGATATATCCACCAATCACCAACACCGACTCGTTTGGGTGTTTGTTTACCAGAGCGCGGACGACCGGCAATTTGGTACGAGCGGTGGCCGCGACCCGGTATCGCTCCTCCGCCTCAGTGACCGCGTAGGTCATCCGTTCGGCATCGGTCAACGTAACCCGCACTTCGACACATTCGGCCGGCGCGATCCAGCCCTGTGCTTCGATGTCTTTCCACGGTGCGTCGTAGCGTTTTGGGCCGATCAGCGAGAAGACGTCACCTTCGCGCCCGTCCTCGCGTACCAGAGTGGCGGTTAGGCCGAGGCGACGCCGGGCCTGCAAGTCGGCGGTGAAGCGGAAGATCGGTGCGGGCAGCAGGTGCACTTCGTCGTAGATGACCAGGCCCCAGTCGCGGGCGCCGAACAGGTCCAGGTGGGTGAAGGCGCCGCCGCGGCGGGAGGTGAGCACTTGGTAGGTGGCAATGGTGACTGGGCGGATTTCTTTGCGTTCGCCGGAGTATTCTCCGATTTCGTCCTCGGTGAGCGAGGTGCGGGCGACCAGTTCGCGTTTCCACTGCCGACCGGCGACCGTGTTGGTGACCAGGATCAGCGTGGTGGCTTTGGCGGTGGCCATCGCGGCCGCGCCGACCAGAGTTTTGCCGGCGCCGCAGGGGAGCACGACGACGCCGGAGCCGCCGGCCCAAAAACCGTCGACGGCTTCCTGTTGATAGGAGCGCAAGGTCCAGCCGTCTTGGGCGAGTTCGATCTCGTGCGCTTCGCCGTCGACATAGCCGGCTAGGTCTTCGGCCGGCCAGCCCAACTTGAGCAGCGCTTGTTTGAGCCGGCCGCGTTCGGAGGCGTGCACGGCGATCGTTTCGTCGTCGATGCGGGCGCCGAGCATGCCGGCCAGCTTCTTCGACTTGGCCACTTCGACCAGCACGATTCGGTCCAGACCGCGCAGCACCAGGCCGTGGGTGGGGTCGTTAACCAGCTGCAGCCGGCCGTATCGGTCCATCGTGTCGGCCACGTCGACCAGCAGTGCGTGCGGCACCGGGTACCGGGAGAATTTGATTAAAGAGTCGACCACGTTCTCGGCATCGTGGCCGGCAGCGCGTGCGTTCCACAGCCCGAGCGGGGTCAGTCGATAGGTGTGCACGTGTTCGGGCGAGCGTTCCAGCTCGGCGAAGGGTGCGATCGCCATGCGGCACGCCGAGGAGTCGGGGTGGTCCACCTCCAGCAGCAGGGTCTTGTCCGACTGGACGATCAATGGTCCGTCGCTCACCTGGGCGCCTCTCGAAGAGTTCAAACCGACCCTCCAGTCTGACACGAAACTAGCCTCACTGCTCCGCCGGCACCGCTGCGGTGATCCGGTGCAGGGCGAACGTGTGCGACGTTTCGGTACGTTCGTCCTCAGCGCGCAAATACCCCGCATTCAACGACACCGGCCGTACCAGTCGGGACAGGGTCGCGCCGTGCGAGTCGACGTAGCCCACCCAGACACTGGACTTCTCGCGTACCGCTTGTTGCAGCACTGCCATTGCCTGGCCGTGTGCTTGCACTGAGGTCAATCCGGGCACGCTCTGTCCGTTCGCCGCGCGTACGGTGTCCGGCGCTCGGCGGGCCGCTCGGGTGGCGTGATCGCCGCGGCGGATCTGCTCGACCACTCCCGCCAGGCGTGGGCCGATCATCGGCGGGGGCACGATCTGTTCGGCGACCCGGGCCGCGGTGGACAGCCGTACCGGGGCTCGGCGGGCTTTGGGTCGTGCCAGCACGGCGGCGCCACCCGCGTCTTCGGCGACCGGGGCGAAACTGGCTTCGCGTAAAAGCGCGAGCAGCCGCGTCGCCGGCACCGGGCTGACCAGCACAGTCGGGGCGATCTGGCGCAACGCCAACCCGGACAGCCGGCGGTCGGCCAGCACCTCGGCCAGCAAAGCTTGATCATCACTGCGCAGATAGGAACTGACCGAACCCGACCGCAACCCACCGTGGCGGCGGGCCGCGTCGTCGATCAAATAGGTCAACGTCTGCGGCACCGGGGTGCGCGAGCGACGCCGCAACAGCGCGTGCAGGTCTTCAGCGGTGAAGCCGACATCGAGCGCACGCCGCACGCTAGCCGGCGTCACTCGGAACACGCTGGCCCCACCTGCCGACTCCGGCTCGGCGATCACATCGAGCTCGGCGCTGAGCTCCGGCTCGGGCGGGCCAGGCACCACCACTGACAGGTCAGCCTGCACCAAAATGTGGTCAACCGGCGCCGGCACCAGCTCGTCCAACGCCTGAACCGCGGCACTACGCGGCTGAGTCACGCCGGTGAACAGCCCCAACGGGTCACTCGCGGCCAGATCACCACCGATCAACAACATTCGCCCGTACGTGGTGAGCGCGCCGAGCGCCGTAACGCCCAGCTGCGCTGCGGTGCTCAGTGCATCGCGGTGGGCGCTCTCGCGACCCTGGGCCCGGCGGGGTGCTTGCCAGGCGAGCAGGGCAAGTAGATCGTCGACCTGCGGGGCGGCGCCGGGGGCCAGGTCGGCGAGCGCCTGCAGGGCCTCCCGCCGGGCTTGCGGGGCGCCGGCGCGTTCCACCTCGGGTGAGAGCACGTTGATCGGACGGTCCCGCTCGTCGCGCTGCCCGACCACTGCGCTCTGTCGGGTCATCACCAGCCAGGACTGGATCAGCGTTTCCCACCGGTGTGCTGTGCCGAGAGTGCGCCACCGGTCGTATGCCACGGTGGGCAGCACCACTTCTTCGCCGCCAGTGCTGGCCCGGCTGGCTGAGATCGTTCTCGGGTTGCCGTTCGCGTCGTTCTCGCCGATCAGACCGGCTGCGTACGCGGTTTCCAGCAGTAGCGCGGCCCGGGATTCGTCCACGCCTGCGGCGCGGGCCAGCCGCTTCAACTCCCGTACGCCGATTCCGCCCGCCCGCAACACGGGTGCCGGTTCGGCGGCGAGTGCTTCTAGCAGCGACTCGGTGCCGCGTACGGCTTCCATGACTTGGCCGGCGCCGGCGGAGTCGACTGACTTGGCGTCGCGTACGACAGCGGTCGGCACGGGTGTGAACGGGCGAAGCACGCCGAGCGGGCCGGTGTCGCGACGAAGCAGCAAGCCGACTTCGCGGGGTAGCTCGACTAGCTCACCGTCTGGCCGGGGGGCGCGGCCAGCTTCGGCGATCGGCACGAGTACGTGTTGTTCGACTAGCCAGCGGACTGGTTCGGCGACCGAATCACGGTTGAGTGCACCGACCGGCGGGCCGGCGGCGAGCCGATCGAGCACGGCGCGGGCACCGGGCGGGGCGGCTAACACCGTACGCCGAAGTTTGGCTTTGTCTGCGCACAGCGCCGCGGTCAGCGGGTCGAGATAGTCAGCTGGGCGACCGAGGCCGGCCGGGTAGGGCGAGGTGACCTCGTCGACCGCGCCGACGACCTGCAGGGCTCCAGCGGCCGAGTTGGCATTTTCCGCCTCGTGCAGCAGAAACCGGGCCCGCAGCGCGTCGATAGCGGTCCGCACATCGTCGGGAGCGACCCCGTCGGCCAGCGCGAGGATCGCTGCGACCGAGGTGAGCGCGGTCGTCACACTCCGGGTCAGCCGGGCGGCGTCAAGAATTTGCAACGTGAACTCGTCCAGCCCGTCCAGGCAGCGGGCGACGGAGCCGCGGGACTGGGCGCGCACGGCGAGCGCGATGATGTCGGCGGGCACGGGCACGACGAGATCGGGGCGCATTTGGATCAACGCGCCCAGCGCCTCGTCGGGCAGCGATCTGAGCTGATCAGCGAATGTGGTGGCCATCGTCATTAACGCTAGCGGGCGTGACACCATATTGAGGTGTCCGGGCTGGCCGGAAGTGCTGGGTAAAGGGGAGATTCGTGGGCGCAGACAAGAAGTTGCCGGGCTCCGCGCGGCGATCTGGCGAGCAGACACCGCCGCCGAAGGCTCACCTGGACGTGTCCGAGCTGCTGGCCGACCGGCCCGCTGCGCCGTCGCCTTTCGGTGACGACCAGACCTTTCCACTGCCGATCGAGGACCTGACCTACACCGCTAGCGTACGACCGGCGTGAGCGAAGCGGTCGGTTTCGATCTTGACATGACCTTGATCGACTCCCGGCCGGGGATCCGTGCGGTTTATCACGCGCTGAGTGCCCAGACCGGTGTCTTTGTCGACGCCGACCTGGCTACCAGCAGACTCGGGCCGCCGCTGCGCACCGAGCTGACGCAGTGGTTCCCGGCCGACCAGGTCGAACCGGCAGTGACCGCGTTCCGGGCGCTCTATCCGGATTACGCGATCACCGGCTCGCTGCCGACTGCCGGCGCGATCGAAGCCTTGGCCGCGGTCCGCGCCCTCGGGCTGAGAGTCGTCGTCGTGACCTCGAAACTAGGCCGACTGGCCCAGCTGCACCTAGAACACCTGGAGCTGTCGGTCGACGTCGTCGCCGGCGATCTGTTCGCCGAGGGCAAAGCAACAGCACTGACCGAACACAACGTCCGTTGGTACGTCGGTGACCACGTCGCCGACATGCTCGCTGCCCGCACGGCCGGCATCCCCGGGATCGGGGTCACCACCGGACCGTGCTCAGCCGACGAGTTGGGCGCGGCCGGTGCGTCGCACATCCTGCCCGATCTGACGTCATTGCCCGCCTTGTTAGGTGGGATTGCAGTTGGGTAGCTGGGCATCGGCTGGATAGGCTCGCGTGAGCGGTTGTTTCCATTTCAGTGAAGTTGAGGTCAGCGGTGCCCACGGGTCGAGTGAAGTGGTACGACGCGGCGAAAGGATTCGGCTTCGTCACCAGCGATGAAGGTGGCGATGTGTTCCTGCCTAAGGGCGCGCTGCCCACGGGTGTTGCCGACCTGAAAGCCGGCCAGCGGCTCGAGTTCGGGGTGGTGGACAGCCGAAAGGGCGCCCAGGCGATGGGCGTGAAGGTGCTGGACGCACCGCCGTCCCTGACCGAGCTGCGCCGACGGCCGGCGGAAGAGTTGCACAGCATGGTCGAAGACATGATCAAAGTGCTTGAGTCGAGGGTGCAACCCAACCTGAGTCGCGGGCGCTACCCCGACAAGGCCACGACGCAGAAGATCGCGCAGCTCGTGCACGCGGTCGCCCGCGAATTCGAGGCCTAGCCGAGGGGTTTGACCGCAGGGGTGATGCCCGCCGCCGCCGATCGTCCGAGCAGGGCGTCGGCGGCGGCGAGCCCGGCTTGACCCAACTCCAGGGTGAATTCGTTCACATAGAGATCGATGTGGCGCTGAACCACGTCGAGCTCCATTTCTTGCGCGTTCGCTAGGACGAATTCGCGGCTCGCATCCGGGTTTGCCCAAGCCATGCTGACCGAGGTGCGGATCCATTCGGTCGCCTCGACCGGGTCGACTACGCCCTTGCGCGCCAGGATCGCGCCGAGCGGAATCGGCAGGCCCGTGTCGGCCTCCCACCACTTGCCCAAGTCGACCAGCTCGGTCAGGCCAAAGCGCGGATAGGTGAAGCGAGCCTCGTGGATCACCAGGCCGGCGTCGTATTTGCCGTCGGCAACGCCCGGCATGATCTCGTGGAACGGCACCACCTGGATGTCGGCCGGCGGCTGATCGGCCGACCAGAGGCGATAGAGCAGGTAGGCGGTCGTGCGGTCGCCGGGCACCGCCAACCTCGCGCCGGCCAGCTCTTGCTCCGGCGTGCGGGCCAGCACCAGCGGGCCGCAGCCGCGACCCAGCGCGCCCCCAGTGGGCAACAGGTCATAGTCGTCGAGCAGCCAGGGCAACGCCGCGTAGCTGACCTTGATCAGGTCGAACTCGCCGCGCTGGGCAGCCGTATTGGTGACGTCCACATCGGCGAAGGTCAGGTTGACTTCCGGCGCATCCGGGATCAGCCCGTGCACGAGCGCGTGGAAGACAAAGGTGTCGTTGGGGCAAGGGGAGACCGCGAGAGAAAGCGCCACCCCTTCACGCTAGTGGCGTGCACCCGCTGCCGTCTGGTGTGACGCCTGTCTGTCCGCCCACAGCTGGAAAGTTATCCACAAGCTGTCCACAGGGCACCTGCGGCTGTGGATAACGCGGTGAAGGCCTCTTTCAGCTGCCAGGCGGCCCGATCGCGGGGTCCGATGGGGTTGGAAATCGTGCGCAGCTCAAGGAACGGGACCCCGTTTGCCGCCGTCGCGACGCCGAAGCCTTCCATCGCTTCAGCGACCGCGGTCGGGAAACGATGCGCGAGCCGGTGCGCGGTCTCGGCCGTGCCGGTCACCGTGCTCAGCGTGAGGATATCGCCGACCACAGCCGTGGGCAGAGCTGCGGCCAGCGCTCTGAGCAGAGCGGGGTCAGCGGCGAACTCGTTGCGGCCGAACCCGAGCTCGGTCACTGTCTGAAAACCGTCGGCTGTCTCGGCACCGAGATCAGCGGCGATGCTGCGGGCGCCGAGCACTGTCGCGCCCACCGATGCCCGGCCTGGGACGCCCCCGGCGATGCCCGCACTAATCACAGCCCGATAGCTCCCCGTGGCGAGCAACCGAGCGGTTCCGGCCGCAGCGGCTGCCGGCCCAACCCCCACCGCCTCGGCCACGATCTGGCCCACGTGCACCCCAGCACGGATCGCTTCCGCCTCTGCATTGACCGCCGTCACCACCAAAATGGGGTACGTCATCAGCCGTTCGCATCATTTGTCGAAGCTGCGCCGGACGGGGGCTGGGCGGCCGACGACGGCCGGTATACGTGGAACCCGGGCGGTGCGGTGCTGGCCTGTTCGGCCTCCGGTTGCGGCTTGGCCAGTTGCAGCGTCGGCGGGGTTGCCGGCGCGACGGGGGAAGCCGTTCGCGCAGGTTTCTGCTGACGTCGCCCCAGCAGTCGCCACTTGCGGCCCGCCGACTGGTCGACCCGACTCTGATCGACCAAGGTCTGATCCCGGCGAGTTGGGTCAACCAGCGTCCGATCTTCGCGGGTTTGGTCTTCGGCCGGGGGATCTTGGTGGGGTTTGTGGTTTGGGGCACGGGTGCCAGCCCGAGTCGGGTTACCAGGCGGCAGGTTGCTGCTCGCCCGATCTGCGCGGGTCGGGTCATAGGGTGCTGGAAGCGTGAGAGGGCCCCGGGGGGCCGGCGGCATCGCTTGGCCGGGTGCGGTAGGCGCATCGGGCCAGGGGTCGACCGGCGACGTCTGACTTAGGTGCGCAGCTGAGCTGAGCTGGTCTGAGCTGAGCTGGTCTGAGCTTTGCTGGTCTGAGCTGTGCTGGTCTGAGCTGTGCTGGCTTGATTCGCCAGTCGGGCTGGTCGGGTCGTTGGCGCGGCCGCTGAGTCGTTCGTCGTGCAGTCGGACTGCGACAAAGCCGGCGCGAACCGCGGCGCAGACCGCGAGCACGGCTGCCAACCCCACCCCTAGCCGGCCGGACAGCGGGATGATCCCGAGCGCACCGCCCAGCACCCAGGCGATCATCAGGACCGTTTCCGAGTGCGCGAACGCGCTAGCCCGCATCCGTTCCGGCACCCGCTCTTGGATGCTCGCGTCGATTGCTAGCTTGGCGATCCCACTGAAGATCGCGGTGACCAGGGCGAGGAGGGCGAGCAGGGGAAGGCTGTAGAAGAGCGCGGCTGCGACGGCCATTGCAGCGGTGCACGCCAACCCGACGGATTGCAGCGCCAGCGGTCGGCGAATCCGTAACCGAGTGCCGACGGCGGTGGACAGGAACGTACCGACGGCGAGTGCGCCACCGATCACACTGATCGCGCCTTGCCGGCCGAGGTCGCGCCCGAACGCGGTGGTGTCGAGCTGCTTACCGACGATCACGAAGGTCAGGAAGAGCAGCAGGAAGCCGTACAGCAGGCGGAGGCTGGCGCTGCCGAGCAGGGTGGAGACGACGAGCCGGCCGGACAGCGGGCGATCGGCCCCGCGAGGCAGCCGCAACATCGAACGCCACGGGCGCGGCACCGCCTCGGGCGGATCGGAATCAGCGCGCGGGGGCAGCCGCAGCGAGATCACCATGCCGACGATGAACAGAACTGCTGCCACCCGCAGCGACCATTGTGGCCCGAATTTGACCGCGAGCAGCCCGATCGGAGCCACCAGTGCGCCGGCGAACGTGCCGTACACGCTGGCTCGGGCTCCGGCCTGCGACAACCCGATCCCCGCCGGCAACAACCGCGGCACGGCCGCCGAGCGCGCCACCCCGTACGCGCGAGAAAGCGCAAGCACGCCGAAAGCCGCCGGATAAAGGGCCCAGCCGCCGAGGTGATCGGAGATCACGAAGGCGAGGAAGGCCCGCCCGAGCATGGTGACGGCCAACGCATAACGCCGCCCGTGCCGGAACCGGTCGAGCAGCGGGCCCACCACCGGCGCGAGCAGTGCGAACGGCACCATCGTGATCAGCAGATACAACGCGACTTTGCTGCGCGCCTCGCCGAGTGGCACGGAGAAGAAGACCGTGCCGGCTAGTCCAATAGTGATCAGTGTGTCGCCGGCGCACGAGATCGCGTGCAGATCGAAGAGCCGGATCATCCCGATTTCGTTGGCCGCCCCGTTGGCGCGCGCCGAACCGACTCGGCGGGTTGCCCAGGCGCCACCGCGCACCGAACCACGCACGAGCAGCCGGGTCGCCTTGATGGCAGTGCCGACCGTGCGCCCGATCGAACCAACTAACGGCATGGCAACCATCCTGACGGATCCGGTCCACTCATGTCCCGTGCGGTGCCAGGAGATTCTGCGGGAGTCGTTGCTCGCACCAGCGTGCGGTAAGGGAGAATGAATATGTGACGACCAGGACCGCGCTGCGCTCTGCCCGCCTCGACCAGGTTTGTGCCGATGCTATTGGCGTCGCCCGTGGGGCCATCACCGATGTGGCTCCTAGCGACATCGGTGACCATCTCGAAGCAATCGCCGAAGGTGACCGGGTCGTCACCCACCTCTTCGAGAGCCACCTTGCTGGTTACCAAGGTTGGCGCTGGGCAGTCACCGTCACTCGGGTGCCGCGCAGCCGTCACGTCACTGTCTGCGAGACCGTCTTGCTGCCCGGCACCGAAGCGTTGCTCGCGCCCGGCTGGGTGCCGTGGAACGAGCGACTGCAGCCCGGCGACTTGGGCGTCGGCGATTTGATGCCGACCGCGCCAGACGACGATCGGTTGGCACAGGGTTACGTGCTCAGCGACGACCCGGCCGTCGAAGAGGTCAGCTGGGAGCTTGGCCTTGGTCGCTCTCGGGTGATGTCACAAGACGGCCGGATGGAGACCGCCCAACGATGGTATGACGGCGAGAGCGGTCCGGAGGCGCCGATCTCCACCGCGGCTCCACGTAACGCCCGTTGCGGCTCGTGCGGGTTTTACCTGCCGCTAGCTGGGGCGATGCGCGGCATGTTCGGCGTCTGCGGCAACCTCTACGCACCCGACGACGCCCGCGCGGTCAGCGCAGACCATGGCTGCGGCGCCCACTCCGAGGCGCTGTTGACCGCGGTCGAGCAGCCAATCGACGAACTTCCCACGGTCTATGACGACAGCGAAGTCGAGTCGGTCGCGGTCAGCCGTGGCCACGGTTCGGTCGAGTCGGGCGAGCCGGTCGAGGAATACGGCCACAGCTAAGAGGAATACGGCCACAGCTAAATAGCGAAATTCCGCCCCCTCACCTGTTGGGATGATTAACCTTTCTGCACGCTCGGTAATGTCGTAAGGTTTCGGCGACGCGGGTGCCGACCGCTCGCGGTCGCCCTGGACCCGGCGGCGCACGTGGCCATGCTCGTCTTCCATGAGTCTCGGTGCACCCGTCGAGCAACCCCCTAAATTCCCGCAGAGTGCTCGGGTACAGCTAGCGGAGTTGCTTGGTCGGGAGCTAGTTTGACCGTTGGTGTTATGACCAGCTCGTAACTTGTTGGCAAATTGTGCAGGTCAAGTGGGGCGATGGTTGGGTCAACTCGGATAGACGAGGGGGCTTCGATCACTGACGATGGCTTGTGCGAGGTTAGTGAGTTTGATGTTGTTGCCCCGGGCATAGGAGCGAATCAGAGCAAACGCCTCGTCCACACTGAGGTGGTGGGCCTGTGCGACGGCACCCTTGGCCTGCTCGATAACGATCCGACTGTTTAGGGCGCCTTGGAGTTGCTCGGACAAGATTTCACCGCGGCGGATGGCCCGTTGTTGCAACAGCGAAATGGCAGCCAGGTCTGCTAAAGCCTGCACGATCGGAACATCCGGCTCGGCAAAGTCACCGCCTTTTGTGTCACCGAACACGTTTAACGCTCCTATGCTATTGCTGCGTAGCCGGAGCGGAAAGGCGTGCACGGACTGGAACCCGGCCTGGGTGGCATACGGTGCGAAACGCGGCCACCGGGTGCTGGCTTCGCCCAGGCTTACGTTGATTACGGGCGCCCCGGTCTGAAACGCCTCCAGACAAGGCCCTTCGCGGGTTTGCAATTGGAACAGTTCTAACAGCTTCGCATTCTCGTCTGATCCTGCCATGAAGGCCAGGTGCCTCGTTTGGTCGGCCAGAACTAGCCCGACGGCTGCGGCGCCGACCAGATCAGCAGTTCGGTCAGTCAGCATCTGCAGGAATTCGATCAAGTCGAACTCGTCAACCAGAGTGTCAGCGACTTCGACGAAAATCGCCGCAAGCTGTTCGGCGGAAACGGTGATCATGGCTGCCTCCCGGCACGGAGCGTGAGTGCGCTTCAACTCGTCAGTGATCTTGGTCAAAGGTCAGCTTGCGGGCGACAATGGATCGCGCAACATCGTCAATGCGGCAATCCTCGGCGTAGGCGTAGGCTCTCATCCTGGCCATTGCCGCACTGATTGTCCCACCTATCTGCACCATCACCATTCCCTGGGCCTGGAACAACTCCGCGCGATAGCTGAGCTCCTCAGCCGCCGCGGACTCAGTGTCGGCGTCAGAGTCGGTTTCAGCGTCGGGATCGGTGGTGCCCATGGTCTGCTGTTCGTCTAGCAGGGTGGCCACTGCGATATTCGCGAGAGTCAATGCGTCGCTGAATTGATCGTTGGACAAGGCTCCGATGCGTTCGCTAAAAACATCTAGGACGCCTAGTCGGGCCGCGCCTACCTGTAGCGGGAAGGCGAAAACGGCCCGAACGCCAGCCTGTGTGCAGCGGGGGTATACATTGGCCAGCGATCGTTGGCGCCGACGGCTAGATCGGCGACGAGCACCGGCCGGCGGGCCTCGAAAGCATCGATACATGGACCCTCGCCGAACATGAACTGGAGTTCTTCGATGCGCTCACTGCGCGGGTCGGACGCAGCGCAAACTCCCCGAATCCCATCACCAGTCAACACATTTATCCCAGTGCCCGACACGGACAGCGACTGTGCGGCGGTTCGACACACCCGCTGGAGAAAATCTGCCGTGCCGCGTGCTTTAGTCGGCTGTGCTGCGATAAGTTTTCTAATCTGGTCAGCACGCTCAAGCACAAGAATCACCCCGACGCCAGGAACACATGACTCGCCCAATCTCGGCATCACCAGCAGGACAAAGTTCGGATTACCACGTCTGCGGCGGTGAGTGACCGCCGAGGGCCAGGATTAGCAGAACCGGAGGATCCAGTCAACGACAATGAGTGTACTCAACCGCTGTCGGTGACAAGTCGGTCCCGTTGCGATGCCTAACAAGTGAATGCGTTATTTATCGGGCTTGAGGCGGGTATTGCGTCGCCCTAACGAGTAGCGGTGAAGTTGGGGTGGGTTAGGGCGCGGCGGTGTTTGCGGTTTCGGTCATGGATCAGCATCGTAATCAGGCCGGGGATGCCGACTAGGAAGCCGGCGATGCAGACGTCGAGCCAGCGGGTGGGGCCGTGGGCCAGCCACACGACCAGGCCGGCGAACACAAACCCGAAGAGGCCCGCGACGGCGAACGGGACCATCGGTGGGTCGAGCGGCTCGACCCGGGGTTTGCTGCCGGTGACAGCTGTCAGGCTGGATGGGGGCTGGTCGCTCACCTGACCAGGGTAGCGGTGACACTGGTCATAGGTAAATCAATGTCGTTAGCCGAGCTCATTAGCTAAGCTAAACATCGTGATGGAGTTCCGGTGACGTTCGAGCGTGAGACAGCTGACGAGCTGGCCAGGACGCTTCGCGAGGCAATTCAGCGACTCAACCGACGGGTCCGCCAGACCCGGCCGGTCGGTGACCTCACTTTCAGCCAGCTGTCTGCCCTGACCAGCCTCCAACTGGCCGGAGCACTGACCCCGCGGGAGCTCGCCGACACCGAGCGAGTGCAGCCGCCGACGATGACCAAGATCATCGGGAAACTAGTAGACCAAGGCCTCGTCGTACGGACCCCGCACCCCACCGACGGTCGACAGGTGATTCTGGCGCCCACCGAGCAGGGGCGAGCGATGTATGCCGAATTCGAGCAGACGCGCAACGACTGGCTGGCCACCCAATTGGAGCGGCTCAGTGCGGATGATCGCGATGTGCTCGCCCACGCAGCGCGGCTGTTGCGGGAGGTCTCGCGCGGCTGAGCGGCCTGGGTCGCCGGTCTTCGCCACGTGACGATGACGCGTACGACCGAACAGGAGGCGCAGCCGAGTGCGGCCAGTGCTGAGCACGACAGTTCAGTCCCTATACGTTCGCAACTACCGACTTTTCGCCACCGGTCAGCTGGTCAAGCTACTCGGTGTATGGATGATGTTCACCGCGCAGGACTGGCTAGTGCTCGGCCTGTCCCACAATTCCCCCAGAGCGCTCGGCACAGTGGCAGCTTTGCAGTTCTCGCCAGTGTTATTGCTTACTCTCTGGGGCGGCAAGCTCGCTGACCGATTCGACAAGCGCACACTGCTGATCTGGGCGAACGCGACCTTCGCCAGCATCGCCGTCGTCTTTGCCATTTTGGTGGCTTCGGGCGAAGTCACGCTCGCCTGGGTTTTTGTTTTCGCTGGCCTGCTCGGCACCGCGGGCGCGGTCGAAACTCCGGTCCGCCAGTCGTTTGTCTCCGAGCTGGTCGACCGGCCGTTGCTGCCTAATGCGCTGGCGTTGTCCGCCGCTACTTTCAACACCGCAAGGATCGCCGGGCCCGCTTTGGCCGGAGCTGCACTCGCGCTGTTCGACACCGGCCCGGTCTTTCTGATCGCGACCGTGTTGGCTATCTCACCTGTCTTCAGCTATAGCCGGATGCGCACCGCCGACCTGCATCGCGCGGCTCCGCAAGCTAAGAAAGACGCCCGGATCCTCGACGGTCTCGCCTACGTGTGGAAGCGCTCTGACCTGCTGCTGCCGCTCAGTTTGATGGCGGTCATCGGCATGATCGGCTTTAACTTCCCGGTGACGTTGGCGGCATTGGCACGAATCAACTTCCACGCCGGCCCGTCCTCTTTCGGACTGCTGACTACCGCGTTGGCCGCCGGCGCACTATTCGGTGCACTCGCTGGCAGCGCGCGCCGAGCCCGCCCCGGTGCGTACGTGGTATTGGGGGCAGCTTTGGCTTTTGGGCTGTTGGAATTTGTGGTTGGTTTTGCGGGATCGTTTCTGGTAGCGGCAATTCTATTGGTGCCGACTGGGTTCTTTTCCATCTTTCTGGCCCAAGCCGCAAATCACCGCGTGCAAATGGGCGTTGACGGCGCATTCCGCGGCCGGGTCATGTCCCTCTACGTTCTAGTCTTTTTGGGTACGACGCCGATCGGGGCTTCGCTTGCCGGCTGGTGCGGCGAGCGTTTCGGGGTGCCGGCGAGCATCTGGGCTGCCGGCCTGATCTGTTTCCTCGCCGCAGCCGTGGCGCTGATCTGGCAGCTGCGCAGCAGCGGTGACCGCCTGGCCCTGAGGTGGCGCCCCTACCCCCACCTCACCCTGATCCCCGCGCCAACGGCTGAAGAACCGGCCGTGGCGGTTCACTCGTTAGAGGTAACTATTCAATAATTGGCAGATCGGGTCGGCCGAACGGGTGGTACGACAATGTGCCTTGAGGGCTTAGCGTCGGCCTGTGGCGCTCGATAATCTCGATAATGCCTTCGCCGCCCTCGATCCAGTTCGGCTGCTGGCTGCCCTGGATCCGCCGTCAATCGAGCAGATTCTCTTTGATCTGCGTCGACTCGACCGGCAGCGCCGCACCGGCCCGACCCGCCAGTCGAAGCGCTGGCTGGCCGCAGTGATGTGCGCTTATGACCTTCGGCTTTGCCTGGCCTGCCGCTATTTTGGCCTGGCAGAGCACCTACAACAGCTCCAAGGGATGGATCGTGACATCGAGCGAGTGCGGATCGAAGGCCGGCTGCAAGCAGCCGGCCTAGCCCTACGCTCATAGCCAGGCACGGTCAGGGCGACGCCCTGCGCTCCAGCCGGGAGCGGTTAGGACGACTCGCGGGCGGCGGGGCCGCCGCCGAACAGCACGTCGTCCCAGCTGGGTAGGCGCTTGCGCGGCTTGGCCTCGTCGCCCTCGGCGGGCTGTTGTTGGGTCTGCCCGACAGTGCGCCGGGGGCGCAGCACCGCCAGCGAAGGCACTGCGGGCACTTCCTTGGGCAGGTCAGCATCGTCGTCGAACGCCGAGCCGGCACCGCCACCGAGCAGCGCGGCGGCGCCGCCAGTGACCGGTCGGCGGCTTTCACCTGAGTCGAGGCTGCGACCACTGCTGTTCTGCCCAAGCGGCCGATCCAGTGAGGCCAGCAGCGCGTCCCGGCCGGCCCGGATCGGGTCCCGGCTGGGTCGTTTGGTCGGCTCGGCGGCAGGCAGCCCGTGGCCGCCAAGCCCGTGCCCACCAAGGCCATGGCCGCCAAGACCGTGGCCACCAAGACCATGCCCACTTGTGGCATGGCCACCGCGGCTAGTTTCGGTATTGCGGCTGGCTCCGGGCAGGCCGTGTCCGCCGCGCTCCAGGAAATTGCGCTCCGGCACCGGGTCTTGACCCAGTATTTGGGTGGGTCGCTCGGCGCACAGATATTGCGCCATGTCGTCATGCGGGGAGACGACCTGGCGACCCTTGTCGAGATCCCAGAGGGCTTGAGCGGTCGCCTTGCCCGACGGCCAGGTGGCAACGATGCGCCAAGTGCCGTCGTCGCGCCGGAACGCGTCCCAGGAGATCTTTTCGGCGTCGATGCCGTGTTGGGCGAGCCGGCTGTCGACCACATCGGCCAAGGCAGCGCCGGAATCGGAGGTCTTCAGCCGGGTGCGGCGAGCGTGCTGGGCCAGCATCGCCCGCTCCTGCAGCACCGGCCCGGCATAGCGCAGCACTCGGTCGACTGGCACACCAGCCACGCGGGCGACGTCCTCAGCGGACTCGCCCGAGCGGATTCGTGCTTGTATGTCGCGCGGCGACAGCGAGGCGATGACTTCTGGAGTCGCGGCGGTGCTGCTCGCATTGGCACTGGCGGCATAGCCGTCGTGGTGCAGTGCGCCGCTGATCCGGTCGTCAAGTGGCAGCGCCAGCAGGCGCCCCACCTCGTCGGCGAGCACGAGGGCCTGGCCGTCCTCAGAGAGGGCGACGAAGCGTACCGGCCGCATGCTGCCTCCCGTCGCGTTTCGCGTTAGCTAGTGCTCCCGAGCGTCAGCCACTCGGGCGCGTACTGGAACACGGTACGCGTCCCGGTCACCCTATGGGGGAAAGCCACGCCGTCGAGTTGGCTGACCCCGTCCGGCCGCGACGAGTTTAGCGGGCATCGGCGCTCAGAGGCGGGCGGCTACGTAGTCGATGCAGTCGGTTAGTGCGGCTACGTCGGCGGGGTCGATGCCGGGGTAGAGGGCTACCCGGAGCTGGTTGCGGCCGAGTTTGCGATATGGCTCAGTGTCCAGCACGTCGTTGGCGCGCAGCACCGCAGCCAGCGCCGCTGCGTCGATCTCATCAGCGAAGTCGATCGTCGCCACGGCATTTGAGCGGATAGCGGGGTCGGTGACGAACGGCGTGGCGAAGGTCGAGCGCTGCGCCCAGCCATAGATCGCGGCGGCATTTTCGGCACTGCGCTTGACCGCCCACGACAGCCCACCCTGCGCGTTCATCCAGTCGAGCTGCTCAGCCGCCAAGAACACGGTCGACAGCGCTGGGGTGTTGTAAGTCTGTTCCAGCCGAGACTGCTCGATCGCGGTCACCAGGTCGAGGAACTGTGGGATGTAGCGCCCACTCGCCTTGACCTCGAACGCCCGCTCGATCGCAGCCGGCGACATCAGCGCGATCCACAGCCCACCGTCGGAGCCCAGGGCTTTCTGTGGTGCCAGGTAATAGACGTCGGTTTCGCGCAGATCCACGTCGAGGCTGCCCCCACCGGACGTCGCGTCGGTCAGCAGCAGCGCGTCAGCTGCAGCGCCGGCCACCCGTTCGACTGACACGGCGACGCCGGTGGACGTCTCGTTCTGCACTGTTGCATAGGCGTCGACACCGTCCTCTGCCTGCAGGTAAGCCGCTTGGCCACCGGGCGCCTGGTGCACTGTCGGTTCGCCGAGGAACGGCGCATCCTGCACGGCTTTGACGAACTTCGCCCCGAACTCACCGAATTCGGCGAACTGTGCCTTGTGGCGGATCAGGCCAAATGTGGCGACTTCCCAGAACGCGCTAGTGCCGCCGTTGCCGATGATCACCTCGTACCCGGGTGGGGTGGTGAAGAAGTCGGCTAGGCCGCGTCGGAGGCGGGTAACCTGGTTTTTGACGGTCTTCTGCCGGTGTGAGGTGCCCAGGAAGGTGCGCGACACCGCGGCAAGCGCTTCCACGCTCTCGGGGCGAACTTTGCTCGGCCCAGAGCCGAACCGCCCGTCCACCGGTTTGATCTCGTCCGGAATCCGAATCTCAGCCACGCTCACATGGTAGGGGTGAGCTGCGCCCAGCCTTCGACCTGCTGGGGTTTGCGCGCCGGTGCGCCTAAATAGCTGGCGCTCGGGCTGACGATGCGGCCGAGTCGTTTCTGTTCGAGGATGTGCGCGCTCCAGCCGGCCATCCGCGCGCAGCTGAACATCGGCGTGAGCAGGCGCGTCGGCACCTCGGCGAAATCGAGCAGCACCGCGGCCCAAAACTCCATGTTTGTGGCCAACACGCGGTCGGGCTTGCGCTCACGCAGCTCGGCCAGCGCCGCACGTTCCAGCGCCTCGGCCGCCTCGAACCGGGGCGCGCCCAACTCCCGGGCGATGCGTCGCAGCAGCCGGGCGCGCGGATCCTCGGCCCGATAGACCCGATGGCCGAAACCCATCAGCCGAACCCCAGCATCAAGTGCCTGTTTCACGTACGCGGTGGCGTCACCGCTGCGTTCGACCGCTTCAACCATGTTCAGCACGGGCGAAGGCGCCCCGCCGTGCAGTGGGCCGGAGAGCGCGCCGACTCCGCACGAGATGCAGGCGGCCGCGTCTGCGCCGGTGGAGGCGACGATCCGGGCGGTGAAGGTGGACGCGTTCAGGCCATGTTCGGCGGCGGCAATGAAATAGGCGTCGACGGCCTGGACGTGGCGCGGGTCGGGTTCGCCGCGCCAGCGTCGCATGAACCGCTCGACGATGGTGCTCGCCTTGTCGATGTCTTTCTGTGGCACCGCCGGCAGCCCCAAACCGCGCGCCGCCTGCGCGACGAACGACAGCGCAGTCACCGACACCCGGGCCAAGTCACGGCGGGCCTGCTCATCGTCGATCTGCAACAACTGCGACAGCCCCCAGTACGGCGCGAGCAGGGCCACAGCAGATTGCACGTCCACCCGGATGTCGCCGGAGTGCACCGGCACCGGGAACGGTTCGGCCGGGGGCAGGCCGGGGCCGAACCGGCCGTCGACCAGCAACTCCCACACGTTGCCGAAGGAGACGACGCCGATCAGGTCCTCGATGTCGACGCCGCGATAGCGCAAGGCTCGACCGGCCGGGTCGGGCTCGGCGATCTCGGTTTCAAAGGCGATGACACCCTTGAGGCCGGGCGTGAAATCGGACACGACTCTCCTTGCCTGGCTAATGCGGTAAGTGTTTCATTTTGCCCGCCGGGTATCAGCTGGGTCGACCGAGCGAAGTGTGCTCTCGGCGACACCCGGCCCGGCGGAGCTGACGCCACACCCCGGACGGACATAGGTTCGATCGGGTCGAAAGTCAGACGGGAGCGCTCGTGATCATGGAACCTTCCTCACCCGCAGCCATGCGGGTCGACTACCCCGAACGCGACGTACTGCTGGAGACGCAGTTGGCGGGGGACTGGACGGCCCAGTTCGGTGACTGGTTCGCCGACGCGGCCGGGGCTGGGCTGACCGAACCCAACGCGATGATCGTGGCTACCGCTGACGCCGACGGGCACCCCAGCGGGCGTACGGTCCTGCTTAAGGGCTACGACTCGGCGGGATTCGTGTTCTTCACCAACTACGAATCGCGCAAGGGCAGTGAGCTGTCTGCCAACCCGTACGCGAGTCTGGTGTTTCCGTGGTTTGCGCTGCACCGACAAGTGATCGTCGTCGGCTCGGTCGAACGGGTCACCCGGGCCGAAACTGAGCAGTATTTCGCCGAGCGGCCGCACGGCTCCCAGCTCGGTGCTTGGGCGAGCCCGCAGTCCGCGGTGGTCAGCGGCCGAGCCGAAATCGAAGCGGCGTACGCGGCGGCGACCGAGCGGTTCGGCGATGAGCCGGTGCCAGCTCCGCCGCATTGGGGTGGGTGGCGGGTTGTGCCGAGCACTGTTGAGTTCTGGCAGGGGCGGCGAAGCCGGTTGCACGATCGGTTGCGCTTTCGCCGTACCGAGCAGGGATCTTGGATGGTTGAGCGGTTGGCGCCGTGACCGAGACGGTGGTCGAGCCGGTGCGGGAGCAGCAGCGCCGGTCTTGGATGATCGACATCCGCCCGCTCAAGCTGGTGGCTTATCGGCGGATGTGGGTCGGCAACGGGCTGTCGTTTTTCGGGTTTCAGTTCACCTCCGTGGCTGTGCCAGTGCAGATGTATGCGATCACGCACTCGTCGGCTTGGGTGGGTTTGCTGGGCATCGCCGGGCTTGTCCCGCTGTTGATCTTTGGACTCTGGGGTGGCGCCGCGGCAGACGTGCTGGACCGGCGCGTGCTGCTGCTGGCCAGCTCCACCTTGGCCTGGCTGTCCACCGCAGGGCTGTTGCTGCAGGCATTGCTCGGGGTGAACAGCGGGATTCTGCTGCTGGTGTTGACCGCCGTGCAGTCGGCCGGGTTCGCGGTGAGCACCCCGGCTCGGCAGTCGATCATTCCGCGGATCGTGCCGGCTGCGTTGGTGCCGGCCGCGAACACGCTCGCCTACACGACTACGACGGCCGGTGGAGTGCTCGGTCCGCTCGCCGCCGGTTTGATTTTCGGGATTTGGTCCACTGGCACCGGTGTGACAGTGGCTTACCTGGTCGACGTGGCCCTGTTCGCCATTTCGTTCTGGGCGACCTGGAAGCTGCCACCAATTCCACCGGTCGAGCACAAAGCCGGCGCGCCGAAGCCGAGCGCTGGGGTGCGCGGCATTGTTGTCGGTCTGAAGTTCCTGGCCACCCAGCCGGTGCTGCTGCTGTCGTTCGCAGTGGACCTCATCGCGATGGTGTTCGCGATGCCGCGAGCGCTGTTTCCTGAGGTGGCCGCGGATCGGTTCGGTGGCGGTGCGGCGGTCGGCTGGCTGTTCAGCGCGATTGCGCTCGGCTCGGTGGTCGGCGGCCTGACCTCGGGCTGGATCGGCCGGGTTCGGCGCCAAGGCATCGCCTTGGTCGCCGCGGTGGTCGCCTGGGGATTGGCGATCGGACTGTCCGGTTTTGCCCACCGGCTGTGGCTGATGGTGCTGCTGCTTGCCGTCGGTGGAGCGGCCGACCTGGTCAGCGCCGTTTATCGGCAGTCCATTCTGCAGACGTTCGCACCGGATGCGCTGCGAGGTCGGCTGCAGGGAGTGTTCACGGTAGTGGTCGCCGGTGGTCCTCGGTTGGGTGACCTACGCGCAGGTTCGACGGCCCAATTTGCCGGGACCACGGGTTCCTGGGCTGGGGGCGGCTTTGCCGCAGCTGGACTAGCGCTGGTGCTGGCAGTCGCCTTCCCCGCCTTGATCCGCTACCGCCCACCCGGCTCGGCGCCAACCGGCGACCCGGCGGCGGCTGACACCGCGCCGGAGGCGAACCGATAATGTCCAAGCCATGACTAGCGTCGCAGCGGCCAAATCCGGAACACAGTGGTCCATCGAAGCCGACGGGCACCAAGCCGTCGTGGTGGAGGTCGGCGGCGCTCTGCGCAGCTATTCCGCCAGTGCGGTGCAGGTGCTCGACGGGTTCGAAACCGACGAGATGTCGCCCGCGTCGGCTGGCCAGCTGTTGGCGCCGTGGCCGAACCGGATCCGCGACGGGCATTACACCTTCGAGGGACAGGCCTATCAGCTGGCGCTGACCGAGCCGGCCCGGCACAACGCGATCCACGGGCTGGTCAACTGGGCTCGGTGGACCCTAGTCGAGCAGACGGCCAGCTCAGTGACGCTGGAATTCCAGCTGCCGGCCCAGGTCGGCTATCCGTGGTGGCTGACGCTGCGCAGCACCTGGACCGTCTCGGCCGACGGGCTGCGCTGCGATCAACAGGTGGTGAACAACAGCACGGCAAACGCGCCGTGGGGTTTCGCCGTCCACCCATACCTGCAGCTCATTGGGGTGGCGGTGAACGACATCCTGTTGCACGTGCCGGCGCAGACCCGAATCCTGGCCGACTCGCGCCTGTTGCCGATCGGCGCGGTCAAGGTCGCCGGCACGGAATATGACTTCAGCGAGGCCCGCCGGATCGGCGAGGTCAAGCTAGACACCACGTTTGGCGAGGTTGAGCACGATGCTGACGGGCTGAGCGCGGTGAGCATCGCAGATCCGGGTTCGGCCGCCAAAGTCGTGGTGTGGGCGGATCAGGGTTTCAAATACTGGCAGATTTTCACCGGCGACACCTTGCACGGGGAGCGGTTGCGTCGGTCGGTGGCGATCGAGCCGATGACCTGCCCGCCGGACGCTTTCCGCACCGGGCGGGACCTGATCGTGCTGGAACCAGGACAGACCTGGGCGGCATCTTGGGGAATCAAGCCCTAATGGAATTCGACGAGGTGATCCGCCGCCGCCGAATGGTTCGCGGTTACGATCCCACTCGCCCGATTCCGGCGGAGCTCGTGGATAAGATCGTCCGGCATGGGTTGCGGGCACCCTCGGCCGGCTTCGCGCAGGGCTGGGGTTTCCTGGTGCTGACCGAGCAAGCTGATCGCGACCGATTCTGGGCGGCCACCGGCGAGGACGCCCCGGCCGGTTCGGGCCCTGCCGCCGGGTGGCTCGAGCGGATGCGGACCGCACCGCTGGTGATCGTCTGCCTAGCGGCCAAGTCGCTCTATCTGGACCGCTATGCCGAGGCGGACAAAGGGTGGACCGATCGTGACGAGGCACATTGGCCAGTGCCCTATTGGGACATCGACACGGGTTTCGCTGCGTTGTTGATGCATCTGACCGCGGTCAACGAGCAACTGGGTTCCTGTTTTATCGGGTTGCCGGTCACGACTGTGCAACGGTTCAAAGACGCGTTCGGGGTGCCCGACGGCCTAAACCCGATCGGTGCACTGACCGTCGGCTATCCCGCGGCTGACAAGCGGTCACCCTCGCTGCGCCGCGGGCACCGGCCAGTGGACGACGTGGTGCATCATGGCCGGTGGGCCGCGGTCACCATGGGGTGAGAAAAGCGCGGCTAGGCTGGCGGGTGCCGGCATCAACATTCGCCACGGAAAGGGGCCAACCGCACATGATCTTCAAAGCTGTCCGGGACGGTGCCCCGTATCCTGCCCACCACACGACGCTCAAGACGTGGTCGCAGATCCCGCCCCGATCGGTCCGGCTCGCCGATCTGATCACGACTAAACGCGAATTAGCACTCGACAAATTGCTCGCCGAAGACTCGACTTTCTATGGCGATCTGTTCCCACACGTGGTGGAATTTCGTGGCGCATTGTATTTGGAAGACGGCCTACACCGCGCCCTGCGCGCCGCTCTGCAACAACGCAACCAGATCCACGCGCGCGTTCTAGTCCTCGACGCCTGATCCGACCGGTTAGGTTGAGCGACATGCCCGTCGCACCCCTGGACCTGCTCGATGTCGACACTTTGCTCAGCGCCGAAGAACGCGACCTGCGTGACTTAGTGGTCCTCGGCGTTAATCCTTCGGGGGTCAGATGGTGGCGGTTTCGTGAGCGGCGATGCGTTTGAGGGTGGTGGCGAGGTCGGCTTTGGTGTAGCGCCAGTTGAAGGGCCGGGCGGCGAGGTTGTAGAGGTCTTCGAATGCGGTGAGCCGGTTGGTGACGTCGTTGAGGTCGTAGAAGTCGTTGGGTGTGACGACTTTGCGCTGCACGATGGAAAAGTAGATTTCGACCTGGTTGACCCAGCTCGCGTGGATTGGTGTGTGGACCAGGGTGGCGTTCGGCCAGGTGTTTTCCAACCGGTCGATGGCTTTGTGA
This sequence comes from Actinoplanes sp., assembly GCA_965246815.1. Taxonomy (GTDB): domain Bacteria; phylum Actinomycetota; class Actinomycetes; order Mycobacteriales; family Micromonosporaceae; genus Actinoplanes. The sequence continues at coordinate 316,389 of CBDFFS010000017.1, read as the reverse complement.
CCGCGGTGTGACGAGCCGTTATCGGTGATCCAGAAGACTCGGCGGGCGCTGGAGTAGGGCTCACGGCCCATGACCTGCGCGACCAGGTTCGCGAACGGAACAATGCCGGTCGTGGGTTCGGTACGGCCGAACACCCTGGCCTGGTGGACGTCGTACGCGGCGAGGTAGGCCAGCGCCCCACCCCGGTCATATTCGTGGTTGACCCGCATGATCCGGGCCAGTCCGGGTGGCAGGCTCGGATGACACCGGCAGCGGGCCTGCACGGAGGTCTTCTCATCGGCGGAGATGACGTAGTCGTCGTCGCCGAGCACCTCGCCGTGCCAAGTGCGGGCGTACAGGTCGAGGACACGGCCTGCCTTAACGGCGAAGTCCGGGTCACGCGGGAAGATCCATGACTGGTGGCGCCACGGGCGGATCGCATCCCGGCGTAGCCACCGGCGCACGGTGGATGCCGAGATGTCCTCGACCACCCCGACGTCGACGGCTTCGGCAGCCAGATCGGCGTGGCTAAACCGCGACAACGGGATCCCCCGATCCGCGGGCAGTTCACAGGCGATCGCTTTGACCTGGGCCTGCTGCACATCGGTGAACCGACGCGGCCGCCCGGAGCGGCCCCGATCCCGCAGGCCGTCCTCGCCGTAGGCGCCGTAGCGGTCGCGCCAGGTCCGGGCGGTGTCCACACAGACCCCGACCCGCCGCGCGATCGCCGCGTTGCTCCAACCCTGGGCAGCGAGCAAGATGATCGTGGCGCGTAAGACGTGCCGGTGTTGCTCGGTCACGGTCCTGACCCGGCGTTCAAGACGCTGCTGCTCGGGCATAGACAAGACGATCGGGCAGGCCGATGGACCAGACATGACAAACCTCCGCCTACCCGAACATGGCAGACAGTCGATCTATTGCGGGTGGTCGGCCTTTCGCACCGGGTGGATTCGCCCCGGCCTGCGGGCCCATCGGCAGGCCGGCATGATGAATAGTGTGGCCGCGATTCCCGAATCGACGAAGGTGTCGTTGCAGCAACGCCTGACTGAGCACGCGAAGGCCCACTGGCCCGGGCTGCCCGGGATCGTGGTGCGCTACCGGGCCGGGTTCGCCTACATCGACGCGCACCTACCCGACGGTGAGACCATCCCACTGATGAGGCTGCGCTATCAACGCTCCGCACACCTGTGGGGCTTCGCGATCTACCTCGCCAGTCGTGACGGCTACCAAGACTCCGTCCTACCCGACGGCCAACCGATCGGCACCGCCCAAGACGCCCTCGACTGCGCCGGCGACCTCTACCTCACCAACCTGGAACCCCTGAACCAACCCCCGAAGGATTAACGCCGAGGACCACTTAGCCCGGCGGGTCGCTGACGACTTAGTGCGACCAAACGTCGCCCAATGGTACGAGCAGGCAAACCCACCCGTACGCGAACTCGCCCGTGCATTCGGCCCGCTCGGTTTACTCGGCATGCACCTCACCGGCTACGGCTGCGCCGGCACTTCCGCCGTCGCGTACGGGCTGGCTTGCCTGGAGTTGGAGGCGGCCGACTCGGGCGTGCGTTCGCTGGTCAGCGTGCAAGGCTCGCTCGCGATGTACGCGATCTGGCAGTTCGGTGCCGAGCAGCAGAAGCAGCGCTGGTTGCCGGGCATGGCAGCCGGCGAGTTGATCGGCTGTTTCGGGCTGACCGAGCCCGACCACGGCTCTGATCCGGCGGCGATGTCCACCCGCGCCCGCCGCGACGGCACCGACTGGGTGCTCGACGGCACCAAGACCTGGATCACGAACGCGCCGATCGCCGACGTCGCGGTGATTTGGGCGCGCGCTGAGGAAAATGTGGTCGGCTTCGCCGTGCCGACCGACACGGCCGGTTTCAGCGCACGCGAGATCACCCACAAGATGTCGTTGCGGGCGAGCAGCACCGGCGAGATCGTGCTCGATGGCGTCCGCCTGCCCGAGTCCGCCCGATTGCCGGCAGCTCGCGGACTCAAGGCGCCGCTGTCGTGCCTGACCGAGGCCCGGTTCGGCATCATCTGGGGTGCGCTCGGCGCTGCCCGGGATTGCCTGCAGACCGCGCTCGACTATGCCGGCACGCGCACCCAGTTTGGTCGGCCGATCGCGGGATTCCAGCTGACCCAGGCCAAGCTCGCGGACATGGCGGTGGAGTTGCAGAAGGGGTACCTGCTCGCGTTGCACTTAGGCCGCCTGCGCGATTCGATCGGATCATTGCGGCCAGCGCAGGTCAGCGTCGGCAAGCTGAACAACGTGCGCGAAGCACTGAAGATTGCCCGGCAATGCCGCACTATTCTCGGCGCTAACGGGATCAGTGCGGAATATCCCGTCTTGCGGCATGCCAACAACTTGGAGAGCGTGCTCACCTACGAGGGCACCGCGGAGATCCATCAGCTGGTGATCGGGCAGGAATTGACCGGGTTGAGCGCCTTCGCCGGCTGAGCGGTGGCGAGTTGTCGCACCCCCTCAGTACCTTGTTGGGTATGGCCGAGTCACCGGACGTCGCACCCAGTCTCGACACACCCAGTGTTGACACACCCAGTGTTGACACACCCAGTGTTGACACACCCAGTGTTGACACACCCAGTGTTGACACACCCAGTGTTGACACACCCCGGGCCGTCACACCCAGGGTCGATCCACCCACCCGGGAATACCCAGCCTTGCCGGCCGGGACATCACCGGCCCACATCGACCCAGCTGGCATCGATCCGCCCGCTGTGGCTGGCGCACCGGCTGTTGGCGCCGCACCAGCCGTTGGTGGGGTGCCCGCTGTTGGTGGGGCGCCGGCTCATTTTGATTCGCCAAGCGCTGGTGGGCTGCCGGCGGGCGTTGATCCGGCGGTCGGGCCAGGTCGGGTTGATGCACCGCGGCGCAGCTTCATCGGCCGGGCGGTGCTGTTCCTGTGCATCGTGTTCGCGGTGATCGTGGCGGCTTGTTTCGGGCTGCGGGCAGTGCACGTGCTGCCCAGCTTCAGCAACCCGTTCGCCGACCAGAAAACTGACCGGAGCCAGCCGGTGCTGCTGCAGTCGATGCGCGACCTAAGCCGTTACGTCGCCGCCGACGGCAATTTCCAGGTGATTGTTGACCTGCAAGAAGAAAAGCAATACATCCCCGGTTTCCTGCTCAATCGCCGCACGCTATTCGTCGGCTCCGGCACGGTCGAGGAATACGTCGACTTTGGTGCGCTCAGTGGCAATGCGCTCAAGGTCGACAACGAAAAGAAGACGATCCAGATCAAGTTGCCACCGCCGCAGCAGTCCACTGCCACACTCGATCTGACCAAGAGCTATGTGGTGGCCGAGGAGCGCGGCCTGCTCAACCGGATCGGCGACGCGTTCCACAACGACCCGGACAAGCAGCAAGAGGTCTATCGCCAAGCCCAGCAGCGAATCACTGAAGCGGCCCAAAGCAGCGGCCTGGACCAGCGAGCCAAAGACAACGCCGAACACATGCTGCGAAGCCTGTTCACCCGGCTGGGCTACACCTCAGTAACAGTGACCTACGGCCAGCCCTGAACAGGAACTCCAGGTAGCGGCATCGATTGGCGACAAGCCCTTACTCCGGACGAGGTTGCTCTGTCGACCGACCCGTGCACCGGGCTGGAGCGTCGTCAAAGGAAGACATCACCGTTGTGAAACCACGGTGCATTGGATCGACGCCACCGTAAGCGCCGTCTTCGATGTCTTCACCTGCTAGCAGTTCACTAAGGCTTGGCGACTGAATTCCTACCAAGACCGGCGAACCCACGCCGAGTGAACAACACGACCGAACCGAGGCGGAGTCAAAATCAAATCAGCCAAGGCCCGTCGGGCTCACCAACTCGATGTTGAGGTCTCGTGCCAACGCCTCTGCAAGTTCGTTGAGCTGGCCGCGTTCGAGTCGCGCACCGCGTAGGTTCAACGCTCCCCGAAGTCCCTCAAGGCTGCTTCCTCCAAGGTCTGTGCCGCGTAGCGTGCAATCGACAAGCTCCAGCCTGTCCAACTTGCATGACCGGATAGCGGCCAACTGGAGCTGGCAGCGGGCTAGCGTTGCTTCCTCCATCGTGCAACCCGTCCACGCAGTAGCTCCGGTTGCACGCACGTCATCGAAATATGCGTAGTCCAATCTGCACTTTTCAAATATGACGTCTTTAAGCTTGCTTGCCCCAATACCCAGCCCGGTCATCCGGCAGCCGATGAATTCGCAACGCTCAAGGGTAACGTTCGTCAACTTTACACCCGACAGGTCAACTCGATTGAATCGGCAGCCATAAACGGTCACGTCTGTCAGAGATGAGTTGTCGAGAGTTCCACCGGAAAATTGGCTATTGCGGATTCGGGCTCCGGTCAGTTGAAGACCTGCCCAATCAGCTCCGTCAACGCTGCCGTCCGACACGTCTCCAATCGGCCGGCTGGTCATCGCCTCCAGGTCGCGCGGGTCGATATGGGGAAGCAGGATGCGAACTGCGCCAACGCTTCGTGTGTCCATCGCCTCTCACTTTACCGGGACAGGAAGTGCGGTGGGCCGACGTATCGCCGACCCACCACCTGAAACGAACCTACCGCCGGGACCAGTTGTCCCAGGTCCCGCGGTTGTCCCAAGCCGTCGGCGTAACAGGCTGCTCGCCGGTCGCCTCGGACTCATCCTTGGTGATCACACCGAGTTGCGCCAGGCGGTCCATCGGGGTTCTCTCCAGAATCGCGAGGGAGTTCATACTTTCACCTCCTCTCCAAGGAGTTCACTCGCAGCGGCTCGCACGAGTGTTTGCTTTGTGGTGCGGCAGTATCGCGTTTCGGCAACCTTGAAGTTGCTGTGCTCGAAATAGCGGTTTCCTGCCTGCGCACCCTGACAGAATTTAAAGTATTCACACGACCGGGCACAGTCGCTTAGCGCCTGACTGAACTCAACGACGTACCGGAGTTCCGAAGCCCGCGCAATGATCCTTGGCAAGGGATCAGTAAGTACGTTCCCGGCAACAAAGTCGCCGTACTCGGTGTCACGGATGCCGAGCAGTTCAGGCGAGAGCAACACGGTGTCACCGTCGTAAGAAATGGTAGGTATCGGATCGAATGACTGCGTGCTGCCCGGCCGCCTGCTGGTGCCGAGATAGCCGGTGAGACGATCCACGTCCCGGATTCGGAGCTGGCTGCCTGCAAGGCGGCGCTTGATAACTTGTTGCCAGAATCGGAACGCCGCTCCTTCGTCTACCGGCGGCCGTCCGGTCCCCTCTTCTTCCTCAATGTTGAAACCAACAGATTCACACCCGAAGTCTTCAAAGAATTCTGCAAGCTCGTCCGCTTGATCGATCGTCTGAGGGCTGACGACACAGATTGCGGTAAACTGAATACCTGCCTCGCGGATTAGCCGCACTCCGCGCATGGTTTGATCCCAACTCTCGCGGCCCACTCTATTAACCCGATGCGCGTTTCTTGCGCGCGGACCATCGATGCTCACTCCAACCTGAAAGTCGTAGTGACGCAACAACTCGCACCACGATTCATCGATCAACGTCGCGTTGGTTTGGATAGCGTGCCGTATTGCTCCGCTACGACGCGCTCTCTCAAAGGGTTGGATGAGGTTTTGGAAATGGTCTATTGGCGTGGCAGTGGGTTCCCCGCCGTGCCAAACCACATCAACCGGGTACGGGCTGTCCTGGATAAGGATGGATTCTGCGCAGGCGGCTGCAACCGCTGGGCTCATCAAACGCTGTTGCGCGCGAAAGGGGAGGTAGCAGTAGGCGCAGTCCAAATTGCACAGGGTTGTCGGCTGAAGGATTAGCGTGTGAAATCTGTTTGCTATCTGGGGCAGGACGTCTCTTTGCCCTTCGCGGGGTTTGATAGCGACTGCACCTGACGGCGCTCTCTCGTAGGTCACCATGTCTCCATCAGTTGGTAGAGCGAGGGGTCTAGTAGCCAATGGCGCTAAAGGCGCAAGGTGATCTAGGGCTGAGGTCCGTGACTTATGGACGCTCACCGCATTTTCCGTCGTGGCCCGGCGACAAAGCGCACCGACCCTTGATGGTGGGCATGTCGCAGAACACGTGGTCTTGGTGGGTGATATCGCCTTCGGATGACACGGCCGTCAAACCCGCATCAAGCTCACGGATGTGCCCGAGCGATGCGCAGATCTGGCGAGCAAGTCGGCTCGCCGCGTCTTCGTCGATGGCCAAGATCGTCAGGTGGATCACAAACGTCGGTAGCTCGTCGTGCTTGTCCGAGTTAACGCCAAACCCGGTGAGAGCACGACGGACGTTGATCATGCGGGTGGGCGGATCGCTTGAGGGCCGAGCGAATCGGGGGTTTGGGTTCATGACCTCAGCCCGTTTACACGCTCCGGTTGCCACGCCTTCAGACGATCGAGCACGAGGCCGACCGCCGCATCGTCAGCCGACCACTTTTGCGGAGAGACAACGGCAGCCCGACCAACTGCGCGAAGTTGCTGATGCAGGGAGGCACCTGGGACACGTCTCGATAGCCGAGGGCTAGATTCAGCGGCGGTACGGCGGATCATCGGACGATGGCCTTCATGCCGACGCTTGCCAGGAGGTCACGTGTAGCCGTCATGCCTGTTCCCCTCACTTGACGTTCGGAGCACCCGGGCCGAGGGGTCGAGCCCCACGTGGGTAGGGATCGTTGCCGTGCCTCGGCCCGAGTGCCGTGGAAACAGCCTCTCGGAGATACCAGACCTTGGGAATGAAGGCGTGTTGTACTGCCGCTGGCCTTGCGTGGTACCAGGTCCGTAGGCTTGGCTCACACGCCTGCTAGCGCCTAGGTCTGGAGTGCCCCGCCCATGAACCCTGTTGAACAGTGGTCAGTGCGGGAAGCGCGTGCGCTGCGACGTGCGATGCGACTGTCCATCAGGGACTTTGCGGAGTTGCTCGGAGTTAATCCAAGATCTATTTCTAAATGGGAATCCACCGAGGTTTGTCTCAGGCCCGAGACTCAGGCAATTCTCGATACAGCTCATGCGCGCACGAGCGACGACATCAAAGCACGCTTTGAATTGCTCCTACGTGGTCGCTTAGCGTCGAACGCGACAGTTGCAAAGACATACACGGTCGAGTCCCACAAGTTCATGCCGGCCTACGTCGGAACAGAGGCGACGAAGGTCCTGGCGTCCACCGCGACCCGTTACCCGCACGACTGGCTAGAAGGCAGCGTTCGGTCGATTGACGACTTCGACGGGCATTGTGATTTGTATGTTTTTCAATGCGGCGTTGCGATCTTTCACCTTACGCAAACGCTAGAGTTAGCCGATCTGACCAGCCTCGCCTTATGGCGATATTCCAGCTACGAAGCTGATATCCCGTTGGCTGGAGACATCCTCGATGCGCTGGCACCAGATGTCGTCATGCAGGAGCCCGAATACATTCTCTCCGTCTACGTCCTGAAACGGTCAATGTGGGAGGGGTCGGATCTGGACACGGCCCTAAGATTAATGGCTTCGCCATCGGTGCTAGTTGATCGAACTCGTCCGGGCGACCCCAAGCCAGTGGATTTGAAAGTGGAACAGGCTTTCTTTGCCGACAAATTCGAACATCCAGATACAGCGCCCTTCGGTGTTCAGGGCGTCTCGACAGGATTCGCAGCGTGGTCCGGCCTGTCGTATTATGCGGTCGACCCGCAGCGTGCGCTGTCCACCGATGAAGTCGTGTCCTGTGAGCTAACCGCGCAGGCACTCTGGTGTTACTGCCATTACATCCTCAAGGCGATAGAGGACGGACGAGATCCATTCGTTCCCGACCGTTACGGATGGCGCTTCCTGCGCGCCGGCCACTCACGCCTAGGCGCGGCCCGTGCCACCGAGACCTCACAACATTGCCTCATGCGCGGCGCCATAATGACGACTAGCGGTTTGCCCGAGAGGCTCCGAGCAGCACAAGAGTCGTTGCGTGATAGTCGAGATTTGACAAGGGGCTGGCATCGTGAACATTGACCGAGCGGTACTGGTCGTGATCGACATGCAGAATGGATTCGTCAACGACAAGAGTCGACACGTGGTCCCGGTCATAGCCGATCTCATAGATCAGTGGGAAGCCGCAGGCGGCGCAACCATCTTCACGAGATACCTCAACTACCAGGACAGTCCCTTTGAGAGAATAATCAAATGGTCGAAGCTCCAGGAATCACCCGAGACGGACATCGTAGAAGAGCTGACGGCACACGCCGACCGAGCAGCGGCCATCGTTGACAAGAAGATTTATACGCTCTTCACTCCGGACGGGACACGCCTGGTCGAGCACGGCGGCTGGTCTGATCTCGTCTTCTGCGGCATCGCAACCGAGAGTTGTGTATTGAAGTCGGCCGTGGATGCCTTCGAACTGAACTACACCCCATGGATCGTTACTGACGCCTCAGCTAGCCACGCCGGATCGGTGGCCCATGATGCCGGGCTTCTAGTCGCAGGCCGCTTTATCGGCCCCGGCCAGCTTGTCGACACGGCAACCCTCATTCGGCGGATCGAAGGTCGGCCGCCCACTCGATAAACCTCCTTTGGGGCGGCAGCAACAACCCGCCGCCGACCATTGGGTGTATTCGCCGTGTCCGGATCATGGGTGTCAACCGCAAGCCGCTCGCACCCGGGTCTGCCTAGCAATCGCCGCTCGCCCTCACGCAGTCATCCTCACGTGAGCGATCAGATTTCGCCGGCTCGATGCTCTAGCTGGGAACATTGCGTTCATGGCTCAGCTGCGGCGTTAGCTCGACGCACGCATCGAAACCAAGACGCGAGGTGGCTGTATCAAGGTGGAAGCAAGGATCGTGACGTACCTTCGGTTGCTGCGTACGGCGCCCGTGCATACGGCAGCGGAACTCATCAGTGCGAAAGCTACGCCCGTCGCCGTGGACGAGGATGCGGCCCGGTTGCGGCTTGCGGTCAAAGCACAAGACGACTTCTTCACCACGTACGCGGTCAGCAGTTGGTCGCCGATCTTGACTAAAGCGGCTGCTCGGCTGGGACTGAGCCCGAGCGCGGTCACCGGACTGTCCAGTGTGCTTGCGGTGCTAGCCGCGCTCGCCTTCTGGCACGCGTCGCGCCCGGCGATGATCGGCGGCGCGATTCTGCTCTACTTCGCCTTTGTGCTCGACTGTGTGGACGGTCAGCTGGCCCGGTATACCCGGACGTTCTCGGCGTTCGGTGGATGGCTCGACACGATGGCCGACCGCGCTAAGGAATATGCCGTTTACGCAGGTCTCGCGGCGGGCGCGGAGCGGGTCGGGCTGGCCAACGCCTGGCCGGTCGCGGTCGCCGCGATGCTGTTGCAGACCGTCCGCCATCTGACCGACACCTGGTATGGCGCTCTGCACGACGAAGCGGTTCGGTCCCCAACACTATTTGCCGGTTCCGGTTCGCGGTCGCCGAGCGATGCCAGCGGGCCGATCGGGCGAGGGGTTCGGGGAGTTGGGGCACGGCTGAGTGCTGTGTCGACGCGGGTTCAGGGCGAGCGCGGCTCTGCGGCGTACTGGTTGAAGCGGATTGTGGTTTTTCCGATTGGGGAGCGATGGGCGCTGCTGGCGGTGCTGGCGGCGGTGAGTAACGGGCGGTTTGCCCTGGTGGTGTTGTTGGGATGTGCCGGGGGGGCTGCGGCGTACACGTTGGTGTTGCGCTCGATTCGCGCGTTGTCGATGCGGATTGGGGTGCTGAACACCGTCGACACTGGCCGTCAGCGCGACGACGGGATTTTGGTCCGGCTGGTGCTGGGTCGGGCCGGGCTGGCTAAGCCGTTGGTCTTCGCGACCATGGCGGCTGCGGCCCCACTCGCGTTAGTCAGTGCGCTGCTGACCGGTTGGGTCCCCGGTTCGGCGCAGAGTCTGTCAGCTGTGACTGCCGCGCTGGTCCTCGCCGCTGGCCTGGCTGCCCGCGATCGGCATGCCGGGCCACTGGATTGGCTCGTGCCGGCAGCATTGCGAGCTGCTGAGTATCTGTTCGTGGTCGCAGTCGCCCTGCTCGCTGCGGTGCCAACGCCGGTGACGTTCCTGCTGCTGTTCACCCTGGCAATCCGCCACTACGACCTAACTGCCGGAGCGGGGACGGGCGCCGCAGTGGTCGGTTGGGAGGGGCGGGTCGTGGTGTTGGGGATTGCCGGTTTGGCCGGTTTTGCGACCGTCGGCGCGGCGGTGTTGGCGGGCTGTGTGGGCGGGTTTTTCCTGTTCAGCGCCGCGTCTCGGTGGGCAACGGTCGGGCAGGCGAGATGACTTTACTCAGTGTGGTGTTGCCGGTTTATCGGGTGCAGGGTTATCTGCGGCAATGCCTGGATTCGCTGCTGAGCCAGTCGTTCACTGACTTCGAGCTCATCGCCGTGGATGACTGCTCACCCGATCACTGCGCGGCGATCCTCGCTGAATATGCCGCTCGTGACCGCCGAGTCCGAGTGCTGACTTCCCCGGTCAACGTGGGCCTCGGTCCGGCCCGCAACCTCGGCCTGCAGCAGTGCATCGGGAAATTTGTCTGGTTTGTCGACAGCGATGACTGGCTGGCTGCCGGCGCGCTGGCTGCTGTCGCTGAGCGCCTGCACGAGACCGACGCCGAAGTGCTGTTGGTCGGCTTCGATCGGGTGCACTGGGACGGGCCAGTCGAGCTCGGCTCCGCCCACCCGATCTTGGTCGCGGCCCCGCCCAGCTTTTCGGTCGACCAATGGCCGCAAGTGCTGACCGTGTTGCATGTGGCCTGGAACAAGATCGTCCGGCGCGACTTGCTGGCTCGGCTCGATGTCGCGTTCCAGCCTGGCTGGTATGAGGACATTTCATTCAGCTATCCGGTCCTGCTTGCAGCGGAGCGGATCAGCACGCTACCGCGCGTCTGCGTGCACTATCGCCAACGTCGGATCGGTGCCATTACCCGTACGGTCGCTGACCGGCACTTTGAGGTTTTCGCGCAGTGGGAGCGCGTGCTCGACCGGTCGAAGGGGTGCACTGACGAAGTTCGAGGGCTGCTGTTCCACCGCATGATTTGGCACTATTTGCAGGTTTTCCGGCACGGCAGCCGCGTACCGGTTGGTTTGCGGCGGCGGTTTTTCCGGCGCATGACCGAAAACTATCAGCGGTATCGACCGCCGGCCGGCTATCGATTCCCGCCCGGAACTGAGGCGCTGCGACACCGACTCGTGGCCCGCGGCCGGTATCGACTGTTTCGGGCGGTCGAGCTCGCCGTTCGCGTGCTGCAGGTCGTGCGGCCGGCGTTAAGGCGGGGGACTGGCTGGAGTTTGCGGACGGCGAAGCAGGCGAGACAAGTCGGTGGGTGGCTGTATTACCAGGTCCAGCGACGTTTGCCGATCGACGATTCGCTCGCCCTCTACGCCGCGTACTGGTATCGGGGGGTGGCTTGTAATCCGGCGGCGATTGCGGCCAAGGCGGTTGAGCTGGCGCCGCGGGTGCGGGCAGTGTGGGTGGTAAGTCGGGGCAATCTGGGCGCATTGCCGGCTGGCACTGAGCATGTGGTCGCGGGGACCTTCGCATATTACCGGGCGATCGGGCGCGCTCGATTCCTGGTGAACAACGTGAACTGGCCGAATCACCTGGTCAAACGGCCTGGCACGACACATGTGATGACTCACCACGGCACCCCGCTGAAGCTGATGGGCATCGACCAACAAGATCATCCGGCCGGGGTGCGTGACTCAGATTTTCGGGCCCAGCTGAGTCGGATGGACCGGTGGGACTTCCAGGTGACTGCTAACGCACACACCACCGTCGCGTGGGAGCGGGCTTATCCGGGCGAGCACGAAACACTCGAAGTCGGCTATCCGCGCAACGATCGGCTGGTCACTGCCACTGCCGCGGAGCTTGTCACCGTACGGGGAAAGCTTGGTCTTGATCTTGGGCAGCGGGTGGTGCTCTATGCGCCGACTTATCGGGACTGGTCGCCGGCCGGGCGGCAGCTTTTGGCGGTGGAAGAGTTCGCCGCCGATCTTGGGCCGGACACTGTGCTCTTGGTCCGCGACCACTATTTCTCGGTGCCGACGCCGTGGCGAGAGCAGCAAGCTGCTGTTTGGGGTGCGGTGACAACGGGTGCTCAGGTGGTTGATGTGTCCGGATATAATGTGGTTGAGGAGCTCTATTTGGCCGCTGATGTCTTAGTCACGGACTATTCGTCGGTGATGTTCGATTTCGCGGTGCTGGACCGACCGCTAGTGATCTTCGCGCCGGATTGGCCGGTCTATCGCGAGCTGCGCGGAGTTTATTTTGACCTGCTGGCTGAGCCGCCCGGGGTGGTGGCGACTGAATACGACCACTTACGAGAAATCTTCCACAGTGGGGCTTATGCGAGCGGGGGAGCGACGGCGGCTCGGGCAAAGTTTCGAGCGAAGTTCTGTCACCTGGAGGACGGTAAAGCTGCCGATCGGGTGGTCCGTCGAGTTTTTCTGGAAACAGACCCGTAACCGAATTTGACCATCGCAAACGAGGGTTCGCCCAAGGTAGCGATGGTGTCACTATCTGCACACTGCACGTTCACCCGATGGTGGTACGTCAACACTCTTGGTCAAGTTGGCCGGTTGGCCAGTCAGTGGGGACCGGCCTGTAGCAGCTCATCTGCAGGAGGTCGACGGTGTCCACCGTCTCGCTCAAGGGTGTCACCAAGGTGTGGCCGGACGGCACTCCTGCCGTGCGCAACGTCAGCCTCGAGGTTCACGAGGGTGAGTTCCTGGTGCTGCTCGGCCCATCCGGGTGCGGCAAGTCGACGATCCTGCGCATGATCGCTGGGCTGGAGGACCCATCGGAAGGCGACATCACGCTCAACGGCGAGCCGGTGCTCGATCTGGCCCCGCGCGACCGCAGCATCGCCATGGTCTTCCAAGACTTCGCGCTCTATCCGCACATGACGGTCGGGGAGAACATCGGCTTCCCGCTCAAGCTCTCGGGCCTCGACTTGCGCCCGCGGTTGGAGCGCGTCGGCGATGTGGCTGCTGCGCTTGGCATCGGCGACGTGCTCGACCGGAAGCCGCGCCAACTCTCCGGCGGGCAACGCCAGCGGGTCGCGATGGGCCGAGCGATAGTGCGCCGCCCGGGCCTGTTCCTGATGGATGAGCCACTGTCCAACCTCGACAGCGGACTGCGCGCCGAGTTGCGCGCCGAGATCAGCGGCCTGACCCGCGAGCTCGGCGTCACGACTATGTATGTCACCCACGACCAAGCCGAAGCGCTGACCATGGCCGACCGGGTCGCGATCATGCGCAAGGGCGTCATTCAAGACCTAGGCACCCCCACCGACGTGTACGGGCGACCCGCCACCCTGTTCGTCGCCGCTTTCCTCGGCTCACCCCGGATGAACCTGCTCGAAGCGTCGGTCTATGTCCACTTGGACCGGTTCATCCAACTGAACTTCGGTGAGCAGTCGCTCTACCTGGCCTGGAACGACATCCGGGCCCGAGCGGTCGCGCGTTATCACGGTGAGCGGATCGTGATCGGCATGCGGGCGGAGGCGCTCACCCCGGTCGCGCCCGAGGTGCAAGGTGACGTGCTGCACGGCCGGATCCGTTACCTCGAACATCACGGGCACGAGTCGCTGGCCTTCCTCGACGTCGGTGCGACCGGGATCGTGGTTGAAGAGTTGACCGGTTCCGCCGTACCGGAGCCGGCTGCGGTGGGTGCGCTGGACCGGGTGGGTGGCGCGTTGCGGCGATTGACCGGGCGTGGCGGCGCGGCGACTGCCGAAGGCGCCCGGGGGACGTCGACTGCTGACGCGTTGCACGACCCGGGTCGTCATCACCGTCGTCCGGCCGAGGTGGCTGTCCGGCTCGCCCCTTATCCGGCGGTTACTGCGGGTCAGTCGCTGGCTGTCGGCGTACGGATGGATGCTGTGCACTTTTTTGACGAGCGCGGAGTTCGGATCGATATCGGCCGCCGCTGATTGCGCAGCGCCCTGGCCGGGTGACACTGTGGGGCAATTTGGTCGTCAGTGCCAGCCGGTCGGCCATGCTGATCCTGGCGGCTGTCGACGGTGCTGGCCGCCCACCGCGTAGGCTGCACGACAGTGAAGGACAGGGTGGGCCCGAGCGTGCGTTCGGCTCCGAGTCGGGAGCCGGCCGAAGCTGCCGCGTCTGCGCCAACCGAGCCGGAGCCTGAACCAGAGCTTGAGCTGCGGTTCGGTCGCGATGAGATCGCGGTGATCCGACATCGGGTCATGGGGTGGCTGGCCGCGGCGGGGTTGGCCGGGGAGCGGTTGCATGGGTTCGTCTTGGCAGTCAACGAAGTGATCACCAATGTTGTGCTGCACGCTGGCGGCCAGGGCCGGATCGCGCTGCGGGTCACTGGTGACCAGGCGTGGTGCACGGTGACCGACTCCGGGCCGGGTATTCCGGCGCGATATCTGGAGCAGCCCGAAGTGCCGGCGACTGGTGACGTCGGTGGCCGTGGGATTTGGCTGGTGCAGCAACTGTGCGACCAGGTCAGCACCGCTACCGGCCCGATTGGTACCACGATTGTGCTGCAAATGGCATTGCCACGCCGGGCGCAGCCGGCCTGACACTGCGGTTTGACCAGCTGGTAACCGATTTGAAAAGGTGAACCCGCCCTTCGGGGGTTGCTGGACGCGTCGGGCGACTACATTGGGCGCGTGCTCGGACTACCTCCGCAAGTAACCGCCTGCCTTTTCGATCTTGACGGTGTGCTCACGCAGACTGCGCGAGTGCACAACGCTGCCTGGAAACAGACCTTCGATTCGTTCCTGCAGACCTGGTCCACCCAGCATGACCAGCCATTTGTGCCATTCGATGCCGACGTCGATTACCCCAAATACGTCGACGGGCGCCAGCGCGCCGACGGTGTGCGCACCTTCCTAGCCTCTCGCGATATCACTCTGCCGGAGGGCACGCCCGACGAGGGCCCGGATGAACAAACCGTCAATGGCATCGGGAACCGAAAGAACGTGCTCGTCCTGCAGAAGATCAAAGCGGGCGCGGTGGAGGTTTACCCTGGCTCGGTCGACTATCTGCGAGCCGCACAGGCCGCCGGATTGCGCCGTGCCGTCGTGTCTGCCAGCGCGAACTGCAAAGACGTCCTCGCTGCTGCCGGCATCACCGACTACATCGAGGTTCGGGTGGACGGGGTGACCGCCCGGGAGCAGAATTTGCCCGGTAAACCGGCGCCCGACACGTTTTTGCACGCCGCCGAGCTGTTGGGTGCGTCGCCGAAGAGCTGTGCGGTGTTCGAGGATGCGCAGGCTGGGGTGGCGGCCGGCCGAGCTGGCAATTTTGGCATCGTGATCGGGGTGAACCGGGTAAATCAAGCCCAGGCTCTGTTGGACAACGGGGCTGACATCGTTGTCGACGATCTGTCCGAGCTGCTCACCCGCTGAGCGCGCACTTCTCCAGAATTTTCTCCTTTTTCGAAAGGCACGACCGTGATCCGTGAACGGGCTTACCCCGTCGACCCGTGGCACATCCGGGAGACCCGGCTCGACCTTGACCTGCTGGCTCAGTCGGAGTCGGTGTTCGCACTGGCCAACGGACACATCGGGATCCGCGGAAACCTCGACGAGGGTGAGCCGCACGGGTTGCCGGGCACCTACCTCAACTCGTTCTACGAGCTTCGCCCGCTGCCATATGCCGAAGCGGGCTACGGCTTCCCCGAGTCCGGCCAGACGATGGTCAACGTCACCAACGCCAAGCTGATGCGGTTGTTGGTCGACGACGAACCCTTCGACGTGCGCTATGGCGAGCTGCGCTCGCACGAGCGCGTCCTGGACCTCCGGGCCGGCACATTGGAGCGGCTGGTCGAATGGGTTTCCCCCTCAGGCCAAGCCATTCGGGTACGCACCGTGCGGCTGGTCTCGTTCACTCAGCGCTCAGTCGTCGCCTTTCTTTACGAGGTTGAGCCGCTGAACGAATCGGCTCGGCTGATCCTGCAGTCAGAACTGGTCGCTAACGAGCAGCTGCCGCCGACCAGCAAGGACCCGCGGGTCGCCGCAGTGTTGGACTCGCCGCTGCAGGCCGAAGAGATGTTCGAACAGTCCCGGGGCGGATTGCTGGTGCACCGCACGAAGGCCAGCGATCTGCGCATGGCCGCGGCGATGGAGCACCTGATCGAAGCGCCGGGCAAGCACGCCGTCACCACCGAGGGCCACCCCGACTGGCTGCGCACCACCGTCGCCACCAAGCTGGAGCCGGGGCAGAAGCTGCGGGTCGTAAAGCTCGCCGCTTACGGCTGGTCGAGCAACAGGTCGTTGCCGGCTGTGCGCGACCAGGTCGGCGGCGCGCTGGCCAGTGCCCGCCTCGACGGCTGGGAAGGCCTGGTCGAGGCGCAGAAGGAATACCTCGACGCGTTCTGGGACCACTCCGACGTGAAGGTCGAGGGCGATCCGGAAGTGCAGCAGGCAGTCCGGTTCGGGCTGTTCCACACGCTGCAGGCCGGCGCGCGGGCGGAGAAGCGGCCGATCGGGTCCAAGGGCCTGTCCGGCCCGGGCTACGACGGCCACACCTTCTGGGACGCCGAGACATTCGTGCTGCCCGCCCTGACCTACACCCAGCCGTCCGCCGCCGCTGACGTGCTGCGCTGGCGCCACTCGACCCTGGATCTGGCCCGGGAGCGCGCGCAGTTGCTCGGCCTGCAAGGTGCTGCCTTCCCGTGGCGGACCATCCGCGGGCAAGAATGCTCGGCCTACTGGCCGGCGGGCACGGCGGGCTTCCACATCGGCGCGGACATCGCCGACGCTGTCCGTCGCTATGTGCAGGCGACTGGTGACTTCGACTTCGAGCGCGAATGTGGCTTGGAGTTGCTAGTGGAGACCGCCCGGTTATGGCGCTCGCTCGGCCATCATGACCGGCACGGACGCTTCCACATCGACGGGGTCACCGGCCCGGACGAATACACCGCCGTGGTCAACGACAACATCTACACCAACTTGATGGCGCAGCAGAACATGTTCGCCGCGGTCGAGGCAGCTAAGCGGCATCCCGACTTGGCGCGCAAGCTCGGCGTCGACGACGAGGAAGCGGCGTCGCTGCGAGACGCGGCCGCCGCCGTGCACATCCCGTACGACCGGGAGCTGGGGGTGCATCAGCAGTCGGAGGGGTTCACCCGACTGCAGGAGTGGGACTTCGAGAACACTCCACCCGAGGCGTACCCGCTGCTGCTCAACTACCCGTACTTCGACCTGTACCGCAAGCAGGTGGTCAAGCAGGCCGACCTGGTGATGGCGATGTACCTGCGCGGCGACTCGTTCACGCCTGAGGAGAAAGCCCGCAACTTCGCCTATTACGACGCCCGTACCGTAAGGGACTCGTCGTTGTCTGCTTGTGTGCAGGCGGTGATGGCAGCCGAGGTGGGTCACCTGGAGCTGGCCCACGACTACCTGGGTGAAGCTGCCCTGATGGACCTGCACGACCTGCACCAAAACGCCCGCGACGGCGTGCATGTGGCGTCGTTGGCGGGCTCGTGGATCGCGCTGGTCGCCGGGTTGGGGGGCATGCGCGACTTTGACGGTCAGCTGTCGTTCGCGCCGCGGCTGCCCAGCCGGATCACCAACCTGGAGTTCTCGCTGCTCTGGCGCGGGCTGCGGCTGCGGGTGGACGTGTCGGCCGAGGCGGTGACCTATTCGCTGCGTAACGGCGGCGGTTCGGCCCGGCTCAACTTGTTGCACCATGGCAAAGAGCTGGAAGTCACCCAGGTCAAGCCGTTGACCGTGCCGATCCCGCCGGCCGTGCCGGTCGGCCCAGCACCGACCCAGCCCGCCGGGCGCGCTCCGGTGCGACGCGCCGCCAGCTAGCTCTGCTGTTGACCGGGGGAGCCGTCCAGGCTTCTCCGGTCACTGCCGGTCGGGGCTATAACAGTGACACGTGCACGTGGTCTTTGTGGTTGCTGTCACCGTGGTATGCGTGCCAATTGTTGGTTGCGGGAAACCAAATCTGCTCATACCAGATGATGTAATAGACACCGAGCCGTTCGGCGTTTCGCACTAAGAACGCCATAAGATTGTTGCCATAACTCTTCATATCCGCATTGTGCGCTTCCGAGAAGCCGCTATTTTGCAATGACCAGTCACAAGCGCGGCCCTTGGGATGCTCATATGGCCCACCGTACCGGTGACAGCCGACAAAGCGATCGAAGCCCGCCTTCTTCACTTCTTGATAGAGGTGTAGGGTTCGTTTGGTAACGCACCCATCCGTGGTCGGATCGTTCTGGTCGCATTTTTCCGGCGAGAAGCCACCGTCGGAGTTGCGGGGCGCGGGTGCAGCCACTGGTGAACTAGCCACCACAAATCCCTGCGTCAAGCTGCTCCCGCCAACCAAAGCCAGTGCCTGTTCCGCGGATTCTTTTTGCTTTTTCATCGCAGCCAGGTTGAGCTGCTGAGCTTGCACCTCGGCGTCTAGGCGCGCTTTTTGGGTGGCAACCTCGGCGATAGCGGCATTGAGGTCGCGCAGCTTATGGTCGTGCAGCACGCCTATTTCCCCGAGCGAGGTCGCCTTGCCGAGGAAATCGGCCGAGCTGCTGGCATTGAGCAGAAAGCTCATCGTGTTGAGCTTTCCGGTGCGATATTGCTGGGCGGCAATCGCGTTTACTTCGGGCAACAATACATTTCGTTTTGCCTCGGCGGCTTTGATGCTTACGGCGAGCTGAGCCTGAGTCGTGGTCGACTTGGCCACCGCGGCTTTGGCTTGCACGTAACGGCGGTTGCCGGACTCAAGCACGTCATTGAGCAGCGGAGTTTTCTCGTTGCCGTCCTCGTTCGGCGCGGTTGCGCCAGTCGGGTTCGGGTTCGGGTTCGGTGCAGCGTTGGCCGGTGCTGGCACCGTCAGGACTGCTGCGCACAGCAACGGAGCAAACGCAAGAAATAGCCACCGGCGGGGTCTTGCCGTCATGCGCAGTCCTTCCGGTAAACCGACGGCCAGTCTACCTTGCGCCGGAGAGGGATATTCATTACATAATCGTCACTGAGAGGCGACTCTTAGTAATGAAGCTAACTGTAAGTAGCTCCTAACTCGCTTTCCGTATTGATGCTGTCGATCACCGGTCGAACTGAGTATGGTCAGTCGAGATCGCCGCTTATCCGAGTGTTATAGAGCCGCATGGTGAATTCAAACCAGTGGCAGGTGTTGCATCAGTGGGCGAATGGACGGTCGGCGGAAGGAACCGATATGCGCGACGTGACTGTCCGCCGCCGCCCCGTGGCGGCACTCCTCGCGCTGCTGATCGCGGTCGCCGGTTTTGCAGTGGCACCGGCCGGGCCGGCTGCGGCAGCGTCGGGCGACGACGGCGAGGGCGGCTCGAAGACTTTGGTCGAGCAGCTCGACGCTGCTTCGCGCGGCTTTCTAACGGCCAAGGACGCGCTGGCCACCTCGCAGCGGCGCCAAGCCGAACTCACTGCTACCTTGCGCCAACTTGATGCTCAGGTTGGACCGCGTCAGGGAGCACTCAGTCAGGTCGCCGGGCAGGCATACCGGACTGGGCGGCTCGGGCCGATGGCGGCGTTGTTAGGTGCGGGCGGCGCGGCCGGATTCTTGGGGCGAGCTGAGACGCTGGAAACGGTGGGGCGGCAGCAAAGCGCGGCGTTGCGTGAGCTGCAAACGACTCGGGCCAGTCAGCAGGAAGCCAAACTTGCGCTCGACAATGCCATCCGTGACCAGAGTAAACAGGTCAATGCGATGGCCCGGCGTAAGGCGCAGGTCGAGGCGGCGTTGGCTGCGGCCAACCGGGGCCAGGATGCGAGTGCACCGAGCGACACCGGCGGCAGCAGCGCCAAAGCCGGTCCGGCGCCGCGAAACTCGGACGGGAGTTTGCCGGCGGAGAGTTGCACGGTCAACGACCCGACCACTGACGGCTGCATCACCCCACGCATGTTGCATGCGATGCAGCAAGCACAGCAGGCCGGCTTCACCCATTACGACGCCTGTTTTCGGCACGAAGGCAGCGGTGAGCACCCCAAGGGCAGAGCTTGTGACTTCGCCGCCGACAAGGGCGGTTTCGGTGGTGTCGCGACCGGCAGCAGCAAAACCTATGGCACCCAATTGGCGAATTACTTCATCGGCAATTCCGACGCGCTCGGGGTGCTTTATGTTATCTGGTTCCGCCGGATTTGGCTGCCCAGCAGTGGGTGGAAAGGCTACTCCGGCGGAAACGGTGACCCGTCCAGCGATCACACCAACCACGTGCACCTGTCGGTGCGGTGAGCTTACTTGTTGACGTAGGCTTCGTATTCCTTCATGACGTCCTCGGTGGCTCCGTCCGCGCGGATTTCCCCAGATTCCAGCCAGATGCTGCGTTCGCAGGTGTCGCGGATGGTTTGCTCGCTATGGCTGACCAGAAAGACCGTGCCGGCCTCAGCCCGCAGATCCCGCACTCGTTGCTCGCTGCGTTTGCGGAATTTCGCATCGCCGGTGGCCAGTGCCTCGTCGATCAGCAACACGTCGTGCTTTTTGGCTGCGGCGATGGCGAAACGCAGCCGAGCTCCCATACCGGAGGAGTATGTGCGCATCGGTAACGAGCCGAAGTCGCCGCGCTCGTTGATCCCGGAGAAGTCGATGATCTCGGCGACTTTGCTCTTGACCTCAGCCGGCGACATTCCCATAGCCAGGCAGCCGAGCACCACGTTACGTTCGCCGGACAGGTCGTTCATCAGGGCGGCGTTGACGCCGAGCAGCGAGGGCTGGCCGGCTGCATAGATCGCGCCGCCCTGCTCGACTGGCAACAGCCCGGCGATTGCGCGCAGCAGTGTCGACTTGCCCGAACCGTTGCTGCCGATCAGCCCGACTGCTTCGCCGCGGTATGCCACGAAGCTCACACCTTTGACCGCGTGCACTTCCCGAACGGCGACGTCCTTGGTGCGGGTGATCAGCTGCTTGAGGCTCGACAGTGGGCTGCTCGTGCTGGCTGAGGCGGCGCCGTGAATGCGATAGATGATGTGCGCGTTCTCAGCGATAACTGTGGGAATTCGCGCGTCCTCAGCCACGGCCGTAGCCTTTCTCTCCACGCCAGAAGTAGACGTAGCCGCCGATGCCAATGGTAACGGCCCAGATTGCCGCCTCGGTCCAGAGCCGGCCCGGAGTGGCGGCCAAGGGCGTATCCCGCAGCAATGCGTGCCGCATCAGGTCGATAAAGACCAGCATGGGATTTGCTTCGACCAGTTCCAGCTTCCAGCCGTGCAGGTGGTTGGTGAACTGGCTGACCGGATAGATGACAGCCGAGCCATACAACCAGAACCGCATGACGAACGGGATCAGCTGGCGAATATCGCGCAGCGTGGCGCCGAGGCGGGCCATCAACATTGCCAGGCCGGCGTTGAAGATGGTTTGCAGGATCAGGATCGGGAGGATCAGCAACCATTTTGTCGTCACCGTTTCACCCCGTGCGAGCACGATCGCCAGCAGCACGACCATCGACGCGATGATGTTGCGGATTTCCACCAAGGCAATCGAGATCGGTAGCGCGGCCCGGGGGAAGTGCAGTGCCCGGATCAGGCCCAGATTTCCAGTGATCGCGATCGTGCCGGCCTGCACTACGGCCTGCGAGAAATTGAAGATGAAGACGCCGGTGCACAGGTACGAAATGAAGTTGGGGGTGCCGTGGCTGGTGCCGCCGACAATGCCGAAGATGACGTAGTAGACGGCAGCGTTTATCAACGGGGTCAGCACTTGCCAGAGCAGGCCCAGCTTGGTCTCGCCGAGCGAAGCGGTGACCTTGGCCTTGGCGAACTCGGTGATGAAATGCCGGTAGGCCCAGAGCTGCCGGGTGTATTGCGGCAGGGTGGGTAGGCGACCGGCTGAGGTCAAGCCGTGGCGCCGGGCTAGCTCGCTCAATGGCAAGCCCGTATCGGAATCCGCGACCACCGTCTGCGTCATTTCAGTGGAGCTCCGATCTCGGGGGCCTGTGGGGGAGGCAGGCCCTGGTTCTTTGTTCGAGAACACTTAAGCAGCATGACAGACCCGCCGCAGCCGATGGAACGGCAACGTATCGACGTTTCAGCGAGATTAGTCGACCAATCGGCGGAACGCAACCGTTACGTCCTGCCGTATAGTGACGATGTGACGACAGTTAAGCGAGCACCAGCGGGCGCCGCCGTGCTGCGGGGCGACATCACCGTAGCGATCCGCAATGCCGTCATGCATGAGTTGGCCGAGGTGGGTTACGGGCGACTGTCTATCGAAGCGGTCGCGCGCCGGGCCGGAGTCGGCAAAACCGCAATCTATCGCCGGTGGGGCAACAAACTCGAGATGGTGCTAGAGATCGTCTCCGACGTTGCTGGGCGCAGCGTGCCCCTGCCCGACACAGGCAGCTTCGCCGACGATCTAGCGCTGCTGATGATGATCGTCAGTCGAGCGTTGCGCCACCGCATCGCCTCCCAGATCATCCCCGATCTGATGGCTGAGGCATCCCGCAACCCACAAATCGCCGAGACGCTGCAGACGGCACTGCACACCCACCAACAGGCAGTCGGCGACAAGCTAGTCGGGCAAGCTATCGCCCGCGGTGAGCTGCCCGAAGGCACCGACCCGCAGCTGGTCGTCGACCTCATCCTCGGCCCGCTCTATTGGCGCCTAGCAGTCTCCCGCACCCCGATCAGCGACGACTACCTGGAAAAACTGACCTCGGTGATCACTGCGGCGCTGCGCGCCGATGGATGATCCACCGGGCCGACTCTAAGCCGCACCCGGGTTGCGCCGAATCGATAGGTGAGGGCTGGTCGAAGCGGGGGACGGATGTGGCTTAGCAAGATCGCACTGGGGGTGCCGCTGCTGGTGGGCGCGTGTGCTGCCCCAACGACACCTACCGCGTCACCCATGCCGTCGCCGGGCTCGACCTGGGCCGTACAGATGAAGGGCAGTGCGACGCCCAGCCCGACCCCATCCATCGGCACCGGCTCGTACGTGGGTGGGCTGCCGTCGGTGTCGTTTCTGCCCTTGAGTAGCTCCGCCTGTGTGCCAAGCGGGCCGCCGACCGAACACGTACTGATTCCGCTGGTGGTGACGCCGCAAAAGGGTGCGCTGACGGTCGAATGGCCGGCGCAGTACGGCTCGATTTATCGGCTCACCGCGATCAATCAGGTGCTGGTCAACGGCACTCAACCGCCGCCGACGTGGCAGACCGTACCAGCGGGAACCGGCTGCACGGTGACTGCCACTATTGCCGGATTGATCAGCGGTGGGGCGTACATCGTCTGGTTGGACGCGCCGGACAGTGGGCACAACCGGGACGGGTCGCGGCATTTGTATACCGGGCGCTCGGCGGTGGTGCACCCGTTGTAGGCCCTACGTCGTGACGTACCGATCGAGGCCGTCGATGATGAGATCCAGGCCGAACTCGAACCGTTCGTCAGTGTCCCCAGCGACCAGGTCGGCGGCATACTGGCGAATTGTCGGGAACTGTTCGGCTGGCAGCTGTTCGAAATAGGCGCGCAGATCAGTGGTGACCTGCTCGACGAACTGATCCTTGTCCGTGTCGGGATCTTTGCTCGCCTCGGCCCGCCAGATCGAGTATTCGTAGGCGTCCGCGACGATGTAAAGGAAGAGCCGGTCGAGCGCCCAAGCCGCCACGTGCCCCGGCACGCCGCCGGCCAGCGCGGTGCGGAGCATGGCCTCGGAGATGCGCAGCGAGTTCGGCCCGCTCGGGATAGTGCCGAGGCCGGCCCGCGCCAAGTCGTAATGCGCGACCATGACCTGATGGCCCGAGCGGGAGATCTCTTTGAGCTGCTCCTTCCACCGATCTGGCCGGAGCGTCGGCAAGCTCACCTGCGCACACATTTCGTCGAACATGAGCTGCAACAACTCGTCTTTGTTGGCCACGTGGGCATAGAGGCTGGACGGGCCCGTGCCGGCATTGTTCCTGGTTGGCGCTGGGATGGGCTTGGCGATGGCACCGTTCTTCAACATCGTGCTCGCCGGCGTCGACAACGAAGAAACCGGTTCGGCGTCGGGCGCGCTCACTTCGGTGCAGCAGCTCGGTGGGGCATTCGGCATCGCGGTGCTCGGCACGCTGTTCTTCGCGCTGCTGCCGGGCTCGGTCACCCATCATGTCGACAGTTCGGCTGCTCAGCTGCGTACCGTGCTGGTTGGGGCTGGGGTGCCGGCCGAGCAGGAGCCGGCGGTCGCGGCCGGGTTGCGCGCTTGTCTGCACGACACGGCCGCGCAAAGCGATCCGGATGTGGTGCCGGCGAGCTGCCGTGCCGGTGGTCCGCAGTCGGCTGAGGTCACCGCCTATGTGCACACGCAGGTCCGCGGCGGTTTTGCCGACACCACGATCATGGCCACCGGCGCATCGTTGGGCTTGCTGGTTCTCGCCTTCGGCCTGTCGTTCCTGCTACCCAAACGAGCCCGCCCGGAAGACGCCAGCTAACCGCGGGTCGGCAGGCCGGCGGCGCGCCAAGCGGCGAATCCGCCGGCCAGATCGGTGGCGCGATGCAACCCGAGATCCTGCAGCGCAACAGCGGCCAAACTGCTGGTGTAACCCTCCTGACAAGTCACAATCACCTGCACCTCGTACGAGTCGGCCAGCGGCAATCGGGCGTCACAGCGTGGATCGAGTCGCCACTCCAGCACATTGCGCTCGATAATGATCGCGCCCGGGATCTCGCCGAACTCGGCCCGCTGCGCCGCCGGGCGAATGTCGACCAAGATCGCGCCGTGGTTAACTGCCGCGAACGTCTCTGCCGGATCAAGCCGATTCAGTCGAGTGCGCGCGGCAGCCAGCGCCTCGTCGATCCCGACCGAGCCAGGCGGCGGAACCGGGGTAGCGCTGCTCACCACTGCACGCCGGCCTGCTCGACGGTCCGTCACGTCGAGGCTGCCGCGCTCGATCGAATACCGGGTCATTGTTGTCAAAGCCGGGCTATAGACATGAATGCTGATCGCCGGCCGGGACGAGTTGTTGGTGACCCGGTGGATGTGCCGCGGGCCAAACCGACGACCGGTGCCCTCCGTCAGCTCCCGCGGGTTGAGCTGCGGCGCTTCACCTGGATTGGTGGTCACGGTGTCCTCGGTGAGCGTGCCGCTGAAAATCAGGAACGCCCCGGCCGACCCGCCATGGTCGTGCAGGTCAGTGCCCTGCCCCGGCAGCCAGGTCAGTAACCACACCTCATGATCGTCGGCCACGGTGAGCCGGTGATACCACCGGCCGCGTGGATGGAACCGGGGAGCGACCGACCAGTGCTCGGGCGCGGCTGCGTATTGGCTCGCGATGGCGAGATGGTTGAGGCGCGTGTCAACGACAGTCACGGGAGCTTCTCGCTTTCATACAATGCCTATCAAACCTATAGGTTTACCGAAATACTGCGGTCCAGGATAGCGGTAGTCGCAAGCGATTGGGCAGGGGATCACCTGATCCAGTGCGCCCCGCCGCCCAAGGTCATCTGAGGGGCCCAACGCAAGTCGTCCGCCGGCACCCGTGCCTCCAGTGCGGCGATCCGGCCATAACCCTTAGCCCCGAGACCACCCATCGTCCATCGTCCGTACGGCGAGCAGGCCGGCGATGAGTAAAAGCACGGTGATCCCAGCCATGTGCTCACGCTAGACCCGAAAGAAGCTCGTGCTGCTTTGCCTCTTTCCGAATGTCGGATGAACTACGGCGCAGAGCGACTGTCCAAACACGCTCTGTCGACCAAATTTCGCTCAAGCTCACCCGGATCGGCGCGTTGCATCAGCCGTTAAGTCGGAATCACGTTCGGCCCAGGTCAGGGCGATCGACCAAGCTATATGGTGACTTTCGCCGCCGAGAAACGGTACCGAAGGTCACCTCGCCCGCTGCCTTCGATTCCTGCGATAAACGAGGACGGACACGTGTTGAAGTCACGCCGCGGACTACTTGCCGCCGGCCTAGCCGTAGCCGTAGTCGGCGCCATGGGCGTCGCCTCGACCATGAACGCGGGTGCGGAAGAGATCCCCGACTCCCCGAGTGCGAGCAGCGCGCCGACCAATGACCAGAACCCCGATGCGGCAACTGAGTCAACCACCGACTCGGACGCTAGCCCAGCTGTCGATGCGACGCCGGTCAACCCCACGCCACCCGCGGTGCTGCCGTGGGGTGCTCGCCCGCACCGAATCAGTCGGGGCCGCGCCGGCGCGAGCAGCCAATCGTTGCGCTCTGCCGGTCGAAGCTGCCGCCCCGGCCGACACCAGCGGCGCGACAGTGGCGGAGCCCGAATATGCACCGAAGGGCAGCACCTCACCGACCGATGATTCCAAGGTGCAGCCGGCTGACGTTCCCCCGTTGCCGGCGGCGACGCCATCTGTGCCGGTCACACCCCCGCCCACCAGAGCGCCAAGCGGTAAGTCGGGCGTGAATTTTACCTATAGCGGTGGGTTTCAGGCTGCCGAGACGGATGGGATCTATGCCAACGTCACGATCGCCAAACCTAAGTTAGATAAGAGCGACTTCCACACGCTGGGCGAGATCGCCCTGGAATCCGCCGACGACCCAGACAACCCGGATGTCCGGCAAATCGTCGAAGTCGGTTGGAACGTCGATCGTTCGGTAAACAACGATGACGATCCACATCTTTTTGTCTACCACTGGGTAAACGGTCAGTCGACTTGTTACAACGGTTGTGGGTTCGTGCAATTTAGTAGCAGCGTCAAACCGGGTGACACCCTAAGTTACGGTGTCACCAAGAAGATCGGCGTTCAGTATGCCGGTGGCGCCTGGTGGATTGCCTTCGACTCCGAGTGGGTGGGTTACTTCCCTGAGAAGCTGTGGAACGACGCTGGCGTCAAGTTCAGCCGCTCCGGTCTGTTGCAGGTCTTTGGTGAAGTGGCTTCCCCCGATCAACCGTCGTGTGCCACCCAAATGGGCACGGGCGTAACGCCGGTGGCCGACACCGACAACGCCGCGAAGATGGCAAGCGTGTCCTATTTGAACGGGCCTGCCGTGGTGCTCGCCCCGGTTGTCAATCTCCAGGCGAGATTTCCCATGGTCGCGTTAAGCGCCCGAACTATCGCCTATGGCGGCGGCACCCCGCCACTGGCCTCGGCAAAGGTCGGCAGTGCGCAACTAACCGTCTGCTGACACCCACCGACTCGATGCCCGGTCCCGGCGAGGGGGACCGGGCATCGTCCTGTCCCCAGCCCTAGCCCTAGCCCAACCCGCATCCACCGCCAACGAAGTCGTTCAATTCTGCCCCCAACGAAACGGGTGGGTTGTTCGTGCTTAAGAGTGGCGAGGAGGAGGACGGATGACAGGGTGGCGGCGTGTGATGACGCAGCTCGTAGAAGACCGAGGCCGGGCCTTGACGGCGTACGGGTTACTGCTGTGTGGGGACAACGTGGAAGCCGCGGACCTGATGCAGGAGGCAGTGCTACGAGTGTTCGCACGACCGCGGGCGAGTTGGGAGGTCGGAGACGCCGAGGCCTATGTGCGTCGAGCAATGCTCAACCGATACCTGGATCAACGACGAAGATCGGCGCGATGGCGGCTGCTGGCTCCAAGGTTACGACCGGTTCTCGAACTCGCTGATCCGGCTGTAGATGCGGTGGACCGACTGGACATTCTCGTTGCCCTGAACACGCTTTCTCCCCGATAGCGAGCTTGCGTTGTGATGCGCTTCTACGAGGACCGGCAAGTCGCAGATATTGCCGAAGCGTTGGGCTGTAGCGCTGGAGCAGTTAAGCGTTACCTCAACGAAGCCATCGGCCGGCTCCGGATTCGGCTGGCAGTCTCGTGATGGAGGTTTCGATGGATGCTGACGAGCAAGACATCTCGGACCGACTGACCCAAGCAGCCGAGCAGGCCATGCTTTCTTTTCCTCGACCAGATGTCTTGGCAAAGAAGGTCAGCCGCCGCCGGCAACTGCACACACTCGCCGCCGCGGCCGTATCGGGCCTGGTAATCATTGCTGCAGTCATGGTCGTCCGGTCCTTTGGCCAAACATCGCGAGCCGTCGTCACTGCTGACGCGACAATGAGTCGGGTTTCACCGCCGTCAACCTCTGAGGATTCGACTCCATATTGGTCGGCTAGCTCCGCAGCTCCGTCTCCAGCAGTGGGTGAGGGCGCCCCCGGGGCTGCTCCAAGTCAGATTCGGCATTTCGTCTGCGGTGGACGAATTGATTCGCCCATAGTGCTTGGCAACACTTATGGATCGGCGAGTGCCAAAATTGAGACGGTGCATACGATCCATACTTTTATTGCGGAAGCGACAGTGGTGTTACGACCACTGAGCCGAAGATAATTAAGAATCAATTAGGGCCGACTAAACCCCGGCTTGATTCTCAGAACGGAGTCATTGTTGCCGAACAGGACTCCGCTGTGCCCATCCCGAGCCCGCATAACGTCGCAAAGAATCTGGGGCCGGCAAACACCATCACGCTGGACCCCACGCACCCGTGTTTCATCGTCAGGGGTTCATCCTTGCGGTGGGCTCACCTTGTGTGGAACTCCAATTGGTGGTGATCATGTCCCGGTTGGACACACGCCGCGGGCTACGCGGCGGGTCCCGACCTGCTGCTTACGGCATCGGTGCCGCTCAAGCGCACTAGCTGATCAGGAACGGGGACTACCGGCCACCTGGTGCTCGGTCCTCTAGGACGGGGGAGGATCGGGCACCGGCTGGATCCGGGGTTCATTTGTCGCTTAATTCCGCTGCGAGCTCGAACCAGCCGGGGCGATACGGTGTACAACCACGTGACGGTACGAAGATCAGGTGGCGGGCCGGGGCGGCGAGAAGGCGGACGCGCAATGTTGCGACGGGTGAATCCCGACGAGGAGTTGATGACCGCGCTCTACACGGAGCACTATGCGGTCCTGCTCGGCTTCGTGCTGCGCTACGTGCAAGATCGGCACAAGGCCGAAGACTTGGTGCAGGAAACTTTGCTGCGGGCGTGGAAACACATCGGCCATCTCGACAACGAGTCCAACCGAATCCGGTCGTACCTGTTGACGATCGCGCGCAATGTGGTCACCAACGCCTGGCGGGCTGAGCAACGCCGACCGCGTTTGGTCGCTGACGAGGCCGCTGTCAACGAGGCGTCGTCGGCGGACAATGTTGACGAGCTGGTCGAGGGGTGGTTGGTTGCCGAAGCGGTCGAGCGGTTGTCCGACGAACACCAGGCTGTTGTGCGGGCGATGTATTACGAAGGGCAGAGCGTAGCCGGCACGGCGCGACGGCTGTCGGTGCCAGAGGGCACGGTCAAATCGCGGGCCTACTACGCCGTACGGGCGCTGCGGACGACCTTCGAGGAGATGGGGGTCCTTCGATGAGTGCCGATCACGACGATTTGCGTCGACTGCTTGGCGGCTATCTGTTCGGCGGTCTCGACGAAACCGACGCGGACCGGCTCGATGGACATTTGCGCTATTGCGACGAGTGTCGCGCCGAATTGGACCGGCTTTCGGGCGTACCCGAGTTGCTGCAGCGGTTGCCGGAGGCGCAGCGTTCGGCTGGCAGCGAAGCGCAATCGACGATCAGCTTGTCGGCGCAGCCGAGCCCGGAAAACATCGAGACGCTGTTGCGGCGGATGCGCGCGCAAAGGACCCGGCGTATTCGGGCAGCTCAAGCGCGTTGGTTGGTGGCAGCGGCAGTGGTGGCTATCGCAGTGGCAGTAGGAATTGGGGTGGTCCGCACTGGACGCACGCAGCTGCCGCTGTCGGCGCCGCCGGTGTTGCCGAGCGCCCAGTTGTTGACCGCGCAGTTCGAGGCCGCGCAGGGCAGCGACTTGACCGGGGTGGCGGTGTTGAGCGGCAAAGTGTGGGGCGTGTCGGTTGCGCTAGATGTCAGTCAGCTGCGTGGCAGCGGGCCGTTTCATTGCGAGGTGCAACGGGTCGGTGGCATGGTTGAGCAGGCCGCCGTCTGGGGCCCGACCCCGAGCGGCAGCGCCAAGGTGACCGGGGCGAGCTCGACTCAGCTGCGCGACGTCCGCTCGGTGGTAGTGACCGACCGCGACGGCCAAGTGTTGGGCACAGCGGCCGTTCAGTGATTGCAGCTCAGGTAACTCGGCGGAGTCGGACCAGGTAGGTCTGTGCGACCACGACTAGGGCCAGGAAAGCGCCGCTGATCACCTGTTGCCAGTTGCTGTTGACGTTGCCAACCTGGTTGATCAGGTTTTGGATCACGCCGAGCAACAGCACCCCGGCGATAGTGCCGGTGATGGTGCCGGCGCCGCCAACGAGCAGCGTGCCGCCGATGACCACTGCGGCAATCGCGTCCAGCTCCATGCCAGTGCCCAACACTGTCACCCCTGAGCCCAACCGGGCCGCGTTGATCGCCCCGGCCAACCCGGCAAGCAGACCAGACATGACATAAACCAACACTTTGGTACGCCGTACCGCGATGCCCATCAAGCTGGCCGCGTCTTCACTGCCACCGACCGCATAGACGGCATGCCCGAAGCGAGTGCGGCTGAGCAGGACGATTCCGAGGACTACCAGCGCGGCGACCAGCCACACTGGATAGTCGATGCCGAGCCATGACCCGTGGCCGAAGTCGCCGAATGCCGTGGACTTCACTAGGTAGGTTTCCGAGCCCTCCTGACTGATCGCGCGCATCAGTCCGCGGGCGCCGAGCAGTGCTGCCAACGTGACGATGAACGGTGCCATTTGCGTGTTGGCGATCAGGAACCCGTTTATCAGTCCAATCGCGCCACATACCAGTAAAGGCGCGACGAATGCAGCGACTAAACCGTATTGCGACGCCCAGGCAGCGACCACCCCACCGAGCACATAGAGCGAGCCGACCGACAAGTCGATCCCGCCGGTGATGATCACGAAGGTCATGCCGAGCGCGATCAACATCGGCGGGGCGGCGGCGATCAGGACGGTGGAAGTGTTGTCCAGGCTACGAAAGTTCGGGAAGGCGAACACCGAGGTCAACACGACGACGAGCAATACGGCGAGCGCGCCCTGGCGTTGCACGGCACCGACGAGCTGATCGGTGCGGTGTGCCCGGCGGGCGTCGGCGGCGACAGTTGCCGCGCCGACCTGCGGATCCGACACGACTGCGGGACTCATCGGGTCTTCCTCTCCCGGGCAACGTAGACAGCGATGAGGATGATTACGGCCTGCACCATTTCGGTGGTGGACGAATGCAGGTTGTGCCTGACCATGGTGGCGATCACCAGTTGCATCAACAGCGCGCCGGCGACCGTGCCTAAGACGCGGACCCGCCCGCCGCTCAGCGGTGTGCCACCGACGACTACCGCGGTGATCGCGGACAGTTCAATCAGCAGGCCGACCGCCGACGCGTCGCTGGACTGAATGCGCGAGACCGACAGCAGCCCGGCGATCGAAGCGAGCACCGAGCACACCACGTAGACGGTGATCAAGACGCGTTTGACCGGTAGGCCGGCGAGCTGGGAGGCGGGGCGATTCCCGCCAATCGCGAGCAGTCGCCGACCGAAGACTGTGCGGCGAACTAAAAACCCGACCACTAACACCATCAGGGCGGCAATCCACACCAGTACGGGAACGCGCAGCCAGTCGCCGGAACCGAGGTACAAGAAATCGGGGTCGCGAATATCGACGAGTTTGCCGTGCGAAATTACCACGGCTAGGCCTCGCCCGCCGACGAACAGGGCGAGGGTTGCGACGATGGGTTGCAGCCCGACTCGGGCGACCAGCACTCCGTTGACCAGGCCGACGGCCACTCCGCAGAGCAGTGACACCACTATCGCGCCGAGCACGCCATAGCCGAGATAGAGCGGGATGAATGCGGCTGCCAGTGCCATCACGGAACCCACCGAGAGGTCGATTCCTTCGGTGCCGATCACCAATGCCATGCCCAGGGCCACGATCACGATCGGGGCGACTTGGATCAGCTGGAGGCGCAGATTGCTCCAGGTGAGAAAGTGCTCGGTGAAGAAAATGTTGTAGAGCACCAACAGGGCAATCGCCAGGTAAACCCCATAGTTGGGTAACCAGGTTCTGGCTCGGGCCAGGTTGATCGTGGGCCGGGCGGTGACTTCAGCACTGCTCATCGTCGGTCCTCCGGGGCTGCGGCCGCGATCGTGGCGAACAAGTCTTCGGTGCGCACCGCGGCGCCGGTCAGCACGCCGACGACCACACCGTCGCGCAGCACCACCACCCGATCGGCGCCTTCGACCAGTTCCTCGGCATCGGAGGAGACCAGCACCACGCCGAGGCCTTCCGCGGCCAGCTCGTCGATCAGCGACTGCACCTCGGCTTTGGCGCCGACGTCGATACCCCGGGTGGGTTCGTCCAACAGCAACACCTTGGGTGCTGTCGCCAACAGCCGGGCCAACAGCACTTTCTGCTGATTGCCCCCGGACAAGTCACCCACCCGCTGATCCGGGCTAGAAGCCTTAATTCGCAACCGCGATACGTACGTGTCGACGACCTTGTCGATCTGGCGCTCGGACACCAGCCCGAACCGGGCCATCCGCGGCAGCACGGCCAGGGCGATGTTTTCGCGCACCGACAATCCGGCGATGATGCCCTCGGCTTTACGATCCTCCGGCTGCACCGCGATTCCGGCTCGCACCGCCCGTACGGTGGTGGGGCGCCCTAGGTCTTTGCCGGCCACCGACACCCCACCGCTGTCCAGCGGGTACGCCCCGGCAATCGCCTTGATTGTCTCGCTGCGCCCAGCACCGAGCAGCCCACCCAGCCCGACCACTTCACCCGGGCGTACGTCGAAGGTAATGTCGTGCAGTTTGTGGCGACTGTTGAGCTGGCGCACCTGCAGCACCGCCGGCGCTTGATCGTCGCCGGTAGCTTCGCCGGAAAACGCTGTCGCGCCCTGGCTGCGCACTTCGGCCAGATCGCGACCGAGCATCAGTGACACCAGCCGGATGCGTTCCAAGTCGGCGAGTTTGCCGGTGTGCACGACCCGCCCGTCCCGCAAAATCGTAACTGAGTCGCAGATCTGGTAGAGCTCGTCGAGTCGATGGCTGACGTAAACGATGCCGATGCCGCGGGCGTGCAAATCGCGGATCACGCCGAACAGGGTCTGCACTTCGCGCGGTTCCAGCGACGACGTGGGCTCATCCATGATCACGACTTGGGCGTCGATCATCACGGCCCGGGCCAGCGCAACCATCTGCTGGGCGCCGAGCGCAAGCGTGCCTAGCCGGCGCCGCACGTCAGCAGTGACCCCGTAATCGACCAGGATTTTCTGCGCCTCACGAAACATCCGGCGCTCGTCGAGCAGGCCGAACGACGTGCGCGGCTCCCGCCCGAGGAACAGGTTGTGCGCCACGCTCATCAGCGGGATGAGGTTTACCTCTTGGTAGATCGTGGAGACGCCGGCCCGCTGAGCATCCATCGGCGTAGCGAACCGGGTCGGCTGGTCCTGATAGCGCAACTCGCCGCCGTCGGGCTGGTAAACCCCGGTAAGCACCTTGATCAATGTTGATTTACCGGCGCCATTTTCGCCGACCAGCGCGTGCACCTCGCCCGGTTGCAGCGCGAATGACACTTGGTCGAGCGCTCGAACGCCGGGGAAAACTTTGGAGACATCGACGACTTCCAGCAGCGCCATGAACGTATCCATTCACTTCTCAACAGAATCCATCAAGAGTTGATCGGGCCGGCGGTGTTGCCAGAAAGATCAAAATCCCGGCAACACCGCCGCTTCGCCGCATATATCAGTACGCGCTGTTGACGTCGGTCTTCGCGTCGCTCGCATCGTATTGGCGATCTTGGATCACAATGTCTTCGCCGATCGGGGTGCCGGCGAAGAACTGGGTTGCGGTCTGGAACGCCAATGGCCCGAAGCGAGGGTTCGACTCGATCACCGCCGAGGCCCAGCCTTCTACGATGGCCTGCACCGCAC
The DNA here is from genome assembly GCA_965246815.1 of Actinoplanes sp. Classification (GTDB taxonomy): domain Bacteria; phylum Actinomycetota; class Actinomycetes; order Mycobacteriales; family Micromonosporaceae; genus Actinoplanes. The sequence continues at coordinate 282,771 of CBDFFS010000017.1, read as the reverse complement.
CCTTGGTGCCGTCCACCGAAACGATCTTTACGTCACCGGCCTTCTTGCCAGCGCCTTTGAGTGCGGTGATCGCGCCGAGAGCCATCTCGTCGTTCTCGCCATAGATTCCGTTGATGTCCGGCTTGGACTGCAGCAGTTGCTCGGTGACCTTCTGGCCGTCCTCGCGGGCGAAGTTGCCAGTCTGCTCGAACACGATCTGAATGCCCGGCGCGACCTTGGCGATCTCGTCTTTGAAGCCGCTAGTGCGCAGTGTGGTGACGTTGTTGCCGGGCGCGCCCAGCAGAATGGCGACCTTGCCGGTGTTGTTCAAGGCCTTGGCCATCTGGTCTGCTGCGCGTTTGCCCTGCTCAGCGAAGTCAGACCCGATGAAGGTCAGGTAGTCCTTGCACGGGGTAGCGTTAATTTTGCGGTCGATCGTGATGATCGGAATGTGTTTGGCTGACGCCTTGGCGAAGACCGCGTCCCACCCGTCGGAGTTCAGTGGCGCGATGACCAGCAGCTGAACGCCCGAGTCGATCATTTGGTTGACATCGTTAATTTGCTTGTTGAACTGCGAGTTCGCGTTCGTGGTCCGCAGCTTCGTAATGCCGAGCTTGGCCGCCTCGTCCTTGATGGACTGAGTTTCGGTGATCCGGAACGGGTTGGCCTCCTTCTCCGACTGGGAGAAGCCAACTGAGGCCGTCGTCAGATCAACTTTGGTGCCGCCGTATTGGTCGATAGTGCAAGTCGCTCCGGCAGCCGCTGAAGCAGACTGGGTCACCTGAGCTGCGGCAGAGGCGGGTGCGGAGTTGGAGTTGCCGTTGGCATTGTTTTCTGATTTCGAGCAGGCGCTGAGAAGAAGTAGGGCCGCACCGAGGGTTGCGGCCGCCGGCCGCCACCGGCCGGAGGGAACGCTCATGACAGGGCTCCTTAGTGGTGGATGTGCCTGAGGGTTGTAACCACCTGGAAACACATTCACGCACTTTCGAACTTTTCCTGTCAAGGTCCGGCACCATAACCAACCAAAAACGCACGCTGGAAACGCGTGTCGATCTCTGTCATGTTGATCCAATTTGCCTTGATCAATTGTGTCTTGCCTGCCGCCGCGAACGCCGCTCAACTGCGAGAAGCTTGTTCCCGGGGGTGAACCGGCGGGGCGCACGTGTCGCAGAAGCTACGCACGGGGCTTGCCCCGGCGCTGCTCCCGGCCGTTGCGGGCTCTGCGCCAGTGCCACTCGGGCGAGCATGCAGTCGACTCGGCACCAAGATCGCGGCCAGAACCGCTCCACCAGTCATCAGCCCAGCGCAGATCAGCATCGTGTGCACATAGACCGGATGCAGATCGGCGGCGTTGGTGAGGTTTCCCGTGCCCAGGCCGGCGACCAGTGGCAGCACGGCAACGGCGAGTAGGCCGGCCGCGCGGGCCACCGCGTTGTTGACCCCGGAGGCGATGCCAGCGTGCGCATCGTCGACCGAGCCCAGGGCTGTGGCGGTCAGCGGTGCCACCAACAACGACAGGCCGAGCCCGAAAATAAGCACAGCGGGTAACACCCGGCTCCAATAGGAGGCGTTTGCGCCAACTGTCGACATCAGCACCAACGCACCGGCGCAGACCAGCGGACCGACCGTCATCGGAATCCGCGGACCGATCCGCTGAGCCAATCCACCCGCGCGGGCTGAGAGCAGCAACATCAGCACTGTCACCGGCAGCAGTGCAACGCCACTGATCAGGGGCGGATAACCAGCGACGACCTGCAAGTTGAGCACGACCAGGAAAAACACACCGCCGTTGGCCGCATAAACCAGGAAAGTCACCAGATTGGCGCCGGTGAAGGCCTTGGTCCGAAAGATCGTGAGCGGCAGCATTGGGTGGGCCGACCGGCGCTCGCCCAGCACGAAAGCCACCAATCCGAGCACACCCATCGCCAGCGATACCACCACCATCGGATCGCCCGGCCCGTGCGCCGGCCACGCGGTGAAACCATAGGTGAGCCCGCCCAACCCGACTGCACCGGTCAACACCCCGACCAGGTCCAATTCGCGGGCGGCTGCCGGGTTACGCGACTCCGGCACATGCCGACTAGCCACCCACAACACCACCAAAGCCAACGGTACGTTGATCAAAAAGATGTACCGCCAGTTGCCCACCTCGACCAGCCACCCGCCGAGGAACGGGCCGAGCGCCCCACCAATGCCGCCCAGCCCGGACCAAGCACCGATGGCCTTCGCCCGGTCCTCGCGGACGAATGAAGCTTCCAGGATGGCCAGTGCACCCGGAGTGAGCAGCGCCCCACCGATGCCCTGCAACACTCGGGCGGCGATCAACGTTTCGATCGTCGGTGCCACCCCGCAGAGCAACGACGCGACGGCGAACCAACTGATCCCCAGCATGAAGAGCTTTTTCCGGCCGTACCGGTCGCCGAGGGAGCCGCCGAGCAAGACTAGCGAGGCAAGACTGAGTGCATACCCGTTGACTGTCCACTGCAGGCCGGCGGCATCCGAGTGCAGGCTTGCGCCGATTTTCGGCAACGCGATGTTGACGACAGTGGAGTCGATGAACGCCAGACTGGAGCCGAGCACAGTTGCCAGCAGCACCCACCGTCCGGCCGGGGAGCGATAGCGCAGCGGTTCCGCGGTCACCGGGTGCTGACCACTGCGCTTTTGCCCCACAGTTCGAGATCCATGCGCCCGACCTTACGCCCGCTTTGGGGACTTCAGGCGATGTGCCGGCTGGCCTGGTGTGCTGTGTTGAGGACAGCTGGCCGCAAGGTTGAGGACAGCTGGCCGCAAGGCGTACCGCGAGGCCCGCCCTCGCCGGCACAATATCGAAACTCGCTGATCGATTCTCCGATTGAGCGCATACGTGCTCACAGTTCCGTTGTGCGCGTACGTACGCAGGAGCTATGATGCGAACGTACGCGCACATGAGGAGAGGGCATGCGGCTCAATACCACCCAGGATCTCGGTGAGCATGTCCGCCAGACCCGCCGAGCCCTCGGCCTCAATCAGACCGAGCTCGCCAAGCGTGCCGCGGTGAGCCGCCGCTGGCTGTCCGACCTCGAGACGGGCAAGCCCACCGTCGAGGCCGGCCTAATTTTCCAGGTCTTCGCGGCGTTGGGCCTATATCTGGAGGCTAATCCCGAACCGCCCGCCGAGCTTGACCTCGACGCCTATCTAGCAACCTTCGACACCGCTCCATGATCAATACCGTCGCGCAGTGTGCCGCGCCATGACTAAGACCCTCGCGGTGTTGTCGAACGCCCAGCTGGCAGGCACGTTGACTCAGGACGACACCGGTGCTCTGAGCTTGCGATACGACCCGGCCTACCGCAGTTCTGCCTTGGCGGTGCCGGTCTCCTTGTCGATGCCGCTTCTCAAACCCACCAGCTCCGGCTCAGTCGTCCGCGCCTTCTGTCAAGGACTTTTGCCTGACAACGAAGCGGTGCTTGAGCGTTGGGGCCGCGATTTCCAGGTATCAGCCGGTAATCCCTTTGCCTTGTTGACACATGTCGGTGCGGACTGTGCCGGCGCGGTCCAGTTCGTCGAACCAGATCGGATCGAGAGCTTGCTTGCGCAGGAAGGCACCGTGGTGCCGTTAACCGAGCAGCAAATCGCTGCCCGACTGCGGACGCTGCGTCAGGACCCGTCCACCTGGCACCTCGCCGGAGCCGGGCAGTTCAGTTTGGCCGGCGCCCAAGCGAAGACAGCACTGCATTTCGACTCGGAGATTGGCCAGTGGGGCGATCCAACCGGTGCCGTGCCGACAACCCACATCCTCAAACCGGCTATCACCGGGTTCGACGAGCACGACCTCAACGAGCACCTGTGTCTAGGTGCGGCTCAGATCGCTGGGCTGAGGTCAGCCCAGTCCCGCGTCCTGCCATTCGGTGACGAGCGAGCCGTCGTGGTCGATCGCTACGACCGGTTCTTCGCCGGCCATGGGCAGGTGGCGCGAATCCACCAGGAAGACATGTGCCAGGCATGCGGCCAACCGCCCATAGCGAAATACCAAAGTGAGGGCGGACCGTCGCCCGAGCAGATCATCGCGTTGATCCGGGCTTCGGTCCGCGAGCCATCAGTCGTGGCGCTGGAAGTTAGCCGCTTCGTGGATGCGCTCGCCTTCAACTGGCTGATCGCGGGCACCGATGCGCATGCGAAGAATTACTCGATGCTGCTTACCGCCCGACAGATCCGGTTGGCCCCGCTATACGACTTGGCCAGCAGCCTGGCCTACCCAGACATGTACTTGCCGAGGTTGCGGCTCGCGATGAAAATCGGCTCCGAGTACCGGATTAGTGCGATCACTGGTCGGCACTGGCGTGCTTTCGCCGTACGCAATGGGCTCGACGCCGAGGCGGTGCTCACGCGCATCGATGAGCTTGCCTATCGACTGCCGGCGGCGTTTCGGGAGGCGGGCAGCGCCGATGCAGTAACTGCCCTGCGATCCGGGCTGCCAGACCGGCTCACCGCCAACATCAAGGAGCATGCCGAACAATGTCGCCAGTCGCTGCAAGCATCGTGATCCGCTTGGCGCAGGCCAGGGATGTCGCGGCCATGCGGGAGATCGAGGTGGCTGCCGGACAGGAGTTTAATGCGATCGGGATGACGCAGGTGGCCCAGGATGAGCCGTTGCCGGCAGCGGAGTTGCTCGCCTACCAGCGTGACGGCCGAGCCTGGGTAGCGGTAGCTAGCCACGACGGCCTAGGCACCGCCATCCTGGGCGACGCCGGATCAGCCCCAGTGGCTGGTCTCGTCGCTTACCTGATCGTGGACCGGGTTGACGGGAACGCCCACGTTGAGCAGGTGTCGGTAGATCCGGCCTATCGCGGGCGGGGGATCGGCGCGGCGCTGATCGAGCAGGCCGCGTGCTGGGGACGCGAATGGGGTGCGTCGGCGCTGACGCTCACGTCGTTCGCCCAGGTCAGGTGGAACGCCCCCTACTATGAACGGCTCGGGTTTCGACCCCTCACCGACGCGCAGCTGACGCCGGGTCTACGACACATCCGGGCCGACGAAGCTGCACACGGACTTGACCGCTGGCCCCGGCTGGCAATGCGCAAAGAACTGTAATTTCGACGTGCATTTCTTGGCACTGTTCAGGGCTGCGCGATTGGTTCTTTCTCCCGAAGGGTCGCCGCCGCACGCTGGTCGAGTTGCTGGGCGAACGTGGGCAGGCGAGAGCCGAGAGCGCTAAGCCGGTGGCGAATGTTCATGACCGCGCTCTTGGCCCTCCCTGACTTGACGCCGGACATCGCGTCCAAAGCAAGGCTCCAATTGTTAGCGGCGTCCCGCACTCGACCTTGCATGCATTGCACGTCGGCTATGTTTGCCAAGGTCAGCGTGTGGATTCGTCGGTATGCCTGAGCGTTGCGGGTGGCGATCGACTGACGGAATTGTGCTTCCGCCCCGGCCAGGTCGTGGAGATCGCGCAGGGCCAGACCAGCCTGGCTGGCCAGCGATGTTTCCGTGAAACCGCTGGCCCTAATCCATACCGGTTCGTCGTCCGGGGAGGCGTTGGACAAGTGCGTCTCTGCAGCCTTGATAGCGCCTATCGTGCGCGTTGCGTCACCGCTTGCAGCGTGACCACGAGCCGTCAGGATCGTAAACAGCGCGGTAGCGGCGGGCGTGGCCTGGCCGCGCGACCATTCAAGCGAGGATTCGGCAAGCTGAAGAGCATGTCGGCCGTGCCCGAGGTCCACTGCCTGGTGTGCCATCGCGCGCAGCGTAAAGCCGGCTAGCGCACGATCGTCGGCCTCGTTCGCCAGCCTGAGCGACTGGATGTAGTACCGCTCGGACAGTCCATGCAGAGCGGAATCGAACGACTTCCATCCGGCCAAATAGGTTAGTTCGGCGGCAGCGCTGAACATGCTCTTACGATCGTCCTCGCTGGTGAAGGTGCCACGCAGATAACCGGCAACGTCCGAGGTGAGGTATTGGACCACGGCTAGGCGTGCGTGACCGCCGCCGAAGCGCTCATCAGCTTTGCTGAACACGGACACCATCTCGCGCACGGCGTCGATCTCGCTGCGGCCCACGGCAGTGCCCCCACCTTGAGCGCGTCGCCCGCGTTCCGCGATGTCTTGCCACGCGTCGAGCGGCACAGCGAGCGCTGCGAGTGAGTACAGGGCGTTGAGCGCGAAGGCCCGTCGCTCCAAGTCTGCCCTCCCGACCGTGACAAGATCGGTGCTCGAATCGTGCTCCCACCAATCTAGGCCGCCCAAATCACTCACCACACTACCGTCTGTGAAAAACCCTAGATCGGTTGGTTGCATCACATGACCGAGGCGTCGGGAAACCGCTTCGGCGAGAAACCGCCGGGTCGAGCCGCTTGGCTGAACACCAGCCACCCAGTGTCCAACATGCGACCGGTCACACGAGCGGAGATCGTCTCCGTTCTCTCGGGCTACTACGCGCACCGCGGCGGCGCACGCGTCGTAGGACCATTGACAGGCTCTAATTACATTCAGCAACGTTTCGTTGCGTGGTCTTGGTGATCGCGCCATCTAACGGTGCCTCCTGCGGGTGTGCGTTCCACACGTTCCACGCGCCCAGTAGCTGGCAAACCTACCGAGCATGACGGCCATCAAGTTCACTGCCCGTAGAGAACAAGCAATGGGAGGTGAACTACCAATGACCTTAGCGCTGTCGTCGGCTTACGATCGACCCGATAGAGACTCATTTACTGTTGCGCTGATTTCCCCCTGTAGACACATGCCTGGGGGTATGCCTACCTGGCCGGTAGATGTCCGCTGTGACCTCATAGACCTGCCATTGGAAGCGTGTTGTGGGGTTATCGCGCACTTGGAGCGGGGAGGCGTTGGGCTGTGCCCGGTAGCGCAGATTGGGACTCGAATGCTGTTCTTGACGGCTGAGGATTCCGGCGTCACGCGGTTTGAGCCGATTCACGGTCTTTCGATCGGCTGGCGCGTACATGGTGCGGTTGCCGACTTTCCTCCGGTGCTCGCCCTTGGCTCGGGCGCGTCGTGTTGGGTCATCGAGCCCGAGCGGCAAGTGGCTTCACCACCCGCTGACCAGGTCCTCAAGGCGCTGGTATCCGCGTACGCGGAGTACAGGCAGCGCAGCAAACCAGGGGACACCGTAATCCTGCGGCCCGGAGCGCGAAGCCAATGATCGACGACAATGACACCCCTCGAATTTTCGCCCTAATCGGCGACGGCGACGGTAACGGCGACGAACCAGAACAGATAGTCGGCTACGGCCTGGTACTGCCGGACGGGTCGGCGTTTTCGATTTCCTGGCCGGCCGAGAGTGGGGCCGGCTTCTATTCAACGAGCAGCGCCGAGAAGGCCGCCAGGTTGATGGGAGCAGATGTGCTCTGGATAAATGGACCGCCGTGAAGGATGAACGTGGAATGGCGCGCGGGTTGGCATTCATCTAACTGCGTCGAGCGAATGTCGGCCGAACGAAATTCGGCGAGCGGGTCGGGTGGGCGCGCTCAAGCTTGTGGTAGTCGGCTGAGTAGGGCAGTTGCTACTCGTTCTACGCCGCGGCCGTCTACGGCTGACCATGCGCGGGTGGCCAGGGCGGCGCGGGCGGTGGGTGAGGTGAGCAGGTTGCGCAGCTGGTCGACGGCGGTGTCGTTGAGGTCGCCGAGGCGGCCGAGGCCTGCGGCGTAACCGTGTGCGACGGTCCGTTCGTAGCCTTGGATTTGGTTATCGACGACCCAGACCAGGGCGGCGGGTAGGCCGAGGCAGAGTAGCTCCCAGGTGGAGGTGCCGCTGGCGCTGATGACTAGGTCGGAGCCAGCGAGGATTTTCGGTAGTTCATCGGTGGGTGCGATGAACTCGAAGCGCTGGCGGGCCTCAGGCTTTACCGTGAGCAGTTCGCGGCGCAAACTGTCGTCCGCGGCGACGATCGTTGCCTCACATGCCACTTTGGTATGCGCGAGCAGCTCGGCAATCGTCGGTGCTGCCCGATATGCGTCGGTGCCACCAAAAAAAGCTACTACCTTGGGCGTACCCGAATGCAGGTTTTCTGGCGCAGTGGCGGGGCGCAATTGGCGCACGGAGCTACGCAATAGCGCATAACCCAGCCCGGCCAAGCCCACGCCGTCGGTGGTGATGGTGGCGTCGAGATTTTGGTCGACGTAGATGTCGGCCGACTGTCCGCGCAGTTCACCGTCCACGATGGCCAGCACGGGCCGCCCGGTGGCCCGCACCGCCACACTGTGGGTAGGGTCCAACGTGTACGAGTCGATCACTAGCGCGTCTAGCTTGAGCTGATCCGCGGCAGCTACCAGTGCGGCGGCGTCAGCTGGCGGTGGGTAAACCGGCAGGCTGCGCTGTTGCAGTTGCGAAATCGCCCAGGGCAGGTCGCCGAGATCGCTGAGGAACTTTACCTTGACGCCGCGCGCCACCAGTTCTTCGGCCAGCGCGACACAACGCACCAGATGCCCCACGCCGCGCTGCCGACCGGCATCGCACCGGATCCCAATGATCACGCCTGGTCGAGGGCGCGTTGACGCACGTGCACGTTGAGCTCGGCCAGCTCGGGGCGGGCACCAAGCCAGTCGGTGAGCTCGCGCACGGTGACTGGCTGGTCGCCGAAGTGGTCGATTATCGACTCGATCAGCCGCCAGTCGTCCTCGGTGTCGAGGGTGAGTCGCAGGTGCGAACGGTCGGGCAGGATTGTCAACCCGATTACGTCGAAATCGGCCGGGTGGGTGTAGATGTATGACGTTACGTGGGTGCGGTGATGGTCGTTGGCCAGCGGGTCGATCGCGCGCAACACCCGAGTGCGCACCACTTCGACGTCCAGCCCGAGCGGCAACGTACGCGTAATGGAAGTGGTCAGGTAGTCGACGTTGGCGGCGGCGAAAACATCGGCGGCTCGTCGGATCACTGCGGGGTCGAGCAACGGTGAGTCGGCGGTGAACCGCAGCACGGTGTCGCTGGGGTGGGTGTCGAGCACGCCGAGGAACCGGGTGAGCACGTCGTCGACTGAGCCGCGGTGGCAGGCCACCCCGATCGTGGCGCACTCGGCTTCGATCGCGTCATCGGCTGGCTCGATCGTGGTCGCTACCACCAGATTGTCGAGCACACCGCTTTGGCGGGCGGCCCGAACGACCCGGGCGAGCACGGTGCGCCCGCCGAGGTCGCGCAGCACCTTGCCGGGCAGCCGGCTGGAGCCCATCCGGGCCTGGATGATGCCAAGCGTCGTCATTGCTGTCCTTATGTGCAATCGGAGACGGAGCTTGCGTGTCAGCCTGCGAGAATGTCTCGCAACGTCTCGACGACGCGGTCTTGGTCGGTGTCGCTGAGGTCGACGAAGAGCGGCAGCGACAACTGCTCGGCGTAGAACGCCTCGGCGACTGGGCACATGCCCCGCCGGTACCCTAGATCTTCAAACACTGGGTGCCAATAAACGGGGATGTAGTTGACCTGCACCCCAATCCCGGCCGCACGCAACCGGTCATAAACCTCGCGTCGCCGCCCACCCAAAATCCGGACCGGGTAAAGGTGGCGCAGCGGGTCGATGCCGGCGCGCTGGACGGGCAGTCGCAAACCGGGCACGTCGGCGAGTAAGGCGTCGTAACGCGCGGTCAGGTGCGCGCGGCGGGCCTTGAACTCGCCCAGTCGACGCAGCTGCGAACTGCCCAGCGCACAAAGCGGGTCAGGCAGCCGATAATTTTGCCCGAATTCGTGCACTTCGTAGAACCAGCCGCCCTCGTCGGCGCGCCGCAAAACAGCCGGATCCCGAACCAACCCGACGGTACGGAACGTGCGCGCGCGAGTCAGCAGCTCCGGCCGGGTCGACGCAACCGCGCCGCCTTCGGCGGTAGTCAGGTTCTTGGTCGGAAAAAACGAGAACGTGGTCAAATCGGCGATGCTGCCGACCGGGCGACCGTGGTAGCTCGATCCGATCGCATGGGCCGCGTCCGCGATCAGCACCGCGTCGACCCCGTCCGCGATATTGCGCAGTCCGTCGTATTCGGCCGGGTGACCCGCGTAATCAACAGCAGTAATCGCCTTGGTGCGCGAAGTCACCAGTGACTCAACCGCGGCCGGGTCCAAGTTGGCAGTGTCGTCCTCGACGTCGGCGAAGATCACCTTCGCGCCGAGCACGGCCGCGCCGGACGCCGTAGCCACGAACGTCATCGGGGTGGTGATGACCTCGTCACCCGGCCCGATACCCGCGGCCGCGTAGGCCGTATGCAGGGCCGTGCTGCCGTTGCTGACCGCGACACAGGGCGCACCGGCGACGGCGGCCAGGTCGGCTTCGAACTTGTCGACCCGGGGGCCGGTGGTCAGCCAGTCGCTACCTAGCGCTGCGACTACCGCGGCGATGTCGGAGTCGTTGATGGACTGCCGACCGTACGGCAGCATCAGCTTTCCTCGAGCAATTCGCGCATGTCTTCGATCCGCAGCCACAAGTCGTTGTTGTCGGAGCGGTAGTTGAATCCGTCCGCAACTTCCTCGCCGCCCTCGGGGGTCTTGTATCCCCAGCTCGCCACGACTGGCTGCACCACGTAACGGTCGGGGAAGCGCAGCGTACGGCGGCTGTCGTCGGCGGCGATCATTTCCTCGTGCAGCTTCTCGCCCGGCCGCATGCCCATCTCGTGGGTCGGTGCGTTCGGCGCGACCGCGTCAACCAGGTCGAGGATGCGCATGCTCGGGATCCGCGGCACGAACAGCTCGCCACCCTGCATTTTGTCGAACGAGTCGACCACGAACTTGACCGCCTGGTCGAGCGTGATCCAGAACCGGGTCATCCGCTTGTCGGTGATCGGCAGGCTCTTGCCTTCGGCGTTGAGCTTGCGGAAAAGCGGCACGACCGAGCCGCGGCTGCCCATCACGTTGCCATAGCGCACGACCGAGAACCGGGTCGGGTGGGTGGCCGCGTAGTGGTTGCCGGCGATGAACAGCTTGTCGGCCACGAGCTTTGTAGCGCCGTACAGGTTGATCGGGCTGGACGCCTTGTCGGTGGAGAGCGCGACGACCTTCTTCACCCCGGCGTTGATACAGGCGTCGATCACGTTCTGCGAGCCGTTGATGTTGGTTGCCACGTACTCAGAGGGGTTGTATTCGGCCGTGTCCACCTGCTTGAGTGCGGCAGCGTGTACGACGTAGTCGACGCCGTGCATGGCGCGCTGCAGGCGGGGCAGGTCGCGGATGTCGCCGATGAAGAAGCGCAGGCGTGGGTCGTCGCCGAACATCTGCCGAACCTCGTATTGCTTCAACTCGTCCCGGGAGAAAACCACTATGCGCTGCGGGTCCAGGTGGGTCAGGGCGTACTGCAGGAACGCCTTGCCGAAGGAACCGGTCGCACCGGTGACGAGGATCGAGGATCCGCTGAGTTCAGACACGATTTGCTCTCCCGGGGGGTGGCCAATGCCGTACGAGCCGGAAGCATAACCAGCTCGGCCCAGGATTCTCCGCGCGCCGCGGATAGACAGCTTAAGTTCATCTTGATTTAAGCTAAAGTTAGTCGTTGAGTAGCTGAACCTGCGAGAAAGTGAAGGCCTCTGTTCACCACCCGCTTGGAGCCCACCCCTGTGATTGAGCTGCAGAGACTGCGTGACGCTTTCCGTAGTTCGTTGGATCTTCCGGCGGATGCGCCCGTGGACGACCTGCACTATCAAGACAACGAGAAGTGGGATTCGCTGGCTCACATGTCGCTGGTGGCGACGATCGAAGACGAGTTCTCGGTGATGATCGACACTGACGATGTGATCAACATGTCCAGTTTCACCGAAGCTGTCCGCATCCTCGGTAAGTATGGCGTGACCTTCGATGAGTGATCGGGTCGCTCTGATCACTGGAGCGTCCCGGGGGATTGGCCGCGCCACCGCGCAGCGCCTAGCCGAACTCGGCCATGACCTGGTCCTGCACGGTCACCGCGAGCAAGCCGTGGCCGAGGTTGCAGCGAGTCTGGCCGAGAAATACGGCATCACCGCGGTGTCCAGTCACGGCGACATCGCCGATCCGGAAACCACCAAAGCGCTGATGCGACTGGCCTTCGAGCGGTTCAAGCGCATCGACGCGCTGGTGGTCAACGCCGGCACCCACGCTGCCGGCATGCTCGGGCTCACCGACGACGCCACAATCCAGCGGTTGTTCGCCGTGAACGCGGTCGGCGCGGCGTACACGCTTCGGGGCGCAGCCCGGTTGCTCACCCGCGGGCGTACCCCGGCGGTGGTTTTGGTTTCGTCGATCACCGCGAGTCGCGGCATCGCTGGCCAGGCGGTTTATGCCGCGTCGAAGGCAGCAGTTGCGGGGCTCGCGCGGTCAGCGGCGAAGGAATTCGGCCCACAGGGCATTCGGGTCAATGCGGTCGAGCCGGGCTTTATTGCCACCGACATGCTCGACACGCTTGATGAGGCTGGCCGGGCGGAGCGGATCGCCGACACGTCGTTGCGCCGGTTGGGCGAGGCGGACGAGGTCGCCGACGTGATCGCGTTCCTGTTGTCGGCGCAAGCCCGGTTTGTCACCGGGCAGGTGTTGGGCGTCGACGGGGGATTGACCCTGTGAGGCTGCGCCACCGCAACGCCCGGGTGGTCGACGCCGCGACCGGCGAAGAGCTGACCGACGAGCTGATCGATGCGGCCGCGGCAACACTGGCCGACGAAACTGTCGTTTTCCTGCCGATTACCACCACGGTGCTGGCGATTGCTCGCTATCTGGCCGCGCTGCAGCTGGGCAAACCGGTCCTGCTGCTCGACCCCGACGTCGACCAGTCCGCGCTGATCGAACGCTTCACCACCGATCGAGTGCATCCCGACCTGGCGTTGCTGCTCACCACTAGTGGCTCGACCGGCAACCCGAAACTGGTTCGGCTGTCGGCCACAGCTGTCGCCACAAACGCCGAGCAGATCGCGCAAAGCCTCGACATCACCAGCGCCGACGTCGCGATTACCACGTTGCCGCTCTTCTACTCGTACGGTTTGTCGGTGCTGAATTCGCACTTGTTGCGCGGCGCGACGGTAGTGCTGGAGCGCACCGGCATCATGCGCCGCGACTTCTGGGACGCGATCACCGAGCACGGGGTCACGTCCGCCGCGTTCGTCCCCTCGCAATACGAAATGCTGCGCCGCCTCCGCTTCGACCCGGCCAAATACCCCACGCTGCGCACCCTCACCCAAGCCGGCGGCCGACTACGTGCCGAACTAGTGACCGATTTCGCCCAGCGCATGACAGAAGTCAACGGCAAGTTCCACCTTATGTACGGCCAGACTGAGGCCGCCCCGCGCATGGCGGCCATGCCCCCCAACCGACTCGCCGAAAAGCCAGGCTCCGCCGGGCTGGCATTACCCGGCGGCAAGTTCACCATCGAAGATGACGAGGTCGTCTACCACGGCCCGAACGTGATGATGGGCTACGCCGACGTCGCCGCCGACCTGGCCGAAGGTGACACCCAACGCGGTGTGCTGCGCACCGGCGACCTCGGTCGACTCGACGACGAAGGCTTCCTGTTCATCACCGGCCGACTCAAGCGGATGGCCAAAGTTTTCGGCGTGCGAATCAACCTCGACGACGTCGAACGCAACTTCCCGGTCACCGCGATAGCCGGCGACGACAAGCTGGTGGTCTTCACCACCGACAGCTCCGACGAGTCGGCCCGCGCGCTACGATCCAAAATCGCCGACTGGCTCGGTGCCCACTTCACCGGGGTCACCGTGCGCCAAATCGACGCGCTGCCGCTAATGCCGACCGGCAAGGTCGACTACCGGGCCCTGGAGGCGTCGCTGTGAGTGTGTTCACCCTGTCGCAGGCCGCAAAAGACGAGCTGCTGCTCAAAGAGGTCGGCGCCTTGGTCGAGCACCACCGAGCCCGCTGCGAACCGTACGCGCGGATTTTGGCAGCGTCGGGTTATGCCGGCGCTAGTTCGGTCGCGGAGCTGCCTTGGCTGCCGGTGCGGTTGTTCAAGAACCTTGAATTGAAAAGCATCCCGGACGACGAAGTGTTCAAGGTGCTGACCTCCAGCGGCACCACCGGCGAAGTCAGCCGGATCTATCTGGACAAAGCGGCGGCGGCCACTCAAACCCGCCAGCTGGGCGCCACCTTGCAGACAGTGCTCGGCCCGAAGCGGCTGCCGATGCTGCTGGTCGACACTAAGTCGCTGCTCAAGGACCGGCGGTCGTTCAGCGCCCGCGGGGCCGGGGTGCTGGGCATGGCCACGTTCGGGCGCGACCACGTGTGGGCGCTGGACGCCGAGGGCATTGTGGATCTAGCAGCGATCCGGGCCTTCCTCGAGAAGCACGGCGATGCGCCGTTCCTGATTTTCGGCTTCACTTATCTGGTCTGGCTGCATCTTTACGAAGTGGCGCGCGACAACGGGCTCGACCTGAGCAACGGCATCCTGATCCACTCCGGCGGGTGGAAAAAGCTGGTCGACCAGGCCGTTTCGCCGGACGAATTCCGCGGACGCCTCGCCGGTGTCGGCCTGACTCGAACACACAACTTCTATGGCATGGTCGAGCAGATCGGCACGATCTTCCTCGAAGGCCCATCCGGTGGTTCGCTGTATTGCCCCGACTTCGCCGACGTGATCGTGCGCGACCCGAACACCTGGGCCGAACTGCCACCCGGGCAACCCGGCCTGCTCGAAGTCATCAGCACCCTGCCCACCTCATATCCCGGCCACGTCCTGCTCACCGAAGATCTCGGCGTCGTGAACGGCATCGACGACGGCGACTGGCCCGGCAAACACTTCTCCGTCCTCGGCCGCCTACCCCGCGCCGAAGCCCGCGGCTGCTCCGACACCTACAGAGAGCCGGCATGACGAACTGCACCGGAGCGGGCGCAGCAGGCGTAGGGCCAGGCCGGCATGCCAAATGGCAGCACGGCATGACGAACTGCACCGGAGCGGGCGCAGCAGGCGTAGGGCCAGGCCGGCATGCCAAATGGCAGCACGGCATGACGAACTGCACCGGAGCGGGCGCAGCAGGCGTAGGGCCAGGCCGGCATGCGAAAAGGAGCAGAGCTCAATGAGGTTTCGGTTTGGGGTTGAAGGGGATCTGACTGCGCCCACCGGGGATTTGCTGCGGGTGGGGGATCCGCGGGTGGTTGATTTCTTAGCGCGGTTTGCGCGCAAGCTGTTGGCGCCGGCGGTGGCTCGGCGTCATCCGGAGTTGGCTTCGCTCGGCTTCTTTTTGCGGCCGGCTGAGCTGACCCGGGCTATCTCCCGGATGGAACGCCTAGATGCGCTGATCTTCCCGCGCGGCAACGTTTTTCACGTGCCACCGGCCAATGTGGACACCATTTTCGTCTATTCTTGGGCGCTATCAGCGCTCGCCGGCAACCACAACGTGGTCCGGATCTCAGAGCGCGGCGCGGCCGCCTCGGACACCATCCTGGCTGCATTGAACGCGACTCTCGCTGATGCCGACCCTGTCATTGCGCGCACCCAGCGGATGGTCAGCTACGGCCGCGACGACGCGATCACGGGGGCGCTCAGCCAGTGGTGCGACCTGCGCGTAATTTGGGGCGGCGACACTGCCGTCAATACCATCCGCAAGCAACCGCTGCGCCCCAGCGCCCGCGACCTGACCTTCCCCGACCGTACGTCGTGGGCAGCGCTCTCGGTCGATGGCTGGCGCGTCGCCGACCCGGCTGCACGACGGGCTGCGGTGGTCGGGTTCAGCAACGACGCATACTGGTTCGATCAGGCGGCCTGCTCGTCTCCGCGTACCGTATTTTTGGTTGGCCAAGACAGCGGTGACGCGCGCGCTGAGTTCGTCGAGCTGCTGTTGGAGGTCGTGGCCGAGCGCGGCTGGGCGGTCGACGCGGCGATGTCGGTCGAGAAGCGGGTCAACGCGTACGAGTTGGCGGCCACCGGCGCGGTCACCTCGGTGGCGTTCCCGACCAACGCGGTAACCGAGATGTCGCTGGCCGCGGTGCCGGATGCGCCACGTCGGTGGATCGGTGCGGGGGCGTTCCCGTTCGCTGAGGTTGGTTCGCTGCTGGAGCTGGTGCCGGCGATGAACCGGCAAGATCAGACGTTCAGCCACTTCGGGTTCAGCCAGGACGAGCTGCGCGAATTTGGGCTGGCGCTCGGTGGCCGCGGGGTCGACCGAATTGTGCCTTTCGGCGCAGCGCTTACCTTTAGCGCTATTTGGGACGGCTATGACCTGCCGCGAGAATTCACCCGCTTGACTACTTTGCAGGTATGACTAGCCTGCGTTCGTGATCAGTTCCGAATCTTCAACTGTCTCGGCACTCCCCCGCTCACGAGCAGTTCTGGCGTTGGTGCCGTGGGTGTTCCCAGCCGCTGTTTTTGTTGTCGGCCTGCATGTGACCGGAACCCCCGCCCGAGACATCGCCGCCTACGTCGGCTACTTCGCACTGGTCATCGTGCTGCCGGGGACGCTCACCTTCCGGGCGCTAGTCGGCAGCCGCGGCAACGTACCTGAGGACTTAGGTCTGGGCGCGGCGACCGGTCTGGTGGTCTTGTTGGCGGGCTGGGCGTTGGCTGCCGCGACGGGGCTGCAGTCGCTGTTGCCGGGCTGGCCGTTACTGATCATCGCGGTCTTCCTAGCTGTGCCCGGTCTGCGTCGCCATTGGCGCACCACCGATCCCCAGCCGCTGCCGTTGTGCTGGTCATGGCTGGTGGCCGCGGGCCTGGTCGTTGTGGTCTTAATCGGCCTGCGCTTTTGGGCTACCACTCCGTTGCCCTCAGTTACAGCATCCTATTACCAGGACTTGCTTTACCACCTGGCACTCGTGCACGAAATGACGCGGTCGATGCCGTTTCAGGTCCCGCAGCTAGCCGGGGACACCTTGCGCTACCACTATTTAGCTGACGCAGACATGGCTGCGGCCAGCGTGATGACGGGTGTCGCGCCGGCTACAGTCCTGCTGCGTTTGTGGGTTGTGCCAATCGCCGGGGTGACGGTGTTCGTCATGGCCGCGCTGGGTCGTGAGCTGACCGGCAAATGGTGGGCCGGAGCGCTGACTGGCGTGACGTCGGTAGCAGCAACGGCACTGACCCTGGGCGCAGCCACCAGCGGCTTCGCTGGCAGCCCGATTTCCCTGCTCAGCCCCTCACAGACGTACGTGTTGCCGCTGTTTGGTTTGTTGGTTTTCCTCGCTATCCAAGTATTGCGGGGGCGGCTACCGCGGTGGGGTTGGTTCATGCCACTGCCCGTGGCTATGGCATGCGCGGGGGCCAAAGCGAGTGTGTTGCCCTCGTTCGTGGTCGGGATGGCGTTCGCGTGTTTGGTGGTCGCGTGGCGTGATCGGGCTCGGCTGCGTGCTGCGCTGGCCTTTTTTGCAGTCAGCCTGGTTGCATTGTTCGCCGGGCTTAAGATCTTCGCCGGTGGTGGAGCTGGAACTCTTGGGGTTCAGCCGCTTGCGTTGCTCTATATCGTCTCGCCTTACCGTCAGACCATCGGCTCTCAAGATCGGATCGATGGAACGGTGTTCCTGCTGCCCGGAGTGAGGCATGCATCGGCCGCGGGCACTGTCTTTATCGTGGGTTTGCTGGTCTGGTGGGTGCTCATCCACGCAAACCAACTGCTTGGGCTGGCTTCGCTCGTCGACGCTCGGCGGCGCCACGACCCAGTGGTGTGGCTGCTCACCGGGATAACTTTGGCGGGCACCGGGGCGGCCTGGCTGCTGTGGCACCCCTCGGCCAGCCAGGGCTACTTCTATCTCGGCATTATTCCGGTCGCGGTGCTATTGACCGTGTGGTTCATTTCGGAACGAGTGCACGACTGGCGGCCCGCGGTCGGTGGGCTAGTGGCCGGTGGGATCTGGGCCGTGGTGGTCTCGATCGTTCCCCCGCCGACTCATCCCACGTTGCTGGGCTGGATCTGGGCGTTGACCCTGCCAATCCTGCGCACCGTGGGAGTTGCAGCCGTGGTCGGCTTTGGCGGTTTGCTGCTGTGGCGGCGGATCGCGGGTAACCGGCAGATTCGCATCGGTCGATCTGGTTGGCGAGCATTGGGAGTCGCTGTTCTCATCGCGGTGCTCGGTGCGGGTCTGGGTGCAGGCGTGCGCGACCAAGTGCGCGGTGCGGTAGAGGCGCTCGGCAAACCCCGATTTTCGGCGAACCCAGCAACGAAGATCACTTCCGACGAGATCCGCGCTGCCCGCTGGTTGGACCAACACGCCGGCGCAAACGACATTGTTGCCACCAACATTCATTGCATGAAGATCTCGGACCCTACCGGCTGTGACGCTCGGGCATTCTGGGTGGCTGGGCTTGGTGGTCGGCGAACCCTGGTGGAGAGCTGGGGTTACACCGATCAGGTCTTCCCCCAGGACGGCGTGAACGGCAAACGCTATTACTGGCAACCAGCCCCTTACCCCGAGCGATACGCCCTCAACGAGCGAGTCTTCACTGCCGCCGATCCGGTGGACGTGGCGCAGCTGCGCAACGAATACCACGTCCGCTGGCTGTTCGCCGATCGAAGGGTGCCCCGGGGCGTATCTGACCGGTTGCCAGCAGTAGCAACGGCGCGCTTCACCGCTGGTCCCGTGACCATCTATGAGTTGCCGTGAACCAAGCAAGTCTGTGTCCACCTGGCACTAGCGCAGTGCCAATGCCAGGGAAAGGCCGAGATAGGCCGCTGCGACGGCGACACCGACATTAAGCAGGATGTTGGCGATAGCTCGGCCGTGGCAGCCGGCACGCGCGAGGGTCAAGGTTTCCCAGCTGAACGTCGAGTACGTGGTGAGCGCGCCACAAAACCCAGTGCCGAGCAGAGCCTCGAGCGCGGGTGATACCGGTAACCCGACCAAGAACCCGAGCAGCAGCGACCCTCCCACGTTCACGGTGAGGGTGCCCCACGGGAAACCCGTACCGTAGCGGGCGCGAAGTGCCTGGTCTGTGAGGTAACGCAGGGGTGCGCCGACGGCTGCTCCGAGCGCGACGAGCAGCACAGTCATCGGGCTGCCGCCGAGCCCAGGGCAGCGATCGTGCTGCCTGCCCACACGGCGAGCATGGCGCCGCCGAGGGTGGCGCCCAGGTAAAACAAGGCGACTGCCGCAGTGGTGTGCTGCAGGTCCACTATCGACGTTGATAAGGTGGTGTACCCACCCAAAAAGCCCACGCCGACGAAGGGGCGCAGGTAGCGCTGATGCGGCCAGCGGTTCGCGATCGACGTCATCAGCAGGCCGATCAGGAAGCACCCGGAGAGGTTGATAGTCCAGGTCGCCCAGGGGAAACCGACTGGGTCGTGCGGCCAAGCCACCCCGATGGCATACCTGCTGAGCGCGCCTAGGACACCACCCGCGGTGATGACAGCGAGGGTTGACGCATGATTGGCCGACGACTGACTGGGTACGATCGGATCACGTTTTGGATGCTGTTCCATTCGGTCTCCATTGCCGAAACGCGAGCAGGCGAGCTCACGCGACGGGCGCCGTGAGGATGGGGATTTTAGCCGAAGAACCCGGTCCAGTCCGGCGAACTAGGGCTTTGCCCGCCAAGCACCGACAATCGGGCAGGAGGACCCATCCGCGATCGACGTTCCGCTCAGCAACCACCGGTACCATCCGCCGGGTCTTTACCGGCCCTGGTCGACAACAGTGCCCCTAACGGTCGATTGAGCCGGCCCGCGAACCTTCGTACGGTGGAAATGGCCCGATTTACCAGCTCCGCCCGCCGAGAAGGAGAAGACTGATGCCCGACCGCGACGATTTCGCCGCAGCGCTCGCGGCCCAGCCGCTGCCCAATCTGCGCCGGATCGGCGGCGAAATGTATGCCTGGAGCGACCGTGGCCGCGACGTGCCTGGCGGCGCGCTCCTGCGGCTGCTGTCGACCGAGCCGACGAGTGCGACCGGGCGCACAGTGCTGGTGGCCGGGCCGCACCCGGATGACCTGGTCAGTGGCTTGACCAACACCGGTGCCGTGGTCACCTGGCTGGTGCGTTCGCTGCTCGACGCCGAACTGGCCGCCAAACAACACCCCGCTGTCACTGTGCTGGTCGGCTCGATTGTCAAACTCGACCCGGCCGCCCACTTCGACCTTGTGTTCGCTGGCGGTGGCGTCGAGCGGCTGAACTCCGCCGAGGGTGAGCAACTCGACACCGGCGAACTGATTGACCGACTCGCCGCCGCTGTCGGGCCAGACGGCGCGCTGGTTCTCGCCCACGACAACCAGTTCGGACTTCACCACACAGTACGGCTGGAGCCCGGCGCTCGGCAGGCCCGCGACGACGCGTGGTATCCCCTGGACGCACGCCGCCCCGCCTCGCAGGCCCAACTCGTGGACCGGTTGACCGAAACCGGCCTGACCATCGACGTGACTTACGCCGCCTTCCCGGAACCGTTCGCACCCACCGTGCTGGTCGGCGCTGGTCTGCTCGGCAAAGTCGCGTCGCCGCTGCGCCCCCGACTGCGCAACGCGCTCGCCCAGGCCTACGCGACCGCGTTTCGGGGACGGGCCGTGCTCAACGACCCGCGCCGGCTGATGGACCGGGCATTGCGCGCCGGTGCCGAAGACACGGTTGCCGCCGGCTGGCTCGTCGTCGCCCGGGTTGCCGGCCCAGTCACCTGGCCGCAACACGACCTGCTGATCGGCGACCGGCGCGGCACCTTCGTCTATGAGGTCACGCCGGAGCGCACGACGACGTTGCGTCCACTCACGGCGCCCGAGGAGCGGGCCGGCCTACGCCGCATCGCTGTCCCAGTTGATTCCGGCTCAGCCAGTGGCTATCTGCTAGAGGAACGCCTGCTAGAACAGTGCGGCCGAGCTGAGCTGCGCCAGCTGCGAGGTGAGTTGTCGCAGTTCGCAACGTGGTTCACCGGCCGGCAACCCACCGACCCGGCCCTGCTGGCCGGCTTCTCTGACGTGTTGATCACCGAGCACGGCCCAGTGACGTTGCCGACGCGATGGGCACAGGTCGAACCGGTGTCGCCCGAGCTGGCACTGGTGCGGTCGATGTGGCTGTTCGCAGTCCAGCTGGTCACTTCCGGGCAACCGCACCCGTGGCCGTTGACTTCCAGCGCAGCCGACCTGACCGCGGTTTTGCTGGGGATGGTGGGGCGCACAGTTACCGAAACACAGCTGCGTGCAGCAATAGATCTGCAGGTAAAGTGGGAAACAGCAGAGTTCAACCTGAGCCTGCCGGACCAACACGACCGACAGCTGCAACTGCTGAGCGTTTCGCCGGGCAGCACCCAAATCGACGTACCTGGGTATCAAGAATTGGTCGAGGCACTGTGGCGGCAGCGCTATCAAGCCAGCCACCTGCTGGCGATGATGGAATGGACCGAGCAGATCATTCAATCTCGGGACAACACCCTGAGCCGGATGGACTGGGAGATTCAGCTCTACCGCAAAACCTTCGCCGGCCGAGTCGGGCAGCTGGTGCGCCGCGGTGGGCGCTCGCTAAAACGGCGCATAGGGGTTTGACGCAGAACAGGCCGCGGCGGTTTGCCGCAGCCCGTTCGCGCACAAATCAGGACTTGAAAATGTCCTTGATGTTTTCGCCGGCCTGCTTAAGCTTGGAGGCTGACTGATCGGTCTTGCCCTCGGCCTCAAGGCGCTCGTCGTCGGTCGCCTTGCCGATGCCCTCTTTGACCTTGCCGGTCAGTTCCTCAGCCTTGTTATCGATCTTGTCGTCGGCGCCCATCAGGTACCTCCAGGTTTTTTTGGGGGGCACGCTCGCCGTGTCCAAGTCCGCTAATACCCAACAGCGGCGCCCCAAATCCTTAATCCTGTGGGGGCGTATGCGATTTGTGTTGTCCCTTCTGGTCTGGTCCCAAGCCGCGTTGTCAGGGCTGCGGGAAGGGGTGGCAAGGCGGGTTTGGTGACCGAACGTAGCTTTACGCCCCCCGTGCCATCTGCTAGAGCCAACCCCTTTGCTCTGAGTACATCAACGCATCACCTCGTTGAGCTGCGCAAATCCTCGGGACTTGGCAACCACGGCGAAACATATATTGACTTAGAGTAATCGTGATCCTTAGTCACAAGGTCGCCACACCTTGCGGCCTCACGTCGGACCGCGCTTCAGCAACCAACAGTGCTGCTGGAATGCGCCTTACCGAGCTGGCGCTGGCCGCGACGTAATTCAACTACCCCCAGTAACTGCACTTGGCTACTTCAACCCGGGGTTTTTGCATACCAGCAGCTCAATGATAGTGATGCGTCTATGTACTCAGAGCAAAGGGCCGCCGGCCGGTGGACACAGCCAGGGCACGAAGACACGCTCAGTCACCGTCCCGGCGTCCGATTACCGTCACCCGAAGCGCTCACCGGCAGACCACGCTCAGGCAGAAGAGGGTGGAACATAGTTCGCACAATTTCCGGCCGCCCAGCCAGCTGTTTGAGCAGTCCGTGTAGGTTGACCCGGTGCTTCGACCCGCTGTCGACTCCGATCGTGACCTGATTCTCGGCTGGCGCAACCATCCGTCAGTGCGCGCGGTGAGCCTGACCACGCACGTGATCGCGCCGGACGAACACGCCCGCTGGTGGGCCTCGCGCCGCCAGAATGTGCTGATCTATCACGACGAAACCGGCCCAGCCGGCGTGGTGATCTTCGACGGCACCACCTGGTCGTATTACCTTGACGTCGAAGGTTTGGGTGGTCGACTGCTCGCCGCGTGGATGCGGTTGGAGGCAGAAGCAGTCGAATACGCCGCCGGTACGCTGGGGTTGGAGACGCTCGGTGGGGAAACACTCGCCGAGAACAAGCAGGTGCTCGCGTTGCACCGGCGCTTCGGCTTCAAGGAAACGCGACGTTACGACCGGTTGGTCGACGGGGTCATGAAGACGGTCGTCTACACGGAACTCGTACTGGCGGAAAGAAGGAAATAGTGGCTCTCTTTGGTCCGGACAAGCGGCCGTATATCGTCGCGGAGATGTCAGGCAACCACAACGGCTCGCTCGATCGGGCGTTGGCCCTGGTCGACGCCGCTGCGGACGCGGGGGCGCACGCCATCAAGATCCAGACGTACACCGCAGACACGATGACAGTCGACGTCAAGCACCCGAGGTTCCAGATCTCCAAGGGCCACGACCTGTGGTCCGGCGAGTATCTCTACCAGCTCTTCGAGCGGGCACACACCCCGTGGGAGTGGCACGAGCCGATCTTCAGCCGGGCGCGCGAGCGGGGGATTACCCCATTTTCCAGCCCCTTTGACCGTACGGCTGTGGAGCTCTTGCAGAAGTTGAACGCTCCGTTCTACAAGATTGCGTCGTCGGAGATCACCGACCTGCCGTTGGTTCGGCTGTGCGCTGCTACCGGCAAGCCAGTGATCATCTCCACCGGCATGGCCTCGGTGACCGAGATCGCCGCTGCGGTGGACGCGGCCCGCAGCGCGGGTGCCGAAGACATCACGGTGCTGAGCTGCACCGCCTCCTACCCGGCCCCGCCGCAGGAGAGCAACCTGCGGCGCATTCCGGTGCTCGCCCAGATGCTGGAAGTGCCGATCGGCCTCAGTGACCACACGCTGGGTATTGGCGTGCCGCTCGCCGCAATCGCCTTCGGCGCCTGCCTGATCGAGAAGCACGTGACGCTGGACCGTGCTGACGGCGGCGTCGACTCGGCGTTCTCGCTGGAGCCGGCCGAGCTTAAAGCGCTGGTCATCGAGTCGGAGCGGGCCTGGCAGGCGCTGGGCACCACCCACATCGGCCCGACCGCTGCTGAGACGGAAAGCCGTCGCTTCCGCCGCTCGCTCTATGTGGTCGAGGACGTGCAGGCTGGCGACCCGGTCACCGAAAGCAACGTCCGTTCGATCCGCCCGACTGGCGGCCTTGACCCCGACGCGATTGGGCTGGCACTCGGCCGCGTCTTCAAGACCGACGCCGCTAAGGGCACCCCGCTCACCTGGGACCTGATTTAGCGAACGACTTCAAGCGTGCCTGCGGATATGCGCGGTGCCGCTTCCGGCATGCGCGCTACTTTCCAGAACGCCGGTCAGGTGCTCTCCATTGGCGTCTTCTTTCCGCTGATGGTGGTCGGTCTGGCGAAATCATTGCCGACGGCACTGAGTTCTGGCCTGACCGAGCAGGGCGTGCCGGTCCCAACTGCCAACGCCATCGCCCAACTGCCTCCCGTCGGCACGTTGTTCGCGGCATTCCTCGGCTACAACCCGATCGGCGAACTGCTCGGGCCGCAGGTTCTCGGCGCACTGCCACAGACCAACCAGGACACATTGAAGGGGCTGAAGTTCTTCCCGCAGCTGATCTCAATCCCGTTCCACGACGGCTTGGTAATCGTCTTCTGGTTAGCGATTGCGATGGCCGTGATCGGTGCGCTGGCGTCGCTATTGCGCAGCCGTCCGGTGAGCCGCTCGGCTGCTGGCACGTCCCAGCGCTCGGCTGCGAGCGACAGCCAGGAACGGATTGGTGAGTTTGTCGCGCACGAAGCTGAGCTCATCGCCGAGTTCGTGCCAGCTCAACCGTTCGCGCCAGCCACCGCGATAGCCGAGCCGCTCAACCCGACCGATGACGACGACCCCGTGCGTACCGTCTAAGGGTTTGGCTGGTCGCTCAACCAATGCAGGTCCGCGTCGAACAAACTTGCGGTGCGTTCGGCGCTAGACATTGCATACGAGGCGAAGCCGCTCTCGGGCGGCCAGGAGACGGAATACGCCGATCCGTCCGGCAAAACCATGCCGTAGGCCAGCACATGGTCGGGTTCATCTTCGGCCCGAATCACCGCGAAGATCTGCGGAATTTTAACCGGTAGCACTATCGATCACCCCTTGTGGTCGCTTGTATCGTGTGCGTACAGATCCTCATTCCGTTGGGTATCCGCTGCAACCGTCCAGAGTGACCTTTGGAGTGTTGATCTTCGCGAATCTACAAAAATGTGGAAAGCGCGACAGACCTAGCCCCCGCACCTCCCAATCTGTCAGGTTGGTGAGGTAAATGTGGAAGGGAGGCGGCACGCGTGAGTGACGTGGCCGCGAGTGCGACTGTCCCGCGGCGCATCCTCGGCATTGCGCTGCGACGATTCCGGACCAGAGCCGGCAAGACCATGCGCGAGGCGGCCGAGGCGGTAGGCCAATCCGAACAGTCCATCCGCAGAATCGAACAAGGCGCTGTCTCCACCCCAACCGGCAAAGTAGCCAACCTCTGCGACTTGTACGCCGTCCCAGCCCCAACCCGCGAAGCTTTGCTCGCTCTGGCCAAGGAGACCAAGAGCACGGCCGTTCGCTGGTGGCATTCCTACGCGGATGTCGTGCCGGAGTGGTTCGAGTTGTATGTCGCGCTGGAAGCGACCGCATCCCGGCTGCGGTGTTTTGATCCGCTCGTGGTCAACGGACTGCTGCAAGGTAACGCCTACATGGAAGCGACAATTCTCGCAATTGAGCCGGATCTGTCCGAAGAGGACGTTGATGCGCGAGCAGAGTTGCGCCGCTCGCGGCAACGCCTGTTGGCACGGTTCCCTGATCCGTTGCGACTAGAGGTGATCATCTCTGAAGCCGTACTATTGGCTGAGCTGCCTGAAGGGGTGATGCGCGCACAACTGTGGCATCTGCTTCGGGCGACTGAGCTCGCACACGTGCGACTCCTTGTGCTGCCGCTGTCAGCAGGGCTGCATCGGGCAGTGGTGGCAGGCCAGTTCACCATGCTTGACTTCCCACATGACGATGGGGGAGTGACTGCTAGCACAGTCTACAGTGAGTCGCAGACTGGGGCGATCTATCTGGACGGACCGGCGGAGATAACCGACTACACCGCTGTGTGGATGGCGATCGAGGCTGCAGCGCTTAACAAGACTGATTCCATCGAGCTGATTTCCCGGAGAATGAAGGAGTTGAATGACCGTGAGTCATGACCTGACTGCCGCTCAGTGGCGCACGTCGTCCCGGTCCGCCGGCAGCGGCCAGTGTGTCGAAGTTGCCACCAACTTGGACGGGATCGTTGCGGTGCGCCACAGCAAGCGCCCCGATGCCGAAGTGATCATCTACACCAACGCGGAGTGGGCGGCTTTCGTCGGTGGCGCCAGAGACGGCGAGTTCGACCTGTAACTGAAGTCGCGGGGGAGGCGCTCAGGTGAGCACCTCCGCGTGCTTAGTGGTTGGTTAACGAACTGAGGTCGAGCGCGACTCGGTGCAGATTTCCCACGACGAAATATGTGGTGTAGCTCGTTCGCCCGTCCCCGACGCCGTGTGCATAACAGGTAACTTGAATCGTGTGGTTCACGAAAGCATAAGGACCCGATCCATCGTTGCGTCCAGCACTGTACGAGACGCTTTCGTTATTTGCTTAGTTCTTTGCTCCGGGTGTGTAAATGCCGATGGCAGACGTGCCGTCAGTTGTTGCGGCGATAATCGGGGCTGGGCCGGATGCATAACCGGCGCCGCGAGGTTTCGTGGCAATCCTGAAGATGCCGTCCCGCACGGAGTGTGGTGGCCCGGTGGCATCGATGCCGGTATGGTTGGTCTATGCCGTTGTTTAACAGGATTAAGATCTATGGTGATGATGTTTCGCCGTTGCTGGGACCAGACGAGTGCTTGCTTGCCATGGGCAACGTCTTGCAGCTGTTGAATCCCGATTGTAGCAAGCTAGAGCGCTCCGACGACGAACTGAGCTCCATTGAGAAGCGATACCTGCGCGAGAAGGGGAAACGGCTGCCCGAGCGCGACCGCTGGTTTCAGGGCATTGATTGGTATGGCATCCATATCAATCAAGATAGAGTAAATCGTGTGATATGGGGTTTGCGGGGTGAGGGTGCAGTCGGTTCGATCGGCGGCCTCTTCTGGAGGGCGGCCGAAAAGCGTCCAAGTTCCATTCAGTGGGCGGTAACGAACCTAAGATTCTTGCTACTAAGTCAACGCGCGGACGTCCACACTGAGCAATTTGCCGTCTACTTCGAGCTGCCGCGGACGTCGATTGTCTCAGTGCGTCATCGTGGAAAGCTGTTTTTTGAGTGGGGCCGGGTTGAGCTGAGGTTCGCGGACGGATCGATGTTCTCGTTCATGACATCATTGCTTGATTTCAGTGCGGCGCGGCAGTTGACAAGGGCAATGTCTACAACAAGCTGAGATAGGTTGGGGTGCATTATGGGTGAAACGGAAGCCGATCTTCCAGCTTTGGAGCGTTTTGCTGCTACATCGATGGATAGGCAAAGCGAGTTTGATTACATGAAAGCAAAAATGGATGGGTTGGCCGTGCCGCGGGGGGCGTTTGGATACATCCCCGAGATTGGAAACCGTGTCTATGATGCGTACGAGGAATTCGTAACCGGTTGTGCGGTCTCCCTCTGCTCGGCGGCGGCAACAATGGATTATATTGCTCAAGCTGTTCGCGATACTGCCGACGAATACCGCAGCAGTGACGAGTCGTCGCAGGCAGCTCTTGCGCAGATTGATCTCGGGCTAGGTGCTACAGATATCTGGGGTGTCAAATGAGTCAGGAGCACGCCAACAGGCTTGAGGAATGGTTTTCAGGGTTGCCGACGCTCGTCCAGGAAACTCTGCATGCGCCCTTCGCGTGGATGAACGAGGGTCTTAAGGCGATATCCGGGGACCCCGATGCGCTGACGTCAGTAGCCGGTGATTACTTTCAGATCGCCAACTCGGTCTCGCTAGTTGCCCGCGAACAAATTCGTGACCGGAGCGTACTAGCGGGGCATTGGCATGGAGCGGCGCATAATTCGTTCGAACGCCAGCTAACAAATATTGATGGCCAGCTCAATGAATTAAAACTTGCAATCGAGCAGGTTCCGGTACTACAGCCCCAGATCATGAAGATGTTCCGGTATGGGTGGTTTCAGATTCGTAGCGGTGGTGGGAGTCGATCACCGCGGCGTCCGTAGTGGCTGATCATCGCGGTGCTCTGATGGGCGCGGCGCCAGGCCTCGCGGGCGATGGCCGCGGCGTGGTCGCCGACGGCGCGGAGCAGGATCGTCGCGGTGAGTAGGCCGCGTAGGGCGGCCAGGGACAGCCCGATCAGCGGTGTCGGGTTCAGCCGGGGTGTTCGCTTCCCGTCCGGGGGTGGTCTTTTCCCAGGCCGGACCGGGTGACTGCGAGGAATGCCTGAGCGAGCATGCTGATGGTCACGTGTCGGTGCCATGAGGTCCATCCACGAACCTGGTACTGATCCAAACCGAGTTGGTCTTTCCCGGCCTTGTTGTCGTCTTCGATGTTGCACCGTAGACCCGCTGCGAGGATCATCGCGGGGACCGGTGTCTGGGCCGGGGCGTGGACCAGGAAGTACTCCACCTCGTAGATCCCGTCGGGATGCTTCTTCGTGACCTTCGGCCGGATCGCTCGACGGATCAACAGGGTATGGGCGAAACCCGGCGCGGGTGGCTGTCCCTTGACCGTCACCGCATGGGCGGCGAAGTCCCAGTACCGCTCACCTTTACTGCCGTAGCCACACGAACGGCGTTGCCATACCCGGTCGGCGGTGCCGGCCAGCACCACGTCCGGACGCAATGCCTCACCGCGAACCCCGAGAAGGGGCAGGTCCACCGCGACCGCGAACACATAAGACAAGACGTTGTCGTGGCAGAACTCGCGTAGGACCGGGTCACGGCCGTATCCTGAGTCAGCAACAACCCACCGGAACCTCAACGCCTGGTCCGCGAGAGCCCGTTTCAGCATGGTAACGCCCAGGTGCGGTTTAGTGACCAGACCACGATCGGCGGGTACCCCGGCGGTGTCACAGCGGGCCCGGTCACTGGTCCACGACGCCGGCAGGTACAACTCCCGATCGATGAACGTGTGCCCAAGCGCAGAAGCATACGTCAGCATCACCATGCACTGACAGTTCTCCGTCTGCCCCGTCAACCCGCAGTGCTGCGGTGCCACCCCCACACTCTTGGTGCCCTTCTTGATCGCCTGCGTGTCATCCAAAACCAACGCCGCGTCCGGGTCGGCCAACCCGGCCAAGACGTAACCCCGCACCCAGTCACGTAAGACGTCGACATCCCACGAAGCCTTGTTCAGCAGATGCTGGAACCGCTTCGGATTCGCCAGACCCGAGAACTCCGCCATCGCCCAACAATTCTTCTTCGCCACGTCCGCGAGCATCGCCCGCACGAACAGCCCGAACGTCTCCTTCGGCTCCGGCCGGGCGAACAACCACCCCAACCCATCCGTCAACGCGGACAGATCCATACCCCACGCATCGATGTCCTGCACCGTAACCGCATCCACGCCGTGGACAACGATCGATCATGCAACCAGTTTCAAGATCCTTTCAGACCCAAGATCTGGGCCTGTAGTACCCGGAAGTTTGGGGAGGGGATATTGGTGGTGGTGCTAGATGGTTAAGGTAGGTCGACAGGGCGCAGAACGCGGTCGATCACGTGGGCGATCTGCTTGTTTCCCTTGTCGATGTCGACCTTGATGACGTTGGGGTCACGGTCGTTGGTGTCGGCGTCAACTAGGGTGAAGGTGACACTCGGGTAGTGCAGACCGACGTGGAGCTTGATCGTGCCGCCTTGGGCGGTCTTGAGGGCGGTGCCGTCTGCCTTGAGGGCTGTCTTGGCGTCGACCGTGGCGCCCGGGACGACGTGATAGAGCAGCACTGTTTCGACGGTGTTGATGCCCAGGCCGGCAACGGCAGCGAAGGCAGCCTTTTCGGTCGGCAGGTGTTTCGACTTGGTGATGTCCTGCACCAGCAGCTCGAAGGCCTGGTCGGTCGGCAGGAACGCGGTGAGCGCGGTGTTTCCGTCAGTCAGGACCTTGACCGGTGAGTTCGGCTTGGCCTTCAGCACGGCGAGCACAGCTGCACGCAGGATGTCGAAGTCCTTGCCATTGTGGTCAAACCCAGACTTGTCGGCGAGTAGCACCGAAGCCAGCGACTTCGTGCCAAGCGGGTGAGCCGCAACGGCAGGCTTGGCGGTCGATGTGGACCGGGCGGCGGCTGACGCAGCGGTCGTGAACGCGGCGGACGATGCCGCTCCGGTCACAGTTACGGCGGCGACTAGCGCGATGACGCGGCGAGACAAGCGCATCTAACTTCCTTCCAACGGTCTGCAGTGATTTGTCGTTCCACCAGTCTTCGTTCGGGATCATCGACACGGATGCAGCTGTGCGTAAAATTTTTCGCGAAACCTGTTCCATTCGTAAACCAGTGGGACGGCTCCCATTTTGCGGCTGTACCGGGCGTTTCGGGCGACGACCCGCGCGTCAACACTAAATTCACCGACTCTTAAGTCTGACGGCGTAGTCGATGTCGGTCC
The DNA here is from genome assembly GCA_965246815.1 of Actinoplanes sp. Lineage (GTDB taxonomy): Bacteria > Actinomycetota > Actinomycetes > Mycobacteriales > Micromonosporaceae > Actinoplanes. Next base: position 252,737 of record CBDFFS010000017.1, on the reverse strand, counting down.
TATAGATTCTCAGTCTGGCTAGACCGAACTTGCCGCCCGGAGTCGTATTCCGCTAAGACCAGTTCATAAGCTGCGACGATTGGGACGTAATCGCGTTACAAATTCGTCGGCGTAGGTGATTAGCGCCTTGGCTGCCCAACACCTGCGGTCGCGGGCTTAGGGCAGTTCGAGGAACTCGCGCATGGCTGACTCGACGGCCTGCATGCTGTGGTGCGAGACGAAGCCGTGGCTTTCGCGCAGTGCGGTGCGGTCGAGGATCTGCACGACGCTGTGAATGCGCACAAATGCCCCAGCCAGTGGATCGCCGGATGCGAGCTGCACGGCGAGGTGATTCGGATGTGGTGTCTGCCGGACCACGGTTAACGCCCAGATCGCCAGCTCGGGCACAGCGTTGTATTCATCGTTGCTGATGATCAGCACTCGATGTTGGGCGCTGCCGCGTAACAAGGTCCAGATCTGGCCTCGGTTCACCACGGGCTGTCGGCGAGCGCGATGTCGTTGCTGGCCTCGATTAGAGCTTCGTCTTGCGCAACCTGAGCGGCAGTTCGGGAGCGCAGGTGCTCGCCCATGGCGCGGGCGGCGACACGCTGCCGTTCGCGCCGGGCGTCCGGCAGCAGTGGCCGAACTGCGGCAGCAACCGCCCCGGAAGCATTGCCAGTATCCCGCAGGAACTCGGCGATCTCGTCCGGCACGCTGATGGTCAATTTTGCAGTCATACTTTTATCGTACCGGGGCAGCGCAAGCCGGCTAGTGAACGAGCTAGCTGCCCGACAGGTACGAATTGGTGTGAATTGTGCCTTCTTTCGTGACGCTGCGGCGTGGGCCACCCACTGTTGGCTGTTAACGCCGCAGCATATGGGGCGGATCAGACACGAGAGGCTGGCATGAAAAGACTTCTGGCGACGGCGACGACTATCGCCTTGATAGCGATCGGAGCTGCGGCTTCCTCTGCTCAAGCGGAGCAGGTGGCTCGGCAAGGTGATAAACCGGTCTCCCCGGACATCCAGTGGGGGCCGTGCGACGACGTTGGGCTGGTGATTCGCGGGGCTGAGTGCGGGATGGTCACGGCGCCATTGGACTACAGTAAACCGAAGGGGACGACTATCCAGCTGGCCGTCTCCCGAATCAAGCACACCGTGCCGAAGGACAAATACCAGGGCGTCATGCTGGTCAACCCGGGTGGTCCCGGCGGCAAGGGGCGCGCGCTGGCCGTGATCGGCTCACTCGTGCCGGGTGGGGTCGGCGGGGCGTACGACTGGATTGGCTTTGACCCGCGCGGGGTTGGGGCGAGCAAGCCGTCGTTGAGCTGCGACAGCAAATACACCGGCTACAACCGGCCGACCTATGTGCCGCGCGACCCCAAGATCGAAAAGATCTGGCTGGCCCGGACTGCTGCCTATTCAGCTGCGTGCGCCAAGGCCGGCGGCGGGCTGCTCGATCACCTCAAGACCATCGACACCGTACGCGACATGGAAAGTATTCGGCTCGCGCTGGGAACCAACCAGATCAACTTCTACGGCTTCTCGTACGGGACGTACATTGGTCAGGTTTATGCCACGATGCACCCGGATCGGGTCCGCCGGATGGTGCTGGACGGCAACGTCGACCCGCGGCGAGTCTGGTATGACGCGAACTTGGATCAGGACGTCGCCTTCGACCGCAACATGCGTACCTACTTCGGGTGGATCGCGAAATATGATCGGATCTACCACCTGGGGCGGACCGCGAGCGCGGTGCAGCACCTGTATTACACCGAGCACAACCGGCTGCAGCATCACCCAGCCGACGGGGTAATCGGGCCGGACGAGCTTACCGACATCTTCCTTCAGCCCGGCTACTACGTCTTCGGCTGGGAAAAGGTCGCGCAGGCGTTCAGCGACTGGGTGCTCAAACGCGACCCGGCTGGGCTGCGCAAACTGTATGACGACGACAACCCGCAGACTCCTGGGTCCGACAACGGCTATGCGGTTTATCTCGGTGTGCAGTGCACCGACGTGCAGTGGCCGCTGGACTGGGCCAAGTGGCAGGCGGACAACTGGCAGGTGCAGCACCGGGCGCCCTTTGAGACCTGGGGCAACGCTTGGTACAACGCGCCGTGTCGCACCTGGGCCGGTAAACCGGGCGTACCGGTCACGGTTTCCGGCGAAACCGCACCGCCGGTCTTGCTGCTGAGCGAGACGAAGGACGCGGCTACCCCGTTCGCTGGCAGCCTGGAGGTGCGCAAACGGTTCCCGAAGTCGGCGCTGGTCGAAGGTGTTGGCGGCACCACCCATGCCGGGTCGCTCTTCGGCGACGAGTGTGTCGACAACGCGGTCGCCGACTACCTCGGCTCGGGCGTTTTGCCCAAGCGGGTCGCGGGCAGGCATTCGGACCAGAAGTGCGCGCCGCTACCCCAGCCCGATCCCACCGCCGCCCTCGGCGATGACCCGGCAGCCGCGGGCAAGCCGGCAGCCGCGGGCAAGCCAGCAGCCGTTACGCCGGCGGGCAAGCCAGCAGCCAAGCAAGCCATTGGTACGCCCGAAAGCAAGCAAGCCGAGGATGCTCGCTTGACCCTGCGGCGGTTGATTTCCGGCCGTTGACGACTGCTGCCGCGCTGACGCCAGTTATGGGTCAGCGCGGCAGTGAACGGGTGGGGTTAATGGTGCGCCAGGAGTCGGTCATCAGGTCGCAATAGCGGACGGTAGTGGGCGATAACCCGGTTTTGCCTTGAAACCCGGTCATTTCGCCGAAGATGACCAAGTGAGCAGTGACCAGCCCTGGACCGATTCCGCGTCGTCCTCGCCGTCTGCCGCGCGCCCGCGGGGCCTGTCCAGCCCAACAGAGCTCGGGATCGCGCGGGCATCGGCCCTGTTCGAGCGCCTCGATCCGGCCCAAGCGGCCGCGACGCTCGAACCGGTGCTGCAGGTAGATCCGGGCTCGGCGGACGGCTGGATTCTGCTGACACGAATCCGGCTGGCGCTCGACGATGCCCCAGGTGCGTTGGACGCGGCGAACAAGGCGATCGAGCTGGCGCCCTATGACGCCCGACCGTTGGCCGCCGCTAGTCGGGCTTTGACCCTACTCGGCCGGCACGAAGAAGCGATCACCATGGGTTTTCGGGCGGTCATCGTCGAACCGCAGAATCCGTTGTGGCACGACCGGGTGGCTTGGGCGCTGCTCGCGGCGGAGAAGCAACTCGCCGATGCCGAGCAAGCCGCGCGTACCGCGATTGGGCTTGATCCGAATGAAGCGCATTACTACTTCACCCACGGCGTGACGTTAGAAGCGCTCGGACATCGCGATCAGGCCCGGCAAGCGATCTTGATCTCGCTGCGAATGGAACCGGACAGCCCGGTCGCCCAGCACCGGTTGGCCCAGCTCAACAGTGAGCCCGTGCCGGCGCCGCCGAAGAAGAAGCGCTGGAAACTCTTCGGCCGCCGCGACCATGCACCGCAATCTGGTCGCGGCGAGGAGAACCTGCTGTGATGGGCGCGGTGCGGGAACCTGTTGAGAATCAGCGGGCCGGTGGTGGTTGCAGTCCCGCGGTCATCGCGGCGAGCAGATCGCCGTGCACTGTGTCACCGGACAACTCCCAGGCGAACGCGCCGGCTAACGCTTTGCTTCGCGCATACGCCATCTTGGTTTTGACGGTTGCTGGGGTGTCATAGGACCACCATTGCCCGCCGCAGCGAGCATAGGCAGTGCCACCAACCAGTCCCGTGGGTGGGCAACGCTGGGCCAGGGCGGCGTAATTTTCACTTCCTTTCTCGTACGTTCCGGGTGCCGGCCCGGCTGCGGTCGCGCCGGGCTGGCTCGCGGACACGCCGGTCCAGCCGCGACCGTAAAAGCCGATCCCAAGCAAAATCTTGTTCGCCGGTACGCCCAGCGCGAGCAACCTGTCGACTGTCGCGCTCACAGTCGACTGTGGCCGAGCAATCCCCGAGTATGCCGTCAGCGGCGAATGTGGCGCAGTGATCTTCTCGTCCCCGGTACCGAAATAGTCGTAGGTCATTGCACTGAGCCAGTCCGCTGAGCGGGCAGCCGTCGAGTAATCGCTGGCCGCCAGCTTGTCCGGGTCGCCCGGCACCGCAGCAGTGATCAACGCGTTGGGTCCGAACGCCGAGCGCAACGCGGTCAGTAGCTGTGCCGGCGCCGCGCGACCGCTGGTGTCACAGCTGAGCCCGCACGCGTTCGGATATTCCCAATCGAGGTCGATGCCGTCGAACAAGCCGGCCCAACGCTGGTCGGTTAGCAACGCGTGACACGAGGCGGCGAATGCAGCCGGATTGCGGGCCGCATCGGCAAACCCGCCCGAACCGTTCCACCCGCCGAACGACCAGGTTAGCTTCAACTGCGGGTGGGCGGCCTTGAGTTTGCGCAGCTGGCCGAAGGTGCCGCGCAGAGTCGCCTCCGGCCGGTCGGCGACGGCGTCGACGCTGGCCGCGGCGCTGATCGGCTTCTGGTATTCGCCCCACGCGTCATTGGCCGAGCACCGGCCGCCGTCGACCTTGCCGAACGCGTACACCAGGTCAGTGAGCCGGTCCGCTGCGCCGCTGGTAGCCACGTCCTTGACCTGATAATTGCGACCATAAATCCCCCAGCCGGCGAAATAGCCGACTACGCGGGCGCCGGTGGGCACCGCGGGTGGGGCTGAGCGCCGTGGCGCGGGTGGGGTGGCACAACCACCAACAGCGAACAGCACAAGCACGACAAACCCAGTTCTCATCCGCACCGGACCGAAACTAGCCGCTGTCACCCCAAGACCCGACAGCCTTCATCCGTACGGGGCAGGTTGGGGCGGGTTGACACAAGACGGTCCCCTACTCGGGTGGGCGAGGACCGTCTCGATCAGTGCACGCGGCTTATCGGCCGCACGGGCTATCGGCCGCACGCGGCGACCGGGTGGGCTAGCCGGCGCGACGTGCTGTCCGGCGGGCGGCATGCGGGGTGGCGGGCGACGTCTTGCGCGCTGGGGTAATCCGGGTGGCTGCAGGGGTTCGCGCCGACGCGGAGTTTGCGGCCTTTGCTGCAGTTGCCCGCGCGGCGGTGGCAGCTGAGGTGTTAGCCGGTTCGGCCGGCGTCGACTCGGTCGGCGCCGCGTTGTCCAGTGCGGAGACCGGGGTCTGGTCTGGCGTCACCTCGTTTGGCGTCGGAGTAGCAATCACGGTGGCCACTGGCGTGACGCTGCTCGGCGCCGCGGTGGGCGTCGCTGCTTGAGTGGACTCGGCGGCAGCCCGGTTCTTTTCCTTCTCGCGCCGGACCAAGTCGGCCAGCACACTCTTGCTGTATTTCTCGTCGAGCGTGGCCGCCCGGTTATGCGCCTTTGTCGCCTTCGAGCTCGCTTTACGGTGCGCCTTCGTTAGCCGATCGAGATCGCGTGCCTGCGTCTTCAATGAGCGCTTAAGGCGTTTCGCCTCGGCTTCAACCGTACGCAAAGCTTGGGTCTGCTGCTGGGTCGTTTCGGCATTGACGTGCAGCCGGCGATCCAGCTCGGCGACAACGGTCCGCGCTTTGTCGGCAGCGGTCTCGGCGGTCACTGACTGCTCGCGGCGGCGATCGAGTTGGGTGTTAGTCACGGTGGTTCCTTTCCGTCTTACTTTTTCCTACCCGCGCCGGCGGTGCACGACCTCAGGATTGTGAGTCGGTCCTCGCCGGGTCGTTGGAAGTGTCTGTCACGGCGGGGGGCGTGACAGCAGCAGCGGCGCTGGCTTGGCGGTTTTTGCGGCGGCGCCAATGCAGCCAGATGTAGCCAAGCACGGCAACGGTGATGACCGCGATGGCCCACCACTTGTATTTATGCGCGTGCTCGATGACCACGACCAGGTGATTACCAAGGAAGTACGCCACCGTGGTCCACCAGCCGACCCAGATTGCTGCTCCGACGGTATTGTAGAGCAGGAACTTTCGCCACGGCATCGCCGTGATGCCGGCGATCAACCCGTTGAACTGGCGTAACCCATCGATGAATCGCGCGGCAATGACGATCTGGCTGCCCCGGCGGTTAAAGAAAGCCTCGGCCTTCTCCAGCCGCTCCGGGGTGAGGAAGACGTATTTGCCGAAGCGGTGCACGACCCGCCGACCGCCGCGGACGCCGATCCAGTAGCCGACGTTGTCGCCCATGACCGCCGCGACGAAGGCGATTGCTGCCACCGCGAAGATGTTCAACCGCCCGGCGCCGGCGTAAACGGCTGCGGCCACCATGACTGTTTGTCCCGGGGTGGGCACGCCGAAGCTTTCGACCCCGATGGTGCCCGCGACCGCGAGGTAGCCCCACCGATCGAGGATCGGGGCAACGTGGTGCAGGAACCCGGGAAGGTCATCAGAAGGTGGCATCGCCTACCACCGTAGCTGGAGTCAGCAATGCGACACCCCCAGAGTCAGCGCTTACTCAGCTCGCCCCCCGTGTCGGCTCCCGTGCAGTCGACACTCGTTCGGGTCGATCATTGTCAAAATTGCTCAATCCCGATGATTGGCAACCCGCAACATCGGGTATCACCAAGCCAGGCGAACAATCCCCCCGGCCGAAACGGAGCTCTCATCATGTTGGTCCTAGGTTTGATCTTGTTGTTGATCGGTATTTTCGCGAAGATCTCGATTCTTTACACGATCGGCGTCATTCTGCTGATCATCGGCGCCGTGCTCTGGATCCTGGGCGCCGTTGGCCGCCCGGTCGGTGGACGAAAAGTCTGGTTCTAACTCCCCGGCACGCACAAAGCGCCCACCGCTTCGACGCGGTTGGGCGCTTTTCGTTACCTGCTCGCTATTGAACTCGGTTGGCTTTGCGCGTGGTTGGGCTGGAACAGCGCGGCTGGCTTTGAGCCTGGCTGGCGGGAACGGTGCGGCATGGTGGGGGTCGGGAAATGTAACGACGCCGGCCCGAACCGGGCCGGCGTCGTTCGTTCGGGTGGGGTGGCTTAGAGGGTGTCCGCGGCAAGCTGGCTGCGCAGCTTCGCCAACGCCTTGGTGAGCAGGCGAGAGACGTGCATTTGCGAGACGCCGATCTGGTCGGCGATCTGCGATTGGGTGAAGTTGCCGTAGAAGCGCAGAGTGAGGATCTTCTGCTCCCGCTCGTCTAGCGCGGCCAACGCCGGCCCGAGGGCGACGCGATTCTCGGTAATCTCGAACTCGTGGTCTTCGCCGCCGAGGGTGTCGCCGAGCTCGGTGTTTCCGTCGGCGCTAATCGGGGTGGAAAGGCTGGTCGCGTTGTAGGCACGCGCGCCTTCGAGACCTTCCAGCACTTCTTCTTCAGTGATGTCCAGGTGGGCAGCGATATCGGCGACCAATGGTGAACGACCCAACGAGTGGGTAAGAGTCGCGTTCGCTTCAGTGATCGACAGCCGCAGTTCTTGCAAACGGCGCGGAACGCGCACCGACCAGGTACGGTCGCGGAAGTGCCTTTTGATCTCACCGATGATGGTGGGAATGGCATAGCCGGCGAAGTCGACGCCCCGCTCGGGGTCGAATTTGTCTACGGCTTTGATCAGGCCGACTGTCGCGGTCTGGAAGAGGTCGTCCGTGGGTTCGCCGCGACCGGCGTAGCGGTGGGCGAGGTGGCGGGCGAGCGGCAACCACGCTTCGATCGCGCGGTCACGCAGCGACGCCCGGGACGGGTGGCCGATCGGCATAGCGGCCATCGCGTTGAGCAACTCGGCGGCGCTGTCCACCGGTGCCGCGGCTCGAGCCGCGATGCTGGGGGCGACGACTGTTGACGCGTTTGCGTCGGTCGAAACGGTCGTATGCGGGGTCTCGATCTCGGTGACGGTCATGCGGTGGTCCTCCCTTGGCACCTGTCCGAAGAGCCGGTCTGGTGGAGCTGGACCCGGTCGGTCGGGTGTCCCTTTGCTGGCCGACGCCGGCGTTGCTGCCGGCGTTATCTATCTACACTAGGCCGTTCGGTGTGCTAAGACTAGCCGAGCGGCTAACTAAAGACTAGCCGAAAGGATGAGTCACTTTGAGTGATAATTCATTCACTCATGCCCACCGTTACAGGACCGGCGCGGTGGTCGCACCAGCATCAATCGTCCGCGGGATTGTGGTTTGAAGGCCGAGGGCTGGCGATAGGGCCGAAGCGCGATTAGGCGAAGCTGGCGATAAGGCCGAGCTGGCGGTGGAGCGCGCCTTCGCCGCCGCGCCGGGATCGGTCCGGGGAACGGCCGAAATTATCCGGTGGGGGAACGGCGGCGAAGGGCGCTCGGCAAGAATTAGTCTCGTCGATGCATCAGTTAACACGCAAGTAATCTGCGCCAGCGGAATGAGTTCGTAATGGAGCAGTGCCGAGCCGTCGGCACGCTGAGCTCACCGACGGATGTTCCATATGTACGCGTAGGCGCCATCGGCCGAAAAGGTCATATACCCCGATCGGTCGGAAGGCCGATGTAAGCGGAGACGAACGTCTCCAGCAGGATCTTTACGCCGTTCACCCGATCAGGCCAGTGGACACCGTATGCTGACGCGCGGGCCGTGACTGGCGCGTTCGGATGGGACAACCATCGGGGAGCGGCCCCGTCTCGCAGACAAGACGACCTGCCGTGCGCCTGGGCCTCTTCACCGTGATAGGGAGGTCCCATGTCTGAGCTGAACGCCGAATCGACCGCATTCCGATCGGCCCTGGAAGTCGTCCGTTCCGTGGAGCCGCGAATCGCCGATGCGATCACCAAAGAGCTGCACGACCAGCGCGAATCCCTCAAGTTGATCGCCAGTGAAAACTACGCTTCGCCGGCCGTGCTGCTGGCGATGGGTAACTGGCTGTCCGACAAGTATGCCGAGGGCACTATCGGCCGCCGCTTCTATGCTGGCTGCCAGAATGTCGACACCGTCGAGTCGATCGCTGTCGAGCACGCCAAAGCCCTCTTCGACGCGCCGTACGCGTATGTGCAGCCACACTCGGGGATCGACGCCAACTTGGTCGCTTATTGGGCGATCCTGGCTGATCGCGTCGAGGTGCCCTACCTGAAGAAGGTCGAGCGGCGCCAAGTCAACGATCTCAACGATGCTGACTGGGCCGAGCTGCGGGCCGCGTTCGGTAATCAGCGGATGTTAGGGATGTCGCTGGACGCAGGTGGCCACCTCACCCACGGGTTCCGGCCGAATATTTCCGGCAAGATGTTCGACCAGCGCAGTTACGGCGTTGACCCGGCGACTGGGCAGATCGACTATGCGGCGCTGCGCGCTTCGGCCAAGGAATTCGGCCCGTTGATCATTGTCGGCGGCTACTCTGCGTACCCCCGGAAGGTGAACTTCCGTATTATGCGCGAGATTGCCGATGAGGTCGGCGCCACCTTCATGGTTGACATGGCGCACTTTGCCGGTCTGGTCGCGGGCAAGGTTTTCACCGGCGACTTCAACCCGATCGAACATGCACACATCGTCACCACCACCACGCACAAGAGCCTGCGCGGCCCGCGGGGGGGTGCGGTCTTCTGCCAGCCGGAGCTGGCCGATCAGGTCGACCGGGGTTGCCCGATGGTGCTCGGTGGCCCGCTCGGACACGTGATGGCGGCCAAGGCGATTGCGTTCGCCGAAGCACGGCAGCCGTCCTTCCGCACTTATGCCCAGCAGATCGTCGACAACAGTCAGGCGCTGGCTGAGGGGCTGCTTAAGCGTGGGGTTCAGCTGGTCAGCGGCGGCACCGACAACCACCTGGTGTTGCTCGATGTGCACCCGTTCGGCTTGACCGGACGCCAGGCTGAGCAGGCGCTTTTGGACAGTGGTGTGGTCACCAACCGCAACGCCATCCCGCAGGACCCGAACGGAGCTTGGTATACCTCCGGCGTTCGGATCGGAACGCCTGCGCTGACCAGTCGTGGGCTGGGCGCGCCGGAAATGGACCAGATCGCTGAGCTGATCCAAACCGTGCTCGCGGCGACGACACCAGCTGAGGGCTCGAAGGCCAAATATCAACTGGACTCGGCAATCAGCGACCGGGTCAGCAAGCAGGCGACTGAGCTGCTTGCGCCGTTCCCGCTCTACCCCGAAGTCAGCTTGGCCTGATCCGAAAAGCGACGTATCGCCTACTGGGGCTGACAAACAGTTGAGGCCAGCACCTCCGATCGGGGCTGGCCTCAACTGCGTCCGTACCCAGGCAGGGGGTCCTGGGTCGGCAGGTTACTTCTTGTCCTTCTTTTTCTTGCCCTTCTTGCCGGACTCGCCGTCCATTTCCGCTTTGAGCTTCGCGAGCATCTGCTCATCGCGCTCGACCGTGGTCTGCGGCTCTGGCACGAGCACTTTCCAAAAGAGCGCGACGATGAGCAGGATCCAGGCCCACCAGGGAATGACGGATTTTGGCCCGAACAAGACGCTGGTCACGTTGTAGGCAGTCTCGAAGTACCGATCCATCAGTCACCACCGATGCGGCTGGGGGGCATCACAACTCCTCGTCGTTGCTGTCGGCCCGAATAATCGGACGGTTCCCGGCCGAGCTTAAGGTTTACCGTCATCAGCTTGAGGTGCAGTTTCCGCCCCGCGGCCGAGGCTTGCTCCCGGTGCGGATTGTCGGCTATCAGCGCGGCCAATGCGCAGGGTCGCTGCCGCGCGTCAGAACCGCTAAGGTCGGCGCCGTGACCAGTCCTATGCGTGTGCCGCCTGCCGACGGTGATCGGGAACGGGCAGCCGAGTTGTTGCAGCGCGCGTGCGGCGAGGGGCGGCTGACCCTCGAGGAGTTCAGCGTGCGCGTTGGTTCGGTCTGGTCTGCCGAGACCGACGTCGAGCTGCACCGAGCCACCGCCGACCTGGCGCCTACACCGATCGTCGGTTCGGCGCGGACTGTCGACCGCGTGATCACCGTGTTCAGCGAGAACAAGCGCCATGGTCGATGGCGGTTACGCTCGGCCCGGCTCAAGGCGCATATAGTGTTCGGCTCGACCGAGCTGGATCTGCGCGAGGTGCTCACCGGCCAGGACGTCATTGAGATCACCGGTGCATGTGTCTTCGGCGAACTCAAGGTGATCGTCCCTGAGGGGGTTGAAGTCGACGTGACCGGCGCTGCGGTGTTCGCCTCGCACAACATGCGGCTCGCCCCGGTGCCGCGCGTGCTGGGCACTCCGGTGATCCGGATTTCGGTGAGTTCTTGGTTCAGTTCGGTGGAAATCGTCTCCAAACCCTATGCGTTGGCCAGTTAACCTTTTTGACGCGTTCTTAACGCCCGCTGATCGCCTGGGCTGCCCGATCGGGTGAAACGATCGACGGGTGACCACGACGGATCTTCGGCAGTGGCTGCTCTCCGGGTTGAATGACACCGCTCAGCAGCATCAAGGTCCGCACGCGCAGCCCCAACAGGAGAAGCCACACTCCTGGTGGAAGGTGATGTGCCTGACCGGCGTCGACTACTTCTCCACCCTCGGCTATCAACCGGGCATTGCGGCATTGGCGGCCGGTGTCCTCTCGCCGATTGCCACCGCGATCCTGATCCTGGTGACCGTGCTGGGTGCACTGCCGGTCTATCGGCGGGTGGCGGCGGAGAGCCCGAACGGCGAAGGCTCGATCGCGATGCTGGTCAAGCTGCTGTCGTTCTGGAAAGGCAAGCTGTTCGTCCTGGTCCTGCTCGGTTTCGCCGCGACCGACTTCATCATCACCATCACCTTGTCCGCGGCGGACGCCACCGCGCATATCGACGAAAACCCGTTCTGGCCGCAGTCGCTGCACGGGCACGTCATTTTGGTGACGTTGGTGCTGGTCGCACTGCTCGGCGCGGTCTTCCTGAAGGGCTTCACCGAGGCGATCGGGATCGCGGTCGGCCTGGTCGGCATCTACTTAGTGCTCAACGTCGTGGTCGTCGGCCAGGGCTTATGGCTGGTCCTCTCGCATCCGCACGCGGTCGGCGACTGGACCACCGCCCTGACTACTCAACACGGCAACCCGGCCGTCATGATCGGCATCTCGTTGTTGGTCTTTCCCAAGTTGGCCCTTGGATTGTCCGGCTTTGAGACCGGAGTTGCGGTGATGCCGCACATCAAGGGCGACCTGCCGGCCCGGATTCACGGTGCGAAACAGCTGTTGACCACCTCAGCCGGGATCATGAGCGTCTTCCTGATCAGCAGCAGTGTGGTGACGACCGTGCTGATCCCCCAGGCCGCCTTCAGGCCTGGTGGTCCGGCAAACGGTCGAGCGTTGGCCTATCTGGCGCACCAGAATCTGGGCAGCGCCTTCGGCACGATCTATGACCTGTCGACCATCGCGATCCTCTGGTTCGCCGGTGCCTCGGCGATGGCTGGGCTGCTCAATCTGGTGCCGCGCTATCTGCCTAAATTCGGCATGGCACCGTCCTGGGCGCGCGCGGTCCGCCCGATGGTGTTGGTCTTCACCGGCACCGCATTCTTAATCACGGTCGTGTTCAACGCAAGCGTCGACGCGCAGGGTGGGGCATACGCCACTGGTGTGCTCGTGTTGATCACCTCGGCGGCTGTCGCGGTGACTCTGTCCGCGTGGCGTCGGCGCCAGCGCAGTCGGATCGTCGCCTTCGGCCTCATCGCGGTGGTCTTCGTTTACACCACCATCTTGAACGTGGTGGAGCGCCCGGACGGCGTGAAGATCGCCGGCTGTTTCATCGCGGCCATCATGGCAGTCTCGCTGCTGTCCCGGCTCTACCGCGCCTTCGAACTGCGGGTGGCCCGGATCGACGCGGACGAGGTGGCGCTTGGCTTCCTGCGCGAGTGCGGCCGCCGCCAGATCCGGCTGGTCGCCAACGAACCAGAAGAACGCGACTCGCGCGAATACAGCGAAAAGATCGCCCAGATTCTGGCCGACAACGACATGGCCGACGACCGCGATGTCATCTTCCTTGAGGTCACAGTTGCCGACGCTTCCGACTTCGAAACCGACCTACACGTACGGGGTGAGGTCCTGCACCATCGCTATCGAGTATTGTCGATGCAGAGCTCATCAGTGCCCAGTGCGATCGCCGCGCTGCTGCTGTGGATTCGTGACACCACCGGCAAGCGTCCCCATGTCTACTTTGAATGGACCGAGGGCAATCCGGTGGCCAACTTCGCCCGCTATCTGGTCTTCGGGCAGGGGGAGGTGGCGCCGGTGACTCGGGAGATGATCCGGCAGGCTGAGCCCAACCGCAGCCGCCGCCCACACGTTCATGTCGGCTGATCGCGGGTCGGGTCGGATCGAGCATCTGCGGACGAGGAGTGGTCATGAGCGAGGCGATCCAGGCGCGGGGGCTGAGTAAACGGTTTGGCTTGCTCACCGCATTGGACGGGCTCGACCTGACCGTTCGCGCCGGTGAGGTGCACGGCTTTTTGGGGCCGAACGGAGCCGGTAAGACGGTCACCATTCGGATCTTATTGGGGCTGATGCGCGCTGATTCCGGTCAGGTACGCCTGCTCGGTGGTGATCCATGGCAGGACGCGACCGCGTTGCATCGACGCCTGGCGTATGTGCCAGGCGATGTCACCCTCTGGCCTAACCTGACCGGCGGCGAGGTGATCGACCTGCTCGGTCGGCTCCGCCGCGGATTAAATCCGCGGCGGCGCGCCGAGCTGATCGAGCGGTTCGAGTTGGATCCACGCCGCCGATGCCGCACCTATTCAAAGGGCAATCGCCAGAAGGTGGCGCTGGTCGCGGCGTTCGCGGCTGAGGTGGAGTGCTTGCTGTTGGACGAGCCGACCTCCGGCCTGGACCCGCTGATGGAAGAGGTCTTCCGCGATGTCGTGCGGGCCGAGAAGCAGCGCGGCGACCGGACCGTGTTGTTGTCCAGTCACATCCTGTCCGAGGTTGAGGTGCTGTGTGACCGGCTGACCATCATCCGCGCCGGCCGGGCGATCGAAACGGGCACGTTGGACGATTTGCGGCACCTGCGCAGCACCACCATTCAGGCCGAGCTGATCGGCTCACCCGATGCGCTGACGTCGCTCGCTGGCGTGTCGAATATGCGCACCGACGCCGGCAAGGTCAGCTTCGAGGTGCAAGCCGATGCACTTCAGCCGGCGTTGCAAACCCTTGCAACCATCGGTGTCCGCAGCCTGGTCAGCCGCCCACCTTCGCTCGAAGAACTCTTCCTACGCCAATACCAACAAGCCGATCAGCAGCGGTCGCAGCCCGAGCCGCAGTCGCGGCGATCGGGTGAGCTCGGATGACCGGCGTTGGCCAGCTGATTCGGCTGATTTTGCGGCGGGACCGGCTCATCCTGCCGAGCTGGGTGGTGCTGCTGGCAGTGGTCCCGGTCGGCTATCTTGCGTCGGTCAAAGCGCTTTTTCCCACCGAAAGCAGCCAAATCGAATACGCCAGAGTGAGCGCAGACAACGCCGGTTTCGTCGCCCTATATGGCCCACTGCACGGCACGAGCATCGGCGAGCTGGTGGTCTGGCGCGCCGGTTTCCTGCCGGTATTGATCGGCCTAGCCGCGCTGCTAACCGTCATCCGACACACCCGCGCGGAAGAAGAAGCCGGCCGCACCGAACTGCTCGGCGCCGCCGCAGTCGCCCGACCCGCCCAGCTGGTTGCTGCGCTGAGCACGACAGGTGCCGCGAGTGTGCTGCTCGGCCTGATCGTGCTGATCCTCATGGTGGGGCAGGGCTTGTCGGTCGTTGGATCGTTGGTTTTCGGGGCCGAATTCACCTTGACCGGCTGGCTGTTCGCCGGCATCGCCGCGATCACCGCGCAGGTCAACCGCAGCGCGCGCGGTGCCCGATCGGTCGCGCTCGCCGTGCTGGGCGCGGCTTATGCGCTGCGCGTCGGCGGTGACATCTCCACACTCGGTGACCACGGCCTCGCCTGGCTGTCGTGGGTGTCACCGATCGGCTGGGTGCAACACCTCTTCGCCTACGGCGCGAACGCGTGGTGGCCAGCAGTGCTGTCCGTGCTGGGTGCCCTCGCCGCGATCTGCGTCGCCAGCGCGTTGTTGGGCCGACGCGACCTCGGTGCTGGCCTGCTCCCGATCCAGCTCGGCCGCGCGAGTGCACCAGCAAGCCTGCGCTCGCCGATCACTTTGGCTTGGCGGCTGCAGCGCGGCCCGTTGCTCGGCTGGACTATCGCGTTCGCGCTGCTCGGCCTCGTTTTCGGCGGCGTCGGCGCCAGCGTCGTGCAACTGTCTGCCCACAACAGCGGCCTGGGCGACGTGCTCACCCAGCTCGGCGGCGCCGGCACTTTAGTCAACAGCTACTTCGCCGGTACGGCCGGAATCGTCGCCCTTATCGCCGCCTGCTACGCCGTGCAAGCCGTATTGCAGCTGCGCGACGAGGAACAGCTCGGCCACGCCGAGGCAGTCCTGAGCACCCCGGTTTCTCGCTTCGGCTGGGCCGGCAGCCACCTGATTTTCGCGCTGCTCGGTCCGGCAGTGGCGCTGGCCGCCGAGGGGCTAGCGGCCGGCGCGAGTTATCACCACGGCAAACTCGGTGCGAGTGTGGCCGCTGCACTCGTGCAGTTGCCCGCAGTCTGGGTGCTCGCCGCTGTCACCGTGGTGCTGATTGGCCTGCTGCCCCGATTCGCTCGGGCCGCCTGGTGCGTGCCGCTGCTCTGTTTGCTGATCATGTTGCTCGGCGAGACTTTGCAGCTGAACCACTGGTTGCTGGATCTCTCCCCGTTCACCCACATCCCGCGGCTGCCCAGCGAAAACGTGCGGTTCACACCTTTGGTGAGCTTGATGCTGGTCACGATCGCACTGGGCGTCGCTGGTCTGGTCGGCCTGCGCCGCCGCGACCTACCCGGGTGAGGATCGGGTGGGCAGCAAGCCTTCTTCATGATCGAGTTCGCGCTGCAGCACGCGCAAACCTTCGTCGGTCAACTTGCCGGTGTCGCGCCGGCGCAACAACTCCTCGCGCTGCGCCTCGATGGCTGACCGCCGAACAAAGACGGCACCCTCATATTTCGGTGAGGTCGGCACGTCGGTCGAGTCGGAGTTTTCCAGCAGGTCGAGCCGCTTGCGATAGCGTTCCAGCCGGTTTTGCAATACCCGCCGTGTGCTCTCGAGCGCGTGCTCCTCGACATGATCGTGCTGTTCGAGCCGGATGTCTTCCAGCCGGTCCATCGCCGCCCGGACCGCAGCCGAGCGAGCCTCGTTGCGCTCCTTAGCCAGGTCGGCGTGGTTGGCCCGCAGTCCGAGCTTGCGGACCAGGGCGGCGAAGGTGAGGCCTTGGCCCAGCAGGGTAACCAGCACGACGATGAAGGCGCAGAAGTGCAGCAGCGGCAGATCCGGGAAGGGCTCCTGGATCGTGAAGATCGCCGCGAGTGTGATCACTCCGCGGGTGCCGGCCCAGCTTAAGGCGACGGCTTCGCGCCTGGTCAACGCCTTCTCTCGGGCCGACTTCTGGGTCGATTCGGCTTCGTCTTGGTCTTGCCCACCCAGCCGGGTGTGCAGCGAACGTGGCAACAGCTGAGTCAACACCAGCCAGATCGGGCGCAGCAGCAACACCACCCCGACGGACAGACCCACGGCGATGCCGATGGTGCTGCCGCTGTAATCGGCCAGTTTTGCCACCACCTTGGGCAGTTGCTGCCCGATCAGCAGGAACACCAAGCCTTCCAGCAGGAAATCGACCAGCCGCCACACCGCGCTGGTCTGCAGCCGGCTCGCCCCGGTGGCATAGCGCGGCGCGTCGTGCCCCACGATCAAACCCGCCACCACCACCGCTAGCACTCCGGCGACGTGGATGTATTCGGCCGCCAGGTAGGCGGCGAACGGGGTGATCAGCGAGATCGCGTTCGCGCTCATCGGGTCGGTGCGCAGATTGCGCAGTAAACGCACCAGATAGGCGACCGCGGCACCAGCCACGACCCCACCCGCCGCCGAGATCAGGAACTTTCCGGCTGCGGCAGGGAAGGAGAAAGCACTGCCGTGTGCGGAGTCGACCGCCACGGCGAGAATCGTCAACGCGGTCGCATCATTGAGCAGACCCTCACCCTGAATCAGGGTGATCAAATTGCCGGGCAAGCCGGCCTTACGCCCGACAGCTAATGCGGCGACCGGGTCGGGTGGGGCGATTGCCGCGCCCAGGGCGACCCCCGCGGCCAGCGTCGCCCCGGTCACCCATAGCCCGAACCCAACCCCGACCAGCAGGGCAGTGGCCAAAACTAACAACACCGACAAACTGATCACGGTACGCAGATTGCGCCGCAAATCAAGCAGAGACGAGTTGAGTGCCGCGTTGTAGAGCAGCGGTGGAATCACCACCGTCAGGATCAGGTGGGGATCGAGCTCGACATTAGGCCCCGGCAACTTGGTGTAAAGGATGCCAATGATAGTCAGCAGAGCAGCCGACGGCAACCCGGTCTTGGCGGCAATCCAGCGGACCGCCACAATGACCGCAACCGCGCACAGGACGAACAGCAGTGCTCGCTCGACATTCACTTGACCCATCTTTCCCGGCCGACCGCCGAAATAGCGGCCGGCCGGGAAAGGATCAGTAGCGGTAGTGCTTAGTAGCGGTAGTGCTTAGTAGCGGTAGTGCTCAGGCTTGTACGGCCCGTCGATCGCCAGGCCGAGATATTCAGCCTGCTTCTTGGTCAGCTCGGTGAGGCGAACACCGAGAGCGTCCAGGTGCAAGCGAGCCACCTTCTCGTCCAGGTGCTTCGGCAGTACGAAGACCTGCTTTTCATATTCACCGGGCTTGGTCCACAGCTCGATCTGAGCCATGACCTGGTTGGTGAACGAGTTGGACATGACGAAGCTGGGGTGGCCAGTGGCGTTACCCAGGTTCATCAGGCGACCCTCGGAAAGCACGATCACCGCGTGCCCGTCCGGGAAGCGCCACTCGTGCACCTGCGGCTTGATCTCCACCTTTTCGATCCCGGGGACCTGGGCCAGCCCGGCCATGTCGATCTCGTCATCGAAGTGACCGACGTTGCCGACGATCGCGTTGTGCTTCATCGCGCCCAGGTGCTCGGCCGTGATGATGTCGGTGCCACCGGTGGTGGTGATGAAGATGTCCGCCTCGGCGACGACATCTTCGAGCCGCACGACCTGCATGCCGTCCATCGCGGCCTGCAGTGCGCAGATCGGGTCGATCTCAGTGACGACGACCCGGGCGCCCTGGCCGCGCAGCGTCTCGGCCGAGCCCTTGCCGACATCGCCGTAGCCACAGACCACGGCGAGCTTGCCACCGAGCATGACGTCGGTGGCCCGGTTCAGGCCGTCGACCAGTGAGTGCCGGATACCGTACTTGTTATCGAACTTGCTCTTGGTGACCGCGTCGTTGACGTTGATCGCCGGGAAGAGCAGCTCGCCTTCCTTAGCCAGCTTGTAGAGCCGTGCTACACCGGTGGTGGTCTCCTCGGTGACGCCGCGCATGTCGGCGGCGACCCGGGTAAACCGGTTTTTGTCCTCGGCCAGGCTGGCCCGCAACGTCTCCAGGATGATCTGGTATTCGTGGTTGTCGGCCGGACCCGGCTGCGGAACAGCGCCCGCAGCCTCAAACTCGACGCCCTTGTGCACCAGCAGAGTGGCGTCGCCGCCGTCGTCCAAGATCATGTTGGGCAGCGCGCCGTCGCCGAAGTCGAACAGGCGCATGGTGCACCACCAGTATTCCTCCAGCGATTCGCCCTTCCAGGCGAACACCGGCACACCCTGCGGCTGCTCCAGGGTGCCCTTGGGACCGACGACCGTCGCGGCGGCCGCCTCATCCTGGGTGGAGAAGATGTTGCAGGAAACCCAGCGCACGTCGGCGCCGAGCTCGACCAGCGTCTCGATCAGCACGGCAGTCTGCACGGTCATGTGCAGCGAGCCGGCGATCCGTGCGCCGCGCAGCGGCTTCGACTGGCCATATTCGGTGCGCAGCGACATCAGGCCGGGCATCTCGTGCTCGGCCAGGCGCAGCTGGTGCCGGCCGGCCTGCGCCAGTGACAGGTCCGCAACGGCGAATTCGAGGCCGTTGACTGTTTGCTGATACTTGCTCATGAAGAGGGTTCCTCCCTCTCAGGAGGCGCCCTTGCGTCAGAAACCCGAGTCGAGCGTGGCGGACCAAGAAGCAGTGATCCGTCGCAGCGCCTCTCGACCGGGGCTACTCCACCATAACCTGCGGCCGGTAATCGGCGCAGCCGCGGTTTCGCAGTACTGCCTGTGATTTGGCTGGCAGGGTGGAGTGCGTGCCAGATGTGCTTGTCGTCGACGCGGACCGGGGCATGCGACTGTCCCTCGAGCGAGCGCTGGCACCAGCCGGCTTCACTGTCCGTGAGGCAGGTGACGCGCTGGCGGCATTAGACGCGGTCGCCGCCGATCCGCCAGCTGCGATGATTCTGGACGCGGCGCTGCCCGGACCACATGCAGCGCCGCCCGGGCCGGATCTGGTCCGGCGGATTCGGGCGCAGGGCCGCACGCTGCCGGTTTGCCTGACTGCTGGGCGGGAACTGGCTCGGCGCGCGCCCGACGAACGTCGCAGCGGGCTAGCTGCCGGAGCTGACGATTACCTCGAACCGCCATTCTCCCTCGGTGAGCTGGCTCGACGGCTGCACGGGTTGCTGCGCCAGCATGACGTGCACGATCGGCAGGCCGTACTCGCTGGTGAACTCGCGGTCGAACCGGCCGGGCGAACTGCCGTACGGCGGGGGCGGGATTTGGATTTGACCTTCCGGGAGTTGCAGTTGTTCGCGGTGTTGGTGCGCAACCGCGGCCAAGTGTTAACGCGTGATCAACTGCTGGACCATGTTTGGGGTTATACCTGGGAGATGGATCGGACTGTCGTTGACGATTTCGTCGTCTCGCTGCGCGGCAAACTCGAAGCGGCCGGTGAGCCGCGGATTCTCAATTCGGTGCCGAAGCTCGGCTTTGTGCTTCTCGCATGAAGATTCGCGCGCAGCTCACCCTGGCGATCGTGGCTGTCGCCGCGATTGTGGTCGCTCTAGCAGGCCTGTTGGTCGTGTTGCGTTTCGACCAGTTGAGCAGCCGAGATATGGACCGGTCTCTGGCCACTCGAGCCGATGAAATCAGTGCGGACGCGTCTCGACTCGGCACGCTACTCAACGACACCACCTTTGCGGTCCGGCTGATCCGGGCCGGCAAAGTGCAGGCGCAAAGCGGGCCGAAAATGGTGTTTCCTTTGCCTGCTCCGGCCGGCTACGCCACGGTGACCGCCGATGGTCGCGACTGGCGCTCGTTGACTCGGGTCCTGGTCAGCGGCGTAGAATTGCAGGTGCTGCGCCGCTTGGACGACGCCGAGGCCACTCATGTCGAGGCGGTGCGCATCGTGGATCTGGCGATTCTGCTCGCCGTGGTGCTCGCTGCGGCGGCTGGCTGGTTTCTCGTCGGCGGCGGTTTGCGGCAGCAACCCCAACTCGCCGAAACTCCTCCGGCTTCTACCGGTTCGACCACAACCGTGGCAATTGAAGGGCCGGAGTCGATCACCGAGCTGGTGACCGCTGCCGGTTCGGCGACGACCGCTGAGCCGACGCCGCAGCGTGGACTGCCCCGGGAAGCCGAGCAAGCCCTGCGACTCACGTTGGATAACCTAGCCACCAACCTGGATCGGCTGCTCGACGACCCGGAGCTGTCGGTCAGCCAACGCCACTTAGTGCTGGCCGTGATGGCCGACGATCGGGCGCGGATGGTCGCCCTGCTCGACGACCTGTCCGGGACCGAAAGCTAAGCCGTGCCAGCTTGAACCTAGGCCGTGCCCATCTTGTCCGCCGCAGCCAACGCCCGTGTCGACCAGCGCACTGCTTCCATGTAATGCCCCGCCAGGTCAAACGAGCCGAATTCCCCCTGCTCGTACGCATCGACCGCGCGCAACACCTGCCCGAGCCGCCCGCCGCCCGTGGTCAGCGCGTCGGCGATCTCCTGCGCCAACGGGAACTGTTCCACCATCGTGTCCGGCGCGATCGACAACACTGCTGCCACCCCACTGATCACGCCGGCCATGAACGCCTCATCCGCGGCGGCGTCGAACATGCTGGCGGCGTTTTCGCAGAGTCGAGCCCGAGTCAACACGCCGATCATGTGCTCGGTCGTGCCCCCGCCGACGTCGTCGAGCACCATCAACATCGCCCACTGTCGAATGTAGGTCAGGCCGACCATCACGATCGCTTGGCGTACTGAGGAGACGCGACTGCCTGGGCCGGCGACGGCCGAATTGCTGGCCCGGAGCACGCGTAACGACAGGGCCGGGTCGCTTGCGATGATCGTGACGATGCGCTGCAGGTCGGCGTCTGAGGCGCTGAGTGCGGAGACGAGTTCCAGCCGCATCAGGCGCGACGGCGACAGGCTAGCCACGGTCAGCACTTGTGGGCGGCTCAACGCGTACCCCTGGCGCAGTTCCATGCCGTATTTGTCGGCTATTGCGAGTTGTTCGGCGGTCTCCAGCCGTTCGGCCACGATCTGCAGGTTGGGGTATTCGCGGATCGCGGCCACGATTTCGTCTAGGTCGGTGAGGTCGCCGTCGAGCAGGTCCAACTTGACGAATGAGGCGAGTGGGAAGAGCTGCTCGTGCCCGGCTCCCCAGACGAAGTCATCCAGCGCGATCCGGTAACCCGCCGCGACCAGCGCAGTCACCCCGGCGATCACTTCGTCGTCGACCTCCACGGTTTCCAGCACTTCGAGCACTACTTGGCTCGGCTCGAACGGCAACGGCAGCGTGCCAAGGAGGAATTCGCGGGTCAGGTTGATGAAACACAACCGGTCGCCGGCCAGCTCGCGGATGCCGATCTCGGTGAACGCGTTGATCATCACGGTGGTGGTGGCGTAGGTGTCTTGCCGCCCAGCCTCCACCGCAGTCATGCTGCCGCGAAACAGCAACTCGTACGCGACGACAGTGCCACGCTCGTCGAAGATCGGCTGTCGGCCGACGTGAACGAGCTGTGCGCCATCCGGAACGGCCGAGGGGTCCATACCGCTAGCTATCGGCGTACCCAAGCAAAAGTTGACCAGTTGGTCGGTGCAACCAGTTCTCTTCCGCGACCCGGATCGAGCGAGGTACTCTGCCGCGACTTGGTAACCTGGTCGGCGCCCCGGGGGTTGTCTTCAAGTATGGGAAGTAAGTTGAGCCAAACTCTGCTGGTGACCGGTGGTGCCGGTTTTGTCGGTGCCAATCTGATCAAGTCCCTGCTGACCGATTTCCCGACGGCAGCGGTCGTCTCGCTCGACAACTATTTCACCGGAGTGCGCGAAAATCACGTCGACGATCCGCGGATCGAATATATCGACGGCTCGACGCTTGATCTGGCCGAGATTTGGGCTGAGCGCGACTACCCCAACCCGGAAATCGTGTTCCACCTGGGTGAATATTCGCGGATCGTGCAGTCCTTCGAGGATCACGATCTGACCTGGGAGTTCAACCTGCGCGGCACCCGGGAGGTGGCCAAATTCGCGGCGGCTGCCGGATCGAAGCTCATTTACGCCGGGTCTAGCTCCAAGTTCGGCAACGACGGGCAGGACGAAAACCTCAACCCGTATGCGTGGACCAAAGCAAAAAACATCGAGTACATCGCAAACTATGCGAATTGGTTCGGGCTCGACTATGCCATCACGTATTTCTACAACGTGTACGGTCCCGGCCAGATCACTAATGGCAAGTACGCCACGGTGATCGGGATATGGGAGGACAAATACCTCCACGGTGAACCGTTGCCGGTCGTCTCTCCGGGCACGCAGACGCGCGACTTCACCCACATCGACGACATCGTTCGTGGCATTGTCCTGGTCGCGCAGAAGGGTGACGGCGACGGCTACTTACTCGGCGCCGGGCACGAATTGCCGTTGATCGAAGTGGCAAAAATGTTCGACGCGCCCTATGAACTCATTCCGGCCCTGCGCGGCGAACGCACCCGCGGCCAGGCCGACGTGACTAAGGCAGCCGGGCTGGGCTGGCGCCCGGAACACCGGCTAGAGGATTACATTGCCCGCTTCGTGGCGGCGCACCCGCGCCCACAAACTGTCAGTCACTAAACGACACCGAGGCCGGCGGCAACCCGCCGGCCGATCGTGTCCAACTCGTCGACAATCTTGAAGCCGTCGCAGAAATTCAGCCAGCCTTCGTCGGCCAGGCTGACTATGCGGGTGATTTCGGCGATCTCGCGCAGCGCCTCTTGTGCCACCTGACCTCGGTTTCCGGGCGTCCGGGCTTGGCGCGCCGCTTCTTGCATGACCGCCATCACCCGATCCGAGGTGGCCTGGAACAGATATTGAAGCCGATTGCCCACGGCTAAGTCGTCCGCGGGTACTGCCTCGCTCATTCTCGCAATACCGCAATGCCGGCAGATTTCTGGCCATCGTCGGGGCTGCGGTCGGCAGCTGCGGCGAACATGCGCACCGCGCTCAGCGCATCTTGGGCGCAGGCGAAGAAAACGAACGGTGCGGCGACTTCGGCCCGCGCAGCCTGGTCGAGCACATGGGTCGCGTTGCGCACGCAGCGCAACGCAGTGTCGCGGTACCGGGGTGAGGTTGCCTTTGCTGACCGCCGCAATCGGCGGGACTGCGTGTCGGTAGCCTTGCTCTCGGTAGCCTGACCCGTAAATAGAGAGTTTGTGGGCAGGCGGCAGCGTCCCGGCGGAGCCGGGATGGTTTGTGGGGTTTAGGTCAGGCCGCGGTTTCGAGGCTGACGGTGTGTCCGAGTTGTTCGAGTTGGTGGATCAGTTGACGGGTGCGTTTGGCGGGGTCGATCCGGTTGAGGTGGTAGTCAGGGCCGAGGTCGTTGAACATGGTGGTGCTGGTGGGATCGTGTAGTAGGTGCCAGATGATGATCAGGAGGTGTCGGCTGGTCGCGACGATGGCACGGCGTTTACCGCGCCGGGCGGCTAGTCGTCGATGTCGGGCACCGATAAAGGTGTTACTACGGGCGATGGTCGCGACGCTTTCACCGAGGACACCGGCGAGGTGGCGGTTGCCTTTGCCGGTACTGCCGTGGCGGGTCTTACCGGCCGAGGAGCGGGGCCGGGGTGCCATCGCGGCCCAGGCGCTGAGGTGTTCAGGGGTAGGGAACACGCTCATGTCGACACCGATCTCGGCGATCAGCCGGCGTGCGGTGATCTGCGAGATACCGGGCACACTGACCAGTTGGGTAATGCGGGGCTGATAGATGTCGGTGACCCGTGCGATCTCAGCGTCCATGATCCTGACGTCCTCGTCGAGTGCAGCGATGCGCTGCATCATCTGCCGGCAGAGGAATCCGTGGTGGTCACTGAACCGGCCCGTGAGCGCTTCGACGAGTTCGCGGCGTTTGTTACGCAGCTTCGCCTTGGCTAGCTCTGCCAGCACACCCGGGTCGCGTTCCCCATCGACCAGGGCGGTGATGATGCTCTGGCTAGACGCGCCGAGGATCTCCGAGGCCACCACGGTCAGTTTGATACCGGCGTCTTCGAGGATCTTCTCCAGGCGCTGCGCGAGCCTGGTCCGGTCCCGGACCAGGCTGGTGCGGTAACGGCTCAGGTCCCGCAGTTCACGGATCGGCTGCGGTGGCACGAAGCTGGGCCGCACGAGTTCACACTCGGCGACCTTGGCCAGCCACGCCGAGTCGATATTGTCGGTCTTACGCCGGCCCGGTACCCCTTTCACGTGGTACGCGTTGACAAGCCACACCTCGAAGCATCCCGCCGCTTCCAACAGGTAGTAGACCGGTTTCCAGTAATCGGAGGTCGCTTCCATCACGACCCGGGTGATGCCCTCGCCGGCCAGCCAGTCCGCCATCGTCGACAACGCCGCGGTCATCGTCGAGTAGGTCCGGGTCACCTGCCGGCGCCGGCCCGAGCCGGGCTGCGGAACACGGATCGTCACACTCAACGCGGCCTTACCGATATCAATCCCAGCGATCCTTTCGACGTACACATCCACTCTCATCACATCCCATCACAGCGGGTACGGTGTGATGAGGTGGTAGCCGACCGGGGGAACCGAACGGTCGAAACATTCTGACCCGCGTGCTCGAAGCGACGATCCACGGCACAAAACATGGTTCCCGGCGTCAAACTTTGCTACGGACTCGGAGCGCCAAGGGGCTCCCGACGTCAACCGGGCGGCTACCACCCCAACATCTGTGATAGTCAATCAGCCGCAACAACACACGACGCACTACTTGTGTCACCCGCACCACCTCCCACCGCGAGCAACCCACACTATTAACACAGCCCCACGGCAGCCCCGAAGGGGCAACGACAAACTTTGCTCTGAGTACATATACGCATCGCCATGGCGTGCGTGCGTGTCACCGAGCCGGTGCCGGCATGGTGAGGTGCGCTCTGGAGTGGCGCGTTGGAGACAGTATTTGTTGCAGGGGAAAAGTGCCGGATTGTGGCTGTGCGGCAGCTGCGCTCCGGCGGCTCGATGAGTCACTCTGGGTAACGATCGGTTGGGTAGCGATGGTTTAATTTGTGCAGCTCGCGGGAGTGATGCGTTGGTGTACTCAGAGCAAAGGGCCGCCTACCAATGGCTGACTCTGGCGAGTGAAGCTACGGTCGGTCACCCCTCCCCGTTAGGAGTCGGGCTACGGTTGTCCACCCACGAGTCTGATCCATTGTGGATGACAGGGAGTAGTTCAACCGTGAGTGTGAGCTCTCGGGGAAGGATCCCGAGCGGTTAGGTGTTATGCGTCGTCATGACACTTGCCTTCGCCGTGCTCGGCGACTCCATCGCCTTCGGTCAGGGTGCCGACCAGAGCTGCGACACGGTCGGTGCCCGGCTCGGCACCGACCTGCAGTCGATCGACATCGTCGCTGACGTGCGCATCTTCGCCGTGCCAGGCGCCCGCAGCCAAGCGTTGGCCGAGCAGGTGCAGCGTGCGATTGCCTGGCCGTGCCAACTAGCGCTGATCATCATCGGCGCCAACGACCTGACCAATTTCGTCGCCCCGCAAGTGGCTGCCGACCAGCTAGCTCGGGCAGTCCGCGGGTTGCGAAGCGCCGGCGCTGAAGTGGTGGTCGCACCCGCGCCCGACCTCAGCGTGGTGCCGTGGGTGCCGCCGCAGATGCGGTTGGCCGTGCGGGCGGGGAGCAAACTGCTGCAAGACGAGCAAATCCGGGTTGCGCTCGCCGAGGGGGCGCGAGTGGCCGATATCGGGGTGCGCTCGGCGGCCAACTTCGCCGTCGACCCGCGGCTGTTCAGCGCCGATCGGTTTCACCCGTCCAGCGCGGGCTATGCGGTGATCGCTGCTTCGCTGGCGCCGACCGTACGCGAAGCTGCTTCTGCCGCACTGACTAGCCGGAGCTAATCGCCAGCCGGAGCTGATCGCATAGACGGTGTTGACAGGATGGTTCATATTGAGCCTCATGAGATCGCGTGCGTGGTTGCTGGCATCGATGTTCGCCGGGATCGCTGTGTTGGGCGTCGCTGCGCCCGCCGTTGCAGCACCGGCATATCCGCAGGTCGACGGTCGGTGTGTGGACCAGACCGCAGTGCTTGGCAGCGACTTGTGCGCCAAGGTGAGCGAAACGCTGCTGCACGACGAGCAGACGAGCACCGACGAGATCGCGGTCGTGATCGTGCCGACCACCGACGATGCCAGCATCGAAGAGTGGAGCAAAGGACTCTTCAATAGCTGGGAAGTCGGCAAGAAGGACAAGAACAACGGTGTGCTGTTGGTCGCGGCGATCGACGACCATAAGGTACGGCTGGAAACCGGCCGTGGACTGGCGAAACGGCTCGACAACGCTGCCGCTGTAACCATCGTCGCCGGAATCACGGCTCATTTCAAAGCCGGCGAAATCCCGCTCGGTCTGCTCAGTGGACTCGATGCAATCCGCAGCAAAATCGGTCATAAAGTCGCCGCCGATGCTCAGCTAGCCGGATTTGCTGCCTCCGCCACTCGGGAGGCAACTACCGATTCCGGCAATACGGGTTACACCTCGACGGACGGCAAACATTTCACTGGACCGGATGGTTCGACCTTGACCGTGCCCGACGACGCTGACTCGTCCACCAGCGGCGGCTCGGTGCCCTGGGGGCTGATCGTCGGAGGTGGAATTGCCATCTTCGCAGTGATCGGCCTAATTTTTGCTCGCGTCATTGGCAGGTCAAGTCCGTCGAGGTCGTCGTCTTCACCGTGGATCGGTGGCCGCAATTACGACTCAGCCCAAGGGGTCATGTCTAGCTCCGATTCGAGTAGTTCCAGCTTCACCAGTTCGAGCTACGACTCCGGCAGTTCTAGCTCGAGCTCCAGCTTCGGCGGTGGCAGCTCCGACGGTGGCGGCGCAACCGGCAGCTGGTAATCCGGGTTGACTTTGACCTTGGGGCAAGCCGGAGGCTGAATGGTGCCGGTCGACGGGGCCGGCGCGAGGAGGATGTCATCCGTGCCGTTGTTGACTATTGGGGCGTTCGCTCGGGCAGCTCGGCTGACGCCAAAGGCACTGCGCCTATATGACCGGTTGGGTTTGCTGCCGCCCGCAGCTGTTGATCCGGACAGCGGTTATCGACTCTATGACCAGCGCCAGTTGGCCCAGGCTCGGCTGATCGCTCAGCTGCGGATTATCGGCATGCCACTAGCCGAAATTCGCACCCTGGTCGACTTGCCAGCGGATGCCGCCGCGCAGGCAGTGGCCGAGTATTGGCATCGGGTCAGCGCCGACACGGCCCAGCGCGCACAACTGGCTTCCTTGCTCGTTCAGTATTTGTCGGGAAAGGACACCAGCATGGCCAATACAAGTTTGCGTGGCGCGGCGGCAACTGACATTGGGGCAGTGCGCACCAGCAATGAAGACTGTGCCTATGCGAGCAGTCAATTGCTCGCTGTGGCTGACGGGGGTGGGGTGGCTGGCACGCTGGCGAGCGCTGCTGCCATCGACGCACTCAAGGCAGTGGCGCTCGCCGATCGGCCGGTGGCCGAGCTGTTGAGCATGGTGGCGGATGCAGTCGCCGGGGCTGATCGTGCTGTTCGGGCAAGTGCAGCTGACAACGAACAGCCGATCACGACGTTGACCGCTCTGCTGCGGCGCAGTTCGCGGTTGGTGCTGGTGCACGTCGGCGACACTCGGGCATATCTGTTGCGTGGTGGGGATTTGGTGCAGCTCACTCAGGATCACAGCTGGGTGCGCACCGAGGTCGACGCCGGCCGGCTTGAGCCTGCCCAGCTGGTTGGGCATCCACAGCGGGCGTTGTTGGTGCACGCCCTTGGGGCTGGCGGGGCCGAGGTCGAGGCGGATCTGGGTCTGCGCACGGCGTTGCCGGGTGATCGGTATTTGCTGTGCAGTGATGGCCTGTGGTCGGTGCTGGAGCCGGTTGCGGTGCAGGCGGCGCTGCAGTCAGCTAGTGATCCGGACGACGCAGTTCGCGAGCTGATCGGGTTGGCGCACGCGGCCGGTGCACCGGACAACATCGCCTGCGTCGTCGCCGATTTCCGCTGAACTGAGGCTGGCCAAGAGCGCCTGAACCCAAGGCTGCTAGTTGCACCTAGATGAATGCAAAAGGCCGTGACCGGACACCCGGTCACGGCCTTTTCGTTGCTGACCAGCTCAGTGCACGATTACCGGTGTTGCGGCGGCTTGCTCGCCGGCCGGCAGGTCGGTGGCGACCCGCTTACGCGGGAGGAAGAACGCTGCCACGACGGTGACACCGACCAGTGCGAAGGCCACCCAATAGGTATGCGCGAACGCGATGGCGGCGTTCGCCAGCCCTTGTTTGACGCCGGCTTCGCCGCCAATCTGCGCGGCAATTTGCGGATCTCGTCGACTTTGGATCGCGGGATAGGCGAGCTTAGCGTCGCGCAAGCCGTTGGTCAGGATCACCGACATCACCGCCACACCAACCGAGCTGGCGATTTGCTGAGTGATGTTCAGCAACGTCGATCCACGCGCCACTTCCGCTGGCCGCAATGTCTTTAGCGCTGAAGTCATGATCGGCATCATCGTGCCGCCCATGCCTAGACCCATCACGAACAACAGGGCGATCAACACGCCGTACGAGGTGGTGGAGGTGATCTGCGTCAAGCCGGCCATACCGGCTGCGATGCAGACCAGGCCAAACGGCACAATCCGTCCGACCGGGATCTTGTCCGTCAGCGCGCCGGCGATCGGCATCGTCAACATCGCGCCGATTCCTTGCGGCGCCACCAACAGGCCAGCCTTGAGCACCGACTCGCCCCGGATCTGCTGGAAATACGTCGGCACCAGCAGCAAGCCGCCGAAGAACGCCACCGCGAACAAGAACATGGTGATCAGGCTGACCGCTAGGTTGCGGTTGCGGAACAACCGTAAATCCAGCAACGGGTGTTTCGGTTTGAACGAATAGAAGACGAAGCTGATGACCAGCGCTAACCCGATTAGGGCTGGGATCAACACTTTCGGGCTGTCGACCTTGCCCTCCGCCGGGATCGAGGAGACGCCGTAGAGGAACAGGGCGAGACCGGGCGACATCATCAGCATGCCGACGAAGTCGAAGGACTCAGACGGGTGCGGCGCGTCTTTCGGCAGCACTACCAGCGCATAGATCAGCGCGAGCACGCCGATCGGTGCGTTGATCAAGAAGATCCAGTGCCAGTTGGCCTTGTCGATCAGGTAGCCGCCCAGGATCGGGCCGCCGATCGGACCAAGCAGCATAGGTACGCCTAGGATCGCCATCAGTCGACCCATGCGCTGTGGGCCGGCCGCCCTCGTCATGATCGTCATGCCCAGAGGCATCAGCATGCCGCCGCCGAGCCCTTGCAGCACCCGGAAGCTGATCAGCATGTTGATGCTGGTCGCCGACGCGCACAGGATGGAACCTAGGGTGAACAGCGCGACAGCGGTCATATAGAGCCGCTTAGTGCCAAACCGGTCGGCTGCCCAGCCAGTCAACGGAATGACCGTGGCCAGCGCGAGCGTGTAGCCAGTAACCGTCCACGCCACTGTTGAATAGGCGAGCGGCTGACCACCCTTGGCAAACGTGGTCTCGAACGTCGGTAGCGCGACGTTGACGACGGTAATATCGAGAATCGACATGATCGCACCGAGGACAACGACCCCGGCGATCTTGAGAATATCGCCGGTTATCCGGTTATCGTCCGCGGTGGCGGTGGCAACGTCAGTCATGGGCCCTTCCTTCGTCCTGCAACACTTCTTGGGGCAACAGCTGCGGTTGGTGGCGCAACAGTGGCGTGTGCCTCCGATCGTCGGATAGATCGATGATGCCTCATCACCGAGATCGAAGTCAGTTGCGAGCTGCGTGAACGCCCTGAATAGGTGCGTTTCGTCGGCAACTGGGCTGCGTTCACGTCGCAACACCCGTCGAGGCTAGCCGCCGCGTTGCACACCGGCAGAACGAACCCACCTTCTTTACTCCGTACAGGTTAGGTGTGGGGTCATTGTGGTTGATGCCCCCTTCGGGCCGCCCGGAAGTCGCAAATACGGCAGCGGCCCGGAACGCAACCGCGAGTCCCGGGCCGCTGCAGTGCTCGACTAGCTGCAGTGCTCGATTAGCTGATCGCCTTCCACGGACTGAGCGGCGCATCCGGCGTTTGGTTGCGAGTCAAACATTGGGCGACGTACTTCTGGCCCAGGTAGACGACCGTGTCCCCAGGCCGGTACGTCTTGGTGGCGGTCCACGCCGCGGTTGCGGGCAACGTCAAGCCGACGACCACTGGATCGTGGTCGGACGCGGCGAACGGGTCGGCCGCGTACAGCAGGGTCGCGTTGTAGTTGTAACGGCTGTACGCGTACGCGACAGCTTCCTGGGCGTTGATCTGCCAGATGTCGGCGCCGGTGACCAGGGCCTTGGCGGTTGGGCTGGCGAGCACATGATCCAGTGAACCTTGCAAACCCTTGTACGAGTAGGTCTGCTCACTCGGGTCGAAGGTGCTGCTCAGGTCGGTGTAGCCGGCTGTGTAGAGCGTCTGCATCGGGTCTTCTTGGGTGTAGGCGTTGAAGTCGCCGACCAGGAAAACCTTGGTGGTGTTGAGGCTCGTGGCGACCTGGTTGGCGAAGGTGACTACAGCTTGCGCTTCGCGGACCCGGGTCGCGTTGAAGGCGCCCTGGTCGTTGGCGAGCGACGACTTGTCTTCGAGGTCGCCGTCGTAAAGCGGGGTGCCGGCGCCCTTGGACTTCCAGTGGTTGGCGACGACGAGGAACGTGTCGATGTCGCTGGTGCCGACCTTCTTGAAGCCTTGCGCGTCGGGCTCGCGGGCGATCGAGAACGGCTTGCCGTCGTCGGACTCGGTGGTCAGGATCGTCTGCGGGCCGACCAGCGTGACATTGGCTGGCTTGTAGATAAACGCCGTCCGGATCACGTCTTGCTGGGCCAACGGCGGCAGCTTGTCCGCAGCCGGCGACGGGTCGTAGGCCCAGACCTCGGCACCGGCCGCGGTGTTGAGAGCGTCGACCAGACCGGCCAGGGCGGTGTCGCGGGGTTCGCCGAACCAGGCGGAGTTTTCCACCTCTTCGAGCGAGACGATGCTGGCGCCGAGTCGGTTGATGCCGGTGACGATTTTCGCTTGCTGCCGGGCGAAGTTGGTGGCGTCGGCGGCACCGCGCGGGCCGGGTGAGTTGTTCGGGCCGGAGCAGCTGTTCACGGTGACGTGGTTGCCGGCGCGGTCGTTGTAGAAGGTGCAGGTGCCCAGGCCCTTAGCCACGTACTGGTCACCGGTGGTGGGGAAGTAGTTTTCCACGTTGAACGTGGCGATCCGGGCGCCGCGCAGGTTGGCCGGTTTGGCGTTGCCGGTGCGCAGGTCGCTGAAGGTGGCGACGGTCGCGCCGTTGTCGGTGATTTGGTGCACCGGCTGCAGGTTCCACAGCGAGAAGCGGTAGTCCAGAATCACCGACTGGTGGAAGGTGACCTTTGCGCCGACGGTGACCGGGTTGGTCGGGGTCAGCCACGGCAACGCAGTTCCGGCGTTCGCCGCGGTGCTGTAGTTGACGCTGGAGCCGTCGTCCAAAGTGATGGTTCGAGCGGCGTTGTCGGTGACTACTGCCTGCGCCTGGGTGCTGGCCGCGCGGCCGGCATCGGTCGGCTGGCGCAACGGCTTGTCCCCGGCGGCCAACGTGAACGAACCGTAGTAGTTCGTGGTGTAGTTGTCCGACACGGTGAACGCGCCCTG
The DNA here is from genome assembly GCA_965246815.1 of Actinoplanes sp. GTDB lineage: Bacteria > Actinomycetota > Actinomycetes > Mycobacteriales > Micromonosporaceae > Actinoplanes. The sequence continues at coordinate 220,905 of CBDFFS010000017.1, read as the reverse complement.
CGGCACGACCAGCTCACCCTCGTGCGCTTCCTTTTCCGCATCCGTGTCCAGTGCGGTCCACGGCAACGCGCGGGCGACGACTGCCGGCAACGCGTCGGTCAGCTTGGTGACGGTCGGGCTGGTGATCTCGGTCAGCCCTTGGAACTCTGCCACTGTCCCGGTGACCTGCACACTGTCCCCGATGGCGACCTGGCCGGCCGAGAGCGAACCGAAAACGAAAACCGCGTCCGACGCGCCCGGAGTCAGGTCCGCGCCACCGGTTTCCACAAAGAACCCATTAAACCCACCCACCGGGTACGCGGCGGTCACCACCCCAGTGGTCGTCACACCCTTTCCCGCGTACGGGGAGGTGTCGGTGTCGGTGCCTTGGATTTGGGCAATCGTGGCGTCGACCGGTGCCGGCGCAGGAGTCGACGGCGGGGTGGCAGTGCTCGCGTGTTCTGGGGTCGGGGTGGCCGCGGTGAAGTCGGCGCTGTTGTCGTCGGTGTCCGCCCCGGTTGCGCTTCGCTGGTAGCTGAGCACGAGCGAGTTGCCGCTGGTGGCAGTGCCTTCTGGCGCGTTGCTGGTGCCCCAGCCGATCCGGTCGACGACGGTGCTGTCGGTCGGCAGCACACCGGCGGTATTGGCGGCCAGATAAAGCGTTCCCCCAGCTGCGGCTGGGTTAATGCTGGCCCCGGTGCTCAGATCAGGGGTAGGTAGCGCCGCACCCGGGTTGCTGCTCGCGCCGTTTCCCGGCAGTTGGATCAGGAAGTGATCGTTTGCGGCGACCGTGCCGGACAGGGCGAACACCTGAGCGCCACTAGGCACGACAGTGCTGGTGGCGGCCCGATACTGCAAGGTGTCACCGGCGAGCGACACCGTAGCCGCGGTCGGGTTGTAGAGCTCGACAAACTTGTTCAGCAAGCTGGCGCCGGACGAGCCGCCGTTGAGATAGACCTCGCTGATGACCAGCCCAGGGCCGGTCGTGGCGAAGGCTGAGGAACCTGGGGCTGCAGCCGCAAGGGCTGGGGTGAGGGGGGCTGCAGCGGCGAGGGCGACAATGGATAGTGGCAGGGCCCCTATCGTGATTCGCCTGATTAGCGCACGGGACACGGACCGGACCTCCAGGGATAACTGGCTTGGGCGAGTCTGGATTGTCGTTGGTCTATCTTGCGCTAAACCAAACGGCAGGCGACCCACCGGAACACTATTACTAGCCGTACCTGGGCGGTCACTGACTTGCATGGATTTGCCCCGGTAGTGTCCTGTCGGTCGGTGCCGGAGCGGGCCACGCTGGTACCCTGCCAACAGGGCCCAATTGTGTGCGGGCCAGCAGGGCCCAGTAGCTCAGGGGATAGAGCACCGCTCTCCTAAAGCGGGTGTCGCGCGTTCGATTCGCGCCTGGGCCACCCCAAACCCCAGCCCGCGGCCGCTCTGGCTGCGCGAGCGAGCTGGCGACCTTGGCGACCACTTAGGAAAGTCATAATTTTCGCTTTGGTATCCACGGCCAGGGTTGCCGCGTCGCAAGAACCTATTACGTTCTCCGGGCCCGAGATTCCGGCAGTAACAGCAGCCGCCTCCCGGGTGCCACCTCGGAGAACCGGCTCCTGGACAGTTGCTGAGTTTGCGAGCTACCGTTCGCAACTCTTACGCACGTTAGCTCGTGCACCAGCCGTTGGGGGGCGTGACCATTCCCGAGTCCGCGACTGATGACCTGGTGGGTTCGGCCCAGCGGGGCGATCAGCACGCGCGCCGGCGACTGGTCGAGCGCTACCTGCCGGTGATTTATGGCTATGTGAGTGGGGCGCTGTCCGCGCAAGAGACCGACGACGTGGTGCAGGAAGTCTTCCTGCGCGCCTTAGCGAACATGTCCACGCTGCGTAATCCGGCCGGGTTCGAGCCGTGGCTGATCGGCATCGCCGTCAACTTGGTGCGCGACCGACTGCGTCGCCCAAGCCGGGAGGAACCGGTCGGGCTCGACTTGGCCGGGCGCAGCTCGGATTCGGTCGAGCGAATTGCGGTGGGGCGGGCGCTTGCCGACAGCCAGCGGCGTGAAGTCGCTCGGGCGCTCGGCTGGCTCGATCCAGAACAGCGCGACCTGCTCGACCTGTGGCGCCTGGAGTTGGACGGCCAACTCGGCCGCGAGGCAATTGTCGCCACCCTCGAAACCACCCCCGCCGCCGTACGGATCCGGTTGTTGCGCATGCGCGAACAGTTGGACTCCTGTCGGGCGCTTGTTCGCGTCTTGGTGGTGCGCGGCAACGGCTGCGTCGACTTGGCCGCCTTACTCAAAACTTGGGACGGCCGGCCCGACCCGTTGCACCGCAAGCGTTTTGTCCGCCATATTCGCGGCTGCCCGAGTTGTGCTCCCCTGACCGAGGGGCTACTCGCGGCCGACTTGCTACTCACCCGGGTGGCGCCAGTCGTCGTACCGGTGGGGTTGCTTGACGGGGTGTTGGCGGGCTTGGCAGCGAAACCGATCGCGTTGGCCGTGGCCGCACCCGTCGGTGCTGTGGTGCGCGATGGCATCATCGCCTGGCTCAGCGGAGCCAAGATCGCCGCCGTGGCAGCTGCAGCAGCCGTCGCCGGGGCAGTGGTCATCGCGGTCCCGCACCTGCAAGCGCCAGCGCATCATCCGGTTGTCGCCGCACCTCGCCCGACTCGTGCCATATCCGCGCCAGTTAGTCCAGCAGCATCGCCAGTGGCAGCAGCAGCCCCGTCGGCGTCGCCGTCCGCGCCAGCGTCGCCGTCGCCGCGGGTGGACGCGGCCGGCCCAACGCTAGCTATCGGCGATGTCGTCGCCGACATGACTCAACCGCAGGACGCGGCTCCGCACGGAGTGCCGTCGTATTGGGACTGGGCGTCCGGTCCGGTCGCCGGTGCCGGAAATCCGAGCGGTTCGCGCGCTTTGAGTTTTGAAGGCGAAGTGTACGAATGCGCCACCGGCAATCCGGCAGGAAATGCCCGAGTTGAATTACGCAACGTACGCGCTTGGGTGCGCAGTGCTCGCACCGGTGCCTGGCGACTGGTGAATAACGGTAGCGAAGTCAACGGCAGCGCATTTCTCGAGGACTACAGCGTCAATCCGGGTATTTCCGGACGTGAGCGGGCCGAGTCAGACGGAAATACCTCGGTGCAGCCCGGTGGTGGGCGCAATTTCCTCTTCTGGGCGCCCGATCGGGTGTCGATCGACCCAACAGATGAGGCCGGCATCATCTCGACTGTCCAAGCTCGGTTGGTGCTCGACAATCCGACTCGGCGCGACGATCGTGCCTCCGCCTGTTTGATCCTGAGCATGGGCGGCAGCTACTGGGCCAGCGTCGACACCCCGCCAGACCGCGGTGTGGCCCGCGCGTTCGCTCACGGCCGGTTTAAGCGGATCACTGGCGACTGGCAGAACTTCAGCGCTACTTCTCTGCGCCCCACTGTCCTGCAAGCAGCTCGACCATCGTTGTCCTGACGCGCAAACTCGCGTTCGTTGCACAAATCCGACCAAACTTTTATCGACAAAATCTGTCCTAGTCAAATGTCAGTGAGGTGTGATTTTGTCGCAGGTGACATGCTGGTCTCGCGCGCAAATTCCGCCGCCGAATATCGGCCTGACGCCCGCCGAATGCCAGCGTTGCAAGAAAATCTAGACTAATTTCGAGCTATCTCGGATCTGTTCTTGGAGTAGAGGTCTATCTCGGATCTGTTCTTGGAGTCTTAAATCTTGATTAGAGAGCGCTCGGAAAATGGAATGCTGCCACCGCCGTGTCGTAATCTCACCGCGTCATTCATGAAGGGATAAAAAATGCTCCGGAGAGTTCGCCTGTCGACCACGGGACTAGCTGTCGTCCTGGTAGCGACCGCCGCCTGCACCCCGCAGAACGGTCCCACCCCCTCGCCCAGCAAGCCCGGCACCCCGAGTCAGAGCTCGACGCCGGCGCCGTCCGAGTCGACCTCGGCGAGCCCGTCGTCGGCCCCGACCAGCGCAGCCCCCTCGGCCACCACATCGACCGGCACCGAGACCACCCCGGCCGGGTTCCCGACCAGTCGGTCCAAGCTGACCTGGCCGTTCGCCAAGGACAGTATCTGGAACACCTCGATCGGCTCGGATGCTAAGTATGTGAATGCCGGGATCGGCTCCAAGGGCCTGGGCGTCGACACCGATTGGTTCGTTGTCGCCAAGAACACAGACCCGCTGGTGAACACATACATGGAGGCCTCTTTCGGTCCCGGACGTTGCGCTGGCGCCCAGCAGCAACAGCAGGCGACGTGGCACCCGGAGCTGGCTGCGCAGATCCATTTCCCCGAGAAGTTCATCATTCCGGACGCGACTTCAACCGAAACGCCCAACAACTCCTCGGCAGTGCTCGCGCCGGATGGCAAGACGCTGCAGCAGTTCAACATCACCGCACGCTGCCAGGCTGGGGGTCCGCTCTACGGCTTCCGCGTCGCCGACCAGGACATCTACGGTGACGGCATCGCGGGTGGGCACGCGGGTTCGGCCATGTCCAGCATCGGCGGCAGCGTGCGCGCCGGCGAGCTCTTTGGCGACCAGCCCATTCACCACGCGCTCAAGCTCACGCTGTGGGGTGACTGGCTGTACTTCGACAAGTCGAGCAACACGGGCTTCCGCTGGCCGGCAACCATGAACGACGGCGCAGCGGCAAACTCCTACAAGGGCAAAATCCCGAGCATGCAAATGGGATCGCTGATTGCCATTCCGCCGTCGGTCACCGCCGACTCGCTCGGTATCAATGACGCGGTCACGCTAAAGATCTTCCACGCCCTACAGGACTATGGCGCGTATGTGGTCGACGATTCCGGCTGGGACTACAACTACCTCGACGTGGAAGTTAGCGCTCGGGACGAATTCAAGCAGAAGACCGGCAAGTCCATTGGCGAATACCAGCCTTTGCAGGACGGGTTCAACTCCCTCGTCAGCAAGTTGGATGTTGTTTCCAACAACGCTAAGGACTCGATCGGTGGCGGCGGCAAGGGCCGTCAGCCGGCTGCACCCCCGATCACCGACTAACCGACCTACCTGACCAGGCCGATTGCCCCGCTCGTTTCCGCCCTTCTTCGGCGTTACGAGCGGGGCAATTGACGTTGCACTCAGAGCGCGAGCCGCTGACCGATGAAAATCATGTCCGCGTGGTGGATCTGCTTCTTGTTCAGCTGGTAGACGCTGCGCCAGCCGCCCTTCACGTGATTTTTCGTGGCAATCGCCGACAGCGTGTCACCGGCGCGGACGACATAGGTCGTGCTGCTCGCCGCATGCGTGGCCGTCCGGTGCTTGGCGACCGGGTGATGGTGCACAGCCACCCGAGTCGGCGAGGTAGCGGCGTGCGTGGTGGCTGAATGAGTGGCAGCCCGAATCGTGGTGGCCGGATGAGTGCCGGCGTGGTGCGTGGCGATCTTGTGCGCGGTGGCATGGTGAGTAGCTCGGTGCTTGCCGCGGTGGGTCACCGTTGACTCTTGCCGATTGTTCGAGCGCCGACTGGCCGATGCGGACCGGTACGTCGTCGAGGAGCCTCCCCGCCTGCCGCAGACTGGCCACGCGCCGATGCCCTGTCCGCCCAGGACTCGCTCGGCGATCTGGATCTGCTGCGACCTGCTGGCCCGGTCGGCAGTGCTCGCATAAGCGCCACCGCCGTGTGCCCGCCAAGTGCTGCGGCTGAACTGAAGCCCGCCGTAGTAGCCGTTGCCGGTGTTGATGTTCCAGTTGCCCCCGGACTCGCATTGCGCAACCGCGTCCCAGTTGACACTGGACGACGCCTGCGCGGCGGTGGGCATGAGCATCGCTGCGCTTCCCACTAGGCTGGCCGCGGTCAGGCCGAGGGCCAAGCGGGCATGCTTACGGTTCTGTGCCATGACAGATGAACCTCCACGCCTGCGAGGTGAGCTGTCGGGTTCGGGCTGAGGTGCCCGGCCGCGCTTGGCGGCTTCACCCCGAGGTGCGGATGCGCACCGAGGAACTTGGGTCCCCCGCTCCATGCCGTAGGTTGAGTAACCGTTCGGACGGCGGCTGGACTCGGCGTTCCGCCCGACGGTGTCCGCGTTTGCGGACTGACTGACAGTAACCATAACGAGCCGGTATTGGCCAAGTTCTACCCCAAATTGGTGACGTTGTTCTCCTTAATTGCCGCTATTTGATCTTCTGATCCGCCGGATATGCCGAGATTTGGTGGGTGACTTATTACTGTTGAGTAACCAACAGTCGCCGGGTCGTGAAACTTACTGCAGAATCGACAATCATGAGCGAACAAGTACGCGATCTCGATGTTGTGATCTATGGCGCTTCTGGATTTGTCGGCGCGCTGGTTGCGCGGCATTTGGCGGAAAACGCGCCCGCAGGCGTCACGTTTGCGCTGGCTGGAAGAGCTGAGCACCGGTTGGCTGAGGTCAAGGCCAAGCTGGGCGTCAGTTGGCCGATAATCGTCGCGGATGCCGGCGATCCGGTCGCCCTGCGCCAGCTCGCCGACTCGGCTCGGGTGGTGCTCACCACGGTCGGCCCTTACGCCAAGTACGGTCATGAGCTCGCGCGTGCGTGTGCGGCGGCGGGCACCGATTACGTCGATTTGACCGGTGAAGTGCTTTTTGCGCGGGAAAGTGTAGATCGTAACCACGAGTTAGCAGCCACGACTGGTGCGAGGATCGTCCACTCGTGTGGCTTTGATGCCATTCCGTCCGATCTGGGAGTGCACCTGCTATATCAGCAAGTGAAGGCAGATGACGCAGGAGAGCTCACCGACACCACGCTCGTGGTCACCAAGATGCGCGGCGGGTTCAGCGGCGGCACCATCGACTCGCTGCGGCACCAACTCGACCGGATGAAGGCAGATCATCGGCTGCGCCGAGTGGCCGCGAGCCCGTATTCGCTCAGCCCTGATTCGGCTGCCGAACCCGATCTGGGCCGGCAAGACGACCTGGCGATTCTGCCCGGCGCCGAGGTCGATTCGAGCTTGCCGGGCCGCCTCGCGCCGTTCGTGATGGCTTCCTACAACACCCGAGTGGTACGGCGGACCAACGCACTGCGCAATTGGTCTTATGGCCGGCGGTTTCGCTATCGCGAAGTGATCAGCGCTGGTGCGGCACCATTTTCGCCGCTGATCGCCGCCACGATCAAGCTCGGATTGGGTGCGCTGATCGCCGGACTCTCGCTGCCGCCAACCCGGTTTGTGCTGGACCGATTGCTGCCCAAGCCGGGTGAAGGTCCGAGCGAGCAAGCCCGCCAAGCCGGCCATTTCACCATCGACATCTTCACCCGCACCAGCACCGGCGCCCGATACGTGGCTCGGGTTCGGGCCAAGGGCGACCCGGGCTATGCCGCGACGGCGGTGATGGTCGGCGAAGCTGCATTAGCGCTGGTAGTCGACCGCGATGCGTTGCCGCCCTCGCCCGGTGGGGTGCTGACTCCAGCCACGGGTATCGGCGACGCGTTGGTCGGCCGGCTGCGAGCTGCCGGCATGGAGTTCTCCGTCCGCAAATCCACCAACCAGCCCGCCACAGCCGGCAATCATGAGAAACTCGGCTGAGCAACACAGCCTGCACTACTGGCCGGGACTAGGTTCTTACCGGCAGGATCAGGACGTGACCGTCGACCGGCTTCCGTACCCGTTGCGGTTGGTTGGCGCCGACCTGGTCCTGCGGGAGTGGGGTTCGGCCGACCTCGACGACTTGGTCGCGATGCTCGACGAACCGCAGATCGCCCGCTGGACCCCGATGCCGTCGCCGTTCGACCTGGAAGCCGGCATCGCCTATCTCAAGCGGGCGCGGCAAGGCCGGATCGGCGGGCAGCGCATCCAACTGGCGATCACGGCTGACGGCGGCGCCCCGCTGGGTGAGGTGCTGCTGTTCAACGTCGCGGCCGGCGGCCGAGAAGCCGAGCTCGGCTATCTCATCGCCGAACAACACCGCCACCGCGGCCTAGCCTCCGGCGCATTGTCACTTCTTTCTGGGTACGCCCAGGGCACCTTGCAGTTGAGTCGACTCATCCTGCGGATCGACTCAGGTAATACGGCTAGCACCGCGGTAGCCCGCCGATGCGGATATCGGCTGACTGGTGAGCCGCCAATTCACCAGGAAGGACCGTGGGGTCCGACGAGTCTGGACACCTGGGAACTGATCGCTGGCCAAGCCGGACCGTGGACTGAGCGGCAGAAAAATGTCGCAGCCCGACGGTACGGCCGGCGCAGCTAGCTGATCGAGATTTGGTTATTCCTGCAGCTGATCTGGTGGAATCCGGTCGGGCGGCGCCTCGGCGACTCTCGGGTTTTGCGGTGCTATCGCCCGGCGAAGGCGCACCAGTTGGTAAGCCAATCCGGCGACGGCAGCCGTGGCAAAGCAGCTGGCGGCGATGCAGGCAGTCCACCACCCGAACACGCCCATGATCAGCGCGGTGATCCAGGCCAGCGGGGCCGCGACCATCAGCCACAGCGACGGGCGCTTGCTCGGTGCCCGGTCGGGCTGACTCGTCTCCATCCGGATGCAAAACTCGGGATCGTCGTGCCACAACTGACGTTCCAGCTGCGCTAGCCGACGGCTGTCCTGCCTACTGAGCATGTCGCCACCTCCGGTCGGTTCCCGGCCGTGCACTGATCGAGCAAGACAGCTCCGATCAACGTCATTGTTACTCGCCGGTTGCCAACGGGATACATCCAGACATGCCAGTTCTTTACCAATCGCTAAACCGGCGTCCCGCTATTGTCTTGTTCGGCGATCCGGCGGACAGTCAGTGCAAATCGCCTCCACCCAGGACTTGGCTCGGGCCGGCTATGATTGGGCCGGGCCGGCTGCGTCTGACCCGCACGGTCTCCGGTTCAGCACTAGAAACGGACCTGACCTCCTCGACTGTCCGATTACGAACCAGTCGTGAAGGCCAGGGTGGTGCGGCCGCAGGATCGAGGCTGCGGTGCTCAGGACTTGGGGTGGGTGGCGCGGAAGACCCAGATTCGCATCAGCAGGAAGCGGACGCCTGTTGCGATCAAGTTGGCGATGACCAGAACACTGAGCTCAACTGCTTTGGCCGGGTGAGCAGACGCGGCGTCGAGCAGGGCGAGCGATCCGCTGGTCAAGCCCAGACCGATGGCGAAAACCAGTAAACCTTGCAGCTGGTGGCGCCAGGCGCCGTCGTTTCCGCGTACCCGGAAAGTTAGTCTGCGGTTGGCCGCGGTGTTGGCGATGGCAGTGACTAGTAGGGCGATGAAGTTGGCCCACTGCGGGCTGGCGTCCGCGCCGGTGCGCAGCAGCGCATAGAGGGCGAGGTAGGCCAGGGTGCTGGCCACGCCGACCGCGCCGAAGCGCAGGAGTTGCCCGGTCAGACCGGCTGGTACGCCGGCTACCGGTAATGGGTTGCGGCCGAGTTGTTCGCGCAGAGCGGCCAAAGGCAGGCGGCCGGTGCCGAGGGCGCGGGTGAGCCTAACGATGCCCTTCAGGTCGGCCATGGCGGTGGCGATGATGTCGACGCTGCTGTCCGGGTCATCGACCCAGTCGACCGGGACTTCGTGAATGCGCAGGCCGGCACGTTCGGCTAGCACCAGCATTTCGGTGTCGAAGAACCAGCCGGTGTCTTCGACCATTGGCAGCAACCGTTCGGCCACATCACCGCGGATTGCTTTGAAGCCGCACTGCGCGTCGGAGAACCGGGCGGAAAGGGTGCTGCGCAGAATCAGGTTGTAGCTGCGGGAGATGAATTCCCGCTTAGCGCCGCGCACTACGCGGGAGCCGCGGGCGAGCCGGGAACCGATAGCCAGATCCGAGTGCCCGGAAATCAGCGGCGCCACCAACGGCAGCAGCGCGCCCAGGTCGGTGGAGAGGTCCACGTCCATGTACGCCAAGACGGAGGCATCGGAGTGGGTCCAGACGTGCTTCAAGGCCCGCCCCCGACCCTTCTGCACCAGGTGTACGGACTCGACTTCGGCGAGGTCTGCGCTGAGCCGGTGAGCCACCGCGGCCGTGGCATCGATGCTCGCGTTGTCGGCGATGGTGATCCGAAAGGGATAAGGAAAGTGAGCACTCAAGTATGCGTGCAGGCGGCGTACGCAAGGTTCGAGGTCTGCTTCTTCGTTGTAGACCGGAACGACCACGTCAAGCACGGGGGCGACGAGGCGGATAGAAGGGGCGGTGGGTCCAGGCTGCGTGATGATGTTCATGGCATAACATTCGTCTGTGTCGCTGGGGATGGCGTAAGGCGGACCTGTGCCGCTCCTGTGACATTGTTCAACAGACGGCACGGGCAACGTCGAGGTCATCGAGGGATCTCCACCTGGTGCAGGGATGCTTATCTCGACAACTCTCGACGCGTGCCCTGTCGCGTTGTTATGGCCTTCCTGTGCGGCGTCTGTGAATCAACGCCGCCGGGTGGCCGCCGCCGCTGCCAGTCGATCGAGGACCGCGACGGTCGGTTCCCAGCCCATGCACGCGTCGGTCACCGACTGTCCGTAGGTCAATTCACCGCCCAAATTCTGCCGGCCCGGGACCAGGAAACTTTCCAGCATCACGCCGCTGATTCCGCGTTGGCCGGCCTCGATCTGGCCGGCCACGTCGTCGGCGACCAACGGCTGCCGCAGGTGGTCTTTGCCACTGTTGCCGTGCGAGCAGTCGATCACCAGCCGCTCGGGCAATTCCGCCTTACGCAGCAACTGCAAGGCGGATTCGACGTCGGCGGCACCGTAATTCGGCCGACCGCCGCCACCACGCAACACCAGGTGACAGTCCGGGTTGCCAGTGGTGTGCAGGATTGCCGGCGTGCCGGCGAAGTCGATGCCAGGGAAGACGTGCGATGCGGCGGCGGCCTGGATCGCCTCAATTGCGGTGGCGATGCTCCCGTCGGGCCGGTTCTTCATCCCGATCGGCATAGACAGGCCCGAAGCCAGCTGACGATGCACCTGCGATTCCACCGTACGGGCCCCGATCGCGCCCCAGGCCACGGTGTCGGCGATGTATTGCGGGGTGATCGGGTCGAGGAACTCGACGGCGACGGGTAAGCCGCGTCGGACGACTTCGAGCAGCAACTGCCGGGCGATTCGCAGTCCAGCGCCGACATCACCCGTACCGTCCAGGGCTGGGTCGTTGATCAGGCCTTTCCAGCCGACAGTGGAGCGCGGTTTTTCGAAGTAGACCCGCATCACGATCAGCAGGTCGTCGCTGAGCCGGTCGGCTTGTTCGCGCAACCGGGCCGCGTATTCACCGGCCGCGACCGGATCGTGCACCGAACACGGGCCGACCACGACCAGCAGGCGATGATCTCGGCCGGTTAACACGTCTTCGACCTGGCGGCGGCTGTCCACCACCTGATCGTGCAAGTCAGCTGTCAGTGGCAATTCGTGGTGTAGCAAGGCGGGGCTCATCAGCGGGACGACGCGCTCAATGCGCTGGTCACGGACGCGTTGTACCTCGGGGACGGTCATCGGTGTGTCAGCTCCTTCGCCGGCGCGGGAGTGCGAGCCGGCTTGCTTTGGGCAAGAGAAAAGGCAGCGACGCGATGTCGCTGCCTTGGGCCGGCTCTGGCGGGGTGTCTCAGGTCATGCAGGCATAACCGAGGCACCGGCACGAGCCGGCCTCGTAAAATACCGATACCATCGAGACACGCCCGCCACTATAGCGCCTTACTCGTTACCTGGGGTCGACTGGGCGTAAACCTCGATCGCCGAGCTGGTGTCCGCCGTGGCGGGGGCCACCAACGGCAGCTGCACCACGAATGCGGTCCGACCCGGTTCGCTCTGCACCGAGACTCGGCCGCTGTGCGCGGTGACCACGGCGTGCACGATCGACAAGCCGAGACCAGTGGACCCAGCTGCCCGCGAGCGCGAACTGTCGCCCCGGGCAAATCGCTCGAAAATGTGCGCCTGCAGCTTGGCCGGAATACCCGGACCGTTGTCGACCACCCGCAGCTCGGCCTGATCCGCTGTCGCGCTCACCCCGACGGTCACCGTGCTGCCTTCCGGCGTGTGCGTGCGCGCGTTGGCCAGCAAATTCGCCAACACCTGATGCAACCGCGCCCCGTCACCGATCACTGTCACCGGCTCTTCCGGCAGGTCAAGCTGCCACATATGCCGAGGCCCGGCGGCGTGCGCATCACTTACCGCGTCCACCACCAACATCGTCAGATCAACCGGATCGTGCGCCAACGGACGCCCCGCATCCAACCGCGCTAACAACAACAAATCCTCCACCAGTACGGTCATCCGCTTCGCCTCAGACTCAACCCGCCCGAGCACATGCGCAATTTCCTCCGGTACGGGTTGTCGACTGCGGCGACTGAGCTCGGCGTAACCCCGGATCGCGGCGAGTGGGGTGCGCAGCTCGTGACTAGCGTCGGCGACGAATTGCCGTACTTGCATTTCGCTGGCGTGGCGAGCGTCGAGCGCGCTGTGCACGTGGTCGAGCAGTTGGTTAAGTGCGGCACCGACCTGGCCAACTTCGGTTCGGGTGTCGGCGTCCGGCGCGGGTACTCGCAGGGCCAGGTCCACTTCGCCGGAGTCGAGGCGCAACTTGGAGACGCGGGTGGCGGTCGTGGACACCCGAGCCAGTGGGGCAAGCGTGCGGCGCACGATCAAAGCACCCGCCCAGCCGGCGATCAGCAGGGCTAACAGAATCACCCCGCCGGTTACTGCGGAGACACGTAGCAGGGTGGCTTCGTTTTCACCCAGCGACAAGCCGGTGATGGTGACAACTCGTTCTCGATCGATCGTGGCGACGATCAAGTAGTCGCCCCAGCCATCGCTTAAGTTGTACTCGCGCTGCTTATTGTCAGGAGTAATATTTCCTAGCTGAGCTGTGACGGCTGGGGTTAATTTCTCGAAATTCTGCGAATGGTCGTTGCCTTTTGGCTGCTGAGGCAGGCGGCCGCCGTAGAGGGCCACCCCAGACGAATTCAACTTGACCATTATTATGTCGAACTGTGGACCCAAATGACCGAGTCCAGGAGGGTTATCGGTCGTCTGCTCGGCGCTCTGGCTCCGTGGCCCAAGCTTATGGGTTTGGTTGAGCCCCTTATCCAAGATAAACATTGCACTGTTCTGGACGTCATGCAATCTGCCATGGGCCTGTTTGTTTAGACTGTCGCGTAACACAATCTGAGCGGTGCCGCCGACGGCAAGGCCCAGAATTGCGAGTAGAGCAATCATGGTCGATGCGATTCGGGTGCGCAGCGACCAAGCTGCCGGATGGCGCCAACGGGTGCGATCGGTGGAGTCGGTCGGCATCTCAGTCGGCGGGCTTGAGGACATAGCCGGCGCCCCGCATCGTGTGGATCATCGGCGCTCGGCCGGCGTCGATTTTCTTGCGTAGATAAGAAATGTAGAGCTCGACCACATTGGCTTGGCCGCCGAAGTCGTAATTCCATACGCGGTCCAGGATCTGGCTCTTGCTCAGCACCCGGCGCGGATTGCGCATCAGGTAACGCAGCAACTCGAATTCGGTCGCCGTCAGGTTGACCAGATCACCACTGCGCCGCACCTCATGACTGTCCTCGTCTAGCGACAGGTCGCCGACGATCAGCTGCGGTTCGGTCCGCATCGGCGCGTGCCCCATGCGGCGCATCAGACCGCGTAATCGAGCCACCACCTCTTCCAGGCTGAACGGCTTGGTCACATAGTCGTCGCCGCCGGCGGTCAGACCGGTGATCCGGTCTTCGACCGAGTCTTTGGCGGTCAAGAACAGCACCGGCACGTCGGGCGCTTCACCGCGCAGCCGCCGCAGCACTTCCAGCCCGTCGATATCCGGCAGCATCATGTCTAGGACGACGGCGTCGGGGCGGAAATCGCGCGCGGTGCGCACGGCACCCTGTCCGTCGCCGGCGCTTCGCACTTCCCAGCCCTCATAGCGCAGGGCCATAGAGAGCAGCTCGGCCAGCGTCGGCTCGTCATCGACCACGAGGACTCGGACCGGGCCACCGTCGGGCCGGCGGAGCTCGTTACTGGTGTCTGCGTTCGCCATCGTCATGCCCCTACTGTCGTGGGTCACACTTTGCGCGGGCTTTCCACTTCCTGTGTAGCACCTGTGACCAAAGCCGTCGTGTACTCAGAGCAATGGGCCTGGATCCGTCCGACCATTACGCCCACCACGTGCTCGGCCGCACCTTGGAACGCGGTGGCCGGTTCCGCGAGGCCCTCCCGCATTTTCGGCTGGCTGTTGCCATGAACCAGCAGCAGGAGTACACCGAGGCGGTGCGTCGAGTCGAGGAGTGGCTCGGCAAATCCGAGCCCGCATAGGATCTGCCCGTGAAGCTCAAGCTGGACCTGCACGACATCTTCAACAAGGGCATCTTGATCGACAATGCCCTGCGCGCCATCATCAACGAGGCCATCGAGAAGAAGGCTGCGTCGATCGAGATCATTCCAGGCAAGGGCAGCGGCGCGCTGAAGAAGAAGGTGCTGCGGTTCCTCGATCAAAAGGAGATCAAGCAGCTGTACCACCGGGTGGAGAAAGATGGCGACAACTGGGGTCGACTCTTCGTGCATTTCCGGCATGACGTCTCCACCGGCCGACGCGGTCGTGGCCGCCAATGAGCTCTAGCGGCATGAGGGAAACGGCAGCTGTCGGCTCCCCCCAAGAACGGCTGCGGGTCCTGCTGGTTGAGGACGACGAAGGCGACGCATTCCTGGTTCGCGAGCTGCTCAGTGAAGCCGAGGCGCCGGTCGACTTGGTGGTGGCTGACAGTCTGCGTGCCGCCAAAACGATGATGCACGGCGTCCAGTGCATCCTGCTCGACCTAGGTTTGCCCGACGCTGAGGGCATCGACGGGCTTCGGCAACTGCTCGCCGTCGCCGGCAGTGCTGCTGTCTGTGTGCTCACTGGTCGCTCCGACGAGCATCTCGGTGTGGCAGCGGTCGCCGAAGGTGCCCAGGACTACCTGGTCAAGGGCCAGGTCGACGGCGTGCTGCTGACCCGTTCGCTGCGCTATGCCGTCTCACGTAAGCGCGCCGATGAGAACACCCGACGACTGCGGGAAATTGAGCTGCGCCAGGCCGAATCCGCTCGGCTAGAGCGTGGCCTGCTACCTCAACCCCTGATGCGTACCACCGAAGTGGCCGTGCACGCGTTCTACCGATCTGGGCGAGCGATGGGTCTACTCGGCGGCGACTTCTTCGATGTCGTCCAAGTCGGCGAGGATCGGCTGCACGTTATCGTCGGTGACGTCTGTGGACACGGTGTGGACGAGGCCGCGCTCGGGGTCGAACTGCGGGTGGCTTGGCGGGCATTGGTGCTGGCTGGAGTGCCGGACAAAGACATCCTCGGCGCGTTGGAAAAGCTGCTGATGAGTGAACGTCGAGCGCGGGAGATCTTCGCGACGGTTGCTGCCGTGGTGATCGACCTGAGCGCCAACCGGGCCACGGTCCGGCTCGCCGGCCATCCCACCCCAGTGTTGTTGGCCAGTGGCAAGATTGCGCCGGTCGCCGCGCGTACCGGGATCGTCTTGGGGGTAGTACCCACCCCCACGCCCGCAACCGAGGTGGAGTTTTTTGGCAATGATTGGTCTTTGCTGATGTTTACTGATGGATTGATCGAAGGTCGCACTGGTGCGGGCACTGAGCGACTCGACGTGGACGGGTTGTGCGGCCTGCTCGACGAGCCGGCCGCGCTTATGGTTCCACTGGCTGATTTGCCCGCCTGGCTGGTTGCGCGGGCAGCTCAGGGCAACGGTGGGCCGCTCGCCGACGATGTGGCAATGCTTTTGATCTCACGTGGGACAGGCCGATGACAGCCTGGCGGCTCACTTCGTGGACTCTGCGTCGTCGCGTGGTGGCAATCTGTGTAACTGTTGGCGTGTTATTGAGTGGACTCGGCGTCGCTGCTGTTTTTGCTGCGGCAGACAACAGCAAAAACATCGACAATATCCTCAATCGGATCGGACCGATGCGCACATCTGGGGAAAGCCTGGTCAGTGCTGTGGTCAATCAAGAGACCGGCGTCCGCGGCTATGCGATCAGTGGGCGCCCAGATAACCTCAAGCCTTATAACGAAGGCCTCGCCAGCGAGAAGCAACTGGTCAGCGCGATCATGGGATATTTAGGCCCGCGTGGCGACTCCGATATCCGAGCCGCACTTCAGGAAGTGCAGCGCCGAGCCGACTTTTGGCGATCGACCATCGCTACACCTGTCATCGAAACAGTGCGCAGTCGTGGGGCTGTGGCCGGGCAAGCACTCGTTGATGCGGCGACAACAACCCAGTTTGACGCACTGCGGGCTGCTATCACCGTCATGCAACAACGCATTTTAGTATTACGGGCCGCTGCAGTGGCATCAGTCCAGGGAGCCAGCAGTAAGTTGGTCGCCATCGAGATCGCCACTGCAGCGATCGTAGTACTGGCCGGAGTATTGCTGTTGCTCTTGTTAGACCGGTTGGTTACCCGGCCAGTCATCCAGTTAGCGGACGAGGTTCGATTAGTGGCCAAGGGCGACTACGGTCGGCACCTGACCAGCGGCGGCTCGCCTGAGCTGCGCAGCCTCGCCGACGATGTCGACGTGATGCGACAACAGATCGCCGCCGAATTGAGCGAGGTTCAGCTAGCGCGCGCAGAAGTCGAGTGGATCAACGACCAACTCAAACTGCAGGCGGAGGAGCTGACCCGCTCAAACCGTGACCTAGAACAATTCGCCTATGTCGCCTCGCATGATTTACAAGAGCCGCTGCGTAAAGTGGCGAGTTTCTGTCAGCTGCTGCAGCGGCGATACGCCGGTCAAATGGACGAACGAGCCGATCAATACATCGGGTTCGCGGTCGATGGCGCCCAACGCATGCAGCGCTTGATCAACGACTTGCTCGCCTTCTCCCGGATCGGCCGGCTCACTGCCGGCTTCACTGCTGTCGACCTCAACCAGGTGCTCACTCAGGTGAAATCGCAGTTAGAGGTCCGGGCCGGCGAGGACGCCGAAATCAGTTGGGCTGACCTGCCGTTGGTCGAGGGTGAAGAGCCACTGCTCACCACACTGTTCGTCAACTTGATCGGCAACTCGCTCAAATTCCGTCGCCCTGACGTGCCGCCGGTGATCCAAGTCAGTGCTGCGCGAGTCGAAAACGAGTGGCAGCTCACCGTTCGTGACAACGGAATCGGGATTGAGCCGGAATTCGCCGACAAAGTCTTCGTCATCTTCCAACGGCTGCACGCGCGGGACGCGTACGAAGGGACGGGGATTGGCTTGGCGATCGTCAAAAAAATCGTCGAATACCATGGTGGGCGGATCTGGCTGGATCTCGACGTCGAGGTGGGTACGTCCATCAACTTGACGTTGCCGGTGGTGCCGAGTGAGCTGAGCACCCCCGCCGAAGAAGCAGAGCCGGAACTGTCGATACGGAAAGAGGTCACGGCATGACTGGAGCGGTGCGAGCCGATGGCACCCCGATCGAAGTCCTGCTCGTCGAGGACGACCCGGGTGACGTGCTGATGACCCAGGAGGCCTTCGAGGAACACAAGGTGCGCAACAAGCTCACCGTGGTTTCCGACGGGGCCGAAGCGCTGGCCTACTTGCGGCGCGAAGGACGCTATGCCGATGCGGTGCGGCCTGATTTGATTCTGCTCGATCTCAACCTGCCCCGCCGCGACGGTCGGGAAGTGCTGGCTGAGATCAAGAAAGATGAGCAACTCGGCCGCATTCCGGTCGTCGTGCTGACCACCTCGGCCGCCGACGAGGACATTCTGCGCAGCTATCAACTGCACGCCAACGCCTATGTGACGAAGCCGGTCGATTTCGAGCGCTTCATCGCTGTTATTCGCCAAATCGACGAGTTTTTCGTGAGCGTCGTCAAACTCCCACCCCGCGCCTGATCCGACAGCGGCGCTGCTGGCTTCCCGGGGCCGGTCGAGATCAGGGACGTTCGCTGATTGTGTAGTTGCGGTCCGGCGGCTGATTGGTTTCGGCGGCTGATTTAGGGTGCGGTCATGTCGGCGTACCTTGAGCAGGTTTTTGGGTTGACGGGTCGGACTGCGGTGGTGACCGGCGGCAGTTCTGGGATTGGCCGGGCGATGGCGGTGGCGCTCGGGCGCGCTGGTGCGCGGATCGTGGTGGTGGCGCGGCGCGCAGACCCGCTGGCCAAGGTGGTTGCGGAGCTGGCAGAATTCGGCGCCGAAGGGCACGCGATTTCGGCTGATCTCAGCGAACGATTCACCCTGCCTGAGCTGATCCAGCAAATCCTCACTCAATATGGCGAGCCTGACATTCTGATTAACTCGGCTGCGGTGAATCGACGCCCGCCACTCGATCAGTTGACTGAGCAGGACTGGGATGCCACCCTCACGGCGAATCTGACCGCACCGTTTCTGCTCGGGCAGGCGTTCGGGCCGCTGATGGCGCGACGCGGGTGGGGTCGGATCATCAACATCGCCTCACAACAAGCCTTTCGCGCGTACGGAAATAGCGGGGTTTATGGGGTTTCGAAGGCGGGTCTGGTGGGTTTGACCCGATCGCAGGCGGAGGCTTGGTCGGCGCGTGGGGTGTGCTGCAACGCGATTGCGCCCGGGGTCGTGCACACGCCGTTGACTGAGCCGATTTTTGCTGCACCAGAAGCCTTGGCTCGGCATGCCGCTCGGTCGATGATTGGCCGTAACGGTGTGCCGGACGATTTTGGGGCTTGTGCGGTTTTCTTGGCCAGCAACGCGGCAGGGGCGGTGACCGGTCAAACCCTGTTCGTGGACGGCGGTTATTCCGCCACTTGAGCCCCATTCACCCCGGTTTTCCGGTGCGGCGCCACACACCCTGGTGTCTCGGGTCACAATCGGCAGATGGGGCGGACGGCGCAAAACGGTCTGGATGCTTCGGCGCTAATTGCCGGGCGCTATCACCTCATCGAGCGGCTCGGCACCGGTGGGATGGCAGAAGTTTGGCGCGCCTTCGACGACGTGCTCGACCGATCAGTAGCGGTCAAAGTGCTCTCCGCGCGGCATGCTGGCGAGCAAAGTTTCCGTGAACGGCTCCGCCAAGAAGCATTGGCCGCGGCCCAACTCGTGCACCCGAACATCACCGGAATTTTCGACTTCGGCGAAGCTCAAATCACCAGCCAACTCACCGTTCCGTACGTGGTGATGGAGCTCAACGACGGCGAGTCGCTCGCCGCTCGGATCAATCGCCTGGGTGCGCTGCCCTGGGCCGAAGCGGTCACGATCGCTGCCGAAGTAGCCTCCGCGCTGGCCCTGGCCCACTTGCGCGGGGTGGTGCATCGCGACATCACGCCAGCCAACGTGATGCTCACCGCCACCGGCGCGAAAGTAGTCGATTTCGGCATCTCGGCCATCGTGGGCCAACGCGACTGCACGGCCGACGGCAGCCTGCTCGGCACCCCGGCCTACCTCGCCCCCGAACGCCTAGTCGGTGGCCAGGTCAACACCGCCTCCGACCTGTACGCGCTGGGGTTGTTGCTCTATCGTGCCTTGACCGGCCGGTTGCCCTGGCCGGCTGAGAACACCACGGAGGCACTTCGCGCCCACCTATACGCCGACCCGGAACCGCTCCCCGATTTGCAGGGATTGCCGCCGGTGGTGGGGGAGCTCTGCCTGCGCCTGCTGGTGAAGGACCCGGCCGCCCGACCGGGTGCTATCGAGGTTTCCCGCGGGCTCGCCACCTTGGTCAGCAAACGTCGGGTCAACCAAGGCTCGATCCCATCTATCGTGCGGGGCGTAGCTGCGGCCGTGCCCGCAGGCGCAGCCACGCCCTCCGGCCGGGGTGCGTGGGCATCGTCGCCCGGCCGAACTCGGGCGATGAGCCGCTACCGGGTCCGGGCGTTGAGCCTCGGGTGGATTCGGGGGTTTGGCCTAATTCCAGGATGGACCCTGCGCCGTGGTGGGCTCTCGGGGTTGCGTAGGGGTTGGCCGCAGCTGCCCCGCCTGACGCTGCGTCCGCAAGCTATGGCGTTGTTCACCGTCGTGTTGCTCAGTGTCGGAGGCTTGAGCTGGGCTGTAACGCGGCAAGTGCCAGCGGTTGAGCAAGCGCAGGCGGCCAACGACCGGTTGGCGCCCGAACCGGCGAACCCGGGCTCATGCCTGGTGCGCTACCAGCTCAAACGTGACTCGGGTCGAGAATTTGAAGCGCTGCTGACCGTGGCGACCACGACGGAGTTGACCAACTCGCCGTGGTGGGTTCGCTTCTTTTACCCCGGTTCGCAACATCTGGCCCGCGGGCTGAAACTGATCAAACAGAAGGGCCGCAAGGTGGTCGGGACTGGTCGCGGCAGTCGACAGACATTCAATTTGCGCGGCGACTATCAGGGAGCTAATCCGTTGCCGCTGGCGTTCACGTTGGACGGCCAGTCCTGTCGGGCCGAAGTCCTGTCGGACCCGGCTGATAGAAACGTCAGGTGACCGAGACGAGCGCGACCCCGGCTGAGTGCGCTGAGGTGCGGGAGCGCGCTGAGGTGCGGGAGCGCGCTGAGCAGGTGCTGCGTCGCCTTGCTGGTGAGCACGCGGTGTTGCGGGAGGATCAGTGGCGGGCGATTGAGGCGCTTACTTTGGACCGGCGCCGAGTGTTGTGTGTTCAGCGCACCGGGTGGGGCAAATCAGCCGTTTATTTCGTGGCTACCGCACTGTTGCGTGCCGGTGGCCACGCCGCTGCTTCCGTCGGGCCAACTGTCATCGTTTCGCCGTTGCTGGCGTTGATGCGCAACCAGGTCGACGCTGCGGCTCGGGCTGGAATTCGCGCTCGCACGATCAATTCGGCCAACCTCGATGAGTGGTCCGAGATTGAGCACGAGATCCGGGCCGGCACGGTTGATGTGCTGCTGATCAGTCCAGAGCGACTTAACAACCCGGATTTTCGCGACAATGTGCTGCCCGGTCTGGCGGCGAACACTGGCCTGTTGGTCGTGGACGAGGCCCATTGCGTTTCCGACTGGGGCCACGATTTCCGGCCGGACTATCGACGATTGCGCACGTTCTTGGCGGGTTTGCCGGCGCGTACGCCGGTGTTAGCTACGACTGCCACGGCCAACGCCCGGGTCACCGCCGACGTCGCCGAGCAGCTGGGCGACGCGCTGGTGTTGCGCGGCACGTTGGAGCGCGAGTCGCTGCAGCTGGCCGTGGTTGACCTGCCCAATCCTGCTCAGCGATTGGCGTGGCTGGCCGAGCAGTTGGATCGGCTGCCCGGCTCCGGCATCGTCTACACCTTGACGGTCGCCGCCGCGGGGGAGGCGGCCGAGTTTTTGCGCTCGCGCGGGTTCGCCGTCGCTTCGTACACCGGACAGGTGGACGACGCTGATCGCCGCGCCGCCGAGCAGGACCTGCTTGCCAACAAGATCAAAGCGTTGGTCGCCACCTCCGCGCTCGGGATGGGATTCGACAAGCCCGATCTTGGTTTTGTCGTGCACCTCGGTGCACCGCCGTCGCCAATCGCTTACTACCAACAAGTCGGCCGTGCCGGCCGTGCCGTCGACCAAGCCGAAGTCATCCTGCTGCCCGGCGCTGAGGATGCCGCGATCTGGCGCTACTTTGCCTCGTTGGCGTTCCCGCCTGAAGATCAAGTGCGTTTAGTGCTGGCCAACCTCGCGCTCGATCGCCCAATGTCGACCCAAGCGCTCGAACCGTTGGTCGACCTGCGCCGCACCCGGCTTGAGCTCATGCTCAAAGTGCTCGACGTCGACGGTGCCGTGCGCCGCACCCGCGGCGGTTGGCTAGCCACCGGCGAACCCTGGACCTATGACGCCGCCCGGTTGCGCCGAGTCGCCGCCGCCCGCACCGCCGAACAACAGACCATGATCGACTACGCCGCCACCGCCCAATGCCGAATGGAGTTCCTGCGCTGCTGCCTGGATGACCCCGAGGCCAAACCGTGTGGCCGATGCGACAACTGTGCTGGTCCCTGGGTCGATGCTGAAGTGTCGCCAGCAGTTCTAGCTGCAGCCAACGCGTTCCTGGGCCGCACCGGGGTCGAAATCGGGCCGAAGAAAATGTGGCCCACTGGACTGCCCGCCGTCGGCATCAACCTCAAGGGCAAAATCGCGCCCGCCGAGCAGATCGAGCCCGGTCGAGCCGTTGGGCGCCTCAGTGACCTGGGCTGGGGCAGTGTCCTACGCGGTGCGGTTTCGCCCGAGTCGCCCGACGCCGCGATCTCCGCCGAGCTGGCCGGCGCGGTCGTTGAGCTGCTGAAACTATGGGCACATGGCGACGACGCCTGGACTCAGCGCCCGGTTGGCGTCGTCGCGATGAGTTCGCGCCGACACCCTCTGCTGGTGCAAAGCTTGGCTGAACACATCGCCCGGGTCGGGCGGCTGCCGCTGTTGGGCTCGCTCGTTTCAACCCGGATTGGCGACGGGAGCGCGCGCGGCAACAGCGCCCAACGAGTGCGAGCCCTGCACGACGCCTTCTCAGTCAGCTTAGCCATGGCCGATGAATTGTCCACATTGTCCGGCCCAGTGCTGCTCGTCGACGGCCTAGTCGACTCCGGCTGGACGATGGTGCTCGCCGGCCGCGCGTTACGCCGCGCTGGCGCCAGCGCGGTATTGCCCCTTGCTCTAGCCATCACCGGCTGAACTGGATTCGGCTACCGCGTGGACGAGGTAGGCAACGACGATCCAACACAGCGAGCAGTCAGCCGCACTTCCAAAAAGAATCTGTGCATTCCGTCTCGTTCCCCCGGAATTTCCCGTTTTAACCGTCTTGCCGACGTCGTGGCGGGTGGCACGGCTGTGGTTCTTCAGCGCTGCATAAGGCTGGAGCCCCGGCGCTTTAGCGGCGCAGGTGCGCGGCGTGTTCCTGGCGTAGGTAGCGGGCCGACACGCCCTTGAGCGAGGGAGGTTAAACCGCGAGCTAAGTAGGAGCACCAAAATGGGGCAAGTCGACTCAACGCCCAAAAAAGTTTCGTAGCTATAAAAATACTGCTACTGTATTTCTTGAACGGAGGGTGAGTTTCAATGGGTGACAAGTACGGAAAACGTCCAAAACGGTCACCTCTCTTGCCTTCATGACCTAGAGCCCCTGGGTACGGATGTTCCCGTAACACTTTGAGGAGATGTGATGATGATCAAGTTTCCAATGGCTGTGCACTTAACGGCGGCGATGGTGTTGACTGCTCCAGCGGTCGCTCCGCTGGCCAGTGACGTGCTAACAGCCAAAGTAAACTGTACTACCCAGGCTGGAATTGTGATCCAACGCGCGAACTTCAGTCCAGAGGGTATCGAGTACAACCCTCGCAGTGGACGCTATCTGGTGGGGTCTGTCGCCGAAGGTACGGTGTACGAGGTAAGCAAGTCTGGCCTAGCAACTCCCTTCATCATTGACCGCGATCTCAAGTCCTCCGTTGGAATCCGGGTTGACGCAGCTAGGAATAGGCTATTGGTGACGAACACCGATCCTGCCGTATTTGCCGATCCGGTTTTCAAGGGATCAGCAAAGCTCGGCAGCTATAACCTCGCTACCGGCAAGAGGGAATATATGGTCGACCTTGGGGCCCTATACCCGAAGGGCAGGCATTTCGCTGAGGACGTAGCGGTTGACGACGCCGGAAACGCCTACGTGACCGATGCCTTTTCTCCGATCATCTACAAGATCGACCGATATGGCATAGCTTCCGTCTTGGTCGAGGATGAGCGCCTCGGCAACTCAACTTTCGGCCTTAACGGCATCGCGTTTCATCCTCATGGCTACCTGATTGTAGCCGTGGACGGCGACAAAGCACTTTTCAAGATCCCACTTAATGCCCCCCGCGCACTGTCTCGTGTCACTTTAGACACTCCCATCGCGGGTGACGGAATGGTCATTGACAGATCCGGACGCCTATACGCCGTCGATGCCGGTGATACATACTCCGTAAAGCTGCTCACGTCCAGCGATGAATGGAAATCTGCCGCGGTAAAGGCGGCCGTGTCGGCATCACCGCCGACCCGACGGATTACGACACTTGTTGTTCATAAGGGTCAAGTCCACGCCCTCTACACCACCTTTGATCAGGTCGCGCCCATCGGCACCTACGAGATCGTCCCCATTAGTCTCGACCAACACCGTTGAGTTAGGATGGTCGCAGTAAGGTCAAGATCATCAGCGTCGATGCGGATCAACTCCACTAGGCCCAGCAGGTTAACCACAAGCTAAGTGCCGGACAGCTGCCTCAAGTAGATGGTCTCGACTTGAGGGTGGAGTTGAATGTAAGGGGTCGGCGTTGTCCAGCGCGTAACGGCGGGCTTGCTGCGAGCTGCTGATCTCCATTCATTGGGGCAAGGATGTCGCGGAGTTGTTGCCAATGGTGCTTGATAGCTCGGTGTCCGGCGTCGGTGAGAGCGACGCTGGTGTGCGGTGTCTTGCCGTTGAACGTTTTGGTGATCTGGACGAGACCGCCGGCTTCGAGTTTGCTGAGGTGGGTGGACAGGTTGCCCTTGCTCAAGCCGGTAGCGCGGTGCAGGAAGACGAAGTCGGCGTCAGCGCAGGCCGACAGTGCGGTGAGCACGGCCAGGCGGGCTGGTTCGTGCACCAGCTTGTCCAGGGCGGCAAGTCGCTCGTAGGGCGTGGTCATTGGCTTACGGTCGCCGTGGTGGGGGCCGTAGGCCCCGTATGAGGGTGAAGTGATCCAGAAGGCCGGCGATAATCAGTGCAGCTCCGGCGGCGAGGTTGAACCACAGCACTCCCTGATCATCGAACCATGAGCTGACGGGTGCTCCGGCAAGGACCAGAAGGCCGAGTCCGAGTAGGAAAATGCCAGCCACCACGATGCTGGGTTGCAGCCCACCGCTACGACGGCGGTCCACCAGCGCCCACGCCGTAACCAGGGCGCCTCCGGCGAGCAAGAACGGTCCGGTGGACCAGCCGGTGACGGCAGGTAAGACGAGTATCACAAGTACCAGCAACAGCCAGGCCAGCGCTGCTCCCAGCCCTTTCAGCCTGGCGGCAGACGTGGGAGTGACTCGCCCGAAACGGCGTCGGTAGTACCGGTCGAGCGGGAGTAAGGCTGCCGCTGCCAGGCACCACAGAACTATGTTGGCCATTGCTGAGCCGTGACCGGTGCTGCCAAGCAAGCCGATGGTGGCCACGACGACACCGACCACGCTCAGACCTAGTCCCGCCCGCAGCCAGGGGTACCGGCTAGTCGTCCATCGCATTCGGTCGAGCTGTCCAACGTTACTCAAGCTTCCTCCAACTGGTTTGCGTTGCAGACCATGCTGTCGGTTCTTGAGAGCCCCGTCAAACCTTGGGCGAGCGAACGTAGCATTCGGGCTCGAATGTGCCCATTCGACCTCACGGCGGCTGCATAGCCCACACTTACATCGCGTAGGGCACCACTCAAGGGCTGGAGGCACCGATCTGATCATCACGGGCATTCGGTGGCGACCGGATACCGGCGGGGGGTATTCTGGTGGCATGTCCGATGAGTTGACGCCTCTGGCTGGCCCGCATGGTTACTCCGGCGACAAGGCGGCCCTGCTCGGGCGGTTGCGGCGGGTCGAAGGCCAGATTCGGGGTCTGCAGCGCATGGTCGAAGGCGACACCTACTGCATTGACGTGCTGACGCAGATCTCTGCCGCCAAGAGTGCCCTGCAAGCGGTCGCGATCGGGCTGCTCGAAGACCATTTGGCGCACTGTGTGGTTGATGCGGCCCGCGCCGGTGATCCATCCGCCAAAGTTCAAGAAGCGTCTGCTGCGATTGCTCGACTCATCCGGTCCTGACCCATCGATGTTGTGCACCTCAATCTTTCCGAAAGGCAGTGCCATGGCTGTGACCAGCACGTTTCAGGTGACCGGAATGACCTGCGAGCATTGCGTTCGGGCCGTGACCGAAGAGTTTTCGGCCCTCGACGCCGTGACGAATGTGCAGGTCGATCTCGCCTCCGGCGCAGTAACGGTGACCAGCGAAACGCCGCTGCCGGAGGAGGTGATTCGCTTAGCCGTGGATGAGGCCGGCTATGAGCTCGCGAATGCCTGACGACACCGCCGCCACACGCCAGGGGTTAGATCGGGCTGGTGTGCGGTTGGCATCGTTTGGTGCGCTCATCATCGCGATGCTTATCGTCGGTTATGGGCTGGGCCGGCTGAATGAAGGCGCTGCGTCGGCCTCAGCTCCGCCGGCCGTGTCATCGGGTGCGGGAGCCGCGATGGCCGGAATGACGATGGATGAGAACCAGCCGCACACGCATAACGCCGACGGTGCGGTGTCGCAATCAGGTGCGCCCATGCCGATGGGTGCAGTTGTCGGCGGCTTATCGCTCAGCTCCGGTGGCCTGACTCTCGCTGCCACGCCGACGATTTTCCCGGCCGGCAAGGCACAAATGCTCGATTTCCGTATAACTGCAGCCAGCGGCGCACCAGTCACCACTTATGCAATTGTGCACGACAAACCGTTGCACCTGGTCATTGTCCGCCGAGATCTGACCGGCTTTCAACACCTGCACCCCA
Organism: Actinoplanes sp.; assembly: GCA_965246815.1. Lineage (GTDB taxonomy): Bacteria > Actinomycetota > Actinomycetes > Mycobacteriales > Micromonosporaceae > Actinoplanes. The sequence continues at coordinate 194,632 of CBDFFS010000017.1, read as the reverse complement.
ATATGGCCCCCAACGGTACGTGGAGCATCCCGCTAACTCTGGCGCAGCCAGGCAGCTATCGCATGGTCGCCGACTTCACGGCAATCGTCGGCGGCAAGCCGGTCGCGACGACGCTCGGCACTGATCTAACCGTCGCAGGTGCGTATTCGCCGTTAGCGCTGCCCGCCCCCGTGCGCATTGCCGCCACTGACGGATTCACCGCCGAATACGCCGGACAGCCGACCACAACGTCGACCCAACCGATCCTGGTAATAGTTACCGGAACTGACGGCCAGTCGGCCCTGTTGGAGCCTTATCTAGGCGCGTTCGGCCATTTAGTTGTGCTGCGCCAAGGCGATCTGGCATATTTGCACGTCCATCCAGAACCCAAGCTAGTCAACGGCAAAGTCAAATTCTGGCTAGCTGTACCGAGCAGTGGCACGTACCGAATGTTTTTTAATTTTCAGGTGGCTGGTGAGATTCACACAGCGGCGTGGACCGCAATCGTCAGCTGATCGAGCACCGCTATTTCGCGGCGAGCATAGTTTCTAGGGCCGGGGTAACACTCCACTGGCGGGTCAACGACTCGTACTCGTGTTGTTGGTCGTGGTTTGGTGGGGTTGGGCTGCGCCGGGCGCGAAGGAGCAGGTTGCGCGGGGTGTGGGCTGAGTCGATGAATTCGACTACGTCGACGCGGTAGCCATTAAGCCGCAGCAGGGATGCGCGCAACGTGTCGGTCAGAATGTCGGCGAAGCGTTCCCGCATGATCGGGCTGCGGGTCAATTCGGCGAAAGGTGCTGGCGCGGGTTTGCCTTTGAGCTGGGCGGCGATGTCGTGGTGGCAGCACGGCGCGGCCAGCACCCAGCTCGCCGACCAACCCACAGCGCGCGCCAATGCCTGGTCGGTGGCGGTGTCGCAGGCGTGCAGGGCCAGCACCAGGTCGGGGGCGAACGGCAGCTCGACCTGCGCGATTGTGCCGGCCACGAAACTGACTTCGTCAGTGCAGCCGAGCTGTTCGGCTACTGCTGTGTTGCGGATGCGTTGATCTTCGCGGACGTCGACGCCGACTACCCGCAGCTGGATGCCGCGGCTGGTCAGATAGCGGAAGGCGGCAAACGTCAGGTAGGCGTTGCCGCAGCCGAGGTCGACGACGTGCATCGGCGACGGCAAAGTTTCGGGCAGAGTGGCGGCGAGCGCACGCAGGAACGCGTCGATTTGCCGGCGTTTTGCCGCGCTGCCGCCGAGCACGGTGAACAGTGGGTCGCCCGGATCGAGCAGCCATTGCTTGACCCGGTCATGCTCGCCCGAGGCGGCCGGCGCGACGACAGCGACCCGATGTACCTGAGCGTCGCCCTTCTTGGTGATGCGGACCTGCACCGTGCTCGACTCGGTCTGCACGTGCCAATTGCCGAACGGCTCAGCGAGCAGTGCGTCGACGGCTTCGGCTGCTTCCGCCCCCGCAGCCACGTTGCGGGTGAACGGCCGGTTGCCGTCGTCGGTGACGATCTGCAGCCGGGCACCGGTCTTGAGGGTTACTGGCCGAAGCTCGGCCCGAGTCACTGACGGGGCCGAGCCACGACGACGCCCGGCCGCGACAGCACGGGTGAGCCCGGGGGTGAGCAGCAGGTCGCGCAGCTCGGCAAGTACGTCAGTTAACGGTTGTGGCATGCCGCCATTGTGCCCGCCGCCCCGAACGCGGCCAGCGCTGCGTGGCGGTCAGCGCTGCGTGGCGGTCAGGCCTCGATGTTGGCGGGAATCGCGGTCGGGGTTGCTGCACTGCCCTCATGTTCGGCGCTGCTGCTGCTGCTGCTGCTGGCGTCGTCGCCGACCGCGTTGGCGCTGCGGCTGCCCCGGCCACCGCGGCGGCGTCGACGCGGTGCCCGGCTGGCCTCGTCGCCGGCTGAATTGGCAGCGTCACCGGAATCAGCGGAGTCCACTGTTGCTTCGGCGGAAGCGGACTCGATCTGCACCGGGTCTGCGCCGGTGTTCGGTGCCTCGTCGATCCGGCGACGGCGCCGCTGACGCTTGGGCCGATCCCCGGCTTCGACCAGCGAGTCTGTCCCGGCATCGGTCGACTCGCCGGCCGGATCAGTGCCAGTGCGCCCGGCCGCTGCAGGTCGGTCGGTGCTGGAGTCTCGGGAGCGCCCGCGGCCGCGAGCTGGGCCACTGCGGCTGCTGTCTCGGCCGCCGTCGCGACTGTTACGCCGGCGCGGAACCCCTAGGTCTTCTTCGATCTCGGCGGACAGCCCAACGCGGTTACGGTCGGCGCTCGGCAACGTACCGGAGATTTCAGTGGGAATTTCCAGGTCGGCATAGAGCGCCGGGCTGGTGTGGTAAGTCTCCGGCGGCTGGGGCATGTTCAAGCCCATGGACTTGTCGATCAGCACCCAGCGCGGCATGTCTTCCCAGTCCACGAAGGTGACCGCAACACCAGTGGCGCCGGCCCGACCAGTACGCCCGATTCGGTGGGTGTAGGTGTCTGGGTCTTCGGGACAGTCGTAGTTGATCACGTGCGTCACGCCGGAGACGTCTAGGCCCCGGGCAGCGACGTCGGTGGCGACCAGCACGTCGATCTTGCCGGAACGGAACGCGCGCAGCGCCCGTTCGCGCGCGCCCTGGCCCAGGTCACCGTGGACGGCGGCGACCGCGAAGCCGCGGAAGTCGAGATCCTCGGCCACCCGGTCGGCGGCGCGTTTGGTGCGGGTGAAGATCATGGTGAGTCCGCGACCGCCGGCCTGCAGGATGCGGGCCACCATCTCCAACTTGTTTAGCGGGTGGGTGCGATAGACGACCTGCTTGGTCAGCGGCGACGGCCCGCTCTCGGCGGTGTGCCCGGCGTGGATGGTGACCGGGTGGCGCAGGAAGCGGCGCGACAACGCGACGATTGGGTCGGGCATGGTCGCCGAGAAGAGCATCGTCTGCCGCTGCTCGGGCAGCATTGCCAGGATCTTTTCGACGTCATCGAGGAAGCCCAGGTCGAGCATCCGGTCGGCTTCGTCGAGCACTAGCGCTTTGATCGAGCCGAGCTTGAGGTGCTTCTGCTTGGCGAGGTCGAGCAGTCGACCCGGGGTGCCGACCAGGATTTCCACACCCTTCTTCAGCGTGTCCACCTGCGGTTCATAGGCAACACCGCCATAGATCGGCAGGACGCGTACGCCGCGGGTGGCGCCGGCTGCGGCGAGGTCGCGCGCGACTTGCAGGCCCAGTTCTCGGGTCGGCACCACAATCAGCGCCTGCGGTTGGCCGTCAGCACCTTCGCTCGGGGCAAGCACGCGCTCTAGCAGCGGCAGGCCGAAGCCGAGCGTCTTGCCGGTGCCAGTGGGGGCCTGACCGATCAGGTCGGTGCCACGCAATGCGATCGGCAGTGCGTATTCCTGGATCGCGAACGCGCGAGTGATGCCGGCCTTGGCGAGCGCTGTCACCGTTTCGGCGCGCACGCCCAGTTCGGCGAAGGTGGGGCTGTCCGGGCGAACTGGTGCGCGGTTGATTACGGGGATGAGGGCGGGTTGTGCAGTTAGTTCTTGCTCGATGTCGGTCATGAAGTTTTACGGGTGCCTCTCGTGGTGCGCCCGTGGAAAACTTGGGCGCGGTATGGGTAGGGCGCGGGCCACACGCTCGAAAGCGGGCCGCACGCGCGGATCGCCGCGGCGATCCGGGGGTGATTCACCTGAGTCTGTCCAAAAATCGGAACGACGTCGACGGTGACCAGGCAAGTCTACCCGACCGAGAGATAGTGCACCTCAGAGCGCACGTGCGCCAAGAGGGCACAGGTGCGAACCTGATGCCCTCTTGGCCTGACGTATTTCAGTGGTCCCGTCGGACCCACTCAGCGGGTGGTGAAGCCGAACGGCCGGTTGGACGACTCGGCGATCTCCACATATGCCACTTTGGCGATTGGAACGATCACCTTGCGACCCTTTTCGTCCTCGAGCGTCAGCACTCCGTCCTTGGCCATCGCCTCGGACACGGCCTGCTCGACCTCCGCCGGGGTCTGAGCGCTCTCCAGCACCAGCTCACGCGGCGTGTGCAACACGCCGATCTTGACCTCCACGGGGTCCTCCCTTTCACGCGTCTACCGATATGCAGGCTATCCGATTTCGTCCGGTACACCGCCGGATGTGCCGCCCTGCAGCGGGAAGCTGGCGATGCCACGCCAGATCAGTGCAGCTACCAGCGATTCGGCTTCCGCTTTCGGCGTACGACGACCGTTGGCCAACCAGAACTGGGCGGACTGTCCCGCGGCGCCAACGAGGCCGGATGCGAGCAGCTCAGCGGCGTCCGTACCGAGGTTGGTGTCGGAAATGATGGTGTCGGTGACTGCGGCGATGCAGCCCTGTTCGACTCGCTCGACGCGTTCGCGAACTTGCGAGTCGTTGCGCAGATCGGACTCAAAGACCAGGCGGAACGCTTCGCTCTCATGGTCCATAAAGTCGAAATATGCCCTAACAGCGCCTTTGACCCGTTCTTTATTGTCGTCGGTGGCAAGCATCGCACTGCGTACCTTGGCGATTATCGCGTCACAGTGCGTGTCCAGCAGGGCGAGGTAAAGCTCTAACTTGCCGGGAAAGTGCTGGTAGAGCACTGGTTTGGAGACGCCGGCCCGTTCGGCGATGTCATCCATTGCGGCGGCGTGGTATCCCTGGGCTACGAAGATTTGCTGGGCGGCGGCAAGCAACTGCTTGCGGCGCGCGGAGCGCGGCAGGCGGGTAGGTCGAGCCGTCTGCTGGGCCCCGCCGGACGCAGCGGTCATGTCGGTGAACCTCCAGGGGAATGCTGCGCGCGGTTTGGCGGCGCGGACTGCCCGGATCGGCGGCTGTGGTCCTCAGGTGGGCAATGTCGCGACGCTGCAACTTATCGCCACTGCAAGCACACGGTAGCCTCACCGGGGGCGAGCGAGGAGCACGCGGTGGATGAATCAGGGCATTCCGGAGACATCGGAGCTGCGGGCAGCGGCGAAGATGCCGACGCGCTGGACCATTCTCGGGTGAAGGGCTGGGCTGCGCCAGCTGCTCCCCAGCCCCACGCTGCGTCGGCGTTCGAGTTGGCCAGCGATGTTCCGGCCTGGCTGCGGCCATCCACCGAGTCTTACCGCATCCAGCGTGACCAGGCGTTTCCCACGCCGAGCCAATTCTCTGAACGCGCTGTGCAACACCCATTCGGTGCAGTTTCGCCGACCAGTGTCCCGCCGGCGGTCGGGCGTCCCGCGACCCCACCGGCTCCGCGGCCGGCCCCGCCCGGTTTCGTCGAGTCGACCGGCGGCGGTTCGGCTGACCCGTTGCCGCGAAACTTCGCCGAAAATCCCCCTTCCGGGGACATCGCCGGCCTATCGCCCCGAGCCCGCTACGCCGACCTGCCCTCAGCCGAATACGGACCAGGCCGCCCCACACCAACACCGATCGAATCCAGCCTTAGTGGCGCGCGTCCGGTTCCGCTGCAAACCGTGGACGCACCAACCCCGAGCAGTGCACCCCCTTATCCGTACGAGGGGGATCTCGACGACGAACGCAGGCTCAACCCGCCCAGTTCGATCGGGCAGCAGCGGGCCGCCGTGCCGTTGACCCGGCCGGGGTCGCTGGGAGGTCTCGCGGGCCAGCCGGCGGCTGAATTCGCCCCGGAGCCGGCCCGACACGCGCTCGATAGCAGCGGTGCACCGCCGGGCTCGCCTTCTCGGCCGCCTCGGGGTGACTCGTTGACTAGGTCGCACTCGCTGTCGGTGACCGAGCGCGCGAGCATGTTGGAATCGTTGCGTCCGGATCCGGCTGCCCGCCCACGTGCTCCGATCGCGGCGGAAACCCCGGCTCGCCCCGAAGCCGTGGTCAGCCCGGACCTGTCGGCTCGGCTGGAGGCTTCGATTCGTCCGCATATATCGGCCCCACAGGATGTCCCAGTGCGTCCGGATGGACTGGTTCGTCCCGATGTGACCGGACAGCTCAACGGCGCGACTAGCCAGCCTAATAGCGTGGCTGGGCCGGATCGGGCAGATCGGTTGACCCGGCCGGACGAATTGACCCGGCAGAAGCCCTACGAGCCGGCTCCGCTGGTCGCAACCCCTGGTTACTCGCCGCCGGCCGCCTATTCCGGGTTCAGTCGGCCGGGCGCGTCGCCGGATTCTCCCGCGCCGGCGGTTCAGATTGCCCGAGTGCTGCCCAAGCGGGTGCCGGCTCAGCCGGACGTGCCCAGAGTCGCCGAGCCACCGTTGGTGGAGCCCACCGCGGAAACCCCGGCGTTAGCCCGGATCGCTACCCACCTGCGGCGCGGCGATGTGCGGTCGGGGCAGGAGCAGCAGGAAGGTTTCGATGTTCAAGCCATCCTGGCCGCAGTTCGCGAGGTTGCCGGGGTCCGAGACGCATCGTTGCGGGCGACCCCGGCCGGCGCACACAGCTTGCGGTTGGACTTGGCCGAAGGTGCCGATCCGGCCGAAGTGAGTCGGCGGGTCGCGCGGCTGTTGCAAGAGCGGATGGGGTTGGATGCGGCCCTGCCCGGTCCTGGCGAGCCTGGCCGCTTGGGTGCCGCTGATTTCGCTAGTCAGCCCAACTTGGGCCCGGGCGGCCAGCCAGGTTCCCCAGTGCGGGGTTCAGCCCGAGCGGCTGCGGCCGTGCCGGTCTCCCGGGAGCAGCCAATCCGGGCGGTGCCGGATCCGCTGTCAACGCCCGTGCACCTACTCGGACAAACCACCCGCGAGATCACCGGGGAAACCTCGCGCCAAATCCCAGGCGATCGGATCCCGGGGGAGACGTCGCGTCCGATTCCAAGCGAGACTTCACGCCGCATCCCTGGGGAGACCTCGCGTCGCATTGCGGGCGAGACGTCACGCGAGATTTCTAGCGGGGCCTCACATCGGGTTCCGGGTGAAACGTCGCGCCGGATACCGGGGGAGACCTCGCGTCGCATTCCGGGCCAAATTCCGAGCCAAGGTGGCGGTCGGCCAGCGGTTCCCCGCCTGCGTCTGGCCGAGCCACCGCACCTGTGCCGACCCAGCCGACTACGCCCGGATCGAAGCCGACTGCGCCCGGATCGAAGCCGATTGCGCCCGGATCGAAGCAGAGGTCCCTGGCTTCGATGGAAAGCACCCGATCGCTCGTGCCGGGACAGCCAGTGAGTCCGACTGACGGCTCGCGCCTGGCCTGGGCGAGCACGAACGAAGATCAATTGAGCACCCCCCGCCCGCTGTACCCGGGTGAGCAGCCCGGCCCGCGAATTGTGATCGAGAACGTGCACGTCAACACGTCCGGCGCGGATGCCGAGGTCGAGGTTCGGCTCGCGGTCGGCAGCCGTACTGCGGCGGGGCGGGCCAGTGGTCCTGCGGTCGACGGGTACCTGTTGCGGTTGTGTGCCACGGCGACTGCTGGTGCGGTGGATGAGCTGTTGCTGACCTCGGCACACCCGGATGGGCCGCCGCGCTGCTTTGTCGAGCACGCTGCCGCCATACAGTTTGGGGCTTCGCAGGTTGCTGTGGTGGTGCTGTTGCTGTCGTATGGAGGGTGGGTCGAGCAGTTGGCCGGCTCGGCGGTGGTGGCCAGTGATGACCGGCAGGCGATGGTTCGCGCGACATTGGCGGCGGTTAACCGGCGACTTGAGGCACTCTTGTCGCTATGAAGGGCGCACTGCTGGCCGACGACGGCGTACTGCTGCCGGACGGCGACATCCCACCACCGTGGCCGGCCCGGCGAGTCACCATCGACGGGTCGATGCTGCACGTACGCGACACTCCGGCCACTCAGCCCGGGGCGCAACCGGCTGTCTACATCCATGGGCTGGGCGGCTCGTCGCAGAATTTCACCGATGTCGCGGGGCTACTCGCCGACCGGTTCGACGCACATGCGGTCGATTTGCCCGGCTTCGGGTACAGCGACCCGAGTCCGCGGTATTCGATTCGGGCGTTCGCGACGACGCTGATCGGCTATCTGGACCATGCTGGGCGGGGTCCGGCCCACCTGGTCGGCAACTCCCTCGGCGGTTCCATCGCCGTCCGGGTCGCGGCGCTACGGCCGGATTTGGTGCGCAGCCTCACCCTCATTTCGCCGGCGATGCCCTTCCTCAACCCCCGGCGTACGGCGCAGCGCCCGGTTTTGCCGTTGCTGGCCTTGCCGTTGGCTGAGCGGGTGTTCGCCTGGGGCATGGCCCGGATCAGTGTCGAGGAGATGACTGAGCAGGTGCTGGTCGCGTGTTTTGGCGACACCAGCAAAGTCAGCGCGCAACGGCGAGCCGAGGCGATCGAAGAGATTCGACTGCGGTACACGGTGGCGCATTATCCGAAGGCGTATCTGGGCACCATGCGCGGCTTGGTGTCCAGCTTCTTACGCGCTTACCTGCCGGGTGCCGGGTCGCAGTGGCGGCTGGCCACTCGGGTGCGCGCACCAACGCTGATCATCGGCGGCCTGAACGACAAACTGGTGGATCCGCGCGTGCCTCTACAGGTGGCGAGGTTGATCCCGGACAGCCGGCTGCTGATTTTGCCGGGCGTCGGACACGTGGCGCAGATGGAAGTGCCGCGACTGGTCGCCCGCGCCATCGTCGGCATGTTGGACGACATCAGTTCCCCGGTGGCCGGCTGAGCTGGTTCCCGGCGGCCGGCTGCGCTGGTTACGGTCGGAATTTCGGCCATCTCCGGGAACGGCGGGTAATGGTCCGCTAAGACGTGAAATTCTCACGTATGTCATGCCTGACGTCAGCGATCACCCCACGACCACCCGACCGGCCGGCCGGGCTGCTGACTTGCCCGCGCTCCCGGACAGCGATCCGATTGAGTGGGGTGGGACGCCCCGATTCGTACGGTTAAGTGGGTTTAGAAGTCATGGGGGATTGCTGGCACTGGCTTTGATCGCGGCGGCAGCTGCGGTTCTGATTCAGCTCTGGTGGCCGCTGCCGACGCCGGAGTCGGTGCGAGCGCCGGCTGCTGTTCCGTCCGCTCCAGTGCCCACCGCCTTGCCCGCCGGGGCGAGTGCCGGGGACAGCGGCGAGTTCGGCTATGTCAGCGGTTACGGCCCGGTGCTGGGGCATGCGGGTCCGATCCGGCGGTTCCGGGTCGCGATCGAACAGCCGGCAGGAGCACCGGCGGAATTTGCCCATCAAGTAGACCGGACCTTGGGCGATCCGCGCAGTTGGGTGGCGAGTCGCCAGTTTCGGCTGCAACGGGTGCCCGAGGCAGCGAACGCCGAATTCACCATCCTCCTCGCGTCGGCGCGGACGTCGGAGCTGATGTGCCTCTCCGGTGGGCTGCGCACCAATGGCTACACGTCCTGCCGCCTGCCCGGTCGAGTGATCATCAACGACAGTCGGTGGGCCGCAGCTGTGCCGGGTTACGGTGCGCCGCTCGCGGTTTATCGGGCATACGCAATAAATCATGAGGTTGGCCACCAGCTTGGGCATGGGCATGAGCGTTGCCCGGCCAAGGGCGATCCGGCCCCGGTGATGATGCAACAGACGTTCGGTCTGCAGGGTTGTGTGGCCAACTCTTGGCCCTATCTAGCCGGAAAGCGCTGGAGCGGTCCGCCGGCCGCGTAAAAATTCCCAGGTCCCGCAGAGCGGTCTGGTGGCCAAGGTCATGGCTAGGACCGTGACGGACGAGCGACAATGGCAGACGATCCTTACCGTCAACCTCGGGGAGCAACCCGTGCCACTACCCCCGCTCGTCGAGCCGGCTGCGGAGCTGTCCATCGATGAGATCCGTCGCTATTCGCGCCACCTGATCATTCCGGACGTCGGGATGGACGGTCAGAAGCGGCTGAAGAACGCCAAGGTGCTCGCCGTCGGTGCGGGTGGCCTCGGCTCGCCGACACTGATGTATCTGGCCGCTGCAGGCGTCGGCACCCTGGGCATCATCGATTTCGACACCGTGGACGAGTCCAATCTGCAGCGGCAGATCATCCACGGTGTCTCCGACATCGGCACGCCGAAGGCCGAGTCCGCCGCGCGCACGATCGCGGAGATCAACCCGCTGGTGCAGGTGATCATCCACAACACCGCGCTCGATCGCGACAACGTCAAAGACATCTTCACTCAGTACGACCTGATCGTCGACGGCACCGACAACTTCGCCACCCGTTACCTGGTCAACGACGCCGCTGTGCTGCTCGGCAAGCCGTACGTGTGGGGGTCGATCTATCGGTTCGACGGTCAGGCGTCGGTGTTCTGGGAGGAACACGGGCCGTGCTACCGCTGCCTTTACCCGGAGCCGCCGCCGCCCGGGATGGTGCCCAGCTGCGCCGAAGGTGGCGTGCTCGGGGTGCTGTGCGCGTCGATCGGCTCAATCCAGGTCAACGAGGCGATCAAGCTGATCACGGGCATCGGTGAGCCGCTGGTTGGCCGGCTGATGGTCTATGACGCGCTGGAGATGGAATACCGCAAGATCAAAGTGCGCAAGGACCCGAACTGCGTGCTCTGTGGGAACAATCCGACCGTGACCGACCTGCTGGAAGACTATGAGGACTTCTGCGGTGCGGTTTCCGCCGAGGCCGAGGAAGCTACGCTCAATGCCACGATCACGGCCCGTGAGCTCAAAGAGTGGCAGGATAGCGGCAAGGACCTGTTCCTGGTCGACGTGCGCGAGCCGGCTGAATACGAGATTGTGTCGATTCCGGGCGCAACCTTGATCCCGAAGGGGGAAATCTTGTCCGGCCAAGCGCTGGCTCGATTCCCGCAGGACCGGCAGATCGTCTTGCACTGCAAGTCCGGGCTGCGTTCGGCCGAGGCGCTGGCCGCGCTGAAGGCAGCCGGTTTTAAGGACGCTGTGCACGTGCAAGGTGGCATCGTGTCCTGGGTGAACACGGTTGACCCGTCCCTCCCGTCCTACTGATTTGTCACGCTGGGGAGTCATTCCAACACTCCCCAGCGTGCTCAGTGGCCGCCGGATGGGGACCTAACAGACACTTGCCGGGACGGCCCAGCGGAATGCGCGGCTGCACGGTAGCGTCACGGCGTGGTCGATATTGACGCTGCCATCGGGTACGTCGTCGCGCACGGTGACCCCGTCGAGCGCGCACGTCTGTCCTTTCTCCGTACCCATCAGCCGCCGACGCCGCAAATCCTGGAGCGCATTCTGGTCGGCCAGCTCGACGACGGCGGTTGGCCCGCCTCCGGCGACGGCGTGGTCCCCTCGGTCGACGCGACCTGCTTTCGGCTCAACGAACTTGACGACCTTGGTGGCCTGCACGGTGAACAGGTGCAGCGAGCACTGACCTGGCTCAGCTCGGTGCAACGCCCGGACGGCACCTGGCAGGAAGACGAATCACTGGCCGCTGAGGCCCCGGTGTGGGCGCTGCCCGGCGATCCGGAGGCCACGCTTTATCTGACCTCGCTTGCCGGGTTCTGGCTCACTGTGGCCGATATCGCGGCCCACGCGGTGCGGCAAGAGCCGGCCGTCAACGCGACGACGTTGCCAGCAGCTGCGGTGTTCGTGGCCGGTGAGCTGCGCCACGACGGCACCTGGCCGTCGTTCTTGGCTGCCGGCTGGCACGCCGCCGGGCTGCTGCACGGCCAGCAGTATTTCTACGAATCGGCCCGGATCCAGCTGGTGCTCAGCGATCGGCTGCCCGACATGGCACCGGCCGATGTCGCGGCGATGGTGAGCACGCTGCGGCGGCTTAACCTCGGCGATGACGCGTTGCTGCAGGTGGCGCGGCAGCGACTGGGTGACAGCCAGCGCTCTGACGGCGGTTGGGACAGCGCCGAAGGACCCACTTTCGACGTCAACACCACCCTGACCGCACTCCGCGCCTTCCGTTAATTTGCGGGCCGCGCGGGGCTCGGCTGCGCGTGACTGGCTCGTTCGCCGCCGGTTGCGGCACCGGGTCAGCGGGTGTGTCCGGCGCCGGTGACGATGTATTTGGTGCTGGTCAGTTCGGGTAGGCCCATCGGGCCGCGGGCGTGCAGTTTTTGCGTGCTGATCCCGATTTCGGCGCCGAAGCCGAACTCGCCGCCGTCGGTGAACCTCGTCGACGCGTTGATCATGACTGCGGCGGCGTCGACCTGGGCGGCGAACTGGCGGGTCGCGGCGATCGATTCGCTGACGATCGCTTCAGTGTGCCCAGTGCCATAGCGGCGAATGTGCTCGAGCGCATTGTCGATCGAGTCGACCACCGCGACCGAAATGTCGGCAGACAGATACTCCGTGCCCCAGTCCTGCTCGGTGGCAGGCACGACATCCTCGCTATAGGAGCTGGTCCGGGCATCGCCGTGCACTGTCACCCCAGCGTCGGCGAAGGCCGTCAATACCAGCGGCAGGAAAGACGCAGCGATATCAGCGTGCACGAGCAGCGACTCGGCCGTATTGCAGGTCGACAGCCGCTGGGTCTTTGAGTTCAGCGTGACCGCGAGCGCCTTCTCCAGATCCGCCCCAGCGTCCACATAGACGTGACAATTGCCAACCCCAGTCTCAATCACCGGTACGGTCGACTCCGCCACCACGGTCTGGATCAGCGCAGCGCCACCGCGGGGCAGCAACACGTCCACCAGCCCACGAGCCGTCATCAGTTCCTTGGCCGAGTCGCGCGAACTAGCATCCAACAACTGCACCGAATCGCCGGGCAGACCGGCTTCGACGATCGCGTCGTGCAGCACTGCCACGATTGCCGAGTTCGAGCTGAACGCCGTACCGGAGCCGCGCAGTAGGGCCGCGTTGCCGGACTTGAGGCAGATGCCGGCGGCGTCGGTGGTGACGTTGGGTCGGCCCTCGTAGATGATGCCGACCACGCCGAACGGCACCCGGATCTGGCGCAACTCCAACCCGTTGGCCAGGCGGGAACCGCGGACCACGTCCCCGACTGGGTCGGGCAGGGCTGCCAACTGCCGCAGCCCGTCGGCCATTGCCACCACCCGCTCAGTGGTAAGCGTCAGCCGGTCGATCATCGCTTCAGTCACGCCGTTGGCGCGAGCGGTTGCGATGTCCACGGCGTTGGCGGCCACGATGTCCGTCGCACGTTCCTGCACCCGGTCAGCCATGAGTAACAGGGCGCGATCTTTGACCGCCCGAGTGGCCGTGGCGAGTTCGAGGGCGGCCACGCGCGCGGCGGCAGCTTGATTGCGGACGCTCATGAGGGATCCCTTTCCAGCAGCACCAGATCGTCACGATGGACGACTTCTCGTTCATAACCCGGGCCAAGCGCCACCGACAACTCCCGGGTCGAGCGGCCCAGCAGCGCGGGCAATTCGACCGCGTCATAGTTGACCAGCCCCCGAGCGACCGGCGCGCCAGAACCAGCGTCGACTAGATCGACCGGGTCACCGGCGGCGAACGAACCGTCAACAGCGGTGATTCCGGCCGGCAACAGCGACTTTCGGCCGGTCACCACTGCTGTGACCGCGCCCGGATCCAGGTGCAGTCGACCCCGCGGCGACGTGGCATGGGCGAGCCAGAACAGCCGGGCGGCTGGCCGGTGCGTCGCTGCCGCAAAAAACGTGCCGACCGGCTCGCCGGCGAGGGCAGCTCCAGCCAGGGGTGCTGCGGTCAACACCACCGGGATGCCGAAGCCCGTGGCGATCCGGGCCGCTTCCACCTTGGTCACCATGCCCCCGGTGCCAACCCCGGCTTTGCCCGGCGTCGCGACATCGATTCCGGCCAAGTCGGTTTCTTCACCCACGTACGCGATGCGTTGCGCGCTCGGATCGGTGGGGCTGGCCGTGTAAAGCGCGTCCACGTCGGAGAGCAGCACGAGCAGCTCAGCATCGACTAGCGCGGCGACCAGCGCGGCTAAGCGATCGTTGTCGCCGAAACGGATCTCGTCGGTGGCCACCGTGTCGTTCTCGTTCACGATCGGCAGCGCACCCAAATCCAGCAACTTCCGCAGCGTTCGGTACGCGTTGCGGTAATGCTTACGCCGAGTCACATCGTCCACGGTCAACAGCACTTGCCCCACCGTACGGCCGTGGCGGGCGAAACCGGCCGCGTATCGGGCAATCAACAGTCCTTGCCCGACGGAGGCAGCGGCCTGCTGGGTGGCCAGGTCGCGCGGGCGGCGACTCAGCCGCAACGGGGTCAGGCCGGCGGCGATCGCGCCACTGGAGACCAGCACCACTTCGCGCCCGCTGCTCGCCAAAGCGCCGAGCACGTCGACTAGCGCGTCGATGCGCTGCTCATCGATGGCGCCGGCGCAGGTGGTCAGTGAGGACGAGCCCACCTTGACCACGATTCGGCGCGCGCCGGTCACCAGTTCGCGAATCTCGCCGATTGTCACCTGGCTCATTGTCCTCGGACGGAGCACCGGACCTGCTCACAGCTCCCATATCGTGGCACGAGTGACCCCACAGGAGTACACCGAAGAGGTGCTGGCGCTGGTCGAGCAGATCCCCACCGGCAAGGTCATGTCTTACGGGGCGATGGCCGATGCGCTTGCCGAAGTTTCGGGGCGTAACTCAGCTCGACAGATCGGCGCGATCATGGCCCGGCACGGCGGCGCGGTCGCGTGGCATCGGGTGGTGAGCAGCACCGGCCGACTGCCGCCCGGCCACGAGTCGCAAGCGCGGGAACGGTTGCTAGCCGATGGCGTGCCGCTGATCGGCGATCGAGTGAACATGACCCAAGCCTCCTGGCTGCCACCTGCTCAGTGAACGCCTCCCGCTCAGTCTCAAAATTTCTGCCCTGAGTGCAACGCGCCGGTCCGGTGGTGCGCTTGTACTGGGTGAGCGAGATCTTGAGACAACGGATGGACCAGAGCGGGTGTGTGATTTAGATGGGTGATGAGACATTTGAGAAGCTTTTAGTTGACCATGGCGGGTATTGGTCGCGGCTGGCTTTGTTACTGACCGGCGATCGGGGCCATGGGGAAGATCTGCTCCAGGACGTTTTGGAACGCGCCTACCGTGACTGGGAGAAAATTCGGCGTTTAGAAAACGCGAGTGGGTATGTGCACCGATCGTTAATCAATGCGGCGACGAGCCGGTGGCGCCGGTTGCGGGTCCGAGTCCGCGAGGTTCCCTTTAGCGCGAGTGTCGACCGTCCTCGTCCGGACGACACTGCGACCTACGACCTGCATGACGCTTTAATTAGGGTGCTCAAGACTTTACCCGCGCGGCAGCGGGCGGTGCTGGTCTTGCGGTATTGGCATGATATGAGTGAGGCCGATATCGCTGCAAATATTGGTTGTTCGGTGGGTGCGGTCAAGAGCAGCGCGTCACGGGGCTTAGATCGCCTGCGCCAGGTTTCCGGTGATTTGCAGGCCAATTATGTTAAGTCGGCGAACAATTAGCTGTCCGTTTCGGACCAGGAGTGACTGATGAGTGTTGACTTAGAAACTGAATTTCGTGCGGCTTTGCGAGCATTCGCGGAAACGGCCGACCCAGTAGTGACTTTTACCAGTAGGCAAGTAAAAGTGCGACGCAGTCGCCAACGGACGATAGGTCTGCGGGTGGCTATTGTTGCTGCTGCCGTGGTCGCGGTGGTCGGTACAGACATGGTGTTAGCGGGCCAACCCTGGCAGGCCAGCGCCGAGGCCAGCCCGGTGGTGCAACGGGCGGTCAGTGCGGCAGCCCAGGAGCAGGACGAGCCGCTCCGGCCCGGACAATACGTGTATCGGAAAGTCGTGACGACATATCCCACGGTTGCCAACGCCTCACTGATTTCTGAGTTGTGGATCCCGGCTGACCCGCAGGCCGAATGGGTTTCCCGAATCACGTTCGTTAACGGCAAGGGGGTGAGAGACAGCTCAGTGGAAAAGGCCCGTGATGGGCGCTTCGATGCAACCACCGCGCGGGATTGGTATTATCCTGATACTGCTTTCCTGCAGGGCTTGCCGACCGACCCGAAGGCTTTACTCAACCGACTTCGCGCGGACGGTTTCACCGATACACGCGACCAATGGAATACGCTAGTTGACGCATTAATGTTCGCGCATGCCGTCCCCAGCGCCAAGATTCGCTCAGCCTTGCTGGGCGCCCTAGCTGATCTGCCGGGCGCCAAAATCTCCGACGACGATGTCCACCTCGGCACGCGTACGGGTAGGTCGATCTCCATTACGGATTGGGACTTTTATCGCGGTCGGGAAGAAATAATTTTCGATCCCGCTAACGGTCAGGTCTTTGGCACGCGATTCGGTTACGGCACCTGGTTGGGTAAGGCCTTCGGTGATAGCGGAGATGAAAACCTAAAAGTTCGTAGTCAGGCTGTGGTCAACGCTGCGCTGGTAACACCGTGACAATGGAAAATAGGATGCGTTACTAATATGCTCGCCGCAGGTACATAGTCGTGCTGGTCGCGTTACAGTTGGTTGGCATGCAGGCCAACTCGCTCCGACGTCCCGTCCGCACGATTGCGCTCGTTGGCATCGACGGGTCCGGCAAGACGACTCAGGCGCACCGGCTGGCAGACCATCTCGCCGCTCTAGGGCTGCCAGCAGTGTATCGCCGCAATGCCGGCGGTCGCCGGTGGTTCGGTCGCCTCGCCGCCCGGTTCGGCATGCGCGACGGCGAAGACCTGCTCGGTCTGCGCCTTATGCTTTTCGTCGAGTCGATGCTTCGATGGTTTTCTATTCTGCGCACCGTGCTGCGCCGTGCGATCACCGATGAGATCGCAGTGATGGACCGCCATGCTGTCTGCCAGTACGCCAGCCTGCGTGCCCGCGGCGCCGCCCCCGCAGCCGAGCGCCGGGCACGCCTGGCTTACCGCCTGTTTCCGCCGCCGGACGTAACAATCCTGCTTGCTGTGGCCTCCAGGACTGCCCATGACCGCATCGAAGCCCGCGGGTACGACCACGAGTCAATGGCTTATCTGGACGCGGCGACCGCCGCCTATCACTCATTGCCCGAGCGCAGCGACTTCGTGGTAGTCGACGCTAATCGCCCGCCAGAAGAGGTATCCGCCGCGATCTGTGCGGTCGTCGATGTCCCGGCCGCTCGTGTTTCGCGCCGTTCCCACCGGATTCGCACCGCAATCGTGGCCGGTGGCACGTTGATCGCTGGCGCGACCGTGCTTGGGTATCAGCTGATCGAGGTCTGGTGACCGCGCTGCTCAGATGAGGCCGATGAAGTCGGCGGCACCGCGCATCTGAAACTCGAAGAAGCCGCGCCGATCCACGTCAATCGAGTTTTGGAGCTGGCCGAACAGCTCGGCGCTGACCGCACCGAGCAGCTGGATGAACGCGGCCAGGGCGGCGCCGGTCAGCCGTGGCGAGATTTCCTCGGTGAACTGGGCCGCAACCGCCGCCAGCTCCTCGGCATAATGCCCGGTGACGGCGGGCTGTGGGCCTATCTGTCCGGCGGCGCTGGCCGCCCGGACGATGGCCGCGACTTGGAGGATCACCCGGATCGCCGGACCGACCGTGTCCTTCGGCGCCTCGTAGCCCGGCACTGGACTGCCGTAAATTAGTGCCCACTGGTGCGGATCGGCCAGGGCCCAGTCGCGCACTGCGAAGCACATCGCCAACCACCGGTCGGTCGGTTGACCGGCCGTGGCGGCGGCGCGCTCAGCGGTTTCCCCCAACGAGTCGTACGCGTCGATGATCAGGGCGGTGAGCAGTTCGTCGCGGCTGGCGAAGTAGCGGTAGACCGCTGACGAGGCCATACCGAGATCGCGGGCGACTGCGCGCAGTGACAGATTGGCGCCATCGGTGGCAAGGTGCCGCCGGGCAACCGTTTTGATCTCTTGGGTCATCTCGGCCCGGACCCGGGCTCGCACACCTAACGCGGTCATGTGACCTAGTGTGCCACGACGAGAGCAGTGCTCTTGCGTTTCGGTGGACTACGTGAAACTATCGGGACTAACAGAGATCAGTGCTCGCAAAGGAGATCGCTATGCAGGTCATTGTTGGATCCGGCGCGATCGGCACCAAGATCGCCGATATTCTCGTGGAGCGAGGCGAGCAGGTTCGCATGATCACCCGCAGTGGCTCCGGCCCGGAACACCCCCGGGTCGAACGGGTCGCAGCAAACGCGGCCGGCACCGCGCGCCTGACCGAGTTGGTCGCCGGGGCCACGGTTCTCTACAACTGCGCCAACCCGAAATACACCGAGTGGGAGAAAGTCTGGTTCCCGATGAACGACGCGATGATCGCGGCCAGTAAGGCCACCGACGCGGTCTACGCGATCACCGGCAACCTCTACGGCTACGGTCCGCAACCCGCCGGCCGGATGACCGAGCACACTCCGCTCGCCGCCACCGGCCGTAAAGGTCGAGTCCGGATCAAGATGTGGCGTGACGCGTTGGCCAGCGGTGTGCGCACGGTCGAGGTGCGCGGCTCTGACTATCTCGGTGCTGGTGCAACCGGGATCTTCTCCGCGGTGTTGCTGCCCGCGATCCAGAACCAGCGCACGGCGATGGTGCCCGGCGACCCCACTTTGCCGCACAGCTTCACCTACACCGGTGACATGGCGCAGACCCTCGTCACCCTGGCCGCCGACCCCCGGGCCTACGGGAAGGCTTGGCATGTGCCGACTGCCGCGCCGATCTCGATCCGCGAGCTTGCCGACCGATACACCGAGCTTGCCGGGTTGCCGCGGATCAAGATGCGCAAGCTGCCGCGCTTCGTTATGCGCACCGCCGGGCTGGTCGTGCCAATGGCGCGGGAATTGGCCGAAATGGACTACCAGTTCTATGCGCCATTCCAGCTGGACAGTTCGCTGACCGAACGCACCTTCGGCCTCAACCCCACCGACCTCATCGTCGGCCTGCGCGAAACCCTGGCCGACGCCGCCACCCTCGCCACCCTAACCAGGTAGACAACGGGTCTACAGGAGCAGGCCGACGCCGTCGCGGCGGGGATCGCCCGCTGCGCCGGCCATGCCGACTGCGGTGACGCCGCCGAAATAGTGGTTGAGTTCGGGCCAGCTGTCGATCCGCCAGCCAGCCGCGGCCAATGCCGCCAACTCTTCGAGCGGATAACCCGGCTCGGCGTGCACCGTGTCGTCAACGACGTGAAAGCGCGGCCGAGCGATTGCCGCACCCATATCAAGACCGTCGACCAACACCCCGAGCAAAGTGTCAACCAACGCGGTACGGATCCGCGAGGCGCCGGCGGAGCCGAGCGCTACGGCCAGTTCGCCGTTCGGGTCACTCACCACCAGCGGGCACATGTTCGACGACATCCGCCGGCCCGGTTCCATGTCGTCGGTGATCAGTTCACCTTCGCCGAGCATCGAGTTCAGATTGATTCCCAGCTCGGGCAGCCAAACCGCGGAACCGAGTCCCAGCGTTGTCGTGACCACGCAGGCGTTGCCCGCAGCGTCGACCACGGAGACATTTGTGGTGTCGCCGATCTTCTGTCGACCCCGATCCCGCAGCGCTGTGGCAACCGCGGGTGCGCGATCCGGCAACGCCAAGTCGGTGGGCAGCGCTGCGATCGTGTCGACCGTACGGTTCAGGTCGCACCGCCCATGCACCCGGTGTCCGGCCAGCCGCGCGTGCCGAACCGGCGTCTGGACCACCCGGTAACCGGCGAGGTCACGGGGTCCGAGCGCCCCACCCGCCGCACGCACTGTGTCGACCATCAGCTGCGCGTAGGCACCGGTGTAGAACAACGATGGGCCGACCACGGCTAGCCGCTCCATCGCGTTCGCCAGTCCGGGGTGGAACAACAGATCCCCGCCCTGCAACAGTTGCCCGCCTGGCGCATAGCTGCTCGCGCCTTCGCCCCACACCAGCGCGGGAGCACAGGCGGCGAGCGTACGGGCGTGTGCGGGTTGGATTGGGGCTCCGGTGTGGGCCAACTCGATCGCGGGCGCGACCAAAGCGGCCCACGGCAGTCGACCCCAGCGGCGGTGCAGTTCGCCGCAGCCGGCCGGCACACCCGGCACTGCCACGCTCGCCCCGCCGATCGAATAGACCTGCGGCAACCCGCCGAAAAACACCTCGACTGCGAGCATCGGGTCGGCCTTGCGATCGCCGTCCGTGCCGGGCACTGCGACGAAGAAGTCGAGACAAGTGACCTCGCCGGTGGCCGCGTCGAAATACGTCGCGAAGCCGCCACCGCCCAATCCGGTGTAGATCGTTTCCACGGCACAGCAGGCCAACACGGCGGCGACGGCTGCGTCGGCCGCCGAACCACCCTCCTGCAAGATCCGCAGGCCCGCTCGCGCGGTCGCCGGGTGACTCGCGGCGACCCCGGCCCTTACGCTGCTCATGCCGGGAAGCGTAGGCGCAGCCACCCAATCGCGGTCACCTTCCGCTTTCATGCCAACCCCGAGTCCCTCTCTCGGCGTACGGGCTGGGTTGCGCGGCCGGGGCTGGGTTGTGCGGCCGGGGCTGTGCGGCGCTGGCCCGGCCGGGGGTCGGGGTGTGGGTGGGCTGGTCGGGCCGGGCGGGCTTGCTAGTGCGGGCGGGCTGCGGGTGCGGGCGGGCGGGTTGGCTCGCGTACCGGTAGGTTGGCTTGGTGTCCGGACTCCCGATCGTGCCCGCAGTGCTGGGCGAGCCCATCCGGTTCGTGCTGAACTGGGGACGGCGCTATTCGCTCTGGGTGTTCAATTTCGGGCTGGCCTGCTGCGCGATCGAATTCATCGCCTCCAGCATGAGCCGGCACGACTTCATGCGCCTCGGTGTGATCCCCTTCGCGCACGGCCCCCGCCAGGCCGACCTCATGGTCGTCTCCGGCACGGTCACCGACAAGATGGCCCCGGCGATCAAACGCCTCTACGACCAAATGCCCGAACCCAAGTACGTGATTTCATTCGGTTCGTGTTCCAACTGCGGCGGCCCGTATTGGGATTCATATTCGGTCACTAAAGGCGTCGACCAGCTGATCCCCGTCGACGTCTATGTCCCCGGCTGCCCACCGCGGCCCGAGGCACTGCTGCACGCTATTTTGCGCCTGCAGGAAAAAATCGCCGCCGAGCAATCTGGCCTGGGCGGCGTGACTCGCCCCGACCCGCTCGCCCGCGACACCCCGTCGCTAACCGCCCCTCTGGTGCTTCCACCAGCCTGACCCGCTCGCACGGGACTGGGGCTGGCGCGCGAACCGGCCAGCGGCTTCTTCGCCACGGGGATGGGCTGGTTCCGCCAATGGGTTGGACTGGGTCTCCACTGGGATGGGCTGGCCAGGCTTGGGGTGGCTGGGGCGGACCATAGGATGTTGGCTATGACGCCTGTAGAGGTCGGCGAGCGCCTAGTCGCGCTGCTGACCGACGACGCACTGGACGCGCCACCAGCGGACGATCTGGTCGCCAGCGTCAGTGGCGGCGGTCCGGGCCACGAGCGAGCCGTCGTCGACGTGCCGCTAGCGCGCTGGTGGGAAGCGATCGGCACGGCGAAGCACAATGGCGCGCTCGGCTGCGACTTCTTCGACTGGCTGTCCGCGGTCGACGAACTAGCCGACGGTTTCCGGATGGTTGTCCACCTATATTCGACCCGCCGCAAACATTCGCTGCTGCTGCGCACCCTAGTCCCGCGCGACAACCCCGTCGTCGAGTCGGTGGTCGAGCTCTTCCCCGGCGCCGACTGGCACGAACGCGAAACGTACGAAATGTTCGGCATCACCTTCGCCCGCCACCCGGATCTGCGCCCGCTGTTACTGCCCCCCGGCTTTGAAGGTCACCCGTTGCGTAAAGAATTCGTGCTAGCCGCCCGAGTCGCCAAAGCCTGGCCCGGAGCCAAAGAACCAGGCGAAACCGACTCCGGTACGGCCAAACGCGCCCCCATGCGCCCACCCGGAGTGCCCGACCCGGCCGAATGGGGTCCGCGGGCCGTGCGGGAGGTCGACTGATGCCACTGTGGCTAGAACTCCTCGTCCGCATCGTCGCCGTGGTCGTCGCATTCCTCACCCTGCCGCTGCTCGTCGGTCAAGCCGAGCACAAGGTGATGGCACACATGCAGTCCCGCCTCGGCCCGATGTACGCCGGCGCGTTCCACGGGTGGGCGCAGCTGGTCGCCGACGGCGTCAAATTCGTACAGAAGGAAGACATCGTCCCGCGGGCGGCTGATCGACGGGTGTTTCAGCTCGCGCCGATGGTGGCGCTTTTGCCGTACCTGCTGGTTTTGTTAGTGATTCCGCTTGGGCCGGGCGGTTTGGTTGGGCAGGCGCTGGACGTGGGTCTGTTTTTTGCCCTGGCCGTGCTGGGGCTGGGCGTCGTGGCCGTGCTGATGTCCGCGTGGGCTTCGGCGAACAAGTATTCGCTGCTCGGCGGGTTGCGTGGGGCCGCACAGCTGCTCGGCTATGAGCTGCCGCTGGTGCTGGCCGCAGCCAGCGTCGCGATGATGGCTGGGACGCTGAGCTTGTCGGGCATCGTCGAAGCTTGGTCGCCGTGGTGGCTGCTCTGGCAAGCTCCCGGCGCCATCGTCTTCTTCATCGCCGGGCTGGCCGAAATTCGTCGGCCACCCTTCGACATCCCGATCGCCGATTCGGAACTGGTCTTCGGCTATCTGACCGAATACACCGGCCTGCGCTTCGCCTTTTTCCTCCTGGCTGAGTACGTCGGCATTGTCGTGATCGCCGCGCTCACCACAGTCCTGTACCTCGGCGGTTGGCACGGCCCGTTCGCCGACCACCTGGGCTGGCTGTGGACGCTGCTCAAGATGTTCGCCGTCTCGTTCGTGATCATCTGGTTCCGGGTGACCTACCCTCGCCTGCGCGCCGACCAGCTACAACGCCTCTGCTGGCAGGTCCTTGTCCCTGTCGCCCTCGCCCAATTGGTCCTAACCACCGCCATTAAAGCCCTCACCTGAGCAAACTAAACCACCTCCGGCTGTGGCGGATTTTGTCAGACCGACAAGCCAGGTCACTCGGCAGCTGGTATTGCGTTCCAGTTGAGCTCATCGGTCCAGCTGACAAACCGCTGACGCATTTCCTTGATAACCTTAATTCCGCCCGGACTGGACCTGGTGTCGTCGATGGCCTCCCACTGACGCAGCGCCAAATAGAACAGCAGGGCAACGCGGTCACTAGCGTATTCTTCGGCGAGCGCGGACTTTGCCGAGATGCACGGCCAGTCAGCACCGCACTCGGCACATTGCCAGTCGGGTCTGACCGGCACGTGTTCGGGGCCAAAATCCATCGAGATCATCATCGGACTGCTCCTCTATCTGCTGCTTAGTCGGTGCAGGTGCGCATCGGCGCCAGGTCGATTTACTCCGTCGACAGCTGTTCCGTGATGCGAGTTTGCTCAGTACCGTGGGTGTTCTGGAAGACACTCGCTGTCCACATTTAGGTTTGGACATCTTGGACAGTGTCTTGATTGTCTCGGGGGCGTGCATGTTGGGTGAACCAGAGCACTTTGGGCAGGTGTTGCGCCGCATTAGAATGGATCGCGGCCTGTCGCTTCGATGTCTAGCCGATCTGGCACAGATGTCGAAGTCCAAGATTCAGTTGCTGGAGAGCCGCGCTGGCAGCCAAGTTTCGGAGGTGGACGCCGCTCATCTGGATGAGGTGCTCGAATGCGGTATTGCGTTGGCTGCTGCCGCGCAGCGTGATCGAGTAGCTGCCTTGCCGAGGTTGACGCAGGCCATGGTCAAGGGGGCCAACAGTTACACCAATCTCGCCATAGCGCTGTTGGCCGGCGCAACAGAACAGCAGGGAGCCGATGCCGTGCAACGACGGACGTTCTTGCAAGCTGGTCTCGGCGTCCCGGCGTTGGCGCTCGAAGCGACACGGCAGGGGATGGGAGCCGCCATGTCTGCCCGCGTTGATGCTGCCACCGATGAGTGGGAAGAGATCGTTTACGAGCATGGCTTCGCCTACATGACCACGTCGCCCCGCGATATGCTTGAACCATTGATGGTCGATCTCATTGCGATTCAGTACGCGGCAACAGACACCGAGAACGAGAGCAATGCTAGAGATCTCATTCGGTTCGGTGCCCTTTTGGCTGCGCTATCGGCAATGACACTTGCGAACCTCGGTCAGCTTCGTGAGTCGCACAGATGGTGGCGAACGTCTCGCCAACTGGCGCAGCAGTCCGGCGATTCCAGAACTCAAGCCTGGGTTCACGGTAGAGAGATAGTGCGGGCTCTCTATGAAAAACGTCCGATCGGCTCAATCTTGTCGATGGTCGAGCGGTTTGACGGCGCAACAGCGCGCGCTCCGAAAGATTCCCTACTCGAATTCATGTGTGGAAAAGCACAGGCTCTTGCGCTCGCCGGCCGGGCACAAGAAGCAATGGCTTGTCTTACGTAACTTGATCAGATTTGCGATAGCTTGCCGGCTCGAGTCACCGCGGATGGCGGCTCAATTTTTGGCTGGTCTGAAGATCGAAGAAAATTTGCCGAGTCATATGTCTATTCCTTTCTCGGCGACTATCCCCGAGCTTCGAAGGCGCAGGACGAGGCAGTGAAATTGTATGCGCCGGAGTATCGCCGCGGACCAGTGCAAATTGAGTTACAACGAGCAATCTGCCTGGCCAGAACAGGTGATGCTGCTGGTGCTGTGAATCATGCGGAGGCCGTGATCACGCGGCTACTGCCGGCAGATCGGATTAGACCTATTGTTGACCTCAGCTTTAAGGTTCTTAGCGCGATCCCAGCATCTGACCTGGAACGTATCGAGGTTAAGCGCTATGGGGAGCTTCTGGCGCAAGCCCGAGAGATTGAGGTTTAGGTAAATCGTGAGTGCTGCAGTGCGACTTACCCACAATGACCCGCAAGAGGCGCTCACGTTGCGTGCCGATATTCTGCCTGTCTACTCGGCATCGCATGCTGATCTAATGCACAACCATTGGTTTTTGCCCGATAATTTTTGGGACCGTCTCGTTGAAAACTATGCCAAGACCCAAGATTTTGATCTTGTTGCCGCCTGGGAAGGCGAGCAAATGGTTGGCTATGCGTTCGGTAGCCCACGTGAATCCATAGATCTGTGGGAAGACATTTGTGCGATTTTCCCAGATCCTCGTCCCTACGGGCCTGTGTATATTTTCCGGGAATTCGCGGTCTTGCCGAACCGTCAACGGCAGGGCTACGGCCGGGCCATCCATGATGAGCTACTGAAGACGCGCTCGGAGCAAGCTGCCCACTTGCTCGTTCGCCCCGACAACGTAGCTGCTCAAGCCGCATATCGAAGCTGGGGTTGGGTCAAAGTTGGCACCCACAGGCCGTTTCCGGATTCGCCAACTTTCGACGCCCTTGCCCTAGATCTGACCACGTTCAAGTAAATCGGCTTGGCCTGCGCCTCGACGTGCCCCGTACTCTAGGGAGCAGACGGGAGCCCCGGGAATCACGGCGTACCAGCTTCGGCTAGGGAAACCCCCCGGGGCCTTGTCATATCCCGCCTAAGCATGAGAGCGCAGGTTGGAGCGGTGGCTGTCAGAGGTAACGTGGGGTGATCTTGGCGATCGGGAGCTGGATTGGCCACGGCTCGACGGTGTCGATTTGCATGTCGAAGCTGCCGGACGGTCGGTATAGCTCCTGCTCAGAGTCAAGTTTGTAGGTGTGCACGCTGATGCCGCTGTCCGTTTCGACTCGCCAGTAATAGGGGATCGCAGCTGCGGCGTAGCGGGCTGGCTTGGTGATTCGGTCCATGCGCTGTGAGGTGGGCGAGACGATCTCGACGGTTAGCACCACTTCGTGCGGAAGGTAGTGCCAGCCTCGACGCTTGGCGGCCTCTTCGGTTGCCACCAGCACATCCGGAATGAAGCAATGACGCGAACCGAACCGGATTTCGACGGCTTGGGTCACCTGGAATTCGGCCGGGCACGAGGACTCCAGGGCTACGGCCAAGCGGGCAGTGATTATTTGGTGCGTGTCCGCAGGAGGGGCTGCGACGAGGAGCACACCGTCGAGCAGCTCGCGGCGGTAGCCGTCCTCGGGTAGCGCATCAAGGTCATCGGTGGTCCATCCGCTTTCCGGCGGGACAGTCGTCATTGCCTGGCTCCGGACGCAGGGTGAGGCGGGGCTGCACCGACCGTACCGGAAGTTTGTCGTGGGGGTGTGCTCGCGTCGGGCGGGGCGACGGGGCAGGATATGCACTTGTGAGTGATGACGGCCAGCGCAGCATGCCCGGTAAGGGCTTGGTTCAGGGCCTTGCGGTCACCCTCAAGACGATGACCAAGCGGTCGATCACCCAGCAATACCCGGATGTCGAGCCGGAGTTGCCGCCGCGCAGCCGGGGTGTGATTGCCTTGCTGGAGGAGAACTGCACGGTCTGCATGCTCTGCGCGCGCGAGTGTCCCGACTGGTGCATCTACATCGACTCGCACAAGGAAGAGGTCGTCGTCCCAGGCGCGGCCCGCGCGCGTCAGCGCAACGTGCTGGATAAGTTTGACATCGATTTTTCGCTCTGCATGTATTGCGGCATCTGCATCGAAGTCTGCCCATTCGACGCACTGCATTGGACCCCAGAATTTGAGTACGCCGAGACTGACGTGCTCGACCTGCTGCACGACAAGTCCCGGCTCGGCGACTGGATGCGCACCGTCCCGCCGCCGCCCGCCCACGACGTCCTCGGTGAGCCGTCGAAAGAGGAGGCCACCGCAGCACGCAAAGCCGCCGGTCCTGGCACCGCGACTGCCGCCAAAACCGCCCGCCCTTCGGTACGCCGGGAGCCCCCCACAACCGCACAAACACCCACGCCGGAGTCTCCCGCTGAGCCGGAGTCGGGGCAGTGACAGTTGCCGACGTGCTGATGGTGGCGCTCGGTGCGGTCGCGATCGGGTCGGGTGCCCTGGTGGTGACCAGCCAACATCTGGTGCGTTCCGGGCTTTACTTGGTGATCAGCCTGGGCGCGATAGCGGGGCTTTATCTGGTGCTGGGTGCTGAGTTGGTGGCCTGGGTGCAGGTGTTGGTCTACGTCGGCGCGGTTGTCGTATTGCTGCTGTTCGCGGTGATGCTGACGCGGGCGCCGATCGGGGCCTCGACTGACCTGGACCGCCCGGTTGGCCCGGCCACGCTGATCGGCGCAGGCACCGGGCTCGGGCTCACTGCACTGCTAGTTGACGCGTTCCGTTGGACCAGCTTTGAGCTCCCTGGACCGGGCACTGCGGAGCGCGTCGGTGCCCAAGTTTTCGGCGACTGGGTGTTGCCGTTTGAAGTGTTGTCGATTCTGCTGCTCGGCGCCCTGGTCGGTGCGATTGTGCTGTCCCGCCCGGATCTCGGTGCACGCCCTGATCCAGACGCTGACGTGATCACACCAGTCGATCCCACGGTCGAGGACCCAGAGGTTGTCGCCCGACTCCAGCGGATCGAGGCTCGCCAGGAAGCCGCTGCCAGTCGCCGCCGAGCGCAGGTCGCGGCCGAACGAGCTGCCGCCGCGAAAGCCGCCACCCCACCGCCGCCCGGCAGCGACCTGAGCAGCGGCGGCCCAGCAGACCACGAAACCCTGAAGGAACAGGCCCGGGACGTCATCTTCGACGCACACGAGCGCGAGGTCGCCGCCGGTCGTGCGACTGGCCGACTTGCTCTGCCCGGCGCGACCGCCACTCCAGCCGCCGAACGCCCCGCCGAACCACCGCAGTCGACCGGCCGCGACTCGCTAGCCGCTGGTGCGCACCAAGCTCCCGGCCGCGAAGCACTTACAGCTGCAGACGAGCAACCGGCGCTTCCGCCCGGTCGTGAGCGCTCGGAACGCCCCGGCCTAGCCCGCCGAACAGACCGCCCCGCACTTCCCGCCCCAACACCGCAGGACAGCCCAGCCCCGGGGGTGGATCAGTGATGCACGCGGTCATCCCGTACGTGATTGGTGCGTTGTTGTTCGCCCTTGGGGTGCACGGGGTTTTGCGGCGGCGCAATGCGATTTTGGTGTTGATGGCAGTTGAGTTGATGCTCAACGCGGTAAATCTGATTTTTGTGGCGGCCGATTCGACGATTCGGTCTGGGTTGAGCGGGGTGCAGGGTGAGGCGTGGGCGCATCCGGTGCCTGAGCCTCGGGCCGGGTCAATTTTCGCGCTGTTCGTGATTGTGCTGGCGGCTGCTGAGGTCGGGGTCGGGCTGGCGATTGTTTTGCAGTATTACCGGCTGCACAAATCAGTGGTGCTCGACGAGGTGGCATTGGCCGCTGACGAGGCGCCTGAGTTGCACGGCGAGGTCTCTGAATTGCACGGCGAGCGGGTGTCACGGTGAACGCTGGACTGGTCGGGTGGCTGATTCCCGGCATGCCGCTGGTGGGTGGGCTGCTGGGTCTGGGGTTGCCGGCCGGGGATCAGCAGCGCGACGATGACGGTGACCTGGTCGGCGGGCCGCGCCGGGTAGCTGCGGTGATTGGGGTCGCGGGGGCGGCGATTGCGCTGCTGGTGACCGTATTTTTGTTGATCTTTGCGGATCGGCCGATCGAGGTCAGCCGGCAGTGGGTTTCGCTCGGCGGCATCGACATTACGGTCGGTTTTTCCGCTGGAGTGGCCGCGTTGGTGGTCGCGCTGGCGGTTTGTGTCGTCGCGTGCTGCGTGCAGGTCTATTCGGTCGCTTATCTGGACGACGATTCGCGGTATGCGCCTTATGCCGCGCAAATCAGCCTCTTCACCGGCGCGATGCTGCTGGTGGTGACCTCCGGCGATCTGTTCGAGCTGCTGATCGGCTGGGAAGTGATGGGCGTTTGCTCATACCTGCTGATTGGCCACGATCGGCGACTGCAGGAAGCGCCGGCTGCCGCAGTGAAAGCGTTTCTAGTTACCCGAGTGGGCGACGTCGGCATTCTGCTCGGATTTGCTGCGCTGGTGGTCGATGCGGGCAGTTCGCGGATCAGTGTGGTGCTCGGGCACGACTATTCGCCGACCACTCTGACGGTGGCGCTATTGCTGGTGCTTGCGGGGGTGGCTGGCAAGAGCGCCCAGTTCCCGCTGCACACCTGGTTGCCGGATGCGATGGCCGG
Source organism: Actinoplanes sp. (assembly GCA_965246815.1). Taxonomy (GTDB): domain Bacteria; phylum Actinomycetota; class Actinomycetes; order Mycobacteriales; family Micromonosporaceae; genus Actinoplanes. The sequence continues at coordinate 166,010 of CBDFFS010000017.1, read as the reverse complement.
TCCGACGCCGATTTCTGCGCTGATCCATGCCGCGACGATGGTCGCGGCTGGCGTTTATCTGGTTTTTCGGCTCTACCCGCTGTTCGAGCAGGCGCCGACTGCGCTCGCCACGCTCGGGGTGCTGGCCGCGGTCACCATCGTGTTGGGTGCACTCAGTGCGACAGCGCAGGACGATCTCAAACGGGTGCTGGCCTGGTCGACGGTCTCGCAGATCGGCTATCTGACCGGGGCGCTGGCAGTTGGCTCGCCGGCTGCGGCGTTGTTTCACCTGCTCACCCATGCGGCGTTCAAGGCGCTGCTGTTTCTAGCTGCGGGTGCGGTGATCCACGCGGTTGGCAGTAACTCACTGGCACGAATGGGTGGGTTGCGGGCCCGAATGCCGGTGACGTTCTGGTCGTTTGTGGTCGGGTTGGGAGCGCTGGCGGGCGTACCGCCGTTGGCTGGGTTTTGGTCGAAGGAGACCGTGTTGACGGCGGCCGAGCGGGCCACTCATGGTGGTGGGCCGACGCCGGTTTGGGTGGCTTGGCTGGTTTGGGGGGCGGCCCTGCTGACGGTCGGGATCACTGCTTGGTACGCGACCCGCCTACTCCTGCTCGCGTTCTTCGGCATCTCCCGCGCGCACGGCCCCGACGGTCCGCACTGGCTGATCGGCTTCGACGACGCCCACCACCACAAACCGACCGAAGTGCACGACCCACCCGGCCTGATGCGCTGGCCGATCCTGCTGCTCACCCTGCCCGCCGCCCTACTCGGCCTGGCCGAATACGCCCCCGCGTTCCGGCGGGCCCTCGGGCTCGACGACCCACATTTCAGTCTCGCCGTCATCCTGCCGGTGCTGTTGTTGCTGCTCGGCGCGGGTGCCGCGTACTGGCAGTGGCGGACCGTCCCCGGTGGCGACCCAGCCGTGGTGCTCGGCCGAGCGCGTCCACTGGTAGCCGCCGGCCTACGCCTAGACGCCGTCCAGGACCGACTCGTCGTCCGACCAGTACGCGCCCTCGCGGCTGCCGTAACCGCCGTCGACGAACAGGTGATCGACGCAGCTGTTGAAGGCACCGGCAGCACGACAAGTCGACTCGGGCGCCGGCTCGCGGATGGACATCGGATCGCGCTCCCCGACGCCGCCGTCCTGGTCCTGGCTGGAGTCTTGGTGCTCACCGTCGTCGCCGCCTGCTGGGGAGCCACCGCATGATCAGCCGGGTTTACCCGCAGCACGGCGCGCACTGGCAGCAACTCGTCCTGCTCGCCGTGCTGCTCGTGCCCACCCTCGGTGCGGCTCTAGTCGCGTTACTGCCAGCTCGAATCGATCGCCTGGCCCGCCTGGCCGCCACTGGTATCGCCGCGATTACTTTCGTGCTGACCCTGTTACTGGCGAACTTCAGCACCGCCGGTTGGGTCAGCGTCGACCACGCCTGGGTGCCGGCGCTACGCCTCGATCTTCACCTCGGCGTGGATGCGATCTCGTTCCCACTGGTCGTGCTTACTGGGCTGCTGACGCTGCTGACCTGCGCGTACACGTGGTGGAAAGTGCCTGAAGGTGGCTCCGGCCGTAACTTGGCCGCGTTGCTGTTGATCCTGCAAGTCGGCATTCTCGGCACGTTCCTCGCGCAGGATTTGGTGTTGTTCTTCCTGTTCTTCGAGGTCGTCCTGCTGCCGATGTATGCGGTGATCGCCGGCTGGGGTGGCCCGGAGCGGCAGCGCGCCGGCCGCAAATTCGTGCTCTACACCTTGTTCGGCTCGGTTCTGCTGCTGCTCGGCGTGGTGACCGTGACCGTCGCCGCGGGCACCGGCGACATGACCGTGCTGGCCGGTGGCGCCGGGCTGACCCGCCACACGCAATACATCGCGTTCGCCCTGTTCGCGGTGGCGTTCGCGGTCAAAGCGCCACTGTGGCCCCTGCACAGCTGGCTGCCCGACGCACACACCCAAGCCCCCACGGTCGGCTCGGTGATCTTGGCCGGCGTAATGCTCAAAATGGGCACCTACGGCCTGATCCGGATCGGCGTCGGCGTCACCCCGCTCGGCGCCGCCAAAGCCGCCCCCGTGCTGGGCATCCTCGCCGTCGCCGCGATCCTGGCCGGCGCGCTGATCTGCCTGCAGCAAACCGAGCTGAAACGCCTGATCGCCTATTCCAGCGTCGGCCACATGGGCTTCGTGTTGCTCGGCGTCGCCACCCTGACCGTCACCGGCCTGCAAGCCGCCCTGCTCGGCAACATCGCGCACGGCCTGATCACCGGACTGCTCTTCTTCCTGGCCGGTGGGATCAAAGACCGAACCCACACCGGTGAGCTGGCCGAACTGGGTGGCCTGCGCGAAACCGCCCCCCGGCTGGCCGGCCTGCTCGGTTTCGCCGCCATCGCCTCGCTCGGGCTGCCCGGCCTGGCCGGCTTCTGGGGTGAAGCGTTCGCTGTCGTCGCCGCAATCCAACACCGCGGCCCACTCTGGCTCACCCTGGCCGCGCTGTCTGCGCTCGGCGGCGCCCTCACCGCCGCCTACTTCCTGCGCCTGCTGCGCCAAGTAACACACGGCCAAACCACTCCAGCTGTACGCGACGTGAGCTCGACAATCGCACCAATCGAGTGGCTGGCCTGGGCGCCCCTAGCCGTGTTGGTCCTCGCCGTCGGGCTGGTGCCCGCGTTGGTGCTGGCCGCGACCTCCCCGCCGTTGCTCGCCCTGACCGAAGTGCTGCATTGGCCGGCGCTCGCCCTGACCGGAGCCCCGCGATGACCGCGCTCGCTGTTGCCGCCCACCCGCTGAGCCAGCCGCTGGCTGTTGCCGCCCACCCGCTGAACCAGCTCAGCTTGCTGCCGCTCTATGCCGCCGCCGGCACCGCAATCCTGGTCCTAGTCATGGAGCTACTGATCGGCAAACGGCTCGCCGTGATCGGTTCGCTCGCCGTCGGTGCGGTTGCCACCGCAGCCTGTGCGATTGTGGTCTCCACCCGGCATCCGGCGACGTTCTGCTCCACTGCCGACATCGGTTGCTCCTGGGTTCCCACCCCCATCGCGACAGTCGCCGCCGTAGTCTTCGCCGCCCTGACCCTCGGCGTCGTCGCCCTGTCCGCCCCCATGCTGCGCGCAGGTGTCGCCCCGGCCGGCGAGTTCTGCTTTCTGCTCGCCTGCTCTCTCACTGGTGGCGTCGTGGTCGGTTACGCCGGCGACCTGATCACCCTGATCGTCGGCTTGGAAACCCTGACCCTGCCCCTCTACGTACTAGTCGGCCTGCGCCGCTACACCCCGCGCGAATCCGTCAGCCCCACCGCTGCCTCCGCATCGCTCACCTTCTTCGTGATCAGCGTCGTGTCCTCGGCAATCGCACTGCTCGGCGTCGCCCTCAACTACGCAGCCACCGGTGCACTCCACCTGCAGAACCTGACCGCCGGTTACGGCCCAACCCGTCCTGTGGCAACTGTGGGTGTCGCGCTGATCGTGCTCGGACTAGCAGTCAAGGTCGCTGCCGTCCCGTTGCATGCCTGGGCGCCACCAACCTACGACGGCGCACCGCTGCCAGTAGCTGCGTATTTGTCGACCGCGTCCAAGTTTGGGGGAGTGCTCGCCCTCGCGGCCATCGTCACCCGCCTCGACGCGGCTGCAGTCACGGCGACTCTGGCCGTGCTCACGATGACCGTCGGCAACTTGGTTGCCCTACGCCAAACCCGAATGGTACGGCTGCTCGCCTGGTCTTCGGTCGCGCAGGCCGGCTACATTCTCGCCCCATTGGCGCTTGGCGCTTCGGGGGTGGCGGCTGCCGTCGTGTACGCGATCTTCTTTGTGATCTTGGAATTTGTGGCATTTGGGGTGGTTGTTGCCTGGCGCGCGCCCGGAGCGGACGGCGGCGACCTGATCGAATTCCGGGGCGCGGGACGGCGTTCGCCGTGGCTGGGTGCCGCGCTGGTGCTGGCGCTAGCGGGGTTAGCCGGGCTGCCCCCGGGTCTGGCCGGCCTGTTCGCCAAGGTGACAGTCGTTCAGGCGCTCATCAACCACGGTTGGGGCTGGCTCGCTGCGGTCGTCGCGCTGAACGCGGTGATCGCGCTCGCCTACTATCTCCGCGCCGCCGCCAACCTCTACGCCGGCCCACCGCGAGTCGGTATCGCCGTCGTCGATCCCCAGCTGCTGGAAAACGCCACCCGCCCTCGCCTGCCAGTGGCACGTTCAGTCGCCGCAGCACTGATCGGTGCTGCAACCGTTGCCGTGCTCCTCGGCTTCGCCCCCCAACTGCTGTTCAACGCCCTGTCCTAACGTCTCGCTGCTTGTTGCAGGGGGCCGGCTAGCCAGCGGGTCATCTCGGTTCGGGTGCGGACGCGCACGATGGGCAGCTCTGGGCGCAGGAGGTGCAGCTCGGCGACTCGGGCTGGGGTGTGGCCGTGCGTGCGCCAAGCCCAGCGCACGATGTGGTCCGGGTCAGTAAAAATCCTCCACAGTGGTTGCTCGACGTTGCCGCTCCAAAGCTTTCGTCGCCCAAGCCGGCGCACCAGCGTGCGCTTCGCCACCTGGCGGATCACCCGATGCCGGGGCAGGTCGAGCCAGACCAACAGGTCAGCCCGCTCGGCAAGGTGCTCTCGCACCAACGAGTATTGCCACTCGGTCACCCAGGCCGGTCCGGCCGTGAACCGATGCACCTCAGTTTCGAACGAGGGCCGCTGAGTCCAATCCGGCCCGTGATAGAGCCCGTCCAACTCGATCCGTGGCACCCGCAGCGCCGTGCCGATCAGCGCCGCCACCGTCGTCTTGCCCGACCCGGAAGTGCCGGCAACCAGCACTCGCCGTGGCGGCGCAATCAGTGAATCATCGGGTCCCAACATCGGCATCTGGCCACCCTACGAGACCACTTCACCGACCGCAGCCCGGGTCATCGACTGCGTAAGTGATCAACCTGACGTGGTCGGAGTTGGGGCTTCGTCGCTAACGTGGTGGTGTCGGCTGCAGCAGTTTGCGGCGTTGCGTTCGTAGCAAAAAGAGGGTGTTGTTAGTGACTGCCACGACTCGGGTTCCGCTTTCCGTGCTTGATCTGGCCACGGTTCGGGCCGGACACACCAGCTCGGATGCGCTGCGTGGCACCATTGAGACCGCCAAAACCGCAGACCAACTTGGGTACGCACGGTTTTGGGTGGCCGAACACCACAACATGCCGGCCGTCGCGTCCACGGCACCGCCGGTGTTGATCGGGGCGGTGGCGGCTAACACTCGTACCATCCGGGTTGGTTCTGGTGGGGTGATGCTGCCGAACCACATGCCGTTTGTGGTGGCGGAGCAGTTTGCGCTGCTGGAGGCGCTTTATCCGGACCGGATTGACCTGGGCATCGGCCGGGCGCCGGGCACGGATCAGACGACAGCTGCTGCGCTTCGGGGAGTGTCGCCGGCGCTGAGCGTGGAGCAGTTTCCCACGCATTTGCAGACCGTGTTGGCGCTGCTGGGTGACGACCGGATTGAGGTGCCGTCGGCTGCGCGGCTGCAGGCCACGCCGGTGCCGGAGAGCTTCCCTGAGGTGTGGATGCTTGGTTCGTCCACTTATGGCGCTCAGGTCGCGGCGGCGTTGGGGTTGCCGTTTTGCTACGCCTATCACTTTGCGATGACTGGTGATGTTGACGGCGCGCTGAGCCTGTATCGGTCCGGGTTCCAGCCGTCACCGCGTTTCCCTGAGCCACACGCCATGGTCAGCGCCTCGGTGATCGCCGCGGACACGACCGAAGAGGCCCAGTTCTTGGCCGGCCCGAGTCGGATCATGGCGCTGAGTTTGCGCACCGGGCGGCTGGGCCCGATCATCTCGCCCGAAGCCGCTGCCGCGATCCAGCTCTCCGATCTAGACCGCAGCCTGCTCGACACCCTGCCCGGAACCCAATACGCCGGTACGGCCGACGAAGTGGTGGCCCGGTTGGACGAGCTGGTCGAGCGCACCGGCGCGAACGAACTGATGCTGGCCGGCGCCGTGTATGACCCAGCCACCCGCCAAGACACCCTCGCCCGCATCGCCAAGGCTTGGGTGCGGTAGCCGGTCATTTACCATGCGCCGCGAGATAATCGGAGTCTGGCGCTATTCGGCGTGGACGGTTGTCGGCCCAGGATAGTCCATGACGCTGGCACCTAGGGATCGAAGATCCGCGAGCGAGTTTCGGGCCAGGATGGTGCAGCCGGGTCGAAGCTTGTACTAACGGCCGGGCTACCGGCCGGTCGAGGACCGCAGTGTGATGGAGTTCTGGTTATGACAACTGGCATCGTGCTCTCGGTCAATGTGGCAACGGCGGGGACCGGAACGGGAATCGACAAGCGACCGGTCGACGGCGCCGTAGCAGTGCGCGCGCCAGGTCCGAAACGCCCCGGTCAGCTCAGTGGCCTAGTCGGCGACCATATCGACAGCTTGAAGCACCACGGCGGCAATGACCAAGCCGTTTACGCGTACGCCCGGGAAGACTACGACTGGTGGGCTGCCGAACTGAGCCGCGAACTATCAGCCGGACTATTCGGTGAGAACCTGACCACCGCCGGCATCGACGTGAACGGAGCCTTGATCGGCGAGGTCTGGCAGATTGGCTCAACGCTACGAGTGCAAGCCACCTTTGGTCGGATCCCGTGTGCCAAGTTCCAACGTCAGATGGGCGAGCCGAACTGGGTGAAACGGTTCGGGCAGGTGAGCCGCAGCGGTGCGTACCTGCGGGTGGTCACCCCCGGCGACGTTCGCGCCGGTGACCCGATCGAGGTCGTCAGCCGACCGGTCCGCAGTCTGACCATCGCCGACGCATATCGCATCTATCTGCACGAGCCAGCCTCAATCGGTCGCCTGCTCGACGCCGAAGCGCTCCCAGCAGCCCTGACCACCAAGATCAAAAAACGCCTCACCACCGCAAACGCCACCAAAGACTGAGGGCATGAAACTGCGATCGCTGCCAGATTCGTGGCCGGAGGCGGCATGGACGACACCGAGGCGGGCGGGGTTGCGGGGCACGTTTCCCAGCACCCACCCCGGTGCCAGCTGTTCTCGCGAAACAAGATCGACCGCGGTGGCAGCGAGTAACGTTGCGCGAGACCAGATATGACTAGCTTGGCTAGCCATATCTACTTTAGCGGGAGGGGTCTACGCATGCAAGCAGAATCAGCCCAGATTCCGTAGCTTGGCTAGTCAGGATTTACCCTGCTGGAGTGAACGTGGATGCCCGCAGCCTCGATAACCTGGAGCCCGATGACGCCCGCCCCGTGTCTCAGCAAATCGCCAACGTGCTCCGCGCGGCGATCTTCACCCGAAAGTTCGCGTCGGGGGAGCGGCTGCCGTCGCAAAACGACTTAGCCGAGCGCTACGGTGTAGCCCGCGAGACCGTCAAATCAGCGCTGCGAATCCTGCGCGATGACCGACTGGTTGTCTCCCGGCAGGGCAGCGGCGCGTTCGTCCGCGCCGAGACTGAACGACCAGTCGGCCTACGTCCATACATCGAGGCCGCGTTCGAGCAACCACACGTCACGATCGACTTCTCGGGTTTCTCCAGTGAGACTCTGCACGGCGCCATCCAGGAACCGCTCGACAAGATCCGTGCAGGCCAGCTCGCTCCTGAATCAGTGGTCATCCGAATTCTGCTCCCTGATTTCAGCCGGCCCGCCGTAATCCCATCACGGATAGAACCTGCTGGTGACGATCCCGCTGTGCGCGAACGGGTAGCCCGTATTGCCCGCCGGAACACCGAGGCCATCACAGAATCGGTGGCCGAGTTGGGCACGCTTAGGTTAGTTCGCAATGCCACCGTAGAAGTTCGGGCACAAGGCACGACGGTCCTGTCAAAGCTGTACATCCTTAATCGCAACGAAGTCTTCTTCGGTTTCTATCCCGTCGTTACCAACACTGTCTCGGTCGACGAGCAGTCAGTGGGGATCTTCGACGTGCTCGGCAAAGATGTTCCGCTGTTCTATTACGGCACAACAGGTGAGCCCAATGATATTGCGAACCAGTTTGTCGACCAAGCACGAGGCTGGTTCGATAGCGTCTGGACCAACATCGCCTACGAGTACAGGCCATGATGCTCTCAAACCTGGTGGCCACCGCCCGATGTCTGCTGTTAGATTTCGACGGCCCGATCTGCTCCGTGTTTGCTGGTTATCCAGCTGCTGCTGTAGCGCAGGAGCTACTCGACCTCGTTCGAGTACGGCGCAACGGTGAGCTGCCACCCACCATCGCTGTGCTAAATACTGACCCGCTCCACATCTTGAGCCTCGTCGACGCACTCGGCGATGATCACCTGACCCGCGCTGTCGCGGACGCCTGTCGCGACGCAGAGTTGTTCGCGGCCGCCACGGCGAGCCCGACGCCGGGTGCCGAGGAAGTCCTCCGCCGCGCCGCTGGCACAGGCCGATCAGTGGCCATTGTCAGCAACAACGCGAGCGCAGCCGTCGAGACCTATCTGAAGAGCCAAAACCTGAGCCGCTACGTCGATGGCGTGGCTGCTCGATTCGACGGGATGCCACCGCACCAACTCAAGCCGCACCCGTTCTTGATCGAGCGCGGCCTCGCGATCACCCAGATACTGCCGGCCGACACGGTATTCATCGGCGACTCGGTCACCGACATCGAAGCCGGCAAAGTTGCCGGTACGTCAACGATCGGCTACGCAAACAAGCCACGCAAACGTGAGCGTCTCTCTGCCGCCGGAGCGACTGTGGTGATCGACTCGATGTGGCCGCTGCTCGAAGCACTTATGCCGCTATCACCTGGTTCGTCGGGCTAGCTTGGGACGCCGATCATCGACGGACGAGCGACCGCGTGTCGAGTTCAAACCGAAACGGATGCTCGGCGGCCAGGCTCGCGCCGGTCTTCACGATGGACTCTTCGACGTAGTGCTGGCCATCGAGGCGGTTAAGTCGCAAGGTCAGCGAATCGGGCGACTCATGCTCGACTAGGAGATACCACCCGATGCCCGCGGCAGCGTAGAGCTGATCGCCCTACTCAAACCTCATAGATTGTCGCCGCTCCAGCCGTATAGCGCACTCGGGTAAGGTTTGCGAGTAACTTTGCTACCCCGCCCGGCATCCGGCTATCCGCATAGAGCCATTTCACGTGGTAGACGTCGCGGAGTGTGGCCAGATTTGCCGTGTTCGGCTGGGTAAAGATTTGCTGGTTCAGGTTATAGATCTGTGGATCAGGCGCAGGTTGCTGGTAATAGCGCAGGCCGTTGACGCCGTCCGCAGCTGCGGCCTCGTCGCTATAACCCCAGCTCTCGATCAGCATCCGCCGGCCGGTCAACGCTGACACCCAGAAGGCGCGGGCGTCGCACACGCCGTCTGGCTGGATGACCCGGCAATGCACGTTCGTCGCTACCAGATCGTCGCGGCCGGCGTGTTCGTCGAGCCAAAGCGCTGCGCGCATCTCGTCTGCGGCGACGACGGGGCTGTCGGGCAGTGCTTTCGCGGGCAGGACGGCAGGCTTGGCCGTGCTACTCGTGGCCTGAGCTTGAGTCTTTTTCCCGGGGAGAGCCGGTGCCGTTGCCGTGGTGGCGTGGTGAGGCTTTTGCAGGTGATTGACGGCTAGCTGGGCGAGGTCATGCGGGACGACAACGAGTCCGGCGCCGAGCAACGCCGCAGTGGCTCCGGCCGGTACAGCCCGCCACGCCTTCCGCCCAGTGCGCAAACGCCACCCGATCACCGCCACGCTCGCAATAGCGGCCGCTACCGCCGCAGTCAGTAGCAGCGGCCCTGCCAGGGCAACCAGCCACGCTGAGATGCTGCTGGGCCGGGGCACAGCGAATGACGGTGCCACCAAGCCCCACATGGCCCCGAAGGCCAATCCGGCGGCGACGGGTCGCCAGGAGCGGGCCTGATCGGCGAGGAGGACCCAAGTCAGTAGTGCGGCGAACGGTGTGACGCCTAAGTAGAAATATCCTTGGCTCACCGAAGGATGCCACAGCAGCCAGGTGCCGCCGGCGCCCGCGATCACCATCCCGGCGAGCAGCCATATCTCTGGCCGGGTCCTGGTCCGCGACCGAGCGACGGTGAGTAGCCCTAGAAGCCGCGGTGACTGCAACGCCACCCACCAGCACAGAAGGGCAGCAATGAAAAGTGCGCCGCCGAGGCTCGCGTGCTCAACGCCGTAAGGCAAGGAGAGGTCTCCGTCGTTGACGTCGTGAACGCCGAGCGTCGTCCGATAAGGCTGCACGATCGAGAGGATCGCGAAGGGCTGCAGCGACAGCATGCTCGCGCCGCCGCCGGCAAAGATTTTGAGTCCGATGAACAATGCCACCAGTACGAGCGTGAGAAACACGACCACTGCGCGCAGCCGGTCTCGGTGGCGCCATGCCACGATGAACCCCGCCAAAACTAGCCCGAACGCAAACGGCGGCAGGCCGCTCGACTTGGCGCCGGCGCACGCCAGTGCCAAGGGGAAGACCAAGAACCAGGCCCGACCCAGGCGGCGGCCGCCGAGCATATCTACGGCGACCAGCACTAGCAGGCCGATCAGCGGGATCGAGTAGACCTCGGACGGGCTATTGATAGAGACCGCTCCCTGCCCGAAGGCGCGCACCGGCTCGCCGAGCGCTAGCGGCATCCCGATGATCGCGGATAACCCTGCGAGGGCCCCCGCCCACCATTTGCCGGTGAGCTCGCGCCCGAGTGCGGCGGTAACGAAGACGACCAGCGCTGAAATCGGCACGATCCATAGCCGCAGCAGCACGACCTGCGCCGGCACACCGGTGACCATGGTGGCCATGGCCATATCGGCGTCGGCCAGGTAGTGATACCGCAACGTGTCGCCGGCGACCTGCGGTACCTGGAACGGCATTGAGCGCATCATCTCGTGCACCAGCGCGAGGTGGTACATAAAGTCCTGGAAGTAGACCCGGGTCGCCGGCGGCAAAGGCGTCGTCGCCCAGGTCTTGTAATTCGTCACGACCATCAGGCAGAGCCCGGCGGCAACGATCCACGACCAGGCTGCGGGGAGCGGTTCGCGGCGTTCGGCCGGGATGCGCCAGTACCGTCGCAGTCGCGGGACGGCAATGAAAACAACGATGACCAGCAGCGGCCATCCTGGCAGCAGCACCTGCAGATGAGTGGCGGCGCACAGTGCCCAGCCGGCGAGCATGACGAGCAGGCCCGTTACCGCCCCAAGGCCTAAATCCTCGGGCAGGTTGCCGCGGCTTTCCCTTAGCGCACGGAATGTCAGGGTTCCAGGAATGACAATGGCGATCAAGTAGTAGGCCGCATAGAGCACGGTGTATTGGTCGGGTGTTCCCGTGTGATGGAGCGCCAGCAGGATCCCGGCACCTGCGATCAACCACGGCAAAACGCTGATTGTCTTGCCTGACTGCCTCGGCATCGTGCCCGCAGCCAGTGAGCGTTCGTCAAAGCGACGCAACATGGCAGTCACACCACAACCTTTTCCAAGATCTAAACGAGTAGTCAGGAACTGCCAATTGACGCGCAAAAGCGCGTCGTGCAAGCGCTCTACCAGCGGGTCGCTCAGTACCGAGCCAGTCGCCGCCGCCAAGATCGTTTTCGCGCCAGAGCGCAACACTAGAGCACTAGGCAACCGATCGAACCCAGCGCTCAAGATGAATATTCGCCCAACTTTGCGTGACAAGGTTATCGACGCGGCGGAACCATCGGTGACTCGACGTACCTCGGTCTCTGGCACTAGGCGTAAGGCTCAGCTTTACCCGGGTGGGGCCCGGTCACCGCTCGCAAAAAGCCATACGACCTGCGCCACGCCGCCGTCTCGACGTGGCTTAACGCCGGGGTGCCCGCCACCCAGGTAGCCGGGGGGCCGGGCACAGCGTCGCCGTACTGTCACCATCAACGGTGCGCTGCGGGTGCTGGGCATTCACTCGACCGACGGGGTCGACGAGTTCGACAGTGTCGGGCTCGGGCGCCACCGCAGCTCGCCGGACGACCTCGATCGCTACGTCGACTTGTGCGACGAGTTGGGGGTCTGAGCCCATGAGCAATGGTCCATGTCCTGGTGGATGACGGTTCTTTAGGCAGCTCTGCTGCCAGCTTTGTCGGGGGCTGTGCCGGAGCTGCAATGGTCGTCGCGCTCTACGAGGCGGCCGCGTTCGAAGTAGGCGCCGGCGCCGGCGCGGACACTGTCGCCGGCGTCGGCTCTTCCGGGTTGACTACGGTAAGCACGGGCGTACCCTCCCACCCGCGTTGACGCGTGGGCTCTACTCGATTCCTGGCTTGGAACTCGTCGGGAGGGTACGCCTCCCAACGCACATCCACAGGTTTCGAGCATTGCTCCGAGGCCTTCCCTGAAGAGGGTGATATTGCAGCATGATCAAGCCCTAAAGTCCGGGGGACGCATGGGGGACAGCGAGCGAGATCAAACGGTACTAAGTGAGACTGAGTAAGACTCACAAAAATGGCCCCTGACCGGCTTTACGCGTGGTCAGGGGCAATTTTTGCACCGTGTGGCGGGTGAAGGATTCGAACCTTCGAAGGTTTCCCGACGGATTTACAGTCCGCTCCCATTGGCCGCTCGGGCAACCCGCCTGGGCACACCGTTACGGTTTCCCGTAGCAGCGCCAGAACAGAATAGCCGTACCCACGCCCCGTTACGCAACCGGGTACGGTCGGGAGGCCGGGGGCCGGTCAACGGCCGTCCGAGAACATCGACACACCAGCACGCAGGAGTCAGATCATGCCAGCCAACCCGTCGTTTGACATCGTCAGCAAGGTCGACAGCCAGGAGGTCGACAACGCCTTCCATCAGACGGAGAAGGAACTCGGCACTCGCTTCGACTTCCGTGGCACCAGCACGACCGTCGCCAAATCCGGTGAAGAAGGGGTGACGATCACCTCCGAGACCGAGGAGCGTGCGGTCGCTGCGCTGGACGTTTTCAAGGAGAAGCTGGTCAAGCGCAACATCTCACTGAAGTCGTTGGAGGCCGGCGACCCGCGGCAGTCCGGCAAGACTTACAAGATCGACTGCAAGGTGATCGAGGGCATCGACGCCGACAAGGCGAAGGCGATCGGCAAGAAGATCCGCGAGGAAGGCCCCAAGGGTGTGCAAGCGCAGATCCAGGGCGACCAGTTGCGTGTCACCGCGAAGAAGCGCGACGATCTGCAGGCCGTGATCGCCCTGCTCAAGGCCGAGGACTTCGGGGTCGCGCTGCAGTTCACCAATTACCGCTGATCGGCCGCCGCAAGGTCGCAGACTGATGCGATGACCACGAGCACGTGGACCATGATGATTGGCGGTGCGTTCGGGCTCGCGCTGGCTGCGTACGGTGGCTGGATTTTGTTTTCCCACCAAGCTCCAGCGCTCACAGCCCGCTCCTTCCGCACCGTTCGCGACGCCGGCTACTACCACCTTCTTTTCGGTACGGCGCTGAGCCTCGTCGTTCTGGGCGCGGGGTTCACCCGCAGCATGCTGACGACGGCCTGCACCGGCCTGGCAGTGGGGTTGGTCGGCTTGGCGTTAGTGCGTTTCCGGCCGAGACCACGCCGGTCTAGCCGAGAGAAGTAGCGGCTCTAGCCGAGACAAGTAGCGCGGGAGCTAGTGCGGTGCATTCACTGTGGCGTTTGCTCCTGCAGCCAGCGGGTGTGTGCTTCCCAAGCGGCCTGTTTGGAGCAACCCAGTGCGCTGCCGATCTGGGTCCAGGACGCCCCAGCGGAGTGGGCAGCGTGGACTGTCGCGCGCCGTCCATAGCCGATCTTCCGGATGATCACTTCGCCGAGAGCTAGCAATTCCAGGTTGTCTGCGCTGCTCAGGGAGGACTCGGACGTGCCAGTGGTGGCGCGGGCGGCACGCATCCGGAGCTCGTCGAAGCGTGCCGCGGCAGTGGACAGCGTGTGTCGCCGCTCAAGGTCGTCAGCTGAGGTCATGGCTCACAGCATTGAGTCAGGTCACCCTGACGTCAAGATGCCATGACGCCGATTTGGCGAATCATGCCCAGTTGTCCATATAAATCGGGTATAAACCTGGCAGAATCTTGAAGATGAATCGATGCTTCGACTCAGCCGTTCGGTCAAGATTTCGCCATGCCGGGCCCAACTCGCCCGCGCGCACTCCCCGTCGCACAGCCCGTGTGGCACCATCATGTAATCCCCCCCAGCGGAGCGCAAACACATCGCAGGAGTTGTCATGTCTGCAAGGACCCTGGGCCGCGTCGCAGGCTTGACGTTGATTTTCACCGTAGCTATCGGTGGCCCGACCGCGGCCGAGGCAAGCTTGAAGCGCACGGAGATCCCAGCCGCGGCCACTCCCGCCAACGACGTCAAAGTCCAGTCGCTAGAAATCGTCTGGAACTGACACTCCGCATGCTGTCATGGCGTCATCGGCTCCACTTGGTTGATGCGACCGCGCTGACTGATTAAGGGAGCATCATGGTCGGACGTCCGCGATCCCAGCGGCGTTCCGCGCAATATGCGTGGCTGATCACCGGCCCGCTAGGTCTTTTTGCGTTCGTGTGCGCTGCGGTGTTTTGGAGCAACGAGCCTCACTGGTATTACTCCTGGCTTCGTGGCCTATTTGCGTTGGCTTTGCTCGCCGCATCCTCTATCACCATTTTTAATGTTGTAATCCGCAGGCAAACATTTAATGTGATTGTAACTGAACTGCCGCTTGTGCTCGCCCTGTTCTATCTGCCGCCAACGATGGTGATCTGTGCGGTCACCGCTGCATCATTTATCACGCAGCTGTTTGCGTCGACAGCGGCCACTAAGATTTGGTTCAATGTTGCCAAGTCGGCGGCCAGCGTATCGGCTGCGTTGATCGTCATCGCGGCGCTGCCCCCGATCCGGGACCCAGGTCCGCGCACCTGGGCCGTTCTGTTCGCTGCCGTTTTAGTCAGCTGGCTGGTCCATTTCGTCAGCTTCGCCGGTGTCATGAGCGTGGTGCAAGGTCGTCGTGCTGGCCAGGAAGCGCTGGTTGCTGGTCTGCCGACCCTAGTCACCTCCGGCATCAATATCACTATCGGCCTCGTTTTCCTCGTCGCTCTCGAAGCAAATCGGTGGTCTGCGCTACTACTCAGCGTTCTAATCCTCGCGCTGATCTTGGTACTGCGTTCGTTCGCCGAGTTCTTCCGTCAACACCGCACCGTCGCGGATGTCTACGAACTTACCCAAGCAGTTCGCGACCAGGGTTCCGAAGGCAGCCTTCCTGATGTGCTGCTTGATCGGGTGCGCGCTCTTATGCGTTCGGAATACGCCACGCTATGGCTCGCCGCCAAAGGCCGGCATCCCGAAGTGCTGCTCACCGCCCGAGTGGAGAACAAGGGCTTACTCGATATCTCGCCACTACCTGCGGTAATCCGCGCCCAGGTGCTTGAAAGCGCACAAACGATCGCCGTAGGCCCACGTTTCGACAAAACCGAGAGCCTCCGCCACGCGGTACGCGCCGCGAAGATCAAAGACGTCGTCGCCGTGCCGTTGCGCTCCGGGCAGACGACCATCGGAACCCTAGAGGTTATCAACCGACTCGGCGATTCCCGTACGTTTCGGGCTGCTGACGTGCAGGTTCTGGAGACGATTGCGGCGCATGCTGCGGTGGCCGTGGAGAACTCGCGACTCGTCGATCGGCTGCGCTACGACGCGTACCATGATCGTTTGACTGGTTTGCCGAACCGGCGCAGGATTACCGATGCGTTGGCCGAGTCGGTGAAGGTGCACGCGGAAGACGAAGTCGTCGCGGTGTTGTTGTTCGACGTCGACGGGCAGCGGGACGTGAACGAGTCGATGGGCCACGCGGCCGGCGACAAATTGCTCGCTGAGGTGGCGGCCCGATTGCGCGCGATTGCCGGACCGGGCGCTTTGGTCGGGCGGATCGGCGGTGATGAGTTCGTGGTCACGCTGCGGGTGGAGAGCACAGATGCGACAGTTCAGCTCGCCACTGATATGCGTGAGCAACTGCGCGGGCCGCTGACCGTCGGCACTCTCACCTTGGATGTGGACACCGCGATCGGCGTGTCGATCTATCCCGATCACGGCAACGACCCCGAAGCGCTGATCCAACGGGCCGAGCTGGCCAGCAGCGCCGCCAAAGTCCTCCCATATGGTGTGCAGCTCTTCCACCCCGCCCTGGAATCCCGAGCGGTGCGCCGCCTGGGCATCGCCGCCGACCTGCGCCAAGCGCTCGACACCGACCAACTCGACGTCTACTTCCAGCCCAAAGTGTCCCTGGCTGACCGGCATCTGGTCGGGGTGGAGTGTCTGGCTCGCTGGCACCACCCGGCCCACGGCGAGGTCGCGCCAGAGGATTTCGTCGCCGTCGCCGAGCACACCGGCCAGCTTTCCCGGCTCACCGAAGTGGTGCTGTGCGAGGGACTGCGGCGCTGTCGAGAATGGGCGGACGCTGACCGACCACTGTCCATCTCCGTCAACCTTTCGGTGCGCACCCTGCTTGACTCCCGCTTCCCGGACCAAGTCGAACAACTGCTTGATCAGTACGGCGTTGCCGCGGCCCGGGTCACCTTCGAGATCTCCGAGCCCGGAATGCTCGCCGACATCGAGCGGGTCCTACCCACCCTGTTCCGACTGCGGGATCTTGGGGTTCAGCTCAGTGTCGACGACTTCGGCACGGGTGCGTCGTCGTTGTCCTACCTGCGGCAATGGCCGGTGCACGAGGTCAAGATCGACGACAGCTTTGTGCACGGAATGGTCACCGACTCCGGCGACTTGGCGATCGTCCGAGCTGTGATCGGTTTGTCACGCGAGTTCGGATTAAGTGTGGTGGCCGAAGGGGTCGAGAGCGAACTCACCCTCGAACTACTGGAGAGCATGGGCTGCGAGGTCGGCCAGGGCTATCTGTTCAGCCGTCCCCTGCCGTACGAGCGGTTGGAAGCCTGGTTTAACGCTCGCACCGAGCCCGAACCCACCTCAGCCGGAGCGGTACGCCGGCTGCGCGCGGTGATCTGACCGACGGATTGCGCTGGGACCTGACCTGGCCATCTTGAGCCGCCGGGGATCCGGTTTCACCCCCGGCGGGCGGTCGTGTAGGGTTACTTCTGCGCAGCTCGCGACGGAAGACTTGCGAGCAATGTCGTGATTGCCCCCTTAGCTCAGTCGGCAGAGCGTCTCCATGGTAAGGAGAAGGTCTACGGTTCGATTCCGTAAGGGGGCTCCACCGGGTTCATTCCCCGCCGCCGACGCTGGAAATCGCCGGCGCTGGATTTTGATCCGGGCACGGCGGTGTAGCTCAGATGGTAGAGCAAGCGGCTCATAATCGCTGTGTCGCCGGTTCAAGTCCGGCCACCGCTACGTGCAACGGGGTCCCACCGGGGATCCCACTTTGCATATCGTTCCACTCAGCGTCTACGCTGGTGTGTCGTTAAGAAATCCGTTAAGCAGGAAGGCATCCCGTCGTGGCCAAGGCGACCGACGTCCGTCCGAAGATCACCCTGGCGTGTACGGAGTGCAAGGAGCGGAACTACATCACCCGGAAGAACCGTCGTAACGACCCCGACCGGATTGAGCTGAAGAAGTTCTGCCCGCGCGACGGCAAGCACACGCTGCACCGCGAGACGCGCTAAGCGTTCGCTGCTTTTGACTCAACCTGCGTCGTCCGGTTCTCCGGGCGGCGCAGAGTCGTTCTTCACCCGGCGGAGTAGTTTGGTGCCCATGCCTCTCGACCAGTCTTTTGTCGGCCGCACCTGGCCGATCACGGAGCCTTATGTTGTCGGCCGGGAAAAGGTCCGCGAGTTCGCCCAAGCGATCGGCGCCGAGAACGCGGAATATCTCGACCCTGCGGCCGCCCGTGCGCTCGGTTATGCCGATGTGATCGCCCCGCCGACCTTCCCAGTCTTGATCACCATGGCCACGACCAGGCAGATCATCGACGACCCGGCGCTCGGCCTGGATTACTCCCGCGTCGTGCACGGCGATCAACGCTTCCATTACACCCGACCGGTCGTCGCGGGGGATTCGCTCGTTTGTCGCAATTCGGTCGACGAGATCCTCAGCCGGGGCGGCCACGACTTCATCACCACCCGCAGTGAGGTCAGCACCGAGCTCGGCGAGCCCGTGGTCACGGTGTGGTCCAAGCTGGTTCAACGCGGCGAGGAGCACGCATGACCGCCAACACCGTGGCGTCCACCAGCCACGACGCCACCACCAAAACCTTGCCGCCCCAGACCTACCGCATAACCAGAGCCGACCTGATTCGGTACGCGGGAGCTTCCGGCGACTTCAACGCGATCCACTGGAACGAGCGGGTCGCCAAGCAGGTCGGCCTGCCGGGTGTGATCGCGCATGGCATGTTCACGATGGCGCTGGTGGGTCGGGCAGCAACGACGTGGGCGGGTGCCGCGGACGCGGTCCTGGAGCTCAGTGTTCGCTTCAGTCGACCAGTGCCCGTGCCAGATACCGACGAAGGCACCGAGGTCGTCGTCTCCGGCACGGTCAAGGAGATCACCGCAGCCGGGCATGTTCGGGTGAGTGTGACCGCCACCTGCCACGGCGAAAAGGTGCTGGCGTTGTCCCAGGTAGTTCTGCGTCAGCAGTGACCCGGGTTGGGATAATCGCGGGCGTACCCGTACACTGGTGCGCCGGGGGGCGGTAAGCCTCTGGGCCCGCGCGTCATGTGACAAACTGGATCACCGGACGGGTTGGATCGCAGAGGATCTGTTCCACATAGGGGTGTAGCTCAATTGGCAGAGCAGCGGTCTCCAAAACCGCAGGCTGCAGGTTCAAGTCCTGTCACCCCTGCGTAACCTCCCAGACGTGCCCGCCCGGTGCGCGGTTCGCACGACCCCCGCGCCGGTCACGAGCGCAAACTGGGGAACCCCTTCATTATCGATGACGGAAGTAGGGCGGCATGGCCGAGAGGAACCGACCCGGTGACGCCGGCGACCCCGCCGACGACGAGCTGTTTGCCGATGCCGTTGCCGACGATGAGGTGGCTGAGGACGACGGCGACGACGAGTTGCTCAGCCGCGGTGGTGGCACCGCCGTTCGTGAGCGGACAAAGGGTGCTGACAGCCCCAAGGCGAAGAAGGAGGTCCGTCGCACCGGTTTCTTCGGCCGGATCGGTGGCTTCTTCCGTGAGGTTGTCAGTGAGCTGCGCAAGGTCATCTGGCCGAACCGCCGGGAGCTGCTGACCTACACAACTATCGTGATCGGTTTCGTCGTGGTCATGACGACGATCGTCGGCTTCCTGGACCTCGGCTTGGGCAAGCTAATCCTCTGGGCGTTCGGCGGCTAAGGCCGCGCCGCCTGCGATTTCGAAGACTTGAGTTGGAAGTGAGCGAGCGTGCCTGAGTACGACGACGAGACCGCGCAGTCTGCCGACGAGCTGTCGTCGGTGGCCACGGCGGAAACCGACGAGTCGGTCGAGGCAGCCAGCGAGGAAACGGCCGAGGCGAGTGCCGAGGTCGAGGACGGTCCTGCTGCCGACGAGCTGGCGCAGGACAATGAGGTTCCCGCTCCGGACGTTGACGACGACTACGACCCGGTGCAGGAGCTGCGGCAGAAGCTGCGCTACGCCCCGGGCGACTGGTATGTGGTGCACTCGTACGCTGGTTACGAGAACAAGGTCAAGACCAACCTTGAGACCCGCATCACCAGCCTGGACATGGAGGAGTTCATCTTCCAGGTCGAGGTGCCGACCCGCGAAGAGGTCGAGGTCAAGAGCGGCAAACGGGTCCAGGTGCAGAACAAGGTCTTCCCGGGTTACATCCTGGTTCGGATGGATTTGACCCCGGAGTCCTATTCCTGTGTGCGCAACACTCCCGGAGTGACCGGCTTCGTCGGCGCGACCGACCGAGTTGACCGCCCTGCCCCGCTCTCGCTGGACGAGGTGCTTAAGTGGCTGGCCCCGGCTGCAACGGCCGAGGAAAAGAAAGCCAAGCCGGAGATTCGTGTGCTCGACTTCGAGGTGGGCGACTCGGTCACCGTCACGGACGGTGCGTTCGCGTCGCTGCCGGCCTCGATCAGTGAAATCAACGCTGACCAGCAGAAGCTGAAGGTTCTGGTCTCCATCTTCGGTCGCGAGACCCCGGTGGAGCTCAACTTCAACCAGGTCGCCAAGATCTAAAACGTTTGTCGTGGGAGGGGTGCGATCGGCGCACCCCGCCAACTACCACAGGAGAACACCGAAATGCAGCGCAGTAAGAGCTACCGTAAGGCAGCAGAGCAGATCGACGCCGACAAGCTCTACGAGCCGAACGATGCGGTCAAGATTGCCAAGACCACCAGTTCGACTAAGTTCGACGCCACCGTCGAGGTCGCCATGCGCTTGGGTGTCGACCCGCGCAAGGCCGACCAGATGGTTCGCGGCACGGTCAACCTGCCGCACGGCACCGGCAAGACGGTTCGCGTGATCGTCTTCGCCCAGGGCGCCAAGGCGGACGAAGCCGTCGCAGCCGGCGCCGACGAGGTCGGCACCGACGAGCTGGTGGCCCGGATCCAGGGTGGGTGGCTCGACTTCGATGCCGCCATCGCCACGCCGGACCAGATGGCCAAGATCGGCCGGATTGCGCGCATCCTCGGCCCGCGCGGCCTGATGCCCAACCCGAAGACCGGCACGGTCACCGTCGACGTGACCAAGGCGATCAACGAGATCAAGGGCGGCAAGATCGCCTTCCGGGTGGACAAGCACTCCAACCTGCACATGATCATCGGTAAGGCCTCGTTCTCCGAGACCCAGCTGGTGGAAAACTACGCCGCAGTGTTGGACGAGGTGCTGCGGGCCAAGCCGTCCGCCGCCAAGGGCAAATACCTGCGCAAGGTCGTCGTGGCCACCACCATGGGCCCCGGCGTGCAGATCGACCCGAACGTGGTCAAGAACTTCACTGCAGCCAACACCGAGTCCTAAGTCTGTTGATGTCGCAAATGCCCCCGGGTCTTTCCCGGGGGCATTTGCTATGTCACGCTTTCGTGCGTGCACTTCGATCAAGTCTCCTTTCGGTACGCCAAACGCGCCCGCTGGACTTTGCAAGCAGTCGATGTGGCAGCCGAACCTGGGCAGACGATTGTGGTGCTGGGCCGTAATGGCGCTGGCAAGTCCACGCTGCTGCAATTAGCTGCCGGCGTGCTGCGCCCGACTCGTGGCAGCGTGCGCGACCGTCCACCGGTCGTCGGCTGGGTGCCCGAGCGCTTCCCGGCCGATCAGCCCTTCACCGCTGGGGAATATTTGCGCCGGATGGCTCAGGTGAGTGCGCGCTCCAGTCCGAGCGACGTCGGCCGCTGGATCGAACGCTTGTTGTTGACCGAGCACACCGAAACCCGGCTGGCTGAGCTGTCGAAGGGCACAGCCCAGAAGGTCGGCCTGGCCCAGGCCTTGCTGGCGCGTCCTGGGTTGCTCGTGTTGGACGAGCCCTGGGAAGGTCTCGACTCGGTCGCCCGCACTTTGATCCCGCAGATAGTCGCCGAGGTGACCACCGCCGGTGGCATCGTGCTGGTCAGCGATCACCGCGGTGAGATCGCCGGATTGCCGAACGCCGTGCACTGGACCGTTGCAGGCGGCGCGGTGCAGTCAGTGCAAACGTCGCCACCGCCCGATGCGCAGGACGAGGTGATTGTGCAGGTGTCGGTTCGGCGCGCGGACGCCAACCAGACCATGGTCCAGCTTCGCGCTGCCGGTCACCAGGTCCTCGGCATATGCGAGAAGACTGTCGTCGTAGCTGAGCTGAGCGGCGCACCCAAACGGGGGCTGAAAAATCAGCAGGGTGAGATCGAATCCGCGCCCGAAACGGAGTACCGATGAGGCACCTAGTTCGCATGCGGTTGACTGGTTTCGTGCGTGGCGGTCGTTCCCTCGCCCCATTCATCCTCATCCTCGTCGAGCTGGGCGTGATCTACGGCGGGGGACCGTCGCCGGCCGCAGTAGCCTACGGTTATTCGGCTGTGGCACTTTTTCCTGCGCTCGCCTGGCAGACGAAGCTCGTGTTAGACGCTGAGCCGGATGGCCAACGTCGGCTGGCCCGGTTGGCTGTCGGTGCTCGGCGGGAGGCGCTAGCTGGTCTGCTGACCGCCACGGCGTTCGCGCTGGCTGTCTGCGTACTAGCTATGGGCGCGCCCTGGATCTTTAACGGCATCGATACCAGTTCGTCTTTGCGGACCGGGATTGCGCTGGGCGTGCTCGCCCATCTGCTCGCTGTCCCGCCCGCGGTGGCAGTGGGCGCCCTGGCTAGTCGAGTCGTCACCGGTAACCCGCGCAACGGCGTCGCGGTTCTGGTTATCGCTGTGGTACTAGTGATCATTTTGGGCCTGCGGAGCTCGGTCGCACCGTGGCTAGTCCCACCGGTGATGGCCACCGCACGAGTGCTGAACGCCATGACGACTCCGTCGGCCGAGACGCTCCTGCTGTTGATCGGGTGGGCGATCGTCTGGTGCGCGGCAGCCTTCGCTGGCTATGGGTGGTTACGCCGCGCACGGTCCTGAAGTCTTGCTGGTTGCGAGGTCCCCGTGCGATTCGAGGTCGCAGGGACCCTGATTTTGGCGTAGCTGACTCGACCGCGTATTCTGGTGGACGAAGTTCCACCCATAGACCGCTGGTCACTGCGGCAGCCGTTTAAAGACGGAGGCCGTGGTCGAAGGTCCCGCCGAATGCGGGCGACCCGTGCAGGGCAGAACGGTTCGTGAGCAGGCTTAAGCCCATTCCGTCCCGTGCGCCGTGCGCCGGGGCGTTTTCATTTCCCAACGGACCCCGAATCGACCAGTGGCTTCAGCACTGAGAGAGGAGGGACATGGCGGACAAGCCGGTCCGAGCCGACAAGGCCGGTGCCGTTGCCGAGCTCACGGACAACTTCCGTAACTCGTCGGCCACCGTGTTGACCGAGTACCGCGGTCTCACGGTCGCGCAGCTCACTGAGCTGCGGCGCTCGCTGGGCAACCAGACCAAGTATTCCGTGTCGAAGAACACGCTCGCGAAGCGTGCGGCGACCGATGCTGGCATCGAAGGACTCGACGCGCTGTTCTCCGGCCCCACCGCGCTCGCCTTCGTCGGCGGCGACCCAGTCGAGGCGGCCAAGAGTCTTCGGGCTTTCGCCAAGGCGCACCCCGTTCTGATCATCAAGGGCGGCGTCTTTGAGGGCAAGGCTCTCACTGCCGACGAGGTCAACAAGCTTGCCGATCTCGAGTCCCGTGAGGTGCTGCTGGCCAAGCTGGCCGGTGCCATGAAGGGCAACCTGAGCAAGGCTGCGGCCACGTTCCAGGCTCCGCTTTCCCTGGCTGTGCGCCTGGTGGACGCCCTGCGTGCTGAGCGCGAGAAGAACGGTTCTGCCGAGGCCGCCTAATTGGCCTCGCGAACCAAAGCACATTTACATTAGTCGCTAGGAAAGGTTGCCAGACATGGCGAAGCTCAGCACCGACGAGCTGCTTGACGCGTTCAAGGAAATGACGCTGATCGAGCTCTCCGAGTTCGTGAAGACGTTCGAGGACGTCTTCGACGTCAAGGCCGCCGCGCCCGTCGCGGCCGTCGGCCCGGCCGGTCCGGCCGCTGCCGAGGCCGTCGTGGAGCAGGACTCCTTCGATGTTGTCCTCGAGGGCGACGGTGGCAAGAAGATCCAGGTCATCAAGGTCGTGCGTGAGCTGACCGGCCTGGGCCTCAAGGAGGCCAAGGACGCCGTTGAGGCCGCCCCCAAGGCGATCCTCGAGGGTGTCAACAAGGAGAAGGCTGAGGCCGCCAAGGCCAAGCTCGAGGGCGAAGGCGCCAAGGTCACCCTCAAGTGACCTGAGTTCCCGCTTTACCTTCACCGCCGGCGCGGACCCGTCCTCGGGTCCGCGCCGGCGGTATTTTGTGCCTGTTCTATGGGGTGGAAACCTCGGTAGTTGGATGTCTCGACCCGGCCCGGCAAACCCGGCCGAACCTGGCAAATCGTGGAGTATGGTCGCCTAGACGCGCCCGACGGGTGATGGCGCGGGTCTGACCCCCGCCACAACCCTTGACTGAGTGTCCGCTGACAGGCACGCTGATGACAGCAAGTTTCCGCGCTTGCGACAGCCGCCCTGCGGATAGGGCCGGCTCGGCTGAGCTTGTCTTGGCTGAGCTCGTTCATTCCGCAGGTGGCACCGAGAGATTTGCCGCGTTGAGCGGCCCCGCATTCTCGTCCGGCCGCACGTTAGTGCAGGTCAGTGGCGACAGGGGCACGATCCGCAGGAAATCTCTGGTGTTGGCTGGACAGCGGTTAGCCGAGCGGCTACACTGCTAGTTTGCGCTGCCTTCTGTCTTGAGCCCTGCTAGGACATCCACGTGGATGATTTCTGGGGGGTCCATTGGAGTGCACGCAGACAGTTGCATACCGCATCAGCAGCACCGGTCCTCGGAAGGACGCATCTTGGCAGCTTCCCGCCCTGCGAAGACCAGCCGTACGTCGAGCGCATACGCACCCCGCCGTGTTTCCTTCGGCAGGATCAGCGAGCAACTTGAGGTCCCCAACCTCCTCGCCCTCCAGACGAATTCCTTCGACTGGCTGGTCGGGAACGAGGCTTGGCAGGCTCGGTCGACGGACGACCCGCACGCCCACTCGGGCCTCGCAGAGATCCTCGAAGAGATCAGTCCCATTGAGGACTTCTCTGGCACCATGTCGCTGTCCTTCTCAGCACCGCGCTTCGACGAGGTCAAGGCCTCGATCGAGGAGTGTAAAGAGAAGGATCTGACTTACTGCGCACCGCTGTTCGTGACAGCGGAATTCACCAACAACACGACTGGCGAAATCAAGAGCCAGACCGTGTTCATGGGTGACTTCCCGATGATGACCCCCAAGGGGACGTTTGTCATTAACGGCACCGAACGCGTCGTGGTAAGTCAGCTCGTCCGTTCGCCGGGCGTGTACTTCACCAAGGAGCCGGACAAGACCTCCGACCGTGACCTCTCCAGCGTCAAGGTCATCCCAAGTCGGGGTGCCTGGCTGGAGTTTGACATCGATAAGCGTGACACCGTCGGTGTGCGGATCGACCGTAAGCGCCGGCAGGCCGTCACGGTCCTGCTCAAGGCGATCGGTTGGTCTGCCGACCAGATTCGTGAGCGGTTCGGCTGGTCCGAGCTGCTCATGACCACGCTGGAGAAGGACCACATCGGCGGGCAGGACGAAGCCCTGCTCGATATCTATCGCAAGCTGCGTCCTGGCGAGCCGCCGACGCGGGAGAACGCGCAGACCCTGCTCGACAACCTCTTCTTTAACCCGAAGCGGTATGACGTTGCCAAGGTCGGTCGCTACAAGTTCAACAAGAAGCTCGAGATCGACGTCCCGATCGTGCGGGGCACGCTGACCGAGGAAGACATCGTCAAGACCGTGGACTACCTCTGCCGGCTGCACGCCGGTGAGGATGGTTACGAGCCGGACGACATCGACCACTTCGGTAACCGTCGGCTGCGTACCGTGGGCGAGCTCATCCAGAACCAGGTGCGAGTTGGCCTGTCTCGGATGGAGCGCGTCGTCCGGGAGCGGATGACAACCCAGGACGTCGAGGCGATCACGCCGCAGACCTTGATCAACATTCGTCCCGTGGTGGCGGCGATCAAGGAGTTCTTCGGCACGTCGCAGCTGTCGCAGTTCATGGACCAGACCAACCCGCTGGCGGGCTTGACCCACCGGCGTCGGCTGAGCGCGCTCGGCCCGGGTGGTCTGAGCCGTGAGCGGGCCGGCTTCGAGGTCCGTGACGTGCACCCGTCCCACTATGGCCGGATGTGCCCGATCGAGACGCCGGAAGGCCCGAACATCGGCCTGATCGGCGCCCTGTCGACGTTCGCGCGGGTCAACCCGTTCGGCTTCATCGAAACGCCCTACCGCAAGGTTGAGGACGGCGTGGTCACCGACCAGGTCGACTACCTCACGGCTGACGAGGAAGACCGTTACGTCAAGGCCCAGGCGAACGCCACGCTGGCAGCGGACAACACGTTCGCTCAGGATCGCGTCCTGGTCCGCCGTAAGGGCGGTGAGGTCGACTACGTGCCTGGCACCGAGGTCGACTACATGGACGTGTCGCCGCGGCAGATGACCTCGGTCGCCACCGCGATGATTCCGTTCCTAGAGCACGACGACGCTAACCGCGCGCTCATGGGCGCCAACATGCAGCGTCAGGCGGTGCCGCTGGTCAAGGCCGAAGCACCCCTGGTCGGCACGGGCATGGAATACCGCGCTGCGGTCGACGCTGGTGACGTGGTTGTCGCCGAGGTCGGTGGCGTGGTTGAAGACCTGTGCGCCGACTACGTAACGGTGCACCAGGACGACGGTCACCGCCGCACCTATCTGCTGCACAAGTTCCGCCGTTCCAACGCCGGCTCCTGTGTCAACCAGAAGCCTGTCGTGTTCGAGGGTGACCGGATCGAAGCAGGTCAGGTCATCGCGGACGGCCCGTGCACCGACGAAGGGGAGATGGCCCTCGGCCGCAACCTGCTCGTCGCGTTCATGTGCTGGGAAGGCCACAACTACGAGGACGCGATCATCCTGTCGCAGCGCCTCGTCCAGCAGGACGTGCTCACCTCGATTCACATCGAGGAGCACGAGGTCGACGCTCGCGACACCAAGCTCGGCCCGGAAGAGATCACCCGCGATATCCCCAACGTCAGCGAGGAAATGCTCGCTGACCTGGACGAGCGCGGCATCATCCGGATCGGTGCCGAGGTCGTGCCCGGCGACATCCTGGTCGGCAAGGTCACGCCCAAGGGCGAGACCGAGCTGACTCCGGAGGAGCGCTTGCTGCGCGCGATTTTCGGCGAGAAGGCCCGGGAAGTCCGGGACACCTCGCTGAAGGTGCCGCACGGCGAGACCGGCACGGTCATCGGGGTCCGGACGTTCTCGCGCGAGGACGGCGACGAGCTGCCCCCGGGCGTCAACGAGCTGGTCCGGGTCTACGTGGCGCAGAAGCGCAAGATCCAGGACGGTGACAAGCTTGCTGGCCGCCACGGCAATAAGGGCGTCATCTCCAAGATCCTGCCGATCGAGGACATGCCGTTCTTGGAGGATGGCACCCCGGTCGACATCGTGCTCAACCCGCTCGGTGTGCCCTCGCGGATGAACATCGGCCAGGTGCTGGAGACCCACCTCGGGTGGATCGCCAAAACCGGTTGGTCGGTCGAGGGCGACGACGCCGAGTGGAAGCGGCAACTGCGCGCGATCGAGGCACACGAGTCGGAAAAGGACTCGAATGTCGCGACCCCCGTC
Organism: Actinoplanes sp.; assembly: GCA_965246815.1. Lineage (GTDB taxonomy): Bacteria > Actinomycetota > Actinomycetes > Mycobacteriales > Micromonosporaceae > Actinoplanes. The sequence continues at coordinate 139,003 of CBDFFS010000017.1, read as the reverse complement.
TTCGACGGTGCGCAGGAAGAGGAGATCAAGGGTCTGCTCGAGTCGACGCTGCTCAACCGCGACGGTAAGCGGCTGGTCAACGGCGACGGCAAAGCGCAGCTGTTCGATGGCCGCTCCGGTGAACCGCTGCCGGATCCGATCTCGGTCGGCTACGTCTACATCCTGAAGCTGAACCACCTGGTCGACGACAAGATCCACGCGCGGTCGACCGGCCCGTACTCGATGATCACGCAGCAGCCGCTGGGTGGTAAGGCGCAGTTCGGTGGTCAGCGGTTCGGCGAAATGGAATGTTGGGCGATGCAGGCCTATGGCGCGGCTTACGCGCTGCAGGAGCTGCTCACCATCAAGTCCGACGACGTCCTCGGTCGCGTGAAGGTCTACGAGGCAATCGTCAAGGGCGAGAACATTCCGGAGCCGGGAATCCCGGAGTCCTTCAAGGTGCTGCTCAAGGAACTGCAGTCGCTGTGCCTGAACGTTGAGGTGCTCTCCAGCGACGGTGTGGCCTTGGAAATGCGCGAGACGGACGACGAGGTCTTCCGGGCTGCGGAAGAACTCGGCATCGACCTGTCCCGACGCCCCAATGAGGGTGTCAGCAGCGTCGAAGAAATCTGACGGAGAGCGTCCTCGGTGGGCTGATCGACTGCGATCGGTTCACCGGGGGCGCCCCGCCGGCCTGGAATTTATCCGAGCAACGAAACACGAGGGATAGTCCAAGTGCTCGACGTCAACTTCTTCGACGAGTTGCGTATCGGCCTTGCTACCGCTGACGACATCCGGCAGTGGTCGCACGGTGAGGTTAAGAAGCCCGAAACGATCAACTACCGCACGCTCAAGCCTGAGAAGGACGGACTCTTCTGCGAGAAGATCTTCGGTCCGCAACGGGACTGGGAGTGCTACTGCGGCAAGTACAAGCGGGTCCGGTTCAAGGGCATCATCTGTGAGCGCTGCGGCGTCGAGGTGACCCGGTCCAAGGTCCGTCGTGAGCGCATGGGTCACATCGAGCTGGCTGCTTCCGTCACGCACATCTGGTATTTCAAGGGTGTGCCGAGCCGGCTGGGCTACCTGCTCGACCTGGCCCCCAAAGATCTTGAAAAGATCATTTACTTCGCCTCGTACGTGATCACGAGCGTTGACGCCGAGTCGCGTCACCGTGACCTGTCCACGATCGAGAACGAGATCTTCGCTGAGAAGCGTCAGTCCGAGAACAGCCGCGACGCCGAGATTGAGAAGCGCGCCGCCAAGCTGGAGCAGGATCTGACCGAGCTGGAAGCCGAAGGCGCGAAGGCCGACGTGCGCCGCAAGGTCAAGGAAGCTGGCGAGCGCGAGATGCGCCAGATCCGGGACAAGGCTCAGCGCGAGATCGACCGGCTCGACGAGGTGCTCGACACCTTCCGCAAGCTCGACAGCAAGCAGCTGGTCACCGATGAGCTGCTCTATCGCGAGCTGCGCGACCGCTTCGGTGAGTATTTCACCGGCGGCATGGGCGCGGAGGCAATCAAAGCACTGCTGCAGAACATGGATCTGGATGCCGAGGCCGAAAACTTGCGCGAGATCATTCGCAGCGGTAAGGGCCAGCGCAAGATCCGTGCGCTGAAGCGGCTCAAGGTCGTCGCCGCCTTCCTGAACACGCGGAATTCGCCGCTGGGCATGGTGCTCGACTGCGTGCCGGTCATCCCGCCGGACCTGCGCCCGATGGTGCAGCTCGACGGTGGCCGCTTCGCGACCTCGGACCTCAACGACCTGTATCGCCGGGTGATCAACCGGAATAACCGGTTGAAGCGCCTGATCGACCTGGGTGCGCCCGAGATCATCGTGAACAACGAGAAGCGGATGCTGCAGGAGGCCGTCGACGCACTGTTCGACAACGGTCGCCGTGGCCGGCCGGTTACGGGTCCGGGTAACCGCCCGCTGAAGTCGCTGTCCGACATGCTCAAGGGCAAGCAGGGCCGCTTCCGGCAGAACCTGCTCGGCAAGCGCGTCGACTATTCTGGCCGTTCCGTCATCGTCGTCGGCCCTCGGCTCAAGCTGCACCAGTGCGGCCTGCCGAAGCAGATGGCGCTGGAGTTGTTCAAGCCGTTCGTGATGAAGCGTCTGGTTGATCTCAACCACGCGCAGAACATCAAGTCGGCCAAGCGCATGGTCGAGCGTCAGCGCCCGGTCGTGTGGGACGTGCTCGAAGAGGTCATCAGCGAGCACCCGGTGCTGCTTAACCGCGCACCGACCCTGCACCGCCTCGGCATCCAGGCCTTCGAGCCCCAACTGGTCGAAGGCAAGGCCATCCAGATCCACCCCCTGGTCTGTACGGCCTTCAACGCCGACTTCGACGGCGACCAGATGGCGGTGCACGTGCCGCTGTCCGCTGAAGCGCAAGCTGAAGCGCGGATCTTGATGCTCTCGTCGAACAACATCCTCAAGCCGGCCGACGGCAAGCCGGTCACCATGCCGACCCAGGACATGGTCATCGGCCTGTATTACCTGACCCACCAGACTGTCGGTGCCAAGGGTGAGGGTCGGATCTTCAGCTCCGACGCTGAGGCGCGGATGGCGTTCGACAGCGGTGAGCTGCACCTGCAAGCCGCCGTCAAGATTCGCCTGCACGAGGTCATCGGGGTCGACAACGGTGCCAAGTCGCCGGCGTGGGAAGCTCCGCCGGAGTGGGTCGCGGGCGAGAACTTGCTCGTCGAGACCACTCTCGGCCGGGTCATCTTCAACGAAACACTCCCGCCGGGCTATCGCTTCGTCAACTACGAGATCCGCAAGGGTCAGCTGTCGGCGATCGTCAACGACCTGGCCGAGCGCTTCCCCAAGGTTGCCCTCGCGGCGACTCTGGATGCGCTCAAAGAGGCCGGCTTCCACTGGGCCACTTGGTCTGGTGTGACGATCGGTATGGGCGACGTCATCGCGCCGCCGCGTAAGCCGGAAATTTTGGCCAAGCACCAGGCCGAGGCCGACCGGATCGACAAGCAATACCAGCGTGGTCTGATGACCGCCGAGGAACGTCGCGGCGAGCTCATCGAGATCTGGACCAAGGCGACGAACGAGATCTCCAAGGAAATGGAGACCGCGCTGCCGCAGGAGAACCCGCTCTGGGTCATGATCAACTCCGGCGCTCGCGGTAACTTGCTCCAGCTCCGGCAGATCGCCGCGATCCGTGGTCTGGTGGCCAACCCCAAGGGCGAGATCATCCCGCGGCCGATCACCTCGTCCTATCGCGAGGGTCTGACCGTGCTGGAATACTTCATCTCCACCCACGGTGCTCGTAAGGGTCTGGCCGACACCGCGCTGCGTACAGCTGACTCGGGTTACTTGACCCGGCGTCTGGTGGACGTCTCGCAGGACGTCATCATCCGCGAGGAAGACTGCGGCACCGACCGCGCGATCCCGATGCAGGTGGGCGACCGCGAGGCCGACGGCACCCTGATGGTTCACGTGCACGCCGAAACTGGGGTGCACGCCCGCACACTGGCCGACGATATCGACGACGCCCAGGGCAACCGGGTGGTGTCGCGTGGCGACGACCTGAACTCGATCATGGTGGACGCGCTGGTCGCGGCCGGCGTCGAGACGGTTCGGGTGCGCAGCGTGCTGACCTGCGAGTCGAAGCTGGGTGTGTGTGCTGCCTGCTACGGCCGCTCATTGCCGACCGGTAAAGCGGTCGACATTGGCGAGGCCGTCGGCATCATCGCCGCCCAGTCCATCGGTGAGCCGGGCACGCAGCTGACGATGCGTACCTTCCACACCGGTGGTGTCGCGGGTGAGGACATCACTCAGGGTCTGCCCCGGGTGCAGGAAATCTTCGAGGCCCGCGTGCCTAAGGGTAAGGCGCCCATCGCCGACACCCCGGGACGCATCCGGATCGAGGACGGCGAGCGCTCGCGCAAGATCATCGTGGTGCCGGACGACGGTAGCGAAGAGATCGTCTACGACAAGATCTCCAAGCGGGTCAAGCTGCGGCGTCAGGACGGCGAGCACGTGGCCGTCGGCGAGAAGCTTACCGAGGGCACGATCGACCCACACGAGCTGCTGCGCATCATGGGCCCGCGGGCGGTGCAGGTGCACCTGACCGCCGAAGTCCAGCAGGTCTATCGCTCGCAGGGTGTGCTCATTCACGACAAGCACATCGAGATCATCATCCGCCAGATGCTCAAACGGGTGACAGTCATCGACTCAGGTGCCGCGGAGTTCCTGCCCGGCATCCTGGTCGACCGGGCGCTGTTCGAGTCGGAGAACCGCCGGCTCGTCGGTGAGGGTGGCGAGCCCGCCGCCGGTCGCCCGGTGCTGATGGGTATCACCAAGGCCTCACTGGCGACCGACTCCTGGCTCTCGGCGGCCTCCTTCCAGGAGACCACCAGGGTGCTTACCGACGCTGCGATCAACTCGCGCAGCGACTCGCTGGTGGGCCTCAAGGAGAACGTCATCATCGGCAAGCTCATCCCGGCTGGTACTGGCATCAGCAAGTACCGCAATATCCGGGTCGAGCCGACCGAGGAAGCGAAGGCGAAGGTGTATTCGATGACCGGGTACCCGGAAACCGACTACGGCTTCGGGCCGGCCAGTGGACAAGCAGTCCCGCTGGACGACTTCGACTTCGGGTCATACCGCTGACGGTCGTACCGGTAAAGGTTTGAGGTTTGTTGACGAGGGCGGTCGTGCTAAGCACGACCGCCCTCGCCGCTATTACTGGGTTGCTTCCTAAGATGGTCTGGTGACGCTTCCCGCGCTCGTGCCCAGTCGCCATCCGCTCGACCCGGATCTGGAGCCCTCGACTAAGGCTCGGGCCGTGTTCGCGCTGGGTCTGCTGGGTCTGCTGCTCGGAGTTTTCGTCGGTGGCGTGATTCCGGCAACTGTCGCGCTGCTGCTAGCCCGGCAAACCGCTCGGCAGGCGTATGCCGCCGGCGGCTATCTGACCGGGTCGCGTTTGATTCGTCGCGGGCGGGCGCTGGCCTGGGCTGGCATCGTCGTGGCTGTGGCGGTGCTGGTCGTCGCCGCGATTCTGGGCTTACTGCAGTTGGCCGACGCACCCACCGGCACCCATTTCGCCCCAGGCACCAGCTGACCAATGCGAGAATCTGCGCCGTTAGTCCCGCGGCCGGGTTGATAGGGCGTGTGGGGCTGCTGTCAAGATCCGCGGGTGTGGCTGGTGCCCGGCTTGTCTGGCCTCTAGTAGGTGTGGTGTGCCGATGCGCGCTACGGCGACGGTGACCCGGATACTGGATCGTGACTGTCCGTGTCTTCGTGCGCTGGTGGTGTTCACCGGCCGACGGCGCTTTGCTCTGAGTACTTATACGCCTCACCATCGTTGGGCTGCTGTTTTGTTTTTACCCGGTGGTTGAGGTGTCGAGTGGCGGTTACCGCGGGTAGCTGGGTCGTGTGCGTGTCACCTCACCGAGCCGAGCTGGCTCGGTGAAGTGCCGGCCGGGGCGGTGTGCTGGTGGTTGTGTTGAAGGCCGGTGTCCGATGTGGGCAGGAGAGAGTGCCGTTTTCGCGGCTGCGCTCTGGCTGCGCTAGCTGCGCGGCATGGTGAGTTACTCTTAGTTACGGTGTGTAAGATCGTGGTTGTCGGGTCGGGACAGTTTGTGCAGCTCGTGGGGGTGATGCCTTGGTGTACTCAGAGCAAAGTTTGTCGTTGCCCCTTCGGGGCTGCCGTGGGGCTGTGTTAATAGTGTGGGTTGCTCGCGGTGGGAGGTGGTGCGGGTGACACAAGTAGTGCGTCGTGTGTTGTTGCGGCTGATTGACTATCACAGATGTTGGGGTGGTAGCCGCCCGGTTGACGTCGGGAGCCCCTTGGCGCTCCGAGTCCGTAGCAAAGTTTGACGCCGGGAACCATGTTTTGTGCCGTGGATCGTCGCTTCGAGCACGCGGGTCAGAATGTTTCGACCGTTCGGTTCCCCCGGTCGGCTACCACCTCATCACACCGTACCCGCTGTGATGGGATGTGATGAGAGTGGATGTGTACGTCGAAAGGATCGCTGGGATTGATATCGGTAAGGCCGCGTTGAGTGTGACGATCCGTGTTCCGCAGCCCGGCTCGGGCCGGCGCCGGCAGGTGACCCGGACCTACTCGACGATGACCGCGGCGTTGTCGACGATGGCGGACTGGCTGGCCGGCGAGGGCATCACCCGGGTCGTGATGGAAGCGACCTCCGATTACTGGAAACCGGTCTACTACCTGTTGGAAGCGGCGGGATGCTTCGAGGTGTGGCTTGTCAACGCGTACCACGTGAAAGGGGTACCGGGCCGGCGTAAGACCGACAATATCGACTCGGCGTGGCTGGCCAAGGTCGCTGAGTGTGAACTCGTGCGGCCCAGCTTCGTGCCACCGCAGCCGATCCGTGAACTGCGGGACCTGAGCCGTTACCGCACCAGCCTGGTCCGGGACCGGACCAGGCTCGCGCAGCGCCTGGAGAAGATCCTCGAAGACGCCGGTATCAAACTGACCGTGGTGGCCTCGGAGATCCTCGGCGCGTCTAGCCAGAGCATCATCACCGCCCTGGTCGATGGGGAACGCGACCCGGGTGTGCTGGCAGAGCTAGCCAAGGCGAAGCTGCGTAACAAACGCCGCGAACTCGTCGAAGCGCTCACGGGCCGGTTCAGTGACCACCACGGATTCCTCTGCCGGCAGATGATGCAGCGCATCGCTGCACTCGACGAGGACGTCAGGATCATGGACGCTGAGATCGCACGGGTCACCGACATCTATCAGCCCCGCATTACCCAACTGGTCAGTGTGCCCGGTATCTCGCAGATCACCGCACGCCGGCTGATCGCCGAGATCGGTGTCGACATGAGCGTGTTCCCTACCCCTGAACACCTCAGCGCCTGGGCCGCGATGGCACCCCGGCCCCGCTCCTCGGCCGGTAAGACCCGCCACGGCAGTACCGGCAAAGGCAACCGCCACCTCGCCGGTGTCCTCGGTGAAAGCGTCGCGACCATCGCCCGTAGTAACACCTTTATCGGTGCCCGACATCGACGACTAGCCGCCCGGCGCGGTAAACGCCGTGCCATCGTCGCGACCAGCCGACACCTCCTGATCATCATCTGGCACCTACTACACGATCCCACCAGCACCACCATGTTCAACGACCTCGGCCCTGACTACCACCTCAACCGGATCGACCCCGCCAAACGCACCCGTCAACTGATCCACCAACTCGAACAACTCGGACACACCGTCAGCCTCGAAACCGCGGCCTGACCTAAACCCCACAAACCATCCCGGCTCCGCCGGGACGCTGCCGCCTGCCCACAAACTCTCTATTTACGGGTCAGGGCCTGCCGGCCGGCAGATGGCCTCGGGGAGTAAAGCTACGGTCGGTCACCCCCTCTCTGAGGGGGTGTGCGTTTTCGTCGCCTTTTGTGGGCTGGCTCATAGCGGCGGTGAGATCCGGCCTTGCCGTTAGTCCCTACAACCGGCCGCGGGTGCGAACGGGATCACCCCATAGCCGGGCTGCGGCTGTGCTCGTTCGAGTGACATGCTCTTGTCTTGACCTGCTCGCCGTTCTAGAGAGCGGGGATTCCCAGGGGCACCCCGCCTCCACCGGCCATCACGGAAAGCCCCTCCGCGAGAATGTGGCGGACCCGCGTTGACGTCGCGGTCGTGAACTGTGCCGCATCGTCACGTTCACGACCGGACGGTCAGCGGCATTTTCTCAGCGAGCGCACCGCCTGAAGGCCGGAGTATCCACGGAAGGAATCCGATGACACAGCCGCCGACGGCGTCCCCCGTGCCGCCCGCCTCAGGCCCACCATATGGTCCGCCTGCTTCTGGTCCACCTTCGCAATTTCCGCCGCCCGCTGGGTTATCGCCTGATGCTGGCCTGCCGTCGCAGTTCCCGTCGGCGGCTGGGCCGCACTGGGTCCCGCCAGCGCCACGAATGCCGCAGCCGGCGTCGTCGGGCTGGCAGCCGGAGCGAGTCGATCCGCTGCCGGGCACCCAGTTCGGCTTGGTGCAGTTGAAGGTGCAGCCGATCACCTCGGGGCTAGCCATCGGTTCGCTGATTGCTGGCATCGCCACGATTTTGGTCGCCGGTCTCGTGCTCTGCTTTGGTTTGGCCGGCGCAGGCGGAGGATGGGGTGGCTGGGTGGCCGGTGCTTTTACTGTCCTGAATGTCGTGGTCGGTGGTGGAGCTATCGCCCTCGGCTCGGTCGCCCGGCGCCAAATCAAACACTCGGGCCAGGCCGGGCAGGTGCGCTTCACTGGCCGCCGGCTGGCAATTGCGGGGATCTCCTGCGGTGCGGCCGGAGCGGGAATCGCACTGGTGTCGTTGGCGTTGACACTGGCGGTGCAGTTGTCATCCTAAGCGGCCTGACCGTGGTGCTGGGGCAGGTTCGGGCACCGCGACGGCGCCCGCCGCAAGCACCCGGTACACTCGTTGGTGGAGAGTTCCGCCGCAAGCACCCGGTCAGCGACATCGCCATCAACGCGTCGATTTTGACCTGGATGCTTCTGATGGGTATTCTTTCCCTTCGTGCCCAGGCTTGCCTGGGCAACTCGTGCGTGCGCCCGAGTTGACAGCCTTGTTAGTTGGGGTTGGTCGAATGGGGCAGCAGTCGGACGAGCACAGAGTTCTGGCCCAGTTCAGAGCCTGTCAAGAATAAATTCCGTCACGCGTGACCCACGCGTTGCGGGACCGTGGATGGGCGACACGCCCGACCGCGGGTGTCGGGCACTCCTCAGCCGGGGAAGTGCTCACACAGTCAGACCGAAGACGTTGCGGCCGCTTAGGAAGCGGCCGAAGGGAGCGGAGAAACCCGGTGCCCACGATCCAGCAGCTGGTCCGAAAGGGCCGACAGGCTAAGACGAGCAAGACCAAGACGCCGGCGCTCAAGGGGAGTCCCCAGCGGCGCGGCGTGTGCACGCGCGTGTACACCACCACCCCCAAGAAGCCGAACTCCGCGCTGCGCAAGGTCGCTCGTGTGAAGCTCAGCAGCCAGATCGAGGTGACGGCGTACATTCCTGGCGTCGGCCACAACCTGCAGGAGCACTCGATCGTGCTCGTGCGTGGCGGTCGGGTCAAGGACCTCCCGGGCGTTCGTTACAAGATCGTCCGCGGCTCGCTGGACACCCAGGGTGTCCGCAACCGCAAGCAGGCCCGCAGCCGTTACGGCGCGAAGAAGGAGAAGAGCTGACATGCCCCGTAAAGGCCCCGCTCCGCGCCATCCACTGGTAGCGGACCCGGTTTACAACTCACCGCTGGTCACTCAGCTGGTGAACAAGATCCTGGTTGGCGGCAAGCGTCAGCTCGCCGAGCGCATCGTCTACGGCGCCCTGGAAGGCTGCCGGGAGAAGAGCGGCACCGACCCTGTGGTGACGCTCAAGCGCGCTATGGACAACGTGAAGCCCACCCTCGAGGTCCGCAGTCGCCGCGTCGGCGGCGCGACCTACCAGGTGCCGGTCGAGGTGCGCGTGCCCCGTCAGACCACCCTCGGTCTGCGTTGGCTGGTGCAATACTCCAAGGCCCGCCGCGAGAAGACCATGATCGAGCGCCTGCAAAATGAGCTGCTCGACGCCAGCAATGGCCTTGGTGCGGCTGTCAAGCGGCGTGAGGACACCCACAAAATGGCGGAGTCCAACAAGGCCTTCGCGCACTACCGCTGGTAAGACCCCGCTGCTGGCCTGGCACGTGCCAGGCCACAGCAGTCGTACCGATCCGCGAGACGACGACGAAGAAAAGTAGGGATTGAAGTGGCCGCCGCAGACGCGCTCGCCAAGGTTCGCAACATCGGCATCATGGCGCACATCGACGCCGGTAAGACCACGACGACCGAGCGGATCCTGTTCTACACCGGTATTACGTACAAGATCGGTGAAGTCCACGAGGGCGCGGCCGTCATGGACTGGATGGAACAAGAACAGGAACGCGGAATCACGATCACCTCCGCCGCCACGAAGTGCGAGTGGAAGGGCTACACGATTCAGATCATCGACACGCCCGGCCACGTCGACTTCACGGTCGAGGTCGAGCGGTCGCTGCGGGTGCTCGACGGTGCGGTTGCGGTCTACGACGGTGTTGCTGGCGTGGAACCGCAGACCGAGAACGTTTGGCGTCAGGCGGATAAATATCACGTCCCTCGGATGTGTTTCGTCAACAAGCTCGACCGGACCGGCGCGGACTTCTTCCGCTGCGTGCAGATGATGATCGACCGGCTCAACGCCACGCCGCTCGTCCTGCAGATTCCGATCGGCCTAGAAGGCGATCACATCGGCGTTGTCGACCTGATCAACATGAAGGCGCTCACCTGGCGCGGGGAAACCCAGAAGGGTGACGACTACGCCATCGAGGAGATCCCGGCCGACCTGCTCGACTCCGCCACCGAGTGGCGCGAGAAGCTGATCGAAACCCTCGCCGACGTGGACGACGCTGTCATGGAGAAATACCTCGAAGGCGAGGAGGTCTCCATCCCGGAGATCAAGGCCGCCATTCGTCGCTCCACGATTGCCAGCAAGGCTAACCCGGTGCTGTGCGGCTCGGCGTTCAAGAACAAGGGCGTTCAGCCCATGCTCGACGCCGTGGTCGACTACCTACCGTCCCCGCTGGACGTTCCGGCGATCGAGGGCACCGCGACCGACGGCGAAACGCCGGTGCTGCGCAAGCCGTCCAACGACGAGCCGTTCTCCGGCCTGGCCTTCAAAATCCAGACCGACAAGCACCTCGGCAAGCTGACTTACGTTCGGGTCTACTCCGGCACGCTCGATTCCGGTTCCCAGGTGGTCAACTCCACCAAGGACCGCAAGGAGCGGATCGGCAAGATCTACCAGATGCACGCCAACAAGCGCGAAGAGCGGCCAACGGCGCAAGCCGGCGACATCATCGCTGTGCAGGGTCTCAAGCAGACCACTACCGGCGACACGCTCAGCGACCCGGCGAATCCGGTAATCCTGGAATCGATGACGTTCCCGGAGCCGGTCATCCAGGTGGCGATTGAGCCGAAGACCAAGTCAGACCAAGAAAAGTTGGGTACGGCGATCCAGCGGCTCGCCGAAGAAGACCCGACCTTCCGGGTCTGGAACGACGAGGAGACTGGGCAGACGGTCATCGCCGGCATGGGCGAGCTGCACCTCGACATTCTCGTCGACCGGATGCGGCGCGAGTTCAACGTCGAGGCCAACATCGGCAAGCCGCAGGTGGCATACCGGGAGACGATCCGCGGCACGGTGGAGAAGCTCACCTATGTCCACAAAAAGCAGACCGGTGGCTCGGGCCAGTACGCGAAGGTTGTCGTTACCGTGGAGCCGTTGTCGCTCGAGGCCGACTCCCCTACGTACGAGTTCGTCAATGGCGTGACCGGTGGTCGTATCCCGAAGGAATACATCCCTTCGGTTGACCACGGCGCCCAGGACTCGCTGCAATACGGCGTGCTCGCCGGCTACCCGCTGGTCGGCGTCAAGCTGACCCTGGTCGACGGCCAGTACCACGAGGTCGACTCGTCAGAAATGGCGTTCAAGATCGCCGGTTCTATGGTGATGAAGGAGGCGGCCCGCAAGGCCGACCCCGCACTCCTGGAGCCGATGATGGCGGTCGAGGTCACCACGCCCGAGGACAACATGGGCGATGTGATCGGCGACATCAACTCCCGCCGTGGCACGATTCAGTCCATGGAGGAGCGTTCCGGCGCCCGCGTCATCAAGGCCGTGGTGCCGCTCTCCGAGATGTTCGGCTACGTCGGCGACCTGCGGTCGAAGACACAAGGCCGGGCTAGCTACAGCATGCAGTTCGACTCCTACGCCGAGGTTCCGCAAAGCGTCGCGAAGGAGATCATCGCGAAAGCGACGGGTGCTTAGCCCTCCGTTCCGCGTTGAGGTGCGTGTGGCTCGTCGAGAGCCACACGCACACGAGCAGTCGACCGAGTCCCTATCGCCTTGTCGGGCGTGCCGGGCGAACAAAAGACACAGTCCACAGGAGGACACCAGTGGCGAAGGCGAAGTTCGAGCGGACTAAGCCGCACGTCAACATCGGCACCATTGGTCACATCGACCACGGTAAGACGACGCTGACTGCGGCAATCACGAAGGTCCTGCACGACCAGTATCCGGACCTAAACCCGTACACCCCGTTCGACGAGATCGACAAGGCGCCTGAAGAGAAGGCCCGTGGTATCACGATCTCGATCGCGCACGTCGAGTACCAGACTGCGACGCGGCACTACGCGCACGTGGACTGTCCCGGCCACGCTGACTACATCAAGAACATGATCACCGGTGCCGCGCAGATGGACGGCGCGATTCTGGTGGTTGCCGCGACCGACGGCCCGATGCCGCAGACCAAGGAGCACGTGCTCCTGGCCCGCCAGGTCGGCGTTCCGTACATCGTGGTTGCGCTGAACAAGAGCGACATGGTCGAGGACGAGGAGCTCCTGGAGCTCGTCGAGCTCGAGGTTCGTGAGCTGCTCAGCACCTACGAGTTCCCCGGCGACGACCTGCCGGTCGTGCGAGTCTCGGCGCTCAAGGCGCTCGAGGGCGACGCCGAGTGGACCGAGAAGCTGCTTGAGCTGATGAACGCGGTTGACACCGCGATCCCGCAGCCCGAGCGTGACATCGAGAAGCCGTTCCTCATGCCGATCGAGGACGTCTTCACGATCACCGGTCGTGGCACGGTCGTCACTGGCCGGGCCGAGCGCGGCATCCTCAAGCCGAACGAGGAGGTCGAGATCGTGGGTATCCGCGACAAGTCGACCAAGACCGTTTGCACCGGCATCGAGATGTTCCGCAAGCTGCTCGACGAGGCTCGCGCAGGTGAGAACGTCGGTCTGCTGCTGCGTGGTATCAAGCGCGAGGACGTCGAGCGCGGCATGGTCGTGGTCAAGCCCGGCACGAGCACCCCGCACACGGACTTCGAGGGCCAGGTCTACATCCTCTCGAAAGAAGAGGGCGGTCGGCACACCCCGTTCTTCCAGAACTACCGCCCGCAGTTCTACTTCCGCACCACGGACGTCACCGGCGTCGTCACGCTGCCTGAGGGCACCGAGATGGTCATGCCGGGCGACTCCACCAGCATGTCGGTCAAGCTGATTCAGCCGATCGCCATGGAGCAGGGTCTGAAGTTCGCGATTCGTGAAGGTGGCCGCACGGTCGGCGCCGGCACGGTCACGAAGATCACCGCCTGAGCAAAGTAACCCCGATTAGGTTCGCCGGCACCTTTGCGGCATACTAGTCAGGTTGCGTCCGCGCGGGGTGGTTAGCTTTCCGGGGTGGCTGGCTTCTTGATATTTCAGTCATCTAAGTAGCTAGCCACCCTCGCCGGGTGTCCGGGTGTGTTTTTGGCCCGCTCGGCACTCCAGATCCCCGTGATCGCGTTCCAGCACCAGACTTTGGGGTGCCGGGACAGGGGTCGCAGAGTCTTATGCACCACTGTTTTTTGTGAATAAGCGCGACACGCCCGACCGCGGGGGTCGGACATCGCAGGATCAACGGTCCTGCGGGCATGCGAAGGCCACCGCTTTCGCACGTAGCGGCATCGAGAGAAGGAAACAGAAGCCATCATGGCGGGACAGAAGATCCGCATCCGGCTCAAGGCGTACGACCACGAGGTCGTCGACTCCTCGGCGCGGAAAATCGTCGAGACGGTGACGCGGACCGGTGCTCAGGTTGCCGGCCCGGTGCCGTTGCCCACCGAGATCAACCGTTTCTGCGTGATCCGTTCGCCGCACAAGTACAAGGACTCGCGCGAGCACTTCGAGATGCGCACGCACAAGCGGCTGATCGACATCATCGACCCGACCCCGAAGACGGTCGACTCGCTAATGCGCCTCGACCTGCCGGCTGGCGTCGACATCGAGATCAAGCTGTAGGGATCCGGACAATGGACAGGCAAGTTAAGGGGATCCTGGGCGCCAAGCTCGGCATGACCCAGGTCTGGGACAACAACAAGGTTGTCCCGGTGACTGTGGTGCAGGCCGGCCCGTGTGTTGTGACCCAGGTCCGCACGAATGAAAAGGACGGCTACAGCGCTGTCCAGCTCGCTTTCGGAGCGATCGACCCGCGTAAGATCAGTAAGCCCAAGAGCGGTCACTTCGCCAAGGCTGGGGTGTCGCCGCGGCGGCACACAGTCGAGCTGCGCACGACTGACGCCGGCGAATATGAGCTCGGCCAAGAGGTCACCGTTGAGACGTTCACGGTCGGCGCGCCGATCGATGTCACCGGTAAGACCAAGGGCAAGGGCTACGCCGGTGTTATCAAGCGGCACGGCTTCCACGGTCTCAAGGCCAGCCACGGTGTCGAGCGTAAGCACCGCTCGCCCGGCTCGATTGGCGCTTGCGCTACTCCGGGCCGAGTGTTCCGGGGCACACGGATGGCTGGTCGCATGGGAGGCAAACGCTTCACCGTGCAGAACCTGACCATCCAGGCGGTCGACCTCGAGAACAACATCATCTTGGTCAAGGGTGCTGTGCCCGGCCCCAAGGGAGCGTTGGTCCTCGTTCGTAGCGCGGCGAAGAAGGGTGGTGCCCAGTGAGCTCGGTTGACGTGATCAATGTCGAGGGAACGAAGGCCGGCTCGGTTGAGCTGCCCGACGACATCTTCGACGTTCAGGCCAACATCCCGCTGATGCACCAGGTGGTCGTGGCACAGCTTGCCGCGGCTCGCCAGGGCACGGCGAAGGCTAAGACGCGTGGTGAGGTCTCCGGCGGCGGCCGGAAGCCGTACAAGCAGAAGGGCACTGGTCGTGCTCGTCAGGGCTCGACTCGCGCTCCGCAGTTCGCCGGTGGTGGCGTCGTGCACGGTCCCGTGCCGCGCGATTACTCCCAGCGGACGCCCAAGAAGATGAAGGCCGCCGCGCTGCGGGGAGCTTTGTCGGACCGGGCCCGTGAGGGTCGCATCCACGTGGTCGATGCGTTCGTCGGTGGCGAGAAGCCGTCGACCAAGGCCGCGGTGGCAACGCTGCGTAAGGCGACTGAGTCCACCAAGGTGCTGGTCGTGCTGAGTAGCATCGACGAGCTCAACTGGATCTCGCTGCGCAACGAGCCGACCGTCCACTTGATTGAGTCCGGTCAGCTCAACACCTATGACGTGCTGGTAGCCGACGAGGTCGTCTTCACTAAAGAGGCCCTCGACGAGTTCCTGGGTGTGCCGGCCGAGGCAGTCGAGGAGGAGAACTAGTGTCCACTATCGCCGATCCCCGCGACGTCATCTTCGCGCCGGTGGTCTCCGAGAAGAGCTACAGCGTTCTCGACCAGAACTGGTACACGTTCCTGGTCCACCCGGACGCCAACAAGACCGAAATCAAGATCGCGATTCAGCAGATCTTCGATGTGCGGGTGTTGACGGTGAACACCATCAACCGCCCGGGTAAGCGCAAGCGCACCAAGACAGGTTTCGGTCAACGTAAGGCGACCAAGCGTGCCCTGGTGAAGCTGGCTGACGGTGACCGTATCGAGGCCTTCGGCGGCCCGGTCAGCTAAGGGGTTGTAAATCATGGCTATCCGTAAGTACAAGCCGACTACGCCGGGCCGTCGTGGCTCCAGCGTCGCCGACTTCGCCGAGATCACCCGGTCGACACCGGAGAAGTCTCTACTGGCTCCGCTGCCCAGAAAGGGTGGTCGTAACGTCCACGGTCGCATCACCACGCGGCACCAGGGCGGCGGTCACAAGCGGCAGTACCGGCTGATCGACTTCAAGCGGGTCGACAAAGACGGCGTGCCGGCCAAGGTCGCGCACATCGAATATGACCCGAACCGCACGTCGCGCATCGCGCTGCTGCACTACGCCGACGGCGAGAAGCGTTACATCCTCGCGCCGAAGGACTTGGGGCAGGGCGACCGGGTCGAGTCAGGCCCCGGCGCTGACATCAAGCCGGGCAACAACCTGCCGCTGCGCAACATTCCGGTCGGTACGACGATCCACGGTGTGGAGCTTCGTCCCGGCGGTGGCGCCAAGCTGGCCCGTTCGGCCGGCGTGGGCATCCAACTGCTCGGCCGCGAGGACGTATACGCCACGCTGCGTATGCCCTCCGGTGAAATCCGTCGCGTTGACGTGCGCTGTCGCGCCACCGTCGGCGAGATCGGCAACGCCGACCAGTCAAACATCAACTGGGGCAAGGCCGGCCGCATGCGGTGGAAGGGCAAGCGCCCGACTGTCCGTGGTGTCGCCATGAACCCTGTCGACCACCCGCACGGTGGTGGTGAGGGTAAGACCTCCGGTGGTCGTCACCCAGTCAACCCGGCCGGCAAGCCCGAGGGCCGTACCCGCCGCAAGGGCCAGGAGAGCGACCGCATGATCGTTCGCCGCCGCTACGCCACCCGCAAGCGCGGGTAACGGGAGTAGAAGAAGATGCCTCGCAGCCTTAAGAAGGGCCCGTTCGTCGACGACCACCTGCTCAAAAAGGTGGAAGTCCAGAACGAGAAGAACTCGAAGAACGTCATTAAGACCTGGTCGCGTCGCTCGACGATCATTCCCGACATGCTCGGGCACACGATCGCCGTACACGACGGGCGTAAGCACGTCCCGGTGTTCGTCACCGAGGCCATGGTTGGGCACAAGCTCGGCGAGTTCGCTCTGACCCGTACGTTCAAGGGTCATGAGAAGGACGACCGCAAGAGCCGCCGCCGCTAAGCAGATTCACGGATAAGAGGATTTAGGAGCTACAGCGATGCCAAACAAGGGCGACGCTCCGGTGCTTCCGGGCGCGCGGGCGGTTGCGCGACACGTGCGCATCTCGCCGAGCAAGGCGCGCCGGGTGGTCAACCTCGTCCGCGGTCTGCCCGCGAAGGAGGCGCTCACCGTCCTGCAGTTCGCGCCGCAGGCTGCCAGTGAGCAGGTCTACAAGGTGCTCGCGAGTGCGATTGCGAACGCGGAAAACAATGTGCGGCTGGACCCCGATGCACTCCTCGTGAGCGAGGCGTTCGTCGACGAGGGTCCGACGCTCAAGCGTTTCCGTCCGCGGGCGCAGGGTCGGGCCTACCGGATTCGCAAACGCACGAGCCACATCACTATCGCGGTGGAGGCCGTTCAGGTCGCAACCCCGGCTCGCCGGGCCACTGCGAACAAGGCCGCCGCTAAGAAGGCCGTGCCGGCCAAGAAGACGGCACCGGTGAAAGCCGGTCCGGCGACTGAATCGGCACCAGCGGCTGACGCCGCGGAGGCCCAGAACAGCACGGAAGGTGCCGAGTAATGGGTCAGAAAGTTCACCCCACCGGGTTCCGTCTCGGCATCTCCACCGACTGGAAGAGCCGCTGGTTCGCGGACAAGCTCTACAAGGACTACATCGGCGAAGACGTTAAGATTCGCCGGATGATGGCCAAGGGCTTGGAGCGCGCTGGCATCTCCAAGGTGGACATCGAGCGGACCCGCGACCGGGTTCGGGTCGACATCCACACCGCCCGGCCGGGCATCGTCATCGGCCGTAAGGGTGCGGAAGCCGACCGGATCCGCGGCGAGCTCGAAAAGCTCACCGGTAAGCAGGTCCAGCTCAACATCCTCGAGGTGAAGAACCCCGAGTCGGACGCACAGCTTGTGGCCCAAGGTGTCGCCGAGCAGCTGTCCTCTCGGGTCAGCTTCCGTCGGGCGATGCGCAAGGCCATGCAGTCGGCGATGAAGAACCCGATCTGCAAAGGCATCCGGGTTCAGGTCTCTGGTCGCCTCGGCGGCGCGGAGATGAGCCGCACGGAGTTCTACCGTGAGGGTCGGGTCCCGCTGCACACCCTGCGCGCGAACATCGAGTACGGCTTCTTCGAGGCCCGTACCACGTTCGGTCGCATTGGCGTGAAGGTCTGGATCTACAAGGGCGATGCCGTGCCGGGTCGCGAGGTTGCCCCTGAGGCGCCCGCGCGTCCGCGCCGTGATCGTGCCGAGCGTCCCGAGCGTCCGCGTCGTGGTCGGTCCGGTTCGTCCGGCACGACCGCCGGTGGCACCGAGGCCGGGCGCGCTGCCCAGGCCGCGGCCGGCGCCGACACGACGACCGACAGTGCCGCTGCTCCGGCTGCGGCCGAACCGCAGGAGGGCTGAGCAATGCTGATGCCGCGTAAGCCCCCGAAGGGCTTCCGCAAGCCGCACCACCCGGACCGCCACGGCGCGTCTAAGGGCGGCAACCGGGTCGTCTTCGGCGAGTTCGGTATCCAGGCGCTGGAGCCCGCATACGTGACCAACCGTCAGATCGAGTCCGCTCGTATCGCGATGACCCGGCACATCAAGCGTGGCGGCAAGGTCTGGATCTCGATCTTCCCGGACCAGGCGCTCACGAAGAAGCCGGCCGAAACCCGGATGGGTTCCGGTAAGGGTTCGCCGGAGTGGTGGGTGGCCAACATCAAGCCGGGTCGGATTCTCTTTGAGATGTCCTTCCCGAACGAGACGATTGCGCGCGAAGCGATGCGCCGCGCGATCCACAAGCTCCCGATGAAATGCCGCATCGTTACGCGCGAAGGGGCTGAAAGCTGATGGCAGCGGGTGTGAAAGCAGCCGAACTGCGTGAGCTCTCCGGTGAGGACCTGACTGCGCGGTTGCGGGAGGCCAAGGCCGAGCTGTTCAACCTGCGAGTGCAGGGTGCTACCGGGCAGCTCGATAACCACCGGCGGCTCCAGGTTGTCCGCAAGGACATCGCGAAGATCTATACGATCATGCGTGAACGCGAGCTTGGGCTCTCGGTTGCGCCGGATGGGGTGACAGCATGAGTGACGACAGCACGACTACAGACCGCGCGAATCGCAAGATTCGTGAGGGCCTCGTGGTCAGTGACAAAATGGATAAGACCGTCGTCGTCGAGGTCGAGGACCGTGTCAAGCACGCCCTCTACGGCAAGGTTCTTCGCCGGACGCGCAAGCTCTATGTGCATGACGAGCAGAACGCGTGCGGCATCGGTGACCGGGTCTCGTTGATGGAGACTCGTCCACTGTCCGCCACCAAGCGGTGGCGTGTCGTGGAGATCCTCGAAAAGGCCAAGTGAGTTCGTCGGGCCGGTTTCGCACCGGCCCGGCGGCCCAGCCCACCACCCCGCCTCCGACCGTCACTGGTCGAAGGCGGACCCACGTTCCGCCAAGCTTCGCCTGATTTAGCCGGAGAACTGGCAGACATAGGAGACAGACGTGATTCAGCAGGAGTCGCGACTGCGCGTCGCTGACAACACGGGTGCCCGGGAAATCCTGTGCATCCGGGTGCTCGGCGGCTCCGGTCGCCGTTACGCGAGCATCGGTGACGTCATCGTGGCCACGGTCAAGGACGCCATTCCGGGCGCTAGTGTGAAGAAGGGTGACGTCGTCAAGGCGGTCATCGTTCGCACCGCCAAGGAGCGGCGTCGTCCCGACGGCTCGTACATTCGTTTCGATGAAAACGCTGCCGTCATCATTAAAGATGGCGGCGACCCGCGTGGTACTCGCATTTTCGGCCCAGTCGGCCGTGAGCTGCGCGACAAGAAGTTCATGAAGATCATCAGCCTGGCGCCGGAGGTGCTCTGACCGTGAAGATCAAGAAGGGCGACACGGTCGTCGTCATCGCCGGCAAGGACAAGGGTGCCAAGGGCAAGGTCATTGTGGCCTACCCGCGGCAGGACAAGGTTCTGGTCGAGGGCGTCAACCGCGTCAAGAGGCACGAACGCATTCGTACTAGCCAGCGTGGTTCCAAGACCGGTGGCATCGTCACCCAGGAAGCCCCCATCCACATCTCGAACGTGCAGATCCTGGACGACGCGGGCAAGCCGACTCGGATCGGCTACCGGATCGACGACAACGGCCAGAAGGTCCGCATCGCGCGTACGACCGGTAAGGAACTGTGATGACTGCACCCACCAAGACTGAGCAAACTGCGCCCAAGACGCTGCCGCGGCTGAAGCAGAAGTATCGCTCCGAGGTCATCGCCGCGCTACAAGAGCAGTACAAGTACGGCAACCCGATGCAGGTTCCCGGCCTGGTCAAGGTCGTCGTGAACATGGGTGTCGGCGAGGCTGCCCGCGACGCGAAGCTGATCGACGGTGCCGTGCGGGACATGACCACGATTACCGGTCAGAAGCCGCTGGTGCGGCGGGCGACCAAGTCCATCGCGCAGTTCAAGCTGCGTGAGGGCATGCCGATCGGCGCGAAGGTCACCCTGCGCAACGACCGGATGTGGGAGTTTCTGGACCGGCTGCTGTCCATCGCGCTGCCGCGTATCCGCGACTTCCGCGGTCTGGACGGGCGCAAGCTCGACGGTCACGGCAATTACACGTTCGGGTTGACCGAGCAGTCGGTGTTCCACGAGATCGATCAGGACCGGATCGATCGCACTCGGGGCATGGACATCACGGTGGTCACGACCGCCCCGACCGACGACGAGGGACGGGCGCTGCTCAAGCTCCTGGGCTTCCCGTTCAAGGAGAACTGAGCATGGCTAAGAAGGCGCTGATCATCAAGGCGGCCGCGAAGCCGAAGTTCGCC
This sequence comes from Actinoplanes sp., assembly GCA_965246815.1. Classification (GTDB taxonomy): domain Bacteria; phylum Actinomycetota; class Actinomycetes; order Mycobacteriales; family Micromonosporaceae; genus Actinoplanes. Next base: position 118,669 of record CBDFFS010000017.1, on the reverse strand, counting down.
GTGCGCGCATACACCCGGTGCCAGAAGTGCGGTCGCCCGCACTCGGTCTACCGCAAGTTCGGCCTGTGCCGGGTTTGCGTGCGGGACATGGCTCACCGTGGTGAGCTGCCCGGCGTTTCCAAGGCTTCCTGGTAACCGATCACCATCATCCCGCCATCGCCCCGACTCGGGACGGCCGGCGGCTCTAGAAATACCGCTTCGCCGTAGGCCCGATCGCGGGAACCCCGGCGAGAAAGGTTGACGAATACCCATGACGATGACGGACCCGATCGCAGACATGCTTACCCGTCTGCGTAACGCCAACCAGGCGTACCACGACAAGGTGACCATGCCCTTCTCGAAGATCAAGGCGAACATCGCCGAGGTCCTCAAGGCTGAGGGCTATATCGCTTCCTGGTCGGCCGAGGAGCCCGAAGAAGGCGCTGTCGGCAAGCGTCTGGTCGTAGAGCTCAAGTACGGCCAGAGCCGCGAGCGCAGCCTCGCTGGCATCAAGCGCGTTTCAAAGCCCGGTTTGCGGGTTTACGCCAAGTCTGACGAGCTGCCTCGTGTGCTCGGCGGCCTCGGTGTCGCGATCATTTCGACGTCCCAGGGACTGCTGACCGACCGGCAGGCCCGCAAGCGGAGTGTAGGCGGGGAAGTCCTCGCCTTCGTCTGGTAACGGGAGACTTAGACATGTCGCGAATCGGACGTAAGTCGATCTCGGTCCCGGCCGGCGTCGATGTCACCATCTCGGGCCAGACCGTCAAGGTCAAAGGCCCGAAGGGCGAGCTCTCGCACACCGTCGCCGACCCGATCACGGTCGAGCAAGCGTCGGGCGAGTTGCACGTCAACCGACCCAATGACGAGCGCAAAGCCAAGGAACTGCACGGCCTCTCTCGTACCCTGGTCGCCAACATGATCGTCGGCGTCACCGAGGGTTACAAGAAGGTCCTGGAGATTAACGGTACGGGTTACCGCGTTACCGCAAAGGGCAAGGATCTGGAGTTCGCTCTGGGCTTCTCGCACCCAGTCAACGTGGTCCCGCCGGCTGGTATCTCCTTCTCGGTCGAGCGGCCGACGCAGTTCACGGTTGCCGGTATCGACAAGCAGCTCGTCGGTGAGGTCGCCGCCAATATCCGGAAGATCCGCCCGCCGGAGCCCTACAAGGGCAAGGGCGTCAAGTATCAGGGCGAGGTCATCCGCCGCAAGGCTGGAAAGGCAGGTAAGAAGTGACCGCCACGCTGCTCAAGCGCCGCAATGGCGGCGGTGTCGCCAACAAGCGCGCCGTTGGCAAGGCGCGTCGGCACTTCCGGGTCCGCAAGAACGTCCGCGGCTCGGCCGAGCGTCCCCGTTTGGTCGTCACCAGGTCTTCGCGACACATCACTGCGCAGATCATCGACGACCTCAAGGGTCACACGTTGGCTTCGGCCTCGACCCTCGACGCTACCCTGCGTGGCATTGAGGGTGACAAGAGTGCACACGCCGGCAAGGTCGGCACTCTGCTCGCCGAGCGGGCCAAAGCCGCGGGCGTATCCAAGGTCGTCTTCGACCGCGGTGGTAACCAGTACGCGGGGCGGATCGCCGCGCTGGCGGATGCTGCCCGCGAAGCCGGACTCGAGTTCTAGGAGGAATTGACCAATGCCTGGTCAACAGCGCCGTGGCGGCGGGTCCGGCGGCAGCAACACCGAAGGTAGTGGTGGTGGCGGCCGTCGCGACAACCGTCGTGAGGGCGGCCGCGGCAACGCGCCCGTCGAGAAGACCCCGCACATCGAGCGGGTCGTCGCGATCAACCGCGTCGCCAAGGTCGTCAAGGGTGGTCGTCGCTTCAGCTTCACCGCCCTGGTGATCGTCGGCGACGGTGACGGCACCGTCGGCATCGGATACGGAAAGGCCAAGGAGGTGCCCGCGGCGATCGCCAAGGGTGTCGAAGAGGCCAAGAAGCACTTCTTCAAGGTTCCGCGGATCGCTGCGACGATCCCGCACCCAATCACCGGTGAAGCTGCCGCGGGTGTCGTGCTCTTGAAGCCGGCCTCGGCCGGTACCGGCGTCATCGCCGGCGGCCCGGTTCGCGCCGTGCTGGAGTGCGCCGGAATCCACGACGTGCTCTCGAAGAGCCTTGGCTCGTCGAACCCGATCAACATTGTGCACGCGACAGTGGCTGCTCTTAAGGGCCTCGAGTCGCCGGAGCAGGTCGCGGCTCGCCGTGGCCTGCCGGTTGAAGACGTCGCGCCAGCAGCCATGCTGGCCTCGCGCGCGGAAGCGGCGGCGCTCTGATGGCACGCCTGAAGGTCACCCAGATCCGATCCAAAATCGGCCGTAAGCAGAACCAGCGGGACAGCCTGCGGTCGCTCGGTCTCAAGCGGATCAACGATGTGGTGGTAAAAGAGGACCGTCCCGAAATTCGGGGCATGATCTTCGCCGTGAACCACCTCGTCACTGTTGAGGAGGTCGAGTAATGGCGATCAAGGTTCACCACCTGCGCCCGGCGCCCGGTGCCAAGACTGCAAAGACCCGGGTGGGTCGCGGTGAGGGCTCCAAGGGCAAGACTGCCGGTCGCGGTACCAAGGGTACGAAGGCCCGTTACCAGGTTCCGGCCCGCTTCGAGGGTGGGCAGATGCCTATCCACATGCGTCTGCCGAAGCTCAAGGGCTTCAAGAACAAGAACAAGGTCGTCTTCCAGGTAGTCAACCTGGAGCGGCTGGCCGAACTCTTCCCGAACGGTGGCGAAGTTGGTCCGCTGGAGCTGGTCGAGCTCGGCGCGGTCCGCAAGGGCCGTCTGATCAAGGTGCTGGGCACCGGCGAGCTGGGCGGCGTTTCGCTGACCATCTCGGCGCACGCGTTCAGTGAGTCGGCGAAAGAGAAGATTGCTGCTGCCGGCGGCTCGGTCATCGAGCTGGCGACCTACGCGATCGCACAAACCGCCTAACCCCTCAGCACAAGTACGCAAAAGGCCGTGGCCCTGGATTTCGTCCGGGCGCCGCGGCCTTTGGCATTTCTGCCTGCCCTGACGGCGTCGAGAGCGGCTCAACTGCTTCAGGGGTGGTCTTGGTGTTGGGCTGAGGAGGCAGGGGCAGTACAGGGGCGTTCGTGGCTGTGTGGTCGCCGTGGGTGGCGGTCGCGGCGGCCGACGTTCGCCCAGGAGTTAACTGCCAAGCCGGGAGTAAGATCCGTTTTGGGACTATCGTCCGGTAGCGCCAGTGGTGCCGCTGGTTGTGTCGTCGAATCAGCTGATACAGTGCTGCGCTGGTGGCCTATACGGCTGCCTCATGGTGTTTGCCCGCAGTTTCTGGCGCACCAGCACTCGTTGGCATGACAGCTTTCGCACCGACAGCATTAGCACCGACAGCTTTAGCACCGACAGCTTTAAGCACCGACAGCTTTAAGCACCGGCAGTCTTTTAAGTGTGGCGACCACGCAGGAGGATCAGTTGTTGTCCGCCTTTTCCAGTGCGCTTCGGACGCCTGACCTGCGGAAGAAGCTACTCTTCACGGTAGCCATCATCGCGCTCTACCGTCTCGGCGCCACAGTGCCCAGCCCGGGTGTGTCCTACACCAGCGTGCAAGCGTGCCTAAAGCTCGGCCAAGGCTCGGGCGTGCTGAACCTGCTGAACCTGTTCTCCGGCGGCGCACTCCTGCACTTGTCCGTGTTCGCGCTCGGCATCATGCCGTACATCACGGCGTCGATCATCTTGCAGCTGCTCACGGTCGTGATTCCCCGACTGGAGCAACTGCGCAAGGAAGGCCAGTCCGGCCAAGCCAAGATCACCCAGTACACCCGGTATCTGACCCTGGGTCTGGCGATCCTGCAGTCCTCTGCCTTCGTCGCGCTGGCGCGGTCAGGTCAGCTCTTTGGTAACACCTGTGACCAGACCAACCCCAAGACCCAGATCATCCCGGAGAACACTGGGGTGAACATCTGGCTGACCTTGGGCGTGCTCGTGCTCACGATGACGGCAGGCACCGGCGTGGTCATGTGGCTCGGCGAGCTCATCACCGATCGTGGCGTCGGCAACGGCATGTCGGTGCTGATCTTCACCTCGATCGCCGCCCGCCTGCCCGGTGAGGGCGAGACCATCCGGACCACGAGCGGCAACGGGAAGTTCGCACTGGTCATCGGGTTGGTGCTGCTGATCATCTGCGCAGTTGTCTTCATTGAGCAGGCCCAGCGCCGCATCCCGGTGCAATACGCGAAGCGCATGATCGGTCGCCGGATGTATGGCGGCACGTCGACCTATATCCCGCTGAAGGTGAACCAGGCGGGTGTGGTCCCGGTCATCTTCGCGTCGTCGCTGCTTTACCTGCCTCAGCTGTACCTGCAGTTCTTCGACAGGAACAACCTGAACAGCTACCAGCTATGGATTCAGCGTTGGCTGGCGACACCGACGAGTTCGGTCTACATCGGCGTGTACTTCCTGCTGATCATCTTCTTCACGTACTTCTACGTCTCGATCACGTTCAACCCGACCGAGGTCGCCGACAACATGAAGAAGTACGGCGGGTTCGTGCCGGGTATTCGTCCGGGCAAGCCCACCGCTGATTACCTCGACTTCATCTTGAGCCGGATCACCCTGCCGGGAGCGCTCTACCTCGGTCTGATTTCGGTCCTGCCGAACTTCTTCTTCATCTGGCTGAACCAGCAGCAGTACCAGAACTTCCCGTTCGGTGGTACTGCGGTGCTGATCATGGTGGGTGTCGGACTGGAGACGGTGAAGCAGATCGAGAGCCAGCTCATGCAGCGCAACTACGAAGGGTTCCTCCGGTAGTGGGGACTCAGGGCCGTCCGGCTCTTGAGTCAGCGCTATGCGATGCTCGTTCTCACCGAAGCGAGGCGATGTAGGTGCGGCTGGTACTCGTGGGCCCTCCAGGGGCCGGTAAAGGGACCCAGGCTGAGTTCATCGCTGCACAGCTCGCCGTGCCGAAGATCTCGACCGGGGACATCTTCCGGGCCAACGTCTCGCAGGGCACGCCGCTCGGGGTTGAAGCCAAGCGGTACATGGACGCTGGCAACCTCGTCCCGGACGAAGTGACCATCAACATGGTGCGCGACCGGCTCGCCGAGCCAGACGCCGGTGACGGCTTCCTGCTCGACGGCTTTCCGCGCACCGTGCCTCAGGCTTCAGCGTTGGATAAGCTACTGGCCGACCTCGGCATCGGGCTCGATCTGGTGATGGAGCTGGTGGTCGACGACGACGAGGTGATCCGGCGCCTGTCCGGGCGGCGCACCTGTCGTGGCTGCGGCAAAATCTGGCACGTCGAGTTCGATCCGACCAGCAAAGAGAACATCTGCGACCGGTGCGGCTCGGAGCTGTTCCAGCGCGACGATGACAAGGCTGAAACCATCGCCAACCGGCTAGTGGAATATGCGGACAAGACCGCACCCCTGGTCGACTTCTATGGTGCACAGGGCAAACTGGTCGGCATTGACGCGACTGGGCCGGTCGAGGACGTCACGGTTCGCGCCATAGACGCACTCCGGTCGTACGGAGGCTGAGTATGCGTCGCCCGCAGCTGGACATTCAGCTGAAGTCGATCGAGCAGATCGAGTTGATGCGCGCAGCCGGTCTGGTTGTCGCGGCCGCGCTGCAGGCCATGCGCGTTGCCGTCGTGCCGGGAATCTCTACCGCTGAGCTCGACACTGTGGCGGAGAAGGTCATCCGTGATGCCGGTGCGGTGCCCTCCTTCAAGGGCTATCACGGTTTTCCCGCCTCGATCTGTGCCTCCGTGAACGAGCAGGTCGTGCACGGTATCCCGAGCGAGCAGCAGGTTCTGCGCGAAGGCGATCTGCTTTCGTTGGACTGCGGTGCAGTCCTCAACGGCTGGCACGGCGATTCGGCCATCACCGTCGGCGTCGGCGCCGCTGATCCGGCCTTGATCACCATGGCCGAGGTTGCTGAGGAATCGATGTGGGCCGGGATCGCGGCTGCTGCCCGCGGTTGCGCCAACGGTCGGGGCCGGTTGACTGACATCTCATCCAATGTCGAAAAGACTGTGCGCAAGGCGGGCCGCTACGGCATCGTTGATGGCTACGGCGGGCACGGCATTGGCACCGAGATGCACCAGGATCCGCATGTGCTCAACCATGGCAAGCCGGGCAAGGGCCCGCGTCTGGTGCCGGGCCTGTGCCTGGCGATCGAGCCGATGATCACCATGGGCTCGCCCCGGACAGCGGAGTTGGCCGACGGCTGGACTGTGGTTACCCGCGATGCCTCGATGGCGGCTCACGTGGAGCACACAATTGCCCTGCTCGACGACGGTGTTTGGGTGACTACCGCACCCGACGGTGGCCGGGCCCGCCTCGGTGATCTAGTCACCGCCCGCCAGCCATAAGCCCGCCTGCCCCCCTCAAGAGCGAGAATTACCGCCGAAAAAAGTGTGCTATGTCCGTTTTGGTAGATCGCGACACACCCGACCTCGGGTAACGGCGACCTCGGTTTGGTGTGCCGTTCGGAGCACGCGTACACTGGCTAGCTGGCGCGCAGCGTCCACTCTTGCATGTCTTCAGCGCTTCGAAGACACCGCCGGAGCCGCGGCTGGTTCGAGTCTTTTGTCAGGCTTGGATGTGACGTTGCAGCAGCGCCTGCCCCAACCCCGAAGTACAGGTAGCGGAGGACATGCCAAAGAAAGACGGAGCCATCGAGATCGAGGGCCGAGTGATCGAGCCCCTGCCGAACGCTATGTTCCGCGTGGAGCTCGCTAATGGTCACAAGGTACTTGCGCACATCTCCGGCAAGATGCGGCAGCACTACATTCGTATTCTTCCCGAGGACCGTGTCGTCGTCGAACTCTCGCCGTACGACCTGACCCGTGGGCGCATCGTCTACCGCTACAAGTAGTTCGGGCCACGGGTGAAAACGCCGAACCCGTCCGACTGAGAGTTAAGGCAAACCGTGAAGGTCAAGCCGAGCGTCAAGCGGATCTGCAACAACTGCCGGGTTATCCGGCGGCACGGTCGCGTCATGGTCATCTGCAAGACCGACGCGCGCCACAAGCAGCGCCAGGGCTGATTTCAGCCCAGCACTGCCAGATCCGTACTGCCGAACAAGCTCGTCCCAGTCGCGTTTCTGGACGTGACTACACCCCCGGTCGGAGGCCGGGGCCCGTCTGGGCAGGCGGGGTGGGGCGGGCACAGACCTCCGTGAGACACCTGAGGAGTACGCCCACTTATGGCAAGACTCGTCGGCGTGGATCTTCCCCGCGACAAGCGGATGGAGATCGCGCTCACCTACATCTACGGAATCGGTCGCACTCGTGCCAAGCAGGCACTGATCGCGACCGAGATCGACCTGGACAAGCGCACGAAAGACCTCACGGACGAGGAGCTGGTCCAGCTCCGCGAATACATTGAGGGCAATTTCAAGGTTGAAGGTGACCTTCGCCGTGAGGTCGCCGCGGACATTCGCCGCAAGGTTGAGATCGGCTGCTACGCCGGCATCCGCCACCGTCGGGGTCTGCCCGTTCGCGGTCAGCGGACTCGGACCAACGCTCGCACCCGCAAGGGTCCGAAGCGCACGGTTGCCGGTAAGAAGAAGCCCGGTCGGAAGTAATAGGAGCGCACTGACTTATGCCACCGAAGGCACGCGCTGGAACCGCAGTCAAAAAGGTTCGGCGCAAAGAACGCAAAAACGTCGCCCACGGGCAGGCGCACATCAAGAGCACCTTCAACAACACGATCGTGTCGATCACCGACCCGACCGGTGCTGTCATCTCCTGGGCTTCTTCTGGCCAGGTGGGCTTCAAGGGCTCCCGCAAGTCGACTCCGTTCGCCGCGCAGCTGGCCGCCGAGGCTGCCGCTCGTCGGGCCATGGAGCACGGCATGCGCAAGGTCGACGTGTTCGTCAAGGGCCCCGGCTCCGGCCGGGAGACCGCCATCCGTTCGCTGCAGGCCGCAGGCCTCGAGGTCGGTCAGATCTCCGACGTCACGCCACAGCCGCACAACGGTTGCCGTCCGCCGAAGCGTCGCCGGGTCTAAGGGAGAGACGACAAGCATGGCTCGTTACACAGGGGCGGACTGCAAGCGCTGCCGCCGCGAGAAGATGAAGCTGTTCCTCAAGGGCAGCAAGTGCGATGGTCCGAAGTGCCCGTTCGAGTCCCGGCCGTTCCCGCCCGGACAGCACGGCCGCGGTCGGACCAAGGAGACCGAATACCTGCTGCAGCACCGCGAGAAGCAGAAGGCCCGTCGGGTTTACGGCGTGCTGGAGAAGCAGTTCCGCGGTTACTACGAAGAGGCCGTCAAGAAGCCGGGTAAGACCGGTGAGGTTCTGCTGCAGATCCTCGAGACGCGTCTCGACAACGTGGTGTACCGCGCTGGCTTGGCCCAGTCGCGTGACATGGCTCGCCAGCTGGTCAAGCACGGTCACTTCCTGGTCAACGGCGTGAAGGTCGACATCCCTTCGTACCGGGTGAAGGAGCACGACATCCTCACCACCCGCCCGAAGTCGAAGGAAATGACTCCCTTCATCGTCGCGCAGGCACAGGCCGGTCAGCGGACCGTGCCGGCGTGGCTGGAGCCGATCCCGAGCGAGATGAAGGTGCTGGTGCACTCGTTGCCGGCGCGTTCGGTCATCGACACTCAGGTGCAAGAACAGCTGATCGTCGAGCTCTACTCCAAGTAGTAGCCGCTCTTTGTCGATGCCGGTCGCCGTTGCGGTGGCCGGCATCGACGGCGAAACATCGTCATGGGCATCAAATAGCGGGTGCCCCGACCGAAAGAAGAAACACGTGCTCATCAGTCAGCGCCCGACCCTCTCGGAGGAGTCGATCAGCGAAACCCGTTCCCGGTTCACCATCGAACCGCTGGAGCCGGGTTTCGGTTATACCCTCGGCAACTCACTGCGTCGGACCCTGCTGTCGTCCATTCCGGGCGCAGCGGTCACCAGCATCAAGGTCGACGGCGTTTTGCACGAGTTCACCACGATCCCCGGTGTCAAGGAGGACGTGGTCGAGCTGGTCATGAACGTCAAGGAGCTGACTGTCAGCTCCGAGCACGACGAGCCGGTCAGCATGTACCTGCGCAAGCAGGGGCCGGGCGACGTCACCGCCGGCGATATTCAGCCTCCGGCTGGCGTGTCTGTGCACAATCCCGACCTGAAGCTGGCCACGCTGAACAGCAAGGGTCGCCTCGACATGGAGCTCACCGTCGAGCGCGGTCGTGGCTACGTCACGTCAGCGCAGAACAAGAGCGCCGGTGCCGAGATCGGCCGGATCCCGGTCGACTCGATCTACTCGCCGGTGATGAAGGTGACCTACCGGGTCGAAGCTACCCGCGTTGAACAGCGCACCGACTTCGACCGTCTGATCATCGACGTCGAGTCGAAGGCGTCCATCTCTCCGCGGACGGCGTTGGCGTCGGCCGGCTCGACTCTGGTCGAGCTGTTCGGTCTCTGCCGCGAGCTGGACGAGACCGCCGAGGGCATCGACATTGGACCGTCGCCGCAGGACGCTCAGCTGGCCGCCGACCTGGCCCTGCCGATCGAGGAACTGGACCTCACCGTCCGGTCTTACAACTGCCTCAAGCGCGAGGGCATCAACAGCGTTGGTGAACTCATCGGGCGAACGGAGGCCGACCTCTTGGATATAAGGAATTTCGGTCAGAAGTCGATCGATGAGGTCAAGATGAAGCTCGCCGGAATGGGCCTGGGCCTGAAGGACAGCGCGCCGTCCTTCGATCCCGCGCACGTCGTGGACTCGTTCGGCGACGTGGATTACGACACCGACGATTACCGCGAGACCGAGCAGCTTTAAGCCCGGCCTGCATTCTTACGAGGAGCATCTGTTATGCCCACGCCCACCAAGGGTCCCCGCCTCGGCGGTAGCCCCGCGCACGAGAAGCTCATCCTGGCCAACTTGGCCACCGAGCTTTTCCGGCACGGGAAGATCAAGACCACCGAGACGAAGGCCAAGCGGTTGCGCCCGCTGGCTGAGCAGCTCATCACCAAAGCCAAGCGCGGTGACCTGCACGCGCGCCGTCGGGTGCTGACCGTTGTGCGCGACAAGGACGTCGTCTACTCCTTGTTCGAGCAGATCGCTCCGCGTTACGGCAACCGCACCGGTGGCTACACCCGGATCACCAAGACTGGCCCCCGCAAGGGCGATGCCGCGCCAATGGCCGTCATCGAGCTGGTTGAGGAGCTGGAAGTCGCCGCCGCGACCGCAGCACCGGCCAAGAAGGCGGCCCGCAAGGCAACCGCGCAGCAGAACAAGGTCGAGGCGCTAGCTCGCGAGGACGACGCCCCCGTCGCCGCCAACGAGGCCGCCGACCAGGAAACCGAAGCGGCGGCAATCGCTTCAACCGAAGGCGAAGCCACCGACGCCAAGGTCACCGACGTCAAGGTCACCGACGCCAAGGCATAATGTCGCTTGGGCGGGCCCGGCACCCTTTCGAGGGCGCCGGGCCCATTCATTTCTACCGGCAAATTGCATTTCAAACGACAAATTGCTTGGTACGCGACGCGATGAGTCCTCAGTCAACCCACAGCGCCGTCGTTGGTCACGGCCGGGAAGGGGCTGCCGGATGACGAAATCCATCCGCCTACGCCTAGACGTATCATATGACGGCGCCGACTTTTCCGGCTGGGCCGTGCAACCCGCTCGACGTACGGTGGCGGGGGTTTTGGTTGCGGCTTTGGCTCGGTTGGTGGGCGAGGACGTCGCGCTGGGCTTGACTGTCGCGGGGCGCACTGATGCGGGGGTGCACGCGACCGGGCAGGTGTGTCATGTGGACCTGCCGGCCGAGTGTTACGAACAGCTCGCCGATTCGTTACTGCGCCGATTGGCCGCACTGATGCCGGCCGACGCGCGGGTTCGGCACATCACCGAGGTGCCGTCGACGTTCGATGCCCGGTTCTCGGCGACGTTTCGGCGCTATGAATATCGGGTGATGGATTCAGTCTGGGGCCCCCAGCCGCTGCGTCGTTACGACACGCTGGGCTGGACTCGGCCGCTCGACCTGGACCGGCTCAATGCTGCCGCTAGCGGGCTGATCGGCGAGCACGACTACGCCGCATTCTGCCGTCGCAAAGAGCACGCCACCACGATTCGGGCGATCAACCGGCTGGATTGGCGGCGTGATCCGGACGGCGTTTGCGTGGCCACTGTGCAGGCGGACGCGTTTTGTCAGGCGATGGTGCGCAGCTTGGTCGGCGCCATGCTGGCGGTCGGAGACGGCCGCCGGGAACCGCCCTGGCCGGCCGCGCTGCTGACTCAGGCGCAGCGCTCCAGCGAAGTAACCGTCGCGCCGGCGCATGGCCTGACCCTGGTCGCGGTTGGCTACCCGGACGAGCAGGACTATGCCGCCCGAGCTGACGCCACCCGCCGCTTACGCGCATGACGGCTCAGGTTTTCGGGGCGCGCGGGGCTAACACCGACTCGGTCAAGTAGCTGTCGACGAGTTCAGCGGTGATCCGGGCGGCGGTGGGGTCGTCAGCCGCGACCACGTTCCCGTCGGGCAAGCTGATTACGCAATAGAGCAGGTAGTGCCCGGTGGCGTGCCAACCCACTTGCGCGCCAAGGGTTGCCGTCTGGGTGTGACCGGATTGGGCTGGGTCGACTGTGGCAAAGCTTCCGTCACCGGTCTCGACCAACTGACGTACCTCGCTGTCGACTTGTTGCGCGCCGGCCGCGTCGGCCAGATTGAACAAGCCCGCGGTGACGCGATAGCCGCCGTAGGGCGCAGAGAGCGCGGCCCGCACTACTTGACTGCATCCGTGCTCGGTCAAAACGTGGCCGAGCGCACCGGTGGTGGCGACTGGGCAACGCGGATCAACGTTGCGGCTGACCAGTCGGTATGGCGCCGAACTGCCGACTGGCGACAGCGCCGGCGGGAACACCTCTGCGACGGTAAGCGGGGCCGGGTCGAGCGCACGGGAAGTGAGCCGGTCTGCCCGCGCTGCCGGCGTGATGCTCGCCTCCGCCATCCGCCCACGTTTCGCGTCGGACAGGATCAGAAAGCCGACCATGCTGGTGACGCCCAAGATGATCAGGATGGCCAGTCCTTTTGTGAGCATATGAGCGGTTCGTTGCGGTTCGTGCACTATTCGTCGCGCGGACGGAGAGCCGACATAGCGGCCGGCAGCGGGCAGATCGTTTCCGAGCGCTGGGTGGTGGGATATGGGCACCCGGCGGGGGCTCAGCGGCGCCGAGTTGCGGGCACCGGGGGGGCCAAACCGGCTGCGGGCGGCTCGGGGGCGGGGGATCAGCGGCGGGTGTCGATGCTGGCCGGTGGCGCCGACAGCTTTGACCAGCAGGGAATTGCCGCCGTCGGCCGTGGTGCGAGAGGGGGTGCCGTACAGCATTCGCCTACGGTAATTCGCACCCCGGTCTATGAACGCACTGATTGTGCGGCGTCACCCGCTGCGACCGAACCCGACGGCGAGATCGATCGTTGCGGCAGTGGAGCTCAGCGCCGAGATCGACCATCCCCAGCCGGAACCCCACTGAGAGATCGATCTTGGGTGGGCGGCAGACTAGTCGGGTGACAGCCGACCATTACTTCAGTGCCGAACCCAGTACGCCGCAACGGCGCACCGACATCGAGTTCAGTGTTGCCGGGCGCACCTATCGGCTCGCCGTGGCCGCTGGCGTGTTCTCGGCCGGGCGGCTGGACCCCGGCACGGCCGTACTGCTGAAGAAGGCTGACCTGCCCCCGGCCGCAACCAGCGGTACGGCGTTGGATTTGGGCTGTGGTTATGGGCCGATCGCCGCCGTGCTGGCGAGTCAGGCGCCGCAGCTGAGTGTCATTGCTATCGACGTGAACTCGCGCGCCCGGGAGCTCACCGTGGCCAACGCCGCCACTCTCGGCTTGAGTGAGCAGATCCAGGTGTTCGAGCCGGACGAGGTGCCGGCCGAGCTGACGTTCGATCAGATCTGGAGCAACCCACCGACCCACGTCGGCAAAACCGATATGTACGCGATGGTGGATCGCTGGCTGCCGCGGCTGGCTCCCGGCGGAGTGGCGTGGTTGGTGATCAACCGGCATTTGGGCGGCGATTCGCTGCACAGCCGGCTGGTCGAGCAGGGCTGGCAGGTGCGCCGCCAAGCCAGTCAAAAGGGCTACCGAGTGCTGCGGGTGACCAGCAAAATCGGCTGATCCCACGGCTGCCGAAAAGTCGTAGCGCCACTGGTGGCCAAAAAAATCGGCTGACCAGCACTGTGGTGACCGGGAAGGATGCACGCCATGGGTTACGTGGATGTCGCCGGAGTCGGTTTTGTGCTGCCCGACGGCCGAGAGCTGTTCGCCGACGTGTCCTTTCGGGTGGGTGAGGGGGCCAAGGTTGCGTTGGTGGGCCCGAATGGGGCCGGTAAGACCACGCTGCTGCGAATGGTGGCCGGCGATTTGCCGCTGCAGTCCGGCGCGATTGCCCGCATCGGCGGTCTCGGTGTCATGCGGCAGTTCATCGGCATGATCGGCGACGACCGTACGCTCGAGGATTTGGCGTTGTCACTGGTCGAGCCAGCCCTGCGTACGGCCGGGGAGCGGGTTGCCGCCACGACCGCAGCGCTCGACGAAACGGAAGCCACCCAATTGGCGTACGCGAATGCTTTGGCGCAGTGGGGTGAAGCCGGCGGCTATGACGCAGAGGTGCTTTTCGACGTCGTGGCTGTCGCCATTCTCGGTAAACCGTGGGACGAAGTCCGCACCCGAGTGGTCCGCACGTTATCTGGTGGTCAGCAGAAGCGATTTGCGCTGGATTTGCTGCTACGCGGCCGCGACGAAGTGTTGCTGCTGGACGAGCCGGACAACTTTCTCGATGTGCCCGGCAAACGGTGGTTGGAAGCGCGGCTTAGCGAGTCGCCCAAAACCGTGCTCTTCGTGTCGCACGACCGCGAACTGTTGGCACAGACCGCCCAACGTGTTGTCGCAGTCGAAGGTGGCAGCGCCTGGACTCATCCGGGCGGGTTCGCGTCTTGGCACGAGGCCCGCGCTGACCGACACGATCGGTTGCTAGAGCTGCGCCGTCGTTGGGACGAGGAGCACGAGAAGATCAAAGAGCTGGTCTTCATGCTGAAAAACAAGGCCGCTTACAACGACGGTTTGGCTTCGCGTTATCAGGCCGCCCAAACGCGACTGCGCAAATTTGAAGAGGCCGGTCCACCACCTGTTCCGCCGAAGGAACAGTCGGTCCGAATAAATTTGCGCGGCGGCCGAACGGCGAAACGGGCGGTCATCTGCGCCGGCCTTGAATTGGAAAACTTGACGTTCCCCTTCGACCTGGAGATTTGGTATGGCGACCGGGTCGCGGTGTTAGGCGCTAACGGCACCGGCAAGTCGCATTTCCTGCGCTTGCTCGCTGCAGGTGGCACTGCCCCGGATGCGGAAAACCGGCCGGTCGACGGGGCTCCGCTCGCGCCCGTCGCCCATCACGGCACTGCCCGACTCGGTGCGCGGGTGCGGCCAGGGCACTTCTCGCAAACCCACGACCGGCCGGAGCTGCTCGAACGTAGCCTGGTTGAGATTTTGTGGCGGGGCGACGAGCATCGATCCGGCACCGATCGGGCCGGCGCGATGAAGGCGCTCAACCGCTATGAGCTGGCCGCTCAGGGTGATCAGGTGTTCGGCACGCTCTCCGGTGGCCAGCAGGCCCGGATGCTGGTGCTGCTGCTGGAGCTGTCCGGCGCGACTGTGCTGCTGCTCGACGAGCCGACCGACAACTTGGACCTGGCCTCAGCCGAGGCGCTGGAAGTTGGGCTCAAAGGCTTCGAGGGTACGGTCATCGCGGTCACGCATGATCGCTGGTTCACTCGATCGTTCGACCGATTTGTGCTGTTCCAAGGCGACGGCGAAGTCATCGAAACCCCCGAGCCGGTCTGGGACGTGCGCCCGGTTTGACCACTGGGTTCGAGCGGGTTCACTCGTGCTCGGGCCCAGTGGCGCAACGCTGCTAGAGCTGGTAAAACGTGACGTAGTGGTCCGGGGTGAACCAGGTCTGCTTAGTCGAACGGTTCACCACAATCCGGTAGGCATCCCGTGCGGCGCCCCGAGCTCGTGGGTAGACGTCATATTCGTTGTAACTGGCGCCGCTGGGCAGGTTGCCTTCGCGGTTGGTGAAGGTGCCGCCGGTGTAGTTGTACTTACCAGCCGGCCAGGAATACCAGCCGCTGCTCAGTGGCCAGCTCAGCGAACTCCAGCCGGTGCGGGCCGCGCGGGCGTCCGAGCAGCGCGAAATCGTGCAGGTCGAATGCACGGACGACGCCTGGGCGGCAGCGGTGTGCGTGGGTGTCACCACGGCCGGGGCGACCAGGGCCGTACCAGCGAGTGCGAAGGCCAACGCCAGGCCGACAAGGAGCCGACGCAGCGCAGCGATGGGGTGAGTGAGTTGGGAGGTGTTCGGGCGAATGTGCCGGTCAGCGGTCACGATCGGACTCCGATGCCGTCGGGGTTGAGTAACCCGGTCGCCATCATCGTGCGGGCAATTCAGCCGCGGCGCCACGATCGGTGCAAATGATTTCATCGGCATTAGCCAATGTTTCATGCGGCCTTGTCAGTAGAGCGGACTGTTCATCCCAGCGACGATTTCGAGGCGCTCCGCGGGCTCTCCTGCGATTGCGCCGCCTCGGCGCAGCACGGCGGCCAGGACCGAGCCGAGTACACCCGCGCCCACCGCGGTCATCGACGCCCAATACGGGATGACTTGGTAGCGACCGTCGCTAGGGCCGGCGATCAGGTAGGCCACCGTGACTAGAGCTGGTCCGGGCAGACCGGCCAGCGCGATCGTCAGCGTTGCTAGCTCGCGTCGTCGTGCGGCCCAGCCCAGGAGTGCCCCACCGGCCAGGGCGAGGATCGGCAGAGTGAACAGCGCGGTCAATCGGCTCGCGGCCGGGTTCAGGTAGCTGGCATCGAAGACCCCGAGCCGCACGGCGGGCCGGGGATCGCTGGGTGTGACCGACGCGATGGTGACCAGCCAGACGGCGGCGCCGATGCTGAGCAGGCTCCACCGCGCGACGATGCTGCTGAGTGCGGCGTACGCCGCGACGATGCCACCGCCGGCACCGAGACCGGCGCTGAGCCCGATCACGAAAACTGGATGAACGCCGGCAATCTGGGCGGTTCGGGCGGGCTGCATGGTCAGCGGCACCACGATCGTGGCCCCGAGCCCGGCCGCTGACGCGAGGGCGATCCGAGCACCGACGCCGTCACGGGTTACCGCGTAAGCGGAGCTGCCGACGAGCACACCGATCACGGCGGCGACCATCGCAAACCACGCGACCCAGGCGAGTTGAGCGCTCCACTGGTCGCGGGTAGTGCCGCCGGCGACGCTGCTCAGCTGCACGACACCCAGCCCGTATGCCAGGCCGAGCTGACTCGCGCCGGCCAGCGCGCTGAGGCCCACGGTGGCACCCAACAGTTTGGCCCAGGTCCGAAACGCCATGCCAGGCACGGTACGGACTACACCCGTGCGTACGCCACCGCAGCTCGGGATTTGTCCGCCCGGCCGACATTTATCGG
Source organism: Actinoplanes sp. (assembly GCA_965246815.1). GTDB lineage: Bacteria > Actinomycetota > Actinomycetes > Mycobacteriales > Micromonosporaceae > Actinoplanes. The sequence goes on along the minus strand of CBDFFS010000017.1, from coordinate 102,250 downwards.
CCAGGAAGTCTTAGTAGCTAGTTAGCCGCGGCAATGAGGCGCCAGCGGCCGCTGCGGGCGACGAGGAGGGCGAGCGCTTGTGGCAGCAGGCCGGAGTGGCTGGTTGGGGTGAATCGGATCGGTCCGGATAAGCCGTCGAGCTGCTCGGTCTCCAGGGTGTCGCGGATGTGACCCCGGTCGGTGCCGGACCCGGACCGCACGATCGCATCGGTGAGCAGATCGACAGCGTCGGCCGCGAAGGCAGCTGTGCCGCTGTAGCCGCCGAAGCGTGCGGTGTAGTCGCTAAACCACTGCTTGCGCGCGGCTTTGGCTGGGGTGGTGGCGATGATGTCATCGATCGCCAGGATCGGGGTGAACACCAGCACGGTGTCCTCGGTGGCGCCGACCTGATTCGCCGGAAGGAACAGATCACTCGCGGCCCCCGCGTCGAAGTAGATCCGGCCGGCAAACCCAGCGGCCTTAGCCGCGGCATTGGCCAACAGTGCCTGTTCGGGGGCGGTTGACACGAGCAGCGCATCCGGCTTGGTTCGCAGCAACGCCCGTACCGTTGGGGTGAGGTTGGTGGTGTTCGGTCGGACGGTCCGCGCAGCTGTCACCTTTATGCCGGCTTTAGCGGCTTCGCTGCTGATTGCGGAGAAACTGCCATGGCCGTAAAGGTCGTCGGCGGACAGGACCGCTAAAGTCGCTGCCTTGACCCGGCGCAGCTCGGACCCGAGCACGGCGGCGGTGTCGGTGGAATTCGGGCCGAGCTTGAACAGGAATCGCCTGTCGGCGACGGGGCTGGCGACCGCGTCTGCGAGGGAGAGCGCGATAGTGGGTAAGCGCAGCGCGTCGATGGTTTGGGCCGCGCCGACGGCACATTCGTCGCAAGAACCGGTGATTGTCGCGGCGACGCTGGGGTCGGCCGCAAACGCGCTGATGTTTCGCAACGAGGTGGCCGGGTCTGCGCGGTTGTCCTGGGTGCGTAACGCTAGCTTCCGACTGCCGAGCCGACCGGAGGCGTTTACCTGATCCATCCGCAGGCGCAGCGCCTGGGCGTAGCCGTTGTCGGTGGCTGAGGCGGAGTTGAGGTCGGCCGCAATCACGATGGCATCGGTGCCACCGCCTGTCGGCGCAGTGCCTGATGAGCAGCCGGTCAGCCCAGTTACCAGCAGGATCGAGACAGTGGACCGGGCCGTGTGGCCCCGGGTTTGACGCACTGCGGTGCCTCCTAGCGGAACGTTAGCTCCAGGCCGCCGGCAACGCGCTGCGCTGTGGACCACACGGAACCGGACACTATGTCCGTTCGATCGCGCCAAACCTTGCCAACGTGAAGGCCAGTGGTCAAGCTGCTGTTCGTCAATGTCCACTGAACCCTCGTCTCACATATTGGTTGGAATATCCCGGTCTGATGGTCACCAATGCGTTACGCAACGTCGCGGCGTCGATATTCGTGCACGTCAACGCCATCGCGAGGTCGAATGTAGAACCCGCAATAGACTTTTCGGTCGGCACCTTGATCGTTTTTGCTGGTGTCCAGACTTCCCAAAGGGATGTGCGTTCTGATGAAATCGCCGAGCCATAGGCGTCGTGCGGGCGAAGAGACACGGGAATGACCACGGAGGAGAAGTCGTGAGCACCGGATCTTCGGCCCAGGTGTCTCGTCGTGGCGTCCGGCCGCGGCTGCGAGACACCGGAATCCGCGCCAAACTGGCCTTGATCTTGGTAATCCCGGTGATCGCTGTCGTCGCGCTGGCCACCGCCCGATTAGTTGATGTGGGTCGTCGAGTAAACACCGCCACCCAGGTGCAGCAGCTGACTGCGGCGGGCGTTGATATTTCCTCGCTCAGTCAGCTGCTGCAGGCCGAGCGGATGGCAGCTGCCACCTTTCTGGCTACGCCGAACACACCGGGCAGTCAGCTGGCCGCTGCGGTAAAGGCGACCGACGCACAGATTCAACGGTACAAAAACGATCGTCAGGATTTTGGCGATCAGCCACCCATGGTGCGTGATCAACTCAAGCAGATCGACGAGCACTTGTCCGCTCTGTCGGCCACTCGCACGAAGGTCAGCACTCGCGACGGCATTGCTGTCGCCGACGCAGTTTCGCGTTACGGCGTCGTGCTCACCGACTTGATTGGCTACGGCACTGCAGTCAGTCAGTTTGCTGGCAACGGAGTCGTCGGCGACGGTTTGAGTGCCCTGGCGGCCTTTGCTCGCGCCAAATCCGGCACCGCCGACCAGGAGGCAATTGCCTATGCGGCCCGCGTCACCGGCGACTCAAGTGCTGAGCAGCGCGCCGCGTTTATCGCCACTCAGACCAGGCAGCAGCAGGCATTTTTGGAATTCACCGTGCTTGCCTCGACCAGCCAGCGTGCGGTGGTCACCCGCCTAGTCAGCGGTGACCCGGTCAACCTCGCCGATCAGGTGTCCACCCGCCTAGCCCGCTCAGGCAACGTGACTCCGGGTGAGATCACTGACTCGTTCAGCGCGGTCGTCGAGCTGATGCGCCGCGCCGAGCAGCAGTTGGAGCTCGACATTGCGCGGCAGGCCGACGCGGAGCGCGATTCCGCAGTGCAGCAAGCCGTGATCGAATCAGTGTTGGTGCTGCTAGCCCTGATTGTCGCGCTCGCGATTGCCGCGGTGACGGCCCGTTCGCTCAACCTGTCGTTGCGCCGGCTCCGCGAAGGCGCGCTTGCGGTGGCCAACCGAGATCTGCCGGAAGTGGTTGCCCGGCTGCGCGATGCCCGCAACTTGGGCGAGGGTGGCGCCGACGGGATCGTCCGCGAGCTGCGCGATCCGATCCAGCTCGACACTCGCGACGAGATCGGGCAGGTCGCCGACGCGTTCAACGCCGTGCACCGCGAAGCTGTCCGAATCGCGGCTGATCAGGCGGCTTTGCGCACCAGTGTGTCCACTATGTTCTTGAACTTGGCCCGGCGCAGTCAGTCGCTGGTTGACCGAATGATCGGCGAACTCGACCAGATCGAGCGCACTGAAGAGGACCCGAAACGGCTCGCCCGGCTCTTCGAGCTCGACCACTTGGCCACTCGGATGCGCCGCAACGACGAAAACCTGCTGGTCCTGGCCGGCGCCGACTCGAGCGCCCCACGTCGTGAGGACGCATTGCTAGTCGATGCGCTGCGAGCCGCCCAGTCCGAGATCGAACTCTACAACCGAGTCGAATTCGGCACGGTCGACACCGACATCTCCATCGGCGCGCTCGCAGTCAACGACGTCGTGCGCCTGATTGCCGAACTGCTCGACAACGCCACCCGGTTCTCCCCGCCCAACACGGTAGTGGTGGCCGACGCGCGCCGCAGTCAGGATCAGGTTGTGATCCAGGTGGAGGATCGCGGTCTGGGCATGTCCGCCGAGCAACTGGATCAACTCAACCGGCGACTCTCCGAACGAGCTGGTGTCGACGCCGGTGCCTTCCGGCTGATGGGTTTGGCCGTCGTCGGCCAGCTCGCCGCTCGCTATGACATTGAGGTCGAGCTGCGCGCCGCCCTTGACGGCGGCATTGTGGCGGAGGTCACGCTGCCTAGCAGCATCGTCGTGCTGCCGCCCCGCGCCACTGACCTGCCCCGTCGCAACAACGGCCCGACTTCGGAAGTGGGCGGCCCGTCTGGCGCCTGGGAAACGTTGTCGGGCAGCCGGTCGGCCACAGCAACCCTGCCGGCAATTTCGGCCCAGCCGTGGCGAGATGAACCCGAATCAGTGACTCGTCCGGCTCCGGTGGTCGAATCGAGCGCCAGGCCGGTCGTAGTGCAGCCACCGGTGCCGGTCGCCGGACACCCGCAGCTGCCGATGTTCCCGTCGCAGCGTCCTCGTGGCGACAAGCCACTGACACCGGCCACGCCGAATCGGCCGCCGCTGCCCACCCGGGTGATGCAAAGCATGAGCGGGCAACCCTCGTTGGATGCTCTGGTCACGCCGCCGGTGTCCGCTCCACCAGTGCCGGCCGAGCTCGAAGCGCTGCCGCCGGACATCTCGGCCGCCACGACTGCTGTTTTCCCGGCCGTCTTCCCGATGACGAGTGTTGCGCCGGCGGCGACACCCACGGCAGCTGAGCAGACGGGTTGGCGCACTGAACCGAGCTCGTTCCGGCCAGTTTCGCCGGTCCCCGCGGCCCCAGAGCGGATTGCGCCGGGTTCAGCCGGTCCGATCTCAGCTGTGCCCGCTTCAGCTGTGCCCGCTTCGGCTGCGCCCGCTTCAGCTGCGCCCGCTTCAGCTGCGCCCGCTTCAGCTGCGCCCGCTTCAGCTGCGTCGGTTTCGGCCAGTCCGATCTCATCGGGGCCGGTTTCGGCGCGGCCGTTGTCGACCGAGCCGGAGACAATCCCGACGGTTGCCGTCGTGCCCACCGATGAGCGGACCGACTCGCCGATCTTCGTGGAGATGCAACAAAGCTGGTTCCGGAACCACAATGGCCAGACGCCGAGCCAATGGGGGATGCCGACAGCCGGCTATGCCCCGCCGCCGGAGGTCAGTCCAGCTCTTGCCGCCTCCCCGACAGCTGCGCATCCAATGGTGACGGGCTCTGTGGCAGCCCTAGCCGCAGCCGGACAAACTAAGCCGAGCCAGACCTGGGCAAGTCAGTCTCAGCCCAGTCAAGCTCAGCCCAGTCAAGCTCAGCCCAGTCAAGCTCAGCCCAGTCAAGCTCAGCCCAGTCAAGCTCAGCCCAGTCAAGCTCAGCCCAGTCAAGCTCAGCCCAGTCAAGCTCAGCCCAGTCAAGCTCAGCCCAGTCAAGCTCAGCCCAGTCAAGCTCAGCCCAGTCAGTCCGCACCGAGGGCGGGCCACGGGTCAGCTGGTCCAGGCGAGGCTGCTCCGGGCTCGCTGGCAAGTGATTCGGGTGTGCCTAAACCGCGGCCGGCCGCCGAAGAACACTGGCGTACCCCGGCGGACGAGGGCTGGGCGCGAGCGATAGCCGCGGCAGAACCCGTCGACGCCGGCACCACCCGTTCGGGGCTGCCCAAACGGGTGCCCCAAGCACAGCTCGTACCCGGGGGCGTCCAAAGTGGTCCGGGTGCGCTCAACCGCCGTACGCCCGAGGAAGTTCGCGGCCTGTTGGCTGCATATCACCGAGGTGTGCAACGTGGCCGTAATGACGGCACGAGCGACACCGACTCCGCCTTCGGACAGGAGAACGATCGATGACCAGGGCTGCGACCATGCAAGACATGGGCTGGCTGCTCAACAACTTCGCCAGCAGCGTCGCCGGAATCGCGCACGTGGTGGCGGTGTCGTCAGACGGGCTGTTGTTGGCTTCGTCGCGAGACCTGCCACCTGAGCGGGCCGATCAGCTCGCTGCGATCACCTCCGGTGTCGTCAGCTTGACCGAAGGTGCCTCCCGGATGTTCGACGCGGGCGACGTTCAGCAGACCATCATTGAGATGGACAGCGGGTTCCTGTTCCTGATGTCCATCAGCGACGGTTCCGCGATGGCAGTGCTCGCCGCCCGCAGCTGTGACGTGGGCCAGGTCGGCTACGAGATGGCCTTGCTGGTTGAGCGAGTCGGGGCGGCGTTGGTGCCACCACCACGGGAAGCTGCCGGCTATTGAGCTGCAGATCCGTTTTCCGCGCCCGTACATCGCAGGGAGGTGACCGCGCATGGCACAGCCGTCCGAGCCTAGGGGCAATTTGGTACGCCCGTACGCGGTCACACGGGGGAGAACGGAGCCGCGCCGGGACATTCCGATCGAGGCAGTCCTGGTCGCCGGCGACGCGGGCGTCCAAGAGTCCCGGTTTGCCGGACATGACAAATACCGCATCGCCGTGTTGTGCGAGTCGAAGCCGCAATCGCTCGCCGAGCTTTCGGCGCACGTGCGGCATCCACTGGGCGTGACCCGGGTTCTCGTCGCCGACATGGTCGCCGACGGCATGTTGACGTTGCACAGCGCCGCTCCCAAAAAAGGCTTCACGGAGCGGATGGATCTGCTGGAAAGGGTGTTGAGTGGACTTCGCAAGCTCTGAGCAGGCGGGGGCGCAACCCACGGAGATCACCTCCGCGAAGATCGTTGTTGCCGGCGGTTTCGGTGTCGGCAAAACAACGCTGGTCGGCGCGGTCTCCGAGATCGAACCGTTGACCACCGAGGCGGTGATGACCTCAGCTGGTCAGGACGTCGACGATGCGTCGAAGGTGCCCGGCAAGGAGACGACCACGGTGGCGATGGACTTCGGCCGCATCACCATGGCCGACGACCTAATCCTTTACCTCTTCGGTACGCCCGGACAAACCCGGTTCTGGTTCATGTGGGACGAACTGATCCGGGGGGCGGTAGGCGCCGCAGTATTGGTGGACACTCGCCGAATTTCCGACGCGTTCGCCCCGCTGGACTATTTCGAGAACCGCCACCTGCCGTACGTGGTGGCGCTGAACTGTTTTGATGGTGCGCCGCGCTACGAGCCGGACGAGATCCGTGAAGCGCTCGCCATTCCACCGCACGTACCGTTGGTGAGTTGTGATGCACGTAACCGGGAGTCGGTCAAGCAGGTCTTGGTCGGCGTGGTTGAGCATGCAATGAGCACGTTGGTGGCTGAGCAAGGCGGCGATCCGGTGGCCGTGGGCTAATCGGGGCGTGTGGGCTGGTCAACGCGTTGATCGGCTGGGGTTTTGCGCGAGCCGGTTGCTCAGGTGGGCAACCGGTAGCCGCGTTTGACCACGGTCTGGATCACACCTGGGGCGCCTAGCCCCGCGCGCAGTCGAGCGACGGCCATTTCGACGGCATGCTCGTCGGCGCCGCGCGGCAGGGCATGCAACAGTGCGCCCCGGGACAAAACCCGGCCAGGGGCAGCCGTCAATGCCCGCAAAACCGCCATCGGTGCCGGGGCAAGCGGCCGCAACTCGCCGTCAACCACGGCCGCGTGGCCGCGCAAAGTGAGCGAATGGCCGGCCACTTCTAACGACAGGGCCCGCTTGGGCAGCTCGTCCACGATAGCTCGGACCAGCGCGCTCAGCCGGGCCCGGTCCGGGACGATCACTGGAATTTCGCGCTCGCACAACGGTGCGGCAGTGACCGGGCCAACGCAGGCGGCCAACACTTTCGAGCGCAGTGCGCCGAGCAGCTCGGCATTGTCTGGGCCGGCGGCGGCCAGCAGTGCGTTGACCGCGGGTGCTGCGGTGAACGTGACCGCGTCGATCAGATGGCCGGTAATCAAGTCAATCAGGCGGTGCAGCGGCGCCGGGTCGGTGGGCGGTGCCCAGCGATAGACCGGCACCTCGATCACTCGCGCTCCGGCGGCATGCAGTGCCTGGGTGACCTCGGGCTGACCTTCGCCGTGCAGCTGCACCGCGACGGTCAGCCCGATCAGACCCCGGGCACACAGGTGATCGATGACCTCGGCATAGCCCTCACCCTGCGGGGACCACTGATCGTGCAGCCCAGCCGAGCGGATCGCCGCACGCGCCTTCGGGCCGCGGGTGATCACGTAGGCCCGATCCAGGACTGCGTTGAGCGCATCGGCCGAGCCGCAGATTTCGGCCGCCTCCAACCAACCGCGCATGCCAATGCCAGTGCTCACTAGTACGACGTCTGGTGGCGTGTCCAAGCAGGCGCGAGTGGCAGCGCGCAGCTCGGCGTCGTCGGCGATCGGGACGATCCGCAACGCCGGTGCCAGCACGACCCGGGCGCCGCGGCTCTGCAGCAAGGTGGCGAGCTCGTCGCGGCGCCGATCTGCGGTGATGCCGATCGTGTAGCCCGAGAGCGTTGCGGCCGGCTCGGCCAATGCGGCTGCGGTCAGGACGGTCCTTCGTGTGCTCGCCGACCGCTGGGTCATCCGCTCGGGGCGTTCTTGCCGCCCAGAATCTCGTCACGGGCTGGGCCGGGCGCGTCGCGAGTGGTGGCCTGGTGATCTCGCCCGAACGGGGTGGCCTGGTGATCTCGCCCGAACGGGTCATGGCCGGCCCGTGTCGTCGAGGTGTCCGCGCCGTTGGCCATGCAGCGAAGCGTGCCGCTGAGGAATTTCGACTCGACGTCTGCCTTGTTTCGAGCCTGCTAAGACGCGTGAATCGCCGACCGTGGTGACCTTGGATCCCCCGTGCTCGGGTAATGAGCGGTACAGGTATGCTCGTCCTACTATTACGTGGGGGGTCCGTCAGCTCGGCGGGTACCTTCCAATCAAGATCAGCAAGCCGATCGTTTTGACCACGCGCCGCGCGGCCGGGTATTGTTGCCTGCTGTTGTGCGACAGCTGCGAGCGTCCCCTTCGGGTACGCTTGAAACTTCGCGCTTGACGCGACCAGCGCGCGACCCAAGACCGACGACGAGACAAGGTAATTCTGTGCGTACGTACAGCCCGAAGCCGGGTGAGATCGAGCGTCAGTGGCACATTATCGACGCTTCTGACGTCGTTCTGGGCCGCCTGGCCACCCACACCGCCACCCTGCTGCGTGGCAAGCACAAGCCGACGTTCGCGCCGCACATGGACACCGGCGACTTCGTGGTGATCATCAACGCGGGCAAAGTTGCGTTGACCGGCAACAAGCGGCAAACCAAGGTTGCCTACCGGCACTCCGGTTACCCGGGCGGCCTCAAGCAGATCGGCTATGACGAGCTGCTTTCCAAACGGCCGGAAAAGGCGATCGAGCTCGCGGTCAAGGGCATGCTCCCGCACAACAAGCTGGCGCGACAGATCATCGCGAAGCTGAAGGTCTATCCGGGTGCCGAGCACCCGCACGCTGCCCAGCAGCCAAAGCCGTTCGTTATCACCCAGGTCGCGCAGTGAGCGCGGGAGAAGGCAGCAGCATGTCCGACAGCATCGAGCCCGAGGTCGTCGAGACCGTCGAGACCCTCGAGACCGTTGAGGAGCCCGCCGAGGCAGTTGTCGTCGAGGCGGTTGTCGTCGAGACGCCCGCGCCGGCACCTGCCCCGGTCCGCGCACCTCGCCCCGGTGACCGTCCGATCCAGACCGTAGGCCGCCGCAAGGAGGCCATCGTCCGGGTGCGTCTCGTTCCCGGCACCGGCAAGATCACCTGCAACGGCCGCGACCTCGAGGCCTACTTCCCGAGCAAGGTGCACCAGCAGCTCATCCGTGAGCCGTTCAACACTGCTGAGAAGCTTGAGCAGTTCGACGTGATCGCCAACCTGCGCGGCGGCGGCATCACCGGCCAAGCGGGTGCGCTGCGGTTGGGCATCGCTCGGGCGCTGATCACCAACGAGCCCGAGGACCGTCCGGCACTGAAGAAGGCCGGCTTCCTCACCCGTGACTCGCGGGTCAAGGAAAGCAAGAAGTATGGCCTTAAGAAGGCCCGTAAGGCCCCGCAGTACTCGAAGCGCTAATTTTGCGCCGCGTCTGACCGACGGTCGGGTGCGCCCCTTTATCGGGGCGGCCCGGCCGTTCGTGTTTTTCCCGTCCCACTTACCCACCCGGTTCCGCCCGTGGTTCTGCGGGCATGGCCGGCGAAAGGAAGCCGCCATGGGGCGACTGTTCGGCACCGACGGCGTACGCGGGCTCGCCAACGGCGATCTGACCCCGGAACTGGCCATGGCCGTCGCCGTTGCGGCGGCCCGAGTCCTGGTCGAAACTGACACCAGCCACTCGCCCTTAGCGATCGTCGGGCGCGACCCACGGGCCAGCGGCGAAATGCTGGAGGCAGCGGTGGTCGCCGGGCTGACCAGCGCGGGCGCCACCGTGGTCCGGGTTGGCGTGCTGCCGACCCCGGCGGTGGCGTTCCTGGTCGGGCAGACCAACGCGGACTTGGGCGTGATGCTGTCCGCCTCACACAACGCGATGCCCGACAACGGGATCAAACTGTTCGCTGCTGGTGGCACCAAACTGCCCGATGAGCTCGAAGCCAAGATCGAACAGGCGGTAACGGGTGGCTCGGGCACCCTCGATCGGCCGACCGGCGCCGGCATCGGCCGGGTGCACGACCTGCTGGACGGCGCCGAGCATTACCTCAAGCACTTGATCGCGGCGACACCGCACCGGCTGGATGGGATCAAGGTGGTGGTCGACTGTGCGAACGGCGCGGCCAGCGAGGTCGGACCCACCGCGTACGAAGAAGCTGGTGCTGAAGTTATCAAGATCCACGCGGAGCCGGACGGGTTGAACATCAACCTGAACTGCGGTTCCACCCACCTCGAAGCGGTCCGGGAAGCTGTGCTGGCGCACGGCGCCGACCTGGGCATCGCGCACGACGGTGACGCCGACCGGTGTCTCGCGGTGACCGCGGCGGGCGAGTTGATCGACGGCGACCAAATCATGGCGATCCTGGCGCTAGCCATGCGCGACGCCGGCACCCTTACCGACGACACCCTGGTCGCCACGGTGATGAGCAACCTCGGCCTGCGGATCGCGATGAAACAGTCTGGCATCAAAATGCTCGAAACCAAAGTCGGCGACAGGTACGTGTTGGAGGAGCTAGCCGCGGGTGGGTTCGCCCTCGGTGGTGAGCAGAGCGGTCATATCGTGCTACCGGCGTTCGCGACCACCGGCGACGGCGTGCTCACCGGGTTGCAGCTGATGGCACAGCTCGCCGCGACCGGCAAGAGCTTGGCTGACCTGGCGTCAGTCGTGCACAAGCTGCCGCAGGTCTTGATCAACGTACCGGTGGGTGACCGGGCTGTGGGTGCATCAGCGCCGACGGTGCAAGCAGCCGTGGCATTGGCGGAAAGCGAGCTGGGCGAGACTGGTCGGGTGCTGTTGCGCCCATCCGGCACCGAGCTGCTGGTGCGCGTGATGGTCGAGGCGGGCAGTGAGGACCAGGCCCGCCGCGTCGCCGAACGGATTGCCGCCGAAGTCAAATCGGCCAGCCCCGAAAGCTGACCGCCTTCGTTTCAGCCCGGCCAATCTGATGCCAGGCCCAGCCAGGATCGCTGCCGGCAGTTTCAGCCCCGCCCAGCCATATGACAGCTTTAGTCGAGGATGAACTGGTTGCAGGAGACTGCGGCGAAGCCACCGAACTTGGATTGTTTGGCGACTTGTTTGCCGTCCACCGAGATCCGGCAGCTGATCGTGCCGTCACCGCCGGCCAGGCGCAAACCGCTGAGCGAGACAACGGTCGGCGTCGTTATCGTGCTGGTGACCTTCCAAGCCAGTGCCGTGGGGCTCAGCGACTGAGGATGACCGCCGTGGTCGTCGAGATAGACGAGTTGAGCTGGGCCGTCGCCGGTGATTTCATAGGTGACCTTCACCTGTTTGCCGGTCGGCGTGCTCGGCACCGCAGCCGCGCGGGGTTGCCCGGTGGTGGCCCGAGAACTGCGGTGGGTGCTGGGCGATGCGGAGGCACCGGCTTTCTGGATGAGACCTTGGGCAAAGATCACCGCTGTCACCCCACCCGCGCAGAGCAACGAGACAACGGCGGTGACCACGGCGATCAGTCGGGTTCTGTTGCGCCGTGGCGCCCAACCGGGCGAGTTGGGCGGGGCGTAACCGGGCGGAGGGAGCTCAGCCGGGGTATAGGCGGCCGGTGGAAAGCCCGGCGGCACATCTGCGCTAGGCAGTGTTACGGCAGGGAACTGTGTGGTCGGTGGTTCATCCGGTTTGGGTAGCGCAGCAAACCCGGGAGCGTAGGTCGGTGGCTGCGCGGACCACGGGTCACTCGCCGGAGTGGACCGTTGGTGATCTTTAACCGACTCGTCAGTCGTTGTCGGCGACGCGACAGTCGGGTCAGGTGAGTGTGGAGGCTGAGCCGGGTCGTCGGGCGAGGGGTCATTACGCACGATATCTCCCGGTGCGCGCGCGGTTAGGAGTGATAACTACGGTACGCCAGCCAAGCCACCTCGCCGACAACTGCCGAATAGCCCCACTTTCGATCATCTGATTTGCTCGAAAGTGTGGTTCTTGAGCATGACGACTGAGCGATCTTCGATTAAGCTCGCCGGCATGTGTGGAATTGTGGGTTACGTCGGGGGTCGTCCGGCACTCAGTATCGTCATCGACGGGCTGCGCCGGTTGGAGTATCGCGGGTACGACTCGGCCGGCGTCGCGGTGATCGACGATGGCGCCTTGTCGACCGAGAAGAAGGCCGGCAAGCTGGCTAATCTGGAAAAGGCGCTGGCCGAGCGCGGTGGCGAGCCGATCGCCACCGGTATGACGGCAATCGGGCACACCCGCTGGGCTACGCACGGTGGTCCGACCGACCGCAATGCTCACCCGCATGTGTCCGCTGACGGTCGGGTCGCCGTCATCCACAACGGCATCATCGAAAACTTCCCGCGGTTGCGCGCTGAGATCGAGGCGACCGGGGTCGAATTCCGCAGCGACACCGACACCGAGTGCGCTGCTCATTTGCTTGCCATCGAGATGCGGGCACTGCGCGCGGCCAATATGCCCGCCGGCCCCCAACTGCTCGCGGAGGGCATGCGTCGCACCGTGCGCCGGCTGCAAGGCGCTTTCACGCTGCTCGCGATTGATGTCGACGTGCCTGACACGGTGGTCGCTGCGCGCCGCAACTCGCCATTGGTTGTTGGCCATGGCAAAGGCGAAAACTTCCTCGCCAGCGACGTCTCCGCGTTCATCGAGCACACCCGGGAAGCGATCGAGCTGGGCCAGGACCAGGTCGTGCTGATCACCCCTGACGAGATCGAAATCACTGATTTCGACGGCCAGCCCGCCATCGGTAAACAGTTCCACATCGACTGGGACGCATCGGCGGCCGAAAAGGGTGGTTTCGACTACTTCATGCTGAAGGAGATTGCCGACCAGCCGCAGGCAATCGCTGACACCCTGCTCGGCAGGCTCTCCGACCGCGGCGAAATCGTCCTCGACGAGGTCCGCCTGACTGATCAGGACCTTCGCGACGCCGACAAGATCTTCATCGTGGCGTGCGGCACCTCCTACAACGCCGGCATGGTCGCCAAATATGCGATCGAGCATTGGGTGCGCATCCCATGCGAGGTGGAGTTGGCCAGCGAGTTCCGTTATCGCGACCCAATCCTGGACCGTTCCACCCTGGTTATCGTGATCAGCCAATCGGGCGAAACGATGGACACGCTGATGGCCGTGCGGCACGCCAAGGAGCAGAAGGCCCGGGTGCTGGCGATCTGCAACACCAACGGCTCGACCATCCCCAGAGAATCTGACGCCGTGCTCTACACCCACGGCGGCCCGGAGATTGCTGTTGCCTCGACGAAGGCCTTTGTCACTCAGCTCGTCGCCTGTTACCTGATCGGTCTGCATCTCGCGCAGATCCGCGGGGTTATGTATGCCGACGAGGTCGCCGCCGTGGTCGAGAAACTGCGTCAGACCCCGGACAGCTTGCGCACGCTGCTTGGCACGATGGACCAGGTCCGCGAACTCGCCCGCGACCTCAAATCCGCCACCACCGTGCTCTTCATCGGCCGGCACGTCGGTTATCCGGTGGCGTTGGAGGGCGCGCTCAAGCTCAAGGAGCTTGCCTATATGCACGCCGAAGGCTTCGCCGCCGGTGAGCTCAAGCACGGACCGATCGCATTGATCGACCAGGGCACCCCGGTGGTCTGCGTGGTGCCCTCGCCGGCCGGCCGGGGCGTTATCCGCGACAAAGTCATCTCCAACATCCAGGAGGTGCGCGCTCGCGGTGCTCGCACGATCGTCATCGCTGAGCAGGGCGACGAGGGTGTCAGGGCCTTCGCCGACCACTTGATCGAGGTGCCACAGACGCCGACGCTGCTCGCGCCGCTGATGACCACTGTTCCGCTGCAGATCTTGGCATGCGAGATCGCCGCGGCCCGGGGACTCGATGTGGACCAGCCACGCAACCTGGCCAAGTCGGTCACCGTCGAATAGGGCGACTTGCCTCACGGGTCACGGCCCAAGGTGATGGCGGTCAGCGCATCGAGTGCCGGCCGGCCAGGGTCCCAATAGCCGAGGTGGCCGGCATCTGGCTGGCTGGCGAAAACCCGAGCGCCGAAGGCTGGGTCACTCGGGTTGGGGCCGAACCACAGCTCGCGTGCCGGGCGCCCAAAAGCCAGCAACGGCCCGACGACGGGCACTGTCGCAGCGGTAAGCAGGTCGCGGGCGAGGGTGTTCGGCGCGAGCGCGGCGTATTGGATAACGTCGCAGCGGGCGGTCGAGGACCACACGTGGCCGGTGCTCAGATGCAGGGCGTCGGCCGAGCGCACGCCGACGCCCGGTGAGCCGACAAAGACGATGTTGTCGGTTGCCAGTGGTGGCCCGGCCGTGGCGGCTGCTTCGCCGACCACCAATGAGCCGTAGCTGTGACCGAGCACCGTTTGCCGGGCTGGGGCTCCAACGTGTGTGGCTCGTAGCCCCTCTTGAAATCGCCGCAATCCGGGCGCGGCGGCGACGGCCTGGCGGCTGCTGGCTGCCTCATCGACAAAATTCGGCGCGTCGTAGTCAAGCCAAAGCACTGTGCTCGTCGCGGTGGTCGGATCGAGTTGAGCAGCCCGCACAGCAACCCGCTCAGCGTGGGTCAGCTCATCGGCGGACGACGCCAATTCAGCTGTCATTCCGGGCACGTAGGTGAGCACATTGCTGGCCCGGTCGGGGTCGCCGAATGCGACCACCGTGCGGCCGTCGCCAGCCAGGTCTAACCGCAGCAGATAAGCACGTGGGCTGCCCGGCTCGTCGAGGCGGTCGGCTAGGGCGTCAAGGCCACGCCGCAAACCGCGCAGCCGGTCCCGATCGGATCGGGGCGCTTCGGCGATCTCCTGATCGAGCCTGGCCCGCTGATCGTCCAGCAACAACCGGTTTGCCGCGTCGCGGTCGGCTGTCGGGATGCCGTCGAGCGAGGCGAGCCAGCCGGGCTCAGTCGCGAGGAGTAGCCGTTGTTGGGCCGGGGCAAGTTGTTGCCACCAATTTCGCACAGTAGCGGGAGTGGCTGAGCAATCAGGCAGTGCTGCTGGCGCAATGAGCGGGAACGGTGACGGGGTGAATCGCAGCAGTTCGGCGGCGGTGGCGTCTGCGTGAGCTGCTACCGACAACGCAGCCGGCTCGGTCGTTGTGGTCGGGGTGAGTAAGGATTTGGCGCGCTCCAACGCGGCGGCGAACTCGCTCAGCACCTGATCGGCCTGCCAGCACAACAGCCGGAACAGCACTAGTCGCAGCCGGATCTGGCCTAGCTGCTCGATGGCTGCGTGCGCTGCCGCACCAGCCCAGGCGACCCGAAGGGTGGCAAGCTGGGGACCGAATTCGGCCGCGAGGTGCCCGGCCATATCTGCCCATTGCCGCCAGGCGCGGGCATGTGCGTGCCACCGCTGTGGGTCGGTCACGCGCAGCCGAAGCTCGACGGCATCGACATCGACGGTCACTGGGTCAGCTTCAGGCGGGTCGCGGCCCGGGCATCGGTTTGTTCGTAGTCAGCCAGGGTCGCGGTGATTCGCCGGACAGCGTCAGTGAGGTCGGCGCTGATCAAGGCGAGCTGGTGACGAGCCGCCTCGTCGGTGCTGGCTGCGGCGTCGGTGGTGGCCCAACGTGGCGTGGTCTCTGTGGTGGGTTGGGCAGCTGCGGCGGTGGCAATGCGAACGGCGGTAGCGGCGAGTGCGGCGGCGACACGACGCACCTCGTTGGCGTCGACTTCGAGGTCGGACTTCATCGACAACCTTCCTGCTCAGCAACGGATGCGCCGACGCTACGGCGACCACGGTGGCGAGCAATCCACCTGTGGATAACTTCGTCCGGTCGGCGCTGCTGTTGTCCACAGGGCTTGCGCCGACGCGTGCAAGCCGGACGACACTGGTAGCCGCGCTGATTACCACCGGTGGGCTTTCGGCGTACTGATCGGCGGGTGCTCGTACCGATAGGGTTTGGTGGTGATTGTGGCTGTGGGTATTGACGTTGTCTTGGTGGATCGGTTTGCTCGTGCGCTGGAACGGACGCCGCTGTTGGCCGATCGGCTCTTCACCGAGGATGAACGACAGACTGTGGCTGGTAATCCCCGCTCGGCCGAGTCGCTCGCGGCCCGGTTCGCAGCCAAGGAAGCCGTCGCCAAGGCGCTCGGTGCGCCGGCCGGGATGCGTTGGCACGACTGCGAGGTGGTCGCCGACCCGGACGGGCGGCCGTGGCTCACCGTTTCCGGTACGGTCGCGGCGGTGGCTGCTCAGCGCGGCGTGAATAGGTGGCATTTGTCGCTCTCGCACGACGGCGGCATTGCCTCGGCGATGGTGGTCGCGGAATCCTGAGCGCAAAAATTGTCGGACCCCGGGTCTAGAACGGATTCATCGCTGGAGGGAAAAATGCGGCAGGCTTGGCGGGTGGCAGAGGTCCGGGCGGCGGAGCGGTCGTTGTTGGCTGGATTGCCGGCGGGCACGCTGATGCACCGCGCGGCTGCCGGCTTGGCCCGCCGGTGCGTCTTGCTGCTCAATGACAACCGCGCCAGCGGTGCCTACGGTGCCCGGGTGTTGCTGCTGGTCGGCAGTGGTGACAACGGCGGCGACGCACTTTACGCGGGTGCGTTGCTCGCTCGGCGCGGAGCTCAGGTGCGGGCGCTGCTGCTCAAATCAGACCGCGTTCACCGAGACGGGCTCGCCGCGCTGCGACAGGCGGGCGGGCAGCTCGTCTGGCAGCTGCCGGAGCAGGCTGACCTGGTGATTGACGGCATCGTCGGCATCGGCGCGGCGGGCGGCCTGCGACTGGAGGCCGAGGCGGTCGTCACCGCGCTGAGAGGGTTACGCAGCAGCAGCGGAGCGCGTCCGTTGATCGTCGCAGTCGACGTGCCCAGTGGCGTCTGCGTCGACACCGGCGACGTGCCGGGTGCCGCGGTCACCGCCGATGTGACGGTCACGTTCGGCTGTCTGAAGCCGGCGCATGTGGTCGGTGCGGCCGCCGCCCGTTGCGGGCAGGTTGAGTTGATCGATATCGGGCTGCGCCCGGCTTTGCGGGTCGATCCCGCGATCAGCGTCGCCGACGCAGACGACATCGCGGGCTGGTGGCCGCGGCCGGACGCGGTCGCCAACAAATACACCCGCGGCGTCGTGGGCATCGCCACCGGCTCGGCCGAATACCCCGGCGCCGCAATTCTTTCTGTTGCCGGCGCACTAGCCGGACCAACCGGCATGATTCGGTACGCGGGCAGCGCCCACCACAACGTCGTCCGCGCCCACCCATCCGTCATCGCCGGCCCCCGGGTCGCCGACGCTGGTCGGGTGCAGGCCTGGGTCTGCGGTTCAGGGCTGGGCACCGACGATGAGGCGCGCACCGCATTGCGCAGCGTGCTGGCCAGTTCGGTGCCGGTGGTGCTCGACGCCGATGCCCTGACCCTGCTGGTGGACGGCCGATTCGCCGATAACCTGCGCCGGGACGCACCGCTCGTGCTGACGCCGCACGACGGGGAGTTTGCCCGGTTGGCCGGCGAACATCCGGGAGCCGACCGGGTGGGCGCAGCCTGCAAACTGGCCAGCTGGACCAACGCGGTGGTGTTGCTCAAGGGCGACCGGACGATCGTGGCCACCCCGGCCGGCGAGGTTTGGGCCAACTCAACTGGCACGTCGGCGCTGGCCACGGCTGGCAGCGGCGACGTGCTGGCCGGCTTACTCGGTTCGTTGTTAGCCGGTGGTGTGCCAGCCGAGCGGGCTGCCGTTGCCGCCGCGCACATGCACGGGTTGGCGGGCCGACTAGCCGTCCACGACGGCCCAGTCACCGCCCCGCAAATCGCTGCCGCCCTGCGCCCAGCCCTCGCCGACCTAGGCAGCGCTGAGCGAATTTGTCGTAGTGATCAGTAGGCTGGCGATTATGTGGCAGGCCGAAGTTCGGATCGACCTGGACGCCGTCCGGGACAACGTCGCGTTGCTGCGCGCGCACACCACCGCCGAAGTGATGGCGGTCGTCAAGGCTGATGGCTACGGCCATGGGCTGTTGCCCTGCGCTCGGGCGGCGCTCGCTGGCGGGGCAACCTGGCTCGGCGTCGCCACCCTAGACGAGGCGCTGACGCTGCGCCGGGCCGGCGTCGACGCCCCGATCCTGGCCTGGCTGCAAGCACCTGGCCTGGCTCTACACGAGGGTGTCACTGCCGGCATCGACCTCAATGCCGGCTCGGTCGAGTTGCTAGCGGAGCTGGTCGCCGCCGCGCGGCATGCGCAACGCCCGGCCCGGGTGCACCTCAAGCTCGACACTGGGCTGGCGCGCGGCGGTGCGACCCGCGCCGATTGGCCGGCACTGTTGGAGCAGGCGGCTAAAGCGCAGGCGGACGGCAACCTCGACGTCGTCGGAGTGTGGAGCCATCTGGTCTATGCCGACGTTCCCGGCCACGAAACGATCGACCGGCAGCTGGCCGATTTCGCCGAGGGGTTGGCTGTCGCTGCGCAGTTCGGGATCACGCCGCGTTATCGGCACATCGCCAACTCGGCGGCCACGTTGACCCGGCGCGACGCCCATTACGATCTGGTCCGACCCGGCATCGCGGTCTACGGGTTGTCGCCGATTGAGGGCGACACATTCGGGCTGCGCCCGGCGATGAGCGCGCGGGCCCGGGTCGCCTTGACTAAGCGAGTTCCGGCCGGTCAGGGCGTTTCCTACGGGCATCAATACTTCACCGAACGGGAGACCACGCTCGCGTTGGTGCCAGTCGGTTACGCCGATGGGGTGCCGCGGCACGCGTCCAACCTCGGCCCGGTCCTGCTCGGTGGCAAGATTCGCCGAATCGCTGGGCGAGTCTGCATGGATCAAGTTGTGCTCGACGTCGGCGATGATCCGGTGCAGGCGGGCGACGTGGCGACGCTGTTCGGGGCAGGCGAGGACGGTGGGCCGACCGCCGACGACTGGGCTACCGCGATCGGGACGATCAACTATGAGATCGTGACGCGGTTTGGCAGTGCCCGAGTGCCGCGGGTCTATCAAGGCGGGCCGGGAGACCAGGCGTGAGCCCGGCCGCACGCTGGCCGCGGCTGCGCTCAAAACAAGTAGGTATCGCCGGGGCAGCAGTCGGCCTGGTCGCAGCCGGCGTTGCCACCGCCTTCGCAGTCGAGCGAACGCTGGTCCGCAACTCGATAAACACCGGCAGCGACCCGTACGCGCAGGAGAAGTTTGGTCAGCAGCCGTTTGATGCGAAGTTGACGGTGACGGCGGCTGATGGCACCGACTTGCATGTCGAGATCGTTGAGCCGACCACGGCTGCGGGCAAGCCGACGATCGTGTTCGTGCACGGGTTTGCCCTTGACATGGGCACGTTTTATTTCCAGCGGCGGGCATTGACCGAGCAGGGTGAGCATCGGCTGGTGTTTTATGACCAGCCGGGTCACGGGCAGTCCAGTCGGCTTAAGTCCGGCAACTATGACATCGCGGCGCTCGGGAAGTCGCTCGCGGCGGTATTGAATGCGGCCGTGCCGGACGGGCACATAATTTTGGTCGGGCATTCGATGGGCGGCATGACGATCATGGCGTTCGCGGAGCAATATCCGGAATGGTTTGGCAAGCGAGTCACCGGGGTGGTGCTGATGTCCACCTCGGCCGGGTTGATCGACAAGTCACGGTTGGCGCTGCCGGCGCTTGTCGCTCGGGCTAGTGCACCCTTTTTTCCGCTCTGGGGCAAAGCTGCACACCTGGGTGGGACCGCGATCGACCGGGCTCGCATCGTCTCGTCGGACCTGTCGTGGCTGCTGACTCGCCGTTACGGCTTCGGTGACGCGCGGCCGAGTCCATCGTTGGTCACCTTTGTGGAGCTGATGAACTCCCGGACGTCAGTAGAAACGCTGACCAAATATCTGCAGACGCTATACACCCACAATCGCTTTCCGGCGTTGTCCGTGCTGGGCGGGGTGCCGGTGTTGGTGTTGGTCGGCACGAAGGATTACTTGACCCCGGTGGCACATTCGGAGCAAATTCTGCGGCACTTGCCGGCGGCGCAGTTGGTAAAAATCGAGAACAGTGGACACGTGGTGATGTTGGAAAAAGCGGATGAAGTAAACGCCGCGCTACTCTCATTCTTGGCGAGGATTTCGTGACTGGGCCGGATCTGCGGTGAACTTACTGGATTTGCTGCCCGCACCATGGCGGGCCGAGTTGACCCCATTGCTCGACGAACGGGCTATCGCGGCGCTGGGCGAGTTTGTGACTGAGCAATATGCGACCCACACTGTCTATCCGCCAATCGAGGACCTCTTCGCGGCGTACCGATGGTGTTTGCCGGATCGGGCTCGGGTGTTGATTCTGGGCCAGGATCCTTATCACGGTGCGGGGCAGGCGCAGGGGTTGAGTTTCAGCGTGCGAGCGGGCGTGCGGATTCCGCCGTCGTTGCGCAATGTTTTTAAGGAACTGGCAGCCGACGTCGCAGTCGAACCGCCGTCGACCGGTGACTTGACGGGTTGGGCTAGCCAGGGCGTGCTGTTGCTCAATGCGGTGCTGACCGTGCGGGCCGGGGCGGCGGCTTCGCATGCCGGGCGCGGGTGGGAAGTGTTTACTGATGCCACAATTCGCGCGCTGAACGCTCGTACGGAGCGGATTGTGTTTTTGCTGTGGGGTTCCTACGCGCGCAAAAAGGCTAAGCTGATTACCAACTCGGCGCATGTGGTTATTGCGGCCGGGCATCCTAGTCCGTTGAACCGGGCGGGTTTTCTGGGCTCGCGCCCGTTCAGTGCGGCCAACCAGGCACTTGCGGTTGCGGGGCGGGCGCCAATCGACTGGGATCCGCGCGTGCACGAGCCGGCCGGGTGACTAAATCCACTATGGCGCATCGGATTGAACCGTTTCGTTGGTGGCACATTGCTGCGGTGTTGTCGATCGAGGAAGACCTCTTTGGTGTTGAAAAATGGTCGTCGGCAATGTTTTGGAACGAGCTGGCGCAGCAAAACTTCTACCTAGTTGCGGTGGACGACACTGAGCTGCTCGGCTATGCCGGACTGGCCGCGACTGGTGATGAGACCTGGGTGCAAAATATTGCGGTGCGTCGCAGCGCGCAGCGTCGCGGGGTGGGCCGGGAATTGCTCGAAGCGTTGCTGGCCGAGGCCGGGCGCTTGGGGATCAAGCGGACGCTGCTGGAGGTTGCTGTCGACAATGCGCCGGCGCAGCGGCTTTACGCGAGCTACGGCTTCGAGGAAGTCGGGATCCGGCGCGGCTACTATCAACCCAGCAATACCGATGCCCTGGTAATGATGCGCCATGCGTGACTTCTGGCGTTGCCCCACGGCGTTCACCCGGACGGCCCAGCAGCGAACCGACCCGGCCTGGCTGCAGGATCGACTTTTGCGGGCTGGTCTCGATCAGTCTGTCGATTCGGCAATGTCATTGACCGCAGCCAGTGCGGCGGGGTAGGAAGCCACCATGATCGCGCGGATGTGGGAGATACGGTCCTCGCTGAGTGGCTTCGACGAGTTGCTCAGCTGGGTCTGTGACGTCGCCGTGCCGGAGCTGGAGGTGTTGCCACAACACGTGTCCAGCGAGGTCTATTCGTCGACAGACAATCGGATTGTGGTTATCTCTCGGTGGCGCAACACTCCCCAAAGCCTGCCCACGCCACCGGCGAAGCTGATTGCCCGCGCCCCGCACATCTGGGATTTCAACCCGGTCGATCGGTAGTTTTGGTCGGCGATCCGCGAAGACACCCAGGGTCAGCCAAAATTTACTTCGCGCTTGTCGTACGCTGGCCGTAACGTCGAGTACCTATGCGAAAACTGCCCGAAACCGATCCTGGGGTCCCTGACAGCCGTTCCGCCACCGGGTATTTGCGGTGGTTGATCCGGCGGTCCTGGCGGTCGGTGTATGCAGCGATCACGCTGGCAGTGCTTTGGATGGCGTGCCAGGCCGTCGTTCCCGCAGTCGTCGGTCGGGCCATCGATGCTGTCACCGTGCACAACGGGACGGGTCTGCTCCGTTGGTCGCTCATCTTGTTCGGCATCGGGGTGGCCCAAGGCATGGCCGGGATCGGGCGGCATCGGTTTGCGGTGACCAATTTTCTGGCCGGCATGTTCACTACCGTCCAGGTAACCGTTCGGCAGGCCACCCGACTCGGTTCGGCGTTGCCGCGCCGGATGCGAACTGGAGAAGTCGTCGCCATCGGCACGGCGGACATTCGCCAGCTCGGCGCCGCGATCGACATCACCGCCCGCGGGGTCGGTTCGCTGTTCGCCGTCGCCGCGGTAACGGTCATTCTGCTCGCCGCATCGGTGCCGTTGGGGCTGGTCGTGCTGCTCGGCGTGCCCCTTCTCATGGCCGTCGTCGCCGTGCTGATCCGCCCGCTGCAGCGCCGCCAACAGGCTTACCGTGAGCAGCAGGGCAAACTGACCGGCCGAGCTGCCGACCTGGTCAGCGGTTTGCGGGTGTTGCGCGGCGTCGGCGGTGAGGCCATTGTGGCCCGGCAATACCGGGTCGAGTCCCAGGCGTTGCGGGCGGCCGGTTTGCGCACTGCGCGGGTGGAAGCGTGGCTCGAAGCCGCCCAGGTGCTGCTGCCCGGCCTGTTTCTGGTGCTGGTGACCTGGCTGGGCGCGCGGTTCGCGGCCAGCGGGCAGATCACCATCGGCGAGCTGGTCTCCTGCTATGCCTACGCAGCTTTTCTGGTCGCGCCACTGCGCCAGCTGACCGAAGCACTAGACAAACTCACCCGAGGGTACGTGTCGAGTCGGCGAGTCGTGACGATGTTGAACACAGTGACCGACCTGCCCGACCCGGCTGATCCGATCGAGCTGGCCGGCGACGAGCTGTGCGACCCGACATCTGGGGTGGTGATTAGCCCGGGGGAAATAACGGCAATTGTCGCCACTGTACCGGCCGAAGCCGCGCTGATCGCCGATCGGCTCGGCCGCTACGCCGAAGGCGCGACCCTGGGTGGGGTGCCGCTGCGTGAACTGCCCTTGGCGACAGTGCGCGAGCGTATTCTGGTAGCCGACAACGACGCCCACCTGTTCGCCGGCCCGCTACACCGCGACCTGAATCCAGCCGCCCTCGACCTCGGCTTGGCGGGCGGCGATCGGTTGGCGGCCGCACTGCACGCGGCAGCTGCGGCCGACATCATCGAGGCATTGCCAAACGGGCTCGACAGCGAGGTGGCCGAGCGGGGGCGTTCGTTCTCCGGCGGTCAGCAGCAGCGCTTGCGGCTCGTTCGCGCGCTCGTCGCTGATCCCGAAATCCTGGTGCTGGTCGAGCCGACCAGTGCGGTCGACGCCCACACCGAGGCCCGGATCGCCAGTCGGCTTGCGGGCGCGCGCTCCGGGCGTACCACTGTGGTTTGCACTTCCAGTCCGTTGGTTTTGGACCGGGTCGACCGGGTGCTGCTGGTTGAGCGGGGTCGGGTGGTCGCGGCCGGCACCCATCAGAGTCTGCTGGCGAGCGAGCCGCGCTATGGCCGAGCCGTGCTGCGCGAGGACGACGAGTGAGTGAGCCGCGTTGTGTCCGGGCCCTGCTGCGAGAGGACGACGAGTGAGCAATCAGCTGCCGGTGGCCGATACCACCCAGGTGCGCCGCTATGCCCGCGACTTGTTCCGGCGCAATCCGCGCGCGCTCGGCATCGCGGTTGGGTTGCACGTGGTGGCGGCCGTCGCCGGTTTGGCCGGGCCGCGACTGCTCGGTGACCTGGTCGAGGCGATTCAGCGGCGTGACGGCGTCAGCTTGATCGACCACCTGGCGGTGACGATTGCCGGATTCGTGGTGCTGCAGGCGATTCTGGTGCGCTTCGCTCATCTGGCCTCGGCCCGACTCGGTGAACGGGTGCTGGCCGCTTTGCGGGAAGACTTCATCGAACGCGTGCTCAAGCTGCCGCTATCCACTGTGGAGCGGGCAGGGTCGGGGGATCTGTTGACGCGCACCACCCGCGATGTTGATGCGCTGTCGCGGTGCATGCGGTTCGCGGTGCCCGAGACGGTGATCGCGCTAGTCACAGTCGCGTTGGTGGTGGGTGCATTGGTGCTGGTCGGCCCAGTGCTGGCACTGCCGCTGTTGATCGCCGTACCGCTGTTGTCGGTGGGCACTCGGTGGTATTTGCGCCGGGCGCCAGCTGGGTATCTGCGCGAAAACGCGGCCTATTCGACGGTGACTGATGGGCTGGCGGAGACGGTCGAGGGTGCTCGCACGGTGGATGCGTTGCGTCGACAGTCGCAGCGGATCGACCGTACTGATGGCGATTTGCGCGGGTCTTGGTTGGCTGAGCGATACACGCTTTTCTTGCGTACCGTGTGGTTTCCGATTGTGGAAATCAGTTACGTGTTGCCGGTGGTGGCGACCTTGCTGATCGGCGGCTGGCTGCAGCTGCGCGGCACGGTCACGTTGGGACAGCTCACAGCTGCTGTGGTCTACGTGCAGCTGCTGATCGATCCGCTCGACCGGTTGCTCGGCTGGCTGGACGAGCTGCAGGTCGGTGCGGCGTCGCTGGCCCGGCTGCTCGGCGTCACCTCGGATGAGCCGCCGCCGCAGGTCGTGGTGGCGCAGCCTGTGGGTGCTCGGATCGAGCTAACCGACGTCCGGTTCTCCTATGTGGCCGATCGAGACGTATTACACGGCATCACGTTGACCCTCGAACCGGGCGAACGGCTCGCCATTGTCGGCCCGTCCGGCGCCGGAAAATCCACTTTGGGGCGGCTATTCGCCGGCGTGCACCAGCCGACAGTGGGCACGATCACGGTGGGCGGGGTCCCGCTGGGTGCGTTGCCGCTGGACCGGCTGCGCGCCGAAGTCGCCCTGGTCAGCCAAGAACACCACATCTTCATCGGTACGGTGCACGACAACGTTGCCATGGTGCGCGACGGTGCTGGCACAGCCGAGGTACGGGCGGCGCTCGCGGCAGTGCACGCGCTCGAATGGGCGAGCGACCTGCCCGACGGACTGAACACTGTCGTCGGCTCCGGTGGGCAGGTGCTGTCCGCGGCGCAAGCTCAGCAGATCGCGTTAGCTCGACTGGTGTTGGCCAATCCGCACACGCTGGTGCTCGACGAGGCCACCTCGCTGCTCGATCCGCGGGCGGCCCGAGATTTGGAGCGGTCGCTAGCTGCGGTGCTCAGCGGCCGCACCGTGGTGGCGATTGCGCATCGGCTCTTTTCGGCCCACGACGCCGACCGGGTCGCCGTGGTCGAAGCCGGCCGAATCACCGAGCTCGGCTCGCACGACGAGCTAGTGAAAGCCGACGGTTCCTACGCTGCATTGTGGCAGTCCTGGCATGGCGAAGGGCGCGCCATTTCGGCACGCCCTTCGACCTAATGCTTCAGCCCGCGGATCAGAAGCCAGGGCCGTGCTGGTGGCCGTGACCACCATGGCCGTGACCGCCACCACCGGCAGCCGGCTCCGACTCGGCCGGCTTCTCCACCACGAGGCTTTCCGTGGTCAGCAGCAGCCCGGCGATCGAAACAGCGTTGGAGACCGCGTTACGGGTCACCTTCACCGGGTCGATGATGCCAGCCGCCACCAGGTCGACATATTCGTCGGTGGCCGCGTTGAGGCCGTGGCCCCAGCCCAGCTCGGCGGACTTGCCGGCCACCACATAGCCGTCGTGTCCGGCGTTCTGCGCGATCCAGCGCAGCGGCTCGACCAGCGCCTTACGGACGATGGCGACGCCGAGCGCCTCCTCACCGGTCAGACCGAGGTTGCCGTCGAGCTCAGCCGCGATCTGCGCGAGGGCCGCGCCGCCACCAGGGACGGTGCCTTCCTCGACCGCAGCCTTGGTCGCCGCGATGGCGTCCTCGATGCGGTGCTTGCGCTCCTTCATTTCGACCTCGGTGACGGCACCGACCTTGATCACGGCGATGCCACCGGAGAGCTTGGCCAGCCGCTCCGACAGCTTCTCGCGGTCCCAGTCGGAGTCCGAGGCTTCGATCTCTTTGCGGATCTGCGCGACCCGGTCGGCGACCTCAGCGGACTTGCCGCCACCGTCGACGATTGTCGTGTTCTCCTTGTCGACCACGATTCGCCGGGCGGTGCCCAGCATGTCGACGGTGACCTGGTCGAGCTTGTAACCGAGCTCCGGTGCGATCAGCTCGCCGCCGGTAGCGATTGCCAGGTCTTGCAGCATCGCCTTGCGCCGGTCACCGAAGCCGGGTGCCTTCACCGCGGCGACCTTGAAGGTCTTGCGGAGTGCATTGACCACCAGGGTCGACAACGCCTGGCCGTCGACGTCCTCAGCGATGATCAGCAGCGGCTTGCTGGCCTGCAGCACCTTTTCCAGCAGCGGTAGAACTTCTTCCACGCTGGAGATTTTCTGCGTCGTGATCAGCAGGTAGGCGTCCTCGAGGACAGCTTCCTGCGACTCAGCGTCGGTCACGAAGTTCGGCGAGATGAAGCCCTTGTCGAACTGCAGACCCTCGGTGATTTCGAGCTCGGTCAACATGGCCGAGCCCTCCTCGACGGTGATGACGCCGTCGCGGCCGACCCGGTCCATCGCCTCAGCGATCAGCTCACCGATGGTGGCATCCTGCGCCGAGATCGTGGCGACGTTCGCGATCGACTTGTGGTCGTCGACCTCGACGGCCTTGGCCAGCAGCGCCTTAGACACGGCCTCGGCGGCCAAGTCCATGCCGCGCTTGAGCCCGATCGGATTGGCACCCGCGGTCACATTACGCAGGCCCTCACGCACGAGCGCCTGCGCGAGCACGGTCGCGGTGGTCGTGCCGTCGCCGGCGACGTCGTTAGTCTTGGTCGCTACCTCTTTGACCAGCTGCGCGCCGAGGTTTTCATACGGGTTGGAAAGCTCGATCTCCTTGGCGATGGTGACACCGTCGTTGGTGATCGTGGGTGCGCCGAACTTCTTGTCGAGGACGACGTTGCGACCGCGCGGGCCGAGGGTGACCTTGACCGTGTCGGCGAGCGTGTTGACGCCGTGCTCAAGCAGGTGCCGGGCGTCGTCAGAGAAGCTAAGGATTTTCGCCATGTTCAGGTCCCTTCACGCACCAACGCCCTGACCCTCTTGCAAGGGCCAGGGCGATCAGCACTGTCAGTTGGTCACTTCTCGATGACCGCGAGGACGTCGCGGGCGGAGAGCACCAGGTACTCCTCGCCGGAGTACTTGACCTCGGTGCCGCCGTACTTGGAGTAGAGAACGGTCTCGCCGACCTTGACGTCGATCGGGACGCGGTTGCCCTTGTCGTCGATGCGGCCGGGGCCCACGGCGAGGACAGTGCCCTCCTGGGGCTTCTCCTTGGCAGTGTCGGGGATCACGAGACCCGACGCTGTGGTGGTCTCAGCCTCGTTTGCCTGGACCACGATGCGGTCCTCGAGCGGCTTGATCGCAACCTTTGTCGCGGTAGTCACGGGCATACCCTCCTGGGTACAGATTTCGCCGGCCGGGACTGGCCGGTCTGGATGCCTCATGCCACCGGGCGGGGCCGTCGTCGCGGGTGCCGGTCCGCCTGGTGCCTAACCACTCACCCGGATGGGTGCGCGGCTGGCACCCTCATGTCGAGAGTGCTAACCGCCAGATTAGGCCGGGATTAGCACTCCGTCAACCAGAGTGCCAGCTAAGTCACGCCAGGGAGAATGCCAACGTGACTCCCGCCCTGCTGGCCCGCCTGCACACCCCCGAGGGAACAAAAGCCCTTGCCACTGCCGCTGCACTGCCCAGCGACGACCCGCTTGCGGCCGCATCCGCGCTGCGAGCTCATGGCATCGCGCCTGACCTGGCCGCAGCCGCACTGACCCAGACTGACCTGCGGCGCCGCGCCACACCCAAGTTCGGCCCGGCCGCCACCGAGATGTTCTTCACTCGATCGGGGCTCGAACAAGCCACCCGAACCGTCGTCGCCGACCGCCGCGCCGCGCGCCTGGTCGCCGCCGGTGTCAAAACCCTGGCCGACCTGGGTTGCGGCCTCGGCTCCGACGCCCTAGCCGCGGCGAGAGCCGGCATCGGTGTATACGCGGTAGAAGCCGACCCACTGACAGCCGCGCTAGCAACCGCCAACGCGTCTGCCGCCGGGCTAGCCGACCTGATCAAAGTCGAATGCACAGACGCCACCACGGTACGGGTGGAACAGTTCGATGCTGTCTTTGCCGACCCGGCTCGACGCAAAGCGGGTGGCGCCCGGGTGTTCGACCCCAAGTCGTACTCGCCGCCGTGGGATTTTGTCGCCGGATTGGCGGGGCGGGTGCCGCGTACCGTGCTGAAGTTGGCTCCTGGCATTGATCACGCGCTGTTGCCGGCGGGTGCTGAAGGGGAGTGGGTCAGCGTCGGGGGCGATTTGGTGGAGGCGGCGTTCTGGTGTGGCCCGTTAGCCGGCGCACCCCGCCGCGCGACATTGTTGCCGGCTGGTTCGTTGCCGGCTGGTTCGTTGCGTTCTGGCGAACCGCAGGTTGATCAGTTGACTGGCAGCGGGATGGTGGCTGCGCAGGTTGGGGCGATTGGCAGTTTTCTTTACGATCCGGATCCGGCGGTGGTTCGATCGCATTTGGTGGCCGAGTTCGCGGCATCGATCGATGGGCGGCTGGCGGATGCACAGATCGCTTATGTTTACACCGATGCAGCGGTCGATACGCCCTTTGGGCGGCGGTTGGAGATCACCGATGTGATGCCGTTCTCGCTGAAGCGGCTGCGCACATTGCTGCGCGAACGCGGGATTGGCCGCCTGGAAATCCGCAAGCGCGGCTCTGCCCTAGAGCCGGACCAACTGCGCCGTGACCTGCGTCTGTCCGGCCCGAACGCCGCTTCCGTAGTGCTCACCCGAGTTGCCGGCGCACCAATCACCATCCTCTGCAAACCGGTTTAACCTCGACCCAACTCAGTCGCAGGTCGCCTTACTTCAAGCAAAGTCCGCGCCGAGTACGCCACGAAGCTGCCGTGTGTGCGAATGTGAGCGTCGAGTTGTTGGAGTTTTTCGCGGTAGCGCTCGATCGTGAAGTCGGGCACCCACCAAACGCATTTACGCAGGATGTAGACGACAGCGCCGATATCGAAGAACTCCATTCGGCAGCGGGCCGTGCGCAAATCCACGAGCTGAAGCTTTTCTTCGCGTGCTGCCGCAACGTCGCGGTCGGGATCACGGCCGTGCCGCTCGTGCGGGAGCGGGCCAAGAAACCACTCGATAAGTTCGAACGCGGAAGCCGGCCCGACGTGTTGGGCGAGATATGTTCCTTCTTCGGCCAACAAGCGCGCGATCTCGTGCCAATCTGTGTGCACCGGATGGCGGCTCGTGATCAGGTCGAAGCTGGCATCGGGAAACGGCAAACGCTGCCCCTGGGCGACGGACACTACTTGTACGCCGCGAGGCGACAAGAGGCTGCGTGCCAGCTCTAGATTCGGTGCCCACCCCTCGGTAACGACCATCCTGGCCGGCAGCTGCGGGATTTCCGCGATGATTTCGCCGCCGCCGGTGTCGATATCCAAGGCTGAGGCGACGAGTGGCAGACGAGCTGCGAGCAACCGCGAGTAACCCCACGGTGGGCGCTCCTCGGTTGCTCGCCCGTCGAGCCACGCAAAGCTCCAACCGGAGACGTCCACGGCGGCAGCCTCGGTCACGAGGTCGTCGAATTTGCGCATGTTGCGAGTCTTCGGGCTGGGTAGCGGTATGCGCAAATGGCTTTCGCGGATCCAGCGCGGGATCGTCAGCTGATGGCGTTTGGGGTCCTGGGGGAGCAGGCGGGGGTGGCGGCGGGCGGGGCTGGGCAGCGGCGGCGGCGGGCGGGCTGGGCAGCGGCGGCGGGGCTCATGGGAGTGGGGCTAGTGGCGGCCGGGACTACTACCAGCCAAGCCCCTGACCCGTAAATAGAGAGTTTGTGGGCAGGCGGCAGCGTCCCGGCGGAGCCGGGATGGTTTGTGGGGTTTAGGTCAGGCCGCGGTTTCGAGGCTGACGGTGTGTCCGAGTTGTTCGAGTTGGTGGATCAGTTGACGGGTGCGTTTGGCGGGGTCGATCCGGTTGAGGTGGTAGTCAGGGCCGAGGTCGTTGAACATGGTGGTGCTGGTGGGATCGTGTAGTAGGTGCCAGATGATGATCAGGAGGTGTCGGCTGGTCGCGACGATGGCACGGCGTTTACCGCGCCGGGCGGCTAGTCGTCGATGTCGGGCACCGATAAAGGTGTTACTACGGGCGATGGTCGCGACGCTTTCACCGAGGACACCGGCGAGGTGGCGGTTGCCTTTGCCGGTACTGCCGTGGCGGGTCTTACCGGCCGAGGAGCGGGGCCGGGGTGCCATCGCGGCCCAGGCGCTGAGGTGTTCAGGGGTAGGGAACACGCTCATGTCGACACCGATCTCGGCGATCAGCCGGCGTGCGGTGATCTGCGAGATACCGGGCACACTGACCAGTTGGGTAATGCGGGGCTGATAGATGTCGGTGACCCGTGCGATCTCAGCGTCCATGATCCTGACGTCCTCGTCGAGTGCAGCGATGCGCTGCATCATCTGCCGGCAGAGGAATCCGTGGTGGTCACTGAACCGGCCCGTGAGCGCTTCGACGAGTTCGCGGCGTTTGTTACGCAGCTTCGCCTTGGCTAGCTCTGCCAGCACACCCGGGTCGCGTTCCCCATCGACCAGGGCGGTGATGATGCTCTGGCTAGACGCGCCGAGGATCTCCGAGGCCACCACGGTCAGTTTGATACCGGCGTCTTCGAGGATCTTCTCCAGGCGCTGCGCGAGCCTGGTCCGGTCCCGGACCAGGCTGGTGCGGTAACGGCTCAGGTCCCGCAGTTCACGGATCGGCTGCGGTGGCACGAAGCTGGGCCGCACGAGTTCACACTCAGCGACCTTGGCCAGCCACGCCGAGTCGATATTGTCGGTCTTACGCCGGCCCGGTACCCCTTTCACGTGGTACGCGTTGACAAGCCACACCTCGAAGCATCCCGCCGCTTCCAACAGGTAGTAGACCGGTTTCCAGTAATCGGAGGTCGCTTCCATCACGACCCGGGTGATGCCCTCGCCGGCCAGCCAGTCCGCCATCGTCGACAACGCCGCGGTCATCGTCGAGTAGGTCCGGGTCACCTGCCGGCGCCGGCCCGAGCCGGGCTGCGGAACACGGATCGTCACACTCAACGCGGCCTTACCGATATCAATCCCAGCGATCCTTTCGACGTACACATCCACTCTCATCACATCCCATCACAGCGGGTACGGTGTGATGAGGTGGTAGCCGACCGGGGGAACCGAACGGTCGAAACATTCTGACCCGCGTGCTCGAAGCGACGATCCACGGCACAAAACATGGTTCCCGGCGTCAAACTTTGCTACGGACTCGGAGCGCCAAGGGGCTCCCGACGTCAACCGGGCGGCTACCACCCCAACATCTGTGATAGTCAATCAGCCGCAACAACACACGACGCACTACTTGTGTCACCCGCACCACCTCCCACCGCGAGCAACCCACACTATTAACACAGCCCCACGGCAGCCCCGAAGGGGCAACGACAAACTTTGCTCTGACCACCTCCCACCGCGAGCAACCCACACTATTAACACAGCCCCACGGCAGCCCCGAAGGGGCAACGACAAACTTTGCTCTGAGTACCCATGCGCATCGGGCTCTTACGCTACTTGGGTAGTAGCATAGGAGCATGCTGTATGCCGTGCCGGGGTTGGATGCTGCTGATCTGCGGGTCTTGGGCGAGCTAGATGAGATGCGGGCTGAGCTGGGCACTCAGCTGCGGTCTAGGCCACGCTGGGAGGGCCAGCTGCGGCGGAGTTTGTTTGCGGCGGCGATCCAAGGTTCTAACACCATTGAGAACATCACGATTAGTGGCTCGGACGCACGCGCGTTGGTCGAACACGCGCCCATGTCACCACAGGCCGGCGACGACACCCAGCAGGCCGTTATTGGCTATCGGGACGCACTGACATATGTGCAGCAAACCCCGCAGCTGGCATTCTTCGATTATTCACAGACTATGCTTTCCGCATTGCATTTCATGATTACCAAATATCAGCCGGCGAAATGGCCGGGACGTTATCGCACAGGTGGGATCTTCGTTACCAGTGCCGACCCGTTGGAGCCGGCGTATACCGGGCCGGACGCCGAGCTAGTTCCCGGGCTGATGCAGGAACTGATCGAATGGCTGCGAGACGGGGACGTGTCGGTGCCAGCATATGCGCGCGCGGCGATGGCTCACCTCAATCTTGTGGGCATTCACCCGTGGCGCGACGGCAATGGCCGCACCGCGCGGGCACTGCACACGTTGGTGCTGGCTCGCACCGGTGAGTTGGCGTCTGAGTTTTCCTCGATCGAGGAATGGCTGGGCGAACAAACCAACACGCTTCTCTATTATGAAGCCCTGCGGTCGACCCAGGACGGCAGCTTTCAGCCAGAGCGAGATGCCCATTCGTGGCTGCGGTTTGTGTTCTCCGCGCATCATCGCCAAGCTCAGCGGGTAAAACGAAGATATAAGTGGACTGTGCAATTGTGGAATGAGTTGGCGCGTTTAGCCGATGAACATGGGCTGGCGGAACGGACGGTGTCAGCACTTTACGCGGCTGCGCTCGGTGAAGTTCGGCGCACCACATATCAGCAGGACGAGAGTCTCAGCCGCGATCAAGCCATCCGCGATATTCAGGCGTTGACGCGCGCTGGATTGTTGACTCCGCGCGGCAACGCTACTACTCGGGTCTACCTGCTCGCGGGCGCTGCTAGCGAAGTCGCCGACGCGACCACCGCCACCGTGCGCGGACCGGGGCGCGATCCGTACGCGAGTTGATCCTGCCCCTCAAAGGGGGAGGATGTCGAAGCGCTAGTGCGCCATGATGACGGCGTGCCCGATCTTGACCCGCTCGCGCTGGGCGCCTTCTTGAAGGCGCGCCGTGCCGCTCGCAGCCCGCAAGACGCCGACCTGCCCGCCGGGGTGCGCCGCCGGACAGCCGGCTTGCGGCGCGAAGAATTAGCCACGCTCGCCGGCGTCTCGATCCAATACCTCACTCGGCTGGAGCAAGGTTCCCACCGTGAGCCTTCCGTCAGCGTTTTGAATGCGCTGGCGACGGCACTCGGGCTCACCGATGACGCGCGTGCGCACCTATTCATGCTGGCCGGTCGGCCTGATCCGCGGGCGTTGAATCCGGCCCGACAAGACGTCACGCCCACGTTGCTGCGCATGCTTGAACGCGCAGAACCGAATCCTGCGGCAATTATCAACCGTCGCCGTGACTTCGTGACTCACAACTTTGCGATGGAAGCATTGCTCGGTGGGCTGCGCAGTTTTGCTGACTCGACCCCCAACTACCTTCGGCTGCTCTTTTGCGAGCCGGCCGCGCGCGAGCTGTGGGTCGATTGGCAGCAAAACGCGCAGGACGCTGTTGCGCATTTCCGCCAGGCCACTGCTGCAACTCGAGACCTGACTGAGGTCACTGAGCTTGTCGATGAACTGAACGATCTCGCCCCAGATTTCGCCGCAATCTGGCAGCGCCAGGACGTGCGCTGCACCTGCACACCGACCACCAATTTTGCCCACCCGGGCGCCGGTCGGGTGAGCTTCACTGTCGAAGCGCTCGACGCGGACGGCGGCGATCTGCAACTCGTCATCTATGAGCCAGCCACTGCGCGTGCCAACGATCGCTGGATCAAATATCTCCGTGCGCTGCCGTCCCGGACAGCATTGCGCGTCGTGTAACGCAAAAACCAATCAATTTGTGTATCGGAAGGGACCTCAAATGGCCACTATCAAGCTCAGCACGACAACTACCGCAACTCCCGAGAAATTCATCGCTGCCCTCACCGACTTCGGCCCAGGACGCTCGGAGATCTGGGGTTTGACCGACCCGAAATACCAGCAGATCCACCACGTTGGTGACCACACAGCCGACGTTACCGAAGGCTCCGGAGGCATCTGGGAGCGACTAGCCTATGACTGGTCGAAACCCGGTGTCGTCCGCATGACCACGAAGGACTCCAACACGTGGGGTGGCGAAAGCGGTCACGTCTACCGATTCTCCCGCACTCCCGATGGTAAGACCAAAGTGGATATTGTGGTCATCCGGCAGGGTAAGAATGCAAAAGGAAAGATCGTTGGCGCAATCTTAGGATTGGTCGGCACCGTCGTGGTCGGCAAACAGCTCAAGAAGACCGTTAGCGCGATCGAAGCCCGAGCATAGTCACGCTGCCTGCCTGTATATTCACGCCATCATGGGTGCGCAGACGAGATTGTCGAGTCCAGCCCGGCTGCGCCCTGACGGTAATTTTCGGCTGCTCTGGTTCGGTCAGAGCAGCAGCCAATTCGGTAGTGCCATCACTGCTGTCGCTTTGCCGTTGGTAGCTGTCAGCACTCTTCATGCCAGCACCATGCAGATCGCTTTGCTGCAAGCGGCAGCGTGGCTGCCCTGGTTATTAATCGGCTTGCCTGTGGGGGTTTGGGTGGCCCGCCTTCCCCGGCGTGCAGTCATGATTACCTGTGACGTGGTCGCGATGATGTTGTTTCTCAGCGTGCCAGCAGCTGCCTGGTGGCACACTCTGTCAGTTACTCAACTGCTCATGGTCGCTCTGCTCACGGGCACAGCAGCGGTGTTTTTTGAAACTGCATACCAGGTTTTCCTGCCAGCACTGCTCAACGCTGATGAGCTGACTACGGGAAACGCGAAATTGCAAGGAAGCGAGGCGATTGCACACGTTGCTGTGCCTGGTGTGGGTGGCCTCATCGCACAGCTGTTTGGCGCAGCCGCCGGATTGTTCGTCGACGCGCTCAGCTTCCTCGTCTCGGCCGCCTGTCTAGTAGCGATAGGCCAGCGAGAGCAGCACGCCGCTGCGCTGCTGCCTCGCCGTGCGCTCACTTCGGATATTACCGAAGGCATTCGATTTCTTGCTCGTGATCCGTATTTGCGGGTCATGGCGGCCTTCGGCGCCGCTGCAAACCTCGCCCTTCTCGGCTATCAGGCCATCTGGATCACTTTTTTGGTCAGAGATGTCGGTATCAGCTCGGGGACGGTGGGGATACTTGTTGCCACTATGGCTGCTGGCGGCATTATCGGGGCAATGGTCGCTAGCACGGTTTCCCGGCGTCTGGGTTCAGCCCGGGGCACGCTGATCTGTCAGCTCGGCACAGCTCCGTTTGCCCTACTGCTGCCGATGACTGGGCCGGGTCTGCGTCTCGGTCTCGCGGTCGTCGGCGGCATCGCGGTCAGTGCAGGCGTCGTTGCCAGTAATATCATCAAGAACAGTTTCCGGCAGACGTACACGCCGCCGCATTTGCTCAGTCGGGTCATTGCGAGCATGCATATAATTAACTATGGAACTATTCCTGTCGGCGCGCTAGTCGGTGGCTTCCTAGGCACGACTCTGGGCCTTCGGCCGGCTATTTGGATCATGGCATTCTGCCTAATTCTTGCTTCCGGGATCCAGCTGATTGGGCCGATGAAACGCCGCCGAGATCTGCCAATCACTGTGGAGCCTGCCTGATGAAATTGCTCCGCAGCAGCGGGGCTCTGGCCTTGTTTCTTAGCGATAAGTGGGAGTTTTCCAGTCGGGGAGCGCAGTGCGGATTATGTCGTCACAGGTTGTGAGAATCTTTGCGCGCTCGTTTCCGCTCGGGGCGTTACTTACCGGGGCGGTTGGTTGAAGGTTCTTTTGGTAGAGGCCGGTGGGCAGGCGGGAGGTGGCCAGCGTCGCGACTCGTTCACCGGCCTGGTTTGCGGTTACGCCGATCAGCCGGACGATGGTGTTTCCGGCGAAGCGCATCGGCGCGGGCAGATCCCGAGCGAATCGGGTGCCGGAAACTGCGCCCTGGCCATAAACCCAGGACGTTGCTGCAGGCGCATACGAATTTGTCCGCTGTGCTTGACCGCGAGCTGCAGGCCCGCACGGGGCTCGCGTTGACGACCTTCGAGGTGCTCGTGACGCTTCACAACTGCGTCGACACCCGGATGCGCATGCAAGAGCTCGCCAATGCGGTGCTGCTGTCCAAGAGCGGCACCACCCGGGTGGTCGGTCTACTCGTCGATTCCGGGCTGGTGCGCCGCCACATTCCCGACGACAATCGGCGGACGACGTTTGCGGTGCTCACCGAAGCAGGCACGGCCCGGATCGCGGCGGCAATGCCAGTGCTGTTCGGCCTGGTGCACGACCACTTCGGTCGTCATCTCGGCGTCCATGACACCGCTGAACTCGTCCGGATCTTGCACCGCCTACCCAGCGCAACCGCCACACCCGAACGCCACCCCTAGCGCTGCCCACGAGTCCAGCGCCCTAAGCAACGCGCCGTGGCCCTTGATCACAGTTTTGCCGCCGGTAGCCGCATGTCGTTAAAAAACTGATTTCCCACCTTGGTACGCGTACGGCAGGGCTCGTCAGATTTTGTCGTTAGCGATGGATCCGCCGAACTAGCCCAAATGTCCGGACGATTCGGACATTAAGTCCAATACCGGTCAGTTTGGGCCGGCCGTTACGACAACGTTACGGGGCGGGGGGATTTTTCTGTCGAGATCGGTCTAGATCGGGCATAGCGGTGACTTAGCGTCGCATTGTGGTGGACACACAGCAAGATTTCGTTAGCAGATCTGGTCAGCTTCGTGAACGAAACCGCGAATATCACCAGCATGTTGCCAGATTGTTATCGCGAGCTACCGGTTCGGTCCGTCGGACGGGTTGTGCGACAAGCCGAAATCGGAATACGTTGCCGGACACAACAAACTGACTTTCGACCCTTCCAGCCGCGTCGCGGGGAGCTCATCCCGGCCGCGCTCCTTCATCGAATCCGATCGAAGATCCAGGTTTCCTCCGAAAGGACACAGAAATGCGCAAGGGACTTTTCGCCCTCGCCGCAGTTGGCCTGCTGGCCACCGGCAGCATGGCAGCGTGCAGCAAAGACAAGACCGACAGCACCAGCGGCAGCAGCTCCACGAAGAAGCAGGTCGGCATCATCCTGCCGGACACGAAGAGCTCGCAGCGCTGGGGCACCGACGACCCCAAATTCCTCAAGGAAGCCTTTGACAAGGCCGGAGTAACCTACGACATCCAGAACGCGCAAGGCGACAAGACCAACTTCGCCAATATCGCCGACGGCATGATCGCTGGGGGCGTCAAGGTGCTGATCACGGTCAACCTGGACTCGGGTAGCGGCAAGGCCGTGCTGGCAAAGGCTAAGAAGGCCGGTATCGCGACGATCGACTACGACCGTCTGACCCTGGGCGGCGGCGCGAACTACTATGTATCCTTCGACGGCGTCAAGGTCGGTCAGCTGCAGGGCCAGGGTCTGGTCGACTGCCTGACCACGGCAAAGGCCACCAAGCCGGTTGTGGTCGAGCTCAACGGCTCCCCGACCGACAACAATGCGACACTGTTCGCGCAGGGCTACGACGGCGTGCTGAACCCGAAGTATGCCGACGGCACCTTCGTTAAGGGTGAGAACAAGTCCGTTCCGGACTGGGACAACGCGCAGGCCGGCACTATCTTCGAGCAGATGCTGACCGCCAACAAGAACATCAAGGGTGTGCTGGCCGCCAACGACGGTATCGGCAACGCGGTCATCGCGATCCTGAAGAAGAACAAGCTCAACGGCCAGGTCCAGGTCACCGGGCAAGATGCCACCGTTGCGGGTCTGCAGAACGTGCTCGTCGGCGACCAGTGCATGACCGTTTACAAGGCGATCAAGAAGGAAGCCGACGCGGCCTCCACCCTGGCGATCGCCCTGGCCAAGGGCCAGACGCCGACCACCGCGACCGGCACAGTGATGGACCCGGAGACCAAGGCGGCGGTTCCGTCGGTGCTGCTGGAATCGGCGACCATCACCAAGACCACCGTCAAGGACGTCATCGCGGACGGTTTCGTCACCAAGGACAAGGTCTGCACCGCCGAATACGCGGCGGCGTGTACGGCGGCTGGTATCAGCTGATCTGTCACTGCGGGCTCGTCCCGACCGACTGACGCCGGCGCCGCTCACGCCCCCCTCGGGTGTGAGCGGCGCCTGAGTTGGTCCACCCCACCCCCCGATCGCCGCTGGCATCGCCACGACGACGAACCCGGTCACAACAGTGAAGGAGATCGATCCGTGGCCGCGACACCCCTCCTTGAACTGCGCGGGATTGACAAAAGCTTCGGTCCCGTCCAAGTTCTGCACGACGTCGGACTCAGCGTCTATCCGGGCGAAGTAACCGCGCTCGTCGGTGACAACGGCGCCGGCAAGTCGACCTTGGTAAAGTGCCTCGGCGGCATTTACGCCATCGATGCGGGCACGGTCACTTTCAGAGGCAAGGCGGTGACCATCCACTCGCCGCGGGATGCCTCCGCGTTGGGCATCGAGATCGTCTACCAGGATCTCGCCCTCTGCGACAACCTGGACATTGTCCAGAACATGTTCCTCGGCCGGGAGAAGACCCGCGGCATCGTCTTGGACGAGCCGACGATGGAGCAGCTTGCCGGTGACACCTTGGCGAGCCTCTCCGTGCGCACGGTGAAGTCGCTACGTCAGCTGGTAGCCAGCCTTTCCGGTGGGCAGCGGCAGACCGTGGCCATCGCCAAGGCAGTGCTCTGGAACAGCAAGGTCGTCGTGCTCGACGAGCCGACCGCGGCGCTCGGCGTGGCCCAGACCGCCCAGGTGCTTGAGCTGGTGCGCAGGCTCGCTGACCAGGGGCTCGGCGTGGTGCTGATCTCGCACAACATGAACGACGTCTTCGCCGTGTCGGACCGGATCGCCGCGCTCTATCTGGGCCGGATGGCGGCTCAGGTCAAGACCACAGACGTGACCCACTCGCAGATCGTGGAACTGATCACTGCTGGTCGCAGCGGCACCGTCGGCCTTGCGGACGAAGAGCCCACCGGTTTCGCCATCGACATCACGCCGGGAGGCGAGAAGTGACCACAACCACGACCACCACTGTCGGCGGCGTCAAGGTCGTCAAGCCGACCATGGCCAGCCACACCCGCGATTACTGGGGTCGGGTCCGCGGCGGGGACCTGGGCAGCCTGCCCGCCATCCTCGGCCTCGTCGTGCTCTCGGTGATCTTCGGCGCGGCTCGGGAAACCTTCACCACGCCGATCAACTTCGCCAACCTGTTCAATCAGGGCGCGGCGGTCATTTTCATCGCCATGGGCTTGTGTTTCGTCCTGCTGCTCGGTGAGATTGACCTCTCTGCCGGATTCACCAGCGGTGTGTGTGGCGCGGTTATGACGATCTATCTGACCACCCACAACCAGCCCGCTTACCTCGCCATTCCGGCCGCAATGCTCACCGGCGTGGTCATCGGCCTGATTCATGGGTTCTTGGTCGCCAAAATTGGTATTCCCTCGTTCGTGGTCACCCTTGCTGCGTTCCTGGCGTACCAGGGTGTGCTGCTGACCCTGCTCAGTGGCGGCCAGAACATCTCGATCCACGACTCGTTCGTGCTGTCGTTGAACAACGACACGCTTTCGGTAACCTGGGGCTGGGTGCTGGCGGCCGTCGCCGTGGTCGTCTTCGCGGTGTTGCAGCTCAACCGGGTCCGTAGCCGGGCCGCTCGGGGCCTGATCACCGATCCGCTGGGAATTGTGGCGATACGGGTCGCATTCCTGGCTGTGTTGGTATTGGGCACTACTGCAGTGCTTAACCAGGAACGGGCGATCAACCCGGCGATCAACTCGCTCAAGGGCGTTCCGATTGTCGTCCCGATTATTGCGGGATTCATGGTTATCTGGACCTTTGTCTTGAGCCGGACCACCTATGGGCGCCACATTTACGCGGTCGGTGGTAACACCGAAGCGGCTCGCCGTGCCGGTATTCCGGTGGATCGGATTCGCATCTCCGTCTTCGTGATCTGCTCGTTCATGGCTTCCATCGGCGGCATCATGGCGGTCAGCCGCGCAACCTCGGTCGACCCGAACACTGGCGGCAGCAGCGTCCTGTTGTATTCGGTCGGCGCCGCGGTCATCGGTGGCATCAGCCTCGTCGGCGGTAAGGGCAAGGTTGT
The DNA here is from genome assembly GCA_965246815.1 of Actinoplanes sp. GTDB lineage: Bacteria > Actinomycetota > Actinomycetes > Mycobacteriales > Micromonosporaceae > Actinoplanes. The sequence continues at coordinate 62,709 of CBDFFS010000017.1, read as the reverse complement.
GCACGCCGTCATTGGTGGTGCTGTGATCGCCGTGATCGACAACGGCATGGGCCTGATGCGCTATCCCGATGGGGTCAAGTACATCGCGACCGGTTTAATTTTGCTCGTGGCCGCCAGCGTCGACGCGTTGGCCCGGCGCAGAGCGGCTGCCACCGGCACCCGATGAACAAGATCCTGCGACCGGGGGCGGCGCGCTGATGCGGGCCGGCCCCAGCCAGGAAGAGATCCGCCGGCACAACCTCGGCGCCCTGCTGCGCTATGTCCATGTGCACGGCGCGACCTCACGTGCCGAGCTGACCAACCGGCTCGGGCTCAACCGCAGCACCATCGGGGCGCTGACCGCCGAGCTGACCACCGCCGGGCTGGTCAGCGAGGCGGCACCCAAAGAGACCGGCCGGGCCGGGCGACCGTCGCTGGTGGTCCAACCCGAATCAACAAAGGTCTACGCGTACGCGTTGAGCATCGAAGTTGACCGCATTCGCGCTGCCCGGGTGGGGCTGGGTGGCCGGATTCTCGACCGCCGGCAAACCGAACGCCCACGGGGCATGCAAGTGCTCGACGCCGTCGAACCGCTCGCCGAGTTCATCCGGGACATGCGAGACCAGATGCCGGCCGACGCCCGGTACGTCGGTAGTGGTCTAGCCGTGGCCGGCATGGTCCGCCGCGCCGACGGGGTGGTGCGGCTCGCCCCGACGATCGGGTGGGTGGAGGAGCCGGTCGGTGCCGCCCTGAGCGCCGCGCTCGACGACGACGCCCGGCTCACCGTCGGCAACCAAGCGGACGTGTCCGCGCTGGCCGAACACAGCCGTGGTGCCGCGGTCGGCTGCGACAACGTCATTTACCTCTACGGCGACGTGGGGATAGGTGCCGGGATCATCGCGGACGGCCGCCGAGTCGCGGGCCACGGCGGCTATGGCGGCGAGGTCGGCCACATGGTCGTCAACCCGTACGGGCGGGATTGCAGTTGTGGGTCTCGGGGTTGTTGGGAAACGGAGATCGGTGAGTTTGCGCTGCTCAAGCACGCGGGTCGGGCCGATGAGACCGGCCGGGACGCGGTGCTCGGGGTGGCCGACGCGGCGATGCGGGGCGACAGTCAGGCACAGTTCGCGGTGCGTCAGGTGGGGGAGTGGATCGGGTTCGGCGTCGGCAACCTGGTCAACATCTTCAATCCGGAAGCGGTCATCTTCGGTGGCACGTTGCGTGACGTCTACTTGGTCGCGGCGGCGCAGATTCGCAGTCGACTGAACGCGATCGCCCTGCCCGCGTCCCGTGAGCACATCCGGTTGCGTACCCCCGAACTGGGCACTGACGCGGCTTTGATCGGTGCCGCCGAGCTGGCCTTCGAACACCTCCTCGACGACCCGCTCCTCACCGACTGAACACCCGGTGACGGGTCAGCCGCCGCACAGATCCTTACGAGGTTCTTGCAAGCTGGCGCAGAACTGTGTCAACGGCCCGAACGGGTGCACCATGGCTAGGTGAGACTTTCGGTTCGGGCCGGGTTGTGCGGAGTCGCAGTGGCCGCTGTCGCGGTCGGGGTGGCCGAGGTGGTTGCCGTGGTGACCGGGCCGTTGTCGGCCCCGCTGCTCGCGGTCGGCGGAGTTGTCGTCGACGAGGTGCCGGGGCCGGTCAAGGACTTCGGCGTGCACCTGTTCGGCGTGCACGACAAGACCGCGCTGATAACCGGCACCGCGATCTTGCTCGCCGCCTATGCCTTCGGTTTGGGTGTGGTCGCCCGTCGCTCCTGGCGGCTGGGCCTGGCCGGGATCGCGCTGTTCGCCGCGATCGGCATCGCCGCCGCGATCACCCGGCACGACGCCACGCCGCTAGCCGCTCTACCGACCCTGGTCGGCGCCGGCCTAGCCGTCCCCCTGCTGCGCTACCTGCTACAACTCACCGCGGCAGCCGAGCAGGTCAGCGCCCCAAGACCCAAGCCAGCCGGCACAGTAAAACCTGACAGCAAAGCAAAACCTGATTTAACCGACACCACAAAAGCCAAGCCAATCAACACCGAGCATTCCGGTACGGCGTACCTGGTGGAGCAGGAAGTCGCGAAGAGCCGGCGACGGTTCTTAAAAGCGGTGGGTATCTCGGTTGGCGTCGCGGCAGTCAGCGGCGTAGTCGGGCGCTACCTGACCTCACGACAAGCAGTGACAGCGGCTCGGCGGGCCGTGACCCTGCCGACGCCAGTGCAATCGGGTGCGGCGCCGCTGCCGGCGGGAGTGCAAGTCGACGGCGCGAGCAGTTATGTGTCCTCCAATAACGACTTTTATCGGATCGACACTGCGCTCTATCCGCCCCAAGTTGACCCGGCCACCTGGCAGTTGAAGATCCACGGGATGGTGCGCAATCCGATCACGATCACCTGGCAACAACTGCTGCAACGCCCGATGATCGAGCGCTATGTCACTTTGGCGTGCGTGTCCAACGAGGTCGGTGGCGATCTGATCGGCACCGCGCTCTGGCTGGGCGCCTCGATCAAGGAACTGCTCGACGAGGCCGACCCGCTGCCCGGTGCCGATCAGGTGATCCAACGGTCGGTTGACGGCTGGACCTGCGGCAGCCCGACTGCGGCGCTGCGCGATGGCCGTGACGCCATGCTCGCAGTGGGCATGAACGGCGAGGCCCTGCCGATCGAGCACGGCTTCCCTGTACGGATGGTGGTGCCTGGTCTTTATGGGTATGTGAGTGCCTGCAAGTGGATCACTGAGATCGAGTTGAGTCGGTTCGCTGACTTCGATGCTTATTGGGTGCCGCGCGGTTGGGCGCAGCAGGCGCCGATCAAGACGGAGTCACGGATCGACACGCCGCGGGACCGGGCGAACCGTAAAGCGGGACCGATCATGATCGCCGGGGTGGCCTGGGCGCAGCACCGTGGCATCACCAAGGTCGAGGTGCAGGTGGACAGTGACCCGTGGGTGGAGGCGACGCTGGCCGCAACGGTGTCTGCGGACACGTGGCGGCAGTGGAGTTACCCGTGGGCGGCCACGACGGGCAAGCACACTATCCGAGTGCGCGCGACCGACCGGGACGGCCAGACCCAGACCAGCACACCAGCTGCCCCGGCACCGAACGGCGCAACTGGCTGGCACTCGGTGCAAGTAACAGTGGCCTGAGCGTGCAGGTAACAGTGGCCTGAGCGGATTGGGGACAAAGCCGCACTCACGGTCCGACTTGTTCGCGCAAGTCGCTCATACGGTGGGTCACATGTCCACCGATACGGTTGAAGAACCGTCGCAAAATGCCACTCGACCCCTGATGGGGGATCGCGGGGCCAGCTGTGTCGTGCTTGTGCGCAGCACCCTAGTTCAGGTTGTGCGCAGCACCCGAGTTCAGGCCGCCGGCGCTTGTCGTTCCCCACGTTGCGCCGGTGCCGCGCTCTTGTGGGGTCGTCCCAAGCGAGCTTCTAGCCGGACCAGGTCGACACGTCCGTGAGTCCGGTCGGTGAGGTCTTCCCAGCCGAGGCCGAGCAGCCGCAGCCGCTCTGCTTCACTGAGACCTCCCCACACTCCGTACGGTTCGCGGACTGCGAGGGCGTGCGCGGCGCATTCGGCCCGTACCGGGCAGGTGGCGCACATGGCCTTGGCTTTGGTTTCTCGGCGTTCGCGCGAGGAGCCACGTTCGCCGTCCGGGTGGAAGAACTGTGCGCTGTCGCGGCCTCGGCACAAACCGAGTCGCTGCCAATCCCACATATCGGCGATGGGCCTTGGCAGTCTGCGAACGTTGGACATCAAACACCCTCCTCTCGCGTGATACTGCGGCGTGTCCTCCTCGGGGCCGCGCTTGGGTCTGACGCGGTGGTACCCCGGTGATCGGCGGCTTACACCCGTCGAGTCGATGTCTCACGCAGCCGTATGACACCGGGATAGCAAGTCATACCGATCTTTCCCATTTTTTCCATCTAAAGCGCGTAATGCTGCGGCCCTCGCGTGATCTCCTCTGAGAGAGAAGGAGGATCACTGTGCGTACCGTCCTCGTGTGCGTCCGTACCCCACTGGCGGCCCAGACCGTCGCGTCCACCGCGGCCCGGCTCGGCATGACCGGCGTCGTTCGTACTGCGGTGAGCGAGACTGAAGCGATGATCCGCCTGGCGGAACGTCCGGCTGAAGTGGTTCTCGCCGACACTGCGGTAACCCGCCCTGACAGTGTCGGATTCACCCGTCGGGTGCTTGCTCGCGCCCCACAAGCACAACTGGTGCTCTTTGGCGCCGAAGATCCCCGCGTCGCCGCGGCGGCCGTCGCGGCCGGTGCCCGTGGCGTCATCCGTGGCGTCGAGCATGACCTAGTCAGCGTGGTCGCCAAGGCGCTGCTGCTGTTGCTGTTGCCGGTGCGCCCCCAACAAGGCATGCCAATCAACGGTACGAACGCTCAGCCGGCCACGGTGGCCGGTGGTGCTCGCAACAACAACTCCACCGCCGCGCGGGCGGCGTATCAGAACGGTGGCCTGGGCATGGCTGCCGCCAATGCGGGTTCGGTGCCAGCGATGATGCCGAATTCCCCGATGGTTCCGTCGCAGCGTGGTGACGCGCCGATCGACCCGGTTACCGGACGAGCGATGGTCGCCTGGCCCGGCAGCGAGACCCAGGTCGGCGTCGTCGACCCGGCACCGGCTGGTCGGCGGCTCACGTTGACCGAGCGTGAGTTGCAGGTGTTACGCGGGATGGCCGACGGCAAGAGCAATGCCGAAATCGGGCGCGAGTTGTTCGTTTCCGAGGACACGGTCAAGACCCACGCTCGGCGACTGTTTCGCAAGCTGGGTGCCCGGGACCGGGCGCACGCGGTGGCCGCCGGCTTCCGTGCGGGCTTGGTGGCCTGAACAGCCACGGTATTGCTAGGCGCGGGCCGTCACCCGGCGGCTCGCGCGGCAGTCAGCTCGGCTCGCGCGGCACTCTCAGGTCAGTTCAGCGGGTTAGCTCAGCGGGTTAGCTCAGCGGGTTAGTTCAGCGGGTTAGTTCAGCTTGGTTCGTTCCTGCGGCCGCTTAGGTCGGGTCGTCGTCCGCGCCTTCGGTCAGGGTGTCGTGCACGCCATCGGCATAACCCCGGGCGTATTCCCAGGTCACATAGTGATCAGGGTCGGGGTCGTAAGCGGGCTCGTGCACCCGGGGCAGCCCACAACTGAGCAGGTGACGCAGATTGCCGCGCAACAGATCCCAGTCGAAATAGTGCGGCTCGTGACAGTCTTCGCACTCGATCACCAACCCACGAATGCCGGTCGGGCTCAACAGCGCCTGGTAGACCTCCAGGTCGGAGAGGTCCTCCAGCACATCCTGGCGCTCGGCGTCAGTCAGCGGCTCGCTCTCGGCCGCGGGCGCGAGATCGTCGAGTCCGGCAGCCGGGTCGGTGGGATCGCCGTTGAACGGGTCGATCGGCTCTTCTTGCACCCCCACACCGTACTCACCTTGAGGCGATGTGTGCTGGCCCGCATGTCCTGTCCGCCCCAGGAGCGGGCGCAGGCTGGATAGGTACGATGAACCTTCCGTCTTTGCTTCACGATGTTAGGGATGCTCCGTGGAAACTGAGTCCGCCCGTACTGTGCCGCTCGGCTTGACCTTCGACGATGTGCTGCTGCAGCCCGGCGAGTCGGATGTCGTGCCCAGTCGGGTCAACACGCATACCCGGCTGACCCGCACCATCGAGCTGAAGATTCCGCTGTTGTCCGCGGCGATGGACACGGTGACCGAGGCGCGGATGGCAATCGCGATGGCCCGTGCGGGTGGCATCGGGGTGCTGCACCGCAACCTCTCGCCCGAAGATCAGGCTGCCCAGGTCGACCTGGTCAAACGCTCCGAGTCCGGCATGATCACCAACCCGGTCACCTGTAGCCCGGATGACACGTTGCGTCAGGTCGACGCGCTTTGCGGCAAGTTCCGCATCTCTGGCGTTCCGGTGGTTTCGGGCGATAACACCCTGGTCGGCATCGTCACCAACCGTGACATGCGCTTTGTGACCGACGCTGACGTCAAGGTCCGTGACGTCATGACCAAGGCGCCGCTGATCACCGCGCCGGTCGGGGTCGGCAAGGAAGACGCGCTCGCGTTGCTGCAGCGGCACAAGGTGGAGAAGCTGCCGCTGGTCGACGACGCCGGCCGGCTGCGTGGGCTGATCACGGTCAAAGACTTCACCAAGAGTGAGCAGTTCCCGGATGCCACTAAGGACGGGCAGGGCCGGTTGCGGGTCGCTGCCGCGGTCGGTGTGGGCGACGACTCCTACAAACGGGCGCGCAGTTTGATCGACGCCGGGGTCGACGTGATCATCGTGGACACCTCGCATGGTCACCAGCGCCAGGTGCTGGAGATGATCGCCCGACTCAAGCGCGACACCCTGACCGACATCGTCGGCGGCAACGTGGCGACCTATGCCGGAGCCAAGGCCATGGTCGAGGCCGGCGCGGACGCGGTGAAGGTCGGCGTCGGGCCGGGTGCGATCTGCACCACCCGCATCGTCGCCGGCGTGGGCGTCCCGCAGATCACCGCGGTAATGGAAGCGTCGCGCGCTTGTCGGCCGGCTGGTGTGCCGGTCATCGCTGACGGCGGGATTCAATACTCCGGCGACATCGCCAAGGCGATCGTGGCGGGCGCTCAGGCGGTCATGCTCGGTGGGCTGCTGGCCGGCTCGGAGGAGAGCCCCGGCGATCTTATTTTCGTCAACGGCAAGCAATACAAGTCGTACCGAGGGATGGGTTCGCTCGGGGCGATGCAGTCGCGTGGGCAGGCGAAATCGTATTCCAAGGACCGCTACTTCCAGCACGATGTGCCGGAGGAGAAGCTGGTGCCAGAGGGCGTCGAGGGCCAGGTGCCCTATCGGGGGCCGTTGTCGCGGGTGGTCAGCCAGCTCGTCGGCGGCGTGCGGCTCGCCATGGGTTACGCGGGTGCGGAGACCATTCCCGACTTGCAGGAGCGCGGCCAGTTGATCAGGATTACCGCGGCTGGCCTCAAGGAGAGCCACCCGCACGACATCCAAATGACCGTCGAGGCCCCGAATTACCATTCTCGCTAGCCCTGCCCCGCAAGCTTTGCCCAGCTGAAAAATCGAAGGACAACAGATCATGCGTGACGTCGTGGAGATCGGTCTCGGCAAGACCGCTCAGCGCGGTTACCACCTGGACGACATCGCCATCGTCCCGAGCCGGCGTACCCGCGACGTGGACGACGTGTCCACCGAGTGGCGCGTCGACGCGTACCCGTTCAAGATCCCGTGTGTCGCGCACCCGTCTGACGCGACGATGAGCCCGCAGTCGGTGATAGCGCTCGGGCGCCTCGGCGGGCTCGGTGTGCTCAACGCCGAAGGGTTGTGGACGCGCTACGAGGACCCGACCAAGATCCTGGAGGAGCTGGCCCAGCTCGACGAGGATGCCGACGCGACTCAGCGACTGCAAGAGGTCTACGCCGAGCCGATCAAGCCCGAGTTGATCGCGGAACGGGTGCGCACCATCCGCGACGGCGGCGTGACCGTCGCCGTGCGGGTGTCGCCCCAACACACCCTGGCTTTGGCGCCGGTTGTGCTAGACGCCGGCGTCGATCTGCTCGTGGTGCAGGGCACGCTGGTCAGCGCCGAACACGTGTCCACCACCGACGAACCGTTGAACCTCAAAGAGTTCATCGCCGATCTCGACCTGCCGGTCATTGTCGGCGGGTGCACCGATTACAAAACCGCACTTCACCTGATGCGTACGGGTGCGGCCGGCGTGATCGTCGGCATCGGTGCGGACGAGTGGTCCACCACCGACACCGTGCTCGGCATCCGGGTGCCGATGGCCAGCGCGATCGCCGACGCGGCCGCCGCCCGTCGGGATTACCTAGACGAAACTGGTGGCCGCTATGTGCACCTGATCGCCGACGGTGGCATCCAGACCTCGGGTGACATCGCGAAGGCGATCGGCTGCGGTGCGGACGCGGTGATGTTGGGCGAGCCGTTGTCGCTGGCCGAAGGCGCGCCGGCCGGTGGGGCCTGGTGGCACTCGTCCGCCAGCCACCCGTTGCTGCCCCGGGGCGGCTTCTGCATCGCCGGTGAGCCGGATGGCACCCTCGAAGAGCTGCTTTATGGTCCGGCTAATCGGGCGGACGGCCAACTCAACTTGTTCGGTGGGCTGCGCCGGGCGATGGCCAAGACCGGTTACCGCGACGTCAAAGAGTTCCAGAAGGTGTCCCTGGTGCTCGACCGCTGATCAGCTCGGATTACTTGTTGATCAATTCGGGGTGGGTGGCGATGAAAGCGGCCGGCTGGTCCTTGGCGATGGCGGCCAAGAACGCTTTGCCGGTCGCGGTGAGCTGCTCACCCAGGTATTCGCCGTGGCTCATCACTGAGTCACCGGGCAGGCTGACCATGGTGATCCGGGCCGGGCTCAAATTGCGCAGCGCGTATCCGTACGCGAGTGGGGTTTGGCCGCCGACGTAGACCAGCGCTTGGCCGAGCGTACTGATCAAGGTCATGAGTTTGGTCGTGTCGGTGCCGAGGCCTTGCCCGCGGGCCTTGGTCAGCACGGCTTCGATGAGCTGGCGTTGGTGGCGTTGCCGGTCGTAATCGCCGTTGGGCAGGCCATAGCGCTGCCGGGCGAAGTCGATCGCCTCCCAGCCGACCAGGTGTCGCTTGCCCGGCTGATAGATCTTCTGCGGACCGATGTAGTCGCCGCCACCGGGCTTGAGCTGCCGCAACGTCCCGTCCGGCTCGTGGTGATGTGACTTCACCACCTCGTCCACGGTCAGGTCGATCCCGCCCAGCCGATCGACCAGTTGGGCCAGCCCGCCGAAGTTGAGGATCGCACCAGCCTGAAACTGCTTGATCCCGGTGTATGCGGTGAGCGTGCTCGTGAGTAGCTCGTAGCCCTGTGGCACATTGGCGGTCGTCGCGCCCGGCACTCGCGAGCCGTAGCTCATCGCCTCGGTCAGCTTGAACGTGCCGCCGTCGAAGCCGGCCTTGGCGAACTTCGGCATGCTCACCCGCAGGTCGCGCGGCAGCGAATAAAGGTACGCCGACTGCAGGTCTGCTTCGACGTGCAGCAGCATGATCGCGTCCGAGTGTGGCTGCCAGTCGGGCACGTTGACCCTAGTGTCGACGCCGAGGATCAGCAGATCCAGCGGCCCGGTCAGGTCGGCGCCCGGCGGTGGGGTCGGTGACGGGCTCGGCGACGACTCGATCAGCCAGGTTGGCCCAGCGGACGCAGTAGCCGCCGGTTTGCTGTCGGCAGAACTCGACAGCGCTTTGAGCGCGAACGTGCCGCCGGTGATCAGCAACCCGGCCGCAACGACGCTTACTACCCACACCTTGATCCGGAAAGTGCGCACAGCGGAACAGTAGATGACCGATGGCTGATATCACCGGATCGCTACCGAGCTTGACCCGTAAAGATCAGACACCGCCCCGACCGTGAAGTAGTGGCCAGATCGGCCCGCTGCTTCTCGTTTGGGAGACCCACAATGCGTGTACGCGACCTGGTTCGCGGGTTTCTCGCGTTAGCGCTGACGTTGACGATGGGACCGGCCGAAATTCCCGCAGCTCCCGGGTCGTCGGCGGCTCGTGCTGGCGCGCTCGATTCGCTGGCTTTCGCAGATGCTGCTCGGGCGCGTAATGCGATCAAATTAGCGGGCAAATCAGCGGGCAAATTGGGTGGCGCGCGCGATCTTCAGGCGGTTACCCCGGATGATCCGGCTTATCGCACGCAGTGGGGGTTGACGCGCGCTCGGGTGAATCGAGCCTGGTGGGCGGGGCGTGGGTCGGCACGGATCACGGTGGCTGTGGTAGACACCGGGGTGAGTCCGCTGCCCGACTTGGCCGGCCGCATCTTGCCGGGACACGACTTCGTCCACGGCACCGGCAATGCCGCTGATGACAACGGGCACGGCACGATGGCTGCTGGAGTGATCGCGGCGGCTGGCAATAACCGTACCGGGGTGGCGGGTATTTGTTGGAATTGTCGAATTTTGCCGGTGAAGGTGCTTGATGCGCGCGGCAGCGGCAGTTATGTCAACATCGCGGCTGGTATTCGCTACGCGGCGGATCGAGGGGCGCAAATCATCAGTTTGTCGCTGGGCGGCCCGGACGACAGTCAGCTGCTGCGTGCGGCGGTGGCATATGCGGCGGGCAAGGGTGCGTTGGTAATCGCGGCGGCCGGCAACAAGGGGTCGTCGGCACCGCACTTTCCGGCCGCGATCCCGCCCGTGCTCGCCGTGGGTGCGGTTACTTCGACCGATGTGCGCTACCCGTGGTCCAACTATGGCAAGGGCTGGGTCGGTATTACCGCACCCGGTTGCAATCCGGCCCAGAGTCGCACCGGCGCGGTCGGGCAGTATTGCGGCACCTCGTCGGCTACCCCATTTGTCGCCGGCGTCGCTGCCTTGCTCGCTTCGACTGTGCCGATGCCGTCTGCTGCGCAGATCCGGGCCGCGCTGGTCCGATCGTCGATCAAGCCATCCGGGCGGGTCGACGCAGTGGCCGCCCTGGACGAGTTGCGGCGCTGACGTCGGGTTGGGTCGACGTGGTGGCCCGCCCTGGATGAGCTGCGGCGCTGACGTCGGGTTGGGTCGACGTGGTGGCCCGCCCTGGATGAGCTGCGGCGCTGACGTCGGTAAACTCGGCGGGTGAGTAGCTTGCGTCCTGTTCTTGTCGTCGACTTCGGCGCCCAATACGCCCAATTGATCGCCCGTCGTGTCCGTGAGGCGCGGGTCTATTCGGAGATCGTGCCGCACTCGATGTCGGCCGCCGAAATGCTCGCCAAGGACCCGGCTGCGATCATCCTCTCCGGCGGACCGTCCAGTGTGTACGCACCGGGTGCGCCTTCAATCGATGTGACCTTGTTCGAGAGCGACGTCCCGATTTTCGGCATTTGCTACGGCTTCCAGGTGATGGCCCAAGCACTCGGCGGCACCGTCGCCCACACCGGTGGCCGGGAATACGGGCGCACCGGCCTGCATACACAAACCGGCACTTTGCTCGCAGATCTCCCCACTGGCCTGCACGTGTGGATGAGCCACGGCGACAGCGTCGCAGTGGCCCCGCCCGGCTACTCGATCACCGGCTCCACCGCCGGCGCACCAGTTGCCGCGTTCGAGGATCTCGCTGCCCGCCGCGCCGGCGTGCAGTTCCACCCCGAGGTGGCGCACACCCAGCACGGCCAACAAATCCTGACCCGCTTCCTCTATGACGTGGCCGGCATCGAACCCACCTGGACTTCGAGCAACATCATCGAAGACCAGGTCGCGGCGATCCGGGCCCAGGTCGGCGACAAGCGGGTCATCTGCGGGCTCTCCGGCGGCGTCGACTCGGCCGTGGCCGCCGCGCTGGTCAGCAAAGCCGTCGGCGACCAACTCACCTGCATCTTCGTCGACCACGGCCTGCTGCGCGCCGGCGAAGCCGAACAGGTGGAAAAGGACTACGTCGCCGCCACCGGCATCAAACTCAAGGTGGTCGACGCGGCCGAGCAATTCCTCGGCTTCCTGGCCGGCGTGACCGATCCAGAACAGAAACGCAAAATCATCGGACGCGAATTCATCCGTACGTTTGAAGCAGCAGCCCGTGAACTCGACGCGGAAAAGCACATCGAGTTCCTGGTGCAGGGCACGCTCTATCCCGACGTGGTCGAGTCCGGCGGGGGCACCGGCACGGCCAACATCAAATCGCACCACAACGTCGGTGGGCTGCCCGATGACCTGCAGTTCGCGCTGATCGAGCCACTGCGCACACTGTTCAAGGATGAGGTGCGCGCGCTCGGCGCCGAGCTCGGGTTGCCCGAGGAGATCGTCCAGCGGCACCCGTTCCCCGGTCCTGGGTTGGCGATCCGGATCATCGGGGCGGTTGACCGCGACCGGCTCGACATTTTGCGCGCTGCTGATCTTGATCGCGCGCGAGGAGCTCACCGCGGCCGGATTGGATCGTGACGTCTGGCAGTTCCCGGTGGTGCTGCTGGCCGACGTACGCAGTGTTGGCGTGCAAGGCGACGGGCGCAGCTACGGCCACCCGGTGGTGCTGCGGCCAGTCTCCAGCGAGGACGCGATGACTGCCGACTGGTCCCGCCTGCCGTACGACGTGATCGCCAAGATCTCCACCCGAATCACCAACGAAGTGCCCGAGGTCAACCGGGTCGTGCTCGATGTGACCAGCAAGCCCCCAGGCACCATCGAGTGGGAGTAACCCACTGAGCAACAGGGCCGGCGCCGCATGGTGCCGGCCCTTTTTGTTCCTCGCGCTTCGTATCGACGGTCGGTGTGGTTTTGACCCCTTCTACCAGGCAATGCAACCCGCCGCAGCAGCGCGCCTACACGTTGTTCACCTTCTATATATCTGGCGTGAGGATTCGGCACCGCGGCAGCGACATCGACCTTGAACAGCCTAGGGAAGGTTCGTCCGCGGGCATAGCTCGCCCGTTCTGCTGTGCTGCGAAAGGAACGCCATGCAACGCCCGCGGGTCTTGTTTCAATCTGTGCCGTCGGCCGCTGTGGTGACGTGGATTCTGGTATCACCGAACAATCGCTCGCTCGGGCGGGCAGCGTCGTGGCTGGAGTCCTACGAGCTTTGCCATGCCTCCCTACAAGCTCTAATTGATGGACAAGATCGACTCCAGTCGTCGGTAGTGGTCGATGACAGCGGCAAATGGACCTGGCTGATCAAGCTGGACGACACGGTTGTCGCCGTCGCCCACCGCTCCTACCTGCGTCTGCGCGAGTCCACCTACAACCTCACCCGATTCCTCGAGGCCCTCCCGGTCGCGGACATCGTCCCGGGAGTTCGGGTCGTGCAGAGCGCGTTCGTCACCGCGAACGACCGGGAAGTCGTGCTGCTCGGAGACGCTCGATGACAACTGCATATGCCACAGTGGTTCCCGCCGACCCAGGCGAAGCGTCCGATCAACCCCGTCCACTGACACAGCGTCGCTCGGTCAGCGACCAGGTCTTCCGCGGAGTTTCCCGTGGAGCCGGTGGAATGGTCCTGTCGATCATGTTGATGGTCGGACTGTTCCTCGCCTACCGAGCCTCCGTCGCGCTGCGGGTTTCCGGCTTTTCGTTCTTGACCACGCAGATTTGGGAGCCTGATTCCGGCCGGTTCGGGGTCGCGGCCGTGCTCAGCGGCACGATCTGCATCGCCGTCGTGGCCATTCTGGTCGCCGTGCCACTGGCCATGGGCACCGCGCTCTACATCAGCGAATACGCACCACGCCGGCTGCGCCGAGCATTGATCAGTCTGGTCGACCTGATGGCTGCCGTGCCCAGCGTCGTCTACGGCCTATGGGGCGCCTTCCTGCTGCAGGGTCAGATTCTCGGCTTCTCGCGTTGGCTCTCCACCTATTTAGGCTGGATTCCGCTGTTCCGGGTCAACGGCAGTGATTCACGCGACCCGCTGTCGCCACTGTCGGTGTTCACCTCATCGAGCTTCATCGCCGGCATCGTGGTGGGTTTGATGGTCACCCCCATCGCTTGTTCGATCATGCGCGAGGTGTTTTCGCAGGCGCCGGTCGGTGAGCGCGAAGGCGCGCTGGCGTTGGGCGCTACCCGCTGGGGCATGGTGCGCTCGGTCGTGCTTCCCTTCGGCAAGGGCGGCATCATCGGCGGCTCGATGCTCGGGCTCGGGCGTGCGCTCGGCGAAACCATCGCCGTTTACATGATCATTTCGCCGGTCTTCGCCATCCAGCTACATCTGCTGCAAAACGGCAGCAACTCGGTGTCAGCGCTGATCGCGCTGCGCTATGGCGACTCCAGCCCGATGGGCATCTCGGCGCTGATGGCCGCCGGTCTGGCCTTGTTCGTCCTCACCCTGATCATCAACTTCATCGCCTCGTCCATCATCGCGCGCAGCCGCTCCGGCGCGTCTAGCGACGCGTGAGGAGACTCATGACTACGACTCTTGTCGACTTGCCCGCTTACGGCGATCCCGGTCCGGAGCAGGAAGAACCGACCACGACCGTGCCGGTGCCCGCACCCGCCGCCTTCGAAGTGCGACGCCAGACCGGGCAGCTACGCCGTTCGGACTTTCTCGCTGCCGTTGGCGCAGCCCTGTCGTCCGTTTCTTTGACCGCTGTGCTTTTCTCGCAGGTGTTGCCGTTCAACGGCCCGCTCGGCTTCGTCGTGGTGGCCTATGTCTTGTTCCTCGGCCTTTACGCCCTGCTGGTCTCGTTCGACGAAGACGGCCCGGCCGTGCGCGACCGAGTCGTAGCCGCGGTGGTGCACAGCCTCGCCGTCCTGCTGCTGCTGGCCCTCGGCCTGGTGATCTACTACACGGTGTTCCGTGGCCGCACCGCGGTCTTCGGCCACGGCAACTTCCTGATCCATGACCTGTCCTCTGCCGGCCCGCTCGACCCGCTGAGCAAGGGCGGCATCCTGCACGGCGTCGTGGGCACCCTCGAGCAAATCACGATTGCGTTGACCATCACGATCCCGCTCGGGCTGACCTGTGCTGTTTTTCTCACCGAAGTGCCCGGTCGCTTCTCCCGCTTCGTGCGGACCATTGTCGAGGCGATGACCGCACTGCCTTCGATCGTGGCCGGTCTGTTCATTTACGCCACGGTGATCCTGGTGCTCGGTTTCGGCAAATCAGGTTTCGCGGCCGGCCTCGCGATCACGGTGATGATGCTGCCGATTGTCATCCGGGCCTCCGACGTGGTCCTGCGGCTCGTGCCCGGCACATTGCGCGAGGCATCGCTAGCCCTCGGCGCTTCACAGTGGCGCACCGCGTGGCACGTGGTGCTCCCGACCGCCCGATCCGGGCTCGCCACGTCCGTCATCCTGGGCACCGCCCGCGGCATCGGGGAGACCTCACCAGTGCTGCTCACCGCCGGTTTCACCGCCGCGCTGAACCTGAACCCGCTTGAAGGCAACCAGGTTTCCCTGCCGTTGCTCACCTTCAGCCTGGTCCGTTCCGCTTCGGCGATTGACGAGGCGCGTGGATTCGGTGCCGCGACCGTGCTGTTGGCCCTGGTCTTGCTCCTCTTTATCTTCGCTCGGCTGATCGGCGGTCGCGGTCCCGGCCAGATGAGCAAGCGGGCGCAGGCCAGCCGCGCACGAGCTTCCCAGCGCGACGTTTTGCGCTTTGCCGAGCGCTTTGCCGCCGCCCAGTCCCAGTTGCCAGAGTCCCCCCTGCCAGCCGGCCCTAGTCAGGAGCACAACCAGTCATGAGATCCATGCGCAGCCGTGTCGCCGCGCTCGCAGCGATCGGCTTGTTTGCCATCTCGGCGCTCGCCGGCACCCCGGCGCTCGCCGCACCAACCCTGGCGCGCATCAGCGGCGCGGGTTCCACCTGGAGTCAAAACGCGCTGGACCAGTGGCGGGCCAACGTCAAGCAATTCGGCATCACTGTGGACTACCAAGGCTCCGGTTCCTCCGACGGCCGAAATCAGTTCAAGAATGGCACCGTCGATTTCGCGGTCTCGGAAATCCCATATGGGATAAATGACCAGGGCACTGGCATTGCTGATCCACCGCCACCTCGCGGCTTTACCTACATGCCCATCGTCGCCGGTGGCACTGCCTTTATGTACAACTTGAAGGTCGGCTCCAAGCGAATCACCAATCTCCGACTGTCTGGTGAGGTGATCACCAAGATCTTCACGCGGCAAATCCAGGTGTGGAACGATCCGGCAATCGCTGCCGACAATCCGGGGCTCACCCTGCCAGCCCGGCGGATCGTGCCGGTCGTTCGCTCGGACGGTTCTGGCACCACGGCCCAGTTCACCCTCTGGATGAGTTCACAATATCCAGCATTGTGGAATCAATGGTGTGCTGCCAACAAGCGAAACTCTCCGTGTGGGTTGACCTCCTATTTCCCCTATCCCAGTGACGGCTCGGTGGTCGGGCAGTCGGGTTCGCTTGGGGTCTCAGGTTATGTCGCCCAAAACCAAGGCGAGGGCGCGATCACCTATGTGGAGTATTCCTACGCTCGCAAGACTGGTTTCCCGGTTGCCAAGGTGCTCAACAGCAGCGGCTTCTATGTAGAACCGAAAGCCACCAGTGTCGCTGTAGGCATGCTCGATGCTCAGATCAACCCTGATTTGACTCAACGGCTCGACGGCGTCTACCAAAGCAAACGCAAGGCGGCTTATCCGCTCTCGTCGTATTCCTACATGATCCTGCCGACCAAGCTAGAGAATGGTGTTACCACGGCTAAAGGCTATACCCTGGGTGTTTTCAGCTACTACATGCTTTGTCAAGGGCAACAGTCGGCCGACAACCTCGGCTATTCACCACTCCCTATCAACCTGGTCAAGGCTGGTTTCGACCAAATCCGCAAGATTCCTGGAGTGGTGACGCAAGATATCAACATCGCAAAATGCAACAACCCCACCTTTTCTACTGACGGCAGTAACACGCTGGCTAAGAACACGCCAGACCCACCCGACTGCGACCGCAAGGGCGGGCCAGTTCAGTGCAGCACCGGCACTGGTGGAGCTTCCCAACAGACGACGCCCACCAAAGGCGGTGGCACGCCGGCACAGGGCGGTGTCCCAGCCGGTGGAAAGCAACCCGTCACGCCTGGCGGAGTCAACCCCAGCGCTGGGGCAGCAGGTAACCCAACCACCCCCGCCGGCGGGGTAGCGCCATCTGGCGCAGCTGTCGACCAAGAGACGGGTGAAGTCGTCGGCGGTGGCGGCGCAGCTGGTGGGGCTGCCTACGTCGATGGCGTGCCGGTCGCGCTCGCGGCTGACGGAGGCTGGGATATGCGACACACCGTCATGTTGCTCGCCGCGCTCGTGCTCGCCGCGCTCGTGGTCGGTCCACCACTGCTTGCCCGAATCATGCGCACTGACCGACGGGGGGACGACCGATGAACCGGCTTCTGCGTGGCCTAGCCGCAATCATGCTGCTCGCATTGATAGCGAGCCCCATCAGTTCAGTGCCGGCAGCTGCAGCGACTCCCACTGGCAGTTCGGTCACCGTTTCCGGTCGTATGGGAGTGCTCGGTGACGACTATTCCAAATTGCGGGTCACAGTTAGCCAAACGTCAAACCTCACCAGCCAGGGTCTGCGAGTCACCTGGACGGGGGCGAAACCTACCAAGGCTCTTGATGCCAATCTGACGGCACTCAACTACCTGCAGATGATGCAATGCTGGGGTCCGGACCCCAACGCCGCGAATTTCCGTGAGACCTGCCAATGGGGTGCTGTGAAAGACATCGGCTTTGGCGCCCGTGGCACCGACCCTACCAATGATCCACTTGAAACTCTTCGGGGCGACCCTAATTATCCGCCAACTGTGCCATTTCGCGCAGTGACCGGTGAACGCGTCGGGACCGGTAGCTCTGATGATCCTTGGCCGTGCGGTGTGCGCGGTAAGACATGTCCAGCGACCTTCAACGGAGCCGATGCGCTGCGGCCCTTTTTTACTAACTACACCACTAATGAGGTGCTAGCGCTCCCGACTAGTGGTGACGGCTCCGGTTCAGCAGTCTTTGAAGTTCAAACGGCTGTTGAGTCACCTGTGTTGGGCTGTGGACGCGAGACGCAAAAATGCTGGTTAGTCATTGTTCCTCGCGGCGAACACAATCGAAAAGGTGTGCAGGCGGCCTCTATTGAGAATGGCCCGCTGAGCGCATCAGCCTTCGCGGACCGTATCGTCGTGCCGCTGAACTTCCAAAAAGTCGGAGCTGCCTGCCCGTTAGGAAAGGCTGAGTTTCGAACGGTAGGTTCTGAGTTGGTCGCCGCAGCTATCAGTTCCTGGCAGCCAGCGCTATGTGCGAACAATGGCCCGGTGTTTGGTTACAGCACTAGTCCCGACGCGGATGTCGTCACGCAGGTGTTGACCAAGGCCTCGGGAGCCCCAGGCGCAGGCTTCACCTTGGATCCGGTTACTCCGGGCCCGAACCAGCCGAGTATAGTTCAGGCGCCGGTCGTCCTTGATGGTGTAGCTATTGCCTTCAACATCGATTTGAAAACTGAGGGCAGCTCGGATACTCCCGAAGTAGCGGCTCAACGCGGTGCGCAGATTCGAGAAATTAAGCTGACTCAGCGGCTCGTGGCGAAATTGTTGACCCAGTCATACACGCGTGATGTTCCAGGCGGTAACGATGCCAAAGATCTCGGCAAAAACCCGCGGACCATACGTCAAGATCCAGAATTTCTTGCGCTGAACCCGATCTTTGTCAACTATGCGGCTACGGCGGCTTTCGACGGGTTAATGGTTCCGGCTGGTGAATCTGCCGTAGCGCGAGAACTCTGGCGGTGGGTGCTGGCCGACGACGAAGCCCAGAAATGGCTGAAGGGTACACCCGACGAGTTCGGCATGGTAGTGAATAGCAATTACAGTAGCTACTTCACTGGTTCGGACGCACCCGTGACGTTTCCAAAGGCGGACCCGCGGACGTATAGTCCTAACGATAAACAGCCGAAATATAGCACTTTTGCTTATCGTCCATACATGGGATCGCTGACGGAAGCCGGCTATCAGACCCTGAGGGCTGATGCCAAGTCCCAGACTTTCTGGGTTACAGATGAGCTTCCAAACCGCTATAAAGGTCTTCCGCCGCAGGTCGTCCCGCAGCGCTTCGCCATGGGTGTGACCGATGCGGCATCGGCGCAACGTTTCGGCCTGTTTACTGCCAAGCTGCGCAACAAGGCTGGTGAGTTCGTCGCCCCGACGACGTCGAGCCTGATCGCTGGAGCGGCAGCGATGGTGCCGACGGGAACAGCTGGGGTGGTGCGACCGGATCCTACTAAGGCTGCCCCGGGTGCGTATCCATTGACGTTGGTTTCATATGCGGTGGCCGACAAAAGCGAATCGCAAGCTACTCGACGTGCTTACGCGTCATTGTTGCGATATGCCGCCGGGGCCGGCCAAACGCCTGGCGAGACTCGCGGTCAACTCCCCGCCGGCTATGCACCGTTGCCCACCGCGATGCGAGCACAAACCCTCGCCGCGGCAAAAGCGCTGGAGAACGCGGTCGAGCAGAAGCCATCGACGCCCACCACCACCTCCAATGCAGGTGGTGGTGGCACCCCAACGCAAGGCCCGACTGTGGGTCCGACTTTGGTGTCGCCGACCGGGACCCCAGCCGGCGGAGTTCAACCGAGTGGCTCACCCACGGTGCCGGTAACACCCGTAGTGTCAGTCACTCCGTCGATCAATCCAGTTTCGCAGAAAACGCAGGGGGAGCCAGTTGGCACCGTGCGCTATTTCATCCTTCTCCTGCTCACTGTCGGCTTAGGGGCGGCGTTGGCGGGCCCGATAATCCGCATCCTGGCCAGGGGTGATGGCACCAAGGGCGTCGAATGACCCGACGAACGTTTAGCAACCCCTTTTCAAATAGCGAACACATTTTTCCAAATTGCCAACAGATGATCTCTCGGAAGGGAGAACACATGAAGGTGAAGACCCTCGCTCAGGCGCTGGGAGCGACCTTGGGCGCAGCCATCGTCACTTTGGCGATGACGGCTGGGCCGGCTGCTGCCGACCCGACGACCCCGGGCGACTATGGCCAGTTGGCCGGCGTCGGTTCAGACACCACCCAGGACGTGTTGAACGGCCTGGCGAGTTCAATTACCGCTAACGGTGGCGGCCGGGTAATTGCCTCGTATGACGCACGCGGCAACGCGACGATCAAGACGAAGGCGAACAACTGCAGCTTCCCCAGCCCCAATGGCTCAGACTATGGCCGCGACGCGCTGCGGGCTTCCGAGGGCGAGAATGGCGGCAGGTACTACACGGCGCCTGTGGAAGGCGACGGTGTGATACCGAGCTATTACGTTGCGGGCTGTATTGATTTCGCTCGTTCCGACACGGGCCCGAGTACGGCCATACCAACCGGAAGCTACACCTACATCTCGTTCGGTGTGGATGCGGTTAGCTACGCGGTCAACGCCAACAGCGACCTGCCGATCAACCTCACGCTGGTTCAGTTGCAGCGCATCTACCGCTGCCTGACCACGCAAATTAGTGGGGTCACGGTTACTCCGCTGCTCATCCAGTCTGGCTCGGGCACCCGTTCGTTCTGGAACACCAAGATGGGCATCCACGAGTCCGAGATCGCCGCTGGCGACTACCCGTGCCTAAACGATCTCAACAACCGCGTTCAGGAGCACAACGGCCGGGTCCTCAACGGACAGCCAAACTACCTCGTCCCCTTCTCGATCCCGCAATACATTGCCCAGGGCAACGCGGGCAAGACCATCGGTGGCGTCCAGGTGAACATTGAGGACCGTCGGGGCGAGGCTGTTCTGGGTCAGATCAACGGTGTTGCACCGCAAACCGGTGCCGGTGGTTTCACCGGTGACCTCAACCTGAACTTCCCGGTTACCCGTGATGTCTACAACGTGGTGCCGACCGCGAAGCTGAGCAACGCGACCGTGGCCAGCACCTTCGTCGGGGCGAACTCGCAGGTATGTGCCCGTGCAGACATCATCCGCGCCTACGGTTTCGGCTTCCGGGCCTCGACCGGTTCACGGCCGTCAGACCTGACCAAGCAGGGCTGCGGCGACACCTACCTGAAGGCGAACAGCTAAGTCAGGTGAATGTTTGTTCATTCAGCGCTGATGGAGAGGCAAGACCAGCGGGTCAGGTTCACAACCTGGTGGTTAGGTGCAGTGTGATCTCTCGTGCTATCACTGCCTGGTTCATTCGGCCTACATGTTGGCGCAGCAATGCGACCGAAACGTTCGCCGAATCACGGTGTTGGGACGAGCCGCTGCGCACCGAACATAGTCATGGCCCACTTGAATCGGAGCTGGGCGCAATTTCTGATCTCTCGGAAAGGGAGAACACATGAAGGTGAAGACCCTCGCTCAGGCGCTGGGAGCGACCTTTGGCGCAGCCATCGTCACTTTGGCGATGACGGCTGGGCCGGCTGCTGCCGACCCGACGACCCCGGGCGACTATGGCCAGCTGGCCGGCGTCGGTTCAGACACCACCCAGGACGTGTTGAACGGCCTGGCGAGTTCAATTACCGCTGACGGTGGCGGCCGGGTCATCGCCTCGTATGACGCACGAGGCACTGCCACGGTCAAGACCAAGGCGAACAACTGCAGCTTCCCCCGCCCCGACGGCTCCGGCGCTGGCCGCACGGCGCTGCAGGCTTCCGAGGGTGCGAGCGGCGGCATCTACCAAGGCGCCAACGTCGCGGGCTGTATTGATTTTGCTCGTTCCTCCGGTGGCCCGAGCGCGCCCGGAACAACCGGCAATTACACCTATGTCACATTTGGCGTGGACGCGGTTAGCTACGCGGTCAACGCCAACAGCGACCTGCCGACCAACCTCACGCTGGTGCAGTTGCAGCGCATCTACCGCTGCCTGACCACGAAGATCAGCGGAGTCACGGTTACTCCGCTGCTCATCCAGGCTGGCTCGGGCACCCGTTCGTTCTGGAACACCAAGATGGGCATCAGCGACGCTGAGATCGCCGCTGGCGACTACCCGTGCCTAAACGATCTCAACAACGGCGTTCAGGAGCACAACGGCCGGGTCCTCAACGGACAGCCGAACTACCTCGTCCCCTTCTCGATCGCGCAATACATTGCCCAGGGCAACGCGGGCAAGACCATCGGTGGCGTCCAGGTCAACCTTGAGGACCGCCGGGGCGAGGCCGTTCTGGGTCAGATCAACGGTGTTGCACCGCAAACCGGTGCCGGTGGTTTCACCGGTGACCTCAACCTCAACTTCCCGTTCATCCGTGACGTCTACAACGTCGTGCCGACCGCGAAGCTGAGCAACGCGACCGTGGCCAGCACCTTCGTCGGGGCCAACTCGCAGGTTTGCACCCGCGACGAAATCATTAAGGCCTTCGGTTTTGGCTTCCGGGCCTCGACTGGTTCTCAGCCGTCAGACCTGACCAAGCAGGGCTGCGGCGACACCTACCTGAAGGCGAACAGCTAAATCAGGTGAATGTCGGCCGAGCCGGTCACACGGCTCGGCCGACAATTCTGCGTTACGCCCCGCCGCGCCGGTTGCCTGTTCGGTGCCCGTTGAAGAATGGAAATGTCGTCTGTGAAAATTTTTGAGTTGCGCGTCGCGGCCTGCGCCGCGGCGATTTTGTCGTCCGTGGCCTTGGCGCTGATGTCCGCACCAGCACAGGCGGCGGACCTCGGCACGTTGACGGTGACCCCCACGACGGGTTCGGTCACCACCAATCCCATGTTCACCAGCGTCACCACCAGCAGCGCCTGCCCGACCGGCTACGGCACGAACGCTGTGGCGAAGGTCGGCCCGCTGGGGGGTCCTTACAGCCTGCTGAACCGCATCGGTAGCGCCAACAACTACGCGGCCGCGCCGTTTACGCTGACTTCGAATCGATCGATGGCCACCGCATTAGCGCACACCCCCACTGCTGGCGCCTACGAAATTGTGGTGGTGTGCACGGGCGAAATCTTGGGTGACAACCCCAACTTGTTCCGGATCCGCATCGTTGTCACCGGTGACACTTGGGCTGTCGGCTCTGGTGGATCGGCCCCCGGCCCGGTGCCGACCAGTCCATCGTCAACATCGACTTCACCAGGGTCGCCTGCCAAGGGCAACAGCACTGGCGTGACCTTGTCCGTCTCTATCGGGCCCAATCCGTCGGCCACATCAGCTCCAACCTCGGGCGGCACCGACGGTCCCGGGCCTAGGGACAGCTCGAGCCCGACGCCGACCCAATCGGCGGGCGGTGGATCCGGCGGTGGCAGTTTGCCCCGCACCGGACCCGCGATCATCATCGCTGTGGCCATTGGTGGGCTGCTTATCGGCGGTGGATTGCTCCTGCTCTTGTTGACTCGTCGGCGTCGGCCGACACCTTCGGTCTAGCGCCGAATCTAGGAGCACGCACCATGACGCTAACTGCCGCACCACCGCAACCCGTCGCCGTTGCCCCGGCCGAGCCTGGCTCAGGTCGCGGACCGACCACAGCGTTGATTGTCGGATCTGCGCTCACTCTGTTCGCGGTCTGCCTGCTGAGTTTCTTTTTTCAAGTGACGGTCTTGTCGCAGGTGAAGTACGACCGAACCCAGCAGGTTCTGTACGCGAACTACCGCTCTGACCTCGCCAATGCCCTAGCACCCACCGGGCAGACGAGCGAAGACGGCCGCCTCCTAGCCCCCGGCACTGCAGTCGCTGTGCTGCGCATTCCGGCGCTGGGACTACGCCAGGTGGTGGTGGAGGGAACCTCGGGTGGGGATCTCACCGCAGGACCGGGGCATCGCCGCGACACCGTGATGCCCGGACAGGCCGGCACCAGCGTCTTGATGGGCCGCCGAAGCGCCTACGGCGGTCCGTTCGGCAACGTGGACACGCTGAGCACTGGCGATCTCATTTATGTCGTCACCGGCCAGGGCGAGCACACCTATCGGGTTCTCGGCGTTCGCCACACCGGCGATCCAGTGCCGAAGTCGCCGGCGGCTGGTGCCGGTCGACTCACCCTGATCACCGGCGCTGGTCAGCCGTTCTTTCCGACCGACGTGTTGCACGTCGACGCCGATCTAGTGACTCCGGTGCAGGCTACGGGCCCCCGCCCGCTGCGGGCGGCCTCATTGCCGGCCGGCGAAAAGGCGATGGCTAGCGATGAGACCGCCTGGGTGCCGCTGCTGCTTTGGGGACAAGCCCTGCTGATCGTTGCCTTTGCTGTCTCCTGGGCACGCATTCGGTGGGGTCGCTGGCAGGCCTGGATCGTCGGGGTGCCGATGCTCGCCGTGATCGGTTCGACGGTCGCCGACCATGCGGTCCAACTTCTGCCCAACCTGCTCTGAGAGGAACATCGATGACCACGCTCACGGACGGGTTGCCAGGGCAGTCGCCTGCACTGCACCGTCAGTACACCGGCACGCTGCAGGCTGAGTCGATCTCGGCTTGGTTCGGCACCCACAAGGTGCTCGACCGCGTCTCGCTGGAGATGCCGGCCGGTCAAGTCACCGCGCTGATCGGTCCTTCCGGCTGCGGCAAGTCCACCTTCCTGCGCATCCTCAACCGGATGCACGAGCTGATTCCGTCAGCAACTCTCGCGGGTGAAGTGCTGCTCGACGGGGCGGACATTTACGCGCCGTCGCGGCGGTTGACCGAGGCACGGCGGCAGATCGGCATGGTGTTCCAGAAGCCGAACCCGTTCCCGGCCATGTCGATCTATGACAACGTCATCGCCGGGCTCAAGCTGACCGGCACTCGGGTGCCGCGCTCCCACCAGGACGCATTGGTGGAGGAGTGCTTGCAGAAGGCCGGGCTGTGGAACGAGGTCTACAACCGACTTCGGCAGCCGGGTGGGGCCCTGTCTGGTGGTCAGCAGCAGCGCCTGTGCATTGCGCGCTCCCTGGCCGTACGGCCGGCGGTGTTGTTGATGGACGAGCCGTGCTCGGCGTTGGACCCAACCTCGACCCGCCGCATTGAGCAGACGATTGTCGAGCTCGCTGAGGAAGTCACGATCGTCATCGTCACCCACAACATGCAACAGGCCGCCCGGGTGTCGCAGCGGTGCGCGTTCTTCCTGGCTGAGCAGGGAACTCCGGGCGTGATTGTGGAGCACGGGCCGACGGATCTGATGTTCGAAAGCCCGCAGGATCCGCGCACCGCCGACTATGTGCACGGCCGGTTCGGCTGATCGGACAGAGCGTTACCGCGAATTCGCCTGGCGCACGTCCGGCGTAACCGTTGGCCTGCCTGCTGAGCTATCGATAAGCGACAACCTCAGCACCGGTGCCCGTTTGGGCGTCGAACTCAGCTCGACTCACAGGAGTTGTGAATCATGAAGGTTCCGTCCTCTCGGATGGCCCGCGCGGCCATGCTGCTCGGTGCCGTTGCTGTGTCGTCAGCCTCGGCGATCACGGTGTCCTCGCCCGCACTGGCGGCTGATCTCGGCACGCTCACGATTTCGCCTGCCAGCGGCTCGGTCACCGACAACCCGGCATTCACCTCGGTCGACACCAGTGCTGCCTGCCCGACTGGGTATGGCACCAACGTAGCGGTGAAGGTCGGTCCCGTCGGCGGCCCATACAGCAACTTGAACCGGATTGGCAGCGAAAACAACTACGACGCTGCCCCCTTCACCCTGACTACCAACCGTTCGCTGGCGACCGCGCTGGGCAGCGCCCCGGCCGACGGCAGCTACGAGGTCGTCGTGGAGTGCTCGGGCGAGGTGCTGGGCGACAACCCGGACCTCTTCAAGGCGGCCATCACCGTCTCCAATGGAACCTGGTCCGTGGCGAGCGCCCAGCCGACCACGCCGCCGGCGACCGACGAGCCGACCACGCCGCCGGCGACCGACGAGCCGACCACGCCACCGGCGACCGACGAGCCGACCGCCACTCCGACCACTGACGCTCCGACCGCCTGACTTGAATAAAGGCGCGGCTTGGCAGATCTCGACCTGCATCGATGGGCTGTTACCGCAAGTTCGCCTGGCGCATGTCCGGCGTAACCGTTGGCCTGCCTGCCGCGCCACAGGTACAAGAAAACCTGATCTACGGTGCCCGTTCGGGTGTCGTATTCAGCTCGACACACAGGAGAAGTGATTCATGAAGGTTCCGTCCTCCCGGATGGCCCGCGCAGCCATGCTGCTCGGTGCAGCTGCAGTGTCTTCAGCCGCCTCGATCGCGGTGTCCTCGCCGGCACTTGCGGCGGATCTCGGCACGCTCACGATTGCGCCGGCCACCGGTTCGGTCACCGACAACCCGTTCCTGACCTCGGTCGCCACCAGTGGCGCCTGCCCGACTGGCTACGGCACCAACGCCGTGGCGAAGGTCGGCAAGGTTGGTGGCCCCTACAACAACCTCAACCGGATCGGCAGCGACAACAAATACGACGCCGGCCCGTTCACCCTGACCACCAACCGCTCGTTCACGACTGCCCTGGGCAGCACGCCGACGGACGGCAACTACGAGGTCGTCGTGCAGTGCACGGGTGAGATCCTGGGCGACAACCCGAACCTGTTCAAGGCTGCCATCACCGTGACCGGCGGCACCTGGGCGCTCGCCGGCGGCCCGACCACGCCGCCGACGACTCCTCCCACCACGCCGCCGACCACCCCGCCTGCGGGTAGCTCGTCTGCTACCCAGCAGCTCTCCGCACAGGTCACCCCGGGCGCGTTCTCGCTGGCTATCGCCGGCAACAACGTCACCCTGGCCGGCGGCGTTGTCGGTGGAAACGCCACCGGCGCACTAAGCAAGGCGACAGTTACCGACCTGCGCGGGAGCAACGCCGGGTGGAGCCTGGTCGGCGAGGTCAGCAACTTCACCTCGGGCGCCAACACCATCGATGGCAACAACCTCGGCTGGACCCCGAGCGCGGCCAAGGTCGGCACCTCCGCTGGTGTCGTCACTGCCGGTGCCGCGGCCACCGGCCTCGCTACGGCGCACACGCTGTGCAAGTCCGACGCTGGCACCAGCAGCGGCGAATTCGACTGCAACGCCGACCTCAAGCTCGCCGTCCCGTCGAACACCGCGGCCGGCGCCTACACCGCCACGCTGACGCTGACGCTCGCCTGAGTCACACCGAACACCGTTTGGCGCAACCTGCCTGACCTGCGGAGGGGGTGCGGCTCGATCCTGGGCCGCACCCCCTCCGCCGCAGCATTTATTGCGCGCGATTCACCCTCCGTCTTGGCAGTGCACAGCCTCGATTAATGCAAATCAAGCAGTATCCACCGGCGAGCAGCTGCAGCAGCCGGGACAACGGCTTGCCGCCGTTGCTTACTTATTGGGCGCCGCCGCACCTTTGCGGCATCGACAGATTGTCGCCGAGACCGGAGATTCGCATGACCGTTCGTCGCCTCACCCACGCCTGCGCCGCGGTTGCCGTTGTGCTCGGCGGGCAGCTTTTCGCCATCGGCTCCGCAACAGCCGCGTTGCCGCGCGCCGACGACACGAGCATGCAGTGGTCGGTGCAACCGTCGACCAGCAAGGGCGCAACCGGCCGGAACCAGTTTATCTTTCAGAATGTGCCCGGCGCTGCTATCGCCGACAGCGTGAGCATCAGCAACCTCAGCAAGACCCCCTTGACCTTCAAGATCTACCCCACCGATGCCTTCACCACCACGGATGGGTCCTATGCGCTGCTGCCGGGCCTTCAACCACCAACCGATTTGGGTACGTGGGTGAAGCTTGCCGGCGCGTCCTACACGCTGGCCCCCGGTAAGCAGCTGGATGTGCCTTTCCAGCTCACCGTCCCGAAGAACGCCTCACCTGGTGATCATGCTGGTGGCATCGTCGCCTCGGTCAGCGCGCTGCAAACGTCGTCGGCCGGTGAACGGGTGAATGTAGACCGGCGGGTGGCAGCCCGAATCTACTTACGAGTGGCAGGTCCGATTAGCCCCGCGGTAGAGATAAGTGCGCCTGAATTGTCGTTCCACGGGGGCAATTTTCTCTCCGGTGGCACACTCTCGGCGCATTATGTGGTGCGTAATACCGGCAATGTCCGGGTCTCTGCCGGTCAGAGCAAACTTCGCGTTCGCGGTCCGCTCGGGCTCGACCTCGGCGAGAGTGTGGCGGTTAATTTGCCGGAATTGTTGCCCGGTGCGCAGGTCGATGTCACTGCTCATCTAGATGACGTGTGGCGGGTCGGTCAGATCAGCGGCTCAGTTTCGGTCAGCCCGATCAGCCAGGACGGCGCACTGCCTACAGCCAGCCGTTCCGCCTCAGTCTGGAAAGCACCGTGGTGGCTGCTCGGCCTGTTCGTACTGGTGGTTGGGGTTGTGCTCGCCGTTATTCTGGTGCGGCGCAGTCGTAGCCGAACGGCTAAGGCGGTGGCGGCGCTCGGTGCACAGCCGGCCCTGGCGACCGCTGGGGCGCGCGGCGAGGGTGGTTCGGCGGCTGATGTGTCGGACAAACGTGAGTGAGCGGCGGGGGTCGATGGGGGAGAACTGCCTCGCTGTCGGGCTACGTCGCTTTGAGCAGGAACTGAGCGGTTTCCAGAATGCTGTCAGGAATCCGACAGACGTTCCTGCAAGAAATGTCGCCCAGGCAGAATTTTGCTCGTGACTCCCGCTCTAGAACCGCTACGCCGGATCGCCGCGTACGCCGTCGCCACCGATGACGCCGGACGCGTGCTGCTCGTTCGTGCGTCCACCCGTTCCGGCACTCCCGGCGTCTGGTCGCTACCCGGCGGCGCCGTCGATCACGGCGAAGACCCCAACCACACGGTGGTGCGCGAAACTGCGGCCGAGACCGGGCTGTCCGTGGCGGTGACTGGATTGCGGGACGTGCTGGCCGACATGCGCTCGCTGCCGCACCGGGGTGTCACCATTCACACCGATCGCCTGATTTACACGGTGTCGGTGCGCGGCGGCAACCTTATTGATCGGGTCGGGCACCCCACGGACCTGGCCCGGTGGTGCACGCTGGCCGAGGCTGCCGAGCTCAACTTGCGCGTGTTCACCGCCGCGGCCCTGGGCATCGATGCCGCCGCTGCCGATGTGCGCCCCGAGGAAGCACCTGACTTTCCTTCTTTCTATGCCTACCAAGGCCCGGACGGTTTGCACCGGGCGCAACGCTTCGCCGCGTACGCGATTGCGACCGACCCCCAGCAGGAGCGATTGCTGCTCACCCGGATCGCGCCGGGATACCCGGGTGCCGGCCAGTGGCACTTGCCCGGCGGCGGCACCGACTTCGGTGAGCAGCCTGGAGTCGCGCTAGTTCGCGAGTTGATCGAGGAAACCGGGCAAGCCGGTCGGCTGGTCGAGTTGCTCGGTGTTGCCAGCCATCGCGACGCAGCCTCACTAGGTCCCGAGGGATATCCGATCGACTGGCACGGCGTGCGAGCCTTCTATCGGGTGATCGTCGACAAACCGAGTGAGGTAATCGTCGGAGATGTTGGCGGCTCCACCTCAACGGCCCGATGGATGCCGCTCAAGGAGGTGGCCGAGCTCGATGAAGCCAAGCTCACCGAGGTCACCGTTGCCGCGTTGCGCAAGGCAAAGCTGATCTAGAACACCACCCCCGAGGTACGTGTGGTGGTGTGGTGATCACGGTTCGTGTCCATCGAACGAGGTTGTGGCGCGGTAGCCCGAATGCCGGTGGGAATCGCACGGTAAAGTAGTGCGGGATCCCACAGCTGTTCGGGCAATCGCCAAACCAATCCCATGGAGGAGTTACGTGCCGAGTTCCCCTTGGCGTCGGCGGCGGACGACTGACAGTCCTCGTCCCGCCGGACGTCGTTGGGCGGGCCGTCTGCGCCGTAGCGGAACCATCGCGCGGCAAGCTTTGCTGGTGCGTGTGGGTCGCCGGTCGGCTGACGCCGGTCGTGCTGCCACCGCCACCCGGGCTGAGGTGATCTACACCGGGGCGGACTTCAATCGGACTCGGCGCATCACCATCGCCGGCTCCCACCACGTTTTGCCGGCATTGCCCGCCTCGCCGATGCTGCCGATCCAGCCAGTGATCATCGAGGCGCCGGCTGAGGTGTCGCTGCTTCCGGGTGAGCAGACGATGGCCCGCCGGCTGCGGTTCGCGCTCGTCAACTCCTGCACCCTGGCCAGCCTCGCGCTCGGGCTCACCGCGATCTTCCTCGCCATGCACGGGGACGTTCGAATTGCAGCTGTCGCCCTGGTCGCGTGCGTGGCGTTCGACGGGCTCGACGGTGCGTTGGCGCGCAGGCTTGGTGTGGCCAGCCCATTCGGGGCGCAGATGGACTCGTTGGCCGATATGTGCTCGTTCGGGCTAGCAGCGCCGGTGGTGGTCTATGCGTCGTTGGAGCACAGCGTGCCGACCGTCGCCGCGGCGGTCGCTTGCGTGCTGGTGGCCGGCTGTGCGGCGATTCGGTTGGCGCGCTTCAACGTCTCACCCAAGGACGGCAAATTCTTCTCCGGTGTGCCGACCACAATGGCAGCTGCCGTGCTGGCATTGACCGTGCTGATTCGACTGCCGCTGCCTGGCGTTGTCGTGCTCGGTGGGGTGGCGCTGCTCGCGTTCGCGATGGTTTCCAGCTTTCCGTACGCGAAGCTGGCTCGGCTTTTGCGGTTGCCGCCGTGGCTTTTGGTTTTGCCGGTTGTCGGTGTGCTGATCGATATTCGGTTGACCTTTGTGCTGATCGTCGCGGCCTACCTGGCCAGCGGTCCGATCATGTGGGCCCGCGCCAAGCGCGCCTGACCGGCAAAAACGCGCCAAACGGCCCGCTGACCCGAAGCTGGGACGGCGGCCGTTTACGTTTCTGACAAGGGCCAGTGCCAGGGCAAGCGGCTAGAGCCAGCGGGCGATCACTGAAGAGCCGCCTACGACCTTGTCGTTGACCCCGACCACTGGCTGCGCCCGATCGGCCGGCAGATAGACATCGGTGCGGGAACCGAAGCGGATCAACCCCATCCGCTCACCCCGAGCCACCAAGGTGCCGACCGGCACCCGCTGCACGATCCGGCGCGCGATCAACCCGGTCCGTTGAGCGATCGTCACCGTGCCG
Source organism: Actinoplanes sp. (assembly GCA_965246815.1). Lineage (GTDB taxonomy): Bacteria > Actinomycetota > Actinomycetes > Mycobacteriales > Micromonosporaceae > Actinoplanes. The sequence continues at coordinate 32,457 of CBDFFS010000017.1, read as the reverse complement.
TGATCGGTGTCCAACACTGTGTAGGCCGCGACATTGTGTTCAGCCGCCGCCGTCATCGCGTTCGCGTAGCCGCCGTCCTCGACGAAGTAGTTGATCACTCGGCCTGCCACCGGCACCCGGTTCACGTGCACATCGAACACGGACAAAAACACCGCAATGCGCAAGAACTCGCCCGGCCCGAACCGGTTGTCGGTCATCCGCTCAATCGAGAGCACCCGCCCGTCCGCCGCCGCGACCACAGCGTCTGCGTCGGTGGGAAGGTCGCGCTCAGGATCACGGAAAAAAGCCGCCACCGGTACTGCCGCAAGCGCCGGCAACAACCACAGTTTCGACTTCGGCCGAGACACCCGAGCGAGGGTAGCTAAACCAAGTGCAATCCCACCCGCGATCACCCCGTTCGAGTCGAGATGCATGCTTTGCGTCACCGGCACACTGGACGGCCGGTAGGCCGGCGCCAGCGTGGCAGCGAGCTTAGTCGCGGCGGCAGTGAACCGCAGTTTGTGCACCCGCAGCGGCGGCTGGTTACGCACGATCAGGTCGGAGCCGACGCCGAACAATGTGCTCTGCCGAAACAGTTCGGCCGCGGCTCCGCCGGTGCGTCCAGGGATCGCCGGTGTGGCGAGGCTGACCACGGCTCCGTCATTGAGGTATTTGCCGAGCTGGTCCACCAACGCCCGAACCTCGTTCGCGGTGCCGGTGAGTGGTTCGCAAACGATCACCACGTCGGCCGGCTCAGCCTCGTCCAGGACGTCGAGGATCTTCACTCGGTCGGCGATCCAGCTGCCCAAGCCGGTGATGTGGTCGCGCAACAACTCGGCCGTGCTGCGTTCCCCGGCAACCAGGGTCAGGCTATCGCCGGGCAACAATGCCTCGAGTGCCGCGGCCACCACCATTGAGCCGTGGTCCGCCCCGATCACCAGCGCGGACGTGGCCGTGTTGGGTCGAGCAAACTCAGCCGTCAATGCGCGGGCGGCCGTGGCGCCGACACTGACGACGGGCGCGTTGGACACGGTCGGAAACGAGGTCATGCTGTCGAGCATATTGCGCCGCCTCCGAGTCCTGGTCCGCCGGCACCCGTGATTCAGCCCCGGTGCGGCGGCTGCGCGGCCGGATTCGGCTGGTCCACGGCGATCCGCAGGGTCGGATCGTCCAACAGCTCGCGAACGATTGACGCGTGCTCTGCTGGCGCCAGATCGTGCGGCAGTTCGGGACTGGCCGGCTCGGCGGGGCTGATCGATTCGCGCCGGCCGCGCCGCAGCGCACCCAACAATCCAAGCACCCCAAACATGATCAAACCGCCGGCAACCAGCCACCCCACGGCCGGCAGCCGAACCGTGGTGACCGCGGAGATAGCCCACCACAATGCGACAGCCAGGAAAATCACCCCGAAGCTCAACGAGACACCATCGGTACGGTGTGGTCTCATCGGGTCACCTCCACATTTCCCGTGTCCAGTCGTAGGTCCAGGGTGAGCTGTCCACCGCCGGTACCGTCCGCGCCTAGGTCGGTCAAGGTTCGGTCGTTGCCAGCAGTACCGTCGTAGACGTTGCCGAAGACGGCTGCTTGACCGTTGTCCACTCGCAGCTTGGCAGTGGTGTCGACCGCCGACGGCAGCTGCACCTTGAGCAGGCCGAAATTCATCGTCACGATGACGGTGCGTTGCTGCCCGGCGAAGTCGACGCCGCGCAGATCGAGTGTTGCGCTTCCGGCCGTGAAGTCATACCGATCGGCAATCGCGTGGGCCGTGGTGGGGCGATAGACGCTGTTGCCCAGCTCGCCACCCCACCGATCGACGCTGGTGGTGACCACGAGTCCGACGGTGGTGAGCAAGGCGAGGGCGATCAGTCCACGGGCTCGCCCGATCCACGCACCGAGCACCAGCCCGAGTCCGATGGTCGCCAACGCCGCCGCAAAGTAAGCCGAAATCGGGATATAGGCGCCGGCCTGGTGCAGCACGGCCAGTAGACCGATCACCAACATCACGGCGAAGAAAGTCAGCCGACCCAGCTGGGAACGTTCCCGAGGTGGCTTGGGCGCTGGTATCGGCTTTGTTGCTGCCTGCTGCTCCGGCGCCGTAAACCCGACATAAGGCCCGTATGGCGCGAACGGTGGCCGGTAGCCGCTAGCTGCTGCGGAGGAGTCGGCAGGCGAGTTGCGCGGCGGCACCGGGCCGGGTGCGGGCGTGCCTCCGAACGGGAAGGTCCCGGCCTGGCCGAACGCCACAGTCGGTGGGTCGTTGCGTCCGAAGGAGAACATCGACGCCAACCCGTTGGGATGTGCGCCGCCGCGTTTGATCAGCAACACTGCGCCGAGTATGACCGCGCCGGCGATCAGGCCGGTGCGCATCCCGTCGTTGACGATGAATGCGAACGAAAGCACTGCACCGACGCCGAGCAAAACAACGGAGAACGGTGTCATTCCCGAGCGGCCCCGGCCGAACAGTGACTCGATCGGGGAGGCGGTGTCACCTTCGGCCGGGATCATCAGCCAACCGATCAGGTAGAGCAGCACCCCAACACCGGTCAGCACACCGAGCACGGCTAGCAGCACGCGCCACAGGACCGGGTCGGTGTTCGTGGCTCGACCGAGCGCGGCGCAGACTCCGGCGAGATAACGGCCCTGCTGGGGCCGTACCAATCGGTCGCGGGAAAACGACATCCCACCGAGACCGGTCGTCCCTGGCGGCTGGTTTGTCCCGGGTGGTGGCGGCGTATTTGTCTCGGGAGGCGGCGGAGCTGAGCCGGTTGCCCCCGCTTGCGGTTGGTCGGCTTGCGGCACACCATCCGGCGGTGGCTGCCAAGCCGGCGGCAGCTTGGCCCCTGCTGCGGGTGGCGGGGTTGCCGCGGGTGGCGGGAGTGCTGAGGTGGGTGGGTCGGCTGGTGGCGCGGGGGTGACGGTTGGCGCCGGCTGATCCGGCGACGGGCCGGTTGGGCCTGGCGATTCGGCGGCTTCGTCGTTCATAAGCTAAATCCTGCTTCCGGGCACACCTCAGATACTTCCGGCGCCGACCCTGAGGCCACCCTGAGATCAGCCGGCCCGGATACCGGGGGACATTCCCCGTGGTTCGCAGTCGCCATCCGTGTGACGATCGAAAAGCACACAACCGTGCTGATTGACTAGCGCCTGACCCGGGGAGGACAGATCACCGCCGCCACGCCACCTCCGCGCCGCCTTTACCGGCCACGCGATCACCGGATTGTCGCCGGGGTCGCCGCTGGGCTGGCGGAGCATCTGGGTGTCCCGTTGCTGGCCGTGCGCATTGCTTTGGTGGTCCTGCTGGGCTTCAGTGGGCTTGGTTTGCTGCTCTATGCCGCCTTTTGGGCGGTGTTACCGCAGCAGAGCTCGACCAGCGAGCCGCCGGAGCGTCGTGATTTAGGCACGCTGTTGCCCTTCGGGGCACTTGGGTTGGGCGTGGTCCTGCTGCAGGTGCTGGTCGGCAAGATCAGCGTTGCGGGCACGGTCGGTTGGCTGATCGCGGTGATAGCAGTCGGTGCGGGCATCATCTGGCACCAGTCTGACCCGACCCGGCGTGGCCAGTGGGCGAACAATCTGCCGCAGACACCCTGGCTGATGGCGGTGCTGGCTGAGAGTGACCGGCGTTCGTTCCTGTTTCGTTTCATCGGTGGTGGGGTGCTGGTCGCCACCGGCATCATCGGCGTGGTCGCGGTTTATGCGCCGGCCGGCAGCCTGAGCTCGGTCGTCAACGGCGTGATTTTCGCGCTGATCGGCTTGGTCGGGGTCGGAGTGGTGGCCGCACCGCTGCTGTGGCGCATGTTCAATCAGCTGCGAGCCGAGCGCGAAGGCCGCATCCGCGAGCAGGAACGCGCCGAGTTAGCCGCGATGATCCACGACCAGGTGCTGCACACGCTCGCCCTGATTCAGCGCAACTCGGCTGACATCACCGAAGTGCAGCGACTGGCCCGCGGTCAAGAGCGCAGCTTGCGCAACTGGCTCTACAAGCCGACTGCCTCACCAACCGAGCGCTTCGCGGCAGCTTTGGAGCAAGCCGCGGCCGAGGTCGAAGATACGTACGCGATCAAGGTGGAGACGGTAGTGGTCGGCGACACCGACTGCAATGAACAGGTCGCGGCCCTCGTCGCGGCAGCACGCGAGGCACTGGTCAACGCCGCCCGGCACGCCGGGGTGCGAACCGTGTCGTTATACGCCGAGGTCGAGGCGGACGAGTTGAGCGTCTTCGTTCGCGACCGCGGTGCTGGATTTGACCCGGCTGAGGTGGCCGAAACGCGCCATGGTGTGCGCGGTTCGATCATCGGCCGGATGAAACGCCACGGCGGGCGCGCCGAGATTCGCAGCGCACCCGGCGACGGCACCGAAGTACGCCTGATCTTGCCCGCGTCGCGAGACAACGGGACGGCCGCGAAGGAGAACGTACGATGACCGAGCCTGTGCTGGTTGCGGCGAGCCGTCGGCTCACCGTGGTCCTGGTCGATGACCACGCGATGTTTCGCGCCGGTGTGCGCGCCGAACTGGGCGATCACGTCGACGTGGTCGGTGAGGCCAGTTCGGTGGCCGCCGCGATTGCCACGATCGCTGCCGTCCAGCCGGATGTGGTGCTGCTCGACGTGCATATGCCTGATGGCGGTGGGCGAGCGGTGTTGGATTCGATGCGCCGCAGCCACCCGCAAGTTCGGTTCCTGGCGCTGTCGGTCTCGGATGCGGCCGAAGACGTGATCGGCTTGATCCGGGCCGGCGCGCGTGGCTACGTGACCAAAACCATCTCGCCGTTGGAACTGGCCGATGCGATCCGTCGAGTTGCAGACGGTGATGCCGTTTTCAGCCCTCGGTTGGCCGGTTTCGTGCTGGACGCGTTCGCGGCCCGTTCGGAGGGGCCGGTCGCCGACCCCGAGCTCGACCAGCTCACCAACCGTGAGCGGGAAGTGCTGCGACTGCTGGCCCGGGGGTATGCGTACAAGGAGATTGCGAAGGAATTGTTCATCTCGATCAAGACGGTGGAGACGCACGTGTCAAACGTCCTGCGCAAGCTGCAGATGAGCAACCGATACGAATTGTCGCGCTGGGCGGCGGATCGTCGACTCGTGTGACGGGTGTCGATCGGTTTGGCTAGCTGCCCGCGCCGGTGGCGAGCGGCGGGCTAAAATCTGCTCCCATGTCTCGGAAACGTCGGTGGAAGACAGCGATTGCCACGTCCGCCGTCGTCGTGTCGGCCGCCGGGTGCACCAGTGATGCCACTACTGACGTCACTACGGCGCCGAACAGCATCACCATCGGCATCGCCGAGCCGCAGCACTTGATCCCGTCGAACACGACGGAATCCAACGGGGCACAGGTGCTGTCGTCGCTGTTCTATCCACTGGTCAACTTCGATGCCAAGAGCGCGCCGGTGCCGATGGCGGCCGAGTCGATCACCCACGACCCGACGAACAAGGTCTGGACGGTCAAACTCAAGCCCGGCTTCACCTTCAGCAACGGCGAACCGGTAACTTCCGACAATTACCTCAACGCGTGGAATTACGCCGCGTACGGGCCGAATGGTCAGCGGGCGGCCTATTACTTCGAGCGAATCGACGGGTACGCCGACCTGCAGTCGGTCGACCCGGATGGTCCGACCGGCCCGAAGGTGGCGCCCGCACCGAAGTCGTCCGCCCTATCTGGGCTGCGAAAAGTCGACAACACCACCTTCACGGTGACGTTGTCAGCTCCATTCTCCGGGTGGGAATCGGTGCTCGGCTACACCGCTTTCTACCCGTTGCCGAATGCGGCTTGGAAGTCACCGGGCGTGCTCGCTGACGGTTTCGAGGACCACATCATCGGTAATGGCCCGTTCAAACTGACCGGGAGCTGGCAGCACGACCAGCAGCTCGCAGTCGAACGGGTGGCCGACTTCCACGGCACCGCCCCCAAGGTCGCCGGCATCACCTGGAAGATCTACCGCCAGCTGCAAGACCAATACGCCGACCTAACCGCCGGCCACCTCGACATCGACACCAAAATCCCGGTTGAGGACCTCTCCTCGGCCACCAAAGCGCTCGGCGACCGGCTGCAGAAAAGCCCCAGCTCGTCGTTCGCCTTCGTCGGTTTCCCCACCTTCGAAAAGGAATACGCGAACAAGGACGTCCGCCGGGCTCTGTCCATGGCGATCAACCGCCAACAAATGACCGACCAAATCTTCCTGGGTACGCAGACTCCAGCGACATCCTTCGTGTCCCCAGTCGTCGCCGGTTACCGACCCGACGCGTGTGGCGCCAGCTGTGTCTACAACCCCACCGAAGCCCAAAAGCTGTACGCCGCAGCCGGCGGCCCGCCCTCGATCCAAATCGCTTACAACACCGACGGCGGTCACCAGGCCTGGGTTGACGCGATGTGTGCCCAAATCAAGGCGTCACTGAGCGTGAACTGTGTCGGCAGCGGCGAGCCGAAATTCGCTGACCTGCTCACCAAGGTGGAAAGCCAGCAACCAGTCGGACTGGTCCGGCTCAGTTGGGTGATGGATTACCCGCTGATGGAGAGCTATCTCGACCCGCTCTATGGCACCGGCGGCTCGTCGAACTACTACGGCTATAGCAACCCGGCGTTCGACAGCCTGGTCAAGGAGGGCTCCGAGGCCGCCAACCAAGGTGATGCGATAAAGAAATGGCAGGCGGCCGAGGACATTCTCGCTCAGGACATGCCGGTTATCCCGCTGCGCTTCGGCCAGAACGTGTTCGGCTTCTCAACCCGCGTCCGCAACGTCAGCATGGACACATTCGAACGAGTCGACATCTACCAAGTCGAAAAGACCAGCTAGCCCAGTCGTGCGGCGTTTTAATTCAGCGGGCCAGCTGAGGTCAGCGCGGGCCACGGCAGCTCGGTCTCAGCTCAGAGTGGGCCGCGGCCGGCGCGCAGGATCATCAGGGCCACCTGGGTGCCGTCGGCGCCTAAAGCTTCGCGGAAGCGTTCCACGATTTCGGTTTCGCGTGACAACACCAGGCGGGTGCCGCCGCTGGCCATTCGGGTTTTGCCGACGGCTTGCGACAGCCGGGCTCGCTCCAGCCACAAGTCGATGATTGCCTGATCGATTTCGTCGATCCGGTCGCGCATGGCCCGGATTTCGTCAGCGGCCAGCGGCTTGCCGGCACCGGTCTGTTGGTCCACTACCTCTGCGCTCATGTCGTGCTCCTCAGGTGCTTGCGCCCCGGTCGACCCGGCCGGGGCAGCATCAAGCCCCGGGCGGAAAGGCCCGGGGCTTGATGGAGGTCTGTCGGTCAGACGCTGCCGATGGCTGCCGGGCTTCCGGTGCCATAGCTAAATCGCGCCTGCTCAATCACGAGCCAGAGTATGCCCCCGCGCCGAGCCGCTCCGCAAGGAAACGGCCCGAACTCCTGCGACGCCACGGTCAGGCGGTAGCGGTGATTCGGTCAGGCGGTAGCGGTGATTCGTCAGGAGGTAGCCGTGATTCGGTCAGGAGGTAGCCGTGATTCGGTCAGGAGGTGGTGGTGATTCGGTCGGCCGGGCCAGGTGCGACAGGTGCGTGGGCGCCGAGATAGGCCACGAGTGCGTCGACGTCGAAGCCCGGTGCTGTCGTGCGGCCAGTTCCGGCAGTCAGCGCGGTGAAGCCGTCGCCACCGTTGGCCAAGAAGTCGTTCGTGGTCACCTGGTATGAGGTGCTCGCCTCAACAGGGGTCCCGTTCAGCTTGAGGTTACTGATCTTCGCGCCGAGCGGCGCGGACGCGCTCCAGCTGTAGGTCAGGCCGGCTGACACCTGCAAGATCTTGAGCGTGCTCTGCCCCCGATAGCCCGGGAACTGCTGCTCAAACACCTCTTTGAGCTGCGCACCGGTCACGGTCTGTGTGACGACCAAGTTGTTGAACGGCTGCACAGTGAACGCCTCTCCATAGGTGATCTGGCCCGGCGCTTCGCCACCGGCCGAGGCCGCGTAGCCGAAGTCGGCCCGCACCCCGCCCGGGTTCATCAACGCGATCTGCGCGCCACTGCTGGCTGTGGTGCGGGCGAGCTGTGCGTCGGCGATCACGTCACCCAAGGGCGATTCCCCGGCCGCGGTGGTGTTACGAGTAATGTCCGACGTGATCGACCCGACCGCCCGGTTGGCCAGCGGTGCCACCGCCGTACGGTATTTGTCGGCGATCTGCTTTGCGGCCGCATCGACGGTGGCCGGGTTCTTCAGGTAGATGCCGGTCGCGCCCTTGAGCCAGCCACCCTTACCGTCCGGCAGGCCGTTCTCGACGATTACGTTCTTGGCACTGATCGCGGCGAAACGCCCGGTGCGCCGATCTAGCGAGTAGTCGATGTCGGTGATCAGCTGGCCGTTGCTGCCAGCGCTGGTGACCACCGAGGTGCCCGACTTGTTCGGCAGCGTGCAGGAGTAGAACCGGTGGGTGTGGCCAGAGACGACCAGGCCAAACTCGGGGTTCAGGCCCTTGACGATCGGCACGACCGCACCGGAGAAATTAGTGCAGTCCGAGACACCAGGGGTCGGTGTCGCCGCGGCCAGCGAGCCGCCCTCGTGCAGCAACAGCACCTGCGCCTTGACGCCGAACAAGGTGAGGATCTTGCTCCATTTGTTGGCCGTGGCGACCTCGTCGTCGAAGTGCACGGTCTTGATGCCGGCCGGGTTGACGATGCCGGCGGTGCCCTTCAGCGTCACTCCGACGAAGCCGACCGGCACGCCACCGACGAACTTGATGTCGATCGGCGGCAGGACCGACAGACCGGTCTTGTTGTCGATGGTATTGGCCGCGAGGTATTGGAACTTCGCTCCGGCGTAGTGGGGACTGCCCTGGCAGCCGTCGACCGGGTGGCACCCGCCGCGCTGAATCCGCAGCAGCTCGTCGACGCCTTCGTCGAATTCGTGGTTGCCGGCCGCGCTGATCTGCAGGCCGATCTCGTTCATCAGCTCGATCGTCGGCTCGTCGTGGAACGCGGCGCTGACCAGCGGGGACGCGCCGATCAAGTCACCGGCACCGACGGTCAACGTCTGGCGCCCGTCGCTCTTGGCCTCGGCGCGCAGCTTCTTTAAGTAGGTCGCCAGGTATTCGACCCCACCTGCTGGGGTGCTGGTGCCACCGGCGTTGACCACTGCACCGGAGCCGCTCGGTGGGTCGATCGCGCCGTGGAAGTCGTTGTAGCTGAGCAACTGTCCTTTGACGATTGGCCCGGTCGGTAGGTCGAACGAAACGTCAGTGGCTTTGAACGTCGACTCGGCCGCGACCGCGGGTGTCGATGCAAACGTCGGCGCGGTCGACAACGCGGCGAGCAGGCCCAATGCAAGAGCCGGGGCGGCGAGGCGGCGGGCGTACGCCCGGGGGTGATTCATAGTGTTCGGTCTCTCCCGATCGAGGGTGTCTGGGTCGGTTGATCCGGTCCAACCTATGGATCAACGTTGATGAGCGCTACCGGTCCAAGGTGACGAAAAGATTGCCGATCGGCTATGTGTTGTGAGTCGACCGCGCACGACTGACGCACAGCTACTCGTTGCGTTGCAAAAATCCAGGTTAATATTTTGGCCGGCAAGACGCGGTGACCGGGCTCGTGCGGGTGACCGAGCGAGAAAGTGTGTCGGTGGGGCGGCATAGACTTGCCCGGCCATGCGAGCCTCTTCAGAACCCTCACCAAGCGCCCTTTTCGCCGTGCCGCCGATGCAGGAGGCTCGGGTGCCGTCAGTTCCGCGGGCACCTGCGCGCCGGCTCGCCCCCGAGGCGTTGTTGACGGGGTTGAACGGCCCGCAACGCGACGCGGTGACCCATGCCGGGTCGCCGTTGCTGATCGTGGCCGGCGCTGGTTCGGGCAAGACTCGGGTGTTGACCCATCGGATCGCTTATCTGTTAGCCGCGCGCAGCGTGCATCCAGGCGAGATCATCGCGATCACGTTCACCAACAAGGCCGCCGGCGAAATGAAAGAACGGGTGACCGAGTTGGTCGGGCCGCGCGCCCGGATGATGTGGGTGTCGACGTTCCACTCGGCCTGCGTGCGGATTTTACGGGCCGAGCACGAGCATGCTGGGCTGAAGAGCACATTCTCGATCTACGACGCTGACGATTCGCGCCGCTTGATGCAGCTGGTCGCGCGTGAGCTCGATCTCGACCCTAAGCGCTATACCGCTCGCGGGCTGGCGGCGCAGGTCTCCAACCTGAAAAACGAACTGGTCGAGCCGGCCGACTTCGCCCAGGGGGCCAAGGGACCCAACGAGCGCGCGCTCGCCGAGGCGTATGAGTTGTATCAGCGTCGGTTGCGGGAAGCGCATGCGTTAGATTTCGACGACATCATCATGGCGACAGTGCATTTGTTGCAGTCACATCCGCTGGTGCGCGAAACCTATCGCCGCCGGTTCCGCCACGTGCTGGTCGACGAATATCAAGACACCAACCACGCACAGTACACATTGGTCAAAGAACTGGTGGGCGACTCCGATGGTGAGTTGCCGGCCGGTGAATTGTGCGTGGTGGGTGACGCCGATCAATCGATCTATGCGTTCCGGGGTGCGACGATTCGCAATATCCTGGAGTTCGAGCGCGATTATCCCGATGCCCGCACAATCTTGTTGGAGCAGAATTACCGTTCCACCCAGACGATTCTCTCCGCCGCCAACGCGGTGATCGACCGCAACTTGGCGCGCAAGCCGAAGCGGCTGTGGAGTGACCAGGGCGCGGGCGAGCAGATCGTCGGTTATGTCGCCGACACTGAGCACGCCGAAGCCGACTGGGTGGCCCGGGAAATCGATCGGCTCGCCGACCGGCACGAGATCCGCCCCGGTGACGTGGCCGTCTTTTATCGCACTAACGCCCAGTCCCGCGTCTTAGAAGAGGTCTTCATCCGAGTCGGCCTGCCCTACAAAGTGGTCGGTGGGGTGCGCTTCTATGAGCGCAAGGAGGTCCGCGACGCGCTGGCCTACCTGCGCTCGGTGGTAAACGACGACGACACGGTGAGCATTCGGCGGGTGCTCAATACGCCCCGGCGTGGCATCGGCGAGCGGGCCGAGGCGTGTGTTGAGGCGTTGTCGACCCGCGAGCGCATCTCATTCGGGCAGGCGCTGCGCGGTGCCCGGGACGCGCCCGGCATCTCTACGCGGGCGGCAAACAGCGTCGGCGACTTCGTTCAGCTGCTCGACGACCTGCGTGAGCTGAGCCGCACCTCGCCGCCGGAGGAGGTGCTGGAAGCCGCGTTGCAGCGCTCCGGTCTGCTCGCCGAGCTCGAAGAGAGCCTCGACCCGCAAGATCAGGGCCGGTTGGAAAACCTGCAAGAGCTGGTCAGTGTGGCTCGGGAATACACCGAGCGGGTCGAAGCGCAGGCCGACGAAGAGGACGAGGGTCAGGTCGCGACGCTGGCCGGATTTTTGGAGCAAGTGGCGTTAGTGGCCGATGCGGATCAGATCCCCAGCGACGACCCCGACCACCAAGGGGTGGTCACGTTGATGACCCTGCACACGGCCAAAGGCCTGGAATTCCCGGTAGTGTTTCTGACCGGGCTGGAAGACGGCGTCTTCCCGCACATGCGCGCGCTCGGCGACAACACCGAGCTGGAAGAGGAGCGCCGGCTGGCTTACGTTGGGATTACCCGGGCGCGGCAACGGCTCTACCTGTCCCGGGCGGTCACTCGGGCGGCTTGGGGGCAACCGCAATACAACCCACCTTCGCGGTTTACCGACGAGCTACCGCCGGAATTGATCCGGTGGGAACGCACCGCCGGGTCGTACACATCTTGGTCGGGCACTGGGGGTGGGGTTGGTGGTCGTGCTGGTGGTGATCGGGGCCGGGGCGGAGGGTTTGCTGGCAACACGCCGAAAGCACAGCAGTTGGCCAGTCGGCTCGGCATCGACGCGAGCAAACTGGCCACCGCCAGCGACCTGCCGCAAGCGCCGAAGGTCGCGGCTGGGGACCGAGTCAACCACCAGCGTTACGGGCTGGGTCGCGTGGTCACTGTTGAAGGGCACGGACCCGGCGCTCGAGCCCAGATTGACTTCGGCGATCAGGTGATTTGGTTGATCTTGCGGCATGCTCCGATCGAAAAGATCTAGATCGAAAAGGTCTAGTTGGCGAAGCCCACGCAACCCGGGATGTCGACGCCGTGCTCGTGCATCCACTCGGTTGGCTCGATCGGGTTTTGATAGAAGCCTTCGTGCACCTCGAAATGCAGGTGCGGGCCGGTCGCGTGCCCGGTTTCGCCTTCGGTGCCGATCTCCTGGCCAGCGTCGACGTGCTGCCCGACGGTCACGATGATTTCCGACAAGTGCCCATAATGGGTGAGGTAGCCGTTGCCGTGATCGATCAGCACGGCGTTGCCGTAGCCCTGGGCCACGCCGGCCCGCACGACCACGCCAGCACCAGCGGCGAGGATTGGGGTGTAATCGGGTGCAGCCAGGTCGACACCGGCGTGGAGGCGGCCCCAGCGCTGACCGAAGCAGGAGGTCACAGTCGCGGCCGGGTTCGGGTTGACCCACGCCGCGGCGGCCTTCGCGACCAGCGCCACCGGACCCGCCTTCCCGACCGGAGCCACAGCGCCCGCCTTCGCGACCGCAGCAGCACCCGGCACACCCCGAAGCGGCACGACCTGGTCCGAGTGGCGCGCCTTACGCAACACCGGTACGGCGGAAATGCCGTTCAATGGCGGCCGGCCGGTATCGACGGGGGCCGGCCCGATGTCTACCGGTACCGCACCCGTGTCCGCCGCCGACACGGCACTGGGCCGGGCAGCAGCTTCGGCTGTTCCACCCGCGATGGCAGCAACGAGGGCGACGCCGATGGTGGCAGTTACCGCGGCTGTCGACAGCGGGCGAGCCGCGCGATGACGGGGTGAGCAGCTCCGGCGGTGTCGGCCGGAGATTCTTGGTTTGACCTGATGCGGCACGCGGCTAGCCCCCCGGCTCGGCGATGACGATCCGACACTTGGAATGTCGGTGCGTTATCGAATTGCCTGAGCCTCGCGGCGCGCAAAGCTGAACTCCCACCCATTCGCTACCTGGCCGAGCTGGGGCCCACGTGCAACCTGGACAAAGCAGTCAGCGCGAGTGCAACTTGGCTGAGCTGAGGCACGAGTGCAACCAAGTGAAAACCGTTGGCACGAGTGCAAATTTGGCTGAGCTGAGGTGCAGGTGCGACCTGGCTATGCCACTGGCGCGGGCGACAGTCGAGGTAGGACGGTGCGACTGGGCTAGGAGGTGGCGGCGGCCATGCCGGCATACACGGATTCGACCTGAAGTTTGATGTCGACGCCGTGGTCGCGCAGGAACACGATCGGGTCGGTCGGTTTGCCGTTTACGTGCACTTCGAGGTGCAGATGCGTGCCGTAGGAATAGCCGGTGTTGCCGACCTCGCCGATCACCTGTCCGGCCTTGACCTGATCGCCCTTGTTGATCAGCAATCGCCGGGAGTGGGCGTAGATGACCTCGGTGCCGTCTTCGTTGCGCACCGTGATCGAGTATCCGTAGCCGCCGTTGTAGCCGGCGCTAGTCACCACGCCAGCGTGCACAGCCTTGTAGGGCATGCCCTCGGGGGCGGCCAGGTCGATGCCGGCGTGCAGCTTGCCCCAGCGAACACCAAACGCTGAAGTGAACTCGTAATCGTCGAGCGGGAGTAACCACACGTCGGCGCTGGTCTGTGCGACGTTGACCTTGGCCGACTTGGTAGTGGCGCCGCGCACTTCACCGCGAGAAGCGTGGCCAGCTGTGCCCGCGCGAGCCGCGAGCGCGTCAGAGGTGTCGTGGGCTGCCAGACCCTGCAGCACGTCGGGGCTGACGGCTTTGGCGTCTGGTAAGTAGGACGAAGCAGCGAGGGTGACGAAGCCGGCGCCCACGAAAGCTGAGGTGACGACGATGGCGTAGCGATTGCGTGGGGGTGTTGGCACGCGGCGGCGACCACGATAGCGATCGGGCTCAGACGACAAGCGCTGGCGCACGAACAACCCTCCGTCGGCGGCATTACGGCGGCAGACTCGCAAACCCCGTAAAAACGCGGGTATGCGACGTCTGTCTGGGCTGCCGGACCTAAGTTAAACGGGTTGACAGCCGTGGGTCACGGTAACGAAACGGCAGCCAGGTCACAAGTCATACCGCTATTTCGGCGCCGACTGCATTGGCATTGAACCGGTAATGTCCGAATTCGTTACCTTTACTGACTCAGGTCGTTAAGCACGTTCCGTGATTGAAGTAAAACTGTTAGCTAAAGTAACGCTGAATAGCATTTCAGTAACTCTAGGTGATCTTCGCCTTCGGTGGGCCGGCTACCTCGGCCCGGCACTGCAGGTTACCGTTCGTTCAGGTGACAATAAGGCTGATCGGACGGCAGCGGTGTCGTTCGAGCGCTGGTGGATCAACTCAGCCGGTTGGTTGGTGATCCGCCGAACGGTCAGTGTGTCGCCTGTTGGCAACGGTGCCAGTGACTCAAAGGGGTCAGCATGCAAGCACGGATCAGGGTCGTCGTCGCGAAACCCGGCCTGGACGGGCACGATCGCGGTGCCAAGGTCGTCGCTCGGGCGTTGCGTGACGCCGGCATGGAGGTCGTCTACACCGGTCTGCATCAGACACCAGAGCAGATTGTCGAAACGGCGATCCAGGAGGACGCGGCCGCGATCGGCCTCTCCGTATTGTCTGGTGCGCATATGACGCTTTTCCGGCGGGTGCTGGAGCTGCTCGGCGAGCGAGAGGCCAGCGACATCGTCGTGTTCGGTGGCGGCATCATTCCGGCTGCGGACATAACCGAATTGGAATCGCTGGGCGTCGCTCGGATTTTCACCCCAGGTGCCACCACGGCATCCATCATCGAATGGGTGCGCGCCAATGTCGCCACGCCGGTGAGCTAGTGCCACAAGTTGGGGCAAGGGAGAGGCCGGACGCACCCCTCACACGTCCGGCCTCTCATGCGCGATGCCCCGCCGCCACCCCTCGACCGACAGGGCATCGGCCGCTTGCAGGTCGGATACGCCGTGAGCGCTCCGACACCAAACTCAACGACGCCTTCGCGGGTGGGTTACGTGCCCGCTGATCCGACTTTCCCTCCTCGGGGCGGGTGGCGCTGTGCTATGCGGGCGATGTGCGGTCTTGCACACTGCGTACCCGCGACGCCACGGTGTCCGGTCCGCCTCGCTAGTCTGCGAATGAAGGGACTTCCGTCACTGGAAATCCTGACATTCGCCCACGCTGGCGGCGCCATTGCGCCCCGCCGCGCACACAGGTCGAGACGCAACGACGCGACTTGCCGACGCTCGGCGTCGCGAGCGAAAGGAGACACGTGGACCTGTTCGAGTATCAGGGGCGCGATCTGTTCGAACGGCACGGGCTGCCCGTGCTGGCCGGCGGTGTCGCCGAGACCCCACAAGAAGCCCGTGCGATTGCTGAGCGCCTCGGCGGCTCAGTCGTGGTGAAGGCTCAGGTCAAGGTCGGCGGCCGGGGCAAGGCCGGCGGCGTCAAGGTGGCGGCTGGGCCGGACGAGGCACAAGCGCGCGCCACCGACATCCTCGGCATGGACATCAAGGGCCACCAAGTGCACAAGGTGATGCTGGCCGAGACCGCCGACATCATCGATGAATACTACTTCTCCTACTTGTTGGATCGGGCGAACCGCACCTTCCTCTGCATCGCCAGCGTCGCCGGCGGCGTGGAGATCGAAACGGTAGCCGAGACCGACCCGGACCGTGTCGCCAAGATCGCTATCGACGCGAACAAGGGCGTAGACGAGGCGACCGCGCGCGAGATCGTCGCCGCCGCCAAGTTCCCAGCCGAGGTGGCCGAGCACATCGTGGACATCGCGGTGAAACTCTGGCAGGCCTTTGTGGCCGAGGACGCCACCCTGGTCGAGGTCAACCCGCTGGCCAAGGTCGGCGACGGCCGGGTGCTGCTGCTGGACGCCAAGATCACCCTGGACGAGAACGCCGGCTTCCGGCACGCCGAGCATGAAGCTCTGGTCGACCAGTCCGCGGTCGACCCGCTGGAGCAAGCGGCGAAGGCCAAGAACCTCAACTACGTCAAGCTGGACGGCGAGGTCGGCATCATCGGCAACGGCGCCGGCCTGGTCATGTCCACCCTCGACGTGGTCGCTTACGCCGGCGAGAAGCACGGCGGCGTCAAGCCGGCCAACTTCCTCGACATCGGTGGCGGCGCCAGCGCTCAGGTGATGGCCAACGGCCTGGAGATCGTGCTCGGCGACCCTGCAGTGAAGTCGGTCTTCGTGAACGTCTTCGGTGGCATCACCGCCTGCGATGAGGTCGCCAACGGCATCATCCAAGCCCTCGCCCTGCTGGGCGAGCGCGGCGAAGCAGTCGCCAAGCCACTGGTGGTGCGCCTCGATGGCAACAACGCCGAAGCCGGCCGGGCCATCCTGGACCAGGCGAACAACCCACTCGTCGAGCGGGTCGACACGATGGATTCAGCGGCCGCGCGCGCCGCCGAGCTCGCATTCGCGGGGAAGTGACGACATGGCTATCTGGCTCACCAAAGACTCCAAGGTCATCGTCCAGGGCATGACCGGCTCGGAAGGCTCCAAGCACACCCGGCGGATGCTCGCCGCTGGCACCAACGTTGTCGGCGGTGTCAACCCACGCAAAGCCGGCACCAGCGTGTCGTTCGCCGGAGGCGAAGCAGGCGGCCCGGTTGACGACACGGCACTGCCGGTCTTCGCCAGCGTTGCCGAGGCGATCAAAGAAACCGGCGCGGACGTGTCGGTCATTTTCGTCCCGCCCGCGTTCACCAAGGCCGCCGTGCTGGAAGCGATCGACGCCGAAATCCCGCTCGCCGTGGTGATCACCGAAGGCGTGCCGGTGCAGGACTCGGCCGCATTCTGGGCCTACAACGTCGAGCAGGGGCTCAAGACCCGGATCATCGGGCCCAACTGCCCCGGCATCGCCTCACCGGGCGCATCCAACGCCGGCATCATCCCGGCCGACATCACCCCAGCCGGCCGGATCGGCCTGGTCAGCAAGAGCGGCACCCTGACCTACCAACTCATGTACGAGTTGCGCGACATCGGTTTCTCGACAGCTGTTGGCATCGGCGGGGACCCGATCATTGGTACGACCCACATCGACGCGCTCAAGGCGTTCCAGGACGACCCGGGCACCGATGCGATCGTGATGATCGGTGAGATCGGTGGCGACGCTGAAGAGCGGGCGGCCGAGTTCATCAAAGCGCACGTGACCAAGCCAGTCGTCGGCTACATCGCCGGGTTCACCGCCCCGGTGGGCAAGACCATGGGCCACGCGGGTGCGATCATCTCCGGCTCCGCCGGCACGGCTGACGCCAAAAAGGAAGCCCTCGAGGCCGCCGGCGTCAAGGTCGGCAAGACCCCCAGCGAGACCGCGCGGCTTATGCGCGAGGTCATGAGCTGAGAAGTGCGAATGGCACCAGGGGCGCCGTTAAACGAGTCCAACCGACTCGTTTAGCGGCGCGCCGGGAGTTACTGCGTCGCCGCACGGCCCCGGCCATGGAAAAGTAGTCGGCGATGCCGAGCACAACCCAGGATTCAGACGGCTCGGACGATCCAGCTGCGATCGCCGAGGCGCACCGCGACACTGTCCCGATCGCCCGAAAGCCCATCCCCGCTACAGCTACCCGCCCCAACACCGATGCGCGCGACAGCGATGAGCGCGACACCGGCGCGCCAAGAACAGACGCGCCAAGGACAGAGCTGCCTCGACCCGACCGGTCGGCTGAAAACGGGCGGCTGGTTGAGCAGACGCGGGAATCGGCCCGCCAGCGCGACACTGTCGTCATTGCCCCGAACGGGCTGACTGCGCGCCCGACGGTCAAGCTGGCTGGTCGGCCGCCAATACGTCGGGCTAGTCGCGCGCAACTGCCAGTCGCGGTTGTGCTCGACACGATCTGGGCGGCGTTGCTCAGCTACCTGCCGGTGGCGGCCGTGATCGGGCTGGCTCGCACGCTCGAGGGCGCTGGTGGTTTGGGTGGGGCTGCGCATGCCGGGGCGGCCGGATGGTTGCTCGGGCACGGGGTACCGATCGGGACTTCGATTGGCTCGTTGGGGTTGGCGCCGTTGTTGTTGACGGTGTTGGTGTTGTGGTGTTTAGGGCGGGCGGGGTTGCAAGTCGTGCGGGCGATAGGAGCTCGTCGGTCCGGTTCCATGCGCAGCGCGGTGAAGGTGGCATTTGCGATTGCGATTACATATTCAGTGCTGGGCATGGTTACCGCGTGGACGATTGACGGGCGGGGCACTGAGGTTTCCGTCGGTCGGGCTGCGGTGAATTTCTTCGTCATAGGCTGGCTGGGCGCATTTGCCGGCTCGGTGCGCGGGACTGATACGTTGCCCGCGCTAGCTGCTCGGGTGCCGCGGCAATTGCGCGACGGTATTCGGGCGGGAGTGGTGGCGGCACTATTTATCGTGGCTGCCGGTGCTGCGGTGACTGGGCTCGCCGTGGCTATTGGTGGAGGACAGGCCGCAAATATGATTTCCGCTTATCGCACTGGGGTCGCGGGTCAGGCCGGAATTACTTTGGTCAGCTTGGCTTACGGGGTGAACGCGGTGATTTGGGCCGCGGCGTACCTGGTGGGTCCGGGGTTTGCGATTGGCTCTGGTTCCGTCATCCGAATCACCGAAGTGACGGTCGGGCCGCTGCCCACCGTGCCCTTGCTCGCCGGCCTGCCCAACGGCCCGATCGGCGCAGTCGCCGCCGCCCTGCTCGCGATCCCCGTCCTCGCCGGCCTGGCCGCCGGTTGGTTGCTCACCCGCCGCCGCAACCCCGACAAAACCCTCGACCCACGTACGGGACAAAGCGCGCAACCACCGTGGAAAGTAACCCTCGGCAGTGGCCTGCTTGCCGGGCCTACCACTGGCATCGTGCTCGGGCTGCTCGCTTGGGTTTCTGGCGGTTCCCTCGGCGATGGCCGGATGGCAGTTGTCGGCCCGGACCCCGTGCAGGTGGGCCTGATCGCAACCGTCGTGATCGCAGTCTCCGCCACAATCGGCGCCTGCGCCGGCCGCGCCTTCAGCCCCACCCGCAAGCCATAGCTTCCCCACTAGGCCGACCTGGCCACGGCCCCATTGGGCGCCGCCACACCTTGCCGAACGTGCTGTCATCGAGGAACGGTAGTCCATCAAGTTTGAACATCAGATCCTGCAGTGAGAAGTCGGGCAGATGTGCCGCCGACGCCCTCGTTCAACAAGTCAATCTCGCACGTACGGGAGCTGTCGACCACTTCTAATCGGGAAGCAGTCGGCGCCGATTCGATGATGTGGGTACTGAATCCCGAGACGCGGTAGACCGCAGCAAGTCGCTCGGTAACCTTGGCCAGCGGCAGCGGTGACCGGGTGACGAAGTCAAGGTCTCGCGACGGTCGGCTGGTCAGGCCATGCGCACGGATTGCGTACCCACCGGCGAGGATGAGCCCGAGATCAGCGGCGGCATCGAACGCGATTTGGGCCAGGTGTCGATGGA
Source organism: Actinoplanes sp. (assembly GCA_965246815.1). GTDB lineage: Bacteria > Actinomycetota > Actinomycetes > Mycobacteriales > Micromonosporaceae > Actinoplanes. The sequence continues at coordinate 13,106 of CBDFFS010000017.1, read as the reverse complement.
ATGTGTCCACTCCGCGCAGGTCAGGCCGTTGCCAGTTGAGGCAGCAGGCTTTCCAAGGCTCGCACGAGCACGCTGGCGGTTAGCATCCGGATCTTCGGCCAGTCCCCGATTAGCAGATCACGGTTGATCCAACGGGCGAGATCGGCGCGCTGACCATCACCGATCAGCGCTGTATACAGCGTCAGGCGCCGTGGCGGATACTCGACGTTGAAGGCCGGGGCGCCACCTGCTGCCCGGTCAGCTCAATGCCCACGATGTGCGGGCACTTTATGACCACGTCGTGGAGCGCTGCCTGAATGACCTTGAGGTTGCGTGAACCTTTGCCGGACCCGCGACCATCGATCGACTAATGGGCAGGCTGCGCTCGAGCTGGTCAGACACATAGCACTGACAATGGCAATGGCAAAAGAAACAAGTGCGCTCATCGCGCAACTCCTCAGATCATCTGCTAGCGCAACCGACGATCGGTGTCGTCGCGCGGCTCGGCAGGTCCATGACCATCCGGCCAGGCCGCGAGTCTTGATGGCCAGAACACGCGCCGAGCCCGACGGACGCGCCGGCGAGCCCATGCATGTTGCTGGTTACCCGCATCTATGCCAACACCAACCCCAGGACCCAAGTCCGGCTGAACGGCAAGCGCGAAGGTAGGGTGCTCGGGTGACTGACCCTGCGCCCGCTCGCCTGGTCGTCCTCGTCTCCGGCTCGGGCAGTAACTTGCAGGCGCTGCTCGACGCCACCGCCGATCCCGCCTTCGGTGCCCGGGTGGTCGCCGTCGGGGCTGATCGCGACGGCATTGCTGGTCTCGACCGGGCTACGGCTGTCGGCGTGCCGAGCTTCGTAGATTCGGTCAAGGCTTACGAGACGCGCGACGACTGGGATGCTGCCCTTACTGCTCATGTCGCCGAACACCAGCCAGATCTGGTCATCTCGGCCGGGTTCCTCAAGCTGGTCGGGCCGGCGTTCCTGGCCGCATTCGGCGATCGTTACATCAACACGCACAACGCGCTGCTGCCGTCCTTCCCCGGCATGCACGGCCCGCGTGACGCGCTGGCATATGGCGTCAAACTTGCCGGCGCAACACTGTTCTTCGTCGACGCCGGGGTTGATACCGGCCCGATCATCGCCCAGGTCAGCGTGCCGGTGCTCGACGACGACACGGAAGAGACGTTAACCGAGCGGATCAAGGTGGCCGAGCGCGCCCAACTGGTCGACAACGTCGGCCGCCTGGTCCGTGAGGGCTGGATCATTCAGGACAGAAAGGTACGGTTTCCGTGAGCTCCGACGAGGGACGCCGCCCGATCAAGCGGGCGCTACTGAGCGTCTATGACAAGACTGGGCTGGTTGAGCTGGCTCAGGCGCTGCACGCGGCCGGTGCGGAGCTAGTTTCCACCGGCAAGACCGCGTCGACGATCGCGGACGCGGGGCTGCCGGTCACGAAGGTGGAGGAGCTGACCGGGTTTCCGGAGACGCTCGACGGCCGGGTGAAGACCCTGCACCCGCGCGTGCACGCTGGGCTGCTCGCCGATCTGCGGTTGCCCGCACACGAGGCCCAGCTCGGCGAGCTCGACATCGCCCCGTTCGACCTGCTGGTGTCCACGCTGTATCCGTTCACCGAGACGGTTGCCTCCGGTGCCAGCGTGGACGAGTGTGTCGAGCAGATCGACATTGGTGGGCCGGCGATGGTGCGGGCGGCGGCCAAGAATCACCCGTCGGTTTCGGTGATCACGGACATCGCGGCGTACCCGTTGGTGGTGGAGGCGGCGAAGAACGGCGGTTTCACGCTGACGCAGCGTAAGTTGCTCGCGGCTCGCGCCTTTGCTGATATTGCGAAATACGACGTGGCGGTGGCGAACTGGACGGCGTCCACGCTGGTGGGGGCGCAGTGGCCGGAGTTCACCGGGCTGGCGCTTCAGCGGGGTGACACGCTGCGTTACGGCGAGAACCCGCATCAGCAGGCAGCGCTTTATCTCGATGAGAACGCGCCGGTCGGGTTGGCGCAGGCTGAGCTGGTGCACGGCGGCGAGTTGTCGTTCAACAACTACGTCGACGCGGATGCGGCCTGGCGCAGCACTAACGACTTCACTGAACCGTGCGTCGCGATCATCAAGCACGCTAACCCGTGTGGCATCGCGATCGGCGCGGATGTGGCGCAGGCGCACCGCAAGGCGAATGAGTGCGACCCGGTTTCCGCGTTCGGCGGGGTCATCGCCGTGAACCGCGAGGTCACCTTGGCGTTGGCCCAGCAACTCGATGGCATCTTCACCGAGGTCATCGTGGCTCCCTCGTACGAGGAAGCGGCGTTAGCGGTCTTTCGGGCGAAGAAGAAGTTGCGGGTGCTGGTCGCGCCGGCGTGGAACCCGCCGGCCACCGAGTTTAAGCAGGTCGGGGGCGGGGTGCTGGTGCAGCAGGCCGACCGGATCGACGCGGCTGGCGACGACCCGGCGAGCTGGACGCTGGCTACGGGGTCGCCGGCTACCGCGGCGCAGCTGGCTGACCTGGCGTTTGCGTGGCGGGCGATCCGCAGCGTGAAGAGCAACGCGATCCTGCTGGCGCGTGATGGCGCGACGGTCGGCGTTGGCATGGGTCAGGTCAACCGGGTCGATTCGGCGCATCTGGCCGTGAACCGGGCGGGGGCGGAGCGGGCCAGCGGCAGTGTGGCGGCCTCGGACGCGTTCTTCCCGTTCCCGGATGGGCTTGAGGTGCTGATCGCGGCTGGAATCAAGGCCGTGGTGCAGCCGGGTGGCTCGATTCGGGACAACGTGGTGATCGAAGCCGCCGAGCGGGCGGGGCTGACCGTCTACCTGACTGGCACTCGGCACTTCTACCACTGATGGACGAGGCGCTCGTAGCGGATCAGACCTTCTCCGGTGTGGATTGGGCGCTGGCCGGGGTCGCTCGGGTCCGGTACGAGAGGTGCGCCTTTCACGATGTTGACTGGTCTGAAGCGGAGCTGACCGGTGTGGTGTTCGCACACTGCACCTTCGGCAACGTGCGGTTCAACGCGGCCACCTGGCATCGGGTGGCCGTGTTGCAGTCGAAACTGGTGCGCTGCTCGTTTTTCGACGCGCGGCTGGTCGACTGCAAACTGACCGGCACCCAATTTCTCGACTGTGGGCTGCGGCCGCTGACTGTCGAAGGTGGCGACTGGAGTTTCGTGTCACTGCGCGGGCAGAATCTGGCCGGCGCCAAGTTCGGCGGGTTGCGGCTGCGCGAAGCTGACCTGCTGGGTGCCGACTTGACCCGGGCCGATCTGCGCAACGCCGACCTGAACAACGCCCAGCTCAGAGACGCCAAACTCAAAGGTGCCGACCTGCGCGGAGCCGACCTGAACGGGGTGGCATTACGCGAAGTCGACCTCACCGGGGTCACTATCGACTTGGCACAGGCCGCGCTGTTCGCCACCGCGTATGGGGCTACGGTTTCGGGGTAAAGTCAGTGGCTCAGCTCGCGTTGCGTGGCCCGGCCCGTAATGCGCCGTTAACCGGCTGATACGGTCGCAAAAAACATCCCGGAGACTGGGAGTGGAAGAGCTATGGGCAAGAAGGTAACCGTCGTCGGTGCCGGTTTCTACGGGTCGACGACCGCGCAACGGCTGGCCGAATACGACATCTTCGACACCGTTGTGCTCACCGACATCATCGAGGGCAAGCCCGCGGGCCTCGCGCTCGACCTGAACCAGTCCCGGCCGATCGAAGGCTTCGAGACCACTGTCGTCGGCGCGACTACCGGTGCTAACGGCGAAGGCTACGAAGCCATTGAAGGCTCCGACGTCGTTGTGATCACCGCCGGCCTGCCCCGCAAACCGGGCATGAGCCGGATGGACCTGCTCGAAGTCAACGCCAAAATCGTGCGTACGGTCGCGGAAAACATCGCCAAGTATGCCCCGAACGCCGTCGTGATCGTGGTGTCCAACCCGGTCGACGAAATGACCGCGCTCGCTCAGCAGGCCACTGGCTTCCCCAAGAACCGGGTCTTCGGCCAGGCCGGCGTGCTCGACACCGCCCGCTTCACCAATTCGATCGCCGAAACCCTGAACGTGCCGGTCAAGAGCGTCAAGGCGCTCACCCTCGGCTCACACGGCGACACCATGGTGCCGGTGCCGTCGCGCTGCACCGTCGACGGCAAGCCGCTGTCAGACCTGCTGCCCGCCGACAAGATCGAAGAACTCGTCGTGCGCACCCGCAACGGTGGCGCTGAGGTGGTTGCGCTGCTCAAGACGGGCTCGGCGTATTACGCCCCGTCGGCTGCGGCGGCCCGGATGGCCAAAGCGGTCGCGGAAGACGCCGGCATTGTGCTGCCGGTCTGCGCCTGGGTCGACGGCGAATACGGCATCTCCGGCGTGTATTTGGGTGTCGAAGCTCAGATCGGCGCCACCGGCATCAAGAAGGTCGTCGAGGAGAAGCTCACCGACACCGAAATCGCCGGCCTCAACCAGGCAGCCGAAGCCGTCCGCGCCAAACAAGCCGACGTCGCCACCCTCTAATCCACCTAACATCAATTGCCGGGGCTCCCACCGAGTCCCGGCAATTCTTCTTGGTGGTGCCGAGCAATTAGAGGCCCAGGACTCCGCGCAAATTTGCTTCAATTCTGCGCATCTCCACTGGCGCGAGGCGACCGAGCCGCTTGCGGAGATTGGGTTTGTCGACGGTGTGTAGGTCAGTGCAGTTCACGAAGGACTCGTCATGCTTCGTGACACCCGCTTCGGGGCCGATCCGCACATGAGTGTTCTCCGGCCCGGCTGAACCGGTGACCAAAGCTACGGTAATGGCCGACAATGGTTCCGCTATGCGACTAACGGTCAGAATCACCACGGGATGCGAACCCACTCGCGGCACAGCACATCCCCATACCTCTGCGCGCAGGGGAGTGGGCTGCGAAGCGGCGGTTACCACTGCTCGCTGTCCGCCGCCGCCAGTTCCTCCGCTGTCGCGGTTGCCACCCCTACCGGTAAGGGTGCCAGCTGGCCAGCATAGAAGCGTCGAATTTCGTCCGCGCCCGCGATCTCTCGGGCCTCTCTGACCAGTAACCGGATTCCCGCGCGCAGAGCTTCCGATCTTGAAGCCAGATCCAACAGCTGCATGGCAGTGCGGAGCTCATCAATCTCGTCCCTCTGGAGGCGGACCTGGACCACGCTGGATGTGACGGACGCCTTGGAGGCAGCTGGTGTCCTTTTTTGGGACTTCGGACTTTGCTGAAACTTCTGTCGTACAGCTGTCATACAGGGAAGTATGCGCGGTGCGCCGGTCTCCCGCAAACCATGCGGCGGACTCGTAAGACTGCCGGCACGCCGTCCTCGTACGTCACATGTTGGAATGAAGCTTAGGACGGCAGGGGCGATGGGGGCAGGTGTGGCTTCGTGGTAGCTCGGTTTGACGAAGTTGATCCGCAGCAGGCCAATGAGGTGGGGCCGGTCGGGTTGCATCCACTGCTCGCGCAGCGGTGGAGTCCGACCTCGTTCGACGAATCGCATGAGATGGATCCCAGTGAGGTGGAAACGCTGCTGGAGGCTGCCCGGTGGGCTCCGTCGGCCGGCAACTCTCAGCCGTGGGCATTCGTGACTGGGCGTCGCGGTGATGCCATCCATGCGCAGCTGGTGCGTCATCTTGCCCCGAGCACGGCTAGCTGGGCGCCGCGCGCAAGCTTGCTGGTCGCGAACCTGTCGCACCGATATGTCGAAGGAACCGATTGGGAATACTCAGAATTTTCCCTGTACGACTTGGGCCAAGCGGTCGCCCACTTGACTTTTCAGGCCCAAGCGTTCGGATTCGCCGTTCGGCAATTCCGCGCATTTGACCGCGCTGCGGTCGCGGCTGAGCTGAACGTGTCCGAGCACTGGGAAGTCAGCACGATGGCCGCGATCGGCCGCGCAGCCGTGGTGACCGAAGATGCCGGCACCCGAGTTCGTCGTTCCCTATCCGACCTTCGCTGGCCACGCAACCAAAACTGACCGACGAGCGCTGAGTGGATCGGTTGTGGACCGTGCTTTCGACGGTTCTGGACAGCGACGTCGAGACGTTTGCGGTGGCGCTTAGTCACTTTGCCTGCCGAACTCAGCCAACTTGGTTACCTGATGCGCAGCAATACTTTGCCCAGTTCGATGTCGTTGGTAGCGAAGTCGAGATCAGGGTCACGGATCTTGTGAGCTTGGCGGTGTGTGCTTGAGCTGCGGGTGGTCCCGCTGGCGGTCGGGTGTGGTGGCCTTTGATCAGCCCGGATGGGTTGGTGTGGCATAGTGCCCGGGTGTCCGGTTCTGGCCCGCAGCGCCCGTCGTATGACGATCTGGCCGTTCTGGTCATGCAACAGGCCGCGCGGATCGCTGAGCAGGATGCAGCGATCAAAGGGTTGACGGCTGAGGTCGCGGAGTTACGTCGCCGGTTGGGGATGGATTCGTCGAACAGCTCGAAGCCGCCGTCGTCGGACGGTCTTGACCGCACGAAGCGGTCTGCGCCGGGCTCGGGTAAACGGGGTAAGCCTCGCGGGGCGCCGGGGGCGACGAAGATGCTCGTCGACGACCCGGACGAGAAAATTGCGTGTCGGCCGGATACCTGCGGTAACTGTGACCTGGCAGAGGCGAAGGTGTTCGCCCGGCAGCGCCGGCAGGTGATCGACCTGCCGCCCCCGCCGAAGCCGTTCACCGAATACCTGGTGGAATCGCTGCTGTGCGCCGGGTGTGGTGAGGTCGCGGCGATGCTCCGGACGGGGTAGCCGGGCGGTTGCAGTACGGGCCGGGTGAAAGCCCGGATGGTGATTTACGCGGTGCGCAGTACCTGCCGTTCGGTCGGGTGGCGCACGCGTTGGACGTGTTGTGTGGGCTGCGGGTCGCCCCGGGCACCGTGTTGTCCGCGGTGCGTGAGGCTGTGGACCGGTTGGGTCCGTTCGTCGACCGGGTACGGGTGTTACTACGCGCCCAGGCCGTGATCGGCGCGGACGAGACCCCGGCGTGGGTCGACGGCGGATGGAAATACGTCCACGTCGCCTGTACTGACATGCTGACCCTGCTGCACGCCGGGAGCCGCTCCAAGAATGACATCGACGCCGGTGGGGTACTCGCCGGTTTCACTGGGGTCCTCGTGCGCGATGGTTACGCCGGCTACGACCACATCAGCACCGCGACCCACGCCGAATGTGGTGCTCACCTGCTCCGCGCGCTCAAGGGTGTCCACGACGGCGACCCCGCCGGGCAGCAATGGGCCGAGGCGATGAGCAACACCCTGCTGATCGCGAAGAAGATGATGGCCGACGCCGCCGCAGCGCAACACCGCAGCCTGGATGACGAGCAGGTCAGGCTCATCCGCTGCGCCTACGCCGGGGCACTGGCATCCGGGCGGGAGGCCAACGCGAAACATCCACAATCGAAGGCCGCGAAGCTGGTCAGACGGTTCACCCGCGACGCCGACGACATCCTGCGGTTCACCACCGATTCCGCGATCTGGTTCTCCAACAACCAAAGCGAACGCGACCTGAGACCCACGAAGCTGCAGCTGAAGATCAGCGCTACCTGGCGGTCCCTGCAAGGACTCGCGGACTTCGCGACCCTACGGTCCTACCTGTCCACCGCCAATAAACACGGCGAAGACCTCCTCAACGTCCTCACCGCCCTCTTCACCACCGGCCCCTGGCTCCCACCAGACCCAGCCCTCTGACCCGAGCTAAACACGTACGTCGAATGGCGGGTGGACAATGGCACGACTGAATGTGCTGGAGTTGGCCCGTGGCGGCATTTTGTGGCGGTCAGAGTCGGCGACCACGTCGTGCCTGCGGTGAGTCTTGAGCTGCGGCTGGTTTCCGAACTCGTCCGAGGTCGTGCGGATCGATATGAGCCATTGATCGAGCACATGCGGCACAATGGGGCCGATCTTCTTCTTCTGACTTGGGCCATGGATGAACAACGGGTCGACCCAGAGCTACGCGAGCGAGTCGTCGCCCTGCTCACGATTCGCTAGCCAGCCTGCAGCGCAGTAGGAATTGGGTCGGCTTCGCTGCTGGTAGCTATTGAGATGTTTCACCAGATTTGCTCGCTTGTGGATGGTCGTTACTATGTTGCCGCTGAGGCTGCCCGCAGAATTTTGTCTAAATTCGACGCTCATCTTCTGTTCGAGCTGCCTCGGCCGACCTATGAAGCAGGAGAGCCCGATGAGTGTGACAACTGACCAACTGGTCATCGCTGTGACCGGTGGAGCCGGTTCGGAGCTGGGACTGCATCAGGCCGCAGCTGCTGTTCGAGCCGGTGGACTAGGTGTGCTCGACCTAGGTGTCGGCGACGCCTGGAGACTGCGGGAGCTGGAGCTGGCTGCGCGCGGCACGAGCTTGCTCGGCGTCCGGGTGACGGCAGATTGCGCGGCGTCGCCGTCTGACGTCGCGCCCTTCGCGTCGGTCGAGACGATTGTGCTGACGGCCGACGCGCCGTGGTCGGTGGCCGCACTTGTCGGGCGTTATCAGGTGCTCGTCGAGGTTATCGATGTGGCCGAGGCGCGAGCTGCCGCCGAGGCGGGCGCTCACGGGCTGATCGCGCGAGGCATGGAATCGGGCGGGCGAGTAAGCGAGCTCAGCTCGTTCGTATTACTGCAGCAGTTGGTTGATGCCGTGCAGCTGCCGGTCTGGGTCGCCGGCGGGATTGGGCCACGGACCGCCGTCGCGGCGGTGATTGGCGGAGCCGCGGGCGTCGTGCTGGACAGCCAACTGCTGTTGCTGCCGGATTCTGCTGTGGCCGATGCCACCGCCGCGGTTGTTCGCCGGATGGACGGCAGCGAGTCGGTCCTCGACGGAGGGCGGCGCGGGCTGACCGTGGACGGAATGGTGGTGCCCATCGGACCGGACGGTTGGCTCGCCGGCTTGTTCGCCCGCCGGTTTTCGAACACTGCCGCTGCCGTCCGCGGGATCGCGACGTTAGTCGCGGACGGGCTGGCGGACCGCGAGGCCGGCACGGTGCTCCAACGCAATGCACCCTTGGCCCGCAGCCTCGGCGTGGAGCTGCCAGTGGCGCAGGGCCCGATGACCCGCGTCAGCGACGTGGCCGGCTTCGCCGCGGATGTGGCCGATGCGGGCGGCCTGCCGTTCCTCGCCTTAGCCCTCGCAAACGCCGAACAGTCCCGGCGCATGCTGACCGAGGCCGCTGCCGCACTGGGTGAACGGCCTTGGGGCGTTGGCGTGCTCGGTTTCGCGCCCGAGCACGTGCGCGCCGCACAGCTTGACGCCATCAGGCAAATCAAGCCATCCGTTGCCATCATCGCCGGCGGACGACCCGCGCAGGCCAGGGCCCTCGAGGCGGATGGTATCGCTACGTTCCTACACGTGCCGTCGCCTGGGCTGCTGAAACAGTTCCTGCAGGCGGGTTCGCGCCGGTTCGTCTTTGAGGGCGCCGAGTGCGGCGGGCATGTTGGCCCGCGCGCGAGCTTCTCGCTATGGGAGGCCCAGCTTGACGTCATCGCGGATTTTCTGGCCGACCGGGACGTCGCTGCCGACCTGCAGATCTTCTTCGCCGGCGGGATCCACGATGAACGGTCGGCCGCCATGGTCGCCGCGATGGCCGGCCCGTTGACCCATCGCGGTGTGCGGGTGGGCGTGCTCATGGGGACGGCATACCTGTTCACTGCCGAGGCGGTGAAGCGCGGGGCCATCCAGCCGGCGTTCCAGCGCCACGCGCTGGCGGCGACTCGGACCGCGCTGCTAGAGACCGCACCCGGGCACGCCACCCGCTGCTTGCCCTCGGCATTCGTCGACGAATTCCACACTCTGCGTGACGATTTGGCCCGAGCTGGTGTTGCCAACCGTGACGTTTGGGAGAAGCTGGAGACGCTCAACGTCGGCCGGTTACGCATAGCCAGCAAGGGCCGCCGCCGCAACGGGGACGTCCTCGTTGAGGTCGATGAGGCGGGCCAAGCTGCCGACGGATTGTTCATGGCCGGCCAGGTGGCCGTGCTGCGCTCGGCGACCACCACCATCGCCGATCTGCATATTCAAGTCAGCTCGGGCGCTGCCGATTTCCACGCCGCTCGCACGGCGCCGGCAGCTGAACGCGCCGCCGCCGCACCGACCGCAGCGCCGTTGGACATCGCCGTCATCGGCATGGCCTGCGTCTTTGCCGGATCGCCGGATCTCCCCAGCTTCTGGAACACTGTAGTCGCGGGCGCGGACCGGGTTACCGAGGTGCCCGTCGGTCGGTGGGACGTCGACACTTACTACGCGCCCGAGGTCGGCCCGGGCCAGGCCGGCCGGGTCAGCGTCTCCAAATGGGGCGGCTTCATTGACGCGGTGCCATTCGACGCCATCCGGTACGGCATTCCGCCCGCCGCGCTGGCCAGTATCGATCCAACTCAGCTGCTCGCCCTGGAGATTTCGCACCGGGCGCTGGTCGACGCCGGGTACCCCTACGACGCGGCGGACGCCGACCATTCCCGTACCGGCGTGGTGTTCGGCGCCGAAGAGGGCAGCGATCTCAGCCACGCCATCAACCTGCGCACATTGCTCCCCGCCTATTTCGGCGAGGTGCCGGAACCGTTGCAGGCCCAGCTACCGCTGGTCACCGAAGATACCTTCCCCGGGGTCCTGGCGAACGTCATCGCCGGCCGGGTCGCCAACCGGCTCGACCTGGGCGGCCCCAACATGGTGATCGACGCCGCCTGCGCCTCGTCATTGGCCGCACTCGACGCCGCCTGCAAGGAGCTGACGCTGGGGGCCAGCGACCTGATGATCTGCGGCGGCGCGGACTTGCACAATGGGATCAATGACTACTTGATGTTCACGGCAGCGCAGGCCCTGTCGCCGACCGGACGGTGCCGGACCTTTGACAGCACCGGCGACGGCATCGCACTCGGTGAGGGCGTCGCCAGCGTGGTACTCAAGCGGCTCGCCGACGCCGAGCGGGATGGTGACCGCGTCTACGCCGTCATCAAGGGCGTTGGTGGAGCCAGTGACGGGCGTGCCCTGGGGCTTACTGCGCCACGATCCGAGGGCCAGCGACGGGCGCTCGACCGGGCCTATGCGAGCGCCGGATTGTCCCCGCGCGATGTAGGCCTGGTCGAGGCACACGGAACGGGCACCGTCGTCGGCGACCGTACCGAGCTGCAGACGCTGACGAGGCTGTTCACCGAGTCCGGTGCCCGTCCTGGCAGCACCGCACTCGGCTCGGTGAAGTCGCAGATTGGCCACACCAAATGCGCAGCCGGCTTGGCCGGAGTCATCAAGGCCGCGCTCGCCGTTTACACCGGCGTCAAGCCGCCGACCATCAATCTGGCCCAGCCGAACCCGGCTTGGGATTTAGCGTCGAGTCCGTTCGTGTTTAACACGCAGGCGCGGCCGTGGGCGGCACCGGCCGCGGAGCGCCTCGCTGCGGTCAGCGCGTTCGGCTTCGGCGGTACCAACTTTCACGTGGTCCTCGGCGCGCACCCTGCCACGGCCGATCCCCAGCACGCGCGTGACATGTGGCCCACCGAACTTTTTTGCTTCCGCGGTGCCGACCGCGAGGCCGCCCGCCGCAGCGTGCGCGGGCTGCTTGAGCGGTTGCCTGCCCCGGGTACGGGCGTGTCGTCGCTGCGTGACCTGGCCGCCGTGCACGCCCGTGAGAGCGACCCGCGCACCGGTGCTGTCCGTATCGCCGTCGTCGCTGAGAACCTCGACGACTTAGTCAGCCTGCTACTGCGCGCCGAAGCCGGCGAGCACGAGCCCGCGCGAGGACTGATCCAGCCGACCGAGGCTCCTGTCGGCGGGCTCGGCAAGGTCGCCTTCCTTTTTCCCGGGCAGGGCAGCCAGCAAACCGGCGCGATGGCTGAGCTGTTCGTGGCGTTTCCTGAGCTGAGGCACTATCTGGAATTGGGCCCGGAATGGGCCGACGCGTTATTCCCCCCGGCGGCGTTCGACGAAGCGACGGCCCAGGTGCAGCGCGACCGCATCCGCGACACCCGCGTCGCGCAGCCTGTGCTCGGTATTGGGGGCCTCGCCGCCGATCATCTGCTGCGGCGCCTGGGCGTGCGACCCGACATGACTGGCGGGCACAGCTACGGGGAACTTGTCGCGCTCTGCTCCGCAGGGGCGTTCGACCCGGCGACCCTGCTTGAGCTCAGCCGGGAGCGGGCGAACGCCATCCTGGCGGCAGCCGGCGATGACCCGGGGACCATGGCAGCCGTGGGCGCGACGGCGGAACGGGCCGATGCTGTGCTGCGCGGAACTGGCCTCGACGCCGTGGTGATCGCCAACCACAACGGACCCCGTCAGGTGGTCATCTCCGGCCCTACGCAGGCTGTGGCCCAGGCGGTCGCAGCGTTCCAGAACGCCGGTCTGCAAGCGCGCAAAATCCCGGTGGCTTGTGCGTTCCACAGCCCCGTCGTCGCTGCGGGCGGGGCCGCGTTCGGTTCCGTGCTCGCGGGCCGGGCCGTCAGCGCGCCGCTGCTGCCGGTCTGGTCGAACCGCAGTGCTGAGCCTTACGACGCCGACCCCGACGCCGTTCGGGCGGGGCTCGCCGCCCAGATCGGCGCGCCAGTGCGCTTTTTAGCGCAGATCGAGTCCATGTACGCCGCCGGCGCCCGCGTTTTTGTCGAGGCCGGCCCAGGTCAAGTGCTCAGCAAATTGGTGCGCGCCGTGTTGGGCGAGCGTCCGCATCTGGTCGTGGGCGTCGACGGTGCCCGGCCCGGTTCTGGCCTGCGCACGCTGCTCACCACGGTTGGCGAGCTCGCCTGCGCGGGCGTACCGGTGCAGCTGGGCTGGCTGTTCCAGGGCCGCGTCGGTGGCAAGCCAGAGGCGACTTCCGTGAAGCGTCCGGTCTGGACAGTGGACGGCCAACTCGTCCGTGACAGCTTCGGGCAAACCCTCCCGGGCGGCATGACACCGGCCCGGCGCATTGAGACGAAGGAGTGGACCACGGTGACCACACCCAACGGCAGCAACGTTGGCCACGACAACCGGGCGGAGTTGGTGGGCGAGTTCCTGCGTACCAGTCGGGAGCTGATCGCCGGCCAGCGTGACGTCCTGCTCGCCTACCTTTCGGACGGTGCTACCGGGCGGCTTCGGTGGGAGCCCGAGGCCGCTGCCCCGGTGCCCGCCGCTGCGGTGCTTCCCGCGATGACCGCCCAGCCGATCGCCGCCGAAGCTTCAGCCGTGCTGGCGCCTGTTGC
>CBDFFS010000016.1:0-155998 GCA_965246815.1 Actinoplanes sp. | reverse complement strand
CCTGGCCCACCACGAGCGGCAGCGCACGCAGCGGGTTCAGCCTCCTGCGCCGCCAGCGCCCGGCTACCGGCCCGAGGTGCTGGCTACGCTATTCGGCGCCGCGGCGGCGGACGGGAGAGACTGATGGTCGTCACCGCAGCCGGCCCCGCAGTCGTCAAGATCAGTGCTACCACGGCTGAGCCACACGTCGAGTTCGAGCCGAGGCTAACCGAACACAGCTGGTGGCAGACTCGCCAGCCTCGGGAAGCCCTGGTCGAGCGGTTGCTCAGCCTGTTCACCGATCCGGCTGCGGGGCGGACCCGCGACAAGACGCGGCGGCGCGGTCTGGCCAAGCTGTTGGATTGGCTCCAGCGCCAGCCTGGGGACACCTGGCAGGACCGCTGGCTGGCCAGCGGCGCGGACGCCGCCGGGTTCGACTGGGCGGATCTGCCCCTGCGGGGGCGTGCCCCGGCTCGCCGACATCACCGCGACGAGCTGTGCTGCGGTCTGGAAATGCTCGTGGCCGGGCAGGTCATCCGGCCTGGCTACGCCTGGCTGTTGCGGCAGCGCCAGGCGCTGATGCTCGCTGAGGCCCGCGCGGCCATGGACCCCGATGGCTTCCAGAGGCTCAAGCCCTACGCCGAGCATGCGGCCGGGTGGGCCAGGTCAGACGCGCTGAACAAGCTCACCTGGATCGTGATCCGCAAAGGCGGCCTCGTCCGCGACATCACCGTCGGCGACTGCCTCGAGCTGACTAAAGCCTTGCAGGATCACCACTTCCGGGGCAGCGCAGGCAGGCCCCTTTTCTACGCGATGCTTAAGAAAGCCGGCGTGCTCCTTGCCGCGGCGCCGGAGCGGTTGCGGGTGTTGCGGCTCGACGGGCGCCGCAGCGTGGAGCAGATCGTCGACGGCTACGGCATCCAGTGCCGGGCCGTCCGAGACCTGCTGGTCGAATACCTCACCGAACGGTCCCCGGACCTCGACCACACCTCACTGCGCTCGAACGCCCGCAACCTGTGCCGGCTGTTCTGGCGCGACCTGGAGATCCACCATCCCGACATCGACTCGCTGCGGCTGTCACCCGAGGTCGCGCAGGCGTGGAAGGAACGCCTGGCCCAGATCAGGGACGCCGACGGCCGACCGGTGCGCCCGCGGGTGAACTACCGCAGCGAACTGGTCTATGTCCGGGCCTTCTACGAGGACATCGCCCGGTGGGCCGCCGATGACCCGGCCCGATGGGCGCCGTGGGTGGCGCCGTGCCCGATCAAGGCGACCGAGGTGACCCGCAAGAAGGTCCAGTCCCGCGTCAAGGCCCGGATGGACCAGCGGACCCGAACTCAGCTGCCACTGCTCCCGGCGCTGCTGCGGGCCGTCGAGCAGCACCGCACCAACGCCACGGAATGCCTCAACACCGCCACCTCCACTACTGACGGAGGACAGTTCACCGCAGGCGGCCAGCAACTCCAACGCTGCCGCCCCGGTGCGTCCGGACGGGTCTACGCCATCGACCTGACCACGACCAAACGGCGAGATCTCACTCATGAGGAGTCAGCGGCGTTCTGGTCATGGGCGACGGTGGAAGTGTTGCGACACACGGGGATCCGCATCGAGGAAATGCTGGAGCTCACCCACCACAGCTTCGTCGCCTACACCCTGCCGACCACCGGCGAGGTGGTACCGATGCTGCAGGTGGCCCCGTCCAAGACCGACGCCGAACGGCTGCTGCTGGTCTCGCCCGAACTCGGCGAGGTGCTGACCGCGATCATCTTCCGGGTCCGGGCGGGCAAGGCCAGCCTGCCGCTGGTGTCGGCCTATGACGTGTTCGAGCAGACCTGGAGCCCGCCGATGCCCTACCTGTTCCAGCGCCGCTTCGGCACCGAGGACCGACCGCTGACCCGCAGCTACATCCGCGAATGCCTCGTCGCCACATCAAACGCAGCCCAGATCACCGCCGCCGGCCGGCCGCTACAGTGGCGCCCCCACGATTTCCGGAGAATCTTCGTCACCGACGCCATCCGCTCCGGACTGCCCCCACACATCGCAGCCAAGGTCTGCGGCCACACCACCGTGGACACCACGATGGGGTGCGCGGCGATCTATCCCGAGGACGTTATCGCGCACCACCGGGCGTTCATCGCCCGCCGCCGGGCCGAACGGCCCAGCGAAGAATACCGCGACCTCACCAACCAAGAATGGGACGAGTTCCTCGCCCACTTCGAGCTACGGAAAGTCGCTCTCGGAACCTGCGGACGCGACCATGGAACCCCCTGCCAGCACGAAAACGCCTGCGTCAGATGCCCACTGCTTCGAGTCGATCCAGCTCAAATTCCACGGCTGGAAGGGATCCACGCCAACCTCGTCGACCGGCTGCGGGAAGCCAAGGAGCAGGGCTGGCTGGGCGAAGTGGCCGCGATCGAGACCACGATGGCCGCCGCGGCCCAGAAGCTCGAGGCCATGCGCACCGCCCGCAACACGCCTATCCAACTCGGCGTGCCCAATCTCCGGGCCTCAACGGCCAGGAGCAGCCCGCACTGACCATCAGGCGGTGTCGGGCGGCGCTGCTGCGAGGCGGTCCCACGCCGCCTGGCAGCAGCGTGGCACGGCGTCAGGCCCAGCGAGGTAGGCTGGCTCGCTCCTTCGGATCGTCCGGCTCGCTGAACCGCAGATGGTTGCCGAACGGATCGGCAATTGTGAGCACACGGCCGTCCCACTGCGCCTTCTCAACCTCCGGCGTCCACACGGCCGGCCCCCACACCGGCACCTCGGTACGCCGATGGTTCAACCGCTCGCGCAACTGGTCGATGCCGTCCATCCAGATGAAGACAGTCGCGCCCTGCGAGGCGCTATACGCCGCTTCGGCGAGGTGCAAGGTCGTCGCCGCGTACGAGACCTGGCCGTAGTACGCGGTGCCGGGGCCACCGTTGGGACCACCGAAGTCAAGCGTGAAGCCAAGGAAATCGACGTAGAACTGTAGCGCCGGGTCGACCGCAAAGATTCGCATTACCTGAATCGTGTCGATGCGGGCGCCCCACCGGTGGGCGGTCTTCGCTTCGTCGCTCGCTGGCTCGGTACTCGACCGCTTCTGCGCGGCCAGGATGTTCCAGTTGTCGACGCCGTGCTGCCGGGCGACGATCTCCAGGCAATCGCTGTGCGCAGCATCGACCTCGAACCGGCTGCGCAGCTCACTACGCAGGGCCTTTGCCATGTTCTTTGGGTCGGGAACCGACTGGACCATGAGAATCTCCATACCGGCGGGCCATGGATCAGCGCTTGCGTTACTGACTGGGCCGCCTTCGAGAGTCTCGGGTGCGACAGTCGGTGATCGAGCGATGCGTTCACCAAACCCAGCGGGCGCAAGCGGCCGGCCGCATCAAGCCGGCCTCAGCATAGCGCCTGCACGGAATTGTTGGCCGGCATGCCCAGTCACACCGGGCGATGGGACGACGGAGGCGGGTCGACACGCCCGACTGTCGAAGGCTGCCAAGATCTCCCTGTGACCGTCAGTCACCGGCGTGTCTTGAGCGAGACGGCCGACGAGCTCAAGATCATTTCGGTTAAGCGTGCATCCGCTGCGCAATGCACTGGCCCGACCCCGCCCAACGCGACCGGCTCACCGACATCCGCGACAACCACAACGCCCGCATCGCCGAAGCCGAACGTGAGGGCTGGCTCGGCGAAGTCGAAGGATTGAAAAATCAGCCTCGCCGGCGCCGAGGACAAACTCGCCCAGATCGACCGACGCACCCCCAACCAGCACACCGTTCACCTGGGCATCCCCACCCTCACAAACGGTCACTGACCTGGAGACCGAACCAGTAGACGACCAGTCAATCGATGAAGATCAAAGTTCAGAGAATGCGCAACCTCGCCATCAACGCCCTACGCCTGGCCGGCCGCACCGACATCACCGAAGCCACCCGCTGGGCCAACCGCAACATGACCAGGCCATTCACCATCCTCGGCCTCACCTTATGATCTTGAAACGGCCGTGCATACAGCGCCCATCAATCGTTACCTGACCGACACCAACCCGGCCGATACCATTCAATAACCGGGTAAATCGACCGAATGTTTATGGCAGTGCCAGTGAGCCTCGTTGACACCACCGTCCGACATCATCGCGTCGGCTGCCTGTTGCGGAGGTCGGCCGGAATGGGATCGTTGTAAACGCCGGGCGTCCCGGAATACCGTTTGTTGTGGATGTATGGCCAGGGATTCGCCCGACAGCCGTGCAACCCGAGCGTCTGCTGCTGCATGATCGGTGCCGGCTGGCCTACTCCCGGGCAGAGCTCATGGTCGTGACCGAGACGGTGGCCGACCTCATGATTGACCATGTACTGGCGGTATTCGGCGAGATCGGCGCCATAATTGGGCACACCATTTATCCATCGTGCGATGTTCAAAACGACCCGCGAGCCGTTACGGCACGAGGTATAGCCCTCTGGGCTGTCGGCGCATAGTTTATCCCGAGTGGCAGGCGTAACCAAGTAAACAGTGAATTCATGCGGCTCACCAGAATTGACACGCATCATGCGTATTTGGCCGCCCGCCGTCCAACCCCGTGGGTCGTTCAGCGTTTTGGTGACCGCTTCAGCGAAGTCATTTACTTCGATGTTGTGGATGTCTGTTTCCACCTCGACGGTGTACCGCCAAAGCCGACCCGTACCCGCGGCGTTCTGGCTGCCTGCCGCTGCACGCCACTGACCGGAACCCGCGTAGGGATAGCTCACCACGGCTGACGTGGCAACAGACTTGGCCGACGCTGGGGGTTTCGCAGCGGCTGTGGGCGATGTTTCGGGTGATCTGGTCGGCGCAGGGCCTAAGGCCAATCCGCACCCGGAGAGCATGCTGGCGAGTAGTGGAGCCATGACGCCGCCGAGCAAAAGTGGTCTCGTTGCCATACGGGTGAAGACAGTTCACGTCTGCAAAAGGTTGACGGAGTCGAAGGTCAACTTTTGCTGCAGACAACGCTGGGTTCAGCACCGCTTCGACTTCCCAGCGGGCGGGGGCTTTGACGGCTTCTTCCCGGTTCTCGGTTTCGCCAGGTGAAGTCGGCCCTTGAGGACCAGCGGCGCTGGATCCCCTGTCCGCTAAGCGTTAGGTCTGTCGATGGCGGTGGATGTGCCGTACGTTGAGTGGTCGTGCCGAGTAGATTTTTGACGGATGAGCAGATCGCGTAATTCGGCCGGTTCGCGGCTGTGCCTCCTGATCAGGCTGCGTTGGAAACGGTTCTTCTTCCTGGACGACGCTGACGGGGACCTCGTCGCGAAGCGGCGCGGTGATCACAACCGGCTCGGGTCGCGGTGCAGCTGGTTACCGTTCGGTGGCAGGGGACGTTCCTGACGGATCCGTTGGATGTGCCGCTGGTGGTGCTGGATTACGTCGCGGCGCAGGTCGAGGTGGTTGACCCGTCGTGTGTGAAGCGGTACACGGAGCGGGAGAAGACCCGGTTGGAGCATCAGTGGGAGATCTCGCAGGTGGGCGGCTTTGTGTCGTTCGCATCGGCGCAGGAACAGCTAGTGCAATGGCTCGATCGGCGGGCGGGACGACGGGCGAGGGCCCTGGGGACTAATGCTCGCCGAAACGGCGTTACCGTTGATCTTCGTAGTCAGGAGGGGCAGTGCCAAGATTTCGGCTTCGAGTGCTCGGTAGAGGGTGGACCGACCCGATCTGCAGCACCGTCCGGTGACAGCGTGACCACCGGCCCCGGCCCCGGCGACGCCGAGCCGACTGGATGGCGCCTGGCCCGTGCGCTGACACCGGTGGAGTCGACACCCCATCTGGACACTCACACCGCCGCGGTGATCGACCCGATCGGGCGGGTGCTGGGCATCCAGCAGTTCCCCGGCCACGCTAGCCGGCTACGCCGCCCTGCTCGCCTGGATGCGCGGGTTCGGTCCGCTGCGACGGGTCGGGATCGAGGGCGCCGGCGCCTACGGAGCAGGACTCGCCCGCCTGCTGCGCGACGGACACGTCGAGGTGATCGAGGTTGACCGGCCGGACCGCAAGACCCGCCGCTTCCAGGGTAATTCCGACCCGATCGACGTCATCGCGGTAGCCAAGACCGCCCTGTCCGGCGAACGCACCGGCACCCCCAAGCGGAGCGACGGCCGCGGCGAAGCCCTGCGCAACCTACGAGTGGCCCGCCGCAGTGCCGTCGACCAGCGCGCCGACGCCCAGCGCCAGATCAAGACCCTGATCGTCACCGCCCCCGACGACCTGCGCACCCAACTGCGTGGCCTGGCCGTCAAACCGCTGATCAGCACCTGCGCGAACCTGCGACCCGACCGTACCGACGCCGCCATCCCGGGCGCTGCCGCCAAGATCGCCCTGAGGCCGCTGGCCCGCCGCCACCAGCAGCTGTCCACCGAAATCGCCGACCTCGACGAACTCATCGAGCCGTTGGTCGCGGCCATCAACCCCGCCCTGGTCGCCGTCAACGGCGTTGGTGCCGATACCGCCGGGCAACTACTGGTCACCGCCGGCGAGAACCATGACCGGCTCACCAGCGAGGTCGCGTTCGCGATGCTCTGCGGCGTCGCCCCAATCCCCGCCTCCTCGGGCAAGACCAACCGACACCGCCTCAACCGCGGCGGCGACCGGCAAGCCAACAAAGCGCTCTACCGTGTCGTGCTCTGCCGCCTGCGCTGGGACCCGCGCACCCGCGATTACATGCAACGCCGCACCAAAGACGGGCTGTCCAAGAAAGAAATCATCCGATGCCTCAAGCGCTACGTGGCCCGCGAGCTCTACCAGCTCATCACATCAAAGGATCTTGAACTCGCCGCTTGACATCCATAGGAGCATCCGCGGCGATCGTGGGATGTGCCCGGTTAGGACAGCCAGGGCTTGGTTAAGCCGCATGGCCGGGGCTGAGATGGCACACCCCCCAAGCTCGAGAGGGCCAGCGTGACCAGCAGTGACGCAAGTGTCAATGTCTGAAGTCGGGTCTGGTCGTGTTGCGTGTTGCCCAGCGGGTGGCTTCAGCGATGTCGGGTCGCCTGGCGAGGTGTAGGGCGTGGTTGCAGATCTGTCCAGTCTGCTGATCGAGCGGCGAGCCAGGATCCATCGCGAATGCTTGGCAGCCAGCAAAGCAGGCCGGGTCTGCGACTTGAACGGCCACGGAACCCCGACGACAGCCGGACCGAGCCAACCGCGACGTGATCTGGCGTGGGTGGCAGTGCTGCCCGCAACCGAGGGGGAGGAGGCGGGCAGCACTGCTGGTACCGGGTTGTAGCGGTCAGGGTTGGCGCGGGATCGGGGTGCTGACGATCGATTGGTAGTCCTTGCCCCATGGGGTCGCGGTGCCGTCCGCGCGGTAGAGACCGGTCTTCCAGGGGTTCGTGTCTTCGAGAGCGAACCATGCGTACCGTTCGATGTAGTTCTTGCTTTCCAGCAGGGTCGTGGCTTGTTTGAGGTATTCCGATTCGCGGGCGTCAGTCGGGTAGGACGGGCCCTTAAAATTGATCATGGCGAACTCGGTCACCCAGATCGGTTTGTGGTAGCGGGCATACGTGGCTTCCAGGAAGCTGGCCAGGTTATTGACTGCGTTGGCTCCGAAATCCTCGGCGTAGATGTGCACGGCGATGAAGTCGACTCGCAGCTTGTGTTTCTGGGCACCGGCCATGAAGTCAGCGAACCAACCGTCGCTGCGTTCAGCACCCCAGGAGACAGCGGGGCTGCCCAGCCGCATACCTGTGGCTTCCAGCTGTGGCCACAGATCAAGGGCCTGCTGGGTTGTCATGTTGGACTCACCACCGTTGTCCGGTTCGTTGAACCCGAGCAGGGTGCCACTGTTGGATTGCTTCGCGGCTTGCAGCGCTGCGGCGTTGATGTCAGTCGGTCCCCACACCATGGGTACGAACTGAACGCCTGGTGCGGTCACTCCACCGTCGCGGGGGGTCCAGTTGTAGAACCAGGACACTTTGGCGTCGGCCAGTTCGCGGGCGGCGTTCTTGGACTGGACGGAGCCAACGCCCTTGCGAGCTATCCCGGTCGGGGTGGTAGGGATGGATGAGCTGGGCATTGGTGCGGGCGCGCGGGTGGTCGCTGACGACGCTGAGGATGCAGCAGTGGGGTTGGATACCGACGGCTGGGGTGACGGATGGGTAGGTGTCGAGCTGGCTGAATCCGAGATGGTCGGGGACCCGCTCGCGCCGGGGATCACTGGGCTGGACGGCTGGCAACCGGCCATCGCAGCGATCACCAGACCGAACGCGACCGACGCGGGCGCACGCCATCGACCAGTACTGCCCCGGGTGGATCGCAGTGAAATCATGAGTTCAGACTCCGCGCCGGCTCGATCTTCAGCAATAGCACTAAGCGAAGCTTCGGCTCGACTTGAGGAAAAGCACAATTACTATCGGCACGCAGTAACCGTTTGTGAACCGACAGCTCGTTGAGTGAGCGTGCTGGGACACCTACAAGTACCGGGGCGGCAGGAAGAAGTTTGTCATCCTTCATCTGCCATGTACTATAGCTGCGGATCACGTAACGATGTCGGTTGATCGTTCGTTGACCGTGCATGATATTTGAGGTGATGGATGACCTGGTGGCGGGTTGGGAATCACGGCTGCGGGAATTGACCGGCCGGATGGGACACCGTCAAGCCCCGGGTTTGGTGGAGAGTCTGCATGAAACCCGGGGCGGAACATAGGTCAGGTCAGCGACCCACAGCTGGTTCGCACTCGCTGCGGTGAAGTCACGTTTGACCAGGTCACGAGGCCGGTCAGTCTCGGCAGCAGGCCTTGTGGCGCGCGGTGTTTTGTCACGTAGCAGACTCTGCTGGCTATTCGGCAGGCTGTTGAGATTTCTGCTGTTCATGGCCTGTGTGGTGGTGTTCGGGGTGTTTGGAATGATCGTGATGCGGTCGGTTCCCCTCCTTGTCCCCGGCCGTAGGATCGGTGACTGATGTCGTTGCAGCCCCAGCCATGGCCCGAGCCGTCCGGTGAGATCACCCGGGTGGTTATGGCGATCTATGCCGGGCGGCGGGCGCCGATGCCCATGGCGGCGCGCGATGAGCTGGGCGAGGTGTTCGCCGATGAGCAGTTCGTATCCGCGTTCGCTGATCGGGGCCCGCAAGGTTGGTCGCCGGGGCGGTTGATGCTGGTGACGGTGTTGCAGGCCGCCGAGGGCTTGACTGACCGACAGGCCGCGGAGGCGGTCCGGGACAAGCTGTCGTGGAAGTACGCGCTCGGGCTTGAACTGAGCGACCCCGGGTTCGACGCGTCGATCCTGTCGGAGTTCCGCACCCGTTTGGTGACGCATGAGTTGCAGACGCGGGTGTTGGATCTGCTGGTGGCCCGGCTGGTCGACAAGGGACTGCTTAAGGCCGGTGGTAAACAGCGCAGCGACTCCACGCACGTGCTGGCCGCGGTGCGGCTGCTCAACCAGGTCGAACTGGTCGGCGAGAGTGTACGGGCCTGCCTAGAGTCGATCGCCGCGGCGGATCCGGGCTGGGTGTCGGCTGTACTGGACAGCAGTTGGCAGCCCCGCTACGGCGCGCGGGTGGATTCGTGGCGGATGCCGTCGTCGAAGACCAAGCGGGTGGCGTTGGGCAACGACTACGCCTGCGACGGGCACGCTCTGCTTCACGCGGTATGGCACCCGGACACGCCGGGGTGGCTGCGCGAACTGCCCGCGGTCGAGGTGCTGCGGCGGGTCCTGGTGCAACACACGAAGGTCACCGTCGATCGCAGCGCTCAGGAGGTGATCACACTGCGGGACGCCGAGACTGATGGGCTCCCGCCCGGCAGATCCCGGATCGTGTCCCCGTACGACGTCGATGCCCGCTGGGGCGGCAAGCGGGACCTGACCTGGTGCGGCTACAAGCTACACGTATCCGAGTCCTGCGACGCCGACCCGCCGACCTGCCCGACCACCGGCAGCGACGGGGTATCCGAGCAGCCACCGAACCTGATCACGAACGTCGCCACCACCGATGCGTCCGTGCCCGACACCGCGATGACCGAGCAAATCCACCAGGCCATGGCCGAACGTGACCTGCTACCCGGCGAGCACTACATAGACTCCGGCTACCCCTCGGCGGACATGCTGGTGTCCAGCCTGAGCGACTACGGCATCCGGTTGGTCACCCCGATGCTCGCCGATACCTCACCCCAGGCCCGCGCCGCCGAAGGTTTCGACCGCAGCGGGTTCACCGTCGACTGGAACACCCAGACGGTGACCTGCCCCCAGGGCAAGACCAGCACCTGGTGGAACACGGCGTCGCAGCGCGGCACCGACGTCATCGTCGTCAAATACGCCGGCGAGCACTGCCAACCGTGTCCGGTCAAGGCCAAATGCACCACCGCCGCCCGCGGCGGGCGGCAACTGACCCTGCGGCCCGAACCGGTCCAGCAGGCCCTCGATACCGCCCGAGCTGAGCAGACCACCACCGCCTGGCAGGCCAGATACGCGCGAAGAGCCGGCGTCGAGTCCACAATCGCTCAAGCGACCAAGGTCACCCACACCCGCCAGGCACGCTATCGGGGACTGGCCAAGACCAGCCTCGACCACAACGTCAAAGCGGCCGCGCTCAACCTCATCCGCCTCGACGCGTGGTGGAACGGCGAAGTTCTCGACCCCCGCCGGACCAGCCATCTCTCACGCCTGGAACTCGCCCTCGCAGCCTGAACGAATGGCCAGCAGAGTCGTAGCAGCCCGCGGAGCCCGGCCGCGCGCATCAGCCGCTCAACAGTGCACCGGGCCACCAACTCGCCGTGGCGGTGCAGTTCGTGCCAGATCTTACGGGCCCCGTAGACACCGTAATTCTCCCGGTGGATCCGCTCGATCATCACGGTCACCTCCTGGTCGCGCCGGGCGCGGGCGCTGCGGGGGCGGGTTTTAGTTTAGTGGCGTAGTACGTCGACGGTGCGATCTGTGCCGGCGTGTCGTGCAACGCCCGCAAGTGTTCTGCCTGGCCACCACCCTGCTCGACCCGAAGGGGTGGCCGATCGAGGAGTTCCCGGCGCTGTATCACCAACGATGGCGGGTAGAAACCCTGCTCGATGCGGTCAAGACCGACCTGCGCGGCGGCCCAGACATCCTGACCCGCTCGCAGAGTCCCGAGGCACCCGGCAGGAGATCTGGGCGCTGTTCTGCCTCTACCAGGCCTTGGCCGACCTGGTCGATGATGCCGCCCGGCATCATCGGGTCGACCCGGACCGGATCAGCTTCCTACGAGCCCGTAACACCGCCCGCCGCTGCGTGTCTCGGATCCCGGCGGATTTTCCCCCTCACCACCTGCAACGCGCCCGTGAACGCGCCTGGACCGAACTCGGCCGCCGCGTCCATGACCGGCCCGGACGATCAAGCCCCCGCGCTACCACACGACACACCCACCGCTACCCCGCCCGCGGCGACCGGCCACCAACCCGCCGGGTGGAACACACCATCACCCTGCACCGGCTGAAACCCCTACCAGCGAAAACACTCTAAAGAAGCGCCATTGGGCGATGCCCTGCCCGATCCGCGCCGCAGCAACCACGATGCCCGGCACCTCCGGGCGATCCTCGTCGTACCGGAACTCGCCGCTACCCCCGATTGCGGAACGGCGCGTTGCAGAACGAATTTCGGAACACAGAGTCCAGAGCCCGGCCCCGCGCCACCGGTCGACGCCAGCTCACGTCCGCTGCCATAGAAGCGGAACGGCCAAAGCGAGAACTGCTGGACGGAATCTAGTTTTGTAACTACTTTGTAAGTATTACTGTAGACGTGGCTAACTTCTCGGACCTGGTCCTTAAGTCGAAAGAGACGCTGGCTGGTCTTACCTCCGCCACCGCCACCGCCGTACGGCTGAACCGTCGGGGCGAGGACGCTGATCTTGTAATCACCACTGCTGAGCGTTACGACGGCGCACAGACGATCGTCTCAACCGCGGGAGTGTCAAGTTAACGGCTGATCTTGGTTGTTGAGGTGGTCAGTCGTTGGCGGGGGTGAGCCGGCCCTCGAAGGCGATCTGGAAGGCGTTCAGGGGTGCCTTCCAGCGCATGGTCCAGCGG
Organism: Actinoplanes sp.; assembly: GCA_965246815.1. Taxonomy (GTDB): domain Bacteria; phylum Actinomycetota; class Actinomycetes; order Mycobacteriales; family Micromonosporaceae; genus Actinoplanes. The sequence goes on along the minus strand of CBDFFS010000016.1, from coordinate 144,017 downwards.
CGTCGGCCGGCGCCGGTCGGGTCCAGGCTCATCAGTGCCATGTACACGCACTTGAGGGCGGCTTGCTCGTTCGGGAAGTGGCCGCGAGCTCGGACGGCTTTACGGATGCGGGCGTTCACGCTCTCGATCGTTATCTTGAGCTTTTCGTTCGACCGGTGCTCTGACCGTGTTGTTCGCTGGGCCGTCGTTTAGCAGGGTCTGATCGTTACCGGCTTGGCGCTGTTTCGATGCCGGGTCACGGGTTCTGCTTGTCGGGTGGCTCGTTGGTCGCCGAGGGCGTGTGCGAGTTGGCGGCGTAGCCGCTGGTTCTCTTCCACGAGTTGCTGGTTGCGTTCGAGTGAGGTTTGGAGCCTGCGGAGCAGCGACGCGTCGGTGCAGCGTTGGACTGCGGGGATCGCTGCGGCAGGGTCGCGGCGGGTCGCTTCACGGAGTCGTTCGATCTCGGATCGCAGGTCGGGTTGGGTGTAGAGCCAGGACCGGGAGATCCCGGCGGCGTGAGCGACGCGTTCGAAGGTGATCGTGGTGCCGGCCTTGTCGAGTTCGCGAAGAGCCCGGACGGCTTTGGCCCGGGTCAGTTCATGACGGCGTCGCGCCGCCTCGGCCAGCCGGATCGCGGGGTCAGCTTGCATCGGCTCGGACCTCGCTGGTGGTGTCTTCGAGCGCGGTGATGATGGTGGTGAGGTTGTCGGCGACCTGCCGGTTCATTTCGACTAGGCGGGACTGGCCGCGTGCCTCGGCGGCGCTGATGATGTGCAGGACCTGCTGTCGATGTTCGCGATGCGCGGGCAGGAACTCGGCGGTAGTGAGGAACATCGGGCAGGTCAGACACGCGTTCGCGTGTGGACAGGTCTTCTGCACGGGCAGGCCGCAGAACCCGTTGGGCAGGGCCTGGGTCGCGGTCGGAGAGCCGGCCGCCGCGCTGGTTGAGCAGCAACGCCTGGCTGTCGGCGCCGGGCCAGGCGGGCCGTTCGTCGTTGATCCACAGCTTCAGGTGCTCGTGCAGGCCGGGGTGGACGGGGATCTCGCGGTACGTGCGGTTCTTGCCGGACCGGACGGTGATGACGCCTTTGCGGGCGGACAGTTGCACGTCGCCGGTGTCGAGGGCGACGACTTCGCCCAGGCGTAGACCGGCGTAGTAGGGCAGCAGGGCGACGACGCGGTCGCGGGGGCTGAGCCAGCGTTCGACGGCGCGTAGCCAGCGCAGGCTGTCGCGGGCGTCGAGGGCGCGGGGCGCTCGTTTGGGTAGGTCGAGCCGGGCGGCGTTGGGCGCGCCGAGACCGGATCGGGTGTAGAAGTCGCCGAGCGCCGCGAGGGTGGTGTTGATCGTGGCGGGTTTTCGTTTGGCCACTGTCTGCAGGTGGGCGCGGTAGTCGCGCACCGCGCCGTCGTGGGCGGCCGGGTCAGACAGCGGGTCGCCGTCGACGTGGGCCGCGGCGAGCCAGGCGAGGTAGCCGCGGGCGCGGGAGGTGTAGGCGCGGCGGGTGTCGTCGTCGAGCATGGTCGCCTTGGCCAGCTGACCGGCGTACCGGTCGAGCACCGTCTGCAGATGGGCGGGCAGGACCGTGGGGGCGCGACCCCGGCGTGGTACTGCGGTGGCCGGAGCGGGACCGCGGTGATGGGGTTTGTCGGCGGCCGGTCGACGAGGTTCCGTGTTATCTGAAGTGGTTTTTGTGGTTCGCGGACCGCGCTGGCGCGCGTTATCTGAAGTCACGCCAGGAGACTACTTCAGATAATCACTCTTATCTGTAGCTGACTGATCTTGCTTGAACGTTGATGACGGTCGCCCCCCACTGCGGTCGACCGGTGTTCTCCGGAAGCGCGCTTCGAGCGCGCGCCCCTGTAGCTCATCGGAAACGCCCGGTCTCTCCTTGGAGGATCTGGTCACTGAACATGGCAGTGCCGTCAGGATTACTGACTATTGCATGGCCGTCACGAATATTACGTTCTGCGAGATCGGCAATTTCGTGTGCTGACAGGCCAGGGTGGTCTGATGCTAAACGTATTCCTAGAGCATTGTTGTGTAAATCCATTGCTTCCGCGCCCCGCGTTTGCCCATGGTGACCTATCGGGATTGCTTCATGGGCTGTGGTGTAACTGCGAGTCCAGTCTTCACCAAATTCGCGACTGATCATCGCGGAGGCATACGTATGCCGGAATGCGTCACGATGATCATCAATTCCCTGGGGTTTAGGGAACCGCTTCGCTGCCTCCTCTTGGGCTTCTTTGACGATTTGGCCGAGGCGTAACTGCTGATGAATTGGCAACTTGTCGAGAATGGCTACCTCTGAGGCTGTCAGTTCCCTCTGGCCAGACCCTAGAACAAGATGCCCTAAAGAGGCAGCAGGTTCTCGAGGATATAGGACAAGCGGTCCTTTATCTGGTGGTGTCTGAAAAGAATTTACCAGTTCGGTACTGGGTTTACGGGCCAGCGGACCATCTTTTAGTACTCGTGTTCTGTCTTGCAGCCCGGGTGCAGTACTGATGATCTCGTCGAGATGGCTCAGACCCGTTGCTGAGTGTGGCAACAGGCGGTAGGCGGTACCGAGGTCATTGACGGCTTGAATCCTGGCCTCAGTCTCGATCTCACGGGCGTTTCAAGATCAATAGTTGCGGTGTGTGATGATGCCGATATCGGCGTGTCTGATATGGACGAAGCTCCGTTGAGACCAGGTCTTTCCACGGATCTGGTTCAAACGGAGCTTCGTCGTGCCGCATTCTGTCATCTCAACCACCGATCCGGCGCTGTCGGCGAACGCGGACGAGGCCTCGTTCACGCCTTCGTGTCACGGTCTGCTGGAGTTGTTCCTCGCTGTCTCTGACAATCGGTCCGACCAGGGCCGGGATCATCCGGTCGCGGTCGTTCTCGCGCTCGTCGCGGCGGCCACGGTAGCCGGGCTGAAGGGCTACACCGCGATGAACGGCTGGGTCGCCGACGTACCCGCGGACATTCTGGACGGCTTATACACCCGCGCCGGTGCCCGCCCCGCCGGGCGGCCGTCACGCTCCACGCTCTGGCGGGTCTGCACCGACACCGACGGCGACGTCCTGGACGCAGTGATCGCCGAGTGGACCGCCACCCAGCGCCCCGACAACCCCGAAAAGGCTCCTACCAGCACCGATACACCGAAACAGATACGTCTGGACGGCAAGACCGTCCGCGGTGCCGTCGACACCGACGGACAGCAGTTGCACCTGCTGTCCGCCCTGACCGGCTCACCCGGACTGGACCCGGCCGCCGTCATCATCGCCCAGGCACCGACCGACGGCGCCAAGACCCGCGAACCGGAAACCGCCCGCGCCCTGCTGGAAACCCTCGATCTGCGCGACGCCACCATCACCGCCGACGCGCTGCACACCGTCAAAGCCACCGCCGAACTCATCCACCAGCAAGGCGGCCACTTCGTGCTGCCCGTCAAAGAGAACCGGCTCGCCCTGTTCGACGCCCTCAACGCGCTGCCCTGGGCCGCCACCCCGATCGGACACGAGAGCACCGAAACCGGCCACGGGCGCAGCACCCGCCGCACCATCCGGGTCCTGCCCACCCCACCCGGCCTGCCGTTCCCGCACGTCCACCAGGTCTGGCTGATCGAACGCTACGTCACCGCCAGCGACGGCAAACAGTCCGCCGCCGCGCAACTGGGCGTCACCAGCCACCCCGCCGACGCCGCCGGACCAGCCGAGATCGCTGCGTTCAACCGTGGCCAATGGGCCATCGAAACCCTGCACTTCATCAGAGACACCTGCTACCGCGAGGACAACTCCCGCGTCCGGACCCGCTCCGGACCACGCGTCCTGGCCTCGCTACGCAACCTAGCCATCAACGCCCTACGCCTGGCCGGCCGCACCAACATCACCGAAGCCACCCGCTGGGCCAACCGCGACATAACCAGGCCATTCACCATCCTCGGACTCACCGGATGATGTTGAAACAGCCGTGGTCTCGATCTTCACTGCCGTACTGAAATGGATGCCAGCTTGGGTGTACAGGCTGTCACCTTCGGCTCGGATCCGTTGAAAAACCGGCACGGGCAGCTGCCGAAGTTGAGGCCACTGCCGCAGAATGCTGACATGGTCAGGTGCCTCACGCCGTTCCGGGATCGCCGTAGCGATCAACTGTTCCAGCCGCCGCTCACATGCCGAACCTTCGTGGATGAGATCGATGGCTTTACGCACCGCGGTGGCGTAATCCTCGACACCGTGAGCAGCGCGTTTAAACGCATCGCGCATGATATCGACCAACTCGTCGGCCTCGGTCACCAACTGCCGATACCGATCCGCTGACCCACCGGTCCAGGTAACACTTTTCTTAGCGCTGACACCAGCGGATGCCACCGAGGCGATATAAGAGGAGACACGTGTCAGCTCTTGAGCCGCCACGTGCATCAGATCTGGTCGCATCTTCGTGATGTACGCGACTTCGTTATAGTAGGCCATCTGATTATCTAACCTATTTCACAAGAATATGAGAACTGGACAATAACTTATCAATGGAAGCTGCAATAGTTTGGTCGTTTTCGTGGTAGGTGCGGGCTGAAATTTGCACGCGAGTCCCGATGGCGGCCACCGCCGCGGTAGCAACGCGATAATTCTGCAGGGCCAGATCAGAGAATTTCTGCAACGCTTCGGCAACGTCATGGTGGCCGTAAGGAGGCCTCGTCAACGCTAAAAGGTCACTTTCTGGTCGGCCGGCCTGTAGTTCGGCAGCCAGTTCTGTCATGGTGTGACCACACGCCAGCAACGTTGCCGGCGCAACCTCTACGTCATTTACCATTAACCTTACCTCCGCATTCACGACTTCTAATTTGGGGTGACTCCCTAATTTAAGGGCACAGCAACGGCCGGGGCTACACGGTCTGCCGCGCACTTTCCGGTCCCCTGGCGCTTTGGGTTTGATGTCACTAGCGGGAGTTTCCACCCTTTCATGATTAACTTTTGTGTTTGGGCTGTTCAGGGTGGGTGTCGCGTGGTGTGTGGTGTATTACCCATACTGCGGGCCGGTGATGGTTAGCGGGTGGGGGCGTAGTGGTCGAGACCGAACAGGTCGTAGAGGCTGTGTTGGGTTTCGGTCATGTCGGTGAGGATGCGTTGGGCTCGGGGGCGGCCTTTGCCGCCGTCGTGGTGTAGTAGGACGGTTTCGCCGATGCCGGCGAGGTGGTCGAGGATTTCGCGGACGGACATGTGTAGGCCGGCTTGGTGAGCGTGGTGGCGCATTAGGTGTGCGGTGGCCAGGGCGAGTACGCAGGTGAAGACGTGGACGCGGATTTTGGAGTCGGTCCAGTGGTGCATCGGTGAGAAGGACACGACGTGGGGGTCCTTCATCTGGCGGAATCCGAATTCCGCGTCGGATTGTGAGCGGTAGGCGCTCACGACCTCGGCGATGGGCCAGTGGTCGCGGTTGGTGAACAGGATCCGTTTACCGAATAGGCGTTGTTCCAGTTTCTGCCGGGCTCGGGTGTTGGTGCGCCAGGACAGCCGCAAGGTGCTCGGGTCGTCGCCGGTGAGGGTGACGGTGATGATCTGGTTGACCCATCGGGGTTTGCAGATCGCGGTGATGTCGGCCTCGACCGCGTGCCGGGGGCGGCGGGTGTTGCCGCGGTGTAGGCGGGCCTGCAGTTCGCTCAGTCGTGCGCGGGCTTTGGTCAGGCTCTGGTCCAAGCCGCGGGATTGCCCGTCGTGCAGCGTGGGTGAGTGGGTCGTACCGCGCGGCGGGTCACACCGAGGGCGGTGACGGTGGTGTCGTATGCGCTCAGGCCGTCGAAACGTTCGGCGTCAACGATCTGGTAGTCGTCACGGCTGATGTCGAGTAGGGCGGGGTGGTCGCTGGGCGGTAGCGATCCGACGAACCCGATGCCGGACGCTTCGACGTCGCCGTGGTTGGTGGCCGAGTTCTGCCCAGCATCATAGACCACGGTCAGTGACTGAACCGAATCTACGAGTTGCCGGTAGCGGGTGACCAATTCATCCAGCACAACGCTGAACTGGGTGACGTCGGGCCGGTCACCGGGGTAGGCGTGCGAGACGATCGGGATCCCACCATCACGGGTAACGACCAGGGCCAGACCGACCAGGCGCAGGTCGGTGCGTTTCTGTTTAGCTTTCCCACGCTGGGCGATCGGGGCCCGCTCGTTCGTGGAGTCGATGTAGGTGGCGAAATTGGTCATATCCAACGCCAGCGATGCCAGGTCCAGGCTGTGGTGCTCGATCATGGCGCCGTAGATCTGCGACTCGATCGTCGCGAGGTCGGCATCGCTGAGCAGATCCATCGCGTCCCAAAACCGTCGGTGATCCAGTGCCGCCGCGTCCAGCTTCACCCACCGCGGCCCCGACGTCGTAACCCACCAGTCAGCGAAGGACCGCTTCGAACACGGGTCGACCACCCGGTTGAGTACCGCGAGGGCCACATAGGTACCCACCGACGCGCCGGCGTTGGCGTAGCGTGGCACGACCGCGTCAACGTTGCCGATCACATCCAGATCGGTCAGGACCGACCACACTGCGGCCACGTCCCCGAAACGCTTGTGCTGGCTACGTACCGGCTGCCCGGACTCACCGCCGGACAGCTTGGCCATCACCTCATCCGCGGTGCCCAGATACTGCTGCGACACGACCCGCGGTTTGCCGTCGACACGGGCCGATTCGACCAGGTAGTAATACGTCTGATCCCCCCGGCGCTTACCCACGATCGACGGCATATATGGGTAATACACGAACCGGGACTGGAAGTCCAGCTCAGACACCCCACCCAAGACTGTTGATCATGAAAGGGTGGAAACTCCCGCTAGGTGTTCGCAGTGCCGAGGGACTGTAAGCGCCCTGGTTATCCGTCTGAGTGTGCGTGTGGCGCACATCCCGCGACCAGTAGCCATGCTCATCTCTCGAACGTGCGTCCTGTTCCCACCGTTGCTCACGCACGGGCTACGGGCTGAGGCGGTGGGTGAGGGCGGTGTGGCGACGGCCGGCGCCGACGGTGCGGATGGCCGCGGCCAGGGCCCGTCGGGAGCCGACGAGGACGACAAGTTTTTTCGCCCGAGTGATGGCCGTGTAGAGCAGGTTGCGTTGCAGCATCATCCACGCGCTGGTCGTGATCGGGATGACCACGGCGGGGTATTCAGAACCTTGGGAGCGGTGGATGGTCATGGCGTACGCGTGGGCCAACTCGTCGAGTTCGTCGAAGTCGTAATCAATCAGTTCGTCTTCGTCAGTCCGGACGCTCAACGTTTGCTCGTCGGTGGACAGGGCGGTGACGACCCCGACGGTCCCGTTGAACACCCCCGCCACGCCTTTGTCGTAGTTGTTTCTGATCTGGGTGACTTTGTCACCGATGCGGAATACCCTGCCGCCGACCCTGCGTTCCGGCATGGTCTCACGTGCGGGGGTGAGGTGCTGCTGCAGCAGAATGTTCAACGCCCCGGCCCCGGCGGGGCCGCGGTGCATCGGGGCGAGGACTTGCACGTCACGGCGTGGGTCGAGCCCGAACCGTTTCGGGATACGGGTACACGCCACATCAACGGTCAGCGCGGCGGTGGCTTCTGTGTCGTCACACGGGAACAGGAAAAAATCGTTCATACCCGTGAGGATCGGCGGCCGGCCGGCGTTGATCCGGTGGGCGTTGCTGACCACCCCAGAATCCGCCGCCTGCCGGAACACTTGCGTGAGCCGAACCCGGGGAACCGTGTCGGCGGCGAGCAAATCCCGGAGAACCTCCCCGGCGCCGACCGAGGGGAGTTGGTCAACATCACCGACCAACAGCAGGTGCGCCCCGGGTGGCACCGCTTTGATCAATTTGTTCGCCAAAATCAGATCCAACATGGACGCCTCATCGACAACCATAAGATCCACATCCAAGGGTGTGTCCCGGTCGTAGAGGGGTTCACCACCGGGTTGCAATTTCAGCAGCCGGTGCACCGTCGCCGCCGGTTGACCAGTCAGTTCAGCCAAGCGTTTCGCGGCCCGCCCCGTCGGTGCCACCAGCAGGATCTTCGCTTTCTTCGCGGCGGCGAGTTCAACGATGGAGCGGACGGTGAAACTTTTCCCGCAGCCAGGCCCACCGGTCAGGACCGCAACTTTGGAGGTCAACGCCAACCGGACAGCTTGCTGTTGTTCGGGTGCCAGGTCCGTGCCGGTGCGTGTTCTCAGCCACGCCTGGGCTTTGTCCCAGTCAACACCGCCGAATTGGGCCATCCGGTCCATGCGGTCACCCAGTAGCCGCAACACCGAACTGGCCAGGGACTGTTCAGCCCGGTGAAACGGCACGAGGTAAATCGCCGGGACCGGCCCGTCCGGGCCGGGCAGGCTCTCGCGGACAACACCTTCCTCACCCACGAGGTCATCAAGGCAACGGATAGTCAACTCGGCGGGCACGTCCAAGATTTTCACCGCATCCGCTACCAGTTGCGGGGTGGGAAGGTAGCAGTGGCCGTTGTCGGTGGCCTGCGACAACGTGTACTGCAACCCGGCCATGACCCGCCGCGGACTGTCGTGCGGGATCCCCACAGCCTGAGCGATCGTGTCAGCGGTCTTGAACCCAATTCCCCAAACATCAGCGGCGAGCCGGTACGGCTCATTCTTCACCACACTGATCGACGCGTCACCGTATTTCTTGTAGATCCGCACGGCGATGGAGGTGGACACCCCGACACCTTGCAGGAAGATCATCACCTCCTTGATGGCTTTCTGCTCCGACCACGCCGCGGTGATCTTCGTCGTCCGTTTCGGACCCAACCCCGGCACTTCCACGAGACGGTCCGGCTCGTCCTCGATGATCTGCAACGTGTCCAAGCCGAAGTGCTCGACGATCCGTTCGGCGAACACCGGGCCGATACCTTTGATCAGCCCAGAGCCCAGGTAGCGGCGGATACCTTGAATCGTCGCGGGCAGCACGGTGGTGTAGGAGACGACTTCGAACTGGCGGCCGTATTGCGGGTGAGACGACCACCACCCTTGCAGCCGCAGACTTTCCCCGGGTTGTGCCCCGAGTAGGGCACCGACCACGGTGAGTAGGTCCGAGCCTTGCCCGGTCGCGACCCGGGCGATGGTGTAGCCGGTTTCTTCGTTGACGTAGGTCAACCGTTCCAGGACAGCTTCGAGCGTGTGCGGGGACGGACGGGTTGATACAGCCGCTGCCACGGCGACTATCGTGCCGTGGTCACTGCAGCAACACCAAACCGGGGACGTTGACCAACCCCGAAGGGCGTAACAGCCGATCGTCCAGCCGTACTCGTTCGAATACGCTATTGACGGGTTCTGGCACCCCGACATGCCGTCGCTATCCGGCTGCACGGTTCGTCAATGCTGAGCAAATCTCTCCGGCGTTCTGGGCACATCGCTTCAGCGGCCATAACCCATCGGAGCAAGGCTACGTCAACGGAGAAATGATTTGTTCAGACATGATCGGCGTGATGACTCAGAGTAATCTTTCGCAATGCTATCGCCAATCCCCTTGCCGGCAATACACGTGAACCCGACTGGGTGAACAGACACACTGCACCGCACCGGCTGCAGTACCAACACGCTCGCCACAGGCTCAGCGCCTCCTGCGCCTCTCGAACTGCGACTGACCGTTTCCGGCTTCGTAACAAGAGCACAGCTAAAGATTTGCCACTGATTACGAGCAATATAAACCCGACACACCCATTACCGGTAACTTGGTTTGAAGCAACTGACGCGAGCAGGACTGACATCAGGAAGAATCCTGAAACTGCGAAAAGGATCGCCGGGGCCGCTACTGACGGTGGCCCTTTCGGTGGCGCCAATGCCACAGCAACCGCACTTCGGTGCACTGACCGAGTACGTACCCGGGCTGCACCGCTGTAGCCCGGCAACTGGACCTGCCCGCGCGTCTCGGTTATGTAACGGCCACGTTGCACGACCACCGATACTTTGGTCAGCCCGGCTGTATCACCACATTTGGCGCATGACGGCACCGTTATCACCTATCCAATCGAATTAACCGACACAAAACTTAATTCGAACGCCTGCGAAACCGGGGAAAGGTATCTACGGCTGCATCATCGGCTTCAGGCAAAGAGTATAATGGCGGAGTCGGATATTCCAATTGTTCGAAAACCAGCGATGGGAGCCGAAGTCCAACCACCATGAGGCTTGCACGACGTGAGCCCCATGTGAGCCCGGACGCCTATGGATCACCCACCACAGCCAAACACGCATAGGCATCCGGAGGGGCGCCTACCAGCACAGATAGGCACCCATCCGGACCAGCTACTACACGCTATTACGAACCCGATCTAACTTGGCATCCGTTACCACAGCATTGCTGGGGGCGGTAGTGCCGGCGACTGCGTTGGCGGCAGGGATAGCGGCAGCGAGCACCACAGCTGCGCCGACCAGCCATGCGGTGGGTCGTTTCACCAAGACCTCACTAAGTAATTGGGGTAAGCCCTGCGGGCGAACTCACGGTTGGTATTTAGCCGTCAGTCCAATCCGCAGGTCAAATCTGGTGAGTTGGCCAGGGTGCTTCCCATAGATTCGGGGCAAGGGGAACAATCCGACCATGACGGTGAGGTTGCTACCTTACTCGGTAGGCACTTACTCGGTAGGTAGTGTGGCGGCTGGGATGCGAGCTGTCAAGGGTTCGGTTGGGGTCCCGATCTCGGTAAGGGCGTCGATGAAGGCGAAAAGGTACTTAGGCGTAATTTGACCTACGTCGAACCCCTTTTTGCGTTCAGGAAACGAATAAACCTCTTGGCCGGGTCAACACCCGAACCAGCCAGAATAAGAATTCGCGGCACTCGATCTGCTCGCCTCTGGACATTAATGACTACACTCTCGGCCGGACCGCGACTGAGCCAGCGAACCTCGGAACCAATCCCCGCGCGCAAACGTCGAGGTTGTCTCAAAGCCAGACTATGAAAGGGTTTGATTTGACGTAAGTACTCGGAAGTCCTGTGAGGGCATGCCGATGGCCGGCGTGGCTAGGTCGCCGCGCCGGGGCGTGTTGGTGCCGGGTCAGCCCGGTGGCGATGGTGGCGGCGGTTGTGCCCAGGCGCGGAGGTCTTCGGGGTCGGCGTTCCAGGGCAGGAACCGGTCGAGTTCGGGTCCTGTGAGGGGTTTGCTGTTGTTACGGCCGCAGGCGTCGAGGTAGGCGGTGAGCCAGGTCAGGACGTTCAACCCGGCCATCTGCGCGGTCGCGGTGACGGTCCAGACGGTGGCGGCCAGGCGGGCGGAGTCGTCGTTGTGCGAACCGCGGGCGTTCTTCCGGGTCACGACGGGACCACGGATCGCGCGTTCGGCTCGGTTGTTATCCAGGCCGATCATCGGGTAGTCGCGGTGTGCGATCAGCCCGGCCCACTCCCGGTCCAGAGTGGCCAGTGCCTTCTTCGCCGGCTCCTTCAGACCAGGCATCGCCATCTGCTTGGTGCGGGTTTCGTCGATCGCGTCGATCGCGGTGTCCCAGCCTGTGTACGCCTGCTCCAGCCGGACCGCGGCGCTGCTGTCGCCCGGCGCGGGCACCGCGGCGTGCTGCCACGCCGCCATCAGCTCATCGTGAGCGTGGTACAAGTCCCGGATCAGCTGCAGCCACGCCTGCGCCCAGTGCTGCAACTGGACCTTGTTGACGTCACCGGCACGCACGAAATGCCGGCGGACATGAGCCCAGCAGAAAAGGTTGACCAGCCCGTCGGCTTTACGGCCCGCGGACTGGTACACGGCGTAGAAATCGGAGGAGATCACCAGCCGCCGCGGCCCGCCATCGTCGTCAGGATTGAGTTGCCCGGTGTCGGCGTCGATCCCGGCATGGCGGGCCAGCACCCCCGCGGCACGGGTGGGGTCCATCACGAAACACACGGTGTCCGCGCCGATGAACACCCACAGCCAAAACTTCGTCGGGCCCTCACCGGAATCCGGGGCGAACACCCGCCACGTGGTCTCATCGGCGTGCAGATGCCAGGAGGCCCGCGAACGAGCGACGATCGCCTCTTCGAGGGCCACCAGCAACGCCCCGGCCTGGGCACACGTCCCGGACAGCGTCGCCGGTGAGATGGCCGCGCCTTGCCGGGCCAGGCCAGTCACCAGGGAGTTCATACTGCGGCCCGCAACATAGCGTTCGGTGAACAACATCGCGATGAACCCGTTGGCGAACAGGCCTTTACCGATCGCCTTCGGCGGGCCTGGCGCCATCACCGTGGCCGGCACCCGGCACGAACAGCCCCGCTTGTACCGGCGACGGCGGTGCACGACCACCCGGACGATCACCTGCCAGTCCACCTGTTCCCCGGACACGTGATCACCCAACACCGTGAACGGCTGCGCACACCGAGGGCAGCAGTACCCACCTTCGGGGAAGTCCCAGAACACCTCCACCCGCGGCAGGTCCGAGTAGTCACGCCGCCCCGAGCGCGCCCCCGGACCCCGCGTCTTACCCGAACCACTGGCCGAGCCCTGCTCAGCGTCGCCGCCGACAGCCTCACCGCCACCATCTGCGTCACCGCCGCCAGACGATTCCGGACGCGAACGCTCCGACGAACGCCCGAACAACATCCGCTGCAAAACCGCGAGATCCGCCCGTAAACGCTCCAACTCACCCGCCTGCCGCGCGTTCTCCTCCCGCAGCTCGGCCACCAGCCGCGTCAACTGCTGATTCGCCTCCAACGCGGCAGCGAGCACGTCCTCCACAGACCCCTGAACACCCCGCGAATCCAGGACATCGCCCACCACTGTCACGCGGCACAGCAAACACCATCGACCACCACAGATCACGCACCCCACGCGATCAGCGTGTCTCAACCCGGACTCAAACCCCGCAACACTCCAGGGTGGACGCCGACACACCCGTCACAGGACTTCCGAATACGTACGATTTGACGCCACTGCACACCACCACCCCGAAACGCTACAAGACCGCCCGACGTGCCCTCGGGGTCGCGGTGGTCGCCGGCGCTGTCTGTTCCTGGTGGTTCCTCGACTCTGCCCCGTACCCATACGCCCAACGGCTTCTGCTTGACCTGCCCCTGCCGTATTTGTCTCTCAAACGATTGGACAGGATGCTCAAGCCCGAGGCAGGCGAGCGGATCCTCGAAATCGGCCCCGGCACTGGCCTACAATCCCTGCATACCGCGCCGCAGCTCACCGGCGGCGGCACACTGGACATCGTCGACATTCAACAAGAAATGCTTGACCACGTTATGCGAAGAGCGGTCGAGAAAAACATCGACAACATCACCCCGAACCTGGCTGATGCACATAAGCTTCCGTTCGACGACGGAACCTTCGAAGCAGCCTACGCTGTAACCGCCCTCGGCGAAATCCCCGAACCGGCCACCACACTCAGCGAGCTCCACCGAGTGTTACGGCCCGGCGGACGGCTCGTAATCGGGGAATTCTTCGACCGTCACCAGATCCGGCTACCACGCCTCATCGACCTCGCGAGCGAGGCCGGCATGCGCCTCGAAAAAGTCATCGGCCCACCATTCGCATATTACGCACGCTTACAACACTTGTGACTGGATAGTTGTGTCCCGAACGTGGAGGGGAGCTTGATGTACCCAATCAGAAATTGGCCTTACGGACCTTGAATATAGGCTAGGTGGGGGTCGCCGAAAAAGCCGCTGACAACTTCGGGTAGAGCTGGACTGGTCGGGCAAGTGCGTGGTGTGCGCGAAAGAATAAGTCGGTGAGGCTTTCCGAGCAATGGTTGTTGACGTTCAGTTACGGTCCTCCGTCAGGTGGTGCGGCCGTGTTCGACATGCAGGATGACGAGGGCTGCGGCGGTGATCCGGCCGATGTGCCAGGGGCAGATGCTGACGTTGCGTAGGGCTTTGAACGTGGTCTTGAGCAGTGAGTTGCCGCGTTCGCCGATGGCGCGGACGGCGTTGTGGCGCGGTTGAACTGCTGCTGCACGTCGGTACAGGCCGTGTTCCTCGGTTTCTTGTAGGCGACGGTGATCGTGGCCTACTCACCTTCGTAGCCCAGATCGCCGAGGACCCGCAGATCGCCTTCGATCCACACGGTGAACAGCGGCAGGACCTCGCCGTGTTCGCGCAGGACGGTGGTGTCGTGTTCCCGGCGGGTCGTGCCGGTGAGCTTCACAGCGGCCAGCCGTCCGGGGCGGTGATGACCTGCACGTTCCCGCCGTGGTTGTCGTGTTTTGCCTGTGTTTTCCCGACTACCATAAATCGACCCCGGGTGTCGGTCCGGGGGTGCGGCACCGGCCGGTCTCGATCAGAGTTCCGTCGATGTTGACGTGGGCGTAGCCGGCCATCTTCGCCGCTAGCAGCACCGAATGCAGGCTCGGTGCGTGGGCGGCGAGCACCGCGATGCCTTCGTGTAGGTAGGTGTACCCGGGCGAGCGGCTGAGCTGGTTATCGACGGCGAGCTGGGTGATCCGGGTGCCGTCCAGCAGCCAGCGCAGCACCAGGATCGCCTGCCGGTAGCAGCCCAGCGATCGGGTCCCGGCTCTGGGCCCGAGCCGTCGCCGTTCGGCGTGCAGGAGCCCGGACAGGAACAACGCGGTCTGCTCGCGTGCGGGCAGGGTGGCGGTGTATGTGACACTCATGGTGCGCACGATCCCTATTGAGGTTGATCTGTGAGAGGACCTCTTCATACCGGGGTTCTGCGTCTTTTCATTGCACCGCAACAGGTTTGACGGGTCCACACCCGAACGATTACTTGACGTGCTCAGACCGTTGCTCGGACAGCTCGACCAGTCGTGTCGGTTCCCGTGGATGGGATCAGAAATCCAGACGAGTCTTCCGTCGAGCGTGCAGACGACTTGAACTCCCAGTTCGGTCGTCTTGTGTTTGCCCGGAGGACTTCCCAAAAGTATTTAAATTGTTTATCACAGCGGGCCGTGCACTCGGAAAACCTCAAGCCTCGCTACGGTACGTAACGCTGCTGGGAACTTTTCGAGTGACCGCCGGAAGCCCGTTTTGAGAACTTTCCACGATTTCAGGTGGGCAATAGCGCGTTCAACCGCGGCCCGAACCCGGTTGAGGGCAGTGTTGCAGGCCTTACGGACCCCGGTCAGCTCCCGCTTCGGTGGCTTCTTGTACGGGCTCATAATCCCGCACCCTTGGTACCCTTTATCACCAATCATCCCGGGTCCATCCGGGGCGTAATGGCTGGCCCACCGCTGCGCGATCCCGGACTCTCTAAACGCCCGACTATCGTGCCGTGCTCCCGGGCAGGGGTCACCCACATCCGCTAGCCGACCACTCAAAGTCGCCACGAACTGGATGTTCATGCCACAAAAGCCCTTCTTGTCCGAAAACAGATCCTCAGTGCCGTCACGTTCCCCGATCGGAGCCACGAGACCGTCGACCAACACAGCACCGCGGCGCGCCTGGTCGCGAATCTCGTCATACAGGGGCGAAAGCACCACATCGATCAGGATTTCCAGCTCATCCTGATACCGCTCGACCGTCGTGGACCCGCACCCGAACAACTCCCCGAGCACATCCGGCGTCAGATTATGCCGCAAAGCGAACAAAACCATCACCACCGCCGTATACAACGGCAACACCCGAGGGCACCCCATCGGCTTGTCCCACTCGACCATCTGCTCCAACTGCTCGTACAGCCAGTCGACTCGATCCTGATCGAGACCCGTCATATGCTTGCTCCGCGGCGGCTGGCCATCGACCACGTTGATCCACATAATCGACACGGTCTA
This sequence comes from Actinoplanes sp., assembly GCA_965246815.1. Lineage (GTDB taxonomy): Bacteria > Actinomycetota > Actinomycetes > Mycobacteriales > Micromonosporaceae > Actinoplanes. The sequence continues at coordinate 128,392 of CBDFFS010000016.1, read as the reverse complement.
TCTGGGACCGGCCGCCGCGTCCACACTCGACAGGCGTGACGACTATCACACAAATGTCACGTACGGTAACATCGATAATCGTCGCAATATAATCGTGCTAATACTTCTGGGAAGTCCTCCCGAGAGTAGGGTGCGGTCAGAACGCCATGACCAGTACGGGAGCAACGTTCCGTCGACGATGTACTAATTTCTCTCGCTCAGCTCCTCGACGGTCGGGACAAACTCGTCCAATGCAAGGTTGATCAACGGTACGAGGTTGGTTATCGTCTTATTTCTATGGGGCTCTAGGGTAGATTTGGAGGCTCATGGAATAAGCCTCCTGGATGCTTTGAGCAGTTGACCGGTATGGATCAATCTGGGTACCTGACCAGCTACCCTGATGTTATCGGTAGTTGCTTCTCTGGTTGGCTGGTCGGGCTTGGGGCCTGGCTGGGGTTCGCTACCGCGGGTTGGGGGTGGGGGCTTGGCCGTTGGGGCCGGTGGGTTGGCCCAGCCAGGTCGACAACCAGTCGAACGCGGGCGCTTCCATCGCTTTCCAGCTTGAGCTGGTGTGTCCGCCGCCGTCGATGTAGGCCGGGGTAACGGACATCGGACTGTGAGCAGCTTTGGCGATCTCCTCGGATCCGCGCAGTGCGCTGGCGTCTTGTCTAGCGCATGCGAGATAGAGGGCGACGGCCGGCACCGGCTTATTGTGTAACCGCCAAATGATGTCGTATTCAGTGTTCTCGGAGCCGTCTCCGACTTTGATACCCGGGTTGGTGAGTCCGGATAGGCTCGCGGCGGCCGCATATTGGGTGGGGTGGCGCAGCAACAGTTGGGTAGCGCAGTATGCACCAGCGGAGAAGCCGATCAAACCCCAGCTGCTTTGATCGGTGCGTATCTGGTAATGGCTGCCTGCATATGCTGGCACATCTTTAGTCAGGAACGTCTCGGTCTGGGCCGAGTTGTGGAGGTTGGTGCATTCGGTATCCAGCCGCAGTGGCTTGGGTGAGATATAAGGGAAGAGCATGATGGTCGGCGCCATCCGTCCGGCAATGATCTCCGTATCCAGAATTTCCGGGGCGGCTAGCGCGTGTATCCATTGCGCCGGGATGCCGGGATAGCCGTGAAAGGCTTCGATCACTGGGTATTTCACAGGGCTGTTGGGATCGTAGCCTGGCGGCAGATAGACATACATCATCATCGTCAGTTTGCTGGCTGCGCCGGTGTACGTGACGGTCAGCACCTGTCCGGCTTTCGACCCGGTTGGTGCTACGGGTCCATCGACGCCAGGTGTGGAATTGCTCGGAATCTTGGTTTCCCATGGCCAATTGGGTAGGAAGTTCACCTGCTGGTTGACCCAGACCGCCGCCGCGCTCGTCGAGCTGAGCGCACACGCGAGCACAGTCACGATGCGTAGCAGGACTTGGCGCCAGCCGTGGGATCGATTGAAGAAGACACCGAGTGCGCCTGCTGCGATGACTGAGGCCGCAATGGCGACGAGTTCAGTGCTGGGGCTGTCCGGGGCCATGGATTCTCCCCTCCGCGGGTAAAGGGACCGGAGCGCCCAGTGAGCTCGACGAAGCAGTGGTGTTGGGGTGTTTGGTGATCGGTAGTGTTTTGACCGGTACTGAGGAAGCGGCCAGCGGCGGCGGGGTTTGGGTAGCCGCCCAGGTCAGCGCCGTGATCAGAGCCTTTGAGAATCCGGTAGGCAACTCTGCTACGCGGACAGCGAATGTGGCGACACCGTCCGGTACAGCAGTTGCGCCGAACTGTTTCGCACTGGCATCTGATGCCCCGAGTAGAGCCACTGATTCGGCTGTCGATTCCTGCGGGCTTCCCAGCTTGGGCTGGGTGGTTTTTGGTGACCGGGCCTTCGGCGCAGGTTTCTTGGTTAGCGTGTTTGGTAGCGGCTTTTTAGTCGCTGGGGCGGGTGAAGTGCCCGTCTGCACCGTTGCTAAGGCCGGGAATAGCCCGGGTATCGGCAACGCGGCCGCGTGCACCTTTTCGGCCTCGGGTTGCGACGTGACGATCGCCCAGCGGTGATCAGTGACCCGCAGGTCGTGATGCAGACCGTTGGTTAGCCCTGTCAGCAGATCCGGCAGCACGGTCGCTGGTGTTGGTGTCACCAAGATCACCACGTCACGACTCGCGCCGGCGGCGTCAGCCGGTCCGGCCGCCTGCTGCCAAGCTGCCGGCCAGCCGGCATCTGACTTTGCTATGACCAGGACCACCGAATATCGCCACTGCGGGTGTTCGGAATATCCCGTGGGGATTACCAGCGTCGGCGCACTGGCCAACCGCCAATCGGTCCACCCGGAAGGCTGCCACGGCAGCAGTTGCGGCACCGATTCGTGGCCCGCTGCCCGAGTGGCGAGCGCGCCGTCCAGGCTGCCAGGGTTTGTCTGGTAAGACTGCTGACCGGTGTTGGTCGTCTCGAACAACGCCGGCCACGACGGGTAGAAGCCCTGTTGGCGATTCACGATTAAACCCACGGAAACCAGCAGCAAAGACTCAGTCAGCAGCACCCCGGTCGGGCGTACCACGAACCGCATCCAACCGGTGCGCGACCACGACCACACAGTGGCGGCGAGCACGATCACGGTGCCACAGATCATCAACGCGATCAGCAACCGTCCAGTTAACGGCATCGTCTACCACCCCCGTCCCGTCGGAGCATCTGCGCTGTCGGCGCTCGCCTGGTTGGCTGCGGAACGCCGACAGCAATTTTGAGACGGTTTGTGCAGCCATCAGCTGGGGTGGCGCTCCACCTGATCTGCCTGCTGCTACACCGTTCATGGTTGGCGATGAGCTTGACAGGCCCTTGGTAAAAGGCCGGTAAAGCGTTGCAGCTGGAACATTCGCCGCGACCGGAATTTACTTTCATGCCATCGAGCGATTGTCATTTGTAACGAACCGGTGGAACAATTTCCAAGCGGACTCAACGCATCGATCAAACAAAAGCATTAGAACCACCATCTGAGTTGGTATGGAGCTGACCCGTTCGTGCCTGCTGCAGAGCGGTCAATCACTACAAATGAAAAGAATGAATGCTCATCAAACGCCTGATCAGATCTGGATGGCCTCGGTGGTCGCAGCCGAGGGCATCCAGATCACTGGATTCGGCGTATGAGCACCAGTTGTGGTCGGGTCAGTGCGGTGGTGGCGACGACGGCGATCAACGGTCCGATTATCACGGCGACCATTAGTGGGAGCCAGGGCACGTTCCAGTGCAGGTCGGGGCGAAATGCCACCATCCCGGCGGCTGGTGCGATCCCGGCCGCGACCCCTAGCAGGACCCCGAGGCCAACGATGAGTCCGGCTTGCGCCCCGGCGATGCGTCGACGCAGGGCGGGCAGTGCACCAACAGCGGCCAGGGTGGACAAGTCGTCGCGCATTTCCGCGACGCTCAGTGCGACAGCGATAGCCCCACCGGCGATTGTCATAAATGCGCTGAGGACACCCAGGACCAGCAGCATGGTGTCGTATCGCCGGCCCGGTGCTACGGGTTTGACGCCAACGGTCAGCGCTTCGGGGGTGGGTGTGTCTGCCCGTGCGGTGCGTACGTAGCCGGCCAGTGCTACTGAGGTGGCGGCGTCGATTTCAGTGGCCGTCGGTGGGCGTTGCGGTTCGAACAAGACCCCGCCGGGGTGTGTGGGGAGCCGGTGCTGGGCAGCCGTCGGTGCGGAGATCACCATCCCAGGTAGTCGACTGTAAGGTGCGTCGGCATGCACCAATACCGCCGGTAACTGCACCCGAGGGCTTGTGTCGTCGACGGTCAAGATCTCCGCAGTCTCACCAGTGATCAGTTCGGCGGCGAAGACAACAGCACCGCCGCGGTGCAAGACATCGACGACTTGTGTCGATGCCGGCTGGCCCGTGACGGCTTGCACCAGGTCTGGCCCGGCGACGGCGATTTGTGTTGAGGCCGTAATGGCGTCCGCTGAAGCCCCATCGGCGATGGTGGTCAGCGAGTGGAACGCTGCCTGCCGATTATCAACGGTGCTGAAGTTCACCACCCGCGGCTGCGCAAGTTTCGCCGCCACTTCTTGAATCTGAGCGGGGCTAAGCCGGGCCGCAATGTTCGGCCCTAGCAGCACCTGCCCAGATCGCAGGGCCGGTCGAGTGGCTTCGCCGGAGCTGGTGTCGGCGCCGACGAACAAGGCCAGGGCTGTGCTGCCGGCAACGGCAGCACAAACCGCAGCTACTGAAGCGGCAGTGCGTAACCGGTGTCGTGCAGCGTGGCGCAAGGCAAGCCTAGCCGCGAGCGGTAGTCCGTTGGCGAACCGGCCGAGCAAAGCAACCAGGACTGGTGCGCAGGCGGTGACGCCGAGTAAAACAGCAATGGTGCCTGCCGCCAGCACCACTGTGCTGTGAAGCGGGCCAGCCGCCAAGACTGCTGCCAGGGCCCCGAGCCCGATCAGCGCCGCTGCCGCGATCAGCCATCGTGCGCTACCCGCGGGTGTCGGGGTCTCTCGCCCAGACATGGCCGAACGCACTGACCGGCGCGCCGCGCCGCGCGCTGGTGTCAGCGCCGCCCCCACGCCAATCCCGACGGCGAATACGGCGATGCCGATCAACCACAGCACCGGTACGCTGCGGTCGGACAGCGGATGGTTGGCGATGCGTTCGATCGTGCTGCGGGCCACCGTGACGGTCAGCAGGCCACCGGCGATGCCGACGAGAGCGGACGCCACGCCGAGGACGGCGCCGTCGGCAAGGCCAAGACGGACGAGTTGGCGGCGGCTGGCACCGACCGCGCCGATCATGGCGAGTTCTCGGCGTCGACGGTGAGCGCCAACGGCAAATGCCGACCCAACCAGTAGAGCGACTTGGGTACTGGCGAACCCGACTACGAGAACTAGGCTCGCGGCTCGGGCCGCCAACTCGACCGGCGAGGGTTGGGAACGTGACGTAAAACCCGCGTCGCCGCCGGGTTGCCACGACCGGTCCTGCGGCGGCAGGCTCACATAAGCGCGGTGGCCAGCGTCGGTGGTGAGCGGGTGCGCTGCTGGCACTACCAGCAGCGGCATGCTGAGCTCGTTGGCGTTATCAATCACGCCAACGACAGTGTATTGCCGTGACGGTAACCCGGCCGTGATGTGGTCACCCAGCCCGATACCCAATTCGTGGCTGACCTGGTCGGAAACGGAGATCTCGTCGGCACCCTGCGCCGCTCGGCCGGCCCGGATCAGGTAACGACTACGCAGGACCGGATCGGTGACCTCAGCTGCCTCGTAATTACGCAAGACATGGTGGTCGCCATGCGCGATGACCGCGCGACCGGAGCTGACGATGAGAGTGCGGGTACCCGCCGGCACGGTGGCCAGTGCAGCACGCAGGTCAGCGCCCTCGACTATGACATCAGCGCTGCCGGCTGTCCAGGATGCTTCAGTGTCGGCCGAGGAGTAGATGGCGGTATATGACAATGCCAGCACGGTGCCCGCATAAACCGGGAGGGCAAGCATCACCGCCAGCAAGGTCGTTCGCGCCGGTGCTCGCCGAGCCGCCCGGACAGCCAGACGCAACGCGACCCGCCACGACCCCGCCCACTCACCGACCGCGCTCATGCCACACCATCTAACAGCCGCTCAGCGGTGCCGGCTGGGCCGGTCGAATCGACAATTTCACCGTCGCGCAGAAACACGATCCGGTCGGCCCACCCGGCGTACCGGGCTTCGTGGGTGACCAACAATCCAGCAGCGCCCGCGTCGACCCGAGCCCGGATCAGATCGAGGATCGCCTGCCCGGTGGCGGAGTCGAGCGCACCGGTGGGTTCGTCGGCGAGCAGCAACCGGCGTTGTCCGAGCAGTGCCCGTGCGACGGCGACGCGTTGTTGCTGGCCACCGGAAAGCTGATCCGGAAACCGGTCGGCCTGGGCCGCCAAACCGACCTCAGCGAGCGCCGCGCATGCCGACTTGCGTGCTTGCCGAGCCGAGCGGCCGGCCAGCTCCTGTGGTAACGCGACGTTTTCGGCCGCGGTCAGCCCGGAGACCAGGTTGAAATCCTGGAAAACATAACCGATGTGGTCGCGGCGCAACCGAGCCAGCTCAGTAGTGGACAACTTCGACAATGCTCGACCCTCAACCCAGATTTCCCCAGCGCTGGGGGTGTCCAACCCGCCGCCGAGCGCGAGCAACGTCGACTTGCCCGACCCGGACTGCCCCATCACCGCAACCAGTTCACCCGGGGCCACCTCCAAACTGACCTCATGCAACGCCTGCACGGTGGCATCGCCGGTCTGATAGCTGCGCCCGACCGCGACGAAGCTCAATACCGCGCTCACGAGGCACTCCGAACGGCTGGGCGCCGCGCCGGCCGTAGCGTCGCTTCCGGTGGGGCCAGTCGGCCGCCGTGGCGCAACACCGTGGCTTCGACGTGGTCGAGCCACCGGATTTCGCCTTCCAGCGCGAACACCAGATTGTCGAGCAACAGCACCGCAGCCACATCAGTTGCCGCTGCGCGCCGAGCCGTGGTGCAGTCACGCAACAACCGCATCGTCTCCGTGCGTTGCCGCTGCACCACCTCGCCGACGTTCACCCCAGCGGTCGTGGCGGCGATCAACAGCTTGACGGCAAGCTCGTTCCGCGGGCGATCGGTGCCGGTCATCGGGGTGCGAAACCACGCCTGCACCGCGCTGTGGCCGGCCTCGGTCAACGCATAGAGCTGGCGGCCTTCGGTGTTAACTCCTTCGGTGACGACCAGAGCGTCGCGTTCCAGCCGTTCCAACGTGGTGTAGATCTGCCCGACATTTACCGACCACGTGCCGCCGGTGCGCAGGTCGAACTCGGTGCGCAGTTGATAGCCATACTTGGGTCCATCGGACAACAAAGCCAACAACCCGAACTTCACTGACATCGCCCAACCCCAACTCAGCCGCAGGTCACCGAACATCTAGCTACTCGGTATGCACTTACTGAGTAAAGAGTATGGGACTGGGGTGCAACCCCGTCAACCTCGCGCCTATCCGCCATTACGGTGTTGCCTAAGTGGTCCTCGGCGTTAATCGTTCGGGGGTTGGTTCAGGGGTTCCAGGTTGGTGAGGTAGAGGTCGTCGGCGCAGTCGAGGGCGTCTTGGGCGGTGCCGATCGGTTGGCCGTCGGGTAGGACGCAGTCTTGGTAGCCGTCACGGCTGGCGAGGTAGATCGCGAAGCCCCACAGGTGTGCGGAGCGTTGGTAGCGCAGCCTCATCAGCGGGATGGTCTCACCCTGGGGTAGGTGCGCGTCGATGTAGGCGAACCCGGCCGGTAGCGCACCACGATCCCGGGCAGCCCAGGCCAGCGGGCCTTCGCGTACTCAGTGAGGCGTTGCTGCAACGACACCTTCGTCGATTCGGGGATCGCGGCCACACTATTCATCATGCCTGCCTGCCGATAGGCCCGCAGGCCGGGGCGAACCCACGCGGTGTGACGGGCCGACCACCCGCAATAGATCGACTGTCTGCCATGTTCGGGTAGGCGGAGGTTTGTCATGTCTGGTCCATCGGCCTACCCGATCGTCTTGTCTATGCCCGAGCAGCAGCGTCTTGAGCACCGGGTCAGGACCGCGACCGCGCAACACCGGCACGTCCTACGTGCCATGATCATCCTGCTCGCCGCCCAGGGTTGGAGCAACGCGGCGATCACGCGGCGGGTCGGGGTCTGTGTGGACACCGCCGGAGACCTGGCGCAACCGCTACGGTTCCTTCGCCGAGGACGGCCTGCGGGATCGGGGCCGCTCCGGGCGGCCGCGTCGGTTCACCGAGGTGCAGCAGGCCCAGGTCACAGCGATCGCCTGTGAACTGCCCGCGGATCGGGGGATCCCACTGTCGCGGTTTAGCCACGCCGATCTGGCTGCCGAAGCCGTCGACGTCGGGGTCGTCGAGGACATCTCGGCATCCACCGTGCGCCGGTGGCTACGCCGGGATGCGATCCGCCCTGGCGCCACCAATCGTGGATCTTCCCCGTGACCCGGACTTCGCCGTTAAGGCCGGGCGGGTCCTCGACCTCTACACCCGTACTTGGCAAAGCGAGTGCTCGGCGATGACGACTACGTCATCTCCGCCGATGAGAAGACCTCCGTGCAGGCCCGCTGCCGGTGTCATCCGAGTCTGCCACCCGGACTGGCCCGGATCATGCGGGTCAACCTCGAATACGACCGGGGTGGCCTACCTCGCCGCGTACGACGTGCACCAGGCCAGGGTGTTCGGCCGTACCGAGCCCACCACCGGGATCGTCCCGTTCGCGAATCTGGTCGCGCAGGTCATGGGCGTGAGCCCTACGCCAGCGCCCGCCGGGTTTTCTCCGATCACCGACCACGGCTCGTCGCACCGCGGGCAGAAAGCTCTCGACCGGCTGAACAAGGCGTGGCCGAACGCCCACCTGGTCCACACACCAGTCCACGCCAGCTGGGTCAACCAGGTCGAAATCTACTTTTCCATCGTGCAGCGCAAGGTCGTCACACCCAACGATTTCTACGACCTCAACGAGCTCACCAACCGGCTCACCGCGTTCGAAGAAGTTGTACAACCTAGCTGCCCGGCCCTTCAACTGGCGCTACACCAAAGCCGACCTCGATACCACCCTCAAACGCATCGCCGCCCACGAAACCGCCACCATCTGCCCCCCGGCATTAACGCCGAGGACCACATAGTCCCCGGCAGCTACGGAGACGATACGACGCTGCAGCTTGCGGTGGGCTAAATTTTGACCGGCCCCCGACCAGGTAGGTCCGGGGGCCGGTCACGGCCGGCATGTGTGGAATTATGTGGTTTCTTTCACCCATTCGGAGAAGGTTTTGAGATGAGGGGCAAGAGCCCGCGTGGCTGCGAAATCGGCCTGATACGCAGGTAGGTGGCTGAACCAGGACATCATTGCCTGGGAGTCGGGGTCAGCGACGCTGTCCACGGGTAGTGCTTCGTATCGCGCGGGCATACCCTGGTGTCTACCAAATTTCTCCGCGATTTGCTCCCCAGTCAATTCGTCGCCGGCGATCTCCAGGGCCCCGTGTGGGATCCGATCGGGTTCGGTGAGGGCCACTGCCGCTACGACACCGATGTCACTGGCGGCGATAAGTTGGAGCGGGATGTCTTTCGGCAAGGGCATTCGCAGCACTAGGGTGCCATTGACCCGCTCCGGTGGCATGTAGTTTGCGAAGTTGTCCATGAAGAACGCTGGCCGTACGACGGTGGTACGCAGGCCGATCGACCGCAGGTACTCCTCGACTCGCCATTTACTCTCGAAATGCGGGATCCCGGTTTTTCTATCAGCACCGCCGACTGAGCTGTAGACAACATGCGGGACGGTGGCGTCGCGAGCGGCATCGGCAATAGCAATTCCATGGGTGACTTCACCTTCCGTGCCAGCCGGGCCGGTGAATGTGGTCATGGCGAAGACCCCGGCTGTGTCGGTGAAAGCGGATCGCAAACTGGCAGGATCGTCAAGGTCGGCCAGCACGAGTTGTGCACCTAGCTTTCGCAGCGCTTGCGCGGACGGTGCGCTCAGATCGCGAACCAATGCCCGTACCTGCGCCCCGGTGGTCAGTAGCGCTTTTGCGGTGGCACCCCCCTGCTGCCCGGTGGCGCCGACCACCGCATACGACGGTCCACCGCGCTCTGCCCGTCCAGCGTCCGTCTGGTTGATATCACTCATGATTTCCTCAGCTTTTCCTGTCGTTGTGGTCGCCGACGTGGGTTATTCGGGGCCAATCTTGAGTTGCAGTACTTCCGCTTTTTCGGCTGTGCGAGCGCTGTTTTTTCCACTGTCACTAGGCCCAGTGCTGGTTCGGCCGGGAGCATAAATGGCTGCGGCGAGTGCGGCTAGCACAGCCAGTCCTGCCGCTGTGATAAATCCGCGGGAGAAGCCGTTTACGAGGGCTTTCAGAGGTTCCGCGCCATTGGCGAGCGCGTTGTTGGTGCGGCTTGCGGCTATTGTCGCTAGCAGGGCTAGCCCGACCGCTCCACCGACTTGTTGGGAGGTGTTGAGGATGCCGGATGCGAGGCCTTGCTGGTGAGCGGCGACACCCGTGGTAGCGGCGATGGTGGCGGCCACGAAACCTAGTCCGAGCCCGGCTGCTGTGACGATGATGGCGGGAAGGACATCGGCCAGGTAAGAACCGCCGACCGGCATTCGTGCGTGCAGCAGCATGCCGACGGCGAGGAGCAACCCAGCCAGGGTCAGGGTGATCTTGACGCCGAGATAGGGCAGAACACGTGGGATGACGCCGGCAACTGCGACTACCACGATGGTGATCGGGATGAGTGCGAAGCCGGTGCGCAGCGGCGAGTATCCGAGGATCTCCCGCAGGTAAAGGGAAAGGAAGAACGACTGGCCCACAATCACGGTGCTGCTCACCAGGCTGAACAAGTTGGCGCCGCGGACGCTGGAGCTGCGCAAGACCCGACCGTCGACCAGAGGCGACGCGACCCGGCGCTCGACGATGACGAACACGACGAGTAGCGCCGCTGCGGCGCTGAGCCAGCTGAGGACGACGGCCGAGCCGATTCCCTTTGACTCGGTCTGCGTCAACCCGTACACGAGTGCGACCAAGCCCCCGGTGATCGTGATCGCTCCGGCGACGTCGAGTGGCTGGCGGTGCTCGTCGCGGCTGTCAGGCACCACCGCCCGCACCGAGATGAGGGTGAATACCCCGATCGGCGCATTGATGAAGAACACCCAGCGCCAGTTCGCCAAGTCGGTCAGTATGCCGCCGATGATCATGCCGGCGGCGGCGCCGCCCGCGGTGATGGCACCCCAGATACTCAACGCCCGGTTGCGTTCGGCGCCCTCCGCGAATGTAGTGGTGAGCAGTGACAACGCGGCGGGGGACATCATCGCGGCGCCGAGTCCTTGCATCGCACGGGCGGCGATGAGCTGCCAGGGGTGCTGCGTGAGCCCGCATAACAGGGACGCGACCGTGAACAGCACCAGGCCAAGTTCGAACAAACGGCGCCTGCCGAAAAGATCACCGGCGCGGCCGAAGAAAATGAGCAAACTACCGAAGGTGATGGTGTAGGCCGTAACAATCCATTGGAGGTCCGTGACGGCGAAGCCGAGCGCGCGTTGAATCGATGCTAGGGCGACGTTGGTGACTGAGATGTCCAAGACGAGCATGAATTGCGCTATGCACAGGGTAAGTAGTATCCAAGTACGGCGATCAGACGACGGCCGGTTCGAGGTTGGCATATGGGTCTCCGCTTTGCGCGCAAGTGATCGGAAGGAGGTTCTTTGTCCTGGCGGCTACGAGGGCCTCATGGGGTGACGTTGTCATCGGCGGCTCCCGCGCGAGGGTCCAGGACACTCATCAATTCCGTGCGCTTCCAGCCAGCGGCGGTGGCCCCGGCGTCATATGCCGAGCTGAGAAAGGCCAGCAAAGTGGCACGTGGATCATCAGCGGTACGTACAGCCTCGTAGTCGAGCCGTGCCAGTGTTCCGGTAGGCCCGAGCTGCCAGCGTGCGGCGGCCGGCTCCAACGGATATATGTCCAGTTGCGGCGGTTCGGGAGCTGTGTACGAGTAGAAGCTGGCTCGGCGGGTTAGGCGGTCTCCCGGCCAGAATCCAAAGCTGATCACCTCGTGGGAGTACGCGTCGGCCGTGACTCGGTCGACCCCGGGCACCGGTAGCACCCGGCGGTCGGAGAACCTCGTGACAACCAGGTCGAAGCTGTGCCAGAAAAGATGTACCGGACTGGTTTTGCCGTAAAACCAGCCGCTGAACTCGGCTAGCACCGTGTCGACCCACCGCAGCGCAGCCCAGTATTGCCCGACGGCTTCCGGATCGTATGACGCATGCGCAATGTCCTCATCGAACGGCGTAATCGCCGTCGCCAGGCCGAACGGTTTCGCCACGATCGGCGTAGACAGGTCCAACTCGCTCAATGTGGCCATCAACCACCGATAGAACGCCTGAACACTGATTCCGTCACGTAAAGGCAGCCGTCTCAACTCACCCGTGTCTGTCCGCACCAGAAGTTCATGGGCCCAGAAGTCGAAGTCGATGGCGTAGGAACGGGCATCCGGCTGGGCGCGGTGGGTCATCCTGCGGGTGGTGAGACCGCGTTCGGTAACGTACAGCGGGGCGTGCCACCAATGATTGGAAGGCGGTACGCTCGCCAGCCGAACTTTTCCGACGATTTGGGCCCAGAGGTGAAGCGTTTCCTTGGTTGCCTCCCACGGCTCCAGCGGAAGCGGCGGCAGAGCATTACGGGCGCTCACGGGTGCACCTGGGTGCTCGCGCCCACAACAGTGAAGGCCACCGCATCGACAAAACACCACCGCCAGTCCTCGCCCGGTTTGTATGACTGTACGAGCAGGTGGCGGGAGCCGCGGAAGTGTGCGGAACTCGGTGAGACCTCAAGGGCCGCCTCCTCGAGGTTCATATAGGCCGATGTCATGTCAGGTGACCTCCACAGACAGTTGGTGAAACCAGAGCAGTCGATCGGTGGCAACAGCGCCGAACACGATTCTATTCACATGCATAGGACAGGATGCCATGGGTGACGATTTTCAACCTGTTGACCAACCACACCCCACCGAGATGCTCGCCTTCAACGCTTGGCGGCTCTTCCTGAGGTCGCATCTCATTCTTGCGACCCGTTTGGACATCGCACTACGTGCTCAGGCCGACCTGCCGTTGGCCTGGTATGACGTCCTCACCCACGTCAGTGAGGCGCCACAGCAGCACATCAAGCTCCGCGACTTAGAAGATCGAGTGCTCTTCTCTCAAAGCACGATGTCGCGTCTGGTCAGCAAGATCGAAGCCCGCGGGTATCTCGAACGCTCCATTCCGCCTGACGACCGGCGCACCGTGGAGATCCACCTCACATCGTCCGGCGCACGACAATTCCGGACGGCTCGCGCGATCGCCATCAAAGTTCTGCGGGAGAACTTCGTAGCCTTGCTCACCCCTGGTGACGCCGAGCGACTCCTGGAGATCCACGGCCGACTGTCCACTGGACCAACCACCAATTAATGGGGAGCTGCGAACCGAGTCCATCCGCGAAGGTCTCTTGAATGTGCGGGGAACGAGTTCTGGGGACTAGTGTCCTTTGAGGAAGGACCCAGTGTCCTTCTGAGCAGCGGGGGTCCTATGAGATCGACGATCAATATCGAGGAGTGACATGCAGATCACTGGCCGGTGGGTAGGGGTCGCAACAGCGGTTGGCCTTGCGGCGTTGGGCGTTCCCACGCAATCGGCCGCGGCAGCCACCACGAGGTCGGTGGAGGTCGCGCCGAGCATGGTCGTCTCGTGGAATCCCAGCTGCGGGATTTCCCCGTTTGCCACATCTTTCGACGTCACTGGACATGGGTATCGGCCTGGGGTGTCGGCTATCGCGCGGATTGGGTCGGTCAAGTCGTTTGCGTTCCCGGGACGCGCCGACGCTAGCGGTCAATTGGCGGGAACGTTCGACATCGGTCAAGTCCCAGCTGGGGCCCCGTACACCGTCACTGTCACCGGCAGTGACGGCGGTTCCGCAAGTACGGCGTTGACTGTTGAAGCCTCCGGATGCAATCGCGATGTCACCCAGCAGGGCGGACGAGTTACCAGCACGGTGTCCGCAGCTGGATTTACTCCTAACGAGGCCGTGACTGCGACCATCGACGATACGACGGTGAACATCGGGCGTACCGACGCGGTTGGCTCACTGACGAAGCTGGTTTTGCACTTCAACTGTCCCGCCCGGGGTTCCTACATTCTAGGACTAACCGGCACGAGTCAGACCCAGACCTTCCGTAAGCAGCCCTGCTCGCCAGGATCATGATCGCCATAAGTGGGACATAGAGACCAGCGCCGAAATCTCACCTGCGGCTACTTCAGAGGCAACAATCCCTAAGTCCCTACCTGAAGTTCGACGGTATTTCACTGTTCGGCGTGGCCCGCTCGACGGTTACTCGGTGGTCGAGCGGACCACTGCCGTCACATGATGTTCTACGCGTTGAAGGTCGAGAGGCGTCGTTGAAGGTCGAGAGGCGTCAGTGTGACCTGGTACTACCCCAGCGATAGTTGGGATACGGCCGGGCTTAGTGGCTCAAGCAATGGCAGGCTGGCGCAGTGGCGCGAGCGCGGTGCTCCAGGCAACGACTTGGTCGAGCAGGACGGTGAGCTGGGGCCTGTTGTAGTCGCCAGGCTTGAATACGCTGTAGTTCTCGAATTCAGTTGCTAACGACAGCGTGACTTGCTGGCGCACGTCGGCCATCTGCAATTCCCCGGCGATCAGACGTAGGTGTTCGACAGCGCGGGCGCCGCCAGCGGAACCGTAGGAGACGAACCCGACAGCTTTGTTATTCCACTCGGCGTACAGGTAGTCGATGGCGTTCTTGAGCACACCCGAGGTGCTGTGGTTGTACTCCGGGGTAACCACGACGAACCCGTCGAAGGAGCCGATTTTGGTTGCCCACTTTTGGGTATGCTCGTTCTGGTACTGCCCTAGCGATGCCGGGATGGACTCGTCAAGGTGTGGCAATGGGAAGTCACGCAGGTCTACCAGTTCGAACTGCGCGTCGTTACGCTGGGCGACAATTTCGTGCACCCAACGGGCTACGGCCTCGCCGTTGCGGTTGGGGCGGGTGCTGCCGACCAGCACGGTGTGCCGGAGGATCGCGGTGTAAAGGCGGGCTTGGCATTGATCGAGGCCGAAGGAGTCCTTGCCGAACTCGAAGGTTTCCTCGACTGGCCAGCGCAGCCCGGCGGCCCGCACGATCCTGGCCAGGGTCAACGGTTGGCCGTGCGGCACGTAGCACACGTAGCAGTAGTGAAAGGCCAGTTCACCGCTGGTGAGGTGACGTCGGACCAGCAGGTAATGCCGGGGACTGGCGGTGCCGATCCAGGCCCACGCATACCAGCGTTGCCCTTTGGAGCCAGTACCGGCCGAGCGGACCTGCCACCGGCGTTCGTCTTTGGCGAGCAGGGCGACGGCCCTTTGCGCAGGTCATCCGGGTTTCCGGGTTGAGCGTGAGCATGAAACTCGACGCGACGCGCAGCACGTAGGCCTGCTGTCGGTCTTCGAAGAATTCCCGCAGCTGGGTGCAGTTGCCGTAGACCTCGTCGCCGCAGACGAAATCGACGGTGACACCGTCGGCGTAGGCGTCGGTGTAGATGTCGATGGCCAGCTGCCCTTTGGTCCGAAAACACCGTTGCGTCCGGGATGCCCGCTGCGGTGACCAGGGCCGGGAGGTCGAGGTTTTTGCTGGCGTGTATGCGGGTGCCCAACCCGAAGCGGCAGGGCACGTGGTCGTTGGAGACCGAACGGTTCGGCACGACGCCGGTCGAGGTGCGCCGGGTTGTTGGCCTGGTTGACCGAGCGGCGGGTCGAGCTGGTAGTGATGGAGGCGACCAGCGATTATTGGCGGCCGGTTTACTACACGCTGCAGGAGTCGCTGAACTTGATGCTGGTCAACCCGGCGCATCTGAAGGGGATCTGGGGTCGCAAGAGCGACCCGAACGATGCGGCGTTCCTGGCCCGCGCGGGCGCCTCCGGGATGGTGATGGCTTCGTTCGTGCCCCCGCGGGCGATCCGCGAGTTGCGGGATTTGACCCGCCGGCGCACCGAGGTGGTGGTCGCCCGTGGTCAGGAAGCTCAAAAAGGTTGGAGAAAGAGCTGGAGGACACCGGGATGCAGCTGACCTCGGTACTCACCGACGTGACCGGCCTGAGTTCCCGACGCATCCTGGATGCGCTCATCGGCGGAGAACGCGATGTGCACCGCCTGGCCGAGCTGACCTTCGGCGCGGCCCGCAAGAAGATCCCAGCGCTGGTCGAGGCCCTGGACGGCACATTCACCGAACACCATGCGTTCATGTGCCGGCACTATCTGGACCAAATCGACCACCTCGACGCGGTGGTCGCCATATTGGACGCCCGGATCGCCATGCTGATGGGCGACCACGACCAGGACATCGAGAATCTCGACACGATCCCCGGAGTCGGTCGCCGCGCCGCCGAGATCATCATCGCGGAGACCGGCGGTGACATGACCGCATTCGTCAGCGCCGCGAACCTGGCCTCGTGGATCGGGGTGTCACCCGGCATGAACGAGTCCGCCGGGGTCGCCAAGTCCGGGCACACCCGTGGCGGTAACGGCAACCTCAAACGCGTCCTCGGGTTGGCCGCGATGGCCGCGGTTAAGCAGAAGGACTCTTACTACGGGGTCTACTACCGGCGGGTGGCCGCCCGACGTAGTCGGCAACGCGCCCTGGCCCCGGTCATGCACAAACTCGCCGTCGGAGTCTGGCACATCCTGCACGACAAGGTCAAACATAGGGACCTGGGCGCGGACTACTTCGCTAAACGGGACCCCGAACGGGCGATGCGGCGGATGGTCCGCGAAGCGAACGCGTTGGGCATGACCGTGCGCTTCGACCCCATCGCCACCGCTGCTTAGCTCGTACGCGATCAAGCTGCGACCTGCGACTTCAGGTAGTTTTTCGTGTCAGCCCTGAAGGCTTGCGGGCGGGTTGCAGTGCTGGGCTGCCTCGGGCGGTACCCTGTCGGCAGTGTTCGTGGACAGTCGCTGTTCCTTGTCGTTCGACGCGCTGCTTCCCGTGACGGGGATCGGAGCGACTAAACAAGCGTGTTACAAACACGAAGTGCGAATCGAACTCGCTTACCGCGACGCGGTGCGGCGGCTCGCGCGCGTCGCCGCGGCGGCGGCGGCGGCACAACGACACCTTAAGGAGAAACGGCCATGATCATCGTCGAAGGCTGGGTGCGGATGACCTCCGCTGCGGAGATCGACCGCCTGCGCGACGCGGCGGTCGAGATGATGCGCGCGACCAAGGCCGCCGAACCCGGGTGCCTCGAATACGCCTATGCGCTCGATCTCGCCGAGCCTGAGGTGCTGCGCGTCATCGAGCGCTGGACCGACGATGCGGCGCTCACCGCGCATTTTGCGACGCCGCATATGGCGGCGTTCAATCAGGCGCTCGCAGGGGCGCAGATCGCGGCAGCTTCTGTGAAGGCCTATGCCGGCGACGAGGTGCGGATATTGGTTGCGATTTGAGTCGTTGCGGGTTGATGGTGCGCGTCAGACTTACTGGTCCGAGTCGGAAGTCCGTCGGGGGTTGACTGGTGATTGGTGAGGGTCAGGGTGTGATGGTGCCGATGTGGATGTCGCAGACGAAGTCGAAGGCCTCTTCGGTGCTGCCGCTGAACCAGACCTGACTTTCGTAGCTGTTTGTGCTGGCCACGTAGATCGCGGTGCCCCAGCGGTGAGCGGATCCGCCGTACCGTAGCCGCATCAGGGGCATCTGGTCGCCCTCGGTCAGTTCACCGGTGACGTACGCGAACTGGCTGCGGTAGCGCACCTCCACCGCGGCTAGCTGCGGCCAGTGTTGTTTGGCGTGCTCCTGCAGCCGCTGCGCCAGAGAGATCTTGGTGGACTCGGGAATCGCGGGCATGGGACACATCCTGCCCTGCGGCGTGTCGATATCCGGTAGCGGCACACGGCACGGCAGGCTCACCCGCGCCCGACCCAAGATCAACCCGTGAAGGCTCGCCCGTGCCCGTCTGCCGCGCACGTCAGATCGTGCTGTCCGCCACCGACCGGCGAAAGCTGAAAGCCCTGGCCTACTCCCACACTGCCGGCTACCAGCAGGTCATCCGTGCCCGGATCGTCCGCGACGGCGCCCACGGCTACTCCAACACCAAGATCGCCGCCCGTCAGGGGGTGCACGTCGATACCGTGCGTCACTGGCGCGGCCGTTATGCCGACGAAGGACTGCCCGGCCTGGCCGACCGGCGCCGGCCCGGTAGACCACCGCGGTTCACACCCGTGCAGGTCGCCGAGGTCAAAGCGATGGCCTGCCAGTTACCCGCCGAACTCGCGGTGCCACTGTCGCGGTGGAGCTGCCCGGATCTGGCGCACGAGGTCGTTACCCGCGGCCTCGTGCCGGCGATCTCCGCGTCCACGATCCGGCGGATCCTCGCCGCTGACACGATCAAGCCCTGGCAGCACCAGTCCTGGATCTTCATCCGCGACCCCGACTTCGCCGCCAAAGCCAGCCGGGTGCTCGACCTCTACGCCCGCACCTACCAGGGTGTCCCGCTCGGCGACGACGAATACGTCATCTCCAGCGACGAGAAGACCAGCATCCAGGCCCGCTGCCGCTGCCACCCCACCCTGGCACCCGGTGTCGCCCGGATGATGCGGGTCAACCACGAATACGACCGCGGCGGCGCCCTCGCGTATCTGGCCGGCTACGACGTCCACCAGGCCCGCGTGTTCGGACATTGCTCGGCCAAGACCGGGATCGTGCCGTTCATGAGCCTGGTCGAACAGGTCATGACCCAAGAACCGTATGCCTCGGCGAAACGGGTGTTCTGGGTCGTCGACAACGGCTCGTCGCACCGCGGCCAAGCCGCGATCGACCGCCTCGCGAAGCGGTTCCCGAACGCGGTCATGATCCACACCCCGGTGCACGCCTCCTGGCTCAACCAAGTGGAGATTTTCTTCTCCTCGTGCAGCGCAAGGTCGTCACTCCCAACGACTTCACCAGCCTTGACCAGGTCGAGGACCGGCTCACCGCCTTCGAGCAGCGCTACAACCAGGCCGCCCGGCCCTTGAGATGGAAGTTCACCCCGGCCGACCTCGAGGACCTGCTGGCCCGGATCGAGCGACACGAACAGAAAGAGCCAAACCTCCAACAGCCTCCTGGCTGCGATCACCAGCCTGCCGCACTTACCCTGGCCGCATAACCCCCGAAGGACTTACGAAGCAGACCACTAAGGCACGGACCGTTCGGTTCAGGTTCTGACCGGGCGGCTCGGGCGAAGTAAAAGCGGCGCCCTGGTCACTCACAGGTGCAGCAGGGCGCCGCCGTCTTCGGTCAACTCCACCCGCGGCAGCACGGGCGTTGCGGCATCCCGGCGACTTGCGGCCGCAATCACTTCCGTCATTTTGGCACGCCCCAATATCGCGCACCATTGAGCGCGTCGGTGGCAGCATGGGCAGGCCGTCGGCGGCTGCCGGGCGAATCCAGGTGGCGTGGTCGGCCTCCCCGGACACGTCGCGCGCCGTCTGGCCGTGCGGCAGGAGCGCCACGAAAAACCAGGTATCAAACCGCTTGGGCTCGAATTCCGGCGTGATCCACCGAGCCTACGGCAACAACAGGTCGTCGCGCAGCTGAAGTCCACGCCGATCGAGCAGCTCAGTCATGGTCAGCTCGCGGGCCGCCACGGCCACCCGATCGGCTTCCCAGTCCACGCCGCTGACGTCGCCGACCGTCTGGTCTGGCCCGTCGATCGGGCCGGCGAGCAGGACGCCTGCCTCCTCGAACAGCTCGCGGGCGGCGGCGCCGACCACGGCCCACGCTCGGTCGTCGGAGAGACCCAGCCGCCCGGGCCAGTCGGTGCGGATCGTGGTGGGCCGGCCGGCCGGGTCGACGCCGCCGCCCGGAAACGCGTACACGCCGCCGAACACCATCGTGGTAGCGCGCCTGAGCATGTACAGCTCGAAGCCTGTGCTCTTGACACCAGCATCGCGGGGCCGCAGAAGCACTACGGTGGCGGCGGCGCGCACCGGCGTGGGCGTGCCGTCGAACTCGCGTGCTCTTTGCGCCATCGCCGGAGGGAGAGGCAGCGAATCGGTCACTGGTCGATCCTGCCTCATCTAACCGCTTGCCCACTAAGACTTCTTCGCCGTTTCGTGAACCGGTGCGCACCTGGCGTGCGATAGAGGGGTGTGACGACCGAGGCTGGACCACTGCCGACCGATGCTGAGCTGCTCAGCGCGGTGACGGCGGGGGACCGTACGGCCTTCGAGGTGCTCTATCGCCGGCACGCGCCGTGGCTGTTGATCCGGCTGCGGTATCGCTGCGCTGATGAGGCCGTTGTCGACGACGTCCTTCAGGATGCGTTCCTGCAAGTGTGGCGAGGCAAGGCCCGCTTCGAGTCGCGGGAATCCGGGGAGGCGGCTGGCTGGCTGTGGCGCATCTGTGCCCGCCGGCTTGTCGATGCCTCGCGGCAGCGCGGTTCCCGTGACCGCCTGTGGCAGCGGCTGTCCTGGGGCCGCACCGAAGTCGCGGACTCGGCCGAGGACCTGGTCCTGGTCGGGGTGGAGCATGGCGACCTGGCTGGGGCGCTGGGGCGCCTGTCGCCCGAGCTGCGTGCGGTTTTGCAGGCGACAGTGTTGGACGGGCTGACCACCCGCGAGGCCGCGGTGCTGCTCGAAATCCCAGTCGGCACGGTCAAGACCCGGGCCATGCGGGCCCGCGCGCAGCTGCGTCGGGAGCTGGCGTGAGCAATCAAAAGGGAGGGCTCCGATGACCGGTGACTGGCATCTTGACGAGGGCGCGCTGGCCGGTTACAGTGCGGGCCGGTTGGACGGGCCGGTGCTGTGGTCGGTGGAGGCCCACCTGACGGCCTGTGCCGCCTGCCGCGCCCGGTTGCCTGCGGCGCCGGTGGTGCCCGCGGTCGAGCGGGTGTGGCAACGCCTCGACGACGTCCTCGATAGGCCGCGGCCGGGGCTGGTGGAGTGGCTGCTGCTCCGCTTGGGCATACCCGAACACATCGCCCGGCTGCTAGCGGCCACGCCGACATTGCGACTGTCCTGGCTGACCGCGGTGGCGGTGACTCTCGCGGTCGGGGTCGCGGCGAGTTGGGTGAGTGACTCGACGCGGATGCCGCTGGCCCTGCTGGCCGTGGTGCCGTTGGCCGCGATCGTCGGCGTCGCTGTCGCCTTCGGCCCCCGGATCGACCCCACGTACGAGATCGGGTTGGCCGCGCCCTTCGACACTTTCCGCCTCGTGTTGTTGCGTTCGTCGGCAGTACTGAGCGTCACGATTGGGTTGGCCGGCCTCGCCAGCATCGCTGCACCTTACGCCGGTCTGCGGGCGTTGGCGTGGCTGGCTCCAGTGCTGCTCCTGACCGTCACCACCCTGGGGCTGAGCCCCGTCTTCGGCCCGCAGCGGGCCGCCGTGCTCGCCGGCGGCACGTGGCTGTGCACGTTATTCACAACCGTCCGGGTCTCCACCGGGCAGTCCGTGCTGTTCCACCCGGCCATCCAGGCGGGAATGGCGGCCATTGCCGCTGCTATGGCGGCCGCCGTTCTGCTCAATCGGTGGCGCTTCGACACCGAGTCGCATCGCTATTCCACCCCTCTGTCCCGAAGGACGCACCCATGAACGCTGCACCGCCAACGCACACCGACGTTTTGGTAACGGAGGTGACTCTGCGCTACGGACGAACGACGGCGCTCGACGGCGTGTCCTTTGCCTTCGGTGCCGGCGTAACTGGCCTGCTCGGGCCCAACGGGGCTGGTAAGACGACCCTGCTGCGGGTGTTGGCCACTGCGATCGCACCCGATGCAGGGTCCGTGTCGATCTTCGGAGCGGATTCGAGCCACGCGCCGGGCCGGCTCGCGGCCCGGCGACGACTGGGGTACATGCCCCAGGAGCCGGGCTTCCACCAAAACTTCACCACCTTTGAGTTCGTCGACTACGTGGCGATTCTCAAGGAGCTGGGGAACCGCCGACAGCGCCATGACCAGGTACGCGAGGTGCTCGCCGAGGTAGGACTGTCTGACGTGCGGGGTAAGCGGATCAAGGCGCTTTCCGGCGGTATGCGGCGCAGGGTCGCTCTGGCTGCCGCCATCGTCGGGCGCCCCGATCTGCTGATCCTGGACGAGCCGACCGTCGGTCTGGATCCCGAGCAGCGGCTGCGGTTTCGCGAGCTGATCGCCGAGCTGGGCGAACGCTGTACAGTGCTGCTGTCGACTCACCAGACCGAGGACGTGATGTCGCTGTGCGGGCGGGTGGTGGTCTTGCAGTCGGGCCGGGTGCGCTTTGACGGTCCGCCCGCGGAGCTAGCCGACGTGGCCCGAGGCCGGGTTTGGCTGAGCCCGAACCGTGCCGCCGACACCATCGCAGCGTGGCGGACCGGCGAGGGCGAGTACCGCAATCTCGGCTCGCCGCCGCCTGGCGCCCACCTGATCGCGCCCACCTTGGAGGATGGCTACCTGCTGCTGGGTGGGGCCGAGGCACATTCGGCGGTGACCGCATGAGCACCTTGCAGTCGGCCACCGCACGGCACCCCGCCGATCCGGTCGTCGGTAACCCGCATAACGCCAACGCCGCCACCCTGGCGCTGACCAGGGTTGAGGCGTGGCGGTTGCTGCGCCACCCGGTCGTGTTGGCCGCCCTGGCGATCCTGCTGGCCATCCTGGTCGTGGCCGTCAACGACAGCGACCGGTTCCCGGTGCTCTATTTAGAGGACTCGGCCCTGCTGTTGCAATTGACGCTGGTCGCGGCCGCGGCCCTGATCGCCACTAACCTGGGCGTCCTCCGCACCCACCGGCACGGCGTGACCACGTTCACCGACGTGCTTACCCTGCCCCTCTGGCGGCGCACCCTGGCCCATCTGTTGGCGCTGCTGCCGCTGGCCGTCTTCGCCGGGCTCCTCGCGGTGGCCCGCATCGGGCAGCTGGCCCTGCGGGACGGCGCGGTGGGCCGCCCCAACCCACTGATCCTGGCCGTCGCGCCGGCCTTGGTGCTGCTGTTCGGGGCGGTTGGTGCGTTGCTGGGCCGCCTCGTCCGCTCCGCCGTAGTCGCGCCACTACTGCTCGTCCTGCTCGTCTTCGGCTGGCTGTTCCGCGCGCCCTACAACCCTGACGAGGACCACAGCCTGGGCCGGTTGTCCCCGGTCGAGTTGTTCGAACGAGGCTTCGATGTTCCACCGTCGCGTGCGCTCGACGACCGCGCCGGCGCGCACCTGCTCTACCTTCTCGGCCTGGCAGTCGTCATTGCTGTAGTAGCGCTGCTGCGCGCAGCAGCGCCGAGGGCCCGCACCGCGCTGGCCGGCATTGCCGCCCTAATCGTCGCGGTCGTCGGCGGCGTCGTTCAGATTCAACCGAGGTCGGCTGACCTCGTGGCGCTGCGCACCGCCATGACGATGGAACCGTCCCGCTACCAAAATTGCGTCAGGCACGACCCTGTCTCGTATTGCGCCTTTCCCGAATACCTCCCGTGGACTGGTGCTTGGCGCCAGGTCGTCGACGGTGTCCGGCGCCGGGTACCGGCCGCCGTTGCCGCGGCACCCTTGGCCGTGCGACAACGCACAATCATGGGCAACGTCGACTCGAACGGCATGGTCAACACCGGCGGGTCCGACGAGGCGTGGCGGGCCGACGACCGGGGGGCTGGCACCCCGGAGGCCGTCTCGATCGGCGTCACGTGGGGACAACCCCGCCAGGCCATCCAATTCGCTGTACACATCAGCCACCGCCTGGTCACCGGCCACGCAGTCACGGACGGCGTCCGTGACTGCGGCGGGGTCGGCCTGCTGACGATCTGGCTGGCCGCCCAGTCCACGTCCGCGGCCGAGGTGGGGCTCCCGCTAGTACTCGACACCCAAAGCAGCACCCGGTCGAAAACCTTCGACTCGGTCGACGGTGGCCCGAACATCGAGGTGGGCATCCGGGAAATCACCCTGGCCCAGCAGCTACTGCAGCAGCCCGCCGATCGGGTTGCCGCGTCCGTGCAGCAGTCTTGGTCGCAGCTGACCTCGCCAAAGACCACTCTGGAAGAGGCGGCCAAGCTGCTCGGTTTGCCCGTCCCGGCCAAGCTCGCCCCGATGTCGGCCGAGGATCGAGCCGGTTACGGTCCCGACTTCAAGGAGTGCGGATGAGCATCGCGCCAGCCCTGCTGCCCTACACCGTGCGGGGTATCCGCTGGCGGCCGGTCGCTGCTGCGGCCGCCGCCGGTCTGGGCTTCGTGCTGGTGATGACGCTGGTGCCGGTCACCCAGGACGCCGCCGGCCTGACCACCGTGCTTCGCCTTGCGGCGCTGTTCGGCGCGGTCGGCTGCGGCTTCCTGCTGGACGACCCGAGCGAATCGACCACCGCTGTCACACCCGCATCCCGCCCACTGCGGCTCCTGCTCCGTCCCCTCGTCGCGATCCCCGGGATTGCGCTGTGGTGGGCCGCGGTCCTGGCGCTGTTGCGCCACGACACTGACGCTGGAACATGGCAGGGCGTGCCGCTCGCCGGCTGCACCCTGGAGCTAGCCGCACTCATGGCCGCGGCCCTGGCGGTAGCCGCGTTCGCCGTCCGACGCCCACCGCACGACGGTGGCGGCACAGTAGCGGCACCGACCCTCATCGTGCTCGTCGCGGTTGCCCAATTCGTCCCCGACCGATTCCACCTGTTCGTATCTCCGGGCACTGATCAATGGGCTACCGTCCACCGCTGGTGGACCGCCATCCTGGTCGCCGCCGTACTCCTGACAACCTGGGCTAGCCGCGACCTGACCAGATCGCGTGGCAGTCGAAGCGGATAAGTCACTCGCCGATCCTGTCACTGTGGGCAACAGGGACGATAGCGTAGCGTTATGACTGGGCAAAAGGTCCGTTGGGGCATCGTGGGACCGGGCGGGATTGCCACGGCCGTTTCAACATCATCCGGTAAGGCCGAGGATGGTGAATGGCCTGGCCATATCGCGGTTGGCCCAGCGGGTGGCTTCGGTGATGTCGGTACGGCCGGCTAGGCGTAGGGCGTTGATCGCACGGTTGCGTAGCGAGGCCAGAATTCGTGGCCCGGAGCGGGTGCGGATGCGGGAGTTGTCCTTGCGGTAGCAGGTGTCCCTGATGAAGTGCAGGGTTTCAGGGCCCACTGGCCACGGTGAAACGCGGCGATCTCGGCCGGACCGGGCGTTTCGGCGGAGTGGCTGGTAACGCCCCAGTTGTGCGGCGGCAGACTGCTTTCCGTCGCTGGTGGTGACGTAGCGTTCGATCAGCCAGACCTGGCTGACGTGTGGGAACGGCAGGCCGGGCGGGGCCGTGCAGGTCGAGCCAGCCGAGCGGACCTCGTCACTCAACCCGTGCCAACCGTCACTCTTCGTAAACATTCAGGTGGTGTGCGAAGAGTGACGGTCAACGTGAGCTGAGTGACGGGTTCGGCTGGCTCGACGCGGCTCTGTCCGATGTGGTTGGATCTTGGCGTGTGGGTGTGGGATGAGTTGTCTCGTGAAGAGCTGATCTCGCTGGCACGGACGCAGGCCGCTCGGATCGTTGAGCAGGACGCTCGGATTGTTGCTCAGGACGCGCAGATCGCGGAGTTGACAGCGGCGAACGAGGCACTCGCGGTGCGGTTGGCGCGGATCGAGCATCTGCTGTCACGGAACTCGTCGAACTCGTCGTCGCCGCCGTCGAAAGACGACGACGCGGGGCGTACACCACCGGCGGCGAAGAAGCGGAACATTCCGGCGGGTATACGGGGTAAGCAGCGGGGTGTGCCGGGGTCGCATATGGCCTTCTCGGATAACCCGGATGCACGGCGAGACCGGTTCCCCGAGGGCTTGTGCGGGTGCGGCGCGAAGAGATTACTAGCAATGACTTTGGGTCGTTACGTAAGAAGCTTGGCATCCACGGCTACTGCCGCGATGGCTGTCCTCGCCTTGGGGCCGGTTACTTCGGCTCACGCCTCCAACGGCGAATTCGAATACTATGGTTCAGGCAACTATTACGGCTATCTCGATGACTATTCCGGGAGTAATGGCTCTATTCATCTCTCCGGTTGGGGGTGTGCGTCCGACGAACCCAACCGCGTTCTTCGGGTAGACGTCTACAATCAAGGTACATATCTCGGCTCCATCCCTGCAGACAAGCCAAGATTGGACGCTGATGCTATTGCTGCTCATTGCGGTGGTAGTAGCTATCACGGATTTGATCAAGACATCAGTAATATCTGTGCCTCACAAAATGGTGGCGCAATTCAACCAGATGTTTATCTTGTTTACGCTGGCCCTGACGCAAAATTCCCGCAAGGGCAACACTTAAAACTTTATACAGCTACTCTTCCAAACTTTTGCGCGTGATTAGACTCAATCAACGTGAGTAGTCCGAAGTCGTGTGAGTGACGTGGATTGTGGGCATGCCGACGCTCGATCGCAGACGTTGATCGGCAAGGTGCCGCGGATGAAAGCTAAGTCCGCCCGAGATCATCGGAACGCTCAACGCCTCAGCTTTGTCCGCGACATCAGCATCTTCAGCGCCGTCGGACAGTCCGGGTGCGGCGCTCGGTCTGCCCAACCCGCGGCTGCCGGCAGCACCCCAGGAACAGATTTCCTGGGGTGCTGCGACGCTATCGACGCCGAACAAGTGGAATGACGGGAGACTGTCACGTTCCGTTCTGTGGGAGCCGGGTGTGTAATTCCCCCGGGCCACCCGCCCCTTTGCGGTTGGCGCTGTCTGGGTTGATCTTTACGCCGCGGCCCGCCGAGCTTGTCCGAGCAACAGGGCGATCACCAGCGGATAGCCCTGCCCGGAGAACAGACACCCCAACGTTGCGCGTGCTTGTCGAGGTGTCCCGCCGACCGTAAGGCCGACTCCACCCGCTCGGGTGTACTGCGTGTTGTCAGTTTAGTAGGACCCGAAGGCGATGGCGTGCAGCGGTGGCGGTGATGGGTCCGCCGTGGCCGCAGAGCACGGTGTCGGGGTGGTATTCGTTGAGGAGCTTCTGCAGGGTGTCCAGGTCGCGGCGGGTCTCGGCGCTGTAGTAGTGCGGCTGCAGCCTACTGGGCTTCAAAGCGCCGCCGAGATGTCCCCCGCGGGCGAGGTCTGGGCCGCCCCGGAGGTCGCGCCCAGGCCGAGCAGGCGCAGGCCCGCACGGCCGCAGCCGGTACCGCCGCGCAGCTACTCACCCGCGAGCGCGCCGTAGTGCTGCAGGTCGACGCCCGCAACCCGGGTCCAACCCCCGGCGGCAGCGCCCGCCCGGACGTCGCCGCCCGGATCCGCGCGGTCGAGGTGACCGGCCGGCGCCTGCTCGACGTGCTGGTCGGCCGGTACTTGTACGCGGTCGGTAAGAACCACGAGAAGCACAGCAATCCTCGGTCGGTCGCGTCAGGCAACGTGCTGCGTGATGATGCCCGGCAGTGGCGCTCGTGGGTCGCGGACATGCAATGGGCCGCCCAGCAACGCCCGGAGATTGCTCAACCGGTCTGGCACACCTCGCTGCGGACCGCACCCATTCCTGAAGACCGCATCATGACCGATGTCGAGTGGGGCCAAATCGCCCGCGAACACATGGAGATGATGGGCCTCTCCGAACATCCGTGGGTCGTGGTCCGGCACGCCGATGATCACATTCATGTCGTCGCGTGCCGGGTTGATGGTGACGGGAAGGTGTGGCGAGGCGAGTTCGATCGGCCCCGCAGCATGGAGTCGATGCGCGAGATTGAACGCCGCCACGGCCTGACCCAGCTCGACGCAGACCGCAAGACGTCCAGGCTGGCCGCAGTCAGCAAATCCGAGCGGGAGAAGGGCAAACGACTCGGCCGTGACCCGGACCGGGCTGTGTTGCGTGAACAGATGAACGCCGCAGTGGTTGCGGCCCGCGGCCTCGGTCCGGCCAAGTTCGAGGAAGAGTTGGAACGCCGTGGTGTGCTGCACCGGGCGAACACCACCAAGGACAGGTTGCGGGTGCGCGGCTACTCGGTGAGCTGGCCCGGCTGGACCCGGATGGTCGAGGGTGAGGACGGCACGAAGAGCAGGCTGAGCAGATCTGGGTCAAGCCAGTGACGTGGACCGGCAGCTGTCGTGGTCGAAACTGCAGCCGGAGCTTGGCAGCGACCGGGCCTGGTACGCCGATGCGTTCGAGGCCGCCGCGCTAGCCGCGCAAAGTTTCCCGATCCCTACGCGGCAGGCCGTCGCCCAAGCCCAGACGAACGCGGCGCAACGCGCCGCGCAGGCGTTCCCCCGCTCACCGGGTCAGCAAGTGCAGTCAGCCACGGACGATGCCGCCCGGTTGGCCCGCGCCCGGCACAGCGAGCAACAAAAACGGGACCGGGACCGGGGCCGGTGACGGTTGGCGAGCAGCAAGCCGGCGCCTGTGCGTCAGCTATGAGCAGCAGAAACGGAACCGAGATGGGGTGATGAGCAAGGTCTATCAGCCAGGGTCCTGTCCGGGCTGTCACAGCCCAGGCGTAAATACCTTGACAAACAATCGAGCCCCATGATTTTCTCATCTCTTGTGGTTAACCATAGGGGGAGACATGGTCATCGGAATTCTTAGGCGCCTTGGGGGTTCAAGTAAAGCAAGGCTAAGAAGTACGGAGCGGGGGCGTGGCCTTAAAGGAAGAAGCATTTCTGCTGCCGTAACCCTAGTCACGGGGGCGACTGGAATCTTGCTGTGGCAGACGCCTGCTATGGCGAATCCAAACCCGATCAACTGGGGAGTTTACCAAACGTACTATGGGCCATATGGCAACGATGTTCCATTGCGATATGGCCAACACGATCATGGTGATGAGGATGGCTTCGGTAAGTTTCATATCGAAGATGGACACGGACACGTGCCTGCACGCACCGACATCCAAGACACGATCGGAAATCTTCATAACTGTCAGCGAAACACTGACGCTTCACGATATGTGTGTGACAATGGGCATACCATCGTTGCCTTTGCGCCCAGGGCTGACAGCCGCTCAGGTGACGGCCGACCATTCGGAATCATCACGGCTTACTATTACATCCCATGTTTCGCTCCTGGAGGCGAGTTGGCAGGTAGGTGTTCTGCTTCTCGTACTGAATCCTACGCCGCAGCACGGAAATAGCCGTATGAATTCAGTCGATCGTTCGGTTCGCTATCCGGATTCGCTGCTGATAAAATCAGTAAGTGACTCAGGTGCCCGACGATTGCTCGTCCCAAGAACCGGAAAAAAGCGATAACACCAAGAAGTTTTTCGTTGTTGCTTTTAGAGAACAAGTCCTGCCGCAAGTAAATGACCTAATGCGGCATAAAGATGCGACGTTAATAAGTTTCGGCGTGGACGGTGAAACTGTCGTCCACGCCGAAACCATTTTCCGCTATAAAGGTCAAGCCTTTTCTTTCCGGCGTCTCGTTTGGCCACCCTCTCACGATGCTATTCTTCAAGCGAACATCTACGTTACTGTACTCCAAGAGAAATTAATGACATTTAGTCCAGTCGCAGCCAAATTCGAGAACAATCTTTTCGTTTTGTAGCCGAGGGCTTCCTAAGCACCAAACCGACACTGCGGGCCAGCTGCCGAAAGGTCGCACCTTACCCACCGATCTGGCAAGAAATGCCGGGACTCTGGCCGAGACGATCGCCGTGGTGTTCGGCCGCCGTCGTTGCTCCCGGCGATCGGCTGCCGCACCAGCCTTCGGCCGGCTTGCCCTCGAATGAATGGGGAACCGTCCGCGCATTTGGTGCCGCAAGGACGGGGTCGGGCTTGAGGGGTTGGCAGGCATTTCTGCCCGTACGGCGAGGCTTTACGGGCCGTAATGCCAGGATTGTTTTTGCAGGTCAGGGATGGTTTTCCGAAGCCCCTTGTAGTTGATCCTCGTAGAAGAACCCTCGTAGTGGCCTTCCGCACACGTGTAGGCGCGCACCAGGTACTACAGGCCCAGATCTTGGGTCTGAAAGGATCTTGAAACTGGTTGCATGATCGATCGTTGTCCACGGCGTGGATGCGGTTACGGTGCAGGACATCGATGCGTGGGGTATGGATCTGTCCGCGTTGACGGATGGGTTGGGGTGGTTGTTCGCCCGGCCGGAGCCGAAGGAGACGTTCGGGCTGTTCGTGCGGGCGATGCTCGCGGACGTGGCGAAGAAGAATTGTTGGGCGATGGCGGAGTTCTCGGGTCTGGCGAATCCGAAGCGGTTCCAGCATCTGCTGAACAAGGCTTCGTGGGATGTCGACGTCTTACGTGACTGGGTGCGGGGTTACGTCTTGGCCGGGTTGGCCGACCCGGACGCGGCGTTGGTTTTGGATGACACGCAGGCGATCAAGAAGGGCACCAAGAGTGTAGGGGTGGCACCGCAGCACTGCGGGTTGACGGGGCAGACGGAGAACTGTCAGTGCATGGTGATGCTGACGTATGCTTCTGCGCTTGGGCACACGTTCATCGATCGGGAGTTGTACCTGCCGGCGTCGTGGACCAGTGACCGGGCCCGCTGTGACACCGCCGGGGTACCCGCCGATCGTGGTCTGGTCACTAAACCGCACCTGGGCGTTACCATGCTGAAACGGGCTCTCGCGGACCAGGCGTTGAGGTTCCGGTGGGTTGTTGCTGACTCAGGATACGGCCGTGACCCGGTCCTACGCGAGTTCTGCCACGACAACGTCTTGTCTTATGTGTTCGCGGTCGCGGTGGACCTGCCCCTTCTCGGGGTTCGCGGTGAGGCATTGCGTCCGGACGTGGTGCTGGCCGGCACCGCCGACCGGGTATGGCAACGCCGTTCGTGTGGCTACGGCAGTAAAGGTGAGCGGTACTGGGACTTCGCCGCCCATGCGGTGACGGTCAAGGGACAGCCACCCGCGCCGGGTTTCGCCCATACCCTGTTGATCCGTCGAGCGATCCGGCCGAAGGTCACGAAGAAGCATCCCGACGGGATCTACGAGGTGGAGTACTTCCTGGTCCACGCCCCGGCCCAGACACCGGTCCCCGCGATGATCCTCGCAGCGGGTCTACGGTGCAACATCGAAGACGACAACAAGGCCGGGAAAGACCAACTCGGTTTGGATCAGTACCAGGTTCGTGGATGGACCTCATGGCACCGACACGTGACCATCAGCATGCTCGCTCAGGCATTCCTCGCAGTCACCCGGTCCGGCCTGGGAAAAGACCACCCCCGGACGGGAAGCGAACACCCCGGCTGAACCCGACACCGCTGATCGGGCTGTCCCTGGCCGCCCTACGCGGCCTACTCACCGCGACGATCCTGCTCCGCGCCGTCGGCGACCACGCCGCGGCCATCGCCCGCGAGGCCTGGCGCCGCGCCCATCAGAGCACCGCGATGATCAGCCACTACGGACGCCGCGGTGATCGACTCCCACCACCGCTACGAATCTGAAACCACCCATACCGGAACATCTTCATGATCTGGGGCTGTAGTACAGGCCGCCGCGACATCCGCCGTGGTGGTGTTTGATCGGCCCGAACCACTGAGGCAAGCTGCCCTGCATGGCCCGGCCCACCATCACGCAGCTGTCGCTCATCGCTGCAATCCAGGAGATGGACCGGCGGGAGAACCCTGAGATCGGCTTCCCGCCGGTGGCCACTGCCATGTCGCTGATGCCCGGCCAGAAACTCCCGCTGTCGGTGCGGGCCTGGGCTAAGGAATCCGGCAGGTGGGCAGTGTCCTGGACGGCAGGCACAAACCCCCGTACCGGCGCCGGGACCGGGCTGCCCGGCAGCGGCAAAGTTCGCCTGCTCGTCGCGTTTCTCGCCGGCCGGGCGCTGCGCAACCAGGATCCGACGATCGAGCTCGGGTTCAGCGAGATGGGCTTCATGCGCGACCTCGGCATGGCGGCCTCCGGTGGCAAGGGCAACTCAAAGGCGCTCGTCGGCGAAATGGCCCTGCGGCTCGTGCGCTCCAGCATCGTCGCCGAACTCGACCCCGGCGCCGACGGGGCCCGACTGGTCGGCGGCGAAGGCGACGGGATGCGCATCGCCCAAAGTTACAAGCTGTGGTGGGCGCGCGACGAAAACTCGACCCACCCCACCGAGCAGAACTTCATCAAGCTCGACCCGCTGTTCTGGCAACTGATTAAAGACCACCCCCTGCCGGTCAACCTCGACGCGCTACGCATCCTGGCCACCAGCGCGCTGGCCCAAGACCTCTACAGCTGGCTCACCTACCGGCTACGCACCCTGCAGCACCCACTCACAATCTCCTGGGAGCAGCTCACTCAGCAGTTCGGCAACAAGGGTCTGCCACCAAAGGACGCGCCGAACTCCGGCCGCAGCCGAGCGATCTCCGAAACCAAACGCAACATCCGCGCACAGATGCCAATCGTGCTCGCGGTCTACCACAAGGCCCGCGTCTACGACAGCGACCGCGGCCTGGAACTGAACCCGTCACCGCCGCACGTCGCCGAGAAGGGCCTGCACGCCTACCACCGGGCGCTGGCCGCGGCAAGCCTCCCCGCGCGGCGCAAAGCGGCAACCGCCGCCGACGCCGCGGGCCGGCGGCCGACCAAGGCCGCCGCCGTGCCCGGCATGGCGGCTCCGCAGCTACCGCCCGAAAGTTCTTCCTGAACCCCCCTGGCAACACAGCGCTAGTCTCGCGCGTTCCCCGCTGCCCGACCGTGTCCGAGATGCGACGGCACATCAGCGCAAGTTTGGGGCTCTAGCGCAGAAAGTGTGATCGATCTTGTGGCTTCACCTCTCCAGACCAATGCTGGCAGTCCGGTATGGCTAACCCGGATCGATGTCCGACCTAACGTCTATCCAGGAACTTTTGACCCCTTCACGGCCGGGGTATGCGAACGTCGTAGACCGGGCGCAGCTCTAGTTCGATCGAGTCACCGTGCTTGTGGCAGTGAACGGAGATAAGCAACCACCTGCGACGCTGGAGCAGATGCTGCTGAGCCGGCTACCAGCCCAGCGGAGCCCCGAAGAGTGCCGGACACAGCGCCCCTTAACCTGGTCATTCAACCCGCCCGGACGCAGGAGACAATGACCCCATGAGCGCCACTAGCATTGATCGTCGCGTGGAGAATTTGGAAGCAGAAGCCTTCCGCACCACAGCTCAACAACGAGACACGCACGACCGGCTGGAACACCTGACATCGGCTATCGGTGACCTCTCCCAAAACAGCCGAGCTCTGACCCTGGACGTGCGAGAGATCCGCACCGAACTACAGAAGATTCACACCGAGCTGCGCGAGGTGCACACCACGGTGGACTCCTTAAACACCGAGGTCCGCGACGGCTTCGCCCAAATTCAGGCCAGCATCGCCGCGCTCACCTCCGCATGGCAGAACCGCCCACCACAGGGCCAATAGCGGCAAGACGTCCGCCACCCGCCGCCGAACTGCCCCGGCCGCCGAACTGCCCCGGCCGGGTAACACTGCGAGCACCTGCAGTGATCAGATTGTGCAGCCTCGCGCAGATAGTTCCTGTTGCGCTTCACTGGCAGCCCTCGTCATGATCGAACGCGCCGGGCGCA
Source organism: Actinoplanes sp. (assembly GCA_965246815.1). GTDB lineage: Bacteria > Actinomycetota > Actinomycetes > Mycobacteriales > Micromonosporaceae > Actinoplanes. The sequence continues at coordinate 95,532 of CBDFFS010000016.1, read as the reverse complement.
GCGTTCCGGCGCTGGCGGGCACACCCACGTTCGACCCCCGAAACGCCTCGATCGGACCCGCCGGCATCTCACCCCTCGGCGATGCCGAGCGACTACGGGTCCTTGCCGAGGAGCACGCACGAGCCATGCCGGCCTGAGCCGCGGCACGCCCTGCGGAATGCATCACGAAGCGTGACCATCCGGATGGCACAGGCCCGTTTTCAAAGCGAAACTCGCGACAGTTGAATAGGCGGTCTCACCAGTACGAGGGCCGTGGCCAGCTCGACATGCTGATCACGTAGACACTCGTAGGTTTTATCTGGTTAACAACATGGCCAAATTCGTCGTCGATGATGGCGGGTGCTGGGGTTGGTGTGCGGCGGTTGAGGTGGGACTCAACCGGATAGGGATATTTCCCATGGGGATGGGGGATTGTTCCTGGTGGATGCCTATGGGGATGGGCACACACAGCGCACACCAACACAGCTGCTCGTACGACAACGGTCGCGGGCCCCCGCGCTGACCGCTGTGGTCAGGCTGCGAGCTTCGGCGGCGTAGCTGTCGGCCAGGATTCCGGTATCGACCTCAGCCAACTGGCGCTCGTTCCGGCGCCGGAACCCTGAGTGCTCATCAACGTTGCAGCGTAACCGGCTTGCGCGTCTAGGTGGCTACCCACCGGTGTGGCTGCGACTAGTCAAGGGCCATCACAGGTCGGCCCCACTAGCGTGTAAGACAGTACTGTTTTACAGTGCTGGGGTGGGTTACACGTGGTTGCCGGGCTTGTTCGCGTTGCTGGTCGACGTCGAGCCGCACGAGGTGATGCAGGTCCTGCAGGGCGACAGCCGGCGACGGCCCCGTCCGGCGCTCGGACCACGTGGACTCGCCGTGCTGGCCATCTTCGGCCGCAGCACGGCGGGGCGCGACATCGTGGTAATCGTGCGCCACCTTGCCGGCATGGACTGGCAGATCGTTGGAGCGCGTCCCATGACGGCTGCTGAGGCCGCCGAGTTCGACAAGGAGGCCGAGCAGTGACCCACGCAGAGGACCAGCCGTACGATATGGGGTACGACCTGCAGGAGATGCGCGCGTGGATGACCACCGGTGCCGGTGCCGACCTGGCCGGTGTCCCGGCCGCGGGTGACGCCCCGGTCGAGCTGCTGCCGCCGCCGGGTACGCCGGTGTCGGTAATGCGTAACGTCCGGGTGCCTTACGAGGTCGACCTCGCACTCAAGGCCGCCGCGGATACCCGCGGCATTAGCGTCTCCGAGCTGATTCGGGAGGCGATCAATGCCCTGCTCGCAGGCGAGGTGGATAACACCCCAGACCCGGTGGTGGCGCTGAGGCTGACCCTCGCAGCCGCCGGTAGAGCAGTCGACCGGCTCGCCGCCGGACACCCCGAGGCCGCCTGAGACCTCTACGGTCAGCCATGCGTCCTACTCCCCGGTCGGTCAAGTAACGGTGGGACGCATGCCGGCGGCCGTGGCGAAATCGCCCAGGGTGTAGAGGCGTGGCTGAACGAGCTCCCGGCCGTACGCGAGCTCCCGGATTTCTTGACGCAATGTGTTGTACCGCGCGCATAAGGTAATCATCTATGGATAACGATGAGACAGGGCCGGCAAGGCCGTTACGCCAGGGTGAAGCATGGTCTAAACGGGAGTACGAGCAGCTGGTGCATGCCGTCGCCGCTGGGGAATCGGTTGTGCGAATCGCCAAGCAGCGCCGAATCCGAAAAGTAGGCCTGAACGACTGCGGCTAGGAACGTCCAGACCTACTCTTCGAGCGGCTGGGCGGCCGCCCTCGCCATCCGAAAGCCTCGGCCGGACAAGACAGCGGGCTGGATAGTCAGGTGACGATATGCAGACGCGTCAGCGTCTTGTACGAGACGACTGGACAGGCAGCTTGCGGGACAACAGCAAAAGCCAAATGACCAAAGCGACAGAAACGTTCAAGGTGAGGGCTAAGCCCAATACCAGGAAGATAAGGATCGGCGCTGGTGGGGTGCCGGTTGGCTGACGGCGGAGATTTGGGTGGGATGTGCCCGGGTGGATCCGTGCGGCGTGGCGGGGTGTGGACGTGAAGAAACTCCTGTAGAACGTCAGATCGACCAAGATGAAAGCGTTCGTGCAGGAGCTTCAGGTGCCCGATCATGCCACACCGTGTTCGTGTTCAGCAGACCCGGATCCGGCGCCGGTATCGCGGCGGATCGGGTTGGGAGTCCTGGCGCAGTACGTCCCGGCCGCGTTGATCGACGAGGTGCTCGCGGAAACCGGTCGTGTGCAGCAGCGGGTCCGGCGGTTACCGGCCAGGGTGACGGTGTTATTCATCCTGGCGCTGGCGTTGTTCAGCGGGCAGGGCTACCGCTCGGTGTGGCGCGAACTCGCCCACAACGGTGCTGACACCGGCACCACACCCTCGTCCTCAGGGTTGACGCAAGCCCGCCGCCGGGTCGGACTCGCCCCGCTCGCTGCGTTGTTCGCCCGGCTCCGCGGCACCCAGGCGGCACCGGGGATGCCCGGGGCGTTCATGGCCGGGCTGCGGCTGGTCTCCTGGGATGCCACCATGCTCGACGTCGCGGACAGCGAGGCGAACACCGCCGCGTTCATCACTTCGGGCAACCGGCGCGGTGCCGGCGCGTTCGCGAAGGTTCGATTGATGGCGTTGATCGAGGTCGGCACCCACGCGGTGATCGACGCCGTATTCGGTCGAGAATCCGAGCAGGTCCTCGCCGGACAGCTCCTGGCCGCGTTGCGACCGGGCATGCTGCTGCTCGGCGACCGTAACTTCCCCTCCTGGAAACTGTGGGGACAGACCACCGCGACCGGGGCGCACCTGTTGTGGCGGGCGAAGGCGAGTCTGTTACTGCCCCGCATCGGGGTGTTCGCCGACGGGTCCTGGCTCGCGGTACTCCCGAAACCGGAGGACCGGGCGGCGCTTCGGACACTGGGTGAGGGTCATCGAGTACACCGTCACGGTCACCGCCACCGACCCGGGCACCGGGCAGGTCAGCACCCGCACCGAGTTGTTCCGGCTGCTGACCACGATCACCGACCCCAACCTTGCCAGCGCGAAGGATCTGGCCGGCTGCTACCGGCAACGATGGGAATCAGAGACCGGTTACCAGGCGATCAAGACCTGCCAACGTGGTCCCCGGACGGTCCTGCGATCAACCGACCCCGACGGGGTCCGTCAAGAGCTCTACGCCTACCTGATCACCTACCAGGCGATCCGGGCCCTGATGCACCAGGCCGCCCTCACTGACAACACCGACCCGGACCGGCTGTCGTTCACCAACGCGCTACGCGCGGTGCGCCGCTGGATCAGCAACGCGACCAGCCCGAACGCGCTCGCCGCAGCCCACGCCGCCGTCCTCGCCGAAGTCAGCCAGGACCACAACCACCGCCGCCAGCGCAGCAGCCCCCGCGTGGTCAAACGCTCCCAAGCGCCTTACCCCGCCAAACGCCACGCCCTGCAACCAGCATCTACCAACGTCGAATACACCATCACCGTCATCCCGAAAACCTCGTGACCAGCGGCAATGCTTATCTTCCCGGCATTGGGGCTAAGCCCAGCAACGACGAACATCACGGCAGAAGCAATGTCGGGAGCAAGCCGGCGCAGCCGGGCACCAACGTTCTGCCCGGACACCCACTTCCAACTGCCCCGACTGCCCGAGCGTCCCACTGCCCGAGCGGCCGACTGGTCGGGCAGTCCGCCAACCTGTCCGGCTGTGCGCTAACACCGGTCCGGCTGTCCGCTGAGCTGCTCGGGCAGTCAGCCAATCACCCCGGCCAGCGCGACCACCCGCAGCGCCCGCCCCGGGCCTCACCCGACAGCGGCCGGGACGGTGACCTAGCGCTTCGGCGGTGGCACCACCAGGCCCCGGCCGAGGTGTTACTAGCCAGGCATCATTTTGACCAGCGGCGGCCGGCGGTCCCCCGTACTTCCGGCCGCCGCCCGGGATCTGCCGCCGATCGGGCGAGATGCAAACACCCAACTGCCCGACTGCCCAGTGCCCGAGCGGTCGACTGCCCGAGCGGTCGACTGCCCGAGCGGTCGACTGCCCGAGCGGTCGACTGTTCGGGCAGTCCGCCAACCTGTCCGCTAACCGCTCCGGCTGTCCGCTGAGCTTCGCGGACACGAAACCGGCAAGGGTGGTAGCGGCCGCGAACAGGTGGTAGCACCACTGTTCGGTGTCACCATCTACCCAGGTCCAAGTCCACCGGCGTCAGCGTTTCGTCGAGCGCGGCGACGAACACCGGCGCCCACGGCCCGGCCCCGGTCAACTCCGACAAGATGACACAACCGATCGGCAACTTGCTGGAAGCCATCGCGGGTTCTGAACGCAGCAGAGAACCCAGCGAAGCAATCCGGTGTTCCGCAGCCGCGACAGCCATATCCACCACGATGAGCAACTGCCCGTGCGGGTATATCCGACGGCGCTGAGGATGCTTATGTCGCGGGCAGATCTGAGGCGTTGAGCGTGCCGATGATCTCGGGCGGATTTAGCTTTCATCGGCGGCGGCACCTTGCCGATCAACGTTTGCGTCCGATGCAAGCAGCAGGACCGGCGCGAACAGCGATGTGATCGCGTCGGCGCGGTGCCGGTCCAGCAGGCGGGAGTCGAGGGCTTGCGCCGACCGGTGGTCGAGGTCCACAGTGCAACACCGGCCGCCCCTTGCGCGCCGTGGTGGCCAGTAGCGAGCCTGACGGGATGCACGATGATCGAGGTGCTCGACCCGGCGGCGGCCCGCCAGGCACTGACCGGCGGGCGGTTGCGCTGCCCGGACTGCGCCGCACCGGTACGCCCGTGGGGACGGGCCAGGACACGTACGGTCCGCGACCGTGACCGACAACGGCGTACGGCCCGCCCGGACCGGGCCCGCTGCACCGGGTGCGCTCGCACGCACGTCCTGCTCGATGCTCGCTTGTTGGCCCACCGCGGTTACAGTGCCGGCCTGGTCGGGCAGGCACTGCTGGCCGCAGCGGCCGGAGCCGGTCACCGGCGCATCGCCGTCGATCTGGGCGTTCCGGAGGGCACTGTGCGTGGCTGGCTGCGCCGGGTCCGCACGACGGCCCGGCAGCTGTACCAGCTCGGCGTGCAGACGATCGTGCTGCTCGACCCCGCCACACTGCCCGACACCGACCGCAGCGACCCGCTCGCGCTCGTTGTTGACGCGCTCGGCGCTGCCGCGCTGGCTTTCGCCCGCCGTTTCGGCCGCCACGACGTCGACCCGTGGGCCCGGATCACCCTGCTGACGCGGGGACGGCTGCTCGCGGCGGCGCCGGCCGGCTGACCCGCACCCCTATCCGGGCATCTGCCTGCCCGAAATCGGTCGCGCACTACTGCCATCGGCTGCTCGGACCGCTCGACGGGATCGTCTCGTCCGAAGCTGCGACACCTTGCTGACTTAGCCCGACACCGTGCCGACAACGACGCCCGATTCGCCCACCCGTTCATCGGCATCGTGAACGCCGCTTTCGTCGGCATCCTGAGTGTCGACGAGGACGAGTACCGCAGCTGAAACAGCCCTCGATCCCAGTCCGAAGAGTGAGGCCTGGGACAGTACAACGCCCGTAGCCCATCGCGTAAAGCCCAGGGCAACCGTAGGGTCCTACTGGTTGGCTGGTGTGGGACTGCTGGTGGTGCGTTACAGGTACGGACCAAGTGCGTGCGGGATCGGCGGGACAGACGCCGTGGCGATGGGTTTACGCCGCTCTGGGCCGTCGGCCGGTGCTACATGCCAGGTAGGGGGCGCTGCTTCGCGGCGACGGAGTTCGGCAACGGCGGTTTAGTGGCCGGCTGAGTCAACGTTCGGTGGTAGCGACGGTATTGCGTGGGCGCCGCGTAGGGGTACGTGTGTCAGGCTCGGGTATAGCTTCAGCCCGGTGTCGGTAGCTTCTATGCGCGCATCGTGGTAGACGGCTAGGACGGTCCGCAGCTGCCCGCGCAGGTCAGGTTCGAAGTCGTACAGAAACTTCGGGTCGCTAGGGTTGCCGGCCGACCCGAAGTGCATGGCGAGAGCCCACCAGGGCACCGTGACTGGCTTGGCAAGGCGGTACATGCGCGAGGTTAGCCCGGACGTATAGGTCGATCTGTACCGGTGACTGCTTGAGCAACTTCAACGCGTTCATGTTCAGCGGCACCGGGCGGGCGATGATCTCTTTCGAAGAAGTCGCTGGACAAGGTGATCACCGACTCGGCCGTCGGCGTCCGCCCGTCGGCGTCCTCCCAGAACAACTTCCAGGACCGGCCGACCCGGAAACCGCCGCCGACGTCAGCGTTCGGGTCCTCGTCGTACGACAGTTCCATAGTCGATGACACCAGCGCGCGCAGTTGCGCGCGGACGAGGAGGCGGGAACCGTTCGGCCCGGAGCTCGGTGTGATGCCGACTCGCGCATGAAGCAGACAGGGGCTCGCTCAGGTACCCGACCCGCGGCGGTTACGGGGTCTTCGGCACCCGCTGCTGGTGATCCTGGTGTTGACCGCCTGCGCCACTGTGGTGGCGGGTAACGACAGGTCGCAGGTCACGCGGGTCAGCCCTCGCCGGTGACCTGCGACCGCTGGTAGTCCACCGTTGAACGGGTGGACTAACTCGTGCCTAGTGAGTTGCGATGCTCAGAAGCCGGTACGGGTCGCTGCGAACGTTCCCTGGTCGGAGTGGCCGTCATTAGCGATGAACGTGGCGGTGATCGTCCCGTTCGGGAAGGCGGTGGCGTCGCCGTTGACAATGTCGCCGGGACCCTCACCAAAGGCACCAAAGGTGCCGATGCCGAACCGGAACGTGTTCCCGGTGCGGTCCGGGTGCATGTCGACCTGGACTGCGACAGCGCCCTTTGCGCCGTACCGGTCGATGTACCAGTCGACGTAGCTCGAACTCCAATTGGTCAGCGATGCCAACGCGTTACGGCTCAGGTCGAGTTGGCCAAGCGCGTCCCCGCCCTCGAGCGAGACGGCGTAAATGTGCATGGCCGCGGTGTACGCCCCCGCCGGACCCTGACCGGTTACGGAATAGAAACCTTTCAAGGCAGACGCGTTAACCGACGACGTTGCCTTGCTGACAACCACCTGCTTTGTTGTCGTCGATGCGGCGAGGGCGGGGTTCGCTGCACCGACCGTGGCGGCAATCAACGCCACCGCACCGATACTGACTTTACTGATCCTTCGCACGAAGACTCCTTAAAACTGAAACTGTGGGCAATCCCGACAGTACGTCGTCACAGATCCGCAGTTGCAGTTACGGAGTCAGCGTTATTACTCGGTAAGGAAATGTTGCTGACCGTGACACAAGGGTCATAGTAAGTGATTGAAGTCCGGCCGGGGTATTCAAGCTAAATTGAGAGACTTCAATGTTACGGTGTGCGATTTTCGCCGGGCGGCGTGAGTGGCCTAACGGCGTCCATGTAGAGTGAAACCGCACCCATTAACGACGCTCAGTAATCAGTCCCTTGCTCAATGGCTCCTCAATGGTTGATCCGATTTGATACAAACGACAACTCATTGGGAGGACGACGTATGAGGAAGTTTTTACTGGCCGTCATCGGCGCAGCGACATTGTTGACGACTACGATCGCATTGCCGGCGAATGCCACGCTCGCCGATCCGCCCCGGCCGAACAGGGTGTCAGCGGCGAAGTCGTTGCCGGATGGATGGCGCTGGGAAGGGTCTGACCGGCGAACCTTGACGTGGGTCGCCAAGCGCCCCGTGCCCATGACCGACGCAGCCGTGAAGTTCTTCGCCAACGGCCGGTCGCTGGGTGCTGCAGCCGAGTCGGAGGACCGGCGCACGTTTCGCGTACATCTATCCCCGACAGCTGATGTGCACGATTTGAGCGTCGACGCGTCCGGGCGGCGACTGGACGCACCTCCTCTACCATTCGCCGGCCCCACCGGCCAGGCTTCGAGCGCGACTGCTGCCAGGCTACCGGCGGAAAGCGCTGTCGACCCTGGGAAGGCCGGCGTGTATGAAACTCTATCCGGTGAATACACCCTCCCGGATGTGACGCTGCCGGGGCTGCCCGCGAAGGTGGAAATGAAGGCTCTCGTCGTCGGCCCCAAGGCGGCGAAGGGACCCTTGCCGATGGTCCTGCTTTTGCACGGCCGGCACGGTACGTGCTATTACGGGCCAGCCGAAACAGACCTTGCCGGCGGTTGGCCGTGCCCTGGTACCGCTAAGCCGGTACCCAGCTATCGTGGTTATCTGCAAAGCCAGCGGCTTTTAGCCTCACAGGGGTACCTCACCGTTTCGATTTCCGCCAACGGAATCAACGCTCAGGACGGCTCGCTTGCTGACGGCGGTGCGGAAATGCGGTCGTCATTGATCCGAATGCATCTAGCGCATTGGGCTGAGTGGGCGGCGGATCGCAGCGGGGCGCCCGACGTTGTACGAGACCTGCCGGCCGCCGACCTGTCCCGTTTGCTGTTGATGGGCCATTCGCGCGGTGGCGAAGGGGCTAACATGGCTGCGGTAGACAGCGTTAACCCACCACCGGACACCGTAGCTGGATATCATGGCCCGGCCGGCTGGACTATCCGGGGGACTGTCCTGTTCGGCCCGACTGCTTACGGCCAGAACCCGGCACCGGACGTGCCGTCGTTGACGGTTTTGCCTGGCTGCGATGGTGACGTCAGCAACCTTGAAGGTCAGCTTTATGCCGACGCCACCCGGGGCGTGAGCCGTGGTGCCGCACTACATGCCGTGGCCTATGTCGTCGGTGCGAACCATAACTTCTTCAATACCGAATGGACGCCGACGCTTTCGGAAGCTCCCTCGGTCGATGACGCGGACACGACCATGCCGACCTGTGGCTCAGGAGCGGCCTCCAAGCGCTTGACTGCCCCGCAAGAAAGCGCTGTCGGTGCTACCTATCTGGCTGCGGCGGCCCAGCTTTTCCTGGCCGGTGACGATCGAGTGCGGCCGTTACTAGACGGCACGGGCGAACGGGCACCCTCAGTAGACCCAGCTCAAGTGTTAACGGCTGCCGTAGGCGCCGACCGCAGGCCGCTTGTCCTGCCTGAGGTGGACACCGTGGTTACGGGTGCCGGCCGGATCTGTGAGGAAACCGGTATCACCGCCGCCACGAGTTGCCTAACCTCGGCGTCCCAGTCGTCACCACACTTTGCCGCATTCTCCGCTCCCGAGCCCGAACGGGTTGCCGTATCGCTGACCATGTCGCCGGCCGCGACACCAGTCACTGTGCGACCCAAGACAATAAGTTCGCTGGCCGATTCTGCCTCGGTGGCTTTGCGGGTCATCGTCCCGCCTGTATCGACCGGGAACAACTTCACGGTGGCGCTCACGGACAGTGCCGGACACCGAGCAGTTCTCGGCACTGCCAAGGTCGATGGCATACCCGCTACCCGTACCGCATTATGGGGACAGGAAATCAGGCTCCCGCTGCCGGCGGCCGGGGTGGCCAACTTGGACCTAAAGCACATCGCGAGCTTAGAGATCGCTGCCCAGGGCACGGAGGGCACGGCATATTTGATCGACGCTTGGGGCTGGCGGCCAGGAACACCCGCGCCGCGAACCGCCCCGCTGCTCCGGGTAGACCTTGGCAAGCTCACCGTCAACGAAGGCGACTCCGGCACGCAAAGCTACACCGTTCCGATCACCTATACGGGCAAAGGCAGTGGCACGATCCGGCTCTTCAGTAATGGCATCACGACCGCTAATTCCGGGACTGATGATACTGACAAAACTGATTTCAAGGTGACCGAGCAGACTATTACCGTGCAGCCTGGTAGTTCTACAACGGGCCCGAAATCCACAATCGTCGGCAACACCCTTTACGGCAATGATCAGTACGAATCTATGTTCAGCAAGGCCGTGAAGGGTGCAACTGTCGGCCAGTTTTCTGGTGGGCTCATTGTGCTGGACGACGATCCGCAACCGACAGTTAGTGTCGCCCCGATCGCGGACAAAGTAACCGCGGGTGAACCGCTAACATATCGGGTATCACTATCCACACTCGCGGCGGCGCCCGTGTTTGTTCAGTTCATTCCGCAGGTGCCAACACCGGGGCCGGAACTAAGGATTTCCGATGTGGACCCGGTCTGGTATGCGGAGCAGATTGGTAGCGAAAGTGTCAATCCTGCAACGCCGTTGTCCAGCACTAATCTGCGGATATCCGCCACAATCCCGGCGGGGAAGTTAAGTATCGATGTCCAGATTCCGACCCGGAAAAATGACGGAGTCCAGCCCGCTAAGTACTTCCAAGCCCAACTCGGGGTTCTCCCCCGGGTAGGTTCCAAAATCAATCTAGGCCAGACGATTACCGGCAGCATCGCAGCCGGCTAGCGGGAGTTTGTCATCGTCGTAACCTTCGTGCGCTCTTGTCGCGTGACACCACCTGGTGTTGGTCGAGTGGCTGGGGTGGGGTGCTGGGTGGTTCACGCGGTGTGTTTCGCCGGCTGTGGGTCCGTTGGAGGACTGCGCGGCCGAGTTTGACGAGTTGTTCCTCCCTGTCAACGCTCCGCGAAATTGGGCCAGAACCACTCTTCCGGAAGCGGCGACACCCCGATTCCTCCAGCCTGTGGGCGTGTTCCCAGGCCTTTATTAGGTGTGTGCTGCTCTCTTCCGGGTCGGGTAGGCAGTCCGATGCACCCGCTCGATCTTCAAGGCCGCATTGAACGACTCCGCCATTGCATTGGTGTGTCCTGAAGGTGATTGTGAAGGAACGATGTAGAAGCGTGATCTTGTGATTGTCGTGCTGTTGTGGAGATGAAGGTACGAGGAGGCTCACACGATGTGAGCCCCATGTGAGCCCGGACACCCATGGATCATCCATCACGGCCAAAGACGCGTAGGCATAAGGATGGGTGCCTACCAGCACAGATAGGCACCCATCCGGATTAGCTACTACACGCTAATACAAACCCCATCTATCTTCTAATCCGTCGGTCGCTGGTTCGAATCCAGCCGGGCGCGCATCCTAAATCCGCTTTGACCTTGGGTCCCAGGGAATCAGGACGCGCCGAAGGGTCCGTTAAGAGTGAGTTCTGAGAAGCGGGGCAGCTTCCGTTATGTCCGCTCGGTGCGCTCAGATACGAATCTGAACAGGGTGACCGCCAGCAGCGCCGGCTGAACTATGCGCTCGCTGCTCGCCACAGCGGTTTTCAGCGGCTCACGGTACACCGGGCGCCGCGTAAAATGCAGAGTGCGTACGGCGATGGCGCAAGTACGCAGAGGCATTCGGCGGTATTGAAATGGATGAGATCTGCTGATATCGGCTCGTATGTCCGGTGGTAGAACGGTGCACTGGTGGACGGTTGCGGTGTAGTTTGGTGAGCGATGACGACACTGCCAGCTGATCGTAAATGGGAGGGGTGGCACGGTTGTTAATCAACCTGATCCGCCACACAGCCTGTGCGCGGCCCGTCCTCGTGGTGGCCCTGAGATCTCAACAAAGAACAGAGTTTGGCAGCAAAGGGCTATGGCTGACTGATCTTCGCCGGCTTTCGTGAGAACGGTGAGCCGTAATCAGGCAACGACCTGTGTGCGGGCGGGACGCTGGCTACTGTTGTTGGGCACCATTTTTGGGTTGGCTGCCATGCACACGCTCGGCCATTCTGGCATGCAGATGAACGGCCACCAGGGCGCAGCGGTTATCAGCGAAGAATTCGTGGCGTCGACCGTTATAGCAATGCCTGAGCTCGCCCCGGTAACTGTTGCCGCTTCTCCGGTCTGTGCCGAGGACCATTGCGATCATCACGCGATGAGCGGCTGGAGTATTTGCCTGGCCGTGCTCGGCGGACTCGGAGTTTTCGCGCTGTTGGCCGTGTTCTTGGTGGCCCGTCGGCGCGGACCCGGGCAGGTGTGCGGGAAGCCGGTTTCAGTTCTGGGCAGTCCGCGGGGGCCACCACGACAGCGGCCGGGATTGATTCTCGCGTTGGCAGCGGTGCTGCGCATATAGAACACCTCACCTTCAGTTCACAGGTTCACCAACTGTGTTCAGGGTCGTGTTCGCGTATATCCGATGTCGATTTGAAAGGGCTTACCCCAACATGATGAGTACCTTCACGCTGCCCGCCGCCGTGCTTAGGCGCGGTCTGCCCACCGGCTCAGCACTGATCACCGCACTGCTGCTGTCCGCCTGCGCCACCAGCACAACGACACCCTCAGGGTCCACCACAGACCACGGCATGACAATGCACAGCAGCGCCCCGGCGAGCACAAAGCCGTTTAACGATGCCGACATGAATTTCGCGCAGTCGATGATCTCGCACCACGAGCAGGCCGTGCAGATGGCCGCACTGGCTGACAGCCGGGCCGCAAACCCGCAGGTGAAACACCTTGCCGCAACCATCAAGGCGGCGCAACAACCGGAGATCGACACCATGAGCTCGTGGCCAAACACGTGGGGCAAACCCGTGCCAATGCCGAGTATGGGCTCCGGAATGTCAGGTATGGATCACGCCGCGATGCCAGGGATGATGTCCAGTGCTGATATGGCCACGTTGATGGCCGCGAAAGGCGCGACGTTCGACAAGCAGTTCCTGACCATGATGATCGGCCACCATCAAGGTGCCATCAGCATGGCGCAGCAAGAAGCCACTCGAGGTTCCAACATTGACGCTAAAGCTCTAGCCCAGAAAATCGTCACTGATCAACAAGCGCAGATCACCACCATGAAGGCCATCCTCGCTCAGCTGTAACACCAAACAGGTCCGGGTGTCGGGTGCATACAACCGTTGCCGACACCCGGACCGAGGTGCACTCCCGATCAATTGTTGCTACCCCTGGGGGGTATGGGTATCATGGGCGTGGTGGCGTGCTTGCCGGCCGGCTACCAGGTAGCGCCGTCAGCGAAGTCAGCCCAGCCGGCCCAGTAACCGCGGCCTTCTAGTCGTCGTAGTCACCGCGTTCAATTCGTCAGGAGTAGACATGGCCGCTGTTATCCGATCCATGCCAAGCGAGCCTAAACAGATTGAGTTGACCATTGGTGGGATGACCTGTGCGTCCTGTGCGGTGCGGATCGAGAAGAAACTGAACCGGCTTGACGGCGTCACCGCCACGGTCAACTACGCCACGGAGAAAGCCAGCGTGCGCTACGGAGGCGCCGTCAGTATTGACGAGTTGATCGCGACTGTGCGCAAGACCGGCTACACCGCCGAGCCGCCTGCACCGTCGGACGACTCGGTCAACGAGTCGGCCTCGGCTGATGAGTTGCAAACCTCACGGACCCGGCTGTGGGTTTCGGCGGCGCTCAGCGTGCCGGTGATCGTCCTAGCCATGGTCCCAGCCTGGCAGTTCACCTTCTGGCAGTGGCTTTCGCTCACCCTGGCAGCACCGGTTGTGGTCTACGGTGGGCTGCCGTTTCATCGAGCCGCGTTGATCAATCTGCGCCACGGTGCGGCGACGATGGACACGCTGATCTCGATGGGCACGCTGGCCGCGTTCGGCTGGTCGGTGTGGGCGTTGTTCTTCGGCACCGCCGGTATGCCCGGCATGACCCACCCCTTCGAGCTGACTATCGGCGCCGGTGACGGATCAAGTTCCATCTATTTCGAGGCTGCGGCTGGGGTCACGACGTTCATCCTGGCTGGCCGATACTTCGAGGCTCGCGCTAAACGCCGTGCTGGGGCAGCCCTGCGCGCCCTGTTGGAGCTGGGTGCCAAAGATGTCACCGTGCTGCGCAACGGCACCGAACAACGCATCGCCGTCACCGACCTGCTCGCGGGGGACCTCTTCGTGGTCCGCCCGGGGGAGAAAATCGCCACCGACGGCACGGTGCAGGAGGGCACCTCTGCTGTGGACGCCAGCCTGCTAACCGGCGAATCCGTGCCGGTGGAAGTCGGCCCCGGTGACGCGGTCACCGGCGCCACCATCAACGCCGGCGGCCGGCTGGTCGTACGAGCCGTGAAGATCGGTGGGGAAACCCAACTCGCGCAGATGGCCCGGCTGGTCGAACAGGCTCAAACCGGTAAAGCTGCGGTGCAACGCCTCGCCGACCGGATCTCGGCAGTGTTCGTACCGATCGTGATCGCCCTCGCCACGGCCACGTTGGGTTGGTGGGTGCTCACCGGTGGTGGCTGGACCGCCGCGTTCACCGCCGCAGTCGCCGTGTTGATCATCGCCTGTCCATGCGCGCTGGGGCTGGCCACCCCGACCGCACTGCTGGTCGGCACCGGTCGCGGCGCTCAGCTCGGCATTCTCATCAAAGGCCCCGAAGTCCTCGAGTCGACCCGCACTGTTGACACGATCCTGCTGGACAAAACCGGCACGATTACCACCGGCCGGATGACGCTGCTGGGCACGCATGCGGCCGACGGGCAAAACCCCGAACAGTTGCTGCGGCTGGCCGGCGCCGTCGAAGCCGCGTCTGAACACCCGATCGCCCAGGCCATCGCCCGCGCCGCCACCGACACCACCGGTGTACTACCCGCGGTGTCGGGCTTCGCGAACACCGCAGGCCTCGGTGTACGCGGCACGGTCGAGACCATCGAGGTACACGTCGGCCGGCCCGCCATGCTCCAACAAGCCGGCCTGCGCGTGTCAGCCGACATCACCCAGGCCGTCGCCGTGGCGCACGCACACGGGTACACCGCTGTGGTCGCGGGCTGGGACGGTGCAGCCCGCGGTGTTTTCACCATCGGTGATCAAGTCAAGACGACCAGCGCGGACGCTATCGCCGGACTGCGCCGGCTCGGTCTGACCCCGGTGCTGCTAACTGGCGATAACCCTGAAGTCGCCCGGACGGTGGCCGACCAGGTCGGCATCGACCAGGTCATCGCAGGGGTTTTACCGGCCGACAAACTCGACACGGTCAAACAACTTCAGCAGGCCGGCAAGGTCGTGGCTATGGTCGGCGACGGCGTCAACGACGCAGCCGCCCTCGCGCAGGCCGACCTTGGTCTGGCCATGGGCACCGGCACCGACGCCGCGATCGAAGCCGCTGACCTGACCCTGGTCCGGGGAGACCTGCTGGCCGCCGTCGACGCGATCCGGCTATCACGGCGCACCCTACGCATCATCAAAGGCAACCTGTTCTGGGCATTCGCCTACAACATCGCCGCACTCCCCCTGGCAGCGGCCGGGCTGCTGAACCCCATGATCGCCGGCGCGGCCATGGCGTTGTCCTCCGTGTTCGTCGTCGGCAACAGCCTGCGGCTGCGCCGCTTCACCCCCGTACAGCGTTAACGAACAATGAGCATCCGCCCGCCGTTCCACCCGGCTTTATACGCCAGCTGGCGGCGGATCTGCGCGAAGCCTGCCCGCTACGAGTTTTATTCGAAATGGCGGATCGGCGGTAGTATTCGGAGTCTCGCTTCTGGTGTTGCTGACTGGCGCGCAGGTCACGGCCCCGGCGTTGTTCGGGAGTGTCCGGTTTGATCATGGTTTGTTAGATGTTGTAGACGGCGAAGGCGTCGCGGTGTTCGTGGAGGTCGCGGCGGGCGTGGGCGATGTTCGCGCGTCCGGCGAGGCGGAAGGTGTTGAGGGCCAGATTGCGGAAGCTGGCCGCGGCGCGTGGGGCTGTACCGGTTCTGAGCTGGGAATCGTCCTCGTGGAAGGTCACGTCACGGCTCCAATGTAGACGGTTCTCCACGGACCAGTGACCCCGCGCGTAATAGTTGAGGTGGCCCGGCCCGGCCTGGCCGGCGTCGGCGCTGACGATGCCGTGAATGATTTCTTTGCTGGTGCGTACGCCGTCGAGTCCACCGGTGTCACGGCGCAGCCGAAAGACTTGCCGGGCGCCGGGGAACAGGGTGTCGTCGCAGGGCGCCACGCGCAGCGTCCGTCGTTCGGTACGCCCGTGTCCCCTGTCGGTGGTGACGTCCATGTGGTCGATGAACTCGGAGTCTGTGCCGCACAGCAATGCTTGGGCGGCTTGCAGCGCGAGGGGCTGATTTCCCTTCAAAATCAACATGTAGTGGGCGTTCAGCGGCCCGGTGATCAGCCGGGCAGTCTTCTTCGTCGTGTGCAGGGCATCAAGGGTCAGCATCATGCCGGCCACGTCCAGCGGTGTCAGCAGGTCCGCGATGACCGCGTTCTCACCGCGTTTGTTCGGGACCTGACGCTGACCCAGGACGATCCCGCGGTCGTGGGTGACCGCGGCGACCAGGAACACCTGCCCGGCCGGGGTGCGGCTGCCATGCAACAGTTTCCCGTCGATCGCGGCCGCGGGTAGCAGCCCGGCCGGCGCCGGGTGAGTCACCGCCCGCGCGGCGGCGCGGCGTTGTTCACGCTCGACCGGCTCGTCGCACCCGGCGGCGACAACCGGCACCAGCGCGTCACCCCGGACCACATCAGCGGCGTATCCGCAGGTCGCCGCGTCGAGAGCGTCACCATCCAGGGCTTGCAGTACCCGCCGGAAGGTGCGTTCGCTGGGCACTATGTACCGGCCACGCCACGGGTTGTACCGGGCCCCAAGACGGTGCAGGACATCCTGCGGGGTCCGCGCCGCCCACTGCCGGATCGCCGTCACACCGTCGTTACCGGCCACCAACGTCGCGCATGCGGTCAACACCAGAATCACCAGCAACGGATGCCGAAGACCCCGCCCTCGCCGCGGATCGGGTACCTGCCGCAGCCGCTCCAGCAGCGGCGACGCCACCGACAACGGGTCAGCAGCCACCGCCTGCGCGGCGGGCAAACCCGCGGCGAGTTCGGCTTCCCACAAGGCCAGATCGGCGAGGTGGTCAACAACAGGGCTGATCGGGGAAGATGACAACACGAGCGCGACTCCTGCAACGATCTTGTGGCATAGACACCCGAAAGATCACCAGAGTCGCGCTCGTCCAGCAAACCAGGTCCTTGTCCAATCCCTAAACTGGGCATAACACCCCAAGCCGGAACAACGCCGGGGCCGTGGGCGTTGTGCTGTGCGTCATTTGGGCGATTAAATACCGATCGCGGACCCATGTAAATAATAACAATGCCGCTTGCTTACGTCACCTTTATGGCCTCGGCGCTAGCCTCGCCGAGCATTACCGGACCAATGGCGAACTCAAGGAAGTCGTTGGTCCGCGAGCCTAGGAGTGCTTCGCTTGCTGCCAAATCTGAACGCCACCTCATTCAACCGCCGCAAGACCACGCGGCGCGTTCTCGGGTTCGCTGCTGTTGCCGGTGCCGTAGGCTCATGGTGGGCGTTCGACACCGCACCTTACCCGTACGCCCAGCGGTTGCTGCTCGACCTTCCGCTGCCTTATTTATCCCTCAGTCGCCTGGATAGAATTCTCCAGCCGCAACCGGGCGAACGGATCCTCGAGATTGGCCCGGGCACTGGCCTTCAGTCGCTACATACCGCACCGCAACTCAGGCACGGCGGCAGACTGGATATCGTCGATATTCAGCAGGATATGCTCAACCACGTCATGCGACGAGCAGCCGTCAAGAATATCGATAACATCACACCGAACTTGGCTGACGCACACAAGCTGCCATTCGCTGACTGCACCTTCAACGCGGCATACGCCGTGACTGCCCTTGGTGAGATACCCGAGCCGGCAACCACACTCGGAGAAATCCAGCGCGTGTTGCGGCCAGACGGAAGGCTCGTGATCGGCGAATTTTTCGACCGACACCAGATCCGGGTACCCCGACTGGTCGACCTTGCGACCAGTGTTGGCATGCACGTCGAGAAGATCATCGGGCCGCCGTTCGCTTACTATGCGCGACTACGGCAGTCTGGCGACGGGCCCGCTGACCGATTCTAGGTAGTACCGCGCGAACTGTATTTTCATCGCCGACTCTGGGGTCCGTCTGCTGATAGACGACGTACGTGACTCGGGTGCGGGCATTCCGATCCGTTCTTCATGGGCGTAGTCGACGTGGAGACACCGCACGAGATCATCACCGGCATAGGTGTCTGGGTCGCCCGCCATTACCTGGCCTCCCAAGAACCTGCGATCAGTCAGCTGCGGCCGACGAGATTAGGGGCGGTTAGGTGCCGAGAAACCGGTTGATTTTCTTGAGGGCAGCTGTTAACAAGTCGGCATGACCGTGAAGATACACAACATCACCGTTGACACGCGTGATGCATATGCCCAGTCGCTGTGGTGGACGCAGGCCATTGGTTGGCAGCAGGCAGCAGACGATCCCAATGAACCGGAGCACACTCACTGTTGGATTGGGCCGGGCGACGACTCGCCGGGACTGCTTTTCATCAATGTGCCGGAGAGCAAATCACACAAAAACCGGATGCACCTAGATGTCCAGCCAATTGACCGTACGCGGGACGAGGAAGTTGATCGGCTGGTAGCGATCGGTGCAGCAGTTGTATCCGATCACCGCCAACCTGACGGCCGGGGTTTCGTCGTGCTGGCCGATCCAGAGGGCAACGAGTTCTGCGTTGAACTCAGTGCTGCTGAACGCAAACCTACCGTGTGAACAGCTAGGGCGCAGGTGCTGGCAAGAAGGCGTCGACCCACTGGCCTAGCTCGGCAAATACCCTGTTTCGCACGGCTTCGCCGGAGAGGGTGAGGTCGTGCATGCCGCCGTCGAATCGCGCTATCGTCACCCGTGGTCCGAGTCGCGGTGCCCATCGCACGATTTGATTCACGTTGAGCACCACATCGGTCGTGCGCACGTCCTCGCTCCAGATCTTGCCGCGAAACGTGCGGGTCGAGCACGCCACCAACACTGGCGCATCGATGCTCAGACCGGCTCGCAGCCGTCGTTGACCGCGCCGAATCGCCGCAAGCCAACCCGTAGTCACCGGAAACCCGAGGACCGGCTTCCACGCCAAGTCATAGGTCCATTCGCCGCGATGATCACGGTGCAAACTTTGCCCATACAACCCAAGTCCCTTGCCCGGAATTTTCCGGTACGGCGTGCGTCCGCTCACCGCGAGGATCGCCGACATCAACGGCGCGCGCACTAACCAGGGCAGGTTGAAGTCGAAGAACGGACTGTTCAGGAAGAGCCCATCGACGATGCCGCGGCCGTGCCGGGCGTGTGCCCACAGCGAGGTGATCAGCCCACCGGTCGAATGCCCGGAGACCAGCAACTGGTCGTGGCCGTCTTGTTCGCGGATGATCCGGGCCGCTTCATCCAGCTCGGGAAAATAGTCGCTGAGGCCGTGAGCGAAGTTCGGAGTCTGGTGTTCGAGCAGGCTGCGACCATATTTGCGCAGGTCTAGCGCATAGAAGTCCCAGCCGCGCTCGACGAAGAAGTCCGCCAGGTGAGTCTGGAAGAAATAGTCGACGAAGCCGTGCACATATAGCACCGCTCGGCGGGAGGGTTGCTCGGCGCGCCGACGCACCAGCGTGGCCACGACCACTCCCTCGTCGTCGTTGCCCAGCTCAATGGTGTGCCGCTCATATGGCGGTCCCAGGACGTCGATCTCCACTCGTCCAGGCTACCCAGCGCTATGCCCCAGCGCGCCATATCAGATCGTCCCAAGTCGAACCGGTCGTCCACAGTTCGGCCCCATCCACACCTTCCAGGGTCAAGATCCCCTTCTGGTACGCCGCTGGCGCCAAGCTCTGGTCTCACCAACTGTTCCAGGAGGGCAAAATGTTCGAAACGAATCTTGTCGTGGTCGGGAACGTGTTAACCGCCCCACAATGGCGTCGGGTCAGCAGCACGGGTTCACTCGTCGCCAACTTCCGAGTCGCGTCAACCTCACGGCGTTACGAGCGGGAAACCGGCCGATGGGTCGACGGCAACAGCCTGCGCGTGCGCGTGACCGCCTGGCGCAAGCTCGCCGAAGGAGTCGCGTCGTCGATCGCGGTCGGTGACCCCGTGGTGGTCTACGGCCGGCTGTTCACCCGAGACTGGAAAGACGAAAACGGCACCAGCCGCGTGTCGTACGAGATTGAGGCGTTTTCGATTGGTCATGACCTGTCCAAGGGGCGGGCCAAGTTCTTCCGGAGCAAGAGTGCGGGGGTGAACAGTGAAATCGCGGGTGCCGACGGCGACACGATAGTCGGCGGTGAATCTTCGGTCTTGGTGGCTGCCGAGGATGCCCCGGTCGGCTACGGCGACGGGTTGCCGGAGCGATTCGCCGATGAGGATGAGCCGACGTTCGACGTCCTGACCAGCCACGGAGTGCAGCTCGACGATTCCGACGAGTTCGGTTCCGGGTCCGAGTCGGATGAGCTGAGTGCTGACGATGCGAGCCTTGACGCGCGTCCGGCAGGCGAGGCTACTCAAGCGGGTGGTGCCCGGCGGGCTCGCCGCGGTTCCGCAAAACGTGAACCGGCCTCGGTCTGAGTCAAACGACCGTGCGGCTCGACCGGTGACCAGGGGGCCGTTCGGCTGGCCGCTGGTCGGGTCGCCTCGGTAATACCCCTAATTCAGGTGACGGACTGCTGCCCGATTGGTCAAACGGAGCATTAGTCAGCCAACCCGATTGGTTCAGTAGGGTGTCCGACCGGCAGACTGGCTCTGTGCTGTTGAAGGAGATCCGTGCGATCGCGGGCGAAGCATTGGTGCTGTCGCCCCACGACCAAGCCGCCGAAGACGCCAACACCACCTGGTTCAGTGCGCCACCGCACGAGCGAATGGGGATGTCGCCGGACGAAGTGGTAGCAGCGTTCGAGGAGATCGCCGAAATATTGCGAGAACGGGTTGCGGCCCTGGCTCATCCGGGTCCGGCCACCTTCTACGTCTGGCACGACCAGCAAGCTGGCCAGCTGCGCTGTTCGGCCAGATCCCGCCGGCACGACAACCTGCCATTTGACGCGCGCTATCGACCGACCACCGAACTGCTTCCCATCGTGGTCGAGTTCATTGCCGACCGAGCACCCGGCGCGATCGTCTGGGGGGAGCTGGAGCCGGTCCCGTTCCCGGACTCGGCTGAGCCGGAACTACCGGAACTCGCGGTCTGGGTATTTGACCTGCACCACTGATCCCGCCGTTGTTCGACCTGCACTACTGAATCCCGACGTTGGAGGTGAGGTCATGGCCCGGGCAGACGCCGTCGGACTGATCGCCGGATACTTGCTCGACGCCGCGTTGGGCGATCCACGGCGATTTCACCCAGTTGCCGGGTTCGGAACGTTAGCCGGCACGCTGGAGCGCCGGCTATACGCACCAACCCGGCCGGCTGGTGCCCTTTTCGCTGCGGCCGCCGTCGGCGCACCGGCCTTGGCCGGGATTGCCGGCGCAGTCTTGACCCGGCGGCGGCCGGCGGCCCGAGCCGTGCTCGTGGCCGCAACTACGTGGACTGTGCTCGGTGGTCGCACCCTGCGGCGCGAAGCGAAAATAATGGCCGGCTATCTCGACCGAGCTGATTTGAGCGCTGCGCGGGAACGGCTGAGTCACCTCTGCGGGCGAGACCCGTCGGTATTGGACGAGCCGGAGCTGGCTCGAGCCACAGTCGAGTCTGTAGCAGAAAATACCGCTGACGCGGTCGTGGCGCCGCTGGTCTGGGGCGCTTTGCTGGGCCTGCCGGGGCTCCTGGCCTACCGTGCCGCTAACACTTTGGACGCGATGGTCGGTCATCGCTCGGTGCGCTATGCCAAGTTTGGCACTGCCGCCGCACGGTTGGACGACGTGCTCAACCTGCTGCCGTCTCGCCTAACCGGCCTGCTCACCATCGCGGTCGCACCCGCAGTGGGCGGCTCGCGGCGAGAAGCGCTGCGGATCTGGCGGCGTGATCGGGGTGACCACCCCTCGCCGAACGCCGGCCAATGCGAATCGGCAATGGCTGGTGCCTTGGGTGTCCGGCTCGGCGGGGAAAATCGCTACTTCGGCCGTAGCGAAACGCGCCCCTTCCTCGGCGACGGGCCGCGGCCGAGCGCCCACCACCTGCCTCGGGCGGCCCGAATTTCCGGCGCCGTCGGCGCCCTCGCCACGGTGTTGGCCGCCACCACCGCACTAGCTCGGGGGCGAGCCAAATGACCGGCCTGTTTGCTAGGGCTAGTTCGCGGACGAAGCAAGTGACCGGCCGATTTGCTTGCGCGAGTTCGGGAGCGAGTCGAGTGACCGGCCGATTTGCTAGCGCTTGTTCGGAGGCGAGTTAAGTGAGCGGCGGGTTGTTGGTCGCTGGCACTACGTCGGATGCGGGCAAGAGTGTGCTGACGGCCGGGATCTGCCGGTGGTTGCACCGACGCGGGGTCAAGGTGGCCCCGTTCAAGGGGCAGAACATGTCCAACAATTCGGTGGTGGTGGTCGGCGGCGACGGGCGTGGTGGTGAAATCGGCCGAGCGCAGGCGATGCAGGCCGCGGCCTGCGGAATTGCTGCCGACATTCGGTTCAACCCGGTGTTGCTCAAACCGGGCAGTGACCTGTCCAGCCAGGTCGTGTTGCTGGGCACGGCGATCGACACGGTCACGGCGGGCGGTTATCGCGCGCTGCGACCCCAATTGGCGGAGACGGCGTTCGCCGCCCTTGCCGAGTTGCGCGCCGAATACGACGTGGTGATCTGCGAAGGCGCCGGCAGCCCGGCCGAAATCAACCTGCGCGCCGGTGACTTCGTCAACATGGGCCTGGCCCGGCAGGCCGGTCTGCCGACGATTGTCGTTGGCGATATCGATCGTGGCGGTGTCTTTGCCGCGTTCCATGGCACCGTGGCGCTGCTCAGCCCCGAAGACCAAGCCTTGATCTGTGGCTTTGTGATCAACAAATTCCGCGGCGACCTCAGTCTGCTCCAACCCGGGCTAGAGATGATCACCGCCGCGACGCACCGTCCAGTGCACGGCGTGCTGCCCCTGCACCCCGACGTGTGGCTCGATGCCGAAGACTCACTTGCCTACGGGCGCACGCTGGGACGCCCGGCCGCTCCCCGCGGCACCGACTGGCTGCGCGTCGCTGTGATCCGACTCCCGCGGATCTCCAACGCCACCGACGCCGAGGCCATCGCCGCCGAACCAGGCGTGCGGGTGTGGCTCACCGTTGAGCCAGCCGAGATAGCTGATGCCGACTTGGTGGTGCTGCCCGGTTCCAAGGCCACGGTGTCTGACCTGGCCTGGCTTCGCACGACCGGATTGGCCGACGCGATCACAGCTCATGCTGCCGCGGGCAAACCCGTGCTGGGCATCTGCGGCGGATTCCAGCTGCTGTCCGAACGGATCCACGACGAGGTGGAGAGCCGACGTGGCACGGTGCCCGGCCTAGGCCTGCTCCCCGTCGAGATCACTTTCGCCCCCCGCAAGACCCTCGCCCACGCCCACGGCAACGCTCTTGGCGCGCCCGTGCAGGGCTACGAGATCCACCACGGGTACGTGTCGGCAGGCAAGCCGTCGCCGTTGCTGCACTATGCGACCGCCCAGCCCGAGGGTGCTGTGGTCGGTGCGATCAGCGGCACACACTGGCACGGTGCGTTCGAGTCGGACGAGTTCCGCCGCCGATTCCTCAACCGAGCCGCACGCCAAGCCGGTCGGCACGGGTTCACGGTCGCGCCAGATACCCGGTATGCCGCAATACGCGAACGCGCCCTCGACGTCCTCGGTGACTTGGTCGAAGAGCACCTCGATACCGATGCCCTGTGGCAGCTGATCGAGCACGGCCCGCCCGCAGGTTTACCCTTCCTTCCGCCGGGCGCACCAACGCTGGGAGTCACGGATGTCGGCTGACGAAGCCACGTTTACCGAGCTTGCTGCTGAGGTCATGCGTCGGCCGCCGCGGCTCGGCACAACTCGACTAGTGGCCATCGATGGGCCGAGCGGCGCCGGTAAGACTTGGTTCGCGTCGCGGCTGGGCAAGCAACTGAACGCACCCGTGGTGCACACCGACGACTTGCTCGACGGTTGGGATGACCAACTCACGTTCTGGCCGCGGCTGGAAGCCCAAGTGTTGGAACCGTTGCGCCGCGGCGAACCCGGGGCATACCAGCGCTATCTGTGGCACCGGCGCGAGTTCGGGGGTGCCTGGGTGCACGTTCCGCCCGCTCATGCCGTGCTAGTGGAAGGGGTCAGTGCCGCGCGTCAGCCGATCCATACACAGCTGAGCATGGCCGTCTTCGTGGTCGCCCCGGCTGATTTGCGCTTCACTCGTGCTTTGGCACGCGACGGTGACGACAGCATTGCGTTCCGGGCGTACCTTGAGCGCTGGCGCGTTGTCGAGGATCGACACTTCGCAGCCGACGACACGCAGGCGCGGGCCGACCTGGTCGTCGACGGTGCGGCTGACTGCGGCGCCGAGCGGTATGTTCCGATCCGGTGACCGCCGGATGAGTCACGATCGATGCGCTGCCCGGCGACCACGCTGAGCAGCGAGAACGGGGTGCCAAACGATGACTACCGACGAGCAGAACCGCCCGGTGCGCCGGCGGGTCACCTTGACCGGGATCAGCTCACGAGCCTGGGAGCATCCGGCTGACCGCGGTGCCCTGACCGCCCTTCGTGAGCTGCGTGGCTTCGACGACGTGGTCAAGGCGTTTTTCGGCATGTGGAACGAGCGCGGTTTCCGCCTGTCCTACCTCGCCGGCTCGATCCGAGTCGACCACCGGCAATATCCGCGGGTTTATCAGCGCTACACCGAGGCCGCCACGACCCTGGACATCGCCGAGCTGCCGGAGCTGTTCGTCACGCAGTCGCCGATCATCAACGGTCAGGCGATCGGCATGGACAAGCCGTTCATCGTGGTCACCACCGCCGCCATCGAAAAGCTGGACGACGACGAGCTGCGAGCACTGCTCGGCCACGAGCTCGGTCACGTGCGCAGCGGCCACGCTGTCTACAAGACCATCCTAATGATCTTGACCAAGTGGGCAGCAAGTCTGAGCTGGCTGCCGGTTGGTGCGCTAGCG
The DNA here is from genome assembly GCA_965246815.1 of Actinoplanes sp. Lineage (GTDB taxonomy): Bacteria > Actinomycetota > Actinomycetes > Mycobacteriales > Micromonosporaceae > Actinoplanes. The sequence goes on along the minus strand of CBDFFS010000016.1, from coordinate 70,918 downwards.
CTCCGCGCGATCATCGCCGCGATGTACGAGTGGTGGCGCAAGGCCGAGCTCTCCGCGGACCGCGCCGGCCTGCTTGCCGGTCAGGACCCGAGCGCCTCACTGCGGTTGCTCATGAAGCTTGCCGGCGGCGGTGATCTGTCCCAGATCGACACGGCCGCCTTCTTGGAGCAGGCCGCCGAATACGAAAGCGGTGGTGACCTGCGCGACAGCATTCACAAGATCGGCATGACCGCGTGGAGCAGTCATCCCGTGCCCGTCGCCCGCGCTGCTGAGCTGCGAAAGTGGATCGATTCGGGGGAATACGGCGTAATCATCGGCGGCGAATACCTGCGCCGTGAAACGGATACCAGCGCTTCAGTGACCGATGATGTGAAAGCAGCAGCGAACGCATACCGAGAGGAATTTACGAATTCTCAGGACCCGTTGGTTGGGTTGTTGCGCAAGCTCGGCGACGGTGCTGCCGACTTGACCGGCTCCGCTGCCCGGGGCGCTCGCAATTGGATGAACGAAGCCACCCGCCGGGGCCGCCGCGACGACGACCCAACGCCGTAGCGCGATCCAGTCGCGGGCGGTTGCACTGCGATCCAAGCCCAGCTGGCGATGTCGTTGTCGTTGTCGTTGTCGTTGTCGTTCGGCATAGGTCCGGCCGGGCGGCGCCGCAGGCCTACGATCGGCTCATGACGTTGAGTGAAACCGATCTGCGCGCGGCAATCGTGCGGGAACTGCCCGGTGTCCGGGCCGACCTGGAGCGGCTAGTCCGCATTCCCGGCATTGCCTTCGAAGGTTTTGACCACTCGCAGGTGCAGCGATCCGCCGAAGCCGTGGCGGAGCTGCTGCGCGGCTGTGGTCTTGACACGAAGATCGTTCGTGGTGACGGCCAACCGGCTGTGATCGGCCGCAAGCCCGCCCCGCCGGGGGCACCGACCGTGCTGCTCTATGCCCACCATGATGTGCAACCGGTTGGCGACCTGTCGTTGTGGACGAGCGACCCGTTCGAGCCAGTCGAACGTGACGGCCGGCTCTATGCCCGTGGGGCGGCTGACGACAAAGCCGGGGTGATGGCGCATGTCGCCGCGCTGCGCGCCTTTAGCGACCAGCTGCCGGTCGGCGTGGTCGTTTTCGTCGAAGGTGAAGAGGAATATGGCTCTGATTCACTCGACGGCATCATCGCGGCGCACCTGGAGGAGCTGCGCTCCGATGTGATCGTGATTGCCGACTCGGGCAACTGGGACATCGGCCGCCCTGCCCTGACCACGTCGCTGCGCGGCCTGGTCAACCTTTTCGTCGAGATCAAGGTGCTCAAGAATGCCGTGCACAGTGGCATGTTCGGCGGTCCGGTGCCCGACGCGCTGATCAGCTTGGCCCGCCTGCTCGCCACCTTGCACGACGAGGACGGCGAGGTTGCTGTCGACGGTTTGATCGGTCGCGAAGGTGCCACTGTCGACTATCCGGAGGACCGATTCCGGCACGAGGCCGGCCTGCTCGATGGGATCAAACTGACCGGTCGGGGCACGATCACCGACCGAATCTGGACCAAACCGGCGATTTCCGTGCTCGGCATCGACGCCCCCCGCACGTTGGAGGCGGCCAACGCCCTGCAACCCACTGCCAAAGCCAAGGTCAGCGTACGGCTCGCGCCTGGTGACGATCCGAAATCCGCCTACGCCGCCGTGCGCGCCCACCTGGAAAAGTTTGCGCCGTGGGGTGCACAGGTGGAGGTGACACTGGAGAGCGATGGCTCACCGTGTGTGATTGACGCGACCGGCCCGGCCTACGACGCCGCCCGAGCTGCCTTCCGTGCGGCCTGGGACGGTGTTGCGCCGGTCGATATGGGAATCGGCGGGTCTATCCCGTTCATCGCGACCTTCCAGGAACTCTTCCCGGCGGCGTCAATTCTGGTCACCGGTGTTGAAGACCCGTATTCCGCAGCGCACGGCCCGAACGAAAGCTTGCACCTGGGGGAATTCGCCCGGGTTTGTCTGGCTGAGGCCTTGCTGCTGAAAAACGTCGCCGAGGCAGGGCTCTGAGTGCAAACCCCAAGGATCTACTGCTAAGCTTTCGTACATGCGTTCGAACAGTGTGTCTGGTGCGGTGATTCCGTTGGTCGGGCCCCGCGGGCGGCAGTTGCCGGCCGGGCGGCGCGACGTCATCGATCGAGTGCGGTGCCACAGTCATCTGGAGTCGATCGTGCGGCTGCGTTCGGCGGTGCGGGTGCTGAGTGAGGTCGACGTTTCGCCCTGGGACGAGGCAGCGCTGGTCGAGCATCTTGACGAGTTGTCGGCCGCGCTCTGTGCGATCGATGCGCAACTGACTCGCGTTGCCGACTCAGTTCGGGCGCGGGGCTTGCGGATCGCCGAGCCAGTCGCGGCCTAACCCCACGGCTCCTGTGAGCTGGCCGGGCTCGCGCGAGGAGGCTGAGCGCGTGTGAGCGCTCTGGGTGCGGCGAGCTGGTGAAATTGTCGGAGGTGGCTGCCAGGATGAGGGCGTGTTGTTCCTCGATCTGGCCGCCACGTCGGCGGCCGTCACGGCGACATCCGGGCGCACCGCCAAGATTGAGCTGCTGGCTGATGCGCTGCGCCGGCTTGGTCCCGGAGAGCTTGCGGCCGGCTCGGCCTACCTTGCCGGCGAGCTGCCCCAACGGCAGACTGGCGTCGGCTATGCCAGTCTGCGGGATCGACCACCGCCGGCCGCTGCGGCGACGCTGTCGGTCGCGACGGTCGACGCTGCGATTGCTGAGCTCGCTGCCGTCGCGGGGGTTGGATCGCAGGCCAGACGGCGCGAGCTGCTCGGGGCGTTGTTCGGGGCGGCCACTGCCGACGAGCAGCGGCTGTTGGTCGGGCTGTTCGGGGGAGAGCTGCGACAAGGGGCGCAGGCAGGCTTGTTGGCCGAGGCGATTGCCAAGGCAGCCGCAGCTCCGCTAAAGGCCGTGCGGCGGGCGCTGCTGCTCTGTGGCGATCTCAAGCAGGTCGCGGTTGCCGCGTTGACCGGGGGAGTGGCAGCGCTGGCCGAGATTCACCTGCAGGTCGGCACGCCGTTGATGCCGATGTTGGCCGGCAGCGCACCAGATGTCGGCGCGGCGCTGCTGGCCACGGGCACGCCAGCCGTCGTCGATGTCAAACTCGACGGCATCCGGATCCAGGTTCATCGCCGCAGTTCAGATGTGACGGTCTTTAGTCGCAGTCTCGACGACATCACCGCCCGGCTGCCGGAAGTCGTCGAGGCGGTTCGCCGACTGCCGGTGCGCGAGGTGATCCTTGACGGTGAGGCGATGATGCTCGACCAAGCTGGTCGCCCGCGGCCGTTCCAAGAAACGTCGAGCCGCGCTGCCACCCGCGGCCAGACCGCTACGGCGCTGACACCGTTCTTCTTTGACCTATTGCAGCTGGATGGGGTCGTTCTGCTCGACGAGCCGGGGCGGGTGCGCTGGGCGGCGCTGGCCGAAACTCTGCCAGCCCCAGCAGTCGTCGGGCGGGCGGAAGTGTCCAGCGAAGTGGCGGCGGGTCAAGCGTTCGCAGCCGCGCTGGCTGCTGGGCAGGAAGGCGTCGTGATCAAGGCGGCTGAGGCACCCTACGACGTCGGTCGGCGCGGGTCGTCCTGGGTCAAAGTGAAACCGCGTCACACCCTTGACTTGGTCGTGCTGGCGGTCGAGTGGGGCCATGGCCGGCGCCGTGGTTGGTTGTCCAATCTGCACCTGGGCGCTCGTGATCCGGCGACCGGCGAGTTCGTCATGCTGGGCAAGACATTCAAAGGTCTCACCGACGAATTGTTGCGCTGGCAGACCGAGCGGTTTCACCAGTTGTCGATTAGCGACGACGGTTGGGTGGTGCGGGTTCGGCCCGAGCAGGTGGTGGAGATCGCCTTCGACGGGGTGCAGACATCGCCGCGCTATCCGGGTGGGGTTGCGTTGCGTTTCGCCCGGGTGCTGCGCTATCGCGACGACAAATCTGCAGCGCAGGCCGACACCATCGACTCGGTGCGCGCGATCGGCAGCCATCCGGCTCCGGATGGCTGAGTGATCAGAGCGCAGCCAACGTGCGTACGTAATTAACTTGTTGGTTGATTGTCATGACTGCCACCTCGCTGGTGACGGGGATGCGCGCGACATATTGCCGGGTGCCGTTGGTGACAGTGACTTGGATGGTGCCTTGGACCACCGACTCTTTGGCGAGCAGGAAGAGCAGGCTGAAGAAGGTCAGCACGCAAAAGCCGACAATGGACAAGATGATCGCCCATTGTGGGGTTCGTTGCTGCACAAACCAGTAGTCGGTGACCAACCACTGCGAGCCGGCCAGCGGCAGATCCCCAGTGGGCGTGTGCACCACCGTCGAAGTGACGGCGATTTCACCGATCCACAGGATCACCGGCCCCGCCGCAACCGGGTCAGCTTGGGGCACACTGGAGCCGGTTTGCGCGCCGTAGGGCTGCGGCACAGCTGGGTCGAGTTGTGGAGCGTATGCCGGCGGCGGCGAAAGCAGAGGATCTGGAAGTGGTGGACCTGATCCTGGGTTGCTCCACGGATCGCTCGGCGAGGACGTCATGTCGCGACATTAGTCCGGCGCACATTCACCGCACCAGACGGTCGGCTGAATCGCTTTCGCCGCGAGCTTCCTTGCGCGCCTGCCAGCCGAAGGCGAACAGCGCCATTCCGGCGAACAGCCACCATTGAACGGCATATCCACCGTTTTGCCACGAGTCTTCGTGCTCAATCGGTATGGGGGAGAACGCCGGGTCGGCTTTAGGCGTCTGCTCAGTGAGCAGCACATATGCCCCGTACACGGGGAAGGGTAGCTCTTGGGCTAGGCGGGGGACCGAGATCCGGCGGGTGTCGAGGCGGCCGTCGCGGTGTTGCACCGGAGTGGGTCGACTTTCCGACAAGTGGAGTTGACCCACGACGGTGACCAGGCCGGTTGGCGCCGGTGGGACTGTGGGCGCGGCGATGGCGCCACCGTCGGGTGCGGGCAGCCAGCCGCGGTCCACCAGCACGCCGGTTCCGTCGGGGCGCAGAAGTGGGGTGATAATTTCGAAGCCGACATCGCCGCCGACGGTGCGACCGCGCGCCTGGATCTCGTGGGCCGGGTCGTATTGCCCGGTCACCGTGACCTTTGTCCAGGCCAGACTGTTTCCGGGGGACGGGCCGGATGCGCTGGCAGTGGTGGGCGCGGTCAACGTGGCCGTCAATGCGACGGCCTGGGCGGAATCGGCTGCGTCGATGCGTGCGTTGATAGCGCTGCGCTCTTCATAACGGTGCAGTTGCCAGTTGCCGAGCAGCACCATGACCACCGCTGCCGCCACAGCCAGCGCGGCGCCGGCCAGCCAGCGCGGCGTCAGCAGGAAGCGGTACACGCCGATCAGATTACCCGGCGCGCAGTTGGCACCGGCCGCAGCCAGGTACTGTGCGCATCCGGCGGTCGATATCGTCCGAGCGTCTGTTTCGTGATTGTCGGGGAGAACATTGATGAGCGCCCAGCCTCGCCTGGTCGTGAGCGCGCCCTCGTCGGGGCATGGCAAGACTGCGATCGCGGTCGGCCTGCTCGCGGCGTGCGCAGCTCGGGGCATCCCGGCGGCCGGGTTCAAGGTCGGCCCGGATCACACCGACGCGGCCTACTTGGGCCTCGCGGCTGGTCGGCCGGGCCGCAACCTGGACCCGCGGCTGGTCGGCGCGCACCGGATCGCGCCGTTGTTCGCCCACGGCGCGGCGGGCTCGCAACTGGCCGTGATCGAGGGCTCGATGGGCCTGTTCGACTCGCTTACCGGCCAACCCGAAATCGACGGTACGGCTGCGGTTGCCGCCGCGCTGCGCGCCCCCGTGGTGCTGGTCGTGGATGTGGCCTCGATGGGTCACTCGATCGCCGCGCTCGTGCACGGGTTCCGCATGTTTGACGAGATGGTGCAGCTGGGCGGGGTGATCCTGAACCGGCTCGCCTCAGGTCGGCACGAGGAGATGCTGCGTACCGCGTTGGATGACATCGGCATGCCGGTGTTGGGGGCGTTGCGCCGGGGCGACCTGCCGAACGTGCTGCCGGCCCGAGCACACGGCCCAGTGCCAGTCGCCCACCGTACGGTTGAAGCCAGCCGTGCCGTACGCCGATTGGGCGAAGCCGTCGGCGGCGCGCTGGATCTGGACCGGCTGTTGGCGCTGGCGGGTTCGGCCCCACACCTGCCCGGCACGATCTGGACTCCGGCGGATACGCTCGGCGTCGATGCGCCTCAGCAGCGGCCGGTGATCGCGCTGGCGGGCGGGGCGGGCGCGTCGTACACATATGTTGAGGCGGCTGAATTGCTCGCGGCAGCGGGTGCTGATGTGGCAGTGGTCGATCCGTTGCGAGATGAAGCGTTGCCGGCAGGCAGCCGGGCATTGATCGTCGGTGCTGGCCTGCCGGAGGGCTATGCCGAGGAGTTATCCGCCAATCGCCGGCTTTGTGATGCGGTGGCCCAATTCGCCCGTGAGGGCTGGCCGGTGGTGGCCGAGGGTGTTGCGCTGCCGTGGTTGGGCCGCGATTTCGACGGTCGGCCGATGTGCGGTGTGTTAGACGTGTCGGCCTACACCGGTGATCAGACCGTGGCCGGCTATCGCGAGGCCACCGCTCCGACGACGTCCGCGTTGGCGCCGGCCGGTGCCCGAATCACCGGTTACAAGCAGCACCGGGCTGTCGTTGCTCCCCGCGCGGGTTCGGTGCCGGCGTGGACGTGGTCCGGCGACAATCCGGAGGGCTTTGTTTGGCGCCAGGTGCACGCTTCCCAGCTGGGTTTGCACTGGGCCGCCGCCCCCGAGATCGCGTCCCGACTGGTATCAGCCGCTCTGGCCGGCCCGGCAGCCCGCCAATCATCCCTAAGCGTCCCGAACCTGTCCGATCAAGGCCACCTGCGGACCACCGCCACCGGCGAATTCCGCACCGCCCAAAGCATAATTCACGATATATCAGTCAAACCAGATATGTACGGGATGGACGGGCGCTCGGCAGTGAATTCGCCGTCGGTCTACACGTGAGGGTGGCAACCCACCCGTAACGTGGATGTAACGACGAGATCGAAGGAGCTCGACCGTGGCTGCTCGGGTGCCGCTGGATTTCGACCCCCCGATTCGTCGGCTGAGTGCCCTGCTGCTGGGCGTCGACGACGACGATCTGACTGGACCGACCCCATGCTCAGACTGGACCGTGGCCGCCCTACTCGATCATCTGATCGACCTGTCGACCGCGTTCACCCACGCCGCCCGCAAACACCCCAACCCATTCGCCCCGGCCAAAGCTTCACTGGACACGCCGACTGACCGGCCGGATCACGCTGACGTGGGGCTGGATCCGGCCGGGTTGTTGCCAGTGCCATCCGCGGCGCATTTGACCCAGCACTGGCGCAGTCAGCTACCGGAGCTGCTGGAGGAGCTTGCAGCGGCGTGGAGTGAGCCAACTGCCTGGGTCGGCACCACCCGGATCGGCGGGGTGAGTCTGCCGGCCACCACAGTCGGCATCAACGCGATGAACGAGTTGGTCGTGCACAGCTGGGACCTGGCCCGAGCCACCGATCAGGAATATGCGACCGATCCCCGAATCATCGAAAAGTTGATCCAGTTCCTGGCTGCACGCCGCACAGACCCGAGCTGGCCGGGGTGCGATCCGGGTGAGCCGACCCGGCTAGAAGAGGCGTTGCGCCTGACCGGCCGACAACCCACCTGGACCCCACCACGCCGCGGCCACCGCGCCGCCTGACTCCAACAGCGTTGCCGCCGGGAGCGCCGCGTAATCCGGCCACCTTGCAGCCGGTAGCGCCGCGCAACTTGGCCGTCTTTGCCGGTAGTAGTGCCACCGGGCCGCGCCGCCGATTACAGCAGGGGCGCGGTCGGTGGGTTGAATTTAAGTTTGGGCTTGCCGGCCAGGGCGTCTTTGAAGGTTTGCGCCACGGTGAATTTCGAGATCGTCGACCGGGCGGCCCCGACGTAGTCCTCCGGATTGTCGGGATCGGCGACGAATGCAGCTGCGGCTAGTTGTGGGGTGAATCCACAGAACCAGGCCGTGCGGTTGCTGTCGGTCGTACCGCTCTTGCCGGCGATCGGGCGCTGCAAGGTCGCGTACACCATGGGTGAGGTCTGCCAGGTGCCGCAGCTGCCCATTTTGGCGCCGTAACCGGTGACGCAGCTAGCCGCGTCGGTGGCGGCGCGGGCGACGTTGACGCTGAACACCCGGTGGCAGCGCGGTGCTGCGATCAGTTTGCCGCGGAATTTCGCGTTGGTGCCGTCGCGGTTCTTGATCGCTTCGACTGGCAGCGTCTCGCAGTAGTTGCCTTCGGCTGCCAGGGTCGCGAAGACGTTCGCCATCTCGATCGGGGTGACATCGCTGACGCCCAGGGTGAAGGCGCCCCAGCCGTTTGCGTGCTGCGGCGAAGCCAACGTCTGATCCACACCGGTGCGCCATTTCAGCCCGAGCTTTTGCGCCATCGCGACTGCCTTAGCGGCGCCGACCCGCTGTTCTAGCTGAACGAAGTAAGTGTTCACCGACTTGCCGAAGCCACTCCACATGGTTTGGTTACCGGTCATCGCTGGGCTGGAGTTGTGCGGGCACCAGTGGTCGTCACACGTTGCCGGACCGGGGGCGGTGATGTATTTCGACACGAACTGTTCGGGGCTGTAGAAGCTGGTGGACAGCGGCATACCGGCGTTGAGCGCAGCCAGCATGGTGAAGATCTTGAAGGTGGAGCCGGCCTGGTAGCCGGCCATGTCACCACCACCGAGCAGCGGGTTTACCGTGTTCGGGTAATTGCCTTTGAGGTAGTGCCGTTTGGCCGGGTCGCTGTGCGGTGAGTTGTTCTGCTGGTCGAGCGAATAGTGGCGATTTACCGCCATGCTCAAGATCCGGCCCGTGTTCGGCTCGACCACGACCTCACCGTGGGCGAATTTGCTGGCCTGGCTTTCCTTGTCGAGCACGTGCCCGATTGCTGCGGCCTGAATCTTTGGGTCGATCGAGGTGACGATGCGATAGCCGCCGCGGCGCAGGTTGTCTTCCCGTTCTTCCACGTTGGCGCCGAAGGCCGGCTGTTCGGTCCACCAGGTTTTGAAGTAATCGCAGAAGAAACCCCAATCATTGTGTTGCGGGGCGATCGACACGCAGTCGTTCGGCGGCGTACTCAAATGAAGTTTGATCTTGGATTTTTTTGCGAGAGTGGCCTGGTCGAGCCTGACCGCACCCATTTTCTGCATCTGGTCGATTACATAGTCGCGGCGTTGCGTTGCCGCCGCTTGATCTTGGGTTGCCGGGTCGTAGGCCGACGGCGCCTTCACCAGGCCGGCCAGGAGCGCGGCTTCGTTCAGGGTGAGGTCCCGGGGCAGCTTGGAGAAAAATATTTGCGCGGCGGCATAGATCCCATATGCGCGGTGGCCGAAATAAGCCGAATTGAGGTAGCGCTCGAGGATCTCCTGTTTCGAGATCCGCTTCTCCAACTCGATCGCCAGTCGCATCTCGCGCAATTTGCGGGAAGTCGTCTGCTCGGTCGCTTCCAACGCCTGCTTCGGGGTGCTCGCCGCGTCGCGCAACGCCATTCGGACGTATTGCATGGTCAGGGTGGAGGCGCCTTGCGACACACCGCCGGCTTGCTGATTGGCGACGAAGGCACGCGCAACGCCTTTGGCGTCCACCCCGTTGTGCTGATAAAACCGGGTGTCTTCGGCCGCCACAATCGCCTCAGTCAGGTACGGAGACATGTCGGTGATTTTGGTCGGTTTCCGATACTCCTCATAGAACGCGGTCAGCAGCGTTTTGTTGTCGTTCGCATAAACATAGGTGGCCTGTGCGTTCGGCACCTCGGCCAGTTCGCGCGGCATGTTCCGCAGCGCACTAGAACCAGCTTTGACACCGATACCAGCGAGAGCAGCGAGGGGGTAGGCGAGCCCGGCGAGCACGAGGCCCGAGATGAGGCCGGCACGGACGAGGGAGGCGATTTTTCCGGCGGTCACCCTGCGAAGGTATGACAAAACCGGCGAGCCCCTCACCAAATGGCCGAATGCGCGCCTCACTTCTTGTCCGGCATGCTGAGCCCATGACGATCGACCTCGCCCACCACGGCGATACCGAGGTGGGCACTGGGCTGGTCGATCTCGCTGTCAACGTCCGACACGCGCCAATGCCAGCCTGGTTAGCCGAGCCGTTGGCGGCTTCACTTACCGCGCTTTCGGCGTACCCGGATCCGGGTTTGGCCACCGCTGCGGTCGCGGCTCGGCACGGCCGTGACCCGGCGCAGGTGTTGCTCACCGCCGGCGCAGCCCAGGCGTTTGTCCTGCTCGCGCAGGCATTGCGCGAGGTGAAACGGCCGGTCGTGGTGCACCCGCAGTTCACCGAACCGGAGGCGGCGTTACGCAATGCCGGCCATGAGGTCGAACGGGTGATCCTGACTGAGGCCGACGGTTTCCGGCTCGATCCAACGCTCGTGCCCGCCGAGGCTGACTTGGTGTTTGTCGGCAATCCAACCAACCCGACCTCGGTGCTGCATCCCGCCGCCGACCTCGCTGCGCTGGCCCGGCCTGGCCGAATTTTGGTGGTCGACGAAGCCTTCGCCGACACCACGCATCGCCCCGGGACCGCTGGTGAGCCCGAGTCGCTGGCTGCCCGCAGCGACCTGCCTGGCCTGGTAGTGCTGCGCAGCCTCACCAAAACCTGGGGACTGGCCGGGCTGCGGATCGGCTACCTGCTCGGCCCGGCTGACTTGCTGCCGCGGCTGGCTGCCGCCCAGCCGTTATGGGCCGTTTCCACTCCCGCCCTGGCCGCCGCGATTGCGTGTGCCGCCCCGCTCGCAGTCGCCGCCGAACGCGAGATCGCCGCGCGCCTAACCCTGGATCGCAACCACCTTCTGCGCCGGCTAGCCGCTGTGCCCAACCTCACCGTCGCCGGCACCCCAGCCAGTTCCTTCATTTCGGTACGCGTCCCCGCCGCCACCCGGCTACGCCTGCAGCTACGCGAACGCGGCTACGCCGTACGCCGGGGCGATACGTTTCCGGGCCTGGGTGCTGACTGGCTGCGGATCGCCGTGCGCGACACTTCGACCATTGACGCGTTCGTCGACACCCTGCTCGCCGTGCTGAGATCGACACCCGGCTCGCCGTGCTGAGATCGACACCCGGCTCGCTGTGCTGAGATCGACACCCGGCTCGCTGTGCTGAGATCGACACCCGGCTCGCTGGGGTGAACCGACCTGTAGGCAAGATCGCAGTCGGTGGCAGTGCAGTTGGCTGGATCGAGTGCAGTTGGCTGGATCGAGTGCAGTTGGCTGGATCGAGTGCAGTTGGCTGGATCGAGTGCAGTTGGCTGGATCGTTACTAATCGACTCGCAGGAATTTCGACGCAGTGATCAAGGAGCATCGGTGACTCTGGAGACGACTGTCGCAGCCATCCGGCCCGCGGATGAGCCGGCCATGGCCGCGGCCCGCGAGCTGCAAGCCCGGTTGACCAAACCGGCCGGTTCGCTCGGCGTGTGTGAGCAGCTGTCGATCCAGCTCGCCGGCCTAGCCGGTGCCTGCCCGCCGCCGCTGCCGACCCCGGCCACCGTGGCGGTCTTCGCTGGCGATCACGGTGTGCACGCCCAAGGGGTGACTCCCTGGCCGCAGGAGGTCACCGCGCAAATGGTGGCCAACTTCGTCGCCGGCGGGGCGGTCGTCAACGCGTTCGCCCGCCAGGCCGGCGCAGATGTCATGGTGGTCGATGTCGGGGTAAAGATTGAGTTGCCCGGTGCCGGTGCCAACTTGTTGGCCGCTAACGTGCGCAGAGGCACCCGGGATATGACCGTCGAGCCGGCGCTGACCCGCGAAGAGGCCCAGGCCGCGATTGAGGTGGGCATCGGTGTCGCTGGCGCGCTGGTCGAAGCCGGCGCCAAGTGCCTGCTCACCGGCGACATGGGCATCGCCAACACCACCCCGGCAGCTGCCTTGATCGCTGTGTTCACCACCAGCACCCCAGCTGAGGTGACTGGTCGCGGCACCGGCGTCGACGACGAAACCTATGCGCGCAAGGTTGCGGTGGTGACTTCGGCACTAGCGCGACACACCCCGGATCCGACCGACCCGCTTGGCGTGCTGGCCGCGGTCGGCGGGTTGGAGCATGCCGCTTTGGCCGGCTTCATCCTGGCCGGAGCGGCCCATCGGGTGCCGGTGATCGTCGACGGCGTGATTGCCGCTTCCGCTGCCCTGGCCGCAGCCGCATTCGCGCCCGACTCGGTCGCGGCAATGGTCGCCGGGCACCGCTCAGCCGAGCCGGGCGCATCCGTGGCGTTGGCTCACCTGGGGCTGACTGCGCTGCTCGACCTGGGCATGCGCCTCGGTGAGGGCAGCGGCGCAGTGCTCGCGCTGCCGATCGTGGCTGCCAGCGTTCGGGTGCTGCACGAGGTGGCGACCTTCGACTCCGCCGGGGTGTCCGAGAAATGAGGTTGTATCCACTCGGGCTGAAGCTGCGTGATCGGCGGGTGCTGGTGGTCGGTGGGGGCGCGGTGGCGACTCGCCGGGTGCCCGCGCTGCTCGCGGCCGGCGCCCGGGTAGCGATCGTCGCACCCGAATTGACCCCGGCGTTGCGCGCTCACGTCGACGCCGGTCGGGCCACCTGGGCGGCCCGGCGATTCGAGGAGCCAGATCTGGACGGCGCCTGGCTGGTGCAGGTCGCGATCGACGACCCGGCTGCGGCCGAGCGGGTCAGTGTGGCCGCCGACGAACGGCGCATCTTCTGCGTCCGTGCCGACGATCGGGAGGCGGCTAGCGCGTGGACGCCCGCGGTCACCCACCACGGCCCGGTCACCGTGGCAGTCACCGACGGCGGCGACCGGCGCCGGGCCATGGCTGTGCGTGACATGATCGCCGACGCGATGCAGGCCAGCCCGCCAGCCACGCACGAGCACGCCGGCGTGGCTTTGGTTGGCGCCGGACCCGGTGATCCCGAGCTGATCACGGTCAAGGGGCGGCGACTGTTGGCCGCGGCCGACGTGGTGGTGGCCGACCGGTTGGTGCCGGGACTACTGCTTGACGAGCTGCGGCCAGAAGTTGAGTTCGTGGATGCCGCCAAGATCCCGTACGGGCCGTCGGCTGCGCAGGAGGAGATCAACCGGGTGCTGGTGGAGCGCGCGCTCGCCGGCAAGTTCGTGGTACGGCTCAAGGGCGGCGACCCGTTCGTCTTCGGCCGCGGTGGCGAGGAGGCCATCGCCTGCGCCGCGGCCGGCGTACCGGTATTGGTGGTGCCGGGGGTGACTAGCTCGATTTCCGCCCCAGCGCTGGCGGGCATCCCGGTCACCCATCGCGGGGTCACGCACGAGTTCACAGTGGTCTCCGGCCACGTACCGCCGGACAGCCCGGCCTCGCTGGTCAATTGGTCGGCGTTGGGTCAGCTGCGCGGCACGGTGGTGTTGATGATGGGGCTGAAGAACCTGCCCGAGATCGCCGCCCGACTGATCGCTGAGGGCCGGCCGGCCGACACGTCGGTCGCAGTCGTGCAGGAGGGCTCGACCACGCACCAGCGCAGTTTGCGCAGCACGCTCGGTGCGGTCGCCGCTGACGTGGCGCAGGCCGGCATTCGCCCACCGGCAGTAGTCGTCATCGGCGCTGTTGTCGACGTCGGGCAATGGGCCGTCGCGACCGAGTCGAGCTAGGGCGGCGGTGCGGCTAGGGCGGCGGTGCGGCTAGGGCGAGCGTGCACGCCGAATCGGCAGGTGCGACGCTCGCCGACTTTGGAGCCGAGGAGCAGATCAGGTCTACATCTCGATTGAGCTGATTTCTGCGTCGGGTGCCTCGTCTTGGTCGCCTTTGAGCTCTGCATCGCCCTTGTGTTCGGGGTTAGCGGTCGGGCTGGTGTTGGTTTCCAAGTCGTCGTCGACGCCGAGCTCGGCCAAGAACGTCCGGGCCCATTCGGCGACGTCATGCGTGCGCAGATGCCGCTGCATCACCCGCATCCGTCGCTTCAACTCGGCCGGCTCGGCGGCGACCGCACGCAGCAAAGCGTCCTTGACCCCGTCCGGGTCGTGCGGGTTGCAGAGGAAGGCTTGCCGCAGCTCGGTGGCGGCACCGGCGAACTCGCTTAGCACCAACGCACCGCCGGTGTCGCCGCGGCAGGCGATGTATTCCTTAGCGACCAGGTTCATGCCGTCACGCAGCGGGGTCACCATCATCACGTCCGCCGCCACATACATCGCGGCCAATTCTTGTCGGCTATAGGACTGGTGCAGATAGTGCACGGCTGGCACGCCGACCCGGGCGAATTCGCCATTGATCCGCCCGACCTCACGCTCCACTTTCACGCGTAACGTCTGGTAATGCTCGACCCGCTCGCGGCTGGGCGTGGCCACCTGGACCATGACTGCCTCGCCGAGCTTGAGCTTGCCGTCGGCGAGGAGCTCGCGGAACGCCTTTAGTCGCAGCTCGATGCCCTTGGTGTAATCGAGGCGGTCCACACCGAGGATCACCGTTTGCGGATCGCCTAGCTCGGCCCGGATCTGTTTGGCCCGCGCCTGCACGGTCGGGTCGGCGGCCATCCGCTCCATCTCGCGGGTGTCGATGCTGATCGGGAACGCGCCGGCTTTGACCCGACGGCCGTCGAGCAGGATCGACTGGCCTTCATAACGCAGGCCGAGCAGATGCCGGGCCAGTCGGACGAAGTTCTGCGCGGCCAAACGCTGCTGGAAGCCGATCAGGTCGGCGCCGAGCAGCCCACGCAGGATTTCGGCCCGAAACGGCATTTGCATGAACAGCTCGATCGGCGGAAACGGAATGTGCAGGAAGAACCCGATCCGCAGGTCAGGCCGCAGCTCGCGCAGCAACGCCGGCACCAGTTGAAGCTGGTAATCCTGCACCCAGACCGTGGCACCAGGCTCGGCAACATCCGCCGCGGCCTGGGCGAAACGCTGATTGACCAATCGATAAGCCTCGCGCCAGCGCCGCTTGTAGACAGGTGTTTCGACCGCGTCGTGATAGAGCGGCCAGATCGTCGCATTGGACTGACCCTCGTAGTAGCGCTCCAATTCGTCGGCGCTCAACGGCACCGGATGGATGTTGATGCCTTCTAGGTCGAAGGGTTCGGGTGCTTCGCCGTTTCCGCCGGCCCAGCCGATCCAGGTGCCACCGTGCTCGGTCAACACTGGATGCAGTGCGGTCACCAGCCCGCCGGGGCTGGTTCGCCAGTGTCGGTCACCATTTTCGTCGATGACCGCATCGACGGGCAGACGGTTGGCGACTACGACGAAGGAACTTCGTTCGGCCACGCTGAGTGCACCTCCGGGTCGTTTCGGTCCCTACTAACGAGCCTACTTTGCGTAGTCGTCGAGGGCTTGCTCAGTCTGTCCCCAACCTCCGATGGACCGCCCCGGCGCCGGGGTGCCATCCTGAGCCAGTGACACCGTCCGCTGATCCTTTCCCGCCGCGACGTGCGATCTTCGCCCCTGTGGCCATTGCCACTGTCTTTTTGACGGTTTTGGCGATCATTGGCGGGTTGTTGTTGAGTCAGCGGCACCGCCGGTTGGTCCACGTCAGCGCGCCTGTCCCGTCAGCGGTCCAAACCACCCCGCCGGTGCTGCTATCCGGGCCGCTGTGTCCGAGCGAGACCCGTAAGACCGCCGGTGAGCTGGGCTTTCCGCGGGACTTGCGGCAGATTTTTCGGATAGTGACGGACAAGGGCAACGTGGTCTGGATCTGCGCGGACTCCAACCAAAATTTGTATTACCAAGGTAAGACCGGCGGCGAGCACGCGCCGCTGGTGCAGGGGGTGAACGGCTTGTTTCTCAATCAGGTGATCATGGGCGGGCCGGCGGACTTTCAGGTGATCGCGCCCAACGACTACAACCGGATCGAAGTCACGGCGACCCAATTGATCATCCATCGGACCGGTGAGCACGATCAGGTGCAGACCGTCGTCAGCAACTGAGCACGAGCAACTCGCCCGGCCCTAGCGGGGTTGTCGTGTGGGCCGACAGGCGATGAGGAAAGATTGGTCTGCATTCGGCTCTCGATAACACCGATCATGGAGGTAGGGCACCCCGTGGCCCAGTACATCTACGTCCTGGAAAAGGCGCGCAAGGCGCACGGCGACAAGGTCGTGCTCGATGATGTGACGCTGAGCTTCCTGCCGGGCGTCAAGATCGGTGTGGTCGGTCCGAACGGCGCCGGTAAGTCCAGTCTGCTCAAGATCATGGCCGGCATCGACCAGGTCAGCAACGGCGAGGCCCGACTGATGCCGGGTTACACCGTCGGCATGCTGGCGCAGGAGCCGCCGCTCAACGACGAGAAGACCGTCTTGGGCAACATTGAAGAGGCCGTCGCCGAGACCAAAGCCAAGCTCGCTCGCTTCAACAGCATCGCCGAGCAGATGGCCACGGATTACACCGACGAGCTGATGGACGAGATGGGCAAGCTGCAGGAGGAGCTCGACCACGCCAACGCGTGGGACGTCGACTCCCAGCTGGAGTTGGCGATGGACGCGCTGCGCTGCCCGCCGCCCGACGCCGACGTCACTCAGCTCTCCGGCGGTGAGCGCCGTCGGGTCGCGCTGTGCAAGCTGCTGCTGCAAGCGCCCGACCTGCTGCTGCTCGACGAGCCCACCAACCACCTCGACGCCGAGAGCGTGAGTTGGCTAGAGCAACACCTAGCCAAATACGCCGGTACGGTCATTGCGATCACCCACGACCGGTACTTCTTGGACAACGTGGCCACCTGGATTCTTGAGCTCGACCGCGGCCACGCGTACCCGTATGAGGGCAATTACTCGACTTACCTGGACAAGAAAGCGGCTCGGCTGCAGTTGCAGGGCCGTAAGGACCAAAAGTTGCAGAAACGCCTTACCGACGAGCTGGAGTGGGTCCGGTCGAACGCCAAGGCGCGCCAGACCAAGTCGAAGGCGCGGCTGGAGCGCTACGAGGAGATGGCCAACGAAGCGGAGAAGACCCGCAAGTTGGACTTCGAGGAGATCCAGATCCCGCCGGGCCCGCGCCTGGGTAACACGGTCATCGAGACCAATGCGCTGGTCAAGGGCTTCGATGGTCGGGTTTTGATCGACGACCTGTCCTTCTCGCTGCCGCGCAACGGCATCGTCGGCATCATCGGCCCGAACGGCGTCGGCAAGACCACCCTGTTCAAGACCATTGTCGGGTTGGAGCAGCCGGACGCCGGTGCGGTTCGCGTCGGTGAGACCGTCAAACTGTCGTATGTCGACCAGAGCCGGTCCGGGCTGGACCCCACCAAGACGGTGTGGGAGGTCGTCTCGGACTCACTCGACCACATGATGGTGGGCAAGGTCGAGATGCCGTCGCGCGCCTATGTGGCGGCGTTCGGGTTCAAGGGCCCGGATCAGCAGAAGGCGGTCAAAGTGCTGTCCGGTGGCGAGCGCAACCGGCTGAACCTGGCCATGACGCTCAAGATCGGCGGCAATGTGCTGCTGCTCGACGAGCCGACCAACGACCTGGACGTCGAAACCCTGTCCAGCTTGGAGAACGCGCTGCTGGAATTCCCCGGCTGCGCCGTGGTCATCTCGCACGACCGGATGTTCCTCGACCGGGTCACCACCCACATGCTGGCCTGGGAAGGCACCGACGAGCACCCGGACAAGTGGTTCTGGTTCGAGGGCAACTTCGATGCGTACGAGAAGAACAAGATCGACCGGCTCGGTGCCGACGCAGCCCGCCCGCACCGGGTGACCTACCGCAAGCTGACGCGTGACTGAGTCCGCTGGCACTAAGCGGCGTTTCCGCCACAACGCGCCTGTGCGCTGGTCCGACCTGGACGCGTACGGGCACGTCAACAACGCGCGCTTCCTCACCTTGTACGAGGAAGCGCGCGTGGCGATGTTCTTCATCGGCGCCCGCGAACACGGCCTCGGCTCGTTCGAGGAGGGCATCGTCATCGCCCGCCACGAGATCGACTACCTGCGCCCGGTCGACTACGGCGAGCCGGTCCGGATCGAGATGTGGGTTTCGCAGTTGCGCGCGGCTTCGTTCACCGTGTCGTACGAGTTGTTTGACGCTGAGGTGCTCGCTAGTCGGGCCAGTTCGATCTGTGTTCCCTTCAACCTGGCCGAGGGGCATCCGCGCCGGCTCAGTGCCGCTGAGCGCGATTTCCTGGCGCCCTACGTCGAGGTCGACAGATGAGCGGGAGCGGGGAGGCTACGGCCTCAGCCCCGGACGGTGAATTCTCGCCGAGCCGCGGAGCGGGGGCAGTAACGAGCGGGCACGGGCTACTCGGGGTCAGTGACGCTGGCGCGTTTTTGGCCCGGTTGACTCGGCTCGACCCGAGCGCGGTGGTGCGGTTGCGAGCGGCACGCGGGCGTACCGCGTTGTGGGCTCGGTTGCCTTGGGCAGTGCTCGTGACCCGAGAGGTCGCCGGCAGCGGCCCACCCGATGACGTCACGGTCGGCGCCCGCGAATTGCTGGCGGTGTTGGCAGCGGGCGGCACCGAGCTGCCCACCCGCCGCGACGCGCAGTGGCAGTGGCAGTTGCCACCGGCGACCGCGCACACAGTGGAGTCGGTTTCCGGGGCCGAGGTGAGCCGCCTGGCCGGTGCGGCGGCCGGCACCTTGCGCGCTGTGTCGGCTGGGGGCCTGGGCGAGCGGGCGGTGGGTTCCCGAGCCGTCCGCGATGCGCTGCTGGACCATGTCGCGCTCGTGGTGACACCGACAACCGGCGGTGCGGAGGTCGAGATCCCGCAGCGGTTGATTCAGGCCGTGGCGCGGATGGGTTTTCTGGGTCCAACCGGACAAGCGGGCGCGGAAACCCGGATTCGGGTAGCTGGGCGATGGGTGGCACTTTCCGCACCATATGGAGTTGCCTGGCTACCATTTGTCAATAATTTGGCTGTTGTTCCTATTGGTGACCACCTGTTTGGGTGATGCCGCATCCCATAACCAGTCCCGCCGGTGCGTTGGGGGGATGACCAGGAGGATCTGTACGGGTACCGTCGGCCCTCGGATCCACTCGCTACGTCCAGCGTGGGTCTGCCGGGGAGTGAGGTGCACAGATGCCGTGGTGGTCATGGCGCTCGGGTTCGGCGTCGGGTGGCGCGCAGGAAACCGATGATGTTTCATCGACGCGCGGCTCTGTTCGGGTCGGCGTGCCGGCCCAACGCGAGCCGAGTCGAATCAGTGTCTCGGCCGAGCTGAGTAAGTCCGAGCTGAGTAAGTCCGAGCTGAGTAAGTCCGAGCTGAGTAAGTCCGAGCTGAGTAAGTCCGAGCTGAGTAAGTCAGCTGAGTAAGTCCGAGCTGAGTAAGTCCGAGCTGAGTAAGCCCAGTGCGGCGGAATCGGAGCAAATCGCTCCGGTCACGCTCACGCGGATCGGCACCGCGCTCGACAAATTGGACATTCGGTTCCTGGCTGATGGCAGCGGCAGCTTGCTGGCCATGTGGGAGCGGCATGCTGTGCTGTTCACCCTCGAAGGTCCGGACGACGAGATCCTGGTGATGCGGGCCCGACCGCATGCCACGGTGCCGCCGGATTGGGCCGACCGGGCCTATCGGGTGGTCAACGAGTGGAACCACACCCGCCGCTTCTGCAAGGCATATGTGGGTGATGCCACCGAGCGGGGTCAGCTGCCGATCTATGCCGAGCTGCAAGTGCCGCTCGCAGCCGGCGCGCACGACGCCCTGGTGGTGGAAATGCTCGACTGCGGTGCGGCCGTGGCCACTTCATTCGTCGACTGGCTCCACGACGAAGGTGCCCTGCTCTAAGCCGAAGCCCCACCTGACCTGGGTCTCGACGAAGGCGCCCTGCTCTGAACGGCAAGGCGCCTGCCCTTTTAGGTCAATTGAGCGGGAACATCCCAATTCGGCCGTGATACTCGTGGCCGAGTTGGTCGGTGTCCGAGCCGACCAGCAAACCCCGCGGCACCACCACAAATACGTGTACGCCGACCCCGCGGCTTCGAGTCGGATTCCAGCTCAACGCCCGCCCGGTCGTCGAGCTGACCGCGCCGATCCCCATCCGCGACACCGCACCCGGCCCAGGACCCTTCGCGTCACTGCCGTAGGCGTTGTCGAAGTAGCGCTGGTGCCCGCCGAGGTAGACGGCCGACCCGGTGACGGCCACGGCGTAGAGCGAATCGCCGCCGGTGCGCTGCACCCAGGTCGGACTGTGCTGTCCACTGCCCGCAGTCTCGAAGCGCACGGCCGAGTCGCAGAGCCGGTCCAGTGACGAAGCGCGGCCGGTGGACACGACCACAAAATACGACCCGTCGGGGGAAAACTTGACCTGGCGCAGATACGTGTCGAAGCCCTTCATACACTGCGGCTTGAAGGCATCGGTGTACCAGTTGGTCAGGTCTGCGTCCGAGCCGGAAATGTCGAACATGGCGATTTGATCCCGGTCGTAGCCGTTGACGCGCAGGATCGCTCCGATCACGACCAACTTGCGGCCATCGGGAGAAATGTCGAAATGTTCGACTCGGGTCCGGCTGAGGCCTGGCGCGGTGAGTCGGGCGTTGAAGTCAGTGTCGACAGCGCCCGTGGTCACGTCCACCCGGGCCAATGCCGCCCGATAGACCCCGTTGATCGACTCGAACGTGCCACCGGCGTAGACCCGAGAACCCTGCACGGCCACTGCGCGCACGTCGCCCCAGTTGATGTTCGCGTGGAACGAGGTGATCCGCCGCCCATTCAGGTCGAGTCGGGTCAATCCGCGCTGCACCGCGCCGTTGACGCGT
This sequence comes from Actinoplanes sp., assembly GCA_965246815.1. GTDB lineage: Bacteria > Actinomycetota > Actinomycetes > Mycobacteriales > Micromonosporaceae > Actinoplanes. The sequence goes on along the minus strand of CBDFFS010000016.1, from coordinate 50,289 downwards.
TTGAACGCGCCACCGGCGACGACAGTGCCGTTCGGGGCGGTGGCTAGCGCGTAGACCACCCCGTCCACGGTGGGGGCGAATGGGCGGATCGCGCCGTCATACAACCCGTACGCGAAGAGGTTTTTGCGGGCGTAGGTGTAATGCCGGGAACTGTCGGCGACTCGGGTGAAGGTGCCGCCGACCACGACGGTGTCGCCGACGACGGTCATGCTCCACACTGTGCCGTCGAGCACGTGTGGGGTGAAGTTGACCGGATGGGCAGAGACGATTGTCGGTAGGGCGGGATCTGCCACGGCAGGCTGCGCGCCGACCAAAGCCGCGAGTGCGGCGAGGGTGGCGGCGACGAACAAACGGCGACGCATACGGACGGCTCCTGGGGCGGAAATACCCAAATTCGGGTAATCGGCTGGGTTAGCACCCGAACAACGAGCTACCCGTCGCCCCGGTCACGATCATTGCAGTGGCCGCACCTCGGTGGATGTATTCACCATGAAATGGGCGGCTCGTTCTAAGTAATCCCACAGGATGGTGTGTTGCTCCGCGGGCAGTTCGAGCGAGTCCACGGCGGCGCGCATGTGCAACAGCCAGGCATCTCGGGCGGCGAGGTCGACCTGAAACGGCGCGTGTCGCATCCGCAGTCGTGGGTGGCCCCGCCCGGCTGAATAAGTGTTCGGGCCGCCCCAGTACTGCATCAGGAACAGCGCTAGTCGCTCCTGCGCCGGGCCGAGATCTTCCTCCGGATACATCGGGCGCAGCAGCGGATCGCCGGCCACACCGGCATAGAACCGGTCCACCAGCCGGCGGAACGTCGGTTCACCACCGACTGCGTCGTAGAAGCTGACCTGCTCGGGTACGGGTGCGCTGCTCACCCGTACCATCCTGCCAGCCGGCTGCGCGTCGAGCCGAATTGCGCCGGCCAAGAGTGGCTATTGCAGGCTGGCTTCGGCGGTGGCGGTTTGGGTGGCGAAGGCCTCGGCGTCAGGCCAGCTGACGGACAGGAGTGCGACCACCCCCGCGCCGCCCAAGCTCCACAGCCCGACCACGACCGGCAACGAGACGAAATCGGCGATCAGGCCGGCGGATAACAGGGCGCCGAATTGGCTCAACTGCATGCCGGTCTGCACCACGCCATAGGCCCGAGCCCGATAACCGTGCGGCAACATGAGCACAAACTTGCTGTTCAGTGTGGGTGCCACTGCGCCCTGCGCGATGCCGGACATTGCCATCAAGACGGCCACCACAATCGTTGGCGGTCCAAGCGCGATAGGCACTAAGACCAGGGCCGCGGCGAGGGCTAACGGGCGGATTGCCCGATTGCGCAGACTGGCCGAGGCGAGCCGGGTGAAGAGCAAGCTGCCGATCGCGAAACCGACGGGCTCGGCCGCCATGATCATGCCTTGGTAGAACCCGCGCGTGGCTGAGCTCGGGTCGATTCCGGTCGTCCAGGCCGCGGCCAGCCCTTCAGGCACGACCGCGAACATGGTCAGCACGAAGACCAGCACGACCACTGACCGCAGGGTTCGGTGGCCGAAAACGAGCCGAAAACCCTCGGCTGACTCGTGCAGCAGGTGTTTTCGTTGCTCCCTTGCTTGGGTGGCCGGGCGGGCGCGCACGCCCAGCGTGACGAAAGTCGCGGACGCGGCAAAGGTGAGCACGTCGATGCCGATCGCCACCCGGGCGCTGAGCGCAGTGGCCAGGCCTGCGCCGGCCACATAGCCGAAGACTTGGGCAGCTTGGGTGGTGGTCGTGAACGCGGCGATGGCCACCGGCAACTTCTCGCGACCTACCAACAGCGGCAGCAGTGCCGAGCGGGCTGACTGGGTCGGCGGGGCGCCGAGGCTGGCCAGGAAGATCAACACCAGCAGCGCCGGAATCGGCAGGTGCGGGATGAGTAACAACGCTATGGCGACCATGCGATACAGGTCCGCGATGATCAAAATTCGCCGGTACGGATACCGTTCGGCCAGCGCCGACAGTAGCGTCCCACCGATGATCCAGGGCAGGAAACTGACGGCGAACGCGGCCGCGGCCAACAGCACCGATTTGCTCTGTTGAAACACCAGCAGGGTTAGGGCCGCTTTGGCCAGGTAATCGCCCACCCAGTTGACCAGCAGCGACGAGTAGATCGCCCGAAACTCACCCAGCGCAAAAAGCGTACTAAAAGTAACTGGGCCGCTGCTTTTAGTGACTTCGCCGGTCGTGGCCGTCTTGGTGGAGTCCTGGGACACCGGGTTCCTCCAAAGCTGTCTGCCCGCTTGCTGCCGTTACGGCAAGCACAACTGCGTCTTTAGCAGCGCTGCCGAGACGAGCTCCACCCTTAAAGCTAATCGAACCTTATCGCTGGCTCGTGCTGCCGCAGGCGTGCAAGCTCAACCGGATTCTGCCCGATCGTCTGATTCGATGCTAGGGCGTCCGGGGGAAATATCGGCAATTCTGGCGACGTCGGACATCTGGCTTTGTCGAAGTCCAGCTCAGGTCGCGCCGCTTAGGTTGCTGATCCGAATCCGTTTCGCCCTGCTCAGTCGGTGGGACCGCGCTGCGGGGAAACAATCGAGAAGCAGCGATGCGCTCGGAAAGTCCGGAACTTTCCAGCCCTTCGGCCAGCGCGCGCCGCAACTCCCGCTGGACAGCAATGTGACTGTCCGCCGTGGTCTTCGCGATCGTACGGATGACTGCGCCGTCGACGGTGAGCTGCTCGACCCCGATCACTTCGGGGGCCTCGATGAACTCAGTCGCGTGGGTGGGGTCGGCGGCTAGCTCGGCCGCTGCCGCGCGCAGCACACCGATCGCCTGCTCTGAATTGACGAAGCCGATCGGAATGTCGATCACCACCATCGCCCAGCCCTGGCTCTTGTTGCCGACCCGAACGATCTCGCCGTTACGGATGTACCACAGCACGCCACGGTTGTCGCGAACTGTGGTTATCCGCAGGCCGACCGTCTCCACCACCCCGGTCGCCTCACCGAGGTCAACCGTGTCGCCGACGCCGTACTGGTCTTCCAACAGCATGAACAGGCCGGCGATCAGGTCCTTGACCAAGGTCTGCGCGCCGAAGCCGAGTGCGACCCCGACGATGCCGGCGCTGGCCAGCAGTGGGCCCAGATTGAAGCCGAGCTCACCCATGACCAGCAGAGCAGCCATGGTGAACGTGACAGCGGTAACAAAGCTGCGCAGCACCGAACCGATCGCTTCAGCCCGCTGGCGGCGCCGTTCCGGGATGAATTGCCCCTCTTCGGCGGTGCCGTGCACGCGTTCTTTTAACGGCTTGAGCAGCGCCGGCATCGAGGCCCGGGTAGTGCTGGTGGTCAGCCGCCGGATCGCGCGGTGTAGCAACCAGCGGATCAGCATGGCGGCCAGGATGATGCCGATGATCCGGGCCGGCTTGACGATCACCACGAAGCTGCTGTTAGCCAGCCACTGATTGCCGGTCCAGTGGAAAACCTGAGTGCACAACCAGTCGACGCCGCACGCCTTCGTCACATTGGGAGACTGGTAGAGCACATCCGGTGCTGATGGGCTGGGGGAAGGGCCAAGGAGTAACACAGGTAGCCACCGTACTGGGCGGCAGTTGACCACGATTGAACGAACCCCATGGTCCGCGGATGATAGACGTTAACCGTGCGGCCACAGATTGTGCTCGCAATTTGGCTATCCATCAGGGACTATTGGCCCACGAGCTTCGCTGCCGAAGCCCGATCACAAAGACCACGGACACACCGGGAGCGGTTACTAGCACCTACCGGAGGGTGATCGCGATGCCTGACATACGACCCACAGTTGGCTCATCCGCGTTGGTTCTGAACGCCACCTACGAGCCGCTGTGCGTCGTTTCGGTGCGTCGAGCGACAATTCTCGTGCTAACCGCCAAGGCAGAATGCGTCTCCGATGGTGACGGCATTTTGCACAGCGTGCACCACCGCTTGCCCGTGCCTTCAGTGGTCCGGTTGACGCGATACGTGAAAGTTCCCTATCGCACCCACATCGGCCTGTCCCGCCGAGCGATCTTCGCCCGCGACGGTGGTCGCTGCGCATATTGCCGCGGCTCTGCCGAAACGATCGACCACGTCTTCCCGCGCAGCCGCGGTGGACTGCACGCCTGGGAAAACGTGGTCGCGGCCTGCGCGAAGTGCAACCACAGCAAAGGCGACAAAACCCCAGCTGAGTTGGGCTGGCGGTTGCACGCGCTCCCGGCCGCACCGCGCGGTGTGGCTTGGCGAGTGCTGGGCCACCGCACCCCTGACCCGCGCTGGGCCGACTGGCTCGACCTGCCGAGCGCCCCAGCCGAGGCCGAAGCCGCCTAGCCGCCTGGACGCCTGGACGCCTGGACGCCTGGACGCCTGGACGCCTGGACGCCTGGACGCCTGGACGCCTGGACGCCTGGACGCCTGGACGCCTGGACGCCTGGACGCCTGGACGCCTGGACGCCTGGACGCCTGGACGTTTGCAGGGGTCGGCAGCGTTCGCCGGGGCCGGGCGGTAAGCCGACAACCCGTGGCCGGATGCTCAGAATTTGGCCGCACCCAACCCCATGGCAATCAAGAACAACCCCAAAAATGCCAGCCCCAAAACCACCAATCCCAGCGGTACGGGGGGTTTCGCGCCTCGGCCGGGCTGCGGTGGTCGTCCTGGTTTAGGGGCAGCGGTTCCGCGCATCGGGTGTCGACCGGGTACGCGGGGCGGTGGTGGCAATGGCCCGGTGGTCATGGCTCTCCCTCCGGCCATTCGCCACAGAAACGGACGAACAGCGCGTCCGGGTGATGTTTGCATCATTCGGGCTTTCGGGGATAGAACCCGACAGAGTGATGTTCGGTCAACCGCCCGTTTTTTGCGGTCGGATCGGCTTAGGTCACGGGTTACCGACCCGAGCGTCCGACACGGCCCTGTCTGGGCTACCGTGATTGTTGTTCGGATCATCTGGGAACACAGGCGCCTGGGGGCGTTGAGGTTGTCGATTTTAAGCACTGTTCTAGTCTTCGTGATCATCCCGACTGGGATCATCACGCTGGTGGCCGCGCTAGCCCTGTCGGGCGGCGACAAGTCGCATCGGGCGCCTCGCTATCGGCCCGGTCGGCAATACGATTTCCGGCCGATCTGGTTCCTGGCCGCGCCAGAGCAAGTGAGCGCAGTCAGCGCCACGACTGGTCACGCCACGACTGGTCACGCCACGACTGGTCACGCCACGACTGGTCACGCCACGACTGGTCACGCCACGACTGGTCACGCCACGACTGGTCACGCCACGACTGGTCACGCCACGACTGGTCACGCCACGACTGGTCACGCCACGACTGGTCACGCCACGCCGGCCCTCGAAGCGACCGGGTCGGTGGCTGCCGTCGACACTCAGGTCCGCCCCGGCCCGACAGGAGGCGCAAGTGACAGTTGGTGAAAAACGTCAGCAGTCGCCCGCCCCCGCGCATCAGGCCGAATCGGTATTGGTGCAGCGCGGCCAGGTCGCCGCTGGCACGCCGGCATTCGACGGTCCGTTCACGACCCGGCAGTTGCTGCGGCTCGACGAAGCGCTGCGGATCGCCGATGAGCAAACCGGGCTGACCTTCAGCATTTACCTCGGCGACCTCGATTCGCCCACCCGGAAATCGGCCGAGGTGTTACATCAGCAGATCAAGGCGGCCGATCACGCCGTGCTGATCGCGGTGTCGCCCAACCAGCGGCGGCTGGAGATCGTCACCGGGGCCGAGGCGCGCAAGCGCATCTCGGACCGCGACGCCAAACTCGCCGGTCTGTCAATGGCCGCCGCGTTCGCCGGCGGAGATTTGGCCGGCGGCGTGCTCGCTGGTATCGACCAACTCTCCACTCACGCCGGGCGCCATTAGTCAGATCTAGGACACCAGCCCTCGTTTCGCCAGGCGAGCCGAGGGCTGGTGTTTGTGTGCACGGCAAAGCCAGCTCCAAATCAACCCAGAGTCAGTAGGCTGACACTGCACGTTGGAGCCGGTGAAGGTGGTGGCGCATGAGTCTAATGAGCCAGGCTGTAAGCCCGCCCGTGCGCTGGAGTGCCCCCGACGGCATGTGGACCGAGCCGGATCTACACCTTTTCCCGCAGGACGGGCACCGCTACGAAATCGTCGACGGCAGCCTGCACGTCACGCCGCCGGCACCCTGCTCGCACGATGCACTGGTGCGAGCCGTGGTCACCACGTTGCGCGCCGCCGCCCCGCCCGGGTGGTGGGTGTGTGACCGGCTCGGTGTCGCGTTTGGTGCCAACAATCTGGTCCCCGACGTCACCGTGCTGAGGCCGCGCTCGTCCGGGTCAAGTTGGAGCGACCCGAGCGATGTCGCGCTGGTGATCGAGGTGGAAACGCCTGCCACCCGCCGCTACGACCGCGTGCTCAAACCCGGCCTATACGCCGAGGCAGGCATTCCCGCGTTCTGGCGGATCGAACCGGATCGGCTCGTGCCTGCGCTGCGGATCTATCAGCTCAGCGGCACTGAGTATCTGCTGCACCACAGCGTTGAGGGCGCCGAGCCAGTTCAGCTCGACGCCCCCTTCCCGATCCGCTTAGCTCCCGCTGCCTGGGCCTGATCCGCCTGGCTCCCGCTGCCTGGGCCTGATCCGCCTGTTGCCGGGGGGCCTGAGCCGGCCTCGGTCAAGAACCGGCTGACACGTCCTTGGCGCGGGCCTTGAGCGCCCGCACAACGCCGTCGCGGCCTTCGGCGACCAGCCGGCGCAGCGATGCCGGGTGACCGTCACGGGCCAGCCACGCGTCCGTGAGCGCGACAGTCTCCTCGGTGATCTGATAGACCGGGTAGGCCATCATCGTGAACTCCTGGGCCGGCTCACTGTCTGAGCGTGCCCACACGTCAGCGACCACGTCGAAGAATTTCGTCGCATATGGCGCGGTCAACTCGACCTGCTTGGTGCTCTGGAAACCAGTCAGCAGCGAACGGTTGAGCCAGTTCGGCAGGTCGGCGTCGCCGGTCAGCTGCGCCCACACCCGAGCCTTGTTCTCCTCGGTGGGCAACAGCGCCTTGGCGATGGCAGCCTCGCGCTCACCACTGGCAGTCCGGTCGCTGGCCAACTCCGCGTCGATCTCGGCCTCGGTTGCCTCGCCCAACGCGGCCAGTGCCTGCAGCAGCGACCAGCGCAGTTCAGTGTCGATTACCAGGCCGGTCGGCACACCTGTGCCGTTTAGCCACCCGCGCAGCTGCGCGTGCTCGGCCGGAGTGCGAGCCGCGCTGATGAATGACCGGGCCCAGCTCAGCTGCCAACCGCTGCCCGCCTCCGCGGCTGCCAGCGCGGCATGCGACAGCTCGGCGAGCTGCCCCCAGCCGGTCGGCGCCCACTGCGGGTCGGCGAATTGCGCGAGGGCGCTAGCTGCCTGCCGGGCCGTCCAGGTGGTCAGGTTGATGTCGGTCTCGGCCGGCAGACCCGAACAGACCAGGGTGATGTAGTCGCGAGCGGCCAGCTCGGCGTCGCGCAGCATGTCCCAGGCAGCGTTCCAGCATAGCGCCCGGGCCAGCGACGAATCCATCCCGGCGATGTGTTGGACCACGACAGCCATCGACCGCTCGTCCAGGCGCAGCTTGGCATAGCTCAGGTCGTCGTCGTTGAGCAGCAGCACATCGGCCGCGGGCACCCCGACCAGCGCACTGATCTCGGTCTGCTCGCCGACCACGTCCAGCTCCAGCAGCTCGCGCCGCACCAACTTGTCACCGCGCAGGTCGTAAAGGCCAACCCCAATCCGATGGGTACGCAACGTCGGGTATTCCGCCGGCGCTTCCTGCCGCACCAGCACACTGGCGTATTTGCCGTCCTCGTCGAGCTCGACGACCGGACGCAACGTGTTGACCTGCGCGGTCTCCAGCCACTGGGCGGCAAACTTGCGCAGCTCGCGCCCGGACGCCGTTTCCAGCTCCACCAACAGGTCGTCGAAGGTGGCGTTACCCCACGCGTGCCGCTGGAAGTACGCGCGCAGCCCGGTCACAAACGAGTCCAGCCCCACGTACGCGACCAGTTGTTTGATCACGCTCGCGCCCTTGGCGTACGTGATGCCGTCGAAGTTGACCTCGACCGCTTCCAAGTCGGGCATTTCGCAGTAGACCGGGTGAGTGGAGGAGAGCTGGTCCTGGCGGTATCCCCAGCTCTTACGCACCGACAGGAACGTGGTCCAGGCGTCGCCGAAGCGGGTGGCTTGCGAGCTGCACCAGTGGCTGGCCCACTCGGCGAACGACTCGTTCAGCCACAGGTCATTCCACCAGCGCATGGTGACCAGGTCGCCGAACCACATGTGCGCGAGCTCGTGCAGGATCGTGTTCGCGCGCTGCTCGTACTCGAAGTCGGTGACTTGGGAACGGAACAGGTAGTGCGCCTCGGCGTGGGTGACACAGCCGAAGTTCTCCATCGCGCCAGCGTTGAAGTCAGGCACCCAGAGCTGGTCGTATTTGGCCAGCGGGTAGCGCACGCCGAACTGCTCGTGGAAGAAGTCGAAGCCCTGCTTGGTGATTTCGAACAAGTTGTCCGAGTCGAGGTATTGCGCCATCGATGCCCGGCAGAAAGCGCCCAGCGAGATGCCGTCGTGCTCGTCGCGCACCTCGACATAAGGGCCGGCGCAGATCGCGGTGATGTAAGTGCTCATTCGCGGCGACGGGGTGAAATGCACCGTTTTGGCGCCCAGCGCGGCCGGCACCTCAGTGTCGACCGGCATGTTCGAGATGACCTTCCAGTGCGTCGGCACGGTCGCGTGCCAGGTGTAGACGCTCTTGAGGTCGGGCTGGTCGAAACAGGCGTACACCCGTTGGGCGTCTGCGGTTTCGAATTGGCTGTAGAGGTAGATCTCCTGGTCGACTGGGTCCAGGCTGCGCTGTAAGCCCTGGCCGCTGGCCGAGTAGGCGAAATCGGCGTCGACGATTAGCGTGTTCTGCTCGGCGAGCCCGACGAGAGTCAGGCCTTTCTCGGCCGACCAGTCGGACAGATCCACCGGTTCGCCGTTGAGCTGCGCTGAGCGCACGGATGCGGCGGCGACCTCGATAAAGGTGTGCGCACCAGGCTCCTGGGACCGGAAAGTGATAGTGGTGCTCGACCGGAACGTGCCATCGCCTGGGTGACCTTGCCCGTCGGTCAGATCCAAGGTGATGTCATATCCGGTCACTTCGAGCAGGCGGGCCCGCTCGGCAGCCTCCACCTGGGTCAAGTTACGAACTCCGGCCACAGTCACTCTCCTTAAGAGCGCGAAGCAATTCACCCGCCAGCCTAAGCGGATCCGGCGTGGCGCACCTCACCCGGACTGCTCGTCATGCTTGGCGACACAAATTGATGGTGAGGAGCACTATCGAACCATGACTGAACGCGCGACGGTCGACATGTGGTTCGACCCGATCTGTCCATGGGCATGGATGACCTCTCGGTGGCTGCTAGAGGTCGAGAATGTCCGTTCGCTCGATGTCCGGTTCAACGTGATGAGCTTATCCGTGCTCAACGAGGGCCGGGAGCTGCCTGAGCAATACCGCGAGGCAATGACGAAAGGCTGGGGCCCGGTCCGGCTCTGCATCGCAGCCGCTGATGCGGCCGGCCCGCAGGTGCTGCGTGACCTCTACACCGCGCTGGGCAACCGGATCCACCTAGAGAAATACGAGCTAGGCGAAAAGCTCTACCGCGAGTCGCTGGCCGAAGTCGGCCTGGACGAGGCGTTGGCCAACGCGGCGACCGACGACTCCTGGGACGAAGCACTGCGGGCCAGCCATAACGCCGGCATGAAGCCGGTGGGCACCGATGTCGGCACCCCGGTGATCCACGCGCCCGGCCCGGATGGTGGCACTGTCGCCTTCTTCGGTCCGGTTGTCACCCCCGCCCCCAAGGGTGAGGCGGCTGGCAAGTTGTGGGACGGCGTGGTGCTTGTGGCAGCTACACCTGGCTTCTTCGAACTGAAGCGGTCCCGCGACATCGGTCCGATTTTCGGCTGAAATCTGGTAAAAGCCTCACTTGGGGGCGCTGCCGGTCGTTGGATGAGGTGATCCGCACCTCATCCAATCCGGAGGCAGTAATGGCCGAGACCGAAACGATCGCCAGCTCATCGATCGCCATGCACCGCGACGCATGGCCCAAACTGGCACCAGAACTTGCGTGGCTAGTCGCACCGCCGGTCAGTGTGTCCGCTGCCGCGGTGCAACGGCCGGCGGTGGACCCTTGGCGGCGAGCACAGCTGGCCCGATCCCGCGGCAACATGCCCGTCAGCCGGCACCGGCCAGCCGCCCGGTAGGTTACCTGCATGACCGTCGTACACCCGATCAGCCAGGCCTGGATCACCACGGGTGGTACCGGTGCACAAAACTACGACGAGTTCGCCGACGACGCGGAAATCACCGCGATCATCGCGGCCAACCCACACAGTGCGCTCGCGATCGAGATGCCGCATCTGGCCCCCGACTCGCTCGGCAAATCCTTCGCCGATGCCCTGCCCGATGCGGTCGCCCGACTCGCAGTGGAACGCTCCGCCGGCAGCTATCAAGCTACCGAGGACGTCGTGATCCTCTACCGCATCACTGCACCGGGCGAGCCAACCGCTTACGGCCTGTGGAGCCTGGTCGACACTGATCAGATCTCCACCAGCGCCGACGAGCCGGGCTTGGTCATCCGCAACGAAGACGTCTTCATCGCCAAGGTGCGCGAGCGGGTCGCCCTCGCCGACGCGCTGCAGACCCTGCTCTCGCCGGTGCTGCTGCTGCAGACCGCGCGCGGCGACGAGCTGCACGCCGCGCTGGCAAAAGCCGTCGACTCCGCCGGTGCGCCGGCCGCCACGGACCTCGACCAGAGCGGGCGCACCCACTCGATCTGGTCGCTCGGCCCTGGCCCCGAACAAGACGAACTCACTGCGCTGGCCAGCGACGGCGAGCTGGTCGTAGCCGACGGCAACCACCGCAGCCTGGCCGCACAGACCGGCGGCCTACCCCGCTTCCTGGCAGTCATCACCACTGGTGCGTCGGTGGCGATCCAGCCGTACAACCGGTTGGTCAGTGATTTGCCGTTGCCCCTGGACGAGCTGCTGGCGCGGCTGCGCGCGGCCGGCGCAGGAGTCACCGAGCTGTCGCGCGCCGCGCACATCCCCGCCAAAGGCACTATCGAGCTGTACGCGCGCGGACGCTCGATCGAGGTAGTTCTGCCGCGAGACCAGACCCGCCCGGCCGTGGAAAACCTGGACCACGCCCTGGTCGAGCGACTGCTGCTGCAGCACAGCCTGACGCTGGAACCCGGCGACAAACGGATCTCCTACATCGGTGGTGACTACTCGGCGCAGTGGCTGCGCGGTGAGGTCGACGCCGATCGGGCCGAGCTGGCCGTGCTGATCGCCCCGGTGGGTGTTGACGACTTCGTCGCGGTGAACCTGCAACGGCAAAAGCTGCCCCGCAAGAGCACCTGGTTCACCCCCAAGGCTCGGGGTGGACTGGTGTTGGCCCAGCTCGACTCGGCCGCCGATTTGAGCTGACGCCGTGCGCCGTGCCGCGCCCACATCGCGGCGCGGCTTCTGCCAGACTTCTGACATGCGCGTCTACCTTGGTTCCGACCACGCCGGCTTCGAGCTGAAAATGCATCTGGTCAACCACCTGATCAAGCAAGGCCACGACGTCGTGGACATCGGACCGCACGTCTACGACCCGGAGGACGACTACCCGTCGTTCTGCCTGCACACCGGCGCCGAGGTGGTGGCAGATCCGGGCTCGCTCGGCATCGTCATCGGCGGCTCCGGCAACGGCGAGCAGATCGCCGCCAACAAGATCGCCGGGGTGCGGTCAGCGCTGGTCTGGCGCACCGAAATCGCCCAGCTCGCCCGCCAACACAACGACGCGAACGTGATCAGTATCGGCGCCCGTGAGCACACCCTCGACGAGGCCACCACCTTCGTCGACGCGTTCCTGGCCACCCCGTTTTCCGGCAACCCGCGCCACGCCCGCCGGATCGAGCAGGTCGCCGACTACGAGCGCACCCGCGAACTCCCCGAGCTACCCAAGTCTTAAGCGCCACCAGCCGAGCACCGGGCGCTTCATCGCTAGCCGGTGCTCGGCCGGACGTTCTTACGGCTCGCGGGTCCGTGCTGTGGCCTGGGGGCTTCACCGGGTCGCCGGCCGACGGTCAGCGGGTGCGGGGGAGGTCCTCTCGGGGCAGCCAGTTGCGGCGCACGATCTGCACGGTCGCGTCGGCCTCGGCGAGCTGCTCATCGTTGGGCCGGGCGGCGTCACGGGCCCGCAATGCCGCCCCCACGCTGACCTGAGACGACCCTGAGCCCACTAGCCCGCGCAGCCCACGTTCCATTTCTCGCTCGTCGCCACCTGGGCCTGTGCGCCGCCCGTTGTTTGCCCGGCTGTTGCCCCGCGCAGCCCGCTCGCCGGCCTCGGCAGCGGCTGCAGCCGATTCAACCGCGGCGCCGCTGTCAGCGATCGTTGAGTGGTTTTCGGCACCATCAGCATTTGCCGGGCCGGTGCCGGCCAGATCTGCCGTGACCGAGGTGTGCTCAACCAGGATCGTGGCTTTGGTGGTCACCGGCGGATCCGCGGGCGGCTCGGTGGACGTGTCGTCGTCGGCACCGCCGCCGGTCGGTTCGGTGGTCGCCGCGGCGGGACGTACGCGCCGTCGACGGCGTTCAGGCTCACCCATGGGGCCGACCGTACCGCCGATGCGGGCACTTAGAACACCTCGGTCGGATTCGGCAACCGGTCCCACCCGAACGCGGCACTGGGCAGATTGTCGGTGTGTCGCGTGATTCGTCCAGCGGCGGCTAACGCGCCGAGCGACGTAGCTCCCAGGTATGCGGCGCCCAGCTCGGTCACCGTGCAGGAAAAGTCGGCTGGTTCCCGCGTACGTGTGCAGGTGGCTTTGTCTGGTCCACCGATCAGTCGCCAGCGGCCCGTGTTGGCGGCCAGCAGCGGGTCGCCGACCTCGATGACCACGTCGATTTCAGCTGCGTAGCGTCGAGCGGCCAGCGCGCCCGGCAAGTCGATCAGCCGCACCCAGAGCGCGTCGCAATACGTGGTGCCCAAGCGGCGCGGCTCGTCCACCAAATACTGCAGCGGCTCGTCCACCGCAGCGAACTCGAAACTCGCCCGACGAGCCAGATCAATACCCAACAAAAATTCCCAAATCGCTTGGTACGCCGTAGCGTCATCGGCAGCGACTTCCCGGATCAGCACCCGCGCGTTCGGCCCGTAGTCGTCCCAGGCGCCAACTGCGCGCCAGAGCGCATAGCCCGCCGGCCCGTCCGGCCCGTCGTAGATCACCCCGTGCAGCACAGAACCGTCATCGGCGCCTTCCTCAGGCTCGTTGAGCACCAACCGCCACCACCGCTCATCCCGGCTGGACCAGCCGACCCGGCTCGGCCGAAGCTGGTCATAGACGGCGGCCAGCTCGGCAACGGCGGCCGTCGGCTCGACCAGACGGAGCTGGCCTGTTCCCGCCGGTGGGGCGCTAAGTCGCAGTTCGCGAGTCGCGATCTCCAGATGCAGGCGAGCGGCGGCCGGCCCGTAGCCGAATCGTGGGTAGATCGAGGTCTCGCTCGCCCAGAGCACGGCGATCGGTTCGTTTCCGGCGGCGGCGATCTCACCGAGCTGGCGCTGCATCATCGACCGGAGCAGACCGCGGCGCCGGTGGGTCGGTGCCACACCCACCCCGGTCACGTGGGCGGCCGGCACGATTGCTCCTGGCACCGTCAAATCCCGGGTCCGCACGGTGGTGTGCCCGACGATCTGACCGGCATCCTCGACCACCAGCGAGCGCTCCGGCTCGGCCAGCAGGCGGCGCAGCTCGTGCTCCTCGTCGCTGCGTTTGCGGTGGAAGACGAGATCCGTCAAAGTCGAGATCGCGGCAAGGTCGGTCGGGGTGGCGGCCCGCAGCCGTACGGATTCGTCCATGAGTACCTGTCTAACCCACCCTGGACGTGGCCGCCAACGATTATGCGGGCTCGTTACTCTCGCTTATGCGGGGCGAGATCGCCACCGCAGTCGGGGAGGACGAGATGCCGGAGCAACCGCAGTGGTCCGACCGGACCCTCGACATGCCGCCGCAGGATCCGTGGGCTGATTGGCCGACCGAGTCGGAGCCCTATCCCACGACGACACCACAGGCCTACAAATCGCCGCCCGCCCCGACACATCCGGCGCACCGGCCGTTTGGCGGCGCGCCGACCGCGGCTGGGCCGACCGCGCCACAACCTACGCCGCAGCAACCGATGACGCCGGTCGACCCATCCCCGTTCAGCCAAGGGCGGGCTCAGGTCAATTCACGGACCCCGCGCTATGCCGTTGACTCCGAGCCTGAGCCGACGGCCACCGGCACCGGTTGGCCAGACGATGCGGCCCCGGCCCGCCCCCAAACTAACTGGCGGGGCAATTGGCGTCGTGGCGCCCGGCCGAGCGTGGCAGCGGCCCTGTTCCTGTTTGGCTGCTGGGGCATCTGGGCGCTGTCGACGACAGGCTCACCGACCACGGCCCTGATCGTTCTCGCTGTCACTTTGGCTGTTGCAGTTGGCGTGTTTTGCCTGGCCAGAGTCGTGGGCTACCTCGTCTTGGAGCGGATGCTGCACCGCACCCGCCGCGGCGCACGTGGTTCACACTTGGTTTCGGCGTTCTTTTTGATCGGGGTCGGCATCGGCCATCTGCAGCAAACCCAATGGGTGATGTCCACCATCGATTGGGTCCGCGTCCATTCCGGCTAACCACCTATGCCATCGGCTAGGCCAACCGAATTCCGGCCGGCCTAGCCGTGGGTCGCCGCTTAAGCCGCGAAGGCCTTGCCCGTCTCCAGCAGGGTCTTGAGGTCGTTGAGGACCCAGCCCCAGCCGCCGCCCGCGCCGCCGTCGTTGGTGCCGGCCACCATCGTGGAGGTGGCCGGCGCACCGGTCAGTTGGTGGGTCAAGGTCAGCTTGCAAACACCGGGCTGGGTAAGCGCGTCCTCGATCTCGTAAATCACCCTGGTGAACGGCTCAGCAGCGGTGGTTGGATCCATCAACATCCGCCACGTCTGCACCAGCCGGCGCGGCGGGTCAGCCTCGACGACCTGTCCGTCGACAATCGTTTCCGGCACCTCGAAGCCGTTCGCCTTGGCGTAGTCCTTCATTTCCTGACTGGCCAGCGAGTGAAACGAACCTCCCGGCTTGAGCTCATAAAAGCTGGGTGCGGCGTATCCGTATTTCCCGTTCCACTCCGGGTCGGTGATCGCGGCCCAAATCTGCTCCGGGCTCGATTTGATCCACACTCGGAAGACTTGTGTAGTCAATGGGGTCTCAGCGGTCATGATTTTTCCTCCAACGCGTTTTTGAGGTCAATGAATGCCACGATCGGGCGCTCGGTGTATTTGTCGATCCACCGATCGTGAATCAACCGGATCGGCACCGGATTGAGAAAGTGCAACTTCATGCGTCCGTCCCGGCGGGTCACGATCAGGCCCGCCTCCGCCAGCAGTTTGAGATGCTTGGCAACGCCGAAGCGAGTCATTCCTACTTCTGCTTCGAGCTCGGTCAGCGTGCGACCATCCCGGGCGAACAACAGATCCAGCAGAAAGCGGCGGGTCGGATCGGCCAACGCCTTGAAGACCAAGTCGTCGTCCGCCATGACGCTAAGTTAGGTGACTCAAAAGTCACATGTCAACCCCAACCCCGCCCCGGGTACGCCGAAAGCCGCCCCGTACGGTCGGGACGGCTTCTGGTTTGGGGCAGAGTTGGCCCGCCGGTTTGGGGCTGAGCTAGCCGCGTCGGCGCACCAGCCGACGCAACTGGACGATCCGGGCCGCTCCAACTGCGGTGACGATGACAGCTCCGCCCACTCCGGCGATGAGCAAGGCAAGCGCAGTCGGGATCATCCCGTGCAGCCAGAGAAAGTTGATCTGCACCTTGGCCGTATTTTGTCCGATGAAGATGATCAACAAGATCACCACGACAATCCCGGCCCAGACGCCCGCCCACGCCGCACCGATTCGGGTGTGTGG
Source organism: Actinoplanes sp. (assembly GCA_965246815.1). Taxonomy (GTDB): domain Bacteria; phylum Actinomycetota; class Actinomycetes; order Mycobacteriales; family Micromonosporaceae; genus Actinoplanes. Next base: position 34,361 of record CBDFFS010000016.1, on the reverse strand, counting down.
CACCTGGACGCTCTCGTGCTTTGTCGCTGGCTCAGGCAGTGGTTGTTCCTGCAGCTCAGAGTGCGGTGGCTCGGTGTGAGCCTGCTCGGCATACGATTGCTCGGCGTCGGGTCGCTCGGTGTAGGCCGGCTCGGTGGTGTGCGGTTCGGCAGCGGGAAGTTCAAAGTTTAGCGAACTGGGGTGCGGCCGCTCGGGCGGTGGTGGCAGCGTCATGCCTCGATAGATGCCCGCCTAGCTGCAGGTCTAATCGCCGATCAGCTCGTGGCCCGTTGAACAGCTCGTGGCCCGTTGAACAGGCTCGTGGCTGCTGATCAGAGGAGTTTGTAGGTGCCGTTTCTTGTCCGCCTTCGCCCGAATAGTCAATACCTGCTGTTCCTGGTCATCGGCCTGCTGCTGATCGGATACGGGCTGACCGGCACTGGCGCGATCCGGGTGGGACTAGTCGCCGCGGGCGCCCTACTGGCAATTCTGCTCGGCTATCCCATTGTGCTGAGCACCGTGTTCCGGGTTCCCCTCATCGCAGTCGACGACGCCGGCATTCGACTGCCCCTGATGGGGGTGCGGTTACCGTGGGCAGAGCTCGCCACCGTCAGTCACGGCGTACGGGCGAATTTTGTGGTGTTGTTGTTGGTGCCCACTGATCCGCAGGCGGTCCTGGCGCAGGTTCGACCGTGGCTGCGCGGTGAGGCCCGGAAAAATCTGGCCGAATTCGGCACGCCGATTGTGCTGATGGCTCAATCCATGAACCGGTCGTTGGCGCAAGTTGCGGCAGGAATCGACCAGCATCGCCCTCACGATTAAGTGGGAACGCTCACGCAGTAATTCGTCGACGACGAAGGCGAGCAGCTGCTCCTTGTTGTCTACGTGTCGATAGCGGCCCATTCGGCTCATCCCCATGCGCTCGGCGACGGCCTGCATGGTGATCGAGCCAATCCGCCCAGGTGGCTCGGACAAGGCGTTGTGGACTAGGGCGGCAGGGACTAGGCGGTGGTACCGCAGCCGCCGCAGAATGCCGCGTCGGCAGGTAGCTTGAATCCACATTGCCCACAGAAGCGCTGCGCCTCGGCGGCTGCCGCGAGCGGGCTGCCACAATGCTGGCAATAACGCCCACCCCCAGCGTCGCTGTTGCACGTCGAGCAGCGAGCCGTCACTTCGTGATCATGGGCAACGTTCGCGGTCCAATCGGTGGCCGTGACCTTTTCGCGCAGCTGGCGCACCTGGGCCTCGGCCTGCAGTCCAGCGACTTCCTGGTCGAGCTTTGGTGCGCATTTCGTGCACATGCCGCGGTCTGTGTTCCAGCAGATGTCGACGCAGACCCACTCGCCGCAGCGGTGGCACTGGCTGAAATCTGGGCGCATTTCCTCGACAGCTTCGGCCAGGGCTTTGTCCCGGGCGCTGCCGCGAACGCCGTCACGCATCCACTGTGAATCCCAGCCAAGTTGCGCTGCCTTGTTGCCCCATTCGCCGCCGACCAGGTCGCCTCCCATGCGCAGCAGCTTGCCGCCGACTCCGGTGATCGAGCGCTTGAACGATGATTGGTGCCCGTTCCCGCAGCGCTCGCAGAAGAATTCAAACTGGTAACCGTCCCGGTTGGAGCGGTCTTGGTAGTTGTCGGTAAAACCTTGCATGGCGTTCCTTCAGTGGTCGCGGGGTTCAGTGCTCGCGGGTGAGGGTCCAAGTGCCGGTTACGGTGCCGCCGGCCGGCGCGATGCTGACTAACGTGTCGGCGTTGCACCGCCATGTGCCGGTGGTGAGCTGAGGTGCCGACAATCCGCCCAAAGTGCGGGCCATCTGGCCGACTGCCAGGCCGGGCAGCGACAGCTTGGCCGGTGCACTCACCGAGACGTCGGCGGTGATGCCGTCGATGCCACCCGCCTTGGTGGTTTGCCAGGTGCCCTCGGTCACGCCAGGTGCGGGCAGCCGGATCGCGCCGGAGGTCGAGCCGCGAAAGAGCACGGTGCCGGAGGCCTGACCGGTGAATCGCACCGGCTTCATGCCGTTGAACACAACCGTGGCCGCGCCGGTGGCAGCAATGGTCATCTTCACGCCGGCGCCACCAGTTTCGGTCAGGGTGCCGGCGGATACGGCGAACCCGGTGGCGGTCCATTTGCCGACTAAGCAGGATGTGGTCGGCTTTGCGCACGCGTCGGCGAGGGTTGAACCGGTCAGCACCACATTGGTCGGCTGGCTGCCGGCGGACGCGCCGAGGAACGTGTCCCCGGAAGCCATCGGCGCGAACTTTTGCCCGCCGGACGGGCACGCGCAGGTCCCTTTGGTGCAGAACGGGCCGCCGGTCAGTGCGGCATCTTGGCCGCCGCCGATCGAGATCCGGCCGGTCGTTCCAGCGCCAGCGGTGATTGTGACCAATTCCGCGTCCACGTCGATTCGGCGCACTGCCGCTGCGTACGCGGGGGCGGTGATTGTCAGGGTTTGACCGTCACCGAGTCGCCCGGCTGGGAGCGCGGGTTGGTATGGCGGCAAGTTTGGCCCGGTGGAGGTCCAGGCCGGGCCGGGGTAGCGGGCTTGCACGAAGCCGCTGCCCCACGAGGAGAGGAACGCGGCCGAGGGTGCTGCGGCTGCCCAGCCTTGCGCGGTGGCGTGGCCGAGCAGGGCCGCCCCGATCGGGTCGATCAGCTTCCAAACTTGCGCGCCCGATTCGGCCAGGTGCACAAAAAATCCCAGCCCGTCGTACGAGCGGGCAGACAGTGCTCGATTTGGCGCGTCCAGATACTGCGCCCAGATGCCGCCGAGTCGACTGTTCGCCGGGCCAATGTCCGACATCGCCCACGTCGGTGCACCCTCGACATACCAGGCGGGCATCGCGTCATAAGCCAGCCCGAACCGGTCGAACAGGAAACAGTGCACGATCTCGTGTACGAGGAAGGCGCGCAGTTCGGCCGGGGTGTAGGTGCCACCGATGGCCCGTGGATTGAGATGGATGGTGCAGCCGTCGACGCTGTCACTGCCCGAGCCGGCGCTGCCGCCATGACACGCGTACGTGTACATCCAGGCTGGGCCTTCGAGGTTTTTGCTGTTGATCGTGAAGAAGAGCCGGTCCGCGATGCGCAGGGAGCGACCGAGCCGCGTGGTCACATCGCCGAGGATGCCGGCGGCCTCAGCTCGGTAAGGTTCGGCCCCGGCCGAGTCGGCGCTTTGGCAGGGCAGCTCCGGGTCCGTCGGTTTAGTTGGTGACTCGTGGTAAGCGGCGGGCGCGTTGTGGTCGTTCGGCACGCCGAGCGCGGTCCGCACCGCAGTGCGCTGCACATCGGACAATTCATCCCAGTGCGAGCGGATCGAGGCCACGGCAAGGCTAGCTGATTCGATCGGTCCGGTCGGCCCAGTCGCCGGCACTGCGCCCGGCACAGGCCCCACCGCCAGCGCAAACGCGGTCAATGCCGCCGACAAAGTCAGCCGACCAACGCCGTCTAGCGTTGCGGTGGTCACATCCCAAGCGGTCGCCGTCGCCGGCAAAACCTTGGACGGTACGGGGGTGGCCGAGCCGCTGGACGACGAGCACCCACCCACCACCGCTACGCCGAGCAATGCCACGACGAGCTGGGGCAGCGCCGTCCTGATGCGATTCACCGAAGCCTCTCCGCCCGCCGAATTTCGGCGATTCGCTGGCAAACGCTACGGACAATCACCGCCCGGTCGCCAGGTGGAACCGGCAAGAAAGCTGGCAGAGTTGCGGATCGACTACCATCCAGTCCCGTGGATCTCGCCGCACGACTGGTGGAATTGCGCACTGCCCGCGGGTTGTCGCAAGAGCAACTCGCTGAGCTGAGCGCGGTCGCCGTGCGTACCATCGGCGATCTGGAACGTGGCACCACCCGCCGCCCGCACCGGGAGACGGCGCGAGCCCTGGCCGAAGCTCTCGGTTTGGTCGGCGTTGAGCGGGACGAGTTGCTCCAACTCACCCGCAGTGCCCCACCCGCCGTGACCCGACGCGCACCCGTGCGGCGAACAATGCACGGATTGTCGGCCCCGGTCAGCTCACTGATCGGCCGAGACGCCGACGCTGCCGCCGTGGCCAAACTGACCCGGGATCGGGGCATTCGGCTGGTAACCGTGATCGGGCCGGGCGGGGTCGGCAAGAGTCGACTCGCCCAGGAGGTCGGCTGGCGGCTCGCCTCCAGTGTGGACGGTGTCACTGCTGTCGACTTGAGCCCACTACTGGCTGCGGAAGATGTGCTGCCTGCTCTCGCCGCGGCGTTCGGCAGTCGAACCGCTGGCTGGTCACCGGCTGAAGCAATCGCGGCGACCGTCGGTACGGCCCGCTGGCTGCTGATTCTGGACAGCTTCGAGCACGTCGGCCCTGCTGCCGGCGACCTGGCTGGGCTGCTGGTGCGCTGCCCGCACCTGACCGCACTGGTCACCAGCCGCACCCCGCTGTCGCTGCGCGGCGAGCACATCTGGCCACTCGCCCCACTGCCCGTTCCGGCAATCGGCGCAGCCGATCCCACCGCAAGTCCAGCCGTACGGCTGTTGGTGGAGCGAACCGCGTCCGTGCGACCCGGATTCGCCCTGACCACGAGTAACGCGGCTGACCTGGTGGCGCTGTGCCGCAGTCTGGACGGGTTGCCGCTGGCGATCGAACTGGCCGCGGCCCAGTTGCGCACCCAGGAGCCCGCGCTGTTGTTGGACCGGCTGGATCTGGCCGGACCGGTGGACTTGCCCGACCGGCAGCGCACGCTGCGCCGTACGGTCGAATGGAGCACGGAACGGCTCTCCGCGGTTGACCGGCACCTGCTCGGTGTGCTCGCCGTCTTCGCCGGCGGCGCCGCACCCACCGCCGTCCGAGCCGTGGTCGATATCGATCCGGACAATTCGATTGGGCTGCTCGCGGCGGGGAGCTTGGTTGGAGTGGTCGACGTCGACGGGCAAGCCCGGGTCACCATGCTCGACACCATCCGCGAAGTGGCAGCCGACCAGCTCACCGCGTCCGGCGCTGAGCCGGTCGTGCGCAGAGCACACGCTGCGTACTTCTTATCGCTGTTGCCGGATTTGCCGGACATTGAGCACGACAATCTGCGGACAGCGCTTGGCTGGGTGACCGATAACGAACCGGCAGCGTTGACTGTGCAAATGGCCCGGGGACTGACCGGCTACCACTTAGCGCGGGGACGTTTTGCCGAGGCGTACCGGGCGTTGGGGGCAGTGGCGGCGGCCGCCCCCGAGGCTGAGACGCGGGCATGGGCGTTGCATGGAGCGGCAGTGGCCGCGAACGAGTCCGCCGCCCACGAGGCTGCGCTGGAAACCGCACAACGCTGTCGAGAACTCTTCGCTGAACTGGCGGACCTGAGCGGGCAAGGCACCGCGCTCACCGTGATCGGCAACGCGCAGAAAGCGCTCGGCCGCTACCCCGAAGCGCAACGCAGCCACGCCGAAAGCCTTGACCTGGCGCGCGCCGCGGGGGACCGGCGGCGGGAAACAATCGCCTTGAACAATCTGGGTACGTTGGCCCACGACCGTGGCGCTTATGAGACGGCAGTCGAGCATTACGCGGCCAGTTTGGCGATCAAACAGGAGATCGGCGACGCTCGGGGGACCGCAGTGACGTTGGTCAACTCCGGCGGCGTGGAAAACGATCTCGGCCGGTACGCCGCAGCTGCCGAGCATTTGACTGCCGCGTTTACCTGGTTCCGGGACGCCGGTGAGGCAGCGTCGGCCGCGTTCGCTCAAGCCATGCTCGCTGAGGCGCTGCTCGGTGGCGGCGACGCCGTTGCCGCTGAGGTGGCTGCCAGCGAAGCGCTCGAGCGGGCCCGCACAGTCGATTACCGGGCTGCGATCGGGTTGGCCAGCGCCCGGCTCGGTGAAGTGGCACTGTTTCGTGGCGACCATGCGAGTGCCGAATCGCTGCTGCTCAGTGCGCATGCCGATGCGGTTGGTCCGCCCGAACAGGCCCGTACCCTGGACCGTCTTGCTGCTGCGGTGGCGCCGAGCGACCCGAAACGGGCGCGTCGCTTCGCCGAGCAGGCGCAAGCCTTACGCCGTGAGCACGACATCGCCACCCCACCCGGTGAGGTTCTTGCTCCGTAGGCCGACACTTATCCGGATAAATTCGAGTCCAGATAAATTCGAGTTTAAATCTCACATAAGTGTGTAGCGTCTAGTTGAATCGGGATGGCGCCGCGTGCATTCTCTGCGAATGCTGAGATATTTCGAAGCCGGAATTACCGCCGAACTCAAGGCCCGGTGGTTGTTCCGCCTGGCGGTCGCAGGGGTTGCTGCGGCGGTGGCACGTATACCGGTAACTGGCCAGTGATAATCCGGATATTCCGGCGGTATACATCAAAACGACCGAGCCGGTGGTCTTGCGTGACTGCCACTGGCGCGGCACCGGCGACCTGATCTCCAACTCCACCACCGCGGGGACTGCTGTCGGCGCGGATGTGACGGTTCAGGGTTGCACCGCTGAAGGCCTGGATCCGGGCCAAGCGGGCCGAGCCAGAGGCGAGTTCATTGCCGCAGTCTTCCCCAGCCGATTGGTGGTCGAGAACAACACCTGGCAACACACGCGGGGAATCGGGATCATTGGCGATAACACCTTCGGCAATGCCAAAGAAATTAAAATCCTGCGCAATAGGGTGCGAAACCTGGATGGGCGGGTTTCTCCGGGTGAGCCGTGCAATAAAAAGAACTTCCCGCATGTGGGCGACAAGGGTGACTGTAACTCGAACTTTGTCTCCCTGAACGGCCTGCTCAAGGTGCCGGACATGGAAATTGGGTGGAACGAGCTCATCGACGATCCGGGGCAAAGCTCCGGCGAGGACCACATCAGCCTTTACAACGCCAGTGGCACGCCTGGCTACCCGCTATCGGTGCATGACAACTACATCCAGGGCGCCTATCCAGCCCAGCCTGACACAATGTCCGGTTACAGCGGCACGGGCATCAACTCTGATGGTGACGGCGTGGCCGACGCGGCGCACAGTACGGGAGACGTGAAGATCTCTGGAAATGCGATTGTCAGCGCTGACAACGCCGGTATCGGAGCGGCAGCCGGGCATGATATCGAAATCTCCGACAACCGTGTGGTCTCCAGTGGTCTGCTGCCCGGCGGGAAGATGATATCGAAATCTCCGACAACCGTGTGGTCTCCAGTGGTCGGCGATTTCAAGGAGTCAGTGCATCACCCGCAGGCTTAAGGAATGAGTTCAAACGTTCCGCTGGAGTTTCCCATCCAAGCGTCATCCTCGGCCGCGCGTTAAGCATATCAGCGATCCCATCTAATTGCACCTGCGTATATTGAGAAAGGTCCGTGCTCTTCGGCAGGAACTCACGAACCAAACCATTCGTGTTCTCGTTACTACCCCGCTGCCATGGCGAATGCGGGTCGCAGAAGAACACCGGGATCTCGGTCGCCATGGTGAACTTCGCGTGCCCGGCCAACTCCACCCCTTGATCCCAGGTCAGCGACCGAGCCAGATGTACCGGCAACCGGCGCATCGCCTCCGACAGGATCGACACCATCCGATCGGCGGTCCGATCGAACGGCACCCGCATCAGCATCACGAACCGGCTCGAACGCTCCACCAGCGTCGCGACCTGCGACTTCCCGGCCTTGCCGATAATGAGGTCTCCCTCCCAATGTCCCGGTACCGCCCGATCCGCGACCTCGGCCGGACGCTCACTGATGTTGACCATCCCGGCGATCCGGGCCGCCTTCACCCGCGTCGAACCCGCCGGCATCCGCCGATACTTCCCGCGTCGCAACGCCAGTTTCAAATCGGTGCGTAGCTCACCCCTGGCCTGCATATATAGGGTTTCGTAGATCGTCTCGTGAGACACCCGCATCGCCTCATCGTCAGGATGAATCACCCGCAAACGGGCGCTGATCTGTTGCGGCGACCACCGCTGCGCCAGGCCCGCATTGACCTCGTCGTGCAACCGCCTGTCGGCCTGAAGCTTGCGCGGCTTCGGCCGAGTCAGCAACAACTCGAACCGCTCCTGCGCCAAATCAACCCGATACCCCTCACGACCGCCGTTTCGCGCGATCTCCCGCGAGACTACCGACGGATCCCGAACCAACCCGACCGCGATCTCCCGCGCCGAGAGATTCGCACCGATTCCCCGCAAGATCTCATTGCGTTCATCAACCCGTAACGCTGTGCCACGCACCCAGTTTCCCCTATCAGTACAGTCCCATGATCATCTCATGTGATGCACTGACTCCTTGAAATCGCCCTGTGCTCACGACTCCACTGGTGCGAGCAAATGCGTACGCAACCAGTCGTTGCCGGGGCGAAATCACGCTGGCCACCGAGCAAGCAGAATACGTTCGCTGGAGGACTTCCCAAAAGTATTTAAATTGTTTATCACAGCGGGCCGTGCACTCGGAAAACCTCAAGCCTCGCTACGGTACGTAACGCTGCTGGGAACTTTTCGAGTGACCGCCGGAAGCCCGTTTTGAGAACTTTCCACGATTTCAGGTGGGCAATAGCGCGTTCAACCGCGGCCCGAACCCGGTTGAGGGCAGTGTTGCAGGCCTTACGGACCCCGGTCAGCTCCCGCTTCGGTGGCTTCTTGTACGGGCTCATAATCCCGCACCCTTGGTACCCTTTATCACCAATCATCCCGGGTCCATCCGGGGCGTAATGGCTGGCCCACCGCTGCGCGATCCCGGACTCTCTAAACGCCCGACTATCGTGCCGTGCTCCCGGGCAGGGGTCACCCACATCCGCTAGCCGACCACTCAAAGTCGCCACGAACTGGATGTTCATGCCACAAAAGCCCTTCTTGTCCGAAAACAGATCCTCAGTGCCGTCACGTTCCCCGATCGGAGCCACGAGACCGTCGACCAACACAGCACCGCGGCGCGCCTGGTCGCGAATCTCGTCATACAGGGGCGAAAGCACCACATCGATCAGGATTTCCAGCTCATCCTGATACCGCTCGACCGTCGTGGACCCGCACCCGAACAACTCCCCGAGCACATCCGGCGTCAGATTATGCCGCAAAGCGAACAAAACCATCACCACCGCCGTATACAACGGCAACACCCGAGGGCACCCCATCGGCTTGTCCCACTCGACCATCTGCTCCAACTGCTCGTACAGCCAGTCGACTCGATCCTGATCGAGACCCGTCATATGCTTGCTCCGCGGCGGCTGGCCATCGACCACGTTGATCCACATAATCGACACGGTCTATCTGGGACCGGCCGCCGCGTCCACACTCGACACGCGTGACGACTATCACACAAATGTCACGTACGGTAACATCGATAATCGTCGCAATATAATCGTGCTAATACTTCTGGGAAGTCCTCCTGGCAGGCCAAACTGGCCAAGGCGGCCGTGGCCCTTGGGGCGGTATAGCGTCTCACCCGCCTACCCCCGGTGACGACTACCGCGCCACCGCGGACGGCCCCTTCGCGAGCGGCTCAGCACGGTGACTCGGCAGTCATCGTTGCATAGCGACGAGCGCTGCGCCCGACGTGAACGCACATCCCCGACGAAGGTAGGGGGTAACGCTCGCACTTCGGCGGATCCGCCCGTACCCGCAGCTTCCTAGCGTTTATGATCATGAATGACTCGATGGCTCCGCCTAGTCAAATTCTGCTACAGCGTCGCGCCGAAAGCTGGATGTTCTTAGCTGAAGCGGCCCGTGACCTGCGCACTGTGGGCGCCGTCGCACCCAGCGGCAAGGCCTTGGCTCGTGCACTCACCGCCGCCGTAGGCGTTCACCAGAACGGACCGCTGAACGTCTTGGAAGCTGGTGCAGGCACCGGCGCCGTCACTCGCGCACTCATTGCGCAGCTATCGCCGGGAAGTCACCTTGACGTCGTCGATGCCAATCCGCGCTTCGCCGAGCGGCTCCGCAGCGAAATCAGCATTCATCCGCTGCTGGCCGGCCAACCCGAACGAGTCCGCGTCCACGAAGGTTATGTCGAGCAGCTCGACTTCAGTCGCCGGTACGACGTGATCGTCTCTGGTCTGCCGTTGACCAACTTCACCGCTGTCCAGGTCGAGACGATCATGGACCGGTATCTGCAGTTGCTGCGCCCCGGCGCTACCTTGACCTACTTCGCGTATTTGGGCACTCGCTTTGCGCGCGGCCTGTTCTCCTCCCGCGCGCAAGCAAGCCGGCACCAAGCAGTTGACGAGCTCATGAGCGACTACCAGAGACGTTATGGCACCGGCTGCGAACGGGTCTGGGTAAATGTGCCTCCGGCTCGGGTTTGGCGGCTCCAGCGTCCAGCCCAGACGACTCCAGCCCCGCGGATCACCGATGACTTCGCCAAAGCCGACCAGTGAACGCTGTTTCCTCGAGCCTCGCTGAGGTGCCGGCCACCGCCGCGTATCTGATCCTTGCTGCCGCGTTACTGGCCGAATCAGTGCTGTTCATTGGTGCATTTGTGCCCAGTTTGACCTTGATGCTCAGCGCCGGGGCGCTTGTCCGCACCGGCCATTTGAACTTGCTACTCGTCATCAGTGTCGCGGCCGTCACTGTGATGATCGGCGATATGCTTTCGCAGCGTGCCGGACAACTGCTCGGCCCCCGCCTGCGCACGGTCGGGATCGGCCGCCGCATCCCAGCCACCGCGTGGCGCCGCGCCGAGACTCTTATGGTTCGTCGCGGCGGTCAAGCCCAGTTGATCGCCCGATTCATTCCTGTCATCCGAACTCTGGTGCCCTACCTGGCCGGCGCCACCGGTATGTCCTATCGGCGCCTAGCCCCCTACAGCGTCTTAGTGGTCCTCGGCGTTAATCCTTCGGGGGTTGGTTCAGGGGTTCCAGGTTGGTGAGGTAGAGCTCGCCGGCGCAGTCGAGGGCGTCTTGGGCGGTGCCGATCGGTTGGCCGTCGGGTAGGACGGAGTCTTGGTAGCCGTCACGACTGGCGAGGTAGATCGCGAAGCCCCACAGGTGTGCGGAGCGTTGGTAGCGCAGCCTCATCAGTGGGATGGTCTCACCGTCGGGTAGGTGCGCGTCGATGTAGGCGAACCCGGCCCGGTAGCGCACCACGATCCCGGGCAGCCCGGGCCAGTGGGCCTTCGCGTGCTCAGTGAGGCGTTGCTGCAACGACACCTTCGTCGATTCGGGGATCGCGGTCACGGGTTCATCATGCCCGCACTGCTGCCGGCAGGCTCGCAGGCTGTGCGGGCTGCTTGGTCCGGGTGCTTGCCCACCGGGCAATAGATCGACTGTCTGCCATGTTCGGGTAGGCGGAGGTTTGTCATGTCTGGTCCATCGGCCTGCCCGATCGTCCTGTCTATGCCCGAGCAGCAGCGTCTTGAGCACCGGGTCAGGACCGTGACCGAGCAACACCGGCACGTCTTACGCGCCACGATCATCTTGCTCGCTGCCCAGGGTTGGAGCAACGCGGCGATCGCGCGGCGGGTCGGGGTCTGTGTGGACACCGCCCGGACCTGGCGCGACCGCTACGGCGCCTACGGCGAGGACGGCCTGCGGGATCGGGGCCGCTCCGGGCGGCCGCGTCGGTTCACCGATGTGCAGCAGGCCCAGGTCAAAGCGATCGCCTGTGAACTGCCCGCTGATCGGGGGATCCCGTTGTCGCGGTTTAGCCACGCCGATCTGGCTGCCGAAGCCGTCGACGTCGGGGTGGTCGAGGACATCTCGGCATCCACCGTGCGCCGGTGGCTACGCCGGGATGCGATCCGCCCGTGGCGCCACCAGTCATGGATCTTCCCGCGTGACCCGGACTTCGCCGTTAAGGCAGGCCGTGTCCTCGACCTGTACGCACGCACCTGGCAGGGCGAGGTGCTGGGTGACGACGACTACGTCATCTCCGCCGATGAGAAGACCTCGGTTCAGGCCCGCTGCCGGTGTCATCCGAGCCTGCCACCCGGACTGGCCCGGATCATGCGGGTCAACCACGAATATGACCGGGGTGGGGCGCTGGCCTACCTCGCCGCGTACGACGTCCACCAGGCCAGGGTGTTCGGCCGTACCGAACCCACGACCGGCATTGTTCCGTTCGCGAACCTGGTCGCGCAGGTCATGGGCCGTGAGCCCTACTCCAGCGCCCGCCGAGTCTTTTGGATCACCGATAACGGCTCGTCACACCGCGGTCACAAAGCCATCGACCGGTTGGAAAACACCTGGCCGAACGCCACCCTGGTCCACACACCAATCCACGCGAGCTGGGTCAACCAGGTCGAAATCTACTTTTCCATCGTGCAGCGCAAAGTCGTCACACCCAACGATTTCTACGACCTCAACGACGTCACCAACCGGCTCACCGCATTCGAAGAGTTGTACAACCTCGCCGCCCGGCCCTTCAACTGGCGCTACACCAAAGCCGACCTCGCCACCACCCTCAAACGCATCGCCGCTCACGAAACCGCCACCATCTGACCCCCGAAGGATTAACGCCGAGGACCACTTAGCCGCCGGGTTATGGGCCTGTGCGGAGGTTGGTGTCGGGTATGCAGCCGGTACTGCTGTGCAGCGCGTCTTCCTCGGGTGAGCACGATCATCTACCCTTCCTCGCGTGATGCCGAGCAGACACCTCGTTGGGGTTTTCGGGCGCGGGACGTTAGTAGTGCTGCTGACCGAGCTCGCCGCATACAACATTCGCTATGTCACCAGCCCACATTATTTGACGGTCGCCCAAGCGGCAGTTGTGCTGTGCGGGCTGGCACTTCTGACCCGCCGACCGCCGTGGCCCGTCGCAGCAGCCTTAACCACAAGCGCAGCCGCGGTATGGGGCTGGCCCATCCTTCTCTTGTTCATGCTCGCCCTCTTCGATCTGGCCGCGCAGCGCAGGGTATGGGTGGCGGTCGGCTGCACAGGGATCGCGCTGGTGGGCAACGTGTTCACCCGGCCAGTTAGCTCGCTGTGGGCGTCCCAGCTATACGGATCGTTCAATTTTCTGCTGCTGGCAATGCTGGGCGGGCTTTGGCTGGGAAGCCGCCGCCGCCTGACGACAGCGCTGAAAGCCGAGATCGAGCACCTGCGCACCGAACGGGAACTGCGTCAGCATGCCGCCCGTGCGGCCGAGCGGTCCCAAATTGCAGCGGAGATGCACGACGTGCTGGCGCACCGGCTGAGCCTGATTGCTTTGCACGCCGGCGTGCTCACCACCAAGGCCGATACTTTGCCTGCGCAGATCGCCGACCGGCTGAGGTTACTGCGCACCGCCTCAACCGAGGCGCTAACTGACCTGCGGGACGTCCTCGGTGCGCTGCACGAGACACACCCCACAACCAGCGGCCCCGCACCTGTTCCGCGTGACGTGTCCGAACTCGTAGCACAGGCCCGCTCGGCCGGACAGATTGTCGACTTGCACATCGACGGTGAGCCTGAACAGGCTTCAACTGCGCACCGCCTCGCCATCTATCGCGTCGTACAGGAAGCTTTGTCCAACACCCGCAAACACGCCTACGGTGCGCCGGTGCGTGTCCGCTTGAACTACACCCGGCCAACCACCGTGGAAGTCAGCAACACCGTCGGCAAGGCAGCTGCCGACCTGGTCGAGTCCGGGTACGGCTTGGTCGGCCTTCGCGAGCGCGTCACCGCTCTGGGCGGCGAGCTGTATGCCGGGCCCGCTGGCGCCGGCACCTGGCGGCTCGTCGCGACCTTGCCCAACCCCACCGACGCTGCACAGCCCGGCTTACGCCCATGATCCGCGTGCTGATTGCGGACGATGACGCACTGGTCCGCATGGGCTTGGCGGACCTGCTCAGCGGCGACGACGCCATCATTGTCGTCGGGCAGGCTCGCGACGGCCTGCACGCTGTCGAACTGGCCACCACCCATCGCGTCGACGTCGCCCTGGTCGACGTCCGCATGCCTCGCATGGACGGCATCGCCGCGACCGTCGAGCTGCGCGCCCTGCCGAACCCGCCGAAGGTGATCACCCTCACGACCTTTGACGTCGATAATTACGTTTACGACGCCTTAGCGGCCGGTGCCGACGGATTCCTCCTTAAGGACTCCGACCCGGCCGAAATCTTGCGTGCCGTTCATGTGGTCGCCGCGGGTTCCGCGATGCTGCACCCGAGCGCTGCTCGTCGCCTTAGGGCCCGTCGCACTATTAGTCAGTCACGTTTGTCCTACTTGGCTGTTCGATGGTGGGATGACGGTGGAGGGTGTTCTTGCGGAGAAGTTTGCGGTGTTGCGTCCGGTTTTGGATGAGCGGCAGTGGCGGTTGTTGCTGGGTGTGGAAGCGCAGGCGTTGGGTCATGGTGGGATCGCGGTGGTGGCGCGGGCGTCGGGGGCGGCGCGGTCGACGGTGTCGATCGGGTTGCGTCAGGTTCGTGTGGGGGTGGTCTGCGATGGGCGGGTGAGAGCGCCGGGGGCGGGCCGGCCGCGTGTGGGTGAGGTACAGCCGGGTGTTGAGCAGGCTTTGCAGGATTTGGTCGCACCGGCGACGCGGGGTGATCCGATGTCGTTGTTGCGGTGGACGACTAAGTCGTTGCGGTCGTTGGTGGGCGCTCTTGACGCGGCGGGGTTTGTGGTCAGCACGCGGACGGTGGCGCGGATGTTGCGGCGCTTGGGGTATCGGTTGCATGCGGTGTTCAAGACCAAGGAAGGTGGGCAGCATCCGGATCGCGACGCGCAGTTCTGCTATATCGATGCGCTGGCGGGGCAGTTTGTGCAGGCTGGGGATCCGGTGGTCAGCCTGGACTGCAAGAAGAAGGAGTTGGTCGGGGAGTATGCGAATAAGGGCCGGGAGTATCAGCCGCTGGGTTGCCCGGTGAAGGTGAACGGGCATGACTTTCCGGCTGGGGTGCCCAAGGCGATCCCGTACGGGGTGTACGACATCGGTGCGGATGAGGGTTGGGTGTCGGTCGGGGTTGATCACGAGACGTCGGCGTTCGCGGTGAACACGCTACGCACGTGGTGGCGCAGTATGGGTAAGGCCCGCTACCCGCAGGCGAAGAGGTTGATGCTGACTGCTGATGGTGGTGGTTCCAACGGGTACCGTAGGCGGGCGTTCAAGGTGGAGTTGGCGGCGTTCGCTGCTGAGACCGGGTTGGACGTCACGGTGTGCCATTTCCCGCCCGGGACGTCGAAATGGAACAAGATCGAACACAAGATGTTCTCGTTCATCTCCATCAACTGGCGGGGCCGGCCGTTGACCGACTACCAGACGATCCTGGAACTGATCGCGCATACCACGACCGAGACCGGGTTGACCGTGTCGGCGTGTCTCGACGACGGTGTCTACCCGACCGGGGTCAAGGTCACCAACGCGGAGCTAGCGGCTGTTCCCCTTGTCCCGCAAGACTTTCACGGGGAATGGAACTACACCATCAGTTGTGGACGAACGCGGAAACCCCGCCGTGGCAACAAATCGTCGATCAAATGACGGACTAATTCTGCGCTCTGCCCTTATCGACCGCTACCACCACACCAACCCACCGCAGACGGTCCTGGCGCGTGCTCGGCTCGCCCGCCTCACCCCTCGCGAACGCGACGTGCTGGCCCTGCTCGCCCGCGGCGACACCAACGCCGATATCGCCGCCCGCCTTCACATGCGCGAGAGCACCGTCAAGGCCCACGTCAGCCGCATCCTCACAGCCCTGGACGTCACCAACCGCGTCCAGGCGGCTTTGCTGGCCCGCGATGCCGGATGAGGTCCGAACGCCACTTTCTGATCTTGGACGACGACCTGACAATCAGAGCAGGGCCACTTCGAGAAGATCAGTGTGGATGCATCTAGCGCAGGATGCCGGTGTGGCCGAGGGAGTAGCGGCCGGGCTGGGGCCAGAAGCACAGGCCGTGCGGTTCAGTCCCGACTTTGATCCGGGCCAACAGCTTGCCGCCGTCGGTGTCGATCGCGTAGACCTCGTTGTCGTAGCGCCCGGACAACCACAGCACTTTGCCGTCGGCCGAGACGCCGCCCATATCAGGGCTGGACTTCTTACCCGGAATTTTCCATTTCTTTACGACCTTTTGAGTGGCAAATTCGAGTACTGAGACGCTGCCTTCGCCGCGGTTGGCTATGTACAGATATTTGGAGTCGCGGCTGGGATAGAGGCCGTGTGCGCCGTCGCCAGTCGGCAGAAAGGTTGGGGTGGTGAATTTGTCGCCGTCGAAGATCCAGAGGCCGCTGGTCATCATGTCCGCGACATACCAGGTGTGACCGTCGGGCGAGATCTTGACGTCCTGCGGCATCGGCTTGTTGCCAGGCAGATGGATCTGGCCGATCACCTTGTGTCGCAACGTGTCTACTTTGATCAAATCTCCGGAGTATTCGCAGGTCACGATGAAATAGCGGCCATCCGGGGAGAAGTCGGCATGGTTGACGCCGTCACACTTGACCGGCAGTTTGTCCTTGACCTCCATCGTGTGCGGATCCCGGAAGAAAATCGTGTTCAGCGCCTCGGCCATCACGATCGCGAATTTGCCATCCGGCGTGAAATACAAGTTGTACGGATCCTCCACCGACACCGGCTTGCCGAACACCCCAGTGCGCGCGTCAATCGGGGTCAGCGAGTTCCCAGAGTTGTTGTTGACCCACAGCGTCTTGAGGTCCCACGACGGCACCACATGCTGCGGTGAATTTCCAACCGGCACCGTACGCACAATTTTGTACGTACTCGGGTCGATCACTGTGACCGAATTGCTCTGCAGATTCGGCACGTACACAAAGGGCTTTTCGCCTGCAACGGTTGGCGAGAAACTATTGGGGCGATCGGCCGCATAAACGTCATCTGCGGCCAGCGGAGCCGGCATGCCTGGCAACAGCCCAGCGCCAGCGGGTGCAGTCTGGCTAGTGGATTGGGTCGGCGAGGAGGAAGCGGTGCCCCAAGTCGCCTGGGTCTGGGGTTTGTCGGCCGAGGAGCAGCTCGCCGTGAAGGCGAGCAGGACCGCAATCGATGACCACCGCAGGGCGCTGGAGCGGCGTTTTGGCGCAACGGCGCGGAGGAAAGCATCGGGGGGAAGACGCATCAAGACTCCTGCGGACGGTGATCATTGGTCACCTCAAAACACACATGAGCACCTTTGCGGGTTGGCGTGCAACCGAGTGATATGCGTCACGGCAGGGGAGGCAAACGCTCGCTCATCCAGTGCCTGCCCATTCAACGAGAGGTATCAACGCATACCGCCGACACTCGTAGGCGTCTCGTCGACGTGCTCTTCTGCCCAGATGCGTAGTTGGGTGAGCGGCGTAGCTGCACTGACTCCCAGCGCAGTTAGGGAGTACTCGACACGTAGCGGTACCTGGGGATAAACCGTCCGGTCAACCAAACCGAACTGCTCAAGACGGCGCAATGACGCAGTCAAAACCTTGGGGCTGACCCCCTCCAGGCGTTGCTGTAACACGCCGAAGCGCATTGGGCCGTTTTCCAGTGCGCCGATGGCGAGGGCGGACCACTTATTCGCGAGCACGTCCAGCAGCACTCGACACGGGCATTGCGCGACGTAGGCGTCGCGGGGGGCGTGCTGCCCAGGCTTACACCTGTTCTGCATTGAAAATCCTCTCTCATACTATCTATTGGAAAGTCGGTGCCCTTGAGGGTAACTACCTCCTTCAATATAGCTTCGCAGGGTCATGCCGCCCGCACCTGCGGGCCGATGAGGAGGACAGGAATCATGAACGAGCTACCCCTTCCCGCTGACCTGAACGATCGCCACGAGCAGGACCGCTACGCGCGCGGCCTAGAGGTTCTGCGGGCCGTCGCAGGAGACGCCGGGACTGCACTCGCCGCAGCGTTAAGCGACGTCAGCCCCGACCTGGCCCACCATTTGGTCGCCTGGGGATTTGGCGACATGTATGCCCGGCCGGCGCTGTCCCCCCGGGACAGGCAACTGGTCACTCTAGGAGCGCTCACCGCTCTTGGGACCGAACCACAGATCGAAGCCCAGGTCCACGCGGCGCTCAACGTGGGCCTAACCGCAGCGCAGGTGGTCGAGACATTGCTCCATACCGCCCCCTATGTCGGCTTCCCTCGAGCGTTGAACGCGACGTTGGCCGCTAAGCGGGTCTTCGATCGGCGGCAGTTGCTACCCATCAGCTGACGTCACCCGCGTCGGCGCGGGTCCCCCGCGTCGGCGCGGGAAATGTTGTCGCAACCGAGGAGGGCTGTCGGGCGTCATCAGGGTATGACGCCGAGGACCCTGACTCCGATCGCAACCACGGTTGCGGGTCAGGCGTCACCATGTCCAGAGCCGGTGCCGATCACGGGGCCGTGCGGAGATCTCAGGAGAACGTCATCGATGCGGGACGCCGACGAGTTCGACGCCTTCTACACCGGTTCGGCCCGGCGGGTGCTAGGCCAGGTCTACGCCATGACTGGCAACCGGGCTGAGGCCGAGGATGCCGTAAGCGAGGCGTTCCTGAAGGCCTGGGATCGCTGGGACACGGTGCGTGACTGCGACAGCCCGGAGGCCTGGGTGCGCCGGGTCGCGTCCCGGAACGCGGTTAGTGCGTGGCGTAAGGCGGTGAACCGGCTACGCGCTCATCGCCGCGATGCCGTCGAGGACGAGATTGAGGACTCAGTCCAGATCATGTCGCCCTGGAGCAGGCGTTGCGACGGATTCCGGCCGACCAGCGTCGGGTGATCGTGCTGCATCACCTTGTTGACCTGAGCGTCGCTGAAGTTTCTCGGGAGATCGGCGTGCCGGCCGGGACGGTCAAGTCTTGGCTGTCCCGCGGCCGGTCGGCGTTGGCCGCCCACCGGCCACTATGGCGACGCTCGCCGATGTCCTGCCTGCCGCTGCCCGTGTGGTTCTCGCCGGACAGTCACACTTCGCGAGTCACTGCCCCGCAAATGTTCAGTGACGCCCTTCGTGAGTTCATCGTCAAGAACAACAGGTAGCGGACGGCCAAGGTCAGGTATCTGGATCTGCCGCGCAGAGTGCTTACAACTGCCCACCCCGTCAACGAGAGTTGTAGCATCGCGCCGCTGGGCACGCTGGATTGATGATAGTGCGCGTCATCATGCCCCGGGGAAATATGTATGCGCGCTCGGTGGTGGCCGAGGATGATGCTGCTGTGATCGTCCGGGACGCCACCGTTGTTGACATCGACGTGCTCGCTGATGTTCACGTCGAGACCTGGCGTAAAGCGCACCCGGGGGAAAGTACCTGGGCAGTATCTGGCCCAGATGGATCCCGCCCAGAGGCGACAAGGCTGGCGACAGGTCCTGCAAAACCCCGGTCCGGCGGTCACCCTAGTAGCCGAGCACGAGTGCCAGGGTGTCGTCGGGTTCATTCGCGTCTCAGTGAGCCGTGACTGCGACGTCGACCCGCGACTGGTCGGTGAGGTCCAAGCCCTGTACCTGCGGCCCATGTTCTGGGGTCTAGGCATCGGGCGACTATTAATGGATGCGGGGTTGAGCTGGTTGGCGCAGGCCGGTTACCGAGAGAGCACCCTCTGGGTGTTAGCGACCAACGATCGGGCACGGCGCTTCTACGAAGCTGCCGGGTGGTGGCCCGACGGTGCGACCAAGACGGACGACTCGCGGGGCTTTGCGTTGTTCGAAGTTCGCTATCGCCGCGTAGCCGACGCCGGATCGGCTCCCTTGACTCCACTTTGATCTGCCCGTGACCGGTAGTTATCGGGTGGGGCGCCGCCCTACGGCGTACAGGTCACGGGGACGGGGTTCGTGGACGTTGCGGTCGGTGTCGCGATCGGGTGGACCGGACTCACCGGTAGCAGGCAAGTACCAGCTTCCTCCATGATTGGCGCCTGGTGCTGAGTCGGCTAGGTGTCCGTGGCATCGTGCAGTGATGGATTACCGACAGCTCTATCTGACGGCAGCCACTTCGTTCATGGAGCTCGCCGAGCGGATACCCGCTGACCGTTGGGACGGACCGGGGCTGGGCGTGTGGAACTTGCAGGAGTTGATGGGTCACACCGTCAGCGCAGGCTTCCGCAGCGTGATCGTCTCGCTTGAGCACCCTGCCCAGAGGTGTGACACGTCGTCGGCGGCGAGGTACTACGCCTTGGCTCGGACGGTGGATCCAGCGTTCTACCGGGCTGCGGTTGCCGCCTCGGAAGAGGATGCTCGGGTTGAAGCCCGACGGTTAGGCGAGCATTCGGCTGCCGTCCTGCGCCCGTTGTTGTCTGAAGTAGTCACCGCTGTGGAGGCGGTCGATGAGGGCAAGCTGGTCGAAACCCCAGCCGGGGGTATGCGCGTGGCTGACTGGCTGGCCACTCGTTCCTTCGAGTTGGCGGTGCACGGCCTCGACGTGGCCGCGGCTGCTGGTGTGCCATTTTCGTTGTCGGATGAGGTGCTTGCGGAGGCTGGGGCGCTGGCCGCCCGCATCGGAGCTCAAGTGGGAGACGGTGCCATCGTGCTACGGGCATTGACCGGGAGAGACGCGCTTCCTGCGGGCTATTGCGTGCTTTGATTGTCCAGCTCGTCGAGCAACGCAAGAAAACAATTTCATTGTAAAAGTCGGTGACGCGGCCGGGCTCCTTGATCTCGGCGCTGGACGGGTACGGTAATACCTATTCGCCCGCTGCGTTCTCGAGGTTCATGGATCCCCACAATTGCGAGGGTGGCACGGATTCTGGACTATACCTCGGCGTTTTAGGATCTTGAACGCATTGACCAATGCTGATTGATGCTGGTTGCGGTGGTGGGTTTCGGATGGATGGCGTGCGGATGTGCCGAGTGTTACCTCGGTGGGTGCGGTTCTCCGCACGGCGGTCCTTTCGTCGCTCGTTGAGGCCGGGGATGGAATTCAGGTGAGGATCGCCAGCGCGAAGAGGCGTTGGAAGATGGCCTGGATGTGGATAGTCCAGGGCCAGTCGGGTGGGAAGTTCAGCGACCGTCGTCGGCCGCCTCGGGTGAGGGTGGCCGGGGTGTGGAAGATCTGATGCTGCAGGGTGCGCGGCTCGGCGCGGGCGAGATGGCCGTGACAGCCCAGCAGTTGTAGCCAGGCGATGAGGTCGCAGGCGATGGCCTGGCTTTCGTCTGGTAATCAGTTTTCCACCCGCGCGACCGACGGTTGGTGGGTATCTCGGCGTGTCGCAACCTGCCGCAGGGCGGTTATCGTCCGGATACGAAAGCTTTTGTCGGCGCCGTAGTCGCCCGAGTCGAGGTGCCGGAACGCCGGAGGAGTTAGAGCGCGACGCAGTTTCCCTACCCAGATCCTTACCAAACGATCATCCAAAATGGAATAACGCGAAGATCAACAAGATCGTGAACAGGTAAAACGTGGAGCGGGCGACGAGAATCGAACTCGCGTAGTCAGTTTGGAAGACTGGAGCTCTACCATTGAGCTACGCCCGCGCACCCCGGTTTTACCCCGGGCACCAACACATCCTAGCGAACCCCAGCCGCCCGGCGCGAGCGGGGGATTCTCGGCTCAGGTGACTCCTGCGTACAGGCCCGTGAGTCGACCGCATACACTGGCCGATGCCACGGGGTGTGGCGCAGCTTGGTAGCGCACTCGCTTTGGGAGCGAGGGGCCGTGGGTTCAAATCCCGCCACCCCGACTGTCACCAATCTCGGAAAGCATCAAGGAGTACGCCTGTGAAGAGCACCGTCGAGACTCTGAGCCCGACTCGGGTGAAGCTCGCCATCGAGGTGCCGTTCGACGAGCTCAAGCCGAGCCTGCAGAAGGCGTACCGGGAGATCGGCGCGCAGGTTCAGGTTCCGGGCTTTCGTCGCGGCAAGATCCCGGCGGCGGTCATCGACCAGCGGGTTGGTCGCGGGGCTGTGCTCAACGAGGCCGTGCAAGAAGCGATTCCGCAGCAGATCCTCGCCGCGGTGCGCGAGCACGATGTGAAGACGCTCGGCCGCCCCGAGGTGGAAATCACCGACTTCAGCGACAACGAGCCGCTCAAGTTCACCGCCGAGGTCGACGTGCGGCCCGAGATCACCGTGCCGGACCTGTCCACCGTTTCGGTGACTGTTCCGGCGATCGAGATCGGCGACACCGAGATCGATGAGCAGATCAACGGGCTGCGCGAGCGGTTCGCCACGCTCAAGACCGTGGAGCGCCCGGCCGCGGAAGGCGACTACGTCCAGCTCGACTTGTTCGCGACGGTCGATGGCCAGGAAGTCGCCGGCGGTTCGGCCACCAACCTCTCGCACGAGGTTGGCAGCAAGCAGCTGCTCCCTGGGCTGGATGAGGTGCTAGTCGGCTTGGTTGCCGGCGCCGATGCCACCTTCACCACTCAGCTTGCCGGCGGTGATTTTGCCGGGCAGGACGCCGAGGTCAAGGTGACCGTGCGCAGCGTCAAGGACAAGCAGCTGCCGGAGATCGACGACGACTTCGCCCAGCTGGCGAGCGAGTTCGACACTCTGGATGAGCTGCGCGGCGACCTGCGCGAGCGGCTGCTCAAGGGCAAGAAGGTCGAGCAGATCTACGCGGCTCGCGACGAGGCGCTCAAGCAGTTGGTCGAGGCCGCGGGTATCCCCGCGCCGGAAGGCGTCGTCAAGGACGAGGTCGAGGGCCGCAAGCAGGCGATGATCGACCAGCTCGAGCGCATCGGCGCCACGCTGCAGGATTACCTTGCTTCGGAAGACAAGACTGAAGAGCAGATCGACACTGAGCTGACCGAGGCGGCGCAGGAAGGCGTGCGGATCCAGCTGCTGCTGGACACCATCGCCGACGCCGAGGAGACCCAGGTCACCGACGACGAGTTCGGGCACGAAATCGTGCACCGGGCACAGCGGGCGCAGATGCAACCGCAGCAGTATTACGAGCAGCTCGTCCAGTCCGGCGCGGCAACTGCTGTCTTCGGCGACGTGCGGCGCGGTAAGGCGCTGGCATCGGTGCTGGAGCAGGTCAGCATGAACGACACCGACGGTAACGTGCTCACCCTCGACGACCTTCGCGCCGCGGGCGAGGACGAGCACGCCGGGCACAACCACTGAGTCAATCGGTGGTTCCATCGATATAATTCAAGGTCAACCGGCTGTGAGCTCATTCGGCCGCCGCGCACCGCTACTGGCGCGCGGCGGCTGATTCCATTCCAACAATCCACTGCCTTGCCGGTACGCCCGACAAAGCGCGTGCGCTGTCAGCGAACACCTGCCCGAGCGGGAAGCTGATGCTCTTTCGACCGGTTAGTTTGGTCGTACAACGGACAACCTGTCGGCCGGAACCTCGGCTGGCACAGTCAGATGTGAAGGGCTGCCATGACCGATCTCCACCTTCCCGCCAGCCCCGTGCTGCGGGGCGAAGCACTCAGTGGCAACCTCGACGACTCGGTCTACAACCGGCTGCTGCGCGAGCGCATCATCTTTCTTGGCAGTGAGGTGTCCGACGCGGTTGCGAATCGCATCTGTGCCCAGCTGCTGCTGCTCTCGGCCGAGGACCCTGTGCGCGACATCAACCTCTGGATCAACTCGCCGGGTGGTTCGGTCTACTCCGGTATGGCGATCTACGACACGATGCAGTTCATCGACAACGACGTCTCAACTGTCGCGATGGGCATGGCCGCTTCCATGGGCCAGTTGCTGCTCTGTGCCGGCACCACTGGCAAACGTTATGCCCTTCCGCACGCGCGGATCATGATGCACCAGCCGTCCGGTGGCATGGGTGGCACGGCCGCCGACATCGCCATTCAGGCCGAGCAGATGCTGTATACCAAGCGCATGTTCCAGGAGCGGGTCGCGCACCACACCGGCCAGACTCAGGAGCAGATCGAAGCCGACTCCGACCGGGACCGTTGGTTCACGGCAGAAGAGGCTAAGGACTACGGCTTTATCGACAAGGTGATCACCGGAGCCATTCAGGTTTCCGAGGGCGCCGGAACGCTGAACTGAGGAGCTGAACGATGACTGACCTGACTATGCCTCCCGGGTTCGCTCCGGTGCACAACCGCTACATCCTGCCGTCTTTCGTCGAGCGATCGTCGAACGGCATGATGAAGGAGACGAACCCCTACAACAAGATGTTCGAGGATCGGATCATCTTCCTCGGTGTGCAGGTCGACGACGCGTCAGCTAACGACGTGATGGCCCAGCTGCTGACCCTGGAGAGCGGCGACCCAGACCGCGACATCCTGATGTACATCAACTCGCCCGGTGGCTCCTTCACCGCCATGACGGCGATCTACGACACGATGCAGTATGTGCGTCCGGACATCTCGACGGTGTGTCTTGGCCAGGCGGCCAGCGCCGCCGCTGTGCTGCTCGCTGGCGGCACTCCGGGCAAGCGGATGGCTCTGCCGCACTCGCGCGTGCTGATTCACCAGCCGGCCACCGAGGGTGGTTACGGTCAGGGTTCAGATATTGAGATCCAGGCGCGCGAAATTCTGCGGATGCGTTCTCAGCTGGAAGAAATGATCTCCAACCACTCGGGTCAGCCGCTGGACAAGGTCCGCAAGGACATTGACCGCGACAAGATCATGACGGCGAACGAGGCCAAGGAATATGGCCTGGTCGACGTCGTGCTCGCGTCCAGGAAGAAGAGCCTGCAGTCCGTCGGCGCAAGCAGCTGAGTGCGCTGTGTCGGGGCTCGGTCGGTGCAAGTTGAACCGACCGACCCTGACACGCCCGTTTTGGGGGGTCGGAGAACTGCGCCCGAGCGGGTAACCTCGTGCACGCAGCCTCAGTTACGCGCTTCGGCAGACGATGAGATGGCAACGGGGCAGATTCAGCCCCGTGATCTGGGTCGGCGTCCGCCGGCGATGAGCTCAAGGAGAACGTAGGTGGCACGGATCGGTGACGGCGGCGACCTACTGAAGTGCTCCTTCTGTGGGAAGTCCCAGAAGCAGGTCAAGAAGCTCATCGCGGGCCCTGGAGTTTACATCTGCGACGAGTGCATCGACCTTTGCAACGAGATCATTGAGGAAGAGCTGGCCGAAACCGGCGAGGTGAAGTGGGAAGAGCTTCCCAAGCCGATGGAGATCTGCCAGTTCCTAGACACCTACGTGGTTGGCCAGGAGCAAGCTAAGAAAGCGCTCTCTGTCGCCGTTTACAACCACTACAAGCGGATTCAGGCCGAGTCAAGCAACGCTCCCGGTGGCGGCAGCGATGTCGAGGTGGCCAAATCCAACATCATGCTTATCGGCCCCACCGGCTGCGGCAAGACTCACCTGGCGCAGACACTGGCCCGGATGCTCAACGTGCCGTTCGCAATAGCGGATGCCACCGCACTGACCGAGGCCGGTTATGTCGGCGAAGATGTCGAAAACATCCTGCTCAAGCTGATCCAAGCCGCTGACTACGACGTCAAGCGCGCCGAGCAGGGCATCATCTACATCGACGAGGTCGACAAAATCGCCCGAAAGAGCGAAAACCCGTCGATCACTCGCGACGTTTCCGGCGAGGGCGTTCAGCAAGCACTCCTCAAAATTCTCGAAGGCACAGTGGCGAATGTGCCGCCGCAGGGTGGCCGCAAACACCCGCACCAGGAGTTCATCCAGATCGACACCACAAATGTGCTGTTCATCGTGGGCGGCGCGTTCGCTGGTCTGGACCGCATCATCGAGTCCCGAGTCGGACACGGCGGCGTCGGTTTCGGTGCCCACCTGCGCTCGATCTCCGAGCGCAACACCGACGACATCTTCAGCCGGGTCATGCCCGAGGACATGCTGAAATTTGGGCTAATCCCCGAATTCATCGGCCGACTCCCCGTGATCACCACGGTCCGCAATCTCGACCGCGAAGCGCTGATCAAGATCCTGACTGAGCCCCGCAACGCGTACGTCAAGCAGTACCAACGCCTGTTCGAGCTCGACGGCGTCGAGTTGGAATTCGATTATGGCGCGCTCGAAGCGATTGCCGATCAGGCCATGCTGCGCGGCACAGGTGCACGTGGTTTGCGCGCGATCATGGAAGAGGTTCTCCTCTCCGTGATGTATGAGGTGCCGAGCAATCCGGACGCGGCCCGAGTGGTCGTTAACCGCGCGGTCGTCCTCGAAAACGTCAATCCCACCATCGTTCCGCGCGAGTTCGGCGGCCGTCGGGCCCGTCGCGAACGCGAGGAAAAGTCCGCCTGATCAAGCTGCCGCCGCCGGCTGTGGCGGGCCGGTTCGGATAGCTTGCTGTCAGTCCAGCGCCTCAGGCTGACAGCGACGGGCCGCTCGGGCACAGCGCAACCGGCTTCGAGCACGTCGAGCACAGTGTCGCAGTCCGGCTTGCAGCGAGCGCAGCAGTCCCGGTGACAGCCCAGCAGCGGCGGGTATAGATTGATCTCGGTTGACGCGTCGTCGGTCGTGCAGGAGTCGAGCATGCGAGTTGCGGTTTGCCAGCTGAACTCACGTACAGATCGAGCTGTGAACTTGGCAGTGGCTCGCAGCTTGTTGGAACAGGCAGCGCAAGCTGGAGCTGAGCTGGCCGTGCTCCCGGAGTATGTCGATTATTTGGGCCCGGCTAGCGAGGCACCAAAACCGGAACATATCGCCGGTGACTATGCCCAGTTTTTTGCAGCTGCAGCCCGCGAGCTCGGCCTTTGGGTGCATGCCGGCTCATTCCACGAGGTCGGCCCAACCACGGACCGCACTTACAACACCTCGTTGGTCTTCGACCCAAGCGGGGCCCTAACTGCCACCTACCGAAAAATCCATTTGTACGATGTGGAGCTCACCGGACAAGTCTCCTACCAGGAATCCCGCACCGTAGCGCCCGGCCGTGAGGTGGTGGCGACCGAGATCGCGGGCGTCCGCGCTGGCCTGTCTACCTGCTATGACCTGCGTTTTCCCGAGCTCTATCGCAGGCTTGTAGTCGAGGGCGAAGCTCAGGTGCTTCTGGTTCCGGCCGCCTTCATGTTGCACACCGGTCGCGATCATTGGGAAGTTCTGCTGCGGGCGCGCGCGATCGAAAATCAGTGCTACGTCGTTGCCGCGGGCCAGTTCGGTGATCATGACCCCGGCCGTACCTGCTTCGGGCGGAGCATGATCATCGATCCGTGGGGGACCGTCCTGGCGCAAGCACCCGATGCCGTTGGAATCGTGACGGCAGACCTCAACCTGGAGCGGCTGGCGCGGATTCGCCGCGAGTTGCCCGCACTGGCCAACCGCCAACTTCTCTGAATCCCCGTCGTCTTAGGGTTAACACGAACCTCCGTGCTCAGGTGTTTTCGATCCGCGCATGTCCGTGCTCGAGGTCTCTAGGCCCCGCACGCCAGCGTTCGCGGTTTCCGAGATGCGCACGCTGTGGTAACAGCCAATCGAGACTCGCCTGCTTTGCGTGCGGTTCTCGATTAAAGCAGTTGGATGAGGTAGCTGACGACCGCGAGTCCGACCGCGGCGGCGCCCGCCAGCAGGAGCGCGCCGCCCATCCGCGACGGGCCACGCATGAAGAGTCGGTGGGTCGATACCACCACGGTGACCAGCACAAGTACGCCGATTAGGACCTGCCACATCGGGAAGAGCAGATCAAGTAAAGCGTCGGCGGCCAGCAGCGGGGAAGCACCCATGGGTTTCACTCTGTCACGGTCTAGCTCTGATCATGCTGGGCATCCTCGTGCAGAAAACTATCGGGCTCGATTTGCGATTAGCTGCCTGGTCGCGTAACTTTCCTTCTGCCCAAGGGAAACCGGACGGAACGACACGAACAAGTGCTGTTTTGTACGGAGCCTCGGCGGGATGCTTGTTCTGGGGTCACTCAGAAAAGTGCTGGGCGTCTGACAAAGCTCGGAAACAGGGCTTGCTTCAGCGATCGAGACCCGGTAGAGTGGTGCAGCCGGCAGGAGCCGGGCGGACGGTTCGCTTGTCGATCGTCGGTCGGTCTGGATGGCTATCTTATTGAAATGCCGTTAAATGCGGCAGTTCGGTCTTGCGGGAAAACTGTTCGGACTTGGCGAAATCGTTGATTTTGCGTTAACGGGGCCGAACGGGTAGGTTAACGAAGTAGCCCCAAATTGCTCCGCTAGTCGGATCCAATTCGGTGTGTGGTTGTTTTTTGAGAACTCAACAGGGTGCTTGATATGCCAGTGCTTTTAAAGGATTAGCCCTTTCCTTTGTAGGGTTTGGGTGGCCCCTTTTTCATGGCTGGGCTGCCATTTTTTGGTGGTTTTGTTGTGGGGGGTTTGTTGGTTTTGTTGGAGAGTTTGATCCTGGCTCAGGACGAACGCTGGCGGCGTGCTTAACACATGCAAGTCGAGCGGAAAGGCCCTTTCGGGGGTACTCGAGCGGCGAACGGGTGAGTAACACGTGAGTAACCTGCCCTGGACTTTGGGATAACCCTCGGAAACGGGGGCTAATACCGGATACGACTACTGGCTGCATGGTCTGGTAGTGGAAAGATTTTTTGGTCTGGGATGGGCTCGCGGCCTATCAGCTTGTTGGTGGGGTGATGGCCTACCAAGGCGAGGACGGGTAGCCGGCCTGAGAGGGCGACCGGCCACACTGGGACTGAGACACGGCCCAGACTCCTACGGGAGGCAGCAGTGGGGAATATTGCACAATGGGCGCAAGCCTGATGCAGCGACGCCGCGTGAGGGATGACGGCCTTCGGGTTGTAAACCTCTTTCACCTATGACGAAGCGCAAGTGACGGTAGTGGGAGAAGAAGCGCCGGCCAACTACGTGCCAGCAGCCGCGGTAAGACGTAGGGCGCGAGCGTTGTCCGGATTTATTGGGCGTAAAGAGCTCGTAGGCGGTTTGTCGCGTCGTCTGTGAAATCCCGTGGCTCAACTGCGGGTCTGCAGGCGATACGGGCAGGCTAGAGTTCGGTAGGGGAGACTGGAATTCCTGGTGTAGCGGTGAAATGCGCAGATATCAGGAGGAACACCGATGGCGAAGGCAGGTCTCTGGGCCGATACTGACGCTGAGGAGCGAAAGCGTGGGGAGCGAACAGGATTAGATACCCTGGTAGTCCACGCTGTAAACGTTGGGCGCTAGGTGTGGGGGACCTCTCCGGTTCTCTGTGCCGCAGCTAACGCATTAAGCGCCCCGCCTGGGGAGTACGGCCGCAAGGCTAAAACTCAAAGGAATTGACGGGGGCCCGCACAAGCGGCGGAGCATGCGGATTAATTCGATGCAACGCGAAGAACCTTACCTGGGTTTGACATCGCCTAAAAACTCGCAGAGATGCGGGGTCCTTCGGGGTGGGTGACAGGTGGTGCATGGCTGTCGTCAGCTCGTGTCGTGAGATGTTGGGTTAAGTCCCGCAACGAGCGCAACCCTCGTTCCATGTTGCCAGCATTTGGTTGGGGACTCATGGGAGACTGCCGGGGTCAACTCGGAGGAAGGTGGGGATGACGTCAAGTCATCATGCCCCTTATGTCCAGGGCTTCACGCATGCTACAATGGCCGGTACAAAGGGTTGCGATACTGTGAGGTGGAGCGAATCCCAAAAAGCCGGTCTCAGTTCGGATCGGGGTCTGCAACTCGACCCCGTGAAGTCGGAGTCGCTAGTAATCGCAGATCAGCAACGCTGCGGTGAATACGTTCCCGGGCCTTGTACACACCGCCCGTCACGTCACGAAAGTCGGCAACACCCGAAGCCCATGGCCTAACCCGTAAGGGGGGGAGTGGTCGAAGGTGGGGCTGGCGATTGGGACGAAGTCGTAACAAGGTAGCCGTACCGGAAGGTGCGGCTGGATCACCTCCTTTCTAAGGAGCAACTCACACCTGAAAGGGTGTCAGTGACCCGTAACCCACGCGTGTTGGGTTGGGGTGCTCATGAGCGGAGACACTGGCAAAGTTTTTCACCGGCAACGGCTGACACTTTTAGTACGCATCATTGAACAATTTGTTTGGTGGTGGTGGAACGTGGGTGTTGGTGCGGCTGGTAGGAGACGATAGGCACCCTGTTGGGTCCTGAAAAAACAACCGAAGCAAGCATGATCTGATTATCGTGAAAACGGTGCAGGTTATGTGAGTGGCCTGAGGAATGGTCGTGGGTTGTTTTTTTGGTGCCAAGCACAATCTGGCTCTTATACCGTTCCAACAACGTGTGTTTTCCCTTTCTTTGTTTTTTGTGGTTGGGGTTTTGTTGTTGGGGGTTTGGTGGGGGTTGTTGGGTTGTGGGTTGGTTGTTGGTTGAGAATTGCACAGTGGACGCGAGCATCTTGTTTTTTGTGGTTAAGTTGTTAAGGGCGAACGGTGGATGCCTTGGTATCAGGAGCCGATGAAGGACGTGGGAGGCCGCGATAGGCCTGGGGGAGTTGTCTACCTAGCTGTGATCCCAGGGTGTCCGAATGGGGGAACCTAGCACGAGTTATGTCGTGTTACCTGCACCTGAATTCATAGGGTGTGTGGGGGGAACGCGGGGAAGTGAAACATCTCAGTACCCGTAGGAGAAGAAAACAATAGTGATTCCGTGAGTAGTGGCGAGCGAAAGCGGATGTAGCCTAAACCGTGTGCGTGTGATACTTGTCAGGGGTTGCGTGCGCGGGGTTGTGGGATTTTCCGTGGTGGGGCTGACACTCTGCCGAGAAGTTACAAAGTCGCAGGTTAGTCGAATGGTGTGGGAAAGCCAACCGTAGACGGTGAGAGTCCGGTAGACGAAAATGTGTGGCCTTCTTTGGAGAACACCCGAGTAGCAGCGGACTCCTAGAATTTGCTGTGAATCTGCCAGGACCACCTGGTAAGGCTGAATACTTCCTGATGACCGATAGCGGACTAGTACCGTGAGGGAATGGTGAAAAGTACCCCGGGAGGGGAGTGAAATAGTACCTGAAACCGTTCGCCTACAATCCGTCAGAGCCTGGTGTCACCTTTGTGTGGCGGGTGGGTGATGGCGTGCCTTTTGAAGAATGAGCCTGCGAGTTAGTGGCATGTGGCGAGGTTAACCCGTGGGGGGTAGCCGTAGCGAAAGCGAGTCTGAATAGGGCGTTGAGTCGTGTGTTCTAGACCCGAAGCGGGGTGATCTAGCCATGGGCAGGTTGAAGCGTGGGTAAGACTGCGTGGAGGACCGAACCCACCAACGTTGAAAAGTTGGGGGATGACCTGTGGTTAGGGGTGAAAGGCCAATCAAACTCCGTGATAGCTGGTTCTCCCCGAAATGCATTTAGGTGCAGCGTCGTGTGTTTCTTACCGGAGGTAGAGCACTGGATGGTTTAAGGGCCTTACCGGGTTACTGACATCAGCCAAACTCCGAATGCCGGTAAGTGAGAGCGCGGCAGTGAGACTGCGGGGGATAAGCTTCGTAGTCGAGAGGGAAACAGCCCAGATCACCAGCTAAGGCCCCTAAGCGTGTGCTAAGTGGAAAAGGATGTGGGGTCGCTTAGACAACCAGGAGGTTGGCTTAGAAGCAGCCATCCTTTAAAGAGTGCGTAATAGCTCACTGGTCAAGTGGTTCCGCGCCGACAATGTAGCGGGGCTCAAGCACACCGCCGAAGCTGTGGCACTCACACATTAACTCGGTGATGAAGTTTTGTTTCATCATCCAGGTGTGTGGGTGGGTAGGGGAGCGTCGTGTGGCGGGTGAAGCAGCAGAGTGATCTAGTTGTGGACGCTACACGAGTGAGAATGCAGGCATGAGTAGCGAATGAAGGGTGAGAAACCCTTCCGCCGGATGACCAAGGGTTCCAGGGCCAGGCTAATCCGCCCTGGGTGAGTCGGGGCCTAAGGCGAGGCCGAGAGGCGTAGTCGATGGATAACGGGTTGATATTCCCGTACCCGCGAAAGAACGCCCAAAACGAATTCTCGGGTGCTAACCGCGTGACTTGTTGGAGGCTTTCGGGCTGAAGGTGGGGAGTGTGGGATCCTTCGGGTTAGTAGTTGAGTGATGGGGTGACGCAGGAAGGTAGATGAGCCCAGGCGGTGGTTGTCCTGGGGTAAGCGTGTAGCCTGTGCCATAGGTAAATCCGTGGTGCGTTTATGGGTGAGACGTGATGCCGAGCCGTTTTAGGTGAAGTCATTGATCCTATGCTGTCGAGAAAAGCCTCTAGCGATGTTCTTTAGTGGCCCGTACCCTAAACCGACACAGGTGGTCAGGTAGAGAATACTAAGGCGACGGGCGAACTGTGGTTAAGGAACTCGGCAAATTGCCCCCGTAACTTCGGGAGAAGGGGGGCCGGACCCGTGAACACCCGTGCGGTGGGAGCGGGGTATGGCCGCAGAGAGCAGGGGGAAGCGACTGTTTACTAAAAACACAGGTCCATGCCAAGTCGTAAGACGATGTATATGGACTGACGCCTGCCCGGTGCTGGAACGTTAAGAGGACCTGTTAACCCTTTCGGGGGTGAAGCGGAGAATTTAAGCGCCAGTAAACGGCGGTGGTAACTATAACCATCCTAAGGTAGCGAAATTCCTTGTCGGGTAAGTTCCGACCTGCACGAATGGCGTAACGACTTCCCTACTGTCTCAACCATAGGCCCGGCGAAATTGCAGTACGAGTAAAGATGCTCGTTACGCGCGGCAGGACGGAAAGACCCCGGGACCTTTACTATAGCTTGACATTGGTATCTGAATGTAATTGTGTAGGATAGGTGGGAGCCGGTGAAGCTTGGACGCCAGTTCAGGTGGAGGCAATCTTGAAATACCACTCTGTTGGATTTGGGTATCTAACTTCGGGCCCTTATCGGGTTCAGGGACAGTGTCTGGTGGGTAGTTTAACTGGGGCGGTTGCCTCCTAAAAGGTAACGGAGGCGCCCAAAGGTTCCCTCAGCCTGGTTGGCAATCAGGTGTTGAGTGTAAGTACATAAGGGAGCTTGACTGTGAGACTGACGGGTCGAGCAGGGACGAAAGTCGGGACTAGTGATCCGGCACTTGCGTGTGGAAGCGGTGTCGCTCAACGGATAAAAGGTACCCCGGGGATAACAGGCTGATCTTCCCCAAGAGTCCATATCGACGGGATGGTTTGGCACCTCGATGTCGGCTCGTCGCATCCTGGGGCTGTAGCAGGTCCCAAGGGTTGGGCTGTTCGCCCATTAAAGCGGTACGCGAGCTGGGTTTAGAACGTCGTGAGACAGTTCGGTCCCTATCCGCCGTGCGCGTTGGATACTTGAGAAGGGCTGTCCCTAGTACGAGAGGACCGGGACGGACGAACCTCTGGTGTGCCAGTTGTCCCGCCAGGGGCACGGCTGGTTAGCTACGTTCGGGAGGGATAACCGCTGAAAGCATCTAAGCGGGAAGCTTGCTTCGAGATGAGGTATCCCACCACCTTGAGTGGGTAAGGCCCCCAGCTAGACGACTGGGTTGATAGGCCGGAAATGTAAGCACGGTAACGTGTTCAGTTGACCGGTACTAATAGGCCGAGGGCTTAACCACCCTAAACATTTTGCTTACGCGTCCACTGTGTGATTCACAGCAAACAACCACCCCCCAAAGGTTTTTTAAGGGTTTTGGGGTTGGGGTTTGTTGAAAGGTGTTTCGGTGGTCATAGCGGTAGGGAAACGCCCGGTCTCATTCCGAACCCGGAAGCTAAGCCTGCCAGCGCCGATGGTACTGCACTCGGGAGGGTGTGGGAGAGTAGGACGCCGCCGAACTCAAACAATACAGGTAAGGGCCACCCCCAAGTTGGGGTGGCCCTTACCTGTATTCCCACCCCAAAACACACCCCAACCCCCACGATCTTGTGGAGTTGCTTCCACATAACCACCACAACTCCACAAAGCTCCAAGCGCACCCACAACTACCACACCCAATAACACAACAAAAACGGATATAACGCTCGCTGAATATGCCCCTGCGGGGCTGAATATGCCCCCGCGGGGAAGGTCAATGCGCAGTCAGCGGCTGCCCGCACCTATTCGCCTTCGTTGCCGGCGGGGATGAGCTGCGAGCTGAGGCCAGAAGTCGGCGACCATATCGACACCTTGAAGCACTACGGCGGCAACCTGCAATCTTGTGGAGTTGTGACCGCCCACAGCGACTACCAAATCCGCAAGATCGCGACCGGCGAAAGGTGCTTGTTGTGCACATTAGAGAACTGGTTTGGGGCTGGCGGGTGGGTTAGTTTCGCTTTTCCACTGCGTCGCGGAACTGGAGTAGGAGTTCGGCGGAATCGGTGGCTGAACGGTTGGGGAACATGGCGACCGCAACACTGCCGTGGTCGGCCCAGCCGCAAACGGACAGGTTGCCGTTGTCGGACTTCGTGGTGCCGCATTTCATTGTGCCGCCGAGTTTGCCGGCTGAAACACCGTGTAGATCGGTGACGGCGCCTTGCTTGTCGGAGATTAGGCCGAAAGCCGAGTTCAGATCCTTGTCGGGGGACCAGATGAGGCCGGTGCCGCCGAGGAACAGCACGTTTTGGTGGGCGGCGTCGGAATATACGGCACCTTTGACGTTGTCGAGGTTGACCTCGGCGGCCAGCGCAGTTTGCAAATAGTCGGCAGTGGATTTTCCATCTGGACTGTCGTTCAGTGTGAATTCGCCGATGCTGGTCGGGGTGGTCAGCGTGACATCCTTCTGGGTGCCGATCTGCCAACCGAAGTATCCCAGAACGGCAGCGACGAGCACCACGACCGAGAGCAGACTGATCAGCACGATCCGGCGAACGTTGGAGGGGCGTCGCGGTTGCTCCGACTCTTCCTCGTCGAATTCGGTGAGGTCATATCGCTCATCCGCAAAGCGGTCCAACGGTTGCTGAACCAAGCTCGGGTCGAAGCCCGAGTCGTGGTCGAGACGAGCGCCCGGGTCGAG
>CBDFFS010000015.1:0-74341 GCA_965246815.1 Actinoplanes sp. | reverse complement strand
GTTGTCCGCAGGGGCCGCCGCTATGGGTCTAGCAAGAACCCACGCACAGCGGCTCGTTTGCGGTGTTCAGCGCATTTGTCACCACGGTCAGCCGGGACCTTCGCCGCCGTCGTTAAGGTCGGGACGCACCGCGAGATGCACGAGTTGATGCCCGGCCAGCAGGCAGGTGGCACGGGGACCCTGCTCACAGCCCACGCCCAAGATCCACCAAAGAGCACGAGTTACGCCCTGCCGGCTCACGTGGTACGGCGGCATTGCTCGCAGATAACGCCGAAAATCCCCTACGGCACGACTTGTGCCCCGCCGAAGGGTAGGTCCTTCTCTTATATAGCCGACTACGTCCAACATCGGCGGCAAGCCCGTGCGACCACAAGCGACCTTCCCCTACGTGAAGTCGACGGAGAGGCTGCGTTTCAGGTGGCGCGACCTAACTTCACCCCAGGGCGTCAAGACCTGACCAAGTCTTCGTACGAGAAGGGGTCGAAGGTTTTCTGCCCTCCGAATAGGTCAGGCTCGGCAATCATGAGCCGATGGAAACTGAGGTGGCCCTGGATCTGGCCGAGTCTTTGTCGAGGTTGGACCGACCTCGTGCCGGACGGCATTTGAACGCTGTCATGGGGCAGGAGCCGGTAGACGCGTCAGGCGATCTGTTGCCACCAACCGTCAACAGCCGGTGGGTTGTCGACATCGACTCGTTCGCCGGGACGCGGGATCGCCAACTTGACGTCTCGGGCTTTAGCTTCCCGCCACGCACGGTCAGCGGGCTCGGCCCAGCCGTGCAACGCCAGATTGAAGGTCGCCCAATGCACGGGAACCATTAGCCCGCCCTGCACATCGACATGCGTAGCAACCCCATCTTCGGGCATCAGGTGAATGTCCGGCCAGGCATCGCCGTAGGCGCCGATCTGCACCAGCGTGACGTCAAAGGGTCCGTGCTCGGCGCCGATAGCAGCGAAGCCCGGGAAATAGCCGGTATCGCCGGTATAGAAGGCATTACGGGTCGGACCCTTGATCACCCAACTGGCCCAGAGGGTTTCGTCGCGCGAGAATCCACGTCCGGAGAAGTGGCGGGCGGCTGTCGCGATGAACTCGATACCGTTGATTTTTGTGGTGTCGTTCCAGTCCAGCTCGATGATCCGGGTGGCTGGCACGCCCCAGCGTTCCAGATGTGCGCCGACGCCCAGCGGTACCAAGAATGGAACTGCTTGTAGGTCGACCAGGTTTTGAATGGTTTCCAGGTCGAGGTGGTCGTAGTGATCGTGCGAGATCAACACGGCGTCGAGCGGCGGCAAGTCACGCAGCGCGATTGGCGGCTCATGCAGTCGTTTGGGGCCAGTGAGCTTTGACGGGGAGCAGCGCGCACTCCACACCGGGTCGAGCAACACGCGCCGACCTTCGATTTCCACTAGGGCCGACGAATGGCCGAACCAGGTCACGTGCAAGCCGTCAGCCGAAAGCCCCGGGGTGGAAGTGACGAGTGGAATGGGCAGGTGCGGACGTCGAGCCTCGCGACCAGTCAGCGATTCGGCGAGGATCTTCGGCATTTCGCCGGGCGCGGGCATTGTCGCCGGCAACGTATTGCGGAATTTGCCGTCCGCGAATTGCGGGGACGCCTTGACTCGCTCCAGCCGGGCACCTTTAGCTTTCGCGCCGAGCTGTCGGGGCACATCGCGGGCGGCCCACACCGCCGCGGCTCCCAGCGCCAGCGCCACCAATGTCCGGGTACGTGCTCGCTTTGCCATCCCTACAGTCTGACTGCCACCTGGGCGGCCCGCCAGCGAGGTGCTGAGGATCTCCACAGCTTTAGTTGGTATATGACACACTCCCGGCCGTGACTGTAGAAACCTTACAAAACCAGCAACAGTTCCTGATTCGGCAGCGTGTTCGGCTGATGGTCAATCAGTACGAGGTGCACGCGGTTACGCCCGACGGCAAGGAAGGTGGCGTGCTCGCGTTCGCCCAGCAGAAACGGCTGGCGTTCAAGGAGCAGGTGACGCTGTATACCGACGACACCAAGCACACGCCGGTATTGGGCTTCAAGGCGCGTCAGGTGATCGATCTCGGTGCGACTTATGACGTTACTGATGCCAGCGGTGCGCCGATTGGGCTGTTCCGCAAGGTTTTCCGGGAGTCGTTGTTGCGCTCCACCTGGCATGTGGAGCAACCCGGATACGGCGATCTGGTCGGGCGGGAGTCGAACTTGGTGGTCGCGTTACTGCGGCGATTTGTCGACGAGCTGTCCTGGCTGCCGTACGATTTCGAGTTTTTGCTCGGGGATCGGCCGGTGTTCTCGGTGGTCAAGAAGTGGGGCTTTCGGGACCGCTATCTGGTGACCATCCACGACCCGGCGGTGGATCGGCGTCTGGTCGTGGCGATGGCAGTGGCCCTGGACGCGTTGCAAGGTCGATAACCCGGGCCAGCGTCAGCTTGACCACCGTCGAGTTCCGCTGCTGGCGAACGCACTGGCCGCCCGTACCTGTAACGGGGTAATCCTGTAATCAGGTAATCAAGGGAGGCTGTTATGGGATTTCGTCCTACTGAGCCGCCGTCAGCGGATGACGCGGCAGCATGGGTGACCGGCGCGGTGCCCGACGGCTGGTTCACCGAGCGTCCCGAGATCGTCGTGGACCGCGACGAGGTCATCATCTGGGGGCGGCTGAGCGCGCCTGAGCTGGGCGACGAGGCGACCGAGGCCGACAAAGCCGCGGCGCAGGCCGGCCGGATCAACCAGTTCCGCGAGGACACCCGGGCGGACCGGATCCGGGTGGCTCGGCAAGTCGAGCATCGCTACCAGCGCAAGGTGGCTTGGGGCTTGCGAAGCGGAGACACGTCCGAGCTGCTCACGCACCTGGCCGCGCCGGTGATGACGCGACTGCGCCAACCGGAACGGCAAATCCTCGACACGCTGGTCGACGCCGGAGTGGCGCGGTCGCGGTCCGAGGCGCTCGCCTGGTGCGTGCGGCTGGTCGGCCAGCACACCGAGGATTGGCTCGGTGAGCTGCGCACGGCCATGACCAAGGTCGACGAGCTACGCCGCCAAGGCCCAGAAGCGGCCTGACCTGTACGCCGCATCGGCCCGCCAGTCGGACCGATGCGGCGTCCAGTTTGGCGCAGCCGAAAGCTAGTCGAGCAGCGCAGCCAAGCGACGGCTAAATCGGCGCGACCCGAACTGGCTGGAGCGGGCTGGCTAAGGTGATCAGCGTGCTGCGTTCGGTTACCTCTACCCGTTATGTCACTGCCCTGCGTGAGGGCGGTTCCCTGCCCGGCGTCGTCGAAGCGGACGACCTCGGCACCTATGTGGTGAAATTTCGGGGCGCTGGCCAGGGCCTAAAAGTGCTGGTGGCCGAGGTGATCGCCGGTGAGTTAGCCCGGCGGCTCGGCCTGCCCGTGCCGGAGCTCACCGTGGTCGAATTAGACCCGGTGGTTGCCCGCGCCGAGCCGGATGAGGAAATTCAAGAACTACTCAAAGCCAGTGCCGGCACCAATCTCGGTATGGACTTTCTGCCCGGTGCGCTGGGCTACGACCCGGTCGCGCATCCGGTGGAATCGCGGCTCGCGTCGCGCATCATTGCCTTCGACGCATTCGTGGAAAATGTCGATCGCAGTTGGCGCAATCCCAACCTGCTGATCTGGCACGGCGACCTCTGGTTGATCGATCACGGGGCGACGCTCTATTTCCATCACAACTGGGCGCGGGCGGCGACGGTGGTGCACCGGCCGTACAAATGGGATGATCACGTACTTAAGCCTTTTGCTACTGCATTGGCCACTGAGGGGCCGGCGCTCGCTGCGCGACTGACACCGCAGCTGTTGACCGAGGTGATCGCGTTGGTGCCCGATGAGTGGCTCGAGGACGGCGATCGGGACGCCTATCTCCATCAGCTGTCGGCCCGCGCCGAGCGACCCGAGGCCTGGCTGCCATGAGAGTTCCTTATGAGTACGCGGTAATTCAAGCCATGCCCCGGGTCGAACGCGGCGAGCTGATCAATGTGGGCGTGCTCGTCTACTGCCAGCGGCGTACTTATCTGGCCGTCCGGACTGAATTGCGGCCGGAACGGCTGCTGGCGCTGGACCCGGATGCGGATGTGGCTGGCATCCGGGTGGCGCTGGATTCGTGGTCGGCGGTCTCTGTAGGAACTGGTGGGTCGAAGGCAATGACGCCGGGTGAGCGGTTTCGCTGGTTGGTGGCACCGCGCAGCACAGTCTTGCGCGCCGGCCCAGTGCACATGGGCTTGGCCGTGGACCCAGCCGCCGAACTAGATCGACTGCTAAAACTACTGGTCAGCTGACCCGCGCGTTCGGGCGTCAGTTGCTCGTGAGCACGTCGGCAAGATCGAACCGGACCGGGCGTTCGAGTTGGGCATAGGTGCAGGAATTCGGCTCTCGGTCCGGCCGCCACCGCTCGAACTGGGCGGTGTGACGAAACCGCTCCCCTTCCATGCAGTCGTAGCGGACCTCGACCACCCGTTCCGGGCGCAGCGGCACGAACGACAGGTCCTTGCCGCCATTCCAGCGGCTCTGTTCGTTTCGCCGCGGAGTGCGTTCGCCCTGTTCGTGTGCGGCCCAATTCCACGGGTGCCCATCGAATGTGGTGACCAGATCGGCCAGCTCACCGAACAGCTCCTGGCGCACTGCCATCGAGAGCGCGCCGATGACTCCGACCGAAACTAAGGTGGCGTCGTCGTTGTAGAGGCCGAGCAGCAGCGACCCAATCCGATCGTCACCCGACTTGTGCAGCCGATAGCCGGCCACCACACAATCGGCAGTACGCTTGTGTTTGATCTTGAACATGACCCGTTTGTCGGGCTGATAGGTCAGCTCTGGGTCCTTGGCGATCAGCCCGTCCAGGCCGGCGCCCTCGAATTCGCCGAACCAGCGCCGAGCGGTCTCTTCGTCTCGGGTGATGGGCGTGGTGTAGACCGGGGCTTGCGCGCTCGCCAATGCCTGGTCCAGCAGCTCCCGCCGCTCGATGAACGGCCGCTCGGTCAAATCCTCATCACCCAGTGCCAGCAGATCGAACGCGACAAAGCTCGCCGGCGTCTGCTCCGCCAACAGTTTCACCCGGCTGGCGGCCGGGTGGATCCGCTGCTGCAGCGCCTCGAAGTCCAGGGTGTTGCGAGTGGTGTCGGCGACGATGATTTCGCCGTCGATAACCGCACGCGGCGGGAAATTGGCCAGCACCGCTGCAACTACCTCAGGAAAGTACCGGGTCATCGGCTTGGTGTTGCGGCTGCCGATCTCGACCTCGTCGCCGTCGCGGAAAATGACAGCGCGAAATCCGTCCCACTTCGGTTCGTAGCACTGCTGAACTGGGATCTCACCAACCGGCTTGGCGAGCATCGGCAGAATCGGCGGCATGACGGGCAGGTCCATGAGGGCATAGTGCCTCATCAGCCACACCCGCGCCGAGACATGTCGGCTCAGTAACCTGGTCAATCTTGTCCGGGCGCACACCGACCCCGAGGCATGCGGTCGAGTGCGCGACCGGCCGCGGGGCGCACGGTTGTCAGGGTGACCGGCTAGCCTCGGGGCGAGCACCTTCAGTCGTCGAAAGGCCCGCACCGTGCCGCGTCGCTCACGTTTTGTCGCCGGATTCCTGGCCGCGCTGGTCCTGACCACCGCGGGCTGCACCGTGCCCTCGGTCGCGCCCAACGGCGCTGACGAACCCGCGCCCGCCACTAGCGGCAACAAAGCGACCCCAGCCGGCGCGCTGGCCAATTGGCAACCCTGCCCGGACCTTCCGCAACAGCTGGTCGGTCGGGGCGCGAGCGGGATGAGCTACGACTGCGCGTCAGTGGCGGTGCCGCGGGATTGGGCCAAACCAGTCGCCGACCAAACCTTCGACGTGGCAATCATCCGAATCCGGTCCAAGACTCAAACCAACCGAATCGGCTCTCTGCTCATCAATCCCGGCGGTCCCGGCGGCTCCGGCATCGATACCGCTGTCTACCTTTCGTACGGTGAAGCTTTCGGTGGTCTGCCCACCGCAGTTACTAACCAGTTCGACATCATCGGCTTTGACCCGCGCGGAGTCGGCCGATCCGAGCCGATCAAATGCATCAGCGACGCCGACCAGGACACGAGCTTCGCGGCTGCCCCCGATCCGGTCAGCGACGCAGATTTCGCCGCCGCTGTCACGCTGAACAAAAAGGTCGCGGACACGTGCGGCCAGAAATACGGCGGGCAGTTGCCATTGTTCGCCACCGAGCAGGCAGCCAAGGACATGGACGCGCTGCGCGCCGCAGTCGGTGACGCGAAAATGTCCTACCTCGGCTTTTCCTACGGCACGCTGCTCGGTGCGACCTATGCGCAGCTGTTTCCGACCAAGGTGCGGGCAATGGTGCTCGACGGCGCAGTCGACCCGAAACAGAGTTACGTCGACGGCTCGGAAACGCAGGCCAAAGGCTTCGAGCGGGCGTTCACCAACTTCACCGCCTGGTGCCAAACTGCCGCCGCGACCAAGTGTCCGATCGCGCCCGATGCCCGAAAAGCGGTGACGGACGCCATGACGGCCGGCACGGTGAACCCGGTGGTCAACGGCGACGGCCGGAAAGCTACCTCCGGCTGGATTTTCGCCGCGGTGGTCTCGTCGCTCTATACTCAAAAGAGCTGGCCCACGCTGGCGAACTCGGTTTACGCACTCAAACAGGGCAATGCCAAAGGCATTTTCCAACTCGCCGATCAGTATGCGGAGCGTAAAGCCAACGGCGCCTACTCCAACTTGTTCGACGCCAATCTCGCGGTGAACTGTGCCGATACGAAAGGCGCGCCAAGTGTGGACCAGGTGCGCCGCTTACAAAGTGAGTGGCGCAAGAAATATCCGCTGTTCGGTGGGGCCTTGGCCGTGGGAATGCTGTCCTGCTCGTTCTGGCCCGGCGACCGTGACCCTTATCCGGCTGGCGCGGCCGTCGGCGCTCCGCCGATCGTGGTGGTCGGCACTACCGGTGACCCGGCGACGCCCTATGAGAACACCGCTGACCTGGCCGGCATGCTCGGAGTCGGCCGTGTCCTCACCTGGCAGGGCGAAGGCCACACGGCCTACCCGAGCACGAAGTGCATCGTCACCGCGGTCGACAGTTACCTCATCGACCTGACCGTGCCGACTGCAGGCCAAACCTGCCCTGCCAAGTAGCCCGTTAGCGCAGGTCGCGGTCTTTGGAGGGCTGCACCCGTTTGGGTTCGCCAGGCATTTTCGGGTGATCGGGCGGGTAGGGCATGTCACCGGCGCCGGTTTTTTCGTCCCGTTCCACCCATTCCAACAACGGGGTGAGGTCGTGGGCCACGTCGTCGATCGCGGCATGTGGATCGCCCAGCTCGGCGAAGCGTTTCGGCACCGTACGCAGGTCGAAGTCGTCCGGCTCGACCTGAGTTAGTTCGGCCCACGTGACCGGCGTTGACACGGTGGCTCGGGCGTTCGCGCGCAGCGAATAGGCGCACGCGATCGTACGGTCACGGGCCATTTGGTTGTAGTCGATGAACACCTTTTCGCCGCGCTGTTCTTTCCACCAGGCGGTGGTGATGCGCTCAGGACTGCGTCGTTCGACCTCGCGAGCTAACGCGATTGCGGCCCGGCGTGCCTCGACGAAGGACCATCGAGGGGCAACCCGGACATAGATGTGCACCCCACGACCGCCCGAGGTTTTCGGGTATCCGATCCAACCCAGCTCGTCGAGCACTTCGTGCACCACCCCAGCGGTGGTGACCACGTCGTCGAAATCGGTGCCCGGCTGGGGATCCAGGTCAATCCGCAACTCGTCGGGATGGTCGACGTCGGCACCGCGCACGGGCCAGGGGTGGAACACGATTGTTCCCATTTGCGCGGCCCAGGCGACGTGCGCGAGATCGGCCGGGCAGAGCTCGTCGGCCGTGCGACCGCTGGGGAAGCTGATCGTGGCGGTCTGCACCCACGGCGGCACTCCACGGGTGGGGATTCGTTTCTGGAAGAACATCTCCCCTTCGATACCGTCGGGGAAGCGTTGCAATGTGGTCGGGCGCCCACGCAGTGCTCGCGTGATGCCGTCACCTACAGCTAAGTAGTAGGCGAACACATCACGCTTGGTGTAGCCCGTACGCGGGAAGCAGATTTTGTCTGGGCTGCTGAGCCGGACGGCGTGGCCGGCGATTTCG
Source organism: Actinoplanes sp. (assembly GCA_965246815.1). Lineage (GTDB taxonomy): Bacteria > Actinomycetota > Actinomycetes > Mycobacteriales > Micromonosporaceae > Actinoplanes. The sequence goes on along the minus strand of CBDFFS010000015.1, from coordinate 66,214 downwards.
TGTTCCTCAGCTGCGGCTTTCGGCATGATCCGACCTTAGAGGCCCACCGGCTCGGTTGCGGCCGTCCACCCCTTCGCCCGGGTTGACGTGGTCGAATGCACGGCACAATGAGGCCGCCCAGTGAACGTTAACCAGGCGGCCGCAATGTCATTTCTTGATGATCAGGCGCTACGCCGACGCCGGGTGTACCAAAGCGAAGCCGAACCGGCAGCTACCAACAGCCCGCCGAGCGAAACGATCGAGACCATCGGCGGACCGGTGACCGGCAGCGCACCGCTGGCACTCACGCCGGCGTGGTGGTGGCTCTTGGTCGGCCTCGGCCCCCCGCCATGCGGCGAGAACGTCGTCGGACTGACACCACTCGGGCTGCTTGGGCGGGCAGTGCTTGTCGGCGGCACTGTGTCCGTGTTGCCGGTCGGCGTGGTGGTCGGGTGCGTGCCCGGCACCGTGGTCGGGGTGGTCGTCGGAGTCGTGGTCGGCCGAGTCGTGGTCGGCGCGGTCGCTGGAGTCGTCGTTGGGACAGTTGCCGGCGTGATCGTCGGACCAGTCGCCGGCGTGGTGGTCGGGTGCGTCGCCGGGTGTGTGGTCGGGTGCGTCGCCGGGTGGGTGGTTGGGTGCGTACTGGGGTGGGTGGGGTGCGGCGTGGGATGGGTGGGGTGCGTCGGGTGGGCGCTGGGGCTGACGCCACCGCCATACCCGCCGTGACCGCGGGTGTGTCCGCCGCCGGCAGGCGTGGTCGGCGTGCCCATAGTTACGCCTCCTGGCCCACCAGGTGTGCCCAGGGTGCCGCCACCCGGCGTAGTAGTACCCGGTCCGTAGCCACAACCATCACGCTCCCCGCCAGGACATGGCGAGATCATGACTGCGGGGTGGGCAGCGGCGGCACCGTCGGCGGCGGTGGCCGCTCCTGCGGTGAACGCCAGAGCGGCGAAGGCAGTGACCCCAGCCGCGGGCAATCCGGCGAGGGCAATCCGGCGAGAAATGCTCATCGAGAGTTATCCGTTCTGTGGCGGTATCCAGGTCCGAAGGCGAGCTTACCGGATTGCCCGTTTTACCCGGTTAATCACTTCGGCGGTTCTTCATCCCGAAAGTCCTCCGAAACGGTGACTACGTGACAAATGGGACAGAGCGAACATTTTCCTCTCGAATTTCGGGTCCGCATCGAGCAACTGACCGCTGTACGGCGCATCAAGCTGCACACTTGCGCCCGAGTCCAAGTAAACCGAAACCACAGTTCGCCCGCCGCGACGCTCCTCGCGGAGATCCACCACCATGCTCCACGGCGCAAGCCGGTCCGCGAACGGGGACAATGTCCGAATTCCCCCCGAACAAATCTGGGTGCCAGTGCGCCGCCGCACTAAAATGTCGGCCGCCGCCCCGAGCAGCGGACCACCCAAAGTCGCCCCAAGCCACACCCAAACCGACGGCATCGCCCCCACGACCACCGCTAGCACCATCAACGTGACACCCGCCACAGCCAACGTCACCCCAAGGCACAACCCACGACCGAAAACCTGCTGCCACGTGGGACGAAACGTCGCCGGCGACCCATCTTCCATGTCAAGTTCAACGCCCCACCCCCATCGGTACGGACGCACAGACCGTGCGTCCCCCGCCCGCCGACGTACCTTGGTGCTATGGCAACTGACGAAACCACCCTGCCCACCACCGAGGATGAGTGGCGGGTCCGCTTGACCCCGGCCGAGTTTCGAGTCCTGCGTCAAGCTGGAACCGAGCCCGCCTGGAGCGGCGAATACGTAGACACCAAAACTGCCGGCATGTATGAGTGCCGGGCTTGTGGCGCCCAGCTCTATCCCAGCGACACCAAGTTCGACTCGCACTGCGGCTGGCCGTCCTTCGACGACTCCATCCCCGGCGCTATCAAAGAAATCGAAGACCGTTCCCACGGTTCGGTCCGCACGGAGATTCGGTGTGCTCGCTGCGACTCACATCTGGGGCACGTATTCCGTGGCGAACACATGACTGACAAAAACACCCGCCACTGCGTCAACAGCTTATCGATCAAGCTAGACCCGAAAGGCTGAATCAATTCCGCAACCTGCGTACGGCGAATACACAGCCCGAACCATCCTCAAACCACAACAAATTCCAAGCCGGTGAACTCGAATTCCGCCTGCGCCCGAGCGTCGGCAATATTCGAATGACTAATGTCCGACAGAACGGCCCACTTCAAATCGCAATAAAACACATACACTTGATCATCATCTTCATATTGCGCAAGCACGACAGCAGCCACCGCTTCGGGCACATCTGGCGCACTATGCCTGGTTGCACCAGTCGAAGTCTGGCCGGGCCCGATCGGGGCGTACTCGAGGACGCGAGCTCCATCGATGATCGCTGGCGGAACAGTGATCATTTAACGATCCTTACATTTGAATTTTCGATGACCGTGCCGTCTTCTGTTGTTCTCTCAAAATGAATATGGTGATATTTCGAATTTGTCTCGTGATTGCCATATCGAACCTGTCTTTGTCCATCGACAGACCGATAGCGACCACCGCCAACGTCATGAGCACCTGGGCCTAAATATCGTTCTACATGGTCCAACACTCGACCCTCGCCGACTTGGCCTGAATGGTACTCAGGTGCCTTTCCGCCGCCAACCCTTCCGCCGGGGCCTCCCCCGCCGACACCCATTCCGCCGTCTCCTGGGTCGTACTTGGGTTTCTGACCCTTGTTCTGGTCGCTGTATAGGGCATCCAAGGCCGGTGGCACGCTCGCGAGCGTGCGCGTCAGATTGGCCTTGGACTCCACGGAGGCCCCGGCGATGTCGGCCAGGTGGCCCTGCAAGGCGCGCAGGTTCGCAATGGCCCGCGCGGTGGCGGGCTGCATAGCACCCGGCATGCCCTGCGCCGCCTGCAGATCGCGCGCGGTGGTTCGGGCAATGATACTGGTCGTGGTCGCCGCCGCCCGCTGGGCGGCACCGGTCACCCGGCTGCTGGTTTCGGCCGCGGCGGCGAGAGTCCCGCTGGCCAGTGTCATGCCCTCGGTTTGGGTACCTACTCGGCTAAGGTGCGACTGGAGGGCGTCGGCGCTGGAGCCGCTGCGGCTCACCGGCACCTGGTCCCGGACACGGCCGATGTCCTGTCCGATCTGGTCTGTACTGGCCTTCGCTGACGTCAACGCCGTGACCATGCTGGTGGTCGCCGCCCCTGTTGGGGTGATCTTGTCCAGCAAATTCTGAATTGATCTGATCGCCGGGGTGAGCTGCGGGGCCTGGCTGGCTAGGCGGCGCAAATCCTGCTGGGCGTTTTCCATGATGCCAGTGCCGGCAACACCAGAGGAGCCCCGAAGCATCGGGTGTACCCAATCACCGCGACGCACCGAACTGTCGACCTGTCGCAGAATGGTCAGGGCGCCGTCAACACCGGTCGTGCCCCCGAATGCTGCGGTGCGCGGACCACTCATGCCATGTCCCGGGTCAGCGCCAGGTACGCCGCGGCTGTGGTGGCGTCATCGTGGGCGGCACCGCGTTCGTGCTCGCTGCTGAGCCAGGCAGTCCGCACGACCTCGTCGGACAGCCGCAGATTCGCCCGCTGCAGCGCCGCCACGGATTCGTTGAACGGGTCGACCAGGAAGTCGGACAGCTGGTCGAAGGCACCGGCGGGCAACCGCTCGCCGGTCAGGTGCACCACCGGGGTTACCTCGTCCGCAGCGCGGTGCAGGCCCTTTCCGATCAGGCCGTCGATAGTAATCCGAAAGCCGTCACCATACTGCAACATCTTTGCCTCCAAAGGGGGTGTACGAAACCTGCGATGCATGAGGTGAAGAGGTGAGATAGCTGCCCAAGACGGCCTGCACCTCCTGCGGGTCGGTGACTGGGGCCGGGGCGAGCTCGGCGACCGCCTCACCCATCTGCCGTCGTGCCTCGTGGACCAGACGCAGCACCTCACCCGCAATCTCGTCCGGGCGCCAGCCGCGTACCTCGTCGGACAGCCGCAGCTCGATGAGTTCCCCGGCCACGCCAACCGTCACTTCGACCTCACCGCGGGCGCTGCCGGCAGTCGCAGTCAGCTCGGCGAGCCGCTGCGCCGCCTCCTGCGCCGCGACCAGAGCCGCCTCGGTGTCGCACTGCCACTGCTCCAGCCACTCAAAGGCGCCGTCGACGGTGCCGTCGAGCAAGGCCTTCCGGTGCGTCCCGGAGTCCTCGTCGGCCCGGTAGCCGATACCTGACTGCCGTGACGCGGGACCCAGCGGGGCGGCCCATCTCGTCTCCACCTGTTCGTACCCTCCTACTGAGCCGCTGGTCCTCCGTGCGGCCGAACTGGCGGCCCTGAGCGGTGCCAGTGAACCCGGTTCGTTGTCGCGATCTGGGTACATCTCCTTGCCTTCAGCCAGAGCAGTCTTGCCCGAACGACGTAAACCTACGGAGCGTTACCGGCAACCGGAAGGTGATAACTACCCCAGCCGCTGTGGGTAAACAGGCTCGCTGCCGTCGCTGGCTCCGGCAGCAGGTACAGTTGGTATCCGCTAACCGTGAAGCGACGATCGAGCGCAGTCTTTACATCGGCACCCTGTTAGGCTAATCGTGGCCCCTGACTGCCTATACGCGTGCAGCAAAGCCGTGGCCACGATTCCCCCGGGCTTGTCGTGCGCCAAGCCACTTCCGTAGTCACTGGCGCCCGAACACTCGACCTCGAAATCCCCTCTACGACCGCGACACCCACCGTGGCATCTTTTCCGAGACGGGGGTGCTAACTCTGAGTGACCGGACATCACAGCCGCCACCTCATCTTCAGTCAGCTCGGGTCGGTCAGCCAGGGTCGCATGCTTCAGGTAAAGCGGAACCCTGAAGGAGTCCAGGTACCAGCATTGGTTCAAATTGCCGCACACGACTGGCCGTAATCTCCAGTGCGGCGAAAGGCCAAGCCCTTTAGAGGACTTGGCCTGCGGTGCTGATAGCGCTCTGAGGTTAGCCCTCGATGTGGGACGTTGTTACAATCTACTTCAATCTTAAGGCAACAAGAAGCGACTCTCAGGGAAGTAGAAGGAAAGTTAAACCCGCTGAGAGCCGCTTGGCCATTACATACAAGTAGGCCTAGGCCCTTTACTTGAAGTTGCCCCTAGTTTCTTGAGGTGGTTCAGAGATCGAACTCGCCGTCTTTAGTCCCTCCGACAAAGGCTTGCCACTCTGCTGGGGTGAAAATGAGACTCGGACCACTGGGGTTCTTGGAGTCGCGTACAGCGATGATGCCAGGCAGATTACGAGCCACCTCTACGCACTGGCCGCCGTTTCCGCCGCTGCGGGTGGACTTGATCCACACAGCGTTAGTGAGGTCTGGTGTCATGGCCCACTTCTCTCGTACTCATCAGCTACCTGGGAAATCAGGAGGCTAGATTCTACAGGTCCCAGTGCTGCAGCCTGCAGGTCTCCCCAGAGCCGAGTGTACAACCTGACGACATCCGGTCGATCTAAATAATCAGCGGCTGAGTAGTTCTCGGTGTAGATCACGTCTGAGGCCACGTCGTCGCCGAGCCGCAAGATAGTGAAGCCGAAGGATGCGTCTGTATAGCTCTGGGCGTTGAATGGAAGAATTTGCACCTTGACCCTCGGGTGGGTCCTGCTGATCTCGTTAACTCTACGTAGTTGGTCACACATGGTAATCGATCCACCAACCGTACGGCGTAGCGCAGACTCGGAAAGCACAAAATGCATCTCGGGCGGGCTGCCCTGATCGAGAACCGCCTGGCGTTGCTGCCTGATCTTGGCCTGCTGCTCCAATTCCTCTGGGTTAAGGGTGCGAAGGACACCCCGGGCATACGCCTCCGTCTGGAGTATGCCCGGCAGGATCTCCGCTTGATACCACCTGATGTCCGTCGCATCGCCTTCAAGATCTACGTACTGCCTGAACCAGGCAGGCAGAAGTTCTCGATATGAGGACCAGCGGCCGCGTTGTCGACCAGCTTTCGCGAGGTCGCGCATGGAAGCCGCCTCGTCGTTACCGACCTTGTAGGCGACCAAGAGTGCGTTGAGATCCATAGAGCGCACGCCCGACTGGCCAAGCTCAAGCCGACTGATCTTGGACGACGCGGCGTCGATGACCACAGCGGCCTCGTCCTGAGTCATGGCAGCTGCTTCACGGGCTCGCCTGAGTGCGATACCGAGCCGAATCCGTTGAATCGTCGGGTTAGCCAATGTGGATCCTCCTTGGTCTGGTAGCTCAGAGGCCCAGTATGAGGGTCCGAGGAAGGATCACCCAAACGAGGCATCTTCTTTAGTTCCCTCAGGTAGGTTCCTAAGTTCGAGTTTGAACTGTAGAGTGAGGATCGGCCGATCCCAATATGGAGTCCCAAGTTGGTCCACCAAGGAAGGTCCACACGTCTGGAGGTGTGTCGTGGTATTCGGTGTGATTGCGCTGCTAGTAGCCCTGACGCTCGGATTCCTATGTGGGCTGTTGAGTTTTAGGGCAAAAAGCCGATGGTGTCCTCACTGCGGACGCACAACGACGAGCGTTCCAGAGACTAAACACGTTGGGGGCCGACGTGTCTGAGCGATCAAAGCTGCCCAAGCGAGAGCCTGGCACTCATCTGCCCGGTAATGAGTCGGAAGCTATAGGTAACGCCAAGAGCCCTAACGTTGGTGACCGATGGTATGTCGATGAGCGGACGCTGACGGTTCTGTTGAACAGCCTCCGGCGCTGGCAGGTCACTCCGTGAAGCGCGAATGTCCGCTGATGCACGTTCCGCGAGTATTCGCCCTGACGAGGGACGAAGACGAAACAGACCACATCGTTGGGTACGGGCTGGTGTTGCCAGACGGCTCGGCGGTCTCGGTGAGCTGGCCCAGAGATATCGGAGTCTCGTTTTATTCGACGTCCAGCGCGGAGGAAGCCGCCGACCTGCGCGGGGCTGACCTGCTCTGGCTAGAAAAACATTAATGGAGAGCTATGCCTAGCGAGCGCGGGCCACCCACCTCGACAACTCTTCGAATGCTGCGCGACACAGAACGCACGATGCTCCGTCGCACCATCAGTGCTACGAACGCCGGCAAGCCTATGGGCACCATCAGACCTACAGGCAACATCGGACCAACGAGCAAACATCGGACCCACGAGAGGCACAGACATGCAGACTTTTCTTGCAGCCACCGAAATCCCGCAAGACGCTGACTTCATCAAGAGCAGCCGTTCAGGTGCTGCTGGCCATTGCATAGAGCTCGCCGAGCTGGGCAGCGGCGTCGCCCTGCGTCATTCCAAGGACATCAGCCGCGGGGCGTTCGTGTTCACCGGTGAAGAGATGAGCGCCTTCATCGATGGCGCTAAGAACGGCGAATTCGACCACTTGATCTGACCCATCCGACCTGATCGAGCTGACCTGATCGAGCTGACCTGATCGGGGATGGAGAGTGACGTCGCGAGTGGTAGAAGCACCCACGACGTCACTCGATCAGTGTAGCCGCACTGGCCGACCGTTGGGGAGTCGCGACTCGGTGCCCTATCGCTTCGTCGGAGTTTTCGCTGCCAGTGTCGAAGCCAACCAAGAACTGTGGGCGGTTCTGGGTTGCGGCGTAAATCCGGCCGATGTATTCGCCGAGTAGACCCAAACAGATCAGCTGAACGCCGCCGAGCAAAAGGACAGCAATATAAAGCGAAGTCCAGCCCGGAACCACGGCCCCGGCTCCCCATGCCACTAGGCCGCCGACAACCAGGCCTAGGCAAACAATGAAACTGAGCAAGCCCAGCCAGGTCGCAATTCGCAATGGTGCTGCCGAAAAACTGGTAACGCTGTCGAAAGTCAGCTTGATCATTTTGCTGAGCGGATACTTTGTTTCACCGGCGACGCGTTCTGCTCGAACATAAGTCAACTCCGCACCGCTAAAGCCGAGCGAAGGCACCACCAACCGATACACCGGACGCTGCTCCGGCAACGCATTCAAAACGTCGACGACTGCTCGGCTCATCAACCGGAAGTCACCCGCGTTGTCACGGACCCACGGGCCGACCAACCGACGCATCGCCCAGTAATAAACTCCGGCAGTCTTGCGCTTGAATGCCGTATCAGTGCTGCGATCGCCGCGCACCCCGTAGACCACGTCGACCTGCTGGGATTGGGCTAGTGCCAGCATCTCGCCGATGACCTCGGGCGGATCCTGCAAATCAGCGTCGATGCTGACCGCGTAGGCACCCCGGGCGGCACGCAAACCCGCTGCTAGTGCCGTCTGATGGCCGACGTTGCGCCGCAACGACACTACCCGCAGCTGCGGCCACTGCTCACCCAGCTGTAACAATCGTGCCACTGTCGCGTCTGCGCTGCCGTCATCGACCGCAACCACCTCGTACGGCACGTGTAGGCCGTCGAGCACCACCCGCAACCGAGCCGTGAAGTAATCCACGGCGGCATGCTCGTTGTACATGGGGGTTATCACGGACAGGACCAGCGGAGACGAGTTACGGGTCTGCATCATGGGCGCTCACTCCTAGGGCGGGCGTCTTGCCGGAATGCGCCCTAGCAGCGGAGAGTAGTCGATGTGATCAAGGCGCAATAGCCGTCAGTCGGACTTACTTCCGTCCTTAACCAGTTCTTCGATTACATAACGCAACCCACTGGTTGCAATCTGCCAACCAGAGTCGGACGATACAGTCCACTGGTCAGTTAAATCAGGTGCCAATCGGTCACCGTCTACCACTAAATCAATCCGAGTGCGCACGATGTGCTGGGCGAATGGCAGAAAAGCGACATAGATCGCCTCTCCCCCCATAACCCAGATTTCGTCAGTTGCAGTCGCCGCCCCGATTACCTGCGCCACGGCATGAACAACAGCTGCACCAGGGGCAGTCCAGCTGAGGTCCCTGGTCAGCACCACGTTACGACGCCCGGGTAGCGGTCGAACCCGATCCGGCAACGAGTCCCAGGTGGCTCGGCCCATGACCACTGTCGCACCGATCGTACGTTCGCGGAATTTTGCCTGCTCACCCGGCAAATGCCAGGGGATGCCGCCGGCGGCGCCGATCACGCGGTTGTGCGCTTCGGCCCAGATCAGGTGCAGCGTCACACTGCCACCGGGGCCCGCAACGCCGGGTGATGAAGGTAACCGAGCACGGCCAAATCCTCGTACCGATAATCGAAGAGTGACTTGGCCGGGGCGATCTGGAGCTGGGGGAATTCGAATGCTGGCCGCGTCAGTTGCTCGTTGACCTGCTCGACGTGGTTGGCATAAATGTGGCAGTCGCCGCCGACCCAGATGAAGTCGCCGGGCAGCAAGCCGACTTGGGCGGCGACCAGTCGAGTCAGCAGCGCATAGCTGGCAATGTTGAACGGCACGCCCAAGAACAAGTCGGCACTGCGCTGATAGAGCTGGCAGGAGAGCTTGCCGTCGGCGACATAGAACTGGAACATCGCGTGGCACGGGGCGAGCGCCATGTCGCCGAGGTCGGCCACGTTCCAGGCGGAGACGATCATGCGACGAGAATCAGGATCGCGCCGCAGAGTCTCTAGCAAACCGGTGATTTGGTCGATTTGACCGCCGTCAGGAGTGGGCCAGGAGCGCCACTGCACGCCGTAGACAGGTCCGAGCTCACCGTCATTATCGGCCCATTCGTCCCAGATGGTGACGCCTTGCTCGCGCAGCCAGCCGACATTGCTCTCGCCACGCAGGAACCAGAGCAGCTCGACCGCAATTGACTTGAAATGCACCCGCTTGGTGGTGATCAGCGGGAAGGTCTCGGCCAGGTCATAACGCAGCCGCTCGCCGAAGAGGCTGACCGTACCGGTGCCAGTGCGGTCGCTCTTCGGCGTGCCAGACTGCAAAACTTTGCGGAGCAAATCTTCATACTGGGTGTCGATCGCCATGCCAGCAAACTTAGTCGGCAGGGGCGTGCTGAGCCATGACCACGACCACCCCGAACGGGCGGGTGATGGTGCCGGTGCCGGATCAGCTGGACCAGGATTCGGAAATTTGCGGAATCTGCTGATTCAGGGCGGTGAGATCGTGCTGCTGACCGAGGGGCTGCTGACCGTGTTGTCCGGCCACCGGCAGCTGGTCCAGGGTGAAGCCGAGCTCCGCGCCAATCTGCTGCCAGCGCTCAAAGAGAACCTGGTCGTGCAGGACGTTACGGATGTTCAGGTGCGCGGCGCGTAGCTCGTCTACTGCGGCTTCGTACCTTTGGATGCGCTTGTGCAGGTCCGAGGTCTCGTACATGGGCATGAGGTCAGATTAGCGATAAATGAGCGATTCTCACGCGGTTCGGGTTTTCCCGCTGATGGCCGCGAACAGCCGCCAAACTCCCCCACGATGCGTTAGAGGCTTAGCTCGCTGCCGGACGGGCCGACCGCGTCAGCCTGATCGTCGTCCAACCAGACGCCGTCGGCACCCAAGTAGCGAAATGAATACTGTCCGGGTCCCAAGTGCACACTTACCGTACGCGTACCGTCTCGGCGCAGTTTGAGTTCGTGCAGCCCTGGCTGCCAGTCGTTGAACGTGCCCACGACGCTGACTTGCCCGCTCGGATGATCTGCCGGCAGGCAAAAGGTGACTCGGGTCTTATCACCGAACAGTTTGCTTCGTTTGATCATGAAGTCCTCCACACCGCGGGCCTCCATCGGTACAACGCCCCGGCGTGATCTTGGTGACGGCGCCTCCCCTACCCTGTGCCTCATGCCCGCGGATTCCGCTCACGAATTGCACTCAGCTTACGAATTGCACTCAGCTTACGAATTGCACTCAGCCCGGTTCGCCGAGCTCACACCCCCGACGCTCTATGCGATCCTGAAGGCCCGCAGCGACGTGTTCGTGGTCGAGCAAAACTGCTGTTTCGCCGACCCGGACGGGCGCGATACCGAGCCCAGCACCCGTCACGTCTGGCTCGCACAAGCCGGCGAACTCCACGCTTACCTGCGAATCCTGACGAGCTCCGGCGGCGATAGCGACACGCAGCGGATTGGGCGGGTGTTGACCGTGCCGAGTGCGCGCAGCATTGGCCTCGGCGCGCGCCTGATGGCCGAGGCATTGACCCTGATCGGCGACCGACCGATTGAACTGGACGCTCAGGCCTATCTCACCGACTTTTACGGCAAATTCGGCTTCCACCCCACCGGGCCGGAATTCCTCGAAGACGGCATCGTCCACGTCCCCATGCGCCGCCCTGCCCCGGCCCAGCCTTAGGGCAGCGCAGCCACGAGCTCCGCGATTGACCTGCGCCGCCCGGTGTAAAACGGCAATTCCTCGCGTACGTGTCGGCGCGCGCTCGATGCGCGCAACTCCCGCATCAGATCGACGATCCGGTGCAACTCGTCGGCCTCAAACGCCAACATCCACTCGTAATCACCGAGCGCGAACGACGCGACCGTATTAGCCCGCACGTCGGGAAAACCACGCGCCATTTTCCCGTGCTCGGCCAGCATGAACCGCCGCTCTTCCTCCGGCAGCAAATACCATTCATAAGACCGAACAAACGGATAAACACAGATGTACGCCCGAGCGTCCTCGCCAGCCAGGAAAGCCGGCAGGTGACTCTTGTTGAATTCGGCCGGCCGATGCAGCGCCAGCTGCGACCACACGGGCGTCAAATGCCGACCCAGCCCGGTGCGCCGCAACAATCCATATGCTTCCTGCAGCGCGTCCGGTGTAGCGCTGTGCCACCACACCATCAGGTCAGTGTCCGCCCGCAACCCGGACACGTCGTAAGTGCCACGGACGGTCACGTCTTTGCCGGCCAACTCCGCGAAGAGCGTGTCCACCTCATCGGCCAAGCCGTCGCGCATTGTGGGCAGCGCGGTGCTGGCCCGGAACACCGACCACATGGTGTAGCGAATTGTCGCGTTCAGCTCGTTGATCCGGGCGGCATTGGATTGGTCAGGGTCGCTCATAAATCCTCCAAAGTCCTATACCGCCGCGAGCCTGGGTGGTGATCGACTCAGACGCCTTCCAGCCTACGGGACTCCAGATCGAGCCACATCCCCGCATACAACGTCGCCGCTCCGCAGCGACCCCTGCACAATCGCCGATGCCCCCAGCGATCCAGCACCGTCAGATCGTGGGAGCCGTTACCTCGGCGTCACGGCCACTACATTGACGGCAGGCGCCGGGGCTGGTGCCGGGTCGGAGCGGGCGAGTCGACTGCTGCTCTGCCACGCCCCGATCACGGTGGCCGACCATACTGCGCCGATAAGGAGCGGGGACACCGTGTTGCTGAGTGTGCTCCAGCCGACATAGAGCCGGGCGGCAGTCAGCACGAGGGCGACGATGGCCGCGGCGGTCCAGACCCCCATCCGCAGTGGACGGCGCATCCGGTACGCGATCAGCCAGGTCAGCATGCCTAGGCCTGCGACGACCACCGCGTGCTGCCCGGGGAACGGCAGGACCGGTCGGGTGGGATCGGCCGGGACAGCCGACGGCTGGTGTGCGTCGATCACGGCGGCCATCGCCACCAGCGGAGCGAACAGCACGACCACACGGACCAATTCGTACGCCAGATCGCCCATGCGCCGTCGCGTCACCACGACGGCGGCGGCCACCAGGGCGGCGGTCAGCATGAGCGTCCCGCTCAACGTCGTGACCAGTACGGCGGCGGTGTGGGCCAGTCCCGGATCGCGCCCGGTAAGCAGCCACTGGGCCAACGCCCGGTTGGCGTCGGCGATCCCGCCGATTACCACCGCACTCTGGACCACGTAGGCGCTGAGGTATCCGCCGACACAAACTACGACGACCAGGGCTACCGTCGTGACCAGCAGGGCGCCCACGCGGCCCAGGCGGCGCTGCGCCCTGGTGAGCCCAGCGAGATAGTGTTTGGCGAACCAACGGGTGAGTCGGAACCGGGTCAACGCCTCGCCCACCGCCTGCCCGAGCCGGGGATTGCGCCCGACCCAGCTGCTGACCAGCAGGAGCGCCACCACGCAGGCGGCTAGCACCGCCACAGCCAGAGCGGCCTTCCCGAACCGCTGCACGACCCGCTCGTATGATGCCCCGGCCAGATATCCGACGCCCAGCTCCGCCACGGCCCATGTCACCACGCCGGCCACATTGTAAACGGTGAACCGCTGCAGCGGCATGTCCGCCGCCCCGGCAAGGCGCGGGACCAACGTGCGGACCACCGTCAACAACCGGCTGACGAAGATCGCGCTGCCGCCGCGCCGCTCCAACACCTGATCTGCCTTGGTCCACCGGGCCGGCCCGATCCACTGACCAGCGCGCGATTGCCGCAGGCGAGGTCCGAATCGGCGGCCCTCGAAGTAGCCAAGATGGTCCCCGATGATCCCCGCGGCCACCGTGGCCAGCAGGAGCGGAATCAGCTGCACCGTGCCAATCCGGGCCAAGAACCCCCCGATGAGCAACATCGTCAGCGAAGGTACAGCGACTCCAGGTAGGACTGCGGTCTCTGCGGCCACGACCAAGGGCACCACTAGATAGACCAGGATGGGCGGCAGTCGTTGGAGGAAATCAATCACGGCCGAGACCTTAACAGCTCCTTTCCGGCGCGCGTCTCGACGAAATCTCGGCCCAGTGGATCTCTGCGGAGCTGTACCGCAGAGATCACACCTTTATTGAAGAGTCTCCAAAAATCCGCTTACCTCTTCACCTGCTCGGTGGCCGCTGGCTATACAAGCTGGGATGCCCACCCCGTCGAACGCCGCCCCCGCAACTGCCATCCCCGCCGGCAGTTGCGCACGGGCGTGTCTCGTCCGAGTGCGATGTCCCGGGCCATATTGCGGCAGACCACCACCCCAACGCTGAATCCACGCGGCGGTCGGTGTTGGCAGCGTGTTCCCGAGCAACTCCCCCAGCTCACGCCGCGCCTGTTCCAGCAATGCCGCATCGTCTAGCTGCAGCCGGTCTTGCTCGCCCGCTCGGCCGAGCGAGGCCCGAACTACCACTGGGCCGCCGTTCGGGCCGAGATGAGGCCATTTGCGCGTCACGAAGGTGGCCGCCTTGACCAAAGTGCCCTCGCTGGGCGGCACCAGAAAACCGCTGAGGTCAGGCAAGGACGTGCCGGCTGGCAGCGCAAATGCCGCCAAAGCGACGCTCGCGTAGTCCAGCTCCGCAATCGTGGCCGCAGCACTAATGCTGACATGGGCGAGCAGCCGAGCCGCAGCCGCAGCAGGCACAGCGAGCACAACGGCGTCGACGTCATCGACGATCGGGGCTGGAACCGGGCCGATCACCAACCGCCAACCGCCCGAATGGCGGCTGAGTTCGCGAACCGGCAAGCCCAGGTTGATGTGGGCCTGACTCGCGGCAACCGCAGCACGGACCAGCCGGGTCATCCCCCCGTTGACGGCCGCGAAGATCGGTTGACCGGGCACTCGACGGCTTGCTGCCAGGGCTGCGCGCACGGCCGCTTGCAAGGTGTGCTCGACTCGCGCAGTTTCGGCTAACTGCGGCATGGTGACGTTGAGCGACAACTGGTCGGCCCGGCCCGCATAGACGCCACCGAGCAACGGGTCAACCAACCGATCCAGCACTTGCTCGCCATAGCGGTCACGGACCAGGGCACCAACAGCGACATCATCGTCCGCAGCAAGCAGGGGACGGCCCATGTCGCGGTCGGTGTCGCCCTCGGGTCGGGCAAGGTTTCCCAAAGCGGTCAAATCAGCGGGGACGCCCAGCAGGGTTCCGGCGGGAATTCCGGTGAGCTGGCCGCCGATCGACAACGCCGCTCCAGCCGGCGCCGGATGCACCAGGTCATCGCCGAGTCCGACCCGCTTCGCCAGCTCGACCGCAGCCGACTCTTCCCCGTCCGGGCCCCGGGTCAAAAACGACTCAGCCCCACGTTCAACTGCCAAACCAGCCAATTCACCGGTACGCAGTTTGCCGCCGATTGTGCTGGCCTGCTCATACACAACGATCTCAGTGTCCGGCCCGGTGAGGTCGCGCACCCGCACCGCAGCCGCAAGCCCAGCAATGCCACCACCGATAATCGCGACCCGTCCGCGCACGATCCCACCCTGTCAGCTCAACCCCAACAACCACCCACCCGGGTACGTGTAACCCGACCCACCCAAATCACGGATCGCTCACCGACCCAGAACTGGGGGCTGTGGGCGTTACCGGGCGCTCGCTTCGTGCACGAGCGCGACTAGCCGGGTCAGCACATCCGGGTCGGTCTCCGGCATTACCCCGTGGCCCAGGTTAAAAATGTGCCCAGGAGCGGCCCGGCCCTGGATGAGCACTCGCCGAGCTTCCCGCTCGACGACATCCCAGCCGGCGAACAGGACAGCCGGATCGAGGTTGCCCTGCACTGCCCGGTTCGGGCCGATCACCTTGGTGGCCTGGTCGAGCGGGGTACGCCAGTCCACTCCGACCACATCGGCGCCAGCGTCTCCCATCGCGTCGAGCAGCACACCCGTGCCCACCCCGAAATGGATTCGGGGCACGCCCGCGTCGGCCAGTCCGGCGAGGACCTTGGTCGAATAGGGCAGGACATGCGCGCGATAGTCAGCCTCGGACAACGCGCCGGCCCACGAGTCGAACAGCTGGACCGCACTGACTCCGGCGGCGACCTGAGTTCGCAAGAACACCAACGTGATCTCGGCGAGGCGGGTGAGTAATGCGTGCCACAGCTCGGGTGCGCCGTACATCATGGCTTTGGTTTTGAGGTAGGTCCGGGATGGTCCGCCCTCGATCAAGTAGCTGGCCAGGGTGAAGGGGGCGCCGGCGAAGCCGATCAAGGGGGTGGCGCCGAGCTCGCCGACCAGCAACCGAACCGATTCGTCGATGAAGGTCAGGTCGGCGCTGGTGATCGAGCGCAGTCGGACCAGGTCGGCAGCGGCACGGATCGGCTCGGCCACGACTGGGCCAGTGCCGGCGACAATGTCCAGGTCAACCCCAGCTGCCGCAATCGGTACGACGATGTCGCTGAACAGAATCGCCGCGTCGACGTGGTGTCTACGCACCGGCTGCAGGGTGATTTCGGTGACCAGATCCGGTCGTCGGCACGACTCCAGCATGCCGATCCCGGCCCGGATTTTGCGGTATTCCGGCAGCGAGCGGCCCGCCTGCCGCATGCACCAAACCGGGGTATGCGGCACATCCTGGCCGCGGCACGCCCGGACGAAAGCCGAATCGTTCAAGGCTGAGGTCACCGCGTCATCGTGCCACGTCATTGAAATGAGTCGGCGCGGCGATCGACGACGGACACCGGTGATCGGCATAGTCTTCACTTCATGGCGCCCCCCACCGCTGTCCCCGAGGCGTTCACCCGCGCCGTCGCTGGGCTGCGGGTGGCCACGCCCCGACCGGAGATCCAGCTCACGGAGATCGCCGCGCCCCGGCGGTTGGCGTCATTCGCGTTTTCGCTGAGTGCCTCAGTGTTGCGCGATGACGAAGAAGTGGCCAGCGGTCGGCTGATTCTGCTGCACGAACCGGCTGGGCATGATGCCTGGCAAGGTAATCTACGGCTGGTGACGTTGGTCAGCGCGGAGCTGGAAGCGGACATGGCCGGCGACCCGATGCTGTCGGCCGTGGCCTGGACCTGGCTCGGCGACGCGTTGGAACAGCACGGCGCCGCGCATGTCGCGCTCGGTGGCACTATCACTCAGACCACGTCGACTCGCTTCGGCGACCTGGCTGGGCCAGCACCGACCGCTGATCTTGAGGTGCGTGCCTCGTGGACACCGACCTCCGAGGATCTCACCTCGCACCTGCATGGGTGGTGCGCCATGCTCGCGTCCACCGCCGGCCTCCCCCCGCCCGGCATCACCGCCTTGCCCGACCGCCGCCGCGCCACAACCGGCTGAGCAGTCGCACTCAGCACACCGCGAAGGTTTCGCAGGCGGTTTTGATCGGGATTGCCAGGCCGATCCCTTCGGCGCCCTTGGCTTTAGCGGTGGCAAGGCCAACCACTTGTTCTGTACCGTTTACGACCGGCCCGCCGGAATTGCCTGGGTTGATCGGCGCGTCGAATTGGATCGTCGGGCCGTCGGGGTCCGCTGGCCGATAAGCGCTGATCACCCCAGTGGTGACCGTGTCGTCGAGTCCGAGTGGCGCTCCGACCACGACCACTTGCTGGCCCGGCCGCACCTGCTTGCTGGCTGGCGACAGTCCACGGATTCGTTGGTCGGCGTGCAGCAGCGCAAGATCTTTGTCTTTGTTCACCTTCACGATGGTCGCGTCGATTCGGGCGCTGCCGCGTTCCAACGAAACTTGTCGACTGCCGACGGACCAGACTTCGGCCACCACGTGATAGTTCGTCAGCAGGTTCGCCTGACCGTCCGCGGCGCGGTCCCCAATCGAGAAGGCGGTGCCGGTGAAGTCGCCGGCCCGGACCCGAAACACGCTGGGCAGCACACCCGACGAAACAGCTTCAGGGTCGAACAGCCCGGCCAGCTGCTTGGCGAGCTGATCTGTGCGGCCTTGCTGCGCGCTCAATTCCGCGGCCAGCTGCGCGTTGCCGTGGTTCACACCTTCCAGGCGAACCGTCTGAAATGCCGCTACCAGCAGCAGTACTACGACAACCGCGACGATCAGTGGTTTAACCCGCGCAACCCGGCGCAACGACCCGCCGCGAGAGCCACGGGCGCCGTCCTCGAACCCCGGCTCACCTCCCGACGGCGGATAGGTGGCGATTGTCGGATCCTCCTCCGCCACCGCGTAGGGGTCCGCCGGCGCCGAATACGTGGTGCGAGCCCCGCGTGTTTGCGGGCTGTTGCCCGCCGGGCTACCGGCCCAGTGATGCTCATCAGTCCAAGTCAGCTGGGTGGATGGCGGCGGCGCTGACTGCTGCGCGTTCGGCGGCCAATGCCGCTGCGGCGCACGGTGCCCATCCGGCCCGATACCGGTGTGCCCATGCTGTTCGGGCACCCCGGCCGGCGTGAACGGGTCGAAGGTGGCGGTCATCCGGCGCGGCCTCCTGGTCTTAGCGCTGCTCGCAGTAGTACGCAGCAGAACCGCCAGCGGATGAGTGCGAAGTCGATCGAGAACCGACGCGCCGGGACCCGGCTGCGCACACCCAGGTAGGTACCCCCGTACGGTTACGGTGTGACCGACGATGCACCCCTGCGCCGTCGGGACGCGCCGGAGCCCGCAGGGGACGGACCGCACGCCGTGCCGCACGCCGTGCCGCCCGACCCGCAGTCTGGCGGTCCCGAGCCGGATTCTGGCGGACTTGAGCCTGATTCTGCCGCAGCCGAGGAGACTGGCCCGACCACGGTTCCGTTGACTTCGCCCCGCGATGGCACCCCTGACCCGGTGGAAACGACCGGCGAACTGGCCGAAATCGTCGCCCGAATGGCGGCTGGCACCGGGCCGGTGGCGGTGGATGCCGAGCGCGCGTCCGGCTATCGCTACACCCAGCGGGCCTACCTGGTGCAGTTGCGTCGCGCCGGCGCCGGCACCGTGTTGATCGATCCGATCCCGTTGAGTGACCTGCACACACTCGATCTGGCCTTGGCCGACACCGAGTGGGTGCTGCATGCGGCAAGTCAGGATCTCGCGTGTCTGGCCGAGCTGGGTCTGCGCCCGCGGCTGCTGTTCGACACCGAATTGGCGGCCCGACTGGCGGGATATGACCGGGTCGGTTTGGCCGCGTTGACCGAGCAGCTGCTCGGCTTTTCGCTGGAAAAACACCACTCGGCGGCCGACTGGTCGACCCGGCCTCTACCGGAGTCATGGCTGACCTACGCCGCGCTCGACGTGGAGCTGCTTACCGAGCTGCGGGACCTGCTCGGCGCCGAGTTGGAGCGCCAGGGCAAGACTGCTTGGGCCGCCGAAGAGTTCGACATGCTCGTGGCCGGCGCCGACCGGCCCCCGAAAACCCGACCCGAACCCTGGCGCCGGACGTCCGGAATACACCGAGTCCGTGGCGCCCGAGCCCAATCCCGAGTCCGAGCCCTGTGGTACGCGCGAGACGGTGTGGCCTCGCGTCGCGACTCAGCCCCCGGCCGGGTGCTGCCCGACTCAGCCATAGTCGCTGCGGCCGACGCCGACCCGAAGGACGAACGCTCACTGCTGGCGATTGCCGGCTTCGGCGGCCGATCAGTGCGCCGGCTCGCCCGAGTCTGGCTGGACGCGTTGGACGAGGCGCGTGCGCTGCCCGACGACGCGTTGCCGATCAATCAACCGGTCGACGGGCCGCCACCGCCACACCGTTGGGCTGAACGCGACCCGATCGCCGCTGCCCGACTGATCCGCTGCCGCGCAGTGGTGGTCAAGATTGCCGCAGCCAACAACCTGCCGCCAGAAAACTTGATCAGTCCCGACTACATCCGGCGGCTGGCTTGGGCGCCACCAGACGAAGTAAGCGCGACAACTGTGACGGATACGCTCCGTGGTTTCGGCGCCCGCAACTGGCAAGTCACCTTGATCGCAGATCAGCTGGCTGAAGCAGTCGGGGAACCAACCGCACCCGAGAGCTGATCAATATCAATACGCTGCGCGACGGTCGCGAACCGGGTTTGATGGGGTGAGAGCGACCACGCGCGTACGAGCGGTGGCCGGCTTAGTTACCGACGAGTAGCATTGCGGTAAAATTTGGGCTCGCCCGCAAGGAGGCTTGCTGTGCCCCGTGAAGTACGCGAGGTCGTCTTCGTCGACGGCGTCCGCACCCCGTTCGGAAAGGCCGGCGGCATGTACGCCGAGACCCGCGCCGACGATCTAGTCATCCGCTGCATCCGTGAGCTGCTACGCCGCAACCCACAGCTGCCACCAGAGCGCGTCGAAGAGGTGGCAATCGCGGCCACTACCCAGATCGGCGACCAAGGCCTGACCATCGGCCGTACGGCTGCGCTCTTGTCTGGCCTGCCGAAAACTGTGCCCGGTTATTCGATCGACCGAATGTGCGCCGGTGCGATGACTGCGGTCACCAACGTCGCCGGTGGAATCGCGATGGGTGCCTATGATATCGCCATCGCGGGCGGGGTCGAGCACATGGGCCGGCATCCGATGGGCGAGGGGGTCGATCCTAACCCGCGCATCCTGGCCGAGAAGTTGGTCGATCCGTCCGCGCTGGTGATGGGCTCGACCGCAGAAAACTTGCACGACCGGCTGCCCGCGATCACTAAACAGCGCGCCGACGCTTTCGGGTTGGCTTCGCAGGAGAAGACGGCCAAGGCGTACGCGAATGGAAAGTTGCAGGCCGATTTGGTGCCGGTGGCTGTGCGCAATGCTGAGCAGGGCTGGGGTTTGGCCAGCGTCGACGAGGCGCCGCGCGAGACTTCGCTGGCCAAGCTCGCGACGCTCAAGACTCCATTTCGGCCGCACGGACGGGTCACCGCGGGTAATGCGGCCGGCCTGAACGACGGCGCGACCGCGGCGATCATCGCGGACGAGCACACCGCCCGTGAGCTGGGACTGCCGGTTGCGATGCGGCTGGTGTCCTATGGCTTCGTTGGAGTCGAGCCCGAAATCATGGGGTTCGGCCCGATTCCGTCCACCGAAAAAGCGCTGCGGATCGCCGGGCTGAGCATCGACGACATCGGCTTGTTCGAGCTGAACGAGGCGTTCGCGGTGCAGGTGCTGGCGTTCCTGGACCACTTCGGCATCGCCGACGACGACCCTAGGGTCAACCCGTGGGGCGGCGCGATTGCCATCGGTCACCCGCTGGCCTCCTCCGGCGTGCGGCTGATGACTCAACTGGCCCGCCAGTTCGCCGAGCACCCCGAAGTGCGTTACGGGCTCAACGCCATGTGTATCGGTATCGGCATGGGCGGCACTGTGATCTGGGAAAACCCGCATTGGGAGGGCACCAAGTGACGACACTTCCCGAATACCCGAACGAGGTTGTCACCAGAGCTCTCGTGCGACTGGTGCAGGTGCCTGGACTGCCCAAGCCGGCAGCGCTGATCACTCTGGATAACGGGCTGGACCACCGTAAACCCAACACCTTGGGTCCGGCGGGGCTGCGTGCACTGGACGAGGCGATCACTGCGGCGACCGCGGCGGAGCCGGCGTTCATTGCGTTGACGGGCAAGCCGTACATTTTCTGTGTGGGTGCTGATATCACCGGCATGCCGTATATCACCACCCGGGAGCAAGCGGTCGCCCTGGGCGAATTGGGGCACTCGGTCTTCGCTCGGCTGCGTGCAAGTGCGATCCCGACCTTCGCCTTCATCAACGGCGCCGCGCTCGGCGGCGGCCTGGAAGTTTCGCTGCACTGCCATTACCGCACGGTCTCCACCGGTGCGGCCGCGCTCGGCTTGCCCGAGGTCGCGATCGGCCTAGTGCCCGGCTGGGGTGGCAGCCAACTGCTGCCCAACCTGATCGGCGTGGCCGGTGCTGCCCAGGTCATCCTGCAGAACCCGCTGACCCAAAAGGTGCTGCGCCCGAAGCAGGCCCGCGAGCTGGGCGTCGCCGACGAAATCTTCGAGGCGGCCGACTTCCTCGAACGCTCGCTCGAATGGGCGGCTGGCGTCGTCACTGGCTCGGTCACGGTAGAGCGGCCAGAGGTCGACAAAGAGATGTGGGAAGGGGTGCTGTTCTTCGCTAAGCAGCAACTCGACCAACGGCTGCACGGCGCTGTTCCGTCGGCCGAGAAGGCGCTCGAACTGCTCGCGCTTGCCAAGGACGCGACCTTCGAAACCGGCACTGCCGCCGAAACTCAAGCCCTCGCCGACCTGATCATGGGCGACGAGGCCCGCGCTTCGCTCTACGCCTTCGACCTGGTCCAGCGCCGCGCCAAACGCCCGGTCGGCGCCCCAGACAAAGCCCTCGCCCGTACGGTCACGAAGGTCGGAATCGTCGGCGCCGGACTGATGGCCTCCCAACTCGCCCTGCTCTTCGCCCGTCGGTTGCAGGTGCCAGTCGTGCTCACCGACCTCGACCAAACCCGGGTCGATCACGGTGTCAGTTACGTGCGCGACCAAATCGACAAGCTGGTCGGCAAACACCGAATGGACGAAGGCACCGCGGCGAAACTGCGCGGCCTGGTCAGCGGCTCAGTCGACAAGTCAGCATTCAGCGACGCAGACTTCGTGATCGAGGCAGTCTTCGAGAACCTCGAACTCAAAAAGCAAATCTGGGCCGAGCTGGAAAAAATCGTCGCACCCGAAGCCATCCTCGCCACCAACACGTCGTCGCTGTCGGTGACCGAAATGGCGGCCAAGCTCGAACACCCCGAGCGGGTCGTCGGCTTTCACTTCTTCAACCCAGTCGCCGCAATGCCGCTGCTGGAAATCATCCGCGGCGAGCACACAAACGACGCCACCCTGGCCACCGCGTTCGCCGTCGGCAAAGAACTGCGCAAATCCGCAGTCCTGGTCCGCGACGCTCCGGCCTTCGTGGTCAACCGCCTACTCACCCGCTTCACCAACGAGGTCTTCGCCGCCATCGACGCCGGCACCCCGCTGGAAATCGTCGACACCGCCCTCGACCCGCTCGGCCTGCCGATCCGCCCGCTCGCACTTCTGCAGCTGGTCGGCCCGGCCGTCGCCTACCACGTGGGCGAGTCGCTACACACGGCGTTCAGCGACCGGTTCGGCAACAGCCCCAACCTCAAAAAAATCGTCGACGCCGGCCTGCCTGTCATGGTCGACGACGAGATCAACCCCGAGGTGGCCAAGCTGATCGACGGCGGCACCGCACCCCTAACCGCCGATCAGGTACGCAGCAAAGCACTGGACGCCCTCGCCCAGGAAATCCGACTGATGCTAGATGAAGGGGTAGTGGCCGAAGCACAGGACATCGACCTGTGCATGCTGCTCGGGGCCGGGTGGCCGTTCCACCTGGGCGGCATCACGCCATATCTGGACCGCAGTGGCACCTCAGCGCGCGTAACCGGCAACCGTTTCCTCCCCCAAGGCACGGGCAGTCTGCCCGCCTAAGCAGCTCAACGTCACGTCAGGAAGTTCGACGGCAGCGCCCTCAGTTGTGTCGGGCGCTGCCGCCCCTGGACCAGCCTGGCAGCGCTGAGTGGTCCGTCAGGCCACACGGGCAGGGCTGAGATCGTGCCAAACATCGCGTTATTGAAAATGGGGCAGCCGCAAGTCGCTGCCGGCCGTTAAGCTCTCGGTCGATTACTCGATCAATGGAGTCTTGGTGTCGCAACCCCCGCAACCACCCTTTTCCGGGCAGCCCGGTGAGCCTGATCCCACCCAGGTCGATCACGCTGACCCTGATCCGAGCCTGCCTTATCCCACTCAGTCTGATTTGTCCGCCTACCCGGACCCGTCGCACCCCGGCCAGGCGCCACCCACCCAGCCTTTCCCTACCCAGCCTTTCCCTACCCAGCCTTTCCCTACCCAGCCCAACCTGGGCCAGCCCAACCTGGGCCAGCCGTATCCGGCCCAGCCACCCGATCAGGGCCCGCTCTACGCCCAAAGTGCGTCGTATAGCCCAGATCAATACAACCGGCCGCAACACAGTCAAACGCCACAGTACGGCCAAGACCAATATGGCCAGCCTACACCGTATGGTCAAGGTCAATACGCACCGGGTTCGCCGTATGGCCCACCCGGCTACGGGCCGGGGTATCCGCCCGGTATGGCGCCGCCAGTTAAAAAGAAGAGCAAAGTCCTACCGATTGTGCTGAGCGCCATTGCTGGTGCCCTAGTGCTGTGTGTCGGCGGCGCTATTGCCCTCGCGGTCATTGGCAAGCGCGAGATCGACCGGAAGAAAGCCGCCGCCAGTGCCGCTAGTTCGGCGCCGACTACCCACCCGAAGCAGAACGGCGGCACCACCGAACCCACCACACCCACGTCGAACATCAAGATCGTGCAGCCGGCAACGCTCGGCGGCCGACCGAGGCTGACCGAAAAGCAGTTCGCCGAAATCGCCAAGCAGCTCGAATCTAGCCTGTCGAACATACCTGGCGAAACTAAGTCAGTAGGCGCACTCTATGGCGCTCCGGAAAAGCAGAACATCGTCATTGCTGTCGGTGCAGCTGCGCCGATCGCCGACCCCGAACAAACGCTCAACCAAATTTTCCTCGGCGCCGGCATCGGTGGTCTGAGCGTCAAGAACACCACCAGCGCGGGAACTGGCTCGCTCGGCGGATCAGCTGAATGCGGCAATGCCAGCACATCCGAGCTAAAGATGGCGATTTGCGGGTGGGCCGACGAGGGCAGTCTTGGCCTGGTGATCTGGTATTCCACCTCAGTGGACAAAGCCAAGGCCGAATTCCCCCAACTCCGCGCACAAATCGAACAAAAAAGCTAAACCCCCACTCGCGGACAAATCCCCTGCCCTACACCCACCGACAACGACAGCTTCCCGATCCACCGCCCACCATTTGTCGCTTTTGCCCCCATTGATCGACCACTTTTAGCCGATCTTGTTGATTTGCGGTGCTCATTTGTCCACAGATCAACAAGATCCGAAAATCCGCACCGCAAACAACCGCAAACAACCGCAAACTGCACCAGCACCAGCACCAGCACCAGCACCAGCACATCGCGGCTTATGTTCGCCCACCGTACCCGCTGTTCGCAGACCTTCAAACTCGCAAAATTCCTAAACCGGCACAAACAACGCAGAACAAATACCTATAAAGCCCACTAACCACAAACAATGCGGAACTAACACCGCACACCGCAGGTACCAAATTATGTAGTGGTTCATCAGGAAGCGGGGGGTTTGGGGCGAGGAGGTACGGAGGCGGAGCCGGCGACCAGAGGGGTGGTGTCGGCTGCGGGCAGGGAGATGGTGACTTCTAGTCCGCCGCCTTCTTGCGCGACCGCGGACACCGTGCCGCCGTGGGCGTCGCAAACCGCGCGCACGATCGACAAACCCAACCCCGACCCGCGCGAACCAGTACGTTCCCATCCACCCCGACGAAACGGTTCAAACAACCCCGGTACGTCGGCGGGCTCAACCTCATACCCGGTGTTGCCGACGACCAGTCGCGCCTGGCCGTCGACGAGTTCAGTGCTCAACCACATCTTGCCGAGCAGATGGTTGTAACGGATCGCGTTTTCGATCAAGTTGCCAGCCAGTCGATCCAACAGACTCGGGTCACCGACGACTAAGGCCGGATGCAGATCGGTGGTCACATCGAGCTTGAGTCGGTCGGCTTCGGCCCGCACTGCGGACAGCGCGTTGTAGACGCTAGTGGCCAGGTCAGCGGGGACTTTGCGGACCAGCCGCCGGCCCGACTGTGCCTCAGACCGGGCCAGCACCAGCAACGCGTCAACTAAACCATTAGCTCGCTGCGAAGCATCGCGCACTACGCGAGCCATCCGTCGATACTCCGCGACGTCCGCCTCATCGTCACTGAGGGTTACATCAATTTCGGTACGCATGACCGTAAGTGGCGTACGCAGCTCGTGTGAAGCGTTAGCCACGAACCGTTTCTGTGACTCGAAGGCGTCGGAAAGTCGATCGAGCATTGCGTCGAAGGTGCGAGCCAGCTCGGCCACCTCGTCATCGGCACCGGAGTAGCGGATTCGCTGATCGAGCGTCTCTTCACCCAACCGTCGGGCAGTTTGGGTGACACTGTGCAGTGGACGCAGGGCCCGCCCCGCCACCGCGTAGGCGCCCGCGATACCAATGATGCCGATCGCAACTAGCGCAATCATGCCCTTGACCAACACTTCCTGGGAGGCGCGCTCGACTATACGGGTTTCCCATAACACCCCGTCGACTGTCGAGCCGTTGGCCAGGTCGACGGTGGAGCCGGGCAGTAATGGGTTGAGCGGGTGCATTGCGTCGCCGACGAGCAACCAGGCCAGCAGGACCAGGATCGTACCCGCGCCGACCAGCAGGATGCCGTTGAGCAGGGTGAGCCGCAACCGCAGGGTTGGCCGCATCGTCAGGTCAAACTGAGGACGGCGCCGACCGGGGTAGACGGTCACGACAACACAACGGTTTCGGGAACGCGATAGCCAGCGCCGACAACGGTTTCGATCAGCGGCGGATCACCAACCTTCTTCCGCAGGGTCATCACTGTCACTCGTACGGTGGTGGTGAAGGGGTCGGTGTTGGCGTCCCAGACTCGTTCGAGCAGTTCTTCGCTGGAAACGACTCCGCCGCGGGCTTTGAGCAGCGCCTCCAGCACGCCGAACTCTTTGTTGGTCAGCTCCAACTGCACCCCGCCGCGGGTCACCACCCGCCGAGTCTGATCGAGCACCAAATCCCCCACCACCAGTACGGGTGGAGCAGCTGGGGTGGCCCGCCGGCCGAGCGCCTGCACTCGGGCGACCAGCTCGTCGAAGGCGAACGGCTTGGACAGGTAGTCGTCGGCGCCCAGTTGCAGCCCTTCGACCCGCTCGGCCACCGAGCTGCTGGCGGTCAGCATCAGCACTCGGGTCAGCGCACCTGAGGCGACCAGGGCCGCGCAGATCTCGTCTCCGTGCATCCCGGGCAGGTCTCGATCGAGCACAACTACGTCGTAACGAGTGACATATGCCATCTCGTGCCCGGTTGATCCGTCGTAAGCGACATCAACTGCCATGCCTTTGCGGCGCAGCCCGCGAGCGATTGCATCGCACAGGTTCCGCTCGTCTTCCACCACCAACACGCGCACTGCTTGCCCTCCGTTGATCACTCTCGGACTTAAGCCTCGTCGCAGCGGTGTGAAGGGGCTGTAAGCGGAAGGCTACCGAAGTTGCCGCACCGCAATCGAGGCGTCGACCAACCGGCAGATCAACACGTCGGCGGTGGCTTGGCAGTCGCAAGGTCAGCTCAGGAAGGTGATTGGCGGTCTCTGTGACAAACCGAACTTCGGGCGGACTGATCAGGTGGTTTGTCGCTCTTGACTGGTGTCGTGCAGGCGCGAGACCCGCTCGGTGACCTCGCGGGCGACGTCTTGTGCAGTCAAGCCGAGCGCGGTCAAGATCTCGGCGCGGGTGCCGTGCGGGTGGAAGCCGGCCGGCACGCCAAAGTCACGCAGCGGCACGTCGACGCCTGCGTCCCGCAGCGACGCAGCAATCGCGTCCCCGACCCCGCCCACGCGCACCCCGTCCTCCAAGGTCACCACCAGGCGATGCCCACCGGCCAGCGCAGCCAGTTCGATCGGCACCGGGCGCACCCACCGCGGGTCCACCACGGTCACCCCGATCCCCTGCCCGGCCAGCCGATCAGCAACTTCCAGCCCCATCGGTACGAAAGATCCAACCGCCACCAGGAGTACGTCTCGCCGAGCGTCCTCGCGCAACACGTCCACCGGACCCACCCGCCGCACGGCCGACACATCCGCAGCAACAGCACCAGTCGGGAAGCGCACAATCGTCGGGCCGTCGTCGATCGCGACCGCCTCGCGCAGCTCTTCGCGCAACGTGGTGGCGTCGCGCGGCGCGGCTATCCGCAGCCCCGGCACGACGCCGAAGACGCTCATGTCCCAAACGCCGTAATGGCTGGGCCCGTCCGGCCCGGTGATCCCGGCCCGGTCGAGCACAAAAGTCACCGGCAGCCCGTGCATTGCCACGTCGAGCAGCACCTGGTCGAACGCTCGATTGAGGAAGGTTGCATAGACGGCGACGATCGGGTGCAGCCCACCCATGGCCAGGCCGGCGGCGGATGTGGCCGCGTGCTGTTCGGCGATGCCCACGTCATAGACCCGGTTGGGGTATTTGCGGGCCAGCGCCGCGATGCCAGTCGGCTCGGCCATTGCGGCAGTGATGCCCACCACGTCGGGCCGCTCGTCCGCAATCTTGACTAGCTCGTCGGCGAAGACGTTCGTCCACTTCACCGACGGCGGGGCGGTCAGCGCACCAGTTTGCGGGTCGAAAGCGCCGGGTCCGTGCAGACAGTCGGCCTCGTCTTGCTCGGCCGGCAGATAGCCGTAGCCCTTTTTGGTCACCGCGTGCACGATGACCGGCGCGTTGAAACCCTTGGCCCGGCGCAGCGCCGACTCCATCGCCACGATGTCGTGCCCGTCCACCGGGCCGAGGTATTTGATGCCGAGGTCCTCGAACATCGGCTGCGGGCTGATCGCGTCCTTGATGCCCTTCTTGACCGCGTGCAGCACCTCATAGACCGGTTTGCCCACCAACGGAGTCGAGCCGAGCGCGTCCTTGACCAGGTCGAGCACCCGCTCATAACCCGGGTTCAGCCGCAACGTGGACAGGTGGTCGGCCAAACCACCGATCGTTGGCGCATACGAACGGCCGTTGTCGTTGACCACGATGACCAGGCGGTTCTTCGCGGCAGCGATGTTATTGAGCGCTTCCCAGCACATGCCACCGGTGAGCGCACCATCGCCGACCACAGCGACCACATGCCGGTCCTCGCCCCGCAGCGCGAACGCCTTGGACAGCCCGTCGGCATAGGACAGTGCGGTCGACGCGTGCGAGTTTTCGATTAGATCGTGCTCGCTCTCGGCCCGGCTGGGGTAACCCGACAGCCCACCGCGGCGACGCAGCAGATCAAACCCGTCCTGCCGACCAGTCACAATCTTGTGTACGTAAGCCTGGTGGCCAGTGTCGAACAACACCCGGTCGCGCGGAGAGTCAAAGACCCGGTGCAGCGCGAGCGTGGTCTCGACCACACCCAAGTTGGGCCCGAGGTGACCGCCGGTGCGCGACACCTTTGCCACCAGAAAGTCACGAATCTCGGCAGCGAGCCGAATTAGCTGCTCAGTGCTGAGCCGTTTGAGGTCACCCGGTTCGGTGATACTCGCCAGAACGCCGGCCGCGCCGGACAGGGATTCGCTCATAGCAGCGAAGTCTATCGGCGCCCCCCTAAAGCGCATCTCCGCCGATCACCCGACGCAACCGCGCCCGGCGAGTTGGCCGCAGCGGTCCGGATCGGGCATCCTCGTCAGCAAGAAGCGACTGGCGGTACGAGGATGGTTCAACCATCGGGGAGCCTGTCACGGGAGTCGACCGCCTGGGCCCCGTGCCGAGGAGCGATATGTCCGACGAGAAGTCCACCACCGCCCGCCTGCTGCCGGGCGCACCGGTTGCCGCTGCCGTCTTGGCCGAGGTCGGCGAGCGGGTCGCCAAGCTGCGCGAGCAGGGGGTCGTGCCGAGTCTGGCCACCATCCTGGTCGGCGATGACGACGCCAGCGCCGGTTATATCCGGATCAAACAGCGCCAGGCCGGCGAGCTGAGTTTCGCCTCACCGCACCGGCACCTCGGCGCCGACGCCACCCAAGCCGACCTGCACCGCGTGATCGAGGAGTTCAACGCGGACAAGCAGGTGCACGGTGTCTTGATCCAATACCCGATCCCGGGTCACTTGGACTATGACGCGGCGCTGCAAACCCTCGACCCGGACAAGGACGTCGATGGCATGCACCCGCTGAACATGGGTCGCCTCGCGGTTGGCTCGCCCGGTCCGCTGCCGTGCACCCCGGCCGGGATCGAGGCGCTGCTGGCCTACCACAACGTCCCGACCGCAGGCCGCGAAGTAGTAATCCTCGGCCGCGGCGCCACCCTAGGCCGACCGCTGGCCATGCTGCTGACCCAGAAGCGGCCAACTGCCAACGCCGCCGTCACCGTGGTGCACACCGGGGTGCCCGATTGGTCGCGCTACACCCTGCGTGCCGACATCTTGGTGGCCGCCGCCGGCGTCCCCGGCATCATCCAACCCGAGCACGTGCGCCCCGGGTCGGTGGTGATCGGCGCGGGAGTCCGCTATTCCGGCCGTCGACTCCTGCCCGACGTCGACGAGTCCTGCGCCGAAGTAGCTGGCGCGATCACCCCCCGGGTCGGCGGAGTCGGCCCGACCACAGTCGCCATGCTGTTCCGCAACGCCGTAGCCGCCGCCGAACGAGCAGGCGCCTAACTGATTATCTGGCCGTCAGCCCGACCGAGGCGGCCATAATCGTCAGCTGACCGGCTCGGCTTCAGGCGACCGTGGGTTCGGCCGGGCGCAGCAGGGCTACGCATTCGACGTGTTGGGTCATCGGGAACAGGTCGAATGCGCGTAGCTCGGTGAGGGCCCAGCCGAGCGAGCGGAAGGTAGCCACATCCCGGGCGAGCGCGGCCGGGTCGCAAGCGACGTAGGCCACCGCTCGCGGCTGGGCGTCGATGATCGCGCGCACCACTTTAGCGCCGGCACCGGCCCGGGGTGGGTCGAGCACGACTAGATCGACCGGGCCGGTCAGCCGACGCCGGGCGAACGCGACGTCCACCTTGGCCTGCACCACTTCCACGTTGCGCAGATCGGCGAGGTTGGTGCGGGCCGCGGCGACCCCAACCGTGGACGACTCGACGATGGTGGTGTGCGCGTCGGTCTGCTCGGCCAGTGCAGCCGCGAACAGACCAGCACCGCCGTACAGGTCCCAGCTGACGTCACCTTCGCGCGGACTCAGCAGCTCCACCACCGTCTTGACCAGCACGTCCGCCGCGGCCGGGTGACCTTGCCAAAACGCCTCCAACGGTACGTTCCACTGCCGGCCCGCCGCGACCTCGCGCACCTGGTCCGGCCCGTCGATCGTGAGCCGGCCACCACCACCGAGCGAGGGCGACTCCGCCGGGTCGTCGGGGGGCAGCAACCCACCGCCGTCACCGGCCGGGCGTGCCACCACCGCGACATCACCGCCGCTGGACGCCACCACTTCCAGCCCGTCGGCCTGCGGCCAGGCGCGGGCGAGCAGGTCGAGCTGCTGAATCGCCGGGTGCGCGATCCGACACCGGTCAATCGCCACGACTTGGTGCGAACGGTGCTGCAACAGCCCGGCCCGACCGGCCGCGTCCACTGCGTAGCGGACCCGGGTGCGCCAGCCGAGCAACCGGTCGCCACCTTCGGCCGGCGCGTCGGTGCTCGTCGGTGCGGTGGGCAGTGCTTCGACCCGTACCGAAAGGTGGTTTCGCTCGGCTTCGGTCAGGCCACCGAGCCGGTCGAGTTGCTCATTGACCACGGCGGTTTTCCAGTCGAGCTGGGCTTCGGCGGAGACATGCTGCAAGTCACAACCGCCGCAGCCGCCGGGATGCGCGAATGGGCAAGGCGGCTCGACCCGGTCCGGCGAGGCCTCTTGGATCTTGACTGCATCGCCGCGCAGGTAACCCTTATGCAGTTCGGTGATCTGCACGGTCACTTTTTCCCCGGGCAGGGCATGCCGAACGAAGATCACCTGGCCGTGCTCGCCGCCGACTCGTGCCACGCAGTGACCACCGTGCGCGACAGCACCGACGGTCACCTCGACTTGGTCACCTTCGACGAGTTCAACGGCGGTCAGTTGGGGCGTGCTCACGAGACGAGTTCCTCCGGGGTGTCGTCGATGGGGTCGGTCGCGTCGCGCTGGCGTGGGCCACGGGCCGGCGCCCGGCTAAAGTCACGGTCGAATCGGTCCAGGTTACGGTCCTGGCTGGAACGCAGCTGCCAGGGGACGCTGGTGACCATCACCCCCGGCTCGAACAGCAGCCGGGTCTTGATCCGCAACGCACTCTGGTTATGTAACAGGTTCTCCCACCAACGACCGACCACATATTCGGGTACGAACACGGTGACCACGTCGCGGGGCGAACTGCGCCGCATTCCCTTGACGAAATCGATGATCGGCCGGGTGATCTCTCGATATGGCGAATCGACAACGGTCAACGGCACCGGAATCTCGCGCCGTTCCCATTCTTGCTGGATTTCCCGAGTGTCCTTGTCGTCCACGTTGACGGTGACCGCGTCGAGCGTGTCCGGCCGGGTGGCCTGCGCATAGGCCACCGCGCGTAACGTCGGCAGGTGCACCTTGCTGACCAGGACCACCGCGTGGTTGCGCGAGGGCAACACCTGGCGTTCTTCAGTCGGCTCCAATTCCAATGACACCCGGGTGTAATGCCGGTGAATCGCCACCATCAAGCCATAGATCACGATCATCGCCGCAATCGCGATCCAAGCCCCCAACAAAAACTTAGTGATCAGTACGACGATGAGCACCGCACCGGTCAGTCCCATGCCGAACGCGTTGATCACCCGAGACCGAACCATCTGTCGGCGGCGGGCCGGATCGCGCTCGATCCGCAGCAGCCGATTCCAGTGCCGAATCATGCCGCCCTGCGAGAGCGTGAACGACACGAACACGCCGACGATGTAGAGCTGGATCAACCGGGTGGTCTCGGCTTGGAACGCCACCACCAACACGATCGCCGCGATAGCCAGGAAAATGATGCCATTGGAGAACGCCAGCCGGTCGCCGCGGGTGTGCAGCTGGCGGGGCAGGTAGCGGTCCTGCGCGAGGATCGAGCCGAGCACCGGAAATCCGTTGAACGCCGTGTTCGCGGCCAGGAACAGGATCAAAGCGGTGACGACACCCACCACGTAGAGCAGGACCGAGCCTTTGCCGAAAACAGTCTCACCGAGCTGGGCGGTGACCGTCTTCTGCTCGTAGTTGGCCGGCCCGGAGATGATCTGAGTGAGCGGGTCCTCGACATATTGGAGGTGGGTCACCCTGGCTAGCACCACCATGCCGACCAGCATCAGGATCGACAGCCCACCGAGCAGCAACAGCGTGGTCGCCGCGTTCTTGCTTTTCGGCGGCTTGAACGCAGGCACGCCGTTGGAGATCGCCTCGACGCCAGTCAGGGCAGCACAGCCGGAGGAGAAGGTGCGCAGCAACAAATAAACGAAGGCAAAGCTGGTCAGGTGGCTCTTCTCGGCCGAAATCACCAAGCCGGCCGAGGGCGCGACCAGGTGTTGACCGAGGACAAAGATCCGGAAGAGTCCGGCCCCGATCATGCCGATAATAGCCACGATGAAGGCATATGTCGGGATCGCGAAGGCAGTGCCTGACTCGCGCAATCCGCGCAGATTGAGCGCGGTGAGGATGACGATCGCGCCGACCGCGAACGGCACCTTGTTCACCGCAACAAATGGCACCACTGAACCGAGATTGTTGACTCCGGCCGCGGTCGACACCGCGACCGTGAGGATGTAGTCGACCAGCAGCGCGCTCGCCACGCCCAGGCCGGCCCGCGGCCCCAGGTTGACCGTAGCCACCTCGTAGTCGCCGCCCCCAGAGGGGTAAGCGTGCACGTTCTGCCGATAGCTGGCCACCACGGTGGCCATCACCACCGCGACCGCGAGAGTCATCCACGGGGAAATGGCGAAAGCGCCGGCACCGGCGATCGACAGGGTCAGCAGGATTTCATCGGGCGCATAGGCCACGCTCGACAACGCGTCGCTGGCGAACACGGGCAACGCGATCCGCTTCGGTAACAGCGTGTGCTGCAGCCGGTCGGAGCGGAACGGTCTGCCCAGCAGGAGCCGCTTAGCGAGGGAGGTCGAACTTGCCACAAACGCAAAGACTACGTGCGCCCGCATAGCCGTGTATTGCGCCCCGGCTGCCACCCATGGCGCGCGCATGGCAGTCTCACACGGGTGAGCATTGAGCCGGAGGGACGCAAACCTTGCACGTGGTGATCATGGGGTGTGGCCGGCTGGGTTCTACGCTGGCGCACAACCTCGACTCGCGCGGCCATTCGGTGGCCGTGATCGATCAGAATGCCGAAGCGTTTCGCCGGCTGCCGACCGAATTCGGCGGGAGCACCGTGACCGGGGTCGGCTTCGACCGCGATGTGCTGCGCTCCGCCGGGATCGAGCGCGCTGACGGGTTTGCGGCCGTCTCCAGCGGAGACAACTCCAACATCATCTCGGCCCGGTTGGCCCGGGAGACGTTCGGTGTGTCCCGGGTGATCGCCCGGATCTACGACGCCCGCCGCGCCCAGGTCTATGAACGTCTCGGCATCCCGACCGTGGCCACGATCCGCTGGGCCGCCGACCGGATGATGCGCCAGCTCGTGCCCGAGGGTGTGGCTGAGGTGTTCCGCGACCCGACCAGCGTCGTGTCAATCGTCGAAGCGCCGCTGCACACCGACTGGGTGGGCCGCACGCTCAAGTCGCTGGAGGAACGCACCGGCGCGCGCGTCGCGTACCTTATGCGGTTTGGTCTGGGCTCGTTGGCCGCACCGTCGACCGTCGTGCAAGACGGTGACCAGGTGTATCTGTTGGTTACCGACGACACGGTGAGTCAAGTGCTGCACATCGCTGCCAGTGCCGAAAAAGAAGGACACTGACCATGCGTATCGCCATCGCCGGTGCCGGCAACGTCGGCCGTTCGATCGCCCAAGAACTGATCGGCAACGGCCACCAGGTCATGCTGATCGAGCGCCAACCGCGCCAGCTGCGCCCAGAACGGGTGCCGGAGGCCGAGTGGGTGCTCGCGGACGCGTGCGAGCTGAGCAGCCTCGAAGAAGCCGATGTGGCCGGCTGCGACGTGGTCGTGGCCGCGACCGGCGACGACAAAGCCAACTTGGTGGTGTCGCTGCTGGCCAAAACCGAATTTGCTGTGGCTCGGGTGGTGGCTCGGGTCAACCGGGCCGAAAACGAGTGGCTCTTCACCGACCAGTGGGGGGTCGACGTCGCGGTGAGCAAGCCTCGGCTGATGGCCGCGCTGGTCGAAGAGGCGGTCACCGTCGGCGACCTGGTCCGGTTGATGACTTTCCGGCAAGGCGAAGCCAACTTGGTGGAGATCACCTTGCCGCGGCACGCGCCTTATGTGGGCAAGCCGGTTCGGGCCGTGCCGCTGCCCCGCGACGCCGCCCTGGTGGCGATCCTGCGCGGCAAACGCGTCTTGGTGCCAACCCCAGACGACCCGCTAGAGGCTGGCGACGAGCTGATCTTCGTCTGCACCACCGAAGTCGAAGACCAGATCCGCGCCGTCGTCCTCGGCGAATCCAGCCAGCCGATCAACTAGCCGCCGGGCCCAGTCCGTTACCCAGCCCGCTCCGCTGCTCAGCGCCGGCTAAGCACTCTCGGCCGGCTGAGCGTTCTCGGCCGGCTGAGCCGTTCCGGCGGGGTGGGCGGGTTCGCCCGGCTGTTGGGTGCTGGTGATGCGATGGATCGCCCAAGCTGAATAGGCAAAGGTGGCGGCATAGATCGGCCAGCTGATCAGGATTCGCACGACGCCCAACGCGTTCGCCTGATGCTGGGACCAAAGGTAAAGCTGGATGCCGGCGCGCAACGACAACGACAACACCCACACCAAGGTCAACCACTGGAACGTACGGAATAAGCGGGTGTTGCCGAACCAGTCTTGGTGGCCCTTGTTCGCCA
Organism: Actinoplanes sp.; assembly: GCA_965246815.1. Taxonomy (GTDB): domain Bacteria; phylum Actinomycetota; class Actinomycetes; order Mycobacteriales; family Micromonosporaceae; genus Actinoplanes. Next base: position 31,401 of record CBDFFS010000015.1, on the reverse strand, counting down.
TAATCCCCCAGGCGTAGCCGATTAGCGGCTTGCGCACGAGCATGGAGAGCAGGAAGACCGCGGCTTGCCCGAAAGTGAGCAAGATTCCGGGCAGATAGAAGTTTTCGGCTTTGCCGGTGCGCCAGGCGAAGTAGGCGCCGACCGCGATGCCGAAGAGCCCGTTGACCGCGTGCCGCACCGGCTCTTTGCGGAAGAGCCGGTAGCCGCCGATGATCAGTGCTGAGCCGACGGCGCCGCCGATCGCCCAATAGAGCGCCGGCCGTTTCTCCAGCCCCACCCCGATCTGGCCGAACAGCACGTTGAACACCACGAAGACCAACACCGGCACACTGGACTCGATCAGACCACGCACCCCGCCGAGCTGCTCGGCGATCTGCTCGCTCATCGAAGGCAGCGGCTCTTCCTCCACCGATTCATGCGCGGCATGACGGGGCTCGCTGCCGGGTGTCACCGGGGCGCCTCCAGCTCGTAGTACGGGTTGTAGATGACTTTTCGATCGTCGCGGATGGCGATCCGGCCGCGCGCAGTAAGTTGCCGGCCCGGCTCGATCCCAGCGATCGATCGGCGCCCCAAAAAGACCAGCGTGACCACGTCACTGCCGTCCCACAGCTGGGCCTCTAACGTCGGCAGGTTCGTCCGCGGAGTGTACGCCACTGTCCGCAGCCGACCCGACACCGAGACGACCTGTCCACGTGTGCACTGCTCGGCTGGCATTGCTCCGCATTTGGCGCTTTCACGCTGTAAGTGCTGTGCGTCAAGCTCCGAGTCGGTCGCGGTCAACCGGTTCAGAAACTTACGCAGGCCGGTGCGCTCATCGGTCGCCATGGCCCCAGGTCACCCTCTTCTGTACCCACCAGATGGACGGCACAGTGTGCGCGTGCGCCGTCCATCCACGGTACGCCGCAAGGGCAACCGTGACCTAGGTCACGAGTGATGATCTGGATGACGCCCGTTGGTGGGACCGGACACGTCCGGTGGGGCAGGATCTTCGTGCACATGATCATGCGAGTGATCGTGATCGTGGGTATGTTGCTGCTGCTCAACCTGCTCGGCCATCTCCTTCGGCAGCCGCAGCGGCAGCGCCTCACGAACGGGTCGGGCCTCGTCGTCGCGCACCACGACCAACCCGGCCAAGACCGCACTGAGTGTGCCCGCATAAGCCGAATCGGAGGCGGCCCGGCCCTGATAGAGCGCCCGAACCATCCAGCGCGGCCCGTCCACACCGACGAAACGCACGTCGGCCGGCCCGTCCGGGGTGTTCACCTGGGCGATCAACTCAATGCCATAGGGGCCGGCCGACTCACGGGCAGAAACCCCGTCTGCTGTCATCGCCAGGCCAATTTCGTCGCGAACCTCGTTCCAGATGCCCTCTGAGCGGGGCGCGGCAAAGACACCCAGCTGCAGGGCACTGTCGCCGTCGACGAGCACAATCTGCTCGACGCCGCCTTCCGGGTTGGCTTGCACCCGCACCTCGACTCCCTCGACCGCGGGGATCAGCAAGCTGCCCAGGTCGAGCCGCTGCACCCCTTCTGGGGCCCGGTGCGAGTCGTAGGGGCCGTGCTCGGGCAACTCAACGTCGTCATCCGGGGCCAAACTCTGCGCGAGCGCCTCGGAGGGCGGCGCGTCGGTTGCCCGGACGTGCTTCGGGCCGCCGCGCTTACGGGAGAACATCGATGCCACCTTCCGTTTCAGGACTGCGTCTGCTGCGTGGTCAAGGTCAAGGCCTGGTGCCCGCCGGTCGAGCCGTGCCCACCCGCACCACGGGCGGTCTCGTCGAGCTCGGCCACCTCGTGGAACACAGCCCGCTCGACTCGCTGAACGACCAACTGAGCGATCCGGTCACCCCGAGCGATCTTGACGGTGTTCTGGAGATCATGGTTGATCAGAATCACCATAATTTCGCCTCGGTAGCCGGCATCGACCGTACCGGGCGCGTTGAGCACCGTCACACCCAGCCGGGCCGCCAAGCCCGATCGTGGATGTACTAGCCCGACAAAACCGGCCGGAATAGCCACGGCCACCCCGGTACGCACGGTGGCGCGAACTCCTGGGGCGAGTTCGGCTTCGGCAGCCGCGTACAGGTCAGCGCCGGCATCACCGGGATGTGCGTACGCCGGAAGCGGCAAACCGGGGTCGAGCCGGCGGATCTCAACGACTAAGTCGGTCACAGCGAGGATCCTCACGTCAGCGGCTGCGTAGGCGGCACTCACCCTGCCATCCTGCCGGGCGCAGTCGCTCCAGGCGCGCCGTAGGCTGCACGGGTGACAACACAGGTCTCCAGCGGCACCAACACGACCGCCTATGTCGAGCGGCTGAGCGTGTCCTGGTGGATGTGGCCAGCCACCCTGAGCGTGGTGGGCATCGTCGGGCTCGAAGTGTTGTTTGGCTTCCCCACCTGTCCGATCTGGGTGCCATTCGCAGTGGTCCTGCCGGTGACCACAGCCGCTTTGCTGCGTGCTGGCCGGATCCGGGTTGCAGTCAGCGCAGGCGAATTCCAGGTCGACGACGCTCGCTTACCCGTCACGGTGATCGCTGATGTGGTCGCGTTGGACACCGCCGGCAAGCGCGAAGCGTTGGGCGTCGGCGCGCACCCGCACGCGTTCGTGATCCAACGCCCGTGGATCGGGCCGGCCGTGCAGGTGCTGCTCGACGACCCCAACGATCCAACGCCGTATTGGATCGTCAGCACGCGTCGACCCGTACCGTTGGCCACAGCCTTATTGGCAGCTAAGCGCCAAGCGAAGGTCGCGCCGACTTCTTGAGATCTTTCTGCACGTGCTCGCCGAGGCTCTTGGTCGCGCGCCGGTTGAGATAGCCGGCCACTGCGGCACCGGTGAGCAGCGGGCCCATTGTGGTCAGGTTGCGCCCGAATCGGCGCAGCAGGGAATTCTGCAACTCCTTACGCGCCGCGGTGCCCAGCACCGAGGCGACTCCTACGCCGGGCACCAGCGGATTGACACCGCGTTGCCCAGCCCAGGCCTGAATCAGCAAGGCGGTCCGTTGCGCGGGCGCACCGACGATGGGCCGACCGTAGAGTTCGTGCAGCTCACCGATCAACTTCAGCTCCACCGCCACCACGCTAACGGTCTCAGCGGCCAGCAAGATCGGCGCTGAGAGCAACAGCGGAGCGGCGGCCCACTCGACCGAGGCCACCCCGCCACCGGCCGCACCGATGCCAGCTGTGGCCCGGGCGGCGTTGCGGATCAGCCGCTCGGCCAAAGCGTCGTCGTCGAGTTCTGGGAAGTGAGCGCGCAATGCCGGCCGGTCCCGGATGGGGATGTGCGGTGCCACGTCACTGACCACATCGGCCATCCATCGCAACGCGGCTTTGGGCCGAAACAACCGACCTAGCCCGCGGCGACGGATGTCCACGACCAGCCGGCCCAACAGCTTGCGGCGGCTGGCCGGCTCCAGGTCGTCGGCGGTGACCGCGGCCACGGTCTTGCCGAGCTCATCAATTTCGGCAGACGCCCCAGTTTTAGCAGGCACCCCAGTTTCAGCAGGCGCCCCAGTTTCAGCAGGCGCCCCAGTTTCAGCAGGCGCCCCAGTTGCCGGCGGTAGGACGGACCCGGTGTCGGCGGTGTGATCCGGGTGGCTCATCTTGGTCCTTCCCGTCGTCAAATGCTGCGAGCGTGCCGCGGAACTAAATCAATACTCGGAGCTTCGTCGATCCGAGCGGTCGTAACGGATCCGCGCCACATGTTCATGTCTAGTAACGCGGTTCATGCCCAGTATCGCCCGAAGGGCAAACCTGTTCTGGCTGGCGGAAAAAGTTTTCGGCTATGACAACGGACCCCGACCGCGGCATTGCGGTCGGGTTGTGGAAGCGCTGCGCGCGCGGCGCTGGTCAGGCACACTCGCGGCAGATCAGTTCCCCGTTGCGCTCCACCGCAAGCTGGCTGCGGTGATGCACGAGGAAACAACGGGCGCAACGGAACTCGTCGGACTGCATCGGCAGCACCTTGACGGTTAGTTCCTCGTCGGCCAGGTCGGCGCCGGGCAGCTCAAAGCTCTCCGCCACCTCGACCTCGTCAACGTCCACTGCGCCCGATTGCGAGTCGGCTCGGCGGGCCTTGAGCTCCTCGAGGCTGTCCTCGCCGAGGTCGACCTCATCGCGACGCGGGGCGTCGTAGTCGGTGGCCATCGGTTTTCACTCTCCTGTATCGATGTGTCACTTGGCGTTAGTAACGCCAAGGACGAGGTTTCGGTTCCCGGTTCCGCTGAACGATTTCTGACACCTCGAACAGCCCTGGGCAAGCGCGGAACCATACCGCTGTCGCGGCATCTTTGTACGCGGACCGGCGGGCCATTGTTCCCGATGTGACCGAGGCGACATCAAGGTAGGGGTATCACCGTCCGGATCATCGTCGGCGCGCCGGAAGTATTCCCGGTTTCCGCGTGCCTGGCAGCCAGAGGCTAACCTCTGGACAGGTCCCGCCCGTCCGGCCGGTGTGGCCTTGATGAGATCTTGGAGCCCAGACCCATGAGTTTTGCCCGCGTCCGAGCACTCGTCGTCGTCGGCGTGCTCTTCGTGGCTGCGGTGGTGTTCGTCATCGTCGCGCTGGTCCGCGACACGCAGGGCGGAACAAGTTCCGGCAACGGCTGTGCCCCTGGCGCTCCGCTGGCCGACATGACCTTGCCGAACGATATGGCCGAGGTCCAGCTGAAGGTCTTCAACGGCACCGACCGGGCGGGTTTGGCAGACAACGTCACCACCGAGTTCAAAAACCGGCGATTCACCACGCAGCCGCCGACCGAGAACAAAACCAAGCTCAGGGGCGTCGCACTCATCCGCTTCGGCCCGGACACCGTCGGCAAGGCCCAGCTGCTGCGCGCGTATTTCCTGGCCCGGTCGAAGATGGAATACGACCCCAAACGCAAGGGTCAGCTGATCGACGTCGTGGTCGGTGATGAATACCGGCAGCTCGCCACCACCACCGAGGTCAGCCAGTCCCTAATCGCGGTCGGTGCGCCGACCCTGCCGCCCGGCGCCTGCCCCAAGCCAGCCGTCAAGAACGACAAGTCCTAGCTCGTACGCACGAGCCGCTTGCGGCTCGCGGGGCGTTCGGGTGGTCACGGGCCGCCGTCGGCGTCCAGTTCGACCAGCGCGTCGTGCAGTGCACCGAACAGAGCTGGCGGGGCGGCGAGCACCATCTGTGCGGTCGGCATGGTGCCGCGCAGACCAGCGACGATCAGTCCAGCCTCCGCGGCGATCAGACCACCGGCCGCGTGGTCCCAGAGATTGAGTCCCTTTTCGTAATACGCGTCCAGTGACCCGTCAGCGGCGGCGCACAGGTCGAGCGAAGCCGCGCCGAAGCGTCGAATGTCACGCACTCGGGTGATCAGTCGGGCCAACACTGTCCCTTGGTGCGCCCGGCGGCTAGCGTCGTAACCAAAGCCAGTGCCCACCAACGCCTGCCCCAGCACCGTGCGGCTGGAGCCGGTCAAGCGCCGCTGGCCACACCAGGCACCACCGCCGAGTGTGGCGGTCCACTCGACCCCGGTGGCCACGTTGAGCACCACCCCGGCAACGACCACTCCGGCCACCTCAGCAGCCAACGAGACCGCATATTGGGGTAGCCCGTAGAGGTAGTTCACGGTGCCGTCGATCGGGTCCAGGATCCAGCGAACCGTGCCCCCACCCGCACCACCACTGGCCGAGTCGCCGTACTCCTCACCGAGGACGGTGTCACCCGGACGCGCCGTACGCAACGCGGCGTTGACTTGACGTTCGACCGCCTTGTCAGCCGCAGTCACCACGTCAGTGTCGGTGCTTTTGGTGGTGATCTGGGTAATCGCCTCGGCCCGCATTTGCCGGGCGGTAGCCGCCGCATCTCGCGCTACCACACGGGCCAGCGCCAGCAACTCAGCCGGTTCGATGCCAATCGGAATCTGATTCACGTGTTCATCCTTTCCCCAGGTAGCATTCTCGCGTCAGGTGCCTGATTCGAGGTCTGCGACCCCCTGCGGCGTGCTGCGGAGCTCAGATCTGATCGGACGGCGCTACAATTCACCCCTGCCCACCGATTCACGGACACTCAAGCGCGGGGTCGTCCAGGTCCGGGGGGCTCCCACACCCGACCCGGCCAGCCATTTCGCCGTGCCCTGTGCTGCGCTTTTGGCCGTTTCAAATCTCGCCTCCGGAAGGTCATTCGTGACAGAAGCCCACCAGAACGGTGCCGACGTTCGTACTCTCACCGAGGCCCTGATCGCCCAAGCTCAGGGCGCCGGCGGGCAGGTCACTTCGGCCGAGGTCGCGCACACGCTCGAGTCTGCCTCAGTCAATTCGGCGCAGGCGAAGAAAATCCTGCGCGGGCTCGTGGACGCCGGCATCACCGTCATCGTCGACGGCTCGGCGAGCACTCGGCGACCAAAGGTCGCCGCCGCTCGAGCCGCCACCCCTGCCTCCAAGGCCACCACCGCCAAGGCCGCACCTGCCCGCAAGGCAGCGCCTACGACTCAGCCGAGCACCACCACCGCGCCGGGAACGGCCGAGGACGGCGCAGCTGGGGTTGAGCCGGCCAAGAAAGCCACGCCTGCCCGTAAAGCAGCAGCTGCCAAGACTGCCGTCCCGGCCAAAAAGGCAGCTCCGGGCGCTCCCACTGACGGCCCGGTTAACGGCCCGCCTGAGGGCGAGATCGATCCTGAGCTCGCTGCCGACATCGAAGACGTGGTGGTCGAAGAACCGGCCGCGCTGGTGGCAGCCGCTGCTACCGACGCTGCCAGCTCAGCGACTGACGGCGACTTCGAGTGGGACGACGAGGAGTCCGAGGCGCTCAAGCAGGCGCGCCGCGACGCCGAGCTCACCGCTTCGGCCGACTCGGTCCGTGCCTATCTCAAGCAAATCGGCAAGGTCCCGCTGCTCAACGCCGAGCAGGAAGTTGAGCTCGCCAAGCGGATCGAGGCCGGCCTTTACGCCGCCGAGCGGCTGCGCGCCTGCGATGAAGGCGAGGAGAAGCTCGAACGCAATTTCGAGCGCGACCTGCGCTGGATCGGGCGCGACGGCGAGCGGGCCAAGAATCACCTGCTCGAGGCCAACCTGCGCCTAGTCGTCTCCCTAGCCAAGCGCTACACCGGCCGCGGCATGGCCTTCCTCGACCTCATCCAAGAAGGCAATCTCGGCCTCATCCGCGCAGTCGAAAAATTCGACTACACCAAGGGCTACAAATTCTCCACCTACGCCACCTGGTGGATCCGCCAAGCCATCACCCGAGCCATGGCCGACCAAGCCCGCACCATCCGCATCCCGGTGCACATGGTCGAAGTGATCAACAAGCTGGGTCGCATCCAGCGGGAGCTGCTGCAGGATCTGGGCCGTGAGCCCACCCCGGAGGAGCTCGCCAAAGAGATGGACATCACCCCGGAAAAAGTGCTGGAAATCCAGCAATATGCTCGGGAGCCCATCTCTCTCGACCAGACCATCGGCGACGAGGGTGACAGCCAGCTCGGTGACTTCATCGAAGACTCCGAAGCGGTCGTCGCCGTCGACGCGGTGTCGTTCTCGTTGCTGCAAGACCAGCTGCAGCAGGTCTTGCAGACTCTGTCTGAGCGCGAGGCCGGAGTGGTCCGGCTGCGCTTCGGCCTGACCGACGGCCAGCCCCGCACTCTGGATGAGATCGGCCAGGTTTACGGGGTCACCCGTGAGCGCATCCGGCAAATCGAATCCAAGACGATGTCGAAACTGCGCCACCCGTCCCGCTCGCAGGTACTACGCGATTACCTGGACTAGCCCCTAGCTGGATCTAGGCCTTTTAGTCAACAACGCGTGTCTAAATGGTCACCACCCGTACATCAATGGGTGGTGACCAGACCGTTAGGCAGAAGTGATCGTTGACGTGGCACCCTTGGATCACGGCACACTAGGCACAGCACGGTGTGACTTGGGTCGCCCAGGGGCACAGTGGGAAGGCTGCAACGGTGCAGGATGTTGCACGATGAGTGAGCAGTAACCGAGGAACATGTTCATCGGTGACGAACAGAGGAGGAAGGCGATGACCCCGACCCTCACGCCGCCGGCGGGAAGTCTGGCCGGTACAGCAGCCGATGAACGGTGCGACCGCTGCAATGCAGCCGGAAAGCTCCGTTTGACCCTGGCTGGTGGCAGTGAACTGGTGTTCTGCGGACACCACGCCAACCGTTATGCCGAGGACCTGGTCAAGATCACGGTGCAATACGTGGCAGACCCGGAGTTCAGCTGGCGCGGCGCGGACCTGATGGCTAACTCCAACTAACAGCTTTCCCCCGGATCGAGCTTGACAAAGGGGCGCCCCCCGCAAGGGGCGCCCCTTTCCATGCGTTCACACCGGCCATGCGTTCACACCGTCCATACGCTCACGCCGCCCCATGCGCTCACACCGCCCATGCGCTCACACCACCCATGATGCTCACACCGCCCATGCGCTCACACCGCCCATGCACCGCCTGGCACCCATGGGCTGAACAGGGCTCACGCCGCTCCGATGCGTCGACCGAATCTGGCAGCCGCAGCGACCGAGGCCAAGTGGGCTACATGGTCTGGATTGTGGCGATGCGCTCTTCGAGTTGCTCGATCGTGGCTTGAGCGCTCGGCGGGCCACCGCAGAGCCGACGCAGCTCGGCGTGAATCTTGCCGTGCGGCAGGTTCGTGCGGTGATGATGCGAGGCGACCAGGGTGTTGAGCCGCCGGCGCAAGCTGTTGCGCCGCTCCCCCGCGGTCATCGGCACCACCTCCGGCTCACGCTGTGCCAGAACCGGCTCAGCGGCCTTCTGCCGCCGTTGCGCCGCCACCTGGTCAGATTGCCGCTTGCTGAGCAACACGGAGACCTGATCGGCCGTCAGGAGGCCGGGCAGGCCCAAATATTCCTCCTCCTCGGCCGTGCCGGTGCGCGCGCCAGTGCCGAACGAGGCACCGTCGAAGATCACCTGGTCGAGTTCGGCAGTCGCGGAGAGCGCCTCGAACCGCTTGTCCAGCTCACCACCGGCGTCCTCGGCCCGTTGCGCCCGCTCCAACAGCGCATCGTCGAGCCCGTCGTTCTCCTTGGGCGCGCCGAGCACGTGGTTGCGTTGGACTTCCATCTCGCTGGCGAGTCCGAGCAAGTGCGGCACGCTAGGCAGGAAGACCGTGGCCGTCTCGCCCTCCACCCGAGCCCGGACAAACCGGCCGATCGCCTGGGCGAAATACAACGGGGTGGAGGCACTGGTGGCGTAGACGCCGACAGCTAGGCGGGGGATGTCGACGCCTTCGGACACCATCCGGACCGCCACCATCCAGCGCTGCACCGAATGCGCGAATGCGCCAATCCGGGCCGAAGCGCCGTCGTCGTCGGAGAGCACGACCACTGCCGCCTCACCAGTGATCTCGCCCAGCAGCTTCGCGTACGCGCGCGCAGTTTGCTGGTCGCTAGCGATCACCAACCCGCCGGCGTCGACCATCCCGTGCTCGCGCAACCGCGACAGCCGTGCATCAGCCGCCCGCAGCACCTGTGGCATCCAGTCCCCGCGATGATCCAGCGCGGTACGCCAAGCCTGTGCGACCAAATCCTTAGTCATCGGCTCACCCAGTCGAGCGGCCAACTCGTCGCCAGCGCTGGTGCGCCACCGGGTCTCCCCCGAGTACGCCATGAACAGCACTGGCCGAACCACCCGGTCCTGCAGCGCCTCGGCGTAGCCGTACGTCGAGTCGGACCGGGAGCGCTGCACGCCGCCCTCGCCGCGTTCATAGGTCACGAATGGGATCGGGTTGTCGTCAGAGCGAAATGGCGTTCCGGTCAGCATCAGTCGCCGTTCGGCGGGCTCGAAGGCCGCCTTCACCCCGTCACCCCAGGTACGTGAATCGCCGGCGTGGTGAATCTCATCCAAAATGACAAAGGTGGAACGCGTCATGGTCCGGCGCCGGTGCACCGCCGGTGCCATGCCCACCTGCGCATAGGTGACGACAGCGCCGTGAAAGTCGTGCGACGAGTGCACGTCGGCGTTACGAAAGCTCGGGTCGAGGTGGATGCCCACCCGAGACGCGGCAGCCGCCCACTGCGATTTCAAGTGCTCGGTCGGGCACACCACAGTGACGGCCTGGACCGTGCCGTCCGCGAGCAGCTCGGCAGCGATGCGCAGCGCAAAGGTGGTCTTTCCGGCGCCCGGCGTGGCCACGGCCAAGAAGTCGCTGGCCCGGCGACGCAAATATTGCACGACGGCCTTACGCTGCCAGGCCCGTAAGGGCGGAAATGTCTCCAGGTCCGGCAACGGCAGGCTCAAGGCTGGAAATCCCCTTCAATCACGAAAAATGCCTCCGGATCATCTCGATCGACGCAGGCCTCGACAGCATAGCTACGACTCGATCAGCGCTTCATCGACTCGTAGATCTCCTTGCACTGCGGACACACCGGCGCGCCGGGCTTCGGCGTCTTGGTGACCGGGAACTTTTCCCCGCACAGCGCCACTACGAAGGTGCCCATGACCGCACTCTCCGCGATCTTCTCCTTGCGCACGTAGTGGAACATTTCCGGCCCGGTGTCGGCTTCCTTAGTTTCCGGGCGCTCCAAGATCTGCGTGCTCACGACATCTGCCTCTCGCGTTGAATGTCATCGAAACCGCCGGCCCCCCGGTCACAGCGGTGCAATCGAAAGCTCCAACCAGCAAGTGTGGCACCTCGGGCCAGGTCGGTCCAACGACAACGCCGCCCTCCCAGCAGGCGCACAGGCACAGCGTGACCGATCTCGCAATTTCGCCCCGCCAGACCGGATTACTTGCCGGTGTCGGCCCGGATTACCTGGTCGGCTGCTCCGGCGGGGTCCAGCGTTTGCCCGAGTCGTCAAATTCGGCATCGATGGTCAAATACTCCACTTGCTCAGCCGAGTGCTGGTCGAGCACGGGTTGCGCCTTCGCTTGACGCGCGCTGGCAGCCCGCTCGGACTTACTGCGCGCCGGCCGATCATTGGCGATCAGCACCGCCATCCACGGCAACATGACCATGCCGACCAGGCACAATGCCCACCACAGCGGCAACAACGGCGCGTGCATGCTGGTCGCCACCGCACCGACGATCAGACAGAGCACCCGCAGACCCATCATCACCGCGTACCGAATCTGGCGGCTGTGGAATTGCTGCTCGGGGCTGCGCGCAGCGTCAGTGATCAGGACCGGCTGCTCAGGCTGCTTTTTCACACTGCTTCTTCGCGCTGCATCTTCATGCTGGGGTCTCCGCTCGACACCCTCATCTTTGCACTGTCACAGATCCCCCGCACGCGGCAGCCCATCAGTTCAGCGCGGCCCGGCGTAGTCCTCCAGGCGATCGACTGTTTCCACCGCCGTTTCCTGAAGAAAAGTAATGTCCGCGGCGGTGAAATCGCGAGTTCGCCGGTCGATCCCGCAAAATACCCCCTAAAACCAAACCTCGATAAGACAACAACAGCGCCCCCAGGTACGCCCGTAGGCCCTCGACCGTGACCAACGGATTCTCGGCAGCCAGCGGATCGACCCGCAGATCAGGCACCACCCGCGGCCCCCGCGCACTGATCAGCGGCGTGCACAGCCCGGCTAAGCCTTAGCAGCAGCCTTCATTTCTTTCTTGTACGCCCGAACCTTGGTGAGCGACTCGCCATCGACAATGTCAGCCACCGATTTGAACGAGCCGTCCACGCCATAATCCCCAGCGGCAGCACGCCAACCAGTCGGCTGAACCCCGTATTGTTTGCCGAGCAAAGCGACAAAAATCTGCGACTTCTGCTTGCCGAAACCGGGCAACGACGAGATCCGGTTAAACAACTCGGCACCGGTGGTTGCGTCGTGCCACAGGCTCTCAGCCGTGCCGTCATAGTGCTCGACTAGCGTTTGACACACCTGCTGGACCCGGCCCGCCATCGCCTTGGGGAATCGGTGCAATGCGGGCGGAGTCGCAAAGATGGAGACCAGCTCGTCGGCGTCGAATCCGGCCAGCTCGACGACGGTCGGCGGGTGCCCAAGACGCTGCGCCAACACGTAGGGCGAAGTGAACGCCTTCTCCAACGGAATCTGCTGATCCAACACCATGCCGACCAGCAACGCGAACATCGCCTTGGGGAATCGGTGCAATGCGGGCGGAGTCGCAAAGATGGAGACCAGCTCGTCGGCGTCGAATCCGGCCAGCTCGACGACGGTCGGCGGGTGCCCAAGACGCTGCGCCAACACGTAGGGCGAAGTGAACGCCTTCTCCAACGGAATCTGCTGATCCAACACCATGCCGACCAGCAACGCGAACGGGTCGCGGTTCAGCAGATCGTTCGCCCCTTCGGGCACTGGGAGCGCAATCACCATGACACCATCCTGCCTCGCCCACCCACCCCGCCGTCCCGCGGATCTGGCAATCTTGTCCCACCCCACCACCACTGTCACCCAATCACTGCGGCGACGAAGTGGGCCGGGCACGGCCAACACTGCAAGTTTCGCGAAGTTATGGTGGAATCCATCGACACGAATAAGTCCGTCGAGGTCGACCCAAGGGGCCAAGTTCAACGCGCCCTACATTTCGATCGATACGCCGAATATGTCTGCTCCGCCTGGCGAAGCAGCAAGGACATTGGCCATCGGTGCAGTGGTTTCGAAATCGACTCGGCCGAACCCAGCTCCCGAACGGCAGAGTCCCTGACCGCCGCCTATCCGCAACGCCAGGTCGATCGTGGGATAGAACACCAGCAGTATCAGTCTCGCTGGCTTCCGCCACGCTGGATTGAACGTTGCTAAATTCGGCATTACTGGTGGGGTTGGTGGGGTCAAAACTGGCCTGGGATGGCGGGCACGAGGTTACTTCTCCTGGGTTCCGTCCCGAAATCAGTGTGGAACCAGTGGTTGACAACACCACCGGGTCATCTATGCGTGGCTGAGTAGCGACCCCTATTAGATCACCGCCGTCAGAAATTTCATCACTGCACGATTCACCGCCGACATGTGGCAGGTCCCGGCTCTGCAGTCGGTCCGGGCTCTGCAGTCGGTCAGCGCGCTGCGGGCCGTCGGCTGGTTCCTGGTCGCGTTGCTGCTGCCGGTCGCTGGATTTTATCCGGTCACTGCACTCGGCCTGCGCGCTGCCCACCGGCCGATCGGCAAAATTCGGTGGACCAACAGCCGGGGACGCGGCGATCTCATGGACGGTCTGGGAAACCGTGTCCGGACGTGGTTCGCCAGAAGACCGGCGATGATCCGCCCCGTTACCTTTTTGATCGTCCCCAGCCGGGGACTGCTCGGTCGCTCGGTCCGGTATGACTTACTGCCCCTGTCGAACCAATGATCCGGGGGGTGTTGTCGCCGGGCCGGGTGGCGTCGGCGAGACCGCTGATAGGGACCCGGCCACCCGATCCTGGGTAGGTCTCTCCGTAACGTGGCTGCCGGCAGTCCGACGCTGCGACCGGCGGCCGAGCCCATGATGGACATCGTGGGAGACAAAACGTGAGCGACGAGTACGGCGTGTTCCTCGGCCTGGACGTCGGCAAGACCGACCATCACGCGGTGGCCCTTGATCCGGCGGGCAAGCGGCTGCATGACGCGGCTTTGCCGAACACCGAGGCCGGGCTGCGGAAACTGTTCGACAAACTCGGCCGGCACGGTCGAATCCTGGCTGTGGTCGACCAGCCCGCCTCGATCGGCGCCCTCCCAGTCGCTGTCGCCCGAGCGTGTGGGCATCAGATCGCCTACCTGCCGGGCCTGGTCATGCGCCGGCTCGCGGATCTGCACCCGGGCACGGCGAAGACCGACGCCCGCGATGCCTGGGTGATCGCGGATGCCGCCCGGACCTTGCCGCACACCCTGCGCCGCGTTGACGCCGGTGATGACGCCCTGGCCGAGCTGGAGATGCTGGTCGGCTATGACGACGACCTCGCCGGCGAGGTCACCCGGATCAGTAACCGGATCCGGGGGCTGCTGACCCAGATCCACCCGCCCCTGGAGCGAGTCCTGGGTCCGAAGGTTCAACATGCGGCGGTCCTGGAGGTGTTGTCGCGGTGTGGTGGTCCGGCCGGGCTGTGCAAGGCCGGCCGGTCGAAACTCGCCGAGATCGTCAAACCGCGGGCGCCCCGGATGGGCGTGCGTCTGGTCGAGCAGATCTTCACCGCCCTGGATGCTCAGACGGTGGTCGTTCCCGGCACCACCGCGGCTGAGACCATCCTGCCGAAGCTGGCGGACAGCCTGCGGGAACTACTGAAACAACGCGACCAGGTCGCCGGCCAGGTCGAGGAGATGCTTGATGCTCACCCTCTTTCGGAGGTCCTGATCTCGATGCCCGGTGTCGGGGTCAGGACCGCAGCCCGGATCCTGCTCGAAATCGGCGACATCGCCGCGTTCCCCACTTCCGGGCACCTGGCCGCCTACGCCGGCCTGGCGCCGGTGACCCGCCGTTCGGGCACCAGCATCCGCGGCGAACATCCACCCAAGGGCGGCAACAAACAGCTCAAACGCGCGTTTTTCCTGTCCGCGTTCGCGGCCCTGGCCGACCCCTTGAGCCGGGCCTACTACGACCGCAAGAGAGCCGAGGGCAAGAAACACAACGCCGCCCTCATCTGCCTCGCCCGACGCCGCATCGACGTCCTGCACGCCATGCTCCGCACCCGAACCCCTTACCAGCACAAACCAGCAGAAAAGCTAGCCCTCGCCGCTTGACAAAAACCATAGGGACACCCCCCCTGTGCGCGGGCTCGGCAGCGGTGGCATCGGAGCGTCGCCGTGCAGCCGGCACCACTTGCGGGCATGACGCTGCACCAACCCCCATTCCCGGTGCCGCTGATGCTCACGACGAAAATCATCCGCCGCTGCAGAATAGTTGCGCGCCTTGGTCCGATCTCGCATCGCGGAGATTTCTGCCCGGCTGAACAATTGCAACTGCCCCATGCATTTATTCTCCCGGACCACCCGTCCATTGACCATAGGCAAAACGTGCCAGGTTCACAACGGCATATGGGTCACGGATATCGCTGCGGCGTAACCAACAGTTAGTAGCAGAATATCGACGGCAGATGCGAGTGCGGGCCCACGACAGACGTGTTTTCTAGAACTGCTAGCGAATCCGCCGTGCCCGGCGGCGGCGCTGCTACCGCTACTGCTACTGCTACTGCTACTGCTACTGCTACTGCTACTGCTACTGCTACTGCTACTGCTACTGCTACTGATCAGCGACCCCTGATCTTTCGTTTTGATGCGGACTGGACCGTGAGCTTTCTAGTCGCAGCAGCAAGTCACTCGTAACTAATTGCTAAGCTTCAATGATGGAGTGTTTCTCATGCAGCAACAACGACCAATTTGCTCAGTTACCACCCCACGAACTAATCGCTGCCGACTCCCACTGGCGGATTGCACACGCGTTCGACACCTCGCTGCCTGGCTGGCTGGTGCTGATTCCCCGCCGCCATGTCAACACGATCGCCGAGCTAACCGATGCCGAGGCAACCGCCCTGGGATCTTGGCAGGTGCGCCTGTCCCGGGCGCTGCACCAGGTGACTGGCTGCGCGAAGACCTACGTCATGCAGTTCGCAGAGCGCGACGGATTTGGCCACGTCCACTTCCACATAGTGCCGCGCATGCCGGACATTCCACCCGAATACCGCGGCCCATCGATCCTTCATTACCTCGGCCAGTCACCGGAGCAGCGCATCAACGGCGAACAACTCGACCACCTGGCAGCGGCGTTGCGGGACCAGCTCACGCATTCAACTCACCACAGACTGAACCTGGACGTCACGCACCCCGAGCAAGTCCCACCCGCAACTCGCGACCGAAGTTCGAGCACTCCTACGGCCCGGCGCACCCTTCGGGCCGCTACTTGAATCGTTTGTGTTGTCCGATGGCCCGTCAGTTGACCTGGAGCAAGGAGCTGGCCGAGCTGTCGCACTACCGCGACCTGGACAGCTGCGAAGTCAACGCTGTGCTGGAAAACCGGGCCGGGCACGTTGTCGGCATCGAAGTCAAAGCTGCCAGCACCGTTGGCCCCAATGACTTTCGGGGGCTTCGCCGTCTCGCCGATCGGCTCGGAGATGACTTCATGGCTGGTGTCGTGTTCTATACCGGAACCTCCACTTTGCTGTTCGGCGACAAGCTGCGCGCCATCCCAGTAAGCGCGCTCTGGCAGGTCTCCGCCCCGCGGTGAACCAAGCCCCCTCACTCTGTTTCCGAGTGGTCACTCAATGGTGATTTCCGCAGACAGCGCAGACGCTTCAGCCAACCGAAGTCGGCCAGCGGCAGGCCGAAAATTCGGACGCGGCGCAAAATTGGGCCACGAAAAATGTGTCTCCCGCCACTAGGCAAAAGGCCCAATCGGCACGCACCGGAAGGATAGTTCCGCCCAATCCGGGCGGATGTCGGGTAACCGACGTCAGGGTTCTCCCCGATTCATGCCACCAAGATGCTTGCCTTACCCCGACTTAACGCACGTCGGGCCAAGCTATCGATCACCGGCACAGATGCGGCTGGCGAGCAAGAGACCGTTATCAGCGGGGAGGGGACTGAAAAGTGGTCCTGCAGATGAGTGCTTCGGAGTCCATGGTGGCCGACGTTGTCGACAACAGCATGACGGACGGTGTCGAGCCGCTGGCCGACCTGGACGCTACGGATGAGCGCGGCGTCTCCGCCGATCTGGTCCGTGCATACCTCAATGGAATCGGCCGCACCCGGCTGCTGACCGCGGTCGAGGAAGTCACCCTTTCCAAGCGGATCGAAGCTGGCCTTTATGCCGCCGAGAAACTCACTGAAAGCGATGCGGAGCTTGCCCCGCTGCTGCGCATCATCATCGCCGAAGGCAAGTCGGCTAAGGACCACCTGCTCGAGGCCAACCTGCGCCTAGTCGTCTCCCTAGCCAAGCGCTACACCGGCCGCGGCATGGCCTTCCTCGACCTCATCCAAGAAGGCAACCTCGGCCTCATCCGCGCAGTCGAAAAATTCGACTACACCAAGGGCTACAAATTCTCCACCTACGCCACCTGGTGGATCCGCCAAGCCATCACCCGAGCCATGGCCGACCAAGCCCGCACCATCCGCATCCCAGTGCACATGGTCGAGCAGGTCAATCGGATGGTGCGCAGCCGGCGTGAATTGGCGAGCCAGTTGGGCCGCGAGCCAAGCGTCGCCGAAATCGCCGAAGCGATGAGCGTGCCGGAATTCCAAGTCATCGAGCTCATTTCGTACGATCGGGAGCCGGTGAGTCTCGACCAAGCAGTAGGCGAGGACGGTGAAAGCGCGCTTGGTGATTTCGTCGCCATCGCCAGCCCGTTGTTGCCCGGCGGCGGTGTCGCACACGGCGAATTGCGCAACGAGGTCGAGGTTGTGCTGTCCACCCTGTCCGAGCGCGAGTCCGCGGTGATCCGGCTTCGGTTCGGCCTAGACGATGGCAGGCAACGCACTCTGGACGAGGTGGGTCGCGAGTTCGGCCTGAGCCGCGAGCGGATTCGTCAGATTGAGAAAGTCACTATGTTGAAGCTGCGCGACCCCGAGCGCTCCTCCCGTCTCGAGGCGTTCGCCGGCTGACATAGGTTCGCTGCGCCGAGGACCGGCGTGTCCTCGGCGCAGCGGATCGGATCAGAACTGCCAAATCCACATGTCGTCGACGTGTTGGCCTGGCCCGAACAACAGGTCCGCGGTTTGCCGAATGGCATCGCTGTTGTTGTGTTGCTCGGGCAGCAAGACTGTTTTCGCCTGGTAATGCGCGAGATCCTTTTTCGCCCGCTCGATCTGGGCGGTGGTCACCACCGGCACCACCCCGTCATTGCTCACCCGGCCTAACAACCGCAGTGTGGACGAATAGTTCGGCCCGAATGTTGCCTGCCGGTCGGCCCGAGTCCGGTCGGGCACCAGGAAATAGCCGCCGTCGATCTTGAATTGCTGGTTAGTTGCGGTGGACCACCGCATCGCATCCAACTCGTCCCACCAGCCGCCGGGGATCACCACCACAGTCGAGTTCACCTCGATATATCGGCGCCAGTTGCCGCTGGCGAAGAACTGGGGATCGGCCCGGCGCTGCGCACTTGGCTGCGGCGTCGGCAACAAGGGCAGTAGCGCAGCGGCGAATCCGGCCGCCCACACCCACCGCCAACCGGCCCAGCGCGCCGGAACTGCTTCGGCCGGGGTTTGCCGCAGGATGAATTTGGCCGCACTCATGGCTAGCAATACCCCGACCAGTGGGGTGAGGACCAACGCGACCCGGGTTGGCACTACTGAATCAAACAGTGGCAGCTTGTCCAGTAGATACCACGGACCGTGATATTTGGTGTCCTGACCCTGGTATCGAATCGTTGAGCCCAGGGAAAAGAGCGCAAATACCAGAATGGTCAGGCTCACCGCGCGAGCGACGCGCTGTCGGGCGAGCGCGATCATCAGGACGACCAGGAGAATCAGTAACGGCCAACCGTAGAACGTGTTCTCTTCGCTCGGGCCGCCTATTTTGCTGATTCGGTCCAGGTCGCCAACCAGGATCGAGCGATGGCTGAATTCGGTGAACGAGCCAAGGTCGCTGCTGTAGCCACGGACGAAGCCGGGCAGGCCGTGATAGACCTGCGGTCCGAAGTACTGGTACCACAGCGGGAAGCCAACGATCACTAAGCAGACGAGTGTTGCGGCACAGGCGGGAAGCCAGGAGCGGCGAATCGTCGGCACCAGGTCGCGAATCGGCACGGCCAGCACAATGAAGATCAGCAACGCGAAGGCAGTGAGGAACAGCACTTCCTCGTTGATGAAGAACTGCAACGTCACCGGAATGGCAAGCCACAGGATCCGCCGCCACAGCGGAGTTTGCAAACCAAGATGGAATACCGCCCGGATGATGAACGGGAGGAGAAACTGGGCGGCGATGTTCGGGTGCCCGGTGTCCTGCGAGATCATCGCCGGGGCAAACCCGCAGAAAAGCGCACCGATATAGCCGGCAACTCGCGACTGCACCACATCGCGGGAGAGGAAGAAATACCAAGCTGCGGCGGTGCCGCCCAACGCGAGCGTGCCGATTACCAGCAGCGTGACGCCCGCACCGAATAGCAGCGTGATTGGGCTCAACGGCAACGCGAGCGCCAGTACCGAAGTGTTGGCCATGAGGTTGACGCCGAGCGGCGCGTTGAGGTGATCTGCGAAGAACGGGGACACGCCATGCGTGAAAACCTGCGCGGCGTGGGTTAACACCCATTCGAAGAAGACCTGGTCCTGGTCATTGTCGGCGAGGGTGGTTTGCTGCGGGTGGCGCCACAAATGCTGAAACACCAGCACGGCGAACACTAAAAAGCTCGACAATGCCGCGAAGTCGTATCTGGCGAACCGGGATTTCACTGGTACACCATAGTGAGGTTTGGCTGCGGTCAGCCGCTAACGGTGCCGGCGACAGTACTCTCGGCGGGTTGGGGGTTGGCTTTGGCGAACGGCCGGCTTGCACCGCGGCAATGTCGGCCAGCGCCACGTTGCTCAGCAGCCGGTCAGCTTCCGCCCAGGCCGCGGCAGCAGTGTCGCGTGCGATGACGTGCAGCCGGATCTCGAAGCGCATGGTCGGGTTAAGACTGCGGATCCAGTCGAGTTTGGCCGCGACCCGAGATATCCGCTGGTCAGCGGGCGAATGCCACCGGCTGCCCCGACCGGCATGGCGCGTCCACCGCCGACCATGTCCCGACTGTCACCGGGGGGCAAGCTGGACATATTGTCCATCGTGGTAAAGCAGCGGGTCGCCGCCACCATGCTCGCCATGAAGCGGCTCGGCCAGCACGACCACGTGGTCACCGGCGATGATCCGATCCACTACCCGGCACAACAACCACCCCACAGTGCCGTCAAGCAAGGGTACGCCGTAAGGCCCAGGTTGCCAGGTGACCGGCGATGCGAACCGGTCCACTCCGCGGGTCGCGAACTGTCGGGCCAGATCGCTTTGCTCAGTGGCGAGCAGGTGGACCGCCAGGTGTTCGGCCCGAGCCACGGTCGGCCAGCTTGACGACTCCCGATTGAGGCAGAACGAGACCAGTGGTGGGTGCAGCGAAACGGAGGTAAATGAGGTGGCGGTGAACCCGGCCGGTGGGTCACCGGGGGCAGTCACCACCGTCACCGTGCTGGCCTGCCTGCGTAGCAAACCGCGGAACAGGTCGGCATCCAGGGGTTTCGACGGCGGGTCCGAGGAGACGGTGCCATCGGTCGTCAGAGTCATTGTGTCCTCCGCGGTGATGAATCCGCCTGACTCAACAGGTATGGGGTGCGGTGAAATTCCATCAGGGCCTAGCTGAAAGCGACCATCGACCGGCGCTGCATGTCTGGAATGTAGCCCGCACGGCAATGCGTCGTCACCGCCTTTGTGAACTAAATCACATATAATTCCTATAGTCATTACGGGTTATCCGCCACGGGCCCTTGCCGACAATGCCCTTTACTGCCAATGATTGTTCTCTGCACGAACATCATTACCGCGAGTATAGCCCTGGCCGCACTGGTGTTAGTCGGTTTACCCACCGCCGACAAGCCACCTGGACTCAATCTGCTCGACCGGCAAGCCGAAGTCGAGGTCCGCACCGGATGCCCGAGCCATCAGCGTTTACTCGGCAGCTGTGCGGCCATACCCGGAGTTATTTTCGGCCCCAATTCCTACTGAACTGATCGAATATGTTCGTTATACTAAAGTAGTGCTGCCCATGCTGGGCCAGCACGGGGAGGTGAGCCGATCAGCCCCCTCGGGAGGGTCCGTTATCCGCCGAACGCTGGTGACGCTCGTCAGTGGCCGCCACGATGTCCTCAACGACCTGAACCACCGCACAGTCGCCGCAACCGTGGTGCTGTTTCTGGAACGGCTTCGGCTCGGCGCCGATCTGCCGGTGATCGCTCGGAGTGCCGCATGAGCCGCCGTTACCTCATCATCGGCGCAGGTGGAGTTGGCGCGTCCATCGCAGCCCAACTGCACCTGGCCAACATCGAAACCGTCCTGATCGCCCGCGGCGCCCACCTGGCCGCGCTGCGCGAACACGGCTTGCTGCACATCCGGCCCGACAGCGCCGAGCACCTGCGCATCCCGGTCGCCGCCTCCCCCGACGAAGTCAAGCTGGCCGAAAACGACGTGCTGGTCGTTGCCACCAAATCGCCGGACACCGAAACCGTGGCTCGCACCTGGGCAGCACAGCCGGTGAAACTGCGCGACGGCGGCACTGGTCTTGCGGCCGAGCACCTACCCGTGGTCACGCTGCAAAACGGACTGGCGAACGAGCCAACGACCAGGCGTTACTTCAGCCACGTCATCGGCGCTGTGATCTGGATCCCCGCCACCTATTTGGTACCCGGCGAGGTTGTTTCGCCTGGCTCACCTGTACCCGCCGTGGTGTGGCTTGGTCGTTATCCGGCAGGGGCTGACGCTGACGCGACTGAGATCGGCGCTGATCTGCAGCGCAGTGGACTGGCCGTGCAGGTAGTCGAGGACATCACGCGGTGGAAGGCGCACAAATTGCTCGGCAATCTGATCAACGCGCTCGACGCGCTGTATCCGCCAAGCCGACGTCGTGACCGGGCGCTAGCGGCGCTGCAGCAAGAAGCGCGGACCGTGTTCGCGGCGGCCGGAATCGATGTCGCCGATCTCGCAACTGAATCCACTGTGGATCTGAGCGGCTTCAAGATCACCCCGATTCCGGGAAAGCCGCGCGGTGGCAGCTCGACTTGGCAGAGCTTGGCCCGCGGCGGCACACCGGAGACCGATTATCTCAACGGCGAGATCGTGCTGCTGGGTGAGATACACGGCACGCCGGCGCCGCTCAACGCCGCGATCCAGCACCGAATCCGACGCGCCCTCGCCGACGGGGTCGCGGCCGGCTCACTCGACGACGCCGACCTGGCCGCCACCCTCCCCGAGGACACCGAACCTAGAGCAGCGGTCTTGATCACTGCGGGCGAGCTGCGCGACCGGCTGGCCGAGCCCAATCCGCCGGTGCTGTTGGACGTGCGCTGGGCGCTCGGCGACCCGCATGGCGCCGAACACTATCGCGCCGGACACCTGCCGGGGGCGAGCTACGTCGATCTCGACACCGAGTTGGCCGGCCCGCACGCACCAGGCGGCGGACGGCACCCACTGCCCGAGCTCAGCACGCTGCAAGCCAATGCCCGCCGCTGGGGTGTGACCAGCCAGAGCAGCATCGTCGTCTATGACAACTCCGGCGGCCTAGCCGCTGCGCGCGCCTGGTGGCTGCTGCGTTGGGCCGGCGTCCCCGACGTGCGCATCCTCGATGGCGGCCTCAGTGCCTGGACCCAATCCGGGTACGAACAAGCCACCGGCACCGCACCCGAACCCAAGCCCGGCGATGTCACCCTGACCGGGGGCCAGCTGCCCACCCTGACCGCCGACGAAGCAGCTGCCCTGGCCCAGGACGGAGTGCTGCTCGACGCCCGCGCGGGCGAACGCTATCGCGGTGAAACTGAACCGATCGATCCGCGGGCCGGCCACATTCCCGGGGCAGTCAGCGCGCCGACAACCGGCAATCTGCAACCTGGCACACACCTGTTCCAGCGCGCCGACCAGTTGCGCGAGCGCTTCGCCGGGTTGACCGGTCGCCGAGTCGGTGTCTACTGCGGATCAGGCGTGACCGCAGCCCACGAGATCGCCGCGCTAGCCGTCGCCGGAATCGACGCCGCCCTATACCCCGGCTCGTGGTCAGCCTGGTCAACCGATCCAGCTCGCCCGGCAGAAACCGGCCCCGGCCTGGCACTCGCATGACCGCCACGCAACGTCGCGGTGTCAACCACGCCCAGGGTGGGGTTAGCTGGCTGCGCGAGGCTGGCGTCGATTTCAGCACCGATCCTGAAGTTTTAGCCGTTAAACGCGCCGACCGGTCCGGCTGGCCACCCGATGGTCATCCCAGTGCTGTGGTGTTTCGCAGACTGCAAATGAAGTCAGTCAGGTACTGACGTTGGCGGCACTCACCGGCACGCCGGTGGTGCCGCGCGGCACCGGCACTCGACTGCACCGATCCTGAAGTTTTAGCCGTTAAACGCGCCGACCGGTCCGGCTGGCCACCCGATGGTCATCCCAGTGCTGTGGTGTTTCGCAGACTGCAAATGAAGTCAGTCAGGTACTGACGTTGGCGGCACTCACCGGCACGCCGGTGTTGGAGAACCAGATCGCGGAATCGGTGGTGAACCGCAGGATGTCGTCGGCGTCGCGGGTGAACCGTCTGACCAGCTTCGCGGCCTTCGATTGTGGATGTTTCGCGTTGGCCTCCCGCCCGGATGCCAGTGCCCCGGCGTAGGCGCAGCGGATGAGCCTGACCTGCTCGTCATCCAGGCTGCGGTGTTGCGCTGCGGCGGCGTCGGCCATCATCTTCTTCGCGATCAGCAGGGTGTTGCTCATCGCCTCGGCCCATTGCTGCCCGGCGGGGTCGCCGTCGTGGACACCCTTGAGCGCGCGGAGCAGGTGAGCACCACATTCGGCGTGGGTCGCGGTGCTGATGTGGTCGTAGCCGGCGTAACCATCGCGCACGAGGACCCCAGTGAAACCGGCGAGTACCCCACCGGCGTCGATGTCATTCTTGGAGCGGCTCCCGGCGTGCAGCAGGGTCAGCATGTCAGTACAGGCGACGTGGACGTATTTCCATCCGCCGTCGACCCACGCCGGGGTCTCGTCCGCGCCGATCACGGCCTGGGCGCGTAGTAACACCCGTACCCGGTCGACGAACGGACCCAACCGGTCCACAGCCTCACGCACCGCGGACAACACGGTGCCCGGGGCGACCCGCAGCCCACACAACACGTCCAACGCGTGCGCCACCCGACCGAACGGCAGGTACTGCGCACCGCGTAAATACACCATCCGGGCTTTCGCACCCGGCCCGTACTGCAACCGCCCGGCTACCCCGTCCGGAGCATCGCCGCAGGTGACCTCACCACACCCGGCGCACAGCAGCGATTCCACCAGGTATTCGGTGACGTACGGCTTCGGCGGGGGCGGCAGGTCGATCACCTGCCGGCGCTGCCGGGCGAACACCTTCGCCTCTGCCAGGTCACCCGCACAGTTACCGCAGGTATCCGGCCGACACGCAATTTTCTCGTCC
Organism: Actinoplanes sp.; assembly: GCA_965246815.1. Taxonomy (GTDB): domain Bacteria; phylum Actinomycetota; class Actinomycetes; order Mycobacteriales; family Micromonosporaceae; genus Actinoplanes. The sequence continues at coordinate 7,435 of CBDFFS010000015.1, read as the reverse complement.
GGGTCGTCGACGAGCATCTTCGTCGCCCCCGGCGCCCCGCGAGGCTTACCCCGTTTACCCGAGCCCGGCGCAGACCGCTTCGTGCGGTCAAGACCGTCCGACGACGGCGGCTTCGAGCTGTTCGACGAATCCATCCCCAACCGGCGACGTAACTCCGCGACCTCAGCCGTCAACCCTTTGATCGCTGCATCCTGCTTAGCGATCCGCGCGGCCTGTTGCATGACCAGAACGGCCAGATCGTCATACGACGGGCGCTGCGGGCCAGAACCGGACACCCGGGCACTATGCCACACCAACCCATCCGGGCTGATCAAAGGCCACCACACCCGACCGCCAGCGGGACCACCCGCAGCTCAAGCACACACCGCCAAGCTCACAAGATCCGTGACCCTAGCTAAATACGTACCCCCGATTGGGTACCACTGTCCGTCCAATAGCGCGATAGCTTTGAACTTGGCGTCCGGTGCCGGTGGTTGGTATAGCTTCATGCCGGGGAAGACTCGGTCGAGCCGGGAGACGATGCAGGCGTAGTCGGTCTTGCGTCGCCCTGAGATGATTCCGACCGCGTGGGTTCCGTCTTCGCTGACTACGGCGGCCCCGCTGTCGCCCTTCTCGCAGGGAATATCGAGTATGTAGAAACTATTGGCGTTGGTGATGTAACTGGGGGCGTAGTCGTCGCGGACGATGTTGCCGCACTGTGTGGCAGATTTACCGCCATAACGGCAGACCCGGGAACCGTTCGCGCCGATCTGGGTGGGGTGCGCACTGATATTCGAGCGGTCTTCGGCGGTGAACGTGTCCCCGTTGTGCCAGTTGACCCGGAAGTAGTTGGCGGTCACCAACTCCTTGCCACCCAGGACAGTCGGGGCGTTGAGCGAATTGATGTTGAGTGGAACGATTTCGAAGTCATGGTCTTCGCTAACGGAGAAGGTCGACTTGCCGGGCGTATCGCAGTGACCAGCACTGATCATACCGAGCGAACCTTGGACCCCGGCGTAGTCCTGCACGACGAACGCGGGCTCACAGTTCGTGCCGTCTGTCGGTCGGGTATTCTCGGCGAGCACCGGTAGCGCCCCTAGCGGACGAATGTTACCCGTTTCGATGCGGCCTTGTTGGTCGGATCCGCAGCCGCCGTGCGGGTTACGTCCTTCACCACGACCATACTTAAGGTAATGCGCGGTCACGGCGTAAGCAGTGGCGTCCGTGAACAGGACGTCGGGGTTGCACCGGCCGTATTCGCGGACATCGAAGTCGTTGGACGCGGTACGACCTTCGAACACCCCGTATTGCAGGAAGTGCTGAAGCAAGTCGTAGTTGGTGTTAATACCGGTGGCGGCGAGGTCGGGGTTACGGTCACGGTAGACAGCGAAGTCGAAGATGGGACTGACACCGCGCCCCTCGCCGATGCCGTACCGGTTGAAGTGAGCATGTAATTGCTCATCGGACAAACCTGCGAGGTCGCCGTTACGGGCCCGGTACTCACCAGGGCTGAAAACCAACGACGAAGCCCGAGATTCGGTCCGCCCGTATTCCTGGAAATGTTGGCCCGCTTGGTCGGGGTTGTAACTGGCCAGGTCGCCGTTGAGAGCGATGTAGTCGCGGTAGTTATACACCGCGGGGTTAGCAGCATAATCGTCCGGCGCATCAGCCGCCAAAGCGGCGGATACCCCCACGGTCAGCGATACCACCACACCAGTGACCGCCGCAGTGAAACGCCGCGCGGCAGTACGCCGCCGTGGCGAACCTACTCTTACCCAAGACACCATCAGTAACTCACCTTCGCTTTGCCGCCATAATGGACAGACGATCTTCGGCGGATCCTGACTCGACCTGATGCCCCGTTGCATACCTACCGCTTAAACGCCTCGGTGGATCAGTCATGGAGCAATGCCGTTAAGTTAAGGCGTTTGGGCTGGTTACCTTGGGTTGTGCTGGTCCGCGGTGGCGGATGGTGCGGTCGGCGGGTCGTTTGACGCGGTAGGAGTTGTGTCGGCCGCGTTTGATGACGCGGGGGTAGCTGCGGTGCCGTCGTGGCGGGTTCGGCTGGCTGCGGATTTCGTCGACGGCCTCGGTCAGGGCGGCGCAAAGGTGTTCAGGGGGTAATGGCCGCCTGGTCGGTGACCCAATGCCACTTAACGTAAGTTGATCATCGTTGTGGGCTGGGACTTCGTGGCCGTGCTGGTGTCGCGGCGGTAGGTCCACCGGTGCGGGCGTTACGGTCTGCGGGTGGTCGCGGATGTGCATGTCGTGGGTGGACGGTTGCCGGACTGGATCTCGCTGGGGGTCCTCGCGGGGTCGGTGCCGCGGGACGTGGTCGATGAGGCGATCGCGGTCACGGGCAAGCAGGCGCAGCGGTCGGGCGGGAAGTTGCCGCCACACGTCATGGTGTATTTCGCGATGGCGTTGGCGTTGTTCGCCGACGACGACTACGAGGAGGTCGCGGTCCGGCTGACCGAGACCCTTGAAGGGTGGGGATGCTGGGATCGGGAGTGGACGGCGCCGACCTCGGGCGGGATCACCTCGGCCCGGCAGCGGCTGAGTATGGAGCCGATGGTCGAGGTGTTCGACCAGGTCGCGGTTCCGGTCGCGGAGGAGTTGACCCGGGGCGGGTTTCTCGGGCCGTGGCGGTTGATGAGTATCGACGGGATCGAGTGGGACGCACCGGATACGCCGGAGAACGTGGCTGCGTTCGGGTATACGGGTTCGGCCGACAACCCGTCGGCGTTTCCGAAGGTCCGGATGGTCACGGTCGCCGAGTGCGCCTCGCACGCGGTGGTCTCGGCCGTGATCGGGGCGCAGTGGCAGGCCGAGCAGACCCTCGCCGCAAGCTTGTATCCCGATCTGGGCGAGGATTGGCTGCTGCTCGCTGATCGCGGCTTCTACTCGTTCACCGCCTTCAACGCCGCCCGGTCCGGTGGGACGCAACTGTTATGGCGGGTGAAGGCGGACCTGCGGCTGCCGCTGGTCGAGGCGTTCCCGGACGGCTCGTACACCAGCGTGCTGATCGCCCCGAAGATCCGAGACAAGGCCCGTGACGCGCTCGTGGCGGCGGCCCGCGCCGGTCAGGAACTGGATCCGGACCGGGCGGTCCTGGTCCGGGTGGTGGAGTACACCGTGCCTGACCGCACCGGAGACGGCAAAGACGAACTGATCGCCCTGATCACCACCATCCTCGATATGGTCGCCGCGCCGGCGCAGGTCCTGGCCCAGACCTACCATGATCGATGGGAACACGAAACCGGTAATGATCAACTGAAGACGCATCTGCGCGGGCCAGGCCGGGTGCTGCGCTCCAAAAGCCCGGACCTGGTACGCCAGGAGATTTACGGCTACCTGCTGACCCACTACGCGATCAGCGCCTTGATCTGCCGGGCCGCGACCGCCGCCGACATCGACCCCGACCGGGTCAAGTTCCTGCGGACCGTCCGGATCATCCGCCGCCGGGTCACCGACTCGGCGGCCTTTCCCCCCTGACCGGCAGGCCGCGATCCTCGCCAAGATCATGAAAAGCATCACCGCGAAACGGCACCTCAACCCCATCCGCAAGGACCGGTCCTACCCGCGCGTGGTCAAACGCGCCCGGCACAACTCCTACCGCGTCAAGCGCCGCACCGACGTCGGCACCCGCCACGACAGCCCGGCGACCATCAAACTGGCCAACGCGCTACCACTGGCCCTCGCAGCGTGACACCTCACCCGGGAAACCCCAGCCCACCACCATGATCAAATTACGTTAAGTGGCATTGGGTCGGTGACCTGGCGGCGTATGACCCGCAGGCCCTTGACGAAGGACATGCGATCGGGGTCGTAGCCGGCTGGGTCGGCGGCCTGCAGCAGCAGCGATCGGATGGCGTAATGGGCCAGGAGCAGGCCCCAGAGTTGTTGTTCGACCAGGTCCGGGGTTTTCGATCGGAGGATTTCACCGCGGCCGCGTAGCTCGGATTTGATCTCGTTGAACGCGGATTCCTCTTCCCAGCGCTGCTGATACGCGGCGGCCAGGTCCAGGGCGGGCACCTCGAACGGGTCGGTGAGGGTGGTGACCACGACGATGAGTTCGCCGTCGGGGTTACGGTCCGGGACGCTGTACTCGACCACCCGTATGAGCCGGGCAAGATCAGCGGGTACGTCGTGGCCGGTGCGGGCCTGCTCAACAAGACGAGCCCGGCGCTGCGCGGATAGCCCAGGTTTGAAGATCAGCGCCTGGTAAGAGCCGTCAGCTAACCAGCGCACGTTGCCCAGGGAGACGCTCGCGCCGACCCGCCAGGCCAGGTCGGCGCCGGTGGCCGCGAAAGCGTTGAACAGCTCGAAGGAGAACAGACCCGCGTCAGCGAGCACGAGCATGCCCGCTTCGACCCGGGCTTGCAGGTCTTTAACCAGGGTGCGTTCCCCGGTCCGGCACGAGCCGAGGACCGCGGCGACGATCGCGTGGCTGCCACATTCGGCCAATGCGGCGACGTGTAGTTTCGGATACGTCGATGCTTTCGGTCCGGACCCGAGTCGACCGAAGCGTTCCACGTTGGCTTCAGTGTCGGCGACGTCGAAGCTGGTCGCGTCGATCGCCATCAGCCGGCGCCGGGCCAGCCAGGCACCTTTAGTGCCTGGACCCGATAGCGGCACACACGCCCGGTCGAACAACTCGGCGACGGGTTGCGGGCCGAGTCGCTGGCGGGCCTGGGTAATCGCGGATGCGGTCGGGACCTGCCAGTCGTCGTCCCACGAGCCGAGTTTGCGCAGGTTACCGACCAGCCGGCGCATCACCTCGTCATACGACTCGGCAGCGAACAGACCCATCGCGATGACGTAGCGGATCATCACGTGTGCGGGCAGGCGCCGTGAGCGTTTCTCCCTACGGTCCGTGCGGCTCAGGACCTCTTCGAGTAGGTCCCGGCTGAACTGGGCCGATACCACCCCGAGCCCAATATGATCAGTCAACCGGCCCTGGGGCACCGAATCCACTACAGACGACGTCACGACCGGTCACAGTAGCGACCCACCACCGCCCCGTCAGCTCACCACGCTGACCAGCACCGATGCCTTAAATTAACGGCATTGAGTCATGGAGAACGGTAATGTCGGGTCGATCAAGTGTGCGAGGTCACTGGAGTGAACATTGAGTGATAACGAACAGGACTTTAGGTCGGATAGTCGCTTGATTGTGCACGCTCGACTACTCGGCGAATTTGGGGCGATGGCGCTTGGCGGATCAGCGTGGCTGGCCGATGCAAACCTTGAGATCCGCCCGTTGGGGCGAACTACCCCTACACCGTGCGGATTAGCGAATTCGTGGACCCAGAGCCGGTAGTCACGATGGCCGTGCCGCTGCCAGCCAATTGACACTCTCATCAAGAGTGTCAATTGACCACGCAGTAATCCTGACCGGGACCCCGGCGCGAAGTCTATTGAGGTCGGCGCCGCGTGCCCGGACAGCGCTTGCTCGTAGTAGCCAAAGATCCCAAAGGCCGACAACAAAACAGAGGATGTCCTTTGGACAGTTGGGGCGAAGCTCGCGGCAGAGCGCAAACCCCGAGGCGAAATGCGACCCAGGCAGGGGCCCCGTCGACCAGCAATGGCGACCGCCACGGCCGCGACAACCGGTGCTCCACCTGCGTGGCCTTACCCGGCAACGCCCAGCTCGCGGATTGTCAAACGCCGGGGTTTGGTGGAGCGATTGATGTTCCCCGGGTTCGGTGAAGCCGATTTAGTTGGTCTTCCATGCTCGGCGCTTCTTGAGGAGACCCGTGCCGAGAAGTTACCCACCCGAGTTTCGCCGTAGGGTTTACTATCGGCACGCAGTAACCATTTGTGAACCGACAGCTCGTTAAGTGAGCGTGCTGGGACACCTATAAGGACCGGGGCCTCAGGCACGGCCCCGGCGTTGTTCCGGCTTGGGGTGTTATGCCCAGTTTAGGGATTGGACAAGGACCTGGTTTGCTGGACGAGCGCGACTCTGGTGATCTTTCGGGTGTCTATGCCACAAGATCGTTGCAGGAGTCGCGCTCGTGTTGTCATCTTCCCCGATCAGCCCTGTTGTTGACCACCTCGCCGATCTGGCCTTGTGGGAAGCCGAACTCGCCGCGGGTTTGCCCGCCGCGCAGGCGGTGGCTGCTGACCCGTTGTCGGTGGCGTCGCCGCTGCTGGAGCGGCTGCGGCAGGTACCCGATCCGCGGCGAGGGCGGGGTCTTCGGCATCCGTTGCTGGTGATTCTGGTGTTGACCGCATGCGCGACGTTGGTGGCCGGTAACGACGGTGTGACGGCGATCCGGCAGTGGGCGGCGCGGACCCCGCAGGATGTCCTGCACCGTCTCGGGGCCCGGTACAACCCGTGGCGTGGCCGGTACATAGTGCCCAGCGAACGCACCTTCCGGCGGGTACTGCAAGCCCTGGATGGTGACGCTCTCGACGCGGCGACCTGCGGATACGCCGCTGATGTGGTCCGGGGTGACGCGCTGGTGCCGGTTGTCGCCGCCGGGTGCGACGAGCCGGTCGAGCGTGAACAACGCCGCGCCGCCGCGCGGGCGGTGACTCACCCGGCGCCGGCCGGGCTGCTACCCGCGGCCGCGATCGACGGGAAACTGTTGCATGGCAGCCGCACCCCGGCCGGGCAGGTGTTCCTGGTCGCCGCGGTCACCCACGACCGCGGGATCGTCCTGGGTCAGCGTCAGGTCCCGAACAAACGCGGTGAGAACGCGGTCATCGCGGACCTGCTGACACCGCTGGACGTGGCCGGCATGATGCTGACCCTTGATGCCCTGCACACGACGAAGAAGACTGCCCGGCTGATCACCGGGCCGCTGAACGCCCACTACATGTTGATTTTGAAGGGAAATCAGCCCCTCGCGCTGCAAGCCGCCCAAGCATTGCTGTGCGGCACAGACTCCGAGTTCATCGACCACATGGACGTCACCACCGACAGGGGACACGGGCGTACCGAACGACGGACGCTGCGCGTGGCGCCCTGCGACGACACCCTGTTCCCCGGCGCCCGGCAAGTCTTTCGGCTGCGCCGTGACACCGGTGGACTCGACGGCGTACGCACCAGCAAAGAAATCATTCACGGCATCGTCAGCGCCGACGCCGGCCAGGCCGGGCCGGGCCACCTCAACTATTACGCGCGGGGTCACTGGTCCGTGGAGAACCGTCTACATTGGAGCCGTGACGTGACCTTCCACGAGGACGATTCCCAGCTCAGAACCGGTACAGCCCCACGCGCCGCGGCCAGCTTCCGCAATCTGGCCCTCAACACCTTCCGCCTCGCCGGACGCGCGAACATCGCCCACGCCCGCCGCGACCTCCACGAACACCGCGACGCCTTCGCCGTCTACAACATCTAACAAACCATGATCAAACCGGACACTCCCGAACAACGCCGGGGCCGTGGGGCCTCAGGAAGAAGTTTGTCATCCTTCATCTGCCATGTACTACAGCTGCGGATCAC
>CBDFFS010000014.1:0-14061 GCA_965246815.1 Actinoplanes sp. | reverse complement strand
TTCGCTTCGTCAGACAGGTGTGCTGCGCAAAACGCATGTCCTACCCATCTACTTATCCGACGATATTTCACTTATCTTGGTCACTTTCAGTACTGATACAGACACGACTAGTTAGGCTTCGATCGAGAAGGCCCACGATGTCGGATGACCGCGGGCCCACCCACCCCGAGCAATGCGGTTCATATCGACCGTAGGAGGACCTCGAATGCGTAAGTCCCAAACTAGTACTGGCTCCCGGTGGCTTCGTGCCGGGCTCGCAGCGGGGGCCGCGGCCACCGTCGTCGTCGCCGGTACGGCGACGACCGCCCTCGCTGCCAGCGCAACCCTGACCCTCAGCGCCACTGCCGGGTCGACCACCGGCGGCAACACCATCACCGCTAGCTCCACCACGACTGCTTCCTTCCTGACCGGCATCACCGCCCCGGTGACTTGGTTCTCCATCCCGGCCTGCGTCACGACCTACACCAGCACCGCCAGCACGGCGGTTTTGCCGAGCTCGTCGACCGTCGGTAACGTTGCTGCGACCTCGACCACGAAACTGTCGAACACCAAGGCGACGATTCGGGTGCCGGCGCTGTTGGTGGTGCCGAACACGGTTACGTCAACCAAGTACAACGTCTGCACGTACGCGAGCTCTACAGTGAACTCGGCGTTGATTGGGACCGCCACCTACACGGTTGCGGCCGCGCCTACACTCGGCAACCCGGCGATCGCCCCGGCGAGCGGCCCCGCCCTAGGCGGAAACACGATCACGATCAGCGGCACCGGCCTGCCCACCACGGCCAACTCCATCACCGCAACCCTGGGTGGCACCCCTTTGACGTCGGTGACCCCGGTGTCGTCGACCGCCTTTACCGCGGTTGTGCCCGCGCACGCTCCCGGCTTGACGAACCTGATCGTCACCACCGCCCGCAGGCGCGCAGACGGTGACCGGTGCTTACACATACGCCAATGGCATCACTGTTACGCCGAACACATCGCCCTATGCCACGGCGACCGCGCTTAACCCGGTTTACGTCGATGTGGCCGGCGCCGGCTTCGCGAGCGACATTTTTGGCTCGAGTGCGACCAACTCTCGTGTGTGGCTGGTAGACGGTGCTTACGACCCCGGAGCCTCGAACGCAACACCACCCGACACTGCTTACGTCAATGGGCCTACTGCTGAATGCACCGGAGTGGTAGTTATCAGCGATAACGAACTAATCTGCAGCATGAATCTCGCCACCGGCAAACTCGTGCCGACAACGGGCGTGGCGGCAAGCCCTGCGGCTCATGTGCCGAACGGAACGTACACCCTGACGGTAGTTAACAACGGTGATATCGCCGCTTCTGACTCCACCGGCTACTTGGTTACAGATATCTCCAGCGGCTCGACCTTCACCGTTGCTCCGTACTAGTCCCAGCACTCAACTGCACCAAGCAATAGCTGCACGAAGAACTTAGTAAGCACCAGGATTCGATCAGCGGCCCGGAGCAAACGCTCCGGGCCGCTGCTTTTGGTACCAAAGCCCCCTGAGCGCTCAAAGCGTGATCGGATACTACCAGCGTAACTACGGGCAGCCGACAGAGCCAGCAGTTGGAACGGGGCAACAGGCAGGATGCAGGAAGCAGCAAGGAACGGGCTGCGGGCTATGAGAATCCGCTGGGCTTTTCGCAAGTTGGTTGAGTTTCACTTCATTCGGCGCATAACGGCCGTCTTCGGGATCAGTGCGTTGGCCCGATGTGGCACTACCCAAAACGCGTCAGCGCAGGCATAGCCTGGACGCGCATTGTCGCATCCAGATGAACCTGGAACAGTCGAGGCGGTCCTTTCTGCGGTTGCAATGACAGACCGAATCGAACGACCGTCTGCCGCCAATAAAGCAGCAATACATCCAGCTATTGCATTGACAGCGGCGCCCGGACGCGGTGAGCCATTGATGCAATGCCACTTAACGTAAGTTGATCATCGTTGTGGGCTGGGACTTCGTGGCCGTGCTGGTGTCGCGGCGGTAGGTCCACCGGTGCGGGCGTTACGGTCTGCGGGTGGTCGCGGATGTGCATGTCGTGGGTGGACGGTTGCCGGACTGGATCTCGCTGGGGGTCCTCGCGGGGTCGGTGCCGCGGGACGTGGTCGATGAGGCGATCGCGGTCACGGGCAAGCAGGCGCAGCGGTCGGGCGGGAAGTTGCCGCCACACGTCATGGTGTATTTCGCGATGGCGTTGGCGTTGTTCGCCGACGACGACTACGAGGAGGTCGCGGTCCGGCTGACCGAGACCCTTGAAGGGTGGGGATGCTGGGATCGGGAGTGGACGGCGCCGACCTCGGGCGGGATCACCTCGGCCCGGCAGCGGCTGAGTATGGAGCCGATGGTCGAGGTGTTCGACCAGGTCGCGGTTCCGGTCGCGGAGGAGTTGACCCGGGGCGGGTTTCTCGGGCCGTGGCGGTTGATGAGTATCGACGGGATCGAGTGGGACGCACCGGATACGCCGGAGAACGTGGCTGCGTTCGGGTATACGGGTTCGGCCGACAACCCGTCGGCGTTTCCGAAGGTCCGGATGGTCACGGTCGCCGAGTGCGCCTCGCACGCGGTGGTCTCGGCCGTGATCGGGGCGCAGTGGCAGGCCGAGCAGACCCTCGCCGCAAGCTTGTATCCCGATCTGGGCGAGGATTGGCTGCTGCTCGCTGATCGCGGCTTCTACTCGTTCACCGCCTTCAACGCCGCCCGGTCCGGTGGGACGCAACTGTTATGGCGGGTGAAGGCGGACCTGCGGCTGCCGCTGGTCGAGGCGTTCCCGGACGGCTCGTACACCAGCGTGCTGATCGCCCCGAAGATCCGAGACAAGGCCCGTGACGCGCTCGTGGCGGCGGCCCGCGCCGGTCAGGAACTGGATCCGGACCGGGCGGTCCTGGTCCGGGTGGTGGAGTACACCGTGCCTGACCGCACCGGAGACGGCAAAGACGAACTGATCGCCCTGATCACCACCATCCTCGATATGGTCGCCGCGCCGGCGCAGGTCCTGGCCCAGACCTACCATGATCGATGGGAACACGAAACCGGTAATGATCAACTGAAGACGCATCTGCGCGGGCCAGGCCGGGTGCTGCGCTCCAAAAGCCCGGACCTGGTACGCCAGGAGATTTACGGCTACCTGCTGACCCACTACGCGATCAGCGCCTTGATCTGCCGGGCCGCGACCGCCGCCGACATCGACCCCGACCGGGTCAAGTTCCTGCGGACCGTCCGGATCATCCGCCGCCGGGTCACCGACTCGGCGGCCTTTCCCCCCTGACCGGCAGGCCGCGATCCTCGCCAAGATCATGAAAAGCATCACCGCGAAACGGCACCTCAACCCCATCCGCAAGGACCGGTCCTACCCGCGCGTGGTCAAACGCGCCCGGCACAACTCCTACCGCGTCAAGCGCCGCACCGACGTCGGCACCCGCCACGACAGCCCGGCGACCATCAAACTGGCCAACGCGCTACCACTGGCCCTCGCAGCGTGACACCTCACCCGGGAAACCCCAGCCCACCACCATGATCAAATTACGTTAAGTGGCATTGGCCATTGATGGGTTGTTGACGAAATCGAACCGCAGGCCGCATCGGACTGCGCGGGCACCAACACCCCTCAACCCCACGGTATGCCGCACACCCTCAGGCTGCGGAGTGGGGAGCACGGGAGCACGGCGCTTGCTGAAGTCCTGTCTGCTAACCGAAGGTGCGGCTCGGTTGAGTCGGCCGCAGGTGACGGTGATTGAGCACAGAAATAATCGGCCGGTCACCCCGCGACCACGGCCGTTTCAACATCATCCGGTGAGTCCGAGGATGGTGAATGGCCTGGTTATGTCGCGGTTGGCCCAGCGGGTGGCTTCGGTGATGTTGGTGCGGCCGGCCAGGCGTAGGGCGTTGATGGCTAGGTTGCGTAGCGAGGCCAGGACGCGTGGTCCGGAGCGGGTCCGGACGCGGGAGTTGTCCTCGCGGTAGCAGGTGTCTCTGATGAAGTGCAGGGTTTCGATGGCCCATTGGCCACGGTTGAACGCAGCGATCTCGGCTGGTCCGGCGGCGTCGGCGGGGTGGCTGGTGACGCCCAGTTGCGCGGCGGCGGACTGTTTGCCGTCGCTGGCGGTGACGTAGCGTTCGATCAGCCAGACCTGGTGGACGTGCGGGAACGGCAGGCCGGGTGGGGTGGGCAGGACCCGGATGGTGCGGCGGGTGCTGCGCCCGTGGCCGGTTTCGGTGCTCTCGTGTCCGATCGGGGTGGCGGCCCAGGGCAGCGCGTTGAGGGCGTCGAACAGGGCGAGCCGGTTCTCTTTGACGGGCAGCACGAAGTGGCCGCCTTGCTGGTGGATGAGTTCGGCGGTGGCTTTGACGGTGTGCAGCGCGTCGGCGGTGATGGTGGCGTCGCGCAGATCGAGGGTTTCCAGCAGGGCGCGGGCGGTTTCCGGTTCGCGGGTCTTGGCGCCGTCGGTCGGTGCCTGGGCGATGATGACGGCGGCCGGGTCCAGTCCGGGTGAGCCGGTCAGGGCGGACAGCAGGTGCAACTGCTGTCCGTCGGTGTCGACGGCACCGCGGACGGTCTTGCCGTCCAGACGTATCTGTTTCGGTGTATCGGTGCTGGTAGGAGCCTTTTCGGGGTTGTCGGGGCGCTGGGTGGCGGTCCACTCGGCGATCACTGCGTCCAGGACGTCGCCGTCGGTGTCGGTGCAGACCCGCCAGAGCGTGGAGCGTGACGGCCGCCCGGCGGGGCGGGCACCGGCGCGGGTGTATAAGCCGTCCAGAATGTCCGCGGGTACGTCGGCGACCCAGCCGTTCATCGCGGTGTAGCCCTTCAGCCCGGCTACCGTGGCCGCCGCGACGAGCGCGAGAACGACCGCGACCGGATGATCCCGGCCCTGGTCCGACCGATTGTCAGAGACAGCGAGGAACAACTCCAGCAGACCGTGACACGAAGGCGTGAACGAGGCCTCGTCCGCGTTCGCCGACAGCGCCGGATCGGTGGTTGAGATGACAGAATGCGGCACGACGAAGCTCCGTTTGAACCAGATCCGTGGAAAGACCTGGTCTCAACGGAGCTTCGTCCATATCAGACACGCCGATATCGGCATCATCACACACCGCAACTATTGATCTTGAAACGCCCGTGCCCCGCGACCGGCCGACTTATCAGGAACTAGGCCGGCGGCCTCAAGCGAAAGCTTGAGGCCGCCGGTTTGATCAGTGCAAATGTTGCCGTGCTAAACGGATCGATCAGAACGGTGCGACGGTGAACGTCGAGCCGCTGGAAACCGTCGACTGGATGTAGTTCGCGGCACCCAAAGCGGCAGGCGCGCTTAGCTCACCGTCGTTGACAACAGTCAGATTGTATGAACCATCCGGAACCGGCATCGGTGCATACAAAGTGAGGGTGTGTGTGCCGCCAGTCAGCGCTAACAACAGCGGCCTTGACAAGATGATGCCGGTCACATTGGCGCCGCTGTAAGTCAAACCAACAACGGTGGTTCCCGGCGCGGTCGAGTTGGCCAGGCTGCCCACAACCGGCCGGCCGATGTCGGCGGTGGTAAATGCATTATTTGCCGCACCGATGACGGTCGCGCCAGCAGCGGCACTGCTGATAGTCACCGTCGCGTGAACTGCGGCACCCACGGTGATTACACCCGAGGGGGAAGCCGTACTAGTCGCATTCTTCGACAGAACCGCTCGGGTCGGACTGGTAACCGAGACGATGGTCGTGCCAGCCGGAATGTTCGTGTTGCTCGCTTCCGCGATTGGCTGACCAACGTCAGCAGTAGAGAAAGCCGAGACCGCTCCAGTTGTATTGACAACCGCGCTTCCTGCTACGGTGTCAACAGTAGGCGTTAGCGTGCGGCCAGCCGCGGTAAGACTGTATGTACTGGCCGCGTTTACTTGCTGCTCTAAATGGAGAGTGCAGATAAGCTCATTATCCGAAACAACCAGGACGGAATTACATTCGGCAACCGGACCATTTGCCTTCGTGTTACTGGCACTGGGCATAGTCCCTGCACCCGTCGTCGTGGAGTCGTACGTTCCCTTGACCAGATAGACGTGCGCATTCGTCGAAGTCGTCAAGTCCGAGTTGGCGGCGAACGAGAGCGGCAAGAACCCTACCCCCGTAACATCGACATCCACTGGAGCTGAGCTTGGCGCTGTGTTCGGCGTGACTTGCAGTGAATTAGTGTAGCTGTACGCAGCGGCCAGGTTCACCGAGCCAGCGTCAGTGGTTAGCACTAGCGGCAGGGCGTCACCGATGGAATGCATTGGCGTGACGGCGGTGAACGCGGTGTCGCTGACAGGCGTGATGTTCATCAGCGGGATACCACCGATGGTCGCACGCACGGAACCCGGCGCGGTCGGAAAGTTGGCGCCAGTCACGGTGATCATGCTGCCGCCCATACCGGGGCCGGCGGCCGGAGTTACCTTAGTAAGCGTGGGCACTGTGGTAGCCGTATACGGCGCACTGGTCAGCAGCTTGCCGGTCGAGGTGCTGTTGCTGCTGTAGATGCAGACGTTATAGGGCGTCGTTGATACGGTAGTAGCGAGCGGAAGGGTAACGGTGGCTTTGTTGTTTGCCACCTTCCGTGCTGCCGCGGGCGTGTTGGCAGCGGGACTCGACGGGTATACGCCAGGGCAGGCCGCAGCCTGCACGAGACCGGCCGGGGTGCTGTAGCCGGTCAGGAAGTTGTTGGTCGACGACACCGTCAGGTTAGGTGCCGGCGTTGCAGTACCCGGTGCGCCGATCACGCTACTCAGCGTCGCGGGCGGCAACGTCACGGTGTACGGCGTGGCAGCAGTGGCCGCGACTAGGCTGGTGGCGTCCGTGGTGCCGGCGTAGAGGCAAACGCTCCACGGGTTGGGCTGGGCGCCAGCGCCTGCTACACCGAGCGGGACGGTGACCGTGGCTACCGTGTCTGAGGTGCGCACCACGCTGCCGTTGAGGGTGGCGTCGGTGGTCGAGTAGAGCGCCGGGCAGGTGTTGCCCTTCGCGGTGAAGCTCGCGCCGACGGTGACGGGAAGCGTCGAGCCGGTCGGCAAGGTGACGGTGATGCTGTTACCGCCACCGCTAGGGCCACTGTTGGGCGCGAACGTCGTAACCGGGGTGACGACATACGTCGCGTGTCCCGCGACAGCACTGGTGCTGGCAGTGGTGCCGACGTAGAGGCAATAGGTGTATTGCTTGGCAGCGCCTGAGGTCAACGTCAAGGTGGCGGGCACAGTGACGGTCGCGGAGTTGTCATCGACCCGAGTCGGCGCGGCGACGATAGCGCCGACGGTGGTCGGGGCATAGGTCGCGGCGCACGCCCCAGAGCCGGGCACAAAGTAGCCGCCGAGCGGGCCTGGGATGCTGGTGAGCATTCCGGTTGCGGCGACGGTGATCGTGCCACTGTTGGGGCCACCGCCAGGGGTGGCGACAGCGGCCGTGTCGGTGGCGAACGCGGCCTGGGGTGCGACAAGCAGGGCTGCGGCGATAGCGCCGGTCGACATGCCGGCGAGTGCCAGCCGCGACCTAGTTCTGGAGTTGGACTTGCGCATGCGTGGTCCTCCTACGGTCATTGCTACGTGCTCCGTTGTCTTGGTGGAGGCCCGCGCCAGAACAGCTTCGTCGGGCCGTCTCGCCGGAAGCGTAACCAGCTGTGTTCACCCAATTGCGCAGAGTCGTGAAGTCGAATGGATACTCGCCGGCTCAATAACGCCCATGCGGCGCAGACCGGCGGAAGCAGCATTAAATGTCGGCCCGCGACCTACGAAATCCATCAGCTTCCCCGGTGACGCAATCGGCCGACAACTGCGACAGAATCGGCCGACCGCTAACAGACGCGGCCGGCCGAAAATGTTTGCCAGGTCAAACTCAAGACAACTTTGCCCAGGCTTGGTCAAGCGCCGCGACGCTATCCGCCTTGGACGGGTGCTGGCTCAGATCCACTGCCACGGTGTAGGCGCTGCGAGTCGCGCTCACCCGCCAACAGATCAGCAAAGTCGGCCGTACGGCGGCGGTGGGGTTATTGCTCATTTTGATCTTTTGAGTGCAGTCGGCGTCGCCGTAGGGTTCGCCGCCGTCGGCCACCCAGGCGAGCTCGCGTTGGCCGGTCAGATCCAGCGGGGCGGAGACGACCCGCAGCGTTTTGTGGTCGGTGGTCAGCGAACCCGACTCGACAATGTGCAGCTTGCTGGGGTCGACGGGTGGGCGAGCCGATTTGGGCGGCGCGGGCGGGCGCACTTCGGTGCCGAGCCGATGATTCGCCGACCGTGCATCTGCCAGCCGATCGGCCAGCGAGCTCGCGCTGACCGAAGGGGCGGGTGATGGTCGCACTGGGCCGAAAAGTCCGGTGGAATCAGCTTGCGCAGTGCCGGCCGAATCGGCCACACCGGACGGGCTTGGTGCGATCGCTTTCCCGACTGGCGCGGGCGTTGGGGCGCTGGTGAGCCGCTCGGCGTGGCGATTGCTCAGCAGGAATCCACCGACGCCGAGTGCGATTGCCAGCGCGGTGCCGCCGACGATCGCTTGAGTTCGGCGGATGCTGCGAGCTGAACCGGTACCGTCGTCGGTCAGCTGATCTTGATCGTGGTCTGACATGTTCTGTCCTTTTCAGATCTCGGCTGACGGGTCGCCGAGTTGGCTGGTCAACCCCCAGTTCTCATAGTGGCAACGATTGGGACAATGAGCCCGGAAACCAGCGATCCACCCAGCTGACCCACAGCTCAGCGCATCAGCGCAGCTTGGCCCATTCCTGGTCGATAATCGCCGTGCTGGCGTCTGCTGATGGTTTATGGCCGCCTTTGGCGGTGGCGAGGGTGAGCACGCTGCGGGCGCCCGAAATCCGCCAGCACAGCAGCAAACCGGCGAGCTTTCGGGGCGGGGCGCCGGCGCTGAAGCGCAGGTTGTTGGTGCAATGTGAGTGACCGACTGGCTGGCCAGAATCAGCGGCCAGCAGCATTTCGCGCTGATCGGTCAGGTCACCTTTGGCGGACACCACGCGGATGGTGCCGTCCCTGGTCGTTTCGGTGCGCTCGGACAGCCCGGGCGGGGTTTGCGCTTCACCGGCGACGGTCAGCGGTCGTTGCAGCGGGTGCCCGTCGGCCGCTGCAGCCGAACGAGCGGCTTTGATCTGGCGCCGGACGTCCGCGCTGGTCGGGGCGGGCCTCGTCGGGATGTTCGGGTGGCCTGGGGTGGATGTGCGCGACTGGGCGGGCGTCGCCAGATCATCGGCCTGGGCTGCCCTGGCCTGCTCGGATGGCGCGGCAGCCACCTGAGGCTGGGTCGGGGTGACCACGTGCGGTGCGATAGCGTTCGCGTCTTGGGTCACGGTGTTGTCGTCGTTGTTCACCTCATGCGCGGTGATCATGAACGCGCCGCCGGCGAGCACCAACACCGCGGCGGTCGTGGCGACACCGATCTGCCGGCGGTGGTTTCGTTTGGTGAACTGCGCCAGCTCCGCGCCCGGGTCGCCGTGATGCACGTCTTCGACGTACTCATAGTCGTCGCTGTGGCTGTGATTGTCGCCGTGCCGATGGTCGCCGTGCGTACTCATCGTTCAGCCTTCCTCGGGTCTCGGCCGTAGGGATCTCATCGTCGCATTCCGACGGACATAACGGGCGAAAAAGGAAGGCTCGGGGCTAATTTCCCGTTCGGTCAAACGACACCGGATCGCGACCTAGGCTGCCCAAGGGAGCGGATTACGTCGCAGTGCCTCGGCACCGGGACTGACCGACCAAAGCTCGGGGGAGTTGGCGTGCAGGCGAAGACAGGCGGTCGGGCCGGCATTGCGGCCATCGCGGCAACGACGGTGGCCCTAGCCGCTTGGACACCGACACCGGGTTATGCGCTTGCACCATCGATGACGCTGAGCGCGAATTCTGGGCCGAGCGGAGGCGGTAATCCGATCACCGCGACCGCAACATCGGCCTCGGCATTCCTTTTCCCGGTGGGAACGCATCCCACGGTCCAATTCCAATACGGCAATTCCACTCCTACCACGTGTTCCGCGAGCGCGCAGGCCGTCACCCAAATCGACGGCACCGCAACGACATTGACCGCCGGCGTAGTTACTGTCGATCCGAGCACGGTCCGGCGTTTGTCCACCACCAAGGTGGCATTTAACGTGCCGGCGGCGGCTTATCCGGCCACAGTTGCGGGAAGTCCAAGCACGATAAACACCGGTGGGCTGGCGCTGCTAGACGGTCAGATCAGCTCGAAGTGGAACATCTGTCTTTATGACAGCGACTCGACCACAACGAGCGATTTATTGGCCAACGCCACCTATACGCTTGCGCTACGGCCGATGATCACCTCAATCTTGCCGATCAGCAGCCCGTCGTTCGGCGGTCAATCGATTTCTGTGTCCGGCGTCGGTTTCGGCCCGACCACGACAGCATCAATTGACGGCGCGCCACTGACAGATCTCGTCGTTTCAGCAAATGGTGACAGTTTCACCGCCACGACGTCGGCCCATGCCAGTGGCACCGGTTACCCGCTCACTGTCAAGACCATCGGCGGCATCGTCATCAGCACAGATCCCGACGACAATGGGCTGCCACCGGACAACGACCCCGCCACACCGGACTCCCCTATTCTGTTCAGCTTCGACAACAGCATTCTGGTCAGCCCCAGCACTGCGCCGGTCGGCACCACGGTCAACCTCGACATTCGAGGTACGGGCCTGGACGAGCTGAACTTCGATGCCACCGCTGCCCCAACAGCCACTTCAGCCCACATTTTCTTGGTACGTGACGCGTATGACCCGTCGGCCAACCGTGGGGTGCAGGAATGTACGAACGTGCTTGTGGTCAGCAGCACGGAATTGGTGTGCGCGCTCGACCTGAGCGCTGACCGGCTCGATGTCACCACGGGCGCACCACTGGTCGGCTCCCCGATCACCAATGGCACCTACACCGTGACGATCGTGGCGAACGGCTCGACCAGCGCAACCACCGACGAGTTCGCCGCCTCAACCGTCGCCAGCGGCGCCACCTTCACGGTCGCCCCCCCACTGAGCCCACAGTTGAGCCGGGTCGCACCAATAGGGGACCTCAAGAGGTCAGGCCTCGATCAGTAGTTGAATGCCGTCCAGATCTTCGGCACTTTTACTAATGGCCAACTCAATGTCGTAGTGGTTTTGCAAATTGAGCCAAAAACGCTCAGATGTGCCGAAAGCACGAGAGAGACGTAGCGCGGTATCGGTGCTGATGCTTCGCTTTCCATGAACAATCTCGTTGATCCGGCGCGCCGGCACACCGATCGCCTGCGCGAGTCGATATTGCGAAATACCGGTCGGCCGCAGAAACTCCTCTAGCAGAACTTCGCCGGGGTGGATCGGTGCGTACGCTGCCTGGTCCTCGCTATCCATGACTTCCTCCCTGCTTCCTAATGGTAATCTGTGATCTCGACATCCACAGGCCCGGCGTCAGTCCAGACGAAGCAAACCCTCCATTGGTCGTTTATTCGGATGCTGTGCTGTCCTCTGCGGTTGCCAGAAAGCTTTTCCAACCGGTTACCTGGCGGCACCCGGAGATCGTTGATCACCTCGGCGGAATCCAGGATCAACAACTTACGATGCGCAGCTCGTTGGATTTGGGTGCCGATCTTCGCCACATGCCTCCGTCGCCAAACTCGCTCAGGGTCAGCATCAGCGAAGGACTGAATCACGGCACAACCATAACGCGTGGCGTTACTAGCAGCAAGGCCCAACAGCTATGGCGCAGGATCCCCAGGAGGACCTCCTATGAGCAGGTCGAAGCGTATTCGCCGGTGTCTCGCAGCAGGGGCCGCGACCGTGCTGGTCGTCAGCGGTGCGCCCGGCCAGGCGCAGGCGGCCGTGACCCCGGCGCTGGCGATGGTGCTGAGCAACCCCAACGGCCCCAGCGGCGGCGGGAACTCGATCACCGGCACCGTGCAGGCGTCCGGCAACAACCCGACCCCGTTCGCCGCCGGCACCCTGCCGATTGTGCAGTTCCAATACGTTGGTACGGGTGTGCCCACCTGCGGTCCCGCCCCGAAACCGGTGCAGCAGATCGCCGGTGGCTCGACGCCGGCCACCGCGACCACCACCGCCGGTGGGGTGCTGACCGTAGACCCGGCCAACGTGTCCCGGATCTCCGGTACCAAGATCGCTTTTGTGGTGCCCACCGCGCCCTATCCCGCCACGGTGGACCTGGCCCCGAGCACGATCAACCCAGACGGCTTGGTGTTACTCACCGGCCAGACGTCCTCGAAGTGGAACGTCTGCATTTACGACAGCAATCCGAGCACGGCGACCTCGCTGCTCGCGGCCACTGCCTATGCGCTCGCCATTCGGCCGAAGATCACCGCAATCTTGCCGACCGCCAGCCCAGCCGCGGGTGGGCAGTTGATCACGGTGAACGGGGTCGGCTTTTCGGTGCTGGCTAACGCGACGACAGTGTCGATCGGTGGCATCGCGGTGAATAACGTCCGCGTCGCGGCCAGCGGAAACAGTCTGACCGGCATCACCGGGCCGCGGGCACCCGCCGCCGACCTAGCATTGGTGGTCAGCACGACCGGTGGTCAGGTCAGCAGCATCGACCCAGACAACAACGGGTTGCCGCCGGACAGCGACGACACCACCATCGACCAGGCGATCATGTTCACCTATCGCAACGGCATCGCGATCACCCCGAACACTGGCCCGGCCGGCGCAAAACTCAGCGTCGACGTGCGCGGCAATGCCTTCGACGCGCTCACTTTCAACCGCAGTGACTCGGCCACACCGACCGACCCGACCGCGCACGTGTTCCTCGTGCGCGATGCCTACGATGCCGCCACCAATCGAGGTGTGCAGGAGTGTAAAAACGTCCGCATCGTCAGCGCCACCGAGTTGATCTGCTCGCTCGACCTGGGCGCCGACCGGTTGAATCCGGCCGACTCGACCCCGGTCGCCGGCGTCTCGGTCACCGAAGGCACCTACACCATGACTGTCGTGGCCAACGGTGCTGCGTCGATCGACGCCGCCACCGCAAACCCGTCGGTCGTCAGCTCCGCCGCCACCTTCACCGTCAGCCTGTTTTAGCGGCAAAACCGACCCGGTCTAATCGCCGAACAGCGGATCGCCGAATACGCACCAGAACCTAGATAGCATCGTCAGTTACGTTCTGCAACCACCTCGCTACCGCAGCATCACTAAGTAGGGCTCGGCGCTGCCGACTGTTGTCCTCGACCCCAACAGAAAGTAGTCGAGGATGCGGAATCACCTGCGCCGGTATGCCATGGGCGCGATGGCCGTTGGCGCAATCGCCAGCGGCACGGCGTTCGCGCTTACGGGCGCAGCGACCAGCTGGCACCCCGTCACTTACGGCCTGACCGAGACGCCTGCGCAGCTGCTGCCGGCCAACGTCTCCGCCGTCGACCCGGTTCGCGTAGTCAGCAGCACGCTGGACGCGACCGGCCGACCGGTGGTCACCGTGCACACGGCCACCACCTCGGCCGATGCCGCCGCGCTGGTCAAGCAGGGCCAGCAGGCGCACAACGCGCTCGGTGTCGAGGTCGACGCGCCGGTCAGTGTGCTGGATATGGGCACCTCCATCGACACGTACCGGACCCAGCAGTGGGATCTTGGGAAGTTGAAGGTCGGCGACGCGTGGCAGAAGTCGACCGGCGCGGGTGTCACCGTTGCGGTGATCGACACCGGCGTGGACGCGAGTCACCCGGACTTGGCCGGTCAGGTGTTGCCCGGCTTCGACGAGACCATCCAGACCGCCGGCACCAGCATCGACCCGAACGGGCACGGCACACACGTGTCCGGCACGATCGCGGCGCTGACCGGCAATGGCGTCGGTGTGGCAGCGGTGGCCCCGAACGCGAAGATCCTGCCGATCCGGGTGCTCGACGCGAACGGCAGCGGCTACATGTCAGATACCGCCAACGGGATCATCTACGCCGCCGAACATGGCGCGAACGTGATCAACATGTCGCTCGGCGCCACGTCCCAGGTCGCCGCGGTGAGCAATGCCATCTCGTACGCGCGGAGCAAGGGTGTTGTGGTGGTTGCCGCCGCCGGCAACTCGCGGGCTAGCGGCAGCCCGACTAGTTACCCGGGTGCCGACGCCGGAG
>CBDFFS010000013.1:0-42284 GCA_965246815.1 Actinoplanes sp. | reverse complement strand
GACCAGCAACGGGTGCGGGTTACTTGCTGCCGCCGGGGAGTCGAGCACCTCGGACAACGCCACGGTTTCCGGGTCGCCGTTGGGGACCTCGATCCCGATCGCCGCCTTACCGGGGATCGGCGACACGATCCGCACATCAGCGGTGCGCACCGTCAACGCGATCGTGCGCGTCAACTGGATAACCCTCTCCACCTTCACCCCGGGCTGCAGGCTCACCTCATACCTGGTCACCCGCGGGCCCTGGGTATGCCCGGTCACCCGGGCGCCAACGGAGAACTGGCCGAACAAACTGTTCAGCTCCCCCGACACCTGGGCTGTCTCCGACATGTCCCCGACGATCTCCGCTGGCACGGTGTCCGGCATCGGCTCCGGGTCGACCCGCCGGCCCGTAGCCACATACACCGCGGTGGCCGCTGCCGGGGACCGGGTCGCTTTACGCACCCGAGTTCGGGCCATATCCCGCACCCCGTCGACGAGCTGGGCGCGGCCGTTCGGCCACCACATCCACCCGACCGCGACCCCGGCGATCAGCAGCAGCGGCATCTGCAGCAGCAACCCGGCGGCGAGCAGGCCGACACAGCCTGCTGCCGCGGCGGCCGAGCGCAGGGTTACGGAGTTCACGCAGCACCGCCTTGGGCCTTCTTGATTGCCCGCATCACGGTGCGCCGAGACGCCCCGAACCGGCGCTGAGCCTCCCGCACGATCTCCATCGTGCGAGCGTTCCCAGCCCGTGAAGCCACGAACAGATCGAGCTCTGCAGCCCTCTTCCCCCCGGTGGTGCCACCGGTGCCAGTGGTGCCAGGTGCCAGGGGTGCCACCTGCGGTTTGGCACTGACAGCACCACTTTCAAGAGCGGCCGGGGAAGGGCTCTCCCGGGTCTCTTTCCAACGCTGGTGTGCCGTTGAGCCGGCCCAGAACAGCAACCCGGCCACGATCAGCGCGACCAGCCGACCCCAACCAGCGTCAGGAGCATCAGCGGAAGTAGCGGCGAGGAAAACAGGCATGAGGTCACGCTCCGATCGAGAGTTGAACGGTGAGGGCGTAAAGCATCGTCACGGCCGAGCAGCCGGCGACGAACATCGCGGTGGACCTGTTACCGGTGGAGAGCAGGTGCAGGCCGATCGCGGCGAGCAGCACCGCGCACAGGTAGGGAAGGAAGGTGGCGAGCATGGTGGTCAGCCTCCGAACAGGAAGTTGGGGAGCGGCCGGAAAATTTGGGTCAGGCCCGCGATAGCGCCGTTGAGCAGGCCACCGACGGCACCGCCCGGTAGGTCCGCGAGCAGACCGAGCAGGATCGCGAACGTCCACAGCTTGTAATTGATGCGGTGCATGTTCGACGTCGGAAAAGTGATGTTCGCGAAGCTGCCCAGCCGGGTCGAGAACTTCGTCGGCATCAACGCTCCGACCGTGTAGATCGCCAGGATCCCGACCGCGGCCGACAGCACGACCTGGGTCACTGCACCGGCGATGTACGCGCCGCCGGCCATGTTCTTGAGCGTGTTGATCCCGTTGGTTGCGGCGTCCACCGTCCAGTGGTCCAGCGGTGAGCCGTTGAAACCTTCCCGGATCGCTACCAAACCCATCAGGAACGCGAGCCGGTCACGGATCGAGTTCGGGCCAACCGACATGTAATCCACGACGAGGGCCAGCAGTAACAGCACTGCCACCCCGGTTGGGGACATAACGTGGTGCATGAAATCTCCATTTCAGGGGTGGGGTGGTCGGCCCGTGCAGGGGCCGACCACCGGGAAATTGCCTAGTTTTCGGTGATGGTGAGGATGTTGTCCGGGCCAAGATCGAGCGCGCAGACCCCCACGCTGTCGACCGCGCTGACCACAACATGGTCAGAGTTCCAGCCGATCACGTGGCCGCGGACGTCGTCGTGGCCCCAGTACGAACCGGTGACGCTGTAGCCGACGCGCAGGCGCCGACCGTCCGGTAGGACAGCGCATGCGGGTGGGATCCCGATGTATGTCGTATTGGGCTTGCTTTCGTCCAGCGTCACGATCCGGTTAGCGCTCACCGAAGTCCCTGGACCTTGCAGTCGCCCTCGTGGCTGCCGTGCTCACAGCCCGGGAACTGGATCCTCTTGGCCCGCTCCAGCCAATCAATTGCCACACCAATCCAGCGACGGTCCTCGTTGCGCAGGGCCGGATAGTCCCTGTAAAGCCGCACCTCAAGATCCGCCAGGGTTGTCAGGTCGTCCCGCAGGACGAGGCAGATTGCGGTCTCGATGTCGTCGGTCTTATTCACTACGGGCCTCATTTCTCGTGCCAGGTGGTCGCCGGCCAGTCGCACACATGCGCACCGGACTCGGCGTCAAAAATGGACAATCGGTACTTCAGCGTCTGAGCGCCCCGGGCCCCGCTGGCGTAGGCCAGCGAGGTGACCAGGGCATCCAGCTGCCCCTGAGTGGCCCGCAACCCTGGACCAGGCGAGAAATCCAACACCGCCACCAACGGCCGGTCCCGGAACTTCTCGCTGTAGTCCTCAAACAAGCGGATGCGGTACGTGCGGGGCTGTTGATCCATGCGAGTCCCTCTGCTCGGAGGGGACTAGTGCTTGGTCGCGTGCTCCGGGCTGTGCGTCTGAGTCACCGAGTGAGCCGGCTTGACCACGTCGACGATCGTCTGGTGCGACGGGTCCGCCCGCTTCCATGCAGCCGTAACACCGACCGCGAGCGCTAAACCGAGCACAAACCCCACAAATTTGGTAAACATGACCTTGTCCCTTCTTGACGGTTGTCCTAGTTGTTCGGGAGTGACACCGGGGTGCGGCTGCTTTCCACGGCTGGGCCGCACCCCGCCTTGCTGCTTGCTGACTGGCTCACCAGTCGATGTGCTCACCGCGGTTCTGCGCCATCCGACGCAAAATCCCCGCCTCTTCGCTGGTCGTGTCCGCGTTGCCGTCCTGATCGATCGGGCCGGTGTAACCCGAGTCCCGCAGATCGTGAAACCGCTTGTCCTTCTCGGTCTCCGGGCTCTTGTCCCAATTCCTGCTGTCCTGCATCCCTGCCACCCCTCTTCAGCCGTGCAGATTCACGGGTTCGATGTCGGCGATGTCGCGCACCCACAGCTGGTCTTCCGCCCCGTCCGGGTTGACGATGGTGTAGTAGGCGTTAGCCGGCTGCTGCCGCCAACCGTTGGCCATCGTCGTGAACTCGTCGCGCTGGAATTCGGTGTTGCCGAACAGGTGCCGAGTGCTGCCGTTCTTGAGCTTGATCTGCAGTGCGAAACCCTTTTCCATGTCGCCCCTTTCCTGTCCGCCGACCTGGCGGCCACCACCAGCACCCGAACGATCGGGTGCTGACGGAAGCCGTCAGCTCTGCGCCTGGGCCTTCTGCAGGTGGTCCGGGCGGTCCTGGTGCAGCCAGCTCCGGTGCTCCGGGATCAGGCACTGCGCTGGCTTGCTGTGCGTCGAGCCGCTGACGGTGCAGCCACACGTCAGGCGGGTCTGGGTAGTCATGCCGCCTTCTCCCATTCCTTCTGCCGACCGTTGAGATACCGGTCGTTGTCGCCGCGGTCTTCGATGTGGTTGTTGTCCGGTGTGACCCGCCGGGACTGACCCATCGGGTAGCCCTCGAACGCGCCCTTGACCCCCGTGTGCCGGCCTGTCGACTGCTGCGAGTTGCTCTGCTCGTCGCTCGCGTGCCGGCTCATCGGCTTGCCTGCAATTCCGGTTGCCGGCCGTTGACCGTCTCCGATGCGGTCAGTGGTTCGCTGTCGGTCAAGTTGTCGGACACTTTGACCGGCCGATAGCGCTCAATCGTCTTGACTGACAAATCCAGCCGGGCGGCCAATTCGGCGTCGCTAGCCTTCGGAGTCCGGCCGTGCGCGGACACCACCCGGTCGCGACTCGACGGTGGACGCTTACGCGCAGGGACCTTGGCCGTCGACACGTTGTCCGACACTTTGTCCCCCCGCTCGGGCAGTGGACCGATCGGAACCGAGTACAACCAAGGGTCCGGAAACGGTTCGTCTTCAGACTCTTGATCTAGATCGGAGATCGACTCAGCCGCCGACGCTTCGGTGGACACCTTGTCCAGTACGGACTGCATCTCGAACCACCGGGCGCGGTCCACCCGAGCACGCACCGCCTCGATCACCGCATCGTCAGCGGTCAACGACAACCGCGACAACCGCCGAGCCGCACGGTCCTTCTGCTTATCCGAACCATGCCGGCGCCGGAACTCAAGCTGAGTCATCTGCTGCGTCAACCGCTCACGGTGCACAGTCTCGATATCGCGCTCGCCCGGCTCGATCGCACCCAGCCACAGCAGCAGACGCCGCGGTGTCCACCGCCACGACGAAGCGCCGCTCAAACGCTGCCGACTCTCGCCGACCAGGCCGTCCCACCACATGTTCGTCAGCAGCAACGGCACCAGCAGGCGCAAGAACGCTTCGCCGATGTTGTGCGCCGTCGTCACAGCCACCAACGACATACCTGCCGCGACGATCCAAGCGTTACGCCCGGACCGGCCGGGGTGACCGATCAACCGGACGTTGCGCTTGGCTCGGATCATGAAGACCAGAAGGATGACCTCGAACACCGCGAACAAGACGATCCGGACCGGCGTCGGCAGATCAGCTCCCCCCTTACCCGTGAGGATCCACACGGCCTCCGACGACCAACCCAAGCCGATGAGCATCCCGAGGTTGGACAGCGGCTCGTCCGGACGCTCCGACCGCGCCAACTTCCGGGCCCTGCGAGCTACCCAAATCGTCAGCAGACCGGCCAGAATCCCGAAGCTGAGAAGAACCCACTTGTCGGTGAGCAGCGGCATCAGTTTGTCGAGAGTCATGACCGCGCCTGCTCGCGCTCGAAGAACCACACCACAACCCGCCAGACCAGACCTATGACCACGAACGGGCCCAGCACGATCAGCAACATGTTGAGCAGGCTCATCGATTCACGACCTTGAGATCATCGATGTGTACCGAGCTGGCGCAGATCGGGTAGGCGTCGAACTGCACTAGCACCCACTTGCCTGGGGCGTCGAGCACCGTGCCGAAGCCGTACTCCTCGTGGACCACGCGGGTCACCTTCGGGACGAACTGATCCGGGCTCATCGCACACCGCGATTCCGCAGTAACAGCTCCGCCGACGCAGCCCGATCCTCGGCCCGGTCAGCACGAGCACCAGCCGCCGCGGCCTGCCGCAACATCTCGCCAAGGGCATCGCTGAGCTTGGAGTTGACCACCTTTAGTCGATCGATCTCCTGGGACAGCTGATCCTTCGTCGGCTCGCTCATCGCGTTACCGGCCCGTCATGCATGGCCCGGTAACGCAGGATCGTCCCATCGGCTTGCGGCACGTCGAACAAGTCGAACGTCGGCCGGGAACCGCCCTGGCGCTCAACCATGTCGATCAGATCCGCCCACGGCATGACCCCGAGCTCACGCTCGTCACGGAACCGGAAAACGTATTTGCCCTCCTCGACCACGACCAACGAACGGACACGAGCCATACCGGTGCGCGGACCACCAAGGTTGTTGGTCATGCCGACACCGCCGCGAGTAGCTCGGCCACGATCTGCCGGTCACGGCGATCACGGTCAGAGGTGGCGGGGGAGTTGGCGAAGCGGGTAGCCCACGTGAGCAGGTCAGCGCGGGTTTTGTAGGTCCGCCTCGCGCAGGAAACTGCGATACGGTTTCTCAAGGTTGACTCCTGTCTGAGTCGATCCAGGCTCTCGATCAGCGATTGCGCCGCTGATCGAGAGCCGTTGTCCTTTCCGCCACGGGTCAATCGCTCGCGTCGGCGGTTCAGGAAACGCGGTATGCCCAAAAGCTAGCCTGCAAGCTTCTGGATTGCAAGAGACCTAGCCTGCTAGCTTTCAGCGAAATGTAGGGGAGGCCACGCAGTCCAAGCCGCTGAGGCTCCCACTAAGCCTGCTAGCTTTAGTGATCGAGAGGGGGCTACCCGTGGCGGATGAGACGCCCAAACACCTGCAAATCGCAGCAGATTTACGGGCGCGCATCGCCAGCGGCGAGCTCCAACCTGGCGACAAAGTCGAGTCAGTGAAAACGCTCAGTGAGCGGTATGGACTCAATCAGACCAGCGTCCGGAGTGCTGTCGATCTTTTGCGCGCTGAGGGTCTGATCGATCGGCGTGCAGGATCAGGAACGTACGTCAAGGCGCGTAATCGACTGACGCGACGAGCACACGCACGTGATATGCGTCTACCGACGCAGCCAAGCACTAGTCCTTTCGCGCGCGACGTCATAGCGGCTGGCATGGTGCCTCGCTGGGACTACCAGTCCGAAAGGAAGACAGCTTCGCCTGCAATCGCGGCGCGGTTACAGATCGACATCGGCGATCCCGTGATGCATACCAGGTACTGCTACTTTGCAGACGACGAACCGATACAGCTTGCTGATTCCTTCGAGCCGCTTGCAATCACCGAGGGGACGCCTATCGAGCTGCCCGAGGATGGCGCGGCTGTTGGCGTTGTGGCACGCATGGACCTTATCGGCGTCAATCCGACACATTACATCGAAGATGTTACCGACCGGTCAGCCACGCCCGAAGAAGTTGAAGCCCTAAAGCTTGATCCTCGGGGACCACTTTCGGTCCTTGCGATTGAACGCACCTACTTCGCCGGTGAGACCCCTGTCGAGACAGCGGATATTGTCTTTCCTGGCAGGCGATACCGAGTCGTATACAAGGTCGAATTAGATGCCGCGCCAACTAGCGAGCAACCGTCCAACTAGGGCGGCCCGCTTTTGGGCAATCCAGATGGCCGGTTAACGATCTTCCAAGCGAATGGTTTCGGGCACGTTTCCGACTCTACGGGCAGTGATCCATGGCCTTCTGTCGCTGGTCATGGGCACTGTGGCGCGAGAGAATCATGAGCTTGCGGATCAATTGGGGGAGCTGTGAGCACTGAGATCGACATCGAGCGCAGGCAGCGTGCCCTACAACCATCGACTCAAGACAATACCCCTCGTCCAGGCAGGCTTGTCCAGGCCGTTCGGCTACTCGTTTGCGTGACAGCCACTGCCGGGGTCGGCTGTCTGGTCGCCGCGTTCTGCCTGGACGAATGGCGCACCGCGCTGGCCGGATCCACGCTGCTGGTCATCTCGGCCATCGCCGGGGCGGTGTGGGTCATCAACGGACTGCTGGCCGAGCGGAACAGGTTCTACCAACGTGGCTTCCTTGACGGGTGGATGCGCGGGTGGCGCGGTCAAGAGCCCAGCACCGACGATCCGCTTTTGCGCAGCTGAGAGGCCCTTCAATTAAGTATGGCTCAGCTGCGCTATCGCTAGCTCCATAGTCAGGCTATGGCATACTTGGATTCATGAAGCGTGCAGCGATCTACTGCCGAATTTCCCGCGACCGCATCGGCGCCGGGCTCGGCGTTGAGCGGCAAGAAACCGACTGCCGTCGATTAGCAGAACGCCTCGGCCTGGCCGTGGTTACGGTGCTGGTCGACAACGACATCAGTGCCTACTCCGGCAAGGCCAGACCCGGCTACCGGCAGCTGCTCGACATGATCAGCGCAGGGGAGTTGGACGCCGTCATCGCCTGGCACGGCGACCGGCTGCACCGCTCGGTCAGCGAGCTGGAGGGTTACATCACTGCCTGCGAGCAGCGGGACGTGCCGACCTACACCGCAACCGCAGGCGAGCTGGACCTGACCACCGCGACCGGCCGAATGCACGCCCGCATCGCCGGTGCCGTAGCGCGTCACGAAGTCGAGCACTCGATCGAGCGCCAGCGCAGCGCCAAACTTCAGCGGGCCAACGAGGGCAAATGGGGTGGAGGCCGCCGGCCGTTCGGCTACGAAAGCGACGGGGTCACCGTCCGCCCCCA
Source organism: Actinoplanes sp. (assembly GCA_965246815.1). Classification (GTDB taxonomy): domain Bacteria; phylum Actinomycetota; class Actinomycetes; order Mycobacteriales; family Micromonosporaceae; genus Actinoplanes. Next base: position 34,473 of record CBDFFS010000013.1, on the reverse strand, counting down.
AGAGGCGCGGGTCGTCGCCGAAGCCACTGATGTGATCCTGCTCGGCGGGAGCCTGCGCGCACAGGCGGCGAGCTTGAACGCGGCCGGGGTGCTCACGTCAACGGGACGTGCGTGGACGCCCACCGAGCTACGCAAGGTGCTCATACGCCCGAGGAACGCCGGCTTGCGCGAGCACCGTGGTGCGATCATCGGCAAAGCCACGTGGCCGGCGCTGGTGCCAGAGGAAAAATGGCGGGCGATAGCCTCGCTGCTCACCGACCCAGCTCGACGCACAACAACCTCAGGCGCTCGACGTTGGCTCCTCTCCGGCCTAGCCACCTGCGAAGTCTGCGGCTCACCGTTGATCGTTTCAACGATGGCCACCACCCAAGCATCGGTTCCCAGCTACGTCTGCAGGGCGGCCAAACACGTCGTGCGCAACGCGGCCGAGCTGGAGGACTACGTCAGCGCTGTCGTCATCGAGCGGCTGAAGCTTCCAGACGCGATCAACCTGCTACGCCCGACAATCCCCGGAATCGACATCGCCGCACTCACGGCCGAAGAGACCAACCTGCAGCAGCGCCTCGACGCGCTGGCCGACAACCTCGACCTGGACGAGCGCATGCTGGCTAGACGCTCCCAGAAGCTACGTGAGCGCTTGGATGACATTGCGGAGTTAAAGGCTATGGCTGGGCGGGGAAACGTACTCTCTGGGATCGCTGACTCGCCGGACCCCGGCGCCGCGTGGGAGCGATTGGACCTTGATCGACGGCGCGCCGTCATCGACGTGTTGATCCGCATTGTGGTGAAACGCTCTCGCAAGGGAAGGCCTGCCGGGTGGAAGCCTGGACGGAGTTACTTCGACCCCACGTCGATCGATATCGAGTGGAAGCTCGCCTAGCGATAGTTGGCCGAAACACCCTTGGGCTTGGATTTCGATCGGGTGTTAGCCAGGCCATCGGCGTCCGATTCAGCCTGTAGTCGCAGCTGAAGAACCATGCGGATCGCGTAGAGCTTCTGCTGAGCTGTCATCGACCTTGACTGGTAGATCATGTCGATCTCGTCATCGACTGCTGGGCCTTGCCGCCCTGATCCCACTGCAATGCCGGCGCCGATGGCTGCCGCTGCCGCCGTTACCACGCTGGCACCCACGGACGACCCTCTAATTTCGTCCGATTCTCGCGCCAGCAGGGTTGCGGCATCTTCGCGCCCCGCCTCCGTCAGCTGCTCGGGGCTCAGTTCGAGCACGGACGCGATTCGCGCCAAAGTCGCAGCTGGGGCGCGAACAGGGATGTGACTGCCGCCGGGGGCGGGCTGCCAACCCTTGATGATGTGACGCCATCTGGTGTCACTCATCCCAGTCTTCGCGGCCAGCTGCCGAATAGATCGGCCAGTGGCTTTGACCGCAGCCTCGATCAACCTGCCCTCAGGCGTCGGTGCAGGTGTTTCGGTATCCATCCGCGAATGTTCCCACGCGAACGTTGGCGAAGTCCATCGAATGTACGTGAACTAACTTCTGATTCCGTCGTACCTGGTCACAAGATCGCACCGGGGCATGATTGTTCGCAAACTTATCCGAACAGGCCTTGCGTGTTCGCGAACGTTCAGCTTAGAGTTCGACCCATGGAAGCCACCTCCACCCCGCGCCGCAAGACGCCGGTCGCCCACGACCCGCAAGCGCTGCGCTGGGCACGGGAACAAGCCGGATGGCGCCAAGCCCCGCTCGCCCGAGAGCTGGGAATCTCGCCCAGCACCCTCTGCGAAGCCGAGAAGGGCACCCGCGGCCTACACCCCATGACCATCAAAAAAATCGCAGCCGTCCTCAACTGCCCCGTCACCGTTTTTGCGCGGACGGCCACCGACCGGTGAACGCCGAATCGATCGCGGCTATTCGCGAACATGCACGCAAGACAGCAGCTCTAGCCCCACCGCTCAGCGAGCGCCAGCGCGCTCAGCTCATCGCCTTGCTACGGCCGGCATTCATTCGCGGCCTCCCCGCCGCAACAACCGGGAGGAAAGCCGCATGAGCCAGCTCACCGTCTTCAACTACTCGGACATCGAGATTCGAACAGTCCTCATCGAGGAGCAGCCATGGTTTGTCGGTCGCGACGTTTGCGCCGTACTCGACATCGCCAAGCCGGAGAACTCCCTCGCGTCGCTCGATGACGACGAAAGGGGTACCCATACTGTGGGTACCCCCGGCGGTCAGCAGCAGATGACCATCATCAACGAGCCTGGTCTGTACTCGCTGATCTTGCGTAGTCGTAAGCCTGAGGCGAAGGCGTTCAAGCGCTGGGTCACTCACGAGGTGCTGCCGGCGATCCGGAAGTCCGGCCGGTACGAGTTGAAGCCGGCGATTCCGCAGAACTACGCGGATGCTCTGCAGCTCGCCGCGGATCAGGCCCGCCAGATCGATGCCCAGGCAGCTGAACTCGCAGTCGTCGCGCCGAAAGCGGAGGCGTGGGACCACCTTGCTAGTGCTGAAGGCGACTATGCGGTTGCTGACGCGGCGAAGATCCTGTCCCGGCATCCGCTGATCAAGGTTGGCCGGGACCGGCTGTTCACGCTGATGCTGCGCGAGGGCTGGACGTACCGGCGTGGCCTGGACCAGCGGTGGACCGTCTACCAGCGCGCCGTTGATTCCGGCTGGCTTACGGAACTGGCGTCCAGCCATTACCACCCGCGGACCGGCGAGCTGGTGCTTGATGCGCCGCAGGTTCGTGTCACCGCCAAAGGCCTTGCTGAGCTGCAGAAACGCCTTACGGGTGTGCAGTCCGCAATTGAGGCCGCCTAAGACCGGGGCCCAGGCCGGCTGCGTCCCTGCATCCGGCGAGGAGCTAGCTCGCCGGCTACCACCACTGGCTTGGGCCCCCATCCATCACCACATGAAGCAGCCCTACCGATTCGCCGCAAGCACACCGGTAGGGCCTCTCAAAAGGAGTTTCTCATGCAAGACCAACAACGGGAACAGGTAACGGCCGAGCACATGATCCAGCTCACCAACACCGTGCTGGCGAACTTCGCCGCCGATCTGGTCCTGGCCGACGACGAGCAGTTCGAGCACCTCGCCCGCCAAGCCGAAGGGCTGTGCCGCACCGACCTGGGCCAGCGTAAACGCGCCCTGGTCGACGAGGCCCGCGCCCGCCGTGTGATCACCAGTGCACTGGCCGGTGGTGTCGCATGAGCGCCTACCGCACTACCCGCCGGTTCATCATCTTTGAGATCGCTCTGAGTGAAGAACCCATTGTCTATCAATACTCACCTGACAGCGCTCGCATTCTCGTCGAGACTGTTCTCCTTGAATTTGAGCACGACAGCGGCGGGGTTGTGAGTAAGACCGCATCTCTTATCGGGCCGTACTTTCTCTCCAGCGGCAAGCTCAGCAAGTCTCCCGAAACTGCCCTCGTTTATTTCGACTACAACCCTGGTCCGGCATGGCTCCAAAAGATCGTTGAAGAGCACAGACCAGACGTATTCGTTGAGCGCCGCGGACCCATCAGCGGCGGTGCCGCATGAGCACCGGTGATCGCAGCCTGGAACAGCGCACGCAGATCATCAGCCACTACGGCGTCGAGCAGGCCAGCCGCAAAGGTGCCCTCGAACAGCCGGTGCTGTTCAACGCCCTGGTCGCCGACGTGAGATGTCCCGATTGCATCGCGAGGCTTCAGGCCGAGACGCGAAACCTTGGCCCTGAAGATCCGTACAGCGAGGCGTTCGACCTCTTCGAAGAGCTCCGCGGCGGGGTGCCCGCCTACCAGCCGTTCCCCGGCCGCCCCACTCACCTGGGGGACGCGTGAATACCGTGCGCCCGATCATCCGACCTGGGTGGGGACGAAGCGCTGAGGAAACGGCCGTGCTGAACGCGGCCACCCGGATCGTCGATGCCGACCCGAACCAGCACCCGTACCTGACCGAGTGCGTCAACAGAATGCACGCCAAGGACCGCAGCAGAGTCAGCGCTGAGGAATTCAACGCCCTGATGCTCACCTTGGCGCCCACCTCACGGCCCGTCGACGCGCTACGCCGGTCCGGCTGGACCGTCGAAGAGTTGATGTTCACCCTGACCGAGGGCGACATCTTGGACGTGCGACACGCCAGCTGGCACTGCTGGGCGATCTGGTACCTGACCTGCGAACAATTCGGCGTCAACCCGCCGTGGATGGCCGGCATGCTGCGCCACCGGCTGTTCAGCGACCAGCTGCAATACGAACGCGAACGCCTACGCCTGCCCGAGCCCGCTACCAGGGCGAAAGCGGGGGCGCTGCGATGAGCGAGAACACGTCCATCGAGTGGACCGACACCACGTGGAATCCAACAACCGGCTGCACGAAGGTCACTCCGGGCTGCGACAACTGCTATGCCGAGAAGATCGTCGAGCGGTTCCAGGGCAAAGGTGCCTTCGCGACCGTTACTCGATCCGAGCCGAAGCTGTGGGCCCCGTTCAAGTGGCGCAAACCCCGCAAGGTGTTCGTCAACTCGATGAGCGACCTGTTCCACGACCAGGTGCCGGACAGTTTCATCGTCCAGGTCTTCTCCGTGATGGCCCGGACACCGCAGCACACCTACCAGTTGTTGACCAAGCGGCACGGTCGGATGCGGTCCCTGCTGAACCAACCCGAGTTCCGCACTGCTGTTCAGAGCCTGTCACCGGATGCTGGCTGGCCGCTGAAAAACCTGTGGCTCGGTGTTTCTGTCGAAGACCAGAAGCGGGCGGCACTGCGGATCCCGGCCCTGATCGACACTCCCGCATGGATTCGGTGGTTGTCGTGCGAACCGCTGCTGGGCCCGATCGACCTGTCCGCAACCGACCAGGACACCTTGGTCGACGGCGGGATCGACTGGGTTGTTGTCGGCGGAGAATCCGGGCACGGTGCCCGGCCGATGCACCCCGACTGGGCCCGCGGCCTTCGTGACCAGTGCGTCGATGTCGGCATTCCGTTCTTCTTCAAGCAGTGGGGCGAATTCGCCCCGATGGTCCCGAGTGTTGCTCCCGGACGCGAAATCCGCGCCTATCCAGGGGCTTTGCTGCGCAAGGCCGGCAAAAAACTGGCTGGCCGTGAGCTTGACGGCCGCACCTGGGATGAGTTCCCCGTGGCCCCGCGCGGTTGCCCAGCGCCCAGGGCGGTGACCTCATGATCCCGGCCCAGCTCACCCGTGCCGAGCAGGCCGCCAAAGAAGCCCTGCAGCGCCGCTACGACGCCGCACAGATGTTGGAACTGGCCCGGCAGGTCGCTCGGGAATCCGGCAAGTACGGCTACCTGACCCAACAGCACGTCGACGCCGTAGCCGCGGCCAATCAGGTCTACGAGCAGGAAACCGCTGTGGCCCGTTGGGTGGTGATCACCCGATGAGCGTTGAACTGGTCAGCGGGGCCACCTATTACGTCGGTGCTGCGTGCGGTGTGCCGCACAACTTCCGGCCGATCAAGTTCCGGGTCATCCGCGCGTGGCAGAAGTATATCGATGAGTGCTGCTGGCTGTATGGCTACGAACTCGACGACAGGGGCAACGCGATAGCGGCACGCGAGATCTACGTCATCACCGCCGGCCTGCAGCTGATCGAGGAAGCGCCTCCGAAGCCGGCCGCCCGTCGCCGGCCGACCAATGCCGCACCGGTGCGGCTTCCCCGGCAGCGCACCGCTAGCGCTGAGGTGGTGGTCAGCCAATGACTGGCTTCGCTAATTTCGCGACAGCGTACGTCTATTTCTGTTGGGTCGTATGCGCCGCGCTTGCCGTGCTCCGGCTGACTGGCCACCTGGTCTGGTCATGGAGCTACATCCTTCTTACTCCCGTGGTTTTGTACGTGCTTTTAGTCGCGGGCTGGGCGATGACGTCATGACCGCATTTGCTGGATTCCTCACCGGCACCGTGCTTGGCCTATGTATCAGCATTGTCGCTTTGCTGCACCAATTACGGCAGCGAACCTTGCGCCTGCGTGAAGCCCGGCACCAGCGTCATCAACTCGCCTGCGAAGTTCTTGAGCTGCACAAATTCATCGCCGTTATCGGCGTGGAAACCTTCGGAGAACAACGATGAACACCACTCTTATGCGACTTGACCGCAGTGCGGGTCGCACGATTCCGACCTTTGACCGTGGTCCGGAATGGATGTTCGACGACCGTCGCAACTGCAAGCCCAAATATCGGCATCGGCTTTTCTACTCGCACCTGGACACCGAACAGGACCGTGCACGCGGGTTCTGCGGAACGTGCCCATTCACCACGAAATGCCTTGCCTATGCCCTGAGTGAGAACGAGCGGCATGGAATGTGGGGCGGGGTGCTGATGTCGTCGCCGGCCGAACGTGACGCAGCTGCTCAGCGCCTGGAGCAGATGTCTGCGTCATGAACTCACCTATCACCGAGCCGGGCGTCTACCCGAACATGGACGAAGCCTGGTACCACGCTGATCCAGTGCCCGCCGGAAGCTTGTCTTCCGGCGGGGCCCGGCTGCTGCTCGAAGCTGGCGGGCCGGCGAAGTTCGCCTACCGGCGCGGCAACCCGGCCAGCACCAGCGCCACGTTCGACCTTGGCAAAGCCGCGCACACGCTCGCACTGGGTGCCGGCGCGGGCATTGCGGTCGTGGAAGCGTCGAGCTGGCAGACCAAAGCCGCCCGGGAACAGCGGGCGGCGGCCTGCGAGGCTGGGGCGATCCCGGTCCTGGAGGACGACTACCGCCGGGTCGTGGCCATGGTCGACGCCCTACGGGCGCACCCGATCGCCGGGGCACTGCTGTGGGCGGACGGGCCGGTCGAGCAGTCGCTGTTCTGGATCGACCAGGACACCGGGGTTTGGTGTCGGGCCCGCACTGACAAGGCCATCCACGACCGTAACGGCCGGCTGATCCTGGTCGATCTGAAGACCTGCGAGAACGCCAGCGACGCCGGAACCAGCAAATCGATTGGGACCTACGGCTACCACCAGCAAGACGGCTGGTACCGCAACGCTGCCATCGGGTGCGGCCTCGACGACGACCCCGGGTTCGTCTTCGTGTTCGTCGAGAAAAGCCCACCGCACTTGATCAACGTGGTCCAACTCGGCGCCGACGACCTAGCCGTTGGTCGGCGCCGCAACACCGCAGCGCTGCGTCTCTACGCCGAATGCGCTGCCACCGGTCTGTGGCCCGGCTACGGGGACGACATCACCGAAGTAAGCCTGCCGCCCTACTACCCCCGCCAGGAGTTCTGATGAGCGAGATCGAAATCCGCACCGAACAGAGCGCCGTCGCGGCCTACCAACAGTCCAGCATCGACCGGCTGCAGACCTGGGCCGCACAAGCGCAAGCCGTGAGCCTGATCGCCGCCGACATCTGCTCGACCTCGTTCGCACCCGCCGCCTACCGCGGGAAACCCGCTGAGGCCACCGCGGCGATCCTGGCCGGTGCCGAGCTCGGCCTCGACCCCATGGCCAGCCTGCGCGCTTTCGATTCCATTCAGGGGGTGCCCGCTCCGAAAGCGCTCACGTTGCGCGCGGTCGTCCAAGCCGCTGGGCACACCGTCCGGGTGGTCGAGTCCAGCCCACAACGCTGCATCGTCGAAGGCCGGCGCAAGGGCGACACCGAATGGCAGCGCGTCGAGTGGACCATCGAACGCGCCCAACTGATGCCGCAGTACAAGAGCAACCCGAACTGGAAAACCAGCCCCGCGCAAATGCTCGTCGCCCGCGCTACCAGCGAACTCTGCCGGTGGATCGCCGCCGACGCCCTGATGGGCATGCCTTACTCGGCCGAAGAAATCAGCGACACCACCGGCCTGCAGGCGAGCGCACCAACTCGGGCCGTCACCGCCGCTGACATCGTCGGGCACGCTCTCGCGGCCACCGCTGAGCAACCCAGCATCGACACGATCACCGTCGATGAGGCCCGCGCGCGTATCGAGGCCGCCGAAAGCCTGGACGAGCTCGACGAGGTGAAGCGAGTCTGCGTCGCGGCCGGCATCCGTGGCGCCGACGTCCTCGACGCCTGGAACGCCCGCCTCGCGGCACTGACTGACGCGGACGAAAACCAGCCATAGAGGCAGTGCTAGGCGAACTGTCGCCGCCTGAAAAAACAAATACTAATCGGCACCGAATCAGAAATGGGAGTTCCACTCGATGGCCCGGATCCGTTCCATCAAGCCAGAGTTCTTCACCTCCGAGGTGGTCTCCGCGCTGCCCATTTCGACCCGGTTGACTTTTATTGGGCTATGGACGCATGTTGATGACAATGGAGTGGCCGTCGATAACGAGAAGCTCATCGCGGCAGCGATCTGGCCGCTGGAGGATGACCCTCTGGAGACCCTCCGGAGTCTCTCCGGAGATCTCCAGAGACTCTCCACGGCAGGTTTAATCGTGCGTTACGAGGTGTCTGGACGCCGGTTTTTGTATGTCAGCGGGTGGGACGAGCACCAAAAGGTCTCCCACCCCAGCAAGCCCCGGTATCCGCGACCCGGCTCCCTCGACGCACCACCTCCTAGCAGGCAAAACGCAAGCCTCCAGAAACCCTCCGGAGACACTCCCGAGGATCTCCCGAAGCCTCCGGAGATCCTCGCCCCTGAGCAGGGAGCAGGGAGCAGGGAGCAGGGAGCAAGGAGCAGGGAACGCGCAAGCGCGCCCGCAACGCGCCAACGCGCCGCCAACGCCACACGGATCCCCGAGGACTTCACCCTCACCGAGGAACTGAAGCTGTGGGCGAAAGAGCACGCGCCCGATGTCGTTATCGCCGTCGAAACTGCTCAGTTCGTCGACCACTGGATTGCCGCGTCCGGCACCAATTCGGTGAAAAAGAATTGGACTGCCGCTTGGCGCACGTGGATGCGCAATTCCCAGAAGTGGAGCACGGAGCGAAGTTCTCGACCGGCGCTGTCGGTCGTCGGCCGATCTTCAGGCGCTAATCGCCATATTGATCAAACCCGCCGAATTGATAACCCTTTCGCTGACGGGCGCAACGCCACGTACGCCAGCAAGATCGCCGGAGGTGCCCAATGACCACTCAGGCCGACGAGACCGATACCCCTTTAAGCACCCTCAGAGCTCCGCTGAGCGATCAGGGTGCCTTGTTGGTAGGTCAGGATAGGTCCGGGGGTTCCCGGGGCGGCTCAGGGCAAATCAGCGGGATTCTCGGCGAGTGGTGGCAAGGCAAGATCCAAACCCATGGCGCCGCGCTGTTCGACGTGGCCGCGGTCGACGCCAGCATCGCTGCCGCCGATGTCGCCGAATTCGCCGCGATCCGCGCACGCCAAGCCGCCAACCGGGCGATCGGCTACGCCCGCCAGCGGCCAAGCCGCTACGCCAACGCGGCATACGCCACGCTCACCGATGATCAAAACCCGAACGGTCGAGTCAGTCGCTGGTGGGCACATGGGCCGCGGGCACTCGTCCTTGCCGGACCCGCCCGGACCGGCAAGACCACCGCCGCGTACGCCATCGCCAACGACGCACATGCCCAGGGTGCGTGGACAGTCGCGTGGTCCGCCGCCGACCTGTCCGCTGCGCTCAAACCCGACAGCGCAACACCACTGGCTTACGAATACGCAACCACTAGCGAGCTATTAATCATCGATGACCTTGGACGTGAAAGGGTCACCGATTGGTGGCTGGAACAACTCCAACGCATCGTTGACGCTCGCTGCGCTAATGAACTTCGACTCGTCGTGACAACCAACAGCGGTACATCCGCTGATGCCGCCTATGACGAAATCGTGAATCGCTACGGCCACCCTGTTGCGGAGCGCCTCATCGACGACGGTGGGGTTTTAGTCCTCGACGGCCCAGCGCTACGGCGAGTGGTGTCCGAATGGTGACCGGCGAGTCTCGAATGGAAGCGCTCAGCTTCCCCAGGGCGCCTCGCGAAGATTTGAAACCGGAAACATCGAAGCCGGCCGCGCCAAGCGTGGCCACAACTGGGGAATGTGTTATGCCTGCTGAGAGCGAAATTTATGACTCCCCAGTGAACGCCGAAAAGGTCAGGAGCGACGCCGAGCGTGACCCGACGTGCCAGCGGTGCGACGCGCCGAGATCTGGGACTAAATATTGCAAGCCGTGCTCGATTGCTGTGGCCCGCGAGCGCGGCTTGCACCCTGAACGCCGCAAGCCGTGCCCCGAATGCGGAAACTTGAAGGAACCCGGAAAGCGCCGCTATTGCATTGCCTGCTGGACAAAAAGACAGCCCGTAATCGTCCTCGCCGAGCGGAACCGCGCTCGCTACAAAAGCCGTCAGCAGCGTCTGGCGCGCGGGATACAGCCGCGCATGCCCAAGGTTGATCAGGAGGGCAGAATTCGTTGTTCCCTGTGCCAGCTTTACCTGCTGCCGACAGAATTCAGCGCTCCAGGAAAAAGCGGTAAGCATCCGGCTAGTTGCCGATCGTGCTACTCGACTTACCTGCACGAGCAGCGGATTGGCACCCTTTATGGCCTTACGCTCGAAGACTACGAACGGCTTTTTGATCTCCAGGGCGGACGATGCGCAATCTGTGAGTGTCAGCCTCGCACGCGGCGACTGGCCGTCGACCACGATCACGTCACGGGCGAGGTTCGCGGTCTGCTCTGCACGCGATGCAACCATAAGTTGATCGGTGCGGCGAGGGAGTCGTCGGCGATCCTCCGTCGTGCAGCTTGGTATCTCGATAATCCGCCTGCACTCTCCGGAAAGGCAGCCCCGTCCACGGCGGCAGACCTGGCGGAAATGAGGCTTGAGGCCGACCTCGACAAAGCCATTGCCGATGCCAAGTCGGACGAGATTCCTCACGTAGTGACGCGAGTAGATGGTAGGGAATTCGTGACCATGACCGGCGCGACATTCGTCCGCCTGCTGCGTACGGCGGGCTATGGAACCCCGATCAGCGAGCCGGAGAGCGACCCCGAGCCCGCCTCAGCCGGTTTCCCGCACGCTCAGGCGTGGCCGATGGTCAGTGGATTCTGATGCGCGACGTCGAAGCAATCTGGATGGGCCGCGGCTGTGATCTGGCCCGCCGCATGGACGCCCTAGCGGATGAGTTGCCCGGCGAGTGGGGCCAGCTGATCCGCGATGTCCTGGACTGCGCGTATGACCCGTTGCCGCCGGTGTATCCGCCGCTGGGTTTGCCGCCGAGGTTGCGGCCGGCGGTGCCGCCACAACCGGAGCCTGGTTCGTGATGGCGGTGTCCATGGTGGTGCGCCCAGCTGAGTGGAACGAAATGTTCGGGGTGTGGTTTCGGGTGCTCCCGGACGAGTTGACCGGTGGTGAGCACGTCCGCGTCACGGTGCATCGCCAGGACGGTGAGCTGTGGTTTCGCGCTGATGGGGCATGCGCTGGGGTGCACGTGCAGACCGTTTCGCCTGAGCTTGTCGATGAGTCTGAATTTTCGGGGTGATGATGCAAAACCGCTGTTCCACCTGCCCGCGTCCGGTGCCGGATACGGCTTTCGGGTGCCTGGTGTGTGCCCAAGATCTGGCTGGCCTGCTCGACCAGCTGGCCGCTGTGTTGCCGGAGCTGGACGTGACGATCGCCCGCCAGGACCGGCTCGGTTCCGGTGGTGCTCGGCCGGCTGGTGCTGAGGTTCCCTTGCCGTATCGGCCGCAGGTCGCCGAGCGGGCCGCGGCGATCCGGAGCGAGTTGAGCACTTGGGCGCGCACGGTGCACGACGAGACCGGGCATGAGCCGGTCGGCGTCACCGGTTCGGCGTTGGCTCGGTATTTGGGGCAGGCAACGGGATGGGCGCGGTATCGGCAGCAGTGGCCGGAGTTCCATGCGGCATTACGGCCGTTGTTCGGCTCGACGGTGCACCTGATCGACCGACCAGCAGCCAAGATCTACCTCGGGCCTTGTCGGGCGATGAACGCTGATACGGGGCTGGTGTGCTGGACGGATGTGCTGGCTTCCCCTGGCGCGGTGGTCGGCCAGTGCCGGCAATGTGGCGCCCAACACGAGGTTGTCGCGTCGCGGGCGTGGCTGCTGCAGGCGTTGCGGTCCCGGCTGGCCCGACCGGATGAGATCGCCCGCGTGCTGGCCGGGTTCGGTGAGGCGAAGATCGGCTACTCCACGATCATGGCGTATATCGCGGCGGGGTGGTTGCTGGTGCGTGGCGAGGATGGGCATGGTCGGCCGCTGTATCGCGTTGGTGACGCCCTGGAGATCCGGGCGATGGACCGGCAGCGTAAACACCGTCGTGAGCTGTTTGCATTACAAAGATCTCAGAGCTAGGCTGCGCCAAGATTCGACGAGTGTCGCAGACAAAGCCTCCGTCCACCTTGGCCTACGCCAGGTGGGCGTTGTGCTGTTCGGGGGTGGACGATGGCGGTCTACCAGCAGAGCAAACATCACCGGACCGCCGAGCATGTGGTCGACGCGATGATCGGGTTCGCCGCTGGCGCTGTCTCAGCTGTGGTGCTGTGGCTGTTGTGGCTAATCCTGGCGGCTCAAGGATGATCCACATTCCAGTGCGTTATCTGCGCCGCTTCCATGCAGCAATGACGGCCGTGTGGTTGGTGCTGGCCATCCCATCGCTGCTGTGGTGGCAGCACTCCATCTTGTGGGTGATCCTGCTCAGCGTGGGGGCCAACGTCGCGTCGCACTTTGGTGCGTGGCAAGGTGCGCGAGCTGAGGACGCGGCGAGTAGCTGAATCAGAGGGAGTCAACGTGGCAATCAGGATAGTGGATGACGCTCACCGAATGCCGATGCTGCGCGAGGCAGTCGCTTGGCTAGAGCGTCGCGGCATTGGTATGGAACTTATCCGCTCGGTCACGATCAATGCTGAAGCGGGCAAACCATTGACACTATCTGTGGTGCTGTATGTGGACGACGAGGCGTACTGATTCCGGGCTATCACGTGTGCTCGTGCACCGCATGTGCAGCGCACGAGGCCAGCTGTCCTGAGCTGACGCTGGCTCGTCATTGTGCTGCGTGTGCGCATGAGCGTGAGCAGGCGCGAGGAACGAGGCAAGCGCGTGGCTATGGGCGCCAGCACAGCATGGCGCGTGCCGCACTACTGCGCTCGTTCGTGCCTGGCATGGCCTGCCCTAAGTGCGGCAAGCCGATGTGGCACGACGACAAGATAGACGCAGGTCACAGCGTGGATCTGCGTGATGACCCGCACGCGGTGGCTGATCAGCTGGAGCACGCGGCGTGCAATCGAGCGTGGCGACGGCGCGACGGTCACGGACGGTGACGAAGGTGGGGGGCTACCCCGGCACGGGAAAAGAAAAAGAACCGCTGGAGAGGCGTCTGATTTCCGCGGAGAGTCAAAGCTTCCGGAGGGTTACGCGATGTAACCGTCCACCGAAGGCCGCGCGATGCGGTTGAGGAGATCGAAAATGCCCCGAGGTGGACACGCAAGATCCGGCCCGCCGCCGGACCCAAAGTCAGGACGCAGCGAGCGTCGCGGCCTACGGTTCGACGCCCTGCCGGCCGAAGGTTATGACGAAGAGGTGCCGAACTTCCCGCTGCCGCAGATGAGCAGTCGCGAGTCGACGCTGTGGGACTGGGCTTGGACGACGCCGCAGGCCAAGGCTTGGTCGGTCGAGCCCTGGCGCTGGCACACCGTGGCGATGTGGGTCCGGACCGCCGTTGTCTGCGAGGCGGGCGAGGCTACCGCCGCCGACAAGAACTCCCTTCACCGCTTCGCCGACCAGATCGGCCTGACGCCGGCCGGGCTCAAGGAGAACGGCTGGCGGATCGCTGCCGATGAGGTGGGCGCGAAACGTATTGCGGCACAGCCCGTCCTCGAGGACGAACTAGACGATGTGCGGGGCCGCCTGACGGTAGTCCGCGATGCAACCGGCTGACCGCTACGCCGTCGACTTCCCCACCCTCTGGGTCGTGCCGGCCTGGATCCAGCGGCACTGCATCATCCCGGACGGCTTCCGCAAGGGCCGCGCGTTTCGTCCGTACGACTGGCAGCTGTGGTGCCTTGCCAATCACTACCGGATCAAGTCAGAGGCGAAACAGGACCCCGACTTTCTGGACGGCGACCCGGACGCGATTCCGATCCGGTCCGAGGCGTTCCACTATCGGCGCAGCCAGATCATCGCCCCGCAGAAAACCGGAAAGGGGCCGATGTCGGCCGCCTGGGTGGCCGCTGAGGGCCTCGGCCCGGTGCTCTTCTACGACTGGGCGGGCGAGAACGACGCCTACATCTGCGCGGATGAGGGTTGTAACTGCGGGTGGGTATACCGCTACCGGGCGGGCGAGCCGATGGGCCATGCCTGGCCGACGCCGCTGATCCAGCTCCTTGCCACCAGCGAGGACCAGGTCGACAACGTCTACCGGCCGTTGCAGGCAATGGCCCGCAACCCGCGGCTGTCGAATCGGATGCTGGTTCGCGAGGGCTTTATCCGGCTACGCGATGAGGGCGGCGATCCGGAACAGAACCGTATCGACGTGGTCACCAGCTCGGCGTTGAGCCGCCTAGGCAACCCGATTACGTTCGCCATGCAGGACGAGACCCAGCTTTACACCGCGACCAACAAGCTCGTCAGCGTCGCGCGTACCCAGCGCCGCGGCGCCGCAGCGATGGGCGGCCGGTCCGCGGAGACAACGAACTGCTTCGACCCGTCGCAGGACTCGACCGCGCAGCAGACCTCCGAGTCGACGAAGAAGGACATCTTCAAGTTCTACGAGCCGCCACCGGCCGACCTGAAGTACACGGTTCGCACGGAGCGGCGCCGGATTCACGCGATCAACTACAAGGGCTCACCGCACGCCGACCTACACGGCATCAATGCCGAGGCAGAGGAGCTGCTCGAACGCGACCCGGGCGAGGCGGAGCGGTTCTACGGCAACCGGATCGTCTATGGCGCCGGATCTTGGATGGACGGCGAGAAGTGGGAGGCCCGTAAGGCCCCGCGCGAGGTGCCCGACGGTGCACCGGTCGTGCTCGCCTTTGACGGCTCCGACACCGACGACTGGACCGGCATCCGGGCCCAGACGAAAGACGGCTACCAGTTCACGCCGGTGTACGGCGACGGCCGCCCGACGATCTGGAACCCGGCCGAGCACAACGGTCAGGTACCCCGCCTCGAGGTCGGGGCAGCTGTCGAAGAGCTGTTCGAGCGATACGACGTGGTCCGGATGTATGCGGACCCGCCGGACTGGAAGACCGAGCTTGACGCCTGGTCGGCTGAGTACGGCGAGAAGGTCGTGCTGCGTTGGGAGACCTACCGGATTAACCAGATGCACGCCGCTCTCGTGCGGTTGCACGCTGACGTCATGAAGAGCGACTCGGCTTTCACGCACGACGGGTGCGCGAGCACCTTCACGCACGTCAAGAACGCGCGCCGACTTGTTCGGCCGAACAAGAAGTACGTGATCGGCAAACCGTCGCAGACCCAGAAGATTGATCTCGCCGTCGTTTCCGTTCTCGCCGACGAGGCTGCCGGCGACGTCACCGCTGCCGGGCTCTGGCCCAAACCGAAGGTACGCCGCAAAGTGATCGTGATGCGCTAACAGAGACGAGGGCTCGTGGCACTGCCTGACGACGAGCGAGCCCTGATCAGCCGCCTGATCAACGCACACGAGTACGAGCGTCCGGTTTTGCGAGCGCTCAACGATGAGTACGAGATGCGTTCACCGCGGGCGTATATGCACCCAGAGATCCAGGCCGAGCTTGGTGACAGGGTCAAGCAGGTCGTCATCGCGTGGCCCCAACTTGTCGTGGATTCCCTCGAGGAACGCCTCGATGTCGAAGGTTTCGGCCTGCCCCAGGACGACGCCGATGACGAGCTGTGGCGCGTGTGGCAGGCCAACGATGCCGATGAGCAGAGCCAGATGGCCACCGTCGACGCGTTGACGATGCGCCGCGCGTATATCGCGGTCGGCACCAATGAAGCCGACCCGGATACACCACTGATCACCTTCGAGTCACCCCTCGAGGTTTTTGCCGACATCGACCCGCGCACCCGGGCTGTCCGCTCGGCGATCCGGCTCTACGGCTACGGGCTTGGCTACGGCTTCCAGGGGCTCGACGGCCAGGCGGCTAGTCAGGCGATCCTGAGCGGTCGGATCGAGCGCTACGCCACGGTGTACGAACCGAACCAGACCAGCTTTTATGACCTGACCAGCGAGTGGAAGCTGATCGACCGCGACGAGCACAACCTTGGTGTGGTGCCGATCGTGCCGATGGTCAACCGGTCCCGGCTGGCGGACTGGCGCGGCCGATCCGAGCTCGACACCGTCCTACCGCTCGCGCACGCGGCTAACAAACTGGCCACTGACATGATGGTGGCCGCTGAATTCATCGCGGTCCCGTTGCGCGGAATCTTCGGCGTCTCGCCGGCCGATTTTGAGGACGCGAACGGCAATCAGCTCAGCCCCATGCAAGTGCTCATGGGTCGGCTGTTGGCCATTCCGGACGATGACAAAGTCGCTCGCCAGTTTGAATTCGCCTCAGCTCAGCTGTCGAATTTCACCGAAAGCATCAACCAGCTGGCTCGACTGGTCGCATCACTGTCCGGCCTACCCCCGCATTTTCTCGGCCTGGCCACCGACAACCCACCGAGTGCGGACGCGATCCGGTCCAGCGAGGCACGACTGGTCAAGCGCGCTGAGCGCAAGCAACGGGCGTTCGGTGGCGCGTACGAAAAAGCGATGCGGATCGTGCGCCGGTTGCAGGGCGACGACGACCCGAAATGGCGGCAGCTGGAGACGATTTGGCGCGACGCGTCCACCCCGACAATCGCGCAGACAGCCGATGCAGCCGTGAAGAAATACACGTCCGGCATCACGACGTTGCGACAGACCAGGCTCGATCTGCAATACACCGAAGCGCAGATTGACCGGATGGAACAAGAGGACGAAAAGCAGGCCGCGCTTGACCCGGTGGGCCAGCTTTCCCGAACCCTTGCCCAATCGCAAGAGTCTGCCCCACCGGCGCCGTGACCCTTTACGACGTGGCGCGCGCATACGATCGGCGGCAAGCCACGCTTGCCAGGAAAACAGCGGCGCACGCGCACCGGCTCTGGACCAAAATCGACCCGGGCAACATTGGCCGGTCGTGGCTGGAGCAGACGAGCCAGTTAATGCCGACGCTGGTTTCGGCGCAAGGTATCGCCGCGTCGTCGGCTAGCGCGTACGTGGAGGACGCGCTAGCCGCGCAAGAACTGACTGGGGAAACGCTCGGTGCTGTGCGGGCGGAATCTTTGATGGGTGTCGCGTCTGATGGCCGCGGACTCGCGTCACTGATCTACCGGCCGGCTATCTCCTCTTTGCAAGCGATTGAGGCGGGCAGTGCGCCGGCTCGCGCGTTGGCGCTTGGCGGGGTGCACCTGGACATGATCGTTCGCACCCAGATCGAGGACGCATCCCGCGTGGCAACGGGCGTGGCCATCACAGCTCGTCCGCACGCTACTGGCTATGTGCGCATGGTTTCGGCCGGCGCCTGCTCGCGCTGCATCGTGCTGGCAGGCAAGCACTACCGCTGGTCGGCCGGTTTTCTTCGCCATCCTCGGTGCGCGTGCCGCAACGTGCCCGCGGCCGAAAATGTGTCCGGCGACGTCAGCACCAACCCCAAACGCGCGTTCGACGCGATGTCGAGCGCGGAGCAAGACCGGCGATTTACTCGCTCGGGCGCGGAAGCGATCCGTTCGGGTGCCGACATTGCCAAGGTCGTCAACTCTCGGCGCGGTATGTACGTGGCTGGTGAACGCCGTTTCACGACCGAGGCCAGTACGCGGCGAGGTGGTCGACTAATGCCAGAGCAGATCGCTCGGGAATCGGCGGGAAACCGCGAGGAAGCCATCCGTCTACTGCGGTTGCACGGATACATCACATGACCGGCGCGATGCCGGCAACTGTCTGAAAGGTCGCGATGACCGCACCGACGAGCACCCCGGTTGAGCCAATCCCGACAGTCGAAACGGTTACCACCGTCGAGCCAGCGAGCGATTCGCCGGCCGTCGATAATCCGGAGACTGATCCGCTAGGCGATGCGGGTAAGAAGGCGCTTGCTGCTGAGCGTGACCTGCGTAAGGCCGCTGAGAAAGAGCTGGCGAAGTATCGCAAGGTTGAGGCTGATAAGGCCGATGCGGACAAGTCTGAGGCTGAGAAACGCGCTGCCGCCGAGCAACGCGCCGTGGACGCTGAGTTGCGCGCGACGCGCCTCGAAGTGGCCCACGAGAAGGGCCTCACCCCCGCACAGGCCAAGCGACTTGTCGGCACTACCCGCGACGAGATCGCGGCCGATGCCGACGAGATCTTGCGGGATTTCCCAGCTGCGCAGGTAAAGGCGGCTACGCCGAAACCGGACCCGTCGCAGGGCTCGCGCGGCGAGACGAAAACCAGACCGACATCACTCGGGGCAGCGGTTGCGCAGCACTATAGCGCCACCAAATAGCCCCTGGATTTGGAGACGACACAGTGCCGATCACCCTTGCTCAGGCACAGGTAAATACGCTCAACTCTATCGATTACTCAGTGATCGATAACTTGCGGCGTTATTCCTGGCTGTGGGATCACATGCCTTTCGACGACAGTGTCAACCCGGGCACCGGAGGCGGCACGCTGACCTACGGCTACACCCGGCTGATCACTGCCGCGCCAACCGCGTTCCGCCAGTACAACACCGAGTACGCACCGGGTCAGGCGACCCGCCAGCGCTACACGGTGGACCTGAAGCCGCACGGCGGTGCGTTCACCCTCGACCGCGTGTTCGCCAATCTCGGCCCTGGCACGAGTAATGAGCTGACCTTCCAGTTGCAACAGCTGATCACGTCAGCACCGATTCGCCTTCAACAGGAAATGATTCTGGGCGACACCTCAGTCGACGCGGCTGGTTTCGACGGGCTGAGCAAGGCACTGGTCGGCAGCTCGACCGAGCGCACGGCCGGCTACATGTCCGGCACTGCGGACTGGACGGCCGCCACGGTCACTTCCCAGGCGCTCGCCAACGCGCGCCTGGACGAGCTGGACGACTGGTTATCGCTGATCGTCCCCTCGCACACCGGCAGCGGCGATCAGGGCGCACCGGGTGCGATCGAGACCGGCGTTAAGGCCATCCTCGGCAACACTCGCTCGATCGCCCGGATTCGCGCGCTCGCCCGGTGGGCTGCGCTTTACACCAGCTCGAAAGACGATCTGGGTCGGCAGATCGACATGTACGGCCCGTGGGTGCTGGTCGACATCGGTGACCGTTTCGACGGCGCTAGCCCGATCATCCCGACCGCAGCCGGAACAGGCTTGACCGACATCTATGCGGCCACGTTCGGCCTGGACGGTTTCCACGCGGTCAGCATGGCCGGACACCCGCTCGTGCAGACTTGGATGCCGGACTTTGCGCACGCCGGGGCCAACAAGAGCGGCGAGCTGGAAATCGGCCCGCTCGCTGTGGTGCTGAAGAACAGCAAGAGCGCGGCAGTCCTGCGCTCGGTAAAGGTGGCCTGACCATGAAGCTGATCCGCACCCCCGTTCCCGGTGTCAATGACACGGTCGGCACCGTCAAGTTCGTCGACGGCGTTGCCAAGGTCGACGACGCGGCCAGCGAGCTGGGTTACTTCCGGTCGGCCGGCTACGGCGTTGACGATTTTGACGAAGCACTCGACGCGGCCAAGAGCAACCCGGACGACACGGGCGTTGCCCAGGGCCTTGAAAAACTCGACACCCAGGCCGGCGACAGTAACGACGACCCGCTTGTCGTGCGCGATGTCGACGGCGACGGGGTAGACGAAGTGCTCCCGCGCAAGGCCGCGTCCGCTGAGACGTGGCGGGCATTCGCCGTTGAGCACGGTATGCACGAGGACGAGGCCCGGCAGAAGACCCGCGACGAGCTCGCGGCGTACTTCACCCAGGACAAAAAGGCGGCAAGCAAGTGACTCTGCTCGGCGGGATGACCCGCAACTACCGCGACATTCTGACGTGGCTCGACGATGCGGCCCCGTCATCGCCGGACACTTTCCTGCGCGCGAATCAGCCCCGCATCGGTCTGTATGACTCGGCCGGTGACACAGGAAACGTGCCGCTGGTTTCGGGCACGATCACAGCTGTTCGGATCAAGCTGTTTGCTGGCGACGTCATCACGAGCATTTCGATGCGGTCCGGCCAGACAGCCGCGGCCACGCCAGCTAACTACTGGGTGGCGCTCTACAGCAACGCAGGCACTCCTGCATTGCTGGCGCAGAGCGCTGACCAGACCTCAACGGCATGGGCCGCCAACGCGACTAAGACGCTGGCGCTGTCGGCACCACAGACGATCAGCAAGACGGACTTCTACTGGGCCGCGATCATGGTCAACGCTGGCACGGTCCCGTCGCTGCTCGGGTCACTGGCGGTTGCGCCGATCATCACGGGTGAGGCCAACCTCGCCGTGTCCTCGGGTACGTCGCTCACGGCTACGGCTACGGCGACCCTCGCGGCGCCGGCAGTCAAGACGTTCGTTCCGTACGTCGTCCTGAGCTAGTGAGGGGGGAGGCAAGCAATGGCGGACCAACTAGCTAGCCCGGCAGATCTTGCCTCCCTACTGCAAACCGACCTCGACACGGCGAGCGCGACGCTGGCTATCGAGGTTGCAACGGCGGTAGTGCAAGCGGCTGTCGACGGTCAGCGCATCATCCGGGCCACAACGACCGAGACGATTTTCGGCGGTATCGGCCAGCTGATGCGCCTAACTCAGCAACCGCTTGTGTCGGTTACCTCGGTCACCTTCAATGGCGTACTGCTCACCCAGGGCACAGCGTCTGGCAACTGGTCGCAGACAGCTAACGGCATTTGGTGCAACCTCGGCTGGTCCGGATACAGCGGACTGAACGGGCCCGGCTGGGGTGATTGGATCTATGCGACCGGCCCCGTGTCTACGGTGGTGGTCTATACGGCCGGCTACGATCCGGCCGGCTCAGCCAGCGACAAGCAGACCTTGCAGCTGGCCCGCGGCGCGTGCCTGTCACTGGCCCGCGGCCTGATGACTAACCCGACCGGCGTAGTCAGCGAGAAGATCGACGACTACGCCGTTGCGTACGCCGCGGCCAGTTCGGCGCTGGAGGCGTCGCCGTCGCTGAAAGCGTTGCTGCGCAAGGTCTATGGATCGAAAGCTCGGATGATCAACGTCACCTGAGGGCTAGCCGCAAAGGGGCGTCATGCCGGTAACCGAGCCACCTTGGGTCAACATCGGCAACGGCACCGCCGGCCGTAACGGCACGACGAGCCACACGATCGATTTCGGGTTCACCAGCACCTCAGGAAACCTGCTGGTGGTCTGCGTCTACGGCGCGGTCACCCATGCCGCTGCCGGCTGGACCATGCAACTGTCGCCGGTCAGCTCCGGTCAGCTGAGCGTGTTCACGAAAACGAGCTCGGGCGATTCGTCGATCACGCTCACTCACAACGGCAGCAACTTTCCTGTGCAGTGGCTCGTGTACGAGTTCGCTCACGGGTCGACCTACAGCAGCGGGACCAGCTCAACACCGACGTCGGACACCTTCCCGACGTTGAGTTCGCTGCCCGGAACACCGCAGGTGATCGTGGCTGCCCGTGGCCGAGACATCACCGACGCGTCTAGCGCTTCCAGTTCATGGGGCTCGCCGTGGGTAAAAGACGCGGATCTGTCCACGGTGGGCGGCACCACCGATGGCGCGTACCTGAGCGTCGCGCATCAGATCAACTACACCGGCACGTCGATCACCGCGTCCGCGACCACCACGTATACCGGCGCTGGTTTCCCCGCCGACCGTGAACACGCGGTCTTCGCAATCAACGCAGTAGCTGCACCGACAGGTGCCACGTACCGGCCGAATGCCGGGACAACCACTCGCCCGACGGCAGGGACTACGTACCGGCAGTATGCCGGCTTAACCGCTAGACCGTGATGTGTGGAGAGTTCTCGTGACTGAACCGCTTCGCCCTCAGGCCGACGCAGACGAGGCGCCCGGCTGGGTTGTCCACGACCCGGACGGATCGTGGCCCTGATGTCGCGCGCCAGCGTGGTTGCCCGCGGCCGGACGGCAGCTGAGGCGGGCATGGTCGACTCGTGCACTATCCGGCGCCGCACGGGCACCACGACCGACCAGTTCTCGGGGGTGATCACCCCGACCTACCTCAACCCCGATCCGTACGCCGGTAAGTGCCGCGTCCAGCAACCCCAAGCTGTCGACCGGCCGCATGACGTGGGCGAAGACTTCGTCCTGATCGCTCGGCTGGAGCTGCAAATCCCGGTGTCGGTAGTCGGTATCGACGTCGGTGACGAAGTGACGATCACCGCCGCTGCCCGCGACGGTGACCTGGTCGGACGCGTTTTCCTCGTGCACGACTTGCCGCACAAGACGGATTCGACCGCCCGCCGGCTGCAAATCACCGAGAGGCTGGGCTGAGCGATGCCGTTCGATAGCTCAGAGGTGGCGGCGTTGGGCAAGGTTTTCAGCTTCGCCATCATCGGCTCGATCCCCGCAGTTACCGCAGTGGTTGCTAAAGGCGCACTGAACATCAAAAACGATGCGGCTCAGCGGGTTTCGGGACTCAGGCATGCACCGGCGTACCCGAAAGCGATCACGTATGACACGGGCATTTCCTTGTCCGGCCCGTTCGCAGACATCGGCCCTGACAAGAGCAAGCGGCAGGGCGCACTGGGCAACCTGCTCGAATTCGGGTCGAAGAAAAACGCACCCCGCCCGCACATGGCGCCGGCCGCTGAGGCTGAGTTGCCAAAATTTGAAGCCGCGTTGGAAGCACTTGCGGTCAAGGCGCTCGACGAGTGAGCACGATCCAGGATCACGCGAATGCGGTGCTCGCTCTGCTCGACGCCGACAACGTCAACCCGGCGCTGGTCGTCTATGACGGGGTTGTGCCAGACGGGGGCTCGACACCGTACGTCCTCGTGTACTTCTACGTGGCCACCCTCGACGGACCGGCCGCGCCGGACAAAGTCCCGTTGACGCTCAACTCCGATGTGATCGAGCTGTGGATCTACTGCCATTGTGTCGGCGGTAGCGCGGCAGCGGCACGGGCTGTGTCCGCGAGAGCGCGGGCCGCTCTGCTCAACGTCACCCCGACGATCGCCGGCCGGACGTGTTTCCCGATTCGTTGGCGTCAGTCGCAACCACCGCAGCGCAGTGAAGAAACTTTGCAGTTGTCGATGGATCAAGTCGACGTCTATGGCCTGGTAACCCTGCCCTGATTTCCCGGCGCCGCGCCGGTCACCTAACTCACGAAGGGGGTGCGCCGGATGGCGCTCCTGTCGCCACAGTCGGTCATCTCGACCGGCACCACACCGAACGCGATCACACCGACCGCGTCCGACACGATCTCCATCGCGACGTCCGGGCCGAACGGTTGGCTGCTGCGCGTCATCACCAGTGGCACCGCATCCAACATTTCGGTTCTCGACCCGAACAACACGGTGCAAGGCAACCCGGGCACGGTCACCCCTTTGGCCGCGCCAGCTACGGGTGTCCGGATGCTGTTTATCCCGCGCTCGGCGGCAGGGTCGGCGGGCATTGTCACGGTGACGTCGTCGTCACAGACGAGCCTCACCTACGAGCTGTACCCGGTCTAGGGGGACTGACGATGCCGAAAAACACCTACTGGATCAGCGATGTCGACGGTGTCCGGGCACCGGTCGAAGGCGTCGACCAGCGCGACGAGTGGACCAAGAATCGCGGCTGGCAAGAGTCCACTGAGCCGGGCCCGACTGATCAAGTGCACATCGTGTACCCCGACAGTTCGGTACTTCCAGGCCGCGTGCCGTTCGCAGCGCTTGCCGCTGGCTGGAGCGCGATGGGCTGGAAAGCCGCCCCACCTATCGCGTACCAAGAGCCCCTGGCTGCTCAAGATCCTCCGAAGTCGGCCCCCGCTACGAGCTCTACCTCAGAAAAGGATGGTAAGTAGGCGATGCCCGATATCACCTCCGATGGCAAGACCCGCGTCGCGTGGGTCACGTCCATCGCGAACATCAACGCGCCGACCACCACTGAGCTGACCGCAGGAATTCTGCTGCAAGGCACGATGACCGCCGATGGTCTGATGAACATGAAGCCGACCACGGCCGACGTCAACACAAACTCCCTCGCGTCTGTTTTTGATACAAACGTGAACGGTCGCGTCAGCTTCAGCAACCCGACGCTGAAATTCAAGCGCCAATCTCCAGTCGGTACGGACACGATCTTTAACACGCTCGTGCGCGACACAGCGGGATTTCTGGTCATTCGCCGGTCAGTGACTGAGTCGACCGTGTGGACGTCCGGGCAACCGATCGAGGTTTACCCGGCACTGTGCGAAGAAATCGCGCGGACCGACGTCGCCCCCAACTCCGTCGAGACCTACGAGGTTGGTCTCAAGATCACCGCGTCACCTTCGCTACGAGCGGCAATCGCCTAACTGCTCGCCTTGATCGTGTCGGCCGGCGCCTCCCGACGCCGGCCGACACTCTTCGGGAATTCGGGAACGGGAGAACGAGCATGAACCAAGATTTCAAAGCAATGTTGGCTACAGCGCGGCTACCGGAGCGCACTGTGCCCATCTGCATGCGCGGCGATCTGATGGCCGATCACGAGGCCGCCGAACGGGAGCTAGAGCTCGCGCAAAAAGATCCTGTCGACTCGCTTGCCGGCAACGGCGGTACCGCGCTGGTCGAGCGCATCGAATCCTTGCAAGCGCAGATGCGGGATTTCACCGCGCAGATGCGCATGCGCGCCCTGCCCAAACCACAGTTCCGCGCGCTCATCGCCGCGCACCCTCCTCGCAAGGGCGACGATGGCACGGTCGTCGACGCGGATAAGTTCGTCGGGATCAACGCGGACACCTTTTTTGACGCACTGATCATCGCGTCGCTGGTCGACCCGAAGCTGAGCGAGGCTGAGTTTGCAGAGCTCGCGGCAGTCCTAACCGATCGGCAGTACGACCAACTGTCGAATACGGCTTGGGAGTTGAATCGGGCTGAGGTGGACGTCCCTTTCTCGCTCGCCGCTTCCAGGGCGAAGAGGACTATCGACGCCGAGTAGCAACAGCTGAGCGGCTAGGTATCGCGCCATCCCAGCTCGACGGCAGGGAGCAGGCACAAACCACCGTGCACGAATACGACGAGTGCGGCCGGCTAGTCCGGTCGGTCACCACCGTCGAGCCGCGATTCACCGACGTCGACCGCGCGGAGCTGATCGCACTGGACATCTACCGGGCCGGACTCTGCCCGTTGTGCGGCCGGCCGGTCTCTGTGTGCACCTCCCAGGAGGATGCGCCAGGCTCGCCGAACTTCCAGGTTTCCCAGGCCATGTGTCGGGCTAGCCGCGAGATCTCGCGAGTAAAAAACGCCTTGACCGATGGCGGTAAAGAACGGCTCAGCGACGCTGAAGCGCGCCTATGGGGCACCACTATTCGAGAGGGTTGACCATGGCGTTGCGGACTGTTGGTGTGAGGCTGACCGCGGAAGTATCCGGCTACATCGCCGGTATGGAACGGGCGAAGCTGGCCACGACCGATTTCAAGGGCCAGCTCGACAAGTCCGCAGAAACCGGCAAGCTCGACAAAGTCGCCGGCAGCGCGGCGTTGGTCGGTGGCGCGCTACTGGGTATGGCTGGCTACGCCATCAAAACGGCGGCAGACTTCGACAAATCCATGTCGGCGGTCAAGGCAGCTACTTACGACAGCTCGATGTCGGTGCAAGACAACACCAAGCAAATGGGTCTGCTGCGCGCGGCAGCACTGCAAGCGGGTAAAGACACCTCATTTTCTGCCACCCAGGCCGCGGACGGTATCACCGAGCTGGCGAAAGCTGGTGTGCATACGTCCGACATTCTCAGTGGAGGCCTGAAAGGCGCGCTAGATCTGGCTGCGGCCGGTCAGGTCTCTGTGGGTGAGGCAGCCTCGGTCGCGTCCACGGCGCTGACCGACTTCAAGCTCAAAGGCGAGCAGATTCCCCACGTGGCGGACTTGCTCGCCGCTGCCGCCGGCAAGGCTCAAGGTGGCGTCCACGAAATGGGTTACGCCCTGAATCAGTCAGGTCTGGTCGCTGCCCAGTTCGGCCTGTCGGTGGAGGACACGACGGGTGCGTTGGCCGAATTCGCGAGTGCTGGCCTTATCGGTTCCGACGCGGGCACATCGTTTAAAACGATGATGCTCGCCATGGCCAACCCGACGTCTAAGACTAGTAGGTTGATGCAGGAATTAGGTATCTCGTTTTACGACGCGCAAGGCAAGTTTGTCGGCGTCAGCGGCGTGGCGCAAACCCTGCAAGAGCACTTGAAAGGCCTGACCCAGCAACAGCGCAACCAAGCTCTCGGCCAGATCTTCGGCAATGACGCTATCCGCGCGGCGAGCATTCTCTACACAGATGGCGCCCAAGGTGTCGACAAGTGGCGGGCCGCGGTCAATGATGCCGGCTACGCGTCGCGCACGGCGTCGATTCAGACAGACAACCTCGCCGGAGATATGGAGCGGCTGAAAGGCTCCCTGGAAACGCTGGCGATTCAAGGCGGTTCGGGTGGTAGTAGCGGTTTGCGATTCCTGACCAAAAGCCTGAACGATGTTGTCAACGTCGCGGTCAGCTTGCCGCCAGTCGTTTCGACGGTGCTGACTATTCTGGCCGCGCTCACCGGCGCGCTTATTCTCGGCGCGGTCGGATGGGTCAAGTACCGCAAAGTCATGGCGGAGACTCAGGAGCAGCTCATCGCGATCGGCCCCGCAGGGGAAAAGGCCGCGGCCGGACTCAGCACCTTGACGTCGCTGGCCGGCAAGCTCACGGCCTGGTCTCTCGCCCTGGAAGCGGGTGCCGCCGCACTCAACAGTCTCGACAAAAAAGACACCGACGTTGACGCGCTGACCAACTCTCTAACCAACTTGATGGCGACAGGAAACTCGTCAAAAGCGCTCGGCGATACATTCGGAGACAACTTCAGCAAACTGCACGACATCGCCGGTTTCGCCAAACAAGCCGACGAAGGTTTCGGCAAATTCATGAACACGACCGTCGCTGGTATCCCAGTGATCGGCGAGGCTGGCGCGGCCCTGGGAAACTTCGGAAACCGGCTGCTTTTCGGCATGGACGCTAAGTCGGCCGCGCAGAACATGCAAGCGCTCGACGCCTCCCTGTCTAGTGCCATGACTTCGTCGAATGACGCGTCGAAGTCTTTCGAGCTGTGGAATAAGGTACTGGACGCTAGCGGCCTGAACACAGACGAGCTGGCTAAGCAGTTGCCCTCGGCGTACAAAGAGTTGGGCATGCTGAGCAAAGCTGCCGAAGACAACAAAGACAAAATGAACGCTGAGGGCAAAGCGGCCATCGACGTCACGGACAACCTTGAGCAGCAACGCCTAGTTGTCGACAAGACCCGCGACACTAAAGGCAACTTCACCAAAGCCAGCGATGCTAGCGCTGCCGCGATGCTCGGCGAAAGCGACGCGCTCAAGCAATTAAGCAAGCTGGAAAAAGAACAAACAGATCCCGTGTTCGCGCTGATCCAGGGCCAGATTGATCTAAAGAAGGCGCACGACGATGCGTCAACAGCAATCAATAAGTACGGGGTCAACTCCGATCAAGCGCGGCAAGCGACCAACAAACTAGCCAATGCCGCCCTGGACATGCAGGAAAAGGCAGGCTCGCTCGGCATCGAATTCAACGGCAAGCTATCTCCGGCATTGCTGGCGACGTTGAAGTCAGCTGGCCTGACAGACGCGCAGATCAAAATTTTGACGGGTGAGTTTCAGGGTGCGCAGAGAGCCGCTAACGACTTTGCGGGTAAATACAACGCGCACGTGAGCGTCACCGGATACCCCGAGGCTAGAAACATGCTTGACCGGCTGTCGGTCTATCAGCAAGCCTTAAAGACTGGCAAGATTGCGGTCGGTTTCAACGGCCCAATCAAAGGGCCGGATGGCCAGTATTACGCCGAAGGTGGTTGGACTGGTCCAGGTAGTAAGTATCAGCCTGCCGGTATTGTCCACGCAGACGAATTCGTCATCAACAAAGATAGTCGACAGAAGATCGAGGCAACCGCGCCCGGCCTGCTCGACAGCATGAACAGCACCGGCCGCGTGCCTGGCTACGCCGGCGGCGGAGCGGTCTACCCGTTCCCCGTGGACGCGACCAAAACCCAGGTGCCCTCAAAGTCCGACGTGACCTCAGCGGTTCTGGGCAGTCTCGGCTTTGGTGGGGGAGCTGGCGGAACCAACGCCGGCAGCGGGCAGCTGGCCGCGTGGATTATGGCCGGTATCGCTGCCACGGGCGTCCCTGCGAACTGGGCCAGTCCGCTGCACACGTTGATCATGCGCGAGTCCGGCGGCAACCCGCGCTCGATCAACCTGACTGACATCAACGCGCAGCACGGCGACCCTAGCCGCGGCTTGATGCAGACCATCGGGTCCACGTTCGAGGCTTACCGGCTGGGCAGTCTGCCCGACGACATCTACAACCCGGTCGCCAACATCGCCGCAGGCATTCGCTACATCCTGAGTCGCTACGGCTCGATTTTCCACGTCCAGCAAGCCGACCCGAATCGGCCGCCGATGGGCTACGAAGCTGGCGGACGTGTCGGGCATACCGCTATGGCTGGCGGCGGAATGATCACCGAGCCGATCTTCGGTGTCGGCAACTCCGGCCGAACCTACAGCTTCGGCGAGGGATACAAGCCAGAGCAGGTCACGCCGATGTGGCAGGGCTCCGGAGCGTCCGGCGGAAGTGGCGGCAACACGACGGTCATCCACCTCAACGCTCAGCTGGCGGCCGGCGCCAATATCCGCGAGGCCGGCAGGCAGATCGCCGAACAGCTTCAGAGCTATCTCTACGCCGGGGGCACGGTGTCCGTGCGAGGTAAGGCCGTGCTGCCATGAGCCTGCCGCAAATCGTCATTGATATCGGTTTCACCAGCACGGCTGCAACGGGCGTTTTCACCGTGGGTCATCCGACGCTCGGCGCGATCGGCAGCTACCCGATCGGCGCGCCGGACATCTGGGCTGACGTCACCCAGTACGTACGGAGCTGGTCGGTCAAGCGCGGCGCCGGCAAAGGCGACTCACCGACACTGCGTTTCGACCCAGGCACAGCCAGCATCGAATTCAACGACGGGTTCCGGTACTTCGACCCAGAAAACCTCGCCGGCCCGTACGTCTCAGCGGGTGTCACCCAGGTTGAGGCTATGCGCCGCGTGCGCATCAGGGCTGTGTGGAACGGCATCACGTACCCGATTTTCCGCGGGTACGCGGACGACTTCATCCCTAGCTATCAGGGCAAATCCTGGACCTACACAACTGTCCCGGCGACAGACGGCAGCGTGTTCTTAGCTAGGGAACGAGCTGCGCTGCTGACCCCGGTCGGGGCCGGCGAAGACTCCGGCGCGCGGGTGACTCGAATCCTGGACGCTGTCGGCTGGCCTTCCACGGACCGCGTCATCGTCAACGGCGACACCTCGCTACAAGCAACCTCAATGACCGGCTCAGCCAATACGGAGTTGCAGCTAGTCCAGGACACCGAGCAGGGTGAGGTCTACATCGACGCGCAAGGGCGCATCGTGTTCCGCAACCGCAAAGCTGTCATCACCAATAACCGTTCAGTGGTTTCGCAAGCGATGTTCGGCGACGGCGGGTACGCGGCCACCGGCGAGATTCCGTACGCGGACGCCATCCCGTCGACTCCCGGTGACACCCTCGTCAACACCGTGGCCGCGGCTGCTGTGGGTGGCATCGAGCAGAACGTCAGCGACCCAGTGTCGGTCAGTCGGTACCTGATCAAATCTCACACCCGCGACGACTTGATCATGCAAAACGACAACACGGCCTTGCAGTGGGCTAACTGGCTCAAATACCAGTTCGGCACACCCCGACGCCGATTCGCCCGGCTGCAATTCAACCGGCCGACGCCGAACGTCGAAGCTGTGTTCTGGCCGGCGATGCTCGGCCGCGATTTCGGCGACCGGATCACCGTCACTCGCCGGCCGGCCGGCGGCGGGGCGCCCATCGTCCGCGACTGCATCGTGCGCGGCGTTGAGCACCAATCAGACGGGGCTAGTTGGACATCGGCATTCGTCTTGCAGGGTGCTGACCGGTTCTCGTTTTTCACCGTCAACGACAACAACCTCGGTCGCGTCGGCCTTAACGCCATCGCCTATTAACGGGAGCCACTGTGCACGATCCGAGCCCTTACGCCGGTCAGACCGTGCCGCTTCGACCGGACTGCTTAGAGGTCGGCGGGCTGAACGCAGACGTCGTCGACTGGTTTGACCGCACCGGCGACCAGGTCTCCTGGCGCGATGCGATTGCCACCGACACCCGCGCGCAGAGCTACGCCATCCGGCGCAGCATGGCCGCGCTGCCCGACGACGACCAGGTGCTCGCCGCCCGAGTGGACGGCATGGGCTATCTCATCCACTGCACCGAGATTGTGGGCGAGACGCAAGCCGGCGAAGACCTGTACACGCGCCGGCCGGTCAGCGCGGCCGGTGTCGGGCGCCCGTGCGGGGCGTGCGGGCAACTGTTTGTCGCCGGCGACAGCATCCAGGCAAAGCCGCTCGGCCCCGGTGCGGACGAGCAGGCACGCGCCAACGCTCGGGCAGGGTCCGCGTATACGCCGGTGACGGTGGCGCTGCACTGGGCGTGCGCGACCGGCGACGAGAATTAGGAGCACCGATGTATACCTTGGTCACCACCGGCGACGTTCCGGGCGCCAGCTCATATTTCAACCCACTGTTGCAGCAGACGATCATTCCGTGCACCTCAGGCGCGCGTCCGTCGTCGCCGACCGATGGCATGACCGTCTACGAAACCGATACCCGCTTTTTCCGGTCGTGGAATTCGGCTGACTCGTCGTGGTATATCGTCGGCACCAATCGCAAGCTATGGGTCATCAAATTAACGGACACGGGGCGGCCGAGCAACAGTAGCCCGACCAGCGACCCGGAATTGTTCGTCGCCAACGTGCCCGCTTCCACCTATTACCACCTCAACTCCGTCGTGTCCTATAACGCGGACACGGCAGCGGATATCCAGGGCGGCATTTACGGCCCGTCCGGTGCCACTTTCAAAGGCACCTACCAGGGTGCGTACACCACAGCGACATCCTCACCAGCGCCTCTGACACTCAACTCCGGCGCACTCGGTAGCTCATTCGGCTTTGGTGGTGTCGGCACCGGCACCGATGTTTACGCCGTGTTCGACGGCATTTTTTACAGCGGCTCTGGCGGCACCATGGGCTTTACGTGGGCGCAAGCGTTCTCGAACGCCATCGCGTCCACCGTTAAAGCACAGTCCTATATCCGGCTCGTCCCCCTCGGTTAGGAGCCTGGCCCCTCATGGCTATTACCACCTATTCGCAATGGGTTGCTGACGGTTCGCCGTGGCGCCCGGCCGCGTACATCGGCACATTCGCGGCCACCTTGCGCGGACACGGCTTCGTCGTGGGCACCATCGGTGCTGTCAGCACGCACCTCAACATTGACTTTCCCGAGGACCACGCGCCCTACTCCCACACGCCGTGGCCTGGTCCGCAGCCGTATCCGAACGAATGCGCGTGCGACATCATGCCCGGCGGCGCCGTCGATTTGGCCACGCTGGGCGCGCAGATCGTCGCTGACAAAATGGCTAACGTCGCCGGCACCGAGTGGATCAAATACATCAACTGGACAGACGCGAGCGGCAACTGCTGGCACGACAGCTGGAAACCCAATCACGACCGGTTGCCCAGCACTGACAAAGAACACATCCACCTGTCCGGGCGCACCGACTACGTGGACCAGCCGACCAGCTACGACCCGGTCGCGCGCCTGCTGCACCCAACCTCTGCACGAACTTTGCAGATCGGGGACACAGGTCTTGACGTCCGGGCCCTGCAGCACCAGCTCGGGTTGAAAGAGGACGGGATTTTCGGGCCCGTTACCCAAGCCGCGGTCAAGCGCTTCCAGGCCGCCCACGGCCTGGTCGTCGACGGCATTGTCGGGCCGAGAACACGGGCCGCATTGCCAGCCCGCTAGCCGCTTTCGATCGGAACGGAAGTCACGTGCCCCAGTGGCTGCGCAATCTTGTGATGCTCGTCGTACTCACTGCCTGGCTCACCGTCATCGCTTTCACGTTACTGCAGGGCAAACTGCCCGACGCGCCTGTGCTCGGTATCCCAGCCGCGGTTGTCCTCGCGCTGGCCCCACCAGGAGCTTTGACCCGCCGGCGCACCCGGGTACGTAGTCGGGGAAACAACCCCGGCGACCAGGAGCGCAAACGATGAACTACGGACTGCAAGCGGCACTGTGGATCGCCGGGATGTCCGGCGCCGGAGCCGTAGCCCGCTACCTGCTCAACCGAGGAGAACACCGATGAGTCCAGCAACCCGAGTGGTCGTCTGGCTCGACTCACGCCAAGCCGCCCGGATCGTGCAAGCCATCGCCCTGCTCGCACTGGTCCTGTCCGTATGGTTCGGCATCCAGCAATACCAGCTCACCAAATGCCAGGCCCGGTACGCCGAAGTTTCCAACGCCTCGCAACGGGCCCGCGCCCAAGCCGCCGACGTCGACCGCCGGGCTCAAGACTCCCTGTTCCGGGCCGTCGCGGACAACCCGAAAACCGCCATCGCGGAAATACGGGCCTACAACCTCTCCCGCGCGGACGCCGACCGGCAACGCGCTGCGAACCCAGTCCCGCCACCGCCGTCGACCAACTGCGGCTGACCCACCCCTGAACCCGCGCCGGACCGGATTCCCCGTGTGCCCCCACGCCGGTCCGGCGCGCCCTCACGCCCATTTCGCGGACCCGGAGCACCCATGATCAGCAGATATGGCAAGTCAATCGTCGCGTTCGCTTACGCCGTGCTCGCCATCGTCATCCCGCAGGTGTCCGGAGATCACCACCTCGGCCCCGCCGAAACGGTCAACCTCGCCATCGCCGTCGTCACCGCCGCCGGGGTCTACCTGATCCCCCTAGCGCCCGCGGCGAAGTGGACCAAGAGCGCGGTCGGTTTCCTGCTCGCCGGCTTGAACGTCGCCGCGACCGTGATCCTCGACGGGAGCCTGTCCGGCCCGGACTGGGTGCTGATCGCCGCGTCCGCGCTCGGCGCGATCGGGATCACCCTCGCCCCGGCCGTGAGCGTGCTGACCGCATCCCGCACACCAGGCGCCCCGGCCGTAACCACCAGCACCGCCGTCGGTTTCGGCGCTGATCGCTGATGGACTCCGAGGCCCTGTTCACCCTGATCACCGACTTACGCACGTATGTCGGCGCGCACCAGCGCATCTTGTCCGCCCTGCACCGATTGGAGCACCAGATGGCTACCGCCACCGAGCAGCTGACCACCCTGAACACCAAGGTCGACACCCTCATCACCGACGTCCGCGCCGCGCTGAAGGTCATCAACAACGACACCCTGTCCGACACCGCGCAGGCCGAACTCGACGGGCTGAGCGCCAAGCTTGACGCGTTCGACACCGAGGTCGGTCACCCTGCCGGCTCCGACACCCCGACCGTTCCGGTCGACCCGGGCACCCCGGTCGACGGCACCCCGACCGTCTGATCTAGCACCGCAACACAAGGCGCCCCGCTCCACCAAATGGTGGGCGGGGCGCTCTTTGTTGTATCCGGGTCAGGCTCACGCTGCGAGGAAGTGCTCCAGCTCGTCTGGCTTGACTAGGACTTCGCGCGCTTTGGAACCTTCGGAGGGTCCGACAACTTTGCGTTCCTCGAGGAGATCCATGAGCCGGCCGGCTTTGGCGTAGCCGATGCGTAGCTTGCGCTGCAGCATCGACGTAGACCCGAACTGGCTGCTGACCACCAGGTCGATCGCCTGCGCCAACAATGCCTCTTCCTCGTTGTCACCGCGGTACGGGGCCGCCTCACCGCTGGTCGATCCCTCGAACACCCTCGCCGGTGTCTGCGGTTGGAAGTTGTCCTTCGCGGCCTGGACCGCGTCGGCGATCTCGTCCTCGCCCACCCAGGCGCCCTGGATCCGGATCGGGGTGGACGCGCCCATCGGTAGGAACAGCCCGTCGCCGGCACCGAGCAGCTTTTCCGCGCCGGGCTGGTCCAGGATGACCCGGGAGTCGGTCACCGACGCCGTGGCGAACGCCAGCCTGGACGGTACGTTGGCTTTGATCAGCCCGGTGACCACGTCAACGGATGGGCGTTGGGTGGCCAGGACCAGGTGGATACCGCACGCGCGGGCCAGCTGGGTGATCCGCACAACCGACTCTTCGACATCGCGCGGGGCGACATCATCAGGTCGGCCAGTTCGTCGATGACCACCAGCAGGTACGGGTACGGTTTCCGGTCGGTGCCGAGCGCGGCGGGCAGCTGACCGGCGCGGAGCTTGCGGTTGAACTCGTCAACGTGACGAACACCTGCAGCAGCCATGTCGTCGTAGCGCAGGTCCATCTCCTTGACTACCCATTCCAGGGCCTGGGCGGCCTTCTTCGGGTTGGTCACAATCGGGGTCACCAGGTGCGGGACACCCTCGTACGCGGTCAGCTCGACCCGTTTCGGGTCGATCAGCAGCAACCGCACCTCATCCGGGGTGGCCCGCTTGATGATCGAGACGAGTAGGTCGTTGAGGCACGAGCTTTTCCCGGCGCCGGTGGCCCCGGCGATCAGGATGTGCGGCATCTTCGCCAGGTTCGCCACGACGAACCCGCCCTCGATGTCCTTGCCGAGCCCGACCAGCAACGGGTGC
>CBDFFS010000012.1:0-15035 GCA_965246815.1 Actinoplanes sp. | reverse complement strand
AACGGGTGAGGGGGTCAGGGGGGAATTGGACGTCACGTTCGGTTAGCATTCGCGGGCAGGTCAGCAGAACGGGCGTGTCAGCGTCGTGGCCAGGTGGTAGCGCCCGGTCCTTGTTCCCACGGACTGGTCTTGGCTGCATCCAAACCGATCACCTGAGCGCACCGCGCGACCGACCAAATTGATTCTCGTCGGACACCTAGCCCGACCACGAACACAAATCACCGCCGCGCGTGCGAACCGGTTTATAGCAGTTCGCGGTCGAATAGTTCGCTGACTCGGGTGAGGTATTCGTGCATGTTTGATTCGGTAGTGAGCGCGAACGCAGCCGGCAAAGTCAGCCAGCGCAGTTGGGCGGTTGGATTCTCTGGGACGGCTTGGTCGGGTGAATCCGTGGTCAGCAGGAAACGCAGGTCGGCGTGCTCGTGCGCGGGTTCGACCGGGCTGGCCGGCACCGGCAGGATGACCACTTGCACCAACGCCGCATCGGGCCAGCACGCGACGTCGGCGAGATTGGTCTCTTCTTTCGCTTCGCGCAAAACGATCTCGATCGGATCGTGCTCGCCGGGATCACCGTGGCCGCCGACCTGCAACCACGCTTGGATCCGCTCGTGCCACCGCAACAAAACCCGACGACTAGCCGGGTGCACGATCAACGCCGAAGCCGTCACATGCACCGGCAACTCCCGCGACCACGGATCAACCCCACTCCGCGCCGCGATTCCAGCCCCAGCTCCAGCTCCAGCTCCAGCTCCAGCTCCAGCGAGGATGGTCCGGACGCGGGCGATGTCGGTGACCTCCGCAGCGGTCCGGGGCCGGTAGGCGTTCAGCAAGGCGGTGATCGGTGCGGTGTCAGGCATGATGGGAAAAGTGTAAAGCCGCCCAGCGCACTAGGCTAAGGTGATGCGAGCCGTACTGTCCGTAGTGCCGATGGCCGGCGGAATTTCTACCCCGGCCCTGGTGGTCGCTGCGGGCAAAGCGGGCGCCCTGGGATTCCTGGCCGCTGGTTACCGCACCGCGGCCGCAGTGGCGCGTGACCTCACCGCTGTGCGGGCTGCCGGGTGCGAGTTCGGCCTGAACATTTTCGTCCCCACCGCGCCCGTCGCCAACCCCGCTGAGCTGGACCGCTATCGCGCGGAGCTGGCCGACGAAGCCGCCCACTTCGGCGTCGACTTGCCACCGCTGCGCTTAGCCGACGACGACCACTACTCCGAAAAGGTCGAGTTGGCCGTGCGCGCCGCCCCGCCGGTGGTCAGTTTCACCTTCGGCATCCCCGAGTTGGCCGTGATCCGCGAATTGCAGGCGCAAGGCTCCACTGTTTGCAGGCGCAAGGCTCCACTGTGCTAATCACCGTGACCACCCCGGCCGAGGCGCGCCAAGCAGCTGCCGCCGGCCCCGACGCGCTGATCGTGCAAGGCGGTTCCGCCGGTGGCCACGCCGCAACTACAAGCCCCACTGCGCACAACCCCCAGGTGAGTACGGTCGAGGTGCTGCGCGCTGTGCGGGCCGTCGTGTCATTGCCGTTGATTGCGGCGGGCGGGGTGGCAACCGCAGCGGATGTGCAGGTGTTGCGCGCTGCGGGGGCGTTCGCCGTGCAGGCCGGCACCGCGTTTCTGCTGGCTGACGAGGCCGGGACAAAACCCGTACATCGAAGGGCTTTGACTGATGGGGTGCGCACCGAAACGGTGGTGACTCGGGCGTTCACGGGTCAGCCGGCTCGGGCTTTGCCGAACCGGTTCACCGATGCGCACTCGGCGACTGCCCTGGTGGGTTATCCGGCAATTCACCACCTCACGGCGCCGATTCGGGCTGCTGCGGCCGCGGCGGGTGACGCCGACGGCGTACATCTGTGGGCTGGAACCGGTTTTGCGCAGGCTCAGTCTGGGCCGGTTGGCGCGCTAGTGCGAGCGCTGACTGTCGCGTGACCGCGCCGGAACTCGGAGCGGGTTAGCGAAGGGGGTAGTAGATGTCGGAGTTGGCGGACATCGAGGCGTGGGCGGCGGCGATGGATTCGGTGGTGGCTGATAGTGCGCGCCGTCAGCCATATGTGTCTTTTGCCGACCCAATCGCGGCCCGACGCAACTACGCGCGCGCCACCCGGCTTTCTCGGGCAGTGCGCGGTCGCGAGCCAGCCCTCGACCACATCACCGTCACTAACCATTCTTTGGTACGCGCAGCGCACCAGATTCCGATCCGCCGCTACTGCCCGCCCGACCTGGAACCACCCGCGCCCACCCTGCTGTATTTCCACGGTGGCTCGTTCGTCGCCGGCGACCTGGACACCGAGCACGATCGGTGCGCCCGACTCGCCCAAGACGCGCATTGTGCAGTGGTATCGGTGGCCTATCGGTTAGCGCCGGAACACCCATTCCCGGCCGGAGTCGACGACTGCTATGCCGCGCTGGAATGGGTCGCTGCTGCTGGCAGCGGTCCGCTCGCAGTCGGCGGCAGCAGCGCCGGCGCCACCTTGGCTGCCGCAACTGCCCTGCTGACTCGGGATCGAAACGGCCCGCCGCTCGCCCTGCAGCTGCTGCTCTATCCCGCATTGGACAATCGGCTGGACAGCCCGTCGATGCAGCGCTTTCCTCGGACCGCATCCTGGGCAACTCGCGACAGCGCGTTGATGTGGCACCACTACCTAAACGGGCAGTCAACCGAGCCGGGGCAGCTGGCTGAGCTGAATCCGGCAGCGGTGCCGGCCCGCGCCACGGACTTCACCGGGCTGGCACCGGCCTATGTGCTCGCGGCGGAACTGGATGCGTTGCGCGATGAGGCAATCGACTACGCAACCCGGCTGATGCAAGCCGGCGTTCCGGTCGAGCTGCATGTCATGCCCCGCATGTTCCACGGCTTCGACGCCGCTCTGCCCGAGCACCCCGAATCAACCCGCACGGTGACCGAACTAGCCGCAGCAGTGCGCTCGGCCCTGCACCCCACGGCCGCCTAACCGCGCAGCCCACCCACGTGCGCTGAGTCCGGGCTTGGGCCACGACGAATGCCGTTAACGTCCGGCTCCAGGCTCCAGGCTGCAGCGCAAATCGAGTCAGAGCGCGGCTGGTTCGGGGTCCAGGATTGAGCCGGTGTGGCGGGCCAGGGTGGCACATTGTTCGGTGAGTGCGCGGCGGCTCAGCGCGGCCTCTGGTGCGGCCGCGTCAAACCCATGGAACGCGCCCGGAAGATTGTGCAACTCGGTCGGTACCCCCGCTGCCATCAGCCGCCGAGCGTATTCAATCCCTTCGTCGCGCAACGGATCAAACTCAACCGTCAACACGTACGCCCGGGGCAGCCCAGCCAAGTCGCTAGCGCGAGCCGGCGCCGCGTACGGGCTGGGGTCGGCTCGTCCACCCAGGTAATGCCGCCACATGTGCACGCTGTTCGGCTGATTCCACCCTGGTGTGTCGGTGCATGCCCGCATCGACGCAGTCACGAGTCGCTCGTCGAGCACGGGGTAGAGCAACAGCTGCAGCACCAAAGCTGGCCCGCCCAGATCTCGGCAAGCCAACGCCACCGCGGCCGCCAATGCCCCACCAGCACTGCTGCCGCCGACCGCGATCCGAGTCGGGTCGATGCCCAGTTCAGCCCCGGCGGACGCGACCCAACTCACCACGTCGTAACAGTCTTCGAATCCGGCCGGGAACGGGTGTTCCGGGGCGAGCCGGTAGTCCACCGAAACGACCACCACCTGAGTACGGCGGGCGAATTCGCGGCAGCGCAGGTCTTCGGTGTCCAAGTCGCCGACCGTGAACGCGCCGCCGTGGCAGAACACGAGTGCCGGGGCGAGTTCGGTGCGGTTGGGTGGCTCGTACACGCGTACCGAAATGGAATTGGCACTGGAGCGTGCGGGGATGCACTGGTCGGTAATGCGAAGGTCGTCGGTTGGTGGGCGCAGCCGGCGGCTGAGCCGGATCGCTCGGCGCAGGGTGGCTCGCACGTGCTGCCAGTCGGCGTAATCGACCTGTGGCTGCAGCTGTGCGGGTCGGATCAGTTCCGGGTCCAAGCCCGCGGTGCGCACGTCAACGCACCCGCCCGGTCAGCAGATAGGCGTCCAGTGGGCCAAGCCGTTCGCGAAACAGCTGGTCCAGGTCGGGGTCGCCGGTGGTGGGCAGTTCGCCATAGAGTTCGTCGAGCCCGTCGTAGGCGTTTTCCACCGCTAGGGTGCTCGGGTTGAACAAGTGACTTTGGCCGAGCCAACCGGCCAGGGTGGTGGCGGTCTGTGCGACGTCGGCCGGCACTGCCAGGGTGGCGTGGGGGAAGAGGGTGCCGGTGTCGAAGAGTCCGCGCATCAGCCGATAGAAGACGGGACTTTCGCTGCGGGCGGTCAGGTAGACCGGGCGATCTGCCGCGCAGGAGGGCAGCACGGTGCCGTGGATCCGGTCGTGCATGAGTCGGCGCATGACCCCGCGCGATTGGCTGTCCGGCACCATTCCGGTCGAGTCTAGGTAGATCAGGGTCCGGTCGTCGTCGGGCAGCACGTGGAAGCCGGTCCAGCCGATCATCGTGTCGTCTGCGCCGGCCACCAGCACAAACTCGGCGAGCCGTTCGAGGTAGCCCTCTTTGCTGCGCTGCGCCCAATAGGGAGTCATGTCCGCACCGAACGATTGGGTGGTGACCGGAACCAGCGCGGTGTAGATCCGCCGGTGTGCCGTCAAACCGAGCCGGGCCGGCCGTTGCACCACATATGCGGTCAGGCCGTCGGCCAACCGCGTCACTTCAGCCGTGGCTAACGCGCTGCCGAGCACATCAGCGACGCGCGGCAACATGGTGACGGTGGTGGTTTGCGTGCTCATACGCTTTCTCCCCGGTTCTCGGCATAGGCGACACCATGCGTGGATGCGACCCCGCCAGCTAGCTCGCCGCCGTCGATGATCAGCTGCTGACCGGTCAAATACCGGGCTGCGTCCGACGCTAAGTAGTGGAATGCGTCGGCGATCTCGGTCGGGTCGGCGTGCCGTTTCAGCGGGATCCGCTCGTTCACCTCAGCCAGCATCGCATCGGTGTATTCGGCCCGTTGCATCGGCGTCAACACGTAACCGGGGCTGACGCAAGCGGTCCGGATGTGCGGGGCCAGCTCCAGGGCGAGACTGCGCGCCAACGCGAGCACTGCCGCTTTGGACGCGTTGTAGTCAGCATAGAGCGGATATCCGGCCGTGGCATTCGTCGAGGCGGTTGCGAGCAGGACACCCCGGCGCGCTGGCACCATGTGGCGAGCAGCGGCCTGCCACAACGCCATCACGCCGATGATGTTGACGTCATAGAGCCGGCGAATATCGGCTTCGGTCATCTGCAGAAACGCGTGCCGAGTGCTGATGCCGGCGTTGGCGATCGCGACGTGCACCCCAGCGCCGGCGGCGGCAACCTCGTCGGTGGCGGCGCGGACCGCGGCGAAATCGGTTACGTCCACCTCGATCCACTGCGCGAAGTCGACGCTGGACTCCGGTGGTTTGCGGTCAAAGTTGATCACTCGATCACCGGCGCTGGCGAACCGTTTCGCCGTAGCCAAGCCGATGCCCGAGGACGCGCCCGAGATGACGACAGTACGCATGTTTACCCCTTGTCTTCACCGGCCGGCGGCAGCTGCAGCCACCGTCCGGGCCATCCCGTTCACGGTGAGATCGGCGACGAAGTCCTCCACGTCGAGTTCCACGTCGTACGCCTCCTCCAGCTGGGTCATGATCGCCAACAGCAGCAACGAATCACCGCCGAACGTGGCAAATTCCGCGTTGCGCTCCACCTCCCGGCTGAGGTTCAGCACTCGCTGCCAGACCCGAGCCACCTCGTCGGCGATCACCTCAGCTGCCATGCGCCACACTCCCGCTCAGTCGTCGATCGGTTTCAGCAGGTCGACGGTTGCCGCCCGCACCGCAGCCCGATTGAGCTTCAAGTTGCGGTTGAGCAGTGGACTGTCTGCGTCGAGCGCGCCGGCGAGCAACAGCAGCCGATCAACCTGCATCTGGCCGGCCAATTTGCGGTTGAGCTGCTGGATTCGCGGTCGTAACGCGCCACGCACGGCCTGCTCGTCACCGCGAAACCACACCACCAAACCCAGCCGCTGCCGGTCTTCGATCAGGGCCACCTGGTTGACTCCGGCGGCCCGCGACAGCTCGGTTTCCAGGTCTTCTAGCTGCAGTTTTGCGCCGCCGGTGGTGACGATCAGGTTCTTCTTGCGGCCGTTGAGCCACAGTCGGCCACCGTGCATCCGGCCCAGGTCGCCGGTCGCGATCGTGTCGTCGCCCCGGAACACCGTGGCGACCTCGGCCGGATCTTCGCCCTCGTAACCCAGACAGATGTGCCACTGATGCCGGATCAGCACTTCACCGTCAGGCGCGATCGAAACCGTCCCCGGGTACGTCTCGGTGCCCACCGAACCGATCACATTGACACCCGGAACGTTCCAGCTCAAATACCCGGTTTCGGTCATCCCATAGAGCTGCAGCAGCGGCAGCCCCGCGCGGGCGAAGAACTCCAGCATCCCCGGCCGCACCGGTGCCGACCCGACCAGCATCAGCCGCACCCGCCCACCGAAGAGCTGGTGATAGGCCCGAAAAACGAGCGCTCGCCCCCGCACGCCGACCAGCGCAGCCGCTAGCACCCGCAGCTGTCGCCGCAGTCGTGGCTCATTGTCATAACGGGTAACCGCGAAGTCGTAAAAGTTCGGCGGCCCGAGCACCATCGTCGGCCGTCCCGCCAGCAACGCCGGCAAATACCGAGCTGCGGTGGTCAACACGATGTCCGCGCCAGTGCGAATCGCCAACCAGCACAAATACCGCTGCTGAAACGTCGACAACGGCAACGCAATCATGATCCGATCGGTGGTGGTCACCCGATATGTCGCGACCGTCGTTTCGATCAACTGCCGAACACCGTCCCACGACATCAACAAACATTTGGTACGCCCAGCCGTGCCCGACGAGAACGCGAGCGTGAAATACGGCCGCGCGTCATCCGGCAACCGTTGCCCAGTCGGCGCAGCCGGAGTCGGGTCCACAGTCACCGGCGGCAACGCCAACAGCTGCTCCAACGCGGTCACCCCGCCCGCCGGATCAATCCCCGCCGAACCTGCGGCGAACATCGTCACGAGCCCAAATCGGCGAGCCAACTGCGCATTCGAGACACCGGCAAAATCCGGCACCGGCAGAGCAACCGGCACCGCACCCAAACCAAGCAAGGCCAAATCCAGCACCAACCACGGGTACGAGTTGTCGCCCCGAATTCCCACCCGCATCCCGGCCCGGATCCCCGCCGCCGCCAGATGTGCACCCACTCGCTTGGCCTCAGCCGCCACCTCAGTCCACGGCACGTACGTCTGGCCGGCGCGCTCGAACCGCACCACCCCACCGGTGCGCGCCGCTCGCAACCAGTCGAGCAGCTCCCGCGGATCGTGCATCAGCGCATCCCAGGCTGCACGGCCAGGTCAGCGCGCGGACGCCCGGCCCAGACAAAACCGAGACACGCCAGCGCTCCCACCACCAAACAGCCCACCCACAGCAGCGACGGACTGAACCCGTAGACAAACGTGCCCACTGCCGGCCCCAGCGCGAACGCCGTAGCCTGCACAGTCGCCAAGTAGCCCTGATAGCGCCCGATCTTGTCCTTAGCGGAGATCGATGCCATCGCGCTCGCCACCACTGGTGACCAGAGGATCTCCCCCAAAGTCCAGATCAACACCCCCACCGCAATCAATCCGTACGCCCGGAAGGCACCGGAGAGTGGGATGCCCACCGCCATCAGCACGGTGCCGAACAACAACGGAATCCACCACGGCTGCCGCCGAGTCCAGGAGCTCACCGGCAATTCGATCGCGATCACCAGCACGGCATTCGCGGTGAGCAGTCCCGCGTACGTGGCGGCGTTGTGTGCTCCGGTGACGGCGAGGGAAACTGTCGCACCATATTGGACGTAGACCATGGTGATGGCCAGCACTGCGGCGAGAAAGGCGGCCAACCGTGCCGGCACCGCGGCCGTTTCCGCCGGAGGCTCAGCGTCAGCGTCAGCTGCGGCGTCAGCTGCGGCGTCAGCTGCGGCGATCGACGTCGACCGACTCGCCGGCAGCCCGATGACCATGATCAATGCAAACGTCAGGTAGCAGCCCGCGCTGATCAAGAACAGCCGGTCCAGCCCGTAGGGCACGATCGCGATCGCGAGCACCGGACCGATCGCCGCGCCCAGGTTCAACGCCAGCCGGAAGAAAGCGAACGTCGGCACCCGATCCGGCTCGGCCGTGTGATCGACCAGCAGGGCGGAAGCGGCCGGCAGATATGACTGGGCGAACAGGGCGGCAAAGAAGACTCCGGCCAGCACAAACCCACGGTTGGGCGCGAACCCGATCACTGCCAGCCCGACCGCAGCGAACGCGGTGGTGAGCACGAGCGAGCGTTTACGGCTGATCCGGTCGCTGAGCCAGCCGCCGAGCAGCGTGCCGAGCGGCATCGCCCCACCGACCAAGAGCAAGATCAGTGGCAATTGGCGCAGCCCGAAGCCCATTTGCGTCAGGAACAGCACCAAGAACGTGGAGAAATACGAACCGGACCGGTTGAGGAAGACCCCGGCCAC
Source organism: Actinoplanes sp. (assembly GCA_965246815.1). Classification (GTDB taxonomy): domain Bacteria; phylum Actinomycetota; class Actinomycetes; order Mycobacteriales; family Micromonosporaceae; genus Actinoplanes. The sequence continues at coordinate 6,488 of CBDFFS010000012.1, read as the reverse complement.
CAGAATCCACACTGGCCGCGGCGCACCCAACACCACCTGCAGCACCGAACGCTCACGGCCCGCCGCCGCTTGCGCCGTCGCCTCGACGCTCATGCCGCCGCCGTCGGTGCGGCTTCCTCGATGATCACGTCTGCCGCCACCGCGGCCCGGTTGGCCAGGCATTGCTCTCGGGTCTCCCCGGTCACCACCGCGAACGCGATCCGGCCCAGGAACGCTTCGGGCGGCAGCCGCACTTCGGTGCCCGGTGGCAGGAAATCAGTGAACTGGTCCAGCCCGGTGTATTCCGCGAGCGGGCGGCGCAGTCGCACTCGCTCCAGCCGGCACGCATGGGTGGGATAGATCATCAACACCGATGCGCAACCCCACCGGGTCGGTGTCACCTCGGGCGCTTGCCCGACCGCCACGTCGGCGGCTGCGGCAGCCAAATCCACTCCGAGCGCAAGCCAGCCCAGGTAGGGAATCAGATCGCCGCCGAGCCGCACGTTGATCTCGATGATCCGCGGCCCGCGGCTGGTCAGCTTGAACTCGCTGTGGGTGACCAGGCTGTCGAGCCCGGCCGCTTGGTGCGCGGCCACGACCAGCTGAACCGCCTCGTCCAGGCCGGCGCGCGGCTGGGCCGGGACGACGTGGGCGAGCTCCTCGAAATAGGGCGGGAAAGCGAGCTCCTTCTCCGCTACCACCAGCGGCGTGACCACGCCATCGTGCACAACGCAGTCGATGCTGAACTCTGGGCCGTCCAGGAATTCCTCGATCAGCACCCCGGGCAGCTTCGAACGCGTGCCGTCTGCGGCAACGGCGTCTTCGGCAGTGTGGAACGCGGCCCGCAGTTGCTGCTCGTCGTCGGCGCGCATCACCCCGATGCTGCCGCCGAGCGCCGGCGGCTTACACACCACCGGATAGCCCCACCCGAGCCGCGATGGTCACGGCGTCGGCGACCGAATGAGCGACACCATGAGCGACTCGGCCCAGGTTTGCCTCATCGAGCAGCGCGCGCAAGCTCGCTTTGTCCTTGCAGCGCGCAATTGCGGCCGGGTCGGTGTGCGCCACCCCAATCCGGGCCGCCACCTCGGCGACGACGCCGGTCAACGCCTCGTCATAGGTGACCAACCCGTCGACACCACAGTCGTGGGCCAGCTCGGCCAGTGCGTCCAAATCGGCCAGGTCAGCCACGTAAGTGCTAATCACATATGGTTTTTGCCAGGTCGCCTCAACCGGGCTCACTAAGATCAAATCAGCGCGTTGACTCATTGCCCGCAACGCATATTCGCGGAACGGTTGACCGCCGCTGCCGACGACCAACAGCCGCTTACGAGAAGCCATCAACTCCCCCAAAAAATGGCAAGTCCCCAAAAATGGCAAGGCGGGGTAATGCCAGTTAACCTAGCGACCACCACATTGCACTGTCAAGATTTGATTTATGCAACACCGGATAGCGTGATCGACAGACCAACCACAAGAGCAAAGTCGCAGATCTGACAGATCTCACCGTCATCAATTCCCCCGAAAACCCACCGCACGCCACACAACCAACAACAGCCAAAAATGGCATGAAAACCAGTCAACAAATCACATTCCCCCATTCGTGTACGCCCGCGCCAGCGCCACTGGTTTCCGAGTTTTCGCAGCTCAACTCGTGTGCATCAGCCGAACTGGGGCACGCGGTGTGCGGTGTGCACATGGTTGGTGGTGCTATGACCAGATCGCGGCTTGAGTTGGCAATTGACCGTACTATCGTCAGCTGCCCCATTGCCCACCCGGGCTAAAACCAATTCAGTTGCTAGCATCGATCCGACAATCGCGTCACACAAACGCATCACGTAACGCACCACGCCGCGTCACACAAACGCATCACACATCGCTTCGCACCAACAGTGGAGAGTTCGCCGTCTGTCAGCATTTCGGCTGAGCTAAATCGCCGATCGGCGGCACCTGACCTTGCCTTCACTGATCCACCCTATTGATATTGGGGGCGGCACCATCGTGGACGCAACAACTGCACTTGTCACCGATGCACTGCTGGTTGTGGGTTTCGGCGTGCAACACTCGGTGCTCGCCACATTCCGAGTCAAGCGGCTCGTGAAAGCGCGCACGGGAATTGAGCCCCTAGCCTGGCGCTCAGTCGAGTCCCTCGCGAACGTGGTCTACATCCTCACGGCTGCAGCGCTGTGGCAGCACACCGATCACGTGGTTTGGCAGCTCACCGGCGTACCCAGAGTGGTCTGGTTTTGTTTTGCTGGTCGTGTCCTGGCTTTGGTATTGGCAGTTGCATTTGTTCGAATATGACTGTGGGCTGGCTTTCGGCTCGACCACCCTGGTCGCGCATGCCGCCGGCGCGAACGGGCCCAAGTTGCTGCCGTGGAAAGTCGGCAGCCGGCGGTGGATTCGCTTTCCGGTGCACACCGCGTTTTTCGGCATGTTCTTCCTGTTGCCCACCATGACCACCGACCTGCTGGTGTTGGCGATCGTGGCCAATATTTACAACGTCATCGGTTCGGTGCTTTACGATCTGCGCCTGATCAACACCGGCGCCGCTAGTTATCGCACATATATGGCCGTCACTGGTTTGATTTGGCCGCCGATTTATCGGGCCCCGCAAGGTGCCAAGGAGATTACGATGCCCGCGCCGAGCCATTGGCGGCGGCCCGTTATGCATCTGCCCGGTCTGATCGCCGGTGTGGTGTTGGGCTTCGGCTATCTGCTGGTCATCGGCCCAACTGCAGTCACGCCGCTGCAGCTGTTGCTCGCTGGTGGCGCCGGGTTAGCCGGTGCAGTGCTGGTCGGCGGCGCGCTCGGCTTCTTCCTTCGACCAGCCGCAGACACCTGGGCCCAGCAGCAGACCGACTTGTCCACGACGGTGGCGTTGGCTGCGGCCGTCGGGGTTGTTACCTGGGCCAGCGCCTGGGTGGGTGCAGACCGGACACGCGCCGGCATTTGCTGCGTTCCTGCCGCTCTGGTTCACGGTCCAATACTTGGGGCACGTCTTCGCCTTCCTGGCCGGCAGGCGCAAATGGTCGGCCGCGTTGACAACCGAAGCCACACCCGCTGTTGTGGAAACTCCGGCCATCGCGACCGAGATCGCGGCCGAGGCGGACAGTGCGACCAACATTGCGGCTAGGACGGCTACTGCTACCAACATCGCGGCTGAGGCGGACAGTGCGTCAGCGGGCGGCGATGCTGGGGCGGATGTGCCGGTCGGGGCGAGCACCGATGCGACGGTCGCGCGATGATTGCCACGCTCGACCGGGCCGCCGACGGCAGCGCGGTTCTCGGCATCCCGCTGGCCACCCCGGTCGACCGTCGACCCTATTGGCACCGAGCTGAACCGCTGGTCGCGATCACCGCGCTGGACCGTGACTACGCCAGCTTGGCGCGCGCTATTTCCGCAGGCCTGGCCGCACTTGCTGCGCGCCAAAACCTTTATCGACGCAGTCGCCGCGTTGGACGCCCCGGCCGCAGCCACTCAACCGGCACATCTGACCCGAGTCGCGCCGCTGCTCACGGCCGCCGCCGCCGAGTTGGACGCCTTCGCCGTGGCCCACCTTGACCCGAGTGACGACACCGTGCGCGTTGACGCCCGCTCCGCCGCCCGTCGGCTGCGCGGTTACGCCCATGCCGGCACGTGGGACACGGTATTGCTCCAGCCACCAACACCCGATCGCCCATGGTTCTATTGCGGTCCGCTGAACACCTGGGGCATGCACCGCTCGCACACCAGCATCGCGCTAATCCTGGTCCGGCCCCGGCCCGACCTGCAAGCTGCCGTGGACACGGTGAGTGCCGAGCAGCCGAGAATGCAGGCCGTTGTGCGCGAGGTGCTCGGCGGTCCAATCTCGACTGTTGCCGCGGTGGCGCCGACTATGAACAGCACAGATCTGATCTTGGCGGGCGGAGAAAGCGTTTACGGGCATAAGAATTTCGCCCACTTCTTTCCGCTGGAGGCGGCTGCCACAGCGGTGTCCGGGCCGGAATTCACCGTAGTTTTCGCGAACGTGCACGAACAGCGGCTGCGGTTGTGCTCCACCGAGCTGGCCACGTCGTACCAACAGCGGCAGGCGTCAGTCGATGCGCGACAAACCCTGAAAGCGTCGTTGCAGTGGTTTCGCTGTCACGACCTGAGCCATTTTTGGCGCCGTGACCCAACACCTGGCGTCGGGGTCGCCGGTTTGAGCCCGTTCGAAGCGATCACTTTGGAAGAGGCATATGCCGACACACTCGGCTTGATCTGCGCAGCTCGATTGGTGCCCAGCGAGGCATTGAGTCATGCCTTTACTGCTGAGCTGCTGCGATATTTGTCCCGCCGACACGACCATTTCGCCGACAGTGCCGCGGCGATGTTGACCATCGGCTGGATGCGTAACCGCGCGGTCTTCCCCGATGTCGCCGACGGTTGGCTGGCCAAACCGGCCCAAGCCGCACTAGCTGACCTGGTCCGGGCACTGCACGGCGCATTGTGGGATGCCGACGAATCCGGCCTGCCGGCAATTCGGGCCGCCTATCGCACCGGTCAAGCCTTCATGGACGGGGTGGCGCCGCTTTACCGCCGCGTCCCCACCGACATCGGATACACCTTTGGCTGAGCGAATCAAATATCAATCTGCGAACCCATCACCACGGTCCGGTCGCGCGGCAGCCCTAAGTGTTCGGCCGCATCGGCAGTGACGTGTGAAGTGGCGATGAATAGGCGCTTGCGCCACGTTGCCATCGTTGGAGCCGAGCCTTTCTTCAGCTCAATTTTCGACAAGAACCAAGACGCCTGATCCAACGAAATTCGCCCCTCAGTACGCGCCGGGTCGACTAACCGCAATGCCGATGTCACATCCGGAGTGTCCATATAGCCGAACCGAACATTGACGAACACTATGCCGTCACTGCCGTACCCGAGTTCGTCGACCTCGATCCGCTGGTCGTCCCAGACATGCGGCACTGGCATGGTCGAGATCGAGACGATCAAGATGTGTTCGTGCAGCACGTGGTTGTGTTGCACGTTGGCGCGCAACGCAAGCGGCGCGGTCAACTTGCTGCGGTTCAGGAAGATCGCCGTCCCCGCCACTCGGGCAAGCTGGTCATTTTGCAGCTCGTCGACGAACTCCCGCAGCGGCCCTTCCGCTCGTTCCCGTTCGCGCGTGACTACCTCGCGCCCGCGTCGCCAAGTAGTCATCACCGTGAACGCAGTCAATCCGATCAGCAGGGGCAACCACGCGCCGTGGACCAGCTTGGTCAAGTTCGCGGCCAAGAACAGCAGATCGACGATCAGTAAGCCCCCGGCCCCGAGGCCGACCAACCACACCGGCGTTTGCCAGCGAACCCGAGCCAGATAGAAAAAGAGCAGGGTGGTGATGGTGATGGTAGTGATCACGGCCATGCCGTACGCGTAAGCCAAGGCCGCCGAACTGCGGAAGGCGAACACCAAGGTCAACACCGAAACCATCAACAACCAGTTAATCGACGGTACGTAGATCTGGCCGATCGTCGACGCTGAGGTGTGCGCTACCCGCAGTCGGGGCAGATAGCCGAGCTCGGCTGCTTGGGCAGCCACTGAATAGGCACCAGTGATGACGGCCTGCGACGCGATGACCGTGGCCAAGGTCGCCAACAAGATCATCGGCACCCGCGCCCAAGTCGGTGTGAGCAGGAAAAACGGCCCGCTGGCAGCACTGGCATCGATGCTGATCAGGGCGCCTTGGCCGAGGTAGCTCAACACGAAGGTCGGCAACACCAGCCCTAGCCAACCGCGGGTGATAGCACGCCGCCCGAAATGCCCCATGTCTGCATATAGTGCTTCGGCACCCGTGACGGCAAGCACGATAGCGGCGAGCGAGTAGAACGCGATCTCGAAGTGACCGGCTAAGAACTCGATCGCATAAGTGGGCGAGAGGGCCTTCAGGATGGCCGGATTCTTGGTAATGCCGAGGACGCCACATGCGCCGATCGCGATGAACCAGACGATCATCACGGGGCCGAACAATCGCCCGACTGCAGCCGTACCTTTGCGTTGGAAAGCAAATAGCAGCACGATGATTACTGCGGTGACCGGCACGATCAGCGGCGACAGCGACGGCTCGACGATCTTGATGCCCTCAACCGCCGACAGGACCGAGATGGCCGGGGTGATCATGCTGTCGCCGAAGAACAACGCAGCCCCGAAAATGCCCAGCGCCGCCAGTGCGACCGCAACCCGGGGTCGCTCGGTGCCACCCCAGCGGCGCAGCAGGGTGATCAGGGCCATGATGCCGCCCTCGCCGTCGTTGTCGACGCGCATCACCAACAGCACATAGGTCAACGTCACGATAATCATCACCGACCAGAAGATCAGCGACACGACGCCGAAGACGTTCGCGGTGCTGACTGGCACTGGGTGTGGATCGTCCGGATTGAAGACAGTCTGAATGGTGTAGATCGGACTGGTGCCGATGTCACCGAACACCACGCCGAGCGCACCGATCAAGACCGCTGCCCGAACGGAATTGTGCGGGCCCGACCCGTGCGCG
>CBDFFS010000011.1:0-18983 GCA_965246815.1 Actinoplanes sp. | reverse complement strand
GGGGGTTCTGGTCGTCGACACCCAGGCCGATGTGGTGGTAGCCGCGTTGGGCGGCGAGAGTTTCGGCTGTGTGAATGATGGCGGTGCCGATGCCGCGGGACTGCCGCTCGGTGGGCCAGACGGCCAAGCCGTTGATTTCGGGGCAGTGGGGGTAGCGTTCGTGCACCTCGGAGGCCGCGCATCCCTGCCACAGGATGTCGCCGGAGCCGACGGGGATGTCGTCGATCCAGGCGGTCAGGAATGTGCTCAGTCCCTGTTGCTGGCGTTGGAAGCGCGCTTCGTTGCGGCGAGTCTGTCCTGGGGACGGGTTGTGGCGTTCCAGCAGGACTATGTCGTCCTCTCGGCATTCCCGGATGATCATGGGTCAGATTCCTTCCTGACGGCGGCTGACTTCGGCGGCGTAGCTGGTCCAGTCGCCGGCGCTGGCGCGTTGCCAGGTGACCGCGACGGCGATGTGGATGCCGAGCATTTTGGCGAGGATTGCTGCGGGCAGTTCGGTGGCGAGTTGGAACAGTGCGGCGGACCGGGATCGTCCGCAGTGGATGCCGAGTTGGTTGAGGCGTTCAGCGAGGCGGAAGGCGCTGAGGGCTCGTCCTGGCCGGCCGCCCGGGAACAGCCAGGGCGATTTGCCTGGGTCGCCGATGGTGGCGTGGCCCTTGCGGGTCGCGGCGAGGCGGCGGACGAGCCCGGCGAGTGGTTCGGGCAGCAGGACCGGTTCGCGGCCCAGGCGGAGGCGAACCTGGGTGTCGCTGGCGTCGAGGTGTTCGAGGGTGAGGCAGACGATGCGGCTGATGGGTTGGGCGTAGAGCAGCACGAGCAGCCCGGCGACGCGGTCCTCGGGTTTGAGGGTGTCGTCGTGCAGCAACCGGCGGGCCTGTTCCCAGCGGGTCTCGGTGTCGATGATCCCGGTAGGGCCGCCCCATTTGACCGCTGCGAAGTCCAGGCGGGTCAGCTTCTGCCGGCGGGCCCAGCGCACGAAGTTCCCGGCGCCGTCGCGGTTGGTGGCCTTCGGGCTGGCCAGCCATGTCTCCAGGTCACCCTGGCGGGCGGTGGCCAGGGTGAGGCCGTGTTCGGTGAACCAGTCGAGCAGGGCGATGGCGGCGCGGATGTTGCCTCGAGCGGCGGCGGACTGGCTGCGGGTGGTGTCCGCGCCAGCGAGGCGTCCGCGCAGCCTGCGGACCACGTGCCAGAGGGCGTAGCGGTGCAGCAGTTTCCGTTCGTCGGTGTTCTGCCGCTGGGCGATGATGTGGGTGATCCAGTGTTCCAGCCGGGCCATGTGCTCGTCGCGGGGCGGCAGCGAGCCGATCGCGACCAGGACGCTGCGCAGATGTTCGACCGGCTTGCCGTCAGGCAGCTCGTCGAGAGCGGCGTGGGTGATCTGATCGGTGGCGTCCAGGCCGCGCAGGACGCCGGCGGAGCTGCTGTCGAGCCAGGCAGCCACGGTGTTGGTCCGGTCGGCGGCGGCGAGGGCGTCGTGCAGGGCTTGCAGGTGCGGGCGGATCTTTCCGGTCTCGTCGCCCAGGATGTCGCGGAGCCGTTGGCGGATGGTGCAGCGGGCGCATCGCCCGGATCGGATACGGCCCGGCTGGCCGCAGGTCGGGCAATTACGCCAGAAGCCTGGGTCGTCCCGGGTGCAGGCAGCGCAGAGCGGCTGGTCGAGGGTGCCCCCGCGGACTGGACTGTCCTGGCCGCAGCCCACGCAAGCCGCCCAGCGGTGCCGACACGTCTCGCACCAGGGTTGACCAGTGGCCTGGGAAATGTGGCAGGGTGTTTCGCGGCCGCAGATCGAGCACGTCATCGTCGTGACCGGCCGACACGGCCCGCAGAGCGGGCCGTCGGAGGTGCGGACGCTGACGCGCCGGCGACGACCGCAACCGAAGCACTGCTCATGGTTGGCCGGATCGTTGATCAGGCAGTACGGACACAGCGGTTCGCCGTGCTCATCGCGGATGGCGACCTCGCGGACCGCGCCGCAGCGGGAACAGGGCTGGGCTCGAGTCTTGGCCACGCAATTACGGCAGAGCCATTGCCCGCCGATGGGCCGGTGCAGGTGGATGACCCGCCGGCAGCCAGGGCAGGCTGGGCGGCTGATCGCGTGCGCTCCGGTGTCGCGGAGCTGGTCGATCAGTCGCAGGACCGCGGGGATAGGGGATTGGGCGCCAGCGCCGGTGAGCAGGTCGGGTCGTTCGTGCAGCGCCCAGGCCAGACGCTGGCGCTGCCCGGCGCGGGGTGCGGCTGCGGACACCGCCTCGGTGATCTGGTCGGCCGACAGCGCAGGGTCAACGCCCCCGACGATGTCAACGATCAGATCCACGGGGTCGCGTTCGTCCTCGGGTGGGCATTGCGCGCATCGGGGTCGTTGTTCGCGATCACGGCAGCGGACACGCCGGAGGTTGCCGCACGACGCGCAGGGTTCCCGGACCGGGCCGCAGACTCCGCAGTACCAGTGCTCACCGCGGCGTTGGAAGGTGCGCAGCTGCTTGCCGCATTCGGCGCAGACCGGCGGCGAGATCCGCGTCGCGCCCGTTTTGCGCAGCGCGATGAGCAGGTCCGCAACCGCGCGAGGCGCCGGGGACCGGCCGTCGATCAATACGGTCGGCCGGTCCAGCACCGCTTGGGCCAGCCGGCGGCGTTTCGCGCGGCCGCCGGCCAGGTGCTCGACCAGTTCGGTGACCGTCGCCCGGTCCAGGGCCGGCTCGTGGCTGACGATCAGGTCGACCAGCACGCCGATCGGGTCGGTGAGCACCTCGGGTGCCAGGGCCGTCGGCATCGATCACTCGCCGATGCCGGTGATGCGGGCTCGTTTAGGCCGCAAGCCGCCGATGCCGGCTTCCTCTCCGCTGGCCGTGCGTCTGCGAGTTGCTGGTTTAGCGGCGGTGATCGGCTCGATCAGGTCCTCCATCGTGCAGTCGAGGATGTCCATCAGCGCCATCAGTATCTTCAGGCTGAGTCGTTCCGGTCGGTCCACGACGAGCCGGTAGACCTGGCTGGAGGACAAGCGGATTTCTCGCTGTGCCAGTTGTTCCAGCAGGTCGGTGGTCTGGAACATCTCCCGCGTGGCCATGACCTGCCGCAGATTCCACCTGTAGTCGAGTTTGCGGGACATTCACGGTTCCTTCCGCGGATCGGACGTGGGGCCCAAGACCGGGCTGAGTGCTTTGCGCAGCGCGGTGTTCATGAAATCACCGGACACGTGGGTGTAGATCGCCGTCGAGGTGTCGCATCGGTGCCCGACGGCCTCTTGGATGAACCGGCGGTCAACCCCTTGCTCGGTAAGGTGCGTGACCCACGAGTGCCGCAGCGAGTGGGGGGACAATGTCTTCGGCAGCCCGAGCGCGTCTCGGTAGGACACGAACCGGGCGTTGATCTCCGCAGGTTTGATCCGGCCGCCGCGTTCGGTCACCCACAACGCTGGATGGTCCTCGCATCCGAACCGTGGGCGGATGTTCGCCACGTAGTCAGCGACCGCGTCCACCGCCCAGCCCATCACCGAGGGCACGTTGCGGCGCCGGGGCGGCTGGCCGCGTACGGCCTTGCCGTAACGGACGTGCAGCATCCCGAATCGGCCGAACTCCGGCGCCGCCGGATTCCGGCCCCAATCAGCCAGATCCAGCTTGGACGTCTCCGTCCGGCGCAACCCCCACCCATAGACAACCTTGAACAAGGTCGCGTCCCGGTAAGCGGCCAGCACACCCTTGCGTTTGGCCCGAACCGCACGTTCGACCTGGTCATCGGCGTAATCCAGGAACCGCTGCAGCTCCTCGCGGGTGAACGGTCGCGCCTCCGGATCGCCCTCGTAGTCGTTGAGATGGGCGATGGTGTTCCACTCGTGGCAAATCGGCACCGGGTGCTCACCCGGCCCGAACTCGGCTTCGCAGGCGGTGACCCAGCCGTAACGACCGTCGCACAGGTACTCGCTGAACAGGCGCAGATCCGTTTGGTAGCCCCGAATCGTCGACGGCGCCAGGTGCTTCTCCCCGGTCAGCGACTGCGTCCACTCCTCCACGTGCGCTGGCCCCCACCGCCACGGGTACTCGTTGGTGAACGAGATGAACTGCCGCACCAACCGCTCCCGCGGCACCATCGTGCCTTCCTGAAGGCCGCGCGCGGTCTGCTGCGCTCGCCAACCGCTCAGCATGGCCTCGACCATCGCGTCCTCCGGCCGCAGCTGCACGACTCCCGAGACGAGTTGCAGGTGCGCGGCACCGGCCAGATCACCTCGTCCCAACTCACCCCTCCAGCCCGATCAACAAGACCCCTTGAGGCAGGGATCATGCATGTAACGGGCTCATTGAGCAAGTCATGCAGGCCAGGTTGGGTGTCGATGACGGCGTCCGCGCACATTTCCGTGCCACGTTCAGCAGGCGACCTGCGAAAACTCGCCCGTCTGGTGCAATTCCCGAGGGTTGGCATACCGCGCCGTCATCTCGTGGGAGTCGTGGTCCAGGATCCGACGGATAACCTCTTGTGGCACGTCTCGGTTGATCAGCCTGGTCCCGAGCGTGTGTCGCCACTGATGAGGGGTCAGATGTACGGGCCGGCCATGCTCGTCGCGAACGTCGCATCGTGCTACCCAGCCGTGCAGTGCGACGCGGTAGACCTGACTGCGGACGGGTCTGCTTCCGTCCTGGTTGTTGGTGGGTCTGGGGAATAGCAGCAGGTCACTGCCAGGCAATTGGGCTTCGAGATCGGCGGTGTGCTCGCCGATGAGCCTTTCGAGTTCTTCGTCGATGGGGACGAGGGCTTCACGTTTCATTTTGTGGTTGTAGTAGCGCAGGTAGGGAGCGGCGTCAGCGTCGTGGACGACGCAGTTCCGATGCAGGCGGAGAGCGTCGCTGACGCGGAGCCCGCACCTCATCAGCACCACGGTGATCAGCCGATAGGCGGGGTTGTCCATCCGGGCGAGGTTGTCTGGGCGTTCCAGTTGGGCCATGACGTGCTCGCTTAACGCCCGGGGCAGGACCTCGGGCTTGGTGGGCATGTCTTCCGGGAAGAACATTGCGCTGGTCGGCAGGTGATTCACCCACGAGTGCTGGCGGATCGTGGTGAAGAACAGATTCAGCTGGCCGATCATGTGGCGCCGGGTTGTACGGGTGTCGACGAACTCAGCCTGCAAATGAGCCATGTAGCGCTCGAGTACCGCCCGATCCACCTGGCTCAGTCCGCGAATGTCTACCGCGGACGCCGAGAGGAACTGCGAGAATCGGCTGACCGCCAGGACTCCCACCGCAGCCGTCTCGGGCATCTGGCCGACGGACAGTCGCCAGCGAGCCCACCGTTTGGCCAGGCCATTCAGCCACGGCTGGGTGATACGCGTGAAGCGGATGTTCGCAATGTAGCGGTCGCGGAAACCCAGTTCGCTCAGCCGCCAGACATCTCGGCCGTACTCCCGGTCCCACGGGCCATCGCGCCCTCGGAGAGCAGCCGGGCGAGGCATGCGCTGCTCAGATGCGTTGGTGTTGGTAACCGGGATCGGGGAGGTCACAGCCGGATCTCCTGCCCGGTGAACCAGCCTGCGGCTTCCATCGCGTTTCGGGCGTCTTCGACCGTGAGGTGCCCGTAGGTGCCGGTCGTCGTTGCCAACGACACATGCCCGAGGACCTTGGAGACAACCTCGACCGGCACCCCGTTCCGGAGCAGCCTGGTGGCCGTGGTGTGCCGGAACCAGTGGGGGTCGAAGTCGGTTTGGGTGCGGCGGCGCAGCCGCCGCACCAGGTCGTAGGCGGCCGCGTAGGTCATCGGATGGCCGTAGGGCTGGCCCCACAAATTGACGAACACGTAGTCGGAGTCGAGATCACCGAACTCTTGATGCAGGTAGTCGGCGTAGAGGCGAACCAGTCCGGCGCTTATCGGGATCGTCCGTGATGTCGTGGATTTAGTACGTGCGCCGTTGTCGTTGATACGCGGCCAGATCGTCACCTCCCGCTCGGCGGCCGCGAGGTCCTCGTGACGCAGACCCAGCGCCTCACCGATTCGGACGCCTTCTCCGGGGGTCGTCAGGCCGTTGCATGATGTCGCCTGAACTGGTGGTCGACAGTGGTTCTGCGGCGGGTCTCCTCGGGTGTGGTGCTTGTGGCTGGTAGTCGTTTGACGAGCCCAGCACAAGATCGGGGAATGACAGCATGCGGGCGTTTCTGGTGAGGTTGCCGTCCGGGGCGAGGTACTGGACGGTGCTGGATGAGGATCTGGCGGTCGTCGCCGTCGCGGACGGCTTTTTGCGGCAAGTGCGGTTCGGTCGCGACGGCGCGGAGTCGACGACCAAGAGTTATGCGAACTCGATCGTGTTGTTCCTGCGTTGGTGCGCCGGCACGGGCCGGGCGTGGGAGGCGGGGATCGAGCAGCTGGGGTTGTTCATCACGTGGCTTGCCCATGCCGGGCGGCAGGCGTCGGGTCCGGACGTCGGTCCGGCCGGGTCCGGGGTGGTGTTGGCCGGCCCCGGCGTCGCGCCGGCGCGTTCGCCGTCACGGATCAACGGTGTGCTGACCGCGGTGCGGGGAATGGTGGTGCACGCTGTGACGGCGGGGCAGGCCCCGGGGCATCTGGTGTCGTTGTTGTATGAGGTGGCCGACGACCGGGATCTGCCGGAGGCCGCCCGCGGGTCCGACGGGCGGATGGCGTGGCGGTTGCGGGCCCGGCATCGGCTGCATGAGCCGGATGCGCCGGTCGGACGGGCGAGCGACGCGGACATCGTTGCGGTTCTGGGCGGGTGCCGGTCGGCGCGGGACCGGTTGATCGTGTTGTTGATGGCGCGGGCGGGGTTGCGCCGTGGTGAGGTGCTCGGGTTGCGGCGCAGCGATGTGCATCTGTTGCTGGACTCGCGGCCGTTAGGGTGCGCGGTGATGCGGGCGCATGTGCATGTGGTGCGCCGTGACGACAACGTCAACGGGGCGGTGGCCAAGTCCCGGCGGGAGCGGGTCGTTCCGCTGGATTTCGTTACGGTACAGGCGTTTGACACCTACGAGTTCGAACGCTGCGCGGTGCCGGGTGGGGCCGTCAGTGATTTCGTGTTCGTCAATTTGTGGCGGGCACCGGTGGGTGCGCCGATGCGGTTGGACGCGGTCAACGACGTGGTCACGGCGGCGTCCCGGCGGGCCGGGCTGGCTGCGGTTGTCACTCCGCATCAGCTTCGGCACGCGTTCGGGTCCAATGTCGCCGACGCCGAGGTCGGGTTGGACGTGGTGCAGGAACTGCTCGGGCACGCCTCGATTTCATCGACGCAGATTTATGTCCACCCGGACGAGACCCGGCTGCGGGCTGCGGTGGACCTGGTGCCGAGCCCGCGGCAGACCGCGGGACGAACTCGGTGAGCGCGTCGGTGATGGCGCTGCGGGCCCCAGCGCCGGCGTGGACGTCGGCGTTGCCGCACGTGCTGGCCGGGGTCGAGGTGGACAACTCGGTGGCTTGTCTGGCGGGGCTGCTGGATCGGGGGTTCCTGACCGAGGCTGGGTGGGATCCAGTGACCCGGGTGCTGGGCCTGCCGGCGCAGCACCCTCTGCTGGGCCGGTTGCTGTGTCGGGTGGACGGCTGCGTGGCCACCGCCCGCGGCGGCCGGGACAGCGAGGCCGGTGTGTGCTGGCGATGTTTGACCAGGCTCAGGGGCCAAGGGCTCGGCGTGACGGAGATCAGCGCCCTGCCGCAGTTACCGCCACTGTCGCAGCGCACGGGTGGCTGCGCGGTTGCTGGGTGCCAGCGGATGTCGCCGGGTGGCAGGCAGGGGCAGCGGACCGGCTTGTGTCAGGCGCATTCGCGGCGGTTCCGCCGGATCGCGGGGATGACCATGGTGCGTTTCCTGGCCGATCCGCGGCTGCAGCCGTTGCCCGCGTTGGGCCCCTGCAATGTGGCGTCGTGCAGCAGGAGAGCCGAGAGCGAACACGGCTACTGTCCCACGCACTATGTCCGGTGGCGCACCACGGTCACCACCGACCCGCAGGTCGATGAGCCTCGTTGGCGGCTCACGTGTCCGGCGGTCTCCGAAGGCGGCCAGATCAGCCTGCGGGGACTTGCACCGTTGGTCGTGGTTGAGGTGCTGCTCGGACTGCAAGCGCGCATCCGCGATGGAGCCAAGGTCAACGACGTGTGCCTGCGCGCGGTCTGTGACGCGCTGCGCCGCCAGCAGGTCACCTCGATCGCCGCCGGCGACGCCGACGATGTTCCAGGCAAACCCGCCCGCTCGCTGCTGCGGGCGCTGGCCACCCACGTGCGCCGGGCATCGACCGATCCCGGCAATGAGCAGGTCAAGGACGTGTGGGACCTGACCGTGTTCGGTCATCGTGGCGGGCTGTCGTTCACCGGGATCACGCAGCCGTGGCTGCGGCTCGCTGCCAAGCGGTGGGCCGGCGAGCAGTTGCCCCGCCACCGCGGCGGTGGTGGCAGCAAGGTCCGGGAGAAGATCAGCTCCCTGGGGCGGCTGTCCGAGGTGCTGCACCTTCGCGACGATCACGGAGACGTGCCGGCGGCGTTGGGCCGACCCGACATCGAGAACTTTCTCAACCGGCTGGCCTACTGCGAAACGACCGGGGCGATCAGCCGCGACCGTCGCGTCGTGGTCTGCCGTGACGTGCGCACTGTGCTGGCCGGGATCCGCACTCTGGGACTGACCAGGGCAGGGCAGTCAGCGGCGGGACTGCTCTGCGACTTCACGATCGGGTGCGGTGACATTCCCGCCGAGCCCGAACAACGCGAACCGGGACGCGACCTCACCCCCGAGGTGATGCAGATATTGTGCGACAGCCTGGACATGTTGCAGCCCGTCGAGGTCAGAACCGCCACCCAGATCGGCATCGACACCGGACGCCGGCCGGAAGACATCCTTGATCTGCCGCTGGACTGCCTGCAGCGTGACAAGAACGGCGCCGCCGTTCTCATCTACGACAACGCCAAAGCCAACCGGCTGGGACGCCGGCTGCCGATCAGTCAACCCACCGCCGCGGTGATCATCGCCCAGCAAAGCCTTGTGCGGCAACGGTTCCCGCACACGCCGATCGGGGAGCTGAAGCTGCTGCCCACACCACGACGCAACCCCACCGGCGGCCGGGCCATCACCATTGCCATGCTCGACCAGCGCCACCGCGAGTGGATCACCGCTCTGCCCCCGCTGCACACCCGCGACGGCGTTGAGGTCGACAAGACCCGCATCGTCCCCTATGCCTACCGCCACACCTACGCGCAACGCCACGCCGACGCTGGCGTGCCCATCGACGTCCTCGCCGACCTTCTTGATCATCGAAACCTCAACGTCACCCGCCGCTACTACCGCATCGGTGAAGACCGCCGCCGCGACGCGGTCGACCGCGTCACCGCACGCAGCTTCGACCGGCACGGCAACCGGATCTGGCGTGATGCGCAGGCGCTGCTGGAATCCGAGCACGCCCGGTACGCCATCGGCGAGGTCGCCGTCCCATACGGCACCTGCACCGAACCGTCCAATGTGCAAGCCGGCGGCGGTGCCTGCCCGGTCCGATACCGCTGCGCGGGCTGCGACCACTTCCGCACCGACGTGTCCTATCTGCCCGACCTCACCGCCCACCTCGACGACCTGCTACGCACCCGCGAACGGCTCACCGCCACCATGGACGGCGTCGACGACTGGGCTCGCCGTGACGCCACCCCCACCCAGCAGGAGATCACCCGCATCCGACGACTCATCAACCGTGTCAAAGGCGACATCGCGAGCCTCGACATCACCGAACGCACCCAGATCGACGAGGCCGTCGCGGTGATCCGCCGCCACCGCGCCGTGTCGCTCGGCATGCCCACCATCCGCGCCACCCAACCGGCAAGAAGCGAGGCCCACGCATGACCACCACCGCCGTCCCGCGGACCGCGCCGATGGCCAAAGGCCGTCAAGCCGACTCAGCCCGCCGCCGCCAACGCGTCATCACCGCCCTCAACCGCGCCCAGAGCGACGGCACCGAGATAAGCGTCTCCGGCATCGCACGCGCCGCCGGAGTCGACCGCACCTTCCTCTACCGACACCGTGACCTGCTCGCCCAACTCCACGCTCTGGAAGCCACCCCGCCCACCACCGGCGACCCCGCCGGCCCGGCCGTCACCCGGGCCTCGCTGCAGACCGACCTGCTCGCCGCCCACGAACGCGCCGTCCGGCTCCACCGCCGAGTCCAACACCTCGAAAAGCGCCTGTCACAAGCACTCGGCGAGCAAGTCTGGCGCGAGTCCGGGCTCGGCGTCCCCGCCGACATCGACACCCTCAACCAGAAGATCACCCACCTGGAACAGCAGACCCTTGACCTGCGCCTCCAACTCGAAGAACGCGACGAAGACCTCACCGCAGCCCGCGCCGCCAACCGTGAGCTCATGGCCCAACTCAACACAACACCACGACACCGATGACACGCCGCCGCGATAGTTGCACCACACCTGTCGCAGCCACTAACATTCTTCCTACCAGCCTCTGAGCTGCACAAACACGAAGATCAGACCTCCGTCGCGTGGGTCCACCCCCGGAGAAGACGCCAGTGTCATAAAGCAGGGCAAAAAGAAAACGGTCCCGCAGCCGATCGCAGGCGTCCAGGATCGTCTGTACCTCCTGGACGGTAAGAATCCGCGGCAGCTTCCGGGGCGTCTTGAGGGCGATCGCTCGCCGGCGCTGCGGCTTGTCCTTACTGATGTGATGAAGGAACGGCTTCCATGCCGTACCCCGGCGACCAGTCGGCTGCCAGGTCGTCAGCAACTCACCCAGATCGACTCCATGTCGGGCGGCATGCTGGTAGAACGCGCTCACGGCCGACAACTTCCGATTCACCGTGCGCTCGACGCAGTGATGTTCCACCGATGGAAGTACCGCGACCCTGCCGCTGCGGACCTCGGGCGGCCGTCGTAGCCAAGCTACGAACTCGCCAGCATCCTCCAGCCGGACCTCCCGCCAGTCCAGGCTGCGCTGGCCGAGAAAGGTGAACCAGTCCTTGAGGTCGTGGGCGTACGCCTTGATCGTGTTCGGGGACCGCTCGATGTCAGTCAGGTAGGCCAAGTACCGCTCGATCGGCCCGACTGGCGCAGCATCGTCACCGAGCACCGTCCAGGACTCAACCCGCGAGGTGGGTGATACCACCCGTTGAACAAGCATCCGCACTCCAAGGGGATCTCCTTAATGGACGGCGGTAGATAACCACATCCATCAGGCAGAACCGCCCCTCGGTGATTTTCGTGCAAGACGTGTAGGACACCCTACGAGCGACTCAAGATAATCAAGGCAGTGGAACGGCGCCTTGGAGATCAACTGGTGGCGGGTGTCAGCCTGATCTTGGCCGTCCTCGCAGTGGGCCGGTCCAGTTCTGGCCGGCGTCTCGGCCGTCGAGCGTACGGCGCCTGACACTCCAGCGGATTTCGCCGTCCGGTGCACCGTCGATGGTCCTGCGCAGCGCTGCCTCAGCTTCCTGCCGGCTGTGGTGCAGGCTGACCTTCGGACGGTAGGGGTCCTCGATGGTCAGCACGTAGATGGCCTCGGCTAGTTCCCCACGTAGAAGGCGGGCACGGGCGGCGATGGTGCCGCCGGGGGTGGCACCGAGCCGGTCCACGACAGCGGCCACGTGCTCGGCCAGACCAAGCGTCATCAGCCTGCGCACGATCACCGGCTCTGACAGATGCATCACCGCGGCCAGCTCGGGCAGCGGCAGGCGGTTCTGCCACGCCTGGCGTAGCCGGTCGTCTTCCTCGTCAAGCCAGAGCCGGCCGATGCCATCCGGGCGGGAGTTCAACACGGCACGCCAGTCGTAACTGGGATCGGCCGCGCGCTGACTCAGCCACTCCCGGCGAGCCCGTGAGCCCCGCGGCACGGGCTCACCATCCGGCACAAGCCGGGTGATCTGGGCGTTGACCCCAGCGGGAGTGCGATGCAGATCAGCGGCGATCTGTTCGACCGGCAGTCCAGCCACTACGCCTCGGAGAAGCTGCTCGTACTCCAGCACCGTCCACGTCTCGCCGCGGCGATTCAGCTGGTCATCTCCATCATCAGCCATAGACAACACCTTATGTGACCGATACGACACTCTCCGCCCGCCAGAGCTCAGCTCGGCTGACGGCGCTTGGCAGAACCTTGGTCGCGAGTGCCAGCGTCTTCCCGCTTGGTCAGGTCGCCCCAGATCTGAACAACGACACCTTTCTGTTCGCCTACGGCAGCGCTTCGCTTCGCCGGCCAGGCCCACGTCTACCGGCGCCAGGCCGCGCTGCAGTCTGGGAATCCTAGGGTGGGGTGTTGAATGGTCGCGCAATCAGCGCAAGCGCGCCGGACCAGTTGCCACCGGCCGGCGTCTCACGGAGAAGGAACTCACGCGATGGATAGCCCGATCCAGCTCGACGGCAACGGCCTGCTGCTGTGCCCAGCCTGCAAGGCAGACACCACCCATACCGAGATCGTCCGAGTGGCGGCTCGCCAAGAGGACACCGACTTCAACGAGATCACCGTCAACGCGCTCACCGGCCAGGTCGTCACCCACGGCCCGCAGCCGGCCCCTGCCGGCCCAGCGCTGAGGGAGGGGCGCCGGCAGCGCATCGCGGTCACCGGCTACTGCGACGAGGGCGCGCACTCCTTCGCCCTCGTTTTCACCCAGCACAAGGGCGGCACCTACGTCGAGATGGTCACTCCGATCCCGCACGAGGTCGATGGCGACCCCACCGCCCACGCCCCGCTCTGACGTCGGTGCGGTGTGCCCGCACGGGGTGGTCTCGGTACGGTGACGGTCATGGATGAACCACGGTTCGGGTACGGCAAAGGGCAGCGACCACTGTGGTCCGCACGAGATCGAGACGCCGAGGTGATCCGGCGAGTGCTACGCCGAACGGGATTCCGGGATGCTGATGATCGGCACCTGAACGGATTCGCGGTGGAAGGCGGCGACAGCGAACCCTTCTCGGTCGCGTACTGCGCAGACCAAGACGTGCAGACCACCGTCAGCCGGTATCGGGTGGCGTTGCAGCGCGCTGGGCTGCAGGTGCGCTCGGACCCAGATCCGGCGTGGTCGGATGTTCTCCTGGTCGACCCACGATCGGTGCGCTCAGTGATCACGGTGCCCCGGCCGGCGCGGGCGATGCTGACCGCGGCATCAATATGCGCGGTGCTGGCTACGGTGGCGCTGATCATGTCCTGGGTCAGCGACGGTGCCGTGCGACTCACCAGTGGCATCGGCTCGGCCGTATTCGGTTGCACCGCGGTGTTCCTGGCAGCGTCGTGGTATCGGCGCCGGCTTGACGAGCAGGAAGCCGAACCCGGCAGTGTGCTGCGAACCAGCGACTGAACGCAGCTGATGATCAGCAGCTACGGTCGGTCTTCTCGACCGCCGGATGTGCCGCCAACCTGGCGGGCGGCGACGCGGCCCGGCGTCTACCGCCACGCTCCCGTCGTATTACTGCTGCGCCAAGACCCGGCCCCACGCGGACACCTCAAGTGCCCCCACCTCCGGGAGGGGCCTGGGTCGGCTAGATCGTAACGCTACGTCACGGGCCCCCGTAGAACGCGGCGCACGATTCGCGGCAGAGGCCTTGTTGGAGGCCTCAAGATACGAGCACAGTCTGGGCCGTGGGGTTCACCCGAGCCCGCACTACGCATCGAGGGTTGCCCGCAGCGTGGCGAGGGTGGTCTCGATGATGTCGTGGAGCGTGCGGTCGTCGTCGGTCTCGAGCCATGCGCTGACTGACACGTACATCAGGGTTGCCGACGTCTCGGCGAGCAAGGCGGCCCGGATCGGATCGAGGCCGCGGGCGTGGAAACCGTTCCGCATCGCAGTGGCCAGGGTGGCCCGCTTCTGCAGCTCACGCTCACGTAAGCCGGCGTCGCTCGCGACGATGGCACGCCACTGCCGGATAGTGTCTTTACGGCCTTCGAACCGCGCCTCGGCGACGGAACGCAGACCATCCAGGATGATGGTCAGTGGGCTGGTGTCGGCAGGCGCCTCGGCGACAATCTGTTCGACGTATGCGGGCAGTTCGGCCTCGTCGGCGAAGAGCACCTCGCGCTTGTCGGCGAAATGCCGGAAGAACGTGCGCGTCGTCAGCCCGGCCCGCGCGGTAATTGCCGGCACCGTGGTCGCGGCGAAGCCTTGCTCGGCAAAGAGCTCTAGAGCCGCCTCCTGCAGCCGCTTGCGCGCGTCGGGTAGCCATCGTGCCACCCCGGAACTCTACCTACGATGACATGGCATGTCATAAGCGGTACCGTGATGACACGGCGTGTCGTCGCAGGGGATGCTCGCCGCACCAGGACGGAGCTGTGCGATGACAGACGTGTGGATTCTCGGCGGGACCGGCCGCAGCGCCCGAGCGATCACCACCGAATTACAGCACCGTGGCATCCGGCCGGTACTGGTCGGTCGAGACGCTGGACGGCTCGCTACCGCGGCGAACGGCCTGCAGATGGTGGTGGCCGGATCCGTCGACGAGACGGCGGACGCGATCCGGCGGGAACGCCCGGCTGTGGTCGTGAACACGATCGGGCCGTTCATCGAAACCGCTACACCGCTGTTGGACGCGTGCCTGCCGTCCAGTCACTATCTCGACCTGGCCAACGACCTCGCCGCGGTATCGGCGACCCTCGGCCGCGGTGACGCGTTCATAGCCGCCGGGCGTACCGCTGTCACCGGTGCCGGGTTCGGCGTGACCGCTACGGAGAGCATCGTGGTGAAGCTATGCGCCCGGCGGCCGATCCCGCGGCGGGTCCGAGTCGACATGGTGCCGTCGCTCAACGTCGAGGCCGGCGTCCTGGGTGACGCGCTCGCGGGCACCATCGTGGAAGGCCTACCAGGACTCGAGGGCGGCGGGAGATTCCAGGGCCGGCAATACCGCGATGGCCGACTCGCGCCCCACAAACTTGCTGCGGACCCGATCCGCCTTGTCTTGCCAGACGGTTCGACCGTCACCACAGCAAGCATGCCACTCGGCGAGCTGATTGCCGCCCAGCGGGCCAGTAGCGCCGCGGACGTGGTCTCCGCGTCCAGCGAGGCCCCCACATCGCCGGTCGTACGCGCGATCCTTCCAGCGGCGACCGCGCTGCTGAACATCGGGCCGGTCCGCGCCTTCGCGCGCCGGCGGCTGGCCGCGGTCCGGTCCACAGCGGCACCGAAGCCGCGCGAGCACTCGTGGGGCCACGCCGTCATCGAGTGGGCCGACGGCACCACCCGCGAGGGCTGGCTGCGCGTCGGCGAGGCCCAGGCCTGGACAGGCGCGGTGCCGGCCGAGGTGGTCCGCCGGCTGCTCGACGGACACGGCAAGCCCGGCGCGTACACCCCCGCCGCGCTTTTTGGCCCCTCCCTGGCCGAGTCCTGCGGCGGCGAATACCAGATCCTCGGCGCATGACCGCCGTCACTCGCCTGCCGCACCAAAGCCGGTGACCCGTGGGTAGCCCCGACGCACTGGCTGCGTCAGGGCCCCCTCACATCCGTACGTGCCGCTCACCCGCTCGACGGTATATCGAGCGGACGACAGCGGAGATATCCCGGCTGGAGGCGGTCCGGGGTGACCGCCGCAGTCACGTCTGACCTGTGACACTAGGCTTACCGCCGGATCTCCGGCCGTTAGTCCTCAACGGCCAAGGCCCCACCACGTATACCCTCTGACCAGCCTTACCGCTAGTTTTCGCAAGATCATCAGTCAAGGGCGTGACACCAGCGAACCTCCTGCATTCTCAAACAGCAATAGTACGAGTATGACAGTACGAATATGACAGTACGAATATGACAGTTAGGGGGTTGGGTGTGTCCCCGCCACACCGGGACGCCCTGATCACTACCGCCGGGACGGTGGGCCGCTACCGTCATGGCCATGGCAGGCCGGACCGGGGTGAGATGGGTAAGCCCCACCCGACTGTGTGACGCGCGGACCGCGGCCGGGCTGACCCAAACTCAGCTCGCGCAGCTGCTCGGCTACCGCCACGGACAAGGCCCCGTCGGGGCGTGGGAACGCAGCGAGCGCCGGCCCGACCCGCCCACCCTGGCGCGTATCGCTCAAGCCCTCGCCGTCGCCATCGACGACTTACTCGAACCCGACATCGAGCTCTGCCTAGAGCTGCTGCGCGTACGCGCAGGACTCACCCAAGCCCACGTCGCCGAACAGCTCGGCGTTTCCCGAACCACCTGGGCGCTCCTCGAACAAGGCGGCCGCCCACTGACCGCCGACGAAACCGAGCCGGTCGCCCAGGCATTGGGCTCAAGCAGCGACCAAATACGCGCCGCAGTGAACACCACGGCCCGTGCGCCGATTAACCGCGGTTAATCGGCCAACGAAGGAACGACAGTCACATCCACAACACCAGTCTCATGCCGTCTGACCTTTACGATGAGCTCCATCCGAAGTACCAGGCGCCCTTGCCAGGGAAGCACACGGAACGGAGCACCAGATGGTCAAAATTCATGGCCTTGTCAATCAAAAGGGCGGCGTCGGGAAGACGACCCTTGCCGTCAACCTGGCCGCGGTCACGCACTCGGTCTTGGTCGGGTCGAACAACCCGTTACATGAGGCCATCCCAGGCCCTAGCCCCGTGCTCGTGGCCTCGACGGACCCGCAGGCATCTTCCGTGTGGTGGTCCGGCCGAGTTGAAGACCGTGGCGGGTTGCCCTTCGATTTCACTCAGGTCACTGATCCGGCACAGCTGAAGCGGTTACGAGCGCTTGACTATGCTCATATCTTCGTCGACACCCCGGGCTCGCTGGAAGACGAAACCATCCTGGGCGAAGCCCTGAAGCAATGCGATGACGTGATCGTGCCGATGGAACCTGAACCTTTGTGCTTCATCCCTACCCAAAACACGATCGCCAACGTCCTCGCCAAGCTGCACATCCCGTACACGGTTGTGGTGAATAACTGGGATCCTCGTGACGGGCTGCCGGATCTCAAAGAGACTGCTGAATTCATCAAAGCCAACGGTTGGCCAATGGCCGACACGGTGATCCGGCGCTACAAGCTGCACACCCGCGCGTCTGCCGAGGGCCTGGTCGTGACTCAATACCCCAAAAACCGGAGCGCCTCCGAAGCACGGGAAGACTTTTTCCGCCTCGCGCTTGAGCTCGGCTACGGCGGCGCCCCAGCGCCCCGACGTGTCGAGGTGGCCGGTGGCACGCCGCGGACGGAGACGCGATGAGCGGCAAGAGGGTAAGCCTAGGCTCGCTGGCCGGGACGGCGCCGCCGCAGGAGATGCGCCGGCCGCAAATCGCTGACGGCCCCGCAGACGCCGTCGATGTCGACAAGGTCGCGCCGAACCCGCTAAACCCGCGCATCGTTGATCCTCAGTCCCGCGCGGTGCGCAGGATTCGTGATTCCATCGCCGAGATTGGTCAGATCCAACCCTCTACGGTTGTCACCCGGCGTGCGTTCTTGGCGATCCATTCGGAACACGAGTCAACGATCGGTGACGCCGATTTCGTTCAGGTTGTTGGCGGCCAGCGCCGGGCTGCAGTTGCGCAACTGCAGAGAAGTCTCAAGGTTGTCGTTGACGACGAACTCGCCGCGACCCGGGCACGGTTTCTGGCCGCGACTTTGGCCGAAAACCTCGATCGCCAAAACCTTAACGCTGTCGAAGAAGCGCGCGGTGTTGAATATATGGTCACCGAATGCGGTAGCGGCAAAGCCGCCGCTGAGCAGCTAAGACGGACCACAGCTTGGGTAACTCAGCGGCTTAACTTGCTCAAATTGATCCCAGAGGTGCAAGCCGCCCTTGTCGATGAGGACGACGAACAACGGCTACCGCTTCGGGTAGTTCGGGACTGGCACACCCTGGGCACCCCCGAACAGTTAACCGAGTTGGCCCGCTGGCGGCGTCGATTAACCGCGGTTAATCGGGAGGAAGAAGCCAAGCCGGCGCTTCAGGTGCCGGTGCAGCGAGTCTCACGGGTGGTCGCGGCACTCCGTCGACTCGGCGCCACGCCAGCGGAGATCGGAGCCACCCTGCGCGCCGAAATGTCCATCGAGGACCGGCGAGCGCTGGCTGAGGAACTTCTCCGGGAAGCCTGATCCCTAAGGTTTGAAGCGTCGGGCCTCCCGATTAACCGCGGTTAATCAGGAGGCCCGACCACGTTAGAAAAAGAGCACTTCTGTTCCCCGACGAGCCCGAATCATTCAGTAGGCGCTGCAGGTCGTCGCGAGGTAAGCGCAGCAGGGGGACTGGCGTCGCCAAAAGTGATGACAGCATGTTCGCCGGCTGGGGCCTGTCAGTCCGCGCCGCTCGCCCATGCCCACGATGGCTTCAGCTGCCCAGGTCGGGTCGAACCGTTTGCCGAGCGTGGCCACGATCAGCCTTAGCCGCAGCCCACACTTGCGGGCCACTACCTCGGGGGAGTAGCCATCGGTGTCGCGTGTCTGCAGACGTCTGGCGGTCAGTGTCATGCCGGGGTGTCGTTGTCGCGGTCGATGAGTTGGCCGAGTAGGGCGGCGATGTGGGTGAGGCTGGCGCCGTGTTGGTCGCGTAGGTGCCCGACGGTGCCGCTGAGCTGGTCGAGTTTGTCTTCGACGCGGCCGACCCGTTCTGCGAGCTCACTGATGGTCTGGCCTTGTTCTACCTGGGTGGTGCGTAGCGCGCCGAGTACGCGGGTGTGGCCGCGCAGTTCGGCGCCGTAGTCGGTGACGTCGCGGTCGGCGCCGGCGGCTAGGGCGCGGGCTGCGGCGGCTTCTTGGCGTACGCGTCCGAGTTCGTCTTCGATGACGGCGATGCGGTGTTCGAGGTCTTCGAGGCTGCTCATCGGGGTTTATTCTGCGTTGTTGCTTGGGCTGTGGCCAGGGCTGTTTGGGTGGCGGCCAGGTCGGTGCGTAGTTGGGCGAGTTCAGCGGTGTGGTGCTGGTTTTGTTCGTGGATGGCCTCGGATCGGGCTTCGGCCCGGTCTGCGCGGCGTTGCTGGGTGTCGCGTTGGCTGGTGAGTTCGTCGCGTTGTTGGGTGGCCGCTGCCAGTTCGGTGCGGGCTGTGGCCAGTTCGGCCAGGGCGGTGTCGCGGGCGGTGGTGACGGCCTGCAGCTGGGCGGTCGTGGTTGCCAGGGTTGTTTCTAGCTCGGCT
>CBDFFS010000010.1:0-52599 GCA_965246815.1 Actinoplanes sp. | reverse complement strand
AACCGCGGAGGCCCAGAGCAGTCCGATCCCGTCGAAAGGTCATCGAAATGCTTACTGCGAGCGTATCGGCACCTCAGCCACCACCTCCGCTGATCAACCCGGAGCCCGTCGGGGTGCTCCACAAAATCATCGCCACCCGCGGCAAATGCGCTCCTACTGCGCTCGCCGCTCGGCCCGTCTTCAAGGTCGGCGAGGACCACGACCCGTGGTTCCCGATCGAGGAACGCGGCCCTGTCGCTCGCAACCTAGCCCGCCGGGCCTGCCTTGGCTGCCCTGTCATGACGGAATGCCTGACGTTGGCGTTGCGGGAAGAGCGCCACCTAGGCGCCGCGGTGTACGGCGTCCGGGGCGGGTTGTCCGCAGAGGACCGTCTAGCGCTGCGTGACCAGGATCGGGCGATCGAGGGCGGCACCCAATGATCGAGATGCAAGAGCAAGAAAAGTTCACGACCGCCCAGGTGTGGCAGTACGTCGCCAACAAGATTGCTGAGGGTCTTCCCGCTCCGATCAGAGTGTGGGTCGACGACGACACCGTAGGCGTGTACTTCAGCAATCATGCCGAGCTTGAGGAGTGGGCACAGACCGAGCAGTGGGCGCAGATCCTCGATGACGGCCGGACCGTCCACGTTCACGGCAAGCCGTACCCGGACCTCGCCGACCCGCAGAACTGCGACACCTGGTCCACCAGCTGGTGGACCTCATCGTGGCGTGCCCGCTCCCACGCCGCCCACCAGGCTGCCGAAGAGCGCCACCTGGGCGCCGCGGTGGACGGCGTCCGGGGCGGGCTGTCCGCAGAGGACCGTCTAGCGCTGCGTGACCAGGATCGGGCGATCGAGGGCGGCGCCCAATGATCGAGATGTTCCTGACCGCCGTGAGCGGTGCCGCTGTGGCTCTGGCTCCGACCGCTGTGGTGCTGCGTCGGACGTATGACCGGCTGCGTGAAGTGCGGCAGGCGTACGAGTGGGCGAGCTGGGACGCGACCCATGACGGGTTGACGGGTCTGGCGAATCGGCGGGCGTTCTACACCGAGGCCGCGGCGGCGGTCGCGGTGGTAAACCCGGACCGGCCGCTGGCCTTGGCCATTGTTGACCTGGACGGTTTCAAGACTGTCAATGACACCTACGGCCACGGTGTCGGGGATCTGGTGCTGGTCTCAGCAGCACATCAACTACGCGACCGGGTACCGGCTGGCATGGTTGCCCGGCTCGGCGGTGACGAGTTCGCCGTGCTGGTACCGCTGATTGCTGGCGTGTCAGCACAAACGATCGGTGAGGTCTTGACCGATGCCAGTGACGGTATCGACGTCGATGTGGTGCCCGACCTGTGCGTGACGTTCTCCGTCGGCATTGTCGAGCTGCTCTGCCCAACCGATCTGATCGAGGCTCTGGCCTGCGCCGATGCGGCGATGTACCGGGCCAAGCAGACCGGACGCATGGCGGTGCACCACCCGGCCCGTGACGACCACAGCTCGCCAGTGCCGCATCAGCGCACCGGCGTACGGACCCGCGATTTGAGCCTGAGCCGAGCCACCGACGCCCAGATCGGGGCGTCGCGGTGAGCATCGAGATCACGCCTACGGCCGGGTCGCCGTGGCGCAGCATCCTGCCGGCGCCGACGGACGTAGCGCTGGAGAACGGGCTGTGGTGCCCGATGGATCGCACGGTGGCGCTGCTCCCGGAGCTCGACGGCTTGGTGTGCGCGTCGTGTGGGGCGTGCTGGGACCAGCACGGCCGGCACGGTCGCTGGCTGACCGGCAACACGATCCTGATCATCGACGGGCACCTCGTCGAGCACGAGGAGCGCGGCTCGGATGCCGCCACGCGGCTGCGCCGGCTGGACCGGCGCCTGGCGGCGGCGATCGGTGTGGGTGCGGTGTGCGGGTTCGGTTACGGCACGGGCCGGGTGCTGCACCCATATGCGCAGCAGGTACCCGATGAGTTGGTGCTGCTGCTGGCCTCGCTGTTGGCTGCGGCTGGTGCTGTGGCGCTCGCGGTGGTGCTGCTGGCCCGCTGGTGGGAGGCACGGTTCGGCTCCGGCGGGCGGGTTAACACCCTGGTCGGCGGTGGCCGGTGAGCACCCGCCAGACCGAGGTTGTGCACCGCGACGCGCTCGGGCAGACACCGCAGCCTGCCCCGACGCTGCCGGCTTCGGGTAAGAGCAAGGCGGACAGGGCTGAGGACTTGTTCATCCTGCTGGTGCTGCTCGGGATCATGGCCGCTTCGTTGTACGCCTCGTTCAATCACATGCACGACTGGACGATGCGGCTGATGCCGCCGGGCACACCGGACTGGTTCGGCTGGGTCAACGCGATTATCAGCGAGCTGGTGCCGCTGGTGTCGACGTTGAAGCTGCGCAAGCTACTGCACGACGGCGGGCAGCTGCTGAAGTCGTATGCGCTGTACGTGCTGCTCGCCAGTGTGCTGCTGTCGCTGTCCGCGCAGCTGTCAGCGGTTTCGTCGCACGCGTCGG
This sequence comes from Actinoplanes sp., assembly GCA_965246815.1. GTDB lineage: Bacteria > Actinomycetota > Actinomycetes > Mycobacteriales > Micromonosporaceae > Actinoplanes. The sequence goes on along the minus strand of CBDFFS010000010.1, from coordinate 50,131 downwards.
TGACCGCGAAATTCTTGGCCTGTTTGCCGGCGGTAGCGGTGCTGGTGCTCTCCAAGATGGTCATTGGTGGGATGGACGCCACCCGCAAAGCCGCTCAGAGCGAGGCCGAACGGGACCAGAAAGCGGCCGAGGAAGCCGACCGGAACGCACGGCAGCTACGCGCGGCGCAGCAGGAAACCCGGGCGGCGCGCGCCGAGCTGCAGGAAATCCGGGAGCGGTCCGAGGCTGAGCTGCAGGAAATCCGGGTGCACGCGAAGGTGGAAACCGGGCGGGCGCAGCAGGCAATCGACGCCCTGGCGCAGGTGGAAAACCAGGCGGCGCGCTCCGCCGCCAGGGTGGAAATCGAGGCAGGCAAACAGCAGGAAATTTTGGACCAGGCGCGGGAGGAAATCCAGCGTCTGCAGAACGCGCTCGGTGACGCGGCCACGGCGCGGGAAGACGCCCTGCGGCACGCCGCCGAGCAGACCCAAACGGCCGGTGCGGCGCAGGGCCGGCTGGCCGAGGCCCGCGAGATCGCGGAACGGGCGGTGGCCGCCAAAATAGCGGCCGAGCAGAGCGCGCAGGACCACTCACGGCAGGTCTCAACCGCTGCTGAGCAGGCCGAACACGTCCTGCGGCAGCAACTCGCTGCGGCCACCAGCGCGGCTGCGGCGGCCGAACGCAGTGTCGCTGAGCTGTCTGAGCGGGTCCGCACGGTGCAGGCGCAGCGCGAGGAAGCCCGCACGGCCGCCGACCGGGCAGGCACCCGGGCCGCTGTCGCCGAGCAGCAAATCGCTGATCTTGAGCGGGGCCGGGATGCGGCGTTCGACGAGTTGGAAAAGGTTCGTCGGCAGCTGGCCCGAGCGGTGGAAAAAGCAGAAATCGTGACCGCCCGGCAGCCGGAAATTTCCGGGCGCCGCCAGCCGGAAATTTCCGGGCGCCCGGCCCGCAAACCGGGACTGCCGGTCCTGGCCCGGTTGCCGGAAAACCTGCCGATCGTCGAGTCGGTGCGACCGGAAAAAGTCGCCGCGGCGCTGGTGGCCCGGGTGACCTACCCGGACGCCACCCTGACCCAGCTGGCCGAGATCACGGAAATTTCCGATCGCACGATCGGCAAAGTCGTGCGCGCTGTCCCGGCCGATGTTGCCGGCGACATCGTCGATCAGATCCTCGCCCTAGCCGCCGGCGGCCCGGTCTTGGCACTGACTGACGGGCTGGCCGCGTGATGGGGGTCCGGTCGGGTCGTTTGGCGGCGGACCTGGCCGGACCCCGCTTGCACCTGGCCCGCGTTGAGCGCGGTCATCGCACACCACTGGGTCATCGCACACCACTCACGCCCGGCAACGGGCATCGCATCACGCAGAAAGGCAGGGCCGGGCGGTGAGCGCACAACCCGCAGAAAACTACCCACTGTCACACGAGCCGGTTTTTCCAGTCCGGCCGCCAGCAGAGGTTGTCGACCTCGCCGATCGCAGGTCAACGACGCGGGAAACCCCTCCCCTACCGGACTCGAACCAGGACGAACCCGCACAAACGGTTGCCACCGATTCCGGTCCCCGTTCCGGTCCCGGACTCACCCTGCGTGATGTTCCGGGGGATTGGGACAGCATCCGTGCGGTCTGGGACGGCACCCCGGACCCGCTCAGCTCCCTGGTCGCGACCATTCGGGCGGCCCGCGACGCGCAGGACTGGCGGCAGGTCGCGATGGGTTGCTGGGCGCTGCTGACCCTGGTCCCTCGGGGCGTGTTGCACCTGGCCTCGTGGGCTTTGCAGCACCCGGCGCGGACCGCCGCGCTCACCTTGCTGCTCAGCGTCCTGATCGTCTGCGCCACCCACTGACCTACACCCCTTGTTGGAAGGAGAACCATTTCTTATGTCTGGTGCACTGGCCGTCCTGGGCGGGATCGCTTTCATCGCCTTGTCACTGTTCTTCAAATTCACCGCCCGGCTGCGGGTCATCGCCGGCCTGATGGTCGGGGCTCTACTGGCCGGGGTCGTCACCCACTGGATCACCCACTGGTTCACCCAAGGCGTCACCGCTGTGGCCGGGCCGCTAGCGCACGCGATCGGGCGTACCACCAGCTCAGTACAGGTCGCACTACCCACTGTGGTCGGTTTCGTTCTGGCCGTGATTGTGGTCGTGTTCCTCCGCGGTAAAGGCGGTGGCGGCGGCAAAGGCAAAAACGGTGGTGGTGGTGGCGGTGGCGGTAGGGGAACCCTGGCGCATGCTGCCCTGGGCTGCGCGGTGCTACTCCCGATCGTGGTCACCTCTCTGGGCTCGGTCATCAGGAGCGTGTCCTGATGGACCCCGTGACCTTCTTCGCCATCTTGATCTGGATGGCTGTCGCTAAAGGCGCCGTTTACCTGCTAGAAGACAGCGTCGCCGCAGTACGCGGCCAGCAATCTCCCCGCCAGAAAGCCCGAGCCGCACACCAAAAAGCTGAGGCGAGCGGACAGACATCGAAACCGTCAGGTTTCTGGGGCCGTGCCCGCGCTGCCACCGGTGATTACCTGGCCGGTGTGGTCGAAGACGCCACCGCCAGCACCCGGGCCCGTAAACGCCGGGCACAAGCCCGCAAAGCCGGCACCCGCGCGATCGACGGGGTGTTCATCGACCTCACCGACGACAACGGGTTTTTCGCCGACTGCGACGTATGCGACTGGTCCTCGAGGCGCTACCGCCTGGAAACCAACGCCCTGGGTGCTGGTCGCGACCACACCCGCACCGAACACCCCGACCTTTACCAGGCCGACCCCGAACCGCAGCCGAACCCCGCGAACACCCAGACGGCCACCAGCACAGCGGCTGAAAACAGCAACCCGGCGCAGCCCGGGGCGGGCACGGCACCGCAAGGGGCCCGACCGGCGCTGCGGGTCATCGTCGGCGGACGCGACGAAAACCCACCCACCGAGCAGCCGGCACCGGTCGTGCACGCCGATGACCACACGTACTGCTCGACCCCGAACTGCCCGACATGTCGGCCCCTGGCCGGCACGCACGGGTGGGCGTGTGGGACCTGCGGCACCCGCCGGGAAGGCTTCGCCACCGAAACCGACGCCCGAACCGACGCCACCGGACACCCCTGCACCCCAACCACCACACCGGACAGTGGCAGCCCGGACGACCTGATGGACCTGGTCGAAGCCACCCAAATCCCTGTTGTCGGCAATCCCGCCGACAACGGCAAGCACGAGCAAGGGAGTAACACCGTGAATCTAGACGCCAATGGGCCTGAGGAAATCCGGGCCGCGTTCACCACCGCCGCCGACATCGCCGGGGAGCGGGCCGAAGAGATCACCGGCCTGGCCGGTGTGTTGGCCGAAGCCGCGGACAACTTCGAAAACAAACAAATGGCCCCGACCACTGTCGAGCACATGCGGGAAGCCGCTGAGGCGTTCCAGGCCGCTAAAGGGCTGCTCGACAACGCCCAAGAATCGCTGCAAGCAGCCCTGGCCGACTTCAACAGCCGTGACGGTCACGTGGCCGACACCGTCGCTGACGCCGGCGGCAACCTCGCCTCCCGAGACGTCCTAGTCGGCTAACCCCCCTGGTCAGCGGCCCCAAACCCCCAGGTTCGGGGCCGCTCACCACCCTTTCACCCCGACTTACCGATTCAGGAGGACGTCATGGCCAACACCAACACCGGCACCAACTCCAAAGCGCTCACAGATGGGGAGATTCGCGCCCAGCGGGCCGCTCGGCTGGGTTCGCTGGTGGCCGCCGGGATCGCCGGGATCGCCCTGATGGTGCGGTGGGTGATCCGCAAGTCCTGGCGGCGACTGTTCCCGCTCTACTGGGTCAGCGCCGAACTGGGGCTGGTGTGGCTGTCCGGGCCCTTGGGCGTGACGGCCGCGACCGTCGGTGTGGCCGCGCTGATCGCCGTGGTCACCGCTGGGTTGTGGTCGGCCCGCACCTGGGTGGTGCGCGGGTGGCGGGCCACGATCGCAGCGGTGTTGGGCGCGTTCGCATTCGCGACTGTCGCCGCCGGGCCCGGTGCGGTGCACACCCATCCGGTGTTCACCGTATTCGCACCCCTAGCCGCCGGGATGCTGCTGGGTTGGCCCTGGTGGCATCACCAGGCCCGACCGACACCGGTGCAGATCATCGAAACCCCTTCGGTGCCGGTGCGGGAGGTGGACCAGTTGACCGAGCACTGGGCGCAACGCTGGGACACCGACGTGGTTGGTGTCGGGGTGTGTGCGGGCACCCGCGTCATCCGGGCCACGCAGCCGCGTGACGGGGTCACCGATCTAATCCTGCAGCTCATCGCCGGTCGTGGTGTGACTCCCGCCGCCCTGATCAAGCGGGGTGCAGAGGTGGAAGTCGCCCTCGAATTAGATGAGAACACGGTCGGGTTTTCCTCCACCGGGAAAGCAGCCCGGGTGCGGTGCAGCCTCGCCCAGCGTTCCTACATCGCCGGTGGTGTGGCCTGGTCCGGGCCGAGCATGCGCGAGGGCCGGTGTCAGATCATCACCTTCGTCGACGGGACGGCGGGCCTGTGGACGTTCATGCCGCGCGGTTTCGGTGTCAAAGGTGGCCTGGTGGTGGGCACCACCGGCTCCGGGAAATCCCGGGCCCTGGGCGTGCTGATCGCGAACCTGCTCTGCGATGGGTGGATGGTCGCGATCGGCGACTCCCAACACGGGCAATCACTGCCGGCATGGAAGAAAAAAACGGATTACCACGCCGGCCCGGACGCGGTCAGTTTGCTGATCGCCCGGTTCCACGCCGAGATCATGTACCGGTCGAAAGCCCTAGCCGCGGTCGGTGTTGAGGTGTTCGACGAAAACGACCCGCGGGTCATCGCCCTAGGTTTCACCAAAATGATGGGCATCATCGACGAGTGTCAGCTGGTGTTGATCCGTAACACCCCGATCGTGGCCCTGGCCGAGCAAGCCGTCGAGACGATGCGTAAGACCGGATGTGGGCTGATCTTCGCCACCCAAATCCCGCAGAACGGCTCCTTGGGCGGGTCGATCCGTATCCGTGACGCCCTGGTCGGTGGTAACACCCTGATCCTGCGGCTGTCCAACCGCGGCTCCGGAGCAACGATCCTGCCCGACGATTTCGTCGGTGACCCGTTCGCGATCCCCGACATGGACGCCAACGGCGAACCTACCGCCGGTATGGGCTACCTACGCTCCGGCAGCAAAGTCGGGATGATCGGGCGGACGGCGAAACTCGACGAGCGAGCCGCCGCCGACGCCGCGCCCAGCGTTGAGGTTGTGTGGCACGTCGATCCGGTCGAGTCGCTGACCACGATCAAAACCAACCACGCCACCGGCTCCACCACCGGCGGTGCCGGTGGCAGTCTGGCCAAGATCGCCGCCCTGTTCGGCACCGGCAAACCCACCGCACCCGCCGTAGCGCAGTCCAGCCCCGAATGGGTCATCTCATGTTTGCGGGCCGGTCCTGCCTCCGCGCAAGCCCTGCTGGATCGCCCTGACTGCCCCGTCGGGAAAAGCCAGCTCTACGCACTGCTCAAAACCATGCAGGCCCGCGCCCAGATCGTGCGGCCCACCGAAAGCAACGGCGCGTACACCCTGCCCACCGCGATCAGCGCCGGACGCTGACGGCCACGGTGACACCCGGCTTGTTATCCGATCCGGGCGTTGCCGCGGCCACCAGAGCCACCCACTCAATTCCCCTGTTGCTCGCTGGGCCTTGCGCTGCCCGCAGATCGGAGAAACCCCGCATGACACGCCGCCGTAAGCCGCAGCAACCCCAGCCTGAACCGGTCGCGGTCGCGCTCGCACCGATCGTCCGCGCCGTGTGGCAGGCCATGACCACCGGCACCGGCCGTGCCATCCGCACCATCACCCCACTGGCTCAGGGTGCTGACCGGGAACAACGTCAACCGCATGACAGCCTCGGCACGGTGCTGCTGCTGACCGGGCTGCTGCTCGGCGCGGCGATGTTCACCCACCCGCCAAACCCGGCCGGTGCCGCCCTCCACGTGATTGCCGCCTTGGGCACCGCGAGCATCGGGATTCTGGCCTACGCCGCACCGGTGGCGTTGATCTGGTTGGGCGTGCAGGTGCTGCGCCTACCCGCCGGCCTACGCACCCCGACGTTGATCCGGCACACCGGTGCCAGCGTCCTAGCCGCGTGCTCGATCGCCGGTATCGCACAGCTGAGCGCCGGTGCTGGTGGGCTTCTCGGCCAGCTCACCGGCACCGCCCCTGCCTCGCTGCTGACCGCCTGGGTGATGCTGCCCGTGCTGATCCTGGCCACCATCGCCGCTCTGATCACCGTCACCGGGTTCACCGCGCCGCGGCTACCCCGGCGCAGCAGCACGCAGATCGACGACGGCCTCGACGAGGATGACCTCGACGACCTCGACGTGGGTGATGAGTTCGCCGCCTCGACGTCAACGGCGCCGGCGCCGGCCGCGGTCCGCCCGGTCACGTCGAGCGCACCGCTGGCCGGGCCGGCACAGCCGGTGCCGACCCCCGTGCCCGCGGCGGCCGGCACCAGCTCGGCTCCCGCCCGGCCCGTGCCCGCGGCCGGAGCACCTGGGCAGGCTGTGCCGGCGGTGGCGGGCCGCTGGCAGCTGCCGCCGCTGAGCTTGCTGGCCGCCGGTGACCTACCGAAAAAACGCAGCACCGCCAGCGACGAGGTCACCGTCAAACTGCAAAACGTCCTCGACCAATTCAGTGTCAAAGCCCGGGTCAGTGGCTACCGGCGGGGCCCGGCCGTGACCCGCTACGAAATCAGTCTCGGGGCCGGCGTGAAAGTGGAAAAAGTGGAGGGTTTGCAGAAAAACTTCGCCCTCGCCTTAGGCACCGCGAACGTGCGGATGCTCTCCCCGATCCCGGGCAAAAGTGCTGTCGGGGTGGAAGTGCCGAACAAAGACCCCGACACGGTCACCCTGGGCGATGTCATCGCGGCGTACGCCGCCTGGTCCAGCCGCACCAGCCACCGACTCCTGGTCGGCTTGGGTAAAGACGTCGACGGGCACCCGATCGCGCAAGTGCTGGCGAAGATGCCGCACCTGCTCATCGCCGGCGCCACCGGCAGCGGCAAATCGGTGCAGCTCAACACCCTGCTGATCAGCATCCTGACCAGGGCCACCCCCGACGAAGTGCGGCTGCTGCTGATCGACCCGAAACGGGTCGAGCTGGCTGCCTACGCCGGCCTGCCGCACCTGCTCCGCCCGATCGTCACCCACGCCAGCAAAGCCGTCGACGCCCTGCAATGGCTAGTCACCGAAATGGAGCAGCGTTACGACCAACTCGCCGCCGCCGGTGTGCGCAACATCGACGAATTCAACCACCGCGCCCGCGCCGCGGGTGAAAAACACCTGCCGTACCTACTCGCGGTCGTTGACGAACTCGCCGACCTGATGATGGTCGCGAAAGCCGCCACCAAAACCGCCAAAGCCAACGGTGACGACGACGGGGAACCCGGTGTTGAAGACCTGATCGTGCGGATCCTGCAACTCGCCCGCGCTGCCGGTATCCACCTGGTCTTGGCCACCCAACGCCCCTCCGTCGACGTGGTTACCGGGCTGATCAAAGCGAACCTGCCCGTCCGGTTAGCGTTCGCCGTGTCATCACTGGCCGACTCCCGCGTCATCCTCGACACCGGTGGTGCGGAGAAACTCTTGGGCCGCGGTGACGCCTTATTCACCCCGGCCGGCTCATCCACCCCGATCCGCCTGCAAGGCGCTTGCGTCAGCGACACAGAAATCGCCGCGGTGGTCGCGTTCTGGCGCCGCCAACAACCCACCACCGCGAGCGCCACCACGAGTGGCACCACCAATGCCGTGGCCGCCGCGCCAGCCCAGGCAGTCCCGGTGCCGGCACCTCAACTCGAAGCCCCAAGCCCGACCGCGGGGCCCGGCCCGGCTCTCGTAGACCCTGGCGCTGACAGCGACGTGTTCCTGCGCGCGGTTGAACTGGTCGTGAGCAGCCAATTCGGGTCCACCAGCATGCTGCAACGCAAACAACGCATCGGCTTCGCCAAAGCCGGCCGAGTCATGGACCTCCTCGAACAAGCCGGCGTCGTTGGCCCCTCCGAAGGTTCCAAAGCCCGCGAGGTGTTGATCAAACCCGAGCAGCTGCCCGACCTGCTGACTCGGCTCGCCACCCCGGGCACCGACGGCGCTGATGATCGCAGCGCCACAGTACTGACATTCCCACAACACCGTCTCTGAAAAAGTCCGAGCGCGGGCGACCCCACCACCCCTCCAAGGACCCGCGGGGCCGCCCACCACTCCTCGAAGGGAGCACCACCATGATCGCCCACACTCACCCTGGTCTGCTTAACGCCGCCCTGGCCACCGACCCGCACGCCACCACACAGGAATTCCGGTTAGACATCATCAGCGACCCCGACCCAGACATCCCCGCCGTGATCGTCTGGTTCCGGGCGACTACACCCGCGGCGGCGACTGTCTACGCCCGCCGGGTCCTCGCCCAGCACCACGGCCCGGATGACCGGTTCGGTGAGTTGTACCAGCGTGACGGCTACTTCGGGGAATTCGTCGACTCGATCCACTTGGGAGCGTGACCGGTCATGACCTACGCCGACGTCCTCACCGTGATCCACAACGACGACACCCACACCACCTACGCGAAAGTCGCCTACCAGCTACACCGCGACGGTATCCGGATCTTCACCCCGGCCGGCGAGCAAAACCACACCGATGTCCTGATGACCCAGGCATACCGGGCCACCACCGCCCAGTGCCCTGAGCAGCCGCAGTGCCCTGAGCAGCCGCAGTGCCCTGAGCAGCGGCAGCGCTCTGACGACAGGGGGCCGCGATGATGATCGACGCGACTGGGGGGCAACAAATCCGGGCCGCGTTCACCACTGCCGCCGACACCGCGGGTGAGCACGCCGAGCAAATCGCCGGCCTTGCCCGGGTCCTAGCCGGCGGGGCCGAAACATACACGGGCCTGGGCATGAGCACCTCAACCGTCGCCCACCTGCGTGCCGCCGTGGCCAGCACCACCGCGGCACAAACGAGTCTCGGTGAGGCCGTCGACCAGCTGCAGGCCGCCCTGGCCGACTTCAACGAGCGTGACGGCCGCGTCGGTGACGCGGTCACCGAGACGGGTAACCTCATGCAACCCGACGGCTTCACCGGCTTCGACCAGCACCACCGGGGCGTTGCCGCTGAGCAGACCGCGTTGTCCTGCACGACGTTGTCCTACGCCACACTGCTTGACACCGAAAACCTCACGGGGTGGCCGGTGATCATCCGCGGCGTTGACGGACTTATCGGTCTCGATCGCGGTGACGACTACGTGAGCATCACGGCGGGAACAGCCCAGCAGCTGGCCAGCATCAACCCGGCCGGGCACGACCCGAACGGCAAAGACCGATACGCGGTCCTCGACGCCGAAGACCTGCCCACACTGCGTCGGGCTTTGAACGGCGCAGGTCGAGCTGCCACCGGCGGCACCACCTACCGCAAACAGATCGCCGGTAGTGACATCGGAGATATCGAAATCACCGTTGTCGAGCAGCCCGGGGTGGATCCGGTCGTCACCTTCACCGTGCAGCCCTACATCGACGAGGCCGACACCCACAAGCTGACAGCGGCGTCAGAGTCCGACTTCGGGGAAATCCCCGACCAGATCCAAGACGACGAAACCGGGCACAATCGGGCTAGCACCGCGCAAGAACGCGCCGAGCTGCGCGCACTCAACCACGCCGACTACCAGAACTGGCTGCGACAGAATCCGCCACCGCAGCCGCTGGTCGTGCACCTGAGCGTGGCCATGGTTGACCAACTCCAAAACCAACTGGGCACGGCAGCACAGGACGGGGCGCCATGAACACCACAGCCCAGGTGCTCGACGCGGCCGGACCCGAGCAAATCCGGGCCGCGTTCGCTACCGCGATCACCACCACCGACCAGCACCTCACCGAACTGGCAGGGATCGCCGGTGTCCTCGACCAGGCCGCCGACCGGTACGAAAACCTGCACATGAACCAATCAACTTTGGGGCTTCTGCGCGGGGGCGCTGACGCGCTCACCGCCGCCGCCACAGCCCTGGGCACGGCCGGGGAACGCCTCCAGGCCGCACTCGGTGACTTCAATGACCGAGACGGTCACGTCGCCGACGCGGTCACTGCCACCGGCAACCTCATGCGAGCGGAGGGCTACCACCAAACGTTCGCTGCACCCGAGACCACAAAGGACGCCATGACCGCCTCCATTGGCCCCACTGACACTGTCGAGGCCGGCGACCAGGGCACACTGCCCGACACAGCCGCGATCACTCAGACCAGCTCGCAGCACTGGCACGGCTCCGAAATGGTCACCACCGCCGACGGCACGGTGTGTCTGGGCCTTTATCAGCAGCCCGACTCAGGCGCCTACGTTGTTGTGGCGAGCAACCCGGCTAACACACGGTGGGAGCCCGACAGTGACGCAAACGGTATCGATCCCGCGCTGAGCCCGCAGGAGGCCGGGCAGCTCGCCGACACCCTCGATGAGCTTGTGACCCTCGCCCAGTCCAGTCCCCGCAGCCCGGCCCCGACCAAGCTGGAGCAGCTGGCCGTACGGGTGCGAGGGCTACTCGGCGACGGCGGCGGAGTCACGATCGTCGGAGACGAAGGCGAGATCGAGGTATCCGCCGGCGACATCCGCACCCTGCTGGACGCCGCCGCACCACGACCGGCGGTGCCCACCCGGCGCAAGGTCGCTGCCAAGGCCTGCGCCCAGGACGGCATGGACACCGGCACCGTATGGGCGCAGCTGGACATGTCCGGCCCGGAACCGGTCGTCGCGGTCACCAGCACCGAAGGCAACGAACAACCGGAGGACTACCCCGAGGGCTACACCACCATTCGGCTGTCGCTGCCCGAGGCACGCGAGCTCGCCGGCAAGGTGCGCCAGTTCGCCAATGCCACGCAGCAGGCCGGCCCGGCCGCTGAGCCGAAGCCGAGCGCGCCCGAGGCTGCCCCGCGGCCGGTTGCGACGCAGCCCCGGCAGGTCACCAGCCCGCACGGCAGCACGTACGAATACGACCCGGCAACCGGTGCTACGGCGGTGATCGAAGCCGACGGGTGGCACGCGGTGGTGCCACCCACCTCGACCACCGGGTTGGCCGCCCGCCTGTTGTACTGGCGGGCCGAAATCCAAGACGGTCACGGTGACGATGCCACTGTGCAGGCAGGGCAGGAGCTGCTGGGCGGGCTGTCGGCCGCCGAGTTGCGTGAGCTCGCGGACAGCGTCGGCACATCAGCTCAGGGTGCCCGTACCAAACCCCAGCTGGTCGACGCGATGGTCAACATGGCGATCACATCACCGCGCAAATACCGCAGTCTGCGGAAGTGGTGACCTGAAACTGCTGATCAACTACCCCGGCCCCGCACCCCGCTCGTGGTGCGGGGCTGCTTTATGACTCGAGTTCCACGCTGCGCTGAGGATGTCTTAGTGCCGGCGTCGATGGGCAGCAATAGCGGGTGGCGGGGTGTCACGTGGCGCTGATTTCGACGCGGGCGTGCACAGCGAGTTCGTCGACGGGCACGGTGTTGCCGTGCCGGCGGGCGACGATCATGCCCGCGTGTTCGAGCTCGATCACCCGCTGGCGTAGCTCGTCGACGCTAAGGCCAATGCCTACGGCGAGCCGTTCGAGCGAGGTCGACAGGGTTGCCACCGGCGGCCTGAATTTGAGCGCCAATCGCGGCGGCGAGGCGCTCGTCGATGTACGCGGAGCCTCTGTGCGGCGCGGCCGATTGCTGCCGCTGTGGTTGCCAACTGGTGCCGATGGCGCGTAGTTGCTGGTCGACAAGTGCAACCGTTCGCTGCAGTCGCTGAGCATCCCAGGCTCCGATACGGCCGTCCGCGAGCTGCGCGCGCAGTTCCTCGAGGGCCGTCTGCCATCCGGCAGCGGTGTGCGGATGCTGTGCCCGCACGACACGTTCGACGATCCGTTCGGCCGGTTCGCTGCGCACGAGGCCGGCGTCAATATCGGCGCCCAGGCGGCGTGCCGCGGTGCGCGCCTCGTACGCGCGTTGGCGATGCGAGCGGTCGCAGTAGTGCAGCAGTCGCCCCCGCGCAGGCTGCATGATCGGTGCGCCGCACCATTGGCACGGGGTCTGGACCGGCCGTTGCGTGCTGATCATTCAGCCACCGTAAGAGCGTCACTGACGTTGCGAACAGCAGTGGAGTGCAAGGGGGTGTGTTGCGGATAAGAGGTAAAGGATGACCACGAAAACGAATGCGCTGGTCAGTCCTACTGCAACCAATCCTGCAGCAGCGATTGATGTCGATGGAAAATTTGGGCTTGATCCGAACGATTGTCAGTAGATCTTCGTGGTGGGGTGGGCAAGGTTTAGCGACCGACAGGACCGAGGGAAAGGTCCGTGCTCGCCCGGTGTTGCAGCGGCCCGCACCGGCCGGGCGCGTTCACCGTGCGCTGCACGAGGTCTCTCAGACCTCCGTCAGTATGCCGCTAGGCACCAACTGGTGAGCGCGGCTCACCAGCAAAGGCCGCCGCAGCAGGAGCGGAACGCGCCCCGCGGCTGGGTTTGCAACACCCTCACCGCAACGTCACTGACGTTCCGAACGACATTGGAATGCCAGGGGGTGTGCTGAGAATAAGAGGTACAGGTGACCATGAAGGCGAAGGTGCTGGTCAGCCCCGGTGCAGCCACCTTTAAATCAACGATGACCTCGTTGGAGGAATGGGGCTTGTTACCAACGATTGTCACTAAGTCGTCGTACCTAGCTCGTCGTAGGTAGTGCAGTGATTCTAGGAACTGAGGGCCCACTGCTGGGTTGATGTAGAGCTTGGGGTTCGCTGGTGATCTTGGGGTGATGGGTTGACGGATTGGTGGTGGCCGGGGCCACTAGGAACCGTGCTGGGCGACTGGCCTTTCGTGTCATGGAGGTTGCCGGCACCGTTCTTGGTCTGGGTGTGCTTCGCCCTGGTCGGTGGCAAGGCTTTAGCGTCCGAGGGAGGGCCCGTTGCGGTCAGGGCCGGGGGGCCGGTAGGTGCGTTGCCGGTAGCTGCGTTCCTGCTCCTGACGCTGCTGCTGCTGCTGCTGCTGTTGTTGTTGTTGGCGGGTGCGGTCGGGGTCGGGCCGGCGGTCGGTTGGGGCGGCACGGCGGCGGGCGGCGTCGCGCAGGGCCTGGGCGCTGCGGTCGAGGTCGTCGGCGTGTTCGCGTTGCGGGTCGCGGTTGCGGCGCAGTTCGGCTTCGGCGCGCAGCTGCTCGGCGCGGGTGGTGTCCTTGTCCGCTTGGGTGCTGCTGGTGTGGGCGGTCTTCTCGGCGCGTTCCGCGGCGCCGCTGTCGCGGTAGTGCGCTTGCCTGGTGTGTGACTCGAACGCGCTGTCGAACGCGGCGAGGCGCCGCTGCAGGGCGGGTAACGGGCGCGCGGCGGCTTCGTGGTGGTACGCCTGCGCACCGGCGACGCGGGCGGCCTCGGTGGCCTGGCGCATCAGCTGGGTGGCCTGCTCCAGCTGCGCGGTGACCTCAGCGCGGCTGGTCCCGGCGAGCCGCAACACGAGCGGGTTGCGCTGGGATTCAGCGAGCAGCCTGGTCCGTTCCGCCTGGCCGGTGTTCGCGGCCCGCTGGGCCTGCTGTTGCCGGGCGCGCAACTCGCGTGCGGTGTGATCGGCGGTCCGGGCGGCGGCGATCTCAGCGTGCAGCTGCTCGCGTTCCTCATGCAGGCGGCGCATCGCCGGGCCGGTCCCAGCGTCGACGGCCTGACGCAGCGCGGCGGCCTGCGCGGCGTGTTCCTGCACTCGAGCGCGGGCGGTGTCCGCGGCCCGCTGCGCGGTCTGGACCAGCAGAGGCAGCCGGGCCGCGGGTTCCCTGCCGTACGGGCGCGACCGCCAAGGCGCAGGTTCCAGCTCACCATGCGGAAGGTCGGGGCCCTGCGCGGGTTGCGGCTGCCGCCCGAGGGCGATCTGGATGGCACGCAAGTCAGCCTCGTCGCGGGTGCGCTTCATGGCCCGGTCGAGGTCGTGGCGGGTGACCCGGCCCGACGGATCACCGCCGGCGGCGATCGTCCTCAACTCCTCGAACACGTCACTGTCGTGCTGCTTGCGGACCTCGTCATGGCGCAACTGGCTCATCGTCTCGCGCAGCTGCTCCTGGACGGTGATCTGCCGCAGCTGCCCGTCCGGGATCGCCGCGAGACGGGCGGCCAACTCATCGAGATCCCGCGGCGGCCGGCGCCGGGCCTGCTCGGCGACCGCCTGGCGCTCGACGGCCTGGCGCTCGTCGATGGGCGGGCGCTCGTCGATGGGCGGGCGCAGCGGTTCGAGGGTTTCGCCGAGTTCGGTGAGCACGAGCCGGTCGGGTTGGTCGCGTTCGACGGCGGCCGCGTACGCGGTCACGGCGCGGCGGCGGGCCTCAGCCTCGTTGGTGGGGGCGCCGTGGCGGGCGCGGTCGGCGTCGGTTTCCAGCGGGTGCAGCGCGAGCCACAGATCGGCCCGGTCCCGGTCGCGGCTCATGGCCGGGTAGAGCACGTGGGCGTCCATGTTGTTGCCATAAACGAGGGCCTGGTCGGCGGTGAGTCCTTGGGCTTTGGCGGCGGTCATCGCGTACGCGAGTTGGACACCGCCGCGCTCGATGTAGCCGGCCGGCACCGTCACCTGTTCGACGGCCGGGCCGTCGGGTCCGGTCACTCGGCGTTCGATGCTCAGCCGGCCGTCGTGGATGCCGGTGACGATGCCGCGGTGGCCGTTGAGGACACCAGCTTGCCGGTCGTTGACCCGGGTCATCACGGTGTCCCCGACGGCCAGGGTGAGCGTGTCGCCGTCGGCGAGCCGCCACGTGTGCTCCGCGCCGAGCTGGTCGGCGACCGCCCGGCGAGCAGCCTGGTTGAGCCGGTCGACGTCGGTGTTGGTGTGCGCCAACAGCAACAACTTGGCGATCCGGTCGTGGCCGTCACCGAGGTCGGCGCGCTCGGCCATCCACGCGGCGATCATCGCCTCGTGCGCCTGGCCCGGGGTGTCGGCCACGTGCAGCCGGCCGGTGGTGTTCCACGCCTGCAGCGCGTCGCGGCGCCGCTGCTCGCGCCAGGTGGCGAGCGCGTGGCGTTCGCCCGAGTCGCGCTGGCGGCGGTTCTCCGTCAGCGTCAGTCCGCCGGTCATGGTGTGCACGGCGGCGAACGTGCCACCAACACCGATGGCCTTCAACTGCAGCGGGTCACCGATCGCGACGACTTTCGTCCGGGTGCGGCCCGCCTCGTCCAGCAGGGCGGCGAGGTGCCGGTCGTCGACCATCGCCGCTTCGTCGATCACGAGGACGTCAACGCCGGACAGTCCGGGACCCTCGGCGACCCGGGCCAGCCACGACGCGATCGTGCGGGATTCGATCCCGGACTCGGCGTGCAGGTTATCGGCGGCGACCGCGGCGGTGGCCGCCCCGGTGACGGTCTGCCCGGACGCCTCGTACGCGCTGCGCAACGCCGCCATGAGCGTCGTCTTCCCGGCCCCGGCAACCCCGATCACGGTGTCGACACCATGCCCGGCGCTCGTCAACCGGTGCAGCACGGCACGTTGCTCACCCGACAGGGTGAAGCCGTTACCAGCCTCGAACGTGCTCACCGCACCGTCGAGCACGGCCTGCTCAACGAGCGCGTACCCACCGGCGAACCGGTCGGTCGCCGCGGCCAGCACGGTCCGTTCCGCGGCCACGACCTCGGCGGAGGTGTACCGCTGCGCGTTGGACAAGTGCATCGCGCCGGCCGGTGGTAGCGGCACCGCGACCGGCTCCGCCAGAACAGCGTCGGCGAGCCGGTCGGCGTCGCCGAGGTGCTCGATCCCGGCGGGTTGGGCGTCCATCACCGCGGCCAGCACGTCGGCGCGGGTCGTCACCTTCCGGTGCCCGGTCAGGCCGTCCTCGCCGACGAACACCCGCTCAGCGACCTCACCGATCGGCACCAGTTCCACCGCCCGCGCGGCGTCGGGGCCGGGCATCGTCGCGGCGACCAGAGCGTCAACGTTCACGCCCGCCACAGCCGCCTGGCGGCGCCACTCGGCGCGCAAATCCCCACCCGACCCGGGCGCGATCTTCGCCTCCCGCGACTGCGCCGCGGCGTGTTTCGCCTGCGCGGTCGTCGCGCTCTGCCGGTCGAGTCCGGCAGCCTGCAGCTGCTCGTCGACGCGCGCCGCGCGTTTGGAGAACGCGGACCGCAACTCGGCGCCGACGGTCGCGATCTCCCACGCGCCGGTGCGTTCGTCGCGGGCCCACTCGATGCCCCACCGCTGCCGGGTCACGGCCCGGAGCCGGGCCTTGACCAGCGCGTCGGCCGCGGACGCGTGCCGGTGGATGTCGCGCCCTCCGGCGCCGACGGTGGACCACTGCCCGTCGGTGCCCCGGACCATGTTCAGCAGGGTGAGGTGGGCGTGCAGGTGCGGGTCCGGGGCGGCACCCGGCACCGGGCGGGCGGTGCGGTGCACCGTCATCCACCCGAGCAGACCGGTCCCGTCGATCCGGTCGGCGCGTTGCCCGTCACCGTGGTGACCGCGCATCGCGTACCCGGCCCACTGCTGCATCGCCCCGACGGTTTCGCGGACCGCGTCCAGGTACACCTCCTCCAACAGCCGGGCCGTCTCCGGCGACACCAAAGCGGTCAACACCGAGTAGCTCTTGGGCAGATCGAGGGTGAGGTCGTAACCACGGTTCCCGACCACCACCCGGGCGTCGGCGAACCGCCGCGCGTGCTCGAGTTCGGCCGGCTCGTACACATCACCGAGATCCACCTTCGCCGCGTTAGCGAGGGTCTGCAGATCACCGACCGGGGCCCGGTGCGCGACCTGATCGGCACTCGGACCGGCACCAGTAGCGCGACCCTGCGCCCGGGTAACACCGCGGTGCAACCGCTCGAACCGGGCCACCGAACGCGGCGTTTTCAGCAACTCCGCGGGCGTGATACCGGCGTCTGCGGCGCCCTTACGGACCGCGTCAACCAGTGGGAACGCGTCGAGTTTCGCGTCCGGATGGACCGCCATTTTCGGCGCCACCAACACGTCCCCGGTGCGCGGATCGACACCGTTCGCGAGCTGCCGGGCGGCCTCGATCCCGGCGTCGTCGAGCACAGTCCCGGGCTCGATTCCGACCTCGCGTAGGCCCTCACCGATCCATTCGAGGGGCCGGTCGGAGTCCAGCCGGTACGCCACCTGACCGTCGCGTTCCGGCGCGAGAGAACAGCCGGCGTCGGCCTTGAGCCGGTAATCGATCTGCGCCATGGCAGGGCCGAGCGTCGTCACCCACGCCACCACCATCACCGCCCTAGATCATCCCGGTTTGCAGATCTTGTACACATTCAAGATCACGGATCTTGTATCGAAGATACCTTGGTACTTTGAGATCGAAAAGAGGTAGGAACATTCCTGCATAGGCGTGGTGAGGGATGCGCGTTCCCGCTGTAGTTGGCGAGCGACCGCGCTAGTTGGCGAAGGTTTGGCGAAGTTCGGGTCTAGGTGGCATTCGCAGGGTCGTCATACCGGGACGGACTCATCGTGTCCGGTGGTGATGGGTGTCTCGGAGCGGAAGCTGTGACCGTGTTGTTCGCCGAGGCCGAAGTAGTGGCGGAAGTTGTAGATCAGCGGGTTCCAGGCCGCCGGGTCGATGTGCTCGGTCCCGGGTACGACGATTCGGGAGTCGGCGTGTACCGCGAGGATGTGGGCCTCGACGAGGAGGAACTCACCGCTGGAGTCAGTGCGGATGCCCGCCGCGCGGGCTTCCAGTTGCAGCGGGCATTCAGCAACCCGTGGTGGTCGCACACGTACGGATGCCTGAGTTGTCAGGCCGGCGGCGGTGAACTTGGCTGGCTCGTACCGGAATCGGTCACGTTTTTCCACCGGTACCGGGTGCCGGCCGGTCAACGGCGCCAGCCGTTCGACGGCCTGCCATTGATGAGCCGCAGGAAGGTTGATCACCATCTCGGGCCGGCGGGTGAGGTTGTGACCGCTCTGACCGTCATGGCCGAGGCCGAGCACGACGACGTGACCAAGCGCCCACGCCGAAGACATCGGGGCGAGGTTCGCGCTACCGTCTTCGTTCTCGGTGCTCAACAGCACCACGGGGGTACCGAAGTACAGGATCTTCGGGGTGATCGTCACATGCTCGATGGGGCCGAGCGGCTGGCTGGTCGTCATGGTCATGACGGTATGGTCGCCGTACTTCGGCGGTGGCCGAACCAAGCATGCGTCATGATCGGCTGATGGAGCCGGAGCAGGGAAGTACCGCGCTGGCGTCGTGGGCCGCCCTGCTGGCCGACCGGAGCAGGGCGGCGTTCTGCCTGGCGTTGTTGGACGGGCGTGCCTGGACCGTGGGAGAACTGGCGCGTCACGCCCGAGTGGCGATCTCGACGGCCAGCGAACACGCCGACCGCTTGGTCGCCGGCGGGCTGCTCGTGCAGCACCGCCAAGGTCGACACCGGTATTTGCAACTTACCGACCCGAACATCGCTGCGCTCATCGAAGCAATGACGTCCGCCGCAGGAATGCCATCACCGCCGATACGGTCGCTATCAGGCGCTCATCGGCGTCGCGCCTTGGCATACGCACGCACCTGTTACGACCACCTCGCCGGCACCGTGGCGGTGGCCGTGGCCGACGCGATGACCACCAAAGAGTTGATCTCCTGGGATCGTGGCTTGGCGCTCACCACGCACGGTGTCAGCTGGCTGACCGGAATCGGCATCACCGTGCCCGCGGGTGGCGGCCAGCGCAGACCGGTCCTGCGGGCTTGCCTGGATTGGACTGAACGCCGCCCCCATCTGGCGGGAACGATCGGCGCAGCCTTGTGCCGACACGCCTTCACCGCCGGATGGATCACACGTGTTGGCACCAGCCGCGCCGTGAAACTCACCCCCGCCGGCCATCACGCTCTCCACCAGCACCTCGAGATTGACGTTGGCGACGACGGCCGCTCTGACGCAATCCACGAAACAGCTGGCGAAGTTCGGAGGTAGTTGGCGAGTCGCTCGGGGCGGCGCGACGTCGATGATCAAGAATGGCGGCCATGTCGTCATCGCTGCTGCGGGTCCTGCCTGGAGGTTCCGCCCTGGCCGCCGATGGGGTTGAGCTCGCATATCGCACCGAGGACGGCGAGCGGCGGATTCCACTGGCCGATGTCTGGTCGCTGCCGTTGGAGTCGGCGCTGCCGGTGCGATCGTTTGCGTCGTACCGGCGGCAGCGGCACTTCCCGGGGCTGTGGTGGTGCGCTACCACCGGCGGCCATGTGGGTTTCGAGTCGTGGTTGGAGCGCGACCATCTGATACTGCTGGATCATGACCCGGCGGTGGTCGGGGTGGCGTCGCAGCCGTTCTGGCTGTTCTGGGCTACGGCGGACGGCAAGAGCCGTTCACATGCGCCGGACTACTTCGCCCGCCGCGCGGACGGGTCCGCCGTGGTGGTCGATTGCCGGCCGGTTGAGCGGATCAAGCCGCGCGACGCGGCGAAGTTCGACGCCACCCGCAACGCGTGTGAGCTGGTGGGCTGGGACTACCGGCTGGTCGGTGTCCCCGACCCGGTCGTGGTGCGCAACCTGCGCTGGCTGGCCGGCTACCGACACCCCCGCTATCAGGTCGCCGGGGTCGCTGCCGCGCTGGTAGCAGCGTTCGACCGGCCTCTTGCGTTGATGGCAGGAGCGGAAGCGGTCGGTGATCCGATCGGCGTGTTGCCGGTGCTGTTCCACCTGCTCTGGCGCCGAGACCTTCGGGTCGACCTGACGGTCCCGTTGCACGAGGCCAGCCGTGTCCAGATCGGCCGGGCGTGAGTACGCCGCAGCGGCCTTCGGTGCTGCGGCCCGGCGACTGGGTGCACTACGACGGCGGTGACCATCAGGTGGTGGCGTTGGCAGGCACGTCGGTGCGGCTGCGCGCCGACGATGGCGCCGAGACCGTCGTCTTGGCCGGACATCTGCTCGCTTCTGCGGGCTTCGCGGTCATCGACGGCGCACCCGGCCCACAGGTGGAGCCGTTCGGATTGCTCGACTCGCTACCCCCCGAAGTGCTCGAGGCGGCGAAGCGGTGGGAACGGCACGTCGTTGAGGTGGAGACCGGACTGCCGCCCGGCGCGGCTGCGGGCGCGGTCCCGCGGCCTGAGTACGACCCGGCGGTGCGCACGTTGGCGCAACGCGACGCGGCGAAAGCGGCCGAGTTGACCACGGCCGGGCAGCAGGTGAGCATCCGCACGGTCCAGCGGATGCGCGCCCGCTACGCCTCGCAGCGGCTCTGGGGGCTGGTCGACCAGCGGGCGATCAAGCCCTGGGAGGTGACCGGCCGCGCGGACGCGCGTCTGGTCGTGGCGGTCCAGGAACAGATCGCCGCGGAGACGAACACCTCGACCGGCACCCGGTCGAGGCTGATGCGCCGCGTGGTGAAGCGGCTGGAGGAACAGCACGGGCCCGGGGTGGTGCCGGTCCCGGGTAAGACCACCTTCTACAAGCTCGTAGACGCGTTGTCCGCGGGGCGGCACACGTTCGGGTCCGCGGTCACCCGCCGGTCGACGGCGGCCCGCCCGACCGGCACGTTCACTCCGTCGTTCGCGGCCCGCCCGGGTGAGCAGGTGCAGATTGACTCGACGCCGATCGATGTCATGACGCTGCTCGACAACGGCCAACCGGTCCGCGCGGACTTGACCATCGCCGTTGATGTTTGCACCCGCACGATCTGCGCCGCGGTGCTGCGCCCGGCCGGCACCAAGGCCGTCGACGCGGCTCTGCTGCTGGCGAAGATGCTGGTCCCGGAACCGATGCGGCCGGGCTGGGCGGAGGCGCTGCGCATGTCGGCGTCCCGGCTCCCGCACGCCCGCCTGGTCGACGTGGACACCAGAATGCAGCTTGCCGCGGCCAAGCCGGTAATCGTCCCGGACACCATCACGATCGACCACGGGCGGGTGTTCGTCTCCGAGGTGTTCACGAGGGCCTGCGCGAGCCTGGGCATCTCGATCCAGCCGGCCCGACCGGCCACCGGCTCGGACAAGAGCATCGTCGAAGCTACCTTCAGCTCGATCAACACCCTGTTCTGCCAGCACACCGCCGGCTACACCGGACCGAACCCGACTCGCCGCGGCCGTGGCACCGACGAAGACCTGTGGACCCTGGCTGACCTGCAAGACCTACTCGACGAGTGGCTGATCGGCTGGCAGACGCGCCCCCATGACGGGCTGCGCGACCCCTACCAGCCGCGGCGGATGCTGACGCCGAACGAGAAGTACGCCGCGGTGGTCGCCGCGGCCGGCTACCTACCGCTGGCCTTGTCCGGTGAGGACTACCTCGAACTTCTGCCGGTCGCTTGGCGCGCGATCCGCGACCGCGGCGTCCGGCTTGATCACCGCACCTACGACGACGATCAGCTCGGCGCCTACCGGGGCCAGCACTCCGGCATCAGCGCCAAGCGGGGCCTCTGGCCGGTGCACCACGACCCTTATGACCTGACCCGGGTGTTCGTCCGCACCCCCGACGGGTGGATCACCGCGACCTGGACGCACCTGCCGATGGCCGCGGCCCCGTTCGCCGACTTCACCTGGCGCCACGCCCGCCGCCTGACCGCCGAACGAGGTCTCGACGACACCAACGAGACTGACGTCGCCCGCGTCCTGGACGACCTGCTCACCCGGGCCGAACACGGACCGGACACCGCCAGTGCCCGCGTCGTCGCGCGGACCCGCGCCGGGCAGGCCACACACCGGCCGACGCTGCCAGAACAATCCGCCTCCCCGCCCGTCGAAGCCGGCCCCGGCCCCGACGCCGAGATCATCCCATTCGGTGTCTTCGACGCCGATGCTGAAGCCGAAAGGTGGATATGAGCGCCGCTGACCCCGACGGGTTCGCCGATGAGGAACCTTTGACTAGCAAGGAGGGATGGGCGCGTTTCGTTGGCTACCAGCTCGAACCGCCGGCGCTGCCCAGTGCCGCGGAACTGCTCGCCCTGACCCGTCGGCAACGCGCCGCGCACGACGAGGTCCGCCGCGACTACCACGCCGAGCTGCCGCTGGTGAACACTCCGACGATCCGCAAGGTCCTGACCACCGGCCGGCTGCTCGTCCAACTCAACCGTCGTCAGGTCTCTGCCCGCCGCGGCCTGATCGTGTCTGGCGCCTCGGGCACCGGCAAGACCACCGCGCTGACGCAGCTCGGGCGCACCCACGAACGCTCGGTGCGGCGCCGCCAGCCGGAACTGGCGCACCTGCTGCCGGTCGTCTACGTCACCGTCCCGCCCGCAGCCACCGCCCGGATGGTGGCCGTCGAGTTCGCCCGCTTCTACGGCCTGGAGTTCTCCAGCCGGGCCAACCTGCCCGACATCGTCAACGCGGTCTGCACCACCGCGACGCGCACCGGTGTCACCCTGGTCCTGGTCGACGAGATCCACAACATCAGCTTGGCCACCCGCACCGGCGCCGAGGTGTCCGATCAGCTCAAGTACTTCGCCGAGCGGCTGCCCGCAACGTTCGTCTACGCCGGCATCGAGGTCGAGTCGCAAGGATTGTTCGCCGGCGTCCGGGGCAGGCAGATCGCCGGCCGGTTCACCCTGATCAACTCCGCGCCGTTCGCCTACGGCACCGCCGAACAGCGCACCGCCTGGCGGTCACTGATCTCCACCCTTGAAACCATGCTGCGGCTGCACCAGCACACCCCGGGCACGCTCATGGCGCTCGACGATTACCTCTACCGCCGCACCAGCGGCATGATCGGCAGCCTGTCCCAGCTCGTCCGGAGCGCGGCGATCCTGGCCATCGAGGACGGCACCGAACAGATCACTCGCGACCTGCTCGACCTGATCCCGGTCGACTACGCCGCTGAGCGGATCAACGTCCCCCCACGCCCGCGCAGCAGCCCGACCGCCCCTGCGGCGCAGGTCCCGGCATGATGCGGCGGCTGCCGATCCCGGTCACGCCCGCGTCACACGAGACCGTCACCTCCTACATCGCACGCCTCGCCGCTCTGCACGGCATGCCATTCGGTGAGCTCTGGCCCCACGTCAGCCGGCCCCGACGAGACGGCACAACCACCCGCGTGGTCGACGCCGAGCTCCTCGCCGCAGCGACCGGCCGGCCCGTCGAGCACCTCCGACGCGCCCTGCTCGAGCTGCGCCAACCCCAACCGGACTGGTGGTCGCTGCGACAGGAACCGCAACACGGCTGCCCCCGCTGCGACGCCCGACATCCCGGCGGCACCGTCTTGCACGTCTTTCCGCACCACCGCTACGCCTGCGTCCGGCACCGGGTCTGGATCGGCCCACCCGACCTGATCGGTCTGCCGTTGCCCAGCCTCGACGCCCTACCCGAGGTCGTCGCGGCGCAACGCGCACACCTGCGGCTGCTGCACCGCCTCGGCCCGGCCGCCACCTTCGACGCCGTCCTCACCGCGTTCCTGATCTGCGGACACCTCTGGTGTCGGCTCCCCGAAGAAGGCGACGACACCAGCGCCTGGCACGACTGGCAGCGCCGGCTCGACCTGCTCGTCCCACGCGAGAACGAAGACGCTGCGTTCAGCGCCAGTCGACTGTTCGCCGCGACCTACCCCGAAGCCGTCAAACTCGCCGCGCTGATCGGATCGCTGCACTGGCGACGCTTGGCCGCCGGCGACCCCGGCCAGCAACGCCAGTTCACCGCCGAAGTCGCCCACCGGCTCAACGATCCCGACTACCGGCCGCGCATCATCAACGACCCGCTCGCGCACTGGATGGACACCGACTGCGGGCACCCGCCGAGCCTTCCCGCCAAGCGATACGACACCAGGCTCGACTTCCGCGGTGGCACGCCCCGCAAGATCCCGTCCTCGAGCTACCAACGCCACAAGAAATCGGCGCTGTGGTTTTCCCGCGGTCGTCCCTCCGGCAAGGTCGGCAGCGTCATGGTCAGCCACCGCCACCTACAACCCGTTCTCATCCGCGACTGGGCACCCAACTACGAGTTCTACGTCGGTCACCTGTCCGAGAGCACGAGCACGAAGCTGTTCCACACCAAGGAAGCCGCGAACCCCAGCCCCGAGGAGACGCTGCACGAGCGGATGAACGCGGAGTACGTCAGACCCGAACCGCTCATCTCGGACTACCTCGCCGCCGCAGCGACACCAGTCTCTTGGCACGCAACCGAGCAACGCCTGCTCGGCACCGCACGCCCGCTCGACCAACGGCCGCGTCGTTGACCCCTTCGCCAACTTCATCCGAACAACCACGCCGGAAACCGTCCGCGTCAAGATGGCGATCACGAGGTCAGAGAACACCGCCCTCGCCAGCTACAAACGGAAGGCGCAAGGGATGTTGCGTAGGTGACGCGTAGCGGCGCCACGAGACGACCGAACCATGCCGGTCGGCCAACGGGGTGAGCAGACAAACCAGCGCAACACGATGCCACACAGCAAGCGATGGCAAGACCAACCAACGATGGCAACGGCAGAAAGAATTCGAGGGCAAGCCGGCGCAGCCGGCGCAGCCGGCGCAGCCGGCGGGGCGCCGCGAGCAACGACGGCGGCCCGCCACCCACAGCGCCGCGACGGCCCCGGGCACCAACGTTCTGCCCGACACCCACTGCCCGACTGGTCGAGTGCCCGAGTGCCCGAGTGCCCGAGTGCCCGAGTGCCCGACTGGTCGGGCAGTCCGCCAACCTGTCCACCAACCTGTCCGGCTGTGCGCTAACACCGGTCCGGCTGTTCGCTGAGCTGTTCGGGCAGTCCGCTAATCACCCCGGCCAGCGCGACCACCCGCCGCGCCCACCCTGGGGGCCTTAGCCGACAGCGGCCGGGACGGTGACCTAGCGCTTCGGCGGTGGCACCACCCGGCCGCGGCCGAGGTGTTACTAGCCTGGTAGCGGCGGTGGTAACACTGCCGATAACGCTGCCGATAACACCGATGGTGTAGAGGTGTTACCACCCCTCTGAGCTGCACCGCTAACAATCCCGCTAACGCCGCTAACGGCCCGGTGGTAACACCTCCGCGCGGGGGTAGCGCCAGTGTTATTGGACGCCGCCAGCGGGCATCAATGACCAGCGGCGGCCGGCGGTCCCCCCGTACTTCCGGCCGCCGCCCTGGATCTGCCGCCGATCGGGCGAGATGCAAACACCCGACTGCCCGACTGCCCGACTGCCCGAGCGGCCGAGCGGCCGAGCGGCCGACTGCCCGAGCGGCCGAGCGGCCGAGCGGCCGACTGCCCGAGCGGTCAACTGTTCGGGCAGTCCGCCAACCTGTCCGCTAACCGGTCCGGCTGTCCGCTGAGCTTCGCGGACACGAAACCGGCGAGGGTGGTAGCGCCCGCGAACGGGTGGTAGCGCCACTGTTCGGTGTCATCATCTGCCTAGGTCCAAGTCCACTGGCGTCAGCGTTTCGTCGAGCGCGGCGACGAACACCGGCGCCCACGGCCCGGCCTCGGTCAACTCCGACAAGATGACGCAGCCGATTGGCAACTTGTTGGAAGCCATCGCGGGTTCTGAACGCAGCAGAGAACTCAGCGAAGCAATCCGGTGTTCCGCGTCCGCGACAGCCATGTCCACCACGATGAGCAGCTGCCCGTGCGGGTACAGCGTGCGCCGCTGCGAGGTACGCCACCACGCGGCGTACTCGAGTACTTTGCGGGCCAACCGAGCAACCACGTAGCTGCCCCGGTCCACCTCGATCAACAAGGTGTCCAGACACAAACTGTTGCCGTCGTTGACCAGCCGCTCGTAACGCAGCACCGCATCAGCGATCAACGCCGCAGCACCTCCGCGGCGTTTACTGGGCTGCAGCAAAACCTCCGGTGCCCACGCCCACGGCGTACACAGATGCCCAGGCCGCTGGCGGGCGGCAGTGACAAACGCGGTCCCGGTCTGCACGACGGCCAGGCGGTGCCGCAGTAACCCACCCGCCGCCAACCTTGGGTTCATCCGGTGCGCGCGGTGCTCAACCTCACCGGAGGCTTCCGCGACCGTGTACCCGGCCGGGGTCAAAAACCAGGCCCGGTGCCCGGCACGGCTACACCTCACCGCGTCGACCAACCCGGCCGTGGCGCTCTGACGCAGCACCCGACGCAGGTACGAGGCTTCAGCGGCGTCCGGGGTGAGCAGCTGGTGCAGTTGGGTGGTCGTGGCGATCCGGTGCTGATACAACACCCGGATCACCTCACCGGCCAGCGCCGGCAACGCCGAACGCGGGCTGAACCGGGCCGACGAGCCGGCGGTGGGATTGCGGGTGTGGGCGGATGACAAAGATGCGGATGCGTGCGACATGGAAGTACCTCCTACTTACACCAAGCGCATCCGACCCCCTCCCCAGTACAAACCGCAGGTCACACGCTTTGCTCACGCCGCAGACCACCACGAGCACCACAGGTCAACGGCGCATAGGAAGATGGCCATCGCGCGAGGCGGGTGTTACTAGCCCACTGACCTGCGCCGCAGCCGGCGGCCGCGCAGACCGGGCTAGGACACAGCCAGGACCACAGCTAGGACCACGGCCGAACCGTCACGGTGACCCTGTTACTACCCGTGGGCGTTTGCGGATCTGACCGCGCGCGGGACGGGTCATGGGGCTGCCACGACGCGGTAACCAAGGGCGGAGCCGATCACGGCCCGGCGGTCATTGTCATCGGTCGCACTGACGAAACGCCCCCAGCCGCACGAGCGGCCGAGGGCGTTTCCTAGCTGTTGCATGCGATCAGGGCCGGTCGAACTCGCCGCCCTTCGCCCCGGCCAAGAACGCGTCCCATTCCGGGCCGGTGAAGACCAGCGCCGGGCCAGTCGGGTTTTTCGAGTCGCGGACACCGATCTGGTCGTTGTCCAAGAACGCGGCTTGCACGCAGTGCCCGGCGGCACCGCTACGACTGGACTTGAACCACGAGGCACTAGCCAGGACATCCATGTCCTTCTCCTTCAGTTGTGTGCGGGTTAGATCAGGGGTGGTTTGGGGGCGACCAGACGAGCAACTCCAACTCGTCCATCAGCTGCTGCAGGCGGACCTGATCCACGATCGGTGCCCGAGCCAGCGCCCGCAGCTGCTGCGAAACCACGTCAGCGGCCTTCGACCGCTGGGTCGGGTTGCTCAGATCAACAGGTGTCTGAGCGCGGCGGGGCACGCCGGGTAAACGATTCGCGGTCACGGGACAAGCCACTGGTCGTTGGCGTCGCGCCACCCGGGGGCCAAACGCTGCGCCGGGAACGGCCCGAACTGCATGCTCGCGGGCACGGTGCCGCGCAGCGTGACCAGGTATGCGGGCCCGTCCAGGACAGCGGCGACTAGGCCGTAGCGCTGAAACCGCAGAATGTAAGGGTCGTCGTCGTACGGGGGTAGCACGGTCACTTGATCGCCGACCTCGTGCGCGCTCATCGTTTGCACCGTGGGGTTGCCCGCACCGGGTCGGGCACGCTCGCGGCGAGGGCACTGATCCGGGCTCGTGCGGCGAACTGCTCCACGCGGGCACGTCGCAGGGCTTCCTGACCTGCTAACCCGGCTGGGTTCGCGCCGAGAGTCCGCCGGCGCCACAGCCGGCGTTGCACGCTCAGTAGATGTAACAGCAGTCCTCGCCGGGCCGCGCGCTGCATCTGGCCCACGTCCTGTCACCTCCACGCGCCGAAGTTCCATGACCGGCGGCACCGCGCAAGTGTTCGGGTCAAAACCCCGGGTGCCTCGGTGCCCCCTTCTTAGGCACGCAGGTTAGGCAACACGGCGGGGTTGGTTTATAGCTGTGTGCTATGTGGGGCTGATGCCGAGCCGGTGCGCCATCGCGGCGAGATCCTCAGCGACAGCTTTACGTTTCGCCCGGGTGATCATGGAGGACACGATGTCTCGGGTGATCGGGTTGAGCCGGAACGCCGCTGGTGCAGCCCGTTCGGCCTTCGCCAACTCGACCAGGGCGGCTTTGTCATGGGTGCCGGTGTGAGCCATCGCCCGACCAAGCGTCATGTGGTAGCTCTGCTGCCGGTTAGTGACCGGGATCGCGTCGACGTGCAGATCTTTCGCCAGCTCTAGGGCTTTGCCGTACTCGCCAAGCTCGGCGTAGATCGACATTTTCCACAACGCCACGTTGGTCGGCCCGAAGAAACCCAAGTTGAAACCCGCACCGTCCGGCTCGCCGAGTGTTCGCGCCTCCCGCACCGCCTCGTCCAGGTGCGCGTCCACGGTGCGAACATCACGGGCTACCGCGCTGGCGTAGGCGGCGGACAGGTGGACCTGGCCCAACATTTGCCGGGCGTTACTGTCACCGGCGCCGGCCTGCAGCTCGCTCAAGCTCTGCTCGCCGATACGGCGCGCGGAACCGGCGGCTTCCATCGGCAACGACAGCATGTAAATGAACTTCGCCGCACCACGCCACGCCAGATCACCAAGGTCATCCGCGGCGGCTACGGCGATCTTCGCCGCCGGCCAAGACAAATCCCGGTAACCCAGATTGCGTAAACAGACCGAGGTCGCGTACGCGATCTGGGCCAACGCATCAGTGCCGGGGAAGCCGGCCGCGTCATGCAGCAGGCTGGGCAGCATCGGTGCCAGCGCCAAATAATTGCTCTGCTGACGCAGCCGCATAACCTGCCCTATGGCGTCGGTCATCTCCTGCCGGCTGCGGGTCGGCGGGTCGATCTCACCGACGTCTAAGGCGACCAAAGCGACCCGGATCCCGGCGACGGCTTGCGAGGCTTGGACCCGGATCGGGTCGTCAGGGTCACTGTTCTGCCCGAGCAAATCCGCGGCCGACACTTGCAACGCGCGGGCGAGCGCAACCAGAGTGCTGCGGCTCTCGACCGCACGAACACCAGTCTCGATCTGGCTCAGATAGCCCTGACTGATGCCGGCAAGACCGGCCAGGACAGCCTGAGACAGCTGACGGCGACGACGCCAAATCCGGACCCGCACACCAATGTGGTCGCTCATGTCAGCTCCCTGCGAACCATCAGGGGGTTTGCTAGGTGGTCGGGCCCGTTCCTCCCGACCACCCCTGTAATCGACGATATGCCACACCAACGAACTCAACAGAGACCAGGACACGCCAGCATCAATCTCTGTGGCCGGCCATGGCCAGTGCCCCGTCACCGAGTGACTCTGGTTTCCGGCCGCTGCTGGGCGGGCGTGTCTGCCTGCGGCCACCTGTTGCTGACAGCTCGTGGCCAGCAAGGGCCCACTACTCTGGCGCGGTGACTTCTGGTGATTACACCGCCACGCTTGCGCGTAAGCGGATGGGTGCCGGGGTGCTGCTGTCCGACCCGACTGGGCGCATCCTCATTGCCGAACCCACCTACAAACCGTATTGGGAGATCATCGGCGGGTGCGTTGATGCGGACGAGTCGCCGCATGCGGCCGCTGTCCGGGAGCTCAAGGAAGAGCTGGGGCTGTCCGTGCTGGTGGGGCGGCTGCTGGTGACCGATTGGGTGCCGCCACGCCCGGATCGGACCGAGGGGCTGATGCTGGTCTACGACGGCGGGGTTTTGACCAGCGAGCAGACCGACCAAATCCAGGTGCCGGCAGATGAGCTGCGGGGTTGGGCGTGGTGCACCCTCGCCGAGGCCGACCAGCGGCTATCGGCGTTGCTTGCGCGCAGGGCGCGGGCTGCGGTGCAGGCCCGTAACGAGGGAACGAGCCTCTACCTGGAGAACGGCTTCCTGGTCGCCTGATCGCGTACGCATCGGCCCCGGCAACCTTGCGTCAGGTGTCGGGGCCGCAGCGTGCGGGCCGTCAGGCAGCTAGACCGAGCGCGGGCACGCCAGTCGGTCGTGCGGGGATGGTCGCGGCGAGCAGCTGGATGCCGCCGGCACGGTAGAGGCTGTCGTGGATACCGTCGGCTAGAGCAGGCCCGCGAGGTCACCGCGGGCCTTGGCCATCAGATGATCCGCTTGAACCCGGCGTCGCTGGCGGTGGCGCGGGTGAGCAGCTCGTCGACGCCGGGCCGGTGCGACTCGTCGGGGCGGCTTCGGTCAGCCGGCAGACCCAAATGGCGGCTGTCGTACATGCGCTTCGCCTTGCCGATCAGGGCGGGGGTCATCTCGGGCTTATCTGCGATAGACCCCACCGGGTAGCGCTGACCTTCAGCACGTTCTCAGATACCTCAATATAACGTCTGGGCGCTTAATCCTATTCTGGACGCTAGAAGAAGGGCGTTTCGCTCATGTCGCCACCAGGAAGAGCTTTCGAGAGACCACAAAACGACGTCTCATCTGGCGATCTCGCGGGGGCGGAATCCCGCGAGCAGCTACGGGACTTCATCGCGAAAGTGCCAGCCATCACCGTCGCTTTCTGGGTGGTCAAGATCCTCGCCACCACCCTCGGCGAGACCGGCGGTGATTCACTGTCCATGTCCACAGGGTTGGGCTACCTGACCAGCACGTTCATCTTCACGGCCGTGTTCGT
The DNA here is from genome assembly GCA_965246815.1 of Actinoplanes sp. Lineage (GTDB taxonomy): Bacteria > Actinomycetota > Actinomycetes > Mycobacteriales > Micromonosporaceae > Actinoplanes. The sequence continues at coordinate 19,915 of CBDFFS010000010.1, read as the reverse complement.
AGCCGCAGTGATCCTGCAAATCCGGGCAACGAAATTCAACCAGTGGACCTACTGGTTCACCATCGTGGCCACCACCACGCTGGGCACCACCATCGCGGACTACGTCGACCGAGACCTCGGCGTTGGGTACCCCGGCGGCACTACCATCCTGATCATTTGCCTTCTAGCCTCCTTCGCCCTGTGGTACTGGGCGACCGGCACCATCGCGGTAACCAGCGTGCAAACACCCCGCACCGAAGGGTTCTACTGGCTGACCATCTTGTTCTCTCAAACACTGGGCACAGCACTGGGCGACTGGACAGCCACCACCATCGGACTCGAATACACCGGTGGTGCCCTACTGTTCACAGCCTTGTTAGCAGTCATCGCCGCCGCATACCGCTGGACCCGGCTGTCGCACACCTTGTTGTTCTGGGCGGCGTTCGTCCTCACCCGACCACTCGGTGCGGTCGTCGGTGACTTCCTCGACAAACCCGTCGCTAAAGGCGGCCTCAACCTCGACCGCTACGCCGCCTCCGGTGTGCTACTAGCAGCCATCATCGCGATCCTCGCCATCCGCCGTCAGCACCCCGCCACCCGACCCCACTAACCAGACCCTGCCCCCAATTGATAACCACAAGGTCCCTAATTGGGGGTTATGGGCTATTACGTTCACGGTGAGGAACCTGCGCACCATCGCGCTGGCTACCCTTCAAAGCAGGCTGATCACAGCAAATTTGCCTTACGAGCCAATAAAAAGGTGGTAGCTCCTCTCACAGTGATAGCCAGGGTTATGACAGCCCTGGCGAGGTGAGGGAGAGCAGGTCGCGGGCACCTTGCCGTAGTAGGGCGGCGCCCACGGATGTGCCGAGTGTGATCGGGTCTGTGGCCCATTCGTGGACGTCGAGCACGGTTTTACCGTCAAGGCTGATAACCCGTGCGCGCAGGCCGAGGCGCCCGTCCGGTTCTGTGCGCGCGAGTGCGGCGATAGGCGAATGGCAGTTGCCTTGCAAAATGTGCAGCATGGTCCGCTCAGCCACGGTTTCCTGCTCAGCGCGTGGGTCGTTCAGGCCAGTGGCCAGGTCACGGGTGCGGGTGTCGTCGTTACGGCATTGCAGGACCAGGGTTCCGGAGCCGACGGCTGGGACCATCACGTCGACATCAATGGGGTGAGTGATCCGGTCGGTCTGCTCGATCCGTTGCAGCCCGGAAACTGCCAGCAAGAGTGCGTCGTACGTGTTGCCGGTATCGAGTTTGGTCAGTCGGCTGTTCGCGTTGCCGCGGATGGCTACCGGGCTCAGGTGTGGCCAGTGCAGGGCCAGCTGCGCGATCCGCCGTACCGCTGAGGTACCGATCCGGGAACCGTGGGGTAGCTGCTCGATGCGTAACCCGCCGGGGTGTACCAAACAGTCTCGGACGTCATCACGGGTCAGGTAGGCCGCCATCACCGTCCCGGCCGGTGCCGGCCGGTCCCCGGGAACGTCTTTGACGCAATGCACCACCAAGTCAACGTCCCCGGCGACCAACGCGGCGTCTACCTCTTTGGTGAACGCCCCTTTACCGCCCAGCGCCGCGAGGTCCCCGTGCCACCGGTCCCCGCTGGTCGACATCGACATCACCTGCACAGCCAGCTCAGGGTGGCGGTCGGCGAGTAACCGGCGGACCCGCTGCACCTGGGCCAACGCCATCGGCGAATTTCTCGTTCCAATGCGCAACAGGTCGGACATACCGGCGAGGGTAGCCCTTTACACCCGGGCGCCGACGACGAGGCCGGACGCCCACCCCATGACCACCGGCCGGATCCGGTCCTCGTGCACGAGCCGGTCCAGGAACGCATCCACCCGTTGCTGATGATCATATGGCCAGGTTGGTTGCGGTAGCAGGTCATCACCCAAATACAGGGCCCCCGGGGTCAACAGGTGCAGCAGCTCGTCGAACCGCTCGAACTTACCGGGCCGGCAATCCACATACGCAAGATCAAATGGTGGGCCGGTGTAGCCGGCCAGCCACTGCCCCGCGTCCTGTTCAACCAGGTCCAGCCGGGCATCATCACCCAGACGTGCGACGGCGACCGCCTGCACCGCGGGGTCGAGTTCCACCGAGGTCAACGTGGCGTCTGGGCTCATCCCGTCGAGTAGCCACGCCGCACCCGCCCCAACCCCCGTTCCCAGCTCCAGGAGCCGCCCACCGGGTTTACTCGCAGCTAGCACGGCTAACAGCGCCCCGGTACGGTCCTCGCACGACATGGCAAAACCCAGCCGGGCCGCGTCGCCCAGGATCGCATCCAACTGTGGTGGGCGCCGCCACGGCTGATCAACCAACACACCCGCAGCCCTGCTCATGCCGGCCCCCGCAACGTCCGGGCCAACTGCTCCGCCGCATAAGTCAAGACCAGATCAGCGCCAGCGCGTAGCAACGCCTCGTGGTACTCCATCAACCCCTCAGCACCAAGCATTTGCAAAGCCTGGTACTCACCCGAAGTTGAATACGCGATCAGCGGTACCCGCACGTGGTCTCGTAACCGCACCAGCAGATCCATGCACGTCAGCACCGGTTGCACCGTCAACGCGTCCGCACCTTCGGCTAACCATTGGTCGGCTTGGGTGAGGATGTCCCGGTCGGCATGACCGGGTTCCAGTTGGAACCCGCGCCGGTGCCCCCGGGCTGGGTTCGTGCCCATCATCTTTTTGAACGGCCCGTACAAGGTGGTCACCATTGCCAAGTTCGGGCACACCCCAACATCTGACCAACCCGCCGCGGTCAACGCATCACGCACGGACCGGACCGACCCGTCGAGCATCGCCGTGGGTGAGACCACATCCGCGCCGTGCTCCGCATGCGCGACCGCCATCGCGGCCATCAACGCGTACGTGGCACCCCGGTCCACCCGGCCGGCATCATCCAGCAAGGCGCATTCGCCGTGATCAGTCCACGAACAACCACACACCTCAGTCGTGACGACCATGCTCGGCGCCGCGGCTTTGATGGCGGTGATCGCGCGCAGCATCCGATTACCCGCCGCCACCGCGCCCGTGGCTTGCGAGTCACGAGGATCTCCGTAGGTGAACACCTTCACCCCACGAATCCCCAGATCCGCCCAGCGGCGCACCGTTGCCGGGATCGCCGACACCGTGACCGCCCCCGGCAACATCGTCCCGTCAAGATCCTCAGGAATCACCAACAACGGTGCGGTCACAACACGAACATGTAACCGCTCGACCTGCATCAACGCGCGAACCGTCTCCCGCGCCCGAGAAGGGCTAACCCCATCAGGGCCCGCAACCCGCGGCCGCACGGGCGCAGCCACCACCGAATCCATCGTCATACATCACATTCTTGATCCCGAATGCGATCCCCGACACACACCGTGTGTGCCAACCAGCAGCAGGGTCTGAGGGTGCTACGGCAGCAGCTCGTCGCGGACGTCATATCTCGACGGGCGCGGCCAGCACGGGGCTGGGACCGCGGCGCCCAAGGTCACCAGATGCAGCACCGAGCGGCTAAGCCGATCCAGCCGGGTCACTTTCAACGTGTCGCCGGCCCTTGATGCTCACGAAAGTCCCAATAGGCAAGATCGATACTGCCCGGCAAAGGCGCGGTGTCAAGTTGAGGTCTGGGACCTGATGGGCTTGCGTCAAGTAACTATGTAAACGGCCCTATCTTGACGTGGTTGACCGGGAGCGACAGATGTGAGTTTGGGGTATACCGTAGATGGGCGTTTTTGGTTTTAGCACACGCGCGTTTGATCATTCTTCTGTTATCAAAGCCTAAAGTCGTATGCAGGTCGGCGGCGATCGATGGAGCAGCAGCGGCGACGATGCTGACGTCGAGCCAGTCCATGAAGGCAGCGACTAGGACAGCGCCCGGGGCCAGCCAGATAGTCCCGGTGCCTGCAGATGGGTCGGCTGGGGATGTGTCGGGGGCCAGACGGCTTCCTGTTGGTGGTGGTCACGACAAGATCCCGTCTCGGCCTCGACGATCGGGGGCCTCAGCCAAGGACGCTACGAGCAGTCATCTTGACTGTAAAGATGCATGACGGTCAAGGTACAGGGTCGTCGGTGCTGGTGTGGCGTAGGTGCTGCTCCTGCTCGTTCACGGCTGTGGTGATGAGGGTCAACGCCCGTCGCGCAGCGGCACGGTGCTGCTGCGACATCTGGGCGGTGGCCGCACCCACGGCCTGGCCACACGGGGCGTAGATGCGTGCGAGCGCTGCATAGGTGGCTGGCTCAAGCCCGACGAGCACCTTTCGGCGGTCCAGCGGCGCCTTGGCGCGTGACACGTACCCATGCTCAACAAGCCGGTCGATCAGGACTGTCACGGTCCCCGACGTGAGCCCCAGGCGCACTGCGAGCTCACCCGCAGTCACAGGCCCGTGCTCCATCAGGTTGAGTGCACGCAGGTCTGTCGGACCGACCCCGAACGCCGCGCAAGCGGCGTCGTCGAACTGGGCCAGGGCGTGCGCCATTGATCTCACCGCAGCCATCAGGTCGTGGGGCGCAGCTCCTGGCTCGTCCTTGGTTCCCTCGTCAGTCACGGTGCTCCTTGTTCATGCGGGTGCGGGGCCCCGATGCTCCCACCCGCGACCACTACCGTTGCTCGACGTGCTCCTTGAGGCCCTCGAGGTCCTTGACGTGCAGGCCTTTCACCCACGACGCCATCTGCTGCTGCGCCTCCTCCGGCATGCCGTCCGGCAGTCGGTTGGCGAAGCGCCAGAAGACGCGGGTGCGGTCGGGGTCAAGGCTGGCGAGATGGATCTCGACAACGGGGTGCAGCATCACGCCGCCGGGTCCGGGGTTGTGCAACTCGTAGCGAATGTAGGTCGGCGCGACGGTGGCAGCGAGCTGCTGTCGTCCGGCTGGGCTCCCCGAGCGGGGGTCAGTGAAGACGATGGTGGCGCCGAGAGCCCGCCCGTCTTGCTCATCCACAGCACAGGAGTAGCCGGTGGCTGCCGGCCACGCCGACCATGCCATCACCTGATGTTGGTCGACAGCTGCGTCGAAGACGCGCTCAACCGGGGCGTTCACGTCGATGTCGACCGTCCACGTCATGTCCATGCTTTATCTTGATTGACGAGATAGCGGAGCGTCAAGCGGAATCAGGGTGAGCGGCACGTGGAAAACCTGCGCCTACTCAAGGCCCCCGTCAAGGCGACAACGAGGCAGTCGGTATGACCTCGGCCAGAGACCCACACTCCGGGCCCGTGCCCGACAGCGCCTGGCACGCTGACGAGATCGCCCGGGCGCGCGGCCGGGTCGAAATCTTCAACGCTACCCGCCCCGGCGGGCTCGACGGCTGGACCATGGACCTGCAGCAGTACGAGCTGGTCCGGGCGCACATCCTTGAGGTACTGTCCCGACCCACCCGACCCGACGGCACAGTCCTGCTCAAGGATCTCGTGACCTCCACCCAGGACCACCTCGGCACCCACGGCGCCTTCCCTAAAGGCAGGCTGCGCAACTACTGCACCTACACCAAGGTAGACCTCGAAGCACGGGGCCTCGTCGAACGGGTGCACGGCAGCAGCCCTCAACGACTGCGTCTCGCCACTTCATCACGGCCGTGACCAGCCCCGCGTCCCAGCAGAGCGTCCTCCCTCGGCAACGTCCGCGAACGATCGTTCGCATTACACCAAACGACCATAGGTGTTTGCCCAGGCGAGTGATGTAACACAACCCGTGTCCTCGTCTTCGTAACGCCCCCGGGGGTTTGCGATACAGTCCTGGTATGCGGATCGGCTACGGACGGGTCTCCACCCGCGACCAAAACCCCAACGCCCAACACGACGCACTCACCGCAGCCGGCTGCGAACAGATCTTCATCGACAAAGCGTCCGGCAAACTCGCCCGCCGCCCCGAACTCGACAAGACCTTGCTGGTCGCCCACCGGCCGGGCGATCAGGTTGTGGTCACCAAACTCGACCGGCTCGGCCGATCTCTCGCCAACCTCATCGACCTGTCCGCCCAACTACAGCAGCGCGGCATCAACCTGATCGTGCTCGACCAGAACATCGACACCTCCACCGCGATGGGCCGCATGTTCTTCCAAATTTTGGGCTCGATCGCAGAATTCGAACACGCGCTGATGTCCGAACGCACCCACGACGGGCTGGCCGCCGCCCGCGCCCGAGGCCGCACCGGCGGCCAAAAACCCAAACTCACCGCACGCCAAGCCAAGATCGCGCAGCAAATGTATGAGAAAACCGGGCCCGACGGGCGGCTGGTGTACACCGTCGCCCAGATCGCCGCCGAATTCGGCGTCACCCGCCCCACCATCTACCGCCACCTCGCCGGCCTGGCAGTTTCCGATATCTCCCAGGCTACTCAGCACCAAGATCATCGTTAACGCGACTTCACCAGTAAAGCGCCAAATGTCACCACCGATGTGAGCCAGAGCAGTTTCCGTGACAGGGCCCCCATTGTGATCATCGTCAATGAGTACGCAGAATGTATGTCGTGAGTAGACGAACCATCTTCAGCGACCTGGCCGCAATCATGCACCCGATCCCGCGGCCGATCCCGACGCGGAAGAGCACGACTACTTCCTCTCAATGCGTGACTAGGCGGGCGCCGGACAGGAGCAGACGACCGAGCTGCTGCGCCCTCGCCGACGCCCGGCGGGCCAAGGAACAGGCCGAGGAGCTGATTCGCGAGCTGCTCGGCACCCTGGCTACGCCCTGACAAAGCTCCGTATCGACGCTCTTGATTCAGGTGATCGACACTCGATGACCTGAATCTCACCAGGAAGGTGGCACCATGCGTTCAGCTGTAAAACGGCTACAGGCACTCGCTCTGATCACGACCATGCTCGGCGCCGTACAAGTCGTCGGCTACGCATCGCCCGCACAGGCGGCTGAGGGAATCAAATTCCAGCAGCTCCTCAACCAAGAAGTTCTTCCGGACGGCGACATCGTCCAAGCGACCGTCGTTCCCGGAGGCGCGGCGCCTGATAAAATCTCCGTCGAACTCAGGCTGTACGGGGTCACCTGGTGGAAGGGTATCCAGACCGGACCCATCGTGCTCTGCCAAGCCCAGGACAACCAGCAGGAATCTAGTGCCCAGATCTCCGTCTCCGACTTCAACGCCAACGGACTGCAACTGTTCAAGGCCAAGACCTTCGGCGCGCACACGCAGATGTACAACGTCTCAGACGCCACCCAGAAGATGTCCGGCGGGAACGCCTACATCTTCACCTGGAAGAAGGACTAGCCCGTACCGCCCCATCCCGCTAAGCCGGCGGCGCAAAGCGCAACAACTCGTCAACACCAAGAGCGTCCCGGCCGCGGCATCCCCGGCTCACCGAGCCAATGCCACTTAACGTAATTTGATCATGGTGGTGGGCTGGGGTTTCCCGGGTGAGGTGTCACGCTGCGAGGGCCAGTGGTAGCGCGTTGGCCAGTTTGATGGTCGTGCCCAGCAGAGCAGTTTGATCTTGTGTCGGTAAAGGATCCTTAACCGACACAAGATCGATTAATACGATGGATGTTTTGTCCACAGCGTGTCCGGTTAAGCGGTGAGGGCTTTGACCGCTGCCGCTGCGATGGTGGCGTCGTTCGCAGGATCGGTGCTACCCCCGACCCCCACGGCGCCGACGACTGTTGCGCCGGCCCGAAGGAGCAGCCCGCCGGGAAATACTGCGACAGGCCACGCGACCCCGGCACTCAGGGCAGGAACGATGGGTGAGGTAGCGGGAATGCTCCCGGTGTCGGCGTGTAGCCAGACAGCTGTTTGGCTTTGGCTAGGGCGCTGTCAGCGGCAGCGACGGGGGCCTGAGGGTGCCGGGCGTGGAGCAGGACGTGACCACCGTCGTCGACGATGCAGATCCCCGACGGGCTGTTCAATTCCGCTGCGGTGCTCAGCCCTGCGTTAAGAGCTGTGATGAGCTGGTCGATGCTGTAAGGAGTCATGGGTAAACACTCAATCAGCCGGCTGATTGAGTGCCCCGCTCAGCCTGCTGCTTGGCGGAAACAGACGAGAACATCGGAGCCATCGCCGCGCGGCAATGGGGACGGCGGAAGCGGGCCACGATGCCTGACACCTCCGGGCGATCCCGTCGTACCGGAACTCGCCGCTACACCCGATTCCGGAACGGCGCGTTGCGGAACGAATTTCGGAACGCAGAGTCCAGAGCTTTGCCCCGCGCTACCGGTCGACGCCAGCTCACGTCCCGCTGCCATAGAAGTGGAACAGCAAGGTGTCCACCGTTTCTCCGCGGTGGCACAACGCACCCGGCAAGATTGCCACCATGACTAACTCAACGCTTCGCTTCGGCCCCGGCCAGTCCGTCAAGAAGTACAGCGCACAGCTGCCCGATAACCAGACTGTCTTTGAACTGCCCAACCTCGCAGGGGACGCCGACGCAACAGTGAGCCTGTACAACAGCGACGATGAAGAGGTAGAAGGCAGCGTCACGGTTACCGCTGAAACCGTGACGATCGAGGCGGGCAGAGCTGGCCTTGTGTCACGGGCAGTGCTCATCGGGTAGATGAGGGGCACCAAAGGCGGCTCTGTTCCACTTGGAAGCGGAACGGGGCTACGTAGGGGGTCGGTGCCGCTCTGCGGTGTCGAGCACGCCGGCGGCCCTGGGGCGCTCAGCCGTGGTGTGTTCGGGTTCATCGGTGCGGTACCAGCTTTGACCCGAGCGCAGCCAGCCCGGCTCGATCGGTTCGTGCCAGCTGTTGAAAGCGGCCGGTATGCGTGACCATGGTCGTCCGTCGCACAACTGGATGCCGACCGCGAGTGCGGCGCCGCGGTGGTCGGGGTAGACCACCGCTCCCCCTGGGTCTTTGCTGTTGGACACAAACCATGACTGGTCAGCGAACTGGCCCACGGTCACGGTTTCTTCGCTCCACCCGCCGTTGGTGCCGGTGCGCCAACGGCGCAGCCTGCGATGCCCGTATTGCCAGGTCAGGTCCACCCGCTGCTGTGTCACCCGGCGAACGCTACCGCCGGGTCGGTGTCACAGCGGCGGGCAAGGTGTCACCTCATCAAGGCGCTGCCGGGCGCGAGCGCGGTTCTCGTCGGTGACGACGAGTCCGCGCGGGGCGAGTAGCGCGGCCGGGTCCGCGGGATCCTGCTCGTCGTGCCGGGAGGTGCGCGTTTGGCGAGGATGACCGGGGGGCTGGACGCAGAGTGATGACGCTCGCGCCGCATCGTGGGACGAGAGCGCGTCTGCGCAGCTCAACAGGCGGTTCTCATTTTGCGACCGCAAAGGAGTGACGCTGCGTACCCGCAGCAAGGAGCCGGACGTGAGGGTCGAGCGGGCCTGCTTGCGCTGAGCACGTCGAGTGAAACAACGGCCGGCAGCACTTTGCCTCCGCGAGCTTCACAGCGTGAAAGTGAGAACCACAGGGAGGTGGTCGCTCGCTTGGCGCGCGGCAGGGGTGTCCACCACCGCGTAGTCGTGTAGGACGATGTCGCTGGTGGTGTGGATGTGGTCGATACGCCGGTGGATGCCGCGTTGGCCGAATTCGTCGGCCGGGTGATGGCCCGTTGTGGGCCAAAAGGGTTCACTCAAGGCCGCGGCCACGTCGTGGAGGCCACCGGAGATCAGGATGTCAGCGGGGCGTCGATCGGCCCACCAGGTGCGGGTGCCATCAGAGTTCCAGGTCCAATCGCATTGAAAGACCAGGTCACCGAACCACTGCTCGACATCGGTGTAAGGGTCCGGGTCGTACCAGGTCGAATTGCCCTGAGCGTCAACAATGCGCGCGGCGCCGACGGTGTTCATATCCCCACCGAGAATCATCGGCGCTGATGGGCGGGTGAGTGCAGCCAGCACGCGCTCGGCCTGGTCTCCGCGCATCTGCCGGCCGAACGGTGGGGCGTGGTAGCTGCCGAAATCGATCGGCTGGCCGTCCAGGTACAACCGGAGTCGGATCAGCGAATGGAAAAACGTGCCCGGCCCCCAGGTTTCCATCGCACCGGGATCCGGCTCGATGATCCCTTCGCGCCACATCAGCCCAGTGTGGAACGTGTGCGCCCCTTCGGCGATCGCATGGGTGGCGTTTCCTGCGTCGTCCTCGGTGGCCCAGGCTGGGGTCAGCTCGGCAGTCATCCCCGCCGCCCTGGCGAGCCTCTGCAGCAGTTCACCGGCGTGCGGCGTATGGGTAGTACGGATCTCCTGGACTGCGACCACATCAGCGTCCAGGTCGGCGATCACGTCAGCGACCTGCTTATAGCGGGCCCAGTGCGGCTCGGACTGCTGCTCGAACAAGTTCCAGGTGTTATAGGTGGCGAAACGCCACCGCCGTGGGGCACGGCCATGCTCATCAATGGGCGTCACCCGGTGACCGTACCGGCCTGGTCGACGCCGGCTCACCAGCAGCGTGTCGATACCGTGACAGATATGAGTCGATGGCCCATGTTCGATGACGCCAAACAAACCCTGGCCGGCTACGTGCTGCCCCGCTCCCAACACGGGCTCCGGCCGCTCCCCAGCTGGCCGATCCTGTTGATCAACGCCTTGCTCCGCACACTGGTCATTGCGGTGTACCGGGCGTGTTGGCTCACCGCGATCGTCTGGGTGATCCGCCACTACTGGTGGCACACCCTGCCCAGCCTCAACTTTTTCCCGGCCGCGGCCATCTGCCTGCTAGCCGCTTTCATCATCCCCATCGCCGGCCGGACACCGGCGCCGACCGTAGCCCCGGGAACTGACCTCGTCGAAGGCACCCTGATCGAGCGGAAAGCCGCACCCAACGCACCACGATGAACCGCCGTACGAGGCCGTACAGGCTAGGTGGTGACGAGCTAGTCGGCCGGTTACCTACCCAGCAGTGGATGCCGCGAACAGTTTTAACACCTGCTCGTGACCAATGCTGGTAGACGCTACGCACATAGCTTCACCCCTGGTAGCCGGGCCCTTTTATGCGCTGGAGGCGAGGTGCTCGTTGATCAACCGACCGAAGTAGGACAAGGACATGTTGGTGTCCTGCGGGTCGGGGCGTAGACGCAGCGCACCGAAAATGACAGCACGGTACGCGCGCTGCGCGTGATCTCTAAACACCCGGATATCGTCGTCGACGCGTTGCTTCAAGTTCGGGTCAGCCAAAACATCCCCGGTAACCTCACCGACCGACGCACCATCGGTGTCCACCAGCCGCAACCACGTGAGGAACGCGACGGCCCCGGGATCATTGACGGCAGGCCAGTGCCCCGAGCGGTCAATGAGCGCCAGCGACAAGTTCAACTCGTCGCGCAGTAGTTGCGCTACAGCAAGGACCGGCACGTCCGCGAAGACCTGCGGAGACGCGACCGTGTCAGTGTCCGGGATAACCGCGCCGCTGCTATTGGCCACGACCGTGATCGCGTAGGCGATCATCGCTGTTTCGACTTTATGCCGGTCAGCATCACCGGCGGCGGCGAACGTGCGGGGCAGCTTAGCCATCAACGCCTCAGCGATCAGGTGAGCCGCAGCCCACACCGTCACCGGTGGACCGGTGTAGCGCATCACCACCGGGCCGGGTGCGCTCAACGCAGTGTCGTCGGGACCGGATCGCGAATATGACGGCATCAGCCCACCATATCGATCACTGTTGGTGAGGGCACCCGCACAGTGTCCTCCTCACCCCCTGAGATGACTGCGCTCGGCTACAAGTCCTGTGCTGTGCGCAGTGCCGCGTTGACTAAGTCCATCGTGTCGGCGTCGACGACAGCCAGGCGTTCGGTGAGCCTGGAACGCATCGTCGGCTCGATCGACATGGCTGTGGTCCACCCCTGCTCGCCCACTGCCACAGCGAGCAGACCACCAGGGTCGCTGTCATAGACGTGCAGCGCCAGGACCACCGGCAGCTGCTGGGCGGCGTTTATCGCCTGCGTCGACACGATCAGGCGCTTGCTCGACAGGCCGGGCCGGCTGATCACACTGTTGTAATGCCAGATCTCGCCGCGCTGCAGACTCACGCGGCGTTCCGGCCAGCGTCGCCGGCGGCCAGGCGTTCGGCCTCGGCGTCCGCGATGGCATTCGGGTGCGCGGCGTACCAGGCCGAGTGTGCCTCGATCGACTCCTGCAGCGCGGCCTGACGCGCCAGCTTGTCCACGTACGCCGAGACGTTGCCGCCGGTGCTCTGCTTGGCCTTATCGGCCAAGTACGCCACCGTCGACGCCTCCAAGCTCATCGTCACACGCTCTCTCATACGCACCATCATATGCTGCGTGCAAACGACTTGCGCTCCCCCGATTGGGGACCTTGCGGCCCTAGGTTCACCGCTACGTCCGCTGGTCTACTTACTGAGATGTCTACCGAAAGGGCGACTAGCTACCCGACCACCTGACCAACTAGAAGACCTTCTAGTAAGACAGCTAAGTAACCGACCAGTAAGACAGGCGACTAACCGACCAGTTGTCCGACTGGTCGACTTTCCAGCTAACCGACCATCTAACCAACAAGTTAGCCAAACATATTTTTGATCAGTTAGCCGAGCGCATTTCTTATAAGTTAGGTGGATGGTATGACGCTTGAACTGCGCAAACAGCGGCAGCGGTGGCGCACTCTGCGCGCGATACGCCCCACAGGGGTGCGGGTGCCGCGCATCGCTGTCGTGAACAAGAAGGGGGGTTCGGGTAAGACGACGACAACGACGTCGCTCGCGGGAATCTTCGCCTCCTGGGGACTCAAGACACGCGGCATCGACGGTGACCCGCAGCGCGCCTCCACCACGTATTGGCTGGCGCCGGGCGTCAACGCGGGCACGGCCACGTTGCACGACGTCTACTTCGGCAGCAAAACCTTGGATGAGGTCACCTACCCGACCGAGGTTGACAATCTGTTCGTGGTGCCCAGCCTGAACACCCTCGACGACGTCGAGACCAAGCGGCCGCCCGGCTCGGACGGGCTGCTGGCCGCGGAGTTCGACGCCGGTAGCGGACACGGCATCGACGTGGAAATCATGGACGCCTCACCATCGGTGGGCGTAGTGACGGTGTCGCTGCTGGCCGCCGCAACCGACGTGATGATCACCATGAAGGCGTCCGGCCTGGACTCGGTGGGCGCGTCCGAGATTGACGAGCCACTGGCACTAATCAAGAGGCGGCTCAACCCGGGCCTGACCATCGCCTCGGTCATCCTGGTCGACGCGGACGGCCGCGCCGAATTCACTGGCCAAGTCCAGGCGCAAGCCGAGAAGGACTACCCGACCGCGATCGTGGCAACCGTGCCGCACTCGATCGAGGCTGCTAAGGCGCCGCTCGCACACCTGCCGATGCACCGGTTCGCGCCGGCTAACCCGGTCACCGATGCGTACTACGCCCTGGCCGAGGCGTGGCTGACCAGCGTCGGCTTCGAGCTGCGGGAGGCTGCATGAGCACCGCGGCGCAGGTTCCCGAAACTCCCGCGCCCGCAGCTGAGGCACCGAAGCCGGCCCGCCAACGCAAAGGCACGGTGAGCCTGCCGGGTAGGGGAGCGGCCGCTGCCATCGTCGACGCCCCGTCGCTTGCCGATGACCTGCGGGCACAGCCGATGGTGCCCAGCAACACAGCCACCGGGCCGACCCCGGCGGTTCCGCTCGCGGCGCCGGCTCAAGCGGCCTCTACGCCGGCACGCACCCCTGTTGCTGCGCCCAGCCTGCCGCCGGCTGCGCCTCCGCCTCCGCCGAAGCGGCAGGCCCCACAGCGGGTTCAGTTCAGCACCAAACTGCCGCCTGCCCTGATCATGGACGTGAAGGACTTCAGCGATCATCACCGAGCTGAAATCCAGATCGTGGTGGAGCTCGCGCTGCGCGAGTATATGAGTAGCCGCGGGTGGGAAATCAGCAGCTAGAACCGGCTGACTAACCAGTAAGACGGTCAGAAAGGCGACTACCTAACCCACCGCCTGACCCTCGGGTCAGACGTTGGGTTAGGTGTGTCACGCCGAGGTGTCGTTGTCGCGATCGATGAGCTGGCCGAGTAGATCGGCGATGTGGGCGAGGCTGGCGCCGTGTTGGTCGCGGAGGTGCCCGACGGTGCCGCTGAGCTGGTCGAGTTTGTCTTCGACGCGGCCGACTCGGTCGCCAAGACTTCTGAGCGTTTGGCCTTGTTCTACCTGGGTGGTGCGTAGCGCGCCGAGTACGCGGGTGTGGCCGCGCAGTTCGGCGCCGTAGTCGGTGACGTCGCGGTCGGCGCCGGCGGCAAGGGCGCGGGCTGCGGCGGCTTCTTGGCGTACGCGCCCGAGTTCGTCTTCGATGACGGCGATGCGTTGTTCGAGGTCTTCGAGGCTGCTCATCGGGGTTTATTCTGCGTTGTTGCTTGGGCTGTGGCCAGGGCTGTTTGGGTGGCGGCCAGGTCGGTGCGTAGCTGGGCGAGTTCGGCGGTGTGGTGCTGGTTTTGTTCGTGGATGGCCTCGGATCGGGCTTCGGCCCGGTCTGCGCGGCGTTGCTGGGTGTCGCGTTGGCCGGTGAGTTCGTCGCGTTGTTGGGTGGCCGCTGCCAGTTCGGTGCGGGCTGTGGCCAGCTCGGCCACGGCGGTGTCGCGGGCGGTGGTGACGGCCTGCAGCTGGGTAGTCGTGGTTGCCAGGGTTGTTTCCAGCTCGGCTACCCGCTTAGCGCTCGTGCGGGCCTCGACGGTAGCGGTGCGCAGGTCAGCCGCTTGCTGTTTGGTGGTGTCGCGGGTTTCGCGTAGCTGCCGGCGCAGGTCGTCGAGTTGCTCGTCGACGCGGGAGCGGCGTTCGATTTCCTTGTCGCGGGCGGTGCGGGCTGCGTCGGCTTCGGCTTCGGCTCGGCCTTGGGCCTGGGCGGCGGCGGCGACCTGCGCGGCTGCTTGCGCGCGGGCGGCCTGCGCTGCGGTCTGCGCGTCGCGGGCGCTACCGAGCGCTGCGGACTTGTCCACGAGGGCCTGGGTCCGTTCGCGGTCGGCGACGACGGCAGCTTGCTCCGCTGTGGCCTGGGCGTGCTGGGCCTGCTGCGCCTGGGTGAGGGCGGCGGTCATGGCCTGCTCGGCTTGCTGCATCCGGGCCACACCACCGGTCTCGACGTTCTGCAACGCGGTCAGAACTTGGTCAAGAACCCGCTGCAGGGCTTCGACTGGCGCACTGACCTGCCCGGCGAGGGTGCGCAGCGTCAACAGCGGCGCCTCCAGCCCGGCCGCCGCGGCGGCGGCCCGCTCCTGGGTCGCCATCTCTTTACATGTCTTGTCGTCGGGTTCCCACGTGCGGTCCTTGCAGTACTCGGCCGGGCGACCCTTCCCGCTAGCAGGCAAAACGCGGCCGCACTGGCTGTACCCGCACCGCCGCTGCCGGACCACCTCCGGCAAAACAACAACCTCAGTCATACCAAAATTCTACCATAATCATTTGCTTTTTATTTTGAAAAACTCAAAAGTATTTTGAGTTTTGTAAAACATAATTGATTTGACCTTAGTGATTTTACAGTGCAACCATCTAAGAATTTCCGCATTTTAAACCGCCCCAGAGTCTCGCTGTGCAACGAAAAAGCGTTACCGCTTACCTAGGTAAGGGCGTATGCGGTCTCGGGCGCAGATTTGGCGTGAAGCCGTTTCGGTTGCCCGATGGCGTAGATAGTTCGGGGGGAGCGTCCCGGGGTCGCCCTGGGGCTAAGGCGTCAGGCCGGAGCCGGGCAGGCGGACCTCGGGCCAATCCACCTGCGCCGCGCGGCTGGGCGCGGTGTGGCGACCGGTGGTGATGCGAGCCAAGGCAGCGCGAGCCGCGGCTCGTCCGGTGCCGGTGGCGGCCGCCGCCGCGGTGTCGCGGGCATCCAGCTGCGCACGGACTGCTGCCTGGCGTTCGGCCAAGGCGACACGGGTGGTCTCGGCCCGGCGACGCAGGCGTTCGGTGTGCCGGCGGGTCGGGTTGGGCGGTGCCACAGCCTGGCCGAATACCTCGGCCAAAATCGAGCGTAGGTACGCCGCGGGCTTGGCCGGGTCGGTCAGGATCGGCCTACCCAACCGGTCGATGATCCACTCGACCAGTGTTTGCGCGGACCAGCCGGCGCTGAGCTCAGCACCCAACACAGCCGCAATCCACATTCGGGGTGCCCCGGACAACCACGGCCACCATTTCGTGAGCTCACGAGCCAGCTGAGGTGCCCAAAACGCCCATGATGGCCCATTACGCGGGCGTGAGCGGCGTAACGCTGCCTTGGTCGTCCTAGGACGCTGTTCGGGTAGTGCGTCACAACACCCTCGCCACCCACCAGGCGCACCCGACCCGCCCAGATCCGCCACGCTCGTCATTGGTGAGCGCGAAGCGCCGTTGTTGTGTCCCCGGCCGTCAGGCCGTAGCCCACACCCCGGGGAGTGGATCACAATTTTTCGGGAGAACCGCAAACCCCAGTACGAACAGGAACTTAAGTACTCACCTTTAGACACCGGGTGGGATCGGCAGATAGTCGCCGACATCATGGCGGCCGGGATCGGGCCGGTGACCATGTCCCGGGTGCGCTCGACAGCGGCACGCAACTGCGCGCGGCGCATCTGCTCGGGGTAGTCCACCCACCCACCCGTACGAGCGCGTGCATCATCAAGCTCGGTCTGGGCCTGCTCCAACACCAGCAGGCCGTGGGCGAGCATCTCGTCGAACAAGGCCAACGCCGCCGGCAGGAACACCGCCCGGGTGCCGGCATCAATATCGGAGGTGTTCAGCTGCAGCACATCGAACTCGGCCCGATCATTAGCCCGACCGGTCTCCATCCGCCGCTCGAAAGAATTACGGCCACCAATCCGGACCCGGGTAGCCCACCCCAAGGACTTCACCAAGCGTTTCCAACAGTCGTGCACAACCCGATCCGAGCAACCGACCAACCACGCGGTACGGGCACGGCCCGGCAACGAACGCCGACCAGAACGCCAATCCGCATCCACAGCGATCACCAAACCCACATAAGCAATCACCGATGGGCGCCCCAACGCGCACGTCCGGGCCCGGTCCAACCGGGCCAGCAAATCCGCCACCAACTCGACCGCCCTGCCCCCCCCACCCCTGCCATACGCGGTCACCGTGCTCTGCAGCCGCCGCACCCACCCCGTCACATCCGCTAACTGATCCTCGGCCTCGGTGAGCGCGGCGATCTGCTCGAACACCGCATCAGCGGCAGCTTGGGCCGCCAACTGGTCCGCCTCGAACAGAACCCGCTGCTCCCGCAACCACGCATACCCGCACAACCAGCACGACGGGGAAGCCTCAACCTCGCCGCACGCCCCACACGCCTCCTCAAGGGCCGCGACCGTTTCTAGGTCGCCGAGCTCATCCCACAGCAGCCGCTCCGCTTCGGCCTGCTCCGCCCGGGTACGGCGCGCCTGCACACCACGCCAGCACGACATACACAACGCCGGCGAACCGGCACCATCGCGAGACACACCCTGACGGGCCACACCCACGGCCGCGCACGGCTCGCACGGCTCCTGCTGCCCCGTCACGTATGGCACCCGCGCCACACCCGGCAACGGCATCCGTAGTTGACCGGTCGGACCCGGCTGGACAAACACGCGCGGCCGGGTCGCCGCGGCGCTAGACATAAAAGATCCCCACACTTACACCAAGCGCAATTAGCGCCGTGTGGAGTACAAACCCCAGGTCAGCAGGGGTGAAGGAACCCGGCCAGACAATGTCGGCCGCGGCGGTGAATGGGACGGGCGGGTATGCACGCCGGTTGGCGTGCAGGGGCACTCCGACACGCTGAAGAAAACGTGCGGAGACAATAAAGCACCCGCCCGGGGGCGAGTGCTGTATCGTTGCCTCCGAGCGCTAGAGCCCTGAATCCCTCCCAGCCGCCAAGCAAGTGGGGATCGGGGCTTTTGCCATGTATGGACTTAGATGTTGAGCTCTTAGTTCTCCAAGATCAGGTCATGATGCGTCCGATGGATCATACGACCCACCGCGTTTCAAACCGCGCAGCGACACGCATCATTGTGGCCCCCGGGTGGATCTTTTTGCCAGCAGTAGAGACAGACCTGTCCCTAACTGGTGGATCTGTTGGCCAGCAATAGGGACAGGTCTGTCGCTAACTGATTCGTCATGCACGATCTCGTAAACGAGAGCGCGGCTCGGCGACTCTTCCACGATCATCTCTTCCACCGGACAGCCATCACGGGCAACGGCTCGGACTCGTCCAATGCGGACGGCGCCGAGACCAGGACGTGGTTGATGACAGCCGCCATCGCGGCGTTGCGTTGCTTCGGCTGCGCGTCGTCCCACCAGGCGGCGAACTCGCGGCGCATTTGCGGGCCTGGGGTCGCGTTCCCGATCACCGCCCCGACACGTTGCCGCACTTCCGGTCTACCGATCGCGCCCAGAACCGTGGCCATTAGGTAGTCCTCGACGTCGAGGACTTTGCCAATCCGGTGTCCTCGGTCGCATTCATAGAACGCATCGATAGAGGGACTGACGGTAATTGCTAGCGGCCGGTTGCACCGGCCGCCATCGCTCGTCTCGGCGCCGCAGCGCAGGATCTGCGTCATAGGGTGGCCTTCACAAGGGCTTGAAGGTCGGTCGGGCTCCAATGGCTTTGCACGCCTGGCCGGGATCCGAGGTAGGAGCAGATGTCGTCGGCTCCCCATCCGTGTGCTTCTTGGAGCCCAGTGGCGATGCGGGCGAGGTAAGGCCCTGCGGGCGGGTTCACGGGCACGTCTGCGCAGTGCCAGTGCGCCGTGAACGTGATCATCGGATATCCGTCCTGGTGCCCGGTACACAGGAGGGTCTCGTACCTGCCGTCACCCAGTTGGAGACGTCCGCGGGTGACTACCTCGTCGAGTAGCTCCAGGTCGTTACCAGGCTCGCGGTACATCTCCTGAGCGGCGATGTCGGCGAGCTGACCTGCAGTAAGGAGGTAGGCGCGTACCGCCGCGCGGCCGGGCAGGTCGCGGTCGTAAAGAGCCAGTCCACCGGTCCAGGCGATCGACTCCAGCGCGAAGTAGATCCCGCCCGCGATCATCGTTGCGACCGTGCGCCGCGGTGGCCTGCCGTCGCGGCATCCGGGATAGGTGCGCGTTCCGCTCGGGTGCGTGCCGCCGACCAGGTAAAAGTGCAGCCGGTCGGCGTGCATGTTGGAGCCGTAGGCGACATACCAGACGAGGCTGGCGTCGGCCGGCTCAGTCAGCGAGGACGTCATAGGTGATCACGTGTCGATCGCCGGGCAGGATAGTGACCATGACGCGCAAAGCGCGGTCGTCCTTGTCGTAGCCCATGCGGGTGTGCTCAGCCACTGGCGTTGCCGCAGGTAGCTGGAGGGTCTCAATTTCGGTTCGGGTAGGCATCCGAACCACCATCTCATCGTGATAGCGCACCTGGATGAGACCTGCGGCGGCAAGCACTCCACCGGGTGCAGACACGTCGCGGGGCTCCATCAACGCCGTTCCCTGCACGATCTCCACCGGAAAGTAGGAGTCCGCCAGCAGGTAAGGGGCGTGATCGACAGAACGCACCCGTCGACGTAGCAGCGCCACGCCAGTCACGGGATCCAACCCAAGACGCTCAGCAATGGCAGTGCCCGGGTTTACGAGCGAGACGGTTATGTCTTGCCGTGGAACTCGACCGGCGGCGATAACGCTAGAGGCCCACTGGTCTGGACCGTCGTCGCCTGGGTGCTCAGCAGTATGGCGGCGTCGACTCTCCAGGGTGGACCAGTTCCACACGAACGGGGCATAGGTCTCGCGAACAAATGAGCCTCGACCTTGGTCGGAGATCACAAGACCTTCGTCGATCAGCCGCTTGATCGCTAAGCGGATCGTGTTGCGGCTGACGTGGAAGGACTCCATCAGTTCGGTTTCGCCAGGCAGCTGCGCTCCTCGGCCGAGATCTCCTGCGGCTATCTGTTTGCGCAGGTGATCCGCGATCTGGTGGTACTTCGGGATCCCGCCCCTCATGCGCTCCAGTCCTCTCACACGTTCAACTTATTCCAACAACTTACCTCAAAGGTCTTGACGCTGACTCACCGGCGCGTCGAGACTACAACTTGTTGGAATAAGTGGACTCGGAGGGATCGAGTTCGAGGGTTCCAACGGGAAGGGCC
>CBDFFS010000009.1:0-775068 GCA_965246815.1 Actinoplanes sp. | reverse complement strand
GGTTGAGAATTGCACAGTGGACGCGAGCATCTTGTTTTTTGTGGTTAAGTTGTTAAGGGCGAACGGTGGATGCCTTGGTATCAGGAGCCGATGAAGGACGTGGGAGGCCGCGATAGGCCTGGGGGAGTTGTCTACCTAGCTGTGATCCCAGGGTGTCCGAATGGGGGAACCTAGCACGAGTTATGTCGTGTTACCTGCACCTGAATTCATAGGGTGTGTGGGGGGAACGCGGGGAAGTGAAACATCTCAGTACCCGTAGGAGAAGAAAACAATAGTGATTCCGTGAGTAGTGGCGAGCGAAAGCGGATGTAGCCTAAACCGTGTGCGTGTGATACTTGTCAGGGGTTGCGTGCGCGGGGTTGTGGGATTTTCCGTGGTGGGGCTGACACTCTGCCGAGAAGTTACAAAGTCGCAGGTTAGTCGAATGGTGTGGGAAAGCCAACCGTAGACGGTGAGAGTCCGGTAGACGAAAATGTGTGGCCTTCTTTGGAGAACACCCGAGTAGCAGCGGACTCCTAGAATTTGCTGTGAATCTGCCAGGACCACCTGGTAAGGCTGAATACTTCCTGATGACCGATAGCGGACTAGTACCGTGAGGGAATGGTGAAAAGTACCCCGGGAGGGGAGTGAAATAGTACCTGAAACCGTTCGCCTACAATCCGTCAGAGCCTGGTGTCACCTTTGTGTGGCGGGTGGGTGATGGCGTGCCTTTTGAAGAATGAGCCTGCGAGTTAGTGGCATGTGGCGAGGTTAACCCGTGGGGGGTAGCCGTAGCGAAAGCGAGTCTGAATAGGGCGTTGAGTCGTGTGTTCTAGACCCGAAGCGGGGTGATCTAGCCATGGGCAGGTTGAAGCGTGGGTAAGACTGCGTGGAGGACCGAACCCACCAACGTTGAAAAGTTGGGGGATGACCTGTGGTTAGGGGTGAAAGGCCAATCAAACTCCGTGATAGCTGGTTCTCCCCGAAATGCATTTAGGTGCAGCGTCGTGTGTTTCTTACCGGAGGTAGAGCACTGGATGGTTTAAGGGCCTTACCGGGTTACTGACATCAGCCAAACTCCGAATGCCGGTAAGTGAGAGCGCGGCAGTGAGACTGCGGGGGATAAGCTTCGTAGTCGAGAGGGAAACAGCCCAGATCACCAGCTAAGGCCCCTAAGCGTGTGCTAAGTGGAAAAGGATGTGGGGTCGCTTAGACAACCAGGAGGTTGGCTTAGAAGCAGCCATCCTTTAAAGAGTGCGTAATAGCTCACTGGTCAAGTGGTTCCGCGCCGACAATGTAGCGGGGCTCAAGCACACCGCCGAAGCTGTGGCACTCACACATTAACTCGGTGATGAAGTTTTGTTTCATCATCCAGGTGTGTGGGTGGGTAGGGGAGCGTCGTGTGGCGGGTGAAGCAGCAGAGTGATCTAGTTGTGGACGCTACACGAGTGAGAATGCAGGCATGAGTAGCGAATGAAGGGTGAGAAACCCTTCCGCCGGATGACCAAGGGTTCCAGGGCCAGGCTAATCCGCCCTGGGTGAGTCGGGGCCTAAGGCGAGGCCGAGAGGCGTAGTCGATGGATAACGGGTTGATATTCCCGTACCCGCGAAAGAACGCCCAAAACGAATTCTCGGGTGCTAACCGCGTGACTTGTTGGAGGCTTTCGGGCTGAAGGTGGGGAGTGTGGGATCCTTCGGGTTAGTAGTTGAGTGATGGGGTGACGCAGGAAGGTAGATGAGCCCAGGCGGTGGTTGTCCTGGGGTAAGCGTGTAGCCTGTGCCATAGGTAAATCCGTGGTGCGTTTATGGGTGAGACGTGATGCCGAGCCGTTTTAGGTGAAGTCATTGATCCTATGCTGTCGAGAAAAGCCTCTAGCGATGTTCTTTAGTGGCCCGTACCCTAAACCGACACAGGTGGTCAGGTAGAGAATACTAAGGCGACGGGCGAACTGTGGTTAAGGAACTCGGCAAATTGCCCCCGTAACTTCGGGAGAAGGGGGGCCGGACCCGTGAACACCCGTGCGGTGGGAGCGGGGTATGGCCGCAGAGAGCAGGGGGAAGCGACTGTTTACTAAAAACACAGGTCCATGCCAAGTCGTAAGACGATGTATATGGACTGACGCCTGCCCGGTGCTGGAACGTTAAGAGGACCTGTTAACCCTTTCGGGGGTGAAGCGGAGAATTTAAGCGCCAGTAAACGGCGGTGGTAACTATAACCATCCTAAGGTAGCGAAATTCCTTGTCGGGTAAGTTCCGACCTGCACGAATGGCGTAACGACTTCCCTACTGTCTCAACCATAGGCCCGGCGAAATTGCAGTACGAGTAAAGATGCTCGTTACGCGCGGCAGGACGGAAAGACCCCGGGACCTTTACTATAGCTTGACATTGGTATCTGAATGTAATTGTGTAGGATAGGTGGGAGCCGGTGAAGCTTGGACGCCAGTTCAGGTGGAGGCAATCTTGAAATACCACTCTGTTGGATTTGGGTATCTAACTTCGGGCCCTTATCGGGTTCAGGGACAGTGTCTGGTGGGTAGTTTAACTGGGGCGGTTGCCTCCTAAAAGGTAACGGAGGCGCCCAAAGGTTCCCTCAGCCTGGTTGGCAATCAGGTGTTGAGTGTAAGTACATAAGGGAGCTTGACTGTGAGACTGACGGGTCGAGCAGGGACGAAAGTCGGGACTAGTGATCCGGCACTTGCGTGTGGAAGCGGTGTCGCTCAACGGATAAAAGGTACCCCGGGGATAACAGGCTGATCTTCCCCAAGAGTCCATATCGACGGGATGGTTTGGCACCTCGATGTCGGCTCGTCGCATCCTGGGGCTGTAGCAGGTCCCAAGGGTTGGGCTGTTCGCCCATTAAAGCGGTACGCGAGCTGGGTTTAGAACGTCGTGAGACAGTTCGGTCCCTATCCGCCGTGCGCGTTGGATACTTGAGAAGGGCTGTCCCTAGTACGAGAGGACCGGGACGGACGAACCTCTGGTGTGCCAGTTGTCCCGCCAGGGGCACGGCTGGTTAGCTACGTTCGGGAGGGATAACCGCTGAAAGCATCTAAGCGGGAAGCTTGCTTCGAGATGAGGTATCCCACCACCTTGAGTGGGTAAGGCCCCCAGCTAGACGACTGGGTTGATAGGCCGGAAATGTAAGCACGGTAACGTGTTCAGTTGACCGGTACTAATAGGCCGAGGGCTTAACCACCCTAAACATTTTGCTTACGCGTCCACTGTGTGATTCACAGCAAACAACCACCCCCCAAAAACTGTCACCAAACCCCCAAAGGGGGGTTGTGGTGTGGTTGTTGGGTTGGTGTTGTTCGGCTGAACAGTGTTTCGGTGGTCATAGCGGTAGGGAAACGCCCGGTCTCATTCCGAACCCGGAAGCTAAGCCTGCCAGCGCCGATGGTACTGCACTCGGGAGGGTGTGGGAGAGTAGGACGCCGCCGAACTCAAACATCACAGGTAAGGGCCACCCCGAACACGGGGTGGCCCTTACCTGCATTCCCACACCAAAACACCCCCGGGTTGGGGTGGCTGTCACCGCATATGGCTTGGTTAGCACGGGTTGATGCAGGGGCGGACGAAACCGGTTTCGTAGGCGTAGACGACAGCTTGGACTCGGTCGTTCACGTCGAGTTTTGTGAACATGTGGGCAACGTGGCTTTTGACGGTGGCTTCAGCTACGTACAGGTGGCGGGCGATTTCGGCGTTTGATCTGCCCAGGGCGACTTGGCGGAGCACTTCTTGCTCGCGTTCGGTGAGGCGGCGTAATGCTGCAGTGTCGGTGCCTGCGCCGCAGTCGTCGACGTAGCGCTCGACCAGGCGAACGGTGACTGATGCGGCTAGCAGGGTGGCGCCGGTGTGCACGGTGCGGATGCCGTTGGAAAGCGCTTCTGGGGTCACATCTTTAACCAGGAAGCCACTCGCGCCGGCCTTCAGGGCAGCATAAACGTATTCGTCTAGGTCGAAGGTCGTTAGCACTAGGACTTTGGGGCGCTGGCGACTGGAAGCTGCGCGTATTTGGCGGGTGGCTTCGAGGCCGTCCAATACCGGCATTCTGATGTCCATCAGGATCACGTCGGGCGCTAGGTCTTGTGCTGCCTGTACGGCTTGGCGGCCGTCGTCTACTTCGCCGATGAGAGCTAGGTCTGCTCGGCCTTGGATCATTTGGCGAAAGCCGCATGGCCGGATGAGCGGCTGATCGTCGGCGATGGAGCCGATGGTCGAGGTGTTGACCAGGTCGGCTTCCGGTCGTCGGACCCGGATGGGCGGCCCGAGTTCCATCATGAATTCCCGATTGGTAGTCGAGCGACGACCCGGAAGCGCCGAGCAGACCCTCGCCGCAAGCTTGTATCCCGATCTGGGCGTCTGCTGCTCGCTGATCGCGGCTTCTAGTTCACCGCCTTCAACCCGCCCGGTCCGGTGGGACGGTTATGGCGGGTGAAGCCCTGCGGCTGCCGCTGGTCGAGGCGTTCCCGGACGCTCGTACACCAGCGTGCTTCGCCCCGAGGAGACAAGGCCCGCTGACGCAGTTCGTGGCGGCGGCCCGCGCCGGTCGGAACTGGATCCGGACCGGGCGGTCCTGGTCCGGGTGGTGGAGTACACCGTGCCTGACCGCACCGGAGACGGCAAAGACGAACTGATCGCCCTGATCACCACCATCCTCGATATGGTCGCCGCGCCGGCGCAGGTCCTGGCCCAGACCTACCATGATCGATGGGAACACGAAACCGGTAATGATCAACTGAAGACGCATCTGCGCGGGCCAGGCCGGGTGCTGCGCTCCAAAAGCCCGGACCTGGTACGCCAGGAGATTTACGGCTACCTGCTGACCCACTACGCGATCAGCGCCTTGATCTGCCGGGCCGCGACCGCCGCCGACATCGACCCCGACCGGGTCAAGTTCCTGCGGACCGTCCGGATCATCCGCCGCCGGGTCACCGACTCGGCGGCCTTTCCCCCCTGACCGGCAGGCCGCGATCCTCGCCAAGATCATGAAAAGCATCACCGCGAAACGGCACCTCAACCCCATCCGCAAGGACCGGTCCTACCCGCGCTGGTCAAACGCGCCCGGCACAACTCCTACCGCGTCAAGCGCCGCACCGACGTCGGCACCCGCCACGACAGCCCGGCGACCATCAAACTGGCCAACGCGCTACCACTGGCCCTCGCAGCGTGACACCTCACCCGGGAAACCCCAGCCCACCACCATGATCAAATTACGTTAAGTGGCATTGGGTCTTGTGCTGCCTGTACGGCTTGGCGGCCGTCGTCTACTTCGCCGATGAGAGCTAGGTCTGCTCGGCCTTGGATCATTTGGCGAAAGCCCACCCGGATGAGCGGCTGATCGTCGGCGATGAGCACCCGGATGGGCGGCCCGAGTTCCATCATGAATTCCCGATTGGTAGTCGAGCGACGACCCGGAAGCGCCCGTCGAAGTCCGGGCCGGCAGTTAGGCTGCCGCTGAACAGTTTGGCTCGTTCGCGCATGCCGATCAGGCCGCGCCCATCCGATTGTGGCGGTCGGTCATAGTTGCCGCGTTCGCCTGATTCTGGCTGGTGGTTATAGCCTCCGGGCTCACCCGATTGTGGCGGTGGGTCATAGCTCACGTTGTTGGTGACCTCAATGGCGAGCAAGTCCGGACCGAAGTCGACGGACACGAGAACTGCGCCGTCTGTGCCGTGGCGTTGTGCGTTCGTTAAGGCTTCCTGCACGATTCGATATGCGCATAGCTCTAGGCTCGGCGGTAATGGCCGCCTAGCTCCGGTGACGTGCAATGTGGCAGCGGGATTGATTTCACCGACGAGGTTTTCTAAGGCTGCTAGCCGAGGTGGGGCTTGCCGGGGCGCCGCTGTTCGGTCGGCGCCGTCCGGGTTCAGCATGCCGAGCAGGGCGCGAAGTTCGGTCAGTGCTGCTCGGCCGGCTGCGGTGATGACGTCTAGCGCTTCGCGGACCGGGCCGGGTGCTGCTTGGTCGGCCACTGAACCGGCCCGGACGGCGATCAGGGTGACTTGATAGGCGACGATGTCGTGCAATTCGCGGGCGATTCGAGCGCGTTCTTCTGCGACTGCACGACGAGCTTGTTCGTCTTGGTCGGCCCGTAAACGCAGAACAGTTCGTTCCATCATTGCGGCAGAAGCTCGGCGGACTCGGACGTCGTCGCCCACCAACCAGGCGCAGCAGAGGGCCACGGCTCCGGTTAGCAGCGTGTCGGCGGCGCGGGTTTCACCAATGTGTGCGGCGATAAGCAACACGACGGTGTTGATGATTATGAGTGCCGCGGCGGCGGGCACGGAAACACGCCGGGGCCGCCCGGCGGTGACGGTGTAGAGCGCACCACCATGGCTGGCCCCGATGGACCGGTGACCCGCAGCCCGGATCCGATCACTAAGAAAACCAGGAACACCAGCTCGGCCAGCGCGAGTACGGCTATTGGCCAGCGGCGCCGCCAGAGGAATGGCAGGCTCGTCGCTACGGTGAGTAACACCCCTAGTAGGGGTGCATCGGATTGTCGACCGTCCAGGCCCAACACGGAGAGTAAGCCGAGTAGGAAGACTAAAACGGTGACGATCCCATCGATCGGCTTCAGGGCAGCCTCAGTCGCCGGAAGCCCTCCTGCCGGATCTTGCACCACGCGAGGATACACACAGCTGCGCCCGGCGTCATCCATCTTGCGGTGGCATCCCACAGGTTGATGTGCCGCCCTGGTCGATGGGGATATCTAAACGTAGTCATTGTGATCTAGGTAAATCAGGTAACAAGGAGTAATGGTGAAGTACCAGGCTGAGAATTCCGCCGCACTGAACCCCAGTGACGGTACGGTGTCGAACCACGGCACGTCGACCGCTGGCCGTTGGGGTCGCCGCCAAGTTCTCGGCGCCACCGGTGCCGTGGTGGCCGGTGCGGCAGCCGCGACTGTGATCGGTGGCCCAGCGGCGGCAGCTGGAATACGGCAGCGCTGGGGTGCAGCCGGGGCGCCCACCGTGGTGCTGGTGCACGGTGCGTTTGTGGACGGCAGCAGCTGGCAAGGGGTGATCGGGAAATTGCTGGACTGGAAATTTCCGGTGATGGCAGTGCAGAACCGGCTGGCTTCGTTGGCCGACGATGTCGCCTCGCTGCGGCGCACGGTGGACGCCATCGACGGGCCAGTCATTCTGGTCGGCCATTCCTATGGTGGCGCGGTTATTTCTGGCGCCAGCGCGGGTGCCACCAACGTCAAGGCATTGGTATTTGTAGCCGCGGTTACCCCGGACGACGGTGAGTCGGTCGGTGCTGCGCTGGCGGCATTCCCGGCCACCTACGGTCGGCAATTCCTGCGCGTTGACTCCGCCGGTTACGCCAGCATCGATCCCGCTCATTTCCGGGACTCTTTCGCCGCGGACGTCGACGAACGGCGTGCCACGTTGCTGGCAGTAGCACAAAAGCCGGTGGCGGTCGCCGCACAGGCGGAGCCTTCCGGGCCGGCAGGTTGGAAACAGCACCCGACTTATTTCGCTGTGTCAGCGCAGGATCAACAATTGGCGACCGAAGCACAGCAAGTCTTTGCCGCACGCATGAACGCCCGTACGATCACGGTCCAGGCGAGCCACGCGTCATATGTATCTCGTCCTGATGTGATCAGTGGCCTCATCGCGGATGCGGCTCGCGACACCTGCCGCTGAATCTATCCCCATTGCCCAATATCCACCGTCGCCGCCCAGTTCGAGGAGTTTCCCCCATGGTCGCTGTCACCTTCACTGCGGACACCCCGGCGCCGCCGGATGTGGTGATCGCCGCACTCACCGATTTCTCGCCTCGGCGAGTGGAAGTTTGGCCCAACATTGACGCCGAGCACTTCACCGTGCATGAAGTCGGTAACACCTGGGCTGAGGTGACCGAGGGCTCGGCAGCCGGAGGCGGCGTGTGGGAGCGGGCCCGTTACGACTGGTCGAAGCCTGGCATCGTCCGGCTGACAGTGGTGGATTCAAATGTATTCACTGCAGGCAGTTTCTGGCAATACACCATTAGCCCACAGGGCAGCGGCAGTCGAGTTGTGTGCAGCATGCAGCGCACACCGCGCAACTTCAAAGGCCGACTCATCGCCTTAGCTATCAAGCTGGTCGGCGTCAAACGCTTCAAAACCGACCTGCTTAAGGCCCTTGACCGAGCAAACAGTCGCGCCTAATTGTGCCGTCGGAAAAGTGGCTCCACGACGTAACGCAGTAATGCATGCGGGCCAGTCAGCTGACACTGGCCCGCATGCGTTGCTCGGCTGCGGCGCTACGAATGACCATCAGCCTTAATTCAAGCTCATCGGCCACTGCTGCGGCCAAATATTCCAGCGCTTGCAGCTGGCGAGCCGTGGCCTTGCGCGGCCGATTATCGATCACGTTGACAGTGCCCAGTCGATAACCATCATGGGTACGGATCGGCGCGGCCGCATAAAACCGTAAACCCAATTCCCCTCGTACGAGCGGGTGGTTGAGCGTACGCGGGTCGACGGCGGCGTTGTTGATGACGTAGACGCTGTCGCTAGCGATCACGGAAGCGCACAAGCCGGGTTCTTTATCGACTTGGGTGACACCGGAAAGGCCTTGACAGGCGGCTAGCCAAACTCGATCACGTTCCACCAATGACACCGTGGCGATGGGTGTGTCGAAAATGGCACCGGCGACAAAGGCAATTCGATCGTACGCGGCTTCGACTGGTTGATCGACGAGCTGGTAACGGCGTACGGCTTGCAGGCGTGCTTGTTCCTCAGGTCCTACTTGGTCCAGATATTCGTATGCTTTGGGCGACTCTTCGTGGCTGCCGGTCATAGTTGATCTCTCACCCCTTACTAGCGCGCAGCATCGTGGACCCGCACAGCGCCCTGTGGTCAATGCCGCGCTCAGCCGAAGGTTACCCAGAACTGGGCGAACGAATCGCGGCCCGGATGCGGCTGGCGAGCTGGTCGACGAATCAGGCGGGCGCCGCTGATGTCGATTAGGGTGCGCCTGTGTGGATCATCGCGGTTGGTGCCACTGCGCTGGTGGTGGTCACGGGATTGCTGCCGGCGTCCGACGCGAGCCAAGTGTCAATTGAAGGTGCCGGCATTGCCGTTCGCATGGCAACTGTGTGGCTGGCAACACCGCCAGTCTGTTCTTGCCAGTATCGAACCTGAGCAATTTGTTGGCCCTGCACCAGCTCGGCCTCACCCCAAGCGGGTACGCGAATCGAATGGTCGTCCCGCAGTAACCGCCGTAGTCGTAACCGTATTCGTGCTCGCGCTGCGTTACCGCCGTTCGCTCATCGGCCGTTACCGGGTCGGTGCACGACCAGTGATCGACGACCGAGTGCTGTTCACTGTCGGTGCGCTCGCTTGCCCTGGCGTTGGGGCAGGCTGTCCGGCTCGGGATGCCACCTTGGGTTGCGGCTGGGGCGGGTGGTGCCGCGACGTTGTTGTGGCGCGAACGATGGGTCGCTTAAATTCCCGTCGGTGCCGCCAAACTGGTCCCGCAATCCACTGTGCTGCGGCTGATGTCATCCCCGGCGACTTGTTGGGGTGTCGAGGAGTCTCCACTTGGGCGCGAGCAGTGATTTAGTCGTCCTCGGGCGGGGGTTTCGGGCGAGCACGCAGCCGTACGCGGGTGATTGCTCTTCCGGTCACTTCGACCACCTCGGCGGTGAACTCGGGCAGGTCGACCACTTCGCCGGGTGCGGTGGGAATGTGGCCGAGCGCAGCCAGAATCATCCCGGCGATAGTGGTGTAATCGCCTTCCTCGTGCGCGCTCGAGTCGTCGTGGAAGCCGATGTCGGGCAGGTCGTGAATCGGGAACGAACCGGGCATCAACAACGCACCGTCCGGCTCGTGAATGACTGCCGCCACATCGCGGTCAGTTTCGTCATAAATCTCGCCGACGATTTCTTCGACCAGGTCTTCCATGGTGATGATGCCGTCGATCGCCCCACGTTCGTCTACCACGAGCGCCAGCTGTTGCCGTTCCCCGCGAAGTTGTTTGAGTGCATCCGACACCCGCAATGTCTCCGGCAAAAACAGCCCTGGGCGGGCTAATGCGTCCACTGGACCGGCCGCGTCCACCAAATCGCGCAGGTGCACTACCCCGATTACGTCGTCCAGTCCGGCCGGACCCACGACTGGAGCGCGAGAATGACCACCGGTAATCAGGATGCGTAACGCTTCGTGCGCTGAGCTGCCGGTGGCCAGTGTCAGCACGTCGCGGCGGGGCACGAGGATTTCGCGCAGAATACGGTCCGCGATTTCGAACGCGCCACTGATGATGGTGCGTTGTTCTGCGGAAAAGTCTTGCTGGGCGGCGACCATGTCGCGGATTTCTTCGGTGGTGACTTCGTCGCGTTGTGCGGCCGGATCGCCGCCGACCAGGCGCACGGCCACGTTGGTGGCTACACCGAGCAGCCACACGGCGGGGCGCGAAATCATCGACAACACGTCCAGCGGGCGGGCGACTACCAAAGCCCACCCTTCGGCGCGTTGCATCGCGATCCGCTTCGGCGTCAGTTCACCGATCACCAGCGTGACGAAAGTCAGTCCGATCGTGACGATCACAATTGACGCTGGCGCGGCAGCCGAACCGAGAAAGCTCAGTGGTTTGAGCAACGGTTTCGACAACGCCACAGCGGCGGTCGCCGACGCTAGGAAACCGGCCAGGGTGATGCCGATCTGAATGGTGGCGAGGAATCGGTTGGGGTCGCGGGTCAGCCGGCCGAGCACCCGTCCGCGCCGCGATTGGCGTTCCAGCCGGTGGATCTGGCTTTCACGCAGCTGCACCAAAGCCATTTCACTGCCGGAGAATGCCGCGTTGACCAGCACCAACACCAGCACCAGGACGATTTCTCCGCCTGTGCCACCCATTGCCACACCCCTGGGACAAATAGATCCTGAGGGGACAACGTACCGACCTGATATCACGAGTGCGCGACGGCTGGCCCAAATCCGGTCCAGTTGCGCTGGGTTCAGTAACGGGCGAAGGAGCGGATCGGTTTGCGCGGGCCGAATTTGGGTGCCGCGATGCCACCCGCGGCGAGCAGGTCGCAGACCCGGCCGCGATGACCGCGGAATGGCTCCAGCAGTTCAAGCATCCGCGCATCGTTGCCGCGAGCTTCACCGGCCAACGCCCACGCAACTGTGTTCGGGATATGGAAATCGCCCACACTCACCGCGTCAGCATCGCCGTAGACGACCCGAACCACCTCCGCCGCTGTCCACGGACCAATTCCGGGCACAGCGGTCAACCGGCGGGTCGCCTCGGCGGAGTCAGCGCACTGCTCCAGCCGATCGGCGAGCAGCGCAACTCGAAGCAGCGTCTGGGTGCGCCGCTGCTCGACGCCGAACGGATGAAACACCCAATACGGCGTTGCCGCTATCGCGGCGGGATCCGGCGGCAACAGCAACTGCACCGGTCCCGGCGCCGGTTCCCCAAAATGCCGACAAATCATCCGGTACGCCCGGAACGCCTCGATTCCGGTGACTTTCTGTTCCAACACTGCCCGGAGCAGACGCGGGAACATCCGGCCGGTTGCTGGCATCCGTACCCCGGAGAAGGTTTTGGCTAGTTGGGCGATCAGTGGATGCTGCGCGGCGATTGCGGGGAAATCGGTGGCGGTGTCGCGGAGCCCGGCGATGGCATCGGCGTGTTCGACCACCCAGCCGGCGCCCGGCCCGTGCCCGGTTGCCACCAGGACATCGCCGGAGTGGGTGAGCTGCAGCGTGGCTGGGCCGTCGGGCGTGCGCAGGGCAAGCCAGAAGTCGCCATCAGCGAAGGCGGCGCATGGGTCGTGTGCGGGCACGAGTAACGGACGGACCGAAGCGCTGAAGTGATAGCGCTGCAGCACCGGCAGCTGCCTGATCACCGCGGAACCCACCCGGCACACTGTGCCAGCTCAACGCCGACTTGCCCACCTGGACCCGAGCCCTAGCTGAGCTACCAGGCACGGGTCACGCACGGTTACGAGCATGCCGATGGCCCTGACCGCGCTCGCAGGTCAGGGCCATCGGAGGGCGAATGGACTTGCGGTCCGTTCGCCCAGGAGTTCGCTGCTGTTGTCGCCCAGCAGGGGTAAGGGCGACCGCCGGTGCCAACGGGGGGGGTCCCGGGCCAGAGGTCATCTGGTTCGACGCCCTCCGGCCCGAGTTCGGCGCCGGCGTTGCAGCTTTACTCCACGTTCAGCGGGTTTAGTTCACCTTGACCCGCACTGCGTCGAAGGCCGGAGTTTGGTTGGCGCGTTGCATCATCGGGATGCGGTGTGAACCGTCGCCGGCCCAGGAGGCGCATTGGGCGATGCCTGCGGTGGGTAGCCCGGGTACTTGGATGGTGACGGTGTCGGGGGTTGCGCCGCCTTTGCCGTCTTCGGTGGCAACAAAGAAGGCGGGTACGGGGTCGGGTGCTGGTGCTTCGGTGGTGTTGGCCAGCATGCGGCAGGCGGTGTGGAAGTGGCCGCGGACGAGGCCGTCTTTGAGGACGGAGCTTTCGACGTAGTAACCGCCTTTGCCGGCTGCGAGGAAGCGGTCGCGGATGAGGTTGCGGGTGCTGACTTGCAGGGTGAAGGGGGTGTTGGCTTTGACTTGCGGGGGGAATTGGGTGATAAGCAGGGACGGGTCGTTTGCTTCGCTGGCGACTTCGCCGAATTCGGTGGAGACGCAGGCGGGGGCGATCTGGAAACCAGTGTGCGGGGGCAAGGTGCTCGTCTTGCAGCTGTTGGTCAGCACACCCAAGCCTGCACCGGGCGGCGGGGTGGCACCAGCTGCTGCGCCGGCATTGGCCGGCGGGGTGACACCAGCTGCTGCGCCGGCATTGGCCGGCGGGGTGCTCACGGCGTCGCTCGGTTGAGTATTAGCGGCACCGGAAGCGTTCGGGTTGGCGGCCTGACCGGATGTGTTCGGGTTGGCGGCCTGACCAGATGCGTTCGGGTCCGCGGCAGCTGACGTGTCTACGGCCTTAGGCTGAGCTGCGCCCTGGGCATTCTGGTTGTTGCCAGCTTGATTATTGCCAGCTTGATTATTGCCAGCTTGATTATTGCCAGCTTGATTATTGCCAGCTTGATTATTGCCAGCTTGATTATTGCCAGCTTGATTATTGCCAGCTTGATTATTGCCAGCTTGATTATTGCCAGCTTGATTATTGCCAGCTTGATTGTTGTTGCCGGCTTGATTGGTG
Organism: Actinoplanes sp.; assembly: GCA_965246815.1. Classification (GTDB taxonomy): domain Bacteria; phylum Actinomycetota; class Actinomycetes; order Mycobacteriales; family Micromonosporaceae; genus Actinoplanes. The sequence continues at coordinate 761,940 of CBDFFS010000009.1, read as the reverse complement.
CCGGTCTGATTGGCGGCATTGCGGATGACCCAGGCGCGACAGCGGGCCCGCAGCGCGGCGGTGGTTACCGTGTCGCCGGCGCCGTCGTCGGGGTGCTGAGTCACCGTGCCGTTGTTAGTGGTGTAGTCATTGCGCTTCGTTTTGGTGGACAGCTTCGCCTTTTCTGGTGCGGTGACGGTGTCACATACGGTGAGCGCTTTGCGTTGCACTCGGGTGGTGCTCGCGTTCGAGATCTGCGTGACGGTGACGATGCCGCCGAAGGCCACCAGCGTCGCGGCAACCGCCAGGATGCGTCGTTTGCCGGTAAACCAGTTCGCATTACGCGATGCGCGCCGATACTTTGACCTTCGCATGGGTGACACCTTTCTCGGTCGAACCGTGGGCGGGGGAAAGACGTTTAGCGCGTGCGGAATATGCGCATGGTGGTGACAACGCCGGCCACTAGGGCAGCGCCAAGAACAAGCAGGATCAACGTGGTGCTGACACCGGGACTGCCCGTGCTGCTGTTGGCCGCTGCGAGCATTTGGCCATCGACTGGAACCGGGCCCTTCGCAGCGGGGGCGACGGGAGCGGCAGCAGTGGGCAACGCGCCATAGTCGACGATGCCGCTGCTTTCCAACAACGTCATGTGAGTCATGACGAATTGGTTTGCCTCTTGCGCCAGCTTGCGCACCGAGTCGTTGCGCGTGCTGGCCCGAATAGTGGCGATGGCCGGGAAAATCTTGCCATGTGCGGCGCGGAGCCGGTCGATGAAGATTTGGTCGAACATAGTCGAGTTGGCGTTGTGCATCTCGCTCAACCAGAATTGCTGGTCGCTGTTGGGTTGACTGGGCAGGTCGATGCCGAGTTTTTTGGCGGCGTCTCGATCGAGCTGGTCCAACAGGACGTGCTGTTGCGCGATGGACTTACCGATGAAGACTACGCGCGGATCGTCAGACTTCTGCTGGGCCATATTGCCGGCCGGAATTTCCCAGAGCCCGGCCAGGCGAACCTTGATGACAAAGTCTTTGTCAGCCGCGCTCATCGTGCCGGTGCCGCGGTCACTCAAACTATTTCCGGGGATCGGAATATCTCCACCGGCGGCTCGGGCCGCACCGGCCGGCGCGAGCAGGAACGTCAGGAACACTGCGGAGAATCCCACCAGCCAGCGCGAGGGCCGGCGCCACGAGCGAGCGGCAGTCATATTAGTTGAAACCTCCGATCTTAGGGCGTACCTGAACTAGCGGCTTGGGATCAATAGCTGTAACTGCTGCCGGAGTCGGATCCGCTTGGCGCTGCCACGGGCTTAGAGGCCTTCGGGACACAGGTGAGGTTCTTAGCACCGTCAGGCTGGATGACGAACCAGGTGCCGTTGACGTTCTGGCCTTCCCAGGTGCCCCGCTTGGTGTCACCGATATAGCGGTAAAGCGGCCAACCCTTAAGAGTCAACTGCTTAGTCCCATCGGTACGGGTAACCGTGCCGACCAGTTTCGCGTCCACGCCCGTGATCGTCGGCTCGCCGTTCTCGGTCAACGCCGGGTGCCAAATCTTCACGCATTCGCCCGCGCAGGTCGACTTGGCCGGGTTGTTCTTGTCCTGGTCGAAGCGATAGAGCACGAAGCCGTTCTGGTCTTCGATCACCGCGCCCATCCGAGCCACCTTGGTGCCGACCAGCCGTGAAGTAATTTGTTTGGCAGTCAGCTTGGGCGGGTCTTTGGGGGCGTTGTTCGATCCGGGCGGCGCAGTAGAGTTAGGGTCGGCATTGGACCCGGGCGCGGCCGTCGAGTTGGGGTCGGCCGTCGAGTTGGGGTCGGCAGTCGAATTAGGATCTGCAGTCGAATTCGGATCAGCCGTCGAATTAGGATCAGCCGTTGATTTGGGGTCGGCGGTTGAATTCGGGTTTGCCGTTGATTTGGGGTCCGCGGTCGATGTGGGGCCGGCCGTCGACTGCGGTCCGCCCGTTGCGGCCACAGCGTTTGCGGCCGGCTGGGCATTGCCATAGTCGGCCGAGCCGTACCCCGCAGGGGCGCAACCGGACATGGCGAACGCCGCCACGATTGCCGTACTGGCGACCATCAACTTTCGCTTTTCCGGAACCACGAGCCCTCCAGATGAATCAGCATCAGGTGTTTCCGGTTGGTAGTACGAGCCCAGTGCGACAGCGGTTGAAAATCGGTCCAATCAATTTCTCAGTATTTTTGTTGAACCGTTTGGTCGGTAAACACGTAGCTGGGCGTTTGGACTCGTTTCACGGCGCAAAAAGGGGTTCGGCCAGTCGGCCGAACCCCTATGCGTAAATTTTTTAGCTACGGTGCGCGAACCAGGGTGTCGCTGGTGCCGTTAGCGGCCACTTCCTGAACCTGAACGTGGGCAATGTTTTCGCGCGGCGTCGCGGTGATCGCCTGCAGCAGCAGTGGTTCGGGATGCGCGGCAGTGCCCCAGCCTCTTTCGCCGACGGTCCACGAAACCAGTGGTTCCAGACTGCCGTCGGTGTGCACGGCAACGAGCCGACAAGTTTTCGGGCCCTTGATGTTGGAAATGGCAAAGGAGATCTGGGTGCCCCAATCCTTCTTCTCCAACGCCATGTCCGCATGCACGCCGGTGCGGGGATCGGAGGCCTGATACTTCAATCCGGCCAGGTCTGGGCCGCCAATGCCCGGGCCGTCCGAGTTAGGCAGCGGATCGAGCTGACCGGGGCCGCGTGAGGCAGTCGTCGGCGCCTGGTTCGTGGTGGTCAAATACCTGCCACCGACGAACAGCGCACCAATCGACAACATCGCGAAGACGACCACGGCCGCGGCCAGCGAATAGAGCCGGCGACTGTTGGCCCGCCGTCGCTCGACCTTGACTTCACCGATCATGTTCTGCAGCACGACTCCGTCGGTGCGTGACTGCTCGGCCGCGATCACCGCGGCACCGTCCAGGTCAGCTAGCCGGTCGGCGACCTCGACGAAGGAATCCAATTCGATCGCGCAGCGCTCACAGCCGACCAGGTGGTCCTCGAACCTGGTCGCGTCGCGCTCGTCCAACACGCCGAGCGCGTAGGACGCGACGTCGAAGTGGTCCCCTCGGGTCATTGCGTCACTCCCCGTTGCTGCAGGGCCGTACGCAAGGCGCGCAGCGCGTAATACACCCGGGATTTCGCCGTACCCAAAGGCAGGTTGAGCTTCTCGGCCGCTTCCGGGACGGTGCGGCCCCGGAAATAGGTCTCGATCAGGATCTCCCGGTGCGACTGGCTCAGCTCCTGCAGCGCGTCGGACACTGTCATCGTCTGCAAGACGCGGTCAGTCTCGTCCGAGGTGCTGGGGAAGCTCTCCAATTCCCGATCGTACGTCTCGGCCGGGCGGGCCTTCGCGCTGCGGTGGTCGTCGATCGCAATTCGCCGCGCGACCGTGACCAGCCAGGGACGCAGCGACTGCTGCCCCTGTGCGCCGAGGCGGTGCGCATTGCGCCAGGCCCGCAGCAGGGTTTCCTGCACGATGTCCTCAGCGCGCTGCCGGTCGCCGCCGGTGAGCCGCAGCACGAACATCAGCAGCGGGCCGGCATGCTCCTCGTAGAGCATCTTGACCAGGGTGTCTTCGTGGCTGGCGCCGCCCTGTGCTGGGCCATGCCGAGGAACTTGTCGGTCGGCGACCGATCCGTCCTCACTCGTGCCCCGGTTCCCGTCGAGTGATTGCCACCGACCTCCGGACCTTGACTGCGTCATCACGCACATCCCGTCCGGCGCGAGCCGTTCTTCGGCCACCGCATGCATCGATACCTCCGCCCGGAGCTTTCTCCGTCGACTGAGATACGGCCGGCACTACCGGTCGGGATCAATGTCACCGAGAAAATCTCCGGAGCTTGCGGTGTCAACGGTCCTCCGAGGGCTGTTGGTGCAATCACTGCCGGGCGGCAAAATGGACCATTCCATCTAGCTGCGCCGATGTAATTGCGAAGGCAGGCGAATGATACGCAAGCCAAGGTGCGACGAAACCGCCCTCGGTGATCAGGCACTTCGTCGGCGCTGGGTGGTGATGGCGGTGCGTGCGCGCTCGCTACCTAAGCGCTAATCTCGGCCCAATTGGGAGCGTTTCCAGCGTCGATGGATAAGCCTTTTGGGGGAATGGAAAGCCTTTCGGGGGAATGTCGAACCTGTTTGGCTTGCGGCCGTACTAACGCCAAAAAAAGGGACGAACAGTCACCTTAACGGGTATGCGCGGTGGCCGAAATCAAGGCTCGATGCAGCACCCGAGCGTCACCCAACATTGCGCGCAGCCGTCGTTCCAAACCGGCGATCGGCACCAGATTCTGTGGCGCCCGCGGGTCTTTGTAGGGCGAGGACGCGAACCTTGGCAGCACCGCGCCGGACAGCTCGGCGAGCTCGATTGCGTCCGGTGGGGTTAGCTCTGGCGAACACTCCACCCGCACGATGCCGGACCAGGGGGCGCCCGAACCACCCGGCAACCGTAAATACCACGACCAACCACCCCAAACCGTACCCAAATGGAAGACCGGGGTCCGTTGCCCGGGGCGCAACGAGGTGACCACGGTGGTCAGAGCAGCGGGCAAATACTGTTTCTGTTGGGTCTTGATGTAACCGATGGTGCGCGGCAACTGGCGACGATTGCGCAACGGCCCGTCGACCACCAGTAAGTCAGTGCCGTCCGAGCCGGTGTCGCGCGCAGCGGCCGAGATGTCGATCTCCAGCGCGGTCAGCGGACCTTGTACCGAGGCGGGCAGCTTGCTCGCTTCGCCCGGTCCGGTGATCCGATGCACTTCGTAGCGCACCGAGCCGGCCTGTAAATCGGCTGCAGTCGGGCTGGCAGTGAACAAGCCCCGGCCCACCCGCGCGGCGACCAGCTCGGCAGCGCCGCGGCCCAGGTCGCACCGGACCACCCCGGCGGCATAGGACGCAGCCAGACCCGGATATGACATGCCATCTGGCTCGGCAGTCCAGAGCCCGGCGTCGTTGCGGCGCACCCCGTCGACCAGGAAGACCACGTCGGGGCAGCGCACGGCCGGTCCCACATCGATCGGAGCCCACTGCGCCGCCGGCACCTCCACGTCGGTGTCGACCTGGGCGCTGCTCGGCGAGGCGGGACCGTCGCCACTGTCACCCTCGAACGAGGCACCGTAGGAGGGATCCCAGGCGTCGACGAACAGTGCAGTCACCGGCCCACCCGTTCGACATACGCCGTACGCGCGTCCTTGTGCACCTCGAAGCGCACCGGCACGCGCTCGGCCAGCGCCTGCACGTGGGTGACCACACCCACCATCCGATCGCCGCGGGCGGCCAGGTTCTCCAAGGTCGCGGCGACCACATCTAGGGTGGCCGCGTCGAGAGTGCCGAAGCCTTCGTCGAGCACGATTGACTCCAAGCTGGCGGCGGTGGTCGACATGCTGGCGAGCTGCTCGGACAATGCCAAGGCCAGGGCCAGCGACGCCTGGAACGTCTCACCACCTGACAAGGTCCGCACCCCGCGGCGCAGGCCGGCGTCGTGATGGTCGATGACGAAGAACTCGCCTTTGTCGTGCATCAGGTCATATTGGTCGCCAGTCAGCTCACGCAGAATGCGCGAAGCGCCACCGACCAGCAGGTCAAGCGCTTCCTCCAACAGCCACCGCTCGAAGTTGTTGGCGCGAAGATGACCGCTGAGCGCCTTGGCCACCCGGGCCTCGCGCTGCAGACCCACCCGTTGCACCGCGAGCACCTGTGCTTGCTCGCGCCGCTCCACTAGCCGGTGCTGTGCCGCCTCAGCCCGCTCGGCCGCCACCGCCGCAGCCCGGATCAAATCCGACTCGGCCGGAGCCGATCCACCGGGACTCGGTGCGCTCACCTCAGCGGCAGTGAAAAGGGCGACCACTTGCAGATAAGCAGCCCGGGTCGTCTCGTGTGCTGCGCTCACGGCGGCTTGCGCGCGCACCCGCGCGGAGCTGCGCTGCTCGTGTTCACCGGCGGCCCAGGTAACTAGGCTCTCCCACGCACCGGCAAGATCTTCCCGCTCAGCCGGAGGGGGCGAAAATCGGGCCACGTTGTCACGCATCGTGTCGAACTCACGCCATGCCGCTCGTTGCTGTTGCTCGACGGCGAGCACCTTTTCCTGGGCCGCCCGATGCGCCGAGCGGGCCGCCCGCATCGCCGTGGCAGCTTCGTCGAGCCGATCGCGCAACGTCGCCAATTCGGCCAGGCGCCGGCGGAGCTGCTCGGCGTCGGGCGAGCCGACCACAGCGGCCTGCAGTTCGGCAAACCGGGCCTGATGCTGCTCATGCTGGGCGCGTTTGCGCTCAAGATTGCTTTCCAATTTGCGCGCCACGGCGTCGCGCTGTTTCCACCCGTTTTCTGCGACCTCGGCCGCGGCCCGTGCTGCCTTACCGTTCGCCTCCGCGGCCAGCACGGCTGAGGTTGCCGAAGGCGCCGGAACCTGGTTTACCGTCTGCTCGCACACCGGGCAGTGCGCCCCGACCACCAGTTGCGCCCGAAGCGCGCTGGCCCGATCGAGTTTTTGTGCTTCGGTGTAATCAAGCCGCGCTTGCTCCAGCAGCTGCGTCGCACCCTCGTGTGCACTGCGGGCCAGGTCGGCAGCGGCTGTTGCGTCCGTGAACTCCATCTTGGCCACACTGACCTCGCCGACGAACCATTCGGCCTGGGCGCTCAGCCGGTCTAGCTCGGTGAGCCGGCCAAGCATCAGGCTCAGCGACCCGGCGTCGCCGGCTGCAGCCAGCTCGTCGCGCACCTTCTCCTCGTGCTCTTCAGCCGCGCGAACCTGGTCCGCGGTCTGGTCGACCGTTACCCGGGCTGCCGCCACCGCGCCAGCGGTGTCAGCACTGCCTGCCGGAGCGCGCACGGCGGCGAACAAGGCAAGCTCGGCATCGAGCACCCTGACGGCCTCGATCGCGGTCGTCTCCGCGTCGCGGTTGGTGCGCAGACCGGGCACTGCCTGCTCGACCACCATGGTCAACTCGCGCATTCGCGTGACGTGTTTCTCGGCGGATTCGACAGCCTCGTCGCTCGCGTCGGCCAGGGCGGCTAGTTGCTGATCCACCACGATCAGCTTGGTCTCAGCAGTGCTGGCTCGGCTGGTGGCCCGGGTTTGCACCTCGTCATAGACGTGCAGGCCGAGCAAGTTGATCAGAATCTGCTGTCGGGTTGCGGGCTTAGCGTGCAGAAAGTCGGCGAACTGGCCCTGCGGCAGCAGCACGCAACTGGTGAACTGCTCATAGGGCAGCCCGACCGCCTCGATCACTGCGCGATCCATCTCGGCCGGGGTGCCGGCCAGCACCTCACCGAGGTCGTCGAGATCCATGCCGGTGTCGAGTTTGCTGGCATCGAAGCCCGGTGGCATTAGCTGCAAACCCGCGCCGGCGGTTTTCACATTGCCTCGGCCGTCGCGGCGAACCACCCGGGTCGCGACGTAACGGTCGCCAGCCGACTCGAAGACCAGCCGCACTCGGGCTTCGGTGGCCGAGGGTGCTAACGCATTCACGATGCCGCGGGCGCCACCCCAGCGCGGAACCGTGCCATAAAGGGCGAAACAGATGGCGTCGAGCACTGTCGACTTGCCCGATCCAGTCGGCCCGACCAACGCAAAATAGTCGGCGTCGGTGAAATCCACAGTAGTTTCGTCGCGAAACACCGTGAACCCGGCCAGGTCAAGCCGCAGAGGCCTCATTTGTCGCTGCTCACCTCGTCATAAAGCTCATCGAACAATTCGCGCACGCCTTCCTCGGCGGTGCCCCGATTGTCCAGATAGTCGGCGAACAGTTGCCGGGGCGTTCGACCGGCCCGCTGGGCCATGCGCTCACCCGCTTTGTCGGGCACCATCTCCGGGTCGATCCGCACTTCAAGCGCATTGGGCAACATTTGCTGCACATCCTCGCGCAGGCCAACTCGCGGTGTCTCGCGCACCAGCACCCGCAACCACGCATCCGGCAGGTTCACCGTGGCGAGCTGCTCCAATGTGCCCCGCACCGTACGTAAAGTCAGCGCTTTGGTGATCGGCACGTCGCGCACCCGAGCCGCCTTGTCCACGCCCAGGTCGACGATCGCGACCGAGCAGACGTCCTCTTCCTCGCCGAAATCGATCGCCAACGGGCTGCCGCTATAACGCACTGGCCCTGAGGCGATGACCGACTGCGCCCGGTGTAGGTGACCCAGCGCAACGTAATGCGCATTGGCCGGAAGAACCGTAGCCGGCACGGCGTAGCCCATGATGGTGTGCGCCTCGCGTTCACCCCCGCCGGCGCTCGCCCCCACGATGGTCAGATGTGCGGTGACCAGGTTGATCACACCAGCCTCGGTGAAGCTGACACTGAGTCGGGCGAGCAGCCGGGCAATGTGGTCGGCGTAAGTCTGGTTGGCTTCGGCTGCGGTCAGCTCATACATTTCAGCGGCCCGAATCGCATAGCGCTGCGATAGGAACGGCAAGGTCACTAGCTGCCAGCGCTCGCCGCCCGCAGTCGTCCCAGTGATCAGCAGTTCATCCGGATTGTCGCGAACTGAGCCGCGCAGCATGATGCCGGCCGCATCGGCCCATGGGCGCAACGCGTCCAACGCCGGCCCGTTGTCGTGGTTGCCGCCGATCGCCACCACCTGGGCACCGGTCTGCCGCAGCGCGGACAAAGCCCGAGTCACCACCCGGGTCGCATCCGCTGTCGGGGCGGCCGTGTCATAGAGGTCACCCGCGACGATCACCAGATCGGGTTGCTCCGCCCGAGCGATCTCGACCAGTTGCGCGAGCACACGGATGTGTTCCTCATGCCGATTACGGCCTTTGAGGACTTTTCCCACGTGCCAGTCGGAGGTGTGCAGGATGCGCATCGGCTGAACCTTAGAACGGGATGTCGTCGTCCGACGATCCGGCACGGCCGATTACCGCAAACGGATCGGCGCCTTGCACGATTGAGCGCGCCAACTCGGCCGGGGGTGGCCCCGACTCTGACTTGCGGGTGGCCCAGGCGGGGAATGGGAACTCGACGCAGAGTGGCACGGGAATATCAGGCTGATTCACGAACATTGTGCCTGGTCGGGCCAGCAGTGCGCGTTGCCGCATGGCCGGCGGCAAGAAGCCGTATTCGGGGCGGGCGGCCTCAGCTGGGTCGAGCCGACCAACCACGCGGATCGCCGAGTTCGTGACGATTCGCCGCTCGACCTCGCTCGCCGTCTGCTGGGCGCCGATCAGGATTACTCCTAACGAGCGACCGCGCTCGGCAATATCCAGCAGCACTTCCTTGATCGGCGAGCTGCCTTCCCGGGGCGCGTATTTGTTCAGCTCGTCGAGCACCACGAACAGCAACGGCCGCCCGGTGCCGGCCTTTTCCTTCTCGTCGAATTCAGTTTTGAGCGTCACCCCGACCACAAACCGTTGCGCTCGGTCGGGCAGGTTGTGCAGGTCAACCACTGTCACCTGGGCGGACTCGGCGGTCTTGATCTGATGCGGCCGACGCTGGGCCAGGTCGCCGCGGATCAGCCGGGCCAGGTCGCGCTTACTGCCGATCAGTCGCCGCGCGAACGCGTTGACAGTGCCCATATTGATGGCGCTGCCGGCCCAGGTGGATCGCGTTTCGTCGTCGGTGAGCTGCTCGACCACATGATCGACCAAATCGCCGTAAGAACCGATCCGGCGCCCATCGATGCTGATCCCACCCTCGGCTGGGACGGCATAGCGGTTGAGATGAGCGGTCACCGAATGGACCACCATCGTGTATTGCTGCCGCTCGTCATCGGCGTCGGCGAACACATAGGGCAGGAGTTTGCTGGTGCAAAACTCTTCGAGGGTCCAATAGAAACTGTCCACGCCGGTCAACCGGCTGCTCACATCGGGCGCCCCAGACGAATCGCCGGCCCGCGGTGGGGCATAAACCCGCACGTCAGCAAACGGCGTCGCCGGCAACTCCAGCAATTTGTAGGCCGCGCGGGTGGATTCATCGAGCTTGGTGTTGGGGTGATCAAGAAAAAGTAGGTCTTCGCCCTTGACGTTGAAGATCAGCGCGCGGGCATTAGTGCCGTCCGCGCCGAGCGCACCAGAACGAAACACCGAATAGAGCAAGAAGGTCGCGAAGCTGGTCTTGGTTGCCACGCCGGAAATGCCGGAGATGGAGACGTGTGCCCCGCGGGTGCCGTCCAAAAAGTCGGCGTTGAGAAACACCGGCACCCCGTCGCGACCGGTGCCCATCGGCACCCGCCGCTCCATCCGGTCGAAGTGCAGCGCCGCGTCCCGTGCCTCGCCGGTGGCCCGCTGCACCAGTGCGCCTGGCGTCGGCGGCACATAGAGCTCCGGATCGACCCGGGTCGTGGTGATCTCGGCCGCTTCCTGCACCAGCGCCGGCAAGGTGCCGGCTGCGATGGCGAACACGTCCGAATCGAACTGGGCGCCCTCGTGTCGGGCGCGCACCTGGGTGACGACCCCAGCGATCGTCACCGGCTCGCGATCGGGCAGCTCACGTTTGGTCATCACGACGTCGTCGAGCTGCAGATAGCAGCCGGGTGTGACAGCTGTCCAAAACTGCAGTGGGGTGGCGTCGGCAGTGCCGAGCACCCGACCGACCGGGGGAGATTCGTCTGACACGCCGCTCATAGTGCCCCAGCGGTATGACAGGAGTCAGGGCGCGCTCGGGCGTACCGCAGGAAAAGCATGTCCTCGAGGGTGAGGACGTGCTGCAGTGACATGGCTCGGGCGAGGGCGCTGGGGCCAGTGGCGATGCGGCCGGGGCCACCGCCGGCGAGCAGCGGTGACACGGTTAAACAGAGCTCGGTGACCAGGTCAGCGGCGATCAGCGACCCGAATAGGCGGGGCCCGCCTTCGCAGAGCAACTGGGTGGCACCTCGTTCATGCAAAGCGGCGATGGCTGCGCTCAAATCGACCTCGGTGTCGCCGACAGCGATTACCTCGGCAACACGCTGAACTGCGGCGCTGTGCTGAGCAGGCACGTGCTGGGCGTCCCTGCCGTCTTTGGCTGCGGTGCCGCGGTGTGTGATCACGATCGGGCGGATCGGTGCGTCGGTGAAGACGAGTTGGTCCAGGTTGAGGTTCAGTGAGCCCGAGACGATCACCAGCAACGGAAATTCCGCCAAGCCATTTTCGGTACGCCACGCGCGCGCCACCGGCGTCAGCCGTAACGCGTCGTAGTTTTCTGCTTGCACGGTCCCGGCGCCGACGATCAACGCGTCACACAGCATCCGCAGGGTGTCGAAGACGCCCTTGTCGCCCGGCCCGTGCAACCCACCCGACAAACCGTCGAGCGAACCGGCACCGTCCGCGCTGGCGATGAAGTTGACCCGCAGCGCAGGTGTGGCTGAGCGCGGATAGAGCTCGACCAGGCCTTCGGTCGACGCGGGCCATGCGCGAAACGGGTTCACGGCTCGGCCGGGCCGGTCACCGGTGGCGTCGGCACGACCGGTCGGTGCTGACAGTCACACCACGAACCGCCTTTGCACTGATCGTGGTGCTGCTCTCGGCAGGCTGGACAAATCATCAGCCGACCCTATCGCTCGGCGCGGCACAACTGGTGCTGCCCGGTCGCGGCTTGGTGCACGCAGTGATCCCGCCCGAATGCGCAGCGTGTTGTGTCGTCGCCCGCTTCACTAAAGTCATGACCCCACGGGATGGGCGGTTGGACGGCCATAATCACGAGGTGACCAGGCGATCCGCGTCCCGTCCCACGCTGGACGAGGTAGCTGCTCGTGCTGGGGTGGGGCGAGGCACCGCATCTCGGGTGATCAACGGGTCACCTCAGGTCAGCGCGCAGGCTCGGGCTGCGGTTGAGGCAGCGATCACCGAACTCGGGTACGTGCCGAATCGGGCGGCTCGGGCGCTGGTGACTCGGCGTACCGATGCGGTGGCTTTGGTGGTGTGCGAATCGGCCGGGTGGGTTTTCGGCGCGCCGTACCTGACTGGGGTGGTGCGTGGGATCAACGCGGTGCTGATGCGGACGTCGTTGCGGTTGTGGCTGACGTTGGCGGCGACGGACGAGCAGCGGCAACGGGTGGCCGACCAGCTCACTGACCAGCAGGTCGACGGGGTGCTGCTGCTGTCGCTGCACGACGACGAGCCGCTGCCGGACGTACTGAGAGCTCGGCAGTTGCCGTTGGTGTTGGGCGGGCGACCGGCGCGGCTGGCTCGGGGGGACGCGTTCGTCGATGTTGATCAGATTGCGGCAGCGCGTGCTGCCGTCGCGTTCTTGCACTCGCTGGGCGCGCACCGGATCGTCACCGTCGCTGGCCCGCCGGACACTGCCGTCGGCCGAGACCGCGTGGCCGGCTATAGATCCGCAGTCAACGGCCCCGCGCTGATCGGGTACGCGGATTTCACCGCGGACGGTGGCGCGAAAGCGATGCGAGCGCTGCTGGAGCGCGAACCCGAGCTGGATGCCGTCCTCGCGGCAAGTGATGTCATGGCCAGCGGAGCTCTGCAGGCGTTGCAGGCCGCGGGCCGGCAGGTGCCCGGCGACGTGGCCGTAATCGGGATCGAAGACGCGCCAACTCCTCGCGTTAATGAGCCTGGCCCGCCCGAGCCTGGCCCGCCCGAGCCTGGCCCGCCCGAGCCTGGCCCGCCCGAGCCTGGCCCGCCCGAGCCTGGCCCGCCTGAGCTCGGGCTACCGAAGCCCGGCCAGCCGGCGTTGATCATGCCGGGGTTGACTACGGTGCGGTTGCCGGTCGAGGAGATCGGGCGGCGGATGGCGGAGTTGTTGATCGAATTGATCAGTGGTCGGGTCGTCGATTCGCAGATTTTGCTCGACACCCAGCTGGTCCGCCGTGGATCCGCTTAGCAGCTCTAAGGTGGTGTGATTCGGGGCATACACAGGTGCCTTGACCATGGAGACACGGCGTTGCAACTCCGGCGAAATGCTAGTCGAGCAGGCTAGGTGCATTGGGGGCGGCACAACGTGTCGTCCGCTGACGGGAGGAGTCGCATGTTGCTGCGAGTACGAGTCACGTTGCCGGACCGTCCCGGTGCTCTCGGCCAGGTGGCCCGTACGTTGGGTGTCGCTGGTGCGGACATCGTTCAGGTGGTGGTGCTGGAGCGACTCGGTGGTCGAGCTGTCGACGACTTCTCGGTTGTCTGGCCGGGCGCCTCCCGCGTGGATCGGCTGCTCGCCGGCCTGGCTGCGATCCCGGGCGTGCAAGTTGATGGAGTGTGGAAGGCGATCGGCGCACCGGTTTCCGGCAGCTATGACGCTGAGCTGCTCGCGCAAGTCGCCGCCAACCCGGCCGATGGGCTGGCCACTTTGGTCGACGCGGTGCCGGGTTTGCTCGCGGCCGACTGGGCTGCCGCTGCTGTTGTCCCGGCCGACTGGGCGTCGCGTTCCGGTGCACCCCGCCCGTTGCCGAGCGAGCCAGTCTTCACCTTCGGGGCGGAACCGACTGTCGCCTTCGCCAGCTGGCGGGCACCGTCGCCGTTGCCGTTGCCGGAAATCACCCCACTGCGGGCCCGCCCGTTGATCGGGCCGGACAACACTCGGTATGCGGTGGCTCCGTTCGGCCGGGCTGGGCTGGTCTTGGTGGTGGCCCGGCAAGAAGACGCGGAATTGCCTTCGGCGTCCTTCCACATCACCGAGGTCGATCGAGTGGCGCAGCTCGTCCGAGCCGCTGCGGTGATTCTCGGCGATCGGCTGGACAGCGCCGCGGAGCCGGTCGTCAGCAACCGCCCGCTGAGCGCGCTGTGATGGTGGTCTCGGCGAAATCGCAGCTCAGGCAACGTCTGCTTAACACCGCCGAGGCAGGATTGGGGCTCGGGCGCAGAAGCTGAGGCGCAGAAGCTGAGGCGGAGAAGGGATGCGGCGATATGGCGCTGTGGCGAATCCGGGCAACAGTCGATGACCGACCTGGCTACCTTTCCGTGCTGACCGCCAGCCTGGCGCTGCGGGCAGTCAATATTCTCGCCGTCCAGGTGCACACCACCGAGGCGGGTGCGGTCGACGACTTCCTGGTCGACACGCCCGACTCGATGACCGAGGCCGAGCTGCTCGCGGCGATCACCCGCGGCCGGGGTCGCGACGCGTTCGTGGTCCGGGCCGAGGCACAAGGTTTGGCAGATCAGCCGACTCGGGCGCTGGCCCTGGCCGGCCGGTTGGTCCGCGACCCGGACGCGCTCGGCGAAGCTCTGGTCACGTTGCTCGATGCGACCGAGGTGCGCTGGCGGCCAGACCCGCTGGCCGAGCAGGCCAGCTTCGACGGCGAGCGGATGGCCATCGACGACTCGGCTGGTGGTTCCTACGAAGTTTTGCGGGCTCAGCCGACGTTCACTCCGGCGGAATTTGCGCGGGCGCAGGCATTGGTCGAGCTCGCCGCGGTGGTCTTGCGCGATCATGACGAACGCACCACGTTGCTGCTGCCCGACGGCGCCGAGTTGGTCATTCGGGTCGCTACCCACGACGATCTCGACGAGGTGCGGCGATTGCACGAGCGCAGCTCCGCTGACACGCGCCAGCGGCGCTACTTCGGTGGGACCGAGCCGGGCGAGGCTCGGTTGGGCCGGCTGCTGGAGCCGGTCGGCGGGCTGACCTTGCTGGCTGAGACGCATGACGGTCGGATTGTGGCGATGGCCAACCTGCTCGCTGAGGGCGACCTGGGTGAGGCTGGGCTTATGGTCGAGGACAGTTGGCAGCGGCGGGGGATCGGCACCGCGTTGCTGCGCAGGCTGCTGGCCCGAGCTCAGCGGGCTTGGTTTGCGGCTGTGCTCGTGCACACCAGCACCGACAACGTGGCGATGGTGCGCACGATCCAGCGGCTCGGGGTCGGCGAGTTCGAGCGCGACGGGGCCATAGTTAGCGCGACACTGCCGATGCCGGCCCGTCGCAGTGCCGACGCCCCCTCCGCCCGGCCTGAAGTACAACGCATATCAAGATGACTCTTGACCAGTAGGCGTTAGACAATACAGACTGTCTTATGTGCCTGCCGCCTAGCACATAGGAGCACTCCATGAGCGGCCATGTCCCCTCCGGCATCCTTTCCGGCGTCGCCTCTGCCCGACCGGCACCACCGCGCGATTTCGATGGCATCTTCAAACGACCCAGCTGGTAGAAGCACTGCGAAGGAGAGGCATGAACAACATCCTCGAGCAGACCGAGACCGGCCGCGAAATCGCCCGCAAAAACCGCGACGAAGGCCGTGAAGAAGGCCGTGAAGAAGGTCACGTCGATTTGATGCGGGCCGCGCTGCAAGCGGCATACGGCGACATCACCGACCTCGACGGGCTTGCCCGCCGTCTGGCCGACCGCGACCACAGCGCAAACATCGCCCGCATCGTCTCCGGCGCGACACTGGACGACCTGCGCACCTAATCAGCGCAGGCTCCCACTTCCCACTTTTGAGTCAATCACAGCTGAGCCCACCCCAACGACTTCATGAGTGGCGGGTGCCGTGTTCCACACAGGTTGCGGTCCAGCCGGTCGGCACGACTTGCACGCGCATCCGGCGGCGGCAGTCGGGGCAAAAGCGGGGCGGCTCCAGCTCACGGGCGGCCGTGCACGCCACGTGCGCACCGGAGTCGGCCGGCTCACCGCACCGATCACAAAACACCAGCACGGTCATAGCGTCGCCGAAAGTGCTTTCACCGGCATGCTCAGCTCGTCGAGCAGCTTCAGGTCGGCGGTGGCCGGGCGGCCCAATGTGGTCAAGTAGTTGCCGACGATCACCGCGTTGATTCCGCCGAGCAAGCCATCCCGCGTACCCAAATCGCCGAGGGTGATCTCCCTGCCGCCGGCGTACCGAAGGATGGTTTTGGGCATGGCTAGGCGGAAGGCGGCGATGGCGCGCAGTGCGTCTTTGCCTTCGATCACCGGTTGGTCGCCCAGTGGGGTGCCGGGTCGGGGGTTGAGGAAGTTCATCGGCACTTCGTGTGGGTCGAGCTGGGCCAGCTGCGCGGCGAACTCGGCCCGTTGCTCGATCGACTCGCCCAGGCCGAGGATGCCGCCGCAGCAAACCTCCATGCCGGACTCGCGGACCATGGTGAGCGTGCTCCACCGCTCCTCCCAGGAGTGAGTGGTGACTACATTCGGGAAGAAGGACTGGCAGGTTTCCAGGTTGTGGTTATAGCGGTGCACCCCCATTTCGACCAGCTCGTCCACCTGCTCCTGGGTGAGCATGCCGAGGCTGGCCGCGACCTGGATGTCGACGGCCGCGCGGATCGCCGCAACACCCGCGCGCATCTGCTCCATCAGGCGCTTGTCCGGCCCGCGCACTGCCGCCACGATGCAGAACTCGGTCGCTCCGGTAGCCGCAGTCTGCTTTGCCGCTTCCACTAGCGAACCGATGTCCAACCAGACTGAACGCACCGGCGAGGCGAACAGCCCCGACTGCGAACAAAAGTGACAATCTTCCGGGCAGCCGCCGGTCTTGAGCGACACAATGCCCTCGACCTCAACCTCCGGACCACACCACTTCATCCGTACGTCGTGGGCCAGCTGCAGCAGCTCACTCAGGTCGTCGTCGGGCAGGCGCAGCACTTCGAGAATGTCGGGCTCGGCCAGTCCGACGCCGGTTGCAAGCACTTGGGCGCGGGCCCGATCGAGGATCTCTGGCATGTCCGTACCCTACAAGCCGGTTGATGCCGCAGGACTGTCGGTGGTGGGTGGTAGTTTCCCATTCTCGCGAGTTTGGGGGTGGCCTTGACCGGTTGGTTGGATGCGTTGAACGACCTGGCCGAAACTCGGGCCAAGGCCGGCCTCACCCGACGGTTGCTTCCCCGCGCAGCCGAAGACCGCGTCGTCGACCTGGCCGGCAACGACTACCTTGGCCTATCCGCCCATCCCGCGGTCATCACTGCCGCAACCAAAGCCCTCGCTGCGTACGGGTTGGGAGCCACCGGTTCACGGTTGGTGCGCGGTTCAACTGACGCACACACCGCGCTGGAATCCGAGCTGGCTGACTGGCTCGGTGTTTCGTCAGCGTTGGTCTTCTCGTCCGGCTATTTGGCTAACTTGGGCGCGGTTCGCGGGCTCGCGGCAACGTGTGACCTGCTGATTTCCGATGCCTACAACCATGCATCGTTGATCGACGGCTGCAAGATGTCCGGTCTGCCCACCATCGTCGCCGCCCACAATGACCCAGCCGCGGTCGCCACGATCCTCGCTGCTCATCCGGGCAAGCGCGCCGCCGTGGTGACCGAGTCGGTCTTTTCGGTCGACGGCGATCTCGCCCCCCTGGCCGAGCTGCACGCGGTCACCTCCGCCCACGGCGCGGTCCTGCTGGTCGACGACGCGCACGCGCTCGGCGTGCTTGGGGTTCGCGGCGCGGGTGCCGTGTTTGCCGCCAGGCTGTCCGGTCAACCTGATGTGATTGTCACGGCGACGCTGTCCAAATCGCTCGGCGGCGCCGGCGGCGTGGTTGCCGGTCCGGCAGCGTTCATCCAGCATCTGACCGACGCGGGGCGCACGTTCATCTATGACACCGCGTTGCCGCCCACGGTGGTCGCCGGCGTCCTAGCGGCGGTGCGGCTGGTGCAGCTGGGCGACGATCGGCGCGCCCGGTTGGCTGGGCGCGGTCGGCAGACGGTCGAGCGGTTGCGGGCGGCGGGTCTGACGGTGTCCACTCCGGCCGGGGGAGTGCTCTGCGTGTTGGCGCCTGGCCCGCAGGCCGCGGTGACCTGGGCAGCCGACTGTCGCGATCGGGGCGTCGCGGTCGGATGTTTCCGGCCGCCGTCCACCCCGGATGGCAGTTCCCGGCTGAGGTTGACCCTGAACGCGGGCATTGCTGAGGACGACTTCGCACGTGCTTTGCGCGTTATCGTGGAGTGCGCACCGTGACCAACGACCCGTCCGCTACCGACGTCGATTTGTCGGAGGTGACCACCCGACTGCCTGACGCAAACGTGGTGCTCACCGCCAGCCCGGCATTAGCAAAAGGCTTCACCTTTCCACCATTACCCCGAGCTGGCGACCAACACCATCCGCCACCGGCAGACCTGTCCGATTCGTTGTTCCCCGAGCCGAATCCAGACCAAGCGTCGGAACCTGAGCTGGCGCCCACGGCGAACCTGGGTCGCGATGCCGAACTTGATCTGGACCTAGGTGCTGATTCGGCTGTCGAAGCGGAACCGACTGCTAACCCGGAACCGACTGCTAACCCGGAACCGACTGCTGACGGCGACATGGATCCTGCCGACGGCAACATGGATTCGGAGCGCGAAGCGGAGCCAGCGCCTGCGTCGCTCGTTGAACCAGATCAAGAGTCTGAGCTGGTGTTGGGTGTCGGGCCCGACTCTGTGGCGGGCGCTGAGCCGGTCGCGGGCACTGAGGCTGAGCCGGTGGGGGCGCCGGCGGTGCTTGCAGCTGCGGACGGTGCCTGGCGGGGGATAGTGCTGGTCACCGGCACGGACACTGACGTCGGTAAGACGATTGTCACTGCTGCGATTGCGGCTGCCGCCCAAGCGTCGGGACTGCGGGTCGCAGTGATCAAACCGGGCCAGACTGGCACCGCGACCGGTGCGCCCACGGACATTGACGTGATCAACCGGCTGGCTAGCCCAGAAACCAGCTTGGTCTTGGCGGATTATCCCGAGCCGCTTGCGCCGTTGGCCGCTGCCACGTTCGCTTCGTTGCCCCCGTTGGAGCTTTACGAGGTTGTCGACGCGATCCGGGCCGAGGCGGAAAAGCACGACCTGGTCCTGGTCGAAGGCGCCGGTGGGCTATTGGTGCCGATGGGTGTGCGCCCGTCCGGTGAGCCGTGGACTTTCGCTGACTTGGCCACCACCCTCGGAGTCAGCACCATTGTGGTTATTCGAGCTGGGCTTGGCACGCTCAACCACACCGCGTTGACCCTCGAAGCACTCGAGCGCCGCGGCGTGCCGGCCGGAGTGATCATCGGTGCGTGGCCGGCTGACCCGCAGCTGGTGCACTGGTCCAACCTCAGTACGTTGATCCCACACCTGGTCGGCGCGTTGCCGGAGGGTGCCGGTGGGATGGACCCGGGCGTGTTTCGCCGTTCCGCACCCGGCTGGTTGACCCCAGCGCTGCACGGTGTGCTCGACGACTGGCGGGTTTGGGCCGAAGAAGCCGGCTAGCGGGAGCGTTGGCGGATTGCTTCATAGAGGAGAACTCCAGCTGAGGTGGCCGCGTTCAACGAGCTGGCCGCGCCGGTGATCGGGATCCGGACCATCAGGTCGGCCGCTTCGCGCCAGCCAGCGCTCAACCCCGTGCCTTCATTGCCGATCAGCAGAACCCGCGGACCGGTCAAGTCGTAATCGGTGACGTCGACTGCGCCGTGCTCATCGGTGCCGACCAATTGCACCGGCAGCCCATTGTCGCGCAGCCCACTCACCCACGATTGCACCTCACGCTGCGCATCAACCCGGATCACTGGTACGGCGAAGAGCGAACCCGTACTGGCCCGCACTGATTTCGGGTCGTACGGGTCGGCTGCATGCCCGGTGATGATGACAGCGGACGCGCCGAACGCGTCAGCGGAACGGATCACGGTGCCGATGTTGCCGGGTGTGCTCGGTCGGTCGAATACCACTGCGAGCAAATGTGGGCCGGCTGGGATTGTCAGCAGACTGTCCACTGCGGGCATCGCCACGATCGCGAGCAGTTCAGCGGATTGCTTGTCTGCCAATTCGTCGAGTAACTCCGGCGCCATAGCCACTCGTTGGCCGGGATTTGTCGCCAAGAGCTGCTGAGCCCAACTCGACAGCTGTACCCCGTCTGGATGAATCAGGGTGCGGATTTCCCAGCCGTGTTCGGCGGCGAGCGTGATCGGCCGCACACCTTGCACCACGAATTCGCCGGCTCGGGTGCGTTTGGTGCGGTTGGTCAGCAGCGCCTGCCACTGTTGGAAACTGGCGTTTCTGGTGGTCACCTGCAGGGCCCTGGACACCTGCGCGACAATAGCGCCCCGTCGGCCACCAACGGAAACGCAGGTGCTGCGGCTCGGCGGACACCAGGTCACATTTGCTGTGCGGGCGGGTTTTACCCAGGCAAACTGGCGGCGTGGCTTTCACCCTGACGATCGACTGTGGTGGCGGCGGGATCAAGGGTTCGGTCCTTGACGGTGCCGGCACGATGCGCGCGCAACCATTGCGTGTTCCCACCCCATACCCGCTGCCGCCGGATCTTTTTATTAAGACGTTGTTGCAATTGGGTGGGCAGTTGCCGAGCGCGGATCGGGTCACTGTCGGTATGCCGGGCATGTTGCGTCACGGGGTGGTGGTGGCCACTCCGCATTACGTCACCCGCAGTGGGCCGCGCACCAAACCCGACCCGGATTTGGTGGACGCGTGGCACGGTTTCGACGCGCGTACGGCGTTGGCTGACGCTTTCGGGCTGCCCACTCTGGTGCTCAACGACGCCGAAGTCCACGGTGCTGGAGTCGTCGCCGGCACCGGTTGCGAATTGATTTTGACCCTGGGTACGGGACTGGGCTGCGCCCTGTTCGACGGCGGTGCACTCGCCCCCCACCTGGAAATGTCGCAGGCGCCGGTGCGGTGGGGCATGTCGTATGACACGTACATCGGGGAGCATGAACGCCGCCGACTGGGTGACGCGCTCTGGTCGCGTCGGGTACGCAATGTGGTGGAGGGTCTACGCCCGGTTTTTATGTGGGATCGGCTCTATTTGGGTGGTGGCAACTCCCGCTTGATCACGCCGGCGCAATTAGCCCGAATGGGTGACGACGTGGTGGTGGTGCCGAACACCGCTGGCATTGTCGGCGGTGTTCGGGCTTGGACGCTAGGCGCGGTCCGTTAACCCACCACCTCATCGTCCGTTGGTGAGCTGCCAAACCGTCGTGTGGCGCAGCGGAACGCTTTCCAACGCCTCAATCACCGGCACGTCATAGGACGCCCGTTTGATCATCCCATCGTTGGGCAGATAAGCGCGTCCAGGGTCGCCGACCAGCACGAGTGCACCGCGATTGGCGGCTCGGCGCAGGAACGGCAGCACCCGCCCGGCCATTTCCTGGCTGTAGAAGACGTCGCCGGCCAGCACCACACCGAAGTCGTCGATCGGTGCAGCGTTCGCGGCGAGCAAGTCTTGCTCGATGGTGTCGATCTTCACCCGGTTGGCCATCGCGTTCGCTTCGGCTGCGGCCAACGAGTAGGGATCGATGTCGTTGGCCGCGACCGCACTCGCACCCGCTCGGGCCGCTGCCACCGCAACCAGGCCGGAGCCGGTGGCTAAATCCAACACCCGTCGCCCGGAAATCAAGTCGGGATGATCGAGCACGTGCCGCGCCAATGCCTGCCCACCAGCCCAGGCGAAGGCCCAGAACGGAGGTGGCTGTTGCATGCCGACTGCTTCGGTTTCCTCCCACAACGCAATCGGCTCATCGGCCTGATAGAGGGCGATTTCAGGGACGAACGGGACGGCGGCCAGGGCGGTGTGGGCACGAATGAAATCCAGGAGCACAGCTTCGATTGTGCCTGTTTGGCTCAGTAAGGCGGGTAGCGGGCCGATCTGGTGCCACGACGGGGTGTGTGCTGTATCGAGGGGAGCGCGATGCCCACTCGGCGCACGGCCGCCGTGTTCGGTGCGGGGCTGGCGGCGCTGCCGTGGCGCCTGGTGCTGCTCGCGGCCGGTCTCAGCTCGATCGGTCTCACGGCCGTGAAGACTGTCCGGGCCGGCGCTGTCAGCCAGCTCGGCTCGGCGCTGATCGTAGCTGGGTTCGCCGTGCTGGCAGTAGCGCTGGTGGCCGCGATCCGGCGGCGCACCAGCGGCAAGCGGGACTCGGTCGGCCGGCTCGACGCACTAGTGTTGACCTGCGGCATCGCCGTGCCCAGTTGGGCTTATCTGCTCAGTTCCCGGCTGAGTGAGGTGCGTGGCGCAGGGTGGCCTGACTTCGCGTACCCGGTTAGTGCGTTTTGTTGTTTGGCGCTGGTTATTCGACTGTTGACTGCGGTGATTCGGCCGGAGGCGATTGGGCGGATCCGGCTCGGTTTGCTGGGTGCGGCATCACTGCTCGGCCCGTTGGCGCTGTTGTCTGGCACTGTCGATGTGCGGGACCGATTCGCCATCGCCGGGTTGAGCGCGCTGACATTCCTGCTGGTGCTGATTCGAATGGCCGGAGTGCTGGCCAGCAACCGGCTAGCGTTGGCGCGCGAGCGGGCCTTACGTGCGGCTGCCGCCGCCTTGGTTTCCGCTGTCGACTTCGAAGCTGTCGCTGCGGCCGTGCGCACCGGGGTCGGGCAGTTGCTGCCCGCGGACACCCCGCACGGTGTCGTCCTGGCGATGGCGGTTTCTGACACCGAACCCCAGTCCAGCGCGGCGATGGCACGGGCCGACGTCGATCGGGTCACCGGCACGGTCGCGCGGTTGGTCGCCACCCGCGACATCGACTGGGTGATCGGCGTTCGGCTCACCCGTTTCGCCATGACCTTGCGCTGCCCGATGGTGCTGCCGGATCGTCGCAACGGCGACCCGCTGATCGCCGTGTTACACATCGGCGCGCCACCCGAGCAGTTAGCGCGCCTGCGCCACCTGGTCGAGGTGCTAGCCGCCCAAGCAGCGCTGGCCCTTGAACGTATCGAGCTCGGCCGCGAAATGGTTCGCCGCGACAGCGAAACCTATTTCCGTACGCTCGTGCAGAACACCGCCGACGTGATCTTGATCGTCGACGGACTCGACCGCATCCGGTATGCCAGCCCGTCCGCCACTGAGGTGCTCGCCACCGACCCCACCGACGCCCGGGTCTACGAAGTGATCGAGTCGGACGACCGTGACCGGCTAGCCGAGATGCTCAACGCCGTACGCGCGGGTGAGAGCGTGCCGCCGGGCACCGATCTACGCGCACTGGGCGCCAACCGGCCCGAGGTATTGCTCGAAGTGCACTGCCGTGATCTGCGCGCCGATAAAACGGTGGCCGGTCTGGTGGTCACCATGCGAGACGTGACCGAGCGCCGCCAGCTGGAACGGGAATTGAAGCGTCAGGCGTTCCACGATTCCATGACCGGACTGGCCAATCGGGTGCTCTATGCCGACCGATTGCAACACGCACTAGCCCGCGGCGCTCGCGATGGTTCGGTCGTCGGCGTGCTCTTCATCGACTTGGACGATTTCAAAGGTGTCAACGACACGCTCGGCCATTCCGTCGGTGACCAACTGCTGATCGCCGTGGCCCAGCGGATCACTGGTGCGCTGCGCGCCGACGACACGGCGGCCCGACTGGGTGGGGATGAATTCGCGGCGCTGATTGAGAACGTGCGGGATCCGGGCGCGGTCGAAGAAGCTGCCGCTCGAATTTTGGCCGCCCTGGCACCGCCGGTGCGGATCGGAGCGCACGAAGTTCGCGCAGGTGCCAGCATTGGCATCACCACTACGCCTGAAGGCCATGACGCCGATGAACTGCTGCGGCAGGCGGATCTCGCGCTTTACGTGGCTAAGAGCGCTGGGAAAAACCAGTGGCGCCGCTATCAGGCCCACCTGCACAGCGCGATGGTCGAACGGCTGGAGCTGCGTTCGGCGCTGGACCACGCCGTCAATCAAGGCCATTTCGTCTTGCAGTACCAGCCGATTGTCGAGCTGGCCACCGATGAGCTGGTGGGTTTCGAGGCGTTGGTGCGCTGGAGCCACCCGACTCAAGGGGTGATTGCGCCGGCCGGGTTCATCGAGGTGGCCGAGGAAAGTGGCCTGATCGTGCCGATTGGTCGGTGGGTGCTCGACCAGGCACTGCGTACTGTCGCGCAGTGGCGCCGAATTATGCCGCGCACGCGGGGCCCGTACGTGAGTGTGAATGTTTCGGCTCGGCAGTTGCGCGGGCCGGGATTTGTGGAACAAGTCCGCACCGCGTTGACTTATGCCCAGGTGCCGCCCGCCGCGCTGATGGTGGAGGTGAGTGAGGCGCTGCTCGGTGCCGACCATGAGGCGATGTGGTCGGAATTGGCCATTCTGCGCGAGCTCGGGGTGCAGATTGCGATTGGAGATCTGGGCGCGGGCTCACCTTCGCTGTCCGCACTGCGGCAGCGGCCAGTCGACGTCGTCAAGATTGATAAATTGGCTGTCGACGCGATCATGACCAGCCCGGAACAGCTGGCCGAGGTAAACCGGATGGTCGAGCTGGCCGATTCGCTCGACTTGTCGGTGATCGCCGCAGGCATTGAGAGCTCGATGCACCGCGATTTGTTGCTGGCGATGGGATGCCGATTCGGGCAGGGCTACTTTTACTCCAGCCCGGTTGACGGCGCTGAGGCATTGAGCCAGCTGACGAGTCGGCAACCACTTGCGGCGTGAACGGCGTCGCCGAGAACCAGCGACGCCGTTGCCTTTACTGACCCGGCGATGAAACCTATCGGCGGCTGTTGAACGCTTCCACGATGTGGCTCGGGATGCGGCCCCGCTCGGAAACCGGGTGACCGTTCTTGTTGGCCCACTCGCGAATTGCCTGGTTCTGGTCGCGGCTCGCGCGGCCGGTGCTCACCGGAGCGCTGCGGCGCGCGGCCGGCGAAACGGTGCCACTGCGGCCAATGCGGGCGGCAGAAGACAGGTAAGGGTCAAGCGCTTTGCGCAGCTTGCCGGCGTTTTTCTCCGACAGGTCGATCGTGTAGTTAACACCGTCGAGTCCGAACTCGACGGTGCGGTCGGCTTCTCCGCCGTCAAGGTCGTCGGTCAGAAGGGTTATTACCTGCTTGGCCATGGTGTGTTTGCTCCTACAGCGATGTCATTTCCCGACGACAAGACTTGACGCCAGATACCTCTTTCATTCTGTCGCTAATTTGTTCTGAGTGCAAATTGTTCCTTCCGCATGTCGCACTCAGGCGGCATCAGATGACCGCAGGGCGCCCGGAGCATGCGCCGGCACTGCAGGCGAGTGTGGCGCAATCGGGTTCAGTCGTTGATAATCCGCGCCTAGCGGTGGTCGCCGATCCGACGAACCCTTGTTCGGCCACAACGACATCGCCCGTTCGGCCAGTGCGGTGATGGTCAGTGACGGATTTACCCCGAGATTTGCCGGAACGGCCGAACCGTCGACCACATGCAATCCGGGGTAGCCGTAAACGCGGTGATAGGGGTCGACCACCCCGGTGTGCGCAGAATCACCGATGGTGGCTCCACCCAGAATGTGCGCGGTCATCGGAATGTCGAAGACATCGCCGATTGTGCCGCCCGGAGCGCCGTCGATCTTCGCTGCCATCCGGCGCACTGCCTCATGCCCGACCGGGATCCAGGTGGGATTCGGTGCGCCGTGGCCTGGCTGGGTGGTCAACCGTCCGTGTTTAGTGCGGGTAACGGTCAGGGAATTGTCAGCGCTCTGCATCACCAACGCAATGATGGTGCGATCACTCCACCGCCGCGCGGACAGTGACCGCAGCAGCCGGCGCGGATGCCGAAATGCCTGCCCGAGGAATTTGACCGGCCGCGGCACCCGCCCACCCCCGTCGACCAGCAAAGTCGAGAGCAATCCCATCGCATTGCTACCCGGGCCATAGCGCACTGGCTCAATATGCGTGTCGGCGCTTGGGTGAAACGACGAGGTGATCGCGACCCCGCGGGAAAATGCCTGTTCGGGCACCGTATCGGCTTGGGCGCCAAGCAGCGCTTCCGAGTTGGTCCGAGTTAGCCGGCCGAGCTGGTCCGAAATTGCCGGCAGCACCGCTGTGTCTTTCATGGCGTGCAGCAGTCGTTGCGTGCCGAGCGCACCGGCCGACAAAATTACCTGATTCGCTGTGAATTCGCCGCTCTTTGTGTGAATCAGCCAACCGGCGTCAACCGGGCGCACAGCGGTGACCTCGGTGTCCGGGTGGATCGTGGCGCCGGCGCGTTCGGCCAGGTAAAGATAGTTGACATCGAGCCTGTTCTTCGCGCCGACGCGACAACCAATCATGCAGTTGCCGCATTCCGTGCAGCCGGTGCGCTCCGGTCCAGCGCCGCCGAAAAATGGATCCGGCACAGTCTTGCCCGGCGAGCCGAAAAAGACCCCAACGGGCGTGCGCCGAAAGGTCGCGCCCACACCCATGTCCTTAGCTACCTGTTGGATCACCACATCGGACGGCGTCATCGTGGGCTGAGTCGTCACCCCGAGCATTCGCGCCGCCTGGGCGTAATGGGGAGCCAGTTCTGCCGCCCAGTCGGTGATCGAAGCCCAGCGTGGGTCGGCGAAGAAACTGGCCGGCGGCTGATAGAGCGTGTTCGCATACACCAGTGAACCGCCGCCGACGCCGGCAGCCGACAACACCACGATGTCCTTGAGCAGGGTGATTCGCTGAATTCCCCGCATTCCTAACCGGGGTGCCCAGAGGAAATTGCGCACATCCCAG
The DNA here is from genome assembly GCA_965246815.1 of Actinoplanes sp. GTDB lineage: Bacteria > Actinomycetota > Actinomycetes > Mycobacteriales > Micromonosporaceae > Actinoplanes. The sequence goes on along the minus strand of CBDFFS010000009.1, from coordinate 735,799 downwards.
GATGTCTTGGGCAGGGTGTCCGGGGTGAACCGGCGGCCCGCTTCCAGCACGCCGACCCGGTAGCCCTTTTCGGCCAGCCGCAGCGCGCTCACGCTCCCGCCGAAGCCGCTGCCCACGATAACGATGTCGTAATCGGTCACCCTAATACCTTCGCATTACTAGCCAGTAACCACCAGCAGTGCCGCGATAGGTTAGCGGCGATAGATGGTGATCGAGTGGCCGACCTCATCGATCGCTGTGCTGGAATCGATCAACCGGCGAAGGCGACCGGTCGCCAAGGCCACCCGCGAATCCGAGACCACCAGCAGCCCGTGCACTTGCTCGCTCGGCACCGAGTATGGGTTGAGACCGTTGATCCCGTAGTAAGCCGGCACCCCGCTGCCCTTGTAGTCGAGCCAGACCGTTTGGCCGGGGTAGCGCTCGCGCAGCCGGGTGGCGAGCCGGCCTAAGTCCTGGCCCCAGTCAACGTTTGAATCGTGCAGATTGAGGTGAGTTTTCGTCGGCCCGCCGAACGCCTCATTGGAATACGGCAAGTAATAAGGAAACGTGCGCATCGAACTCACCGCGACGAACAACACCAGCGCACTGGCACTCACGCGCACCCAACGCACCGCGATCAGCACCACTGACGCGGCCACGACTGCCAAGAAAATCGGCATGAAAATCACATAGCGGGTGCCAAAATCGCGCGCTCCGGTCATCGCCACCAAAAACAACACAGTCGTCGGCCCAAGCAGATAAGGCGCAGCGGCCCGCAGTGCCGGCCGAACGAACATCGTCACCGTGCCGGCCAGCCACAGCACCAGCATCCCCACCGGTGTCTTGATCACCAGTGCGACCGGCAGATAAAACCACCGCGCCCCCAAATACGCGTGCCCGAGCAGAAAGCCACCGAACTTCTGCCCCTCAAATTGCAGCTGAATCAACACCCCATCCCGGTACGCCTTCGGCAACGGCAGCGCATTGACCAGCAGCTCACGCAACCCACCCGGATGAGGCAACGTCGCCGGGGTAGTCCACCGCAAATGCGGATCCACCCCCAAATAAACCACCCACACCACTGCCAGCGCCAGCGCCCCCACCCCGAGTGCCGCCGCCACTCCAACCCCGATCCCGCGCCACCGATCGCGTCCAGCGGCCAACCAACTCCGTCGAACAAACGGCGCGAAAGTCAACAACAACGCCACCGGTACGGCGGGCAGCATGCTCATCCTCGTCGCCAACGCCGCACCCAAAGCCACCCCGGCCAGGGGCAGGTAACGCCATGGCCGGTCGCGAGCGCGCCACAACAGCCAACAGGTGGTCAGCAGCAACCCGGCCGCCGGCACGTCGAGCGTGGCGAGCGAACCTTGGGCGATCACATCGGGGGAGAAGCTATACAGCGCGAGTGCGAGCAACCCACCCCAGCGTCCGGCCAGATCCCGCGCGAAAGCGAGCACTACGAAACCGAACGCCAACGTGAGCGCGATGATCGGCAGTCGGGCGAGCAGCATCAGTCGAGCCGGATTGTTGCCGGTTTCATAGAGCAGGTGCCGGCCGAGCATCGTCTGGTCACCGCGATAGCTCGGATCCAGTTTCGCATCGTCGAATGCCAGTCCGACCGCCATTACCAGCTTGCCCAGCGGCGGGTGTTCCGGGTTATAGCGCAGGCTGTGTTGCTGGCGATAAACCTCAGCCGTGGCGACATAAACCGGCTCGTCGATGGTCGGCGACTGCTGCACGGCAGTGGTCACCAGCGCGAACGCCATTCCCGCGAGCATCGCCACGACAGCTAGCCAATAAAGCACGCGCAGTCGCAGCATCGCGCAAATCTAGCCGGTCACTCGGCGTACGCCGCGGCCCACCACGGAACTCGTCGACACTGACGGTGGTGTGTGCTAGAGCACGTGCACACCCGCTGGTAACACTCGCGTACCAGGATGTGGGACATGGCTCCTCGTACGCAACAACTCGCTGTGACTGTCGCCATCACTCGTCGAGCTGATCCGTCCCGTACCGCCGAAATGACCGCGTGGGTCCGGGCCGGTTCGATGCTGGCCGAGGACTTCCCCGGCTTCCTCGGCACCGGGTGGGTACGTCCGCAACCAAAGTCGGACGACTGGCACATGCTGTACCGGTTTGCTGACGAGCAGGCGTTGCACAATTGGGAGCAGTCACCGCAGCGCGCTTGGTGGTTGTCCTCGGCGCAGGGGTTTGTCGAACACACCCGGACGGAACGGCGTACCGGGATTGAGGGTTGGTTTGACCGGTTGACCGCGCCAGATCGGGGCGACAACCTGGTCGGACCGAAACAGGTTCCGCAGGACCAGGAACAGGATCGGCATGAGAACGAGCATCGCCGCGAGCCCGCACTCTGGGCCGAAGGTGCCGCCATTCCACCAGCTCGGACCGGTCATCTGACCATTCAGCACCACGGCCGGGAAAGGCTGTCCTGAGACCGGAACGCCGAACACTGCGGATTCCAGCATGTTCCAAGCCCAATGAATGCCGATCACGATCCAGAGCGAACGCGTCAATAGGTACACGGCGGAGAGCAGCAGCCCGGCGGCGGCTGTACCCACTACGCCGATAATCGTCGAATTTTGGTTCTGGGCGTGCGCTGCCCCGAACGCGACAGCACTCACCACCAAAGTGATGCCCGTGCCGAAAACCCGCTCAAGCAGACGGGTGACGATTCCACGGAAGGCGATTTCCTCAAATACTGCTACAAAAAGGAAGTTCGCTAGCCAGTAGAGCAGATCTCCGGCGATCGAACCGCCGAAGGGATGGGCAGTGGTCGCGCGGTAGCCGCCGGTCACCGCTAACAGCCCAAAGAGTGCCCCAGCCACAATGATCGTCAGCCCGGCACCGCTTGCCAGTCGCCGCAACGGTCTGTCGGAGTCGAAACCGAGCACCACGAGCGAACGCCGCTCGAAGAACCGCACAATTAATACCGCGGCCAAGATCGCGTAGACCGCACCAAGGAGCGAGTTAACCACTACCAACGGCTGGGGTACTCCAATCGCAGTACGGGTCGTTCGAACGATCACCACGATTGCGACGAACAACCCGACGAAAGCGACAATCTCCACGATTGCCCATGTTGTCCCGCGTAAAGCTAAACGCCGGTCCGTTCCCACAGCTGCCTACCCTTCACCTGAACCTCGTTGATCATCGGGAACCAGCGAGAAGGTACCGAGCCGAGATCCTAATGTCTTGGATAAAATCGGCAGATCGCAGCTAGCCAAGCAGTCGAAGGAACTTACGTGAACCCGCAGGGTGCAGGATCAAGGTCGACCAGGGCAGCCACCCAACAGGACTGTGTTGCCCTGTTACAGCTCGCTCAGGCGTTTTATCTGGAGGACGGCTTCACTGCCACCGAAGCTCAATTGTCTGAGCGACTGCAGCACTTGATTGCTAGCTCGGCGGCGCGCGTAGCGGTCAGTGACGACGGGACGGACCTAGTCGCTTTTGCCATCACGACAACGACATATGGGCTGGAAAGCGGTTTGAGTGCCGAACTCGAAGACCTGTACGTCGCGCCGGCAACTCGCCGACGCGGTCTGGCGAAAGAGCTGATCGACGATAGTGCGCACTGGGCCAACAGCCTCGGTGTCACCCAACTAGATCTTGTTATCGCCCCAAACGGCCTTGACGTGCAACACCTGCACGACTTTTACCGAGCGCGTGGTTTCCGCGATGAGGGCCGCCGGTTAATTGCCCGACCACTCACCGAGGATGCTGCACTGTAACGCAGCAACCATCGGCGACCGGGTTTCTCGATTCCTTCGTGGAGCATCCAGGCGAGCAGCAGTGACACGCTGAACGTGAGCAGGGTGAGCCCGATTGCGGCCGGATCTGGCAACTTCGGGTGATAGCCGATGATTGTTTCCAAGACCCGCACCACCAGCAGGTGAACGAGATAGAACGCGAACGAAATCTCACCAAGTTTGACGAAGGTGGGCCGTTGAAACACGAGCCGGTCGCCACGCAGATCTGAAACGGACGCCGCGACGAGCAAAAGCGCGAAGCCCGCGGCCGTGCAGCTGGCATAACGCAACGGCGAGTTAGCGAAGGCAGCAACATAGCCAACCACGGTCAGCACGACTGCACCGTTCCAGAGGCGCGTCGAATATTGCTGCAAATGAGTGTGGGTCAGCCTGACCAGGTGGGCCAGGGCGACGCCCAGGACGAACTCGGGCAATCGACCAAGCGGGAACCAGTGAAACACCCACGCAGGCGTTTGTCGGCTGGCGAACAGGCCACCGACGAGCGGGCCAGCAATCGTGACCAGCAGTACCGAGCTGGCCAGCACTGCTGCGCCGAGGGCCCGCAGGCGGATAACTGCCCGGCATAGCAACGGGAACATGAGGTAGAAGAACGCCTCACACGACAACGTCCAGCTGACCGTGTTCAAACTCTGATAAAAGGAAGTGTCCGGAAACCAGGCGTGCACGAGAGCCAAGTTCGCAAGTGCCTCAGCCGGCGTGGGCAAGTCGTGCGGCGCGTGTAGTAACAGGAAGACGCCTGCCGCAAGGGCAGTCGCAAGATGCAACGGGTAAACCCGAGCGAACCGTCGCCGCCAGAACCGTCGGGCCGGCGAACGAGGCGTTGACCACATCAGTACGAAGCCTGAGAGAATGAAGAAGAACGAAACGCCGACCGAGCCGGATGCGAATAAGGCCGTGATGAGGTTTTGGCCGAGGCCGGAATGAAAATATCCAACAATCTGTACGTGATAGCCGAACACTAGGAACGCCGCCACCCACCGCAATCCGGTCAACGACGGCAACTGGCCCGCGACCTCACTGCCAGCCTGTCTCGCGCTGAGATCCTGCGTCTGCATGGTAGCGGCGATTTGCACCCGTGTCTCCTGCCCGACCTGCACCAGGTCGTGAAGCTGCCAGCATATGAACCCTGGATGTCCGGCACATTCGTCTACACGAATACGTTTTGGGAGCATGACTGCGTCGGCCTGCGCGAAACCTCAACTGAATGAAGGTGGAGTTACTCTGATGACTCGGAGTCTGGCGTTTTGCGATACCACAGGTAAGCGCCGGCTGGAATGCAGGCAGCTCCGAGGATGACAATGGCAGCCTTGGCTGTCTCCGGCACGTTGTCCTGGAACGGGAATCCGCGGCTGAGGGCCAGGGCGAGGAGTCCGATTGCGAACAGCACGACGGCGAAGACGTGTTTCAGATTCACGGCGCCATCCAAGCACGATGGGTCAAGTGGTCAGCCAGATCCCGGCTGATCTGGTCTGCCGGCCACCGGATCGGGCGCTGGGCCGTTAGGTTGAGCCAATGGGCGGTTCCAGTAAGTCGCCGGCGACAACGGTCGAGGTCGACGGCTATCCGGTGCGTGTTTCGAGCCCGGATCGGGTCTATTTCCCTGAGCTCGGCGTGACCAAGCTCGACCTGGTCCATTACTATCTAGCTGTTTCCGGTGGGATCGTCCGGGCGCTGCGCGAGCGGCCGTGCATGCTGCACCGTTTTCCCGACGGGCTGGCGGGCAGCAAAGTGCACCAGAAACGGGTTCCATCCGGCGCCCCGCCCTGGCTGGAGACAGTGCGGGTCGACTTCCCGCGCTATGGCCGTCACGCCGACGAGTTGTGCGTGACTAAACCGGCCGACGTGATCTGGGCCGTGCAAATGTCGACGGTCGAGTTCCACCCGTGGAATTCGCGCCGGGCGGACACTGAGCGGCCCGACGAGTGGCGCATCGACCTCGACCCGATGCCGGATTGCAGCTTCGACACTGTTCGCGCGGTGGCGGCTGTGGCGCACGAGGTGCTCGATGAGCTGGGCATCATCGGCTATCCGAAAACGTCGGGCGGGAAGGGCCTGCACATCTACGTACGGATCAGGGCTGATTGGTCTTTTGGGGACGTGCGGCGGGCGGCATTGGCGTTTGCGCGGGCGGTGGAGCGGCGTCGGCCCCAGGACGTGACGACCACGTGGTGGCGCAAAGACCGTGATCCAGCGGCCGTGTTCATCGACTACAACCAGAATGCTCGCGACCACACTATTGCCAGTGCTTACTCGGTTCGAGGTGTGCCAACGGCCACTGTCTCGACCCCGATCACCTGGGCCGAACTCGTCGACGTGCAACCCCAAGACTGCACCATCCGTACGGTCCCGGCCCGGTTTTTGGCCTTGGGTGATCCGCATGCCGCCATCGACGATCAGCAGTTCAGCCTGGACCAATTGCTCGAATGGGCTGACCGAGATGAGCAAGCCGGACTCACCGGCCCGGCCGAGGTCGACTGACCTTGCGCTGGAAGCGGCCAGGGCTGGAAGCGGCCAGGGCTGGAAGCGGCCAGGGCTGGAAGCGGCCAGGGCAGGTGGCGCGGCCGGGGCAGGTGGCCACGGTTAGCGGACGAGTCCGGCTGAGACGAGCGGGACCAGCCGGCACGCTCGTCTCAGCCGGATTTCGCCATCGGGGTTAACGTCTAGCGGACGGACACGACGGGGCAGTTCACCACGGCTCCGGCCGGCCCAAATGCTGCACCGCCGGGTCCGGTCACCAGACCCTGGCCGACGTCGGACAGCACCTGACCGAAATCGGTTCGGCGGATGACCTGGTGGGTAGTGATCGCTTTGGTGCTCCATTCGGCCAGGTGAACGTCCCACAGCGGGCTGTAATGAGTCATCCGGGGCTTCCATTGCAGCACGTTCAGCGGGTTCAACCCGTCGAGCAAAGCCGAGTTCAGGCCTTGGCGCTGCGGGTTGGCCGCACCGGTCGGCCCGTTGACGAAGGCGACAAGACCTGCCCGTGCGGAGGTGTTCGGGTTGTCGTCACCGGCAGCCGGGGCCGCTGCGAGCGCGGGAGCGCAGGTGGCGCCTTCGAGCGCGGCGACGCCGCAGTCGGATGCATCGGTGGAGATGTACTTCACTGAGTCAAAACCGACGAAGCCCGAATTCTCCTGGTAGGTGACAGTGTTAGCAGCTTGGTCGATCCGCACAACCTTGTCACCTTGGCCGGTGTTGTTCGCGAGCTGCGGTGCGTTGAACACCCGACCATCCGGCAGCTGGATCAGCGGGGTGTATCCGGCTTCGCCAACAGACCCGGGCTGGGCCTTGGCCGGCGGGAACCCGGTCGGTCCGGCGACAACCACGTGCTCCGGCGTGAAGTCGACCGTCGCGGGAAAGTCGAGGGTCCCGTCGGCGTTGACCCTAACCTGCTGAACGGCCGCAGTACCCACCGCGTTGACCAGCTTGGCCGCGACGTTGACTCCCGGCAACGAACCGTCCGAAGTTTCGGTGATGATGTAGGACACCGGCTGACCGTGGCTCGTGCCGTGTTGCAGCGGCAACACGACCGTCCCGTCGCCAGGCTCAACAAACGAGCCCTGCTGGAACACGGGCCGGCTGGCTGCGGCAGCTGGGCTGGAAACAACCGCGAGAGCCAGGCCGGCCACCGCGGGCAGGATCGCAGCGGCGAGCGCGAACCGACGCCGCGACGCGGCCATTAACGGTACGGGTAGGACAGTGGACATGTGATCCTCCAGTGCACCAGGCGGGTCGTGACTGTTCGCCTCGACCGGGCCGAACGTACTCGTGAGCCGGCCGATATTTCGTGCTGTGCTGGGAGAATTAAGTGCCGGTTCATTCAACAGTGATGGTCATTACGATCTGCCCAAGAATAGTGATCTCGTGAACGACTTCCCATCGCTGCCGCCATAACACCTAGATTGCAGCAATCTTTGTTAGCCATTCCGCGGCCGACTTTATAGCGGCATGCGTTCCAAAAGGGTGATCCCGAGCAGGGGATAGGACCAGCGGCGTACGGTTCGATAATGCGCCCGTAACACCTGCTGTTTCGCTGAGTCCATGTCTTGGAACGGATCACTCGCGTTGTCGACCCGGATGAGCCAAATGCGCGGCGGGTCGCCGAGACAGGCCGCGGCTGGGCATTCGGTGGCTAGGAGCTTGCCGTCGGTACGCTGCGGTGCGGTGCTCAGCACGTCTGGTGGGCGTGGCGCTGGCAGGTAGCGCGAATAGATGTCGCGCGGTGCCCAGGCAATGCTCGGATTGGTGTCCGGAAAGACTGCGACGTCGCCCGCTCGATAGAGCGGCCGAATCACCCGGGCGATTTTCGCGGAGTCCTCCGAATGCCCGGCCGAACCACGAATGTCGAGTTGCGCCGGGTAGCCGAAGACCGCGGTGAGAACGAGCACCGCAATAGCCTGGGCCGAGCCGAACCGCACTACCGCCACCGCAGCGAGCACTGCGAGAGGTGCGATCCCGACCATTGCATAACGGGCCGCCCACACTGGCACGAAAATGCCGAGCACCAGCAGGGCCGCCGGCGGGACAAAACCGGCCGCGGCCAGGCAAATCTGTTCCCAGCTGCGCCCAATCGCGAGCACAGCCAGCGCCAACACGATGCCGCCGACCGCGCCGGAGAAAAACAGCCGATCGGGTGCCACTTGGAAAATGGCGAGCGTGACTGGCTTAATCCACGAGATTTGCGCTCGACTGCGATAACCCAGCGCAATCAACACCACCGCTGGCAGCCCGCCAACCACTGCCCCCGCCAACCACCACCGAACATCCCGGCGCCCATCTGCCCCTCGGCCGCCAGAAATGCACCACAGCCCGACCGCGAACCCGTGCCCGGCCAGCATCAATACTGCGCTGAGCGGATGACTAAGCGAAGCCAGCAACACTGCCGCTAAATAGAGGCCCGCCCGCTGCATCGTGGGCCGCTCCACCAGGCGAAGCAAACACAGCACGGCAAGAGCTGCAGCAAACATGGCTATCGCGTACGAGCGGGCTTCTTGCGCGAACCGGGAGCTGACCGGCAAAACAGCGAAGAACAGCCCAGCCAGTACGCCAGTTCGCGTGCCGCCGAGTCGACGGCCCAGGGCGGTGACTGTCAGGGTGGTACCGGTCATGGCAATGAGGGCGGGCAGCCGCAGAGCCGCGGTCGACGTGCCGAAGACGGCGACATAGACCTTCATCGCGGCGTAGTACGGCGTGAGCACTTCGTCGACCGAGCCGGAGAGCCGCCACAGCTGATCCCAGGGCAGTCGAACGGCACCCCAAGTCGCCAGCTCGTCGGCCCAAAGCGCGGGACTGGTTAGTCGCCAGAGGCCCAACCCGGAAGTGAGGAGTGCGGGTACAACCCAGCACAGCGAGGCAATGCGCACGCGTAGTTGCCGGTTGGCCTCGGCCACCGTCGGCGACTGGTCGACACTAGATAGCTCGATCATGGCCAGCCGATGGTAGTGGACGGACATGATCACCGGGCGCGCACGCTACTTTTGTTAACCGACGGCGAACCCCCGCTAGCCCACGCGATCAGTTGGCTGGGCGGAAGGCCACTTCTGGGTTGAGTAGGGAGACCCAGGAGGGGCGCCAGAGCGGTTTGCGGGCGGTCAGTTCCTCGCTGAGGTTGGTGCGCCACGGGCCGTTGACCCCGTCGTCGGCCCACCAATAGGGCCAGGAGTCATAACGCCGCTCGACGTGCACCCCACCCGCCAATGTCGTTACCCGCAGAAATAGCCAGCGGCCGTGGGCCGGGTCGGACTCGGCTCGCCGCGCTGCGCGAATCAGCTCAGCCAACACTGCTGGCACTTGTCGGCGCTGGTCGCGGGACACCCCGCTCGGTGGGTGATCGCCGGGCTGAATTGTCAGACTCGTCGAATCGGCATAAGCCAGCAGTGTGCACCGGCCGTGTTCACCCGTGGCCCGGCTGCGCAGCCAGCTGATCAGTGACTCCAGCTCGGCCGTTTCGGGCGGTGCGGGCCGGGGTAGCTCGGCTGCATCGTGCATGGCGGCCCAAACCAACCGGTCGTGTTTGTCCCGGCTGAGTCGGCGCACCCGCCGCATCGCCGGCCGTACGCCGGGGGGGATTTGTGGTGGTCGAGTGCCGGCGGTGATCCCGCCCCGCCCGGCGGCGAACAGGGCCGCAGTTACGTTCAGCGCCGCTTCAGTTCGCCGGCCGAGTAGTCGTTCGATCGTCGCGGCTTCGACTTCGCCCCGAACTGCCGCGGCGAGCAGCTGTTCTCCAGCCACCCGAATCTCGGCCCGCTCGCTGCGCGACGGCAACCCGGGCCGTCCACGCGCGACCACGTCAGCTAGTTCAGCCACCGCGTTGCCGGCGCTCAACAGCGCGCTGACGGTGTGGGTCAGGCCGTCACCGACGTCGTCGCGGTAGTGCACTCGTGACCAGCGACCCTGATTGTGCCAGGCGACAAACCCCAGCTCGTCGGCCTCGGCCGGGGGACACAACTCGGCCCAGGGCAGCCAGTCGGGCGCGCCGGTGAGCAAATCGATCGGCGGGTCGGCCGCGGCGGTGCAGCTGTGTTCGCAGTTTCGGCCGTAAAGAACGGCTCGGCCGCCGTCGAGCAGGGCGAAGCGGGCCCAGCTGCCGCGTTGGTCGGCGTGATGTGCACCACTGTCGTCGACGAACCATTCGTCGGTGACGCCGATTCCGGCCAGCGTGGCGGCGAGCGCTGCCCAGCGGGCCCACACGAATCCGGGGGCGGGCAGGTCCACGTCGGTGTGCATTTGTCCACTGTGTCAAACCCGTGGGAGTCTTCGTCACCACCCTGGCCTCCGGCGTACGGTGCAGTCGTGCTGGCCGGTCGGTGTGTCAGCCTGCCATCCGTGGGGAAAAGGACGCTCATGTCGACAACTCCGGCTCCGACCGTGTTCGTGCTCTTCGGCGCGACAGGTGATCTGGCCAAACGCATGGTTCTGCCCGCCTTCTACACGCTCGCGCTCGACGGCCTGCTGCCGGAGAAGTGGATTTTGGTCGGTAACGGTCGCGGCGATATCTCGCACGAAAACTTCCAGGCTCGGGTGCACGACGCGCTCACCGAGTTCGGCCCGGAGCTGCGCGAGGACGTCTGGCAAGAATTCAGTAAGCGGCTGCGCTTCGCCGGTGGCGGTTTCAATAGCGACGACCCGGGCAGCCTGCTCGATGTGATCGGCGACGCGCACCGCGAACTCGGCACCCAAGCTGACCTGGTGCACTATCTCGCCATTCCACCGGTGGCATTCCCCGAAGTCACCAAGGCGCTCGGCGAGCACAACTTGGTTGAAAATGCACGGGTGGTGTTCGAGAAACCGTTCGGCACTTCACCGTCGGCATTCGTCGAGCTCGACCGGCTCGTGCACGACGTGCTGGACGAAACGCAGATCTACCGGATCGACCACTTCCTCGGTAAAGAGGCGACGCAGGAATTGCATGTGCTGCGCTTTGCTAATCAGGCAGTTGGTGCATTGTGGAGCCGCGAACACGTGGAAAGCGTGCAGATCGACGTACCAGAAACGCTTGGTATTGATGATCGGGCCGAGTTTTATGACGCGACCGGGGCCACGCTCGACATGCTGGTCACGCACTTGTTTCAGGTCGCTGCTGAGGTGGCGATGGAGCCGCCGGCTAGCTTGGACGCGGCCGATTTACAGGCTGCCCGCGAGCAGGTGATCAGTGAATTTCGGCCGATCGATCCCAGTGAAGTGGTGCTCGGCCAGTTCGCGGGCTATCACCAGGTCAAGGGAATTACGCCGACGTCGAGCACTGACACGTTCGTGGCGGCGAAACTGTGGGTCGACAATCCGCGCTGGCACGGCGTGCCATTTCTGTTGCGCACCGGAAAGCGGTTGGCGGCCAGCGAGCAACGCGTAAGCTTGGTGCTCAAAACTCCGTCCCAGCCGCTGCGCGACCTGCCCGCGCAGGCAAACGTCCTCACCTTTTCGCTAGCCGGCGACGGTGAGATCGACCTGTCCTTGCTGGCAAAAAAACCTGGCGTCGCGCTGCACTTGGAACCAGCCTCGGTCCGGCTCCCGCTCGCCGCACTGCCCGAAGCCGAACCACTGCCACCGTACGTACGTTTGATCAGCGACGTGTTGCTCGGCGACCGGTCACTGTTCACCCGCCCGGACGGGTTGGCCGCGACCTGGCGGGCGATCAAACCAGTGCTCGACAACCCACCGAAGCCACTGGCATACCCGCAAGGGTCGTGGGGTCCGGCGCAAGCGAACGAGTTGGCCGCACCGCATCGCTGGCTGCTCGGGCAGTGACAGCTGCACGAGCCATGCGCCCGCCACGGACTCCGCATGTCGAAAGAGGCTCCGACCAGCGAAAGGGTTCGCCTATGTAGGGGTGTGCGCTGCGTCGAGTCTGGCACGCAGCGCGGCGAGTATGTCGTCGTTTTTGAAGGGTTTGCTGATGACCTGTGCGCCCGGTTGGAGGATTCCTTGTTCGGTCATAAGCGGTGCGGCATATCCGGACATGAACAAGATGGGCAGTTCGGGGTTGAGGTTCTCGAGAGCCTGCGCGAGTTGGCCGCCGTCCATGTTCGGCATGACGACATCGGTGATGACCGCATCGACGTAATTCTCTCCGGCGACAGTGAGGGCGGCGGCGCCGTCGTTAGCGGTGAGTACGTTGTATCCGGCGCGGCGAAGGACACGTTCGACGATGGTTCTTATGTCGGGTTCGTCGTCTACGACGAGAACGGTTTCCGAGCCGCGGTTCTCCACGGTTTGTGGCTGTTTGATGCCGTCGTGGGGGCTGCCGTGCAAGGCCGGTAGGAAGAGGTCCACGGTGGTGCCGGCCCCTGGCTCGGTGCGGATGACCAATTCACCGTCGGCTTGTTTGATCAGGCCGTAGGAGGTTGCGAGACCTAGTCCCGTTCCTTTGCCGGCCTCTTTGGTGGTGAAGAAGGGATCGAGGGCCTTCTTAGCGATTTCGGGTGTCATACCCGTGCCGGTGTCTGTGACCGACAGACGGACATGCGGAACCGCTGCTATTCCGGGAATGCGGCTGGCTTGTTCCGCGGTCATCGTGGTGGTTTGCAGGGTAATTTTGCCGCCGTCGGGCATGGCATCGCGGGCGTTGACGACGAGGTTGAGAAGGATTTGCGCGAGTCGACCGCCGTCGATGAGCGCGTGCGGTGCTTCGGTGGTGAGGTTGAGGTCAATGGTGATGTCGTCACCGATGATGCCGGGCACCATCGCGCCGATTTCACGCATGGCCGCGTTGGTGTCGATAATTTCGGGTTCGACAATTTCGCGTCCGCCGATGGTCAGCATTTGGTGACCAAGGTGGGCAGCGCGTTTTGCCGCGGAGGTGATGCGGTCGAGGTCATCGAGGATGTGGTGGGCGCTGTCGTGGTTGAGGGGGTTGCCGATGGTTTCGGTGACAGCGTCGGTGACGAAGGTGCTGTAAGAAAGGATGATGTTGAGGATGTTGTTCATGTCGTGCGCGACGCCGCTGGCCAGGCGAGCGAGGCTGGCGAATCTTTCGGTGACTTCCCGGCGGTTGGCCGCGTCGCGCTCCTTCTGGTGCTGCGCACGTTCGCGTTCGGCGATGATGTCGGTGCTGACGTCGTCGACTACGGCGACGAAGCCGGCGGGAGCGCCGGTGTCGTCGGACATGTTGGCGATGGTCACGGTCATCCATCGTGTGCTGCCGCTGGGCAGAAGTATTTCTTGTTTCTCGTAGCGTTGATCTTCGGCTATCGGTGCAGCGCCGATGGTGAGGTGCCGTGCGTGGCTAAGGTTCTCCGATCGCAGGCAACACGTCCAGCCGTTGCCGAGAAGTTGTTCGCGTGTTCGTTCGGTCAAGCGGGTCAGCGCTGGGTTGGCGTAGAGTGCGCCGTTGCCGTCTCCGTAGACCATGCCGACGGGTGCCGCGTCCGCGATGGCGCGGAACCGGGCGTCGCTGGCGCTCCGCGCAGTAATGTTGTCCAGTAGTTTGGTGTTGACTGTTCGCAGCAGGTCCCACACGTGATCACTACCGTGTTCGGCCACTGCCGCGGGTGGTGTCTGCAGTGCTTTGCTGACGGCGTCGAGCAATGAGCCGGATGTCTGGTTCTTCGCGACGACGTCGGCGACGCCGAGCTTGTAGGCGGTCTCGCGGATCTCGGCTTCGTCGTAGTTGGCGGTGAAGAACAGGATGGGTAGTTGCGCGGTTGAAGGCTGGCTGCGCAGCTGGTGGACGAGCTCATGACCGTCCATGCCAGGCATGACGATGTCGGTGAGCACCAAGTCAGGTGCCTGTTGCTGGGCGATATCGAGGGCGGTATGCCCATCGTGCGCCTCGACGACGTCGTAGCCGGCGTCTTCCAAGGTGGCACGGGCGATGGCACGGTTGACGGCGCGATCGTCAACAACTAGCACGGTGGTCACGATGACACCCCTACCGCGTCCGCTGCGAGGATGACGCTGACTTTCGTCCCGCTGGGAGCCTGAAGGTCGGCAGCCGGGCCGTCGTCGGCTTTGGAAATTTCTCGGATGCTGACTGTGGCTTGGATCAGGCCCGTAAGTCGAGCGGCGACGGTGAGTCCTAATCCGGCGGAGCTGGTGCCGTCGGCAGCACCTACGTGTCCTCGGGCGAAGGGCTCGAAAATCTTGGCCTGTTCGGCTACAGGTATACCGGGCCCGTCGTCGGTGACGGTGATGGCTAGTCGGTCGGGAACAGAGTGCTCGATCGCGATCGTGACCTTGCCGGCGGGTGTGTAGCGAATGGCGTTGTCGACGAGTCGGTCGAGGACGGTGCGCAGGATGGTTTGATCGCTCGTCGCTGTGACGGGAGGTCCGCTCGTGCTGGCTAGAGTGAGTTTTCGTTGGTTTGCGGTCTCCCACCACGCTTCGGCGATTTCCTCAACGAGCGCTCGCACATCGACAGTTTGAAGTTGGACTTCGAGCCTGCCAGCCTGCAGCCGGCCCAGTAGCAACAGATCGTCGAGGGCGTGTGACAGGGCCAGCGCGTTCGCGGCCACCAGGTCGAGGTGGGTTCGGCGGATGCCCGCGCCACCGGAGCGATCGTGCTCGCGCAGCATTATCTTGCAGATACCGAGTATGCCGTTGACCGGAGTGCGCAGTTCGTGGCCTGCTACGCGGTACCAGTCGGTAGGACTGGGGCTCGGCGGGCTTGGATGAGTTTCGACGTCGGCATTCAAGGCGGCCAGACCGAAAAGGTCAGGCAATTGGTCTTCACCGTTGTCGGTAAGCCCGGCGTGCGCGGCTCTCATGGTCCTATGGAAGCACTCGACCTGTCGCTCGGTCCGAGGTTCAACGATTCCCGGGGCTGAATCCGCAGAACCTGGCACTGGTCGTCTTCGGTGCTCGCATACTCTGGCCATGTCTGAGTACGGCGGCCTGACCACCCGCGATCGTGACTACACCTTCGCCGTGGGTGCCATCACGCTGGTCATCGGGTATGCGGTGCTGCAAGAGGTCGGGTTGCGCCTGGCGTTCCCGCCGTCTGGCGTCGCCGCCTTCTGGCCTGCCGCAGGGCTGGCGATGGCACTGCTCGAACGTCAGCCCCAGCGGCGATGGCCGTTGCTGGTGGCCGGGCTGATGATCGTGAATGCGGCCGGAAACATTGCCCACGGGGTGTCGTGGCAGATGGCGGTCGCGTTCAGCTGTATCAATGCTTCGGAGGCTACCGCCGGTGGCCTCATCCTGCGCAGGGCGCACGATCATCTGCGCGATGCGGTTTGGTTGAGGACCAGGTGGATGCTACGTGGCCTGCTGCCTGCCGCCGTGCTGCCGGCGGCATTGGCGGCGGGCATCGGTGCCCTGGCGATCACCTCGCTCACCCCCGCCGCCGCCGCGTGGCCGTCGCTTTGGTGGACCTGGTTCTCGGCGGACCTGCTCGGGGTGATCATTACTGTCCCGGCCACCAATGCGTTCATCTATACCAGTTGGCTGCGTAACTGGACCGCCGGTCGCGTCGCGGAGGCTGTCAGTCTGTGCCTCGTGCAGGCTGCCCTGCTCGCCGTCGTGTTCAGCCCACGAGCCGAAGACCAACGCACGTGGCAGTGGCCATTCATCGTGCTGCCCAGCCTGTTCTGGGCGGTAGTCCGTTTCGGACCAGAATTCACCTCCTGTCTCAACGCGGTGGTCACCACGAGTGTGGTGTGGGGAACTGCGACTGGGAACGGCCCTTTCGCAGCAGCCAATGGCATCGCCAATCGGATGGTGTCGGCGCAGGCGTTTTGCCTCGTCATCTTCCTGTCGACCGTGACCATCGCGCACGTACTCGCCGGTCGCGCGGTTGCCGAGCGCGCTTTACACGAGCAGTACGAGACGCTGGCACACGCGGTTGAGGGCATCTCTTTCCTCGACACCGATGGTCGATACCGCCGTGTCAACCGCGCCTACGCCCACGCGCTTCGCCGCGAGCCGCACGAGCTCATTGGTCAAACATGGGAAATGACCGTCCATCCCGAGGACCGGCCGATCGTCGCCAACATCTATCAACAGATGCTGGATCACGGGAAGAAATCTGCCCAAGTACGCGGCCTGCGCAGCGATGGCACGGTCTTCTTCAAAGAGGTTACCCTGCTGGCGACTCGCGCCGCGGACGGCACATTCGCCGGCAACCACTGCTTCATGCGCGACATCAGCGAGCGGCGTGATGCCCTCGACCAAATCGACCAATTCTTCGCCCTGTCCCGCGACCTTCTCTGCGTGCTAGGAAAAGACGGCTATTTCAGACGGATCAACCCTGCGTGGACCCGCATCTTCGGGCACAGCGAAGAAGTGCTTCTTAGCGGCCCGTTCACGGAATTCCTGCACCCCGACGATGTGAGCAAAACCAGCGTCGAAGCCGAAGCGTTGTTCGCTGGACATCGATCCGCGGAGTTTGAGAACCGCTACCGAACTGTGGACGGAACTTACCGCTGGATAAGCTGGACGGCCACAGCCGACCCCGTCAACGAACTGATCTACGGAGTGGCTCGCGACATCACCGACCTGCGCGAGACCGCCGAGTCCCTGAGCGTCGCCCGCGACAAAGCCATCGAGGCGTCTCGGCTGAAATCTCAGTTTCTAGCCACAATGAGCCACGAGATCCGCACCCCGATGAACGGCGTC
This sequence comes from Actinoplanes sp., assembly GCA_965246815.1. Lineage (GTDB taxonomy): Bacteria > Actinomycetota > Actinomycetes > Mycobacteriales > Micromonosporaceae > Actinoplanes. The sequence continues at coordinate 718,979 of CBDFFS010000009.1, read as the reverse complement.
ATCGGCCTCGCCGACCTGCTCTCACGCACCGAACTCACCCCCGCCCAGCGCCGATATGCTGACGGAATCCGCCGCGCTGGCGACAATCTGCTCGCCGTCATCAACGACATCCTCGACTTCTCCAAAATTGAAGCCGGCAAAGTCGTCCTGGAAAGCAGTGTTTTCTCACCCGCGACCCTCATATCAGAGGTCACCAACCTCATGGAACAGATCGCCCAACGCAAAGACCTCACGCTTATCACCGACCACGCCGACCTGCCTGCCGCATTACGCGGAGACCCGGGCCGAATCCGGCAGGTCATGCTCAACCTCATCGGCAACGCCATCAAGTTCACTGACGCCGGCAGCGTTACCGTCCGCGCCTTCGGCACTCATTATCGCAGTGACCCTGACAAATTGAACCTCTGCCTTGAGGTCACTGACACCGGCCCAGGCATGACACCAAAGGTGCTCGCCCGAATCTTCGACCCATTCCGGCAAGCTGACGCCACCACGACACGCACCCACGGCGGCACCGGACTCGGACTCGCGATCTGCCGGCAACTCATCGAACACATGGGCGGCACCATCACTGCCCACAGCCAACCCGGCACTGGCAGCACCTTCACCGTGACGATTCCGCTCCCCGTCGCAGCCGAAGCTGAAGCCGCCAACACCCCCGACCGAAAAGCGCTACACGTCCTGATCGTGGACGACAACGAAACCAGCCGCACAACGATCACTGACCAGCTCAGCTCCTGGGGAATGCGCGGCGACACCGCCGCCGGCGCGGCCGAAGCACTCACCAAACTCCGCGCCGCCTCCCGGAACGGAAAAACGTATGACCTGGCCATCATCGACATGTACATGCCCGAGCTGAACGGCTACCAACTCGCCGAAGCCGTCAAAACCGCGCCCGATATCCCCGACCTGCCCGTCATTCTGCTCACCTCCGGTGAACTGCCGACCCCCGCCGAACACAAGCAGAACGCCGTCGGTATCAAAGCCGTACTCGCCAAGCCCGTCGGGCTCTCCTCACTTTTTGACGCACTCACTCACGTCACCGCCCGCAGAGCTACAAACCCCACCGCTGGCCCGTCAGAACCATCGCAGCCCACCCTAGGAACGGTTCTGCTAGTCGAAGACAACGAACTCAACCAACTCGTCGCCGTCGATCTGCTGCACGAGATCGGCTACAAAGTAGACACCGCCACAGACGGACTCGACGCCATCGAGAAAGCCAGCCAGATCCAATATGGCGCTATACTCATGGACTGCCAAATGCCTCGTATGGACGGATTCACCGCAACAGAAAAAATCCGCGAAACACCCCGAGGTGCTAATACACCCATCATCGCCATGACCGCCGACGCCTTCGCGGAGAATCGTGAACGATGCCTGCAAGCCGGCATGAACGACTACCTATCGAAACCAGTACGCACCGACCAACTACAGCGAATCCTCGAACAATGGATCTCGGACGACTCGATCCACCGCTGACCAGTCACCTCGATCCACCGCTGACCACTCACAGTGAGTCAATATTGCGTCGAGTGATCATGCCGAGGTGCGGAGGACTCAGCGGGAAAGTGACTCGATCCAAGCGTGGGCGGCGTCGACCGTCGTGACTGTGTGAGCGGCCGAAACTGGCGGCCGGTCGATCAGCACCACCGGGATGCCGACCTCGCGCGCTGCGACCAGCTTGGTCGCGGATCCACCGCTGTCCTTGCTGACCAGCACGTCGATCCGATGCTCGGCGAGCAGTCGGCGTTCGTTGTCCAGCGTGAACGGTCCGCGAGCCAACACAGTGGTCAATCGAGGTGGCATTTCGCCGCTCGGGGGCTCCACCGACCGGGCCAAGAACCAGGCGTCGACTGCGGCGAACACGGCGATGCTCTGCCGCCCGGTAGTCAAAAACACCCGCAAGAGTCGATCATCGGGCGAAGCTCCCGACCGGCGTAGGCCCGAATCTGGTCCGCGCGAATGTGGTTCGCCCGAATGTGGTCCGCGCGAGTGTGGTCCGCGCGAGTGTGGTCCGCGCGAGTGTGGTCCGCGCGAGTTTGGTCCGCTCAGCGCGGCGAGCTGGGGGAGTGCCGCGGCCATCGACGGTACGCGGTGCCAGCGGTCGCCCGGCCCTTCGACCCAACCGGGCCGCCGCAGCACGAGCAATGGCACCCCGGCTGTGGCTGCAGCGCTGACGGCGTGCTCGCTCATTGTCGCCGCGAACGGGTGGGTCGCGTCGACCAGCGCCGAAATTTGGTGTTCGAGCAGATAAGCAGCCAGCCCGGCCGCCCCACCAAACCCGCCGATGCGCAGCTCACCGGCATGCAGCACCGGATTCGCGGTGCGCCCAGCGAGCGAAGTGATCACCGGCCGGCCGGCGAGTGCGGCTGCCAATTCACGTGCTTGCGTAGTCCCGCCAAGAATCAGCACCCGGGGCCCGCGGGGAATCGGCACCCGAGGCTCGCCGAGAATCAGCCCCGTGGGCGGGCTCAGGTTCGGCATCGGTCGGCGGAATAGAGGTGACTGTCGGGGAATTGGTCGGCGGTGAGGGCGGCGCCGACCACGATTACCGCGGTGCGCTTGATGCCGGCTTCGCGCACCCGTTCGGCGATGTCGGCCAGGGTGCCGCGCACGATCAGCTCGTCCGGTCGACTCGCGCGTGCCACCACGGCGACGGGGCAATCCGCGCCATAGTTGCCGACCAACTCGGTGACCACGGCGTCGATGCGTTGCACGGCCAGATGCAACACCATTGTCGCGCGGCTCGCACTCAAGGTGGCCAGGTCTTCGCCGGGCGGCATTGCGGTGGCTCGCTCGGCCGTACGGGTCAGGATCACGGTTTGGGCGATGCCGGGGACGGTGAATTCACGGCCGAGGGTGGCGGCGGCCGCGGCGAAGGCGGGCACGCCCGGCGTGACTTGATATCTGATGCCGACAGCGTCCAGTCGGCGCATTTGTTCGGCGAGGGCGCTGAACACGGATGGGTCGCCGGAGTGTAGCCGGGCGACGTCGTGGCCGTCAGCGTGCGCGGCGGTCATCTCCGCGATGATCTCGTCCAACGTGAGTTTCGCGGTGTCCACCAGTCGAGCACCGGGTGGGCAAGATTCCAGTAGCTCATGGGGGACGAGGCTGCCGGCATAGAGACACACGGGTGCGGTGGCGATCAGGCGTTGGCCGCGCACAGTGATCAAGTCGGCGGCCCCAGGCCCGGCTCCGATGAAGTGGACTGTCATGTGCGCACGGTCCAGATCGTGACTGGCATCATCGTGCGCCAGCCGGTGAAACCGCCGACCGGTGCCGCTCGGTTGACCGCAATCCGGGTCAATTCCCCACCCATTTTCGTGTACGCCGCGGCGAGCACTGCCTCGGACTCCAGGGTTACGGCGTTCGCCACCAGCCGCCCACCCGGTGGCAATGCGGCCAGACAGGCATCGAGCACGCCGTCGCGGGTCAGGCCGCCGCCGATGAACACCACATCGGGTGTGGGCAGATCGGCGAGCGCTTCGGGTGCGCGACCGGCGACCACCCGCAGCCCGGGCACGCCCAGCGCCGCGGCATTTGCCCGAATCGTCGCCACGCGCGCAGCCGCGGATTCGATCGCGATGGCCCGACAAGTCGGATCGGCGCGCATCCATTCGATCCCGATGCTGCCCGAGCCGGCGCCCACGTCCCACAGCAACTCACCCGGCACCGGCGCCAACGCGGCCAGGGTCACCGCGCGAATCTCCCGCTTAGTCAATTGGCCGTCGCCGCGATAAGTTTCGTCCGGCAGACCCGGCACGAGCGACGTCGCCGGCCCGGCCGCACATTCGATCGCGATCACGTTGAGCGGATCACCCGCCGGTTGCGCCCAGCCGGCCGCAGTGCCGGTGATCAGGCGTTCACTTGGGCCGCCCAGCTGCTCCAACACGGTGAGTGCTGCCGCACCAAAGCCAGCGGCAGTCAACAACGCGGCCACTTCGCTTGGCGTATTCGCGTCGCGGGACAACACCAGGATGCGCCGGTCCGGGTTCACCAATCGCCGCAATGCGCTCACTTCGCCGGTAACCAGGCTGAGTATGGCGACATCGGGCAGAGCCCAGCCCAGTCGGGCCGCAGCCAGCGACACCGAGGACGGCTGCGGCAGCACGCGCACCTGGTCCGCCCCGAGTAACCGCACGAGCGTCGTGCCAATCCCGTGGAACATCGGGTCACCGCTGGCTAGCACGCAGACAGCGCGGCCGCGCTGGGCGGCGAGCAGATCGGGCAAAGCCGGCAGTAGCGGGGTCGGCCAGGCGATCCGGTCGGCGCTGACATCAGCGGGGAGTAGCTCTAGTTGGCGCGTGCTGCCGAATACGGCGTCCGCGCCGGTTAGCGCACTTTTGGCCATACTGCCCAAATCGGGCCAACCGCCGGGACCGATGCCGGTGACGGTGACTAGGTCAGGGTTCGCAGCACGCACGCGGTGACCGTATCCCGACGCTTGCTACCGATTTTTTTCGGCTCGGTTTGATCGATGCCGAGTTCGACCGCGTAGTACAGCTCGACGACTCATCCAGGACAGGTCGTCACGCCGGTGGCATGGGGGTCGCCGGCGCCGCGGACAACCGTTGGATAGGTGAAATCGATGGCGGTTGCGGCACACCGATCGCAAAACCAACAATCCGGCCAATCTGGTACGGGCAACACCGGTTCGTGGCGGCCCAGGCATACCGGCAGCTTCGCCACGCCAAACCCCACCGCACTCGCCCCGCCAGTCGACGACCTCGCCCGGCAAGAGCAGTACCGCGATGACGAGGAGCCGACGCGTCTTGCGGGCGAGCCGGCTCGCCGCCCGGTCGACCCGTACCGGCGTAGTGATTTGGTGGTTGAGTCTTTCACCGACCCGACCGGGTGGAAGGCCAACGGCTATGCCCGGCCACCAGCGCCAGACAAAGATGACCGGCCGCCGGCCGAAGCGACCTCCGGTAACCGGCTACTGACCGTGATGTTGTTCTTCGCCGGTCTGGCTACCAGCATCGCGCTCTGGGTGTTCGACAATCGGGCTGGTGCGGTCCACGACCCGGCGACCCAGCTGCTCGCCGCCGGGCGGATCACCGGGCTGGTGTCGGGCTATTTGCTGTTCATTCAGCTGCTCATGATGAGCCGAGTTTCCTGGCTCGAAGAGTGGGTAGGCGCTCGTGACCTGCTGCGCTGGCACCGCTGGCTGGGCACGTCGCTGGTGGTCGGCGTGCTCGCACACATCGTCTTCATCGTCTATGGCTACGCGTTGACCGCCCGCACTGGCGTCGTCGACCAGACCTGGACGATCGTCAACACCTTTCCGGACATGCTCAAAGCAGTCATCGCCACCGGGATTCTGGTGGCGATCAGTCTCATTTCGATCAGAGCCGCCCGTGCCAAACTCCCGTACGAGTTGTGGCATCTGCTGCATTTGAGCGCTTATCTAGTTCTGTTGCTCGGTTATGGCCATCAGGTAGCTACCGGTGCTGACCTGAGCGGTCGGTTCGCCGCAGTGTTCTGGCCTGCGCTGACCGCTTTGGTGATTTCCGCCCTGGTCTGGGGTCGGCTGGTCGAACCGCTCTGGCTCAACCTGCGCCACCGCTTCGAGGTCGCCGAGGTGGTGAGTGAAGGCGCCAACACGTTCTCGATCTACATCGACGGCAAAAATCTGGACACGTTGCGCGCCCAAGCCGGCCAGTTCATGCGCTGGCGATTCCTGACCCGCAACGGCTGGTGGCAGTCGCACCCGTTCTCGCTGTCGGCGGCGCCGAACCCACAGTGGCTGCGACTGACCGTGACCGCGGTCGGTGGCCACACCGCAGCGCTCGCCGAGATGAAACCCGGCACCCCAATCTGGGCCGAAGGACCGTTCGGCACGTTCACCGCCCAGCGGCGTACCCGAAGGCGGGCTTTGTTGATCGCCGGTGGCAGCGGCATCGCGCCGATCCGCGCGCTGCTGGAAGACATGCCGGCCGACACGATCGTGATCTATCGAGCCAGCCGCCCCGAAGAGCTGGTGTTCCGCGGTGAGCTGGAAGACCTCGCCGAACGTCGCGACGCCTGGGTGCGCTACATCGTCGGCTCCCGCACCGACCCCGGACCACGCCGGCTGTTCACTCCTGAGGGGCTGCTCGGCCTGGTGCCGGACGTCAGCCGGCGCGACGTCTACCTCTGCGGGCCGCCCGGTTTGGTCGACGCGGCCGTCACCACTCTGCACGGGCTGGCTGTGCCCGACAGTCAACTGCATCTCGACCCGTTCGAGTTCTGATTATCGCCGTGGAGTTGCTGCCCCGCTCCCGCTAAGTTTCCGTTCCCGACGTGCCTAGGAGATCGTCATGCGTCGTAGCACAGCAGCAGCAATCGGTACGTTAACCGGCGCCGCCCTGATCGTCGGCGTGCGACTCAGTGTGACGCCGGTCAACCCGCAAGTTTCCGCTCCCGTCGTCAACCTTGCCGGCAGCTCCGCCACCCCGAAACCGACCAAATCGGGTTCGTCCAAAAATGGGGCGGCCAAAAATGGCGCATCCAAGAACGGTTCGTCCGGGTCCGGTTCGGCTAAGAACGGGGCGTCGGACGGGGGTGCCGGTGCGGACGCGACGAAGCCGGCGGCCCCAAAAGGTGAGTTCAAAGACGGCACCTACCAGGGCAAAGGCGCTAACAACCCGTATGGCACGGTGCAGGTCTCGATCAAGGTCTCCGGTGGGGCCGTCACCGCGGCTGACGCGACCTATCCGGTAGCCGGCAACAGCGCGACCATCAATCCGAGCGCCATCGCCACCCTCAAACAAGAAACCCTCGGCGTCAAAAGCGCCAAGGACGTCGCCGCTGTTTCCGGCGCCACCGTCACCACCGGCTCATACCGGGAGTCCCTGCAAGCAGCACTCGACTCAGCCAAGGCGTAAGGTCACGCTTCGTGCGGCATGTCGAACACGTCATGGGTACGGTCGTCAGCATCGAATTGGCCGACGACCAGCCGCCAGCGCGGCTACGCGAACTGATCAGTGACGTTTGTAAGTGGCTACACGAAGTCGACGCCCGATTCAGCACCTATCGCGATGACAGTGAAGTCAGTCGACTGCGCCGTGGCGAGATAACCGCTGCCGACTTCTCCCCCGACCTGCGCCACGTGCTCGAAGCCTGCGCTGATTTGTGGCGCGAAACCGACGGCTACTTCGACGCGTACGCCGGTGGGCCGCTTGACCCGTCCGGCTATGTCAAAGGCTGGTCGGTCGAAGTGGCATCGGCACGACTCTTCGCCGCTGGATCAGCGCGGCACTTCCTCAACGCGGGCGGCGACATCCGCATGCGCGGCAGTAATCCCGACGGCGGCCCGTGGCGGGTGGGCATTCGCCATCCGTGGCAGGCCGACAAGGTGAGCTGGGTGCTCGCGTTGACCGAGGGCGCGGTGGCCACCTCGGGGACGTACGAGCGCGGGGAGCACGTGCTCAATCCTCGTACCGGGAAAGCAGCGAAAGGTCTGCGCTCAGTGACTGTGACCGGTCCTGATCTGGCGCTGGCCGACGCGTATGCGACCGCAGCGCTGGCGATGGGCGAAGCCGGCATCTCGTGGCTCGCTCAACGCACAGCGTCCGGCTACGAATCCGCCGTGGTGACCGACGACGGACGTGCCTTCAGCTCAGCTAACCTGCCGGTCGTCGACTGAGCTGCGAGCCGGCTGGTCAGCGTTTTGCCAGCTCAGAGCCGTGGATTCCCCCGCTAGGGGACCCGGTTTTGCCACACACGCAGTGACCCGCTAATGTTTCCTCCGTCGCCGGGTAGCGGAAACGCACCGGAGGGACAAGCGGACGTAGCGCAGCTGGTAGCGCATCACCTTGCCAAGGTGAGGGTCGCGGGTTCGAATCCCGTCGTCCGCTCGGAGATGCCTACACAGGCTATCGTGTGGGTTCAGCTCGGTGGAGTGGCCGAGAGGCGAGGCAACGGCCTGCAAAGCCGTGTACACGGGTTCAAATCCCGTCTCCACCTCGGCAAGGTTTTATCGCGGGCGATTGGCGCAGCGGGAGCGCGCTTCCCTGACACGGAAGAGGTCACTGGTTCGATCCCAGTATCGCCCACCAGCCAAAACAACCCCCTCGAAGATCCATTTCGAGGGGGTTGTTTGTTCCACGTAAGTTACTAGTCACAGTCACAGGGTTGCGGGTCACGGTCGACCCTGAATAGTGCTCGACCCACGAGCCAGGTCAATGCCGTCCAGCACCGCCTCAGGGTACTGCGGGACCTTATCGATGACCCGCTCGATGGCAGCCAACCGACCCGGCAACGGAGCCACCTGTTCCGCAACCAACCGGAGCCGATCCTCAACCCGGGAACAGCCGGCCAACGCCTGCCTTACCGCAGATCTGTGGGGCCTGTTCAGACGCTCGATGCCGCCGATCACGATCAATGCTGCTGCGATCGCGGTGATAGCGACGAAGGCAACGGTGGACAACATCGCCCCAGCGGGCGTTTTCGGAACGAGCCGAGATTCCGTCGCGATGGTCGCGGACAGTGAACCGACGATGTTGAGGATCCCGATCGTAAGTCCGCCGCCTAGACATACCTTGCCGAAGTGGCGGGTATGGTCCTCTCTCTCGTCGATTGGTATGGCTTGTTCGGCTGGGTGTGGTTGGTGTAGAGCCAACAGGTCTTCGGTTCTTCCGCTTATATCGTTCATACCCGTTCCCCCGATCTCTAGTTGATCGCTGCATCTGGATCAACCGATGGAGCTGAGGTTTTGGTTACGGCTTGGTTTCATTCGATCGTGGGACAAGGAGTCGGTTTGGGCGGTGTGCCCCAGTCTGCCCGCAGCATGGTGTTGAAGAAGATCAGACACTGCCTGCGACCTAAGCGGCGCCGACGTCTCCGCTAATGGGCGGCAGCTCGACCGATCCAGGGTCCATCTCAGATCTCCACAAAGCTTGCGATGCCGTAACGCCCCACTGGTGCCAGCGCCGGCGGAACCGCGGCTGCCCCTGTGTCGCCTCAAACCACAAAGCCACCAGCAGCTCGTGCCGGGTCAGGCGATAATTGTCTTCCGGGTCGTCGCCAATCCAGTACGTGTCGGCGATGAACTCGGTCGCCACACCGCGCATGGAAGGACGGCCGAAACGGAGCGACGGCGACACGACTACCTGCGGATTGTCACTCAACTCGGCGTTTGCCGACCAAAGCGTCGACGCAGCAGTTGGCGCCCTCATGATGGGCAGCGCATTCGTCAAGCCATGCGTCTTCAACCTGGTCGCGTAAGTCACGAATCTGGTGGCGTTGGTCGTCAGTGAGCAAGTCCGCTACTGCGGTGGCGAACTCAGTGCGGGTCACTGGTGTCTCCGCATCGCGTCGCGCATCGAGCTTGTCACCGAGTCGACTAGCCTTTGCATCTGATCCCGTGCCGCCTCCTCGGCCGTCTTGCCCTCCGTCATCAGTTCGGTGACGCACAGGTCGTAAAGGCGGCGGTACTCATCGTCGTCCATCAGACGCAGATGGGCGAGCATGACCGTCTCCCACAGTGGTCGGCTCACCGTGATCCGCATCCCGTCGCCCGTCGTCTCAACGTCACCGACCTTACCGACCTTGATTCCGACATCTTCGATTTGGAACGCGGTTGCTGGGTTGGGACAGGCGGGGCAGTAGACGTCTTCGCAGTGCATCACGCCATCTTCTCGTACCGGTCGGCCAGTGTGTCCAAGTCGTGGGCTTCGGCGCGCAGCTCGGGCGTCGTCGGGAACAGCGGCGAGTCCTCCCGCAGCAGCGCAGCAGTCGCCCGAACCCACTCGATGCTCGGATCGAAGTCCAGGTCATAGTCCGTGCGGCGCTGTGCGGCAATCGCCTTGATCTCGGCGCGGGGGATGGTCGTGGTCACTGGTTCGCACCTTCCGGTTCGTCGTAGGTGAGGTCTTCCATCCGCTGCCACAGATCCCGGCGGCCGTTGCGCCAACCTGTGCGGTAGGCGTCGTCATCACCGGGCGTCAGCAGCGTGACCGGGCCGAGCGCCACGACATCCTCCCAGTGCGGGTGCAGCGGAAGAGTGCCGGCGGGCCGCTGAGGCACAGGGCCGCGGTCGAACATCTTCTCGGACTGACTACGCGGGTCGTCCCACGTCTTCGGGTGGCCGAACTCGTTACCGAGCGGATACCAGCACCCGATGTTTGCCCCACTGTTCACGAATACGCACTGTCGTCGATAGTCGCCGTAGTTCACGGCCACGATGGTCCCGGACTTCTGCGGCTCATCGTTGGGGCCGAGCAGGCGGGCGGGCATCAGGCGTCCACCTCGACCGGCTCGTAGTCGTCGTCGAACGCGTCCTGGCACGTCGTCCAGAATCGGTCGGTGCCTTGATCACGGTAGATCCAGTCACCCCAGACGGATCGACGCCGGCCCTCCGGGGTAAACACTGTCAAGCCTTCGACGCGATAGTCCGGCGCGGGTCCGATGAACTGTTTACCGGGGATCCATTCGTAGACTTCGCGGTCGTTGTCGCGGGTGTACTGGACCGCCTCCACGATCTGGCCCTTGTAGATTCTGCTGCGATAGAGGGTCGTCTCCATCAGGCGTTCGCCTCCACCAGCTCGACCAGTGAACGTACTGGCTTATCTGATGATCGGGCGTAAGCGATCTCCCGAGCCGTGGACTCTCCGACGTATCCGCCCGGATTCACGACGTAGATCGAACCGGCAAGGTCGATCTTTGCGAAGTGCAGCCGGTCCAGGTCGGCTTTCTGTTCGTCGGTGATCGTGTCGCCGTCGTGGGCGAACACGCCGGGCGCCAGCACGATGTGGCCGGCGAGGGTCAGTTCGCGGTTCGCTTCGGCCATTTCGGCGCGGAAGCGGGTCGATCCGCAGATGCAGATGATGTTGAGGCCGTGTGCGCGGAAGTCTGCGTATCCCATGTGCTCTCCTAGCTGCTCCGATGATCGAAATAAGGGTCCCCGCTTCCACTCGATTCTACCGCCCCGCAGGCCTTGATCGGTTGCCCTGAGGGCCGAATTAGGGTCCCCGCATGCCATCCTTGACGGATGGGCGGCCCACACAAACAACAGGCCAAAGACTTCCGCGTCCCCGCCGAGCTCAAAGCCGAGGCGAAGGGTGCGCTCGAAGGTCAACCCGAACGCGACGACCCGTGGACACTCAACGACCTCGTGATCGCCGCGCTCGCCGAGTACGTGAAGCGGCCCAGGACGCGGGAGAAGCAACTGGAAGTGTTCAAGCCGCCCAGGAAGCGGGGGAGGCCAAGGAAGGAAGAGTGACTCAGGACCAGCCGGTCCATGGCGCGATGCCGTCCAGATCCATCCAGCAGTCCGCGTTGCCGTTGTGCCGCCAACGCCAGATGCTGCCGTCACAGAAATCGCACGGTCCCTGCCTGTCCATCAGACCGTCGTGCTCATCCCGGACGTGAAGGATCTGAGCCGGAGGCTCAGTCAGGGCACCGCGCCATGCGGCGTCGTCAGCCCGCGCGGTCACCATGGATTATCCTCCCCGGTCGGCTCCTCAGTCTCCAAGTCAACCTCCGGAACTCGCCGCTCCTCGATGTGCCGTTTGATCGCGTTGATGGCGTCCTGCCGTTCCCGGTCGAGCGTCTCCAGGCGGTTAATCAGTTCGCTGAGTATGCGGTACCCGAACTCGTCGCCGTCGGAGCGGCGGAACGTGTCCTCCAGCGTCTCGGAGCCGTGGTAGGTGACGAAGTCAGTCATCGCAGTCTCTCGCTCTCATCCATGACGACCGCCCCGATCAGGTCTGCCAACTCGGGCGTGATCTCGGTGAACATGCAGTCCCCGGCGATCACGAAGCGGCCCTGCACGGCGTCGATGGTGACCATGCCGTCGGCGTCAGGTTCGCTGACCGCCGTGACGTCGAGGTAGTCGGGCGGCTCCGACCACTCGATCGTCATGCCGGCTCGCAGGTCACGGTAGACGTACGTGATGTCGAGAGGATCGTCGGTCACGGCCGCTCCGCCGCGGTCAGGGCGTACACGCCGTACACGACGCCAGCCTCTGCTTCGTCCTGCAATTCGTCGGCCATCTTCCACGCGAAGGCCAGGTCGTCGTACCTCTCATCTGGGTCGGGCTCGGGCCCGTCGCCACTGTCGGCGGTTACCACGTAGGTGCGGGGCGTGTCGGTCATTTCGTTCTCCTTCGCTGGGGGTGTAGTCGCGGCCGGGATGCCGCAAGATGGTCAGGTGGTGTCAGTCACCGAGGGGCCGACCCGCGTGCTCGACGATCCGCTGGGCCAACTCGGTCGAGCCGCCGGTCCCGAGGAAGTGGCCACCCTTGAGTCCAGCACCCGCATAGCCGTTCTGTGCGCCGTCATCGCTCTCGATGCGGCCGAGCACCTCGCCGTCACCAAGGACGTACGTGGTCACCAAGCCGAGCACCTCGGCGGTGATCAGGGTGCAGTGGGCGGGGGTGGTGTCGTCGATCCCCTGCCAAAGGATGCGTTCGCGTCGCAGGATATCGGGGATTTCGGGGGTCATGTCGGTGCTCCTTCACGGTCGTTCGGTGTAGTCGCGGCCAGGGTGCCGCGAAGTGTTTAGACGGTTGCGTGTGTGCGGTGTGGGCAGTCCACCCAGATCGGGTTGTCGTCCGGGCCGCCCCAGCCGTCGTGCTGGCCGTACGGGCAGGTGCCTTGGTGGCGCCACCGGGGCTGGTTGTTGCTGAAGCACGACACGTCCTGGTGGTCCGCGCACGTCCAGGACTCGGTGGGGATGCCGCTGCCATTGACGCTGCGGATGGCGTGGGTGGCCTTCCGACCGCACGGGCAGCCTCCGGTGAGGGTTCCAGGCTCCGCTGCCCCAATGAATGACGGCATGTTGATTCTCATGATCATTCCTCCAGTGCTTTGTAGTGGTTGTAGAGCGGAATCGCGTCGAGCATTCGTTGGTCGGCTGGCGAGCGTGCGACCTGCCCTGAAAAGGGTTTGTCGTATTCGGACTGGTCGACCGGCGGGCGCCATGGCTCGTATCTGGGCTTGCTGTTGCTCCACCAGCTTCGCTGAGCGACGTAGCCGCCGCTTTGATTGCCGACCTTGTGCATCCCGTTCTGCACCGGTGTACCGCAGCGCTTGCAGGAGATCCCAGTGTTGTCACCCTCGAAGGGGTGGGCGTCGGGATGCGGTCGGCTGAAAGACGGAGTCGGGTCGGCATGGTCGATCCTCGCCAGCAGGAACGCGGTGGAGGCTTCCTTCAGGTGAGGGTTGCCAGCCGCGGTGATCCGAGAGGGGCGCGCCGAACTGGCATCCCTCGCCGTCCGTAGGGCTACCTCTGCGGCTGCTTCAAACGAATTACCGAGCATCGACTGGGCGGCGCTGATGTTGGTCCGTAACTCGTCGGCGGACCAGTTGGGTCGGGTCTGCCTGATCTCGTCGATGAGCCTTTGAAGTTGGTCTTCGAGTTGTGAATCCTTCTCGGCCCCCTCCTCCACGATTGCGGCCTCGACCACTTCGAGCGCCGAGCCGCTCTCCGAGGGGGTAGGGGGAGGTGAGGTGTTTTTTGAGGGAAGGTCTTTGAGGAGAAGGGGTGGACTCTCGTCCAGGCTTTGAGCCTCATTGCCCGGACTCTCGTCCAGGCTTTCGCGGACGTTCGTCCACCCTTTGGCGTCCTCGGCCGAACCGAAGCCCGGACTCTTGTCCACCCTTTGCGGAGCGAACTGGGGCAGCTTGAACGTCGTCTGCTTGCCTTTGAACGCGAACACCGGCTTGCCGTTCTTGAACGCGTGAGGCACCCGCACCTCGCAACCCTTCGCCGCCAGAGAGCGGAACACCTTGGTCAGTGACTCCGCGTTGACGCCGACCCGACGGGCCAGCTCGTCGGCGTCCCAGCCGGCGCGGTAGAACGTGGAGCGCGTCTCGGTGCGGCAGCTCTCGGCGATGGCGACGAGGGTTAGCCGCTCCGTCGGGTTGAGGGTTTCCGGCGCGTGCTTGAGAACCTCGACCATCAGCTCAACGCTCACAGTCGTTGTCGGTCTCGGAGTGCCAGGCTGCATTGCTGGCTGGATCTTGGTTAGGGTTCACGTGCGGAGGTACCTCTCCGTTAGGCCGGGGATCAACGGAGCGCCAACTCCGCCCCGGCCGCCTATTTCTGCTAGCGACGCCGCCCGGAACGCAAAATGGTTCGGTGGCGTGAGTCGTTCGACCACACGATGTTCCACCGAGGGCTCTCGTGCTGGATGAGCGCGATCTCCATCTCTGATGCTTCATCGCGGTTGTCGAAACACATGACCTTCGTGCGAGCGTGATCCACCTCGACCCACCAGGACTTGCACATTTTGTGTTCCATGTAGCGGGCCTTCAAGTTCACGGTCATGCCGACGTAGAGCAGTGCCTCCTCCGCATCGAACAGCTGGTAGACCACCGTCTCGCGCTCGCGATAATCGGTCACTCGACTCGTCGTTTTTCTTCGGCGGCGATGATCTGCCGGATGCGCTCCCGGGTGAGCCCGGTTGCTTGGACGAGCTCTGTTTGCCACCCTCGCCGGCCGCCGTGCGCCTTGCTGTAGGCGTAGATCCCGGCGTACAGGCGCGGACGCAGGTCATTCAGCTTCGCCTCGGTGCGGATGTAGTCCTTGGCGAGCTTTTCCAGTTCGGGATCTTCCATGGGTGGACTCTCCCATGATGTACGCGGGGGAGCCAAGGATGTTGGCCAAGTCATGATTCAAGTCTAGCTGACGCAAAGGCAGTATGCCAAGCCACTTGACATGGCACACTGAATATGCCAATCTATTTGTAGTAAATCGCACGTTGGCTCCGAGGTGTTGGCGCGCCGAAGAGCCCCGATCGGGAGGTACCCCGAACATGACTGACCTGCTGATTCCCGGCCAGACGGCCTACAAGGACTTTGGTCCGCTGCACGTCCGCATTGACCGCCACGACGAAGGGGTCACGATCACCGTCGCCCGCCACGACATTCTTAACCGGCAGTTCACCAACTTGGCCGAGGGTCGCCAGTACCTTGCCCTGCTGCGTGATCTCGCGACTGCAGGCAAACCGATGTGGTTGATCGAATCAGCTGCCGGTGCCTGGACTTCCGCCGCCGCAGTGGTCGATGACGCCGATCAGGAGCTGATCGACAGCATCAACACCACGATGGACAACGGTCAGCCGCAGCCGGTGGACGTGTCGGACATCGTGGATGACATGCCCGTCGGTGGTTCCTGGGCTGCACTGCGCCAGCAGAACCGGCGGGACTTCACCCGCACCCGGGTCCACACCCAGCCCCCGACGCCTGCCCAGCTCGACCGGATCCGCCAGCACGTTGACGGTGTCGTCACCCGGGCCCCAGGGCAGCCGTGGGTGCTCCTGCGGGGAATCGTCGATCGCCGTCTCGGTGTCGCCCACGAGCAGACCGGGCAGCGCATCACCTCGGTCCGACTCAACCACCGGGGGCTTGCGCTCGCACAGACCAGGGAGGAGATTGCCGCATGAAGACCGCCGACTACGCAAAAGTC
This sequence comes from Actinoplanes sp., assembly GCA_965246815.1. GTDB lineage: Bacteria > Actinomycetota > Actinomycetes > Mycobacteriales > Micromonosporaceae > Actinoplanes. Next base: position 703,586 of record CBDFFS010000009.1, on the reverse strand, counting down.
ACCGCCTTCGGTGGTGACGGTTCCGAGATTCCGCGCTTCAGTTGCTTCATCGCGACGATCCCAACTGGTCGCAACGCGCTGGTTATCGACGCGCTTGACGTGGACACCTGGAACAACGAGCCGTTGTTTGAGACGGCCTTGCCGGACGGCCTCGACCGGGCAGGTTGCTTCTCGGCGGCCATCCTTATTGCCGAGCGGGAAGGTTTCCGCTTGTGGGGTCGGGGCTGGACGCGTACCGACCGCGGTTTCGAGGCGCGGCTGGAGGTGGTGTATCCGTGACTACCAGTGCCGAGCGTCGAGCGGCTTTCCGCCTTACCCGGGCAGACGCTCCGCTCGTTCTTCGTACCTGGCATGGCGCCCAGATCATTGAGGGCCTCTACTCCGGGCAGCGTGGGTTTGTGATCAGCGTCTGCGAGCACGGGAACGCCGTCAACCTGAAGATCGTCGGGGTGGACGTGCTGCTGTGCTGCGTCCCGCTTTCCCTGCTGATTGGCGCGCTGACCCTGCATGGCGGGGTCGGCTGTGCGGGTGAGGCCTGCACGGAGGGTAACCCGATCAACCTAGAGGTGGCGGCGTGATCCAGCTTTATCGCAACGTCATCCAGCTCCACCGGGCAGGAACCGAACTGCCTCGGGTGCTCGCCGAGGTCTACCACGGGCACACCGCGGATGTGACCCCCGCGAATGCCGCCACCCAGTGTGGGCGGTGCGGGCGGACTTGGTTCGACCACCTGTGGCTCGTTGTTGCACCCGCAGATAGTGAGCAGGACGGCGTCATCGACTGCGCGGGGGTCAACAAATGACTGCCCGCGAGACCATCGCCCGTAACGTCCGCACGGGTGACGTCATCCAAACAACCTGGTCGCGCATCCACCATCCCGACCTCACACTGACCGTGGACTACGTGACTTTCGACCAGTTCTTCAGCCCAGGTGTCGGCGTACTTGATCGGGTTCGGTTCACCGGCACCAACAACTACGGCGAGCATCGCGAAAACGCCATGGGTTGCACTCCGGACTCCCGCGTGTATGTCCTCGACGAGGCTCCGCAGCGGGGTGACACGTTCGGAGCGTTGGACGCTCACGACCGTGAGGGGGCGACGTGAACTCGACTAACGTCGCCGTCTCCGTTCGTGGTGAGCTCGTGCGGCTCATGCCCGTGACCGTCGGCCTAGGTTTGACGAACGAGCAGGCTCCGATGACGTGCGGGCACCGCCACCAGCCCGGTGACACGTTTTGGGTCCGCGCGGACCTTGGCCTGCCGCGGGTCATGTTGTGCGACCCGTGCGCGCAAGCCCAAAGTCGGGGCCGGCAGTGACTGAGTTTGTGGTTGTGGAACAGGTCGGTGACGTGACTTTCGTGGTCGGCTGGCACCCGAGCGAGCATGAGGCGCTGCTCGCTGCAGTGGACGGGCACATTGAAGCCGACGAGGAACGGGAACTGTACGTGGATGGGCCGGGAATTGCCCAGCCGATCCCTGTGGGCGCGCACCCGCGCATTGCAGACTGAGCACTGAGAGGGCGATAAGCGCGGTTCTGTTGGTTTTGGTGTTTGTGGCAGTTTCGACCCGGTTTAGGATTATTTAGTGTCGCTCGATGTTGTGATAGGACAGGCGTGGTTGAGGTGGAACAGGCCTGGGCCGCGTAGCACCTGGTCATGGATGAACGCGTTGGATATCCAAGTGACTTATCCGACCAGCAATGGGCGTTGATCGACCCGTTTCTGCGGGCGTGGAAAGCGAAACGCCCGTCACCGTCGGGACATGAAGGCCGCTACGACTTACGGGCGATCGTGAATGCGATCTTCTATCAGAACCGCACCGGCTGTCAGTGGAAGTACCTACCGAACGACTTACCGCCCTGGTCAGCGGTGTATTACTACTTCGCTCTCTGGCGCGATGACGGCACTGATCAGTGCATTCATGATTTGCTGCGCTGCCAAGTGCGGGAGAAAGCCGGCCGGGCCGAGGACCCCACCGCGGTCGTGTTGGACACCCAGTCGATTCGGGCCGCGAACCACGTCCCGGCCGCTACTACGGGCAAAGACGCAGGTAAACGTGTGCCTGGTAGGAAGCGGGGCCTGGCTGTAGACGTGTTAGGGCTGATCATCGCGGTGGTAGTGACCGCAGCCTGCGTCACCGATAACGCTATCGGCATCGACCTGCTCGACAAAGTCGTCGAGCACACCCCTACCGTGACCCACGCCTTCGTCGACGCCGGATTCAAAGACGACGTCATGATCCACGGTGCGGTCCTCGGGATCACCGTTGAACAGGTCAAACGCTCCGACACCCAACCCGGGTTCGTACCCGTGACTAAACGCTGGGTCGTCGAACAAACCCACGGCACGCTGATGCTGCACCGCAGGCTCGTGCGTGAGTACGAAATCCTGCCAGCGTCCAACGTGTCGCACACCCTATGGGCCTCAACCGCTAACCTGACCCGCCGGCTGACCGGGACCACCACCGTGACCTGGCGCACCACGACAAAGGCATAAACGGTATGCAATCCATTCTGGACCTCATCACCGACCGTGAAGCCGTCACCGTCGAGGCCATCACCACCCTGCGCGAGCAGATCAGCAAACTCACCAACGAACTACGCCTAGCCGAAACAGAACTGGCCGACCTGGTAACCACCCGCACCACCCTGACCCGGCTTAGCAGCATGAACGAGGCCACGATGCCGGACACCAGCCCCGTCGACAACAGCGTCTACCAGCAGATCATGACCGTTTTCACGACCAGCGACAGCACCACCATGCGCGCTAAAGACGTCTGCCACGCCCTCAAAAGCAGCACCGAACCCCAAGCCATCGAAGGTATCCGCGCGAAACTGAAACGACTGGTCAAACGCCAAATCCTGACCGAACCCGAACCCGGACACTTCACCCTCACCACCCCGCGGGGACCCACCGACAAGCCCGTGACCAGCAACCCTGACCCAAACCCAAACACGAAACAGACCTAAAACGCGCTTATCGCCCTCTGAGACCAAAGGGGATTTCCATGCCAACCCAGCGAATCAACGTCCCTTTATTTCCGTTCGGTTTACAAAAGTCAGAAAAATTGCGTCGGGGATGCCAACCCTGGGAACGTAAGCTACTAAAATCGGGCATTTCACTCTGTTTGTGGGCGTGCGGCCTGACGCCGCATACCAGTGACTAAGCGACTAATAACAACAAAACGGAAACATGAATGCTCATCAAACGCCCTCTGAGACCAAAGGGGATTTCCATGCCAACCCAGCGAATCAACCAAGTAAACGGTGCTTTCGTTCTGTCCGAGCCCGGCAAGGCCGTCACGTTCTGGCCGACGACCTGGTCTATTGACGTCCATTCGGCGAACCCCCACGGCAGTCTGTCGCCGTACCCAATCGATTCCTGCGAGTACCTTCACGGGGCCGGATATTGCGACGGTTCGTCAGTGGCTGGTGACAAGCTGCGCGCACACTGGGAAGACTCCGGACATGACAACCAAGTTATCTGGGATGAACTGCAGTCCTGGTTCGACAGCTACTTCCGGGAGTGTGCCGCGTGACTGCCCCTGTTCCACCTCGGGACATCAAGCTGACTGCCGCTCGGGCTGCCGTGCTCCGCGGCGTCGCGGCCGGCGAGGTCAAGCATCATCGCAACTGGGGCAGCGAACCGGACGAAGACACGTGGCGGCCTGGTGGCTACGGCCACAGGAAGGTCAATGCTGTAGTGGAGTTCCTCCGCAAGGCCGGACTGATCGAGATGGCGCCAGCTGAACACCCGTCCATGTATGCGCCGAAGCCGTGGCAGTTGACCGACGCCGGCAAGCAATGGCTTGCCGAGCACTGACACGAGACGAAAGGTGAACGCGATGAACAACGAGTGGGGACTTCCTCGCGCTGACGGCTCCTATGCCCGGCACGGCCTGCCCTATCCGGTCCGGGAATCTCCGGACAGAGACATGGGCTGGGGTCACTTCGGTCACTGCCCGGTTGCTGAGTTCGGCGACGAATTGCACGGGGAATGTTCCTGTGACCAGATGTACGACGACCCGCAGGAGGAAGGCACCCAATGAGCGACACAACGACCAAGACCGCTGCAGCGCACGATCTGCAGCTCGACCAGCTCAGCCATGCTGATGGTGACCGGGCGGATCGCATCGCCAAGATTTTGTTTGCGACCGGTCGGTATGGCTCTGATGCTGTGAACGTTGTCCTGGACGTATTTGCTGCTGAGAATGTTGATCAGTTGAACCAGTAGGCGCCCGCGTTGTGACGATCATGCACACTCGGGTTGGATGAACCAGCCACGGAGGACATGATCATGACGAAGGTTATCAACCAACCTGGGAAACGCCGGTTCAGCAGGGTTTGGGCCGTGACTGTTCCGATCGTGGCGATGCTGGCAATCGCTGCCGGCCCAGCCCAAGCCGCGGCAGTCAGCATCCACGACGACTCCCACGTTCTGGATGTCACCCGGGTCCAGAACGAAGCCGCGAGCCTGCCCGACCCGGTCGAGGTCTACACGACCGTCAAAGACGCCGATGACAAGGCGGCCTTCGATCAGGCAACCCAGGCGAGAGTAACCGCCCCCGCCGTGGTGGTGATCGCAGTGAACACGCAGTCGCATCATCTGGCCATTCGTACCGGGACCAGCTCGCGCATCACCCAGCAATCGGCGGCGACTGCGACCCAGGCGTTCATCGACTCGTTCACGACTAGCAAGGACTACACGACGGCGACAATCGCGGCGCTCGGTTCAATGCGGTCCGCGATTCAGGCGGCGGCACCCGTAGGTAACAGGCCGGTGCAGCACAGCCAGACGAGGTCACGCTCCTCGGGCGGTTTCTCGATCGCGGGTTTGCTTTGCTTGCTGGTTGTCGTCGCTGGAGTGGTCGTGTTTTTCCTGCGGCGCCGCCGGCAGACTCAGCAAGCACCAAACCAGTTCGCCGGTTTCAACACCCCAGGTGGTTACGGTCAGCCGGGTTACGGTCCAGGCCCTGGGTACGGGCCGGGTTATGGCACTAGCGGGTACGGCCGTTCGGGTGTCAGCCCCTGGGTCGCTGGTGGGGTCGGTGCCGCAGCTGGTGGCCTACTCGGTTACGAGCTCGGTAAGGAAGAGGGCCGGGATGAGGAACGTGACCGTGAGGAACGCTACGACACCGGCAATAGCTACGACGGTGATTTTGGTGGTGGCGGTGCTGACGGTGATTTCGGCGGCGACTCGGGTGGCAGCGGCGACTTCTGAGCGGCCGGGTTGAGGCTTGGCTCGGGCCTGCCGACTTTCTCTTGCTGGAGGTTCGATGGGGCCGACTTCGGCATTGTCTGGTTATCACCCACCCGTTTGCATATCCCCCCTTGACGGGTGTGTAGCCACGCCTGCATAGTGGGCCTATGCAGATGACTGGTGAAGACCTTGATCCCGACCAAATTCAGCCCTGGCACGATTTCCACAACAGCGAGAAAATCGACCGGCTCGTCGAGTCGATGACTACTCACGGATGGCGTGGTGCACCACTGGTCGTGATGCACGGCGACGGGTTCCCCGTCGCTATCACCGGATCGCACCGTATCGAGGCTGCCCGCCGCACCAACACCCACATTCCTACCATCGACCTGGACGATCTGTTAAGTGCGCACGGCCTCACGCTGGCCGAGATCGACGAAAAAACCGGATCTAACCCAGGCGACGAATTGCATTACGAATCCATTGTCCGGCTCGACTACCACCTGCCCGCCGATGTCGTCGCATATTACGGCTTGGACGCCCACTGATGGCCACGATCGTGAACGGCTACGAAGCCGAACCTGCCGAAGTCGCCGCCGTCATGACCGTCGTCGAACTGGGTGAGCCCGGCGAAGATTTGGCTGTGCGCTACATCCTCGCGGCCAAAGCGCTCGCTCTGCACACAGCGGTCCTGGAAGAGATCAGCAAAACCCGCGATACGGTCGTCGCCGAGGCCTATGCGGAACCGGGTCAGTCCTACGAAACCGTCGGCGCCCGGTTTGGGTTGTCTCGGGCGCGAGTGCAACAGATCATCGAACGCCACCGTGCCCGCCAAAAATGATCCACCCCGCACATGTAACTACTGCAGCGAACCTCATGTCGCTCTGGATTGCTGCCGCGGCCACTACCAGCGGTTAAGGACCACCGGTGATGTCCACGCCGATGTGCCGCTGAGGAAGATGAAAGCGCCGGGGACAAACCCGCAGTGTTATCTGTCGGTGTGTGACCGCGACGCCAGGGCGCTCGGCTTATGTCAACCGCACTACTACCGGCTCCTGCATCACGGCGACGTGCAGGCAGACATCCCGATCCGAACCTGGCGGTGCAGCATCCCCGGCTGCCAGCGCCCGCATTCCGCACACGGCATGTGCCGGGAAGATCTCGACCACTTCAACGCCACCGGCGACGTATTACCCGTAATCCCCTGCCAGCAGTAACGGCGCCCCCACCAAAACGACCCGAGCTCGGACGAGTCTCGGGTCGTTTCATGTCCAGTGCCGCACGGGGGGACGGACTGGAATGCCCAGTACAGCGCACACGATCGATTGATGCAAGTGGCAACTACGGAGACGCCGTATCGGTAACGCGAACCGCTGTCTGCCGATTTGTGGCGAGAGGGCTGCCGACTTCAGGCGGCAGGTGAATCGTTGCCGTGATCCGCGCCGAATGTGATAGATATACAGCGCTTGTATACTATGTTCATGACCGAGTACGAGACGAACCGCGGGGCGGCATACAGCCTCGGATACCACCTGGTGTGGTGTCCGAAGTACCGCCGTCAAGTGCTCGTTGGCCCGGTAGTCGAGCGCTTGCGGGAGCTGATCGGGCAGAAGTGCGACGAGCACGGATGGTCGATCGTGGCGCTTGAGGTGATGCCGGATCACGTGCATCTGTTCGTGCGTGCCGATCCGACGGCGTCTCCGTCGTACATCGCCAACCAGTTCAAAGGATCCTCCTCGAAGGTGCTGCGTGAGGAGTTCCCGCAGCTGCGCAAACGGCTGCCGACCTTGTGGTCGCGGTCGTATTTCGTGTCGTCAGTCGGCAACGTGTCGGCCGCGACGATCCAGAAGTACATCGAAACCCAATGGGAGCGGCCTTGGCGGAAGGAATCGAAGTCGTGAAGGTCAACCACGGCTACGTCCGGCAACTCTCATTGACTCCCGCCCAGGCCGACGCCCTCGACGAGCAGGGCCACGCCGCCCGTGCGATGTGGAACCTGCTGCACGCCTGGTGGACCTGGGGCGGCAAGAACCGCCGGCCGAGCCTGAAGCAGGCCGACGAGGCAATCCGGCAAGCCCGCAAGGACATTGGCTGGCTGGCCGACCTGCCCGCGCAGGCGTCGCAGCAGGTCCTCAAGACGTACGTCAAGGCGTGGAAGAACTGCTGGGAAGGCCGGGCGGGGGCACCGGAGTTCAAGTCCCGGGGACGGTCGCGGATGGCAGTGGACGTGCCGCAGGGCCGCGACCTCGCCGTGGTCCGCTTGTCCCGGCATGTCGGCCAGGTGAAGATCCCGAAGATCGGGCTGGTCCGGTTCCGCTGGTCCGGCCCGATCCCTGGCGTCGGCCGCGAGTACGGCCGGATCACCGGCGCCCGGCTGGTCAAGGACGCTCTCGGCTGGCACATCGTGTTTCGCACCGAAGTCGACGTACCGACCCCCGCCCAGCACTGCGGCCCGGCAGTCGGCGTCGACCGTGGCGTGAACGTCGCGCTGGCTCTATCCGACGGCAACGACCAGACCCACAGCTCGTGGATCCGGCCGAAGGAAGCCGAACGGCTCCTTCGCCTGGAACGCAAGGCCGCCCGTCAGAAGCGGGCGCGTAAGCCGTTCGAGAAGACCTCAAACCGGCTGCACCGCACGTACGACCAGATCGCCAAGGTGCGCGCAAGAATCAAGCGCCGCCGCGACGACTGGCAGCACAGAACCACCACGATCCTGGCTAGGCAGTACGGCATCGTCGTGGTGGAAGACCTGCGCCTGACCAGCATGACCCGCTCAGCGAAGGGCACCGTCGAGCGGCCGGGCCGCAACGTGCGGCAGAAGGCCGGGCTTAACCGGTCGCTGCTCAACGAAGCCCACGCCCGCACCGTTGAACTGCTCACGTACAAGCTGCTCGAACGCGGCGGGCAACTAGTCAAAGTCCCCGCCGCGTACACGTCGCAGACCTGCTCGACGTGCGGGCACCGGGACAAGGCGTCCCGGTGCGGGACCGATTTCGCCTGCACCGCATGCGGCTGGGTCGGCCATGCCGACTCCAACGCTGCCCTGAACATTCTCAACGCGGCCGGGCTTGGCCGTGTACGGACGTGGAGCCCCGAACCTGCGGGCAACGAAGCGTCAACCACCCTGCGCGCGGCATGACCGCCGTTGGGAATCTGCCCTCTTCAGGGGGCAGAGGAAGTCAACTTTGCGCCGCAGACAGAACACTGGCTTGAATTGGCCTGGGTTTCTCGGAGGGCATGATCTAACAGGGAGATGATCATGCCAGCACCGATGAAGTATGACGATGAGACGCAGGCACGTGCAGTCCGGATGTATGCCGACCGGATCGCTGCTGGGGATGTGTCACAGGCCAAGGCTCGCCAGGAAGTTGGTGAGTTACTCGGGATCAAAGCCTCGACGTTACGTAACTGGGTCCGGCGGGATCTGGGTGAGGGTGGCACCCCACCAGCCGACGCGCAACAGGGTGATGACGAGCTCGTGCGGTTACGGCGGGAGAACGCACAGCTGCGGCGGGCGAACGAGATTCTGAAGACTGCGTCCGCGTTTTTCGCGGCGGCGGAGCTCGACCGCAGACTCGGATAGTGATCGATTACGTCCGCAGGCATGCGGACCTTTTTGGGGTCGAGCCGATCCTGGCCGTGCTCAACGAGCACGACATTGGGGTTGCCCCATCGACGTATTACGCCCACGCCGCCTGCGGGTTCGGGCCTACCCCGGGCAGCTACGACAGGCGTATCAGGCAAACCAGCTGTTGGATCTATGGACGCTGAACCGGTGCCTATACGGGCGCCGCAAACTCTGGATCGCCGCCCACCGGGCCGGCCTGGGTATCGGTCGTGACCAGGTAGAAGGCCTCATGAAGATCACCGGGATCGTCGGGGTTCGTCGCGGCCGGCGCCGCACCGTTACCACCGAGTCTGATCGCAGCAGGCCACGGCACCCAGATCACGTGAAAAGGCGGTGGGACTATCCGAGCCGGCCGGATCAGTGGTGGGTGGCCGACTTCACCTATGTTTGGACCACGGCCGGGTTCTGCTACATATCGTTTGTCACCGATGTGTACTCCCGGCGGATCCTGGGCTGGCGGGTCTCGACGAGCAAGACAACACCTCTAGTGACCAGCGCACTACAGCAAGCGTTGTTCACCCGGCGTCGTACCAACGCCTCGTTCACCGCGACCGGGTTACTGCATCACAGCGACGCGGGCAGTCAATACGTGTCCTTGGCATTTACCGACGCGCTCCGCGAGGCCGATATCACCGGATCGATCGGCACTGTCGGGGACGCACTGGACAACGCACTCATGGAATCCACGATCGGCTTGTTCAAAACCGAGGTCATCGAGCACGAGAGACCTACCTGGACTTCATGGCGCTACGTCGAGCAGGCAACCGCGTCCTGGGTCCAGTGGTATAACCACGACCGTCTCCACTCCTCGATCGGCCACCTACCACCAGCCGAATACGAAAACGCCTACTACGATTCAACCCGGCGTAACAACCAGCCCGCCGCGGCCTAACAACGCCCTCCAGCAAACCCAGGCCAATTCAGCTTGCAGGTGCCATGAGCTGACCTCCTCAGGGATGACGTAACCGGGGGCGGGTTCTTCAGCTGGGTCGCCGGTCTGACCCGACCCGGCCGTGACTCGCAGCAGCATTTTTGAGCCGTCAGCGCAGACGAGACTGATTCCCGCCGCGGATTTGCCTTGCTCCTCGACCGGACCCAGGTCTGGGAACGCCACGAGTTGCCAGGAACGGAATTGTTCCGGCCGGGCGACGTCTAGCAGCTGCGTTACGAGGATCGCGAGCCGGTCAGCTCGACGTTTCGGCGCCGGCAGCACCTCCGGCACAGGGATCGCGATCTCTCCCGGATATACGGCACCCCAGATGTACGCCTCCGACCCTGAACCGTGCTTGACGCACACCCCAGCAGGGGAGTTGCCGCCAGGAGCAGTGTCTTTGCCGTAGCGGCGGATTAGCACAATGTCGGGGTGCTGGCTGGCGACCAGTAGCCCTTCGATGACGTCGAGTACCTGGGTGAGCTGCAGTGACGCTCCGATCGTGGTCCACCTGTTCAGCGGCCCGCCGAGTCTAGTAGCGGTGGGCGGGTGATCGGTTCGTGGCTCGTGCGGGATGTTAGGCAGCGCTGGCAACGATCCATCGCTCCAGAAAGTGAGCAGCACCGGGCTCGGCTTGACCAGTAGGTACGAGTGGTCTGAGCAGAGATTCCAATCTGGAACTCCCGCGCGCTCAGGGCATTGCTTTGCGACGGCGAGGGTCCTTCGAGCGCGCTCGCCTCCAATCGCCTACCTTCCTCCACTTTGGTGTGATGGTCGTCACATAAGGTTGTCAACTAATTCTCATCTATCTATGGTCGGGCTGGCGAATCTGTCACGGGGAGGTTAAAAGAAAATTCAGTCAATTAACGTATCCATGCCCTTGGTCTACTTGGACCATGGCGGCTTCCGCTTAAAAGAATCCTATTAGGATTTCACGGCGCCTTCGTGCCAATCACACATTGGGGGACTTCTCGTAATGAACAAAACCATTTTAGCTCCAACTCGGGCTTTTTTAAGCAATTGGGTTTCATTTACTAGGGCAACCGCAGGTGGCTTAGTTGGCGTGATGCTCATTGCCTTCTCGCCCTCCGCTGCAATCGCGTCGAGTCCCCGATTTGACTATAACGGCCCAATTACGGCTGCATCATTGGTGCAGTTAAGCACGCAGATAGCCGCAACTGGAGTGACGTCCGGCTGGAGGCACGGCCCCGGCGTTGTTCGGGAGTGTCCGGTTTGATCATGGTTTGTTAGATGTTGTAGACGGCGAAGGCGTCGCGGTGTTCGTGGAGGTCGCGGCGGGCGTGGGCGATGTTCGCGCGTCCGGCGAGGCGGAAGGTGTTGAGGGCCAGATTGCGGAAGCTGGCCGCGGCGCGTGGGGCTGTACCGGTTCTGAGCTGGGAATCGTCCTCGTGGAAGGTCACGTCACGGCTCCAATGTAGACGGTTCTCCACGGACCAGTGACCCCGCGCGTAATAGTTGAGGTGGCCCGGCCCGGCCTGGCCGGCGTCGGCGCTGACGATGCCGTGAATGATTTCTTTGCTGGTGCGTACGCCGTCGAGTCCACCGGTGTCACGGCGCAGCCGAAAGACTTGCCGGGCGCCGGGGAACAGGGTGTCGTCGCAGGGCGCCACGCGCAGCGTCCGTCGTTCGGTACGCCCGTGTCCCCTGTCGGTGGTGACGTCCATGTGGTCGATGAACTCGGAGTCTGTGCCGCACAGCAATGCTTGGGCGGCTTGCAGCGCGAGGGGCTGATTTCCCTTCAAAATCAACATGTAGTGGGCGTTCAGCGGCCCGGTGATCAGCCGGGCAGTCTTCTTCGTCGTGTGCAGGGCATCAAGGGTCAGCATCATGCCGGCCACGTCCAGCGGTGTCAGCAGGTCCGCGATGACCGCGTTCTCACCGCGTTTGTTCGGGACCTGACGCTGACCCAGGACGATCCCGCGGTCGTGGGTGACCGCGGCGACCAGGAACACCTGCCCGGCCGGGGTGCGGCTGCCATGCAACAGTTTCCCGTCGATCGCGGCCGCGGGTAGCAGCCCGGCCGGCGCCGGGTGAGTCACCGCCCGCGCGGCGGCGCGGCGTTGTTCACGCTCGACCGGCTCGTCGCACCCGGCGGCGACAACCGGCACCAGCGCGTCACCCCGGACCACATCAGCGGCGTATCCGCAGGTCGCCGCGTCGAGAGCGTCACCATCCAGGGCTTGCAGTACCCGCCGGAAGGTGCGTTCGCTGGGCACTATGTACCGGCCACGCCACGGGTTGTACCGGGCCCCAAGACGGTGCAGGACATCCTGCGGGGTCCGCGCCGCCCACTGCCGGATCGCCGTCACACCGTCGTTACCGGCCACCAACGTCGCGCATGCGGTCAACACCAGAATCACCAGCAACGGATGCCGAAGACCCCGCCCTCGCCGCGGATCGGGTACCTGCCGCAGCCGCTCCAGCAGCGGCGACGCCACCGACAACGGGTCAGCAGCCACCGCCTGCGCGGCGGGCAAACCCGCGGCGAGTTCGGCTTCCCACAAGGCCAGATCGGCGAGGTGGTCAACAACAGGGCTGATCGGGGAAGATGACAACACGAGCGCGACTCCTGCAACGATCTTGTGGCATAGACACCCGAAAGATCACCAGAGTCGCGCTCGTCCAGCAAACCAGGTCCTTGTCCAATCCCTAAACTGGGCATAACACCCCAAGCCGGAACAACGCCGGGGCCGTGCGGCTGGAGGCGGGGTACTATAACCATACAGGCCACCCTGTTTCAAGATAATGGCGGAGCCTCGGTCATTGTATGGGACCGCAAAGTCCCATGCGTAAACTCTAAACTCGACTTCGTGCTCGCTTCCGACCTATTTCACTCCATGCAAATGCGGGCAGGTATATGAGCTCTATATCTATGGATTCGGGCCTACTACTGGCGGTCAAGTCGAAGTGCAGGACTACAGATATGTAGTGGTTTCTTAGCTCGAAAGGTAATGCTGGGGAGAAACTGATAGCGATTTTACACCGACCGATCTTCGATAATTCCCGAGTGGGTTATCCCCCGCCAGGTGGAACGAGAGGGTCGGTCGGTAATCGAAAGATTTCTGGACATAAGGCTAAGGCTAGCGTATCCTGTCGTCGTGTATGACTTTCTGGTCTGGGATGCTCCGGAGTTTCTAACTGCTGGGCAACACTTTTTGACTGCAATTCTTGCTAATCAAGAACTTGCTGCTGTCGGCGTTCGGCGGGGAACAACCCCTGGAGGGTCTGCTTCGCTGTCGATATTCTCTTTTAACCAGGACGAATATACGGCATCCCCAGATTGGCCGAAGCGCCAGGCTTTGCTTGAACTCTTATCAGGCGAAGTGGGGGAAGGCGTCGAGCGAGAATCGATTGGCGATTACATGGATTCTCTTTCATATCGTGATGGCGAAGAGCTGTTGCTGAACGTCAACGGAAGCCCGATTCCAGCATCTCGACTCGAGGTCGGCGTTTCTTCTTGGCTCGTATGGTCGACGGACAAAAAATTTGGAATTTCGGTCGCGGGGACCGACATCGAGCTTCCTAATCTGCGCTCCGTTCGGCTTGGCGACTTTGATCAAGAGCAGTTGGCGGAACTTGGCCTTTAAGGTACCGAGAAGGCCGTAGTGGTCCAAAGTTTGAGCGTTGGATTCGGCGCGCTCGCGGCGTTTGAAATTGCCGCTAATATGCGGCTCGATGATGTCGGCGGCGCGAGTGCGGATGTCGGTCATCGGACGACCTCCAACCGCTGAGTGGGTGAACCGGGAATCGAAAAGCGCAGCACCCGACCTGCTTCGGCAAGGCCGGCGATGGTCAACCGCAGAGTGTGCGAGACGTGCAGCACCTCGAAATGCTGGGCCAGCTTGTCGACGTCGTCGTGTCCGGCCTCAATCGCTGCGAGCACCGCATCGGGGGTGATGTCCTGGACGCTCATCGGTCCGACCTCGCCAGCGCTTCCTGCACGGTGATGCCGTTGCAGGTCATCAGCGGCGCCTGCTCCTCGGCCAGTTGCAGCGCCGTCTGCTCGTCAAAGCGGTGCGAGGCCAACCAGTCGTCATCACGGTTTGACGAGGACGGCTCGTACTCCCACTCACCATCGGTGCCGAGGCAGAACCCACCGGAGCACACGGCCCACATGCCGTCACTGCGGTACTCGACGGTGATCGCATAGTGGCGGTAGTTGACGTCGTCTGCGGGCAGAGCGCAGATGGTGTGCCCGGTGATCACGCTGCACCTCGCACAACCCTGATCTGCCACTGACCGTTCGTCTCACCGAGCTTCACGGTGCCATCGGCCTGGTAGTAGACGGTCGTTTCCTCGTCACCATCGTGGTAGACACTCAGCGCGGTGTCGCCGATTACGACGGTCTCGTACGGGGCGACCTCATGCCAGCCAGTGGCGCCCATCAGCCCACCTCCACGTCGAGGTCGAACGCGTCCGCGATCATCCGGATCACGTCCTCGGCCTCGTCGCGCGACACCCAGAAGCGGTTGTCGGCGACCTCACCCTCACCGAGCTGGTTAACGATGACCCCGGTAGCGGGCCCAGTACCGTAAGGGCCGCCTTCGCGGGTCAACTCGCAGTACATGGTGCGGTTCATCGGTTCAGCTCCACGGAGCACAAGCCAGAGTGGCTGTGGTTGGCATCGCAGGCCGCGTACCGGATCTCCTCGCGCTGGCGCAGGTGCACCAATGCAACACCGATCCAGCGCGGGTCACCGACCCAGCCCAGGTCGCTCATGAGCTGATCCAGGGTCACCGGGCTGTAAGCGAGGTGGTCGGTGATCGCGGACTCGATGTCCGCGGTCTTGTTGGGCATCAGTTACTCGCTTTCGGGAATGCGTGCCAGCCGTCGTAACCAGCGGGGACATTGGGGAAGTTCCTGAGCATTGGGTCGAGGAAGTCGATGTACCGCTGGGTCTGCTCCGGCGAGACAGGAGTGTCCGCGACGAGCAGGCCCGTGCCGTTCCACTTCGCCGACCACGAGCCGCCGTAGCGGTTGTCGTCAGCTGCGGCGATCCAGGACTCATAGGTGCCTTCGGTCGGGCTTCTGCCATAGTTGCCGCCGAGGACCATCGGCGAATAGGTGCCGCACACTGCGGAAATGACACCGTCCTTGCGCTTGAACCAGACCGCGTCGACCTCGAAACCGACGCGGGACTCGCGCCACGTAGCCGGGTTGAACGCGTACATGGGCCGCGATACGGCGAGCCGAGCAGCGCGAATCATGCGACACCCATCCCGCAGGTGCACGCAACGGGCTCAGCAGGAACATGACCCTGGCTGCGCATCACCTGGGCGTGCGCGATGCAGTAAATGGTGTCGCCGTGGCAGTCCTGCGAATGACCGGCAGCCTCGTGCCGGAACTTCGCCTCGCGGTAAGCGACGGTTGCTTTGCAGTGCTCGTGCTCCCAGTTCCCGCTGAACCGCATCGCCAGCGCTGAACCGTGGATCGCCGACGCGGCTTCAGAGAGGAAGTCTGTGTCGGTCAGGGTGGGAAGGCTGTCGATCCACGCGCGGAGTTTCGGCTTCGCCCAATCGGGTGCGGACTCGAACTCGCGGGTCGCGACCGGGCCGATTCGATCGGCGGACTGTTCGTCAATGATGGTCATTTGTTTGCTCCTTGGCGGCTGCATCTAGCGGGCTCGGCGCCGTCCTCAGAAGGTGCTCGCCGTGCGGGCCAACACGCCCGCAATCCGCTTCAATAAACGATGCCGGTGACCCCAAGCAGACCTTGTCCGCCGGATTGAAGTCGTGCCCGTCGTGCGGGCTGGCGCTACCGCAGTCGCCCTGCGTTAACACGCCGGGGAACAGCTCGAACGCGCCGTGACAGCGGCTCATTGTGCCTTCTCTCTATTGTGGGGGCGTCTAATTCGGGTAGCGGACACGGCCGTTACGGGTCTGCGGGCGGGCACGCATGTCCTCGTCCAACAGGCGGATGTCACCGTTGTATGTGGTGGCACTGACGGTCGGCTTGGCCTGCCGGTCACTGCCGACTGTGATGTCCCCGTTGTACGACTGGGTTTCGGAGTCACGGGATAGGCCAGTCGCCTCAATGTCACCGATGTACGTTTTGATCCGAACTTTGCCGACACTGTGGCTGGTCACGTTGCCGTTGTAGGTGTCGGCAACCAGCGCGGAACCGACGGGAAGGACCGCCCGGAACGCAACCGGGGACGGCGGGTCGGTGACCGGGCCGGCGTTGCCGCCGTCCGTGGCGACACCGTTGACGTAGGTTCGCCCACCACGGAACTGGATTCGTTGACCATTGACCATCATGTCCGCGTCGCCGCCGCCGGTCGAAATCAAACCACCCCGGCCGGTCATCACGATGTCACCCGACGAGGTAAACGACATCCCACCAACGCTGTTGATACTTACGCTGCCGCCGCCTTCACCCTTCGGCAAGTGCAGAGTGAAGTAGTCACCCTCATCTTCCGGGCGTAGGGCGTCAAGCATGTCGATCGTGGGTCCACTGTTCGCAGCAGTGATCAGCTCGATGCGTGCGCGAGTGGTGTTCGGGTCGGTGACGACGTCGATGTTGCTGTTGTAACCGGCCAGGTCGACGGTGATCGGACCCGATCTGCTGGCTTCAAAAGTTCGGGTTGTTATGGGTCTCCTACTCTAAGCACTAGACCAATGCGCTATAGCGTGGCGCTTCACTGTGGCGTAATGCTACCAGGACCATTCGCCAATGCGCCACGCTGTAGCGCTAAGGTGTGCAGATGGCTAAAGATCTACGGCAACAGCTCATCGATAACGCCACGCGTCGAGCTGCCGAGGAGGCCGGACTAAAAGCTGCTGAACAGGAAGAACGCAAACTCATCGCCGAAGCTTGGCGAGCGCACATCCCACCGGCCGAGATTGCCAAATTGACGGGCCGCTCGCCGGCGCACGTCAGGAAGCTCCGACCCGACGATGTGCCCCCATTGCGCCTCGGCGGAGGAGCAGCGCCGAAGAGGAGGACAAGGAAGAAATGACCTGCACTGATCACTGGCACCGTACCTATAGCCTTACCTGCGAGCAGTTCGCCGCACTTCTTGACTTCACCGCAGGCCGATGCAATATCTGTGGAATGCGTGAGCACTACACGCCAAGCGGCTTATACATCGACCACGACCACGCAATTGCCCTGTGGGCGGTTCGCGGCCTGCTATGCCCGCGCTGCAATACCTGCATCGAAATGCCCGGCATGCTGGTCGGGCCGGAACGCGACGAATATTTCGCCAAACCGTGGCACATCCGGGCGTCTCTGCGCCCATCAGAGCCGGCCGTGCGCGGTGTGGTCGACTCAGCGCGGCGAATGGTTAAGCCACGGCGATTTCAAGGAGTCAGTGCATCACATGAGATGATCATGGGACTGTACTGATAGGGGAAACTGGGTGCGTGGCACAGCGTTACGGGTTGATGAACGCAATGAGATCTTGCGGGGAATCGGTGCGAATCTCTCGGCGCGGGAGATCGCGGTCGGGTCGGTTCGGGATCCGTCGGTAGTCTCGCGGGAGATCGCGCGAAACGGCGGTCGTGAGGGGTATCGGGTTGATTTGGCGCAGGAGCGGTTCGAGTTGTTGCTGACTCGGCCGAAGCCGCGCAAGCTTCAGGCCGACAGGCGGTTGCACGACGAGGTCAATGCGGGCCTGGCGCAGCGGTGGTCGCCGCAACAGATCAGCGCCCGTTTGCGGGTGATTCATCCTGACGATGAGGCGATGCGGGTGTCTCACGAGACGATCTACGAAACCCTATATATGCAGGCCAGGGGTGAGCTACGCACCGATTTGAAACTGGCGTTGCGACGCGGGAAGTATCGGCGGATGCCGGCGGGTTCGACGCGGGTGAAGGCGGCCCGGATCGCCGGGATGGTCAACATCAGTGAGCGTCCGGCCGAGGTCGCGGATCGGGCGGTACCGGGACATTGGGAGGGAGACCTCATTATCGGCAAGGCCGGGAAGTCGCAGGTCGCGACGCTGGTGGAGCGTTCGAGCCGGTTCGTGATGCTGATGCGGGTGCCGTTCGATCGGACCGCCGATCGGATGGTGTCGATCCTGTCGGAGGCGATGCGCCGGTTGCCGGTACATCTGGCTCGGTCGCTGACCTGGGATCAAGGGGTGGAGTTGGCCGGGCACGCGAAGTTCACCATGGCGACCGAGATCCCGGTGTTCTTCTGCGACCCGCATTCGCCATGGCAGCGGGGTAGTAACGAGAACACGAATGGTTTGGTTCGTGAGTTCCTGCCGAAGAGCACGGACCTTTCTCAATATACGCAGGTGCAATTAGATGGGATCGCTGATATGCTTAACGCGCGGCCGAGGATGACGCTTGGATGGGAAACTCCAGCGGAACGTTTGAACTCATTCCTTAAGCCTGCGGGTGATGCACTGACTCCTTGAAATCGCCCACTCCAAGCCGACCGAGACGAATGCCTGGCACAACTAACGAATTTCCGCGAACGGTTCTTCGAGCTGCGTGGAGGGCGGTCCATGCCCTCCTCGGCAAGAGAGTTCGCTGAAGCCAACATCATTCCTCTCATTCACCGAGCTAAAACGCTTGGCATCGCCGCCCGGTGGACGGCAATTTCCTCTGGGTATTCCGAGCAGGCGGTGTACAAGCTTTGGTCACGCACTGCTGCTTAGTGCTGCACCCTGTCCGAGCTACTCAGGTTTTGATCAGTGCCGCTGGTCAACGTGGAGTTCAGCGACCTGCACCATGTCCTCGAAATATGAGTGGTCCCCGTCAAGGTCTCCGTGGACTGGGCAAACCGCAGTAGTCCACGCGTCACCCTCGGCGTCGTTGCCGTTGACGATCGGGATAATCGTTGCCCCGTCGTCCGACACAACCTGCACCCGAGACATCAGACCTTCACCTCGGTCCGGAGCACATCGCTGTGCGAGCCGATCTCGACGCCGGCACGGTCGTACACGGTCACCCCGTCAGGCCATGGCCAGTACCGAACGTCGGTGTAGGTGGTGACCCGGTCGTCGTGGTGGTGAACGTCCAGTTGGTCCGCGAACACGGGCGTGCTCACCGGGGGCTCCATTCGGCCCGCTGCCGTGAGCCCTCAGCCCGCAGTGCTGCGATCAGTGGTGCCGCTTCCTGCGGGGTAGGTTTCCACTGCCGGCGCCGTAACCATTCACGCATTGGCCCGGTCCCGACCCTCGGCGGTCGCCTGTCGTGCCTGCTCCGCGATCGGATAGTTCGCCCTCGGGTCGTTCATCGGCCACGACTCCCGCACGGCGGTATCCCTGATTTCTTTATCTTGATCAGTTGCTGGCTTACGATTAGTCACGTGGATGGGGTTTCTGGCTACTTGTTGGTGAGTACGGGGATCAGGTCTTGGTCGAGCAGGTCTTGCAGGGCGACAGGCTGGGTGCAGTGGGGGCATGAGCCGCCGATGTCGAGGCGGCGGGTGAAGATGCCGCAGGTCGGGCAGCGCTGTTCGCCGAGGAGGCGGTCGCCGCAGGTGGTGCACTCGTAGATGGTGAACTCTCGGCGGGGTCGGGCGGTGGGGACGATGACGGCGGTCAGGGGCTGCTGGTGGCGGCGGCGGAACGCGGTCTTGCGGCAGGCGGGGCGGCAGTAGGTCTGTCGGCCGGCTGGCGTGAACGACCCCTGGCAGGTCGGGCAGGTCCGCGTCGCGGTGTCGTCCCGCGACGGGTCAGGGGTCTGCCGCGGGTGTGGTGTGTGGGCGGGGGTGGCTGGTTTCATTAGGCTGCTACCTCGTTGTCGAGAGCAGCGATGACGGCGGGTCGTTCGACGAGGCGGCCTTTATCGAAGCGGGCGCCGGCGCGGACGAGCGCGACGAGGTGCGGTGCGTTGACCGCGCGCCATCGGGCCTGGGCGGCCTGGATGAGTTTGAACGCCATGGCCAGGCCGGCGGCCTTCGACCCGGGTCCCTTGGTGACCTTGGTCCGGTGCCGGACGGTCGCGAAAGTAGATTCGATGGGATTTGTGGTGCGTAGATGCACCCAGTGCTCGGCTGGGTAGTCGTAGAAGGCAAGCAGCTCGTCGAGGTCGTCGGTGATCTTCGCGACGGCCTTGGCGAACTTGGCGCCGTAGGCGAGCTTGAACGCTGCGGCGGCGCGACGGGCGTGGTCACGGTCTTCGGCGTTCCAGATCTCGGCGAGGGCCTTCTTCGCCCCGGGATGGGCCGACTTGGGCAGCACGGATAGCACGTTGCCGATCTTGTGGAACCAGCAGCGCTGCTCGCGGGTGGCAGGGAACACCTCCCGCAACGCAGCCCAGAACCCGAGCGCGCCGTCACCGGCGGCCAGGACCGGGGCCCGCATCCCACGGCGTTTGCAGTCGCGGAGCAGATCGGCCCACGAGCCCGCGGACTCGCGGTAGCCGTCGGTCAGGGCGATGAGTTCCTTGGTGCCGTCGACCCGGACGCCGATCATGACGAGTAGGCAGAGTTTCTCCTCGTCGAGGCGGATGTTGACATGGATACCGTCGGCCCAGACGTACACGTAGTCCACGTCTGACAGATCGCGGTCGTTGAACGTCTTCGCTTCGGTCTGCCATTGGCTGGTCAGCCGGGTGATGGTCGGCGCGGACAGCCCGGATCCGGTGCCCAGGAACCCTTCCAACGCGGGCACGAAGTCGCAGGTGGACAGGCCGTGCAGGTACAGCAGCGGCAGCACCTCGGTGATCTTCGGGGACTTGCGGCACCAGGCGGGCAGGATCATCGACGCGAACCGGCGCCGTTGCCCGGTCTGCTCGTCGATGCGTTTGTCGTTGACCCGCGGCGTGGTCACCTCGACCGCGCCGGACGAGGTCAGCACCTGCCGCGGCAGGGCGTGGCCGTTACGCACAACCAGACGACGACCGTTGGTGTCGAGCTGGTCGGCGTATGCCGCGATATACGCGGCGACCTCGGCCTCCAACGCCGCGGCGAGCATCCGCCGGGCACCGTCGCGCACGATCTCGTCGATCAACGACCCGCCGGTCGTCTCCGGCGTTGTCAGACCCGGGGTTGCTAGCGTGGGCTCGCTGTCGGTGACTACCTTGAGCATGGGCATACCTTCCCGACCCGTGCTGGCAGGCACGGGCCTTGCTTGATTTCCTGTCAGGGCACCTTGGGAGGGTATGCCTCCCAAGGTCATCCACAGGTTTCAAGCATTGCTCACGATTAGTCACGGTTGCTCCTTCGTCAGAGTTGGTGGTGATCGGTGCGGCGCGCTCTCGCCTGGACAGTTAGAGCGCGCCCACACCCGTTTTAAGCGGGGCCGTCCACAAAGTTGCGGACAACGTTGTTATGGAAAGTGCAGTAGCGGAAGAACGACTCGGGGTCCGATGGCTTACCGCAGCAGTTGGGCTGCAGGGAAATCGCTTCCTCCCAGCCGCAACGACCCGACGTGGCGTGCTGCCACTCTGTTTCGGTGTAGCGGTCGCGGGCTAGCAGTGGTTGTAGGTTCACCGCAGGTAATCCCGCCCGGCGCCGGGGCATAGGTGCTCAGCAACCGCAGCAACGTCACGGGCTGGGACACCGTCGTCCCGTTTCGCCAGCAACGTGGTCGACGCTGGGGCACCGGCCGCCACTACCTGGTCACGTAACTGGCGCTGGTCTTCAGTCAACGTCGCGGT
The DNA here is from genome assembly GCA_965246815.1 of Actinoplanes sp. Lineage (GTDB taxonomy): Bacteria > Actinomycetota > Actinomycetes > Mycobacteriales > Micromonosporaceae > Actinoplanes. The sequence continues at coordinate 682,251 of CBDFFS010000009.1, read as the reverse complement.
CACGACTGTGTCTCGGTCCGCGCCCACTCGATCGCCGCTTCCGGATGCCGGCGCCAACTACCTGCGAACCCCAGAATGGGTTCCCGCGCTGTGTCGGTTGACGTGCCGGTGAATACCGCCCAGCCGTCCTCGGAAGGTCGTTTAAGGACGGTCAGCGCGGTCCCGTCCGGGCGTTGTACCCGCCACCCGTTTTTTACGGGGAACACATCCGAGTCGAGATCGATGATTGGGGTGCTCACTGGCCTTCCTCAATCGTGAGGATGTTCTCCGGGCCGAGCTCAAGCGAGCAGGGCCCCATGCTGTCGGCTGCGGCGACCACAACATGGTCAGGGTTCCAGCCGATCACCTGGCCGCGGACGTCGTCATGGCCCCAGTACGAACCGGTGACGATGTCGCCCAGACAAATGCGGCGCCCGTCCGGTAGGACAGCGGAAGCGGGCGGGAAACCGATGGAGGTGGTCCCGGGCTGGCTTTCGTCCTCAGCCAGGATTTGGTTGGCGCTCATCGACGCCCTCCGTTCAGTGCCGCCGACCGGACGTCGTGTACATGGCCCGGCCGGGCGAGGACACCGCAGTCCTCAACCCGCACACGCGCCATTACTCCGTCGTCCGACAAGACGTGAACGCGGACATTGCTGCCGCTCGCGCCGTGCAAATCCTGTTCCTCAACGCGCGTGCCGCAGCCGGTGTCCGGGAGGTGATCGAGGCTCATCGGGATACCTCCGTTAGCGCCTCGGTCCGAAGCGCCCACTCGACCGTCTCCTCAACCACCGAGGAGCGCGAGCCCAGCATGCCGAAGCGCGGGATCCGTTCGTCCTGCGTCGAACGGTCGAAGAAGGCCACCCAGTCCGAACCATCTTTCATCACTTTCACCGGGCCGAACTCGTCGTTGATCACGCGGTAACCGCCGTCGGTCGCGGTCACGCGGGGATCGTCGAGGACGCTCATGCCTGCCCCGCAAAGTGCTTGTTCCAGACTTCGCTGACCTGAGCGCGTTCGGCCCGGTTGGGTCGTTCGTCGTCAGGGTCGTTGGTTTCGTCGTCGCGGCGGAACCAAGCGGCCAGGTCGTCGAGGTTGATGTGGCCGCCACGAGCCAACTGCCACGGCTGCGACGCCGTGATGAGGGCGCGCAGGTCTGCCGGGGCCAGCGAGCCGTAACGCTCGACGACGTACCCGATGGTGTTGAGCGGGCCCTCACTGTCCGGCTGCTCTGCCGGGCTGCCGTCGGCATCAACGGTGACACCGCGGTCGGTTGCGGTGATGGGCTCGTCGAACAGCGAACTGTTGAAATGGGCGACGTGGTGACCTTGGGCGAAGAACAGCAGCAGGTGCTTCTTCGCTAGCTTCAGCCCGGGTCGTCGGGCGTCGATTGCGGCGATAACGGAGTTCGCGCTGGACTTGCCAGTCACCGAGTCCATATGAATGCCCATGATTCCTTCTTTCTGCCGGTGGTCTGACCGGCCACCTCGGAGCCGCCAGCCCGGGGGATGGGCTGGCTGCCCGGGAAGCGGGTCAGCTCAGCGCCTCAGCGAGGACGTGGAAGTCGGCGGTGGCGAGCAGCTCCGCAATCTCACGGGCTGCCTCACTTGCCCGCTGGTCCTGCCGCTCCGCCTCGATCGGTGACCAAGCACCTGCCTGAGCGGCGGTCGCGAGGCGGTATGCGGTCAGGAGGCCTTCCAATGATTCGACGGCGGTCATCGCGGTTCCTGCGCCATCTGATCCGTGGTCCGCCCGCAGGTCGCGCAGTACACCCAACCGGCGGTCTCCACCAGTTCGGTCCGGTCCACGTCGCAGCGTTTGACCCGCTTACGGTTCCGGGGTGTGTCCAAAATGGTCGCGGTCATGACCGGACCGCGCCGACGTTCACCGCGGACCAGTCCACGACCAGGTGGTGATCCAGGATCGTTTGGCTGTTCTTGCAGGCCCGGTCGATCGGGATGGTTTGCCCGTCACCCAGTTGCAGGCCGGCGGGCTGGGTCGCCTCGTGTTCAGCACCTTCCGGGTGCAGCCAGCACAGCGTTGGCATCAGAGTTCCCGCTCACGGGAGCGGTGCCGGACAAGACCCAACTGGCGGTCGATGGCTTCGTCGTCGGCGCGACGGCGGGCGGCTTTCGTCGGAGAGTATTTCTGCTCAGTCAGCTCGGATTCCCACGCGTCGAAGTCGTCGTCGGAGCGGACCAGGGTCGAAACAGACATGACATGCGCCTTTCGGTTTGGATCGGTTTGTGGGTTAGCCGTACTGCTCGACCCAGTGCTGCGCCTGGGCCCACTGCTCAGGACTGCACATCGGTTTGCCGCACGCGGCGCAGGCTTTCGCGACATAGCCGCAGGCAACATCAGTGGGGTACACCGAAATAGGGGAGTCGGTGATGGACGCGGTCGGTAGGCACTGCGAGTGGAAGGTTTGGTCGTCCGCGAAATAACCGACAAGGCTGCCGGGGCTCACAGCTGCTCCTGCAACCAGCCGAGTAGACCCTCAAACTCGTCGAACGTCATCGCGTCGTCGGGGCCGCCGACGGTGTGCCAGCCTGCCTCGCTGATCGCGGGGAAGCTTGTGCCGTCCGGCAACTGGATCAGCGCGGTGGAACGGTCGATCCACTCGACCAGCAGGCGGGGCAGCGCGGCGGTCACCGGTCACCAACCAGCGGCACGATGACGCAGTCGAACGGGTCGCCGGACCAGTCCGCGTCGAAACCCTGCGCGCGGAACAGGCGCACCAGCAGCTCAGCCAGGTCCGGGTGCTCGTGGTTAAACGACCAGTACAGCGACCTCCACGGAACCCCGTTCGGACGGGTGCGCAGAACGCCGTTAGTGTCCCAGTAGGCTCCGCCATGGTCGCGGTCACCGACGTGCTCGCCAACCCAACGATCGGTGCCTGCCTGTTCAGCGGCTGCAATGTAGTCGTCGTAACGGCCGGAGATGGAGCCCCCACTACCGCGAAGGTCGAGCCACACGGCGACACCTTCCCGGGCCAGGGCTTCCAAAACGGCTTTGATGCGTTGCTCATCGGTGCCGGCAACGGTGATCGCTCGGCTCATGGGAGAACCTCAACTTCGGTGGGCAGGGTGTACGCGAACGACCCGTCTCGGGGGTCGCAGCCGGGTTCGACCGCGCCGGGGGTGGCCAGGAGTTGAGCAACGAGTTCGTCGCTCATGGACAGGTCTCGGACCTCAACCCAGCCGTGTGGGTGCTCCGACGCGGCCCGGGTGATCAGGTAGCGGGTTTTTGTGTCGGGGCCGATGAACCGGGCACCGCGGGGAAGGTTGGTCATGAGAGCGCGGCTCATCGGGGACCGTCCGCGATTTGGTTGAGTTCGGTGATCGCGGCGTTGGCGTGGTCGACGGCTTCCTGCAGTGCTAATGCGAACGCGTGGGCGTCGGCCGGCCGGTACACGCTGCCGCCGACATATACACCGACGGTGTTGTCCGGTCCGGTGAACGCGGCAATGTTCGTGATGTGCCCGGCCTGGTCGGTGACGTTGATGCCGGGGTGCACGCAGTGCCCGTCCGGGTGGTGCGTGTCGGGGCAGAACGGGGCATGGACCAAAGTTGGTGTCGTCATCGGACACCGCCCGCGACCTGGAGCAGCTGCGCGAACGCCTCCTCGTTGGTGACTGACCCGTTTTCATCGAGCGCGGAAATCACCAGGTTGGTTAGGGGCGTGTCGTGCTCGTACGCGGCGAGCGCCTTATCTACCGCGTCGGCTTCAGCGTCTGTCAGTGGCTGGTTGAGCCAGGCGATTTCTTCAGGCCGGAGTAGATCAAGCAACCACGCGTGAGTTGAGGCAGTTGTCGCGCTCATCGGGTCACCGCCAGGCGGGCGTGGCCGCGCAAGACGCGGGCGTCGGCGAAGCTGATCCGGAGCCGTTCGGCGGTGTCACCTTCCCAGGCGGTAACCAGCTCGCGGAGGGCGGCGGGATTGCTTTGCAGGTCGGTGAGCAGGGCGTGTTGCCCGGCCGGGGGGAGCAGGTCCGCGATGTAGGCAGCGGTTTTGGTGGTGAGTCCTGCTTCGGTGAGTGCGTTGCGGAGTTCGGTGGGAAGTGTCGTCGTGGTTGTGTCCACGGTTCCTCCGGTGGGTGTTCCGGGCGGGGCTGGGGAGTCTGTGTCCGTCAACCCCGACCGGGAGTCGAAGGCGAGTGCCTAGTTAAAGAATCGTGCAGGATCTGTCGATTGTCAAGCGATCGACAGAAAATGTAGACTTGAGACGCCAGGTCCGCCCTTGATGGCCTCAGCTGACTACTCGTCTAGCTGGGGCCGTTTTGCGTAAACTCGTCGATTGGCGCGTAACTGCTTGCTGGGCTTTGCTCGCAAGGTGCAATCATCATGAGCAACAAGCGAGCCGAAGGAGAGAAACCCGTGCAACTGACGCGCATGTGGCGAGACCTGGCAGTCCCCGCAGCGCGAGGAAGTAACCGATGACCACCCAGAACCCAGAACCCGATCTCACACCAAAACAGCAATTCGGGCACACGCTGCGAGCTTTACGGGACGCCGCAGGCATGCAGTCCAAAGACGTCGCCGTGCAGATCGGCGTCAGTGCTGACCTCACCAGCCGTATCGAACTCGGCGAGCGATGGCCGAAGCCTGAAGTTGCCAAGGCGTGGGCGCGCGCGACCGGCAATGCAGAACTCGCCGAGGAACTGGAACAGAAACTCACCGAGCTCAAGGACCTGGAGAGTCGTCTACGCGCCGACGCACAGAAACCGAAGCTCGCCCAAGACCTGCGCAGCGACCTGTTTCGGCGTGCAAGTCGCATCCGCACGGTTGCCATCAGCGAAATCCCCTTCTACCTGCAAACCGCAGAGTACGCACGGGAAGATGTTGGCGACGCGGCTGGAGCGGAAGACGTTGTGAAGCAGCGGCGCACTGACCGTGAGTCCGTCGGTGTGCAAGGCAAATTCTTCGAGATCCTCTTCGCCGAATCGGCCTTGCGGTACGCGCCATGCAGCGCTCGCGCGATGCGCGACCAACTCAGTGAACTGCAAGGACTCGTCGGTGCAGCAAGAGTTGAGATCGGAATCATCCCGTTCGGCAAAGTGTCGACGCCCCTCAAAAGCGCGTTCAGTGTGTTCGATGACATCACGATCGTTGAGTCCTTTGCTGGCGCCATCGATCTCACACCGAAACGGGCCGCCAGTTACATACAGCTCATGGACCGGCTATGGGATGAGGCGGTGCGCGGGGAGCAAGTGCGCGAGTACCTGACCGCTGCGGTAAACGCCTTCGCTGCCTCATAGAAGCAGCGAAAGAAGAGCGCCGGACCGCTGCGTCCGGCGCTCTTCTTCATCGCGAGGACAGAGAGCGTCGCTCCGACGAAGTCGTTGACCTCGGAGTCGCGCAGGCTGGCTGATCCCTGAACATCGGTGACCTCGGCAAGATATTGGATCTCGATCCGCGTTTCACCGGCCCGGCCGTCGCTGTCGAAGCGGGTCAAGCCAAGCCGGATCCGTTCATCGTGGAGACCCCACGTGCGCTCGAAATTGTGTTGGTGGAACGCCTCACGCCCCGTCGGCTCATAGTGTCGCGAGCACCAGATCGGGTCTGCGCTGCCGATGGTGGTGTTGTACGCCGTCATCGTGGTCATCCCAACCTCCTATGAGGACTTCGTGGGCTAGGCGCCCACCAACATCGTGTCCATCAGGGATATCTTCGTCAAGGCATCTTAGGATAATATGGTTTACGTCTGAGGGAGGACGGAGATGACACTCAACTCAAAGTACGAGGAGATTGCCTCGGCAATCCAGAAGCGCATCGAGGAGGGTGAGTGGGCTCCCGGCTCCCGGCTCCCCGTCCTCGACGACTTCGCGGCCCAATACAGCGTCAACCGCAACACCATCCACCGGGCCATTGGCGTCCTCGAAACCATGGGCTACGTCGCCGCCACTAAAGGCAGCGGCGCTGTCGTCCGCTACGGCGCCGTCCGGCCCCGGAGGCCACGAGGACACCTCGTTAAACGAAATTTATGGCTGCGCGGCTACTCATTTCCGTCAGCGAGCGCAGGCGAGCAGTGGATGAAGCACGGCGAGTCCGACAAGACACCGACCGCGGTCACGGATGATCGCCTTGCTCGACTCCTCGGTGTCAAGGTCGGCGAAGTTGTCCCCCGACGTTTCCGCATCACTGGACCGATCGGCGAGGCGCCCTACCAGATCAACATCAGCTGGATTCACCCACGAGTCGCCGAACTAGTAGCCGACGTTGACAAAGACCCCGCGGCAGGAGAATGGCTCTACCGCATCGAGGTTGCCGGACATTGGCCAATCAGTTGGATCGAATTCCACCGCGCCAGGATGCCAAGCAAGGAAGAGGCAAAGCACCTGCAGATCCCCGCGAGCCTGCCAGTCCTCGAAATCGTCCGGCAGGGAACCTCCGGCGGCGACCAGAAGCCAGTCGAAGTGACCGAGTACATCATTGCCAGCGACCGTGTGGAAACCGTCATGGTGCTCGAACGAGACAATGGTGCCGCCGAACCGTGGCCCAACGAGGAGGCCGAATCATGACCGTGGCAGTTGGCGGCACCCACGTCGGGATGAAGCGTGCACGCAATGAGGACAGCTACTACGTCGGCAAGAATCTCGTCGCGGTAGCCGACGGCATGGGTGGTCATGTATCCGGCGACGTCGCTAGCCGGACGGTCATCGACGCGGTCCGTGCATTCGACAAATTGCGGCGACCCGAACTGCTCGCGCCTGTACTCAGCCAGGCGGTAGACGCGGCTAACGCTGCTATGCGCCGCAAAATTGAGGCCGAACCGCAGGTCGCGGGTATGGGAACTACCTTGGTAGCCCTGAGTTGGTCACAAGGCCGGTTCGCGCTGGCTAACGTCGGTGACTCACGAATTTACCTGCTGCGTAACGGCAAACTGTGCCAGCTCAGCGACGACCACGTATACGGCCGAGTCTTGTCAAGGATGGGTGGTGTCCCGCAGCTCGGCGAACGAATCTCACGGTTTTTGGACGGCCGCCTTGATGGCAGGTCGCCGGATCTGGCTAGGTTAAGGGCCCGACCAGGCGACAGATTCATGCTGTGCTCCGATGGTCTTAGCTCATTCGTCGAGCCCCAGATTATGCGGTCCAAGGCTGCATTAACGAATCCTGAGGAGGCCGTTGACGCGCTGATCGCTGCGACTCTCGAAGCTGGTGCGCCGGACAACGTCACAGTAATTGTGGTCGATGCTTAGCTACCGAGGCACTCTGCGTGGCACCTCGATCCCTGTTCATCGCCTACTGTGGCATAGATGCATGCCCATCTAAAATGCGGGCGCTGGACTGCCTGTCGCGCTTATCGCCCAGCTCGGCACCAGCGGCAGCTCCTGGACGCCCGTCATCGACCTACTGCCCGGCGCCAGCATATTTACCTACGACCGGCCGGGAACGGGACAAGCGCCCGGTCGAGCCGCACCTAACCCACCCTTGCCGGTCAGTGCGTTCGCCCAGGAGCTCGCGGCAGATCTCGACGAGGCAGGCATCGCAGGGCCGGCTGTCATAGTCGGCCACTCCTTCGGCGGCAACATCGCCAAAGCCTTCGCTGGGCTATTCCCTGAACAGGTCGCCGGACTCGTGTTCGTCGACAGCTCGATCCCGCAGACTTTCCTGCACCCGGAAACAGATCCCATGCTCGACGGGGACGGTCCCGATGCCACCGAAATCAACACGGTACGCAGCCAAGTCGAGATCATGACCCTGACGCTGCCACGAGTTCCGACTGCCGTGCTCACGCGAACTCCAGGATCCTGGGACGGGCAATACGATCCGCCACACCCCGACGTCGAAGACCTCTGGATCACCAGCCAGCGGGCACTCGCCCAGCAAACCAGTGCCGCTCTGCTTATCGCCGATGCGTGCGGGCACCAAATCCCGCGCGACAACCCCGCACTGGTCGCATACGCCATTCAGGAAGTAACGGCGGCTGTAGTGAATAGGCGGGACACTCAGTTCGTCGAGACGCACCTCAATAGCGTTAACGCGCATCTCGACGGCAATTGATCAGCTGATCTTCCAAGAACCGACAGTCTTGGCGCCGAGGCCCCCAGGTGCCCACTCCACGGTGCCGCTGCCCGAAGTCGCGTCGAAGGCGATCTTGCCGGCGCGTTTCTGGCCGGCCTGCAATGAATTACTCGAATCGAGGCTCGGCGTGTCGCACCCAGACATCGCCGCGGAGAGCCCGCTTGCAGTTGTGTCATCGTCAGCCACGAACGTGAAATCCAGCGGATTCACGCTGCCGGTGCCTTTGGTCTGTTCGACCACCACATCAACCACCACGAAAGTCGCGTTCTTCGGATCGGGCATGAAGTCCTCGCACGCTTTGCGGTACGTCTTCGCCGATCTGATCGTGCCCTTCGCTTCCGAGTCGTCCTCGCCGGTGATAGTGATTGTCGATCCAAGGGCCACATTGAACGTCGCGGGCAGCTTCGGCTTGCTGGTTCTTGGCGGTGCGGTGGCGCCCTGGGCAACTACCGGCGGAGCCACAGTCGCCGTACCGGAACGGGCTCCACCGGCTATCGCACCGACCAAACACAACGTCAGCAGCACGCCGGCTACCGAACCCGCGACAATCAGCACTGTCTTGCCGCGCTTTTTCTTTGGTGGTGCGGGCGGTAGGAACTGAGGTGCAAAGCTGGTGGGCTGCTGCGGTATTGGTGCCGATGCCGAAAAGTACGCAGGGCTTGGGTTTTGGTTCTGGTTCTGCGGATACTGGGGCGGCTGGTAGCTCATCTGTGGCTCCGACGGACCAGGGTTGAGGACTGGTAGGCGGCCGAGCCCCAGTCCACGAAACCCGACCGCACACCGACCAACGGTGCATCCGCCCTCGGCGATATGGTCCAAGCGGAGCCATCGGCATCCGATGATCGGATGAAGCCCCGCTTTGCCCAGCCGGTTAAAGAAGGCGGAAAAGGTACGGTCCAGGGCCGGCGGTGGCAGCATGTCGTGCATATGCTGTCGGATCTCATGGATAGCGAGCGGCGGCGCAGCTTTGCCGAACCGACCGGGACACTCACTCGGGTGGGAAGGACGCTTCCAAATCAATGAACTGCCTAAAGCCGGCATTGCGCAGAGTCAACGCCGCAAACGTCGCCACTCGACATCCTGCCTGTACCGCCAGCAGCATCGCGTGCGCCGAGCCCGCAGTGAGTTTACCCGCGAGCGCCACCTCTTCGACGCCCCGCTGAGCGGCCGTGTCGGCGAGTTCGACTCCGAACTCGGCAACCAGGTCTTGCAGACGACGCAAGCCAGCCCGGTCGTCGCGCAGGATCCGTTGGGCGTCCTCAAGGGCAAACCACGGGATGAACGCTCTGCCGCCGGTGTCGTAGCGGAGCTCGTCGAGAAGTTCGTCGAGCGGGAACGTCTGGAAGTCGTTCTCGGCGTAGACGACGAGCGCGGACGTGTCCAGGACGATGTCTTGAGCAGTCACAAAAGGCCGTACCGTGCCAGGAACGCCTGCCCGTCGGTCCTGTTCTGCTCAGGGTCGAACGCGGCCAGTTGTTCCCGGACGCGCTGCCTGATACTCGCCCGCAGTTCCGTTACTTCAGGAGTGTCTAGGCTTCTGTCGTGGGCACGGCCGGCCAGGCGCTCGGCAAGCTCGGGGTGCTGCGCGACGAACGCGGGAGTCTCGATGCCCAACTCGATGTCATGGCGGCTCATAGTTACTCCAGAATAGCCGGGAATCGGACCCCGAGCGTTGCTCGCGGCTGCGGGCCTTTTCGATTGCTTGCCCGCCTCGGGGGTGCCAGTGCCGAACAGGTGCCGTGCCAACCATCGTCGGCCGGCTTCTGTATCTGCGTCGTGACGGGCGCGGCTTTCGTCAAGCAACTGACGGGCGCGCGCACGTCCTGAGTAGCGCCCCCATCGCTACGACGACTCGTCGAAGTACCAGTCGTCGGGTCCCGCGTTCGGTGGCCCCCGCATAAACCGAGAGTACCGAGGCGAGGGCCGGCTGGGAAGGCGCAACTCGAACGTGTGTGCCAAGTTTGAATCTAGCGGACTGGGTGTTCATTGGGGCAGATCCGACGCCGGGATGAACCCCGAATCCACGTACACGACCTCACCGGCTCTGCCCTCGGCGTCGGGGTTGACGTCGTAGTCGCACATGAGCTGCCGCCCAGCCGATCTCTCATCGACGTAATGCGCCCCACCCACCTCAGCGACATACCGATTGCCACCCAAGTCCAGGCGCTCGGCGTCTCGCCACGGGCTAACTCTGCGGGTCTGCAGCCATCGCTCGTAGGCTCGCTGCACCTCGCCGGTGGAGTCACCGCCTGGGCACTCGACCTTGTCCGGGAATCCTCGCAGCTTCCACAGTCCGTCCGAGTCACTCATTAAGGCTCCTTAGGCGAGGTGCAGCGAAATGGGCCTAGCGGTTGCGTTTGACGGCCGCCCAAGCTGCTAGCTGGGATTTAGTGGGCCGGCTGTCGTCCGGGTCGTCGGTTTCGTCCGGGCGGCGGAACCAGTCCCGCAGCCACGCCCACTCGATCCGGGAACCCGCGGTGGACTTCATGGCCAACTGCCAAGGTGCCGACGCGTGGATCAAAGTGCGAAGGTCGGCTGGCGACAAGTCCGCGTACCGCATGATGACGGCACCGATGGTGTTCAGGGCGCCGCCACTCGGCGAATCCGTTGCGTCGGGTTCCGTCGCGATGTGGACGTCGATGCCGTGATCGGTGGCGTAGAGGGCTTCGGCGAATAGTGCGTCTCCGCCGAGGGCGAGGTGGTGACCTTGGCAGAAGAACAGCAGCAAGTTGCGCTTGGTTTCGGACAGGCCGGGACGGTTGATGTCCATGACCTTGATGACGGCGTTGACGGTGGTGGTCATCGGCGCAACGTAGCGTCCGCCGGTGGTCACGTCAGGCGACTGATCGGTGGAGGGGGGTCGTCCGATCATCGTGGTGGTCATCGATGCCCCCTCTTCTGAACTGTAGTCATCACGAAAGGTATCTATCCCGTTACTCATTGTGTGTCGGATCGAGGACTGGTCGGGGTTGGTCATCATTGCTCCATTCGGGTAATCGGGGGGTTGTGATCGAGGGAGCAGGTCGTCATCGCTGCTCCAAAGCCTTGTAGCGCTCGTACAGCGGGACGGCGTCTGCGAGTCGCTGGTCGGCGGGGGACCGGATCACCTCGCCGGAGAATGGCCGGTCGTACTCCGACTGATCCTCCGGCGGGCGCCACGGGACATACCGGCTCTGATGGAACGGGGCAAAACCATCAGCGACCGCGCGAGACCGGCCGGCGTGACCGGCGGGCGTGCTAGTGCCTTCGCCGAGGAACGCGGCGACGTGAACCTTGAGATCACCGTTGCCGGCGGTTTTGCGCCACCATCCCAGACCGCGAGGCAAGCACTCGTCGGAGATCCACTGCTCAGCCTCGGTGAGTTTTTCGCGGGGACAACCCGCATCGAGGAGTAGACGATGGATGGGGGGGTCGGTTTGGTTCTTCTGTGAACTTTCCTCCATCTCTCTCTCGGGTTGAATTTCGACTGCGGACGCAGCGGTAGGTCCGCTCGCGCGCGGAGAGAGAGAAGTCTTGTTCAAAGTCTTGTTCAAAGGCTTTGTTAGGGGTGTATCCAGACCACTACCCCTCAGGGCATCCATACCACCCCCCTGGGGGCGTCCATGCCACCCGGTGGCATCCATGCCCCCGTACTACAGCCCCAGATCATGAAGATGTTCCGGTATGGGTGGTTTCAGATTCGTAGCGGTGGTGGGAGTCGATCACCGCGGCGTCCGTAGTGGCTGATCATCGCGGTGCTCTGATGGGCGCGGCGCCAGGCCTCGCGGGCGATGGCCGCGGCGTGGTCGCCGACGGCGCGGAGCAGGATCGTCGCGGTGAGTAGGCCGCGTAGGGCGGCCAGGGACAGCCCGATCAGCGGTGTCGGGTTCAGCCGGGGTGTTCGCTTCCCGTCCGGGGGTGGTCTTTTCCCAGGCCGGACCGGGTGACTGCGAGGAATGCCTGAGCGAGCATGCTGATGGTCACGTGTCGGTGCCATGAGGTCCATCCACGAACCTGGTACTGATCCAAACCGAGTTGGTCTTTCCCGGCCTTGTTGTCGTCTTCGATGTTGCACCGTAGACCCGCTGCGAGGATCATCGCGGGGACCGGTGTCTGGGCCGGGGCGTGGACCAGGAAGTACTCCACCTCGTAGATCCCGTCGGGATGCTTCTTCGTGACCTTCGGCCGGATCGCTCGACGGATCAACAGGGTATGGGCGAAACCCGGCGCGGGTGGCTGTCCCTTGACCGTCACCGCATGGGCGGCGAAGTCCCAGTACCGCTCACCTTTACTGCCGTAGCCACACGAACGGCGTTGCCATACCCGGTCGGCGGTGCCGGCCAGCACCACGTCCGGACGCAATGCCTCACCGCGAACCCCGAGAAGGGGCAGGTCCACCGCGACCGCGAACACATAAGACAAGACGTTGTCGTGGCAGAACTCGCGTAGGACCGGGTCACGGCCGTATCCTGAGTCAGCAACAACCCACCGGAACCTCAACGCCTGGTCCGCGAGAGCCCGTTTCAGCATGGTAACGCCCAGGTGCGGTTTAGTGACCAGACCACGATCGGCGGGTACCCCGGCGGTGTCACAGCGGGCCCGGTCACTGGTCCACGACGCCGGCAGGTACAACTCCCGATCGATGAACGTGTGCCCAAGCGCAGAAGCATACGTCAGCATCACCATGCACTGACAGTTCTCCGTCTGCCCCGTCAACCCGCAGTGCTGCGGTGCCACCCCTACACTCTTGGTGCCCTTCTTGATCGCCTGCGTGTCATCCAAAACCAACGCCGCGTCCGGGTCGGCCAACCCGGCCAAGACGTAACCCCGCACCCAGTCACGTAAGACATCGACATCCCACGAAGCCTTGTTCAGCAGATGCTGGAACCGCTTCGGATTCGCCAGACCCGAGAACTCCGCCATCGCCCAACAATTCTTCTTCGCCACGTCCGCGAGCATCGCCCGCACGAACAGCCCGAACGTCTCCTTCGGCTCCGGCCGGGCGAACAACCACCCCAACCCATCCGTCAACGCGGACAGATCCATACCCCACGCATCGATGTCCTGCACCGTAACCGCATCCACGCCGTGGACAACGATCGATCATGCAACCAGTTTCAAGATCCTTTCAGACCCAAGATCTGGGCCTGTAGTACCGGAACGGTTCGGCCAGTCACGACGCTCTACTTGGCGCTACCCCCGAGCATGGCCGATGAAGTTTCGGCGGAGATCACGGTCATGGGCGTCCTGCGGGCACGGCCTCACGGAGATGCGCGGTTGGTCAAAGACGGTGTTGTCGATCACCACGTCGGCCAGCCGCAGCGGATCCACCTCGGCCAGATACAGCCGTTCAGCCACCAGATAGCGATGACGGTGCACCCCCTCAGCCTGCGCGCCGGCCCACCCTTGATCACGATGGGCGCCCCGACGCATCGACGTGTTTTCGTCTACATCGAGCCAAATCCGGAAGTCCCAGAAGACTTGTCTTACCCGCGGCCGTGAATCCGTCGATGCCCACCCGCAGCCGCCGGCCGCCGCACGCCAGCACTCGCTCAGCGACCTCAGCCAGCAACGCCGAACGCTGCTCCGAGCCTCTGGACGGCAGCGGTTGCTGCCAAGTTGACACTGACAACTGCACCACAGAGTGGCCACCATCCATGACCGGCAACCTATCGCAGCCAACCAATCGTGGCTTCTCATGAACACCTCGGCGGTCCGCAAGTGCTGTCGCCTATTGACGACCAAAGCCACCCAGCTTCGGCCGTAAATCCCTGATGCGTGACTGCCGAGTGCCCGGATACGACCGAAACCTAGCCAAACGAGGCGGGTACTTGTACGGTATAGCGTACAAGAGGAGGGGTTATGAAGGTTATTGCGGCGTCTGATCTGCGCACCAACCTCGCGAATGTTTTCGACACGATCGAGAATGATGCTGAGGATCTCGTGGTCACCCGCAGTGGGCACGAGCCGCTGGTTGTCATGCTTAAGAGCGACTACGACGCGTGGCGCGAGACGGAGTACCTTTCTCGCGGTGCGAACGGGCACGAACTTCGCCGACGGCGGGTAGAAATGGAGGCCGGAGCGCAGGTCCAGCATGAGCTAATTGAGCTCGATAGTGAGGACAGGGCGTGAAACTCGTCTGGCACCCGGCAGCCTGGGACGAGTACGTGAATTGGCAATCGGGCGATCGAAGGCTTCTGAAAAGGATTAACAGCCTGATAAGGGATATCCAACGAGGCGAAGACGGCGGCATTGGTAAGCCTGAACTTCTCAAAGGTGATCTCGCTGGCTGGTCGTCACGACGCATCACCGAAGAGCACAGGCTCGTCTATCGCGTTGTCGATTCGTCGGGTCAGGTCGAGATCTTGTCCTGCCGATATCACTACGGAGACCGGTAACGCCATCCTTGATAGGCCCCAGGTCTGATTTGCGGCTGCGGGCTGCATCGATCGGGCCTCGTGACCGTGCCCGATTTTCGTCCCGACCTTCCTGAAGCCACGCTGCTTGACCGCAGCCGTGATCTACCCGGCTGGATCACAACTCAGCTAGTGACGCTCGCGCTGGCACCTGCCATGACGATCAGCGCTGGGGCTCTGGTGGCGGTCCTCGCCGTCCTATCCAGATATGTGCGCCGCCGCAACTTCGAGGAACGGCTGTCAGGAGACGGTCTTCGCGATGTTTTCTGCGATTATGCAGGTATGGAATCGCTAGTTCGTCTCGAAGTCGATGGGGAGGTATTCGACATCGCGACACGCCCCGACAACCACGGGCAGTGCGACTACACCTGGATTTCAGGGCGAAACCCTGGCTATGGGTTTAGCTCGGTGCAGTCTGATGGTGAGCCGCCGAGCCATGCGCGGCAGGTGGAGGTAATCCGCAGCTTCCTCACTCAGATCGATCCAGAGACGGGCTATATCGAATAGCCGGAGAACTATTCGATGGGTTTGATCAGGCTTGCTGGAGCTTGGCGTTCTCAGCATGCGGTTATGTCTCGCTGCCGCCGGCCGTGGCCTCGGCGCCGCTGAACGGAATCGTGTAGCGCACGAAGTCGTCGGTCTTGGTGAAGGTTTCGTAGAGTCGACGAGCGGTGGCGTTGTCCTCCCGGGTGTGCCAATACAACCGTGCCCAGCTTTGCGTCGGTGCTTCGGCGACCAGGTGATTGAGGAGTTGTCGGGCGACGCCGGTCCGGCGTCGAGTCGGAGCGACGTAGAGATCTTCGAGCAGGCACGCGGGCTCGATGCCCCACGTGTGCGCATGCAAGACGCACAACGCGAAGCCGGCAATTTCGTCGCCGTCGAGTGCGAACCGGCCGAAGACGCTGTCACCTGAGGTGATGAGTCGCGTCCAGAGCCGGTCGGTGACCACTGGGTCGACAGTTGCGCCATAAAATGTGTTGTAGCCCTGCCACAGCACGCGCCATTGTGGTTCGTCCGGCGGGTGTGGGGATCTGATCTCCATCAGCGCATGCTGCCACCATCGACGCGGCCCAGCAAGGCGCCCAACGCCGCTGATTGCCTGCTGAAGGAGCTCAGTCTGTGATCCTGCCGAAGGTGCGAGATGCGCGCTTCATCACTATTCGCCGCGGTGGGACGCTGACTGACTCTGATCATCAGCTGTTGGCACTGTGGGCGGCTTCGTGCGCTGAGCACGTTCTTTACTTGTTCGAATCGGTCCGGCCGCAGGACCGACGGCCGCGAGAAGCGATCGAACATGCTCGCGCCTGGGTGCGCGGCGAAGTACAGATGATGCAGGCTCGCGCGGCGGGTGGCCATGCCATGGGCGCGGCACGAGACCTGCGCGGGGCGGCCCGGTTTGCGGCATATGCGACTGGGCAGGCAGCGGTCGTTGCGCATGTAGCCGCACACGAACTCGGTGCCGCGGCCTATGCCATCAAAGCAGCACGAGCCGCCGCGCCGGTGGGGACAGGCGACGCGGCCGGCCGGCTTGAGTGCCGGTGGCAGCGCCAGCAACTCCCGGACGCGATTCGCGAACTCGTGCTCGACGACCAGCGACTACGAAACGACATTTGCTGGTCAGTCTTCGACAGCTGAGCAAGCTTCGCTCCGTTCTCAGTAGTGTGCACGGCGCATCTTGACTGCCCACGGCCCGGGGCAGACCGCCCAGCCCTGGACACTCGTTCTATTCGACTTCCAGGCCGGGCGGCAGCAATTCCTGGATGCGGTGCAGCGCACTGCCGATGGCGAGGCTGTCTTTACCGCCGGCCTTGCCGGGCTGGTGCTGGGTGAATACCGCAAACTCGCCACCTCCAAAAACGACAAACCCCAACTTACGGTACGGGAAACCGAAGTGCTGCGGCTGTTGGCCAAAGGCTTGTCATACCAAGCGGTCGCCGATGAACTCGCAGTTTCGATTCGTACTGTGCAGAACCACGTGCAGAACACGCTCGGCAAGTTGCCGCTGCGTAACCGGAGTGCGTTGGTGCGCTATGCGTTCCAGCACGGTCTCGACCGAGTATTTCTGCTCATGCCGGCCGATGTTCGATCCGCAATTCTGTGTGCATGAATTTGCACCGATCAAGGGCGGGGCGGGCTAGCATGTTGGCCCAGCTGCACGCGCCTGGATCTTGCTAGAAGACGAAGACACCGGGGTACGGAGAACTGTGCGCGACGACGGTAGCTGGAAAGGCGAGGCGTCGAAAACAATTCGATTGCATCCCTTAGGAGTGAATGATTACTCCTAGCCTGTGAGTAGTAGTTCAGACCTGGTGGGCGGGGCGACTGGTGAGGATTTGAGGGCCGGCGGAGGTGATGGCGATTGTGTGTTCGGAATGCGCGGTTCGGCAACCGTTGGCGGAACGGATGGTCCAACCGTCGTCATCGAATTTGATTTTGTCGGTGGTGGCGCAGAACCAGGGTTCAATCGCGATTGTCAGCCCGGCTTCGAGCTTCATGCCGCGCCGGGCGCGTCCATTGTTAGGCACATGTGGGGCTTCGTGCATGGTGCGGCCAAGCCCGTGGCCACCGAATTCGACGTTGACGCCGTAGCCGTAGCGGTGGGCAACCTCGCCGATGGCAGCGGAGATGTCACCGAGTTTGCCCCCCGGGCTCGCCGCAGCGATTCCCACTTCAAGCGCAATCTCGGTTGCCTCGATTAGGTTGAGATCCGCCGGATCGGGCGTGCCGACGACGATCGAGAAGGCGGAGTCCGCGACCCAGCCGTCGATGCTGACTGCCATATCAACGCTGAGCAGATCGCCGTCGCGCAGGACGTAATCGCGTGGCAGGCCGTGGAGAACGGCGTCGTTGACTGACAGGCACAGCACGTTGCGAAACGGGCCCTTGCCGAACGACGGTTCATAATCCCAATAGCAGGATTGGGCGCCTCGCTCCTTGATCCGACCGCGGGCATAGCGCTCCAGATCCATCAAGTTGATGCCAACAGCAGCCCGTTCGCGCAGTTCCCCGAGTAACTCGCCGACGAACTGGCCGGTCACGGCCATCTGTCCGATTTCCTTCGGCGACTTCAATTCGATCACGACAAGTCCTTTCCTGGCTGGCCGGTATAGTTATACCACCGGCTCGCTCAGGCTATCCTGCTGACATGGTTCGCCCACCGTTGACCGCCGAGCAGATCGCCGCGGGCCGGCGCCTCGGTGTCGCGCTGCGGGCGGCGCGGGGCGACCACAACCTGGTGGACGTGGCATTGGCGGCCGGAATCTCCCCCGAAACCCTCCGCAAAATCGAGGGCGGCCGCCTGCCCGCGCCCGCGTTCGGCACAGTGGTGTGCCTCGGCGCAGTGCTCGGCATCCCCCTCGACGAGCTAGCCGAAGTATGGCTAGCCGGCACCCCCCTACGCCAAGCCTCCTAACCGCCAATCGCCAAATTTCCGAACGCTTCGCCCGCCAACGGTCAGCGCCAGCAGCGAACCGCCCAGGTCAATTGCCAACACCAAGAGCAGCCATGTGTACGGCCGGGTAGCGGTCGCCGCGCGTCGAACCAGCCGGAACAGCTTGCTCGATCTCGGTGAGGTAGTCCGCGCTGACGCCGCCGTGCATCAGCCGATCCGCGTGCTGCCGTTAGGCCGCGGGTTTTTGCGCGGCGGGGATGCTCAGGGCAGGGCCGACGGGCAGCAACGACACCAAAGCGGCCGGCATCGTGCGTGCAGTGCTGTCGCCGTAGCCGAGTCGGACCTGGGCGTCGTGGTCGGCGATCGGATATTGCACTCCGCTGTCGGTGACTAGCACCAACGTGCCGGTGCCGGCGGGTGCGGTGGCCGAAGCGCTGGCATGCACAAGCACACCATGACCGAACGGAACCCAAACGTGGTCGGCTGTCGCTTTGCCGGGTGGCGCATTGTCGCTGGCCGACCGAGCATTGGCTGGCGGTGCGGCGTTCGCGGCCGTGGTGCTTGGGTCCACTACCACAGCGTTGGCGCCGTTGGCGTCGGCGACTCGGACGCATGCCGTCGAGTTGATTGGAACTGGGGTGGGCACGGTCTCAGGCAGATCCTGGGCGAGGGTGGGGTCGGTGCGAAACCGCAGGGCAGCAAAGTCAGCGACGCTCATGGTGACCGGTTCGCCGACATTGGCGCGCTGATCAGCCCGCAGCAGCAGGGCTTGCACCGGCGAGATCGACAAAACGCTGTCTCGGCGCACCAACGCCCATTGTTCTGTCCCGGTGCCGGTGGTGCGCAGCAGACGTCCGACCGGTTGGGCCACGACCGATGAGCGCGTGCCGGCACCGTCGATGGAGAGTGCGGCGAGGTCTGAGCCGGTCGGTAGCGCGTTGAGCCATCCTGCCGCGACCGGTTTGCTTTGGCGCCTGGTCCAATCGAACGCAGCCAGCACCACCGCCAACTCGGGCAGCCGGAATTTCTTGTTCGCGAAAATGAGATAGGTCTGTTGGTCCGGCCCTCGCACCAGCGATGCCTCTGCCGCCCCGCCTGGTGTTGGTGTGGCCAAAACATGACCGCCGCTGATCGCACTGGCGCCGATCAGCAAATCAGTGCGCGGAGTCGTGCTCGCGCCGGTCGCGGTTGTGCAGACCTGCCACGGGTCGGCGAGCAGATCGCCCGAGCCGGGCAGCGCGTTGGGGGCGCCGGGGATGCCCAGGGGAGTGCCAATGGCCAAGCCGGACTCTTGGCGCAATGTGTTGAGCCGCTTGCGCCGCACGGTGGTGGGGGACGCAGCTTGCCCATCGGCGATCAGCAATCCGGACGCGAAATTCAGCACTGGATGCAGCTGTTCGTCGGCCTGGGTATAGACGTATTGGGCGCCGGTCTCCTTCTCGATCAGCACGGTTTTGCTGTCGGTCAGCTTATCTGGTGAACCCTGACCAGTCAGCGTCGAATACAGCAGGGTGGCGACGGCAATGACAGCAGCGATCACCGCACCGACCAACGTCAGCGTGCGCGAGCGTGGACGAGTGGGCCCGGTGGGATCGGGGTCGTGACTGACCAGCGCTTGCACGACGCGACGCATCGAGTATTGGTGCGCGTGTAACTCATCGAGACGGGTGGCCACTGTGCGGTCAGCTTAGTGCGTCGAGCTGAGCACTCAAGCGCTCGCGCCGCTGCTCAAGCACGTCGATGACCGCTTCGGTCTCGTTGAGCCCGGTGAGCTCGGTGGCGATGTCGGCGGGTTCTTGGAAACCAGTGGACTCGTCGCCATCCTCGCCGCGACGTGACTGCAGGTCGCCGGTGACGCGGCGCAGCTCGGCCAGGTCGGTATCGATGTCTTGCAGATGCTGGCGAAGCTGTTCCGGTGTGCTGTCCTCGGTCATACGGCCATCATAAGGTCCGACCATCTGCCCGTGGGGGGCATCCGCTGATTGCTCCGATTAGGACCGGGTCTCGCTGAGCACGAACTCGCCGAGCGTGATGTCGGCAACTTCCGGGTCTAGGTGCGTTGGCCATTCGCTCCATTTCGCGGACTGCAGCCAGGTAGCCGGGTTGTTCTCCAACGTGGCCTGATTTGCCCCGCCTGGCCGAGGGTCGATGAAGCCCAACCATTGCAGCGTCGACACGACCGCCAACCTGCCCAACCTGACCACGAAACCACCTGTTTTCAGCACGCGCAGAACTGGATCGGAGTGATGACCTGATCGTGTGCTGACAGTCAATGACATGTGCGGTAAATGGCATTAAATCACCCGGTTGCCCGCTGAAGTTTGGGTAAGTTCAGCGCGGTCAGATTGCGCGAAAGCTGAAGTAAGCCTGGCGCTTAGTTCGATGCTGTTGGTGCCGGCGGTGCTGCTGATTCGACGTACGTAGACCGTGGGGCGTTTAGGGTGGTTGGTAGTTGGGCTGGGCTCGGCGATCTTGATTTTGCTGGTTTTGCCGCGATCGTTTGGTTTTGTGGGCTGAGGTGCGCAAACCGGCGGACCGGCTCGGCGACCTGACGAGGCACGACGATCTGACCGGATTCGGCGAATCGGCGCAATTTTGAGCAGGCGGTTCGGGTAGCAATGACCATCGGAGCGCCGCAGGTCGCCGTGGTCGATTTGAACAACTTCAAGAACATCAACGACCGGCTCGAGTTGGTTACTTGCTTCCGGTCATGGAGCTCAGATCGATAACCTGATCAGCCGTCGGCGCAGTGACGTCTTCAAATTTTTGCCCGAACTCACTGATCGTCAGACTGGCACCGCCTGGTCCGGTGATCTGCAGGGGATAAGGCTGTCCGGTCGTCGCGATGAACAGCGACCCGGCGTCGGTGCCATGGTCGATGAGCTCAATGGTGGGAACGCCAGCGATCGTCTTGGTCGCGCCTTTGGTGATCTTCCCAGATGGGTGGAGCAACTTGCTTGGGTCTGCGCCGTCGAGCAAGGTCGCCCAGTCGCTGTCGCCTTTGGCAACCTTTACCCATCGGCCTTTCTGGGCGACGACGGTCGTCTTGGCGTTGGGCATGCCGGCCTTAGCCCAGAATTCTGCATTCGGCTTGATATACATCTCGCCGCCGACTCGAAGCAGGGCAATCTTTGCTGCGCCGATGGAGATAGAACCAGCAGCGTTGCTGCCGGACACCTTGATGTCCTCTTGATCCTTGTCACTATCGTTCTTGAGCACGCCTTTCACGTGAAAGGAATTCGCCGCGCTTAACGCACTTTTGGTCCGTTGCAGGATCTCGTCTGCAGATAATGTGCTGAGGCTGTTGTCCGCTGTTGTGTCAGTCGAACCAGCCGGCGCGGAAGCCGAAGTCGATCCGATCGGCGCGGCGGCTTTGCTGTCACTTTGACAGCCGGCTGCTAGGAACGCGACTGCGGTCAAGGTCGCGGTAATTGTGGTGCGTTTGGTGTTCATCGGATCTGGTCCAGCCTCCCGTGAGAGCTCACATCGAGCAGTGCCACTGTAATGGATGTGCGCACGAGCCCACACGGGAGGGGGATCGCCAAGGTCAGGCGCCAGCAGGAGCTTTCTTCGAACAGCCGTTCTTCGTCAGCCAAGTCTTGACCGTGGCAACCGCTGACTTGTTGACGCCCTTGCGCCACGCATCAAGGAACGGCCACGGCCACACCGTGCCGCGCTGCAGCCACCAGTCACCCTGCCCGGCGCACGGCGGCGAGATGCCGAAGTGCACGTGGCAGGCGCTCGCGTCACCGGTTTTGCCGGTCAAACCGAGCGTCTGGCCAGCTGTCACCCGCGCACCGATTTTGATGCCCGCGGCGATTTTGGACAGGTGTGAACCGTAGTAACGCACCCCGTCATCCCCTCGGATCGCGACCGAAAGACCGCCACGAGTCGCACCGGCGTCGACCGAGCGCTTCCACACATCCTTCGTGTTGACATTCAGGACAGTGCCGGTAGTGACGGCCACGAACTTATTGCCGCAGTCGGTCATAAGATCGGTCGCCGGGTAGTCGTGGTGCACCCGGGCGTAAGAGCTGTTGCCGACGATGGGGAACTTGTAAGTCGCTGCCGTCGCGCTGGGTGCGGCTGCGAGCCGATCAGCTTGGGCACTAGGAGTTGCGGCCGTCGAGGCTGGGGTTTGCGATTGCGGGGTCACCGGTTGTGCGCTTTCGGTCACTGTGGGCGACGAGCTCGCGGTTGTGGCCGACAGCGCCGAGGAAGAACTTGGTGTCGACGGCGTGTTGGCGCAGGCCCCGAGCAAGGCGAGGCTGAGCCCGGCCACGGCGATCGTTCGAGTCCTGAGTCGCAAGATATTCACTCTTCCTGATGGTCGTGCTGGTCGGGCCGACGCCCAATATAGCGACGACAGCAGCCTCCGTGTGCCCCGGCGCGGCTAACGGGTGGCGAGGTCCGTGCCGGGCTCGTCGATGCGCAGGTCCGGCCTGGATTCACTGACTCGCAAGCCGGCGCGCATGGTTTCGAAAATGGCGACACCTTGCGAAGCCAACGATGCGACCACCCCGTTGAGGCCCTCGGCGCCGTCCAACACCGTGACGTTGGCGCCTTGTAGGCCTTGCGCCGCAGCCCGCAGCATTTCGGGCAACTGCTGAATCAACATCTGGTCGAGCGCGATCCGGTCCTGCGCGGCAGCAGCCTCCGCGGACAGCTTGGTCGCGTCGGCCTGAGCCCGGGCCAGCGCGCGAATCCGTTCAGCCTCTGCCTCAGCCGGCCGGATCACCTCGGCGATCAGTTCGGCCTGGCGCAGCTCGGCGTTCTTGGCCGCGACGATCGACTGCTCGACCAGCACGTCTTGTTGCGCGCGAGCGGCAGCTAGCGGCCCGGCCTGAGCTGCGGTCTGCTGGGCTTGGTCGATCTCCGCTTGATATTGCGCCCGGGCGATGGCCGTCTGTCGAGCGTATTCGGCCTGGTGCCGGGCGCTTTCTTGCTGGGCCATCGCGCTTTGCCGGTCGGCGGCGGCCTGGGCGATGGAGGCGTCCTGGTTTACTCGGGCTTGGTGTGGCGCTGCGAGCGCACGGATGTAACCGACACCCTTATCGTCGATGCTGCTTATTTGCAATGAGTCGACGGCCAGACCGATGCGGGCCATTTCGGTCTTGCTGGCATCCACGATCGCGTCGGCCAGGGTCTGCTGCTCGCGGATGATCGCCTCGACGGTCATGCTGCCGATGATGCTGCGCAGGTGACCGCTGAAGATCCGGCCGACCAGGGTGGGCATCTGGCTCTGATCACCCTGAAATCGGCGGGCAGCGGCGGCGATCGACTCGTGGTCATCGCCGACCTTGAATGCGATGACGGCTTGCACACCGAGCGTCAGTCCTTGCTGGGTGTAGCAGTCTTCGATTACCTCGGCCTCCTGCATGGCCAAGGTCAGCTTGGTGGCTTTGGAGAAAATGGGCGCGACGAATACACCGTGCCCGGTGACAATTTTGAACGGCAACGCGTCCACTCCACGCTGCTTACGACCGCTGATCAGCAGCGCCTCATTGGGAGCGGGCACCCGATAACCGAACACGTTATAGCCCTTCTTTAACGACCCGGGCGGATTCGCCCGGCAGGGTCGGCCATGGCTCCACGTCAATGTGGCGGGCGCCGCGGTCGTTGATGACGAGGACTGTCGCGCCGGCCGGGAGGGCCGCCACGGCGTACCCGAGGTAGTAGTGCGCTATGCCTTCGATCATGACTCGCACCTCGCCGGGGAGGTTGCCACCGCGGATCCCGGTGAGCAGGGTTCCCACCGAGCCGACGATCGACTGTTGCACCACGGCTGAATTGTGCACCCTGGGTACAAGTACGGCGACTGGCCGGCGCGAAAACCGCGCCGGCCAGTGGAGAATCGGACAAAGGTGAGGGTTACAGGGTGAGCGTCCAGCTGTTGATGACGCCGGTGTCCTGCGCGAAAACGTCCTGCACCCGCAGGCGCCACACGCCGTTCGCGGCCTTGGTCGACAGGTTCTTCGTGTAGGTCGTGTTCACGTTGGCTGCCCCGTCCGAGCCGGAGGAAGCCTTCAGTGCCACCACCGTGCCATCCGGTGCGACCAGGTCAACCTTCAGGTCACCGCGGTAGGTGTGCACGATGTTCACCGCGATCGTCGAGGTCGCGCTGGCGTTGCGAGCACAACCGCTGATCGTGATGTTGCTGAACACTGCCGCACCGGCATCCGGCACCGCAACGTCGGTGTCGTTGGTGCCAGCGCAACTAGCCGGGGGAGTTGTCGGCGGAGTGCTGGTCGGCGGGGTCGTGCCGCCCGAGCAGGTCGGGTCGCCCGACTGCGCCGGCACGCTGACCGCGTCCCAAGCTGCCTTGACTGTGTTGAACGCGGTGCAGTCGCTCGGGAACAGGTTCTTCGCCGCCTGCAACGTCCAAGTCCGATACTTCAGGTACGACGCACCCGAGGTCTTCAGTAGCATCGCGTTGTAAATAATCTTGGTTGCGCTCTCGATGCCCAACCCGGTCACCGTGCTGTTGTTGCAGGTGGGGCTGACGGGCTGGCCGCTGCCGCCACCACTGGTGCCCTGGGCGACCAGGTAGAACCAGTGGTTACCCGGACCAGCCGCCGCGTGCACCTCAGAGGTCGGGGTGCTGCTGGAGTAACAGTTGCTGTCGCCCGCCAGCGACGGGTTGTACATGTAGCGGATCGGACCGGTGCCGACCAAGTTGACCTCTTCGCCGACCTGGTAGTCCGGCGGGTCGTTGGGGTTGTTGGCGAACCACTCGGTGGACGCGCCGAACGTGTCCGCGATGAACTCTTGGGTGCCGTTGCCGGAAATTCCACCTGGGGTGTTGTCGTCAATGCCGTGACCCAGCTCGTGACCGACCACGTCGGCTGAGGCGATCCAGTCGCCGGCGGTGTTCTTGCCGATCTGCACCTGGGTGCCGTCGTAATACGCGTTCTGGTCGTTGAGACCAACCCGCACCGGCCACGCGCCGCCGGAGCCGTTCTCGCCATTGCGGCCCAGCCAGGTCGACAGCATCTGAACCTGCTGCTGCGCGACATAGAGGGCGTCCACACAGCCGGTCTCCCGGTCGGTGGCCACACCGCTGCCCCATACGTTGTCCGGGCCGGTGAAGGTTACGTTCGTCGCCGCGTCTTGGCAGCTCAGGTTGGTGATCGTCGGGTCTTTCAGGCTGAAGGTCGAGCCCGACTGGGTCGTGTTCAGGGCGACCGACCCGTTGATCCAACCGGTGCCTGTGCCGGACACGTCGGTGACGTGCTCATCGGAGTGCAACACCGCGCCGGTCACCGCGTTCACGTCGACCGTTTTGCGGCTGGCGCCCTCGCTAGTGGTGCCGCGCAGGGTAGATTCCCAGGCCAGCGCCGGTGCCGCACCTTCGGCCGTGTAGACAACGAGCGCGGTGCCTTCGACCCTGGTGACCGACTTCAGCTGCCCCTTGGCGATCGCCAGTCCAGCTGCCTGCTTCAACTTCGGCGTTACTGCCAGCCCGGTGATTGTGTGGTCCTGCGCAACGGAGGTGTATTTGGTCGCCCCGTCTGCGTCGGTCACGATGACAAAGTCACCACCACGGACGGGCAATCCTTTGTACGTACGGTCGTAAGGCACGTAATTGAGCCCGGCCGACGAGATGACTTGATGTTGGATGAAGGTCTCGTCGCTGCTGGTGTGCAGCAGGGCCGGTCGGCTCGCGACCAGGGCAGCGGCCCCGGTTGCGGCGTTGGCCAGCGCAGCGGCCGGCGAGATGGGTTGAGCGGTTGCCGGGCCGGCGATGGCGACCATGGCGCAGGCAGCCGCGGTGCCGGTCGCTAGCGCGATGACCAGAGGGGTTCGACGTTTCACGCGGGACTCCCTTCCCGCCCTTGGTCCGGGCGGGCTCAAGATCCGGTGGACGGTAAGTCACACCAGGGTTACTTGAGGTGAGACGCTAGGCATCGATGCTCGTCACCGAAACAGGGAAAACCCTTGCTCGTTACCCGCGAGTATGCGGGTTCACATTGTCGGCGGTTTTTCCTGCTCCTGCTCGACCTGCTGGTTCCACTCGCGTTTACTCGCCTGCCAGCCGTCCTCGTTCAGCCCCTGGCGCCAATAGCCGGAAATGGAGAGCTGATCCATTGGCAACTTCAGCTCGCTTCGCAAAAAGCCGCGCAACTCCTTGACGAACGTCGCTTCGCCGTGGACGAATACGTGCACCCGCCCACTCGGAAACTCCAGCTCGCGGATCGCCTCGACTAGAGCTGCGCCGACTGGCCGGTGGCCGCGACGCAGCCACGTCACCTCGCCTGCCAGCTTTTGCTCCTCAGCGGAGTCGCTGACCTCTATGAACGCGTGCACCCGCGCCCCTGCCGGCATGCCGTCGAGCGCCGCACCGATCGCCGGCAGGGCACTCTCGTCACCGGCTAGCAAGTGCCAGTCAGCGCCCGGATCGGGTCGGTATGCGCCGCCTGGCCCGTGGAATCGGATCGGGTCGCCCGGCTTGGCGGCAGCGGCCCACGGTCCGGCGATCCCGGCCGTACCATGCACCACGAAATCAAGCCACATTTCCGGAATTTCCGGAAGCCACTTCCGCACCGTGTACGTCCGGACCACCGGCCATTGTTGCGCCGGCAAAGTCGCGCGGATCGCGTCAAGATCGAACGGCTCGGGATAGCTGACCCCGGGCGGCGGGAACAGAATTTTCACATAGTGGTCAGTGAACTCGCCCGCCTGCAGCTCGTTCAGCGCCGCGCCACCGACCACGACCCGAACCATGTGCGGGGTTAGCTGCTCCACCCGAGTGACGACTGCCTCGCTCGTGCGGCGCGCTGGCCTCTGCGCCATCTCGACTCCCCAGGTTCAGGCCGGATCTCGCCGGCGACGGGTCTCGTCCCGCGGCAAGGCTACCCTTAGCGATCACGGCAACGCAGTGGCCCGCAAAGGCGAACCACTGCGTCGACCAAACGAAACTTCACTTGTGGCTGCGCGTCACCGCCAAGTGTGGTTCGAGCGCCGCCGACGAGCGAAACTCATCACAATCAACCCGACCAGTACGATCAGCACCCCGCCGCCGATCAGCGCGATGGTGTTTTGACCGGTCTGCGCCAGCGGACGCGTACTGGCAACTGGCTCGGCCTGTTGAACTGCTGGGGTCTTTTCGCCGGAATTCAGCACCCCGTCATCGTTGGAGTAGGTGTAATCATTGCCGCTGGTCGGCTTAGCTTCCGAGGTCGAATCGCTCGTCTTCGCCGGTAGGGCAGCGGTGTTCGCACCGGAATCCTGTGCCTTGGCACCGGAATCCTTTGCCCTGGTTACGGACTCCGTCGGCTCGGTTCGCGTCGGGGTCGGTGCGACTGTCCTGATCACGCCTGCTCCGCGAGTTACCGTGGTTGCGGTCGTGGCGGGAGTGGCCTTTGTGGTGCTCGCCTGCTGCGGCTGAGCCGGCTCGACCACTTCGTGGGTCGACTTGGTTGAATCAGCGTTGTTGTCGGTAACGCTGCCACTCTTAGCCGAGTTGCCAATGTTGATGCCGCGGTCGTTGGAGTTGGTGCGACCCGAGTTTCCGATCTTCCCGTTTACGTTGCCCGAATTGTTACCCGCCTTGCCGGCATTATTACTGCTTTTGCTGGCGTTGCCGTTGTTAGCACCGTTGTTGCCGGCTGCGTTGTTCCCGCCATTGCCGCCGACGTTGTTGTTTTTCCCGGCTGCGTTTCCGGCATTGCCGCCCCCATTTGCGCCGTTACCGCCGCCGGCTTGGCCACCGTCCAGCACCGTAATCCGCACGGCGTCAAGCGCCGGTGTTTGGTTGGCGCGTTGCATCATCGGGATGCGGTGTGAACCGTCGCCGGCCCAGGAGGCGCATTGGGCGATGCCGGTGATGGGTAGTCCGGGTACTTGGAGGGTCACGGTGTCGGGTGTTGCACCGCCTTTGTTGTCTTCGGTGGCGACGAAGAAGGCGGGAATGGGGTCAGGTGCTGGTGCCTCGGTGGTGTTGGCCAGCATGCGGCAGGCGGTGTGGAAGTGGCCGCGGACCAGCCCGTTCTGCAGGACGGAGCTTTCGACGTAGTAGCCGCCTTTGCCGGCCGCGAGGAACCGGTTGCGGATGAGGTTGCGGGTGCTGACTTTGAGGGTGAACGGGGTGTTAACTTTGACCTGGGGCGGGAATTGGGTGATGAGCAGCGACGGGTCGTTGCCTTCGCTGGCGACTTCACCGAATTCGGTGGAGACACACGCTGGGGCGACCTGAAAGCCGGTGTGCGGCGGCAGCTTGCTGTCCACGCACGTGTCAGTGAGGATCGTCTGCCCGTTGACCACCTTGCCCGCGCCACTGCCTTTCAGCGCGGCCGGCGTGGTGGCGGCGTTGGATACCTGAGTGAATGCGATGACTCCACCGAACGCGGTGAGCACGGCGCCCACGGCGAGCAGTCGGCGATTGAGTCCGGACGACGTGCCGGCGGTACGACGGTTAGCGGACCTTCGCATGCGCGAGACCTCTTCTCCAAGAATCCATCCGGTTCGTCATCCGGTTTGTTGAAATCCACCCGGCAAATTTGCTGCCTGCACCCAGACGGTAAAAGCGCGTAGTGTAGAAAGCAATTACTAGGCAGACATTTCTCGAATTCATGGCCATAATATGAAAAGAATCTGTTCGTTTGGTTGTGAACCCCTGGCATCATCCGAACGGCCGATGCCGCAAGTTCACGAAAATCTCAACAAAGACACCCAAAGCGATCGAAATGCCCGAGTCATACGGATGTCCGGCGCCGTCGAAAGCCAATGAAAAGGATCGGTTCGAGCCCGGTATTCCAATAATGGTGGCCGAAGCATCGAGCCCGCCCGGCGTTACAGTGAGCCGCATATTCACTTAACTTCGAAAACGCTAAGCGATCTGCTAAAACGCTTAAGGATCTGCTGAAACGCTTAAAGATCTGCTTGAGTGACTGGTGGTTTTGCAGGCGCATCTTGTCACCACATTGCACTGATAGTGTCCATAGGTGAATGGTTTTGACCTTTTCTTCCTGAACAAAACTGATGGTTTTCCTTATCCATGAGTTAAGTGTGGCGGCCTGGCTTCCTTCGGGCCGCGGAAGTCAATACAGTCTCGCTCGGCGGTTGAAGCTTAATCGCATCAGACATACACCGATGACTACTGCGAGCAACGCCGTGTTCGCACCGTGCCCCCGTATGAAGGAGAACCCTGACGTGGCTACTCGCCATTGGACCGCAGTCGCCGGGGCGCTGGCCTGCGCCCTGACGCTGTCTGCGTGTCAGCAGAAGCCGACGCCGACGCCTTCGGCGTCGGCGTCCGGGCCGTCTTCGAGCACTCCGAGTGCGATGCCGAGCGACTCCGCTAAGCCGGCGCCGTCCGTGATCACCACGCAGGCTGGGGGCACGCTGCGTCCGGTTAATGTGTGCACGATGGGTGACTCGATCACGGAGGCCCCTGATGGTCGGCACGTGGCGTATGACGCTGCGGAAAAGGCCGGCTTGAACATTAAGTGGGTCGGTGCACGCGATGACGGCAAGTACAAGTTCTCAGCGTGGGGCGGTATCACTATTGGACCCAACCCGAGCAAGGCTGATGCCTGGCTTGATGGCAAGGGCAACCTTTACGCTCGGGCTGAAGAGGCGCTGACTGGCGATCCTGACCTGTGCACCATCGAGGTTGGCACGAACGACAATTTCAACGACCTCGGTCTGCCGGGCTACCAGCCCAATGGCCCTGAGGGGTTGAAGCGTTACGCCGACATGCTCGACCATATGCACTCGATCAGCCCGAAGACCCATTTCCTGGCTGGCACGGTGCTGCCGGTTCAGTGGGATGTTGCCGGCTACATGAAGGACTTCAACGCTGGTTTGAAGGATGTTGTCGCGACTCGGCCGTGGGCGAGCGTCGCTGACCTTGCCAAGGACGTGAACTTCACGGATGCCGACTTTAACGCGGACCGGTTGCACCCGGCCAACAATGGTTGGACCAAGTACGGCGACGCGCTGTTCAAGAACATCAACGCTTACCTGACCACGAAGAAGTGGACCGAGGGTATTCCGAGTGCGGAGGGCACCGACTCGACCACGCCGACCACTCCGGCTGGGTCTAATGAGACTGACGGTTCTAACGACACTGACGGTTCTAAGGTGACTAGCGCTCTGTTGCTCGCCAACGGCAAGGGTGATCATGCGGGCTGGATGTTGGGTGTTCCGCACAACTACAGCTGGGCACGGGGACCGGAGACTAATTACAAGTTCCCGGAGGCGGACTCGTGCCTTGGGTGGGGACAGGGCTACCTCGATGAGGCTGGTCCCAAAGCCAGCAACACACGGGTCGAGTTCAAGGACATCGAGATCTGGGCGCTGAGCAAGAGCCAGGGCAAATGGAAGCGCATCGCGGGTCCGAGTGCCCCCGACATCAACGCTTACCCGGTTGATTTTCACGGCGACGCCAAGGGCGCGGACCTTGCTAAGGGTAGCGATGGCACTCAGCAGGCGAAGGTGGCTGACAATGGCTTTAACCTGCATTTCTGGGCTCAGGGTGGTAGCACGGATTGTGACCTGAGTGATACTGCCGCGATCACTTCGTTCTTCCAGACTCGCGGCATGGTTGACGACCCGTCAAAGCCAGCCGACATCGATGCGGCGAAAATTCTAGTCTCGGCCGGCCTTGACTATCGTCGCGGTGGTGCTACGGGTTCCATCGTGGACTCGCTTGGCTTGGGCAAAGCCTTGCACGTGACCAAGGATTGGCGCTACCGCACTGTCTCGAACGCCACCAAGGAACAGCTTGACGCACACCCGTTCCCGGCCAGCTGACCTGACCGAACGGTAGTACCAACAACACCTCGGGAAAATTGATCGCAGCGGCCCCGGTAGGAGTTCACCTCCTACCGGGGCTCAAGCATCGTGGTGAAGCTGAAGTTTTCTTTAAATATTTTCGGAAACCGTACGAAATGTCCGGCTTCCGGAAACTGATACGCTTAATCTCTTTTTTCGGGACTCCATCTCGATTGCGCTATGCTCTCGGCTATGTAGCCCGCAAAGAAATGATATTTCAGCGTGGGATCGCACGCTGAGCTATCTGACAATCACCCCCAGGTACGTATTATGAAGGGATGCAATCCGTGTCAAGGTTTGCCCGGGTGGCGCAGTTTCGCGGAGCGTTGATAGGCGTTGCCCTCACGGCTTGCGTGAGTGGCTGCACTCCCAATCAAGCGGGAGCGGACGGCGCCGGTCGCAGTCTCGCGGCGTCGCCTCCAGTGACCAGCAGCCACTCGCCATCTTCTGTTAGTCATGACCAAATGCAGCCCGTGCCAGCGTCTGCGTCCGCCAGTGTCTTGTCGACGTCGGCATCGCGACTTGAGGCCGGGCAAGCTGCGAAGGACCAAACCGCAGCCGGCAACAATCCGCTGGCTAATCGTGTTCTTTTCGTTGAATCAGACACGGCGGCGGCGGACCAGGTGGGCACCTGGCAAGCTCAGGGCCGGGCCGATGATGCACGCCAGCTAGGTAAGATCGCGGATCGTGCCACTGCGATCTGGGTCAGCAACGAGCCAACTGAAGTGACTGCCCAGGTCGATGAGATCGTCAGCAGTGCAGCCGCCAAGTCTCAACTGCCGGTGTTGGTTGCCTACGACATTCCCAATCGCGACTGCGGCAGCTTCAGTTCCGGCGGGGCAACGACCTCCCAGCAGTATCACGATTGGATCAGCCGCTTCGCCGCCGGCATCAAGAAGCGGCCGGCCGTCGTCATCGTCGAGCCCGATGCGGTGCCCTCGATCGTCGGCGACTGTGCGGGAGCTAACCCGACCCAACGCAATGCGCAGCTGCGCGATGCCATCAGTGTGCTGAAGGCGACCGGATCCGCCACGGTGTATCTCGACGCCGGTAACCCCAGCTGGATCTCCGACGTGAGTCGTCTTGCGGGCGCATTGAAGCAAGCTGGGGTGCAGAACGCTGACGGTTTCTCGCTGAACGTCTCGAATTTCGTCAAGACTGCCGACAATGTCGCCTACGGACAGCGAATCTCAAACGCCCTCGGCGGGAAAACCCATTTTGTTGTCGACACCGGCCGCAATGGTTCCGGTGCGGTAGCCGAAGCGGAAATTAACGGCGGACCGAATTGGTGTAATCCGCCGAACCGCACACTCGGCCAGGCCCCGACCACTAACACCGGCCAATCTCGTGTTGACGCGTTCCTGTGGGTGAAGCCGCCAGGAAGGTCCGACGGAGATTGCCGGCCGGGTGAACCGTCTGCAGGTCAGTGGTGGCCGGAGTACGCCTTGGACTTGGCCCGCCGCTCGTCCTAGCCACATTTCTTGGCGAGTGACTAAATTGCACTTCTTCATGCGGCGGCTCCGTTCTACGGAGCTGCCGCAGCAGGCAACGATGTCGGCTCTGTCGCACGCCCAAGATCCGCTGAAATACCTAAAAACGACGCGAGTAAGTTTCCGCAGAGATTCGGATCATTGGCCGGGTGGGGAGTCCTGCCCGGTGTAAGTTGGCAGCGGCAGGCGCCGGCTGGTGAAGAACGCTTCCAAGATGTGCGCGTACTGCTCCGGTTGTTCTGCTGCGATACCGTGGCCGGCATTCGGCACACTGATGAGCGTTGCGTTTCCCAGGACTTGACGGTATTCCCGAGTGACCGGCCAAGGAATGAAGTCGCAAGTTCCGCGCAGAATCAGGGCAGGAACGGTGACTTGGCGCAGCTGTGGCCTCGGATCGGCGATCCGGCTGAAGTCGGCGTTGGTGACTTGGTTGACGTAGAACCCTTGGTGATTGTCGTGGACGGGAGCCGGTGGACCTCCTGCGCAGATCGTTGCGTCCTTACCCAGGACGGCAATACGGTGCAGGAGGTTGTCTGCTTCGTCATCGCCGACCAACGCATGTGCCGCATTCGGGTTGATCGTCTGCAGAATAGCGGCGGCGTAGATCCGCGGCCGAGCGGTCAGTTTGTCGCGCAATTCCCGCTGTCCGGGGGATAGCCGCGCCCACGGGTCGCCGGTGCCCCCACCCGGCCATGCTGCTGGCCACATCGGGCCGGGCGAGGTGAAGACGACTCGGTCCACACGTTCTGGGTGTGCGGCTAGGTAATTGGCCGCTAGCGAGCCGCCCCACGACTGCCCGACCAAGGCCAATTTATCGGCGTTCAAGACGGTACGGATCGCGTCGAGGTCGGATACCTGCCGGGCAACGGTGTACCCCGTCACGTCGGTGAGCCGAGTGGACCTGCCGGCGCCAAGCTGGTCGTAGGAGTAGACGTCGTAACCGACTGCCGCAAGTGCGCCGGCGACTGCGGGTAGTCCATTGCCCGGAGTACCAGGACCGCCATGGAGGAAGATCAGTGGGTAGGGTCGTCGGGTTCCCGTCGGGACTTGGTGCGCAAACGCAATTCGCGAGCCGGTGGGAAGGTCCCAGAATTGAACCCAGGCCGGCGCTGGCCCGGCAGCTGGACTCGGCCCGGGGATGAAGATCGCCGCGCCGGCCAGTCCGGCGCACGCGAGGGTCACAACTGTGCTGAAACGGCCGGTGCGGTGGATGCGACGGAGCAGGTGCCAACCCACGCTGCTCGCAGCTGTCACCATCAGGGCAGTCCCGATCAGAGCGGCGATGCACAATAACTGCACCTTCGCGCTTACCGCTGCGGCGGCGAAGAAGCACGCGAACCCAGCAGCCAAACCTAGCGCTGGACTGACTACGAGGACAACGACGCCGGTGGCCCGGCGGACTGGGGAAATCACATTTCGAGCATGCCGCACTGGGGACCTGCCGGCATCGGTCCGGCGAAGTGGCCGATGCCTAGTGGTATCCGTCCCGGGACGGACTCGTGCACCCGCTGAGCGACGGGTATGGGCCAGACTAAACGGCGCCCGGTCGGATCAACCCGCCTTCATATGCGGCGATCGTGGCCTGGACCCGGTCGCGGACCTCTAGCTTGCTTAGCACCATAGCGACGTGATCCTTCACGGTCGCGGTGCTGATGTGCAGAACCGCGGCGATCTCGGCGTTGGACAATCCGCGAGCTACCTGCGTCAAGACTTGCGTCTCGCGCGCAGTGAGGCGGTTCAGGTTTACGGTTTCGGCCGGAGCGAGCGCTGTGGCGAACCGGTCCAGCAGCCGACGGGTAACCCCCGGATCGAGCATCGCGCCACCGCCGGCCACGACTCGTACGGCGGAAGCCAGGTGTTCGGGCTCGGCGTCCTTGAGCAAAAATCCGGCCGCACCGGCTCGTAGCGCCGCATAGACGTATTCGTCGAGGCCGAACGTGGTGAGCATGACGGCTTGGGTTTCCGGATAATTCGAGCTGATCATCGCCGCGACAGCGACACCGTCCATCCCGGGCATGCGGATGTCGAGAACTGCTACCGCCGGCCTCCGCGCAGCGATTATTCGTAATACCCCGGGTCCGTCGCTCGATTGCCCCACCACGGACAGGTCTGGCTCGGCGTCCAGGATCGCCG
Organism: Actinoplanes sp.; assembly: GCA_965246815.1. Taxonomy (GTDB): domain Bacteria; phylum Actinomycetota; class Actinomycetes; order Mycobacteriales; family Micromonosporaceae; genus Actinoplanes. The sequence goes on along the minus strand of CBDFFS010000009.1, from coordinate 648,062 downwards.
CGATGCCAGCGCGAATAACGGGTTGATCGTCAGCGACCACAACCTTGATCAGAGCAGTGTTTTCGGCAGCCATATCCGGACGCTACCGTGACCAGGTGTGACCGTTATGCGGCCATCGGCGTGATCCACAATGTCACGGAGTAACCGCATGGCTTTGGGATCGTTCGACTGGCCACCGCTGATGGTGATCTGCACGCCGGAGCTTTGGACAACGACGTCCACAGCGGCCCGGTCTTGGATCACGGCGGCGATTGCTTGGTATGCGGTGACGTCCACTGGAGTCGGAAGTGGCATCACTGCCGGGGTAAAGCTGATGGTTAAGTGATGGCGTGCCGCGAGTTTGTCCAGTGCAGCTAGGCAAGGTGGGGATTCGGCTGCCCAATCGGCCGGTCGACCGACCAGTTGTTGTAGGGCGAACAAAGTTGCCCTTCCTTCGCTTAAAACGTCTGTCAGCTGCCCGTTTTCGGCCGCGGTGATGACGGCGAGCGCGTGTCGGCTGGCATCGCCACGTAATTCGTCGGCGAGCTCGATCCGGCTGAGCCCGGCGGCTCTGTCCGCGTGCTGTCGTTCGACCACGCGCGCGTTGTTCTCGTCGGCTTGCCGGTGAAGCCGCCGCTGACCGACAAGTCGGCCGGCCCACCACGAACTTCCGGTGGGAATCACTAAGAAGGAGGCCAGCACCGCGGCCGCACCAGGTCTGCTGCCGTGGATGCCGACACCTGCGCCCAAGGCCACTCCGCCGACAGCCGCCACCAGCAACGGGGCCCACCAGCCGCGCCGGTTCGAGTGGCCGCTGACCCCGAGCGAATAGAGCAGCACCAATTCAATCCACCAGGAGCCGAGGAAGACGTCGGCGGGGTCCAGCCCGGTCAAGCTAGCCAAGCACGCGGCAAGCCATCCGCTCAACATCGTGATGCCGGCGACGAAGGCCCAGAGCGCGTGCGCCCGCCGCCACGCCAGGGGAGCGGCGTGGCAGACCAAGGCGAGCAGCAGCACGGTCGCCGGTAACGCTCTGGACAGCAGATTCCGATCTCCGGCCGACGGTAGCAGGACAAAGCCTAGGGATAGGCCAGTGGCGAGCAGCACCAGCGCGTGGTCGGCACGTGCGCCGGGCCAGCAGGAGCTTATGCGCTTAGACTTCGACGCCGAGCGGGCGCAGCGGACCTGCGCGCAGACCTGCCACCCACCACGGTGTGGTCCGGCCGTGAGCGTCCCGCCGGCTGCCCGGACTGCTGCGTCGAGCCCGGCGAGGCCGCTGCCGCTGCCCAGGCCCGAGCCGACCGCATGCCCGCCGTCATCGTCAACCTGCACCAGGAGCTCGTCAAGCGTGGATTTGACATACACCCGCACCGATGCGCCTTCAGCGTAGCGGGCGATGTTGGTTAACGATTCGCGAATCACCCGATATGCCAGATCTGCCTGTGGCGCTGTCATCGGATCGCCCAGGCGCCGATAACTGCGGATCTGGCTCCGCTCGACGAGCCGGTCAACGTCTGCGGCTGTGACCGGTGTGATCTGCGGCGTCACAGCGACCAGTCGGTCCAGCTCTGCCACCGCTTTCTGGCCTGCATCTAGGGCGAGTGCAAGAGCTTGTGCCCGGCGTTCATCGTCGCCCAGCCGTTGAGCCGCCGCGGCAGACACCACCACCGCAGTCATCCGGTGCGCGGCCACATCATGCAGTTCGGCGGCCAAACGCCGTCGTTCTGCTGCTGCAGCGTGCGCCGGCAACAGGTGCGCAGCTGACCGGTACTGCCGCAGTGCTGTTCGCTTTGCCGCCGCTCGTCGCCGCATCCGGCCCATGGACCGCACCCCAACGGCAGCGGCGCCCAGCAGTACGGCAGCTCCAGCGGACGACCGCAGCCCGGCGCCACTAAGGAGCGCGACGACCGCCCCGGCTGCCGCAACGCTTGCCGCCCCGATCGCCGACGCTGTCGCCGGTCGCCGGCTCGCGAGGTGGTAAAGGAGCACGGCCACCGCCGCGCAACTCGCGGTGAAGTAGCAAGTTTGGAGTTCGGAGCTGACCCAGGGCTGAAGAAATCTGACGCCGGCATTGAGCAGTGCGAACCCCAGCGTCCATTCGAGCGCTCTGCTGCGCAGGATGGCAGCCGTGGCGGCACCGAATGTCATTGGGACCAGCAGTGCCCGGTACTTGGCCTTTACCTCGGCTACCACTGCAGTTCACGCTTCCTTCTTTCGCGGCTTCCCGGACAACTGCAGGGGTCGTCCGAGCGGCAGCCCTTCGGACTGAGCGATATGAGTGCGCCACCAGGTCTGGTCTGTGCCATTTTGGGGTAATTAATCGAGACTCGCTCACGCGGTGCTGCGCTCTGCCCTACCTTAGGCCTCGTCAAGATGGGGCAAATCGACTGAAATGGAGCGCAGAGTCGTGTTCTCTTCACGTTTGTCGCGAACTGCCAAGGGGGGCTTTCTGGCCGCCCTCGCGTTCACGATGGTTGCTGCGGCGACGCCGGCGACGGCCTTCGCCGCAGGTGGCGATGTCCCGACGATCAACTATCCGACGTTTGCCGGTGGTGCTAACACGCTGAGTCTTAACGGCACGGCGTCTGTCGTGCCCGCGTCCGCCACGAATCAGAAGCGAGTGCTGCGGCTGACCGATTTAGGTTACCGGCAGGCTGGTTCCGCGTGGGCGCCGGACAAGATCAAGATCAGTAAGTCGTTCGAGACGAAGTTCAAAGTGTATCTGCATCACAACACGGCGAAGCCGGGTGCTGACGGGGTCGCGTTCCTGATCCAAAATATTGGGTCGCGGGCGCTGGGCGGTTGGGGTGGTGGCATCGGTTACCGGGGCATTAGGCCCAGTGTGGCGGTGGAGTTCGACACCTACCAGAACACGCCTGACCCGAGCAGCAACCACCTGGCTGTGGTGCTAGGCGGCAACCCGGACCAGCACCTGGTCGCGGCTGAGGCGGGGTTGCCGCTGTTCGGTAGGCCGTTTGTGGCTCGGGTGGTTTACGACGCGCCGACGCGTGACCTGAAGGTCTATGTGAAGGCGTTGCGTGCGGGTTCGCTCGAGCAGTTGATGATCGACCAGTCGGTTGATTTGGCAGATCAGATCGGGGCCGATTCGGCCTGGGTCGGTTTCACCGGTGCGACCGGCAATGTGACGTCGAAGCAGGACATCTACTCGTGGACGGTCAAGGCCTCCGTCGCCTGACCCGCACTCGCCGGTGCCGGGCGATATCGGCCGGCACCGGCGGGACGACAGCAATTTCGCACTTCTCGACCAAGTCTTGGAGAGAGCTATGTCTACGGTCCCCTTCGTTCGCCCTTCGGCTGGAACGGGAACCGAACTGCCAGCGGTGGACGCCGAGGCGAGCGAGCCGCTGGTCAGTGTGATCATTCCGGCGCTCAATGAGGCCCGGAACTTGCCGCATGTGCTGGCTCGGCTGCCTGAGGTAGACGAGGTGGTCTTGGTCGATGGCGGCTCCACCGACGACACCGTTGATGTGGCTCGCCGGCTGATGCCGGGGATCCGGGTCGTGCAGCAGAACCGTCGAGGCAAAGGCAATGCCTTGGCCTGCGGTTTCGCCGCAGCCACAGGTGACATCATCGTCATGATCGACGCCGATGGATCGACCGATCCGGCGGAGATTCCCAGTTTTATTGCGGCGCTGCGCTCCGGCGCTGATTTCGCTAAGGGTTCGCGCTTTTCCGCAACCGGAGGAAGCGCCGACATTACCCGGCTGCGGCGGGCCGGCAACAAGTGCCTCAGCCTGTTGGTCAATACGCTTTTCCGCACTCGATATAGCGATTTGTGCTACGGCTACAACGCGTTTTGGGCGCATTGCTTGGATGTGTTCGAGCTGGACAGCACCTCGCCGCCACCGCCGGGGCGCGATGGTCGGCTGTGGGGGGACGGCTTCGAAATTGAAACGTTGCTCAATCTGCGGGCTGCTCGGGCGCAACTGAGCATTGTCGAGGTGCCGAGTTTTGAACACTTGCGTATTCACGGCGTCAGCAATTTGAACGCGATGACCGATGGGATGCGGGTGTTGCGCACCATTGCCCGCGAATTCCCGCGGCGCCGCCGACCGGTCGCACAGCGCGTGGCGGAGCAAGCACGGTGAGGATCGGCGTCGTCACCAACGCTTACTACCCGCAGGTCGGCGGGGTGGAGACGCACGTGCGCCGGCTTTGCGCTGAGCTGGCCGCCGCCGGCGAGCAGGTCGAGGTGCTCACTCAGGATCTGCATGCCGGCGTGGAGGAGGTCGACGGCATCGTGGTGCGCCGCTTTCCGCTCACGGTGTCCGCTGCCAACTATCGTGTCTCGCTCGCACTGGGTCGATGGTTGCGATTGAACGCCGGCCAATACGACGTTTTGCATGCGCACAGTTATCACGCGCTAGCCGCGTTATCTGCCGCACTCACTAACCAGATGCCGTTGGTTTTCACCCCGCACTACCACGGTACGGGGCATAGCCCAGTGCGCGCCGCACTGCATCCGATCTATCGGCCGCTGGGTCGGCGAATCGTCGCCCGGTCGAGCCGAATCATCTGTGTGACTCGGGCCGAACGTGCACTGCTGGTCCGCGATTTCCCGCGGTGCGCGCCCCGCACGGTAGTGATCCCTAACGGCACTGATCCGGCGCGTGGCACACCCGACCCGGTCGGCCCGGAGCGCAGCATTGTCTGCGTAGGTCGACTGGAACGCTACAAACGGGTGGATCGGGTCGTGCGGGCCTTGGTGCATTTGAGCGAAGAGTTTCGCCTTGATGTCGTCGGTTCCGGTCCGGCGCGCGATGAGCTCGAACAGTTGGCCCGCCGACTGCTGCCCGAGGGCCGGGTGATCTTTCACGGCCGACTTTCCGACGACGCTTTCGCCGAACGGGTGGCCGGTGCCGCAACGATTGTTTCGGCGTCCGCGCATGAAGCTTTTGGCATGGCCGTGGCCGATGCGTTGGCCGCTGGTATCCCGACCGTCGCCTCATTCATCGCCGCGCATCGTGAGCTAGCCGTATTGGCCGGCTCGAACGTGCCGTTATGGCTGGTCAATCCGGATGACGAACTGGCGTTGGCTCAGGCGTTACGGGTGGCAGCCGGCACTACCCGTACCCGAGGTGGTGTTGCTTTGCCGACTTGGACCGACGTGGTTGGGGCGACCCGCGAGGTTTATGCGGCGACGGCGCCGCAGGTGCGCGTCATTGAGCAGACCGGCGCGGGAGTCAGTGACCGATGAGTGTGACAGGGCTGATCGCTGAGCCGGCGATCCAGATTGAGTCGACGGTGCCGCAGGCAATGCCGCAGTCACGTTCGGCGATGTGGTGGTGCGCGGGCACGTTAGCTGTCTCCGGTTCAGTTGGTGCTGGACTGTTGGTGGCCGGTGATCGGGCGGCCGAGTTCGATCGCAGCTCCCGGTTTTCCTATTTCTGGCTGGGCGTGCTGATTTTCACGCTGCCGGCGGTGTATTGGGCAGCTCGACGAACCACTGACGCGCGGCTGCGCATTGCGGTATTAGTGGCCTACTCGGTTTTCACCTATTTGCCAAAGCTGCTGCGTAACCCCGCTGGGCCGCTGTATCACGACGAGTTCGCGCATTGGCGCCAGAGCCGCAGCATTGTGCTGGATGGGCGGCTGTTCGAGGCGAACCCTATTGTGCGAGTGATTGCTGACTTCCCGGGCCTGCACGCCACGGTTGCGTCCTTTGCCACCCTGACCGGCCTACCGGTTTGGTACGCCGCTTTAGTGGTGCTGATCGGCGCGCACGTGCTGATCGTGCTCGGCGTCGCGGTATTGGCGGAGGAGATCTGGGGTGATCGGCGTATCGCCGCGGTCGCCGCGATCATCTACACGTTGAATAGTTCGTTCCTGTTCTTCGACACGCAGTTCGGCTACGAGTCGTTGGCATTGCCGCTGCTGGTGTGGACGTTGATCGCGCTGCTACGGGCGATGCGAGCCGCCGAAACGCCAACTCGGGCCGGCTGGTCGGCGGTCACCTTATTGCTGGCCTTCGCCACCATCGCGACCCATCACCTCACCGCCTTGGGCCTGATCGCGACGATGATGATTCTGTCGACAGTGGCATGGATTCAATCAGCGCGCACCCGGACCGCGGCGACCGCAGCGTGGACCGCTTGGTCGTTGACTGCTGCAGGCGCAGCTGTGGTGGCGGCTTGGCTGATCTGGGTGGCGCCGCGCACCGCCGGCTACCTCGATCCCTACTTGGGTCGGGCGCTGGATCAAATTGCCGGGATGGCCGGCGGGGCTGCCAATGGTCGAACCTTGTTCAGCGATTCGGTGGCGCCGTGGTGGGAGCAAGACGCGGCGTTTATCGCCCCGGTCGGCGCGTTTGTCGCGATGGCCGCAGCGGCGGTCTGGATGCGCCGTCGGCGCTTGGGTGATCCGGTGGCGCGTGGCGCGGCCCTGTCGTTGTTCCTGCTCGGCTTGCTGTATTTCCCGGCCGCGCTGCTGATTCTGACCCCGTCCGGTGCGGAAGGCGCCCGGCGATCGTGGGCGTTCAGCTATCTGGGCATCGCGGTGGTGGTAGCGCCAGTAGTAGTTCGCCTGCTGGATCGGGCCGGGCGACTGACTCGTCGACGGGTCAACGTGCTGACCGGGGTGGGGTTGATTGCGGTTTGCACGGTCATGCTGATCGGCAATACAGCCGCGGGAATGAACCCGTCTTATCGGTTTCCGGGGCCGTCGAAGTTCGGCTCGGACACCCGCTCGGCGACACCTGAAGTGATGGCGGCTGCGACCTGGCTGCGTAAGACACATGGGCGCGGCTTGCGCATTGTGGCGGACCGCTATTCCGGCTTGATTTTCGGCTCGTACGGCGAATCTGATCCGGTCACCGGGTCGGTCACATTTCCCACGTATGACTTGTATCTTGGTAAGCCGGGCCAGGTGCCGTCACCCGCGCTGATCGAGCAATTGCGACTGTGGGATTTCAGCTATCTGATCGTTGACCGGCGGATGGCCCGGCAAATTCCGGACATCAAAATCTATTTCGAGACCAACGAGCCGATCGCGCACAATGACACCCCCGCGTTCACGATCGAACAGTTGACGAAATTCGACTCGCTGCCGTGGACCGTGAAGGTTTATGACAGCGGCGACATCGCGATTTATCGGTTTGATTTCGGCTCACTCGCTGCGCCGACGACGGATCCGATCGGGAGCGCCAAGTGAAGATCGGGAGTGCCGAGTGAACCTGTTGCGCCGTTGGGACAGCCGGCCAGCGCGACTGCTGGCGCTCACGTACCCAACTCTGGTGATCTTGGGGGTGGTGCCGCGGTTGACCTGGCTGTTTCCGGTTTTGTGTCTGGTCATGTTGTTCGCCGTAGGGGAGCTGTGGCTCCGGGCGTTGGTCGGCGAGGCGGTCACCCCGATCGCGCGGATCGGGTTGGGGGCTGCGGCCGGATTGGTCAGCCTGCCGCTGGTGGCGATCGTGTTGTATCTGCTCAGCGTGCCGATTCGGGCTGGTTCGTTGGCTGTCGCGCTGGCGGTGCTGGCCACGATCCTCGGTGGATTCGCGTTGCTGCGGGACCGACTCGCGCCCACGCCCGCTGATCCTCGGCTGCTCGGCACTTATCTCGCGGTGGGCTTGCCGGCCGCCGCTGCCTTGGTGATCGCGGCGGTGGCGGTGCTCGCCTATGACCGGCCGCCGCACCCACAGCAGCCCGGATACACCAGCATCGCGCTCGCCGGGTGGGCCGCTGGGATCGATTCGCCCGTGCCGATTCCAGTCCACGGCATCGACGTGCCCATCCGGATCAGTACGGCCGGCGCACCCCCCTCGGTGTCCGCCCTGCGCGTCTGGGTCGGCCCCACCCCGTACGGCCGGACCGAGTTCTTGCCGATCGCCGCCGACACCACCCGCTCAATCGACGTGCACGTGCCCGCACCGCCGGACGGGTGTCTGCATCGGATCCTGATCACCGTTGATGTGGCGAGCACTGTCTTCTATGGCCGGGGGCCGACTGCGTGTTGAAGCTTGTCGCACGGGACTCGCTGGCCCGCAACAGCGTACTGATCATGGCCAGTACGGTCGGCACCAGCGGTTTGGGTTATCTGTTTTGGCTGTTCGCCGCGCGTGAGCTGCCGCGCACCGCGATCGGGGCGGCAACCGCGGTGATCTCCGCCGCAACCGTGATCAGCATGCTGGCAAACTTGGGTCTCGGGCACATGTTCATCCAGCGGCTGCCCGGCACGACCGCTGTCGTCTGGTCCCGGATCGTCAGCGGCGCATTGGTGTTGGGCTGCGGTGCGACTGCGGCGGCTGCATTCGTGGCCCTAGCCGCGTTGCCGGGCCGCTCGGCCAACTTCGCGTTCTTGAGCGGCTTCACCGCGGCTGCCGGATTGGTCGCCACCGCGGTGGCCTTGACCGCGTCCACGTTGCTCGATTATGTATTTATCGCGCACCGGGCCAGCCACGGCATGTTCTGGCGCAACCTGGCGCTAGCTGCCACCAAGGTCGTCGTGCTGGTCGGGCTCACGGCTGCCGGCGTGCATTCCGGTGCGGCGGTGTTGCTGTCCTGGACTGTCCCATCCCTCGCGGTCACCGCAGTGACGTTGTGGTTCAGTCCGGGGCGGTTGATGCCGGGCGCGCGGCTGCGGCTGCGGGGGTTCAGCGCCGAGTTGCGGCACGTGCGCGGCGCGATGACCGGCCATCACCTGATCAACTTGGCCCAGGCCGGTCCGAGCGCGTTGCTCCCAGTGCTGGTCACGGCCCGCCTCGGCGCAGCGGAAAACGCGCACTTCTACGTCGCGTGGATGACCGCGTCGGTGCTGTTCATGGTCTCGCCGGCGGTCGCCTCCGCCTTGTTCGCCGAACGCACCAACGCTCCGGGTGCGCGATCTGCGTCCTTGTCGCGTGCCGCGGTCATGGTTCTGGCCATCGTGGCCGTGCCGGCGGTGGTGTTGTTCTTCGGCGGCGGGTTGATCCTCAGTCTGTTCAGCCCCGATTACGCCGTCGCCGGCGAGCGGTTGCTGCAGATTCTGGTGCTGGCCGCGATTCCCGACGCGATCACCAACCTTGCGGTCGCGCATTGGCGTTCGCTGCGCAAACTGCGCCGCTGCCTTCGACTCAACCTGGTCATGGCCAGCACCGGCCTGGTGTTGACCTGGTGGTTACTGCCCGGCTTCGGCATTGCCGGTGCCGGGCTGGCCTGGCTCGCCGGCCAAACCCTCGGCGCCATCGTGGTCGCGCTCGTTGCCCTGCGCACCCGCAAGCTCCTGAGCGGCACGAACAACGTGAGCGCCACCGCAGCGCACCCAGCCGCGCCTGGCTTGGTGCAGCCCGTTTCGGCTGGTCCGGCGGTGCGGTTACGGCCCAGCACCGCGACCGGCTCGGCAGACCGTTCCGCTGATCGAGAGGCTGTTCGCTGATGAAAATTCTGCATCTGACCAACCTCTATGCCCCAGTGATCGGCGGCCTGGAACGCAGCATCGCCACCAGCAGCGAGGCGATGGTGCGCCGCGGTCACGAGGTCACCGTCTTGACCCTGGCCACCCCCAAGGCAACCCAACCAGAAACCCTCAATGGGGTACGCGTGATCCGCGCGCGCAGCGTTGGCAACACTTTGTTGCCTGGCCTGAACGCGGACCCAGGTAAACCGTTCCACCCGACCATGGCTGACCCGTTGACCACCGCAGCCATCAGCCGAGCGCTACGCGATCAGTGTTACGACGTGGTGCACAGTCACGACTGGCTGATGTATAGCTACCTGCCGTTGCACTTCGGCCGAACCGGGCGTCCACACGTGCATACCGCGCACGACTATGGCCTGGCTTGCGTCAAGAAAACCTTCACCCGCCCCGGCGGTCCGTGCGCCGGCCCGCGACTGAGCCGGTGCATCCCGTGCGCCACCGGACAGTACGGCCGGGGAAAATCCACCGCCTTGGCCACCGCGTTACGCGCCCACCGCCACCGCGGTATCGACGCACTCACCGCCATCTCGTCCTCGGTTGCCACCGCCCTGGATTTGGCTCGCTTACCCGGTGACTTGCCGGTGCAAGTGCTCTCCAGTCTGGTGCCCGACGGCCTAGACGACCTCGCCCAAAACACTGCTCGCCCAACTTGGCTGCCCACCGGGCCCTACCTGCTATTCGTTGGTGCGCTCGGCCCGCACAAAGGCATTGACGTGCTGTTCACCGCCTATCGAAAGTTGTTGGCCGGCTGGTCAGGCAGCGAACCACCACCGGAATTGGTGTGCATCGGCACGGCCCGCCCGGACATGCCGCCGCCCCCGCCGCACACCCACATCCGCCACGACGTGCCGCACGCCGACGTGATGGCCGCCTGGCAAGCCGCCACGGTCGGGGTGGTCCCATCGATCAGCGAGGCGATGGGTCAAGTCGCGGTCGAAGCCCTGCTGGCGCGAACCCCGCTGATCGTGTCCCGAGCCGGCGGACTGGCCGAAGTGGTGCGCGACGGCGAAAGCGGTTTGCACGTCGCCACAGGTGATCCCGACGCGCTTTTCGTCGCGCTGCGCAGGCTGCTGGGCGACCCGGAGCTTGCCGCCCGCTTGCGCGTCGACGGCTACAAACGCGGACTCGACTTCACTGCCGCAAACGTCGTACCGCAGATCGAGGAGGTCTACCGTGCGTGTATCGCATCCGCCCGCCGGCGCTGAATTTCCGTCCCGGGAATCCGTACAGGTAAGCACGCTCAGCGACGATCCGACCGCTACGCGGATTGTGGTGGTTGGGTCGGGGTGGCGGTTTCTGTCGGGGATTAGTTATTACACCTGCCGATTGAGTAATGCGCTGGGGGAACGGCATCAAGTCGGGGCACTGTTGCTGCGGCAGTTGCTGCCGACTCGGCTTTATCCGGGCCGCGATCGGGTGGGTCAGCGGCTGAGCGAGTTGGATTACGCCCCGGAGGTAGCTGTTTTCGACGGGGTGGATTGGTGGGCGGTGCCCAGCCTGATCCGGGCGGTGCGGTTCTTACGCCGGTTCCGCCCGGAGGTGCTCGTGCTGCAGTGGTGGACTGGCACAGTGCTGCACTCGTATTTGGTGCTGTGTTTGGTGGCCCGGCTCAGCGGGATTCGGGTGGTCATCGAATTCCACGAGGTGCAGGACACGGGCGAAGCAGAGCACAAGTGGGCGGCGGCTTATGTGCGGCGGTTCATCCGACCATTGTTGCGCAGCGCTGCCGGCGTGATCGTGCATTCGCGCTTCGACCAAAAAGTGCTGCAGGAGACGTACGAGCTGAGCGGTGTGCCCACCGAGATCGCGTTACACGGGCCCTATGACCATCACGAATCGCCGGCTCGACCGGTCGCCCGATCCGCGGGTGGGTGTCGACTGCTGTTTTTCGGCACGATCCGGCCGTACAAAGGGCTGGAAGATTTGTTGGCGGCTTTTTCGCAGTTGCCGGTTGAGTTTGAGTTGACCGTAGTGGGGGAGACGTGGGAAGGGTGGACGCTGCCGGCGGAGTTGATGGCGAGTTCGCCGGTGGCCGACCGGATCACTTTCGTCAATCGCTATGTCGCTGATGCCGAAGTGGACCAGTTCTTTGCTGACGCTGACGTGGTGGTTTTGCCTTATCGGCGCAGCTCGGCCAGTGGGCCGCTGCATATTGCGATGAGTCACGGACTGCCGGTGGTAATTACTGCGGTCGGCGGTTTAGTGGAAGCGGCCGAGCAGTATTCCGGCACGGTTTTTGTGCCCGCAGCCGATCCAGCCCAGCTAGCCGACGCGATTGGTCGGGCAGCTGGGCTGGTGGGCCGGCGACATGCCGACCCGTCGTCCTGGGCGCAGACGGTCGCGGCTTACGACCGGCTGCTCACGACGATCGGGGTGTTGGCGCCGCCGGTGTCCACTTTCGGGCGGGCCCCGGTGGCGCGCACGCCCGCTCAGGAGCTAGAAACCGCCACGTCGTCGAACCAAACCGTGCCGGAGTTGCCACCGGACTTCAGGTGAACCTGCATGCTGGCCGAGCCGGGCGGGGCGAAACCGTCCACGCTCAGCTTGGTCCAGCTGGTCGTGCCGGTCGGCAGCGCGGAGGATGCCACCCCACCCAACCAGTTGTCGTTGATGTCAAACCAACTGAGCGCGATCTGCGACGTGCCGGTGGCGCCGGTGCCGCGGGCCCAAACTTCGCCGTGCCACTTCTGCGCCACCTGTACGGCCGGGATCGGCGCTACCCGGTAGGACGGCACGCCCGAGCTCGACTTACCCGTCTTGGTGAAGCTGATCGACCATGAGCCGGTGTGCGCCTGCTTCGAAGTCTTCACCGGAAACCCCAGCTCCGGCAGGTACGGCCGCCACGAGCCCTGACCGGCCGTCGCCTCGAAACTGTTGTCGAGCAAATTCGTCGGCAACGCGGTGCCACCCCACTCGGCCTTGACCACTGCGGCGGCCGGCTTCGCTGTGCCGTCGGTGCGATACAAGCCGTAGCTGTATTGGGCCGGCAGCTTGGACACGTCCGAGGTGGGAATCGCGCCCGCGATGAAGTCGTTGAGCGTCCACGGCGCGACCGATTGCACGCCGGCGATCTTGGCGCCCTCGAATACTCGGGCCAAGAATGCAGCTTGCTCGCCCTCAGTGTTCTGCAACGTGTTCAGACCGACTTCGCCGATCACCACTGGAGTCGGCGAGACCGCTGCCTGGGCGCGCTTGATGTTGGCCAGCGCTCGTTCCGAGTTGCCGTAAAAGTGGAAGTCGTAGTAATCGAGCGGCGCAGACACCAGGGCTGCTTTGATCTTGCCCATGCCGACCGAGCCGATTACGCCGTTCACCGAGAATGTCAACGGCATTTGCGGCGCCACGGCACGTACGGCGGGGATGATCTTTTTGGCCCAGGTGATCCCGAGGCTCTCGCCTGGGTCGAACTCGTTCTTCAATTCGACCGCGATCACCCGACTGTCATCCTTGTATGGCCGGAGCACCGCGTTTGCCCAAGCACTGCTGCCCGAGATATCGCGGTAACCGTCCCACCAGTCGAACATGGTGAACTTGACAGTCATCCCGTGCGAGGCGGCGAGGCTGATGAACTTGTCGAGCTTGGCCATATAGTCAGCCCGGGGCGTCGGATAACCGAACGTCTGTGGGAACAGAATCGCCCGCACGTTCGTGGCGCCCAACACCTGAGCTTTAGCTAAATCGGCATCGATTTGGTTCACGTTCCAGCTGGTCCACATCGCCGACCAGGCGGCCGTGGTCGGGTAATAGTTGAGCGTCTTAGCGGTCTTGACCGCTGCCATCCGGATGGCCAGCGTCGGCGCGGTCGCCGACTTGACGATGCCCACCGGAGCGCTCGCCGGCTTCACCGCAGTTTTGGTGGGGCTCGGCTTCTTGGCAGCCGGCTTGGTGTGGCTCGGCTTGATGGGGCTCGGCTTGGTGGGGCTCGGCTTCTTGGCGGCCGGTTTGGCGGAGCTCGGTTTGGCAGCGGCCGGTTTGCTGGTGCTCGGTTTCGGATTAGCTGACTTGGCACCGGCCGGCGAAGTCGGCAGGCCGAAGCCGATCACCAGGGACGAAACTAGGACTGCCGCACGGCGTCGGGTCTTGTTCACGGTCGCTCGGTGTCCTTTGTTTGGTCCTTCGGATTGGCCCTCCTTTTCGGTTCCTAAGGGTCTGGGTTTTCATGATTACTAATTGCAAAGTGGGTGCGAATCGGTGATTCGTGGTTGGCGGTCCTTTATTTCTCCGCTCACGGCCGATGGTCCAGCCCGGTACAGTCGCGGTTGCCCACCGAACGGCCGAATACCGGCAACTAATGGGCAACCGAAGACGCCAACTTTCCCCACCTGGGTATGGGTGCGCGGTGTGCCTGCGCGTCCAAATACCGGCCAGGCACGGCCTGTGGCGATGCCGGGTTAAATGGGATAGTGCCGTGGGGTGTAGACCAGCGCGCTGCCGTCGCCCCGCGTTGTCGCGCGGGTTTGCGACGAGCCGATGATCAGCAGGCAGCGCATGTCGATGCTGGCCGGGTCGAGCTCAGCGAGTGTGGTGACCCGCACTGTTTCGCTCGGTCCGCCCACGTCGCGCCCGACCACCACCGGGGTGTGCGGGTCGCGGTGCGTGAGCAGCAGCTCCCGGGCCTGCACCAACTGTTCGGTTCGGCTCTTCGAGGCCGGGTTGTAGATCGCGATGACCAGGTCGGCGCTGGCCGCGGCGCTGAGCCGGCGCTCGATCACCGACCACGGCTTGAGCCGGTCGGACAGCGACAACACACAGAAGTCATGCCCGAGCGGCGCGCCAACCCGGCTCGCGACCGCCTGAGCCGCAGTCAACCCCGGCACCACCCGAACGCTGACGTCCTTCCACTGCGGGTCCTCACTCACTTCAAGCACCGCCGCCGCCATCGCGAAGACCCCCGGATCGCCCGACGAGACCACAGCGACCTGCCGCCCACGCTTGGCCAAATCCAAGGCAAAAGCCGCCCGCTCCGCCTCGGCCCGATTGTCCGACGCGTGCTTGCGCTGCCCCGCCCGCAAAACCACCCGATCCAGGTACGGCCCATAGCCCACCAAATCGTCGGCCGCAGCCAGCGCAGCCGCCGCCTCCGGCGTCAACCAGCCACCCGCCCCCGGCCCCAAACCCACCACGGTCACGGCACCGCCTTTGCTTTTAGTGGTGGCGTCAGTCGCTGGAGTGGGTGTGTCGGCGACGAAAGCCGTTGCCGCCGGGCTGGGCAGCAAAGCGAGCGAGAAATACGGCACGCTCGCCGGGTCGATGTCAGCCAACCGGCCATATCGCTGCTGCTCGGTGGTGGCCCGTTCGACATACCAAGCGTCGTCGAGCCGCCCGGCCCGCGCGAACGCTTCGCGCACCCCGGTGAAAGTGCGGCCCAGTTTGAGCACCGCGGCAGCTTCAGTGCTGGCCAGCCGGGCTGCGAGCTCGGCGGGTGGCAGCGTGCCGGGCAGGACAGTCAACGCTTCGTCGCGTTCCATCAGTGGTCGGCCGAGCACTGCGGCGGCTGCGCTCACTGAAGTCACGCCGGGCACGACCGTCGCTGGGTAACGGTCGGCGAGCCGCTTGTGCAAATGCAAGTAGGAACCGTAAAAAAACGGATCACCCTCGGCCAACACCACGACATCGCGCCCAGCATCGAGATGAGCCGCCAACCGCTCGGTCACTTCGGTGTAGAACTCGTCGATCGCACCTTGGTAGCCGCCAGGATGATCAGTCGTACCCGTGGTCACGGGGTAGATCAGGGCTTCTTCGATCTGGTCGGCGCGCAGATAGGACGCGGCGATAGCCCGAGCGTTGCTGCGCCCGTGCCCCGCCGCGTGGTAGGCGATCACGTCCGCAGCTGCGATCAGCCGCGCGGCTTTGACCGTGAGCAACTCCGGGTCGCCCGGACCCACGCCTACCCCATACAGCCGGCCAGTCATGCTGCTCCATGTTCCGTAGCCGAAGCGAGAGCGTTAACCGCCGCCGCCGTGATCGCGCTGCCCCCGCGGCGCCCACGCACCAGCAAATACTCCAGATCGGTACGCGCCAGCGCGTCCTTCGACTCAGCCGCGCCGATGAACCCCACCGGAATCCCGAGCACTGCAGCCGGCCGAGGCGCCCCAGCCGCGATCAGCTCCAACAGTCGAAACAGTGCAGTCGGCGCATTACCGATCGCCACCACTGCCCCGTCGAGCCGGGCCCCCCACCGATCCAACGCCGCCGCACTGCGCGTGGTCTGCAACGCCACCGCCAATTCGGGTACGCCCGGGTCGCGCAGCGTGCAGATGACCTCGTTGTCGGCGGGCAGTCGCGCGCGGGTGATGCCGGAAGCCACCATTTCGGCGTCGCAGAGAATCGGTGCACCGGCTAGCAGGGCAGCACGCGCCGACGCGGCCACTCGCGGGCTGAACCCGATGTCGTCGACCAAGTCGACCATCCCGCAGGCGTGAATCATCCGAACCGCGACCTGGGCCACATCAGCCGGCAGCCGAGACAGGTCAGCCTCGGCCCGAATTGTGGCGAACGACTGCCGATAAATCTCAACGCCGTCCTTTTCGTAATCCACTAACCTCTCCTCGCTTCGGCCACCACAGCACCAAGCTCCGCCAACGACACAACCGCTTCCCTCGTGCCGCGAGCCAAATCGTCCCCACCTGCGGGCGCGTTGACCGGCGACAGTGCGTTGATCGGCGGCGGCGCGTTGACTGGCGACGGCGCGTTGACTGGCGACGGCGCTGGGTCTCCGGCGGTCAGTGCTGAAACGGTGTAGCCCGACCCGGTGGCTTCGACCCGAACGTGTGCGCCGGCTGGGCTGCCGCAGCCCCGGGCACAGCCGACCCAGTGCACTGCCAAGCCGGCGACGAAACTGCTGGTGCTGGCGTCGGCGTCGGCCCGCACATCTGCCAACGCCTTCGCACACCCAGGCTGTCCCGCGCAAGCGGTCACTCCGGTCCACCGCGAGTCCGTCGTCACCGGCAGCCCTGCTGCCGCCAACTTCCGCAGCCAGTCGAATGCCTCAGCCGGGCGCAGATCAGCCACCACCACTTCGCGGCTGGGCGTGAGGACTAGCCGGTCAACCGTGCGCAACAGGTGAGATTGCGTCGCGCTCAGCCGCCCCAACGGCACCTTTGCCCCAGCCGCAACCAACCCATCTTCCTGCGCCAGCACCCCAACTGACTCGACCGATGTCGGCACTGGCCCGGTGAACAGGGCCGCAGCTTGCCGGGGAATCGCTAGCGCTGCCGAGACGCGGTCGGCCACGCGACTGGGACCATTTTCGAGTTCATTCAGCCGCCAAGCCGAGCCGGTGGCTCGTTCGAACAGGAATGCGTGCGCTGTGGCGATCAGGGCCGGGATTACCGCTGCGGTTGGCACGCGCAGCCCGACGTCTTGCCCGGCGAGCAGCAGCGCGAACCCGCTGTCGTGCTGGACGGCTGCGACATCGGCGGCCAGCGGCATTGCACCGATGGCGAACAGGAACCGCCCCGGCAGATCGGCGAGCGCGGGCTCAGCACATATCGCCGCGTCCAGGTCGTGGACCAGGGCTCGCGACCACGGGCCGGCTAGCGCGGGTGCGGCGATGTTGCGTACCGTCTCGTGGGTTTCGGAAGGCAGTAAGCCGGCGGCATGCAACCGGGCCGCAAGCTCGGCGGGGTTGACCGACTTTATGGCTCTGAGCTGCACGTTTGCTCGTGAGGTGAGCTCTAGCTGGCCGTCGCCGAACTCGTCGGCCAGGTCGGCGAGCACCGCGAGGCGGGCACCGGTGAGCTGGCCGCCGGGCAGTCGAATCCGGGCGAGCGGGCCGTCGGCTGCGCTGTGCAACCTGAGCGCACCAGGGCACGCGTCCAGCTCAGCGTCACGGATCAAGGGCACCGCCGGATCCTACGGTCGTGCCCCAACCGGCACACACGCTCGGGTCGCCAGCGTCACACCGGCGAGCCTGCCTTGACGTTGAGGCCTGGTGACCGCGAGGGTTAGCTGACTTAACCTAAGCAGGGGGAGCGCACGTGTTTTTGTTGCTGTCGACGTCGGACACCGATCTGCTCAGTGCGCGCGCTGGTGGCTCGGCGTGGCGGCTAGCCAACCCGGCCCGGGTCGCAGTCGACGACCTGCCGGCGCTACTTGACGGCGTCGAGCTGGTGGTCGTGCGCATTCTCGGCGGTCGCCGGGCCTGGGAACAGGGCCTAGATGCGCTGCTCGCCGGCCCGATTCCGGTGGTTGTGCTCGGCGGTGAGCAAGCACCCGACGCCGAGTTGATGAAGTTGTCGACGGTCCCAGCCGGGGTCGCCGCCGAAGCGCACACATATTTCGCCCAAGGCGGTCCGTTCAACCTCGCCGCGGTGCACGACTTCCTGTCCGACACTGTGCTGTTGACCGGCCACGGTTTCGCCCCGGCCGAGCCTGCCCCCGACTGGGGTTTGCTGCCGCGCGAATCCACCGCGACCGGCCCTATCATCGCGATCCTCTACTACCGCGCCCACCATCTGGCCGGCAACACCGCATTCGTCGAGCAGCTGTGTAAAGCCGTCGAAGCCAAAGGCGGACGTCCACTACCGATCTTCACTGCCTCTTTGCGTACCGCGTCCCCGCAGCTTCTCACCGAGTTGGGCACAGCCGACGCGCTGGTCGTGACCGTGCTCGCCGCCGGCGGCACGAAACCCGCCACCGCCGGCGCCGGCGGAGACGACGAAGCGTGGGACGTCGGCGTGCTGGCCGACCTGGACGTACCCATCTTGCAGGGCCTGTGCCTGACCAGCAGTCGCGCCGCCTGGGAGGCCAGCGACGAGGGCTTGTCCCCTCTGGATGCCGCGACGCAGGTGGCGATCCCCGAATTCGACGGCCGGATCATCACGGTGCCGTTCTCGTTCAAGGAAATCGACCCGGACGGCTTGTCGGTTTACGTCGCCGATCCGGAACGGGCATTGCGCGTCGCCGGCATCGCGGTCGCGCACGCCCGACTGCGACACATCCCCCCGGCTGAGCGCCGCATTGTCGTCATGCTTTCCGCTTATCCCACCAAGCATTCGCGCATCGGCAACGCCGTCGGCCTGGACACCCCAGCCTCCACCGTCGCCCTGCTCGCTGCTTTGCGCGACCACGGCTACAAAATCGGCAACTTCGATCAATACGACGGTGACGGTCTGATTCACGCGTTGATCGCCGCCGGGGGACAGGACCCGGATTGGCTGACCGAGGAGCAGCTGGCCGGCAATCCGGTGCGAATCAACGGTTCTCGCTATCGCGACTGGTTCGCCACCCTGCCGGCAGATTTGCGCGCCCGGATGGAACAGCATTGGGGCGCGGCACCCGGTGAGCTTTATGTCGATGCCGGCGACATTGTGTTGGCCGCGATGCGCGACGAGAACATCGTGGTGATGGTGCAACCGCCGCGCGGCTTCGGCGCCAACCCGGTGGCCATTTATCACGACCCGGATCTGCCGCCCAGCCACCACTATCTGGCTGCGTACCGGTGGGTGGCGGATGAATTTGGTGCGCATGCGGTGGTGCACGTCGGCAAGCACGGCAACTTGGAGTGGCTGCCCGGCAAAAACGTCGGCATGTCCGCCTCGGATGGCACCGATGCGGCCCTGGGTGACCTGCCGTTGATTTACCCGTTCCTGGTCAACGACCCGGGGGAGGGCACTCAGGCCAAGCGGCGCGCGCACGCCACTTTGGTCGATCACCTGATTCCGCCGATGGCCCGCGCCGAATCCTATGGCGATGTGGCCCGGCTGGAGCAGCTGCTCGACGAGCACGCCAACATCGCCGCACTAGACCCGGCCAAGCTGCCGGCCATCCGCGCACAGATCTGGACGTTGATCCGGGCCGCCAAAATGGACCACGACTTGGGGCTGTCCGATCGGCCGGGTGACGAAGAGTTCGACGAGTTCATCCTGCACGTCGACGGGTGGCTGTGCGAGATCAAAGACGTGCAGATCCGGGATGGTTTGCACGTGCTTGGGGCTGCGCCGAGCGGTGTCGCTCGGGTCAACTTGGTGCTCGCCATGCTGCGTGCTCGGCAGATGTGGGGCGGTGAGGTGGCTGCGCTGCCTGGTCTGCGCGAGGCGCTCGGTTTGGCCGAGGACGCGACGAGCGCCGAAACCGATGCGGTGGAGGAATCGGCGCGGGCACTAGTCATGGCGATGGAAGAAGCCGGCTGGCCGCAGGCGTCCGATTTCTCGGATATCCCGGAAGTAAACCGGGTGCTGGAATTCGCTGCGACCGAAATCGTGCCCCGGCTGGCACGCACCACCGACGAGCTGACCAACGTGCTGCACGCCCTCGACGGCGGCTACGTGCCGGCCGGCCCGAGTGGTTCACCGCTGCGCGGCTTGATCAACGTGCTGCCCACCGGCCGTAACTTCTACTCGGTCGACCCGAAGGCCATCCCGAGCATGCTCGCCTGGGAAACCGGGCAGGCGATGGCAGAGTCGCTGCTGGCGCGCTATCGGGCCGACTATGGCGACTGGCCCAAGTCGGTCGGACTCTCGGCTTGGGGAACCAGCGCGATGCGCACCGCCGGTGACGACATTGCCGAGATTTTCGCGCTGATCGGCTGCCGCCCAATCTGGGATCCGGCCTCACGGCGGGTCACCGGGTTGGAAGCGATCGACCGGGTCGAGCTGGGCCGGCCCCGCATTGACGTCACCGTGCGCATTTCCGGCTTCTTCCGCGACGCGTTCCCGCACGTGGTGGCCATGATGGACGACGCGTTCCAGCTGATTGCCGCCCTGGACGAGCCGGACAATTACGTGCGCGCGCATGCCCTAGAAGACGAGGCCGAACACGGCGACTGGCGGCGGGCCACTACGCGGATTTTCGGCTCCCAGCCCGGCGCGTACGGTGCGGGGATTTTGCCCTTGATCGACAGCCGGAATTGGCGCGGGGACGCTGACTTGGCCGAGGTTTATGCGGTGTGGGGAGGTTTCGCCTATGGGCGGGGGCTCGACGGGGTGCCGGCGCGCGGCGACATGGAAACGGCGTATCGCCGGATCGACATCGCCGCAAAAAATATCGACACTCGTGAGCACGACATCGCCGATTCCGATGACTACTTCCAGTATCACGGGGGCATGATCGCCACTGTGCGAGCGTTGACCGGCAAGGCGCCCGCTGCCTACATCGGTGATTCCACCAACCCGGACGCGACGCGTACTCGCAGCTTGACCGAGGAGACGGCGCGGATTTTCCGGGCTCGGGTAGTGAACCCGCGCTGGATTGCCGCGATGCGCCGCCACGGCTACAAAGGAGCCTTCGAGCTGGCCGCCACTGTCGACTATCTGTTCGGCTACGACGCGACCGCCGGGGTGGTGGCCGACTGGATGTATGAGCAGCTGGCCGCGTCCTATGTGCTCGATGAGGAAAACCGGGAGTTCATGAACAAGTCGAACCCGTGGGCGTTGCACAGCATTACCGAACGGCTGCTGGAGGCCGCTGACCGCAAACTGTGGGATTCGCCGGCGGCGGAGACGCTGAGCGCCCTGCAGGAAGTCTATCTGGCCACGGAAGGCGACCTCGAAGACTCCTGAGCGGATCCAGTCGACCGATCTTGATCAGCTTTGACGACCGGCATGACTTCGGCTCATAGGTATTCTTATGGGCCGAAGTCACTGGTACTCAGGTCCGATTGCGGCGCAATAGATAAGTGTCCATGATCCAGCCGTGGCGTTCGCGGGCTTTGGCGCGGATTTCCTGGATCTGGTCGCCCACCTCGGCGACTGTCCCACTGCGCAGCAGCTCGTCGGCCGTTCCAATGTAGGCACCCCAATAGATCTGTGCGTCTGGGTGGGCGGTGAAGGCCTGCTGCGCGTCGAGCATGACCACTACATCGTCGACGCCGTCGGGCCACCCTTCGGCCAGTCGCCGCCCGGTCGTCACCTGGAACGGCTGACCAACCCGGTTCAATCCGATCCGGTGTTTGGCGGCTAGCGCTGACACACTGCTGATCCCGGGAATCACCTCGTACTCGAAATCGGTCTTGCTTCGGGTTTGGATCTCCTCGAGGATGGCGATGGTCGAGTCGTAAAGCGACGGATCTCCCCACACCAGGAACGCGCCGATTTCGTCTGCCCGCAAGTTCTCGTCGATCAGCGCTTCGGTCACTTCGGAGCGACGGCTGCGCCAGTCGGCGATCGTGCCAACGTAGTCGGCTGGGGTGCGGTCGCGGTCGGGATCGCGGCCCTCGACCACCCGCCGGCCCGGCCGCCCGTATGACTTGATCAACTGTTGCCGCAGCTCGATCATGCTCTCCTTGGCCTCGCCCTTGTCGAGCAAGAAGAACACATTGGTCCGGCCGATCGCCTTGGCTGCCTGCAACGTCAGCTGGTCCGGATCGCCAGCTCCGATCCCGATCACATAGATCTTGCGCACCGGGCGAGCCTAGTCGGAGCCGGGCGCCAGTGCAGCCAACCGTCCGACTCGGCGCGCCGAACCGTTGTTGACCTGGGAATTCATGCTCGTGCTTGACTTAGATCTTTGCATCGAAATTTATCGAATCAACGGCTACCTATTGACCAGTCAACGTTCGTGCGCGTTATGTGATCACGTTCATCCACATCACTGCCATCGTGGAGGCACTTGTGATCAAGGCTTTGACCACGAGGTCGCGGCTCGCCCTAGTTATCGCGCTGGGCACCGCCGCCGCCTCGATTCTCGGAGCGGGGCCGGCCACCGCCGCGGCCCGCCCCGGGCGGCACGCTCTGTCCGGCAGCCAGCCCCGCTGGCTGAGCCGGGCGCAAGTAACTGGCGCGCCGGCCGACGCCAGCACCATCCGGTTCGGCCTCCTACTCAAGCTGCGCGACAGTGCTGCGGCTGAGGCCACTTTGGCCTCCGTCTCGGACCCGAGCAGCGCCGCCTACGGCAAGTGGCTCACCACGGCCGAATTCAAGTCGCGTTACGCGCCGGCCCAGGCCGACGTCGCCGCGGTGCAGACCTGGCTCAAGCAGCAAGGCTTCGCCCTGCGCAACACCCTCGGCGGCACCTACGTCGAGGCGTCCGGCACCACCGCGCAGGTGAACAAGGTCTTCGGCACCAAGCTGGCGAACTATCGGTTCAACGGCGCGACAGTGCACGCAAACAGCACTGCGCTCTCGTTGCCGGCCGACACCCCAGCTGTGGTCACCGGCGTGCTCTCCGGCGTGCTCGGCCTCGACCAGGGCCAAGCGCTGAAGAAGCCGGCCGACACGCTGCCCGGCCCGTCCAAGGGCTTCCGCCCCGGCACGCCGTGCTCGGCGTATTACGGGCAGAAGCAAGCAACAGACCAGCCGAGTGTCAACGGCAAGAAGCTGCCGTATGCCGTCTGCGGTTACGAGCCCAAGCAATACCAGTCCGCGTATGGCGAGAGCGCACTGCTCAACCGTGGCGTAGACGGGCACGGGGTCACCGTCGCGATCACCGACGCGTACGCGTCGCCCACGATCGAGGCGGATGCCAAGACGTACAACCGTCGCCACGGGCTGCCGGCTTTCCGCAATGGCCAGTTCTCGCAGATCACCCCAGCACCTGACGGTTACGGCCTGATCGAGGACTGTGACGCGGCAGGGTGGTATGGCGAGGAGACCCTCGACGTCGAGGCCGTGCACTCCATGGCCCCCGGCGCCAAGATCGTCTACGTCGGTGGTGCAGACTGCAACACCGGTCTGGACGAAGCATGGGCGTCGACAATCGACAACCACGTCGCCGACATCATCACCAACTCCTGGGGCACCAACACCGACAAGGTCTCCGACCTCGGCGCCGAGTACGTCGCGTTCTACCAGCAGTTCTCGCTGCAGGCCGCGCTGACCGGCATCACCGTCGACTTCTCCAGCGGCGACTCTGGCGACCAGACCGTTGGCGGCACCAAGCCGGAACTCAAGACGGTCGACTTCCCCTCTGACCTTCCGTACGTGACTGGCGTCGGCGGCACCAGCGTCGGCATCAACCAGCGCGGCCAGCGGGTCTGGGAGCAGGGCTGGCAGAACGCCTACGCCCCGCTGTCAACCGACGGCAAGACCTGGGGTGACGCGGCCTACTCCTCCGGTGGTGGCGGCGGCACGAGCATCCAGTTCGACCAGCCGTTCTACCAGCGCGGCGTGGTGCCGGCGTCGATCTCGCAGTATTTCGGCCCCAAGCCGATGCGGACCGTCCCCGACATCGCGATGCCGGGTGACCCCAACACCGGGTTCCGGGTCGGCCAGACCCAGACCTTCGCTGACGGCACTTACTACGACGAGTACCGCATCGGTGGCACCAGCCTCGCGTCACCGCTGCTCGCCGGCATGCAAGCCGTGGCTAGCCAGAAGCAGCACCACCCGGTCGGCTTCGCCAACCCGTCCTACTACAAGGCGATCGGCACCCCAGCGATCAACGACATCGTCGCGCTGAGCCACCCGATCCAGCAGGTCCGCACCAACTTCGTCAACGGAGTTGACGCGACCGGCGGCAAGGCATTCCTGCTGCAGACCGTGGACGCGCAAACGTCAACAATCCGCAGCACGCCGGGCTACGACGCGGAAACTGGCGTCGGCACCCCGGGCCCGCTGTTCTTCAGTATTTCGCGCTAACAGAACCGCACCCCGGTACCAACAGCAGCCGTACGGCGGTGTACCGCCGTACGGCCGCTGGTTCTGTGGTGTTTTTGGCGTTTACGGCCTAGAGTTTGGCCATGGCGCGGTCTAGCGGACTACTGACGACCGGCGAGGTGGCCAAGGCCCTGGCCGTCTCGCGTAGCCACCGCCTCGATGGAGGTTGTAGGAACCCCTTAGCGTGACTCGGAATCAGTGCTGGAAGTGGATCCAGTTGATGTTGACGAACTCTTTGTTGTCGTTACGAACGAAGATCAGAAAAACGGTGTGTACGCCGGTGACCAGCGTGATCTTCCCAGCATCGGTGCGCCAACTTTGCCAACCGCCCGTGCGTGTGACCGACAACGTGCCAATAGCCGGCTGAGTTGGGCTGTCGAGGTGGATTTCGATCGAGCCGCCGTTTTCATCAGAAGCTAGCCGGGCCTCAAATCGTGTGGCCGGCACCGAACCGAAGTCGAAGCCGTCGAAGCGCAGGGAATCGCCGTTGGCAATCCAACCGACGTTTCTCCCGCCGCCAAGGTCCTGAGTGTCCTGCGACTTCGTGCCGTTCTGCCCACTGGCTGCCGCAGCCCGCAAGGTCGGATAATCCGCTGGCGCCGGGGTTGAAGCACTCGACGCCGTCGCTGAATTACCTGAGGTCGATGTCGTTACCGAAGGCGCGCCGGCTGCCAATGGCGCCTTTGTGCTGGTCGCCTGGGCTGCGACCACGGGGTCAGTCGAAGCACCCTGCCACCGACCCAGGCCATAGCCGACCAGCACCAAGCCCGCCGCGACCAGGCCGCCCAAAATGCGGCGGCGCTGGACGTGGGCGCGGGTGCGATAGACAGATGGTCCGTGCGAGGTCAGTGCGCGCCGCCTTCTTCAGGGAAGTGGCACGCCGCAGTGGATCCGTTCGGTTTTAGCGTCAGCGGCGGCACCTCGTTGGCGCACTTGTCCTGCGCTTTCCAACAGCGAGTGCGGAAGACACAGCCAGACGGCGGGTTGATCGGCGACGGCACATCACCCTCCAACTTGATCCGGCTGGCGGCGCCAAGCTTCGTCACGTCGGGCACCGCAGAAAGCAACGCTGATGTGTACGGGTGGGCCGGGTGTTCGTAGATCTGTTCGCGGGTTCCGATCTCGGCCACCTTGCCGAGATACATCACGGCGACCCGTTCGCAGAAGTGCCGCACCACGGCCAGGTCGTGCGCGATGAACACGAATGCCAGGTTGAAGTCGCGCTGCAGTTGGCGCAGCAAGTTGATCACCTGGGCCTGGATTGACACGTCCAGGGCCGAAACCGGCTCGTCCGCGACGATAATCTTCGGGCTCAGCGCGAGCGCGCGGGCGATGCCGATTCGCTGGCGCTGGCCGCCGGAGAACTCGTGCGGGTAGCGGTTGTAGTGCTCAGGGTTCAGGCCCACCGTTTCCAGCAGTTCCTGCACCCGCTTCTTCACCCCACCCGTCGGGTTTATCCCGTTGACTTGCAGCGGCATGCCGACGATTCGCCCGACTGTGTGCCGCGGGTTCAACGACGCGTATGGATCCTGGAAGATGATTTGCATGTCTTGCCGCAGGCCACGAAGCTTGTTGCCTTTGGCGTGCGTGATGTCCTGACCTTCGAAGGTGATCTTTCCGCTGGTCGGTTCCAGCAGTCGGACCAGCATCCGGCCAGTCGTGGTCTTGCCGCAGCCTGATTCGCCCACCAGCCCGAGCGACTCGCCGGGACGCACCTCGAAGCTAACCCCGTCGACGGCCCGCACGGTGGTGGTGGCGCCCCACAACCCGCTGCGCACCGGGAAGTGTTTGGTCAGGCCCTCGACCTTGAGCAGCGGCTCACCGGCGACCACCGAGGTCGGGGAGCCCGCCGCGACGTTCGCGAGATTGCTCATAGGGCCACTCCTGCGTTAGCGATGTCCTCTTGGTAAAGCCGCTGCCGCTCCGCCGGAGGCAGGTGACAGGCTACGTGATGCCCGTCCTCGCCGGCTAGTCGCAGCTCAGGCACTTCGGTGAACGACCGGTTGGAGGTGAGCCCCGCATACCGGCAGCGCGGGTTGAAGGCGCACCCAGTTGGCAGATTGATCAAGCTTGGCGGGTTGCCCTTGATCGGGACGAGGTCCGCGTCCGCGTCACCGTGCAACGACGGCACACTTGCCAACAACCCCCATGTGTACGGGTGTTGCGGGTTGCGCATGATCTGCTCGACCGAACCGGTTTCAATCGCGCGGCCGGCATACATGACCATGACATCGTCGGCGACCTGGGAAACGACCCCCAGATCGTGCGTGATCATGATGATGGCCGAGTTGTATTCGCGTTGCAGGTCTTCGAGTAGGTCGAGGATCTGCGCCTGCACGGTCACGTCGAGTGCGGTGGTCGGCTCGTCGGCGATCAGCAGAGCCGGGTCATTGACCAGTGACATAGCGATCATTGCGCGCTGACGCATACCACCGGAAAACTCGTGCGGGTATTGCTTGGCCCGGCGTTCCGGCTGGGGAATGCCGACCCGGTCGAGCATGTCGATGGCCCGTTTCGAGGCCTCCGCCTTGCTCGCAGACGGGTGATGCACTCGGTATGCCTCGGAGATCTGCACGCCGATCTTGTAATACGGGTGGAGTGCGGACAGCGGATCTTGGAAGATCATCGCCATGTCCTTGCCGCGCAGCAGGCGGATCTTCTCATCATCCAGGCCGACGATGTTCTGCCCGCCGACGGAGATCTCGCCGCTGATCCGGGTGCGTGACGCATCATGCAAGCCCAGGATCGACATGCTCGTCACGCTCTTACCGGAGCCGGACTCGCCGACGATTCCCAAGGTCTGTCCACGCCGGACCGAGAAGCTGATGCCGTCGACTGCACGCACCACGCCGTCCTCGGTCGGAAACTGCACCTTGAGGTCGCGGACTTGCAGATATGGCTCAGCCGGATTGGCAGTCGAAGCCACTGACATTCGAGACTCCTTTACCTCAGCCGAGCCGGACACGCGGGTCGATAACAGCGTATAGAACGTCCACGATGATGTTCGCGACCACGATGAAGAGCGCAGCCAGCAGCACCGTAGCAAGCACGATAGGCAAGTTGAGATCCTCAACGGCTTGCACCGAGGACCGGCCGAGCCCTTGCAGGCCGAAGATGGATTCGGTGATCACCGTGCCGCCCAGGTTGGCGCCGATGTCTAGGCCAGCGATGGTCACGATCGGCGTGATCGCCGCCCGTAGCGCATGCCGGAAATAGACCTTCCGTTTCGGTAGGCCTTTGGCCCGAGCGGTCCGGACGTAATCTTCGGACAGCGTTTCTAGCATCTGCGCCCGAGACAATCGGGCATACAGCGCCGAGTTCAGAAATCCTAGGGTCACCCACGGCAAGATCAACCCGTAAGCCCATTTAGCCGGATTTTCCGTGAACGGCGTGTAAGTGGGCGACGGTAACAACCCAGTGGAGTAAACGAAGACCAGGAGTAGCACCAAACCGAAGAAATAAACCTGCAGGGAGGCGCCGACGAGCGAAACACTGATTGCTACCCGATCGAAGACCGACCCCTTGCGTAGCGCGGAAAGCATACCCAAGGAAACGCCGAGGACCAGCCACATCACAGCGGCACCGAGCACAATACTGACGGTCACCGGCACGGTGCGTTTGAGGATATCAGTCACTGGTTCGTCAGACCGGAACGAGTAGCCCAGGCAAGGCGCCGGACATTGCCGGATGAAATCGCCATCGCCGATTGTTCGGCCGACGAATACACCCTTGACAAACGTGCCGTATTGCACGGGGAGTGGCCGGTCGAGGCCCAGCCGATGTTCGGTTTGCGCCACCTGCGTTGCGTCGCAGTTTTTGCCGCACATTACCTGCGCTGGGCTAGTGGGGACGGCGAAGAACAGCAGGAATGTGACGATGCTGATGGCGAAGAGCGTGGTCACCGCGAGCAGTAGCCGCCGGATGACGAACCTGAGCATAACGAAGCACCTGTTTCACGTGATGCCGAATTTACGGGGTGTGGGTGGCCGACTGGGCCACCCACACCCACGCAGACGTTCGGGGTGTCTGTCGCCGAATTACTTCTTGACGTAAATCGAGTCCAGGCCAATCAGACCGTAGGCGGTGCTATCGAAGCCATTGCCCACCTTGGAACCCTGAACGGTGTAGCTGTTGTCGTAAGCGATCGGAATCACTGGTGCGAAGTCCGTCATAATCTTCTGGTCCAGCGCCCCCCACGCGGCTGTGCGAGCTGCGGCGTCGGTCAACCCAGCGATCCGGTCGAGCTCCGCGTTGACCGTCGGGTCGTTGAGGTACGACACATTGTTATTACCGGTCGGAGTGATCTTCCGGCCGTCGAACAGCAGCGGAAGCACAGTTCCTGCGTCCGGCCAGTCGGAACCCCAGCCCTGCAGGTAGATGTCATACGGGTTGTCCTTCTTGCCGATCTCAGTGTAGTAGTTTGCTTTGTCAACCGCTTTGGTGGTGACCTGGAAGCCGGCGTCCTGCAGATTCTTGCGGGTTGCCTCAGCCTGCGCGGCCCGAAGTGCCGTGTTCCGGTATGCCAGAACCAGCGGCGGCGGGGTGGCGCCGTTCAGCGCGGCTTTTGCCTTGGCTGCATCACCAGTAGCGGGAACGTTGTATGAATCGTACTTCTTGAAGCCGCTCACGGTCGGCGACAGCAGCGTGGTCGCAGCCGTTCCCGCTGCTGTACCACCGATCGACTTGAGCCAGGCATTCTTGTCTAGTGCCAGGTTCAGTGCCTTGCGTACGTTGACGTCGGTGACCCGCTGGGTATTGATCGCGTAGTACCACACGAACTGAGTGGGGCCGTTGACGACCCGGGGTAAAACAGTTGGGTTTTGCGTCTTCGGTAGCTGGGCCGACGGCACGTTCGCTGCCCAGGCGATCGATGACTGGTCGGCGGGCGCATCTGCAATCAGCCGTTCCGAGATCTGGTCGGCCTGCAGCGAGAAGCTGAAGCTGAAAGTGTCCGGGTAGGCGTTGCGCAGCGGGTCGGTTTTGGCGTCCCAATAGGTGTTGCGAACGAAGGTCAGCGAGTTGTCTTTCTGGTACTTGTCGATCTTGTAGGGCCCGGACGAGAACGGTTTCCGGTCGTAGTCTTTCTTTGTGTCCTTCGCCTTGGGCACCGGCGCAGTGGTTCCCATGGTCGCTGCATACGGCATATCGCAGTGGGCCTTCGGGAACGTGAAAGTAATGGTCTGCCCGTCGTTCACCGTCACACCCGGTGGGACATCAGCGCCACCGTTATATGGTCCCTTGTAAGTGGCGTTGTAATTGTCGTTGTCGACAAGCCAGGACTGAATGTAGTGCGGTCCCTCGCTCAGGTCGGGCGAGAACGAACGCGCTACGCCGTAGGCGACGTCGGCGGCGGTTACAGCAGTGCCGTCCTCGTATTTGACGCCGGCGCGAATCTTGTACTGCCAGGTCTTGCAGTCCTTGTTGACATCGGTGCCGGGGTTTTCTGCAAGGTCGCCGACAACCTTCAGCGAACCCTTGCCGTTGTCGCGGTATCCAGTCAACGATCGGTAGAGCATCAGTCCGGCGACCTGCCCGACGTTAATATAGACCCGGGCCGGGTCAAGGTGCTCGAAGTCGCCGACCTGGAAAACTCCGAGGTTTCCGCCCTGGGCCGCTCCGTCGACCGCGGGCGCGGGCGCCTTATTGTCCGTTGCATCATATGAAATAGCGCCGGACGATACGACAGCAGCTTTTTCGGAATTGTCGCTCTTGTTGGTAGTCTTGCCGCATCCGGACGCTACTAGCGCCACGGCAAGAGCACTGGTACCCAGTGCCCCTATCTTTAACCGCACGGTCATTCTCCTGTTCCGCAAATGGGATTGCCTTAATCCCTGGCCTCTTGTGGAGGAAAGCTAGTCAGCGCCGCCCGGTCAGGGCAGGCGTCTCGGCTCGAATTAAGCGTTGCAAGGGGACGGGGCCCTACCGCGACGACTTCGGATCAAGCGCGTCGCGCAGCGAGTCACCGAACAGGTTGAACGCAAGCACAAGCAGGAAGATCGTCACGCCGGGCACGAAGGTATACATCGGATCGGCGGATACATAACCAATGCTGTTGAAGATCATCCGACCCAGATCCGCCGTGGGCTCATTGACGCCGATGCCGACGAACGCGAGCGCAGCCTCGGCGGTGATCAGAGCCGGAACATTGAGTGAAACAGTTACCAGGATCGGGGCCCAGATGTTCGGCAGCAGCTGCCGAAGCAGGATGTGAGTAGTGCGGGCACTGGAGGCGCGGGCAGCCTCGACGAACTCTCGCTCCCGCAGAGTGATGACCTGGCCACGGACCAGCCGTGCGGTGTTTGTCCAGTTGAAGACGGCAAACGTGGCGATGATGATGCCGACCCGGAAGCTGGCCGGAATGTTGGCCCGAGCGTCGAAGAAGCGGTTTTCCACTACTGGAATGGCCGCGAGCGCGAAGATGAGGAAAGGGAACGCTAGTGCAAGGTCGATCACCCAACTGATCACGCTGTCTAACCAGCCGCGGGCGTAACCGGCGACCACGCCGACCAGCACACCGACGACCGTCGAGATAGCCGCCGCCGTAAATGCGATCAGCAACGAGGTCCGTAGCCCGAACACTAACTGCATCAAAAGATCACGCCCGAGGGCGGGCTCAATTCCCAAAGGATGCGCACCGGAGAGGCCGCCGAGATAGCCGACCGGTAACCCACCGAAGTCAGTCAGCTGGTCGGTGAACTGGTCGGTGGGGCTGATCCCGGTGATCTTCTCGATCAACGGGGCGGACAAGCCGATTAGCATTGCTAGGACCAAGACGATCGCGCTGGCGAACGCCGTCCGGTCGCGTTTGAGGCGGATCCATGCCAGCTGGCCGGGGGAACGGCCGACGAAGGCTTTCAGTGCGATTGGCGCGGTTGATCCGTCGGCCGGCAGTTCGGTCCGCAGGACCGAGATGGCCGGCTCGTCGTCACCGGGTGACCGAGGCCCAGGATCGGCCATGGTGTTGCTCATGTAGCGGAGTCTCCTCGTCGCCAACGGGGTTTTGGCCCGCACTTAACGATCGTCTGGTCCACAGCCGGGTCGGCGGCGTCCAAGCGGCAAAATGGTGGCACCGCTGGCCCCTCGTCGCGCATTCCCACCTGCGGTTCACCTCCAACGAACGACACACCCCGCATGCGTCGCGCGTGAGAGGTTTTCAGTTGTTCAGCAACGTAGTCCGGAACTTGGCTGTGGGAAATGAGTTGACGCATCGAATGGATAACAGGTCCCTGAGGACACCGTCTGGATCAGATCATACTTGCCCGGGCTGTCTGATCGGACAAAACTCGCAAGCGTACCAAAACACCCGAACGGGTGTGGCTTTTGCCCGAAATTCAGACGCTGAGAGTAGTTTCAAAATCGCGCAAAGTTAGCCCCAGTCCGCCGCGTCGCTAACCCCTCGCTGTTTCATATCAGTTTCGTCATCATGTTGATCTTGGAAACGCATTCGCCGGGCCTGATGGGAGCTGAAAGACTCACATTGGCCTAAGTCGTCGGCCTAAGCTGAGACCGATAGTGGTCAGCTGAATGGCGATGCCAGTTCACGCAGTTGGGGCGAGTGCGGTCAGGATTTCGTCGGCCAGCTCGGCCGCTTGCGTCGGGTCGGCGTCGGGCGAGCCGATCCGCGGATCCCAGTTCAGGTCGTAGAAGAGCTCGGTCACCCCAGCCTGGGCATAGAGCTCGGCCCCGGCGCGGATTTGCGCCCAACTGCCCGACAACATCAGCTGATCGGCCTGCTCACCGGCTTGCACCACGCCCCGAACGACGATCCGGACGGCGTCGGGGTCGCGGCCAGCTTCCTGCGCCGCGCGCCGCACGACCTGGGCGCTATGCGCGATCTCCTCGAGACTGGCCTGGCTGCTGCTGACCCAACCAGCGGCGATCCGGCCGGCACGACGCAGCGCGATTTCGGCCGTACCGCCGAGCAAGATTGGGGGTCCGCCAGGCTGGACCGGCCGTGGGGCCATGGTGCTGGCCGGCAGTTGG
Source organism: Actinoplanes sp. (assembly GCA_965246815.1). Taxonomy (GTDB): domain Bacteria; phylum Actinomycetota; class Actinomycetes; order Mycobacteriales; family Micromonosporaceae; genus Actinoplanes. Next base: position 616,155 of record CBDFFS010000009.1, on the reverse strand, counting down.
TAGAGGTCGCCGGCGAAAGCGGCGATCGGATCGGTGAAGAGGGTGCGCAGGACGGCGATGTATTCCTCGGTGCGCTTACCGCGAGGGTTCGGGTCTGAACCGGTGGCGCGGAACTCTGGCTCCGACCAGCCTGTGCCTAGACCGAGGTCGAAACGGCCACCGGAGAGCACGTCCAGCGTGCTGGCCAGCTTGGCTAGATAAGTGGGGGAGAGGTAAGGCAAGTTGATCACGGCGACGCCGAGCCGGATTCGGGTGGTCTTCGCCGCAGCGAAACTCAGGGCTAGCAGCGGATCGAGCACGCTGCGATACACCGGGTCCAGCTGCTGATCGGCGCTTACCAACAGGCGCTGGAACGTCCATAGCTCGTGGTAACCAAGCTCTTCGGCGCGGGCCGCGAACCGGCTCACCGAGGCGGGATCTGCCGCCCAAGCGCCGGACACGGGTAGGCCACAACTGATCAACATCTACCTACGGTATCGCCATTACCGAATCGGATTGCGTACGGCCGCGCCGAGCGTACGAGTCACGTAGTCGATCACCACGTGCTGCCACAACACCGGCCGGCACAGCATCGAATGGGAATCACCCGCCACCGGCACAAAAGTCGCCCCGATCCGAGCCGCGTACGCCGCAGCGGCCGTAGGGTCGGTCAACTTGTCCTTCAAACCGTGTGCGATCAAAACGGTGCCGCGACCCACCACGTCCGGATCGTCCGGCTCCAACCACGGCGCCAGCGCGCAGACTCCGGCCACGTCGGGCTGATCGGCCAAGCGCAGCGCGACTCGCCCACCCATCGAATGTCCGACCAGCACAATCGGAGCGCCGGGATGCTGCTGGCGGGCCTGTTCCAGCAGCCAGCGGGTGTCGACCACCGGGTCCTGGGCCGCGCCATTCCACCCAATTACGCGGTAGCGCACCAGCCAGACCGCGACCTGTGCGTGCCGGGCTCGGTGGGCTATCCCGAGCGCGAACGGCAGCATCCGCGCCCAAGCCAGCCCGCGGCGCGCCGGCGTGGTGCTGGTCACCTCACCGCCGGGGAGCACGAGCACGACAGCGCGGGCGTTGGCAGCCGGCCCGCGTACCGAAAAATTGGGGTGGACCGGGGGCTGGCAAAGTCTCATGCCACCCATTCGTAGTCGTCGAAGCTATGAGTTGCCACCGAGCCGGCTCAGCAATGGCTATGGGACAAGCCGGACCCGATGGCGCGGTGAGTTAGGCAGCTGTCCGGTGCAGGCCGAGCAGCGGAATTTGGCGGGCGGTTTTGTCCCGGTATTCGGCGAAACCGGGGGCGTGGGCAGCAATCATGTCCCACGTCTTCGTGTAGTCGTCGCCGACCAGCTCGACCGCTTCGACCTCCACTGTCTCGGTGCCGACCTCGATCTTGGTGAGCGGGTTGGCCTTGAGGTTGTAGAACCAGGCCGGATTCTCTGGTGCCCCGCCCTTGGAAGCCACGATGACCATGCGCTGGTCTTGGCCGAAATAAGCCAACGGGCTGACGCGCTCAACCCCGCTCTTCGCACCGGTATGGTGCAGCAACAGCAGTGTGGCCCCCTCGAACTGGCCGCCGACCCGGCCTTCGTTGGCGCGGAACTCTTCGATGATCTTCGTATTCCAGTCGCTCACCCCGATACGGTATCCCGGTGACCGCAGCGGAACTAGTCGTCGCCTCCGGGCGATTCACACTTTCTCCGGGACTCACCGACGCGGAATTCACCGCGATCGAGCACGAGTTCGGGTTCGTCTTCGCCGCCGACCATCGCGCCTTCCTCGCCGCCGCCGTTCCCACCGACCACAACTGGCCCGACTGGCGCAACCCCGACCGAACTTCCCTACGTGACCTTCTCGCTTGGCCCGTCGAAGGCGTCCTCTTCGACGTCGCCAACAACCAATTTTGGTACGAGGGGTGGGGCCCCCGCCCGCAGGATGCTGTCGCAGTTGCTCGCCGCTACCTCATGACGGTGCCGCGAATGGTGCCGATCTGCGGCCATCGCTACCTACCGGCCGGCATCGCTAATCACCCCGTGTTATCGATGTATCAGACCGACATCATCTATTACGGCACCAACCTATCCGATTGGCTACACCGCGAGTTCGGCCTCGGCGTCAGCTCCACTGGCACTCCGCAAGCCACTGTCGCCTTCTGGCGCGACCTGCTGGACCTATAGCACGTCGCTGCGCGACCGGGACGAGGGGTGACCGAACGTAGCTTTGCGCGCCCCGGGCCGTTTGCTAATCAACCGCCCTGACCCGTAAATAGAGAGTTTGTGGGCAGGCGGCAGCGTCCCGGCGGAGCCGGGATGGTTTGTGGGGTTTAGGTCAGGCCGCGGTTTCGAGGCTGACGGTGTGTCCGAGTTGTTCGAGTTGGTGGATCAGTTGACGGGTGCGTTTGGCGGGGTCGATCCGGTTGAGGTGGTAGTCAGGGCCGAGGTCGTTGAACATGGTGGTGCTGGTGGGATCGTGTAGTAGGTGCCAGATGATGATCAGGAGGTGTCGGCTGGTCGCGACGATGGCACGGCGTTTACCGCGCCGGGCGGCTAGTCGTCGATGTCGGGCACCGATAAAGGTGTTACTACGGGCGATGGTCGCGACGCTTTCACCGAGGACACCGGCGAGGTGGCGGTTGCCTTTGCCGGTACTGCCGTGGCGGGTCTTACCGGCCGAGGAGCGGGGCCGGGGTGCCATCGCGGCCCAGGCGCTGAGGTGTTCAGGGGTAGGGAACACGCTCATGTCGACACCGATCTCGGCGATCAGCCGGCGTGCGGTGATCTGCGAGATACCGGGCACACTGACCAGTTGGGTAATGCGGGGCTGATAGATGTCGGTGACCCGTGCGATCTCAGCGTCCATGATCCTGACGTCCTCGTCGAGTGCAGCGATGCGCTGCATCATCTGCCGGCAGAGGAATCCGTGGTGGTCACTGAACCGGCCCGTGAGCGCTTCGACGAGTTCGCGGCGTTTGTTACGCAGCTTCGCCTTGGCTAGCTCTGCCAGCACACCCGGGTCGCGTTCCCCATCGACCAGGGCGGTGATGATGCTCTGGCTAGACGCGCCGAGGATCTCCGAGGCCACCACGGTCAGTTTGATACCGGCGTCTTCGAGGATCTTCTCCAGGCGCTGCGCGAGCCTGGTCCGGTCCCGGACCAGGCTGGTGCGGTAACGGCTCAGGTCCCGCAGTTCACGGATCGGCTGCGGTGGCACGAAGCTGGGCCGCACGAGTTCACACTCAGCGACCTTGGCCAGCCACGCCGAGTCGATATTGTCGGTCTTACGCCGGCCCGGTACCCCTTTCACGTGGTACGCGTTGACAAGCCACACCTCGAAGCATCCCGCCGCTTCCAACAGGTAGTAGACCGGTTTCCAGTAATCGGAGGTCGCTTCCATCACGACCCGGGTGATGCCCTCGCCGGCCAGCCAGTCCGCCATCGTCGACAACGCCGCGGTCATCGTCGAGTAGGTCCGGGTCACCTGCCGGCGCCGGCCCGAGCCGGGCTGCGGAACACGGATCGTCACACTCAACGCGGCCTTACCGATATCAATCCCAGCGATCCTTTCGACGTACACATCCACTCTCATCACATCCCATCACAGCGGGTACGGTGTGATGAGGTGGTAGCCGACCGGGGGAACCGAACGGTCGAAACATTCTGACCCGCGTGCTCGAAGCGACGATCCACGGCACAAAACATGGTTCCCGGCGTCAAACTTTGCTACGGACTCGGAGCGCCAAGGGGCTCCCGACGTCAACCGGGCGGCTACCACCCCAACATCTGTGATAGTCAATCAGCCGCAACAACACACGACGCACTACTTGTGTCACCCGCACCACCTCCCACCGCGAGCAACCCACACTATTAACACAGCCCCACGGCAGCCCCGAAGGGGCAACGACAAACTTTGCTCTGAGTACACCAACGCATCACCCACGTGAGCTGCGTAAACCATCCGGCCTTGACAATCACAACCGAACCCATCATCACCCAGAGTGAGCCAGTTTGCGGCCGGCGGTGGGTTGGCGTGCGGCCAGCCCGCAAGCACAAACCGGCACATTTTGCGCCCCGGCGCGGGACCCACGCCCCAGCGAACCACCAGCGCGTTACTCCGGACGCTCCGTACCGAGCCGTCACCGGTCGGCGACCCGGGCTTGGGGCCTAGCTACCCTCGGTAACTGCCACACGACGCGCCTCAACCGCTGGGTGTACGCGGACCTGCAGCTCAACGATGTGATGCGTCTATGTACTCAGAGCAAAGGCGCCAGCGACCGATGGACGGCATCTACGCACGCAGACACGGTCAGTGACCGTCGGCGCGTCCGGTTGAAGGCGGTCCGCCCTCCGTTGTCGCGCCTCTCCGGTCAACCCTGCTGGTTGTTCAGCAGGTCGGCAGTTTTAAGACCTGCGGTTTTAGGGTTACGGGTGGCACCAGTCCCTGGTGCATGCGTCCGGCGAACGACCGCAGTCCAGCCAGAGCAGGTCAGTGCCGCGAAGGGATGCGACTTGCTCGGCGCTGGAAGTCGAGTAGAACGACATTCCCTGACTGGGCCAGCTAACCGAGATGGCCGAGCCGTCCGGCAGGACTAAGCCGTAGCCAACAATATATTCGCGCCCGTCCATGTCGCGGGTAAGGGCGAAGACTTTGGGTACGCCACACGCGGCCTCGCACGTGGCCGACTGGTGATCTTGCTGGGGCGTGCGCGGTGGCTCAGACACGGTTCAGCTCGGGGGCATCAGTCGGGGATGCTGACATCGTCGTAGTTCCACATTGGGGGCACCATCGGTTCTTAGTTTTGAAGGTGAATAGGCCCACCAGGAACCCGAGCACCAGGGCAACTACGACCGTGATCATGTTTTCAGTCCTTCCGGGAGGTTCGTTGCTCCCGAAGTTTGCGGATCCAGACCTTCCCAACGCAACCGTTGTGGCGCAATACTGCCCAGGTCAGAACGTTCGGTTGAGGCGTGTTGCGGAGTACTTCGACGAGAGGTTGCACAATGGACGCGAAAGAGGTTGCGCTGTGACGGGTGAAATCGGATCATCTGTCCCTAGGCGCCAGTTGGGACGCAAGCTGCGGGAGCTGCGTGAAGCTGTGCCAATGACGATGGCGGAGGCGTGGACAGCCTTGGAGTGGTCCAGGCAACGCCTGTGGCGCTATGAAACTGGCCAGGTCGCGGTTCATCCCAACGATGTCGCAGCTATGTGCGCGGTTTACGGTGCGGACAAGGAAACGATCGAGGGACTCAAAGAGCTGGCTCGGCAGTCGAAGGCAAAAGCCTGGTGGCAGGCATATTTGGACATTCCAGCGTGGTTCGAGCTGTATTTGGGCATGGAGTCGGCGGCAGCGACGCTAAGGCAATATGAAGCAGAGGTCATTCCCGGATTGCTTCAGTCACCGAGATATGTCGAGGCGATTATGGCCTTGGGCCCGGAAAAACTGTCCGCCGAGGCTATTAATGAGCGTGTTACGTTGCGAATGCAGCGACAGCGAATTCTCACTCGCAGTAAGCCCGCGGCGCCAATGCTCAGCGTCATTTTGAGTGAGGCTGCTTTGGTTCGGGGTTTTAGTGCAGAGATTATGGTGGACCAGCTCCATCGTTTGATTGCCGTTTCCGAGCTGCCAAATGTTTCAATTCACATTGTTCCATTCAGTGCAGGAATGCACACCGCGTATCTAGGACCGTTTGTGATTCTTGATTTTCCGCAAGAGTCGCCAGCCCGCGATCCTGAACCTACAACAGTTTATCAGGAAAGCCCGACTGGATCGCTCTACTTAGAGAATTCCACCGACGTGGAAACCTACTCGTCTATTTGGACTGAGTTGGGTAAGCTGGCGATGAACGAGCTTGAGTCCAGGCGATTTATTGAACAGAAAGTGAAGGAGTGGTAACTGTGAAAGACCTAAAACTTGAGGGTGCGGCCTTTCGCAAGAGTAGCCGCAGTAGTCAATCGGGGAATTGCGTTGAGGTCGCTGCTAACTTAAGTGGAATTATTGCTATGCGTGACACCAAAGACCGAGACGGTGGCACACTGATCTTTAGTAGCGCTGACTGGGAAGCCTTTAACAGCGGCGTCAAAGCTGGAGAATTCGACCTGTAAATGACGCTTTTTGTTGCTCGGTGGACAAGCGCAGTCTGGTGAGCGTCAGGAGGAGCTCATGTGGATGAGGGCGTTGCCGCCAAGCATCAACAGGTCTGCGCCAGCGACCAGGGCCAGGCTTAGGTGCAGGTGGCGGGCGGCTTCCTGCGGGTCGGTGCCGGTGATGCCCCGGACTACGTAGACGGCTGCGGTGATGACCAGCGCGATGCCGGCGATCAGCGGAAAGGCGACTGCGCGTGCGGCGTGGCCGCCGATTACTAGTGCGCTGAGCAGTGCTGCTGGTCCGAAACCGAGCAGGATCACGGCGAAAGCGCCGTACCAGCGGAGGGACTTGGATGCGTCAGCCATTTTCTGCACGCGTCGAGTCTATTCGGCGGGTGGTTTGGCGCGGGCGCGGCGCTTACCTTCGTGCATGGCTTGCACTCGGGCCACCTGAATCGTGTGGCCTTCGTCGATTAAGCCTTGGTCGAGCGGCTGCGGTGGGGGCATCGTCGAAGCCCACGGATCACCACTGCTCAGCAGCTCGGGCGCGGTGCGGATGGTGAAGTCGGCCGGGGTCACCTGGTCTAGATCGTCCCAGCGCACGGGGAACGAAACCGGCAAACCTGGGCGAACCCGCGGACTGTAAGCCGCGACCACGGTTGCGCCGCCGGACCGGGTGGCGTCCAGGAAAACCTTTCCGTGCCGGTCCTCACGGATGAATGCGGTGGTGGCCAACTCGGGATCCAGCCGTTCACCTCGCGCCGCGACTGCCCGGGTGGCCGCCGCAACGTCGTCAGTGCTCACTCCGGTAGCAAGTGGCACGAAAATGTGTACGCCTTTGGCGCCGCTGGTCTTTACTGCACCGTCCAGCCCGACCTCAGCCAGCACTTGGCGAACAAGTCGGGCCGCCTGCACGACCCGCCCGAAATCCGCACCCTCCGGCGGGTCGAGATCCATGATCAGGTGGGTTGGCTGCAGTTGGCCGTGCTGTTCGATTAGCAGGGCGGGGTGATATTCGATCGCGCGCTGATTGCCGAACCACAGCAGGGTTCGGCGATCGTTGCATAATCCATAGGTCACTTGTCGGTGCGAAGCTTGCGCCCAAACGTTGGTGCGCGGTACCCAATCTGGGGTGTATTTCGGCAGGTTCTTTTGCATGAATTGCTCTTGACCGCGCAGCAGCCGGATTACTGAGAGCGGTCGGTCGCGCAGCACGGGCACCATATATTCTCCAACCGCGTCGAGATAATCGATCAGGTCGCGTTTGGTGGCGCCCGCCTCGGCGAACAACTCCTGATCGAGATTTGTCAGTGTGACCCCAGCCCGCTGCTCACTTTGCTCCGCCATCGCCCCATCCTGCCCGACATCCACCCGTCTTCGGTCAGCCGTCCGTGCTGAGTGCTGCCACCGGGCTGACGCGAGCGGCCTTACGAGCCGGCAGGACCCCCGCCACCGCGGTCAACACCACAAAGACGACGAACACCAAGGCAAGCTCGGGTACGGGCGTGATGAGCGGAGCTTCGACGCCCAACGTACTGAGGGTGAGCCAGGCGAACGGCAGGCCGAGGAGCATGCCCATCGCAGCACCGATGGTCCCGTGCAGGCCGGCCTCGATGATCAGCATCGTGCGCAGCCCCCCGCGAGTCAGGCCGACCGCTCGCAGCAGCCCGGACTCGCGGACCCGTTCCACCACGGACAGCGCCGTTGTGGTGCCGACGCCGACAACGGCAATGATCACAGTCAGACTGAGCAGGGCGAAGAGTGCCAGGAAAGCGATATCAAGCTGTTTGGTGGCAGTGTCGCGCATGTCGGCCGCCACTTCGACGTCGGCTTGAATGGCCTGCTTGAGCGCTTGCAATCCTTCGGTACGGCCACGCTCACCAGCGCCCGCAGCATCGGCGAGCACGACTGAGGCTGCGGGCCCGACACCGAGACGGTCGAGGTCGCTCGGATCGAGCAGCAGGTCGACTCCCAGCGGGCCGTCTGTGGGCAGCACGGCGGCGACCGTGACGCTGATGGGGTGGTCGGTGCGGCTCAGCGGCAGCACAGCGCCCTGGTCGATGCCGAGGAGTCGGGCTGCGCTGCGACCGATGACTGCCTTGCCTGGGCCGAGGCCGGTCAACGTTCCACTCTTCGGCTTCAGGTCGCGCAGCTGCGACAGGCTGGTGAGGTCCAGGTCCGCCACCTGTACGGGGCTGCTCGTAGTGGTGCCACGGGCGGTCACCTCGTTGGCGAGGCGGAAGGCGACGACGTGGGTGAGGTGAGGATCGGCTTTCGCTCGGCGTACGTTGGCGGCTGGGATTGGGTGATCTTGACCAGCGTTGATCTTGAAGTCTGCGGGTATGTCGGCGGCGAGTTGCTGTTGGAGCAGGCTGCGAGCTGACGCGTTGTCAACGACACCGGCGACGATCAGCGTCGCGCCGAGGGCGACCACAACGGAGACGGCAGCGGCGCGCCGAGCTGCACCACCGACGCCGCTGACTGCCAGCTCGCCCACTTTGCTCCAGCGGCGCAGTGGCCAGCCAAGAACCGCCAGCAGTGGGCGGACCAGCACCGGCCCGAGGGCGATCAACGCGAAGAAGATGAACGCTCCGGCGGCAACAATCGCGAGCAGTCCTGGAGTTGGGTCGTAACCGACGGGTGCGGGGTCGCCCGGCAGTTGAGCCAACACCCAATAGATGATCAGCGCGGCAACACCGGTCAGACCAAGTCCGGTTACCCAACGCGATGTGCCAATGTCGGAACGCGCGGTGGTGGTCGCGGAATCGCGCAGTGCCTCCAACGGTGCTACCCGAGACGCCGACCTGGCCGGAGCGAGCACGGCGATAACAGTGACAGTGATCGCGAGTCCAATCACGCCCAGCGCGGGCAGCACGGGCGCGCCGGGGGCCACTATGTTGACGTCGGCCGCTTGCAGGAGCCAGGGAATGGCCTGACCTGCGCCCCATGCGGCCAGCACTCCGATCGACCCAGCGACACCTCCGGTCAGGGCACCCTCCACGATCAGCGCTCGGGTAATCTGCCGACGGTCTGCGCCGATCACACGCAGCAAGGCGAGCTGCCGCATCCGCTGGGCGAACACGATCCGGAACGTCGATGTGGCTACCAGCGCGGCTGCCACGACGGCGATGGCGATGAACATCGCGATGACATTGAAGAGCACTTGGAAGTCTTTGACTGTCTGCACAGCCTCCTGCGTGCGAGCATCCGCGCCGGTAATCACCGGCGGCCGCGTGCCGTCTGCTCCGGCGGGAAGGCCAGCGATGGCCGCCTCGACCCCGGCCCGCACAGTCGCCACCTCAGCGCCAGCTGCGACGTGAACATCGATCGAGAACACGGCAGACATCCCATGATGTTTGATGTCAAGCAGCAAGTTGGTGATCTTGTTGGTGGTGTGCCCACGCGGTGTGTTCGTCGTACGGGGTGCCGGTCTTGAGGCAGCCGTGCAGGATCCCGACGAGCCGGTTGCCGAGCTGGCGTAGCGCGGCGCGGTGACCGATACCCCGGGCGCGTTGTAGGTCGTAGTAGGCGCGGGCGCCGGGTGAGGCCTTCAGCGCGGCGAAGGCTTGCAGGCCGAGGGCGTCGAGGAGCCGGTCGTTGTGGACGTAGCGGGCCAGGACGATCTTCTTCTTGCCGGACGCTCGGGTGATCGGGGACGTGCCGGCGTAGTTTTTGCGGGCTTTAGCGTCGGTGTAGCGGGCCTTGTCGTCACCGAACTCGGCGAGCACCCGGGCGCCGAGGATGCCACCGAGGCCGGGCTGGCTCAGGTAGACCTCAGCGTCCGGGTGCCGACCAAAATGGGCACCCACCTGCTGTTGCATCAGCTTGATCTGGGTGTTGAAGGTGGTCAGGATCGCGACCTGGGCCTGCACGGTCACCGCGTAGGCGCCGGCCACCACGCTCGGCTGGGCCAGCTGCGGTGTTCGTAACACCTCCTGAATCTTGGCTACCTTGTCGGGTATGCCACGGCGGCGGGCTCGACGCAGCGCCGCAGTGATCTGCTCGCCCTCCAGCCCAGCCGCGGTGACCGGGTCCGGGGCCGCCGCCAACAGTTCCAAGGTGTCCGCGGCGTCCAGATCATCGAACGCCGTCACCGCGGCGGGGAAAAAGTCCAGCAACGCCCTCCGCAGCCGCAGCGTGTGCCGGGTCCGTTCCCAGATCAGCGTCTTATGCGCCCGGGTGACCACCTTGACCGCCTCGGCCAGGTCACTGTCCCCAGCCACCGGGCGCAGCTGATGCCGGTCGGTACGCACCATATCGGCCAGACTGTGCGCGTCACCCGGATCACTCTTGGCCCCAGACACACCGTGTCGTTCCCGGTAGCGGGCCACCTGCAACGGGTTAATCGCGTACACCTGGTAGCCGGCCGCGATCAGGGCCTGCACCCACGGGCCCCGCTCGGTCTCGATCCCAACCACGACCTCAACCGGCTCATCAGCGTCGCCGATGTGCTGGCCGATCATCGCGTGCAGCCGGGCGATACCCGCGATCCCCTCCGGCAGCCGTGCCTTACCCAACCGGCGTCCCGTTTCGTCCTGCACCTCCACATCGTGGTGGTCCTCGGCCCAGTCATCTCCAACCAGCAGCAACAACGCCCTCGCCCTCCCTGTTCACGGACCACTTGCGGCAGCCTGCGGGAGAGCTACCGCAACCTAATGATCAAGTGCTCACACCCAAAGTGCAGCGGGCACGACATCCCATCAGCGGTCTGGTCTCCCGACCACCAAGCAGGGGCACGATCTGCCGCTAGGACTCAACGTCCAGGCCCAAGAAGTGCTCACCCACCGGCGGCTACCGGCACCGAGTCTGACTCACGCCAACCCGGTAAATCTCATTAGGTTCGGTGAATTTCAGTACGGTCGCCAGCTGTGCAAACGCAGTGCTGCCGCTGTCGTCGGGGCCTTGCACGATGCCGACGACTGTTAACTTTGCCGGTTTTGCGGTTCCCGCTGCTTGAACGGGGGCGACGGCGCCGATTGCCAGGGTCAGCCGGTCAGCCGTTCGACTGGTAAGCGCGATCTCACCTGCCGCTCGCGGGTATCGGCCGTTCAGCAGGTGGGTTTCGGCGAGCGGCCCAGTGCCCGGGTCCGCGACCAGCGCGAGATAGTCCTGCAGGTTGCGTCCGATCCTGGCCCCGGCCGTGGCGCGGCCGACCGCTTGGGCGACGCCGGGCACGGTTTGAATCTTCGCCAGCGTCGCTGGTGACGCAGTCTCGTCAGCGCCAATCACCAGGTCGACGGCGGCCGATGTGTGCTGGGCAGTGTGAATGATTGTGCGTTCGGTCGCCTGCTGGGCGAGGACCGTCGCATAGATCGCGAAAGACGCGACCAGCAGGGCCAGGCCGGTGAGCAACAGTCTCGCTGGCCGTCTTTGTACCCCGCTGAGTTGAGTACGTAGGACGCTCACTGGCTGTTCCCGAGCTTCAACTGCGTTCGCATCGTCGTCCTCCACCTCGGGCCGGCCGACTTGGCCGGACGAATGGAAAGATCATGTTCGCCGGGGGTAAGACCGCACATCGGTCAAAGGCGAGATTTGTCCGGGGCGGCGGCTCGCCCTCCTGGCTGATCCCGGGGCTTGGACGATGTCAAACATTCTTGACTTGAAGTCAAAGATTCGCTACCTTACCCATGTCAAACATTCTGTACACCGAATGACTGGGGTTGGCGTGACGCACTGGGAGAAGCGGGCCTGGATCAGGCTGGTCGTCGCTGCGCTCGGCTATGCCACTTATCTGATCGCAGTCCTGGCCAACGCTCATGGCCAGGCACTGGACACAGTGCCCTATGTCAGCGATGTCTTGTGGACGGTCGGCGCGGCCATAATCGCGGCGATCCTCGCCGAGGTCGCGATGACCGCAGGCAGCCCGCGCGCCGCACGGTTAACCGACGACCGAGACCGAGAAATCGGCAGGCTAGGTGACCATGTCGGTCAATCTTTCGTAGTGATCGGCGCGGTCGCGGCAATGCTCATGGCAATGGCCGGCTGGGATCATTTTTGGATCGCGAACGTGATTTACCTATGTTTCGTCTTGTCGGCGATATTTGCCGGTATCACCAAGGTTGTTGTATACCGCCGGCGCGTTCCAGAATGGTGAAGCCGACACGAATTACTAATCGCATCCGCGCGCTGCGGTTCGCCCATGGCGAGATGACTCAGGCCGACCTTGCTGAGCGTGTCCTCGTCACCCGGCAAACCCTCATCGCCATCGAACAGGGCAGATATTCGCCGTCCTTGGAGACGGCCTTCCGAATCGCCAGCGTATTCGGGGCACCTCTCGATGAAGTATTTCAATACCCCAACCCCACTGAGGCACCCAATGAGGAGAAAACATGAAAGCCATGGCTCGCACCGTGTACGGCCCGACTCAGGTGTTGAAACTGACGACCCTCGCAAAGCCCACAGTCGGCGACGAGGAGGTGCTCATCGAGGTCCGGGCGGCCGGAGTTGACCCCGGAGTTTGGATCTTCATGACCGGCCGGCCATATGCTGTTCGCCTCGCCTGCGGACTCCGTCGGCCCAAGGTGCCCGTGCTCGGCATGGATGTCGCCGGGGTCGTGTCCGCGGTGGGTGCTCGCGTGACCCAGTTTCAGGTCGGCGATGAGGTCTACGGGACCTGTAACTCGGGTTCATTCGCTGAATACGCGACCGCGAAGCAGCGACAGCTAGCCTGGAAACCGACGAACATTTCCTTCGCTCAGGCCGCCGTAACGCCGGTCTCGGGCGTGACCGCGTTACAAAGTGTGCGCAACTCATCTGTGCAACCCGGACAACGGGTTCTGATCACCGGCGCTGGCGGCGGCGTGGGATCGTTCGCGGTTCAGCTGGCGAAAGCGTCCGGGGCGCGCGTCACCGGCGTGTGTAGCTCCGCAAAAATCGATTTTGTTCGGTCACTGGGTGCCGACGACGTCATTGATTACACCCGCGAGGAAATCGATAAATCTGGTGCTGAATATGACGTCATAATCGACCTTGCTGGTAGTAGGCGGCGATTTCAAGGAGTCAGTGCATCACCCGCAGGCTTAAGGAATGAGTTCAAACGTTCCGCTGGAGTTTCCCATCCAAGCGTCATCCTCGGCCGCGCGTTAAGCATATCAGCGATCCCATCTAATTGCACCTGCGTATATTGAGAAAGGTCCGTGCTCTTCGGCAGGAACTCACGAACCAAACCATTCGTGTTCTCGTTACTACCCCGCTGCCATGGCGAATGCGGGTCGCAGAAGAACACCGGGATCTCGGTCGCCATGGTGAACTTCGCGTGCCCGGCCAACTCCACCCCTTGATCCCAGGTCAGCGACCGAGCCAGATGTACCGGCAACCGGCGCATCGCCTCCGACAGGATCGACACCATCCGATCGGCGGTCCGATCGAACGGCACCCGCATCAGCATCACGAACCGGCTCGAACGCTCCACCAGCGTCGCGACCTGCGACTTCCCGGCCTTGCCGATAATGAGGTCTCCCTCCCAATGTCCCGGTACCGCCCGATCCGCGACCTCGGCCGGACGCTCACTGATGTTGACCATCCCGGCGATCCGGGCCGCCTTCACCCGCGTCGAACCCGCCGGCATCCGCCGATACTTCCCGCGTCGCAACGCCAGTTTCAAATCGGTGCGTAGCTCACCCCTGGCCTGCATATATAGGGTTTCGTAGATCGTCTCGTGAGACACCCGCATCGCCTCATCGTCAGGATGAATCACCCGCAAACGGGCGCTGATCTGTTGCGGCGACCACCGCTGCGCCAGGCCCGCATTGACCTCGTCGTGCAACCGCCTGTCGGCCTGAAGCTTGCGCGGCTTCGGCCGAGTCAGCAACAACTCGAACCGCTCCTGCGCCAAATCAACCCGATACCCCTCACGACCGCCGTTTCGCGCGATCTCCCGCGAGACTACCGACGGATCCCGAACCAACCCGACCGCGATCTCCCGCGCCGAGAGATTCGCACCGATTCCCCGCAAGATCTCATTGCGTTCATCAACCCGTAACGCTGTGCCACGCACCCAGTTTCCCCTATCAGTACAGTCCCATGATCATCTCATGTGATGCACTGACTCCTTGAAATCGCCGGCCCCTGTCATTGCTACGCCGGTCCGCGAAGCCCGCTGGGACTATTACACTGGTCGGCGGCGGCCACGCCAAGGGCCGCGTCCTGGGCGGGTTCGGGCGGCAGCTGGCCGCCCCGCTAATTTCGCTGCTGGTCAGCCAACGCCTGTGCGCGGTAACTGCGGTGGTGCGCACCAAGGTCCTCGACGAACTGACTAACCGCATCGAGTCCGGCGAGCTCACGCCCACAGTCGGCGCGACATATGCCCTTGCTGAGGCCGCTGAGGCGATTCGTGACCACGCCGAGAGCCGGTCCGCTGGCAAAATCGCCATCGTCGTGCGCTGAAAGTATCGGTGACGCTCAGTTCTGGTCTCGGCAGGCCGAATGGGTTCGGGTGGCAGCGTGGTGGGTGACTCTGGGCAACGTGGTCATCGCGTTGTCATATGCCGCGATCAGTCTTGCGATCATCATACCGGTCATACGTGCCCATGAGGTTCGTCCTAACCGATTAGCGACGGCGACCGCACTGATCTTCTTCAGCTGCTCGATCGGGCACGGCCTGCACGCACTGGCCGCCTGGCGCGCTGCGGAGCTGGATCAGAGCATGCCTGGCATGCACGAGGGCATGTCTGGGTGGGGGTGGCCGTCGGCCGGTTGGGACCTGTTCACCGCCGGTGTCGGTGTTTATTACTGGACTTTGCGCAGCAACTACCGCGTGCTGCTTGGCGGACTTTACGTCGACCCGGCCCAGCGTCGACGCCTCGCCGAAGCTGAACAACGCGAGCTGGAGACGAGCATTCGCGCCGACAAACAGCACGGCCTGTATGCCGCGGTCGTCGAGCACTCCGAAGATTCGATCGTCGCCACTGACCTCGACGACAAGATTTTGCTCTGGAACGCTGGCGCGGAACGAATGTTCGGGTACTGCGCTGCGGAGACGGTCGGCCAGTTGGCGTCGTCGATGGTCGCGCCCGGTATTAACAGCGACCGCAGTGCCCTAGTCGCCCGCGTGATCGCCGGAGAGCGTGGGATCCGCTATGAGACGGTGGCCCGGCACCAGGACGGCACCCAACTGGAGGTGGCTGTCACCATGTCCCCGATCATCGACGCGGCCGGAACTGTCGTCGGCACAGCCCGGATCACCCGAGATCTGACCGAGGTGAAACAGGCCGAAGCGGCGCGGCGCACCGCGGAGCAACAATCCGCGCAGGGGCAGCGGATGGCGAGCCTCGGGCAACTCGCCGGTGGTGTCGCCCACGACTTCAACAACCTGCTCGGCATCATGTTGAACTTCACCGCGTTCGCCGCGGAGGAGACCGACGACCCGGCCGTTCGGGCGGATTTGGCGAAGGCCCGGTTGGCTGGGGAACGGGCCGTCGGGCTCACCCGGCAACTACTCACCTTCACCCGCCAGGACACCGTGCACCCGCAACTGCTCGATGTGAACGCTTCGATCGCCGAAGCCCATGACCTGTTGGCCCGCACGATCGGCGCGCACATCACCTTGATCGCCACCCCAACACCGGTCCCGTTGGCGATTTACGCCGACGGCGGCCGCGTCCAGCAGGTCTTGGTCAACCTGGCCATCAACGCTCGCGATGCGATGCCTGACGGCGGCACCCTGGTGATCGAGGCGAAAGCGGTCGACCTCGACGACGCGCAGGCGGGGATGAATCCCGCCCGCCCAGCGGGCCGGTATGTGCAGTTCCTCGTCAGCGACACCGGCACCGGGATGAGCGCGCAAGTCGCCGCGAAGATCTTCGAGCCGTTCTACACCACCAAGCCCAAAGGCCACGGCACGGGGCTGGGGTTGGCCACTGTTTACGGCATTCTCACCGAGGCCGGCGGCAGCATCAACGTCTACTCCGAAT
This sequence comes from Actinoplanes sp., assembly GCA_965246815.1. Classification (GTDB taxonomy): domain Bacteria; phylum Actinomycetota; class Actinomycetes; order Mycobacteriales; family Micromonosporaceae; genus Actinoplanes. The sequence goes on along the minus strand of CBDFFS010000009.1, from coordinate 600,175 downwards.
TGGCCATTGGCACTACGTTCAGAGTCTATTTCCCGCTCGCCACTGGCATCGATCCTGCGCCGGCTACCCCGTCGACCGCGGCGGATGCCCCACCTGGGCACGGGCAAACAATCCTGGTCGCCGAAGATGAAATCGAACTCGGTGAAGCTGTAGCTCGGATCCTCACCCAGGGCGGATACCGACCGCTGTTAGCCAACAGTGGTCCGCAGGCCTTGGAACTCGACGCCACCCATAGCTGTGACTTGCTTCTTACCGACGTTGTCATGCCCGATATGTCAGGCCGGCAACTTGCCCAGGCATTGCAGCACCGTCACTGTGACCTGCAAGTGTTGTACATGTCGGGTTACACCAATGGGGTTCTTGACGCGGCGAACACCCCAGATCACGGCGTCACCGTGATCGAAAAGCCGTTCACCGCGCATGTGCTCTTGACCGAGATCGACGCCATGCTCAACCAGCCGGCAGCGAGGTCCGAACCGCCTGGCGGCTAAAGGGCCGGCGACCCCCACCGTTTGCCTCGGCGGCAGATATTGCCGAACGCCTGCATGGTGGACCGGAAGCGGTGAGAGTCAACGTGGGCAACCACGACTGGCGGTGGTCCGAGGTGTTCCAGCCGCAATTGATCCGACAGACGAGGTGAACCCGATGGTTTCCGGTGGTAGCTCGAGTACGGTGACGGGTCGTAGTGGCAACCCGCTGGGCCGGTGGTTCGACAATCGGAAGATCCGCAGCAAGATCCTCATCGCGGTCGCAGTTGTCGCTATTGCCGGGATCGTCTCCGCGTTTGTCGGGGTCAGCACACTGGCCTCGGTGTACCAGGCTGGGGACAAGGTCGTTGGCGATGACTTGCTGCCCACGCAGAGCCTGGCTGACGCGCGGATCAAGATCGCGGATATGCGGACGGCCATTCGTGACATCTTCCTGATGAGCGGCGATGCCAAAGCCAGGGCCAAACAACGAGTCACCGATGACGACATGGCGATTGACGCCGACATTGCCGCCTACCTGCCGCACGCGGCGGATCCGGCGATCATCCGACAGTTTCAGGCCGACTGGGCGAAATACCAACAGGTCCGCGACGCGACGATGATTCCGGCCGCGCAGGGCACCGATCTAGCGGCCTTCATCAAGACATTGGTGGTGGTTGCGCCGATGTCGGCGAACGCGGCGGACCTCCTTGCCCAAGCCGCGAAAGCCGGAGCAGCGCAAAGCTCGGCCGCCGCGGCGGTGACGAAAGCCGAATACCAAGCCGCCCGGCTGGAAGTTTTCGTTGTGCTCGGTGTCGGGCTGTTGCTGTCGCTGGGCCTGGCATTCTATGCGGCTCGGCGAATTGTGACCCCGTTGGGTCGGGTGTCCGCAGCGATCGACGCGGTCGCGGCCGGGAATCTCACTGCAACTGCCGGGGTGCACACCGCTGACGAGGTAGGGGCTATGGCTACCGCGCTTGATGCGGCCAACGCTCGCACCCGAGCCACCATCATGGCGGTCGCGGAGACCGCGACTACCGTGGCTGCTAGTTCCGAGGAGTTGTCGACTACTAACGGGGCGGTCGCCGCCGCCGCGCAGGAAACAGGTGCGCAGGCGACTGCGGTCGCGGCTGCCGCTGAAGAGGTCTCCGTCAACGTGCAGACCGTCGCCGCGGGTAGTGAGCAGATGTCAGCGTCGATTCGGGAGATCGCGCAGAGTTCCGCCGAAGCTGCTCGAGTTGCTGACACCGCGGTGACCAATGCCGCGCAGGCCACCGCGACAGTCGGTCAGTTGGGTGCTTCGTCGAACGAGATCGGCGACGTGCTGAAGGTCATCACGGCGATCGCGGAACAAACGAATCTGCTGGCGCTGAACGCGACTATTGAGGCGGCCCGGGCCGGGGATGCTGGCAAAGGCTTCGCTGTGGTCGCCTCGGAGGTCAAAGACCTCGCTCAGGAGACCGCGCGGGCGACCGGGGACATCACCGCGAAGGTGACTAACATTCAGGCCGATGCCAGCAAGGCGGCACACGCGATTACGCAGATCACCGAGGTGATCGAGCAGATCAACAACTTGCAGACCACGATCGCCTCGGCTGTTGAGCAGCAGACCGCTACGACAAACGAAATGGCCCGCAACATCACCCAGGCCGCTGCCGGTTCCGGGGAGATCGCCGCGAACATCACCGCTGTGGCCAGGGCCGCAGACAGCACCCTCGCCGGGGTTGAGCAGGCTCGTACCGCTGCGGCTGACCTCGCGCGCATGTCCACCGACCTGCAGAAACTCGTCGTGCAGTTCCAATACTGACGTCGCGCAATTTCAATACAGACATCACCGGACAAGCGGCCCAAAGCCTAACGGGCCAACGGTCACTGAGCGTGTCGTCATGCGCTGCTTTGGCGGTGCCGATCAGTGGCACTTTGCTCTGAGTACCTAAACGCATCACCGTCGTGGGCTGCGGGCATGCGAAATTCCTGTGGCTGAGGGGTCGGTTGGCTAGTTACGACGGGTAGTTGAGTGTCCGGTCGCTGGCCGGCGTGGAGGTGCGTCTCAGTGGCACCGAGCTGGTGGTTGTGCTGGAGCGGGGTGTCCGACGCGGGGCGGGCGGTGTGCCGGTTAGGCGGCCGCGAGCTGGTTGACTCTGGGTGAGAATGCATTCCGTCGTGGTTGTTTAGTCGGGATGGTTTGAGCAGCTCACGGGGGTGATGCGTATAGGTACTCAGAGCAAAGTGGTTGCCGGTTGATGGATGGCCATGAGGTGTGAAGCTACGTTCAGTCACCCTCCTTTTAGGGCCCGGTATGCCTGTCCGGTGGCTTCGCCATCTGCCGGTCGGAATCGGTAGTGAGAGTCGAGATCCGGTGTGGGAACGAATTAGTCCGGTCTCGGATACCTGCTTCAAGGTCAGTCAGACGATTAAAGTGACAGCTATACCTGTCATGACTAGCGCTATCAGCGCGTCGAGCATTCGCCACGCCGATGGTCGGGACAAGAAGGGTGCGAGCCGGTGTGCGCCCAACCCGAGCGCTGAGAACCATAATGCACTCGCGGCAGCCGCCCCAGCCCCGAACGGCCATCGGTGCGGATGTTGCTGCGCCACTGAGCCGAGCAATAACACCGTGTCGAGATAAACGTGCGGATTGAGATAAGTCAGCGCCAAGCAGGTCAATAGCGTCGCGCCCAGCGTGGCGGGTGCACGGTCGGTCGGCTGCAGCGCGCTGGGTCGCCACGCCCGTTTCGCCGCCAACGCGGCGTAGACCAGCAGGAACGCAGCGCCAACCCACCGGATGACTGTCACGGCGACCGGCCGTGCGGTCAGCAGCGTGCCGAGCCCGGCGATCCCGGCGATAATCAGGATCAGATCCGACAGTGCGCAGGTCAAGACGACCGCGAGGACGTGCTCACGGCGCAGGCCTTGGCGCAAGACGAAGGCGTTTTGGGCGCCGATCGCGATGATCAGGACTGCGGAAACGGCGAAACCGGCGAGGGCGGAGGCGAACATGTCCTCGACGCTAGGCTGGACCGACCCCGCACTCCAGCTAAAGATTCTTCAGTAAGTTAAGGAACATTAATGGACGCGGTGCAGTTGGCCACCTTCCAGGTGGTGATCGAGGCAGGCAGTTTCGAAGCGGCTGCCCAGGCACTGCACCTGACCCCGTCCGCGGTCAGCCAACGGATCAAAGCGCTAGAACAATCCGTCGGCCAAGTTTTGGTACGCCGTTCCAAGCCGTGCACGGCCACTGAAGCAGGGGAGGCGCTCGTGCGACTGGCCGGGCAAATTGCCCTGTTGGAGCGCGAAGCGCTGGCGGCCGCCCGGGGCGTACCCAATGGTGGTCGGACTCGGTTGTCGGTGGTGGTTAATGCCGATTCGTTGCATTCGTGGTTTCTGCCGGTGCTGGCCGCTCTGCCGACCGAACCGGCATTGAGCTGGGAGCTACACCAAGACGATCAAGACCACACTGCCGACCTACTCCGCACCGGTACGGCGATGGCTGCGGTAACCGCGCAACGAGTAGCTGTGCAGGGCTGTCGAGTCGAGCGGCTCGGGGCGATGCGCTACCTCGCTGTTGCCCGGCCGGGCAGTTTCGTCGACTTCGCCGCGAGCCCGATGCTGCTGTTCAATCGCAAGGATCGGCTGCAACACCGATTTCTGGCGGCGCTGGGCCGTGGCCAGGATTTCGACCCGCCGATCCACTATGTGCCAGCAGCGCACGCCTTCGTGGCGGCGATCAGATTGGGTTTGGGCTGGGGCATGGTGCCGGAGCAGGCCGCTCGCGCGGACATCGCCGCCGGCCAGGTTGTTGAGCTAGCTCCGGGCAAATATCTCGACGTGCCGCTTTACTGGCAATGCTGGCGAATGGACTCAACCGTGCTTACAGCCCTCACCACAGCAGTCAAAATCGCCGCCGCCCAAGCCTTACGTTAGTTAGGTGTGAGCTTGTCTGATTAGCTGGCGCGCAGGCAGGCTAGGGCCGGGATGACCATCAGGAGGGTCAGCACGGTGTAGAGGCCGCCGAGGGAGAACCGGCGCGCTTGGGTGGCGATCACCGCAGCGATGAAGGGCAGCAGCAATACCAGGACTGCCGCAGCAGAGAAGGCCCCGCCGGTATGCGTCGCGGTCAGGCCGAAAATGACGAGCAGCGGCACCATGACCAGCCAGGTAAGCGTCACGGTGACGAGTCGCAGGGAGACTCGGGTTTGGCGTTCGAGTTCGGCTGGATCTTTTTCCAGCGCGAAGGCCATCCGCACGGCGAATCCGGGGCCAAGTTGCTGATCGATGCTCACGGCAAGCACTGTAAAGGCAGCTGCGGCTAAACGCTGCACCGTAAACGTCTCGGTTCAAACTCATCGGGTGAACAGTTCACCCGTGCGGTGGACAAGACAGCTCGAATAGGGGAGGAAATGCCCGGCACGCGTGTCGCGTACCGGGCAGGGGTCTCGGAATTTGGGAGAAGGTGTCTCAGCTTTTGACCGACCCGGCCATCAGACCGCCGATGAACCAGCGTCCGAGTAGGACATATACCACCAGCGTGGGGAGCGAGGTGATCAGCGCGCCGGCCATCGATGCGGCATAGTCCGGGGACTGGGCGCCGGCCAAAGCGTTCAACGCGATGGTGATCGGACCATTGCGGGTATTTGCCAGGAAGATCGCGAAAAGGTAGTCATTCCATGCCGAGGTGAATTGCCAGATGATGGCCACGACGAAGCCGGGAATCGAGATCGGCAGGATGATCCACCCGAAGGTGCGCAGCAGGCCGGCGCCATCGACGCGGGCTGCTTCAATGAGTTCTTCCGGCACGGTGGTGGCGTAGTAATTCCGGAAGATCAGTGTGCAGATCGGAATGCCGTAAATGCAGTGAACGAGAATAAGAGTGGGGATGCCCGGTTGGATGTTGATCGTCGTGAGGATGTCCCGCAGGGGTATCATTACCGACTGATACGGAATGAACATGCCGAACAGGATCAGCATGAACACGACGTCCGCACCGGGAAAACGCCACCGGGACAGCACAAAACCGTTCGCTGCGCCGACCAGTGACGAAATCAGCGCAACTGGGATGGCCAGCTCGAAGGTGCGGAAGAAGGACGGCTGCAGCACTGTCCACGCCTTGGACCACGACGCCACGGTCCAGTGCGACGGCAGACTCCATTGGCTGGCCACACCGATGTCCGAGCCAGATTTGAAGCTGGTCACGACCAGCACGTAAGCCGGCATTAGCACAATCAGCAGGAACAGGATCGCCAGGGCGTATTTGACCACAGTGCCGGGGCCGAACGTGCGGGCCTTCTTGGCCTGCGGAGTCGGCGAGAGCACCGGCGCCGGGGGCGCGGCAATCGTCGTCATGCGTTCTTCTCCGCCCGGTTCGTGTAGATCAAATAGGGCACGATCACCACGGCAACGACCAGCAGCAGGATGATCGAAATGGCGGCAGCCTTGGCGTAATCGCTGGTAAGCAGGGCCTGCCAGACATAGACCGCTGGCACTTCGGTGACCCACTGCGGGCCGGAGACACTCATGATCAAGTCGAACATCTTCATTGACATGTGCCCGACGATGATCAACGCGGAGAGCGCCACCGGGGTGAGCTGCGGGAAGAGCACGTTGCGATAGAGCCGGTAGGTGCTTGCGCCGTCCATGGCCGCGGCCTCACGCAACTCGGCCGGAATGCCGCGGAAGCCAGCGAGGAACAGCGCCATCACATATCCGGAGAGCTGCCAGATTGCTGGCATCGCCATCGCGGCCATGCCCCAATCCGGGTCGGTCCACCACGTGTTCTGCAGGAAGCTCAGATGCAGGCTGCCGAAAACGGCGTTCAGGCCACCGGCGCCGTCACCAGTGCCGGGGTTCATCAGCCAGCGCCAGACCACGCCGGATGCGACGAACGAGACTGCCATGGGGAACAAATACACCGTACGGAAGAAGCCTTCGGCTTTGACGCCGCGCTCCAGCAGGAACGCCCACAGCAAGCCGAGCAGCATGGTGCCGACCAGGAACACGACCGTGAAGATCAGCAGGTTCTTCAGCGAGTGGGTGAATCGGTCGTTGATGTCGCGAGTGAACAAATTCCGGTAGTTGTCGAGCCCGACCAGGCCCTTCGACCCTAGGGCAGTGTGCTCGTCGGAAATCGAGACCTTGGCAGTCCAGGCGATCAGGCCATAGACAAAGACGGCGAGCAGAATTAGTGAAGGGGAGAGCAGCAGTAGGCCCGGTCCCCAGTGCCGAAGTCGGCGCATCAAGGCTCCTTTCCGGAGAATGCGCCACCGGGCGCGACAGCCGCGACAGCCGCGACAGCCGCGACAGTCGCGCCCGGTGCCGATGGAGATTTACCTCTTACCGAACTGCTGTGCGGCCGAGACCAATGCCTTCTGCAAGGCAGCGACGTCTTGCTTGGTGGAAAACGCGCCGATGGCCGAGTTGGCGGCGCCCTGCCAACCCTGTGAGCAGGCCGAGCCGTGTGCACACGACGGCACCTGGGTCTCGGTCTTCCAGTCAGCGATGGCGGCCTGCTGGTAAGCCGGGTAGTCGGTCGCGCCCGCGTCCGTACGAGCGGGGATTGAGCCCTTCTTGGTGTTGAACGCCTTCTGGCCCTCAGCCGAGCCGACCGTCTTCAGCCAGCACTTGGTGCCCTCGGTGTTCTTGGCGTTCACCGGCAGCACGAACGAGTCGGCCAGCCACTGGAACGTCTTGCCGTTGCCCGGGAAGGCGAAGTAGCCGTAGTCCTTGAAGCCCTTGGTGTCCAGGTCAGCGGCTTCCCAGTCACCCATCAACTGGTAAGCGGCCTTGCCGCTGGAGACCAACTTCTCCGCGTCGGTCCAGTCGAGCGCGTCGCGGTCGGTGTTGGTGTAGGTCAGCAGGGTCTTGAAGTCGGTGATCGACTTGGTGACCAGCGGGTCGTTCCAGTCGGTGGTGCCCTTCCACAGGCCGGAGAACTTGTCCGCGCCCAGGTCGCTGATCAGCACCGACTCGAACAGCATCAGCTGAGTCCAGTCCTTGCCGACGGCTAGCGGCGCTTTGATGCCCTTGGCCTTCAGCTTGTCGAGGTCGGCCAGGAAAGTCGTCAGGTCGGTCGGGTCGGCTGTGATGCCGGCGTCTGCGACGACCTTCTTGTTCGACCAGAGCACGTTGGCGCGGTGGATGTTCGCCGGCACGGAGTAGATCTTGCCGTCGACCGTGAGATTGTCGATCAGGCCTTGCGGGAACGCCTTCTTGAGGCCCCAGGTGTCGTAGTCGGCGCTGAGGTCTTGGACCTGACCGGCAGTGATGTAGTCGGTCAGCTCGGCACCCGCGTGGGCCTGGAACGTGTCCGGCGGGTTCTTCTGCTGCAGCCGAGACGCAAGCACCTGCTTGGCGTTCGCACCGGCACCGCCGGCAACGGCACCATTTTCAAACGTCTGCCCGGTGCATTCCTTGCCGAACTGGGCGACCAAGCCGTCGAGTCCGGCCTTCTCGCCGCCGTCAGCCCACCACGTGAAGACTTCTACATTTTTGGAGCCAGTGCCGCCAGTGCTGTCGCTCGACCCGCAGGCCGAAGCGGACAGCAGGGCAGCAACACCGGCAACGGCCACAGCGGCCCGTCGAGTAAAGCGCATCCTGATATCTCCCATCGGGACATTGACATCGTTGTCACGCACAAACTTGGAACGATCGCGCTTAATCGCACACATGTCAACGGTCGTTTCCGTGTTGTTACGTGCGTGTCATGTCGTCATCTAGGCGGGCGCTCGCCCGACCCGCGGGAAATGATAGATGTCGAAACGATGATCGTCTCTGCTGGGCCAGTTCTGCCGCTGATTCGTTGGTATGCAAGGCGAGCGGCCTCGCGCCCGATCGCCGTCATGTCGTGTGCGACGACAGTGATACCCAGCAAGTCGGCAAGATCGAAGTCGTCAAAACCAATCAACGCCGGCGGATCTGCTACGCCGCGCAATGCCCGTAATGCGCCGGTTGTCAGGCGGTTGTTGGTAGTGAAGATGGCCGTCGGAGCCGGATCAAGCCCCAACAATTGCTCGACCGTACGTTCGGCGCGCAGCACGTCGTGCACGTCAGTGCGCAGGTAGGGCTCCCAGTCGGCATTGCCGGCCTCCCGCATCGACGCGACGAAGCCGTCCACTCGAGCTCGCTGTGGCGCCAGCCGAACCAGGTCGGCGACCAGGGCGATCCGCCGATGACCGCTGGCTAGGAGATGCTCTCCGGCCGAGCGGGCGCCGCCGTCGTTGTCGATCAGCACCGCGTCGGCGCTCAGGCCATCCGGCGGGCGGTCCACAAAAACGAACGGAACCCCACGCTTGCCTTCGATCGCCAGATATTGGTGGTCGGCACCGCTTGGGATGATCAAGAGGGCGCGCACCCGGCGTTCCAGGAACGCGTCCACCAAGCTGCGCTCCATGGCGGCGTCTTGGTCGTTGTTGGCAGTCACCAGCAACAGCCCATGTTGGCGCAGCTCGCGCTCGATCCCACTTGCCACAGCGGAATAGAACGGGTTGGTCAAGTCGCCACTGACCAAACCGACTAAAGCCGAATTGACCCCACGGCGCAGCTCGCGGGCGATGCCGTTAAGTCGATAACCGAGCTTGTCGGCTGCTTCCAGCACGCGGCGGCTGGTCTCGGCGGCGACATTGGGCTCGCGGTTGAGCGCCCGAGAGGAGGTCTTCAAGCTGACACCGGCCAGGGCTGCGACTTGAGTGAGAGTCGGCCGGCGGGTGCTCGCATCGTCGGCGGACATGTGACTCCGGGGATTGGCGCGCTGTTGACCGCTCATTATGGCATCGATGGCGCTTGCTCGGCCGCGGTATGTAAGAGCTGCTGTGCTGTCTTCAGTTGCGCGGACGAGTCAGCCCGCTTGGGGGCATTCGAGTAATTCGTTCGGGTTACGTCAAACGGACCATAGCCGCCGGTCTATCCCATTCGACACAATCGTCGCATGAACGTCCCCGGCAATTCCGTCTTGATCTTCACCTTGCTGGCGCTCTTCCTGGCCTGCTCGGGATACGCTGCCGGCCGCGTGCACCAGCGCAACCACCTGGACTCCGACCGCGAAGAGGCATATCGCGACGGGTACGACACCGCGACCCGCAACGTGTTCAGCATGGCCGCGCGACTGATCGCGCCGCGCCGCTCGGTCGCCCGGGGCCTAGCCAAGGTGAAGAAAACCCTCGGCGAAGCTACCACCAGGTCTTTGTCCACTTCGTCAAGCGCAAAGTCGACGTCGGAGCCAGCTAAGGTTGAACGGGCCAGCGCTGCCCCGTCCGCAGCTGATTCGCCAGCTAATCTCGGGACTGCCGCTGCACCGAGGACTGAAGCGCAGCCGAGCGCACTGGATGCGCTGGTGCTCTCGTTAGGACCGAACCCACCCGACACTGAGATGCTCACGCAATCGCGGGCAGCGGGCGAGCAGATCGCGGTGAACTCGGGGGAGCCCGGCTTTCCCGTACCGCCGCCGCCCTCTCCGCGCACGGTGGGCGAGCCGCCGGCAGTAGGGGGCGTGACCTTTCGCCGGTTCCCGGATCCGCGTTCGGGCAACGATTTTCGCTCGCCCGCCTTCGCTGACGAGTTCGACCACGAGCCCGCAGAGCCGGACCACTCGATCGGCGGGTTCGACCGGGCCACCCCAGTTCAAGACCGCTCCAATTCGGTACGTCAGTCAGCCGGCCGCCCCGATCGGTCGGTTCCGAATCCGCGCTCTGCGGCCGTGCCGTCGCCGGGTGAGCGGCCCACCACGCTGCGCCGGGCGGAGAAACGACGAGCCGGCGCGAAGCCGTCTCCGCTCCCAGCCGTCGATCGTGGAGCCAGCCCAGTCGACCCGGACCCGACTCACTCTGATCGGGCAGCGACTCACTCTGATCGAGCAGCGGATCGGGCTGGTCGCGGGGATCGGGCTGGTCGCGGGGATCGGCTGGCGGGTCGAGCAGCGGATCGGGCAGCGGATCGAGCAGCGGATCGAGCAGCCAGTCATCGGGCCGCGGCCGGCACGACCAGCGGCGCCCCTGCAGCAACCGTCGGTTCGAACGAGCCGACCGGGCGGCACACCGTCCCCGACGAATTGGTGCAGGGTGCAACCTACCGGTTGCCAGCTGACCGGGTGTTTCGTGCGAAAGTTCCGGACACTGTCCGGCCGCCCGCCGCTGACGAGCTCGCCGAGCGTCGGCCGGTGCCTAAGCCGCGCCAATCCTGACTGGGGGATCAATTTCGCCAGAGATATTTCGGCTCCGCCAACGCGGCAACGATTGATAAACGATTGTGCACCGAGGTATTCGAGGCCAGTCGCGGTCACACTCGCTCGACTCAGTTGGTTAAATTGCTAATCAGCCGAATGATGACACGATCGGCCCGAATGGAAAACCTTGGGTGGGCCGAAAGAGGGACCCGGTTAGAGCCGGATAGCAGCTTTATCGGCGAGCGCTCTCATTGCGGCTAGGTCCCTGCGGCTAGCTCGATGCGGAGGTCAAGCCGAACGCCATCCCCCGGCGACCCTGTAGCCGCAGTGCTTGGGACGACGAAAACGGGTCACACCAGCAGGTGAGACCCGTTTCGTTAGTGCTTCAGTGCTTCAGTGCTTCAATGCGGCGATCTGAATCAGAGCATGGCGCTGATGGTCAGCCCGTTGAGCGCGCCACCGCCGGCGCCGCCGTTGCCGCCGGCGCCGCCGTTGCCATTGCCGATTCCGGTGTTGTTGTTGCTGCCGCCGTTGCCGCCGCCACCGCCGTTGCCACCGTTGCCGCCGCCGTTGCCGCCGCCGCCGTTGCCGCCGCCGTTGCCACCGCCGTTGCCACCGCCGTTGCCACCGTTGCCGCCGCCGCCACCGTTGCCGCCGCCGTTACCCCAGCCGCCGTTACCCCAGCCGCCGCCGCCGTGGCCCCAGCCGCCGTGGCCCCAGCCGTGGCCCCAGTCGCCACCGTTCCAGCTGTCATACCAGCCGCCGTACCAGTTGTTGTCGTTCCAGCCGTTGCTCCAGTCGTCGCTGGAAACCGACAGCTCCCACGCGCCGCGGGCTGAGCCCCAGCGAACGCGCGAGCAGTCGTAGTCGTCCCAGCGGTTGTGCAGCTCGCCGAGCCGGCCGACGCGCTCGCAGGCGCCTAGGGAGCGGAAGTAGCCAACGACGTCGTCGTTGTCGTCCCAGTTCGCCGAAGCCTGGGTCGAGGTGCTGCTCTTAGCGGCGGCGGCAGTGGTGCCCGCAGCCTGAGCCGGACCTGCCCCCATCGCTACAGCGGTGCCCAGACCGAGACCCGCAATGGCGAGCAAACGAGTAATGCGGTTCATTTTTTTCCTCTCTCGACATCACGTCTTGTGACATCGAGAAGATCACGCGGGTTGAGTGCGGGACGCCGGTTCCGATTTTCGTAACCCGTTCGTGGTTGCGCCCGCATTGTCACGAGGTGAGAGCTAAGACGAGTTGATTTTGAGCTAGTTGAGGAATTTTTGCAGATTCAATCAACCCGAATCCACAGAGTCGACGGTGGCTGCAGATCGCATCGACAACCTTAGGTACGCCTGAAATCTTGCCCGCGAAGGTGTAGTAGGGCAGTGCTCGGCCGCTAACCTGCTCCGCGAGACCTCAAGGGGAGAAAAGTGAAGCGCTTTAGTCAAGTAGTTGCCGGGGGAGTCGGTGTCGTCGTGCTCGCGTGGACGACAACCGCATGTACGCCTCAGCAACCAGGTGGCGGCGGGGCCGGCACGCCCTCCGCTTCGGCCTCGCCAAGCACCGCACCTTCCGGCTCGTCCCAGCCGACGGTCGCGCCGTCGGCGAGTGCGTCGGCTCCGACCACTGACACGCCAAAACCCGGCCCGTCGACCGCCAAGCCAATCAAGCAGACCTTCCGCAATCCGCTCGGCCAGGCACCGGACCCGTTCATGGTTGTCTATGGCGGCAACTATTACCTGCTGGAAGTCGGCGGGCCGAACGCGAACACCATCTTCGCGGCGAAGTCGGCGAGCCTCGCGACGATCAGCAGTGCACCGCGCACCGCGATCTGGAAGGGCGACGACAGCAGTCGGAACAAGGAAATCTGGGCACCGTCGCTCTCGATGTTCGATGGCAAATGGTACCTCTACTTCACCGCTGATGATGGCACCGACGATCACCACCGGATCTACGTCTCGGAATCAGATGGCGCTGACCCGCTCGGCCCGTATCACTTCAAGAACAAGCTTGAAGCAGACAACTCCAAGGACTCTTGGGCAATTGACCCGGTGGTGCTGATTCAGCAGTCGGGCAATTATCTGGTCTGGTCGGGCGCCGGCGGCGAAGGCCACAACATGATCTATGCCGCTGCCCTGTCCAACCCGTGGACGGTCACCGGTCCGCGCACCTATATCCCCGCGGACGGCAGTTGCCCGGAAGTGCGGGAGGCGCCTGCGGTGGTGCGGCACGACTCGACCAACTTCCTGGTCTATTCGACCTGCGACACCGGTAAGCCCGATTACTCCCTGTGGGAGAAGTCGATCTCGGTGACCGCGGACCCGTTGAATGCGGACAACTGGAAGTCGCAGGGCGAGGTGTTCGCTCGCAACGACTCGGCCGGCGTCTTTGGTCCCGGCTCCAACGGGTTCTTCAAGAGCCCGGACGGCACCGAAGACTGGCAGGTTTATCACGCCAAGTCGTCGTCGGAATACACCTATGGTGGCCGGATTACCCGGGCCAAGAAGGTGGAATGGCGCGCGGACGGCACCCCGGATCTCGGCAAGCCCGACAGCCTTAACATCGACCTGGTTCTGCCTTCGGGCGACCCGGGCAAATAAGCAGCAATTTAAAAGTGGCGGGCCGGCGGAATCGTCGGCGCTCCTGCACTGATCGGTAAGGCAGCGGCCTGCCTGGCATTACGCCAGGTGGGTCGCTGTGGCAGCTCAGTCGGCGGAGTCGACTGCTTCGCGCAGGCCACGGGCGGCTAGCCGATCGGCGCGCTCGTTCTCCGGGTGGCCTGCGTGACCTTTCACCCAATGCCAGTGAACCTCGTGTCGACTCACCGCCGCGACGAGTTGTTGCCACAGGTCCACGTTCTTCACGGGTTGCTTGGCCGATGTCTTCCAGCCGTTCGCTTGCCAGCGCGGCACCCATTTCGTAATGCCGTCACGTACGTAGATGCTGTCGGTGTAGATCTTGACGGTCATGGCCCGGGTCAGGGTTTCCAAGGCTTGGATCGGCGCCATCAGCTCCATTCGGTTGTTTGTGGTCGGCTCGGCGCTGCCACCGCACAAATCCTTCTCGCGGGTGCCATAACGCAACACCGCCCCCCAACCGCCAGGACCAGGATTGGGTACGCAGGCCCCGTCGGTGTAGATCTCCACCTCGGTCATGCCCGGCACCCTACTTCAGGGGCTGTGGTGAGCTGGACCATCGGCCAGGCGCCCTCGGTGAACTCGTCACACCGGGCACGTATGGTGTCGAGGTCAAGTTACGCCAAGTGATGGGCGGACGGGTGAGTGACGACGCGGTCGACGTGCGAGACGTCGTCGTGCGCTACGGCAGCACGACCGCGGTGGACGGAATCTCGCTGACTGTGCCGCGCGGGCGGGTGCTGGCGCTGCTGGGCAACAACGGCGCAGGCAAGACCAGTTTGCTGCAGGTCTGTGAAGGCTTCCGCTCACCGCAAGCCGGCACGGTCCGGGTGCTCGGTTTGGATCCGGTGGCCGAGCACGATGCGTTGATGCCGCGACTGGGCATCATGTTGCAATCTGGTGGCGTCTATCCGTGGGCTACTGCGGGTGAGGTGTTGCGGCTGTTCGCGTCCTTCGCCGCACACCCGCTCGACGTCGGCATGTTGCTGGAGCGCCTCGGCTTGGTGCGGGTCGAACGAACCCGGTTCCGTCGGTTGTCCGGCGGTGAACAGCAGCGACTGCTGCTGGCGATTGCCCTGGTGGGCCGGCCTGAGCTGGTTTTTCTAGACGAGCCGACCGCCGGGATGGACACCGAAGCCCGGCACACCACGTGGCAGCTGATCGAGCAATTGCGGGCCGACGGCGTGTCAGTGCTGCTCACTACCCATTTGCTGGACGAAGCCGAGCGGCTCGCCGACGACGTGGTGATCATGCGGTCAGGTGTGGTCGCGGCTACGGGTACACCGGCTCAGCTGACTGCGGCGGCCGGGATCGATCTGCTGCAGTTGCGTGCAGATCCGGGGCTGCGCCTTGACCTGTTGCAGTTGCCTGTCAACGCAGGCCAGCATGTCGACCGATCGATGTTGGCCACCGAGTCGCCGATCCAGATCACCGAGCCGCTGCCGGGGGAATACACGATCACGGGCGCACTTGATGCCGCGGTGATTGCTGCGGTGTTGGGCCGGTTCGCTGAGTTGGGCGCGCAGGTTACGGCCGTGAACACCAAGCGGCGCACGTTGGAAGACGTTTATTTGGCGCTCACCAAAGAGCCGACGGGAGCACGCCAATGACCACTTTCGCTCCGGCACCGGGACGGGCCCCACTAGCCACTGTGGTGCGCCGACAGATCCGGATGGAACTCGTGCTGACCGCCCGCCGGGGTGAGGCGATTGTGCTTGCCATGGGTGTGCCGCTGTTGGTGTTGCTGGGGGCGGGGCTGACGCACGCCACTAACGTACCCGGGGCGGATCGGCTCGGGTTTGTGGTGCCGGGAGTGCTGGCGTTGACCGTGATGTCGACGGCGTTCACCGGGCAAGCGATCACTACTGGTTACGAGCGCAGTTACGGCGTATTGAAAAGGTTGGGGGCTTCGCCACTCACCCGGCCGGGGTTGTTGTTTGCCAAGACCACGGCGGTTTTCGGGCTGATTGTGGTGCAGCTGCTGGTTTTGGCAGTGGTTGGCGTCGCGGTTGGCTGGCGGCCACACCTGGGCGAGCTGCCGGCGGCGATCGGGATCACGGTGTTGGCCACCGCCGCTTACACCGGGCTGGCGTTGTTGTTGGCGAGCGTGTTGAAACCGGAGACGACCACCGCTGCGGCGACGTTGATTTATGTGCTGATGTTGGCCGCCGGCGGGATCATGTTCGCCGCACCGAATTTGGGGCCGGCGGGCTGGTTTTTGCTGCCGCTGGCCGCGCACGCGGAAGCGTTGCGTGACACGCTCAGCCGCAGCAGTGACATTCCACTGTCGATCTGGTTGAGCCTGACCGTGTGGGCGCTAGTCTTTGTCACTGCAGCGGCGCGCAAATTTAAGTGGGAGTAGCAGGTCGCGCTCAGTGCGGCAGTCGTACCTCGAATCGGCAGCCACCGTCCACATTGGCTGCCTGAACCCGCCCACCCTGCGCCTCGACCAGGCCGCGCACGATCGCCAGCCCCAGCCCGCCACCCGCCTCAGCTCCAGGAGTGCGCGACCGTGATCCGCGGAAGGCCACCTCGAATACTCGGGGCAGATCCTCCTCGGGAATCCCGCCGCACGAATCCGACACAGTCAGCCAGACGGCGTCGCGATCACGGCCCGCGTTGATGTGCACAGTCCCGTCGGCGGGCGTGTATCGCACCGAGTTCACCAGCAGGTTGGACACCACCCGGGCCAGTTCCGGCTCACTGGCGGTGACCAACGGCCAACCGGTCTCTGGTGCGAAAATCTGAATTCCCCGACTGGCCGCGAGTGACGAAGTGGTAGCAATCGCGTCAGAAACCACCTCAGCCAGCGGCACTGTCGACGGGTTCAGCTTCAGCGCGCCGGCATTGATCCGCGACAGCTCGAACAGGTCGTCGACCAGGCTGCTCATCCGATCAGTTTCTGCGCGGATCTGGCGATGATAAATGGCCACAGTGGTCGGATCGGCCACTACTTGATCTTCCAGCGCTTCCGCCATGGCGCGCAGACCGGCCAACGGAGTGCGCAAATCGTGCGACACCCAAGCCACCAGATCACGGCGGCTCGCTTCAGCTTGCCGAGCCCACATCGCCGCTGCGGCCAACCGCCGCCCGAAGGTAGCGCCCACGGCCAGGCTCACGATGGTGGCCGCCCCGACCGTGAGCAGCACGACCTCCAAATCGTGATCGGCGAGGAACATCGCCTTGGCGACCGCGAGCACGCCCGCGACCACTATGGCCACGGTAATGCCAATAACGGTGAGTAGATGCACCATGATCGAATGTCCGCGCAGCAGTCGCAGCAGGGTCGCGCCGATCAGCCCGACGACAGCGCCGGCGCCGAGCGCATAGGGCAGGATCACGATCATGACGACACCGGTTCGTAGCGGTAGCCGACGCCCCACACGGTCAACAGTCGGCTCGGGCTAGCCGGATCAGCCTCGATCTTTTCCCGCAGCCGCCGCACGTGCACGGTGACTGTCGACTGATCGCCGAACTGCCACCCCCACACTTGATCCAGCAGCTGTGCGCGCGACCAAGCCTTGCCGGGGTGCCGCAACAAAAACTCCAGCAGATCGAATTCGCGTACGGTCAGGGGCAGTGGTTCGCCGCCGAGCTCGGCAATGCGCCGGCCGGTGTCCGCGACCAGGGCGCCGTCAACCAGCTTGTCGTGCGTCTCGGCCGGGCCAGTGCGCCGCAGCACCGAACGCACCCGCAGCACCAGCTCGCGTGGCGAGAACGGCTTGGTCACGTAATCGTCCGCGCCGACTTCCAGCCCGACGACCCGGTCGGCCTCCTCGCCCAACGCGGTCAGCATCACCACCGGCAACGCCGGCCGTTCTCGGCGCAGCCGCCGGCACACTTCCAGGCCGTCGATGCCGTCCATCATCAGATCCAGCACGACCAGATCCGGCGTCTCCGCAGCAACTGCTGCCAGCGCCGCCAGCCCGTCCGCGGCCAGGCGCACCCGGAAGCCGTCTTGCTCCAGGTAGCGCCGCACAACGTCACTGACGGTCGGATCGTCGTCGACCACAAGCACTTGGTGTCCCACGGCGTCGACGCTACCGACTCCGCCGCCGGCCGAACCACGTCCAACTCTTACGGATCAAGAACGCTGCCACCCAAACGCTCACCAGGATCAAGATCAAATTTCGCCCGTACGCGTGGGGAAGAATCGACGGGTTGTCCGCCGCACGCCCGTAGCCCAGCACCAGCGGGGTTGAGATCGCCACGATCGACACGGTGACGACTGCGGCAGCTTGCACAGTCGCACGCCACCGCGGCGCCACGAACCGGCGAATCAGCGCGCCGACGCCCAACACAATCGGCATGAACACACCGTCGTGCCCGACCACCATCGCGCCGAGAAAAATCGCCACCCCGATCGGCTGGACATCACTGGCAGTAAGCGCACCCGTGATCGCGTAACCCATCACCGCCACACCAACGGCGATCAACACCCGCCGAATCCACCGCACGGTTCGGTCAGCGCTAGTGCCCGCTGCTTCGGTTGCCAGTTCTGTGCTCATCACTGCTGCCTCCGCTCCTGCCGTTCGTGCCGCTTGTGCTGTTCGTGCCGCTTGTGCTGTTCGTGCTGTTCGTGCTGTTCGTGCTGTTCGTGCCGTGCTTTCGTGCTGTGCTGTTCGTGCTGTTCGTGCTGTTCGTGCTGTTCGTGCTGTTCGTGCTGTTCGTGCTGTTCGTTCGTGCTGTTCGTGCTGTTCGTGCTGTTCGTGCGTGCTGTTCGTTCTGCTTGTCCCGTGCGTGCCGTTCGGCCAGTTGTGCCGGCCACGCCATCGAAGTTGTTGAGTTTTGGCGTTCATGTGGGCGAAAGTCCACAAGATCGCGAGTGGGGTGCTGGTTGGGTAGGTGTTGCGGGGGAAATGTACTTATAATTCGTATTCCTTGTTGGGTTGGGGCCTGCTCGCCCCGGCTTATTGCCGCCTCCGTTCGTGCTGCCGGTGCCGGTGCCGGTCGGTGAGTAGTGCCAGCCACCTGACTGAAGTTGTTGAGTTTTGGTGCTTATCTGGGCGGAAGTCCACAAGATCGCGAACGGGGTAGTGGTGGAGTGGGTGTTAGTGGGGGGAAATGTGCTCGAAATACGCATTCGTCGTTGAAGTTGGGGCTGTAGCTTCCCCGGTCGCGGTCGCGGTCGCGGTCGCGGTCGCGGTCACGGTCGCGTTCGCGGTCACGCGGGTTTTTGCAGGGTGATGGTGGCGACCCATTTTGTTTGCAGGACGCCGGGGCGGTTAGGGGCGATCAGTCGGGCCGGGAAGCCGTGATCCATCGCCAACGGCTCGCCGTTGAGGCGCAGGGCGATCAACGTGCGCGGGTCGCTGAGGTGTGGCGTGGCCACCGTGGAGATGCGGTAGCTGCCGCCGCGCTCCAACGATTCGACCTGCGCTTCATGCCGGGTCGGGTCCGCGCCGACCAGGTCAGCTAAGTCACGCAGTCGCACCCCGCTCCACGTGCCGGTCGAGCTCCAGCCTTCGACACAACTGATCGGCAGGACCACCGTGTATTGGGTTAGCGCCTGCAACTCGGCCAACGACAGCGTGCGCCTCGTCGCAGTGCCGATAACCTGCAGGGCATAGGCCGGATCAAGGGCAGCATCTCGTACGCCCGCGGCGCCCGCAGTTTTGTTGACCGGCACATGCTGCGGGCCGGTGGTGGGTCGGCGCGGTGCCAGCAATGAGATCGGTGCCAGCGGCGCTAGGGTCTGTCCCACTGTTGCCACGGTGATCAGTCCGGCGGCGGCTCCGACGACCAGCAGCAATTTCCGCCGATCCAGACCGCCACCGCCGTTGTCAGCACCGTCACGGCCGTCGGCCCCGCCGTTGTCAGCACCGTCACCGCTGTCAGCACCATCGGCACCGGTATTTCCGTCGCGATCGGTATTTCCGCCGCGAGGCAGTTCGTTGGCGTCGCTCGGGTCGGTTTGGGGCGGTTTAATGCCCGGAGTACGCTGGCGTGAACTGGGTGTTTTGTCGGTTTTGGCGCCCAGTTCGGTTTGGCCTGGCTCGGTGGAGGTCGGCTGGTCGTTGCTCGGTTCGCTGGGCTGGTCGGCGTTTGGTCGTTGCGGTTTTGGTGCGCCGACGCCTGCTTCGTTTTCAGCCGGTTCGCTCAGAATTGAGGTCGGTTCGGTCTGCATCGAGCGACCGGGGCGAGCTAGGGCGGTGCGGATGATCGGCAGTTTGACGCCGATGTGGGCGACGATGGCGCCGATCGCCAGCCACGCGACCCAATAGTGCCCCGAGGTGAAGAAGAACGGCATCGGCCCATACCACCGGGCCACGTTCAGTGTCCCGCTGACCAGCTGAAACAGGCCGGCCGCCACGAGAGCGGCGACGCCAATGCGTTCGGCGGCGGCGCCGGGCCGGACTGGCACCGGCGGCCAAGCGAACAATTGCGGATAAACCGCCCAGAGCTTAACGCCCAGCAGTGGGATCGTCGCCAACCCGGTTGCCACATGCAGGCCCTGGGTGACGCGATATAGCTGCGCCGGACCGGCCGGCCACCAGAACCAGCTGCCCGGATGCTGGATGAAGTGGCTGGTCAACCCGGTCAGGAAACAGATCCCGAAGCAGACGCCGAGCGCGATGCCGAGCTGGCTGGTCAGCCGCGGCGAACGCAGTCGCGAGGTGAACGCATTTGGTCGAAACGGCCCAAGCCGCAGTGTCGCCGGCGGCTCGGCCAACCAAGCTACAGCCGCGTTCGCCCGCACCTGCCCGGCGTGCGTCAAAGTCGCAAGCCGGGTCGGGGAACCGTTAACCTCGTGGGCCCGTGCCGCATTCGCTCTTGCCCCGGCAACCTGCGTGGTGGGGGTTGGCTCGTCGGCGTTTGGTTGGGTCAGGCCTGGGTCAGGGTGGTGAACCATCGGCCGGCCTCCGTCCATTGTTCGAGCGTGCGCAGGCTGGCTGCGTCGGCGAAGGTGGCCAGATCGCCGGCGGCTACCACGGCCCAGCGCAGCGGCGCTTGGGTGGCCGCGATGCCGGTGAGGGTGGCTTGGCCGGCCCAGGTTCGGGTGCCGGGTGGGGCGACCTCCACCAACAATCGGCCGCGTTCAGTGAGCAGGTCGCGACATCGGCTGAGGAGCGCGGCTGGGTCGCCGCCGATTCCGATGTTGCCATCTGCTAACAGGATTCGTCGCCATCGACCCAAACCGGGTAGCGGTCCGAAAACATCGCGGCGCAGGGCGGTGGCGCCTCGCCGGCGCGCCAACCGTACAGCGGTGGCGCTGACGTCGATGCCGAGCGCGGGATGTCCACGGCGGTTCAACGCAGCGGTCAGTCGGCCGGGTCCACAGCCCACGTCGAGGGTGGGGCCACCGCAACGGTCCAGCAGCATGGCGTCACCGGGCAGGCGCCGCCGGCACCAGTGAGCGGCGTTCACCACGGTCTTGTCGCCGAAGTCGTCGCTGAGCAGCAGTTCGGCCGGCAAACCGGACATGGCGTCGCGCAGTGCTCGCTCGTACACGGGTAGGGCACTGGCGTTCGCGGTGGGAGTTAGGCCGGTGGAGAAGGTGATGGTCATCGGGCCAACACCGCACTCATGTCCCGGACGGCGCGCAGGGTGCCGCGTACCGTGCCGGTGACTTTGGATTTTGTGCCGGCGGTGCGGGGGCCGTAGTCGACGTCGACCTCCAACACGCGCCAGCCGGCCCGGCCGGCGGTGATCAGCAGCTCAAGTGGATAGCCGAAGCGGCGGTCGCGCAGGTTTAGGGCGAGCAGGTCGGCGCGGCGGGCGGCGCGCATCGGGCCGATGTCGTGCACGTCGAGGTTGGCCACTCGGCGCAGTCGGGCTGAGAGCAGGGCGTTTGCCAGGCGAGCGTGGGCGGGCCAGACGCCACTGGCGGTGGGTCGGCGGCGCCCCACGACTAGATCGGCCGCGCCGGCGCGGACCGGATCGGCGATTTGGGGTAGTTGGGCCGGGTCGAAGGAGCCGTCGGCGTCTAGGACGCAGACGATGCCGTCGTCGGCGGCGAGCAGACCGGCGTGCACGGCCGCGCCGTAGCCCAGCTGCGGCACAGTGACGACGACGGCACCCAGCGAACGAGCGATTGCGGCCGAGTCGTCGGTCGAGCCGTTGTCGGCGACGATTGGCCGGTAGCCAGCCGGCATCCGCGACAGCAGCCAGGGCAGCGCCGGCGCCTCGTTTCGACAGGGCAACACCACATCGGTCATGTCCAAGATTTTGCGGTGCCTAGGGCCGAAGAAACCCTTACAGATCAGGGACATCCGCGCTGCGGATCGGATTGCGATTACTAACGCCGCTTAGTCCGATTAAGGAACTTTTATCACCAAAAGTGACTAGCTTGAAGGGAGTCATGCACGCCTGGGTGCAGCGCGCCCGGGGTCTTCGAACGCGGGGGTAACTGCAGGTGTTGGAGATAGTCGGGCCGCGAACGCGGCGAATGAGGTCCAGGTGGGTGACGACGGCCGCGGCGATGTTGCTCGGCCTGGTCGCCACCATGACGCAAGTGCCGTCGCCGGCCTACGCTTCGCCGATCGGCGCGCCGACTGCGGTCCAGGCCGGTGCCGGTAAACGTGCGTTGGTGGTCAGTTGGACCGCGCCGGTGTCAACCTCGGTCAACCATTACGTCGCAACTGCTGGCGGCCAGAACTGTAAGACCGCAACCCTTACCTGCACCATTTCCGGGCTGACCGCGGGCACCAGCTACACCGCGAGCGTCATCGCCTGTCCCACCATTGACGACGTCACCGACTGTTCGGCCGCGGCGACGGCGTCGGCGGCGATCCCCGGGCCGCCCGCGGTGCCAGCCCCACCGACCGTCGCCTATAACACGACGCCGGACCAGGTGACGGTCAGTTGGCTCACGCCGACCTCTGTGGGCGCGGGCATCGACTCCTATCGAGTGACACCCACCCCAGCACCACCAGTCGAAGCCACCGGTACGTGTACCGCGCTGGTGCCTGCCACCTCGCAGACGCCTGGAACCGCGGTTTCGTGTGGTTTCGCCGGCTTGACTACCGACACCGCCTACACGTTCAAGGTGATCGCGAACGGCACCACGACCAATGGGCTGAGCAGCGGTAGCTCGGTGGCAAGCTCGGCTTCGGCCTCGAAGATGGTCGGCTACCCGCACCAGCCACTCGCACCGACCGTCGAATGGGCGGCGCCGACCGCGTTGACCGTCAGTTGGTTGAAACCCGACGGTGGGCCGCCGATCGGCAGCTACACCGTCACGAACCTCCCGGCTGAAGGCTCGTCGTCGTCATGTGGCACAGACCCGAACGTGCTCTCCTGCACATTTACTGGCCTGACCCAGACGCACTCGTACACGTTCCGGGTGGCGGCGAACGGGGTCGGCAGTAGCAGCGGTCAGTCTTCGTTCAGCCCGGCATCCGCTGCGATGATCTCGGGTACCGCTGGTGTGGCTGGTCAACCGACCGCTGACCTGGGCAGTGTCCTGGGCACGGCGACAGTTAGTTGGAGCCCGCCAGCCATGGGTGGCACGCCCACGAGTTACACCGTGACGCCATCACCGGCCGGTCCTACGTCGTCCGGCTGTGGCAGTGATCCTTCGGTGCTGTCCTGCAACTTCACCGGCCTGACGTCAGGTCAGGCATACACCTTCACGGTCACGACCACCACGGCATTCAACACTGGTGCGGCCTCGCCGCCGAGTGATCCCGTCGTTTCTGACGTGCCGGCCAAGCCGGTTACGCCGACCGCCACGCTGGGCGACGCGCCCGGCAAGATGACTGTCACCTGGCCGGCGGCCACTTCCGGCGGAACGGTGACTGGCTACACGGTCACCCCGATCCCGGCCGGTGGCGGAACCTTGGGCACGCAGGTGTCCGGTTGTGCGTTCAACCTGTCCGCGCCGTCGTGTTCGTTCACCGGCCTGGACGCCACCAAGTCGTACACATTCACGGTTACGGCCCGTGGTGACCTCGGCTCGACCACCTCGGACCCGAGTAACGCGGTAGTACCGGGAGCACCCGGCGCACCCACCGCAGTGACCGTCACCCTGGGCAACATCCCGGGCCGCGCGACGGTTAGTTGGACCGCCCCGGTCGGCGGCGCCGCAATCGACCACTACTCAGTGGTCCCCTCCTCTTCCAACGGTGGAGCCATCCCGGCCATGTGTTCGCCCACGCCGCCGGTGGTGACGTGTTCCTACACCACGCTCGACCCGACCAAGCTTTACGCCTTCACTGTCAGCGCGGTGAACGCCGCCGGGAGCGCCGCTGCGGCCACCACCACTGAGGTGGTTCCGTCCAGCCCCGGTGCACCGACCGCAGTCACCGTCACCTTGGGTGGCACGCCGGGCAACCTGACCGTCGGCTGGTCCGCACCGGCCAGTGGTGGCGCACCCACCAGCTACACGGTGACCGCGTCGTCCAGCACCGGGGGCACCATGCCTTCGGTCTGCACGGTCACCCTGCCGGCCGCGTTGACCTGTCCGTTCACCGGCCTGAACACAGCAAAGCCGTATGCCTTCGTAGTCAGCGCGATCAACGGGTCCGGGCATGCCGAGGCAGCCCCGACCACTGAGGTCGTGCCGAACTCACCCGGTGCTCCGACTTCGGTCACAGTCACCTTGGGTGGCACGCCGGGCAATTTGACGGTGGGCTGGTCCGCCCCGATTTCCGGTGGTTCCCCGGCCAGTTACACCGTCACGGCCACCTCCACCAGCGGTGGCGGCGTCCCATCGGTCTGCACCGTCACGGTGCCCGCCACGCTCACCTGCTCCTACAACGGGTTGGTGTTGACGCGGCCGTATGCGTTCACAGTCAGTGCGATCAACCCGTCCGGTCACGCAGAGGCGCCCGCGACCACTGAAGTGCTGCCGGACGCACCGGGTGCGCCCACCGCCGTCACTGCGGCATTAGGCAACACGCCCGGCACGATGACAGTCGACTGGTCCGCACCCGTCAGCGGTGGTGCCCCGGCCAGCTACACGGTCACGGCCACCTCCACCAGCGGTGGCGCAGTGCCCAGCGTCTGCACGGTCACTATGCCGGCACCACTGACCTGCTCCTACACCAACTTGCTGGTCAAGCCGTACGCGTTCACCGTGCGGGCGATCAACCCGTCCGGCTTCACCGATGCGGCTGCGACAACTGAACTGATTCCGGCCGCGCCGGGCGCACCGACGGCGGTGTCAGCGGCACTGGTCGCGGCCACCCCGGGCGCAGTCACAGTCACCTGGAGTGCTCCGGCTGGCGGTGGCGTGCCCACCAGCTACACGGTCACGGCGAGCTCGTCCAACGGCGGCACCCTGCCGTCAGTCTGTACGGTCACCTTGCCTGGCACTTTGTCCTGCCCATTCACCGGCCTGACGCTGGCCAAGCTGTACGCCTTCACGGTGAGCGCGATCAACACTTCGGGTCACACCGAGGCGGCTGCGACCACCGAGATTGTGCCGGACCGCCCGGGTGTGCCCACGGCGGTTTCGGTTTCGCTGGGGGTCTCGCCGGGCACGGCAACGGTCAACTGGAGCCCGCCTGCTGGTGGCGGCCCGGTGACGGGTTACACGGTCACTCCGAACCCGTCGTCGGTGACTCCGACCTCGTGCACGCTCGGGGCGGCGGCTCGTTCGTGTGACTTCTCCGGCCTAGACCAGACCACGCCCTACACCTTCACGGTGGCTGCGGTGGGCGTTGAGGGTTCTTCGACCGCCTCGGTCGGCCCCCTGGTGGCGAACCGGCCGGGTGCACCCGGCATCCCAACCGTTTCGGTGACCGCGCCGGGCGTGGTTTCGCTGACGTGGACCGCCCCGCTGACGGGTGGACCGGTCACCGACTACACGGTTGCCGCTTCGGATGCTCCCACGTCGTCCGTGCCGTGTGTGCACGTGGCTGCGCTCACTTGTATCTTTGGTGGTCTCGATCCGACCGTGGCCTACACGTTCCGGGTTACCGCCAACGGTGATGTGGGTGGCACGCAGTCCGCTTCGAGCACGCCCGCAGTCCGCGCTGGCCCGCCGAGCGGACCTGGCGTGCCGACTTTGACGCTTGCCGGCCCGAATGCAGTCCGAATCACCTGGACGGCACCGGCCAGCGGTGGGCCGGTGACCAACTACTCGGTTACCTCGGTTCCCGCGGTCACCGTGCCGGCGAGCTGCATCAACGTGGCCGCCTTGAGCTGTGTCTTCGACAGCCTGGCCAGCGGCACGCCGTATTCATTCACGGTTACTGCCAACGGGCCGGCTGGATCGTCCAGCCCGGTTGGTTCAGTAGCCACAGTCATCCCCGGCCCGCCGGACACTCCAGGCAAGCCAATCGCCACGCTGACCGGTGTCTCAGGTCAAGTGATGGTGTCGTGGCTGGCGCCGAACCCGGGCGCTGGCATCAGCAGCTACAATGTGCAGAACGCGGCCGGTGCCGTGGTCTGCACCTCCAACACCACCTCGTGTTTGGTGTCGGGTCTGGTCGGGTCGGGCTACACCTTCCGCGTGCAAGCCGTCGGCGTCACCGACAGTGGTAACTCCGCGTTCAGCCCGCTGTCCGACCCGATCACTCCGGGGGCGGTCGGCGCGCCGGCCACCCCGACCCAGCCAATCGCCCAGGCCATCGGCGTCGCGCAAATTTCGGTCTCGTGGACCATGCCGTCGGGCGGTCCGGTCACGAACTACACCGTCGCAGCAGTGCCACCCCTGACTGGTACGGCAGCCGGGTGCACCACGACCACCATCACGCCGTGTGTGTTCACTGGGCTCGACACCGGTGTCGCCTACCAGTTCCAGGTGACGGCACACGGGCCGCAGGGTGACACCGCGTCAGGGTTGTCGGCTGCGGTTACGCCGGCCACGCCACGCCGGCCAGGCGTACCGACGGTGACCTTGACTGCTCCGGGTACGGCCACGGTGACGTGGACTGCCCCGGTGGGTGGTGGACAGGTCACCAAGTACAAGTTGACGTCGAACCAGGCGGCGACGATTCCCGGCAGTTGTGGCACAGACCCGACCGTACGGTCGTGTGTGGTGTCGGATTTGAACCCGGCCTTCGCCTACACCTTCCAGGTGGAAGCGAACGGGCCGCTGGGTGAGTCGATTTCGAGCCCGAGCCCTGCGCTGGTTCCGGCAGCACCGGGTGCGCCGAGCGCGCCGACCGTGGTGCTGACCGGGGTCGGTCAGGCCACCGTGAGTTGGAAGGCACCGCTTGCTGGTGGACCGCTGACCGGATACACGCTGGCGGCGAACCACGCGGCCACAATTCCGAACGGTTGCGGTGCGCTCGCAGCACCGACCACCTGCCAGGTCACGGGGCTCGACCCGAGCCAGTCCTACGCCTTCACGGTGGCGGCGACCGGGCCGCTCGGTCCGACCGTCTCCGACGCCAGCATTGCGGTCGTGCCAGCGTTGCCGGCCGCACCGGGAATGCCGACGGTGCTCAACGGTGGACCGGGGACGGCCACCATCAGCTGGGCGGCTCCGACCAATGGAGCCGGGCCGATCCTGAGCTACTCGGTGCTGGCGAACCCGTCAGTCACCACGCCTGACTCTTGCCTGCTGAAGAACGTCACCAGCTGCGTCTTCACCGGGTTGGACCCGGCCACGCCGTACGTCTTCACGGTGCGGGCCAACGGACCGTTCGGCTACACCGATTCGGCCAGTTCACTGCCGATCGTGGCAACTGCACCGACCGCACCGGGCACACCGACCGTACGGGTCACCGCGCCGGGCACTGTGCGGGTCAGCTGGACCTCGGCACCAGTCGGTGGTGGATTCCGTACCGGTTACACGGTCAGCGCCGACCCGGCTGTCACTTCGCCGTGCGTGAACGTGGATCAACTGGTGTGTGACTTCACCGGTCTGGACCCGAACACGTCGTACACGTTCTTGGTGACGGCAAACGGTCCGGCCGGTAAGACGCCGTCGGTGGCTCGCTCCACTTCGGTCATCCCGGGCGCACCAATGGCACCGGGAACGCCGACAGCGCTGGTAACCGCACCGCACCTGGTGTCGCTGACCTGGACGGCAGCACCGTTCGGTGCCGGTCCGGTGACCGGGTACACGGTCACCTCCGACCCGGACGTCGCCTCGCCCTGTGTCAACGTCAACCGGTTGACCTGTGATTTTCCAGTCGACGGACCCGGGCCTTACACCTTCGCGGTAACTGCGGTCGGCAACGGCGGCTCGACCGTCTCAATCGGCCGGTCCCTGCCGGTCACCGTTGCCGCCCCGGGTGCGCCCGGCATGGCCAACGCGGTGGTCACCGCAGCCGGATCGGTGCGGGTCACGTGGCCGGCTTCGGTCGGTGGGGGACCGCTGGCCGGCTACACGGTCAGCTCTGACCCGCAGGTCGACGCACCGGTCGCATGCGTCAACACCACCGCCCTGCTCTGTGACTTCACCGGGTTGGGCAATCGGGAGTACACGTTCCTGGTCACGGCGAACGGCCCAGCCGGCAGCACGCCGGCGCAAGCACCCTCCGCGGTCGTAGTTCCGGCCGGACCGAGCACGGTGATCGCACCGGCCAAACCCACGGTCACGCCGACCGACTCGGCCACCGCGGTGCGGGTGTCCTGGGTGGCACCGAATGGCGGTGCCGGTATTGCCAGCTATGCCGTGGTGTCGAACCCAGACGGCTTCACCTGTGAGACGCCGGCCACCTCCTGTGTGGTGCCGGGGTTGAACGCAACCGGTTCGTACACCTTCCAGGTGCGCGCGATCGGGACCGCCAACGCTGGACCGTCTGGCTGGAGCGCGCCGTCCGAGGTGTTCATCCCGGCCACGTTGGCCGCACCGAGCAACGTCGACGTCGTCGGGGCCAACCACCAGATCGCCGTGTCCTGGGTCAAATCGGTCAGCGTTGGGGTAGCCGGTTACCTCGCGACGACGACGCCATCGGGTGGCAGCTGCACGGTCGCCGCGACGGAGTCCGACTGCTTGATCAGCGGTCTGACCAACGGGACGGCGTACACAGTCACCGTCGTCGCGGTGGCGGCCAACACCTCCCTCAGCTCGGCGCCCAGTGTGGCGTCGAACCGGGTGCGGCCCACAGCCGGGGTACCCGGGGCGCCGACCGCGGTCAGGGCAGTCGCGGGTGATGGCATTGCCACGGTCAGTTGGGTGGCGCCGAGCTGGCCCGGCGACGGGATCCTGTCCTATACCGCTACGGCGGCGGGCAGCCCGGACGGGCAGTTCTGCGTCACGAGCTCTACTAGTTGCACCATCGCCGGACTGACAAATGCGAACGACTATCAGATCACGGTCGTCGCGATCGGCCGGTACGCCAGCGGCACCTCCGCACCAAGTACGCCGGTCGTGGTGCAGCCGCGGGTCAACTCGGTGGTGCCGACGTCGGTCACCGTGACCCCGGGTGCGCTGAACCTCACCGTGCAGTTCGCGCCGGGTAACTCCGTCGCTAATGTGGCTAGCTACACCGCCACCGCGGTCGGCGGGCCGTTCAGCCTCACCTGCACCACTCCGAATGCCTCGTCCACGTCCTGTGTCATCACGGGCGTGTCCGCTGGCACTAGCTACGCAGTAACCGTGGCCGCCAATTTGACCTCTGGAGCGCGCTCGGCTTCGAGTACGCCGCCAAAATTGGTCACCGGAACGATCTACGGGGCACCGGTGCTGCCGATGGCCGTGCCGACCGGTACGGCGATCTACGGCCCGCTGTCCAGTTCGGTGACCGGTGCACTGCCGTTAGGCAGCTCGACGGTGATCTCCGGGGCGACGTTCACCGCGTTCTCTGCGATCACGGTGGGCCTCTACCCGAGTTCCGGGTCTGGGCCGGTGGTGCTCGCAACGGCGGTCGCGGACGCGAACGGGGCATTCACCGTCTCGGTGCCGATAACCGCTATCCCAGTTGGCTCGTACACGCTCGTCGCGGCCGGGTCGCGGGCGGCTAGCGCGGTGCGCTATCGGACGCTGGCGGTGACTGTGGTGGGTGCGACCTCGTAACCGCACGGTAAGTAGCTGACGCAATCGGCGGCGGGTCGGGGAAAGATTTCCCGGCCCGTCGCCGATTCGTCGTTTGGTTTAGTCCAGAAAGACTGGTTTACCCCGAAAAACGCATTCTTCCGATACGGCCCGGTTAAGCCAGTTAGATTACGAAAGGCGCGACCTCGGGCCGGACTTTCCGCTCCGGTGTTCGCGCTGTTCAAGGCCGGTTCCAGCCGGTATTCCGAGCCGCCCTCTAGTGCGGTACTCGACAGGCAACTCGCCGTAAGGCGGGGACGCAAAGCTAGGGACCTCCCACCGGAGGCAGCCCAGCCGCCGAAGGAGAAAGAAAGACATGCGCTATCGATCAGCCCATGCAGCCACGAGCGGTTCGGTTCCGTTCGCGTTGCGTGGCCCCAAATCCGTTCGGATGGTTCTGTCGGCCACAGTCGCGGCGGCCATTGGCCTCGGGCCGGTTTTCCTGGGCACCACTCCCGCGCTGGCAGACACCAGCGCCGGCGGCCTGACCGTCAACAACGCCGCCACCACCGAAGGCGGCGATCTGACCTTCACCCTGCGCTGCGCCGCGGGACCCAACACCTGCACGACGGACACCTATACCCTCACCACCAGTGGCGGCACCGCCACTGGTGGTGGGGTGGACTATGCGGCGCCCACGCCAACCCCGGTCACCTTCACCGCAGCCGGCACCAAGACGATCATGGTGCACACCGTTGACGACCAGATCTACGAGGGCACCGAGACCTTCACCTTCACCGCTACCGGTGCCAGCGGCGACGTCGCGACGGCCACGGGCACGATCTACGACAACGAGACCATGCCGTCCTACACGCTGACCGCGGCGGCGCCGTCGGTCACCGAGGCGGCCAACGCGCGGACCACGATTACGGCCACGCTCAGTGCCCGGTCGGCGCTTACCACTACGATCACCCTCGGCACCACCAATGGCACCGCGGTCAGCGGTACCGACTTCGACCCGCCGGTGCTGTCCTCACTGGTGATCCCACCCGGTTCATTGACGGCGTCGACGACGATCGCGATCACCAACGACGGCGTGAAGGACACTGCGGACACCGAGACCTTCACGGTCAACGGCACCGCCGACAACGCTTCGCCGCGCAGCGCGTCGGCCACGGTGAGCATCGTGGACGCGCAGAGCACGCCGAAGCTGACCCTGACCGGTCCGACCACCGTGGCAGAGGGCGACACCGCCACCTACACGATCCACGCTTCGCCGGCTTCCGAGCTGCCGATCACGGTTAAGTGGGACGCGGTCAAGACGACCCTGGCCACGGGCGAGGACGACGCCACCCCAGGTGCCGACTTCCAGTACCTCAATGACCGTACAGTGACCGTCCCGGCGGGCGAGAACTCCGCGACGATCGACCTGCCGATCACCTCTGACGCGCTCAACGAGAACACCGAGGACTACGCCGTGGCGTTGTCCGGCCCGACCAACGCGACCCTGGGTACCACTACCTCGGTCGCCTCCAAGATCACTGACGGGGACGGCGATCTAGCCCCGACTGTGACGATTGACCCGCAGACCGTGACCGAGGGCAACTCGGGCAAGTCGACCAAGACGTTCACGGCGACGTTGAGCCAGAAGTCCGGGCGTACTGTCAAGGTCAATTGGGCAACGGACGCCGACACGGCCCACGCTGGCCGTGACTACGTCTCCAAGCAGGGCACGCTGGTCTTCGCGCCTGGAACCCTGACGCAGACGTTCACGGTCGACATCATCGGTGACACGATCAACGAGGGCGACGAGACCTTCGATATCGACCTCACTAACCCGACCCTTGACACCTCTGCGAATGTGTCCGGGCCGGCGCCGGTGGTGACGATCACCGACGATGACGCCCTGCCGACGGTGAGCTTCGACGATGTGGCCGCCAAGGAAGGCGACGCCGGCAACGCGTTGCTGCTGCCGATCAAGCTGAGCAACGCCAGCAGCCACGACGTCATCTTCAACCTCACTGACAGCACCGGCGCCAACAGCGGCACCGCCGACAACGGCACGATCGTGCTGCCTGGATCCGGTGACTACAAGCTGCTGAGCAGCACGGTGACGATCCCGGCCGGCCAGCTGGTGGGCTACGCCGTGGTCCTGGTCAACGGCGACACCGTCTACGAAGCCGACGAGACGGCCTACATCACGGCCACTGTCGACACTATCTCCAACAGCGACGACTACATTGCCGCCGCGAACAGCCCGAAGACGGCCAAGTTCACGCTGACCAATGATGAGAAGGCTCCGGTCCTCACCATCGACAACGTGACCGGCAAGGAGGGCGACACAGTTCAGGTAACTGGCTCGATTTCCGGCACTTCGCAGGCTCCGGTCTATGCGGTCGTCTCTTACGCGGGTGGTTCTATCGCCGGCAGCAAGGCAGCCGACGCGAGCGATTTCACCAACCCGGGCCCGCAGTCGTTCACGGTTCCGGCCACGGCCGCGCCGGGCGCGACCTTCCCGATCAGCTCGATCGCGCTGACCGACGACACCACCAACGAGCCGGCTGAGACGATTCTGGTCACCGGGATCAGCCTGGGGGCAGCCACCGTCACCAACGGCTCGATCACCATCGCGGCCAGCGATGGCGGCACCACACCACCGCCGAGCACCACCGCGCCGACGATCTATGCCCCGAGCATGATCACTGGTGCGGTCACGGCGATGATCACCGGTAAGGCTGGGGCCAACGCGCCCGTCGAGCTGTGGGGCGCACCGATGTCCAGCTCGAACGCACCGCTGGTCAAGCTCGCCGACACGTCGGCCAGCTCAAGTGGGGCGTACTACTTCTCGCGCTGGATCAGCACCGGTTACACCTTCCAGGTGAAGTCCGGCACGCTGTCCTCGGAACGCAAGATGGTCAAGATCATGCAGGCTCCGGTCTTCGGGGCGAGCTCGCCGTCGGCCGGCAAGATTAGCTTCTGGGCCCGGGGCAACCCGCGCGGATCTGGTCAGAGCGTGACCATTCAGCGCCTGGTCAAGGGCAAGTGGATGGACCAGTGGTCGGGCATGACCGCTTCCGACGACTTCCTGCGCCGGAACTCGATCAAAGCAGCCAAGTCGTCCTGGATGCTGCGCGCCAAGGTCGAAGGTGATGCCGCGATGGGGATCGAGACGGGCTACTCCGCCAGCGTTACCTTCACGGTGAAGTAACTAGCTCCAAGCACCACCTGACCCGACAAAGACGGGGGCGGCCAACTGGCCGCCCCCGTCGCCATTTCCTTATTGGCCCGGTCGACTGCGGATTGCCTTGCCGACTTCGGTCGCCTTAGTCGACTTCGGCGACAGCCTGGGTGAACTGGGCCGAATACAACCTGGCATAGGCGCCATCTGCCGCGATCAACTCGTCATGCGTGCCCTGCTCGACGATCGATCCGTTCTCCATTACCAGGATCACGTCGGCGTCGCGGATTGTGGAGAGCCGGTGCGCGATGACGAAGCTGGTCCGCCCGGTGCGCAACGTTGCCATCGCTCGCTGGATCAACACCTCGGTCCGGGTGTCGACCGAGCTGGTCGCCTCATCCAAGATCAGGATGCTCGGCTCGGCTAGGAACGCCCGCGCGATCGTGATCAGCTGCTTCTGCCCGGCGCTGACGTTCGAGCCCTCCTCGTCGATGACCGTGTCGTAGCCGTCCGGCAGCATGCGCACGAAGGCGTCAACGTGCGCTGCCTCAGCCGCTTGCCGCACCGCGTCCAAGTCGAACGAGTCGGCGCCATAGGCGATGTTCTCCGCGATCGTCGCGCCGAACAGCCAGGTGTCCTGCAACACCATGCCCATGTGCTCGCGCAGCTCTTCGCGCGGCATCGAGGCGATATCGCGGCCGTCCAGGGTGATCCGGCCCGAGCTCACGTCGTAAAAACGCATCAGCAGGTTGACCAGGGTGGTCTTACCGGCGCCGGTCGGGCCGACGATCGCCACAGTCTGGCCCGGTTCAACCGTGAGCGACAAGTGCTCGATCAGCGGCTTGTCCGGCAGATAGCGAAACGACACGTCGTCGAACGCGACTCGGCCCTGCACCTGGGTGAGGCCCACTGGCGGCGGTTCTGGGCTTTGCTCGGGGGAGTCCAGCAGGGCGAACACCCGCTCGGCTGAGGCGACCCCGGACTGCACCAGGTTGGCCATGCTGGCGACTTGGGTGAGTGGCTGGCTGAACTGCCGCGAGTATTGGATGAACGCCTGCACGTCACCCAACGACAGCGATCCTGAAGCCACTCGCAAGCCGCCGACCACTGCGACCAGCACGTAGTTCAGGTTGCCGATGAACATCATGGCGGGTTGGATCAGGCCGGACATGAACTGGGCGCGGAAGCTCGACGCGTACAAGCGCTGGTTGTGCTCGTCGAAGACCTGTTTGGCTTCAAGCTGGCGGCCGAAGACCTGGACCAGGGAGTGGCCGGTGAAGATTTCTTCGATGTGGCCGTTGAGCTTGCCGGTGGTGGACCACTGCGCGACGAAATTGGGCTGTGACCGCTTGCCGATCTGGGTGGTGACCAGGATCGAAACTGGCACGGTGATCAGCGCGATCAACGCCAACAACGGCGAAATCCAGAACATCATCGCGAGTACGCCGAGGATTGTCAGCACCGCGGTGATCAATTGCGAGAAGGTCTGCTGCAGCGTCTGTGCGATGTTGTCTGTGTCGTTGGTGGCCCGACTCAGCACTTCGCCGCGCGCTTGCTGGTCGAAATAGGACAGTGGCAGTCGAGATAGTTTCGCCTCGACGTCTTGCCTTAGCCGAAACACGGTGGTCTGCACCACCCGGGCGGTCAGCCGGCCCTGCATGACGCCGAACACCCAGGCGAACAGGTAGACCAGCACGACCCAGGCGAGCAGCCGTTCCAACCGAGTGAAGTCGATGCCCTGACCGGGGATGAAATTGATCGAGGACAACAGATCAGCCTGGGTGTTGGCGCCTCGGGCGCGCAAGGCGGCCAGCGCCTCGGTTTTGCTGGTTCCCGGTGGGAACGGCACCGATTTGCCGATGTAACCGCCGAAGATGATGTCGGTCGCGCGGCCGAGCAACTTGGGCCCGAGCACCGCCAGGAACACGCTGGTCGCACCGAAAGCCAACACGACCGAGACCAGCATGCGTTGCGGTTTGAGCATTCGCAGCAGGCGCTTGCTAGAGCCGGCGAAGTCCTGCAGTTTTTCGGTCGGCATCGGACCGGCCAGCATCCGGCCGGCCGGTCCACCCATCGGCGGACCACCCGGGCGGCTCGTCGGAGCGGTCACGCGGCAGCCTCCTGCTCGGTCAATTGCGACAAAACTATTTCGCGGTACGTGGGGTTGTCGTCCATCAGCTCGGTGTGGGTGCCGGTGCCGACCACCTTGCCGTCGTCCAACACGATGATCCGGTCGGCGTCGCGGATGGTGCTCACCCGCTGTGCCACGATGACCACTGTCGCGTCGGCGATGTGGGGGATCAGGGCCGCCCGTAATGCTGCATCCGTGGCGTAGTCGAGTGCCGAGAACGAGTCGTCGAAAAGGTAGATCTCCGGCTGTTGCACCAACACCCGGGCAATCGCTAGCCGTTGCCGCTGACCGCCGGAGACATTTGTGCCACCTTGGGCGATCGGTGCGTCCAGGCCGCCGTCCATCCGCTCGACGAATCCCTTTGCCTGTGCGACTTCCAGCGCCTGCCAGAGCTGCTCGTCACTGGCCTCCGGGTTGCCGTAGCGCAGGTTCGACGCCACGGTGCCGGTGAACAAGTAGGGTCGTTGCGGCACTAACCCGACCGTACGCGATAGCAGTTTCTGCTCTAGGTCGCGCACATTGACGCCGTCGACCAGCACTTCGCCGCCGGTCGCGTCGAATAGGCGTGGAATCAGGTTGAGCAAAGTGGTTTTGCCGCTGCCGGTGCTGCCGATGATCGCGGTGATTTCCCGGGGGCGTGCAGTCACGTCGACCTGGTTGAGCACCGGCGCCTCGGCACCGGGATAGTGGAACTCGATCCCGCGCAGCTCCAGGAAACCGTGCCGGCTCAGCGTGGTGACCGGGTTGATTGGCGGAACGACGCTGGACTGTGTGTCCAGGACTTCCTCAATCCGCTCCGCGCACACCTCGGCCCGCGGGATCATCACGAACATGAAGGTCGCCATCATGATTGCCATCAGGATCTGCATCAGATAACTCAGGAACGCCGTGAGTGCCCCGACCTGCATAGAGCCGCCGTTGATCAGATGTCCGCCGAACCACAACACGGCAACGCTGGACACGTTGACGATCAGCATGACGGTCGGGAACATCAATGCCATCAGTTTGCCGGCGCGCAGCGAAACGTCGGTGAGCTCAGCGTTGGACACTTCATAGCGGGCTTGCTCCCGCTCGTCGCGAACGAACGCGCGGATCACTCGAATGCCGGTGATCTGCTCGCGCATCACTGTGTTGACTCGGTCAATCCGCTTCTGCATCGAGCGGAACAACGGCCGCATCCGCACGATAATCAAGCTCACGCAGGTGATCAAGACCGGCACGACCACCAGCAACAGTCCGGACAGCGGCACGTTTTGGCGCAGCGCGAGCACGATCCCGCCGACACACATGATCGGCGCGGAAACCATCAGCGTGAAGGTGAGCAGCACCAACATTTGTACTTGCTGCACGTCATTGGTGGTCCGAGTGATCAGCGATGGTGCCCCGAACTGGCCCACCTCGCGCGCCGAAAACTCCTGCACATTACTGAAGATCGCGCCCCGGACGTCGCGGCCGACCGCCATTGCCGTGCGCGCGCCGAAATACACGGCGACGATCTGGGCGGCGATCTGCACCAACGTGATGCCGAGCATGCCCAAACCGATCCGCACCACATAACCGGTGTCGCCTTTGATCACGCCTTTGTCGATGATGTCGGCGTTGAGGGAAGGCAGATAGAGTGTGGCCAGGGTCTGGATGAATTGGAAGAACACGACCACAGCGATGGTCGAGCGGTATGGCTTGAGATAGCTGCGTAGAAGTCGAATCAGCACGTCGACTAAGCCCTCCGGGAATCCTGTAATGGGTCGAGCGTCGGGTCGTCCGAGCGCCGTAGTAATCCGTCGAGAAGCAGTGAGGCGAGCTCGGCCCCACTGAAGCTGGCCGGGTCGCCGAACGGCCCGAAAGTGTCAGCGCCGCACATCAGCAGCAACAACCGGGCCGCCGAGCCGGTGCTGCGCCGCAACCGATCCGCGTCCGGCGCGAGCACGTCAGCCACCGCTGTCCACAGTCGGTGTCGGGCACAGGCCATCTGCTCGCGGGCCTGTGGGTGTTCGTCGCTGGCCAGGATCAGCCGGCGCGCGGCGGTCAACAGGTGGGCGCTTTCGGTGAACCGGGCGTGCACGAGCTCGGCGGCTGCGGCGACGCGCTGGTGCAAGTCGCCCGATCGGTCGAGTGCGGCCAGCGCGTCAAGAGTCGGTTGTGGATCGAGCGCTTCGACAATCGAGACCACCACCAGCGAACTCTTACTGTTGAACACACCGAAGATGGTGCCTTCAGCCACGCCGGCGGCGGCCGCGATTTGCCGAGTGCTCACGTCAAGGCCATGCTCGTGCAGCAAGGGGATGGTGGCGCGGATCAGCGCGGCCCGGCGTGCATCCGGCGCCAGGGCCGGCACTCTTTGTCGCCTGTTGTCCACGACCGCTAGCTTAACTGAGTGAGCACTCACTCAGCCACCGGGTGGTAAAGGAACTCTGAGTTGTCAGTCCGCACTTGGCTCCGTCCGTTTGCTTCCACCGTGATCACCTTGCTGGCAGCGCTGCTGGTGTTGCTCGCGCTGATCGTGCCCGATCAGATCACTCGATTGCCACCGGATAATTCCGTCTTCACCGCGCTCGTGCGGATCCCGATCGAAGCAATGGCGGCGATTGCCGTGCTGCTTGTGCTGCCGGAGCGAGCCCGGCGCTGGCTCGCCACGATGCTCGGCTTGATCCTCGGCCTGCTCACCGTGCTCAAAATCATGGATGCGGCGTTTTTCGCAGTGCTGGCCCGGCAATTCGATCCGGTGCTGGACTGGAGCTTGCTGCCCGCCGGCTATGGCGTAGTGCAGGACTCGATCGGCAAAACAGCAGCAGCCGGTGTCGCCGTCGGCCTCATCGCCTTAGCCGTGGCCATCCCAGCGCTGATGGCCCTGGCCATGCGCCGGCTCAGCCGATTGCTCGCCGCACACGCGAACGTCACCAGGCGCACCGTTTTCGCATTCTCGTGTGCCTGGCTCATCCTCGCCATCGGTGGCATTCAATTCGTCGCTGGCGTGCCGGTCGCCGCAACTAGCGCAATCGACTTGGCGCGCGACACGACGCTCAACCTGCCGCACGACCTTGCCGACAAACGAACCTTCGCACGCGAAGTCGCCGTCGATGCGTTCCGTGACGTGCCGGACAACCAATTGCTCACCGGGCTGCGCGGCAAGGACGTGATCCTGTCATTCGTCGAAAGCTACGGCCGAGACGCCGTGCAAAACCCGGAATTCGACGGCCAAGTGCTGCAGCAACTGCGCGCAGACGACGGCAAACTGACTGCTGCGGGCTTCTCCGCCCGAAGCGGCTTTCTCACCTCATCCACCTCCGGCGGAAACAGTTGGTTGGCGCACTCGACCCTGCTCTCCGGCCTGCAGATCGACAACCAGCAGCGCTATCGCAGTCTGGTCACTACCGATCGGCTCACCTTGACCAAAGCCTTTAGCCGGGCCGGCTTTCGCACTGTCGGAGTCGAGCCGGGCGTGACCTACGCCCCGGAACCTGGCCCGAGGGCTATTTCTACGGTTACCAGCAGGTCTGGAATTCGCACACCCTCGGCTATCGCGGCGAGATTGATCGTTCCCGGTTTCCGTCGTTCAGCTGGTCGCCGATGCCCGATCAATTCGTACTGTCCCAGTTTGGAAAGTTGGAATACGGCAAAGCCCCCGGATCACCCGCGCGCGGCCCGTTGCTCGCCGAGATCACCCTGACCTCGGATGTTTATGGCAGCCACACCCCGTGGGCGGCAAAGCCGCGTGCCGCCGAGCACCCTGCTCGACTGGAACCAGCTCGGCGACGGCTCGATTTATGGGCCAATGGCGGCGCAAGCGCAAACCCCCCAAGCCCTCTGGCAGAACACCCATCAGGTACGCCAGGAGTACGCCCGTTCTATCGCGTACTCAGTCGACACCCTGATCTCATTCGTGCAGAAGTACGGCGACGACAACCTGGTGCTGGTGTTCCTCGGCGACCATCAACCCGCCTCAGTCGTCGTCGGGCAGAACGCGAGTCATGACGTACCGATCTCGATCGTCGCGAAAGACAAATCAGTGTTCAATCGGATTGCTGACTGGGGCTGGACCGATGGTCTAACCCCGGCCGCCACCGCGCCGACCTGGCCGATGTCCACCTTCCGCGACCGGTTCCTAACCGCCTTCGGCCCTGGCCCGGCCACCCACTGACGTAGGCACCATTCGCTGGGCCTATCCGATCGGCCAGGCGCCCCACCCGCTGCGGTATCGAGCCATCGGGCCGGAAACGATTCAAGAGTATCTGAAACTACTTGCCGACGTCATTCTCGAGCGCCGCGACGAGGAAAATCTGGTTCTGAGCCGAGCAGAGCGATTTGAAGCAGTCGCAACTGGGCTGCGAATCGCTGCACGATCCCTGGCCATCTTGGCGCGTCGTCACCGCGACCTGGCTGAGGAAGCCCTCGCCGAGGAACTTCCCTGGCTAACCTTGTTGCCCGTCGAGGAACGCCTCACCTGTGTCCGGGAACTCCTCGCCGATCTGGTCGCCGGCGAACAGGCCTAGCCGAGGCACCTAATGTTTCGCTGACCTCGGTTTCATCTCGGTGTTGTAGCGTCCCTTGCCAGTAGAATAAAAGTTTGTCTTATACTCCTTCAATGTGGGAAGTGCGGTTACATCCAGCGGTTGAAGCCTGGTTCCTCGACCTCTGTCGGAGCGATTCGTTGACTGCGGACTTGATCGCAGAGGCGATCGATGTCCTTGTCGCACATGGGCCGGCTCTCGGTCGTCCCTTGGTGGATCGGCTGAAGGGCAGCACCTACCACAACATGAAGGAGTTGCGGCCAGGATCCACCGGAACTACCGAAGTACGGATGATCTTCGCCTTCGACCCCGCACGAGAGGCGGTGTTCTTGGTCGCTGGCGACAAGTCAGGACGTTGGCAGGATTGGTACCACTCAGCGATCCCGGTGGCCGATGCCCGTTTCGCCGAGCATTTAGTCGCACTGAAAGCAGAGGAGTAATCATGACCGAAACAGCCGATTGGCGAGACGTCAAGGCTAAGGCACGCGCCCTCGACCCGACCTGGGACAGCGACGAGCGCCTAACCCGACGCCTTCAGCTGCGCGAACGCATGCTTGCTACCGTCAGTGGCGCTCAGCTGGCGGATATCCGCCAGCAGCTTGGCCTGACTCAAGTCCAGCTGGCCGAGGCCGCCGGGCTTTCCCAGGCTCGTATCAGCCAAATCGAACATGGTGATGCGGTGGGACTCGAGAGCCTGCGTGCCTACGTGGTCGGCCTAGGTGGACACCTCGACATTGTCGCCCGGATCGGCAACATTCAGCTTAATGTGGCCTAAGTGTGGTCTGAACCGTTCTTGACCCACCGGCTTGAGCAGGGCCAACGCGTGCCGTTGTTGGTCTGGCGGTTCGACGAGCCCATGCTGGCAATCTCTACGGCCGTGCTGGGCGGCGGAATTGGGATCAAGCACTGGGTGATTAACGCGACTGTGCCGATGTCCTATGCGCGCGACGACCCAGATCAGCACCTCACCGACTTGGCCGCAGGGCTGGGCTTGGTCGGTCCTGGCGTTGGACTGATGACTGGTGTCGACGTCGCCGATTTGGTCACCGCCACCGAGGACGACCTGCGTGTCTGGGCCACCGTCGGCCTTGGTGCTCCCATCCAAGCCGCCGACTCAACCCAGCCGGTCGAGTCAGATCGGATTGAGTCAGACCGGATTGCGGTCGGAACGGTGAATATCGTGGCCTGGCTGCCGCGCCAGCTCAGCAATGGTGCCCTGGTCAATGCCGTCACGACGATCACTGAGGCTAAGACCCAAGCCATCCGTGATCTTGGTTTGGCCGCCACCGGCACGGCAACCGATGCCGTCTGCGTGCTCAGCCCAACTGATGGCCCTATCGCCGCCTATGCCGGCCCTCGGTCCAAGTTCGGGCAGCCTTTGGCCCGTGTCGCCTACCAAGCTGTCCGCACCGGCGGCGCCGTCAATCTGGCTGGAGCCCAATCCTGGTCCGACCGCCAAACCGACACCGCGACAGCGGATTGATGGCGAAGGCGACTCCGTTGACCACAGCGATACATCACGGTATTTCCGCTTAGCGGGACGGTAAATTGTGCCAGACCGTACCGTAAAAAAATGCCCAGGCCGGCTGCGGGTCCCCAGGTGTGGGCACGGACGAGCGGACACCCTAGATTCAGGCCGGGTAGGTGGCGATTTCGGTGGCTTTGAGGCTGGCCCAGATGTCGAGACCCGGCGCCAAATCGAGCTCAACCGCGGCCGCCGCGGTCACATCAGCGGCGACAGCGATCGGCCCTGCCAACTCAACCCGAACCGCGTCACCGTGTCGGCTCACCGCCGCCACCCGCGCCCGCCAGACATTGCGCGGGCTGCCCCCGGTCGGCTCAGCCCGATGCAACGCCACCGCCGACGGCGCAAAAGCCACAAAAACCGACCCTTCCCGTACGCCGGAAGCAGTCACCGTGAACCCGTCACCCACCCGAACCGAGGTGCCGGACGCCGTACCGCGGAACAAATTCAACCCCACCAACCGGGCCACATAATCGGTACGCGGCTCAGACGTGATCGTCGCCGCATTTCCAGTCTGCGCCACCCGCCCGTCTTCGACGATCACCAGCCGATCGGCGAGCATCAACGCATCTAACGGATCATGCGTCACTAGAATCGTCGCGCCGGCGAAAGCCGCCAAATGCCCACGCAACTGCGCTCGCGTCTCCAACCGCGTACGCGCGTCCAGCGCAGCTAACGGCTCATCCAGCAGCAACAGATTTGGTGCACTGGCCAGCGCTCGCGCCAACGCCACCCGTTGCGCTTGCCCACCCGACAACTCGCGGGGTTTCTTGCGCGTGTGGTCCGCCAGACCCACCCGACTGAGCCACTGAAGTGCCTGTTCTCGGGCGGCTCGACGCGGCACCCGGCGACAGCGCGGTCCAAAAGCGACATTGTCGAGCGCGTTCAGATGTGGAAACAGCAGGTAGTCCTGAAATACCACCCCGATGTGCCGTTTTTCCGGTGGCAGTGCGTCCAATCGGCGCCCGGTCAGGCTGATCCGCCCGTCGTCCAGCGCGACGAGGCCGGCTAGCGCGCGCAACGCTGTCGTCTTACCAGCACCGTTCGGCCCGAGCAGGGCAACCACTTCACCGGGTGCCGCAGTCAGCTCGATGTCGAGGGTGAAGTCGGGCCGGCGTACGACTAGGTGCGCGTCGAGGCTCACGGCTGGCCGTACCGAAGCGTGAAGTTGATCATGGCGTGACCCACCGGTCGCGCAAGCCGATCAGAATGGTGACCGAGACGACGAGCAGGACCAGGCTCAGCACGATCGCGGAGTCCAAGTCTTGTTCCAAGGCGAGGTAAACCGCGAGCGGCATGGTTTGGGTCTTGCCGGGGAAGTTGCCGGCAAAGGTGATCGTGGCCCCGAATTCGCCCAGCGCCCGCGCCCAACACAGCACCGCACCTGCAGTAATGCCGGGTGCGATCAGCGGCAACGTCACCCGCCGAAACGCCGTCCACCGGCTGGCCCCCAACGTCGCCGCTGCTTCTTCGTAGCGGGCGTCCGCGCCGCGCAACGCGCCCTCGACGCTGATCACCAGGAACGGCATTGCGACGAACGCCTCAGCCACCACGACCCCGGTGGTGGTGAACGGCAAACTGACCCCGAACGTCGCATAGAGCCAACTGCCCACCAGCCCGCGCCGACCGAGCACCAACAGCAACGCCACCCCGCCCACGACCGGCGGCAACACCAACGGCACCGTCACGAGCGCCCGGACAAATCGCCGCGCCGGAATATCGACTCGAGCCAACACCCAGGCCAGCGGCACCCCCAGCACCAGGCAAACCACAGTCGCCGAAGTTGCGGTCAACAGCGACAACCGCAACGCGGCCAGAATCCCCGGCTCGGTCAGCCGCTGCGGCAACGTCGACCAAGGTGCCCGCACCAGCAAACCAACCACGGGCAGCACCAGGAACACCAGCCCAGCGATCGCCGGGATCGCTAGAGCTGGCGGAACCTTGGCAGCAGGTCGACGGCTCAGGGCAGCTGGAACCCTGCGTCGGTCAGAACCTTGACCTCCGGCGCAGTCTGCACAAACGCCACAAACGCCGCCGCTACCGTCGGGTTACCAGCCCCCTTCAACACCACAATCGGGTACGGGTTGATCGCGCCGGACGACTCAGGAAACTCGATGCCGTCGACGGTGTTGGCAGCAGCCTTCGCGTCGGTGCGATAGACCAGGGCCGCGTCCACCTCGCCGAGCTTCACTTTGGCTAGCGCCGACTTGACGTCCTGCTCCAGCGTGACCGGAGTGAGCTTGACCTTCGCCGCGGCCAGCACTTTGGTCGCCGCACTGCCACACGGCACCTGCGCGGCGCAGAGTGCAACCTTAAGACCCGGTTTGGTCAGGCCAGCCAGCGAAACAATCTTCTTCGGGTCATGCTTGGCCACCGCGATGACCAGCTGATTCTTGACAAAAGTCGCCGGGGTGCCAACGGCGTCACCTGCGTCGGTGACCGTCTTCATGGTGGTGGGGCTCGCCGCCGCGAACACGTCGGCCGGCGAGCCAGAAGTGATCTGCTGCGCCAATGCGGAGCTCGCACCGTACGAGAAGGTGACGTTGACTTTGGGGTTGGCGGCCTTGAAATCGGCGCCGATCTTGTTGAACGTCTCAGTCAGCGACGAAGCGGCCAGCACAGTAATAGTGCCGCTCGCAGCGCCGGCAGTGGCGCCACCGGCCGCGCTGCTACCGGTTGGCGCGGCAACAGTCGGCGAGTCAGCTTTGGTTTCGCTGCACGCAGCGGTGCTGGTCAAGACTGTGGCCAGCACGGCCGTAGTCAGAATGCGAATCCTCATTTATCGTCTCCTCGCTCCACGACCACCGTGGTCGATTTGATCACGGCAATTGCCGTCGAACCGATCTCCAGGCACAGCTCGTCCACCGCTTCGCGACTCATCAACGAGACGACGCGATAGGGGCCAACCTGGATGTCCACCTGAGCCATCACCACATCGCGGGTGATCGCCGTGATAATGCCCGGCAGCCGATTGCGCGCCGACGACCGGCGCGAACCAGCCTGCGGCTCGTCACCCATCGATCGGGCAAATGCCGCCAGATCAACCCCGTCGATGCTGCGGTGTCCATGCTCGTCCCGGGCCGCAGCCAGCCGGCCGGCATCGACCCAGCGCCGCATCGTGTCGGAGCTGACGCCGAGCAACTCCGCCGCCTCACCGATGCGATAGGTCGTCACGACAATTACTCTAAGGCCGCAAATGCCAGCCATGAAAGCCGATCAGCCTCGCACCTGCCGAACCGTTGCCCATGTCACACTCGCGCCGCCAGCCGCCAGCCGCCAGCCGCCAGCCGCCAGCCGCCAGCTCGCGTTACCGCGCGGGCGGAAGATTACGGGTTGGGTTGGCTTGCGGGCGGAAGGCTTCGGTTGGCTCGCGGGCGGAGGCTTGCGTTAGCTCGCGGACGAAAGCGCCGCGAGTTCCTCGGTCAGCAGTCGAGTTAGGAATTCGTCGCGGTCGGTGATGCCGCGGCTTGGGCCTTCGGCGAGCATCACCAGGTAAAGGTGGATGCGATAGAGCGTCAACCGGGTCTTGGCTGCGGCATCGAATGGCTCCGGCCGATAACCAAGCAGGAACGGGTGCTCCGGTTCGTCCTCGATTCGCCGGAACAATGCGGGCGAGACCAGGTCGAGGAGCGGGTCACCATAGAGGAACCGCTCGCCGTCGACCAGACCCGTGAGGTTGCCGTCCGGGCCGGCCAGCACATTGCCGTCCCACAGGTCAAAATGCAGCAGAGCGGGCCGGGTCACCGTGGCGAGCAGCGGCAGATGCGGCTCAATCACACCGTCCAATGGTGGCAGCGCGACACCCCACTCGGCCGCGTCGGCGCGCGCCGACGCAATAATCGCCAGGAACGCACTCGGCCAGTCGGCGGCGGCCGGCCGATCACCGGTGTAGCCGAACCGGTCGCCCGTGATGGTGTGCACCTCAGCTA
This sequence comes from Actinoplanes sp., assembly GCA_965246815.1. Classification (GTDB taxonomy): domain Bacteria; phylum Actinomycetota; class Actinomycetes; order Mycobacteriales; family Micromonosporaceae; genus Actinoplanes. The sequence goes on along the minus strand of CBDFFS010000009.1, from coordinate 555,849 downwards.
TCGCCGCACCAAGCTGGGTCCGAGCCAACGGTGAGTCCACCTCAGTCAGCGGTCGACCCGGCAACCAGCTGGTGATGATCCAATCGTCACTGCTAGCCAACACGTCCGGCGCCGGCACCCCAGCCGCCTGCGCGCGCACCAACCGAAAATACTGCGCCTCAGCCCGAATCAACCCCGTCTCGTACCTGAGGAGCCGCGCGGACGCAGGCGGCCCGACCTTGACCACGACCTCGCGCTCGTCGGCGAGCGTCGTCCGCCAAACCGTGGCAAAACCCCCACCCGTCAGCTCGCTAGCCGCAACAATCTCAGCACCGAGCCCGCGCCGAACCACTTCCGCAATGTCAGCTTTGTCGAGGACCAGCTGAGTCGGACTACGCATCTAAGCCCCCGCCAACGCACGCCCAAGGGCGATGCAGTCGCGAATTAGCGCTTGCCGACAGTTGTGATCATGCATAACGCGGAGTTTTACCCACCCGGGAAAACTCGTCAACGCTCGACTCCAATCAGACCACAAGGTTTTTCGTCAGACCTGCGGTCTCCGTTCGGCCACGACAGGTGAACGTCGTCGTAGAAGCTGTCGTAGGCAGCAACCGGCACGGCCGCGACCGCCGTCCTGCTCGCCGGGCACCACCTCCGCGGAGGCCTCCCGGCGGCTCGGGCGGCACATCGAATCGCTTCCGGGTGCAACGCCTTAGGCGCCTGAGGCGTGTAGTGGCCGTGACAGCAATAGCCGAAACGATACCGAGGACGTTGCCCGCCGTGCCGGATAAGACTTCGTCCTTCGACGAGATCTACGGCGCGCACTACGGCGACCTCACCGTGCAGCTCTACGCCTACTTCGGTGACTTGCAGGAGGCCCAGGACGTCGTCCAGGAGGCTTTCTGCCGGGCTTATGCTAGGTGGCACACCATGTCCCGATATGACGACCCGGTCGCCTGGGTGCGTCGGGTTGCGTGGAATCTGGCGATCACCAAATGGCGCCGCAAGCGCACCGTCCGCATGTTCCTGCGCCGTCAGCACCCGGCCGAACCGCAGGTCAGTGGGCCCGGACCCGAGCGAGTCGCGCTGGTCGCGGCGCTGGCCACCCTGCCAGACAACCACCGCCGCGCGATCGTCCTGCGCTACCTCGCCGACCTTACCGTTGCAGAGATCGCCGACCGCGAGGGCGTAGCGGAAGGAACGGTGAAGTCCTGGCTGCACCGCGCCCGGCAAACCTTGGCCGCCAAGCTCGACCTCGCCGAATCGCCCAACCCGGTTACACCGAAGGAGAACTCCTGATGAACGACGAACTCGAGGAGCGTTTCGCGGACCTTCGGGTCGGCACCATGACCGAAATCGTCGTGCCGGGGGCGCCGAAAGCACGGGCCACCGCGCACCGGCGGCGCAGTGTCGTCGTCTTCGCCGGCGTCGGCGTGGTGGTTTCCGGAGTGCTGCTCGGTGCCAGCGTCCTGTTGCATCCGAGCGCTGGGGGTGGCTACGCCGCGGGTGCGGCCGGGGAGCCGTCGTCCAGCGCAAGCGAGGAGAGTCTGGCGATGAAGTATTTGTCCAGCGCCAGGCCGCAGGTGCCGCGAGTGATGCCCGAGCCGACCGGGGCGGCGATTAACCGTGCTCAGGCAGCCGGCGGCCTGCTCGCCGACCGTAACAAAACACCGACGTCGATCAGCGCGACCAACGGGGTGGTCTTCTCGCACTATGAGAACCACATGAACGACATGCCGGCCGATACCTACACGTTCCACTTCTTCTGCGTCGGCACCGGCCAGGTCAACGTCATCGTCAAGCAGGGCGACTCCGGTAACACGATCCTGGGGCAGGGCACGGCAATCTGCGCCGCCCACAACCCAAAGCCGCTTCAGCTGACGATCCACCAGCCCACGTACGGATATCTTCGGATTTCCGCCTCTGGCGACGCCCGGTCGAACGGTCAGGCGGGGTTCGCCTTCGAATTCCTCAGCGCGACCGGCCGGGCCACCTTCGGCCCCTCAGGCGCACCGTATTCGTTCTCACCCACTGCCGGATCTGCCCTGCCGGGCGCAACCTCGTCCTCGAATTGAGGCGGGCTGCGGGTCCAAGCGCCTGAGCAAAAGTTCTGCACCTAATCCACCCGGCGGGAGACACAGCAACAAAGACCTTGTCGCGGGTATAGATCGAAAAAGTCGAGCGTCTCGACGCCGTCGATGCTGCTCCGGCTCTCGCTGGGTGGGCCTATCACGTTGTAGGCCCCCCAAGAATTGCACGGTGGGGTGCACGCGCGAGCGGGCATGATGTTTGGCGACCACCCAAACGACTTCATGCCGCCGCACACATGGTATGCGGTAGTTAGCGGGAATTGTGTCGGCGACTCGGTCGGCGCCGGTTACGCCTACAGTCGCTCGTTACCGTAGCCCGTGCGCTAGTGGGCGTTGAATCATTTTCAGCAAATTCGTGTAATGGTCGGTCAGCGCAATGCTGACAATTCACCATTTCTTGGAAAATTTATTCAGGATCTTACCGGTCAAGTAGGGCGGGATTATTGCCCGTCATGGTTATTGCTTACGCGAAAATGGGGATTCGGTGACGATTGAGCCGGCTGTCGAGATCCAAAAAAAATCGGTCTTACGCAGGAGTCGGATTCGATCCGCGCTAACCTTGCGAATCCATCGATACTTGCTCGCGCTCAGAATTGGCTCAGGTCAGGTAGTGAGCGTACACAGCAATGGCGGTCGGCCTCCCTTGTCGCGCTCGCGGTATGGTTGACCAGTAATGCTATTCAAATTTTGGTCAGTGGACTGGCATATATCGTGCAAAGCCGTCCCGCGCCGGCCCACTGGAACATTGCCCAACAATGGGTACAGTGGGATGCCATACACTACGTACGTATCGCCATAAAAGGGTATAAACTCGGTCCAGATGAACCAGCGTTCTTTCCTTTATACCCAACACTGATTCGCGTGGCCGACCGCGTCTTACCGGGCGATGCAGCCGTTAGCGCTTGGATTATCGCTCATGTTTGCGCTCTCGGCACACTAATCCTATTATACCGCTTAGCCGATCACGAATTCGGACAACAAGTAGCTCAACGCGCTACTATTTACCTCAGCGTATTTCCGATGGGCTTTTTTCTGCTAGCCCCCTATAACACTTCACTATTCCTGATGTTATCCATTGGTGCCCTCTACGCCACGCGGCGCGGGCACTGGTGGCTAGCGGGGGCCTTAAGCGCCCTATCTTCGGCTACCCGACTATTCGGGGTATTGCTGGTCATTCCGATGGTCATCGAATACGTTCGCCAGAGCCGTGCCGGCGAGCGACGCCTGGGCATACAAGGCCTAGCGATCGCCGCAGTGCCTCTCGGTCTCTTCAGCTACATGGCGTATTGCGCGTACAAGCTCGGTAATCCAATGGCGTTCAGCGTCGCCCAGGATCAATGGGGGCGTACTTATACCTGGCCTGGCGTGGCGTGGCTACACGCAGTAGAATACATTTTTGGAAAACCACTTCTTCAGCAGAACACCATTGCCGCTTTACTCGACACAAGCATCTTTTTAAGCGTCGTGATTCTTATGCTTTTGAGTCTTGTCGGTCCCTGGCGTGTACAGCAAAATCAGCTTTACCTGGTGGCGTATTCTGCGGCCACCATTCTCCTTTTAACCATGACCCAGGTAGGTAGCGGTGAGCGACCTATGCAGTCAGCACCCCGGTACTGCATGGAAGCCACAGTGATCTTTCTCGTGTTAGCCCGAATGGGTGCAAATGCGATCGTCGACCGAGTTGTAATCGCAGCTGGAGTGGCCCTGCAAAGCGTCCTTATGATCATCTTTTTATCATTTACTATAGTAGTCGCCTGAACATGTGAGCATGTGATCCGCGGGTCAACGTTAAAGCTGACCAAGAATGTCAAGGCCGACCAGGTAATACAAATGCTCTAGGCGATTGAAAAGAATGAAGGCGTGTGATTGTCGCAAAAAATGATGTAGCGAGAGCTTAATATTCTCGCTACATCATTCAATTAGACCGTCATGGGTTGGCTTGCGGTGGCACCGTCCAACTATCTCTGGACGAATGGTTTTAGGACTGAGATGAGGGAGCTGTCGGTCAGGGTGGCGTAGATTGCTCGATCGGTGCCTACGTATGCTGCATACGGGCAGGTTTGATTTTCGCCCTGCATCGACTTATCGGCCAGCTTTTTGCCGGTCGCGACCTCGAACAATTCGAGGTGATAGGTGGCCTTCTTTAGGGACACCTGATCTGGTTTCGGGTCGTCGAAGGTGCAGTTGCGCACTTTCGCGCCGACGTCGGCGAGTCGAACGCAGGCGACCAGTTGAGCCTTGGTCGGATCTTTGCCGCTCCAGGCGTCCGTCACCGACTTGGAATCTGAATACGGCACGCTGTAGATGGTCTTGCTGATCAGCAGGTCCGGGTCTTTGCTTTCGTCGGCAAAGATGACGATGGAGTGCGGGGCTTTACCGGCAAATTTCGGCGACTGAGGGTAATACCAGCCGGTGCAGACCTTTTCGAGATCGTTTTCGGAGATGACAGCATGATCGCTGGCTTGCGGTCCGTCATCGATCGGGCCGTCGTCCTCGGCTGGGCCCGCGGATGAGCCGGGCAGAAGCGGGTGGACCGGTTTGGTGCTGCGCGACGTGCTGTGTGGGGCGGCGGCGGACTGATGCACCGCGTGCACCACGCCAATTCCAGCCAATCCCAAACAGACAATCAGGACAACCGCGAAGATCACCAACGCCGGGATCAACCAAGAACTACGTCTTTTGACCGGTGCGCCGGGAGCCGGCCAACCCGTCGGCGCCGGATACATCGGCATCCCAGCTGCCGGCGGCGAGAACATGTCGGGCCCGGAAGCCGGGAACGTCCTGCAGCTGGAAACTGTCCTGCACCCGGGAATGGTCCTGCAGCTGGAAACTGTCCTGGACCTGAAAACTGTCCTGCAGCCGGAAACGGTCCAGTAGCTGGAAATGGCGCAGTTGCTGGAAACGGTCGCAGTAGCTGGAAATGGCGCAGTTGCTGGAAATGGCGCAGTTGCTGGAAACGGGCCTGTGGCCGAGTAGCCATCCGGCCCACCTTGCTGCGCCGGGAACGAGCTGAAGGTCGGCGGGAACATGTCCGGTCCGGCCGGTGGGTAGGACTGCGGGCCAACGGCCGACTGGTCAGACGGTGGCCCGAGTGCAGGCGGCGTGGGATGAGTTTCGGGCGCCGACTGATACGGCTGGGCGCCGGTCGGCGGGTTGAGTGACGGCGGGACCGTGGGTGGGGTGCCCGCGGCGGCGAACATCTCAGGGGTGACCGGTGGCGGCGGGGTGAACTGCGGTAATCCGGTCGGTAGCGTTGGGTCAGATGCGGTCGGCTGCGCCGTCGGGTCGGGGTGGGTGGCGTCGGGGCCGATCGGTTCTGCCCCCGGGTGTTCCATCGCGGTGATCCCTCGTTTCGATCTTGGTAAGCCGCGACTATATCGAACGGCGGCGATACCCGCGTACCCAAATGGGGGTTGATTGACGTGGGTCGCATCACGCTGAGGCAGGGCTGGGTCACGGCCACGGTGGGGTCGCGTGCCGCCCCTGCGCTCGCCGATGGTGGGTCCGGCGTGTAAGGCTGAGCAGTCGAGTCTGCTGAACGGACGAATGAAGAGGGCGTACGGGGCATGGGCATGGTCAAGGTGGTCGGACTGGTGCTGCACCCGCGGCGCGACTGCGGTTCCGCGATCACGGCAATCCTCGATTGGGCGGCCCGCCGCGACGTCACTGTCCTGGGCCTGCACGACGAGATCACCCGGATCGACTGTGAAGCAGTGGCGGTCACGAGCGCGGAAATGGTCGAGCGGGCCGGGCTGTTGGTCAGCCTCGGCGGCGACGGCACGATGTTGCGGACGATGCGGCTGGTCGAGGGGCGTAAAACGCCGGTGCTGGGCGTCAATGTCGGCCGGCTCGGGTTCTTGGCCGAGGTCGACCTGCCCGATTTGGCCGGCGCGCTCACCGCGATCGACGAGCACAAATTCACCATCGAGGGCCGTACGGCGGTGCGCACAGTGCTGCCCGACGGCAAAGAAGTGTCCGCATTCAACGACATCGCCCTGGTACGTGTGCCTGGCGACGGATTGGCAGCAGTTGGCATCACCGTGGAGGGCAAGAATTTCGTCAACTACGCGGCCGATGCCGTGATCGTGTCCACCCCGACCGGCTCTACCGCGTATAGCTTTTCGGCGGGTGGGCCGATTGTGTCGCCGAATGTCGAGGGCTTGATTGTCAGCGCTTCCGCGGCGCACTCGTCGTTCAGCCGTTCGCTGTTGTTGGCCATGCAGGAGGAATTGCAGCTCGACGTGTTGGACACCAGTGGTCGGCTGGCGATCGAGGTGGACGGCATCATCGAGGGCTACGCCAAGGCGGGCGACAAGCTGTCGATCGAGTCGATTCCGGCCGCTGCCCAGGTGATACGGCTGGGTCGGACCTCGTTTTACGAGCGAGCTCGGCGCAAGCTGCGTGTCGAAGGCAGCGCGCAAGTGGGCGTACCTGATTCGGCTGTGGCTACTGTGGTGGACAGCTTTGAGCAGCAGCGTTACGAAATCGTGCTGGGCGGTGAGATCGCGGGCGTGCTTTATTACCGTCGGCACAGCGGTGGGATTGAGCTGATGCACACCGAGATCGAGCAGATTTTCGCCGGCCGTGGGTTGGCTGGGCGGCTCGCTACCGCGGCGTTGACTGATGCTCGCACTCGTGCCACCCCAGTTACCGCGACTTGTCCGTTCGTCACTGGATATTTGGAACGCCACCCCGAGTTCCACGATTTGTTGGCCAGCACCCCGACTTCTACAGCTGAGGTATGAGAATGGGCCACCCTGCGATTGTGACCGTCGACGACGACCCGTCCGTTTCCCGCGCTATCGCCCGTGACTTGCGCCGCCGCTATGGCGAGCAGTATCGGATTATTCGCGCATCGTCCGCGGCGGAGGCATTGGAAGCGCTCAAGGAGATCAAGCTGCGTGGCGCCCGGGTCGCCGTGATCTTGGCGGATTACCGGATGCCGCAGTTGAACGGCATCGAATTTCTCGAGCAGGCGATGGACCTGTTCCCCCATGCGCGGCGGGCGCTGCTTACCGCTTATGCCGACACTGACGCGGCGATTCAGGCGATCAACGTGGTCGACGTCGACCATTACCTACTTAAGCCGTGGGACCCACCGGAGGAGAAGCTTTATCCGGTGATCGATGCGCTGTTGGAGTCGTGGCAGGCCACCGGCGACCGTGAAGTCGCCGACATCCGGGTCGTCGGGCACCGATGGAGCGAACCGTCGTATCAGCTGCGTGATTTCCTCGCCCGCAACTTGGTTCCATATAAATGGCTGGGTGCCGACGAGCCGGAGGGGCGTCGACTGCTCGACGCCGCCGGAGTCGGCCCCGAGGCGATTCCGTTGCTGGTCACCGCGGACGGCCGGGCGTTGGCGCAGCCGACCACGAGTCAGGTGGCCGAAGCGGCCGGGCTCTCGATCGCACCGGGTCGCGACTTCTACGATCTGATCATCGTGGGTGGCGGGCCGGCCGGGCTCGGCGCTGCGGTCTACGGCGCTTCCGAGGGGCTTAAAACCCTGTTGGTCGAGCGCACCGCGGTTGGCGGTCAAGCCGGGCAGAGCTCGCGGATCGAAAACTACCTGGGTTTCCCGGATGGTATTTCCGGTGCCCAACTGACCGATCGGGCCCGTCGTCAGGCCGGCAAGTTCGACGCTGAGGTGCTCAACACCCGTGAAGTGACAGGTCTGCGTGCGGACGGCTCAGCCCGCACGCTCACCTTCGCTGACGGCGGCGAGATCTCCGCCCATGCGGTGGTGCTCGCTACTGGCGTCGCCTATCGACCGCTGATCGCCGAAGGCGTTGCCGACCTAACCGGCTCGGGGGTCTATTACGGTTCAGCGTCCACCGAAGGCCCGTCTTGCGCCGGGTCCGACGTCTACATCGTCGGTGGGGCAAACTCGGCCGGACAGGCAGCGCTGTTCTTCGCGCGATATGCCAAGAACGTCACCTTGCTGGTGCGCGGTGACTCGCTGGAGTCGTCGATGTCGTATTACCTGATCCAGCAACTGAACAAGATCGACAACATTCACGTGCGTACCCGCTGTGAAGTGATCGGCGCGCAGGGCGACGGGCACCTGCAGGCCATCACTATCTGTGACAGCAAGAACGCGAGCAAGGCCACCGTCGAGTGCGGCTACCTCTTCGTATTCATCGGGGCCGAGCCGCGAACCGATTGGCTCGGTGGTTCAGTTGCCCGCGACGAGAAGGGCTTCGTCTACACGGGACCCGATTTGCTCTCGAATGGCACCCGTCCGACGGGATGGGATCGCGACCGGGATCCGTTCTACTTGGAGTGCAGTGTTCCCGGCATTTTCGCCGCCGGCGACGTCCGGGCCAACTCGGTGAAACGAGTGGCTTCGGCGGTCGGCGAGGGCGCGATGGCCGTCACGCTGGTCCATCGCTACCTGGAGGGGCAATAACATGACCGACACCGAGGCGGTGCAACTCCAACCTTGTGAACCCGGTCGGCTCACCATCGACGAGCTGCGCACCCTGTTCCTGTTCGAGAAGCTGACCGACGAGCAGCTCACCTGGATCGCCGCGCACAGCTGCACGATGCGGATGCCCGCCGGCGGTTGGGTGCTGCGCGAAGGCGAACCGGCAACCCAGTTCTTCATCCTGCTCAGCGGCACAATCGCGCTCAGTCGCAAGGTCGGCCAGGACGACGTGCAGACGACCCGCACCGAGCAACGCGGCGTCTACATGGGTGCCACCCAGGCCTACCTGCGTGACGACGGCGTGCAGCGCACGTACATGGCCTCGATGCGGGCGCTGGACGAAAGCGACTTTTTCGTCATGTCCGCTGAGGACATCGGCCACATGATGCGCGAGTGGTTCCCAATGGCAATTCACCTGCTCGAAGGCCTCGCGCTGGGCATTCGCAGCTCGCAAGCTGCGATCGGCGAACGGCAACGGTTGGCGGCACTCGGCGCATTGTCCGCGGGCCTGATGCACGAGCTGAATAACCCGGCGGCAGCCGCATCGCGAGCCACCGGCGCACTTCGCCAACGCGTGGCTGGCATGCGTCACAAGCTTGGGATGCTCGCCGCCGGTAAGGTGCCGACCGACCGGTTGACTGCGCTCGTCCAGCTCCAAGAAGAGGTGATCGAACGAGCAGCGAAGGCGCCGGTGCTCACCGCGATGCAGGCCGCCGACCGGGAAGACGAGCTCGGCGACTGGATGGAAGAACACCACGTCACCGGCGGCTGGGACTTAGCGCCAGTCTTCGCCCAGGGCGGCATCGACATCGACTGCTTGGCCGAAATGGATGCCAAGGTGGGCTCGCCGGAATTGCTCGACCAAGCCATTCACTGGATCGGCTACGCGCTCGAAACTGAGCAGCTAATGAGTGACATCGAAGACGCCACCGGCCGGGTGTCGTCGCTGGTCGCCGCGGCCAAGCAGTATTCGCAGATGGACCGGGCCGCGCATCAGTGGATCGACGTGCACGGCGGACTCGACAGCACCCTAGTCATGCTCAACCACAAAATCGGCGACGGAATCATAGTCGTCAAAGACTATGACCGTACGCTCCCGCAGGTGCCGGCCCACCCGGCTGAACTCAACCAGGTCTGGACCAACCTGATCGACAACGCGGTTCAGGCGATGAGCGGCGTCGGCACACTGACAATCCGTACATACCTCGAGGACGAGCACGTGGTCGTGTCCGTCGGCGACACCGGTCCAGGCGTACCCGAGGAGTTGCGCAAGCGGGTTTTTGAACCGTTTTTCACCACAAAGCCCGTGGGGGAGGGGACCGGTCTGGGCCTGGACATCTCTTACCGAATCGTGGTCAACGGTCACGGCGGCGACATTGTGCTGGAGTCACAACCCGGCAACACCAAATTCCAGGTACGCCTGCCGGTCGCTGAGCCGTCGTCGACCTGATCTGCGCAGCGCGCCGCGACGGCTGGTTAGGCTGTCGCGGCGCGGGGAGTGCGACTTAGGCCGTCGCGGCGCGGGCGTGCGTTTAAAGCAGGCCGCGCAGGTAGGCGGCTTGGCCGACGTGTTGAGCGTCGTCGTCGATGACACTCACCAATCGGACACCGAGGGTGATGGGCGGATCCCAGCGGTCGTCGACCACCCGGTCGAGATCGGCTGCCGATAAGCCGCGCACATAGTTAACCGACCGTCCCTGCACCGCGTCGAAATAGTCGATTAGCAGCTGCGCGCTATCCGGGCGCACCTGAGCGGAATCTGCTGCCGAATGGCCGTATCCGGTGTCTGACGGGTCCGCCTTACGGCCGAAACGTTGCGCCCAATTTCCGCTGAGATAGAGCTGTTCCTCGTTTAGCGCTTCGGACAGCTGACTGTCTTGTGCTCGGGTCAAATGCCAGACTAGCCAGCCAATCGAATTCGCTCCCGGCGCGGGCGCCCATCGCAGTTGGTCGGCGCTGAGCCCGCGCACTGCAGCATGCACCAGACTGGGCAGTCGATCTAGCCCATCGAGCAAAACATCTTTGGCGTCCATGTGGTTACTCCCCACTCGTGTCCGGCACGGGTGCCTGCTCTGACATATCCTCCTCTGTTCTACTCGCGTAACGTCGGTGTCTTTACCTGTTTGCCGGAAGCTAAACCCCGGCGCTCGGCTATCACCTCACGGAGTGACCGCACATGTACGCCTTCGGTGGCAAGATGTTGCCGAGCCAATCGCCGGTTGCGCAGAATTCCGCCCAAGCCGATGGCACCAATGAAATATTGGGCCGACAATGCCACCTTGAAATCGTCGATGCGGTAATTCGCGGTTCCGCCGGTGCGAGCATCCAAAATCAAGCCGATCAGCTCAATCGTCACCAGCGAGGCGACGAATCCCCCCACGTTGACAACGCCTGTCGCCGTGCCCAGTCGACTCGGCGGGTTGAACGTCCGGGCGTAGTCGAAGCCGATCATCGAACCTGGCCCACCCAGGCCCAGCGCCAACACCAGCAGCACCAACACCGGCAAAGGCGCTCGCCCCGGCCACGCCAGGACCAGACCCCAACCAGCCGCGTTGGCCCCGACCACACCGAGCACCAACCACGATCGGCGCATCGGGTAGCGCTGCACCAGCACGCCGATCAATGGCCCAGCCGCCATGCCGACCAGCACAAACAGGGTCAACAGCGAACTCGCGGTGGCCCGGCTCAAGCCCTCGCCGGCGATCAGGAATGGGAAACCCCAGATCAACGCGAACACCGTACCGGTGAATTGGGTGGTGAAATGGGTCCACAGCCCGAGCCGGGTGCCGGGATGACGCCAAGCGTAGGCCAAATCCGTGCCGAGCTGACGCAGCGTTACTGCTTCACCGGTGTTGATGCGCTTCTCCGGTGTGTCACGCAGCGCCGCAAGCGCAATAATCGCCACAAAAACCCCAGTGCCGGCGGCACCCAAAAATGCCGTAGTCCACCCCCGAGCAGCAATCAAAGCCGCAAACGGTACGGCCGAAAGCACCTGCCCAGCTTGCCCGACCAACCCGCTGAGCTGCGTGACGACCGGCACCCGTCGAGCTGGAAACCACTGTGGCACCAGGCGTAGCACGCTAATGAACGTCATTGCATCACCCGCGCCGACCAGCACCCGCGCCGCGACCGCGCCACCAGCACTGTGCGTTGTCCCCATCACGATCTGCCCGGCCGCCATAATCAGCGCACCGCCCACGATCAGCCGCAGCGAGCCGAACCGATCCAACAACAGCCCGACCGGCACCTGCAGACCCGCGTACACCAGCAATTGCAGCACCGCGAACGAGGCGAGCGCGCTCGCGCCGATGTGAAAGCGCTGCTGGGCATCCAGTCCGGCGACGCCGAGCGAGGTGCGATGCAGGACGGCCGTGATGTAAGCCAGGAGCGCGACGGACCAGACCGCCCAGGCCCGGACCCCGGGTCGCAAGGCCATGTCTCGCCCTTCCACTAGCGCCGGTTCAGCTGTCAGCCCCTACTGTTCTCCGAACCGACCCTTGGTCACCACCCATTTCGCCCAGAAAGGTACGTGCGTCTGGTCACGTTCCCTGGCCGAAATGCGCATTTGCCGATTGATCCATGAACCACTGCCGGCGAACACACTCAAGTCCCTGGCATTGGGGTTAGGTGGGTGGTCAACCAGTTGATCGTTTCGCGGAGGTATTCCGCGCGGGAGGCGCGATGCAGTAATTCGTGGCCTTCGTCGCCGAAGACCAGGTATTTGTGGGGCACGCCGCGCGCCGTCAGTGCCGCTGCGACCTGCTGCGCTTCAATTAACGGTACGTTGCTGTCGTTTTCGCCGTGCACAATCAATAGCGGCGTGCGCAACTGGTCGATGTGGGTGAGCGGGGATAGATCGGCGAGCAGCGCGGCGTCGGTGACCGGGTCGCCGTATTTTGAAACGGCAGCTGCGGCGATCCACGGCTCGGTGTGCTGGTAAAAAGTGGCGAAATTCGACATGCCGCAGACGTCGATTCCGACCGCGAACAGATCGGGGAATCTGGTCAGCGCCGCTAACGTAAGATAGCCGCCGTACGAGCGACCCATGCAGCCAATCCGGTCGGGCACCGCGAAGCCGGAATCAATCAGGTAGGTGACGCAAGACCGCACGTCTTCGATTGCCGCATAGCGCAATGCGCCATTGTCGGCGTTGACGAAGCTGCGGCCAAAGCCGGACGAGCCGCGCACGTTGGGGGCGAATACCGCGATTCCCCGGTCCACCAATGATTGGAACAAGGGACCGTGACCAGGCCGCTCCTGCGCCTCAGGACCACCGTGGAACCAGAGCACTGCCGGGTGTGGTCCGGTTGTGCGCGGCTCAAACAGCCAGCCGGTCAGAGTAATTCCATCGAGTGCGGTGAATGTCTGCAGCGTTGGGTGCACTGCATCCGGTGCGGCCGGGTCAGCGGCCACGGCGCTTACGTGCTCGTCGCGCCAAACCCAGACACCGTGTGGCTGCCCCGGACCTTCAGCGGTAAATGCCAACGTCGACCCGTCAAAGCTCCACGACAATTCGCTGACCACGCTACCCGGCAACGGCCCGACCACCCGCCCACCAAACAGCGGCAATTCCGCATTGGGTAAACACGAGCCGGTCTCGACCGTCGGCAAAGTGGCTGCATTGGATAACGGCGAGGTCGGGTTCTGTGCCGCTGACGGCGTACCGGGGGTGGGGAGGTTGATCAACGTGATTTCTGATTCGCCGCCGCGCACATTCCAGAGCACTGCGACGGTACGCGCGTCCGCGGTCACCGCAAACGATTCCATCTCAGCATTCGGGGCAGCCGCGAGCACGAAAATCACGCCATTGGCCACCCGAATCAGGGTGGGGAATTCGCCGTCATCACTGCGCGCGAATACTTCCCCGTCCGGCCCGAAAACTGCCTGCTCACCAGTCGTCACGTACTCGTCGGTGGCGGTTTGTAAGTCGCGTACCAGAATGTGGCGGTTGCCGCGGGGGCCGACGCGTAGCAGGGCCTTGGTGCGCTCGGGGTTGAGGTCGAGCAGCGAGACCAGGGTGCCAGCGGTGATCGCGGTGCGCTCGCCGGTGGTTGGGTCGATCACCAGGGCGGTGGTGAGGTTTTCGGTGAGCGCGAGCAGCGAACGGCCGGGTAGCCAGCGCATGTTCTCGGCGTTGTCGGTGCCGAAGCCGGCGACTTGGTGCAGCTCGGAGCCGTCCGGTCGGACCAGCCAGACCTCGTGCCGGGGCGCGCCGCCGGGAGAGAGTTGGCAGGCGAGCCAGCCGCCCCCGGTGGACCATTTCACCTGGGTCACCGGCGCTTCACCGGTGTCGACCAGGAAGGTGAGACTGCTGCCGACTGGTTGCACCCACACTTGCGGGCGGCCGCTGCGGTCGGACAAATAGGCCAGATGCCGGCCGTCGGGTGACGGTGTCGGTGACCAGCTCCCGCTGACTTCGGTGGGCAACGTGCCCGGGCCGGTGTTCGTCCAGCCCACGGGTAGATTGCTCGTCCAGCCCACAGGCAGATTGCTTGTCCAACCTACAGGCAAGACGGTGACGTCGACTCGGTTGAGCTGACCGGTCATACAGGCCCTCCTCTAGATCCCCTTGTCTTGCAACCACAGTTCCAGCAGGGCGACCTGCCACAGTTGGTTCGCGTCGAGCGTCGTGCGTGCGGTGTTCGGGTGGGCCAAGAGTGCGTCAATGTACTCAGAGCGGAACAACGCGCGGTCTCGGGCGGCCGGTGCGTTGAGCGCGTCGCGTACTTTGTCCAGCATTGGTCCATTCAGGTGCCGGATGCCCGGAACCGGGAAATAGCCCTTACTACGGTCGATCACCTCGTCGGGAACCACGCCGCGAGCTGCGTGTTTCAGGACCCCCTTGCCACCGTCAGCGAGTTTGAGTTCGGGCGGGCAGGCCGCGGCCAGCTCGACTAGCTCATGATCGAGGAACGGTACGCGAGCCTCCAGGCCCCACGCCATAGTCATGTTGTCGACCCGCTTGACCGGATCGTCGACGAGCATGACCTGTGCGTCCAGTCGCAGCGCCGCGTCAACAGCAGTTTCGGCGCCCGGCTGAGCAAAACTTGCCTCGACAAACGCCCGACTAACGTCATCGTCGATCAACCAGTCCGGGCTCAATTGCCCGGCCAGCTGGGCGTGGGTCCGATCAAAAAATTCCGTCGCGTACGTGTCGACCGCCCGCTCTCTCGACACCTTCGCCAGCGGCGGGTACCAGCTGTAGCCAGCCAGAATCTCGTCTGCCCCTTGACCCGATTGCACGACTTTGCAGTGCTTAGCGACATCTTCACTGAGCAAGTTGAAGGCGATGCAGTCGTGGCTGACCATCGGCTCACTCATCGCCGCCACGGTTCGGTCGACGGCCGGCAGGAAGCGATCTGGCCCGATCCGGATCTGGTGGTGATCAGTGTCGAATTGCTTAGCAATCAAGTCCGAATAGCTGAATTCATCGCCCGATTCGCCGCCGCCCGACTCGAATCCGATGCTGAAGGTGGTGAGGCCACGCTGTCCGTGCTCAGCCAACAGCGCCACGATGTAACTAGAGTCCAATCCACCCGAGAGCAACACCCCGACCGGTACGTCGGCGACCATGCGGCGTTGGACTGCGATCTTGAGGCTGTCGTGGATGGCCTCGGCCCACTCGCCGTTCGAATACGGCAGTTGGCGCGTGTGCGATGCCGACCAGTAGACGTGTGAGCTGGACGTACCGTCGGATTTGATGATCCGGACTGTCGCTGGCGGCAGTTTGCGGACGCCGGTTAGGATGGTGCGCGGGGCCGGCACGACCGAGTGGAAGGTCAGGTAGAACTGTAGCGCGACCTTATCGAGTGATTTGTCCACCCCGCCGGCGGCGAGCAGCGCGGGCAGGGTGGAGGCGAACAGTAGTCGGCCGGGTGTTTCGGCCAGATAGAGCGGCTTGATCCCGAGCCGGTCGCGGGCGAGCGTGACAGTGCCGGATTCGTGTTCAGTGATGGCGAAGGCGAACATGCCCAAGAACCGGGTGACGCAGTCGGCGCCCCAGCGGTGATAGGCCTTGATGATCACTTCGGTGTCTGAGGTCGAGAAGAACTTGTAGCCGTGGCCTTGTAGTTCTTGGCGCAGCTGTTGGTAGTTGTAGATGCAACCGTTGAAGACCACGGTCAAGCCCAGCTCGTCATCGGTCATCGGCTGCCGCCCGGCCTCAGACAAATCGATGATCTTGAGGCGGCGATGCCCTAAAGCGATCCGGCCACGATTGAAGAAGCCCTCGCCGTCCGGGCCGCGCGACTGCAAACACGGCAGCATTCGATGGACGGCCTCCCCGTCGGCCCGCCGTCCGTCAAACCGTATTTCACCTGCGATTCCACACATATCGCGATCCTCCTCGTCATCGGCTTGGATCAGGCTCCGGCTGCCTTAGATCACTCGGCTGCCTAAGATCACTCGGCTGCCTTCGATCAACTGTGCCGCTTCAGCCCAAGAGCCAAGTGTCTTTTGAGCCGCCTCCGCGGGAGGAGTTGACGATCATGCTGCCGGCTGGGGCGACGCGGGTCAGTGCGGCTGGTGCGACCACCGATTCAGCGCCGGTGAAGACAAAAGCGCGCAGGTCGACGTGCCGGGGTGCCAGCTGGTGGCCGTCGAAAACCGGGTGGGTGGACAGCTGGACGACTTCCTGCGCCACCCAGCGATGCGGGGCCGCATTGATCTGCCGGCGCACCGCGGCGAGCTCATCCGGGCTGGCGTGCGGGCCGATCACGATCCGGTCGCCGCCATACCCGTCCACCGGCTTGCACACCAGCTGATCGAGACGACGCAACACCTCAGCCTTCTGCTCCGCGATCCCACACAAATACGTCGGTACGTCCGCCAGCAGCGCCTTTTCCCCCAAGTAATACTCGATCAGCTTTGGCACGTACGCGTAGACGGCTTTGTCGTCGCCAATGCCGTTGCCGAGTGCGTTGGCGAGCACCACCGTGTCCGCGTGCAGCGCCGAAACCAGGCTCGGGCCGAGCGGCATCCCGTCCGCACCTGGGGAGTGGACCAGGCTGTCCTCGCCCAGCCGCAGATAGATCACGTCCACCGGGTAGCTCTTGCCGTGTGCGCGGCGATAGACCCGATTGTCCTGCACGAACAATTCTGTGCTGCGCACCAACGGCACGCCCATCTCCTCGGCGAGCATTCGGTGCTCGAACCAAGCCGAGTCATCCGGTCCTTGGCTGAGCAGGACCACCGCCGGATCGTCACCGGCCGCGGGCCGGGCCGCCTCGATTAAGACAGTTCGCAGCAGCGCCGGCGTGTGCTCAATCGACAATATGTCGCCCGGCTCGGGCAATTCCGGCAGCACCGCCTGAGTGAGCCGGCGATTCTGCATGGCATAGGCGATTCCGGACGGCACCCGCAGGTTGTCCTCCAAGACGCACCACTTGCCGTCGGCGTCGCGGACCAGGTCCACCCCAGCCACCTGCGCACGCACCCCGCTATGTGCAACCAACGCCCCGCTAGGCCGCAATTCGGGCGAACCGTCGATTACCCAATCCGGGATGATTCCGTCCTTCACCGCGACCCGGTCGCCATACACGTCGGTGATGAACGCGTCCAAGGCCCGAACTCGCTGAATCAACCCGCCGTTGAGCCGCTGCCAGTCAGTCGCCGGCACAATCCGCGGCACCAGATCGAACGGGAACAGTCGAGTCGCCGCCTCACCCGCCACACTGAAGGTGATCCCCCGCGCGCGCTGCTCGTCATCCCGAACGTCCTCGCGTCGCCGCAAACCCCCAGATCCCAAAGCACTCAAAACATTCAAAATTCCTGCGTACGCCGGGGAAACGTCGCCATTCGGGAACGCCTCGTCGCCGCGCGTCGCGTACGGGAAGAGGCCTGCGGCAACGGTTTGGCCTTCTGGTCCCATGCTGGTGGCACCGCCGCGCGTGTCGGCCACCAGCAGGTCGACCACGTCGGAGATGCGGCCACGGCGAGCCATCGCCCGGCGTTGTCGGGCGGCTGAACTGCCCCGGCTGAGTTTGCGCACCGACAAGTCGAAGACCTGTTCCCAGTCGCCCAGTTCTTCCAACTGCGGGCGCAAATCGCTGACCAGCCGCTGAACCGCAACCGCTGCTGGGATCGGCACGGGCGAACGCGGCAAGTCGAGCAGATCGCCTTCCAATCCAGAACGCGCCGCGCGCCACATCGCCGCCCGATGCAGCGGCGCCCAGGCGGGATTGAGCGGAAGGCCGGCCCGGTATTCCTGTCGAGCCCGCAACACCAGCCCTCGGAACAGCCCCGCGAGTAGGACGACCGTGTCGACGTCCGGGCTGGAGTCGGTGACCCGCAGCTCGACTGTGGGCAGGTGAGCCGACGGCCGAACGTCGAAATACACCATTTTCGGGTCGGTGATCGTGCCGGAGGCGAGCAAGTCGGCGACCAGCGCGTCATATTCGGCGGCCGATTTCAGCACGCCCGGGTCACCCGCTGTCGGCCAGCGCAACCAGACCAGCGACCGGACGCTGGCATAGCCGGAATCCTCACCCATCCAGTAGGGCGAGCTGCCGGAGAGAGCGAGCAGCACCGGCAGGGCCGAGGCGAGCCGCTGCGACACCGACACTGCTTCGTCGCGATCCGGGATGCCCACGTGCACTTGAGCGCCGCAGATCAGCTGCTCACGGGCGAGTATCTGATAGTCGTCGAGCATCCGGCGATAGCGCGACGTCGGGGTCACCGGCAGCGATTCCAGGTCGACCAACGGGACCGTGCCAGCCGCGACCAGGCCGAGCCCCAGCGACTCAGCGACGCCAATCGCTTCGCGCCGCAACGTGACGATGCCGTCGCGGAGCCCGTCGAGCGTACGGCTGACTGCGGTGTTGGTTTCGACCACCGAGCGGTGCAGCTCGGCGGAGAAACTGGCGGCTGGCAGCCGGTCGAGCACCTCAGGCGCCCGCGGCACCAGCTCTCGGGTGCTCAGGTCGACCACGTGCAGCTCTTCCTCCACGCCGAGGGTGAGATCCGGGCTGGTCGCGGTAGCGTCCGCCGACTCTCGCAGTGACTTTGTCATCAAGACCACCTATGTCGTCGTCGAACGGAACATACTGTCCCGCCGGAGCCTGTCCAGCTCATGTGCCGAACATGTGACGTGCCCATTTCGGCTAAGGACCAAGCTTGACTGACCCGACATGCCGCCCGTGGGCTCGTCCGCGAACGCACACCCTGTAACCTCGGGCCGTCCCGACTTACCTTCTGCGGAGGTCCAGATGAGCAGTGTCGTGGTGGTAACCGGATCGGCCGGTTTGATCGGCTCCGAGTCGGTGCGGCACTTCGCCGGACTCGGCCTGGACGTGGTCGGCATCGACAACGACATGCGCAGTTACTTCTTCGGCGCCGATGGATCTACCAAATGGAATTTAGATCGGTTGAAGAAAGAAGTGGGCGACCGCTACACCCATTATGACATTGATGTCCGTGATCGTGCTGGCCTCACCGAGCTTTTCGCCAAACTTGGCCACAACATCGGCCTGGTGATCCATGCCGCCGCGCAACCGAGCCACGACTGGGCCGCCCGCGAGCCGTTTACCGACTTCGATGTCAACGCCGTCGGCACGCTCAATCTGCTCGAAGTGACTCGCCTGCACAGCCCGCAAGCGTCGTTCATTTTCACCTCAACCAACAAGGTCTATGGCGACCGGCCCAATTCGCTGCCGATGATCGAGCAGGAAACCCGCTGGGAACTGCCCACCGACCACGTCTACTACGACGGCATCACCGAAGACATGTCGATCGACCAGACGCTGCACTCGGTCTTCGGGGCCAGTAAAGTCGCCGCGGACGTGCTCACCCAGGAATACGGTCGCTACTTTGACCTGCAAACTGCGGTGTTCCGCGGTGGCACGCTCACCGGGCCGGGCCACTCAGCGGCAGAATTGCACGGCTTCCTCGCGTACGTGATGCGCTGCGTGATGGAGCAGCGGCTCTATCACATCTATGGCTACAAAGGGAAAATGGTCCGGGACGCGATCCACTCGCACGACCTGGTCACCGCGTTTGAGGCGTTCTACCGGGCACCGCGAATCGCCGAGGTCTACAACATGGGCGGCGGTCGATTCTCTAACTGCAGCCACATCGAAGCTTTCCAGATCGCGTCAGAAATCACCGGGCTGCAGGCGCGCACCGATTACGTGGAGCAGAACCGGGTCGGCGACCACCAATGGTGGATCAGCAGCACCGCTCGCTTCGAACAGCACTACCCCAACTGGAAGCTCACCTACGACGTCCCGGCCATCCTGCGCGAGATGTACGAGGCAAACCAAGAAGTCTGGAAGCCTTGATGTCATGAGCTGAACGAGTCACCGCAAGCTATGTAAGTATAGTTATTGTAACTACGCTTACATGGAGATGGTGTGCAGAAGCCGAGGGAAATCTTCGACCGGGAAGTCGAGTGGGCCGAACTCGTCCGTTTCGCCCAACTGCCGCAGAGTGGGGCGACCCTCGGCATCGTGTCCGGTCGTCGGCGTTAAGGTAAGACGTTCCTGCTCGACGCACTGGTCCGGGCGGGTGACGGATTCATGTTCACTGCCACAGAGTCGTCCGAGGCCGATGCACTTCGGCAGTATGGGCAAGCGCTCGGCGACCATCTCGGCGAAGCGACACCACTGCGGTTCGTCAACTGGGACGAAGCGATCATGCGGACTATGAAGGTGGCCCAGCGCGGGCCGATGCCGGTGGTGATCGATGAGTTTCCGTTCCTAGCTCGCGCCAGCCCAGCGTTGCCGTCGATCATTCAGCGTGCGCTCGATCCGGCCGGGCAGCGTTCGAGCACCCAGGTACGGCTGCTGTTGTGTGGTTCGGCGCTATCGTTCATGGGCGGGCTGTTGTCCGGGACCGCGCCGCTGCGGGGACGAGCAGGTTTGGAACTGGTAATCCGGACGCTGGACTACCGGGAGGCTGCCCGATTCTGGGAGATCGACGACCCACGTACTGCGCTGCTGGTCAACGCGATTGTCGGCGGCACGCCTGCCTATCGGCACGAGTTCACCCAGGACGACTCGCCGGACGGGCCAGGTGACTTCGACGACTGGGTCGTCCGTGCCGTGCTGAACCCGGCCCGCCCGTTGTTTCGAGAGGCCCGCTATCTGCTGGCGGAGGAACCCGACATCCGTGATCCTGCCCTGTACCACTCGGTCCTGGCCGCGATCGCCGACGGACGCACGCGCCGCGGCGAGATCGCCAACTTCCTGGGCCGGCAACCGTCCGACCTGGCCCATCCGTTGGGGGTGTTGGACGATGCCGGGCTGGTCGTGCGCGAGGAAGATGCGTTCAAAAGCAACAAGGGCGTCTACCGGATCGCAGAACCGCTACTGACCTTTTACCACGCCGTCATGCGGCCGGCGTGGGGCGACCTCGAACGAACCGGTCGCGCCCGCCAGGTCTGGCCCCGCCTGCAGCGCACCTTCCTGAGCAAGGTCGTCGGCCCCCACTTCGAGACAATTTGCCGGAACTGGGCCCGCTGGGAAGCCGACCCGGCACTCCTCGGCGGCTACCCGACCAGGGTTGCGGCCGGCATCGTCAACGACCCCGCCGCCCAAACCCAGCACGAAGTGGATGTGGCGGTCTTCGGCCGCGACGACCAGGACCGCGAGGAGCTCCTCGCGATCGGCGAGGCCAAGTGGACCGAAGCGATGGGGACCGCCCACCTGCAGCGTCTGGCCCACATCCGCATGCTGCTCAACGGCCGGGACGACATCCGCGCTGACCGGTGCCGGCTGCTGCTGTTCAGCGGCGGCGGTTTCTCCGATGACCTTCGCGCTATGGCCACCACCGATCCTGGCCTCCACCTCATTGACCTAAACCAGCTGTACCCGGCGAACTGACTCCTGGGCGACTCCAGCGTTGCCTGAACACCCGGCATGGGTATCGGAGTTAGCTAGCGGGTCCAGGAGATTTCAAACCGGGTGCATCAGCATGAGATGATCTGAGGACTGTACAGGTCGGGCAACTCCGGGCACGGCGTTCTCGAGGTTCATGAACGCACATGAGATCTCGGGGAATGCGGTGTGAATCCATCTCGGCGCGGGACGCGGTCGGGTTGGTTCCTGGGATCCGTCGGTAGTCACGCGGCCAGGGATCGCTTGCGAAGCGGCGGCATTCCCATGACGGTCGCGTACGGTGTGTGCTCTTGCCCCGTGATGGCGGTTCATTGTGTGCTGCCGTTTCTGGCCCTGGGGCATTAACGGAGGTTGTCTGGTCGGTTGCACGCCCACGGTCAATGCGGGTCTGTCGGAGCGGTGGTCGCAGCAACAGATCAGCGCCCGTTTGCGGGTGACATCCTGACGATGAGGCGATGCGGGTGTCTCAAGACGATCTACGAAACCCTATATATGCAGGCCAGGGGTGAGCTACGCACCATTTGAAACTGGCGTTGCGACGCGGGAAGTATCGGCGGATGCCGGCGGGTTCGACGCGGGTGAAGGCGGCCCGGATCGCCGGGATGGTCAACATCAGTGAGCGTCCGCCGAGGTCGCGGATCGGGCGGTACCGGGACATCACAGGGAGACCTCATTATCGGCAAGGCCGGGAAGTCACAGGTCGCGACGCTGGTGGACATCGTTCGAGCCGGTTCGTGATGCTGATGCGGGTGCCGTTCGATCGGACCGCCGATCGGATGGTGTCGATCCTGTCGGAGGCGATGCGCCGGTTGCCGGTACATCTGGCTCGGTCGCTGATTGGGATCAAGGGGTGGAGTTGGCCGGGCACGCGAAGTTCACCATGGCGACCGAGATCCCGGTGTTCTTCTGCGACCCGCATTCGCCATGGCAGCGGGGTAGTAACGAGAACACGAATGGTTTGGTTCGTGAGTTCCTGCCGAAGAGCACGGACCTTTCTCAATATACGCAGGTGCAATTAGATGGGATCGCTGATATGCTTAACGCGCGGCCGAGGATGACGCTTGGATGGGAAACTCCAGCGGAACGTTTGAACTCATTCCTTAAGCCTGCGGGTGATGCACTGACTCCTTGAAATCGCCGGCGGTCCATGCATGAGCCGGGTGTACGCTCTGAGGCTGAGCAGGTCGGGCAACTCAGGACGGTTCTGAGGTCAACGCACATGCGATCGCCTCGGAAGGTCCATCTCCAACATCAATTGTTCGCCGGGTCACAGGCCAGGGACGCTTGCAAGCGCGGCATTCCCATGACGGTCGCGACGGTGTGTGCTCTTGCCCCGTGATGGCCGCCGTCATTGTGTGCGCCGTTTCTGGCCCTGGGGCATTAACGGAGGTTGTCTGGTCGGTTCCGCCCACGGCAATGGGGTCGTCGGAGCATTCCAGGCGAGATCCACCGTGCCGTCAACGGGCGACAAGCCGACAGAGTCAGGACAGGGAAACCAATCACACCCGCATGCGCAGCGGGTATGCCACGGCTTAAACCATTTCCGCACTGGCCTATGGCGCATAGCGGTACCTGTCCGGGCTGGGTTGGCGACGATCGAGGCTAGATTTGATCTACACGTTGACGAGAGCTGATGGCTGTCGCCAAAGTTCGCTGCGGGGCTCATGCATCACAGGGTGGCCTGATTTACCGCAGCTAAGTTGCCAGCTAGGCAACGTCACATTCAGTCCTCGCTGAGAACTCCACATCGTTCAGCCAGACCTCGCAGCTCCGTGCCTCCAGCGTGGCGATAACGCCGATCGAGCAGGCCGCGGATGCTGTCACGCACGACAGGGCTCGTACGGGATTGTCGATCAGTGGTCTTGCCGCGGCAACCGCCGCGACGGGATCACCGGACTCGACTTCCACCGATACTCTATGCATCGTCACGTTCCAGGACGAGAAAGACGTGTGCTGGGCGATCATGTTGGGACGGTTAATCCGCTCGGCAAGCTTTGCAGCTTCGTCAATCTGCGCTCGGGCTATGTCCGGTTCACCCAGGGCTGAACTCGTTGCAGCAGAGACCAGCAGGCATGATCCGTGAGCTGCCAGCGTCTTCGGATCGGACCCGGACGACCCCGAGACGCCGGCGGTGACTAGTGACATGGCCTTTGTCAATGCGCCTACGGCGGTCAATGCATGAGCTTGGGCGTACGCAGCGAAATTGAGCATTGCAACGCATTCGGTTTGCTCAGCGGCGCTGCGCATACGGCTCGGAAGCCATCCAGGCCAATTCGAACTCGCCCAGGTTACGCAAGAAGAACACGGCGACGTAGGCAGCGACGGCGACCTGTGCATGACTTTGTCTCGATGATGCCGCAATAGCGTTCTGCTGCGTCCACCGCAAAACATCGGGGATCAACCGTGCCTGCTGGACCAGATTGCATCGAGTTCATTAGCGCTGGAAGCGCCTCGACAACCGCCGTAACCTCATCCGCAGACCGGGAGGGACCGGTCGGGTCGAGCAACGCCCGACGGACTCCCTGCACACCGCGGCGGATCTCCGCGTGATCAGGAACGCGCGACGTATGGGGTTGGCCGGACAGCAGGAACGTCGGTACCTGCGTCATCCGTGCGCCGATGCCGTCGCCGTCGCTCATTTGATCCCCCCACAGCCATCTGTGCTGCGAAACAATGGCATCGTAGCTCCGTACGCCGAAGCTCGAACTCAAGGAGGAGGCATAGAGTGCGTGTTCTCTATGTCATCAGTTGTGCGGTCAGCAATGCCGCCACCAGCTACGACTTTATCGGCGAGGCTATTAGCGACGGCTGGGACGTTTGCGCTCTGACGACACCGATGGGCGCCAGCTTCGTCAACGTCGCTCACCTGGCGGCTATCACTGGGCACCCGGTCAGGTCGGCCT
This sequence comes from Actinoplanes sp., assembly GCA_965246815.1. Lineage (GTDB taxonomy): Bacteria > Actinomycetota > Actinomycetes > Mycobacteriales > Micromonosporaceae > Actinoplanes. The sequence continues at coordinate 531,620 of CBDFFS010000009.1, read as the reverse complement.
ACAAGCAACCCGACGACCCGGACGAACTGCCGCCCGCGGATGTCTGTGTCGTCGCTCCGGCAAGTTTCAACACCATCAACAAGATCGCCAATGGAATCAGCGAGACTCGAGCTGTCGGCGTGGTCTGCCTGCAATGGGCAGACACTTGCCTGTCATTGTTGTCTCCTGGATGAACCGAGCTGGCTTCGCACAGCGCCTACGCCCGGCATTCAATGACCTTCAATGATGGCCAGTACGGATGCTGACCGACCGCACCAAACCCGGAAGCCGCGGCCGACCCTGGTTTGTTTCCCTGGAGAGACCTGCTCGCCGAGGTTCGCTCACGCTGAGCCTTTCCGGGAAGTCACCCCGCGGTGCTGATCAAGTGGCGCTAAGCGATCCCTCGGTGAGGATCGGGCCCCAATAAACCCAATGATCGTCGTGGCGGACGAATCGGCTGCGTTCCACCATGTCACCGTGTTTACCGTGGTCGCGATAGTGTGCCCGGAATTCGACAGTTCCTTCGGCGTCGAAAAGGCCACCGCCGGTCGATTACAGAATGTCCAGCCCAACCCAGGTCAGACCCGGGTCGGGCTCGATTTGGGCCGGGCGGGTGTGCGGGTGCCAGGAGCTGAGCACGTATTCGTCGTCGTCCAGGGCGAAGGCCGTGTAACGCGAGCGCATCAGGGCTTCGGCGGTGGCCGGCGGGTGGCCGTGGTGGGCGGGTTCGCAACATTCCGCGTACGGCAGGCCACGTCCGCAGGGGCAGGCCGTGGCCGTGACGGCCGGGTTTAGTCGAGCCATGCCGGTATTATCGCAGCCCATGTGCCCTGGACGCCAATGCTGCCGATCGCGGGCGACCCACTCGTATCTCCGCACCTCGCTGGCACCAAGTCCACTCGTTCGGACCTGCGGGAAACGTACCAAGGCAATGTCGTGGTTGGATCTTGGTTTCGAGTAGGGCTACTGAGTAGGCGGCTGCGAGCGATGCCGGTTGCCGGCGTGGCAGGCGCTACCCGTCTCCTCGACGGCCTCCGCGGTAAGCGAGACCTGCCGTGCCGTTCTGGTCGAGGTGTCGAACGCAGGCCATCGAACTCGACTGATTCTCGTATGGTGGCTTTGGCGTGTCGCTGGTTCAGCTGACTCGCCCACAGCGGCCTATTACTCGGAGTTGCAGTGATGTATAGGGAATTGTTCTGGTTCACCGTCATCTTCCTGTTCTTTTTCGGCGGCAGCACGGCCGGGTTCGTCCAGCACCTCCAGGCCCGCCGGCACAAGTTCAAATTGGATATGCTCAGGGAGCAGGTCAAATTCGAGCAGGAGCGGGCAAAGGCGCTTGCCGAACAGAATCGGCAGACCGAGCTTCAGGTGCGCAAAGCCGAACTGGAGATTGAACGCTTCGACCGGCGGATCCCCGGCCTGCCGTCGGTTCCGCTAACCGACCTGAGCCCCCACAACGACGTGCAATAGATCGCAAAACGCATCGGCTGAACCACACTTCGACGATTGCGAATCGGATCGAGCCGCTCAGTGACGTGACGTGACGTGACGTGACACCGGACTGCGAGTCGACTGTCGCTTCGCCTTGCTCAGCGAAGCTGCACAACTGCTGCGAACAAGCTGGCACCACCAAGACGAGTACCTCGGCTCGCTATATCCCGATGAGGTCCAGGACGGACTCCGCCCGCCCAAAATGTGAACCCGCCCATGAGCCCACGGTAGAACCGGTGGCCTCAGCTGAGCGGCTTTACCGAGCGGGCCCACTCGTCTTGCCGAAGGTAATTGCGGGCTGCATAGAGTAAGCGTCCTTGTCTGCTGATAGATTGCGGCGATGACGCAAAATCTGCAACAGATCGGCTTGGCGGTAAAACGGCTTCAGATCCGCCATCACCGCGCACTCAATGTGGCGCTCGCGAGCCTTGACATCAGCCTTATTCAATGGGACGCACTGCGGCACCTCGATGACAACCCCAACGCCTCGCTGCATGACCTCGCGCAGCTGACCTACCAGACTGACCAGTCCTTCGGCAGTCTCGCGACCCGAATGATCGAACGCGAACTTATCGAACGCGTCCCCGGGCCAGGCCGGGCAGTGCGCCATCGACTCACCGCAAGGGGCGTTGAGCTGCGACATGCTGGTGACACGATCGTCGAGGAAGTTATCGCGCAATCATTTGCTGTGTTGACACCGGAACAACTGCAGACCTTCGGCGACCTGCTCGCCCGGTTACTCGATGGTGAGCTCCCAGCAGCGACACTGACCCCACAGGCCGGTTGACGCCAAAACATCGTTACGTCGACACGGAGGATGACTCTGGGGCGGGAGCAGCTCACCTCCTCGGCGACATTGTAGGGACCGATCGTTCATCCGCTGGCTCGGCGGCGGCACCGGGTGGGCGGCCGGTGTATTTGCCCTCCCGGCTACCGCGGCTTCTATCGGGCTCTGATCCGAACCATCCGGATGCCTTAAAGTTAAAATGCCGAATTCTCATGAGCTGGCGCCCAGGTGATTGCGCACTCCACCCGGCAGTTATATTTGCCGCATGGATGGGGACCCCGCTCAGGAATATCCCGCTTCGCAGGCCCAGGGCTTACTCGACTCCGACGAGTTCGATGTTTGGCGGGTTTTTGTGGCCAGCAGTCGCCTGCTGATAGCCGAACTCGACCGGCATTTGCGCCGCGACGTCGGAATACCTCACTCCTGGTTCATGCTGCTCATCGTGTTGTCAGAACGGCCTGGCAGCACCGCGCGGCAGACTGACTTAGCGTCGATCACCGATTTCTCCCTCAGTCGGCTGTCTCATGCCATAACTCGCATGCAAGAACAAGGCTGGGTGTACAGGCAGAGTGACCCTGACGACCGACGAGCGGCCGACGTCGTCTTGACCGCCGATGGTGCTGCCGCGGTACAGCGGATCCGACGCGAGCATGACGCCGCATTGCGGGAACTCTTCTTCGCCAAGATGACTCGGCAGGACGCCGAGCAGCTACGACGCGTCTGCCGAAACCTGCTGCCGGGGCTGCGGGGTGCTCCGATCTCGCTGACCACGGCCCAGGCTGTCGACTGAGTCATCGCGCGCATAAATGATGTGGAAGATGCTGCCCGGGAATTAGTTCAACGTTTGACTTCTTGCGCTACAGTTGGTTTAACGTTGAAGTTTCCCCCCAAGGTGGTGTCAGATGACCGCAACTGCCGAAGACAAGTTCATCTCTACCCTGTACGCCGAGCACGCCCACGGGCTGACCCGCTTCGTCGTGGGTCTCGTCGCCGGTGACCAGAGCGCCGCCGACGATGTCGTCCAGGAGACTTTTATACGCGCCCCTGTACTACAGGCCCAGATCTTGGGTCTGAAAGGATCTTGAAACTGGTTGCATGATCGATCGTTGTCCACGGCGTGGATGCGGTTACGGTGCAGGACATCGATGCGTGGGGTATGGATCTGTCCGCGTTGACGGATGGGTTGGGGTGGTTGTTCGCCCGGCCGGAGCCGAAGGAGACGTTCGGGCTGTTCGTGCGGGCGATGCTCGCGGACGTGGCGAAGAAGAATTGTTGGGCGATGGCGGAGTTCTCGGGTCTGGCGAATCCGAAGCGGTTCCAGCATCTGCTGAACAAGGCTTCGTGGGATGTCGACGTCTTACGTGACTGGGTGCGGGGTTACGTCTTGGCCGGGTTGGCCGACCCGGACGCGGCGTTGGTTTTGGATGACACGCAGGCGATCAAGAAGGGCACCAAGAGTGTGGGGGTGGCACCGCAGCACTGCGGGTTGACGGGGCAGACGGAGAACTGTCAGTGCATGGTGATGCTGACGTATGCTTCTGCGCTTGGGCACACGTTCATCGATCGGGAGTTGTACCTGCCGGCGTCGTGGACCAGTGACCGGGCCCGCTGTGACACCGCCGGGGTACCCGCCGATCGTGGTCTGGTCACTAAACCGCACCTGGGCGTTACCATGCTGAAACGGGCTCTCGCGGACCAGGCGTTGAGGTTCCGGTGGGTTGTTGCTGACTCAGGATACGGCCGTGACCCGGTCCTACGCGAGTTCTGCCACGACAACGTCTTGTCTTATGTGTTCGCGGTCGCGGTGGACCTGCCCCTTCTCGGGGTTCGCGGTGAGGCATTGCGTCCGGACGTGGTGCTGGCCGGCACCGCCGACCGGGTATGGCAACGCCGTTCGTGTGGCTACGGCAGTAAAGGTGAGCGGTACTGGGACTTCGCCGCCCATGCGGTGACGGTCAAGGGACAGCCACCCGCGCCGGGTTTCGCCCATACCCTGTTGATCCGTCGAGCGATCCGGCCGAAGGTCACGAAGAAGCATCCCGACGGGATCTACGAGGTGGAGTACTTCCTGGTCCAGCCCCGGCCCAGACACCGGTCCCCGCGATGATCCTCGCAGCGGGTCTACGGTGCAACATCGAAGACGACAACAAGCCGGGAAAGACCAACTCGGTTTGGATCAGTACCAGGTTCGTGGATGGACCGCGCGGCAGACTCATGGCACCGACACGTGACCATCAGCATGCTCGCTCAGGCATTCCTCGCAGTCACCCGGTCCGGCCTGGGAAAAGACCACCCCCGGACGGGAAGCGAACACCCCGGCTGAACCCGACACCGCTTCGGGCTGTCGCCGCCCTGACGCGGCCTACTCACCGCGACGATCCTGCTACGCGCCGTCGGCGACTACGCCGCGGCCATCGCCCGCGAGGCCTGGCGCCGCGCCCATCAGAGCACCGCGATGATCAGCCACTACGGACGCCGCGGTGATCGACTCCCACCACCGCTACGAATCTGAAACCACCCATACCGGAACATCTTCATGATCTGGGGCTGTAGTACTGGAATCACCGAAGCACGTTGCAAGGTTCTTCTTGGCCACTGCGTAACTGGCTGTTCACGGTGGCACGCAGGATCGTCATCAACAACTGGCGCGCGGCTCGACGCAGGCCGGAAGTTTTTACCGATGCAGTGCCCGACGTCGCCGAGGTTGATGCCACCGATCTCGTCGACACGCGCCAATTTATCAAGTCCATCGTGTCGCAGCTGACACCGCTGCATCAGCGGGTCATTCTCGAATGCTACGTGGAAGGTCACACAGTCGATGAGGTTGCCAGTCGTCTTGGCGTTGCCGCTGGAACCGTCAAGTCACGACTTCACTACGCATTGATAGCGCTTAGTGTAAACGCGCGGCAAGCACTACATCCTGAACGGAGTGGGGCTTTTTGTCGCTGAGAACCTCGTAGATCCAGCCGTCAGAAAGGCAGGATCTCGCCGTTTCAAAAGTGCGTAGCGTTGCGTTTAGGCAGGCCCTATGTGGACCTCAGACGCGGCCGAGGATTCCGCGTTATGCGGCATAGTTCACCCGTTCACGCAATCTCTCCATGATGGACAACCTCCCGTGCCCTTGCCTATCTAAGGGTCTTTGTATAAGGTTTCTGATATGGGTGTGCAGCTCGCGGCTGTCCCCTCGTCAGCTCAGACCGACATTCACCGACCGTAAGGAGCCATATGTCCACGACGACAACACACCAGGTACACCTCGATGGTGTCGGCGCAGTGCCTCTGACCGTCACGACCACCGGCCCGGACCAGGGTCGCGCGTTTCTCTTGCTGCACGGCGGCGCCGGTCCCCAATCGGTCAACGGTTTCGCCAAGCTGTTCGCGCAAACCCACGACGTGCGGGTATTCACACCCACCCACCCCGGCTTTGGCGCCACCGAGCGCCCTGACACCCTGCACACCGTCAAAGGCCTGGCCTCGCTCTACTCGGCCCTGCTCGACAAGCTCGACCTTACTGACGTCACCGTCGTCGGTAACTCCATCGGCGGATGGATCGCTGCGGAACTGGCGCTGCTGGGCTCGCCCCGCGTCAGCGGCATGATCATCGTCAACGGCGTCGGCATCGAAGTGCCTGGACACCCCATTGCCGACTTCTTCACCCTGACCTTGGAGCAGGTTTTCCAGCGCAGCTACCACAACCCCGAACCATTTTTGGCCGCCGTCACCAACCTCCCACAGGCCGCACGCGCCGTCGCTGCCGGCAACCGTGCTGCGCTCGCGACCTACGCAGGCACCGCAATGAGCGACCCGACCCTGGCCGCACGACTCGCCACCCTCGAGGTCCCCACCCTCGTCCTCTGGGGCGAAAGCGATCGAATTGCCGACCCAGATTATGGGCGCGCCTACGCCGCTGCGATCCCCATGGCCCAATTCCGGCTGCTGGCCGACACGGGCCACGTCCCCCAAGTGGAAACCCCAATGCGGCTGGTGGAAGCCATTTGGAACAGTACAGCTACCGACGTCACCGGCCCAGCCAGCTGAACCCGCAATGGGCTTGCCATTTCCGTTTGCGGCAGATCGCCCTATCCCCCTATTGGCCTAGGTTCGCGCACTTCAGGGAAATCTCGAGTAGTCCTTATGTCTGCAGCCATGTTTCACTGCGAGGAAAATTGCGTCCAGCCGAATAAAATTTCTTATTCGTCGTGGTTTGGTTTAGTGAACGTCCACTGCAGAGCCGCGTCTAGGGCGAGTTGTAGTGGGCGGGTGGTGCCGCGCACTTCGGACATCAGGACCCCACCTTCATAGGCGCTGAGCAAGATCTCCGCTATTTCGTCGGGTTCGCGGTCTGATCGGATGTGGCCGCCCTGTTGCAGTTGTGCCAGCCCAACGGCAAGAGCGGAACGCCACAGGCCGAAACCGGTGTTCAGCGCTTCGCGCAGGTTGTCGTCATTGTCGGCAACCTCGCCGACCAGCGCACCCAGTGGGCAGCGCGCGGGACCGCCCTGTTCGTGGACCGCGACAGCTTGTTCGGCCCAGCCGCGCAGATCGTCGCCGTTGGTGAACTGTTGCAGGAGTTCCTGCTGTGCACTCAAGATTCGGTCGACTTGCTCGGCGACCACAGCTGCGACCAGGTCGGGCTTGTTTTGAAAGTAGTGGTAGAGCTGACCTTTGCCGGTCCGGGACGCTGTTGCGATGTCGTTGAGACCTGTCGCAGTGACACCGCGGCGATAAAACAGATCGCAGGCAGTGTCGACGATCCGGGCGCGCGAGGCACGACCACGATCAGTGCTCGGCGCTGACGCCATCGGTAACCCCCTAGTAACAGCCCTTGATCAAGCCAAGGCAACCACTTCTTTCCGACCCGATCGTAGTGTACCGCCAGGTACAATAAATTGACCGATCGGTACAGAATGGGGACGTTGCCGTAGCAATAACGTTGCATCGTTGTCCCCACGCGGCGCTACCCGAATTACCAGGACACGCCGCAAACGCGAACGGCTCTGGCTTATTTTGGTGGTGACTTTAGGAGTTATGGCACCTTTGGCAGTCGAATGCTGCGTCCGTGTTGGGTTAATGGGAACGCGTGGCCACGAACACTCCACCCAAGGGTGGAGTGTTCCTGGCCGGGATGGATCCGGGGCAGGATGGGCGGCGACCGTGCAGCCGCGAGATCGTAGCCGGGACATGATTTAACGTCCGGGAGGTTCTCGTGTTGATCGCTTGCATCATCGCCGCCGTCGTCCTGCTCACCGGCCTGGGTTTCCTGTTGGCGCGTCGCCGGAACCGGGCATGAGCGCCCGCAGCGCCGCGTCAAAACGCACCACCGGTGACGCCGGCTCGAAGCGGGGCACGGCTTGGGTTCTGGCGTCTTTCGCGGCCTGTCCCTGTCACCTGCCATTGACGTTGGCAGCGGTAACCGCCGTCCTAGGGGGTACGGCCGCTGGTGCGCTCCTGCGCGAAAATATTGTGCTGGCCGGAGTCCTTATCACCGCAGTTTGGGCCCTCGGTACCTGGCGTGGGGTGTGGCTGATCCGCCAGCCCGCCGCTTGCTCCGTGCCGGCTCGACGGACGACGCAAGGGTCCGAAACGAAGGTGCCGGTGGGTACTGTGCGGTCATGACGACCGTGTTCGCTAGCCTCGGTTGCCTGGTAGCAGCCCTAGCGGCGCTGCTACCTCTGCGGCGGGCGGTGTTCGTTCTCAGCGTAGTGCTGGGTGCGTTGATGTGGTTTGGCGCAGCGTGGCAGGGCGGAATCGACGCGGCTCGACCACTCGCATCGGCCTGTGTCTTCCTCGTCGTGCTGCTGCTGCGCCGGATACGTCAAGACCATCGGCAGGCCGTAGCGCTGCTGCACGCTGAACGCAGCGCACACAAGGCGCAGCTCGAAATCGCGGCGGGCAAAGAACGCGAGCGTATCGCCCGAGACCTCCATGACAGCCTGACCCATCTGCTCACCAGTCAACTTCTGGTGTTGCAGACCGCCCGTGCCGCCCTCGCCGACGGCGACGCCACGACCACTGACGCCCGACTGTCACATGCAATCCGATTGTCGCGACGCACCTTGGTCGAGGCTCGCGACGTCGTCGACGTCTTGCGCGGCCTCACTCCAAATTTGGACCTGGTCCGGACCACTGTCGGCGACTGGTCAGCGGCTACCGGGCACCAAGTCGAGCTAGTTTTGCCGGAGCTGACGCCGGATCTATCCGGCGCGGCCTGGGGCGTCATCCTGGCTACCGTGCGTGAAGCACTGACAAACGTGGCTCGGCATCGCAGCGGTGAACAGGTCGGAGTCTGGTTGACCCACGAACAGAACGAACTCGACTTAACCATTGACAACTGGCGACTCGCTGACCTCAGCACGGAACCGAACCCGAGGCCGCTCGCGGTCAATGCGGCACTTCCCGTCGGTGGCGGCATGGGCCTACAAGGCCTACGAGAACGGGCCGCCCTCGCCGGTGGCGCCTTGTCCGCGGGTCCGACCGGCGACCGATGGTCGGTACACCTGACGCTCCCGATTGAGCCGCCACGATGAATGCTTCCCCACGACGGCCGGTTCGGGTACTCGTCGTCGATGACCAAACCCTGGTGCGCGAAGGATTCGCCCTGCTACTCGCCCGGATGCCGGATGTGCAAGTCGTCGGAACTGCGGCTGACGGGTTCAAAGCACTGGAGGCCGTTGAGGCCACGTCCCCGGACGTCGTATTGATGGACCTCAGAATGCCGGGGCTCGATGGAGCGCAGACAACGCGACGGATCAAGGCCCGGTATCCCGAGACCGCGGTCCTACTTTTAACCACTTATCTGCACGATGTGGCGGTCCTGCCTGCCCTGCGCGCCGGCGCACTGGGCGTTGTCGGCAAGGACACCACCACGGACGACCTCGCTGCGGCGGTACACGCCGTACACGCAGGCACTCCCGTCTTGCCGGCCAGTGCACAACGTGGCCTCCTCACTGCGGTGACACTGCCCGGAGCTCGCAATGAGCCATCCTCGGTCAGTGCTCGCGAGACCGAAATTCTCCGGTTAATCGCCGAGGGACGCACCAATCCCCAAATCGCTGATCGGCTAGGCATCTCCGTGCCCACCGTCAAGACCCACGTCAACAACGTATTCGCCAAGCTACAGGTCGCCGACCGAGCAGCGGCAGTTGCGGCCGCCGCGGCCCGAGGCCTGTTGGGCTGAACCACAGATAAGCGAACGAACTGGCACCGAACTGAACCCGCTAAACCGACGGAACATTGCTCTTCGTACGGACTGAGGTGAAGCGCAAGTTGCCGGTGACGTGCCAGCGCTGCATGAAGTCGGTGACGAGCTCGACTTGGCGTGGGCTGGTTCGTATTGCCACGTGTCCGTCTGGGCGCACCAGCACGAGGGTTGGCCTGCGGTATCCGTACCGTGCGTGTGCTTCCCCGTCCAAGTCGTACAGGACTGCCAGGTCGTTTTCGTGTGGCGGGGTGGGCACGGTCGTGATCACGTGTCCGGGCAGGCCGGGTATTGCCTGCAGGGCAGCTAGCGCAGCGGCGATGTCCGCTCGCCGGCCCCGGCCCGAAAATGACAGGAGAGTCCAAGCGCCGTCGTAGAGCACCCTTCTGAGCCGAATACTGCGTCCGTGTTGGGTCAGGGCCGCGTCGGGAGCTCGCCCGCCTGCGCGTACGCCGGCCCGCCGGTTGGTGTCGACGCTGAGTTCACTGTCGCGGGTGGTGATGTCGAGCTCGCTGAAGGCACGGGCCATGGCTCGCGCTCCACCTAGGGCGAGCAGTGGACCGCCGAGAAGTCGGATGAGTGCTCGACTGATCGCCGGTGTCGACAAGACGGAGTATTTCAGGCTCGCATGCTGCGCCTTTTGCAGGCGGGTACGCAGCGCATGACGTTCCTTGTCATAGCTGGCCAAAAGCTCGACCGGGCCCTGGTTGAGCAGCACGGTGGCGAGCTTCCAACTGAGATTGAACGCGTCAGCGATGCCGGTGTTCATGCCCTGACCGCCATTGGGCAGCACAGGGTTGCTGGCGTCGCCAGCTAGGATCACGCGGCCATCGATCAGGCTCGGTGCCATTCCCATCGATAAATCGGTATAGCTGGCCCACCGCAGCTCAGTGAGCTCAACTGTCGGGTCCGCGGCGGCCTCCCGAAGCCGGGTCTGCAGCTCAAGCAGGGTCGGCTCGCGCTGCGGCATGGCGTCGACGGGCTTGATGAGCAGCACGCGGTGAACGCCCCCAGACAATGGCACCACTGCGGCAAATCCCCGATTGACGTAGAAGAGCCACATTTGGTCGCCGGTGGAGGCGCGGTCCCAGCGCAATGTGCAATCAACCTGCCGGATAGCTACGCCGGTTCGGGCAGGATGGAAGTTCAGCTGGGTAAAGCGCCGGGTTGCCCCAGTGGCCCCGTCCGCGCCCACCACGAACGCCACTCTTGCGAACTCGGCTTGGCCGGCACGAGACAACTGCGCGGTGCAACCCTCAGCGTCCTGAATGAGCCCGACCAGCTCCGTACCAAAATCGATCTCGACGCCCAGGTCTAGGAGTCGCTGAGCCGCAGCGGACTCGAACGCGTCCTGGCCACAGAGCACCACGTCGGGAAACGCGGTGTCGTCGAGGTGCATGGAAATCGGGCCGAAGGAGCGGCCGTAGGCGGACAAGGTCAGCCGATCCATCGCACCGCCGATCCGCTGAAGCGGCTCAGCCAGATCTACCGAGTCGAGCAGCTCCAAGGAGCGCTGCATGAGGTTTGTCGCCTTGGTGTGGCGGGACAGCCCAGCCCGTTTCTCCACCAAACGCACGGGCACGCCGTACAAGGTGAGCAGGGTAGCCACGGTGAGTCCGGTAGGTCCTGCACCTACGACGAGTACGGTGTCGGACGGTTGCGGGGGTTTGGGTGACTGCGTAACCATTGCAGCTCCTGGAGGTAGGGCACGTCGGTGTCGAGGCGGGTTTATGAACGCAACCGTACAATATTGAGGGGAGGCTGCAATGAGCCGTCCGGCCAGACCGCCCGGTCGTCCGGTCGACCTCGCCAAGCAGCAGTCGATTGTTGCGGCAGCCTGGGAACTGTTCCTCGCCTACGGGATCGAAGCAGTGCCGATCGAGTCGGTGGCGAAGCAAGCCGGTGTCTCCAAGGTGACCCTCTACCGGTACTTCCCGGACAAGCAGGCGCTGCTCGAGGCGGGAGTGCGCGCCGAGATGCACCGCATCGAAACGGCCCAGCAGCTCAGTCCGCAAGCTTGGCAGAACGGCATCGATATCGCGGGGCGCTTACGTCAGTTCGGCCTCGGCGTCATGCATTTCCTCGCTACCCCAAACGCAGTTGCCTTCTACGCGAAGCTCGCGGGCGAGCTGAGTCGGCACCCGGACTTAGCGAAGCGGTTCTGGGACGCCGGGCCTGGCCGCACCAGGGCCAACCTCGTTGCGCTGCTCTCAGCTGCGGCACACGCGGGCGAACTAGACCTGGATGACCCCGAACTCGCCGCCGAGCAGCTATTCGGCCTCTGGCAGGGGTTCACGAACCTGCAATACCCGCTGGGTGTCCGCGACGACATCGGCCTCGTGCGCCGAGTCGAAGCCGGTGTGCAGCTGTTCCTCCGTGCCCACCCCACACCGGCCGTCCAGACGGCGAGCACGAGCCGGCCCTGACGGTGGTCCATGCCGGCAGCTGGGATTCTCGCGCACCCGTCTGAGACGGACCAGGATTTTGGTTCTCCGATAGGTCCGTGTGGCGGGCGGTACCTCGGTAAAGAAGTCGCCGAGAAGATCAACGGCCCGTTCGGGGGATTCCACACCATCAAACCCACGGAACCCGCTGCCGCGACGACACACCCGCATCACCAACGTTGTAAATCCCGCCGTGAGATCTGAGCCAAAGCTAGCTAGCGGACTGCCATGGCGGGCGCTCCTGTACGTAACCTGGTGGCTGGCCACTAATCGATAAGGCGGTAGTGGTGCAGGATCTCGATGATCTCGGCTGTGCCACGGCGCAGTTCGTCTAAGTCATCGTCGGTGAAGGTGTGCGCGTCGGGGCCGATAACGCAGTGCGCGCCGATGGCCTGTCCGTCGAGAATGACGGGTACGCCGGCGTAGCTGCGGATGCCGTCGACGGTGACCAGTGGGTTCTCGCATTGCTGGGCGTCGATGCCGGCGTCGGGAACAATATAGGGCTGCCCGGACGCGACGGCGTGGGCACAGAATGACCATTCGATCGGGGTGCCTTCTGCCTCGGCGATCCAGCCGTCGAGTCCGTGCGATCCGGCGAGGAACTGGGCGGTGTCGAGCACCAGGCTGACCAGGCTGATCGGCAGGCCTAGCCGCTGGGCGGTTTGCGTGGTGACGGCGTCGAGTTTCTGTCGCAGCCCAAGGCTGTCAAGATCGATACTGGCCAGAACCTGCATGCGCTGAAGGTCGCCGAGCTGTGACAGGTGGCTCGTGTCGGTGTTCATGACTGCTCCCATGGTGAGGCTTCAGACTTCATCGGGCGTCGCTGATCAGAGTGTGCGCGGCGGAAAGCCGGGTGAAGGTCGCCGACCGGATGGCGAGGCTGCGTGCGCACAGCTTGGTGACCGAGTCGGCTGCCTTCATGCGGTCGACCAGCCGGTCGAAGGACGCCTGGTCGGTTTCGTGTCCGGTCAGCCCGGCACCGGCAAGCAAGGTGGTCCAGACGCCATCGGCATTGGCTCCATAGAGCCGGCGCAGCGCCGTTCGGGCGTCGTCGAGGGTGGGCCTTTGCATGTTGTACGGCCCGGTAGGCTCGCCGCGTGCGGCCATAGACTCGCGGTCGTCGGAGGATGCCATGGTTTCCTTCAATGTCGGCAGGCGTATGTGTGTGGGCTGCGCTGTTCTGTCGGCCGTGCGGAGCCGATCAGTAGTGGAACTGCCCGACAAGTCCGTTGAGCTTGACCGCAAGGCCCGACAGGTGGTCAGCGGCGCGCTGGCTGGCCTGGGCCGCTTCCGAGGTGGCGGTGGTGACCTCCGCGACCGCGGCGAAGTTCGCTAGGACCGCGCTACTGCTGGTCGCCGCATCGCTGATCGAGCGGGTCATCTCATTGGTGGTGGCCGACTGCTGCTCCACCGCCGCGGCGATGGTGCTGCTGTAGTCGTTGATCTGCCCGATCACCTGTTCGATGCGCTGTATCGCGACGCCCGCGCCTTCGCTGCTGGCCTGAATGGCGGCGATGCGGCGGGTAATGTCGTCGGTCGCCCGGGCGGTCTCCTGTGCCAGGTCTTTGACCTCGGCGGCGACTACCGCGAAACCTTTACCGGCGGCGCCGGCCCGGGCGGCCTCGATGGTGGCATTCAGTGCCAGCAGGTTAGTTTGTTCGGCGATCGAGGTGATCAGCCGCACCACATCACTGATCTCCATGCTGGCCTGCCCCAGCTCACGGATCTGCCCGCTGGTGCTGCGGGCGATCTCCAGCGACTCGTTGGCGACCATCGCGGCCTGCGCTGACGTCCCGGCGATCTCACGGATGGATGCGGTCATCTGCTCCGCGCCGGCCGCCACGGACTGCACATTGCTGTTGATCTGCCCGGCCGAGTCAGCGGCCAGCGTCGCCTTCGCCGATGCCTCATCAGCGCCGTTGTTGAGCTCCCCGCTCAGACCCGACAGCTGTTGTGCCGCCCCGGACAACGCGGTCGCGGTGGACGCGAGGTCACCGACCGTGGAGCGCACCGCGCCGATCGCGGTATCCAGATCGCGGCCCATCACCCCGAACTGATCCCGCGAGTCCAGGCCGACGGTCAGGGTCAGATCGCAGGCGGCCAGTCCGGCTACCGAGTGTGACACCCGGCGCACCCCGGTGAGGATCGAGCGGGTGATGTACGCCCCGAACCCGAACGCTGCGGCCAGGCCGAGCAGGAGCAACACGAGGATCAGCGTGCGGGCCGAGCGGTATGCGCCTTCGGCCCGCAGCTGCCGGTGCTGAGCCTCGGCGCGCTCCTTGTCGCTGAGCTGGTTCGCGATGGCGCCCGCGTTGACGGCCGCGGGCAAGGTGGTGGTGTCGCGAGCTTTCTCGAACGCGGCGAGATCATGGGCGCGGCTGGCCGGCAACAGTTCGCTGTCGCGAAGCTGCTGGTATTGGCTCCACGCCGCGGAGAGCTTGTCGGCCAGTGCCGGGTCGGCGGTGGTCGCCTGGTAGGCCTTCAGATCCGCGGCGAACGCGGTGTCGTCCGCTGCGATTTTGTGTCGTACTTCGTCTGGCTGGCGGTGGTGCGCGACACCGCATGGTTGAGGACGTTACGTCGCGTCTGTTCCATGTCGATCTTGACCTGGTCGATCTTCTGGATCGGCACCACCCCGAGGGAATACAGGGCGTTGGCGTCCTCGTTCATCACCGCCATCCGGGTTATGGCGAGGCCACCCACGGCTAGGGCGATCACCGCCATTAACGCCACCGCAGAGTTGATCTTCGTGCCGAGGCCGCGGTCGCGCACGAACCGGGTCAAGACATTGCCAGACAGACGCGCCGTACCCACGTCAGCGAAGACTACTGGACCACTCATGCGACTCGAGACCCCCATGATGTTGGGCAGCAGCAGTAGGGCTGCCACCACACGCGTCTACGCCTCATCGTGCATCGCCCAGGACCCCAGCACAGCCGAACTCGGCGATCATCCAGAGCGCCGGCGTTCCCGAGGCTGCCGTGGTGCACGACCACCACGGCGACCGCCCAGATGAGCCCGGGACCCTGACCAGCCCTGCAAACGCCCGCGGTGTCGAGTTGGCAAATCCGACCTGTGCGTGATCCGGCGCGTTCTACAGTGAGCGTGTTGATGAAATCATCCATGCGTTAGCGCCCCCGGCCCAGGCTGTTTGAGATTGGTGGATCCATGTCTCAGCAGAGCAGATTCCCCGCCTGGGGGCGCAACGCCCTGGCAACAACACAGGCCGTCGTTCCCGACAGTCTGCTCGCTCCCGACATTGCCGCCCGGGTCGTGCTAGACAAGGTCGAAGCGAACATCTTCGTCGCCGACGCCGGGCTGAACATCATCTACATCAACCCGCACGCGGCGCACACACTGCAGACGTTGGCGTCAGAAATCGAACGCGCCTTCCACGTGCAGATCGCGGATGTGCTGGGCGGGAGCATCCACCGGTTCCACAAGGATCCGGGGCGCATCGAACGCATCCTGCAAGACCCGAACTTCCGGCCCCACCACGCCCAGTTCGCCTTCGGCACGGTCACCCTTGAAACCCAGATCAACCGGGTGCCCGGCCCGGACGGTGGTGTGGCCGGCTATGTAGTCGCCTGGGCCGACATCTCGGCAAAGGTGGCCGCCGACGGCCGCGCGCAGGTGGTGACCGGCCGGCTTGCCGAGACGCAAGACAAGACCCGTGACGTCAGCACTGCACTGCAATCGGTCGCCACTGCGATGGAGCAGATGTCCACGACCGTTAACGAGATCGCCCGTAATGGCAGCGAGGCAACGAATATCGTACAGACCGCGGTGAGCATCGTGGAGTCCGCGACGACCACGATGGCGGACCTCGGCTCCGCCTCGACCTTGATCAACGAGGTGGTCAACACCATCTCGCAGATCGCGAGGCAGACGAATCTGCTGGCGCTCAACGCTACGATCGAGGCGGCCCGCGCGGGCGATGCGGGCAAAGGGTTCGCCGTCGTGGCGGGCGAGGTCAAGGACCTATCAGGGGCAACCCAGACAGCTACCCAACGGATCGGCGAACTGATCGACAACGTTCAGGCACTGAGCCGGGCGGCCGGCGGCGCGATGACTGACATCGCTGAGATCGTCGACCGGGTCAAGGCCAGCCAGAACGCGGTCGCCGCCGCCGTCGAAGAACAGACGGTGACGAACCGCGAAATAACTCGCAATCTCGCCCAGGCCGCCACACAGGCCGAGGTCGTCACTGCGGACGTCGCGGCTTTCCTGCACGCCACCGCCACCGCCTGACAATCGTCGGCGCTGATGGCGGCATCCAGGGTCCTGGGCCAAGCAAGATAGATCTGCGCGGCCCGGGCTCCGAGCGCCCGAGTCCACGGCGTTTGTCAGCTATAGCCGGATTGCCGTGCCGGTCCGTGCGCTCGTACGGGCCGCGTCGAGCACTTGCAGGGCGCGTACGGCGTCTGCCGGGTCGACGGGCATGGGGCCGTTGCCGCGGATAGCAGTGGCAACGGCCGGATAGAACGTGTCCCAGCGTCCGCGTTCGCTCGGCACGGGTTCGCTGGGGCCGCCGTGATAGCGGCGGCCCCAACCCGACGCTGGTTCGACTCCCCATTGTTCGCCCAGTTCAGCGGGGGAGCCGCCAGCTTTGAGCACTGCTTCTTGACCGTCCAAGTTGTCGACGACGAACGCGCCGGTCGTGCCGCTGACGCGGAATCGGGGGCCGGGGGCTGCTTGGCGCCAGCTGCCCCACAGATGGGATTCGACGCCGTTGACGTGGTGCAGGGCCACGAAAACGTCGTCGTCTAGCTCGCCGGTGCCGCGCATTTCGGCGTACACGCGGGTGGCTGGTCCATGCAGTAGCAGGGCTTGATCGACTAGGTGGGAGCCGAAGTCGAGCAGGGTTCCGCCGCCGGCGGCGCGTGGGGAGCGGTCGGGGGCCCAGCGTTCGAAGCGGGATTCGAAGCGGCGCACTTCGCCGAGCGTGCCGTCGTCGATGAGCCGGCGCACGGTCAGCAGATCTGAATCCCAGCGTCGGTTTTGATAGACGGTTAGCGGCACACCGGCACCCCGGGCGGCCCGGACGACCTGTTGCGCTGACTCGGCATCCAGCGTGAACGGCTTGTCGACCACCACAGCGAGCCCGAGCGCGATTGCCGCCAAAGCCAGTTCGGCATGAGTCGCAGCCGGAGTGGAAATGGTCACGGCCTCTGCACCGGCAGCGGCCAATTCGGCCAGGGAACTGTATGCGGGCACCTCGGGTAGGTGGTCGGCCAATTCCCGGCGGCGCTGGTCGGAATTGGTTTGCACGCCGATGAGCTCGATGTTCGACGCGGCTGCGAGCAACGGGGCGTGGAACACCCGGCCACCCGTTCCGTACCCGATAAGTCCGAATCGCACCGCGGCACTCATCCACAAAGCCTGACACACACGCGGCCGATCTTAGCTGTGCTCACCATTTGGGTGGCAGCCGGCGTGGTTTGAACCGGACCGACCCCCACCCAAATGTGCTGGTCAGTAGCCGGTTGGGACCATCCGGTTCAGCAGGCGGTCCAGCGAGACGCTGGCGAAGCCCACCCGCACGTCACTGGCACCATAGGGCAGCCAGAACCGGTCCTCGTGCACCAACCCGCCGCAGGAATACACGACGTTCGGCACGTACCCTTCGCGTTCGACTTCGTCCGGATCGATCAGGCCCGAGGGCAGGTCGGCGATGACCCGTTCCGGATTGTTTAGATCGAGCAGCATCGCGCCGATCGCATACCGGCGCATCGGGCCGACGCCATGGGTCAGCACCAGCCAACCGGCCTTCGTTTCGATCGGCGAACCGCAGTTACCGACCTGGATCAAATCCCAACCCCGATGCGGTACGAGCAGTGGCGCCGCGTGTTGCCACCGGTGTTGCTCGTCGCGCACAGCCAGCCCGAGCGTCTCACCATCTGAGCGACAAAGCGCCCATTTGCGGCCGTCGACGTAGCGCGGGAACAGTGCCATGCCCTTGTTGCGCGCCGCCGGGCCGTGCAGCGAGGTGACCTCCAGGTGGCGCAGGTCGCGGGTGAAGATGACCCGGCCGGAGATCTGCCGCCCGTCATAGGCGGTGTAGGTCGCCTGATAAGCCGGCCGACCGTCCGGGTCGATCACCTGTACGAACCGGGCGTCTTCCATGCCGTTGCTCTCCGCGGGCGTCGCCGGCCACAGAATGCGCTGGTGCAGTGGGGTGGTCGCCGGGAAGTTGATCGCGTAGTCGTCGCCGACCAGGTGCCGAATCCGGTCAATCGTGCCTTGGGTGGTGGACCGAGAGAGCAGCTCGGCCGGCACGTGCCCAATCACATCCTCGAACTCTTCGTCGTCGAAGCGTTCAGGCAAGGCCGAGATCACGTACGCCGAGGCCTCGTTGTCGATCTCCGCGTCGATCAGCGCAGCGACGAGCTGGTGACGCATGTGCTTGGCGCCGACCCGGTGACCGATCAGCAGCGGGCCGTCCCGGCCTTCCATCCGGATCTGGTCGTCCGGACCGAGCACCGCGGTGCAGAAGCCGATCGACGAGATGTGCCCCTCGCCGATCTGCCGCAAGCTGATCGCCGCCCGCAGCTGACCTGGTTCCAGCCCGGTCTGGTCCGGGTGCGGCACCATAGATGGGTTGCACAGAGCCGCCGCCTCAACCGCAAATTCATGGCTGAAATAAGCCCCGATCAGGGTACGAGCGCCCGGCGACAACTCGATTTCATTCGGCACTCGGTGGTGCACCAGGTCGTAGTGGTGCTGGAAGACGCCCAGGATGTCGTGATGACGTCCGGCAAATCGGGTCAGCACCTCGTCGAGCAGTCGGGCGATCTCGTCCTCGTCGAGGCGCAAGATGCGCTCGATCAGACTGGAGGCCCGGTTCTGAACTAGCTGTGCGTCCTCGCCGGGCACGAACAGCTTGATCACCACGCGCCGATCGTCCGGCTCCATGACGATGTCGTGCCGGGTGATCAGGGACTGTGCATTCATGGTTGCGGTCACGCTCTACTCACCTTCGACTGCCCGGTAGGCCCCAACGTTGTGCGCGTCCAGTCCTCAGGCGGTGCCGCTCGGCGCTCGGGTCGGGCTTCGAGTCACTAATGAGCGTGCATGCTGCAGCGTGGAGACCAGCGCGAGGGTGGATTCGGCTCCTTGGTTTAGATTAGGACCATCGGCCGTCAATCCGTCATAACATCCGCCGGTTAGGGGGTCGTACATGACAGTTTGGGTGTCGTTGTCGCCCAGAAACCAGGCAATTGCGGAAAACAGCGGGGCGTCCCAGCGGTCATCACCGGTCACGGCAGCCGCCGTGGCACAGGCGTCGGCGGTCGCGGCGGCCTCGATCGGTTGTTGATCGAAGCGGTGTTTGGGCATGTTTGGCCGCCAACCGCCGACTGCGACGGTGGACAGGTGCCCTTGATGTTCTTGGCACGCGCACAGCCAGGCCAGCATCCGCAGGCCGGCGGCGAGCTGGGCTTCGTCGCCGAGCAGGTCACCGGCGGAGATCACCACCTCGGCCAGCGCCGGGTTGGCATAGGTGAGCTCAGTTTCCGGCCACACCCAGTTGGGATCGCTGCCGGGCAGGCCGATCACCGTCGCGGCGTCGGCGAGTAGCTCGGCGGCTGCTTGATCGCGCGGGTCGGCGCGCAGCACCTCGGCCGCGCCCAGTCCGGCGAAGGCCATCGCCCGGGGCCAGGGTGAGCGCCGGTGTGCACCCTGCTGGAACGCGGCCAGGGCTTCCCGGCGGATCCACGGCACGGTCGAGCGGGCGCCGGCTGTCCCCAGACCCCAGAGCGCGCGGCCCCACCAGTCACCCAGTGACGGCTCGTCCAGCCAGCGCCGGTCGTAGCTGAGCCGGTTGTGGAAACCCCCGTCAGCATCCTGCGCGTGGGTCAGGAAGGCCAGGTACTGCTCGGCCAGGCGTACGACTTGCGCACTCGGTCGTTGTTCGCGGCTGGCGACCAGCAGGCCACGGGACACGTCGTCGACGCAGTAGCCGTGTTCGCGGCGCACTATCGCGTTGCGAGCGTGTTCGAGCAGGCCGGTGTCGTCGGACAGCCGGACGATGTGACTCCAGTTTGGCGGCGGGGCGTCGGTGAGCTGGATCGGCGGCGGCACTAACCGCAGGCCAGTGCTCATGCGGGCACCGAGGTCGCTACCGGCGTACGGGCGGCGAGCAGGCGGGCGGCTAGGGCCTGGTAGCGAGCGGCAACGGCGGGCCAGCGCAGGGTGGGTCCGCCGGTGAGGCCGGTGAGCCGACCGGGCACTGAAGGTGCGGCGAGCACTCGACGAACCGCGGCTGCCATCGCTTCCGGATCCTGGTGCGGCACGAGCAGGCCGGGCCCATCGGCGAGCAGCTCCACTGCGTGCGGGAACTCGGTGGCCACCACGGGCACACCAGCACCGACTGCCTCGATCAGCACACCCGAGGTGACCTGTTCGGTCGAGTCGTACGGGAGTAGGACCACATCGGCCGAGCGGATCAGTCGGGACAGGGCGGCGTCGTCGAGGTACACGTCGTCGAACTGGACCGCGTCGGTCACCCCCAGCTGGGCGGCCAGCGTCTGCAGCGAATCGCGGTAGGTGTCACCGAACTGTTCGAGCACCTTCGGGTGGGTACGCCCGGCGACCGTATACACCGGCATCGGTTCGTAGTTGCGCAGCAGCGCGAGGGTTTGCAAAGCCCACTCGATGCCCTTGCCTGGTCCGAGCAGGCCCCAGGTGAGCAGGTGCGGCCGATCGTGGTCTTTGCGTGGCGCACTGGTATGGCTGGCCGCGCCGTGCGGAATCACCGAGATCTTGTGCTGGTCGATCGCATAGCCGCCGATGAGTCGTTGCCGGGCAGTGTCAGTCATGGTGACCAGGGCATCGGCGGCGGCGGCGATACGTTCCAATACCGAACGTTGCAGCGGATCAGGGTTGGCTAATACCGTGTGCAGCACCACGATCTTTGGCACTTTCACCGCGCGCAGCAACGGCAGCACTTCGGCGCCGGCGTCGCCGGGATAGATGCCGTATTCGTGCTGCAGGATCGCCACTTGAAACCGGTTGAGCGCGTTGGCGGCCGCAGCCCAGCCACCAGCGGTGTCAGTGTTCCAGGTGTGCACGACTCGCGGTGCCGCTCGGTCGGGCTCAATTGTTCCGCGGCCTTTCTCGGCGCAGCTACGTTTGCCGTTCGACAGTTTTGCACCGGGCACATTATTGCCATCCGGATTGTCGCCGGCGAGTAGGCGCACCACTCCAGCCGATCCACCTATATTCAGGTGGGTCGCGAGTGCCGCATTGAATGTCGCCAAACCGCATTGCGTGGGCGGGTAGGTGCTCAAGAAGCCATAGGTAGCGGGCATGGAAAGGGCCCTTTCTGGTCAGCGGCTGCCTCCCCGCAGCACGACTCAACCCACGTGGGCACGGTGGTGCACACCGCACGCAGGCGTCATTGCGCGTTTTTAGGTAATTGCCCCCGTCAACGTGCAATTCATATGCCGACGTTAACAAGATCAACCTATTGGGCTGATGATTTTGCGGTAAATCGCCAGGTAGTCCTCGACCATGCGGTCTGCGCTGAACCGCTCCCGGGCTCGCGCCGCACACTGTGCCCGGTCGAGCTGTGCGATGCCGTTGACTGCAGCAACCGCCTCGTCGATGTCCTGCACCAGGCGTCCAGTCACGCCATCGTCAACCACCTCAGCCATCGACCCCTTACGGTACGCGACGACCGGCGTGCCGCACGCCATCGATTCGACGACGGACAGTCCGAACGGCTCGGCGAAGCGGATCGGGTGCAACAACGCCGCGCCAGAACCCAAGACTGCGCCGCGCTGCTGCGGTCCGACCGAGCCAAGGTGCACTACAGCATCCCCGTCGATGTGTGGCTCGACCGCCTCCGCGAAGAACTTTTCGTCTTGCACGATGCCGCAGATAACCAAGCGCCGGCCCGCCCGCCGAGCGATCTCGATGGCCAGGTCGGTGCCCTTGTCCGGGTGGATCCGCCCAAACGCGATCAGGTCCGAGCCGCCGACCAACGACACCGGCAACACATCGAGGTCAATGCCGTGGTGCACGGTGGCCAGATAGTCCAGGTCGCTCGATCGGTCGCTGTCGGAGATCGAGACGAAATGCGAGTCGGCGCGACGATAGGCGGGCAGGATGTTTTGCCCAGAGAAGCCGTGGATCGTGGTCAGCATCGGGACCGCGCAGTGCGCGGAGAACGCGAGCGGCAACCAGTCTAAATGGTTATGAACCAGATCGAACTCGGCGGAACGCGACAATGCGTGGCTGACGTGTAGCGCCTCCCACACGCGGCCGTCGAGCTCGTCGTTTTCCTCGTAACCAGTGGGGCTGATTCCCGCGAGAGTGGCCGCGGTGATCGAATCGAGGGAAGCGAACAAAGTGACGTCGACGCCGCGCGCAGTCAGCCCCTCGGCCAGCAAGCTGGTGATCAGCTCCCACGGGCCATAGTGCAGCGGCGGCGTACGCCAGGCGATAGGTCCTAGCAGTGCGACCTTCACGACAAATGCCATTTCGAGGAAGTTAACACCTACTTAGTATGCTCGCGCACACAAGTCAGTGTTCTCGTGTTAGAGAAGACGCATGACGGATCTGTGGTGGAAAAGTGCAGTCGTGTACCAGATCTACCCGCGCAGCTTCGCTGACGCCGACGGCGATGGCATGGGCGACCTGCTCGGCATCATCAAACATCTCGACTATCTGGCCGATCTCGGCGTCGACGTGCTGTGGCTGTCGCCGATCTATCCGTCTCCGCAGGACGACAACGGCTACGACATCAGCGACTACCAGGGCATCGACCCGCTGTTCGGAGATTTGGCGACGTTCGACGAACTGCTGCGTGGCGTACATCAGCGGGGGATGAAGTTGATCATGGATTTAGTGGTCAACCACAGCTCCGACGAGCACCCGTGGTTCGTCGAGAGCCGTGCCGATCGCGCCAGTGCCAAGCGGGACTGGTATTGGTGGCGGCCAGCCCGCGCCGGCATGCAACCGGGCACGCCCGGCGCGGAGCCGACCAACTGGGGTGCTGCCTTCGGCGGATCGACCTGGGAATATGACAAAAAAACAGGCGAGTATTACCTGCACTTGTTCTCGACCAAACAGCCCGACCTCAATTGGGAGAATCCCGAGCTGCGCGACGCCATCTATTCGATGATGCGTTGGTGGCTCGACCGTGGTGTCGACGGGTTCCGGATGGACGTGGTCAATTACTTGTCCAAGGCCGTCGATCCGCACACCGGTGCACTCCCAGATGGCCAGCTGCCCGTTGGCGCAGCGTTCGCGGACGGCACGGCGGCATATATGAACGGCCCGCGGATTCACGAATTCCTGCACGAAATGTACGAGCAGGTCTTCGCCGGCCGCGAAGCTTTGCTGACCGTCGGCGAGATGCCCGGTGTGACTGTCGACGAGGCGATTCTTTTCACCGACCCGGCCCGAGGCGAGGTCGACATGGTGTTCCAGTTCGACCACGTCTGGGCTGACCGGGGCGCTGACCCATGGCGCCTGATTCCGCTGCAATTGACCAACTTGAAGGCCATTTTCGGCCGCTGGCAGGCGGGTCTCGCCACGGCCGGGTGGAACAGTCTTTATTGGAACAACCACGATCAGCCGCGGGTGGTTTCGCGTTACGGTGACGACAGTGCCGAATACCGGGTTGCCTCGGCCACCATGCTCGGCACAGTGCTACACCTTCACCGCGGCACGCCGTATGTATACCAAGGCGAAGAAATCGGTATGACTAATTATCCCTTTGCTACGATCGATGATTTTCGTGACGTCGAAGCGCTCGGCCATTATGCCCAGGCAACCCAGCGCGAGGGCCGCTCACCGGAGGATGTGTTGACAGTCCTGCGTGCACGCGGGCGAGACAACGCGCGCACCCCGATGCAGTGGGACACCTCACCACACGCCGGATTTACCACCGGCACGCCCTGGCTGGCGGTCAACCCGAACTATCCACAGCTCAACGCGGCTGCCGCACGCAACGACCCGAAATCGGTTTTTCACCATTACCGTCGGCTGATTGAGCTGCGCCACACCGAACCGGCCGTGGTCGACGGCGACTTCACCATGCTCATGCCGCAAGACGAGCAACTTTATGCCTTCACTCGTCGGCTCGGTGCCACCGAATTGTTAGTCATCGGCAACTTCTCCGGCAAGACCGTGCCAGCCGAGATCGACGCTGCGGCCTGGTCGTCGGCTGAGCTATTAGTGAACAATCTCGAGACGACGCCGGTGAATTTCATCCTCTTTCCATGGCAGGCCGTGGTCTATCGACGCACAGTGAAGTGAAGGATCCGGGCAGGCAGGCTCAAAATATCCGTTGCCTAACGGATCCTTGCCGCTAAAACCAAGCATTTCCAGTACGGAGAATACTGTCTATGTTAACTGAGGAGTCGACCATTACTGGAACACCGCCATGCCGCCGGCGAAATCCCCACCGAAATCGCCGAAGCCCTCGGCATCCGTCTCTTTCCCTGCAGTGTTGCTCAAAGATATACTTTAGGCTTTATGCGGTCCGGGAATTTGGGATCGTAAAGGTACAGCTTGGTTTCTGGTGAGGGCCAAGCATGGTGCGGGAAGCGGCTGTCCGGTGTCATAAGTTAAAGACTTCATTCTACCAACTTCAGTTTTTGTGGTTTGAATGAAGTAAATCAAACCCGTGATAATACTCACGACCGAGGCCGTATTTTTAGTTACGGCTGCCAGCCCCGCAGTTACAGCAGGCAATGTGAGCACACCTGTGCCAGCTGATGCGGCGGTAGTGATGGCCGTCACTACCACCGTAATGAGAGGTATTATCAACGAAATATAAAAACCTGTTCCAGCGTTACCTATACCAGCGGTAGTATTTTGGCAGTCGGTGCACACGTCTCGAAATTTTTCGAGAGCCGCAAGTTGAGTTATCTGCTTCTGATTATAGCTATCTGCCCCCTTGCCCTGCCAACTGACTCCAGCCTTTAGGGTAACTCCTACTTGAAGCTCTGAAATAATGTCGGAAGCTAAACTGTGGGCGTCGACCCATTTATCTGCTATATCGTATGCCGCCCATGGTGCCCCTACCCCGTTCCTTACTTCAATAAGCTTCTCAGCGAGAAAAACGAGTGTTTCTCCCATTTTTTTCATAGCTAAATTAATCGTGTTATTTATCGCCGACGCTCCATCGTTGAGCGTATGATTAGCTCCTGCCGCCCAGTTATTAAGTGTACGATTTACACCTGATGCCCAATCATTGGGCGCCTGGGTTGTCGCCGATGCTGAGCCAGCAGCGCGGTTGATTAGATCCTTACCGACTCTGGAAAGGGCTTCAAATAGCTCCTCGAACTTTTTAATAGCTGCTTCAAGAAGATCACCGTTGAAAGCGTGGGATTTGAACCCAATATTAGCATTCTGTGGTGGCGTCATGCCGACATTCCTAAGGGGTTTTGATCGATAAGTGAAGAAACTTTTGTATGATCGCCGTGAATTTTCATATCCATATCATGATACATTTTCTCGGTTGTTTTGAGCGTTTGACTGATATCGGCAAATCTTTTGGCTCCGGAAGAGGCCAATGAAGACATATGTTCAACGAGCGCTGTATACGTGCCGTGAAGGCCGATAAAGATCCCAGCTGAGATCGCTGTCACGTTCAAGCCATCAATATGGACCGCTAATTTTGTCATGCCTCCTGATAGATCATGCCATACCATTGCATCATGATCCATATCTGACAATGAAGCTTTAATATCGTCCGGGGAAGGCTTCTTAATGTCCGGCATGAGTAAGCTCCTAAAAGGCGAAGATATAAAAAAATAACAGTCAGATATCTAGAGGTACGCGTGTCACATTGGAGTAATCAAATGGGCTGTTGCCTCAGCAAGTAAATAGTCAAGTTTGGTGGGTTCGTTAATAGCCGAGGAGGCAGATCCGGTTAAATCATCGCGAGCCGAACGTAATGCTTCAGTGAGTGCTTCGGTCAGGATCACATCGTCAACTCCCCTGGCCGCCCAGTCCGCGTCGACAGTGCAGTCGTCCAAACCTTGGGCAGATATAGTCACCGTCACTTCCCCATATCGGTAGACCCCTGTATATTTTTTTTCGCGGTCTGAAACAGCTGTGGGAAATGTGATGTTGCTTGAGTTCAGCGCCAAAACATCTGTGATCACTTCGTCCATGGGTCGGGGCGCGACATCACCCAGCGGCGTCGTCAACACAGATACGGGGGGCGGCGATAAATCCTCTACAGATTCGTGGTTTGGAGAATCCCATTGATCGATTTGGGTGGTCACCCCGTTTTCTTCAAGGGCGGTAGTCCATGCACGGTTTCGCTCAGCCTGGGCAGCCTGAGCTGCCTGCAGCACTGCAGCACCGATCCCGTCCGTCGTAAGGTTTCGCCGCCACATGTCAGTTACCCAAATGGAATTCGGCTGGCCGTCCACGTCGAGCGTCACTTGTATGGACCCGGAGCTGTCCCAGCCCTGCGCAGTGACTTTCCCAAGCGCTACCGCCTTATCCAGCACGCTGTTGAATGCAACAAGATCACGATGCATTCTGTCGAGTTCTACCACGATGTCGTCCATGGTTAACTTTCCTTCTCGCCTTCCAAGCGCTGGCGAAGGCGGTTTAAGCCTCAACGCTGACGTGAGAACAACGGCCGATAATACTCAGCAGGCGCAATGGGACCTTAGGTGAGCAAATTTCGGTTGCTCTCGGCCGCATAACTGTCGGCAGCTGTATACGCGTCTTGTGCCGCACGCAAATCGGTAAAGGTGGCTTCCCACCCGGATTTTTCGTCGAAGACGGTCTCGGTGTAGCTTTGTAACCAGCCGTGGTAGGCGTCAAGGAATTCTTGTCCGGCGGCTAACGGAAAGCCGTCGGCCGGAAGGTGGACTCCGGCAAGATCGGTGATGCGCTGATGCAGGGCGTCGACGTTGTCGAAGCCGCGCACGGCGACCTTGTTCACCTCACCGGGTTTTACCTCGAAACCGGGTTTTACCTCGAAACTCGCCATGTTCATAACCTAGACATCTTCGCCCCACGCAAACACGAGACTTATGCCGGTCACTGCATCGGTCGAAGTACCCACGTGGTGGCGTACGGCCGGATTTCTCGGTTGTTACTGGCGAATGTCGTCGGGGCTGGTTGGCGGCGGGAATGCCCTGCTCAGCCCTGGTGGTGCGCTGGACCACCGACCCGAGGCCGACTCAACCACCCGAATCGGACCGCTCGGGTCGGGCGCCGCAGACGCGAGCGGGGCGTCCGCTCGCGTCTGCGTTTCGTCAACTTCCGTAAACCTCTAGTTCGTAAAGCGAGTAACCCCAGACGGTGCCGCGTTTGGTGCCCAGAACTCGGACATAGCGGGCTTTGCTGGCTGCGACCTGGAGGTCATCCACCCCGCCGTTGCCACTCGCGACCGAACTGAGCGTCGACCAGTCTTTGCCGTCGAGGCTGCCCTGCACCTCATACGTCTTGCCAAAAGCGGTCTCCCACGACAAAACGACTCGCTTGACTGTGTGTTCCGCGCCCAAGTCGACCGTGATCGATTGGTTGTCGTCGAAGGCACTAGACCATCGGGTGCTGACATCGCCGTCGAGCGCCTTTTCCGGACCGAGCTGCGCAGACTCGGTGCTCGAAGTGGTCACGGTCGCACCCTTTGACAACAACACCGACGACCCCAGTGGCTGGCCTAGTGTCGTCACCTGCGGGATGCCGCTGCCACTGAGCGCGACCGTACGCAGATTCTGTCCGTCGTCCGCAGTCAGTTCGAGGTTAGCGGTGACGTCGCCGGGAACCGTCGGGGTGAACGTGACAGTGACCGGCAACTGCGCGCCGGCAGCGATAGTGGTCCCTTCCGGCAGAGCCGTGTCCACGGTCAGTGGGCCGGGCAGTGGCACCTTGCTTTTGTTCAGCGTCAGCGTGCTCCCACCAGTGTTGCTGAGCGTGATGATTTTGCTGACTGAGCTGCCGACGGCGACGGTGCCGATTGCCAGCTTCTCCGGCGAAATGGTCAAGATGCCGGGCAGTGAAGCGCTCGCGGTCACCCCGACTGTCGCGGTTCCGCCGGTGGTGGCCACGATCAGGTCGTCGCTGTAATCCCCGGGCTTGGTTGCAGTGAAGGAAACACCGACAGTGATCGAAGCGCCCGGCGCTAGCAAGCTATTCACTGCTGGCGCTCCGGTAAGAGTGAACGGTTTGTCTGGTGCGGTAATCTTTTGCACGGTCAATGCCGCGTCGCCGGTGTTAGTCAAGGTGAAGTTGCCGGACAGTGCCCGGTTGACCGCGATGCCGCCCAGACTTAGCAGCTTTGTCGAGGCAGCCAAGGCTGGCCCCTTTGCCCGACCGGTTCCATTGAGCGAAATATCGAAGTTTCCGTCGCTGGTGCCTACCGTCAGGGTCCCACCCACCGGTGCGGCCAGAGCTGGGGTAAAGACCACCGGAATATCGAGCGATTTCCCGGCAACAACGTTCACCGGTAGGGCCGGAGCGCCGCTACCCACCGCAACACCAGACCCCTTGACCCCCAGTGAGGTGATCGTGGTGTCTTGCTGTGCGGTCAGCGTGATCGTCGTAGTGGCGGAGGTGCCAACAGTGACCACACCCAAGTCGGTACCGGCGACGGTGACCGACTGTTGCACCGGCGCGCCGTACGCCAGTACGTGTCCGTCTCGGGTGCCGACGTAGATTCGCCCGTTACCGACACCTGGCGGAGTGAACTTCGTCGACGTGCCGATCGGGGCCGAGAACCGCAGCCGGAAGTCGCCATCAACCGGCACCGCGTCGTACGCCCGCAGTTGTGCGTTGACGCCATCGCCCGCCGGCGACCAAATGATCCAGACCAGGGCCGATCCGTTCGTAGTGCCATCGGAAGTCACTACCGGGATGGAACTGCCGAAACCGAACGGGGTGGTCGAAGTCGCGGCCAGGCTCAGCGCTGGTTTGCCGGTGCCGTCGACGCCGCGCTTGTATGCGCGCAGGTAGCCGCTGGATCCGCTGTCGACTGCACCTCCACTAGCTGTCGGCACGTAAACCCAGCCGCCGTCACCAGGCCAAACTGCCGGTTTGGACCAGACACCGCCGTTGGGGCCGATCCGGTCGACGACCGCGTCCGAACCGCCCGCCCCTTGCCCGACACCGCCGAGTTGGTCACGGTCGAGCAGATATACATATCCGCCCTTGCCTGCCACTACCAGCGGGTGGGGAACCTTGGTGGTGCCCATCGAGTCGGGCAGTGCCGCCGGCCCGCCCGCGCCGAAGTCTCCGTCGTATTCTTCGAGCTTGTTCGCGTCGAACGGGGCGAAGAAGTCGGTGGCGGCAAGTTTGCGATCCTTGCCCACCGTCAACCGGACGACTGATTCACCCAGATGCGTTGGTGGGGTTGAACCGGGTGTGACGATCGGGGGACCGCCCTTGGTGGCTGATGGGGGCGAGTCACCGTTGCCCGTGACCACGAGGAAGGAACCGGGGCGGTCCGCGACTAAGCCGCCGCCGGCCTGCCAGATGCCGGCGCCGCCCTCGCTGTTCGGCCCGGCCGCAGCCGACCACAGCGAAGTCTGCACGCCAGAAGTCGCGTCTACCCCGGCGACTAAGCCGTAATAAGGGGCAGCATCGCAATGTGCGCCGAATGCGGCATAGATGACGCCATCCTGCAACAGCAGACCAGGGCGTTGCAGCTCATAGGTGGCGTTGAAGACAATCTTGGGATCGTTGTCCGCAGCTCCGCCGATCGAGACCGGGAAGTTTGCCCGTTCCTGTCCGGTCTTGATGTTGACAGCATGCAATTCGTATTTTGCTGGGCCCGATTTGCCAGTTACATAGGTTTTGGCAGTGAAATAGGCCGTATGGGTGGCCGGGTCAACCACCGGAGTGCTAGTGATGCCAATGTGGGGGGTGAGGTCCGAGCAGCTGAGCTCCTTGGGATCCCACGGCACGCCGACGTCGCGAGTCCAGAGCGGTTTGCCGGTGGTCGCATCGTTGCCGGTCTCCGGGTCTAGCCCATAAACCCGGTTGTCTTCGGTCGCGACCAACAAAACTCCGTCAGTCACCAGCGGTTGGGCGTAGACCTGTCCGACCACTTCGGCACTGAACAGTCGGCCAAAACTAGGCCCCGCCACCGACGCTGGCGACAGCCGCGCCTGGTCGGGATACCAGCCGGTGCGGAAGTTGTCGGCGGCGGTGGTGACAGTGTCAGCTTGTGCTTTTCGGGGGGACAGCGTGACACCACCGCCAACGGCTGCAGCCGACATAAGTAGCGCGCAGGTTAAGGAAATGCTGCGGCGCGATGAATTGGAGGGCATCCGCGGAGAGTACAGACAAAGATCAAATTCGACCACATCGATCTGAGGAAACGGTGTAAAAGCGACATTAGGCTAGATTATTTGTTACCGAGCGTTCACTGACGTCGGCACTTTTCCGGTCGACTTTAGTAAACATCTGGATTACCTGGGCGATGAGTAGGCGTGACCCAAGTCGAAGACCCCCGTCGGTCGCCCGCGCGCCGGGTGTCCCACAACGTCTTCCGGATCCATCTTGGTTTCTGTCTGACGCTGCTGGTTGTGTTCGTCTTCGGACCGGTTGGCTGCCGAACACCGGTGATCGCACTTCATGTTCGTGGCTGCGTTGACCGCGTTGCATCTCGGGCAACGCTGGCATGCGCACGCCGATGCGCGGAAGCCGTGGACGATGATTCGGCTGGCCGGCTACCTGTTCGTGGCCGCCATCATTTTGCGGTTGATCATCCCGGGCGCGACAGCCACCCCACCACACTGCTCTACACCGTGCGCGACGGAATGCTCGCCACTGTTCCGCAGCATCTGACCGATTCGCTTGTCATGCTGATGTTCGTCTTTATCCCCAGTGCGTCTTTACACTCGTCGATGAGCACGCTCACCGAGCCGCAGTGGGTCGAAGTGGGCGACCTGAGTCGAATCCGGCTGAGCGGCATCGGCTTCATCGTGGTCGTGCCGATCGCCGTTACCTCGCTTGTGCACACCGGCGCCTCGGCGCACACACGCTCGGACGACCTAGTCTGTCGCATCGGCGGCGACGAATTCGTGATCGCGCTGGCCAGCCCATCACACCTGCGCTTAGCTGAAGCCCTGGCCAACCGGTTGCTGGCCGAATTCGCCCAACCATTTCGGCTCTCGGTCGGCGATGTGGTCGTGTCCGCCTCGATCGGCGTGGTCCGCTCCTTCGGTGGTGCGCACGCGCTGGAGCTGATCCGCGACGCTGACACCGCGATGTATAAAGCCAAAGGCTCCGGCCGCAACGGCTACGCCCTATTCGACAGCGCCCTGCGCGATCAAGTCCGCGACCGGCTGGAAATCACCGAGTCGGGCGTGATGGAAGACATCGAAACAGCCCTGGCCAGCCTGAACGCGCTGAAAGCCCTCGGCATCACCCTGTGCGTCGACGACTTCGGCACCGGCTATTCCTCCCTGAGCTATCCGCACCGCCTCCCGTGCGGCATCGTCAAGATCGACCGGTCGTTCATCTCCGACGTCGACGACAACGGTGCCAACGAGCCGATCGTGCGCGCAGTGCTGGCGATGACCAAAGCCATGGGCCAACGCGTAGTTGCCGAAGGCGTGGAGACGGTGGTCCAACGCGACTGGCTGCGCGCGCAAGGCTGTGAACTGGTGCAAGGCTGGTTCTACGGCAAAGCCGACCTGCCCGCGAACCTCGACAACTGGATCCACCGCCGCGTCCCAGCCGACGCCCTAGAGAGCACCTGATTCCAGTGCCGGGTCCGATAGTCCGGCTAATTTCTCTGCCGGGACATGGTCGATGTGCTGGAGACCGGCTGATTTCGTTGCCCTGTCCTTGTCTGCCCCGGGTCACGGCCGATGTGGCCCCGGGTCACGGTCGATGTGCTGGCGGCCGGTTGCGGGAGTAGTCCGGCAAGCTGATGGCGTCAGCTTTGCTGAATTGTTTAGCGAGGATTGCCTTCATCGGCCAGCGATCCATCATCCGCATCGACAGCGCGCTCATCCTGATCATCAGGCCGGTTTGCGGCGCGAACCCCCTAAGTCCGCCCGGCGGCAACTGCATTCCGTTGGTCACATATGCGGCCATCAGCTCCTGATATGCCGCGAACGCCGCCTCTGGTGGTTCAAGCCGACCCAGCTCGCCCGCCAACACATATGCGCCGACCAGGCTCATACTCGTGCCCAACCCTGTCAACGGGGAACCGCAGAAGCCGGCATCACCGAGCAACACCACCCGACCCCGAGCCCACCGCTGCACCCGCACCTGGCTGATCGAGTCGAAGAAGAAGTCATCCGCCGCCGGCATCGCGGCGAGCAGATCGCTCGTTTTCCAGCCCGCGCCTGTCAGCCGCTCGACCAAGATTCGCTGCTGATCGGTTCGGCTCAACCGGTCGTATCCCTCGGTCGGGTCGACGAAGCTGATCATGGCTTTCGCCGTGCCGCCGCGCTCGGGGCGCAATGCCACCACTCGACGGCCCGGTGCCCTAAACATCAACAGCTGATTTCGCAGGTCACCCGGATCGGGCACGGTGAAATATGCGGTGTAACCACCAAGCGGCCGAACAAACTCGTGTTCCGGTCCGAAAGCGAGCGCCCGCACCCCGGAATGCACCCCGTCCGCGCCGACCACCAGATCGAACCGATCGGCAGTGCCATCGGCAAACCGCACGTCGACTCCAGCATCGTCCTGGTGCAACGCAACAATCCGAGCACCAAATCGATAGGTACAAGTATGAGCGGTGGCGTCGTAAAGAACTCGGGCCAGATCACCACGAGCGATCTCGATTTCCGCCACTATTCCTTCGCCGCCGAACATGTCCGCCGACATCTCGACTAATGCGCGTCCAGTCGCGTCGATCATCGCGATCCCACGCTCGTCGACCTGATTCGCCCGAATTGCCGCACGCAACCCCATCCGCTCGATCACCGTGCGAGCAGCACCACGAATGTCCACGGCATGCCCACCCTGCCGCGGACCACTAGCTTGCTCGACGAGCGTCACATCAGCGCCGGCCCGCTGCAGCCAAAACGCTAAAGCCGGCCCAGCAATCCCGGCCCCCGAAATCAAAACCCGCATACCAAACCCCTTCTCCGCGTACGCCGTAAAGCGGTGTACTAGTCACAGTAGATCAGTCATTCAAGAACTGCAATCTGCACTAGTACAGTCGGATTCAGGCAGTATGGTGTACTAGTGCGATGAGTGAGTTGGAGCCGCGGTACCGACAGATTGTTGCCGCAATTCGGCAGCGGATTGAGTCGGGGGAATTGCGCCCTGGCGACCCGGTGCCCTCAGCCCGAGCGATCACCGCCGACTGGGGCGTAGCAATCGCCACCGCAACTAAAGCCCACGCCGCCCTACGCGCCGCAGGCCTAACCGTCGCCCGCCCCGGAGTCGGCACAGTTGTGTCCGGCTCGTTGGCGTCCGGCTCCGGGGTGGCCGGCTCAGTGGTGGCCGGCCCAGCCCTCCGCCGCAACCACGAACTCACCAAGGAACGCATCGTGACCGCCGCCATCACCATCGCCGACCACGATGGCCTGACCGAGCTCTCCATGCGCCGCATCGCCACCGCACTAAACGTCTCAAACATGGCCCTATATCGGTATGTGTCGAGCCGCGACGACTTAATCCTCGCCATGATCGACAAAGCAATCGGCGAGGTCGAGCTGCCGCCATCGCCCCCGAACGCATGGCGTTCCGCCCTCCAGTTATGCGCCCGGCTTGAATGGGAATGCTTCAAACTGCACCCCTGGCTAGCACCGGCCATGTCATTGACCCGCCCCCAACTTGCCCCCAACGCATTGCGCATCAGTGAATGGGTCCTCACCGCCCTAGACGGCACCGGACTAACCATCACCGAGCAAATGTACATACAAATCTTGCTGTTCACGTTTGTTCGCGGCGTGGCCACTGCGTTGGAACCAGAAGCAGAGGCGGTCCGCGAAACCGGCCTTACCAACGACCAATGGATGGCCACCCAAATGAACGTTCTTAGCGCGGTGCTGGCTGAAACCCCCATGACCCGCTTCGAGAAACTCGCCACCACCGACTTCGACTTCAACCTTGACACCCTATTCGAATTCGGCCTAGCCCGTTTCCTGGACGGCCTAGTGCCCTACCTCAAAACAAAGGCACAACCAGGCCCGTAAGCAGAGTCGCCGTGGCCGCCACGACCACCACCTATGTCCAAGCAAATCGACTGCAGGTCGTCGCCGAGAATCAGCGGTGCCTGACCCAATTCGAGCCGCTCCATCCAGCGAATCAGCACTTCGGCAGGCACGGAAATTTCCTTGACAGTTAAGAGCCGCCAAAAACCAACCCTTGGATCGCGCCAAGCTGGCTGCCTTGATGTCGGCTGTCGTCTCGGCTGGCTGCCTTGATGTCGGCTGTCGCCTCCGCCAGGCTCCGGTCGGTGACATAATCTAGCTTTCTTGAATAAAGTTCATGATTCTCGGATCCGAGGATCATAAGGACGGCTATTGCCGACATTGAAAGTTCTTGCCGCCATAGAGATCACGGTGGAACGCATCGCCACAAATACTTCAGGCATGATCGCGAATGTCGCCCACATGGTCCTGGCCGGAACGAGGCAATTTGCACGAGTAACGCTTCATTCTGGTCGAGACGTCGGAGAAACCGTCCGGGGCGGAAAACTGGTTTATACGTTGCCATCGGCTTCGACGATTTCAGCCTGCGGCTATGCCGCGCACCGCATCTGCCGTAAACCGCCCGCCGAAGAGCATTCAGCCTCATTGCCTGGGGTTTGGTTGTTTTGGAGTTTTTAACCTTTGCCAGCCTGCACTCGGCCACGATGATCTGCACGCGGTCGACCCAGGCGCGATCCCAGATCAGCTGAAAGATCGAGTTCGCGAAGCGCAGCGCGAGGACGTTCTGCACCGCGCCTTTGCCTAGGTAGCGGTCGATCCGGAAGACCCTCGACGCGTCCGCCGTCTCGGGGTTCGCCGCATATGGTTTGTTACGGAAGGAGTTGCTGCTAACGGCGTCGATGGCGACGGGCTCGCCGCTTATGGTTCCTTTAGCTTCAGTGTTGTCGCCAAGTCTGGGCGGCCAGAAGTTTCGTCCGGTCGCAGAGCGAGTTATGTCTTCTCGATGGCCTGGCGGCGGCTCCGATGCAGGAGCGGATTTGGACGATGTTTTCGTGGCAGCTGCCCGTGTCGAGTCGCTGACCTTTATGCGGAGGTCACACCCCGAAACCTCACCGTCCGTTCCTTGCCCATCGCCTTGCTGATGATAGTTTGGCTGGTTACTGCGTGGCTGGTTACTGCGTGGCTGGTTACTGCCTGGCTGGTTACTGCCTGGCTGGTTACTGCGTTGCCAGGGGTTGTCGGGCGATGGGCAGTTCGGCTGCGGTTGGCGGGACCGCCTCCGATTGTCGGGCTGCGGCCGGTAGCTCGGTCGCGACGGATCGCCCGCCTGTGCTTGGTTGGCGATTTTCGCCAGGTTGTCGGCGTATGCCACGTCGTCGCTATCGGTATCATCGCCTGGATCTGTGACGTTTGGCCAGCCAGTGACGGTCGTTTTAGCAGCCACATTGACTGGGTCGAAAACCCGCGGCGGATCCAGCTCGGCTGAAGGCCGACAGTGACCCGTTGCTGTCTTTGATCTCGGCAGCGGCGGCATCGGATCGTCACCGTGCAAACGACGCCATTTGCGGGCGTGGCGTTGTACGAGCCCCCATTCGCGATGTCTTGCATGCTCGCGACGAAAGGCGTCAGCTTCTGCGGAATAGTTACGCGCCTTCGTCCGATCACGCATAGCCGTAACTTCCGCCCGGCTAAACAATTGCAGCTGCCCCATGCACTAATTCTGCCTCATCACTAGCTCATCGATCGAGCAAAAAACGTGCCACATTCCCAAGATTTTCTGCCATAGACATTCCGGACATTTAATCGATCGCGAATTGTGATATCCGGCATCTAGGAAGTTCGTAACCGGAAACCCGGAGGTGTTGAAAACTTGGTCTATTCAGTCTTCAGAGCTGGCAAAAAACTGTTCATGATCGATTCTGAGATTTGGCTCGCGGTGTGCTTGGCAGATGTCGTGCACCGCTCGACAATCACTGACTTGCGCGCCGATCGAGGGGCTGGCGTCACTGTAAAGTTCACCAAGCGCCACCGATCGTCCTATTCCGCCCAGAAAACCTAGAATTATCTGGCAATGGGCCGATAGTTCATTAATTATCGTCAGCCTGGCCGTGCACGCAACTCTCGAACGGGGCTGATCGCGAAGACACGTGCTGAGGCACGAGCGTTAGCATCCTGCGAAGTTGGTCGGCAGAACCCTTGCCGCTCGCCCTCGCCAATTGCTGCTCGCGGCGGCCTGCTGGTCAGACTCACTGTAAGCGACCGGCCAGATGAGCGGCGAGTCAGATGGGCGACCGGCCGGTCAGACCAGTCGGTTGTTCGGTGGACGCTGGCCGACACAGCCTGATGCTGCTGAAGGTGTGGCCGTCAGGGTGCTGCTGAGGGCAAATCCGGGTCGGCCCCGAACAGTCACAAATTCTGAAACCTACGCAGGGCTGAGTCACGATCGGTACACAGGTGGGGCGTCACGTGCCCAGCGTGGCTACGGTTAACGCGTGTCTCAGATCCCGTGGTGGGGACTGCCCCTCATCGCTGTCGTGTTTGCCCTGATCGGCGCCGCGACGGCACAGTTCGTGACCGTTCGAAACGACTATGTGCTGCACCGCCGTCGGCGCACCCGCCGCTGGTATGAGGAACGCAAAGCTGCGTACGTCGATTTGCTCGCGGTCTTCGAACGTGACATTTACCTGTTGCGGGCCGCATCAGACGCTGGGCAGACGCCGGCCCCAGCGCTCAGTTACGTCGACGAGGTCGGGCCGGCGCTGATGCGGGTACGGTTGCTTGCTTCTGGTCCGGTCCGCAGCGCTGCTTTGGCCGTACATTTATTGTTGCGCAAGCTGCACGGCGAGATGAACCCGACCTCGGTGCCTGGGGTGCAGCCGCAGACGCATTTCCGTGAGTTGCTCACTCAGGTTCCGTTGGTGTTGCAGCAGCTGGAGGCGGCAATACGCGACGAATTGGGAATTGAGAGCAGCCCGCCGGCGCGCGGCGAATTGGGTGACAGCAATTTGCGCACTCGGGCACGTGCGTTGCTGCGGCGGGGAGACAGCCGGGGAGAACGCGAGCAGGAGAAATCTGGCGTTGCCGGATGACCGAGCTGCGCGGAGTCCTCTTTGACCTAGATGGCACCCTGCTCGACCACGAAGGCGCTGTGACTAAGGCCCTCGATGTCTGGCTGCCACAGCTCACTCAACAGTACGGCGTCGCCGGCCCGCCTGGTGCT
This sequence comes from Actinoplanes sp., assembly GCA_965246815.1. GTDB lineage: Bacteria > Actinomycetota > Actinomycetes > Mycobacteriales > Micromonosporaceae > Actinoplanes. Next base: position 494,455 of record CBDFFS010000009.1, on the reverse strand, counting down.
GTCGCTTATGCGCTGTGGAATCAAGCAACCGAGCGGCATCTCCTGGATTGGCGCGCACGTCGAATCAGTTTTATCGAGCAACGCCGTCGCCGACTACGCGATTTCCTGCCCGCCATCGGAATTGCCCCAGCCACCACGACCGGCAATGCTGTCACCTGCAATGCTGTCACCTGCAATGCTGTCACCGGCCACGCTGAAACGGGCCGTAGGAGCGGCCGGACAACTGCGACCGGGCCTGCTGCGATTGCGGCAGCTGCGCCACCTGCGCCACCTATGACTAGAATTGTGTTTGCCGACGCTGAATTGGATGCGATTTTCTCGGGGTACTTGCGGGAATACGAGGCGGCCTGGGCGGTGTTCGACGATGTCGAAGTTGCCCTGGCCAAGGTCGCAGGTGCAGGGCTACAGATCGCTGTGTTAACTAATGGCACGGTCGAGCAACAAAATAAGAAGATCACCCGAGTAGGGCTAGCAGGTCGAGTCGGCCCAGTTTTCACCCCGGATGGCCTCGGCGTGGCGAAACCGGACCCGAACGCCTTCCGCGTCGCATGCGCCCAGTGGGGCTTGGCTCCAGCCACGGTGCTCAGCGTCGGCGACCGACACGACCTCGACGTGGTGCCCGCTCGCCAGGCCGGCCTACGCGCCGTGCATTTGGACCGTGCTGATACCGACCCACATCGAGAGTCCCACCGAATCACCACGCTGCATGACTTACTGATAGCCAACGCCGCGCCTGCCTGATCCGACGCCGTAGCGGCCTTAGACTCCCCGGCCATGGGAGCGCTCATTTTCAGCCTCAACCTCACGCTGGACGGTTGCGTCGACCACCGGGAGGGGATCGCCGACGACGAGACGCACGCCTTCTTCACCCGTCTCATGGACGAGGGCGGTGCAATGCTCTGGGGTCGCGTGACCTACGAGATGATGGAGAGCTACTGGCCAGCCGTCGCCCGCGGCGACGAGGATGCGCCGCCGGCCATGCGCGAGTGGGCGGTGAAGTTGGAGGCCAAACCCAAATATGTGGTGTCGTCGACGCGCACGGCCTTCCCGTGGGCCAACAGTCACCACATCGTCGGCGATCTGCGTGAGGGCGTGCAGCAGCTCAAGGACGCGACCCCGGCCGGGGTCCTCCTCGGAAGCGGCAAGCTTGCGACCGAGCTCGACCGGCTGGACCTGATCGACGAATATCTGCTGGTCGTCCACCCTAGGATCGCCGGCCACGGCCCGACGCTGCACCAGGGTGGCCTGCCCAGCACGCGTCAGCTCGACCTGCTTTCGGCGAAGCCGCTCCGCAACGGCGCGGTCGCCATGCACTACCGCCGCACCCCGTGAGTGACCGGAGTCCAGCGCCGCCAGCACAGCTCGCAACGCCGAACCAGCCCTAACAGCACTAGCAGCGCCGAACTAGCCCAGCCGCGCCGAACTAGCCCAGCAGCGCCGAACTAGCCCAGCAGCGCTGAACCAGTTCTATAAGGCGAGGATGTCTTCGCCGAACCGATCGTCCGCGTGCGCAATGAGTTGATAAAAACTGACTAGAGCCGAAAGCCAGGCCCGTTACGCGTACGGGTTGAGCTCACGGAAGTCGAGATCTTGATCGTCGGCGACATCACCGACAGCAACCACGGTGACCAGATCGGCGTGTGCGCGCAGGTAATCACGGGCGCCGTTGTCTCCGCTGGCCGTGTCGATCACCCCAGCCCAGTGGTCGCGCCCGAGCAGCACGGGGTGGCCGCGGCGGTCGCCGTATCCACCTTGGACCAATGCATCCGGGCGGGCATACGCGACAATCCGCCGCACGGCTTCGACGGTGACCCCGGGCATGTCGACCAGCAAGACCACCGCAGCGACGGCCGCTGTGCCCAGCGCCGCTGTGCCCAGCGCCGCTGTGTCGAGCGCCGCTGTGTCGAGCGCTGCTTTAAGTCCCACGCGCAACGACGAACCTAAACCGCTCGCCCAATCGGCGTTCACCACGGTCTCTGGCAGATCGGGCGCAGCCACCCGCACTCGTGCCGCCTCGGCACCCAAAACCACGACGGTCCGCGCGCATCCAGCTGCCTGCAGCGTGTCAGCTGCCCGCTGCACCAACAACCGATCCGGGTACGCGATAAGCGCCTTAGCCATTCCATATCGTCGACCCGCCCCAGCTGCCAACACCACCCCAGTGACGGCAACCGGCAGCGACTTACTTAGCGCGGGTTGCGTTGTGTGTTGCGTACCCATCCGCGCAGCGTAGTCGGCCTGCCGGCGTGCAGCCGACCCAACGGTCCACCACGCGCTGAGTGGGGGGCCCGTAAAGAGAAGGGATCCGTTCAGTCTGACTTTGCCGCCACTCGGTCCCTGGCGCCGAACCTCAAATCCCGGTCCAAGGGCTCGACCAGTCTGCGTGATCCGTGCCCTCCTACCCCGGCAGGAGGGCGGCTCGTTCGGGTGGTCGCGACTGGGGCCGCTGGTCGGGCGCAATTGGCCTTGGTGCACCGCAAGCTGCGAATATGACCGTTGTCCCGATCGTTAAGCGTTACCACCGTGGCCTGCTCGCGCTCGCCACCGCCTCCGCCCTAATCGCGATTGTCTCCGCCGTTGGCATCCTGGTCGATCCGCGCATTCTGACCGGAGTGCCGATCTGGCTCAAGCCGTTTAAATTTGGTTTCTCGATCGCCATCTATGGTTTCACTTTGGCCTGGATTCTATCGGTGATGCCACGGCGCAGCCGGGTCGCCGAATGGGCTGGGACCACCATTTTCGTCACCATGGCGCTTGAGCTGGCCGTCGTCGTCACCCAGGTAGTTCGCGGCACCACCAGCCATTACAACCAGACGACCCCGTTCAATGCGGCGCTCTGGCAGGTCATGGGCACCTCGATCATGATTTTTTCGCTCGCCCACCTATTTATCGGTGTGGTCGCACTCCGTCAGCGGATCCCTGATCCGGTCGCTGTCGCCGCGATCCGCTGGGGCATGGGCCTGTCGCTGCTCGGCATGGCTGCGGCAGTGCCGATGACCCTGCCGTCCCAGGCGCCCGGCACGCCCGGGATAAGTGGCGCGCACAGTGTCGGCGTGGCGGACGGTGCCCCTGGTCTGCCGATAACTGGCTGGAGCACCACCGGCGGGGACCTGCGGATCGGTCATTTTGTCGGATTGCACGCTTTGCAGGCCTTACCGCTGCTCGCATACCTGCTCGGGCGGTTCTTCGGTGGCCGGCTCGACGTGCGTACCCGGGTTCGGCTCGTACTGGTCACCGGGATCGCCTACGGGATTCTGGTGGTGTTGTTGACTACGCAGGCGTTGCGGGGGCAGTCGCTGGTGCGGCCGGACATGGTGAGCGGGGTTGAGTTTGTGGGGCTGCTAGCCGCGACCGTGCTTGCCGCAGGGGTCGTGTTAGGTCGTGGGCGCAGGTCGCAGCTGGTGCTCGCGGCCGCCAGTGTCGGTGCGAGCGCCTAGGCTAATCCACATGGGCTGGGTGGGACGTCTTTTCGATCAGCGGGACGCCGTCGCCCGGATGCTGCTGCTAGACCTCAGCGGCCTGGGTTATTTGCTTTACGGCCACCCGGGTGTTCGCACGCCGACCGGCACGCAGTGGGTGCTGGCGCTGATCGCGTTCGGTGCGGCGCCGGTGTTATGCCGGTGGCGCTGGCTGAATCTGCTCGTGCAGGTCGCGTTGCTCGGCACCGCATTCTGGCTGATCGACGACACCACGATCAACCAGGTGGGCGCGAGCTGGGCCCTGGTCGAACTCGTCATGTTCGCCCGGCGCGCGCGGACGATTTGGCTCGGTTCCGCCCTAGTGTTGGCCACTTATCTCGGCGCTGTCGTGTTCGGCCCGACGCATTCGTTGCGCACTCAGCTTTATGGTCTGTTGTTGCCGATCGCGGTGCCGATTCTGCTCGGGGTGGTGATCCGCAATACCCGGGAGCTGGCCCGTCAGGCGCAACAGCGGGCCGCTGCGGAACAAATGCGGCGGGAATCGGAGGGTCGGGCTGCCCGCGCGGACGAACGCAGTGCCATTGCTCGCGAATTACACGATGTGGTCGCCCATCATGTCGCCTCGATGGTGTTGCGGGTGGGCGTCGCTCGCCACGTTTTGCCGGACTTGGATCCGCAGGTGAGTGAGGTGCTCGACGACGTACATGCGACTGGCACTTCGGCTTTGGCTGACCTGCGGGGGCTGGTTTCGGTGCTGCGGGGGCCCAACGGTATTCGCAGTGATGCGGCGCTGACGGCGATCGAGCCGGGCGCGCTGCCGGCGGCGCTGGCTGCTGCGGTGGATCGGGCTCGACGCACTGGGCTGACGGTGGAGGCGGATATTGACGCGGCGGTCGGCACGCTGGACGCGGTTCGGGGGCTGGCCGTTTTGCGGCTGACGCAGGAGGCGTTGACCAATGTGGCCAAGCACGTCGGGCCGACGGCTCGCGCTCGTCTGCGGGTCGCTGTGCGCGACGGTGACCTGCAGTGGGATGTGACCGACGACGGCGGGACTGCCCTAGTCACAGCGGCTGTGCCGCCCGGCGGTGGGCACGGGCTGACCGGAATGCGGGAGCGGGTGGAAGTGCTTGGCGGGGTGTTGCGCGCGGGTCGCTCCGGTTCGGGCTGGTCTGTGCACACGGTCTTGCCGGGTGAAGCGGGCCCGGTGCTAATCGAGGGGGCGTCGTGATTCGGGTCTTGTTGGTCGACGACCAGCCGCTGATCCGGGCCGGCTTGCGGATGCTGTGCGCCGCCGAGTCCGACCTGGAAGTTGTCGGTGAGGCCGGCGACGGACGCGATGCGGTGGTTCTGGCCGATCGGCTGCACCCAGACGTGGTGGTGATGGATCTGCGCATGCCCGGCGTGGACGGAATTACCGCTACTAGTCGAATCCTTTCCGCCCGTCCCACTACCCGAGTGTTGGTGTTGACCACCTTTGGAGACGACGATCATCTATATCCGGCGTTGACTGCCGGGGCGTGCGGGTTTCTGCTCAAAGATGCCCCACCGACCGAGTTGCTTGACGGCATTCGGCGTGCGGCCGGCGGTGACAGCCCGTTCAGCCAGGAGGTGTTGCGGCGGCTGGTCGCCCGGGCCGTGCACGCGGGCAGCGACAAGCCCCGGCCGCTCGACGGTCTGACTGCCCGCGAACAAGACGTGCTCACTTTGGTTGGCGAAGGCTTGTCCAACACCGAGATCGCCGATCGCCTGCACATCGGCGTCACCACGGTGAAAACCCACATCACCGCATTACTGACTAAGACCAACAGCCCCAATCGGGTACGCTTAGCCTTGCTCGCCCACCGACCGCAGTGACCGCGTTCGCTGTCCTGACCAGCGTGTGCCGAGTCCGGCGGTGCGCGCGTTGCTGGCCAGACCCGTGTTTGCCGGATTCGATGGTGCTCGGCTGGCCGGGTGGATCGAAAGCAGATTGGTTCGGGTGCAGCTGAGTGCACCCTTAAGTCAGCGGGCGCGAAACCGATCCAACGGCCATGCGTATGCGAGCCTTCGGAGCCCTGCTCACTGTCGCGGCCACCGCCGCCCTGACCAGCATTGCCGCACCAGCCCAGGCGGCCGTCGGCGAGATCGTCGGTGCTGGCGCGGCCGGGGCGCTACCCGGTCGATACATCGTCACGCTCAAGACGCACCCGGGCAGCCTCATGGCTCTGGATTCGGTTGATCTGGGTGGGGTTCGGGTGCTCCAGCGGGGCGGCTCGGTCCTCACTGCGGCGATGTCCGCCGACCGGGCTCGGCGTCTCGCAGCCAGCCCCCAGGTCGCCTATGTCGAGCAAGACCGCATGCTGCACATCGAGGGTACGCAGGTGCACCCGTCGTGGGGGTTGGACCGCATTGATCAGCGCTCGGCCACCGGCTCCGGCACGTACACGCCGTCGGACGATGGCAGCGCGGTGCACGCGTACGTGATCGACACGGGGATTCGGATCACGCACACCGAGTTCGGCGGGCGGGCGTCCTATGGCCAGAACTTCGTTCCCGGCGGTGGCACCGCGTCTGACTGCAACGGCCACGGTACGCACGTAGCCGGCACCATCGGCGGTGCACACTATGGCGTAGCCAAGCGGATCAAGCTCGTCGCCGTACGGGTGTTGAACTGCACTGGCGCAGGTTCGCTGTCTGACGTGATCGCTGGGGTGAACTGGGTGACCACCAACGCGCTACGCCCGGCCGTGGCTAACATGAGCATGGGTGGGGGGCGCAGCCCGTCGCTGGAGGCAGCCGTGCGGGACTCGATCAATTCGGGCATCACCTACGCCGTGGCGGCCGGCAACGAAAACGTGAACGCGCAGAACAGCAGCCCGGCCGGGTTGGCGGCGGCGATCACGGTCGGAGCTACCGACGTGCACGACAAGCGGGCGTCGTTCTCCGACTTCGGCAGCGTGCTCGACCTGTTCGCGCCCGGCGTGAACATCAAGTCGTCGGTGGCGGGCAGTGACACTGCTACTGCAATGTATAGCGGAACGTCAATGGCTTCACCGCACGTGGCAGGTGCGGCAGCGCTGGTGCTGGACGCTTATCCCAGCTACAGCCCGGCTCAGGTGCGCAACGTGTTGGTCGCCGAAGCCACCATCGGCAAGATCACCGATCCGCACGGCTCACCGAACCGATTGCTCTTCGTGCCCGCCCCGGCCAAGGCGCCGGCCATCGCTACCGGTCAGCTCACGGCAACCCGCCAGTCCGCGTACGGTGGTCAGTTGGTGTTGAAGGGCAGTCGGCGTGGCTGGTGGAGTTTGGCCGCGGGTGCGCTGCCGGCCGGTTTGCAGCTGTCGTCCGGTGGCGCAATTTTCGGCACGCCGACCATGCCAGGGGCCAGCGCGATCAAAGTCCGATTCACCGACTATGTACCGAACACCGTGACACGTACGGTGCTGGTCACAGTTCGCGATTCACTGCCAGTGATCGCCGACAGTGTTCTGTCCGCGGGCGTGGCCGACACGGCGTACAGCGAGCAGTTGTCGGTTGTGGATGGGCGAAGTGGCAGTTGGGCGTTGGATTCGGGGACTTTGCCGGACGGGCTGACGTTGTCCGCGAGTGGCGCGATCGAAGGTGTCCCGACCAGTGTTGACGGGCAGATCGCCGACTTCACCGTGCGTGCGAAGTCGGCGACTTTCACTGACGAAGTCGGCGACTCGACGACCCACGCCTTCACCCTGACGGTGAACCACACCGCGTCGGGCCGGACGCGCTAGTTCGTGGGTCGCAGCCCAGTGAGCATTGGCCGCCTGGGGAACGTGGACCAGGCGGCTGAGCTCGATTCTTATATCCTAGTAAACCTAGGGGATATAGTTGACATAGCGGGGTGGTAAACGGCAGAGTCTGCACCGTACCCATTCGGCGACGCCCGTGTGCCCCTAGGAGGAGCCATGTCCGTCCTCGCCGTAGCTCATCGGAGCAGCAGCCGGCCGAGAGCCGGTGTCCTGCGCTCGGTGCCCAACCCGCCGCCCGAGCCGCTCACGGTGACCATCAGCATTGCCGGCGGTGCTGCAGCCGGCCGCGACCGAGTGTTAGCCGCACTTCGTGGCCTGGTCGACCTGGCCGGCCCAGCGATCGACGTCACCCTCACTCCGGCGCCCATTTCGCTGGGGCAGACGGCTCTCGCGCCAGTGGCCCAGGAAATCGCCGTCGGCGCGGGCCAGGAACTGCCGCACGACGGCATCCTGCGGCTCGACCCGCGAGCTCGTACCGCGCAACGCGACGGTGAGCCGGTCGAGTTGAGCCGGCTCGAATACGATCTGCTGCTTTTTCTCACCCGGCACCCGCGTCAGGTCTTCAGCCGCAGCCAGTTGTTGGCGCAGGTCTGGGGCACCGAGGACACCACGACAACTCGAACTGTCGATGTGCACGTCAGTCGATTGCGCACCAAGTTGGCCGACCCGGACGTGGTCACCACGATCTATGGGCTCGGCTACCGGCTCGCCGACGACGCCACGGTGACAGTCATTGATCAATAAGGGGATGTGAGCATGGCACGACGGACGGTGGCCGTGGTCGGCGGCGGTTGCGCGGGAGTCTTGGCTACCCGCGAGCTGTTGCGGGGCAGCGACGACCAAGTGGTGTTGATCGAGCCGGGCACACCGGGCGGTGGACTGGCCTACGGCTCGGCCCGCCCCTGGCACCTGCTCAATTCCCGGGCCGGTGCGATGAGTGCCGATCCGGACGATCTCGGCCACTTCACCCGGTGGGCCGGCTGCACGCCGGACGAGTTTCGACCCCGGCAGGAATACGGCCGATATCTCACCGAGGTCTTCGCCGCCACTGCCACCGACCGCCTGACCGTACGCCGGGCTCGCGCCACCGGGCTCACCGACAGCGGTGTCACGCTCGCTGATGGCGGCATAGTGCGCGCTGACGACGTGGTGATCGCGACCGGCAACCCGGCAGCTGCCCAGCCGGCGGCTCGCCCAGATCACCCGGATTACCTCGCCGACCCGTGGCTGCCCGGTGCACTGGAGACGATCGGGTCAGACGTACCGGTGTTGTTGATCGGGGCGGGGCTGACCGCAGTCGACGTAGCGCTGACTCTGACCGCTGACGGGGACCGGAACGCACCGATCACGCTGGTGAGTCGGCGTGGGCAGTTGCCACTGACCCATACCGAGTCAGCGGCACTCCCGACTGCCACTCTGCTCGACGACTGCGCGACGCTCCGCGACGTCGTCCGGGCCGTACGCGCCGAGGCTGCTCGGGCCGGCGATTGGCGGGCTGTTGTCGACGGGCTCCGGCCGTACCTCGATCGGCTTTGGGTCGCCTTGACCCCAGACGAACAGGACGCGTTCCTGCGGCATTTGGCCCGCCCCTGGGAGTGTCATAGGCACCGGATGGCCCCGTCTGTCGGAGTCGAGATCGCCCGGCTTCGGGCCGAAGGCCGGCTCGAAGTGCGCTCCGGCGGCGTACGGTCGATGACCGCGCCCCGCGCCGGTGGACTGCTGGTCGAGCTGGAAGCGGGCGTGCAGTGGTTCGGTGCCGTCGTCAACTGCGCCGGCGCGGGTCGGTTGCCAGCTGCCGCCGGCTCGTTCGTCGGCAGCTTGCTCGACGCCGGCCAAGCCCGAGTCGGCCCGCACGGATTGGGTCTGGACATCGATGCGGCCGGACGGCTGATCGGTGCCGACGGGCGCGTGCAGCCCGACCGCTGGCTGATCGGCCCGCTGCGTCGCGGCGCTCGCTGGGAAACCACAGCAGTGCCGGAGATTCGGGCGCAGGCTCGTGACTTGAGTGCCGCGCGGCACTCGGCCGAGGTAGTTCAGGTGGGCTGACCAGGCGGTACGCGCGGGCCAGGCGGGCGTGCTCGTCGGCCTGCTTCATCCTTCTGGGCGAATTGCCGCAGATCGCCGCTGATGTCACGGTGAATCCCGCATGTATAGGCGGGAGGCAACTTGTCCGAGATTTTCATCAGCTACCGCAACGACGATGACCGGTTCGCCGCGTTGCAGGTGGAAGACTGGTTGCGCAGCGCTTTCGGCGACCGCGGCGTGTTTCGGGCTAGCCGGGCCCCGGCTGGGTCGGCCGAATTCCCGCCGGAGCTGCTGCGGCGGCTGTCGGTGAGCCGAGTCGTGCTGCCGTTCATTGGCAAGCGCTGGCTGACTTTGTCGGGTGAGTCGGGTGGTCGCCGCATTGACGAGCCGCGCGACTTCGTCCGTACTGGGATTGAAGCGGCTTTGGCGGTAGGCAAGCGAGTTCTGCCGGTCTTCCTGAACGGAGCCGCAATGCCGGCGGTGTTGGCGCTGCCGCCGACATTGCGCGGGTTGGCCACTCGGCGCGGGGTGCGGCTCGGCCCACGCCCGTCTGATGCCGAACTTGCTTACCTGATTGAGCAGGTCAAGCAGAGCGTTTCCGACGGCCGGTAGCGACAAATCGGACCTTGATTCCGCAGCTATCGACCTGCTGCAGACGGGCCGGAACGTGTGATCAGTGGCTGTTTTGTTCTTCGTCGATGCGTTCCTCGCCGCGGCGACGCAGCAACTTGAGGCCGGGCAGGCCGGCGATGGCCAGATGCAGGTCTTCGGTGACTTCTAGCAGCCTGTGCAGGTCGGGGCCGACTTGGTCGAGCTTGCCGAGCAGTGGCATGACGTCGTCGAACAAGTGGTCACGCAGCCGGGGGAGTTGGTCGACCATCCGAATCGCTGCGGTGACCTCCTCGCCGGACAGCTCGTGCACGAAGCGCCCCAGCATCGGGGCGGCTGTGCGCAAGGTGTCGCGGTAGCTGTCGAGCAAGCTGGCCGCTTCGGTCGCTGTCGTCGCGGCCACGGCGACCACATCACTGGCCCGAGCTGTGGTGATGCTCGCATCGGCGACTGTAGCCGCGGCGGCGTCGACCACCACGTTCACTTGCCCAATCAGCGTTTCGATCTGATCGGCGATCACGGTGATCCGGCTGACCAGCAGCTCGGTCTGGCCCAGCAGCGCGAGAACCCGCACCGGGAACGTCGCCGCAGCGGCGGCTGTCTCCAGCACCTGGCCGACAGCGGCGCGGACGAGGTCAGCCGCAATGGTGGGGGAGAACAGGGGGAAAGCCATGCGACCATCATGCGCCTTCAGTGCACCCGGTGATCGGTGACTGTGCGTTACGGTGTGCCGGTTCCCGCTCGAAAGTCCTGACTTTTTCCGGATTGAGCAGGTCAAGTGGCCTTCGCCATGGTCAAGAACGCGGCACTATGCATGAGTGCGACGTACGCGTAACTGGATTGTTACTGTGGCAACCGTGGGGATCCTCGGCGGCGTCGGGTTGGTCGGTTTAGGCATCAGAACTGAGCGAATGAGCCAGAGTGCGCCGCTCGCTGGCACCATCAGCCCCACCCCGGTCAGCTCCACGACGCCGACATTGGCGCCGGTCAAGCCGGCCAACCCGAAACAGATCAGCCAGGATCATGCCAAGCGAGTCAAAGCGCTGAATATCGCACTGAAGAAATTCGCTGCGACCGTGCCGGAGTTTTCCGTCGCTGTGCTGGACCGCACCACCGGCCAGCGGTATTCCTATCGCGGCACGCAGAGTTACGAGACCGCGAGCGTCGTCAAAGTTCAGGTGCTCGCTTGTCTGTTGCTCACCCGGCAACGTCAACACCGGTCCTTGAGCAGCACCGAACTCGCGCTTGCCCAGCGCATGATCAGCCAAAGCGACAACGACGCCACCACCTCGTTGTTCGACCGGCTCGGCGGGCCCGGCGCGATCCAAGCGTGCGACAAACGCCTCGGCCTGACCCAAACCAAGGTCAACGGTGCCTGGGGCTTGACCAGGACGACGGTAAACGACCAGGTCAAGCTGCTTGCTCAGCTGGTGGAGAAGACGAGCCTGCTCAATGCTCACTCGCGGCAGCTGGCCGTCAAACTGATGGGCATGGTCGACGACGAGCAGAATTGGGGCGTTCCGGCGATAGCGCGGGCGAATGAGGCCGCCATCGTCAAGAACGGCTGGCTGGCCCGCTCGGTCGACCACAACCACTGGATAGTCAATACAGTCGGACGGGTCACCGGCGCGCGCACCGACGTCTCGGTCGCGGTGCTGTCGCGCCACCACAAGAGCATGCCCGGCGGCATCGCCGCAGTGGAAAAGGCCGCCAAGTTGACACGCCAATATCTGAAATACTGACCCGGACGACGAAGTGGGCCGGCGGTTTGGCGCCCGAGTGGCCGCAAGTGGTTGGCTGCTGCACACTGAGGACGTGACCGGCCCCAGCGACTTCGGCCCGAGCAACTCCGCTACTAACTACTTAGGATCGGTCGATCGCGCCCCAACCGAATCGGACGTTGCGCCCGACGGCTCCGATCGGCCAACGCGCCCGGGCTCGCCCGACGGCTCCGATCGGCCAGCTAGCCCTGGATTGCGCAGCGCAGTGATTTATAACCCGGTCAAGGTTGCTGATCTTGAGCTGCTGCGCCGCACGCTGCATGCTGACCTAGCTGCAGCGGGCTGGCCAGCGCCGTCCTGGCATGAGACCACCGCCGCGGACCCGGGATACGGCCAGGCGCAAGCGGCGATCCAGGCCGGCGCACAGCTGATCTTCGTATCCGGCGGTGACGGCACCGTGCGAGCTGCGGTGACCGCCCTGGTCGGCACCGATGTCGCCCTCGCGGTGCTGCCGGCAGGCACCGGCAACCTGCTCGCCTCAAACTTCGGCCTGACTGATGATGTGGCAGCTGGCGTGCGGGTTGCGCTTGCCGGTGCGCGACAGCTGATCGATGTCGGGCAGGTCAGTGCGAGTGACCCGGCCGGCGCCGGCGAGCAATGTTTTGCGGTGCTGGCCGGCATGGGGTTCGACGCCCAAATGATCGAAGGCACCTCGGAACTGGCGAAAAAGCATCTCGGGTGGCTGGCCTACCTTGGCGGGGGCGTCAAGCACTTGCTTGGCCGGCCGATGCGGGTCCAAGTTGTCCTTGACGGCGGCACACCCATGCACCTTCGGGCCCGAGCCGTTCTGGTCGGCAACGTGGGCCGCTTGCCTGGTGGGCTGCAATTGCTCCGCCGGGCCCAACCGGACGACGGCAAGCTGGATGTGGCGATCTTGAACCCGAACAATTTGCGCCATTGGGCCTTGATGTTCTGGGCGCTGCTCCGACGCCATAAACGGGTGCCACTGATGTCGACATATCGCGCTGAACGGGTGGAAATCCGCAGCGACCGCTCGCAGCCGCGACAACTCGACGGCGATCTGATCGAGCCGAGCGCCCAGCTGGTCATCGAGCTCAGAGCTAAGTCACTGCTGCTCTGCGTGCCGTTCTCCGAGGGCGGATAACTCTGACCGGCCGCGGTCGAGGTTAGCGCAGGTCGGTGACGAGGCGGTCGCGGCCTGCGCGCTTGGCGGCGTAAAGGTTGCGGTCGGCTTGGGACAGCAGCGCAGAAGGGCTGCTGTGACCGTTCATGGCGGTGCTCACCCCGACACTGATGGTGACGGGCAGCGTGCCGGTGATCGACTCCCAGCCGTAACCGCGAATCTGCCGACGCAACCGTTCACAGCGTTGCGCCGCGTCAGCCGCGCCCACTCCCGGCAGGATCAATAAGAACTCCTCGCCGCCAAGCCTCGCTGCGATTGCGGTGCCGGTCGCGGCCTCGCGCAGCATCGTGCCGACGTGCTGCAACACCGTGTCACCGGCGGCGTGCGACAACGTGTCGTTGACCCGCTTGAAATGATCAAGGTCCAGAATTGCCACCGACAACGCCGTACGCCGGGTAGCGGCCTCGCTCAGCAGCACTGGCAGGCGCTCGTTTACGTAGTGGCGGTTGTAGAGCCCGGTCAGCGCGTCCCGGTGCGCCATTTCCCGGAAGTGTTCGCTGGCTCGCCGCGCTTCTGTCGCCTCGAACACGGCCTGCAACGCCCGGGCCCGAGCATCGCGCTGAGCCGAGTGCAGCGCTGTCGTCTCGGCATGAAACAACCGATGCTCTTCGTACGCCTCGGCGAAGCGCCCAGTAGCCGCATACAACGCGGCCTGTTCCTGGCGCAATTGCGCGCGAACCCGGGCGAGGCCGCATTCCTCGCATACGGTGATGGCTCGGTCGATCGCGGATTGTGCGTCGGCAAACCGGCCGTCCAAACGGCGCAACTCGGCTAACGTGACCATGCATTCGGCCCCCGCGTCGGCTTCATATCCGACAAACTGATCGCCGAGAATCGCCACCAGCGTCCGCTCGGCCGAGGCGTAGTGCCCGCTCATCATTTCGACCCGGGCGATCGTGTCCAGCTGGTTGACGGCCAGCTGCACCCCACTGCGTTGCTCGACCACCCGCATCTGCTCGATCAGATCTCGAGCCGCCGGTTCGTTGTTGGTCTGAAACGCCGTGTAGGCCATGTTGTTCAAGATCCGCATGGTCAACTCGTCATTGCCAAGCGATGCGGCGATCTCCAACGCCTCCCGGGACCGCCGGTCGCCCTCCTGGGTCGAGCCAGAGTCGTCGAGCAGCACGGCCAACGACACTAAATGCCCGGCCCGGATCGTCGGTGGGGCATCGTCGCCCAGATGCGCCACCGATTGCACTGCATGAGTCAGTGCATCCGCGGTATCGCCGACATAGCGGTAGAAAATCGACAGCTTCCGGTGCGCGCGAGCCAACACATATGAACTATTGTTCTGCTCCGCCCAGGCGCGCACTCGATGGGCCAATTGACCGGCCTCAGCGATTCGGCCCTCGCCCAGCATGGCACCGGCCCGCAGAATCGTGGCACGTTGCGCCAGATCTGCAAATCCAAGCTTAACCGCACGCCGGTACGCCTCGGCCGCCGGCCCGCGAAGTGTCCGAAATTGCGACATCGGGCGGCTTTCGAGCTCCACCAGCGTCGCCTCGAGGGCAGCACGTGCGCGATGGACCATGTCAGGGTGAAACTGCGCTGGCGCCGTGGCGTGGCCTACTTCCGATCGAGGTTTGTGACGAGTCACGGTTTGAGTATCCGGATCATTGCCTCGTCTCGCCAGAGTGCCACGGGAGCCTAACGTCGGGTGCAAGTCGGGGCCGAATCCGCGATCACGTTGGTCGAATACGCGACAGCAACGGTGAAACAGTAGTTTTGCGCTGCGGCTAGTCCGTGCACGTCATAGTCAATGGAGCCCGCGGGCAGCTGCATGAACGCCCGTTGCTGCTGCCCGACCTGACCACCAGAGATCAGCACCGGCCCAGCCGCACCGGGGGGATAAGTCCAGTGCAGCGAAACACTGGCCCCGTTGTCCCGCAGCTGCACCCCGGCCGGCGCTGCCCCAGAAACTGCCACAGACGGCTCGAGCGCTGCAGGCCCAGCTCCTGCCGAGCCGGCTCCAGTCAGCCCGGACCCGGTCAGCCCGGACCCGGTCAGCCCGGACCCGGTTGGTGCGGACCCGGCGGTTGGCGCGGACCCGGTTTGCTCGGGCTGGGTTGGCGCGGGTGCGGACGCGTTGACCAAGGCGGTCGCGCGAGTGCTTTTGCCCGGATCTGGCGACGTCAGCAGCACGACCGCCGCAGCAACAGCCACGCCCGCGACGAATACGGTTGCTAAGACCGCTGGCTGCCGAGACCGGCGCACCGGCGCAGTCCGCACCAGAACCGGCAGCCACCGCGGCGACTCAGCTGGAACAGCCAGCGCACCCTCAGTCCGCGAAACACCTGACAGCGACCACGCGCTGGGGAACTGGCTCACCCCAACCGGCGACTGCGACACGGCAAGTCCGGCATGAGTTGCCACCCCAAGATCAAATCTAGGTTCGCCAGCGTCGAAGCGCCGCAGCTCGGGCGCGAGGCGTGACGCGACCTCGGCGAAAGTGCCCAGACCCGGGTCAGCTCCTGACCTGGCAGCGGCCGAGTCCGTGTGGTTGGGGTCGTCGACATTTGGTACGGCGGGGGTGAAGGGCGGCGGCGCCGGATCGGCTTTTGGTGCGGCGGTGACGAACTGTTCGGCGTTGGGGCTGGTCAGGTCACATCGGTGGGTTCTGGTCGTAGGGGTGATGGCCAGCGCGGCAGCTTGCCGGACCAACTGATGATCGGCGGGCAAATAGCGGGCGCAGAGCTCTTGTGTCAGCGCGAGGTGTTTACTCGCTTCGCCGTCGCGGCCACACGCGCGTTCCATCGCACCCAGCCGGGCCAGCATTTTGATCCCGGCGGGTGCGGCATCGCCGTAGCGCTGACGGTATCGCCGCCCAGCGTCCGACAGCCGATTGCGGGCCGCGGTGCAACGACCCGCCGCATGCTCAGCCGTCGCAAGATCAGCCTCCGCGGCCAGGACCCTGGGTGTATCCGGCCCGTCCAGCTCGCTAAGATTGGTGACCAGCTGAGAGTAAAGCTGGGTGGCGTTCTCGTGGTCGCCCACTCGCTGCAGCACCGCCGCATAGGTCGCAGCCGCCGCGAGCGCAGGCTCGTCGAGTGGGCCGTGCAAGCGCTGCTCGGCGCAGTGCGCGAAGTCAGCCCAGCGCAACGCGCCTGATGCATCACCGAGCGCGAGCAGAACCCGGGCATGCAGCGCAGCGGCCGGAGCGAGCTCAGACTCAGCCGGCTGCGGGCCGGCGGCCGAGGTCGAATCGAGCCCGTCGGCCAATAGTTGCCGTGCGCCCATGAGGTCACCGGCGGAGAGTTTGGTCCAGGCCTGTGCAGTCAATTCGATCAGTGGCGATCCCACGTGCCCCATAGTGCTCGTTTGAACACCGTAGGTACAACCCCTGTGGGTAACGCACCCGCTGCCCACCGGCCGGGGCCGACACGGTAGAACTCGGTCATGTCCGAAGACGCCATCAGCGTGATCAAACGTGAACTGCTCGTACGCTATCTGCAGGTATGGGCGCCAGCTGCACTACACCGCGGCCGGCGGGTCACCTATGCGCACGGCTACGCGGATGGTGATGGGGGAGCGAGCGCGCAAGCCGCCGTACAAGTGTTGGCTGATCTGCCTGATCTTGCGCGGGGTCGGGAGCTGTCGATGGTGGCGGTGGGTGACGAGCTCGGTGCGGTCGCTTCTCGACTGGCGGCGGTGCAGCGCACGATGGGTTCGGCCGCGGGCTTAGCCGTGCACACCATCGCTGGCGGCACTGACGCGCGCCTAGGCGTTGGCCTGAAAGCGGTGGGTGCTTCGGGCGTACCGTTGCTGGGTTATTTGGATGCTGGGAGCGCGAGTGAACCGCCCGCAGCGGCAACGGTGGCGGCGTTGAGCGCTGGCAAGCCGGCGGAAGTGTTGCTGGTGTTGGCGCCCGGAGTGTCCACCGAGGGCTATCGGGACCGGTGGCCGCTGTTTTGCACGGTCGAGCTAGCCACAGGCGTTCAACCAGGTCAAAATCTTGCTTTCGGTACGACGTCCGGTAAGAGCATCGAGGCGTTCAAGGAAGCGTTGTGGGCGGTCGACGAGTTCGCCGGGGTGCGCTATCGCGATCCGGGTGACCCGGACCGACACTCGATCGACATCTCGCTGGAGCCGCATCCTGGGCCGCTGCGCCGGGAGCTGTTGGCACGGCTAGGTCAAGTGGGCTCGGCGAGCGTGACCGAACTGCGGACCTTCACGCTTACCGACACGATTTATCGGGCCGCCGACGCGAACCGAGTGTTACACGCGTTAGTCGACTCGGGCGAGGTCGCCCGGGACCCTCAGCTCGGCCGCCTGAGCGGCGACGTTGTCATCACGGCGCGGTAATTGCATGGTTTCGGTGGTCCTGCGAGCTAATGGCTAATGGCTAAGGGCTAAGGGCTAGCGGGGCTGCCAGGCATCGGGGCGGGTGGTGAGTTTGCGAACGTGGGCAGGCATCCGGCCGCTGATCAGCTCGTCCAAGCTCACTTCGTCGACCACTTCGCGCACCGCGGCCCGCACGGCCACCCACAGGTTCGGCAAGTTCTCCGCAGCGCCCTCATACCGAGTTTCCTCCGGACGCAGGCCGCGAACGCCGGCGAGGGGGCCATCGACTGCGCGCAAGATCTGACCGATCGTGACGTCGCGCGGAGGCTGTGACAGCGTGTAGCCGCCCTCGGCACCACGCTGTGCGCGCACCACACCTGCGCGGCGCAGATCAGCCAGCACGGCTTCGAGAAATTTGCGCGGCATGTCTTGGTTCTGGGCGATGGCTTGCGCGGACATCAGCGCGGGGTAGGACTGCGCCAAGCTGAGGGCTGCCCGGACCGCGTAATCGCCGCGAGCGGAGATCTGCACGTAGCCATCATGCTCCTCGGGGTTGTGGTCGTCCGCACATACCCCACGGATCTGTGGGAATTACGCTCGGTCAGTGGATGGTCGCTGTGCGGGCAGGACGCTCAGGTGTTGGGCCGTCGTCTCAGCGCGGAAGTGCCCGGGGCTCGTGCCGACTTCGCGCTGGAAGAACCGGCCAAAGTTGGTGGGCTCACCGAACCCGAGATAGCGGCCCACCTCGGCGACAGACATCGGCGTACACGCCAGCAGGCGGCGGGCTTCCAGTGCCACCCGGTCGTCGACCACCTGCTTGGCCGTACGGCCGGTGATGGCCAGGCTGGCGCGGGTAAGAGTGCGTACCGAACAGCCTTGTGCTTGGGCGTAGTCCTCTACTCGACGACTGTGTGGATGGCTTTGTTCCAGGCGGCGCCGGAATTGCGCGAACGTGCTCGCCTCTGGTGTGGCCAGCTCTTGCGCACTGAGCAGAGCGATCCGCGCCAGCAGGACCGCGACCTGGTGGCGCAGCAGGTTAGCTGCCGCCGGGCTGGGCGCAAGCCGCTCGCTGTCCACCCCCAATTGGGTGAACTCGCTGATGACCGCGTCTTCGTCTTCGCCTTCGAGCTGCCAGTGCGTCTGACTGCCCAGATCGCCGTGGTTCCCGGCCAGATCGCCGTGGTTCGCAGCCAGATCGCCGTGGCCCTCGGCCAGCTCGGCGTGGCCGCCGGGACTCCCGGCCAGCTCGGCGGTAAAGGTGAGTACAGCTGCTTCTTGCGCGCCGGTGCCCAGACGGAACGCCTGCCCGGGGCGGATCCAGGTCAGTGTGCCGGGCCGGCAGGCATGTTCAACGAAGTCAATTTCAACCTGTCCGCGTCCGGCTGTGGTCAACATCAGCGCGTGGAAGCCGAATTGTCGCGCGTCCGCAGGGTGCCCGATCGAGCGCGGGTCGCTGGGGTCAAGTGCGCACACGCTTAGACCCGCCCAGGCGGCCGGGGAGAACCCGGGCGTGGTTATGGTTCGCGAGCTGATGTGGGGCATCGCGCCGACCGTATCTGTCGATGACAAGCTGCGCACCTGGGGAAACAGTTGAGCCGGTAAAACGGTCGTTCCTGCGTCGATTGTCCGATTACTAGCGTCAAATCGGACGTTTGTCTGTTTCAGGTTTATGGCGTGAAATGTGCATCTTGCACTTTTTGCCAAAAAAGAACGATCCGCGGGGACCGGCAGTGTCCACGCGGATCGCTCGAAAGCATTCCCGGCCGTTTGCGATATTAGTCGCTTTACGCCCGCTTTCTCACCTATCGACTGGCTACTCCTTTATCGACCAGCAAGCAGTCGGTTGACCGCAGCATCGACATCAAGGTGCTCTGATTCGCGACCACGAGGCACCACAACATAGGTGCGTCGCAAGAACCGAACCAGAACACTGCGTGGCACCTCAAATAGCGCGTTGCCGTCAGGAGACGACAACGCCAGCGCGACGAAATCGCCCCGTGGCGTGGCACACGGCCACACCCGGACATCGCCAATTCCCGCTGGCTCGTCGAGCCCGGTCACGAGCAGTTCACGCGCAAAGGACCAGCTCACGGCTTCCCCACCGGCTGATTCTGCGTGGAACAACACATGGACCGCGTACGGGTCTGCTGGGTCGTAACGCAAGCTGGCACGCACGGGCAGAGCCGTGGCGTCAGGTGCGACGAGCCGCAGTGAGGTTTCGACCTCGACGGTCGTTGGACGAATGGTACTCATGGACGAACTCCCCCCGGCACCGCTGCGAAGCTGGTGAACCCCGCGTTTCCCATACTCTGGTGATCCCTGTCGTTACGCTTGGCCATTAGCTGATCTCACCCAGTAGTGGGAAGACGGTTCCGAAAACCTCTTCGGGCAAGATGAAAGGCGATATCTTGTCCTGCTCTGCCCAAGTACTCGGTTCCGCCCGGCGTCGGGTGGTCCAGCAGTTGACTTACTCCGGTAACGTCCATTCCTCCCGGGTAGTGACGGGGTAAAGGAACTCTGGGGGATGAAATAGGGACTAATGGGGGCGAAGATCGTTCCTCGGTGGGCTTTTAGTCCTGATCCGGGTTAGTTCAACTGGTCAGATGCCGCCGCAAATCGGTGTCGCTACCCACCAAATCCCGCCGCAATATGCCGGGTGGACTCGGATCGCTGCCAAGATCATCGCTGTGGCTGGGGCGTGCCTTCTTGCTTTGGCAGGGGAGTCGGCGACCCCTGGTTCGCGTCCGGGTCGTGCCATCTTGTAGAGTTCGAATCCGCTGAGGGCGATTAGCTCAGCGGGAGAGCGCTCCGCTCACACCGGAGAGGTCACTGGTTCGATCCCAGTATCGCCCACCAGGATTGGCAGTGCGTGAACCGCACCATCAATCGCTTTTGGATCGAGGGCTGACTCTAGGGTCAGCCCTTCGCCGTTGATGGCGGTCGGGATCCGGAAGCGTGGACTACGCTGCTGTCCGACTGGATCTCGATGTCTTCTATCAGAGCCTCGAAGAGTGTCTTCCTGGCCTTGAATCCCCCCGACCTGATGACCTCGGTAATCTGGTTTCTGATCAGCGCCAGGTCAGCAGGTGCTGGTGTTCGGGGTGGGTGGGATCGGCGAGTGTGTCGATGAGGTCGGCGTATCCGTGAACACCGCCGCAGTCTTCCGGTGGGCAGGCGCGTGCACCGGCCGTACAGGTGGGGTATCGGCCGCCGGGCTCAGCGGTTAGCAACTGTTCCAGCACGATTCGTGTTCCCAGCCGTCGCCGATCTGTGGTCTTGCGCAGGCGAGTCAGTTGCTCGGTCGTGGCGTCGTCCAGGTAGTAGCGCGCGCTGAGGGCAGACCAGACCTCCTCTTGCACCGCGCCGGTGGGCGCAGCGCCGTCCCCGTCCGCGATGCCGCGGAAAAGGACGGCGATGCCGTCGGCGAAGTTGTCGCCAAGCAGTGACTGGAACCAGCCGGCGGAGGACGGGCAGATCAGCGACGCAGATCGTGATCTCACGGCTGGATCGGTCGCTCAGCCTTATGTAAGGTCCGGTGCGCAGCTCAGAAGCCAGGTGAGCGGCTGGGGTCCGGCCGGGTCGGGTTCGTACTCGCCGGCCTTGTTCAGGACATGCCGGAGCACTGTTGCGCCGCTGTCCCGCTCAACAATCCAATACCGCGAAATGCCCGCCTTCGCGTATTCGGCCTTCTTGATGAACCTGTCAACGACCTCGGACCCGCTGGACACCACCTCGACGGCGAGCAGAAGTCCGGACGTGCCGGCGTAACTCGACCGTGCTCGACGTGGCGGCATGCCTTTAGCCCACACGGTCAGGTCGGGGACGCGGCCGCCGCCGACATCGATGCCGCAGTCGGCCGCTAGCTGTTCAGCCTCGAAGCCGTGGTTGGCAAGCCAAAGAATCATGCGCATCACTAGCAGCGCATGCTCTGGGTCGGCCGGGGGCATGATCGACAACACTCCCTCGGGACTCAGCTCATACCGGTGGTTCTCGTCGGCGGCTGCCATGCTGGCCACGTCGTCCAGGGTCACGTGGGTCGGCATCATCGCGCCAAAGGCTTGAGCGCTCACTGTGCCCCCTCCGCGATCCTGACGCCGTGTGTCGCCAACTGCGCAGCCTCTAAGGTACCTGTCCCGCAGTCGCTCGCGTGCGGTCGCCGGCGGCGGATCGGTGGCCCGACGCTGCGTACGAGATCGTGGTGTCGCAGTAGAAGCACTGTCGCAGTAGAAGCACTTACGACTACGTCGTGACCAAGCGGCGGTGCGCTCCTGCTCGGTGCGGGTGAATCCGGCGCCGTGGCCGATCCGGGGGTGGAACGGAACACAGCACCCGCGTGGCAGACTGAGTTCGAATGCCCGACAGGAGGGGTGTCTGCAGATGAGCGCTGTATTGCTCGACCATCCCGGCCCGTGGAACGAGGAGCAATACTTCGCACTCGGCGAGACACCAAACCGGATTGAGTTGATCGACGGGGGACTGTGGGTGAGCCCAGCGCCGAACAAGCCGCACCAGGACATCTCATTCCTGTTGATGGCCGGGATCCGGCCATCAGCCCGTGCGGCTGGCCTTCGCGCATATGAGGCGGCCAACGTGCGGTTAGGGGCAGATCGGATCGTTATTCCTGACTTGGTGGTGGCCGACACCAATCCCAAGGGCAGCGTCATCGAAGCAGCCGAAGTTGTGCTGATTTGCGAGATCATCTCACCTAGTAACGCCGCCACCGACCGCTTGCTCAAAATGCAGTTCTACGCAGCCGCCCAGATCGGGTTGTATCTATTGGTTGAGCCGGATCTTGCGGATTTCGAGTCGGTGTCCTTACGCCTCTTCCGACTTGAAGACAAACATTACGTTGAGCACACCACGGTAAATTTCGGTGAAATCTTGACCATTGACACCCCTTTCCGCTGCGTCATCGACACAAACTCTCTGCTCGACTGGTAGCTCGCATCGACCTATAGCTTACGGGCGCTTCGGCGGCTGGGAACCATTGCTTAAGGGTACGGGGAACCCGCTGGTGCCCTGCGGCGCCCGGTGGTGCTGGTCACTAGGCGACCCGCCGTACGGGAAATGGATCCGCCATCGGCCTTGAGCTAGTTGCCTGGGGACGATGACGGATCGGGATGCGTTTGTTTCGTGGTATAGGTAGTTTACTTCGCGGTCGCGGTCCAGAGGAGCTGGTCGTCGACGATGCTCGTCGCGCCTGAGCTCACGGTGATGACGTTGGCCGAGTTGTAGTCGAGTTGCTGGTGGGCATACTGACTGTGACCGGTGGTGGTGAACTCCACTTTGTACTGGCCGGGGACCAGCTGGTTGGTGAAGTCGTACGAGCCGTCGGCGAGGGTGGTGGTTTGCACGTCGGCCAAAGTGTCCACGTTGTTGACGGTGACACGGAGGCCACTGGCTGGCGCCCCCGCGGCGTCGGTCAGGTGGCCGGAGATTCCCGCGAGGCTGATGGCGCGGTCGTCGACCCGAACGGTTTTCCCGGCTTCGACGGTGAACTTTGTCGCCTGGGCAACGTCGAAGGTGTGCGGCACATATTCGGTGGCGGGGCCGAACGTGTAGCTGACGGTGAAGGTCTGGTTCGGCTAAACCCGGAGCTTGTACGTGCCGTCAGCTGCAGTTGTGCCGATGATTTCCGATAGGTTGTCCACGTTTGTCGCGTAGACGTGTGCACTCGCTGCCGGTGTGCCGTCAGGGCGCAGGAATTGGCCGGTGATGAACCCAGCTGCGGTGACCACGGTGTTGGCGACCGTGTCGTGGCTGCCGCGCACTGAGTAGCTCGGTTCGGTCGACGAGACTGTCCTGTTTGACGTGAACGTAAACATTGCCCATTAACACCTCGTGGTAAGAGATTGCCGTGCCCGCGCACCCGGGATCGGCGCCGAACGGGCTTAACGGCTGCTTCGTCAAGCGCGTCGGCCAGTGCCGTGGCGGTGGGCCAGCGTCGACCGCCGAGATCGGCGACGAGCACGCGTTCGACGCCGAGTACCGTACTAAAACGGATGTTGGACGGTTTGGGGTCTCGATGCATGACGCCGGCCGCGCGCAGGTCGCCGGTGGCTCGGGCGATGTCGGCGGTGGTTCGCAGCGCCCGGCGCACGCTCATCGGGCCGGCAGCGAGTCGCTCAGCTAAGGTGCCGCCGGCGGCGAGGTCATAACCTGGTAGGTGCGGCCGTCCGGGAGCTCGCCAAAATCGTGGATGCGCACCAGGCGTTCCGAGTCGGCCCGCCGCAAAATCTGCGCTTCCTGCTCGAGCCGGGCACGCACATCCGGGTGATGCGCCCAGTTTTCGGCTAACACCTTGATCGCGACCTGCGACTCCAACGCGTCGTCGGCGGCCAGCCAGACCGTGGCGAACGCACCAGACCCCAGCCGGCGCTCAATGCGATATCGCCCCACCAGCCCCGGAACCACTACGCCATCTATTGTGCAGCCAGTCGATACTGATGGATATGAAGACCCTGCCCGCCGCGCCGCCGCAGGCGGAAGGTGTGCTCGATGTCAAAGCGGCGCAGGAACGCCTGCCAGCACCGGTCGACATCGGCATCGGTGGCGTCGACCTTGGACCACCACAGCCACAGCGGCTTCGGCTCGCCGCGGCTCGGTAGGTGGTCGA
Source organism: Actinoplanes sp. (assembly GCA_965246815.1). Classification (GTDB taxonomy): domain Bacteria; phylum Actinomycetota; class Actinomycetes; order Mycobacteriales; family Micromonosporaceae; genus Actinoplanes. The sequence goes on along the minus strand of CBDFFS010000009.1, from coordinate 470,816 downwards.
CGGTGAGCCGGATGACCGTGCCCTCGATGATCGGCAGGGCCTGGTCATGGTCGACCCACGCCGCCCGACGGGTCAGTCGCGGGTGCAGCCGGTCCCATGCCTGCGCCTTCACCGTGTCGTAGAGCCGGGTGTTGGTGACCGTGACTGCCTGCTCGACGTCCCAGGTGGCAGGGTCACCGAAGACGAACTCACCGCCATGCTTTGCCGGCCGACCACCCAATGGCTGATAGACGCGCGGCGGGGTCGAGCAGCGCCGTCCACGAGGTCCGGCCGGTCTCGAGTGCGGCCACGATCGAGTACGGCCCGCCCGGGATCATGCGGTGTTCATCCTTGCCCCGGCCATAGGTATGGCAGAACGAGCGCTGCGGACTGCAGTTGCCATCCGGGCGCAGCCACGGCGACACGTCCACGGCCTGCACCAGACGGCCGTCCGCCGCCCGCGGCAATCGCAACCCGTCCAGGCACCGGCGCAGCGACTCGACATCGATACGACCGTGATTGAGCGCGTAATACATAGCCCCGTGGCCACGACGGTGCTCCGGCGCCAGCGACAACCCGACCAGCGTCTTGACCGGCCCGTCGGTACACAACAGCGCATCGGTCAACTCGAACAAGGCATCCGCTCGCCTGGCCATGCACTGGTAGAGCTGCCCACGAAACTCCGCCAACACATCGATCGCTTCTGCTCGGTCAGCCATGACCGCCACAACGACCATCGATAGGTGCGAACACGGCTCCGCACACCTCAGCATGCCGAAACGTCACCTACTCAGACGGGCGGATGACGCTCAGTCCCAGCCAGTCGGATCGAAGACGCGGGCCCTGGAGTACGGATCTGCCGAAAGTAGCGCAGTCAACCATGGCTTCGCTCGCCAGATGACGTCAGGCTCGTGGGTCGCTGCGGCGTTCCATTTCCGCCAGGGCCGCCGCCGCCCGCTCCAGCTCATGGTGGTGGAACACGGGGACGCCGTGGCGACGAAGCGCCTCCGTGGCCACGCCACGACCAGGCACGGTGATCCCGCTGAAAGATCCGTCGTAGACGTAGCTGCTCCCACACGTGGGGCTGCCGTCGACAAGGACCGCTAGGGCCACACCGGCATCGATCGCCCGGCGCAGTGCCTGGTGCGCCGCCGCCCGGAACAGTTCCGTGACGTCACGGCCGGACGATTCGCGTACTTGGGCTTCGCCGTCGAGTACGGCGGCCGCGGTGCCGTCGGCGATCTCGGCCGGCGGCCGGGGAACCGGAAATCCCACGGCCAGCTCTGGGCAGATCGACACGAGACGTCCCTCAGCCGCCCACTGGTGCCAGATCGGGGAAGCCAGGGGCACACCGGTTCCGTTGAAGCGGATCGCGGCGCCGCCCAGGCAGCCGCTGACTAGTACCTTCAGCATGGCAGCGACGGTACCTGCAATCTCTGGCGAGAGGGCGTCGGCGTGCAGGCGGGTATTCGCCGCAGTGCTTGGGGGGTTGTTCTCGGCATTCAAACTGGAACCCTTGTTTGGGGTGTGCTCGCCTCCGCCGGTGTCACCGCGTTGCTGACGGCTTCGCACCTGGCATACGAGGTGCTGCGATGGGCTGGCGTCTGCTATCTGATCTGGTTGGGGCTGAGCATGCTGTGGGCCACCCGCCACCGTCGACCTGACCAATCCAACGCACCGATCGACGAAGCCGCGGCCGCCAGCAACGGCTTCTATCCCGGGTGGCGTCGCGGTGCACTTACGAACCTGCTGAATCCGAAGATGGGCGTGTTCTATGTTGCGCTCCTACCCCAATTCATCCCCTCCGGCGCTTCCCCCTTCGCCTTCGGTGTGCTCCTGGCCTGCGTACATATCCTTCTGGGCACAGCATGGTCAGCCATGCTGGTCGTCTTGGCCCGTTGGCTACGCACGGTGCTGCAACGTCCCAAGGTTCGTCGGCTGTTAGACCGCGTCACCGGGACTGTGATCATCGGCTTCGGGATCCGGCTCGCCACCAGCAGCCATTGACCTCGTGAACAATCCAGCTGCGGCGACGAATACGCCGCGAACGTTGACGCACGGATTTGCCGCAGAGAACGCGCGGTCTTGGTACGTCGCTACCCACTGGCCCGATCTCTGGCACTCACCGTAATCGCCGCTGGAGCCGCAGCGGACTGGTCCGCGCGACGCTGGGTTGAGGCGGAAGGTTAAACGGCAAGCTCAGTGCTTGTCTTTCTTCCTAATCCCCTGCCAAAGACCTGATCACACAGGGGGTGTTGACGTCAGCGCATACTTAACGCATGCAACAACACGATCGTGACGGGGCGCGCCCGTGGCAGGGATTACCGCAGACGAGCAACAGTGCCATAACGCCCGTGGGTCAGCTCGAACAGGTGAGCAAGATGGTCGACGGTCTTGGGTCTCGCCGCGAGGGCTGGCGACGGGTGATCTTTCGCGGAGGTGTCGGCCTTATCGCCTTGGCTGTCGCAGTGCTGGTGTTCTTAATGATTTACCGCATTTTGTCAGCGTAAGAGCCGTCTTTGATCTTCCGATCATGACGGCATACCGTCACAGCGGAGATCGATTAAACGTTACGGTGACGGTTCTGCGTCATGGTCAGTTCCGCGTGCAGCCGTGCGGCGCTCCCGCCAAGCCCAGATGCGGCAGGCGTTAGAGCAATACACGGCGTTGCGGCGGCGGCCCGCTCGCTTCCATACCACGACGCCGCAGACGGGACAGCGCATCATCGACATGACGTTCTCGGCGCTGGCCAGCTCGGCGTCTGTGGCATCGGGTATGAAGGTTGTGGCATACGCCCGGATCACGAATCCCTGGATCTTCTTGGCCCGCTCGGCTCGGCGGCGAGTCCGGTAGGCGCGGGCTACACATGCTGACGAGCAGTACCGCTGACGCGTACTCGCGTCGCGGGCGAGGACCACGCCGCAGCTCACACACCGTTTCTGGGGTTGTCCAGTGGCTACGATTTGAGGATTGACGCACCGACCACGATTCGTCTACGGCAGGCGTTCGTACTGATGTCACCGTGACGCCATTGCGAACGGCTCCAGCCAGCAACATCACTCGATATGCCCGTTGAGCTGCGAAGACGGGATCAAAGACAAGCACTCAACGGCCAGCAGTAACCGCAACCGCCAACGATCTCGCAACAAATCCGTGCCTGCCAGGTCATCGTGATGTTCCGGCAAACGCACCACTGACAGCGTCAGCACCGGGCCCCTCCGAACCGAACTTAGCGGGACGAGTCCGAACGAGCCCGGATAGCACAAACCATACCTAAACACACCATTCACACCCACGACGACCCCGCCGCGAGGTGGCGCTAAAAGAAGATGTCGATCATGGATTCACACAACCCGGCTGGTGCCGAAAGAAGCTAACGCAAGATAAGCATCGATATCCCCGACAGAGAGTCGGATGCGGTGCAAGGTTCGATCGCATCAGCCGTGCTGGTCGGACTCGATCGTCAGGAAATCGTTGATCGAGGCTGCGACCAGGTCCGGAGAGTGCAGCGGCAGGTCATGCCCGGCGCCTGGGATGATCTCGGCGCGGGCCGTCGGCATGACCGTGCGGATGCGTTCGGCGACGGCTGCCGCGTCATACATCTGGCTGCGCGCGCCCAGCATGACCAACGTTGGTACGGCGATCGAAGCCAGTTCCTCGTCGGTGAGCGGGAGCGCGTCCGGTAGATGCCGCCGGAACGACAGCGATGCCCTCAGCAGCTTCATGAGCGCCTCGTCGCGCAGCGCGGCGTTGGACAACAGGCCCGCCAGGCGGCGGCGCACCGGTCCAGGAGTGAGGCCGGCCAGCCCGCCGGCGATCAACCAGAACAGGAACCGGCCGCTGATAGCGCCGAACCCGGCCGGATCGAGTGGACGCGACCACCGTCTCTGGCTCCACCGGCCAGAGACGGGTGAGTGCCTGCTGGTAGGCGGTGTGGAATCGTGTCCGGGCGCGGCCGGTGGTGAAGTCGCTGATGCGTTCCGGCGCTTTCATGATACGACCGTATCATCAAAGTGCTCCTGAGCATATGGACGGTGCCCCATGCCTAAGCGCGTCGACCACGACCAACGACGCCGTCACATCGCCGAAGCGCTACTGCGCATCGCCGAGGAGCGCGGGCTGCAGCACGCCAGCATGCGCGAGGTCGCCGCAGCGGCCGAGGTGTCGGTTCGGCTGGTGCAGTACTACTTCCACACCAAGGACGAGTTGCTCCTGGCAGCGCTGGGCTACCTCGCCGAGGACCTCGGTGCCCGAGTCACCAGCCGCATCAAAGAACTCGGCTCCCCACCCACACCGCGCGACGTCGTCTACGGGACCTTGACAGCGATCCTGCCCACCGACGCGGAGAGCGTCCGACTGACCCGTACCTATGCCGCCTTCTACAGCCTGGTGCTCGCCGAACCGCATCTGACCAAGCATGGAACCACCTACCCGGACCTGCTCGAACGCCTTCTCGGCAAACAGCTCCGCGCCGCTTGCGAAGCCGGCACCGCACGCGCCGATCTCGACCCCGAACTCACCGCGGCAGACATCCCATGATGTTTGATGTCAAGCAGCAAGTTGGTGATCTTGTTGGTGGTGTGCCCACGCGGTGTGTTCGTCGTACGGGGTGCCGGTCTTGAGGCAGCCGTGCAGGATCCCGACGAGCCGGTTGCCGAGCTGGCGTAGCGCGGCGCGGTGACCGATACCGCGGGCGCGTTGTAGGTCGTAGTAGGCGCGGGCGCCGGGTGAGGCTTTCAGCGCGGCGAAGGCTTGCAGGCCGAGGGCGTCGAGGAGCCGGTCGTTGTGGACGTAGCGGGCCAGGACGATCTTCTTCTTGCCGGACGCTCGGGTGATCGGGGACGTGCCGGCGTAGTTTTTGCGGGCTTTAGCGTCGGTGTAGCGGACCTTGTCGTCGCCGAACTCGGCGAGCACCCGGGCGCCGAGGATGCCACCGAGGCCGGGCTGGCTCAGGTAGACCTCAGCGTCCGGGTGCCGACCAAAATGGGCACCCACCTGCTGTTGCATCAGCTTGATCTGGGTGTTGAAGGTGGTCAGGATCGCGACCTGGGCCTGCACGGTCACCGCGTAGGCGCCGGCCACCACGCTCGGCTGGGCCAGCTGCGGTGTTCGTAACACCTCCTGAATCTTGGCTACCTTGTCGGGTATGCCACGGCGGCGGGCTCGACGCAGCGCCGCAGTGATCTGCTCGCCCTCCAGCCCAGCCGCGGTGACCGGGTCCGGGGCCGCCGCCAACAGTTCCAAGGTGTCCGCGGCGTCCAGATCATCGAACGCGGTCACCGCGGCGGGGAAAAAGTCCAGCAACGCCCTCCGCAGCCGCAGCGTGTGCCGGGTCCGTTCCCAGATCAGCGTCTTATGCGCCCGGGTGACCACCTTGACCGCCTCGGCCAGGTCACTGTCCCCAGCCACCGGGCGCAGCTGATGCCGGTCGGTACGCACCATATCGGCCAGACTGTGCGCGTCACCCGGATCACTCTTGGCCCCAGACACACCGTGTCGTTCCCGGTAGCGGGCCACCTGCAACGGGTTAATCGCGTACACCTGGTAGCCGGCCGCGATCAGGGCCTGCACCCACGGGCCCCGCTCGGTCTCGATCCCAACCACGACCTCAACCGGCTCATCAGCGTCGCCGATGTGCTGGCCGATCATCGCGTGCAGCCGGGCGATACCCGCGATCCCCTCCGGCAGCCGTGCCTTACCCAACCGGCGTCCCGTTTCGTCCTGCACCTCCACATCGTGGTGGTCCTCGGCCCAGTCATCTCCAACCAGCAGCAACAACGCCCTCGCCCTCCCTGTTCACGGACCACTTGTGGCAGCCTGCGGGAGAGCTACCGCAACCTAATGATCAAGTGCTCACACCCAAAGTGCAGCGGGCACGACATCCCATCAGCGGTCTGGTCTCCCGACCACCAAGCAGGGGCACGATCTGCCGCTAGGACTCAACGTCCAGGCCCAAGAAGTGCTCACCCACCGGCGGCTACCGGCACCGAGTCTGACTCACGCCAACCCGGTAAATCTCATTAGGCCTGCTCGCACTCACCAACGGACTCGGCTCCAGCGTGCTCGGCGGCCAGCGAGACTCCGTGGCCGCGCTACACATCCTCACCTACCACCTCGACCGCCTATTCACCGTGCACTGAGGGTCTACAGCGGACAACGCCAAGGGCAGACAAACTCGAATGGGCAGAAACCCTCGTTCCGGAGAACCTCGATGGCAGCGCGCAAGGTCCGACAACGGCGAACAGAATCCACCCATTGATCTTCCATCGAGAATATGTAAGCTATGTATCAGAGCAGGTCAGAGGGCACTTTCAACTCCCTGCGGTCGGTAAACTCGACGAGATCCACAACCTCAACCTGGCCACCCGCAGCGGGGCCGAGGTTTCCGACCAGCTCAAATACTTCTCGGAACGGATCGCCGCGACGTTCGTCTACGCCGGCATCAACGTCCAGAGGGAAGGGTTGTTCTCGGGCACCCGAAGTCAGCAGATCGCCGGACGGTTCAGCATGATTCCGACCGTCACGTTCCCCTACCAACAGGAGTGGGCCGCCGTGGTGGCCACTCTGGAACAGGCTCTGCGCCTGCACCATCATCAGATCGGCAGCCTCGTCAACTCGACCGCTATCTGCATCAACGGACCAAGGGAATGATCGGCAGCCTGTCGCACCTGATCCGCGCCGCCGCCATCGAAGCGATCCTCGACGGCACCGAGCAGATCACCAAACAGACGCTGGAAAGCATCGACCTCGACTACGCCGCCACGACCGCGAACCTGCCCGATGGCCGCTGAACCCACCACTCGGCGACGAACCTGCGCCGAATGCCCCACCAGGCTGTCCCCAACGGCACGCTGGAACGCCAAATACTGCACGGAGGCCTGCCGAGCGCGAGCCTGGCGCCGCGCCCAACGGCGTCTTCAGGCCGCGGCCGAAGGGCCCCGCCAGCCCCAGCGATGTCCCGTCTGCGGGCAGGACATCTTCATCAGCGACCTGGTGCGGGCCGACATCGTCTACTGCTCGACGCGATGTCGAACCCGTGCCTAGCGAGCGCGGATCAGCGGCACCGGGCCGGCGGTCATTCCTGGCCTGCGCAGCCTGCCCTCACGGCCCCGGCCGATCGACCACGAAACGCTGACCTCTTACCTCCAGCGGCTGGCCAAGGCCAATCACGTCGCGCCGGCCACACTCGTGCACCACCTGCACGGCCGCTGGACACCTACCGCGTCGGTCAACGTCGAACGACTCGCCGCCGCCGTCGAGATGCCCGAACGGTTTCTGCGCTACGCGCTGCCCGAACTGCGCAACGCCTACGAGCACGCTGTTATGAACAAGGCCGGCCGCAACGTCGACCTCATCCCGGCGAACATCCGTCCTGCCTGCCGCCTCTGCATGGCAGCCCGTGGTGTTCTAGAACGCGTTCACCGCTGGACCGCGCCGGAGCACAACGTCTGCCTCCGACACGGCCTCTGGATCGGCACGCGCCAGCATGACCTTGAAGTCCTGCAGCAACCCGAGACATCGCTGGAACCAGAGATCGCCGCAGCGCAGAAACGCCATCTCAACCTGGCCCGCCGCTACCGCCGGCCGGCCGTCACCAGCGCCTACACCCAGGCCTCGACGGTCTGCACCACCTGGGCAACCCGCGACGCTTACCCCGACCGGCGCATACGCCGAGCCCAGCGGTTGAGCCGCAACACAAACGGCAACGCCGGCAACGCTATCGCCGCCGCCGCGATCTATCCCGACGTTGTCGCCCTGACAAGCCTCTTCGCCTCGTCGCATTGGCGCGCTCTCGCGGGGCAGCCTGCCTCCCTCGCGCTATTCTGCGCTGAGGTCAGCCGCCGGATCGGCCACCACTACGAACTTGGCGGATCCCAGGAGCCGATGGCTCGATGGATTCGGGAGCAGCAACAGTTGCCAAGCAGCCCTCACGCCGTCGAGTGGTGACGAAACGCGGATCTGCGCCATGATCCGTGAGACTGCTCGGCCCCGACCGTCTCACGCAGCATGACGCACCCGAGGTCACAGGCCTTGTTCTCCGTCAGCTTCGATGAGACGGGACATTCCTCCGTCGTGTATCGCCTGGTAGACAGGGTGCATGCTGACGATCGGGATGCTTGGCGGGATGAGCTGGGAGTCCAGCGCGCATTACTACCGGTTGGCTAACGAGCTAGTCCGTGATCGTATTGGTGGCCTGCACTCGGCGAAGTGTGTGTTGTACTCCGTCGACTTCGCCGAGATTGAGCAGTTGCAGAGCAGTGGGCAGTGGGAGCAGGCAGGCCGGGTGCTTGGCGAGGCGGCCGTCGCGGTGCAGGCCGCAGGTGCTGACCTGTTGCTGCTGTGCACCAACACCATGCACAAGGTCGCCGATCAGGTCCAGGCGGCCATCTCCATTCCGCTGGTGCATTTGGCCGACGCCACGGCCGACGCAGTGAAGGCTGCCGGTGTGCACATGGTGGGATTACTCGGCACTGCCTTCACCATGGAAGAGGGCTTCTACCGCGATCGGCTCACCGGCCACGGGCTGGAGGTCATCGTCCCGGAACTGGCCGACCGCGCTGAGGTGCATCGCATCATTTACGACGAGTTGTGTGTTGGGGATGTCCGCGCGTCGTCGCGACAGTCCTATCGCGAGGTCATTGACCGTCTCGTCGCAGCCGGGGCGCAGGGCGTCATTCTGGGATGCACCGAGATCGAGTTGCTGATTTCGGCTGCCGACAGCTCCGTGCCGGTTTTCGCGACTTCTCGGCTGCATGTCGAGGCAGCGGTCAACGCCGCGCTGCAGAACTGGGTGGCGTGAACATGGCAAAGGCGTCGGTGATCAGGCAGCCAGGATAATGGGTTCTCCGCGGCGAGGACCTCGCGCAGGAACCGCAGCCCGGACTGGACCTGATACGCGCTCATCTCGGTCGAGCTGACTAACTGCCGGGTACTCAGCCCGGCCGGGCGGCCTTCCATCAACGCGACCCGAACGAGGTCACCAGCGACGCTCGCGGGGATCCGCGACATGAGCCCGGCCTGCCTGTTCGCCGGCCAGGAGGCGGGCCAGGCCCTCCTCCGGGGTGACCTGACCGGTGGCTATCGGTCATCGCCCGCGCGGCGACCTGCGGCCGGCGCAGCAGATCCGCGATCCGCGACGCGACTTCCTCGTCACGCACCAGCTCTTGGGCCGCCGCGACCCGATCAGCCACTGTGGTCTCAGCCGTCGCCTGGAACGTGACCCCATGGCATCACCCTGCCATGCGGGGGCTCTGAGAAAATCATCTTTGACCCGGTTCCAGACGGTGCGCAGGCCAAAGAGGCAACCGTCACCGTCAGCTTCAACGGTCAGCCCTGAGCCAGGGGGCGGTCAATCTCGCCAGTGCTACAGCCACGCGCGGCGGCGCTGTCGCTCGACGTCCACGGGCCCCTATCACGGCGATAGCCCATCCACCTACGACGGCACCGCTGCCCCCGGGGCTCGTAATCCGGGGCCAGTGCCATCAACGTGGGCCTCGGTCCGCTGCGCAGGCAGGCGCAGGGTGGGTTCGAGGCCTTCGGCCGGGCCGTCTACGCTCTCGGTTCTGTGAAGATCATTACGATGTGCCTGTCCGCACGCACTTCCGTGGCGGTGGCCGCGTCGTTTGCACTCCTGGCCGGTTGCGGCGCCGCCGACTCGGCGTCACCACAGGCGACGGCGGCGTCCGCCCCGACGGCCGCCGCGGCGGGGCTGGCCGGGGACTGCAAGGCAGCGACCACCCGGTTCCTGGGCCTGATGAAGGCGATGATCACGGGCGGCGTGAAATCCGGGGAGGCCGACGAGCACCCGTTGTTCCGCAAAGCCCTCACGGACTACGCCTCCGCGACGCGTGGCCAGGCCGCCACGGTGTCCGAACCGGCCCTGCGCGTCGCCATGGAGAAGCATGCCGCCGCCGCAGAGAAGCTGTCCGCGGCGGCGGATCCCACCGCGGTCGACGGTCCCGACTTCCAGAAGGCGTCCGACGAGATCCAGGAGATCTGCAAGGGAGCCCTCACCCCGACCGTCTCGCCCGGTACACCCACCGTGCGGCTGGGGGCCTCCGGGAGCGCCTGCGTCCTTCCGGTGGCATTCGACCTCGTGCCGCTCTGGAGACCGAAGGCCATCGACATCGACACACTAGGCAAAAACAGCGAGCTGGCCGAGCTATACCGCCGCGGCCCGTTCGAGATGGTCTGTCAGGTCGACGGCAAGCCCGCCGGCGAGGTCGGCAACCTGGCGGTATACCTCGCGGAGGCCGTCCGCACCGGCACCCCGCGCGGCCATCTCGAGGCGTTCGTCGCCTCCGATTTCCCGAAAGTCGGCAAGGATGGCAAGTCAAAGGATGGCAAGTCAGAGTTGAGGAACGTCAAATACACCGAGCTGACGATCGGCGGGCAGCCGGCCGCCGAGGTGACGTACGAGGTGTACAGCAAGCCGTTGAATTACCTGACCAAGCACTCGGCGTTCGCCCTCACGACGCCTCATCAGGGCGCCGTCGTGGTGATGATATCGCCGTTCGGGGCCGACGAGTATGTGAACGTTCTGCCCGCCTTCGAACTCGCCAAGAAATCGCTGTCGGTCAACCGGTGAGCCACATCGAACGGGTGGACCTGGTACAGGCCACCCGGCTAGCCTTTCGCTAGGTCACCGTCGTTGAACGTTCGGGCCTGATGTGCTTGGATGGTCGTAAGGTTTGGACATCTCCCCCCGTTCTCTGGGGGTCCCGGAGCTATATACCGAGAAGGTGCAGCATAGAGGCTGTGTGTGGCTATTTTTGCTGTGCAGCAGGTGTTGCGCAAGGTGACATGCCGTGAATTTGATGTCCTACTTCTCCGTAAAGGGGTCGAGTGGCGGAGACTCCCTCGCCCTTTCCGGCGTCGGTGTGCCGCCAGAGTTCCGTGCGGCCCCTGGCGGTCACTATTCGACGACGTGGGGTTACGGGCGGTGGTTCTGTGTGTTAGCCGTAACTCGTCCGTTGTCACCAGAAACGCCGCGGACTGTGCCGGTGAATGTTGTTCCGTCGGTGTTGAACTGAGCTGTTACGTCCAGGATGTGACGGCCAACCTGTCCGGCTGGTACCAGTGGGACCTCTGCTCGAAGCTGCAGGCTGACGGTTTGTCCGGACAGTTTTCCTGTCACGTCGAACCTGTTCTCGCCGCTGTAGGTGCCGCTAGTTAGCTTCGCCGTACCGACGATCTCTCCTGTGGTCGGATTATGAGCCAACTCCCACTGAATTGGGAGGGTTTGGTTTTTGGCTTGTGTGTTAGTGACAGTGATATTGCCGGCGTAGGCGGTGACGCCTGCAACCCGAGCTACAACGGGGCCTGCCACAGATGTGGTGGGGATACCGGTGACTGTGCCTGCGGAGGTCCCGGCCGTGCCGCGGAAAGGATCAGTGAACGTTGCCCGGCCACTGAAGCTGCCGTCGGTGCGGAAGGCACCTTTGGACACGGTCAGCGTTCGTGACTGTCCCTCGCCGGCTTGTGAGTCCAGGAAAATCGTGAAGGAAACGCCGCCGCTCAAGTCATTGTTAAAACCGGCAGGTGTCACCAGAGAGTATGAACCTACCGGTGCAGTGACGTTCGGCGGTAAGAGGTCCCCGTCAGGGTCGAAAGTACCGACGAGGTCTTTGCCACCGCCGGTGAGATACTTACTGAAGTCCGGGGCGGACAGGTCGACCTTGAGATCACCTAACACGGTGGTTGGAACAACCGAACTTTGCGGGAAATGGAAAGCAACCCGGAAACGTTTTGATTCGACGATAGGGAACGGTGCGGCAATCCGCACGCTCGCAGCGCTCGTGTCGGCCGGTGCACGACTCGGCTGAGCCGAGGCGGACGACACCGATCCACTAACAATGGCAAGGACTGCGGCTGAGAAAACTGCAGCGCGGGACAATACCAACATGCCTACCACCCTCCACATACACATTTGTACCGTTACAATTTGACTGATTCATTGTATGTGCCGAATGTTTGAAGGTTTCAGCCGCTAATCTTAACAATTTCTTACATCGTGCGAATGAGTCACAGGTCTTTATCAGTATGGTCAGGTACGGGCTGGCTCTGCATACGGTATTGAGGCCCGGACCATCCCGGTCCGGGCCTCATAGTTGCGCCACTTTGTCAGGCACAACGCATCCGTTCAGGCTTGGCGAACGGCGAACATTCTGGCGATCGTGGCCTGCTGCGGAAGCCGGTCAGCAAATTTCAGTTTGCTGGGTTAATGGTGAATAGTGCGGTCGGGAAGCCGGTGAAGACGCCACCGCCGAGGTTACTGGTACGGGCACCGATCAGGAACAACGTCTTCGCGGCTACGGGGGTGGTCACGATAGTGAAATCAGCGGTGCTTTTACCGGCCGGTACGGTCAGTGTCGTAGCCGGCGGCGGGGTGGTACACCCCGAACTGCTGCTGCATCCCACAGCCGTGATGTTGCTGATCCCTGATCCGCCGCTGTTGGACAGCGTCACGACCGCACCCGCCTTGGGGGCCGGGCCACTGAGCGTGATCTGGAGAACAGCGTTGTGACCTCCGACGACCTCTGCAGGATTCACGCTGACACCCTGAACGCTGGGAACCGCGCTGTTGTCGTTTGCTGGGTTAATGGTGAATAGTGCGGTCGGGACGCCGGTGAAGACGCCACCGCCGAGGTTACTGGTACGAGCACCGATCAGGAACAACGTCTTCGCGGCTACGGGGGTGGTCACGATAGTGAAATCAGCGGTGCTTTTACCGGCCGGTACGGTCAGTGTCGTAGCCGGCGGCGGGGTGGTACACCCGGAACTGCTGCTGCATCCCACAGCCGTGATGTTGCTGATCCCTGATCCGCCGCTGTTGGACAGCGTCACGACCGCACCCGCCTTGGGGGCCGGGCCACTGAGCGTGATCTGGAGAACAGCGTTGTGACCTCCGACGACCTCTGCAGGATTCACGCTGACACCCTGAACGCTGGGAACCGCGTTACTGACCCGCGGACTCACGGCGGTGCCTGTCACTGATGAAGCCAGAGCCGGACCCGCGAGCCCTATCATCGCGACAGATAACCCCACCACACCAATACCGGTTTTAAAGATTCTGTTCACGAAAACTCCATTCAACTCGATCACAAAAGGACATCGCCGACAATATCACTTAAGCGCTACATGCCCTCACACGGAAAATGTTGTTATCACTCGGTAAGAACAAGTGGCTGAAAGTAACGTTTGCTATCCTCTTCGTGACCCTGTTTGGCCGCTCACCTTCTTGTGTTACGGGCGCTCCACACAGCTCGCGGGGGTAATAATTATGTGCGGACGAGGTACCGTTTAACTAGTTTGCGCTGACCCGCTTGGTGGTTACTGTCTTCGGGTCGACCTGTTCACGGCCCCGGCGTTGTTCGGGAGTGTCCGGTTTGATCATGGTTTGTTAGATGTTGTAGACGGCGAAGGCGTCGCGGTGTTCGTGGAGGTCGCGTCGGGCGTGGGCGATGTTCGCGCGTCCGGCGAGGCGGAAGGTGTTGAGGGCCAGATTGCGGAAGCTGGCCGCGGCGCGTGGGGCTGTACCGGTTCTGAGCTGGGAATCGTCCTCGTGGAAGGTCACGTCACGGCTCCAATGTAGACGGTTCTCCACGGACCAGTGACCCCGCGCGTAATAGTTGAGGTGGCCCGGCCCGGCCTGGCCGGCGTCGGCGCTGACGATGCCGTGAATGATTTCTTTGCTGGTGCGTACGCCGTCGAGTCCACCGGTGTCACGGCGCAGCCGAAAGACTTGCCGGGCGCCGGGGAACAGGGTGTCGTCGCAGGGCGCCACGCGCAGCGTCCGTCGTTCGGTACGCCCGTGTCCCCTGTCGGTGGTGACGTCCATGTGGTCGATGAACTCGGAGTCTGTGCCGCACAGCAATGCTTGGGCGGCTTGCAGCGCGAGGGGCTGATTTCCCTTCAAAATCAACATGTAGTGGGCGTTCAGCGGCCCGGTGATCAGCCGGGCAGTCTTCTTCGTCGTGTGCAGGGCATCAAGGGTCAGCATCATGCCGGCCACGTCCAGCGGTGTCAGCAGGTCCGCGATGACCGCGTTCTCACCGCGTTTGTTCGGGACCTGACGCTGACCCAGGACGATCCCGCGGTCGTGGGTGACCGCGGCGACCAGGAACACCTGCCCGGCCGGGGTGCGGCTGCCATGCAACAGTTTCCCGTCGATCGCGGCCGCGGGTAGCAGCCCGGCCGGCGCCGGGTGAGTCACCGCCCGCGCGGCGGCGCGGCGTTGTTCACGCTCGACCGGCTCGTCGCACCCGGCGGCGACAACCGGCACCAGCGCGTCACCCCGGACCACATCAGCGGCGTATCCGCAGGTCGCCGCGTCGAGAGCGTCACCATCCAGGGCTTGCAGTACCCGCCGGAAGGTGCGTTCGCTGGGCACTATGTACCGGCCACGCCACGGGTTGTACCGGGCCCCAAGACGGTGCAGGACATCCTGCGGGGTCCGCGCCGCCCACTGCCGGATCGCCGTCACACCGTCGTTACCGGCCACCAACGTCGCGCATGCGGTCAACACCAGAATCACCAGCAACGGATGCCGAAGACCCCGCCCTCGCCGCGGATCGGGTACCTGCCGCAGCCGCTCCAGCAGCGGCGACGCCACCGACAACGGGTCAGCAGCCACCGCCTGCGCGGCGGGCAAACCCGCGGCGAGTTCGGCTTCCCACAAGGCCAGATCGGCGAGGTGGTCAACAACAGGGCTGATCGGGGAAGATGACAACACGAGCGCGACTCCTGCAACGATCTTGTGGCATAGACACCCGAAAGATCACCAGAGTCGCGCTCGTCCAGCAAACCAGGTCCTTGTCCAATCCCTAAACTGGGCATAACACCCCAAGCCGGAACAACGCCGGGGCCGTGGACCTGTTCAGGGTGGCCATAAGTTCACGGTTGGTGGTGCGGGCTGCTACGAGCTCTTGATCGCGTTCATCGAGTTGCCTCCGGAGTTCGACGATTTGCTGGTCGCGGTGGTTGATCGTGGCTTGCAGGGTTTCGGTGTCGGCGGGGGCCCCAGCCCACTGTTCTGCCACACCTTGCGGCCGAGAATCTCGGACAGCTTCTTTTCCAAAACCCGGATTCGCTCGCTCAGCCGATGGTTGCGGGCGTTGGCGTTTGCCAAATCCACGACCACCGATGAGTTGGTGACTGCCGTGCCCGTAATAGATGGATCGTTGGTGGTTTGGGCATGGTGGAGCTGGGTGAGGATGTCACGGTGTCGGTACAAGTAGGAACGATCAACCCCGGCAATTCGGGCAATGGCTGACACGCTCAGGTCACCACCGACGCGGATGGTGTCGGTAATCGCGGCTTGAACCTTGCTGTGACGTCGGTCGGCACCGGCATCGCGGCCGGCGGCGAGGTGATCGGTCATTGGTCGCGTTCCGGGCGCAGATCCCGCGGTACAGGCGTCAAACGCAGATTGATCCGACCCCGACGCACCAGCGCTACCGCTTGTTCGATCTCGGCACGCTCATCAGCGCTCAGCTCGTCGAGCTCACCGCGAATCCGATCGATGAGAGCACGCACCCGGCTGATTTCCTCGTGGGAGGGCATCGACTCGGTCGTTGCCCAGGCATCAGCATTGATACTGGTGGCGAGCAGACGCTCACGGTTGCGGAGCAGGTCACCCAAATAGGCTTGCAAATCGGGCAGGTACGAGGCGTCGGTGCGGAAGTGACCACACCCGACACACCGAAACCGGATCGGGCAGTCAGTGCCAGCCGCGGCAACATTGGACGGTTCGGAACAGCCACCATAAGGAACGGCGACTTCGCCGACGGCCTGACGGAGGCGTTCATCGTCGGCTAGTGCCTGAACCGTGCGCCAAATTCGGGTACCGTGCCGGTCGAACTGCATGGCCGATACCTGCTCCACCGCTTTACGTCGCCGGATGTCACCGACACGGTAATACCGCTGGGTGGTATCCATCCGTAAATGGTCCATCAACTCCCGTAACACATCAACGGGCACACCTGCGTCGGCGTGGCGCTGGGCATAACTATGCCGATAGGAGTAAAGCGTGGCCTGATTCATGTCAAACGCAGATCGAATAGCCACCACCGCGCCGTCGATCGTGGTGTCATGCACCAGCGGGATCGGCTCGAACGTACTCACCCATTCGCGGTGCCGCTCAGAAAGCCGATGGCCACGAATTGATTTTCGGCCATCGGCACTGCGATGAGCCGGCAACAATGTCAACTCAGATTCGGAGGTTTTGGGAAAAAGCTGCCGGACACGTGACTGCTGGACGGTGATGAGTTCGGCTGTGGCTCCAGGAATTGGCAGCCTACGCCCGAGGCGCTGAGCTTTAGCGTTGTCGTAGACGAGCACGGGTGAGCCGTCACGATCGCGGTCTAAACACCCGATCGGTAGAGCACAGATTTCGCTGGGCCGCCGACCAGTATCGATCAGCAACTCCACGGCAACTCGAGCCTCAACGCCAGCCGCAGCCTCCAGCACGTCCAGGCGTGCGCATACTTCCCGCATCACCTCCGCGGGCAGGTCCCTGGCGCTGTCGTCCTCCGGCATATCCGGCACCATTCCGACGCGCAGCGTGAAGTCCTCAGGCAGCCCAGCAGCGCATTGGCCTGCCCGAGTAAGCCCCAAGGTGCGGATGGTCTCCAGCACCAGTTTGACCATGCGGCAGGTCACCAACCGCGTCTGTTCGGTCATCACGCTTGTTTGCGCGAGAAAGGCCATCCGATTACAGAACGCTGTGATGTCACCGGCGCCGAGTACCTGGATCACCTCGCCACTATCGTCGCGTTGCAGCCGCAAACGTTCCGACAGTTGCGCGACGGCATTGACCCGATCCTGGACTCGGCCCGTCAATCCGCTACCGCGGTGGCGGGGAAGGTAGTCGAATGCCCATTGTTTGCTGGCCTCCCGCAGCCAGGGCTGGCTGATCACCGTGAACCGCAGCAGACCCTTAAGCCCGAACGCACCCATGTTCCACACATCTTTGTGCCGCTCAAGGTCCGGCTGCAAGATGGCAGCCTCGACCGAACGCCGCAGTGTGACGACCATTTCTCTGGTGTACTTTGGCAAACCAGAGATTGGTTCAGTAATAGACGATACTGGTTGTTTAAAGAGTGCTTTAAGCAGTGCCCGCAAGGGGATCCGCCGAGTTCTCACCCCCGCCCGGCAGCGTTCCTGAATAGCGTAAAGCAGTTCAGCGATGACCAACGCCGGTAATCCGCGCAGGCTTACCCGTTCTGCGAGCATTCCGCGATCGGGGTGGCCCGAAGGGGCTGCGAGGAATTGCACCAATGGCTGCGGGTGCCGGGTAAGGCGTTGCCGGCAAGGATTGCAGAGTTTGACCGCTCCTTGTCCCTCACGGGCGCATCCCGTCACCGCACACAGCGCCCAGCCCAGCCACCTATGCTCAGCGCGCATAGAAAAGGTCTGCTCACCCGCGTGCCACTCAATCTGGACAAGAAAATCCGTGCTCAACAGACCCATTAACCGTTCGGCGGCTCCACCAGTCACCGGCTCACTCACCGCGGTCAGCGGCTCTTTCACCACGCTCAGCACGAGGTTGCCTCGACCCGCGGTGTGCCGACCCGGTCGACGGCAGCGCGTACACGGTCAGCGCTGGGATGCACGTACGGGGCCGATGAATACGGGCTGACATGCCCGAGGAGGGATTGAATTTCATCGAGGGTTCCACCGGCGTCAGCGATATTACTGGCGAAGCAGTGCCGCAGCATATGGGGTGTGACCCTGCGTGACAGGCCCGCCCGCCGGCACAATCCCTCCAGCAATTCCCCGATCGCGTCGACCTGCATCGGCGCCCCGAGCACCCCCCGGAATAGGTTCACCAGCACGAAATCGCAGCCGGTCGCAGGCGCGCATCCGTGCCGTTGGTCGGCGTAGGAGTCGAACGCTTGGACCGTGAGCCAATCCACCGGAACCGCCCGCGAACGACGCGACTTCGCCCACGCCCCGTTAACGTTGTCGCGGCGCACCACATGCAAATGCGAACCCTGCACCGGGCAACCCAACGACCGCGAATCAGCCAACAAATGCAGGTCTTCACGACGAAGCCCCGCCGCCTCACCCCGCCTCAACCCCACCCTGGCCAGCAACAACACCACCAGCCGGTCTCTCGCTGATCGGCAAGCCCCCACCAACGCGATCACTTCCGCATCGCTCGCCCGATCGACCCCGGTGACTTCCTCCGGCAATCGGTGACGCGCCGCCAGCCGAAACTGCAACCCGCCATCTTCGGCCCGCGCAGCCGTCGGGAGATCCCGAACATCACCCACCCGATAAATCAAGGCGAGCACCGATTGCTCAACATGCCCCTCTGCCGCCGCCCACGCCAGAAACAACCGGACCGCCGACAAAACCCGGTTCACCCGACGGGCCTTTCGAACCAGCCCGGCGCCGGGGCCTCGCACAACCACAGGATCGGCGTCCGGATCCGCCGGCGTGTGTTGCCCGACACTCAGGATGCCGACGAAAGCGGCGTTCACGATGCCGATGAACGGGTGGGCGAATCGGGCGTCGTTGTCGGCACGGTGTCGGGCTACGTCGGCAAGGTGTCGCAGCTTCGGACGAGACGATCCCGTCGAGCGGTCCGAGCAGCCGATGGCAGTAGTGCGCGACCGATTTCGGGCAGGCAGATGCCCGGATAGGGGTGCGGGTCAGCCGGCCGGCGCCGCCGCGAGCAGCCGTCCCCGCGTCAGCAGGGTGATCCGGGCCCACGGGTCGACGTCGTGGCGGCCGAAACGGCGGGCGAAAGCCAGCGCGGCAGCGCCGAGCGCGTCAACAACGAGCGCGAGCGGGTCGCTGCGGTCGGTGTCGGGCAGTGTGGCGGGGTCGAGCAGCACGATCGTCTGCACGCCGAGCTGGTACAGCTGCCGGGCCGTCGTGCGGACCCGGCGCAGCCAGCCACGCACAGTGCCCTCCGGAACGCCCAGATCGACGGCGATGCGCCGGTGACCGGCTCCGGCCGCTGCGGCCAGCAGTGCCTGCCCGACCAGGCCGGCACTGTAACCGCGGTGGGCCAACAAGCGAGCATCGAGCAGGACGTGCGTGCGAGCGCACCCGGTGCAGCGGGCCCGGTCCGGGCGGGCCGTACGCCGTTGTCGGTCACGGTCGCGGACCGTACGTGTCCTGGCCCGTCCCCACGGGCGTACCGGTGCGGCGCAGTCCGGGCAGCGCAACCGCCCGCCGGTCAGTGCCTGGCGGGCCGCCGCCGGGTCGAGCACCTCGATCATCGTGCATCCCGTCAGGCTCGCTACTGGCCACCACGGCGCGCAAGGGGCGGCCGGTGTTGCACTGTGGACCTCGACCACCGGTCGGCGCAAGCCCTCGACTCCCGCCTGCTGGACCGGCACCGCGCCGACGCGATCACATCGCTGTTCGCGCCGGTCCTGCTGCTTGCATCGGACGCAAACGTTGATCGGCAAGGTGCCGCCGCCGATGAAGGCTAAATCCGCCCGAGATCATCGGCACGCTCAACGCCTCAGATCTGCCCGCGACATAAGCATCCTCAGCGCCGTCGGACACGGCGTGTACTTCAACCACACAATGAACAACGCAAAGTCCACCGGCGCCGTCCGCCAATCCCGGCCCGACCGGGAACACCACCGCAGAAACAACACGATCGCACCGGCGTACGCCTTCGTCGTCAGCTCCGCCCGACCCCGAGCGAACCGCTCGTCCAAAAGGAACCGATCAGCAACCGGAACCACCTCAAAATCGCTGTCCATCACCGTCCAATACCGTGCCCCGGACGGCATCAACACCGGAAAAATCCGCATCCTCGAACCGTCACCTCTCAGTGCGCTTTAGCAAGCACACGGTTGGTGGTCCCGCCTTGCGGCGGGACGGTCCCGGTCTGACCGGCGGATGCCGTGCCGGGTTGACGCTTCACGGCCACCTGCCCGCGTACGCGGGTCTTCTGGTCGGCTCCACGTCCTGCCGCCGGGCCACTCCCGGCGGTGTCGAACTCGGCCGCGAGGGCGGCGAGGTTGAGTGCGGCGTTGTGGTCGCGGTCGATGACCAGACCGCACGCCGCGCATTCGTATTCGCGCTCGGACAGGGCCAGCTTGGTTTTCACCGCGCCGCAGCCCGAGCAGGTCTTCGAGGACGGATACCAGCGGTCGGCCACCAACAACCGTCCGCCGTTCCATCCGGTCTTGTAGGCCAGTTGCCGCCGGATTTCTGCGAAGCCGGCGTCGGCGATGTGCCGGGCCAGCTTGCGGTTGGCGAGCATGCCGGTGACGTTGAGGTCTTCCACCACAATCGTGCCGTGCTCGCGGGTGAGCCGGGTGGTGAGCTTGTGTAGCCCGTCACGCCGCAGGTTCGCCACGCGGGTGTGCGCGCGGCCGAGGCGGGCCGCTGCCCGTTCCCACCGCTTCGACGGACGTCGGCCGGTCCGCCGGTCCGGGCCTGTCTTACGCGACAGCGCCCGGCCCAGCGCACGCATGCGCTGCTGGGCGGCGACCAGGTGACGCGGGTTGTCCACCACCTCGCTGGTGGACAACACCGCAAGGTGTTTGATCCCGACGTCCACACCGACCACCGATGCGGGCCTGGCCGGGGCGCATTCGGCCCGTTCGACCTCTACGGTGAACGACACGTGCCAGCGTCCGCCGTCACGGCGCACGGTCGCGGACATGATCCGCGCGGTGCCGTTGTCCAGGCGCCGCGCCAGTTTGCGAGCCGACTCGTGCAGCTTCAATCGGCCCAGCCGGGGCAGGACCACGTGCCTGCGGTCGGGCTCGACCCTGATCGCCCCAGTGGTGAACCGCACGGACGGTGTGGTGCGGCGGCGGGACTTGAACCGGGGAAAACCGACCGGCCGCCCGGACCGTGCGCCCTTGCGGGAGTCAGCCCAGTTCTTCAACCCGCGGGCGAGAGCGTCGAGGCCGGTGTTGAACGCTTCCTTCGACACCTCGCTCCACCACGGCGCCGCCCCAGGCTTCGCGGCGTTCCACGCCTTACGCAGCCCGGCGAGGGTCCAGGGCAGCGACGGCGTCAGATGCTCGTCCGGCACGCCGTAGGAACGTTCGGCGCTCCGCTGGCCCATGACCGCCTTGACCTGAGCGAGTGCCCAGTTGTGCGCGACCCGGGCCGCTCCGGCATGCGCGAGCACGTCGCGTTCATGACTCTGAGTTAGGTCGAGCGCGAACCGGTACGCCTGGATCGTCTTCACGCCGAGCCGCTTTCAGTGGCGGCCTCGACCGCGCGGCGGGCGCGGTTCGCGGCAGCGCGACGGCCGTACAGGCGGGCGCACAACGAGGTCAGGATCTCGGTCACGTCGCGGACCAGGTCGTCATCGACCTCGGCTGGGTCCACCACGAGCAGTCGACGGCCTTGCGCAGTCAGGGCGGCCTCGACATACTCGGCCCCGAACCGGGCGAACCGGTCCCGGTGCTCGACCACGATGGTAGTCACGGCAGGGTCGCGGAGCAGGGCGAGGAACTTCTTACGGTGCCCGTTGAGCGCCGACCCCACCTCGGTCACCACCCGGTCGACACCGAATTTCTGGCCGGTGGCCCACACGGTGACCCGGGCGACCTGACGATCCAGGTCTGCCTTCTGATCGGCTGACGACACCCGGGCGTACACCACGGTCTGACCGGCCTCAGTCGACGTTCCGGTGACCGGATCTCCGACCATGATCAGGCGGCCGATCCGGTAAGTGGGAACGGGCAGCGATCCGGACTCGTAACGCCGACGTGCCGTCGCGTACGAGATCCCGGTGGCCGCTGCCCATTCTTTCAAGTTCACGACGACGACTATAGCCGACTATTGAGCGCTACTGACGACCGACACGCCAGCAGTTGTCATCCCCTCATCGTCGGCTACTTGCCACGACAGCCAACGATGCAACACCCCCAAAGAACCGATGCGAACGGTCGATAAAGAACCCAACTGCCATATGGCACTACGGTCGAACCGGCCCCAAAGAACCCCCGTGGATGTCCGAACCGTAAGGCACACGATCCCAGAGGCGCAGGTCGGGCGAATCGACCGCGTCAACCCCCCGAGCTCGCGCCGCGTGCCCCTTGATCATGTCCTACCCGCACCAGTGCCTTTAATCGGTCATCGAGCCCGCGGGTAACCCCGACCCTTTCGCCGTGATCATGCGCGGGGGCCGGTGGGGTCGCCGATCAGCGATGGCGGGTTTGCGGCCGAGTTTTTCGCGCACGTCGGTGACCTGCAGCTATGCTGCGGTTAGTACACGTGTTCGCATCCTGTGTTGCGGTCTCGTTGATACCGACGCGCCCAGCACAAACACCGGGACTTGTGATGCCGCAGCAACCACCCACCGCCGAACGCCAGGCATGGGCAGGTGCCAGCCGCGACGATGTCCACCGAGTTTTCGCGGGCATCAATCAGAACGGGCTCAGCCGTAGCAATCCTGCGACGGCAGCGCAGCTGCTGCAGCCAGCATCTGACACACCAACAACCGTGGACCCGTCCCGGGTGGTGCCAGTATTACCGGAGCTGGCCGGGGATGTGCTGCCCTGCCCTGGGCTACGCCGCGGCACTGTAGTTACCGCGACCGGTTCGACTTCGTTGCTGTTGGCCTTGCTGGCGGGGGCGATGCAGCACGGGGCGTGGGCCGCTTGGAGTCCCAGTTCATGGCTGACCACTTGACCATTTCTGTGAGGCAATGGTCCTGAACTTTGCAGTGGGCGTCGGGCCAAGTGCGGCGGTGCCGGTCAGTTGGCCGCGGTGGCCCGGTATAGCTGGATGACTCCGGTGATGTTGTCCTGGCCGTGTCCTCGGCTAATTGCCTGCTGGTAGGTGTCGGTAGCGGCGCGGGTCACGGGAACGTTAGCGTGACGTGACGCCGCGTCCGCTGCGGCGTATTTCAGATCCTTCGCCACCAGGTCTATGGGGAAGGCCGCGGGGAAGGTACGGCCGAGCATGGCGGTGGCGGCGGTGGCGGCGGCGGGGCTTGTCACGGGGGTGGCGGTGAGTACCTCGATGGCGCGGGCTGCATCCAGGTCGGTGGCGTGCAGTGCGCCGAGCAGTTCGGCAACGGCGGCGACCTGGACGGCGAACAGGGAGTTGGCGAGTAGTTTCATCCGCGAGCCGGTCCCGGCCGGTCCCATGTGGTGCACGGCGCCGCCGATCTGTCGTAGCACCGGCTCGACCCGGTGTGCGACCGCTGGTTGTCCGCCGACGAGGAAGATCAGTGTGCCGGCATCGGCTTGCGGGCGTGAGCCCAGTACCGGGGCGTCGAGGAAGTCCACCCCGTGCTGGGTGCACCGGGTGGCGAGTTCGGCGGCGAAGGCTGGGGTCACGGTGGAACAGTCGACCGCGGTCGTGCCCGGTGTCATCGCGGCCAGCGCTCCACTGTCGGTGGACAGCCAGACGCTGCGGCCGGCGTCGTCATCGCGCAGCATGCTGATCACCAGGTCACACCGCTGTACGGCTGCTGCTGGCGTTGACGCGGCGGTGGCGCCCGCCTCGACCAGCGGCCGAGTCGCCTCGGCCGTGCGATTCCACACGGTGAGGTCGTGAGCGCCCGTGGCGAGCAGTCGGCCGGCCATCCGCGAACCCATCGCACCGATTCCCAGAACAGCGATCTTCATTCGTCTCCTCCATACGTCGTGCGGTGGTCGCGGTGCGCAACGGTGTTCAGGAGCCCATGGCAGCGAACGCTGCGGTGAAGGCCCGCGGGTCGTGGTTCCACAGTTCACCCATCTGCGCGGACGTCGGGTCGGGATAGATGTCGTGGTGCCCGGCGGTGATGCCGTCGAGGATCGCGCCTGCGACGGACTGCGGCGTTGCTTTTGGCGCGTCTACACCGGCCAACATGTCAGTGTCGATACCGCCGGGGTAGACACCGTGCACGCTGACCCCGGCTCGGGTCAGTGCCGGTCGCAGGGAGAGGGTGAGCGAGTGCGCTGCGGCCTTGGACGCCGAGTAGCCCGCCATCGGCGGTGCCGGCGCGTACGCCAGCAGAGTAAGCACGTTGACCAGTGTGCCCTTGTTCTCAACCAACACCGGGGTGAACGCTCGGATCATGTCGTAGAGGCCAGTGAAGTTGACGGCGAACTCCCGAGCCAGGTCGTTCGGGTCAGCGTCCAAGGCCGTAGTGAACGCCGCCGCACCAGCGTTGTTGATCAGCAGGTCGGTGTCGGTGGCGAGAGCGGCGAGTTGCGCGATGGCGGCCCGATCGGTGACGTCGAGGGCGACGGGCGTGATCCGCTCATCGACGCGGATCGTGTGCAACTGGCGGGCGCCGGCATAGACGCGTGCGGCGCCGCGCTCCAGCAGGGCGTCGACGAGGGCGCGGCCTAGACCGCGGTTGGCTCCGGTGACGACGACGGTGCTTCCGGTGATTTCCATACCGGCAACCCTGCCGCTCACCGGTGAGGTAATGAATGCCTGCGCTACTCGAATCTTTGTCCACCCGTCTCATCGCACCGGATGCGCCGCCTGTCGCGGCCCTACGCTATCGGGGTGGATGTTTTGGGAGATGTACTGGCGCTGGCGCGTGTTGACGCGAGCCTCCTAGCGACCTTCGACGCGCGAGCTCCCTGGGCCATCGAGCTACCGGCCCGCCAGGGTGCCGCGTTTCACGCCGTGGTCGCCGGCACCTGCTGGTTCACTACCGACGGTGTGCCGGCGCGTCAGCTGGCCCCGGGCGACCTCGTGCTGCTGCCCGCCGGGGCCCGCCACCAGTTGGCCTCCGAACTGGGCCTGCCGACACGCCGCTTCGACGAAAACCTCAAACGCAGTCTTATCAGTCCCGACGGTGAACTGGTGATCGAGGGGCCAGGCGCACGGACCCGGATCCTGTGCGCGGGCTACACCTACACCGCCGACATCACCCATCCCGTGCTGGGACTGCTCCCGCCGGTCCTGCACGTGGCGACCGCCCAGCCGGAAAGCGGACCGTGGCTACGATCGGTTCTGGACCTGTTAGCACACGAGACCGGCAGCCGCGCCGGTACCGGCTCGGGCACCGCCGCCGTACGCCTGCTCGACCTGCTGCTGATCCACGTCGTGCGATCCTGGCTGGACATCGAAGGTGACACGATGGCTGCCTCGTGGCTGCGGGGTCTACGCGACCCGCTTACCGCGCGGGTCTTGGCCGTGTTGCACGAGCGTCTCGGTCACGACTGGACCCTGGACACCCTCGCCGCAACGGTCAACGTCTCCCGCGCCACCCTCGCCCGGCGGTTCACCCATCACGTCGGCGAACCGCCACTGAGCTACCTCACCCGCTGGCGCCTCGACGTTGCCGCCCGCAAGCTACGCGACACCACCCTGCCGATCGCCGCCATCGCCCACGACGTCGGCTACACATCCGAATTCGCCTTCAACCGCGCCTTTACCCGCATTCACGGCCAACCGCCCGGCCGCTACCGCCGACACGCCACCACAAGTGACTGGACGTCCATACGTGCGGGTAGCGGGGTTTAACTCGGCGGATTCGGCCTAGTCAGCATCCAGTCCAGCGCCGCGTCGAGGGCTAGCCGCAACGGGCGTGTGGTGCCGCGGACCTCGGACAACAGGACACCACCTTCGTAGGCGCAGAGCAGAATCTCGGCCAGGTCGTCGGGGCTGTGGTCGGGCCGGACCTGCCCGTGCTGTTGCAGCCGTGTCACGCCGGCAGCAAGTGCCGAGCGTCAGCGGCCGAACCCGGTGTCCAGTGCCTGGCGAAGTTCGTCGTTGTGGTCGGCGACTTCGCAGACCAACGCACCCAACGGGCAGCGGGCGGGTTCGCCCTGCTGATGGGCGGCGACCGCTTGATCGGCCCAGGAGCGCAGGTCATCGGCGGCGGCGAGGTGCTGCAGCGAAGCCTGTTGGGGTTTCAGGGTTCGTTTGACCTGCTCGACGACCACGGCCAGTACGAGGTCCGGCTTGTCACGGAAATAGTGGTAGAGCTGACCTTTACCGGTCCGTGAGACCGCCGCGATCTCGTTGAGCCCGGTCGCGGCTACCCCCGCGGCGGTAGAACAAGTCGCAGGCGGTGTCGATGATGCGAGCACGTGATGACCGGCCCCGGTCGGTGCTCGGCGCTGACCCCATTAGTCCTCCTCATGACACCGGGTGGGGTAACGGACAGAGACAGCGGATGTCGCTGCCCACCCGCCGCATAGTGTACCGTCTAGTACATATGCTGTACCGATCGGTAAAATGAAAATGGGTGAGCCGGCATGATCCGTGATGTCGAGAAACCGAGATACCCGCTGTCGTGGAGTTGGCGGTGGCATCAGGCCTGTTCACCGAAGCCGAAGCCGACGGTGTCGCCGCGCTGATGACCGACTACTTCTCCGCCCGTCACACCCAGGGGCACCGGTGCCTACTCGACGTCGACGGCGACCGACCAGTCGCGGTCGCGTACTACCAGCCAACCGCGGCGACTGATCGGACCTGGACCCTGCTGATGATCGCCGTGCGTCGCGAGTACCAAGGCAAGGACCGTGGCGGGGCCCTGCTGCGCCGTGTCGAACAGGACCTGCGTGATCGGCGGCAACGACTGCTGCTGGTGGAAACCTCCGGTGTCCCCGGATTCGCCTTGACCAGAGCGTTCTACGACAAGTGCGGCTACACCCCGGAGGCCCGCGTCCGCGACTACTACGAGACCGGCGACGACATGGTCCTGTACCGCAAAGACATCAGCGCCTGACCACACCCAACTCGCCGGTGCGCACCGCCACCAACGCACCGCCTCCACCGCCTCGTCGAATCTTGCCAGGAGCAGCCATGACAAATCTTCTACCGCACCACGGCGGCACAGCCCTGACGGCATGGGTGTTCCGCAACCGTGTCAACGGCCGTGCTCTGCGCGTCACCGCGGCCATTCGAATCCTCGGCGGCGTGCTGTTCATCCTGTCCACCGTCCCGAAGATCACTGCGCATCAGCAAGAGATCGACATGTTTGTACAGTTCGGATTTCCCCGATCCAGCACGCTGGTCTGGCTTGTGACCGCAGCGGAGATCGTCGCAGGCCTACTCCTACTGCTGGGATTGCTCACCCGCCCAGCAGCCGCCGCCATGGCCGTGAACATGGCAGGCGCGATCCTCACCGCCGGCATCCACGTCGGAGGACCCATCCACCTCGGCCTAGCACCGGCATTACTTGCCGGAATGCTTTACCTACTCTGGGCTGGACCGGGAGCCCCTGCCCTAGACCAACGCTGGGCACCCACGGCCTGAGTCCCGTCGACGCCGGCACTGGGCGCTCATTAGAGTGGCGCCGGCGGCGGTATCAGCGGCGGTTGAAGAACGGGCGGCGACCTCACGGCGTTCTTCAGCAGACTCACACACGCCATGATTCACGCCAACAAATCAGGCGGAACCGCCGATCTCAGCAGCAACAGCCGAGCAGGGGAGCACGGTGTGATCAGGCAGATCGGCATGGATGACGTCGAAGACGTCGTCGGCTTAGTGGTGGCAGCCGGCATGTTCACCACCGACGAGTCGCAGGTCGTGCGCGAGCTGTTGCACGACTACGACGCCGGGGCAGGCACCAACGGGCACACCTGCCTCATCGACGAAGAGTCTGGGCAAGTCGTCGCGGTTGCGTACTACCAGCCCAAAGGGCCAGCGGACCGGCTGTGGGACCTCACCATGATCGCCGTCATACCGCAGCTGCAGGGCACCGGGCGAGGAACCGCCCTCCTGCGCCGGGTCGAGGACGACCTGCGCTCCCGCGATCAGCGGATACTGCTGGTCGATACCTCTGGTACAGCCCAGTACGACCGCACCCGCACCTTCTACGAACGGTGTGGCTATACCCAGGTAGCACGTATCCCGGACTACTGGACTGACTCAGACGACCTCGTCGTCTTCGCTAAACGGCTCACCTAGGCAGCCAACTAGAAATATCCTACTGAGCCGAATATTGATCTTGGCCGCCTGGCATGACCACCCCGGGTATCCGAGTTCGGCCACGTGATGACCAACTACCACTCGGTCATTGGCTCTGATCAGCGAGAGCCACGCGCGGATCAGCAGAAAGGTATTTGCCCTGATGCGTCATGACCTAAGCGACAATCTGCGCGTTTTACAAGGTGGCCCGGGGTGGTCGTTGAACTGCTACCTACTGCACGACGTCCTGCTGGATAGCGGAGTGCGCCTGTCTCGATTGCCGTTGCTACGACAGCTACGGGGAATTCGGATCACAGCACATGCCCTGACCCACGCACACGGTGATCACGCCGGCTCCTCCCACCGAGTCGTGAAGACCCTCAAC
Organism: Actinoplanes sp.; assembly: GCA_965246815.1. Classification (GTDB taxonomy): domain Bacteria; phylum Actinomycetota; class Actinomycetes; order Mycobacteriales; family Micromonosporaceae; genus Actinoplanes. The sequence continues at coordinate 442,645 of CBDFFS010000009.1, read as the reverse complement.
GTTCCTCTATGGGTGGGGCATCGGGACGCAGCCGCCGTCGAGTCTGGTCGTTTCGCTACGCACGGACACCCTGTAGTCAACGCGGTGATGCGCCTGGCAGCACCAGCGACAGCCAACCCCGTGCACCGCACGAGTACTCATTTGCGGGGACGTACTGGCCAACGTACTTGCACCACGACTACGTACTCGGGCCCGCGAGCTACCGGCACTGTTCAGTCACAACGCGGCGATTAATCATGTCAGCGCACTGCGTTTGGCCGCTCTGCGCCCGGCGCTAACCTGTTTTGGACACGGCCCGCCGGTACGCGATCCGGGCCTGTTCGCTGCCGCGGTCGAGCGCTCAGTCCAATCATGACGCTGAGCCCAACGCGCCCAGTCGTGGCTGGAGTACTCCTAGCTGTGGAAAGCCTCGGCTTTGCCGCGTTCCTCACACTCGCAATCGCAGGGGCACACCTCGGGCTCCTAGTGAGCGCGGTCGGCTTTGGACTCCACGCCCTCTGGGACATGGCGCATCACGGTGACCGGCTACCGACGCGAGTTCCCCGCTGGTACCCGCCGTGCTGCGCCACGTGGGACATAGTTGTCGGGATCGGCGCAGCTGTGCTGGCGCTGACCTAAGCCGATCCGGCCAACCGAATGGGCAACGTCACGCCGCTGGAACCAGGCGGTCGACGCCGGGCGAGTTTCATAAAAGTGGGTGAGTTCCATAAAAGTGCGGGGTCGCTCACTGTTTGCTGGTGCAAGGGGCCCGAGTGACGTAGGCAAGTTTGAAGGTGTCGCGGTGGGTTGTTGTAGGTCAAGTGCTGAGCCCGGGGTAGGGGGCACCGACGATCCACCCGCCGAGATGCGGCGCAGTGGCATCGGTCTCGGCGAGGCGGACCGGGTCGCCGACGCGGATGGTGCCTGGTCGTATCACCCAGGCGTTGAGGGCCAGTTCGCCGCCGAAGTCTTTGCGTAGGCGACGGAAGACGTCGAGGTCTTGATGGCCGGTGTCGGGATCGATGGTGGTGACGTTGCAGCGCATCCGCAACGAGTGCAGCCCGATCACAGCGTCACCGATGATCAGCGCGTGGCCTGGCCAGGTTGCCTCGGCCTCGGCGGGCACACCGCCGAGGAGGAGGTTGGGTCGTAGCCGGCGCACGTCGTATCCGAAACGGGCGACGGCGCCGTCGGTGGCGACGAGGATGTTGCCGATGTCGAAGCGTTCCGGGCCGGCGTAGGCCCGCAGTTCTGCGGTTTGCCCGGCTCGTTGGCGGATGAGTGTGGCGGCGGCCGCGGTGTTCCACGGGTGGCCCGCCACCCGTGGAACACCATCGGTGTCGGTGCTTGCCGGCAGGGTGAGCAGCCCCGGCCGGGTGCGCCCGGTCAGCGGACCTCGGGGACCTCGGACGTGCACGAGGCGGTCCCCCTGTAAGCCGTCGGCGGTGGCGGCTGCCTGCTGGAGTTGCTCCCCGGCCAGGGATTTGACCGGGTAGCGCCACAGCGCCTCGACGTGCATGAAGACTCCTGCTGCTCGGGGGAACCTGCCGGGCGCGTCGCTGTTGCTTCAGCGCAGCGGCAGAACGGTGTCGGGTTCGGAGGTCGGGCGGGCACCGTGGATGCGCCGCTCAGTGTCGTGGATGCGAATGTCGTTGATGCTCGCCTCACGCCGACTCATGTATCCCGCGGCGTCGAATTCCCAGTTCTCATTGCCGTAACTACGCCACGACTGCCCGTCCTCGTCGCGCCATTCGTACTGGAAACGGACAGCGATCCGGTCCTTAGTAAAAGCCCACAGACTCTTGCGCAGGGCATAGTCCTGCTCGCGGGCCCACTTGCGGGTGAGGAACGCGACGATTTGCTCACGGCCGGTGAGGAACTCGTCGCGGTTGCGCCACTGCGAGTCCGGTGTGTACGCGGCGGCGACGCGTTCGGGGTCGCGGCTATTCCACGCGTCTTCGGCGGCTTGGACCTTGGCCCGCGCCCCGGCTTCGTCGAAGGGCGGCAGTGGTGCACGGGCAGGTGCGGTAGCCGAACCGGGGGCTGCTGCTGTTGTGGACTGGTTCATGCGGTCACCACGGGGAAGTCGATGTCGACGGCGGCGGCCTTGTTGAAGTAGTTGGTCAGCACGTTAAGGGCGACGTGCCCGATGACCTCGGCGATCTCCTCATCGCTGACCCCGCCTGCCCGCACGAGGTTCAGGTCGTCGGCGCTGACGCTGCCGCGCGCGCTGTTAACGGCGACGGCGAAGGTGAGCAGTGCGGCGATTTTCGGGTCATCGTTGTCACCGTTGCGGGCGGCGGCGATGTCGGCGGCGGACAGCTTCGCGGCGTGCTCGGCCAGATAAGAGTGCGCCGAGAGGCAGTAATCGCACGCGTTGTCCTGGGCCACGGCCAGCGCGAGGCGCTCGCGGGTGGCAGCCTTGAGCACTCCCTTGCTCAGTGCGCCGGACAGGGCGAGGTAGCCGTCGAGCAGGGCAGGGGCGTTAGCCATCGCCTTGGTCATGTTCGGGATGACGCCCAGACCGCGCTGCACGGCGGCGAGCAAGTCGGCGGTCTTGCCGGTGGCGGTGGACGGGTCGATCAGGGGCAGGGTGCTCATGGGGTACTCCTCAGGCAAGGCAATTTCTAATGCCTACGACGTGTTGTTGACGTTAGAAGTTGTACCAGGAAGTTATCATGCTGACAAGCCGGTGTTACCGTTAGAACATGGATGAGGGAAGCATCGAGGACGTGGGCACGGTGCTCGTGCTGCCGCTCGAACCCCGATCGGTTCGTTTGATGAACACCATCTGGGCCGACCGCCATGGCGTACACGACGGACTCACCACCCCCGCCGACCTGGCGCGATGGCTGACGGCCACCGAACTCGCCTATGCCGATCCGGCAGTGACGGCCACCGATCTTCACACCGCCATCACCCTGCGCGATGCCTTGCGATGCCTGGCAGCCCTGAAAACTCAGGACACGCGACCCGCCGCACGCTCCGCGATGCGCGACATCGAGGCCGCCGTCCACGTGGTCAACGAAACGGCAGCCACCGCCCCCTGCCGTGACACCTTGGACGTTCTCGGTGACCAGCTACGCCTACGCCCCACTACGCCCACCGCGTACCCGAGCATCGCCCTGGCCACCGTGGCGGCCGAAGCTATCGCCCTTCTCACCGCACCCGACCCCGTCCTGAACGCCTGCCACGCCCCAGGATGCGTCCTCTACTTCAGCAAAGACCATCCCCGACGCGAGTGGTGCTCCACCGCCTGCGGCAACCGAGCCAGAGCCGCCCGGCATTACCGCCGCCACCGTCCCGCTATCAACTCCCCCACCGAATCCCCCTAACACCCGAACCCCCATATGGAACAAAAGCTATATTTGCGGGGATGCCGGAAAGCTGCGGCGGTGCGGGGCCCGGCAAACGGGCATGGCAGAACCCCCGAACGCCGCGCCCGCTACTGGGAAGACACCGCCCTGGCACTACACGGCCGCGGCCGACCCGCCGCCTACGCCGCGCTGCTGGCTGCCGAAGACGAGGTCCCCGAAGAAGTCCGATACCGGCCCTGGGCACAACACCTCACCCGGGACCTGCTGACCAGTCTGGCCAGTCACGGCCTGGCTGGCCTGCGCGAGTTCGCGACCCGCGTCGGAGTCGCCTGACCCGGGCGAGGCAGCATGGAGAACGGCGGGCGCCCAAGCCCGCACCGACGTACGGGAGTACCTCGCCGTAGTGGGCTAGCTGCGGCAAATAGCACCCTTGTCGTCGTGAGGCTCAGATGTTTATCACCTGCCCTGCTGCGCCTGATCGAGCGATTGTGGTGGTCCCGGCCGGCCGAGATGCGCCGTTTTCGATCCAGCCGGCTACCTTGCTGTCTGCAAGCGATTGAATCAACACGTCGTACGCGGCGAGGTCGGAGTTGTCGAGTACCGCTCGCCCTTGACCAGGCTGACCGGAACGGAAGAAAGCATTGTCATCGGCAAACAGGCCGAGCTGCTCGTCGGGCACCATTTGATCGGCCGTGGCGCGCATGGCGGTGAAGGTTGCAGCCTCCACTAGGGCTGGCCACCTGGTCGGCCGGTTCTTTTATGTACTTGCAGCAAGCCGTGGCGGCTACTCCGCCGGCTCGCACCCGATGAAGGAGTCAGAGCGTCAGTTTGTAGCCAACGTGGGTGGGTTCAAAGCCGAGCTTCTCGTAGAACCGATGCGCGTCCGTGCGGGATTTATCGGTGGTGAGTTGCACGATGAAGCAATTGTTGCGACGCGCTTCGTCCACGGCCCAGGTCAGTAGCTGCTCACCCAACCCGCTGCCCCGCTCATCGCGGGCCACCCGGACTGCCTCGATGAGCGCCCGAGTTGCCGCCCGCCGTGACAGGCCCGGCAGAATCGTCAACTGCAACGTGCCCACGGGCCGACCGTCGCGTTCGGCAACCATAAGCCGCTGATGCGGATCTGCGTCGATGACCTCGAACGCCGCAAGATAAGGCGCCAAATCGTTCGGGGTTTCTCGGTCCGCTCCCAGTATGTCGTCAGCCAGCATCGTCACTATCGCGGTGAGGTCCTGCTCCGTTGCGCGGCGAACTGTCACTCCAGACATGCTGAATGCACCTCCGCGATCATTCCGTGGTCCTGATCTGACCGTCCAGAAAATCCATACTCAATTGCCGGTCCCCGGTCTGGTCAGAATCAATTACCCGCAAGGACTTTGCTGATGTGTGAAGGGGTGCTGGTGCCGGGTACAACTGATGATGTCCTCTGTGTTGGGGTGGATCCTGGAGCTGTTTCGCCGGTGGGGAACCAGTACCAGTTGTCAGACGCGCGGTGGAAAGAGGCCCCGGCTTGGTTGAAGCGCTGCTGGATCGACTCCGTGAGGTCGCCCTCTTTCCCATGGGCGTAAGCGTATGGGTAGGCCAGGTGTTCACCGACGCCGATCAGTGAGTGGCCGACACCGGCTAAGGTGTTCAAGCCGCTGGCTACTACCCGATCAGCGGGTTTGATTTGCGGCTGGTGCATCGCTTCTCGTAGGTTGGCGCTGCCTTGGTCAAGCGCGTTGACGGCATGTTGGGTTGACCATTCCGGAACAATTGGTGGTAGCGGTTCCGGGTGAGGGCCGCCAAATACGTACCCGATCTGACTGGACAGCGCTCCGATTGGCCGGCCCGGGTTGGAGCCTTCGAGCACTGTCCCAACGACTGGAGTCAATACGGCCTCCCCGCCGAGCACAGCGGCATGCACGAGGTTTTGTAGCGCACCGTCGCTGGGGCTGCGGCTGGAGCGTAAGACGTTGTCGAGGTTGCCGAGATCATTGACTGCCCACTGACCGGCACTATGCGGAATTGCATATAACGGGTCGTTAGGATGCGGCGGCGGGGGGCCAAAGAGAAGTTCGGAGCCAACATTCTGTACGACTGGCAGGCCGAATGAGAGCCCAGTGATCACGGGATTGATCTTTGTCCCGCGAGTCAGTTGGTCTACCCCCATCTCCATCACGATAGGGATAGTGACGCCGGCGCCCACCAGGCCCGACCGGGTAAGCAGCGCTTGCCAATATTTGTCATTATTGGGATCAACAGGCGACGGGTTGGGTGCTACCAGGTCCGACATCCGCAGCATCCCCTCAACTGTGGGAGTCAGCGCAGCCATTGTCACTAGGTGCAACCCGCTGTCCATGGACAAGGCGTTGCCACTGCGCACACCGATCGTTTTGGATGCCCAGTCCATCAGGGTGGGTGTTGCAGTGTTAACCGCAAGGGAAGCTGCATAGTCAAGAGAGCTGTTATCGAAATAGTGGACGTTCGTGTATGCGGGGTTTGCGCCGCCCGCGAGGAAAGCATCGCCGAGGAACGACCGTGGCTGCGAGGTCAAGGTCCGCATGAACGCGAGCCCTGGCGTCATCGTGACCAGCTTTCCGTTGATCTCGATCGCTGGTTCCCTGAGTCGGAACGCGGTTCCGCTGGCGGTGTTGAACGGCAGCCCCAACGCCGCATAGCCTAGCGTTGTCGCCGGTACGCTCACTTGGGGGCGCAAATCATACGCTTGGGTTTGGCCACCAAACAGGCCCATCAGGCTGCGCGCGGGCGCCCACGGGTTGACGTTGCCATAGTCGGAGCGAAAGTTGCGTGCCCCATCCGAGATGGTGACATTTACCGCAGAGTGGTTGAGCGCATCCTCGACGCCAGCCAGTGCACCGTTGGTGCTGGTCTCGACCGCAACGGCTCGGTCCAATGCCTGCCGACCGAGCACGTTCACCGCATCTTCCAAGCGGCGTTGCAAGAGGGTGGCAATCATTTCGTGCATGCCCGAATTTCCCGTTGTTGCCGAAGTTCCAGCTATGCACCTTTGGATGTCGGCTGCAGTCTGAGCGGCTAGTTTCTGCACGGCAGCCGTAAACTGCCTGATGATCTCATCGATGCTGGACGTGGCGTCTCTGAGCGCACTCGACGCCGCCCGCAGAGCCGTCCCGGCGGACGAGCAGCCGGCGACGACCTGATCCACTTGGGTGGTGAAAGTGGACATCATGCCCCGAAAAGCGTACCCGGAGGGCGAGTTCCAGTCCTTGCCCGCGTCACTAGCGGCCCTACCCAGGTCGCTCATCACTGCGCGTCCCCCTGCGGCCCGCGCTTCGAACTCCACCGCGCCGGCTTCGATCGCGCCAACGTCACCGGTCATGGCTTTCTTATACCGGTTCAGCTGGGCCATGTATGCGCCGGCAACCCCGGGCACGTTCCCTATCAGAATTGTCATGTTTTCGCTTATCTGCTACGCCGGCGCTGCGCTGAGGCGCGACGAATCGATTCGGTGAACATCGCAATGTTGAGTAGACCCGCGCTGCCGATCCCTGCCGTTACGGAACTGCGAACGGCCCACCGGCGGGCAGGCCCAACCCCAAAGGAATGCTCGTTGTCGTTGGACTAGCGCCCGACGACCCGCCGATTGCCAGGTAGTTTGAGCCGATCCGGTGGTCGTTCCACACATAGTTTTGCGCTGCGGCGGGGACCGCCTCTGCTAGGAAACCCGCAGCTTGCATGGCTTGCCGAAAGTCGTTGGCCAGCACATCTCTGGCCTTGCCTGCGGCGTTCGCGACCGCAGCTGACGCCCGGATCGTGCCGAAGGCGTCGGCAGGAAAGGTCACCGCCTCGAGAGCGGTCGCTTCACTGCCGAAACCGGCGGCTTGCACTGCAGCCGGAAGGCCAAAAGTCAGCAATGCCGCCGGTACCACCGAAATTTCGTCATTGTCAGCCACGAAAACCACGCCCTCCCCATCACCGGACCCAGATCGCCCCCGCAGCTGCTCGCTCGTAGCCCGACTCGGACGATCGGCATGACGTGCCCATCGTCAAAGCTTGACCCGTGCCCAGCCGGCTAGCTGCGGTTATGCGGCCACATTACGGTCTGCGACCCAATCGAAAAACGTCATTTCAATCAATCGGACGTGATATTTTTACCCATTTACCTTCTCGTTGACGTTGACAAACGGGGGTGATCCTGGGTGTTGGCAACGGGCGAGGGCGCCGCGGCGGCGCCGGTACCAGCGCGGCATGACCCGAGTCTCTTGTTACTGGTGGGGCGCGTCAACACTCAATCTGCACTCCCGACGAAATGTCGTCGTGGCTTCCAAAATATTGCGGGCTTATTTCGGCGACTTCTCTGCAGGCCCACAATCGCTCGATTACCTTCCGATATTGGTAGTGGGCGCGGTCATCGGGGATCGGCCCGCACCCGAAGGGAGAACGCAAACATGACCACGGCAACGTACTCACCGACGGTCTCGCCGGCATCTTTGAACCCGCAGGTCACGCCGTTTGGCCTCTACAACGGCCAACAGTTCAACGGCCAGGTCGGGGCACCTTCCGCAATGCAGTCGCACTATGCGTCGGCGTTCCTGCCGGCATTCAACCAGCTGCAGTCCAACGGGCTGTTCGGCGACCAGCAGTACGGCCAGCAGAACGGCCAGCAGAACGGCCAGTTCGGCTCGTACGCGAATGGGTTGCCGATCCAGAACTCGGCCATGATGGGCGGCCTCCAGCCCGCGCAAATGCAGCAGGCTCAAATGCAGCAGGCGCAAATGCAGCAGGCGCAAATGCAGCAGGCGCAACTGCAGGCGCAGCTGCAGCAGGCCATCGCGCAGCAGGCCCAGATCCAGCAGGCTATCGCGCAGCAGGCCCAGGTTCAGCAGGCCATCGCGCAGCACATCGTCGCTCAGCAGGTTCAGCAAGCGAACACGCAGCAGCCGATGAACCAGCAGTTCAACCAGGGCTCGGCGGCTCAGGTTCAGCAGATCCTCGCGCAGCAGGCAATCGCCCGTCAGTTGCAGGGCCAGTACGGCTACCAGGGTGCCGGCAACCAGTTCGGCACCGCGAACCCCATGACGTCGATGTACCCAGGGGCTTCGCAGCACCCGCAAACCATGTGGAACTGACCGGAGTCAGCTGTGACTTATTTCAGCGGTGACGTCTCACAACTGCAGCCAATGAATCCGATCGACGGCTCTGTGCTAGTCAACGGGGCCCTTCCGACGATCCCGTTCGGCGGATTTTTCGCCGGGTTGGCGCCGGTCGGGATCGGAGTAATCGGGTTGCAGACACCCACCACCGAGGCGATGCGGCAACCGGCGGCGGCAACCATCCAGCGGTGTTATCGCTGGATGGAGGTGGCCGCGCCGGCGCTGCCACAGGTCGCGGCGCTCGCGCCGGTCCTGGTCACCGCAGTCCAGCAGTACGCGGCGCAACAGTACGAGGCATCCCTGCACCAAGCCACGCTGGTGGTGCAGCTGGCACAACAGTTGCGTGCCATCGCACCGGGACTGCCTGCGCTGTGAGCGCAACATCTGGACGAGCGGTGCCTGGGCCCGTCCTTTGCGTGATGCGGCCGGATCCCACGCCGGGGTCCGGCCGCCCCGCACCAAACCGATGACCTCGGTACGGCTTAGAACCCGCACTGGTGTCGCCGCAGACCTGGAGGATTCGCAATGACCGACCGCACCCCCGCCAAGGGCCGGCGGACCGACCCGAAGGGCACGGGCGACGACCGCGATGGCGCGCCCGAAGCCAGCGAAGGTATCCCGTCCGGTGCCGCAGCCGCGCAGCCGGTCGGTTCACGCCGGGAGCGTTATCTGGTCGCACCGCTAGAAATGCCACCGATGTCCGGGGCGCCGGCGGAGCCGAGTTTCGCCGACGGCCTTTTTGCCCAGTTGGCTGCCGACCCGGCCACCACCGTGCACCGCATCATCACCGCAGCGGCTGACGCTGGCGCCACCAGTTTCCCCAAGGTGGCTGTCGTCGAAATGGACGCCGACCGCGCGGCAATGTTCAACGCGCTCCCGGCTGTGCATGTCGAGCCCGATTTGCCGCTGCAATACGCCCAGCCGATTTCCACGCCCACGGCCATGACATTTGCCGATCCCGGCGTGATTCCACCCGGCGATATCGCGCCGGTTGCGTTCCTCGTGGTCGGCGACGATGGCAAGGCGCTGGAAGGTGCCGCCGTCTATCTGATGAGTGAGGCTTTTCCGCTGCGCGGGATTACCGGCGACGACGGCACTGTCGTCATCGATGTTCCGGCCGGCGCTCTGCCCACCCTCAACGGCGTTTACGTGAAGCCCCGCTACGACTATTGGGCGGTCTGGTTGGGCCGGCCGCAGGTCACCGTCGATGCCCCCAACCTGGTGAGCTGTCCGTCATTTGCCGAAACCTTCCCCGGGTTCCCACAACGCCAGGTCGACGGTTGGGCTCGCCGCGCCCTGCGCCTGGATGCCTTGCCGCCGACGTTTCGCGGCGACGGCGTCCGGATCGCCATCATTGATTCCGGTACGTCAGTGGAGCACCCCGACCTCACCGGCCGTATCACCGCTGGGTGCGACGTTTCCGGGCCGGTCGAGGGTAGCTGGCGAGTCGACACAGTTGGGTACGGTTCACACGCCGCTGGCATCATCGGCGGCTCAGACAACGGGTACGGCATTGTTGGCGTGGTGCCGGAGGCCGAATTGCACTCGTGCAAGATTTTCCCGGGCGGCCGGTTCAGTGATCTGATCGACGCGATTGACTACTGCATCGAACAGCGCATTGACGTGATCAACCTCAGCTTGGGCAACCCACAACCGTCCCAAGTGCTGGCCTACAAAATCGAACAGGCACGGCAGGCTGGAATTGCGTGTGTCGTAGCGGCCGGTAATTCCGCGGGCAATGTGTGCTTCCCGGCTTCGATGCCGACAGTGCTCGCCGTCGCAGCCATCGGCAAACTGGGCGAATACCCGCCGGAGAGCTACCACGCGACCCAGGTGCACGGCGTGCCAACCGCTGATGGCTATTTCTCCGCCTCGTTCACCAGTTTCGGGCCGGAGATCGATGTATGCGCTCCCGGCGTCGCCATCGTGTCCTCGGTTCCGCCGACCAACTATGCCGCATGGGACGGAACATCGTTTGCCACCCCGTACGTGTCGGGGCTTGCGGCTTTGTTGTTGGCGCATCATCCCGAATTCCGTAGTCGATTCACCGAGCGCGACAGTGGGCGGGTCGACCGGTTGTTTGAATTGATCCGCAGCAGTTGCCGGCCGCTGGCGTTGGGGGATCCTGGTCGCAGCGGTGCCGGATTGCCGGATGCCGTAGCCGCGCTCGGGCTGATTCCGCCGGTGACCACCTCTCCACCCGCGAACCCGATTTTGGCTGAGTTGTGGGTGCAGATGGCTCAGTCCGGGCTGATTCCCGCGACAGTGCCCACCGTTTCTCCGGCAGCCGCAATGATGGCTAATTCCATGATGTCCGGCCCGATGATGGGCTGGCCGGCGGCGCCGAATGCGGATGCTGGTCGGGCAGTTGGTGACCCGGCGAGTCGCCCTGGTGCAACTCTCACTGCACCGTCAACCGAGCCGCTAGATCCGCTTCGGGTGGCAATGCGCGCGGCCGGATTGCTCCCACAGGACGGTTCGAACTAACGGTCCCGACTTCGCTGGCGGGTCAATCAGTCGGAATCGGGTGGGGGTAGGTAGGCGCCGGGGACCTGGGCCGGCCCGACTATGTGCTGCTCGCCGGGGTAGGGCTTGGTCCAGCTATGCGCCTGATACCAGGTGAAGTGGTTCATTTGGGCTGGGTTGGCGACGTCGGGTTTGGCCTCAGGGCCAGTGAACTGTTGCTGAGTCGCCCAGACTTTCCATTGTGCCGCAATTGCGAGCTCGCCGACCGGCAGCTGCTCGGGTGGTGCGGCCGTGTCGGGTCGGATGTCTGCCCCACACGGCGGTGCTTTGGACAATCCCAGCGTCAACGAGGTCCGGTTGCGCACTGCGGTGAACGTGGTGAAATCCGGCCGGTTGGTGAAAACCCGATTCATTGGGCTAGCCGCACTGTCCTTCTGGTTCATCGGGTGAATACCGAGAATCTGCTCGATGGTACGGATGATTGTGAGCTGCGAGTAATAGTGGTGATCAACGATCCGGCGCCGCGCGTACGGGCTGATGATTTGAATTGGTGCTCGGTGTCCGTCGATGTGATCGAGGCCGGCTTGGGAGTCGTCTTCGACCACGAAAATCGCCGAGTCTTTCCAGTATTTGCTGTGTGCGATCGTGTCGACGGTTTTGCCGACGGCGAGGTCGTTGTCGGCGACCTGAGCAGCAGCGGTCGGTGGGCCACCGGTGTGGTCGCTGGAGAACCAGAGCAGATTCAGGTTGGCTGGTCCATTGCGATCAAAGTCGCGTTTGAAGATTTGATAGCGATAGACATCGGGCACACTGGTGTCGAATTTGGGGAAGCCGGGCACTGACACGCTGTTGAGTGACGGAATCGGCGACGACGACACCATCGGGTAGGCCGTGTCGCGTCCGGTGCTCATCCTCAAGCTGTCGCAATACAGGTTTTGCCAGGTGGCGGCCGGTGGCTTGGTCAGAAATTGGTGGAACTCGCCGTAATCGCGCACGCTGTGCCCAGCGGCTTGGGCGCCGGTCCAAAGGAAGCCGGTGCGTTGGTGGCCGAGCGCATCATCCTCGGTGTCGTAACTGCGGGCGTATTCCCCAGCGGAGGACTCCGAGTATTCCGGGTTGTCGGCTTGCATCAGCCAGTTGTGGCCTTCGGCGGAGTTCGTGCCGATGTCGTAGGTGTTGTCATAGAGGCCAAACTGCTCGGCCAACGAACGCTGATTTGGGGTCACCTTCGCGCCGAATTCAGCCAGCGCCGGATCCCCGTTTCCCCGGGAAACATCGCCGAACAACTGGTCGTATGTTCGGTTTTCCTTGACGATCAGGAAGACATGTTTGATGGTCGAAGGGTCGCCTAAACGGACAGGAACAGGTACAGGTTGGGTGGTCAGGCCACCCCCGGTTGAGTGCGAATAGGTCACTGCGTCGTGGGTCCAGCCGTTTTGGCGAAACACTTCGGCGGTCATTGACCGAATGTCTCGATCGCTGGGCAGCCGAAAGCGTTGCAGGCTTGAGGTGGTGTCATGAGTGCTGTGTCCCGCCGCCGTTATCGGCCGGCGGGCGTCGATTCCACGCGTGTTGGCGACCAGCACGTCGTTGCCGACTGTGGTGATTTCGGCCGGGAAATAGTCGGTTGGCAGCAGTCCGAGATAGCTCGCTGGCTCTTGTGGACTGCTGAAGCGATAGACGGCAACCGCATTAGCTCGGCCCAATGTCACCAGCAGATGACCGTCAGCTGTGAGTGTCACCGCATCGGGTTCGTAACCGACCGACGCTTCTGGCCATGGCTGGGTAGCGATGGTTTGCACGACTGCATCACGATTGGTATCGATGACCGAAACGTCGTTACTGGCCGTGTTAGTGACGAACACCGTCCCACGCTGGGAACCAGCAGCAGGTGCGTACAAAGTGGTCGGGTGTAAACCGACGCCAATGCTCGCAACTGCGGTTCTCGGGTGAGCCAAGTCGATCACGCTGACCGTACCGGTGGTGGTGGCGGCAGTGATCGGGTCGACTGGCACCGCAGTGTGGTACGAGTTGAGGGTCGGGTCGCCGGGTTTGGCCAGTCGGCCGCCTTCGTTGCTGACATAGAGTTTTGTGCCCACCCGCACGAGGTCGCGTGGCGCGATCCCTACTGCCCAGCTGCGCTGAATGACCCCAGTGGTCGAGTCAAGGGCGACTACCCGGTTTTGGCCGTTCACCGCGCTATACACGGTGGCTCCGTCTGGCGAGAACACTGCCGCCGCGACCAGCGCATGTCGGGGCCCGTCGGCCGCGATGGCGATGACCGTGGGGTCAGCCAGCGTCCCATCCGGCCGTACGGTGAACTTGCGGTAGCCGTTGGTTTGCCCTAGCAGAAGTTGCTTTCCGTCGGGGGAGTAGGTTGGGCCTTCCTGGCCGACGTCGTTGCCGCCGATTCGCAGGTCAGCCGCGGGATTGTTGCCGATAACCTGCTGCACCCTCCAGCGGCGCAAATCCACAATGGTCAATGCCTCAGTGTCATCGGTAACGGCAGCGGCAAGGTGAGTGCCATCTGGGCTGACCACTGCTGACATGATTTTGCCAGTGTTGAGTACGAGCCGCGCGCCGATCGATTTGACGTGTTGTCCAGCCGAGACGACCAAGCCCTGATCGGTGGTTTGGCCGACTTGCTCGGTGCCGAACGGGTCGGTCCTGGCATAAGCGATCCCGCCGCCGGTGGCCACGAGCAGGCACGATGCGGTGGCGATCAGTGCGACCAGGTGGCGGGGGTTCGAACCTCGAGCGCTGCGACGTCGGCGGGTTACCTGCATCTGCTCTCCCAACGGACATCAACGGAGCAAGTCGACATTACCGTCGAACTGCCAGAGTGGGTTGGGTGCGTCCCCGGTTGCGGTCTGCACCAAGAAAAAGCCGTTTACCTCCTTCGGGCCGTCGCCGTCGGCCACGAATCGACCGTCCGAGCTGAGGTCGAGCTGGTAGCTGGCGGTCCCGATCGCGTCGATGCCGGGCAAGTGCCAGGAAACAATGCAACGCCAGTCGTTGCCTGGCCCGTCACCAGCACTGTCGCCACCCTTGGTGCAGATCGCTGTGACGTTGAGCTGGGCCTCAGTGGCGTCGGGTCGGTGCAGTTGCGTGGTCTGAATCCGGTAAAGGTGGGCGAATTCGCCTGCCAGTGCTCGCTGCACCTGGCCCGGTTCGAGGCCGGATCCAGTTGCCCCAGTTGCCACAGCAATCGTGGCCGCGGTCAGTGCGAACAGGCCGGTGAGTGGCAGAACACCGGCGAGCACGATTCGACGTTGCGTACCGTCGTCGTTCAGGTTGGTGAAGTCTCGGGTCAGGAACAAACGCAGGGCCAGGGCAGTAGTGGTGAGAGCCCAGAGCAAACTGACCGCGATGCCGATCAGCAGCGGCCCCAGCTGCATGGGGCTGGTGAACAACCCGCTCCAGCTCAGGAACGCAGAGCCCGGCAGTGCGAGCCGCAACGCAACTGGCAAAGGTAGTTGTTGGGCTAGTTGCAAGGCCAATGCGGTCAGCGCCGGCAGGAGTAGACCCGTGGGGGAGCGGCCCAATGCCGCTGAACCGAGCAACCCGATCCCGACCATGGCCAGGGTGGGTGCTAGCACGCAGCAACCCCACGCCAGCAGAACCGCGTTGCCGGCTTGTGGTGGGGAGATCAGGTGTCCGTCCAGGCCGACCAGCGCCCGGTTACCGACCGTAAGCAGACCGCCGGCTGCACTGGAGCAAGCAAGCCCGGCTACAAGCGACAAGATCACTGTCAGGCTGGCCAGCGCTTTCGCGGCGAAGATGCGGCGCACCGAGCGAACGGCCACTAAGAGGTGTGGCCACGTGCCGAGCCGGTCTTCGGCGGCGAACACATCACCGGCCACCAATGAGGTCAGCACAGGCAGTGCCCAGGTGCCGACGAAACCGAGCAACACCAGCGGTGCGGCCCAGCCGCTCGTGTGCATCAACCGCCCAAATAACGTGTCGACCGGCAGCGAGCTCTGCTGACTCACCGCAGCGACGAACACTGCCGGTGTCATCCAACAAACCAGCAGCACTAGCCGGATTCGCGCCTGCGAAACCAGTTTGACCAGCTCAAACCGGTAAGCCCGCGGCACCGAGACGGCAGCCGAGCTGGTGGGCAGCTTCGTAATCGTCACGCCCGCCAAACGATTGGCCAGCATCCTGGACGTTCACTCGCTCGACTGTTGGGTGAGAGCTAGAAATGCCGCTTCCAACGCTGACACCACCGGGGTCAGCTCGCGGATGCCAATGCCGGCCTGCACCAGACGCACTACCAAGGCGTCGAGTGTGGCTGGCTTCGTGCGTACGGTCAGGTGCTCGGTTTTGTTGGTGGCGACCAGGACGAGCCCGGCCGTTTCGCCGACAATCCGCCGGGTGGTGAACGAGTCGGAAGTGAGCAGGCGATAGTCGAGTTCGCGGTTTTCGGCAGCGAGCTTGCTCAGCGGGCCGGCGAACACCACGCGACCGGTGACCAGAATCGTGACCTGGGAACACACAGCCTCGACGTCGTCCAGTCGATGGCTGGACAACACTACGCTCGCTCCGGCGGCGGCCACCTGAGTCAGAACTTCGTGAACTTGGCGCTTGCCGACCGGATCGAGCCCGTTTGTGGGTTCGTCGAGTACCAGCACCTGGGGTTTCGTCACCAGGGCGGCGGCCAGTCCGAGCCGTTGCCGCATCCCCAGGGAAAAGCCGCCGGCCCGATCGTCGGCGACTGCACTGAGCCCGACTTGGTGCAATACCGCATCGATGCCGGCTGTGCGGGCAATGTGACCACGTAATCTGGCGAGTGCGGCGAGGTTTTGCCGGGCGGTTAAGGCCGGATAGAGCCCCGGACCGTCAACAAATCCGGCAACACCAGCCGGAGCCGAATGTGCTCGTTGCTGTGGCACCCCGAGCAGCTCCAATCGGCCACGTTCGGCCACCGCCAACCCCAACAGCAGGCCGAGCAACGTGGTCTTGCCGGCGCCGTTCGGACCGATTAGGCCATGAATCTCCCCGGGCGCCACCTGCAGCTCGACCTCGTCGAGTGCAACCACCTCCCCAAACCACTTGCAAATCCCCTCCGCCCGAATAGCCAGTGATAACGCCACATATCTCCTTTGCTGGGCTGTTCCAACCAGAGAACAACAAGCACCCCCTTCGAGGTACGCGGAGTAGACGGCGAAAAAAATCGCACTCCCAGCGCCGCTGGACGGCGAACGGGAGCGCGAGAAAATTTGCTCGGGATTTACCCGATCACGGATTTAGTCACGTCGACAGAGTCGCCGCCCCACACCTCTTCGGTCTCCTGCAGCCAGGGTGGATGGCGCCGACCGCCGGTTCCGGCACCGCCTTCACCGCCCATGCCCATCGGCATCATGGACATCGGCATTGCGCCCATCGACCGAGTGCTTGCAGCGACACCGCCGGCGGTAGCAGCAGCGGCAGCGATACCAGCGGTGGCGGTGCTACCAGTCCCGGCTAGATCCGGATTGCCCACTGGCGCCGCAGCCTTTTCGTCGAAGCTGGAGCCGATCCCGCCGCCACCGATCCCGCCGCCGATCCCGGACGGGTCTTTGGCCGCTTTGTCTTTAGCCTTCTGCTTGCCGAGCAGTTTGCCGGCCGAACCGCCGAACAAGCTCGCTACTGCGGCACCTGCGGCAGCCGCACCGGAAATGTAAACGTGGCTAAACAGGGCGGGTGTTGGTGGCGTGGATTTAGGTGCACCGTCTGCGTCCGTGTTGGGTGTCGTCGTAGCGGAGCCGGTGCTGGTAGTCGTGGTAGTTGAGGTGCCGCCGGTCGTCACAGAGCCGGCGCTGGTCGCAGGGGTAACGCCAGGCACCGTGGTCGGCCGCTCTGCCGCAACGGGCAAAGGTGGCATCAGCTGTTGGTTGGTGACGTAATGAGTCGCCAACTGCGTCATGATTTGCACAGCTTGGTCGTGCGCATGTTTTTGGCGTTAGTCGTCTGCTCTTGCGTTGTCTGCACTTGCTGGATGATTGTGGCGCGGCTAGCAGGACTGGCCGATTCCAACAGTGCGGTGGCAGTTGCTGCCGGCAGGGTCCCGGCCGCGAGGGCGGCGACGGTGGGGTCGACCGGGGAGATAGTCACCGCGCCTGGCATCTTTGCCTGCGCGTCGCGCAGCGCATCACCTGACTGTTGAACTAGGTCACGATAGGCCAGCGCGGTGGCGGCGACCTCACGGATGCCTACCACCAGATCGGTCATCATCGTGCTGAATTGCTTTGCCGACCCACCAGACCAATGGGGGGCAAAGTTGCGCAGTTGCCGCTCGATATCGTTACCGCGATCGTGGAGACCACGACCCAGCTGTTGCCAAGCGTCACCGACAGCGGCGACGGTGTTGGGGTTACCAGATTTCAGCATCCGCAGCAGTTCCTCATGGCTGTGCAGACCGAAGTCGGTCGCTGCGGCCAGCTGCGTCGAAGTCTGAGAATCCCCGGTCACGCTGATGCTCCCCTACTCAATTCGCCTGCAGTCACCTTATCGGCCGTGATGTAACTATTCGCCACAGTGTCAGTCACCTGCTCGGCGAACGTCATGGCATCACGGACATGATCGAGCAGGGCCTGGGTCTGTGCCAAGGCTTCCGCGTGCTTTTGTTGCAAGTTTGTCGCTTCGCCGAAATCGCCGAGGGGCAGTCCGGCGGAGGCACCGCCGTCGAGGGTGCGGGCCTGGGTGTTGAGCACGCTGATCTGCTCCTGCAGCTCCCGCGAAAAGTCCTGCAACGACCCCAAGTGAATCTGATAAGACGACTCGCCCCCATAGGACGAGCTGGACTCAGCGGAAGAGCTAGAGCTAGTGGACGAGGTAGAGCCAACTGGAGAAATATTGGTGTGCAATGTCGTCATCAAACCTCTCTCTAACCGAGCACAGGTGGTGGGGTAGGAAAGCCCCACCACCTCCTAATGCACTTACTTGACGTAATGGAAAGAATCCTTGATTTGCCTTTCCACCAACTGCTGAAAGTGGCTGGCGTCCATTGTTGTGTTAGCGAAGTCCTTGATGATCAGAGATATGTTGTCAACATGGGTTTGCAACCGCGAGCGGTGTTGGAGATATGCACCGAAAGCTTCACTGTCCTCACCCCAGCTCTGCTCGATCGGCTTGACATCCTGATCTAGGATCGCCAGATGGATCTGAATGCCCTTCATTGCGCCCGTCAGATTATCGCTACCCTCTTCGAGGTCAACGAAATTAACGCTAATATCGGGTTGCATAATTATATCCTTAAAAGGTAGAGTCTTCAGTGGAATCTATTATTGACGTTGCGATTTGTGTTGCCGTGGCGAAACCTCAGACCGGGTTGAGTCTCGAGTCGTACCTACCCCCGCTTACCGGGATTTTGCTGGCGACTTTTTTGTAATCTTGGGACGTTTGGCTGTCAGCCTGGGTGTAATTTCCCTTAGCAGACTTAACCAGCTCGGCCATTAGCATCAATTCTTTGATGGCCGCCTCCATCTCGCCACGGATAATTTCGTAGGTGTGGCCGAACGCATCGGCCTGGCCGCCTCGATATGCCTTGTGGCCAGTTCTGTTGAGCAAGCTGCCCAGAAGCTGACCTTCAAGAGTGTGCATCGTCCTTTGCAATTCGGTCGAGACCCGGTCAAAGCCCCGCTGTGCTTTAACGAAGTCGGGTTCGGTTACGTTGTATGCCGCCATCATGTCTCCCCTTGTTGAACCAGTCCCGCTTGCTGGACCAGAGCTTATGGACAAGGTGCGAGCCGGTATAGGGCACAACGTCCCCGGCTCGGTTGGGTACATCTACCGGTCACGCCGGTGGTTCTGCCGCTGCTACCTGCAGCAACACGACACCGCCACGGCGAGTGACCAATTGACCGCGTCCCGGCGGGCGAAGTGTGGTCCGCACCCCGAACAGCGAACCTTCATCGGGATCCGCGGACAGCACGAAGCCGGGGCTGCCCAACTCACGCATGCGCGCCAGCAGCGGATCGAACATGGCCCGGGAAGCACCACCACTGCGGCGTGCCAGCACGATGTGCAGCCCGACGTCGCGGGCGTGCGGTAGCAGCTCCACCAGCGCCGTAAGCGGGTTTTGTGACGATCCAGCGATGAGGTCGTAGTCGTCGATGATGATGAACAGGTCCGGGCCCTTCCACCAGTTGCGATTGCGCAGCTGTTCGGGGGTGATGTCCGGGCCGGGCAGCCGTTGCCGGATGCTGTGCACAGCATCGGCAACCATCGCGGTCAGCTGCTCCTCGTTAAAGGCATGCCCGAGCAGATGATCGGTGGTGATGTGGCCGAGCAGCCCACGACGATAATCGGCGATGATCAGGCGAGTGCGTTCCGGCGGGAATCTGGTCACCCCGGTGGCGATGGTGGCCAGCGCGGAAGTCTTGCCGGATTCCGTGTCGCCAAACAGAACCAGGTGGGAATCGCTGTCAAAGTCGAGATCGATTTGACCTAGGTCGGATTCGGCAATTCCGAACGGCACCCGCAGACCGGGTCCGGTCGGTGTCGACAGCGCCTCGATCGGAATCTGCAGCGGCAGCATGCGCACCGGTGGCGCGACCGGTCCGCGCCAAGCTTGTGCCACCGCCTGGATCAATACGGCCATCGAGGTGGACAGATCCTCGATCGCGCCCGGCCGATCCACACTGGGCAATGCAGTCAGGAAATGATGCTTGTTGCGGGTCAGGCCGCGTCCGGGCATGTTTTCGGGCACGCCCGAGGCGGCGCGACGGTCGATGTCGGAATCGCTGGGATCGCCGAGTCGCAATTCGAATCGGGTACCGATCAAATCGCGCAGGGCGGAACGCACGTCGAACCAGCGGTTTGCGCTGATCACCACGTGCACGCCATAGCTGAGGCCGGTCCGGGCAATATTCATCACCTCCTCTTCGAGGCGTTCCTGCTTTTCGCGGAAGATCGTCCAGCCGTCGACCAGCAGGAAGACATCGGAGAACAGGCGCTGGCCGGCGGAGTCATACCGCTGTCGGGCGGCAGCCATCGAGTCGAGCGCGAGCTCGCCGAATACCCGTTCCCGGTCGGCCAGAATGCTGCGCACCTCGGCGACGGCGCGGACGCAGCGCTGTGGATCACGGCCGGCTGCTATTCCGCCGACGTGGGGCAGACCTTCGAGCGCGGCGAGCGAGCCACCACCGAAGTCTAGGCCGTAGACCTGCACCTCCAACGGCGTGTGGGTCAACGCAAATGCACAAACCAGGCTGCGCAGCAGAGTGCTCTTGCCGGCGCGGGGAGCACCAACCACGACGGCGTGACCGCCAGCGCCGGACATGTCCGCATACAGCAGGTCGCGGCGTTGCTCGTACGGCATGTCGACGATGCCGACCGGCACGGCCAGTCGCCCGTTGCCCGGCCAACCACGCGGGCTGAGGCCGCGCTTCGGATCAACACTGAGCGGCGGGAGGAGCCGGCTCAACGGCGTCGACTCACCCAACGGCGGCAACCACACCTGGTGCGCGGGCGTGTCGCCGACGAGTCGGTCGACGATGACACCCAGCACTGATTCACCGGTGCCGGAGGGCTCGGGTGGCACCTCGTTCGTTTCCGCCGGCGGTGCTATGGGCACGGGTGCACTGCCGGAGCGCATCGAGAACGCGGCCACGATCCGGTTCGGTGCCAATGGCCCGGCCACCGGAGCACCGCGGGGCGGCAAATCCCCCGACACGTACGCCGCACGGAACCGTACCAAAGTGGTGGTGTCGTGCCGTAAATACGCCGAACCGGGAATCGACGGCAACTCATATGCGTCTGGCGTGCCCAGCACAGTGCGGCTCTCTGAAGCCGAGAAAGTGCGCAGACCGATGCGGTAACTGAGGTGACTGTCCAATCCGCGCAGTCGCCCCTCCTCCAACCGCTGCGAAGCCAACAACAGGTGTACGCCGAGACTGCGGCCCAGCCGGCCGATCGTGACGAAGACGTCGATGAATTCGGGGCGGATCGACAGCAGCTCACTGAACTCGTCGATGATCACGACCAGGGTGGGGAACGGGTGCAGTCGCGCACCGGCGGCTCGGGCCCGTTCGTGGTCGCGTACCGAAGCATGCCCGGTTTGGTGCAGTGCCTCTTGCCGGCGCATCAGCTCACCTTGCAAGGCGTCCGCGGCCCGGTCGACCAGGCCGAGGTCGCCGGCGAGGTTGGTAATCACCGCGGCAGTGTGTGGCAAATTTTCCAGCCCGGCGAAGGTCGCGCCACCCTTGAAATCCACCAGCACGAAGTTGAGCGTTTCGGACGAATGCATGACAGCCAGCCCGGCCACCAAGGTGCGCAGCAGCTCGCTCTTGCCGGAACCAGTCGCGCCGATCACCAGGCCGTGCGGGCCCATCCCACCTTCGGCCGCCTCACGGATATCAAGCACCAGCGGGCCGCCGCGGTCGTCGATGCCGATCGGAACGCGCAGCCGGTCGCGCCGCGAACGGGCCCGGATCAGGTTGTCCGGGTTCAGGTCGCGCGGGTCGCCGATGTTGAGCAATTCCGGCAAGCCGAAGCTGACCGCCAACGCTTCGCCGCCCTCACCGGAGGCCGGGCCGGCCATAGTGGCCAATTGGCGGGCCAAACTGAGCGCCCCGGGTGCGGAAAGCAGGTCGGGGTTACCGATAAAGTCGATCCGGTCCTCGTTATCGATCCCCAGTCGCTGTTCCTCGGCGACCAGACGCAATTCGCGCACTCGCGGTCGGCGGCCCCCGTCGAGGTCGATAATGGTCACCGCGTCGATGCCTTCAGGCCGATTCAACCGCGATTCGTCGCAGTCACCGCCGTCGACCACGATCACGATGTGCGGGCTCGCGGCCGCTCGACCGCCGCTGCCGAATGGGCCGCGGCCGGACAGCTCCGGTGCGAGCATGTCTTCCAAGTCGCTGAGTCGCTCGGCGACCAACAGCCGGTGCCCGACCGGGCCGATTTCCTCGCGATGGCGCACGTGCGGTAACCACTTGAGCCAATCCCACTCGTCGAGACGACCCGGGGAGACGCAGAGCGCGATGCGCATTTCTTCCGCAGCGTGGAATACGGCGAGTTGTCCCAGCACTGCTCGGGTGTGGCTGAGGGTAATTGAGCGCGCACCCAACAGCACGATTCCGGCGAAACCCCGAAGCGACAAAGCAACCGGCAATTCCGACACCGTCGTGTACGTGCGGATGAAGTGCCGCAGTGATGTCGAAGTAACCGGGTCCAAATCCTCAATCGGTACTGTCTGTGGCGGCTTCAAGGTCGTCGACAGCCGCTGGGGACCTGTCCCGACGCGTACGTGAGCGAAGTCACCGTCGGAACTTCGGCGTTCCCACACCCGTTCGGTGGCAGCGACGGCGACCAAGCTGTCGGGGTCGGGGTGGGCTAGCAATAGCAAGGCGCGTTGGCGCAAGGCGTTACGCCGCACCTGTTTGCGCAGGCCGGCAAGGTAGCGCAGGTAGTCGCGGCGCTCCTCGTTGAGCTGGCGTTTGCGCCCCGCACCGGCCCGCCCGAGCGAGGTCACCAGCATGGTGACCATCATCCCGCCGTAAAGCGCACCGAACACGATGGTCATCGCGCCGCTCTGACTACCGATGTAGCTAAAGGACATTACGCCCATCATCAACATCATCGGCAGCATGACCGTCAGCTGAGTCACCGCCTGCCCGCCACTGGTGCGCGGCAGCGGCGGCGGTGATTGCAGCTGAATATCGCCGCTGGGCGGGGCCGGTATCGCCAGCCGCGGTGACCGGCGACTCACTGGCGTGCTAGTCATCGCGAACATCTCCTTGAGGCCGTACCGATCCGAATCCGCGTTGACCATGGTAGAAATCGCTGCCACGGCGCAAGCCGCGGAGACCGGTTTCCCACAGCACGACGAGGTGGTCTGACGTGACGATGCCAGTGCACACGGGTTCGGCGAGCATAGGTGCGGTGCCCCGACGGGTCACCGTCGTGGCCCCGCTCACCCGGGTCGACGTGGCGCTGCCCTTGCTGGTCACCGTGGCTGAGCTGATTCCTCAGCTGGTCACGCTGACCGGACTGGATGCCGACGAGGCCGGGACGGCCGGCTGGTTGCTGACCCGCCTGGGCAGCACGCCGTTGGACCCGGCCGGCTCGGTGGCATCGGCCGGCATCGTCGACGGAGACGTGCTCTACCTGAGCCCACGCAGTGCGCACCTGCCGCCCGCAGTTTTCGACGACGTCGTCGACGCGGTCGCCGACGACGCGGGTCGTCGGGCCGGCCGGTGGGAACCCGGTGACACCATTCGGGTCGGGATGCTGGTCGGCCTGGTTGCTGCGATAGGCGCTTTGTCCACGGCGTTGACGGCGAGCTCGCGCGGTTTGGCCGCCGGGCTGCTCGCGTGCGGTGCGGTGCTGGCCGTTTTGGCCGGTGCGCTGCTCACTCGACCCGGCGGCAGTGGCCGTGACCCGGTCGGTGCCATGGTTGCCGGTGCTGGTGTCTGTGCCGCGGCAGGAGCAGCTGCGTTGCTGGTGGCCGGCTCCACGCCGCTGCGTCATTTCGGCCAGGCTGAATTGCTCGGCGCGGCTGCCGCAGCGGCGTTCACGGCTGGTGTCGTCGCTGCGCTGCTGCGTCAGTACACCCGACACTTCGCCACGATTGCCGCAGTCTGCGTGGTCGCTGTTCTGGCCGCTGCCGCCTCGGTGTTGTCCAGCGGCCCACCCGTGGCAGCGGTTACTGCCGCGCTCGCCCTGTCGGTCACGGCAGCACTGCCCATCACCGCGTTGCGCCTGGCCCGCCTGGGCCCGACTCCGGTGCCAGCGGACATGGAAGCGTTTCGCGCGGACGACCGAGCCATCATCACTGCCGACATCACCGAACGGGCCGGTCTGGCCGAACACATGCTCGACGCTTTGGTCGTCGGCCAAGTCACCGTGCTCGGCGGCTGCGCCGCACTGCTGTGCACTGCCGGACTCGCCGGTCGCTCGCTCGCTGCCCTGATCGGGCTCACCTTGGTCGTGCGGTCCCGCGTGCCAAACGCCCGGATTCAGCGTTTCGCCTTGCTGATCGCAGGCGGTGGGGCGTCCGTTGCCGGCGTTATCGCGTTTGGCCGGGCCACCCACTGGCAGCCGGCCGCCGCCTATGCCGCGGGTGGGCTGGTGGTGGCGTTGATCGCGTTCGCCTTCGCGGTCCGGGCACCCCGCCGGCAACCCTCGCCGTACGTGTCCAGGCTGTTGGATGTTGCCGAGTTCATCGCCTTCGCCGCGGTGCTGCCGGTGGCCGCTGCTGTGCTGAACCTCTATCACACAATGCGGGCCCTCGGCGGCTGACTCGGATCCACCGAACCCGCCGAGAACCGAGCTCACGCGCCGCCGTCCACATTGGTCAAGTCGAAGGCGGTCGCGTGTTCCCCGTCGAGCTGCATCAGCCGAAAACCGAGTTTGTTCGCCGCGGTCAGTGCCGCAGAACCCGTCGGTGGATTAATCAGCCGAACCGTCGCCGTACGGCGAATTCCGCGCTCGGCCCGTTCCAACAGCTGTGTCGTCACCAGCCCGTCGCACGGCAACTGCTCAGCCGCAGCCTGAAACGCGGTCGAGTTCGCCGGCCACCGCCTCATCCGGTATGCGACATGTCGGTTGCCGTCGGTTTGGCAGTGATCCCACTTCTCCACCATCACCCCCCGGCCTGTACTCGGCATTTCGGCCGGCCCGAGCACGCGCGCGGGTTGGCCTTGCTCGCCCAACTGACGCGCTAACCCGGTAGCGACAGCGCTCAGCGCTCGGTGAGCGCCCTGCGCCCCACCGCCGCGCGCGAGCAGTGCTGCTGGACAGTCGGCCGGTTGTAGCCGAAGCACCACATGCGACTCGCCAATGCCGCCCCCGCGCCGGTAGGCCGAAACAGTGCGAATTGAGGTGAGTGGGATCTCGTGGCTGCCCAGGGCCTGTTCCAGACAACCGGGGGCGATCGGCGCAACGCCGGTGCGGACCGCGAGCACCATTTCCAGCGCATTGTCATAGGTCAGCAGAGCCAATACCGCACCGGAACGGTCGGTGTAAGGCGACATCGTTGGTTTGGGCATGACTTGCGCCTGGCGAGCACGCAGCCGATAGCGCAGCCAGACCCGAACCAGGTCGCCGACCCAACGGCCACGGAATCGCAAAACCGCAATCAATGTGCCGGCAACAGCGACGCCATAGGCCAATCCCGGTGGCGCCCCGGCTGCCAAAATGGCGAGCGCACCGAAGAGGCTAATTTCGACTGCCAGCAATGGACCGAGTCGAATCTGGGTCGGTTGCGAGGCGAGTCGCCGCCGCGATGGTGTCGCTGTCTCGGCGGGCGTTTGCATGTCCAGCACGGGCGCCATCCTGCCTCAGCCGTGCTGCACGGCGCCAGCCCCGCTAAGGTACGCCGAACGCATGCCGCAAACACGGGGTGGGAGTGGGACTAATGGCTTGGTCGCGCCGGGATCAAATCGAGGCTTACCAGTTCCTGCGCCGTCGCAGCACGTCAGCACTTGTGGTCGCCGAACCGGACCATCCACAGCCCCCTACCCGGCGATATTTAGCCGCTACTATCGGTGGCGCGGTTGCAGTATTGGTCGCCTTGGGCGGCTTCGGTGTCTACGGTCTGTTGCGGCCCGGTGGCTCCACGAATTGGAACCAGCCCGGAACTATCTTGGTGCAAAAGGAAAGTAACACTCGTTATGTCTTGGGGTCGGACGGCCATTTGCACCAAGTGCGCAACTACACCTCGGCTCGGCTATATCTGAATTTGCCCTCGCCCCCGACTGTCTCGCTGTCCGCGGCAAGTTTGAAACACGCGCTGCAGGGCGCGCTGATCGGCATTCCCGACGCGCCCGACGCGCTCCCGCAGCAGAGTGACTTGCGCCAGACGAACTGGACGATCTGCGAAGACATCCCCACGCACCAGAGCAACCTCGCCACGACGGTGCTGGTCGACGACTACAGCGCTGACAGCGCGGTGGCTGGTGCGGTGCTGGTGCGTGACCCCGAGAAAGCGATTTACTTGATCAATCAAGGTCACCGCTTCAAGATCGGTAATCCTGAGGTGCTACAGGCCTTCAACTACTCCAGCACCCCGATCAACGTGCCAGCCGACTGGCTCAACGCTGTACCTGCGGGAAGCGACCTGACATTTCCCGCCGTAGCCGATCGTGGCCGTACGCCAGATTGGCGCCCACCGCGCAATGCGCTGGTCGGGCAGGTGCTGAGGGTTTTCCTGCTCAACCGGACATCTTCTCGGTATTACCTGGTGGAGAAGGCAGGCCTTCGGCCCTTGTCCACGGTCGATGCAGACTTGGCGCTTCATGACCCGAGTGTCAAGAAATCGTATCCGAACGGCGCCCCGGTGGCGGTGGACGTCGATGAATCAGAGTTACCCAAATACACCTTGGTGAACCCGGCAGTCATGCCGAACTATCCGGCCGAGCCGCCGGTCCTGTCGGCGATCGACCACCCCGACGATGTTGCGCTCTGTGCCCGCGTGAGCACCTCCGGCGTGGACGTGCGAGTTGTGAAGCGGACTGTGGTGGACGGCTGGTCGGCGTTGACGGTGCCTACCACCGCCGGCCATTCCCGGCAGGTTGCCGTCGCGTCAGGCACTGGGGCGATTGTTCGCGCTGGCGGCCCCGGCGGCATGATTTACCTGGTCACAGACCAGCTGCGCCGATACCCCATCCCGGATCAGGAGGCGCGCGCGGCTCTAGGATTCGGCACCACGGTCCCGTATGACTTGCCCACACAGGTGTTGGAACTCCTGCCCCAGGGTCCGACGCTGAACAAGGAAGCCGCCGCGCACACCGCACTGCCTACGAGCGCGACTGACGGTGGGTAATTTCGATCCGCAAGCTCGGCATTTATACCGTTCAGCTGCGCGGCAGTGGGATCTACTCTGCGCGACAGGGGAAAGTTTCGTTCCGATCCACACAGCGTGGGCGGCGAAGACGAGGGAGCGGGCCCATGGCGGCCGAGGGGACCGGATATACAGCGGATGGCTTTCGCATGCTCGATGTGGCGAAGAAGCTCGCTCTCACCGCCGACAGTGTTCAGAGCTTACAGCTGCGGGTGCAGAATTTAGGACTTGCTCCTGACGCTTTCGGGAAGTTCGGCAGGTCGGTCTCCACGCGGCATGGCGATGTTCACGACTTCACTAAACGAGCGCTGGTGGGACACAGCGAAAATTTTGACGGTCTGTACGGTTTGATCGTTAGCACTGGCCGCGCATATATAGACGTCGACGATGCGGTCAAGTCAGGCTATGACACCGTTGGCGGAAATGAGGAGCTGAGGGCATGACCTTCAACCCCAATGTCGCGATTCTAGCGCTAGCAGCCAAGAACCCCTCTTGGCCT
Source organism: Actinoplanes sp. (assembly GCA_965246815.1). Lineage (GTDB taxonomy): Bacteria > Actinomycetota > Actinomycetes > Mycobacteriales > Micromonosporaceae > Actinoplanes. The sequence goes on along the minus strand of CBDFFS010000009.1, from coordinate 415,498 downwards.
GCCTTGGTGAAAATGCTCCAGGCTGACCTCCCAAAGATCGTCGATTTCATATCGCAGTTGACTACTGAACGCACACAGCTCGAGGAGCACATCACCGAGATGAAGGGCCACCGCGGACAGCTCGCGCAGGCGTGGTCAGCTGGTAATGGATCCGTAGCCGGTTTGCAATCGTTCGACAGCGCCATCGCCCAACTCACTAACACCAACCACGACATCTCTAGTACCTTGAAGGTGTTGACGGATTCCTACAACACGGTGAAGAAGTTTCAAGATGGCATGAATATGATCATCAATGTCGCTCAACCGAAAACGGCCCTGATGTTGGCGAATCCATTCGGTGGACAAGCCAAAGCCTTTGCCTTTTCTAACGGCGCACTGGGTAAGGCCCAGGCATATCTAGCGGCCGGACAGAAAATTATGGGTGTGTTCAGTCAGCACGGCCTTGGGAACATCGTCTCCTCGCTTAGCGGCACTTTGGGCGAGCTTGGCAAGCTGCCCGGTGTAAACATTTCGCCGGAGATCTCCGCCCTCGCCGAAACCGTTAAGTCCGGGGAAAGCCTGCTTAACCCGCAAAGCACTACGGCCTCGGGGTCTGCACGGAACGTGACAGGGCCGAATCTGACCGCCGCGTTGTCGTCGCTAGACCTGGGCTCCTTGACCTCGGCTGGCCTTACCAGCACCTCCTCGTCAACATTGGTGACACCGACCGGCCCGAATACGGGCACAGGGACGACCGGCACGAGCATTGGGTCTGGTCCTTTGGTGACGCCGACTATCGCGCATACCACCAACTCGGTTGTTGCGCCTGTCTCGGTGCATCCCATCGTGGTGGCACACCACGACACGCCCCTTCCGACTGGTCACCAAGCGGAGGGGTGGATTGTGGTCGACCCAGAAGCGCCAAAGCCGACACCGCATCCGGTCAAGACTGCGGCGAAAGTCCACCAGCACCGGGCGTAGCTAGCGTCAGCTTGGGATAAGGTTCGGCAATTCGTCGTTGGTAATGGCTTTGGCCAATTCGTGGCGACCCATCTCCGCACCCGCGCGGCGGATCAGGTCACCTGCGGTCAGCCGTCAAGTTCAGGGTGGGCACGACATGATTGCGCGCAGGTGGGTCGCGTTGACGCTGGCTGCTGGCGTCGGCACCATTACCGTCCCAGTGCCAGCAGAGCCGGTGTTCGCCGGTAAAGCTTCCAGTAATTGCACTACAGCCAAGGGTGTCTATGGCGAAATGCCGTGGGCCCAGACGCGGCTTGGGATCGAACAGACTCGGCCGCTGAGCATGGGTGTCGGCGTCACGGTGGCAATTGTGGCGACTGGAGTCGATCCTGGACGTGGTCGCTTCCTGGACGGCCAGGTGGTGAACGGCGGTGACGTCCGCTCCGGCGGATCCACTGCGCTCACCGATTGCGACGGAACCGGCACGTTTGCCGCTAGCCTGGTGGCTGCCCAACCGGTCCAGGGCACCAGATTCGCCGGTGTGGCACCGGGTGCCAAAATCTTAGCTATTCGCTATACCGAAGCGCGAGCCGACAACCAGCAGGTCAGTGGCGATGCTGAAAACCTAGCTCTTGGCATTCAAACCGCGACCGACGCCGGTGCCAGAGTCATCGTCGTGGTAACGGCTAGGCCGATCGATTCGGCGAAGCTGCGCAAAGCAGTCAGCAATGCGATGGCTGCTGATGCCGTCGTGGTGTCGGCTGGAAAAGTAAGCCAGCAACAGAACATCACCTACCCCACCGCCTATCCGGGTGTCCTCGGGGTTACGGGGGTCACCCCCGATGGAGCTCTGCTAACCACCTCGGAGCATGGCTCTGAGATTTCGCTTGCGGCGCCCGGTAGTGGCCTGGTCGGCTCAGCGCCCGGCTCGGCCGAGCAAACGGTTCCGCTGGACAATCCCGGCATGGCCGCCGCCTTCGTCGGCGGAGCAGCAGCATTGCTGCGCGCTTACCGTCCACAACTCAAGGGGCCAGAGGTGATCCGGCAGCTACGAGCGACGGCCACACCGATGGCCCAGCCAGGTCTGGGTGACGGCATGGTGAACCCGTTTGCGGCGCTCACGATCAGCGGGCCTGCTTCGGCCAGTCGCGGTGATACGCACGGGGCAATGGTGGTGCTTCCGGCGGTGGTCACGCCGGCCTTGTCGCCCCGGCTGTGGCGCGGACGGGTCGTTGCTGGTGTGCTCGCCGGCACGGCGGCCTTGATCACCATCGGCGCGCTGCTGCGACCAGCATTGGGGCGGCGTAAGCGTTCGGCGCGGGAGCAACAACTTAGCGGGGAATCCACATGACGACGCTGGTGCCACTGTCGACAATCGAGTTAACCAGGCAGCCGCCGCCGACTTCGCGTAATCGGGCGTCCACCGACTCCCGCAAGCCGAAGCTAGAGTGTTGTGCCGCAGGGTCGAACCCGCTGCCGTTGTCGCGGACCTCGACCCGAATGGTGTGTTCATCAGTGTCGGCGATCAACTGCGCATAACTCGTCCCTGCGTGTTTGCGGACGTTGCGCAACGCTTCAGCGGCGGCGTCACGCAGAGCGATGACCCGGTCTGGCGGGGTAGGCGAGTCGAGGTCTGTCAGCGTCAGCGCGACTTGTAGCCCGAGCAGGCGCTCGGCGTTGGCTGCCTGTTCCAGGGCTTCGGTGAGTTGGCTGGAAGCAATGTGGGGGCCAGTTAGGGTGCGGCGCAGCGCGGCGGCATTGTCTGCAGCCAGCCGGCGGACCTGCTCCAGGGTGTCAGGGTTACTGCCATGTCCGGCGATCAGGGCGATTGCCTCGAAGGTTTGCAGCACGCTGTCGTGCATCCAGCGCTGGTTCTCTCGGCGTTGGAGTTCACGTCCGGCCAACACCCCCGCCTGAAAGGCAGAAGGTCCGGCGACTAGCCGTAAGACCACCAGCGAGCTGGCCAGGGCGGCGCCGAAAATCACCGCGTCTAGCCCTAAAGCGGTGGGCCCGGTTGGGGCTAAGGCAAAGGCTCGGACTACCAGCCAGCTGGCTGCGACACAGCCGCCGACGGCACCGCCGAGCACTGCGGTCCACAGCGCGACAGTGGCCGTGACGCGGTCGGGGCGACGCAGCTGCCCAGCCTGGGATCGGCCAGAGTCAACCGCGGTCATGCATCCTCCGATCGGGTGGCCGAACAACGTCGATCGGTTGGTCGCATCCGAGATTATGTCGATGAGCCGGTAACCTGATCATGTAAAAACATGATTCCGCGTCAGCAGTACTGGCGCAGTGCGGCATGCGGCTCGCATCGTGGGTGGCGTGGATGCCGAGCTGGAACTTGAACGTGCCCTGGCCGACCTGCGCGGGCAACAGGACCGAATTGTCGAAATTCAGGACGAACTATCCGCCATGGAGCTCACCGGCTATGCCGACCGCGGGGCAATTGCCGTGATGATGACCGGCGCCGGTCGCTTCACTGATGTCCAGTTCGACCCGGAGGCTTTGCGCTACTACGACGCGTATGAGCTGGGTAAGGCGGTGCTGGCGGCGATTCACGACGTGGTCGGTCAGCTCGCGACGCAGACCAAGGAGAAGTTTGCCGAGATCATTCCGGACGCTGATGCGCTCGACCTGACCATCGCTGAGTGGCACCCCGACCGCTGATGGTCCCGGGCAGTTCGCGCACTGAACAGCTCGCCTCACGTTTAATGAGGCGAGCTGTGTCGTTGCTCAGGCTCGGCCGGGGCCGCTTTGACCGTTTGGCGGGGAACGCAGCACGCCTTCTTCGACCGCGTATCGGGTGAGGTCGGGGCGGCGGCGGCGGCCGGTCTTTTCGCGGATGCGGTCCAGGTGTGAGCGCACTGTTCGCACGCTGATGGCCAGGGCGACCGCGATGTCATGATCGCGTTCCCCGTCGGCGAGAAGCGCCAGCACTTCACGCTCGCGGTCAGACAGCGGCGGCCGGTGCGCGGGAGAGGTCGAGGCGCCGTTGCTCAGCAGGGCCGCAGCCAGCGAGGGTGAGACGTAGTTTCCGCCGAGCGCTACCGCTTCAACCGCACGAGCAATCTCAAACCCATCAGCAGATTTCGGTACGTAGCCGCGGGCCCCCGCATTGAGTGCGGCCATGACTTCGTCGCGCCCGTCGGCAGCCGAGACCGCAAGCACCCGATATCCGGCCGAGGTCACATGGTGCACGGCGTTGGGTCCGCTGCGCCCGGACAAGTTGAGGTCAAGCACGACGACTGTGTCTTTCGGGCAGTCCTCTAGCATGAACCGTTCCACCGAGGAAACTACGGCAATGACCTTGGTGCTCGCGGTGGAGCTCAGCACCTGCACCAATGCCTCGCGATAGAGCGGGTGGTCTTCGACGACAGCGGCGTGGATCGGCACTGACGTGTCTGGCTGGCTCATGCGGTGGGCTCCGGTGAGTTAAAGGAAACCCGCGGCGGCCATTCTGGTGCTCTTAAGTGACCAAGAGCATACGCACGGCTGACGATTGCGACTCGAGACTCAGCGTTGAGTTTACGACGCAGTCGCGCAATGTGATAATCGACCGTAGGTTGGGCTAAAAACAGTTGTTGACAGATGCGGCGGTTGCTGTGCCCGACGGCGAGTAGTTCGAGCACCTTCGCCTCGGTGGGGGTTAGTTGGTGGGAAAGGTGCTGGTCCGCAGTTGAGGTGATGTCCACCATGTTGCATAGCCCCCCTCTATTTCGCCGACTAAAGCCGCGCTTAACAAAGTAGCTTTCCAGGCCTCGGTAGTTCTACCGATTCCCAGATCAAATCGTCGTTCAAACCTGTGAATCTTGTGGCTGAATCGGTTAATTTATGACAAGTACGAAATTTCGCCGCATGTATCGACCATTGGCAAGACAAGTACGAAGGGTGATGTTGTGATGCGCCTTGCTATCGCTGGCGGCACTGGGTGGGTCGGGCGCCTGGTCGTGGAGGCGGCTCGCGCTGCCGGCCACACACCAGTCGTGCTCGCCCGCTCGACCGGGATCGACTTGAGCACTGGGGTCGGGCTGGCCGCCGCGCTCGACGGGGTGGACGCCACTGTCGACGTCACCAACGTGAAGACGACAAATCGCGCCAAATCCCTCGCGTTCTTCACCACGACCACAACCCACCTTCTGCAAGCAGCCAACCAAGCCGGCGTACGGCACCATGTCGCGCTCTCGATCGTCGGCTGTGATCGGGTCGGGTTCGCCTATTACGCAGCGAAGCTGCGCCAGGAGGAGCTGGTGTTGGCCGGCCCGATCCCCGCCACCGTGCTGCGCGCGACCCAGTTTCACGAGTTCGCGGCGCAGCTGCTGGGTAACGCTGTTGGCCCGCTGGTCGCCGTACCGCGAATGTTGTCTCGACCTATCGCAGCACGGGAGGTAGCAACGGCCCTGGTGGAGGCGGCTGTCGCGGCGCCGCAGGGGCTGGCGCCGGAGCTGGCGGGGCCGCGGGAAGAGTTGATGGTGACCATGACTCGCAGATTTGTTCGCGCGTTCGGACTTTGCAAGTTGGTAGTGCCGGTTGGACTCCCGGGCGCGGTCGGTAAGGCGATGGCGCACGGTGGGTTGTTGCCCGCGGCGGCCGGACCGCGGGGCAGTGAGACCTTCGACCAGTGGTTGGCATCGCCAGCCGCTCGCCGCGCGGTGCCAGGTCACGGATAGCATCGTGGTCGGTCCACTCTGCTGCTTAAGTATCCCTGCTGCTTAAGTGTCCCTGCTGGTCAAGTGTCCCTGCTGGTCAAGTATCCCTGCTGGTCAAATATCCCTGCCGATGGTATATCCGCGCTGGACCATATATCCGCTTCTATTATGAGGAGAACCACCGTGTCTGCATCCCGTGCCCAAGCTGTGGCCGACCCCCTAGTCGTCCCAGCCGGGACTACGGCAGCCGATGCGGTGGCCGCCGCCGGTCTGCCGGCCACCGGGCCCAAAGCGATCGTGGTCGTGCGCGACGCCGCGGGCCGGCTGCGTGACCTTGACTGGGCGCCGGAGCAGCCGACCGAGGTCACCCCGGTGGCGATCGACTCGCCGGACGGGCTCAACGTGTTACGCCACTCGGCCGCGCACGTGCTCGCCCAGGCGGTGCAAGCTGTCTTTCCCGAGGCCAAGCTGGGTATTGGGCCGCCAATTGAGAATGGCTTCTATTACGATTTCGATGTGGCGAAGCCTTTTCAGCCTGACGATTTAGTGCAGCTGGAAAAGCGCATGCAAGAGATCATTAAGGCCGGTCAGACCTTCCGCCGTCGCGAATACAGTTCACTCGACGAAGCCCGGACCGAGCTGGCAAACGAGCCGTTCAAATTGGAATTGGTCGACCTCAAGGGTGACGTCGATGACGCCGAGGTGATGGAAGTCGGCCACGGCGAGCTGACCCATTACGACAACGTCGACAAGGACGGCAAGCGTGTTTGGGGTGACCTGTGCCGCGGCCCACACCTGCCCAGCACCCGCTTCATCCCAGCCGTCAAATTGATGCGCTCAGCCGCCGCCTATTGGCGCGGAAGCGAAAAAAACCCGCAACTACAACGCATTTACGGTACGGCGTGGCCGTCGCGTGACGAGCTGAAGGCGTACCTGACTCGGCTGGCCGAAGCGGAGCGCCGCGATCACCGCAAGCTCGGCGCCGAACTGGACCTGTTCTCCTTCCCGGACGCGATCGGCTCGGGCTTGGCGGTGTTCCACCCGAAAGGTGGGGTGATCAAGCGCGAGATGGAGGACTACGTCCGCGCGCGCCACATCGAAGAAGGCTTCTCCTACGTCGGCACCCCGCACATCAGCAAGGAAGAGCTGTTCCACACCTCGGGTCATTTGCCGTATTACCAGGACACGATGTTTCCCCCCATGCACATGGAGGGCAGCGACTATTACCTCAAAGCGATGAACTGCCCGATGCACAACTTGATCTTCTCCTCGCGCGGGCGTTCCTATCGTGAACTGCCGCTGCGGTTGTTCGAGTTCGGTTCGGTTTATCGTTATGAGAAGTCCGGTGTTGTGCACGGCCTGACCCGGGTGCGCGGCCTGACCCAGGACGACTCGCACTCCTATGTCACCGCCGAACAAGCGCCGGCCGAGGTAAAACACCTGCTCAATTTCGTCTTCTCGCTGCTGCGCGACTTCGGCCTCACCGATTACTACTTGGAGCTGTCCACCCGCGACCCCAAGAGCGACAAATTCCTGGGCACCGACGAGCAGTGGGACGTCGCGACCAGGGTGCTCGACGAGGTTGCGACCGAGTCGGGCTTGGAACTGGTGCCCGACCCGGGCGGCGCGGCCTTCTACGGGCCGAAACTCTCCGTGCAGGCTCGCGACGCAATCGGCCGGACCTGGCAGATGTCGACGATTCAATACGACTTCAGCCAACCGGCCAGCTTCGGGTTGGAATATCAGGCCGCCGACGGCACCCGCCAAGAACCCGTCATGATCCACTCGGCGAAGTTCGGCTCGATCGAGCGGTTCTTCGGCGTGCTGGTCGAGCACTATGCGGGCGCATTCCCGGCGTGGCTGGCTCCCGTGCAGGTGGTGGGGATTCCGATTCGCGACGAGCACGCCGATTACCTGGCGGAGTTCGTGGCCAAGTTGCGCGCGGCCGGCATTCGCGCTGAGGTCGACTATTCCGACGACCGGATGCAGAAGAAGATCCGCACCGCCCAGCAGCAGAAAATCCCGTTCATGGCTATTGCGGGCGACGAAGACGTGAATGGCGGCACCGTCTCGTTCCGCTATCGCGACGGCTCGCAGCGCAACGGCGTCGCCATCGACGAGGCCGTCGCTCACGTCGTCGAGGTAGTTCGCTCCCGGAGCAACACCGGCCCATCGGCAGCCTGAGCCGCTACGGCATGGCAGGCACCCCGGATCCGGCTGATTGGGTCGTATCCGGGGCGCACCCGGCCTAGGTATGCTGGTCAAATGAGTTCAGAGGCCGTTGGCAGGTACATTCCTGCGGTCGTCACACTCGACGATCTGACCGCGATGATGGCCGCGGACGAACACCGCCGCTATGAGATCAGCTCCGAGGGGGTTCTCTCCATCACGCCGCCACCTGGCTTTATCCACGCCATCATCGCGACGCGACTAACGGTGTGGCTGGCCACGGCCGGCGTCGGTGTTGATCGGATCGCGCAGGCAGTCGGTCTACGCCTTCCTGGGCGCGGTGGCATCGGCGGCCGAATCCCCGACCTGGTTGTCTGGAGCAAGCCGCAGTCGGACGGGGTCTGGCTGCCGGTAGCTGACGTGTCGCTGGTGCTCGAAATCGTCTCCCCGGGCTCCGAGGGCATCGACACCGTAACCAAGCGCAATGAATATGCAGCGGCCGGTATCCCGCAATACTGGCTGGTCGAGCAGGACGCCGCCCAGACAGTGACCATGTATCGGCTGCACGAAGGTCTATACCTAGTGCACGCGACCATGCCGTTAGCTTGGGTGCTCAACACCAGTCCGGCGGAGTACGAGCTGCATTGAATCGGTCGCGCGCACCCATGGGGCTAGGTCGGGCGATTGGCTGATCCGGGTGAGGTTCCTGGTTGCAATCGGGCCGAACCGACCTCGTGCGCCGCATCGGGCACGGATCATGACGGTCATGGGTGTCATGGCTTACCCCCTCAGGTACGCGCTCGCCGATTTGGCCCTGGCACTGAGCCGGGCTTCCGACGACGCCACGGCAGTGCGATCGACTGCGGCTCGGGCGGCCGCCGACATGATCGGTGACGGCGCAGGAGTGCAGTTGTTGCGCGACGACGGCCGGTACGACGCGATCACATATCACCACGTAGACGACGAACGGTCAGCCCCACTGACGCAACTGTTGGATCACGCCGACCAGTTGCCCGACGACGACTTTTCCACCGCGCTCGCCGCCAGCCGTCGACCGATGGTGCTCGCCGGCGACGGCATCGAACCGTTGGCCGGTGCGGATCACCAGATCCACGCGGCCGTGCTGTGCCCGGTGATCGTGGACAACACGTACGCGGGCTATCTGGTGTTGACTCGGGAAACGCCGGACGCGTTCTATTCGAATGCCGAGGTCGAACTCGCCCGCGATATCGCTGGTGAGCTGGCGTTGGCGTGTTCCAGTGCGCGGGCGATGGAACGGTTGCGGGCCAGCGAAGAACGGTATCGCCGGGTGCTGGAAACCATCCCCGAAGGGGTGCTGCAGCTCGACGCGGAAGGCGTGGCGACCTATGCGAACGAGCCGATTGGGGTGGTGCTCGGGCTGCCACGCGCTGATCTGGTCGGCGTTTCGTTGCGCGGCTTCCTCGACAATCAGGGCCAAAAAGAATTGGCCCGCCGGCTCACCGAATGCCAAGCCGGCCGGTCCACCGTCGGCGCGACTCGACTCATGCGCGCGGACGGCTCGCAACGCAGCGTACGCATGAGCATGATGCCGTTGATGAACGACCACAGCGTGTTCAGTGGTGTGGTCTGCATGATCACCGACACCACGGATCACATCGACGCGCGCGGGCTCAAACGCCAGCTCGACCATTTGCGCCGGCTGGACAGCCTCGGCCAACTGATCGGCGGTATCTCGCACGACTTCAACAACCTGCTCACCGTGGTCGCCGGCTCAGCCGACATGATCGCCGGTACGGTCGAGGAGGGCAGCCCGGAGCATCAGCTCGCCAACGACATCCTCGATGCGGTCGGCACTGGTCGCACCCTGACGCACCAGTTGCTCGCCTTTGGCCGCAGCGACGGCAACCGCGCCGAGATCATCCCGATTCCCGACCTGCTCACCGACGTGCAGTCGCTGTTCAGCCGCACGCTCGGTGAGCACATCGGTTTGGATTTGGCCTTCGGTAAAGACGTGTGGCCGGTGCGCGCCGAACGCGGCCCGCTCGAACAGGCACTGGTCAACCTGGCCGCGAACGCTCGCGACGCCATGCTGCACGGTGGCATGCTCCGCGTCGCCGCCAGCAACGAAGTGATCGAACCCGGTCAACAGGTCGCCGGCGCGCCAACGGGTCGCCTGGTCCACCTGGTCATCACCGACACCGGCGTCGGCATGACCAACGAGGTGCGCCAGCGTGCACTAGAACCGTTCTTCACCACCCGGCCCACCGCCGCCGGCCTCGGTCTGGCCACCGCCGCCGGCATCGTGCAGGGCATCGGCGGCAGCATTGAGCTCGAATCGGAGCCGCGCATGGGCACCACCGTGCACCTGTATCTGCCCGCAGCCGAAGAACGCACCTCACCATCCGCGGGTCGGCCGGCTGCTACCGCGGTGATCGGCCGGGTGCTGATCGTCGAGGACCAACCCGAGGTCGCGGCGCTGGTCGAGCGCCTAATCGCCCCGGCCGGCTATGTCATCACGGTGGCGACCGACGCGCTGACGGCGGTGAGCCAAGTGGCCGCCGGCGCACAACCCGACCTGCTGATCACTGACGTGGTGATGCCGACGATGACTGGGCCGGAATTGGCGGGTGCATTGCGTACTCATCATCCGGACTTGCCGGTGCTTTACATGTCCGGTTACACCGCAGCGTCATTGGGCCCGCAGCTCCATTTGGACGACAACAGCATGCTGATCGAAAAGCCATTCACCCGCTCAACCCTGCTAGGCGCGATCCGCAACCTCTGCGGCCCCCAACCCACCAAACCCCAATAACATTTCCCCGTACGTGTACTCAGAGCGGCAGCCGGCATTTCCTAGATCTTGTGAACTTATGGGCTTCATCCGGCTAAAACTTCACAAGATCGACGTACGTAAGTGTTTTCGTGGGGTTTAGGAGGTCGGTTGGCGGCGCAGAAGACGAAATTCGGTTGTTGGCGTTTGTGGTTATCGGCTCCAGCCGAGGAAGCGGCGATAGAGCTCGGCCGGTTCGATTCCGGGGATATCGGCGCCCGCATCCGTCAATTGTCCGAACAGGTAAATTCGCAACACAGAAGGAAACTTTGCGAATTCAATCAGGAGTGCTTCGCGGGCAGCCATACACGGCCACGGAGCCGCGCATACCCGGCATTCCCATGAAGGCCTGTCGGGAATGTGTTCTTTGTTAACCGGAATCATTGCTGCGACGCCTGGTTGAGAATCCGCCGGATTGCAGCGTCGTGTTCCGCTCGTTCATGGCATTGTGCCTGTTCGCGAGCGCGTGCCGCAACTGCTCGACGGTCTCGTCGGATCTGAGTGATTAATCGCCACATAACGCCTCCACGGTCACCATTGGACCGTGAATCTATTTGGCTTCGGGTTCTGCGTTGATTGCTTGCTGCTATCAGTCGTTTGTCAGTTGATTGAGGTTGGCTGCCGCGGCGGCGTGACGCATTTGCGGGGACACTGCGTTGCGCCGCGTGCGACGAATGATCGAACCGATTGTGTCGCGGACGGTCGGGCGTAGGCGAAACCATTGCGGTCCGACGGCTTCCGAGCGCAGGAACGATGCGATCGCTTCGTCGTCGCGTCCGACCTGAGCAAGCGCAGTAGCCACGTCGGCGAAGTAAGGCGCTTGACGGTTGGCGAGCGGAAGCCGGCCGGCGACGATGTTCTCGGCAGTTTCGATCGCAGCGTGTGGCTCACCGAGTTCAATCTGAATCGACACAGTCCAAAAACCTACGTTGGTTGGCCCGAACCCAAATCGGGCCAAGCCCATATCTTCGGGCTCACCGAGCGACTCGGCGACTTCGACCGCTTCGCTTAAGTGATCTTCGGCGAGGTTGCTCCGCCGTTCTACTGCTGCCCGAAGCGCTGCGTGCAGGTGCAACATTCCGTAGGCCTGCCGCACCAGCGGGTCGCCGATGGATGGCTGAATTTCATCCGCCACACGTTGGGCAAGTCGGGTTGGCACGCCTGGCATTTCGGGCGGCATGGCAAGGATTCGGATGAACTCGGCGATGCCGATCCAAGCTGGATCATCTAGTTCGCGAGCTTCGGAGACGGCGAGGCGGGCTGTGTCTCGGGCGAGATCGGCGTACCCAAGATGTTTGAGGGTATAGACGCCGACGTGCGCGACCTGGATCAAATCGCCGCCTCTTAGTCCGCCAAGTAGGTTCGGTAGGCGCGGCGCGACTGTGGCGAAGTCGTAGGCGCCGCCTGCAACCATCGTGGCGCGCACATCGAAATGCGGGTCGGAGAGCTCGCCGAATTCACGCCGAATCAGTGCTGCTCGAATGGCTGGCACCTGCGCTGCGGCGACCGCACGGGCCGGGTCAGTTGGATCGCCGGGTTGTCCGGTCAAGTCCGAGATCGACACGTCCAGCGCGTGAGCGAGCGCGACCAGGGTGCCGCGTCGCTCGACCGGTCGAATGCCGTTCTCAATCTGGCTCAAATATGGCTGACTCATCCCGGCTAAGCCAGCGAGAACGCGCTGACTCTTACCTCGCCGCCGTCGCCAGTATGCGACTTGCGCACCAATGAAGCCGGTTTCACCGATTGTCGTCGCCATGCCGACTCCCCGGAAGCAGACAGTTGAGGCGGTCGCTGTGCCTGTCCGCCACACTCGACGGTACCCGCGCGCTGCCCGCTCGCTTGGGGGCTCGCATCCTGGCGCAGATGCCACTGATTTTCGCCGTCATCGTTCAGCCGGACGGAAGGGTGCCGATGTTTGTCACTACCCGCGACGTGGCGGAGGGACCATGTTGGCCGCAGGAAGATCATCTTCCGGTTGACGATGACGCCCAGGACGGCACCGAAGACGAGGATGAGGGACCGTGGCAATTCCTGGGTGGTGCGCCGCGATGGTTGCAGGGCGACGAAACCCCTGGCCCGGGTTGGCGATTGCTCGGTCAACTGGACGACAGCCTGGGCTACAACTTTGGTGATGCCGGAATTGCGTACATCTTCGTGTCACCCGATGGCGATGAGGGCCGTTTCCTCTGGCAATGCGGGTGAGGTAAGGGTGTGGTAGCGCGGCCGCCTGGCAAAACCGTGAAATGTGGCGGCCGGTCGGTGGGCCGGCCGCCACTGTCGATGGTTAGCTGGCTGCGCTGGTCAGGGCGGGCAGGTAACCGTACGTATAGCCGGATTGTTTGGGGTGGAAGGAGTCGGTCGGCGGGAGCAAAGTCACCCCATTGAGGTACGGGGTGGCCGAGCAGATCCCGTGTCCGGCGAAGCCGGCGCGCACGTCGGCGTAGGTGAAGCCGGCGGCGGCGGCTCGGGTCTTGATGGTGTCGTCGAGCAATTGGGTGCCGTCGTTCAATGCGACTCGCTTGACTAGGCTCATCCCGCCGATTCCGCAGGACGATGTGGACGTGTCGAACAGCAGCGGATAGCCCAGGACCACCACGCGCGCGTTCGGTGCCTTACTGCGAATTCCACCGTACGTGGTGTCAAGCTTGGCGGCGACCGTAGCGATGGTGGCGCGGGCGTTTGCGATGGTCTGCAGGCAGCCGGCGTCGCTGGAGATTGTGCAGGTGAGCACGGTCGAGGCGAAGCCGATGTCGTTGCCGCCGATCGTGATGCTGATCAGGTCCGTTTTATTGTTCACAAATGGCAGCTGATAGTTGATCACGTCACCTGTGACGGCGCCCGAGCAGGCCAGGTCGGTGAACGACTTCGGGTTGTTGCGACTGACCCACTGGCCGGGGTAACCATTGGGGCTCTGCAGGCACAGCCCGACCTGTCCGGGCGCGCCGACTCCGGACGAATACGAGTCGCCCAGTGCCACATAGTCGGTGTTTGCATACTTTGTCGCTGCTGCGGCGGGTGCGGTGAGACCGAGCACGAGTAGGGATGAGGTGATGAGGCTGCCGAGGACGAACGAAACTCTGCTCATCGAAAGGCCTCCGGTCCACGGGGGGAGGGGAAGCCGAAGCGCTCCGGTTACTAGACGGTAACTCTTGTAACTGTCCAGTAACAATTCGTCCAGCGCCAGCCCGCTAATCGGGCAAATCGCACAAACGCCGCAGGCCCATCGCGACCCGTCTCAGCGCCGGCCCAACCGGCCCGCCCGTCCGACTCATCGGCGTCACGGGAAGGTGGACCAGTGCCAGTTGATTACCGCCGCACTCGACGCGGCTGAGGGGCGTCCAGCGGTTGCCGTTGCGACCGTCACGACACTCTTAGTCGCCGACGTACGCCAGCAGAGCAGCATTCCCGCTCGCAGCTCGACCCCGGCGCGTACGCCGAGGGGGAAGTTTTGGGTGCAGTGCACTGCGGCGTTGTGCGATGTGGCGCCGCGCTGCCCGGCGTCAGGTGCCCACAGTGACTCGCCCTGCCCGCTCAGATCGTGCCGAGCCGTGACCACCCGAACGACGCTGCCGTCGGCCGTAACTTCGTTGCTCACGCTGGCCGAATCCGCCGCGACCATCCCGGAGCGGGCCGCCTGTGGCCGCGCTAGCAACTGGGCTACCTGCATGGCGGCGATTTGGTCGTCAGTGGGGGAATCTGCGGACGATGGGTTGGGCTCCGGTGAATCAGACAACGACGGGGTTGGTGAGGGGAGGTAGTCCTGGCGCACCGCCGATTTGGTGGGTGGTAGCGGGCCTAGCTGCACGGGCGCGTGCGGGGTGCGGCTCCTGCGCGGATGTGTGCGCGCACTAGCTGTCACACGAACAGCTGGTCCGATCGCGCCGAGGTCGGTGGTGATTTGATCGCGGGCGTCGCGCCAGGTCAGCAATCCGTATGACCCGCCGCCGAGCACCGCGCTCAGACCGATCACGGCAACCAACGCCTTCTTGACCCCTCGCATGCGGCGACGCTGCGCCCGAGCCGTTCGCTCGGTGTGAAAGGCACCGTCCCCCATGCCGTCCATGTTTGCATCTGATCGGACATATAACCGCATAACGCCGAACCGTACGCAGTGATGGCGGCCACCCCTGCACCAGCCGGGGGCTCAGAGTCGCTGGCGTGAGGTCAGCTCGAAATGGTCGCGGTCGATGACTAAGGTGGGCAGCATCTTAATTGCCCCTGCCAAGTTCTTGATCCAACTTGCTGGCCGCGGGCGGAAGCAAGGTGAAGGATGAGCCAGTGGCAGGTGAGTGGAATGACGACGACGGCGAGGCTGCTGAGCTTGGTCGCCATGACGCACTGTTGTCCGAGATGGCGCACGATAACACCAAGTCGATGGCTGGCGCCGCAGCCCGGATTGAAGCCGAGCAATGGGAGCTGATCCAGCAGCCGTTTGAGCGCCTATTGATCGTGCAGGGTGGCACCGGCACTGGCAAGACCTTGGCTGCACTACATCGAGTCGCTCAGCTGATCGAGCGCAGCGGCGGCAGTCTGAAACCGGCTGACGTGCTGATCGTCGGGCCATCGCCGGCATACACCCGATATGCCCGCAGCGTCCTATCGTCTTGGGGAATCGACGGGGTCGAGCAGATTGACATCGCCCGCCTGCACTGCCCAGTTGCCCCAGAAGTCCCCGACCGGGCCCAGCCCGAGCGAAACGAAGTGCCCTACGTGTTGCGGTTGAAGGGCGAGGCTCGAATGGCTGGCTTGCTGAGCCGAGCTGTCCGAGACCCGCTAGATCAGGCACCGGCTGAGTTGCCGGCGACAATCACCCTGGGCGGCCAGTCGATGGCCGTGGATCCCGGCCAGCTGCGCCGCGTAGTCGCCACGGCCAACGCGAGTCGTGCCACAGCCGGCGACCGCCGCCGAATTCTGCGCGGCATGCTGGCCGCTGCCGGCATCGATCCTGCCGCGATCAATCAGGTCGCGGAAATCCTCGCTGAGTTGGTCTGGCCGCAAGTCGAACCGGGCGCGTTTCTGCGTCGGCTGCTCGGCTCGCTGCAATGGATGACAGCGGCGGCCGGCGGCGAATTCACCCCCCGCGAAATCATTGCTCTCTATCGAGCGCTGCCCGGCGTCCCAGGGTGGAGCGCTGCCGATTTCCCCCTGCTCGACGAGGCTGCTCACCTTCTTCAAAGCGGCCCCAAACAGTACGCACATATCGTGGTCGACGGTGTGCAAGATCTGTCGCCGATGCAGCTGCGGTCCGTGGCGCGTCGATCCGCGGCTGGGTCGATGACAGTCGTCGGTGACCTGGCCCAGTCGATCGGCCCCTGGGTGCACGACAGCTGGGCGGACATCGTCGCGCACCTGCCCCAGCAGTCGCCGCACGTGCGGCGGGAATTGAAACACGGCTATCGCGTACCGCGTCGAATTGCCGAGCTGGCCGCTGAATTGTTGCCGGCAGCTGCCCAGTCGGCACCGACATACACGATTGTTCGCGACGGGCCGGACGATCCGGTGGTGGAGCCGACTGAACCTGCCGATCGGGCCCGCGCAGTCGTCGCAGCTGCGACGCTACATGCCGCGCACGGGCGTTCGGTGGCGGTGATCTGCTCGGCTGGTCCGCGCGCTGAGATTGAAGCCGAGCTGCACGACGAGGACATCCGCTGGCAGAGCGCTGCTGGTGAAGAGTCCAACCGCAGCATCACGCTGCTCAGCCCGTACGAGGCGAAGGGGTTGGAATTTGACGCAGTTGTGGTGGTCGAGCCGGGAGAGATCGTCGAGGAGGATCCGCGCGGACACCGGCTGCTTTACATTGCCCTGACTCGGGCCACCCACCACCTGCATCTGGTCGGCGCGGGCGCGGATCTGCCGCTGGACTTCGCCGGGAGCGTGGTGATCGAGCCGGCCGAACTGCAGGTCAGCGCCACGCCGGTTCCCGCAGTGACCGAGCAGCGGGAAACTGAGCCGGCTGAGCCGCAGCTGGCCCAGCCGGCGATCGTCGAACCCGAGGTCGAATATGAGCCGCCAGTGCAAGAAGCGATCGACATGCTGGCGCACACTTTCGCCGAGGCATTGCTGGGCGCCAACCTGACCCCACCACTTTGGTATGCCGTGTTGCGCCGGCTGGAACGCTTGATTGCCCCACTCGACCCTGAGGACTGAGCCCGAGTGCTAGGGCCCTCTTGCGTGCTAGGGCCCTCTGAGCGCTAGGGACGCAGGCTGCTGCGGAGTCGTTGGGCGAGCGAAACTGGGGTGAATGCCGGCCGGCTGACGGCTTGGCTCGGCTTGCCCGGGGCGGAGCGACCGACCGGCTGGTCATAGTCGGCGCTGGCGATGGCCTCGACGAGCTGTGCCTCGCCGAAGTTTTCCGACCCGGCAATGGAAGCGACGAAACCCACTAGCACGCCGTCGCGCATGATCTGCGCTTCCAATCCGGCGGTGCCATCGTTGTCCCAGATCGCTTCCCGCCCGTCCGGCAAAACCACCCGAATGCCGTACTGGGTGATGCCGGCGGACGGCAGTTTGAGATGAGCGAAGACATTGCGTGCTCGCAGCGTCTCGACGACCCGACGTGCCCGAACTTCATCCATCTGCCGAACGTTAACGCGCTGACCTGTATGAACGCTGAAGAACGCGGTCGCACCCCAGACCCGAAAGAGTCCAGGGTGCGACCGCTTGTCCAACCTTGCCTGACTAGAACTTGTCGCTGGTGGCGCCCAGGATCGCTGTGGTGTCCGGCACGAAGATCCGGTAGAACTGGCCGGTCGTCAGCCCGGTGATGGTGACCCGAGGTGCGGCCGGATAGGTGAACACCGTGACCCAGGTCCCATTGCGCAAACCCTGCAGCTGTACGGTCTGGCCAGCCGCCCCGTCGAGAGCGACAGCCATCGTGTTACCGGTGCGCGACACAGTGAGCTTCGACGACACCTGGGTGACCGCCACCGGCGAGACGGCCGGCTCGGAGACGTCGGTGCCGTCCACAGTGAGCTGAAGTTGGAAGCCGCTGGTCGCGGTCCGTTGCAGTGACACTGTGCCCGCAGTGCTCGTGAGCATTGAGGTGCAGCCCGGCTTGCCCGCCGCTGAGTCGGTCAGACAGAGCGTGACCGGGCGTTGTGCCCACGGAAGTCCCGCCGCGGCAACCGTGAAGGTCGTGGTGCTGACCGTGCCATAGGGGACTGGCTTCGCGGCCGAGCTGACCGTGACGGTCGGGCGCACCTTGGTCTTCGTCGGCGTCGGGCTGGCGCTCGACGGGCTGCTGCTCGGTGCCTTGCTCGGGTTGTCGCCCGGTCCCTTGCTCGGGTTGTCGCCGGGGCCTTTGCTCGGGGTGACGATCGGACTCGGGCTCGTGGTGGGAGCCTTCGTCGGGCTCGCGCTCGGGTTGTCGCCCGGTCCCTTGCTCGGCGTCATGCTCGGGCTGACACTCGGGCTGGTGCTCGGCATCGTGCTGGTCGGCGGCTTGCTCGGGCTGTCGCCAGGTCCCTTGCTTGGGCTGGTGCTGGGGTTGTCGCCCGGTCCCTTGCTCGGAATGGTCGAGTTCGGCGGGGTCGACGGGGCAGTGCTGGCCGGGACACTAGCCGACGGGGGAGTCGAGCCGCCGGAAGACTTGACCGCATTCAGTGCGGCGAGCGCGTCGATGCGGCCGTACCCATAGTCGTTGTCACGACCGGGGGTGCCGAGGTCGGTCGCCGAGCTTTCCAACGCTTGCTCGACCTGGTCGGGGGTCAAGGTCGAGCTGTAGCTCTTGAGCAGCGCGGCGACCGCGGCCACGTGCGGCGATGCCATCGAGGTGCCGCTGAGGATCGCGTAACTGTTGCCCTTGGCAGTCGGGTAGGTGCTCAGGATGCTGCTACCCGGCGCGGCCACGTCCACATAGCTGCCCGCGTTGGAATAATAAGCCACAGTGTCGGTCGAGTCCGTTGCCGCGACTGCGATCACACCGGCGTCGGCACCCGGGTAACTGGTCGGGCTGCCGCTAGCCCGCGAGTTGCCGGCAGCGGCAACCACCACAACACCCTTGCTCCGGGCGTACGAGATGGCGTTGCTCACCGCGGCGACCTGGGAGGTGGCGCCGAGCGACATGTTGATCACGTTGGCGCCATGGTCGGCGGCGTAGATGATCCCGTTAGCAGTATCTGACATGTAGCCGCTGCCGTTCGCGTCGAGCACCCGGATCGGGAGGATCTTCGCGTTCGGGGCGACCGAGGCGACACCGTCACCGTTGCCGGTCAGCGCCGCGATTGTGCCGGACACGTGCGTGCCGTGCCCGTTTGGGTCGATGCTGGTGCCGGCGGTCTGGGTGGTCTCGTCGAAGCCCGGCAGCACCTGACCGGCCAAGTCCGGGTGGCTCGCGTCCACGCCGGTGTCGATCACCGCAACGGTGACACCCGCGCCGGTCGACTTCTGCCACGCTTCGCCGACCTTCAACTTCCCAAGATCCCACTGCTGGGTCCGGTACTTGTCGATGGTCGTGCCCATATCCAGCGCACTCACCGGCGCGTCGACCTCGACACCGAGCGCGTTGTGCGCCTGCTGGCCCTGCTTGACCAGCGCGACGGCATCGGCCGAGGTGGTGGCCGTGTGCACGGTGACCACTGGTCGGCCAGTCGCGTCCAGCGTGCTGCTGACTACGCGGACCGGGTCGGCGGCGGAGACGTTGGCCGGCAGCAGCTGCGCGGGCGTCTCGGTCAGGCCGTAGGTGACTGGGTGCCAGTTGGGCGCTGCGCCGGGCAGCGCGAGGGCCGTGCCGCCGGCGATGGCGCCAACGGCCATCGCGCCCATGGCATACCGGCGCAGGTGATTCCGCATCCTCGACTACTTTCTGTTGGGGTCGAGGACAACAGTCGGCAGCGTCTAGCCCTACTTGGTGATCTCGCGGTAGCGGGATGGTTGCACGCAGTAACGCGCTCGCGGGCGGACTAGAACGCGCTTACGGTGAAGGTGGCGGCGGAGCTGACGACCGACGGGTTGGCGGTGGCGGCGTCGATCGAGGCAGCACCGTTGGCCACGACAGTCATGGTGTAGGTGCCTTCGGTGACCGAGACGCCGGCGACCGGGGTCGAGTCAGCGGGATTCAACTTGTCGGCGCCCAGGTCGAGTGAGCAGATCAACTCGGTAGCGCTGACGATGCGGACGTTTTTGCACTCCTGCACGCCGCGGTTGGTCGCGGAGTCATAGCCGTCGCGCACCAGGAACACGTGCGCGGTCGGGTCGGTCGGCGTGGCTGAGTCGCTGCGGTTGAAGGTGAGCGCGTCGAAAGCGTTACCACGCACGTCGACGCTGAGTTTGGCTCCAGCCGGGCCGGTGTTCGGCGTAATCGCGATGCCGTTGCGATATGTGAACATGATCGGTTGGTCGATCGTGGTGTCATCGCTGTCCGGCGGCAGCCCGTTGTTGTCTGGGTCGATGCTGCTGACCTGACCACCGGTAGTGCTGACCACCAACGCGAGGTCAGCGGCGGGTGCCCGCGGCCCGGTGATGCCGGTCAGACTGTTTCCGCTGGCCGCCACGTGGATGTTGTTCACCGCGATTCCACCGATCGACACTGTCGTCGCGTTGGCCAGCACGGAAAAGCCGACTCCGTTCACCGTGATCAATTGCCCACCGGCGGCCGGGCTGGCCGTCGGCAAGATTGCGATGATCTTAGGGCGAATCGCAAGCGCGTAGGCAGTGGCCGCGAGCAGCGACGTGGCTGTGCTCGGATTGCTGTCGTAAATACAGACGTTCCACTTCGAGGACGTTTGGCCGGTGAGTAACACCAACCCCTCTGGGTTGATCGTGCTCGGGGCCAAGTCCACCGTGGCGGGATAAGGCGCGGTGGGCACCACGAAAGCGATCTTGGTGCCGGAGATCCGGGACACGTTGGCCGGGTCTACGGTCAGCACTCCACCGGCGGTGGTGGTTGCGGTGGCCGGCGTCGAGCCCCCGGCGATTTGCTGCACCGGTTTCGGGGCGGGGCCGCAGGTGGGCACACCCGTACCGACATATTGAAACTGCACGATCGGCAGGGTGCCGGCGGCGAATGGGGTCGGGTTGTTGCCGGAGGCCTGCACGGTGCCGGTGATCGAGTTCCCGCCGCCGCTGGGGCCGTTTGGGTTGCTCAGCACCATCGCCAGCGCCGGGGTCACCGCCGCCTGCGCCTGACCGGGCGCACCGCTGACGACCAGGACAGTGGCGGCCCCTGCTGCCAGACACCGCCGAATACGCTTCGACCTGCTCATAGGAGGTCCTCCTGGGGATCCTGCGCCATAGCTGTTGGGCCCTGCTGCTAGTAACGCCACGCGTTATGGTTGTGCCGTGATCAGTCCTTCGCTGATGCTGACACTGAGCGAGTTTGGCGACGGAGGCATGTGGCGAAGATCGGCACCCAACTCCAACGAGCTGCGCATCGTAAGTTGTTGATCCTGGATTCCGCCGAGGTGATCAACGGTCTTCGGGTGCCGCCAGGTAACCGGTTGGAAAAGCTTTCTGGCAACCGCAGAGGACAGCACAGCATCCGCATAAACGACCAATATGTTTGCTTCGTCTGGACTGACACTGGGCCTGTGGATGTCGAGACCACAGATTACCATTAGGAAGCAGGGAGGAAGTCATGGATAGCGAGGACCAGGCAGCGTACGCACCGATCCACCCCGGCGAAGTTTTGCTAGAGGAGTTTCTGCGGCCGACCGGTATTTCGCAATACCGACTCGCGCAGGCAATCAGTGTGCCGGCGCGCAGGATCAACGAGATTGTTCATGGCAAGCGAAGCATCAGCACCGATACCGCGCTGCGTCTCTCTCGTGCTTTCGGCACATCTGAGCGTTTTTGGCTCAATCTGCAAAATCGCTACGACATTGAGTTGGCAATTAGTGAACACGCCGAAGATCTTGACGGCATTCAACTACTGATCGAGGCCTGACCTCGGCGCCGGCAGTCATCGCAGCAATTGTCGCTCTTGAGGGCCCCTATTAGTGCGACCCGGCTCAGTGGGGGGCGACCGTGAAGGTGGCGCCGCTGGCGACGGTCGAGGCGGCGAACTCGTCGGCGGTGGCGCTGGTCGAGCCGTTCGCCACGATCGTAACGGTGTAGGTGCCATTGGTGATCGGGGAGCCGACCACTGGTGCGCTGGTGGTGAGATCGAGCCGGTCAGCGCTCAGGTCGAGCGTGCACACCAATTCCGTACCGCTGACTAAAAGCACGTCTGTGCATTCCTGCACCCCACGATTGGCCGACGGGTCGTACGCGTCACGTACCAAGAAAATGTGGGCTGAAGTGGCAGTTGGGGCGGCGGTCGAATCGAAGTTCAGCGCGTCCAGCCCCGTACCGTGAACGTCGAGGTTGACTGCGGTTCCGATTGACGCAGTGCTGGGAGCGACCAGAATGCTGTTGTCGAACCCGAACAGAATGGGAGCATCCGGTGTGGCTGGGTCGCCATCTTGCGGCAGTCCGTTGTTGTCGGGATCTGTGCTGATGACAATGCCGCCGATGGTTTTGACAGTGACCGGGTAACCGGTGCCGCTGGCATGGGCCGACGTCGTGGCGGTGAAACTGTCGCCATTTGCCGACACGACGAGATCAGTGAGCGGCGCGCCGTCAATGGAGGCTGTGGTGGTCGGGCCGAAACCGACGCCGGACACAGAAATCGATTGGCCGCCGAACGACGGGCTGCTGGTCGGCAAGATTGAGGTGATCATCGGCCGTAGCGCAAGTGTGTAGGTGGCGTTGGCCAATAAATTGCTCGTTGTGGTCGAGTCGCTGTCATAAACACAGATGTTCCACTTCGAGCTGTTCTGACCGTAGAGCAGTGCTAACCCACCGGTGTTTATCGTACTTGGACTTCCCGCAACTGTGGCCGGATAAGACGCCGCCGGCACGTTGAATGCCACCTTTGTGGTGGACAATCGCCGGACTGTGCTCGGATCGGCAGTAACCACGCCGGCGGTCAGTGTCGTTGCGGTGCCGTCGATTTGGGTGACGGCCTGCGCTTGCGCGGAACACGTGGTAGGGCTGAAGTTGCTGTATTGGAATTGCACTGTGGGACGGGTGCCCACCGGGAAAAGGAGTGCCGAGGCCGACGTTGCGGTCGCGGTAATCGGATTACCACCCCCGCTCGGCCCAGAAGTCGCGCTCAGCGTCATCGTTGGCGCGAGCGCATAACCCGGTGTCGGCGCCCAGGCGGCTAGCGCCACCGTGGTTACCGCGATGGCCGCAATGCCGGCCCGACCGATTGCCTCCGCCTGCACGCCAATTCCCCCCGAGCTTTGGTCGGTCAGTCCCGGTGCCGAGGCACGGCGAAACGTAATCCGCTCCCTTGGGCAGCCTAGGTCGCGATCCGGGGCCGTTTGACCGAACGGGAAATCAGCACCGGGCCTGCCTTTTTCGCCCGGTATGTCCACTGAAATGCGACGATGAGAGCCCTACAGCCGCGACCCGAGGAAGGCTGAACGATGAGTACGCATGGCGACCATCGGCACGGCGACAACCACAGCCACAGCGACAAACACAGCCACAGCGACGACTACGAGTACGGCGACGCCGAGCACCACGGCGACCCGGGCGCGGAGCTGGCCCAGTTCACCAGACGAAACCACCGCCGGCAGATCGGCGTCGCCTCGACCGCTGCGGTGTTGGTACTCGCCGGCGGCGCGTTCATGATTACCGCGCATGAGGTGAACAACGACGACAACACCGTGACCCAAGACGCGAACGCTATCGCACCGCACGTGGTCACCCCGACCCAGCCTCAGGTGGCTGCCGCGCCATCCGAGCAGGCCAGGGCAGCCCAGGCCGATGATCTGGCGACGCCCGCCCAGTCGCGCACATCCACCCCAGGCCACCCGAACATCCCGACGAGGCCCGCCCCGACCAGCGCGGACGTCCGGCGCCAGATCAAAGCCGCTCGTTCGGCTGCAGCGGCCGACGGGCACCCGCTGCAACGACCGCTGACCGTCGCCGGTGAAGCGCAAACCCCGCCCGGGCTGTCCGAGCGCACCGAAACGACCAGGGACGGCACCATCCGCGTGGTGTCCGCCAAAGGTGACCTGACCGATCAGCGCGAAATGCTGCTGGCCGCTGATTCTGGCCAGCCAGTCGGTCACTCACATTGCACCAACAACCTGCGCTTCAGCGCCGGCGCCCCGCCCCGAAAGCTCGCCGGTTTGCTGCTGTGCTGGCGGATTTCGGGCGCCCGCAGCGTGCTCACCCTCGCCACCGCCAAAGGCGGCCATAAACCATCAGCAGACGCCAGCACGGCGATTATCGACCAGGAATGGGCCAAGCTGCGCTGATGCGCTGAGCTGTGGGTCAGCTGGGTGGATCGCTGGTTTCCGGGCTCATTGTCCCAATCGTTGCCACTATGAGAACTGGGGGTTGACCAGCCAACTCGGCGACCCGTCAGCCGAGATCTGAAAAGGACAGAACATGTCAGACCACGATCAAGATCAGCTGACCGACGACGGTACCGGTTCAGCTCGCAGCATCCGCCGAACTCAAGCGATCGTCGGCGGCACCGCGCTGGCAATCGCACTCGGCGTCGGTGGATTCCTGCTGAGCAATCGCCACGCCGAGCGGCTCACCAGCGCCCCAACGCCCGCGCCAGTCGGGAAAGCGATCGCACCAAGCCCGTCCGGTGTGGCCGATTCGGCCGGCACTGCGCAAGCTGATTCCACCGGACTTTTCGGCCCAGTGCGACCATCACCCGCCCCTTCGGTCAGCGCGAGCTCGCTGGCCGATCGGCTGGCAGATGCACGGTCGGCGAATCATCGGCTCGGCACCGAAGTGCGCCCGCCCGCGCCGCCCAAATCGGCTCGCCCACCCGTCGACCCCAGCAAGCTGCACATTGTCGAGTCGGGTTCGCTGACCACCGACCACAAAACGCTGCGGGTCGTCTCCGCCCCGCTGGATCTGACCGGCCAACGCGAGCTCGCCTGGGTGGCCGACGGCGGCGAACCCTACGGCGACGCCGACTGCACCCAAAAGATCAAAATGAGCAACAACCCCACCGCCGCCGTACGCCCGACTTTGCTGATCTGTTGGCGGGTGAGCGCGACTCGCAGCGCCTACACCGTGGCAGTGGATCTGAGTCAGCACCCGTCCAAGGCGGACAGTGTCGCAGCGCTTGACAAAGCCTGGGCGCAGTTGCGCTGACTCGACCTCGCAATGTTTTCGGCCTGCCTTGTCTACTGAAGCGGTCGGGTCTACTGCAGCGGTCGGCCGATTGCGTCACCAGGGAAGCTGCTGCTTCGGGAATCGCAGGCCGACATTTAATGCCGCTTGCACTGGTCTGCGCCGCATGGGCGTTATTGAGCCCAGAAGTATCCATTCGACTTCACAACTCTGCGCAATTAGGTGAACACAGCTGGTTACGGTTACGGCGAGACGGCCCGACGAAGCTGTTCTGGCGCGGGCCTCCACCAAGACAACGGAGCAGTTAGCAATGACCGTAGGAGGACCACGCATGCGCAAGTCCAACTCCAGAACTAGGTCGCGGCTGGCACTCGCCGGCATGTCGACCGGCGCTATCGCCACCGCCCTGCTCGTCGCACCCCAGGCCGCGTTCGCCACGGACGCCTCTGCCGTCGCTACCCCAAGTAGCGGCCCCAATAGTGGCACAATCACTGTTGCCGCCTCGACCTTCCTTAATGGCATCGCTGGACCGCTAGGCGGCTACTTTGTCCCCGGCTCTGGGGCGTGTGCCGTGACCTACACCCCGAGCACGACCGGCGCGGTCGTCGCCGTACCAACCAAGATCGACAACGACTCCGCGACAGTTGCTGTGCCCGCTACCCTTACGCTCACCTCGGGCACGGCCAAGCAGTACACCTACTGCATCTACGTGGGTACCACTGCTGGCACCAGCGCGGTTGCCGGACACGCGACGTACTCAGTCATTCCGTTGGCCATTCCAGGTGGTGGCCCCAATAGCGGAGTAGTAACTGTCTCTGCACCTTCGGCTCTTACGGGGCTCACGAGTCCGCTTGGCGGCTATTTTGTCTCCGGAGCTGCGACCTGCGCCGCGACTTACGCGCCCAGCACAACCGGCGCTGTTCTGGCCGCCCCGACCCGGGTTGATGACAACTCTGCGACGGTCACCGTGCCCGCTACCGTGACCCTGAATTCTGGCGCGGCCAAGCAGTATACCTACTGCGCATATGCGGGGTGCCACGGCTAGCACTAGTGTTCTAGCTGCCCAGACAACATATGTCGTCACCCCGGTCGCGACATTTGCACCAAACAACGGCCCGAGTGGCGGCGGTAACACCATCGCCGTCACCGAGCCGACCGGCTCGACGCTTCCCTCGGCACCTCTGGGAGCGAGCTTCACGGCCAAGGGCAATACCTGCCCGGCGGTCTACTCAACGGCCGACACCACACTTAATGGCACCGTAGTGCGCACCTCGGACACTGTCGCTACAGTGACCGTGCCTCTGGGCGTAGCGGGAGCTGGCGCACAGCCAAATCCATGGAGCGTTTGCCTCTACGCCGGGAATACCAACAACACCAGTCTGCTCGCTGCAACTGCGGCTACCTCGTATTCCGTGGCATTGGCCCCTGCGACGCTCAGCAGCGTCATCGGAGCACCGGGTACTGCCACGCCGGCGCCGAACCTGACGGTGTCGTCGCCGAACAACTTCCTGACTGGATATAGCACGCCGGCCGGCCTCGTGCAGGCCGCTGCTTGCCCTGGCGTATACCCAGCCAGCGCCGGTGTGTTAGCTGCGGCGGCTCGCAAGGTTGCAAACAACAAGGCCACTGTTACGTTGCCGTCCAGCGCTACGGTGTCGACGACCCCGTATAATGTCTGCGTTTACAGCAGCAACAGCAGCTCCACTGGCAAGCTTCTGACCAGTGCGGCGTACACCGCTACCACGGTGCCCACGCTCACCAAGGTGATGCCGGCCGCCGGCCCGGGTATGGGCGGCAGCATGGTCACCGTGATCGGTGCTAACTTCCCGACCGCGCCCGGCTCGCTGCGCGCGACCATCGGTGGCATCCCGCTGATGAACATCACGCCGGTCAGCGACACCGCGTTCACCGCGGTCACCCCTATGCACTCCATCGGTGACGCCCTGCCGCTAGTGCTGACCACAGACGCCGGTTCGGTGAACCTTTCTGCCGCCTACAGCTACACCAACTCGCTGCAGGTCACGCCGAACACCGCGCCGAGCACGGCTCCGGTGGACGTAGATGTCACGGGTGTCGGCTTCCTGCCGCTGTCTTTCGCTCCGAACTCCGTAGTGATCAGCGGCGTCAACACTCCCGTCGCAACAACGTCCACTGACGCGCATATCTACCTGGTCAAGGGGAACTACGACTCCACAACCACTGGTTCGGGCACGTCGCCCAGCGCCAGCAATACGAAAGCGAACGGTCCGGTCGCCGAATGTAACTCTGTTCTAGTGGTCTCGGACAACGAACTCATCTGTACTCTGCACCTTGAGCAGCAGGTCAACGTCGCGAGCACCTACGCTCTCGCCGCACGACCCACACTTGTTCCTACCCTGGCTGCGGTCGCTGGTAGCCCGATCGTCAATGCCAGTGCTGCTGCTTTCTCGGCTGCTGACATTGGCCAGGCAATTGTAGAATCTGGCAACGCGACGATTCCGGGCAGCACGACCATTGTCGCGGTCACCAGTCCCACCCGCGCGGTTCTCTCGAAGAACGCACTTGGGACCGCTACCATCGCCACCACGACTGTCATCATCGGCGGCACAGTTCGCAGTGCAGTCGCCATCACGTCAGGTGCTATCAACACCAACACTATCGTCGGCACCAACTTCACCACGGCTGACATTGGCCGACCGATCGTTGGCAGCGCAACCAGCTCGACAGCACCTGGAACCACGGTGGTTGGCCTCACTTATAGCGGTACCTCGGTGACCGGCGCTGTACTGTCGCGTCCGCTTGGTGCGGCTCTCACCAACACTGACACGGTCGACCTGTACGCTCCGGCGCCGGTTCCGGACGGTTCGTACAACCTGACCATCGTCAACGACGGTGAGCTCAGCGCCCCGGCCGCCTTGGGTGACAACTACATCCAGTCGACGGTTTCCAGCGGCTCGACGTTCACCGTCGCACCGTTCTGATCGATCCGTTTTAGCACTTCGACATTTGCACTGATCAAACCGGCGGCCTCAAGCTATGCTTGAGGCCGCCGGCCTCAAGTTGGCCGAAGCACACAGGCCGTCTGCCGGCCGTGGCGTGCTCCAGCTCCAAGTCGGACATTCTCGTGCGGCGGCCAGACTAACGGCTTGGTACCGGTCGAGCGGATCTCCGGGGTGACCGAGCCGATGCAGCTCCTAGAGGCGGGTTCGATTTGTGCGGCGGCCGGTTGTAGCGGCAGGTCGCCGCCACCCTGACCGCTACCAGTGAGCGTTTCCGTTGGACCGCTTCTTTGATGACCCCGCGTTTGCTGGCACCGTTCAGCCGGATGTCGGGTTCGCGGAGCGTGACCTTCAACCGGGCGTAGGTCAGTTCGATCTGCCAGCGTTGCGCGTAGAGCGCGGCGATCTGGTCGGCCTGTAGCGGCGGTGGTCGAGCAGGGTGGTGAGCACCCGGTACCGGCTGGTCTTGATCGGCCGGAGCAGTCGGGGCTGGTCACGGTGAACCCGACGAGCCGGGCGAGCACTGGTTGCAGCCGGGACAGGCTCTTGTTATCGCAGGTTTTACGGCGCCGGGCGAGCATCTGGTCGGACTCGTGCAGCATCACCCAGGTGGAGGCGTCGGGCAGCGTCTTCTCCAGTCGGGCGGGCAAGCTCCGGGCGACGTTCTTGACCCGCCAGAGCAGGTGCGCCCCGGTCGCGGCGGCGCGGATCCAGCGGTCCATGGAGAAGAACCCGCGATCGGCCAGGTTGATCGTGTCCGGTCGCAGCTCGTTGATCAGCGAGTCGGCCAAGACCTGCTCGCTGACACCGGACGAGCCGATCCGGGCGGCCAGAATCCACCGGTTGCCGCAGGCCACCAAGCGACCCCCACCCGCACCCGCGGGATTGGTTCAGTCACCCGGGCGGTCGCCACAGCGACGCTTTCGCGCCGGAACAGGCACGACCCGAGCACGATCATCGCGGTGACCGCACCGGTTAGTACCCGCCGCCGACCATCGACGTGTCCGGACTGCGCCTGCGCTTGTCCGATCAGTTCCGGGCCCGCCAGTACCGCCACAACCGGCCGGTCACCCGCTCATCCAGCACGCCGAACCGAGCAGGGCCGGCGATCACCGCCGCCCGCACCTGTTCCGGCTGATCAGTAGACTGCAGCCCGGCATCGCCGGGCACCATGGCAGAATCAGCCACCGAAACTCCTGGTTGAACATGTGGATCTAGTCAATCCATGTCATACCAGGAGCTTCTTCGCGTCCCACCCCCGACCCGCACCCAGGCGGAAACGGGACTATTAACCACCAAACGGCCTTGAGTTTTGGTCCGTGGGTTATGACCGGTTACACGAAACCATTACGGTCCCCCTGGCCACTCAAGGCCGCAACCTACACTCAGCGCTGCTCGCGGCGAAAACCGCCGGCTACGACGACGTTCTGCTCGATGGCACCCTCATCGAAACCTACCGGGTCCGCACCCCGGCACGGCCCCGGCGTTGTTCGGGAGTGTCCGGTTTGATCATGGTTTGTTAGATGTTGTAGACGGCGAAGGCGTCGCGGTGTTCGTGGAGGTCGCGTCGGGCGTGGGCGATGTTCGCGCGTCCGGCGAGGCGGAAGGTGTTGAGGGCCAGATTGCGGAAGCTGGCCGCGGCGCGTGGGGCTGTACCGGTTCTGAGCTGGGAATCGTCCTCGTGGAAGGTCACGTCACGGCTCCAATGTAGACGGTTCTCCACGGACCAGTGACCCCGCGCGTAATAGTTGAGGTGGCCCGGCCCGGCCTGGCCGGCGTCGGCGCTGACGATGCCGTGAATGATTTCTTTGCTGGTGCGTACGCCGTCGAGTCCACCGGTGTCACGGCGCAGCCGAAAGACTTGCCGGGCGCCGGGGAACAGGGTGTCGTCGCAGGGCGCCACGCGCAGCGTCCGTCGTTCGGTACGCCCGTGTCCCCTGTCGGTGGTGACGTCCATGTGGTCGATGAACTCGGAGTCTGTGCCGCACAGCAATGCTTGGGCGGCTTGCAGCGCGAGGGGCTGATTTCCCTTCAAAATCAACATGTAGTGGGCGTTCAGCGGCCCGGTGATCAGCCGGGCAGTCTTCTTCGTCGTGTGCAGGGCATCAAGGGTCAGCATCATGCCGGCCACGTCCAGCGGTGTCAGCAGGTCCGCGATGACCGCGTTCTCACCGCGTTTGTTCGGGACCTGACGCTGACCCAGGACGATCCCGCGGTCGTGGGTGACCGCGGCGACCAGGAACACCTGCCCGGCCGGGGTGCGGCTGCCATGCAACAGTTTCCCGTCGATCGCGGCCGCGGGTAGCAGCCCGGCCGGCGCCGGGTGAGTCACCGCCCGCGCGGCGGCGCGGCGTTGTTCACGCTCGACCGGCTCGTCGCACCCGGCGGCGACAACCGGCACCAGCGCGTCACCCCGGACCACATCAGCGGCGTATCCGCAGGTCGCCGCGTCGAGAGCGTCACCATCCAGGGCTTGCAGTACCCGCCGGAAGGTGCGTTCGCTGGGCACTATGTACCGGCCACGCCACGGGTTTGTACCGGGCCCCGAGACGGTGCAGGACATCCTGCGGGGTCCCGCGCCGCCCACTGCCGGATCGCCGTCACACCGTCGTTACCGGCCACCAACGTCGCGCATGCGGTCAACACCAGAATCACCAGCAACGGATGCCGAAGACCCCGCCCTCGCCGCGGATCGGGTACCTGCCGCAGCCGCTCCAGCAGCGGCGACGCCACCGACAACGGGTCAGCAGCCACCGCCTGCGCGGCGGGCAAACCCGCGGCGAGTTCGGCTTCCCACAAGGCCAGATCGGCGAGGTGGTCAACAACAGGGCTGATCGGGGAAGATGACAACACGAGCGCGACTCCTGCAACGATCTTGTGGCATAGACACCCGAAAGATCACCAGAGTCGCGCTCGTCCAGCAAACCAGGTCCTTGTCCAATCCCTAAACTGGGCATAACACCCCAAGCCGGAACAACGCCGGGGGCCGTGCGCACCCCGGCCCTACTGCCGGCGTCAATTTACGGTGGACGAAAAAACACAAAAACCACGATGTGAGCAGCCAAGTCCCTCTGCGCCCCGGACCGCTAGCCCGTTACCCGGAAAGGCTCAATAAATGGCCCCGGGTGCAGCGCGTCTAAGCGGATCTCACGGCTTCGGGCACAAGTCAAACGTTCCTAAAGACGCTGCATCAGTGGCCCGGAGCGGTTGCTCCGGGCCACTGGTGCTCTTGACAATCGAATTATTAGTTCAATTAGTCTTTGACCTAGCTGTGTCGTAGGGCTTAGTACGGAGCAACAGTAAATGTGGATCCACTGGAGATGTCCGTCTTCGAGTAACCAACTGCATCAGACGCGGCGATCGCTCCGTTGCTCACCACGGTCAAGGTATAGGTGCCATCGGGCACCGCAGCGGTTGCCGCTACGCCAGTGCTCGGAACCAGCAGACCGGTGGCCAAATTAAGGCTGCAGATCAGCTCGTTGTCGCTCACTACCACCACGCCGGTGCATTCCGCACTCGGGCCCGTCGCGTAGGTCGTAGCCGGCGTCCCGGCAGTGGCTCCTGGGTCGTATGAGCCATCGACCAGCCAGACGCGGGCGGTGCTGCCAGTTGATCCAAATGTATCGCTGGAGAAACCAGCACCGGCTACATCGACGTAGACCGGATTGAGCGCCGTCGAAGTGGCTGACGGCGCGGTGTTCGGCGTGATGGTGACGCCGTTAGCGTAGGTGTATGCGCCCGTGACAGTTTGCGCCCCCGCTGCGGTGGTGACTACGAGGTTCGCCAAACCGGGAGCGTGTGACGGCACGACAGCGGTGAAGGCTGTCGCCGACACTGGTGTCACCGACGTCAGAGCGGTGCCACCAAGGGTTGCGGTGATGGAGTTGGCCGTGGTGGGCAGGCCCGATCCGGTGATGGTGATCGTGCCGCCGCCTAAGGCAGGGCCGCTTGCCGGAGCGATCGGCGAGCCACCGAAGGTCGGCGCCGCCGCGACCGTGTAGGTCCCGGTGCCGATCAACGCTGAGTTGACCGTGGTGCTGGCATACGTGCAGACGTTGTACTTGGTCGACGTGACGGTGTTCGGCACAACTAGAAGGGCGGGCACGAGGATCGACGCCTTCGTGTTCGACAGCTTCTTGGTCGCGGCGGAGATGACGTTACCGACGGTGGTTGAGCTAGGAACGGCCGCAGTGCTGGCCGCGCTGGTGTAGGTCGTGACGCAAGTCGGGATGGAGAACCAGGTCACCGGCGCGGTTACGCCTGTTAGGAAGGCCGCCGACGTGGTGGAACTGGCCGTGATGGTGTTACCGCCAGCGGCCGACCCAGCTGTGGCGCTTAGGGTCAGCGTTGCGCTGGCGGCGAGAGCGGGCACCGCCGTGCCGACGATGACGGCAGCCGCCGTGGCTCCCGTTACGAGCCCGGCACGAAGCCGCCGGGAGCCGGTACTGGATTGGGACTTACGCATTCGAGGTCCTCCTACGGTCGATACGAACCGCAATGCTCGGGGTGGGTGGGCCCGCGGTCATTCGACATCGTGGGCCTTCTCGATCGAAGCGTAACCAGCAGTGTCTGTTCAAGCACTAAAAGTCACGAAGACAAGTGAAAGATAATTCCATATCTGGAGTCGGGGTAGATCTGACCGTCTGCCTCGCCGGTTCTACCGACGTCTGCTCCTGAGACGCACCGCCCGAGAGAAGTCCGTTTGCTGCTCGGATAGGCTGTCCGGTGCCTGTTGTCGGGATACGACCGAGGGCGTACCCGCAGGTACGCCTCGGGGCGTATTGCCTGGTGGCATCCCATGACCGATGCTGGGCGAAGCATTTCAATTTCAGGGAGACAAGTCGTGCGCACTACCTATCGCATTCTCGCCATGCTGATTGCCGTCAGCGTGGTGGTTCAGACGGCGTTGATCGCCTACGCCTTGTTTGACATCATGCACAAGACCGATTCCGGTACTACAGGCCCAGATCTTGGGTCTGAAAGGATCTTGAAACTGGTTGCATGATCGATCGTTGTCCACGGCGTGGATGCGGTTACGGTGCAGGACATCGATGCGTGGGGTATGGATCTGTCCGCGTTGACGGATGGGTTGGGGTGGTTGTTCGCCCGGCCGGAGCCGAAGGAGACGTTCGGGCTGTTCGTGCGGGCGATGCTCGCGGACGTGGCGAAGAAGAATTGTTGGGCGATGGCGGAGTTCTCGGGTCTGGCGAATCCGAAGCGGTTCCAGCATCTGCTGAACAAGGCTTCGTGGGATGTCGACGTCTTACGTGACTGGGTGCGGGGTTACGTCTTGGCCGGGTTGGCCGACCCGGACGCGGCGTTGGTTTTGGATGACACGCAGGCGATCAAGAAGGGCACCAAGAGTGTAGGGGTGGCACCGCAGCACTGCGGGTTGACGGGGCAGACGGAGAACTGTCAGTGCATGGTGATGCTGACGTATGCTTCTGCGCTTGGGCACACGTTCATCGATCGGGAGTTGTACCTGCCGGCGTCGTGGACCAGTGACCGGGCCCGCTGTGACACCGCCGGGGTACCCGCCGATCGTGGTCTGGTCACTAAACCGCACCTGGGCGTTACCATGCTGAAACGGGCTCTCGCGGACCAGGCGTTGAGGTTCCGGTGGGTTGTTGCTGACTCAGGATACGGCCGTGACCCGGTCCTACGCGAGTTCTGCCACGACAACGTCTTGTCTTATGTGTTCGCGGTCGCGGTGGACCTGCCCCTTCTCGGGGTTCGCGGTGAGGCATTGCGTCCGGACGTGGTGCTGGCCGGCACCGCCGACCGGGTATGGCAACGCCGTTCGTGTGGCTACGGCAGTAAAGGTGAGCGGTACTGGGACTTCGCCGCCCATGCGGTGACGGTCAAGGGACAGCCACCCGCGCCGGGTTTCGCCCATACCCTGTTGATCCGTCGAGCGATCCGGCCGAAGGTCACGAAGAAGCATCCCGACGGGATCTACGAGGTGGAGTACTTCCTGGTCCACGCCCCGGCCCAGACACCGGTCCCCGCGATGATCCTCGCAGCGGGTCTACGGTGCAACATCGAAGACGACAACAAGGCCGGGAAAGACCAACTCGGTTTGGATCAGTACCAGGTTCGTGGATGGACCTCATGGCACCGACACGTGACCATCAGCATGCTCGCTCAGGCATTCCTCGCAGTCACCCGGTCCGGCCTGGGAAAAGACCACCCCCGGACGGGAAGCGAACACCCCGGCTGAACCCGACACCGCTGATCGGGCTGTCCCTGGCCGCCCTACGCGGCCTACTCACCGCGACGATCCTGCTCCGCGCCGTCGGCGACCACGCCGCGGCCATCGCCCGCGAGGCCTGGCGCCGCGCCCATCAGAGCACCGCGATGATCAGCCACTACGGACGCCGCGGTGATCGACTCCCACCACCGCTACGAATCTGAAACCACCCATACCGGAACATCTTCATGATCTGGGGCTGTAGTACCGGTGAGTTCTACACCAAAGATTCGAGTAACGGCGGCATCTCGCTGCACTCTTTGCTCGGTGAGCGAGTCATTCCAGTAATCGTGCTCGCGCTGCTGATCGTTTCATTCTTCGCCCGAATTCCGGGTGGGGTGAAATGGGCCGCAATCACCTTCGGCGTGCTCGTGGTGCAGGTCGGGTTGGGCTTTGCCGGCAAAGGCTTGCCCTGGGTCGGGGTGCTGCACGGAATTAACGCGTTCGCGCTAGCTGCGGTCGCTTCGTTGGCGATGCGTCAAGCACGCTTGGCCGGCAGTGCGACGGCCGTCGAGCCTGTCGCCAGCTGACGTGCGTAACCGAGTCCAGGTCGCGATCGCGGTGGTCGTGACAGCTGCGATCGTCGGCCCACTCGGCTATTTCTGGCAGGACAGTCTGATCCCGTCGACCTACGACATGGCGAGCATGGGTTACCCCGATTTTGGTGGTGGGCCGACTGCCGGGCATCAGCACGCTGGCGTCGGCATGACCTCCGTTTCCTCGTTGACTGGGCCGTCGACTGGTGCTGCTGCTGTGCAAGTGACGCTGACTGCGAGTAAAGAAAACGGCGGCTACACCCTCAATCACCAGAGTCCTGGGCCGGAAATCCGTGCGGTCAAAGGTCAGCTGATTCAGGTCACCTTGGTCAATGACAACGTAACCGAAGGGGTAACGCTGCATTGGCACGGAGTCGACGTGCCCAATGCCGAAGACGGCGTCGCGGGCATCACCCAAGACGCGGTCGCCCCCGGCAAAAGTTTCGTCTACCGATTCGTAGCCCAAGACGCCGGCACCTACTGGTATCACTCCCACCAGGTCTCACACGAGCAAGTCAAAGACGGCCTATTCGGTACGTTGGTGATCACCGACCCAGCCGACAAACCAGCCGTCGACCAGGTCGTGGCCGTGCACACCTTCCACGGACGGCGCACGATCAACGGGATGCCAGGCGTCTCGCCGTTGCCGGCCACTGGCTTGGTTCGGGTTCGGGTCATCAACACCGATGCCGGGCCGCTGCGCGCTTGGGTTTCTGGGGCGGCGTACCGAATCGTTGCAGTTGACGGGCGTGCAGTGCACGAACCGGCGGAGATCTCGGATCGGTCGGTGATTGTCACCGCAGGTGGGCGAGTCGATCTGGAATTCACCGGATCAGCGGCAGTCAATGTCGGCGCGGGCGCTGCACTAGCAGTTGCCGGTGGTATTCCGGTGACGAGTGAACCGTCGGCAACGGTTGACCTGCTGTCCTACGGCACGCCTGCGCCGCTGGGATTCGATCCGAGCCAGGCCAGCCGTCATTTCGATTATCGAATCGGTCGGCGAGCGGGTTTTCTTGACGGTGCCCCGGGGCTGTGGTGGAGCATCAACGGGCACCTTTTCCCGAACGTGCCGATGTTCATGGTCAGCACCGGCGACATCGTGCAAATGACTATCGCGAACACCAGTGGCGAAGTGCATCCGATGCACTTGCACGGCCACCACGCTGTGGTGCTCAGCCGAAATGGGGTCGCTGCCACCGGCAGCCCGTGGTGGTTCGACTCCCTGGATGTCGGCGACGGCCAAACCTATGTTGTTGCGTTCGTCGCCGACAATCCGGGAATCTGGGCCGATCACTGTCACAACTTGCAACACGCCGCCGAAGGACTGCTTGCCCACCTGGCTTACACCGGAGTGAGCACGCCCTACCGCGTCGGCGGTGCCACCGGCAACGACCCCGAATGATCGGCCCGGCGTCGCTTGCCCTCGATCAGGGCCAGCAGCAGCGCGCCCGTCTCAGCGGCCTCTTCCTTCTCCTTACGCCGCCGGCATTCGGGTGAGGACGAAGACGGGGATTACCCTTTCGGTCTTGGTGACGTATTCGGCGTAATTGGGGAATGCCTGAACAGCGCATCCCCACCACAGTTCCCGTTCCTCGCCGTCGACCTCGCGCGCCTGGTAGTCGTGCTTGTCCGGGCCGTCCTGCAGTTCGACGTGCGGCTCCTTGCGCAGGTTGTAGACCCAGACCGGGTTCTTGGGTGCCCCGCCCAACGAGCCGATCACCGCATATTCGCCGTTGTGCTCGACCCGCATCAACGGAGTCTTACGCAGCAGGCCGGTCTTGGCGCCGACCGACGTCAACACCACAATCGCCATCCCCTGCATGTCGCCGGCGCCGCCAGAGGCCTCATAAGCCTCGGCTTGCTTCCTGGCCCAGTCGGAGGTGCTCGGTGCGTATTCTCCAGTAAGTGGCATTCGACCAGACTATTCGCCCAGTCGGGCCACATCCAGTAATTCGCTACCAGACCGTAGCTCGGGATCGGTGTTGTCCCCTTCGGGAACTACTTGATAACGGTAGGTGATCCCCTCCTCGCGCACCATGAAATCGTCCGCGTCGATTCGGGACCAGGTGAGGATCTTCCGGTCGTAGCGCTCGGCGAGCCGGACCAGGTCCGGGAAGCTGTCGACGAGCACCGCGGCCTTGCCGGGCGGGCTGGCCATCGGCTCGACCGGGACGACGAGCTGGGGGTAACGGCGCTTGATCTCGGCCCGGGTGCTCAAAGGGACACGGCGGTTGGCGAGAGCGATGGCGGCTGCCCCGACCAAGGCGGCGAGAAGCATGAGGGCGGCGTAGGAACGGGCCTGGGCCGCCGTCATTAGCGTGTAGCCAAGAACCTTGACTCCACGCATGACGCGGGTTGCCTTGGATCCGGCGCCGACATCCGCAACTGACAACGATGCGCCGCTGGCCAGGGTGAGTGCGAGCGGAGTTAGCTTCAGCTGTAACGGCGCGGTGAAGTCCGACTGGCCGGCGGCCCTAACGCGAGCTGTGACGGTGATCGTGACCGGACCGGGTGGGATGCCGATCGCGGTGGCCGTGGCCGTGGCCCGCTCGTCGATCGCGCCCAGATCTAAGGTCACGGTCTTGTCATAGCTGACGTCGGCGAAGGCTCTGGCCGGTATGAGTTGCACGGTGGCGTGCCATCCGCTGCCGTTAGTCACCTCGGCGGTGGCATCGAACGTGCCGCGATGGCCGTGGTAGCCGATACGCAGGTCGACCTTGTCCGCGAGCTTGCGAAAGATTGGATCGGGGGAGGTGATCGTGGTGCCGTCGAAGGCCTCCGATTGCGGAACCGTCGCGGTGTAGGCGAAGGTCATCGACTGCTCAAACTCGGAGGTTGCCTTCCCGACTTTGGTGACCGGCTTCATCCAACCGAGGACGGCCAGAGTGACGCCGAGGCATGCCACCACGGCGACGAGGATGGCTGCGGCCCGCAGGAGGAGTGACAGACGGGCGACGGCGTTGATTACCGCCACCACCGTTGCCGCGGAGCCGCCCCCGCTGGACATCGTCTTCACTTTTTTCTTCCGCCGACCACGCGGGATCTCGCGGCGTGACCGAGGTGCCGCCGCCGCACCGCCGCTGACGATCAGAAATCCGATCATCCCTAAGCCGGTAGGACTGAGCAGAGGTTTCAGCCAGACACCACCGTGTGGCACGTGCAGGAACGCCTGGCCGAGGAGCTGATCCGCCCGAGGATGGAACTTGTCGGTCGACTGGTTGTTGTCGCCCTTGAAAACGAAGCCGCCGACCGGGTCGCCGCCGATGATCCGATGCAGGACATCCACGCCCGTCGCGGAATCGCGGTATTCGGCGATGTCTCCGATCTCGTACTCCGAGGATTTCACCACGAACACCAGGTCGCCTTGGTAGTAGACCGGGTTCATGCTGATGCCGTGGGTGATCGTGTAGGAGATCTGCCCGGTAAAGGCCGCCCACGCGCCGATGGCCGCCATCCCGAGGATGGCGGCCAGGGCGGAACGTCGGACCGACCGTGCTATCGCTGATCTCCCAACACCGGCGTGATCAGCTCATATTCGTCGACTTCTCGACAGTTGGTATGTCGATCCGAGATTCGGTTATGCCGTGACGTAGATGTGGTCGATGGTTCCCGGGGTGAAGCCCGTAATAGTGCAGGCGGAAGAGGTGCCAGCCGCAGCTACGTTGGCGCAAGTGAAGGTGTGGCTTGTTGAGTCATGGATTACCAGTTGGACGGGTGTGCTGTTGGCCACTGCGGCGTTGAAGGTGACTGTCGCGCCGGTGACCTGCGCCGGCGTGCTGGTATCCCACGTGACTACCACACTGCTGAGGGTAAGGCCGCCGATGGTGGAAATATCTGCTTGGCCACCAATAGTGGTCGCACCCGGCGCGGTCAGGCCGTTTGCAGTGAAGGCGGTGGTGCCGGCTGCGACAGCCCCGGCGACAGCCACGCCACCGAGCATCTGAAACATATTCATACCACGCATATGGATCGTTACCCCCAGTTTGGTAGCCCAGCCGACCCCGTAGGCCCTGTGACTTTGCGTCCCCGGATTGCCCCGGGTTTGCCCTTATCGCCGAGCGGATTGCTCGATCTCTTTCGACACAGGTTGTTTCGGTCGCGGCGAGTCCCCCCTAAGCGTTGACCGATACTTTCCCCGAACTTTTCTGCTGATTCCCGTTCATGGTTGCGTTTTCGGTGCTATCGCGGAGTGTTCAGCAGGCAGCCCTTGCGGTAACGGCCGACCGCCTACTAGCAGCGATTCGTCAGAGCGCCTTGCTCCCTGTTCGACTGTTTTGTCTGTTCATGGCGGGCGTTGGGTGCAACGTGAAGCTGTTGACGCGTGAGGTCTCCAAGCTCGCTGGCATGACCTTTCTGCTGGTGGAAGCCAGGGTGCAAGCTCAGGCGAGCTGGGGGAACAGGCTGAGACGTCGTCAGCAGAGGGCCAATGCTCGGGGTTTAGCCGCATCGGGTGACCACACGAGCCGTACATACGTTGTATAACAGTCCCTGTGATCCGAATATGAAGCGACTTCGATGATGCGGGTCAGCCCGGAAACCCGTGCTCGCGTGATGCGCATCGCCTCGAACGACTATGGCGGGGCGACCGCCGATGAAACCCTGCGCCGTCTGGTGGATGAGCACTGGGAGCGCCAGGCTGTAGTGGCTATCGACGACTATCAGCGCGCCGATCCGGACGGCTACGCGGATTACCTTCGCGAGCTGACCGAAAACGACCTCGGCGGATACGGTTGGCTATAGCGACCGTTTGCCCCACACTGCCGCTACCAGGGAGTGTCACCGTTGGACCGACTCATCACCGATCCCATGTTCGCCAGCACTCTTCGTGAGATCCACACGCAGCGCGGGTTGTCGCTGCGAAGTCTGGAAAAGTTCGCCTATCTGAG
Organism: Actinoplanes sp.; assembly: GCA_965246815.1. Classification (GTDB taxonomy): domain Bacteria; phylum Actinomycetota; class Actinomycetes; order Mycobacteriales; family Micromonosporaceae; genus Actinoplanes. The sequence goes on along the minus strand of CBDFFS010000009.1, from coordinate 376,194 downwards.
CAAAAGCGTGCTCGGTGATCTGGAAACCGGCAAACGTAAACCCACCGCCGCGGAAGCCAGGCGACTTGATGATGTTCTCCAGGCCGATGATCAGCTTGCCCAGTTGGTCACTGAGGTGGGGTCGCAGATCGATGAGGAGCGGTTGCTGTATGCCGCGCGCAACCCCCGCCGCGTCGATGTGGGCACGGTCATTGACCTGGCGACACTGCTAGCAGCGCAACGGCACCTCGACGACACCATGGGATCGGCGGCCGTGCTGGCTCCAGCCCAAGCGCAACTGGATATTGTGACCACGCTGGTCGGGGAATCAGTTGATGCTATGCGCCCGATGATCCTCGACATTGGGGCGCAATGGGCGCAGTTCGTCGGGTGGCTCAACGCCGCAACCGGGGACGTGCAACAGTCCGCTCACGCCTTCTCGCTCGCCCTGGACTGGGCCACTGAACGCGGTGACATCGACATGATCGCCACCGCACTGTCGTTCAAGGGTTACCTCGCAGAAGGCATTGGGCACATCGGCTCCATGATCGGTCTGTCAGCGGCAGCCCAACGCGACCAAAATGTTTACGCCGCGCAACGCGCGTATTCGGCCGGCCAAGAAGCACGTGGCAGGGCCATTACTGGTGACGAGCAAGGCGCGATCACCAAAATTTCTGAGGCTGCCGAAATTGGCGCGCTGCAAGATCCGCAGAGTATGCCTCCGTGGAGCTACTACTACACCCCGGACTTCATGCAGATTCAGCGTGGCCTCATTTACTACTTACTCGGGGAGATGTCCGAGCACCGCAACGCTGAAGCGATCGACCTGCTCAGGGCCGGTTTGGACGGGCTGTCCCCGGACGCACGACGCGCTGAATGGGCTGGCGTTTACCTGTGCCAACTTGCTGAAGTGCACGCTCGTGCCGCTGAGCTGCCCGAGGCGACCACGCTCGTACAAGAAGCTTTGATTGTGGCGGGGCAAGCTCGTTCCTCGAAGGTTCGTCGCCGCGCCATGCAACTGGCTCGCAGATACAAGCTGGCCGTGGAGCGTCCGTAATTCGCCCGGACAGTGCCCGGACATCCGTCCTCAGCACAATCCGTGAGCGCCCCCGCACGATTAGGTGGGATTGGACGGCTGCGACCTGGGAGGCGTGATGTGGCGACTCATCACCTGGAAAACACGCAAACGGCAAGCTGAGCAGGAACGCGCACAAGAGGTAGCACGGCGCAGACAGCAGTTCGAGCACAACGCGGCAGTTCGGCGCATCATCGATCAGGCACGTCACCGATGACCGTCCAGCGGGAACACATCAGTGCTCGCCCATCATGGGACTGCACCGCTTGCGAACGGCCCTGGCCATGCGACCCGGCACGCGAACAACTTCGCACCGAATTTGCGAGATTCCCGTCTGTTCTGCGGATCTACTTGTTCGGGCAGCTCACCGATGCCAGCGCCGAACTCGTCGGCGCCGATCCGATCGAGCTTTACCACCGATTCCTCGGGTGGAGCCGATAGGCCTACGCCCGCGCTTCAGGGCTGCATAGGGCAACAAAAGGGGTGGCCATCGACTGGGCCTGGATACCTGCTGGGTGCGCTCGCGGTCGTGCTTAGGGGCACGCTGGTGCTGGTCATTTGGGCGCTCGGCGCAGCCTTGTTACAGTGGACCGCACACATGATCTTCGATCTACGGGGTGGGCGATGGGCGCGTTCTTTCAAGTCGAAGTGGACACGATCGCGCGATACGTGGCCACACTGCGAGAAGCGCAGGAGCATTTGGCCGCGTTGCCGTCGTTGTTCTCCTCAGACGAGGCCGTGCTAGGAAACGACAAACTCAACCAGGCCGCCGAAGATTTCCGGACCAGCTGGCAATACGGGGCGAAGCAGCTCGGTGAGGTGGTCGGCCAAACGACTGCGGCGGTTCAGGACGTGCATGGGGCCTATGTGGGCACTGACGCAGCCGTGCAGGCCGCGATGTCCTCGCTGCAGCAACCGTTGGGCATCATCGACGAGGCCGCCGACGAACTCACCCGTCGTCCGTAACCACAGGAGGCAATGGTGCAACTCACCGACCGGATCCGGCCAGGCGCAGCACTCGAAGACGAAAACCTACGCGCGGGACTTCAAGAACGACTTGATAGGGCAGAATCAGCTGCCGCTTCGGGTAACTTGGTCGATCGGAATTCCCTGCAGGTCACTCGTGACGCATGGTCGGTGCTCGCGGCGTATCCCTGGCAGCGGTACAACTACCGCTATGGTCGCTGGCAGGCCGACATCATTTTTTGGCGGGCCTTGATCACCTTTGACATATGGGGATCGTATACCTGGCGACGCAATTATGATTCATTCCAATTGCTCGACCCCTACAACGGGAAAAGGGTCGGAGAGTTCATTTCGGGTGCTCGCTTCAGGCGCACCGGAGTTGCCTCAAGCAATGAACTGGACGTAATCACCGGGCCGGGCGGGACGGTGGAGTTCGCTGGCAATCCCGCCAGTATTGGCGCTTACCGGCCCGCCGGTGGAAGTGCGGATACGGTCCGGTATTCCTGCAATCCCTTCATGATCCCAGCGGCCTTGCGTGACAGCATTGAACAGTTGCGTTCTGGCGATTCAGACCGCCTGCCGCCCACCTACCCACCGCCTGATTTGGACCTGCTCGACGGTGCTCGGGTGTGGTTTACGCAAAGCGCAGACAAGCCTCGCCGTAAGCCTGATTGGAAAGCCGCCGAACAAGCATTCAACTATCGCACAGGAAATGGACTTCCCCATTTCGTGCGCCCCAGACGCAAGGACGCTGGCCAGTGAGCGCGACGACTTACCCCAATTTGGGTTTCGACCCGTGCCCAGGCTCAACTATTGCTGTAACGGAATTGCACCAGGAGATTTCTACCGCCGCCAGTTCGATGCAAAGCGCCAACGATCTCATGAACAGACTACGCAACGATACGTCTGGGGCATGGCAAGGAACGACAGCTGACGCGTTCCGAACCCACCTCAACTCGACCTTAATCGATGACCTCGGTAGCGCTAACCAATCCCTCAATCGGGCGGTGACCGCCTTACAAGAGTGGGAGATCGGCCTCGCGGGCTTCCAACAACAAGCAGCCGCCCTGGAGTCACAAGCGGCCAGCGCCCAACGAACCGTTAATGCCGCCGACACCGCTCACCGCAACGCCGAAGGCAATCCTGACCTGCGGCTTGCCAGTCAACAGCTCACCACCGATGCTGACCTGCGTGACGCGCAGCAGCGCCTCAATGTAGCCGAGTTAGCGTTGCGCAACACCACCGCCGATATGGATGCCGCAGTTGACGCACTCGACATCATCCGACGGCATGCACACGATTTGAACGACGAGTGGGACACCGCGTCTAGCAAAGCCGCTGCCGCGTTGAAAGAGGCGGCCGGTTTCTCTCCGCACAAAGCAGGGCTGCTGAACCGCCTCGGCCACGACCTCGTCCATCTAGTCGATGGGGTTGACGACTGGGTCAAAAACCACCTCGAAGACATCCACTCCGTACTCAGTACCGTGTCTGCTGTCGCCGGTCTCATCGCCCTGTGCACACCGCCACCGATCGATGCCATTGCTTTCGCTGTGGCCGTGGTCGCTGGTGTCGGCGCGTTAGCCACCACTCTGGCTGATCCGAAGATGCGCAGCGAACTCGGTGGCCTACTGCACGGCAATTTCGCCGGGAATTGGCACGCCGGTCTCCAACTCACCGGAGACGTCCTCGGCCTCGTGCCCGGAGCCGGCGCCGGAGTAAAAATGGTTAAGACCGGGAACCTCATGGCCGACGCAGGCCGCGGCTTTCCCACGATTGTCGACATCGCCTCACGAACCGCCCATAATCCCGGATACGTAATGCGTAAAGTCGCTGAAAGCTCTGGCGGGATCGGCACGACGCTGCAGAAGTTCAAACTCATGGAAGCAAGCCTTGGGGTAGGGGGAGAATCAGCGTTAGCTCAAAAGGCCGAGGCCACCGCAGACATGTTGAACTTCATCAACAAGACTCGTGGTGGGATCCAGAAAACCGCCACTACCACTTGGAATGAGGTGACTGGTGGTGGAAACAGCAAGTGAACAGGGGGTGGTGGAACTGTGGTTGACCATTCCGGACGGTTACGTCGAGCTTCCCCTGCACGACCTTGAAGCGGTCATGAGCGGAACAAGCACGCTGATCGCAGACTTGGGCACGCCCGAACAACGTCTTGCTGCAGATTTCGCGGTGGGCTCCCTCGCGACATTGTTGACCATGCTGAGCGAACGCAACGCGATGTATTGCGGAATAGGCCGGCACCTTTCCGTTATCGACGGCTCTGTAGTCACTTCGACGCTGGTCGTTACGTTCTTCGAGTTTCCGGGTGAGCGGGAGCCGAAACTTCTTCTTCGCGACCTGCTAGAGGCTGAGGCCCAAGAGGGCGACCCTGCCGAGATAAGCCTGGTTGAGATGGACAAGCGTCCAGTCCTGTTTGTCGAACGAACCAACCAGCTGCCCGCACCAACAATTCCCGGACAACAACCACCGACCGCAGCTGAGGCACCGGTCTGGCAGCTCACCGCGTCGGTGCCCTCACGACGTGGGGACCGGTTAGCCACGATCGAAGTGTCCACCCCGTTTGTCGAGCACGGTCCGCAATATCGCCCGATGTTGGTTGACGTTGCAAGGTCAATCACCTTCGAGCCACCCCAGGACTCCGACCCACTCGCCGTCCTACTCGGCTAGAAGCGCGCCGATCCACGCAAGTCGGGGCCGGCGCACTTTACCTACGTCGGCGCAACATAAGGACGACGAGGACACCCACCAACAACATGCCAAGGGCAAGGATTCCGGCAAGGGTTAGGTAAATGCTCGAATTGCTGCCGGCTCGGTCGGTAGAAGTAGCCTTTGCGGGCGTGGAATTGCTGCTCGGGGCCGTTGACGGCGGCGCGGTGGGAACATCGGCAGTCAAGGCTTTGAGCAGGTTGAGCCGACCATAGCCGTAGGTGTCGTCGCGTCCGGGCGGCCCGGCATCGGTCGCCGTGGCCGTGATCCGGTGCACGACCTCAGCCGCACTAAGAGTTGGATATTTTGCCCGGATCAACGCGGCCGCTCCACTCACGACTGCGGTGGCGTCACTCGTGCCGTCAGTTAGATTGTACCCGGACGAATTGATTCCAGTGCTGGCAATGTTGACGCCGGGCGCGACAATGTCGACCTGTGGCCCGGTGATTGAATTCGACCAGATCTTCCCAGCTTGGTCGACCGCCCCAACACTCAAAACCTCCGGATACGCGCCAGGGAAAGGGCCCGAGGAAGCCTGGTTACGATTTCCCGACCCCGCCACCAGAACGATATCCGCAGCTTGTGCTCTTTTGATCGCGTCGCTGATAGGTGTGTCATCGCTACCACTGAACGACATGTTGATCACACCCACGTGGTGGGCGACAGCGTAATCAATAGCCTTGCTGATATAATCGGAGCCGATGAAAAAATTGGTTATCACCCTGACCGGCAAAATCCTTGCCTTCGGTGCCATTCCCAGGATGCCGTCACTATGACCGTCGCCGTGGCCATGCCCAACAATGATCCCCGCCATCTCTGTGCCGTGACCAATTCCGTCACCACGACCGGTGCCATCGCCGTGCTTGTCCGGGAGAAGGTCGAGGCCGGGTAGGACTGCGCCGGCCAGATCCTGGTGATTCGCGTCTACTCCGGTATCGATTAACCCGACGGTCACACCGGCACCCTGACTCACCTGATGAACCCGCGCAATGTCCAGAGTCGACAGGAACCACTGCCGGTCCCGTGTCGAGTCGGCAAAAGCGGCCGGCGAACAGCCCAAAACCGTACCCGCTGCGATGATCGCGGCGAGTACGGCACGAACAATGGTAGAATGAACAATCACTTGTCAATCCCGATGACACCAGGGCCAGGATCGTGACGCACGGGTTTCAAGTTCGGCTCGATGACCGGTGCGACCCCAGTGCGCACACCCCACTCAACATCAGCCGGGCCACGACCCAACTCATCCTTGCCGCCGCCACGCCTACCACCGGCAGCGCCCGGCCCGCCGAGTATGCCTTGGCCAGGCTCGGAACGGCCGGGAACACCCCTCCCCGCTGATTCAGCGGCCAACGGGCCACGCCCACTCACGCCCCTATTGCTAAAGCCACCCTCGGACGGCTCTGCACCGATCGTGAACCCGGACGGTAAACCGCGACGCATCGGCACCTGCTCACGACCACCAACACCTGGCCCAGCAGCAAACCGGCCGCGGGGATCACCGAAACCACCCTGAGCCGGTTCCGCACCGATCGTGGCCCCCGACGGTAAACCACGCCGGACCGGTACCTGCTCACGATCACCCACACCCGAACCGGGCGGAAGGCCGTTACCGGAACGTGTGCCCATACCAATGCCTAATCCCGCGGCACCGCCAAATACAGCTCCCGCCGCCGCACCGTTGGAGCCACCTTCCCCGACTGTCGCACCTGGCAACGCCACCCCGGTAACAGCACCGCCGCTGTGGCTTACCGACGTCGACGGCGGCACGAGCACACCACTCAACCCAGGCCCACCACTAGGATCGATGGTCGTTGATCCACTCTGCTGGCGGTGGGAGGAATTGCCGGTATTACTGCCCGTTTCAAACTGCGGCGGATGATGCGGAACCGGCACCGGGATGGGCACAGCGGTCAAGAAGCCATCGCCATGCGAACCCAGCGGTGCCGAGCCGGTGCCAGGAGGAAGGTTTCTTGGTTCATCACCAATCCCGGACCTCATCCTGAACAACTGCGGGGCGTTGATCTGAGCGCTGTGATCCGCGATGGCGGCCTCCGCCACCCGCATTGCCTGCTGACCCTGATGGTCGAATTCGTCCTCAGCATGATCAATAAACCTGGGCGTGAGGTCATCGCTGACAGTCTGCCGCTGTTGCACCAACGGTGCCAACGTGCTCTGCGCGGTCGCAATCGCGTTGACGATGCCCTGCAACCCGACCCGAGTGTCCTCAGCTGAGATCAGCGTCTCGTTCATGTTCGTCGCCAGAATTGTTACCTGGGCCTGGAACGCGCTGGCTGAGGCGCTTTTCTCCGGCGGCCACGCCTCAGCCAGCTTCTCTTGGGCTGCCAGTAGACGTTCGTGTTGATCACGGATCTGTTGGGACAACGTGTCCCATGACAGCACTCGGTCCGCGCCGGAGCAGGCGTTTTCGTCTTTGATCATTTCCCAGATCGCGGGCAAGTTATACTGACCCCAGTCAGCTGCCTCAGTCATCAGGCCCAACCTCCACTGTTGTCAGTCACGCCCAGCGCCGCGTTCGCGCGCGAGATCGCGTTCTGCATCAGGTCATCGATCTTCTTCTGACCAGCCTCAGAGCTAAGGTCGGTCGAGGAGAAGTTGTGGGCGATCTGCTCAGCCACGTCAGCGAAAATTACTGCTGCCTGCTGATAGGCACGCAGGTTTGCGTCCGTGGTCTCCAGCACCTTTGCATACCGGTTTTTTGCGTCCAAAATGGCCGACCCGGGCAACTGGGCGCCGAACACGACGCCGTGAGAATGAAGCTCCGTCCCACGACCCGCCGCGGACGTCAGCCCTTGACCAGCCTGCGAATGCATTGACTTTCCGAAATCGTTCACCTGTCCGGTGTCGATTTGCACCCCGTCTGCCACGCCAGCCTCCCCGCACCGTTGATGCCAGCAGCATATCGATGAACGCAACCATCAGACCAGGCAGACCGTCCACCCCACCCGCTCCACCCGTCTCGCCCGGCCAAAACGCCTGTTCACTGAGGCAATGGGTGTCGAACAACTCCGGACCGAATTCGTGAAATTCCCGTCCGACAATGCCAGTCACCAGGTCTCTGCCCAGCGAACCGCCCGTGTGGCTTACCCGAATAATCAAGTCGTCTGTGCCACCCGGGACAGCACGAAGGTCGAAATCGACGAGGGGCGACTCGATCTGCCCGGATGACTACTCGCCGATTTTGATGACCAAACCACCATTCCCAAGGCTCGAATACCAACCAGGCTGGGTCGTCAGGATCGGTGCGCGCGCTTCCAAATCCGGGTGGGTGGCCGAATGCACTGCCTCCACCAGGCAAGTCAGTGGCAAATGAGCAACCGCGCCCTCGTCTGCGACTTCTGACAGCACCTCGCCGAGGTGGATGGAAGCGCGGGTGAACTCGACACCGGCAGTCGCGTCGAGGACGAGCCGAATCGGGACCTGGGTCATGCGGACTTCGCTGCGAGACCAACCCGGCTACGCAGAGCATCCCAGTCAACGTCACTGGCACGGTCCAGCTCGGCACGAGCACGGGCCTTGCCTTCCTCGGTAATGGTCCAACCCATGCGGTCGTTGACCTCGTCGAGGGTGAGCTCCGTGCGCGTGTCCTGCTCCATGGCCCTAGGGTAAAGCACGCCTGGGTATTCTCGGCATGTATACACCGTGTGTATAGTCGCTGGCATGACTGTCAACCAGGCCTTCCTGGGCCTGCTGGAAGGCCAGCCGCGACATGGCTACGACCTCAAGCGGGCCTACGACGAGCGCTTCGGCGGCGACCGACCTTTGGCGTACGGGCAGGTTTATGCGACTTTGTCGCGGCTGCTGAAGCACGACCTCGTGGTGGTCGACGGGGTGGAACCGGGCGACGGTCCCGACCGCAAGCGATATGCCATCACGGCCGCCGGGGTGATCGAGGTCGAGTCGTGGCTGACCAAAGCCGAGAAGCCGGAGAATTACTTGCGCAGCACCCTCTACAACAAGGTCGTGCTGGCGTTGCTGACCGGCCGATCCGCCGCCCAAGTCCTGGACACCCAGCGAGCGGAGCACCTGCGCCTGATGCGCGAGCTGACCCGACGCAAGCTCGCCGGTGACCTAAGCGACCAGTTGATCTGCGACCACGCGCTGTTTCACCTGGAAGCCGATCTGCGCTGGCTCGAACTTACCGCCACCCGCCTGGATGAGCTGGCCGAGCAGGTTCGCCGGTGATCGTGGGGCCCCCAGACGAGCCGTTTCTGCTCACGGCCACCGATCTGTGCAAGTCGTTCGGCGCTACTACTGCGCTGGCTGGTGCCGGGCTCGGCGTGCGAGCCGGCGAGCTGGTTTCGATCATGGGACCATCCGGGTCGGGCAAGTCCACTCTGCTGCACTGCCTGGCCGGCATCTTGCTGCCTGACTCCGGTTCGGTGCGATATGGCGACCGAGAAGTGTCAACGATGTCCGACCGAGATCGCAGTGCGTTGCGCCGTAGCGATTTCGGGTTCGTGTTCCAGTTTGGTCAATTGGTGCCCGAGTTGACCTGCCAGGAAAACGTTGCCCTTCCGCTGCGGCTCGCCGGAATGCGGCGCCGGGCGGCCGAGCAACGTGCGAACGAGTGGCTGGAGCGACTCGAAGTGACCGACACTGCGCCACACCGACCGGGCGAGGTTTCCGGTGGTCAAGGCCAGCGGGTGGCAGTGGCCCGCGCATTGGCCGGCGAACCTCGGGTTATTTTCGCGGACGAGCCGACCGGCGCACTGGACTCGCTCAACGGCGAACGGGTCATGCGGCTGCTGACCACAGCTGCACGCGAAACTCGGGCCGCGGTGGTGCTGGTCACACACGAGGCCCGCGTCGCCGCGTACACCGATCGGGAGATTGTTGTTCGCGATGGTCGCAGTGTTGAAACGCAGGTCGTGGCATGACTGAGATCTGGCTGGGTTTGCGGCTGGCGCTCGCTGGTGGTCGAGACGGGCTGATCAGATCAGCGCTCACTGCCGCCGGCATCGGTATCGGGGTGGCCATGTTATTGCTCGCCGCTTCGGTGCCTGGGGCGCTGCACCAGCGCGGTCAGCGTGACGACGCGCGCACCGCAACGACGTGCACTGAGCAACAAACTGCAAACTCCATTTGGGTCCACTGGACAGACACGATTTATCACGGCCAGCCGATTCGCGGCAGATTGGTGTATGCCCCTACCGCGGTTACCGTGATCCCGCCGGGCCTTAGCCACGCGCCAGCCGCAGGTGAAGTCGTTGTGTCACCAGCTCTGCGCAAGCTGCTCAGCTCAGCAAATGGCGGCTTGCTGCGCGACCGGTTGCCTTATCGGATAGTTGCCGACATCTCTGCAGACGGCCTAACTGGCCCAGCTGAGCTGGCCTACTATGCCGGTGTCAGCGCGTCCACCAAGTCCCATGCGGCAGATTGGTGCTCCGAGTTCGGCTGGGGCGGCCAGGCCATCGGCGGTGGCCAACCCTACGACGCTGTGCTTGAATTTCTTGCCGTTGTGATTGTCGTGGTTCTCTTGTGGCCGGTTGGGGTTTTCGCTGCCGCGGCAGTGCGCTTCGGTGGCGAGCAGCGTGACCGCCGGCTCGCCGCTTTGCGGCTCATCGGTTCAGACACCGCTATGGTACGGCGGGTAGCAGCCGGCGAAGCGCTAGCAACCGCGGCAGCCGGCTTACTCGTGGGAGTCGTGTTCTTCCTGCTCGGCCGCGAGCTCGCCGCCCGGTTCTCGGTCGCCGATATCAGTGTCTATGCCACCGACCTCAATCCCGGCTGGCTAGCAGTTGTGCTGGTAGCGCTATTAGTGCCCGGAGTCGCCGTGGCGGTAACGCTGGTGGAGTTGCGCAGCGTGCTGATCGAACCGTTGAGCGTGCTGCGCCTAGCCCGACCCACCGGAACTCGGCTGTGGTGGCGACTACTACTCCCGGCAGCCGGAGTTGCGGTGCTGCTGATCCCACTGGACACCTCCTGGCCGGCGGGCCGAGAATCGCAGTATCCGATAGTGCAAGCCGCAGCCGGGCTGCTCCTGTTGTTGGCCGGGGTGGCGGTGTTGTTGCCGTGGCTGATCCTGACGACTGTGTCTCGGCTGCACATCGGCCCGGTCCCGTGGTTGCTGGCGATCCGGCGACTCCAGCTTAAATCGGCCGGCAGCCCAGCCCGCCTGGTCAACGGAATTGTCGCCGCGGTTGCGGGCGCCATCGCGCTGCAGCTGCTGTTTACCGGCGTCGAACCGGGATATCGCCGGACCACGGGCGCTAACCCCAGCTTGGCGAACGCGATGGTGCACACCGACGATGCAACGGGGACGAACCTGGTGCAGGCCTTCGGCACGATGCCCGGGGTCGATCGGGTTTTGGCCTATCGCCAGCAGAGTACTTTTACCGATGATCAAACCGGCACAGCCTGGGCGCCAGTTGTGGTCGCCGACTGTACGACCTTGCGTCAACTGGTCGCGTTGCCGTCGTGTGTGGATGGTGACACGTTTCGAACGCCGCAGCCGCCCAGCAGTAGCACTACCGTGCCGGGGCCCGGTGACAAACTGACATTCGGCGCGGACAGCGGGGCGTGGCAGGTGCCGAGCACGACTCGGCTGGTCACCATGGCGACCGCAGGGGACGGCTCGCCACTAGCCGCGGTGTTGACCACCCCAGGGGCAGCTCCGCCCACGTCACCGGCGCTACTTGCTCGGTCCGAATTCGCCATTTATCTGCGTATCGCACCTACGAATCCGGACACCATCGAGCGGGTTCGTAACTTGGTCGAACGATTGTCGTCGTCCTCGCAAATATATGACGTGACGGAAGACGAGACGACAGAGCGGTTTGCCAACCTGAGGCGCGGCGTATTGATTGGTACTGTGCTCACGTTGATTTTGATCGGGCTGAGTTTGTTGGTCGGCATCTTGGAGCAGTTGCGGGAACGGCGACGCGTGCTGGCGGTGCTGGCGGCGTTCGGCACCCGGCGCGCGACCCTGGGCTGGTCGGTGCTGTGGCAAAACGTCGTGCCGGTCGCGTTGGGCCTTGCGCTGGCAGTTCCCGCCGGCATCGGCGTGGGGGCCGTCTTACTTCACGTCGTCGGCGCACCACTGCGGGTGCAGGCACCGGCAGTCCTGGGCATCGCCGGCCTGGCTGCGGCAGCGATCGTGCTGGTCACCGTGGCGAGCCTGCCAGCATTGGCCCGCCTGATGCGACCTAGCGGCCTACGCAACGAATGAGTCAGCAACGAACAAGGCACGCGTCGGAAAGAACGCGGCGGGAGGAAAGCGGCGGAGGAACGCAGTGAATGAGGCACGCGGCGGCTGGGTGAGGTGGTGTGTCAGGATGAATCGCTGTTCGTCCGCCAACTGCTGAACCGGAGTTCGCCGTGCTAGTCGGAGCTGCTGACATTTTCGCGAACCAACCGTTTCTGGTGATCGGCTCGGCCGGAACCCCCAATCTGGACGATGTCGACTGGGCGGACGAATCGGCCGTCTGGAACAACGGCGAGCATTTGTTGGTCGCCACCTTCGGCAACGCTGGCCTAGTTCGGGTAACAGTCTGGGAAAGCGCCATGCCGCTTGTTGGCGAGATTGTCTTTGACGGTCAGCTGGAATTGTCGAACTCGCAACTGTCAGTGGCCGACCCGGAGGAACTAACCCGCCTCACCATGCGCGTTGGGGAGGCGGGTCCGCAGCGAATCGTGGTGTGCGCCGATGATCCCGGCTATGCGTCGCGGATCAGCATCGGTTTCGACCTGGGGGAGCAGGTCACCGAGCTGACCTCGGTCGCCGCGCATCTGCTGCCCACTGTGCTGGTCAGTGCGACCGGCGAGTTGTCCTGGTCAGCCGAGCTCGGCCTGATCCTCGACGGGCACGACGTGCCGCTCGCCCGCTTGGCCGCCGCGATCAAACTCATGCCAATGCCCGGCTCGGCCGCATCGGACGACGACGCGGCCGAGCCAGACATCTCCCGACTGGTCGAGTGGTTCCGTGGTCTGGGTCCTAGCATCACCCTTTCCCGGGCCGAGGATTGTGGCGCCGAGATCGCCAACCGCCTGCGGGCCACTAGCCCGCAGGTCACCGGTCTGGTCGACGAGATTGCCCTGAGCATCGCCACTGACGCGCTGCGCACGCTCGAACTCGGCTGACCTGGAGCGGGCAGCCCTGTCGCTCACATCGTCATATCGACGGTGCCGGCGACTGCGCTGCCGGTCGCGGTCAGCCCGCTGGCGCCGGTGCCAGTCGTCGACTTCGCCGTTGAGACCTGTTCGGTCTGCTTTGTCTGCTGCACCTTCACCGTCTGCGCAACCTGCTTTGCTTGTTGCGCCTGCTGCAGTGCCAACTGGGCGGCGACCACCTTGTTCTGATCCGCGCTGATGACCTTTTCCGCGGCCTTAGCTGCCAGGTCGGCAGCAAGCTTCTGCTGGTACCTCACGACGTCTGATTTAGCGGCAGTGGAGGCGCTGATTTCGGTGATTGCGATGGTGAATCCCTTGTTCGAAGCGAAGCGGTCGCCCTGGTTCATCGTCTCGACTGGTCCACACATGTGCGATTTGTGCCGGCGAAATGCCCATGAGGATGCCAATCAAGATCCTTTTTGTCAGGTAATCGGCCGCTGCGTGAATACCTGCTGGCAGTTGAACATCTGCCGTTCACTCATTGGCTGGGCTGTGTTGATCCACCAACCGGAGCCTTTGCATCGACAGTCATCGGTTCCCGGGAGGCCTCCTGTGCTGCAGTTGAAACGTGCCCGTCTGCTCGCCGCCGCAGCATCCAGCACCGTCGTGCTCACTTTGTTCGCCAACCCGACCGCTGCCTTTGCCCGGCCAGGGAATGCAGCCGCCAGTCCGACCGCTGTCTTTGCCCGGCCAATTGGTGCAACTGCGGAGCCGACTGGTGTCGCCCAGCGGGAAATTGTGAACACGTCCGGGGCTACCGTTGCTGCCACGCCGACGGTTTCGCTCGCTACGGCGTACCTGGCTGGGGCTGTTGGCAGTGTGGGGGAGTCGGGAGTGAGTGTGACGGTCGCCCAGGCCGGCGGGGACGCGACGGGCTTGATCTTGGCGGCGACGGCGAGTTCCAAGACTTCGGTCGCTGCGACCGGCGACGTCAGTTTTTCCGGCACTGGTGGCACTCGGCAGGTAAACGTCGCGCCGCGGGGCGTGGGATATACCGACCTCACGCTCAAGGTGACCGCGCCGAACGGCAAGTCGGCCACGACGACGTTGCACCTGGCCGCGTCCGCAGCCGTGCAGGATGCGGCGGCCACCCGCTATCTCACCGGGGCGGGCGACGCGTCCGCCGCGATCGATGCTGGTGACAACTATGTGATCGTGGGCGACGACGAGAACAACCAGCTGCGGCTCTACCGGCGCGACACCGCTGGTGCACCCGTGCGGAGCTGGGATTTCAGTAAACAAGCCGGGGTGTCGACCGAGCTCGATCTAGAGGCGGCCACCCGGGTCGGCAACACGATTTACTGGACTGGGTCGCTGGGCAACAGCAAATCCGGCGAACTGCGCCCCGACCGAGCAGTGCTGTTCACCACCAAAATCACCGGCACCGGAGCCAACACCCAGCTCAGCTTCGGCGGCGCCTATCACGGCTTGCGCGCTGACCTGATCGCCTGGGACCAAGCCAACAACAATCGATTTGGCTTTGCCGCAGGTGCCGCCGCGGGCTCGATTCCGAAGCAGATCGACGGGTTCAACCTCGAAGGGTTGGAGTTCGCGCCGGGCAGCAGCACGACGGCATATCTCGGCTTCCGCGCGCCGCTGGTGCCACCCGCTTCCGGCGGCAAGGCACTCCTGATAACTGTCACGAACATGGACAAAGTTATCGGCGGCGCACCCGCCACTTTCGGCGCGCCGATCACTTTGGACTTGGGTGGCCTCAGTGTGCGCGACATTCGCAAAAATGCCGCCGACCAATACCTGATCATTGCCGGATCCTGGGCCGCTGACGACAACAGCGCACCGTACGCGTTGTATTCGTGGGATGGCGTCGGCACGCATGCTCCCGTGCTGCTGCGATCGCTGCCCACCGCCGACCCAGGAGCCTGGGAAGCGATTGTCACAGTCCCGGATCTGCACGCGACTGGTGCACGAGTGCAGTTGCTCACCGATGCTGGCGCGGCCGTGCTCTACGGTGACGGCGTGCAGGTCAAGGACTTAACGCACCCGGAGTGGCAGAAGTCGCGAGCTGTCTGGTTCACCCTCGGCTGAGCTGGAGCGCGACCTGAGGATTTGTCGAATGCGAACCAAATGGCAACCAGGATGAACCCGACTTGCACTCGACAAATCGCTCAGCTGCCCGAAGGGAAGGGCATGACCGACACGATGATTCTTGAGCTGGGCATGCAAGCGATGACCATGGCGGCCAAAATGAGCGCGCCGACGCTGCTGACCGCACTGGTTGTCGGTTTTGCGATTTCGCTGTTCCAGTCGGTGACCCAGATCCAGGAAGCGACACTGGCATTCGTGCCGAAGGCAGCCGCGGTGGGGGCAGCGTTGCTGTTCTCTGGCAACTGGATGCTGCACGAAATGGTTACCTACACAACCCAGCTCTTTGAGCGGATTCCGCAGCTGCTCGCCGCCTGAACTAGGCGCCGAGCTTCGCGACAATCCGCTCCAACAGCACCCCATGCTGCTCCAGCAACACCTCGACACCTTCCACGCGTGCCTCCAGCCCACTGACACGGTCGCCGACCTCGACCACGCTCAGCCGGACTTCCCGGACCTGCCCGGAGAGGTCGTCAAGCTTGTTGTTGATCTGTTGCACGGTCGAGTCCAACCGATCCAACCGCCCCTCGTGTTGGAAAGCTTTGCTTTCCAGCAAGGTCACCCGGTCTTTCCATATGTCACTCATGCGGTCCTCCCGTTTGGTGTTGGGAGTGATGGTAGTCCCTTGACTAGGTTATGTCACTGCAGGAATGTGCCAAGTGGGGACAGTAGGAGCCGACCCAGGTCCGCCGCGACCCGGTCGAGCCGGCTGCGTTCTTTGGCGGTGGAAGTCAGGTCGTGTCGGATCGACCAGAGCTTCTGCGCGTTGCGCCAGGCGACATTTCGGGTGTAAAGCACCAGCTCGTCCTGCCACCAGTCGTCCAGGTCGCCGTTCATCGTGTCGATGAGCAGCTGCCATTTTTCCAGGTAGCCGCGGCGCAAACCCGGGATCGCCTCGGCGAAGATCTCATTGATCTGTAGGTAGTCCTCGTGTTGGGCGCTGTCGTCGACGGGGTCGGAGCCCAGATGGTCGAAGGTGGTGACCAACGCGAACGGCAAATCGAAGTTGATGTGCGCATTAACGCCGGCACACGCCGAGGGCAGCGGACGGCATTCCGGTCCGCCGATGCGGCGAAACAGGCCGCGCCACACCAGCGGACAGTGTGAGCCGGCACCACTCCAGGCCCGCAACGCGTCGAAATATCTGGCGGCGAACTCAACATCGAGCCGGGACAAAAATGCGGGATCGGCGAACTTGCCTTCGTAGAGCCGGTCGAGAATTCCCTCAGTGATCGTCAGATAGAGCCGGTTGAAATCGGCCAGCGGGTTCGCGCCAAACGACACGGGCACGCCGGTGAGAATTTTCTGCACCTCGGTGAGCTGATCGACGACGGCGGGCACGTCGTCGGGATGCACCTTTAGCAGCGCGGACAGCTCCTGCTGCACAGGTTTCCACACCGGCTCAGTCATCTGGATCCTCCAACGCGAAACCTACGGGTGGAGGCCCCCAGCACCGCCCGACGCCTGTCGCCCCGGGCGGTGCTCCCCCGTCGACACAGCCTGGCACCGACGACGTACGTGGCAGATCGGTAGAACTACGTATTCCCTGACCGCAGATCACGAAAAGGTCACGCCGCGGTCAGGAAAACCCGACTGGCCTGCACTCTCGTACGGACTTGGAGCTTGTCGAAGATGTGTCCGACGTGCACGCCGACAGTGCGTTCGCTGATGTAGAGCCGCTCGCCGATCTCCCGGTTGGTCAAGCCTTCGGCGACTGCGGCTAGCACCTCCCGCTCGCGACTGGTCAGCCCACCCAGCTCAGTCCCGGCAGCCGAGTCAGCCGCCGGCACCGGCTGCTCCTGGTCGACTAAAGTCACCCGGAACCGCTGCGCTAGCGCGACGATCTCAGCCGCGAACGGTTTGGCGCCCATCGCGGTGGCCGTCGCGTACGCCTGGCGCAGCGCGGTAATCGCAGTAGAGCGCCGCCCCTTACGTTGCAGCACCGCCTCGGCTTGGCGCAACCGCGCATACGCAGCCGGGTAGGGATGCCGGCGACGGTCCCACGCATTGGACACCCGGATCCACGGCTCTGGATCGTGGCGGTCCTCGATCCGACTGAGCTCGGCCGCGCATAGATCCAGGTAGCCGTCGACCACCGCCCGGACGGGGATGGCTGCGGTGCCGACGCCTTGGGTCATCCGGTCGACGACTGCCGTGAGCCGGCGAATCGCGGCCGGGTCGACCGGCTCGCCGTCGCTGTGTGCTTCCGCCTCGGCGCGCAACCCGTGCCACGCCAGCACCCCGAGCAGCACCAAATCATCGGAACGCGTCTCGGTCAACCCTCGTTGCACTGCCGCTCGGGCCTGCGCGTGTTGACGCTGCCACATCGCTAGCCCAGCGCGCAGGGTGAGCATCGGCAGGACGTGCCGAGCGCCGCCACCAGCCAACATCGTGGCCACCGCGTCTAGGTCGCGTTGGGCCGCGTCGACATCACCGAAGCCCACCCAGAGCCGGCAGCGGGCTAACAGCAACTCGACCGCGTCGGCGCCGGAAGGGCGGTGGCTCATCGCCGTCCGCAGCACCGCGTCGGCTTCAGCCCACTGCCCAATGCGGAACAGCCCGTTGCCGGCCACGGCGAGCAGTCGAGTCTGATAGTTGCGTCCGACTCCGAGGGTGGCGAGCCGCTGGGCGCCGCGGCGGGCGACCAGCACCCCTTCTTCCACATTGTTCAGTGGGCCGGCCAGCAATTCGGCCAGGTGCAGATAGGCGCAACCGATGTCGTCCGGGTGGCCGGAGCGCTCGGCGATTTCCACGGCGTGCCGGATCACCCCCAGGCCTGCGTCCGGGTCTTCCCGGAAGGCGGCGCTGAAACCGAGCGCGGCGCTAGCGCGTACCAAATCGGCAGTTGAGCCGTTGACTTCGGCCTGGTCTAGAGCTTCGCGGGCCCGGGTGTTGGCATCGGCGTAACGGGCCAGTTGGACCAGCAGTTCGGCCAGATATGCGGCGGCTGAGGCGCGTTGGGGACCGGTGCTGTCGCTGGCCTGCAACGCAAGCTCGTATTCGCTTTCGGCTTGGGCGAAGCGCCCGGCGGCGGCCAGGTAGCGAGCCCGGCGCAGGTGCAGATCGCCTTGGCCGGGGGCGTCGGGTCGGGTGGTCAGCTCGGCCAGTCGCGACAGGGCGCGCAGGTGCTCGCCGCAGCGGTGGGCTGACTCAGCGGCGTGGGCGAGCAGCTCGGTGCGTTCCGGGGCGGAGTCGGTGGTCAGCTGCAGGGCCAAGGCCCAGTAGCGGTGTGCCTCGGTGAAGCCATAGAGGGCTTCGGCGGCGCGGGCGGCGGCGACCACTGACGGCAGCGCGCGAGTCGGCTCGCCGGCCAGCTGCCAGTGATGGGCCAACCGGGTGTAGTCGTCAGCGCCGCTAGCGGCCTCGAACGCCTCGGCATAGCGGCGGTGCACCGCGGCGGCCTCGGCCGGCAAAACTTCCTGGTCAAGGATCTCCGCGACCAGGCGGTGGCGCAACCGGTAGCCTTCTGGCGCGTGTGCCAGGAAGCGGTGGGCCACCCCGGCGCGGATCGCTTCCAGCAGCTGGTCCTCGGGCAACCTGACCACTTGCGCCAGGATCGCGTGCTCGACTGGCTCGACTCCGGTGGCAACCGCGCGCACTACGGCATGGGCATTGACCGGCAGCTCATCGACGCGGGATAGGAAGATTTCGCGCAGCGTGTCGGACAGCTCGACCCGGCCGTCGCGCAGGTCACGAGCCAGTTCTTCCACCACGAACGGATTGCCGCCGCTGCGCTTGAACACGCGCTCAGCGTCCTCGAGCTCAATCGTGCCGCCAGCAATCGCCGTGACCAGTTCGAGCGTCTGAGTCGAATCCAGTGGTGCCAGATCGACCACTCGGACCGAACGGAGTCGCCGCAGCTCAGCCAGGACTCGGCGCAGCGGGTGGGCACCGTGCAACGCCTCTGCGCGCACCGCGGCAAGCACGGACAGCTCGATATCGCCAAGGCCGGCGAGCAGGTAGAGCAACAGTTGCCGGGTGCTGCGGTCGGCCCACTGCAGGTCGTCGAGCACCAGCAACAGTCGGCGGCCGGCGGCGACCGCGCGCAAGCTGCTGGAAACCCGGTCGAGCAGTGCACCGGCGTCGTCCGCCCCAACTGTCGGCGTGACCTGATCATGGCTGCGCAGCGCGCGCAACACCGGGTGCAACGGGGACGCGTCGCCGATGTCCAGGCACAGCCCAGACAGCACTGCCATCCCACTCGTACGCATCGCCGCGGCGGTTTCGCGCAGCAGTCGACTCTTGCCGACTCCACTTTCGCCGGTGACGAACACCGCAGCCGTACCGCCGGGGCCGGTGTTGCGTAGATCTGACTGAACCTCAGCCAGCGTGCCGGCACGTCCGACAAGTGGCCCGTCGTCCGCTTCACTGGCCATGGTGGGCAGCTTAGGGCAGAGCGCAGAATTAGTCCGTCATTTGATCGACGATTTGTTGCCACGGCGGGGTTTCCGCGTTCGTCCACAACTGATGGTGTAGTTCCATTCCCCGTGAAAGTCTTGCGGGACAAGGGGAACAGCCGCTAGCTCCGCGTTGGTGACCTTGACCCCGGTCGGGTAGACACCGTCGTCGAGACACGCCGACACGGTCAACCCGGTCTCGGTCGTGGTATGCGCGATCAGTTCCAGGATCGTCTGGTAGTCGGTCAACGGCCGGCCCCGCCAGTTGATGGAGATGAACGAGAACATCTTGTGTTCGATCTTGTTCCATTTCGACGTCCCGGGCGGGAAATGGCACACCGTGACGTCCAACCCGGTCTCAGCAGCGAACGCCGCCAACTCCACCTTGAACGCCCGCCTACGGTACCCGTTGGAACCACCACCATCAGCAGTCAGCATCAACCTCTTCGCCTGCGGGTAGCGGGCCTTACCCATACTGCGCCACCACGTGCGTAGCGTGTTCACCGCGAACGCCGACGTCTCGTGATCAACCCCGACCGACACCCAACCCTCATCCGCACCGATGTCGTACACCCCGTACGGGATCGCCTTGGGCACCCCAGCCGGAAAGTCATGCCCGTTCACCTTCACCGGGCAACCCAGCGGCTGATACTCCCGGCCCTTATTCGCATACTCCCCGACCAACTCCTTCTTCTTGCAGTCCAGGCTGACCACCGGATCCCCAGCCTGCACAAACTGCCCCGCCAGCGCATCGATATAGCAGAACTGCGCGTCGCGATCCGGATGCTGCCCACCTTCCTTGGTCTTGAACACCGCATGCAACCGGTACCCCAAGCGCCGCAACATCCGCGCCACCGTCCGCGTGCTGACCACAAACCCCGCCGCGTCAAGAGCGCCCACCAACGACCGCAACGACTTAGTCGTCCACCGCAACAACGACATCGGATCACCCCGCGTCGCCGGTGCGACCAAATCCTGCAAAGCCTGCTCAACACCCGGCTGTACCTCACCCACACGCGGCCGGCCCGCCCCCGGCGCTCTCACCCGCCCATCGCAGACCACCCCCACACGAACCTGACGCAACCCGATCGACACCGTCGACCGCGCCGCCCCCGACGCCCGCGCCACCACCGCGATCCCACCATGACCCAACGCCTGCGCTTCCACACCCAGCAACAACCGCCACTGCCGCTCATCCAAAACCGGACGCAACACCGCAAACTTCTCCGCAAGAACACCCTCCACCGTCATCCCACCATCGAACAGCCAAGTAGGACAAACGTGACTGACTAATAGTGCGACGGGCCCTTAGTAGGCATCGACCTAGCACGTTCTCGTCGGTTCGGCCTGATCTGCGTCACAAAACTGACCGGAGCGCGTGTTGTCACAGATACGTCGTTCTGCCGATCCGTGATCGGACGATGGCTGGCAGTGTCCTCCCGGGGCTGAAGCAGTGACTTGGGGAGCGTGCAGCATGACCGTGAACGCTGTGGCAGAGCTAGAACGGCGGCAGACAGTCACCGTTCTTTTCATCGACATCGTCGGTTTCACTTCGCTGGTCGACGACCTCGACTGTGCAGTGGTCCGGGCACTGCAACGCGACTACTTCAACACCGTCTCCACCGTGGTACGCGCCGGGGGCGGCGTGGTGGAGAAGTACGTCGGTGACGCGGTCATGGCCGTGTTCGGCACCGGTGAGCCCGGCTTCGGGCCAGAAGCGGCCGCTGCGGCGGTGCGGGTGGGCCTGTCGGTCCAGGAGGAGCTGAGGGGTCTTCTCTTGGCCGGCAGGTTCGCTGTCAAAACCCGAGTCGGGCTCGCAACCGGCGATGTCATCGTCGATCTGGCCGCGCTGAGCGACTTCGGTCACGCCATGATCAGCGGCAGCGTGGTCAGCACGGCCGCTCGACTGCAGGCCTATGCACCGCACGACACGGTAGTGGTGTGCGCCGCCACCCGCCAAGCGACCGACGAGCTGATCGACTACCAGGAGATGCCGCCCGTACGGGTGGCCGGGAAGCCGTACCCGTTGGACCTGTGGCGTGCGCTACAACCGCAAGGAGCTCCGGCGCGAATGGGGGTCTTGTCGCACCAGGCATAACTTTTGTCCGTTTTCCCGAGCAACGTGACCGGACCGGATCGGCTGGGTTTACCAGAAGTGTCGGGGCGTGACGGTAGGCTCGCCGCGTTCTGCTGACCTAGGGCCGATCGGGAGTGCCACGCCGTGACCGCGGAAATCCTTTACGGGGCTGATGACCTCACGCACCTCGAAGGGCTGGACGCTGTCCGCAAGCGCCCGGGTATGTACATCGGGTCGACCGACAGCCGTGGGGTCAATCACCTCGCCAATGAAATCCTCGACAACGCCACCGACGAAGGCGTCGGCGGCCACGCCGCTGCTGTCTCGGTGTTCCTGCACGCCGACGGTTCCGTCCAGGTCGACGACGACGGCCGGGGCATCCCCACCGACATCAACGCCAAATCTGGGCTCAACGGCGTCGAGCTGGTGTTGACCCGGCTGCACGCGGGCGGCAAATTCGGCGGCTCTGGCTACAAGACCTCCGGTGGTCTGCACGGTGTCGGTGCCTCCGCTGTCAACGCGTTGTCGCTGCGCTTCGACGTCACCGTCAAGCGCGAAGGAAAGGTGCATGAGCTCTCTTTCCAGCGTGGCGTGCCCGGCGTCTTCGCTGGCCCCGGCCCCAACGCTGGCTTCACCCCCGAATCCGGCCTGCGCATCGTGCGGCGGATGAAGCGCGGCGAGGCCAGTGGCACGTCGATCCGGTATTGGTATGACGCTCGTTACTTCGAGACCGGCGCCCGCCTCGACGTCGACTCGGTTCGGGCCAAATTGCGCAACACCGCGTTCCTCGTGCCCGGGGTGGCCTACACCCTGCGCGACGAGACAGCCGAGGAACCAGTCGATGAAACGTTCCATTTCCCACATGGTCTCAGTGACATGGTGGAATTCCTGACCCCGGCCGGCGACAAACCAGTGTCGGGCATCTTGCTCTTCACTGGTGAGGGAAAATACAAAGAAAACGCTGCCGATGCCAATGGCGTCATGCAATCAAACGTCGAGCGGGTGGCGCAGATCGAAATCGCGTTCCGCTGGGGCACCGGCTATGAGCGCACGGTCGAGTGTTTTACTAACACTATTCGCAATTCGCACGGCGGCACTCATCGCAAGGGCTTCGAGCGGGCGTTGGTGCGGGCGTTGAGCGAGGCTATCCGTAACGCCCGCGGCCTGCTCAAACCTAAGGAAGAGCCGCCGATACTGGATGACTTGCTCGAAGGCATGACTGCTGTCATCCACGTGCGGGTCCCCGAGCCGCAGTTCACGTCGCAGACCAAGGACGAGCTCTCCACCGCTGGTCTGACCCGGGTGCTGCAGAGTCTGGTCGAGACGCAGCTGCGGGCCTGGGTCGACGACCGGCGCACCAAAACCGAGGCGCGGACGGTCCTGCAAAAGGTGATCGACGCAGCCCGAGTGCGCCTCACCCAAAAACAGCAAAAGGACGCAGCCCGGCGCAAAACTGCGCTGGAAGGCGCGTCGATGCCGCCCAAACTGGTCGACTGCCGCACCACCGGAATCACCCGCAGCGAGCTCTACATTGTCGAGGGTGACAGCGCGCTCGGCACAGCCCGGATGGCGCGTTCGTCGGAATATCAAGCGCTTTTGCCCATCCGCGGCAAAATCCTCAACGTGCAGAAAGCCAGCCTGCAACAGGTGCTGGACAACGTCGAGTGCTCGGCGATCGTTCAGGTGCTCGGCGCCGGCTCTGGCCGCACCTTCGACATCGGCTCTATGCGCTACGGCCGAGTGATGATCATGGCGGATGCCGACGTCGACGGCTCACACATCCGCACCCTGCTGATCACTCTGTTCGCGAAATACATGCGACCGGTGATCGAAGCTGGTCGACTCTTCGCGGCGATGCCCCCATTGCACAAAATCACCACCAAGGGGCGCAACGCCGAAACCGTCTTCACCTATACCCAGCAGGAAATGGAGACGACGATGAGTCGGCTGCAGCGCGAGGGCAAGTCGATCGCGCCAGTCAACCGATTCAAGGGCCTTGGCGAAATGGACGCCGACGAGCTGTGGGACACCACCATGAACCCCGGCACGCGAACCGTGCGGCGCATCACCTTGACCGACGCCGAACGGGCCGAAGCCACCCTTGAACTGCTAATGGGTGAACGGGTCGAGCCACGCAAAAACTGGTTGATCGAGGCCGCCGGCCGTATTGATCAAGAGACGATCGACGCCTGAGAGGTCTTGTTTTCATGGCACGCCGCAAACCCGAGCAGAGCCGGGTCGACCTGTCCGCCTTCGACCAGGCCGGCGCCCGGGTCATCGACAACCCCATCACCACCGAAGTCGAAGACTCCTACCTGGAGTACGCGTATTCGGTGATCCACTCACGGGCACTGCCCGACGCTCGCGATGGCCTCAAACCCGTGCACCGGCGCATCCTCTGGTCGATGTCCGAGCAAGGCCACCGCCCCGACCGGCCGTACGTGAAGTCGGCCAGAGTCGTCGGCGACGTGATGGGTCGATACCACCCGCACGGTGACCTGGCGATCTATGACGCGCTGGTGCGACTCGCCCAAGACTTCTCGCTCAACACCCCGCTGATCGACGGGCACGGAAACTTCGGTTCACCCGACGACGGCCCCGCTGCTTCGCGTTACACCGAGGCGCGGATGTCGCGCGAGGCGATGCTGCTGGTCGGCGAGCTGGGCGAAGGGACCGTCGATTTCAAGCCGAATTACGACGGCTCCGAAACCGAGCCCAAGGTATTGCCAGCTGCCTTCCCGAACCTGCTGGTCAACGGCACGTCCGGGATCGCGGTCGGAATGGCGACCAATATGATCCCGCACAACCTTGGCGAGGTTGTCGCTGCGGCCCGGCATCTGATCACTCAACCCGACGCCGACCTCGACGCGCTGATGCGTTTCGTGCCCGGCCCGGACCTGCCCACCAGCGGTCAGTTACTCGGGCTCGACGAGGTGCGCCGCGCCTACGAGACCGGGCGGGGGGTGGTCCGGATGCGGGCCTCGGCCCAGACCGGTCTGCTGGAAGGCGGTCGGGGCCGGCAAGCGATCACCGTCACCGAGCTGCCCTACGGGGTGGGCACCGAGAAGATCATCGAAGCGATCACCGACGAGGTGAAGGGCAAACTGATCACCTCGGGTCCACGCCGAGGACAACGTCAACCCGCCCGGCTGCAAGGCATCGCCGACGTCAAAGACCTCACCGATCGTGAACACGGTATTCGCCTGGTGATCGAGTGCAAGGTTGGCGTCAACCCGCAGGCACTGCTCGCCGACCTCTATCGACTGACCCCACTGGAGAGCTCGTTCGGCATCAACAACTTGGTGCTGGTCAACGGTCAGCCGCAAACTCTCGGGCTCAAGGCGCTGCTGGAAGTGTTCGTCCAGCACCGCTATGAGGTGGTCACCCGGCGCACGACGTATCGGCGCACCAAACGCCAGGACCGGCTGCACCTGGTCGACGGTCTGCTGATCGCGCTGATCGACATCGATCGGGTGGTCGCGGTGATCCGGGCCAGCGACGATGCGGCCGCGGCCAAGGCTGCGTTGATGAGCGAGTTCGGGCTCTCCGACATTCAGGCGACGTACATCCTGGACACGCCGTTGCGCCGGCTCACCCGCTTCGACCGGATCGAACTGGAGACCGAGCAGGAGCGGTTGCGCACCGAGATCGCCGAGCTGACCCGGATTCTCGACCACGACGAGGTGCTCAAGCAGCTGGTCTCCGACGAGCTGGCTGATGTGGCCCGGGAATTCAGCACACCGCGGCGCACGAAGCTGATCGATGGCGACCTCAAAGAGGTGCTGGCTGCATCAGCGCCGGCCGGCCCGTTGGAAGTGGCTGACGATCCGTGCCAGGTCATCTTGTCGGCGACCGGGCTGATCGCGCGAACGGCGGCGGAAAGTGAAGAGGCGGCAGAGGGTCGGCGGCGCTCTGGGCGGGTCAAGCACGATGCGGTTCACTCGGTGGTGCACTCCACCGCACGCGGTCGCATCCTGTTGATCACCAACACTGGGCGGGCATTCAAGACCGATGTGTTGCCGCTGCCGGTGTTGCCCGAGCAGTCCGGCACGGTGTCGATTCGCGGCGGGATGTCGGCTGCTGAATTGGTGCCGTTGCAGCCGGGCGAACGAGTGGTCGGCCTGGCACCGTTGACTGTGCCAGGCGGTCCGGGGCTGGCTCTGGGCACCCGACAAGGAGTGATCAAGGTCTGTGCGCCCGACTGGCCGGTGCGCTCGGACGAATTCGAGGTGATCACACTGAAGGACGGCGACGAAGTGCTCCGGGCCACCTGGCTCGCCGACGGCGCTGAGACCTTCGTCTTCGTCTCGTCGGATGCTTCGCTATTGCGCTTCGAGGCCAAGCTGGTGCGCCCACAGGGCCTCAAAGGCGGCGGGATGGCCGGGATGAGTCTCACTGCCGGCGCCGAGATCGTCTCGTTCAACGTGGTCTCCACCAAAGACAGCGCCTTTGGGCACCCGATGGTGGTCACGTCGACCGGCACGCAGGTTAAGGTCACCGCGCTGGCCCACTATCCGGCAAAGGGCCGTGCCACCGGCGGGGTTCGGGTGCAGCGCTTCCTCAGCGGCGAAACGCAGCTGACGGTGGCCTGGGTGGGTCCGCGCCCAGTCGGCGCTAGCCGCACCGGCGACCCAGTCGAGCTGCCAGCACCAGACCCGCGCCGCGATGGCTCAGGAACGGCCGTGTTGATGGGTCCACAGCTGATCGGCCACCAGATCGAGCGCAGCTGACCCAGCATAAGCGCGCAGGTCACCAGGTTGGACGGATCCGACCGGGGGTGGCCAGCCGGCCTAAGTCTGCGCGCAGAGCGGCGAGGCGTTGCGGGCCAATCGCGGCCGCCCAGGGGCGCAACGTCTCCTCGGCTGCCGCATCGGCCGCTCGTGTGCAGGCCCAGCCTTTATCTGTCAGCACAATCAGGCGCGCACGGGCATCGACCGGGTGAGTACGTCGATCGACGTAGCCCTTCTGCACCAAGTCGTCGACCATCTGGCTGGCAGCTTGTTTAGTGACACCGAGATGGTCCGCCAGCTCGTTGACGGTGGCACCATCGGGCGTCAGCCGGACGAAGGCAAACCCGTGCGCCGGCCGCAAATCGGTGAATCCCCGCGCCCGCACCCCTGCGTTGATGCCGTCGACCAGGGCAGTTGCCGCGCCCAGTAAGAGCACCGGCAGGTCTAACAGATCACGAGCCATCTCGAAAGCTTGACATACAAGTCAAGAACCTTGACTATTTAGTCAAGCAGATTGACTATCCGCGCAACAAGCGTCCGACGAGCTTGTAAATCGCTGAGAAGGGGTGTTTTTTATGCCGATCGTTCACGAAACTGACGTCGTAGTGCACCAAATGCACGGCGCGACGTTTCATTCGTTCGCCGCGCCTGCATCCGGCAGCAAAGAGCTTTGCGCTTGGCGGCTGGAGCTTGCCGGCGGCACTGCCGGCCAACCACACCAGGTCTCCAAGGAAGAGGTGTTCGTGCTGCTGACCGGCCAGCTGACGGTCACGCTCGACGGGGTTAGCAGCACGCTGACTCCGGGCGAGGTGATCTTGGTGCCGCCCGGCAGCTCGTTGTGTATCGACAACGATGCTGCCGAGCCGGCCACCGCGTGGGTAACCACCAGCGTCGGTCTGCAAGCCACTATGGCCAACGGTGCCGTAATCAGCCCGCCCTGGGTTTGTTGACAGGCTTGGGTTTACTGACAGGTCGGCCACCCACACCACCATCGGTTTGCGGAATGTGCCGGCATGTGGCCCGGACACTGCCCACCTTGCGTCCCGGGCGTTTACTTGCTCGGGGCGGGGAGATTGCACTTGATCTTGGGATTGACGCCGAGCCAGTTCAGCGGTCCAGCAACCACCGTGACAATGACTGTGCCGGTCTTGGCGCAGCTGGTGTCGCTGTCACTCTTGAAGTAGCCGCGCGCGGAGGCGGCAATGCAGCCCAGCACCAGCCAGACAATGACAATCACTGCGCCGATCGAGCTTCTGCGCATGGGGCTCTCCTAGGTCGTGGGGGTAGTCCTGGCAATACCCCAATCAACCTGCTCGCTAAACAGTTTCGATCCCTTACGACATCGAGGCGCTGACCCGGCGGACGATTTCCGGCAGCACACTGCCCAGCGGTGCGTCGAGCACCAGATCGGCATATGGCTCGCCCCGGGTCACGCCTCGGTTCACAATCGCGACCCGGATCCCCAACTTCGCCGCCCGCAGCACAAACCGCCGCCCCGACAAAACCGTCAAACTAGACCCCAACACCACCACGGTACGGGCGGAGCCAACCAGCTCGAATGCCCGCGCCACCCGTTGTGGCGGGACGGTTTCCCCGAAGTAGACAACATCGGGCTTGAGCATCCCACCGCAGTGGAAACAGTCGAGCACGGTGAAGCCGTCCAGCTGGGCATCGTCCAATTCGGCATCGCCGTCGGGGTTGATCGCCGCGGCGACCGCGGTGAACTGTGGATTCGCCGCGGTCAGCCGATTGGCATGCTCTGCTCGGGTGCTGAGTGCACCGCAGTCGAGGCAGACGACCCGAGCCAAATTGCCGTGCAACTCGACCACTGCGGTTGCGCCGCCCGCCTGATGTAAGCCGTCGACGTTTTGGGTGATGATCCCGTGCAGCCGGCCAAGTTGCTGCAGCTGGGCCACTGCCCGGTGCCCGTCGTTGGGCGCTGCAGCTCCGATGCGTGCCCAGCCTAGGTGGCTGCGCGCCCAATAGCGGCGCCGAGCTAGGGGATCGCCGGTGAACACCTGGTAGGTCATCGGCGGGCCACGCCGGGCTGAGCCGGACGGCCCACGATAGTCGGGGATGCCCGAATCAGTGGATAACCCAGCCCCGCTGAGCACCACTACGCCACCTTCGGCGACCCAGGCGCCGAGCTCGACCACTTGTTGTACCAGCTGTAGGTCCACATCGGCTATCGTCCCTCGCGCGGATGACATGTTTCATCCCTAGCACGAAGGGCGCAACCTATTCGGGCTGTGCGCGTTGCCCTACGAACGGTAAGTTGATTCTTGTGGCTGTTGTGGTCAGTGTTACGGACAGTGCTTGCCTGCCGAGCGCGACCGAAGCAGTGTCCGCGTGTTCTCGGCCAGGCCCGACGAAGCATGTCCTGATCATGAGGTGTTGGGTGGCAGTCGCGCTGTCGAGCTTAGTGGTTTTCGCGCCCCCGACCTTGCTTTTGTGGCTGCTCCCGTTGCTTGTCGTCGCGCTAGCGATTGCCGTGGCTGCGCTGCCCGGCAAGGTTGTCGCGCCGATGTCGCTGGCTGAGGTCGAGGCCCGTCGGCGCGCTGATGAGATCGCCGAGCAAGTCGAGCAGGCCGCAGCGACTGCCGCTGGACACCGAGACGTTTGGCTGGTCGCCCACGACGAGCTTGATGAAGCCTGGGCGGCGTTCGATCTGGCCGAACGGGCCGCTCGCCGCACCACCTTGGCCGGTGCCTTCCCGCTGATGAGTCGCAGCCGCAAGCTGGGCGACAACGCGGATCGCGAGCGCTACTTGCATCACGCGGCTACTCAGGCCTGCCGCAAGCGCGACATTTCCATCGCTCAACTCAACGATGTCTACGCGCACCGGGGCTGGAATCCGCGACTACACCCGGTAGTGCAGGAGGCGGCGTTGCAGCAGCTGGCCCGCGAGCATCGATATGCCGAATACCGCCGCGCGGTCGCGCACGAGCAAGCCACGTGGAGCGTCGCCGAGACCGCCGCGCAGACCTTGCTCGGGCTGCGGGCAGAGGCAGCCGCTGCCGTTGCGCGAATCTCAGCCGAGCACTCGGTTGCCGGCGGGCAAAAGTTCGTCGATGAACGGGTGACTGGTGAGCTCTCGGTTGCCGCGTAACCCCGCTTTGGCAGGTACCGTGACCGCTCAAGACGACCGCCGCATCATTGACGGGCAGGGGGCCACTGTGGCGTCTACTCCGACGAGCGAGCGTCGCGCCGAGGTCAGACTGCATCGCGCTGCCCGAATCGAAGATGCCGTGCACGAGGTGATCGAGCGCCGGCTGCGTAATCGTGGCTGGCATCCGGTGATCACCGCATACACCGGTTACGGGGCACCTGGGTGGGCGCGGGTGATGGCTCGGGTCGTGCTGACCCGTGGCGCCAAGCCTGGCCGGAAACTGGAAAAGGCGCGCGGCTGGCGCAGCTTCACCAGTTCACCGGTGAACAACGCGGTGGTGCACATCCAAATGGGGGAGAGCGTCACCCAGACGCGTACCGATCGCAGTGGTTATGTTGATTGCCGGGTTAACGGTGATTTGCAGCCGGGGTGGGGCAAGGTGCGGCTGAGCACCGAGGGTTCCGCGCCAGTCGAGGCGCCCATTCGAGTGGTGGATCCGGCAGTGAAATTCGGGGTGATCTCCGACATCGACGACACTGTCATGGTCACCGCGTTGCCGCGTCCGTTGCTCGCCGCCTGGAACACATTTGTGCTGGATGAGCACGCTCGGATGGCCGTGCCGGGCATGGCGGTGCTCTATGAGCGGCTGGTGACCGCCAATGCGGGTGCGCCGGTGATATATCTGTCCACCGGCGCGTGGAACGTGGCGCCGACGCTGAGCCGGTTCCTGTCGCGGCACCTTTATCCGGCTGGTCCGTTGCTGCTCACCGACTGGGGCCCGACCCCGGATCGCTGGTTTCGCAGCGGTCAGGAGCACAAGCGCAACACGTTGCAACGGTTGGCGCGGGAGTTTCCCGACATCCGGTGGCTGCTGATCGGCGACGACGGGCAGCACGATCCAGAGATCTATTCCGAGTTCGCGCACGCCTTCCCGGACAATGTCGCAGCGGTTGCGATCCGTCGGCTTTCCCCGACTCAGGCGGTGCTTGCCGGTGCTGTGCCGGGCCCAGCCGGCAGCCCTGAGGCGGTCGGGTCGGGCGGCAAAACCTGGTTCTCCGCGCCGGATGGCGCCGGGCTATGGTCGCTACTCCGGGACACCGATGTCGTCTGAGCTCGGCTCGATCGCGCTCGCTGCGCTTGAGTTCGGATCGGTTGAGCTCGGCTCGATCGGGCTCGCCGGTGCCAACGCAGCAGCCTCGGCGACGCGCCGATGCAGGCGGTCGCGAACCTCATCTGGGGTATATGCCCGACGCCGGCGCTCCGCTCGGGCTACAACGACACCTGTGGCGGCAACCCCGGCGAGACCGGCCAGACCCGCTATTTTCCACCAACGCATCTGCTGAGGATAGACACGTGGTTGCCGCTATCAGTCTCGACCAGGCGATCGACCTGACGCGTACAGGTGATGTCTGGCTTTTTCGCGGACGATCTGCGCCGGATCGGGCGATCCAGACATTAACCAACAGTCCGGTTAATCACGTTGGTATGTCGTTGGTGATCGAAGACATGCCGCCGTTGATGTGGCACGCCGAGCTGGGCAAGTCGTTGCCCGACCTATGGTCTGGCACCTTCCAACGCGGCGTCCAGTTGCACGACCTGCGTGACGCAGTCACCGTCTGGGCTCAGCGTTACGGCCAGCGTGGTTGGCTGCGCCAGCTTGAGCCGGCCGTTAGCGCCGAAATGGAAGATCTAGCCCTCAAAACCGTGGCCCGCTTGGACGGTACGCCGTTCCCGTCGTCCGCACAGCTGGCGTGGCGCTGGCTGCGCGGCCGGGTGCCGCAGATCCGCGCCCGGCGTGCGGAAGGCGACCCGACCGAGGCAGCGCTGGAGACGGCTTACTGCGCCGAGGTGGTTGCCGTCACCTATGAGGACATGGGTCTGCTGACGAGCAAGCACCAACCCAGTTGGTATGACCCCGGGCGTTTCTGGAGTGGCGACGAGCTCGCCCTGGCTGCCGGATTCACCCTCGGCGCAGAGATCGCCGTCGACGTCTGAGTCTGACCCAACCGACCATCGGCATTGGCACCCACCGACGCACGTGGACGTCGGTGGGTGTCGTGCGAGTCGGCCGGCTCAGCGGGAGTCGCCGACCAGGCCGGTGCAGCGGGCGGTGCCACCTTGGTGCCGGTCAGCGAGTGATGCCGGCCGAGGTCGGGTTAGCGAGTGGTGCGGCGGCCGGCGCGGGTGCCGGACGAGAACGCGGCGGCGCCACCCGTTGAGGCAGAATTGCCGGTCTCGCTGGTGTAGATCGCTGCGTTGGCGCCCCGCGACTGCCCAGCACCACCGCGGCCGCGCGACTGTCCCGCGCCCTGCTCCGGGCGAGCTCCGCCGGCCGTCGAACGAGCTCCGCCGGCTGATGAACGTGTGCTACCGGTGGTTGAGCGTGCCGCGCCGGCCGTCGAACGAGCTCCGCCGGCTGATGAACGTGTGCTACCGGTGGTTGAGCGTGCCGCGCCGGCCGAGGAACGAACTCCAGCGCCGGCTGCGCGGGTGCCGCCGGCCGGACGACCCCCGCGGCCACGGCCACGATTGCGGCCGGCAGCGGCGTCGGCGGCCAACTCGGCCGAGTCAGCCTCGGTCGAGCTGCGCGGTTCGGGCGCTGAGGGCGCGACGAACTTACGCTCGCCAGGCGCCAGCTCGGCCAGCAGCGGGTCACCCGGACGAGTGCGACTGGTAGTCGGCCGCACGCCGGCTTTACGGGTGAGGTCGCGCACCTCGGCCTGCTGGTCATCGGTCATCAGCGTGATCACTGTGCCCGCCGCACCAGCCCGAGCCGTACGCCCGGAGCGGTGCAGGTAGGCCTTGTGCTCGACCGGCGGGTCGGCGTGGATCACGAGTGCGACGTCGTCCACGTGAATGCCCCGGGCGGCGATATCGGTGGCGACCAGCGTGCCGGCGGTTCCGTCGGAGAACGCGGCCATATTGCGGTTACGAGCGTTCTGCGCGAGGTTGCCGTGCAGCTCGACCGCTGGCACTCCCGCCTGCACGAGTTGGCGAGTCAGCACCTTGGCCCGCCGCTTCGTCCGGGTGAAGACGACCGACCGGCCGGGTGCGGCGAGCAGATCGACCAACACCGGGAACCGGTCGTCGGCACGCACATGCAGGACGTGGTGTGACATCTCGATCGGTGCTTCGGTGGCCGAGTCGACCGAGTGGGTGACCGGCTTGTGCATGAAGCGCTTGACCAGAACGTCAACGCCGTTGTCGAGCGTGGCGGAGAAGAGCATCCGCTGCCCGTTGGTCGGGGTGTGGTCCATCAGCCGGCGCACCACCGGCAAGAAGCCCAGGTCGGCCATGTGATCGGCCTCATCGAGCACGGTGATCTCGATCGCGTCCAGCGAGACCTGGTTGTTGCGCAGGTGGTCGTCGAGCCGCCCGGGGCAGGCCACGAGCACGTCAACCCCGGCGCGCAGGCCCTTGATTTGCGGGTTGGCACCGACTCCACCGAAGACGGTGAGCGTGCGCAGGCCCAATTTTGCTGCCAGCGGCGCGATCGTCGCTTCGATCTGGGTGGCCAACTCACGGGTGGGTGCCATGATCAGCGCGCGGGGCCGGCCGGGTCGGCGCGGCTGCTGTGAGGCGGCAAGCCGGGCCAGGACCGGCAGGACGAACGCATAGGTCTTGCCGGAGCCGGTGCGCCCGCGACCCAGCACGTCGCGCCCGGCGAGCGAGTCAGGCAGCGTGGCCGCCTGGATCGGGAATGCAGCGGTGATGCCGAGGTCGGCCAGTGCCGAGGTGAGAATTGCGGGCACGCCGAGCTCGGTGAAGGTGGTCATGAAGCGGGAACTCCCAAAGGTCGTGGCGGGGTCGTCCTGCCCGGCGCAGACGTTGTTACGAATCGCTGGATTTCAACCGCGCAAACTTGCGGCGAATGCCAGTCGCGTCGTGCTCAGTCGCGGCGCGTGGTGGCCGATCCGAAGGCCGGTGCTGAACAGGTTGCCGGCTGTTTAGGCCGAAAACTTTGCTCACTTGACACCGATCCATAAGGCGGCCCGAGGCAGAACGGGGCGGGCCGCGAGATCAAGTGTACCTGGTCCGGCCGATCGCAACCGGCTGGCACCCGGCAGTGACCTGATCGGCACTCAGCACAGCTCACCGTTCTCCTCAGTCGCCGAGGAACCCCCGTCCTTGGCTGGTACTCGAGGAGACCCCCCACATGAACGGCTCACCACCTGTTGTCGAGCGTCGTCGCGAGGACATCGTTCAGGCGCACATGCCGTTGGTCGGTCACCTGGTCCGCGAGATGCTGGCCCGGGTTCCGGCGCACGTCAACCGCGATGATCTGTTGTCAGCCGGCTATGTCGCACTAGTGCACGCGGCTCGCGGGTTCGATGCCGAGCGGGGTGTGCCGTTCAGCCGGTTCGCCGCGGCTCGGGTGCGTGGCGCCCTGCTGGACGAGTTGCGTGGCCTGGACTGGGCGAGTCGTTCGGTGCGTCAGCGGGCTCGGCGCACTGACACGGCTCGGCAGGAGTTGACCGCTGAACTCGGTCGGACTCCGAGCGTGCAAGAGGTCGCGGCGCGTATCGGCTGCACAGTTGAGGACATCGAAACCGCTGACGACGACGTACAGCGGGCTGTTGTTTTCAGTTTGCAGGGTTTTGCCACGGCTACTGCGGATGACATGGTCACCGAGCCCAGTGCCGGCCCGGAGGAATTGTTGATCCGGCGTGAGCGGCTCGGCTATCTCAAGCACGCAGTGGATGCGTTGCCCGAACGCCTGCGCGCGGTGGTGTACGGCTACTTCTTCGAGGAGCGGCCGATGGCGCAGATCGCTGTTGATTTGGGCGTCACCGAGTCGCGCGTGTCCCAGCTGCGCGCTGAGGCGCTGAGCCTGATGCGCGACGGGTTGAACACCCATTTGGACCCGGCGTTGGCCGCGAACCAACCCGCGAAAGAAGGCTGCGTCGCCCGCCGGCGGGCCGCTTATTACGACCAGATCGCCGGGCGGGGTACGTTGCGCAGCCGCCTCGCGGTAACCGGGCCGGACGGCTTACCCGTGCACGCGGCGGTCTGAACGCCCAAGCGGCGATTGGTTCAAGCGCGTTGGTCGGGTTAGGTGCGCTGGGTTTAGGCACAGTGATCGGTGCCCGTCGCGGGTTGGCGACGGGCACCGCAGTTTGTGCCGCGCAGTCCTCATTGGTTGGCGCAGGTGCCGGCCTTCCTCTGCGCGGCGATAGCCTTGACCGCGCCCTGCTTGTAGAGGGCCAGCCCAGCGGTGGCCGGCTGCAACTTCCAGGCTGTTCCTTCAAAAACCATTGTGTACGACTGGGCCGCGACCAGTTGTTTGCCGATAACGATCGCGCGGTCGGTTCCGTCCATGCGCGCGCTGCTCAGCTGAATCGCCAACCCCCGACGCGAACAGGCTTCGTTGAGCTTGACGTAGTCGGCTTCACTGATCGCCTGCTTGCCGGCCGTGGTGTACATGTCCCACGCACCGGCGTAGTCGCCCCCAGAAAAGCGGTCGAAGACGAGCTGAGCTGCGCGTTCGGCGCCGTCGATGGATTTCGGTTCCGGGCCACCGGCGCTGGCGGACTGCCCCGGCTGGACTGATGCCGAGTTGGCGCTGCCCGAGCATGCGGTGCTCAGAGCTGAGCGCGGCCGCGGCGATCAATGCCATCGCGCCAAGGCGGCGGAACGGGGGATAGCAGTTCATGTGCTGACTAATCTCGCCGGGCCGCTCGACGTAACGGCTCGCCGCCATTTCCGCCCGATTTTAGACAGTTGCCCGATAAGCCGTAACTTAAGCGCGTTTGCCCGATGAGCCGTACCTTGAGCGTAGTTGGTGGTCGAAAACCGCAGCTGTGGGCGGCGAGCGCGACTTAGCCGCATCATTGGTTGCTGAGCCAAAGGATCGGCTATTCTGGCCGTTTGCGGCCGACCAAGGGGCACCACTTTGTCAAGCTCTGACCCGGTGACAGCCGCCGTGACACCGGACGACCTTCCCGCCGAGCAGGCGTATCTGACCACGCTCTATCACCGACTCGACGAGCTGCGGGAGCAGGCCGATGAGCGGCTGCGGGCGATTTTGCTGGAGGCGGGCGGCACCCCGCAGGGCCGGACCCAGCGGGAAGCCACTCGGGGGCATTACGCCGAACAGCTCGCTCAGATGAACGCGGTCGAGAACGGTTTGTGTTTCGGGCGGCTCGATTTTGCCGCCGGCACCTCGATGTACGTCGGCCGGATCGGGCTGTTCGCCGCCGACCGGGATCTCGACCCGCTGCTGATCGACTGGCGCGCGCCCGCGGCTCGACCGTTCTATCTGGCTACTGCCGTGTCACCGGATGGGGTGACCCGACGTCGGCAGCTGCGCACCAAGGGTCGCCAGCTGATCGGAATCGACGATGAGGTGCTGGATTTACGTGCCGCCGACGGCGCCGGGCGCGAGGACGTCACCGGGGAAGCGGCACTGTTGAGTGCGCTGACCGCGAACCGGACCGGGCGGATGCGCGACATCGTCGAGACCATCCAGGGCGAACAGGACGAGGTGATCCGGGCGGGATTGCCGGGCGTGCTGGTCGTGCAGGGTGGGCCGGGAACTGGTAAGACGGCTGTCGCGCTGCACCGGGCCGCGTACCTGCTTTACACCTATCGCAGCCAGCTGACCAAGCAAGGTGTGCTGATTCTCGGGCCGAACGCGACCTTCCTGCGCTACATCTCCCAAGTGCTGCCCTCCCTGGCCGAAACCGGGGTGCTGCTGGCCACACTGGGCGACCTCTTTCCGGGCGTGAAGGCCCAGGCGAACGAGGCACCGGCGGCGGCTGCGCTCAAGGGGCAGCTCGTGCTGCTGGACGTGTTGCGGCGAGCTGTCCAGCAGCGCCAAAGCGTGCCGGACGATTACCTCGAAGTCGATCACGACGGGTATCCGCTGCGGATCGAGCGCGTCGTGCTGGAGCAAGCGCGCGCGGCGGCGCGCCGGGTCGAGCGACCGCACAACGTCGCGCGGGCGGTCTTCGTGACCGAGGCGATCCACCAGTTGTCCCTGCAGATCGCCGAACGCATCGGTGCTGACCCGCTCGGCGGTGACAACCTGCTCTCCGAGGCTGATCTCGCCGAAACCCGGCGCGAATTGCGCGAAGACATCGATGTGCAGCAGGCACTGTTCGATTTCTGGCCGGTGCTGACTCCTCGCCAGGTGCTGCGTGACCTGCTCAGTGACGCCGACCGGTTGCAGGAGGCCGCACCAGAGTTGACCGACCAGGAACGCGCGTTGCTGCTGCGCCCGCGCGAAAGCGGCTGGACCCCGGCTGATGTGCCGCTGCTGGATGAGCTGGCCGAGCTGCTCGGGGTCGATGACACCCTGCGAGCGCGCGCAGTGGCAGCCGTTCGGCGCGAAGCGATCGAATACGCCGAAGGTGTGCTGGAGATCGTCGCCGGTTCCCGTTCGTTGGACTTCGAGGACGAAGAAGAAGAAATCCTGTCCGCGGCGGACGTGGTCGACGCCAGCTCGTTCGCGGAGCGCCACGAAGTGCTCGACACCCGTACTGCTGCCGAGCGAGCCGCGACCGACCGGAACTGGGTTTTCGGGCATGTGATCGTCGACGAGGCGCAGGAGTTGTCGCCGCTGGCCTGGCGGTTGCTGATGCGGCGCTGCCCAAGCCGGTCGATGACAGTGGTCGGCGACGTCGCCCAGACCTCGGAGCTGGCCGGCACCACGACTTGGCACGATGTGTTCGAGCCTTATGTGGCGCAGCGCTGGCGGATGGTCGAGCTCACGGTCAACTACCGCACCCCGGCGGAGGTGATGGCAGTCGCCGCG
Source organism: Actinoplanes sp. (assembly GCA_965246815.1). GTDB lineage: Bacteria > Actinomycetota > Actinomycetes > Mycobacteriales > Micromonosporaceae > Actinoplanes. The sequence continues at coordinate 339,151 of CBDFFS010000009.1, read as the reverse complement.
GACGTGCTCGCTGCCATCGACCCAGCCCTGTCTCCCCCACGATCGGTACGCTCGGCCGGGGTAGTGCCGTGGGCGCACCGGGTCGCACCGGATGCGCTCGTCGCTGAGGTGATCGCTGCCGTGCACCGCCTGGCGGCTGAGGCTGGCGCCGGCCGGGTGGGTGTGTTGGTGCCGGAGGCGCGCGCGGCCCAGCTGGGTCGAGCTCTGGTCGACGCGATTCCTGGTGCGGCCGTCGGTGAACAGCCCGACCTGCGTAATCAGGTGGCGCTGATGACCGTACGGCAAGCCAAGGGGTTGGAATTTGATGCGGTTTTGGTGGTCGAGCCGGGTCAGATTATCGCGCAGAGTGCGCGCGGGCTTTCTGACCTTTATGTCGCGGTGACTCGGGCAACGCAACGTCTCGGTGTGCTACACAGCACCGATTTGCCGAAGGTGCTGACCGCGTTGATGTGAGCGGCGCAGCACGGGGGATCGGCGGCTGAGTGGCCACCGAACCCCCGTTGTGCACCCAGCGAATCTGCCCCGGTTAGCTAAACCAAAACCGGAGCCTGGCTCGGGACCGGACGCGGGGTGGTGTGCCCGTGCGCGTTGGTCAACGCGAGCCGGCTGTGCAGTGACGTGCCGTTGGCGATTGCCGAGTAATAGCCGGCCCGGCGACGTGCGGTGATGCTGTCCGGGTTGTCCGGGTTCGGGGCCAGCTCTGGGTTCAGGTGCGTGTTCAGACCATCCTTGAGCAGCGACAACGCCTCAGCGCGCAGCTGGCTGATCCTGCTCTCGGTCACACCGAGCTCGTCGGCGATGTCGGCCATCGGCCGCTCCACCAGGAAATACTCGGTGATCACGTATTGCAGCCGCTCGGGCAGCGACTCGATCGCGTGGTGCAGGTAACCGATCTGCTCACGCCGCAGCAGCATGTCCTCCGGGCCGGGGTTCTTCTCGGTGACCAGGTCGTCGGCGCTGCTGGTGGTGAAGCCCTGCAACGACAGCACAGTCGCGCGCTGCACGTCGGTGTCGGTCTGCTTCAGATCGGTAGTGGTGGTGCCCAGCGCCTGGGCCAGCTCGTCGTTGGTGGGCGTGCGGCCTAGCGTGGTGGTGAGCTGCTGGCGGGTGGTGTCGGTGGCGCGGGCCTTAGTGCGCACCGAGCGGGTTGCCCAGTCCAGCGCGCGCAGCTCGTCCAGAATCGCACCACGGATCCGAGTGCTGGCGAACCGGTGGAACGGGATGCCCCGGGTCGGGTCCCAGCTGCGTGCCGCGGTGACCAGCGCGTGCAGGCCGGCGCTGGTGAGGTCGTCGCGGTGGATGTGGTTCGGGATCCGGCTGAGCATGTCACGCACCAGGTGTCCGACCAGCGGCATGTGGCTGCGGATCAGCTCTTCCTGCTCGATGACGGAAAGCACAGTCGCGGCAGAGGGCGCGGTGTCGGCGGTGAAGTCGGCAGCGGTCGTCACGGTGCTGGTCATGTGGTTCCCCCCGTTGTTTCTCGGCGGCCCAGGTTGTGGGCTCACCGGCTGACAAGAGGAACTTTGCTGGGCTACAGGTGCAGGTTCTGGTCACTGCGGGGTGCGTGCCGGTTGCACCCGAAAAGGTGCTCCGAGGAGTTGGTCATCCATCGGCGACGCCGGGTCGCGGTTGAGAGTTCTTCAGCGAGCGGAGCTGCGCCGCAGGCGATAACGCCGGCGTCGGCGCCGTTGCGTGCGCAGCAGCAACAGCGGGGTAGCCCCCAACGCGACAGCTACTGCGGCGGCCGCGCCGACCGAGACCACCTGGGCCGAGGCGGACTTGCCCGCGCCGCTCGCTTGGGCGGCAGCGTTGGATCGAGATGTCTCGGCGTGGCTGCCGTAATCACTTGATGCGTTGGGCTCGGCGGCTGGCTGCTGCTGGTCGATCAGCTGACCGACGCCGGCGTGCCGTGGCTGGGCGAAACCCCAGTCGAGCAGCGCCGCACCCTGCTGCCAACCGCGCAACGGGTTGATCTCCGCGCCGAGCAAAGTCACCACCAACCGCCGCCCATTGCGTACGGCCGCGCCGACGTAGCTGGTCCGCGCGATCGTGGTGAAGCCCGTCTTGCCGCCCAGTGCACCCGGGTAATTGAAGATGAGCCGGTTCTCGTTCTGAATTTGGAAGCTGCGAACTTTAAGCTTCGGCTGTGCCGGCATCTGCGCAGTCTTCGTCAGCGCGTACTGGCGGAAATCGGCGTTCGCGAAACAGACCCGCGCGATCAACGCCAAGTCGTACGCGCTGGTGAATTGGCTTTTGCCGTCTAGCCCCGACGGGGTGACCGCGTGGGTTTGGTAGGCGCCGAGCTTGGCCGCCTCGGCGTTCATCGCGGCCACCGTCTTGGCCACACCATCGGCACCCCCGCCACCCGCCGTACGCGCCAAGGCGTTGGCCGCGTCGTTGCCGGAGTTGAGCAGCAAGCCCAGCCACAGCGTCGACACCGGGTATTTACCGCCCCCCACCAGGCCGACTGCTGAGCTGTTGGCCTCGATGTTCACGTCGCTGCGCACAACCGTGACGACCTGCTTCGGATCGAGTTGGCTGATCGTAGTGGCGGCTAGCAGCGTCTTCTGCACGCTCGCAGGCGCCTGATAGACGTGCGGCCCACACGCGCCGAGCACTTTACCGCTGTCCAGGTCGGCGACGATCCAGGTGGTTGCGGTGATCGCCGGAGGTGCTTTTGCGTCGGCCGGGACGATCAAACCGTGGGTGGCGAGCGCGTCACCACCCACTACGCTGTGTTGCGGGTCATCCGCCGGCGGGATCGGGCGCGCCGGTCGGTCGGCTGGTGGCGCCACCTTCGGTTTGGGGCAGGCAATTTCCGGATTCGTTGGCAAAGCCACGGGCTTACCGATCGCCACCGGTTCGACCGAGCTCGTCGCGCCGAGAGCGGGAGCGGCACTGATCGGAGCCGCCGCCAGCAGCGCGGCAGCAAGTGCCGTTGTCACCTGACGTCGAGTCGAAACCGGCATGCTCAGCAAGCTCCTGCCACCGCTCGCAGGGGCTGCTCTCGCCAGGCGGTCCGCTGCTCAGTCCGCTCGTCGTCCATGGCAGCGACCCTAACGCGGCGTTCGGCGTGCGACCAGCCGGTCATTCCGGGCTGATTTGGTCGAATGCCATCACGCCATTCGACCAAAAAACCGGCTTGAGCCGGAAAAAGAATTGCGACTTCCGGCCGAAGAGTTGCGCGCGACGCCGATCAGACGCGAGACTATGCCGGTTAATCGAAGTAACTTGGGAGTAATCATGGCGCGCCAAGTAATCACCACCCTTATCGACGATCTGGATGGAAAGAAGGCCGATCGCACGGTTGAGTTCAGTCTCGACGGTGTCGACTACACGATTGACCTATCCGAGGCGAATGCCGGAAAGCTGCGTAAGGCGCTTGATCCTTATCTCAGTTCCGGCACTCGACTTGGCCGCGCGTCCGCTGGTCGGATTGCCGTTGGTCGCGGTGTCCCGGCCCGCACCGCGGGTTCCCGGGACGAAAATCGGCTGATCCGCGAGTGGGCGGTCGCCAACGGACATCAAATTTCCGACCGCGGCCGTATTCCGCAAGGAGTCACCGACGCCTACCGGGCAGCCAACGGCTAGATGCAGCCCGAGCCGTTCGCTGCCGAACATCAGCGCGACCGGCTCGGAAAACTGTAACGACTCAGGAAAGGCGCAGCGTGGGTAACTGCGCCGCAACTGATTCCAGGACTTTTTCGTCACCGGCATACCAACTTGAAGCCCGTGGCCAATGGGTAATCGCATCGGTGAAGCCGAGTGCGGCAGCGCGGCCGATCGCATCGGTGAAGGCGGCCACACTGCTCATCGAATAGGTCGGCGAAGAGTCCAAGTTCAGGTAACGGTCGATGGTGTCTGGCGCACGGCCGCTGGCCTCTAGCACTTCAGTAAAGCGAGCCGAAACTTCGGCCACCGAACGCCACCACACGTCTGCATCGTCAGTTGCGACGGTGCCGGTGGTGACCCATCCGTCGCCGAAGCGAGCAGCCAGTCGCAGTGCTCGCGGCCCGTTGGCGGCCACGATGAACGGCGGTCGGGGCAGTTGTACTGACCCGGGCGTGCTGCGGGCGTCGACCGCCGAAAAGTATTCGCCCCGGCTGGTGGTTGTTGGCGAGGTGAGGATCGCGTCGAGCAACTCGAGAAATTCAGTGAAGCGATCCACTCGGCTGCGTGGGGTCAACTCAACTTCGCCGAGCACAGCCGAGTCGAAGCCCGTGCCGCCGGCGCCGAGTCCGAGCAAGAGCCGACCTGCGGAGATATCGTCGAGTGCTGTCACCTCACGGGCGAAATGCACTGGATGACGAAAATTCGGCGATGCGACGAAGGTGCCGAGTCTGATCTGGCGAGTTACCAGTGCAGCAGCTGTCAACGTCGGCACCGCGTCGAACCACGGGCCGTCGACCAGATCCCGCCAGCCCAGGTGGTCATAGGTCCAGGCGTGGTCGAAGCCGAATTCTTCGGCTCGCTGCCAGCGCGGGCCGGCGATGGACCAGCGTTGGTCGGGCAAGATCGCGATGCCGATGCGCACAAGCGGAAGGTTACCTCAGGCGGTGCGTAAGTCCCCGGCCGCGGCACTGTCACCGGCAAATGCCGCGTCTGCGAAGGCGTGCAGAGAATCGGCGAGCTCTTGTCGAGCGCTGGGGCTCATCCGGGCTAACACCTCGGCCACGGCTTGGCGTCGCCGTTCGCGCACGTCGTCGAGCAGTCGGCGGGCGTCGCGGGTCAACAGCAGGCGCACCTCACGGCGATCTCGCGGGTCGAGCTCGCGGCGCAGTAAGCCGGTGGCCTCCAGCCGATCGCAGAGCCGACTCGCGGAGGACGGCACCACAGCTAGCGCCTCCGCCAGTCGACTCATGTTCGTATGCCGGCTGGCCGCAATAATGGTCAATACCCGCAGTTGGGTCGGTGGGATCGCCGGAGTCAGGGCGAGTCGCGCCGCGTCCAGCACACCAACCAGTGCCTCTGCCTTTGACTCAATGGCTGCGGCGACGTCCGTGACCCGCTTCATGTCGGATATATCCCCGCTCCGCACCTCAGCCCGGTAAATGGATCGCCGTAGCTGCCCGAAGTTCCTGATTTCTTCACTTGGCGTAGACACTATCGAAGTCGATCCAGGCAGACTATGACTGCGTCGTCCTCGGGGTCCATGCCGGCGTGGTAGGTGCTCAGCCCACGCATCACCGCATTGACTGCCTCACTGGGTGGCTGCAATCGCGTCCGGCGCAGATCGGTGAGCAGCGCAGACTGACCATACGCCGGTCGGCCCGACGGTGTCGCGTCATGAACGCCGTCACTAACGACCAGCAGTCGATCGCCTAATTCGAGCGGAAACTGCTGAATCTCGTAGCGACTGTCGCCGAACATTCCCAGCGGCAGCTGCTGCTCCAACTGAACCGGGCGAATCTCGCCGTCGCGGGCAATCACCGCACGCGGTGAACCCGCATCGACCGCCGCCACCCGGCCGTCGGCCAGGTTGATCTCCAGTAGCAGCGTGGCCAGATGAGCAATGCCGCCATAGCGCGAATACACGGCGTCGGAGGCCAGCTCGGCTTGTTCGACGATGCCAGCACCGGCTCTGCGGGCGTTACGCATTGCGTTAACCGCAACCGTGGTTAGCAGCGCCGCCTCGATGCCGTCGCCATGCCCGTTGAGCACAGTCACGGTGAGCAGGCCCGCGTCGAGTGCCCAGTCATAGTGATCGCCATACATGGCGTAGGCGGGTTCGAGCGCCGCAGCCAGCAGGAACCGGTCATCGCTCAGCGATCGGCCCGGAAGTAGTTCCCATTGCAGCTCGGCGGCCATGGTCAGGCGCTCACGCCGCTGCACCCGGCGGTAACGGTCGGTGCTCTTTTCGGCTGCTCGCAATGCGAATGCCAATTCGTCGGCCACCCCGCGCAGCTGTTCAACCAACGCCGGGCCGGCCAAATCCGAGCCGTCTTCAGCGGCAGTGCTGTTCAACCCTGGGCCCGGTAACCGGGGGCAGCCACCGGGGTTGGTCACGATCTCCAGCACGCCGAGCCGGTCACCCCACACGCTCAATGGCAACAAATATCGGCGACGCCCCGCCGGGGCAGTATCGACAATTGGCCGCTGACTGGCGAAACAACGCTGGACCAGCTGGCCACCAGTGGGTGCGGCCGGGTCGAGCACTGGCCATAGGTTACTCAAGCTGAGGTCACCGAGCAGGATCTCGATTTGGTCAGCGGCAAAGTTCTCGCGTAAATGGTCAGCGGCTACCTCAGGGAGTTGATCGGGAGGCGCCGCTCGCAGTTGGGAACCGACGGGTGCCGGAGGGTCGGACACGCGGGCATCCCTTCACGGAACAAATATTTGCTCAGGTGCAAGCATCATAGGTGTTCTGCGAAATCTCGCTTAAGCGGGCGGAGAAACAGTGAAAACGCCCTAGCTAGGCGAACGATTTTTCAAAATGGATCAGGCTGCCCGCACGGGGAGTCGACTTCATCCGCACGTTCTCGGCCAGGGCTCTGATCAGGAACAGCCCACGACCGTGCTCGCTGCTCGTGTCCGGCGAGGCCTGCTCGACCTGGTCGGCGTCGAAGCCGGTGCCGTTGTCCAGCACGTCGATCGCGCATCGGTCCTGCGCGACATCCAAGTGAACCTCGAACTTGTCCGCGCCGGTCGCGTGCTTGATCACGTTGGCACATGCCTCGGTGAGCGCTAGCTCCAGGTCAGCGCCGGATTCACGGTCGATATCCAGCACCGACAACGCACAGCGCAGCAGCCGGCGCACCGCGGGGACGCTATCCACCTCGCGGGGCAAGTTCAGCCTGACTGACATTCGCATGCACGGCTCAGTGCCCGATCGGTGCGTCGGCTAATCCCTATTTGGCGCCTAGTGCCCGGCAAGTACAGCCACCCCGGCCAGTCGGGCGCGCTGCGCGTCCGTCGGTGCGTGCTGGCTGCGCTCGCGACTGCTGCTCATCCCGGCGCCACCGGGCGTACCCGGAATGGGGTTAAGGTCGGTTTATGATTCGCTTCGGTTATAAGGCGTCGGCGGAGCAGTTCGCGCCGACGGAGCTGCTCAACTATGGCGTGTTGGCCGAGCAGCTCGGATTTGACTCTGTCTTTGTCAGCGACCACCTGCAACCGTGGCGACACGACGGTGGGCATGCACCAGCCGCCCTGCCCTGGTTGGGTGCGCTGGCGGCAAAAACTGAACGCGTGCTGATCGGCACCAGCGTGCTAACCCCGACGTTTCGCTACCACCCTGCCGTGGTCGCCCAGGCCTTCGCCACCCTCGGCTGCCTCGCCCCTGGCCGGATCGTGCTCGGCATCGGCTCGGGCGAGTCGCTCAACGAGGTGCCGCTGGGAGTCGAGTGGCCCGACGGTAAAGAGCGGTTCGCTCGGCTCAAAGAGGCCATTCAGCTGATCAAGCAGCTGTGGACCGAAGATCGGGTCAGCTTCGAGGGGCAGTTCTACCGCACCGAACACGCGACGATCTATGACAAGCCGGAGCAGCCGGTGCCGCTTTACATCGGCGCGTCCGGCCCGTCGGCCACGCGGATGGCCGGGCGGCTTGGCGACGGCTTCATCACCACCAGCGGAAAAGGCCACGACCTTTACACCGAGACGTTGCTGCCGGCCGTGCGCGAAGGCGCCGAAAAGGCTGGTCGCACCGTCGACGATCTAGACCTGCTGATCGAAGTCAAGGTTTCCTTCGACTCCGATCTCGACCGGGCGCGCAACGACACACATTACTGGGGCGCGTTGGCGTTGTCGCCCGAAGAGAAGACCGGCGTCGAAGACCCGATCGAGATGCAACGCCGCGCTGACGCTTTGCCGGTCGAGCGCACGGTGAGCCGTTGGATCGTCTCGTCCGACCCCGCCGAACACGTGGCCAAGGTCGCCGAATACCTGGACATGGGCTTCAAACACCTCGTGTTTCACGCGCCCGGCCCCGACCAGGAAGCCTTCCTGCGCCGTTACGCCGAGCAGATCCTGCCCCAACTGCGCAACCGCTAGACTTCCCTGCACCGTACGCGTGGCGGCGGCGCTTCCACGCGTACGGTGAAAGGGTTGTTCCAGAATGGTTTGATCTTGCGAAGGGAACGTCGCAGTGAAACTTGGCCTGCACATCTCTAACTTCAGCTGGCCGCAGGGTGCGCCGCAGTTGGGTCCTGTTCTGGCTGACGTGGCGACCAGCGCCGACGAGGCTGGCTTCGAGCGCATCAGCGTGATGGACCACCTCTGGCAGATCGGCGTGCACGGTGCGCCGGAGCAGGAAATGCTCGAGGCCTATACGGCGCTGGGTTTCATCGCCGCACACACCAAGACCGCCAAACTGCTCACTCTGGTCACCGGCGTGGTTTATCGCGCCCCCGGACTGCTCGCTAAGGCGGTGACGACCCTGGACGTGCTCTCTGGGGGCCGGGCCATGCTGGGTATTGGGGCCGCCTGGAACGCGGAAGAATCTGCCGGCTTGGGGCTGCACTTCCCACCGACGGCTGAGCGGTTTGAGCGGCTGGAAGAGGCGCTGCAGATTTGTCTGCAGATGTTCCACACCGACGAAACTCCGTTCATGGGCAAGCACTACCAGCTGGGTCGGCTGCTCAACTCGCCGGCGCCGCTCAGTCGGCCACACCCGCCGATCTTGATTGGTGGCGGGGGAGAGCAGAAGACGCTGCGACTGGTTGCCCAATATGCCGACGCCTGCAACCTGTTCCCGCTCCCGCAGCCCGAGCTGCAGCACAAACTCGACGTGCTCAAGCAGCACTGCGACAACCTGGGCCGCAACTACGACGACATCGAGAAAACAGTCGTCTACCGGTTCGACCTCGGCGAAAAGGGCGAAAAGATCGGCGAGCTCATCGAAGGCCTGTCCGCGCTTGCGAAAGATGGGCTTCACTGTCGCGCACGGTGGGCTGGAAAACGTGTGGGACACCAAGCAGTTCGAGCTCTTCCAGAAAGAGATCGTGCCTGCCGCTGAGGCGCTGTGACCAGCATCGAAGCGGTCGTCTTCGACCTGGACGGCGTGCTCATCGACACCGAGCAGGTGTGGGAGGACGTCCGGCGCAGCTATGTGGCCGAGTTCGGTCGGTCGTTTCTGCCTGACAGCCAGGACCGGATGATGGGCATGAGCACGCCAGAGTGGTCGAGGCACCTGGCTGAAGAAGTGGGTGTGCCGCGACCGCCGGAGCAAGTGGCTGCGGAAGTGCTCGGTCGAATGGCTGAGCGCTACCGCACCGCTCTGCCGTTGATCGCCGGTTCGGTAGCGGCGGTGCGACGGCTGGGTGAGCGGTTCACGCTCGCTTTGGCCAGCTCGTCCGCCCGAGTTCTGATCGACCAGGTGCTTCAAACGGCTGGGCTCACCGACGCGTTCCAGGTCACGTTGTCGACCGAAGAAGTCGCTCGGGGCAAGCCGGCTCCGGACGTTTACTTGGCGGCAGTGGAAAAGCTGGGCCTGACTCCGGCGGTTTGTGCCGCGGTGGAGGACTCCAGCAACGGGCTGCGGTCGGCTGGTGCTGCCGGGTTGGCGGTGGTCGCAGTCCCGCACGGCGTCTACCCACCCGCGGCTGACGCCCTCGCCCTGGCGTCGCTGGTAATCAGCTCCCTCGACGAACTAACCGTCAAAGCCATCGGAAACCTCCGCTAGCTAGTCGAGTGCGAGCATCTGAGTGCGACCGCTCGACGTGACGTATTACCATGTAATACGTTGTTCTCGTGAACATCGATCCGCGCTGGGGCGACGCTGGACGTGCAGATGCAGACCGCTATGGCATCACCTACGAGCAGGTAATCGACGTGGTCTACTCGCTTGCGTCAGTTCAGATCCAGGTCGGCGATGGCCCCGCCCGCATCATGTACCTCGGTGGCCCAGTGGGTGCGGCCATCGTAGTAGCCGTTGATCGGGAAGCCCGCACCCTAACGTGTACCGGATCACCGAGGTCCGGCCAGCGACTGACGGCGAGAACCGTGCTTGGGAAAAGAGGCAGCCGTGAGTAAGACCCCGATTACGTCTGATCACCCGTTGGCGCATCTGGTGCCCGCGGGCCAGAGCGCATATGTCGCCGAGGGTACGGACCGGATCACAGTCGGCCAGGTGTACAACGAAGATGGTTCCGTCATGATGGTGACCAAGAGCATGCGGATGCCCGCCTCGTTGGCGTCACGTGCCGAGAATGTGGGTCATCCGGACGGGTTCTCAGGCGTCGTGCGTGAGGCTGTCACTGAATGGCTCGAGCGGCACACGGGTGCCGAAGCGGAGACCGACGACGCTAAGGCTGCTCTCGCCGTGCTGACGCGGGTCGTCGCGCGGTTAGAGCAGCCGCAACGTCCCGCCGCCTAATTTCCGTTTCCTCGCCCGAGAGGCCTGAACCTGGGCCGTGGTCGCCCGGTTGGCTCTGCGTCAGGTGGGGGAGACGGCCGGGTTGACGGAATAGTTGGGTAGGTCGATGGCGGTGCTGCGGTCGGCGGCAATTTTGAAGGTCAGATCGAGGAACCATTTGCGGTTGTTGAAGTAGTTGCGGGCCCGGATGCCCCGAGCGGTTTTTGGGGCCAAAAACATACCGGTGGTGTCGCCGCCCTTTTGGGTTCGACGGGCGAACTTATCGATCCGCTGCTGATAGGCGGGGAAGGCGATGCGGTGGTCGCCTCTGGCCGCGGCCAACTCGCCGGCCAGGACGTAGGCGGACACTAGCGCCGTGCCGCTGCCCTGCCCGCCAATGGTCGCGCCGCAGGCGGCATCGCCGACCAGGGCGACCCGCCCCTTGGTCCAGGCGGGGAGGTCAACTCGGCAAATCTGGTCAAAATAGAGATCCGGTGCGTTGTCTAGGCCCGTCAGCAGCCCCGGCACGATCCAGCCAAGGTCGGCAAACCGAGCACGGATGAGCTGTCGCTGCACCGCCCGGTCGTGCCGGTCGTAGGTCAGCAAAGACGAGCGGAAGACGAAGAACGAGCCGGCGTGGGTGGGATCTTGGTGGTTACCGGAACGCATTCTCGCTGGTCTCCAGTTGCTGATCAGTGCACGTGCGGGGGCGTGACCGATAGAAGCCGGGTGGGACGCTGAGCCGGATGTTCGGTGGGGTGGGGTTGGCCGAATGATGGTGGGGGCAGTGCGACCTGGGTGCGGTTGGGTTGCACAGGGTCCTCATATGTTCACCTGGGCCGGATGCACCCGATACCACGGGGCATGGAACCCATCGCCTCAGTTAGCTTCGCCAGTTCTGGCGGTAGCCGTCCCGCCGGCTGGCAGGCGCAAGTCCGAGTGGACTACATCGTGAACAAGGTCTCGCAGACTCACCGCGGATTGTCCGAGGATCGGGTTGCGCAGGCGATCCAAGACCAGCTCCGTGCGGTCGGAGTAGTGCCCAATGGTCGGATGGTGGCGCAATATGCCACGGTGATTTCGGCCTTGCCCGAGCTTCCCCCGAACAATAAGTAAGCCTATCGGCGTTGAGGTCCGGTCCTCCGAGCCGTCCACGGGCCGGGCCTTGATGTCTTCCGCGCACCCGCGATTACTGCTCATTCGAGGGTAAACCACACGTAAGCAGGTGTTGTCCGCAAATATGCCGCGAAAATGGATGCCGCACGGTGCGACCGACTGCCGGGCAGGGCGGAGACATCGCGGTGCGAGCTACGACGCGGCTGTTGCTGGCCGTGCTCCTGACCAGCACCACCGCTATCCCGTACGGCGACCAGCACGCCCAAGCGCACCCGCCGACCCGTACGCCGAGCATTGTCTGGTCGACTTGCCCGGAAGATGCGACCGTGCAGTGTGGCGAAATTCGGGTACCCGCGGATTGGGCTAAGCCGACCGGCCCGACGACGATGCTCACCCTCGCCCGCCGACGAGCCACCGACCCGGCCCACCGCATCGGCGCGCTGCTGGTTAACCCCGGTGGCCCGGGTGGCTCCGCTGTCGACTTCACCTTCGGCGCGAACACTTTTTTCAGCGCCCAAGTGCAGCGCCGCTTCGACATTGTCGGAATGGACCCGCGTGGGGTGGGTCGCAGCTCACCGGTGCTGTGTTCGCGCGATCTGGTCGACACGATTCCCTCACCGCTGATCGAAAGCGCCCAGGCATATGCGGCGACCGTCACCTTCAACCGCAAGCTCGCCGCCGACTGTGCGCGCCGCACCGGCCCGCAGTTCGCCCACGTCGACACGACCAGTGTGGTGCGCGATTTGGACGCGGTCCGGGCCGCCCTCGGTGAGCAGCAGATCAGCTTCTACGGCGCCTCGTACGGGTCGTTGATCGGCGAACAATATGCCGAGTCGTACCCAAAGCGGTTGCGAGCTTTGGTGTTGGACAGCGTGATGGACCACAGTGCCTCCTTGGGCAACCTGTTGTTGCGCGAGACTGACGCCGCGCAGGACGCGTTCAACGAATTCGTCGCCTGGTGCGCGCGGGACAACCGGTGTGTGCTGCGCGGGCAGAACATCAAGGTGCTATGGGGTGCTTTACTCGCCCGAGCGCGTGCCGGCAAGCTGGAAGACCCGTACGATCGGCCGCGTAAGATGGGGATTTACGACCTGTTGGAAGCGGCGTTCGCGGCCTTCTACGATCCGCAGTGGTATTCGTTCGCCTATTACTTGCGGGACGCATCCGGGCAGGTCACCGGCAAGTCCGCGCCGACGCCGGTGGACATTATCGATCATAGTTTCCCGGCCGTGTTCTGCACGGACTGGAGCTTGCCGATCACGGGTTTTGCCGATTATCACCATCGGCTGCAAGTGCTGGCCGCGCGGGCGCCGCAGATGCTCGCCTCGCCACTGGCCATCTCTGCCACTGCTGGCTGCTTAGGCTGGCCGGCCCGACCGAAAAATCCGCAGCGTTCGTTGTCGCCGGCCAAGTCAGGCCCGATTCTGCTGGTCAGCACCAAACATGACCCGGCAACCGCATATGTGTGGGCGCAACACGTCGCTGACCAATTCGGTCCGGCCGCCACGCTGCTGACCTATCTGGGCTGGGGTCACGTGGCCTATCACCGTGGCACCTGTGTGGACGGCCACGTCGATCGGTTTCTGCTCACCTTGGCGCGCCCACCGACGGGCACCGCTTGCCCGGCCATCGAACCCGAGCCGTTCGGAGTGGGCTGAATCGGACACCACTGCCCGGCCATGCGACCCGCTAACGTCAGTGCCGGATCGCCCGACTGGCCGGATCCCCACCGCGCTGCCAAATCTTGACTGTCTCGATGGGTAAGCTAGGATTTGAGGGAAATAACCCGATCGGTAAGGATAGACCAGTAACGTTGCCTACATCGGAGGATCGATGCGGATTTTGCCGGTTCTAGCGGCACTAGCCCTCACGCCGACCCTGTTCGCGGTGCCCGCTACGGCCGCCCCGCGAGCCACTCTCGGCCCAACTGCCACCGGTTACGGCGGCGCAGTGACCACGGTGGACGCCACCGCGACCGCGGTCGGCCTCGACGTGTTGCGCCGTGGTGGCAACGCCGTCGACGCCGCGGTCGCTGCTGCCGCGACCCTTGGTGTGACCGAGCCGTTCTCCGCGGGGATTGGCGGTGGTGGCTTCTTCGTCTTTTACAACGCGCGCCAGCACAGCATCTCCACCATCGACGGGCGCGAGGCCGGCCCGGCCACGATGACACCGACCTATTTCATCGACCCCGCCGACGGCCAGCCATACGATTTCCAAGAAGCCCGAGTCAGTGGCCTATCCGCCGGCGTGCCTGGATCGTTGGCCACTTGGGCTGCCGCGAGCCGCGCGTGGGGCACCCAGCCGTTGAGTCGACTGCTGGAGCCGGCCGCCGATGTCGCTGACCGTGGCTTCCCGGTTGACGCCACCTTCCACCAGCAGGTCACCGACAATGCCGCCGCATTCGGACAGTTCCCGGCGACCAGCGCGCTCTATCTGCCCAATGGCGCCCCGCCGACGGTCGGCAGCATTCAGCGCAACCCGGACCTGGCCGACACCTATCGCCAGATCGCCCGCCGCGGCACCGACGTCTTCTACCGCGGCCCGATCGGCGCGGACATCGTCAACACGATTCAGCACCCGCCCGTGGCGAGCACCCCGATCGGCATCTGGCCTTACCCCATCCGCCCCGGCACAGTAACCAAGGCCGACCTAGCCCACTACCAGGTCAACTTCCCCGCCCCAACCAAATCCAAATTCCACGGCCTCGATGTGTACGGCATGTCGACGCCGTCCAGCGGTGGCACCGCAGTCGGTGAAGCACTCAACATCATCGAGCAGTCGCACCCGTCCACAGCCGACGCACTGCACTACTTCCTCGAAGCGTCGTCGCTCACCTTTGCCGACCGAGGCCGCTACGTCGGCGCGGACACGTCGCCGGCCGTCTTGCGCAAGCTGCTCTCGGATCGGTGGGCGGGCCAACGGGCCTGCCAAATCTCGCCAACTGCCGCCCTGGTCAAGCCAGTGCCCCCGGGTGATCTCAACGCCACCGGCTGCACCCCGGCCAAGGTGGGTGGCCCAACCGAAGAGGGCCAGAGCACCACAAACCTCACCGTCGCCGACAAGTGGGGCAACGTCGTCGAATACACCCTGACCATCGAGCAGACCGGCGGCAATGCCATGGTCGTGCCCGGCCGGGGTTTCATCCTCAACAACGAACTGACCGACTTCAACTTCACCGGTACGCAAGGTGACGCGGCCGACCCGAACCTGCCCGGCCCGGGTAAGCGGCCGCGCAGCTCGATGGCGCCGACAATCGTGCTCAAGGACGGCAAGCCGTTCCTGGCGGTCGGCTCACCCGGTGGCGCCACCATCATCACGACGGTGCTGCAGATCCTGGTCGAGCGCCTGATCGTGGGCACCACCCTGCCGGAAGCAATTGCCGCACCGCGTGGTTCCCAACGCAACACGCCTGGCATCCAGGCTGAGCCGGCTTTCCACATCACTTACGGTCCGGAACTGGCGAAACTGGGTCATACCTTCGCCCCGGATGTCGCTGAGATCGGCGCGGCCACCGGCATCGAGTTCACCTCGTACGGCGGTCTGATCGCCGCCGCCGAGCCGGCCCGCCGAGGCGGGGGCGCTGCTGCGGTCGTCGACTCGCGCTGACGTGGTTTGGCGAAACGCCCGCCTCGAAGCCTTCGGGCGTGGCTGGCGTTTCGCCCGGCCCGGAACCAGGCGGCCAAGCAGATCAGGGTTCGTCTAGCGCGGCGTCGTGGGCAAGCAACGCGATCTGGGTCCGGTTGTTTAGGTCGAGCTTCGTCAGGATGCTCGACACGTGCGCCTTGACAGTCGCGACACTGACGAATAGGTCAGCGCCAATTTCTGCGTTTGACCTGCCTTGGCCAAGGGCGACAGCCACCATGCGCTCGCGTTCACTGAGCCGACCGAGCAGGGCTTGGGCGTGTAACTTGCGCCCGGGACCGCCGGTGCCGCCGACATGTTTGATGACTTGCCGAAGCACAGCCGGCGACAGGAACGGTTCGCCGGCCGCCACCCGAATGATTGCACGCACAATCTCAGTCGGTGGGGAGTCCTTAAGGAGAAATCCGGCGGCACCGGCCCGTAACGCCCGCAGCACATACTCATCGACGTGGAATGCCGTGAGCAGGATGACCTCCGGCGGGTCCGGACGTCGGCGCAGTAAATTCGTCGCGCTCAGGCCGTCTAGGCCGGGCATTCTGATATCCATCAACACCACATCCGGCCGCCAGGTGTCCACCGCGGCCTGCACGCGAGAGCCGTCATTCGCTTCGCCGACAACAGTTAGCGTGGGCGGATCGTCGAGCATGAGCCGTAGGCCGGACCTGACCAGCGCGTCATCGTCGACTAGGAGAATCCGCACACCCATCGCTTCGGTCATGACGGCCACGGTAGCCAGGCTCGTAACTGAAATCCGTCGGTAGTCTGACGATGATCAAGAGAACCGCCGGCGATAACCGCCCGTTCTGCCAGGCCGATCAGGCCAGTACCGCTGCCGGGGATAGTCGTTGCCGCGCGGTCGGGCACTGGATTAATTAATTCTATGGCCAGGCCACCACCGGCGATGCCGTCCACGGTGACCGTCACCGGCTGGCCGGGTGCGTGCTTACGGGCATTGGTGAGACCTTCCTGGACGATCCGGTAGGCGCCGCGTCCTATCCCTGCTGGAACCGCCGCCATGTCGGCGACCGTGCAGCTGAGCGTCACTGCGCACCCGGCTAGGCGGGCCTCGTCGACCAACGAGTCAAGGTCACCCAACGAGGGCTGAGGGTGTTCGGGCGGTTCCTCGGGCTGGTCGACTCGGAGCACGCCAATCACTTCCCGAAGATCCTCCAAAACCTGATGTGCGCTCTGCCGGATGACGCCGGCCGCCTGGGCAATCGTGTCCGGCGCTGCATCGGGGCGAAGCTCCAAGGCGCCGGCATGCAGGCTGAGCAACGAGATTCGGTGGGCCAGAACGTCGTGCATTTCCCGGGCAATCCTGGCCCGCTCGGCCTGGCGAGCCTGCGAGACCCGCAACTCTTGTTCGGCCTCGGCACGGAGGGCGCGCTCGTGCAGGGAGGCGACGAGCTCGCGTCGGGCCCGTACGTACATACCCCAGGCGAGGATCGCTGCAATCACGACGACACCGAGAACTGCCGGACCGAAGTGGGTCGTCACCATGTCCGGTCGGACCAGCACGGATATTGGGGAGATCAGTGCATAAAATCCGACGATCGGGGCGACGATCGCCAAGCGCCGGTGGGTGGCGACGGTAAACAGGGCGAGGCACGAGATCAGTGAGGCGCTTAATGCCCACACGCTGAAGACGCCGACGCCCATCGCGAAGGCGACGGGTCGGGACCGGCGAATCCAGATTCCGGCGCAGCTGGCGCCACCGAGGACGGCGTCGACGGTGAGTGTTGCCCGGTCGAGGTGCTGCTCGACACCGTCGAGCAGCCCGACTGCACCCAGGCCGACAGCGAGGAGAAAAAACGCCAGATCTGTCAGCCACGGGGGGACTGGCCCACGCTGGAGTGGGACAGCTGCAACCGGCACGTCCAGAGGATATGCCCGCACTGCCCAGCCCACATCCGACCAAAGTCGAAATGGTGCCATCGACTTCGGCCGGAGGCGCTAACCGGGCGCAACCCGCAGGCTAGGCCCATGAAAACGAATTCACCGGCACGGGCTACCGGCATACTCTTTCTGCTCGCGCTGCTTTCCAACGCGGTAGGTAGCGAACTCGCGGAGTCGACTACGGCTCGGACCACCATCGTCACCGGCGAACTTTTGGAACTGGTGTGCGGCGCGGCAGTGGTCGGCATCGGAGCTTTGGTATACGCCACTTTCCGGGGTCGCAGTCCCGGGTTGGCCGCCGGCTATCTCGGCTTTCGAATTGCGGAGGCTGGGGTCAACGCTCTCATTGTGGTCAGCACCCTGACGGCGATCGGTCTGCGCGACGAGCTCCGGACTGTCTTTCTCGCACAGCGTTATGAGTCCCAGCTGGTCTACATCTACGTGTTTGCTGCCGGGGCCGCTATCTTGTACTCCCTCTTATACCGCTCGCGCTTGGTGCCGCGTTTTATCTCGGTGTGGGGCCTGGTGGGTGTGGGTGTCCTGCTGGTCGGATCGATGATCGACCTGTTCGGTCACCATCTCGATATGCTGGTGTATGGCGCGCCGCTGGGCGTGAATGAGCTTTTCCTAGGGATATGGCTGATCGTTCGGGGCTTCCCGACGAGTGCTGAGTCGGTTGCGAGTGCTGAGTCGGTTGCTTGAGTGACAAGCAGGTGTCACCGAGTCTCCATCGGCAGCCGGAGCAAGACAGTGGTGCCGGAGCCGTGATTGTCTACCAGTTCGATACTGCCGTAGTGGCGGTTCACCACTGCCCGGCTCAAGGTCAGTCCTAGTCCAGTGCCGGGCAGGGTGCGATCGTGCGCTCGGCTGGTGCGATAGAGCCCGGTGAACATCTTTTCCCGTTCTTCAGCCGACACGCCCAAACCCGTGTCGGACACCGCCAATTCGGCCGCTCGGCCCGCGTCGCGCAGCGTTACTTCGACCTGCCCGCCGTCCGGGCTGTATTTCACCGCGTTGCCCAGCAGGTTGTCGACCACCTGCCGCAACCGTTTGCGGTCACCCGGCAACACTAACTCGGCGGGCACCTCGGCGTGGATCGCCAGCGGCGCGCCGGCAATTGCCGTCCGGGCCTTGGCCACGGCGTCGCGAACTACTTCCGCCAAATCCATCGGGGTTAGCTGCACATCGGCATGACCGGTGTCGAGCGCGGACAACTCCAGCAGCTCGTTGATGATGTGCCGCAGCTGATTAGTGTTGCGCTCGACCACCTCGATCAGTCGCGGCCCGTCCGTGATCAGCGTTTTTTCATCCGCTTCGCGCAACAACTCGGTATAGGCGCTGATCGAGGTGAGCGGAGTGCGCAACTCGTGCCCGACCAGCGCGAGATATTCGTTCTTGCTCCGATTGAGCTGCCGCTGCAGGTCGTCAACCAGGCGTCGCTCCACGAATTGCCCGATATGCGCGGCGATTCCGGCCATCAAGGCCAGCAGCTCGTCCTCAGGGTCCTCGATCGAGTCCGCGAAAACGTTGAGCACGCCGAGCATGTCGAAGCCCTCACGCACCGGCACCGCCAGCGCTGTGTGCAGCAGCGAACTCGCCGCCGTCTGCTCCGAAATCAGGCTTTGCGGATGCCCGACGTCCCGGATCCAGAGCGGCTTGCCAACCTGCCAAGCCCGACCAGCCAAGCCCTGCCCGTACGGGAGAGTTTCTGGAACTTTGATGTCTTGACGCCAGCCGGGGCGGCTCCATTGTGCGGCGGGGCGCACGACCTTGGCCTCGTCGTCGACCAGCCAGAGTTCGGCGTGGGCCCAGTCTAGGGTGGAGACGACCGCCTCTAATACGCGCGGGCCGGCCGCCTCGATCGTCGGCGCCTCCGCCAATGCTGTGGTGACAGCGAGTTCGCAGGTGCGAAAGCGCTCGGCCCGCCGCCGCCTCGTCACGTCCTGCACGGCCTGAACTGCGCCGACTGTGTGCCCGTCCGGCCCGATGATCGGCTGCGCGTCCACCAGAAAATGCCGAGTACGCTGCGCGTCGCCGTGCAACAGCACCTCCTCGTCGCGCAGGTGCTCGCCGCGCAGCGCCCGAAACAGCCCCAAATCGTCGCGGCCGAGGGAATTGCCGGCACTGTCGGTGAGCCCGGCCAGAACCGTCGGGTCCTCCAAGCCGTCCTCGCCCCAGAGTCGGCGCATGCGTTCGTTGACGAAGACGATCCGCCCGTCCGCATCACACGCGGTGAGCCCGTCGTGCAGGCTGTTCACCACCGCGTCCAGGAACCGGCGCTGCTGGTCGATTTCGTGCCGAGACACCTGCTCGGTAATCAGCAAGGTGGCGACCTGCGCTGCCTCGGCGACTGCTTGACTCTCGTCCGCGGTCCAGACGCGCGGTTTGGGATCGAAGGCGCAACAAATCCCGATCACCGCGCCGACCTTGTCGCGAACCGGATGCCCCAGGTATGCCCCGGTTAGCGCGCGGCTGCGGATTGGTGAGCCGAGTGGCACCCGTTCGTCGGTGCTGATGTCCGCCAACAACAGCGGGGAATCGGTCTGCACCACGATCCCGGCCAGCGAATCCTCGATCGGTGTGTCGGTGACGGAGGCCCACTCGATCGTCAAGCCCCACCCGCCATACAGGCGAAGTTGGGTCCCCTGCACGAAGTGGATCACCCCGACCGGCGCGTTAGCGGCGCGGGCGACCAGCGCGGCGAGCTGATCCGCAGCGCCGCTGGGCAACATGCCACGATTCAGCTCGGTGCCGTCGTTCAGCAGCCCGTCCTCGATCACTCCGCGCGGCCATCGTCGGGTGTTTCGGTCCGTCGGGAGAGGCCGGCGCGCTGAGGTGGCGGCATCAGCCACCCGGGCATTCAGCACCCGCCCGGCATCGAGGCCGGGGTCGTCTCGCCGCATGGCCTACCTCCGGCTTTCAGCCTAAAGGTGGCAAAATAATAAAACTGGCGAACGGCGCAGCCTCATCGCCGCAGGTAGCGCAGGTCGGTGATCGGCCGACCCGCTTGCACCCCGCGCCGCTCAAATTTCGTCACCGGCCGCCCCGCTGCGTCGACCACGGCTGGGATTGGTCGCGTTGGCTCGCCGACCGTGGCTGTGGCTGGTTGCGTTGGCTTGCCGGGAATGATCTTGGGCGCGGCAGGCCTCGGTGGGGCCGCTGCACTGGCCTTGATCAAGTTGGGCGCGGCATCCAGCGTGGCGACCATCGCAGCTGCGTAGTCCGGCCAGTCAGTCGCACAATGCAGCAGCCCGCCTGGCCGCAGCCGGGCAGCGAGCAGCGCCACGTTGGCCGGCTGGATCAACCGGCGTTTGTGGTGGCGGGCCTTGGGCCACGGGTCCGGGAAGAACACATGCACGGCAGCCAACGCGCCCGGCGCAATCCGCTGAATCAACTCGATCGCATCGCCGTGCGCCACCCGAACATTGGTCAACCCTGCTTCGCCGATCAGCGCAAACAAGTTGCCGATGCCCGGCGTGTGCACCTCGACCCCGAGGTAGTCCCGGCCCGGATCGACAGCTGCCATCGCCGCCAGTGAGTCGCCCATCCCAAAACCGATCTCCACCACCACTGGTGCCGAGCGCCCGAACAACACCGCCAGATCCAGCGGCGTGCTGTCACCATCAACCACACTGAGCCCGTACGTTGGCCACAGCGCGGTGTGTGCGTCGGTGTGCCGCGAGCTCATCCGACCCCGGCGCGGGTGGAAAGTGCGGATCGGGCGGGTATTCGTGGTGTCAGTCATGGCGGCACCACGATACGACCTCAGGCGGTGACGTCGATTCGGCGTGCACCGATTCGAGCTAGGTACGCCACGGCCGCATCTAGGTGCTCGGCGACTGGACTGGTCGCGCCGGCCCGCTCGTACTGTTGGTGCACGTCTTTGAGGTAGACGGCGGTGACTTCCTGGCCTGCAGTGAGCCGGCCAGTTGCCCGATCTGCGGCAATTGTCGCTGCGAAGCGGGTAGGTGGCTCCTGCTCCACGTCGAAACCGGGGGAGACCCGCTGCCCGGTGACGGAATAGATCAACTCCCGATCGGACTCGGTGAGTTGATCAAAGTCGTTGCCAGCCCGCGTGTGCCGCTCAGCCCGGCCGGTGCGGGTCACGCCGTGCGCGTACGGCTGCTGAGTGCGGGCGGAGCCAAGGCCAGAGACAGTCATACAACTTTCCTTCCAGTCAGGCGAACGGTGCGTGAAAAGGACATTCGGATCGGCCGGCCAGGTTGCTCATAGCTCAGTGATGGAGTGGCTGGACGCTTGGCTGGGAGCCGGCGTGTAGGGCGAGTCGGGTGCCGTTGGTCAGGTCGACCAGAACGACCCAGGAGTGTCCGGCGTTCTGCCCGGTCGCGACGCCGTGGGTAGCGTCAAGATAGGACATTTCGCGGTCCAAGTTGCTGCCAACGGTGCGTTTAGTGCCAGTGGCCGGGTTGTATTCGACCAAATGAACCGGCTGGTCATCAGCGGACGTTTCGCCCACCTGTGACGCTGTCCACGCCAGCCGCGCGCCGTCTGGCCGCCAACTCGGCACGACCGCGAATCCGTGGTTCTGCAAACTGCCGCCGCCGTAAGCAGCCACCATTTCCTCGGCACCGGTCGCGACTGTGCCGATGCTCAAGCAGGCATCGTAAACCGACTCGCAGTCGCCGCCCCGAAACGCCACCTTGGTGCCATCAGGCGACCAAGCCACCGCGTCGTCGGTGCGCAGCCGATCGGTCAACGACCCTACCGGCGCAACCTCGGTTACCGGTGCGGCCTTCGTTCTCGGCGCGCCCCCTGCCTTCTGGGGTGCCGCTGTTGTTGGTGCGGCGGGTAAAGGCTGGTCGCGACATTCGAGCGGAAATATCACTTTCTCAGTTGGTTTGGCAGTGCTCGCGGAAATCTGGTAGACGCCCGGCCCGCCAGTGCACGACGGTGAGGCGAAGGCGATGGCCTTGCTATCCGGCGACCAAGACGGCCCTGAAGCACCCCGGGTGCTGAGTCGTCGCCGGCCGCTCCCGTCCGCGCTCATCGTCCAGAGTTGGCCGTCTTTGAGGAACGCGATCTGTTTGCCGTCCGGCGCCCAACGCGGGCGGGAGAATCCACCGCCTGTCGTCAACCGCTTCTCGGCGGCGTTGCGGCTGACATAGATGTCACCAGCGCGCACGTAAGCCACCAAGCTCGACAGCACCATGCTCGCCGAATCGACGGTTTCCTGTGCTGCGCTGGCCGGCTTGGCGTCCAGGTGTGCGGTGGCAGCCGACGCCGGCCCGGTCAGCACGCCAACTGCAAGTCCGATCGCCGTCACCGTCGCGTTCCCCACAACCCGGCCACGTGCCCTCATGACGACGCCCCCCGACGCGCTCGCTCAGCCCTTCACCGTGCAGATCGTCGCAACCAGCCTGCTCCTAAGCAGTTCCTCCTTCGAAACCGGCCCGATTCCACCCGTACGGCCAGCCGATCAGCAGCTCGGTGGCTCCACCGCCGGCCGCTCTGCGTGGTGGCGCGCTGGTCCGATCCGTACCTGCAAGGATTGAGGTTTGTCCCAGCCGTCGCGACGCTTGCCGTAACGTGGGCGGCGACGGCTGGGGCATAGTGCGGTTTGGTTGGGGCCTAGGCGGCAGCGGCTTGGGTGGTGGCCCACATTGTGGTGAAAGCGGCGGCTTCGCCGGCGAGCCAGCTCTCGATGTCGGCTGGCTTGACCGACGAATTCATTCGGTGGCTGACACCACGGCGCAGGTCGACCAGGACTGGCTCGGCGTTCGGCAGAATTTGGTCCATGTGTCGTGCCATCAGGTGCAGTGTCGCTGTGATCGCCTCGGTTGTGGGCGCGTCTTCGTCGAAGTGAAGCCGCACAGCTTCCCGCCGACCGTCGGCAAAGCGCAGGCCAAAATGTGGGTTGATCTTGACGGCTAGTGGGCCCACTGCAGCGAGCGTGTCGCGGATCTGGGCCGGACTAACCTGCTCGGGATCACCCAGTGACTGAAGATAGGTTTTCGCGCCCGGGGTGACTGCCAGGTAGAGCGGCTTCCACCGGTCCTGCACCAGGTCGACCACGCCGGCCAAGTAGCTCCCGCCGGTGCGAAACGCGATGTCAGTTTTGAGTGCCTTGACTAGTTGACCATGGGGATTGAAGCCGGACCGTCGCTCGCGGGCCTTGCGCAGCCCGCCGACGAACGTGGCCTTCGCCGGCCCGACCCGGGTCACATATCGAGTGAACCCCAGCATGGTGGCATAGGGCGGCAAAGTCGGCACGGCGGTGGACAGAACTGGTGCGGTCACGTGGATCTCCTCACTAAACTGCTTGAAGATCAGCAGCTCAAGCCCCCTTTTAGAACACCCATACTAATCGATGATCGCAATATTGCCCAGCAAATGTGGGCATTCAGTTGTCCTGTCCGCGTGAATCCTTCGGTGTCCGGACTTACCTTTCGGTGGTCGCTTCGGTGTCCGGATCAACTCTTCGGGGGTCGACTGTGGACGAAGATCGTCGAGGGTGCAGAATCGCGGCGTGGATGTTGATCTCTCCGCATGGTCTGTGGCTGCTTTGGAGACCCCGGCAGCTCGGCATCGTGGGCATGTTTCGCCTGGTCGGCCGCGCAGGGTCTTCGTACGCCTGTCGGACGAGGAGTTCCAGCAGGTCGAGGCCGCTGCTGGGCTGGCTGGGCTGACGCCGTCAGGGTACGCGGGTGAGGTCACGGTCGCTGCCGCTCGCGCGGCGGCCGGCACCGGCGGCCTCGGATCGGGTCCTGAGCTGGCGTGTCTGCAACGCGACCTTTTCGCCGTCCGGACCGCGCTGGTCAGCGCGGTCGCCGTACTCGACGCCAACCGGTGCGCTGCTGCGGTGGATCGGGTGGACGAGTTGGCCGACCGGCTGCACGGGCTGCTCAAGCGATCATGATCTGCCGGGTTCGTGCCCGCAGCGCGGGCGTGGGTGATCTTCTGCGCTATCTGTTCGGCCTGGGTGAACAGGGCGAACACGATTGCCCGCGGCTGGTCGGTGCCTGGCCGTGGGCCGCTGTCGGTGGCCCGACCGCGCTGGGCCCGGCCGCAGGTGTCTCGGTGAACCGGCTGTCGAGGCTGCTGGAACAGCCCGTCGTCGCCGGGATCCGGCCGCCGCGGCGGCCGGTTTGGCACTGTTCAGTGCACAACCATCCAGCCGATCGGATCCTGTCCGACGAGCAATGGGGCTCGATCACGGCCGAGTTCGTCGATGCGGTCGGGGTCGCACCATCCGACGATCCTGGCGGGGCGAGGTGGGTGGCAGTTCGTCATGCCGACGACCACGTTCACATCGTCGCGACGCTGGTCCGGCAGGACGGGCTGACGGTCTGGGCTCGCAACGACTTCCGCCGCTGCCAGAGCTTGGCGCGGCAGCTTGAGCGCCGCTTCGGACTGCACCAGATCGGCGTTACCACCGCAAAGGCCCCGGCATGACAGCGCTCCGCGCGTTGACCGGAGGCGTTACCGGGCCGCTCGGCGACGGGTGCGAGATCGGCTTCGTCACCGAAGACGGCGTTGAGCGGCGGATCCTGCTTCGTGATGCCTGGTCGATGCGGTTCGAGCGCTGCCTGCCGGTGCGCCGGTTCCCGTCCTACAAGGGTCAGAAGCACTATCCGGGGCGCTGGTGGTCGGGCACGATGGGCGCCCACGTCGGGTTCGAGTCGTGGCTGGAACGCGACAACCTGATGCTGCTCGACTTCGACCCGGCGGTCGTCGCCGTGTCATCCCAGCCGTTCTGGTTGTTCTGGGCCGCCGAGAACGGCAAGTCCCGTTCCCACGCGCCGGACTACTTCGCCCGGATGCACGACGGCAGCGCTTTGGTTGTCGACTGCCGGCCCGTCGAACGGATCAAGCCGAAAGACGCGGCCACCTTCGAGACCACCCGGGCGGCCTGCGAGCAGATCGGCTGGCGTTACCGGCTGGCCGGGGCCACCGACGCGACCCGGACCGCGAACGTCCGCTGGCTGGCCGGCTACCGCCACCCGCGTCATGACGTCGCGCCGGTCGCCGCCGCCCTCCGCGAGGCATGCACCGCACCGCTACCGCACCGCTACCGCTAATATCCGCGGCCGAAGCGGTCGGCGACCCGATCGCAGTGCTACCGGTATTGTTCCACCTGCTCTGGCGCCACGAACTCCACGCGGATCTGTCGATGCCACTGCACCCGGACGCCGTGATCACGTTGGCGGTGACCTGATGGCGGCGGACCGGCCGGTGCTGCGCCCCGGCGACACCGTCCACTTCGACGGTGAGGAGCACCAGGTTGTCGGGCTGGCCGGCACCTCGGTCCGGTTGCGCTCCGGCACGAGCGCCGAGCAGATCATCCTGGCGGGATATCTGATGGCCTCGCCCGGATTCGCGGTCGTCGACGCCGAGCCGATGCCGACGGTCGAGCCGTTCGGTCTGCTCGACGCCATTGCGGACGAGGCGCTCGCTGCCGCGAAGCAGTGGGAACGGCACCTCGTCGAGGTCGAGACCGGGCTGCCGCCCGGCGCGGCGGCCGGCACGACAGCGCGTCCCGAGTACGACCCGGCCATCCACAGCCTCGCGGCCCGGCAGCGGGCCAAAGCCGTCGAGCTGGGCGTTACCTCCCGCACGATCGAGAGCCGCCGCGCCCGCTACCTCGCGCAGGGACTTTGGGGCCTGGTCGACCAGCGGGCAGTGCGCGCCTGGGAAGCGACCGGCCGGGCCGACGCCCGGCTGGTCGATGCCCTACGCGAGGTGATCGACGCCGAGACGGACACCTCGACCGGCACCCGGTCGCGGCTGATGCGCCGGACCGTCAAACGAGTCGAGGAACTCCACGGCGTCGGGGAAGTGCCGCTGCCCGGACGCTCGACGTTCTACGCCCTGATGGACCGGCTCACCACGGGCAAGCACACCTTCGGCTCGGCGGTCACCCGCCGGCAGGCGGCGAACCGGCCGGCCGGGATGTTCACCCCGACGTTCGCCGCCCGGCCCGGCGAGCAGGTCCAGATCGACTCCACACCGATCGACGTGATGGTGCTGCTCGACGACGGCCTGCCAGTCCGCGCCGACATGACCATCGCCGTCGACGTCGCCACCCGCACGGTCTGCGCCGCGGTGCTGCGCCCAGTCGGCACCAAGGCTGTCGACGCGGCGCTGTTGCTGGCCAAAATGCTGGTCCCGGAACCGATGCGGCCGGGCTGGGCCAACGCGCTGCGCCTGTCTGCCTCCCGGATGCCGCATGCCCGGCTGCTCAACATCGACGCCCGGATGCGGGAGGCCGCCGCCCGACCGGTCATCGTCCCGGACCAGATCGTGATCGATCACGGCCGCGTCTTCGTCTCTGAGACGTTCGACCGCGCCTGCAACCGGCTCGGCATCTCCGTCCAGCCGGCCCGCAAGGACACCCCTACCGACAAGGGTGTCGTCGAGGCCACTCACAAATCGATCAAGACGCTGTTCGCTCAACACGTCGCTGGCTACACCGGCGCGAACCCGACCATGCGTGGCCGTGACCTCGCCGCCGAGTGGACCATCGACGAGCTTCAGGACCTGCTCGACGAGTGGTTGATCGTCGGCTTTACCGACCGCCGGAGTCCGGATGCCATATCTGACCTGCGCTAATACGCAGCCTACATGTCCGTGACGCTAATGCGGTGCCGATCGCGGTCGCTCGTCCGAGTGATAGTGGAGACGTCCATGGAATGGCCGTTAGGGCCGCCATGGGCTAATCCGAGAGCAATGGTTGGTGGCGGTTGTGTGTGATCTTGGGCTGGTCGAAGGTTGAGTTGTCGATCACGATGTCGACCAGCCGAGTCGGATCAACCTCGTGGAGGTAGAGGCGCTCGGCGGGCAGGTAGCGGTCGCGGTGTATCGCCTCGGCTTCGGAACCGGCCCAGGTGTTCTGGTCTCGCGTTGTGCCCCGCCGCACCGACATCTCCGCATCGATGTCCAGCCAGATCCGGAAGTCCCAGCAGTCGTTGATTTCTGGGCGGAACGCGAAGACGCCGTCGACGATCAGGACCGCGTCCGGAGCGGCTGGCGTGATGACTGCGGAGTGGTCCACTTGGGTAAGTGGGTCGATGCTGCACAACGCACAGTTGCCGGACGCGTCGGCGCCCGCGGGTTCGAGGAGGAGTGTCCTGGCAGCGGTGTAGTCGAATGCGTTGCGGTAGTAGCCTTCGCCGGACTCCCGGTCGTAGAGGTGCCGGTCTCTCCAGGGCTTTTTGAAGTCGTCCAGGCAGGCGCGCAGGACCGGGCGGCCGAGGTGGCTGATTCTCACGGCCAGTTCGTGCCCGAAGCTGGTCTTGCCCGCGGCGGTCAGCCCGTCGATGCCTATCCGCAGGCGGCGATCCCCGCATGCCAGGATGCGGTCGGCGACGTGCTGGATGACCGCCCGGCGCCGCACCGACGGGCTCGGGGGGATCGGCTGCTGCCATGTCGAGACCGGCAGGTGCACCTTGGCACGGCTTGGCTGCTCCACCGGCCAAAGATATCGGTGGTCGATGAGCATGTGCCATTGTGCTTTGGTTTGGTGATGCCCCTTGTCCGAGGCTGTTGCCGGGGGTTCGGTGTCAGGTTCCTTCCGTCGGGTCGGCGATACGAGCTTCGAGGTCGGCGAGGCGGCGGTCTTGGAAGCGCAGGTTGGACCGGGCTGCCTGGAAGCGTTCGTCGAGGGTCCGGTTGTCGGTGGTGAGCTGGCGGACGCGTTGTTTGAGGGTGGTGTTCTCAGTGGTGATCCGCTGGATGGCTTCCTCGGTCCATTCGGCTTGAAGGTCGCGGATCTGGCCCAGGAGTTCGCCGATGCGGGTTCGCTGGTTGAGGATCTCGGTGTTGGCGGCTTTGAGGGCGCCCTCGGCGTTGAGCGCCCGCTCCCGCCAGGTCGCCTCTCGCTCGTCGTCCAGATCAGCCAGTGCTTGGCCGCGGCGCTGGTCGGTGTCCGCGATGGCTGCGGCGACCGCGCTGCGCGCCTCGGGGTTTTCGTAGAGGAACGTCCGCGAGACGCCGGCCCGACGACTCACGGCGGCGACGGTGACCGGGAGCTTTTCCCGGCGTAGCCGGGAAATCGCATCCTGGACGCGACCGAGAGCGGCCTGCGTGCTGCTGCGGCGGGCAGCCTGCGCTGCGGCCGTGCGAAGTTGGGCAACGGTCGGGGTGGTCATGGGGCTTCTCCGGAGTCCTCGGCGGTGGTGTCGTCCTCGCAGTCGGCTGCGGTGGCGAGGTCGGCGACGCGGAAGGCGGTGGACCACACGCGGTGGAAGTAGTCCTGGGGCTTGCGCAGGTCCAACGCGAGCGCTTGGTCGAGCAGGCCGAGGCCGGCCAGAGCCTTCTCCAGGCCATCGATCGCTTTGGCGGTGGGCTCAAAGTAGGAGTGCAGGTAGTCGGCGGTCGCGTCGTCCGGGGCTCCCTCCGCGAGCTGCCGCCATTGGTCGCGTTTGCGGCGCCAGTAAGGAGATCTGCGCCGGACAGGACGAATTTGTCGCAGGAATGGCAGTTGAGGTTCCAGGGGCAGGCGCCGCCGTCGACGACGGGTTGGAAGGTGCAGAACCCGCCCTCGGCCGGGGTACTGCGCCGTGATAGGTCGATGGCCAGGGCCTGGGCCTGCTTGCGGGTGAGCGGAGTAGCCGCCTCACCGGTGAGGAGTTCTCCGGGATCGGTGGTGCCGGGGCCGGCTACCCAGACCTGCTGCAGAACGTCTTCCAGGTCAGACTGGGCGAGATGGATGTAGCGCTCCGCCATTTTCTCGGAGATATGGCCGAGGTAACGGCGGACGTGAGTCAGGGTGGCACCGGCGCGCAGCAGGCTGGTGGCCAGGGAGTGGCGGGCCTGGTGGGGGACTTGGCGGCCGATGTCGAGGCATTCAATCCAGTTCTTGAAGCCTTTGTGGAACCACTTATAGGACAAGGCGACCCGGCAGTCGCGGTTGCGGAAGATCGTGGGAAACAGTGCCATCGCGCCGCGTTCCTCGGGGGTGGGCGGCCGGTTGTTCCGCTCTTGGAACACGGCGAGGGTCTTGCGCTGGCGGGCCTCCAGCATCTGACAGGTCCGCTCGGGGATGCGGATCGCCGCGTCGTAGTTGCCGACCTTGGTTTGGTCGTGCCAGAGCATGGGCAGGCCGCCGTAGCGGCCCAGGCAGTCCAGGCGGAGCTGGAGGACCTCGCCGCAGCGGCGGCCGGTCACGATGATGGTCTCCCAGGCGTCCCGCAGGCCGCGGTCGAGCGGGTCGTGATCCCGTGACAGGGCTTGAAGGTTGGCTTCGTCGGCCAGCGCCCGGGCGGCCTCGTCGGTGAACGGGGTGCGCGTCCGCTGGACCACCCGGCCGGGGGCGGGCATCGCGGTGATGAAGCCCCGGTCCAGGCCGAACCTGCTGGCCTCGCCTGACTCCAGTGCGCCTCGCAGAAGCCGCCGGGTGCGGTTGAAGACGGCCTGCCTGGTGTTGGCGGTCACGATCGACGGCTTGCCGTGAACGCCCCTGGCTTCCAGCGAGGTCAGGCCGTCGAGTTCGCGCTGCCGCTGGTCGGCGACGAACTTGTGCATGTGCCCGGCGGTGAGCCTCCGGGGGTCGTGGCCGCCGCCGGGGGCTGCGAGCTCCAGGAAGGCGCTCAGCTCCAGCCCGGCGCGCCGGGTGTGGTCGAAGGTGCTGCCGGAGCGCGGGCAGGACGGGGACCGCAGGATGTCGGCGAAGTCGTCCCATACGAGGTCACGCAGCCACCGCTGGGAAATGCCGGACAGGTCGATGCGGCTGGGACGGTTGCTGAGCTTGCGCCCGAAGTGTTCGGTCAGGATGTAGCCAGCCTCGCGGGTCTCTTCGGGCATGACGTAGAGGGGGTGCAGGCCGCCGGCGATGGAACAGGCGATGCGGGCTCCCTCCCGCCCAGCCGCCGTGCGTAGGCCGGGGTCAGCGGGGTCCAGATCGGTGAGGGAACGCAGGCCGCGGGCGCGGCTGTAGTCAGCGATGCGCTGGATCGGAGCCAGTTCCCACTTCCAGTGCTGGCGCCGGGTGTGCCAGCACATGCCCCACTGGATCTCGGCCCTCAGCAATGGGTGCAGGCCCCGGAGGTTCACCTGGTCGGGCCGCAGCACTGCCGCAGCCGTCGCGCACCACCGACGGAAGGCCGGCTCGTCGGCGTACTCGACAGGGACGGGCCTGCCGGCACGCTCGTAGCGGTTTCCCCACTGGCCGGGCAGGGCGGCGCCTCCCGGACGGCCTTCCCTCTGATAGCGGGCGTCGTGCCTCGAGCACAGCCCCAGCGGCGAAAACGCTTTCTCCGGGCAGACGTAGACGAGGCAGCACCCATAGCCGGGGCACGGTTTCTGCCTGGCCAGCCACTGATCGAAGTCGGCGGCGTCGCCGTGCCGGGGGCGGTAGTTATACCAGCGGAACTGGTGGTGATGACACAGCCGCAGCGTCAGGTGACAGGACGGCCGGTCCGGGCAGATCCGGCACGGCTGCTCCTCTACCCCCTCGCCCGGCCCGAAGGGCCGGGCCGCCTGAAGGAACGCGGCCCGTGTCCCGCCCGCGGCGCGGTGCTTGCGCCAGAGGTCCTGGTGGGCACCGCAGAGATCGCCATGCCCCATCACCGTCCGCTCGCATCCTGCCAGGCAGTTCCACGGGTAGACGGGGTGCCCGGCGGGGACCTTGACAATGTCCGGCCGGAACAGTGGGTCGAACGACGGCGCGCTGATCAGCGCGGCCAGGATCTCCAGACGGTCCCGACCCTCGCGGGCATCCGGCTGCGGCAGCAAGGTGAGGGTCACCGGGCCTCGCCCCAGACCGCACGCAGGGCGGCGTCGAACGCGGGATCGTGCACGTCGACGTGACCGTAGACCTCATCGACCATCGCGGCCGACGCCCACCCGCCGGCATCTCGGGCGATCATCAGGTTGCCGCCGGAGGTATCGAGAACCGCCGAGGTGAAGGAATGCCTGAAAGAGTGGGGTTTTACGACTCCGAGGCCGGCGCGTTTCCCAGCGCGGGCGAGCATCCGGCGGGCACCGACGGGTGCCAGTGGCTGCCCGGCGGACGGGCCGTGCAACTGGACCAGCAGCATCCCGTGTCCGGATTCGGGCGAATACTCGCCTGTCATGTACTCGAAGTAGGCGTGGACCATCTCCGGGCTGACCCGCTTGACCAGCCCGCCGGTCACCGTGCCGCCCTCGGTCCGCCACGGGTGTTTGGTCTTGGCATCGGCTCCGTTCGGGTTCCCAGGCCGGTGACACACGTGCAGATGCGGCCACCGGCACTCCCCGCAGGCTGCGTCCTGCCGCAGGTGCAGGTCAGCGAGGTAGAGACCGCAGAGCTCGCCGATCCGCAGGCCCCCATCGGCCAGCCAGGACACGATCAGCCGGTCCCTCGCCGAGTTCACGGCGTCGATCATCGACTTCCGTGCGCCGTCCGGCAGCATCTTCGGGTGCCGCCGGTGCCGGCCCTTCGGCGCCAGCGGGTTCGCGGGCATCTCCGTCTTTACATGCCCGAGCAGCGCCCTCCGCCGGTCTGCCCGCGACGGCAGTCGGGTCTTGTCAAGCCGCTGGCCCAACTCCTCGTTGATCCCGAGCGAGGCTTGGTGGAGGTAGAAACCCTTCAGACACGCTGCCGTCGTCGACAGCGCCGACCGCCCGTACGGGCGCTTGCCGACCCGCCACGGTTCCCCAAGCGGCATCCGGACCTCCGCGCCAAGGATGCCCATGTAGCGCTCCAGGTCACGCTGCCCCACCGCGTCGAACGTCAGGCACTCACGCTCCAGCCACCGCAGATGATCAACCAGCAGATAGGCGTAGGTCCGCTGCGTACCCGAGCCGTCGTGTACTCGAAGGAACCGATCCGCCTCGGGATGCTCCGTTCCCTCGGGCCAGACGATCGTCCAGGACCGTCGACCGTCCTTGCGCTGGATCTGCTGGACCCGAAGGTCCCCGATCACTACCTGCCGTACCACTCGTCCTCCGTGCTGACGCCCGAACAGGACGGACGTCCCGAGCCAGGTCAGTAAACAACCACGGAACGTCCTTGGATCCACGCAGGACGGACGGCACGTACGGGTCTATCTGCGGTCGGTAAAGTCGGCTGGCAACACCGCCCGCACGACGCGCTACGCGATCCGCACCAGCCGCGGCGGATGCTGACCCCGAACGAGAAATACTCGGCCCTGGTCGCCGTGGCCGGGTATCTCCCGCTGACCCTCAGCAGCGACGACTATCTCGAGCTCCTGCCGGTCGAGTGGCGGCAGATCAACGACTACGGCATCCGGATCGACAACCGCACCTACGACTGCCCGGCGCTCGGCCGGTGGCGCCGGGAGCACTCCGGAGTGACCGCTCGGCGTGGTCTCTGGGAGGTGCACTACGACCCCTACGACGTCTCCCAGGTGTTCATCCGCACCCAGGACGGCTGGATCACCGTCCCCTGGACCTATCTGCCAATGGTTTCCGCACCGTTCGCTGACTTCACCTGGCGCCACGCCCGCCGCCTGGCCGGGCGCGGCGCCACCGAGGCCGAGATCGCCCGGGTCCTCGACGAACTGCTCACCCGCGCCGAGCACGGACCGGACAAGGCCAGCGCCCGCATCGCCGCCCGCACCCGCGCCGCCCAAGCCGGTCACCGGCCACCGGTTCCGACACCTGCCATTGCCTCGCCGGACGAGCCCAACGGACCAGACGCCGACATCATCCCGTTCGGGGTCTTCGACGCCGACGCCGAAGCAGAAAGATGGATATGAACCCGGTCCCCGATGACGGCACGCCGGACGATCCGCCCACCACCAAAGAGGGCTGGCGCCGATTCGTGGACTATCAGCCGGAAGCGCCGGCCGCGCTGACCACCAAGCAACTGCTTGCGCTGGACCAGCGGCAACGCGTCGCGCAAGACGAAGGCCGCCGCGAATACCACGCCGAACTGCCGCTGGTGAACACCCCGACCATTCGGCAGGTGCTCGGCACCGGCCGGCTGCTGGTCCAGCTCAACCGGCGGCAGATTTCCGCTCGGCGCGGCTTGATTCTGTCCGGCGCTTCCGGCACCGGAAAGACCACCGCGCTGACCCTGCTCGGCCGCACGCACGAACGCGCTGTCCGCCGACGGCATCCTGAGAGCCGGCATCGGCTTCCGGTCGCCTACGTCACCGTCCCGCCGGCCGCGACTGCGAAGATGCTCGCCGTCGAGTTCGCTCGCTTCTATGGGCTGGAGTTCTCCGCCCGGGCCAACATGCCTGACATCGTCAACGCGGTCTGCGCGACAGCTGCCAACACGGGTGTCGAGCTGGTGCTAGTGGACGAGATCCACAACCTCAACCTCACCACCCGCGCCGGGGCTGAGGTGTCCGACCAGCTCAAATACTTCGCCGAGCGGCTGCCGGCCACGTTCGTCTATGCGGGCATCGACGTCGAAGCCGAAGGGTTGTTCGCCGGCGTCCGCGGACGGCAGATCGCCGGCCGGTTCACTCTGATCGCGTCCACCCCGTTCGCCTACGGCACCGGCGAGCAACGTGCTGCCTGGCGGGCGCTGATCTCCACCCTCGAAACCGCCCTGCGCCTGCACCAGCACACCCCCGGAACGCTGGTCGGACTCGACGAATACCTCTACCGGCGCACCTCCGGTATGATCGGCAGCCTCTCCCAGCTCATCCGTGGCGCCGCGATCCTGGCCATCGAGGACGGCACCGAACAGATCACCCGCGAGCTGCTCGACCTGGTCCCGGTCGACTACGCCGCCGAACGGGCCACCCGGCCCAGCCCTCCCCGCCAGCGCACCCGCCAATCCACGAAGACGGCCGCCGCGAGCGCCTGATGCACTCGCGTCTGCCCATCGCGGTCGCGCCCGCACGCGACGAGACCGCCGTCTCCTACGTCACCCGGCTGGCCACCCTGCACGGCATGCCATTCGGCGAACTCTGGCAGCAGGTCAGCCGCCCCCGCATCCCCACCAGCCCGGCCCGGTTCATCGCCGCGGACCTGCTCGCCGCCGTCACCAGCATTCCCGAGGAACGGCTGACCCGCGCCGTCATCGAGATCCGCCGGCCCGAACCCGACTGGCTGGCCTACCGCCATGAGCCGCAGAACGGCTGCCCCCGCTGCACCGCCCGGCATCCCGGCGGCCAGGTCCGGCAGCTGCTGCCGCACCATCGCTATGTCTGCGTCCGCCACCGCATCTGGATCGGCCCACCCGACGTGATCGACCAGCCCTACCCGACCCTCGACGAACTGCCCGAGATCGTCGCCGCGCAACGCGCGCATTTACGGCTGGTGCATCGCCTCGGCCCGGCCGCCACCTACGACGCCTTGCTCACCGGCTTCCTCATCTGCGGGCACCGCTGGGACCAGCCCGCGCACGAACCCGAATACGCACAGCTCGACTGGGACGACCGGGCCGTCGAACTCATCCCGCACGACACCGCCGAGACCTCCTTCAGCACCTCCCGGCTATTCGCCGCGACCTACCCCGAAGCCATCAAGATCGCCGCACTCGTCGGCTCCCTACATGGCGGCGCCTGGCCGCCAGCGGCCCAGATGGACAGCGTCGCTTCGCCGTCGAGATCGGCCGCCGACTCGGCCAACTCGACTACCGGCCCAGAACCACCGCCGACCCGATCGCGCGCTGGATCGACCAAGACTGTTGGCGCCCACCCAGCCTGCCCCGGACCACCTACCGCACACTGCGCGGCTTCGGCGGCAAGACCACACCCAAGGTCAACCAGCACAGCCTCGACCGACACCAGCGCAGCGCCCGCTGGTTCGCCCGCAACCGCCGTGGCGGACGCGGCATCCTCTACCACCGCCACGTCGGCTCAGTCCTCGTCCGTGACTGGTCACGCCGCATGGAACTCTTCGTGGGCTCCGTTGCCGCAAGCCCAGACACCTCGACTTTCACCAACAGCGCCAGCAAGCACCGAACTGCCCAACAAACTGCCGCATTCATCGCCAGCGAGTACGTCCGAGCGCAGCCCGTGACATCCAACTACCTCGACACAGCGACCAACCCGGTGCCCTGGGCGCCGTCAACCACACCGCGCCCATGCGGCGGCCGCCCGTCACTGCCAGGAGAGATCACCTACGCAGCCAAGCTCTGACTCAGGCACCTGCACGGCATCGATAAGGTGATCGCGTGGAACAGACCGAACGGCTCCGCTTTGCCTCGTCGTTCGGCGCGGCGTCCACCGCATACGCCGAGCACCGCCCGGACTATGCGCAAGCAGCGGTGCGCTGGGCGCTCGAGCCCGCGCCCGGCTCGCGGGTGCTCGACCTGGGCGCAGGAACAGGCAAACTCGCTACCACACTGGTTGCCGCGGGCGTCAATGTGACCGCGGTCGAACCCGACCCGGCGATGCTGACCCAGCTACGCCGAGCACTGCCCGATGTCCAGGCACTGCCGGGTAGCGCCGAGGCGATACCGCTTCCCGACGCGTCCGTCGATGCCGTGCTGGCCGGCAACGCCATGCACTGGTTCGACATGGCCGTCGCCGGCCCTGAGATCGCCAGGGTTCTCGCACCTGGCGGCATCCTGGCTGGGCTCTGGAACGTCGTGGACGACGAGGTCGACTGGGTCGCCGGGCTCGCGAGGGTCAGCGGAAGCGCGGCGATCGGCCCACGTGACACACCTGCCAGCTGGCGCGCCGCGACGGCTGACATGCACATCCCCAAGACTGACCTGACCGCCCGGTTCGGCGCGCCGGAGCAAGCCGCCTTCCCGCACGGACAGCGCCGCACCGCTGACTCTCTCGTCGCGACACTGGCCACCAGGGCAGGGATGCTCGTCATGCCCAAACCGGAGAAAGAGGCCACACTCGCCCGGATTCACGCATTCCTGGCGAGCAGACCGGAGACTGCGGACGGCGAGTTCACGCTCCCGATGTTCACCTGCGTGCTGCGCGTCCGACGGCTGTGAACGCGCCCGCACGGAATGCCGATCCGGCGGCGATCCCGACCTCGATTCCGCAAAGTAAATCCGGACAACGAGGCCCCGGACAGTCCGGATTGACCTTGCGGAAGCCTGGTCAGCTCGCTACCGCCTCGCAATCTTGAAGCGGACGAGACATCAGTGGTCGCTGCGCTTCCGGATCTGCGAAGTGGATGCCGGGCAAGGTCATCGTCGATGATCGTTATCGTGACGGCATGACAACTGGATCCCGTCTGGCAGTGGTGTCCGGTGGCGGAACCGGCATCGGTAAGCAGATCGCCCATATGTTCGCCAGCCAGGGCGACCGTGTGGTCATCCTCGGCCGGCGGGAGGAGGTGCTGGCTCAGACCAGCGCCGAGATCAACGAAGCCACCGGGGCGGATCGCGTGATTCCGGTTAGGGCGGACCTGACGGATCCAAACCAGGTGCGTGGTGCCGCAGCGCTCATCGCCCAGCTGGGCTCCGTTGACGTATTGGTCAACAATGCGGGCGCAATCATCACACCTCCGGTGGACGAAAGCCTCGAAGCGCTCGCCATATCGTGGCGGCGTGACCTCGACACCAATTTGCTTACCGCGGTATTGCTAACCCACGCGCTCCAGCAACGGCTGAGTCGGCCCGGTGGCCGCCTCATCATGGTCAGTTCCGCCGCTGCGCAACGTGGAGGCGCCGGGCGGCACTCAGCCGGCTCCTATGCCGCAGCGAAGGCGGCCATGCACGGATGGGCATTGGGTCTGGCTCGCCAGCTGGGCAAGGATGGCATCACCGTCAACGTCCTTGCGCCTGGCTATGTGCAGGACACAGACATCTTCCATGGTCAGGACACCGCGGATTTCGTGGCCACGAAGGTGGCCGACACGCTGGTCGGACGGGCCGGAATACCTGCTGATGTAGCAGCGGCAATCCGTTACATCGCCTCACCCGAGGCTGGCTATCTGACAGGGCAGATTATCGGTGTTAACGGCGGTGCTGTACTCGGCCGTTGAGGCGAGGAGCAGGGATTGCACCGTCCGGATCTGCCACGATCGAAGCCGCCTTGCGAACCGCACTCTCGTACTGACTTCTGCGAAACGTGAAAGGGCCAAAACGGCCAGCAACAACTTCGGCGGAGTCACAGCCTAGAAGAGCGACCACACCCCTGCCCGCCCCGTACGCGGACTCGGGTTGCCCGGTCAGGTAGGCGTCAGATCGCCGAACTTAAAGTGATCGAGCACGACCACCCTTAGAGACTTCGAACTCGCCGAGGTCGGCGGTCGCGCATGCCAACCACCGTGACCCGTCTTCCGCGACGGCAGCATCCGCGCGCGGTTACTGAGGCGGCGACGCTATCGTCGACGACTGGGATTCACCTGGGAAGGAGTCGACCACGAGCAGCGCAGCTTCGTGCTTCTAGACGACCGACCCGAGAGCCAGCAGGTTCGCAACTCTTCCGGCCAAGTGATCGTGACCGGCGCTGCGAGCAAGGCTGGTAAATTGGTGATCCGCTTGACCACCTCGGCGACGAGGCTGTCGAGCGACGCTGTTGTCGTCTCGCCAGTGGCCCGGTCCCGCAAATTTCCGCGGTGCCGTCGGCGAATCCACGCCGGCCCATGGTGATACGCAGCGGCAGGCCGATAAGTTCGGCATTGGCGAACTTCACCCCGGCCCGTTCGGCTCGACCGTCGAAAAGCACTTCGATTCCAGCCGCCCACAACTCGTCATAGCAGCGCTGGCCGACGATGTTTGTGCGGCTGCCAGCTTCCGCTTTGCTCGGCGCAAGTAATTGCAGTTTGGAAGCAGGTGGCCGCAACTTAACCTCAAATGCGCGGTTTGCACCCTACGGTAGTCAGAGCAATAGGGTCGTGCGTATTGGTACTCAGAGCAAAGGGCAGAGCAAGGGCAGGGGGAAGGGGAGGCTTGGGTGCATTGGTTGATGTCGGCGGCAATGCGCTCGCCCAGGGTGCGGGCATTGCCGAGTCCGAAAACCGCCAGACAGTTTCGTAGGCGGCAGGCAGTGTTGCAGCTTGAAACGCCGGGCTCGGCTGCTGTGAGTCGAAGTCCGCAGAGCAGGGGAGAGGCAGCGAATGCACGTTGTAGCCGACTTGAAGGTGTTGTATTTCGGCACGCCCGTTGTCGTGATCAGCAGTCGCAACGAGGACGGCACAACTAATCTGGCGCCGATGTCGTCGGCTTGGTGGCTGGGGCAGTCCTGCTTGTTGGGATTGAGTAACTTTAGTCAGACTGCTGCGAATCTCAAGCGTGACGGCGAGGCAGTCCTCAACTTACCCGATGCTGCGATGGTGAATGCGGTCGACAGACTGGCGCTGACTACCGGCCGCCGGGAAATTCCATCCTATAAGCACCGGCAGGGCTATCGGTATGCACCGGACAAGTTCGCTGTCGCTGGCCTCGACGCTCAACCGTCCGACCTGGTGGGCCCTGAGCGAGTCGTCCAATGCCCCATTCAGCTCGAATGTCGAGTGGTGTCCGCGCACGAATTCGGTGCGCCTGCCGTCGACGCCACAGCATTCGAGGTCGCGATCCTGCGCACACATGTAGCGAAAAAGCTGCTCTTGCCTGGCACGTCTTACGTCGACCCGATGGGTTGGGATCCACTGATCATGAAATTTACCGAGTTCTTCGGCAACGCTCGCAATGTATACCCATCCCGTCTTGCCGCGGGTTGGCAGATGCCGCACAGCTTGCCAGCCGAGCGCAATGACTCGGTCAACCTTGACGGTAAGTCGCTCGCGGGATGATGCTGAGCTTGGTTGCATCGCAGGTCGCTGGATAATTGGAGCTGATGGCGGCGTTGCCTGCCGATCACTGCAACCGCAATGGCACAAGGAGACCGGCGCGGCCAGTAACGGCCGCGCCGGTGGGCGTGAGTCGAAAGACCGCGGTCTGGCTAGTCGTTGTCGCGGGTTTGTTCGGCGAGGAAGCGCTCGAGTTCGGCGCCGAGCTCCTCGGCCGTCGGCAGTGGAGTGTCTGAATCGGCGAGCAGGTTGTCGTCACGGCCGCGTAAGAACGCGTCGTATTGCGCTTCCAGCGACGAAACTAGGCGACTCGCTTGCTCGTCGTCGGCAACTTGCTGATCGACGTCGGTCCGGACCACCTTGGCGGCCTCCCTCAGCTTGCCGGTCGGTAATGCCAGCCCAGTGCTGCTTGAAACCGAGTCAAGCAGCAGTTCAGCCGCCGCTGGGTACGTCGTTTGAGCCAGGTAATGCGGAACATGCGCCGCATAGCCCATCGCGTCGTGGCCGGATTCGCCGAGCCGGAATTCGAGCAGGTTGCCCATGCTGGCCGGCACTTGCACCCGTTGCAGCCAGGACCCGTGGTCGCCGAGCAGGCGCTTGTCGGTGGCGTGTGCGGTGACGCTGACCGGGCGGGTGTGCGGCACGGCCATCGGGATCGCGTTCAGGCCGATGGTCAGGCGCACGTTGAAACGCTTGAGTAACGCGGTGACTGCGGCGATGAACCGTTCCCATTGCAGGTCGGGCTCGGGGCCGGTGAGCAGCAAAAACTCAGTGCCGAGCTGGTCGCGGACCAGGTGCAGGGCGAGTTCAGGCTGTTCATAGCTCGCGAAATGGTCTTCGATGAAGATCATCGGTGGGCGGCGGGAGCGGTAGTCGAACAACTGGTCGAGGTCGAACGTCGCGATGACCCGGTTGTCGAGGTGCTCCAGAATGTGCTCACGGGACAGCGTGATGGCGCTTCCCGCGTCGACGAATCCGGTGAGTGCCTGGACGAGCACCGGGCTGTCCAGCTCCGGCAGGTCGTCGGCCAGCTCGTACAGCTCGTGCGGATCGAGCACGCTGCGACCTCCTGTACCAAAATATGATGGGCTTGCTTAAGCATCGAGCATCTGCTGACAACAAGCGACGCCGGGTGTTCATTCCGGGCTGGTGGTGATCTTGTCGATTGTCCGGGTTCGACCCGAGGCGGCGGGCACCGGGCTCAGTAAATCGCAGTTGAGTCCGATCGGAGCAGTGAAGCCGGCCACGATCAGCGGGCTACCTAGATAAATGACGACGGTGGCCAAGATCGATCGCAAGAGGAGGCGTGCGTGCGCCGTTCCAGGTTGCTCGGGCTGCTGGTCGCTGCGACACTGCCGCTCGGCGGTTGTGCCCAGGCGACGCCGACCCCGACGATCGCGCCCTCTAGCGGGCCGCCGTGGATCGTGGTGGCCAACGGCAGTGCGACCCCCTCACCAGTGCCGAGCTATCCGACTGGCTCAGCTAGCCCGTTTCCCACCGGTTTCTTGCCTTTGCCATCATCCACCGCAACTGCCACCCCAAATCCTACTTATACCTGTACGAGTGGGAGGTTTCAGAGCGGCACCATCAACTACGCCGCAGTCGTACCCAGCGCTACGTCAGCAACGGTGACCTGGAACAACCCGGGTGGCGACGGTTTGTTGCGATATCGGGTTACCGCGATTGCTCAGGACGTGCGGCGAGGCTTGCAGCGAGATGTCGGCTGGAAGGAAGTCGTCCCAACCGCCGGCTCGTGTGGCATGCTCACGGCCACGCTCGGTAACCTGAGCCCGAAGACACACTACGTGTTCTCCGTCGACGCGGTCTTCACCCTCACCGGCGTGGACGGAACCCGATCTGCGACGATCGCCCGATCCGAACCTATTAGTACGAAATAGGCGCCTCACCTGCTGACGATCGGTGATGACCTGCGTCACGCGCGGCCGGCTTCAGCATTCTCTAAGCTCTGCGGCATGGAGAGCATCGTCGACGTGGTCGTGTTGGTAGCGATCTCTGTTCTCGGCGCGGCTCTGGCCCGCCGACTGGGTTTTGTCGCGCCGTTGGTGCTGCTCGTCGCGGGTCTCGGGCTGTCTTACGTGCCGGGGTTTCCCGAGGCGCACCTCGCACCGCAACTGGTTCTGATCGGCATCCTGCCGCCGCTGCTCTATGTGGCAGCACTGCAGACCTCAGTGCCCGCGTTTCGTCGCGCCCTGCGCCCAATTTTGCTGCTAGCCGTCGGGTTAGTGCTGTTCACCGCGGTCATCATCGGTTTCATCGTGCACGCATTGTTGCCAGCGGTTCCGTTGGCCGCCTGCATCGCGCTCGGTGCGATCGTCGCCCCGCCGGACGCTGTTTCGGCCACCGCTATCGCTCGACGGATCGGGTTGCCGCGGCGGGTGGTGACGATCCTGGAGGGTGAAAGTCTGCTGAACGACGCGACCGCGTTGGTGGTGGTGCGGGTCGCGGTCAGCGCGTTGGCCGGCGGCATGGGGTTCTGGCCGATCGTCGGTCAGGTCGCCCTGAAGGCTGGCGGTGGCACGCTGCTGGGGCTGGTCGCTGCTGTGCTCGCGGCCAAGCTGCACCACAAGATCATCGATCCGCTGCTGGACGACGCGGTTTCGCTGCTCACCCCGTTCGTCGTGGTGATCGTCGCGGAGAGTTTGGGAACGTCGAGCGTGGTGGCAGTAGTGATCGCCGGGCTCTATCTCGGGCACCGGATTCCGTATTTGCTGTCGGCGACCTCGCGGCTGCAGATGGACGCGGTCTGGAAGTTGGTCACCTTCCTGTTGGAGGGGGTGGTCTTCTTGCTGGTCGGCCTGCAGTTGCGCACGATCGGCGCTCACATCGAAACCGATGTCACGAAGACGATTACGGTGACTTTATCCGTCTTCGGAGCCCTCCTGGTGCTGCGCTTCGTCTGGATGTATCCGGCCACCTATCTGGCGCGATTGGTGCCGGGCATTCGAGCTCGGGAGAGGCGGCCGCCGATCGCCGTGCCGACGGTGATCGCCTGGGCCGGGATGCGCGGTGTGGTGACGCTGGCCGCGGCACAGACCGTGACGCCAGAGAGTCTCCCGGCCGGAACTGTGTATCCGAGCGACCTGTTTGTCTTTGTCGCCTTCGCGATTATCGTGCTCACCCTGTTGGTGCAGGGCACCACGTTGCCGATGTTGTCACGGCGCCTAGGTGTGCGCGAGGACACCACCACTGAAGATGCGCTGGCCGAGGCCAATGTGCAGCACGCGGCGGGTCGGGCAGCGCTGCAAGCGTTGGAGGAGAAGTCCGACGGCGCGCCCACCTCCGTGGTCGATCGCTTGCGCGCGCTGGTCGACAGCAGGTCAAATAACGCGTGGGAACGGCTCGGCAATCAACAACAGGAGACCCCCTCAGCGGCGTACGGTCGGCTCCGGCGCGAGATGATCAGCGCTGAGCGGCACGTGTTCAAGATCGCGCGAAACGAGGGTCGGATCCCGGAGGAGGTGCTGACTCGCGCCCAACGCGATCTCGACCTGGAAGAATCCCAGCTGCAACGGAGTGACGATTGACCTGCCAGCACCTCACGGAAGCCGGCAACCCGGCCCCCCGTACGGCGTACGAAGAAGGTTGTCCTGAATGTGTGGTCGATG
The DNA here is from genome assembly GCA_965246815.1 of Actinoplanes sp. Lineage (GTDB taxonomy): Bacteria > Actinomycetota > Actinomycetes > Mycobacteriales > Micromonosporaceae > Actinoplanes. The sequence goes on along the minus strand of CBDFFS010000009.1, from coordinate 297,016 downwards.
GGTTCACTGATTGGGTGCATCTGCGCGAGTGCTTGACCTGTGGACTGATCGCCTGTTGCGATTCGTCGCCGCGTCGGCACATGTCGGCGCACCACGAACAAACCGCGCACGCGGTGATGAGTTCCTATGAGCCGGGGGAGAAGTGGCGCTGGTGCTTCGTGCACGAGCTCCTCGGCTGAAAATGCAGTAATGCGTTCGCTGAATCCTTAAGGTGAAGAAGCGAACAATCGGGTCGGCGCAATTTCTGTGCCGACCCGATTCGTGTTCGGACAGGTTATCGAGGCTCGATCAGCACTGCTTCCAGGCGACGTGGTAAACGGTGTCGAGGTTGGTGTCGGTGGAGTCCATGGTCAGCAGGCTGGTGGTGTGCTGGGTGTCTGAGGTGCCACCGCTGACCCGCAGTTCAGTGTTGATGTTCAGGAAGCGCTGGTCGCCACACTTGAGGAACGACAGCGAGCCGATACCCACCTCGTCAGTGGTCTGCCAGTCACCGTCGGCCGGGCCGGTGAAGTTGTGCCGGGCGCGGGCAGTTTGCGAATAACCTTGGAAGTAGTAGCCGGCCTGCTGGTAACCGGTGGCGCCGGCCACCAGCTTCGCGTAACCGCGGTAGTCGGTCCTGGCGATCGCGTAGGTGAACCCCTGCGGTACGTGGATGTTCAGCGCGATCTGGCAGTTCTTCCGGAAATCGGTGGGTTCGGCGCCGAGGCCGACCTGCGCGGTGTATGCGCTGTAAGAAATGGTGAACGCGGTGTTGTCGGGGGCGACGGAGATCGCCGCTGTGTCACCGGCGCAGCCGGAGCCGTTGGCGCTCGCCACGCTGATCACCATCTTGTCCGGGGGCGGCGTCGTGGGTTTGGTCTGCGCGGCGGGCGAGGCCAACGTGGAGAAAAGCATGGCTCCGGCGGTGAGTGCTTGCAGCATGAGTTCCCTCGCAATGGGCAATTCCGGCGGGAATTCCGGCTACCGGCGAAAGGCGTAGCTGGAATTCCGTTCGGATATTTCGATGATGGGTGGGCTGAGGCAAAGGTGTTTCGCTTTCGGGCCACCCCGGGTATGCGGACGTAACGTACATATTGCTGAAGTGGCTTTGCTGGGCAATCGCTGGGAAAGCACCCGTCGAGGTCGGCGGGGCAGCGATTGTTGCCCGACCGGCGCCCGGTCGTGGGTCCGTCTGGTTCCCGCCGGCTGGGACGTTCGGGCACGATATTTGGATAACGCTGCGCGCTCGCTCAATCGCTGCTAGCTAGTGATTTCATGGGGGCTGGGCGGGCTAGTGGGGCTGGATGTCATCGCCGGGCTGCTGCGGCTGGACGAACGGGTAAGTATCTCTGCGGAACCGGACAGTCGTGCGTGCTGACGGTCGCTCGGTCGGTGAGAATTGCGACTAACGCGGCCACACAGGATTACGTCGTCCATCGAGTGGGAAGACAGCCCACGCTGCGGTGGACGTGCTGTGGGGTCTCAGCGCGTCGACGGTCGAAGGGTGGGAGCACGACATGCAGGTTTGGCCTGGTCATCGGTACCCGCTGGGGGCCACATACGACGGCACCGGCACGAACTTCGCGATTTTCTCCGAAGGCGCCGAGGCGGTCGAGCTGTGTCTGTTCGACTCGGCCGGCAACGAGAACAAGGTGCAGCTGCACGAACAGGACGCTTTCGTGTGGCATGCCTACCTGCCCGGCGTCGAACCCGGCCAACGGTACGGCTACCGCGTCTACGGGCCATACGACCCGGGTCGGGGGTTGCGTTACAACCCGCAGAAGCTGCTGCTCGACCCGTACGCGCGGGCGGTGGACGCTGACATCAAATGGCACCCGTCGCTTTACGCGTACGACATGGACAGCCCGGACGAAATGTCGGACAGCGACTCGGCCCCGTACATGGCTAAGGGTGTCGTGGTGAATCCGTACTTCGACTGGGGTAACGACCGCCGGCCGGACATCCCGTATCACCACTCGGTAATCTACGAGACGCACGTGAAAGGCTTGACCGAACGCCACCCGGAAGTGCCCAAAGACATGCGCGGCAGCTATTCCGCGATCGGGCACCCCGCGATCATCGAGCACTTGAAAGGCCTGGGTGTCACGGCGGTCGAGCTAATGCCGGTGCACCAGTTCGTGCACGACAATCGGCTCGCCGATCTCGGCCTGCGCAACTATTGGGGCTACAACACACTCGGGTTCTTCGCGCCGTACCAGGGCTATTCGTCGACCGGCACGTTGGGTCAGCAGACGCAGGAATTCCGCGGCATGGTCAAAGCCCTGCACAAGGCCGGAATGGAAGTCATCCTCGATGTCGTTTACAACCACACCGCCGAAGGCAACCACCTTGGACCAACCCTGAGCCTCAAGGGCATCGACAACCGTACCTATTACCGGCTGGTCGACGATCAGCCGCAGTTCTACATGGACTACACCGGCACTGGTAACAGCCTGAACGTGCGCAGCCCACAGAGCCTGCAGCTGATCATGGATTCGCTGCGGTATTGGGTAACTGAAATGCACGTCGACGGTTTCCGTTTCGATCTCGCGTCGACTCTGGCTCGCGAGTTCTACGACGTTGACCGCCTCTCCACGTTCTTCGAGGTGGTGCAGCAGGACCCGGTGGTCGGGCAGGTCAAGCTGATCGCCGAGCCGTGGGACGTCGGCCCAGGTGGCTACCAAGTCGGCAACTTCCCGCCGAACTGGACTGAATGGAACGGCAAATATCGCGACACCGTGCGTGACTTCTGGCGCGGTGAGCCGGCCACGTTGGCCGAGTTCGCCAGCCGGATCACCGGGTCGGCCGATTTGTATCAGGACGACGGGCGTAAGCCGTTCCACTCGATCAACTTTGTGACCGCGCACGACGGGTTCACGATGCACGATCTGGTCTCCTACAACGACAAGCACAACGAGGCCAACGGCGAACATAACCGCGACGGCGAAAGTCACAACCGGTCGTGGAACTGTGGCATCGAAGGCCCGACCACCGACGCGCAGGTGCTGCAGCTGCGCGCTCGGCAGCGGCGTAATTTCCTGGCCACGTTGATGCTCAGCCAGGGCGTGCCGATGATCTCGCACGGCGACGAAATGGGTCGCACCCAGCAGGGCAACAACAATGCCTACTGCCAGGACGACGAGATCAGCTGGATCGACTGGGAAAACGCCGATGAACACCTGCTGGAGTTCTCCCGCAAGCTGACCGCGTTTCGGCACCGGCATCAGGTGTTTCAGCGCCGGCGGTTCTTCACCGGTTTACCGGTCACGGCGCGTGGTGGCGGTGACCCGCTGCCAGACCTGGAATGGTTCACCCCGGACGGTCGGCCGATGGCCGGCGACGATTGGGGCAACGACTTCGGTCGGGCCGTTTCGCTGTTCGTTAACGGCGAAGGCATTCGTGAGCGCGGCCAGTATGGCCAGCGACACGTGGACAGCTCATTCCTGCTCTTCTTCAACGCACACGACGCACCGATCGAATTCGCCACCCCGCCCGCCGAATATGGCGAGAAGTGGGAAAAGGTGATCGAGACCGCAGAGCCGTCCCCGGACAACCCAACCATCGTGGAGGCAGGCAACCGCCTCTGGGTGCCGGACCGTTCGCTCATCGTGCTCGACCGCACGATCTAGCAAAAAACAAAAACAAGCCCGCAGCCCATCGGTCAGGACGGTTCGCATGCCCCCTTCCGGAACATACCGAGTCCAGGTCGGCCCCGACTTTCCGCTCAAGGCCACCGCCGAGCTCGCCGATTACCTCGCCGAGCTCGGGGTAAGCCACCTCTACACCGCGCCGCTGCTGACCGCCGCCCCCGGCTCGACGCATGGTTATGACGTGGTCGACCACACCCAGGTCAGCCCGGCTTTGGGTGGGGCGGACGGGCTGCGCGCACTCGACCAGGCGCTGAAAGCGGCAGGTCTCGGCCTGGTCGTCGACATCGTCCCCAACCACGCTGGGGTCGCTGTCCCGGCCGCGAACCCGACCTGGTGGGACGTACTTAAAAATGGGCAAAAATCGCAGTATTCCGGGTTCTATGACATCGACTGGTCGCGCGGACGGTTGCTGCTGCCGGCGCTGGCTGATGATCCGAACGCGCTCGACGCGCTGACGATTGACGACGACGAGCTGGTCTATTACGACAAGCGCTACCCGATCGCCGACGGCACCGGCGAAGGCACCCCGCAACAAGTGCACGACCGACAGCATTACGAGTTAGTCAATTGGACCCGCGGCGACAGCGAGCTCAATTATCGGCGCTTTTTTGCCATTGTCGACCTGGCCGGTTTACGGGTCGAGGATCCCGTCGTTTTCGACGCCACCCACGCCGAAATCCTGCGCTGGTATCGCGAGGGCATCGTGCAAGGTATCCGGGTCGACCATCCGGACGGGTTGCGCGATCCCGGCGCGTACCTGGAACGGCTGCGGACGGCAGCGCCGGATGCCTGGTTGGTGATTGAAAAGATTCTGGAACCGGGCGAGGAAATGCCCGCCTGGCCGGTCGATGGCACGACTGGCTATGACGCGCTCGCTGAGGTGTGCGGGGTGTTCATCGATCCGAGCACCGAGGCGTTCTTCGACACCCTTGACCACCACTTGACCGGCGGCGAGACCTCATTCCAGAACCTGGTGCACGAAACGAAACTGGCAGTGGCCACCACCATGCTTGCGGCCGAAGTGAAGCGGCTCGCCCGGCTGGTGCCAGACGTGCCGGCCGCGCCGCGAGCATTGGCGGAATTGGCTGCGTGTTTGGCGGTCTATCGCAGCTATCTGCCATTTGGGGCGCGGCATTTGGCCAAAGCCCGCTCTGAGGCGGGTCGGCGTCGTCCCGGCTTGGTGCCGGTTCTCGACCAGCTGACCAACCGGTTGCGCGATCCGAGCGACGAATTAGCTCAGCGCTTCCAGCAATTCACCGGTGCGGTGATGGCAAAAGGAGTCGAAGACACCGCGTTTTACCGCTGGACCAGGTTCACCGCCCGCAACGAGGTGGGTAACGACCCGGTCAAATTCGGGGTCTGGCCGGACGAATTCCACGAGCTCGCCCAGCAGCGGCAACGCCGGGCAGCCGACTCGATGACCACGCTGTCCACCCACGACACCAAGCGTAGCGAAGATGTTCGAGCGCGGCTCGCGGTGCTAGCCGAGGTGCCGGGTGACTGGACTGAGGTGGTGCGGCGTTGGGTCCGGCAAACCGAACTGCCCGAGCCCTCGTTAGCCCACTTGATCTGGCAGGCCGCGGTGGGCGCCTGGCCGATCACCCGCGAGCGACTGCAGGCATATGCGGTGAAGGCAGCTCGCGAAGGCGCAGTCGGCACCACCTGGCAGCACCCGGACGAACAGTTCGAGGCAGCAGTCGCCGCGATGGTCGACCAGGTTTTCGACGACCCGGCGCTCAATCGTGAAGTGAGCGACTTTGCCGGTTCGGTGACCGCACCGGGATGGTCGAATTCGTTGGGGCAAAAACTAGTGCAACTGACCATGCCTGGGGTGCCGGACGTTTATCAGGGCAGTGAACTGTGGGACTTCTCCCTGGTCGACCCGGACAATCGGCGTCCAGTCGACTTCGCCGGACGCCGTGAGCTGCTCGCCCGGATCGACCAAGGCTGGTTGCCCGAGCTGGATGCCAGCGGCGCGGCGAAGCTGTTGGTAACCAGTCGAGTGCTGCGGTTGCGGCGGCAGCGACCGGAATTGTTCACTGAATACCGCCCGATTTTCGCCGAGGGCCGGGTTGGTGAGCACGCACTCGCTTTCGATCGGGGCGGCGCGGTCACGCTGGCCACTCGGCTCCCCGTCGGATTGTCACGGCATGGCGGTTGGGGCGACACCACGTTGTCGCTTGACGGCAATAGCTGGACGGAAGTATTCACCGGGGCCACGTTTGCCGGCAACCGGCTAGCCGTAGCCGAAATTCTCCGCAAATATCCGGTCGCACTGCTGGTGCGGAACTGATGACGCGGCGCGAGAGCTGGATGCCGACGAAACTGGTGGTCAGGGTGGGCGAAGAAATGGTGCAGGACTGATGACGCTATTCGAGGTGTGGGTGCCGGAGAAAACGGTGCAGTTGCGCCTGAACGGGCAAGACCGGGAAATGGAGCGCGCCGAGGACGGCTGGTGGCGCCTCGACGTCCCCGACGTTACCGCCGGCACCGACTATGCCTTCATCCTGCCCGACACCGACACCGACACCGACACCGACACCGACACCGACACCGACACCGACACTGCGCTGCCGGATCCGCGTTCCCCATGGCAGCCGGCTGGGGTGCACGGAGCTAGCCGGGTCTATGACCACGACGCGTTCGGCTGGACCGACCAGGGCTGGACCGGGCGTCAACTGCCCGGCGCGGTGCTCTATGAGCTGCACATCGGCACGTTCACTTCGGCCGGAACCTTCGACGCCGCGATCGAGCGCCTCGATCATCTGGTCGAGCTCGGCGTCGACCTGGTCGAGTTGTTGCCGGTCAACTCGTTCAACGGCGAATACAACTGGGGTTACGACGGCGTCTGCTGGTATGCGCCGCACGAGGTCTACGGCGGCCCGGACGGGCTCAAACGCTTCGTCGACGCCGCACACGCCCGTGGACTGGGTGTGCTGCTTGACGTCGTCTACAACCACTTCGGCCCGAGCGGAGCCTATGCGCCGATGTTCGCGCCCTATCTGAGTGCGGCTGGCGCTAACCCGTGGGGCGCGTCGGTCAACTTGGACGGCCCGCTCGCCGACGGGGTGCGGCGATACATCATCGACAGTGTGCTGATGTGGCTGCGCGACTACCACGTCGACGGGCTGCGGTTAGACGCTGTGCACGCGTTGGTGGACGAATCAGCGATAAACCTGCTGGAGCAGATGACGGTCGAGGTTGAGGCGCTTTCGGTGCACGTGGGCCGGCCGCTGTCGCTGATCGCCGAGTCGGACCTGAACAACCCCAAGCTGATCACTCCGCGGGAAGCGGGCGGGTTTGGGCTGCAAGCGCAGTGGGACGACGACGTGCACCACGCGTTCCACGCGCTGCTCACTGGCGAGCGGCAAGGCTATTACGGCGATTTCGGCTCGCTGGATTGCTTGCAGACTGTGCTAGAAGGCGCGTTCTTCCACGCCAATACTTGGTCGAGTTTCCGGCAACGTCGACACGGGCGGCCGGTGAATCGCAATATGGTGCCCGGTCACCGTTTCGTCGCCTACCTGCAAAATCATGACCAGATCGGTAACCGGGCGGTCGGGGATCGACTGTCGGCTTCGCTGTCACCGGGCCTGCTCAAGGTGGGTGCCACGTTGCTGCTCACCTCGCCGTTCACCCCGATGTTGTTCATGGGCGAGGAGTGGGCCGCCAGCAATCCGTGGCAGTTCTTTACCAGCCACCCCGAGCCGGAGCTTGCCGACGCAGTGCGCAACGGTCGTCGGCGCGAGTTCGCCACGCACGGCTGGGCCGAGGCCGAAGTTCCCGACCCGCAAGACCCAGCGACCTTTGAACGCTCCAAACTCAACTGGCAAGAACGCGAAAAGCCCGAACACGCCGAAGTCCTCGACCTCTATCGCAAACTCATCGCGCTGCGCCATAAACGGACCGACCTGTCCAACCCCTGGCTAGATCAAGTTCAAGTCTGGCACGGCGATCAGTACGTGGTGATGCGTCGCGGCGAGTGCGTCGTGGCCGCAAACCTAGGCACCACTTCGCGTACGGTCAGCGTGCGTTCTGTCCCGCGAAAGGTGCTGCTCGCGACCTCGCCCGGGGTGGTATTGCACCGCGATCGGGTGGATTTGCCGCCAGAGAGCGCGGTCGTGGTCGAGGTGCGCTAGACCCTGCCATCCTTGGCGGACAGTGATGGGGCACGATTGCCTCGTCACAGTTTGGGGGGAGGCGTCGATGACCGATACCGGTCCAGTAGTGCGCGGAAAGTTCGCCTGGCCGGTGCGGCGTCGCCCGGCCGGCCCCGACGGCACCGCCGAGGACATCGCGGTGCAGGACATCGCCGAGCTGGAAGCGGCCGACCGTCGACTGCCACCACCCGCCCCGCTGCCGTTGCGCGAGTCGCGTCCCCGGTTCAATCTCGGGTTGCTGCGCTTGTCCGGCCTAGGACTCGCCCTGGTGCTCGCGCTCACACTGAGTTTGGTGCGCGTGCTCGGCGGCGGCCCACCCTCGGTGGCACAACTGCGGGCCGAAGCCGGCGTGGACGACTGGACTGTCCTGCCGATCGGCGTCAAAGACGACCAACCCGGTACGGCGTTTCGCGACAAGAGCGGTGCGTGGAACGGGTTCGATATCGACATCGCGTACATGATTGCCGAGGATTTGGGGTTTCGGCGGCGCGACGTTCGGTTTTACTCGATCGAAAGTGAGGATCGGGCCCGGATGCAAGCCACGGGCACCGACGGCTCGCGGGTGCCGGTGAAAATGGTGATCGCGAGTTTCAGCATCACAGCGGATCGGAAGGCTGCGGGGATCAACTTTTCTGGTCCGTATTTGGAGACCGAGCAGTCGGTGGTGACTCGCACGCCCCACAAGCCGGTGTCTACCTGGAAGGACCTTAGCGGAAAGACCGTGTGTTCACTGTCGTCGTCCACGAGTGAAAAGGCCGCGACCGCGGCCGGAGTAACCGTGCGCAGCCGCAACAAGATCAGCGAATGCTTCCACGACTTGGACAATAACGACGTCGAGGCGGTGACCACTGATGCCGCCATCCTGGCCGGCTACAAAGCGTTATACCCTGGCCGCTACACCCACTGGGATATTGGTATTGACGCTATTGAAAAGTGGGGCGTCAACGTCGGCGATAATGAGGCCCTGCGGACATTGGTTGACTTAACGCTGTATAAGTCATTGCGGGATCCAGCCGACGACCGGTGGGAACGTGCCTACCAGAGCAATCTGCAATCCGAGGTTGCAGCGAACAAGGAGGGCGACAAGTTCATCCCGATCGCCGTAGCTCAGCAACCCGAAGCGGTTCGACCTTACGTGCGGCAACTGCCGTGGGAAACGGTGTTGCCTTGACTCAGGCAGCGCCGACCCCGATCGCACCCCGCCGGCGCCGAGCCCAGCTCAACTGGCTGCTGACTTTCTTGCCCGCGTTCCCGCTGCTGCTGCTCGTGCTGCGGCTGTGGTATCTGAGTCGGCAAGACATGCCCACCATGCTGCTGCTGGTGCAATACGTCAGCCCGCTCGGCATGATCAGCGCGTTGTTCATCACTCTGATCTGGAGCGTTCCCGCGGTGATTTTGGTGCTGCGGATGCTCGGTGGGATGCTGCTGGTGAGCGCACCCGACGACGCCGGCCGGTCGCTGCTCGCCGTGACCGCGCTGCGCATGCCCGACTGGGTGGTGCTGCTGGCGACCGTGCTCGCCGCGTTCACCTGGCAACTGCGACTGCTGCCGGCGCTGGGCATGTTGGTGGTCGCGATTCTCGGGTTGACTGGCGTGCAACGGTTTCGCGAACCTCGGTGGCTGCTCGGGTGGGTCACGCTCGGCGTACCGATCCTGGTGGGTGTGCTGGTCTTGATCTTTGTGTTTCCGGGCATTGTTTTGGCGGTGCGCAACGGTGAGGTAGTGACGGCGATTTTGCTCGGGGCGCCGCCGCTGCTGGGGCCATTGCTGACCGGTCCGGTGCCGGCAAAGTTCGCACGGCTGGTGACGCATTGGCCTGCGGTTGGGGCGGCGCTGCTGGCGCCGTTCGTGATCGGGGTGGTCTTTCTGCGCTCGCCGGTGCTGCCGAGCAGTGCGATCGAAGCCGGCGCTCCGGGCAAGCCGGTCGAGGTGGTCCGAGGTGAATTGGTCGCGGTCGACGACACCTCGACGACAATGCTGCGCAGCGGCGGCCTGATTACGTTTGTGCCGAACGACCAGATGCGCTCGAAGATTCTCTGTCCCGAACCGGTGCGCGCGCCGGACAGTGTTGTGGTCGTGCGCGGCTGGCCGGTCTATCAGTCGGCGCTGGCCTGGATCGCGCCGGCGCGGCGGGTCACCGAGATTGACTCCCGCTGCCTCGGCCGGCCGCAGTGACCACATTTTTTACCCCTGAGGGCAACGGTTCAGCCCAGCTCATCGGCCTGCTGCCGACCACGTGCAGACAGCCGGACAACGATCTGGGAAGCTGCACGCCATGACCTTGCAACTGCGGTGGGCGGCCGGCACCGATCAAGGACACGTCCGCAGCAACAACGAGGACAGTTACTATGCCGGTGATCACCTGCTCGTCGTCGCCGATGGCATGGGTGGCATGGCCGCCGGCGACTTGGCGAGCCGGCTCGCGATCGAGGCTATGATCGGGTTGGATGTGTTGATCGACAACGATCAGCAGATGGACGCGTTGCATCAGGCGCTCGAAGCCGCGAACCGCAGCATCGCCGATACGGTGGTGGCCGACCCTGCGTTGCAAGGCATGGGCACCACCTTGACTGCGGTGATCTTCTCCGGCACCCGGTTGGCGTTGGCGCACGTCGGTGACTCGCGGGCTTACCTAGTGCGTGACGGGCGACTCAACCAGCTCACCAAAGACGACACGTACGTGCAGATGCTCGTCGATCAAGGTTTGATCCGACCGGACGAGGCCGCCGGCCACCCGCGCCGGTCCGTGGTCACCCGCGTGCTGCAAGGCGAGCCGGTCAGCCCGTCATATGTGCTGGTCGAACCGGAGCTCGCCGATCGCTGGCTGTTGTGCAGCGACGGCCTGACCGCTGTCGTGTCCAACCAGACGATCGAGCAGGAACTGCTGAGCGCGAGCGACCCGAAATCGTGCACGGAACGGCTGGTCGACCTGGCGCTGCGCGGCGGCGGCCCGGACAACATCACCGTGATCGTCGCCGATCTGATCGCCACGGACTGAAACCGGGAAAAGGTCGGCTTCGGCGCGCGCCGCCGGTGCGGTACGTTACTGCGATCGTGGCTCAGGGGCCGCGAATCAGCTGCGGGTGGTGCGATGATGACGGCGCGACTGTTCGTCACGCTGGCGCTTGTCTTGGGCACCGTCGCGTTCGGCGAAGTCATCGACGCGGATGGTCGCCGACTCACCGGTGACCTAGCCCAACTCTTCGCCGGGGGCACGGCGGCCTGGCTCTGTTTCCTCGCCGCCCGCTCGCGCAGTGGGGTGGGCCGACACTGGCGGTTGACCGGGGCGGCCGGCCTGGGCGGTTGGGCGCTGCTGCGGCTGTGGTGGGTCGTGCTCGACCTGAGCCAACCCGAGCGAGCGGTCGCCTCAGTCAGTGACCTCGGGCTGATGGTCCTGCCACTCTTCCTGCTCTTCGGGCTGCTCAGCTCCGCCCGGACTCGCCCGCGCCCCATACCCACGTCAATCCGGCGAGATCAGGTCGCGCTGCTGCTCGACAGTGTGCTGATCGCCGGCTCGCTGCTCGCGCTGGCCTGGTCGGTGCTGCCGGAACGGGTCCTACACCTGGCCTCAGCGCCAAACCGGGTGGCAGTGGCTTACCCGATCGCCGACTTGTTCCTGGCCACCATGGTTTTGCTGCTGCTGGCCACCGGGTTGGACACCCGCGCCGGGCAACGCTCACTGCTGCTGATCGGGTTGTCGTTGCTGGCCTTCGGCACCAGTGACACGTTACGGCTGTTCCACCTCGGTGACGGGCCGCTATCCCCGCTGCAGTCGGCTGGCTATCTGCTTGGGCCGGGATTGGTCGCGCTGGCGGCGGCCGGACCACACCCACCGGCACCGGTGCCAGCGCCGGAGCCACCCGAACGCGACTGGGTGCATCTGCTCCTGCCGTACGTGCCGGTGACAGCTACTGGGGTGGTCATTGCGATCAATACCGGGGCGGGTCATCGGCTCACCCCGTTCGAGGCGTACCTGGGGTGGTTGGGGCTTGGTTTAGTGGTGGCTCGGCAGATGTTCACCATCGTGGACAACACGGTGCTGCTCGACCGAGTCTCCGAAGGCCAGCGCCGGCTGCATCACCAGGCCTATCACGATTCGCTGACCGACCTGGCCAACCGGGCGATGTTTCGCGAACGACTCGTGCTCGCCCTGGACAGCTACCGCTACAACGCGCGCCCGCTGGCCGTGCTCTTCGCCGACCTGGACGACTTCAAGCTGATAAACGACAGCTTCGGCCACGCGATGGGCGACCGAGTGTTACGTGCAGTCGCCGAGCGATTACGTGAATGCGTCGGCCCGGATGATCTGGTCGCCCGGCTCGGTGGGGACGAATTCGCCGTGCTGCTGCACCCACGCTCCGCCCCGAACGCGGAACAAATCGGACAGCGCATCCTGACCGCGTTGCGCGACCCGTTCGCCATCGACGGCCACAGCGTCGGTGTCGGTGCGAGCATCGGTCTGGTCGTGCCCGAGCCCGATGAAGCTCTGACGGTCGACGCGCTAGTGCGCCGGGCCGACGCCGCGATGTATGCCAGCAAACGCCGCGGCAAAGGCTCGCTCGCCCGCTACACCGGCAAACACGACGGCGGACCGAACATCGACCTGCCCCACCGACTCGCCCTCGCGCTGGCCGGTGACTGCCCCGGCGAGGCCGGCTTCGAAGTCCACTACCAACCCATCGTCGAACTCACCCACGGTACGACCGTTGCCGTCGAAGCACTCGCCCGCTGGACTGACCCCGTCGCCGGCCCAGTGCACCCTGACGTCTTCGTGTCCGTGGCCGAACGCGTCGGTCTAGTCGGCGCGATCGACGATTTCGTCCTCGATCGAGCTTGCGCCGACGCGAGCACCCTGGCCCAGCTCTATGGCCGACCGATCGGCGTGCACGTCAACGTCTCCGCTGCCCGCCTCGGCGATCCCGACCTGACCGAGGTGATGCGCGCCGCGCTGGACCGGCATGGCACCGAACCGTCCCGGCTGGTCGTCGAAATCACCGAAACCCGGCGTATCGCCGACCTGCCGGGCGCTGCCGCGGTCGCGGGTCAGCTGCGCGCGCTGGGCATCCGACTAGCGCTGGACGATTTCGGCAGCGGTTTCAACACGCTCGTGCAGCTGCACTCGTTGCCGGTCGACATCGTGAAACTCGACTCCAGCTTGACGGATGTGGATATCGCGCCGGAACGAGCGGGCGCGCTGTGCCGCTCAATCCTGGCAATCTGCACCGAGCTCGGCGTCACCGTGGTGGCCGAAGGAATCGAAACCGGGTCCCGGGCGCGAGCGCTGGCCGACCTGGGCTGTCCGCTCGGGCAGGGCTACCTGTTTGGGCAGCCAACCCCGTTACACCGATTGAGCTCACCCGCCATCGGTATCTAACCTGACCCAGTCAGCTAAAGGTTTGCGCGGTTTCGGCGCGTTAGCGGGAGCGGGGACTGGTGCGTTAGCGGGAGCGGGGACTGGTGCGTTAGCGGGAGCGGGGACTGGTGCGTTTTGTGGGCTGGGCAGTGCTCGGATCTTCTGGCCACGGATGCCGGGGATAACGGCCGCGCAGCTCGGCTCGAACTTGCAGGTAGCCCTGCGCCCAGAACGAGGCCAGATCTTGGGTGACCGCTACCGGTCGACCTGCCGGCGACAAGAGGTGCAACAACACCGCCACCCGCCCCTCGGCCAGCCGCGGTGCCGCGCGCCAACCGAACGCCTCCTGCACTTTGACCGCAAGCACCGGCGCCTGCGGATCCGCATAATCCACCCGCACCTTCGACCCGCTCGGGACCGTGAGCCGCTCCGGCGCCACCTCATCCAATCGGCCGGCCACCGACCAGGGCAGCAGCCGTCGCAGCCCAGCAGCCACATCCACCTTGGCGAGGTCGGCGCGTCGCCGGGACGCACCCAGCTCCAGCCAGTCGTCGGCTCCGGCCAACAACGCCGAGTCGGACACATCCGGCCAAAGTTCACCCAGTGCGGCATGCGCGAACGCTAGCCGTTCGCGCAACTCCGTCGCTCCACGCGACCAGGTCAACAGCTTCAATCCGTCGCGCCGCAAGCCGTCCAGTAACGCTGCACGAACCAGCGCCGGATCCGGTTGGGACAGTTGTCGCTCGACTAGGGTAATCGCGCCGAGCCGGTGCACCGACCGCGCGACGACTTCCCCGTCGATCCAACCGATCTCGGTCGCACTGAACAGCAGGTTGGCCGCCGCCTGTCGAGCGGTTTCCTCGTCGAGCGGGGCGGCCGAGCGAATCCGAGCCGTGCGCTCCCCAGCAGCACGATCAGCAGCAGCCACAGCCAGCCACGTCACCCCCGCTAAACCACTGCCCGGCGACAACTGCGCCGCAGTCCCACCAACCATCAGGTACGACCGAGAGCCAGCTTCGCGTACCTGGGCGATCCGCTCGGGGTAAGCCAACGCGACGACCAGCCCCACCGCCAAATCGTCCGGAATCTGCTCACCGCCTCGTGCATTCTGGCTGGTGCTGGTGCTGGTGCTGGTGCTGGTGCTGGTGCTGGTGGGTTTGTCGTTTGCCGCCGCCGCTGCCGCTGCCGGATTAGCTGTTGCGTTCAGTGGGTCTGGGTCCGGGATGTAGTCGGTGGGGGAGCGGGTCAACGCGGCGTTGAGCCGGCGGACCTCGGTGCGCCAACCGTGGTCGACCTCGGCCCGCACGCGCCGCCAGGAGGTCATGAGATCGCCAGCTCCGGTGCGCTCGCCGTCGAGCAGCGCAACGATTTCGGCGGCTCGGCGAGCCCCGACCAGCGGTGCGCCGTCGAGCAGGGCACGGGCAAGCCGAGGATGCAGCCCGGCGTCGGCCAGCGCTTGCCCCCGGGCAGTGATCCGGCCGGCTGCATCGACGGCGCCAAGGCCCTGCAGCGTGGCGACTGCCGAGCGCAGCGCACCGGCCGGTGGCTGGTCTGGCAACGCCAAGCCGGAGCCGTCCGGATGTCCCCATCGCGCTAAGTCGAGGGCGAAACTGGTCAAATCAGCTGCAGCGATTTCCGGCTCGCCTTGAGCGGGCAGGCGTTCGTGCTGAGCCGCTGACCAGCACCGATAGACCTGCCCTGGTGCCTCCCGTCCGGCTCGCCCGGCCCGCTGCACAGACCCGGCCCGGCTCACCGGCACAGTGACCAGCGCACCCAACCCGCGCGCATGATCCATCCGTGGGACTCGGCTGAGCCCGGCATCGACCACGATCCGAACGCCCGGCACGGTCAAGCTGCTTTCGGCGACCGCTGTGCACAGCACCACGCGTCGGCGCGGCCCCGGTCGCAGGGCGGCATCCTGCACAGCGGCGGGTTGCCGGCCGTGTAGTGCGAACACTTCTGCGTCCACGCCGCGCAGCCGGCCGGCGACTAGCTCGATTTCGTGCGTACCGGGCAAGAACACCAATACATCGCCGGTGCTTTCAGCTAGGGCTCGGCGGGTGGTCGTGGCGACGTGATCGAGCAGTCGGGGATCGACGCGCAGGCCCAGCGGCGGCGTGATCCGAGCATCGGGTGGGCACCAGTGCACATCGACCGGGAAGAGTCGATCCGGGGCGGTGAGCACTGGAGCATGACCGAGCACGACAGCCAACCGGTCGGCGTCAGCGGTTGCGGAGGTGGCGAGCAGGTGCAGGTCAGGTCGTAATGTGCTGCGTACTTCGGCGATGAAGGCGAGCGCTAAGTCGGAATCGAGGTGGCGTTCGTGACATTCGTCGAGCACGACTACTGCGGTTCCGGTCAGCTCGGGATCGCGGTGCAGTCGACGAACCAGTACGCCGGTGGTCACCACTTCGACCACGGTCTCGCGACTGACCTGGCGGTCTCCGCGTACCGTGTAACCGACTTTTTGCCCGACCCGTTCGCCCAGCAGGGCGGCCATGCGGGTGGCAGCGGCGCGGGTAGCGAGCCGGCGCGGCTCGGCCACAACCACCCGGGCGCCCGGACCAGCCAAGGCAAGCGGGACCAAGGTGGTCTTGCCCGTGCCCGGTGGCGCAACCAACACCGCCGCCCCAACCTCAGCCAAGGTCTGCGCCACCTGGGGCAAAACAGCGCGTATCGGTAAATCAGGCAAGTCGTTCGCAGCGATGAGCACCAACCCATCCTCGCCCACCGCCCAGATCCCACGGGTCTATGTTAAGACCCCAACATCGGGCAATTTTAGCGTTGCAATCGACGCTATCGGTTGATTACAACAAGTCACCACCGAATGTGAGACAGAGCCGTTCGTGGCACAGCCCCGTGCTGGCCGGCACCACCGACCGGGTATGGCAACGCCGTTCGTGTGGCTTTGGTGAGCGTCTGCGCGTCCGTAGCGTTGTCAATATTGGTGCAGGTGATCTGTACGCGGGCATCAATTTGACTGCCGTGATCGACATTCGTCGCCCAGGCGCATCTTGGACCTACTGCGAGCAGAACATTTTTGCGGGAGTTGTGACAGACCTTGTGCTCACTGAGGTGGCACCCGCTGAGCATCTCAGCGGGTGCCACGAGGCGGTGCTTGGCTTTCTTGCTCTTAGCTACCGCAGGTGTCGGAGGAAGAACTGGTTTCCCGCGTCACCTTCGAACTGGGGCACCCCAGTGTGGCCACCCATGTTGGCGTGCAGCGTCTTCTCCGCCGAACCCAAGGCATCGAACAAGTCCAGGGACGCTTGCCGGTCGTTGCCTTCGTCGTCCCACTGCAACAGAACCTGCAGCGGAATGGTGAGCCGCCGGGCACGCTCGAACATGGCGCGGGGGATGAAACTTCCAGCGAATAGCACGGCTGCGGAAATGCGGGGCTCGTTTACTGCCAACTGGATGCCTATGGAGATTACGCCCCCGGCGTACCCAATGGGGCCTTTGAGGTCGGGAAGTTGTAGGAGGTTGTCTAGGGTTGTCTGCCATTCGGGGACCGCGCGATCGACCAGGGGCAGAACGAGTCGGTCGATGATGTCGTCGCTTACCCGTTCGCCGGCCCGAATTGATTGGCGCATGTCGTCGCGGGCCTGTTCGGTGTCGGCCAACGGGGAGCGGCTGCCGCTGCCGGGCAGTTCGATCGTGGCGCTGGCGAACCCGTGCGCTGCGGACTGGCGGGCGCGGCCGGCGAGCCGGGGGTACATCCTGTGCAGGTCGCCGGGGTGGCCGAGCAGAATCAGCGGGGCCGGTGTGGAGCTGGGCGTCCACAGGATGCCAGGGATGTCGCCGAGGGTGAATTCGCGTTCGAGCACGTCGTCGTGGCGCTTTTCTGAGGTGAATTGCATGGTCATGCCTTTCGGGAGAGCTTGCGACTGGCGCTCCCGGGCGACCTACGCCCGACCGTGACCGACGAACGAGAGCACCCAGGTTGAAACGTTCACGGGTACCACCTCCTCGTTCGCTTGCACGGCCGCAGAGAAGCTAGCAGGAGTCGCCGTCCTGCGCCAACAGGTTTTTCGCGATGTCGGACAGGGGTCGTCGGGCAAGTGTTGACATGGCAGGCTGATAGCAGGATCCGCGGCGAGAGGGGGCAAATCCGATGAGCGTGGCTGTGTTGGCGCACCCAGGTCCATGGGACGAGGACGAGTATTTCGCGCTTGGCGAGACCCCGAACCGGATTGAATTGATCGACGGGAGCTTGTGGGTGAGTCCCGCGCCGTCCAAACGTCATCAGCACATCGCGTTTCTGCTTGCTCTGGGTCTTTACGCCGCGGCTGAACAGGCCGGCTTTCTCGTTTTGCAAGATGTCAATCTTCGGCTGAAGAGCGGGCGCATCTTTCAGCCGGACGTCGTTGTCGCCGACACTGACGATATCGGAAACACCGTTGAGGCTGCCGAGGTCAAGCTGGTCGCTGAAGTCGTCTCGCCGAGCAATGCGGGAACGGATCGGCTGCTGAAGCCGCAACTGTATGCGGCGGCGGGAATCGGCTGGTATTTGCGGGTCGAACAGCCGCAGGACACGGTGGAATTGCACCTGCAGAAGCTGGACGGCGATCACTACGTTCCTTATCTGCGCGCGGATCCGGGTCAGGCGCTCGTGTCGGAGGCACCATTTCCTTTCCGGCTCGACGTCGCGGCCCAGCTCACCCGTCGGCAGCGCGACTGACCGGCGCGGGGCCATGGGGGTAAAGCTGGAACCTCCCATGTCGGCCGCGGTGTGCTTACGGTCGAAGCGGGTATCGGAGGATCCGGCTGCTGAGAACAAAGGAGGACCACATGCGTACGGCGAAGCTTGGTGCACTTGAAGTTGCTCTGATTGGTCTTGGGGTGTAGCACTGGCAGCGACCGGTGTTCAAGTAGTCGGTGTTCTATCCATGACAAAGTTGGCGCAGAGGGCTGATGCATTTCGGCCCGGTCGCGTGGTGCTGAGGTTGAGTGGTCGGAGGTTGAATGGATTCCGTTGACGAGTTCAACTCGTTGCCGCTCGCGCGCTTGCAGGCCGAGCTGCTTGCATGCTGTGCGGCGCCCGACTGGGGTGCCCAAATCGCAGCGGGGCGACCGTTCAGTGATCGGGCCGCGATTTTCGCCACCGCTGATGCCGCTGCACGCGCGTTGAGTTGGGAGCAGGTGCTTCTCGCGTTAGCTGCTCATCCGCGCATCGGTGAGCGTGCCGACGGGGACACGACCGAGGCAGCCTGGTCGCGGGCTGAGCAGTCGGCCGCAGCACGCACCGCCGACGAAGCAGCCACAGCCGCCCTGATCGCGGCCAACCAGGCCTACGAGGACCGGTTCGGCCACATTTTTCTGGTCTTCGCGAGTGGCCGGTCCCAGGCCGAAATCTTGGCTGCCGCCCAAGAGCGCATAACCCACGACCCGGCCAGCGAACACCCCGTCGTCACCGACCAACTACGCAAGATCGCTTTGGTACGGCTGGAGCGAGTGCTCGATGCCCTCAGCTGAAGCCATGCCGATGCGGATCTCGACCCACATCCTCGACACGGTCACTGGAAGTCCGGCCCGCGACGTGCCGGTGGAGCTGCACCGACGCACCGATGAGGGCTGGCAAACCCTCGCCGCCGGGCGCACCGACGCCGACGGCCGACTGCGGTTCGATCCCGCCGCGGCAGCAGGCGACTATCAGTTGTGCTTCGCCGTCGGGTCCTATTTAGGTGAGGATGGTTTCTTCCCGGAAGTCACCGTCGCCTTCCGGGTGCGCGACCCGCAGCGACACCTGCACGTGCCGCTGCTGTTGAGCCGATTCGGCTACACCACTTATCGGGGGAGTTGACTCGTTGGCGATCGTGCTCGGACCCAACCGCTATGGCAAAGCGCAGACGCGGCTGGTCCGCGTTTTCCGCGACGGCGACACCCACGCGCTGATCGATCTGACCGTCAACGTCGCGCTTGCCGGTGACTTGACGGCGACCCACCTGACCGGTGACAACGCCGGCGTGCTCCCGACCGACACCATGAAAAACACGGTGTATGCGTTCGCCAAGGAGCACGGTGTCGGCGAGCCGGAAGCGTTCGGGTTGCTGCTCGGCCGCCATTTCGTCAGCTCTCAGCCGCAGGTGTCCACGGCGGCCGTGCGGATTGAGTCGTTCGGCTGGGAGCGCCTTGGTCCGCACTCGTTCCAACGGCAGGGCTCCTACACCCGCACCACGGCCGTCACGGTTAGCTCGGCCGCGGAGCAGGTCGTTTCCGGGCTGACCGGGCTGGTGCTGCTGAACACCACTGACTCGGAGTTTCACGGTTTTCCGCGTGATCGCTACACGACGTTGCCGGAAACCAGCGATCGGATCATGGCCACCGTGGTTGACGCTCGTTGGCGCCACTTGGGCGTGCGAGCCGACTGGGCCGTTTCATTCATCGAGACATTGACCGCGTTGACTGACGCGTTTGTCGGCACGCAAAGTCGCTCGCTGCAGCAGACGTTGTTCGCGATGGGCAGTGCGGTGTTGCAAGCCCGGCCGGAGCTCGCCGAAATCCGTCTCGCGCTGCCGAACAAGCACCACTACTTGGTTGATCTGTCTCCGTTCGACCTCACCAACGACAACGAGGTCTTCATCGTCGGCGACCAGCCATACGGACTGATCGAGGGCACGGTGACGCGCGATGACGTGCCCCCGGCTAGTGCGCAGTGGTATTCATGATCATTATTGAGAACGTCGCGGTTGCCACTGTCGATGTTGCCGACACGTATTACTCAGACGGGCACGTTGTGGTGGGCGACGACGGTCGCATCGTCGCGGTTGGGCCGGGGCATGCTGGGCGGTTCCATCGTTCGGTGCGGCGGGTCGACGGCACTGGGTGTCTGCTCACCCCGGGGTTAGTAAACACACACCACCATCTATATCAGTGGGCGACCCGCGGTCTGGCGCTTGACGAGACACTCTTCGGCTGGCTTACCACCCTCTACCCAATTTGGGGTCGGCTGGATGCCGAAATCGTCGGCGCGGCCGCCGGGGCCGGATTGGGGTGGCTGGCACTGTCCGGCTGCACCACCAGCATGGATCACCACTATGTCTTTCCTTGTGCCGGCGGTGACGTGCTGGCCGCCGAGATCGAAGCGGCCCAAAAGATCGGCCTGCGGTTTCACCCCACCCGGGGCTCGATGGACTTGAGCCAAAAAGACGGCGGCCTGCCCCCGGACAACCTGGTAGAAGACACCGACGAAGCCTTAGCGGCGACCGAGGCAGCCATCGATAGGTGGCACGACCCGGCCAGTGACGCCCTGCTGCAAATCGCTGTCGCGCCCTGCTCGCCATTCTCGGTCACCTCGAAGCTGATGAGCGAGGCGGCAGTCCTCGCTCGACGCAAGGGCGTGCGGCTGCACACACATCTCGCCGAGACCGAAGACGAAGAGGCCTTTTGCCAGCAACGTTTCGGCTGTTCCCCGGTGGAATACGCCGAGCGGCTCGGCTGGCTCGGCGACGACGTCTGGCTGGCGCACGGCGTGCATCTCGACGACTCGGCAATTGCGAAACTCGGCGCCACTGGCACCGGGGTCGCGCACTGCCCCAGTTCGAACGCGCGGCTCGGTGCCGGGGCGGCGCGAGTGCGCGAACTGCTCGATCATGCGGTGCCGGTCGGGCTCGGAGTGGACGGCTCGGCCTCACAAGAGGTCTCCCACCTCGGTGCCGAGCTGCGCCAAGCACTTTTCACCGCGCGTACCCGAGGGGGTCCGACTGCAATGAACGCTCGAGAGGCGTTGCGGCTGGGGACCATGGGCGGTGCTCGGTGCTTGGGCCGTCAGGATGATCTTGGCTCGGTTGAGGTGGGCAAGCTGGCTGATCTGGTGCTGTGGCGCCTGGACGGGCTTGGCCATGAGGGCATCGACGACAAATTGGCCGCCCTGGTGTTCGGGCCGCCGGCCGCGGTCGAGCTGGCCCTAGTCGGCGGGCGACCAGTGGTAGAACGCGCCGAGCTGGTCCATGCCGACGCTGACACGCTCACCCGGCAGGCGCGACGAGCTCATCGCCGGCTGATGAAAGCCCGCCAGTAGCGGCTTCGGCCGGGTCAATTGGCGCTGGGTCCACTACCGTACGGGGGAGTAACCACACTCTAGGGGAGCCGTCGACGATGACTGAGATCCTTTCCGATGAAGCGGTGGCGTTTGTCGCTGAGCTGACCAGGCAATTTCGTCCCCGCCGGGATGAGTTGCTACGAGCCCGCGCCGAGCGCCGAGCCGAAATCGCCGCCGGCGGCACGCTGGGGTTCCGGCCAGAAACCGCTGAGATCCGAGCCGCTGACTGGACTGTCGCGTCTGCCCCGGCCGACCTGCTCGATCGCCGAGTCGAAATCACCGGGCCGACCGAGCGCAAAATGACGATCAACGCGCTCAACTCCGGTGCCAAAGTGTGGCTGGCTGACCTGGAGGACGCCAACACTCCCCACTGGGGCAACGTGGTCGACGGCCAACAGAACCTTTACGACGCGATCCGGCGCACGATCAGCCTGCAAACCCCCGCCAAGACCTACGAATTGGCCGGTGGCCCCTATCCGACCATCGTGATGCGCCCGCGCGGCTGGCACCTCGACGAGCGACACCTGCCGGTCGACGGCGAGCCCGCCGTCGGTGCCCTGGTTGACTTCGGCCTCTACTTCTTCCACAACGCGGCCGAATTGCTGGCCCGCGGCAGCGGCCCATATTTCTACCTGCCGAAAATGGAATCCTATCGCGAAGCTGAGCTGTGGAATGACGTCTTCACCTGGGCGCAGCAGCGGCTCGACATCCCGGTCGGCACCATCCGCGCCACCGTTCTCATCGAAACAATCCCCGCCGCCTTCGAAATGGAAGAAATCCTTTATGCACTGCGGGAACACATCTGCGGGCTGAACGCCGGCCGGTGGGATTACCTGTTCAGCATCATCAAATATTTCCGCGACAACCCGGCCATGATTCTGCCCGATCGGGCTGCTGTGACGATGACCGCGCCGTTCATGCGCGCCTATTCAGAATTGCTGGTCGCGACCTGCCACCGCCGCGGTGCATTCGCCATGGGAGGCATGGCCGCGTTCATTCCGAGCCGGCGCGACGCCGCGGTCAATGAGGTGGCGCTCGCCAAAGTCCGCGAAGACAAGGAACGTGAGGCCGGCGATGGCTTCGACGGCTCCTGGGTCGCCCACCCCGACCTAGTGCCCGTTTGCCAGGAAATCTTCGATCGAGTCCTCGGCGATCGGCCCAACCAGCTCAGTAAGCAACGGCCGGACGTGCAGCCCGACGCAACTGCGCTGCTCGACGTCGCCGCGCTCGGCGCTGTGGTCACCGAGGCCGGGCTGCGTTCCAACGTTTCGGTCGCGTTGCGCTATCTCGAAGCCTGGCTGCGCGGCAACGGCGCGGTCGCGATCAACAACCTAATGGAAGACGCTGCCACCGCCGAAATCTCGCGCTCCCAGGTATGGCAATGGATCCACAACAAGGTACGGCTCGACGACGGCACCGAAATCACCGCAGATCTGGTCGGCCGATTCGAGGACGAGGAATTGGCCGCTATTCGGGCGGAACTCGGCGACGACGTGTGGATCAGCAGCAGATTCGACGACGCCCGCAAACTGTTCGAGCGGGTGGCACTGGCCGACGACTTCGCTGACTTTCTGACAACTGCGGCGTACGACTCGATCGACTGATTCGGAGGGTTGATGCGGCTCACTGACGGTGACTATGCCGAGCTGGACGGGCGGCTCGCCGCGCATGACGCGTTTTTGACTGCGCGTTATCCGGGTGAGCAGCCCGGTCGGCAACCCGTACACACCGTTTATGTGCCGGCCGACAAGTTGGACGGGTTTCGAGAATGGGGGTCCATCGCGTTAGCTGCGATGGACCGCTACCCGTTCGAATGGTCGGACGAGACGGTGCGCGAAAAATTGGCGCGCGAACCGATCGAGGATCTGCGCGTCGACTTCGAAGACGGGTTCGGGGTTCGCGACGACGAGCAGGAAGACGCGGCCGTTGTGCAGGCGGCGACAATTCTGCACGGCGGGCCGACACCGCCGTTTGTTGGGGTGCGGATTAAGTCGTTGGAAGCTGCGACTCGGCGGCGGGCACTGCGTACCCTAGATTTGTTCTTGAATTCCTATCAGGACACATTTGTCGTCACCTTGCCAAAAGTCAGCGGCGTGGCACAAGTGTCGGCCATGGTCAGCTTGGTTGAGCGGTTAGAAAAGGTATATGGATTGGCCGCTGGGACGCTGCGCTTCGAAATCCAGATCGAGCTGCCGTCGGCCGTGCTCGCCGCCGATGGCACGGCCACCGTCGCACGACTGATCACCGCAGCTGACGGCCGGTGCACTGGGCTGCATTACGGCACTTACGACTACAGTGCCGCGGCCGGCGTCGCCGCTGCCTATCAATCGATGGAACACCCCGCCGCCGACTATGCCAAAGCAGTAATCCAAGCCGCCGCAGCGCAAACCGGCGTGCGATTGTCAGACGGTTCAACCAACATCCTCCCCATCGGTACGCCGGCGCAAGTGCGCACCGCGTGGGAATTGCACTACCGATTGGTGCGCCGATCGTTGGAACGCGGCTTTTATCAAGGCTGGGATTTGCACCCGGCGCAGCTACCCACCCGCTACGCAGCGACGTATGCGTTCTTTCGCGATGGTCGCGAAGCCGCGCTCACCCGACTGCAGCGATACCTGGATCGGCAGGACAGTGGGATTGTCGACGAGCCCGCGACTGCGCACGCCTTGTCGGCCTATTTGCTCCGCGGGCTCGACTGCGGCGCTTTCTCGGACGCCGGCCTGCCCCGTGCCAACTTAATTGCCCTGCTCCCCGCACCACCCTCGTCCACCGCTTCGCCGTCGTAGTGCAGGACGGTCGCGCAGGCACGTTCGGCAGTCGCGGCGATGAGGAGATCCGCCATGGACAGAGCGCGGTGATAGCCGCGATGGACCGCCTGGATCTGCACCTCGACAGGCTGGTCCCAGACCTCGTCAGGCATGACCAGCCAGTCGAACCCGCGAAGCAGGTTACGTGCCCGTTGAGCTTCGCCTGCAGTGCGGGCGCTATGGATGATTTCGAGCTCCACCGCGCCGCACACGGCGAGGAGCCCTCGGTCGGATAACTCGTCCAGGACCGCCGTAGCTGGGCACCCTGACCCTCTGATCACCGCCGGGATCCCGGACCGGCGCGAGAGGTCAATCACCACATTAAGATGACTGTTGACCAGTAGGCATCAGACAATACAGACTGTCCTTCGTGCCTCCCACCAAGCACAGTTCGTGCCTCCCACCAAGCAGCACCCCATGAGCGGCCACGTCCCCGCCGGCGTCGCCTCCGCCCGACCGGCACCACCGCGCGATTTCGATGGCATCTTCAAAGCGCTGCTCGACGCCCATCCCCGCGACGCCCTGCAGCTGCTGTGCGGCGCCACCCTGCGCGACGGTGATGTGATCACCGCGGAGCCCACCGAACAGCCCCGGCAACGCAACCGTCAATGCGACAAGGTCGTCACGATCCGGCACGACGATGGCACCCCCACCGACGTCTACCAGATCGAGATCCAACTCAAACGCACCGACGACTTCCAGGAACGTATGGTGTCCTACTGGGCATCCCTAGCGATCAGATACCGCCGCGGCACGCATCGTATCCACCAGGTGGTCCTCTGGCCCGAAGGCGACGGATACCCAGGCCGCTTCGAACGCGACCAAGCACGCCTGGATTACCACGCTGTGAGTATCCCCGACGACTTAGACCCAGACACGCTACTGGCCAGCGCCACTCCCGCGCTGGCACTATTTACCCGTAAACCACCGCACGACCTCGTGGAACGCGTCACCGACCGGATCGCTGCCACTGAGAAACACGCGGATAAACTGCTGCAGACCGAACTGGGTATGCTGGTTAGAGGTTCCCTGGCGACCCAGCTGGTAGAAGCACTGCGAAGGAGAGGCATGAACAACATCCTCGAGCAGACCGAGACCGGCCGCGAAATCGCCCGCAAAAACCGCGACGAAGGCCGTGAAGAAGGTCACGTCGACTTGATGCGGGCCGCGCTGCAAGCGGCATACGGCGACATTACCGATCTCGACGAACTGGCCCGCCGTCTGGCCGATCGCGACCACAGCGCAAACATCGCCCGCATCGTCTCCGGCGCGACACTGGACGACCTGCGCGCCTGATTAAACGTTGGGGCGTCGGCGCACCCGTCTGGCCTGCTGGACCTCGTTACGCAGAGATCTCGCCAGGCTGGAATCTTGGTGCTGAACGTGGCGCGGGCGGGACGGGTGCGGCAGACTGCTTTGATGGCTGCCGAGTACACCCAGAGTGACCAGTTCCGTGGCGCCCGTATTCATCTGTGTGACCTTGCCGGCCTTGAGATCCGCGATTGCGAAGTCAGCGGTCTGAAAATCGTCGACTGCTATGGCAGCGACGTCTACCTCGGTGGCGACTTCGAGCGTCTGGTCGTCAACGACGTCGATGTCACTGCCTACGTCGAGGCAGAGCTCGACCGGCGGCATCCCACGCGAGCGCTGGCGCGTGACGCTGTGTCCCCGGACGACTATCGGGCTGCTTGGGCTGCCATCGAGACGCTGTGGGCTGCGACGCTCGACCGCGCCAGACTGTTACCCGAGGCCAAGCTGCACGAGCAGGTCAACGGCGAGTGGTCGTTGGTCGAGACTCAACGGCACCTGCTGTTCGCGGGCGACGCCTGGCTTGGCAATGCTGTGCTCGAGGAGGGGGCTCCTTACCACCCGTTGGGCTTTCCTGCCGGCGGGATGCCGTCCGACGCGGCGGCGAAGCTCGGGCTCACCCTGGAAGCCACTCCGACGCTCGAAGAGGTGCTGACGCCACGGCTCGCCCGCATGGCGACGATGCGCAGTGTCGTCGATGGCCTCACCGAAGCCGAGCTAGCGCGGGTGTGCGGTCGCAAGCCGGCGGAATCCTATCCCGATCAGGAGTACGTCGTACGCCGCTGTCTTAGGGTGGTTCTGAAGGAAGAGGCCGAGCATCACCGTTATACGGTGCGCGATCTCGCAGCGATCGAGGCCGGTGCTTTGAGAGATCCCGCTGCTTGAGAGATCCCGCTGCTTGTGAGACCAGAGTCCACAGACGAAGTAGTGCATGGGCAGGTGCGAACATCTGCCGCGTATCGGGCGCGCGGCGCCGGCCGACGAGGGCCTGAGAGACTGACACGATGACAATCGTTAAGATCAACGCTATTACCGTACCGGCGAACAGCGGCGACGAGTTGGCGCACCGTTTCGCCGCGCGGGCCGGCGCCGTGGATGACCAAGACGGGTTCGAAGGCTTCGAGTTGCTCCGGCCGACCGATGAACGGGCAACGTGGCTCGTGGTCACGCGCTGGCGCGATGAGGAAGCATTCCAGGCATGGGTCACCTCGCCAGCATTTGCGCACGGACACCGCTCAGCCGCCGAGCGCGGGGGTGAACCCGCGTCGCCGCCGGTCGGGGTACACAGCGAGGTCTGGTCCTTTGTTCCCGCTGGGGGATCGGGTCCGGCACGGCCGTAAGCGATCAGGGTTTCATTCGAGATCCGGCGGCCGCACTCGCCTCGATCCGCCGACCCGCGTTCTCAGCGGCCTCGCGAAAGCACGAGCACGCCGAAAGGGCGTCGCGATTCGGCGTATTTTTGACCAGGCGCGCCAACGGTGACTTTGAATTACGAACATTTGCCGGTGTGCCCGTCTTGGGACACCGCAACGCCGACTCTGGATCATCACGCGCCTCCGACTCGATCAACGAATCCAGCAACTCCGGATTCGCCTCTTCGGCCTTTTCCGGCCGCCACCCGAGGCCCGAACGCGAGCCGGCGACCCACCGCCCGTATCGTGGTCCTTCAATATGAATTCCAAGGAGCGGCGATTTCAAGGAGTCAGTGCATCACATGAGATGATCATGGGACTGTACTGATAGGGGAAACTGGGTGCGTGGCACAGCGTTACGGGTTGATGAACGCAATGAGATCTTGCGGGGAATCGGTGCGAATCTCTCGGCGCGGGAGATCGCGGTCGGGTTGGTTCGGGATCCGTCGGTAGTCTCGCGGGAGATCGCGCGAAACGGCGGTCGTGAGGGGTATCGGGTTGATTTGGCGCAGGAGCGGTTCGAGTTGTTGCTGACTCGGCCGAAGCCGCGCAAGCTTCAGGCCGACAGGCGGTTGCACGACGAGGTCAATGCGGGCCTGGCGCAGCGGTGGTCGCCGCAACAGATCAGCGCCCGTTTGCGGGTGATTCATCCTGACGATGAGGCGATGCGGGTGTCTCACGAGACGATCTACGAAACCCTATATATGCAGGCCAGGGGTGAGCTACGCACCGATTTGAAACTGGCGTTGCGACGCGGGAAGTATCGGCGGATGCCGGCGGGTTCGACGCGGGTGAAGGCGGCCCGGATCGCCGGGATGGTCAACATCAGTGAGCGTCCGGCCGAGGTCGCGGATCGGGCGGTACCGGGACATTGGGAGGGAGACCTCATTATCGGCAAGGCCGGGAAGTCGCAGGTCGCGACGCTGGTGGAGCGTTCGAGCCGGTTCGTGATGCTGATGCGGGTGCCGTTCGATCGGACCGCCGATCGGATGGTGTCGATCCTGTCGGAGGCGATGCGCCGGTTGCCGGTACATCTGGCTCGGTCGCTGACCTGGGATCAAGGGGTGGAGTTGGCCGGGCACGCGAAGTTCACCATGGCGACCGAGATCCCGGTGTTCTTCTGCGACCCGCATTCGCCATGGCAGCGGGGTAGTAACGAGAACACGAATGGTTTGGTTCGTGAGTTCCTGCCGAAGAGCACGGACCTTTCTCAATATACGCAGGTGCAATTAGATGGGATCGCTGATATGCTTAACGCGCGGCCGAGGATGACGCTTGGATGGGAAACTCCAGCGGAACGTTTGAACTCATTCCTTAAGCCTGCGGGTGATGCACTGACTCCTTGAAATCGCCAGCTGCTTTGGCCGGAGTGCAGTCAGTGCTGGAGGAAATTCAGCAAGATCTAATCGAAGTGCCAGCCGGAAGCACGCTGATCGGATCGACCCCGCAGGCCATTATCGCGGAACTGGCGGCGGCCGACATGCGCGGCGTACGGCCGGAATGGCTTCGCAAGGAATTGCCACGACGGTCCGTTCCAGTGGCCACCTTCTGGATCAGCCGCGTTCCGCTTACCGCCCGTCAGGTAGCTACCCTTTCCACAGCTACCGGCGTCCTACCAGTTGGTGTGGAGCCCGAGGATCACCCTGCCAGGGTCAAGCTGGACGACATCGACGTATTATTCCAGGCAATAGCTAAACTGCTTGACCGAAAGATTACCCCTCCCAGTGAAGAGCAGTGGGTTCGCGCGGCCCGGGGCGACGACGAACGCATCTACCCTTGGGGCGACATTTGGCAGGAGGGGCTGGCTAACATGGGTGCCGCTAGCCTGGGCCGAACCTGCCCAGTCGGAAGCTTCCCCCTTGGTCGGAGCGCCTTCGGGCTTCTCGATATGGCTGGCAACGCCGACGAATTCACCCGAACCCCGTACGCGCCCTTCCCGGGCGCCCCAACCGACGTAGCAATAGTTGAGGACTGGGCGCTCAAACCAAACATCACCAAGGGTGGTGGTTACATGCACGCCCGTGACCTCGCTCGCTGCGACCGTCGGCACGGCATATACGCCGCTGACGAGCCACTGGCGCTGCGCTTGGTCACGGAGTAGCGACCATGACCTCTATAGATTTAGCGACGACGTCACCGTCAGAACGCCGCATCGGTCATGCTGGTCGATTCCTCATCGCAGCGACAGCCGTATCAGCATTAGGCAATAGTATGCATATCGGTGCGGCCGCGCTGTTGGTCCTCGAGTTAACTCGAAATCCGGCATCGGTGCCACTCATTGCTATTTGTGGTGGCTTTCCGGCTATTTGCTTAACTTTTCTTGTGCCACGAGCTATTAAACGATTTGGCGCCGGCTCCGTCGCACGGCCCCGGCGTTGTTCCGGCTTGAGGTGTTCTGTCCAGGTTGGGGATCGGACATGGTGGTCGTTGTAGGACGAGCACGACCTCTGAGTATCTTTCGGGTGCTTACGCCAGAAGATCGTCTCAGGAGTCGTGCTCGTGTCGTCATCATCCTGCATTCCCCCTGTTGTTGGCCACCTCGCTGATCTGGCCTTGTGGGAAGCTGAACTCGCCGCGGACCCGGGCACCGGGGTGGCCTGCGATCCGTTGTCGGTGGCATCGCCGCTGCTCGAGCGGTTCCGGCAAGTCCCCGACCCGCGGCAGCTGCGAGGACGTCGCCACCCGTTGTTGGTCATTTTGGTCCTGACCGCCTGCGCGACGCTGGTTGCCGGTAACGACGGTGTCACGGCGATCCGGCAGTGGGCGGCGCGGACCCCGCAACATGTTCTGCACCGTCTCGGGGCCCGGTTCAACCCGTGGCGTGGCCGGTACATTGTGCCCAGCGAACGCACCTTCCGTCGGGTCCTGCAAGCCCTGCACGGTGACGCCCTGGACGCGGCGACCTGTGGATATGCCGCTGATGTGGTGCGTGGTAACGCGCCAGCACCGGTCATCGGCGCCGCTGGCTGCGAGCCGGTCGAGCGTGAGCAACGCCGCGCCGCCGTCCGGGCGGTGAGTCACCCCGGCCCGGTCGGGTTGCTACCAGCCGCCGCGATCGACGGGAAACTGTTGCGGGGCACCCGCACCGGTACCGGGCAGGTGTTCCTCGTCGCTGCGATCACCCACCAGCAGGGGATCACCTTGGGTCAACGTCAGGTCCCGAACAAACGTGGTGAGAACACGGTGATCGCGGATCTGCTGACACCGTTGGACGTGGCCGGCATGATGCTGACCCTGGATGCTCTACATACCAGTAAGAAGACCGCCCGGCTGATCACCGAAGACCTCCAAGCCCACTACATGCTGATCGTGAAGAAATCAGCCCCTCGCGCTGCACGCCGCCCAAGCATTGCTGCGTGGTACTGACAGCGAGTTCATCGACCACATGGACGTCACCACCGAGAGGGGACACGGGCGTACCGAACGCCGAACCCTGCGTGTGGCCGCCTGCGACGACACCCTGTTTCCTGGTGCCCGGCAAGTCTTTCGGCTACGCCGTGATACCGGTGGACTCGACGGTGTACGCACCAGTAAACAGATCATCCATGGCATCGTCAGTGCTCCCGCCGAGCAGGCCGGCCCGGATCACCTCAACTACTACGCTAGAGGCCACTGGTGCGTGGAGAACCATCTACATTGGATCCGTGACGTGACCTTCGGCGAGGACAAATCCCGGCTCAGGACCGGTACTTCCCCACGCGCACTGGCCACCATGCGTAACTTGACTCTCAACACCATCCGCCTCGCCGGACGCGCGAACATCGCCTACGCCCGCCGCGACCTACACGACGCCTTCGCCGTCTACAACATCTAACAAACCATCATCAAACCGGACACTCCCGAACAACGCCGGGGCCGTGGGGAAGGTAGGACAAAGATATGAGGGACAGAAGATCGCGCCGGAATCACCATCACTAACCCCCGCGACTGAATCGCAATTGCTGTCGACTGACCCGCTGGAAGGGGCCATGAACATGTGTCACGCGGAGTTCACTGTTGCCGAGCTGCGCGAGCGTGCCGGTCTGGACGCGTTCGGCAGTGCGGGTGCCGCCGTGGTCGGCATTGACGGTCCGCATGAGGATGACTGGAGTCTATATACGACGCTCACTCTCGACGACGGGCGGGAGTTGGAGACGATTTTGCATCATCGGGCGGGTAAACCTTTGGGCGGCGACTGCACATGTGCGCCCGCGCTCGCTGGCATCTTCTGCTCCCATCTGGTCTGGGTCGGCCTGGTCCACTTGGGGCTTGACGCCCCGCCCCAGACCGCCCTCGCAGCAGAGACGGCACCCGCAGACGACCTTCGGGCGTGGCTGGGCACCCTGACCTCGGACGAGCTGATCGACCTGGTCATCCAAGCCGCCGGCGGCAACCAGGAGTACCGCCGCCACCTGCACCTGCGTGTCCGGCAATCATGAACCCGGCACACCACGCCAAGCTCGCAGCGCGGATTGCCGAAGTCGCCGAACGTGCCCTGTCCGCACGGCAGGTCGTCACGCCGATCGAGGTACTGACCGATATCGGTTGGCTAGCCGCGGCCCAGGTCGAGCCGTGGCGTCGCGGCCAGGTTGTCTATCTGGAACGCATCGCCGGCACCAACCTCGCCAAGCTCAACACCGCGCTGCGACTCCTGGCAGACTGGGCGAGGCAGCGCGGCCTCACCCCGAGCGAGACGGTGTACGTGTCCTGGACCCGTGATCGCCGTCGGTTGCGTTTCACCAAGACGGGCGACCCCCGCCTCGAACGTGCCTGGCGAACCCACTGGATCTCACCAGCACTGACCGAAGCCAAACAGGCCAAACGGATCCGGCTGGGCACAACTACCCAGGACACTCCGATCACCGCCGGGATCCCTGACCAGCGCCAGATGTTGATCACCACATTAAGATGACTCTTGACTAGTAGGCATCAGACAATACAGACTGTCCTTCGTGCCTCCCACCAAGCACAGTTCGTGCCTCCCACCAAGCAGCACCCCATGAGCGGCCACGTCCCCGCCGGCGTCGCCTCCGCCCGGCCGGCACCACCGCGCGATTTCGATGGCATCTTCAAAGCGCTGCTCGACGCCCATCCCCGCGACGCCCTGCAGCTGCTGTGCGGCGCCACCCTGCGCGACGGTGATGTGATCACCGCGGAGCCCACCGAACAGCCCCGGCAACGCAACCGTCAATGCGACAAGGTCGTCACGATCCGGCACGACGATGGCACCCCCACCGACGTCTACCAGATCGAGATCCAACTCAAACGCACCGACGACTTCCAGGAACGTATGGTGTCCTACTGGGCATCCCTAGCGATCAGATACCGCCGCGGCACGCATCGTATCCACCAGGTGGTCCTCTGGCCCGAAGGCGACGGATACCCAGGCCGCTTCGAACGCGACCAAGCACGCCTGGATTACCACGCTGTGAGTATCCCCGACGACTTAGACCCAGACACGCTGCTAGCCAGCGCCACTCCCGCGCTGGCACTATTTACCCGTAAACCACCGCACGACCTCGTGGAACGCGTCACCGACCGGATCGCTGCCACTGAGAAACACGCGGATAAACTGCTGCAGACCGAACTGGGTATGCTGGTTAGAGGTTCCCTGGCGACCCAGCTGGTAGAAGCACTGCGAAGGAGAGGCATGAACAACATCCTCGAGCAGACCGAGACCGGCCGCGAAATCGCCCGCAAAAACCGCGAAGAAGGTCACGTCGACTCGATGCGGGCCGCGCTGCAAGCGGCATACGGCGACATTACCGATCTCGACGAACTGGCCCGCCGTCTGGCCGATCGCGACCACAGCGCAAACATCGCCCGCATCGTCTCCGGCGCGACACTGGACGACCTGCGCGCCTGATTAAACGTTGGGGCGCCGGCGCACCCGTCTGGCCTGCTGGACCTCGTTACGCAGAGATCTCGCCAGGCTGGAATCTTGGTGCTGAACGTGGCGCGGGCGGGACGGGTGCGGCAAACTGCTTCGATGGCTGCCGAGTACACCCAGAGTGACCAGTTCCGTAGTGCCCGTATTCATCTGTGTGACCTTGCCGGCCTTGAGATCCGCGATTGCGAAGTCAGCGGTCTGAAAATCGTCGACTGTTACGGGAGCGACATCTACCTCGGCGGCGACTTCGAGCATCTCGTTGTCAACGACGTCGACGTGACCGCCTATGTCGAGGCCGAGCTCGACCGGCGGCATCCCACGCGAGCGCTGGCGCGTGAAAGCCGGCGCTTCTCGTGCTGCTTGTAGCGGACGAACCTCGTTGTGGAAATGCAGAGTCACGCCAGTAATGGGTATCGGAGGCTGTCCGGGGACACTCATTACCGTTCCAGTGGGTAGATCGAAGTGCCAGACGCCGCCTGCTTGTTCGCGCCAGGCCAATGTCGCGCTCAGTCCGGCGAACGTGGCGATTGAATTCTGCGCGGAGTCGTAGAACACCGCGATATCGCTCTGCTCGTGCACCACCTGCCATTTCAGCTCGCTGAGCGTGTCAGCGTCGGCCGGTTGGGTGAATTGCTGGCGAGACACCGAGGCGATGTCGTAACCCCAAGCGTTCTCCCCAACGCTGCGCACAACCAGGATGCAGAGATTGTTCAGGTAAGCGGCCTGAACTGCATCGTCGGACGGCACGCGCCGGGAACAGACAAACGCGGCCGGTCGGCCCCCGAAGGTGGTCGCGCCGACCTGCGCGGCCAGTTCCGCCACCCGTGCCACCCGTTCAGCGTCGACCGGGGAATCCAGCGACCCCGCATCGAAGAGCGCCACCACTTCGTCGTCTTCAGTTCGCGCCAGCATCAACTCGCCTGCCAACGTCTCGAACTGCCAGATGTCCTCATCATCGGTAAACGCCTGAGCCAAGCCGTCGAGAAAGCTCCGGCGCTCGACCGAGTCATCTTCAGTCATGGCCACAATCGTAGAGTGGCCTATTGGTTGGCATTAGTGGGATAGCAATTGTTGCAACGTAGCTAAGACTGCTGGTGCGTCGGAAAGGTTCGGTAGGACAGCGTCTGCGCCGGACTCGCGTAAAGTCTCGATGTCATTGGAACCGGAGGCGACGCCAATCGAACGCGCTCCACCTTGACGACCTGTCTCGATGTCGTGGGTGCTGTCGCCTACGACCACGGTGTTCGCCACGGTGAATGGTGTGCCGTGCTTGCGTTGTGCGCGTTCTTGAGCAATCGCAACGAGCTTCGGTCGGTCGGGGTTGTCGTCCCGTATGCGCCGATTTCCACATCAAGGTGCTGGTTGAGAGCGAAAACGCTCAATTTAGTCTGCGCTACCGCGCGGAGGTTGCCGGAGAGAACGCTTTGGATCACGGCCGGTTCGCTGGCCAGGGCTGCCAACGCATCTCGTGCTCCCGGTAGCGCTCGGCCACGTCTGTGGAGCTCGGGCTGGTGGTCCGCGTACTCCTTGGCCAGCGCCTGCTTGTATCTGACCAAGTATTGCTCGGTCTCGGGGATTCCGTGCAGGCGTAGCGTGGCAACGAAAATCGACGGTTCGGTCTGGCCGATGACGTCGGCCGGCTGCTTCATCTCGATGCCGGTAGCTGTCTTGGACGCGCGGGCGTAGAGCTCTGATCCCATGCCGCGGGTTTCCAACAGAGTGTGGTCAATGTCCCAGAGGACGAGCCACCGGTGATTCAGGTCTGCGATCATGGGAAAGGAGCCCCATTTCGTCGATGTCAAATCGTTCATACGTGCGGGAAGTAATTCATGGAGCTTGGACTGCGGGCTCATCCTCGTTGAGGTGGATCGACTCACGGAGTTCGGTCATTGCTGCGGTGAGGTCTGACC
Source organism: Actinoplanes sp. (assembly GCA_965246815.1). Classification (GTDB taxonomy): domain Bacteria; phylum Actinomycetota; class Actinomycetes; order Mycobacteriales; family Micromonosporaceae; genus Actinoplanes. The sequence goes on along the minus strand of CBDFFS010000009.1, from coordinate 262,527 downwards.
AGGGGAATAGCGCCGCTGCTGGTGCGCCCATGTTCGGAGTTGGCAACGGGTAGCGGTCGGGGTCGAAAAGGAGCTTTACGCCCCATGACCGCAGTGCCTGGACATTGGCGCGAAATGCCGGGTGTCGGGCGAGGGCCACATTGGGCGTAGGAACCGCGATGATCGGCAACGGTAGTCCGATCGCCTCGTTGAGCAGGCCGAGTGCCAGTGTGTCGCTAGCCCCGGACACCATCTTGTTGATCGTGTTGAATGTCGCCGGGGCAATCACGTAGGCGTCTGGCGGCGGAAGGACGTCCGGTTCATCTGGTTGCTTGTAATCGGAGCGGACCTGGTGCCCGGTAAGGGTCGCGAGTGCGTCAAGGTCGAGAAATTTGACCGCTGATGGGGTGGCGATGACGCACACGTGCCACGCGTCTCCGATGAGCTGTCGCACAAACGGGGGAAGGTCAGCGGCGGGGCGACCACCGCATGCTACGACATAAACCACAGGCTGAGCAGCGATTGGCATATTGCTCCAACACTCGACCGATTGCCGGTACTTGTGATCAAGCCCGGTCGCTGACGTATCGTCGTGCCATGGTTGCAGACCGGCCGAGGCCCTGCACAGCGCTCGACCATATTGGAGTGCGTGTCCGGAGCGGGCGGCTCAAGCGAAACCTCAGCCAGCGCGTACTTGCCGAGCTGGCCGGGCTGAGCCAGGGGTATATCGCGCAGATCGAGTCCGGAATGGCGGCGCTCGACAAACGCAGCACCCAGCTTGCATTGACCAAGGCGTTGCAGATCTCGTTGGCTGATTTGACCGGGCAACCGTACGACGCGACGACGTTGGAACACCTTTCAGCTACACGCCATCTGCCTGCCCTCCGGGCTGCAATTGCGGAGTTAACCTTTGGTTCTACCTCTGGCCCCCAGGATGCTCCGAACGACCTGGTTTCTGCAGTACGCAACGTTACAAATCTGCATAATGCTTGCCGTTACGACGACCTCATTGCAGACCTACCCAGCCTGCTTCTAACCCTCGGGAACAGACTGGATGACCCGGCTTCCATCCGGCGTCTAGTGTGGGTCACTTACGCGACGACCTTCGCGGCGAAGTACTTGGGGCTTGCCGACTTGGCGATGCTTTCCGCTCAGCAGTGTCGCCGAGTCGCCCGGCTTCTGGATGATGAACCGGAGTGGACTGGGATCGCAGAGTTTGCCATCGTCCACACGCTGCCTACCGAATCTAGGGCGTTGCCGTTACAACGAGCAATTCGGGCCATTGACCTTCTGGAGAGTGCGGCCGGTCATCGCCGAGCAGGGCAGGTGCACGGCATGCTGCATCTGAGTGCTTCGATGCTGGCGGCAGTCGGCGGAGACTCTTCAGCTAGCCAGCATCACCTCCGTGAGGCGACCCGTTCGGCAGCTCGACTCGGCGAAGGAAACTTTGGCCAGCTCTGGTTCGGGCCGACCAACGTAGCCATTTGGCGACTTGGTGTTTTGGCGGAACTCGGTGACGGCGGTGCGATCGCGGGGACTGCGACCCCCGGACGTCTCTGCCGTTGCCTCATCCAATCGCCGAGCGACCATGTTCGCTGACCTTGGTAGGTGCCTCGCTCAGACTCGCAAGAACGACGGGGAGGCGATGGCTGCATTGCTGCGCGCCGAACAGATCGCTCCCCAGCGTGTTCGGCTCTCCCCGCTCGTTCGTGAAACCGTGGGCTCGATGTTGCGACGAGCGCGTCGATCGGCAGCTGGGCGCGATCTTCAAGCGCTCGCCGCGCGGCTCCAAGGCGTGTGATTACTACCGCTAATCTTTTATTCGTAGAGTGATCATAGTGTCACTCCCATCGAGCGCGGGCGCTCAGTGCCCGATTCATGTCGACGGGAGAGGCGCAACTGATGTTGCGATTTGTCACCTGGATTATGCGGAAGCGTGCGGTCGAGCTGGCACGGGCACGGGAGTTGGCGCAGCGGCGGGAACGGTCGGAACACAACGCTGCAATCCAGCGGATTCTTGATCAGGCGCGCCAAAGATGACCATGCATAACGAACATTTGTTGGTGCGCCCGTCATGGGATTGTGCGGCCTGCGACCGGCCGTGGCCATGTGATTCGGCCCGCGAACAACTCCGGGCCGAATTCGCTACATTTCCTTCGGTTCTGCGAATTTATCTTGCGGGACAACTCGCAGATGCCAATGCGGAGCTTGTCGGTGCCAACCCGATTGAGCTCTATCACCGCTTTCTCGGCTGGACTCGGCAAAGCTTGTCTAGCCCACCAACGTCCGAGTGAGGGTCAGGTGAGGGGCACGGCCGGCAAATGCGCTGGAGGGCCCTGAGAACTCCTGCTGACCGATAGGTTGGTGGCATGGTCGATCTCGTGGTTCGGTCGCGTCGGGTGGTTACGGCCAGTGGTGAGCGATCGGCCGCGGTAGCGATCACGGCCGGGAAGATCATCGCGATCGAGGCGTATGACGCGAGCGTTGACGCGGCTGAGCAGGTTGAGTTGGCGACGACTGCGTTGCTGCCGGGCCTGGTCGACACGCATGTGCACGTCAACGAGCCCGGCCGCACCGAGTGGGAGGGCTTCGCGACAGCGACCCGGGCTGCGGCGGCCGGCGGGGTGACCACGATCGTCGACATGCCGCTCAACAGCATTCCTCCGACGGTTAACACTGAGGCGTTACAGGTCAAGCGGGCCGCCGCGACTGGCCAGGTTCACGTCGATGTCGGTTTCTGGGGCGGTGTTGTGCCTGGCAACACTGCTGACTTGCCCGCGTTGCATGATGCTGGCGTTTTCGGGTTCAAGGCATTTTTCGCTGATTCTGGCGTGCCCGAATTCCCGCCTGTTTCCGCGGCCGAGCTGGGCGCAGCTGTTGCCGCGGTAAACGCCCAATTTGTCGTGCACGCCGAGGATTCGGAACACCTGCACGACGCGATTTCGTCCGTCGTCTATGCCGACTTTCTCGCCTCCCGGCCGCCCGAAGCGGAACACGCGGCGATCACCACCGCGATCGAAATCGCTCGCGCCACCGGCGGTCGGCTGCACATTCTGCATTTGTCGGCCGCCGGCGCAATCCCGCTGATCGCAGCCGCCCAAGCCGATGGGGTACGGGTCACTGCGGAGACCTGTCCGCATTACCTGACCCTCGACGCGGCCACGATTTCCGCTGGCGCGACCCAATTCAAGTGTTGTCCGCCGATCCGCAACGCCGCCAATGCTGATCAACTCTGGGACGGCCTGGCCGCTGGCGTGATCAGCTGTGTGGTGAGCGATCATTCGCCGTGCACCCCGCAACTGAAACGACTCGACACCGGCGATTTCGCTGCGGCGTGGGGTGGCATTGCCTCGGTTCAGCTTGGCCTGCCGGTGATCTGGACAGCCGCAAATGCTCGCGGTTATTCGCTAACTGATGTGGTCGACTGGATGGCCCGCTGGCCCGCTGATCTGGTGGGCTTGCCGAACAAGGGCCGGATCGCGGTGGGCGCCGACGCCGATCTGGTCGCCTTCGATCCGGACGACACATTCGTGGTCGACCCGCAGTTACTGCACCACAAAAACCTACTCACACCGTACGCGGGGATGCGGTTGAACGGGGTGGTGCGCACGACTTGGCTGCGCGGGAGCAGGGTGACAGGTGCGCAGCCTGGCGGTCGGTTGTTGGTGCGAAGCACGGCAGGGGAGAAGTGATGTCGGACTTCACGGGGTTGCCGGATTTAGCGTCGCGGGCGTTCGGCGGCGGCGTGGTTTATGCCAACGATGAGTTCTTTGCCGCCGCGGATCATTTGGTTATGCCGAATCCGCCAGTCTTTGCCGCACGCACTTTTGACCATAAAGGACAGGTGTATGACGGGTGGGAGACTCGGCGTCGTCGCGCACTCGGTGAAGATGTGGCGATCGTGCGGTTGGGTGCACCGGGCGTCGTTCGTGGGGTCGATATTGACACGTCGTTTTTCACCGGGAACTTTCCACCGTTTGCGGCGATCGACGGTCTTGCCGTGACTGGATATCCGGCCGAATTCGCCGCGGCCGATTGGGTGCCGTTGGTGACGAAATCTGCGCTGGCCGGCGACAGTCATAATTTGTTTGCCGTTGAGCAATCGCGCCGGTTCACGCATGTGCGGCTGACCATTTATCCGGACGGTGGCGTGGCACGATTGCGGGTGCACGGCGAAGTTGTTCCTGACCCAGCGTTGTTGCCTGAGGTTTTCGACGTGGCTGCGTTCGAACATGGCGCGCAGGTCACCGGTTGCAGCAATATGTTCTATGGCCACCCGCAGCACATGTTGATGCCCGGCTTGGCCCAGCACATGGGTGACGGTTGGGAGACCGCGCGGCGCCGCGACAACGCCAACGACTGGGTCGAAATCAAACTGGCCGCGCCTGCTGACATTGCCCTGGTCGAGTTGGACACCAGCCATTTCAAAGGCAATGCCCCCGGTTCGGCATCGGTGCTTGGGCGAGCGGAATCACCGAGTGGGCCCGCGGTGCCAAACGGTGAGAATGGGCCGGGTGAATGGTTCGATCTGCTGCCAGTTACGGCATTGCGACCGGACACGCGGCACCGGTTCCCGGTTAACTCTGGTCGGATAGCTACCCACGTGCGGTTGGATATATTTCCGGACGGGGGGATGGCTCGACTGCGCCTGCACGGGCGCCCGCTCGACGGATTCTTAGCCCAGCAGTTTCGCACTGCAAGCTAGTGATCAGCCGCCCAAGGGAAAATTGCGCTTGACGGATGGATTAGGTTTCGAGCGTGAGCCGCACCGTGACGGTTTTGTTGGTCGACGCCAGTGGCGCATTGTTGGGCGCCCTGCCGCCGGTGGAAGTGTCCACACCCTGGTGGCAGGGGGTGGGCGAGATCAGCGCGGCAGTCGGAGCGCAGGTGCAGGTGCTGCGGCTGCTGCACGGCGACCGGGCAGCTCCTCCGGGCGGGCACGTCACCTACCTGGCCGAACTCATCTCGCCGGTGCAGAACCTGTTTTCTAGCATCACTGCCGCTAACGTCGACCTGAGCCCACATCCGTGCCGGCCCGCCTATGCCGAAGTGGGCGGTCCTACAGCTTCGATCGAGTGGGCAGTGGCTGCACTCACCGAATTGGAACTGCTCGGAACCATTTGTGCTGCGCCCGACTTACCAGCGGTGGCGGCAACGGCGCTCAGCCGAAGGCGAGCGAATCGGGACGGGCTGACGGTGGCAGCACCTGGCCGGCGTGGGGTGGCAGTGCTGCAGCAGCGGACGTGGAATCTGTCGGCAATTTGGCGGGTTGATGTGGACGATGCCCCGGTGGCCTGGCTCAAGCAGGTGCCGTCCTTCTTTGCGCATGAGGCGGCAGTGTTGGAGCTAGTCGGACGTATTGCGCCGCGGCTCGTTCCGCCGTTGCTGGCGGTGGGTGAGTCGGGTCGGATGCTGCTGGGGCACGTTCCGGGCGACGATTGCTATGGCGCTGGGGCCGATATTTGTGCGGCCATCGCGACCGCTTGGCATCCGGTTCAGGCACATTTTGCCGATCGTACCGAAGAATTGTTGGCTGTGGGGGTGCCGCAGTGGGGGCTGGAGGTTGACCGGTTCGCGCGGGTGGCGGAGCCGTGGGGGCTGGAGGTTGCACCGACCGGTTCGCGCGCTTGCGCAGTGGTGCGAGCTGCGGAGCATCGTATTTCGAAACTATTGCCGGATTGGCTGAACTGATTCACGGCTTGCCCAGCCGCTTTGCCGAGGTAATGCGGTGCGGGCTGCCTGACACGCTGCTGCACGGTGACCTGCACCCGGGCATCGCGGCTTCTATGCTCGCACCGACGACAATGGTCAACTGTCTATTCTGGACTTTGGTGACAGCGCGATTAGTCATCCGGCTTTCGACATATTACGGCTGACCGGTGGGCTGCCCGATCCGGCGCCGGTGCTTGCGCAGTGGGCGCATCGCTGGCGCGAGAGTGTGTCGGGTTGTAACCCGATGCGAGCTGTCGCGTTGTTACGTCCGGTCGCCGCTTTGCGCAAGGCAGCGACCTACGCGGCGTTCTTGGCGGCAATTGAGCCGACAGAATTGCCTTACCACGCCGCTGATGTCCCGGCGGCGCTGGTCGAAGCAGTTGCGGTCGCCCGAGATCAGGCTTAGGACTTGCCGGCCACCTTTTCTGCCTCTGCCGCAACAACGGTGTTATCTGGACTGACCCAGGGCCTCAGCTGGCCCAAACGCGACTAAAGGATGAGTCGCATGGCGGGATCTTGGTTTCGGGTGAAGCCGAGGGAATGGTAGAGCGGCTCGGCTTCCGGCGAAGCTCGTAGGTCGACAGCGGTGACGCCTTGGGTGCGATACCAGTCGAGCAGCGCCGTCATGCATGCCCGCGAGAAGCCGCGACGCCGCATATCCGGGTCGGTGGCGACGCTGAAGACGTAGCCGACCCGGCCGCTCGGATTGGTGCGGCTGCCTAACCGGCGCTCGATCGAGCCGAGCACGCAGGCCGCCAGACCGGTGCCATCCGGGCGTTCCACGACGAAGGCAACCAGCGATGGTTGTGCCTCGGCCAGCCGGTTTGTCAGGCTTTGCCGAGCCGCCTCCTGCCATTCAGCGTCGGGACCAATCGGACCGGCGGCGCTTCCGGGCACGTCGGCAGCGATGGATTCCAGGGCATCGGTCGCCGTCGGGTGCATGCTGGCCAGCAAAACGCCACGTAGTCGGACGAGTTCGTCGATGTCGGCAGCGACGGCCTGGCGTGCGTTCATGGCAGCAGGTTATCGCGCCGACGTGCGGAGCTGGCTAGACCCGCTCACCCACACGTCAGACGACCATTCCCAGGATCGACACAGCCGACCCGAAAATCTTCAACCTCGCCAAATCTCCGGTACGGGCGTGTCGTCGAAATTTGACGGAGTGGCGTTGGAGCGGGTTCTTGGGTCGTCAAATCTAGCGAGCACCGCAGTCCCCACCAGCCAACTTACGACAACGACGAGCATGAGCCGTTCCACGATCGCGCTCGCCGTGGCACGCCCAACCAGCAGCATCATCAGCCCCAACGCAACACCCAGTGGCACGGTCAGGATCAGTGCGGTACCGGTCAGCCAGCGCAGCGCCGACCGTGCAGCCGTCCACCAGAGCACTGCCATCGCGGCAGCCAGCGCGGCCATCCCCACGATGCTGGCGGCGGTGTGGATCAGATTGGCGGGCGTGGTCGACTCGTATGGTGGCAGGGGGCATTTCGCACTGCACGGCACGACGCCGGACGTGCCCGCCAGCACCGCCGCGACCAGCAAAAGCACCGCCGCGCGCCGCAGCACCCGACCGAGCAGCGCCACCCCAAATGCCAGCGAAACCAGACCAATCCGATAAACCATCGCGTACGGTCGGCCAGCCACCCCTGCTTCGCTCACGTAGCCGTGCCACCACGATCCCGGTCCGGCGACGAGCGCGAACAACATGACGCCAGCGCCCCCGGCGACCATAAGCGCGACCGCCGCGGCAAGCCGGTGTCGGGTCATCACACCATCATGATCGCCACACGCTCGCGATTCGGCGGCGGGGCTGATCAGACGTACCAAACGGGGTCTGGTCGGCTAGTTTGTGGGCCGGCCAATGGGGTTGGTCGGCTGGTTGGGCTGGGCCAAATGGGGTTGGTTCGGTGGTTGAGGTCAGGCGGAATCGCGGGATTGGTGATCCAATGGGGCATGCGTCGAACTGTGGTGGTGACGGGTGCGAGCTCGGGAATCGGTCTGGCCGCGGCCGTCGCACTCGCGGGCGCCGGCGATGACGTGGTGTTACTCGGCCGCGATCCGGGGCGACTGGCCGACGCCGTTGCACAGGTTCGTGACGCGGGCGGTCGAACCCCTGCGTCTTATCGGGCCGACTTCGCGGTGCTAGATGAGGTTCGGGCGGTCGGCGCGGCGCTCGCGGCCGAATATGAGCGCATCCACGTGCTGGCCAACAATGCCGGGCTGCTGACCTCGGTGCGCCGGCCAACTGTCGACGGTTTTGACGCGACCATGCAGGTCAATCACTTGGGCGGGTTCTTGCTCACCCACCTGCTGCTCGACCGTTTACAGGCTGCCGCCACCCCCGAAGCGCCGGCCCGAATTGTCACAACTTCGTCGCTGGCCGAGTGCTGGGGCACACTCAATGTGGATCAGCCGGGACGGCGGCAAATCAACACCTGGCTTGCGTACGGGGCGAGCAAGCAAGCGAACATCCTGATGACCGTGGAGGCGGCCCGCCGCTGGACCGAGCTCGGCATCGTGGCAACGTGCTATTTCCCCGGCCTGATCCGCACCGGCTTCGGTCGACAAAGTCCGGCTTTTGGTCTCGCGCGACTGGCACCCGGGCTGTTCCGGTCCAGTGAACAAGGCGCTGACACCCTCGTCTGGCTTGCGACCGACCCTAGCGCTTTGGTTCCGGGCGGGTACTTTGCTTGGCGTGCACCGTTCACGGCGACTCGCCGTTCAACCAACCCCGTACGGGCAAAACGCCTTTGGCAGTCAAGCCTGGCAGCCGTCGGCCGTAGTTGATCTTCGGGGAATCGAAGTTCGTGTTCGATCAGTGGAACCGAATGCGTGCCGGGTCCGTCAAACCCCCATTGTCCAACATATGAGTCCGTGCCGCCGACGACGGACCCGACTTTCTGGAGTGAACAGAACCGCCTCGACGAAATGGCCGACAAGGTCACCGTTATCGCCAAGCGTTACCCCGAAATTTATGCCGGGGTCGAGCTCGTCACAGATCACTCGAAGATCATCGTGCACCGCGTCCCGTCCGCGAAGTTCGACGCTGCGGTGCGGGCCGCACTCCCTGGTGACCCGGTCAGCATCGTCGACGCCTCGCACTCGGCCCGAGAGCTGAACAAGCTCCGCGAGCGTATATACGCCGACAGCAAATATTGGGAGGCCCAGGGCGTACCACTCTATTCAGGATCAGTTCCAGTTGACGGGAGCTGCGTGCAGATTTCCACTTCAGACCCGGCACGCGCCAAGTCACTTTTTCGTCTCCGCTACGGCTCGGCCCCCATCCAACTAATCCACGGCCGGCCTGCCGTCGCTAGGTAAGTTCGACCTGCATGAGTCGAGGTTCCGCTGGTATAGATCGATGTTGTCGTTCCGTAAGTAGCCACTACCCAGCTGTCTCGCGCCCCCATGCTTCGGCGAGCAGAGCGTAGGTGTAGCCATCCACCCAGCCCAACTCGGCGTGCCAGGAATCGCCGACGCCGTGCTGTTCGCGCCGCATGCCGATCTTCTCGAGAATCCGCACCGACGCGAGGTTGTCAGCAAAGCAGCCGGCAGTGATTCGTCGAACCCCAAGCCGTTCAAACGCGTATGCCACCATCGCAGTGGCCGCTTCGGTCGCGTAGCCGTGACCGCTAAATGCCGGGTCAAAAACGTAGCCAAGCTCAGCCTCCGTACCCGGTGGCATGCCGGGTTGTCCGATGCCGTCAACGACGTCGAGCGAGACGGTGCCGATGACCACCCCGTCGCGCGTGACCACCACGCTGTGATCGTTGGCATCTGTGGCAGCGCGCTCCCACGCCGCCCGAAACGATGCCGGGTCGACTTCAGTGCGGAGCAGCCATCGAGTCACCTCATGCAGATTCCGAAACTCTAGAATTCGGTCGATATCCTCGCCCCGCGCCGAACGAAGCCCAAGCCGATCTGTATGTATGTGGATACTCATCACGAGCCGTGAGACTAGCCGACCGTTGCTAGGCCGCAGGAGCGACTTGAATGATCTTCAAGAGATTGCTGTCGTTGCAAGTCGTGGCCTCCGAAACGAGTTTTGAGCGGTCTGACATCTCGAGCGAGCTACGCGCCATCGAGACGATTGGTTACGTTACTCGACACGTGCAGGCCGTCAGTGACCGTTGGCACGCCACCGAGACATTGTTGATCGCAATTTGTCTCGCTGCGCTGGTTGTCATTAGACCTGAATGGCCGCACTCGGGATGGCGTTGGTTTGTCGCCTACTTCGTTGTCGCCGGCGTCGCTCTCGCGATCCACATTTGGCGGCGTCCAGTTGAGCGCGCGCCCTCGCGATGGGTTCAAGCGGTCTGGTCAGCGACGTTCATTCTAGGGCTCGATGTCCGTGATCGGTGCTGGTTCACACCCTCGCTACCAACTGGACGAGGTCATTCACGCTCCGGTCCGGTTGTCGATCGTCGCAGCACTCGCAGCAGTAGACCGGATGGATTTCCGCATGCTTCGTGACACAGTCGAGGTCAGCGACTCGCTGCTGTCCAAGCACTTGGCCGTGCTGGAAAACGCAGGCTATGCCCAGATCAGTAAAGGTCGGCTCGGCAGGCGGACTCAGACCTGGATTCTACTAACCGAGGCCGGGTCTGAGGCCTTCGGCACCTACCAGCTAATACTTCAGCGCATCATCCAAGCCGGAAACGGCAATGTTGGTGAACTGTAGCCGGCCAGCTTGGCCGGTGGCGAAGGTTGACCTTGGTGCCCGGGGCGACCGATATTCCGTTGCATGCTGTAGTGCCAGGCGATTAATGTCCGCAGACATGATCCCGGCGAATTGGATTCCATATCTGCGTGCTGAAGACCGCGAGCTCCTCGGATATCTGCGTCCCGTCGACGGTTCGCCGGGTCGGTTCCGTCCCGTCACCGTCTTCGGATATCCGCTCAGCGGTGATGCGAACGAACATGACGCGCAGCGAACCCTGGACTCCGTCGGCCTTAGCTACCTCGCCGGCCGTTGGCTCTTGACCATCGAGGGACGGCCCGAGCCGCTCGCCGTCGAGATTGTCGAGGCGAGTTCCGAACAACTCCGTGTCCAAAATATCGACTATGGCTATGAAGCCGATTTCGGGAAAACTTTCCTTCTTGACGTGCCAACTGGTGACGCACTGCGGCGCCCATAGGCCGTGTCCAAGGTTCGCCGTTCGGCAGATTCATTGAGTGCGAGCGATGCTGATTACGGCGAGCTCGCGGGCTTGGCTTTTTGCGGTTGGAGCGTCTCGTGGCGCGCAAGCATCGCGACAAACTCGTTAATCTTTCGCTCGCGCGTTTCTGCCCGTTTGACGGCATTGACGCGGTAAATGAGGGCGAATCGGTTAGCCTTGGTCAGTACATCGAACATCGCTTGGGCTGCCGGGACAGCGGCGATGGCGGCGAGCAGGTCGGCCGGCAATGTGGCTTCTGAGGGCGGGGCGTAAGCCGCCGCCCACCGTCCGTCGGCTTTGGCGGCGTCCACCGCAGCGCGGCCCGGGGGCAGCATTCGTCCTTCTACTTCCAGCCGAGCTACGTTGGCAGTATTGCGTTGCGACCAGGTGCTGCGGGGCCGGCGCGGGGTGAACCGGATCCACGAGGTCTCAGAATCTCTGCGTCGGGTTTGGCCGTCGATCCAGCCAAAGCACAATGCCTCGTCGACCGCCATTTGCCAGGTGAGTGTGGTGATTGTGCCGCCCTTCTTGGTCAGAGCCAGCCAGACCCCAGGTGCTGTGGCATGGTTGGCCGACAACCACGCACGCAGCGCCTCAGCGTCCGCGACGATCAACTCTTCCAGCTCAACAGCCATGACGGCAGGCTAACCGACCTGACCTGGCCCCGCACGACACACAAGATCAAGGTAGGGACTGGAGCGCATGACCTGCCGCGAATGTGGGACCTGCTGTGACGTTAAAAAGCGCTCGGCGTTACCGAAATTTGAACTATAAAAGAAGACTTTCGTTGTGGTTTGTGGATGAATCCACTTTTGTTAGGGTCGGTCACAACATCCACAACCGACATTCGCCGCTTGTTTCAAACACGGGCCGAGTGTCAACTCCAGGAGGAATCGTGACTCGCCCGATCGTGGGACGACTACTCTCAGTGCTGAGCCTGGCCACCGTTGCCTCAGCGCTTGCTGGTGTATCAGCTACTGCCGCTTTTGCGGACCCCACTGAGTATGTCGGCACGGGCGTCGCCGCGAGCATCTTTGTGGCCCGCAGCGACGCTACGAGCAATGCCCTCGCTAGCGCCAAGCAGGATGATCGGTTCTGCTATTTTGGTTCAGGCTTCCAAGAGACCAGCAGCGCGGGCGGGGTTTACACGGTGGTGAAACACTTCACCTCCTGTGACACTGGAGCCGCGGCAACCAGTGACGGGCTCTGTCTCGATCGGCCGGACACCGTTGGTCCGGTGGTGGTCCAGTCATGTTCCACGCAACGTTCCCAAGGCTTCGCCCGTAACGACAACCTGCGGGTGCTGTCCATCGACGGCTACTGCCTGGACGCCGGACCGAAAGATGAGCAGCGCCTTGGCCGCACCCCGGTGGTGACTACCTGCTCCAGTGGTTCGGCCGTCGGTGCTGAGCAGCAAGCGTGGACCCCGGATCTGCGTACCAAGGACGGGTTGTGCTTGAGCGCCAACGGTGTCGCCCTTGGTGATTCGCCCTACCTTGCCGTGTGTGATGCAGCTGACCCGGCCCAGCAGTGGACCGTGCCCGAAGGAGACACGCTAATCGCCGGTTGAACCATCTCGCACTTCGATCTTGGCGGATGATTCTGGCCTAGGTGGGCGCAGACGCTGCGGTCAAGATGACAGAAGATCAGTTCCCGGCAAGATTATGCGCAACGTAGCCCAACGATTCGTCCGCTCCGAGACGCAAAGCAATCCGTGGTCTGAAATTGTGCTGGCCTCGGAGCGGACTCCGTTTATCCTGATCAGATGGATGGTCGGCTGCCGCGTCGACGCTCGATATCAGCTTGAATCTCTAGGTTAGCTCTATCGCTCTTGTCGTTAGCCAATAAAATGACGTAAAGAGGATCAGTCCGCCACTGGTGAGAGCCCAGTTCTGAATTACCGCGAGTGTTCCGCCGGCTGTTTCGACGATTCCTTTGGTCATGTAGGCCCATAAATTGAACGCCACAAATAAGGTTAGTGGCGCGCCAACTGATAGGACGACAATGTGTAGCCCAAATGGCAACACAAACCGGTGCGCCTCGTTCGTGGCCCGCAGTAACAACACGGCTGCGATCGCGAGGGCCAATAGCATGGTCCCGCCAAGCGTCAGATTCCAGCGCAGTGGTGGTCTGGCGACTGGAACAGCGCCGCCGACGCAGGTGTGCCCTTGGCCTGAGTGCTCCCTCGATCTAGGGGACGCGGGCGCCGACCTAGTTGCCGGGGCAGCTGTTGTCGCTGCCGCTGTGTTCTTGACACGCGGGTGGCCCAGTCGGCAAATGCTCAACGGCGGGCGGGAACAGCGTTCGGCCAGCATGGAGGGCCGGCGTTAGGACGAGCAAGCCAATCACCGCTGCCAGCACCGAGTAGACCACCCCAGTCTTGGCTGCGCGGATGGCGAATGCCAAAATCGCGATCAGTGCCGGCCCGCCTACGGCAACGCTGGCAAAGACCATTGCGGTAACTGCTGCTCGGTGATTAATTTCGTCGACGTGGATCCCACTGCGCCCCGTCTGGTTTGCCCACCCTTGCATGCCGAGGGTGAATAACTTCCACCCCAATGCCAACAATGCAACTATCCATCCGTATGTCATCGGCACGATCGCACCAGCAACCCACCATCGCCGAACTGGCACATTTGTCATGAGGTGAGGCTATGGCAGACAAGCGTCGATGCCATGAGTCTAAATACTTAGCGTGGCCTCGACCGGGGCCGGGAGAAGTTCGAGGCACAGCAGCTCACCTAGTCCACAACTAGCTAGCGCCACCCATAGTGTTGGTTGGCCCCGTCACTCTGGCAGCGTTATCACATATTGGGTTGGCGACGATCAGTGAGCGAGCTCACCTCGTACGGGGCGGAGGGGGGCTGGTATTTCAGATTTAAAGAAGTTATGGTTTTGGGGTGGCCGAGCAGTTGAACGAGGTGGAACAGCGCAGCTGGCGCACGTTCATCGAGAGTTCGTGGGCGTTGCACACTCGGCTGGAAGATGAGCTGCGCGCGGCCACCGGGTTGAGCATGAATGATTATCACGTTTTGGTGGTGTTGTCTGAGGCGCCGGATCGTCGGCTGCGGATGGGTGAGCTCGCCGGTCGGCTGGTGTTTTCGCCGAGCCGGATCACTTATCAGATCAGTTCGATGGTCAAGCGGGGCCTGGTGTGCAAGCAAAGTTGTCCGCAGGACGGTCGCGGTCAGGAGGCCGTGCTGACCGATCAGGGATTTGCCGCGCTGGTTTCCGCAGCGCCGGCGCACTTGGTCACCGTTCGGGAGAGCTTTATCGATCGGCTCGACGAGGAAGAACTCGCCGTGATTGCCCGCGTGTTCGACAAAGTCAGGAAGGTTTGAGATGCCTGCTATCACCGTCGACGATGTCTTGGTCCTGCCGCGTCTGCCCCGGCTGGATCCCGTTGTCACTCAATTTCGAGCTGTTCGTCGGCTGACCACTGCGCCCAGCGGTTTTGAGGGAGAGGGTTTCCCGGTGCGACGCGCGTTTGCTGGGGTGCCGACAAATGAGCTTGACCCGTTTATTCACTTGGATCAGATGGGTGAAGTCGACTATGCACCGGGCGAGCCTAAGGGCACGCCGTGGCACCCGCACCGCGGCTTCGAGACCGTTACTTACATGATCGACGGCACGATGGATCACCAGGATTCCAACGGTGGCGGTGGCACGATCACCAATGGTGACACCCAATGGATGACCGCCGGTCAGGGCATTTTGCATATTGAAGCGCCGCCGGAGCGGCTCGTTACCAGCGGTGGGCTATTTCACGGGCTGCAATTGTGGGTCAACTTGCCGCGTGCGGCCAAGATGATCGCTCCGAAGTATCAAGACATCCGTGGGCAAGAATCGACGCTGCTCACGAGCCCGGACGGCGGCAGTTTGATTCGGGTTATTGCCGGGTCAGTTGCTGGGCACGCTGGGCCAGGGTCGACGTTCACGCCAATCAACTTGGCGCACGTGACCTTGCAGCCGGGTGCCGAGCTGGACCTGCCCTGGCAGCCTGAATACAACGCGTTGGTTTATGTGCTGGCTGGCGGTGGGACGGTCGGGGTCGAAAAGCGGCCGATTCACGTGGGGCAGCTTGCGGTTTATGGCACCGGGGATGCGATTCGAGTGAGTGCGGACGCTGCCGCCGCACCGATGGAGCTGTTCGTGCTGGGCGGCCAGCCAATCCGCGAACCGGTCGCCCAGTATGGGCCGTTCGTGATGAACACACGCGCGGAAGTGGCGCAGGCGTTCGAGGATTACCAGCAGGGCAAGCTGGGCGTCATCCCGGCGGAGCGGCTAGCGCACACCGACTGAGCGTGGCTGGGCGAACTGGTCAGATCATCAAGAGCCCGGTCAGATCATCAAGAGCCCGGTCAGATCATGAAGAGCATGGCCCCGACGCCGAGGAGCACGATCAGCAAGACTGCGATGAGCAGGCCTTTCTCGGTTGAGGCGACGTCGGGGCCGGGCGTTGGGGTCAACCGCTCGATGCTCATGGGGGTCCTCCAGGGGGAAGGTGGGAAGCGCAGCGTCCTGCGCCACTTTCTCCCTGAAAATCCTATTTTGACGAATTGGGAACTGGGGTCACGACACCATGTGATGGTCGTCACTCTCGGTAGGTATTGCTTACGCCGCTCGATTTCCCATTGATCGAGTCAGCTCGGAGCGCAGCCGGTCGACCTCGACGCCCTGGTCGGTCAGGATCACCATCGCCAGGCCATTTCCCTCGCGCAGGATGCCTAACAAGAGGTGCTCCGGAGCGATGAACTTGTGTTGCAGCCGCATCGCTTCCCGCAAGGCCAGCTCAAGCACCTTTTTGGCCCGTTTGGTGAACGGGGTGCGCCCGGTGGACGTCAGCCGCCCAAACAGCGTCGGCTTGCGCGCACGATCTGGTGGCAGCCGCAACGAACCGGCGCCGAAGTTTTCCTCGATAGCCGCGCGGACCGCGTCCAGGTCGATCCCAATCGCTTGCAGGGCGGCTTTGTCCTCAGCGTCAGTCTCGGCCTTAGTGCTCAGCGACGGGTGCGGATTGACTCGGCTAGCGATCTCGGCGCGCACGACTGTCGCGTTAACGCCATCGGCGCGCAATGCTGCCGCAACCGGGCCATCATCGTCGTCGAGTAGCGCCAACAATATGTGCTCGGTGCCGATCCAATTGTGGCGAAGTTCGCGTGCTTCGGTCTGGGCGCGCAACACTGCATCACGCGCTGGTTGGGTGAATCGCTCGAACATTTCAGTCCTCCCGCGAATCCGGCATGCCAACCAAATGCGCATGCTTTTTGTGTACGCCCTGCCGGGTCACTCCGAGCGCGTCGGCGATCTCCTGCCAGGCCCAGCCGTTTCGGCGCGCGTTAGCCACTTGCAGGTGTTCTAGGCCCTCAAGTAGTCGGCGTAATGCCACGACCGCGCGCAACCCCACCCGGGGGTCGGCGCTACTGGCCGCTGTGGCCAGGTCAGTTGCTTCGGTCATGGTGTCAACATAGGTTGACAGGTGAGGCACTGTCAACCCTGGTTGACAAGTCGGGGTTGGCGGACCGCATTTAGGGGACTTGACGGGCTGCTGGCCAAGCGGATGGGGATTTAGTGGCTCGGCTGTCCTCGATAGGTCAGCTCCATGCCGGCAACTTCGTGATAAGTAACCGTCAGTTCGACCGGACGGGGCACTGGTGCGGTAATGGCAAAGATTGCGCCGAATGGATCGACCATTTCCACATAGCTGCCCAGGCCCATCTCCAGCGGCCCAGCGGCGACCATTGCACCGAGCTCGGTGAATCGTTGCACCGCGGCGGCGCAGTCGGCAACCTGGAACGACGGTTGCCAGCGCGGGCCGGGCCGTTCAGTGACCAATCCGGCCACCGAATCATGCGATTCAGTCAACCATTCGCCGCTGCCGAATTCAGTGGTCAATTTCCAGCCGAACACCGAGCCGTAAAAGGTGGTGGCGGCGGCGACATCGTCGGTCAACAGGTCGGACCAGGCCATGGCGTTGGGCTCTTCGCGCAGCTGGGCGCCGGCAAACCCAGCCGCCTGCCAGAGGCCAAAAGTCGCGCCGACGGCGTCCGCCACGATCGCAGTTTTGGCGCCGAGCCGCTCCTGTGGTGGGGTAAGGCATTTGCCGTTGGCGGCGAGAACGCGTTCGACGCTCTCTTGCGGGTCGGGCGCGGCAAAATAGGCGAGCCAACCTTGCGGCCGATCTGTCCCGAGTGGACTAATTCCCGCGACAGCGCACCCATTGAGCAGGAACCGGTCGCCATCGATTTTCCAGCCGAACAACTCGGCATAAAAATCCGCCGCGCGGTCTCGGTCCGCGACGGTCAGCTCCACCCAGCACGGTGTTGATGGGGCAAAGCCTCTAATTCGCATAATCTCGCTCCAGCTTAAGGTCCCCGAATTGACGATCACACTACGTCATTGAATACGCTTCGTCACAACCGGAGGGGGTAATGTCCGCCTTAGCGCATGCTTATGTTACGGCGAGTAGCCAATTTTCCGGTACGGCGGGGGAGTTTAGGCGAGTCGACTACTGAGGATCAGCATTTCGAACCAGACAGTAGTGCCGCGTACTGTCGGGTCAGTGCCCCACGAGTCGCTGAGCTCCTCAATCAGGCCCAAGCCGCGACCACGGCTGCTCATCGAATCAGCGTGTGCTCGGATCACCCGACCACGCGTACCAGTGTCGGCGACCGAAACCAACAATCGATCGGCGGTCAGGTCGAGGTGTACCTGGGCGGGAGTGCCGGCGTGTAAAAGCGCGTTAGTCGTCAGCTCGCTGGTGCAGAGGATCGCCGCTCCGATTACCGGTTCAGGCACCGACCATTCGCGCAATCGACGCGCCATCCACTGACGTACCCGACTGGGGCTGGTTGGTTCGGCCGCGACCACCATTGTCGCCGATCGACTCATCGCCACCGCGTGTTCGACCGCAAGCACCGCTACATCGTCGTCAGTCGAGCCGGCGACGGCCGCGGTCGCGAGCGCACACAGGTTGCGTGGGTCGCCGCTGGTCGAAGCTGCGGTCGCGGCTACCAGCGTGTCCAGGCCATCGGCCAATGCCTGGCCTCGACGCTCCACGACGCCGTCGCTGAACAGCAGAATTGAATCGCCCGGCTCTAGCCGCACTGTGCCGGTTTGCCACCGCCCACCGAGCCCGAGTGGCGCACCGGGCGGCACCTTGACCAGTTCAGCGGTCGGTGGCGCACCGGCGATCCCGGCCCGGCGCAGCACCGGCGGGGGATGGCCGGCGCTGGCCAGCGTGATCGTGCCGTCGCTCGGGTCGAGCACGCCGTAGACCACGGTGACGAAGATTTCTTCGTTGCGCGACTCGGCGCCCAGCGAGCCGACCAGCCGGTCGAGGCCAGCGAGCACTGTCGGCGGGGTGGGATCAGTCAACGCCATTGCTCGCAGCGCGGCTCGGACCTGGCCCATCACCGCGGCTGCGCGCATGTCATGGCCGGCCACATCGCCCAACACCATGGCCAGTCGACCGTCGCACAACTCGAACGCGTCGTAGAAGTCACCGCCGGCCGCGTTGCCGTCCACGCCGACGTCATAGCGCGCAGCTATCCGGAACGTGTCCAGCTCGGGCAGATGTTCCGGCAGCATGCTGCGTTGCAACAGCTGTGCGTTGCCATGCTGTGCTTCGAATCGGCGGGCGCGCTCGGTGGCTTGGGTGATCAACTGAGCGGCGGCGTTCAGCAGCGCACGCTCGGCGGGCAGCCAGGTGTGGGCCGTGCGGTAGCCGATCGTCAACCCGCCGGTGAGTGACGGTGCCTGCAGCGGCAACGCGGCCAGGGCCTGAATGCGCTGCTCATGCCGGTCAGTCGCCACCTCGTGCAGCGGATTGCCACTGGACACGAACGATGGCCGACCAGTGCGCGCGGCAGCGAGCACCGGCGCACGCGGGTCATCCGGCAGCCGTTTCCACACCGGGGGGAGTCGTTCGTCAGCTTCGTCCAGCATTTCGCCCTGAATCCGGCGTACATAGCGATATCCGGTGCCGTCGTCCACGGCGAAGATCGAGTGGTCTGCGTCGAACGAGGCCAATGCATAGGTCAGGACGACCCGGGCCACATCGTCGATGGTGAGCGCGCCGGCCAGTTTTGCGGTGAGTTCGCCCAAACTTTGCAGTCGACGCGTCACCTGAGTTGTCTCGGCAGCGACAGTGAGCACACCGACGACTGTGCCGTTGGCGTCACGGACGACGGAGTTGCCGCGGGTGAGGAACGCCGGCTCGGGCCGGCCGCCTTCGCCTCGGGGCACGAGCACCTGCGTTTCGGCATCCAGCAGCGCTTTGCCGCTGTGATAGACCTCGTCGATCAGATGGCTCAGGCTTGGTGCGCCCGAGGGTGCCCCGAAGCTCTCTGCCATCGGACGGCCCAGTGCACCCGGGTGCAAGACGCCGAGCAAATCCGCGTACGCGTCGTTGTAGAGCAGGACGAAGTCTTCGCCGTAGCTGAGGGTCATCGGCATCGGGGAAGCGAGCAGCAACTCGACTGTCGCGCGGATCGCTGGGTCCCAGTCGTCGCGGTGGCCCAATGCGGTGCGCGACCAGTCGAAGCTGGCCACCAACCCGGCCAGACCAGATGGTGCTCGGGCGTCGTCGGACGTCAAGCTGAGCCATCCCGTCTCGAACATGGCAAAATCGTAGCCCGCCTCAGCCATTTGGACGATGCCACACTGGCCGTCCGTCCGGTTCTTGACTGTACGGGCAGTCCGGGTTCGAGTAACAGGACTGATCATCAGACGTCTTATGTTACCTGTAGTGATCAGTAGTAATGACTCTGCGTGTAGTCAAACTGCTCTCTCTTCACTTATGGTCACCGCCGTGATCCACGATGGCCGGCGGCGCCAAGCTGCGGCGGGCGGGTCATCCCGCACCGGACGAGCGGCTGGAGGTAACGACCATCAGTACAGATGAGCCGGTAGATCCGTTTGTTGAGGACGCATTCGCCACTTTTGCCGAGGAGCCTTTCCTTGACCTCTCCGAGCCGAACATGCCCGCGCCGCAGCATCGCTGGCGCACTCGGTTGTCGGCAGGAGTGCTCACCGTTGTGATACTCGCGGTAATGGGCATTGGTGTCGGTGGCTACTTTCTGTTGCGAGGGGTGAACAGTAAAACCACAGTCCCCACTGCTAACCGCACCCACTCGTTAGCCCCAGTGGATCCGGTCGGTGAGGTGCCGACGGGTGTGGGGCCCAACGGGGAAGCGGCCGGCATCGCCTTGCCGTCGGCAGGCAGCGTCTCGCCCGATGTCCTGCCCACTCCGGCGGCGACTACTGCGGTGCCGCAGGCCTATCCGACGACGACCCAGCCGACGACGACCCAGCCGACGACGGCCGCGCCCACGCACACTGTTCCGCGGCCAGGCAACCCGCCGGCGCCCGGCCCGCATCCGCGGCCCACCACCGCGCGGCCGTCCGCTGTAGTCCCTCCGGTGCCCGGCCCGACATCGGCGCAGCCAACCCCGACCGCGCCGGGCGAGACGTCCTCGGCACCGACGCCAGCAACTAGCTCGACGCCGATTCCCAGCAGCGATGTAGTCGTGAACAATTCACCGCTGACGGCGACTTTCACTTACCGAGCAAATGGTAAGCCGGGAGCGATAACAGGGTATGTCGGCACGATTCACGTACACAATCCCAATACTTACCCGGTGGCGTCCTGGACCGTACGTGTCACGGCCCCGGCGGGCAGTGTGGCCTCAATCCGGTCCGGTGCGGTGACGTTGTCCGACGACGACGGCCGGTTGACGTTTCGTCCGAGCTCGGGCGCGATCACAGCGCACGGATCGGTGAGCTTCTCTTTCGCTGAGGCGGGCACGCTCGCTGCACTGCCGTCCAGCTGCACCATCGACGGGGTGGTGTGCGATTAGCCGCAGTCTGGTCGATCTTAGGCGAAGTCAGGCGCGAATTCGGCGTACCTAGCGGCGGCCATTTATGGTCGGTGTGACCGGCAAGCGGCGGGCCAGCCGGAGCAGGGAGTCGTAAATGACTGGGGACGGGCTGGGCCGCGGGCTCAGTGACATGTGGCGTTCGGTGCTGTTGTTCATTCCGGCTGCGTTGGCTTTCATTGCGATTCTCGTCGTGGGCTACCTGCTGGCTCGACTGGTGCGCACCCTAGTTGCCAAGGGTTTGCGCCGGGCTGGCTTTGATCGGGCGGTTGAGCGTGGCTCGCTCGCATCCGCGTTGACCGCGGCCGGCACGACAGCTAGCGGTCTGTGTGCCACCATCACGTTTTATGCGGTGCTGCTGTTCGCCCTGCAGCTCGCCTTCGGTCTGTGGGGACCGAACCCGGTAAGTGATCTGCTTACGGCCCTGATCGCCTGGCTGCCCCGCGCGTTCGTCGCGATCGTGATCGTGGTGCTCGGCGCAGCCGTGGCCGGCACCGTCCGCGACTTGATCACGGGAGCACTGAGCCGCCTCGCGTACGGGCGGGTGCTGGGTCGTGGTGCCTATGTCTTGATCATTTCGCTCGCCCTGATTGCGGCGCTCGACCAGGTGCAGATCGCCACGTCAGTCACCCAGCCGTTGCTCATCGCCGTGCTCGCCACCGTCGCCGGTGTGCTCATCGTTGGTGTCGGCGGTGGCCTGATCCGGCCGATGCAACACCGCTGGGACGGCTGGTTGGATCGAGCGAGCATCGAATCGGCGACCATTCGCGAACACGCCAAGGCTTACGGCGATGAGCGCACCCAGCTGGCGGCAGCGCATGCGGCCCGCCAAGCTGAGGAGCGGCGCTTGGCTGAGCTGGCCCGCCAGGCCGAACAGGCGCACGCAGCGGAGCAGGCTCGCGCGGCCCAAGCGGCGGCCCACCAGGCCGAACAAGCGCGCGTCGCCGAACAAGCGCGCGTCGCCGAACAAGCGCGCGTCGCCGAACAAGCGCGCGTCGCCGAGCAGGCGCGCCAAGCCCAACAGGCGGCGCGTCGAGCCGAACAAGCCCGCGAAGCTGAGCAGGCTCGCCACGACCAGGAAGCTGCCCAGCAGGCGGAGCTGGCCCGCCAGGCCGAGCAATCCCGCCAAGTCGACGAGGCTCGTCAAGCGGAGCAGCAGCGGTTGGTTGAGCATTCGCGCGCGTTGGCTGAGGAACCGACCCAGGCGGTGCTAGCCGCAGTCGACCAGGCTCGGCTGCGGGGCGAGGTGCCCGACGGCGATGAGCAGACTCAGGTGATCCCGACGGCCCGGTCGAAGGCGCGTCGCCGCAGCGACACAGTGTTCGACCAGGACGACGAGTCAGGCCGTCCCCATCTGATCCCCGGTTTCGACCGCGACGACGACGAAACCGCGCTGGAAGACGAGCGATACGTCGACCACCAAGATGACAACCGCACCCGAGTGATCTCGCCAGCGGACATCCAAAGGACCCAGGTGATCCCACCACCGGACCCAGGTTCTTCCTCGGCAAAGCCGGACGCCCCCGGATGAATCCGGGTTAGCTAGCTGTCGGCAGAGTGCGAGCCAGCGCGCACACACCGAGCAGTCGGCGCAGCACCCAGTCGTTCGAGGTCCAGTCGATCGAGCCGACCGGCGGGCGCCACCCGTGGATGAAAGCGGCGTCGCGCACCCCTTCGGCATAGGCGGCGAGGATCACCGGGGTGAGCGGACGAGTGTCCACCGACAAGCTGTCCCGGATGCCGGCGGTGTGCTGGTCAACGATCGACATCAGACCCGGTGAGTCGTCGGCTGCGGCGAGGCCGGTGATGCCGACGGAGGCGTCCAGCTCGTCGAGGCTGGCAGTGGCGTTGCGCAGGGCGGCACGGGCGGCAGCGCCGCTGAACAGGCTATTCATGAATGAAACGTTATGGAGCCCCGGGTAGCCGACGGTTCTCCGGATCGGTGCAGCTCGGTTGAACCTGCCGCCGGGGCTATTCCGCGTTTTGCGGGCGGCGGCGTTGACGCTCAGAGAGGAAACCGGCTGAGGACATTCGGACATTCTGGTCCGACTCTGTCGGATCGCCGTCACCCGTTCGGCCGATTCTGCGTTGTCCGTTAGTGCCCATAGCTTCGCGGCGAGGTCGCTCAAGGTTCGCCGTACTCGCCGTGTTGGCACTGGTCAGCGTGTTTTCACTGACCGGATGTCGGCCCGACGCGACGATTGGGCCCCCGCCGGAATTGCCGCGCGCCGAGCATGTGGTGGTGGGCGAATTGCACGGCCGCACCGGAGCCTTCCTCACTGTCAGTGATGCCGCCTCCCGGGTTGAGGTGACCTTGGCCAGCTTGCCGGGGCAGCTCTATCGGATCAGCACCCCAGCCGATTCAGGCCTGACTCCCACGGTGAGCGGCCGCGACGGACGCATCCGCGCCAGCTTGCGACCGGCAGCAGGCGCTGGCCCCAATGTGGTACGCATCGTGCTGAACCGGGCGGTCCGCTGGGATATCCGACTGCCGGCCGGTGGGGGCGAACAGCAGCTCGACCTGGCCGACGGACGAATCTCGCGCCTCGACCTGGGCGGCAGCGGCCTGGTCGAGCTGCGGTTGCCTGAGCCGATCGGCACAGTCCCGATCACTTTCACCGGCAGCATCGGCACGATACTGCTGACCGTTGGCGCCACCCCGATCCGTGTCCAGCTTGATCGTGGTGCCGGTCAGGTAGTCACGCCTTGGACGAATCCCGCGCCTGCGGCCGGCCGTACCGTGCTGCTCAGTCGTGCCTGGGCCCGAGCCCGCAACCGGTACGCTGTGCGGGTCCAAGCGGACTTGCAGAATTTACTCGTGCAGAACTGGCAGCGCCGTCGCAGCGGTGGGTGAGGCGTCCTCGTGGATTCCGCTGATGTGATCGTCGTGGGAGCCGGGCACAACGGTCTGGTCGCTGCGAACGTGCTCGCTGATGCCGGCTGGTCGGTGTTGGTGCTGGAGGCGACGCCGAACGCGGGCGGCGCGGTCCGCTCCGGTTACGTCACCGCCCCGGGCTATCTGAGTGATCTGTTCAGCTCGTTCTATCCGCTGGGCTACACCTCACCAGTGCTCAAACGGTTGCAGCTGGGACTGGACTGGACCCATGCGCCAGACGTGCTAACTCATCTGCTGCCCGACGGGCGGGCGGCGACGATCAACCGCGACCTCGAAACCACTATGGCGTCGATGGAGCAGTTCGCGCCCGGAGACGGCCAGCGCTGGAAAGCGGCCTACGACGACTGGGCGGCGTTGTCGCAGCACCTGTTGGACACGCTGTTCGCCCCGTTCCCGCCGGTGCGCGGTGCGGTGAAACTGCTTAGCGAGCTGCGTACCAGTGGGATGTTGCGTTTGGCTCGACGGCTCGTACTTTCAGTGCGCGAGCTTGGCTCGGAATTGTTCGCCGGCGAAGGTGCGACGCTGGCGTTAGCCGGTTGTGCGCTGCACACCGACTTGTCCCCAGAGGAAGCCGGCGGCGGGGTCTTCGGTTGGTTGTTGGCGATGTTGGGCCAGGAACACGGCTGGCCGGTGCCAGTCGGTGGTGCACAGAAAATCACCGACGCGCTGGTGACCCGGCTGCTGGCTCGCGGCGGCCAGATTCGTTATGAGTCGCCGGTCGCGCGCGTGCTGATTGCCGGCGGACTCGCGATGGGAGTGCGGGACGCGGGCGGGCGGGACTACCGTGCCCGCAAAGCGGTCATTGCGGACGTGCCGGCCCCGGCGCTTTTTCTCGATTTGGTCGGCGAGCGGTGGCTGCCGCCGCGGTTGGTCGACGATTTAGCGCATTTCCGCTGGGACGGAGCCACCGTCAAAGTCGACTGGGCGATTCGCCGCAAGCTGCCCTGGACCAACCCGGCCGCAGTCGGCGCCGGGACGATACACCTCGGTGCCGACCTCAACGGCCTGACCAGGTATTCAGCGCACCTCGCCGTCGACGAAATGCCGCCGAACCCGTTCCTGTTGCTGGGTCAGATGACCACAGCCGACCCAACCCACTCGCCGCCCGGCACCGAATCTGTCTGGGCCTATACCCATTTGCCACATCGGGCGCAGTGGTCCACTGACGAGATCGACGAGCAGGTGGCGAAGATCGAAGCTGTCGTCGAGCAGCACGCGCCGGGGTTCGGGGCTGAGGTAATCGGCCGTAATGTCTTTTCTCCAGCTGACCTGCAGCGGGAAAACCCGTCGTTGGTCGGTGGGGCGTTGGGCGGGGGCACCTCAGCCGCTTTCCAGCAGTTGTTTCTGCGCCCGATTCCTGGCTTGGGCCGCCCCGACACTCCGATCGATCGGCTGTTCCTGGCCAGCGCATCGGCGCATCCCGGCGGGGGAGTGCACGGCGCACCCGGCAACAACGCTGCCCGGGCTGCACTGGCCCGCGACCGGCTGCTAGTCGGCGCCGCTTACCACGCCGCGATCAGCGCAGCTCACCGCACGATCTACCGCAGCTGAAGCATCTGACCGCTGCCGTCGGTTGGGCAGAATGCTTTGGTGCGAGCGGCCGAGGAAGGTTTATCCGCCGCACTGTCGGGCATGTGCAAGCTTGTGCTGAGCCTACCCGAAGGACCGACATGCGTATCGCCATGATCGCGGAGCAGGCCAGCCCCTTGGCCGGGGGCGACCAGCACACCCACGTCGCCGACTTGTCCCTGGCCCTGTCTGAACTCGGCCACGACGTGCGCATCTACACTCGCCGAACCGATCCAAGCGCAACCACCACGACCACCTCCACCGGCGTACGGGTCGTGCAAGTTCCGATCGGCCCAGCTCATCCCGTACCCGTGGATCAGTTGTTGCCGTTGATGGGGGAGTTCGCGCGCTGGCTGGAAGCGGCCTGGCGCGACGGGTGGCGGCCCGAGGTCGTGCACGCCCACTTCTGGACCAGTGGCCTGGCTGCGGTCACGGCGGCTCGTCAGTTCGCCGTCCCGGTCGTTCAATCGTTTCATCAGCTCGGCGAGATCGAGACCGAGTACACCGGGCCGTCGCGTACCGGCTATGAGCGGGCGCTCGGACGTGCAGTCGATCGCGTTTTCGTGCAGAGCCAAGATGAAGTGCACGGACTGATCCGCATCGGCGTGCCCCGCGCTCAGCTTGCTGTGGTCCCGGCCGGGGTGGACAGCATCCGATTCAGCCCCGATGGCCCGGCGGTTGCCCGCGACCGTTCCCGACCACGGATCTTGTCGGTCGGCAAACTGGTCGACCGGGCCGGCTTCGGTGACGTCATTCAGGCACTGCGGTATGTGCCGAAAGCCGAAATGGTGGTCGTCGGTGGCCCGCCGGCCGATCGACTCAGCACCGACGACGGGGCGCAAAAATTGCGCGCGTTGGCCGAGCAATGCCAGGTGGCGGACCGAGTCCACCTTGTCGGCGCCGTCGCGGTCGAGGACATGCCGAGCTGGTATCGCTCCGCCGACCTGCTCGTCGCCGCCGGTTGGCACGACCAGCACGACCCGGTCGAGTCCGCCGCATTGGAGGCGATGGCCTGCGGGATACCGGTGATCGGCACAGCAGCTGGGGGCCTCGACGAAACTCTGGTCGACGGCTTGACCGGCGATCTCGTTCCACCGCGCGACCCTCGCGCACTGGGCAGCGC
Organism: Actinoplanes sp.; assembly: GCA_965246815.1. Classification (GTDB taxonomy): domain Bacteria; phylum Actinomycetota; class Actinomycetes; order Mycobacteriales; family Micromonosporaceae; genus Actinoplanes. The sequence goes on along the minus strand of CBDFFS010000009.1, from coordinate 236,211 downwards.
GCTGCGTCGCCTGGTCAACGACCGGGTGCGCCGCTTCGCCTATGCCACTGCCGCACTCGACCGGGCGCGGCAGGCATATTCCTGGCGCCGAGTCGCCATGCAAGTTGGCGCCGTCTATGCCACAGTCACCGGCGCAACCCTGCTCACCACCGACACCGAGCCCCTAGCCCAACCCAGCTAGTCAGCTACGATTTTGGCCAGGGCGTCGACGAATTCGCGCTCGCTTGCCGTTACCGTTTCGCTGCCCAGGCCGAGCACCCCGCCGCTGGAAGCCGCACCCACCACGACCTCGGCGATCTCCACCAGCCAGTGCTTATATGTCTCAGCGTCGGCCGGCTCCGCCTTCGCGTGCAGCAACGCGACCGCCTCAGCGGCGCGCCCCAGCACGTCTTGGGCATAGCCGATCGGGTCGCTCGGCTCGATCACCGGCGGCTCCTCGCCGCGCTCCGGATCGCCCACCCGGGCCACGATGGCCTGTGCCACCGCCGCGACCAGCGGGCTCGGGTCGGCCCGAGCGTCCGAGATCACGGCAAGACCAGCCGCGCCCTCGGCCCGAGTCTTGCGCGCACTGTCGGCAGAGGCAGCACTGGCAGCGGTCAGCACCGACTGAGGCAGACCGACCAATAATCCCCACTGCGAGTCGGTGAAGCCCAAAGTCGCATACAACGGGTTGTCGCTCACGGGGATCCTTCGCTAGAGGTCACAAACTCGATCGCGGGGTTGATACCCCTATTTCTTGCCGCCGAACATCCGACGAATCGCCCAGAACAGGATCAGGGCCGCCAACGCTACGCCGAGCAGCCGGACAGCGTGCACCTGCGACCAGTCGACATTTTCCGCCAACACAGTATTGCCGGCGAACACGATGTTCTGGGGTGGGGCGAGCGCGGAGGCGAGCGCAACGGGAGCGAGCGCGGTGGGGGTCATCCAGAAATCGTATCGACGAATCGTCGGTCCGGCTCACGGCGGCCATCGACCGGGTGCTGCGAACTCGAATCGGTGCATTGGGTTTGCGGGCGAGCTCACCCGGTCACTTTGCAGGCTATGGCAACAGCTGCGTCCCGCGCGAAATCCACCGCCACCCGAGCTGGCAACAGTAAACCGTTGGAATATTTAGCCCGCGGCGGCTTTGTCGCGTACGGAGTGATTCATCTGCTTTTTGCCTGGTTGGCAGCGCAGATTGCGTTCAGTGGCTCGAGCAAGGAGAGCGACCAGTCCGGTGCGCTGGCTGAGCTGGCGAGCAAACCGTTTGGCCAGATGCTCGTTGGTTTGGTGGTCATTGGCTTGATCGGGCTCGCGGTCTGGCAAGCAATCAACGCGGCAGTCGGCGCCGATTCCCCCAACAAACGCACGGGATCCAGCGGTTCCAGCGGTTCCAGCGGGACCAGCGGTTCCAGCAAGAACAGCGGTTCCAGTAAGCCGGGCAGGTCCGGTAACCAGGGCGATCAGCGTGAGCGGGTTGTGCATCGGGTTGGTGCCGCTATGAGAGCGATCGTCTATCTGGTGCTGGCATATAGCGGGATCAAAATTCTGGTAGGCAACGGCTCGTCGAGCGCGGACAAGCAGCAGCAGGCAGCCTTCACCCTCATGAACGCCCCGGCCGGTCGCTGGCTGGTCGGCTTGGTCGGCATAGTGGTCGTCGCTGTCGGCGTGGGCTTGTTCATCTACGGCATTCGCAAGAAATTCCAAGCCGGCCTCAACACCCAAAAAATGACCCCCACGGTACGCGCGACCACCCGCCGACTAGGCGTAGCCGGCTACTGCGCGAAAGGCGTCGCGTACGCGTTAGCCGGTGTACTCGTCGTCGCAGCAGCCGTCACCTTCGACCCGAACAAAGCGCGCGGACTGGATGCGGCACTGCGCACCCTGGCCCAGGCCTCGTACGGTCCGTGGCTGCTCGGGGTGATCGCGCTGGGTATCGCCGCTTTTGGGGTGTTCTGCCTCGCCCAAGCCAAATACCGCGAGGTGTGACTGGATTGATTACCCGCTGGTCTGGGCATATAGCGATCATCTGGAAGGGAGGTCACCGTGGCCGATGTGCATAACGGTGGTCCGGCACGCCCGGTCACCGATCAGTCCACCGCCGAGCTGGTGCAACGTGCAAGTGAGCAGATCACCAGATTGGTACGAGATGAGCTAGCGCTCGCCAAAGCGGAGCTCACGGAGAAGGGCAAACACGCCGGGATCGGGATCGGTCTGTTCGGTGCTGGCGGGGTGCTCGCCATGTACGGCGTGGGTGCCCTCATCGCCACGCTGATCATAGTTTTTCACCTGTTTCTCTCATTGTGGCTGGCCGCCCTGATCGTCACGGTCGCGTTGTTCCTGCTCGCGGGGATCTTGGGTTTGGTAGGACGCCAGCAGGTGACTCAGGCGGTTCCGCCGGAGCCGAGTTCGACCATCGCTAGCGTCAAAGCTGACGTCGATGAGGTCAAGCACGCGGTCAAGGAGCGGAGCAAGTTATGAGCGACAAAAACGGTAATTCCGATAAGCCAGGCATCGACGAGCTGCGCGCTGACATTGAGCAGACCCGGTCCGAGCTGGGTGAAACAGTTCAGGCCCTAGCGGCTAAAGCGGACGTGAAAGCGCGCGCCAAGGAGCAAGTCGAGCACACCAAACAACGGGTGCGGGCGCAGGCGGCCGAAGCTGGCGAAAAAGTTCGTGACGCTGCCACCGAGGCCGGCGAAAAGGTCCGTGACGTTGCTGCCGAAGCTGGCGGGAAAGTTCGCGATGCTGCGGTCGCGGCCGGGGACAAGGTGCGCGCGGTAACCGGACATGCGACGGACCAGACTGCCGAAGCCAGCCCGCATGCTGGGGTATTTGTGGTGCGTGAACGCGCCAGTCTGCCGTTTTCGCTGGTCGTTGCCGGCGTTGCTGCAGTTGTCGGTGTCATTTTGATCGTACGAGGGAGTCGTCGGTGAGCTCGAAGGTAGGCAAGCTCGCGTATAAGCCGGTCGGACTTCTGCTGGGCATTGGCGCTGGTGCGGTAGCCGGCTTGGTGTTCAAGGAAGTCTGGAAACTGGCGTCGGGTGATAGCGATGCGCCGAGTGCGACCGATGAGGAGCGCGGGTGGGGCGAGATTCTAGCCGCTGCCGCCCTGCAGGGAGCAATTTTCGCGTTGGTGAAGGCCGTCGTCGACCGCGGCGGTGCATCCGGCGTGCGCAAACTGACTGGTGAATGGCCGGGCTGACTTTTCGCCATCTTCCCCCTCGTGCAGGTGATGCACTCCGGGGCAGCTTTCCGCCGTGATTTTCGGGTACAGTATTGCCAGTTTCACGTATGAGGGTTTGTCAGAATGCGTGCGTCGTTTTTTCGAAGGCGTGCGTGGTTTGTCCGAAGGAGAGTTCAGCATGGCGCAAGGCACCGTGAAGTGGTTCAACGCAGACAAGGGCTTCGGCTTCATCTCCACCGATGACGGGGGAGCTGACGTGTTTGTCCACTTTTCGGCCATCCAGTCGAGCGGTTACCGCAGCCTGGAAGAGAACCAGCGAGTCGAATTTGAGATCGCCCAGGGCCAGAAGGGCCCGCAGGCGGAACAGGTTCGCCCGCTCTGAGACCACCCCGCCGGCCCGCGGCCGGCCGCCGATTTGCGTAACAAGATCGGCTCAGTCAATCCAAGCCTAGGACCAACAGTTCTATTCGGCGAGCCCTCATCTCCTCGTTTGGTGGAGAAGAGGGCTTTGTCATTTGTCGTTCACCGATGTCTGGGGCCCTATCGTTTGTTACGCGAGCGGGTGCGCACGCCGATCACAATCAGGGTTAGACCGCCCAGCGCAACCACGGGGCCGATGATCGCCCAAATTCGGTTGTCGCTCATCTGGCTATCGGTGAGCACATTGAGCCCCTGCAACGCCCAAACGGCGCCGATCACGACCGCCAGCATGCCAACGGTCATCGGGAGCCAGCCGCTCAGCTTCGAACTAGAACCATCGTTTTCCACGGAACTGACCCTACAGCTGCTACGTTGCCTGGCTCTAGACGACAATGCCGACCAGATCCGCATCGTCATAGCGGTGCGGCTGTTAAGAGGGGACACCAGGTGACCGAGCTGGCTTCGTTCATTGCCGGGCTGCCTAAAGCCGAGCTGCACGTGCACCACGTCGGCTCAGCCTCACCGCGCATCGTGGCCGAACTGGCCGCGCGACACCGGGGCAACTCCCCGGTGCCGGCCGACCCAGCCGCGCTGGCTGACTATTTCACCTTCACCGACTTTCGCCACTTCATCGACGTCTACCTGAGTGTGGTCGACCTGATCCGCGATGACGAAGACGTACGGATGCTGACTTATGAAGTTGCGCGCGAGCTCGCGGCTCAGCAGGTGCGCTACGCCGAGCTGACCATCACGCCATATTCCAGCGTCCACCGCGGCATCCCGGCGCCCGCATTCGTGGCAGCGATCGAGGATGCTCGGCTTTCGGCCGCCGCCGACTTCGGGATTGAGCTGCGGTGGTGCTTTGACATCCCAGGTGAGGCGGGACTGCCGGCGGCTGAGGAGACTTTGCGGATTGCCTTGCACGAGAAAGCCGACGGGCTAGTGAGCTTCGGCCTCGGTGGTCCGGAGATCGGCGTGGCCCGCGAGCAGTTCAAGCCGTATTTCGATCAGGCCCGCGCGGCCGGATTGCACAGCGTGCCGCACGCGGGGGAAACCACCGGGCCGGCCACGATTTGGGCAGCATTGACCGATTTGGGGGCGGAGCGGATCGGTCATGGCATCACCGCCGTCCAAGATCCGGCGCTGTTGGCTCACCTCGCCGAAAACGCCATTCCGCTGGAGGTTTGTCCTACCTCGAACGTGCGCACGCGGGCCGTGGCCAGCCTGGACGAGCACCCGTTGGCCACCCTGGTCGCCGCGGGCGTGCCGATCAGCATCAACTCGGACGACCCGCCGATGTTCGGCACCACCCTGGCCGACGAATACGAGGTGGCCGCTGGATTGCTCGGCCTGAACACAGCCGGAGTAGCCGACCTTGCCCGAGCCGCAGTCCGGCAAAGTTTCCTGGCCGCACCGGGGAAGGTAATCCTGCTCGCCGAGATCGACAAATACGTCAGCTCTCGGGCTTTCTCCTAGTCGGGAACGGCGGTCCAGCTCTGGTATCGCTGACCGTTGGGCTGCTGCAAGGTCAGCACTCGCTGCGCGCCGAAGCGCTGGTTGCCCACCCCGATCACCAAGCCACTGGTGGTGCGCACGGTGAAGCCGTAATCGGTGGCCTGCAGCGACCACCGAGCACCGTTGTTGCCCGTGCAACTGCCCTGCACCATCGGGGCCCCGTCGACCGGGTTGCCACCCAGCGGTACGGCGCATTCGCCGGTGGCCTGTGAGACCAGGGAGTAGCTGCCGTTACCGGCTGCCACTAGTTGCCATTGCTGCTGTGCATCGCCGTCCGCGTTGTCGCCGAGAGTCAGTGGTGTGCCCACCGCCGTACGGGCTGCGTACAGGTTGGCGGCGGTGCCGGTGAGTGCGTTAATGAGCACGAACGAGGACTGCTGGGTCGGGCGGGCCGCCGGTGCGGTTTGGGCCGTGCCCTTCGCCGTGTACGCCGGACCCGACTTGATCGTGACTTTGTAGGCGCCGTCCGGTTTGAGGCCGACCAACTGGGCGCGGGTGGCAACGGTCGTTGCGATCGGCTTGCCGTCGACCGAGACCGCATAGGTGGCCTTTGGTGCAGCAGCGCTCCAAGTGAGGCGAACCGAGCTGCTGGTCGCGTCGCGAATCTCGAGCACTGCCTGCACCGGGTCGGGCTGGACTGGGCTGGCCGTCGACGCTGGAGTGGTCGGGGTCGCCGTGGGCGTAGCTGGCGCAGCCGTTTCAGTGGCGCCCGGCGTTGGCTGCTGCGACGGCGGTCCCGGCTGGCCTGGTTGACCGGTGGGGTAGTCACCACGGGGTTGGTTCGCGGCTGCGCTGGGCGGCGAGTCCCCGCTATCGGCAGCATTGCCCCCGCCGTCGTTCTGGTCGCCCGCCGCCTGATTAGCCGGGTCGGTTTCTGCGGGCTGCGCAGTCGGGGTGGGCGCGGCGGTAGTCGTCGTCGGGTTCGGTGTCGCCGGGGCAGTCGGCACCGCCACGCCAGTGTCCGGGATGTCGTCGCCGCCGTCGCTGCGCAGCAAGAACTCACTGGTGGCGATATTCCAGTTTTTCGCCAAATAGCTGCCCGGCTTTGGGTCGGTGCTGAAGTAGTCGTCGTGGCCGCAGTCCAACCGGTTCGCGTGGCTGCGTGGGCACACCGTGCGCACCGCCTTACCCGAGCGATCCTTGCTGCAGAGCAGGTCGTAACCGTCTAAGCAGCTGCCGGCTCCGCTGGAATTCGGCGAATCGGTCAGCAGCGCCCCCAGCGTCTCGGTCAACTCCCGGGCCACCATCACCGAACTCCAACAACCCGCGTCAACTCGCCCATAAGACGGTCCGCCATTGTTGCGATTGCCCAGCCCGGGCCGATGATCAGGAATGTAGCTGGCAATTCCGCAATAGACGTTCGTGTCGGCAAACAGCAAATACTTGCGATCAGTACGGTTGTAGCCCAGCTTGCCCAACGCAGCAATCGTGCCCGTGAACGAATCCAGCGACTTCGCCGGCACCTGGACCTCAGCCACATCCACCTGACACTGTGGCGTCGTCACGAACCGCAAATGCCGCGAACCGCCAGTTTCCGCCGCGCTCGCGTCGAAGATCTGATCCGCCCCAGCCGCCCAAGTCCGGGCCGAACCGAGAAAGTCGCTGTACCGACTCGGCGTGCCGAACTCGTGCACATAGAGCGCCTGAACCCGTTTGCCACTGTGCCCATCGGCCTCGCAGGCCACCTGCTGTGCACCCATGACGAAGTCGGCCTCACCCGGCGCGGCAGCTGGAATCAAGGCCGGTGCGTTCGCGGTCAGCGCGGTGCCGCCGATGTCCCGGACGATCTCCGCTTCCGGCGGTGCAGCGACGGTGTCGCGAACTGGTGCGAGCAACGCGGTCGACTTTGCGGTCACCGCCGCCACGTCGTTGCGCACCGCGAGTCCGACCGGTGCCGGAGCCGGTCCGTGCGTGCACGTCGTTTCGTCTAACGCGTAAGCGCCAGCGCATAGGCTGCCCACTTTGCCGGGATGCAAACCGGCATAGACCAAGCCCTGATCCGGGGCGTCAGCCGGCAAAGCAGTCAGCGAGATGCGCTGATGTTGTGCGTTGCCAACGCCGTTGACCACGCTGTGCACCACCGCCGGCCCGACCAGGCCACCCATGCCGAGCAAACCCACACTCAGCAGCACCGGCAACAACCGATGCGAGCGCGCCCGCCGGCGCCCGCTGCGCCGGTGGCTCGGCACCTGAGCGTAGTCGCGGGGCTTCGGATACGAGGCCGTCAAGTCAGGACCACCTCTCCGTGCCGTTGGGTTGCCTCGGTCCGGTTACGTCACTGACTTGTGCCGAACTGACGCGAACCTTGCCAGGCCGAATGCGCTAGCGGAACCGCCTAACGCAGATCTAAAGCAACTTTGCCCGACCGGATGAATCTGCTATTCGTTTCGGCCAGGCCGGTTGGCACGTTCCCGAGTCCTGCGCCCCACCAGGCCAAATCGGCTTGCCTGTTTCGGCACGGCCTCCGCGTCGGCGATCAGCATCACCACGCTGGCTCCACCCATTGCGGCCCGATCCAGACTGACCGAACCGCCAGTGGATTGCGCGGCCCGTCGAGCGATATCCAAGCCGAGACCGGTTGAGCCTTGCTCGCTCTGCCCCCGCCGCATGGCTTTTTCCGGGTCGTCAATTCCCGGGCCGGCGTCATCGACTCGCACCGCCACCCACCCGTCGCGCCGGGAAATTCCCACCTCGAACGCAGTGCCCTGCGGCGTGTAGCGGAAAACGTTGCCCAACACGGCATCGAGCGCAGCGGCCAATTCAGCGCGAACCAGCGGCACCGGAATGCGCATTTGCGCGCCGACCACCCGATGTGGACGGTTTTGGTCACCGGCCAGCGCGGACCAGAAGACCATCCGCTCGCGGACTACCTCACTGGCGTCGCATTTGCCGTCTTCGGGCACAGCCATCTGCGCGGCAACCGCTTTGCGGGTCGTGTTGATCAGCTGATCGACTTCGCTTTCCAGCGTGACGATGGCCTGGCGAATCCGGCGAATGCCGCGGCGTCGGTCCAACTCAGCCGCCGATACCTCACCGATGTCAGTGTCGTCGGGTTCGAGCGCTTCGGCGTCCAGGCGCAGCACGGTCAACGGAGTGCGTAGCCGGTGCGACAGATCAGCAACCAATTCCCGTTCATCGGTACGCGACGTGACCAGCCGATCGGCCATCCGATTGAACGCGTACCCGGCTTCGGCGAGTTCACGTGGGCCGGTCGGCTCGATGCGTACGCGTAGGTCGCCGCCGCCGACAGCTAACGCGGCCTGGACCAGATTGCGAACTGACGCGACCGCCCCGCGGGCCAACCGGTCGACCACGATTACTGAGCCGAGCACTAATCCCAGCGCAATACCGACCAGAATCCACCAATCCCGGACCGTACCCTCGGAAAGTTCGCTGTCCGGCACGAACAGCTCGACCACCGATGTTTTGCCGCCCACCCGGACTGGTTGCAAATGCACCACTCCGCCATCGACGTCAATCGTCAGGGCCTCACCGGTGCGGGCCGCGCGTTGCACATCGTCCTCGGCTGCGTGCCCGCCAGTGGGGTTGCCGGGCGAATGCACCACTGGGCTGCCGCCAGCCACCGCAATCGCCGCACTGATGCCCCGAGCGCCGGCACCGGCGGAAATTGCACCGGCGACAGTGGCACCGCGGCGCTGCGCAGTGGAAAGGGCTTGATCGCGATGATCGGCGCGCAGCTCCCAGCCGAGCGGAATCAAAAAAGCGAGCGTGGCAATCGCTGTCGTGGTCGCCGTCGTATAGGCGAGCCGTGCCCTTAGTCCGGAGCCACCAACCGGAATCCGACTCCCCGCACGGTGCGCAGGTAGCGCGGCTTCGCCGCGGATTCGCCCAGTTTCCGACGGAGCCAATACAGATGCACGTCGATCGTCTGATCCTCGCCGACCGATGGTTGTCGCCATACCTCCTCCAACAATTCACGACGCGAAACCACGCGGCCCGGACGGGCGGCGAGATAAGCGAGCAGGTCAAATTCCTTACGGGTCAATGCCAACAGCTGGTCGCCCAGGGTGGCGCTGCGTTCGCCGACATCCACCCGCAGCTCACCGACCTCATGCACGGCCGGCTGCGCGCTGCGGCTGGCTCGGCCAACCCGGCGCAGCACGGTGGCGATCCGAGCGTCCAGATGCGCACCGGTGAAGGGTTTCACCATGTAATCGTCAGCGCCCGCGCGCAGCAACCGCACGACAGTTTGTTCGTCGTCGCGGGCGGTCGCGATGATGACGGGAACATCGGTAATGCCGCGCAACATTCGCAGTGCGTCCGATCCGTCCAGATCGGGCAGTCCGAGATCGAGCACCACCAAGTCGGGCGTTTCGGCGGCGACTCGGCGCAGCGCGTCCAACGCCGTGCCGACTGCGTGCACGGCGTGGCCTCGATCGGTGAGCGACCTGAGCATGGCGCCGCGAATCACGTGATCGTCCTCGACGAGCAACACCGTGGCCATGCAGAGAACGTACTGCCCTAAGCCAGCAGGACCTAAATCGTCATGCAGAGAAACCTTTCGATTACTGGCAGTAATTAAATTTCAACCGATGTGCTGATGCCGTTCACATCTTTTCCCAGTACGTGAACCAAACCGCTATTTGTTTACGTACTACACACGGACCTCTTCTGCCGCATTTGCCACGTGGTTTGCGGCGGTGCTGGGACCAGGGTGCTTAGGCCGGCTCCGATGATCCCCAGGCGTGCAGCACCACTGGATCGGTCTGGCTCGACAGCGTGTCTGCGCTCTTAACTGCGACGGACATGGCGATGGTGCACACGTCACCGGCGATGCAGTGGTCGATCTCGCCTTGCTGAGCACCGGACAGCGGGAAGATGTGCGTCACTCGCCCGTCGGTGCCAGGACTGAGCTGATGCGGATCGGCCGGATCGTGCCCACGGACGTGCAACATTTGCTCGACGCGCAAGGTGCCGGAGAAGACCCGCACGAGGCAGATCTGCCCAGCCTGCGGGTCGAGTGCCGTCGTGATCACCTGGGCGGCCAGCGGGCCGTGTGGGTCGCACCTCAACGGCGGCCGGGGTGAGCCGTCCACGCCACTGAGCACCGGTGGCTCTTGCTCGGTCGGTGCCGGGGCGGCGGCGACCAGGCCGTCGAGCAGTGCGTCCAATCCCACCCCTGTCGCCGCGCAAACTGCGATGACGGGATGGAAATGGCCCTGCGCGACCGCCCGCTCCAATTCCGGTACGAGGGCGGCGGTGCTGATCAGCTCGCCGGCGACGTACGTGTCAACTAGATCTTGATCGTCGCTCTCGGCAATGATCGTCTCGATCAGCAGATCCCGGTCGTCCTTGATCGGGTTGAGGTGTTCTTGCTCGGCCGTGCCGACCCGCGGGGGATAGCCGGCGGAATAGTCCAGCACCCGCAAGGTGAGCAGTCCGAGCAGTCCGATCACGGATTGGCCGTCGTCGCCGAGCATGGGTTGATAGATCGGCAGCACGTTCTCGCCGAACACGTCCTGGCAGTCTTGCAGCGTCTGTTCGTAGTCGGCCTCTGGATGATCAAGTTGGGTGATCACCGCGGCCCGCGGCAGCCCGATCTCGCCGCATTCTGCCCATAATTGTGCCGTTGCGGCGTCGAGCCCGTCGACCGCCGAAACGACGAACAGGGCGGCGTCCGCAGCTCGCAAGCCACCTTGCATCGCCGCGTGTTCGCCCGGCCGACCGCCAGCTGATGCGGCGTCGGATTCAGCCTGGCCCGACGGATCCAGCAGGTTGATCTTCACACCCTGGTGCCACACCGAAGTACAGCCTAAAATGGCATCGTCCGTCTCGCCCGCAGTGCTTGTCTGGCCCGCAGTGCTTGTCTGGCCCGCAGTGCTTGTCTGGCCCGCAGTGCTTGTCTGGCCCGCAGTGCTTGCCTGGCCCACGGCGGCCAATAGCGCCAGCACCAATGTAGTTTCCCCCCCGCCCGGCCGCCCTACCAGCAGGACATTGCGTAACTGACCAGGCGCGGTCACGGTGCGGCCGCTGAGGTCCGTGGTTGAGGTCTGCGTCATGGCCGCCGTTCCTGTCGTTTCCCGGTGCTCACCGCGTGAGTCGGGCAGCTGTGCCCGTTACCGTCGTCGGTGGCGCCCAGAGCTGTTCCGGCTGCACCACCTCGTGGTCGACGATGACGATACGGTGGCGGCTCGGCCAGGCGTACTGCCGTGGTCGGCGCGCTCGAGACTAAGGTGGGGGGCGCTATGGCAAAGATCGTCCAAGTTCCCGCGCGAGCACTAGTCGCCAATGTCCTGCACCCGACCGCACGCTTCTTACTGCGCCTCGGCGTGACCCCCAACGCGGTCACGATCGCCGGCACAGTCGGTGTGCTGATCGGTTCCTACTTCGGCGCACTCGGCCACCTGTTCGCAGGGACCGTGATCGTCACCGCGTGCGCGCTCACCGATGCGCTCGACGGCACCATGGCACGGATGCGCGGCGACAGCGGCCCGTTCGGCGCCTTGCTCGACTCGTCGATGGACCGCATCGCCGATGGCGCCGTCTTCGGTGCGGTCGTCTACTTCCAAGCTCACCAAGGCAATCCCTATGGCGGCACTATCGCCGCCATCCTTGCGCTCGCCGCCGGCCAAGTCGTGTCTTATGTCAAAGCCCGCGCGCAAAGCCTGGGCCTGAATGCCGACGTCGGCATCGCCGAGCGGTTGGAGCGGCTCTTGTTGCTCGGCGTCGGTGGCCTGCTCGGGGCAGCCGGGCTGGATTGGGGCCTACCGGTCGCGCTCTGGCTCATCGGCGGGCTCTGCGTGGTCACGATCTTCCAGCGACTGATCCACGCGGCGCGTTCGGCCAGCAAGGACCCGGCTGCGTGAGTGACCGGCTGATCGAAATCGGCTACGCGGCAGGATGGAATCTGGTCCGCAGGCTGCCCGTGCCGGTCGCCCGCTTTTTGTTCGCCGCCGTAGCCGACCGGGCCTATGCCCGCAATGGTCCCGGCGTGCAACGGCTGCGCCGCAATCTCACCCAGGTCGTGCCAGATCTGTCCGACTCACTCGTGCGCGACGCCATGCGCTCATATGCGCGGTATTGGTTAGAGGCTTTCCGGCTGCCTTCGCTGAGTAAGCAGCAGATCCTTGCCGGCTTCCGGGTGGATCAGTTCGACGAACTCAGTGCGGCTATCGGCCTTGGTCGCGGACTCGTGTTCGCCCTGCCGCACGTCGCCAACTGGGACGCCGCCGCAGCATTTATCGTCACCAATGGCTGGCCGATGGTCACGGTGGCCCAGCGGCTCAAACCTGAGGGCCTGTTCCAACAGTTCGTCGCCTATCGCGAAAAGCTCGGTCTGCAGGTCATCCCGCTCACCGGCGGGCAGCGCGCGCCCGTGGATGTGCTCGCCGACCGGCTCGCGCAAGGCTGGGTGGTGGCGTTGCTCGGTGACCGCGATCTGTCCAAACACGGCGTCGAAGTGGACTTCTTCGGCGCTCGCACCCGAATGCCGGCCGGCCCGGCAATCTTGGCGATTCGCACCGGCGCCCCACTGTTCGCAGTCGATCTCTATTTCAACGACACCCAAACCGTGGCCCGACTGCGCCGAATCGAGCCACCGACTGACGGCCCGCTCGATGTGCGGGTCAAACAAACCACCCAACTGCTAGCTGACGCGTACGCGGCCGGCATCGCCGAACACCCGCAGGATTGGCACATGCTGCAGAAGCTGTGGCTTTAGGAGGTCGATGTGCGGATCGGCATTGTCTCGCCCTACTCCTTCGATGTGCCCGGCGGCGTGCAGAACCACATCATGGACCTGTCCGACGCACTGATCGGTCTCGGTCACGAGGTCAGCGTGCTCGCGCCAGCCGACGAAGACTCGAACCTGCCGCCCTACGTCGTCGCGGCCGGGCGAGCGCTGCCATTGCCCTACAACGGGTCGATTGCGCGGATCGCTTTTGGGCCGGTTTCAACTGCCCGGGTGCGCCGGTGGTTGTCGCGTGGCCAGTTCGACGTGCTACACGTACACGAACCGATGACGTTGAGTTTGTCGCTGTTGGCAGTGCTGTCGGCTCGGGGGCCGGTCGTGGCCACGTTTCATACGGCAATGATTCGCTCTCGGGTGCTCTCGGCAGGCGCCGGTCTGTTGCAGTTGGTGATCGAGAAGATCACTGCTCGGATCGCAGTCAGCGAGCTGGCCCGCAAAGTTCAGGTCGAACACCTCGGTGGGGGAGCGGTCGAGATCCCGAACGGGGTTGCAGTCGCGAAGTTTCAGCAGGCTGAGCCGCTGCCCGACTGGCCCGGAACCGGCGGCACGCTCGGTTTCCTCGGTCGGTTCACCGAATCGCGCAAAGGCTTCGAACTGCTGCGAACCGCGTTCATTACGCTCGCACGGACCCGGCCTGGCCTGCGCTTACTCGTCGCGGGACCAGGCGACCGCCACGATCTGTACGCGCACTTCCCCGCCGACTTGCACGAGCGAGTCGAATTCCTCGGCCTGGTATCCGAGTCGGACAAAGCTCGCATGCTTCGCAGTGTCGACGTGTACGTCGCACCTAACATTGGCGGCGAGAGCTTCGGCATGATCCTCACCGAGGCAATGGCGGCCGGTACGGCGATTGCCGCCAGCGATCTGGACGCGTTTCGTCGGGTTCTCGACGGCGGCCGGGCCGGCGCGTTGTTCGCCACTGGCGACGCGGTCGCGCTCACGGCATTGCTGGGTGAACTGCTCGACGATCCGGGTCGTCGGACTGAGTTGGCCGAATGCGCCAGAACCGCAGTACTGGTGTTCGACTGGCCGAGTGTTGCCAATCGGGTACTCGAGGTTTACGCCACCGCGATCGAGGCGACCGACGGGCGGGTGTTCGACCAGGAGTGGTCGCAACCACACTCGGCGACCTGAGCTGTTAACCCGAAATCGAACTACGATGCCCGGCATGTGGTGGGTTCTCGGTGCAGTAGTCGTGGTCGCGCTGTTCGCGGCGTACCTCGGCTGGACCACCCACCGAGTCGAACGGGTCCACGTACGAGCCTCGTCGGCTGAGCGCTCCTTGGATGCGCACCTGTTGCGGCGAGCAGCAGCTGCGGCAGTCGTCGCCACCCAGATCGACAACGACGACCTGTACGCTGCGGCGCGACTCGCGCTGGACGCCGAAACCGACGAGCGTGAGGCGTGCGAAAACGACCTCACCCGGCAACTGCAAGCAGCCACGGTGACTGGCGCCGACGCCAGCGCTGGCCAAGCGCTGGCCGCCACCAGCCGGCGGGTGATGCTGGCCCGGCAAGTCCACACCGACCTAGTCCGCGACGCGTTGACCGCCCGCCGCCGCCCGCTGGTGCGAGCCTTGGGCCTGGCCCGGCGCTATCCGCGACCGCAGTACTTCGACATCGTCGAACCATCCCTCCTCGATCCCCCTGCGCCCACCGTCCCCCGCCAACTCGAAGTCCACTAACTCACCACCCCCGCTGACCCACGGCCGAGCCGGCTGTGTCGGCTCACCAGCCGCGTTGGGCCAGGCGGTGCGGCACCGGGATGTCGTCGACGTTGATGCCGACCATTGCCTCACCCAGGCCCCGCGACACCTTCGCGATCACGTCCGGGTCGTCGTGGAACGTGGTCGCCTTGACGATCGCGGCGGCGCGCTGAGCCGGATTGCCGGCCTTGAAGATGCCCGAGCCGACGAAGACACCCTCGGCACCCAACTGCATCATCATCGCTGCGTCGGCCGGGGTCGCGATCCCACCCGCGGTGAACATCACCACCGGTAGTTTGCCTAGCTCCGCGACCTCTTTCACCAGCTCGTACGGTGCCTGCAGCTCTTTCGCGGCAACATAGAGCTCGTCTTCGGGCAAGTTCTGCAGCCGACGGATCTCCGCCCGAATCGTACGCATATGGGTGGTGGCATTGGAGACGTCGCCGGTGCCAGCCTCGCCCTTGGAACGGATCATCGCCGCGCCCTCGGTGATGCGCCGCAACGCCTCGCCCAGGTTGGTGGCACCGCAGACGAACGGCACGGTGAACTGCCACTTGTCGATGTGATTGGCATAGTCGGCCGGGGTGAGCACCTCGGATTCGTCCACATAATCGACGCCAAGCGACTGCAGCACCTGGGCTTCGACGAAGTGGCCGATCCGCGCCTTGGCCATCACTGGGATGGAAACAGCGGCGATGATCCCGTCGACCATGTCCGGGTCGGACATGCGCGACACGCCACCCTGGGCGCGGATGTCAGCGGGAACCCGTTCCAGGGCCATGACCGCGACCGCACCGGCGTCCTCGGCGATGCGCGCTTGCTCCGGCGTGACGACGTCCATGATCACGCCGCCCTTGAGCATCTCCGCCATCCCTCGCTTGACTCGGGCGGTCCCGACAGCGGGCTGGTTCTCGGACATGGTTGTTCGGCTCCTCACGCAGGCATTTCAGTCCCCAAATCGTACGCATCACCCCCGCTCCCACCGATGGCCAATCCACCCCCCGGTGGCCTGCTCGCATTGCCGCACTCGCACGTCTGGCTGGTTCGCCGAGTGGCCCAGCGGTGATTGGCATGTTTTTGCGGTCGCTTAGGGTGGCGGATGTGAACATCGGAGTGCTGGCTTTGCAGGGCGACGTGCGCGAACATCTGGCCGCGCTGGCCGAAAGTGACGTGCTGGCCCGTCCGATCCGGCGCCCCGAGGAGCTGGCCGACGTGCAGGCGTTAGTCATCCCGGGCGGCGAGTCGACCACCATGAGTAACTTGGCCGCTGCGTTCGGCCTGCTTGACCCAATCCGCGCTCGCATCGCCGCCGGAATGCCCGTCTACGGCTCTTGCGCCGGCATGATCATGTTGGCCGAAAAAGTGCTCGACGGCCGACCCGACCAGCAATCATTCAACGGCATCGAAATGACCGTGCGCCGCAACGCGTTCGGTCGGCAGATCGACTCCTTCGCGGCTGAGGTGAGCATCGCGGGGGTCGAAGGCGGCGATTTTCATGCGGTCTTCATCCGCGCGCCGTGGGTCGAAGAGGTCAGTGACGCCGTGCAGGTGTTGGGCCGCGTCAACGACGGCACCGCCGCCGGTAGGATTGTCGCAGTTCGGCAGGGCAACCTGCTTGCCACGGCTTTCCACCCGGAGCTCACCGGCGACCTACGGGTCCACCGGTACTTCGTCGAGCTGGTCCGCCGGGCCGTAGACGCACGGTAGACACGGAGGTTTTAATGTCCGGGCATTCCAAGTGGGCGACGACCAAACACAAAAAGGCCGTCATCGACTCCAAACGCGGCAAAATGTTCGCCAAGCTCATCAAGAACGTTGAAGTCGCGGCCCGGCTCGGCGGCGGAGATCTCTCCGGCAACCCCACGCTCTACGACGCCGTCCAAAAGGCGAAAAAGAGCTCAGTGCCCAACGACAACATCGACCGTGCGGTCAAGCGCGGTTCCGGCCTCGAGGCTGGCGGCGCCGACTGGCAAACCATCATGTACGAGGGTTATGGCCCCAACGGTGTTGCCTTGCTGATCGAGTGCCTCACCGACAATCGCAACCGCGCCGCCACCGAGGTGCGCACCGCGCTCACCCGAAACGGCGGCACCTTCGCCGACGCCGGCAGCGTGTCTTATTTGTTCAACCGCAAGGGCGTAGTCCTGGTCCCGAAGCAAGCGCAATCCGAGGATGACGTCATGCTCGCCGTCCTGGACGCAGGTGCTGAAGAGATCAACGACCTGGGCGACACGTTCGAGGTGGTCAGCGAGCCGACCGACCTGATCGCCGTGCGCAATGCGCTGCAGGAAGCCAACATCGAATACGACTCAGCCGAGTCTTCGCTGGTGCCCACAATGACCGTCCCGGTCGACGAGGAAACCGCCCGCAAGGTATTCAAGCTGATTGACGTGCTCGAGGACTGCGACGACGTGCAGAACATCTACGCCAACCTAGACGTCAGCGACGAAATCATGGCCGCGCTCGACGTCTAGTTGGGCACCCGATAGAAACGACCACCATAAAGCCGATTAACGTAGCCGACCTATTTTCGCTAACGCAGGCCCGCATCGCGAAAACGGGCTTTCCCGCCAGGGTGGGTCGTTCGGGGGCCCATGCCGCAGCTGGGCGATACAGACGGTGACCTCGACCCTTGTGCTGGTGGACAAGCGAATCGGCGTACGCGAGGACCGCGTACGCCGATTCGCTGGGAGCGACTAGCACCGTGAAGTCGCCGCTCTCTCTACCTATGGTGCAATTACCGTGCTTTTGCGTTCAGGCCGCTCTTTTTGACAATATTTGGCCAGCTTACTTCGTTACTTAACGATAGCTGGCTGAGTCGGTGCACCAACCAATCCTAAAGGACCAGCGCTTGCTCCGGCAGCGTCTGTGCGTAGCGATAGGTCTTTGGGTGGTGCCTTGAAGCCCGGGTCGGCTAGACGCTTGGTTCCCGTTTCGACAAGCGATGGGACCGCAGCGCCGCTCTTCTCGAATGCCGTGGCAATCTTGGTCGTGACTACGTTGTCGGTCAAGGTAACGCTCTGCACATCACCAATGGCAGCGTTACGGTAGCTGCTGTCCGCCAAAATATTGCCGGTGATGACGATGTTTTTTGAGGGATAGCCACCGTAGCTCTTTTCAATGACCACAGCCTGCACATTTGCAAAGAATGTGTTCCTGGTGATGGACACATTTGTTGAGTTCTGGCCAACGACGACACCATGTCCGCCGTTGATCTTTTCGCGGCCGTTGTTGCGGACAATGTTGTCATGAATGTTGATGTCTTTCACATCACCGCTGTCCGCAGTCTCGTCAGCGACGGCAATACCATCGGCAACGTTGTCGAAGACTTCGTTGTGGTGAATCTCGATGTTGAAGACGTCCGACCGGCCGCCATCAACGTAGATCGCCGCACCACCCTGGAATCCTTCTTTGAGCCCTTCCACCGAGGCGGTGCCACTGACCGCGTTGTGATGGATACTGCCGTTGCGGCAGCCTGTTTTGCAGTCGATGCCTTCTTTGTGGCTGCCCACAATAGTGTTGCCAGCGACCTCGAACCCGTCCACACCCCAGATGCTGAGTGCCTCTTGTGAACCGGCATCCGGCTGCTTATTGGAAACAAATTTGCTGTTTGTCTCCTCCAAGCGGTTACCCACCACGGTGATGCGATGACTCTGAACTTCACCTTCACCACCGTTAAAATTTTCCGTAGGCATTGCGATGATGCCCGAAGCGCCGGGCTTAACCACCGTGTTGTTGGCGACGATTACGTCAGAACTGCCGGCGAACATGATTCCGGCCCATTCCGCTCGCTCCACCTGCAAGCCCTCAACCAGCCAAAACGAAACCTTTTTGCCCTGGACAACGCCAATTTCGAAGTTCTGGGCACCATCCGGCTCGGGGTCACGGACTACCGTGCCCGGGTGACCGCGCAAAGTAATGTGACCAGCGGTGGCGCTCCCTGAGCCGGTCAAGGTGACCCGCTCGGTGTAAGTACCCTTCGCTACGTCGATCACGTCGCCAGGCTTGAGAGCCATCGTGGTCGCGTGATTGATCGTTGCGAACGGCTTTTCAGCAGTGCCCGGGTTGGTATCAGCGCCCGTTGATGCGACGTAGTAGGTCGCACCTTTGCCAGTTCCTGGCGCTACGGCGAAGGTGACGGCACTCAGGGATCCGGCAGGACCTCCTGGCTGGGCAGGAGCAGACGGCGTCATCGACGGTGCATTCGGATTGCTGGGGGCGACCGACGGTGATTCGGAGGCGGGCTGTGGTGAAGCCGACCCCGTAGCGGTGGGAACACTTGCCTGACCCGGCTGGCAACCGGTCAATGCGGCCAAGCCGATTACAGTTCCTGCAAACGGCACTAACAAACGGTAACGACGCATCACTTTCCCATCAGTGGAATGATGTAGAGTACCGAAAACCAACGAGCAAAGTACGAAGTGGACAGTCAGCGCGTCCAGGCGTTTCGTGCCACCGCATTATTGTCTCGGGTAGGATGATTGAAGATTTTCAGTAGGGGCACAATGAGTATCGAATTATTTTAAGGTTCCGCTAAACTTGGGATTAAACTCGACGACCAAGTCGGTATCGGGCCGGGCCCCACTGCCCTAAACAATTGGTCGTTTAGGTCATTTTGGGTAGATTTGATTCTGTGATGGTGATCGTGTAGCTGACGTCGCGGGTGTGTTGGGTTTCTCGTTGTTTCTTCGTTCGTGGGCCGGTCCGGGTCCGGCCTCTGCGTTCTCGGGGAGCGGCGGTGATCGCGACTTGCAGGTCGGCGAAGTCGCGGTGGTGGCCGCAGGCTCGGCAGGGCGCTGAGGCGATCAGATGGTCGCGGGTCGCGTGCAGGACGGTGGTGAAGGAAATCTCATCGGGGTCGATGCCGAGGTCGATCGCGGCGTTCACGGCGTGATCGACGAGTGCGTTGTAGACGGTCAGTAGCGCCCAGATTTCTTGTTCTGCCAGGTCCGCCGACTGGCCGCGGAGCCGGCGGTCACCGCCGCGGAGCGTCGACTTGATTGATTTGTACACCAGTTCTGCTTGCCATCTTTCGGCGTACACCGCGGCGATCTGCTCGGCCGGGTAGGCGACGTGGTCGAGCAGTGTGGTCAGGACCCGGAACCTGCTCGTGCTGCTCTTGCCGGCCCGGTCGCTCAGGGTGACGGTGAACTCGACCATCCGGGCGATGATGTCGTCGAGGCGGGCGGCTTTCGGCTCGCCGCTGGTCTTGCGGCGGTGGGCGCGCATCTGATCGGACTCGCGTAACCGGACCTGCTGGGATCCGTCGGACAGCGTGTCCACGATCTTCGCCGGTAGGCTCTGGTGGCCGTTCTTCACCCGCCAGGCCAGATGCGCGCCGGTCGCGGCCGCGACCCGCCACCGGTGCATCGAGAAGAAGTTCCTGTCTGCGAGATTGATCGTTCCCGGTTTCAGGCAGGCCACCAGGCGATCCCACAACACCTGTTCACTGACCTGACACGAGTCGACCTGCGCGGCCAGGACCCGGCGGGTGCCGCATTCCACCAGGGTGACGGCCCGCGCTTGCGGGAACCGGCCACCGGTCGGGGTCGCGAACCTGGCCCGGATCGCGTCGGTCGCGGCGAGGTCGAACACCGTGCCGTCGGTCGCGGTCACCACCAGGCCGAACACCAGCGACCCGGCAGCCGCCACCCGTCCCGCCGCGTCCGCGGCGGTGCGGGTGAATAACTCCCGCAGCACCGCGACCGGTAACCGGTCCCTGGCCTGCGACAACGCGACCGTGCAGACCGGGACACACATCACCACCACCGGGTTGAAAACGGACAGTAACGGCCACAGGCGGGTGATCACTGCTGCTGAGCCCTGCCCGCAGAACAGGCACAACCCGAGCACCAACACCGCCGTCACCGCGCCGGACAACCTCGCCCGCTGCTTGTCGACGTGCCCCGCCGCCGACAACGCCGCCGCGACCTGCTCCGGCGTGACCACCGCCCGGATCGCAACACCCCCACCCGCGGCCGCAACCCGCGCCCCGGGACCAGCCAGGATCACTTCGCGTAACGACCCCGACGACCCGCCCAGCCGCGACAACCCGAGTTCCGGCACACCTATGGCAGACTTCGACAACGAAACTCCTGGTAACCGACGCGTGTCTTGACAACCCACGTCATATCAGGAGTTTCGCTATACCCCGGGCAGCCCCCGGATCACCCGCGTGTCACTCACCAACATGCACCACCAGTAACTCCCAAGTCACACAGCGCACCCATTGATCGTTGCTCAATCGACACCAACCCCTACCGATACCATTCGATAGTCGGGTAAATCGTCCGGATGTTTATGGCAGTGGGCCGGGCCCTGGGCGGTAAACCGTCTGGAACACCCGGCCGGGCACCCCCACTGGCCTGGACGTGCAACTGTTCTGCGCGATGCGTCCCGTGGCTGCGGCATAGGTGAGGCGTGTCGATGGTGGGCGGGGGCGCGCCAGGTATTAGTGTGTCGAACACACGTACGTGCGACAGGGGAGGTGCCGGGGTGCGCGTGCTCGGCATCGACCCGGGGCTTACTCGGTGCGGCGTCGGTGTCGTGGAAGGCGTGCCGGGCCGGCAGTGCAAGCTGGTCG
Source organism: Actinoplanes sp. (assembly GCA_965246815.1). Lineage (GTDB taxonomy): Bacteria > Actinomycetota > Actinomycetes > Mycobacteriales > Micromonosporaceae > Actinoplanes. Next base: position 215,108 of record CBDFFS010000009.1, on the reverse strand, counting down.
CCTATTACGTCGTTTATACCCAACCCGACGACGATATTGCGCTGCGACTGCTGCATTTGGACCGATCGTTGACCGAGTTGGTGGCCGAGCACCGGCCGGATAGCGTCGCAGTCGAGCGGGTGTTCTCGCAGCACAACGTGCGTACCGTCATGGGAACTGCGCAGGCCAGCGCGGTGGCGATCCTGGCGGGTGCACGAGCGGGTTTGCCCGTGCAGACCTACACCCCCAGTGAGGTCAAAGCGGCCGTGACTGGTTCAGGCGTGGCGGGCAAGGCACAGGTCACGGCCATGGTGACCCGGCTGCTGGCGCTGGATGCTCCGCCAAAGCCAGCTGACGCGGCCGATGCGCTCGCCTTGGCCATCTGTCACATTTGGCGGGGTGGCACCCGGGCCAAGATCCAAGCCGCTGCCGCGCATGCGAACAAGCTTGCGGCGCAGAGCCGTCGAAAAGGAGCCCCGAGATGATCGCCAGCGTGCGCGGCGTGGTGACCGCGATCGTCCCGGACGGCGCCGTGATCGAGGTGGGCGGGGTCGGGCTGCGGGTTTATTGCACTCCTGGGACGCTCGCTGGGCTCAAAGCCGGTGCAGAAGCCAGACTCTCCACCAGCATGATTGTCCGTGAGGACTCGCTAACCTTGTACGGCTTCGTCGACGACGACGAGAAAAACCTGTTCGAGCTGCTGCAGACGGCCAGTGGGGTCGGGCCGCGGGTGGCGCAAGCAGTGTTGTCCGTGCATCAGCCGGACGCGGTGCGCCGAGCCATCGCCGGCGGTGACCTAACTGCGCTGACCCGGGTCCCGGGCATCGGCAAGAAAGGCGCTGAACGGCTGGTGCTGGAGTTGCGCGACCGAATCGGCCCGGTGCCGATCACGGACGGCACTCCAGCTGGCGTCCTCTCGGGCGCTTGGACCGATCAGGTGCGCCAAGGTGTGCTTGCGCTCGGCTGGACTGCGGCGCAGGCCGACCAAGCCGTTGCCGCCGTGGCCGAGACCATCGACGGCGAAGTGCCGCCGGTCCCAGTCCTGCTTCGGCAGGCCATCCGCCTGCTCGGCCGCACCCGATGACCACACCAGACCCGGAGTTGGTGTCGCCCCTGGTCGAGGATGAGGAGCTGGATGCGGAGGCGAGCGTCCGGCCGCGGCGACTGGCTGACTTCATCGCCCAACATCGGGTTCGAGACCAGCTAGAACTGCTCCTCAAAGGCGCGATGGGCCGTGGTACGCCGCCGGATCACATTCTGCTCTCCGGGCCACCTGGCTTGGGTAAGACCACACTGGCGAACATTGTGGCGGCCGAGCTCGGTGCCGGCATCCGCACGACCAGCGGACCGGTGATCGAGCGCTCCGGTGACCTCGCGGCGATCCTGACCAGCCTGGGGCCGGGTGACGTGCTCTTCATCGACGAGATTCACCGGATCGCCAAGCCGGCCGAGGAACTGCTCTATAGCGCGATGGAAGACTTCCGCGTGGATGTCATCGTCGGCAAGGGCCCCGGGGCTACCGCCATCCCGCTAGACGTCGAGCCGTTCACGCTGATCGGCGCGACCACCCGGGCGGGGCTGCTCTCCGGCCCGATGCGTGATCGGTTTGGGTTTGTCGCCCATCTCGATTTCTACTCACCGGCTGATCTGGACGCGCTGCTACACCGTTCGGCGCGCATCCTCGGGGTGCCCATAACTACGGGTGGCGCCACCGAGATCGCCGGTCGCTCGCGGGGCACGCCGCGCATCGCCAACCGGCTGCTGCGCCGAGTGCGCGACTATGCCGAAGTGCGCGCTGACGGCGTCGTCAATGCGGAAACTGCCAGAGCAGCCCTCACTGTGTACGACGTGGATGCGCTGGGTTTGGATCGGCTGGACCGGGCGGTGCTGCGCGCGTTGATCGAGTCGTTCCGCGGTGGTCCGGTGGGGCTGTCGACACTCGCGGTCGCGGTGGGTGAGCAATCGGACACGGTGGAGGAGGTGTGCGAGCCGTTCCTGGTTCGGGCGGGTCTGCTCGCGCGTACGCCCCGGGGTCGGGTTGCGACGGAGGCTGGCTGGGCCCATCTGGGGAAAGTGCCGCCGACTGATGGGCGTTCTGGGGTGTTTCAGGGGGATTTATTCGCGCGAGATGCCGAGAATCCGATCGCGACATGAATGTGACGTGTGCCGCCCGCAACGTTCTCAGGTTGACCGATTAGACTCGCCGCCGTTCCAACCTGGGATGTGTTTAACGCCACCAGCCCGCGAACATAGATCGCGCTGATGGCCGACGGAAGGCATTTTCGTGGTTCTGGCAGCAGGCGGCGGCGGGGGTGGCAGCTTCACTCCGCTGCTTCTCATCGTCTTGCTTTTCGGTGTCATGTATTTCTTGATGATCCGTCCGCAGCAGAAGCGGCGCCGTGAGGCAATGCAGATGCAGGACACCCTAGGGCCTGGTGCCCGGATCGTCACGATTGGTGGTTTGCACGCCACTGTCATCTCGATCGCTGACGATGTTGCCACCGTGGAGATCGCCCCCGGCGTGAACGTGAAGTTTGCTCGGGCTGCCATCGCCCGCGTGCTCCCGGCCGACGTGGCCGAGCCGACGGACACTGAGTCAGTTGACGCTGACCTGGCTGAGGTCGAGCCCGTGATCGAGGAGCCGGTGCAGAGTCCGGTCGTCGACACGCGTAAAAAGGACTGACAGGACTTTCCTTTGACCGGCTCGCGGCGCACCCGCCGCCGGGCTGGTCTGTCCGGCCGTACCGCGGCCGTTGAATCGACACTGCCGCCCGTGCGGCCGTAACACAGGGAGACCGAAAGCCGTGGCACGACCACCACAGGGACAGATGCATCCCGGACGTCAGCTCGGCGTGCTCGGCCTGATTTTCGTCGTCCTGTACCTCTTCGTTTTCTTCGGCGGTAAAGCCGAAGGTAGCTTTACCGATCGGCTCAAGCCCAAGCTCGGCCTTGACCTAGTCGGCGGCACGCAGGCGACCTATGTCGCCTCTGTGCCGGGCGGTCAAGCTCCCAGCTCGGAAAGCATGGAGCAGGCTCGCGCGATCATGCAGAAGCGTGTGGACGCTCAGGGCGTCTCCGAAGCTGAAGTCGTGATCCAGGGCAAGAACAACATCGTTGTGTCACTTGCTGGCAAGTCCGACGATGAATTGAAGAAGCTACAGGCGGCCGCGCAGATGCGGTTCCGACTACTCCTCGGTGCAACCGGCGATGTGTCCGCCATCGCGCTCAACCCGCCCGCGCCGACGCCGAGTGCCTCAGCGAGCGCAGCGGCGGCCGGCAAAACTCCCGCCGGGAAAGCGTCAACCAGCAAAGCCCCAACCGTGCAAGCGCCGGTTGTGGGTGGCAGCGTTGCGCCGAAAGTGACCTCCTCGGCCGGCGGTCAGGGTGGCGGTGAGCTCGATCTGGCGCCGAGCCCCAGTGTGACCCCGACCGCGGCGGCGACCCCCCGGGCCTCGGCAGCTGCCCAGCCGACACCTGCCTCGACGCCGAGCACCGAGGCGCCGGTCACGGCAAGCATTCAAGATCAGCGGGCGGCGATCGCAAAGAAAATCGGTGCCGAAACCTGGGCTGCAGCTGAAAAGCTGACTGCGCCGGTTGATCTTTCGACCAATCCCAAGGCGGGCCTTCCGTTCAGCAAGTTTGCGGAGCTCAGCCCCACCGAGGTGGCGGCGTTGACGACGCAAATGCAATACAATGTGCCAACCATCGGCTGTCCCCAGCTGGACAAGCGGCCGCCCGGCTCGGTCGACGACGTCAAGTCGCAGGTTGTCGTCTGCTTTGCACCAAATGGTGGTGCCAAGGGCAAAATGCTGATGGACCAGGCGCCCGTGGTCGGTGACGATATTTCCAAGGCCAGCCCGCAGTTCGACACTCAGAGCAACCAGTGGGTCGTCTCGCTCAACTTCAGCAGCGAGGGCGCGAACAAATGGGGCGCACTGACCAAGCAGGCCTTTGAAGCCACGAGCACTGCACCGTGTTACGTGGCCGCAACAACGATTTACCAGTCAGTGCAGCACTGCGTGGTGGCTGTCGTGCTGGACCAGAAAGTCGTTTCCGCCCCCCAAATCCAGGGCGTGCTAAACACCCAATCGCAAATTAGTGGCTCGTTTACGGCCGACTCGGCGAAGGAATTGGCCGACACGCTCAATTTCGGCTCGATTCCGGTCACGTTCACGGCTGGCCCGGCCCAGACGGTTTCCGCCACGCTTGGTCTCGCCCAGCTCAAGGCGGGTCTCTTGGCAGCTGCGATCGGCATGCTGCTCGTGGCGATCTACGCGTTCTTCTATTATCGCCTGCTCGGCACGGTCATCTTCCTGAGCTTGCTCCTATCTGGCCTGCTCACCTTCGGCGCACTGGTCTACTTGGGTCGCACGGTCGGCTTCACACTCAGCCTGGCTGGGATCGCCGGCTTCATCGTCTCGCTCGGTGTCGCCGCCGACTCGTTCGTTTTGTATTTCGAGCGACTCAAAGACGAAATTCACGAAGGCCGTACTCCACGCAGCGCAGTGCCACGGGCGTGGGCTCGGGCCCGACGTACGATCATTTCGGCCAACACGATCACGATCATGGCGGCCGTAGTGCTTTACATCGTGTCGATCGGTGCGGTGCAGGGGTTCGCCTTCGCGCTTGGCCTGTCCACCGTGCTTGACCTCGTCGTGGTGTTCCTGTTCCGGCACCCGATCATGACAATGTTCGCGAACACCAAGGCGTTCTTGTCGCCCCGGGTCAGCGGCCTCGGCCGGGTCCTGCGGCGCGCTCCGTCCGAAGTCAAGGAGGCCTGACATGGCCAGCACCGGTTTGGCCAACCGCCTTTATCAGGGCGAGGCGAACCTCAACATTATCGGCCGCCGGAAAACGTGGTTCCTCGTCGCTGGCGTGCTAGTGGTTGTCGCAATCGCCAGCTTCGCCCTGCGCAGCTTCCAGCTCGGCATCGAGTTCGCCGGTGGCACCTCGTTCACCGTCCCGGCAACGACCTCTGCCGGCAAAGCATTGACTCAGGCGGAAGTCCAAAGCGCGGTCCAGCGAGCAATTCACGGGGTTGACCCGGGCAATCAGGTCGACGCGGCGCAAAAAGTGGATGGCCTGAACACCCACTATTTCACCGTCCGTGCTGGCGCGTTGGACCCGGATAAGTCCGAGCAAGCCAAGCAGGCAGTCATCGCTGACTTGGGTGTCAACGCTACCGGCGTCAGTGACGACCAGGTCTCGGCGGCGTGGGGCGGTGCGGTCACCCAACAAGCTCTGCTTGGCCTGATCGTCTTCCTGGTGCTGGTCATGGCTTATTTGGTGATCCGGTTCGAGTGGCGAATGGCGGTTGCTGCTGTCGCCTCGTTGTTACTCGACCTGGTGCTCACCGCCGGTGTCTACTCGCTGGTCGGCTTCGAAGTCACTCCGTCCACCGTGATCGGCTTCCTGACGATTCTTGGCTTCTCGCTTTATGACGTGGTCGTGGTCTTCGACAAGGTGCAGGAAAACACCCGCGGAATCACTGCAGGTAACTTGCGCACCTATAGCGAGGCAACCAACCTGGCGATCAACCAAACCTTGATGCGCTCGCTCAACACTGGCCTGGTGGCTCTGCTGCCGGTCGGCGGCCTGCTCTTCATCGGCGCTGGACTGCTCGGTGCCGGCACGCTCAAGGACTTGGGCCTGGTCCTCTTCGTCGGTATGGGTCTTGGCGTGCTCTCGTCGATTATGTTCGCGGCACCGGCGCTAACCGCGCTCAAGGACCAGGAACCGCGGATCAAGGTGCACAACGCGCGGGTGCTGGCTCGCCGAGAGGCCGCTAAATCGGGCGATGTCGCTCGCGGTGAACGGCAGCGTGGCGGTAGCTCGACTGAGTTGGATGCCGCTCCTGCGTTAGCCTCGGTCGCGCCCCGACCTGGTGCTCGCCCGACCGCCAAGCGCAACACCAACCGTGGCAACCGTCCAGGTGGCGCTGGCAACCGGCCCAGTGGCGGCTCCAGTCGCCAGCGGTAACACGCACTGACCGATGCTCGGCCCGCCACCCCGCAAGTCTCGGTGGCGGGCCGAATCTGTTCGCGGCGGGCGTTTGTCCCGGCCTACCGGCGGTGAGCGGCGCGCTGGGTGCGGCTTAAGCTGGCGCCCGTGATGACGGAAACTGCTCAAGTCAGTGGCGACAGTGGCCCGGAACTGGCCGCGTTGGTGGCGGGTGGCGCGATCGATGTGCCCGACTTTCCCCAGCCGGGCATCCTGTTCAAGGATCTGATGCCGCTATTCGCTAATGGCACGCGGTTCCGGGCGGTGATCGACGGGATCATCGAACATCACGGCGCCGACGGATTCGACTTAGTCGCGGGGGTTGAGGCCCGCGGATTCCTGCTCGCCGCCGCCATCGGCTACGCGACCGGAGCTGGTGTGGTGCCGTTACGCAAGGCCGGCAAACTACCCCGAGAAACCTTCACCACTACGTACGCGTTGGAGTACGGCGAGGCTGCCCTGCAGGTGCAGCAGGACGCGTTCCCGGCCGGTGCCCGGGTGTTGGTGGTCGACGATGTGCTCGCCACTGGGGGTACGGCGGGTGCTGCGCTGGAATTGGTCGAACGCGCCGGCGGTACGGTCATCGGGTTCACGGTGTTGTTGGAGTTGGCGTTCCTGGCGGGGCGGGCGCGGCTGCACCCACGTACCGTGCATGCGCTATTGACGGTGTGATCTTCATGCGCCGAAGCGGTGGAAGTTGATCGGGCATTCGGCCGGGGCGCCGTCGGCGTCCTTGCGGGTAGGATGAGGGATCAGCCAGATGGCCAAACCTGGAATTGGTGGACTTCTCCGGCCGGCAGCGACCGGCGGGGGACCTTGGCAAAGGTGTGAGGAGACCGGTGTCCAGCGACGTCGCCCCTTCGGCGGAGGGCACGGTGCAGCCGAGCGACAACTCACTGCCTAGTGTGGCTGCCACGGCAGCTGCCGACGGTGGGAGCGCTGTTTTGCTCTCGACCGAGCCGCCCGCGGCCGAAGCTGCACTTGGCATGCCTGTGAATGTCCCGGATCTTGGGCTGGCCAACGGCGCTGGCGCCCCAGGCCCGCCGGAGGCCGATCCGGATGCAACTCAGCCGTTCGCGCCGGGTGAGGAGCCGGGCAGCAGCTTTGGGTTGGCGAGTGCGCCGACCGGGCGGCGGGTGCGGGCGCGGTTGGCCCGGTTTAACGCGCCGTGGCAGAGTGCCCAGGTCAGCGAGGTGTTGGAGCCGCTGATCGCCACCCACCGGGCCAGTCACCCGAAGGCGGACAGTCGGGCATTGCAGCGTGCCTTCGATGTTGCCGCGCGCTGGCATTCCGGCCAATACCGCAAATCTGGCGATCCCTACATCACCCACCCGCTCGCGGTGGCGACCATTCTGGCCAACCTGGGCATGGACACCACCACGCTGGTGGCCGCGCTGCTGCACGACACGATCGAGGACACCGATTACGGCCTCGAACAGATGAAGACCGACTTCGGTCCTGAGGTGGCGCTGCTAGTCGACGGCGTGACCAAGCTCGACCGGGTCAAACTGGGCGACGCGGCCAAGGCCGAAACGATCCGCAAAATGGTCGTGGCGATGGCCAAGGACCCGCGGGTGCTGGTGATCAAGCTGGCCGACCGTCTGCACAACATGCGCACCCTCACCTTCCTGCCCCGCGCCAAGCAAGAGCAGAAGGCGAAGGAGACGCTGGAGATCCTTGCCCCGCTGGCCCACCGCCTCGGTATGAACACGATCAAGTGGGAACTGGAAGACCTCGCCTTCGGCACGTTGTTCCCGAAGCGCTTCGAGGAGATCAACCGGCTGATCGGCGAACACCAGCCGCAGCGCGAGGCCCTGCTGCGCCAGGTCACCAACCGGGTCGCGCTTGACCTCAAATCGGCGAAAATCAAAGCGGAGACGACCGGCCGCCCCAAGCACCTCTATTCGATCTACCAAAAAATGATCGTGCGCGGGCGCGACTTCAACGACATTTACGACCTCGTCGGCGTGCGGATCCTGGTCGACACGGTTCGCGACTGTTATGCCGCGCTCGGGGTGATCCACGCGAACTGGCAGCCGGTGCCGGGCCGGTTCAAGGATTACATCGCCATGCCGAAGTTCAACATGTATCAGTCGCTGCACACGACTGTCATCGGTCCCACCGGCAAACCGGTCGAAATGCAAATTCGCACCTTCGCCATGCACCGTACGGCGGAATTCGGCATCGCCGCGCACTGGAAATACAAGGAGCAGAAGGGTGCGACAATCGTCGGCCCCCCGGCGCATATCGACGAGATGACCTGGCTGCGGCAGCTGCTCGACTGGCAGCGTGAGGCGAGCGACCCGTCGGAATTCCTCGACGCGTTGCGGTTCGACCTGTCCAGCCAAGAGGTATATGTATTCACTCCTAAGGGCGATGTCATCCCGCTGCCGACGGGTTCAACACCGGTCGACTTCGCCTACGCGGTGCACACTGAGGTCGGGCATAAGTGCATCGGCGCTCGGGTGAATGGCAAACTGGTGCCGCTGGAATCCACGCTCTCCAACGGCGATGTGATCGAGATTTTCACGTCGAAGTCGGCGACTGCTGGCCCTACACAGGATTGGCTTGGGTTCGTCAAGAGCCCACGGGCGCGTACGAAGATTCGGCAGTATTTCAACAAAGAGCGCCGCGAAGAAGCGATCGAAATCGGCAAGGACGCGATCGTCAAGGCGATGCGTAAGCAGGGCCTGCCGTTGCAGCGGATGCTGACCAGCGAAAACCTGACGACTATCGCTCGTGATTTGCACTTGGCTGATGTGGCATCGCTTTATGCGGCGGTGGGCGAGAGCGAGGTCTCGGCCCAATCGGTCGTGCAGAAGTTGGTCGCTGGGTTCGGCGGTGAGGAAGGAGCGGTCGAGGACATCGCCGAGACTGCAGTCGCGACTCGGCCGCCGCGCAACCGCAGCACCGTACAGGACCCGGGCGTGGTGGTCAAGGGCGTCACCGATGTCTGGGTGAAACTGGCCCGCTGCTGCACCCCGGTGCCGGGCGACGTCGTGTTCGGGTTCGTCACCCGCTCCGGCGGGGTCAGCGTGCACCGGGAAGACTGCGCCAACGCCGAAGACCTGCGCGAGCAGAGCGAACGGGTCGTCGAAGTCAGCTGGAAACCTACGTCAGCGTCCACCTTCCTGGTCGCAATCCAGGTGGAGGCGCTCGACCGACACAAGCTGCTCGCCGATGTGACTCGGGTGCTCTCCGAAGAGCGGGTCAACATCTTGTCCGCGACGGTCACGACCACGCGGGACCGGGTGGCGGTCAGCCGGTTCACGTTCGAGATGGCCGACCCGAAACACCTCGGTCACTTGGTCGCGGCGGTCCGCAAGGTCGACGGTGTCTTCGACGCCTACCGAGTGACCTCAGGCGCCTAATCAAGCAGGGCGGGCTGCCGCAAAACGAAATTCACGCAGCCAGCCCACCGCGCCGACGAACAACGCCACTGAAGCCGGTTGCGGCAGAATATGAAGCCGGTTGCGGCAGAGAAGTCGCGAACGAAACTGGGCGAGCCAATCGGCCCGCCCTGTTTCGTTGTGTCTGCGTAGTTAGGCTGCTGCGACCGTCAGGGTCTTGATATCGAGTTCCTTCTTCGGGTGGCCGCCGCCGGCCTGAGCCTTGAACGCGCCGTCATCGCCGGCCTTGACCACGTCCCCGATTAGATCTAGGCCAGTAGTGATCTTGCCAAGCAGCGTGTACGAAGCGGGCAGCTTCGTGTCCGCCGAGCAGATGAAGAATTGGCTGCCGGTGCTGCCCGGCTTGCCGGTGTTCGCCATCGCGATCGACCCAGCTGGATACGGGTTGTTCGTGTCGGTGGGCAGATTTTCCTCAGCCATTGTGTAGCTTGGGCCGCCCTGGCCGTCGGTGGGCCGATAGCCAGCCCCGGTCGCGAACGGGTCGCCGCACTGCAGCACCTTGAAGCTCGCCTCGTTGACTAGGCGGTGACACTTGGTGTTGTCCCAAAACTTCTTGCTCGACAGATAGGCGAAGCTGGCGCCGGTGCACGGCACCTTCGACAGATCCAACGTGGCCTTGATCGGGCCGAGGTTGGTGTCCATGGTCAACACGTCAGTGCCCGTCTTGGGAACGTCTTTCGGTGGCATACCGACGTCTTTGACCTTGCCGCCGCCGGCCGCTGCGGGCGACGGGGTCCAGGTGCACGCGATCATGCCAGCCGGAACTCCGTTACTAGCGGCGACGGTCTTCTTGTCGTCCTTGTTCAGGGCGCTCACCAGCCACACCGCGACGCCGGCGATCACGACGACGGCGAGTGCCGAACCGATGATCGCTTGGCGTTGCCGGCGCTTGTGCGCGGCTGCGGAGCGCTCGGCCATCTCTTTCTCGAGCCGAGCCCGCGCTGCTGCGCGTTGCCGGTCCTTGGTCGACGACAAGGTGTTCCTCCTGCTTGTTACTCGCCCCTGGTGGGTTACGGCTGAACGCTGGCAGTCGGTGCGGCCGCCGCAGCGCCGACGGTGAGGCTGGAAATGACGATCTTCTGCTTGGGGGTGACCTTAGCGCCAGTGCTGTTGGCCACGGTCGGGATCTTGGCGATGGTCGCAAGGGTGTCCAACCCACCGGTCACCTTGCCCAGGATCGAATACTGGGGGGTTTGCGGGTTGAAGTCCTTCAGGAAGATCAGGAATTGGCTGCCGTTGGAGTCAGCCGTGTCGCTATAGAACGCGACAGTGCCCTTGGGATAGAGCGGCGTCTTGCTGCTGGGTGTCGCGCTGGCCGAGGAACTCGGCGCGGTCGGAGTGTTTTCGCTGAAGATGCTGTAAGCCGGCCCGCCCTGCCCGGTGCCGGTTGGGTCGCCGCAGCGCAATGCCCCTTCGGCGGTGATCTCGTGGCAGTTGGTGTTGTCGAAGAACTTCTTACTTGCCAGATAAGACAGGTCAGCGGCGCCGCACGGTGCTGCGCTCAGATCCAAGCCCACCTGGATCGGCGCGCCCTGATTGGTGGTGACCGTCATCGTTTCGGTGCCCGATTCGGGCAGGCCTTTGGTCTGCGGCGTGCCAACCTCTTTGAGGTTGGTGTTCGAAGTGGTGCTCTGCGGCGTCCAAGCGCACTGGTCAGCCACTACGGCCTTGGGCTTGGTGTCGAACGCTCCACCGATCCAGGCAATGCCAGCCACGATCACAACGAGCGCCACGCCCGCTCCCGTCCCGGCCAGGACCCGCCGACGGATGCGTTCGCGCGCGGCCTGACGCTCCAGCTGTCGATCGAGCTTTGCCCGCGCTAGTTTGCGCTGCCGGTCCTTGCTGGATGCCACCGAACGCTTTCCTTCCTCAGGCCATGCCGGGTGTGCCACGCCACACGCCCGCACGAGTGTACGGCTAGTTACTGGAAAAGCGACTCCGAGGTTGCAAAACCCCGTCGTTAGCGGCGCGATGCCTCCAGTAGGCTGGGAACTTCGGCGACGAAAGAGGCGACAGTGATCGTGACCAGCTTCCCGGCTGAAGCGTTCGGCACGAACTGTTATGTGCTCGCCGCCGGCCCGGGTGAGCAGTGCCTGATCGTCGATCCCGGCATCGGTGTGCTCGACCGGCTCGACGAGGTGCTGGCCAAGCACCGGCTCTTCCCGGCCGCGGTCATGCTCACCCACGGTCACCTCGATCACACCTTTTCGGTCGCCCCGGTTTGTGGTGCGCGCGGCATCACCGCCTATGTGCATCCGGCGGATCGGGAAATGCTGGCTGACCCAGCCAAGGGGTTGAGCATGGATCTCAACCAGCTGTTCGGCGGCCGGATGAATTACACCGAGCCGGACGACGTGGCTGAGCTGACCGACGGCGCGACCTTGTCGCTGGCCGGGTTGGAACTCGCCGTCGACCATGCGCCGGGCCATACCGGCGGGTCGGTGCTTTTCCGATTCTCCGGCGCGGACACGTCCTGGGCGGCAGAGCAGGTCTGCCTCTCCGGTGACGTGTTGTTTGCTGGATCCATCGGTCGCACTGACCTGCCCGGCGGCGACACTGACACCATGCTGACCAGCTTGCGGGACAAGATTTTGCCGTTGGCTGACGACACTGTCGTATTGCCCGGCCACGGGCCGGCCACCACGATCGGGCGTGAGCGCGCGGCCAACCCGTACCTGCGGGAATTGGTTTCGGCGCCGCGCCGGGGACTCTAGATACTTTGGCTAGGAGATAAGCAGTGCCGATTTCCGGTTTTCCTGAATGGCTGCCGGCGCAGCGCATGATCGAGCAGAAGGTGCTCGATCAGATTCGGTCCACTTTTGAGCTTTACGGCTTCGCTCCGCTGGAGACGCGCGCGGTCGAGCCTATTGAAACGCTGCTGAGCAAGGGTGAGACGTCCAAAGAGGTCTACCTACTGCGGCGGTTGCAGGAGGAAGAGGGCGCCAAGCCCGACGATCAGCTCGGGCTGCACTTTGATTTGACTGTGCCGTTTGCTCGGTTCGTAGTAGAGAACGCCGGCAAGCTGCAGTTCCCGTTCCGGCGCTATCAGATTCAGAAGGTGTGGCGCGGGGAGCGGCCGCAGGAGGGGCGCTATCGCGAATTCCTGCAGGCCGACATCGACGTGGTCAACCGGGACACGTTGCCGTTTCACTTCGACACGGAACTGCCGTTGGTGATCGGCGACGCGCTCGGTGCGCTGCCGATTCCCCCGGCCCGGATCCAAGTCAACAATCGCAAGATCTGCGAGGGCTTCTATCGCGGGCTCGGCCTGACCGACACCGATCAAGTTTTGCGTACGGTCGACAAGCTCGACAAAATCGGCCCCGCGAAGGTGGCCGAAGCCCTGATCGCGACCGCTGGAGCCACCCAGGCCCAAGCCGACGCGTGCCTGCGGCTGGCGGAGATCTCGGCCGAAGACGCGTCGTTCACCGACCTGGTCCGCAAACTTGGCGTCACCGACCCCCTGCTCGACGAGGGCCTCGCCGAGCTTGTGCAGGTGGTTGAAACAGCTCGGGAACACTCACCCGGCCTAGTTGTCGCCGAGCTGAAAATCGCTCGCGGCCTCGACTACTACACCGGCACGGTCTATGAAACCCAACTCCGCGGGTACGAGCGGTTCGGGTCGATCTGTTCCGGCGGGCGCTACGAGAACTTGGCCTCGGCCGGCAATCAGCGCTTCCCCGGGGTCGGGATCTCGATCGGTGTTTCTCGCCTGCTCGGCCTGCTGTTCGGCCAAAACGCGTTGAGCATTTCGCGGTCCGTGCCGACCTGTGTCGTGGTCGCGCTGCCAGCGGAGGAACAGCGCGGCGAATGTGATCGGATCGCGGCAGCGCTACGTCGACGCGGCATCGCGACCGAAGTTGCTCCGACCGCGGCCAAATTTGGTAAGCAGATTCGCTTCGCCGATCAGCGCGGCATCCCATATGTCTGGTTCCCTGGTGAGCCGGACACGGTCAAAGACATTCGCTCGGGCGAGCAGGTGGACGCCGACGCCACAACGTGGACCCCGACAACCGCCGATCTCGCTCCGACGATCACCGCGAGTTAGTGTTCTCTTGTCGAAATTTGGATGATTCCCCTGGCTGGCGGCCGGGTCAGCCGGGGGTTCATCACGACGACAAGCTACGGTTGCGTAAGTTACGTGACTGTAGGAGTGAGCGTCGTGCCGATGGACCAGACTGCGTTGCTGATCGAGTTGGAGCCGGTAGTGGCCGCCAACCTCGACCGCCATCTTGAGCTGGCGAAAGAATGGTTCCCACACGAGTACGTGCCGTGGAGTGATGGGCGCACCTTCGACGGGCTGCTCGGCGGCGAGCCGTGGCGCACGGAAGACTCCACGTTGCCGGAAGTCGCGCGGACGGCGCTGATCGTCAATTTGCTCACTGAGGACAATCTGCCGTCGTACCACCATGAGATCGCCACCCTGTTCGGGCGTGATGGTGCGTGGGGGACTTGGGTGCATCGGTGGACGGCTGAGGAAGGTCGGCACGGCATCGCGATCCGTGATTACCTGACCGTCAGCCGGGCGGTGGATCCGGTCGCGCTGGAACGGTCGCGGATGGAACATATGCAGGCCGGCTATGTGAACTCGCACAACGACGACGTGCTGCATTCGGTGGCCTATGTCGCGTTGCAGGAGCTGGCCACCCGCATTTCACATCGCAACACTGGCAAGGCCACCGGCGACCCCATTGCTGAGCAACTGCTGGCCCGGGTAGCTGCGGATGAAAACCTGCACATGGTCTTCTATCGCAATTTGCTCAGCGCAGCCTTCGACCTCGATCCCAACTTGGCCATGCGCGCGGTCACCGATGTGGTCGCCGACTTCCAGATGCCCGGCGCCAACATTGAGGGCTTCGGTCGTAAAGCGCTGTCGATCGCACTGGCTGGCATTTACGACCTGCGCCTGCACCGCGACGAAGTGTTGGCGCCGGTGCTGCGGCAATGGAACGTCTGGGACCGCACTGGGCTGAGCGCCGACGGCGAGAAGGCCCGCGACCAGCTCGCCACCCAAATGGACGAGCTCGAAATCCAAGCAGCCCGCTTCGAACAGAAGCGCGAGGCCCGCCGCGAGCGCCTAGCCCGCCAACCCGTGCTTTGACCCCACCGACAAACATCAAGCCTTGGGTACGTCGAGCGAAGGAACTTCACATTGAGAGGGTCGCCTCCTCTCGGGAGGTGGCGACAGCATGGCCGAACCAGAACCACGTCGATTGGCACATGAAGGCAGTCCGGTGGTGGGCCGGGTGGTGGCCCGGACCAACCTGATGCCTCACCCACCCTGGTTGTTACCCCAGCTGGCCTCGAAACCGACATTTTAGACCCGGCGCTGGCAGCCGAGCTAGGCGACGGGGTACGCGTCATCAAGCACGACCGTGGCGTTTTTGACACCATGCCGTTGTCGATCGTTACTACCCAGACCGTTGCAGCCCTTAGCGAATTGACCGGCTCCGAGATTGACGTGCGGCGTTTTCGCCCCAATCTGCTAATCGAAGCGTCTAGTGGGGAAGCCTTTTCGGAGGATGCTTGGGTCGGCTGCGTGCTCCGAGTCGGTGGCATCCGGATCCGCGTCGACAAGCGTGACAAGCGCTGCGTCGTAGTCAATATCGATCCCGTGACGACCAGCCGCGAACCGGCGATTCTGCGCGCGATCGCCACCGAGCGCCAGACCTGCCTCGGGGTCTATGGCTCGGCCGTGCAGCCTGGCAGCATCGCAGTCGGCGATTCGGTTTACCTGGACAGCTGGTGAGCCGGGGTTGTGAACTGATCGGTGTTTCATCAAGGTTCCTCAAGGTCGACCATGTATCATCAAGGGTATGAAGTTGTCGGAGTGGGCACGCCGTAACGGCGTGCACTACCAGACCGCATGGTTGTGGGCGAAGAACGGGCAGATGCCCGTGCCGGTCGTTAAGACGGCGACCGGCCGATACCTTGTTCTCGCCGAGAACGCGCCGGTAGACACGGGTCGGGCAGTGGCGTATTGCCGGGTGTCATCGGCGGACCAGAAAGCCGACCTGGAACGGCAAGCCGGACGAGTCGCCGCCGGAGCGACAGCGCTCGGGTTGATTATCACCGAGGTCGTGACCGAGGTCGGCTCCGGGCTGAACGCACGGCGGCCGAAACTCGCGAAGCTCTTACGTGATCCGCAGGTCACCTGCATTGTCGTTGAGCACCGCGACCGGCTGGCCCGCTTCGGTGTCGAACACCTGACCTGCGCGTTGCAGGCGACCGGACGCCGCATCGTCGTGCTCGAGGACGCCGAACTGGCTGACGACCTCGTGCGGGACATGACGCAGATCCTGACGTCGTTCTGTGCCCGCCTGTACGGCCGCCGGTCCGCCAACCGGAAAGCGAAAGCCGCGATGGTCGCCCTCGAGGCCACGCCGTGACGATGCAAGGCTTCCGCGTCGAGGTGTCCCCCACGGTCGAACAACGCGCCGCAATGGCCCGCCACGCCGGGTTGTCGCGGGTGGTGGAGAACTTCTGCCTCGACAAGATCCGGGCCGCGTTCGCGCAACGCGCCGCCGAACAGACCTACGGCATTGCTGATGCGCAGTTGACGAAGGCACCGTGGACGGCCGTGGACATGGAACGACTCTGGCGGGCCGAGCACCGCACTGTTGCCCCCTGGTTCGCCGACTCTGGGCTGTCCAGTCGCATACCGAAGGAAGCGTGCCGCCTGCGTGCTGCGGGGTTGAAGAACTGGTGGCAGTCGAAGTCCGGGAAACGTAAAGGCCCGAAGGTGAAGTTCCCGAAGCTGCGCAAACGCAAGCACGGGTCCCGGTTTCGCTACGACGCCGACCGGGCAAAGCCTGCCACCGGCACCACGGTAAGTCTGCCCGGGGTTGCGGGCAGGGTCCGTTCGGCCGAGAGCCTGTCGTGGCTCACCGACCGGTTAGCGGACGGCCGGGCTCGCATCCTGGCAGCCACGGTGCGGGAGAAGGCTGGGCGCTGGTGGGTGACGTTCCAACTCGGGCGTTGACCGCTCGGATGTCAACGCCCGCCGCGCGGTTAGTCCGGACGCCCCGACGTGCGGTATCGACCTCGGGTTGAAGACGTTCGCGGTGGTCATGGACGACACCGGCGACGTCGAAGAGATTCAGGCACCCCGGGCGTTGAAGGCTGTCCAGCGCAAACTCCGTCGGGCCAACAAGGCACTGTCGCGCAAGTAACCCGGGTCGGTGAACCGTGCGAAGGCCCGCCACACGGTCGCCGCCGTACACCTGAATATCGCCCACAAGTGCGGAAATTTCCTGCATCAGCTCACGTCGAGGCTCGCGAGAACCAAACGCGCCATCGCCGTCGAGTCTCTGAACGTGGCCGGGATGGTCCGTAACCGCAGGTTGGCCCGTGCGGTGTCGGATGCGGGTTTCGGTGAGTTCGTCCGGCAGTTGCAGTACAAGACCGACTGGTACGGCTCGAAGTTGTGGGCCGCTGACCGGTGGTACCCCAGCTCGAAGACGTGCTCAGCATGCGGCGCCACCAACTCGGGTCTGACCTTGTCGGACCGGGTATGGGTGTGCGTCTGCGGTGTCGAGCACGACCGAGACCACAACGCGGCGAAGAACCTGCTGACCGCGATGCATGCCGCTACCTGACCGCTTCATCGTCGCCTCGCAGTTCCGGGGAGACGCAAAACGCCTGTGGAGGACCCATAAGACCTTGACACGAGTCGGGGCACGGACCAGCGAAGCAGGAACGAGAATCACTGAGATTCTCCGAACGGTTACCAACGCTGACGTTGGCGGGTCAGGCCGTGGGTCGGCGCGGGTGCCCATGGCCGGACGATTCACTTGCGATCTGCCGACTACTGGATTAGCCGGATGTTTCGGATTTGTTCCGTTTAATCTCAGGGTGGCCCATCCGGCGTCGGTGGAGGAGGTGCGGTGTCGACGAACGCCGATTCGCGCCATGGCCGTTTGCTGATCATCGGAGGGGCCGCCGGTCCAGCGCTGCTCAAGCGGTTCGTGGAGCTCGCCGGGGGCAGCGCCGCCCGGATTTTGGTGATCGCTACCGCGAGTTCTGTCCCGCAGGTGGCGGAACGGATTCACCGGGAGATGTTCCGGGCGCTCGGCGCCGGTCGAGTCCACGCATTGCGGCTGACCAGCCGCGCCGAAGCCGACGACCCGCGAGTTGAGCCACGATTACGCGCTGCCACCGGAGTCTTCTTCACCGGCGGGGACCAAGAGCGGATCACTACGGTACTGGGAGGGACGGTTGCCGACTCGCTGCTGCGCGCGTTGGTCGCCGCCGGATCGGTAGTGCTGGCCGGCACCAGCGCGGGTGCTGCTGCCATGTCCGCGACGATGATCGTCGAGGGTGACGGGCAAGGGGTGACCCGCTCCGGCGTACGGACTGGGCCGGGGTTGGAGTTTTTGCCTGGGGTGTTGATTGATCAGCATTTCGCCCAGCGTGGTCGGGTCAATCGCCTCTTGAGCGCCGTCGCGTTGTTTCCGCACGAGCTGGGCCTGGGGATCGACGAAGACACCGCCATCCTTACCGACGGTAACCGGTTCGAGGTGTTGGGCAATGGCGCGGTCACCGTCGTCGACGCCGGCTGCGCGACCGAGATCCGGGTGCCGGCGCAAGGGCCGATTGCGTTGGCTGGCGCACGGATCCACGTGCTGCCCGCGGGGCACATCTTTCATCTCACGGCTCGCCGGCCGGTAGTCGACGCGCCCGCCGCAGAACGGGGACCCACCGCATGAAGATCGAAAACTTGCGCCGCCTGCGCGGTCCCAACGTTTACCTGTCGCGGCCCGCGCTTGTGGCCCGGCTACGCCTGGACGAACTCGCCGGCCGGGAAACGTGCGACTCCACCGGTTTCGCCGAGCGGCTGCTGCGCGCATTGCCCGGTTTGACCGAGCATCACTGCTCGGCGGGTGCGCCGGGTGGGTTCGTCAGTCGACTGCGTGGCGGTACGTATTTCGGGCACGTGACCGAACACGTCTGCATCGAGCTGTCTCAGCTGATTGGTCGGGACGTGAGCTTTGGCCGTACCGTCTACACCGGGGATCCGGGGCGTTATGACCTGATTATCGAATGCCCGTTGGACGAGTCGCCGGATTCCTCGGTGCCCGCCGGCCTGGTTGAGGCCGCCGTTGACCTAGTCATAGAGATCGAAGCGGGCGGTTCTTATCCCAACGCTGCCGGGTTTAGTGGCGCGGGGGAGTTTGGGGTTCGGCTGCGTGAACTGGCGGAGTTGGCTGAGCGGGAAGCCACCGGTCCGAGCACGACGGCGATCGTGGCCGCAGCGCGGCGTCGAGGGATACCGGTTGAGCGGTTCAGCGACCTGAGTCTGTTGCGGCTCGGCTGGGGCAATCGGCGCCGACTGGCTTGGGCGGCGATGACTGATCGGACCAGCGGGGTCGGCATCGACATCGTCGGCGACAAGCAGATTACCCGCCGACTGCTCAGCGAGGCCGGCATTCCGGTTGCTGAGGGCGACGCGGCCGAGACTTCGGGTGAAGCGGTGCGGCTGCTCACCGAGCTGGGTGCACCCGTTGTGGTCAAACCACGGCACGGCCGCCAAGGCGAAAACGTGGTGCTCAACCTGAGCACTCCGGCTGAAGTGGAGCAGGCCTATGCCGCGGCCGGACCCCAGGTCGTGGTGGAACGCCAGCTCGGGGGGCGTGACTATCGAGTGCTCGTCGTGGCGGGCGAGGTTGTCGCTGCCGCTGAACGGATTGCGGCGCACGTGGTCGGCGACGGCCACAGCACAGTTGCGGAATTGATCGACCGTACCAACGCGGACCCGCGGCGCGGAGTGGGCCACTGCCGAGTGCTGACCCGAATCGAGACCGACGACGCCGTACGGCGGGTGCTTGCTCGACAAGGCAGTGCCGTGGACGCCGTACCGGATAACGGGGTAATGGTGTCGCTGCGCGACAGTGCGAACCTGTCCACCGGCGGCACCAGTCACGACGTCACCGACCAGGTGCATCCGGACGTGCTGCGGCTGTGTCTGCGGGTGGCGGCGCTGGTCGGCCTGGATGTTGCCGGCATCGACTTGCGGCTGCCCGACATCGCCGAGGCGCCAGTGCCACCCGGTGCTGGTCTGCAGGTTACGGCCGGAGTGATCGAGGTCAACGCGGTGCCCGGCTTACGGATGCACCTGGCGCCGATGCGTGGGCGGGCCCACGATGTCGGGGACGCGATCGTGCGGGCGATGTTTCCCGGTGGCTCAGACGGGCGGATTCCGACAGCGGCGGTCACCGGCACCAACGGCAAGACGACGGTGACTCGGTTGACCGCGCACCTGCTCACCGACACTGGCATGCGGGTCGGACTGACCACCACCGACGGCGTCAACATCGACGGCCGCACGATTTATCAAGCGGATGCGACCGGCCCGCTTTCCGCGCAGATGGTGCTCGGTGACCCGGGCGTGCAAGCGGCGATCCTGGAAACGGCTCGCGGCGGTCTGTTACGGCGCGGACTTGGCTACGACTGGTCCGACGTCGGTGTGATCACCAACATCACCGCAGATCACCTCGGCCAGGACGGGTTGGACTCGATCGAAGACATCGCTCACGTCAAAGCCCTGGTCGCTGAGCGAGTGCGCGACGGTGGCACCTTAGTGCTCAATGCCGACGACCCTTGGGTACGCAGTCTCGCCGATCGCCCACGCGTTCGTGCCGACCGTAAACGGATCGTCTGGTTCGGGCTCGATCCGGCCCACCCGGCGATCACCGAGCACCTGGCCCGCGGCCGAACCGCGTACGTGTTGCACGACGGGTGGCTGGTGCAGGCCACCGGTGCCCGACGTACGCCGTTGCTACGGGTGGCCGACCTGCCCGGCGCGTTCGGTGGTGCCGCCCCGCATGCGGCCGCGAACGCGCTCGCAGCCGTCGCTGCGGCTCGTGCGCTCGGTGCTGGGCTGGAGTCGGTGACGCGCCGATTGGCTGATTTCGATCCGTCGACGGCGAACCCGGGTCGGGGCATGCTGATGCGGTTGGGTGACATTTCGGTCTTCGTGGACTATGCGCACAATCCAGCTGCTGTTGCCGCGACGTTGCGTACGCTGAATCGACTTTGGGGTCCGCAACGGTGTGTAGCAGTGGTGACTTTGCCGGGCGACCGCCGCGACGATTTGCTGGTCGCATCCGCGCAGGTGCTGGCAGATGGGGTGACCCGGGCGGTCTTGCACGACGACGAGGACCCGCGCGGCCGGGCGCCGGGCGAGGTCTCGGCCCTGATCGAGCGCGAAATGCGCGGCCGCCGACCCAAGTTGCGGGCCACTCGGGCGAACGGTTACCGCGAGGCGATCGAGACAGCGCTGGGTCAGGCCGAACCCGGCGAAGTAGTCTTGATCATGTACGAGAAGTTGGCGCCCGTGTTGAGCTTGCTGGCCGAGCTGGGTGCAGTAGTGGTCGGCCAGGCTCGACCCACCCGCGCTGATGCAACTGGTGCGCCTGGGCTGTCCCCAGCGCCCGGTGCGCTAGCAGCTCCGAGCCGCACTTTGCTGACTGGCACCTCCTCGGTCTCTTAATGCAGCTGAGCCGGATCGGTCGCATAGCGCAGCTGTGCCGGCTCGAATTCACCCCTGTTGTCAGCTGTCGGACTCTGCGCCAGCTGGGCCGATTCCGGCAAACGCGTCGCGTTTGGGTGACTGGCTGCAGGAATTGGATGATCAGCTGGCCGGGTCGGCCGATCGGCCGGGGTAGCGCTGGTAGATGCTCCTACCAGCGGTGCGCGGCCGGCGATTAACCCGCAACCGACTAGCCCGGAAAGAAATTCGCTGCGTAGCCGGTCGGCGACATTCTGCGATAGGTTCAGGGAGAGTTACTCGAAGGTAATTCGCGTAAGAATTGCCACTTACCACGCATAGAGCTGGCAATTCGGGCGCAGGTGTCGGTCAATGCAGGCCAGATCCGACTCGCTCCCCCGATGGCCAGGCGCGGCATACGCGGTATTTGTCGGCAGCGGTCCGTAGCTGATCGATGGCAGGTCGTTATCGCCGCTAATCCATTAAGTGTCCGATCGTGGGTTAACATCCAGGCCGTTGATGGGGAATGCTTGGTCGCAAGTGGCGGGCCGAACTCGCCCCGACGTCGAACGCATGGCGGTGCTGTTTGACGTTTCTTTTGATGCGCGCATGTGGGGGCACATGAGCACGACGGATCTGCCCGGTTCGAGTCTGTTGGCCAATCGGTATCGATTGGTCGAGCGGCTCGGTGCTGGCGGCATGTCGGTGGTGTGGCGAGGCTTCGACGAGGTGCTGGGGCGCCAGGTCGCGGTCAAAGTGCTGCCACCATCCACTAGTGCCGATCCATCATTTCGTCGTCGGTTGCGGGCGGAAGCCCAGGCCGCGGCCCGGTTGAGCCATCCGCATATCACCGGCGTTTACGACTACGGCGAAACGATCACGGTTGACGGTGAACCCGTTCCCTATGTCGTGATGGAGCTGATCGACGGCGAATCGCTCGCCGCAGTGCTGGCGCGCACCCGTCGGCTGCCTTGGCAGAGTGCCGTGCGAATCACCTCCGAGGTTGCGGCCGCGCTTGCTGCCGCCCATTCCCGCGGCATCGTGCACCGCGATGTCACTCCCGCCAATGTCATGTTGACCTCGTCCGGTGCTAAGGTGGTCGACTTTGGTATTTCGGCACTGATCGGGGAAAACGACATTGACCCCGACGGGAGCCTGCTCGGCACGCCGGCCTACCTCGCGCCGGAACGCCTCGAAGGCGGCCAAGTCAGCCCCGCCACCGACGTGTATGCGGTCGGTCTGCTGATCTATCGCACCCTGATCGGGCAGCTACCGTGGGATGTCGGCACCACCACCGCGCTGCTGCGCGCGCACCAATACGTTGAGCCCGACCCGCTGCCGCCGGTCGAAGGTCTGCCGCCGGCGGTCGCCGCGCTAGTGGGTCGTTGTCTGGAAAAGCGACCGGCCGACCGGCCCTCCAGCGCCGAGTTAGCGCACGTGTTGGCGAGCATCGCCGCTGGAGCGCCGGCCAATGTTCGCGACCACGGTGCGCAATGGTCGTCGGATCTGGGCGAGGACACCACGATCCTGCCCGCTCAACACTCTTACGCTTTCCCAGATCGGCAGGTACAACCGCAAGGCAATCCGTTCCCGCGCGAGCGGCCCCTGGTCGGTGCGCCAGCCGGTGGTGCGCGCGACGACAACCGGGCCGCGGCGTCCGCTTCTGCCGCGTCGGTCTCACAGTTGCGGCCGAGCTCAGCTGCGCCGGCCGGGTCAAATCCGTCGGCCGGGTCAAATCCGTCGGCGGAGTCAGACAACCCGTCCCTGCGCCCGGCATATGGCAGCCCGGCCTACGTCAATTCGGCATACAACAGCCCGGTTGGCCCGCCCAGCGACCCGCCGCGGCCAAACTACCCGGCACCCGCGCACCAGGAGCGCCAACTCGGTGGTCCGATCGTTCGTCGAATTTTGGTGGGAATCGCAGCGATCGGGCTGCTCGGCCTGGGCGCCTACGGGTTCAGCCTGTCGAACCATCAGAACAAGACCGCGCACGACCTAGCCGTCTCTCCGCAACCGTCCGTAGTGCCGCCGACGGGAAAATGCGTCGTTAGCTACGCGGTGTGGACTGATGCGAACAACCAGTTCACCGCCCAGATCACCTTGGCGAACCGGGCCGAGACCGAGGTTGACGACTGGAAGCTGTGGTTCATCATGCCGGGCGACCAGGTGGTCACTGCCGCAGGCAAGGTCAAGCTGGTGCAGCAGGAGCAGGGCGTGACGGTCAGCGAGGCCGTTGCGCTGAAGCCGCAGAAGACCGTGGCCATGCCGATCAGCGGCAGTTACACCAAGAACAATCTGCCGCCGTTGGCCTTCAAACTCAACGGTGCCACCTGCGAGACCTTCGTCTCGGCTCAACCGGGCCAGCCGTCGCGGCAGGTTGAGCACCTGTCGAACGGTCAGGTGCGGCTCAGCACGACCAAGCCGACGACAGCGCCGGCGCCCGGCATTTCAGTTGATCCCGGTGGCATTGTGCACATCACGCCGACGACGGCACCGGCCGCTGGCCCTGGCCTGCCGACGGTCATCCCGACTAGTCCGGCCGGTGCCACGGTGACCAGTGCTCCGGTGGTCTCAGTGACTAGTTCTGCAGCCCAGGTAATAACCAAACCACCTGTAGCTACCCCATCCACCCCGGCGCCGCCCCGTCCTGCAGATCCAACGACAACGCCTGCAGCGGCACCCTCAACTCAAGCGCCGGCCTCAGTCCCCCCGACGTTCCCCTGTGACTTCCCGGCGGACAAGTCGTGCAAGCCCTAGCCCAGAGTCGCGGCTAGCTATCCAACAGACTGATCGGCCGCCCGCTCGCAAATCCATGAGCTGGGCGGCCGATTGGCGCGTTAGGGTGAGTCTGACGGTCACGGGCAGCGTCACGGTGGGTAGTCGGCGACATCAGGACCCGTGCGGCGTCGCATATCGGGGAGTTCGGACATGATCAGCATCGTGTGGGATCTCGCGGCGGAGGCACTTTTCGTCTCCTGCTTGCAGCCTTCGCAGCACCCGAGCCGAGAAACGGTGGAATGCACCATCACCACGATGATTTTGCGCCACGGTAGTGATGGGTGTGCTGCCGGCGTCGCGTCCGAGTTCGGTGATCACCCGATCGATGCGGTCGAGCGGATGCATTGGGTGCACACCGAACTTGCCGGGGTGTTGACGCCCCGAACCGCTGTCATCGCGCAGTAGACCTGAGGATTTCTCCGAAAAAGCACCACAAAAGCAACCGAGTTCGGGCGCAACCGCACCCGTCGGGCGCAAAAGTTCTCCTCGTCAGCCGGTTTTCACCAACCGGTCGTATGAGCGAGGAGGACCACGTGACGATCACGACTCAACTCCCCGCCGCCATCGGCACGACCCACGACGCTTCGTCCGCGCGGGACATCGAGGACCTCGTCCGCGAACACATGCCGATGGTTGGCCATTTGGTTCGGGAACTGCTCAACCGGGTTCCGGGCCATGTTCATGCAGATGACCTCTCCTCGGCTGGGTTCGCGGCGCTGGTCGGGGCGGCTCGCGGCTTCGATGTGAGCAGAGGGATACCGTTTCACCGCTTCGCCGCCGTACGCATTCGTGGCGCGCTACTGGACGAGCTCCGTGGACAAGACTGGGCCAGCCGATCCGTACGGGCTCGGGCGCGGCGCAGTGCCGCGGCCCGCCAAGACCTCACCGCCGCGCTGGGGCGTACGCCCAGTGATGCGGAGGTCGCCGAGGTGCTCGGGATCGGCGTGGCTGAACTGGCTACGGTCGAAGACGACGTGCAGAAAGCAGCGTTGCTAAGTCTGCAGGGGTTCCCGACCGGAGCAGCCGAGGAGATGGTGCCGGAACTGTCCGAAGGCCCTGAGGATCTGCTGCTCAAGCGCGAACGGCTCGGCTACTTGCACCAAGCCATCCAGGCACTGCCCGAACGGCTGCGCATGGTGGTGACCGAGTCGTTCCTGCGCGAGCAACCGCTCAGTGACGTGGCGGCTCGTCTAGGTGTGACCGAATCTCGCATTTCCCAGCTGCGCACTGAGGCGTTGCAGCTGCTACGCGAGGGCCTGAACAGCTCGCTAGCACCGGAGCTACTCACGGTGGCGGCGGGTGGTCCGCGCACCCGCAAGGGCTGCTTGCAGCGGCGCCGGTCGGAGTATTTCGCTCGGGTCGCCCAGCAGGGCAACCTGCACACGCGGCTGGCACTGACCGACACACACGGGGTGCCGATCGCTGTGGCGGCCTGATCCGATCTAGCTAACGAGGGCGGCTTCGGCCGCCCTCGCTGTCGTTTAGGGGCAATTGAGCGCTGTCTTAGTCGACAAATGCCAGCCCGGACCGCACCGATCGTCGGGGACTCGCCGCGCTCAGGCAGCCGCCGAGACAGCCGCAACGACTCGGCGGCAGAGCGGATCAAGGGCTGCCCGCACCTGACGAATGTCGGCGCCGACCGCTGTGACCACTGCACCGGGTCCGGCCAACGGCAGCACCGCAGCATCCCCGAACCTGGAACCCGCACCGGGCAGCGAGTCGAGCAGCGGACCTGCGGCCGGCAGCGAGTCGAGCAGCGGACCTGCGGCCGGCAGTGAGTCGAGCAGCGGACCTGCGGCCGGCAGCGAGTCTGGTCCGGCCACGATCATCGCGCCGATGGCCCGGCCGCTGCCGAGCACAGCAGCTCCAGACCAGCCCGGTGCCTTCGGGCCGACGGACAGATCGTGGCGATAGAGCGTGCGCTCGGCGTACCGAATGGTGGTTTGCAGGCGGACGTCGCCGGACTGCTCGCCGTGTCGACCGCAGACCAGGTCGTCGCGCCAGAGCAACCTGCCACCCGCCGCGACGTCGACATGTGTGGTGCTCAGGTGGTCGCAGCCCGCCGCCGCAATCAGCGGTTCCGGCAGCCAGCGCAGTGTCGCCCCAGCCGCGACACAAGCGTAAATCTCGTAGCGGGATGCCGGCTGATCTGCGCGCCCCGGCAGCGCGAGCTGCGCCGCCACGCTGCGGATTTCCAACTCGGCGCCCGGCCCAACTGTCACGTCCAACCGCAGCTCATCGCCGCGTAACGGCCCAGCCGCCCCGCCGACCAGGTGCACCGTCACCCCCGGACCACCCCGCCCACCGGTACGCCGAAACAACAGCGGTGACTCGCCGTGCACTGTCGTGAGGCGGGTCCCACCGCACCCGTCCGACTCGGCCACCACCCGAGCGTGCGCGCGCACTCAGGCGGCTCGCGCGGCGATCAGCGTTTTGATCCAATCGGCCACCGGTGTCGCCGCTGGATCTTGAACCAGTGACAGGAACACTGTCGGCAGCTGTCCTCGGCGCGCGGTTGCGTCGCGATCCATCACCGCCAGGTCAGCACCGACCAGGGGTGCCAAGTCAACTTTGTTGATCACCAACAGGTCGGCGGCGGTGACTCCCGGCCCGCCCTTACGTGGCACTTTGTCCCCGCCGGCCACATCGACCACGAAGATCTGCTGATCGATCAGACCCTTGCTGAACGTGGCGGTCAAATTGTCGCCGCCGCTTTCCACCAGCACCAGGTCCAGTGGACCAAGGCTCGCTTCCAGGTCCTCGACCGCGTCCAAATTGGCGGAGATGTCGTCGCGGATCGCTGTGTGCGGGCAGCAACCCGTTTCGACCGCGCGGATCCGCTCAGCCGGCAGCACCCCGTTGCGCAGCAGGAAGTCAGCATCCTCGGTGGTGTAAATGTCGTTGGTGACCACAGCCAGGCGCAGCTGAGCACCGAGCGCGCGACACAGCGCCGCGACCAGCGCGGTTTTTCCCGAACCGACCGGGCCACCGATTCCGATTCGCAGCGCTCGCCGACCGGCTGCCAGCGGCTCGTGCGGGTCGACGCCGGGGTCCGGATGTGTGTGTGGCACCTCGTCCGGCTCATGTGTGTGCAGTTCAGGATGCAAAGAGACGCACCTCCCAAGTGGCGTGAAGCTCGGCACCGACGTCGAGCAGGGGAGCACCCGCGGCCGGCAAGTCATCGACCGGGTCGCCGGCCTGAATGGCGGCCTGAGCTGCGATCCGATCAATGTCCGGTGCGAGCCGCGCCAACAGCCCGTGCACCGCAAACGGATCCAGCCCGAGCAGGCGAACTGCAGCACTGGCCGCACCCGACACTGTGCCGTGCGCCGCGGCAACCGCAGCCGCATCCGGCCCGAGCCCAGCAACCGCGGCCAGCACCCCCAGCGCCACCGGCTGATGGGGCTCGCGCCCAATAGCCGGCCATCTCCCCAGCCCGGCCCTCGACCCCGACCCGGCCCCCGACCCGGCCCCCGACCCGAACAGCTCCGGCCCGATCGCTGGTGCCGCCAATGCCGCCGGTGCTGACGAGTCCGGCCCGATCGTCGGGGCTGGCCACATCGCGCGACCAGCGCGCAGCAAGGCTCGCCCCTGTGCCCGGGAAGCCTTGCGCAATGCCGGCGACGGCGTCCGCGCGTCCAACCCCAAGTCCAGTTCAACCCACCCATCGGTACGCCGGCAAGCAGCGGCCGCAAAAGCCGCAGCGACTAACCCGCTCGTCGCCAACTTCCCGTGCAGGAATCCCGCCAACCCGGCCACATCACGGACCCGCCCGGCCGTGACCTGAGCTTCCAGCCCACCGGAGTGCGCGTGTGTGCCGGCGGGCAGCCGACCGTCGGCCAGCACGAGCAAGGTCGCCAGACTCATGGGCTCAGAACAGGAAATAGCGCTGGGCCATGGGCAGCTCGGCAACCGGGTCGGGCTCGACCACCTCGCCGTCGATGCGTACGACGAAGGTGTCCGGCTCGACCTCGATTCGCGGCGTGGCGTCGTTGAGCAGCATGTCGACCTTGCCGATCGCCCGAGTGTTCGACACTGGCACGAGTGCGCGCTTGACCCCGATCCGATCGCCGAGCATCGCGTTGATCGCAGCTTCGGCGACGAAGGCCAGTGATGTCTGTGCCGGTACCACACCGTAGGCGCCGAACATCGGCCGGGGCAGCATCGGCTGTGGGGTGGGGATGGACGCGTTGGCATCGCCCATTTGCGCAAACGCGATCATGCCGCCTTTGATCACTAAGCTGGGGCGTACGCCGAAGAAGGCGGGGTCCCAGAGCACCAAGTCGGCCAGCTTGCCGGGCTCGACTGAGCCGATTTGCTCGGCCATGCCGTGTGCGACCGCCGGACAGATCGTGTATTTGGCGACATAGCGCTTGGCCCGGTGGTTGTCCGCGGCGCCGTCGCCGGGCAAGGAACCACGCCGTGCCTTCATCACGTGCGCGGTTTGCCAGGTGCGCAACACCACCTCGCCGATGCGACCCATCGCCTGCGAGTCGGAGCCGATCATCGAGATCGCGCCCAAATCATGCAGCAAATCCTCGGCGGCTATCGTGGACGGGCGGATCCGGCTCTCGGCGAACGCTAAATCTTCCGGCACTGCCGAGTTGAGGTGGTGGCAAACCATCAACATGTCGAGGTGCTCGCTGAGCGTGTTGCGCGTGTAGGGCCGGGTCGGGTTGGTCGAGGACGGCAGCACGTTGGGGTGCGCAACGACAGTGATGATGTCGGGTGCATGCCCGCCACCGGCGCCCTCAGTGTGATAGGCGTGGATCGATCGGCCGCCGATCGCGCGCACTGTCTCTTCGACGAAACCTGCTTCGTTCAGCGTGTCGGTGTGGATGGCAACCTGCACGCCCGACGCATCGGCGACCTTGAGCGCAGCGTCGATGACCGCGGGCGTGGTGCCCCAGTCCTCGTGCAGCTTGAAACCGCCGGCACCACCGCGCAGCTGCTCCCACATCGATTCGGCCGACATCGTGTTGCCTTTGCCCAGCAACAACACATTGATCGGGAACGGGTCCAGCGCCTCAAGCATCCGGGCTAGATGCCAGGCGTTCGGCGTGACTGTGGTGGCTTTGGTGCCCTCGGCCGGCCCGGTACCGCCACCGATGATCGTGGTGATCCCGGCGGCTAGTGCGGTGTTCAAGATTGTCGGGCTGATCAGGTGCACGTGGCTGTCGATGGCGCCGGCCGTGAGGATCTTGCCGTTTCCGGCGATGATCTCGGTGCCCGGACCGATCACTAGATGCGGGTGCACGCCGTCCATGATGTCGGGGTTGCCAGCTTTGCCGATCGCGACGATCCGGCCGTCGCGGATGCCGATGTCACCTTTGACGACGCCCCAGTGGTCGAGCACGACCGCACCGGTGATCACGGTGTCGGGGGTGCCTTCGGCGCGGGTGGCCCGAGATTGACCCATCGACTCGCGAATGACCTTGCCGCCGCCGAACACGACCTCGTCACCGGGCTGGGGCCCAGCACTTCGATCCTGCTCGACCTCGATCAACAAGTTGGTGTCGGCCAACCGGATCCGGTCACCTGTGGTCGGGCCGTAAAGCGCCGCGTATCGACCCCGATCGAGCCTGCTCATCGGGCGCCACCTGCTCGATTGCGTTGGTCATCAGTCATCGGGGGCTGCCGTTGCTGGGGAAGTCTGCGTCGAGTGAACCCTCGGGCTCGATGTCCATCGGGTCGGTGACCACCGGCGGCATCGGCGGGTCAAGCGGGCCACCGGCCAGCCCGCGCAATCCGGGCACGATCCGGTTTCCAGCCAGCGCGACCAGGTCGACGTCGCGCGGCAGGCCTGGCTCGAAGCGCGTCGACGTGCCCGCCGGCACTGCCAATCGATATCCCCAGGCAGCCGCGCGGTCGAATTCCAGCGCCGCATTCGCCTCAGCGAAATGGAAATGCGAACCGACCTGCACCGGTCGATCACCGGTATTGCTGACTGCCAAGGTCAGCACCGGGCGATCCGGATTAATCTCGATCTCACCGGTGCCGAGCAGAATCTCGCCGGGGATGATCATGAGATCGGTCCGTGCACGGTAACCAGCTTGGTGCCATCCGGGAAGGTTGCCTCGACCTGCACCTCGGGCAGCATTTCCGGCACCCCGGCCAGCACGTCCGCCCGAGTCAACACTCGGCGGCCCGCATCCATCAGCTCAGCGACGCTGCGACCGTCGCGCGCGCCTTCGAGCAGGAAGGCGGTGATGATCGCTGTCGCCTCAGGATAGTTGAGTCGCAGGCCGCGCTCCTGGCGACGCCGGGCCACATCCGCGGCGACGTGAATCAGCAGGCGTTCCTGCTCATGCTGGCTGAGGAACAACGGACCTCCCTGATCGCGCCGGAGAAATGCTCGCAGCTGGAAGTTTCGGACGCGTTACCCACCGAGCGCTCGGTGTCGCCTAAACCTCAAAGTACGCCCAATCACCACCGTATGGCGTAAAGCCGACAAATCACGTGCACGAGGCGAGCCACTAAATACTGGCGAAATCCGGTGGCTACGCATCAAGCGATCGGCCAGAGTGGACGGGGCCGATACCGAGCTGACGGCGGTGCGCGGTGCCTGACACAATGTCCGGTGCGCCCGAGTCACATCTGTGAGGAGACCTTTCCGTGATCCGTACCCATAATGCCGGTGGTTTGCGTGCGAGCGACGCCGGCACGACGGTGACCCTGGCCGGATGGGTGGCCCGCCGGCGCGACCACGGCGGCGTGGTCTTTGTCGACTTGCGCGACGCGTCCGGTGTCGTGCAAGTGGTGCTGCGGGAAGAGGACGCGCACGCGCTGCGCAACGAATTCTGTGTCCGCGTGGTCGGTCAGGTGAACGCCCGCCCCGACGGCAACGAGAACCCGGAGCTGGCCACCGGGGCGATCGAAGTGGTTGCCACCGAGCTGACCGTGCTGTCTGAGGCTGCCGCGCTGCCGCTGCCGGTCGACGACTCGATCACCGCCGCTGACGACCTGCGGTTGAAATATCGCTACCTGGACCTGCGCCGCGCCGGGCCGGCCAACGCACTTCGGCTGCGTAGCCGGGCCAACCAGATCGCCCGGGAAGTGCTGCACGCCCGCGACTTCAACGAGATCGAGACGCCCACACTGACTCGTTCGACCCCCGAAGGCGCGCGCGACTTCCTGGTGCCGGTGCGGTTGCAGCCCGGCACCTGGTATGCGCTGCCGCAGTCGCCCCAGCTGTTCAAGCAGCTGCTGATGGTCGCCGGCTTGGAGCGTTACTACCAGATCGCCCGCTGCTATCGCGACGAAGACTTCCGTGCCGACCGGCAGCCGGAATTCACTCAACTCGACATTGAAATGTCCTTCGTCACCCAGGACGACATCATCGAGCTCGGCGAAGAGCTGGTCTCGCGGCTCTGGAGCGAACTGGCCAACTACCAGGTCTCGCTCCCAATCCCGCGGATCACCTGGACCGACGCGATGAACCGCTACGGCTCCGACAAACCCGACCTTCGCTACGGCGTGGAGCTGGTCGACCTCACCGACTACTTGCGCGGCACGGCGTTTCGGGTGTTCGCCGGCGCGATCGAGTCCGGCGGCTACGTCGGCGCGGTCGTCATGCCGGGCGGCGCTAGTCAAACCCGCAAAGAACTCGACGGCTGGCAGGACTGGGCGAAGGCGCGGGGCGCGCGTGGCCTCGCCTACGTGGTGCTAGACGCCGAAACGGGCGAGCCGCGCGGCCCGGTGGCTAAGAACCTCTCCGCCGAACACCTGAACGGGCTGGCCGACGCGGTTGGTGCCAAGCCGGGCGACGCTATCTTCTTCGCCGCCGCGGACGAGCGTCGGGCCGCGCAAGAACTGCTCGGTGCAGCCCGAATCGAGATCGCCAAGCGGTCCGGCCTGATCGACGAATCGGCGTGGGCGTTCTGCTGGGTTGTCGACGCGCCGATGTTCGAGCGTACGACTGACGACGCGGGTAAGCCGGCCGGCTGGACGGCAGTGCATCACCCGTTCACCTCGCCGAACGACGAGTGGCTGGACCGATTCGAAGAGGCACCCGATCGCGCTTTGGCGTACGCGTACGACATTGTTGTGAACGGTAATGAAATCGGTGGCGGTAGCGTCCGTATTCACCGGGGCGACGTGCAGAGCCGGGTGTTTGATCTGCTCGGCATTTCGCCGGAGGAGGCGCAGGACAAGTTCGGCTTCCTGCTGGAGGCGTTTAAATACGGCCCGCCGCCGCACGCCGGCATCGCGCTGGGCTGGGACCGCACCTGCATGCTGCTGTCGGGCAACGAGTCGATCCGTGAGGTCATCGCCTTCCCGAAGACCCGGGGCGGGTTCGACCCACTGACCACCGCGCCGACCCCGATCACCCGCCAGCAGCGGTTGGAGGCCGGCATCGACGCCAAGCCGAAGACTGCGGCGACTGCTGGCACCGACGGGGTGGCCGCGCCGGTGCAGCCGAGCAACTAACCCGCCGTGCGCCGAAACCTGCTGGTCGGCGGCTCGCCCGAGGACGTGCCCGGACAGCTGGGCGGCAAAGAGCGGCCCGTACCGGCTTGGCTTCGCACCACCGAGGGTGAGCAGCGGCTGCCTGCTGCTCTGGCTATCGCGCTGATGATTGCGCTGCAGTGGATGTTGCCAGAGCGGCTCAGCTTGGGGCCGCGCTGGTCACTGCCGGTGATCGAGGTCGCGTTGGCTCTGGTCGTAGTGGCCGCTAACCCGCTGCGAATGCGGCGCACCACGCCGATGCTGCGGTTGGTGTCGCTCGGCCTGATCGCGGTGGCCAGCCTGGGCAATGCGTGGTCGGTGGCTCGACTGGTGCAAGACATCACCACCGGGCACGGTGTCGGCTCAGCGGCTGCCCTGCTCGCCAGTGGGGCGGCCATCTATTCGATCAATATCCTCAGCTTCGCGGTCTGGTTCTGGGAGCTTGATCGCGGCGGGCCGGTCCAGCGGGCACTGGGCACCGATCCGTACCCAGATTTCTTGTTTGCGGCGATGACCGCGCCGCAGCTCGCACCGAAGGACTGGGAGCCGACGTTCCTGGACTACGCCTATGTGTCGTTCACCAACGCGACGGCGTTCAGCCCCACGGACACGCTGCCGTTGTCGCGCTGGGCAAAGTTCGCGATGGCGATCGAATCCGGGATCTCCTTGGTCACGGCTGCGCTGGTCGTCGCCCGTGCCGTTAACATCCTGCATTAGGGCGGCGGGTCGGCAATTCGGGCACTTGGCTGCGGCCCGGTACTGTCGGAGCTGATGGACACGGACGGGCTCTTTTCGCTAGGGCAACCGGACCTCGCCGCGCCGAACCACTCGGGCGCCGCGACCGGCGGCTTCACCGTTGTGTCCGCTGATTCGCCGCTGCCGGTGCGGATGCGTCCAGCCACGCTCGACGAACTGGTCGGTCAGCAACACCTGCTGGCCCCGGGCTCGCCGCTGCGACAGCTGGTCACGGCGGCCAGCCCGATGTCGGTGATCTTGTGGGGCCCACCCGGCACTGGCAAGACCACGATCGCTCACCTGGTGGCGTCCGCCTCCGAGCGCAAATTCGTCGCGATGTCGGCGCTGTCCGCTGGGGTCAAGGACGTGCGCGCGGTGATCGAGACCGCTCGCCGAGAGCGCCGCTCTGGTGGCCCGCTGACAGTGCTGTTCATCGACGAGGTGCACCGCTTCAGCAAAACCCAACAGGATTCGCTGCTCGCCGCGGTCGAGGACCGCACCGTCACCTTGCTCGCTGCTACCACGGGAAACCCCTACTTTTCCGTCATTTCGCCACTGCTGTCGCGCTGCGTGCTCCTCACACTGCACGCACTCGCCGAAGACGACGTGCTTGTCCTGCTGCGCCGCGCGGTCACCGACAAACGCGGGCTAGGCGGCACCGTCACCGTTTCCACCGAAGCCGAAGACCATCTCGTACGGTTGGCCGCCGGCGACGTGCGTAAGGCGTTGACCGCGCTGGAAGCAGCGGCCAGCTCGGCAATCGCCCAAAGCATGACCGAAATTGATCTCGCGACCGTGGCAAAGGCCGTTGACGTTGCCGCTGTGCGCTACGACCGAGACGGCGACGCGCATTACGACGTGACCAGCGCGTTCATTAAGAGCATGCGTGGGAGCGATGCCGATGCCGCCCTGCACTGGCTGGCGCGGATGCTGGTCGCCGGCGAGGACCCGCGGTTCATCGCCCGCCGGATCGTGATCTTCGCCAGCGAGGACGTGGGTATGGCCGATCCACAAGCGTTACTAGTCGCAACCGCTGCGGCCCAAGCCGTGCAGACCATCGGGATGCCCGAAGCGCAGCTCAACTTGGCTCACGCCGTGGTGCACCTGGCTACCGCACCCAAGTCCAACAGCGTGACTACCGCGATCGGCGCTGCGATGGCCGACATCCGAGCCGGCAAAGGTGGGCCGGTGCCTTCCCAGCTGCGTGACTCGCACTATCCGGGTGCGCGGGGCTTGGGCCACGGACGTGGTTATCGATATCCGCACGACGACCCCCGCGGCGTGGTCGCGCAGCAGTACGTTCCGGATGACCTGATCGGCGCAGACTACTACCGGCCCACCGAGCACGGAGCTGAACGTTCAGTGCACGAGCGGCTGCCCCGGCTGCGCCGAATCGTGCGTGGGCTAGCAGCTCGCGGGCCTTCCAGCGGTGCCTTGGGGGGTGTCGAGACCGGTTCGGCGGCCAGCCTCGACCGCACGGTGGGTGGTGCGACACTCGTGAATGCGTCACAGTCGTCGACGGGCTTCTTGTCCACCGGCGCCACTGTCGGCACAGACGGCAATTGTGTTGCTGGCGGCTTAGCCGGCAATGGTGCTGCTGCTAGCGGCTCAGCCGGCAATGGTGCTGCTGCTAGCGGCTCAGCCGGCAATGGTGCTGCTGCTGGCGGGTCAAAGGGCAGCGGTGTTGCTGTCGGGTCAGCTGAGCCGGGCGAGGGTGCTGGTTCGGGTGGCATGGGCAAGGCCGCCGGAGAGGAACGTCAGTCGTGAGATCGCGCGGTGCCGACGGGCCCGACGACGACGCCGACCTGCGCAATGAGCAGGGTGGGCGAAACCGTCGCCGGTTCGGTCGCGGGTCGGCCGCGACGGAGCAGTCAGCAGTGCCGCAAGAGGAAACCGGCTGGCTCGACGACCTCCGCACGGCCAAACAGCAGCGCGAGGCGATCGGCCCCGGCACGCCCCCCGGCGAGTCACGGCCCAGCAAAACCGGTCGGGTCGCACCTGGTGCAGATCGGCCTGGCCGGGTTGCACCAGGCCCGGACGATCGGTCTAGTCGGGGTGAGCTGCCATTGGGTGCTGAGCCGCCCAAGCGTCGCGGGCCGGGCCGATTTGACGAGGAAGCCGAGCCGGGGCATGGGCGCCGGCAAATCCCTGCAGCCGAGCCGCAGGACTATCGAAGCGGCGGGTTCCCCACCCTCGTGCCGCCGAGCTCTGGGCGCGGCCCCGCTGCCGGGCAAGGCCCACCGACACCCCCGTTTGAGCCACCGGCATCGCGGCCGGTGTCGCCGAGTTCACGGCCGATCTCACCGGCCGGCTCCGCGCGCAGCCGCGACCGTTTTCGCAGCACAGAGGCAGACAGTTCGCAGACGTCAAGTCCTGCGCCCGGTGGTCTGCCGCCGGGGCGACGTGACGGCGTCGGCGCCCGGGTCGCCCGGCAGTCCGAGGGGGGAAGGCCAATTTCGGCTGTCCCCGATTCGCCGACCGGCTCGACCCGGTCGCGCGAAACCGGACGTGGCGGTCCCGCATCAGTCGCCCCGGGGAGCAGCCTCCCCGGGATGGCCGGTCCGGGGGGTCACCCGAGCGGTGGTCGCGCTGGCGACGGTGAACGTTTCGCCCCGGACGGTGGTTCGCGGTGGGTTCGCCCGAGCGGAGCCCAGCCGATTCTGCCGAAGCCGGACGGAGTCGGCGAACGCACTGGACGCCACGGCCGGCCGGACCGTGACCTGGTCGACCCTGGTCCGACTGGTCGCGTGACACGTGCTCGTGGTCAACGAGATGCTGATGCAGACCGTGCTGCCGGCTATTCCAACCCCGATTGGCCGGGCACCGCGGGCGTTGATAGCAGAACCGGCACGCAGCGTTCGCGCCGGCCCAGCACTTCCCCCACTTCGGGCACCGCGCCCCGTGGTGCGCCAATTCCCGGCACCGCGCCGCGTGGTGCTCCTGTGTCGGGTCCTGGGCCGCGTGGTGCTCCTGTGTCGGGTCCTGGGCCGCGTGGTGCTCCTGTGTCGGGTCCTGGGCCGCGTGGTGCTCCTGTGTCGGGTCCTGCGCCGCGTAGTGCTCCCGTGTCAGGCCCTGCGCCGCGCAGTGCACCAATTTCCGGCAGTGCACCAATTTCCGGCAGTGCACCAATTTCCGGCAGTGCACCAATTTCTGGCACCTCGGTGGGTCGCGGTGAGAGCGCTCGCGGTGGCTCGATTCCCACCGATCTGGCGCCGAGCCAAGGGCCGGCGCAAGGTACTCGGGGCCGGGCTAGGGCAAATCCGACACCGCCGGGCGGTCAACGCCGGGTGGTGCCCACGACGCCAACAGCACGTGGTGGACCGGCAGTGGCCATGCCCCCCGTGGTCCCCGGCCCGCAAGGCATTCGAACGCCGGCCGTTCCCGGTCGCGCGGGTGCCATGGCCGACAGCCCGTCGGGACTCATCGCTCGCCCGGGAGATAGATCGGCACCAGCCGGCACCCGTGCGGGTGTGACGTCGTCTCGACCGATCTCAGGCAGCCGGTCGGAGCCCGGCCGTCCCGGAGTCGATCGCACCGAGCCGGCCCGTCGGGACCCAAGTCAATCGAATCCGAACCAACCCAACCGTGAGCGCGACCGGCCACAACCGGAACGTGAACAGCACAGTCAGGTGCTCGCGGGTCAGCGACCTCAGGCGGCGACTGGTCAGCACAGTCAGGTCTTACCGGGTCAACGAGGTGAATCCGCCACCATGCCGGTTGGGCGGGCTGCCCGTCCGGGGCGAGGTGCTGCTGGTGTCGGCCAGGGTGCTGCTGTTGTCGGTGCGGCCGCTGCCGGAGTCGAGGCGGCGTCCAATGGTGGTTCGGCCGTACCGGTTTCGGGTGTGGCGGGTGGTGGCTCGATACGGGGGGTTCCGGCGTCGGGTCCGCGGACGGCGCTGGAAGCACCGGGTCCGGCGACCGGACGGGTCAACCCCGGTGCCGGGTTGCTGCCGGGCGCATCGTCCCGGCCGCGAACCTCGGCCGGTGGTGCTGGGGGCTCACTCGATCGGGCTACCGGTGCACTCGACGTTAGGTCGAGTGAGAGCGGGACAGCCGGTGCTTACGGGGTACCGTCGGGGGGTGTGACTGGGTCTGATTTGCCCGGAAGTGAGCGGGCTCGGTTGCAGGTCCGCGGTGTGGTGACGGCTGCGGCGGCCGGGAGTCGGATGGGGTTGCAGCACCCGGGGGAGACCTTCACTAGCTTGCGTGGGGCCGGCACGGAACTACGTAATCAGGTGCGAACCAGGCGCCGCCTTCGGTTCATCTTGCTGGTTTCGCTTGCCGTCGTAGTGCTGTTCGTGCTGCCGACAATCTTCGGCTTGCAGTCGGCCAACCGCGACCCGGTGTTCAGTTCGCTGGACGGGCTCGCCGTGCCGGGCTGGGCAAACACCCACGTCGACGATCGCAGCAGCGGCAGCCGGTGGTGCCTGCTCGACTGCACTTTCCGCGAACGAGTGGTGCAGTCGGGCCATGAGTTTAAGGAGACCACTCAGGTTTATGCGGCGGCGCTGACCAAAGCCGGGTGGCAGCCCTGGAAGGTCGGCGATTGCCCAGATGCACCGTTCGATCGGACTACGGCGACCTACAGCTGCTGGCGGCGCGACGAGTTCACCCTGGACCTGTGGGTGCGGCTGCCGGAGTGCGCGGTGGACCGGGTGGCTGCGCAGGACCCGGTCGCCTTGCCTGCTGCCGCGGCGGCAACCCCAGCACCGAAAAATTGCGTTGGATCCACAGTCAGCATCAAAATTCAGAATGGAATCACCGACACCCGGGGTAAGCCAGAACCGAAGCAGATCCCGGGTTTGGTGGGCGAGACGCCAGATCCGGTGCTGTCCAACGATCCGCTCCTGGCGCCGACACCCAAGGCGTCGTGAAGCGCACTGCGGTCACGGACGGTAGGGTCTGCACGTTGCCCCGCCTTACGTACAACTTCGCAGTAGAGGAGACGCGCTAGATGCACGCCGGAGAAATTGCAGGCTTGATTGCGGCAGGCGCCCTTCTGATGCTCGTCATTGTGCTCGCGGTGCCGATTCTCAAACTGGGTCGCACCGTCGACGCTGCCACCCGCGCGCTCAACGACCTGACTGACCACACCGGGCCGCTGCTCGGCAATGTCAACGAGACCGTGCAGAACGTGAATACTGCGCTCGGGCAGGTTCAGGTCTCGCTAGATGGTGTCAACCTGCAACTAGCCAAAGTCGACACGATTACCGAGCACGCCGCGCATGTGACGGCGAACGTGGCAAATCTGTCCACCGTGGTGGCCGCGGCCGCGTCGAACCCGCTGATCAAAGTGGCCTCGTTCGGCTATGGCCTGCGCAAGGCCGCCAACGCCCGCCGCAAGGCCGATGAGGACCGCGAAGTTCGCACCACGATCAAGCAGCGCCGTAAAGCTGCCCGCTGATCGCGCACCCAACACTCGTTCAAGAGAGGTAATGCCGCAATGAAGCGCCTGCTCTGGCTGGGGGTCGGCTTGGCGGTCGGCGCCATCGTCGTGCGCAAGTTCACCCGCAAAGCGAACGAATTCACCCCCACCGGCATCGCCACCTCGCTGTCGCAATCCGCTGGCGGCCTGGTCGAGTCGATGCGTAACTTCGTGGAAGACGTCCGCGAAGGCATGACCGAGCGGCAACAACAGATCCAGCAGGCATTCGCCGACGGCGAGCTCTTTACCGACGAGCCCGAGGCGCAGGAGGGGCATCGATGAAGACGGCGGAGATCAAGCGGCGTTTCTTGGCGCATTTCGCGGCCAACGGGCACACGGTCGTGCCCAGTGCGCCGCTGCCGGCGATCGACGACCCGAACCTGCTCTTCATCAACGCGGGCATGGTGCAGTTCGTGCCCTATTTCCTGGGTCAGCGCACCCCGGCGTTCAACCGGGCGGTCAGTGTGCAGAAATGCATCCGCACCCCGGATATCGACGAGGTCGGCAAGACCAGCCGGCATGGCACGTTCTTCCAGATGAACGGCAACTTCTCCTTCGGCGATTACTTCAAAGAAGGCGCGATCAAACTCGCCTGGGATTTGGTCACCACGCCGGTCACCGATGGTGGTTACGGGTTGGATCCGGAGCGGATCTGGCCGACTGTTTATCTCGACGACGACGAGGCGTTTGGGCTGTGGCGCGGCATCGGCGTGCCAGAAGCGCGAATCGTTCGTCGGGATAAAGCGGACAACTACTGGTCGATGGGCATTCCGGGTCCGGCTGGCCCGTGCTCCGAGATCTTCTACGACCGCGGCCCGGAATATGGGCGCGTGGGCGGTCCCGCGGTTGACGAGGATCGCTACATGGAGATCTGGAACCTGGTCTTCATGCAGTACGAGATCACTGACGTGAAATCGAAGTCGGATTTCACCATCGTCAGCGAGCTCCCGAGAAAGAACATCGACACAGGCATGGGCCTGGAGCGAGTCGCATCCGTTCTGCAGAACGTAGACAACCTCTACGAGATCGACGAGGTTCGCCCGATCCTCGCGCGCGCGGCCGAGATGACCGGCAAGCGGTACGGCGTGAACTCCGGCCGTGTTGCGGGTGAGTCGCACCCGGATGACGTACGGCTGCGGGTGATCGCGGACCACGTGCGGACCGCGCTGATGTTGATCGGCGACGGCGTGACCCCGGCGAACGAGGGCCGCGGCTACGTGTTGCGGCGGATCATGCGCCGGGCGATTCGGGCGATGCGCCTGCTCGGCTGGCAGGACCGGGCGCTGCCGGAGCTGCTGCCGGTGGCCCGCGACTGCATGGCCCCGTCCTACCCGGAATTGGCGGAGGAGTTCGGCCGGATTTCGACCTACGCGTATGCGGAGGAGGACGCGTTCCTGGCCACGCTGAAGTCGGGCACGACAATCCTGGACACGGCGATCACTGGCGCGTTGCAGTCGGGTGGCAAGCAGCTGTCCGGCTCGCAGGCGTTCCAGCTGCACGACACTTACGGGTTCCCGATTGATTTGACGCTGGAGATCGCGGCTGAGCAGGGACTCGAGGTCGACCATGAGGGCTTCCGTCGGCTGATGAGCGAGCAGCGGACTCGGGCGAAGGCGGATGCGAAGGCGCGTAAGACCGGTCACGCCGACCTGTCCGCGTACCGCACCGTGCTCGACGCTGGTGGACCGATCGAGTTCACCGGATATCAGGAAGTCACCCGGGAGTCGCGGGTTCGGGCGCTGATCGGCGAGCGCGGCAGCCTGGAAGTGGCCGGCGAGGGCGATTTCGTCGAACTCGTGTTAGACACGACGCCGTTCTATGCCGAGGGCGGCGGCCAGCAGGCTGACACCGGCCGGATCAAGGTGGGCGGCGGCGAGGTCGAGGTCGTCGACGTGCAACAGCCGCTGCCCGGCCTGATCGTGCACAAGGTGCGAGTTGTGCGCGGCGAGGTGCGTACCGGGGAAAGTGGTTTTGCGGAAATTGATGTGACTCGGCGCAAGGCGATCTCCCGCTCGCACACCGCGACCCACTTGATTCACCAGACGATGCGCGCGTTCCTCGGTGAATCCGCGACTCAGGCCGGTTCGTTGAACGCACCGGGTCGGTTGCGGTTCGACTTCAACACCCCGGGTGCTGTCTCGCCGGCAGTGCTTAACGACGTCGAGCAGCAGGTCAACGAGGTGCTGCTGCGCGACCTCGAAGTGCATGCCTTCATCACCTCCCAGACGGAAGCGCGCCGGCTCGGCGCGATGGCGCTCTTCGGCGAAAAGTACGGCGATGAGGTGCGAGTGGTTGAGGTCGGTGACTACGCGCGTGAACTCTGTGGTGGCACGCACGTGTCCCGATCTGGTCAACTGGGGCTGGTCAAGATCCTCAACGAGCAGTCGATCGGCTCCGGCGTACGTCGGGTTGAGGCGCTGGTCGGCATCGACGCGTTCGGCTTCCTCGCCAAGGAGCACCTGCTGGTGTCGCGCTTGGCTGAGTTGTTCCGGGTGCCCGGCGATCAGGTCGCCGACCGCGTCGAGCAGACCGTCACCGCGCTGCGGGACGCGGAGAAGGAGCTGGAGAAGCTTCGGGCGCAAATGGTGCTCGGCGGAGCCGGCGCGCTCGCCGCTGGGGCCAAGGACCTGCACGGGGTGGCATATGTCGGGACCCAGGCACCCGAGGGTGCTGCAGTGAACGATGTGCGTACCCTGGCCCAGGAGATTCGGGGGAGGATCGATGTCAGCCGTCCGGCGGTGGTCGCGGTCGCGGCTTCGGCCAACGGCAAGGCTTCGCTGATCGTCGCGCTCAACTCGGCGGCGAAAAGTCGGGGCTTGTCCGCCGCGGAACTGGTTAAGGGTGCATTGTCTGGTCGAGGTGGCGGTAACGCCGACCTCGCTCAGGGTGGCGGCCTGCCGGCTGAGCAGGTGCCGGCGCTGCTCGCGGCGGTGGAGAAAGCGGTGACTGACACCGCCGGATGACGGGTGTGACGAGGGGTGACCGGATGAGCACGCTCGCGCGGGGTAGGCGGTTGGGCGTCGATGTCGGTAAGGTGCGCGTCGGGGTTGCTATCAGCGACCCTGACGGGATTCTGGCCACCCCCCTGGTCACAATTGCCCGTGACATGGGTGCGGCTGTCCAAGCCGTGCCTGGCGATATAGCAGAGCTCGTCTGCCTCGTGGGGGATCACGAGGTGGTGCAGATCGTGGTGGGACTTCCGGTGCGGCTCAACGGCGCCGAAGGACCCGCCGCCATCGATATTCGCACGTATGTTGGGCAACTGGCGGACGCAGTCGGTCCGGTGCCGATCGCCTTGACCGACGAGCGGATGTCGACAGTGGTCGCGACTCGCAGACTCGCCGAACGTGGCGTGCGGGGCAAGCGGCAACGCGCAGTCGTCGATCAGGCGGCTGCGGTGGAGATCCTGCAGAGCTGGCTGGACGCGCAGCGGAGGCAGAGATGATCGACGAACTGGACCTCGCGTTCGACGACGACGTCGACAAGACCCGCCCCCGGCATCGCCGTGGCCGGGGCGGCCGGAAGCGCTCCGGTCGATCCAGCATTGCCTTCATCATGGCTTTTGTCCTGCTCGCCCTGCTCGGCGGCGGGGGCTACCTCGGCTTCAACAAGATCAAAAATCACTTCACGGTGGCCGATTACAGCGGGCCTGGCGGCGTCAACGTCGCGGTGACCATCGAGCAGGGCGCGACCATCACCGACATGGGCAACACGTTGGTGCAATCGGACGTGGTCAAGAGCACGAAGGCGTTCGTCAACGCGGCCAAAAAAAACGCAAAGAGCATCAACATCCAACCCGGTTCGTACACGTTGCGAAAGCAGATGTCCGCTGACAATGCAGTGACGCTGCTGCTTGACCCGAAGGCCCGGTCGACCAAGGGCGTCACCATTCCCGAGGGCAAGACGGCCCTGCAGGTTTTCGACGCCTTGGCCAAGGCGACCGGCCTGCCGGTTGGTGACTTCAAGGAAGCCGCGAAGGATCCCGTGGTCGCCCTGGGTGTGCCCGATTATTGGTTCAAGCGCGACGATGGCCAGCCGGTCAGCAAGTCGATCGAGGGTTTCCTGTTTCCGGACACCTACGAATTCGATCCCAAAGCCACTGCTCTAGATGACCTCAAGCTGATGGTGAACCACTTCCTGACGGTCGTGGGCGACACGCAGTTTGCTGACAAGGCGCAAAGCGACCGGCACATCACCCCCTATGAGGTGCTTACTGTGGCGTCGTTGGCGCAGGCTGAGGCGGGCAACGCCGAGGACTTGGGTAAGGTCGCGCGGGTCGCTTACAACCGGCTTTACGGCACCGGGTTCCACTGCAAGTGCCTGGAGTTCGACGTCGGGATCAATTACTATTACCAGCTCACCGGGAAGCCGACGAAGACGTCCGGCCAGATGACCGAGGCTGAGCTGAAGGACCCGAAAAATCCCTACCGGTTGCACGGCAAGGACGGGTTGACGCCGACGCCGATCAACAACCCGGGCAAGGCCGCACTGCTGGCTGCGTTGGCCCCGCCGGCAGGCAACTGGCTCTATTTCGTCGCGATCGACAAGCAGGGTCATTCCGCCTTCTCTGCCGATTACGCCGGGCAATTGCGCAACGAAGCCCTAGCCCGCAAGAACGGTGTGCTCTGAGCGCGGCCTGACAACCTAGCGATCCGGCTGGTTCGGCGCACTGACGTCTGCATTGCGGCGCGACGATTGCCGGGTTGCTGGGTGGCCTAGGGTAGTGCCAGTGAAACCGAATGAGCCGGGGCGGCGGGCGGCAGTCTGCGGAAAGCCGATCGGGCACTCGTTGTCGCCAGTGATCCACAACGCCGGTTTCGCCGCGGTCGGGTTGACGAGTTGGCGCTACGACGCGTTCGAGTGCGCCGAGGCGGAGCTGCCCGACCTGATCGCCGGACTCGGACCCGAATGGGTTGGGCTGTCGCTGACCATGCCGTTGAAGCAGGTGGCACTGCAGGTGGCTGCCACCTCATCGCGAGTTGCCGCGGCAGTCGGTGCTGCGAACACACTGATCCGGCACGCCGACGGCTCATGGCACGCCGACAACACCGACGTGACCGGCATGGTCGCAGTGTTGCGCGCTGCCGGTGTGCCCGACGCGCCCAAACTCACTGTGCTCGGCGGGGGTGGCACGGCTCGGGCGGCACTCGCTGCTGCTGCCGAGCTCGGCACAACCCAGGTCACCGTCGTCACCCGACGCCAAGAGGCGCTGGACGAACTTCAGCGCGCAGCAGCAGCCCTCGGCGTGCGAATCATCGGCGCCCGGTGGGCGGACGCGCCAGCCGCATTCAGCGCGGATGCCGTGATCTCAACCGTGCCGAAAGGGGCCGCCGACCACCTAGCGCCGGCCGTCAGCTGGCAGCCGGGCACCGTATTTTTCGATGCGCTTTACGACCCGTGGCCCACGCCGCTGGCGGCGGCGGCCAGCGCGGCTGGCAGCACGGTCAGTTCCGGCCTCGACTTGTTGCTCGCCCAAGCGATCAGCCAGTTTGAGCAGTTCACCGGGGTTGAGACCGCACCGACCGAGGCCATGCGCACGGCCCTATTTGCCGCCGCCGGGCACCTTTAGCTCAACCACCGGTCGGTATTTCGCAAGCAATGAGCGTCGCCTAATCGCCGCTGCTTGCTGTCCGTACGGCGGGATCGCGGTGGGGGATCGGCGACTCGCCCGGTGCACGTGCCAGACTGTGACTCGTGTTGCGCTGGCTTACCGCAGGTGAATCGCATGGACCGGCACTCGTTGCGCTTCTGGACGGGGTTCCCGCCGGAGTCGAAGTGACGAGTGCGCAGATCGGGCACGACTTGGCCCGCCGCCGGCTCGGCTATGGTCGCGGCGCCCGGATGAAATTCGAGCAGGACGTGGTCGAGTTCATCGGCGGCGTGCGCCACGGCGTGACCCTGGGCAGCCCAGTCGCGATCCGGGTGGGCAACTCCGAGTGGCCTAAGTGGGAGACGGTCATGTCGCCCGACCCGGTCGACGCCGACGAGCTGGCCGCGCAAGCCCGTAACGCGCCGCTGACCCGCCCTCGCCCCGGCCACGCCGACCTGGCCGGCATGCAGAAATACGGCCATACGGATGCTCGGCCGATTCTGGAACGCGCCAGCGCCCGCGAGACTGCCGCCCGGGTTGCGGTGGGTGTAGTGGCCAAGCAGCTGATTTGGCAAGCACTCGGGATCCAGATCGTGTCACATGTGATCGAGCTCGGCTCGGTCAGCGTGAAGGCGGGATTGATCCCGACCCCGCAGGACGCGGACCGGATCGACGCCGACCCGCTGCGCTGTCTCGATCCGGAGGCGAGTGCACGCATGGTGGCTGAGGTCGATGCCGCCAAAAAGGACGCGGACACGCTCGGTGGCATCGTCGAGGTGCTGGCTTACGGCGTACCGACAGGGTTGGGTTCGCATGTGCAATGGGACCGCAAGTTGGACGCTCGGCTGGCCACCGCGTTGATGTCGATCCAGTCGGTCAAGGGGGTGGAGATCGGCGACGGCTTCACCCAGGCACGTTCACGCGGTTCGGTCGCGCACGACGAGATCATCGCGACCCCGGATGGGGTGCGGCGCGTCACCGATCGGGCCGGCGGGCTGGAAGGTGGCATCACCAACGGTGAGCCGTTGCGGGTTCGGGCCGCGCTCAAGCCGATCTCGTCGTTGAACCGGGCGTTGCAAACGATCGACGTGCTCACCGGGGAAGCGGCAA
The DNA here is from genome assembly GCA_965246815.1 of Actinoplanes sp. Taxonomy (GTDB): domain Bacteria; phylum Actinomycetota; class Actinomycetes; order Mycobacteriales; family Micromonosporaceae; genus Actinoplanes. The sequence continues at coordinate 170,145 of CBDFFS010000009.1, read as the reverse complement.
CCGCGATCAACCAGCGTTCCGACGTGTGCGCGGTGCCAGCCGGTGCGGTGGTGGCCGAGGCGATGGTCGCGTTGGTGCTGGCCGAGGCCGCGACGGAGAAGTTCGGCGGCGACTCGGTGACTGAGATCCGGCGCAACCTCGTCGGCTACCTGAACAACTTGGTGATCCGCTGATGTCGCCGGTGGCAGTGTTCGTCGGTGCGCCGGGTGCCGGCAAAACCACTGTTGGCGAGGCGGTCGCTGAGCTGCTGGGTGTTGCGTTCGCGGACGCTGACCACCTGATCGAGCAGCAGGCCGGCAAACCGATCCCAGAGATTTTTTTCGACGACGGCGAAGAGGCGTTTCGGGCGCTGGAGCGCACGACGATCGCTGCCACCCTCGCCTCGTTTGACGGAGTGCTAGCGCTCGGTGGCGGGGCAATCCTGGACGAAGGCACGCGCAAACTGATCGGCGAGCATACGGTGGTCTATCTCTCCGTCGAGCTGACCGACGCGGTCAAACGGGTCGGGCTCAGCGGCGGTCGCCCCCTGCTCAACCTCAACCCCCGAGCAACCCTCAAATACTTAATGGATCAACGCCGCCCCCTGTACGCGTCGGTCGCCACGCACACAGTCGCCACGGACGCGCGTACGCCGGAAGACATCGCCGCCGAGGTAGCGGGGCTGCTGCGGTGACCCGAATCTCGGTAGCCGGTGCGCGTCCATATGACGTGCTGATCGGTCATGATCTTGCGGGTGAGTTGCCGACACTGCTCAACGGCGCTACCCAAACCGCCATCTTGTACGCGGCGCCGCTGCGGGAACGGGCTGAGCAGATCGCCGCGCGGGCCGGTGGTCGGCCACTGCTGATCGAGGTGCCGGACGCCGAGAACGCTAAGACGGTCGAGGTCGCGGCGAGGTGCTGGGATGAATTGGGGCGAGCGAACTTCACCCGTACCGATGTGGTGGTTGGGGTTGGTGGGGGAGCGGTCACTGATTTAGCCGGGTTTGTCGCGGCGAGCTGGTTGCGAGGGGTGCGCTGGGTGCCGGTGTCGACGTCGTTGCTCGGCATGGTCGACGCGGCGGTCGGGGGTAAGACCGGGATCAACATCAGCGCGGGCAAAAACCTGGTCGGTGCGTTCCATCCGCCGGCCGGGGTGCTGTGCGATTTGGCCGCGCTAGCGACTCTGCCCGCTGACGACCTGCTCGCCGGCCTGGCTGAGGTGATCAAATGCGGGTTCATTCGGGATCCGCGGATTCTTGAGCTGGTCGAGCAGGACCCGAAGGCGGCAGTGGACCCGACCAGTTCGGTGCTGCGCGAGCTGGTCGAGCGGGCGATTCAGGTCAAAGCCGATGTGGTCGGCGTCGACTTGTTGGAGTCGGGGCTGCGCGAAATCCTGAATTACGGGCACACTCTCGGGCATGCGATCGAAAAGCGGGAAAAGTACACCTGGAAGCACGGGCATGCGGTGGCGGTGGGACTGATCTTCGCGGCTGAGTTGGCCCGGCTCGCCGGTCGGCTGGATAAGTCGACCGCTGCGCGGCATCGGGCGGTGCTCGACTTGGTGGGGCTGCCCACGGCGTACGAGTCAGCGGGTTGGACTGAGTTGTTGGCCGCGATGCGCGTCGACAAGAAGTCGCGGGCGGACACCTTGCGGTTCGTGGTGTTGGACGCGTTGGCGCAGCCAGGAATTCTGGCCGGGCCGGACGAGGCGATGCTGGTCGAGGCATTCGCGGCAGTGGCCCGATGATTTATGTGTTGAACGGGCCTAATCTAGGGCGCTTGGGTAGCCGTCAGGTCGATGTTTATGGCACGACGACTTATGCCAATCTGGTCGAGCTGTGCCGATCGACGGCTCGGGAGCTGGGCGTCGAGGTCGACGTGCGTCAGAGCGATGCCGAGCACGAGATGCTGCGCTGGCTGCACCAAGCCGCGGATGAAAGTGCCGACGTTGTGCTCAATCCGGGCGCTTGGTCGCACTACAACTACGCGGTTCGCGATGCCTGTGCGATGCTGCGGGGGCGGCTGGTCGAGGTGCATATTTCGAACATCCACGCGCGTGAGGAATTTCGTCACCATTCGGTGGTCTCGGCCGTTGCCACTGGGGTGATCGCGGGCTTGGGCGTCGACGGATACCGGCTGGCGCTGCAACACTTGGCCCGATTCGCTGCTGAGCCGCCCGCGCCGCTAAACTCGCCGGGTCACCGATAATTGTCAAGATCAAGGTAGGACATGGCTTCCACGAACGACCTGAAGAACGGCTTGGTGCTCAACCTCGAAGGCGCCTTGTGGGCTGTCGTGGAGTTCCAGCACGTCAAGCCGGGCAAGGGTGGCGCGTTCGTGCGCACCACGCTGAAGAACGTGCTCTCGGGCAAGGTCGTCGACAAGACGTTCAATGCCGGCACGAAGGTGGAAACCGCGACCGTCGACAAGCGGACCATGCAGTATCTCTACAAAGACGGCGAAGACTTCGTCTTCATGGATCTGGACACCTTTGACCAGATCAGCGTGTCCGGGCTTACTGTCGGCGAAAACGCGAATTACCTGTTGCCTGAGGCTGAGGCGACTGTGGCCACGCACGAGGCAGTGCCGCTCTATATCGAGCTGCCGACCAGCGTGTTCCTTGAGGTCACCTATACCGAGCCGGGTTTGCAGGGCGACCGTTCGACCGGCGGCACCAAGCCCGCCACGGTTGAGACCGGTGCCACTGTCAACGTGCCGCTGTTCATCACCACCGGCGAGAAGATCAAGGTTGACACTCGCGACGGCCGATATCTCGGTCGTTCCTGATCATGGCTGAAGGTCCCAAGACGCAGATGCCCGCGCGCCGCAAGGCGCGCAAGCGGGCCCTCGACGTCCTGTACGAGTCTGATCTGCGGGATCTGTCCCCCACCGAGGTGCTGGTCACCTATCTCGACCGGATCGAAAAGCCGCGGCCCAGCCACTTGGACTATGCGATCAGCTTGATCGAGGGCGTTGCCGCGAACCAAGGCCGGATCGACGAGCTGATCGCCAGCTATGCCGAGGGCTGGACCATCGACCGGATGCCGGCCGTCGACCGCAACATCGCCCGGATCGCGGTTTATGAGCTGCTTTATGTGGCTGAAATCGACGACCCGGTAGCGATCAGCGAGGCGGTTGAGTTGGCGAAGCAGATGTCGACCGACGACAGCCCGCGCTTCCTCAACGGCATTCTCGGCCGCATAGCGGAATTCGCCAGCAAATAGCGGTCTTAGTCGCCAGAAATGGGAGAAGAGGCCCAACTGAACATGGGCCTCTTCTTATCTTTCATCAGCCGGCTGGCCGGCGTGGTTCAGCTGGCGAAGAACGCTCGCGGGTCGGCAACCAGGACACCCTGCTCGGTCAATCGCTCGATCAAGCCAGACGGCGAGATGTCGTAGACGATTGCCAGCGCGCGTAGATCGTCAGCTCGGATCGACAGAACCCGGCCGTTGTAGTCGCCACGCTGTTGCTGAATAGCGCGGGCATACCGGGCCACGTAGGCGAGGTCCTCGCCGGTCGTGTCGTAGAGCTTTTCCAGGTCTAGCACTATCTTGTTTGTGGCCTCTAGCCGGACGCCGCTGCCGTCGGGCAGCAGTTCCGAGACAGGCACTCGGTAAAAGTCGGCCAGCTCAGCCAGGCGCGAGACCGTGACTGCGCGGTCACCTCGCTCGTATGACCCTACGACGACAGCTTTCCATCGCCCGTTCGACTTTTCTTCCACACCTTGCAGGGAGAGTCCCTGCTGTTGGCGGATCGAGCGCAGGCGGGCACCTAACGACTTGGCGTACTCAGACGGCATTCGGAACACTCCCACTGTGCTGGCCCGGAGGGGTTCTTCCTCCGCGATTCGCTACGCAGCGTGACGGTACGGAGTTTGCGACCCCTGGTCAAGTGTTCCTCGTACAACAATGCTGTGGCCCTCAGGAACGAATCCGGGTGACCAGTGGGATTACTGCCCGCTTGTGGGTGGGGCACGCCACCCTAGTCAGCGCCAACTGCGCTGGTAACGTAGCGTCAGCCAGCGGGGCGGCTTGTTGTCGCAGGCCGCGCCGACCGACGTCCTTTAACGACCCGTCCCGTGAGGCGGGGAAGGAGGTCCGCCGTGGCACAACCACGCGCAGACACCACCAGTAAGATTATTTTGTCCGAGTCCGATCTGCATCGGGTTGTCGACCGGATCGCTCATCAGATTCTCGAGAAGACTTCAGGTGCGACCGGCACCGTGTTGCTCGGGATTCCCACTCGCGGCGTGCCACTGGCCCAGCGCTTGGCCGCACGGATCCACGCCTTTGAGGGTATCGACATCCCGATCGGTTCGCTGGATATCACGCTTTATCGCGATGACTTGCGGCTGCAAGCCACCCGGGCGCTGGGTAAGACCGAGCTGCCTGGTGGGGGTATCGACGGGCGGCGGGTGATTCTCGTCGACGACGTGCTTTTCTCCGGCCGTACGGTCCGGGCGGCGTTGGACGCGCTGAACGATCAAGGTCGACCCAGCTCGGTGCAGTTGGCCGTGCTGGTCGATCGGGGCCACCGGCAGCTGCCGATCCGCGCCGACTATGTCGGGAAAAACATCCCGACTGCGCTCGCCGAGAGCGTCCGGGTCTCGCTCACTGAGATCGACGGTTTGGATGAGGTCAACCTGACCGGAGGGGTCGAGTGATCAAGCACTTGCGCTCCGCTGCGGATCTGGACGCGGCCACCGCGACTTTGATCCTGGACACCACTGCCGAGATGGCCGCGCTGGCCGGTCGCGAGGTCAAGAAACTGCCCACGTTGCGCGGGCGCACTGTCGTCAACCTGTTCTATGAGGACTCCACCCGCACCCGGATCTCGTTCGAGGCGGCGGCGAAGCGACTCTCCGCCGACGTGATCAACTTTTCCGCCAAGGGGTCCAGCGTCTCCAAAGGCGAAAGCCTCAAAGACACGGCGTTGACACTGCAGGCGATGGGCGCCGATGCGGTGGTCATTCGGCACCCGGCCAGCGGGGCCCCGCACCGGCTCGCCGCCTGGGTCGACGGTTCGGTGATCAACGCGGGTGACGGTACGCACGAGCACCCCACGCAAGCGCTGCTCGACGCGTACACCATGCGGTCGCGGTTGGGTCGTTTGGCCGGGCTGCGGGTGGCAATTGTCGGCGATGTGTTGCATAGCCGGGTCGCCCGCTCCAATGTGCTGCTGCTGAACACGCTCGGTGCGCACGTCACCCTGGTCGGGCCACCCACGTTGATCCCGGTGGACATCGCGGCCGCGCTTGCGCCGACGACCACGGTGTCATATGACCTGGACACTGTGCTGCCCGAGCTGGACGTGGTGATGATGCTGCGAGTGCAGACCGAGCGGATGCAGGACTCGTTTTTCCCCTCCGCCCGGGAGTATTCACGCCGCTACGGCCTCGACGGCGCGCGCATGCGCAAGCTGCCGGAACACGCGATCGTGATGCACCCCGGCCCGATGAACCGGGGCATGGAAATCACCCCCGAAGTGGCTGACTCGTCTCGTTCCACCATCGTCGAACAGGTCGCCAACGGTGTCAGCGCCCGGATGGCCGTCCTCTATCTGCTGCTCGGAGGCAAGGCATGACCGCGTACCTGATCAAGGGTGTATCGCTGCTCGGGGGTGAGCCGACCGACCTGGTGCTGCGCGACGGGGTGTTGGTCGCAGCCGCCGACGGCACCGAAGAAGTGATCGACGCCGCCGGCCTGGTGGCCCTGCCTGGCCTGGTCGACCTGCACACGCACCTGCGCGAGCCGGGCCGCGAGGACGCCGAGACGGTCGAGACCGGTTCCCGGGCCGCAGCGCTGGGCGGCTACACCGCGGTTTGCGCGATGGCGAACACGTCGCCGGTTGCTGACACGGCCGGTGTGGTCGAGCAAGTTTGGCGACTGGGTCGCGAGGCCGGTTTGGTGGACGTGCAGCCGATCGGTGCGGTCACCGTCGGGCTGGCTGGTCAGCAACTGGCCGAGTTGGGAGCGATGGCAGCTTCCGCGGCTAACGTGCGGATCTTCTCCGACGACGGTCACTGCGTCGCCGACCCGCGACTGATGCGACGCGCGCTGGAATACGTCAAGGCGTTCGACGGGGTGATTGCCCAGCACGCTGAGGAGCCGCGGCTGACCGAAGGCGCACAGATGCACGAGGGCGAAGTCAGCACCCGCCTCGGGTTGACCGGCTGGCCCGCGGTGGCCGAAGAAGCGATCATCGCCCGCGATGTTTTGCTAGCCGAGCACGTCGGCAGCCGCTTGCATGTCTGCCATGTGTCGACGGCCGGGTCGGTAGAGGTGCTGCGCCAGGCGAAGGCCCGCGGAGTCCGGGTCACTGCCGAAGTCACCCCACACCACCTGCTGCTCACCGACGACTTAGCGGCCAGTTACGACCCGGTTTTCAAGGTCAACCCCCCGTTGTGTACTGCCAAAGACGTCGCCGCATTGCGAGCAGCGCTGATCGACGGGGTGATCGACATTGTCGCGACCGACCACGCCCCGCACGCCGTAGAAGACAAAGAGTGCGAATGGGCCTACGCCCGGCCCGGCATGCTCGGCTTGGAAACTGCCCTATCAGTGGTGCTCAGCGTGCTCGGCGAGCAATGGGAGCTGATCGCCGACCGGATGTCGCGCACCCCCGCCCGGATCGCCGGGCTGATCGGACACGGCAACGACCTCACCGTCGGCGCCCCCGCCACCCTGACCTTGGTCGATCCGGCCGCCCGCCGCGTCATCGACCCCAGTGAGCTGGTCAGTCGCAGTCGCAACACCCCTTATGCCGGCACCACCCTGCCCGGTCGCATCGTCGCGACCTTCCTGCGGGGCGAGCCCACGGTTCTGGACGGGAAGGCTGTCAAGTGACGACCAAAGCGATCCTCGTACTCGAAGACGGGCGCACCTTCACTGGCAACTCGTACGGCGCGGTGGGGGAGACCTTCGGCGAAGCCGTCTTCACCACCGGCATGACCGGTTATCAGGAGACGCTGACCGACCCGTCTTATCACCGGCAAGTGGTCGTGCAGACCGCCCCGCAGATCGGCAACACCGGGGTCAACGCCGAAGACGACGAATCGGACCGGATCTGGGTCGCCGGCTATGTAATCCGTGACCCCGCCCGCCGCCCGTCCAGCTGGCGGGCCACCGGCGATCTCGGTTCGCGGCTCGACGCCGAGGGCGTAGTCGGGATCAGCGGCATCGACACCCGGGCCCTGACCCGGCATCTGCGTTCGCGCGGGGCGATGCGGGTCGGTATCTCCAGCGTGGACCTCGATCCGCAGTCGCTGCTAGCGCGGGTGCGCACGGCACCGCAGATGCTCGGCGCCGACCTGTCTGCCCAGGTCAGCACGCCCGAGCGGTACACGGTCGAGGCAGACGGCGAACATCGGTACACGGTGGCTGCATTGGATCTGGGGATTAAGCGCAACGTGTCGCGCCGGCTCGCCGCTCGGGGGGTGACCACGCATGTCTTCCCGGCGTCGTCGTCGCTGGCGGATCTGCTCGCGGTCAGCCCGGATGCGGTCTTCTTCTCACCCGGGCCGGGTGACCCGGCGACTGCCGACGCGGCGGTTGAGCTGGCCCGGGAGGTGATGCGGCTGCGGTTGCCACTGTTCGGCATCTGTTTTGGCAGCCAAATCCTCGGCCGGGCGCTCGGCTTCGGCACCTTCAAGCTGGGTTATGGCCATCGGGGCATCAACCAGCCGGTGCTGGACAAGACCACCGGCAAGGTCGAGGTCACCTCGCACAACCACGGCTTCGCCGTCGACGCCCCGCTGGATTCGGTCGTTGAGACGGAATTCGGGCGGGTTGAGGTGTCGCACGTGTGCCTCAACGACAACGTGGTCGAAGGGCTGCGCGGAATCGATTTCCCCGCCTTCACCGTCCAATACCACCCCGAGGCGGCGGCCGGCCCGCACGACGCCGACTACCTGTTCGACCGGTTTGTCGAGCTAGTGCAGCAAACCGGCCAGTCCCGTAGCGAGCTCATCGAGAAGAAGGGCTGACCCGATGCCCAAGCGCACCGACCTACGACACGTGATGGTGATCGGCTCCGGTCCGATCGTCATCGGCCAAGCTTGCGAGTTCGACTATTCCGGCACCCAAGCCTGCCGAGTGCTGCGCGCCGAAGGGCTGCGCGTCTCGCTGGTCAACTCCAATCCGGCGACGATCATGACCGACCCGCAGTTCGCCGACGCGACCTACATTGAGCCGATCACCCCTGAGTTCGTCGAGATGATCATCGCTAAGGAACGCCCCGACGCGATCCTGGCGACCCTGGGCGGGCAGACTGCGCTGAACACTGCTGTCGCCCTGCACGAGAAGGGCGTGCTCGACAAATACGGCGTCGAGTTGATCGGCGCAAATATCGATGCGATTCGTAAGGGCGAAGACCGGCAGCTATTCAAGGACATCGTGGCCCTCGCCGGGGCTCGCCTCGGCCTGGACGGCTCAGCCGGCGGTTCCGCTCTGGTTCCCCGCTCCCGGGTCTGTCATTCGATGGACGAAGTGCATGCCGCCGTCGCGACGCTCGGGTTGCCGGTGGTGATCCGGCCGTCGTTCACGATGGGTGGGCTCGGTTCGGGCATGGCGCACAACAACGCCGACCTCGACCGGCTGGCCGGTGGTGGGCTCGCGGCTTCACCCGTACACGAGGTGCTGATCGAGGAAAGCGTGCTCGGGTGGAAGGAATACGAGCTTGAGCTGATGCGCGACAAACACGACAACGTCGTGGTAGTCTGCTCGATCGAAAACATCGACCCGATGGGCGTGCACACCGGCGACAGCGTCACCGTCGCCCCGGCGATGACATTGACCGATCGGGAGTATCAGCGCCTGCGTGATCTGGGCATCGCGGTCCTGCGCGAGGTCGGCGTGGACACCGGCGGGTGCAACATCCAGTTCGCGGTCAACCCGGCCGACGGGCGTCTGGTCGTGATCGAGATGAACCCGCGGGTGTCGCGCTCCAGCGCCTTGGCGTCGAAGGCGACCGGCTTTCCGATCGCGAAGATCGCGGCGAAGCTGGCCATCGGGTACACGCTCGACGAGATCTCGAACGACATCACCCTCAAGACGCCGGCCGCATTTGAACCGGCGCTGGACTATGTCGTGGTCAAGATTCCCCGGTTCGCGTTCGAGAAGTTCCCCGGTGCTGACCCCGAGCTGACCACGACGATGAAATCAGTCGGCGAGGCGATGAGTTTGGGGCGTAACTTCGCCGAGGCGCTGAACAAGGCGATGCGGTCGATGGAGACCAAAGCCGCCGGTTTCTGGACGCTTGCCGATGACAGCTCGTTGGAAGACACGCTGACTGCGCTGCGCACTCCGCACGATGGTCGCCTCTACACGGTCGAGCGAGCGCTGCGGCTTGGTGCCAGCGTCGAGCAGGTGCACGAGGCAAGCGGGGGAATCGACCCGTGGTTCCTGGACGAAATCCAAGCGTTGGTCGAACTGCGCAGCCAGATCCAGCAGGCACCGGTGCTCGACGAAGAGCTGCTGCGGCTGGCGAAACGTTCTGGGCTTTCCGACCAGCAGCTTGCCGCTTTGCGGCCTGAGCTCGCCGGCGAAGACGGGGTGCGCATCTTGCGGCACCGCCTCGGCGTGCGGCCGGTTTACAAGACTGTCGATACTTGCGCGGCCGAGTTCGAGGCAGAAACGCCGTACTACTACTCCACGTATGACGAAGAGACCGAGGTTGCGCCCTCGGATCGGCCGAAGGTGCTGATCCTGGGCTCGGGGCCGAACCGGATCGGCCAGGGGATCGAGTTCGACTACTCCTGCGTGCACGCGGTGATGGCGTTGCGCGAAGCCGGCGCCGAAGCGAGCGGTCGTGGCTACGAGACCGTCATGGTCAACTGCAACCCGGAAACGGTTTCCACCGACTACGACACTGCTGACCGGCTGTATTTCGAGCCGCTCACCTTTGAAGACGTCTTGGAAGTCTTCCTCTGCGAGGACAGCTCGGGTAAGGCGGCCGGTGGCCCCGGTGTGGTCGGCGTGATCGTGCAGCTCGGCGGGCAAACCCCACTCGGGCTGGCTAAACGCCTCAAAGCCGCCGGAGTGCCGATCGTGGGCACCTCACCCGCGTCGATCGACCTGGCCGAAGACCGGGGCCTGTTCGGCGCGGTCTTGGCGCAAGCCGGTTTGCGTTCACCCGAACACGGCACGGCCACCTCGTTCGAGCAGGCCAAGGCGATTGCTGACACGATCGGCTACCCCGTTTTGGTACGGCCGTCGTTCGTGCTCGGCGGGCGCGGCATGGAAATCGTCTACGACGAGCCGACCCTGCGCAGTTACATCAATCGGGCCACCGAAATCTCGCCCGATCATCCGGTGCTGGTGGACCGCTTCCTCGACGACGCGATCGAGATCGACGTCGACGCGCTCTGTGACGCCACCGGTGCGGTCTACCTCGGCGGCGTAATGGAACACATCGAGGAAGCCGGCATTCACTCCGGCGACTCGTCCTGTTCGCTGCCGCCGATCACATTGGCCGGTTCACACCTGGCCGAAGTGCGCCGCTACACCGAAGCAATCGCGCACGGTGTCGGCGTGTGTGGCCTGCTCAACGTGCAGTACGCGCTCAAAGACGACACCTTGTACGTGTTGGAGGCCAACCCGCGCGCGTCGCGTACCGTGCCGTTTGTCGCGAAAGCCACTGCAGTTCCGCTGGCGAAGGCAGCTGCCCGGATCATGCTCGGTGCGACCATCGAGCAGCTGCGCGCTGAGGGGATGTTGTTGCCCGACCGCGACGGCGGCACCACCAGCGAACACGCGCCGATCGCGATCAAAGAGGCGGTGCTGCCGTTCAAACGGTTCCGCCGCCCGGACGGTCAAGGCGTGGACAGCCTGCTCGGGCCGGAGATGAAGTCAACCGGTGAGGTGTTGGGCATCGACGCCGGCTTCGGTCAGGCGTTCGCCAAATCGCAAGCTGCCGCCTATGGCTCGCTGCCCACCAGCGGCAAAGTTTTCGTCTCCGTGGCCAACCGGGACAAACGCTCGATGATCTTCCCGATCAAGCGGCTGGCCGACTTGGGCTTCACCATCGTCACCACCGCCGGCACCGGCGACGTGCTGCGCCGCCACGGGATTGTCTGCGAGATCGTGCCGAAGCACTTCGAGAGCGCCGGCCGTAATGCGGTCGAGCTGATCCTGGCCGGTGAGATCGCGATGATCATCAACACGCCGCAGGGGTCCGGGGCCAGCGCGCGTTCCGACGGCTACGAGATCCGCAGTGCCGCGGTCACCGCCGACATCCCCAGCATCACGACTGTGCCAGGGGCGGCTGCTGCGGTGATGGGCATCGAGGCCTTGATGCGCGGTGACCTGACCGTGCGGCCGTTGCAGGAACTACACGCCATGCTGCGCGGTGGCAACGAGTGACATTATTTGAATCCGCCGTCCGGCCGGTGCTGTTCCGGCTGGGCGGCGGGGACGCCGAAACTGCGCACGAGTTCACCCTGCGCCGGCTCGCCGGGCTCGGTACCCAGACCCGAGCCCTGCTCGCCAACCGTTTCGCCACCGCCAACCCGGTCGACGTGTTCGGGGTTCGTTTCCCCAACCCGGTCGGTTTGGCGGCGGGGATGGACAAAAACGGCGCCGCGCTGCCGGCTTGGCCGGCGCTCGGCTTCGGTTTCGTCGAGGTCGGCACGGTCACCGCACACGCTCAGCCGGGCAACGACAAACCGCGCCTGTTTCGACTGCCGGACAGCGAAGCCATCGTCAACCGGATGGGCTTCAACAACCTCGGTGCCGCCGCGCTGGCGGATCGACTGCGCACGCTCGGCCCGATCGGCGTCCCGCTCGGCGTCTCGCTGGGCAAGTCCAAGATCACCCCACTCGAGCAAGCGGTGGGTGACTACCTAACTTCCTACGAGCTCCTACATCCGTACGCGGACTACATCGCGATCAACGTGTCCTCCCCGAACACACCAGGTCTGCGGGCATTGCAGGACAAGTCGGCTATTGCCCAACTGCTGGGCGCGCTAGTCGGAAGTACTCCGGTGCTGGTGAAAATTGCGCCGGATCTGACCGAGTCGGCCATCGCTGACCTGCTCGAAGTGTGTCTGAGCCAGGGTGCGGCCGGGGTGATCGCCACCAATACGACTCTGTCGCGTGACGGGCTGGCTTCGTCCGACCGGCAGCGCGGTGCCGAGTCTGGTGGGCTGTCCGGGCGGCCGTTGACGCAGCGGGCCCGCGAAGTGGTCAAGTTCGTGCAGGCCGAGTCTGGTGGGCGGCTGCCGATCATCGGAGTCGGTGGGGTGATGGACGCCGATGACGCGAGCCGACTGTTCGACGCCGGCGCTTCCTTGATCCAGCTCTACAGCGGCTTCATCTATCGCGGGCCGGCTTTGATCAAGGCGGCGGCGTCGGTTCGGCCCCGATGATCGAGCTCGATCGAGCGCACGTCTGGCACCCGTACGGGCCGATGCCCGGGCGCATCGATCCCTATTTAGTGCACAGCGCTCACGGCGTACGGCTGAGGTTGGCTGATGGTCGTGAGCTGGTGGACGCAATGTCGTCGTGGTGGGCGGCGATCCATGGTTACCAGCATCCGGTGCTGGACGCGGCGCTGATCGAGCAGTCGCAGCGGATGAGCCACGTGATGTTCGGCGGGCTCACGCACGAACCGGCAATCCGACTGGCCACTAGTCTGGTCGAGCTCACCCCGCCGGGCCTAGAGCACGTCTTTCTCGGTGATTCCGGCTCGGTCGCAGTCGAGGTGGCGGTCAAAATGGCGCTGCAGGCCCAACTGGCGCTTGGCCACGGGCAAAGACGACGGCTGGCGACCTGGCGGGGCGGCTATTACGGGGACACGTTTCACCCGATGAGCGTGTGTGACCCGGTCGGCGGCATGCACTCGCTCTGGGCTGGAGTCTTGCCCGCCCAGATATTCGCGGGCTTGCCGCCGACCGAATACGACGAAGCCTACGCCGAATCGCTGATCGAGCTGGTCGAGCGGCACCGCGATGAGCTGGCTGCCGTGATCGTCGAACCGGTCGTGCAAGGCGCCGGCGGCATGCGCTTCACCCATCCGCGCTATTTGCAGGTGCTGCGGGAAGTGACAGCGGCGCACGGGATCTATTTGATCTTCGATGAGATCGCGACCGGCTTCGGGCGGACCGGTCGGTTCTTCGCGGCCGAGCACGCTGGGGTCAGCCCCGACATCATGTGTGTCGGCAAGGCCTTGACCGGCGGATACCTCACTTTGGCGGCGACGTTGTGCACGACAGCGGTCGCTGAGGCGGTGTCTGCTGGGGCCGGCGGTGGGTTGGCGCACGGGCCGACGTTCATGGGTAACCCGTTGGCGTGCGCGGTGGCCAACGCGTCCTTGAGCCTGCTGACCGCCGGAGACTGGGCCACGCAAGTGCCTAAGATCGAAAGGCACCTCGCGGCGGGTCTGGAGCCGCTGCGGGCTGCGCCGGGGGTCGCTGACGTGCGCGTTCTCGGCGCGATTGGCGTCGTCCAGCTCGATCACGACGTCGACGTGCCGAAGGCGACTGCGGCGGCCGCCGATGCGGGCGTCTGGCTGCGCCCGTTTCGTGACCTGATCTACACCATGCCGCCGTTCGTGACCCAGCCTGACGACGTGCATCGGATCACCACCGCAATCGCGGCCGCGGTCGCAGCCACTTAAATCCACGTCGCAGCCACTTAAATCCACGTCGCAGCCACTTAAATCCACTTCAGCGGCACCACCTCCACACGAAAGGGAAGGTGCAGCAATGCAGACCTTCGGAGCACGGCTTTACGACGCTATGGCCGACCGGGGCCCGCTGTGTGTCGGCATCGATCCCCACGCCGCCTTGTTGGCTCGGTGGGGGCTGACCGACGACATCGCCGGCCTGGAGCAGTTCGCCCGTACGGTGGTCGATGCCTTGGCCGATCGGGTGGCCGTACTCAAGCCCCAGTCGGCGTTTTTTGAGAGATTTGGGTCACGCGGCGTCGCTATTCTTGAGTCAACTATCCGACAGTCTCGCGAGGCCGGTGCGCTGGTCATTCTCGACGTGAAGCGCGGCGATATCGGTTCGACGATGGCCGCCTATGCCGACGCGTACCTGAATCCAGTGAGTTCGCTGTGTGCCGACGCGATTACGGTGAGTCCCTATCTCGGCGTCGGCTCGCTGCGGCCTGCGTTCCAGGTCGCGGCCGCTAATGGCGGTGGCGTGTTCGTGCTCGCATTGACGTCCAACCCGGAGGGAGCCTCGGTTCAGCACGCAGTTTCACCGAGTTCAAAGACCGTCGCACAAACCGTGATCGATGAGATTTCCCAGCTCAACGTGGGTGCGCGGCCGCTCGGCAGCTTCGGGCTCGTGGTCGGCGCGACCATCGGCGAGACCGGTCACACACTGTCCGAAGTGAACGGTCCGATGCTTGCCCCGGGCCTTGGTGCCCAGGGTGCGACCCCTGCGGACCTGCGTGTCGTCTTCGGAAAAAATTTGCGCAACGTGTTGCCGTCGTACTCGCGTGAGGTTCTCTCCGCTGGCCCAAACGTCGCTGAGCTGCGCGTCGCCGCGCGCCGGGCAGTCGATGAATGCCAGACCGCACTCGGGTGAAACTGCCTGCTTAGCAGGCCCTCCGACGCCTGGTTCGGGGGTACCCCACGTTGCCGAAACCGTCATTGAACGCTAGTTTTCCCCCTCGCCGGCCAATCACAAGCCCCTTTGGTTGCCTGGCACACCACGTTTCACTGAAGCGGCCGGTATTTTCGAGTACAGCCGCGATAGGGACCTGAGGAGAACTGGTGCCGCTCCCGTCACTGAGCCCCGAGCAGCGCAAAGCTGCGCTGGAAAAGGCCGCGGAAGTTCGCAAGGCCCGGGCTGAGCTGAAGGAACAGCTCAAGTCCGGCAAGACCACCCTCGCTGCCGTGCTTGATCGCGCGGAAGGCGACGAAGTCGTCGGCAAGCTGAAGGTCTCGGCCGTGCTTCAGGCGCTGCCGGGCATCGGCAAGATCCGAGCGACCCAGATCATGGAGAAGCTCAAAATCGCTGATAGTCGTCGTCTGCGCGGCCTCGGCGACCAGCAGCGTAAAGCCCTCCTGGGGGAGTTCGCTGCCGACTGACTCACCGGCTCGTGTTGAATGTGCTTGTGAGCATGGATGACGACGCGCGCCCGGCGGCCCGCCTCACCGTCCTGTCCGGTCCTTCTGGGGTCGGCAAGGACAGCGTGATCGAGCAGATCCGGGCGCGCTCGCCTTGGATCAGACTGTCGGTGTCGGTGACGACCCGAAAAATGCGCGACTACGAGATTAACGGCAATCACTACAACTTCGTCAGTCGGCCCGAATTTCAACGATTGATCGACGGTAATCAACTGCTGGAGTGGGCTGAGTTTGCCGGCAATCTTTACGGCACTCCGCGAGCCCAAGTCGAGGGTTGGCTCGCGCAAGGCCGACCCGTTTTGTTGAAGATCGATCTGCAGGGGGCCAGGCAGGTGCGGGCGGCGATGCCCGGCGCGCAGCTGGTCTTCCTCGCCCCACCCAGCGTCGAGGAGCTCAAACGCCGGCTGATCGGCCGGGGCACCGATGATGAAGAAACGATTAAACGCCGACTCGCCCACGCCGACGAGGAATTGGCTGCCGAGCAAGAGTTCGACCGGACCGTCGTCAACGACTTCGTCGAGCGGGCCGCTGACGAGCTGATAGGCTTACTCGGTTCATTATCCCTGACACCGGCGCGAGACGTCTGAATATCCATTCAGCCGAATCTCCCGGCCTGTCAGCCAGAGCATTAAGGAAACTTAAGCCGTGGGAACCATCGCGAACCCCGAAGGAATCACCAACCCGCCGATCGACGAGTTGCTCGACAAGACCTCGTCGAAGTATTCACTGGTGATCTTCGCGGCCAAGCGCGCCCGCCAAGTCAACGCCTACTACAGCCAGCTCGGCGAGGGACTCTTGGAGTATGTCGGCCCACTGGTCGAGACCACTCCGCAGGAAAAGCCCCTCTCGATCGCGATGCGCGAGATCAACGCCGGCCTGCTGACGGCTGAGCCCACCGACCAGCCGTAATTGATGCACCGGCCGCCGCCACCGCGCGCGGCCGGTTTCGTTTCCCGGTCAACGCGGCTAAGCGGCCCGCCGATTGCCACAGCTGCTCGACCGTTTGGAGTGTCTCGTGGCTGAGATTGTGCTCGGGGTCAGTGGCGGGATCGCCGCTTATAAGGCTTGTGAGTTGCTGCGGCTGTTCACCGAGTCAGGACATCGGGTCCGGGTGGTGCCGACGGTAGCGGCGTTGCAGTTCGTGGGCGAGCCAACCTGGGCGGCGCTGTCGGGGCAACCGGTGGCAACTGAGGTCTGGCAAGACGTGCACGAGGTGCCCCACGTGCGGATCGGGCGGCAGGCCGAGCTGGTCTTGGTCGCCCCAGCCACTGCCGACCTGCTGGCCAAGGCCGCACATGGGCTCGCGGATGACTTACTCACCAACACTCTGCTGACCGCCACCTGCCCGGTTGTCTACGCACCCGCGATGCACACCGAGATGTGGGAGAACCCGGCTACTCAAGCCAACGTTGCCACGCTGCGTTCGCGCGGTGCGATCGTGCTGGAGCCTGCCGTGGGCCGGCTCACTGGGGCCGACACCGGAAAAGGTCGGCTGCCCGACCCGTCGACGATCTTCGAGCTAGCCCTGCGCGTGCTGCGTAAGGGCGCCAGCGTCGACCTGGCCGGCCGCCGAGTCGTGATCAGCGCCGGCGGCACCAGAGAGCCACTCGACCCGGTCCGTTTCCTCGGTAACCGTTCGTCGGGCAAACAGGGATATGCCTTAGCCCAGGCGGCGAGCGCTCGCGGTGCTCAAGTGACGCTCGTCGCTGCAAATGTGTCGTTGCCGACACCTGCGGGCGTGGATTTGGTCCGAGTCGGCACGACCGAAGAGTTACGCGTCGCCATGATCGCCGCCGCAGCCGAAGCCGACCTGATCGTCATGGCTGCGGCCCCCGCTGACTTTCGCCCGTCGACTGTCGCGGAGCAAAAGATCAAGAAGACCGACACCGGCGTACCGGATCCGCTTCTGTTGGTCACCAACCCGGACATCGCTGCCGAACTGGGTGCGGCCAAACGCTCTGGCCAGGTATTAGTCGCCTTCGCCGCCGAGACCCAGGATGCGCTCGAACACGCGCGGGTGAAGCTGATCAAGAAGCGGGCTGACCTGATCGTCGTCAACGAAGTGGGCGTCGATCGAGTGTTCGGTGCCGACCACAACACGGTCACGATCCTGGGAGCGGACGGTAGCGCCGCGGCCTTCGCTGAACTCCCTAAAGATGATGTGGCAGATATGATTTTGGACTATTCGACCAGCCTTTTGGATCATCGAGCCGAACCTGACGAGAAGGTGGCCTACCCAGGCGACTTCGGTCCCCAAGGGTGACTACACTTCCGCGTTACGCTGTCTACGACAAATCTGAGGAGCACCGTGGCACGCCGCCTGTTCACCTCCGAGTCGGTCACGGAAGGCCACCCGGACAAGATCGCTGACCAGATCAGCGACGGCATTCTCGACGCACTACTCACCCAGGACCCGCGCAGTCGGGTCGCGGTGGAGACCTTGATCACGACCGGCCAGGTACACGTTGCCGGTGAGGTCACCACCCAGGCTTACGCCGACATTCCCAGCATTGTGCGCGACACGATCCTGCGGATCGGTTACGACTCGTCCAAGAAGGGGTTCGACGGCGCATCTTGTGGCGTCAGCGTCTCGATTGGCTCGCAGTCGCCCGATATCGCCCAGGGAGTCGACAGTGCGCTGGAGCTGCGCGAGGGTGACTCCGAGCACATCCTGGACGCACAAGGCGCTGGCGACCAGGGCATGATGTTCGGCTTCGCCTGCTCGGAGACCCCCGAGCTGATGCCGTTGCCGATCGCGTTGGCACACCGTCTGGCCCGCCGGCTGTCGAGCACCCGCAAGGACGGCACCATTCCCTACCTGCGTCCCGACGGCAAAACCCAGGTCACCATCGAATATGACGGACTGCGCCCGGTGCGCCTCAACACTGTCGTGGTCTCCTCGCAGCACGCGGCCGACATCTCGCTGGAGTCCCTGCTCACGCCGGACGTCCGCGAACACGTGATCGCACCCGAGCTGGAGGACCTCGGTATCGAAACCGATGGCTACCGCCTGCTGGTCAACCCGACCGGCCGTTTCGAGATCGGTGGCCCGATGGGTGACGCCGGCCTCACCGGCCGCAAGATCATCGTTGACACCTACGGCGGGTATGCCCGGCACGGTGGTGGCGCGTTCTCGGGTAAGGACCCGTCGAAGGTGGACCGCTCCGCGGCGTACGCGATGCGTTGGGTTGCCAAGAATGTTGTCGCCGCTGGTCTGGCCGAGCGGTGCGAGACTCAGGTCGCCTATGCGATCGGTAAGGCGCACCCGGTCAGCCTGTTCGTCGAGACCTTCGGCACCGAAACCGTGCCGGTCGAGCGGATCGAAAAGGCCATCAACGAGGTGTTCGACCTGCGTCCGGCCGCGATCATCCGCGACCTGAACCTGTTGCGGCCGATCTATCAGCAGACCGCCGCTTATGGTCACTTTGGGCGCGAGCTGCCCGATCTGCTATGGGAGTCGACCGACCGCGCGCAAGACCTGAAGAACGCCGCCGCCTGACCCGTTTCCTTGGCATCATCACCAGGCCGGCATTTCCCGCTCCGGGAGGTGCCGGCCGTTTTGCGGAAGGGATTCCGCGATCTTGTGGATAATCGGTCGTCAAATGGCTACCACTTCACAAGCTTGATGGCGACCGAATGGGCGGAAGTTGTCTCTTGCTCAGACCTCAATCAATGCCGCTTTAGGGTCGAGCTTGGTCATATCGCCACGGTCAGATGTGACGATGCTGTGGTTGCGCTCCCGGGCGCAGATGATCGCGGAGGCATCGATGACGTCAGGATGTCCGGCGGCACCACACAGCACGCCCGCCGCACGGGCCGCGGGCACGTCGAGCGGCACCGTCTTGATCCGAGGGTCGGACAAGAGGCGCGTCAGGGGGAATTGGGTGCCAGTTCCCCCTCGCCACACCTGACCGATGACGCCAGCCGGAATTGCCAGCTCAACCCCGTTCTGTAGAGCTCGATCGAGCAATGCCCGAACCTTGCTGTCGTCCCGCTCAAGAGCGATCAACGCGCCGGCGTCGAGGGTCAGCCCGCTAATCTGACTTTTGCTCACTTCGGTCCCAGCGCCTCGTCCGCCCAGGCATAATCCTCGGCCGAAGGGGAGCCGTGTTGTTCGGTGAGGTCGTCGAGCAGGGCTCGGAGGGCTCCCTCTCGTTCAACCTGCACTGCAGCGTCAGCGAAGTAGGCCGACACGGAGGTGGCGCGCCCTTCAGCGACGGCCTGCCGGGCCTGCGCAGCAACTTGAGCTGGCAGTGAGATCGCAATCTTCTCTGTCTTCGCGGATGTGTTCGCGGCCCGACTAGTTGCTTTGCCTGGGACTAGCCGGCCCGATGTCGTCCTCTTTATCAACCGTGGTGTTTTGACAATCTTGGGACGGGGAGCCCGAGAGGTCATACCAGAAGAATACCGCTTGTGTGAGCCGGCACAAGCTAGGTGCAATCAGGCTGGCAAAACTGAGCCTGCGTCAACTCGTGAGCTCGGAAGTGTCGGGGGTGACGGGCAGAATGGTCCGTCGTGGCGACGAAGAATATGCGGGGGGATCGGGAGCCGGCTGAGCGGCTTCCGGTGGCGCAAGTCTGTGTCGATATGCCGTTGGCTCACCTGGACCGGCCCTTTGATTATCTGGTGGCTGCCGGTGACGATGCTGCTGCCCAGCCTGGGGTGCGGGTCAAGGTGCGCTTCGCCGGACAGCAGGTCAGCGGGTTTCTGCTGGCGCGGGTCGCGTCGTCGCAGCATGGTGGCAAGATCGCTTATCTCGACAAGGTTGTCTCACCAGAGCGGGTGCTTGATCCCGAGGTCGCCCAGTTGGCTCGCGCGATCGCCGATCGCTATGCCGGCAACCTTTGCGATGTCCTGAGACTGGCAATACCACCACGGCATGCCCGCGTCGAATCTCAGAGCGCCCCGCCTAATCCTGGGAACCTTCCCGGGCCGGCGCTCGGTAAGTCGGCGCCTGGTCAGGCTGAGCTGGGTAGGCAAGAGCGGGATGGGCCAGAGCCGGGTGGGCCAGAGCCGGGTGGGCCAGAGCCGGGTGGGCCAGAGCCGGGTGGGCCAGAGCCGGGTGGGCCAGAGCCGGGTAGCCCAGAGCTCGGTCAGGCTGAGCTGAATGGGTCCGGGTCTGGGTCCGCTGAGTTGGATAGTCCGGGGCTGGGTGCGCGGGGGTGGGGGGCATATGCGGCGGGGGCTGCTTATTTGCGCGCGTTGGGAGACGGGCGGGGAGTTCGAGCGGTTTGGGGGGCATTGCCGGGTGAGGACTGGGCCGCGCGGATCGCTGAGGCGGCGGCTGTGGTGGTTCAGTGCGGTCGCGGGGTCGTGATCGTGGTGGCCGACGCCCGGGATCTTGATCGGGCGGATCGGGCGTTAGGGCTAGTGCTCGAGGCGGGTCAGCATGTGGCGTTGAATGCGGCGCTCGGGCCGGCCGAGCGCTATCGGCGGTTTCTGGCGGCCAGTCGACATCAGGTGTCAGTGGTGGTGGGGACTCGGGCGGCGATGTGGGCGCCGGTCGCGGATCTTGGGCTGGTGGTGATCTGGGATGACGGCGACGACCTGCATGCCGAGCCGAGATCGCCCTATCCGCATGCGCGGGAGGTGCTGCTCACTCGGGCCCGGTTGACCGGGTGCGCTGCGTTGGTTGGGGGCTTCGCGCGTACGGGGGAAGGGCAGTTGTTGTTGGCGACCGGCTGGGCCAAGGAGATTGTGGGCGCGCGGGCGGTGGTGCGCGAGCGGGCGCCGGCGATTGTGCCGACGGGGGATGACTCGCAGCTGGCCCGGGATCCGGGGGCGGTGAGTGCGCGGCTGCCGAGTTTGGCGTGGCAGGCGGCTCGGTCGGCGCTGCAGGCGGGTGTGCCGGTGTTGGTGCAGGTGCCGCGGCGTGGGTATTTGCCGTCGGTGGCGTGTGCGCAGTGCCGTACCCCGGCGCGTTGTCGGCATTGTTCGGGTTCGTTGGGGTTAACCGATGCGCGGGCTGTGCCGAGTTGTCATTGGTGTGGGCGGGTGGCGGCTGACTACACCTGCCCGGCTTGCGGCGCTCGGCGGCTGCGCGCGTCGGTGACTGGTGCAAAGCGGACGGCGGAGGAGCTTGGTCGGGCCTTCGCCGGCAGCACGGTGCGCACGTCGGGGCGCGACGAGATTCTGGACACTGTGCCCGGTGAAGCCGCCGTGGTCGTGGCCACGCCCGGAGCGGAGCCGGTCGCCGTCGGGGGATATGGGGCGGTGTTGCTGCTTGACACCTGGGCCTTGCTGAGCCGGTCTGATCTGCGGGCGGCCGAGGAGACGATGCGGCGGTGGCTCAACGCGGCGGCCTTAGCCAAACCGGCAGCTCAGGGTGGTCGGGTGGTCGTGGTGGCGGACGGTTCCCTGGCACCGGTGCAAGCGTTGCTGCGCTGGGATCCCGGCTGGCTGGCCGAGCGCGAGTTGATCGAACGCCGCTCGCTCCGATTCCCGCCTGCTGCTCGAATGGCCAGCTTGACTGGCAAAGCGGAAGCGGTCGCGGAATTGCTGGCGGCGGCACGGCTGCCGGCAGATGCCGAGGTGCTCGGCCCGGTGCCAGCCGATGGCGAGCAGGAACGGATGCTGGTGCGGGTGTCGCGCGCGAACGCGGCCGAGCTGGCGCGGGCACTGCACGAAGCCGCGGCGGTGCGCAGCGCGAAAAAGGCAGCTCTGCCTGTGCGCATCCAAGTCGACCCAGCCAACCTGTTCTGAGCTTCGGCCGAATGATCAGCGGCTGCGAACGCCACGAGTTGCGCTGTGCCGGGCGGTAGGCAACTCGAACAGTGACGCTGCGCACCGTACCTGTGGGCGTGGTTGGGTCTGGGCACTCGCCTAGACTGGATAGGTTCTGTGCCCAGAGTCGTCAGGAGTATCACCGCGTGACCGTCCAGCCAATCCGTCTGTTCGGCGATCCGGTGCTGCGGACGCCGGCCGATGCTGTCGTCGACTTCGACCGGGAATTGCGCACACTGGTCAAGGATCTGGTCGAGACCATGCTCGACGAGGGTGGCGCTGGCCTGGCCGCCCCGCAGCTCGGTGTCGGTCTGCGCGTGTTCACCTTCGACGTCGACGAGGTGGTCGGTCACATTGTCAACCCGGTGCTTTCCTTCCCCGACGAACAGGAGCAGGACGGCCCTGAGGGCTGCCTGTCGATCCCGGGGATTTATCTCGATACCAAGCGACGCCAGCATGTGATTGCCGCCGGCTTCAACGAGCACGGTGACCCGATACAGGTCGTCGGCACTGGTCTGATGGCCCGCTGCGTCCAGCACGAAACCGACCACCTCGACGGGGTGCTGTTCCTCGACCGGCTGGATGCTGCCGCCCGTAAAGAGGCGATGAAGCAAATCCGAGCCGCTGAATGGTATGACGCGGCCCGCCCACCGACAGTCAAAGACAGCCCGCACAATCGGGGCATCCTCGGGTTGGGGCGGTAAGCGATGCGCGTGATCTTCGCCGGCACCCCGGCTGTCACTTTGCCCAGCTTGGCCGCGCTCGCCGCCTCCAGCCACCAAGTGCTCGCCGTGCTCACCCGGCCGGACGCGCCGGCTGGTCGGGGCCGCAAACTGGTCCGCTCGCCTGCTGCCGCGTGGGCCGATGAGCACGGCATTGAGGTGCTGACTCCGGTGAAGCCGCGTGAGCCGCAATTCCAGGATCGGTTACGCGAGCTGGCCCCTGACTGTGTGCCCGTGGTCGCTTATGGCGCGTTGGTGCCGCCGTCCGCGCTGGAAATCCCCAAGCGCGGCTGGATCAACCTGCACTTTTCCCTCTTGCCGGCCTGGCGTGGGGCGGCACCCGTGCAACACGCGGTGCTGCATGGCGACGAGGTGACCGGCGCGAGTGTCTTCGAGCTGGAAGCCGGCCTGGACACTGGCCCGGTCTATGGCACGCTCACCGAGAGCATCCGGGCGACCGACACCGCGGGTGACCTGCTGGGACGACTCGCCACCGAAGGCGCTGGCCTGCTCGTGTCGGTGTTGGATGCGATCGAGGCCGGCACCGCGCGGGCCCACTCTCAGCCCAGCGATGGGGTGAGCTTCGCCCCGAAACTCAGTGTCGACGATGCGCGGATTCGGTGGGACGATCCAGCTTTCGCTGTCGATCGCCGCATCCGGGCGTGCACGCCGGCGCCCGGCGCGTGGACGACCCTGCGCGACGAGCGGCTCAAACTGGGTCCGGTGCGCCCAGTGGCCAATGCCGAACAACTCGCGCCCGGCGTTTTGTCGGTCGAGCGCAGTCAAGTGCTGGTCGGCACGGCCACCTCCCCGGTGATTTTGGGTGAGGTGCGCGCCGCCGGTAAGAAACCGATGTCCGCTACCGACTGGGCCCGCGGCCTACGGGTCCAGCCAGGAGAGAAGCTTCAGTGACCGACCATAAGGCCGATCGACCGCACGGATCTGGGCGGCCGACTCGCCCCAGCGGTCCAGGTTCCAACCGCGATTCGCGTACGGGGCGAGCGCCGCGTAGCGGGCGGCCGGCGTCCGACCCGGCTCGTCAGGCGGCATACGAGGCGATTGCGGCTGTGCACCGCGACGACGCGTACGCGAATCTGGTGTTGAACGAGATTTTGCGCGAGATGCGATTGTCGGGGCGCGATGCCGCGTTCGCGACCGAGTTGACTTACGGCACTTTGCGTACGCTCGGCACGCTCGACCTGATCATCGGCGCGGCCGCAGAGCGCGATGTGGCCCGGATCGACCCACCCGCGCGTGACGCGTTACGCCTGGGTGCCTACCAGCTCCTGCACACTCGGGTGCCGGCACACGCAGCGGTGAACCAGACTGTTGACCTGGTGCAATCGGTGGCTCCCGGTGCTGCTGGTTTCGCTAATGCAGTCATGCGCACCATCTCCGAGACCGACCACGAGAAGTGGCTGGAGCGACTCGCCCCGGCATATGACGAGGACCCAGTCGGCAACCTCTCGGTCCTTTACAACCACCCACAGTGGATCATCCGCGCGTTCAGTGAGGCGCTGGACGGGGACCTGGCCGACACGGCTCGGCTGTTGATTGAGGACAATCTGCCCGCAGCTGTGCACTTGTGCGCGCGCCCCGGCCGAGTCGACGCGATTGAGCTCGCCGACGAGGTCGACGGCACGCCAGGTGCGTTTTCTCCCTACGCGGTCTATCTCAACGGCGGTTCGCCGGCCGAGCTCAATGCGATCCGCAGTGGTCGCGCTCATGTGCAGGACGAGGGCTCGCAGCTGGTGGCCGCAGCGCTGGTGGCCGCCCCGATCGAGGGCCGCGACAACCGTTGGCTCGACTTGTGCGCCGGCCCTGGTGGCAAGGCCGGTCTGCTTGGTTCAATTGCGCAGGCCCGTGCCGCCGAGGTCACCGCGGTCGAAGTGGTCGAGCACCGGGCCCGTTTGGTGGAAAACGCCACGATTGGCCTGCCGGTCACCGTGCTGCCGATGGACGGTCGGTCGGTCGGTCGCGACCCTGACCTGCCCGAGGAAGGTTTCGACCGAGTGCTGGTCGACGCGCCGTGCACCGGGTTGGGGTCGCTGCGGCGCCGGCCGGAGGCGCGTTGGCGGCGTAAGCCGGCTGACTTGCCGCCGCTGACTAAGCTGCAGCGTGAGTTGCTGGTCGCGGCGTTGCGGGCCGTGCGCATTGGGGGCGTTGTGGCTTATGTGACCTGCTCGCCGCATATGGTGGAAACCCAAGTGACGGTGACTGAGGGTTCGCGCCGCAGCGGGGTCGGCGTCGACTTCGTGGACGCGCGCCTGCTGCTGCCGCCGGGAATGCCGTCCCTAGGTTCCGGTCCGACCGTGCAGCTCTGGCCGCACCGGCACGGCACCGACGCCATGTTCCTAGCTATCCTGCGCCGAACCAGCTGACTGGCACGGCCGAACCGGCTGAAGGGTAACGAAGGGCTGCGTTCGTCATACACTTCGACG
Organism: Actinoplanes sp.; assembly: GCA_965246815.1. Taxonomy (GTDB): domain Bacteria; phylum Actinomycetota; class Actinomycetes; order Mycobacteriales; family Micromonosporaceae; genus Actinoplanes. Next base: position 145,200 of record CBDFFS010000009.1, on the reverse strand, counting down.
GTGCAGCCTTCGCCGATCATCGCACCCAGCATTTTGGCCGCCGATTTCGCGCATCTCGCTGACGAAGTGCGCGCGATCGAAGGGGCGGCCGACTGGGTGCACGTGGATGTCATGGACAACCATTTCGTGCCCAATTTGACTATCGGCCTGCCGGTCGTGCGCAGCCTGCGGCAAGCGACCAGTCTGCCGTTCGACGTGCACTTAATGATCACCGATCCCGAGCGGTGGGCGCCGGATTACGCCGAGGCCGGGGCTTACAACGTCACGTTCCACGCTGAGGCGTGCGACAACCCGGTCGCGCTGGCCAAGACGCTGCGCGCGGCGGGGGCCAAGGCCGGCCTGGCGATCGACCGGGACACCCCAGTCGAGCCGTACCTGGAGTTGTTGCCTCATGTGGACACGGTCTTGATCATGACGATCAAGGCTGGGTTCGGCGGGCAGAAGTTTATGCCGGAGCTGTTGGACAAAGTGCGCGACGTGCGCCGCCGGATCCACGCCAAGCAGCTCGACATTCGGCTGGAAGTCGATGGTGGCATCTCCGCCGACACGATCGAGCAGGCCGCCGCGGCTGGTGCGGACGCGTTCGTCGCCGGCACAGCGGTCTATGGCGCCGCGGATCCGGCTGAAGCCATTCGCAAATTGCGTGCGTTGGCCGCCGGCTCTGCGTTGTCAGCCGGCACTGCGGGGGTGGCGTGAGCACCGGAGTGATCCGTTACACGCCCAGTGAAGTGCCGCAGGAGCCCGACGAGGGCCCCGACCTGATTCTGGTGGTCGACGACGACCAGGACATCGCCAGTTTCGTGGAATTCAACCTCAAAGTTCATGGCTACGATGTGGTCCGCGCGCGCGACGGCCAGGACGCGCTGGAAATCATGGAGACCCGCCGGCCGGATTTGGCCGTGGTCGACTGGATGATGCCGCGGATGGACGGGGTCGAGTTGACGCGCCGACTGCGCGCCGAGCCGCTTACCTCGGCCCTGCCGGTGATCATGCTGACCGCTAAAAGCATGACCGTCGACAAGGTGGTCGGTCTGACCGCTGGGGTCGACGATTACCTGGTCAAGCCGTTCGACACGGCTGAGCTGATCGCCCGGGTGTCGTCCACGTTGCGCCGCAACAAGGAGTTCCGCGAGGTTTCGCCGTTGACTGGCTTGCCCGGCAACGCCCGGGTGCGCCGCGAGATCGGCGACCGGATGAAGGCCGGTGGCGATTATTCGGTCGGTTATATCGACATCGACCGATTCAAGAGCGTCAACGACGTATACGGGTTCGACCGCGGTGACGACTTCATCGGCGCGCTGGCCCGCTGTCTGCACCGCGCGGTCGCCAACCTGAAGGACCCGCCGATTTTCCTGGGCCACATCGGCGGCGACGACTTTGTCTTCATCTGCACGCCAGATCAGGTGCTGCCGCTGACCAAACGAACGGTGACCGACTTCGAGCAGGCCGCCGACGAGCTGTACGAGCCGCACGACGCTCAACGCGGCTACATCGAAGTCCCCGACCGTCGCGGCAACAAACAGCGCGCTGCCCTGGTCACCCTGTCGATCGGGGTCGCGCAGACCACCAGCGAGGGCCGACGCTACAACGACCCACGGGTGGTGATCGCGGTCGCCTCCGAGATGAAGAAGGTCGCAAAATCACAACCCGGTTCGTACGTGGCGATCGACCGGCGCCGCAGTGATGCCGAAGACGACGAGGGGTAATTGCCGGTTTACGAATGTGACTTGGCTCGCCCACTAGGTGGCAAGAACGATCGAACGTGTAAGACTTAACGACAACCCACCACGCGCTGGCGGGATTCGGTGAGATTCCGAACCGGCGGTGATCCGGTGCTGCGAAGCATCGGTAAGCCCGCGACCCGAACGTCGATACCACGACGGCCGGTGGACCTGGTGCGAATCCGGGGCCGACGGTTGATCGAGCGGTTCGCCGCCTGATCAGACAGTCCGGATGGGAGACAGCGCGCGGAATCGGACCGACGGCTATGTTTGGCGTGCCGTCGACCGGGGCGCGATTAGCGTCCCCAATTGTCCGTTTCCCGGCGTATTCTCCCGAATTTCTCTCAGCGCGTGACCGCACCGTGCGAGAGGAAGGCGCCACGAGCCCATGGTGACCGAGGACGAAGCCATGCTCCGGGCGATTGCGCTCGCATCGCGCGGGCTCGGCACGACTAGCCCTAACCCGGTGGTCGGTTGTCTGTTGCTCGATGCCGACGACGAGGTGGTCGGCGAGGGCTTCCACGCCTATGCCGGCGGGCCGCACGCGGAGATAGTTGCGCTGGCGCAGGCCGGCGATCGGGCTCGCGGCGGCACCGCTGTGGTCACGTTGGAGCCGTGCAACCACACCGGTCGCACCGGTCCGTGTGCACAGGCCCTGGTCAACGCCGGTATTCGGCGGGTGGTGATCGCAGTCGACGATCCGACCACCGCTGCGGCGGGCGGATCGGTCACGCTGCGTGGGGCCGGTGTGCAGGTCGAGACCGGGGTGCGGCGCAATGAGGCCGAGCTCGGCAACATCGCCTGGCTCACCTCAGTGCGCCGCGGCCGGCCGTACGTGACCTGGAAGTTCGCCACCACGCTGGACGGGCGTTCGGCCGCCGCTGACGGCACCAGCCAGTGGATCACCTCGGCGCCGGCCCGCACCGACGTGCACACGCTGCGCAGCACGATGGACGCGATCATGGCGGGTGTCGGCACCGTCATCGCCGATGACCCGCAGCTCACCGTCCGCGACCTGCGCGACGGCACGCTGGCGATAACGCAGCCGCTGCGGGTGATTGTCGACTCGACCGGCCGCACGCCGACGACTGCTCGGGTTCGTGACGCCGCTGCCAGCACTTGGATCGTCACGGCGGCTGAGGTCGGGGCTGGCCCGGACGGGCGGGTCGATCTGGCGGCGCTGCTGGCCGCGCTGTTCAAGCGCGACATTCGCTCCGTGTTGCTCGAAGGTGGCCCCACCTTGGCCGGGGCGTTCCTAGCGGCCGGACTGGTCGACCGGGTGATCGGCTACGTGGCACCGAAGTTGCTCGGCAGCGGCAAGAACGCCCTGCTCGACGCCGGTGTCACCACCATCGCCGAAGCAATCGAGTTGAGTCTCACCGATATCGCGCAGATCGGCTCTGACCTGCGTTTCACCGCATCTCTGCGGCAGAAGGAGAGCTGATGTTCACCGGAATCGTCGAAGAACTCGGAGAAGTCGTCCGGCTGACCGACGGCCAGGCCGACTCGGCCGTGCTGGCAGTGCGCGGCCCGCTGGTCACGTCCGACGCGCGCCACGGCGACTCGATCTCGGTCAACGGAGTCTGTTTGACCGTGATCGACAACGTCGACGGCGTCTTCACTGCTGACGTGATGGGTGAGACGCTGCGACGATCCTCGCTCGGCGCGCTTGAGGTCGGCACCCCGGTCAACCTGGAACGGGCCGCCACCGTCGGCAGCCGTCTGGGCGGGCACCTAGTGCAGGGCCACGTTGACGGGGTCGCGCACATCGTCAGCCGTTCCCCCGAGGACGACTGGGAAATCCTGCGATTCTCGCTGCCAACAGATCTGGCCAAATACGTGGTGGAAAAGGGCTCGATCACGGTCGATGGGGTGTCGCTGACGGTCATGGCCGTCGACGCTGAAACGTTTCAGGTCGGATTGATTCCGGCCACATTGAAGCTGACCGTGTTGGGCGCCAAGTCGATCGGTGACCCGGTAAATCTCGAAGTTGACGTGATCGCTAAATACGTCGAGAAGATGATCGGAGCGCGCAATGTTTGAAGACATCGAACGGGCGATAGCTGACATCGCAGCCGGGCGAGCGGTGATCGTGGTCGACGACGAGGACCGCGAAAACGAGGGCGACCTGATCTTCGCCGCCGAGCACGCCACGGCCGAGTTGGTCGCGTTCATGGTCCGCTACACCTCCGGCTACATCTGCGTGCCATTGCCCGAAGCCGAAGCCGATCGCCTCGACCTGCCGCCGATGTTTCACACCAATCAAGACCAGCGCGGTACCGCGTACGCGGTTACTGTCGACGCGCGCTCAGGTGTCACGACCGGCATCTCGGCAGCCGATCGGGCGCACACGATTCGACTGCTCGCTTCGGCCGACACCCGCCCGACGGACTTGTCGCGCCCCGGGCACGTCGTACCGTTGCGGGCTCGACCTGGTGGTGTGTTGCGCCGAGCCGGGCACACTGAGGCCTCGATCGACCTGGCGGTGTTGGCCGGGCTGCGGCCAGCCGGGGTGCTGTGCGAGATGGTCAACGACGACGGCACCATGCAACGCCGCCCGGATTTGGAGAAATTCGCGGTCGAACACAACCTGGTGTTGATCACGATCGCCGATCTGATCGCCTATCGCCGCCACCAGGAGCGCCAGGTGCAGCGGGTGGTGGAGACGACGATGCCGACCGAGCACGGCGACTTCACCGCGATCGGCTATCGCGCACTGGTCGATGGCGGCGAGCATGTCGCGTTGGTGCACGGCGAGATCGGCGACGGCCAGGACGTGCTGGTCCGGGTGCACTCTGAGTGCCTGACCGGCGATGTTTTCGGCTCCAAACGCTGCGACTGCGGTCCGCAACTGGACGCGGCGCTAGAACGAGTCGCCGCTGCCGGTCGCGGGGTCGTGCTCTACCTGCGCGGACACGAGGGCCGCGGCATCGGTCTGTTGCACAAACTGCAGGCCTATCAGCTGCAGGATCGCGGCTTCGATACGGTGGATGCCAACCTGGAATTGGGCCTGCCGGCTGACGCCCGCGATTACGGTACGGGTGCGCAAATTCTGTTCGACTTAGGCGTACGGTCGATGCGGTTGCTCACCAACAACCCGGCAAAACGGGCCGGCCTACAGGGCTACGGCTTGACCGTCACCGGCCGCGAGGAGCTGCCAGTGCGCCTGCACCCGGAGAACGTCCGGTACCTACGTACTAAACGTGACCGAATGGGCCATTTGTTCGAAGCGTTGGGCTGAATCCCTAAGATTCTGCCCTGCTCAGCCGTGAAGATAATTATAAAAGGGGGCAAAAATGGCCGGCTTCGGTGATCCGCACATGGCTACCGTCGACGCGACGGGGCTTCGGCTCGGCATCGTCGGCTCCCGCTGGCACTCCGACCTGGTCGATCACATGATCGAGCGGGCGACCGCAGCCGCCAAGGCGTGCGGCGTGGACGACGTCTTCGTCGCCCGGGTGGCCGGCTCGGTCGAGCTGCCGGTGGTCGCGCAGGCGTTGGCCCGCGATTACGACGCCGTGGTCGCGATCGGCGTGGTGATCAAGGGCGAAACCGAGCACTTCAAATATGTCTGTGACTCAGTCACGGCCGGGCTAACCCGGATCGCACTCGACGAACAGACCCCGGTCGGGCATGGCGTGCTCACCGTGCACAGCCTGGGTCAGGCCCGCGACCGAGCCGGCCTCGAAGACTCCATCGAAGACAAAGGCTGGCAAAGCACCGTAGCTGTGCTAGACGCCGCTCTAACCCTGCGCGACCTCCATAACTAGAGGCGGCCGGCTTCGATGATTCGAGCCAGGAACTGGCGGGTGCGGGGCTCGATCGGCTCGCCCAGCACCTGCTGTGGCGGCCCTTGTTCCAGCACGCGACCCTGGTCGAGGAACGCCACCCGGTCGGCGACCTGCCGGGCGAACCCCATTACGTGGGTCGCCAACACCATGGTCATTCCCTCACCCTTGAGCTCGCGGATCATGGTCAGCACCTCACCGACCAGCTCTGGGTCCAGGGCTGAGGTGACCTCGTCGAGAAGCAGCAGCCGCGGGCTGTTAACCAGTGCCCGCACGATCGCCACCCGCTGCTGCTGGCCGCCGGACAGCCGATCGGGATAACTGTCCGCTTTGCCGGTTAGGCCCACTCGGCTCAACCATTCCAGCGCCTGCTCCCGTGCCTGTGCAACTGGGCGCTTGTGCACCCGAACCGGGGCGAGGGTGATGTTGTCGAGCACGCTCAAATGCGGGAACAGATTGAACGACTGGAACACCAACCCGATCCGCTGCCGGACTGCATCCGGGTTGACCCGCGGATCAGTGATGTCCTCATCGTCGAGTCGGATCGTGCCGTCGTCGATCTCGGTGAGCAGGTTGACGCACCGCAGCAGCGTCGATTTGCCCGAACCAGACGCGCCGATGAGCGCCACCACTTCGTGCTCACCAACGTCGAGGCTTAGGCCGTCGAGCACCACCGCAGCCCCGAACGTCTTGTGCACGCCAATGCAGGACAACAACATCAGGCACCCGCGTTCTGTCGCCGGGCCGCACGCAGCGTCACCCAGTCGGTGATCCCGATCAACGGCAAAGCCAAAAGCACAAACAGCACCCCCGCCACCACGTACGGGGTGAAGTTGGCTTCCTGGGCGACGCCGATCTGTGCTGCTCGGATGGCGTCGATCGGGCCGGCCAACGAGATCAGCCCAACATCTTTCTGCAGCGCCACCGTGTCGTTGAGCAGTGGCGGAGCCACCCGCCGAATGGCTTGGGGCAGCACCACGTGTCGCATCGCCTGCCGGTAGCTCAGGCCCAGCGAGCGCGCTGCCGCGATCTGGCTCGGATGCACCGACTCGATCCCAGCCCGAAACACCTCCGCCAGATATGCCCCGTAGGTGATCACAATGGCTGCGCCGCCGAGCACTGTCACATCGGGGGTGGCCTGTAACCGCAGTCCGGGGACACCGAAGGCGAACACGTAGATCACGATCACCAGGGGCAGGCCGCGAAACGAATACGTGTAGAGGGATGACAACTGCTGGCGTGTCGGTCGTCAGTAGCGCTCAATAGTCGGCTATAGTCGTCGTCGTGAACTTGAAAGAATGGGCAGCGGCCACCGGGATCTCGTACGCGACGGCACGTCGGCGTTACGAGTCCGGATCGCTGCCCGTTCCCACCTACCGGATCGGCCGCCTGATCATGGTCGGAGATCCGGTCACCGGAACGTCGACTGAGGCCGGTCAGACCGTGGTGTACGCCCGGGTGTCGTCAGCCGATCAGAAGGCAGACCTGGATCGTCAGGTCGCCCGGGTCACCGTGTGGGCCACCGGCCAGAAATTCGGTGTCGACCGGGTGGTGACCGAGGTGGGGTCGGCGCTCAACGGGCACCGTAAGAAGTTCCTCGCCCTGCTCCGCGACCCTGCCGTGACTACCATCGTGGTCGAGCACCGGGACCGGTTCGCCCGGTTCGGGGCCGAGTATGTCGAGGCCGCCCTGACTGCGCAAGGCCGTCGACTGCTCGTGGTGGACCCAGCCGAGGTCGATGACGACCTGGTCCGCGACGTGACCGAGATCCTGACCTCGTTGTGCGCCCGCCTGTACGGCCGTCGCGCTGCCGCGAACCGCGCCCGCCGCGCGGTCGAGGCCGCCACTGAAAGCGGCTCGGCGTGAAGACGATCCAGGCGTACCGGTTCGCGCTCGACCTAACTCAGAGTCATGAACGCGACGTGCTCGCGCATGCCGGAGCGGCCCGGGTCGCGCACAACTGGGCACTCGCTCAGGTCAAGGCGGTCATGGGCCAGCGGAGCGCCGAACGTTCCTACGGCGTGCCGGACGAGCATCTGACGCCGTCGCTGCCCTGGACCCTCGCCGGGCTGCGTAAGGCGTGGAACGCCGCGAAGCCTGGGGCGGCGCCGTGGTGGAGCGAGGTGTCGAAGGAAGCGTTCAACACCGGCCTCGACGCTCTCGCCCGCGGGTTGAAGAACTGGGCTGACTCCCGCAAGGGCGCACGGTCCGGGCGGCCGGTCGGTTTTCCCCGGTTCAAGTCCCGCCGCCGCACCACACCGTCCGTGCGGTTCACCACTGGGGCGATCAGGGTCGAGCCCGACCGCAGGCACGTGGTCCTGCCCCGGCTGGGCCGATTGAAGCTGCACGAGTCGGCTCGCAAACTGGCGCGGCGCCTGGACAACGGCACCGCGCGGATCATGTCCGCGACCGTGCGCCGTGACGGCGGACGCTGGCACGTGTCGTTCACCGTAGAGGTCGAACGGGCCGAATGCGCCCCGGCCAGGCCCGCATCGGTGGTCGGTGTGGACGTCGGGATCAAACACCTTGCGGTGTTGTCCACCAGCGAGGTGGTGGACAACCCGCGTCACCTGGTCGCCGCCCAGCAGCGCATGCGTGCGCTGGGCCGGGCGCTGTCGCGTAAGACAGGCCCGGACCGGCGGACCGGCCGACGTCCGTCGAAGCGGTGGGAACGGGCAGCGGCCCGCCTGGGCCGCGCGCACACCCGCGTGGCGAACCTGCGGCGTGACGGGCTACACAAGCTCACCACCCGGCTCACCCGCGAGCACGGCACGATTGTGGTGGAAGACCTCAACGTCACCGGCATGCTCGCCAACCGCAAGCTGGCCCGGCACATCGCCGACGCCGGCTTCGCAGAAATCCGGCGGCAACTGGCCTACAAGACCGGATGGAACGGCGGACGGTTGTTGGTGGCCGACCGCTGGTATCCGTCCTCGAAGACCTGCTCGGGCTGCGGCGCGGTGAAAACCAAGCTGGCCCTGTCCGAGCGCGAATACGAATGCGCGGCGTGCGGTCTGGTCATCGACCGCGACCACAACGCCGCACTCAACCTCGCCGCCCTCGCGGCCGAGTTCGACACCGCCGGGAGTGGCCCGGCGGCAGGACGTGGAGCCGACCAGAAGACCCGCGTACGCGGGCAGGTGGCCGTGAAGCGTCAACCCGGCACGGCATCCGCCGGTCAGACCGGGACCGTCCCGCCGCAAGGCGGGACCACCAACCGTGTGCTTGCTAAAGCGCACTGAGAGGTGACGGTGGCTACTGCTCGTACCGGGATGGGAAGAAGACTGGTCCGCGCAGGGTACGCAGCACCGCGACCAGCAGACCAAGGGCGAGCGCGCACACCGCAGAGACCAGCAGTAGCCGCAGGTTGAGCCAGAGCCCGTGCAGGATCTGGGGCAGATATTTACTGGCGATCTCCGGGTCCAGGAACGACTCCTGGACCCGTTGCCACCCGGGTGCACCGGTGATCAGCACTGACAAGGTGGTGCCGACCGCAGCGGTTGACCCAGCCGCCAGCAGCACCGACCGGATCGCCTGCCGCCGCCGGTACGCGATCCGGCGCAGTTGATTTTGACTGGGTTGGTGCCCGGAGGAGCCGCTGCTGGGGTTCGGCAGATTTGGTTCGGTGGTCACGACAGCTCGGGGGCTCCGCCGCTGCTGGCCAACCAGGTCTTTTCCAGCTGGGTGAGGGTGCCGGCCTGGTTGAGTTGGTCGACGGCCTTGCTGACACAGCTGGTCAGGGCAGAGCCTTTGTCGAGCACCAGACCGAATTGTTCACCGCCGCCGGCCTTGGGCAGTTGGCCGACGATGACGCCGTTTTTGAGCTGGGCCGAGGTGATGTGGAACGCAGTCGGCAGATCGACCACGAGGCCGTCGATGGTGCCATTGGCGAGTGCGGCCTTGGCGTCATCGTTGTTGTTGAAGACCTGCGGCTGGGTGCTCGGCTGGATAACGTCGGTGATCGCCTTAAAGCTGGTAGTGCCGACCTGGGCGCCCAACTTCGCGGCTTTGAGGTCCGCGATGGACTTAGCTCCGGCGATCTTCGAGCTCTTAGTCGTGATCACTGCTTGGCGCACCTGGTAATACGGCGAGGAGAAATCGACAGCCTTTTGCCGTTCCGGGGTGATCGAGAACTCGTTGATGTCGAAATCAAAAGCCTTGGGTCCCGGTGCAATCGCGTTGCTGAACGTCACCGAGGTCCAGGTCACGTTCGCCGGGGCATAGCCGAGGGTTTCCGCGACCTTGAAGGCGACTGCCGATTCGAATCCTTGACCGTTGGCTGGCTTGTTGTCACTGAACCAGGGCGAATACACCGGATTGTCGGTGCCGATGGTCAGTTTGCCGCTGGTCTTAGTGGGCAGAGCGCCCGCTGGGCAGACGGCGCCGGACGCGGATGCTGACGGCGGGACGGTTGGCGCTTTGTCGGCTGGCGCGCACCCGGCGAGAGCGGCAAGCGTTAGCGCTACACCGCCGATTCCGATGATGGTGTTTCGGCTGAGCATGACCGGCAGCTTAAGACACGCCCCCGCCTGCGGGAACGTTCGTGGTCATCTCGTGATGAGTGACTTTCACTTCCATGGAGGGTGTTGTGGCACGCGAATCCGCAGTTGCAAGAATGAACACCGTGAAGACGTTCGAAGAGTTGTTCGCCGAGCTTCAGGCGAAAGCGGTGCAGCGGCCAGCGGGGTCGTCCACCGTCATGGCATTGGAGCGTGGAGTCCACTTCATCGGGAAAAAGGTCGTCGAGGAGGCGGCCGAGTCCTGGATGGCTGCCGAACACGAAGGCCGAGACCGGGCCGCCGAGGAAATCTCGCAGCTGTTCTATCAAGCCCAGGTCCTGATGATCGCCCTCGGTCTCGACCTTGAGGACGTCTATCGACATCTGTGATGTGCGGCCTCGCCTCGATCAGTTCTCGCGAAGACGAAGGAGCACGTCGAAGATGCTGCGCATCGCCATCCCTAACAAGGGAACCCTGTCCGGTCCGGCCTCGCAGATGCTGCGCGACGCCGGCTATCGCCAACGCACCGACCCTAAAGACCTCCTCTGTGCGGACGAGGCCAACGGGGTTCAGTTCTTCTACCTGCGTCCCCGTGACATCGCCACCTATGTTGCCTCCGGTGATCTCGACCTGGGCATCACCGGTCGGGATTTGCTGGTCGACTCCGGTGTTCCCGCGCGAGAGATGCTCGACCTGCAATTCGGCGGCGCCACGTTTCGCTGGGCAGCTCCGGCCGGCACCGTCACGGCCGTGACCGAGATCGGTGGTCGACGCATCGCCACCGCTTATCCCGGCGTGGTCGAGCGTTATCTGGCCGAGCACAACCTTACGGCCGAGGTGGTCCGGCTAGACGGTGCGGTGGAAAACGCGGTCCGACTCGGGGTCGCCGACATGATTGCCGACGTGGTGGAAACCGGCGCGACCTTGCGGCAGGCCGGCTTGGTCACGTTAGGCGAGCCGATCATGACCTCGTCGGCGATCCTGATCGGGCCGAACCTGACCGGTGGACAAGCAGGCGGCGTGAGCAGCGTTTCGCAATTGATGCGCCGGCTGCAGGGCGTGTTGGTCGCGCGCAGCTATGTCATGGTCGCCTACGACGTACCGGCTGACCTGTTGGACCAGGCCAACTCGCTCACCCCGGGGATAGAGTCGCCGACCGTGTCGCCGCTGCACCGGCAAGGGTGGGTCGCTGTGCAGGCGATGGTTCGGCGCAAAGAGGTGCACCGGGTGATGGACGACCTTTACGAGTTGGGCGCGCGGGCGATCCTGGTCACAGACATCGCTAACTGCCGGCTATGAGCGCCGTGAGTAGTCTGGGTGGCGTGAACGCCACAACGGTGACGTACCGGCCCCGCAAAATTCGGTGGGTGGCCGGCAGTTTGGCCGCAGCGGTGGTGGTGCTGTTCACCGTGCTGAGCTTCAGCTTGAAAGGGTCGGCCGGCTTTGACGATTCCGGCCAATTTCAGCGCGGGGATCAAAGCGCGATGATCGTCCTGGGCATACTGATCGGATTGGGGATCTTGGCTTTTTGTCGGCCCCGGGTGGTTGCCGGTGCTGACGGGATCCAGATTCGCAATGTGATCGGTGGTTACGACCTGCCGTGGTCGGTGGTGCGGGCGGTGCGGTTCGACCGCAACTCGCCGTGGGCGCAGCTCGATTTGCAGGACGACGAACAAGTGTCGATCCATGCGCTGCAGGCCACCGACAAGGACTACGCGGTTGAGGGTGTGCGCGCGCTTCGGGCCCTGCTCACAGCAGCCCGAACCGCCTGATAGACTGAACGGCAGTCGACCACGTCTGTGCAGATTTCCGCTTGGGTAAAGGTTCAGCTAGCAAATCAGCTAGCGGATTTAGCCAGAGCAACGATTTGCGCGGCGCGAAAGAGGAGCCCGCCGGTTCCCACCCGATTCAGTGTGGCGCAAGCCGTCAACTGTGCGGGTCCGGTCACCCGGCCTGGGGATATTCCCGGGTCCGGGGTGCGTCCTCATGGACGCCGATGACCGGTCGAGCGGGCCCTGGCGTTTGCCGGGGCCTTCTGCTTTCCATGTCGCCCGCAGTTGCGGCGACGTGGGGCCGACCGACATTGGCAGCGCCCCGACGACCGCGTCGGTGCGCGGAAACAGAACGTTCTGAGGAGGCCCCATCAGCGTCGAACCACGCGTGAACGAACAGATCCGGGCTCGTGAGGTCCGCCTGGTCGGTCCGGAGGGTGAGCAGGTCGGCATCGTGCCGCTTGAGCGCGCGCTCCAACTGGCCGCGGATGTTGACTTGGATCTGGTCGAGGTTGCTCCGATGGCGCGGCCTCCGGTGTGCAAGCTCATGGACTTCGGCAAGTTCAAGTACGAGAGCGCACTCAAAGCCCGCGAAGCGCGGCGCAACCAGCAGCAGACCGTCATCAAGGAAATGAAGCTCCGGCCGAAGATCGACCCGCACGACTACGAGACCAAAAAAGGTCACGTGGTGCGGTTCCTCAAGGCAGGCGACAAGGTCAAGGTCACGATCATGTTCCGTGGCCGTGAGCAGAGCCGCCCCGAGCTGGGCTTCCGGCTCCTACGCCGGCTCAGCGAAGAGATCGCGGAGCTGGGTTTCGTTGAAGCCAGTCCGAAGCAGGACGGCCGAAACATGATCATGGTGCTGGCTCCGCACCGCGCCACCAAGGCTGCTGCCGCAGCGACGATCGCCGCCAACGCGCGTCCCCCGCGGGAACCGCGTGAGGGCGAGGCCGTCGAGGAGCACGAGTCCGAGGTCGTTGCGCCAGTCGAGAGCGTCGTCAACGCAGAGTAATTCAGCTTTTCCCTCAGGCTCGCGCCGCGGGGAAAGATCAGAAAGAGGACGTTCGAAGTGCCTAAGTTCAAGCCGCACACCGGCACCGGCAAGCGGGTGAAGGTCACCGGCAAGGGCAAGCTCCTTACCGAGCAGGCCGGCAAGCGTCACCTGTTGGAGGGCAAGTCCTCCAAGGTCACCCGTCGCATGACCGGCACGGTCTCGGTGGCCAAGGCTGACATCAAGCGAGTAAAGAAGCTGCTGGGCCGCTGACGCGCGCGCCACAATCGTTCCCCTGTTAGGAGAGTTGAAATGGCACGCGTCAAGCGGGCAGTAAACGCCCAGAAGAAGCGTCGCACGGTGCTGGAGTCTGCCAGCGGTTATCGCGGGCAACGCTCCCGGCTGTATCGCAAGGCCAAAGAGCAGATGCTGCACTCGATGCAGTACGCGTACCGCGACCGCCGGGACCGCAAGGGCGACTTCCGCCAGCTGTGGATCACCCGGATCAACGCGGGCGCACGCGCCAACGGCATGACCTACAACCGCCTCATCCAAGGCCTGAAGTTGGCCGAGGTCGAGGTCGACCGCAAGATCATGGCCGAACTGGCCGTCAGCGACCCGGCCGCCTTCGCGGCCATCGTCGAGATCGCTCGGGCTGCTGTCAAGGCTGAGGGCACGGGTGGCGCTGCCGCCCAGGCCGCCTGATTCACCCAGTTATCGCCTGGCGCCTCCCGACTTGTTCGGGGGGCGCTTTGCTGTGTCCAGCTCCAGCTCCAGTCCGGGCCTGGTGCCATCGTCCGGGCCGCAGCGGGCCCACGTGCTTATCCGCAACGAACCTTGCCCTGACGGGCCCAGAACGATCGGCTTTGCTCCTGATGACATTCACCACGCGTACCCCTCGGATTGTTGCGGCTCGGCGGTTGCAGCGGCGCCGGGACCGGGAGCAGACCGGGCATTTTCTGGTGGAAGGGCCGCAAGCGGTGCGCGAGGCGCTGGCCGCGGGGGTGGTTTTGGAGCTGTTCGGCACGGCGGCTGCATTGGCGCGGCACGATGAGCTGGCGGCTATGGCGCCGGTGGTGTCGCCGGTCGACGATGAGGCGCTGGCCGGGTTGACCGAAACGGTGCAGCCGCAAGGTGTGGTCGCTGTGTGCGAGCAGATCGACATTTCGCTGGCTGAGGCGTTGGGTAAAAATCCGCGGCTGGTCGCGGTGCTGGCGCAGATTCGCGATCCGGGCAACGCGGGCACGGTGTTGCGCACTGCCGACGCTGCCGGTGCGGGCGTGGTGATCTTCGCCGGCGACTCCGTCGACCCCTACAACGGCAAATGTGTACGTGCCTCCGTCGGCTCGCTGTTTCACCTCGATGTGGTCCGAGCCCCGCTATCGTTAGTCGACGACTTGCAGGATTGCGGGCTGCAAACGCTCGCGACCAGCGGCTATGGCGATGACGACCTCGACTCGTTGCTCGACGGTGGCTTGCTCGCCGGCCACACGGCGTGGCTATTCGGGTCGGAGGCGCACGGGTTGCCGCCAGAGCTGCTCGACGCGGCCGATCGACGGGTGCGAGTGCCGATCTATGGCGCCGCGGAAAGCCTGAACCTGGCTGCTGCCGCCGCGGTCTGCCTCTACAGTTCCGCGCGGGCCCAGCGCTGATGCGAGCGATCGTTTACGACACAATCGGTGCTCCGCTGCAGCTGCGCGAGATCCCCGCCCCAATGTGCCCCAGCGATGGCGCGATCATCACTGTCCGGGCAACGGGGGTGTGTCGTTCGGATTGGCATGCTTGGCGCGGTCATGATCCGGTGGCGTTGCCGCATGTGCCGGGGCATGAGTTCGCTGGGGTGATCGCTGCGGTCGGGCGGGACGTGACTCGGTTTGTCGTGGGGGAGCGGGTGACAGCGCCGTTCGTTAACGGGTGTGGGCGGTGCGCGTTCTGTCGAGCCGGGAACGCGCAGATCTGCCCCGAGCAGACCCAACCCGGGTTCACCCATTATGGCTCGTTCGCCGAGCAGGTGGTGGTGCGCGCGGCCGACGTCAACTTGGTTCGGCTGCCCGAGGAGATCGACTTTGTGAGCGCGGCCGGGTTGGGCTGCCGGTTCGCCACCGCGTTTCGGGCGCTGACCGGGCATGGGTCGCTCGGGGACACGGTTGCAGTTTTCGGTTGCGGCGGGGTGGGTCTGTCCGCGGTGATGATCGCGGTGGCGTTGGGAGCACGGGTCCTGGCCGTTGACCCGTCGCCGACTGCTTTAGCGTTGGCTGTCGCCTTGGGTGCAATCGCCGCGCCGACGACCTTGACGGAGGTCGCAGATGTTTCGATCGATGCTTATGGATCGGCTGCCACAGCGCGGGCATCGGTGCGCAGCCTGCGCCGCGGTGGGCGGCACGTGCAAGTCGGGCTGATGCTCGGCGCTGACGCGCAGGCGGGGTTGCCCTGGGACCTGGTCGTCGCCGGCGAGCTGCAGGTGGTGGGCTCGCATGGGATGGCGGCTGTCGACTATCCACGGATGCTCGCCATGGTCGCAACCGGTGACCTGCAGCCGCGCAAGCTGGTCGGATCGGTGATTCCGCTCGCCGAGGCGGGTGCCGCGTTGATGGCGATGGACGCGCCGGTCAGCGGGCGAGCCGGCATCGTGGTCGCGGTGAACGAGGCCTGAGCGCTAGGCTGTCGGCATGTCAGGTTCGATGAGGCTGTTTAGCTGGCCCGCTGGTCGCGGGCGCCGGAACTGACACTCCTGCGTTAACTCCCGGACCAGTGGGCTGCGGCCGCGCCGCGCGTCCGTACACTGCCCGATGGTTCATCCGGTGTGAGGGAGTTCGCTCGACCATGTCCTACCGCAACGATCCGTACGATCCGAAGCAGGCCGTTCTGCTCGCCCCGCAGGCCCTTGAGGCCGCCGCGGAGCAGGCTAAGGCCGCGTTCGACGCCGCGTCCGACCTGGATGCACTCGGCGTGCTCAAGCCCGCCCACCTGGGCGACCGCTCGCCGGTGTCGCTTGCCCGCCGCGAGATCGGTGCCCTGCCCCCGCAAGCGAAATCCGACGCGGGTAAACGGGTAAACGTGGCCCGCCAACGTGTCCAAGACGCCTACGACGCGCGTTACGCCGTGCTCGAAGTCGAGCGGGCCGCCCGAATGTTGCAGGAGGAACGCGTCGACGTCACCCTGCCGTGGGCCCGCCGCCCGCGCGGGGCCCGTCACCCGCTCACCACCCTGATGGAACACATGAGCGACCTGTTCGCCGGGATGGGTTACGACATCGTCGAAGGCCCCGAGCTGGAACTCGAATGGGCGAACTTCGACGCGCTCAACATCGGTCCGGACAACCCAGTCCGCGGCTCGATGGACACCTTCTATGTGGATCGCCCCGGCTTGGTCATGCGCACCCACACCTCGCCCGGTCAGGTGCGCGGCATGCTCACCCGGCAGCCCCCGATCTATCTGGTCAGCCCTGGGCGGGTCTATCGCGCCGACGAGTTGGACGCCACCCACAGCCCGGTCTTCCACCAAATCGAGGGTTTGGTGGTCGACGAGGGCATCACGATGGCCCACTTGCGCGGCACTCTGGATCATTTCGCTCGGGCGATGTTCGGCCCGGATGCGCGGACCCGGTGGCGACCACACTATTTCCCGTTCACGGAGCCGTCGGCCGAGTTCGACGTCTGGTTCGCCCAGCACCGCGACGGCCCGCGCTGGGTCGAGTGGGGTGGCTGCGGCATGGTCAACCCGCACGTCTTGACCGCTTGCGGCATCGACTCAGACCGCTACAGCGGGTTCGCGTTCGGCATGGGAGTCGAACGCACGCTGATGTTCCGCAACGGCATCAGTGACATGCACGACCTGGTCGAAGGCGACGCCCGGTTCACTACCCACTTCGGAATGGAGGTCTGACGCGATGAAGACGTCACTGTCTTGGCTGCGCGAATACGTCGAGTTGCCGGCGTCGCTGACGGCCGAAGAGCTCGACTCGGCCCTGACTGAGCTCGGCATGGAGGTCGAGTCGATCGTCGACCAGTCCGCCACCATCAAGGGCGACCTGGTGGTCGGGCGAGTGCTGTCGATCGAGGAGCTGACCGGGTTCAAGAAGCCGATCCGGTTCACCCAGGTCGACGTCGGAACGGACACCCCGCAGGAGATCGTCTGCGGTGCGCGCAACTTCGCCGAAGGTGACCTGGTCGTGGTGATCCTGCCCGGTGGGGAGCTGCCCGGCGGGTTCAAGATCGGCGCCCGCAAGACCTACGGCCGCAACTCCAACGGCATGATCTGCTCCGCCGCCGAGCTGGGCCTCGGTGACGACCACTCCGGCATCATCGTCCTCCCGGCCGGCGCACACACGCCCGGCACCGACGCGCGCCCGGCGGTCGGGCTCGACGACGTGATCGTGGACGTGGAGATCACCCCCGACCGGGGCTACGAGATGAGCCTGCGCGGCATGGTCCGGGAGCTCGCCCACTCGTTCGGTGCCCGCTTCACCGACCCAGCTCAGCTCGCTGCACCCGGTGCGACAGCGCAGGCGCCGCATCCGGTGACGATCGAGGACACCGTGGGTTGCGACCGGTTCGCCGCTCGGGTGGTTCGCGGGATCGACCCGCACGCAGCGTCGCCGCAGTGGATGCGCAGCCGCCTGGCCACGGCCGGCATTCGCTCCATTTCGCTGCCGGTCGACATCACCAACTATCTGATGCTTGAGCTCGGTCAGCCGATGCACGTCTTCGACCTCAACCGGCTCACCGGGGCGCTGAACGTGCGGCGGGCTCGGGCCGGGGAGAAGCTGACCACACTCGATGGGGTGGCCCGTTCGCTGGACGCCGAAGACATGGTTATCTGCGACGACACCGGGCCGATTTCGCTCGCCGCAGTTATGGGCGGCGAAACCAGCGAATGGCAGCCGAACACCGTTGACGTGCTGTTGGAAGCCGCGCACTGGGACTCGGTCATGGTCGGGCGTACTGCGCGGCGGCACAAGTTGTTCAGCGAAGCGGCGAAACGGTGGGAACGCGGGGTCGACCCGCAACTGGCGTTGGTCGCGCTGGAACGAGCGGTGCGCATCCTCACCGAGCACGCCGGTGGGACGGTCGACGAGCGAATCTTGGACATCGACCATGTGGTCGCACCGGCGGTAATTGAGCTCGACCCGACGCTGCCCGCGCGTCTCATTGGGGTAGCGTATTCCGCCCAGCGCGTGGTTGAGCTGCTGGAGCTTCTCGGTTGCACGGTTACGGGGGAGTCGCCGCTGGCTGTCACACCGCCGTCGTGGCGGCCGGATTTGCTCGCCCCGATCGACCTGGTCGAGGAGGTGGCTCGGCTCGGCGGTTATGACGCGATCGAAAGCTTGCTGCCACCGGCGCGTGGTGGGACCGGGGCAACACCAGCACAACACCGCCGCCGTACGGTGGGGCGCGCGCTCGCTGAGAACGGGTACACCGAAGTTTTGTCGTATCCGTTCGTCGCGCTGGACACGGCTGACCGGCTCGGGTTCGCGGCCGACGATCCGCGCCGTGCCGCGGTGCGGTTGGCCAACCCGCTGTCCGAGCAGGAGCCGCAGTTGCGCACCTCGCTGCTGGCGCCGTTGCTGGCCACGTTGCAGCGCAACCTCGGACGGGGGCAGCGCGACCTTGCCCTTTACGAGATCGCGACGGTGTTCCAACCGCATCCGGTTGGCGTGGCAGCTCAGTCGGTTGTGGCGCCGCCGGCGTTGGGGGTGGATCGGCGGCCTAATGAGCAGGAATGGGCGGCGGCTAATGCGGTTGTTCCGGCTCAGCCGTGGCACGTGGCCGTGGTGCTCACCGGTGACATCGAACCGGCCGGTTGGTGGGGGGCCGGACGCGCTGCTAGCTGGGCGGACCCAGTTCAAGCCGCCCGGATCGTGCTTGCCGCATCGGGCATTACCGCTGACCGGATCACTGTGCACGCGGCCGAATATGCCCCGTGGCACCCCGGCCGGTGTGCTGCCATCGCGGTGGACGACACCATCGTTGGGTACGCCGGTGAGCTGCACCCAGGCACACTAGCCGCGCTGGAGCTGCCGAAACGTACCTGTGCACTGGAGCTCAACCTCGATGCTGTGCCGGCCGCCCCAGTCGTACAAGGGGAGCGGATTTCGACTTTCCCGCCAGCGCTGATCGACGTGGCGTTGGTGCTGGACGGTTCAGTTCCCGCCGCCGACGTGCAAGCCGAGCTCACGCGAGGCGCCGGTGAGTTGCTCGAATCCATCACCCTCTTCGACGTGTATGAATCTGAGCAACTCGGGGCCGGACAGAAGTCATTGGCGTACAAACTGGTGTTTAGGGCAGTGGATCGGACCTTGACCTCGCAGGAGACGCTGGCCGCCCGGGATGCGGCGGTTGCTGCGGTCGCCGCCCGGTTTGGGGCCACCCTGCGCGGAGCGTGAGCTAAGGAGGAATGATGTCGGCGAAGCCACTGCGTAGGCTGGGTTTCTAACCATCGGCCTGTTCGATGGCGCTGACCCACGGCCAGGGCACGAGTCCACCCTGGAGATCATCCAGCTCGGTGAACAGCTCGAGTCCTGGCCTTGCGCTGTAGTCCGGGGGCACCGCGTCCAGGCCGGTCCGCCAGCCAAGCCGTGATCGTGGCTGACCGCCAGCGTGGCCGGTCAGCGAGCATTACGTCGGGCTCCGGCATCCGGCCAGCCGCTCGGTAGCCGCGCAGCGTCGCGGCCGAGTGACCGGTGATGGCTGCCACCTCCGCGTAGTCCAGCAGCTCGTCGTTCATGACCCATCTCCGCCTAACGTTTCCAGCATCCCCACGATCTGCAAGATTCCCACCTTCACCTCGGCGATGTCCCCTTTCAGCTCGGCGTATTGCGCGTCGGTTTTCTCGCTCTGCTCGCCCTGCGTTTCGCGCATCGCTCCCAAATCCAGCCGCGTCAGGTTCAGTAGCCGGGTCTGTGCGCGCAATTCAGTGCGGAACTCGGCGACGTCGCGGTCCGCGTGTGCGGCGAGGGTGTGAGTGTCGGTGGCCTGCTCGCGCAAGGCGACGATCTCGGCCTCCACGGTCGCGAGTCGCTGTTCCAGGTCATCGATGTTGCCCAACGGGTACTCCTCGGGCTGCTGCTTAGGGTGCGGCCACAGCATAGCGCGCTGCGCGCTGTCTTAAAACCAACCGTTCTGCGCCACAGTTTGGGGAAACCGCGAACGTCACCAGCGGGGTTTATGACGACGGCACCGTTTCGGCGTTCTTGGCCGCCCGGCTCGATATCGCGCTGCGCCTCTATCAAGCCGGCCGAGTCAAAGCGATCCTCGTCTCTGGCGATCACGGCCGCTGGACCTATGACGAGCCCGACGCGATGAAGACCTACCTGCTCGCGCGCGGAGTGCCGACTGGACGGATCGTTCCTGATTACGCCGGCTTTGACACGTACGATTCGTGTGCGCGGGCCAAACGCATCTTCGGCGTCACCCAGGCGATCGTTGTGACCCAGGGCTTCCACATCGACCGGGCGATTGCGTTGTGTCGCACGCTAGGCGTGGACGCGACTGGTGTCGCCGACTATTCAGCGCGCATCTACACCGGCCCGTGGCGTCGCGACCAAATTCGGGAACGGGGCGCCACGGTCAAGGCGGTTTACGATGTGCTCTCCCACCGCGACCCCGTTCTGCTCGGCCCGCACGAAATTGGGGTGGAACACGCCCTGGCTGCCGGCTGAATCCAACCGAGCAGGTTAGCTCCTTGCTGCTCAGCAAAAATCTTGGTTCATTGCTGCTCGGCAAAGGTTCATTGTTGCTCGGCAAAATAGTGCGGCAGCATTTCGGTGGTCCAGGCCGGCTGTCGCAGCTCGCCGCGGGGCCCGAACTCAACGAACCACGGCTTGATGTCCAACACGGGCGTCCCGTCGACTGCATCCAGCTCTTCGACATATAGGTCGAGCCCATCGACCTTAACCAGTCGACAACGCGACACACCGAGCCAGTTGATTCGCCGCATGTTGCGATGCCCGAAGATGCCCACCTCGGGCCAATTCGGGTTGTCGCGTGGCCGCCGAGCCCCCAAATTTAGATCATCTTTGTCGGTCAGGTGAAAATGAAACACGACTTCCAAATGAGAGAATTCCTCTAATCCTTTTGTCGCTTCCGCGGTAAACCTGCTCCCGTCAATTTTAATTACCGCCTGGGTGTCACCCCAATAATCATCGGTCGGCTCAATTCGCCCACCCACCACGCTCCCAATGGGCTCGACAACTAAGGTCTCGTTCGGCATGTTTCGCAGTCTCCTTTATCTGTCTAAGTAATTGACTCGGAACCAGTTGCCAAATAGCGTGCAGCACGATCGTCTAGGTCATTTACGCATCGGAGATTCCGACGTTTAAACGGAGCCAGCGTGGATCGCATTGTGGCCGCAACCTCTCGCGTGCGTCCTGAGCGGACACCCTGCATGGCATCGATCGCCTTCATCCAGGTCGAGCAGGCGGCCTCGATCTCGCCCTGCTGAGCCTGTGTGGCCCCAAGATAACCCAATGTCACCGCATGTGTCCGGGTAAACGAAGTGGCCTTTCGCGTTCGCACGCTGCGCCGAAAATTACTGATTGCATCCTGAAGGTCGTTTAATTCTCTTAGCGTCCATGCAGTCTGGTGGGCCAGGCTGGCTTCGCCGAAGAAGAACACCCGTTGTGGCTCGACATCCCCACCTTTTGCTGCTTGCAAGTCATTCTCAGCGAGAAGTAGAGCGCGGGCTGCTTCTTTCCGTTGCCTATTAACCGCTAATCCACGCGCATGCACCACGCCAAGCAGGGCGCGCTCACGCGGCGTCGCAGCCTGGTATCGCTCACGTTCCATAGAGGCTTTAGTGAGATCCAGCGCCTGACTGTAATGTCCCAGGTCGATCGCCTGATGCGCCATCGCACGCAGCACATGACCCGCCATTGCCGAATCGTCCGCCTCCGCGGCGAGTTTGATTGATGAATTAAAATAATGCTGGGCGACCGAGTGCTCAGAATTGTCAAAGGCCATCCAGCCTGACAGGTAGGCGAGTTCACTTGCAGCGCTGAACATCTCGCGCCGCAGTCGATCGTTTGCGAAGTGGCCTCGGAGTAGCGGCGTCACATCTGAGGTCAGGAATTGGACGACCGCGCTTCGGGCATGTCCGCCGCCACGGCGTTGATCCATTCGCTGGAACATCGCGACGGTGTCGCGGACCGCTTCGACGTCCGCGCCACCCACGCGCCGGTTGTCGATGCCGGCACGAGTGCGCTTGCTCTGGCGTATCCACCAAGACGCCTCGGGCAGCGTCAAGGCCGCAACCGAATAGGCGGCGTTTACTAGTATCCGCCGTCGGCTTGCGTCCACATCCACCCTCCCTAGCTCGGTCAGCGTGATCAGCGTATCGAGATCCCAGTTAGGTGCGCTGCCGGTGGCGGTCTCTTCGTAGGAGAGTCCAATCTCGCTCGTCGTGACAACGCGTTGCAGCTGCCGCGAGAGCGCCTCGCAAAGGAGATTCGGGATGCGACCCGATGGTGTGACGCCGGCAACCCAGTGTGAGACGTGGGAACGTCCTAGGCCAGCGACGTCGTCGGCCGTCGTTCCAGCTGTGCCTTCGGTGGCTACCCGGACGACTGCGCGCGCCAATTGCCCATGTGTTAGTTGGGCCGCCGCGATCAACGCCGCCAGCTTCGTATTGGTCGTCCGTTGTGTTGGCACGTTTGATCCCGTCGCTTGTGGATCTTTCCCCACGTTCACCCACGGCCCCGGCGTTGTTCCGGCTTGGGGTGTTATGCCCAGTTTAGGGATTGGACAAGGACCTGGTTTGCTGGACGAGCGCGACTCTGGTGATCTTTCGGGTGTCTATGCCACAAGATCGTTGCAGGAGTCGCGCTCGTGTTGTCATCTTCCCCGATCAGCCCTGTTGTTGACCACCTCGCCGATCTGGCCTTGTGGGAAGCCGAACTCGCCGCGGGTTTGCCCGCCGCGCAGGCGGTGGCTGCTGACCCGTTGTCGGTGGCGTCGCCGCTGCTGGAGCGGCTGCGGCAGGTACCCGATCCGCGGCGAGGGCGGGGTCTTCGGCATCCGTTGCTGGTGATTCTGGTGTTGACCGCATGCGCGACGTTGGTGGCCGGTAACGACGGTGTGACGGCGATCCGGCAGTGGGCGGCGCGGACCCCGCAGGATGTCCTGCACCGTCTTGGGGCCCGGTACAACCCGTGGCGTGGCCGGTACATAGTGCCCAGCGAACGCACCTTCCGGCGGGTACTGCAAGCCCTGGATGGTGACGCTCTCGACGCGGCGACCTGCGGATACGCCGCTGATGTGGTCCGGGGTGACGCGCTGGTGCCGGTTGTCGCCGCCGGGTGCGACGAGCCGGTCGAGCGTGAACAACGCCGCGCCGCCGCGCGGGCGGTGACTCACCCGGCGCCGGCCGGGCTGCTACCCGCGGCCGCGATCGACGGGAAACTGTTGCATGGCAGCCGCACCCCGGCCGGGCAGGTGTTCCTGGTCGCCGCGGTCACCCACGACCGCGGGATCGTCCTGGGTCAGCGTCAGGTCCCGAACAAACGCGGTGAGAACGCGGTCATCGCGGACCTGCTGACACCGCTGGACGTGGCCGGCATGATGCTGACCCTTGATGCCCTGCACACGACGAAGAAGACTGCCCGGCTGATCACCGGGCCGCTGAACGCCCACTACATGTTGATTTTGAAGGGAAATCAGCCCCTCGCGCTGCAAGCCGCCCAAGCATTGCTGTGCGGCACAGACTCCGAGTTCATCGACCACATGGACGTCACCACCGACAGGGGACACGGGCGTACCGAACGACGGACGCTGCGCGTGGCGCCCTGCGACGACACCCTGTTCCCCGGCGCCCGGCAAGTCTTTCGGCTGCGCCGTGACACCGGTGGACTCGACGGCGTACGCACCAGCAAAGAAATCATTCACGGCATCGTCAGCGCCGACGCCGGCCAGGCCGGGCCGGGCCACCTCAACTATTACGCGCGGGGTCACTGGTCCGTGGAGAACCGTCTACATTGGAGCCGTGACGTGACCTTCCACGAGGACGATTCCCAGCTCAGAACCGGTACAGCCCCACGCGCCGCGGCCAGCTTCCGCAATCTGGCCCTCAACACCTTCCGCCTCGCCGGACGCGCGAACATCGCCCACGCCCGCCGCGACCTCCACGAACACCGCGACGCCTTCGCCGTCTACAACATCTAACAAACCATGATCAAACCGGACACTCCCGAACAACGCCGGGGCCGTGCACGTTCACCCGGTTGCCTGCCAGACCACCCTATGCGCTGATGGCGATCTGCGGTTGGCTGAACGTAGCGCATATTGGCGGGGAGCGGTAATACCCATCGTCTGTTTTTCGACCTCGTCGACTGTCACGAAACTGAGGAGAAATAAATGCACCAACACGCCTCATGCAGTATCGCCCAGGATGGTACTGAAACGGCTGACGAGCTGATCGAGTACTCAGTTGCTGAGCCTGACGATGCGTCGCGCACCAGGCTTATTGGTGATTACCTTGCCTCGCCGGACTATTGGCTTACTGAGGGTAGCCCGGCTGATGTGCTGGCCCGTCGAGTGGCAGAACTTGCGCCGCACTTGTGGGCGAGCCCATACGAGGATATTCGGGCATTCGAGATCTTTTATCACCCCAACAAGCGAGGCGAAGGCCGCGCCAGTGTTTCATTAGAGTTCGACCTCGATCCGCCCGATGACATCTACGCCTTCTATACCTATCAATGGCGCTTGACAGCATGTTGCCGTGGCATTAGTTCCGTTTTTGTGCTGCCATACAGCCAATCGAAGCCTGATGATCTCGGTCGAGTGGTCGCTGCCCTTCAAGCAGTAGGTGTGCTGCCCGAAGGACCAAAAGTTGCAATGGGCGACCGCTAGCAATTTGCTGTTGGCATGGTGCGCATGGCTCCGCCCTGTGTGGCTCAAAATCGCGGCGGATATGAGCGATACGAATCCAGGCTGTCGACCCCGTCGCGGCTAAACCGTGCATATCCAGCCAATTTTGTATTCGTCTTGCGCGCTGCTCCAGAATCGAGCCGATCTTGTGGATTAATGGTGTTCATTTGGTCTCAAGTCCACAAGATCGAGAATTTTGGGGCCGAGGGAGCTGCCGAAAGGGTGTGAATCGGGTGAATCGGTGTTGTGGTGGGGTAATTTCGAGTGGTCGACCAACGCCGGCGCGGTCGCGGTGAAAATCTGACTCGAATGCGCACTAAGAAGTAGCTGGATGAGCGCTGCGCATAACGAAGCGCTGCGCACTAACGAAGCATTGCGCACTAACGAAGCGTGGGATGGGCGCTGAGCGACAACGTAGGAAGGGTTTACCGTACCGGGCAGTGCGAGTATTTGTCCGATTGCTGAACTGCGTTTGCGCATGAAAGTCCGATGAGGGGCTTAGGCGGTGCGGTCGTCTAGCTCGTCTTCCCAGTGGCGTCGCAGCACGGTGGGTGGGTCGTCTTGGAGCGCTTTGCGGGTCAGGTCGAGCTCGGCGTTGGTAAGGGGAAACGCCGGAAATGCCCGGCCGGCGGCGGCGGCGAACGCCGATCCGCGCTGCGCCAACGACGGCGCGACGGAAAAATAGGCGGCGATGAATGGGGTGACGAGTTCTCGTTGCGTAGGCGACCATAGTCCGGCGGCTAGGGCCTGGAAACGGCGTACGGAGATGGTGGGATCTTCGGTCATTTCGGCCCACGCGGTGGATTTTGCTTCGGGGGTGGGGCGGGCGGCGAGAGCTGTAGCTGCGCCGAGTTCGCCCGCGGCCGTACCGTCGCGCAGTTGTTCAGTTTCGATCTCAGTTGTGGTGAGGCCGCCTAGTTCGGCGAGTCGATGGACGACGGCCCAGCGCAGTTCCGGGTCTAGCGTGAGGGCCTGGTCGGTCGCGTTGGTGTCGAGCCATCGGCGCAGCATGCCGGTGTCGCTGGTTGACCACGCCAGTCCGCGGACCAGGGCAATCGTGCGCTCTTCGTCCGCGTTGCCGGCGGGCATGCAGGCTGCGGCGATCAGATCGAGCGCGGCGGGCACTTCGGTGGGCGCGAGCCTACGGCGTACCAAATGTCTGCGGGTTTGGTTTAGGGCGGCGGTAATCAGCGTGGTGGATTGCTCGTGGGGTAGGTGCCGGGCAAGTAATTGCAGGTAAGCGGCGGGTGTGACCGCCTGGAGCAGGATGTCCCACAGGACTGCGCGCACGAGTGGGTCGGGCAGACTGGTCAACCCGCGGGTCAGGACCTCGTATGAGTGCGGGTCGAGTTCGATGCGGGCGAAGGTCTCGCCGTAGGCATTGGGCACGACCACTAAACCGGCCCATTCCGACAGTTCCACCGGGGCATCAGCAAGATCAACTAGCTGTGAGCCGGCCAGTTCGAGCGTCGGGGAGTAGGCCGTGACGGTGAACCGGTGCGGCCGGATTCCGATCCGGGTCAGCACTGGCACCTCGCCGCGACGCGAAACCCGGATTGTGTCGTGGCCGGGTTGTCGCAGCCACACTTGGGCCCAACTGCGCACGTCGCGCGGTGCGGCTTCGTCGAGCGCCGACAGCAGGTCTTCCAGTGTGGCGTTGGCGAACCGATGCCGGGTGAGATGCCCATTCACTCCGGCCAGGAAGTCCTTTTCGCCGAGCCAAGTGACCAGCTGGCGGATGACGGCGTTGCCCTTGCCGTAGGAGATCGCATCGAAGATTGTGGTGCCGGTGTCCACGTCGGGTACGTCTTCGGTGGCGGGTGCGACTGGGTGGGTTGAGCGGCGCCGGTCAGCCAGGTAGGCCTCCGGCTTTTCGATCGCTTCGAACGCCACTCGGGTGCCGGCGAAACCGGCGACGGTCTCGGCCACCTCGAAGCCCATGTAGTCGGCGAAGGACTCGTTGAGCCACGCGTCCTCCCACCACACTGGCGACACCAGATCGGCGAACCACATGTGCGACATTTCGTGCGCGATCACCATCGCTCGGTGCCGACGGTCGTCGTCGGTGATCCGGCCGCGCGGCAGCATCGACTCACTGAAAGTGACGCAGCCGGGACATTCCATCGCACCCCAGTTGAGCTCAGGCACGAAAACCTGGTCATAGGAGTCGAACGGGAACGGTTCCGTGAAGATCTCCGTGAAGTGGTCAAAACAGACCTCGGTCACCCGCCGCAGCTCTGCCGCATCCCGTTCCAGTTCAACACCGAGTGAGCGGCGAGCATGCCAGCCCATCGACAAGCCACGATATTCCCACTGCACCGATTGGTACGGGCCAGCCACAACCGCGAACGAATCGCACGGTATCGGCGGGGTAGTGGCGAACATGAATTTTCCCGCGTCAGCGCTGGTCAGCAGTCCATTCGAGCGCACCGTCCAAGCGGGATTGGCGATAACTGTCAGCGTGACCGGTGCTTTGAGGTCGAGCTGGTCGAAACAGGCGAACAGCCGCTGGGTGATGTCCAAGCCAAGATAACCGCCGACGTAGCGTTCGCCGTCCACCGGATCGACGAAGCTGTGCATGCCTTCGCCGTCGCTGACGTAGGCCAGTTGCGCGTCCACGATTACCTCGTGCGCGCCGGGGGTCAGGCCATCGAGTGCGATTCGCCGTCCGTCATAGTCCGTTGTGATCGGCATGCCATCGAGCATGACTTTGAGCGACGTGGCCCGGTGCAACTCGAGAAACGAGTCGCCACCGACGGTGCGAAACCGCACGATCACCCGGCTCCGAAAGGCGTCCACGTCCGTCACGTCAAGCGCGAGGTCATAAGACACTTCGGCGAACATAACTGCCCGAGCCCGGGCCTCGTCCAAAGTCAGCGACACACCATCAGCCTATGCGCATCGCCGCAAATCAGGTGATGGTAAAAGGAGTGGCCAGCAGGGTAGAGCGGCGGGAGCTGGGGCCGACCAGCAGTTCGAAGGCGCCGGGCTCGACCACTCGGCGGCCGTCGGCGGTTACCAGTGAGCAGGAGCTCGCCGGCAAATCCAGTTCGACGGTTACCGATTCGCCGGCTGGCACGGTCACTTGCCGATAGGCCTTCAGCTCGCGGGTGGCCCAGGTCACGCTGGTCACCAGATCACTGACGTACGCCTGGACGGTCTCCAGCGCGGGACGGGTGCCGGTGTTGCTCAGGCGTACCGTGAAATGCACGGTGTCTGTGGCAGTGACGGTGGGCGTGGTAACAGTGAGATCGGCGTATTCCACAGTCGAATAGCTCAAGCCTTCACCGAAGACGAATAGCGGCTCTTGGGTCAGGTCGGCGTATCGATCGCCGTG
The DNA here is from genome assembly GCA_965246815.1 of Actinoplanes sp. Taxonomy (GTDB): domain Bacteria; phylum Actinomycetota; class Actinomycetes; order Mycobacteriales; family Micromonosporaceae; genus Actinoplanes. Next base: position 117,231 of record CBDFFS010000009.1, on the reverse strand, counting down.
CTGGCCGCGGATCTGGTTGTAGTAGACCGGTTGCTGCCCCACGTGGCGCGGGACTGAAAGCGGCAACCGCCCACTCGGCTCGATCAACCCGAGCAGCAGTTCACCGATCGCTCGCCCGCCCCGCATCCCCGGGTTGAACGCCTGAACAATCGCCGCCGCACCTAACGCCGACGGCGGCAGCACCGCCGGCTTTGAGTTGATCAGCACAACGATCATCGGCGTGCCAGTTGCCGCAATCGCTTCGAGCAGCGCAATCTGGCCGCCCTGAAGCTCCAGCGTCGCTGTCGATTTGTGCTCGCCGGTCAAACTGACAGTGTCACCGACCACCACCACTGCATAGTCGGCGTTGCTCGCCGCAGCCCGCGCCTGCTCGATCAGCTCAGGATCCACCGGCGCGGCTTGGGAGATCGGCGGCCGAGGTTGTCCGTCCGGCAGCGTCGTTCCCAACGGGTCGGGGACCAGCTCTTCGATGTCAGCGCCGCGGGCATAGTCAACTTCCCAACCGGCCGGCACGACCGCGCGCAGGCCGTCCAGCACAGTTTCGGTCAGTTCACGCGGGTGCCCACCGGGCATCCAGTCGACCTGTCCCGAGTCGCCGGACCAGTCGCCCAGCTGCGCGCTCGGGTCGTCGGCGTTCGGGCCGAGCACCGCAATCCGCCGCACGGCAGCACTCTGATCGATCGGCAGCACGCCATTGTTGCGCAACAAAATCAGCGAGCGCCGAGCCACCTGCAGATTGAATTCAGCGTGCTCAGCTGAGCCGATAACTGCGCGCTGCCGTTGCGCATCGGGCAACCGCGGGTTTTCAAACAGGCCGAGTTCAAATTTGAGCTGCAAAATCCGGCGCACTGCGGCGTCGATATCGGTTTCGCTGAGCAATCCGCGCGCGACAGCTTCCTGCGCGCCGGCGAAGAAGCCCGGCGTCGCCATGACCAGGTCGTTGCCGGCTCGCACCGCCACTGCCGCCGCCTCGGCCTGATCGGCACAAACCTGCTGCTCCCAGACCATCCGCCCGACGTTGTCCCAGTCGGTGACCAGGGTTCCGGCAAAACCCCATTCCGTTTTCAGCACGTCGTTGAGCAGCCACTCATTCGCCGTGATCGGTATGCCGTCCATCGATTGATAGCCGAGCATGAACACAGCGCACCCGGCCTTGGCCACCCGCTCGAACGGCGGCAGGAACCACGAACGAAGTTTGCGCCGGCTCAAATCAGCCTCGCTAGCGTCTCGGCCGCCCTGGGTCTCGGAATAGCCGGCAAAATGCTTCGCGGTCGCCAAAATGGCGGTCGGGTCGTTCAATCCGTCGCCCTGATAACCGCGCACCATCGCCGCACCCAATTCGCCAATTAGGTAGGGGTCCTCGCCGAACGTTTCTCCGACTCGGCCCCAGCGCAGATCGCGGGTGATGCACAGCACGGGGGAGAAGGTCCAGTGCAAGCCGGTCGCGGCCACCTCGATCGCGGTGATCCGGGCGACTTGTTCCACTAGGTCGTGATCCCAGGTCGCCGCCATCGCCAGCTGGGTGCCGAAAATGGTCGCGCCCGGCCAAAACGAGTGCCCGTGAATGCAGTCGTCGGCGGTCAGCAACGGGATCCGCAACCGGGTCTGCCCGACCAACTCGTTCGCTTGCAGCATCACGGCGGGCGCGGTGTGCAGAATCGAACCGGCCAGCTTGCCGTGCACTACGTCTTTGATGTCGTCCCCAGCCGGCAATTGCAGCATTTGGCCGACTTTTTCCGGCAGGGTCATCCGACTGATCAGGTCATCGATGCGCGCCGGAACGGGCAGCTGCGGATCCTGGTAGGGCAAGCCAGCGGACACCAAACGCCTCCGAGATCGTCAAGACCGTAGCCACCCGAACCCGAATAGCTTGTCACACCTCAGTAATCAGCCATCGCTCGCTCAACAGGATCCGGTTCGCGCAGTTTGACCTGACTCGGTTTAGGACAATATGCGGGCAAAATTGGCTTCCCAGCGCTGGCGGACACTGGCCACTACCTCCGCCGGAATCGGTGGGCGGGCGAGCCGCTGCAGGGAGGCCGTCAAATCGACCGGATATTCGCCGTGACCGCCCGCGCGTAGCACCGCGCGGATCGAGTCGCCGCCTGATCGATCGTCTCTGGCCGGTTCCAGGGCGCCGTTCGCCGAAACGGCTGCGTCGTCGGGTGAGGAGCCAGCCGTTCGGCAAATCATCGGAGAAACGCTAGCGGCCGGTGAGCTAGGCGGGAAGGGGTGGGGGGGTGTCCCTATAGTTTTTGTCAAGCTGCGAGGCGGGGTTTGTCCGCCGGTTTCGGCTGGTACGGGGTGTTGGTGCGCAGCATTGCGTGGAGGACATCGACGCGGCGTCGGGCCAGGCAGATGAGGGCGGCGTTGTGTTTCTTGCCCTCGGCTCGTTTCCGGTCGTAGTAGGCCCGCGATGGTGGGTGCGACAGCGATGCGAACGCGGCGAGGAAGAACGCTCGTTTGAGTTGTTTGTTGCCCGACTTGGGTGGGTGTTCGCCGCGGATGCTGCTGCCGGAGCGGCGGGTGACTGGGGCGAGGCCGGCGTAGGCGGCGAGGTGCCCGGAGGTGGCGAACGCGGAGGCGTCGCCGACTTCGAGCAGGATTCGGGCGCCGGTCCTGACGCCGATGCCAGGCATCGAGGTCAGGACCGGGGCAAGAGGGTGCGCATCAAGGATCCTCTCCACCTCGGCCGCGACCTGGTCGCGTTGTTGCAGGACTTGGTGCAGGCTGTCGGCCAGCCGGGGCAGGACCGTCTCGGCCGCCGCGGTGCCGGGGACGGTGACGGTCTGCTCGTCCAATGCGGTGAAGACCGCCTCGACCAGGCGGGTGCCCATTCTCGGGGCGCGGCTGGCGACCAGGGCGAGGAGTTTGCGTCGGCCGGCTTTGCGCAGCCCGGTTGGGCCGCCGCATTTCGACAGCAGTTCCTGCACCGCTGGGTGACTGATTTTCGGGCCTAGTACGTGTTCCAGCGCCGGATGGATCTGGGTGAGCAGGCCACGGATCCGGTTGCTGATTCGGGTGGACTCGGCAGCTAGGTCGTCGTCGTAGCCGATCAGAACCTCCAGCTCGGCGAAGGCCTCGTCACCGGCGTCGACACGCCGCAGGGTGTGCGGCAGGGTGCGGGCGGCGTCAGCGATGACGTAGGCGTCGCGGGCGTCGGTCTTCGCGGTGCCGGGGTGCAGGTCGGCGAGCCTGCGCATCGCCAGGCCGGGCAGGTAGGCAACCTGATGCCCGCACGCGCGGGCCACCGCGACGGCGAGCGCACCGATCGAGGCGGGCTGGTCGACCACGACCAGGATCCGGCCATGGCGGGCGAGTTTGTCGAACAACGCCCGCAGCCGTGCCTCGCTGTTGGGCAGTGGGGCGTCGTGCAGCCGCTTGCCGTCCGGGGCCAGCCCGACGGCGTGATGGTCGCTCTTGCCCACATCTAAACCGAGGTAGACGCCGTACTCCGTGCTCACCGATCACCTCTATGACGCTGTCGGCCCGGTCGAGGGTCTGGCGTCGAACTGCCGGCATCCACGTTACGAAGAGACCAACCCAGAACGCGGGCGGCCGGGTCCCTATCAGCGGTCCGTCGACGCCACCCGGCCCGGCGGCAACACCCCCCGGATCATGCGTACGACAGGGGGCAAGAGCCATACCGGACCGGGCGACCGAGATCCCCGGGCTGGGGATGATCAAAAAGGTAACGGGGGTCGGATATCCGTTTGCGGAGGGCGGATCGAGGTTGATACGGTGGACTGCATATTCATGCGGAGGTTGGTATGAGAATTCGGGTCGCGGTGGCCGGGGCTAGTGGGTATGCGGGCGGCGAGTTGCTGCGTCTGCTTGCCGGGCACCCCGAGTTCGACCTGGTCACCGCCACAGCACACCACCAGGCTGGTACGCACGTCAGCGCCGTACACCCGCAGTTGGTCGGGTTGGATCTGACGCTCGGGGTGACTGATGCGGCGACCTTAGCCGACGCGGACCTGGTGTTTCTGGCGTTGCCGCACGGCCAGTCGGCGGCTGTGGCAGCGCAGCTGAGCCCCGCCACGAAGGTCGTCGACCTCGGTGCTGATTTCCGTCTCGCCGACGCCGCGCAGTGGGAGCGCTATTACGGCGGCAAACATGCCGGCACCTGGACTTATGGGTTGCCGGAGTTGCCGGGCCAGCGCGAGCTGATTCAAGCGGCCGACCGGGTCGCCAACACCGGTTGTTATGCCGCCACCATCATCCTCGCGCTCGCACCGCTGATCGCCGCCGGCATCGCCGACCCTGAGGACGTTGTGGTGGTTGCCGCTTCTGGCACGTCCGGCGCTGGCCGGTCGGCAAAGGTCAACCTGCTCGCCAGCGAAGTGGCCGGTGACTTATCGCCTTATAAGGTCGGCGCGCACCAGCACGTCGCTGAGATCAAGCAGGCGAGTGGCGCGAGCACACTGTCGATGACCCCGGTGCTGGCCCCGATGCCGCGCGGCATTCTCGCGACCGTCACCGCCCGCCGAGTCACAGCGGGTGACCCGGGTGAGGTGCTGCGCGCGGCGTATGCGAATGAGGCGTTTGTGCAGGTCTTGCCGGCCGGACAGTGGCCGCACACGGCAGCGACGGCCGGCTCCAACTCGTGCCATTTGCAGGCGACCGTCGACGTCGACTCTGGCCGGATCATCGTGGTCAGCGCCCTGGACAACCTCGGAAAGGGCGCCGCGGGCCAAGCCGTGCAATGCGCCAACCTCATGTACGGCCTGGCGGAAACGACTGGCCTGTCCGCGTTCGGAGTAGCACCGTGACTGTGACCGAGCCGCTCGGCTTCCGTGCCGCCGGCGTCGCTGCTGGCCTCAAGCGCAGTGGCGATGCTGACGTTGCCCTGATCGTCAACGACGGGCCGGACTTCACCGCGGCCGGCGTGTTCACCGGTAACCGGGTGAAAGCCGCGCCGGTGCTTTGGAGCCAGCAGGTGCTCAGAGGCGGAATAGTGCGCGCGGTCGTGCTCAATTCCGGCGGCGCCAATGCGTGCACTGGCACCCAGGGCTTCCGTGACACGCACTTCACTGCGGAGCACACGGCAATGGTGTTGCGTGGCGGGGCGAAACCACAACTGGTCGGTGCCGGGGATGTTGCGGTGTGTTCCACCGGCCTGATTGGCGTGCCGTTGGATCTGAGCAAGCTGCTGCCGGGCGTCACTGCTGCGGCCAAGGCGCTGACTGTCGACGGTGGGCCGCGCGCGGCCGAGGCGATCATGACGACCGACTCGGTGGCTAAGAACGCGGTGGTGCGCGGCGACGGCTGGTCGGTCGGTGGGATCGCCAAAGGCGCGGGCATGCTTGCCCCGGGGTTGGCCACGATGTTGGTCGTGCTCACCACTGACGCTTCTGCAGACAACGAAGTGCTCAATGCAGCGTTGCGGGCGGCGACTCGGCTGACCTTCGACCGGATCGACGCCGACGGGTGCATGTCCACTAACGACACCGTGTTGTTGCTGGCTAGCGGTGCCTCGGACGTGCAGCCGACCCCGGCCGAGCTGACCGCTGCGGTGACTGCCGTCTGTCAAGATCTGGCGCAGCAGCTGATCAACGATGCCGAGGGTGCCACCAAACACATCGCGATCGACGTGCAGGGGGCGGCTACGGAGGACGACGCGGTTGAGGTGGGCCGCACAGTTGCGCGTAACAACCTGGTCAAGACGGCGCTTTTCGGCAACGACCCGAACTGGGGGCGGATCTTGGCTGCGGTCGGCACCACGAAGGCGGCCTTTGAGCCGGATCGGGTGGATATTGCCGTCAACGACGTCTGGGTGTGCCGGGGCGGGGCAGCGGCCGAGGACCGCTCCAAGGTCAACTTAGCTGGGCGCGACGTGCGGATTACCGTGCACCTGCACGAAGGCGAAATGGACGCCACAGTGTGGACCACTGATCTGTCCCACGCTTACGTGCACGAGAATTCGGCCTATTCGTCATGACGGCGGCAGATTCGCCCCAGCCGAGCCCAACGCAGCCGGGTCAGGCGGTCGGCAGCATTTCGGCGTTCGCTAAGGCGGGAGTGTTGGTTGCGGCGTTGCCGTGGTTGAAGCGGTATCGCGGCGCCACCATCGTGATCAAATACGGCGGCAACGCCATGATCGACCCGCAGTTGCAGGCGGCGTTCGCGGCCGACATGGTGTTCCTTGCTTATGCCGGGATCAAGCCGGTAGTCGTGCACGGCGGCGGACCGCAGATCAGCCGGATGCTGACTCGGCTGGGCATCGAGAGTGAGTTCCGCGGCGGTTTGCGGGTCACCACCGCCGAGACGATGCAGGTGGTGCGGATGGTGCTCACCGGTCAAGTCGGCCGTGAGCTGGTCGCCTTGATCAACGAGCACGGCCCACTTGCCGTCGGCCTGTCCGGCGAAGACGCCAACCTGTTCACCGCGGTGCGCCGGCACGCGACCGTCGACGGCGAGCAAGTCGATGTCGGCCAGGTCGGCGACGTGGCCACTGTAGACCCGTCGATCGTGCACGACCTGCTCGCCGCCGGCCGGATCCCGGTGATCGCCACCGTGGCCACCGACGCCGCCGGCGTGCTGCACAACGTCAATGCCGACACCGCTGCTGCGGCCCTGGCGCAAGCTCTCGGCGCCGAAAAGCTCGTGGTGCTCACCGACGTTGCTGGCGTCTATCGCAACTGGCCCGACACCTCGTCGCTGATCGCCAGCATCGACACCGACGAGCTAGCCGAGCTGCTGCCTACGTTGGCTGCCGGCATGGTGCCCAAGATGGAAGCCTGCCTGCGTGCGGTTCGCGGCGGAGTGCCCAGCGCACATGTCGTCGACGGCCGGGTCCCGCACTGCACGCTGCTCGAAGCGTTCACCGCGACCGGATCCGGAACCACAGTGACCGGAACCACCGCGACCGGAACCGGAACCACAGTGACCGCCCCGCAAGCCGACACCAGCCAACCATTCTCGAACGGACTTTCAGCATGACTTCGTTGATCGACCGGTGGTCGCAGGTCGGAATGAACAACTATGGCAACCCGCAGCTGGCCCTGGTCCGGGGCGAGGGTGCGGTAGTGACCGACGAGAGCGGCAAACAGTACGTCGACTTTCTCGGCGGCATCGCTGTCAACGCGCTCGGCCACGCCCACCCGGCCGTCGTCGACGCCGTCAGCCACCAAGTGCGTCAACTCGGCCACATCTCCAATATCTATGTGGCCGAACCCGCCGTAGCCCTAGCCGAACTGCTGCTTGCCCTCGCCGGCCGTTCCGGCCGAGTAATTTTCGGCAACTCAGGTGCGGAAGCGAACGAGGCGGCGTTCAAGCTGTCCCGACTCACTGGCCGCACCCAGGTGGTAGCCACGCACGGCGCGTTCCACGGTCGCACGATGGGTGCGCTGGCCCTCACTGGGCAGCCGAGCAAGTCCGACCCGTTCCGGCCGCTGCCGGGTGAGGTGACCCATGTCGAGTTCGGCGATGTCGACGCGCTAGCGGCCGTGATCACCGAACAGACCGCGATGCTGATCCTGGAACCGATCCAAGGCGAGAACGGTGTCGTCGTCGCCCCACCCGGATATTTGGCCGCGGCCCGCGAGCTGTGCACTCGACATGGTGCGTTGCTCGTGTTCGACGAGGTGCAGACCGGCATCGGGCGTACCGGGCATTGGTTTCAGCATCAGAGTGAAGGAGTCGAGCCGGACGTCATCACTTTGGCCAAGGGCCTCGGGGGTGGTCTGCCGATTGGGGCTTGTCTGGCGTTTGGGCCGGCGGCGGAGCTGTTTACGCCCGGCTCGCACGGCACCACTTTCGGCGGCAATCCGATCGCGTGTGCGGCTGGGCTGGCGGTGGTGCGCACGATCGCCGGCGCGGGCCTGCTCGACCACGTCAAACGGGTCGGTGAGCAGCTGCGACGCGGAATTGAAGGACATTCGCTAGTCAGCGAGGTTCGGGGCGCGGGGCTGTTGTTGGGTGTGGTGCTGCACCGCCCGATCGCCGATACCGTGGTCGACCAATTGCGCTCGGCCGGCTTCCTGGTCAACGCCTGCCGACCCGACGTAGTGCGCCTCGCCCCACCGCTGATCGTGACCACCGAGCAAGCCGATGCCCTCATCCACGCCTGGGACGGATTACAGTGACCCGCCATTTCCTGCGCGACGACGACCTGAACCCGGCCGAACAAGCCGAGGTGCTTGCGCTTGCCGCAACCATGAAACTTGATCGGTACGCGCAGCACCCGCTCGCCGGCCCGCGCTCAGTAGCCGTCTTCTTCGACAAGGTGAGCCTGCGCACCCGACTCTCGTTCGAGGCCGGCATCGCTGAATTGGGCGGTCAGCCCATCATTGTGGACACGCATGCCACCCACTTCGGACGCGGTGAGTCGCTCGCCGATGCCGGGCGGGTCGTGTCGCGCTACGTAGCGGCGATGGTGTTTCGCACCACGGGTGACGATCGGCTCACCGAGCTCGCGTCCGGCGTGCACGTACCGGTGATCAACGCGCTCACCGACGGTTTCCACCCGTGTCAGCTGCTGGCCGACCTGCAGACGATCACCGAACGGCTGGGCAGCCCGGCGGGTCGCAAACTCGCGTATGTGGGGGATGCGGCGAACAACATGGCACATTCGTACCTACTCGCCGGCGCGACCGCAGGCATGCACGTACGGGTGGCGGGGCCGTCTGGTTTTGATCCGGCGCCGGCCGTGTTGGGGCGGGCCGCCGACATCGCTGCGGGGACCGGTGGCTCGGTCGAAGTGGTGCGCGACCCGTACGAAGCGGTGGACGGGGTGGACGTGCTCGCCACTGACACGTGGACGTCGATGGGTCAGGAGAGTGACGGGCGGGACCGGTTGACGCCATTCTGGCCGTACCAAGTCAATGCGGAACTTTTAAAGGCGGCCGCACCGGACGCGATGGTGTTGCATTGTCTGCCCGCCCACCGCGGTGAGGAGATCACCGACGACGTGATCGATGGGCCGCACAGTGCCGTCTTCGACCAGGCCGAAAACCGGCTGCATGCCCAGAAAGCGCTATTGACCTGGCTGTTGGCCCGAGGGCAGGGACAGCGGTGACTCGACCGGTGACTCGGGCGATGCGCCACGCCCGGATCGTCGAGCTGATCCGGGATCGGCCGGTGCGCTCGCAAACTGAGCTGGGTGAGCTGCTGGCCTTGGCCGGGGTGCTCGTCACGCAAGCCACCCTCTCGCGGGATCTGGAAGAGCTGGGTGCGGTCAAGCTCAGTGGTGCCTATTTGATCCCGGAAGACGGCAACCGGCCGTTGCGCGACGCGGAACAGCCGCCGGCCCGGCTGATTCGACTGCTGCGTGAGCTGCTCACCGGTGTCGACGCCAGCGGCAACATCGCAGTGTTGCGCACCCCTCCCGGCGCGGCGCAGTTCTTGGCCAGCGCGCTAGATCGCAGCGGACTGTCCGATGTAGTCGGTACTATCGCCGGCGACGACACGATCTTCGTCGTGGCCCGAGAAAACGGGTCTGGGTCGGCCGGTGCGGGGGCTGCGTTGGCGGCCAAACTGAGCGGCTGGAGTCGCACCGATCCGGATATTTTAGAGGAGAATCCGTCATGACCGTGCTGCCAGCGACGGCCACACCGACGTCACCAGTCGAGATTCATTTCCCGGATTTCGCCGACCATCTGCACGGACTGGTCGGTCGCGGAGTCGAGTTTTTTCTCGCCTCCAACGACACGCTGCGCACTCACCTGAACGAAACCCCATATGGCCATCAGCTGACCTGGCTCGACTTCACCGACACCGCGGAGAAGGGTTGGGAGACGGCCGAGTTCCTGAACCTGTTCAACGTCATCAACGGCATCGCCTTTGGTGACCGGGGTATTCCGATGCCGCAGTGGGTGATGGTTGACCTGATCCTGATGCCGTCGGCGGCGGTCATTGCCAGTCTGCCGCAGGACAAGTTCGCTGAGATGGTGGAGCGGTCGACGTTCCCGTTCGATACCGACGTTAAGCATCACTTGCGGGTAGTGCAGGACAAATTCCGGGCTGACGGATATCGCGGGCCGATCCCGATTGGTGGGTATTGTGCGGCGCCGAGTGCGGCCCCAGGCACGTGGGTGGGCTGGTCATTGTGGTCGTTGATGCCCAGTGTTGGGTTGGGGCACGCGGCAAAGGCGTTGGCACTTTCGGCCTACCGGGCGCATCGGCTCGACGGGGTGACTCAATACGACAACACGGCGCTCAAGGTGCACACCCGGTTCGGGCCGCTTCGCATTCTGGTGGCGACTGTTCCGTTTCACACCTCACCGGGTTCATTCATCTATGAAAGCAACTTCACGATTCCGGTCGATCCGACGGCAGTGGAGCCGACATTTCTGCTCGACCCGTTTGACTACGTTCGACAACAGGCGATGCAGAAGGCGATCGAGGCACGCCGCTCCCAGTTCTATGTGCTGGCACCGGGGCATGTGCGCGCGGGCAACAATACCTGCGTGCCGATCCTCGAAATCCCGCAAGCTCATTGACCACCCGCACTTGTACTGAGTCCTGTTACCACGACCTGGGAATGCTGAAATGACTAAGCGCAAGATCGTCCTCGCCTTTTCCGGCGGGTTGGACACCTCCTATGCCCTCGTTTCGTTGCGCGAGCAAGGGTGGGATGTGCTGACGGCTAACATCGACACTGGCGGCCTGCACAGCGGCGAGGGTGAAACTGTCGCTGCGCGCGCCCACGAGCTCGGGTCGGCCGGCCACGTGGTGATCGACGCGCGGGAAGAGCTTTACGCCCGAGTCATCACCTATGCCATCAAGGCCAACTACCTGCGCAACGGTGGCTATCCGTCGTGTGTGGGCGCCGAGCGGTTGGTGCAGGCCGAAAAGGTGGTGGGGCATGCGTTGGCCCATGGCGCGGACGCGGTTGGGCACGGGTCCACTGGGGCGGGTGGCGATCATGTGCGGTATGACGCGGTTATTCGCGCGCTCGCCCCGCACATGGAGATCATCACTCCGATTCGGGACGAGCGGCTCACCCGGGAAGTTGAGCGCGATTACTTGCGTGCTCGCGGGTTCGAGGTCAGCGACAAAGTCACTACCTATTCGATCAATGAGGGCCTGATCGGCACCACGATCGGGGGTGGCGAAACGTACGGCTCCTGGGAGTATTTGCCGGAAAGTGCGTGGACCTATACCAAGTCTATTGCCGATGCACCGGCTGACGGCGTTGAATTGAGCCTGAGCTTCGAGCAAGGTGAAGTCGTTTCCGCCACGACAGCCGATGGTGCCCCGATCGACGAAACCGGGCCAGGCACGCCGAACTACGCCATCCTCAAAGCACTCAATGAGCTCGGTGGTCAGCACGGCATCGGCCGCGGCATTCACATGGGTTCCACCATGGTCGGCAACTTGGCCCGGGTCGGATTTGAAGCACCCGGCATGCTGATTCTGATCGCTGCCCACCGCGAATTGGAGCGGCTGGTGCTCAGCAATCGGCAGCAAGCCACCAAAGCCACGCTCGGCAATACCTACGGCGATCTGCTGCACGAGGCAGTCTATTATGACCCGATCCTGGACGACTTCCGCGCCTTCCTGGACAGCAGCCAAACCCGAGTCACCGGCGAGGTGCGGGTGCGTCTGCACAAAGGCAACATCATGCTGCTCGGCAGCCGCAGCCCCTATAGCTTGCTCGACGCCGCCGCCCGCCAAGGAGTCGTCTACGGCTACGGCTCATCCCTTTGGACTGGCGAACAAGCCAGAGCCTTCGCCCACATGTACGCCATGCCCGGCGCGATCGCCCAGGTTGCCGGCCAAGGCGACACCAAGCCGCTCTGAGTGCCTGGACGCAAGCGTCAATCGGTCGCTGTGGTTGGGTCGAGCCAGCTGCGCAGCACGTGCAGGCAGTCGCGGATCGCGGCGGTGGGGCAGGACTCCTGGTCCGTGTGGGCCAGGAGTGGGTCGCCCGGACCATAGTTGACCGCCGGGATGCCGAGCGCGGCGAACCGGGCGACATCAGTCCAGCCCAGCTTCGCCGCCACCGGCCGAGCCACCAGCTCGACAAACTCGCGGGCAGCGGGATGATCCAAACCCGGCAACGCGCCACCAGCCGCACCCATGACCTCAACCGCGAACCCGGCGAACACTTCCCGCAGATGACTCTCAGCAGCCGCAACATCGCGATCTGGTGCGAATCGAAAGTTCACGTCAATGACGCATTCGTCGGGCACCACATTGTTGGCGATGCCGCCCGAGATCCGCACCGCATTGAGACCTTCATGAAATTGAAGTCCATCAATCAATGGTTGTCGGGGAACATACGCGCGCAACACATCCAACACCCCACCCGCCGAGTGGATCGCATTGCTGCCCCGCCACGACCGAGCCGCGTGCGCCGCCACCCCCGGCACGGTGATCCGCACCCGCATGGTGCCCTGACAGCCGCCTTCAACGCCCTGATTGGACGGCTCACCCAACACCGCAAAATCCCCGGCCAACCAGTCCGGATGTTCGCGCACCAGCCGACCCAGGCCGTTGAGCTGCGCGGAAACTTCTTCGTGGTCATAGAAGACGTAGGTGACGTCATAGCGGGGCGTGGCCAGCTCAGCGGCGAGCTTGAGCATCACGGCGACACCACCCTTCATGTCGACAGCTCCGCGCCCGTGAATTGTCTCGGTGGCATCAGCGCCCGACATCGTGCATGGCACATTGTCGGCAATTGGCACCGTGTCCAGATGCCCAGCAAGCAAAACCCGGCTCGAACGACCCAGTTGGGTACGCGCAACCACGGCATCACCGTCGCGCAGCACTTCGAGATGCTCGACCTGACGCAACGCCCGCTCGACCCCATCGGCAATGTCGCGTTCGGCCCCACTCACCGACGCGATGTCACACAGCGTCCGGGTCAACGCCACGACATCGCCGTGCAGCTCCCACCCGCGGTCGTCGATTACCGGTTGCACACTGGTCATGCCGCTACCTTAATCGCGGCCCAACCAAGCTGCGGCCCGCGGCAGGTGCCGAGTCGACTAAAAGGTAGGGTCAAGTACCGCAATTCTGATCACGAACGAGGAGTACGCGTGCCGCCGAGTGACGGGTCCACCAGCCTCGGGTCCACCAGCCTCGGGTCGACCAGCCTGGGGTCGACCAGACTGTGGGGCGGCCGTTTCGCCGGTGGGCCGGCCGAGGCGCTGGCCCGGCTTTCGGTGAGTGTGCAGTTCGACTGGCGACTCGCGCCCTATGACATCGCCGCTTCGCGCGCGCACGCCCGGGTGTTGGCCGCCGCTGGCCTGCTCGACCCGGATGAGCTGGGCAAAATGCTTGCTGCGCTGGACGATCTCGAAGCGGCTTGCGCCTCAGGTGAATTTCGCCCGACAGTCGAAGACGAAGACGTGCACACCGCGCTGGAACGCGGCCTGCTGGAACGGCTCGGCGTGCTCGGCGGCAAATTGCGCGCCGGCCGCTCTCGGAACGACCAGGTCGCCACCGATCTTCGGCTCTATCTGCGCGACCACGTCCGTGGCGTTGCCGTCTCGGTGGTCGAGTTGGCCGACGCGCTCACCGAGCAGGCCGCTCGCCACGTCGACACCGCGGCGCCGGGCCTGACCCACGTCCAACACGCTCAGCCAGTCAGCTTCGGGCACTGGTTGCTCGCCCACGTGCAGCCGCTACTGCGTGACCTCGAACGCTTCCGCGACTGGGACGTACGCTGCGCGATCTCGCCCTTGGGTAGCGGGGCGCTAGCCGGCTCGTCGCTGCCGTTGGACCCAGCGGCGGTGGCCAAGGAACTCGGTTTCACCGCACCGGCACAGAACTCGATGGACGCCGTCGCCGACCGTGACTTCGTTGCCGAGTTCCTGTTCATTACCGCCCTGATCGGCGTGCATTTGTCGCGCCTGGGCGAAGAAGTGGTGCTCTGGACCTCCACCGAGTTCGGCTGGGTGGAACTCGATGACGCGTTCGCCACCGGCTCGTCGATCATGCCGCAGAAGAAGAACGCGGACATTGCCGAGCTGGCCCGGGGCAAGAGTGGGCGGCTGATCGGTGGCTTGGTCGCGGTGCTGACCATGCTCAAAGGTCTGCCGCTGACCTACGACCGCGACATGCAAGAGGACAAAGAACCAGCGTTCGACGCGATCGAAACGTTGGAGCTGCTGCTGCCCGCCCTGGCCGGCATGATCTCCACCATGACGGTACGGGTGGACCGGCTCACAGCGGCCGCGCCGGTTGGGTTCTCGCTGGCCACCGAGGTCGCCGACTGGCTGGTCCGGCGCAACGTGCCGTTCCGATCCGCGCACGAGATCACCGGCCAGCTGGTGGCGCTCTGTTCGGTCCGCGAATGCGAACTCGCCGACCTCAGCGACGAAGACCTCAAATCGGTCAGCGAACACCTAGACCCCGCCGTACGCGAAGTGTTGTCGGTTGAATCGGCTCTGGCCGCCCGCACCACGCCCGGCTCAACCGGCCCCGGTCCCGTCGCCGAGCAGCTCGCCGTGGTCCAACACAAACTCGACACCTGGCGCCAGTGGGCCGTGGAGAAAGTCGTCCCGCGCTGACCGTGACCTGCGTTGACGGTCAACCGGGCTCCGGTGGCGTTGGCGAGGACGACAGCGAATTGGCCGTCGGTGACCTTCCAATCGAGCACCACGTCGCCCGTTGCGGACCCGGAGGCTAGCCAGAAGGTCTGCGTGCCAGGAGCGTTGACGTCCCTGATTTGACCTGTGGCCCGGTCGAAGCGGACGGCACCGGAGGCGGTGGTGTTAGCCAGTTGGTCGCGGGCGGTGCCGGCCAGCCATTGGTCGACGTCGGTCTGCCGGGCGATGCCGATGAACAGCGGCGTACCGGCTGAGTTGGATCCGGTGATGCGCACTTGACCATAGTCGACGAGTTCCCGCGCCCACACGTCACCTGTTTGGATCTGCAAATCCTCGGCGGTCACCGCGCTCGTCAACTTGGGTCCCGGTGGTTATGCCGCACGGCCGAACTTGCGACTGCTCTTAGGTTGGGCTCGGCGGACAGGCGGGTGATCAGGTCGGCGGCCGGCTCGGGGCGGCCTAGGTGGTAGCCCTGCGCGTACTCGCAGCCCATTGCGATCAGCGCGGCGAGCTGGGGTTCATCTTCGACGCCTTCGGCGACCACGCGTAGGCCTAGGGTGTGCCCGAGCTGCACGACGGCGCTGACCAGCTCCTGTTGGCGAGCGTTGCCGGCTAAGCCGGTGATGAACGAGCGGTCGATCTTGAGTACGTCGACCGGAATGTCACGCAGGTAGCCCAGCGACGAGTAGCCAGTGCCGAAATCGTCGATGGCGATCTTCACGCCGAGCAGCCGCAGCTCTTCCAGGCGCGATGAGGTCACCGCTACATCGCGCATCATCACGGTTTCGGTCAATTCCAGCACTAGACACTGCGCAGACAAACCCGAGGTCGCCAACGCGTACGCGACTCGGTCGGTGAGGTCTGGCGCTTCCAGATTTGCGGCGGACAGGTTCACGCTGACCCAGGCGGGTGCGGTGTGCGGGGCATCGTCTTGCCATTGTTTGACCGTGCGGCAACTTTCCAGCAGCATCCACCGGTCGATCTCGACGATGATGCCGGTTTC
Source organism: Actinoplanes sp. (assembly GCA_965246815.1). Lineage (GTDB taxonomy): Bacteria > Actinomycetota > Actinomycetes > Mycobacteriales > Micromonosporaceae > Actinoplanes. The sequence goes on along the minus strand of CBDFFS010000009.1, from coordinate 101,727 downwards.
TTCGGCGAGCGGAATGAACGAACCCGGCTGCTGCAATCCGTGCTGCGGGTCCTGCCAACGCACCAGCGCTTCCACCCCGATAACCTGCCGGTCCGGTATCACCACCACCGGTTGCAAGTGCAGGCGCAATTCACCGGTGTGTACGGCGTCGCGCAGCCGCGCTTCCAAGTCGAGCCGGTGCAGCAACTGTTCATGCATCCGGGCTTCAAAGATTTGGTAGCGCGCTTTGCCTTGGGCCTTGGCCGCATACATCGCCACGTCAGCGTCGCGCAGCACCGCATCCGCGTCGTCATAGCCCGCCGCCTCCACGACCACTCCGATGCTGACGGTGACCGAGGCCGCGCGTCCATGGATCAGGAATGGGCGGGCCATAGCAGCCAGGCAGCTGTCGACCAGACTCGCGGTGCTCGCCGGGTCGGTGTTCTCCAGCAGCACGGCGAATTCGTCGCCGCCGAGTCGGGCCACCGTGTCTTGTGAGCGCACAACACGAGTGAGCCGCTCCGCCCCCGTACGCAACAGGAGGTCGCCGGCGTTGTGACCGAGGCTGTCGTTTACCCGTTTGAAGCCGTCGAGATCCAAGAAGAGTACGGCGATCGTCTCGTCGGCGGGTCGGGCGCGGGCCATCGCGTGTTCGAGTCGATCGAGGAACAGCTTGCGGTTGGGCAGCCCAGTCAGCGTGTCGTGCAGCGCCTGGTGCCGCAGGTCGTATTCGAGCGCGCGCTGCCGGCTGACGTCACGCAGCACAATGACCGCGCCGATGCGCCGCTCGCGCTTGATGATCGTGCTCACCGTGTATGCCACCTGCACTGAGGTGCCGTCCGAGCGATCCAGCCGGCCCTCACGTTCGGTGCCGTCCCCACCCGCCAAGTCAGCGTCGGGCAACACGGTATTCACCTGTTGCTCCAGTAACCCGTCGACGCCCAGCCCGGTGAGTCGACCCGCCGCCTCGTTAGCAAACGAGATCCGGTCGTACGCGTCGACGCCGCAAATGCCTTCGCCCGCGTTGGCCAGAATGCTGTCGGTGTATTCCTTCGCCAGGATGTCGCGCGCGGAGCGTTCCAGCTGCTCCGCCATGTCATTGAAGGCGGAACCCAGTCGGCTCAGCTCGTCGCGCCCACGTGGGCTGACCCGGCGGGAATAGTCGCCCTCACGCACCACCTGTACGGCCGAGGTCAGCCGCAAGATTCGACGGGTGATCGATTCCACCGTCGCCATGCCGATCAGCAGGACCAGCAAGATACAGACCGCGGCAGCGAGCAGGATCGGCAGTTGCGCGTCGTGCGCAGTGGCCATCATCTGTTCGTAGATTGGGGTGTATTCCAGGATCACCGCGCCGATGATCGCCCCATCCGCATTGTTCAGCGGCGCCACGACCTGGCGGACCGGCCCGGAACGGGTGGCTTTGTTCTCCTCGAACACGCCGGCTTGATTGTTGCGGATCGCCGCTGCGATCTGATCACCAGGATCACCGGCATAGGTGGTGCCGACATAAGCGGGAACTGTGTCGCCGACGACCAACTTGTCGCGGTTCACGATGATGATCTCGCGTTGCTGCAGCTCGTGCTGGCGCTGCAGATAGTTGTTGAGCGCGATCGGCCGGCCGAACAGCGGAGTGACCACCGCGTCGGAGCGGTCGGCTGACAAACCGAGGCTGATGTCTTTGCCGATGGCGCGGGCAGCCTGTAGAGCCCCGTCAACCGCAGCTTTGCGGGACGAGGCGACAGTGCTGTGCCACGCGATCCCGGCGGTGGCGGCCACCATAAGAGCCACCACGAGATACCCGCCGAGCAGCTTTTGCCGAACGTTCAACCCCTACCGTCCCGTCTTGACGCTTCTCCTATCGGCTGGTGCAGCGGGCGAATGAGCCGCATCACAAAGATCGCCGAACAGCAGGGCGCGCGGTAGTGTACGAAACAGTTTCGTTTCGTGGTTGCCTACTTCATGGTTGCCGACTTTGTGGTTGCCGACACAGCCAAGTGCGGGCCACCACGACCCGATAAATCGAACGGGGGAATCGCATGGTTGAGCACGGAGACACCGTTACCACCGGCGCGCGTTCCCGACGGCTCGACGATCAGCGCCAGCAGGCGATCCTGCGCGCTACGTACGAGTTGCTTGGTGAGACCGGATATCAGGGTTTGCGGGTCGACGCGGTCGCCGCGCGGGCCCAAGCCAGCAAAGCGACGCTGTATCGGCACTGGCCAACGAAGGCGGGGCTGGTGTTTGATGCTGTTCGGGTTTGCAAAGCGGCCGAGGCCACGATCGCTGACACGGGAACCCTGCGTGGCGATCTGGTGAGCTGGTTTGCGGCCATGGCCGAGACGATCGACGGCGATGAAGGACCCATCCTGGCCGGGTTGTTCATGGCGATGCACACGGACCCGGAGCTGGCCGAGCGGATTCGCAGCATGCGCGACTCCAAACGGCCGCACGCCGAGTTGATCTGTTCCCGGGCTGAGCAGCGGGGCGAGCTTCGGCCTGGTTACGACCCGGGATTGATCGACGAGATCGTGCCCGGCTTGCTGTTCATGCACCGTTTTGCGACCGGTTTGCCGTTGGACCAGGCCTTTCTCACTCATGTCACTGACGACATCATGCTGCCGCTGCTCACTCGCTGACCCAGCGGTCACTTTGCCTTTTGCGGTCACCGCCACTCGCACGCCCACTAAGGGGATCCCGCATGTCCGTTGCCACCTCTGCGACTTCGGCCGCCTCGGAAACATCGCCCGATTTAGGTTCTGCCTCCCGGCGCTGGCTGGCCCTCGCCGTCATCGCCGCCTCGCAGCTGCTAATCGTCCTCGACGCGACAATTGTCAACATCGCTTTGCCCACCGCTCAGAATCAGCTGCACATCAGTGACGCCAACCGACAGTGGATCATTACTGCGTACACGTTGTCTTTCGGCGGATTGCTGTTGCTCGGCGGCCGGATCGCCGACTACACCGGGCGCAAACGGGCTTTCATTATTGGTCTGCTCGGTTTTGCGCTGGCCTCCGCAGTCGGTGGGCTCGCGCTGAACGCGGGGCAATTGTTCGCTGCCCGTGCGCTGCAAGGTGCTTTCGGTGCGCTGATGGCGCCGGCCGCGCTGTCGTTGCTGACCGTCACGTTCACCGATGCGAAGGAGCGCGCTCGCGCGTTCGGCGTCTATGGTGCAATCGCCGGTGGTGGCGGTGCAATCGGCCTGCTGCTGGGTGGAGTGCTCACCGAGTATGCGTCCTGGCGGTGGACGCTGTTGGTCAGCACGCCGATCGCGATCGTCGCCGCGATTGCCGCCACTCGTTTCATCAGCGAAAGTCGGGCCGCAGGCAACACTCGCTATGACCTGCCGGGCGCGATCACTTCGACCGCTGGGTTGGTCTCGCTGGTCTACGGCTTCACTAAGGCCGCCAGTGACGGGTGGGGCGCTACCAGCACGGTCAGTTTCCTGGCGGCTGCTGTGGTGCTACTCGTCGCCTTCGTCGTGATCGAGACCCGTTCGAAGCACCCGTTGCTGCCGATGCGGGTCATCCTCGACCGTAACCGCGGCGGAGCGTACCTGTCGGCGCTGTTGATCGGGGTTGGACTGTTCGGGGTCTTCCTGTTCTTGACTTTGTATCTGCAGCTCATCCTCGGTTACTCGGCGCTGATGACCGGGGTGGCGTTCCTGCCGTTCACGGTTGGCATCATCGCCGGCGCTGGGGTTTCGGCCCAGCTGCTTCCTCGGGTTGGCCCGCGACTGGTGATGTTCAGTGGTCTGCTGATTGCGGCGATCGGCATGGTGTTGCTCACCCGGATCGGCGTCGACACCGCCTTCTGGACCCACGTGTTCCCCGGTGAACTGGTGATCAGCTTCGGTCTGGGCATTACCTTTGGGCCGATGTCCAACACCGCGCTCGTCGGCGTGAGCGACCACGACGCCGGTGTGGCCAGCGCGTTGATCAACACGACCCAGCAGATCGGCGGCTCGCTCGGCACCGCGCTGCTGAACACGATCGCCACTTCAGTGGCTGCCAGCTATGCGCTCGCGCACCGTACTGAGTTCGCTGACCCGCGCAAACTGCGGGGAGTGGCCATTGTGCACAGTTACACCGTCGCCTTCTGGGTCGGTGCTGGTCTGATCGCGCTGGCCTCGGTGGTCGCGCTGGTCCTGGTGCGGACAAGCCGCGACCAGGTCGCCACCAGCGGTGCCTCGCACGTGGCCATGTAACGCTTACCCGAGCTAGCTTGCGCCCGCCACCCGTCGTGCTGACGCGTGGCGGGCGCTTGCTTTGCCCTCAGCTCGCAAACTGAACGGACAAAAGGCCGAGATAGGCGGCGTTTATCAGGATGGCAGGGTGATGTCGATCCCGGTACGCGGCGGTCGGACCACGGCGTTGCCGTCCGCGGTGATGTAGGGGGTGTGGAAGTCGTTGCACCCGTAGTAGCTGCAGTCGGGGTTGTTGTTGTGGTTGTAGTCGATGAACGCGTTCACGTAGTAGTCACCGGCAGGCAGGTTCGCGAGGGTGAACGATGCCGCTGTTTTGTGGGCGCCGTCGGCCACCTTGGAGAAACTGACGACGTTGTGGCACAGAACATCGGTGCACGCGGCCACGGTGACGTCCTGCAGGGTCCCGAACTTCGGGGCGTGCAGGGTGCCGGTGAGGCTGCCAGCGGATCGCGGTGTGGGGGCGATTGCGGCGGATGCCGGCCCGGATAGTCCGGTCACAGCGGCGAAGGCCACGGCGAGCGCCGATGAGCCGAGGACCGCGAGGCGGCGCGGGGTATGCGACACGAGGGTTCTCCTGTTGCTAGAGAGGAATGTCTTATAGAGCGTGTTCCCTGGCTATGCGATCAGAGACATTCCGACGACCTTGTTCCCGATCTTGTAAGGATATTCCTGGAAAATATTCTCATTTTGGACATAGGCGACCACTGTGCCGCCGACTCATAGCGGGTGATCTGGTCGGTGGTTTCGAGGTGCTAGAAGTTCCGGGGCACACGCAGCCGGGCAAGTTTTCATAAAAGTGCGTGGCCGATCACTATTTGCTGACGCAGAGGGCCTGAGTCACGGCTTGTTAACTACGGGTGGCTATCGCATGGCTGATGACGGGTGTAGTGGGCTTGGATCGTGAAGGTACCCGGCGCGGCGGCGTAAAGCTCGGTCCATTGCCCGTTTTGCGCTAGGCAAGGGCGCGAATTGGTCGGGCCATCGATTGCGGTGACGGAAAGCCACGGTGACCAGACAATGCGCAGGAGCGTCGAGCCGGCGCTGGACAGTTCGACGGTGACGGCGGCTGGACCGGCGTAGCTGACGGTCGCGGGTGCCGACGCTAGGGCGGTAGCGTCGAGCACTTGATACACCCGCCAGCCTCCGGTTTGGAACACCAACGGCAACCACACCGGTCCGGCGTCGACGATCCGAGCCTCGGCGGCGCCAGCGCTGTCCAGCTCCGCTGCGGGGAGCACGACGAAGCGAACTGCCCAATCAAGCAGCCAAGCACGATAGGAGTTCGCAGTAAGACTGCCGTCGTAGAACAGCGGGTTACGTTTCACGTCGACCTGTCGGTTCCAGCCCCGGGCCAGCTGGATCCGTGACGCGATGCCATCTGCTTCCCAATGCGTGCGCAGCGGCACAATTTCGACCCGGCCCTGCTCGGCGCCGCGATTAATCAGCTCGGTGATTACCGGCTGAGCGGCAGCGGTGATCGCGGTAACCGGGGCGGTTTTGCCGAACTCGGCGACCGGCTGTTGAATCGTCCAAACTGCTAAGCCGACCGCCACGAGATAAGTCACGCCTGTTCGCCAACCGCGGCGCTCGCGACCGATCGCGGCACAGAACATGACTGTTGCGCTGGCCAGTAAGACTAGGCGCTCGACGTTGCTGCCGATCGGGGTAGGAATGGCCCAGCACAGTCCGGCGCCGAGTGCATATACCCACGCCCCGGCCCGTACGGTCCGCCAAGTGGGTGGGGTTAGCACGGCTACAGCGATGGCGACTGCGATTGTTACCAGGGCCGAATACCAGGGGAAAGGCTGCACGCCGCCGAACGGGAACAACACCGTAGTGGCTGCGATCACGGCGGCAGGTCCGATGGCGAGCAGATAGCCACGGCGGCGCCGGCCGGTAAAGAACAGCGCTGCAGCGAGTACCTCGATGAACAGGCCGGCGACGGGGCTACACAGCGTCGCTATGGTGCCGAATGCTGCTGCCAGCACAGGTCGATGCCGACCCTGCCCAGTCAGCAGCAAGACTGCGGCCGCTAGCACGAAAGTCATGCCGAGCATGAACGTGATCCGACCAGCAGCGACGTTGCACCAGATCGCCACCGACAACGCCAGTGCCGGCAACACCGGTTTACGGATGCCGGATCTGGTTAGCAGCAGCCCGCCGAGACCCGCGCAAACGGTGCCCGCGAGCACGCCAGTGGTGCGTACTCCGATTCGGGCCATCAGGTAGGGCGAGATGACACTGTAGGAGGCCGGATGGATACCGCCGTACCAGGAGAAGTTGTAGGCCGAATTTGGGTGGTTTCGGAGGAAGCCGGCCCAGGCGTATTGGGCAGCGAGATCACCGCCGTCGCGGGCAAACCACAACGCCCAGGCCAGACTCAAAACCAGCGCGAATGCCGCCGCAAGGACGCTCGGATTGCCGGCCCGCCGCACAACTGCGACAACCTGACCGCGCCGCCACCAATCCTGCCGCGTCATCCGGCGATGCTAACCCGTTCGTGTCGGGCCGCAGGCACCCCTACAGTGCAACTGTGGCTCGTTCCGAGATTTGTGTCAGCACCGATGTCCCCATTCCCGGCCCGGCCCACCCCGACGTCGTGATTTATTCTTGGCTTGACGCGCCCGGGGCGGCGGTGGCCGACACCGCGCGTTCACTTCTTGGCTGGCGGGCAACTGCCAACGGCGTCACCATTCGACTCACCGAAGTTGAGGCATATTCGGGTTCGGACGACCCGGCCAGCCACGCGCATCGCGGGCTGACCGCACGAAATAAGACAATGTTCGGGCCAGCGGGATTCCTGTATCTATATCGGATCTACGGGCTGCACACCTGCGCGAATGTAACCTGCGGTTCCCCCGGAGCGCCTTCGGCTGTGCTGCTGCGCGCGGGCGAGGTGGTCAGCGGTGTCGATCTGGCCCGATCCCGCCGCCCAGCGGCGAAACGCGAGCATGAGCTAGCGTCCGGCCCAGCGCGGCTGGTCCAGACGCTCGGCCTCGACCTCACCGCGCTGGGCACGTCCGTGGTCGACGGCACCGGCCCGCTGACTTTGCACCCGCCGAGCGAACCGGTTCCGTCAGCGCAGATCCTGGCTGGCCCTCGGGTTGGGGTGAGCTCCGCCCACGACGTGGCCTGGCGATTCTGGCTAGCCGACGATAAGACGGTAAGCCGCTACCGGCGCCACGTCGCCGAATTCACCTGACTGTCGTTGCAGTCGTCCTCGGTGGTCGAATCACACGCTGCAGCTGCGCCGGCTGCGAGGGCAGGCTACGCCGCCTCCAGGTACGCGACCGGCGCCTGACTCTCCCGCCCTGGCCTGGGCACCACAAGCGCACGCCGATAAATCGGGCGATCGGTTAGCGTCATTGGCTTACGCTGATCGCTCGACCGTTTTCATCGTGATCGTCCAACAGCTATCTTCAACGGCTGCATCGGGGCTTTCGTCTCGGTCGAGCTCGACCAGTGGAGTGCGGGTCAGGGCAGTGGAATGCGTGATGGGGAGGTTGCGGAGCGCATGACCGACACCGCGTCGATCGTCGGGCGCCGCCAACTTGGGCGGTTGCTGCGTCAACTGCGCGAACAAGCCGGCTTGTCGTTGCTGGCGGCCGCGCAGCAGCTCGGGTTCTCCCGCGCCCGGATGTATCGCATCGAAAATGGCCAAGTGCCGATCCGCGAGCACGACGTGATCGCCATGTGCACGATGTACCAAGCGTCAGCCAGCAAAACCGAGGAGCTGATCGGTCTCGCCCGAGCCGGCGCGGCCAAGGGCTGGTGGCGCGCCTACGGCAATGCCGTCCCCGCCTGGTTCGAGCTCTACGTCGACCTGGAACAAGCCGCCGCCCGACTGCGGTCGTTCGCACCCAGCGTCATCCCCGGCCTGTTGCAGCGCCGAGAGTACGCCGAATGGGTGTTTCGCCGCTGGATCGGCCGAGACGACGCGGCGGTCGACAACGCCGTTGCCATGCGGCTGGAACGCCAGACATTGCTCACCCGGGAGCGCCCAGTCGAACCCACCCTCGATGTCATCATCGACGAAGGCGTATTGCGGCGCAGCATCGCCGACCCGCTCGGAATGCATCGTCAATTGACCCACCTGGTTGACGTCGCCAGTCGACCGAACGTGAATGTTCGGGTTATTCCGTTCGCTGCGGGCCCGCACAAGGCAGCAAGCTGCGGGCAGTTCACCATTCTCGAATTCCCGGCCACCGGTGCGACGTCACCCGAGCCGACGACTATCTATTGCGAGGGCCTCACCGGCGCGCTCTATCTCGATAAGCTTGCTGACGTGAAGGTTTACGAGTCGGTGTGGGCCGAGCTGGAAGCAGTCGCGCTCGATCAGCACGACTCCGACAATCTCATCGCGACGATTATCGAGGAGAGTCATGCCTGATTTAACCGGTGCGCTCTGGCGCAAAAGCACCCGCAGCGGCGGCAACGGCGGCGACTGCGTCGAAGTGGCACTTAACCTGCCCGGAATTGTCGCCGTTCGTGACTCCAAAGACCTCACCGGTACTGCTTTGGTGTTCACCCGCAGCGAATGGGACGCGTTCGTGGCGGGTGCCCGCGATGGCGAGTTCGACGTGTGAGCTCGGCCGCCTAGAGTGCGGACGCCTAGAGTGCTGCGATGGCAAACTTTCTGCAAAGCCTGCTCGACCTTGTGTTCGGGCGCACCCCGGAGCCTCGAAGCAGCACCCGGCAACCGTCCAGCGGCACTCACCAGCGCCCGCCGGTCCCGCGCCAAGTTCCTTCTCCCCGCGGCGGCCGGCGCTTGGAGTATTCTCCCGCGCTTGACGGCGACGCCGACCCGGGTGAGATCGTGTGGACCTGGGTGCCCTACGAGGACGACCCGAGCCAGGGTAAAGATCGTCCGGTGCTGGTGGTGGGGCGAAATGACCGTACCGTCCTGGGATTGATGCTTTCCAGCCAGAGTGAGCGCGACGGTCAGCACGGCTGGCTGGCGTTGGGTCCGGGTCAGTGGGATCGCGAGGCGCGACCGAGCTGGATTCGACTGGATCGGGTGCTGGAAATCGATGTAGACGGCATCCGCCGCGAGGGCTCAATCCTGGATCGGGCCAGTTTTGACCAGGTCGCCATGCAGCTGCGCGAGCACTATGGCTGGCAATAGCGAGCATTATGGCTGGCAGTAGCGAGCACTACGGCTGGCAGTAGCCGCGACTCTATCCGCCGACCCGGCTAGCGTTGCGGTCATGAACAACGACGTCATGGTCGGCTTCGGCGCGAAACAAGCCTGGCTAGCAGTACGCGACGGCGAGCCCAGCGCGGTGTTGTCCGCCCTGGGCCTGCGCGACCTCGGCGAAGTGCCGTGGCGCACCGGCATTGATCTCGCTCACCTCAACGACGACCGGGTGGCGGTGACCCCGCTGCTGCCCGGCGCTCGAGACACCAGCTGGGTGCTGGTGGTCGGCCGCTGGCTGATCAGCCCCAAGACCACCGTCGATATCATCGAACTTTCCGGCAAACTTGACACTGAGGTGCAGTTCTTTGCCACCCACCGAGTGACCGAGCTGCATCGCTGGCAGCGAGCTGCCCAAGGTGAGCTGATCCGCGCCTTTGGGTATGTGGGGCAGACCGGGGAGGTCACGTCATGGCATGGCGAACCCGATCCGGCCGAACGAGCCGCTGGCTTGCCGGGTGTCTTCGACCAGGACGCGACTGTGCTGGTCGCGGAGAACGACCTGCTGCGGGTGGCCGATGCCTGGAGTATCGACCCCTCGACCCTGTCCGGGCGCTCGGCCACTAGGCCGCTGCGAATCGGCGCGAGCGACTCAGAAGAGGCAGGCAATGCGTAAATACGTCATGATGGGCGTGCAGGGCAGCGGTAAAGGAACGCAGAGCGAACTGCTCTGCGCTGACTTGGACATGGTGCATATCAGCGTTGGTGACATGTTTCGCTGGCACGTGCAAAACCACACCAAGCTCGGCGCCCAGGTTCGGCGCGCGATGACCGCGGGTGAACTGGTCAGCGACGACGTGGTCGAGTCGACCGTGCGGGAGCGCTTGGCGCAACACGACTACAACTTCGGATTTATCATTGATGGCTTTCCGCGCAATGGTCGGCAGGCGGAATTCTTCATGGAGAGCTACGACATCGACGGTGTGATCCACTTGGAATTGCCCGAGGACGAAGTTCGTCGTCGGGTGCTGAGCCGGCGTTTGTGTCCCAACTGCGGCATGGATTACAACCTGATCGCCGATCGGCCTAGACGCGAGGGCTGCTGCGATATTTGCGGGCACGAATTGATTACCCGGGCGGACGACACTCCTGAGGCGTTGGACGCTCGACTGCGCGACTACCACGAGAAAACCCGGCCGGTTTTGGAGTTGTTCAGTCGCAAAGAGGTCGTGCACGACGTGGATGCGCGCCCGTCCGTCGATCAGGTGCAGGCACGCATCCGCGATGTGCTCGGCCTGCCGACATACAAGCCGGCTGACAGCTGAGGTCAAACCCGATTGAACGTGGCGCGGGCGATGCGACACAATTCGCAGGTGACTCTCGTAGACGACCTGCTCTGGCGGGGATTGATCCAGGACTCGACCGACCCGGACGAGCTGCGTAAAGCGCTCGACCACAACTCGATCACGTTCTATATCGGATTCGATCCCACCGCCGCCAGTCTGCATCTGGGCAATCTGCTGCAGCTGGTCGTCGCCCGCCGCCTCCAACTGAGCGGACACAAACCGCTCCTGCTGGTCGGCGGCGCCACCGGCCAAATCGGCGACCCCGGTGGCAAAGCTGGCGAACGCACCCTCAACCCGCGCGACCTAACCGCCGGCTGGGCCGAAAAAATCAAAAACCAGGTCAAACCCTTCGTCACGTACGACGGAAGCAACGCCGCCGAGGTCGTCAACAACCTCGACTGGACCGATTCGATGTCGGTAATCGAATTTCTTCGCGACGTCGGCAAACACTTCCCAGTGAACAAGATGCTCGCCCGAGACGTGGTGCGTAACCGGCTGGAGAGCGGGATCAGCTACACCGAATTCAGCTACCAGTTGTTGCAGGCCAACGACTTCTACCAGTTGCACCGGCAGCACAACTGCTCGCTGCAATACGGTGGCTCGGATCAGTGGGGCAACATCACCGCTGGCGTCGACTTCGTCCGGCGGCGCGAGGCTGGCCCCGTGCACGCGTTCACTACTCCGCTGGTGCTCAAAGCCGACGGCACCAAGTTCGGCAAGAGTGAAAGTGGTTCAGTCTGGCTCGATCCGGCCATGACCTCGCCGTACGCGTTTTACCAGTTCTGGGTCAACAGCGACGACCGCGACGTCAACACGTACCTGCGCTACTTCAGCTTCAAATCGCGGGCGGAGCTCGAAGAGTTGGAACAAGCCACGGCGGAACGCCCGCAAGCTCGCCTGGCCCAACGTGCGCTCGCCGAAGAACTCACCGCGCTGGTGCACGGTCCCGAAGAGGCAAAACAGGCCATTGCTGCCAGCCAAGCCCTATTCGGACGAGGCTCACTTACCGAACTCTCCGCCGACACGTTGCGCGCCGCCCTAGCCGAAGCCGGCCTCCATTCCGTACGCGGCGAGCTTCCTGCCGTAGGTGTGCTGCTGAAGGAGGCGGGTCTGGTCGCCAGCCACAACGAAGCCCGCCGCACCATCGCCGAAGGTGGGGCCTATATGAACAATGAACGGATCACTGACAGCGAGGCCACCATCGGAGTCGCTGATCTCCTGCACGACCGATTCTTGGTGCTGCGCCGCGGCAAACGCACCTTCGCTGGCGTCGAATACCAGCCCTGAACTGGGGTTCTATGGCGTTCCAAAGTCGCACCCAGCAAGTGGACAGCCAGTTATGACCGCATCCTGCGAGCCGGAGTCGCTGCTGTGACCCGGGTCGCAGGACCCCGATTTGGTGCTGTGGCAACCAGGAGGTAATGTTTAACGAGTCGCCGGGGAGACGGGCGGGCAAGCAGGGCCTGATGGTTGGGGTTCGCGGCCGGCCGTTCTGGCGGACAATTTTTGCTTCTGGTTGCGGCTTTCGGGTCGTGTGCTGGTTGGTGTGGTGATTGCCCCAGGAATTCGGGCCCTTCTTGGTGGGGTTTGGGTTGTGGTGTGTGGTTGTTTTTTGAGAACTCAACAGGGTGCTTGATATGCCAGTGCTTTTAAAGGATTAGCCCTTTCCCTTGTAGGGTTTGGGTGGCCCCTTTTTCATGGCTGGGCTGCCATTTTTTGGTGGTTTTGTTGTGGGGGGTTTGTTGGTTTTGTTGGAGAGTTTGATCCTGGCTCAGGACGAACGCTGGCGGCGTGCTTAACACATGCAAGTCGAGCGGAAAGGCCCTTTCGGGGGTACTCGAGCGGCGAACGGGTGAGTAACACGTGAGTAACCTGCCCTGGACTTTGGGATAACCCTCGGAAACGGGGGCTAATACCGGATACGACTACATAGACTGCATGTTTTGTGTAGTGGAAAGATTTTTTGGTCTGGGATGGGCTCGCGGCCTATCAGCTTGTTGGTGGGGTGATGGCCTACCAAGGCGAGGACGGGTAGCCGGCCTGAGAGGGCGACCGGCCACACTGGGACTGAGACACGGCCCAGACTCCTACGGGAGGCAGCAGTGGGGAATATTGCACAATGGGCGCAAGCCTGATGCAGCGACGCCGCGTGAGGGATGACGGCCTTCGGGTTGTAAACCTCTTTCACCTATGACGAAGTGGTTGGGTTTTCCTGATCGTGACGGTAGTGGGAGAAGAAGCGCCGGCCAACTACGTGCCAGCAGCCGCGGTAAGACGTAGGGCGCGAGCGTTGTCCGGATTTATTGGGCGTAAAGAGCTCGTAGGCGGTTTGTCGCGTCGTCTGTGAAATCCCGTGGCTCAACTGCGGGTCTGCAGGCGATACGGGCAGGCTAGAGTTCGGTAGGGGAGACTGGAATTCCTGGTGTAGCGGTGAAATGCGCAGATATCAGGAGGAACACCGATGGCGAAGGCAGGTCTCTGGGCCGATACTGACGCTGAGGAGCGAAAGCGTGGGGAGCGAACAGGATTAGATACCCTGGTAGTCCACGCTGTAAACGTTGGGCGCTAGGTGTGGGGGACCTCTCCGGTTCTCTGTGCCGCAGCTAACGCATTAAGCGCCCCGCCTGGGGAGTACGGCCGCAAGGCTAAAACTCAAAGGAATTGACGGGGGCCCGCACAAGCGGCGGAGCATGCGGATTAATTCGATGCAACGCGAAGAACCTTACCTGGGTTTGACATCGCCTAAAAACTCGCAGAGATGCGGGGTCCTTCGGGGTGGGTGACAGGTGGTGCATGGCTGTCGTCAGCTCGTGTCGTGAGATGTTGGGTTAAGTCCCGCAACGAGCGCAACCCTCGTTCCATGTTGCCAGCATTTGGTTGGGGACTCATGGGAGACTGCCGGGGTCAACTCGGAGGAAGGTGGGGATGACGTCAAGTCATCATGCCCCTTATGTCCAGGGCTTCACGCATGCTACAATGGCCGGTACAAAGGGTTGCGATACTGTGAGGTGGAGCGAATCCCAAAAAGCCGGTCTCAGTTCGGATCGGGGTCTGCAACTCGACCCCGTGAAGTCGGAGTCGCTAGTAATCGCAGATCAGCAACGCTGCGGTGAATACGTTCCCGGGCCTTGTACACACCGCCCGTCACGTCACGAAAGTCGGCAACACCCGAAGCCCATGGCCTAACCCGTGAGGGGGGGAGTGGTCGAAGGTGGGGCTGGCGATTGGGACGAAGTCGTAACAAGGTAGCCGTACCGGAAGGTGCGGCTGGATCACCTCCTTTCTAAGGAGCAACTATCCGCCTAACATAGCGGACAGTGACCCGCATCATTCGTATCGTGGTGGTGGGGTGCTCATGAGCGGAGACACTGGCAAAGTTTTTCACCGGCAACGGCTGACACTTTTAGTACGCATCATTAAACGATTGTTTTTTATACAAGTGTTTGGTGGTGGTGGAACGTGGGTGTTGGTGCGGCTGGTAGAGACGATAGGCACCCTGTTGGGTCCTGAAAAAACAACCGAGTGAGCATGACTGGTGACCGTGGGAACGGTTGAAGTTGTGGGGTGGCCAAGATTTTGGTCATCGGGTTGTTTTTTTGGTGCCAAGCACATCCTGGTCCTTATACCGTTCTAACAGTTTCCTTTCTCCCTTTTTTTGGGGTTTGGGGGGTGTTGTTGGGGGTTTGGTGGGGGTTGTTGGGTTGTGGGTTGGTTGTTGGTTGAGAATTGCACAGTGGACGCGAGCATCTTGTTTTTTGTGGTTAAGTTGTTAAGGGCGAACGGTGGATGCCTTGGTATCAGGAGCCGATGAAGGACGTGGGAGGCCGCGATAGGCCTGGGGGAGTTGTCTACCTAGCTGTGATCCCAGGGTGTCCGAATGGGGGAACCTAGCACGAGTTATGTCGTGTTACCTGCACCTGAATTCATAGGGTGTGTGGGGGGAACGCGGGGAAGTGAAACATCTCAGTACCCGTAGGAGAAGAAAACAATAGTGATTCCGTGAGTAGTGGCGAGCGAAAGCGGATGTAGCCTAAACCGTGTGCGTGTGATACTTGTCAGGGGTTGCGTGCGCGGGGTTGTGGGATTTTCCGTGGTGGGGCTGACACTCTGCCGAGAAGTTACAAAGTCGCAGGTTAGTCGAATGGTGTGGGAAAGCCAACCGTAGACGGTGAGAGTCCGGTAGACGAAAATGTGTGGCCTTCTTTGGAGAACACCCGAGTAGCAGCGGACTCCTAGAATTTGCTGTGAATCTGCCAGGACCACCTGGTAAGGCTGAATACTTCCTGATGACCGATAGCGGACTAGTACCGTGAGGGAATGGTGAAAAGTACCCCGGGAGGGGAGTGAAATAGTACCTGAAACCGTTCGCCTACAATCCGTCAGAGCCTGGTGTCACCTTTGTGTGGCGGGTGGGTGATGGCGTGCCTTTTGAAGAATGAGCCTGCGAGTTAGTGGCATGTGGCGAGGTTAACCCGTGGGGGGTAGCCGTAGCGAAAGCGAGTCTGAATAGGGCGTTGAGTCGTGTGTTCTAGACCCGAAGCGGGGTGATCTAGCCATGGGCAGGTTGAAGCGTGGGTAAGACTGCGTGGAGGACCGAACCCACCAACGTTGAAAAGTTGGGGGATGACCTGTGGTTAGGGGTGAAAGGCCAATCAAACTCCGTGATAGCTGGTTCTCCCCGAAATGCATTTAGGTGCAGCGTCGTGTGTTTCTTACCGGAGGTAGAGCACTGGATGGTTTAAGGGCCTTACCGGGTTACTGACATCAGCCAAACTCCGAATGCCGGTAAGTGAGAGCGCGGCAGTGAGACTGCGGGGGATAAGCTTCGTAGTCGAGAGGGAAACAGCCCAGATCACCAGCTAAGGCCCCTAAGCGTGTGCTAAGTGGAAAAGGATGTGGGGTCGCTTAGACAACCAGGAGGTTGGCTTAGAAGCAGCCATCCTTTAAAGAGTGCGTAATAGCTCACTGGTCAAGTGGTTCCGCGCCGACAATGTAGCGGGGCTCAAGCACACCGCCGAAGCTGTGGCACTCACACATTAACTCGGTGATGAAGTTTTGTTTCATCATCCAGGTGTGTGGGTGGGTAGGGGAGCGTCGTGTGGCGGGTGAAGCAGCAGAGTGATCTAGTTGTGGACGCTACACGAGTGAGAATGCAGGCATGAGTAGCGAATGAAGGGTGAGAAACCCTTCCGCCGGATGACCAAGGGTTCCAGGGCCAGGCTAATCCGCCCTGGGTGAGTCGGGGCCTAAGGCGAGGCCGAGAGGCGTAGTCGATGGATAACGGGTTGATATTCCCGTACCCGCGAAAGAACGCCCAAAACGAATTCTCGGGTGCTAACCGCGTGACTTGTTGGAGGCTTTCGGGCTGAAGGTGGGGAGTGTGGGATCCTTCGGGTTAGTAGTTGAGTGATGGGGTGACGCAGGAAGGTAGATGAGCCCAGGCGGTGGTTGTCCTGGGGTAAGCGTGTAGCCTGTGCCATAGGTAAATCCGTGGTGCGTTTATGGGTGAGACGTGATGCCGAGCCGTTTTAGGTGAAGTCATTGATCCTATGCTGTCGAGAAAAGCCTCTAGCGATGTTCTTTAGTGGCCCGTACCCTAAACCGACACAGGTGGTCAGGTAGAGAATACTAAGGCGACGGGCGAACTGTGGTTAAGGAACTCGGCAAATTGCCCCCGTAACTTCGGGAGAAGGGGGGCCGGACCCGTGAACACCCGTGCGGTGGGAGCGGGGTATGGCCGCAGAGAGCAGGGGGAAGCGACTGTTTACTAAAAACACAGGTCCATGCCAAGTCGTAAGACGATGTATATGGACTGACGCCTGCCCGGTGCTGGAACGTTAAGAGGACCTGTTAACCCTTTCGGGGGTGAAGCGGAGAATTTAAGCGCCAGTAAACGGCGGTGGTAACTATAACCATCCTAAGGTAGCGAAATTCCTTGTCGGGTAAGTTCCGACCTGCACGAATGGCGTAACGACTTCCCTACTGTCTCAACCATAGGCCCGGCGAAATTGCAGTACGAGTAAAGATGCTCGTTACGCGCGGCAGGACGGAAAGACCCCGGGACCTTTACTATAGCTTGACATTGGTATCTGAATGTAATTGTGTAGGATAGGTGGGAGCCGGTGAAGCTTGGACGCCAGTTCAGGTGGAGGCAATCTTGAAATACCACTCTGTTGGATTTGGGTATCTAACTTCGGGCCCTTATCGGGTTCAGGGACAGTGTCTGGTGGGTAGTTTAACTGGGGCGGTTGCCTCCTAAAAGGTAACGGAGGCGCCCAAAGGTTCCCTCAGCCTGGTTGGCAATCAGGTGTTGAGTGTAAGTACATAAGGGAGCTTGACTGTGAGACTGACGGGTCGAGCAGGGACGAAAGTCGGGACTAGTGATCCGGCACTTGCGTGTGGAAGCGGTGTCGCTCAACGGATAAAAGGTACCCCGGGGATAACAGGCTGATCTTCCCCAAGAGTCCATATCGACGGGATGGTTTGGCACCTCGATGTCGGCTCGTCGCATCCTGGGGCTGTAGCAGGTCCCAAGGGTTGGGCTGTTCGCCCATTAAAGCGGTACGCGAGCTGGGTTTAGAACGTCGTGAGACAGTTCGGTCCCTATCCGCCGTGCGCGTTGGATACTTGAGAAGGGCTGTCCCTAGTACGAGAGGACCGGGACGGACGAACCTCTGGTGTGCCAGTTGTCCCGCCAGGGGCACGGCTGGTTAGCTACGTTCGGGAGGGATAACCGCTGAAAGCATCTAAGCGGGAAGCTTGCTTCGAGATGAGGTATCCCACCACCTTTGAGTGGGTAAGGCCCCCAGCTAGACGACTGGGTTGATAGGCCGGAAATGTAAGCACGGTAACGTGTTCAGTTGACCGGTACTAATAGGCCGAGGGCTTAACCACCCTAAACATTTTGCTTACGCGTCCACTGTGTGATTCACAGCAAACAAACAACCACGTTCCTTCGGTTGATTGACTCCTGTTTGGGTTGGTCAGTCCGCCAAGGTTCGTTTGGTTCGTGTATGCTGATAAGTGTTTCGGTGGTCATAGCGGAGGGGAAACGCCCGGTCTCATTCCGAACCCGGAAGCTAAGCCCTTCAGCGCCGATGGTACTGCACTCGGGAGGGTGTGGGAGAGTAGGACGCCGCCGAACTTAAACGTGACAGTCGAGGGCCACCCCGAACCCGGGGTCGGCCCTCGACTGCATTTGTATGTCTGCGCCCTAGTAACTTTGTGTGTTGAGGCTGGCCCGCCACGTCGCGGCTCGCCGTATCGGAAGGATTGACCCGTGACTACAGGACCGCAAGACGGCGGCTCCAACAACCGCGACGACGAAGGCCGGGCCGGCCGCGGTCGCGACGGAGGCGGCGACTCGCACCCCCGTGGTGACCGGCCGTCTTCCGACCGCGGCGGTGACCGTGACCGCGGGGCGTCCCGTGGCGGCTCCGCTGGTGGTTTCCGTGGTGGTGACCGGCCGCAGGGTGGCGGCTACCGCAGTGATCGCCCCCAGACTGGGGGCTACCGTGGCGGCGATCGGCCGCAGGGTGGCGGCGACCGCGATCGTGGTGGCTCAGCTGGTGGTTATCAAGGCGGTGGCGCGTCGCGTGGGGGCTACCAGGGTGGTGGCTCGTCAGGTGGCGGCTACCGCGGTGGTGACCGCCCGCAGACCGGTGGTTTCCGCAGCGGCGATCGGCCGCAAGGTGGTGGTTTCCGCGGCGGGGATCGCGATCGCGGTGGCTCGGCTGGTGGCGGTTATCAAGGCGGCGGCTCGTCCGGCGGCTATCGCGGCGACCGGCCGCAGACTGGCGGCTATCGCGGCGACCGGCCGCAGGTCGGCGGCGACCGCGGTGGATTCCGTGGTGGCGACCGTGACCGCGGTGGTTATCAAGGCGGCAGCTCATCCGGCGGTGACCGCCCGCAGACCGGTGGCTTCCGCGACGATCGCTCGTCGGGTGATCGTCCGCAGGGTGGCGGTTTCCGTGGCGGCGACCGCGATCGTGGTGGTTATCAAGGCGGGGGTGCTGGTGGCGACCGGGGCGGTTTCCGCGGCGGCGACCGGCCCCAGAGCGGTGGTTATCGTGGTGATCGCCCGCAAACGGGTGATGATCGCGGTGGTTTCCGTGGCGCTGACCGTGACCGCAGCTCAGCTGACAGTGGCAGTTCACGTGACACTGATCGCCCTCAGAGCGGCAGCTTCCGCAGCGACCGACCACAATCGGGTGGTTTCCGTGGCGGGGACCGTTCGCAGGGCGGCGGCTATCAAGGTGGCACCCGGGGCGCAGACCGGGACCGCGGTGGCTACCAGGGTGGCGGCGATCGTGGCGGTTACCAAGGTGGCGGTGATCGCGGTGGGTTCCGCGGCGGCGACCGGGACCGTGGGAGCTATTCGAGCGGTGGAGACCGTGGCGGTTATCGCGGTGACCGGCCACAGGGTGATCGTCCGGCGGGCGAGGGCTTCCGTAGCGATCGTCCCCAGAGCGATCGTCCCCAGAGCGATCGTCCCCAGACCGGTGGTTACCAGGGTGGTGGGGACCGCGGTGGTTTCCGTGGCGGTGACCGTGACCGAGGAAGTTTCTCGAGCGGCGGCGACCGCGGCCGGGGCGGTTTCTCTGGGAGCCGTGACCGAGGGAGTTTCTCCGGTGGCGGTGACCGGCCGCAGGGCGGTGGTTACCAGGGCGGTGGCGATCGAGGTGGCTTCCGCGGTGACCGTCCGGCGGGTGGCGGATTCCGTGGCGGCGACCGTCCGCAAAGCGGCGGCTATCGCGGTGATCGTCCCCAAGGTGATCGTCCCCAGAGTGGCGCTTACCAGGACGGCGGCGACCGCCGAAGCTTCCGAGACCGGCCGCAAGGCGATCGTCCGCAGGGCGACCGTCCGCAAGGTGGCGGTTACCAGGGAGGCGACCGCCGTAGTTTCCGGGATCGTCCGCAAGGGGATCGTCCCCAAGGTGGCGGATACCAGGGTGCCGGAGACCGTGCTGGGGGCGGCTACCGCGACCGTGGCGAAAGTCGTCCCTTCGCACGCGACGACCGCGGCACTCGGGACAACCGTGGCTCGCGCGATGACCGTGGCCCGCGCGATGACCGTGGCAGCCGTGACGACCGGGGCGCGCGAGGCAACGACGAGCAGACCTTCCAGGCTCCGGCCATCCCGGCGGAGATCGTGGCGACCGATCTCGACCAGGAAGTTCGGGCTGAGCTGCTCTCCATCTCGCGCGACGTGGCGGATACAGTCGCTCGGCACCTCGTGGCGGCTGGGCAGATCATCGATGAGGACTCTGAGCTTGCGTTGAAGCACGCGCTTGCTGCGCGCCGGATGGCGTCACGCATTGCCGTCGTGCGCGAGGCCGTCGGTCTGGCCGCATACGCGGCCGGAGACTGGACGACAGCGATCGCCGAGTTGCGTACCTATCATCGGATGTCAGGCAAGCAGACGCATCTGGCCGAGTTGGCCGACTGCGAGCGCGCGTTGGGCCGGCCGGAGCGGGCTATCGACCTATACCGAGGCGCCGATGTTGCGTCGCTGGACAAGGCCGGCGCAATCGAGCTGTTGATCGTCGCTGCTGGCGCCCGTGGTGACCTAGGTCAACACGACGCCGCAGTAGCGATGCTGCAGATCAAAGAGCTCACCGTGGATGAAGACGCCGAATGGGCGGCTCGACTTCGGTACGCGTATGCCGATGCGCTGCTCGCTGCCGGCCGCCGCGACGAGGCGCGGGAGTGGTTCGCCCGGACGTCCGCGCTGGACGACGAGCAGCTCACCGACGCAGCCGAGCGGGCGCTCGAACTTGACGGCGTGACCATCGAAGGTGACGACGAAGAAGAAGACGAGCTGGACGAGGACGCCGCCGCCGACTCAGCTGATAACGACGAAGATCTCGACGAAGACGAGCTCGACGAAGACGAAGAAGACGAGCTAGACGAACAAGACGATCGGGACAATCCCGATCGGGACGACGACGAGCGCGCCGAGCCAGCCGATGGAGATCACGAAAGTGACGCTGCGGACGACAGCGAGCGCCACAACGGCGAAGCCGACGGTGAGCACGAGGACGAAAATGTCGACGGTGCAGAGCTGACGGTCGACGCGAACGCCGAGGCAGCTGGCGGCCCGGCCGGCACTGCTTCGACCAGCGCCGACAAGTCCGAGGTGGCCAGCGACGACAAGGCTGCGCCGGCCAATAACAGCAAGGCTGCGCCGGTCAATAACGGCAAGGCTGAGGCGGACGGGAAGTCAGCCGGCGAGGCAGCCGGATCGGAGCAGCTGTAACCATGAGCGACGAGCTGGTCGGCGGCTACGACCTGGTCATCTTTGACCTGGACGGCGTGGTCTATCTGATCGACAAGCCGATCGACGGTGCAGCTGAGGCCGTTGCCCGGTTGCGCGCCGACGGCAAGGCACTGGCGTACGCGACGAACAATGCCTCGCGTCGTGCTGGTGCGGT
Organism: Actinoplanes sp.; assembly: GCA_965246815.1. GTDB lineage: Bacteria > Actinomycetota > Actinomycetes > Mycobacteriales > Micromonosporaceae > Actinoplanes. Next base: position 80,628 of record CBDFFS010000009.1, on the reverse strand, counting down.
CGCCGACTTGCTCAATGGCATGGGTGTGTCCGCCGAGCCGGCTGAGGTGCTCACCTCAGCCGGCGCGGCGGCGGCCGTACTGGCCGAAAGGCTGCCAGCGGGTTCACCGGTTCTGGTGGTGGGGGCGGAAGCGTTGCGAGCCGAGGTACGCGAGGTTGGGCTGAACCCGGTCGAGTCGGCCGATGCCGCACCTGCCGCGGTCGTGCAGGGCTTTGGGCCGGAGGTTGACTGGAAGATTCTCTGCGAGGCGGCGCTCGCCGTGCGGGCCGGTGCGACCTGGGTGGCGACCAACACCGACCGGACGTTGCCGAGCCCGCGTGGACCACTGCCCGGCAACGGTTCGCTGGTTTCGGTGCTGCGTACTGCCCTGGGCCGGGAGCCGGATTTGGTGGTCGGCAAGCCCGAACCCGCCTTGTTCACCACTGCGGCTTCGCTCTCAGGCGCCAGTCGACCGCTAGCCGTTGGTGATCGGCTGGACACTGACATTCAAGGTGCCGTCGGTGCGGGCATGGACAGTCTGCTGGTGCTCACCGGCGTCAGCGGGCCGGCCGATTTGCTCACGGCACCAGTCGAGCGCCGCCCAACGTACGTGTCGGCGGATTTGTCGGGGTTGTTCCAGCCGGTTGGTCGGGTGGGATTTCCGGTTGGCTGCAGCGAGGTCGGTGGGTGGCGGATTGCGCGCGCCGGTGACACGGTGGCACTTGACGGCGTCGGGGACCCGGTCGATGCGTTGCGACTGCTGTGCCCGGTGATCTGGGACGGCGTACCTGTGTCGGGAATTTCGGCTGGGTCGGACGCGGCTCGGGAGCTGCTCGACAGCTGGTTGTGCTGAGGCGCGGGCTTAGGTCAGTTTGCGGAGTTTGAGCAGGTCGAGCGGGTTGGCTTTAATGGCTATTCGGCGGCTGGCTAGCGCCCGGGTCAGGTCGAGCTGACCGGCGGCTAGGGCGATCAGGTCGTCGCTGGAAATACTCAGCGCGATCTTGGCGGACGGGTCGTCGCCGTCGGCGATGTCGAGCAGCCGACCGCCGCTGAGTTGGCCGTGAAACGCGGTCGCCAGATCAGTGATCCGGCAGGCCAAGGTGCGATCGAAGGACAGCTTGCCGCGGCTTTCGGCGTTGGCATCCAACCGGGTCGCCAAGTCGTGCAACGCCTGCCGACATTCGTCCACGCCTGCCATGTGGTCTCCTTCTTCGCGCACCCAATTCGCGTAGCGCACCGTACCGTACCGAGTCCGGGTGACCGCCCGGTAGCGTGAGACCCGACAGAGCCCCCCGGGAGGAGCAGAAAATGCCGGACGCATGGCGGGCATATCTGGAAATGGCGCTCGGATTGACCGAAGCACCACGCAAGAGAGCGCAGCAGGTGGCCGGTGATCTAGTCAACCGCGGCAGCGCCACGGCCGGTCAGCTGCAAGGTCTGGTTGAGGATCTGCTGTCGGCCGGGTTGGGCAACCGGGAAGCGCTGACCAACATCGTTCGCTACGAGGTGGACAAGGCCTTGGGCGTGGTCGGGTTGGCCACCGCCGACGAGGTGTCTGAGCTGACTGCCCGGGTGCGCGACTTGGAGCAGCGGTTGCGCGATGCGCAAGCGCGCGCGGTCGCGGCCGAGATCAACGTCGAGTCCCTCGCCAACGCGTCAAGCGTCGACGAAACGATTGCCGAGACCACCACGACCGCCGAGACCACCACGACCGCCGAGGGCACCGCAGCCGGCGGCACGGAAGCGGTAGAAGAATCGGCGCCGGCAGTGGTTTTGCCGGCGCAGGCCGCCGTGGGAACGCCGCCGGTTGGCAGCGCCTCCGGCCGCAAGACCGTCGCCAAGAAGGCAGTCGCTAAGCGGGCCGAGCCGAAGAAGAGCACGCCCAAGAAGCTGGAGGCCTGAGCCGATGACCGCCGCGTTCTCGCCCAGACCCGGGCCGCCGCCGGGCGGGTTCCGGCCGTCACCACCGCCGAGTGCATTTCAACCAACGCCAGCACCACAGCCAGAGCCGAGTGCATTCCAATCAACACCCCAACCAGACGAGCGGGGTATGGGGCCTGGACGCGATGCGCTGACCGGGCATCCGGCGGTGGACGCGGTGTTGCAGTCGTTGGCCAATGCTGCACGGTTGGCGCCGGCGGAGCAGATTGCCGAGTACGAGGCGGCACACCAAGTGCTGCAGGAGACCCTGGCTAGCATCGACCGCTGAATACGCGTACCGGAAGAGGGTTTTGATTTTCGATGGCACGACGTGCCCGGTTGGATGCTGAGCTGGTGCGGCGCAAGTTGGCCCGGTCCCGGGAGCAGGCCGCGGCGTTAGTGGCGGCCGGGCGGGTTCAGGTGTGCGGCAACGTGGCGCACAAGGTCGCGGCGATGATCGATCCGGCTGATCCGGTGTTGGTTACGGGCGAGGACCCGGCTACCGAGTATGTGTCGCGCGGTGGGCACAAGCTATTTGGGGCATTGGCCGTTTTTTCGACTGCGGGTTTGCGGGTAGCGGGGCGGCGGTGTTTGGACGCGGGTGCTTCGACCGGCGGCTTCACCGACGTGCTGCTGCGGGCGGACGCGGCTCAGGTGGTTGCGGTTGACGTCGGCTACGGGCAGCTCGCTTGGCCGATTCGCACCAATGCGCGGGTGGTGGTGCACGAGCGCACCAACGTGCGCACGCTCACCCCGGACCTGATCGGTGGCCTGGTCGAGCTGACTGTGGCAGACCTGTCGTTCATTTCGTTGCGGCTGGTGTTGCCGGCGTTGACCGCCTGCACTGCGCCCGATGGTGATCTGGCGCTGATGGTCAAACCGCAGTTCGAGGTGGGGCGTGAGCGGGTCGGCACGGGCGGGGTGGTGCGCGACTGGCGGTTGCGGGCCGAGGCGGTCCTGGATGTCGCCGCAGCTGCTGCCCAGCTTGGACTTGGTGTCGCCGGGGTGGCGGCGAGCCCGCTGCCAGGCCCGAGCGGAAATGTCGAATTTTTCGTATGGTTTCGCCGGGACGCGCCCCCCGCGGATCGAACTGACATCGAACGGATCGTCGAGGCCGGCCCTAATCCGGCGCCAGCCGAGGCTGAGTCGGGTGTGGCAGGACCGGCTATCGGGTCGGTTGCGGCTGAATTTGAGGAGCTGCGATGACCCGGGCAGCGTTGCTGGTTACGCATACCGGGCGGCGGCAGAGCACTCAGCATGCGCAGGCGGTGGCGCGCGACCTGGTGGCGGCCGGTTTTGAGGTGCGGGTGATCGCCGAAGAGGTAGCTGACCTGCAGTTGCCGCCGGGAGTGACTCCAGTTGACGACCCGGCCGCGGCCGAGGGAGCCGAAATCGTCTTGGCGTTGGGTGGCGACGGCACGTTTTTGCGTGCGGCCGAATTGGCCCGGCCGGCGCGAACCCCACTGCTCGGGATAAATCTGGGCAAAGTGGGCTTCCTTGCCGAAGCCGAGATCGATCACATCGACGAAGCAGTGCAAGACATCATTAACGGTACGTACACGGTGGACGAGCGGCTCACCCTGGACGTGCGGGCGGAATACGACGGGCGGCTGATCGCCGAGTCCTGGGCGCTCAATGAGGTCAGCGTCGAAAAGGGGCAACGGGCCCAGATGCTCGAACTGCTCGTGGATGTCGACGGGCGGCCGTTGTCTCGGTATGGCTGCGACGGAGTGGTGTGTGCCACGCCGACCGGCTCCACCGCGTACGCGTTTTCGGCTGGGGGGCCGGTGGTTTGGCCGGAGGTGGAGGCGCTACTACTCGTGCCGATCAGCGCGCATGCGTTATTCAGTAGGCCACTGATCGCCGCGCCGACGTCGACATTTTCGCTGACTGTCGACCCGTACACGTCGTTTGCGGTGTTGTGTTGTGATGGGCGGCGTACATGGGATCTACCGCCGGGGGCTCGGGTCACCGTCGAGCGCGGACAGCTGCCGGTGCGACTGGTACGGCTGGCGCCGCGACCGTTCACCGACACCTTGGTGGCTAAGTTCGCTCTGCCGGTGCAGGGGTGGCGCGGTAATCGACGGTAATCTTCACCGGCGCACCCGAGCGAGGGTGGGCAATTGTCGGCGGTCACCGATACTGTCTGCCCTGTGCTGGAGGAATTGCGGATTACCGGACTAGGCGTCATCGACGACACGACGCTGCGGTTGACGTCCGGGATGAATGTCATCACCGGTGAGACCGGCGCGGGTAAGACGATGGTGGTCACGGGCCTGGGTTTGTTGTTCGGCGGCCGGGCCGACGCCGGCCGGGTCCGGGCTGACCCCGGGCGAGCAGTGGTCGAGGGTCGGCTGCGGCTGCACGGTCGGTTGGCTAACGCCGTGCATGAGCGGATCACCGAGGCCGGCGCCGAGATCGACGACGATAATTCGGTGCTGCTCAGTCGCACCGTGACGATCGAGGGGCGTTCACGCGCGCACGTCGGTGGTCGCAGCATGCCCGTCGCCATGCTCACCGAGATCGGCGAGCAAGTGGTGGCAGTGCACGGCCAATCTGACCAGCTGCGGCTGCTGCGCCCGAGTGAGCAGCGGGCCGCACTCGACCGGTTCGCCGGCGCTGAGCACGAAAAGCTCCTTGAGGCCTACCGCGAGACGTTCGGTCGCTGGCGGGCGGTGGTCGAGGATCTCGCCGACCGTCGGCGCAACGAGCGGGCTCGTTCGCAAGAGGCCGACCTGCTCAAGCTCGGTCTGGACGAGATCAGCCGGGTCGATCCGCAGCCGGGTGAGGATGACGACCTGCGCGCCGAGGGGCAGCGGTTGGAGCATGCCGAGGGCTTGCGGGTGGCTGCGGCGTTGGCAGCTCAGGCGCTGGCCAGTGGGGTCGAGGCCACCGACGACGCGCCCGACGCGACCCAGTTGCTCGGCAGCGCTCGGCGCACGTTGGAGGCCCAGTCCGGGGTCGACCCCAAGTTGGGCGAGTTGGCCGGGCGGCTGGAAGAGGCGGCGACGCTGATCGCTGATGTGGCCAGCGAGCTGTCGGCCTATTTGGGCCTGCTCGACGCTGACCCGGCTCGGCTTGAGGTGATCTATGAGCGGCGGGCGGTGTTGCGCGGGCTGACCCGCAAATATGCCGACGATGTCGAAGGCGTCATCGCCTGGGCCCAGAACGCGCGCAGCCGCCTAGCCGTGCTGGATTCGTCCGACGACGTGCTCGACGAGATGGACAAGGAACGCGAGCGACTAGCTGGGACCGTTGCTGAGCTGGCCGGGCGCCTCACTGCGGCCCGGGTTGAGGCGGCGGCCAGGTTTGCCGAGGCGGTCAGCGTGGAGCTGGCCGGTTTAGCGATGCCACACGCGCGGGTCGAGGTGGCGGTGTTGGCGCGCTCGTCCGGCAAGGACGAGCCCACGGTGACGCTTGATGACGTGCGGCTCGCAGTTGGCCCCGACGGCGCCGACGAAGTTGAGCTGCGGCTGTTGGCTCATCCGGGCGCGCCGTCGTTGCCGCTGCAAAAGGGCGCCTCTGGGGGCGAGTTGTCCCGAGTGATGCTCGCGATCGAGGTGGTTTTCGCTGGTGCGGGCGGGCCGCCGACGCTGGTGTTCGACGAGGTCGATGCGGGGGTGGGTGGGCAGGCGGCGGTGGAAATCGGTCGGCGGCTGGCTCGGCTCGCGCGCACCCATCAGGTTTTGGTGGTGACGCATTTGCCGCAGGTGGCGGCGTTTGCCGATCGCCATCTGGTGGTGGCCAAGGACACCGCAGGTGCGATCACCACAAGCGGGGTCCGGATTGTGGAGGAGACTGAGCGGGCCCGGGAGCTAGCTCGAATGCTGGCCGGGCTGCCCGATTCCGACCTGGGCATCGCGCATGCGGAGGAATTGCTGGCCGTCGCGGCGCGGGAGAAGCGGGCTTGATCGCCGCTGGCAACGTCGCGGCGTTATGTCCCCTTTACGGATCATGTCGCGCATGTCGCGAGGTAAGCGAGTGACCTGGCGTGTCAGGATGACGCGGATGCGACTTCCCACCTTGCGCCGGATTCATAGCGCTGAGCCAGGAGATCTCGCGGGCACCGCACGCCTGGATCGGCGGACCAAACGTCTGACCGGTCGGTTGCGCCCCGGCGACATCGCCGTGATCGACCACGTCGACCTCGACCGAGTGGCGGCTGACGCGCTCGTCGGTGTCGGCGTCGCCGCAGTTCTCAACGCCAAACCGTCGATATCCGGCCGCTATCCCAACCTCGGCCCGCAAGTGCTGGTCAAACACGGGATCGTGCTGATCGACGACCTCGGCGAGGACGTTTTCGATCGGCTACATGAAGGCGATCAAATCACCCTGGATGGTGACACGGTCTGCCTTGCCGGTGAGGCTGTGGCCTCCGGCGTGCGGCAGGACGCGGACACTGTCGCGGCGTCGATGGCGGATGCGCGTGAGGGCTTGTCCGTGCAGTTGGAGGCGTTTGCCGCCAACACGATGGATTACCTCAATAAAGAGCGTGATCTGCTGCTCGACGGCGTCGGTGTGCCCGAGGTGCGCACCCACATCGCCGGCCGGCACGTGCTGATCGTGGTCCGTGGCTATGATTACAAGGACGACCTGGATGTCCTGCGGCCCTATATCCGCGAATACAAACCGGTCCTGATTGGCGTCGATGGTGGCGCTGATGCCTTGGTCGAGTCTGGATACACCCCGGATCTGATCATCGGCGACATGGATTCGGTCACCGACGACGTGCTGCGGTGCGGCGCCGAAGTGGTAGTGCACGCCTACCCGGACGGCCGCGCACCGGGACTGGAACGAGTTCATCGCCTCGACGTGCCAGCGTTGACCTTCCCGGCCGCGGCGACCAGCGAAGATCTGGCCATGCTGCTGGCCGACGACAAGGGCGCCACCCTGATCGTGGCAGTCGGCACCCACGCCAACCTGGTCGAGTTCCTCGACAAGGGCCGCGGCGGGATGGCATCGACCTTCCTCACTCGCCTCAAAGTCGGCAGTAAACTGGTCGACGCCAAAGGGGTGAGCCGGCTTTACCGGCAGAACATCTCCGGCTCGGCATTGCTGCTGCTGGTGCTATCCGCGCTGGCGGCGATGGCCTCGGCGGTCGCCGTCTCGACCGTCGGCAAGGCGTATCTGACCGTGGTCTCCGAATGGTGGGACAATTTGGTCTTCCAGCTGGGACACCTTTTCTAACCAACGTCAGGGCAATCGTCGTGATCAACTTCCGGTACCACGTGGTGTCTCTCACCGCTGTCTTCCTGGCCCTCGCGATCGGATTGGTCGTGGGCACCGCAGCGCTAAACGGGCCGGTGGCCGACAGTCTGCGCAATCAGCTCTCCTCGCTGAACAAGGACAACAGCAACAAGCGCGATCAAGTCAACCAATACCGTGAGGAACTAAACCGTAACCAGGAATTCGCCACCGAGCTAGCGCCGGCAGTGCTCGGCGGCAAACTCACCGGTCGGCGCCTGCTTCTGCTCACTTTGCCCGGCAGCGCGACCGGCACAGTCGAAGGCGTGGTCAAAATGCTGGCCACTGCCGGGGCCACGATTACTGCCCAGGTCGCGCTGCAGGACAAATTCTTCGACCCGAATGCCTCGACTGACCTGCTCGACCTGGCCAACCAGTCAACCCAGCCGACCATCTCGACCGAAGGCCTGCCGGTCAACAGCGACGGGGTCGAGACGGCCAGTGCTCAGCTCGCGCTGGCCTTGTTCCAGCGGGCCGGGACCACCCAGGCCAGTGCTGCGGACGTGACTTCAGTGCTGACTTCGTACACTCAGCAGAGCTACCTAGCCGTCTCCGACAAGGCGGTCGGGGGAGCTGAGGGGGCAGTCATCGTTACCGGCGCGGTCGCAGTGGACAAGGACGCGGCGAAGAAGAGCCAGTCGGCCGTCACCGTGGTCACCCAGTTCAGCAAGACCAAGCCGGTCGTGGTCACCGGGGACGGGGTCGGCGACGGCAACCTGATTTCCGCAGTTCGCGGCGATCCGACCCTGGTCAAGTCGATCTCCACTGTCGACAACGCCAGCACGGTGCAAGGCCAGGTCGCGACCGGCTTGGTCGTCATCGAGCGGATGATCCAAAACAAAATCGGACAGTACGGGCTAGCCGCCGGGGCCGCTTCACTGGTGCCCAAGAGCGCGGCGTAGCCGTCGTTATCTAGACTTTCCCACCATGGCCACCGGAGTTTTCCGCTCGTTCGGCATCGGCGCCGCGCTCGCCCGCGGCGCACTTAACTGGATTCGCCGCGACCCGCAAGCAGGTGTGCTGACCCGGACCAACTTTCACGGCCGCACGGTCACGCTCGCTGCCGGCCCGGCCCTCGCGGCGGGAGCAACTGTCGGTGCGGTGCTCGGGTCGCCCACAAAGCGGATCGCCGGTGCGGCGCTCACCGCGGGTGCGCTCGCGGGTGCTGTCGGCTTTTACGACGACATCGTCGGCAACCGACCCGAACAAAAGGCGGCCAAAGGCTTTGCCGGGCATCTCGGTGCGTTGCGCGCGGGCCGGGTCACCAGCGGTCTCGTCAAGATCGCGGGCGTGGGCGCAGCCGGGCTGGTCGCGTCGGCCCTGATCGGCAGCCGGCACCCGGGGGGCGCGCAGCGCGCGACCGACGTGCTGCTCGGCGCTGGGGTAATCGCCGGCACTGCAAACCTGATCAACTTGCTCGACCTGCGTCCCGGCAGGGCGATTAAGGCCGGCATTGCGGTGGGAGTGCCGCTGACCCTCGGCCGCAGTGGGGCGGTTGCTGCTGGAACGCTCGGCGCGAGCACTGCCCTGCTGCCGGCGGACCTCGCCGAAGAGATCATGCTCGGCGATGCCGGGGCTAACGCCATGGGCGCCCTGCTCGGAGTGGCGCTAGCGGCGCGCACCGGCCGGGGTGGTCGGCTCGTTGCGTTGACGGTGTTGGCCTCACTCACCGCGGCTAGCGAGAAGGTCAGCTTCACCAAGGTCATCCAGGACACCCCGTGGTTGCGGCGGGTCGACGATCTCGGCCGGCGCCAGCACGCGTGACCGACCCCGCTGAACCTTCCCGCACTGCGGCGGTGGCGCGGGCGGCCGTACTGATCACTGGTTTGACGGTGGTGGCGCGGATCGCCGGTTTTGGGCGCACGTACGTTTTTGTGCACACGGTGGGTAAGGACGGGCTGGCGAACCTTTACACCGCTGCCAATACGATTCCGAACGTCGTCTTCGAGTTGGTGGCGGGCGGTGCGCTGGCCAGTCTGGTCGTACCGCTGTTGGCCGGAGCGGTGCAATCTGGCGATCGGCGCCGAGCTGGTGCGGTGGCATCAGCGCTGTTGACCTGGGTGCTGACGGTGACGGTGCCGGTCGCGCTCATCGTCGCGCTGGCGGCCGAGCCGATCGCCGGAGTGCTGGACGGGGTGGCGAGCCCGCAACAACACCTCGCCGCACGGCTGCTGCGGATCTTCGCGCCCCAGCTGCCGCTCTATGGCATCGGGATCGTGCTCACCGGCGTCCTGCAAGCACACCGGCGGTTCGCCTGGCCTGTCATCGCCCCGCTGTTATCCAGCGTGACAGTGATCGGCGCATACCTGAGCTACGCGGGAGTCGACGGCGCCCGCAGTGATCTGCTTGGCCTCACCCCGACTGGCGAGCTGATCTTGTCGGTCGGCACCACACTTGGCGTCGTCGTGCTCGCGTTGTGCCTGCTGATCCCGGTGCGCCGGCTCGACCTGCGCTGGCGCCCTACCTTTCGGTTCCCCGGTGGCGAAGGTCGCCAAGCGGTACGGCTCGGGTGGGCCGGCGCGGTCACAGTCGGTGCACAACAGCTGGTGGTCGGCCTGATCATCGTGCTGGGCGCTGGACCGGACGGGCCCCTGACCCTCTACAGCACTGCGCAGACAGTGTTCCTGCTGCCCTGGGCGGTGCTGGCCGTCCCGCTAGCGACAGCTGTCTATCCCACCCTGGTAGCCGCCGTCGCCCGCTGCGACAGCTCTGAGTACGCGGACGCATTGGCGGGCACGGTGCGCTCGATCGTCCTGCTCGCCGGCCTCGGCAGCGCAGCACTGGCCGGGCTAGCGGTCGCGATGGCCCACTTCCTGAACGCCGACGACGCGGCCGCTGGCATCGTCGGCTTCGCCCCCGGCCTGCTCGGCTACGCGTTGTTCGCGGTGCTTTCCCGCGCGCTCTACGCCCGAGGTGCCACCGTCGCAGCAGCGGCCCGCACCGCGATCGGTTGGGCTGTCGGCGCGCTGGCCGTCGTCGTCGTCTTCACCACTCAACCCCGAGACCAGCAGCTACTCGGCCTAGGACTGGCCAACGCGCTCGGCATGTCAGTCATCGGGCTTCTGCTCGTCCTCGCCGTACGCCGACACGCCGGGCCTGCCGCGCTGGCCGGTTTGGGCCGGGCCACTGCTGCCGCCACCGCGGCAGCTCTGGCAGCCGGAGTGGCCGGTTGGGGCACGGTGCTCGGCGTCGGTCAACTGCTCGGTCACACCCCAACCGGATTGAACACTGTCATGCAGGGCATGCTGGGTGGGGTAGCGGTGTTGGTCGTGTTCACCGCTGTTGCGGTTGTGCTGGACCCAGCAGACACCCGACCGCTCGCGGCGAGGCTGGCCCGCCGGTTCGGCCGATGAGTCAACCCGCTCGCGGTGCTGCCGAGCCGCCAGCTCGGCCGATGGGCCGACGACCCGCGGTCAGCTGAGCCGGCCGGTTCAGCCGATGAGTCGACCACGGGGGGCTGGCAGGCTCACCCGGTATGCCGGTTACTCGCAGTCATGCCGATAGACCGGGACAGACCGGGTGCCGATCACGTTCAGCACCGCCCGGAAACGGCCGGTGCTCAGCAGCGCCGGAAACGGCCGGAGAATCTCCCGGGCGGTCAGGACGGGCGTCGGTCAGTTAGAAAGGCAGGAGGTCGCTGTGTCCTCGATGACCAGCAGGCACCGAGGGGAGAGTTTCATGGGCGACGCGGCTCGCACCGACGAAGGTTGGCGTGGCTCGGTGGCGCTGGTGTTGGCCTCCAGCACTGGCGGGGTCGGCCAGCACCTCGTCTCCCTCGTCCGCGGGTTGCTCGCTGCCGGCTGTGACGTGCTGGTCTGCGGTCCAGCCGCCACCGACGAACTGTTCGGATTCGCTGCGGCCGGCGCCACGTTCGCGCCCGTGGAGATCTCCGCCAATCCGGGTGCACAGGACGCCGGCGTGGTGCGCCAGCTCAAATCCGCCCTGGCCAGCCGACCGATCGAGGTCGTGCACGCGCACGGACTGCGGGCGGGGCTGGTCGCTGTTTTGGCCCGCCCGAGCGTGCCGCTGATCGTGACCTGGCACAACGCCGTACTAGCCAAGGGGTTGCGGGCGCATGCGTCCACCCTGGTTGAGCGGATCGTCGCCCGGGGGGCCACGTTGACCTTCGGTGCGTCGGAGGATTTGGTGGCTCGGGCTGCTTCGCTGGGCGCTAAGGATGCCCGGCTCGGTCAGGTTGCCGCGCCGGTGTTGGCTGCGCCCAAGCGCACCCGGACCGCGGTTCGAGCCGAGTTCCAGTTGCGGCCGGAGACGCCGCTGATCCTGTCGGTTGGACGGTTGCACCCGCAGAAGCGCTACGACTTGTTGATCGACGCGGCGTCCGGCTGGCGCAAACTGCAGCCCGCCCCGGTGGTGTTGGTGGCCGGCTCCGGGCCCAGTTACATGGCGTTGGCTAACTACGCTTCTGAGCGGCGCGCACCGGTCTATCTGCTGGGCCGCCGCAGCGACGTGTCAGATCTGCTACTCGGCGCCGACCTCGCGGTGGTGACCAGCGATTGGGAGGCCCGACAGTTGTTCGCGCAGGAAGCGCTCACCGCCGGGGTCCCGTTGGTGACCACAGCGGTCGGCGGCTTGCCGGAGTTGGTTGATGACGCCGCGGTCCTAGTGCCGCCGGGCAATGTTGATGTGCTCGACCAGGCCGTCCGCGATTTGCTTGCCGATCCGGCGCTGCGAGCCGACTACGCCGCCCGCGGCCCACGGCGAGCCGCGCAGTGGCCCAGTGAACGAGACACACTCACCGAGATCCGCGCTGCATACGCGGAACTGACGGCCCGCGGGTGAAGTTTTCGCACCGAATCCGCCGGGCCGGCACCTCGGCCTGGTTGCCTTACTTGTTCGTCCTGCTCGCTGCGCTGGCGAGCCTTGGTGGCTTGGCCGTGCGCCCGGCGACCCGTGCTGCGCCGGGGCCGGTCGACTTTGTGATCATCGCGGGCGCGGCCGGGCTGCGCTGGGAAGATCTTGATCCGCAGCGCACCCCGACGTTGTGGCATGAGGCCTTGCTCGGCTCGATCGGCTCGCTGTCAGTGAAATCCGCGGCGACCGTCACCTGCCCGGCTGACGGATGGCTCACCCTTGGCGCCGGCAATCACTCCGCCTGGCGACAGCCACCGGTCGCCTCGGGCCGGTGCGGGCTGCCCACCCCCGCGCTGACCCAGCCGGACGGCATCGGGGCAAATGTCACTGATCAGCGCACCGTGGTCCGCGACAACCAAGACCGATACTCCTACGGCGCAGTCCCCGGAGCACTAGCCGAATCAGTACGGTGCACCAGCGCGTTCGGCCCCGGTGCCGCTATCGCTGCCGCGCGCCCATTCGGTCGAGTCGACAAATATCAGCCGACGCTGCCCACTGATCCGACGGCGCCGCTGGCCGCTTGCCAGCTCAGCATCGTCGACCTCGGCACGATCGCGGGTTCCGGCCCGACCCGGCAGGCGCAAGTCGCTCAGATTGATGCGACGATGGGCCGGATTGTCGCGGCCCGCCCGGCGAACTCGTTGCTGCTCATCGCCGGGGTCGCCGACACCGACCCGGCCGCACGACTGCACGTGGCAATTGCCGAGGGGTCAGGCTGGCAGGGTGGGCGACTCACCTCGGCCGGCACTGGTCGACCTGGGTATTTACAGCTCGTCGACGTCGCGCCGACCGCGTTGACCGCGTTGGACAAGCCGTTACCGGAGAAACTGTTCGCTGGGCGGGTCGCCACCGTGGCAATGGACAAAGCTAGCGACCTGACGCGGGCAGTCCAGCTCGAACGAGACGCCGACCAACGAGCAGGTGTACTGGATCGGGTCGCCAAGGTCTTTTTCGCCGGGCTAGGGGCCGTACAGCTGCTGGTGTTTGTGTTGTTGGTGCCGGTGTTGGTGCGAGCTCGCCGGCACACCGGCCCGCGTGGACCGGCACTGCCGGCGCAGCGCCTGGTGGCTGGGTTCGAGGTTGCCTTGATCGCGGCTGCGTTGGCCATCCCGGCTGCGTTGGTCGCCGATGCCCTCCCGTGGTGGCGCAACGGGCATCCTGTTTGGGTGTTTGGTCTGTTCACGACGGCATTGATCGCTCTCGGCACGCTCGCTGTGCGGCTCGCACCGCGTTATCGCCGGAGGTTGTGGCCGCTTGGCGCGGTCGCAGCGATCGGCGCGGTGGTGGTCGGCCTGGATCTGCTCACCGGAGCGCAACTGCAGCTCAACGGGGTGGCCGGCTATTCCGCGATTCAAGGCGCACGCTACGCCGGGGTCGGCGGAGTCGGCCTAGGCGTGTTCGTCGCCGGTCTGCTGGTCGTCGCTGGATGCCTGGCGCAGTGGGTCGACAAGCGCTGGCGGCCGGTCATCGTGGCAGTGCTAGGCGGGCTCGGCGTGGTGATGGTCGGCAGCCCCTACCTGGGCGCGGACCCGGTCGGTGCAATCGCCGTGACTGCTGGGGTGAGTGTTGCCGCCGCGATCAGCGCCGGTGGCTGGCTGACCTTTTCGCGAATCGCCTGGGCGGCGTTGAGCGGACTTGCGGTCACCGTCGGCTTCGCCGTGCTGGACTTACGCCGGGCCGAAGGCGACCAAGGCACTTTGGGGCAGGCATTGACCCGGCTGGCCGGCGGCACTGGCGGCCCGGCGATGCAGCGAGTTGCCACCGCCAACGGGCAGACGCTGCTGGATAGCCCGATCACGATCCTGGCTATGGTCGGGGTAATGATGTTGGCGTTTTGTCAGTTTTCGCCGTGGGGTGGCCTCAACCGGTTGTTCGGGCTGCATCCAGCCTTGCGCGCTGCTGGCGCCGGCACCACTGTGGCGACGTTGATCGCCGGCGTGCTTGGCGGATCAGCGCTGACCGTTGCCGGGGCAGCCGCTGCGGTTGCCGTGCCCACCGCAGCGCTGACCACGCTACGAGTGTTGTTGCACGCCGCCGACCGAACCCGCCCGGACGGCGAATCCTACGGTCCAGGTGGACCCTTCCTGCACGGAGCCGAAGACGAGCAGCAGCCGGCCGGGACCGCTTCGTAACAGGTGGCTCGGGTGGCGGCTCAGCCGGGCCACTGAGAGGTCGGCCGGCTGGGGTGTTACGGTGAATTCCCGTGGATGGGGCACCCGCCCCGCTCCGCTTGTTCGCTCCCGGCCACCGCCGCTGCAGGCTAGTTATCTGCTGCTGGCAGCAGGACCCGGAGCGGACAGCCTCAATTTCGGGCGACCACGGGAGCAGGCCTTGGCCTCATCAGTTCGCGACACGCGGCACATCTTCGTCACCGGGGGCGTCGCCTCCTCGCTGGGCAAGGGCCTCACCGCCTCCAGCCTCGGCAATCTGCTGACCGCGCGTGGACTGCGGGTCGTCATGCAAAAGCTCGATCCCTATCTGAACGTCGACCCCGGCACGATGAACCCGTTCCAGCACGGTGAAGTGTTCGTCACCGAGGACGGCGCCGAGACTGACCTCGATGTCGGGCACTATGAGCGGTTCCTGGACCGGGCACTGTCCGGCAAGGCGAACGTCACCACCGGCCAGGTCTATTCGGCGGTGATCGCGAAGGAGCGACGCGGCGAATATCTCGGTGACACCGTGCAGGTCATCCCGCACGTCACCAACGAGATCAAAGAACGCATCTTCGCGATGGCTGATCCGGACGAAAACGGCCGGGTGCCCGATGTGGTCATCACCGAGGTGGGCGGCACGGTCGGCGACATGGAATCGCTGCCGTTCCTAGAAGCAATCCGCCAGGTGCGCCACGAAATCGGGCGAGATCACGTCTTCTATCTGCACGTCTCGCTCGTGCCCTACCTAGCGCCCTCGGGTGAGCTGAAGACCAAACCCACCCAGCACTCGGTGGCAGCGCTGCGCAACATCGGTATTCAGCCCGACGCGTTGGTGTGTCGCAGTGATCGCGAGATTCCGGAAAAGCTCAAACACAAGCTCGCCCTTTACTGCGACGTCGACCGCGAAGCCGTGGTGGCCTGCCCGGATGCCCCGAGCATCTACGACATCCCCAAAGTGCTACACCGCGAAGGCCTAGACGCGTACGTGGTGCGCCGGCTTGGGTTGTCGTTTCGTGACGTCAACTGGGGCACGTGGGATGATCTGCTGCAGCGCGTGCACCACCCGAAGCGCACGATCACTATCGCGCTGGTCGGCAAATACGTGGACCTGCCCGACGCGTACCTGTCGGTGAGCGAAGCGATTCGGGCCGCAGGCTTCGCTAATCAGGTCAAGGTGCAGCTGCGCTGGGTGCCCAGCGACGATGCCGAAACCCCGGGCGGGGCAGCGCTCGCGCTCAAGGGCGTCGACGGCATTGTCATCCCGGGTGGGTTCGGGGTGCGGGGGATCGAAGGCAAGATCAATACCTCGCGGTTCGCCCGGGAAAACGGGATTCCGATTCTGGGCATCTGTCTCGGTTTGCAGTGCATGACCATCGATGCCGCTCGGCACTTGGCCGGATTGACCGGTGCGAACTCGCTGGAATTCGATGAGCGGGCCGCCTACCCGGTTATCTCCACCATGGCCGACCAAGAGGACATTGTGGCCGGAAAGGGTGATCTCGGCGGCACCATGCGACTGGGCTCCTACCCGGCGGCGCTGCAAGAAGGCTCGATCGTGGCGCAGGTCTATGGCTCGACCGACATCACCGAACGGCACCGGCACCGCTACGAGGTCAACAACGACTTCCGGGACCGGCTCTCCGCGGCCGGCCTGGTCTTCTCCGGCACCTCACCGGACGGGCGGCTGGTCGAGTTCATCGAACTGGACCGCGAAACCCACCCGTATTTCGTCGCCACCCAGGCTCACCCCGAGCTGAAGAGCCGGCCGACTCGGGCGCACCCACTCTTCGACGGCCTGGTCAAAGCCGCTGTCGAATATGCCGCGGCCGACGAGCTTCCGGTCGAGACCGTCTAATGAGCGAGTTCGTGCACACCACGCTCGCGCGCACCGAGCAGTTCGTCGGGGCGATCTTCACCGTGGTCACCGACAACGTGACCATGTCGGGCGGCAACACGGCAAAGCGCGATCTAGTCCGTACCAAAGGTGCTGTTGCTGTTGTTGCTTTGGACGAAGCGGGCAAGGTCGTGCTGATCCGGCAATATCGCCATGCCGTGGGTCAGCGGTTGTGGGAATTGCCAGCTGGGCTGCTCGACCAGCCGGGGGAGGAGCCGGCAGCCGCGGCCGCGCGCGAGTTGTTCGAGGAAGCCGACCTGACCGCCGGCCGTTATGACCTGCTGCTCGACCTGCACACCTCACCGGGTTTCAGCGACGAGACAATTCGCATTTTCTTAGCCCGGGAGCTCAGCGTGGTGGCCGAGGCGCAGCGCTACCACCGCAGCGACGAGGAAGCCGACCTGACGATCACCCGATTTGATCTGGACGAAGCCGTGGCGATGGTGACTCGGGGGGAGATCACCAACGCGGCGGCAGTCAGTGGCCTGCTCACCGCCGCGCACGCCCGCAACCTCGGCTGGTCAACCCTGCGCTAACGGCGGGCTCGCTGCCTGGTTGCCCGATTCAGGGTGTCGGGCGCTTGACTCAGGAGCCGGCCCGCCATCGGTCGTAGGCCGAAGTGTCTGGGCGGGTGAGCACCGGGAAAACGCTGGAGTAGGCCTGCCACGACGGCTGCTTGTGCACCTTAGGCTTGGCCAGAAACCGACCGAGGGCCTGCATGATGTCAAGCAGTGCCCGGTGCAGATGTGGGTCGTCGATCCGAGCGTCGGAGCCGATCGCGCCCTGCTCCAGCGGTATGCGGGTGCAGGCCCAATGCAGCTGGCGGGCATTGCCGTGCCCCAGCGCCGACTCCAACGCCGCCCGCGCCCCCTCGTCCTGGCCCGGTGCGGCCAGCGAGAGCCAAGCGCACGCCTTGTCATGCAGCTCACCGCCGGCCACCAACCAGTCGAGCAAATTCTTCAGGCTGCCCGGCAGCGAACCGGCATACTCCGGGGTGCAGAACAGCAGCACGTCCGCCGCGGTGACCTCGGCGCGTAAGGCACTGACCTCGGCCGGAGTTTGCTGCTCACCCGGCACGAAGGCGGGCAACGTGCGCAGCCCGTCATAGCGGATGGCGGTGATTTCCGCCGGCGCGAGGTGCGCCGCCGTGCGCAGGGCAGCGCAGTGCAGGGATCCCTCGCGGGTGCTGCCGGAGATCAGCAAGATGCGGGTCATGGGCAGACGATAAGGCCTGAAGATTTCTCAACCGGTGCACACCACAATGGGATTTCGCCCACCCTCTCGGCGGTCGAGCCTCAAGCTTTGTAGGAAGCACTCGAACATTGGGGCGAAGGCGCCACCCGGGTTACTGATCGAGCGAGGCACTCGGTTGCCCTGACACCGGCGAATTTCTCTGCCGTAGATGCATCCGCGAGGGCGGCCGCGACCGAACACCTGAGGGATGAGCTTGATCGGCGGTGTTCTCTGGACCGCCCGGCAGTCAGCTCATGGGGAACCCCTCGTTCACCGTCGGAGGAATGATGCACAGATTCACCAAGGTTGCTATCACCGTAACCACGGCCCTGGCAGTCAGCGGAGGCGTTGCCATCAACGCGTACGCCGATGAGCCGACCCTTGGTTCTGAGCCCATCGTCGAGCAGCTCAAGGAGGACACCGGCCTGACCATTTTCGATCAGCCGGGAAGCCTTGCCCCGAACCCGTATGACTACGACATCACGTATTCGCTGGTGGTGAAACTGCTGCAGGCTAAGTGGTCCTCGGCGTTAATCCTTCGGGGGTCAGATGGTGGCGGTTTCGTGGGCGTTGATCCGTTTGAGGGTGGTGGCGAGGTCGGCTTTGGTGTAGCGCCAGTTGAAGGGCCGGGCGGCGAGGTTGTAGAGGTCTTCGAATGCGGTGAGCCGGTTGGTGACGTCGTTGAGGTCGTAGAAGTCGTTGGGTGTGACGACTTTGCGCTGCACGATGGAAAAGTAGATTTCGACCTGGTTGACCCAGCTCGCGTGGATTGGTGTGTGGACCAGGGTGGCGTTCGGCCAGGTGTTTTCCAACCGGTCGATGGCTTTGTGACCGCGGTGTGACGAGCCGTTATCGGTGATCCAGAAGACTCGGCGGGCGCTGGAGTAGGGCTCACGGCCCATGACCTGCGCGACCAGGTTCGCGAACGGAACAATGCCGGTCGTGGGTTCGGTACGGCCGAACACCCTGGCCTGGTGGACGTCGTACGCGGCGAGGTAGGCCAGCGCCCCACCCCGGTCATATTCGTGGTTGACCCGCATGATCCGGGCCAGTCCGGGTGGCAGGCTCGGATGACACCGGCAGCGGGCCTGCACGGAGGTCTTCTCATCGGCGGAGATGACGTAGTCGTCGTCGCCGAGCACCTCGCCGTGCCAAGTGCGGGCGTACAGGTCGAGGACACGGCCTGCCTTAACGGCGAAGTCTGGGTCACGCGGGAAGATCCATGACTGGTGGCGCCAGGGGCGGATCGCATCCCGGCGTAGCCACCGGCGCACGGTGGATGCCGAGATGTCCTCGACCACCCCGACGTCGACGGCTTCGGCAGCCAGATCGGCGTGGCTAAACCGCGACAACGGGATCCCCCGATCAGCGGGCAGTTCACAGGCGATCGCTGTGACCTGGGCCTGCTGCACATCGGTGAACCGACGCGGCCGCCCGGAGCGGCCCCGATCCCGCAGGCCGTCCTCGCCGTAGGCGCCGTAGCGGTCGCGCCAGGTCCGGGCGGTGTCCACACAGACCCCGACCCGCCGCGCGATCGCCGCGTTGCTCCAACCCTGGGCAGCGAGCAAGATGATCGTGGCGCGTAAGACGTGCCGGTGTTGCTCGGTCACGGTCCTGACCCGGTGCTCAAGACGCTGCTGCTCGGGCATGGATAGGACGATCGGGCAGGCCGATGGACCAGACATGACAAACCTCCGCCTACCCGAACATGGCAGACAGTCGATCTATTGCCCGGTGGGCAAGCACCCGGACCAAGCAGCCCGCACAGCCTGCGAGCCTGCCGGCAGCAGTGCGGGCATGATGAACCCGTGACCGCGATCCCCGAATCGACGAAGGTGTCGTTGCAGCAACGCCTCACTGAGCACGCGAAGGCCCACTGGCCCGGGCTGCCCGGGATCGTGGTGCGGTACCGGGCCGGGTTCGCCTACATCGACGCGCACCTACCCGAGGGTGAGACCATCCCGCTGATGAGGCTGCGCTACCAACGCTCCGCGCACCTGTGGGGCTTCGCGATCTACCTCGCCAGTCGTGACGGCTACCAAGACTCCGTCCTACCCGACGGCCAACCGATCGGCACCGCCCAAGACGCCCTCGACTGCGCCGGCGAGCTCTACCTCACCAACCTGGAACCCCTGAACCAACCCCCGAAGGATTAACGCCGAGGACCACTAAGCTGGTCGCCGAGGTCACGAGTCAACAAATGGCTCAGCCAGGCTGCCTTTTCGGCATAGAGGCCCCGTAACGCCTGCAGGTGTCGGTGCAAACCCTGCTGGTCGGCGAGGACCCGGGCCGCGAGCAGCTGGCCCCAGGTATTCGCGTGCAAGTCGCAATAGTGTTTGGCATGCAGCAGATAGGGCCGAAGTGCTGGAGGAGCGGACAAGCCGGCCAACCGGAAACCCGGGAAGAGCAATTTTGACAGGCTAGTCAGCCGGATTGTGCGGTCGGAGAATTGCGCGATCGACGGTAGCTGTTCTCCGCGCCACCGCAGGGCACCATAGGGATCATCCTCAACGATCCAGAAGCCGTACTGGTCGGCTAGCTCGGCTAGCTGGCGTCGGCGGGCAAGCGACAAGGTCACGCCGGTTGGATTGTGGAAATTAGGCACCGTGTAGACGAGCTTCGGGCGCAGGCCGCCGGCAAGACGCTGGGCGAACTCTTCAGTGTCCGTGCCCTCGTCGTCAGTACGAAGTGGGGCAATATCGGCCTGGTATAGCTGAAACAGCCCCACCGCCCCGAGGTAGCCGGGGTCGTCCATGGCGACCGTGTCGCCAGGCTCCACCAAGACTCGTGCGGTCAGATCCAGTCCCTGTTGCGACCCGGCCGTGACCAGTATTTCGCTCGCGTCGGCGTCGATGAGCGCAGCTAGTTGCTCGCGCAGCTGCGGTACGCCCTCGGTGGCCGAATATTGCGCAGATTCCGGCAATTGGTCGAGCAGGGCTCCGGTGGCGTCCCGGATGAGGTCGACCGGGAAACCCTCGGGCGCGGGAATGCCGCGAGCCATCGACAACATGTGCGGATCCGCCGCGGCGGCTGCGAAAATTTCGCGGAACAAATCGCCGTCACCGTCCGCGATGTGCATTCGTTGCGCGATAGTGGCGGGCGCCCAGCCAGTGGTCGTGAGCTTTGTCATTGATATCCCTTTCACCCGGTCAGTGCGGGACTGTCGTCGCGTCCCTCGAAATCCGCCGGCTCACCGCCGGCTCACCGCCGGCTCACCGCCGGCTCACCGCCGGCTCACCGCCGGCTCACCGCCGGTAAGCCGGTTCGGCGAGATGTTGGCCGCCCGGCCGAATAGGTTGTCCGGGTCTAGGTGCTGTTTGGCGCGGACCAATGCGGCGTAGCGCGCGTCGGTGAAGGCGGCACGGACGTTGTCGGGGCCGCTGTCGCCGGGGCCGAGGAAATTCAGGGCCGTGCCGGGGTGCAGATATGGGCGCAACGCGTCCCCCAGGTGCGCCGCGAAGTCCTGGTGTCGTCGCATCTCGGCCTCGGCGCCGACGTGTGAGCTGATCAGCAACAGAAACGCGGCCCGGTGCAGTGCCAAGCCAGCCGCAACCGGTCCCGAAGGAGCCCCGCCGAGGTGGCGCAACTCCAAGCTGATGTACGGCGCGTCGGCATCCGCACCGGCGAGACTCAGCAAGGCATCGATCGCGCTGTCCGGCAAGTGCCGCAGCAGCAACCCGCGATAGCCCAGCGCAATGGGCCGAGTCGGGTCGGCGGCGATGCTGTCAAAGTCGGCGAAGGGCATCGCAGCGAAGGTGTCGCGCAGTGGACGCGGCCGGCGCCGCACCGGACCGAAGCAGTTGGGTCCGTCGTCCGGGTCGCCGGTGTAGCAGCCACGGATTGAAACCAGTCGATGGTGACCGCCGATGGCGAGGGCCGGTGGAAGTCGAGTGAGACAAAGGGAGCTACCGGCCCGTGCGGGCGCCTGCGCCGTCCAGTCGCGGTAGTTTGACAAGACCGCGGCCGCGTCCCGCATGGGATACCAGACGCCGCCGCCGTAACACGTCTTCAGCACGTCCAGGCGCAGGGTCAGTTCGGTGACGACGCCGAGGTTACCGCCGGCTCCACCCACGACCGCGGCGAACAACGCGGGTTCGTCGTCGGCAGACAATTTTCGCAGCCCCGTCGGCGTCGCTAGCGTCACCGCGGTGACAGCGTCTGCGGCGAGCCCGCGGCTGCGCAGCAGCCACCCGACCCCGCCACCCAGGGTGTAGCCGACGACGCCGACATGGCTAGTCGAGCCGACTAATGGGGCGAGCGCATGCAGGTGCGCGGCCCGCAGCAGCTGCTCCATGGATGCGCCGGCTCGAACAGTGGCGAGCGCGGCAGCTGAGTCGATCCGCACGCCCTGAAGACCAGCGGTATGCACCAGCAGGCCACCTTGGCAGCCGACGGTCGCGCCGTGGCCGGTGCAGCAGACGGTGACCGGCAGCTGTCGGTCGCCGGCAAAGCGTAAAGCGGCGCTCAGGTGCGCCACAGTTCGAGGTTTTGCGACGAAAGCCGGCTGATGGCGCACTGCGAGGTTCCATCCGGCCGAGGCTTCGGCTCCGTTCATCGCCACGGGTAGCGAGCCCCTGCTCATCACAGCGCCCGCTTTCTGGTCCCACCGGCGAGCCGGCTCATGCCACCGGCTGCCGGGCGCCGGGCCAGGCAGACGGCTGTCGCCATCGGCGTGCGGACTGGGCGGGTCTGTACGTCCACCAGACCGCAGGCGATCGCGTCGCGGCGTAGGTCGGCAATCGACGGTTGGCGACGGCCATGTCGGTGCGCGTCGAGATCAGCCAGAAGCGCCGCACGGGGGCCGCGTCGGGCTTCGTCGAGCAGCAAGTCATAGGCGACGAGTTTGCCGTTGGGTGCCAGCAAGGGCAGGACCGCAGCAAGTGCGGTGCGGCTCTCGTCGCCTGCCCCGGCAACCAGCGCGAGCTGGTATCCGCCGAGCACACCCTGGCCCGGCTCCACCACCTTCACCCGATCGGCCAGGCCGGCAGCCGTTATCGTCTGCAGCGCGGCCGGGTGCAATGCGATGGGCGTGACCACCGTCGCGTGTCGAGTGGGGTTTAGTTGACACAGTTCCACCGCGCCCGCGCCAATTCCACCCCACTGGAGGATATGAGCGGCGGTTGGCAGGCCGAGCAGGTGCGCGTCAGCGAGCATGCGAACAGTCAGGGCGTCAGCGCCGACACGGGCCTGCCAGGATCTTGCTGACCTTAGCTGTCGTAGTGCACCGTCCTGCTCGCGGTGGAGCACGTCCAGCAGCTGCGCCCATGCCGGATAGTCGTCCGCGCCGACGGCGACCAACCAGCTACTTAGGTCATACCGTGCGCCCGCCACGAGATGTTCGCGCACTACCGGTGCCGGACGGTAAACGTCGTCATGGCGGATCAGCAGGCCGCTGGCCGCCACCGCGGTGAGCAGCATTTCGGCCGGGCGTGCAGCGAGCCCAAGGTCGCGGGTGACCGTCGCCGCGTCGATCCGGTCGAGCCGCACGGCTAGGTCGAATAGCCCGGTCTGCACCGCTACCGCAAGCAGACGCGAGACGGCGAATCCGACCAAAGCCTCGGCTAGCGGCGCAGACCAGGCAGCCGACCGGGCCCGGTGCGGATATCCGCGGCTGAAGTCAGCGGCACGGCTGGTTGTCGCGTCTCCGTCGTCAGCCACGGCAAGCACCGTGCCGTCGTTGTCCGCCGATGCGGCCAGCGAGATGCCGTCTTTGTCCGGCAACGCGGTCGGCGCTCCTGCGTCGTTGCCGGGTAAAACGGCCAGCACCACGCCGTTGGCGGTCGGGCCGTGAAAGCGCACGACCTGCGGGTCAATCCAGCCCAGCTCGGTCAGCCAGCGGGTGTATTCCGCCGCGGTGTAATTGCGGCCGGCCATGTCGACCAACATGTGCAGACTCATGATCGCGGCGTCCAGCGGTCCGTCCTTGCCGTCGTCGACGAGTAATTCGCTGATCACGATCGCGCCGGTCGGCCGCAGGGCTGCCCGACACGCCCGCAGGATTTTCCGGCAGTCCTGCTCACTCCAGTCGTGCAGCACCATCGCGAGTAACACGACGTCGTAACCGGTGGGCAGCGGTTGGACGAAGAAGTCCCCCTCGATAACGTCGATCCGGTCACTGAGCCCGGCTTGGGCGATGTTTTTGCGGGCGACGGCACAAGCCGCAGGCAGGTCGAGGACGGTAACCGACAACTGGGGGTAGCTGCGGCACAGCACGATCGCGGTGGCTCCCGAACCGCCACCGACGTCGAGTAGGCGCCGACAGTTGTCAAGTTGCACCGCGTCGGCCAGGATGGTTGCGGTCAGGGTAGACACCCCATGCGCCAACTCCCAAAACGAGATGGGAACCTCGTCGTCGAGAAACGGGGAATCCATTTCGCTCGGATCCCAGCTGGTCGGAGCGTCGTGCCGCAGTGCGCGGTCGAGTTCGCGCCACGCTGGGAAGAGCCGTCGATCAAGACTGGTCACCCAACCTTTGATCGGGAACGGCGCACTCGGCAGCAGGTGCGCATGCGTCGCCCGGCCGGCCCGATAGCCCGTGGCGCCGCGATTGACCAGGGTCAGCTCGGCACCGATCTCGAGCAACGTCTCCACTGCGTCAGTGGGCAAATCGAGAGTCGCTGCCAGGTCGGCGGCGGACACTTCATCGTCGGTCAACGCCGCATACAGTCCGGTCGCGCAGCTGACTGCGAGCGCTTTGAACGTCCACAGCCGCATCGACAGCTCAACGGCGAGGACGGGGTCGTGGCCGGCGTCCATCACGGGGCCTGTCGAGGTTCGGGACCGACTGCAGTGGGTGCGAGGATCGGCGGGTCCCAATTAAGCACGGGCGCTAAATCGCTGGGTGCCCCAGAGGCCGCCGCGCGTCGCATGATCCGGTTGCGCGCTGCCATTATCACCGGGCTGCGCACCATGCTGAACCGCGCCGAGCGCCATGATCTTTCTGCTACCTCGGTGGCCCGTGGACGGCGTTGCTGGTCGTAGCGAGCTAAAGAGGTCCGCATGTCCCCGCCGCCGGAGACGGCTGCTGCCAACTCCACCGCGTCCTCGAACGCTTGACAGGCACCCTGAGCGAGGTTAGGTGTCATGAGATGGGCTGCGTCACCGAGCAACGCAACTGACCCGCTGACGTACCGATCGGGGCCAGGGCGCAACTGGTAGGCGTCATGGCGCATCAGGCGCTCGTGCGGGGTGAGGGAAACAGCTCGGAGAATGTGCTCCGGCCAGCCGGCAAACCGGGCCGTGACCTCGGCCGCTTCATCTGGATAGGCCCGGCCCGCCGCTGTGGGTGCGGCAGCGAACCAGTACACAGAGTCGTCTGCCAGGGCTAACAGGCCGAAAATCTTGCCGTCGGCCCAGGTCTCGCCCCACTTCTGCACGCCCAGGTCAACCGGTCCTGGCACCGTTCCGCGCCACACCGTGAACCCGGCGTACTGGTGGCGGGCTTGGGGAAATAGTGAGCGACGAACCACGCTGAAGCCACCGTCCGCGGCGACCATCAGGGTGGTGAACTCTTTTCTAGCGCCGCTGGGCCCGAGGTAACGCACCTCTACGCCGTCTGGATGTTGGGTGAAGCCCTGCAGCTCATAGCCACAGCCGACGGCCTCTGGTGGCAACTCGGCGGAGAGCAGACCGTGCAACTGCATGCGGGGCACCAATACCGCCGGTGCCTGGAAGTGGCGGGCAAACTGTCCGGAGTCTCCCGGGGCCAGCCAGTCACCGCGGCGGTCACAGATGCCCATCGGGCGATCGGCAATGGCGTAACGCCGGATTTTCTCGCCGATGCCTAACGCGTCGAGTGCTCGCACGCCGTTAGGCCACAACAGAATGCCGGAATTCGACTCAGGGGGAGTCGACCGTCGTTCGAGGACAAGCACATCGTGGCCGACTGCACGAAGGGCGACTGCGGCAGCGACCCCGCCCAACCCTCCGCCGACCACAATTGCTCGCTGATCGTGTCGATTTCCTGTCCTCGCCATCGGTCCCTCCTAGGGCCCAACACTGACGACACAATTCTGGTTTAAAACGTGGTTGCAAACCCCCGGTCAGGTAGTCCCTGACTGCTCGATACCGAACATTTAGTAGAAATTGAATGATGCAAATGACTGGATGACGAAATAATTATTAACACGTGTGAACGGTCGGAGATACCTGCCAGTTCCGGTCAGCGGAACAGCAAACAGCCCGCACGCGATGTCCGCGGTTGCGGACGTAGCGTGCGGGCTGTTGTGGCCGGGTGGCGATGGCTCAGGTCCAGGTGCGAGCCTCAAACCGCCAGGCGTAGTCGGCCGCGAATTCGCGCAGTGTGCGCGGCGGGCGGCCGAGCAATCCGGCTAGTTCATCGGTGACTGGCTCGTTGCGGCCGAGCCGGGTGAGGGTGTAGACGCCGGACATGAAGGCGATGGTGTCGATCCCGACCCCACGCCGATGCAGTCGCCACCAGAACCGCGGCAGGGACGGATGGCGGTAGCGCACCGGGCGCTGCAGCGCACCGGTGAGCAGCCCCGCCACCTCGTCGAAGCCCAAACGCTGCGGGCCGGTCAACGCATATGACTTGTTCAGGTGGCGATCGAGGTGGGTCAAAGCGTCCACGGCGATAATCGCTGCGTCACGGGAATCGAGGAACGTGATCCGGCCCTTGCCTGCCGGAATGAAGACTTCACCCCGGTCCATGATGTCTACGCCGTGCGTCGAGACCCAGCGGCACAGATTCTGCATGAAGTAACTGCACCGCAAGATCGTGAAGGGTACGCCGCACCCTTCCAGATAACGCTCCACCGGATAGTGCGGAATAAATTTGACGGAGTCGCCCCCGAAGACGGACAAGTAGACGATGTGTTTACAGCCGGCGGCGACAGCGGCGTCGATGAATGGGATCATGCGCCCGTTTACCGCTTTAGGGCTGGGCAACGGGAAGAGCAGGAACAACGTTTCGATGTCGGCAAGCACCGCCGGCCAAGTGCTGCGGTCGTCATAGAGGCTTATTCACGAACCATTCTGTAGAAGTGGAGGCCAATGACACAAGATATCGTTTCGGCGAAACTCTCCAACGGCCGCCGGTAGTCGGTGTGGAGGATCCTCCAAGTCTTGAAGTTGGCGATAACTTGCTCGACAACCCACCGAATTTGGTTAACCTGCCCGTTGAATTTTTTCTGCCAATCCTTCAGCTCGCCACCCTTCGGCTTTTTGTACGGGGTGAGCATGCCATTGCCGACGTAGCCTTTGTCACCGATCCAGTTACCCGGGTCGTGGGTGATCAGCGCTTGCGACTCCTGTAGGCAGAATGAGTCGTGTCGGTTCCCGTGGATGGGATCAGAAATCCAAACGAGTCTTCCCTCCAGCGTGCAGGCGACTTGTACTCCCAGTCCGGTCGTCTTATGTTTACCCGAGAGTAAGGTGCGGTCAGAACGCCATGACCAGCACGGGAGCAGAGTACCGTCGACGATGTACTGATTTTTCTCGCTAAGCTCCTCGACGGTCGGGACGAACTCATCCAATACGAGGTTGATCAGCGGTACGAGACGGGTTATCGCTCGAGAAATTGTTGCTTGCGACACACCAAAGGCCTCAGCAATCTCGGCTTGAACCCGATTGCGGCGCAGGTAAGTTAAAGCGACGACAACGGCTTGGAAAAGTCCGAGAATCGGTGGCCATGGTTCCTTCTCGCCAGCGGTGAGCGTTGCTTTAACTCGGTCGGCGAGGTCGGCGATCTCAGCCTTGGTAAGTCCGGTGGTATGATACATTTTCGGCGGCTCGTCTTCTTTAGATGTTGTGTGGTAACTCCATCTTAGAGGAAGGCGAGTCGTCCTATTTTTAAGGGTCTCTGCTGTATAGTTTTCAGGCTCGGTGAATAAGCCTCATAGTCGAGCCGTGTCACCGGAAGGTCGGGTTCGTTGTGCCAAGCACGAGTTTTGTCCGGGTCGTGGGCGGCGGCGCGAAATTCGATTCCGTTGTCCAGGAGAAGGCGCACGACCTCGGCACCCACATTGCCGGTTGGTCCGGTCACGACAAGCATCTCAAAACCCTCCCATTCGTCGTTCCCGCGCCAAATAGCCTGCGGCTGGGTGCACTAACGGGCTCAGCCATACCCCGTCTGGATCGTACGCACGCCGAACGGCCGCCAATCTGGCCAGCACATCCGGGTGATAGGCGGAGCAAGCCCGATCCGGCCCCTCACCCAGACCGAGGTGGTTGACGTCCGCCCCACCGGCCGACAACCGGCGCAGTGCGGACCAGGTCTGCACCATCCAGGCGCGTTCCGCGGCACCGTCACCTTCGGCCCAGTGGGCGATCACCTCCACCAGAAACGCGGCAGACCGGAACGAAAACGGCGTGTCGGGCGCGTTGGGTGCCGCAACTGCCCCGCCTAACGGGCGCAGAAGCACCTCACTCAGTGGCGAACTCGCTCGACCAAGCAGGTCCGCTGCGTCCTGCAGCGCAGTCTCGTCCAGCTCGTGGAGCCATTCGGAGCGGACATCCCAACAGTTGCCGTCGGGTGCGGCGGCATCACTGGACCGGTGGAAGGCGGCCAGTGGAGTCCGACCAGCCAGATCGAGGACTGGTCGGGTGCTGCGGCGCAGTTGCGCCACCACGGCGTCCGCATCGGCACTAGTGCTGAAGACTGGCAACAACAACGCAGGCTTTCCCCGTATTGATGCTGGTAGGGCGGGGTCGGGTGGTGCGGTGGTCAGGATCGCAGCCCAGGAGAAATCGGCTGGAGCAGTGTGGGTGATTTGAAGTACTTGACGCAGCACCTGAGCCGCCTGCTCGATCGGATAAATCAGCGGACCGGCCACCGGCATGCGCACCTGGTGTAATTGCATCTGCCACTGGGTGACCACCCCGCAGCCACCCCCACCACGCAACGCCCAGAACAATTCCGGATCCGCGTTCAGTCCGACCTGCGCGATTTCCCCGTCGGCCGTTACCACCGTGGCACCGAGTACGTTGTCGCCCGCCAGCCCGAGCGAGCGGCTCAGGAAACCTAGACCGGTGCCGAGGGTGAAGCCGCTGACCCCGACGGTCGACACGGACCCACCGGCGGTGGCGAGGTCGGATTCGCGCAAGGCGTGATCGACGGCCCCCCAGCGAAGTCCCGCACCGAGGTGGGCAATTCGCCGATCCTCCTCGACCGTGACAGCCGTCAAGTCGCGTAGGTCGAGAACCACGCTGTCCTCGATCATTGACCACCCGGCGAAGCTGTGGCCGCCGGCGCGCACTGTCATCGGCAGCCCTCGGCTTCGGGCCAGCCGCACGGCACGACTGACATCGTCGGCGTCAGCACAGCGAGCGATCAACGCCGGTCGGCCGCCAGCAGCGCGATTCCAGATGCGCCTCGCGTCGTCATATGCCGGGTCGTCGGGGACGACGACCGAGCCACGGAAACCGTCGATCACGGCGGGAACGCTACCGGCGCGGCGTCGGTTGGGCAGCAGCTGACGGTCCGCTCAGCGGGCCGTCTCGCCGCCCGCACATACTCGGCGAACATGGTCGAGCGCGGCGTCGTCGAGGCGGGCCCGGAGCTCGAGGAACAACTCCACTGCGCGGTGCCCGCTCCAGCCTGGGGGCAGCAACTCAGCCGGCAGCCCCGGATCCAAATACGGAAATTTCCGCCAATGATAGACAGCTAGCGTGTAGTCCACGAACGCTAGCCGGCCGGCAGCTCGGCCGGCGCTCGACCAGCGAGTGAGGATCGGCTGACACCAATCGACGAACTGCTTGTAGAGCCGACCCAGCTCGTCCAGGTCCCAAGCTTGCCGGACCAGCGAAGTCAACTCCGTGAAGCCGGCATAGTGCGCCTCAAACACCAGCACGTAATGTTCGAAACCCAGCTCGCGGACGGTCCGCTCTAGCTCGGGGCGCAGCCGCTTCGGCGCCATCCAAAGGCCGTTGCTCAGGTTGCCGAACCCGAGCCACGACAGCCGCGACCGCAGGATATGTCGATCAGCGCGCTGGCCCTCCGGGATCGAGAACGACACCAGAACCCAGCCGTCGGCCAGTCGTGTCGACGGCCGTGGACCGAAGATCCGCTGCTCGGTTTCGGTCAGCGCGGCGAGCGCTCGCTCGGTCAGCTGCACTCCGCGTACGCCGTCGCGCTGCTGCGGCTCCAGCAGATCATTGCGTCGCATGCGCAGCAGTGCCGACCGGGTCGCCGTCTCGTCCACCTCCAGCTGGTTCATCAGTTGGACGACCTTCGCGATCGCGAACCACCCGCCTAACGGCCGCATGTACGCGCCGCAGAAGTCCATGATCAGCATCTTGGGTCGGCCGGTATTAGGTGCCTCGCTGCGGGGCGTATCGGACATCGATGGCGTGGCACCTGCCCATCGCCCATCCACTGAGGTCATGACCCAAGTGTGCCGCGTCTCGGGGCGTAGTGAAAACAGTCCGTCCAGCGAGACACGGGACTGCACCCCGGCGCGAGCGGCGCGGTAGAACCGGAAGGTCCAAGCGTCAGCTCAATAACGACCGGCAGAGACTCACACCTGCGGAGGTGGCGAATGGAACATCGACAGCGCCGAATGATAGCCGTTGTGGCCGCGACAGTGCTGCTCCTCGGACCAACTGCCTGTGGCGCCGCCGGCGCTCCGGGTGCGACCGGTGCGAGCGGCGGCACCGGTGACGACGGCATCGGGTGTGCCGCCGCGAAGGGCAAGACAGTCGGCTTCAGCGAACCGCTGCCGGACCCCAACTTCCAAGCCATCGAACAAATCATTTCCAAGGCGTTAGACAAGTACGGCGCTAAGCTGCGGGCGGTTAACGCCAATCTGGACCCGGGTAAGCAGATTTCCGATATCAAGACGCTGATGCAGCAGCAGATCGGCGTACTTATCGCCAACCCGGTCGACCCGAACGCAACTCAGGGTGCTTTCGCGCAGCTACAACAGAAAAAGGTTCCGATCATCGTGCTCGATACGAAGGTCGGCGGGCCGTATTACACCACCGTGCACGACGAAGTGGAATACGGGGCGGCTGAAGGCGCGAAGGCGCTTAAGAGCAAGGTCGGCACTGGTCAGGTAGCAGCGATCTATGGTCCGGCCTTTGCTGAATTGCTCAACTGGGAAAAGGCCGCGTTCGAGGCACAAGCCAAGGCCGAGGGCCTGAACGTCGTCGACTCGCAGGTCAATCAGAAGATCACCCCGGCGGACGCGAAATCGATAGTGGAGGCGTGGAAACAGAAGTACGGCGCCGGCCTCAAAGGCATCTGGACCTTCAACGACGTTTCGGCCATCGGAGCAGCCTCCGTACTCGGCGGTGACTTCACTCCGGCGATCGTCTCGATCAACGGACAACCAGACGCGATCCCGCTGGTACAGGCGGGCAAGATCGCGATGACCTTCGGCGTCCCGTACGACAAGACTGGGCAGGCGTTGGCTTATGCGGCCTTACGCGCCCTGTGTGGAGCAACAGTGCCAACGGAGATCGTGATACCGACGGTCAAGCTAGACCAGAGCAATGTCGGTACGTGGCAGCCGATCGCGGACCGGGTGAACAATCCGTTCACGATCGACTTTGAAACTCGTGCCGGCAAGACTTACGTCAAGCTGGACTGACGGTGAGCACCCGAGTACCCCTGTTGCGCGCTCGTGGCATCGGTAAGACCTTCGGCCCGGTCACCGCGTTGCATGACGTCAATTTTACGGTGAGCCACGGCGAAGTGGTTGCTTTGGCGGGGGAGAACGGTTCGGGCAAATCCACCCTCGCCCGGGTGATCGCCGGAGTGCTGACCAGGGACTCGGGCACGATCGAGCTTGACGGTCAGTCGGTCTGGTTCACCCACCCGCGCCAGGCCTTAGTGGTCCTCGGCGTTAATCCTTCGGGGGTCAGATGGTGGCGGTTTCGTGAGCGGCGATGCGTTTGAGGGTGGTGGCGAGGTCGGCTTTGGTGTAGCGCCAGTTGAAGGGCCGGGCGGCGAGGTTGTACAACTCTTCGAATGCGGTGAGCCGGTTGGTGACGTCGTTGAGGTCGTAGAAATCGTTGGGTGTGACGACTTTGCGCTGCACGATGGAAAAGTAGATTTCGACCTGGTTGACCCAGCTCGCGTGGATTGGTGTGTGGACCAGGGTGGCGTTCGGCCAGGTGTTTTCCAACCGGTCGATGGCTTTGTGACCGCGGTGTGACGAGCCGTTATCGGTGATCCAGAAGACTCGGCGGGCGCTGGAGTAGGGCTCACGGCCCATGACCTGCGCGACCAGGTTCGCGAACGGAACAATGCCGGTCGTGGGTTCGGTACGGCCGAACACCCTGGCCTGGTGGACGTCGTACGCGGCGAGGTAGGCCAGCGCCCCACCCCGGTCATATTCGTGGTTGACCCGCATGATCCGGGCCAGTCCGGGTGGCAGGCTCGGATGACACCGGCAGCGGGCCTGCACGGAGGTCTTCTCATCGGCGGAGATGACGTAGTCGTCGTCGCCGAGCACCTCGCCGTGCCAAGTGCGGGCGTATAGGTCGAGGACACAGCCTGCCTTAACGGCGAAGTCTGGGTCACGCGGGAAGATCCATGACTGGTGGCGCCAGGGGCGGATCGCATCCCGGCGTAGCCACCGGCGCACGGTGGATGCCGAGATGTCCTCGACCACCCCGACGTCGACGGCTTCGGCAGCCAGATCGGCGTGGCTAAACCGCGACAACGGGATCCCCCGATCAGCGGGCAGTTCACAGGCGATCGCTTTGACCTGGGCCTGCTGCACGTCGGTGAACCGACGCGGCCGCCCGGGGCGGCCCCGATCTCGAAGGCCGTCCTCGCCGTAGGCGCCGTAGCGGTCGCGCCAGGTCCGGGCGGTGTCCACACAGACCCCGACCCGCCGCGCGATCGCCGCGTTGCTCCAACCCTGGGCAGCGAGCAAGATGATCGTGGCGCGTAAGACGTGCCGGTGTTGCTCGGTCACGGTCCTGACCCGGCGTTCAAGACGCTGCTGCTCGGGCATAGACAAGACGATCGGGCAGGCCGATGGACCAGACATGACAAACCTCCGCCTACCCGAACATGGCAGACAGTCGATCTATTGCCCGGTGGGCAAGCACCCGGACCAAGCAGCCCGCACAGCCTGCGAGCCTGCCGGCAGCAGTGCGGGCATGATGAACCCGTGACCGCGATCCCCGAATCGACGAAGGTGTCGTTGCAGCAACGCCTCACTGAGCACGCGAAGGCCCACTGGCCCGGGCTGCCCGGGATCGTGGTGCGCTACCGGGCCGGGTTCGCCTACATCGACGCGCACCTACCCGAGGGTGAGACCATCCCACTGATGAGGCTGCGCTACCAACGCTCCGCACACCTGTGGGGCTTCGCGATCTACCTCGCCAGTCGTGACGGCTACCAAGACTCCGTCCTACCCGACGGCCAACCGATCGGCACCGCCCAAGACGCCCTCGACTGCGCCGGCGACCTCTACCTCACCAACCTGGAACCCCTGAACCAACCCCCGAAGGATTAACGCCGAGGACCACTAAGCTGCCCGTATCACGGTTGGACCTATGACCTGCGCGATGGTCTGTTGACCGCAGTGATCACCGACGGTCCGCAGTCGCCGATTTGCGGCAAGGTGCGCGTGGCAACTTATCCGGTGGCCGAGCGCCTGGGCATGGTCTGGGTCTATATGCCGATCGCCGACGAGCCGGCACCCGCCATTGACGAGCAGCTGCCCGAGGAATTAGTCGATACGCCGCTCGTGCTTGGTGGCCGAATGCAGGACCGAACCGGCAATTGGCGCTTCGCTTGCGAGAACGGCTACGACGAGGGTCATGCGAAGTATCTGCACCGCACATCGTTGTGGCGGCTGTTCAAGGCAATGCCGACGTGGAACGAAACCCGGATTGTCACCCGAGGGCGATGGATCTATCGCAAGCAGGAAGCCCAATATTGGGAGGCGGATTTCCCGGGCTTGGGCCGGTGGACCAACAAGCGCTGGTGGAAGCTGAATCCGCCCGCAGCCACGGCCGGGATCGGTGCCTCAAACGTCGGCAACACCGGCGGCGCAGCCAAAGTCGACCCGGTCATCGCCGCCCAAGATTTTCCCGGCTTCGCGTCCCTGTCCATGCCGGGTGTGCTGCGCATCGTCTATCCGAACTTCATCCACTACGAGTTTTACGTGCCGATCGACGCCGACCGGCACCGCTACGTCGGCGTGATGGTCAACTTCCGCGAAGGCCTGCGGGCACTGCCGTTCTACCCGAAATACCTGCTGTGGATTCGATGGCTCTTCCACGGACAGTTTTCCGCGCAGGACGCGTGGATGGTGGATGCCACTGATGCGCCACCGGAGCGGCTCTATCGCCCGGACGTGTCCTTGACGGCCTGGCGCAATCTCGCCGAAAAAGGCTATCGAGCCAAGCTAGACGGAGCCAAGCGAGGAGATTGACGTGTCACGAGTGTTTGTCTTCGTCGCCGCAGGTGTGTTGGCTGTCGCTGCCGGTCCGCGAGTGCGGCGGTGGTTGCGGCGCACCAGCCGCACCCAGGTTCACCGGATTACCCCGTGAACGACTGGGTGACGCGCGCTCGGGCACAGGTCAGCCGGGAGCGCCTGCGGGAGTTGGTCAAGGCCCTGGTGGACCTGCCTAGCCCTACCGGTGACGAGGCACGCCTGGCGTCTTACGCCGCCACCCAGCTGGAGTCGGCCGGTTTGCATGCCGACGTGCTCGCCCACGACGAGCGGCAAGCATCGGCTCGGGCCCGGCTGCCCGGTCGTGGCGGCGGCCCCGACCTGCTGCTGTATGCCCCGATCGACACGCTGACGGTAGGACGCGCGGACATCGACTTGCCGTGGGCCGGACCAGTGCTGCGACCGGATATGCGACCCGTTGCCGTCGATGACGGTGATCTGGTGATCGGCTTGGGCGCGGGTAACCCGAAAGGGCATGCTGCCTGCGTCGTGGCCGCAGCTGAAGCGATCGTTGCCGCTGGCGTTCCACTGGCTGGTGACCTGTTGGTCGGCCTCGGTGCGGGTGGCATGCCCACCAACGCGCTAGGCCTGGACGGCGACCCACGGCGACACACCGGTCAAGGCGTCGGCGCCTCGTTCCTGCTTGAGCAAGGGCTCTGGGCCGATCACGCGGTAATCGCCAAGCCCGGGTGGACGGTGTCGGCCGAAGAAGTCGGCTTGGCCTGGTTCGATATTACCGTCGCTGGCACACATACCTATGTGGGCAGCCGGCATCGCCTGCCCTATCGCAATCCGATCCCGCTGGCCGGGGCGGTCGCCGAGCGGCTGGAGCAATGGTTCGTCGAATATGCGGAGCGACACACCGGCGGAACCTTTGCGCCGCAGGGCATCGTCGGCGCCATCGAGGGCGGCTGGATGCGGATGCCGGCAGTCACCTCGGCAGCGTGCCGGTTGCGGTGTGACCTGCGCTTACCGCCCGGCCTGTCCCCATCGGCGGCCCGGCGCGAGCTTAACTGCGAGCTCGCCCGAATCGGGGCTGAACTCGACGCCGAGCTGTCGTGCGAGCTGGTCCTCGCGATCCCTGGCACCCGAACGAACGCCCAGGACCGCGTGGTCACAGCCGCGGTGGCGGCGTGGGAAGAGGCGCAGGGTCGAGCGCACCAGCCGATCCTCGGCAATTCTGGCGCCACCGATGCGAACATCCTGCGCTCACGGGGCATCCCGACCGTCCGCGTCGGCATGCCGAAGGTGCAGGCGAAACATCTGCCGATCGACCCAGCTGGTGACTTCGCCATGGGCATGAACACGGTCGATGTCAGAGAAATGGAACGGCTGACTCAATTGCTGATCCGGGTCGCTGTTGACGTGCTGGGGGTGGCTGATGGCAAGTGAGATCGTGCTCGGTGTTGGTGCTTCGCATAGCACCCTGATGAACACGCATTGGGCGCAGACTGGACAGCAGCGCGCGGCGCACCGTTTCCGCGAGTCATTACACCAGGCCCGGGACGCCCTCGCGGCAGCGCGCCTAGACACCGTCATCCTCGCCGGCTCCAATCACTTCCGTGGGTTCTGGCTCGATCTGATTCCGGCGTTCACAATCGGCGTCGGTGAATGCATTGCCAGCGGCGAATCCGGCACCCCGAAAGGCCGACAACGTGTGGACGTGCAGCTAGCCCGGCATCTCGTGGGTTCCCTCGTGGATGCCGGCTTCGACCCAGCCTTTTCGGCCCGATTGCAAATCGACCACGGACAATCACACGCCATTCAGTACCTGCTAGCCGGGTTGGATGTGGCAAT
This sequence comes from Actinoplanes sp., assembly GCA_965246815.1. GTDB lineage: Bacteria > Actinomycetota > Actinomycetes > Mycobacteriales > Micromonosporaceae > Actinoplanes. The sequence continues at coordinate 45,157 of CBDFFS010000009.1, read as the reverse complement.
TGTGCCGTTGGTGGTGAACGTGTTTGCGCCGCCGCTGCCGCCGCTCGCCCGCTGCGAGGCATTGGGTGCGGCGGTGCGCAGCGCGGTGAGCTCGTTTTCCGACCAGCGGCGGGTCGCAGTGATCGGCTCCGGTGGGCTGTCGCATCGATTGCCGTGGCCGGACTGGCGCGACCCGCACGGTGCGGACGAAGAGTTTCTCGTCTCGGCCTGGCTGAACGGCCGCGATAGTTGGGATCAATACGACGTCCGCCGGCGCGAGATCATCCGAGCCGCCACAGCAGTGATCAATCCCGATTTTGACGACAAGTTCCTGACTCTGCTGGAAGCCGGTAAGACCGCTGAGATGTGTTCCTACACCACCGAAGACCTGGAACGCATCGCCGGCAACGGCAGCCAGGAGATCCGCACCTGGCTGATCATGGCGGCCGCACTTGGGCATGTGCCAGGGCGTCGGCTGGCTTACGAACCGATCGACGACTGGCTCACTGGCATGGCAGTCGCCATTCTGCAACCCCCGGTGGGAGGCACCGCATGACGATCTGGCGAGACCTGACCGGCATCGACTACGAGGTGCGTTACGTCAACGCTGGCAGCATCCGGACCCGGTCGTTGCAGGCCGGGCCACCCGACGGCCAACCTGTGATTTTCTTGCACGGCACCAGTGGCCATCTGGAAGCGTTCATTCGCACGATTGCCGCGCATGCCCAGGCCGGTTACCGCTGCCACGCCATTGACATGCTTGGGCACGGCTACACCGCAAAACCTGATTATCCGTACGAGATTCCGCGTTATGTTGAGCATTTGATCGCGTACTTGAATGCTATTGGGGCGCCGCAGGCGCATCTGGTGGGCGAGTCGCTGGGCGGTTGGGTGGCTGCGTGGCTGGCCTCGGTCCAGCCGGCCCGAGTAATTTCGTTGCAATTGTTGGCCGCCGGTGGCACTAAGGCGGACCCGGTCGTTATGCAGCGCATTCGGTCGTCCACGTTGGCGGCCGTGAACAGCGACGATATCGACCTTACCCGCCAGCGGCTGCACCTGCTGATGCATAATCCGCAGCGCGATGTGTCCGAGGAATTAGTGCACATTCGGCACGCCATCTATCACCAGCCGGATTTTGTGGCCAACATCGCCAATCTGCTGTGTTTACAGGATCTGGCTACTCGGCAACGCAACCTGCTGCAACCAGAGCGGTTAGCCCAGATCGTGGCTCCCACCCTGGTGGTTTGGGGTCGGCAGAACCCATTCGGTGACGTCCCGGAGGCGCGAGCGCTGGCTGCGGCGCTGCCGGTTTCGGAGCTGCAGTTGTTCGACGACTGTGGTCACTGGCCGCAGCACGAGCGGGTGGACCTTTACAACCCGCTGTCGCTGGGCTTCCTGAAGGCGGCCTCGTGATCCGGTTCGGCTACGCGGATACGTCGTATGGGCAGGTGCACTATGCGCAGGACGGGGTCGGGCCGCCGGTGGTGTTGCTGCATCAGAGCCCGCGCTCCGGGGATGAATATCGCGAGGTGCTGCAGCTGCTGAGCCCCCGACACCGGGCCATCGCGCCCGACACAATCGGGTTCGGCGCGTCCGCCCGGATCGCCCAGCACTCGATCGAGACATATGCCGACGGAGTGTGTGAGTTTGCCGCAGCGCAGGGACTAACCGGGTTCGATCTGGTCGGTCATCACACCGGTGGGGTGGTGGCGGTCGAAGTTGCGGCCCGCCGGCCCGACCTGGTGCGGCGGTTGGTGCTGTCCTCCACTCCATACATCGACGCAGCAGCACGTCACCGCCGGGCCAACGGACCCGCTATCGACGCGGTGGTCGAGCAGCCGGACGGTTCGCACCTGAGTGAGCTGTGGGGTCGACGTGCCGGGTTCTACCCGCCCGGTCGCCCCGATTTGCTGACCAGATTCCTGCGCGATGCATTGGCGGTGTGGCCAGAGGTCGAACACGGCCACACAGCGGTGAGCAACTATCGAATGGAAGAGCGGATCGGCCTGATCGGCTGCCCCGTGCTGTGTGTTGGTGCGGCTGACGACCCATATGCGTTCCCAGAACTGCACCCGCTGGCAGCTGCGTTATCGGGCGCACGCACCGCGGTCATTGCTGGCGGCATGGTTCCGCTGGAGTTCCAAGCCGCTCAGTTCGCAAAGCTCGTGCTGGATTTCCTGGCCTGATCAGCGGTCGGTGCCTGATCAGCGGGTCGGGCTAGATCAACGGGTCGGGCTAAATCAGCGCTGCTCGGCCTCCGTGCAAGCATTTTCTTGCTTCGCCAATGGGGTTTGTGTGTTGTCGTTCTGGTGGTCGGACCGTGGCGATGGGTTGGTGGGGTGTGGGCGGCGACGATGAAAATCAGTGAGTTGGAACGGAGGAAATCCCATGTCGGTTGACGTGACGTCGCCACCCGAGGGCTCCTGGGCGAAAGCGGACGGCCTGACCTACCACTACTTCCAAATGGGAAGCGGCTTTCCAACAGTGTTCCTGCACGGCGGGGGGCCGGGCTGCACGGCTTGGAGCGACTTCGGCCCGGTGGCACCTTTGTTCGCCGCGGACCGTCAGTGCTTCTTGGTTGATATTCTGCAATATGGGCTCAGCGAGAAATGCGTTATCTCCGGGCCCATGTGGGATTTTCACGCCGACCGCACCGTGGCATTGCTGGACACATTAGCAATCCCCCGAGCGGACTTTGTCTGCAATTCGTGGGGCGGCACCATCGCGCTGAACCTCGCCGCGAAATATCCCGAGCGCGTGCGTTCGCTCGTGGTCACCGGTTCCATGCCGGTTTTTTATGGACCGCTGGCGCCGTTGCCGGAGCGAGCCCGTCGGGGCCGCAATGCCCGCGACGCCTATTACGGCGGCGAGGGACCGACACCGGCGAAGCTTCGCACGCTAATGGCCCAGCTGGAGTGGTATGACGAAACAGCGATTCCCGAGGCCACCGTGATGCTGCGGTATCAGCAGAGCCTCGACCCGGCCGAGATGGAGTTGGCCGCCCGCTCGGACAGCCCCCGCGGGCAATGGCAGGACTTAACCGAACAACTGGGCCGCATCGCCGCACCAGTGCTGTTCTGCTGGGGCATGTACGACGCATTCCTCACCCCGGACTATCCGCTGATGCTGGCCCGCATGGTCGCCCGAGGCCAGCTCTATGTGATGGACCGGGCGGCGCATCACCTGCAGGAGGAACGGCCACACGACTATCACGCGGTGGTGTCCGCATTTCTGAACCAGCATGGGAGCTAGCCGGATGAAGGCATTCGCATCCTCGGCCGACTTGACCGAGAAGCAGCAGACGCTAGAAGTGCTCGCCGACGGCGTGTACGCGCTGACCGCCGAGGGTGATCCCAACGTGGGCGCCATCGAGGGCGAGGACTTCCTCGTGTGCTTCGAGGCGCTGGCCACCCCCGTCGCCGCCCGACGGTGGTTGACCAAACTGCGCGAGTACACCACCAAGCCGATCCGCTACCTGGTCCTGTCGCACTATCACGCCGTGCGAGTGCTGGGCGCTAGCGCGTTCGGCGCCGAAGTGATCGTTGCGCACGAAAAAACTCGGGAGCTGATCGCCGAGCGCGGGCAGCAGGACTGGGAGTCCGAGCTCGCCCGGATGCCCCGACTGTTCGCCGATCCCAGCTCGGTCCCGGGGCTGACTTGGCCTGATGCGACGTTCACCGATCGTTTTACCATCCAGTTGGGCGGTGATCGAGGCACCATCGAGCTGCGTTACTGCGGTCGCGGACACACCGAAGGTGACATCGTGGCCTGGCTACCGCGCCAACGGGTGCTTTTCACCGGTGACCTGGTGGAGTCGCAGGCGGCGTTGTATACCGGTGACTCCTTCCATCAGGAATGGGCCGGCTCGACGCTGGACACCGTGGCAGCAATCGGCGCGGAAACCCTGGTCGGCGGTCGCGGTCCGGTCACCCGGGGGCCAGCGGCAGTTGCGGCGGCAGTCGGCCGGACCCGAAACTTCCTCGACGTCATGATCCGCGAGGTGGCGGCGGTGCAGGCGCGCGGCGGCACCCGGAAGGAAGCGTTCGCCGCGGTTCACCGCGAGCTTGCCCCGGAGTACGGCACCTGGCCAATCTTCGAGCACTGCCTACCTTTCAATGTGTACCGACTTTTTGATGAGTTGTCCGGGGTTGAACGCCCCGTGATCTGGACCACGGAGCGCGACCGTTCGGTGTGGGATGAGCTCCAGAGCTGACGCCGACCCGGTGGTGATCGTCGGGGCTGGCCCGGTCGGGCTGGTCACGGCCCTGTTGCTGGCGCGCCACGAGATTCGCACGGTGGTGCTCGAAGCAGCCGAGCGACGTGAGCCCACCGGGTCCAAGGCGATCTGTTTCCAGCGAGACGTCCTGGACGTGCTGGACCGGGTGGGCTGTGCGTCGGAGCTGATCGCCGCAGGAGTCACGTGGACGGTCGGGCGCACGTTCTACGGCGACCACGAGTTGTTCGCAGTCACGTTCCCACATCCGCAGTCTGGCGCGGTGCCACCGTGGATCAATATTTCCCAAGCGGTGCTGGAACAGTTGCTGATCGATCTGGCCGAGGCTTGCCCGCTGATCGAGCTGCGTTACAGCCAGCCGGTGACCGAGCTGCTGGTCGAGCCGACCGGGATCGAGCCGGCCGGGGTCGAGGTGCGGGTGGCGCACGATGGTGATCCGGTGCGGGGCAGTCACGTGGTCTGCGCGGACGGTGCGCACAGCACAACCCGCCAACTGCTGGGCATCGACTTTCCCGGCCGTTCCTTCACCGACAAATTCTTAATCTGCGACATCAAGGCGCAGCTGCCGTTTCCGAGTGAGCGCAGGTTCTATTTCGACCCAGCCTTCAATCCCGGTCGGCAGGTATTGCTGCATCAGTGTCCGGACTCGACCTGGCGAATCGACTGGCAGGTGCCGCAGAGCTACGACCTGGCCGCGGACCGGGCGAGCGGGGAGTTCGACCAACGCATCCAGCGAATCGTCGGTAACACGCCATACGAAGTGTGTTGGGCCACGGCATACCGGTTCCACGAGCGGCGGGCCGAGCGGTTCGCGGTGCACCGGCGGGCTTTCCTCGCGGGCGATGCGGCCCATTTGTACGCGCCGTTCGGGGCCCGGGGGCTCAACTCCGGCATTCAGGACGCCGAGAATATCGCCTGGAAAATCGCGTACTTGCGACGCGGGTGGGCCGCACCTGAGCTGCTGGACAGCTACGACATCGAGCGGCGGGCTGCTGCGGGGGAGAATCTGCGCGTCACCACGGCGACGATGGAGTTCCTGGTGCCGCAAACTGAGCGACAGCGTGCGCGGCGGCGTACCGCGTTGGCGGCGGCGGTGGGCGATCCCGCCGCCCGTACCATGATTGATTCGGGTCAGTTGGCCGAGCCGTACTGGTATTTGGACTCGCCGTTGACCACGCCGGCCGGGTCGCTGGACGACTTCCCGACCCAGCCTGGTGCGCACAGGCCGCCGGTGCCGGGAGTGTTGTGCCCAGACGCTCCCTGCTTAGTGGCGGGACAGCCGACTCGGCTGCGGCGGCTTTTCGGGCGATCCTTCGTGCTTTTTACGGCCGAGCCAGGCGGCCAAACGGTGGGGGTCGACCTCCCCGTAGATACCTATTCGTTCGCCGAGATCGACCACAGTGGGGCAGTGCGCGCCGCGTTACACGCCGCGCCGGGCACCGTGCACCTCGTTCGGCCCGACGGACACCTCGCCGCCGTCTTGGACGACCCCGACCCACCGACGATCGAGGCCGCACTACGCCGGGCAACCGGCCGACCGGAAGGGTGCTGAATATGCCGCATTACCGCGTCGTCGGGAGCATTCCCCGAAAGCGACACGTGCAGTTCCGGCGCCCAGACGGCGGCCTATATGCCGAAGAACTGATGGGGGAGGAGGGGTTCTCGTCAGATTCCTCACTGCTCTACCACACGTACGCGCCGACAGCGATCGTCAAATCCGAAGGCGTGGACCGCCCGCTCGCCGACGAACTGACCCCCAATTACCCGCTGCGGCCCCGGGCCTTCCACACGTCAGCGCTGCCGGTCGGCGGAGACTTGGTCCTCGGTCGACGAATGCTGGTGGGCAACGACGATGTACGGATCTCCTTTGTCGCCACCGACCAGGACAGCGAGTTGTATCGCGACTCCGTCGGCGACCAAGTCGTCTACATTCAGCGCGGCACGGCCCGGTTGGAAACCACCTACGGCGCGCTGGAGGTCGGCGAAGGCGATTACGTCGTCATCCCGACCGGAACTATCCACCGCTGGATCGGGGCCGTGCAGGCGCTAGTGATCGAGGCGCACGGACACATTCGGCCGCCTCGGCGCTACCTGTCGCAATACGGCCAGCTGTTGGAACACGCGCCGTACAGCGAACGGGATCTGCGGGCACCAGCCGAACCACTTGTGCTCGACGGCGATGACGTGCCTGTGCTGGTGCGAACCCGGGCCGGACTGACTCGGCTGACCTATCGGCACCACCCGTTCGACGTGGTGGGCTGGGACGGGTACGTGTATCCGTTTGCCTTCAACATTGCCGACTTCGAGCCGATCGTCAAACGTACGCACGCCCCGCCGACCGTGCATCAGACGTTCGAAGGGCCGAACTTCGTCGTGTGCTCGTTCTGCCCCCGCCCGCTCGACTTCGATCCCGCCGCAGTGCCGCTGCCCTACAACCATCACAACGTCGACTCGGATGAGTTCATGTTCTATGTCGGCGGCGATTACACTGCTCGGCAGGGATCCGGCATCGCTATCGGCTCGGTTTCGCTGCACCCAGCCGGTTTCACCCATGGTCCACAACCGGGAGCCGTGCAAGCCTGCCTGGATGCCGGCGCCACCACCACTTCGGAGACTGCGGTCATGGTTGACACGTTTCGCCCGTTGCTGCTCGGCCCGGCCGCCGCCCCCAGTGAAGACCCCGACTATGCCTGGACATGGGCGCAATGACCATCCCGCTGATGCGCGATCTGATCGACGACGCCGGGCTCTTCCCCCCGGCCCGGCTACCCATGACCGCCGCAGTCGAGCGCCATCGAGCTGACGAGCGCGCCGGTCATCCGATGCTGACCCACCGGTTCCTGTGCCCGGCGAGCCGCTGGGACGAGCTGCTCGCCGCGCTCGACCCGCACGAACGGGCCATGCGCGTCGGACTGATCCTGGACGCGGCGCCACCGGCGGCACCCGATCCGCGCTGCGTGATTGAACAGGCCGAGATCGCCGTCCGCCCCGGCGCCGCTTTGCCCGTCGGACTGCCCTGGCCGGTATTCGTCGAGCCGGTCCGCGGCCGAGGCTGGCTCGACCGGGTGGCGGAACTGGCCGATCGAGGACTGGGGGCCAAGGTGCGGTGCGGTGGGGCGGACTCGCAAGCATTTCCGTCCCCGGCCGAACTGGTCGGCTTCATCCGGTCATGCGTGGCGGCGGGTGTGCCGATAAAGGCGGTCGCGCGCGTGGTCGCCGGTGCGCCGGTTCAACCGCGGGACTGCATCATGCCCAGCCCTACATCGATCCGGTTACCCGATTTCGCCACTACGGCTATCTCAACTTGCTCCTGGCGGTCGCGCGCGTGGTCGCCGGTGCGCCGGTTCAGGATGTCTATGCTGCAGTGTCAGACCCCTTTCCCGTACGAGCCGTCCGACAGCTCAGTGATGACGTGGCAATGCGTACCCGGGAAGTGTTGGTTTCCTATGGCTCGTGTAGCACCGACGAGCCGATCGCTGATGCGGTTGCTTTAGGTCTGGCCGATGAAGTGGGCCGTGAGCTGGCCCGAGGGTAAGGCTGCCCGAAATTCCGGTTGGCGCCCGTGACGAACTGGCAGGCCCTGCGGTAGGGGCCTGCCAGGTTCGCGTGAGTCAGCTGGGCGGGGTGCCGGTCAGCGTACTGGCAGCCCGGTCCAGCACGTGCCGCCATAGCCGGGCCAGGTGCGGTCCAGTGTGAGCAGACCGTTTGCGGCACCCCAGCGGATTAGCGCGCTGTTAGTCAGCGGCAGTCGCTGGCCATACAACACGATCGCCCAGGCCAAAGTAGCCCCACCGTTGGGATCGGTCCGAGTGAGCACCTGTTCGGCGCTTGCCCGCGGCCCAGGCAGCACCTGGACGCCGAAACAGTCGGCCCGGGGCGGATCCGGCCACGGTCGATCCAGCACCGTGTCGTGCACCGGCACAATAATCGGGGCTGGTGCGGGCGGTGACGGAATGACCACGCCGGGGTCCAACGGGTGCGCTGGATCCGCCGGCGCGATCAGGAACACATCCGCGTCCGGGCGGGCCGGGTCGGGCTGTGTCGCCGGGTCATCGGGGATGTCGACGTAAAGGTTGAAGAGCTGGCCGCCGATCCAGGTCAGCTCCACTTCGTCGGGTGCTGACGAGACGGCCGCCGAAGCGGGCACTGGTAGGAGGCCGACGATTAAGACGGCGAGGAAAGGGGCGAAGAAGCGCAAGCGCACAGCTACCTCCAGCGTTGGGTGGCAGGAAGCCTCACGCTGCCTCCGCGGCCCTCGGCGGGCAACCGTGCCGTACCGCTGAGCAAAATCGGTACGATGGCTGGCACTGAAAGACGCGAAAGGGCGGGGCAGCTGAGCATCGAGCGGACGATCACTGTGTACCTCGATCATTTGAGTGTCGAGCGGGGGCTGTCCCGCAACACACTCAGCGCGTACCGGCGGGATCTTGATCGTTATGGGCAGGCGCTCGCCGCGGCCGGGATTGCTGATCTCGCGGCAGTCGGCGCGGGGGAGGTGGCCGGGCATTTGGGCAGTTTGCGGGCGGAAGGACTGGCTTCATCCTCGGCTGCGCGCGCGATCAGTGCTGTGCGAGGTTTACACCGTTTCGCCGCCCGGGAGGGCTTGGTCGGCGGCGATGTCTCGGTCGAGGTCCGGCCGCCGACGCCGCCGAAGCTGTTGCCCAAGGCGCTCGACGTTGATCAAGTGATGCGGCTGCTCGCGGCCCCGGACGACACCGAGCTCGGCCTGCGCGATCGGGCGCTGTTGGAGGTTCTCTACGGCACCGGCGCGCGGATTTCCGAGGCGGTCGGCGCGGCCGTCGACGACCTCGATCTTGACGATGACCCAGCGGCAATTCTGCACGGCAAAGGCGGACGAACCAGACTGGTTCCGCTCGGCGGTTACGCGAAAGCCGCATTAGAGGCATATCTCGTACGGGCGCGGCCCACGCTAGTCACCCGCGGCACTGGTACGCCGAGGGTCTTCGTCAACGCGCGGGGCGGTCCACTGTCGCGCCAAAGCGCCTGGACTATCTTGCGGCGCGCCGCGATCACTGCCGGTCTGCCCGTGGACGGGCCACACGCAGTCAGCCCACACACCCTGCGCCACACGTACGCGACTCATCTGCTCGATGGCGGCGCCGATGTCCGGGTGGTGCAGGAGTTGCTCGGGCACGCTTCGGTAACCACCACTCAGCGCTATACCCTGGTGACAGTCGACCGACTGCGGGAGGTCTACGCGACCGCACACCCGCGCGCTCGTTGACAGCAGTACAGCCATTGACGCGACACGCCGAACGGCTGACCCCAAAGCTACGGCGCGGGTGGCGTACAGTCGGGCATCGGCTGAGCCAACCCGTGGCAGGAAAATAACAGGTGATCCCGGGGCGGCTGGGAGTCGGAAGGGGGCGAAGGCATGTCAGGCAACCAAAATCGGGCGGAGGCCTGGACCTCGGCGCTCCGCGAACAGCAGGGCTCGCTCGATCTCGGCGCTGACCTTGGCCCCGCCGACCCGACGGCATACACGATGCGTCGCCCGATTCCTGAGCCGATGCCGACCGATCGCCACGGCCCGGCTCGGATCATCGCGCTGGCGAATCAAAAGGGTGGTGTGGGTAAAACCACCACGACGATCAACCTCGGTGCCGCGCTCGCCGAATACGGCCGTAAGGTGCTGCTGGTCGACTTCGACCCGCAGGGTGCCTGCTCAGTCGGGCTCGGGGTAAACCCGCACAACCTCGACCTGAGTATCTACAACCTGCTTATGCAGGACGATGTCACCGCCGAAGACGTCATCATCAAGACCGACGTTGCCGGCCTGCACCTGCTGCCCGCCAATATCGACTTGTCCGCGGCCGAGATTCAGCTGGTCAACGAGGTCGCCCGAGAGATGGCGCTCGCCCGGGTGCTGCGCTCGGTCCGCAAGGAATACGACTTCATTCTGATCGACTGCCAGCCGTCGTTGGGTCTGCTGGCGATCAACGCGCTGACCATCGCTCACGGCGTGCTCGTCCCGCTGGAATGCGAGTTCTTCAGCCTGCGCGGGGTCGCATTGCTGCTGGACACGATCGACAAGGTGCGCGAGCGGCTCAACTTCGACCTCGAACTCGAAGGCATCCTGGCCACCATGTATGACAGTCGCACCACCCACTGTCGACAGGTGTTGCAGCGAGTAGTCGAGGCATTCGGCGACAAGGTATACCAAACCGTCATCACGAAGACGGTGAAGTTCCCCGAGTCCACCGTTGCCGGCGCCCCGATCACCAGCCTCGATCCAGCCTCCTCCGGTGCCCGCAACTACCGCCAGCTGGCCCGCGAGGTCATCGCCGCCCAGGTCGACCGCGGCTGATCGCCCTCCCACCAGCTAGAAGGACCCAACTTCATGCTGTACGCCCTTGGTAGCCCAGTGGTGTTCGCCGCCCTGGTGGTGGCCTTCCTGCTCGGCCTAGCTGTGCGGGCAGCCGCCATCCGGCTGGCCGGCCGCGCCCTGGGCCTAGCCAACCGTCATGAGTCGATCGCACCACGCCCCCGTGAGGACATCGACCCGTTCGGTGCTGTCGCTGCTGCGCTCGGCGGCATGGGCTGGGGCAAAATGATCTCGGTCGACGAAGTGCCGCGCCACCACGGCCGAGGCCGGGCCGCCGCAGTCTTCGCCGCTGGCCCGGTGAGCTGCATTGTCATCGCAGAGCTGCTATTCGGCCTCTATTCAGCACTTTATTCGGACAATTTGCTGGCCTGGATCACCCCCAGCGCGGTCTACTACGGCCTCGACGTCCCGGCTGCCGAATTGGCACTCCTGTCGCTCGCGGTCGGACTGCTTTTCTTCGGGCTGCTGGCGCTGATCCCGATCCCGCCGCTGGACGGCTTTGGCCTGCTCTATTGCGCGTTACGTCGGCCAGGCGCTGGCATCCAGTGGATGCGGCTGTGGTTCGAAGAAAAGAACATCGGTGTGCTCGTCCTGCTCGCGCTGAGCTTTTTTCCGCTCAGCGCACCGATCCTGCTGCGGATCCTCAATCTATTCGGGGTGTTTTTCGTCGCCCCCTGGGCCTGATAGTTTTCCGCCGCCAGTTACCGCTTGCGAGTCGACACGTTGAACCGGTGCGCACCGCTATTTCCGGCCGATGACGGTCGATTCGATGCGCCGACAATGCCGGGTTTCGAGGGTTGACGGGAGGTGTCAGTGAGCCGGGACCAGGCTGTCGGACCCGTAGTCTACGGTCAGCACGTGCCTGAAGAGTTCGTCCTGCCGAGCGAGCCGCACCTGGAAAGTGCAGGCCCCCGAGCTGCTGACGAGATTGTGTCGGCTAAGGACCTGCCGGGCGCGGAGTCCGAATCGGGCGGGTTCACCGTGCGGTTGGACAACTTCACCGGCCCGTTCGATCTGCTGTTGCAGTTGATCGGCAAACACAAACTCGATATTACCGAGATCGCGTTGCACCAGGTCACCGACGACTTCATCGCCTATCTGCGCGCGATGGGCGACGACTGGGACCTCGGCGAAACCAGCGACTTCCTGCTCGTCGCCGCCACGCTGCTCGACCTCAAAGCGGCCCGGCTGCTGCCCGCCGCCGAAGTCGAAGATGAAGAAGACCTCGCGCTGCTCGAAGCACGCGACCTGCTCTTTGCCCGGCTGCTGCAATACAAGGCCTACAAGGAAGCCGCGGCCTGGCTCGCCGAGCTGGAAGGCATCGGCGCGAAGCGGTGGCCCCGGCTGGTTACGATGGAATCGCAATACACCGAGGCGCTGCCCGATCTGGTGCTCGACATCGGGGTGGAGCGGCTGTTCAAGCTCGCGCTCAAACAGTTCCTGCCGAAACCAGGCCCGCCACAAGTGTCGATCGCGCACATCCACCAGGTGCGAGTCAGTGTTCGCGAGCATGCCACCCTGCTGCGTGATCGGCTGCAACGAGCTGGTCTGGCCACATTCGGCCTGTTGATCGCCGACTGTGCAAACACCCTCGAGGTGGTCGCTCGGTTCTTGGCATTGCTCGAGCTTTATCGGGAAGGTTTGGTCGATTTCGAGCAGCCAGTGTCACTCGAGGAACTGACCGTGCGCTGGATCGGCGGCCAGGACGCCACCGAGGTTGAGCTCGACATCGACGACTACGAGGGCACAAAGCCCGAGGTAGATACCGCGGCGACTGACCTACCCGACCCAGACTCGGACGCCGACACTGATCTCGAAGACGAAGACGAAGACGAAGACGAAGACGAAGACGAAGACGAAGACGAAGACGAAGACGAAGACGAAGACGAAGACGAAGCGGATGCGCTGGAGGAACGACAGTGAGTGACGAGCGCCCCGATTCATTGGCCGCGCAGGCGGCCGCCTGGGTGCCGCCGTGGGAGCGCCAGCAGGTCCCGTTGGACCGCGCCTATCCCGACAGCCTAAACGCCGACGACAGCGCGCCTGACGACTCGCCGGACCAAGTCTCGCTCAACGACGACCAGTCCGAGCCCTCGGCTGACCAGGAGTCCGAGCCCTTAATCGATCAGGAGTCCGAGCGCTTAGTCGATCAGCAGTCCGAGCCCTCAGCTGACGACCAGTCCGAGCCGGTGGTCGACCAGCAGTCCGTAGTTGAAGCCGCGTATGCGGCCGGCGTTGCCGACCTCGAGCAGACGTTTGCGCCGAACGTGCAGCCCCTAAGCCAAGCCGAGCGCGATCGTGAGCAGACCGCCGCCACAGCTCGTGAGACACCGGCCGAAACCACCAAATCGCCGCCGACGCCCGATGCTACTGCCGACCAGGCACAACCAGCAGTGCCCGCTCAGGCTCGCGCCAAGCGCGGCGAAAAACTAACAAATCACGACACCACCTCTCGTACGGTAAGTGAGGTTGATCGTCCTGAATTGGATGACGTGGAGTTAGCGGCGGCGCTCGAAGCGGTCCTCTTGGTGGTCGACGAACCCGTGGGTGAGCTGCGGTTGGCGCAGGTGTTGGAGCAGCCGGCGGAACGGATCGCGATCGTGCTGACCGACATTTCGGCGCGTTACACCGCTGCGGGGCACGGGTTCGATCTACGACGTGCTGCCGGCGGTTGGCGGCTCTATACCCGGGCGGAATATGCGGCCTATGTCGAGCGATTTGTGCTGGACGGGCAGACGGTGCGGCTCACCCAAGCAGCATTGGAGACACTCGCCGTGGTCGCATATAAGCAGCCAGTCACCAGGTCTCGGATCTCTGCCATCCGCGGTGTCAACTGCGATGGCGTCATGCGTACGCTTACCACGCGCGGCCTAATTGAGGAATGCGGCACTGAAGGCGAAACCGGAGCTTATCTCTACCGGACGACAGTGCTGTTCCTCGAAAAGCTCGGCCTCAACTCCGTTGATCAGCTGCCGCCGCTTGCTCCATTCCTGCCCGACGATGTGGAAGAAGTACTCGATGCCTCAGGCTGACACCGCCGAACGCCTCCAGAAAGTGCTGGCGGCCGCCGGTGTTGGATCCCGCCGTGCCTGCGAAGACCTGATTTTCCGTCGGCGTGTCACCGTCAACGGCCGAGTCGCCAAACTCGGCGACAAGGTCGACGCCGCTACCGCCGAGATTCTGGTCGACGGCTCCCGGGTGGTTACCAACACCAAAATGGTCTATCTGGCCATGAACAAGCCCCGCGGGGTCGTCTCGTCGATGGATGACGAAAAGGGACGCAACGAGCTGGGCGACTTCCTCGACACGTTCGAGCAGCGAGTGTTTCACGTCGGTCGCCTCGACGCCGATAGCGAAGGCCTGCTGCTGCTGACGAACGACGGTGCGCTCGCACACAAGTTGATGCACCCGTCGTATGAGATCGCGAAAACTTACTTGGCTGAGGTGATGGGGCCGCTCCCGCGTACCGTCGGTCGGCGGTTGCAAGAGGGGGTTGTGCTTGAAGACGGACCGGCCAGGGTTGACTCGTTCAAACTGATCGACGCGCTCGGCAAGACCGCGCAGGTGGAGATCACCCTGCATGAGGGCCGTAAACATATCGTGCGGCGGATGATGGACGAGGTTGGCCACCCAGTCACCCGCCTCATTCGAACCGCGGTCGGCCCGATCCGGCTCGGCGACATGCGCCCGGGTGGATTCCGTCACCTCAATAGTGGCGAGGTCGCCGCCCTGTTCAAAGCCGTCGGTGACGAGGACTGAGCCGGTGCGCCCCAGGTTCGTCGATCCGGCGCAGTGCCGGCAGAATAAGGCAGTGCGGGCAGAATAAGGCAGTGCGGGCACAATAAGACGGTTGGCCGACGATATTCTGTCGGGCGCGTGTGACGAGGAGGAACGGTGGCGGAACAAATGCGAGCCGAAAAGTGTGTGGTGGCCGTCGATGGCCCCTCCGGCTCGGGCAAATCCACCGTTTCCCGGCGACTCGCGACAGCAATCGACGGCGTATATCTCGACACCGGCGCCATGTATCGGGCGGTGACCTGGGCTGTCCTGCAAGCGGGTGCCGACCTTGACGATCCCGAAGCGATCGCGAAAATTGCCGAGGAGACCGAACTCTCGATCGGCACCGACCCGCTCGCTCCGCGCTTCGCCGCGAACGGTATCGGGGTCGACGAGCCGATTCGGGGCGCCGAGGTCACCAGTGCTGTTTCGGCGGTCGCAGCCGTCCCAGCCGTACGGCAGCAGTTGGTTGCTTTGCAGCGGTCGATCATCGCTTCGTTCCCGCGCATCGTGGTCGAGGGCCGCGACATCGCGTCGGTCGTCGCCCCCGACGCTGAGCTCAAGGTCTATTTGACCGCCTCCGCCGCAGCCCGCGCCCGCCGCCGCAGCGCCGAAGACGCTACCGACGTCGCCGCCACCGAGGCCGACCTAGCCCGCCGGGACCAGCTCGATAGCTCGCGCACCACCGACCCGCTGCGGCAAGCCTGCGACGCCATTGAAGTCGACACCACCGGCTTGAGTATCGACCAGGTCGTCGTGCGTCTTTTGGACCTTTTGAAGAACAAGGTGTTTTCGTGACCGAGTTTCCCGCCGACTTCGATATTTCCGAATACGAAGGCGGTTTCCTGCTAGACCCCACCGCATCAAACAACTCCGACGAGGAAATCGACAACGGCCCCGTGCCCATCGTCGCTGTCGTCGGCCGCCCCAACGTCGGCAAGTCCACCCTGGTCAACCGCATCATCGGCCGCCGTCAAGCAGTCGTCGAAGACGTGCCCGGCGTCACCCGCGACCGCGTACCCTACGAAGCGCAATGGAACGGCCGACGCTTCACCGTGGTCGACACCGGCGGCTGGGAACCCAACGCAAAAGACCGCGCCGCTGCCATTGCCGCCCAGGCGGAAATCGCCGTGCAAACCGCCAACGTGGTCATCTTCGTGGTCGACGTAACTGTCGGCGCTACCGACGTCGACGAGGCCGCGGTGAAAATGCTGCGCCGCAACCTCAAGCCAGTAATCCTGGTCGCCAATAAGGCTGACAATCAAAACCTCGAACACGAAGCTGTTTCGCTTTGGTCGCTCGGGCTCGGCGAACCGCACCCAATTTCCGCCCTACACGGGCGCGGCGCCGGTGATCTGCTCGACGACATTCTCGCCGCAATGCCACCCGCGCCGGCAATTATCGACAACGGGCCCCGCGGTCCGCGGCGGGTGGCCTTAGTTGGGCGTCCCAACGTCGGCAAGTCGTCACTACTGAACCGGGTTTCCAAAGAGGAACGCGCAGTCGTCGACTCCGTCGCGGGTACGACTGTTGATCCAGTGGACAGTCTGGTCGAGATGGATGGCGAGATTTGGCACTTCGTCGACACGGCTGGGCTGCGTAAACGCGTACATCAGGCTAGTGGCACTGAGTATTACGCTTCGTTGCGCACTGCTGGCGCAGTTGAAGCCGCCGAGGTCGGGGTCGTCCTGCTCGATGCCGGCGAGGTGATCAGCGAACAAGACCAACGAGTGCTTACCCAGGTCGTCGAAGCGGGCCGAGCGCTGGTCATCGCCTTCAACAAGTGGGACCTAGTTGACGAGGAACGTCGGTTCTACCTAGACAAAGAGATCGACCGCGAACTAAAGCGGATCCCGTGGGCCATCCGAGTCAACGTCTCCGCCAAAACCGGTCGCGCCGTCGACAAACTCGCCCCCGCACTCCGACGCGCCCTTGCCTCCTGGGAACAGCGCATCCCAACCGGCGGCCTCAATCAATGGCTAACTGCCCTTACCCAAGCCACCCCCCATCCGGTACGCGGTGGGCGCGCGCCTCGCATCATGTTTGCCACCCAAGCTGGGGTGTCGCCGCCGCGGTTCATCCTGTTTACGACTCAGCCGCTGGACGCGGGATATGTGCGGTTCCTGGAGCGCAAACTGCGGGAAGAATTCGGTTTTGCCGGGTCGCCGATCGAGATCGCGGTCAAGCCGCGTAAGAAGCTTGGGCCGGGGGGGCGCGGGAAGGCGCACGGGTAGAGCTTGGTAGGCTACGTAGGTTGTCGCGCGGAGTGAAAACTTCGGGCGGATCGGGCTGTAGCGCAGCTTGGTAGCGCACTTGACTGGGGGTCAAGGGGTCGCAGGTTCAAATCCTGTCAGCCCGACGGCGGAGGGGTTTTCGCAGGTCACAGACTTGCGAGGGCCCCTTTTTCGTGTCTGACGACGTCACCGGGATCGAGCACGCCGCTTGTAGACCCCTTGACTCGGCAGGTGAACTGAGATGGCTTTACTGAAGCTCGACCAACTATGCGATGGCCTGGAGGACGGCGACTGGGCCGGGTTCCTGCGTGACTGGGACCGTGCGTTGCGGGCGGGGAATCACCCGGAGACGACCCGCTACAACTACCTACTGGCCGCTGCCCAGTTGGCGAGGTATCTGGGGGCGGAGTCACCGGACCCGGACGCGGATGCTGCCGGGCTGGACCCCACGGTGGTGACGAAAGCACATATCGAATCGTTCCAGGCGTGGATGATCGAAACCCGATCAGCGGCGACTGCGTTGAACAAGCACAAAAGTTTGCAGCAGTTCTTCAAATATCTCCTTGAGGAACAGGAGATCGACTGTTCGCCGATGGCGCGGGTGAAACAGCCACAGACTCCGCAGAAACTTGTACCGATCATGGGCGATGACGATACGAAGAAGTTGTTGGATTCTACTAAGGGTAAAACCTTTGCAGCGTTGCGTGATGAGGCGTTGATTCGGTTGTATTACAACACTGGTGCCCGGTTGTCGGAGATCGGGAATCTTTTGTTGACCGATGTGGACATGAACACCGAGTCGGTACATTTGCATGGCAAAGGTGCCAAAGGCCGGCGGGTGCGGTTCGGGCCGAAGACATCGCGGGCGATTGCCCGGTATTTGCGGGCCCGCGCTAAACGCCGAGGCGCCGCCGAGGTTGCCCAGTTGTGGATGGCGGAAAAGGGTAGTAGACCGTTGACGCCGAATGGTATTAAGTTGATGCTTAAACGTCGTGGTGCTGCGGCGGGGGTTGCTAATACGCATGCGCATCGGTGGCGGCACAATTTCGCCCATGAATGGCATCGTGCGGGCGGTAACACCGGCGATCTGATGCTGTTACTGGGGTGGGCATCCGAGGACATGCCCCGCCGTTACGGTGCCAGCGCCGCGGCGGAGCGGGCGCAGGAGTTGCAGGTGCGGATGGGTATCGGCGAGCGGATCTAACCCACGGGTTTGGTGTGGCGGTCACGGCGGGGCCTTGGAAACAGGGGCCGCCGTGACCGTCAGTGTAATTCCATTTAGGTCGTCAACAGTTGTCTACAGTCGGCAACTTCCGGTTGCCGATGTCACCGTCCATGATCGATGTAGCGAAGCGGGCGGTTCCTTGCACTGCACCATGGGCACCGCATTTGCAGTCGAGGAATGCACGGTGATGCGGGTGTCGGGGGAGATGCGGGTGTTGGATCTGCAGAAGGTGTGTCATGGTCTGACGCCTACCTGGTTGGACTACCTGCGTGACTGGGACCGGACGCTGCGTGCGGGTAATTATCCGCAGACCACCCGCAACAACGACATCGGATCACCCCGCGTCGCCGGTGC
The DNA here is from genome assembly GCA_965246815.1 of Actinoplanes sp. Taxonomy (GTDB): domain Bacteria; phylum Actinomycetota; class Actinomycetes; order Mycobacteriales; family Micromonosporaceae; genus Actinoplanes. Next base: position 27,008 of record CBDFFS010000009.1, on the reverse strand, counting down.
GACCAAATCCTGCAAAGCCTGCTCAACACCCGGCTGTACCTCACCCACACGCGGCCGGCCCGCCCCCGGCGCTCTCACCCGCCCATCGCAGACCACCCCCACACGAACCTGACGCAACCCGATCGACACCGTCGACCGCGCCGCCCCCGACGCCCGCGCCACCACCGCGATCCCACCATGACCCAACGCCTGCGCTTCCACACCCAGCAACAACCGCCACTGCCGCTCATCCAGAACCGGACGCAACACCGCAAACTTCTCCGCAAGAACACCCTCCACCGTCATCCCACCATCGAACAGCCAAGTAGGACAAACGTGACTGACTAATAGTGCGACGGGCCCTAACCTGCGCCGACGTGCGGAGTTGAGCCTGCGTACTCAAGCCACACCGCTATGAATTTGTCAGTATGGCGACATGAGACAAGCTCGGTACGCATTCAACAACTGGTTCTCCCGCGTGTACCTGCTCGCCGTGCTAGCAGTCGCCGGCTGGGCGCTGTACACCATCACTGCGGGGCCTGGTCCGAGCTTTGCTGGCATCTGGCCGGTCTTGGTGACGATGCCCGTCTCGCTTCTCGGCGTGGCAGCCAGTAGCGCCGTGGCGTTGCTCGGCGCTGACTCGCTCGCCTCCCGCGTGCTGCTGGGCGTCGGCATCGCGCTCGGCGTCGCGCTCGGTGCCATGGTCAATGCCACGATGATCGGAATGCTTGTTCATTTGATACGACGTCGGCTTGCGGGTAAGCCAGCATAAGCAAGATCGACTTTGATCCCTCATCGCTCCCGGTAGTACGGGGGAAATTTTCAACGGATATGACTGACCAGGGCTAACACGCGGGTGCGGGTGACTGTGCTTCGCGGGCGGACCCATCTACCACGACGGTCGTACCGATCTTGGTTGCGGTATGGAGGGGGTGGTCGTATCTACACGGTCGTTCTCCGAGGATCAGCTGGAGGCGTTAAAGGGCTTTACGGACATCGGTAAGGACGAGTTGATCCGGTTCTTCACGTTGACGCCGGCGGATGTGGCGTTTGTCGACCCTTGCCGTGTACCTGATCGCGGCGAAGACGATCCGGTCGGGTGTGATCATCTTGGCAAAGATGGTGGCCTCGACCAGGACTGCAGCGACCACGTTGACCTATCAGAAGGTGGCGCATCTGCTGACCGTGCAGGTGATGGCCGATCTGGATTCGCTGCTGCGGTTCGACGTCGGGTTGGGGATGACTCGGGTGGCGTGGTTGACGGCGGCGTCGGTGAAGACTGCGATTGGGAAGCTGACGTTTCTGCGGGCGATGGACGCCCACATGCTGCTGTTACCAAAGGCCGATGATCTCGCGGTGATGGTTGCGATTGTGCAAGTGTCGAACGAGGAACAGGGAAACATCTCGGGGTGCGATGACGTGATAACCGCCGGGGAACGGGCGCTGATGTTCAAACGCTCGCCCGGCTGGCTGCCCGTCCTTGATGTATGGGCAGCCGGCGACAACCCAATCAAGGTCACTCTGCACCAGTACGTCGAAAGCGCGTTGGTGGTCCACGGCGGCTTTGATAGCACGGCGAATGGCGGCTTGGGTGAGTCGACCGATTACCGTAGCCGGCATTTGCACGACCCCGCTGATTCCGATGTAGCGGTGTAGCCCGGCTTCCGGCATGGCGGCGACAAGATTCGCGACAGTATCTCCCACCAGAGTTGACGGCTTGAGCGGATCAGTGCCAACCGCCATCACCACGCTCACCGAGTCGGCGGCGGAGGTGGCCTCAACTCGGCTGTGACTTGCCCGCGTAAAGTTTTCGGTGGCTGCGGAAAGTGCGTTGCGCAGACTGGTCGAATCAGTGGTGTCGCCCGCTAAAACACTGAGCCGGTGGCTTCGCTGGTGCACTTTCGCCGGCGTTCGGGCGATTGCTGTGACGGTGAATCCGTCGGCTTAGTGGTCCTCGGCGTTAATCCTTCGGGGGTCAGATGGTGGCGGTTTCGTGAGCGGCGATGCGTTTGAGGGTGGTGGCGAGGTCGGCTTTGGTGTAGCGCCAGTTGAAGGGCCGGGCGGCGAGGTTGTACAACTCTTCGAATGCGGTGAGCCGGTTGGTGACGTCGTTGAGGTCGTAGAAATCGTTGGGTGTGACGACTTTGCGCTGCACGATGGAAAAGTAGATTTCGACCTGGTTGACCCAGCTCGCGTGGATTGGTGTGTGGACCAGGGTGGCGTTCGGCCAGGTGTTTTCCAACCGGTCGATGGCTTTGTGACCGCGGTGTGACGAGCCGTTATCGGTGATCCAGAAGACTCGGCGGGCGCTGGAGTAGGGCTCACGGCCCATGACCTGCGCGACCAGGTTCGCGAACGGAACAATGCCGGTCGTGGGTTCGGTACGGCCGAACACCCTGGCCTGGTGGACGTCGTACGCGGCGAGGTAGGCCAGCGCCCCACCCCGGTCATATTCGTGGTTGACCCGCATGATCCGGGCCAGTCCGGGTGGCAGGCTCGGATGACACCGGCAGCGGGCCTGCACGGAGGTCTTCTCATCGGCGGAGATGACGTAGTCGTCGTCGCCGAGCACCTCGCCGTGCCAAGTGCGGGCGTATAGGTCGAGGACACGGCCTGCCTTAACGGCGAAGTCTGGGTCACGCGGGAAGATCCATGACTGGTGGCGCCAGGGGCGGATCGCATCCCGGCGTAGCCACCGGCGCACGGTGGATGCCGAGATGTCCTCGACGACCCCGACGTCGACGGCTTCGGCAGCCAGATCGGCGTGGCTAAACCGCGACAGGGGGATCCCCCGATCAGCGGGCAGTTCACAGGCGATCGCTGTGACCTGGGCCTGCTGCACGTCGGTGAACCGACGCGGCCGCCCGGGGCGGCCCCGATCTCGAAGGCCGTCCTCGCCGTAGGCGCCGTAGCGGTCGCGCCAGGTCCGGGCGGTGTCCACACAGACCCCGACCCGCCGCGCGATCGCCGCGTTGCTCCAACCCTGGGCAGCGAGCAAGATGATCGTGGCGCGTAAGACGTGCCGGTGTTGCTCGGTCACGGTCCTGACCCGGTGCTCAAGACGCTGCTGCTCGGGCATGGATAGGACGATCGGGCAGGCCGATGGACCAGACATGACAAACCTCCGCCTACCCGAACATGGCAGACAGTCGATCTATTGCCCGGTGGGCAAGCACCCGGACCAAGCAGCCCGCACAGCCTGCGAGCCTGCCGGCAGCAGTGCGGGCATGATGAACCCGTGACCGCGATCCCCGAATCGACGAAGGTGTCGTTGCAGCAACGCCTCACTGAGCACGCGAAGGCCCACTGGCCCGGGCTGCCCGGGATCGTGGTGCGCTACCGGGCCGGGTTCGCCTACATCGACGCGCACCTACCCGACGGTGAGACCATCCCACTGATGAGGCTGCGCTACCAACGCTCCGCGCACCTGTGGGGCTTCGCGATCTACCTCGCCAGTCGTGACGGCTACCAAGACTCCGTCCTACCCGACGGCCAACCGATCGGCACCGCCCAAGACGCCCTCGACTGCGCCGGCGAGCTCTACCTCACCAACCTGGAACCCCTGAACCAACCCCCGAAGGATTAACGCCGAGGACCACTAAGGCAAGGTCGACGGTGAGTGCTCCAACCCGACCGGTTGCGCCGAGGACGACAACATGGCTGCTCACAGGTGATCTCCACTCGTACTGGGCTATGAAGGAGGGCTAGATGCTTAGTCATCTAAGGACTTTTGGTGAAGGTGGTCAAGCGTGACAGCTGATGCTCAGTGGGAGTCACCGATGGTTCGGCGCCTTTACCTGGCGACAAAACGGGCGCAGGAAGTGCTCGGACGAGTGCTTGCGCAGGAGCAAGCAACGGTGGCGACCTGGGGTGCGCTCGACGCACTCGACCGACGGGACCGCCTCGGCGGAATCAGCCAGGCCGAGCTTGCGGCAGCAGTCCACGTCGAGCAGGCGACGATGACCGTTCAGCTGCGCAAAATGCTCGCCGATGGGCTGTGCGAACGAGTCCAGGACGACGACGATCGCAGAATTCGGCGGATCACGATCACCGCCCATGGCCGCGACCTGCTCGCCCGATTACATGCGCGTGCTGCTGATGCCGAACGGGAGTTTTTCGCACCGCTGAGCAAACATCAGCAGGAAGAACTCGCCATCCTGCTCGCCGCACTCCACCCAAAACAACAACACCGGTGACCAACTTTCTTAAGAAAGACATCCCAGGGGCCCCAGGTTTGTTTAGTTGCCCCGATCCTGTTAGGGGATCCAGGGTTTGACTTCAGTGTGCTCTCTCAGTTTCGGGCCCGGCTGGTTGAGCACGACCTGGCTGAGGTGGTCCTTGACGTGTTACTACACCGTCTGATCGAGCAGGGGCTGATCAGCGGCGGTGGTAAGCAACGCACCGATGCCACGCAGGTCATCTCAGCCGTGCGGGATCTCGACCGTATCGAACTAGCGGGGGAGTCAGTGCGGGCATGTTTGGAGGCCCTGGCTGTTGCGGCACCGCAATGGTTGGCCCAGGCGATCGACGTGCAGGGATGGGCGAAATGGTACCCAGTCAATGAAGTGGTACCCAGTCAATACTGTGTCCTGGCGGTTACCTAAGTCCAAAGCCAAACGTGTTCGCCTTGCCGTCGAGTACGGCACGGCCGGGTACGCGTTGTTGACCACGGTGTTCGCCCATGACTCGCCGCCCTGGCTCGCTGACCTGCCCGCAGTCCAGGTATTACGTACCGTGCTGCTGCAGAACTACATTCGTGACCTGGGGTCCGATGGCTGCCTCGACGTACGGCACCGGGTGGCTGATAGCACGCCGTCCGCCAAGACCCAGACCCGGATAGGCAGAAATTACCCGGCTACGGTTTCATGCTGAGCCACGGTAATCGATCTGAAGGTGCAGCTGTTGGCGCGCCCTGCTGGGTACGCCACCGCACGGCGCACCCAGCAGGGGGTGAAAGGATCATTTCAGCGGGCAGGCTTTCCCGTCAGCTGGTACCGCGAGTGTCAGTAGGTAGTCATCGACCGCTGAGGTGATACACGGCGTCTGCGGGTATGCGGTGTGTCCTTCACCCTGCCAGGTGAGCACGTGTCCGACACCCAGCATCGAGGCTAACTTCGCAGTGTTCTCGTACGGCGTCGCTGGGTCACCGGTTGTGCCCACGACCACGATCGGTGGTGCACCGACGGCCGGACCGGTCGGGTAAGGATCCGGTTTTTCGGGCCACAGAGCGCAGCTCAACAATCCAGCCGCGGTAAAGCCACCGAACAGGGGATATTTGCGCCGCCAATCGGCTTGCAACCGGCGAATCTCGGCAAGCGAGGGAACTGACTTGGCGTCCGAGCAGTTCACGGCGAGGTTGATGTCAGACTGATTGCTGTGGGTTCCGTCGGCAGCCCGTTCGGCATAGCCGTCAGCCAATTGGAACGCGAGTTTGGCATCCCCCTTCTGCAGACTAGCCATCGCTTGCGCCAAGAGCGGCCAGCCCGCCTGGTTGTACAACGCGGCCACGATCGCGTATCCGACGATGCCGGAGGTGGCGATCCGGCCATCTGATCCTTTGACCTTCTTCTGGTCCGCGTTGGCCAGCAGCGCGCTGACCGTTTTGCGGGCTTCCGGGGCGATCGGGCACGTTTTCGGGGTGTTCTTGCACCATGCCCCGAAGTTGTCGAAGGCGTGCTCGAAGCCCTTGGCCTGCCCTTCAGAACTCGTGACCAATGACTCGGTCGGGTCTAACGCGCCGTCGAGCACCATCGCCCGAACATTCTGGGGGAATTGCTGAGCATATGTGGCGCCGAGCAACGTGCCGTAGGAGTAGCCGAGGTAGGACAACTTCGGATCACCCACTGCCGCGCGTAAGGCGTCGATGTCGCGGGCGGCCTGCTCGGTGGAGTACGTAGAAAGGGCGCTGCCGTACTTCTTCGCACAGGCATTGTTTATGCGCCGGTCAAGTGCCACGACGCTGTTGAAGTCAGCTGAACTGACCGGGTCGGCTACAGCCGAGTAGCTCGCGTCGAGGTCACGGTCGCTAATGCATTGGAGCGGGCTAGACAGATTGACGCCGCGTGGGTCGAAGCCGATGAAGTCGAAACGGTCGGTGATCTGCGTGGGCAGACCACCCTTGTTGGGTGGCACAGACAGGTAGAGTGCCGTTTTCACGCCGGAGCCGCCTGGGCCACCGGGGTTTATAAACAGCGAACCGATCCGGTTTTTCTGGGTTTTCGACCGTACCCGCAGCATCGCAATGGAGTACGTTTTGCCGGTTTCAGGATGGTGCCAGTCTGCCGGCACTGGCACGGCGGCGCAGTCGTAGGCAACATTAGTCGGCACCTCGTTACCCAAGGCCGCCTTCGCTACCTCGGGGCACGCATGCCACTTCGCTGCCGCCACAGGTGCAGACGTCGGAGTCGATGGGACGCTAGTCGTTGTGGCCGACGGCTGGTTATGCGCGCTGGATACAGGCACTGCGCCCCCCGCCGCAGTCACCTCACGATTACAGCCGGCTAGCGCGATAATAAGCGCGAGCGATATCGCGGTTCTCAAGGGTGATTTGGGTCGCATGAGGTCCTCTCAACCGGAGACTTATCAGGACCTTAAAATAGCCACATCAGTCGAGTCCATCGCGGAGGCGAATAATTCGATGAGTGACTGAATGGTCGCTTCGTGCAATCAGCGGATGATGGAACTGCCATGGAAACTCGGCTTTGTGTGCAAAGAACCCCCGACTTGCCGCGAATACCTCGCACAAAGACTCGACCCGCGCGCAGGGCCCGCAGGCCGGGGCGAATCCACCCGGTGAAAGGCCGACCACCCGCAATAGATCGACTGTCTGCCATTAGGCGGAGGTTTGTCATGTCTGGTCCATCGGCCTGCCCGATCGTCCTATCCATGCCCGAGCAGCAGCGTGCACCGGGTCCGTGACCGAGCAACACCGGCATCTTACGCGCCACGATCATCTTGCTCGCTGCCCAGGGTTGGAGCGCGCGGCGATCGCGCGGCGGGTCGGGGTCTGTGTGGACACGCCCGGACCTGGCCGACCTTGGCTACTGTTGAGTAATACTCCAGCCGGCACGTCCAGTGATTGAGAGATGATCGTTCAACGTTGTGTCTTCGTCTGAAGGTCGTCGTTGCTTGCCGGTGTGAGTCCGGTCCGGCTGGACGATTTGGGACTAATGCTCGCCAAAACGGCATTAGCGATGCGATGCGACGATGCGTGCGCGCCACGATGGCCGCCGAGATAGAACGCGAACTGATCCAGGAACTCACCCTCGACGGGCTAAGCGCCGCCGAAGCCCAGGGCCGCAGAGACGGCCGGCCTTTCGCCCTGAACGCAGACACCCTCGCCGTCGTCCGAGCCCGACACGCCAACGGCGAATCAGTGACCGTCATCGCCAAATACCTGAAGAACGGCGGGTTCACCCTCTACCGGGCACTCGAACCTGAAATCACCGGCACCGCCAGTATCACGCCCGCGCCCGCGAGGGCTACGACCTAACCCATTCACCATCGACTTCGATACCCAACAAGCCACCTGCCTTGCCGGGCAGAAAAGTGTTGGCTGGTACCGCGCCCGTCACCGTGGAGTAGAAACCATCAACGTCAAATTCAACGGCGCGGTCTGTCATGGCTGCCCCGCAGTCCAGCAATGTTCTCCCGCCTCGATCACGTTGGGACGTTACGGCCGACAGCTCGCTGTGTTGCCTCGCGAGGCCTACCAAGCCCAAGCTTTGATCAGGAGTTACACCGTTATTTGTACGGTCCCTTCGGTGCTGCCCACCTTCACGTGCATCTTCGCGTCAGCCAGCTGTTGCGTAATTGTCGCAACGGCATCATCCAGCCGGTGGTTGTCCTTCGTCGGCTAGCGCGTTGAGGGCGCCTTGGAGGTAGCCGATCGCGTGGGCGCGGCCGCGGCTGCAGTAGGCCTGGGGTGAGGTGTCGCCCCAGGTGTCTAGGTCGCCGATCATGGCGGGGACGTGGTCGTCGATGATGAATCCGTCGAATCCTGCGGCGGCCAGTCGTCGTAGTACGCGGGCGGGGTTGAAGTTGCCTTCGCCGAGGAAGCATTCTTGAAAGGAGGGCACTGTTCCAGCTACGTCGCGGAAGTGCACGTAGAGGATCGCGGGGCCGAGCAGGTCGATGACGTCGTTGATGGAGGTCTCGCCGCCGAGTTCGGAGATGGTACCCAGGCAAAAGTTAAGGCCCCAGGCTGGGCTGTGACGCGCCTGTTCGCGGGCGCGGACGAGGGCCGCGGGGCTGGTGAAGATGCGGGCGATGCCACCGAGTGGTTCGTCGATTGGCGGGTCGTCGGGGTGCAGGGCGAGGCGCACTCCTACTTCTTCAGCGACGGGTAGGACGGCGTCAAGGAAGTATTGGTGGTTGGCCCACATCTGGTCCGCGCTGATCGGTTCGTCGACAGGTTCGTTGGGCGTGAGGCGGTAACCAGCAAGGGCGTTACCTCGTTCGATGTCTGCGAGATCGAAGGCGGTCACTTTCGCGCCGCCGCGTCCGCGGGTTGCCATCTGGGTGCGCCAGACGAAGGTGGCGAGAAAGTTGTAGCCGAGCAGGTCGATTCCTACTGAGGCGATATTGCGAATCGTCTTCTGGTAGTTCTCGATCTGTTCGTCGCGTCCGGGCAGCCCTCGTTGGATCTTCCAGAAGTGCGCGACGGGAACGTTTTCCAGGCCGTCGATGCGCAAGCCATCCGCATCACAACGGTCCCGCAACGCCTGTAACTCTCGCAGGCTCCAATAGCCGTCCAGGCCGGGCAATAGGTCGGGGGTATGCAGTTGGACACCGGTCAGGCCGAGTTGGTGTGCGAAGGTGGCAACCTGGTCGTTGTATTCGTCGATGTGGCCCATCGAGATCCGGATGCTCATGCGTGACCCATCCGCTGGGACTGGCGGCCGAGGCCGTCGATCTCGAGATCGACAACGTCTCCGACGGCGAGATAGGGGAAGTTGCCCGAGACCGCGACGCCTTCGGGAGTGCCTGTGTTGATGATGTCGCCGGGATCCAGAACCGTCACATGGCTGAGTTCATAAATCAGTGTGGCGACATCGAAGACCATGTCTCGGGTCGTGGAGGACTGGCGGGGTTCACCGTTAACCCAGGACCGCAGACCCAGATTCTGCGGATCTGTGATCTCGTCGCTAGTGACGAGGACCGGCCCGAGGGGGTTGAATGTTTCGCAGCTTTTCCCTTTAGACCATTGCCCTCCACTGATCTCTAGTTGGAAGAACCGTTCAGAGACATCATTGCTGATCGCGTAGCCGGCGACGCAGGCCAGCGCTTGGGCGGGTGAATCGAGGTAGCGGGCGCGGCGGCCGATGATCACGGCGAGCTCGACTTCCCAGTCAACCTTGTTCGCGCCGCGAGGGATGAGGACATCGTCGTTGGGGCCGATGACGGTGTTGGGTGCTTTGTAGAACAGGACCGGCCATTGCGGGGGCGGCGCGCCGGTCTCGGCTGCATGAGCGGCGTAGTTCATCCCGATACACAACACCGCACCGGGACGGGCGAGGGGTGCGCCGATCCGGTGGCCGGTGATATCTATGCTCGGCAGCTCGTCGGCTTCGATAGCCGCGCGGGCTGCGGCGAACGCGGGCCCGGACAGGAACTCAGCGTCGATGTCGGCGGTGATCCCGGACAAATCGAGGTGCCGGCCGTCGGGGTGTAACGCTACGGGGCGTTCAGTGCCGGGCGCGCCGACGCGCATCAACTTCATGGTGATCCGATCGGTAAAGGAAGCGATGTGAATGGTGGGGCGAATGTGGTCGAGCGACCGAGACGGAGTTAGCCGGCGAGCAGGCCGCCGTCGATGACCAGTTCGGAGCCGGTGATGAACGCGGCGTCATCAGAGGCCAGGTAGAGCGCGGCGGTCGCGATCTCGACGGGGTTGCCGAGGCGGCCCATCGGCTGGCGGGCTACCAGTCCGGCGCGGGCCGTTTCGGGATCCTCGGTCGCTGCGAGGAGCCGTCCGACCCAGGGCGAGTCGACGGTGCCGGGGCAGATGCAGTTAGCGCGTACCCCGGTACCTGCGTATTGCACAGCGACTTGGCGGGTGAAGGCGATGACGGCGCCTTTGCTAGCGCAGTAGGCGGCCCTGTCTTTGAGCCCGATCTGGCCGGCCACGGAGGCGGTGTTGACGATGACGCCGCGCCCGGCGGCGAGCATGTGTGGCAGCGCCAGTTTGGTTCCGAGGAATACGCCGCGGGTGTTGACGGCGAAGGTGCGATCCCATTCCTCCACAGTGCAGTCAACTGCACTGGTGGTCGAGGCCAGTCCCGCATTGTTGCATAGCACGTCAAGGCGTCCGACGTCGGTCAGTACGCGTTCCACGGCGGCGGCGACCGAGTCTGGGTCGGTGACGTCTACGATTAATTTGATGCTGGCATCGGGGGCGCTTTCGGGGTTCAGGTCGGCGGAATAGACGAGGGCACCCTCGGCGAGGAATTGGCGTGCCATGGCCTGACCGATGCCTGATCCGGCGCCGGTGATCAGGACGGATCGGTGTTCAAAGCGGGTCAAGAGGTTGTCCTTTCGGGCCGCCCGTGCGGCCATGGTCCGGCGAAGACGGTGTTCTCGGTGGCTTCCAGTTCGAGGAGCCTGTTCCATTTGGCGGTGCGTTCGGAGCGGTGGGTGGAGCCGACTTTGATTTGCCCCGCGCGCCAGCCGACGGCGAGATCGGCCAGCCAACTGTCTTCGGTCTCGCCGGAGCGGGCCGAGACGATGGTTCGATATCCGGCTGCGCGGGCAGCGTCGATGACGGCCTTTGCGCCGCTGACTAGGCCGTTCTGGTTGACCTTGACGAGCACGGAGTTGGCGATGCCGCCGGCGATGCCACGCGCGAGGCGTTCGGGGTTGGTGACGAACAGGTCATCGCCCACCAGTTCGACCCGCTCGGCCAATACCCGGGTCGCGGTAGCCCAGCCTGGCCAGTCGTCTTCAGCCAGGATGTCTTCGACGGAGATGATCGGGAATGTGGTGCACCAGTGTGCGACCTCGTCGATAAGCTCCTGCGCGCTGAGCTGGCGATCTTCACGCGCTAAGAGATAGTGGCCGTCGCGGTAGAACTGCGACGCGGCCACGTCGATGGCGATGCCGACCTGTGACCCGGGTGCGTAGCCGGCTGTCTCGATCGCGTCGGCCAGTAGCTCCAAGGCCGCAATGTTGGAGTCCAACCGGAGACCGAGACCCCCCTCGTCTGCGACCAGGACCGCTTGCGGGTAGCCGCGCTGAAGCGCCAATTCGCGTGCGGTATCCCGCACTCGGGCTGACCATTCGATGGCCTCGGCGAAACTGGTCGCTCCGACGGGGACCATGAGGAAGTCTTGGACATCGAGCAGGCCGCCGGCATGCGCCCCGCCGGATAGAATGTTGATCATCGGCATCGGCAGGAGCAGCGGTTCGTCGGTGCCTGCGTGTGGGTCCTGGCTGGCGAGATGACGGGCCAAGGACTGACCGTGGGAGGCGGCGTCAGCGCGTACCGCGGCCAGCGACACGGCAAGGACGGCGTTCGCGCCGAGCTCGGCAAAACCCGGCCTCGGGTCGGCGAGGGTGAGTGCGGCGTCGACGGCTGCTGGCTCGAGACCCAGGACTGCGTCGGCCAGCGTGGTGGTGACGTTCGCGACCGCCCGTTGGACGCCGCGTCCACCGTATCGTGGGCCGCCGTCACGTAGCTCGCGAGCTTCGTGAGAACCAGCTGACGCACCAGATGGGACGAGCGCGGCTGCGCGGCTCCCGTCGGCCAGGGTCACTTGCGCCGCGACCGTTGGCCGACCGCGCGAGTCCAGTGCTTCCCAGCCGGCGACGTCGACGATGACACTCATGCGGACGCTCCGGACTGTGTGATCAGGGTGAAGGCCCGCTGCCACAGGTCACTAACGGTGGGCGGGTCGGCACTGAGGACGTTTAATGCCAGCTGGCGCACAAGCGCTTCGCCACCCTCGGTGAGATAACCAGAGGGTGAGGTGCCATCGACGCGGGCCAACAACAGGCAGGCGGTATGCCAGCCCAGTCGCGGACCGGGCACAGCGCCAAACTCTGTCGCGTAGGCGTTGAGGAATGCACCGCTGATCTGGTGAAACAGATGTCGCTGGCCGGGACGGTGGACGGCTTTCATCATGAGGTGACAGAGGAGGAAGGCGGAGTCGAATACGGACGCGCCGTAGCAGGCGACCTCGTAGTCGAGCACCATGAGACCGTCGCGCGCGCTCAACCCGAGTGTGTCGGCGGGGGCGACGAGCACATTTTTCGGAGAGTAGTCCCCGTGCACGAGACAGTCGCGGCGCGTTTGCAAGTCGGCGATACAGGTCTGAATCGCGGCGGCGACCTCGGGATGGCGCGCGGCGATGACGCGATGGAACGGCCCGATCCGTAGTTGCTCGAATGCCTCGCGGTCATCGAAGCGCTCGGCGAGCTGCTCGTCTGCCGCGGTAGCGCGATGCCAGGTACCCAGCACGGTGCCCAACGTGGCCCCGACCGTCATCTCCAGTTCAGGTAACAAAGGATCGTGCAGTAGGCGGCCCTTCCAGGGCACCCAACCCGCATTGGCCGCACTCATCGCCAGCGTAAAACGCAGCGGGTCAACGTCGAGCAACGCCGGGGTCTGCGCGGGCGTAATGGCGTGCAGCACGTCGATGGCGGCGGCCTCTGTGATTGCGCGTTCGGGTTTGGCGTACCAGTCAGCGGCGACGAGGAGCTTGTGGAGGGCCCTTTTGACGACTATCCGCTGCGAACCGGCCTCCACCAGCGTTGCCTGACCAGAGACGCCACCTGTCAAGTGCGTGATCGTCGCCTCCGACGGATCGATTGCGGGATCGAGTACGCCGCGAGTACGGAGATAGGCCAACAACGCAGCCGGCTCGCCGCTCGGCTCGGTCAACGATGGCCGGTTCATTCGGCGAAATAGTCCGGGTATTTTGCCCGCAGGCCCGGTCCTTCCTTCAGCACGCGCCGGGCGTGGGTGCTGATTGCCGCCTTGCCGCCTTGAACGTTGTGCGTCTCGACCGCGTCGACAATAAGGCGATGTTCGTCGATGAGAGTTCGAATGGTCGCTGGCTCAGGCAGGCTCAGACGCCGCAACCGATCCAGCTGGACCTTCATCCGCTGGACCGTCTGCCAGGCACCGGGGTAGCCGGCCAGGGTGAAGATCTCGGAGTGCAGCGATTCATCCGCGGCGAAGAATCCGTTGAAGTCATGCGCCTGGTAGCAGCGTTCCTGTACGTCAAGCAGGTCTCGCATCCGCGTCACATCAACCTCTCGCTGGGCGCAGAGCTGTGCGAACGCGCCGAGCTCCAAATTTTCCCGGACGAAGCGGGCCTCTTCCACATCCTGGATGCTGATCAGCGCGACACGCGTGCCGACCTGGGGGATCACGACGACCAAACCCGCATCCACCAAACGGGCAAGTGCTTCCCGCAGGGGTGTGCGGCTGACCTGTAGCCGCACCGCAAGGTCCGTCTCAGACAGCGAGGCACCCGGCGGCAGTCGGAGCTCCCGGATGGCTGAAGCCAGTTCGTCAAGCACCTGGTCCGAAACGCGGGTGCTTCGCACGGCGCGCACCACCGGCGAGACGCCGGATGGAGGTAACGAACGGGGCAACGACATGACCAAATCCTTGCACACTTGAAAACTTGTATGCAAGTATCCCAGCTATCATCTTGGGCGAATCGCCCGCAAGGCGGTCCAGTCAGGAAGGAAAGGGTTCATGAGCGAATTCCACGGCAAGATCGCCCTCGTCACCGGCGGACATAGCGGCATCGGGCGCGCCGCAGCCGACCTGCTCGCTCAGCGTGGCGCAAGCGTGACTATCGCCGGCATCCGCCCAGACTTGGCCTCCGACCCTGACCTCCCTGGCGTCACCTATGAAGGTCTTGATGTCAGCGATCCTGACGCCGTCACCCGGCTCGTCGACGAGATCGCTGCTGACCGTGGTCTGGACGTACTCGTAACCGCCGCCGCATCCAACGCTATGGAAGCGCCGCCGATACCAGCGCACAGGAATGGAATGCCGTACTAGCCGTGAACCTCACCGGCGCGTTCTACGCCGCCAAAGCCGCGATTCCGCACCTGCGGCGGCGCGGCGGTGGCTCCCTCGTACTTGTGTCTTCCGTGCAAGCCTTCGTCACCCAGGCCGGAGTCGCCGCCTACGCAGCAAGCAAGGGTGCCCTCAACGCCCTCGCACGATCAATCGCGATCGACGAGGCAACCCACGGCATCCGATGCAACACCGTCTGCCCAGCATCGGTTGACACCTCAATGCTGCGTTTCGCCGCACGCGCCCTCAGCGACGGCACCGATGACGCCGTCGCCACCCTCATCCAGTCGTGGGGACAGATGCACCCCCTCGGCCGGGTCGCCACCCCAGGCGAAGTCGCTGAAGCGATCGCGTTCCTTGCCAGCGAGCGTGCCAGTTTCATCACTGGCATTGCCCTACCCGTTGACGGTGGACTACTCGCCAACGCCGCCGTCGTGCTTCCCAAATGACGCGACCGGTATGAACATCCAGACCGCCGTACACAACACAACCCTCCCCACGCCAGTCCGCGTCGGGGAAGGCCCCCACTGGGAGCCGAGCATCGCCCGGTTGCATTGGGTCGACATCCTTTCCGGCACCGTCCACAGCAGCGACACGGCCACCGGACACACGACCAGCATCGTGGTTCCCACCATGGTCGGTGCCGCTATACCCCGCACGACGGGCGGGTTCGTACTTGCCACCGCTGACGGGTTCGCCACGCTGAACACCGACGGCACGTTCCAGCCGCGCCTGAATATTCTTGGCGACGGGCTTCGGATGAACGACGCGAAATGCGACCGTCAGGGCCGGCTGTGGGCCGGCAGCACCGCCATGGCCTTTACGCCTGGCCACGGCAGGTTGCACGTTCTGCTTCCAGACTGGAGCACCCACATCGTCCTTGAGGGCCTCACCCTGCCCAATGGCCTCGCGTGGAGCCCAGACGGGCAGACCTTTTACCTCATCGACACTCTCGAAGGAGAGCTGTCCGCGTTCGACACCGACGACAGCACCACCGACATCGGCTCCACGACAATCACACGTCGCCGCGTCCTGTACCGCTTCGCTGCCGAACTCGGCATGCCCGACGGTCTCACCGTGGACTCAACAGGCGGCCTCTGGATCGCCATGTGGGGCGGCGGCCGACTCCTGCACCTCAGCCCCGAGGGCGACCTGCTTGCCGAAATCACGATGCCCGTACACCAGCCGTCCTCCTGCGCATTCGGCGGCGACCACCGCGACAAGCTTTACGTCACTAGCGCCCGCGAAGGACTCGACCTCTCGGGCGATTCCCCAGACGGGTCCGTCTTCGTCATCCATGACACCGGCTCAACCGGTCTGAACAGCGAAGCATTTCGCGGATGACCGCCAGGCCCCGCCTTCCGGCTGTCCCGGGCGACCAAGACCGACTGCTCATCGAGAACCGCGATCTGTCCATCGTCGTGCTACCCCGCAAAGGGGCAGACATCTACTCCATCATCGATCGCCCCACCGGCATTGACGTCCTTTTCAAAACACCGTGGGGATGGCACGACCCCGCGACACTCACGCTCTCCGGCGACAGTCAACGTGACTGGCTTGCCCGTTACCCCGGCGGGTGGCAACAGCTCATTCCTAACGCCGGGCCAGAACGCAGACGCGACGGTATCGTGCTCGGATACCACGGCGAAGCAGCGATCCTCCAATGGCAAGTCGACAAACACACACACAATGCCGCACGGCTAACCACTCGACTCCGCACGCTGCCGCTAAGACTGACTCGGGAACTCACGCTTGATGGTCCCGTCCTGCACGTCAACGACACCATCACTAACAACGGCCATCTCCCTCTCAAGGTCATGTGGGTCCAACACCCCGCATTCGGCGCACCCTTTATCGACCACCACTGCCTCCTCGACTTCGGAGCACGCACACTGCTTTCCGACACCGACGCACCAGGCACACGACTCACCGCAGACACCCGCTACGACCTCACACCTACCCCTGCCCGACAAGCGGCGAAGGACAAATCTGGGCAACCTCTGCGAGCCGCGCCAGGGGCACACAGCGAAGCCAGCGCATTCGGCTGCCTCACCGACTTCACGTCTGGCTGGTATTCCATTAGCAGCCCCACTCACGGATTCGGCATCCGAATCGACTGGGACACCGCGATCTTCCCGCACGCCTGGTTCTGGCAAGAATGCCACGCTAGCCCCGGCCACCCATGGTTCACGGACGCCTACGTAATCGCAATCGAACCCGCCAACGTCATCCCGGGCAATCCATCAGAACACCGTCCGGAACGCGGAATCCCACCGTCGCTCTCACCTAGCCAGACCTGGTCCAGCAAACTCACATTCACCCGTACCAGCCCATAACAGGTAGCTGGGCCGCTGGTGGACACGATCGGGGGCTGCTGATCGTCAGCGTCAGGTGCTCGGCGCCAGGGCGGGATCGCACCCCAGCGGGAGGCTGCTTGGCCAACGCGGCCAATCGGTGCTGGCCTTCTCAGTTGTGCTTGGCCACTGTGAGCAGGACAGCGCAGTCCTCAAGCGCTTCGAGTGCGTGCCGCGCGTTGGGCACGGTGATGAGGTCACCGGCTGAGCCTTCCCAAGCGACGTCACCGGAGCTGAGAAGAACACGTCCGTGCAGTACATGCACGGTGGCTTCACCAGGGTTCTCGTGCTCGTCCAGTCGGCGGCCCGCTAACAGCGCGATCAAGGTTTGGCGCAGGGTGTGCTCATGACCGCCGTACACAGTGTGCGCGCTGCGCCCGCTGGAAGCTTCACGCGCGACGACGAGGTGCTGGCGGACGAGGGCGGTCAGTGACGACTTCTCCATGAACGCACTTTGTCACACCGCCAGGCGGCCGAGTCCGTCCGGCCGCCTGGCAATGATCGGGCCCTTGACGCGAGCCAGCCGGGTCGGAGGTAGGCCCGGACAGTGGCATGTGGATTGCTGGAGCGCAGGCAAGAATGAGGAAGGCCGTGGGAGTGTGTGGCTCTATTCGGGTGACCGAGCCAACCGCTTCGTCCCGGCACTCGGTCGGCAAAGGAGCATGCACAGATGACGGCAGCAGATCATTTTCCGCAGCAGGCGCCTGAGTCGGACGTGGCGGTCTCCCGGGTGTGGGTCCAGGTCACCGCCCTGGTCTTGTTGTGCGGCCTGGCGGTGCTGGGCTTTCTGGGCTACCGCGCCTACAGCGCTGACCCGCCGATCCCAGCGCAGGTCCATACCTCGAGCGGCAGGGTCGTGTCCACTGGGACGGAGGTGATCGCGGGGCAGAAGCTCTTCCTGCGCAAGGGATTGATGGAGTATGGCTCGATTTTCGGTCATGGCGCCTACCTCGGCCCGGACTTCACGGCCGACTACCTGCACCGTGCTGCGCAGATCGTCACGCGGGAGTATGGCGGCGACGCGTCGAGCACCGCTCGTGATCGTGTTATTGCCGATTTCAAGGCCAACCGCTATGACGCGACGACAGATACCGTCACCTACAGCGACGCGCAGGCGAAAGCGTTCGACGAGCTGGTCAGCTACTATGCTGGATATTTCGGCCCTGATAGTGCCGCGAACGGTTTGCTGCCGGAGGCGGTCACCGATCCTGCGGAGGTCAAGCAGCTCACAGCGTATTTCGCCTGGTCGGCATGGGCCAGTTCAACGTTGCGGCCAGACAAGGACTACTCGTACACCAACAACTGGCCGCCCGAGAAGCAGGTCGGCAATGTGGTGACGGCAGATGTCGTGGTGTGGAGCGTGCTGTCGTTGATCGTCCTGCTGGCCGGGATCGGCGCCCTGTTCGCGGCGTTCGGCCGCTGGGGTGAACGTCTGGGTTGGCGCGGCCGGCAGGCCGACACTATTTCGTTTCGCCGCCCCGACGACGTCGCCGTGACGCCCACCCAGCGCGCCTGCGCCTATTTCTTCCTGGTCGTCGGGCTGTTGTTCGTCGTCCAAACCCTGGTCGGGTCCGCGAGCGAGCACTACCGCGCCGACCTCACCAGCTTCTTTGGCTTCGACCTGGGTCGCTGGTTGCCCTACAACCTGGTGCGCACCTGGCACGTGCAGCTGTCGATCTTCTGGACTGCGACGTCGTTCCTGGCCACGGGGTTGTTCCTGGCGCCCATCGTGTCCGGTCGTGAGCCGCGGCGTCAGTCCTGGATGGCTTACGGGCTGCTCGGCGCGCTCGCACTGGTCGTGTTCGGCAGCCTCATCGGCGAGGGCCTGGACATTCACGGGTGGTTGTCGCCAGCATTGCACGCTTTCGGCATGCAGGGCTGGGAGTACCTGGACCTCGGAAGGGTCTGGCAGGTCCTGCTCACGCTGGGCTTGTTCTTCTGGGCATTCATGTTGTTCCGGGGCCTGCGCGGGGCCTTGCGAAAACAGTCGCGGATCAACCTGCCCTGGCTGTTCTTCTTTACCGGGCTCGCGATCCCGGCCTTCTACGCCGTTGGGTTGCTGACCAGCGCGGAGTCCAGCTACACCGTCGCGGATTTCTGGCGGTTCATGGTGGTGCACCTGTGGGTCGAGGACTTCCTCGAAATCTTCACCACCGTGCTGGTCGCCTACCTGTTCGTGATGCTGGGCGTCATCCGGCAGCGGGTCGCCATGACCATCATCTACCTCGACATCATCCTGTACTCCATCGGCGGCGTCGTCGGGACGATGCACCACCTGTACTTCTCCGGCACCCCCGCCGAGACCATGGCGTTGGGCGCGTTCTTCTCCGCCGCCGAGGTGTTGCCACTGACCTTCCTGACCGTTGAGGCGTGGTCGTTCCTGCAGCTCGGGTCGCGTCAGGAGCAGTCGTCGACGACGCCGTTCCCGCACCGGTGGGCCGTGATGTTCCTGGTGGCCGTCGGTTTCTGGAACTTCCTGGGCGCCGGAATCTTCGGGTTCCTGGTCAACCTTCCGGTGGTCTCCTACTACGAGATCGGCACCGCTCTGACCGCCAACCACGCCCACGCCGCCATGATGGGCGTGTACGGGATGCTGGCGATCGGGCTGGCGCTGTTCTGCCTGCGCTATTTGATCCCCGAGGAACGCTGGCCGGACCGGCTCGCGAAGATCTCGTTCTGGTCCTGCAACATCGGCCTGGCCTGGATGTGCTTCGCGACGCTGCTTCCACTCGGCGTGGCCCAGTTGTACAAGTCTGTCGACGAGGGCTACTTCGCGGCCCGCCAACTGGAGTTCATCACCAACCCGAGCAACAGCCTGCTCGAGTGGATGCGCCTGCCCGGCGACGTGGTGTTCATCGTCGGGGGCGCCCTGCCGGTGCTGTGGATCTGCTGGCTGGGCGTGCGCTACCGCAAACGCGACCAGGTCATGCAGGAACCCGAGGACGTGCTCTTCACCGAGATCACCGAACCGCTCGCCGTCTCCGACGCCGCCGGCGGCAACCGATGAACGTCGACGCCGAGGTACTGCACTTCGCCGGCTACACCATCACCCTGCTCGTCAGCGCCTGCGCCTTGGATCGCCTGGCGGCACACAGCCACGCCCGGGCCGACCGCTACCGCACCGCTGGCTTCCGCTACCACCCCCAGCATGACGCGTGGGTGTGCCCCCAGGACCAGATGCTCTGGCCGACAACGTACGACCAGCAGCACCACCTCATGCGCTACCGCGCCAAACCGTCCATCTGCGACGCGTGCCCGGTCAAGCACGACTGCACCACCTCGCCGCACGGACGGGAAATCACCCTGCACACCGAGCCGTGGCCCCACTCCGAGGCCGCCCGGTTCCACCGCGGAATCGTCCTCGTGCTCATCGCGCTGGCAGCCCTACTGCTGATCGTCATCGCCGTCCGACATCACCAACCCGGCGACCTCGCGGTCATCGCGGCGCCGCTGGCCGGGGCCGGTCTGCTGGCATACCGGTTCACCGACCACTTCCGGCGAACACCGCCCAACTTCCCTGCGGCCAGCGTCTCAACCGGGCTGCGGGTCACCCCACCGAGCCGCACCACGTGGGCCGCTGACAAAAGGAACCCCTCATGACCGCCGCGTGGACGGTTCTGCTCGTCCTTGTCGTCCTCGTCGTGGTGCTGCTTACGAGCATCCGGGTGCTGCGCGAGTACGAGCGCGGCGTCTGCTTCCGGCTGGGCCGGCTGCGACCCCTGGCCGGGCCGGGGCCGGTGTTCCTCCTGCCCTTCATCGACAGACTGATCCGCGTCGACCTGCGCACCGTCACGCTGACCATCCCACCGCAGGAGGTGATCACCCGCGACAACGTTCCCGCCCGGGTCAACGCCGTCGCCTACTTCCGGGTCGTCAAACCCGAGCTGGCCATCACTGAGGTCGAGGCATACCCGGTCGCGACCTCCCAGATCGCGCAGACCACCCTGCGATCCGTCCTCGGACGAGCCGAGCTGGACACCCTGCTGTCCGAGCGCGACGAACTCAACGACAGCCTGCGCCGCATCATCGACGAACAGACCGAACCCTGGGGCATCAAAGTCACCACCGTCGAGATCAAGGATGTCGAAATCCCCGAGGCCATGCAACGGGCGATGGCACGCGCCGCCGAAGCCGAACGCGAACGCCGAGCCAAAATCATCTCCGCCGAGGGCGAGTTCCAGGCATCACAGAAACTGCTCGACGCCTCCGAAATACTCAGCCGCAACCCCGCCGCAATGCAACTGCGCTACCAGCAGACACTCGTCGAGCTCGGCGGTGAGAAATCCACGATCGTATTTCCCCTACCACTGGACCTCCTCGCACCCCTCCTGAACCGACAAGGAAACAGCACAGGTCAGCCCGGCCTGCCTCCCGACGGCCTGGGTCCCGTCCAATTGTGAGACGGGGTTTGATTTATACATTTTACATATTTGCTAGTTAGTATGTTCCGCGCCACGTCGGGGTGGCTTCGTCCGTTATACGGCTGGTGCGATTATCAGTTGATGCAATGTGGATCATGGCTTAAGAACGCCTTGGTCGCTTCAACGCCGCTTGCCCAAGGGAAGCGGCGCTGGTTGATCGTCTGTCAGTGTGCCCGGATAAACAGTATGGAAGTAACGGGGATCAGCACTGAGCTTTTCCGGTGCCTCCACGTCAGGGCAGGTCAGCCATATCCGATGTTTTTCGGCCTGAACTACCGGGGACCCGTGTAGATCCCTAGCCGGCGCAGGCTAGGCCGCACATCTGCGTTGGTGGGTAGCTATCACGAAAGTCCTCCGCGGTCAGCCCAGAGCGGTGAAAATCAACGGCGGCAACCACCCGCAGCGGTTGTCCTGCCTCAAGCCGCGGCTGAGCCAATAGACGAGGTGGACGTCATGGTTTCCGGTGTTAGATCGAGCGTGGTATCCGGTCGTAGCGGCAACGCGCTTGGCCGGTGGTTCGACGACCGTACGGTCCGCAGCAAGATCCTCATCGCGGTCGGGGCCGTCGCCCTCGCCGGGGTAGTCGCCGGGTTCGTCGGGGTCAGCAAACTGGGCACGGTTTACCAGGCCGGGGACAAGGTCGTCACCTACAACCTGGTGCCGGCCCAGAGCCTGGCCGACGCCCGGATCCAGGTCGAGACCATGCGGATTGCGGTACGCGATGTCTTCCTACTGAATGGCGACGGACGGGCTAAAGCTCTCCAGCAGGTCGCGGACACGGACAAGATTATTGACGCCGACATTGCCGCCTATCAGCCGATGGCGGCCGATCCCAGCAGCATTCAGCAATTCCAGGACGAGTGGGTCAAATATCGGCAGGTCCGTGACGCGAAAGCACTCCCGGCCGCCCAAACCAACAATCTGGTGGTCTTCGACAAGGCGCTGTCGGAGGCCTCGCCGCTGGTGGCGAACGCGGCTGCCCTGCTTGCCACCGCGGCGAAGGCCGAGCAGGCGCAGGGCCTCCAGACCGCAGCTACGGCCAAGGCCGATTATCAGGCGGGTCGTCTGCAGGTGATCCTGGTGTTGAGCATCGGGACCTTGCTCGCGTGGGGCTTAGTGGTCCTCGGCGTTAATCCTTCGGGGGTCAGATGGTGGCGGTTTCGTGAGCGGCGATGCGTTTGAGGGTGGTGGCGAGGTCGGCTTTGGTGTAGCGCCAGTTGAAGGGCCGGGCGGCGAGGTTGTAGAGGTCTTCGAATGCGGTGAGCCGGTTGGTGACGTCGTTGAGGTCGTAGAAGTCGTTGGGTGTGACGACTTTGCGCTGCACGATGGAAAAGTAGATTTCGACCTGGTTGACCCAGCTCGCGTGGATTGGTGTGTGGACCAGGGTGGCGTTCGGCCAGGTGTTTTCCAACCGGTCGATGGCTTTGTGACCGCGGTGTGACGAGCCGTTATCGGTGATCCAGAAGACTCGGCGGGCGCTGGAGTAGGGCTCACGGCCCATGACCTGCGCGACCAGGTTCGCGAACGGAACAATGCCGGTCGTGGGTTCGGTACGGCCGAACACCCTGGCCTGGTGGACGTCGTACGCGGCGAGGTAGGCCAGCGCCCCACCCCGGTCATATTCGTGGTTGACCCGCATGATCCGGGCCAGTCCGGGTGGCAGGCTCGGATGACACCGGCAGCGGGCCTGCACGGAGGTCTTCTCATCGGCGGAGATGACGTAGTCGTCGTCGCCGAGCACCTCGCCGTGCCAAGTACGGGCGTATAGGTCGAGGACACGGCCTGCCTTAACGGCGAAGTCTGGGTCACGCGGGAAGATCCATGACTGGTGGCGCCAGGGGCGGATCGCATCCCGGCGTAGCCACCGGCGCACGGTGGATGCCGAGATGTCCTCGACCACCCCGACGTCGACGGCTTCGGCAGCCAGATCGGCGTGGCTAAACCGCGACAACGGGATCCCCCGATCAGCGGGCAGTTCACAGGCGATCGCTTTGACCTGGGCCTGCTGCACGTCGGTGAACCGACGCGGCCGCCCGGAGCGGCCCCGATCTCGAAGGCCGTCCTCGCCGTAGGCGCCGTAGCGGTCGCGCCAGGTCCGGGCGGTGTCCACACAGACCCCGACCCGCCGCGCGATCGCCGCGTTGCTCCAACCCTGGGCAGCGAGCAAGATGATCGTGGCGCGTAAGACGTGCCGGTGTTGCTCGGTCACGGTCCTGACCCGGCGTTCAAGACGCTGCTGCTCGGGCATAGACAAGACGATCGGGCAGGCCGATGGACCAGACATGACAAACCTCCGCCTACCCGAACATGGCAGACAGTCGATCTATTGCGGGTGGTCGGCCTTTCGCACCGGGTGGATTCGCCCCGGCCTGCGGGCCCATCGGCAGGCCGGCATGATGAATAGTGTGGCCGCGATTCCCGAATCGACGAAGGTGTCGTTGCAGCAACGCCTGACTGAGCACGCGAAGGCCCACTGGCCTGGGCTTTCCACGATCGTGGTGCGGTACCGGGCAGGGTTCGCCTACATCGACGCGCAACTACCCGACGGTGAGACCATCCCACTGATGAGGCTGCGCTATCAACGCTCCGCACACCTGTGGGGCTTCGCGATCTACCTCGCCAGTCGTGACGGCTACCAAGACTCCGTCCTACCCGACGGCCAACCGATCGGCACCGCCCAAGACGCCCTCGACTGCGCCGGCGACCTCTACCTCACCAACCTGGAACCCCTGAACCAACCCCCGAAGGATTAACGCCGAGGACCACTTAGCGCTATATGCCGCCCGGCGCGTCGTGATGCCACTGCGCCGGGTGTCGGCCGCCATTGAAGCGGTCGCCGCCGGGAACCTTACCGCTACCGCGGGCGTGCACACCAGGGATGAGGTCGGCGCCATGGCGACCGCGTTGGATGCGGCCAACGCCCGTACCCGGGCCGCCATCGGTGCTGTCGCGGCCACCGCCAACACCCTGGCCTCCAGCTCAGAGGAGCTGTCGACGACGAATCGGCACGTCGCCACCGCCGCTGAGGAGACCGGTTCGCAGGCCACCGCCGTGGCAGCCGCCGCCGAACAAGTCTCCAGCAACGTGCAGACCGTCGCCGCCGGCAGCGAAGAAATGTCCGCCTCGATCCGGGAAATCTCCCAGAGTTCCGCCGAAGCGGCCCGGGTCGCGGACACCGCAGTCACCAACGCAGCCGAGGCCACCGCGACCGTCGGTCAACTCAGCGCCTCCTCGACCGAGATCGGCGACGTCCTCAAAGTCATCACCGCGATCGCGGAACAAACCAACCTGCTCGCCCTGAACGCGACCATCGAGGCGGCCCGGGCCGGCGACGCCGGCAAAGGCTTCGCCGTGGTCGCCTCTGAAGTCAAAGACCTCGCCCAGGAAACCGCCCGCGCCACCGGCGATATCACCGCCAAAGTCACCAACATCCAGTCCGACGCGGCCAAAGCGGGCTACGCGATCACCCAGATCACCCAGGTCATCGAACAGATCAACAGCTTGCAGACCACGATCGCTTCAGCCGTCGAGGAACAGACCGCGACCACCAACGAGATGGCCCGCAACATCACCCAGGCCGCGGCCGGATCCGGTGAGATCGCCGCCAACATCACCGCGGTAGCAACCGCCGCAGACAGCACCCGCGCCGGAGTTGAAGAGGCACGCACCGCCGCCGCCGAACTCGCCCGCATGTCCACCGACCTGCAGAAACTCGTAATCCAGTTCCAATACTGACCAGGGCACTTCATCACCGCCACCGCCGAACACAGGAGTCGCCATGTCCAACCGGGAGGACATCCTCGCCGACGCGCGGCGCCGCCTAGCGGACCAATGCGTGAGCTATGTACGCACTCACCACCACCTGATCAGACAGTTAAACCGCGCTGGTCTGCTCCCGTCGCCGACCGCGACGGGCCTGACCGCCAGCACCGACCAACTCGAAGCAAAGGCAACAGAGATCCAGCGCCGACATCACGCGAACCATGAGTCACCCACCCGGCAACTCAATGAGTAACTCCGGCACAACCCAGAACTCGTTCAGCAGACGCGACGCAGTGTGGTTCTCGGCCTTGACCCCAGTGGGACGCCTGACCCACCTCGAACAGGCATTCGTCATCAACGGGATCGAACAAGATATCCTGCCCCGGCGTCGTCGGCAGCCTCACCAAAGCCGAGCAAGATCACCCGCGGTGAGCATCGTGGAGTCCGTGACGACGAGGTTGTCACTGCGGACGTCGCGGCTTTCCTGCACGCCACCGCCTGACAATCGTCGGCGACGGCCAGGACGACGTTGAACCACACCTGCCCTTTGGGGCCGGTGTGACGGAGAATTTTCACGAAATGCCACGCAAAAGCTGATGCAGGCTCATATTTGTTTGCGGCGGATGCTTTGTAGCCGGGGATTGCCAGGGCGGCCCGTCGCGGCCTGCCTCACGCTATCGGGGGAGTGCTCTGGTGCAGTGGAATTTGAAACGTCTCGGCACGGTGGTGGCGACCGGTTTGACACTGGTACTGGCGGTAGTGGACGGGTTCGTGCTCCTACAGACCCTCCAATCGTCGCAGGGGGT
Source organism: Actinoplanes sp. (assembly GCA_965246815.1). Lineage (GTDB taxonomy): Bacteria > Actinomycetota > Actinomycetes > Mycobacteriales > Micromonosporaceae > Actinoplanes. The sequence goes on along the minus strand of CBDFFS010000009.1, from coordinate 1,651 downwards.
CACCGTGTACCGGGAGCACACTGCTGTCCTGCAGAGCACGGTGGCGCACATCCGGGCCGATTTCTACGCTTATGACGGTGCCAACAACATGTACCTGCTGGTCGCGGCGACCGGCGGCAATTCCGGTAAAGCCTTATCGGCGACTACCTACCAGCAGGCCGTAAACCTTTCGCAGCAGCTCGACACGGAAATCGCCTCCGTTCTCACGATGACCGCCGGTACCCCCCTTGCAGCGGTTTTCACCACGCTGAAGACCAGTCTGGATGGCTACAACGGTCTGTTCGCGGAGGGGTACAAACAGGTATTGGCCGGCGAAATCACCGGTGCCGCTAACACCGAGACCGTGAAGAACGTCGAGGTCAGTAACAGCATCGGCGCACAACTCGACGACGCTCAGCAACGCCTTGACCAGGAAGCTGCCACGAAGCTGAGTCAGTTGCAGTCGCGGCAACACACCTTGGTGGTGGTGAGCCTGGCCGCCCTGATCGCGACCGTGCTGCTGATGCTCGGCCTGGCCGCGGCGGTCTACCGCCGGGTGCTGATCCCTGTCGCCATGCTGCAACACCAGATCGGGGCTGTGGGCGGGGACCTCACCCGGCGTGTGGATGTGGCCCGCCACGACGAGATCGGCACTATCGGCACCGCGTTCAACACCTTCGTCATCGCAACCCAGAGCATCGTCGGGCGGGTCTTGGCCACCGCCGAGGCACTCAGTGTTGCTGCGGCTCAGCTGACCGCGGTCGCGCAGAATCTCGGGCACAGCGCCCAGCAGTCCTCCTCGCAGTCCGCGATGGTCGCCGGCGCCGCGGAAACGGTCGCCGCTAATGTGCAGTCGGTCACGGCCGGCGCGCAGCAGATGGGCACCGCGATCACCGAGATCGCCGGTAGCGCCTCCGCTGCGGCCTCCGTCGCTGAGCAGGCGGTCACTGCCGCCCAGCGAACCACCGTCACGGTTACCCAGTTGGGTGCGTCTTCGGCCGAGATTGGCGATGTCATCAAAGTCATCACCGCCATCGCCGCGCAGACGAACCTACTCGCCCTTAACGCCACCATCGAGGCGGCTCGCGCCAGTGAGGCAGGTAAGGGCTTTGCTGTGGTCGCCTCCGAAGTCAAAGACCTCGCCCAGGAAACCGCTAAAGCCACCGAAGACATCAGTCGCCGGGTCACCGCCATCCAAACCGACACCACCGACGCCGTCACCGCGATCGGCGAGATCACCCAGATCATCACCGGGATTAACGACTACCAGCTCACCATCTCCTCCGCCGTCGAGGAGCAGACCGCCACCGCTGCCGAGATGACCCGCAGTATCAGCGAGGCAGCCACCGGTGCCGACGAGATCGTCACCAGCATCAGCGTCGCCGCCCATGCAGCAGCCACTACCACCGCGAGCGCCGAGGAGGGGCTGCAGGCCTGTCACGAACTCGGCCAGTTGAGCAACGGCCTTCGCCAGCTCGTCGCGGAATTCCGCATCTGAACCCGGGATACCCCTCTGTGACACAGAGTCATTTATTCTCTGTCACATCGCCGAGGAGGCGCCCGTCGTGTCCGTGATCCCGCTGCTGGTCACCGGTCGCTCGGTGGTGCTGGTGGTCGCCGTTGACGCCTTCCTCGACCGATTCCGCGACGACCCCGGCACCCGCGCTACCTA
>CBDFFS010000008.1:0-42033 GCA_965246815.1 Actinoplanes sp. | reverse complement strand
GCACCAGCCTCAGGCCCGTGGTTTCGGCTGTTGGCCGCGCATGCCCGCACGGCCGGAGCACATTTGATGCTGAGTAAGAAGTTCCTGTTCAAGCCGCAGCAGGTCCGCGACGCCACCGGCATCGGTGACCGCGAGCTGGTTTCCAATCGAGCCGGCACCACTGGAATGAACGAAAGCTTCCTGGATCGATTGACCCAGGCCCGCCGCGATCACGCCCTGGCACCCCTGCGGATCACCGCCGGGGCAACCACCGCAAACACCAAAAATTCGATCGAAATCGAGGTACGGTCAGATTCGCCAGCGGCGGCTACGGTCGCCGTCGTGCTGATGGGATGACGGTGCGGCCGGCTCTGCACGACGCACCCAGCACCAGCCGGGAGGCGGGCGGTGGAGTCACCGATGAGCGTCGGCAGCGATCGACCAGTCGTGCAGGTGGGCCGCGAGCAACTGATGGCACTGCTCGACCACACCTCGGCTGTTATCTACATGCGCGACGCCGACGGCCGCTACCTGCTGGTCAATCGGGAATACGAGCGACTGTTCGACCTTCGCCGTGGGGACATCGTCGGCCTGACTGATCACGACTTGTTCGCGACCGAGATAGCCGACGAGTTCCGCACCAACGACCTGGAGGCCTTCGCCCGCGGGGTGCCGGTGCAAGTGGAAGAACAGGCGCCGGGCGAAGACGGGCTCCGCACCTACGTGACGATCAAGTTCCCGTTGATCGACTCGAACGGACACGCGTACGCGGTCTGTGGAATTTCCACCGATATAACGGAGCGCAAAAACGCCGAGCAAGAGGTGATCCGGCTCAACGACGAGCTCGAACTGCGGGTGCTGCAACGAACGGCCGAGCTGGAAGCTTCCACCCGCGAACTCGACGCGTTCGCGTATTCGGTCTCCCACGATTTGCGGGCGCCGCTGCGGTCGATCGAGGGCTTCAGCCAAGTGCTGCTCGAAGATCACAGCAGCGACCTGAACGACGAAGCTCAGCGGTATCTGGCCCGAATCCAGGCGAACGTGAACCGGATGGCCCAGATGATCGATGACCTGTTGAATCTGTCAAAGGCCACGCGCAGCCAGTTAACCCGGGAACGCACCGATCTGACGGGATTGGCCCGCGAAGTGGCGGCCGAGCTGATCGATCCGAGCTCGCCGCGACCAGTCTCCTTCACCGTGCAGGAAGACTTGGTCGCGCACGGCGATCCGCATCTGATCCGGCTAGTGCTGCAGAACCTGCTGGGCAACGCGGTCAAGTTCACTGCCCACGAGCAAGAACCGACAATCGCCATGAGTGTCCATCAGCACGACGGCGTCGACGTCTTCACCGTGCGTGACAATGGTGCCGGCTTCGACATGAAGTTCGCCTCGAAAATCTTCGACCCATTTCAGCGTTTGCACACCATCGCCGAATTCGACGGTACGGGGATCGGACTGGCGATCGTGCAGCGCGTCATTACTCGCCACGGTGGGCAGATCAGCGCTGAGGGTACCCCGGGACAGGGCGCCAGTTTCCAGTTCAGCCTAACGCCCGCACCGGCCGGTTGGCAGCTGTGACGATGAGCGACGCACCGATACTGCTGATTGAGGACAACCCCGACGACGTGCTGCTGACCGTACGAGCGTTCACCAAGAACCGGATCAAGAACCAGCTCGTCGTGGCCGCCGACGGTGAGCAAGCTTTGCACCAGCTACTGCCCGAGGACCACAGCGCTGGTTTGCGTCCGTCACTGGTGTTGCTCGACATCAAACTGCCCAAGATTGACGGGCTCGAGGTGCTGCGCCGGATCCGTAGTGACGCGCGCACCCGAGCACTTCCGGTGGTCGTGTTGACCACTTCCAACGAGGAGCGCGACGTGGTGGAGAGCTACCGGCTCGGTGCCAATAGTTTCGTCCGCAAACCGGTGGTCTTCGACGAGTTCGTGACGGCGGTCAACGTGCTCGGCATCTACTGGTTGTTGGTCAACGAGCCTATGCCGGGCGGTCCCGGTGACTGAGGTGCACGTGCTGGTTGTCGATGACAGTGATGACGACGCTGTCTTGATCATCCGTGGGCTCACTCGGGCCGGGTTAACGGTCAGCCACGCACGCGCCGACACCGCGGCCGGGGTGGCAGCTGCCCTGGCCGAGCGCACCCCGGACGTGGTCATCTCCGATTACACGATGCCCTCGTTTCGAGCCGAAGACGCGCTGGAACAAGTGCTCGCCCACGACGCGGACCTGCCGTTCCTGCTGGTCTCCGGCCAGGTGGGCGAAGAGACGGCAGTGGCGCTGATGCGCGCCGGCGCCCGCGACTTCGTGCTGAAGGACCGACTCGCCCGGCTCGCCCTGGCAGTGCAACGAGAACTGCGCGAGGCCGCGGAACGCCGACACCGCCGCCAGGCCGAGGCCGCGCTGCGCGAAAGTGAGGAACGGTTCCGGCTGTTGGCCGAGCACGCGCAGGACATCATCTTCCGGTATCGCCTCAATCCGGATCCGGCGATGGAATACCTGAGCCCAGCGGTCGAGTCAGTAACCGGGCATCGGCCGGAACAATTTTACGCCGACCCAGAATTGATCTTCCGATTGGCCGAACCGGACGACCGGGCCAAGCTGGAAGAGTCGTGGCGAGCGCCGGGACCGGGCACCCTGACCGTGCGCTGGTGCCGTCAGGGCGGTGAGCACACCTGGATCGAGCAGCGCGCAAACGCGATCACCGACGAGCGCGGCGAGTTGGTGGCCGTCGAGGGCATACTGCGCGACGTAACCGAACGGGTCTTCGCCGAACAGCACCGGGCCGGTTTAGAGCAACAGTTGCGCCAGGCCGAACGCCTGGACTCGCTTGGTCAACTCGCCGGCGGCATCGCACACGACTTCAACAACATCCTCGCCGTGATCTCCGGTTACGCCACCATGCTCACCGAGGAGCTCGCCGCCGACGACCCCAGCCGCAACGACGCCGAGGCTATCGCGCAAGCCGCCGCGCGGGGCAGTGGCCTGACTCGCCAGCTGCTGATTTTCAGCCGACTTGAACCGTCCCGGCCGGAAACGTTGGATCTCAACACGGTCGCCACCGACCTGCACCGCCTGCTCGGACGCACTTTGGGCGAGGACATCGAGTTGAGCACCCTGCTTAGCAGCGATCTGCCGCCGATCACGATGGACCGCAGCAAACTGGAACAAGTGCTGATGAACGCGGTCATGAACGCCCGCGCGGCGATGCCCGCCGGAGGTCGACTGACGATAGCGACAGCGGCCGAAGCCGGCTTCGCGCACCTGAGCATCACCGACACCGGCTGCGGCATGCCGCCGGAAGTCGCAGCGCGCGCCTTCGAGCCGTTTTTCACCACCAAAGGCCGCGGCTCCGGAACCGGCCTCGGTCTAGCCACCGCCTATGGAGTAGTCACCGACGCCGGCGGCACGATCAACCTCCAGTCAAGACCCGGCGAGGGTACGACCGTGCACGTGCGACTGCCCGCCGGCGCGCCGACACCAGCCAGCGACACCCCGACCGGTACGCGGACGCCAGCCACGGGCGCCGGTCAGCGAATCTTGGTGGTCGAGGACGAGGACGGGGTACGTGACATTGTCTGTCGCATCCTGACCAAGGCCGGATACGAAGTTTGCGCCGCCCCCGACGCCCACCATGCGCTCAAACTATGTCAGGGCGAGAACGTGCCATTTGACCTGCTGCTGAGCGACGTCATTATGCCTGGTATATCCGGAACGCAACTGGCCGTCGAATTACGCCGCGACCGGCCTGGCCTGCCGGTGCTGTTCATGTCGGGCTACACCAGCGGCCCGGCACCCGGCGGCCAAGAAATGCCGGCTGACGCACCCCTGATCCGCAAACCGTTCCAAGCCGGCCAGGTGCTAGACGCGGTCCACCAGCTACTGAGTCGAGTCCACTGAGCCAGACCCGTCCGAGCTGAGCCCGTCCGAGCTGAGCCCGTCCGAGCTGAGCCCGTCCGAGCTGAGCCCGTCCGAGCTGAGCCCGTGCTGATCGTCGGCAGGCGTCAGTCCAGTTCGACCCAGTCGAGCGTGCGCCGCACGGCATTTTGCCAGCGGCGATAACTCCGATCGCGCTGCTCAACAGTCCAGGTCGGCAGCCAGCGTTGCGACTCGTTCCAGTTTTCCCGCAACTCGTCAGTATCTTTCCAAAACCCAACCGCCAACCCTGCTGCGTACGCGGCACCGAGCGCAGTCGTCTCCGCCACCACCGGTCGACTCACCGGCACACCGAGCACGTCCGCCTGGATCTGCATGCACAGGCTGTTCGCGGTGATGCCCCCGTCGACTTTGAGCACGTCCAACGCCACTGCAGAGTCTCGCGCCATCGCGTCGACCACGTCGCGGCTTTGATAGCAGATCGATTCGAGGGTGGCGCGGGCCAAATGCGCATCAGTGTTAAAGCGTGACAATCCGACGATCGCGCCGCGCGCATCAGCACGCCAGTGTGGTGCGAACAGGCCGGAGAACGCCGGGACGAAATAGACGCCACCATTGTCGGGCACGGAGGCGGCTAGCGATTCGATCTGCGCGGCCGAGCTGATCACGTGCAGCTGGTCGCGCAGCCACTGCACCGCCGAACCGGTGACCGCGATCGAACCCTCCAGCGCATAGACGGGGGCTTGCTCGCCGAACTGGTAACAGAGCGTGGTGAGCAGTCCGTGACTCGAACGCACGAGTTCGTGACCAGTATTGAGCAGCATGAAGTTGCCCGTACCGTAGGTGTTTTTGGCTTCGCCGGGGTTGAAGCACACCTGACCGACCATGGCGGCCTGTTGATCACCGAGGTCACCAGTCAGTCGCACCTCGCCGGCGAACGGGCCGGTGGGGCTGGTCACGCCGTACTTATCGGGGTCTGCTGAGGGTTGGATCTGCGGCAGCATGGCCCGGGGGATGGTGAAGAAAGACAACAGTTCGTCATCCCAGTCGCGAGTTTGCAGATCCATCAGCATGGTGCGGCTGGCGTTGGTGACGTCGGTGTGGTGGTTGCCGCCGGTCAGGTGCCAGATCAGCCAGCTGTCAATGGTGCCGAAGATCGCATCGCCGCGCTCAGCCGCCACGCGCACCCCGTCCACGTGATCGAGAATCCACTGGATCTTGCCGCCAGAAAAATACGTCGCCGGTGGCAGTCCCGCCTTTTGCCTAATCACCGCGCCACGCCCGTCGCGCTCCAAGACCGAAGCAATCCGATCAGTACGCGTGTCCTGCCACACAATCGCGTTGTAGTAGGGCCGTCCCGTGTGCCGATCCCACACCACAGTGGTTTCGCGCTGGTTGGTGACGCCCAGCGCAGCCAAATCGCCGGCCTGCAGCTTGGCCTGGCGAAGCGTGGCGCGGATCACTGCATCTGTGCGCTGCCAGATCTCGATCGGGTCATGCTCGACCCAGCCGGCCTGCGGCAAGATCTGCTCGTGCTCCAGCTGATGCCGGGCGACCTCGTTGCCCCCATGGTCAAAGATCATGAATCGGGTGCTGGTGGTGCCCTGGTCCACAGCGCCGACAAAGTCAGCCACGGTAAACCTCCAAAGAAGAATGTTGCCGGCTCTCATCTCACCACGGGTGACTGTTCCCGGGCGGATTTTGTCGGTGGGGCAGGCTACGGTTTGTGCTCGACGAGAGGAGAGACATGACTACACTTGAGCACCGACCCAACACCGCACTGCTCGTCGTCGATGTGCAGAACGGGGTTGTCGGCGAGGCTTACGAGCACGAAGCCGTAGTGGCGAACATCGCCGCCCTAGTCGAGCGGGCGCGCCGCGAGCAGGTGCCCGTGGTCTGGGTGCAGCACAGCGATGAGGCGATGCCCAGCCGCAGCGCCGACTGGCAGATCGTGTCGGCGTTGACGCCGAGCCCGACTGAACCGCTGATCGATTTCGGCCGGTGATAGCCCAGCGCCGACGCTTTCGTTACCCCACGTGGCCTTACGCCCAGTTCACAGCCGCTCGGATTTCCTTTCCGCACATCCACCGAGAGGAATCCATGACCGCCACCCGAACGCGCCTGCTAACTGCTGGTGTCGTCGTCGCAGCTCTGTCGCTGACCGCGGCCGGCTTCGGCATCGCGAACGCGGCCACCGAGGCCCCCGTGCTGTCGTTTGTAGCTACCACCACAGACATCACCGCCCAGCTATTCACCGACGGTAATGAAAGCTTTCTCGACCTAAACCTTGGCGTCAACGTCATCGCCGGCCAGCAGCCGTTCGAGATTCGGGCGTCGCGCAAGTCTTATGCGGATCCGATCGTCGCCCAGCAGGTGCTCGAGAAGAATGGCAAGAAGACCTATGTGACCTTGCCTGCCGCGATGGTGCCGACCTTCGATGGGCTCAAAGACTTCACCACAGTCACCATCAAGACGCCGGCCGGCGCGAAGGTCGCGTCCTACAAGACGAACTTCTGCCCCGGCGATTATGGGTCGGCGCGCACCCGCCGCGACGCCCCGCCGGCGAACCCATACCCGGTTGGCTGCGGTAACGGCAATCCATATCTGCTCGGTGCAGTCTGGGGCATTCAGGCCGGCTGGAACGGCGCGACCGACAGTCTGCCCCCGGGCTCGCGCAGGGGCCCGAGCCCGATCAAGCTGGCGGTGGGCAAATATCGAGCCACGGTCGAGCTCAACCCGACATACCAGAAGTTCTTCAAGATCAATGCGAAGGAAAGTGCTGTAACGGTCAACCTCAATGTTGTCCCTTACACCGAGGACCCGACTCAAGGCGGACAGCCGTCGAACGCGCCGACTCCTGGCCCGACAGCTTCCGGCCCAGCCGCTGCTGCGGCACACGCCCGCACCGCTGCCGGCCTGGCCGGCAAACACAGCGCGCATCCCGGCGAAGGCACCAACAGTGGACAGATCGGCACTTATCTGCCTGACTTCCGGCCACCGGCAAGCATCCCGAAGTCGCTGGCCGCAGCACCGAAGACCGGTCCGCGGCCCGATCTGAAGGCCCTGCCCGCCTGGGGCATTTCCCTGGAGCCCGGCACCGACGACAAGACCCACCAGCCCAACGGCAAATGGTTTGTCAACTTCGGCGCCACCGTGTGGAACGCGGGCACCTCACCGCTGTTGGTCGACGGCTTCCGGCGCACAGGCAGCGAACTGATGGACGCCTATCAGTATTTCTTCGACGCCCAGGGCAAGCAGGTTGGTTCAGTGCCGGCCGGCACGCTGCAGTGGGACCCGCGCGAGGGGCACAAGCACTGGCACTTCACCGACTTCGCGCAATACAACCTGCTCGGCGCTGACCGCAAACTTGCCGTGCGCAGCGGCAAGGAAGCGTTCTGTCTGGCCAACACCGACCCGGTCGACTACACGCTGCCGAACGCCAAGTGGCGCCCGCAGAACACCGACCTGTCCACCTCCTGCGGCGGCAACACTGCAGCCGCGGTGCGCGAGGTGCTCGACATCGGCAACGGTGACACCTACAGCCAGGCACGGCCGGGTCAGTCCTTCGAGGTGACCGACCTGAAGAACGGCACGTATTACATCGAGGTAAAGGCGAACCCGGCCAATAAGCTGGCCGAATTGAGCACCGCCAACAACACCTCGTTGCGCAAGATCGTGCTGGGTGGCACCCCAGCCAAGCGGACGCTGACTGTGCCGCCGGTCGACGGCATCCAAGGCTGATCGACCGACACGATGGGGCCCGCCCAGCACCGGGCAGGCCCCATCACCGTTGTCGGCACTAGCTTCGCGACTTGAAAACTGAAGCTGGTGCCGGCGATTTTCCCGTGATCATGGGGTACACATCGATGTACTCGTGCCGGCGGCTCGCAGAAGTTGCGTAAGATCGCCGTCGAGACGACTGTCGCCGACACTGTTTCAAGGATCCCGATGCCGTTAACACCTGCTGACATCCACAACATGGCCTTCAAGAAGCCGCCGATTGGCAAGCGCGGCTATGACGAGGAAGAGGTCGACGCGTTCCTGGACGAGCTTGAGCAGGAACTCATCCGCCTGATTGAGGAAAATCGCGCCCTGCACGGCCAGGTGCAACGCGGTGGCGGTGGCCAGAGCGGCCCGAGTGCGTCAGCAATGCAACGCAACGCCGAGCTCGCCGATATGACCGCTGAGCTGGAGCACATGCAGGAAGCGCGGGCGCGGGCCGAGCAGCATGCTCGGGGCCTGCAGACGCGGCTGGAACAAGCCCGGCAAAGCATGCCGGGCGCCGCGTCGGCCCCGGAGGCAGACAGCCGCACCAGTGCGGTGCTGATGATGGCGCAGCGCACCGCCGACGACCACATGCGCGACGCGCGGCAGGAAGTCGAAGCCGTCCTGTCCGGCGCTCGCGACAAGTCGGCGCAGATCACTAACGAGGCGCAGATGCGGGCCGGCTCAATCGAGTCCGACGCTCGACGCAACCACACCGAGGCGATGAACAGCCTGGAATCTCGGCGCGCCACCCTGCTGGACGAGATCGAGCGACTGGCGCAACTCGCCCGCAGCTATCAGGCCGCGCTGGACAGCCACGTAACCCAGCAGCTGCAGGAACTCAACAGCGTCGGCGAACTGCCCTGACCCCTGTTGCCGGCGGGTGCCGCGGTTGCCGAACGAGTCGTGGTCGGCAGGTGCCGTGATTGCCGCATGAGCCGTGGTCGGCTTGCGCCGCGGTTCGGGCGATGGGTCGCGGTTCGCTCTGCCAAACTGGACCCATGACCACTGACGACGTGCTGCCGGTGCGTCGGCGTCGCCGCGGGTCCAGGCGAAGATAATCTTGACTGGTTCCAGAAGAAGGGTCAGACTTTCCGCTGTGGCTACCGCACCCTGAGTGTGCGCCGTGGCAGTCGCCGCCGGTGCCGGGTGTGTCGGAAAGCTTGAGCTCCAGCCGTCACGGAAGGAAACCATGTCCGAGCAGCACGCGACATCTGTCCCGTCCGAGGACCACCAGCCGATCATTCACGACGCGCAGTCCGGCGCTGAGGCCGTCGACTCAGCCGACCAGGGCACGCAAGCTGGGAGCGGTTGCCCAGTGGTGCACACAGCCCCGCACCCGACTCAGGGCAGCGGCAATCAGAGCTGGTGGCCTAACAAGCTGAACCTCAAGATCCTCGCCAAGAACCCGGCGGTGGCCAACCCACTCGGCGAAACCTTCAACTACGCCGCAGCGTTTCGCACCCTGGACCTGAGCGCGGTCAAGCAAGACGTCGCGCAGGTGCTGACAACGTCGCAAGACTGGTGGCCAGCCGACTATGGCCACTATGGCCCGTTCATGATTCGGATGGCCTGGCACAGCGCGGGCACCTATCGGATCAGCGACGGTCGCGGTGGTGGCGGCGCCGGTCAACAGCGCTTCGCTCCGCTGAACAGCTGGCCCGACAACGCCAATCTCGACAAAGCCCGCCGGCTACTGTGGCCAGTGAAGAAGAAATACGGTCAGAGCCTGTCCTGGGCCGACCTGCTGATCCTGGCCGGCAACGTGGCGCTGGAGTCGATGGGCTTCACCACCTTTGGCTTTGCCGGTGGGCGCCCCGACGTCTGGGAGCCCGACGAGGATGTCTACTGGGGCCCAGAGACCACTTGGCTGGGCGACGAGCGTTACAGCGGTGACCGCAACCTCGACGAGCCGCTCGCCGCTGTGCAAATGGGCCTGATCTATGTCAACCCCGAAGGCCCGAACGGCAACCCAGACCCGATCGCCTCGGCCCGCGACATCCGCGAAACCTTCGGCCGGATGGCGATGAACGACGAGGAGACCGTCGCGCTGATCGCCGGTGGTCACACCTTCGGCAAGACCCACGGCGCCGGCCCCGCTGACCATGTCGGCCTAGAACCGGAAGCCGCTGAACTGCAAGAACAAGGTCTAGGCTGGCGCAACAGCTTTGGCACCGGCAATGGCGGCGACACCATCACCAGCGGCCTCGAAGGTGCCTGGACGCCAACTCCGGCCACCTGGGACAACAGCTTCTTCGAAACCCTCTTTGGGTACGAGTGGGAGCTGTCAAAAAGCCCAGCCGGCGCGAACCAATGGAAGCCGAAGGACGGGGCTGGAGCCGGCACGGTTCCCGACGCCCACGATTCGGCCAAGACGCACGCGCCGACGATGCTCACCACCGACCTCGCCCTGCGACTCGACCCGATTTACGAGCCGATCTCGCGTCGTTTCCGCGACAATCCGCAGGAATTCGCGGATGCCTTCGCCCGCGCTTGGTTCAAACTGACCCACCGGGACATGGGCCCGATCGCGCGCTACCTCGGCCCCGAGGTTCCGAGCGAGACGCTGATCTGGCAGGACCCGATTCCCGCCGTCGACCACCCGCTGATCGACGCCGCTGACGTGGCCACGTTGAAGAGCCAGTTGCTCAGTTCCGGCCTGAGCGTCGGCCAGCTGGTGCGCACTGCGTGGGCGTCAGCTTCGACCTTCCGCGGCAGTGACAAGCGTGGCGGCGCCAACGGTGCCCGGATCCGGCTGCAACCGCAGAGCGGCTGGGAAGTAAACGAACCCGACGAGCTCGCCAGCGTGCTGCGTACCCTGGAAGGGGTTCGCGAGGCGTTCGCCGCTGGCGGCAAACAGGTTTCGCTTGCCGACCTGATCGTGTTGGGCGGTGCCGCAGCGATCGAGCAGGCCGCGCAGGCAGCTGGACACACCATCGAGGTGCCGTTCACGCCTGGCCGAGCTGACGCGACCGCGGAGCAAACTGACGTCGAGTCGTTCGCCGCGCTGGAGCCGACTGTCGACGGCTTCCGCAACTACTTGGGCAAAGGCCACCGCTTGCCGGCCGAGTTCCTGCTGATCGACAAAGCGAACCTGTTGACCTTGAGCGCTCCCGAGCTGACCGTGCTGATCGGCGGCCTGCGCGTGCTCGACGCCAACTACCAGCAGTCCCCGCTGGGTGTGCTGACCCACACCCCCGGCAAACTGACAAACGACTTCTTCGTCAACCTGCTCGACCTTGGTACGCAATGGCAGCCCACCGCCGATGACGCCAGCACTTTCGTCGCGCACAACAGCAGCGGCGAGCAGACATGGACGGCGAGCCGAGTCGATCTGCTCTTCGGCTCCAACTCGGAGCTGCGGGCCCTCGCCGAGGTTTACGCCAGCGACGACGCGGGCGAGAAGTTCGTGCACGATTTCGTCGCAGCCTGGGTCAAGGTCACAGACCTCGACCGCTTCGATCTGGTCTGAGCAACGTTCGGGCCGGACTGTTCTCAGTTCGGCCCGAACGCAGCCCCTCGGCTGGTAGCTGCCGAGCCGAGCTGGGACAGGCTGGTGGCCCGCCGAGCCGAGCTGGGACAGGCTGGTGGCCTGCCCGGTTTGAGCTGGGACAATGTCGTCTGACTAGGATTTGGGCGGACAACTCGGTCGGCAGACGAAACGGGGCGACATGCGGTGGTTGCGGCTCGGGCTGGGCAAGCGACAGGTCCAGCACGATTCGGGTCCACAGCAGGCGTTGCTGCTAGACATCCGCCAGCGTTTCGGCGCGCATGAGCATCAGCCGTTCGCTGATCAAGCCGCTGCGGTCGAGCACCTGCTAGCGGGTGACGACGGCCTATATGTGGCGATCAAGGTCCTGCATGAGTTTGCCGAAACATCCCAGAACGCGCTGCTCAGTCAAGTTGCCGCGCTCCACCGGCGTACCGGGCAGGGGTATGTGGTTGACCGGCGCAACTATCGGCAGCTGTGGCGTGCTGCTGGGCCGCACCTGCGGTGGCCGTTGTTCGATTTGCCGGGCGGGCTGCACCCGTTTGTGCAGGTGAGCGCCGCAGTGCAGGTAGTGGGTGCGCAAGCGCGCCAAGCCGTGCGCTCCACTACGCCAGAGCAACTGTTGGCCGAGGTGTTCGAGGCGCTCGACTTGACGGCGGCGGGTTGGGAATTCGGCGGTATCCCGGCGACAGTCGACGCGGCAACGCTTACCGACCGATCGATCGCCACGGCCCGCCAGCTGCGTGCGGCCATGAGCTCACCCCCGCCGCTGCCCGAACCAGTGCGCGAACTCATGCGGCGCAACAACACCATCGACGTGTTCGACCCCACCGGCACTCGCGTTGTCGGCGCCCTGAACCCGGGCAAGCTCATGCGCGAAACCCTGCTAACTTGATCAGCCCAGCGAACGCGAGCACGCCGCGCGAGACATAATCACCGTCGGTCGCCATAGGCTCATCCAATTCGGCACGCGTTGATCACTCAGAGTGGCAAATTGTTGCGCTGAGATTGCTCTGGCGTCGGCGCCGCGCGCCACGTTGGCCAGTCCATAGGCTGGTCAAGTGATTTGGGTGGGGGCGGGCATCCACCGAAAGTCGCAGGGCCTTGTCTTAGGTCCCTACCCTAGGCCGACGTAAGGCCGTTGCCTGGTGAGAGAAGATGTTGCCGGCGCGACGACTTGGGGAAGGAATGTGACGGGCAAAGTGGGAGATGTTGTGGTGGCAGCTGAGGAACGGGAGCGCGAAACCGTTCAGCCCGGCGCTGGATCACAGTCGCGCGCAGTGACCGAACGGACCGGGTGGCGCCCTCCGCCGTCACGGACCGTGGTCGCACGCTGCGTGCAGGTTATCGGCGCCTTTGATGCCGTCACCGCAATCTTACCGTCTTGGCATCACCGGATGACGCTTTTGGTCGAAATCATGCCCACAGCTGGGGTGATGACTGCTCGCGCTGCCACCGGAGTTCTCGGGCTATTGCTGGTCTATCTGGGCGCCGGCCTGCGCCGAGGCAAGCGCCGAGCTTGGCAGCTGACCACGGCGTTGTGTGCGCTCAGTGTCGTGCTGCACGCTGTGCGGGCGATGCCGGCACCGGCAGTGGTGGCAGCTGCCGTGCTGGTAGTGCTCGTGATCGAACGCGACCGCTTCTATGCCCGCGGTGACCTGCGGAACCGGTGGCGGGCGCTCTGGGTGTGCGGCGGCTTCCTCGGTGCCGGGTTCGTGCTCGGCTTCATCGAGGTGGCGCTGCGCTCGGCCCAGCTGACCGTGACCGCCGGCCCGGTTAGGTGGGCTGAGCATGTGGCGCTGGGGATGATCGGAGTCACCGGTCCGTTACGGTTCGAGCACGCGGCAGCCGGCACAGCGATCGACGTGACTACCGGTGCGTTTGGTTTGCTGGCGTTCGCCGCGGGCGGGGTGGTGTTGCTGCGACCGGGCACCCGCCGCGCCGGTTGCGCTGCCGGCGACGAACCGCGGGTGCGCGAGCTGCTCACTAAGCACGGCGACAGCGACTCGCTGGGCTATTTCGCGCTTCGGGCTGACAAGGCCTACATTTGGGCGCCCACGCAGCGCTCGGCCATCGCCTATCGCGTGATCAACGGGGTGAGTTTGGCCTCGGGTGATCCGCTGGGCATTCGGTCGGCCTGGCCGGAAGCGATCACAGCGTGGTTGGCCGACTGTGACGAGCACGGTTGGACGCCTGCCGTTCTGGCCTGCGGCACCGCCGGCGGCACGGCATACCAGCGCTTCGGTTTGGACGCGATCGAGCTCGGCGACGAGGCGATCATCGACGTCAGCAAGTTCACGCTGGACGGCCGCTCGATGCGTACGGTGCGTCAAGCCGTCGGCCGAGTTCGCCGCGCTGGATACCAGACTCAGGTGGTACGGCAACGCGACCTCGATGCTGCCGCATTGCAAGAAGCAAGCCAGTGCGCTACTGAGTTTCGCCAAGGCGGCGTAGAACGCGGCTTCTCGATGGCCTTGTCGCGTTTCGGTGACCCGGCCGACGACGACTGCTTGCTGGTGCTCTGTCGCGACGAAACTGGTCGACTCCGCGGCCTGCTCCAGTTCGTACCGTGGGGTAAGACGGGACTGTCCTTGGATCTGATGCGCGGCGACCGCACGGCTGAGAACGGCTTGACCGAGCTGATGATCGTCAGCGCGGTCGAAGCGGCACCGGCTCTGGGAGTCAAGCAGATCTCGCTGAACTTCGCGGTGCTGCGATCGGTGTTCGCCCGGGCCGAGCAACTCGGCGCCGGCCCGGTCATTCGGCTCTGGGCGCGCGCGCTGCGATCGGTGTCGAAGCTCTGGCAGATCGAGTCGCTCTATCGCGCTAACGCTAAATATCAGCCGGACTGGCAACCACGGTTCCTGTGTTTCCCCTCCGCCCGGGATTTGCCGCGAATCAGCTTCGCCGCGCTCAGCGCCGAAGCGTTCCTGCCGGCCGGCCGTGGACAGCGTGCCGTGGACACCGACCGGTGAGCCTGACCGGCATACCGCTGATCGTGGCGGTGGGTGCCGCGGCCCTGGTGGCGTTGGCTGCCACGATCTTCTTCTGGTCTCGCGGCGACCGGCGGCACCGGCTGCGGACCCGCACACTGGGGGCGATCTGCGTGCAGGTGTTCCTGGTGGCGACGTTTGCGCTGATCGAAAATCGGGATCAAACGTTTTTCCCGTCCTGGTCTGATTTGTTCAAGGGCGGACAGTCTGCGCGGATAATCCCGGTGGCGTCACTCCAAGTCGCTGAACAGGCCGCCCCGGATCTGCATTGGCTGGCGTCCCGGGAGCAGCAATGGCAACTGCGTGCTCCCGCTGCGCTGGTGCTGCCAGCTGATTATGCCAGCCGAGCCAACGTGGCTTATTCGGTCGTCGTGGTGCTGTGCACGCCGACGCATCTTGCTGAGGTGCGCAAGGCAGCTGCGCACCTCACCGACACGGTGACCATCGCAGTCAGCCCCAAGGCCACCACTGGTGCCTGGTCCGGCTTGACGGTTGACCTGCCACGGCATGTGCGGGTCACCGACCATGACTGGGCGTTGGTCGCTGACGATCAGCACGCGGCGTTGGCGACTCGACTCGGCACGACCGATCCTCATTTCGCGACAAAACCAGCGAAAGTCACCCATGGTTGGGCCACGACTCTCAAAGCGGCTGCCGACCAGCTGCCAGCACCGTTGCCGAAGCTGCCCGGCTGATGACGATCGACTCGTCGGCGACGATCCTGGTCGGTGTTGCGATAGTGCTGCTCGCCACGGTCGCCGTGGCACATTTCTGGGACGGTCGCAAGCTCGTCGGCCGGACTGCACTGCTCACGCTGGTGACGCTGAGCCTGGTCGCTACCGCAGCATTGCAGGTGAACCGAGTTACCGCTGCTTATACCTCATGGTCAGCGCTGTTCGGGCCGCCCAGCGACGACGTCCCCTTGACCTCCGGCTTGTCCGCGGCGAACAAACCGCAACCCAACGGCGGGCGGCTGCTCACCGTCACCGTTCCCGGCTCGTCCAGTGGCTTGAGCATGACGATGGGCGTTTATCTGCCGGCCGCCTATGACACGATTGCTGGTGCGACGCGACGGTTCCCGGTAATAGAGGCCTTTCACGGCTATCCGGGCTCACCGAGCTCGTGGATTCGCCAGCTGAACGTCGTACCAAATCTTGATCGGGAAATCGCCGCCGGGCGGATGGCGCCGACGGTGGTGCTGTTTCCTTACCAGACGCCGCGCCGGTTGCTGGACACCGAATGCACCAACTTGGCCCACGGGCCGCAGACCGAAACGTTCCTCACCGCCGACGTGGCTGCTTACGCGGCGGCGCACCTGCGCGTGCGCACTGACCGCCAGGGCTGGGGCTTGATCGGTTACTCGGCCGGCGGCTTCTGCGCAATGAACCTTGCGTTGCGCAACCCCGATCGCTATGCCGCGGTGGCCTCCCTGTCCGGCGACGCCGGACCCGGCATCGCCATCGGCGACGGCAGCGAAAACACCACGAACAACGTCGCCTGGCGGCTCCGCAACCTGCCCCAACCCCAGCTAGCCATGTACGTCGCCTGGGCCGCCAACGACCACATCTGCCGTACTGGTTCGCGCACCATAGTTCGGCTCGCCCGCTCCCCGATCAGCATGACCGCAGTCGAGCTGCCGCAGGGCGGGCACAACCATGCGGTCTGGCGGCAAATGGAAGGGCCCGCGTTCGATTGGCTGTCCAGTCGGCTAGCGCGCAGTATCCCGGTGGCCACCTGAGCACGCTGGGCACCGACGATCCGGGTCAGCCGATGCCGGCCCGTTTGGGCTGCCGGTGCCAATGTCCTCACATCTAGCCGGACGTGACCGACCTAAGGAGACGTGAGCAAATGGTTCCGCGCGTACACCGCCGTCAGTATCGTGTTGATGGCGGCGATTATGTTCAGTCACGCGGGAATCGTTGTCACTGTCGCCGGGGTGCTGACTGGCATATTGGCTACTGCCGCAGTCGTCGCCGGCATTCGGATGCATCGGCCGGACCGGCCCCGAATCTGGTGGCTGCTGGTGCTCGGTATGGTCTGCACCTCGCTGCCTAAGGATGCGGGTGCCGCGCTGACCGCGAACGGGCCGACGGTGGCGATTTCTGTTGTGGGCAACGTGTGCTTCATCATCGCTCCCCTGCTGTTCGTTCGCGCTTGTGGCGGCAACGATCGCGACGAGTCAATCGACGGTTGGATGCTGACCTTGGCCCTGGCGGTGGGCTTGCGGCAATTCTTGTTGGCCGGGCAACCCGACCGTGCGGTGGTCCCGCAGCAGATCGTGCTGGTGCTCACGATCATGACCGGGGTGGCAGTTGCCGCCAGCATCCGGCTGGCTTTCTTGGCCGGGCGGTGTACCAGCGTCTGGCTGTTCCTGCTCGGCTCGATCGCCGGCCAGCTCATCGGCGTGTCCTTGGCGATGGTCAACAGCGGCATCACCGCCACCGCCGGGGGTGCGGACACCCTCGCTGGGCTCGGCCGCCTCCTCATCGGCGCCGCCGCGTTGACTCCCTCGATGACCGGGCTGACCCGACGGGCCAGCCGACAGAGCACGATTCCGCATGCTCGCATGATCCTGCTCGCCGTGGCGCTGCCGATTTCGATCATCGGCGTCTTCGTCGAGGCCGGGGGCAAAGTCGCGCTGTCGTTTGCCGGGATCGGCGTATTCACCATCGTGGTGCTGCTGATCGTACGGATGGTGGGGTTGCTCAACGAGCGGGAGCGGGCGCGGGGCCTGCAAGAACTGGTCGCAGAGCTGGGCACGCAGGCGCTGGCCGACGCTGACGAGGAGGGCTTCCTCGCCCATGTCTGCCAGCGTGCCAGCGAGGTGCTTCGGGCAGAGCTGACGGCCGAACTGTCGGCCGCTAGCCCGCTGACTGCAGCCAGTGCTGACGGTGAGCATGACACTGCAGCTGGGCCGATTCAGGCCGAGAGCGGCGAATTGCGGTTGCCATTGGCCGGCGATGGTCAGCTGGTGTTGCGTCGAAGCGAGAAGGCCAAACCGTTCACTGACAACGAGCGGCTCTGCGCTGAGGCGATCAGCATCACCGTCTCCAACGCGCTACGCCGCTATCGCTCTGAGGCTCAGGTGCGACACGCCTCGTTGCACGACATCCTGACCGGCTTGCCGAACCGGGCGCTGTTCTTGCGCGAAGTCGGCCTGGCGATCACGGCTAGCCCGCCGGGTCAGGTTTCGATTCTCTTCATCGACCTGGACCGGTTCAAGAGCGTGAACGACAAGCTCGGTCATCAGGCCGGTGATGAGCTGTTGGTTTCGGTAGCCGACCGGATCCGGCCACTGCTGTCCGCCGACTTCTTGCTCGCACGGCTGGCCGGCGACGAATTCGCCGTCTTGCATCGCGGCACCGAACCCGGCGTGAACCCAGCCGAGATCGCCATGCTGATCGCCGACCGGCTGGCCGAACCGTTCCTGCTCAGCGCTGGGCTGGCCGAGATCGGCGGCAGCGTCGGTGTCGCCACCCACGACGCGGTGGAGAGCATCGAGCACCTGATGAACCGCGCCGACACAGCCATGTACGCCCGCAAGCAGACGCCGGTGCGTCAGTAGAAGCTCGCGGCGATAGTCCACAAAGTTAATCGCGAACAGCCAATCTCGAACATTCGCACATTGCTATGAACCGAGGTCGCATCCGCTCGCCGATTTCCGTCGCGAATGGCGCGGACCTTAAATCTTCCTTGCGGAGCCTGATTGGACTTGCGAATGTGTTCACCAACCAGCTTTGATCGATTCGTGCCACCCGGAACAACCAGCCGAGGTGGACTTTCAGCTCACGGCAGATCGCCGCCGAGCGCCCCCTGGAGGACCAAATGAAGCTGCGCTCCACCACGTTTACGGTCACGACCACAATGTCGTTGGCCGGTGCACTGATGGCTGGCTTGCCGGCATTTGCAGCCGATCCACTACCCGGTAGCACCGTCACTATCACTGACGATTCCGGCGATGTGAGCATCCCCGCGAAGGACATTGTCGCGGCGAATTTGGCTGCTGGTCCAGAAGGTTTCACCGGATTCTTGCAATTCGCCGAACCGTTCGGTAGTGGAGCCGCGGACGTGAATGCTGACGTCGCCGGCACCGACTGCAAGCTGCGTTTGCACCTGGACACCACGGCGCAGTCGTTCACCACTCGCACGCTGCTCAACTGTCCACAGCCGCAAGGCGGCACCGAGGCGACCCTGCACGTGGTCGCCGACGGCAACCGGCTGGACTTTTCCAGCAGCTTCCGCGGGCTGTCCGCTGCGGTGACCAGCGGGAGCCGGTTCACCGGCATCACTGCCACTTCACAGGTCAGCAGCGGTCTGCCCGTGGCCGACACCGCCAGCAGCGACGACGCGTTGCAGATCCCGCCCGGCATCACTGCCGCTGTCGACGACCCGGCCGACACGCTCGATTCCGGTTCGGACATCCGCACCATTCGGTTGAGCGCGACTGAGCAGGGGCTGGAGGCTTCGGCTACGACTGGGCAGGCACCGGCGCGGAACCGGACCTTCTCGATCAGCTTCGACGGGGCCGGCCAGTCGTGCAACTCGGGCATCTCGATCAACACTGGTGCACCGACGTCGGCCAGTTACAACTTGAGCTGTATTGAGAACTCCACTGTCAGCACCAACCTCGAGGCCTCGGGCGTCGATTTGCGCACGGCATGGGCACTTGCGCCGTATTCGGCGACCTCCCGCGACGTGCAGTGTCGCCAGAACGTGCAGCTGCAAACGGGCACCAGTTCGGCCAAGCTCGCCGATGGCTCGAACATCTCGCTGGACACCGTCGACGCGCGGCAGACTGCGGCACTCACGGCGCTCTGCTGATCACTGTCTGCTGCGGGTTCGCCTGTGCTGCTCGCTACCCCGGTGCCGGTTCGGTGCCGGGGTAGCGCGTCTCTTAACGGGGAATGACGAGTCTTAAATCTGTCTGTGGTTTGCCGCAGAACGATGAACGCCGCTGCCTGGCACCCTAGGGTCAGCTCAGTCCTGTCCCGACCATGCAGGTGGTTTCGCGTGAAAATGCGCCATATCGGCAGCATTAGTCTGTCCGTCCTCGTCCTGTCGCTCGCCGCCTGTACCAACAAGGACGAGCCGACCTCCGCCACGCCCGCCAGCGCCCAACCGAGCAGCGCGGGGTCGACAACCAGCGCGCCGGCAGTGCCCAGCGGCTCACCCAGCGCCACGCCATCCGCGTCGTCCTCCACGACGCAGACACCAACTTCCGGCACCGCGGACTGCTCCGGCCAGCCGATCAAGGGCTCGGCCAGCACAGCAGCCGACCCGAGCTCGGCAACCTACCTGGGCACCGGCAAGGACGATGCGGCCAACGCGATCGACATCGGCGCCGGCTGCACAGTCGTCATCGGTGGCGCCTTCACCGGCGACCTGCTGGCCAAGGCGACCAGCCTGGCGGGTGCCAGCGCCAAGCAGACCGGCGCGGTGCTGCGGCTGGACTCGACTGGGCGCAAGCTACTCAGCGCGGCTCGGGTCGGCGGCACGGTGAACGACCTCGAAGTAGGCCGTACCAGCGGTGACATCGCGGTGGCCACTGACGCTGGGGTACGGGTGCTCGACCCGACAGCGGCCAGTGTGCGGTGGCTGACCAGTGCCGCGGCGAGTCGGGTGGCCATCGGAGACAACGGCACTGTCGCGGCGCTCACCGGCACGACTGTCACGGTCTACGACAGCACCGGCAAAGTCACCGGCACGGTCAAGCTCGACGGCAAAACCGTCAACGACGTGGCAGTCGACGACCGTACCGGCAAGGTTTTCGTGACCGGTTTCACCCAGTACGGTGGGCCGTGTCAGCAGGTGCAGATCCCGTTCGTGCACGCGTACAACTCGGCCGGCGCCCAGCAATGGAAGCTGTACGACTTCGGGCCGAACGACCTGGGTGATCTGTGTGCGGACAGTCGCGGCGACCGGGTCTCGATCGGACGCGACGGCAAGTTGTACTTCGCTGGGGAAATGGCCGGCGGCAACACCGTCTTCAACAAGGACGGCAAGTCGACCACCAAGGACGGCCCGAACGTCGGCTACGACAAGTTCACCCAGACTTACAACACGAAGTCGTCCCACCTGACCTACATTGCCCGGCTCGACTCGGCCACCGGCGCCGTGGTGGCCGGACAGTCGTTGATCACCCGGATCGACGTTAAGGGCGACCAGGGCAACACAATCAAGCCCCTGGCCATCACCGCTGACGCGCAGGGCCGCATTTACGCCGGTGGGGTCGCCGCCTACCAGATCGCCGACCGACCCAAGGACACGCTGAACGGCCACACGCTCAAGGCGTACGCCGGTGGGGATGCTTGGTTGTTGATCACCTCGCCGGACTTGACGACACGCCTGCTGTGGACCGCGTTCAACGACGGCGGCACTGGTGAGATCCGCGGCGTGACCACCAGCGGCGCAATCGCTGCGGTTGCCGGCCGGGCCGACAGTGCGCCGCTCTACACCAACCAGCCGGTGCAGACCAGCGCTGCCCCGACTGCCGGTGCCGGCTACGCCGCAGTATTGCCCGCTCGACAGTAAAGGTTATTCCCTCCCCTATACGGCGGCCACCGGCGGACTCGCGCGCGGTGGCCGCCGTCGTTTACACTCTGCCGCGCCGGTGAGTGCGACTACATTTGCTTCGCCGAGTTCGGCGTTTGCCACTAGGACTTGTTTGGCACAACAGAACTTGGCGCATTAAATTCAACAATTGCTGCGACCTAATGCACACAAATTCCGCTGATAAAATGTCACGCGCCATTGGATTTAGAGTTCCTTTGTCTTTGAACGTTAATGGGCCACGGTTGTTAGCCTTTCACTCGTCCACACAGCACCGGATCGGATCACTTCTTCGGTCGCGATTTCCTCGTGCCGCACCGGTGCCGCACCACCCATAATCGTGAAAGAACACCGCCCTCAAGCCGCCGGCTATGTGCACATCCGCAAGAGCGCCATCGGACAAAACGCAGACCGATCAGCCCGACCGACCTAAACCAACCCGACCAACCCGACTGACGTGTCCGACGTGACCGACGGTAACTTCCCACCCCGCACCATCCGCCGGTCGCTTACACCTTTGCTCTGAGTACACCAACGCATCACTGACGCAAGCTGCGCAGACTCGTCCGACGCCGAAACCCGCTGCCGAATTGCCCAACACCCAGAGTGAGCAAACCAACCCTGCGCAGCCAACCCGCGCTACAAAGCCGGAACACCACCCGCTACGGCCAAACACACCGTCCCGTCAAATCACGAACGCACCACCCACTGGACACATCTCGCCGAGCTGTCGCCAGCAAGCAACGCCATGAATATCCAACGGGAGTGTCAAGTTAACGGCTGATCTTGTTTGTTGAGGTGGTCAGTAGTTGGCCGGGGTGAGCCGGCCCTCGAAGGCGATCTGGAACGCGTTCAATGGTGCTTTCCAGCGGGTGGTCCACCGGCGGCGTCCGGCACCGGTCGGATCCAGACTCATCAACGCCATGTATACGCACTTCAGGGCGGCCTGCTCATTCGGGAAGTGACCCCGGGCTCGGACGGCTTTACGGATGCGGGCGTTGACACTTTCGATGGCATTCGTGCTGCAAATGACCTTGCGGATTTCCACATCGAACGCCAGGAACGGGACAAACTCGGCCCAGGCGTTCTCCCACAACCGGACGATCGCCGGATACTTTTTGCCCCAAGTCTCGGCGAACTCTAGGAACCGCTCGGCCGCCGCGGCCTCGCTCGCCGCGGTGTACACGGGCTTAAGCGCCTTAGCGATCTTGTCCCAGTCCTGCCGGGACGCATATTTGAACGAATTACGCAAAAGGTGAACCACACACGTTTGCACGATCGTGCGAGGCCACACCGTAGCGACCGCGTCAGGCAGCCCTTTGAGCCCGTCACAGACCAGCATCAACACATCAGCAACACCACGGTTCTTCAGCTCGGTCAGCACGTGCAACCAATGCTTGGCGCCCTCACCGCCGTCCCCGGCCCACAGCCCGAGGATGTCACGGTCACCGTCGACGGTAACCGCCATGACCACGTAGATCGGCCGGTTCGCGACCTGACCGTCCCTGATCTTCACGTTAATAGCATCGATGAACACGACTGGGTAGACGCGGTCCAGCGGCCGGTTCTGCCACTCAGCCATACCATCCATGACCTTGTCAGTGATCGTGGAGATGGTCTGCTTGGACACCTCAGTGCCGTATACCTCGGCCAGGTGCGCGGCGATCTCGCCATGCGTCAAACCCTTGGCCGACAACGACAACACCAGGTCATCGACTCCGGACAACCTGCGTTGACGTTTCCGCACGATCTGCGGCTCGAAGCTACCAACCACGTCACGTGGGACCCGGACCTCGACCGGGCCAACATCAGTGATCACCGTCTTGGCCCGGTGCCCGTTCCGCGAATTCCCACTATTCGCGCCGGCCTTGTCGTGTTTGTCATAACCAACGTGGTCGGTGATCTCGCCCTCAAGGGCGGACTCGATGACTCGTTTAGTCAGCTGCTGCAACAGACCACCATCACCGGTCAACTTCAGCCCGTCACCACGAGCCCGATCGACCAACATCGCTACTAGGTGATCATCGCTGACCACACCCACCGGCCCACCGGCCGGGACCTGCTCGACGATAGATTCCGTCGTCATCCTGGCGTCTCCCTTGAAGATCGAGATCCGCCGTTAAATTTACAGTCCCTATCCAACTACCCACAGTGACCACAACCCCAAACCTCAACCACCGGGTGTACGCAAATCCGCAGCTCAGCGATGGTGATGCGTTGAGGTACTCAGAGCAAAGTTTGTCGTTGCCCCTTCGGGGCTGCCGTGGGGCTGTGTTAATAGTGTGGGTTGCTCGCGGTGGGAGGTGGTGCGGGTGACACAAGTAGTGCGTCGTGTGTTGTTGCGGCTGATTGACTATCACAGATGTTGGGGTGGTAGCCGCCCGGTTGACGTCGGGAGCCCCTTGGCGCTCCGAGTCCGTAGCAAAGTTTGACGCCGGGAACCATGTTTTGTGCCGTGGATCGTCGCTTCGAGCACGCGGGTCAGAATGTTTCGACCGTTCGGTTCCCCCGGTCGGCTACCACCTCATCACACCGTACCCGCTGTGATGGGATGTGATGAGAGTGGATGTGTACGTCGAAAGGATCGCTGGGATTGATATCGGTAAGGCCGCGTTGAGTGTGACGATCCGTGTTCCGCAGCCCGGCTCGGGCCGGCGCCGGCAGGTGACCCGGACCTACTCGACGATGACCGCGGCGTTGTCGACGATGGCGGACTGGCTGGCCGGCGAGGGCATCACCCGGGTCGTGATGGAAGCGACCTCCGATTACTGGAAACCGGTCTACTACCTGTTGGAAGCGGCGGGATGCTTCGAGGTGTGGCTTGTCAACGCGTACCACGTGAAAGGGGTACCGGGCCGGCGTAAGACCGACAATATCGACTCGGCGTGGCTGGCCAAGGTCGCTGAGTGTGAACTCGTGCGGCCCAGCTTCGTGCCACCGCAGCCGATCCGTGAACTGCGGGACCTGAGCCGTTACCGCACCAGCCTGGTCCGGGACCGGACCAGGCTCGCGCAGCGCCTGGAGAAGATCCTCGAAGACGCCGGTATCAAACTGACCGTGGTGGCCTCGGAGATCCTCGGCGCGTCTAGCCAGAGCATCATCACCGCCCTGGTCGATGGGGAACGCGACCCGGGTGTGCTGGCAGAGCTAGCCAAGGCGAAGCTGCGTAACAAACGCCGCGAACTCGTCGAAGCGCTCACGGGCCGGTTCAGTGACCACCACGGATTCCTCTGCCGGCAGATGATGCAGCGCATCGCTGCACTCGACGAGGACGTCAGGATCATGGACGCTGAGATCGCACGGGTCACCGACATCTATCAGCCCCGCATTACCCAACTGGTCAGTGTGCCCGGTATCTCGCAGATCACCGCACGCCGGCTGATCGCCGAGATCGGTGTCGACATGAGCGTGTTCCCTACCCCTGAACACCTCAGCGCCTGGGCCGCGATGGCACCCCGGCCCCGCTCCTCGGCCGGTAAGACCCGCCACGGCAGTACCGGCAAAGGCAACCGCCACCTCGCCGGTGTCCTCGGTGAAAGCGTCGCGACCATCGCCCGTAGTAACACCTTTATCGGTGCCCGACATCGACGACTAGCCGCCCGGCGCGGTAAACGCCGTGCCATCGTCGCGACCAGCCGACACCTCCTGATCATCATCTGGCACCTACTACACGATCCCACCAGCACCACCATGTTCAACGACCTCGGCCCTGACTACCACCTCAACCGGATCGACCCCGCCAAACGCACCCGTCAACTGATCCACCAACTCGAACAACTCGGACACACCGTCAGCCTCGAAACCGCGGCCTGACCTAAACCCCACAAACCATCCCGGCTCCGCCGGGACGCTGCCGCCTGCCCACAAACTCTCTATTTACGGGTCAGGGCCAACGACCGTCTACGGCACCGACGCGTTAGGACACTGTAAGTTACCGTCGTCAGGTCAGGTCAGGTCAGGTCAGGTCCGCCGTAGCTCACCTTGCAGACGACAACCACCAGATCTCGAACACGCCGGGAACCCAGGCATACTCATGGAACGTGATCGCCCCACGCACGCACCACCAACCCTCGGCTTTGCGACCGACTAGGTTCTGCGCCTGATTGACCTACTTTTCCGGGAATTTGGGCTGCTTATTTCGGCAAGTGCCTCGCGAAATTCGTCAGTTTCGGGCTCTGCTGGGCGCGGCGCCGTTTCAATTTTTGCCCCGTTTTTTTTGTGATAACTAGCTCCGTCGCTAAGGGTGCAGCTCGACCTAGTGATGGGCTTATCTTGCTAGGGCACGAGGGGGAAATGCCGATGAGGGCGTTGTGGATCCCGACGCGGTGACAGAAATGCCCCGCCGGCGGCGTCCGGCGGGGCATTTCGCCTGTACAGGTTGACTCAGCCGCCAAGACCAGCCTTGATGGTGCGAGTGAGCTCGTCGGCAAGGATCTCGGGTTGACCAGCCGCGACCGCGTCCAGCGCGAGCTCAGCCACGATTGCCGGGTTGATCTTTTGGTCGGCCGGGACCGATGCAGTCATGTCGGTGTCCATGTAACCGACATGCAGTGCGGTTACCCCGATGCCGCGTGGTGCGAGCTGTTCGCGAATCGCGTCGGTCAGCGCCCAACCAGCCGCCTTCGCAGCCGTGTACCCACCGAAGTCGGCCGGGTGCAGCCAAGAGAGCACTGAGAGCACGTTGAGGATTGCCCCACCACCGTTAGCTTCGATGATTGGCGCGAACGCGCGCGAGACGGCGAGCGTACCGAAATAGTGGGTTTCCATTTCTTGGCGAATGAGGTCGAGGTCGCCGCCGATCAGCGGCTGGCCGGTGGCGATCCCAGCGTTGTTGATCACGAAGGTGGCATCGGCAGCGACCTTGGCGGCTTGCTCGACTGAGCTGGGGTCGGTGACGTCGAGTTGTAACGGGATCACGCCTGGCAGGTCGACAGCTTCGAGGCGGCGCGAGCCGGCATAAACTTTCGCGCCGCGGAGCAGGAGTTGGGCGGCGAGGTGTCGGCCGAGGCCACGGTTGGCGCCGGTCACCACGGCTACCGAGTTAGTCAGGTCCATATGCGTTAGATTATGTACATCATCTAACGAGCACAAGGTGATAGATGACATAGCTCATCTATAGTCGGACGATGGGACGGGTATCGCAGGCTCAGGCGCAACGCAACCGCAGCCAGATCGTCGCGGCAGCGGCGCGAATGTTCCGCGAACGGGGGGTGGCTCGGGTCAGTGTGGCCGAGGTGATGGCCGAAGTCGGGCTGACCCACGGCGGGTTTTATCGCCACTTTCCCACCAAGGACGCGCTGGTGACCGAGGCGGTCGGGCAGGCCTTCGTCGAGCAGACCGAACGACTCACCGGCTATGACGAGCTGGCTGGTCGCGCTCGCGCGGCATTCCTGGACATGTATCTGTCCGCGGAGCACCGCGACGACCCAGGTCACGGCTGCGCGACAGCGGGCTTCAGCGACGACGTGGCCCGAGATGAGGCAGCCGACGGCGCGAAGCAGCACTATGCCGATGGAGTCGAGGTCTATGCGCGCTGGTTCGGGCGCGACGGCGAGGATCTGGTCGCGGTGAGCATCCTGGTCGGCGCGTTGCTGCTCGCGCGCGCGACCGCCGGCACCGACCTGTCCGATCGCATCCTGACCGCAGCCCATGCCGCACTGTCCGAGCCCGAATGAATCCACCCCTAGCCCGAGGGAAAATGACACTCGGTCAGGGGGTCGGTTGGGCACATTTGGAGCGACGATAGATTGTGCCCGATCCAGCGACTCCGGGCGCGAAGATCGATTCGTTTCACGCCGCACGGGTGAAGTTGCGCCAACACAGTGCGCGGACGTGCCACGATCAGGTAAGCAAACCGCCGGTCGAGGAAGGGAGTCGATCTCATGCGAAGAGTTGTCGGCTGGATCTTGCTTGCACTCGTCATCTTCTACATCGGCACGAACCCTGGGCCGGCGGCGGAGATCGCCCGCCACATCGGTTCCGGCCTCGGCACGGCGGCCCGCAATATCGGGGTCTTCCTGAAGCAGCTCGCCACCTAGAACACCGAACCCAAGCCGGGGTACGCGTCGACGCACCCCGGCTCACGGATCGACTAAACCGTACGGGCGAGACGGTCGGCGAGCAGCTTCGCGAAGCGGGCCGGATCGTCCAAGTCGCCGCCCTCAGCGAGCAGCGCCGTGCCGTACAGCAGCTCGGCGGTTTCTGGCAGTGCTGGGTCGTCGGCCTGGCGCTCGAAGGCTGAGCGCAAGCCGCCGACCAGCGCGTGGTTCGGGTTGAGTTCGAGGATGCGCTTGACTCGGGGACCGTCCTGTCCCATCGCCCGATACATCTTCTCCAACGTGGGGCTGATGTCGTCGGCGTCGCTGACCAGGCAGGCCGCCGAGGTGGTCAGCCGATGGGACAGCCGCACCTCTTTGACCTGCTCGGTGAGCGAGTCTTTGAGGAAGGTAAGCAGCGGCGCGAAGTCGCCCTCGGGCTCTGGCTCGTCTTTGGTCGACGGCAGATCGACTGAGCCGCGGGCAATCGACTGGAACTTCTTGCCGTCGAACTCGGGGACTGCCTCAACCCACACTTCGTCGACCGGGTCGGTGAGGATCAGCACTTCGTAGCCTTGTGCTTGGAAGGCTTCCATGTGCGGCGAGTTCTCCACCTGGGACCGGTTGTCGCCGGTCAGGTAATAGATCTCGTCTTGTTCCGGCTTCATCCGCTCCACATAGGCGGCGAGGGTGGTCGGTTCGCTGCCGGTGGTGGAGGAGAACGACGCGACGTCGAGGATCGCTTTCTGGTTGTCGGGCTCGTTGAGCAGGCCTTCCTTGACCGCCCGGCCGAATTCACGCCAGAAAGTCGCGTATTTCTCCGGCTCGTTGGCGAGCAAATCTTTGATGGTCGACAGGATCTTCTTCACCAGCCGGCGGCGGATCATTTGGATGTGCCGGTCCTGCTGGAGGATCTCGCGGGAGATGTTCAGCGACAAGTCAGCCGCGTCGACTACCCCCTTGACGAAGCGCAGCCAGTCCGGGATCAGCTCTTTGCTGTCGTCCATGATGAAGACACGCTTGACATAGAGCTGCAGGCCGCGGGCGGCGTCACGCTGGAACAGGTCGTGTGGGGCGCGCGAGGGAATGAAGAGCAGCGCTTCGTATTCGAAGGTGCCCTCGGCCCGCATGTTGATGATTTCGAGCGGGTCACTCCAGTCGTGGCTGATGTGCCGGTAGAACTCTTTGTATTCCTCGTCAGTAACCTCGCTGCGCGGTCGCGCCCACAGCGCCTTCATCGAGTTGAGCGTGGTCGCCTCGGCGCCGGTGCCCATCCGGATCGGGAACGAGATGAAGTCGGAGTATCGCTTGACGATCTCGCGGATCTTCCAGTCCTGGGCATAGTCGAAGAGTGCGTCCTCTTCGTCAGCGGGCCGCAGGTGCACGGTGACAGTGGTGCCGGCCGGTGCGGCGGGCTCGTCCTCGATCGTGAAGGTGCCCTCCCCCGCTGACTCCCAGCGGGTGCCGTGGCCCTCGGTGCCGGCCTTGCGGGTCAGCAGGGTGACCCGGTCGGCGACCATGAAGGTGGAATAGAACCCGACCCCGAACTGCCCGATCAGCTCACCGCCGTCTTTGGCCTCTTTCATCTTCGCCAGCAACTCGGCCGTGCCGGATTTCGCGATCGTGCCGATCAGATCGACGACCTCTTCGCGCGTCATGCCGATGCCGTTGTCGCGCACAATCAACGTGCGCGCCTCGGCGTCGGCTTCGATCTCGATATGCAGATCGGACGTGTCCGCCTCGATGCCGTCCTGCAAGGTGGCCAGACGAAGCTTATCCAGCGCGTCCGAGGCGTTCGAGATCAGCTCGCGCAGGAAGATGTCCTTGTTCGAATAGATCGAGTGGACCATCAACTGCAGTAGCTGCCGCGCTTCGGCCTGGAACTCCAACGTCTCCATCGTCCCCGCTTCCATTTTTGCCGTCACTTGACTCCAGCGATCGTATGACTGTGCGCAACTTGACCGAAGCAGCCCCCAGGCGACCCGCGATCACTGCAGGTGGCAGCCCCGATCTTGTTGCTGGGTTATCGGCCACATTGCAAGACGACCATGGTGTGTCCCTGAACCTCCAGTCGACCGCCGGCTTTGGTGGTGCGCCGACGCATCGTCAGCAACGGGTCGGCCGTGTTGACCACGACCTCCCAGGTTGGGCCGTAGTCGCGACCGGGCAAAGTGAAGCTGACCTGGTCGCCCAGCGGGTTGAACAGCAGCAGGAACGACGCGTCGATTATTTCCTCGCCGAGTGCGCCCCGCTCCGGGATGCCGTGGCCATTGAGGAAGACCGTCATGGTCATGCCGCTGCGGGCGTTCCAGTCGTCCTCGGTCATCGTTTCGCCGTCGCGACGCAGCCACGCGATGTCGGGGACCTTCGAATCTCCGGCCGGTTCGCCGGTGAAGAACCGTCGACGCCGAAAAATTGGGTGTTCGGCCCGCAATGCGGTGAGCTGAGCCGTGAAGCTGGTGAGCACATCCTCAGTGCGGGCCTCCTCCCAATCGACCCAGCTGAGCTCGTTATCCTGGCAATAAACGTTGTTATTGCCGCCTTGAGTGCGGCCTAGCTCGTCACCATGCGCGATCATCGGCACACCTTGGCTCAACAAAAGCGTGGTCAAGAAATTGCGCTTCTGCCGCTCGCGCAACGCGACCACTGCGCGGTCCTCGGTCGGGCCTTCGATGCCGCAGTTCCACGAACGGTTATGGCTTTCACCGTCGCGGTTTCCTTCTCCGTTGGCGGTGTTGTCCTTGTCGTTGTAGCTCACCAGGTCGTTGAGGGTGAACCCGTCGTGTGCCGTGACAAAGTTGATCGAGGCGATCGGGCGGCGACCGTCGATTTCATACAGATCTGAGCTACCAGTGAAGCGGGAGGCGAATTCCCCCAGACTGGCCGGCTCACCGCGCCAGAAATCGCGCACTGAATCGCGGTATTTGCCGTTCCATTCGGTCCACAGGGGCGGAAAGCCGCCGACTTGGTAACCGCCGTCGCCGACATCCCACGGCTCAGCGATCAGCTTGACCTGCGAGACCACTGGATCTTGGTTGACCAGATCGAAGAAGGCGGCCAGTCGATCGACCGAGTGGAATTCGCGTGCCAACGCTGACGCCAGGTCAAACCGGAACCCGTCGACGTGCATTTCGGTGACCCAATAGCGCAGTGAATCCATGATTAGTCGCAGCGACTCGTGGTGGCGCACGTTCAGGCTGTTGCCGGTGCCGGTGGTGTCGTAGTAATACTGCTTGTCCTCATCGACCAGCCGATAATAGGCCGGGTTGTCGATGCCCCGAAACGACAGTGTCGGGCCGAGATGATTACCTTCAGCGGTGTGGTTATAGACGACATCCAGGATGACTTCGATCCCGGCCTGGTGCAGCGTCTTGACCATCGACTTGAATTCCTGCACCTGCCCACCGTGCCCGCCGAATGAGGCATAGCCGTTGTGCGGGGCGAAGAAGCCGATCGTATTGTAACCCCAGTAATTGCTCAGCCCTCGGTCGACCAAGGTGCTGTCATGCACGAATTGGTGCACCGGCATCAGCTCGACCGCTGTCGCACCGACGCGCTTGAAATGCTTGATCATCTCAGGGTGGGCCAGGCCAGAATAGGTGCCGCGAACGTCCTCGGGAATCTTCGGGTGCCGCTCGGTCATACCCTTGACATGCGCCTCATAGATGACTGTCTGGTGAAACGGTATTCGCAACGGCCGGTCATTGCCCCAGTCGAAGAACGGGTTGATCACGACGGAACGCTGCGCGAACGGCGCCGAATCATCGGCGTTTACCGAATCCGGTTGCCCGAACCGATAGGCGAACAGCGCCTCATTCCAGTCATTCTTTCCATCAATTGCTTTCGCGTACGGGTCGAGCAACAGCTTGTTCGGGTTGCACCGCAGTCCACGCGCCGGGTCGAACGGACCGTGCACCCGATAGCCGTAGCGCTGACCAGGCACGACCCGAGGCAAATAGCCGTGCCAGACCAGGGCCTCGCGCTCAGGCAGCTCGATGCGAGTCTCGGTGCCGTCGTCGTCGAACAGGCACAACTCGACCCGGTCGGCCACTTCGGAAAAGAGGGCAAAGTTGGTGCCGCCGCCGTCATAGGTAGCGCCCAGCGGATAGGGATTCCCCGGCCAGATCTTCATGCCGCCCACCTTCCCATTTCGTCGCCTACTCAATCTGTTCGTAGCGGGAGGTGGTCAACCTCACGGTGGTCAACTACGCCGATCTCCTACCCCACTGATCGCCAGATCAAGCCCCGCCCTGCTCGCCCATGGACGGCAACAACATGCGTCAACGGCGGCCGGCCGCGCCCAAAAGGCTCAGCTAGGTTTTGACGCGCAGGTGGTGGCGCAGGTCGCGGGTTTGGCCGGAGGCTGGGCGAGCGGCCAGAATGCAGGTATCGTCGTCTGGGTTAGCGCGGCGCAACCGGGCCAGCAGCTGCCCCAGAGACTGCTCGGGCGACATCCGCACGGCTTCGTCGAGAGCGGCGATCACCGTGGCCAGGCCGTCGTCCAAGCCACGGCGCCGATGCTCCACCAGGCCATCGGTGTAGAGCAGCAGCAGATCGCCGAGTTGGAAGGTGAAATGCGCGGTGGGATAGGTGGCTTCGTCGACCACACCGAGCATCGGACCAGCCGGACGGCTCAGCTGCACGGTCCGGCCGCCCCGGCTCAACAACGGTGGCGGGTGGCCGGCCTGCGCCCAAACTACCTGCCCGAGGGCCGGATCGAACCGCGCGATCACAGCAGTGGCGGCTAGCTCCGGCGATTCTCGCTCAAGCTCGCAGGTGAGCCGATTGAGCAACCCCAGCAGTACGCCCGGATCGCCGGTGGTGACCGCGAGTGCTCGCAGCGCGTGCCGCAGCTGGGCCATCGTGGTGGCCGCATGAGTGCCGTGGCCGGCGACGTCACCGACGGCGAGCAGCACTGAGCCGTCGCGCAGCGCTGCGGCGTGATACCAGTCGCCGCCGACCAAGCTCTGATCACCAGCGGGCAAGTAGCGCACCGCCACTTTGAGTCCGGGCAGCTCGATCGGGTCGGCCGGTATCGGCAGGATGATCTGTTGCAGTCGAGCGGCCAGCTCGTGCTCGGCAGCCAGGGTGCGGCGATGCTCAGCGAGTTGCTGTTCGGCCTCGGCCAATCGGCGGGCGTCGTCGCGTTCGGCGGTGACATCCTGCACGGTGCCATAGATCAATATCGGTCGACCATTGGGGTCACGAACGGTTTCCGCGACAGTACGCAAGTGTTTGATTCGGCCGTTGAGCCGGACCCGCACAGTGACGTCGGTTTGGTCGGCCGACTCGAAGGCTTGCAGGACGGCGATGCGCAGCGGCAAGTCGCCGTCGACGGCCATGGCAGCAGATTCCGCCAAACTTACCGGGCCCAGTGCGGGGTCGCGTTCATAGATTTCGTAAAGCTGCGGGGACCAATAGATGGCGCCGCTGTGCAGGTCCCATTCGCCCCACCCGAGCCGATCGAGGATCCGCCGAACCAATTTCGGCGACGGGTCGTGCGGGTGTCGCAGACCCGGCGCGGGCGGTTGCGCCGCGCTCGAGGGGCTCAGCGGGTCGCTCACAGCTCGAAGAGGCGGCGCATCGCCTCAGTCAGGCGGGCCATGCTGGCACCGGTCACCATGCCGATTCGCTCGGCGCCGATCGTGCCGGGCAGACGGCGGATTCGATTGATCACCACGACGCCGGTGATCGGGTCCTGCTCGGTCAACGCCACTGCATAGGGCGGGAGCTCGGTCGCGCCGCGTTGGCGCACGATCGGCGCGCAGAACGGCGAAGCATTGGAGCGCTCGTTGAACGAATCCGCGGATAGCACCAGCACCCGGTAACGCAGGTCGGTGCGGTTGCCGATGGTCCAGATTTCGCCGCGGCGCATCTGCGACGGCGTGACGTCAGGGAACGCGTCTGAGCTCAGCACGCGATCCCACCAAGCATGCGAGAAAGCCTACGCTGTGCTCACCCACCCGCGCCGCGCGCCCGCTCACCACCCGCGCCGCGCGCCCGCTCACCACCCGCGCCGCGCGCCCGCTCACCACCCGCGCCGCGCGCCGCTCACCACCCGCGCCGCGCGCCCGCTCACCCACCGGACCCATGCTTGCCGTGCCAGCGCAGAATTTACCGATTGGGCCAGTAAGTGGACGACATTTAAGCGAACCGGGCCGAATGCCGTAAGAATGGGCGCGAGGCAGACGGCTATGGAAGGACGTCAACGATGTCGGAAAAGGCGCAAATCGGGGTCACCGGCCTCGCGGTGATGGGGCGCAACCTCGCGCGCAACTTCGCGCGACACGGGCACACGGTGGCCTTGCACAACCGGACGTACGGCCGTACCAAGGAATTGGTCGAAGAATTTGGGCATGAGGGCACTTTTTTGCCGGCAGAGAGCGCGGAGGCATTCGTCGCGAGCTTGGAGCGACCGCGCCGGGTGCTGATCATGGTGAAGGCCGGTCCGGCCACCGACGCGGTGATCGACGAGTTCGCGCCGTTGCTCGAAAAGGGCGACATGCTGATCGACGCGGGTAACGCGCACTTCGCTGACACCCGACGGCGCGAGGCGGCACTCAAGGAGCTCGGCCTGCACTTCGTCGGCACTGGTGTTTCCGGTGGTGAAGAGGGTGCGCTGCACGGGCCGGCGATCATGCCGGGCGGGTCGAAAGAGTCTTATCAGGCACTTGGTCCGCTGCTGGAAGACATCGCGGCCAAGGTCGACGGCGAGCCGTGCTGCGTGCACGTCGGCCCCGACGGCGCCGGCCATTTCGTCAAGATGGTGCACAACGGCATCGAATACGCCGACATGCAGCTAATCGCCGAGGCCTACGACTTGCTGCGGCAGGTGGGCGGCCACACCCCCACCGAGATCGCTGGGGTGTTCTCCGGCTGGAACGAAGGCCGGCTTGGGTCCTACCTGATTGAAATCACTGCCGAGGTGCTCAAGCAGACCGATAAGGCCAGCGGGAAGCCATTCGTCGACATTGTGTTGGACCAGGCCGAGCAGAAGGGCACCGGCCGTTGGACGGTGCAGGCTGCGCTGGATCTGGGTGTGCCGGTCAGTGGAATCGCCGAGTCGGTCTTCGCGCGGGCCCTGTCCGGCGGCGCGGACGTGCGCAAAGCAGCCGCAGATGCGGGGCTGCCTGGCCCCACGGCCAAGGTAGGCGCACATCCCGGCGATCTTCAGGCCGATGTCGAGCAAGCGCTATTCGCTTCAAAGATCGTCGCTTATGCGCAAGGCTTTCAGCAAATGCAGGCGGCCAGCAAGGAATACAACTGGCAGATCGACCCGGGTGCAATGGCCAAGATCTGGCGCGACGGCTGCATCATCCGAGCCAAGTTCCTCGACTTCATCAAGCAGGCGTACGACAAGTCGCCGCAGCTGAGCACGCTGTTGGTGGACGAGTATTTCCTTGACGCGGTCGGCGGGGCGCAGGACGCGTGGCGGCGAGTCGTGGCGACCTCAGCCGAGCACGGCATCCCGGCACCGGGTTTCGCGTCAGCGCTGGCTTACTACGACGGGTTGCGGGCCAGCCGGCTGCCGGCCGCGCTGATCCAGGGACAGCGCGACTTCTTCGGCGCGCACACCTATCACCGAATCGACAAGCCCGGCTCGTTCCACACCCTGTGGGCGACCGACGAACGCAACGAAGTCGAGCTCTGAAAACCTGAACGCATCACCCCGGCCCGCGACTAGTTGGTCGTGGGCCGGGCTCGTCTTCGGCCGGCGGTTTCACCCCGAGTCGTTGCCGCAGTTAGCCGGCCAAGGCTGCGGAGACCACCGACTGTGCTTCCTGTTGGATGCGGGCGAGGTGCTCGGGACCCTCGAACGATTCGGCGTAGATCTTGTAGACGTCTTCGGTGCCGGACGGGCGAGCGGCGAACCAGCCCGACTTCGTGGTGACCTTGAGCCCGCCGATCGCCGCCCCATTTCCCGGCGCAGTGGTCAGCACTGCCGTAATCGCCTCACCACCCAGCTCCTTGGCGCTCACCTGCTCGGGCGACAACTTCGCGAGAATCGCCTTCTGCTCCCGGGTGGCCGGGGCGTCGATCCGGGCGTACGCAGGCTGGCCGAACTTCGCCGTTAACTGGAGGTAATGCTCACTAGGCGTACGGCCGGTGACGGCGACAATCTCCGCGGCGAGCAGGTCGAGCAGCAACCCGTCCTTGTCGGTGCTCCACACCCGACCGTCGCGGCGCAGGAACGAGGCACCGGCACTTTCCTCCCCACCGAAGCCGATCGAGCCGTCCAGCAGTCCCGGCACGAACCATTTGAACCCGACCGGCACCTCGACGAGTCGGCGACCGAGATCAGCCGCCACCCGGTCGATCATCGAGGACGAGACCAAAGTTTTGCCGACCGCGGCCCCAGTCGGCCAGTCGGTGCGCTCGCGGAATAGGTAAGACACTGCGACAGCCAGGTAGTGGTTCGGGTTCATCAAGCCACCGTCCGGCGTGACGATGCCATGCCGATCCGCGTCGGCGTCGTTGCCGGTGGCGAGCTGGAACTGGTCTTTCTGCGCGATCAACGACGCCATCGCGTACGGCGACGAGCAGTCCATCCGGATCTTGCCGTCCCAGTCGAGCGTCATGAACCCAAAGGTCGGGTCGACGTTCGGGTTCACCACGGTCAGGTCTAGGCCATATCGCTCGGCGATCTCGCCCCAATAAGCCACGGAGGCCCCACCGAGCGGATCCGCGCCGATTCGCACCCCGGCCGAGCGGATCGCCGCCAAGTCGATCGCCGCATCGAGATCCCCGACATATGGGTCCAAAAAGTCGAAACCGGACACGATGGCCGACGCGCGCGCCCGGGTGGCTGACACTCGGCGTACTTCCTTGAGGCCGCCGGCAATGAGCGCGTTCGCCCGGTCTTGGATCCACCGGGTCACGTCGGTGTCGGCCGGCCCGCCGTTGGGCGGGTTGTATTTGAAACCACCGTCAGCCGGCGGATTGTGCGACGGGGTAACCACGACTCCGTCGGCCAGTCCCGCCGTGCGGCCTCGGTTGTGGCCCAAGATCGCGTGCGACACGGCCGGGGTCGGCGTGTAACCGTCTCGACTGTCGATCAGCGTGGTCACGTCGTTGGCGGCGAACACCTCCAGCGCGGTGATCATCGCGGGCTCGCTCAGCGCATGGGTGTCACGACCCAGAAACAGCGGACCGTCCGTGCCCTGGGCCTGGCGAAACTCGACGATGGCCTGGCTGGTTGCGGCGATGTGATCCTCGTTGAACGCAGTGTTCAGGCTGGAGCCGCGATGCCCCGAAGTGCCGAACGCGACTCGCTCCCCCACGACCTGCGGGTCCGGATGCGCTGTGTAATAACGCGAAATCACCCGAGGCACATCAATCCGGTCGTGCTGCTCAGCGGGCTTACCGGCGCGAGGATCAACGGACATTTCGGCCTCCTAGGACAGTGTGCACCTATACGCGAGCGTATCGACCTGGCCTACCCGCCGGCACGGGAAGGTATGCAGCCGGCCGGAGTTTGAACCTTTTGCGGATCCGAGCCGATTAACCCCTTGTGACGAGGCCCGCGCGGGTGCCGCCGCTGCTGCTGGCAGTGGTGGCGTTCCTGCTTGCGCTGCTGGTCCCCGCACAGCCCGCGAGCGCGCACGCAGCCCTGCTGGGCGCCAATCCAGCGCCGGGCAGCATCGTGGGCAGCTCACCCAGCGAGATCATTGTTACGTTCAGTGAGGCGATCACCCCCGTGCCCGACCGGGTGCAAGTGCTCGCCCCCGACGGCAAGCGGATCTCCGGCATCGCCGCCGCGGTCGGCAGCCAACTGCGCATTCCGGTCCGCCGAGCCGATCAACCACTAGGCACCTACCTAGTCAGTTTCCGCGTGATCTCCGCCGACACCCATCCGGTCGGCGGCGCGATCACCTTCTCCGTCGGCGCCCCCTCAGCCAGTCCCCCCAAAGACACCCAAACCGGCACACACACCTCAGTCAAAATCGCCACCCCAATCCTGCACTTCCTCGGGTACGCCGGATTAATCCTCACCGTGGGACCCGTGCTCTTCCTCGCGCTGCTGTGGCCACGCCGTCGATCCCGCCGTGCAGCAAGTCGCCTGAGCTACGTCGGATTGACACTGATCGCATTGGCCACCGTCGGTTCGCTCTCCACTCAAGCACCGGCGGCCAGCGGCTCGGCGCTGTGGAACGTCTCACCCACCGAGCTAGGTGACGTGCTGACCAGCTCATATGGCCTGACTTTGCTCGCCCGGCTCGCGATCCTGCTGCTCGTCGGGGCACTGCTGCCGCCGGTGTTACGCGGCGCCGGCACTCGGGCCCGGACCGCGATCTTGGTGCCGCTAGCCCTAGCCGGTCTAACCACCTGGCCGCTGACCGGTCACGCCGGCGCGGCGCCCCTGACTGGCGTGATCGTCGCCGCTGACGTGGTGCATGTGGCCGCGATGGCGGTGTGGCTCGGCGGCCTGACCACCCTGACCGGGTTCTTGCTTCGCGGCACGCACGCGCGAGTCCTCGCCGTCATCTTGCCGGTCTGGTCGCGCTGGGCCGCGCTCGCCGTGGTGTGGTTGATCGCCGGCGGCACGGTTCAAGCAGTCGTGCAGGTCGGCTCGATCGGCAGCCTATGGCACACCGACTACGGTCGGTTACTGCTCGCCAAAATCGCCGTCCTTGCAGTCACGCTCGGTGCGGCCGCCTTCGCCCGCCGGCTAGTCCGCCGCGCCCAAGTCTCGACAGCCGGGGTCGGCCAGCTGCACCGAACCGTGGGAATCGAAGTGGTCGCCACCGCGGTCGTGCTGGGACTGAGCGCCGTGCTGGTGCAGGTCAACCCCGGCCGCAATGCGGTCCTGGAACAAGGCGCAGTGCGCGAGGCCGGTGTGTCACAAACGCTGACCTGCTCGCTCTACACCCTGCAATTCAATATCTATCCCGTTGAAATCGGCGAAAACAATACAATTCACGCTTTCGTCTACACTCCGGCCGGCGCACCACTCCCGGCCCAACAATGGACCGTCACCGCACAGCTGCTCGGCCAAAACCTAGAGCCAGTCAGCACACCATTGTTGCCGCTGATCCCCCGCCACCACGCCGCCGGCGCAATTACCTTTCCCCTCGCCGGCACCTACAAAATCACCTTCATCGTCCGGATCAGCGAAATCGACCAAGCCCAAGTCGAAACCACCATCACGGTACCGGCCAACTCCCCCGCCAAGTTGACGCCCCGGTGACGCCGCGATGGCGGTAGCTATGGCTCAGGAGATCCACGCTACGAGACGCCGTTCTGGGCTCTGGGCCAGCTGAAAATACTCCGCCAGGTCGGTGAGGGAGCTTCGTCGCAGCACCGATATCGACAACGTCAGCTGCTCGGCGGAGAACCAGGTGACACCCGTCGCCTCGTCACGACAATCACCGAGGACGACAGAATCAAGATCGGCGACGGAGTCATCCGCATCGAACACCGGGGAGTGGCTTGCCGATGACGGCCAGTGGGATGAAGAAGCAGACCTGACCGATGGCCATGATGAGGGTGGCGAGGG
The DNA here is from genome assembly GCA_965246815.1 of Actinoplanes sp. Taxonomy (GTDB): domain Bacteria; phylum Actinomycetota; class Actinomycetes; order Mycobacteriales; family Micromonosporaceae; genus Actinoplanes. The sequence goes on along the minus strand of CBDFFS010000008.1, from coordinate 3,837 downwards.
CTTGGTCGTCGTAATGCTGGCTCGCCTGGGCGTATAAGTGCTGCGCGAGCTGGCTGCGGAGGGTTGGGAGATCAAACCCGAGGACCTGGCGGTGTTATCGCCGTACCTGACGATGCGGATCAACCGGTTCGGCGTCTACGCCACCGACGAGATCAGCGTCACCCCGGGGCAGTACGACGCGCACCTGCCCGACATCGACCTCACCCTGAATCTCGTGCCATGACGTTGGGGTGATTGCATGCGGGCCGAACAGGCGAGGTGGCAGCGTGCTGGGGCCTAGCGTGGTCTGGTCCGTCGGGACTAGTACGGCGCCCGTACCTCGGGGGTGGTGGCGGGTGGTGGTCCCCGTCGATTCTGGTTTCGCTGCGGAACCGCACAAGCGGCGTCGACATTGTGTCCACACGGGTGTCGATCCGGGGCCAAGGCGTTCGTGTAGCTGATGAGAGGCTGGCGAAGGTCCGGCTGCTGCGCGAGGAGAACATCGTGGGCAAGGTCGTCGTGGTGGAGAACGTGACGCTCGACGGGGTTATGCAGGCGCCGGGCGGGGCAGACGAAGACGCGCGGGGAGGTTTCCCGTATGGCGGCTGGGCTCGCCCGTATGCCGACCAGGTCATGGCCGAGGTGATGGGTAAGGGTATGGGTGAGGACAGCGGGATGCTCTTCGGTCGCCGCACCTACGAGCAGTTCCACGCCTTCTGGTCGAAGCAGACCGACGGCAACCCGTATACCGAGGTCCTCAACCGCAAACGCAAGTACGTCGCCTCGCGCACTCTGGCCGAGCCGCTGCCCTGGGAGAACTCGTCCCTGCTGCAGGGCAATGCGGCTGACGCCGTGGCCGCGCTCAAGCGCGGGATCGAGGGCGACCTGATCGTGCTCGGCAGCGGCGAGTTGGTGTGGTCGTTGACCAGGGCCGGCCTGGTCGACGTTTATAAGCTGTCGATTCACCCGCTCACGCTCGGTACAGGCAAGAAGCTGTTCGTCGACGGTGAGCAGGCGTACGGCACGTGGGAACTGGTCGAGGTTGTACCGACGACAACCGGCGTGATCATCGCGACCTACAGCCCCGCTGCTTGAGAGGATCACGTGACATGAGGCAGTACCTGCTCAGCGTCTACCAGCCCGACGGTGACCCGCCGCCCGGGTTGCTCGCCGCGATCATGGCCGACCTCGATACCTTGGCCGAGCAGATGCGGGCAGTCGGCGCTTGGGTGTTTTCCGTCGGTCTCCACCCGGCCAGCACCGCAACGGTCGTCCGCGACCGCGACCGCGACGGCGAGGCGCTGCTCACCGATGGGCCGTTCACCGAGGGCAAGGAGCACCTCGGCGGCTTCACGATCATCAACGCGCCCGACCTCGACGCCGCGTTGGCGTGGGGCGCCCGGATGGCCCGCGCCTCGACGCTGCCGGTCGAGGTCCGACCTGTCGCATGAGCGGTGACATCGAGCGGGTCTTCCGGCGGGAGTACGGCCGCGCGGTCGCGGTCCTGGTCCGCGTCTTCGGCGACATCGACGGTGCCGAAGACGCGGTCCAGGAAGCGTTCGTCACGGCCATGCAGCGCTGGCCGGTCGACGGGGCGCCGCCCAGCCCTGCCGGTTGGATCATCACCACCGCCCGCAACCGGGCAATCGACCGCCTGCGCCGTGAATCGAGGCGGGCCGACCGGCACGCCGAGGCGCTGTTGCTCCGGCCGCCTGATGAAGCACCCGATCCCGGACAGGAGGGTCCCGTGCGCGACGACCGGCTGCGCCTGATCTTCACCTGCTGCCACCCCGCGCTGGCACCCGCCGCCCGCGTCGCGCTCACGCTGCGGTTGCTCGGCGGGCTCACCACCGCCGAGATCGCGTGCGCGTTCCTCGTGCCCGAGCCGACTATGGCCCAGCGACTGGTCCGCGCCAAAGGCAAGATCCGTGACGCCGGCATCCCCTACCGCGTGCCGCGCGACGCCGACCTTCCCGGCCGCCTGCGCGCGGTCCTCGCCGTCGTCTACCTGATCTTCAATGAGGGTTACACCGCAAGCTCCGGCGACGACCTCACCCGCGACGACCTGAGCACCGAGGCCATCCGGCTCGGCCGCCTACTCGCGGCGCTGGTGCCCGACGAGCCGGAGGTGCTCGGCCTGCTTGCGCTGATGCTGCTGATCGAGTCGCGGCGACCGGCGCGCACCGGCGCCACGGGAGACCTCGTGCGGCTCGACGAGCAGGACCGCACGCTGTGGGACCGGGCCCTGATCGCGGAGGGCCAAGACCTGATCAGGCGGTGCCTACGCCGTGACCGGCCCGGCCCCTACCAGGTGCAGGCCGCCATCAACGCCGTGCACAGCGACGCTGTGACGGCCGCCGACACCGACTGGCCGCAGATCCTCGCGTTGTACGACCACCTGACGGCGCTGACCCCCGGCCCGGTTATCGCGCTGCACCGCGCGGTCGCGCTTGCCGAGGTGCGCGGCCCGGCGGCCGCCCTACCGCTGGTCGACACCCTCGATGACCTCGACCGCCACCACATGTTCCACGCGGTACGCGCTGACTTGCTCCGTCGCCTCGGCCGGGCACAGGAGGCTGCGGCGGCCTACGAGCGCGCCGCCGCGCTCACCGACAACGCGGCCGAGCGCCGCTTCCTCACCTCCCGCCGCGCCGCCCTTTCACCTGACGGCCGGGCCGTTCACCGAACACCCCCTCCGTAGCAGCCAGTCCGGCCGGACCCGCGCCGCACCACGGGCAGATCACGGTGCGAGTTGTCGAAACGCGCAGCGCATTTAGCGACTCGCCGAACGGTTCCATTCTGCAAAGACTCGACCGAGGGTTCCCGGGACAGTCCAAGACCTGATTCGAGCCTCAGAACCCGCTCTCACGCAAAAGTGTCAGACGAAGGTTCCGCGAAATGTTTGTGAGAACGTCTGGGGCATGACCGACGACGACAACAGTGACCTCGATTGCCGCTGTCAGAGTCCGAGGTCGGGTGCACAGATGTCTGAAGTGGCGTGCACAGGTCGTCAAAGCGCTGTTGCCACACCATAGCTGGCGCTTCGCGTGGCCGACGGACCCGCAGCGCCAGATACGCGATCAGGCGGAGGCTGCTGCGTTCCAATCGACGAGTTGGATGATGACGCCGTTGGGGTCGCGAACCTGGAAGGACCGCTCGCCCCACTCGTCCTGCGTCAACGGCATGGTGATGATCACGCCCTGCCCCTGTAGCCGGGCGAGCTCGCCCTCTAGGTCGTCCACGACAAAAGCCAAGATTAGGCCTTGAGCGTGGTTGTCGCGCTGGTCGGCGGGGAGGGTCGTGATACCACGGCGCAGGAAGACCACGTTCATACCGGCATCGTCCCTGGCGAGCGAGGCGAACCCGTCGGCGGCCATCTCTTCGCGGAAGCCGAAATGCCTCGTAAGGAAAGTGCTTGAGGCGGTGACCTCATCGACGTTCAACGAAACAGCCGTCGAGCTGATCTTCATCGTGAATCCTCTCAGAAGACATCTCCATACATTGTACAGCGTACGGTGTACGGCTTAAGGAGGACGCTTGCGACAATCCAGTGATGGCAACCGAGATGACCAATGCCGGCGACCCAGCCCGCACCCTGGCCCTGCTGTGGCGCGACGAAACCGCGCTGCCCCGGCACGGGCCACGCCGCGGGCTGACCCTCGACAGGGTAGTAGACACGGCAATTACGGTCGCCGACGAAGGAGGCATCGAGGCGCTGACCGTTAGGCGCGTCGCCCAAGCTCTGGGCATCTCGCCGATGACTCTTTACACATACGTGCCCGGCAAGGCGGAACTGCTCGACCTCATGCTCGATAAGACTTACGCTGCAATGCCGCGCACGCAGACCGCAGGACAGCC
>CBDFFS010000007.1:0-18324 GCA_965246815.1 Actinoplanes sp. | reverse complement strand
GCTGCAGGTGGCGTTGCCGGGTGTGGTCCGGGCGCGGTATGTCACCGGGCAGCAGGAGCTGTGCGGGCGGTGTGAGGCCGCGGGGGTAACCCGCCAAGGTGTGTCCCGGGATGGTGCCGGTTCGGTGCCGTTGTGTATGTCGTGCTGGCTCGGTCAGCAGCAGCGCCAGGCCCGTGTGGAGCAGGCGGAGCTGGATCGGTTGTTCTGGGATCAGATCGGTGACCTGGAAACGGTCGCGGACCTGGAGCAGGCGTGCGGTGCGTGTGGGCAGGAGCAGCCGTCGCAGTCGTGTTGGTTGTGCGGGTGGGCGTGGTTGCGGCAGCTGCGGGCCCAGTTCGACGTAGACCAGATGGCGGCGGTTGAGGCTGCCGAATGCCAGCAGGAACTGTCCGCCGAGTGCGCCGAGACCGAGGCGCGGGTGGCGGATGTGACCGGGTACATCACCCGGATACAGACCACCCTGGCGTTGTACGAGTCCGGTGGTGGTGGCCGGGCTGTCGAGTTGGTCGCGGATTTGTTGGCCCGTCTCGCGGTGCAGGCGGTAGGCCGCACCTCGAATCGGGGTCGGCCGCCGGTGACCCCGCAGGTTGGTGCGGTCCTGGCAGTCGACGCGGACTGGCGTTCCGGCCGGCGCTCACTACCCGGGCGGGCCCGCACTGCATGGTTGCTGGGGTGCTCGGACCGGGCGGTGCATAACGCGTGGAAGCAGGTAACTGCCCTGAAATGGGCCAAACGTGTGCGTGTCGGTGGGCGTAACAGCCTGGCCCGGCGTCTGGAGACCGGGCGGGCCAACGACCGCGGCGAGTTCAACCTGGTCCAGCTGCACCGCTCCACCGTCCCCGTGACCACCCGGGCGGCGTTCCTGGCGCCGGCGTTGGAACTGTTCGGTGAACTCCTGCAGCGTGCCCAGGCCGTGCTGGAACGGGAACAAAACCTCCTCGACGAGCTTCGGGCCCGCACCGACACCTGGACTGATCACCAGGAACTAGCCCGCCGCGCCCAACTACGGGCCGCGGTCACCCACGCCCGCAACAGCCTGTGCGGGCCGGTCCCCGCCGCCCTAACCGCGGCGAATACTTGCCGACCCCACCCGGTGTCTACAGGTAAGAGAAATACTTCCTGTTCGTACTGGGGTTTGCGGTTCTCCCGAAAAATTGTGATCCACTCGCCGGGGTGTGGGCTACGGCCTGACGGCCGGGGAGAACAACATGGCGCTTCGCGCTCACCGACACAGGAATCCGCTGATCTGGGCGCGACGGGGACAGATGCTGGGCGGTCGAGGTGTTGTGACGCACAACCCGCACAGCGTCCTAGGACAACCAAGGCAGGATTACGGCGTTCACACACCCGGATACGGCCCGGGTGGGCTGTTTGGGCGCCCCAGCTGGCCCGTGAACTCACAACATGGTGGCCCTGGCTGTCCGGGTCACCCCTGACATGGATTGCGGCTGTGCTGGGCTCTGAACTCAGCCCCGGATGGTCCGGCGAAACCTTGGTCGCCTGCGTCATCGACCGGTTAGGCCGGCCGGTCCTGGAAAAACCGGCCCGGCCCGCCGCGTACCTGCGGTCCGTGCTGGCCGAGGTCTTCGACCAGGCTGGGCCACCACCCAACCCGACCCGCCGGCACACCCAACGCCTACGCCAGGCCGCCGAGGCCGCCGCTAACGCACTCGAGCAGCGGCAGGCCACGACCCGCGCACAGCTGGACGCCCGCGACAGCGCCGCGGCAGCCGCTACCGGCGTCGGCCAGGCACAGGCTCGCGCCGCACTGGCCCGCATCACCGGCCGGCGTAGCACCGGCCGGGCAGCAGCGGACTACGACTGGCCCGAGGTGCGCCAACCCGGCACCGGACTTGCCCATGACAGCCGGGCGGACGCACCCCTGACGGGCTGAACCACACGCCCCACCGACATGATCCACAACCTAGGCCGCTACCCGTGCAAAGACACAGTCATTAAATCGTCTCAGAATCAAATTTAGTGCTGATATTCGGCAAAATTAGCCCATCATGATCTAGTAGTAATTAGTTTCTACAAACAAAAAGTAAGTTATTGTTTTTAGAAACTGGTTAGCGTGCTATGATGATGGTATGACGGCACCGGAAAACGCCACTCAGATTGATACAGAAGCCATACCAGAGCCAGGGCCTGACGAGAGTAAGAGGGAGTGTGCTTACTGTGGTCGTACGTTCGTTTACCGGCGCACCGCGAACCGCCCACCGACCTACTGCCCGGACCGGATTTACGAACAGGCGCCGAAAACGTGTCAGGCCCGCGCCCGGGTACAGCGGATGGCAACCAAAGCCGCCGGCCTGCACGCTCCCCTGCAAACCCAACGCCACGACGTCGCGCAGATCCAACCCGCGATCGACACCCTGATCGAACGCCTAGAGCAGTACGGCACCAACCGGGCCGTCGAAGCCGCCGCCCTGGCACGCACCGCCGAAGCCGAACAGGACATGCGCGAAGCCGTCGACCGTGCCGAAGCTGAGACCGGCCGCCGGCAAGCCGCCGAACGGGCCGAACACCAAGCCAAGACCGCCGCTCGGCAGGCTGCTGCCGCCCAAGGGCTCGCCGAGCGTCAAGCCCGCGACGCTGAACACGACGCGAAAGAAGCCATCGACGCGGCGTGGCGTAAAACCCTCGACCACGAAGTCGCCCGGACCGCCGCCGAAACCCGCGCTGACCAGGCCACCACCGCGGCCACCCACGCGATCGAGCAACGACGTAAAGCCGACCAGCAGGTCCGCGAAATCAGCAAACACCACGACACCCTGACCCGCGAACTCGCCCTAGCCCACAAAGACGTCACCGCCGCGCAGCAGGCCGCCGCCGCGGCCACCGCCCGCGCCGAAAAAGCCGAGACCACCGCGGCCGCCGTTACCGCCGAACATGACCATCTGCGCACCGAACTGCAAGCCGCCCGCACCGAACTCGACCAGACCCGCGAACAACTGACCACCGCGACCGCCCGCGCGGACCGGGCCGAAGCCACCGCGGCAGCTGTCACCGGCGAACGTGACAACCTGCGCACCCAGGTCGAGCAGCTGCGTACCGAACTCGACACGGCCCGATCCCGGCACAACAGCTGATCGCCAACCCGTTGACCGATGAAGGACAATCGCTAACGATGAGCAGCTTGGAAGAACTCGAACAGCGCATTGCCGCGATGGAATCCGATATGGCACGCGTGACCGCGATGGAATCGGAGATCGCGGTCGTGCGCCAGGAAGCTGCCGCCGCACGGGCACTGGCCGCCGGTGCTGATCGTGACGTCGCCGAGTACCGCGCTGAGTTGCGCGGTCATACCCGCGTGCTGGGCGCGCTGCGCGAAACCCAACTGGAACAAGGCCGAGCGATCATCCGGCTTAGCGCCACGGTCGGGCACATCCGCGATCAGCACGGCGCCAGCCTTGCCCACATCACCGACTTACTCAGCCAGCTGATCGAGCGGGATGACGGGCCGGAAGGACACAACCCGTCATAAACCCATGTGAGTCGTGTCAGGCAAAAGTACGAGGGCCGTAACACATGAGTGTTACGGCCCTCGTACTAGCAACGCATGAGTGTCAGATGTCTGTGCGAGGAGTCTTTGCGGGCTGTGCAAGCCGGGCTGTCAGCTCCTGGGTGATCTCGGCGATTACCTCATCGGTACGAGCGACACCCGCGTGCATCAGCCGGGCGATAGCGTCGTGCTTGGGTACCAGGCCGCCCGTTGCGTCGGCGATCCTGGCGGCGGCGTCGTCGAGGGCCGCGAACGCCGTGGTGTGGGTGTAGAGGCTGCGCCGGATGTTGCCCGCTGCGGCCTCAGATCCTGCCGGTCCTGCCGGTTTGCTCGGCCCGCGTTCGCGTCGCGTGGTGCTGGCGGTGGCGGGTGCCGGTGTACGTGATGTATCAGACGGTGGTGTGCTCACCGTAGGTGTGTCCTCGGATGGGGGTGTGTCTGCTGTCCGAGATGTGTGTGACGGCTGTGTGTCAGTGGTGTGAGAGCCACTGCTGAATCGTGCGCCGAGGCCGGCAGCTAGATCAGCGACGTCGACCCGAGCGATGTTCTTGCCCTTGGAACCGGCCCCGCTCATCGGCTGCTCCGGATGACGGTGGCCAGATCGACGTACCAGAGCGCTGCCGCAGACGTCGGGTCGTACTCGATGACGGGCTGCTTGGCCCGCCACGCCTCCCGGATCACCGAGCGGTCCTCGATCTCCGACAGGATCGGCAGCGGCAGCGACCGCAGCGCCTCCAAAGCGCTGACCACAATGCGGCCCCGACGCTTGTCGTAGAGGTTGACGATCATGCCGAGCATCTCGACTTTCATCTGCAAGATGCGTTCCAGCGACTCGATCTGACCGAAGAACAGCCGTAAAGCCCGCAACGACGAGTCCTCAGCCTGCACCGGGATCAGCGCCCCACTGCGCCGGCCGTCACGGCGACGTGCGGCCACCAGGGCGTTGTCCGTGAGCGCGCCCAACGACGGCGGACAGTCAATCAGGCACACGTCATAGTCGTCATCGACCTGATCGAGCAACTGCGTCAGCCGATACTCACGTCCCTGTGCCGCGTACAACTGCGGCTCCAACAGGAACATGTCCAGCGACCAGGCCAGCACGTCCAGCCGAAAGTCCGGCAGCTGCGTCGCCGACTGATACGGCTGAATCAAATCCCGCAACGGACCCTGATACTGATCGAGCATCGCCCGGCACAGCGTCGCCGGTTGCTGCGGCTCTGGCATCCCGATCGCGTCCGACAGGTGCCCCTGCGGGTCGAAGTCGACGATGAGTACCCGATCCCCGGCACCCGCCAGGGCGCCGCCGAGGTTGAGCGTCGTCGCGCTCTTACCGACGCCGCCCTTCTGGTTGGCTACCGCGAAGATGTCCACGCCCGCACCGTAGGCCGTCGCACACCCGTAACACCACCTAGCACACCCATCCGAGTGCTAACGCATCACCGTGCGTTATTAGTGCGATTGGCGTAACACACTGGTACGTCAGCAGTGTGAATCGCGTGTGCCGCAGCCGTGGCGCCGCCCGGCGGTCCACGGCGCGCTACGAGAAGATGGGGCCCATGACCCCCGACCCGCCCCCGCCGGATATCAAGGCGTACTTGCCCGAGGCTGATGGCATCGTGGACGCGTTGCCGTGGAAGCTCGGTGACACCGATGCCGAACGTCGACGTGCCCGAGGCCGGGTTGCGTCCCTAGCTCATCAGGTGGCCGGGCTCCTCGCCGCTGGTCTGTCCGTCGAGGAGCTCCGGGCGGCCCTGGCTGCTTCACCGACCGCGGCGGATGCCCCGGACCCGGCCGCGCAGGAGAAACGGTGGCGGTCAGCGCTCAAGCAGGCCCGACACGCTAAGCGGCAGGCTGAAAGGCCGCCGTGGCAGCCGGATCGGTTACCGCCGCCGTCCGAGTAGGCCCCACGCTTGTTTAGCTGCCCCAGCACCACAAATTTTTGATCTTGGCGTCAGCCTGCCGACGGAGCTGCTGGTGTAGTGCGGATGTTGCGGTAGATGGTCATGGGGGTGACGCCGCAGGAGGTGGCGATCTCGGCCATGGTGAACTGGCGACTGTCGTACATGCGCTGCGCCTTGCCGATCAGGGCGGGTGTCATCTTGGGCTTACGACCACCGGTGCGGCCGCGGGCCCGGGCGGCGGCCAGGCCGGCGAGGGTGCGTTCCTTGATCAGGGCGGCTTCGTACTCGGCCATGAGAGCGAACATGCCGAAGACCAGCTTGCCGTGCGCGGTGGTGGTGTCGACGATCCCGTTGGTCAGCGATCGGACGCCGACACCGCGGTCCTCCAGAGTGGCGACGATGTCCACCAGGTCGCGCAGGCTGCGGCCGAGCCGGTCGATCTTCCAGATGATCAGGGTGTCGCCGGGACGTAGGTCATCCAGGCATGACTGCCACTGTGGCCGGTCGGCCTTGGTGCCGGTGGCCACGTCGGTGTAGATCTTCAGGCAGCTTTCGGCGGCGAGGGCGTCGAGCTGCATTTGCGGATCTTGGTCGGCGGTGCTGACTCGGGCGTATCCGATCTTGTGTCCCACCGGTGCATCCTATCGAAACTCACCGTCATCGAGATGTTGTGAGATCTTGTTTTCGGTGTGCGTTTTGGTGGAGGCCGGTGCAGGGCGAACGGCCGGCGACGGTCGACCCGCAAGAAGTCTATCGAAAACGTTCGTTTGCGATAGGGAGTCCGTACTCCGCCCAACGCCCCTTTAGGTGTCCAACGCCTTTAGGTGTGAGGTGACAGGTCCCCCTTAACGATCCGCTCTGTACCTACTAGTATGTACGGCATGGGTTGGACACGTGAGGCACTCATCGAGGCGACGAAGCAGCTGTTGGCCGAAGACGGCTACGTCAGTACCAGCCCGCGCGACATTCTGGCGCGCAGCGGTGCTGGGCAGGGGAGTCTGTATCACCACTTCCGGGGCAAGAGCGACCTAGCAGCCGCCGCTCTGCACGAGGTCAGTACGCAGATGCGCACGGCTGTCGACGAGTGCCTCGACGCCGAAGCGGATCCGGTGGCCACGGTGCTGGGTTGGTTGCAGGCGCCGCGGGAGGGGTTGCGAGGCTGCCGGTTGGGGCGCTTGGCCGCGGAACCGGCGATCGGTGAAGCGGTAATCGCCGCGCCGATCACAGCGTATTTCCACCACGTAGAGGACCGCCTGGCTACCCGGCTGGGAGAGGCCGCCACAGCCGGGCGCTTGCACCCGAATCTGGACGCTCGTGAGGTGGCGGCAAGCCTAGTCGCCGTGGTGCAGGGCGGCTATGTCTTGGCGCGTGCCACCGATGACCCAGCTGCGATGCGCCGCGCCCAATCCGGCGCCGCCGCGCTTTTGCGCGCCTGCTGCCGCCCCATTGAAGGAGACACCCAATGATGATGATCGCCATGGTGGACGCGGTGTTCGGCCGCGACGCCCGCTCGCTGCTGCCACAAACCCGCCAAGAGGGCACCGACGGGGCGTTGGCTGCGTTGGAGACGTTCTATCACGCGTTCAACCAGCGCTCACTGCCGACCCTGGAGGCAATCTGGGCCGACCACGCGTTAGTGCAGTTGAACAACCCCCTGGGAGGCATCCTGCGCGGTAGGACGGCGATCGGGCAGCTGTATACACGGGTGTTCACCGGTGCCGCGCGGGTGTGGGTCGAGTTCGCTGACATCGTGGCCTACACCAGCGCCGGCACGGCGGTGTTCGCCGGCCGTGAGCGGGGCGAGTTCACCGTCGGCTCCATCACAGTGCCGTTGTCGATCCGTACCAGCCGCGTCTTCGACCACCAGGACGGCATCGGCTGGCGGCAGGTACACCACCACGGCTCCATTGATGATGTGGACCTGCTGCGCACCTACCAGCAGGCCGTCACATCAGTCGCATCGACCGGGCGGTGACTCCCACCGCGCTGGCGGCTCGCGCGGGCACACCGATGGTAGGTGCACGGTGGCAGCCGGCAGCGTTGGCATTGTTCACCGTCGGATGGGGCGCGAACTCCTTCGCTCCGCTGCTGGGGGCCTACCATCGCGATGCCGGGTTGTCGGGCACCGCGGGTGCGGTGCTGTTCGGGGTGTACGCCCTCGGGCTGATCCCTGCCCTGCTGTGGGCTGGGCCGGCCGGCGACCGGCACGGTCACCGGCACATCGTCATCACGTTTGTCGTCGTGTCCGGGATCGCGACCACCGTGGTCATGTCCGGAGGGCATACGCCGGTGGTGCTGGCCGTCGGCCGGTTGCTGACCGGCGTCGCCGCCGGCGCGGTCTTCGCCACGGCCACCGCCTGGGTCACCCGCCTGTCGACCAACGCTGGTCTGGCCGCCTGGCGGGTCAGCATCGCACTGTCGGCTGGTTTCGGGACCGGCCCGCTAGCTGCGGCGCTGGTCGCGACCTGGGCACCCGCCCCGCTGGTCACCGCCTACCTGCCGCACCTGCTGCTGATCACTGTCACGCTGACCTGGCTGTCCACCACCACTGGGCACCGCGGCACACCACCACCGCAGCGAGCGTCAACTCCGCGGCGACACTGGCGGCCTGCGATCCTTGAAAGCCGGTCGTTTCGCGTCACGGTTGTGCCCCTGGCGCCGTGGGTGTTCGGCTGCGCCACCACGGCCTTCGCAGCCCTACCCGCCCTGACCGCACCGATCAGCGTCCTGAGCGCGGGGCTGCTCACCGCCGTCACCCTCGGCGCCGGCACCGCAGCACAGGCACTGGCTCGACGGCTGAACCCGGACGCGGCCGCTCTGACCGGCTTGGGCTGCGCAATGGCTGGCCTCGCCGTCGCCGCGGCCGCCACCGCGCTCACCGCGCTGGTCTTCGTCGCCGCAATTGTGTTAGGCGCCGCGTACGGACTGTGCCTCAACGCCGGCCTACGCACCACCGCACACCTCAGCGACCCGGCCCACCGCGGTGCCGCAACCTCGACGTTCCTCGCCCTGACCTACCTCGGCTTCGCCGCCCCCTGGCTACTGATCACCGCCGGCACCACCGTGACACCCGCGGCCGCGCTCCTCGGTGCCGGTATCTTGGCCGCTGTCACCGCCGCTTGGCTACGCACCCACCACCGCCGCCTCGACACGCCCACCCCACCCGCGCCCATCTCTAAGGACCCGTCATGTCCGCGTTGCTGATCCTTAACTACGACGTCACCGACCCCGACGCCCTGAACGCCTACCGCACCGCTGCCGGGCCCCTGCTCAGCGCCGCCGCCGAACGCGTCGCCCTCACCAGCGACACCATCGACCTGGCCGAAACCGCCCCCGCCGGCACTCACACCGTCATCTGGCAGTTCCCCTCAGTCGCCGCCGCCCACGCCTTTTACCACGGCGACGCCTACCAAAACATGCTCGCCGACCGGCTCGCCGCGACCACCCCGAAGGCCGCGATGATCGTCGAAACCGTGACCGACTGACGCCGACACCACACCATGATCATCAGTGTGCTTGCCGGGAAAAGACGCGGTGTCGCCCGCCCCTGGGGCGCCTTTACGGCGGTCCAACGCGGTCATCTTCCACACCACCCTGGACATGATGACGGTGCTGCGTCAGTTGGCCACCGAAGGCTGGGAGATCAAACCCGAAGACCTGGCGGTGCTATCGCCGTACCTGACGATGCGGATCAACCGGTTCGGGGTCTACGCCACCGACGAGATCAGCGTCACCCCGGAGCAGTACGACGCGCACCTGCCCGACATCGACCTCACCCCTGGACCCTGTGTCCTGAGCAGCGCGGGCTGAATGAGCCAAAACGGGGCCTTGCTAACGGCCATGCGAATCTGAAAGATCAAAGTCGATCTTGGCGGCGCTGATGCTGGCCCGTTGGCGGTGTCCCCACCGCGACAGAGGCGGTCAGCCGGGTTGTTGGCGCGTCGGCGGTGGTGAGGGCGTGGAGGACGGTTGTGAGGAGCGGGGCCGGGCGCCGGGTTTTCTGGGTGTAGGTGCTGATGGTGCGGGCGCCGAGCCCGGGGGTCTCGACGAGCCGGATACCGGGGCCGGGTCGGCTGGGCAGGGCGAGGGCGGGGACTAGGGCGGCGGCCAGACCGGCGTCGACCAGGGCCAGAGCGGCAGGGAACTCTAGGCAGACATGAGCGCCGGGCAGCGGCAGAGCGGTGGTGGCGCGGAGCCGGTCGAGAACGGCCCGGACGGCGGAGCCTGGGGGGCCATCCACCCAGGGACGCTCGGCCAGGTCGCTGACATCGTGTGGTGGGGGCCAAGCAGCGGGCAAGGCGAGCAGGTAGGGGTCGTCGAGCAGCCGGTGGGTGGTGAGCCCGGGCGGCGGTGGGCGTAGCCGCGCTGCTTCGTCCTCGACCAGGACGAGGTCGAGGTCGCCGGCGTGCAGGGCGGTGAGGGCGGCAGCCTCGTCGAGTTCATGGACGACTGGCCGGATGCCGTGGTCGCTCAGGGCCAGGGCCAAGACCGCTGGGACGACCAGGCGCTGAACGGCGGTGGGGAACGCGCCGATCCGTACCGGCCCTTCGAGCTGCCCGGTCAAGGCGAGGGCGTCGGCTTCGGCGTCGGCGAGCACGGCAGCGAGCCGGTCGGCGTGCGCGGCCAGGCGCCGACCGGCGGCGGTGAGGGTTAGGGGCCGTTGACCTCCGCCGGGTACACGACCTCGCGGACCCGGCCCTCCGGGTGCGCCACGGAGACGCCGGCGAGTTTGAACAGCACGTTCTCCTTGTCGCTCACCCGGCGGAACTCGGCGAGCTGCGCCTTGTCGACCCGCCGCTCCGCCCTCGTGTTGATCACCCTCACCAGGTCGACGAACAACTCGACGAGGGAGTCGGTGACCTCGGTCAGCCGGCACCAGCACAACACCGCCAACACGGTCAGCATCACCGGCGGACGGTGATCACGGCGCAGCGTGGACGGGAACACCCCCACGCACCGCTGCCGCCACCGGGCGATCCGCTGCTGCGCGACGTCGACGAACAGATCGTCGGGCAGGTCGATCGCCCGGGTCCGCTGCAGCTTGGTAATCTCCGCCAGCAGCGTCTCCAACCCGAGCTTGCCCGGATCAGCCTTCAACTCGCCGAAGAACCCCGCCTCCCCGTCGGCGTCGTCGCCGGCCTCGACGATCAGCGCCCACAACGACTGCGCCACCTCCGCCGACAACCGGCCGATGATCGTCGCGCAGAACCGCTCGTCGGCGATCCGGTTCGCCGCACCGATGATCCGGCTCATCCGCCCCGGCGGCTCGATGTGTTCCACCCGGCAGCGGGCCAGCACCGCCTCCCGCTGGCGGTCCTCGTTCAACTCGCTCGGGCACACCTCCTGCGCCAGCCAGGCGATCAGCTTGTCCTCATCACCACGGGTGGCCACCCGGAACCCGAGCAACTCGCGGATCTGGGTCCGGAACCGTTCCACCGCCCGTCCGGTCACCTCGAACGGCGCATCAGCCGGCACGCCGAGCTGCCGGGCCACAAAGTCGACCGCCACCTGCGGCAGCTCCCCGGCATGCCGCGGGAACCGGCCCTCGACCTCGAAGAACTTCACCATCAACGCGAAACTCAACCGGCTACCGGGGTGCAGCTTGACCAGCTGCTCCTGGTCGGCGTCGACCAGCGTCCACGACGCGATCAGATCATCAAGGTCCCACTCACGGCGCACCGCAACACCCTGGCAGACAACGCCACCCGCCGATACACCCGCGAGCAGTCAGGACCGTTACGCTGGCCTGCGCACAACCAGCGCGAGAACGGGGTACATAGTGCACAGGTGGGTCCGCTACGAAGCCCCGATCATGGTCCGCGTCGAGATCGACGACGACACCGAACACACCGAGATCGACAAGGTCGTCGTGTGCATCGACCCCGATGACGTCCACCTCGCTCGCGACTACCGCGGACAGTTCCTCGTCTACGACGAGCAAATGGAACCCGTGCACGGCGACACCGACCCGGCTGCCAACCATGCGATCCACGTCGCCGAAGACCGCGCCGGCTGGCCCGCCACCGACGATCTCGACTGGGAAGAAGGCCCCGACCCGCTGCGCTTCCCCGACCTCTACGACGACCCCGGACCCGACGAGGACGACGAGGACGACCTAGAGCCGCTCGAACTTACCGACGCGGGCGCCCGGACACCCTGAACCTCGCTCCGGGCCCCTGCCCACCGCAAGCCCGGACATCAGCCGCGCCCTACCAGGCGCGGCTGTTCCATATCCGGCACCACACCAAGATCAAAAAATTGCGGTGCTGGGGCAGCTAAACAAGCGTGGGGCCGTCACCGGCGAACGCGACAACCTGCGCACCCAGGTCGAGCAGCTGCGTACCGACACGCGGCCGCCGGGTACTGCACGTCGAGGCCGCCCTTGACCAGGCGTGTCGGGGTTGCGCATCCGCCTGTACGCGCGTACACGCGCGCGGGCGCCCGAACGTGCGTACGGGCGCCCGCGCCTCCGGACGGCCGGCGGCGCACACGTATGGGCGTGCGGACGTGATTTGTTTGCTGCCGGGGGTGGATGTGATGGCACACTGACGGGCGCGGGGCAACCAGGAGGAGATTTCTGTGCTCATCACGATCGGTGGCCTCAAAGGAGGCCTCGGTAAGAGCACGACCGCCTGGTTTCTCGGCACGGGTCTGGGCCGGCTCGGCGCCACCCTGCTGATCGACGCTGATCCCGCTTCGCAGTCCTTGTTCTCCTGGTCGAATCGTGCTGTCGAGGCCGGCTACGAGCTGCCGTTCGAGGTCCAACCTTGGTCGACGTTGGATTTAGCCCGCAAGGTCCGCAGTGTGCGGGAGCGTTACGAACACATCGTCATCGACACCGGTGGTGAAACATCACGGCTGTTCAGCGTCGCTTTGACGGTAGCGCCGATGCTGGTGATCCCGGTCGGGCCCTACATCGCCGAGCTGGAACGTTTACCGGCCTCGTTCGAGGCCGCCCGGCAGGTGGAACAGGAAACCGGTGACCAAGTGGACCCGCGGATCCTGCTGGTCAAGGTAGACAAACGCACCCGCAACGGTGCAGACGCCCGTGCCTACCTCGGTGGGCTGGGCCTACCGGTGATGACCGCCGACGTGCGGTTCAGTGTGCCGGACTACGCGCGGGCCCCCGGCCACGTGCCTGACGATCTCGGCGACTACCGCAGTGTTCTCGACGAGCTGCTCACCGACACCGACGAGCAGGCAGGCTCTGCGGCATGAGCACGATTAAACGACGCGGCAGCGCCAGCCAGTTCGCTGACGTGTTCGCCGGTGTCCCGACGCCGATCCGCCGCCCGGAGACCGACCAAACCCCCAGCGACCCCGGCGCTGACCTCACCGCCATACCGCCGCCGCCTGCTGCGAGCGCGAGCGAAGCGCTACCCGTGGCGGTCGGGCAACCACCTCGTCGTGCACCACGCCGCGCCCAGCCGGTCGCTACCACGGTTCCGGCCGGACTCGACCCGAGCACCCGCCGCACCGTGGATGTCGAGACCCGCCGCTACCTCGCCGCTCGCCGCAAACTCGACGAACGCACCCGTGACCTTGTCGCCGCCGTACACGCAGCCACCGGGGCCGACCCCCGCGATGGTGAGATAGCAGCGATCCTGGCTGGCGCCGGCCTGACTCGCCACGACATCCCCGCTGACATCGCCGACCAGCTCACCGAGCACGACCGTGGGCTGTAGCGGGCCACGTCGCCGTCCGTACCGGGCGCCCGCTGCGAGAACATCAGCGGTATGACCCCCGACCCGCCCCCACCGGACATCAAGGCGTACCTACCCGAGGCTGACGGCATCGTGGACGCGTTGCCGTGGAAACTCGGTGACACCGATGCCGCACGTCGACGTGCCCGAGGCCGTGTTGCGTCCCTAGCTCATCAGGTGGCCGGGCTCCTCGCCGCCGGTCTGTCCGTCGAGGAGCTCCGGGCGGCCCTGGCCGCTTCCCCGGCCGCGGCGGATGCCCCGGACCCGGCCGCGCAGGAGAAACGGTGGCGGTCAGCGCTCAAGCAGGCCCGACACGCTAAGCGGCAGGCCGAACGGCCGCCGTGGCAGCCGGATCGGTTACCGCCGCCGTCCGAGTAGGGCTTCCAGGCCGAGTTGCTCATCGCTTTTGGCGAGCAGTGCCTCGATCGTCCAGGGTTTGACCTGTTCGGCCAGGGCCAAGGTTGGGGCGTTGTTAACGGTCCTGCGACCAGCCGCCAAAAAGATGCTCTTTGATCCCTCATCGCTTGGTCGTTAACAAACCCCAGATACCCCCAGCAGGACTGCATGGGAGTATCTGGGATCCACTCTCGTCCGCCTACATAGAGCTACGGATTTGTTATAAATTTATGGGCACTTATGCATATGCCGAACGTCACAGGGAACGTTGTCGCCGCTGCCCCCATGGTTGCCATGTCCGATGCGTGTGACACCGCTGCGAGCAACGCAGCAATGACCGCCGCCGCGAGTGAAACACCAACGAAACTAGCGAGGAAACCCACCCTCGCACTCATCTCGCACCAACCACAGAGTTACTCTGCGTTGATGTTTGCTTCTTGTTTTTCTTAGCCGGGTAGGATGTTTCTTGAACCATGTTATGGCCAACTTTCTGTAGTAGTTAGTCCTGGTCAGCAAGGTGTTTCATGGCCCCTCGGTCTGCTCCGAGGGGCCTCACCATGTGTAGACCTATCGAGAATTTTCTCGACTGGACAGCCAGACTTTTCACGCCTGGTGATCAAGGATAAGCCGACGAATGCCCCTTCTGCCCCCTTAACAAAAGGGCACATTCCACGCACTGTTAGCTATATACGAACAGACGACGCTTTTGCGGACTAGACAATTTCTGTATATCCGCGCATATCATGACGAAGTTTTTTCGACCGCTCAGTACCAGCTCAACCACCTCTAGCAACGCCAGGCAGTGGTCGTCACGGCCTTGCCGACCCTCTCCGTGGGCTTGTTTGCAATGGACGCGGCCCCCGCTCAACGAGCATGGTCCAAGACGGTGTTGCCAGTGAAACCCGACCTCGATCAGCCGCCCCCTGAGCGCGCTGCCAATACGCCAATACAGAGCATGTCCGTCCCCTCGGGCAGGTCTGCCCCTGGACAGATCAGGAGGGCCGCGAGGATCGTCCTACCCAGAAGTGGGTACAGGCTCGCGTGGCCAGTTAGCACCATGACGATCAGAATCATCACGGTCACGTCCTATGGGGCCCACCTGCACAAAAAGTTCCTGGGAGTTGATCTCATTCACCTCCTTCCAAAAGATCTTTAAGAGCTGTCGGTAACACTTCGACCAAGGACGAACTCGTTGGTTCCCCGCGAAGTCTTTGCGATGCGACTGAATATAGCAGCATCATTCCAGAGGGGCTGGAGTCAGCCCTCCGCCCATCCCAGAAATCACGACGAAACGGATGACGAAGTCGATCGTCTACATGAGACTGTCGAGACCCACTACCAGTCCTGAGCTGCGAAGACTTGTGCTGTTATGCGAGAACAGCACAACTGGCAGCTAGCCTTGTGCTGTTATACGGAAACGCCTGAAGATAACCAGTCACTATTCCTGAACTATAGTGAAGCAGGTCTGTTGCAGGTTAATTCGGGAACTATAGTGGACCAGCTCAGCCTAGCCTTGTGCTGTTATACGGAAACGCCTGAAGATAACCAGTCACTATTCCTGAACTATAGTGAAGCAGGTCTGTTGCAGGTTAATTCGGGAACTATAGTGGACCAGCTCAGCCGTGACTGGATAGGTACCACTGTTAGCGGTGCAGCTCAGTGGGTGGTAACACCCCGATTTCCCGCTAACCGTTGACGGTGGCAGCGGGGGGCCGTCCCGTGCTGTCGTCGGGCACTGCCCGACCTAATCGCATCGGGCAGTGCCCGACGCCGGCACCAAAAACGGCGTTAGCGGTGATCTTCGGTGGTCAGCTGGCGCTGCCGGTGATTTCGGGTTCGAGTGCCCGGTAGAGGGTGGATCGGCCGATCTTCAGGTGCTTGGCGAAGGCGGTCACTGATTCGCCGTTGGTTTGCCGGGCTCGGGCGACGGTGAGGGTGTCCGCGTTCAGGGCGAAGGGCCGGCCGCCTTTGCGGGCCTTGGGCTTCGGCGGTGCGTAGCCCGTCGAGGGTTCGTTCTTGGATCAGTTCGCGTTCCATCTCGGCGGCCATCGCCGCGACCATGAACAGCATCTTGTCGGCGATGGTGGACGCGATGGAACCGCTGGTGCAGGCGGTCAACTCCCGCTCTTACACCGCCGAGGAGCTGTATTACGCGCTCAACACACCGAACGACGCGCAGTGCCGTACCTGTGGGCAGGAGATCAACCACTTCCATGGCCATCAGGGCTGGCAGCACTGGCGTACGGTCCCGAATCCCGAGTTCGGCACCACGAAAACGGAGCTGTTCGAGCCTGAGGACGGGCACCGGCCCGAACCACGCTGGAAGCCGCGTCAGCGTCCCGACATCGTCGGTGGCGTCGTCCAGGATCGCCCGAGCGAGGAAAGGACGGTCAAGGCATGAACGCTGACCACTTGGAGGAGCTGCTCGTCGAGGGTCGAGGTATCGCCCAGCGGCTGAACGAGAGCACCGCGGATTTGCGGGAGTTGGCGATCCGCCGGTGGCATGAGGTGGCTCGGATCGAGCGCGATTGGCTGCACGACGAGAACGCGGCGACCAGCTGGGCGCAGCGGGCACGGCGGGCCGCAACCCGGGTTGCGCTACATAGTCACCGCAACTAGGGTTGCGGTGGTGGGGGCGAGCTGGTTAACGGAGGTTGCGGTGGCGGTCGATTGGGACGACATCGACGTCGCGTACGCGAGGTTGCAGTACGCGCGAGGTGAGGGACAAACGCCGATCCTGATGCGGCTCACCGAGATGCAGTTGTGTATTTCCGAGGCGATCGACGCACATGTACGTGAAGTCGTGGTTGCCGATGGTTGGTCGTGGCAACAGGTGGCCGATGCGCTCGGGGTGAGCAGGCAGGCGGCCTCGAAACGGTTCAGGCCCAAGGTCTTCCCCGATGCCGCACCAGCCGATCCTGGCGCTCTCCCAGCCCGGCCCGGTGAGAAGGAGTAGGTGCGGATGAACACGATCACCCCGTTTTTGGTCACGGGTCGCCGGATTCGTGAGCTTGAACAGCACCTCGCCACGGTGGCCACCACCGATCCGGTGCGGGAGCGGCTCAGTGGTGAGCACGAGCTGTTGTTGCGCCGCCAGCAGGATCAGATCATCACCGCGCACCAGGCCGGCGTTGGCTGGGACACCATCCGGTGGGTACTGGCCCTGCACGGTCAACACGCTGACCGGGAACCGGGCACCACCGAGGCCACCCCGGCTGAGCAGTTGGGGGCGTTGCTGCGAACGTATGGCCCGGAGCAGGTTTGGTCTGCCATGGACGCCGCACGCCGCTAACAGTCGGGCACTGCCCTCGGGCAGTCGGGCAGTCGGGCAGTCGGGCAGTCGGGCAGTCGGGCACACCCGGACAGGTTGGCGGACTGCCCGATCTGTTCGGCGGGCAGGCGGACCGGTTAGCGGACAGGTTCGTGGACTGCCCGGAGCCTCACCTCACCGCTGGATATTTATCTGGCGTGCCTCGGACATTTAGCTGGCGCACAACACGTGAAGCACGGTGGGGCTTTAAAACTGGTAGCGCGAGAAGCTGGTAGTGGCGGGTGGTAACACCGTGGCGTTACCACCGTTGGTAGGTGTTACTACCTTGACTGGGCAGGTGTTACCACGGTTAGCGGGAGTGTTAGCGGTGCAGCTCAGCGGGGTGGTAACACCCCGATTTCCCGCTAACCGTTGATGGTGGCAGCGGGCCGTCCCGTGCTGTGGTCGGGCACTGCCCGACCCAATCGCATCGGGCAGTGCCCGACGTCGGCACCGGACAGATCGGGCAGTGCCCGACACGGATCGGGCACTGCCCGACGCCGGCAGGTTCCGTCGGGCAGTGCCCGATGCGCCCGGACAGATGTTCGTGCGAACAGGGCGGGCAGAGGGGAATCTGTCCGGTGGGGATTGCTGTGTCGGCTCGGGCCAGTCTGGGCGTGGCTGCCTACCGAGGGTTGGCGAGGGTCGCCTGCGGCGCGGGTCGGGTGGTTCGCTATCAGTGCGTTATCAGTTCGTTTTCGGTTCGTAGGGGCTGCGTCGATGTGTGGGGGTTCGCCCTGCTCAGTGGGGTGGTAGCAGCGGTTCGGTGGTGCTGACATCTTTACCGGTGTAGTACGACGTGTGTGCGTGGTTCTGTGTGGTGGTGATCCGGCCCCGTGTGATGGGTCGCCGAGGCCGGTGCGGTGGGCTGGTTGGTGGGTGTCGGCGGTTGTGGGTGGTGGCCTCGGGTGTGGCCACCCGGGGCGGCTGGCCCGTTGGGCCAGGCCGGGCGTGGCCGCCCGGCGGTCGGTGTCCGGCAGGTCGTCGCCGGCTGCGGCACGACGTGGTGTCTCGCATTCGCTCGACTCCCGTCGGTGCCTTGCCGTCGCCGCCCGTGCCGGACACCGACACTGGCAGCTGCTCAACCCCGTGGTTGGTAGCGCCAAATGGGCCGCTAACCCTAAGAAAATTTCCGGGCCGTGTGAGCAGCTAAGCGAGCTATGCGCAGTGGGACGCTTATCCGCCGCTTCGCGTCGGCTAATCGCCCTCTGCGCGCTCGCCCCTGTCTCCCTTCGGTCGCAGGGGGCGCGGCTTCTCGCGTTGCTCGCAGCCGGCCCGGACGCACCGCGTCCGGGCGGGCTGCTGTGCGTGTCCTGGCGCCGGCTGTCGCCGACACCGGACGACGCTCGATCGCCGCGGTCTACGCCGCGCCGTGGTGTGGTGCGCTGTCGTCAGGATGTCGCTAGCTTGTCGTTTGGGTGTCGTTGCATGGGCGTCGATGTCTGTGGGTTCGCCCTGGTCGTTGGGGTAGTAATACCGGCCTGGTGGGGCCGACATATCTTTACCGTC
>CBDFFS010000006.1:0-3965 GCA_965246815.1 Actinoplanes sp. | reverse complement strand
GCTGCACACCGGTGGCCCGCTCATAGGCTGATGCTGCGACCGTGAGCACCTGCTCTGCCTCCAAGACGGCACCGCTGCTCGCGGCCGATCGAACGGACTCGAGCGCAGCCAGCGAATCAGGCAAGCGCACCGAATCGGCCACCACGGCCCGACCATGCGCGATCAACCAGCCGCGGAAGTTGTCAAAGCCCTCCTCGGAACAGCCGCCATTGATCAGATAGGCAGCGGCCCACAAATCTTGCGTGCCCGACGCCACCATCACCTTGTCGAAGTGGCGGCCCCACGCGACGATCTGCTCCGGCGGCTGAGTGGCCAGGTCGGCAATTGCTCGGCTCGCCACCTCACCGGGGTCAGCCGGCCGGTCGGCCGTCGCGCGGGCGATGACCGCCCAGAACTCCTCGGTACGCATGGCACGAGCCTGCCAGCTGGGTATGACAAGATCGCCGCTCGCCGCCATTCACCAGCCCGTTTTGGCGTGCCGGCGCAGTACTGGTAATCTGTTCTTTCGTGTGTGGTGACGTGCCGTTCTACGCTGTTTCAGCAGGTTGTAGGCTGCTTCGGCAGGCGGTCGCTACCCGATCGGCTGACCAGGTGATCGCGACTGCGGTGTGATCAACTGTGTTGTCCACCGTTTGAGACCTGTTTCCGTAACCTAGTCAGGACAAGGCTGTCGCGTGGCGAACATCAAGTCCCAGATCAAGCGCAACCGGCAGAACGAAAAAGCCCGGCTGCGCAACAAGTCGGTCAAGTCTTCGCTGAAGACCGCGATCCGCAAGCTGAACGAAGCTAGCGCGGCCGGTAACAGCGAGGCAGTGACCACCCTGCTGCGGGATGCCTCGCGTCAGCTCGACAAGGCTGCCAGCAAGGGCGTCATCCACAAGAACCAGGCGGCCAACCGCAAGTCGGCGATCGCCAAGCGGATTAGCGCGCTGTCTGCCTGATCCGGCATCGGGTCACTGCGCAGCTGCGTCGAGGCAGCGCGCCTAACGGCAACGCCCGGGCATTGGTCGGATCTCACGATCCGGTCGATGCCCGGAGTCGTTTTCCAGCGATGCCCATCATTGCTGTCGACGCCCCGGTGTTGAGCCAGGGGCGAGCGGGCGTACGGCATTGCGCGCCGCCACTCGGGCGCTGCCGATGTCGGTTTCTGCTGCTGATATCCGTCGTTTGCCCGTCGGGGCCCGCGTCGGGTTGCTGGCCCGAAGTTCGGTTGCTGGGGCCAGCTTGCGATCGGGAGTTATTCGTAGCGGTGGGTCGCTGATTGGCGGACCCACTGCTGGTGGGCCTCGCCAGCCGCATCTCGCCGCCGTTTGCCCGCACCCGGCAAACGTGTCGTCGATTCCTCACCGATGTTGGCTGTACGCACCAAACCGGTCGGGTCAACACCCCAGACTGCCGCGCGGGCTGCCACTGGCTTGGCTGGGGTGGGCGGGCGGCCGAGCAACCCGGCGATCAGGTCGTTCAGTTTCACCATCGCTGCCACAGTCACCGGCAGCACGAGCACGCCCCACCAACTGACCAATTCGGCCAGCGCGAGCAGAATGCCGAGGGCGATTGCGCCTTCGAAAAAGATAAAGCAGAAAATTCCACTAGGTGCTAAGTAGCGCAGCCTGAGCGCGCGGGCATAGAACGGCCGCCGCCCACCCGAACGCAACCGGCTCATCGCGACGCCCCAGCCCGACGAGCGGCCACGACGGCGAAGACTGTCTGTTCCAATGCGTAGGCTCGGTCCTCCGCACCGCCCTTGACAGCCGCATTGCAATCAGCAGCAGCGCGCATAGCCTCGACCAGCCCCTCCGGCGTCCACCCGCGGCTGCGCTCCTGCGCCCGCTGAATCTTCCAAGCCGGCATTCCCAAAGAACTAGCCAATTGGTACGGGTTGCCCCGACCCGCCGAAGCGACCCGCGCCACAGTGCGGATGCCGTCCGCAATCGCATCCGCAATGGGAACGGGGTCGACGCCGACATACAACGCCCACCGCAGCGCCTCCAGCGCGGCCGGCGCATCACCGATCATCGCGGCATCGGCCACTGTGAAACCGCTGACCTCGGCGCGACCCTGGTAATACTTAGCGACCACCGCTTCGGTGATCTTCCCGTCGGTGTCGGCAAGCAGCTGCGAACACGCCGCCGTGATCTCGCGCAAATCGGTGCCGACTGCCGCCAGCAGCGCAACCGCGGTGGCTTCGTCGCACCGACCACCGTTGCGGCGAAACTCGTCGCGGACGAAGGCAATCCGCTCCCGATCGCCTTTGAGCTTGGCCACCGGCACCACTCGGGCACCGGCGGAACGTAGGCCGTCGGCGAATGCCTTACCTTTGGCCCCACCCAGATGCGCGACGATAAGCGTGACCTCAGGGTCGGGATTCTTCGCATATCCCAATAAGGCAGTGACCAGGTCTTTGCGTGCATCCTGGCCGCTGCGAATCACCAGCACCCGTCGCCCGCCGAACAGCGAAGGACTCAACATCTCGGCAAGCTCACCGGCGGCCAACGCTCCCGCTTCGTATTCCCGAACGTCGGCACCGGGCTCAACGGCACGAATCGCACTCACCGATTCGGCGATCACTCGGGCGCAGAGCAGCTCCTCGTCGCCTTGGACGAGCAGCAACGGGTCGGGCGGTGCGTTGTTCACGGCTCTCATCGTCGCATGGGGAGCTGTGGTTCCCACGAACCTCACCCTTGGGCACAAGCTGTCGATCACCGAACGCGAAAGCAGACATATCGCCGTACGGCCGGATTATCTAGGTCGTACAGTCGCTCGATCAGGCTGAATGTCTGCCGATCCTCGGTCAACCGTCGGCAAGATCATCGGCGTTGACCACTAAAAGTAATCACGTATTCCACGCTGAGCTCGGGCGTGTCCGACCGGCCGCTCCCCTGAACTCAGTGGAGCGGCCGGTTAGCTCAACAACTGCCGCTTGCGGAGCCGCAGCAGCGTCTTCGCCTGACCTGGCCAGGATTAGCCGATGGCCAATAATCCGGGTGCTTGCAACTGATAGATGCCGACGGTCTTGGGCTGGCCGCCGAGCGCGGCTTTCACTTCATTGCTGACCGCAACCGACTGAGCCAATGCGTCCTTGTCGGCCGCATTCAAGCAGTGGCGACGAGATTTCACGACGCAGGCGGCGATCCGCGCGCGACCACGGCAAGCCCGTCTCTGCCAGTGATTGCGGCCAGGTCGCCTGACACATCGGTGCGCAGCACTCGGGCCCCGCCCTGAGCTAGTCGGGCGAGTAGCGCGGCATTCGGGTGCCCGTAGTCGTTAACTCGACCTACCGAGACGAACGCCACTGCCGGATCGACAGCCACCAGGAATCGGGGCTCTTGATAAGCGCTGCCGTGGTGGGCCACCTTCAACACGTCAGCGTGCAGCTGCGCCTGGTCAAGATGGGTGAGCAGTTCGTCTTGCTCCTCGGTTTCCGCATCGCCAGGCAGCAACACGGTCTTGCCATTCACAGTTGCCCGCAACACGAGTGAATTGTTGTTCGGATCGGAATTGGTGCCGTGCAACGACTCGAACGGCCCAAGTGCCACCAGCTCGAGACCACCACCGGAGTAGATCCAGCCGGGGTTCACCTCGTGCAGTGGTGCGGGACTGGCCGCCGCGATCACCTCGGCTCGTCCCGCGGCCGGCTCTGCCCAGGACGGCCCGGCCACGGCGAGCACTTCCCGTCCTCGGAAGACACCAGCCACTCCGCCGACATGATCGGCATGGAAATGGCTGGCCACAAAAAGCACCACCTGCCGAATGCCGAGCCGACTCAGGCAATGATCGACAGCTGTCGGTTCCGGCCCAGCGTCGATCACGACAGCACGCCCCGGGCCGGCCGGTAAGACGATCGCGTCGCCCTGTCCAACAGCACAGACAACAACGATCCAATTTTCCGGTGGCCAGCCGGAGGCCAACAACCGAACAGGCAGCGCGCC
Source organism: Actinoplanes sp. (assembly GCA_965246815.1). Classification (GTDB taxonomy): domain Bacteria; phylum Actinomycetota; class Actinomycetes; order Mycobacteriales; family Micromonosporaceae; genus Actinoplanes. Next base: position 36 of record CBDFFS010000006.1, on the reverse strand, counting down.
GAGCAAAGCACCCAGCGCCACCACCGAGACCAACCG
>CBDFFS010000005.1:0-32245 GCA_965246815.1 Actinoplanes sp. | reverse complement strand
CACAGGTTTGGGTGCCCGACAGTGAGCCGTCGGCGCGTCGGACATATAAGACAACTGGGGCGTGCTGCGCCCAGCTCAGAATGACCGTATTGAGCGCGGGATGTGTCGTCTGCATGGGGTCGAGGGCTGCGACAACGACGGGTTCATCCCCACGTATGGGCCGGCGACCAGCACCCAGATCAGCTGGCAGGAACACAACGATTCCATGGCGATCCCAGATCTTCATGCGGCCTCCTCGGCTGCGAATGACGGCCACGGGGGGATGTGGCAGTGTCCGACGTTCGGATGTCGGCTGCCTACTGGTGTGCGTATTAGAGTGGTGCGGTGTTCGGATGCGCCATCCCGTTTGAGGGGATTGCCGCGCATGCGTGTAAACAAGATGGAGATGGGGTTTTTGTGAGCGGTTACGGGAAGGTCACACCTGCGGCGCTGGTCGTGGCGCCGGGCCCAGACGGTGAGGTGACATTCCTGTGGCAGGAGCGTGGCCCGTACGCCGGCAACTGGCTGTTGCCTGGGGGTCGGATTGAGTTCGGTGAACTCGCCGCCGATGCAGCTCGGCGTGAGACGCTGGAGGAGGCCGGGTGTGCGGTGGGGGACCTGTTGGCCACGGGTGTATACGAGATGCACGGTGAGTGGGCGCAGGGCCGTTACCATTTGCTCATGTTCTCGTTCCGTGCGACGCAGCCGTGCCTCGTCCCGCCCGGTTCCAGGGTGATCACGTCGGTGAGGTCATGCAGCGTCGCCCGGCAGACGTGCGCCCGCACCCAACGGTGATGCAGATCCTGAACGACGCCGGTGTCGCGGAGTACCCGCAGAGCGAGATCGATGCCGGGCTTGCTGCCGGTGGGATCCGGATGGTCGCGCTGTTCGGCGGAAGCAAGCCCGCGCTTCTGTAGGCGCATATCAGGGACGCCTCGGGTTGCCAGGTTACGCCGGCACCGAGGATGCCGTCTTCCAGGACAACACAGCGCACGTGCCGCTCGGGGCCGTACCGGTCGGTGATCGCGTGGGCGGTACGTGTGGCGAGGTGTTCGCAGCTTTGTGCACCGAAGTCCAATGGTTCATCGCCGGTATGTTCGCCGAAGCTCGCGAGGAGCGCGGCGAGCCAACGGGTGGCACCGTTGATCTCGATCTCACGGTCGTTGTGGTTCACGGCGATTTCGGCGGTGACGACGAACAGGTGCCGGTGCGAGGCGGTGAGATAACCGTCGGGTGCAGTGGCGCCAGGCCAGTGGTGCAGTCCTTCGACGTCGGCGCGGATGACGATGAAGCTGCCGCCGGCTATCACGCTGCCGCCCGATCAATTCCAGTGTCGGCGCCTGCCCAATCGAGCAGGAGCCGGGCGGTGCGGCGTGCGGCAGTTAGGGCTTCGTCGTCGAGCTGGTAAAGCCCGAGTTCGGGTTTCGTGGGTGCCTGCTGGCGGGCGCGGCCGGTCTGGGTATCGATCGGGATTCCGCACGCCGGGTACCAATAGGCGAACGACGAGTCGTTGCTGATAACGGCAGCATCGTGGCCGAGGCGGACGTGTTCGGCGAGTTCCCATGGCAGCGACCGGTCCCCGCCGAGCAGGTGCAGCGGCGGCGTTTTAGCCCTGGTAATGACTTCGGCGACCGCATGCGATGCGGGCTTCGGCGACGGGGCCACCGAAGCACCGCGGAACGGATAGCTTGCTCAGGCCAATCATGTCGACGCCGGGCATCGTGGCCAGGATGTCGTAGCAGTCGAGCCATTCGGTGCGGGTCGTGCCCTGAGGTACAGCCATGAACCGGTAGCTACTATCGCCGGCTTCTGCCATGAACCGTCGGGTCGCCGAGATGGTGAGGGCACTGTCGTAGAGAACGTCCTGACAGATGACGACCGTGGCGTGGATTCGAGTGGCGGCGCGCAGGACGGCACTGACGTCCATGCCCTGGCCGGTCGTTTCTTCGAGTTCGTAGGCGCTGTTGTCGAGGATGACGGTGACCCCGGCGTCGCCGCGTTGGCGGTAGAAATCTGCGTAGGTGTCGTCTGTGAGAACCAGGTGGGTCAGGGCCATGTCGATGCTACCGAGGGCGGATAGCTGATGTAGATGAGGAACGCTGGCAATAACCGCAACGTCGATCATGACCAAATCTCCTTTGGGTACGGGCAAGTGGCGGCCAAGAAACATGACTCGCACCGAGGGGCACCGGCGATGCAAGTGGTGCGGCCGACGAGCAGGAACAGAAAGTGGGCTGGGGCGATGTCGGGGCCGTGGCCGAGCAGCGCGGTAATGAGCTGGTCGCGGTTGGTCGGGTTGTGTCTGCCGTCATGGCTGGCCAGGCCGAGCCTGCCGGCTACCCGAAAGATGTGCGTGTCGACCGGCAGGGTGGTGGTGCAGCCGGCAGCGAAGACGAGCACGCACGCGGCGGTCTTGTGGGCGACCCCGGCAAGGGATACCAGGTAGGCCAGTGATTGCGGTACCGGCCCGCGAACCAGGGCGTCGAACGCGGGCTCCCCGATCGCGGCGATCCGCGTCGCGGTGTCGTGCAGCCGGACCGCCTTATACGGTCCGGCCGACCGGATCGCCGTAGCGAGCTCGTCCACCTGCAGAGATGCGACCCGGTCTGGCGTGATGCCGAAACAGGTCCCGGCTAGACGTGGGTAGACGATGCGGACGATCTCGCCGGTACGGTTCTGCGACAGGATGGTGAGGACAAGCGCCTCGAACGGGCTGGTGGTCATGGCGATCACCCCGCCGTAGCGCTCGCGTAGCGCCGCCAGGATCGGATCCGGCCCCAGTGTCAGCTGGGCGACTTGGCCCGGGAAGGTGGCTCGTAACACGGGGTGTAACCAGCGGGCGATGTTGGCCGGCGCATCGATGAAGAACGCGAGGTCGTTGCCGTCCGCGGTGACCTCGACCGGTATCTCGTAGCCGTCGCGGAAGTAGCTGCGCCGCCACCGGCTGGCGTCGGTGGGCTGCCAGGCCAGGGCCGGAATTTGAATGTCCATAGTCGCGGCCAGATCCGGTGGCACGGGCATAGTGAGGGTAAGGCTGGGGTGCATGTCAGTATGCCGTCGTGACGCCGGTCAGGGACTGTCCGGCGATGATGCCGGTCACGGCCGCGGCGGCGAGGCTGGCGGTGTATCCGGCTGCGTTGCCGACCACATACAGACCAGCGATGTCGCGGCTCTGCCAGGTGTCCGGGTCAACCGGGATCTGGTAGTTGTAGTACTTGATCTCTGGCGCGTACACGAGCGTGTCTGCAGACAGCACCGGCGGCAGCACCTCCCCGAGGGCGGTGATGTAGCTGGCCAGCGCCTCGTGCACCACCGCGGGCAACAGCTGTTCGAGGCGTCCGGGACGCACCTTCGGATTAGAAGGGATTACGCCCTGGTCGGACCCGGTGGCGCGGTCGCCGAGGAATCCGTCGAGGCGTTGGATGACCGGGTAGCCGTCGCCGCCGGCATTGATGTCCCGGGCCAGCTGCCGCACGTACGCTTTCGGGTCTGGATGCACGGTGGTATCGATGGTGGCCAGGACCGCTAGGTTCGACTGGGCGCTCTGTCGGTCAAGGAACGAGTGGCCATTGACGGCGCGCACGCCTAGCGGCCGGTGGTACTCGTTGACGATGAATCCGTGCCCGTTGACGCAGAAGCTGCGCACGCTGATCCCGGCCGGGCTGGTGTGGGCGACCTTAAAGTCATAGAACTCTGCGATGAACGGATCCAAAGCGGCGGCGGTTGTCTCAACCCGAATCCCGATGTCGGCCGGGCCGGTCAGCATCGCCACCCCGAGCGGTGTGAGCTGCTCTTCGAGCCAGACGGTTCCCATCATGCCGGTGGCGACTATCACGGCGTCGGCGTTGACGGTCGTCTGCCGGCCGGTACGGCGGTCGGCGACGACCGCACCGCGTGCCTGGCCGTCAACGACGGTCAACGTGATCGCCTCAGTCGCGGACATCAGCATAAGGCCGCGGGCGACGAGTTCCGCGCAATACCGCTCCCCGAAGCGGCGCACACCGTCGGAGCCCACGTGCAGCAGCGGATATGCCTCGAATCGCAGCCCGGCCGACTCGTGACCGGCCATCGCCGACAGGGTCTCTACCGGCGTGTAGTCGACGCCTTCGGGCACGAGCCTGCGGATGGTGTCCCCTACCATGGTCAGCAGCTTGTCCTGCCCCTCGGTGAACAACTGCCGTCCGTGGGTGCCGCGGGTCGCCGACAAGGTGATCTTCCCGTCGGAGAAGGATCCGGCACCGCCGTCGCCTTCCAAGACGTCGCAGGTGCGGCAGTCGCAGCCCGGTCCCGGCGGGCACACCCGTGACCGCATCGGCTTGCCACGCTCGACCATGAGCACCCGGTGTTTGCCCCCGGTCAGGAGTTGGTCGGCGGCGAACAGTCCTGCCGGCCCGGATCCGATGATCAGGACGTCGTAAGGCATGGTGGTGGTCACGCGGCTTGCCTTTCGGTGAGGGCGGAAACGATCGCCGAGAGGGCGTCGTCATGGACAGCTGTGGGGGTCTTTGCCGCGTCGATGCGGGCGACGGGAACCTGGTCAAGGAGCTGGATTTCGCGCAGGCACGCCTCGTAGGCGGCTGGTACCCGGGCGGCAAGTTCGGGCGCCTCCCACCGGTCGTCGTGACTGCCCCGGCGGCGTTGCGCCGTCGGTAGGTCGACGACGAGATACAGGTAAAGATCCGGGCGCCGGATTCCGTCGTTGAGGCTGCGATAGAAGCTCGGCAGGATGCCGTCAGCGCTGTGATACGCCAGCCCGGAGAGGTAGTACCGGTCCGCCACGAGCAGGTCCGCAGCGGCGAGGTCTCGGGCAATGTTGGGTTGCTGGTTGTGACGGTCAGCGGCGGACAGCAGCGCTGCTGTCGTCGGCGATAAGCCGGCGTCGCCGCTGAGCTGCCGGAATACTGCGCCGATTGGTGTCGTGCTTGGCTCGCTGATCTGGGTCGTTGTATAACCGAGGTGCCGCGCGGTCGCGGCAAGTCTGGCCGTGAGCGTGGTTTTGCCGCTGCGGTCGATGCCTTCGATGGCGACGAACAGTCCGTCAGCCACGGCCCGCCGCCGTCATCGGCGAAGGAGTGCCCTGCAGGGCCGCCGCCCGGCGTGTGATCTCACCCACGGGTGGTCTGTGTAGCCGAGCGGACCCGAACGCCTCGACCGTCAGGGACGCGACGGCGGCGGCAATGCGGGCGGCATCGTGGGGCTCCCGTCCGGTCAAGGTCGCAACAGCGAACGCGCCCGCAAAGCTTTCACCAGCGCCTGTGGGATCGACGGTCCTCGCAGGATGTGCGGGCACCGCCACGATGTCGTTGTCGGCAATGAGATACCCGCCGCGCTGCGCGTCGGTGGCGCATACCAGTGCAGGACCGCGCTCGCGCACCGCCCACCGCATCGCCGCGGACAGGCTGTCCTTATCGGCGAGGATTATCAGCTCCGCTAGGTCGCATACCCAGATATCCACTAGGTCCCACAGCGCGCGCACATCCTCGCGGTGGCTACGGATCCTGGCCGCGAACGTCGTCGCCGACAATTGCAGGTCGGCTCCGAGCTCGTCGCGGAGCCGGCCGGCCGTCGCAAGTTGCGCAGCGGGGTCACCGGTCGGGCACAGGTGCAAACCGTCGACACCGGCTGCGGCGACAGAAACGATGTCGTGGGTAATCGCTAACTCATCCTGGACACCATCGATCGCATACGTGGCCCGCCACTGCGGGTCGTAGCCGATGGTGAAAGTCGGGCCAAGTCCTGCGACCGGCCGCAGGCCGGACGCCACACCTGCGGCAGACAGCGCGCGGCGCGCCATGCCGACCACCGGCCGACCCACCACGCCGACAAGCCGAACGTTGGCGGTGCCGGCCGCAGCGGCGCCGAGCGAGGCGTAGAGCCCGGCTCCGCCAATGACCGTCGCACTACCGCATCCGGTGTCGATGGTGTCTGTGGACACGCTCCCGACCACTAGCAACGTTCGACGCGAAAGTTCAGCGGCCACGGGTATCTCCCCAGATCAGAACGTGCAGCCGGGCAGTGAGATTCCAGCCTCGCGCTAGGACGTCATCGGCGACCGTGCGCATAACTGCCGCCGTGGCCTCGGCCGTCGTACCTTCTGGCATCACCCAAACCGGCTGTAGTCCGTAAGTTGCCTCCAATTCAGCGACCTCCGCCAGGTCCGACGGCCCGTGAAGCACGAACTTGAATATCGCCTTACCGCATCCGGACAGAATTCGCAGCGCGTCGTCGTTGAGTCGACCGGCGGTGTCGGCTGCGGCAGCGAACGAACGCAGCTTCGGTGAGACGTTGAATTGCGTGACCGCTTTGATCATCGCCCCAGTCGGGACAATTGTGCCGTTGGTCTCTATCTCGATCCTCCGGCCGTCCGCCGCGAGCGCGGCGACAACAGGGGCCAGCCGCGCCTGTTGCAGCAATGGCTCTCCGCCGGTTATCACGACCAGGTTGACGTCGTAGGCCAGCACCCACTCCACGATCTCGGCCGGGTCGATTCGCCGAGCTTCGGCTCGGGGATCGAAACGGCTCCAGTCCCAGGTGTAGGGGGTGTCGCAGTTGGGGCATGACAGGTTGCACCGCGACAGCCGCAGGAACAGCGCCCGCTGTCCGCTGGATGGGCCTTCGCCTTGGAAAGTCGGTCCGAACATCTCGGCCACGACCAGATCCGCACCAGGCATGCGTTCCTCCTTGACCCGTTCGGAAAATTTCACCGATTCACGGCCATCAGTTCGGGGAAGCGCTGGGCGAGAATGCCGATCATGGTGCCGACGGTCGCGTCGACACTTAGGGCATTGACGTCGATAGGTACCCAGTCACCGGCTGTGCCGAGGTCGTCGAGGATCATGGCGACCTTGGTCTGGTAGTCGATGAAACCCTTCGCGGTCCGGTCGACCACACCCTCGTGGTTGCCGGACTCACTGATCCCGAACGACGCCTTGCGCGACGCGGCCACCGCTGGGTCGATAACAAACCGGATCACCAGATCGGGAATTGCGACGCCGGCGAACGCGGCCTGCGCCTGCGCCTGCGCCTGCGCCTGCGCCTGCGCCTGCGCCTGCGCCTGCGCCTGCGCCTGCGCGAAGTCCAGCGGACGCATCGCCAGCTTGGCCAGGAATTTATAGGTCCACGTATCGGTCAGAATCAGGGTGCCGGCGTCCAGCAGTGGCTCCACCACGCATCGCGACATTGCCGCGTACCACGCCGCTTGAAGATGAACCCAGTGCCAGTCACCGAGCTCCAGATAGGGGTCATCGCCCGGATGGCCCCAGATCAAGTCGTGCAGGACGCGCATCTGGGTGCTGACGTAGTTGGAGGCGAATGTGACCGTATGCTTATCCACCACCGTGACGGGTATGCCGTGGTCACGTAGCAGAGAGCCCAGTGCTGCGACTGCGGTGGTTTTCCCGGCGCCGTCGATGCCCTCCAGGCATACGAAACGCCCCCTACGGTCGATCACGGCGCCTCCCTGACGAAGTCGGCGCTGCTGCTAGGGCTCTCGGACACCCGCATCCGCACCAGCCGTCCACCGACCGTCGGCTCTACATTCGTGACATACCAATCGGCCAAGTGCTCAGCCAGCGCTTCGCTGGTCGGAGCGAACGGCAGGACCTCGTTGAGGTCGCGGTGATCGAGAACCGTAGCGAGGTAATCGCCGAAAGGCTTCAGATCCCCGAAGTCCGTGACGAAGCCCGGAGGGCGCAGAGTCGCGCTGGCTATGGTGGCGCTCACTTGCCAGCTGTGACCGTGCACCCGGGCACACTTGTGACCGTCCGGCAACCCGGGCAAATGGTGCGCGGCGTCGAATGACCATGTCTTGGTGATCTCAAACAAGATCAATGCCTCCTTCAATCGTGTGGGTCAAGAGGTCAGCTGCGCGAACCATTCGGCACGCGCACGAGCATCAGCGAGGTCACCCCGGAACGCCGACGTGACTGTCATCGCGCCCACGGCCCGAGCACCCCGCAGCGACATACACAGGTGTTCAGCCCGTACGCGTACTCCGACGGCCTTGGGATCAAGGTTGTCAACGAGCCAGTCCGCCACCTGCGCGGTGAGGTCTTCTTGCACTTGGAATCGGCGAGAATGCAATGCAACCGCCCATGCGAGTTTCGACAGCCCAAGGATCCGACCGGCTGGGCGATAGCCGACATCAACAGTCCCGAAGAACGGCAGGGCGTGGTGCGCGCACAAGCTGTGGAAACTGATGTCGCGGACCACGACGAGTTCGTCGTAGTAGCTATTGTCGAACATCGTCACATCGAAGGCGGGCGGTGTCAGCTGCGCCGCGAAGGCACGTGCCATTCGTCTCGGTGTCTGCTGCATGTGCGGCGCGTCGAGGTCCACGCCCAGCGCGCAGAGGAACTGCGCGGCGGCTGCCTCGGCGGCAGGTAAATCGTGGGTTTGACTCGTGTGACCGCCTGTCGAGAAATCACGCAGGCCTTGGTCATTCATGGGTAACGACTTGCGACCATTTCCTTTGGGGGTTAGGGGCGTAAGAGGCGAAACTGATAGTGCCACAGCTGTGCTACCTCCTAAAACTTCGCAATAAGATTGATGCTTTTTCAAGCCGTAGCAATGCAATCAATGCCACCGACGGAGAACTCCGCCTGGGTGCTGGTCGATCGAGAGGGCACGACGCGGGTGCTATCCGGATGTCGGCATTCGTTCAGCAAATTCCGAGTCAGCTCAAGGGCAATGGTGAGCTCTGCAACGGCACTACCTTGTGGCCGAAACAAGTGGTGCACCATTGCATCGGCCCGAGGGATAGTCATGTTTTCGTAGTTAGTTTGGTGTTGGTTGCGCCGCAGACGGTCGCCAGAGTGGGTAGAGCAGGGGGTCACCGGGTGTGAGCTGGTAGGGCAGGCGGGGCTTGTAGCCGTGGCGAATAAATAGTTGGCGGCACTGGACTCCGGGTGCGTGTACGAATGCGGGTGTGCCTGCCTGGTCAAGTTCGGCCTGGTGGTGGGTCAGCAGTTTCGAGCTGCGTCCGGCGTGCTGGTATTCCGGGTGTACGGCAAGGAAGGCAAGGTGCTGATGCCAGTGCTCAGGGGGATGGTTCTCGTTCATAGCCCGGTCCAGTTGCTGAAACCGATGGCAAGACTTTCCCGTGATTTCTTTCAACCGAGCGTCATAGTCGTCTATCGGTGGTTGTTGACCGCCGGTCACGGTGTGCCATAGAGCGACAGCGGAGGCGTCGTCGGTAATGTGCACGTGGCCGAACTCGATCGCATGGTCGGCGTGCATCTCGAAGTATCGTTGAAAGGCCCGGTAGCGGGTGTCTACGTGCGGGATCAGCCAAGTCCCGATAGTGGTGTGGAGGAACGCCTCGACGAGCAGGTCTCTAACGGTGTTTAGATCGTCGGGGCCGGCATCATGAACTTTGACATGGGACCGGTAGTTCATCGTGATTGGCTTATTGTTGTTGCCGATTCGTGGTGGGGTCATCGCATTGCCGCCACGGTGAGGTCGCCACGGGCGGCATCGACCGCGGCGATGATGGTATCGATAGCGCAGTCGTCGTACCTTTTGACGATGGCGTGTAGCAGTTCGGTATAACGGCGTGCGGAGGTGTTGCTGAGCACGTCAAACTGGGCCAACCCGAGCACCGCAATCAGGCCACACAACGCCGCGCACTGGTCGTCGGCCTGTTCGTCTGAGTAGGTGGAGCGGCCTTCGTGGAAGGCGACCGCAGTACGAATCCGGGCACGGGCGCGGATCGCAAACCCACGATCGAGGGGGAGGTTTGCTTCGGTTGTGATCAGGCCGGCGAGTCGGCGGCGGCTGGTTCGTTGAAGTAAACCGATAGTGATCAGGTGAGCTTGTACCCGCTGATACAGGCTGCTCACGCCGTAGATGCGGAGGAACTCGCGGATCCGCCGGTCGCTGAGTCCAGTTTTCGCGCTGTGCTCGATGGCGGCTAGGGCCGCGTCAGTGAGTGGGTTACCGGTCGGCTTGAATGTGGTCCGGGTGAGCCGGCCGGGCTCGGGCAACCACTGGTGGTCGTCGTGGTTGTACGCCCAACCCACCGCGACCTGTTCGTTGATGGCTAGTTCCAGCAGGATCGCCCCGGCCAGTCCGAGCGCCAGCGACGGCTCGCTCAGGTGTGGTTCGCCGGTGTCGTCGTCGTGGGCCAGCAAATATAGTTCTTCGTGCAGTAGTAGCCGCACCATCGACGGCGTGTCGACGCGTTGGGGACCGTTGCGGTCGGCGGTCAGGTAGGTGCTCACCGCTGACCAGTCCACACCGGACGAGGCCCTGACATGGCCCGTAGCCGTTGGTGGAGGCCACCGTAAGCGACCGCACCGGGTAGGTATTTTTTGCGGATTCGGGCGAGCATGGTGTAGTTCGGGTCGCAGACGTTGCCGACCGGTGCAGTCCCGGCCTGAGACACCAGCTGGTATGCGTCGAGGATGGGCAGCCCGGTCAACTCGCTGGCCCAGCTGACCAGGTCGTGTTGGCTGATCCGGTAGGCGTCTTCCAGCGGCCGTGCGCAGCCGATCGACATCAATGCCTGATCGGTTTCGATGCGGGGGGTCGGCGGCGCCCCACCTTTGATCACTTCAACTGTCAGGGTGGTCTGCATCGCGGTTTCGACGGCGACCCCGGATGCTTCGCCGTGGCCTTGGCGAGCGTGCCCGTCACCCAACGCCAGCAGTGCCCCGTGCACGAAGACGGGCAAATACAAGGTGCACCCGGGTCGTAGTTCCGGGGTGTCCATGTTCCCGCCGTGCACGTCGCAGGTGAGCGTGGACAGGGCTTGCAACCCGGCGGGGGCGACTCCGACGGTGCCGAGCATCGGATCGAGCGGCAAGTCCACGCTGAAATCGCTGCCCCGGGCGGTGAACTCGACGGTGCCGTTGGCGGTGTCGATGTCATAGCGCCAGACTTGTTCCTGCAATGGTGGTTGCAGTGTCGGCGTGCTGTGCGTTGAGGTCAGCGCCCCAAAGTGCGGGAATGTGCTTGATACACCCCAATCACGGGCCGGCGTGATGTTCAGGAAGTGGACTGCGAGAGCGTCGCCGGGTTCGGCTTCCGGGATGAAAAACGGTCCGCTGACAGGGTTGAGGAAGGGCATCCGGCACACTTGTGACGGTAGGTCGTTGACCGTTTGCACGGCGCCGCCGAAGCAGTCCTCGGTGCGGACCGTCAGCAGGTCACCGGGGAGTAGTTCGCGGACCGGGGTGTGGCCGCCGAAGGTGTAGGCCAGTTCATCGGGCTGCGGCGTATACATGATCTCTGCCATCGGTTAGACCGCCTCACGGATCAGGGTCGCGTCGCCGACCAGGTTGGCGGGTGCCAGACCGGATAGCTTCGGCCGGTGGCCGGTGGCGTACATGCCGACCAGCACGAGTACGCCCAGGCCAATCCAGACGAAGCCCAAGCGCTGCGCGGCGATGCTGGCGTTCCAAATGACAAACCCGAGGATGATCGCCCCCATGAGCGGCATCAGCAGGTGCGCGAACAAGTTTCGGCTTCGGCGGCGAAACAAGTAATAGACGACCACCGAGAGGTGTAGGAGCAGGAACGCTGTCATGGCCCCAAAATTGATCAAGCTAGAGAGCAGGGTGATGCCGTCGCTGCGGCTGTTCATGTACAGGCCCACGGCCAGGGAGAACCCGGCGACGAGCAGGATCGCGTTGCGGGGTACGTCACGTTTGACAGACGTCTTGGCGAGGAAGCCCGGTAGTTGTTTGTCGCGGGCCATTGCGTAGAGCAGCCGCGAGATCGCGACTTGAGCGGCGAGGGAGTCGGGGATGCCCCACGCGATGGCGGTGGCGACCGCGCAGAGGGTGGCTAGCCAGGGCCCGCCTGCAACTCGGGCGGCGTCGTAGAACGCTGTCCCTGACGGGTCACCATGGGTGATCAGAGCCTCTGGGTCCGGGGTGAGCATCGCGGCGACCCAGGTCTGGGTGATGAATAGCAGCCCGGCCACGAGCAGTGCAGCGGTCATCGCCCGGCCCACGAGCCGGCCGCCGCCGCGCGATTCCTCGGCGAGCATGGTGATGCCGTCGACGCCTAAGAAGGAGAGCAACGCGACCGCGGTGGCGGCGAGGCCGATAGACCAGGTGAAGGTGTGCGGGTTGTATAGCGGGGACCACGTCCAGTGTCCCCGCCCGGATGCGAGTGCCCAGACCCCGATGCCGATGAAAACTGCGAGGACCAGCAATTCGCCGATCAGCATGTACCAGGTGAACTTCGCAGTCATCTTGATACCACGAAGATTGATCATGGTGTTCGCGGCCATGAACCCGATCAGCCACAGCCACACCGGGACCAGCGGCACGTAAAAGTGCATCCCGACACCGGCGATCAGGCTGAGCAGACTCGGGACCAGAATGTAATCGATCATGATGGACCAGCCGGCGAGGAACCCGAACGGCGCTCCGACGGCCCTGCCCACATAGTTGTAGACAGAGCCAGACAGTGGGAAAGCTTTGACCATTTGCGCGTACGAGAATGCGGTGAACATGAGTGCGACCATGCCGATTGCATAGGCGAGGACGACCATGCCGCCGGATGCGGAGAACACCGACCCGTAAATCGCCATCGGCGCGATCGGGACCATGAAAATCAACCCGTAAGCGGCCAAGTCTCGGAACCGCAGCACCCGCCGTAGTTCCTGCTCATAACCGAACCGTTGCAACTCATCAACCGGATACAACACCGGGAAATCCCTTCACTAGCCGAGCCAAATGGGGAGGGTCATCAGGCGCACCGCCTGATCCAGAGCTGGCGGGCAGTCACGCAAATCTGTAGCGGAACCCGCAGTGAGCAGCAATTATCCAAACGCGGATACAACCTCGCATTTCGTCATCTGCTCGTGGGCGGTCAAGACGGGAACACAGGGCCACGGCGCTGCGCAGGACAAACACCGAGGCCGCCGGATCGACAGTGGTGGCCAGCAGATCCCCCACTCCAGCCAAGCCCGGTCAGGTCGGTGCTCGCTCCACACCCCAGCGGCCAGGCCATAGCAGGCATGGACGTCGACGATGTGCCCTAGGCTCAGCGTCAGCGAGCATGAAGAGTCGCAGTCATCTGCCGTGGCCGTTTCCGACGACATCGCCTGTTCCTGCCTCATAAGACCCTCCTCATCAAACCGCTGGGCGCCTGACCTGCGTCGATTCACGACACCCGATCCCGAACCACGACTTTGATCGATGTGTGACGTGTTGTCGTTACACCATCACGCAATGCCGGGTGGGGTCGTAAGTCCAATTTAGGTGTGGACTTAGGTGGTGATTTAGCCGTGGCAAGCGTTCTGACCTGCGGGAACGTCAAGCAGGTGGTGATTTAGCAACTCCGGGGCGCCGAATTCGGGTTTACGCTTTGCTCACAACCGGGGGGCGAGTTACCCGCGCACTCGGCTGAGTCCTGCGTTGACGAAGGGGGTCGTGAATTGTCAAGCCCGTACGTTCGCCGTCGGCGACTTGCTGGCGAACTCACCCAACTTCTTGATGAGCATGGATGCTCGGCGGACAAGCTTGCCGCTGAGATCGGGCTCAGTAAGCAGCGCATCAGTCGGCTGGTCAATTGCCGGGTCCGACCCAACCTTGATGAGGTCATGCGCGTGTTGACCTTTTTTAAGGTCGAGCCGCACCGTTGGCAGCAGATCATGACTATCGCGCGTGAGGCTCAGGAACGGGGATGGTGGGAGCATCACGCGAACGCCATGGGGACGAGGCAGGCCCTGTACGCGGATCTAGAGTGCGGCGCGGCGCAGATTCACGAGTATCAGCTCACCTTTCTGCCCGGCCTGCTGCAGATCCCGTCGTTCACGCAGGCCCGCATCCAGGCTGACCGGAAAATCTACGAGGCCGTCTATGATGATGCGCGGATCATTGAGGCACGGGAAACGCGTCAAATGCTTCTGCGGCAGGCTGACGGTCCGGCGTACGAAGTCGTGATCGACGAGGTAGCCGTACGTCGCCTGTCCGCTCCGGTTCGTGTCGTCGCTGCACAGCTCGACCACCTGGTAGAATTAGGCCACAATCATGATCGGGTGACGGTCCGCGTGCTGCTGACCACGGCACTCATTGACGGCCACGCAGTGCCTCGATCGGCGTTCTCGGTTTACCGATACCCCGATCCTGATGACCCGATCGTCGTCGCCGTTGACACAGCCACGTCAGACTTGCTTCTCACTGACCCTATCGAGGTCACGCCGTATCTGAATCTTTATGCGCGTTTGTGCGACGCCGCGTTGTCGCCCTCGGATAGTCTCGACTTCCTCGCTAATCTGTCGGGAACACTTCCCCATGAAATAGGAGCATGATTTACCGTGGATCACAAATACACCACCTGGTTCAAATCATCCAGGAGTAGCGCCGGAGACAACTGCGTCGAAGCCTCATTTGCCCAAAACGGCGACGTCGGCGTTCGTGACTCGAAAGACCCAAACGGGCCAACCCTCGAATTCACGGCCACCGAATGGTCGGTATTCATCGCAGCCGTCCATGATGGAATTTTCGACAGAAAATGAATATCAATTTACGGTGATGCCTGCCGGCAAGGGGCAGCCCCCAACGGGCAAGCACCGTGTTGTAGGTGTGCCCTACCACTGTCATGCTGAACGGGCGATCGGCCGGCGGGTGCGGCCCGCAAGGCCAGCACTAGCCTGCCGCGCGGGGCAGGGTTAGCGAACGAGGCGAAGGGGGACAGACATGGCAGCCGGGCCGGACAACACGAGAGTGCGAAACAACAAACTGATCGATGCGCGGCTGCGGCTTGATTCACCATCCGGCAGCGGCGAGCCTATGTCCACCCACGAAGTCGCCGAAGGTATGAACGCTTACCTGTGGCAGCGGCACCTCGCGGTCAAGGGCTCGCCGGAGCCGACCATCATCGACCATCGCTTCGTTTCTGTCTACGAAGCCGGACGCGCCTGGTGGCCCTCGCGTCACTACCGAGATGCGTGGCGCACAGTTCTCCACGTCGACACCGACGCGGAACTCGGCTTCCGTCCCCGGCGGCGACGCCGACCTCAGCGCGAGGACGGACAGAGCTCCGCGATCGGCCTCGACAATTATCGGCCGGCGAGTGACACTTTATCGGTGCATCGACGCACTCTCATCACTCTGCTTGCCGGGGTAGCGGCCGGGCACGCGTTTGACCGTTCAGGATTAGCGCAACTAGTGGCCGGGTCTGACCTGTTCGATGCGGGGACCTCCTTAGAAGATCACTGGTACTCCGTCGCGGCAGAGTATGGGCTTGCTTACTTGGCACAACCCCGGCAACAAACAGTGCGGGACTTGACTATCGATCTGGCAGTCCTAGAACTCGCCCTACCCCGAGCCACATCGGAACTAGCTAGGAATTCCATACACCACGCGGGCGCCAAAATTGCGGCGTTGCTCGCTATGGCATGCACCGATCTCGGCTACAGTCCCGAAGCGCGTCATGCATGGCAGCTTGCCCGTAACATGAGCGACGCCAGCGGAAGCATTGACGTTCAACTGTGGGTACGCGGTCAAGAAGCGCTCCTTGGCATCTATTCCGGGCGCCCCTTGGACGTCATCGAACGCCTCGCCAGCACACGTCTCACATCAGCGGTGGAAAATCGTAGCGCAGGTAAGGCCGACTTACTCTCAGCGCAAGCCCAAATCTTCGCCCTGCAAGGTCGAAAATCTCGTGCGTTAAACGCGCTAGGCGAACTGAACCAGACGTTTGATCACCTGCCCGAGCCGGTGATCACCGACATACATTCGGCCTTTAGCTGGCCGGAGCACCGGCTACGCCACACAGAATCGTTCGTCCATTCCGTCGTCGGATCAGCCCATGATGCTGACACCCGCCAGAACCTCGCACTCGAACTGTATCCCGCGTCCCGCACCGTAAGCCGTTGTCAAATAGAGATGCACCGATCACTTTCCCTCGTTCGTGACGGACAAATATCGACCGGAATCGACCATGCTTCCGCCGAATTGGAAAATCTAGCCCCGAGCCAACGTGGCAAGTTCGTTCTCACGGTAGCTAACTACGTTGCCACTGCCGTCCCGCCCGCAGCGGCCCGTAGCTCACACGTTCGCGGGTTTCGCGCCTTCCTATCAGAGCTAGAAGAGCCAGCTGTGCAGATTGTTTAGGCGGTTCGTTGCTGCAGCGTACCCGCGAAATAGTCGCTTAGCCGAGTTTGCCCTTACTATCCCCTGGAATTAGTTGTTTTCGTGGAGGCCCAAATTGGAAACCGGCAATTACTACATTGGAAAAAATGGGAGCGCTGCTGCGCGCCGACTTTTCGATGAAATTAAGAAACTGTACGTAAATGTGTATTCGGAACCTCCATACAACTCGGGGCCACTCTTTCAGCAAGAGGCATTCGTTGCTCGAACAAATCGTCAGATAGATCTCAATGATTTCATAATAACGTGGGCTACATCACGGCAGGAAAAGTTGATAGGTTTTGCGTTCGGATTCCCGTTTGATGCCGGGCGTTGGTGGGCAGGAGAGGCCGCCCTCCCACGGGCAGAAATCTTAGGGTCGAAGAAGTTCGCAGTTATTGAGCTAGTCGTCCACCAAGATTGGCGTAGACAAGGGATCGGCAAGGAACTGTTATCAAACCTTCTGAAAGACCGTGCCGAAGAATACGCGATCCTGACTGCGGACTCTGACGCACCCGCCCGTCAAATATACGCGCACTGGGGGTGGGAGCAGATCGGCACGGCGAAGCACACTCCCGAAGCTTCCTCCATGGACCAACTCATTCTCCGGCGCCCAGCACAAGGCTACTAAGGGCAGAGCGCAGAATTAGTCCGTCATTTGATCGACGATTTGTTGCCACGGCGGGGTTTCCGCGTTCGTCCACAACTGATGGTGTAGTTCCATTCCCCGTGAAAGTCTTGCGGGACAAGGGGAACAGCCGCTAGCTCCGCGTTGGTGACTTTGACCCCGGTCGGGTAGACACCGTCGTCGAGACACGCCGACACGGTCAACCCGGTCTCGGTCGTGGTATGCGCGATCAGTTCCAGGATCGTCTGGTAGTCGGTCAACGGCCGGCCCCGCCAGTTGATGGAGATGAACGAGAACATCTTGTGTTCGATCTTGTTCCATTTCGACGTCCCGGGCGGGAAATGGCACACCGTGACGTCCAACCCGGTCTCAGCAGCGAACGCCGCCAACTCCACCTTGAACGCCCGCCTACGGTACCCGTTGGAACCACCACCATCGGCAGTCAGCATCAACCTCTTCGCCTGCGGGTAGCGGGCCTTACCCATACTGCGCCACCACGTGCGTAGCGTGTTCACCGCGAACGCCGACGTCTCGTGATCAACCCCGACCGACACCCAACCCTCATCCGCACCGATGTCGTACACCCCGTACGGGATCGCCTTGGGCACCCCAGCCGGAAAGTCATGCCCGTTCACCTTCACCGGGCAACCCAGCGGCTGATACTCCCGGCCCTTATTCGCATACTCCCCGACCAACTCCTTCTTCTTGCAGTCCAGGCTGACCACCGGATCCCCAGCCTGCACAAACTGCCCCGCCAGCGCATCGATATAGCAGAACTGCGCGTCGCGATCCGGATGCTGCCCACCTTCCTTGGTCTTGAACACCGCATGCAACCGGTACCCCAAGCGCCGCAACATCCGCGCCACCGTCCGCGTGCTGACCACAAACCCCGCCGCGTCAAGAGCGCCCACCAACGACCGCAACGACTTAGTCGTCCACCGCAACAACGACATCGGATCACCCCGCGTCGCCGGTGCGACCAAATCCTGCAAAGCCTGCTCAACACCCGGCTGTACCTCACCCACACGCGGCCGGCCCGCCCCCGGCGCTCTCACCCGCCCATCGCAGACCACCCCCACACGAACCTGACGCAACCCGATCGACACCGTCGACCGCGCCGCCCCCGACGCCCGCGCCACCACCGCGATCCCACCATGACCCAACGCCTGCGCTTCCACACCCAGCAACAACCGCCACTGCCGCTCATCCAAAACCGGACGCAACACCGCAAACTTCTCCGCAAGAACACCCTCCACCGTCATCCCACCATCGAACAGCCAAGTAGGACAAACGTGACTGACTAATAGTGCGACGGGCCCTAACGTCGCGTGCGTAAAGCACGATCGTGGGCAGAGAAGGTAAGGAGCGAACGATGTCAGCGTTGACGCGCGACGTCAGGGTGAGAAATGAGCTGCTGATCGGCGCGCGTCTGCGGTTGTCCTCGCCGTCCGGTAGTGGTGAACCGATGTCCGTGCAGGAGGTCGCCGAGGGGATGAATGCCTACCTATGGCAGGAGTACCTTCGGGAAAAAGACCAGCTGAAGCCGCCACCGCAACCTACCGTCCTGGACTACCGCTTCGTTTGCGGCTATGAGGCGGGCCGGCATCGGTGGCCGTCCCGGCAGTACCGCGCCGCTTTCCGGCATGTGCTCCAGGCGTCGACCGACGCCGCATTGGGTTTCCGACCTGATCGGCGACACCGGACACCATCTGCGGTCAACACCCACGAACGGTCCCTTTACGTCGGGCATTGCTCGGGCGGCGACGAAACCCGCACGGCTGCGGCGTTGATTGACTCCTCTACCACCGAGGAGTCGAATGCCGATATGAACCGACGCCACGTAATGGCTGGACTAGCCAGTCCCGTGGTCACCGCACTGCTCAACTCGGTTCCCGGAAGGATCGACCGAGCCGAGCCACGGTGTCGCGAGCAGGACCGGGACGTGGACGCGTTAACCGTCGAGGTGTCGAAGGTCCGCAGGGCGTATCAGCACAGCCGATACGCCGCAGCGATGACGGCTTTGCCCGAGCTGCTAGTCGGTACACAGGGCGACGGTAAGGGTCGTGATGCTCGTCGGCTCGCGATGGTGCAGGCCGAGGCATATCAGGTCGCTAGCGGTTTGCTGCTCAAGAGTGATGAACCGGTTCTTGCCACGATCGCGGCAGAACGCTGCGCTGCCGCCGCCGAACAGTCGGAGAATGAGCTCACCATCGGATGCGGTGCTCGCGCCTACGCCCATTGCCTGATCGCTGTCGGACGCCCTGAGGAGGCAGTCCGCCTGGCGGTCGCGGCGACGGACCGGCTTTCGGCTCAGGTCAGCTCCCGACAGCCGGCGGCCCTGTCTGTTCACGGGGCACTCCTGTTGCGTGCCGCTGTCGCGGCGGCTCGTGCTGAGGATCGGGACCTGGCACATCACCTGCTGGACGAGGCCGACCGAGACGCACACGTTCTCGGCGCCGACCTGAACCTAATCTGGACCGCTTTCGGACCAACCAACGTCTCCGCGCACCGGATCGCCGTCGCAGTCGAACTCGGCGACGCCGGGACCGCGGTCACCCACGCCAACACCATCAACCTGTACTACAGGCCCAGATCTTGGGTCTGAAAGGATCTTGAAACTGGTTGCATGATCGATCGTTGTCCACGGCGTGGATGCGGTTACGGTGCAGGACATCGATGCGTGGGGTATGGATCTGTCCGCGTTGACGGATGGGTTGGGGTGGTTGTTCGCCCGGCCGGAGCCGAAGGAGACGTTCGGGCTGTTCGTGCGGGCGATGCTCGCGGACGTGGCGAAGAAGAATTGTTGGGCGATGGCGGAGTTCTCGGGTCTGGCGAATCCGAAGCGGTTCCAGCATCTGCTGAACAAGGCTTCGTGGGATGTCGACGTCTTACGTGACTGGGTGCGGGGTTACGTCTTGGCCGGGTTGGCCGACCCGGACGCGGCGTTGGTTTTGGATGACACGCAGGCGATCAAGAAGGGCACCAAGAGTGTAGGGGTGGCACCGCAGCACTGCGGGTTGACGGGGCAGACGGAGAACTGTCAGTGCATGGTGATGCTGACGTATGCTTCTGCGCTTGGGCACACGTTCATCGATCGGGAGTTGTACCTGCCGGCGTCGTGGACCAGTGACCGGGCCCGCTGTGACACCGCCGGGGTACCCGCCGATCGTGGTCTGGTCACTAAACCGCACCTGGGCGTTACCATGCTGAAACGGGCTCTCGCGGACCAGGCGTTGAGGTTCCGGTGGGTTGTTGCTGACTCAGGATACGGCCGTGACCCGGTCCTACGCGAGTTCTGCCACGACAACGTCTTGTCTTATGTGTTCGCGGTCGCGGTGGACCTGCCCCTTCTCGGGGTTCGCGGTGAGGCATTGCGTCCGGACGTGGTGCTGGCCGGCACCGCCGACCGGGTATGGCAACGCCGTTCGTGTGGCTACGGCAGTAAAGGTGAGCGGTACTGGGACTTCGCCGCCCATGCGGTGACGGTCAAGGGACAGCCACCCGCGCCGGGTTTCGCCCATACCCTGTTGATCCGTCGAGCGATCCGGCCGAAGGTCACGAAGAAGCATCCCGACGGGATCTACGAGGTGGAGTACTTCCTGGTCCACGCCCCGGCCCAGACACCGGTCCCCGCGATGATCCTCGCAGCGGGTCTACGGTGCAACATCGAAGACGACAACAAGGCCGGGAAAGACCAACTCGGTTTGGATCAGTACCAGGTTCGTGGATGGACCTCATGGCACCGACACGTGACCATCAGCATGCTCGCTCAGGCATTCCTCGCAGTCACCCGGTCCGGCCTGGGAAAAGACCACCCCCGGACGGGAAGCGAACACCCCGGCTGAACCCGACACCGCTGATCGGGCTGTCCCTGGCCGCCCTACGCGGCCTACTCACCGCGACGATCCTGCTCCGCGCCGTCGGCGACCACGCCGCGGCCATCGCCCGCGAGGCCTGGCGCCGCGCCCATCAGAGCACCGCGATGATCAGCCACTACGGACGCCGCGGTGATCGACTCCCACCACCGCTACGAATCTGAAACCACCCATACCGGAACATCTTCATGATCTGGGGCTGTAGTACCTGGCGGCCCTCGAACTGCCCGAACGCAAAGCAATGGTCCTCATCGACACTGCCCGCGCCCTAACCCAATGGGGGAAATGGGACCGTGCGTTCGATGCCATCTGCCGAGCGGAGTATTACGCGCCCGAAGAAATTCGGCGACGAGCCGCCGTTCACCACCTGATCGACGAACTAGCCAGCCGCAGTCCCATGACGCTGCGACACCAGGTCCAGAATTATGCCGAAAAGATCCGGACGAGCCGATGACCTCGCGAACGGTATGCATCGTTGTGTGCGCCGCCGGCCCGGCGAGTCAGGTCGGACGCCTCGTCCAGCAGTCACACCGCAAGGGGTGGACCGTCCGTGTTGTCGCTACACCCGCGGCGACGGGCTTCATCGACCGCGAGGCGCTCGCCACAATCAGCGGCGCACCGGTACGCCACGACTACCTCCAGCCCGGCGAACCAGGACCCCGATCGAGCACTGCTGACGCTATTATCGTCGCCCCAGCGACTTACAATATGATCAACAAACTCGCGACCGGGGTCAACGACACTTACGCGCTCAACGTCGTCGCCGAGGCTATCGGCCGAGGCAGACCCGTCGCGATCCTCCCGTTCGTCAACACGGCGTTGGCGTCCCGGCGCCCCTTCGTCGCTGCCGTCGAGTCGCTTCGCACCGAGGGCGTACACGTCGTGCTCGGACCTGATGAGTGGATGCCGCACGAGCCCGGCGGCGGCGACTCCACGATTGACAGCTTCCCGTGGCACCTCGCCCTGTCCGCAGTCACTGCCATCAGATGACGTTCCGGCAGGGTACTCGATCGTGCCGACCACGCCCAGCAAATAGCGTTCGAGGCCGACGTTCGGCCGCACGGCCGCCGGGTCGGCAGTGAATACCCGAACCATCCAAATGCCCCGCAGCACCGGCCCACCGCTTCGCGACCGCTGCCGAAGGATTCACGATCCCATATGGGCGTGACTGCTGATCCAAACACCGAGCTGGCAAAGTATTCGATGTATTCGATCAAGGCGTGGCCGGTGGCATGAACTGCGTTTCACCAATGACCCATCGGCTTGAATCCCCGCTATGACGCTGGAATGCTGACGTACACCGTATGCGCATGCTGGCGGCCGGACGTACGGGGGCGCGGGCAGGAATCGCGGCACTCGGTAGCGAGTACGAAAATCGAGGTTTCTGCTAGCTGGAGGTCCGCTGTGGCGACGAAAAGGCCGAGAGAGCCGAACGACTTGCTCCACGCCGCCCGCAGCCGCATGAAGTCGCCGACCGGATCAGACCGACCAATGTCCCGGCAAGAACTCGCGGACGCGATCAACAGGTACATGCATGAGAAGACCACCGGAACTCGCCAGAAGCCCCCGCTGATCGACGCTGCCTTCGTTGGCAGGTATGAGCTGGGCCGGCACCGATGGCCAGCCGCCTTGGTCCGCGAGGGGTTCTGCGCGGTCCTCGGTATCGATAACCCCGCCGACATCGGCTTTTACATCAATCGCTCTACATCGCTACGATCAGACCACCACCGTTTGACCTTGCCGGAGGCTGACGAGACATCGCCACCTTCCCTCAAGCCGGGCTACCCCGGCGATGTTCCGGCCGCCGCCGACGTGACTCGAGCGGGTAGCGTGGCGGTCCAGGCAGACACGGGATGGGCAGAGATGCTGCGACGTACGGCGTTGACAGCCCCGCCCGCGTTCGTTGCACTGCACCTGCTCGACGCTGTCCGGCTGCGCCGGCCGACAAAGGTCGCGGACCCCGAGACGGTAAATGGCCTCGCGGCCGTGGCAGCCCACTACCGCCGCGCGTATCACGTGGTGCCGGCAACGCGCCTGCTTCCCGCAGCGCAGGCGCACCTTGACATCGTGATGTCCCTTCGGCCTGAGTGGCAGCCCGAGAATGCGGGAAAGTCGCTGCTCACCACGGCTGGAGAGATGGCGGCGCTCGCTGGCGTGATCCTCGGACTCGACGCGACCCGCCACCTGGCCGCCTTGTCGTACTTCGACTTCGGATGGGACGTAGCGCGTGCTGCTGACAACGTTGAGCTGCAAACCGTGATCTTGGGGTGCCGGTCCTTCGCGTTAGCCAACGGCGGTGGTGACCACGCTGCCGCCCGGAGTGTGCGGATTTCGCTCGCGAGGTCGGCAGGGACGGCGCCAGCGCGCAGACCCGAGCCTGGGTTGCGGCGGTGGCGTCCGAACGGTGCGCTTC
Source organism: Actinoplanes sp. (assembly GCA_965246815.1). Lineage (GTDB taxonomy): Bacteria > Actinomycetota > Actinomycetes > Mycobacteriales > Micromonosporaceae > Actinoplanes. Next base: position 9,262 of record CBDFFS010000005.1, on the reverse strand, counting down.
CCTGCGTGACGTGGATGGCTGCGACGCGCGACTTGATGAGTCACGCGCCGCGCTCACCAGCGTGGCCTCGGATGGCATCGTGTGGCGTGGCATCGGGGGGTTCAACGCCGCCAAGTTGCGAGCCTACGAGGGCGGCGATCGGATGCGCCTGCGCCGCTACCGCGATGCCGAGGCGATCCTTGATGACGCACTCGCCCACCTTGATGACACCATGCCCCGCCACCGGGCGACCGCCTTGATCGACCGCGCGGAGGCCCGACTTGGCGCCAACAACGTTGACGCTGCATGTGCCGACGCCCGGCACGCCCTGGACCTGGTGACCCAGGTACAGCACACCGGCAACCTCGACCGGATCGCTGCTGTGGCCGCGCGAGGCGTGGCGACCGGCGCCAATTCCGCCCCTATCCTGCAACGGGACGTGCGGCTGGTCCTAGTCGACCATGGACTTCTCGGAAGATCGGTGACCACATGACACACCCGCCGACCGCGTTGATCCTCGACTTCGGTGGGGTGATGACCACTGACCTGTGGGAATCGGTGCGCGCCTGCTCCCGACGCGAAGGCTTACCCGCCAACCGCCTGCTCGACTTGCTCCGCAACGACGATGACGTTCACCGCCTCTACGTCGGCATGGAACGCGGCGACGTCAGCCAGGCTGACTTCGAGGCAGGTCTAGCCGCGGCGGCGGGAGTCCCGGCCGAAGGTCTTCTCGGCAAGATGTGCGCCGACCTGCGACCCGACGAGGCGATCCTGTCTACGGTCGAGACGCTGCGGTCTGCAGGCATCCGCATCGGAGTGCTGTCCAACTCCTGGGGCACGGTTACTTCAACCCCTACCAAGGATATGATCTTGAGCAGCGAGCCGACGCGCTCGTCATTTCTGACCAGGTACGGCTCCGCAAGCCCGAACCAGCGATCTTTGCCCTGATGTTGGACCTCCTGAAGGTCGACGGACGCAGCAGCGTCTTCGTCGATGATGTCGCCGCCAACCTCCCGCCTGCCGCGGCGCTGGGGATGGCCACGATCCACCACGTCGACACTGGACAGACCCTTGCCGCGCTGGAATCGATGTTTGGCACTTAAATCCGGAGTAGCTGGGTGGTGCATTTGATCAATTGCTTATCCATCTCCGTAGGTCGGTTGATCGAGCCACCCTTCCGTCTCGCAGCCGTGCGTAGATTGATCGATTGCGGGTGCACGCCGAGTTGTCGGCCGGTGTCATTGGATTAGCGACCGGCGCGCTCGTCACGTCGTACGCGCTGATGGTTGCGGCCGTTGACACGCTGCCCCGTCCGTCATTGTCATCACTGTTTAGGCGCCCAAACCCCACGCGTGCGCGGTCGGCGGTGGGTTTCGCTGCGGCCTCGGCGAGAACGGTCTCCGCTGTTTTCCCAGGGATGGATCAGCGTCGGAAACCCGGACGAAGTATTCGTGATTTCAGCAGCGTCACACCGCGTGGGTCACGATGGCTGCAAGCCAGCCCACCAGTAAGGCTGGTCCGAAGGGCAGGTGATCGGGGCTTGCGCGGCCACGGTTTCGGAGTTTATTGGCCACCGCGACGACCGCTTGGAGTGAGATGCCGATAAATAATCCGGAAACGGCGGTTTGTAGGCTCAGGCCTCCGAGGGATAGGGCAATCACACCCAGAAGGTTCACGTCACCGAGCCCGAGTTCGCCGGGCCGAGTCAACGCGAGGAGAAACGCCAATAACAGGATGCCGACGCCTGCTGTGGATGCCATAACAAGGGGGCGGGCGTTTGCGTTGGCGATGCTTTCGGCGATCAACCCGAGCGCAGTAGTGATCCATAGGCTGCCGGTCATCGCGTGGGGTAAGCGGCGGCACCGTGTATCGGTGACGGATAGCCCCACTGCCATGATGGCGAAAAGCCAGAAGGCGGGCATCGTTAGCGACCATGGCAGGCTTGCAGCAACTATGCCCGCCGCTGTACCGGCGAGCAGGGCTGTTGTGAGGACGACCGTTGGGGGTGCTGGCGCCCCCCGCCACCAGTGCTGCGGTACGCGGATGCTGCCGCTGGCGGGCAGCGCGTACGCAATTGCAATGAGGGGGATTTCGGCGAGTGCGCCGGCGACGGCGAAGCCGGTTACCGCGAGGGCATTCACGGACTACTCGTCCTCGTCTTCGCCCTGGTCCTTGTCTTCGCCTTGGTCTTCGTCGTCGTCTTGGGGGCCGTGCTCGCGGGTCCACCGGGAGAGTTCGATGACGAGGTCGATGAGGTTGGTGCCGGCGGTGGTGAGCCGGTAGTCGGCGGCCTCTGCGTCGCGGTGGTGTTCGACGAGCCCTTGGTCCTGTAGGTGTTCCAAGGTTCGGGTCAGGGTTTTGGGGTGGACGATGGTGGGGCTTTCCCGCGACACGGCGTGCAGGAGTTGGGAGTACCGCAGTGGTCCGTCCCGAAGGCCGTTCAAGATCGCGTGGTTCAGTTTTCGTTTTAGGACGGTGTGGATGGTTTCCAGTTCGTTCGTCAACGCGACTCACCTCCCCATGGTTACGAGCGCGCTACTCCGAGGTGATCTGAGTCTATGGGTGCGCGCAAGGGTCGGGAAGGCTTTTTGATGCTCGCCGTGGGTAGTTGTCCGGTGTGATTGGTGACAGACCGGCACACTAATACGGATAATAACCCTTAATCTGGAGACTAAACGATTTAGGCTTATTGTAATAGATAGTGGCTTCCGCGACGTTTTGGCCGGCTGGTGATCCAGGGCTGGAGGCGGGTGAGGTGCCCGATGACTGCTTCGCCCTTAGCGGTCAGCATGAAGGTCGTCTGAGCCGGCGGCTCGATGTCCAAGCTTCCGCAGTGGGCACTCATCACGAAACCTTCTGCCGCAAGTGCCCGCAACATGGTCAACGCATGGCGGGCTTCAGCGGTGATCTGGGTGAAAGTAGCCGCGCCTCCCCGATCGGACATGGCACGGAGCGCTTCGTAGGTGCCGCGTTTCGCCAACAATAAAAGTGATCGATCGATGTGGTCGTGGTCATTCATCGCGAGTCGCCTCTCACGCGGCCCAGCATTTCTGTGAGTCTATCCGCCATTCGATACTGGTGTATCTGTCACTTACCCGACAGAAACAGCTCTTGTTCTGGCCGATTGAGTCGGTGGGGTCTTGCGGGTACGTACCCCAGGTACGTCGATTACCCCGCCTGAATGCACGTACGTGCAGGTACGGACCTTGCGGCCCCTATGGGGTAACGGTGTAGACACGACTGGTGACCTTGGTTCGGGTTCCTCGGTGGCCATGGTCAGGTCTTGCCACATGGTTACCCGCTGGAGAGCGGTTCATGAGTTCGGGAGGTACGCCGATGTTCAGCCGTCCAGTTCTGATGAGTCTCGCCGTGGTGTCCGTCATGCTCGGCTCAGGGTGTCGCTCGGATACGCCGAAGGAAGCGTCCCGGAGTAGCCCACCGGCGACGGCAACACCGAGCCTCGGTTCTGGTGATGCGGCGAAGCGCGACGCGTTGGCTGCCTACCGCGGCATGTGGGACTCGTTTGTGGAAGCAGCGAAGACGTCTAACCCTGAAGCGCCGGACCTGCCCAAGTTTGCATCTGGCAAGGCACTTCAACTCATCGCGAGTGCGCTCTACACCAGTCGAGAAAAGCAGCAAGTGATTCTTGGCGAAATAAAAATCGACCCTAAAGTGACCGGCGCGACTCCTGCCAACGAGCCAACGCAAGTCAACATTCTCGACTGCGTCAACGATGAGAAATGGCTCGAATACAAGAAATCGGGCGGCCTCGTTGACGACAAGCCCGGCAGCGCGAGCCGCACCACTGCCGTCGTTAATCGAACCGGGGAAGGGTGGAAGGTCAGCCTCTTCACCATCGGAGACCAGCCATGCTGAACCTGCCTAGGCGCTCTGCCGCAATGGTATTGGCTTCCCTCGTCACGATCTTCGGCTTCACTCCTGCCGCCTTCGCGGGAGGCGGCAAAGGAACAGTGACCTGCGTCAAGCACGATCCACGTCCGGAATGTAACGTTGGCGTGGTATTGCCGGGACGTCCTGGTGATGGTGGCAATAAGGGTGGTAGCGGGGGCGGTAAGGGCGGTGACGGCAAGTGCCGCAACCCGCAGGGGCAGGAGATTCCGTGTCAGCGTGGCGGGGGTACGGCAGGGCCGGACGGTTGCTATTACAGCCTGATCGATCTGTCTCCGACGATGATCGAGTACTTGGGTGGGCAGCCGCCGGGTCCGGGGCATTGGTACGAGAAACTCTGCTTTACCGGCAACGGCGGGCCCTCGACGGGAATTGGTGGTCCAGTGTGGGTTGCCGCAGACCCGGCGGTGACGGTGTCACCGCAGGTTTTGGCTCAGCAAGCACGCGAAAAGCTGCGTTTGCCCAGTGTGGTGATCAGTATGAACCCGCCGGGCGACCAGCTGGTCAACTTACCGGTGTGGTTGTCGGTGGACCCGGGCTCGTGGAAACCGCAGTCAGCGACCGCTTCAGTGCCTGGTGTGAGTGTGACCGCGACCGCGCGTCCGGTGCAGGTCACATGGTCGATGGGTGATGGCAGCACCCATGTTTGTGACGGGCCGGGCACGGCATGGACTGCGGGCACCGATCCGAGAGCGGAGTCACCGGACTGCGGTCATGTTTACCGGCGTTCCTCTGCCGGTGGTTCGTTCACGGTGTCCGCGACGGTGAGCTGGCAGCTCACGTGGGCCGGTGCCGGTCAGACCGGCACGGTGCCGGGGTTGGTGACCACCGGTCAGCTTCAAACCCGGGTTCAGGAGTCTCAAGCGGTCATCAGCCGCTAACACCAGCACGCTCTTCTTTTGTTAGCGCACACCGAGTCGGGAGGACATTGGTCATGGCGCTAGATTCCCTGCGCCCAAAATCAGGGCCGCAAAAGGATTCCACGAGTGCAGTACCGCGGGTGGGGCGGGGCCCGTGGCGAGCGGCCCGCCGCCGCCGCAAGCTGCCATTTGTGGCGGTTGGTTCCCTTCTGGTCATTGTGTGTGTGCTCGGTTATGCCTGGGGTGCGGTGCGGCTCGGCGACCGGATGGAGGTTTTGGCCGTAGCCCGCCCGGTCGCGGCCGGGCAAGCCATTACCGCCGTGGACCTTCGTCAGGTCTCTGCCGCGCAAGACGCCGGGGTGCAACTGGTTCCCGTCGATCAAGTGCAGCAGGTTGTCGGCCGTACAGCGGTCGTGCCTTTGGTGGCGGGGACATTGCTGACACCGTCGCTGGTGGGTGACGTCGCGTTCCCACCTGCGGGGAAGGTATCTGCGTCTGTGGCCCTGAAGCCGGGCCAGTATCCGCAAGGGGTGTCGACGGGGGCGCGGGTGACGGCATACGTGTCGGCTGCCGGCGGCAACGGGCAGCAGGCTGCAACGGCCCCTGCGGGCTCCGCACGGCCTGACACGGCCGCTTCTGCGGTTCCTGCGGTGGTGCTCGGGGTGGATCTGGCGGGTGACGGCCAGGGCTCCACAGTGATCACGTTACTGCTGGACGCCTCGGATGGTCCGAAGCTGGCGACGGCCGGGGCTGTGGTGTTGGTGCAGACCTCCCCGGGAGGTAACTGACATGCCGTTGCTAGCTGTGACTTATGTCAAGGGCCGCCCTGGGGTGACCACGACCGCGCTCGGGTTAGCCGCTGTTGCCGGCGTGTCAGCGCGGGCGGTGGTGGTGGAGGCTGATCCGGCGGGTGGGGATGTGATGCGCCGGCTGCAGGTGGCGGCCACGCCGAGCTTGGTGGATCTGGCCGCCGCCGCTCGAGGTGCCGGCACCGATGATGTTTTCGCCGTTGGTATGCAAACAGCGACGATCGGCGATGTTGCTGTGCCGGTGGTGGTAGCACCGGCGGGCGGGGCACAAACCCGCGCCGCGCTCCCGGAGCTGACCGGCACCGGGCGGGCGGTACTGACCACACCCGAACGCCTAGTCATCGCCGACTGTGGGCGCCTCACACCCGGTTCCGCGGTATGGCCACTACTGCGCCTGGCCGACGTACTCCTCGTGATGGTCCGCGCCCGAACCGACGAGCTGGCCCATCTGCGTGAGGCCCTCGCGGACCTCGTCGAGGACGGTGCGGGCCGTCTGGTGGTGCTGCTCGCCGCCGGTGGTGTGTACCCGGGTGCTGATGTGGCCGAGGTGCTCTCGACCCACATCGCCGAGGAATTGGCCCGCGACCCCGCCTCGTTAGCCGTCTTTGGTCCACTGCCGCACGACCGTAAAGCGGCGGCTGTACTCGGCGGCGAGCTGGTGGCGGGGCGCAGGTGGCGGCGGCTGCCGCTGATGCGCGCCTACACCGCTCTGCTCGATGACCTCGCTGTCCGCCTGCCGGTCACTGCATCCACCAGGCCCGATTTCAGTGAGCAGGCCACCGCATGAGTTACCCGTTCCAGCCCCAACCGCCGGGCAGCCGCACCGGGTTCACCGCCGAGTTACCCGCCGACGCCACCGAGATCCCCGTGGTGCGCCGCATCCGCCGAGAAGTGGCCGAGCGACTCACCCGGGCCACCCGGGCACACGAGGGCACCACGGGGGCGGTGATGTCCGCGGCTGAGCAGCAGACGGTCACCCGCGGTTTGATCACCGAAACTTTGGATGCGTATGCGACTGAGGAGATGCGTGCTGGTCGCCCACCGCTGCGCCCGGACGCCGAATCACGGGTCGGTCGGGCGGTGTCGGACATGCTGCTCGGCGCCGGGGGTCTGCAACCGCTGCTGAACAACGAGCGGATCGAGGACATCCACGCCAACGGCTGTGACCAGGTGTTTGTTCGTTACACCGACGGCACTAAGGTGCAGGTCGCCCCGATCGCCGAAACGGATGCTGAGATGGTGGACCTGATCCGCCGCCTGGGTGCCGACGCCGGCCGCGCCGAGGTCGGCGGTGAGGGTGCTGAGGAACGCCGCTGGGACCGGGCCGCACCGATTTTGAAGCTTCAGCTACCGGACGGTTCACGGTTGCACGCGGTGATGGCAGTGACTCCGCGCCCGTCTCTGTCGATCCGCCGGCACCACTACATCAAAGTCACCCTCACTGACCTGCAACAGCTGCGCACCCTTAACCCGGTGCTGCTAGAGCTGTTGGCCGCCGCGGTGCGGGCGAGGCTGAACATCCTGGTTGCCGGGCGTACCGGGGCTGGTAAGACCACCTTGGTGCGGGCGCTCGCCGCACAGATCGAACCGCAGGAGCGGATCGTGACCATTGAGGACACCTACGAACTGGCCCTGAACGCCGACAGGGCGCTGCACCCGGATGTGGTGCCGATGCAGTCGCGGGAAGCCAATGTCGAAGGTGAAGGTGCCGTCGACATGTCGGAGCTGTTCCGTTCCGGTCTGCGGATGTCACCGGACCGGGTGATCGTGGGAGAGATCCGAGGCCACGAGGTCATCCCGATGCTCAACGCTATGAGCCAGGGCAACGACGGCAGCCTGGGCACCATCCACGCCTCATCCTCGGCTGGGGTGTTCAAGAAGTTAGCCCTGTACTCGGCGCAGTCGCCGGAACGCCTCGAACCGGCAACCACGAACCTGCTGGTCGCCGAGTCGGTACACCTGGTGGTGCACCTCGGGTACAGCGAGACCGGCCGCCGGGTAGTCACCTCAGTCCGCGAAGTAGTCGACGCCGACGGGTTGTCGGTGGCCTCCAATGAGGTCTTCCGGCCCGGCCCCGCCGGTCGAGCATTCCCGGCAGCACCCCCGTCGAACCGACTGCTGACCACCCTCGCCCAGGCCGGGTTCGACCCGCGCCTGTTGGACGAGGCCCGCACCGCACCGGGCGGGGGGTGGCCGTCATGACCTTGACGGTTCCCCTTGCCGCGATGCTCGGGCTCGGCACCGCATTCGGGGTGGTCCTGGTGGCCGTCGGGCTGTCCGGCGGGGACAACGGGCCCGTCGACTCCGACGCTAACTCGTGGTTGTCAAGGTTCACCTCCGGTCGTGGCCCGGTCGACCGCCGCCGGGTAGCGGTATGTGTGGCCGTCGGCGTGGTGGTGGCTGTGGTGACCCGCTGGCCGGTCGCGGCCCTGTTATGCGCTGTGGGGGCGTGGGTGCTACCCGCGGTCATCGGCCCGGACCGGGATCACGCCCGCCGGGTCGCCCGGATCGAAGCGATCGCCACATGGACCGAAGCGCTGCGCGACAACTTGAGTGGCGCGGCCGGATTGGAGCAGGCCATCACCACCAGCGCAATCGAATCACCGGAGCCTATCCGTGACGAGGTGACCCGCCTGGCCACCCGGCTGCAGCGCAGTTGGCAGCTGACGGCGGCGTTGCGGGCATTCGCCGCCGAAATGGCCGACCCAACCGCCGATCTGGTCGTCGCCGGGCTACTCATGGCCGCACGAGGCAGTGCCGGGCAGCTCAGCGCAGTCCTCGGTGAGTTGGCCACCTCCGCCCGCGCGAAAGTCGCCTCCCGGCAACGCATCGCCGCCGCACGTAAACGTAACCGCACCAGCGCCCGGGTCATCGTGGGTGTCACCCTGGCCATGGCTGGGCTACTCACCCTGATCAACCGGGGCTACCTGACACCGTTCGACACCGCGACCGGGCAACTCGTCCTGCTACTGGCCGGTGCCTGTTTCGCGTTCTCGTTTGTTTGGCTCGCCCAGCTGATGCGCGCCCGGGACACCACCAGAATTTTGCAGGCCGTCGCCGACCAGGCGCAGCCGGTGGTGCTGTCATGACCGCGTTTCTGCTGTTCGGTGTCGGCACCGGCCTCGGGCTGTGGCTCATCGTCGTCGGCTGGGCACCTCCACCACCGCGTCTGGACAAGGCTCTGGATGCCCCGTACGGGCTCACCCGCCGTGCCGAAGCTGACGCGGCCGAGACCACCTCCGGGTGGGCCGGGCGTTGGGGCCGTCCGGCGGTGCGCTGGCTGTACCGCCTCGGCCTGCCGACCAAAGGCACCCGCCGTGATCTGGCGACCGTGGACAAGCCGGTCGACGTGCATCTGGCAGAGCAAGCCACCGCGACGGTGTTCGGGCTGCTCGTACCGCCGGTGTTCGCCACCGTGTTCGCCCTCGCCGGGATGGCACCCGGATTCACGGTGCCTGCCGCCGCGTCGCTGATCTTCGGCGTGGCCGGGTTCCTCGCCCCGCAACTTTCCGTGCGCAGCGACGCGGCCAAGCACCGGGCCGCGTTCCGCGACGCCCTTAGCTCGTTTTTGGACCTCGTGGTTATTTCCCTGGCTGCGGGTTCTGGTGTGGACCAGGCCCTCGACGAGGCCGCCTCCGTCGGGTCCGGCCCGGCGTATGCGGAGCTGCGTTACGCGCTGACCGAGGCCCGCCTGGCGCGGTTGCC
>CBDFFS010000004.1:0-31947 GCA_965246815.1 Actinoplanes sp. | reverse complement strand
CAGCAGGCCGGGCTCACCGCCGAGGTGACCTATGACGACGACCTAGAAGCGAGAGTCATCACCGGCCAGCGATGAACTACGGGCGGCGGTGCACGACCACCCCAGCTAGTCCTGGGCCGACGTGGGCCGCGACCACCGCGCCGATCTCGGTGAGGTAACAGTCCCGCAGTCGATCGCCTAGCCGCATAGCGACCGCATCAGCTAGCGCGGCCGCCCGGTCCGGCGTCTCCAAATGATGTACGGCGATGTCGACCTCACCGTCGCCGGAAGCTTCGACCGCTAAGTCCACTAGCTTGGCCAATGCCCGCCCGGCAGTGCGAACTTTGTCGCGCAGCACGATCGAACCGTCGACGACATGCAGGATCGGCTTGACTGACAGCGCCGTGCCTAACAGCGCTGATGCCGCGCCAATCCGCCCACCCCGGCGCAAAAACTCCAGCGTGTCGACGTAGAACAGGGTGCTAACCCGAGCTGCGTGTTCGACTGCGGTACGGCGTACCGTCGGCAGGTCTTGACCTTGACTGGCTGCGTTCGCGGCGGCTAAAGCAGCGAAGCCGAGCCCCATCGCGGTGGTGCCACTGTCGACCACGGTGACTCGGTCGCCTAGCTCGGCTGCAGCCAGGGTGGCCGATTCCCAGGTGCCGGAGAGGTGCGCGGATAGGTGCACGGACACGACACCAGTGGCGCCTGAGTCCAGCAGTCGACGATAGGCGGTAGCGAACTGGGCCGGCGACGGCCGGGAGGTGCTGACGGCGACTCGGCGAGCGCGCAGGGCTCGAGCCACTTCGGCGGGTTGGATTTGCCGGCCTTCGAGCCCGTCCACGCCGTTGATCACGACGGTGAGCGGGACGACGGTGAGGTCATACGAGCCGCTCAGTTCGGCGGGCAAGTACGCGGTGGAGTCGGTGACGACCGCGACGGGCATGCGCGCACGTTAGCTGATCCGGCTGGGTGGGCGAGCCTCAGTTGCCGGCGAAGTTCATTTCTTGGTGATAGCGGACACAATGAACGGGGTGCCTTGCTGGCAGTTGGACATCATTGCGGGCCGGGCATACCCGACGACGGTGATCTCGCCGCCGACGACGGCAGACGCGCGCAGCGCCGGGTCGTGGAAGATGAGCAGGTGCGGGCCGGCCGGGTCTTGCAAGAGCAAGCAGTTCGCTTCGACGCCTTCAACGACTTTGCCAGTGATCGACTGGTTGGCGCCGTGGCTAGGCTCGCTGCCGACCGAGGGTAGCTGCGTTACCGGCGTGCCCGAGGCCGAGGGCGAGACAGCAACCGGAGTCGAAGCAGTCGCCGAAGTCGAGGCAGCGGGTGCGGCGCCCGACTGGGTGTTGTTGGCGCAGGCGGATAGGCCTACGACGAGCGGAAACAGAAGCGCAGCGGCGAATCGACGACTCAGCATGATCCTTGGACGCTACCCGAGCGACCCCGGTTCCCTGCCGCATGACTCACACCGGTGCGTCGATGATCATGGCAGCGACTGGCCCCTTGCTACGTGACTTACACCGGTGCGGAAATGGTCGCGGCGGTGAACGGCCCGACGTTGTAGGCGGCGATCTGCCAGCCGCGGGTGGTGTCGTGAGTCAGTTCCACCCAGTGGCAGTTCTGCAGCGCGCGCAACGAAAGCAGCTGTTCTGGCTGCCAGCCGAGCAGTTGGCCAATCCCCTGCCGGGCGGCGGCGCCGTGCGTGGCCACCACGACAGTGCCACCGAGAGGCGCCAGTTCGGCGGCTGCCGTCAGGGCGGCGGACACCCGCTGACCCAGGTCGGTCAGTGACTCGATGTCGCCACCGATGTCAACACCTGCACCCCACCGGGCAAACTCCTGCGGATGGGCGGCAGCGACCTCGCTGGTGGTCAACCCTTGCCAGGAGCCGAAGAAGCGCTCTCGCAGGCGCATGTCATAGCTGACCGTCAGGCCGGTGAGCTCGGCCAACGCTGCCGCGGTGTCAGCTGCACGCTGCAGATCACTGGCGACGATCGCGGTCGGCCGCAGCTGACGCAGCTGGTTGGCCGCGTCGATGGCTTGCTGGCGGCCGAGCGCGTTCAACGCGACGTCGGTCTGCCCTTGGACCCGGTGGCTCGCGTTCCAATCAGTGTTGCCGTGCCGCCAGACGATCAGACGGCTCACGCAGCACCAGGAGCGTCGGCGTCGGCCAGGTCACGGTCGTGGAACTGCATGCTCGGACAGTCTTTCCAGAGCTTGTCCAATGCATAGAACTCTCGCTCCTCGGCATGCTGCACGTGCACCACGATGTCGACGTAGTCGAGCAGCACCCACCGGCCTTGCCGCTCGCCCTCGCGCCGAACCGGCTTCGCCTTTTCCGGCAGCTCCATCAGCGCTTCCTCGATCGCGTCGACGATGGCGACGACCTGCCGCTCGTTGCTCGCCGAGGCGATCACGAAGGCGTCGGTGATGTAAAGCTGCTCAGCGACATCGATGACGACGATATTTTGTGCCTTTTTGTCGGCAGCGGCCTGCGCGGCCGCCATCGCCAGTTCCAGGGCGCGTTCGGTGACGGACAAGGGGGTCCCTTCATGACCAGGAGGATCAAATAATTCAAGTAATTCAGCCCTACCAGCCTCTCACACACCTACGACAACCTCTGCGCCCCGATAGAGGCCCCGCTTGTTGATGTATTGAACCACTCCGTCGGGGACCAAATACCAAACCGGTTTGCCGGTGGCCACCCGCCGACGGCAGGCCGTTGACGAGATCGCCATGGCCGGCACCTCGACCAACGTCACGCTGTCGGCGGGCAGATGATCGTCGGAGAGCTCGAAGCCGGGCCGGGTCACGCCGACGAAATGCGCTAGCGACAGCATTTCCAGCGCCTCTTTCCAGGACAGAATGCGGGCGAGAACGTCAGCTCCGGTGATGAAGAACAACTCTGCATCAGCGCCGTAACTGGCCCGCATGTCACGCAGGGTATCGATCGTGTACGTAGGCCCGTTCCGATCAATGTCAGCCCGGCTGACCTGAAACCGCGGATTCGACGCGGTCGCGATCACCGTCATCAGATAACGGTCCTCGGCCGGGGCCACTTTCCCCTTCTCATACGGTTCACCGGTGGGCACGAAAACGACCAGATCCAGGGCAAACCGGGCCTGTACCTCGCTGGCCGCCACCAAGTGACCGTGGTGGATCGGGTCGAACGTCCCACCCATGATCCCGATTCGGCGCCGTGGCATCCCAGGAATATAGATCAACCATCCAGGCGTCGACGTACGGCGGTGAGCAGGTCAACTGCCATGAACGGCTTCTCCAACAGCGCGACCCCCGGTTCGAGCGTGCCCTGCGAGTGCAGCACCGGCTGGGCATACCCGGACATGTAAAGCACCCGAGTCCCCGGCCGTACCTTGGTGAGCCGCTCGGCGAGTTCATTGCCGAGCATCCCCGGCATCACCACATCACTGACCAGCAGATCGATCGTGCCAGTGTGCTGTTCGGCGAGTTCGAGCGCCGCCGGCCCACATGCCGCCGCGAGCACGTGATATCCAGCGCCGGACAAGATCCGCTCGGCCACATCACGCAGTGCCGCCTCGTCCTCGACCACCAATAGCGTCTCACCGTGTCCTTGGGTGTTCACCGGTGCGCGCACGACTGGCGTAGTGGTGTCGGCTTCCACGGCCGGCAGCAGCACGGTGACTGTGGTGCCCACTGCCAACTCGGAGGTGAGGCTGACGTCGCCGCCGGCCTGAGTGACGATGCCGTAAACGGTGGCCAACCCGAGCCCGGTTCCTTCTCCGCTGGCCTTGGTGGTGAAGAACGGCTCGAAGGCGTGCTCGGCGACCTCAGCCGTCATTCCCCGCCCGTCGTCGCTGACCCGCAGTTGCACCAGGTCGTTGGCGCTGCTGGTGTCGATCACCAGCGTGCCGCCGGTGGGCATCGCATCCCGGGCATTCAGCGCCAGGTGCACCAGCAGTTGCTCGATCTGACCGGGGTCACAGGTGACTGGGGGCAGGTCGACGCCGGGTCGATAGTTCAGCGTGATCTGTTGGCCGATGGTGCGCCGCAGCATTTCCTCGACCTCGGCGATCACCCGGTTAAGGTCGAGCACTTCCGGGCGGACTACTTCGCGGCGGGCGAAGGCCAGCAGCTGGTGGGTCAGGTCGGTGCCGCGTTCGCCGGCTCGGATCACCTGTTGGGCATCGGCAATGATCAACTTTGCGTCTGGCTGCTCAGACTGCGCTTCCTCGATCACAAAGTTGGCGTAGTTGACGATCACGCCGAGCATGTTGTTGAAGTCGTGCGCGATCCCGCCGGCCAGCTGCCCGAGGCTCTCTAATCGCTGGCTGCGGTGCACCTGTGCTTCCAGGCGTAATCGGGCCTTCTCCTGCTCGGCGAGCAGGCGTTCGGTCAGGTCGCGCACCACAGCGACACCGAGTCGACCTTGGGGCGTGTCGACGATGGCCGTCGACGACTCGACCGGCAGTTCGGTGCCATCGCGTCGGCGCACTGTGGTCGCCGACGTACCGATCGGGCCGGGCTGCATCCGGTCGGCCTGGTGCGTCCGCTCCTCGAGGGTCGCGCGAGTCGCGTCGGTGAACAACACTTGCACGTCTTGGCCCAGCAACTCGGCGCGCGACCAGCCGAACATGTCCTCGGCCCGGTCGTTCACCAACACGATCCGGCCACCGTCCATGACCAGGATGGCGTCTGGGGCAGCCAGCAACAGCCCCCCGGACAGTTCCTCGGACCACTCCATGCGCGCACCCCCTCCGCATCCCCGAGGCTATCGGGTAAAACTGCAGGTCAAGGGCGAAAGCGAGCACCTAGGGCTCGGCGTAGGTCGTCGTCAGCGTCCAGCACGACTCGGCGCAAGATCGGATCCAGATCGTCGCGGGCCAACAGCTCAGCCGCTAGCTGCCTGGTCTGCGGATCAACCGCAACCTGCGGGTACGCCGCGGTGGCCGTCTTCTCCGCGCTCATCCCAGTGCGCACGCGCATCATCGTCGGCATCTCGGCGAAGTATCTCGGGATGTAATCGGCCACCAGCTCCAACTGCTCGGTGTGCCAGAATCCGTGCGCGGTGAGCTCGACCAGCCGGTTGGACAACGTGTCATCGCCGACGATAGCCGCCCAGGCTGTCGCCTTCGCGGCCGGATCAGCGATAGCCGCTCGGCACCGAGCCACCCACTGCTGCCCGGTCGCACTGCGGTCCTTGGCGAACTCCACCTCGATCTCAGCCTGGCCCGCTGCCCCGAGCACGACCAGCCGGTAGACGATCAGCCAGCGCAGATCAGCGTCGACGGCCAGTCCGGCCGGAACGCCAGCACCACGCAACCAGGCGGTCAGCCGGTCAGTGTCGATCGTAGCGCCAATCAGGCCCCGGGCGGCGGCCAGCTGGCGCGACCCGCCAGGTTCGGCCACGGCGAGCAGTCGGTCGGCCGCCGACGCGAGCAACGCCATCGCATCCGGCCGAGTTTCGGGGGTCGAATAGCGGTCGACCAGGCTGCGAGTCGCCCGCAGCACGTCCTCGACGATTACCACTTCGGTTTCCACCGGCAGCGCGGCCAGCACCAGGGTGACCAGCTCAGCAACTCCCCGCTCGCCGTCGACCACCGCGTCCAGGACTGCGGCCCAGAGCACCGCGCGCGCGAGCGAGTCGTCCAGCAACGGCAGGATCGTCGGCACCGCGGCGTTCGACTCGTCGTCTAAGCGGATCTTGGCATAGGACAGGTCACCGTCGTTGAGCAGCAACAGACTGGCCTTGCGCACCCCAGTCAACTCCCCCACCACGGTACGTTCAGTCGCGGCCAAGTCAGCTTCGATCCGCATCCGGCGCACCACAGTGCCGTCCGCCATGCGGTCATACAGTCCGATCCCCACCCGATGCGGGCGCAGAGTCGGGTGCAGCTGCGGCGCGCTCTGCTCGACAACAACCTCCGAATATGTGTCGCCGTCGGTCGTGATCTCGGTGCGCAAGGTGTTCACCTGAGCATGGCGTAACCACAGCTGCGCCCAGGCGGACAGATCGCGCTCGCTGGCCGCCGATAACGCGTCCAGCAGGTCGGCGAGCGTGGCATTGCCGTACGCGTGGGTGGCGAAGTGGGCATTTATCCCGGCCTGGAACGGCTTGTCACCCACCCAGGCGACCAGTTGCTTGAGCACGGCAGCACCTTTGGCATAGGAGATGCCGTCGAAGTTGAGCAAAGCCTGATCCGTGTCGCCGACCTCGGTCGGAGCCACCGGGTGGGTGGACGGCCGCTGGTCGGCGCGCAATCCCCAGGCCTTACGTTGCATCGCGAAGGTGGTCCAGGTCTCGGTGAAACTGGTGGCCTCGGCCGCGACCCGGGTCCCCATGTATTCGGCGAACGACTCGTTCAGCCACAGGTCGTCCCACCAGGCCATGGTGACCAGGTTGCCGAACCACATGTGCGCCATCTCGTGCGCGATCACGTTGGCCCGCGACTCCCGATCGCTGTCGGTGACCGCACTGCGATAGATGAATTCGTCCCGGAACACGACCAGGCCCGGGTATTCCATCGCGCCGAAGTTGAACTCTGGCGCGAACGCCTGCTGGTAGTGGCCGAACGGGTAGCGCAGGTCGAAAATCTCGTGATAGCGATCCAGACATTGCTTGGTGATCGTGAAGATCTCGGCTGCCTGGGCCTCCAGGTGCTCGGCCAGCGCCGCCCGCGCGTACAGCGCCAACGGGATCCCGTCGTGCTCATCGGTGATCGCGTAGTAAGGCCCAGCGATCAGCGACGCCTGGTACGTCGAGATCGGCTTGGTCGCGGTGAACTCCCAGCGTCCCTCGGCCCGCTTCGCCAACTGCCCGTTGGCGGCCACCAGCCAGTCGTCCGGTGCGCTGACGGCGACCAGGAACGAGGCTTTCAGGTCGGGCTGGTCGAAGCTCGGCATGATCCGGCCGGCATTGTTGATGAACATGTGCTGGTAGAGATAGACGTTGCCGTCACCCGGGTCGACGTATTTATGCAGGCCTTCGCCGTTGTTGGAGTAGCGCATGACGGCGGCGACCACGAGCTCGTTGCTGGCCGCCAACCCGGTCAAGGCGAGGCGTCCGGCACTATGCGCGTCCGGCGCGAGGTCCACCCCGTTCAAGGTCATCGACTCGACTTCGACCGGCTCGAACTCGACGAACGTGCTGGCGCCAGGGCGCGCCGTAAACCGCAGCACGGTGCGAGCGTGGAAGGTGTCACCAGTGGCGCGCAGATCGAGGTCGACCTGATACTCCTGGACGTCGACGGTGGTTGCCCGATCGATGGCCTCGGTGCGCGTCAAGCTCGGCATGACGACCATCATGCCCGTCCGATCGCCTTAGTAACCCCGTCGCCGCACGAGGAGAAGTTAACGCTGTGTTTGCTGAACGGGTTACAGCAGCACCGGGGCCAACCGTTTCTCAAAACAGAGGCTGTCTGGGTTGTCGACATATTCGCCAAAAGCCGGGATTGGCAGATAGCCAGCTGATCGATATAGAGCGATGGCTGCCGGCAAAAAGTCACCAGTTTCGAGCCGAATCACCGGCCGGTCGACAGCCAGCGCTTCCTCCTCAATCGCCACGATCAGTTGCCGGGCGATCCCCGCCCGGCGAAACGCCGGTCGGACAAAGATGCGCCGCAGCTCCGCGACCCCGTCCTGGATCGGCTGCCAAGCCGCGCACCCGACCGCGCGCCCGTCGACAGCCGCCACCAAGTAGGCAGCGGAGTCTTGCGGCGCGAACACCCGCGGATGCCGAACTAGGTTCAGCTGCAGTATCTCGCGCTGCTGCGCGGTCACCAGAGCACCCAATTCCGGGTCGAGCGAGCTACGGGACTCAATCAGCACGGACGTGACCCTAAGCGACGCCGATTTCCACCGGGTTGCGCTGAGTTGGACTGCGCGCTATTCGTCGGTGTCGTCCTCAACTTCGTCAGGCACTAAAACCGGTCGCTGCGAGTTGGCCACCGTGGTCACCGTGCCGTCGGCAGCCATATGCAACAGCTCGTCGTCGGAGCGGACCCGGCGGGACCGGCGAGCGGCCAAACGCTGTGCGGCAGAGGGTCGATGGTCCAGCTCTTCGAGGCGGGCATCGGTGCCGCGCGGGCCGGAAATGAATTCGCCGGCATTCGGAGCCCAGTCGAACTCGCGCTCACCGATGCGCACCGGGTCGCCTGCCTGCGCGCCCCGCTTGGCCAGGGTGGACTCGACGCCAAGCCGATCGAGTCGGTCGCCCAGATAACCGATTGCCTCGTCGTTGTCGAAGTTGGTCTGGCGAACCCAGCGCTCGACCTGGACACCGCGGATGACGAAGACACCGTCGCCATCGCGTTCGATGGTGAAGCCGGCCTCATCGACCGCGCGCGGGCGAACCACCGGCCGGGTCGCTTCCGGCTCGGGCCGAGCCAGCCGGTGCGCGGCGACCGTTTCGGCCAACGCGTAGGTCAGCTCCTTGAGCCCTTCGCGGGTAATCGCGCTGACCTCGAACACCCGCATGCCGCGGGCCTCCAGCTCCGGGCGAACCATTTCGGCCAGGTCACGCCCATCCGGAATGTCAATCTTATTCAGTACGACCAGGCGCGGCCGATCGTCCAGCCCGCCATACGCAGCTAGCTCCGCCTCGATCGCGTCCAGATCTGCCAGCGGATCCCGCTCGATTTCCGGCGCGGCCGAGTCGAGCACGTGCACCAGCACCGAAGTACGTTCGATGTGCCGCAGGAACTGCATGCCCAAACCCTTACCGGTGGCCGCACCCGGGATCAGGCCGGGCACGTCAGCAACTGTGAAGGTCTGGTCGCCGGCCTGGACCACGCCCAAGTTCGGCACCAAAGTCGTGAACGGGTAATCGGCGATCTTCGGTTTCGCGGCCGAGATAACCGAGATCAGCGACGATTTACCGGCCGACGGGAAGCCCACCAAACCGACGTCGGCGACACTCTTGAGCTCCAGCACCACGTCCAACGAGTCACCCGGCTCGCCCAGCTCGGCGAAGCCCGGCACCTTACGCCGCGCGTTGGCCAGCGAGGCGTTGCCACGTCCACCACGTCCACCCCGGGCGACCTCGAAAGTGGTGCCCTCGCCGACCATGTCGACCAGCACGTCGCCGTCCGAGTTCAGCACGACCGTACCGTTGGGAACTGGCACGGTCAGGTCTTTACCGTTAGCCCCGTCCCGGTTGGCGCCGGCACCGCCACCACCGTTGCCGCCCTTGATGTGCGGGTGGAAGTGGAAGTCGAGCAGCGTGTGCAGTTGGGGGTCGACCACCAACGTGACCCCGCCGCCGTGGCCACCGTTGCCGCCGTCCGGCCCACCCAGCGGCTTGAACTTCTCTCGGCGCACGGAGGCACAACCGTGGCCACCGTCACCCGCCTGCAGATGCAGCACGACCCGGTCGACGAACGTGGTCACGTCAGGAACTCCTCAGTGCGAAATGCAACAGTCGGTGCGAATGCAACAGCGGGCCGCGGACCCCGCGAAGGGGTCAGCGGCCCGCCGAAAACGGAAAAAACTACTCAGAAACCGAGACCGCGGTCGGAACGATGCTCACGGTCTTACGGCCGCGCTTGGTGCCGAAAAGAACGTTGCCGGCGGCCAACGCGAACAGCGTGTCGTCGCCGCCGCGCCCGACCAGGTCACCCGGGTGGAACTTGGTGCCCCGCTGGCGCAGGATGATGGTGCCGGCGTTGACCAGCTGACCACCGAACCGCTTGACGCCCAGTCGCTGGGCGGCAGAGTCGCGCCCGTTACGGGAGCTGGACGCACCCTTTTTATGAGCCATGGCTAGTCCGCCCTACTTCCCGCTGGAGATGCCGGTGACCTTGACGCGAGTCAGCGGCTGACGGTGCCCCTGGCGCTTGTGGTAGCCGGTCTTGTTCTTGAACTTGTGGATCCGAATCTTCGGACCCTTGGTGTGCTCGGCGATTTCGCCGGACACCGTAACGCTGGCAAGCTTGGCCGCATCGGTCACCAGGTTGTCACCGTCCACGAGGAGGACCGCGGCGAGGGTCAGGGCATCGCCGGGCAAACCCGGGAGCTTCTCGACCTGGATCACGTCGCCCTCGGCAACCTTGTACTGCTTGCCGCCGGTCTTGACGATCGCGTACATCGGACGCGGACTCCCTGAGACTTACGCAGCGATTCACCGCTGCTTGGCGGATGGTACTAGCTCCCGGTCGTCTTGCACTGCGAGCGCTTGCCTCTTCGATGCGTTGCTCCTCGATGGAGGTGCACTCGATCAGGCGACGAACACGGGAACACGATTCAAGACGAGAACACGACTAACATAGAAACGACCAACATAGAAAAACTAGGCGTGTGAAAACCGCCGTCCGAAAGCGTACTTCATTACTGGTGCTGAACCCAAACCGGCCCCGCCGCCCCACCGACAACGCGGCTGGGCGGCGGACTCAAAATCCGCTACGGCCGGGTACGCCGCCGGGTGCCACCGCGCCGAGATCGACGTCGACCCCCCGCACCAGCGCCCACCGGCTCGTCGCCGTCTTCCTCGTCGTCCTCGTCCTCGTCGAGCGCGTCCGGGTCGTCCGCCCCGGTCAGCCGCAGCGGCTCTGCAACTGGTTGCGGCTCAACCGTTGACGGCGATTCGGCCGGCTCGTCCGCCTCGTAGCGAGACTCGTCCGCCTCGTAGCGAGAAAGGTCGTAGCCGGTGATGTCGTAATCGTCGTTGTCTGTCGCAAGGATCGGCCGAAGCGACATCGCTACGACACCGGAACCGACAGTCGGTGGCAGCTCGGCAGCGATTGCCGCGGGGCCGGTCACGACGTCGTCGGTGACCACGACGACCTCCACCAAATGCTCCGAACTGATCTCGGTGTTCGCAGGTGTCTCGACCTCGCCGCCACCGCCACCGCGCCGTCGGCGGGACTTGGTGACAACTGGCGGCTGGGCCGGCAGCTCGGTGCGAACTGCCGCAGCGACCGCCTTGACCTGGGTCACCACTGCCGCACCGTTCCCGATGACACCGTTGGGGCGCTTCTCTGCAACCGGTTCGGTGTGCAGGATCACCCCGCGACCTTTGCAGTGGTCACAGGTCTCGCTGAAGGCTTCCAGCAGGCCTGCACCGATTCGCTTACGAGTCATCTGCACCAGACCCAGCGAGGTGATCTCGGTGACCTGATGCTTGGTGCGGTCGCGACCCAGGCATTCGGTGAGTCGCCGCAGCACCAGCTCGCGGTTACTCTCCAACACCATATCGATGAAGTCGATCACCACAATGCCGCCGATGTCACGCAGCCGAAGCTGACGGACGATCTCTTCGGCCGCTTCGAGGTTGTTGCGGGTGACCGTCTCCTCCAGGTTGCCGCCGGCACCGGTGTATTTACCGGTGTTGACGTCGACAACCGTCATCGCTTCGGTGCGGTCGAAGACCAGGTGACCACCCGAAGGCAGGAACACCTTGCGGTCTAGGCCTTTGAGAATCTGCTCGTCGATGCGCTGGTCGGCGAAGACGTCACCGGTGCCGACATAGCGGTGCATCCGCTCGACCAGGTCAGGTGAAACCGAGTTGAGGTAATACTGCAGCTCACCGAAGGCCTGCTCGCCCTGCACGATCAGCTCGCGGAAGTCTTCGTTGAACAGGTCCCGGACCACCCGGATGACCAGATCGGGTTCTTCCGAGAGCGCAGCCGGCGCCTGCACCTCGGCGGCCTTAGCCTGGATCTCTTCCCATTGGGCGCGTAGCCGGGTGACATCACGCTCCAGCTCTTCCTCGCTGGCACCCTCAGCCGCGGTCCGCACGATTACACCGGCGCCGTCGGGCACCAGCTTCTTCAAGGCGTCACGCAGCCGCTTGCGTTCGTTGTCGGGCAGCTTGCGGCTGATTCCGGACGCGTTGCCGTTCGGCACATAGACCAGGTGCCGGCCAGAGAGCGCGATGTGGCTGCTCAATCGGGCACCCTTGTGCCCAATCGGGTCCTTGGTGACCTGCACCAGCACCGAGTCGCCAGAGCGCAGCGCCTGCTCGATCGAGCGGGCCCGCCCTTCCAGCCCGGTCGCGTCCCAGTTGACCTCGCCGGCATAGAGCACCGCGTTGCGACCCCGGCCGACGTCGATGAACGCCGCCTCCATGCTGGGCAGCACGTTCTGCACCTTGCCGAGATAAACGTTGCCGACCATCGTGCCGGATGTGGTCCGCGAGACGTAGTGCTCGACCAAAACCCCATCTTCGAGTACGACGATTTGGATCCGATCAGGCTTCTGCCGAACCACCATCACCCGGTCGACGGCTTCCCGACGAGCCAAGAATTCCGATTCGCTCAGAATTGGCGGGCGGGTGCGGCGTTGCTCCCGGCCGTCGCGACGGCGCTGGCGTTTGGCTTCCAGCCGGGTCGAGCCGGAAACACCCTGCACCTCGTCGGTGGTGCGCCGCGGCTCACGCACCCGCACGACGGTGTGCACGCCATCTTCGATCCCGCCGGTCTCCGCCTCGCCGGTAGCGCCCTTACGCCGTCGGCGCCGACGCCGCCGGGTGACCCCGTCGCCCAGGTCGCCGTCTTCGACTTCCTCATCGTCTTCGGCTTCCTGCTCGGCCGACGCCTCAGCATCTTCCGGCTCGTCGCCCTCAGCGTCATCGCCCTCGTCCGTCGGGCCCTTGCCCCGACCCCGGCCGCGCCGCCCGCGACGGCGACGCCGCCGAGCGCCGGAAAAGTCTTCGTCGTCCTCAGCCTCGTCCTCGATGTCGTCGGCTGTTTCGTCAACCTCATCGACGTCGTCAAACGTGCCCTCAGCAACCGGCGCCTCGACTATCGCATCAGCAACCTCGTCAAAGCTGACGGGCTCGGCGACTTCCACCCGGGCCGTTCCCCGGCGCCGGCTACGGCGCGGGGGCGGCGCAGCCTCGTCGACGATCGGGGCTGCCGCCTCGACCGGCGCAACCTCAGCGCTCGTCTGCGCGGCGGGGGTGACCGCCGTTACCTCGCCGGTGGGCGCCGCGTCGGCACTGCCGTTCGCGGCAGAACTAGTTGCCGCGGTGGTGGCCGGCGCGGTGGAGGCCGGCGCGGTGGTGCCGCGGCGAGAGCGCCGGGCGGGCGGGACAGCCGTGACTTCAGTCGGGTCGGGGGGCATGAACAGCACGGCGGGCGGCAGTGCCGTCCGCCGCGGAGGGACACGTTCAGCCGGCGATTCAACCACAAATGCCTCATCAAGCGACAACACACCCACTACCGGTACGGCTCGGGTGAACGGCGCGACGGGCTCGTCCTCGTCGACTTCCGTTGTCGGTGCCTCGACGGGCGGCTCCAGCGCTGCAGCGGCCGGGACTGCCTTCTTGCGACGAGTCCGTGCGGCCTTGACCGGTGCAACAGCCGGCTCTGCAGACATGCTGTCGCCATCCGCGCTGCGGTCATCCACGCGGTCGCTAGCTGGCGCAGTACCGTCGGCCGGCGGGCTGTCCGCGGCCGACGGTACTGCGGCCGGGGCTGTTGCTTTGCGGCGGCTGCGGCTGGCCTTGACCGGGCCGGGGGCAGGTTCGCCGGCCACCTCGTTCGCACCAGCCGCAGCCTGCTCGCCACTTGGGGCGTCGAGCGGCGTTTCGGCCGAGGGGGCTACTGCCTTTCGGCGCGGAGCCCGCACCCGACGCACGGGGCTGGTACCGGTGGTGGCGTCGTCGGACGGCGCGACGGCACCGTCCTGAACACCACCCTGTGGCTCGTTTTCGAGCATGGGGCGCTCTCCAGTTCTGGCGGCCCCGGGCGCGGGTAAGCGCTGCCACGCAGGGTCGCCGCAAGTTTTTCGGGCCCGACCGCATGTTCGGACGGGCTGCCGAAGTCTCCAACGGACGCCAGCTGAATCAGCTAGCGCCCTCCGATGGCGGCGTCCACGCGATCCGCGTCCAACGGATCGACGATCTCCCCCTGTGCGGTGAGTGTGCCCTGGGCCAGCCGGGTTACCCGTGGGGGCACCGGCGGCTCCAGGCCAGCCACCACGCGCAGGCCGGAAAGGACGTCATCGGGTCGCACGGCGGGCGTAACCAGTCGTACGACAAGGTCGATTATCGCACACGGCGGCTGGTGCGCCCCGGAAGGTAGGTCGGACTGCTCGCTGAGCGCGAGGAACGTCACCGCCTCCCGCGCGTCAAACGAGCGCCGCCCTTGCTTGGTCATGCGCTCGACCAGCACCGATTCGGCGGCGAGGAAGGCCGTGACTGCATCGGCGGCGAACGCTGACGGCACCCCGGGCAGCTCGATCAGCCAGCGCGAGGCGTCGATGCGATCCGCCAAGCTGCCGTCGAGCGCGACGACGGCTTCCAGGATGTCCAAGCCGGGTGAGAGGGCGGCATCGAGGGCGGCGCG
Source organism: Actinoplanes sp. (assembly GCA_965246815.1). Lineage (GTDB taxonomy): Bacteria > Actinomycetota > Actinomycetes > Mycobacteriales > Micromonosporaceae > Actinoplanes. The sequence goes on along the minus strand of CBDFFS010000004.1, from coordinate 17,695 downwards.
TAGCTGGACCGGGTCCACTTCAGCGCGCAGGCCGATCTCCAGGTACTCGGCGTCGCTGCCGACTCCGGTGGGGGCTGCACTCGCGTACGAAATTTTGGGGTGTGGGGTGAAGCCTTGAGAGAAGGCAATCGGGACCGCCGCGCGGCGCAGGGCGCGCTCGAATGCACGCGCGAAGTCGCGGTGTGAGGTGAAACGCAGCGGACCACGCTTGGCGTAACGGATCCGGATGCGCTGGACGACGGGGGCCTGGCCGCCCACCGGTTGATTTCTGGCGATGACGTTTCTCCTGCTCGCAAGCGGGTGCTGGGGCGCCCGCAGTCTTAGTGCGCGCGCCCCAACGGCCACAGTCTCAGTGTGTGTGCGTGCGGCACGCCACATTCTCAGTGCGTGTGCGCGGGCACTCGCAGCGGGGTGACCGGGGTGAGCGGCAATAGCTTCTTGCCGGTGGGGCCGATCTGGATCTCGGTGTCCATCGACGGGCAGACACCGCAGTCGAAGCACGGGGTCCAACGGCAGTCGTCCTGCTCGAATTCGGAGACCGAATCCTGCCAGTCCTGCCAGAGCCAGTCTTTGTCCAGACCAGAGTCGAGGTGGTCCCAGGGCAGTACCTCGGACTGTTCGCGCTCGCGCGTAGTGAACCAGTCGAGGTCGACGCCGAATTCGGGCAGCGTTTCGGCTGCGGCCTCGACCCAGCGGGAGTAGGAAAAGTGCTCGCTCCAGCCGTCGAAACGTTGGCCTTTGTCCCAGGCGCGCCGGATTACCGCACCCACCCGCCGATCGCCGCGCGACAGCAGGCCCTCGATCAGCGACGGCTCACCATCGTGATAGCGATAGCCGATCGCCTTGCCCAGCGACCGATCGCTGTTGATCTCCTGCTTGAGCATCCGCAGCCGGTTGTCGATCACCTCGGGTCGTTCCATCGCCGCCCACTGGAACGGGGTGTGCGGCTTGGGGACGAACGCGCCGATCGACACCGTGCACTTGACGTCCTTGGTGCCGGTGGCGACCCGACCTGCCTTGATCACCTCGTGCACCATCCGACCGATCTGCAAAACGTCGTCGTCGGTCTCGGTGGGCAGACCGCACATGAAGTACAACTTCACGCTGCGCCAGCCGTTGGTGTACGCGGTGACGACCGTACGGATCAGGTCTTCCTCGGTCACCATCTTGTTGATGACCTTGCGGATGCGCTCCGAACCGCCCTCTGGGGCAAAGGTCAAACCAGTACGCCGGCCGTTGCGCGAGAGCTCCTGTGCCAGATCGATGTTGAACGCGTCCACCCGGGTCGAGGGCAGCGACAACGACACGTTGGTGTCGGCATACTGCTCGGCTAGCCCGGAACACATGTCACCGATCTCCGAGTGGTCCGCGCTGCTCAGCGAGAGCAGGCCGACCTCGGAGAAACCGGAGAACTCCAGCCCCTGCTTGACCATCTGGCCAACTGTGGTGATCGACCGCTCCCGAACCGGGCGGGTGATCATGCCCGCCTGGCAGAACCGGCAACCCCGGGTGCAGCCGCGGAAGATCTCCACCGCATAGCGCTCGTGCACGGTTTCGGCGAGTGGGACCAGCGGGCGTTTCGGGTACGGCCAGGCGTCGAGGTCCATGGTCGTGCGCTTGGACACCCGAAACGGCACGTCTGGGCGATTGGGCACCACCCGCTGAATCCGACCGTCGGGCAGGTAGTCGACGTCGTAGAAGCGCGGCACGTAGATGCTCTCGGTGCGGGCCAGACGCAGCAGCAGCTCGTCGCGACCGCCCGGCCGCCCCTCGGCCTTCCACTGCCGGATGATCCCGGTGATCTCCAGCACGGCTTCCTCGCCGTCGCCGAGCACCGCAGCGTCGATGAAGTCGGCGATCGGCTCCGGATTGAAGCTGGCATGCCCGCCGGCGAGCACGATCGGATGCTCGACCGTACGGTCCTTGCTTTGCATCGGGATCTGGGCCAGGTCGAGCGCGGAGAGCATGTTGGTGTAACCGAGCTCGGTGGCGAACGAAATGCCGAGCACGTCGAACGCCTTGACCGGGCGGTGCGCGTCAACCGTGAACTGCGGGACGCCCGCCTCTTTCATCAGGGCTTCCAGATCAGGCCAGACCGCATACGTACGTTCGGCGAGCACGTCGGGCTGCTCGTTGAGGACTTCGTAGAGGATCTGGACGCCTTGATTGGGCAGCCCCACCTCGTATGCGTCTGGATACATCAGGGCCCAGCGCACGGTAGTCGAGTCCCAGTCCTTGACGACTGCGCCCAACTCGCCGCCCACGTATTGGATCGGCTTACTGACCCGGGGCAGCAACTGTTCGAGCTGCGGGAAGACCGAACCTACGCTCATGGGCATTCAGGGTACGCGGGTCAGGCGCTCAACTCGGCCGCGGCCCGGTCCAGGTCAACGGCGAGCACGTCGTCACGGAAGGCGCAGAGTCGCAGGGTCATCCGCGCTGTGCTCTGCTCGCCGACGACCAGCCGGATTCCGGTGCCGTGCTGGGCCAGGTCGCCGACCAAGAAGTCGAGCAGCCGCACCCCGGCGCTGTCCAGGAACGAAACCGAGGTCAGATCGATCAGCACCTTGCCGGCCGAATTTGTGTGCGCCACTATCGCCCGTCCGATTGCCGGCGCGTTCGCCAGGTCGATCTCACCGGTCAAACTGACCAATTCCGCATCGCCGAACTGGGAGAAAGTTACCCACTGCTCAGTCATCAGACTTCCGTCACTAATCTGTCTTCCAGCAGTCGACGACGCATGGTGACCAGCGTGCCGTCGCCCCGGTCGAACAAAACTTCGTCCATCGACTCGCGGATCATCCGCAGCCCGCGCCCGCGGGACTCGTCAGTCGAAGCGCCCCGCCAGCCGCCGTGGTCAGCAACGCGCACCTCGACCGTGTCCGCGGTAACTGTCGCCACCACTTTGACCATCCCGAACGGATTGTCGCGATAGCCGTGCTCCATCGAGTTGGCCACCGCCTCAGAACAGGCCAATATGACTGCCTCCCGGTCGACCTCGGTCACTTGGTGCGCGGCAAGCCAGGTGCGCAGGTCGGCACGTAACAGCCCGATCTGGGTCCGGTCGGCACCGATCGTGCGCTGGATCCGCTCCTCGGTGCCCAGGCTCAGGCAGAGCAGGCACACGTCGTCGGGGCTGTCTCGGCCGACCAAACTGTCGGCTAGGCCCGCTGCCAACCCCTTCAGCGGTGCGTCCTGGCGCAGCGAAAACTCACGGGCGAGGATTTCAAAACCCCGCTCAATCGGCCGGGTCCGCCGCTCGATCAGCCCGTCGGTGTAAAGCAGCAGCCGGCTGCCGGGGCGCAAGCGCCGAGAGTGCTCAATCCGCACGATCGTGCCGGCTCGCGAGCCCAGCGGCGCGGATCGGGCCTGCACCAAGAACTCGGTTGAGTCCGCCGGCTCCTGCAGCAGCGGCGGCAGGTGTCCAGCACAGGCGAAGGTCATCTCGCCGCTGGTCAGATCAACTTCCGCGTAGGCGATAGTGGCCATTCTGGCTGACTCGACTCGGTCGACGAACCGGTCCAGCCCCTCGATCAAACGGGCGGGGCCGGTCTCAGGTTTCGCGAGGGCCCGCACCGCGCTGCGCAGTTGCCCCATCGTGGTCGCCGCGTCGATGCCACGACCGACGACGTCTCCGACCACCACGGCGAGCTTGTCCGCAGTGATCAGGAAGACGTCGAACCAGTCTCCGCCGACTTCCAGATCCTGGGCGCCAGCTTGATAGTGGGTCTCGACGGCGAACCGGCTGTCACTATTGGGCATTTCCCCGGCCAGCAGGCTGCGCTGTAGCGTCCGCGCTATCTGCCGTTCTTGCTCATAAAGTCGGGCATTTTCCAACGCCAGCGCGGCCCGGTCAGCCAGGTCGGTGAGGAAATGCTGCTCGTCCGCACCGCCGCGGCGGTGCGGATTCAACCGCACGCCCAGGGTGCCAACCACCCGACCGCGAACCGTCAACGGCAGCACCGAGCAGGGCAGCGGGTCAGTGGCCGCAGCGAAAACCGGCGCACCGCTGGCTGTGACCGCGGCTATGCGTTCGGCCAGCGGCACCGGATCGGGCGCCGGCGCACCAGCATCCTCGATCACACCGGTCGGGCCGACCCGCAACCGCACCGTGGCCCACTCAGCAACCTGCGGCACGAGCTGCTCCACCAGCCGTTGCGCGCGGGGCAGCAGTCGGTAAAGCTCATCCAGCGCGCGGGTGGTCTCGGCGAGGAAAGTGGCCCGCTGCTCGCGGCGCCGGGCGTCGTCATAAAGTCGGGCCCGATCCAGCGCTTGACCAGCCTGCTGGCCGAGCAGCCGCACCACCCGCAGTTCCTCGTCGGTAAGCCGGTGCTCGCCGACGAAGCTGAACACCAGCACGCCGAGCACTTGAGTGCTAGCCCGGTCGTCAGCTGCTCCGGTGGTCAACGGCAGCAACACTAACGTGTCTCGGCCGGATCGACGCATGTCCTCAGCCAGCTCGGGAAAATGTTCCTTCGCTTCGACCAGGGAGGCGACCACGTGCAGGTCGCCGCGCTGCGCCACGTGGTCCACTGCTCGGGCCAGCGACCGAGACATCGGCGCAGTGTCGGTAGTAGCGACGGCGACGAGCTCGTTAACACCGCCATCGACTAGGTAGATGCTGCTGCCGGCGGCAGCAAAAGCTGGCTCCGGCGCACGGATCACCGCTTCCGCGACCTCGGCCATGGTCGGCGCGGCGGCCAGGTCGGCGACGATCTGCTGTAACACCCGCACCCGCCGCTCGGACGCCTCAGCCGTGTGCCGGGCCAGCAGCAGCTCCCGCTCGTAGCCGCGTCGTTCGGTCGCGTTGAAGACTGTGGTGCGGATCGCCCGCGGCTGCCCGTCCGGGCCACGTCCGAGCACGGAGTTGACCAGCGTGGGCAACCGGCGGCCGTCGGCGCAGACCACGTCGAAGGCGATCTCCTGCACATTGTCTTGCAGGCGCAGCAACGGGGCGTAATGCGTCTCGTGGTAAATCTTGCCGCCCGAACTGAGCAGGTCACGAAACCGTCGGTGCCCGACCAAATCGGCGCGGTCAAAGCCGGTCCAGGTCAAGAACGTCTCATTGACCTTGACGATGGTGCCGTCTGGCAGCGTGCTCAGATAACCGCACGGCGCATGCTCGTACAGGTCGGTGGGATCGTCGTCCCACGGCAACCGCAGCTCCTGCGTCACGTCCGGCCCCCCTGCGTCAGCCACGATCCGCTCTACTTCAGCCAAGCTTTGACGGCGTCGATCGTCTCCTGTGGCGCACTGAGGTTCGGGCAGTGGCCGGTGGCGGTGAGCTGCACGAAGCTGCTCCCCGCAGTGTGCTGATACACGTACTCCCCCACCACAGTCGGTGCGATCACGTCATCCGAGCACTGCAAGATCAATGCCGGCGTACGAAGTTTAGGCAGATCTGCCCGGTTATCGCCAAGAAACGTGACACGAGCGAACTTGCGTGCTATTTCCGGATCAGTACGGCAAAAGCTGTTGGCCAGCTCGGCACCCAACTCCGGTCGGTCCGCGTTGCCCATGATGACCGGCGCCATCGCACTGGACCAGCCGAGATAGTTGCTGTCGAGCGAATCGAGCATCTCCTCGAGGTCGGCCCGCCCGAATCCACCGACATAGCCGCTCGCCGGGTCGTCGACATAGCGCGGCGATGGCCCAACCAACACGAGCCGGGCAAACCGCTCCGGCGCACGATTCGCGGCGAGCACACCGATGATCGCACTGACCGAGTGCCCGACGAAAATGACGTCCCGCAGGTCGTGCTCGCGCAGGATTTCCAGCACGTCAACGGCATATCCGTCGAGACTGGAATACCGATCATCCCGGTACGCCGAAAGGTCGGATTTGCCGTTGCCGACGTGGTCGAATAGGACGATTCGGTGGGTGTCCGCGAAGGCGGGAGCGACGAATCGCCACATGTTCTGGTCGCAGCCATACCCGTGGGCGAACATGATCGGCTGGCCGAGAGGGTTGCCAGTCAGCGTGACCGCATTTCTCAGTGTCGTTTTCATGTCCGGGTAACCATACGGCTCCCCCGCGTCCAACACATCGCCCTGGTTGTCCGCCATTACGCACGTAGCGACGTTTCACCCGGCCCCAAACCGACGAACCGACCATTGACCTGGCCAAATGTCCGCCGCAGCTCGACGAGCCGGTTTCCGCCCAGGCCCGGCGAACGTTGCGTTGCTCAGCTTCAGTCGGGCGGGCTCGGTTTTGCGGGGGCGTAGCGCGGCACGTATTCCTGGCCGGTGAGCTTAGCGATCTCGGCCATCACCTCATCGGTGAGCGCGCGCAGCGAGGAGCGATCGTCGGACCGGTCGGTCACGTCGATCGGCGGGCCGAATTTAATCGTGACCTGCCCGCGAAACGGCAACGGGTAGAGCTGACCGATCGGCTGCACTCGGTCCGTGCCGATCGAACCGACTGGGATGATCGGCACGCCCGCGGCCACGGCGAGCCGAGCCGCCCCGGTGCGCCCGCGATAGAGCCGACCATCGGGTGAGCGGGTGCCCTCGGGATAAACAGCGACCATGTCCCCTTCACGCAGCGCCGGGATTGCCGCGTCGAATGCGGTCAACGCGGCGCGCCCACCACTACGTTCCACTTTGATCGCACCAAGGCCGTGCATCAACGTGCGGGTAACCCAGCCGCCAATCCCCGTACCGTCGAAGTAGTCGGATTTTGCCCAAAAGGCAACGTGTCGGGGCACTACCGCGCCGAGGAAAAGCTCGTCGGCGACGGAGAGGTGATTGCCGGCGAAGATCGCGCCGCCAGTTTTCGGGATGTGCTTGACGCCCTCGACGCGGGGCCGCCAGCCAATCATCATCGCGTTACCGACGGTGAGTTTGCCGATCGAATACAGCAGCGGCAACGGGTTCCTCCGGACAGGAGTGCAAGTGGGGGCGCAGTGAGGTTAACGGACCGCGCCGGATCACTCGGCGCGGCCCACCACCGCAACTTCAGGCGCGCGTCACCGCGACGGTTACTTGCTGGCCGTCGCCGACTTCACCGGCAAATCCCGCCACCTGCTCGGCGAAGCTCAACGATGTGGCCAGGGTCTCACCGACGACGAATTCGCTGTGGGTCTCGACAGCGGCGCGCACCGCAGCATCGGCCGACACCACCAGCGAGATCCGATCCGAGACGTCGAAGTCGGCGTCGCGTCGGGCTTGCTGGACCACCCGGATCACGTCGCGGGCCAACCCTTCTGCCGCCAGCTCGGCGGTGACCGCTGTGTCGAGCACCACCACTCCCGCACCACCGGGCAGCGGCGCCGAACTGTCCAGATCCGCGGCGATGAGTTTGAGCTCGAACTCCCCGTCGCGCAGCGCGATCCCCGCGGCCACCGGCGCGCCGTCAACCAGCTCCCAGTCGCCGGCTTTGACGGCTTTGATGACTTGTTGCACCTGTTTACCGAGCCGCGGACCCAACGCCCGCGGGACCACAGTCAACACCTGTCGACAGTACGCAGAGACATCGTCGGTGAACCGCACCTCTTTGACGTTTACCTCGTCCTGCACCAGCTCGGCGAAACCGCGCAAGTCACCGGCAGTCGCGGTGGCCACAGTCAGCGATGCCAATGGCAGCCGCACGCGCAGCGCCCGCGACTTACGCACCGACAACGCCGCCGAAGCCACGTCCCGGATCGCGTCCATCGAAGCAACCAGTTGGTGATCGGCCGGGAAACCAGCAGCTGACGGCCAATCGGTCAGGTGCACCGACCGCCCACCAGTTAGGCCGCGCCAGATCTCCTCAGTGGTCAGCGGTGCCAGCGGTGCCATCACTCGACACAGCGTTTCTAACACAGTGGCCAACGTGTCGAAGGCAGCCATATCGCCGGCCCAGAACCGGTCGCGGGATCGACGCACATACCAGTTCGTCAGCGCGTCCAAAAACGAGCGGACCGTGCCGGCCGCACCCGAGATGTCGTAATCATCGAGTTGGCGTTGCGTATCGGTGATCAGCTCGCCGGTCTTGGCCAGCAGATAGCGGTCGAGCAAATTCTCACTATCGGGCGCTGCGCCGATTTTCGCTTCGTAGCTAGCCGCGTTGGCATAGAGGCTGAAGAAATACCAGACGTTCCACAGCGGTAACAGCACCTGTCGAACCGAGTCGCGGATGCCGACTTCAGTGACCGGCATATCCCCGCCGCGCAGCACCGGTGACGACATCAACATCCAGCGCATCGCATCCGAGCCATACTGCTCGAAGGTCTGATAGACGTCCGGGTAGTTACGCAGGCTCTTGGACATTTTGCGGCCGTCCTCGCCCAACAGGATGCCGTGGCTCAGACAGCTGCGAAATGCCGGCCGGTCGAACAATGCGGTGGCCAGCACGTGCATGGTGTAAAACCAGCCACGGGTCTGCCCGATGTATTCGACGATGAAGTCGCCCGGGTAGTGGTGCTCGAACCAGTCCTTGTTCTCGAACGGATAGTGCACCTGCGCAAACGGCATCGACCCAGATTCAAACCAGCAGTCGAGCACCTCAGGGACCCGACGCATGGTCGAATTCCCGGTCGGGTCATCCGGGTTAGGCCGGGTCAACTCATCGACATAAGGCCGGTGCAAATCGGTGACGGCCACGCCGAAGTCGCGTTCGAGCTCAGCGAAAGAACTGTAGACGTCGACGCGCGGATAGTTCGGATCGTCCGATTTCCACACCGGGATCGGCGAACCCCAGAACCGGTTCCGCGAGATCGACCAGTCTCGCGCATTAGCTAACCATTTGCCGAACGAGCCGTCCTTGATGTGCGCGGGAGTCCAAGTGATTTCCTGGTTCAGCTCGACCATCCGGTCCCGGAATTTGGTCACAGCGACAAACCACGACGACACCGCCTTGTAGACCAGCGGCGTGTCACAACGCCAACAATGCGGGTACGAGTGGGTGTAGCCCTCGTGCCGCAGCACCACCCGTCGGGCTTTGAGCTCGGCGATGATCGGCTTGTTCGCGTCGAACACCTGCACGCCCTGCCAGGTCGGCACCAGCGCGGTAAACCGGGTGTGCTCGTCAACCGTCACGATGGTCGGGATGCCAGCCGCGTTACAAACGTTTTGGTCGTCCTCACCGAAGGCCGGCGCCTGGTGCACGACGCCGGTGCCGTCCTCGTCGCTGACGTAATCCGCGGCGAGCACCTGAAATGCGTTCGGCCCGGCTTGCTCGACCAAGAAGTCGAACAACGGCGTATACCGACGCCCGGCCAAATCGCGCCCGAGCACCGTGCCGACCTGCTCAAAACCCTCCAGCTCGGCTGCGTATGCCGCTACGCGCCCAGCACCCAGGATGAGTTTCTCGCCGTCCTTTTCCAGCACGGCATATTCGATCTCCGGCCCCACGGCGAGCGCGAGGTTAGACGGCAAAGTCCACGGCGTAGTCGTCCAGACCGCGATCCGCTCACCGGTCTCCAACTTGAACGTCACCGTCAACGCCGGATCAGTGCGGTCCCGATAAACGTCGTCCATCCGCGTTTCCGTGTTAGACAACGGCGTCTCACACCGGAAGCAATACGCGAGAACCCGGAACCCTTCGTACACCAGTCCCTTGTCATACAGGCTCCCAAACGCCCACATAACCGATTCCATGTACGCCGGGTCAAGCGTCTTGTAGTCGTTACCGAAATCAACCCACCGAGCCTGACGCGTCACATACCGCTGCCAGTCCTTGGTATAAGCGAGCACTGAAGTGCGGCAAGCCTCGTTGAACTTATCGATGCCCAGCTCGACGATCTGCGCCTTACTAGTGATGCCTAGCTGCTTTTCCGCCTCGACCTCAGCCGGCAAACCATGGGTATCCCACCCAAACCGGCGCTCGACCCGCTTGCCCCGCATCGTCTGATAACGCGGCACCAAGTCTTTGACATATCCCGTGAACAGGTGCCCATAGTGCGGCAACCCGTTCGCAAACGGCGGCCCGTCATAGAAGACGTATTCGTTGCTGCCGTTCTCGCCCGCCGGCCGCTGTTCAACCGAAGCCTCGAACGTATTGTCGCCCGCCCAGTGCTCCAGCACCGCGCGCTCAACCGCGGGCAGATCCGGGCTAGCCGGCACGCCGGTCACATCAGTGTGTTTGGGGTAAGCCATCAGTGGTCGCTCTCCTCAGGCAGTCATTGTCCGACTGCGAGGACGAGCCACATTTCGCAGCCCGCGGTACCACCTCGCTTGACGACCGTTTGGCCGCCCGCTTCATGACGCCGGCTAGGGTGCGGGCCGGTCCGCCCGGTTCTACTGAGAGCGGGTCGAAACCCGCTCTGTTCTTCCGGTGGCTCCCCGGTGATGGCCGGATCGACGCCAGTGCGGCAAACGATACCGGTTGCGCCCAGATTCCCACATCCGCATTACCCGGTTCGCGTCCGGACCGCCCAAAGCTCAGAGCTTCGGGAACCAGAGGGCTAGCTCGCGGGCGGCGCTCTTGGGTGAGTCGGAGGCGTGGACCAGGTTTTCGCGGTTGGACAGCGACAGGTCGCCACGGATGGTGCCGGCGGCGGCTTTGCGGCCGTCGGTTGCGCCGATCATGGCCCGGACCACGTCGATCACCTCGTCGCCAGAAAGCACCAGGGCTGCCAACGGGCCGCTGGTCATGAACTGCTTCAGCGGCGGGTAGAACGCCTTGGTCACGTGGTCGGCGTAGTGCTGGTCGGCCAGGGTGGCATCCATCGTGCGCAGTTCCAGCGCTTCGACGACCAGGCCCTTATTCTCGAATCGGGACAAGATCTGGCCGAGCAGGCCGCGGCGGATCGCATCGGGCTTGATCAACACCAGGGAACGCTCAGTGGAGCTGGACACGAAATCCTCCTGCGGGACAGATCAACACGCGGATTGTCAGCCTATCGGTACCGCTAATGCGCCAAGCAGCAACGCCGGGACTACCGCACTTCCGCAGGAGGCGGGCCGGGCAATAACCTGACGGTAACGAACCGGGAGGTCCACAGTGGCGAACCAGGCCGGCCGGCCGATCGCACCAGCGCGCAAGCTGGTAGCGGCAATCATGGGTACGATCGCGTTTTTCGTCATGGCGGTCGGGCTCGGTATGTCGAACTGGGCGGTGGTGATCTTCGGGCTCGTCCTGCTCGCACTGGCCATAGCGCTGGGCGTGGTCAACGTGGTGCGCCGGGGCGCCCGCGCGTGGGTGGTCGGCACCGCACAGGTGACGAGCATCTCCCCACCACCGACCGCCAACGTGGTCTACGGCCGCGCTGAGCTGGTCGTGCTGGTGATCGCTCCCGGTCTGCACCCGTCCGAGGTGACCATTCGCGACCCGCGGATTCCGGTGCTGAAATGGCCGGAGCCCGGTGACACGCTGCCCGTCACCGTCGACGTCGACGATCTGCGCCGAGTCCGGATCGACTGGGACGCGGTGACCGCCGCGGACGCTGGTGCCGACCCGCCGCCACCGCCGATCGATTACTCCGGCACCGACCCTGAGGCCGAGCTGGATGACGAACTGCTCGGCGCGGTCGAGCCGCCACCGTGGGCCACCCGTGATCGCCAGTGGGACCGCGACAAGGACGAGTCGCCCGCGCCGACCGAAGACGATAACCCGACGCTGGTCCAAGATGCCGCAACCGGCCGAGTCGTCGACGGCGAGCTGGTCGACGACCCGTACGCGGCTGGCCAGCCGCTCCCCCATCGCGCGGCAACTGCGCCGACCCAGCACGAACCCGACCCGAATGCAACGCCGGCCGACACCGAAGGCCCCGGCGCTAATGACGACTTTGCCCCGGCGCCGCAGCCGGGATATCGGGGTCATCCGGCCTATGTCGACGACTATCCGCCGCCACCGCCGCCCGCCAGCAGTTCGGCGCGCTCGGCCGGGGGCGAATCCCTTCCACCACACCCGTCCAGTGCCGACATTTCCCGGTCGAACCGTCCTAGCCCGCGACCGACCGGTGCCCGGCCGAGCCCGCATCCACGCGGCAGTGCCAACGCCACCGTCACCGTCGACCCGGAGACTGACGAATTAGCTCTCGACGCCGAGACGGTTGATCACACTGACGCTTCGCCCCAGCACGCTGCGCCCACCCAACGAACCGGGCGGTCGGAGGAATCGGCGCGAACATCGATGCCGCGCCCACGCCGACCAGAACCGACTCAGTCAGCGGCAAGCGCCGCGCCGGTGCCCATGACGACGCCGCCCGCCGCACCAGCACCGATCTCCCCGCCGCCGACCGCACCACAAGCTGTCGCGGCGCAACCCGTTGCGCCTGAATCCGCACCTGAGCAACCTGCCACTGAGCAGGCTGGCGCGAAGAAATCCGCACCAGAGCAACCTGCCGCTGAGCAGTCCGAAGCCTACGACGACATCGATCTGCCGTTGGACGACGCCCCGGCCGAGTCGGTCGGTTCGCGCGCCGAAAGCTTGAGCCCACCGGCAGAAGAACCGGGCACCACCCTCGACGGGGTTAGCACCTCATCGGTAGGCGTGGCATCTTCGCCTAGGCCGGCGACGCCGTGGAGCACCCGATTCGTCGCTAATGCGGCACACGAGGCAGCGCCGCCACCACCCAAAGCCACCCCACTCACGCCCAAAGCCGCACCACCCGCAAGTGCGGACGCACTCCCAGCTACCGGCCCGTCACAACAGCCGAGGCACGCAGCGCCCGAGCCATCAACCGGGCAAGCGCCGGTAACACCGCCGCTAGCGACAATCTCCCCCACACTGCAGCCAGAGCCTGTGCCGTCAGCACCAGCTGAATTGCCCAGGGGCCAAGGCAACGCGTGGGCCGATCTGCCCACGATGCCAGGGACGCCGGAACAGACCGACGAGCTGATCACCGCATATCCGAGTGCCCGGCCAGTTCCGGCCAGCGCGATTCACGGTGTCGGTGTCACAGTGTTGGTCACGAACCTCAAGCGGTCAGTCGCGTTCTACTGCGAGATCCTCGGGTTCTATGAGATCGACAGCGGCGACGACAGCGCTGTACTCGCATCGGGTGACACCCGGCTGGTTTTGCGTACAGTGCAGAATTTGTCGGCTGAGGCCGGGCGGTTGATCTATCTGAACTTGGAAGTCGGCGACGTGGAGGCGATCTATCAGGAGTTGACTGCGCGGGGTGTGGCGTTTGTGCACGCGCCGCGGGCGGTGAACCGGGGCAATCGGCTGGAGCTGCTGTCCGCGACCTTCCGCGACCCCGACGATCACAACATCGCCATCACCCAGTGGCGAGCCATCCGCTAACACCACCCGCGAAAGCGAGTCGCCCGACCAACCGAGGTTCGTCGGGCGACTCGTCAGCCGCCAAAGCCACCTAGCCGAGGATGGTTCGGCGGACGTGGCTGGCATAGAACCAGGCCGCGCCGAAGATGAACCCCAGCACTGCTAGCGACCAGTGCAGCAGTCCGCTGGCCAGCAACAACACTTGCAGCACGCTGCCGGCGGCCCAAGCCCAAGACTGGCGCATCAACCCGGCAAGCAGCACCGCTATAACGGCCAAGGCGACCACCGCCGCGACACCCCAACCGTCAAGCTGACCGCCAACAGTACGGATCGGTTGGATCGCCAACAACAGAACAATCGCTTCGAGTACGAGCGTGCCAGCGCCCAATCCCCGAACGGCAGCTCGCGGGTTACGTAGCCCGGAACGCGGCGCCGGTTGCTCGTCGGCCGCGGAGGTCGCGGGTTCGTCGCGCACCGGTTCGGTCATTTCGTCAGGATTTCTCGTGCTTCGGCCACCGTGATGATCGAGCCGGTGACCAGCACTGCCACCCCGCTAAGCTCGCCGGAGGTGTCGTCAGTCGCGATTGCCACGGCCGCTTCGATCGCTGCCGGGATGTTCAGCGCAACTGTCACCCGATCGGGGCCGAAGATCTGGGCCGCAGCGTCGGCGAGGTCATCAACAGGCATCGACCGCGGTGAACTGTTCTGCGTCACGACAACGCGTGCCGCCGCCGGCTCCAGCAGTTCGAGCATGCCGGAAACATCTTTGTCGCCGAGGATCGCCACCACCGCGACCACATGCCGGAAATTGAACTCCTGCGAAAGCGCCGCGACCATTGCCGTCATCGCGTGCGGGTTGTGCGCTCCGTCGAGCAGGACTGTCGGCGAGCTGCCCACCCGTTCCAGCCGACCGGGTGAGTCTGCCTGGGCGAAACCCTCCCGGACCAGGTCGACGTTGAGCTGCTTGTCGGGGCCGGCACCGAGGAACACTTCGACAGCTGCCAACGCGAGTGCAGCGTTCTGGGCCTGGTGCGCGCCGAACAACGGCAGAAAGATCTCGTCGTAAACCCCGCCGACACCGCGCAGGGTGAGCACCTGCCCGCCGAGCGCTTGTGCGCGCTCGACCAGGTCGAACTCCACCCCTTCGCGGATCAGCGTCGCGCTCATCTCCGCGGCCCGCTCGACGATCGGGCGCAATGCGTCCTCGGTCTGCCGCGCGGTGATCACCGTCGCACCGCGGTGAATGATGCCGGCTTTGGCCCAGGCGATGTCCTCGATCGTCTCGCCCAGCCACTCAGTGTGATCGAGCCCGATCGGCGTCAACACGCACACCCCAGCGTCGATCACGTTTGTCGCGTCTTCCTCACCCCCGAGCCCGACCTCAACCACTGCGACATCAACCGGCGCGTCCGCGAACGCGGCAAACGCCATCGCCGTAGTCAGGTCGAAATAGGTCAACGGCTCAGAAACCCGAGCATCGATCAAATCCACCAAAGGCGAAATCTCCCGGTACGTCGCGACCAGCCGTTCTTCGCTGATCAACTCTCCGTCCAGGCTGATCCGTTCCCGGACCGTACGCAAATGGGGGCTGGTGTATCGACCGGTGTGCACGCCATGCGCTCGCAGCAGTGCGTCGATCATGCGCGCGGTGCTGGTTTTGCCGTTAGTGCCGGTCAGATGAATCGCCGGGTATGCCCGTTGTGGGCTGCCGAGCACATCCAGCAGATCGCGGATCTTCTGCAGTTCGAAGGCCATTCGGGTGAAGCCGCGCCGATCCAGCGCGGCTTCGACCTCGTCGTATTCGCTCATGCTGTCGGCAGCGATTGCAACGCGCTGGCGATCCGGGTCAAATCCGACTCAGCTGTCGCGAGCCGGTCCTTGATCTTCGCCACCACTTCCTCGGGTGCCTTGCCGACAAAAGCCGCGTTGTCGAGCTTGGCCCGACATTGCGCTGCTTCCTTCTCGGCCGCGGCCCGGTCCTTTTCCAGCCGAGCCCGCTCGGCTGCGACGTCGATCGTGCCGCGGGTGTCCAGGTCGACGGTGATTCCGCCGGTCACGGCCAGGGTCGCCGTCACGGTGAAGTCAGCGGCAGGGGCTTCGAGCCGGGCCAGCGACCGGATCAACTGCTCGTGGGTGTCGATGCCGACGTTGCCCAAACCGGTCAGCGCGGCATTAACCCGCTGGCTCGGCTTGAGACCCTGATCCGAACGGAACCGCCGGACCTCGGTCACCACCTTGCGCAACGCCGCCAGCTCTTCCTCGGCCGCATCGTCAATCCAAGCCGAATCAGCGACCGGCCAGGCGGCCCGCATCACCGTTTCGCCGCCGGTCAACGCGATCCACAGTTCCTCAGTGACGAACGGGATCACCGGGTGCAGCAACCGCAGCAGCTGGTCGAGCACGTGCCCGAGCACCCGGCGGGTCCGGTCGGCTTCGGGGCCGCCAGCGCTGAGCACAGGCTTGCTCAGTTCGAGATACCAGTCGCAGACGTCGTCCCAAGCGAAGTGGTAGAGCGCGTCACAGACCTTGGCGAACTCGTAGTGCTCGAACTGCTCGTCCACCTCGGCGGTGACATGCTGCAACCGCGACAAGATCCACTTGTCGATCGCACCGAGCTCGGCCGGCGCTGGCAGCGGGCCGGTCACGGTTGCGCCGTTCATCAGGGCGAACCGGGTCGCGTTCCACAGCTTGTTGCAGAAGTTGCGCGACCCTTGACACCACTCCTCACTGACCGGCACGTCCGAGCCAGGGTTCGCCCCGCGCGCCAACGTGAACCGAGTCGCGTCCGCGCCGAACCGATCGATCCAGTCCAACGGGTCGACGACGTTGCCGAACGACTTCGACATCTTCTTGCCGAACTGATCCCGGACCATGCCGTGCAAAGCCACCACATCGAACGGCGGCTGGCCGTCCATCGCGTAAAGCCCGAACATCATCATCCGGGCGACCCAGAAGAACAGGATGTCGTAGCCGGTCACCAGCACACTGGTCGGATAGAACTTGGCCAGATCGGCGGTCTGCTCCGGCCACCCCAGCGTCGAGAAGGGCCACAATCCGGACGAGAACCACGTGTCCAGCACGTCTTCGTCTTGATGCCAGCCGTCGCCGGTGGGCGGCTGCTCGTCTGGCCCGACACAGACAACTTCGCCCGCCGGTCCATACCAAATCGGGATCCGGTGTCCCCACCACAACTGGCGGGAAATGCACCAGTCGTGCATGTTGTCGACCCAGGCGAAGTAGCGCTTGGCCAACTCAGCCGGCTCGATCGTCACCCGACCGTCGCGCACCGCGTCGCCGGCCGCCTTAGCTAACGGCGCCGTGTTCACGAACCACTGCAACGACAACCGCGGCTCAACCGTCGTCTTACACCGAGCACAATGCCCAACCGAGTGCACGTACGGCCGCTTCTGCGCGACGATGCGACCTTCCGCGCGCAGCGCTGCCACAACGGCGGGTCGAGCCTCGTACCGATCAAGGCCTTGGAACGGACCTGGCACGGTGATCACCGCACGCTCATCCATGATCGTCAAGCTGGGCAGGTTGTGCCGTTGGCCGATCTCAAAGTCATTCAGGTCATGCGCCGGGGTGACCTTCACCGCACCCGTGCCGAACGCCGGATCGACATGCTCGTCGGCGACGATCGGAATGCGCCGACCAGTCAACGGCAACTCCACCTCGGTACCGATCAGGTGTTTGTAGCGCTCGTCATCCGGATGCACCGCAACCGCCGTGTCACCGAGCATCGTCTCAGCCCGGGTGGTGGCGACCACGATCGAGTTGGCGCCCTCGCCATAACGGATCGAGACCAGCTCACCGTCGTCGTCGGAATGCTCCACTTCGATATCACTGAGCGCAGTCAAACACCGCGGACACCAGTTGATGATCCGCTCGGCCCGATAGATCAGGTCGTCGTCATAAAGTCGCTTGAAGATTGTCTGCACGGCGCGGGACAGGCCCTCGTCCATCGTGAACCGCTCCCGGCTCCACGCGACCGAATCGCCGAGCCGCTTCATCTGCCCCAGAATCGCGCCGCCGGACTCCGCCTTCCACCGCCACACCCGCTCGACGAATTCCGCCCGCCCCAAATCGTGGCGAGACAGGCCCTCAGCGGCGAGTTGGCGCTCAACGACGTTCTGGGTCGCGATCCCGGCGTGGTCCATGCCCGGCAACCACAACGCCTCGAAGCCCTGCATCCGCTTACGCCGGCTGAGCGAATCCATCAACGTGTGCTCGAACGCATGACCCATGTGCAGCGAACCAGTCACGTTCGGCGGCGGGATCACAATCGTGAACGGCGGCTTGTCACTGCTCGCGTCGGCCTCGAAATATCCAGCCGAAACCCACCCCGCGTAGCGCCGCTGCTCTACTTCGCCCGGCTGGTATTGGGCGGAAAGGCCACCGGTGGGCCGGGTGTCAGGCGTACGAGTCTCGGTTGCATCGGTCACCAGACAAGTCTACGGAGCACCACCCCGAAGGTTAAATTCGCACCTCCCGCTAGGTACTGCGATTGCTAGGCTCGCCCGATGTCCGACCAAGGCCCGATCCA
>CBDFFS010000003.1:0-76611 GCA_965246815.1 Actinoplanes sp. | reverse complement strand
CTTGAGCTTGACCAAGGCGTGACCGTCAGGTCTGGTCAGGAACGCCCATGATGATTCGACAGTCAGGGCTGAGGCGAGTTGTTCGCTGCCGCGCCGGTCGAGTTCGCTCAGACCGGTGCGTAGTACAGGTGCTGCGGTGAACGTCGCCGTATCCGGGTTGATCATCACCACGAACACCGGTGGTGGTGTGTCGGCCGGATCTTCGCCGGGTTGAGGTTCGCCCGGATACAGCAGTGTCGCGCCGGCCGCGAACACCGTACCGGCAGTGAAGTCCTGGACCTGGCGATCGAGGTCGCTGGGGTCGTACTGCCGTTCCGAGGTGATGCGTCCCTCAGGAACGCCCAGGCGCGCGCCCCACGACGAAACAGGGCGGCCGGATCGACGGGCCTCACGTTCAGCGCGCCGACGTTGCTCACGGTTCATGGTCAGGGACAGTAGCCGAAGTATGTTTTTCAGCCCGGTGCAGGAATCGGCGTAGCCGCCCGGCGATGGTGTGCTTACCGACCGGTGGGTCACTCAACGCCCCGAGCTCGGTCAGGGTGGCATCCGGGTGTTGCAGACGTAGCCGTGCGGCGTCGGCAAACTCCGCAGGGATGGTGGTGTCGCCGAGCTGCTGCAGAGCGAGAGTGAAACGGGCTCTGACCTCATCGCCGGCGGTGCGGTCACGGGAGCTGGTACGGGTACGGGTCGACCGGGCCGGTCTAGTGCTGTGGTGTTGCCAGGCGTTGATGCTGGTACTGACTCCCAGCTGATGCAGCAACACGGCACCGTCAGGGATACGAAGCTGTTCACCACCGCTGCTGGTGGGTCGTAGTTGTCCGGGGGTGCCTAGTCGGCGGGCGGCGCCGGCGACAGCCACGGCGAGTTCCACGTCGGGGAAGTCCACGAACACCCGTAATCGCTGACCGTAGGAACTCACCGCCCCGGCGCTCAGGAGTGCGGCACGGCACATCGCGGTGGCGCAGCACAGCCCGGCACGGGCGGCCATGCCTGGGGGTAGCCCCCGCCGGCGGTGCCCGGCCTGGTCGATCAGGTGTAAACGGGTGGTCAGCTGCGGGGATCGGGCTTGAGCGATCCCGAGCAGGGTTTGCAGTCGTTGTTCGCTGAATTGCCCACCGGGTAGCTGCAGCAGAATGATCGCCTCGGCGGCACGGCAGCATGCCCGCTGCGGGACCGGCTGCGCGAGCAGTTCAGCGTGCAGCCGAACACTCTGGGCGGCAGATATCACTGGCTGAGGGTAAATGATCACCTACACCATGCGTCTAGTGCCCGGTTTAGCTATTACGGCAGCTCGTAGTGTCGTTCAGGTGCCTCGATGTGCTGCAGCCAGCGGGCCGGTTCCCGATTGGGTGATCGGGCGCAGAGCGGGGTTACGACGCGTTGTTCTCGTCGTTCTCGTCGTCCTCGGGGATGGTGAACGGCTCGTGGCAGATGCCGCACAGGATGGGGCCTGCCGCGAACTGTTGGCGCGAGCGCACGCGGATGCGGCGTGGTTCGGGGCATCCGCACACTGCGGCGATGCCGTTGTTGGCGCTTTTATTGCGGTCTCGCCCGCCGGTGGGCTCGGGGTGGCGAAATGCGGTCAAGGCACCGGAGAGCTCGACCAGCTGGGCGGCGTATTCGTCGGCGGTGCCGGGGGCGAGCTCGCTGGGGGAGTATCCGATCTTGGGGTCGGATGTGACGGTGAGGCCGATCTCGACGGCGAGATCCCGAAACCGCTGGTTGTGGTAGCGACCTTGTCGGCTGGTGTCGACGATGTTTCGGGTGCTAGCCAGGCCATGGGCGGCCTCGTGCAGCAGGGTGGCCAGGACACCCGCCGGGCCGCGCTGCAGGCCTTCGCCGCCGATGAACAGCTCGGCGTGCTGGTCGCCGCCGACCTGCCAACGGTCGGCGGCGAAGTGTCCGAGGCGCTGCTGGCCGCGTTCGCCGAGCGTGCCGGATCCCATCGTCACGACAACCGGCGGCACGTCGGGGTGCCGGTCACGGATGGCTGACCAGGTGTGCTCAATGGCGGTTACCAGGGGCAGTGTCACGACGGGGACGCTACCGGGCGTCACCTGCAACATGGTCATGTGGTCAGCCGATCTGTGGACTGATTCGGGCTATGGCGTCGTATGGCATCGGGGGTTTCTCCTTCGCGATTGTGGCGCTGCACAAGCGATCTCTATTGTGGGCTCACGGCCGGGCATCCGCCCGGCCGTGGGTTGGTGCTGATCAGTCGTGGCAGTCCGGGCGGTGGGCGCCGGCCTGCTTGGTGCCCTGTTTGGTGATGTCGCGCTCGAATGCGGCAAGCAACCGCTGTGCCGTGTCGGGGCGCTCGGCGATCGTGGTGGTGATCAGCCGGTCGAAAAGCACCATCATGTAGGTGACGGCCTGCTCGTCGGTCATCTCCCGGCGCTCGATCACGGGCCGCACGGCGGTGTAGATGATCTCCATCATGTCTTTGATGGCGCCCGTGTCTTCGCACACGGGCGCGGGCGTCTCAGACGCCGTACGACCGAGGCACTGCGTACGCCAGGTGCCGTCGACCCGGTGCCGCTTATGCGGCACGTCGTCGCTACAGACGGGCTCCGGAAACTCGATGACGTCGATGGTGACCATGTCGTTCTCCCTGCTCTGCGGTGTTCGGTACCTCCCAATCCTAACGAACTTGACACGTACGTGTCAAATTATTATGGCTGGTCAAAGGGGGTTTTATGGCAGATCTGGGTTGGTGGGGTTCGGTTTTTGCCCGGTGGCTCGTGAGATGTGTCAGGCGTCGCCGCGTGCGGGTGTCTGTGGATCGGTGGCGCGCAGGACGTCGGCGATGATGGCGCGGGCGCCGGGGTGATCGTCGTGGATGAGCTGGGCAATCACCTCGTCTGCGGCGGCGTGATCGTCATCGCGTTGAGCGGCGCCGAGTTGATCGACTCTGGCGGTGAGGTAGGCGGCGGTGGCGTCGTCGGTCATGGTGTGGTTCTCCCTTGGTGTGTTGCCGGTGGTGTTTTGCCGGTGCGTGCGCCCGTGGTAGTTCCTCTCTTGATTTCAAGAACCTGTTTGGGCTCACTGTAGGGCGCGCTCTGGGGCTGGGTACGCACGGCGAGGCCCCGGGGCTAGTGCCCCGGGGCCTGGTCAGTGGTCGTTGGTCGGTCAGGTGGTGGTGGTGCGCAGCTGGCGGAGGCTGGTGTAACCGTTGTGGCGGGCGGTGGCGACGGTGACGCCCATGCGCTCGGCAACCTCGGGCCACGAGAGGCCATCGACAGCCCACAACCGCAGAGCTTCACGTTGGCGGGCGGGCAGGGTGGCGAGCGCGGCCGATACCGCGCTGCGGGTAGGGTCGTCGGCCATGCACCGGCCGTCATTGGTGAGCTCGGGCGCCTGCGGCTGGGCGACTCGATCGAGGATGTCACCCCCGGGCACGGTGCGCCGGTAAGCGTGGGTCTGCGCCAGGGCGCACCGACGAGTGATAGCGGTCAGCCATCCGGCGGGGTTGTCCGGACGGACGGTGTCGAGCTTGGCAAGCGCGACCATCAGGGCCTCCTGTACGGCGTCCTCCGCGTCGTGCCGGTCACGCGTCCAGCGGGCAGCGTAGGTGACCAGACCCGGACGGTGGGTCCGGCACAGCTCGGCGAGCACCGTACGCGCGTCCGTGATGTCAGTAGTGGTGGTGTCCATCGGGGGTGCCTCCTGATGTGTGCGAGGGTGTGGGGCCGGTCAGTAACCCGTTGCCTCTCGGTGTGCCTTACAAGGTCAATTCTAGTCGTCTTGACACGTACGTGTCAAGACATTGTGCCTGTTCAACCGATGTTTCCTACCTTGAGTAGCGTGGGTTTTGATCATGCCTGAGTCGGGGGTGTTTGCGGATCTCCTCGCTTCGGCTACCTCTGGGGGATGCCGGGGCTGCGGTTCAGGGTCAACCGGGGTTTGCCGGGCCACAGCATGACGACCCCGACGCTGCCGCCACCCATAAGTACGTAGGTCGGGACGTCACCTCGACCACACACCTGCGATGAGCACTGCACTCGGGGAGTGAAAAGCCGTACGGACAGCGACGCGGCCCACTCTCCCCTTTGGATCGCCAGCATCTGCGGTCGTAGCGTGGACGACATGACCGACCTCGACGCTCTCATCTCATCGCAGACCCCGACCTCACCCTGGTTGTCCCGGTTGGCCTGGCTCGCAGAACAGTTACGGCAGAGCTCCGAGGAGATCGCCGTGATGTTCCGCGACGATGAGTTACTGCGTACGTTCACCGGTGCGGAATTCGATGCCTTACGCCACGCGGCCTCGGCAGCACGTACCGCCGGTGGGGACGTGCTGCTGGTCGCCACCGCGGTGCATCATCGCGTACGTCAAGACGGTGGTCATCAAGAAGACGGCGAGCGTCTTGACGCCCAGGATCACGACCTGCGGTAGGCACTCTGCCCCGGTAAAGGCTCACCGCCGGCGTTGCGCGCGGGCGGTGGCTTCGCGGGCGAGTTGGGTGCGCACGGCGGCTACCTGCGCGGTGGCCTGGTCACTACGCGGCCGGTAGGACACGCTCAGGGGTTCACCGCGCAGTGTCGCTAATGCGATCAGACGCCGGGGGTCATTGGTCGTCAGATCTTGTGCCTGCTCGGCCAACTGCCGGCGTCGGGTCACGGCGCCTGGTGGACGACCACGCCGCGGCTGCCGGGTCGCGACCGGTGGTGCCACCGGCACACCGTCCTCGGTGCGCCAAGGGGCGAGCCTGGCGGTCAGCACCGCCCACAGGTTGCGGATGCGGGGCTGCTGCGCCCGGTCACGAGTACGCGGACCAGGCAACGGACCACGATGCTCTGTGCCGTCGCGTTGGTAGAGCAGGGCGTGCTCGATCGCCAAAGCTGACCAGCTGGCCCGGAAAAACGGTGCGCAGATCACCAACAATTCCCGTTCGGTGCGGTCATGGAATACCCACCCGAGCCGGTGCACTAGCCACGACACGGCAATCCGTCGCTCCGCACTGGTCCGGGCCGCGTATTCCTGCGGGTGTTCACGCCGTTGTGGTGTGGTCGGGGCCTCACCCCCTAAGAGCGTCCTAGGATGCCTAGGGTGGGTGCCCCATATCATCGGTGCCGGTTTTGACCCATGTCCTGGGGTGAACGGTTCTGTGAAGGTTTCTGAGCAGGAAAAATGGCCCGGTATACGGGCCTGAGCAGCTGGCGCCTCAAGATCAAAATCTTCCCTAAAGGGGTGGTGCCGAAGTTCGTCCACAGGCAAGAGACCTGGCTCGTCCTCGACATCAACCTCCCGATCGTCGGGGGGACCGGCCGGCGTGCTGGCGTCATCTAGGCGGGCGGCCAGCTCAGCAAGGGCGGCCTGCTCGCGCGGGGGCAGGGTGTCGGCCGGTGCGGTCACGACGTAGACGCTAGCGAGGTTGCACCCGGCGACGGCGGCGGAGAGGCCGCGGAACGCCAGGATAACGGCGCCGGAGTCCTCTAGGGCGCGCACGTGATACCCGGCGGTCGAGCGGGCGATGCGGTATCCGGCGTACACGCTGGCACGCTGGGCGATGATGTCGTGGCTGGCCACGGCCATCGCGTCCTCGCTCACGAATCGGCCGAGCGCAGCGCATACCGCCATCCGGGTGACATAGGAATCGACGCGCAGTGCCGCGTTGCCTGGGTGTGCCTGGAGCATGGCCACGGCCTCGTCCGGGTCGAACACGGGCCGGCGCCCATCCGGGATCTCCACGTCGACGAGATCCGGCCGGAAGTTCTCATCGGGGGCCGGCCGGGGTGCATGCCCGGCAATAATCTGCTGACCGGTCCAGGTGTTCTCGGCGAACGTCCGGCGATGCCTACGCGGACCTGGGCGACCGGCGGGGCCGGAGGTCCGTGGACGCTGACGGGTGGACGCTGACGCATCACGCATGGCGTACGCCAGCAGCGCGCCCATCAGCGGTCCCGCCCGCGTTCACCCAGCGCCAAAAAAGACGCGAGGCATGACGCGAGGGCTTTGACCTGCGCAGATTTAACTACCGTGGTGCTGCGGAGACTGCCCGAAATACGCGTGCGGACCGCCCTGACGAGCGAAATAGGGTGCGACGCGCAGATCCAATAAAGCGGTGTCGACTGGACACGGGCAGCAGGGTTGTTACCCTGCATATAGCGGAACCTTTCCAAGGCACGCGAAAGCGCGCCTCAACCCATTGCTGCGGGTAGGACGGGGAAGCTCCGCCCGGCAAGTGCTGGACACACTTGGCCGGGCCTTAGCGGTAAGGCGGTTCCCTGCCTGGGGGACCGCCTTTCGCAGTTTTAAGCGGCGTCGTTCAGTGGCAAACGCTCCTGGGTGACATGCGGGATCGGTAGGCCGACCTTGTCGGCAAGGGCCTCAGTTATCAACGCAGTGCGGTCAAGCCCGCGCCGCGCCGCTTCGGCATCGATCGCCGCCACGATGGCAGCGGGAATCTTCGCCGATAGTTGCCGCCAGGGCCCCTTCGACGGGGGTCCTGGTTTGCCGGGTCCAGCCATGCGTCATTTCTACTCGGATACGCATTACGAGTTCGCGTGACACGCCGAAAGATCACTGATTTCTCAGTTCGCCGTCTCTCTGGGTAAATCCAACTGCTGCCGCTGTGCGGATCGGCTGTTGGCTTATTCGGTATAACCTATTATCACATCTTGACACGTACGTGTCAAGATGTGCGCTGGGTGAGGTGGTGGTGTCCTCACCCAGCACGGGTGGGTCCTAGCAGCGCGGTAGGTTGGCGTCACGGGCCTTCACGGGTTCCCAATGCAAGTCACGCTCGATCACCACGAGGCCTCCCTGGACCATGATGGTTTCCAACTCGGTCAGATCGACGTAGCCCCATTCGGCGTTCTGCGGGTCACCGAGGCAGGCGTACCCGAAGCCCGTGCCGGTGATCGGGTCGTACTCGGCGAGCCACCAGTCACAACCGCCGGCGAAGTAGTGCACGTGCAGGGTCTTATCTGATGCCGGTACGTCCTCCGTCTCGTACAGCGCGGGAATAGCCCGCGCCTGAGCGGCACTCGGGAAAAATCGGTGCCCACGGCGGCGGCGCAACGTCTCGGTCAGCAGGGCCGCGCTGACGGTGTGCTGGTCCTCGATCGTCATGTCTTCCTCCTTGTTTCCTGCGACAGGTGATGTCCTCCCGCTACGTCTATTCTCCCCATTCTTGACACGTACGTGTCAAGAATGGGGAGAGGGGTTATCGGGGTTTTATTCGACGTCAGCGCTGTTGATCCACGCCCGGTAGTCGCCGCCGTCCTGCTCAAACTGCTCGATCGCGGTGTCGTCGTCCTCGTGCAGTTCGTCGGGCTCGGCGCGCTCGCGGTACCAGTCGGCTTTAGCCTTGTGCGCCTTGGCCGGGGTGCAGAACACCCTGATGGTCGTCTCGTGCTTGCCCTCGAACGTGACGATGTGGACCGTGCCGGACTCGGGGTAGCTCGATGTGGCGTCCTCGCCGCCGGTTGCGGTCTCGTGGCTGGTTGTCTTGCCGGGCCGGGTCACCGTGCCTCCAACTGTGTCGATCTGACTGCGGTCAATTCCTGGTGTGCGCTCGCAGCTTGAGGCGTTGCCGTGAGCGTAGGTCGGGCCGTGGTGCCGGGACCGGCGCGGCGGCCGGTCCCGGCTGGTGTTAGCGGACCGGTTCCAGCTCGTTGCCGGTGATGGCCTCGATTACGGCGGCGACCAGGTCCCGGGCTGCGGGAGGGGTGACCGCGTTGCCGAGCATCCGGACCCGTTCCCGCTTGGTACCGAGCAGGACATACCCGGCCCGAAACGCCATCCCGGCGCGGATTTCATCCACGTCGAGCATCCGGAACGTGCAGTCGTCGACGTCGATCGCGGGGGCGAGTAGGGCGTCACCCTGGATCGTGGTCTTTGCCGGTAAGGGGTTGCTGATCTGCCGTAAATGCCCGGTGTCGTAGCCGTAGAGCAGGTGGTCCCACGGGAGCGCCGACTGGTGTTCGCCGCTGGTGGGCCGGTGTTCGCCGCTGCTGAGGTGGTGCGATGGCTGGTCGTGTCCTGGTGCGTTGTCCTCGGGTATCAGGATGGCTTGGTGGGTGCCACCTGCGGCGAAGGTGACCAGCGGGTTTGTCCTGGCGGGCCTTGCTACCCCGTTGTTTCTCAGGGGCACGACCAACGCGTCCTGGTGGCGGGCTGTCTGCGCGCGCATCGGCACGTTCAGTGCCCTGGCCGCAATGCCGTCACGGCCTTCTACCGGGACCAGTAGCGGTTGGGGTGCGCAGACGATGGCCTCGTTCTCGCGGGTGGTCCGAGCGCGCATCGGTACCTGGACTGTGGTGGCGTCGTCGTTCCAACTACCGCCGGAGGGCACGAGCAGGGGCGGGCAGGCCAACGCTGTGCTGGCCGTGGTGTGCCCGGTTGTGCGTGGCTGGGTCACTGGCCAGCTACGCTCCCCGGCCCGACGCTCGACGGTGTTGCCGGCAGCTTCCAGGTGGTTGGGGCTGCTGTAGCGGCGTAACCCGGCCTCGATGCGGGCTAGGGTCTTGGGCTGCAACGCTTTGGTGCGCTCGCCGATGCGCTGACCGGGGATGGTCCAGTCGATCGCGGCGGCGGCCGGTAACACGTAGGGCTGCACTGAGGCACCCCGGCAGCTGATGCTCGGGCACCGGTAGGTGTATTGCTGGCCGTAGCGCATCGCGCGTAGCTTGCCGGGTTGCTTATCGACCATGACAGCTTGGACATCGCCGCAGGTCGGGCAGTACGCGCGGGGCCGGGTCCACTTCGCGAAATCAGGTTCGCGGTACTGCGTGCGCCAGAAAACGAAATAGACCCGATCGCGTAGCTGGGGGGCACCCGGGCCATACGCCGAGGCGAATGCACTATTCAGCACGACTATCCGATACCGGTAACCCAGATTGACCATGCGGCGTAGCCACTCGTCCAGGTGCGCCCATTTGAGAACGTCGGTGACGTTTTCGACCAGCACGGCCCGGTAGCGGTGGACCTCGGTGAAGCGGGGGACGTCTTGCATCAGCATCCGGCTGCGGTGCGCGGCCTCATCGGGCAGCGGCGCCTGCTCGTCTTGGGCGAAGATATCCAACTGCTCGGGCTTGCCGTCGTAGTCGACTTTCACGCCCTTGGCCACTGACCAGTTGGTGCACTCCGGGGAGAACCACCCGATGTCAGTCTTGGGGTGCCGGTGCGGGTCGATCCCGCTGATGTCGGCGATGTCGTGGTCGGCGTGCGGCAAATTCTCGTTGTGCGTGGCGATGGCCAAGTCCCAATGGTTCGCGGCCATCACGACCCGCACCCCGGGAACCATTTCCATCCCGGATGAGGAACCGCCCGCGCCGCAGAAGTAATCCGCGACGCTCAGTTCGGTTCCGGTAAGCTGTGTATTCAAGATCAGGGTTCCCTCCCGATCGGGCCCCCGGGTTGGTGTTCGAGCACCGTGCACCGGGGGCTGTTTTATACCGAGGTAATTTCCCCTCGACTAGAACAATTCTCCCATCTTGACACGTACGTGTCAAGATGTTCTGCCTGGTCAGTGGCCTAAAATCCGTTCAGGATCGGTGCCCAGCCGCCGCGCTGGTAGTGATTCCAGACGTCCTGGCCGAACTGGTCGATGGCCCACCGGCGGTGCGCGGCGCACTCGGCGTCGGTCGGCTCGAACTCGTCGCCGTTGGGGTCGCTGCGCTCGATGATGCGCAGCGCGTCGATCCGGGCGATGTCCAGCATGGCAAGCTCCTTAGCCTCGGAAACACGGTTGGGTGGGTCAGTAGTAGCGGGGTAGTGCGCCGGCGAGCTCGAAACCCAGCGTGGTGAGAGCGAGCCGGCCACCGTCCTGCTCGTCGACGTGGGCGAGTTTCTGGGCAATGAGCCAGGTCCGCGCCGCCATCGGCACCGTGGCGCGGGAGCGGTTGAACAGCATGAGCAGAGCGTCGGCCCGGTGCCGGGTCAACGCGGGAACAGCGAGCGCCCGCACACTGGTGGGGCGTACGTCGTGCAGGGTCAAGCCACACGCGCTCCGCAGACGCAGACGGGCACCCCGGGAAACGACGGAGATCGGGCCGTGAAGATCTGTCAGGCTGCCGACGTACTCGACGATCTCGCGGTGGGCAATCCTGCTGCGTGCCATGTCCGGCTCCCCTCGGTGTGTTGTTCTTCCTAAAGTCTAGCTTCTTGACACGTACGTGTCAAGATATTTGGCCTGTTCATGGCCCATTTCCTCGCGGCTACGGGCCTGCGTTGCGCGGGACCTAGGCGGGGTAGACGGTGACTATGCACGGACCCCCGCACGGTGGCTACGGATCGCGCCCAGTACGGACACCCCACAGTGCCGCTTTTGACCTGACCACCAGCTTCACGGACCGGCCACGGGGACTCCTGGCACGCTCACCCACCCAGGTCACCCCCGCCGCCGGTGATGGCTTTTGACCTCAACCGCGACCCATTCCCTCAGTCGCACGGGGCCGACCGGCGTACCCACGACGGACAGCGTCCCCCTTGCTTGACGGGGTTGACGTTGACTGTGCTTAGTGAAGTTGACAGACGCGAGATCGAAATCTGGTGAGAGGTGCGGCTCGTAACGCACACGCGGATTCCAGGGCTGGACCGGCCCGGAAGGGCCGGTCCAGCCCTGGCGCTCAGCCGAGGATCCGGTCGAGTGCGCCGAGAACCCGGGTGACGTCCTCAGTTCCGCCGAGCGCCCACAGCTGGTACATGGCCGCGTCCAGGTCACCGCCGAGCCGGACCGTGCGGTAGACGGCCGCGCGGGCGGCGGCACGGGTGTGAGCGTTGTTTGCGTCGATGCGGAACATGTGGTCCTCCTTGGTGGGTCGTTGCTGACGGGTCTCCCTGAATCCCGGTGGAGGACGCAGGACAAGGTCGGGGCCCCAAGATGGTTTCTGTCGGATGCTTTTCCCGGCGGAAACGATCTTGGGGTGGGCTTGGCCTGTGGCCTCCACCGGGATACACCGCTAGGCGGCAGCAACGACACGCCAAGGAGGACTCTCCGGCGACAACAACCCTCGGGTACGGGCCGTCACCCACCCCGACCCACGAGCAGCGACCACCGCCAGTAACCACCGTGAACCGCAACCGGGAACCCCACCACGCCGCGCGACCACCCGTGCTGTTGACCGTGCCTTTGACCGGGGCTTTTGACTACGCGCCCGATTGGCTGTGGTGGCGGCGGTCCACCCGCTCCACTAGGGCGACGCCCTGGAAGTGCTGCGCACTGCCGGCCGGCTCGGTCAACGCCGTGGTGACCAGCCCGCCCTACTACGAGCTGCGCGGGACAAATAGGACTCCAATCGCACGAGCTTTGCTCTACCGGCCCCCGGTGCCTGCCGGATACGACACTCAAAGGCCGGGAAACAAATCCGAGGGCAAGCCGTTCACGGTTGGTAATGCCGGTCATGGCGTTACCAACCGTGAACGGTGCGGCAGCCGGGTGCCGCAACCACCCACCCCAGCTCCACCACCCCCAGCACCCGACCCGGCCACCTCCACCCGTCCGCTTTCTACTGGGCGGTCAAAGCGCTGCCTAGCGCCTCAGTCCCGCCCGGCACTCGGCACGGCCGCCTGGCACTCAGGACAGCATGGCGGCTTGGCAGGCGGGGCAGTGTCCCAGGCTCGGTCGACTGGGAACTCAGCGTTTACCCTCAGCCAGTGAACTCTCCGGCGCCCGTGACCTTCCCGGCGCATAGTATGCGGCTGCACGCCGAGCTTCTTGCCCAGCCGGCACCTTCGCGGGCCTGCTGCCGCGCTGCGGAAACGGTTGTTCTGCTGCAACTACCGGCGGGGGAATTTACGCAGCAACGGCTGCAGATGCTGGGCGCTACAACTCACCTCGGACCCGGGCAGCTGCTCACCCGCCTACGGCTGATCGATCACAGCGGGCGTCGCCGTCGCGGGCTGCCCCCAGGGATGCTCGCCGGTGCGGGTTTGTGTTGTGCCACGGCGATTTGTCACGGTGCCGTCATGGCCGCAGGTGTCCTGCGCCCCCACGGCCCCCGGCTACGAATCTTCATCGACTTCACCTATGTGGAACTGGCTGTAGCCGTGGCTGGGGCCGCGCGCCGCCTCGGCACCGCCGGGCAGCTACGGGCCACCCCCGACGGTGGTGAACAACTACGCATCCCCGAGGGTGGCGCCCTGCTGCACCAATTCGGTGCTACCACCGCCCTGACCACCTGGCAGCAACACCCAAAACTGATTCCAGCACCCCGCACCCCAGCGACCGGGTTCGTCAACAGCAACACCCACCGCGCCCAAGCCGCCGCGGCACGCACCATCACCCGAGTCAGAAACGCCCTAGATCAACTTGGTGACACCGTGCCCACCGAACTGGCGCACGCTGCCCGGCTACGCCTGCAACACCCCCAGGCGAGCCTGCCGCAACTCGGCTCCCTCAGCGACCCACCCATCAGCAAAGACACGATCTCCGGAAGACTCAGACGCCTGCTGACCCTGGCCGACCGCCGCGCCGCTTGACAGCCGTCTCCACGATCAGACAAGTCGCCACTTTCGATTCCTGCACCCCAGCCCAGTAACACGCCTACAGAACATCGCCGCTACCACGACGTGCAAGACCACGCACGTCGACGCGCGCCCCCGCACCCTTCGACGACGCCGACAAGCTACGCGCCGTCCCCGAGGCCGACATCAACGACCGACCCAACCCAATCTGTGAAGGAGAAGGCCATGCCGGGATACTTCGAGAATATGGCCTACGAGTGGTACGAGCTGCACCGCACCGCTGCGCTCGCCGCTCATCCGCCCACACCGGCCCCATCGGCCTCGACGAGGCCGGCAAGGCAACACTGAAAGCTTGGAACACCAACCCTCTGGACCCGCTACGACAACCGCCGTCCGGGAGACGCTGTCCACCCTGACCGACCCCGCCGCCGCACGGAAGTACGACGACGTCATGGCCCTACCGACACGCACGCTCTACGCGACGTCGACCGAACTCGCCCGGCAGCCGATCATCTCGCGATACCGGCTCATACCCGGTCCCCTAGTTCCCAGCATGAACCGTGAGCCATACATCTGACCCGCGAGCTGCAGGAAGGCCCCCGCCGCAGTGGTGGGGGCCTTCCTGCAGCTCGTGTTATCACGGTATCGGAGGTGCCTGTGGGCGGGGTATGGCCAGCCTGCGGGGCGGCCACGGCGTCACACCGCCCACCCGCCGCATTGCCGCTCGACGCATACCTGAACGATCGGTACGGCCCGCAGGTGGTGCGGGTCATCCGGGCGATGCAAGCCCAACACGAGGCCATGCACCACCCGAACCGACCAGTGCACGTCAACGACCGGATGGTGGTGCTCGCCTCAACCGCGGACAAGGTCGTCGCCCAGTCCCCACTGCTGCGCCGGGGGTAACTCAGCCACGCTGGTCCCCTCTGTTGGTGGTCCTTGGGTTGCGGCTGGCGGTCGTGAGGATCTCGGCGACTACCCGGGCGGCGGCGTCGGGTCGCCCATGGGCGGCGGCGGCTTGCGAGATTGTGGTGCGGCGGTGGGGGTCGGCAAGCAGGTTGGTGATGGCGGCGTGTAGGTGCTTTGGGGTGGTTTGGTCTCCGTCGAGCATGACAGCGGCGCCTTGGGCGGCGAGGTGGCGGGCGGTGATGCGTTGCTCGTCGCCGGCAGAGACTGGGTAGGGAATGAGGATGGATGTTTTGCCTAGAGCGGTGAGTTCGGCGATTGTGCCGGCTCCGCTACGGGCGACGACGATTGTTGCGGCGGCGAGCAGGTCGGGTAGTTCGTCGTGGATGAAGTCAACAGCGCGGTAGCGGTGTGCTAGCTGCGGTGGCAGTTCCCGCGCGGTTTGTTGCATCTCGGCGTGGTTGAGGCTGCCGCATTGGTGGACGATCTGGCAGTGGGCCAGCAGGCCGGGCAGGGCGCCTGCGAGCATGCGGTTGATTTGTTGGGCGCCGGTAGCGCCGCCGGTCACGAGTACCAGAGGGATGGCCGGGTCCAGGTTGTACGCGGCGATACCTTTAGCTGCGTTGCCGTGCAGGATCGCGGGGCGGATGGGATTGCCGGTGACCACAGCGCGGCGGCGCGCCGATGCCGGCAGGTGTTGCAGGGACGCCTCGTGGCTGAGCAGGATGCGGGTAGCAACCCGCGCGAGGATCCGGTTAGCCAGACCAAGGCTGAGGGTTTGTTCGTGCATCAGGTACGGCACCCGGAACAGTCGCGCGGCCAGACCGATCGGGACGCTGACGTAGCCGCCGGTGCTGAGCACGACTGACGGGCGGGTACGGGCAACGGTCAGCGCGGCCTGAGCGACACCGACAGGGATGCGGAAGGCATCGACGATGTTGTGGCATCGACGATGTTGTGGGCCAGCTCGCGCGGGTTGGGTGATCGGCGCAGTCTGCCGGTAGTGATGGCCCGGAACGCAATGTGGTGGCGTTCGGCGATGGTGGCTTCCAGGCCGTCGGCGACACCGACCCAGAGTAGGTCGGGTGTAGCGCCGGTCTCGGGGCTTGGGGACTAACGCTCGCCAAAACGGCGTTAGCGATGATCTTCGGTGGTCAGGTGGCGCTGCCGGTGATTTCGGGTTCGAGTGCCCGGTAGAAGGTGGTCCGGCCGATCTCCAGGTATTTGGCGATGGCGGTCACTGATTCGCCGTTGGCTTGCCGGGCTCGGGCGACGGCGAGGGTGTCGGCGTTCAGGGCGAAGGGCCGGCCGCCTTTGCGGCCTTGGGCTTCTGCGCGTCAGGGGGGTGTGCTGCCGTATTCGTAGGCGCCGATGTCTGTGGCTCCGACGCGTGGGCCTGCTCGTTGGTCTGTGGTGGGTGCACTGGTGGTGGTGCCGGTGTTGATGGCGGGGCTACCGGCGTTCAGGGCAATGGTGTTGGTGGGGCCGCCGTTGTTGGCCAGGGTGGCGAGGTTGGGGTTGGTGTTTCGCAGGTCGGTGCCGGCGCTGAACGAGCAGGTGTTCGCGCTGTCAAGGTTGTATCCGGCGGTCGTGATCGTGCCCGCGCAGTTCCCACCGGTGTTGTTAGCAATGATCGTGTTACGGATGGTGACGGTACCGGCGCTGAGGTAGAGGCCCGCGCCGCTACCGCTGGTTTGGCTGTTGGTCACGATCGTGGTGTTGGTCAGGGTGGAGGTGGTGGCTGCCAGCCAGAGCCCACCGCCGCTGCCGGTGCTTGCGATGTTGCCAGTGATCGTAACGTTGGTCAAAATAACGGATGAGACGCCGCTGCCTGCCCAGATCCCACCTCCGTCGCCGCCGGAGGAAGCTGTGTTGTTACTGATCGTGCTGGTGGTCATGGTTAATGACCCGGCCGTCTGGTAAATGGCTCCCCCATTGAAGGGGGAGCCGCCGGCGGAGGCGATGTTGCCCTGCAGTGTGCTGTTGGTGATAGTCAGCGCGCCGCCAGACTGGAAGTAGATCGCCCCTGCCTGGCTGGCCGAGGCGGTGCTGTTGGTGACCGCGACTGAGTCCAGAGTCATGTTGCCGGAGTTCACGCGAAGCGCTCCCCCGTTAGATCCGCTCGAGCCGTTCGTGATGGTGAGATTCTGCAGCGTGACGTTGGGCCCGGAGCTGCTGAACGGCCTGACTGCGCCGCCGCCGCTGATGATCGTGGTGGCTGTGGAAGCGCCCTGCAGGGTCAGGGAGGAACTGATGTTCAGCCCGCTGGGCCGTGTGAACGTTCCGGCGATCATGGTGAAGGTGTAGGGCCCGCTCGCGGCGGAGTTGTTAGCGGCGGTGACCGCTTCACGCAGGGATATTTTGCCGTCGGCGCCTTTGGCTGCGAGTAGGGCTGCTACTGAGGTGGTGGTCCCGTCGACCACATCTGTGGTGGTGTCCACGACGTTGGTACCGCCGAAGCTGGATGCGAACGAGAACGACGCGGTGGAGTTGGTTGTGCCTGTGAACGCCGCGTGGATAGCCGGAATCCATGCGGACGACGATAGTGACACCACCGCCAGGGCGATGATCATGGACCAGGCGAACCCACGCCGGGTCCGCCCCGCCCGTGCCCGCGCGTGTGCCCGTGTCGTCCTGGTTTCGGCCTTACGGGTCATGATTGGGCTTCCCACTGCAGGGTGCAGGAGGTCACCGCGGACTGTTTCGAGGCGGGTGTGGCCGCGTTTAACGTGTACGTGATCTTATAAATTTTGCTGGCCGGTGATGATGGTGCCCAGGTGCCGACCCCGGTTGAGTATCCGGTTTTGGTGGTGGTGAAGGTGGCTAGTGTGCCGGTGTAGATCGTGGTCGCGGCCACGAACGCCCCGCATGAGCCGAACCCACCGCCGGTGCCTTCGATAATGTTGATGTCCAGGTATTGGGCGGCTGAGGACGCGTCCGCTGAGGCGGAGGCGTACACCTTGACTACGGTCGGCAGAGTGCCTGTGTAGGTGACGGTGATGCAGTTCGACCCGGTTGCGCCGGGGGTGAGCCCACTGGCGTTGAACATGGCTGTGCCGCTGTCATCATCGGCTAGGGCGACGCTACCTGCCTGCCACGAATTCGCCGGGTTCGCGGTGGTAGCGGTGAAAACCGCTGAGGTTTCCTGCCACAGCATCATCGCAGCACCCATCAGCACCACCACCGCGAACAGTGGCAAGGACGTTGCTCGTCGACCTGCCCTACCGCCGGCGAAACGATGCCTAGGCGTGTACTTCTTTTGCTGCGCACTGGGTACCCCCATAAACCCATCGGCATGTGAGCTCGTGGACTTGAGCCGCCCCCGCCGGTGAACCTGGGGGTCCCGGGCGGTGATACACGAGTTACCGTCTGTCCCGAGCATCGCCGCACCGCCCCCAGCCACGGTTCCTGAAGCACGACATTTGTTGCGGTCAGGTTCATTGACCTTCACCGGCTGTGCTCGCGCACACGGGGCACAGCCTTCCCGGATTCCTGGTTTAGCTGCTGTGTGCTTCCCACGTGAAGGTGGTCAAGAGCTGTTTGTTCTGCATGAGGTTGTCCATTGCGGTGCTGCCACTGCTGTTGTACGTGACGGTGAACCGGTAACTTTTCGTCGTACTCGCACTGGTAGGGGTCCACCCGCAGGCAAAACTGTTCGCGTAGGTGGTGCGGTTCTGGGTCAAGTCCGCCATCGTGGCGATCGGTATCGCCGCCGTTGGGCTGCCGGTCTGCGCGTGGGTGCTGTCGAAGACCGTGCTGGTAGTCGAGAAGCTGGTACACGCGGTGTTGCTGGTAGAACCAGTGCCTTCTTCGATCTGCACCCCGAAATATGTGCCCAGGGTGTTACCGCCAACAGCAGGATCGGTGGTGGTCGTGGTGTAGAACCGCAGCGGGGTGACCGTGTCAACGGTGCCGGTATAGATGACGTTGATGCATTTGGTCAGCACATCACCGGGTTTCATCGCACCGGTGTTGAAAATGGCTGTGCCTAGCATCGGGGTGGCACCACCGTCGTTGTCGGTCAGGACCACGGTGCCGGTGTTCCAGGCGTTACCCGGGTTCGCGGTGGTCGCGGTGAACGCGGCGTTGGAGGCCTGCCACAACACGGTCGTACTGATCACCATGCCCACGGCCAGGACGAGGCCGGCCGTGAACCGGCGACGCGAACGGTGAGCACGCATCAGGGGGCCCCTTGAGTCGATGAGATATCGAGGTGACCAATCGGGTCCACCCCCACCGACCTGAGGCATCACCACCCAGGAATCACCATTATCTATCCGCCCGGCCCCCGCCGAGCCGAACGACGCTACAGCCACCCCCGTCGGCAGCCTCTACGCAGGTCGCAGATCGTCAATCCCGCTCGGCGTGGTCAGCGTGGTCAGGGTCGGGGTCGCGTAGTTCGCGCCAGGCCCCGCCGAGATCAGGCAGGCGAAACGAGTAGTGCCCCACAACGTTGATATGTTTGCGGATGTATGCCGAGAGTCGGGCCACGTCCTCATCGAGGACCGGGTAGCCCTGCTCACGTCATCAGAGGGCATTCGATGAACCGCTGCTATGTTATGACCCACTTTGCGGCATGCCCGATTCGCTCTATACACACCTTGAATGGCTGTATGCACCCATGCTGGTGAGCTGATTAGCGCCCGTTTCACCATAATATGCGTTGCGGATTCCGTCTGACGTAAGAACACCCATGAATCGCCGCCTGTGTCGACTTGCCCACCCTGCCGGCTGCGTCCAGAGTAGATCTCTACCGTGACTGCTCGCCGCGCCTACCCCAGTGACATCTCCGATGCCCGCTGGGCCCTGATCGGGCCGACTCTGCTCGCCTGGCAACAGGCCCGCCTCGACCGGCGACCCACCGGGGAACCGGCCCGCACCGACGTCCGGGAGGTACTCAACGCTATTTTCTACGTCAACCGCACCGGGATCGCGTGGAAATACCTTCCCCATGACTTTCCGCCACACACCACTGTGTACTACTACTACGCTGCCTGGCGTGACGAGGGCGTCTTCGCCCAGCTCAACCTCGACCTGACCGCCCTGGCCCGAGTCAAAGCCGGCCGAGAACCCGAGCCTACCGCCGCGATCATTGATACACAGAGCGTGAAAACATCCACGAACCCGCCGACCACAACACAAGGAACCGACGCGGCGAAAAAGATCGTGGGCCGTAAACGCAGCGTAGTCACAGACACGTTAGGGCTCCTGCTCGCCGTGATCGTCATAGCCGCGTCCGTGACCGACAATAGCGCCGGAATACAGGTATTAGACCAGGCCAAAGCCGTGTACCCAACCATTACCAAAACGTGGGTGGACGCCGGGTTCAAAACAAAATTCGTCGAACACGCCGCAACTCTGGGTATCGACGCCGAGGTTGTACCGCGCAACACCGAAGTCCGAGGCTTCCACGTCGTCAAACGGCGCTGGGTGGTGGAAAGGACCCTGGGCTGGCTGATGCTGCACCGCAGACTCGCCCGCGACTACGAAACCCTGCCGGCCAGCTCCGAAGCCATGATCCACGTCGCAATGCTCGA
Source organism: Actinoplanes sp. (assembly GCA_965246815.1). GTDB lineage: Bacteria > Actinomycetota > Actinomycetes > Mycobacteriales > Micromonosporaceae > Actinoplanes. The sequence goes on along the minus strand of CBDFFS010000003.1, from coordinate 57,757 downwards.
CAACGTCAGCCGCCGCATAACGGACGAAACCACACCAACCTGGCGAGGTACATACTAGTACATCAAGAACATATCGAACGCCCTCTCAGATCGCCGACTCAGAATCACGACAGATTTTGCGGCCCGCCGGGGATCTAGTTGGCTAGCACGGGCGAAAGTGTAGCCGGGTCTACCGGTCCCGGGTCGTGAAGAAGTGCACGAATTGCTTGCAATGCAGCTACTACCCGGTCCAAATCAGCGGTCAAGCAGCGACATGGGAGTACGAAAACCACGGTGATTCCACCGGTGCACACAGTCAGCCGCCATTGATCGAACTGGAAGCTGTAAATATCGTCGGGTGGGTTCAGGTCGAACTCGAACGAAATGGCGGGCTTGCCGTCGGCGAGGTCTTTTGCTGGGCAGATGGCGTCGAATGCTGTGCCACTGTCGTATGCGCTCACGCGTAGGTGCGGAGCTAACTGGGCTATCCGGCGAGCCAGCACGTCTGCGGGGCTGCCTTCGGCGAGACAGTAAACTGGTGATGCAATGAAGGCACCGATACGGGAGGCACTGTCGTCATGTGCGGTGATGGCACTCTGCGGTGACCCGCCTAGTTCAGGGTCATCGGGCATGATCATAGAAGCTGCCTCCACAATTTCTCGATGAGCGGGACAATTGCCATAGCTGTTGCACCGTCACGGTTCAATATTGCAGCGCTCGCACGGATTCTTGGTGTTCCTATGAATGCTGAGCGATAATGATGTGGACACGCCGATATAATAAAAGGGTGGCGTAGCGGGAGCCGTTACCTCTCGCTACGCCACCTCGTACACAGTTGCTAGGTCATCTCATGCAGTGATGCGAGTGGTGCAGGTCAGTGGTTCAGGTGGTGGTCGAAGTCGCCATCCTTGGCCCCTTGGACGAACGCAGCCATTTCTTCCCCAGTGAACAGGAATGCCCCACGGCCGGGGTCCTTCGAGTGGCCCAGGGCCACACCGCCGGGAACAACGGCGGTTTGGACGCAGTGCCCTGCCGCACCGGAACGGCCACTCTTAACCCAGGTGGTGCTAGGGGTGATCTCGGCGGCCTCAAGGTACGTTTTCATATTGATTCCTTTCACAAAAATTGTTGTGACGATTTTTGGGTGGACGTTTTAGCTCGGCGGTTGTGTTTAGCTCGGTGGTTGTCAGGCGGTCCCCGCTCCGTTGTCATCAAGGCCCCTTTGTTTGCTGGTCGTTTATCCAGTGCAGGTCAGCGCCGCGCAGAGCGGCGGTCTCTTGCGCACTGGAGGTCGAGTACAGGTGGGTTCCTAGCTGTTTGGGCCACGATGTGGATAACGCCGACCCATCGGGCAACACGAGGCCGTAACCCACGATCTGTTCCGAACCTTTGGTGCCTCGGGTCAGGGCAAACATGCGCGGCGGGAATTCTGGCTTGGTCACCGGTTCGGCACGCCAATGTTCTTGATACCCGCGAGGAGCCGCTCCAACAGGTAAATGTCCGCCGGTGTCACATCAACAAATGTGTTGTGTAAGTCAGGGACTGCAGCTACGCCAATTGCCTTCCCTGACAGTCCTGACAGGGAGTTCAGTGCGTGACCGGGGATCCGGCGATCCAACACCGCCGGTTTGGTCAACAGGTCGTTAAGCATGGGTTTCTCCACTGCCGTTGAGCGCATCGGTCCATCCGATGAACCGTTCGCGCAGGTGAGTGATGAGTTTGATACCGCCAGGGCGAAGGGAATCGTCGATGGCTTCCCAATACCGCAGAGCCAAATACATCGTCAGAGCGGTTTTGTCGTGCACGTATTGCTCGGCGAGGGTCACTTTCACCGGGGCGCATGGCCAGTCAGCCCCGCACACGCCGCAGCACCAACCGGGCCGCTGTGGTGGGTGATCCGGTGAGATCATCACGGCGCTCACCGCCGGCTACCGGTCATCCGCCAGGCATGCGCGGCTGTCAGATTGCTAGGAGGGCTTACCGGTGGGCTCGCCGGGATTAGCCCAGCGGCCCAAGCGCCGGTGCGATCGTTGCGGATCAGCAGCAATTGCTGACGCAACCGCTGCTTACGCGCCTCGTCGCAAGGCCAGGGCACCCCACAGGAGCGACACCGGCTTTTGCGCCACGGTGCTAGCAGCGCCATGAGTCGGCTCCGTACGCGCGGCACGTGCATGTGGTCACCCCAGTCAGCCGGCTAACCGGACAGCTAGTCGGGTTGCGCTCAGTCCGGCGCAAATCTCCGTCTGAGCTAGCATGCACGCACGAGGAGTGGGATACAACATTGCACGCATGATTTCTTAAGTGTCACCCCTCGCGGCTGCATCCAAGAAGGCACATGCACACTTAGACGGACGGAGTGAGGGGATGGACGCGATGGCTAGCAAGCCACCAACGGTGCGCCTGCGGCGCCTGGGGCAGGAAATGCTGCGCCTGCGGGAAACGGCTGGACTGACCAGGGAACAGGTAGCCGAACGCACCCACTACGACCAGTCATCGATCTGGCGCCTGGAAACGGCTAAAAACCGCCCGCAACGACGCACAATCCTCGTCCTGCTAGAGCTGTACGGGATCAAAAAACCCGACGATCAAGGCCGGTACCTGGAGCTGCTTCAGAAATCCAGTGAGCTGAACTGGATGAGCGGGTTTGAGGAAGCACTGCCAGAGGACTACCAGACCTATATCAGCTTTGAGTCCTCCGCCAACAAGCTGACCGCCTACGACAACGCCTTCGTGCCAGGACAATTGCAGACGCAGAAGTACGCACGTGCAGTCATCCGAGGTGTGCATCCGACCCTGCCCGAGGAGGACGTCACCCGTCGGGCGGAAGTTCGTGCCCGACGCCAAGAGTCCCTCGCTGCGCGAAGCGTCATGCAATGGCTGGTCCTTGACGAGGCGATCCTGCACCGCGAAGTCGGCGGACCTGAAGTCATGCAGGAACAACTACAACACCTCAGCGACCAGGCGAGCCGCAAGGACATCATGATCCAAATCGTGCCGTTCAGCGCCGGTGCTCACCCCGGGCTGCAGGGTCCTTTTACGATCATGGAATTCCCGCCCCCCGATCTCGCGTTGATCTACATCGAAACCTTGACTGGCAATCTGTTCCTGGAAAAGCCCGACGAGGTCGAGTTATATCGGGCGAACTTTCAGCAGCTCATTGCCCAAGCACTCAGCCCTACAGATTCCCTTAACTTGATCAACAGTAAGAGTTTGATCAACGACCGAAAGGATCACCGATGAATTACGAGAACTTGCCTTGGAAGGTCAGCACCCGTTCCGGTGGTTCCGGCAGCTGTGTCGAAGTCGCGATCACCGATGACGCTATCTACGTCCGTGACACCAAAGACCGTAGCAAAGCCCCACACACCTACACCATCGCCGAATGGAACGCCTTCACCGGCGGAGTCAAAGATGGAGAATTCGACCTGTAACCAAAAATAGTGAAGGGCTCCCGGGAATAGCTTTCCCGCGGAGCCCTTCACTATTTCCCACCCGGCATTACCGAGGCTGACGTAAACGTAACGAGCTTGTGAGCAGACCGGTTAATTCTTTATCTCAAACGCCTGCGCCGGTGGATCCCGAGTTGAAGGCCGCCCTGCAGCCGGATCAGCCCTGGAAGGCGTCCCGCGCGGTGTAGGTATCCAAATCGTCGGCATCCCAGGGTAAACAGCACTCCAGCTAAAATCAGTACAAAGTGAGCATGATGACCATGCCGAATGGTGTCGGCGTTGCAGGGAAGGAGCAGAATAACAATGGTGAAGGTCTATGACGTGCCCCTAGCAGCCCGAAAAGTGATGGTCAACCTCGCGGTGAAGGCGACGGGCGGACTCGTCATCGCCGGCCTTGCCGCAGGGCTGGTGCATATCCTCAACGCCGGCCCCGGTCCGGCCGGACCGCTCAGCGCCGCATCGGGCATACTTTTTTACGTGATCGCCGCGCTGGCAGGACTTACCCTCGCTGGAGTGCTGGTCACGTACGTGATCCTTCGGCTAGGTGGTGGTGCCCAGAGGCATCATGGCACCGCGGCCGATCTGGTCAACCGATACAACGCCGGACACGACGACCGCAACCCGGACGCCTGACCTCTCTCGCCCCCACGGGGCCGGTGCTGCTCATCTTGGGAACACTTCAGCAAATACCTCACGGGGTCACCAAGATGATCACAGCGACGGCTATCCAGGCAGCGGCCAAACCAACAGACAAAGTGACGAACCAGGTCGGTAAGTCGTCGATGGGGCTGCCCCAGGTACCGAAAGAGCGCAAGAGGCCCAGTTTGATCCCGTTGATTGCGAATACGATCACTAGCCCGAGCGCGGATGCCACCACCGCGAAGCTGAGCCATCCATCGAGCAGTCCGTGACCAGCGACAGCGTTGGCCAGTGTTGCAACCACCAAGGCCACCGGGACTGCCGTGAGTTTCCGTCGAGTCCGGATGCTTTCACGTGCTAAACGGTGGGGGTTGTTGTCTTCGCTGATCATCGATTCTCCATTGGTATGAATCACTAGCGGCCTATAAGAAAGCATGAAGGTGGAGGCAAAGCCAACGTCTATCGGATTGGCGTCTCACCTGGGGCCTAGCAAAATTGCGCCCTGGCAGGCGTGTACGTCTGAGTCGTTACTGCTGTGCCGGCCCCGGTCCCGGGCGTAGATAGCTGTATACCGTCTCACGGCTGACGCTGAAGTCCTTGGCCAGCGCGGATTTGCGCGGCGTTCTGGTCGATGAACTGGATGAGTTTGAGTGGGGAGCCGTCGAAGTGCTCCCGGACGCGTTGTTGGATGGCCCGCACGTCATGGCCGGGTAGGAAGTCGCGATCAGTGTCTTCGCCACAGTCGCAGGCACACGGGCGCACCAGGAAGGACTGCTCCTCGTCCAGGTCGCAGTAGCCCACCGGGTTCTGTGAGCCGTTGACGACGGGGTCGCTCTGGTCCAGGTAGGCATCGCGCACCGGATGACCCTGCGGCAGCAGGTGACCTTCGAGCGCGCCACGCGTGCCGGTCACCGTTTCGTGCTCGCTGTAGCCGGTGATCTCCGCGACGGCCCGGACGATTCCTTCACCCACGATCAGCGCGAACCGCTGGCGGCTGACCTTCTCCCGGTTCATCTTCCATACGCCCCGGCCCGCCTCCCACGCCTCGTCTGCGGTCATGCGCGGGAAGTAACCGATGTGCGCCCGCCCGAGCGGGTCGCCTTGCACAGTCTCATAACCACCAAGCTTGAGCCGAATCGCCATACTGCCTCCTCACTTCCATGACGTCGAAAGCACTAATCGAGTAGAGCACACATCAATAATGCCACGAAAGACTGTCGCGTCATCTTTTACGATCCGGTCGTAAAAGTAGCTGCCTCAGCTATCGATCGCCACTTAGGGGCATTAGGCATCGTCAAAAAACCATCGTTTTCTGACAAGATCATCTTTGGGTGGGAATCGGGCCGCCGAATCGTCAAAAACTCCGTCAAAAACCAGCGGCGTCAACAACCACTGAACCACCGTTTTCTGACATCATGAGGTGGCTGAAACCCCATCCCGGAGAAGAGGTGGTGTGCCGTGTTCGATCGAGCAGAGCATGACCGGCTCGACGCGATCGCCCGAGCCGAGCACGTGAAGTTCACCGAGCTGGCCGTCGTCGCCTCCGCGGAAAGCGTCGTACGCATCAGCCGGGTCGAAGAACTCGCGGCGGCGCAACGCACGGCCTGGCGGCGGGTGACCGCCGCCCGGGGCCAGCTGACCCGGGCACGCAAGGACGGCAGCGCGGACAGGATCGCCGTCGCGGCCCGACGGCTTGACGATCGCCAGCGCGAGGCCGAGCAACTCGCCGACACCGGCATCGCGGAAATGCAGCACCTGATCGGCGGTGGACTCGACAACAACGGCGCCATGCTCACCCAGATACGCCGAACCTGGGACGCCCAGCACGCGGTGCTCGATAACCTCCGCGACCGGCCGGCGGCCGGCACGTGAACCAGCGAGCGCCACACCGGGCGCAGATGATCGGCGACCTCTACCACGCTCAGGTCCCGTCGGGAGCGGTCTACGTCGGCCGACTGGCTCCCGGTCTGCCGGGAAGCCCGTACGCGAACCGGCACCGGCCAGGTTCCTGCCGGTCCTGCGGTCACCTGCACGACCGAGTGGGCGGGGTAATCGCGTACGTCCGGGACTTGGCCGCTCGGCCAGATCTGGTCGCGGCCGGGCACGAGCCCGAGGCCGCCGCCCGCCAGAGCGTCGCCGTAGGGGCAGCCGGGCAGTTCCCGCTCGTCCTTGCCGACTTGGCACCGGAGGCTCGCCCATGACGGCCGCGATCGAGCCCACCGACCTGCTCGCCCCCGTCCCCGCCGTCCTCACGGAGATCCGGATCGGCTACGCCCGGGTCTCGACCGGCAGCCAACGACTAGAGCGGCAGCTCGACGCGTTGCGCGCCGCCGGCTGCCGGCGCATCTTCGCCGAGAAAGAATCCGGCCGCGACACCGACCGGCCCGAACTGGCCGCCTGCCTGGCGTTCGTGACCGCCGGCGACACCCTGATCGTCCCAGCGCTCGACCGGCTCGGCCGCTCACTGCAAGACCTGATCACCACCGTCGGCTCCCTGCGAACCCAAGACGTCGGGTTCCGCAGCCTGCACGAGAATCTCGACACCACTACCCCGGGCGGCCGGCTGATCTTCCACGTCTTCGCGGCGCTAGCTGAGTTTATCCGCGAACTCATCGTCGCCGGCACCCACGAAGGCCTCGCCGCAGCTCGCGCCCGCGGCCGGGTCGGCGGCCGACCCAGCGTCATCAGCCCGGAAATCCTGCGCTCAGCCCGCGACCTGCTACCCAACCCCGAGGCCAGCGTCGCCTCCATCGCTCGGCTGCTCGGCGTCAGCCCTGGCACCCTCTACAACCACATCCCCGAACTGCGCGAACTGCGCGCCGCCGGCCGGGCCCGAGCCACGGCGATCACCGCATGATCCGGTTTGCTGCCCCGCCGGTCCGCGGTCAACCCCGGGTCCCGTTGACCGCCGCAGGCTACGGCCGCCACCGTTGCACGTCCTCAGGATCGAGGTCAGCTCGAACGACTGGCGGCGCGTCATATTGTCTACCTGCGCTATTTGGCGGCTGCGGATGTAACGGCAGCTGGCGCGGTCAGCTACTGCGCGACGACGCAGGCTCTTCCTGATCGGGCCGGGTGGAGTTGGCTGAAGATGCGGTCAGGAGTCCGCGGCCCTGTCGTCCACCACTTGCACGACCGCAGCGGTTTACGTCTCTGTCTTGAGCGGCCGAGCCGCCGGTGGCGGCTCGGCTCGCAGTTAGCCGGAAATGGCGCCCCCGAACGGACGAAATTCCGGCTCTTGGATGCCATGACCCGCTCGATCGTGGAAGATACGGCGTGCGCGTAAGCAGGCTGGTGATCAATTCCTTCCGTGGCTGGCAGCACCTGGAGTTGCGCAGCGACGGCCATGTCGTCTTGGTCGCGGTGCCCCGGGCAGGGCGTTCAGACGTTCTCGCGGCCCTCTCGCGGGTGCTGCTACCGGAGTCCACTCGTACGAACCCCGTTCAGGCCGACCTGTGGCAGAGCATCGCGCACCCTGGTGCGAGGCCTGCGATCGAAGAGCGGGAGAGCACCGAACTGCCGGGCGGCGAGCAGAGTTTGCCAGCACCGACTCTCGCTCCCACGCCAGAGGCATCAACCTTCGCAGACATCGAGGTCACACTGATCGATCTCGACCCGGAACATGAACAGCTCTTCGAGGGCTTTCTCGAACCAGCCGGAGTTGATGGGTCTGCTGTAGCTGAAGACCAAGCCGAGCCGGACGCCCCGTGGTGCGTGCGCCTCGCCTACCGGCTGACCCACGACGCGAACGCCGAGACCCTGGAACAGGTCGTCTACTTCCCGCTGGCGAGCAACCCCGACGTGGGCACGTTCAGCCGAGTCCCCGCCGCAACCCGGCGGGCACTGCCGGTTGTCACGCTCACCGCAGGTCGGCCATTGCAGCTTCGCGCGGGTTCACCGCTACGGCGCATCATCGACGAACTCAACCTGGAAGCCGCAGGGAGCGCCTTCGAGAAACTTCGGACACAGGTCACCGGAGCTGCAGAGGAACTGTCCGCCCACGCAGCAGTGGCGGAGGCCGTCGGTGTTGCCCTGGCCAGTGGTGGCGTCGGCGCAAGTCTGGCAGACACGCCGATCGGAACCACACAGGTCGGCTTTCGCGCGGACGACGGCTCCGCGGAGGCCCTGCTGCGGACGTTGCAGCCGACCGTTCATCTGGACGATGCTGGCCCGCTGGCCCTGACCAACCACGGCAGCACCGCGTCGGCCGCCCTCGGAGTCGCCGAGGCCATCATGTTGGCAACAGCGCCCGGCGCCATCATCCTCGCCGACGACTTCGGCGATCAGCTGGATACCGCGAACGCCGAGCACTTCGCGGCTCAGCTTCGGGCCAGCGCCGGGCAGGTGTGGCTATCCACCCGCCGCCCCGAGGTCGCACGCAGTTTCGAGCCGGAAGAACTGGTACGGCTGACCCGACACGGCGGCGCACGCGCCTGCCATCGGCTGCAGCGCCCGGTGGAGAAGGCAGAGATCCGCGCGATGCGGCAGCTCCACACCCAGCTCCTGCCCGCCCTGACCTCGCCGACGGTGACAATCGTCGAGGGACCTCACGACCTCGTGGTCTACGGGACCATCGACCGACAGCGCCTCCCCCACGGTGCGCCGCTGTCCGCGGCAGGTGTGCGCCTCATCGCCGCCGGCACCGGCCAGGACGGCGGCATCGGAGAGATCCCCTATGTCGCTGACCTTGCCCACCAGCTCGGCTTCCGGGTCATCGGCCTGGTCGACCGAGACAAAACCGAAGGCCAGACGATCACGGCACTTGAAAAGTGCTGCGACGTCGTGATCAGGCTGCCCCCGAAAACCGCCATCGAAGGTGCACTCCTGGCCGGCGCCAGCATCGCCGCCGTCCGGGCGGCCAGCGCAGCACTGCGCACTCACACCAGCCAGGACCCTGCAGCCGGCAAACCCGATCCCGACGTTGCGACCGCAGTTGAGGAGCGGCTCCACAAGAAGTCGCTGCACGAGCCGTTCCTCGCAGCGCTATTCGAGGAAACCAGAACCCCGCCGCCATTGATCGTCCACGTCCTCGACCAGGTGGCTGCCGCAGCGTCCTCTTGGTACACCGGCCCTACAACGATCGACATCCAGAACTTGCCGGCGCCCGCGGAGGCGACCGACGCCGCATGACGTACATACCGACCCCGCTCCAACAAGCCGTCATCGACAGCACCGCACCCGTAACGATCGTGCTCGCCGGCGCCGGAACCGGCAAAACCACGACCGCAGCTGCCGCGACCGGCAAATTCCTGCACAGCTGCGATACCGAACGCGGCGAGCAGCGGCGAGCAGCGATCCTCAGCGGACAGCGTACCCGCCTGCCCCCGCAGGCTCGGGCGTTGTTCATGTCGTTCTCCCGCACCGCGGTCACGCAGGTGATCGACCGCGCAGGCGGCGTCATCGGCCCATATCTGCCTCGCATCGACGTATCCACGTTCCACGGCATGGCCTGGACCATGATCAACAACTTCGGCGAGCGCCACGGCTACCCCGCGCCGCAGAGAGTTCTCAGCGCCGCCGAGGCGAAGGTGCCGGGCGGCCCAGCCGGCCTGACGTACGACGAACTGATGCCGGCCGCCACGACACTGCTGCAGATTCCGGAGATCGCCGCGCACTACGCAGCCCGCTACCGCCTCGTCATCTGCGACGAGTTCCAAGACACCGACGACACCGAGTGGGAGTTCCTACAGCTCATCGCACCTGAAGCTCGCCGGATCTTCCTCGGCGACCTCAACCAGGCGATCTACGAGGACATGAAGAAGATCAAGCCGGTCCGTCGCGTCGAGCTCGCGCAGTCCCTGCCCGGCGCGATCACCCTGCCGCTACCCGCAGCCAGCCACCGCGACACCAGCGGAGTGCTCCCCGCCGCGGCCGACGCCGCCCGCCAGAGACAATTCGCTCACCCCGCGATCAACCAGGCGGTCGTCGACGGGCGCCTCACTGTGACCCGATCGGCGGCGGCCGACGTCTACGACCACGTCGTGGCTCTCATCCGCGATGCCAGGGCGCGCCAGCGCACCGTCAACATCTTCACCCATACAATGGCGGCCACCAGCGCCCTGTCCGATCTGCTCGTGCGACAACACATCGTCCACGAACAGGTCGGCTTCACTGAGGCCAACGCAGAGGCGATGGCGTCGCAGCATGCCCTTCTCCAATTTGGGCTTAACATCGACGGCGCCAACGTCCGACGTACGCTGGCCGTCTACGTGACGGCCAACACCCGCGTCAAAGGTGGCGGCCTGGCACCGTTGGCCACTCAGATGCTCGACAAAAGCAATTCAGCCCTGGAATCCAAGCTGCTGACTCTGGCTCGCGAACTACGGGAAGCAGGCACAGCCGCGGACGGCCCGGACTACCCGAAGGTCGCGAACATCATCGCCGGCGCCTACGCCCGAGTCGGAATGTCCCGAGGAGAAGAGACCTGGGCGCGAGCCATGCCCCAGACTCGGGCAGCGATCGGCCAACTTGCCGACGGCTCAACATTCGACGACGTCAGTGCGGCGCTCAAAGCGGCCCGCAACGGTGCGCTAGTCGGCGCAGGTAGCCAACGCCCCCGCGCCATCCAGGTTATGAACCTCCACCAGACCAAAGGCCGCGAGGCTGACACCACGATCCTGCTATTGCAGGACGACGAGTACCACGGCAGAGAAGAGCCGCCGTTCCCCACCGGCTCCAAACTGCTGTACGTGGTTATGACCCGTGCTCGCCATCAAGGCCCTTGGGGACTAACGCTCGGAAGAGTCCCGTTAGGCAAGATCAACATTCGGGAGTCCGCTCGGTGGGTCTCGCAGAAATGACCAGTTGCGAGAGTTCTGCGAAGCCCCGGAAAGGGGTCGCGTTCCCGCAGGTCGCCGTTCGCAGAAGCCCTCTCAAAACATGCGGTTTGCGCGAGACAGTTCTGAGAGACTGTGGGCATGAATCTGACGCCCGATCGGGCCGCGACGGCGGTCGAACGCCACGACTGCCCGAACTGCGGTGCACCGGCCGGCAGTGTCTGCCGCACCCGGGGCGGTAAGACCACCGCGAAGTACCACACCGCACGCTTCGCTCTGGTACCCGCGCTGCGCGAGAACTTCGACGTGCCGGTACCCGCCGACCGCGGACCCGGCCGGGCCTGGAAGCAGGGTCCGGTGCTCGCCGTGGTCCCGGCACCGCGCGCCGAACGGGCGATCCGGATCGGGTACGCGCGCACGTCGACCGCCCGGCAGGAACTGGCCAGCCAGCTCGAAGCGCTACGCCGGGCCGAATGCTACAAGATCTTCTCCGAGCAGATCAGCACCCGCGTCAAGATTCGGCCCGAGCTGCAGAAGGCCCTCGCGCTGGCCCATCAGTTCAAGGAGGCCGCGCCCGAGACGCCAGTGATCGTCACCGTGCACGAGCTCAAGCGCCTCGCCCGCAACGCCGCCGAGCTGATGACCCTGTCCGCCGACCTGCAAGCCGGTGGTATCCAGCTCGAACTGCTCACCGGAGCGCTCACCGGCATCTACGATCCCAACGGCATGGGCGCCATGTTTTTCGCCGTCCTCGCCGTCGCCGGGCAGCTCGAACGCGACTACATCCGGGAAAAAACTCTCGAAGGCCAGGCCAGCGCGGCAGCCAAGGGCAACCACGGCGGCCGACCCAAGGTCATCGACGACGACACGCTTACCTTCGCCCTCGCCCTCAAGGACAAGGGCGTCCCCGTCCCGGATATCGCCAAAAAGCTCACCATCAAGACCGGCAAGAACGCAGGCCGCCCCCCGTCCCTGGCCTCGCTCTACCGGGCGTTCGCCGAAGTCGAGCTGGCCACCGCGGACGACGACCCAGCCCAGCTGCGACCCAAGCCCGCCCGGATCCGGACGGCTAACGAATCAGAGACACCCGAAGAAGCCGCTCTTCGTTACCGCCTTCAGGACCAGGTCCTTCAGCGCCCTATCGGCGAGTAGCAAGCCGGAGGCCCACGCACCAAGATCCCCGTTGGCGTGACATCCCAGTAAGGGCCCGTCGTCGTCTGCGGTTATCTCGCAGGTGAGCGATGTCGTGACGAAATTTTGGGGAAACTCCGACAGGGGGTTGTCGCTGGGTGCGCCAATGATGATGCGACGTGGCCGGTGGGCGGCCGCTGGGGCGAAGGGTTCTGTCATGTTCCTGGGTTTGCGGACGATCATCTATCCGGCGCCGGACCTGGCTGCCAGTAAGCTGTGGTACACCCGGCTGTTGGGCACGGAGCCGTACTTCGACGAGTCGTTCTACGTCGGGTTCTCCGTGGCCGGCTACGAGCTGGCGTTGGACCCGCACGCGGATCCGGCGGGGGGTCCGCTGACCTACTGGGGTGTCGCCGATGCGGACAAGGCTCTCGGCTGGCTCGTGGCGGCCGGCGCCACCGGCCGTGGTGGGGTGCAGGACGTCGGTGACCGCATCCGCACCGCGACCGTGGCCGACCCGGCCGGTAACATCATCGGCATCATCGAGAACCCCCATTTCGCGCTGCCCGAAGCCAGCGGCGGCGGTACGGGGCCGGGCCGGTGACAGCATCGCGCACCGATACGCAGACCATCGAGGTCGGCGCTGATCCCGGCGATGCCTTCACACTGCTGGCGAGCGTGTCGCAGCTACCCCGCTGGGCGCACGCGTTCGTCGACACCGTGGAGCCGGGCAGCGACCCGACCCGGTGGATGGCTGTCAAGGACGGGCAGGCGTTCCCGCTGCGGGTGGTAGTGCACGATGCCGCCCGTACGGTCGATTATCTGCCCGGTGAACAGGGTGATGTGGGCGGTTACGCCCGGGTGTTGCCGCGGCCCGCAGGGGGCGCCGTGGTGCTGTTCACCCAGCCCTTGCCACCCGAGGTTGATGCTGCCCGGGCGGCTCGGGTCACCGTCACCGCCGAGTTGCAGGCCCTGCGTGGGCTGCTGGCCGGCCGGCGGACCTGGTGAGCCCGACAACGCGACGCCTGGCCGGGACGCCTGAACCGCCCGCCCGCGAAGGTGCGCTGCGATTCACGTTCACCGTGCTTTACGTGCCGGACCTGATTGCCACGCTAGGTTTCTACGCGGCCGCGTTCGGCCTGCCGGCGCGTTTCGTGCACCCGTCCGGGCAGTACGCCGAACTCGAGACCGGCGCTGTGACGATCGCGTTCACCCAGGATGAGCTGGCCGTCACCGCCCTCACGGACCTGCCCGGCGGCTATCACCGCAACAGGCCCACCAGCGCGCCACCGGGCGTCGACCTGGCGTTCGCCACCGACGACGTCGATGCCGCCTGTGCTCGGGCGGTGAGCGCCGGCGCGGCGATAGTCAGCCCGGTCGTCGTCAAGCCGTGGGGGCAGCGCGTCGGCTACCTACGCGACCTCAACGGTGTCCTGATCGAGATCGGCACGCCCGTCGACCTCGACCGCGATCCCACCCCGTCGGTGCCATGACATCCGCCGCGGGTACCGGCGGGCCGGCGCAAGCCATGCAGGTATGTGCCCGGCAGCCGGCCAGTGAGCTGACGTATCCGTTCGGTGAGGACACCGCCGTGTACAAGGTCGCCGGTAAGGTGTTCGCCCTGGTCGCCGTGGACGAACAGCCCTGCCGGGTAACGGTGAAGGCCCAGCCCGATCATGCGGCAGCGCTGATCCGCGACCACGAGTGGATCACTGTCGGCTACCACATGAACAAACGCCATTGGGTCACCCTCACGTGCCAGGACCTGACGTCGCTGCCGCTGCTCGAACAACTCATCGAAGACAGCTACGACCTTGTCGTCGACGCCCTGCCGGCACATCAGCGCCCGCCGGCAGACCCGCCGCGATCACCGTCAGGGTTCGCCGGGCCTATGCGGTGAACCGGGCCGAACGGCTGCACGCTCTGACCGAGCAGATCCGCCGACACGCGCCCGCCCCGCTCAGCGCGGCCTGGCTCGCCGACCGGTTCGCCGTCAGCAGGCGCACCATCGAACGCGACCTCGCCGCGCTGCGCCGCGCGGGCATCCCCCTGCATACCGTGCCCGGGCGCCGCGGCGGGCACCTGCTGCACCCCCGCGCGGTGCTACCCCCGGCGAACCTGACCCCCACCGAGGTCACCGCACTGCTCATCGCGGTGACCTACAGCGACGGCATGCCCTACACCGGCGCGGCCCGCTCAGCCGCGACCAAACTACAGGCGCTGCTACCACCGACCACCGCCGCCGGCGTCGAGACCCTGCGACAACGCGTGCGTATCGAACCCACCCCGCAACGCAGCCTCAGACGCGTGGTCGACGTGCTGGAACAAGCGATCCTCGACAACACCGTGGTACGACTGGCCTACACCGACCGACACGGCAACCCGAGTCGCCGCGACGTTGAACCCGCCGGCTTCTACGGCACCACCACCGGCTGGTCCCTGGCCGCCTGGTGCCGCACCCGCGACGCCGGCAGACTGTTCCGCCTCGACCGGATCACCGCAGCCCACCCCACCCGCGAACCCCACCGCTACCGCGACCTCGACACCACCCTCGGCTGGCTCCCCGCACCCACCATCACCCCCGAATGAACCAGCACCCCCACCTCGGATCAACCAGCCCGCGACATCCTCACCGGCATCCGGTCGGACCTTCGACACGGCAGGTGGGGCGCCGCGACTACCCGGGCAACGCCTCGTCGGGGTTACGTAACGGCCGTCGCCCACCGGCGAGGTCGGGCAGCACGAACGAGTAATGACCATGGACGTTGAGGTGCGCGTGCTGGTAGACCGACAGTCGGGTCACGTCGACGTCGCGGACCTGGTAACCCTGTTCCCGCAACGTGGTCACCGCATGATCCAGATAGATGGTGTTCCATAGCGTGACGCAGTTCAAAACGAGGCCGAGCACACCTAGTTGATCTTCCATGCCGTCGTGGTACGCCCGGTACACCTCGCCCTTGCGGCCGTGGAACACCTTGCGGCCCAGGCCGTGGCGCTGCTCCTGCAGGTTACGCATCCGCTTCATCTCCCGCCGATACGCGGGGTCCTCGACCAGACTGAGCACGTGCAGCGTCTTGAAGATCCGGCCGTAGTGCGCGATCGCCTCGCCGAGGGCGTTGAGGCGCCCGTCGCGTTGCAGCACCCGGATCGCGTCATGCGCGGAGATCTCCCGGGTATGGATCGAAGCGATCACGCGCAGGATGTCCGGCCAGTGCCGGGCGACCTTGCCCAGGTCACTGCGGCCGCGTGCGGTGCGGTCCAGATAGCCGTAGTCCGCGGTCGCGTCGATGCGCCACAGCTTGGTGTCGGGTAGGTCGGCCAGCACTGGCCGGTAGTCGAACCCCAGTAACGTGACGATCCCGAAGATCAGGTCCGAATACGACCCCTGGTCGGTGATCAATACCTCGGGGCGGGGTCCGCCGTGCGGGTCATAGACCAGGTCGACAAGGTGCAACGTGTCACGCGGAGTGCCCGACAGCACGCGCCCGGTCAGCCCCATCGCCTGATCGGAGATCATGTTGAGCCAGGTCACGCCGCGCTTGCGGGCGAAGTACTTCGGGTTGGGCCGAGCGTCGACGCTGCGGATCGGCACGACGAAGCGCATCCCATCGACCGCGGCGACCAGCCCACCGCCGAGCATCTGCGCCACACCAATTCCGGCTTGGGCGTCGATGAACACCGCGTTGGCGCCGCGGTAGCAGTCCGGGCGTAGGTAGTACTGGTCGACGTGGGCGAGCCGGTCACGGGTCAACGCGTCCGTGCCGGCGATCACCGGCCCGAGCCCGACGTTCAACGAGTGGGCGCTCAGCAGCGCCGCGACCGACACGTGCAGGTCAGCCAGCCGTGACGTGCCCCCGGAGATCGAGGTGAACGCCGCCGGGAAGGCCGGGTACAGCGCCATCAGCTCCAGGATCATCTCCGGCAGGTCCACCTCGGGCAGCATCGCCGTGGTCCGCGCCCGCAGATCGACCAGGCTGGGAGGCTCGTCGAGGGCGTCGTCCTTGGCCAGGTGCAGCCGGCCGTCGGCGTCCACGCTGACCGGGCCGTCCGGCACGATCCCGCCGGCGGCGGCCCGCCACGCGCTGTCGACAGTCGCGGTCAGCTCGTCGAGCAGCTCGTCGGGGCGCTCGGGCAGCTGCAGCGCCGACAGCGCCGAGTCTTTCGCCTGCTGCCAGCGTGGCCCGACCAGGAGCTTCACACGTGGGTCGGCCCACCGGTCGGAGACGACCGCGTAGATGTCGCGGTGCTTGAGCGCGGTGTGGAACAACTCCAGCACGCAGAACACGTACGCGTTACGGTCCACCGTCCCCGCCGGCCGGTCCTTGGGGAACACCAGCTGCTGCCACCAGCCCTTGGGCACCAGCTCCACATTGACTTTCCGCGCGTCCAGGTGCCCCTTCGGTACCCGCTCGGACGGACGTACGTCGAGCAGGTGCGCCAGGCCCCGCATCGCAGCCAGCACCGGCGCCGCGTCGACTGTCGCCCCGAACTCGATCACCTCGCACAACAGGCGCACGAACGGGCGCACCGTGGCGAAGCGTTCCACCACCTGCGCCCGCCACTGCCCCTGGGTGTCCGCCGCTGGTGGCGGGATCATCTCCTGCACCCCGGCCACCGCCGCGGCCAGCCGGGCCCGTGACCCAACCGCGGTGTCGATCGCCTCCCACACCAGCTCCAGCGGCACCCCATCACCCCAGGTGTCTGCCTCCAACAGCACCTGCGCCGCGCTTGCGAGCACCGCCACGTGCTTCGACTGGCCCGGCAGCCGGCGCAGTTTCTGCTTATCGGCGTTCTTGCCCGCCCGTCCGATCAGCTCATTGGTCATGAATACGTCGAACAGCTCCAGGGCGTCGTCGGTGGCCTGCACCTCCAACCACCGCACCGTGGCAAGCAACGTCGCCAGTTTCCGCTCGTACGGGTGCCCCGCCAGCTTCGGCGCCTTCGCCGCCATCCCGTACCGGGCCAGGGCGATCACCCTGCGCGCCGGCACCGCCGAGACGTCGACCGCCCGCATCCGCAATCCGGCGATCTCCGCCACCCGGTTCAGCGCCGCGCTCATCCCCCGACCAGTGGTGCTGCGCTCGGCATGACGCCATAAGTCCAACTGCGAACGCCGGCGACCCTCCGGCACCCGCAGAATCCGTTCCAGCTCCAACGCCTCATCCGCGCTGACCTCACCAGCCAGCGTCGCGTACAGCCGCTGCTGCGCCAGGTGCCGCACACTGGCTACCACCTCTGCCAGGGTGCTCACCCCGGGCAGCAGCACCCGCTGCTGACGCAGCCAAGCCGCCGCGGCGTAGAACAACGCCTTCGGCCCGTCACCGGTGATCCACGCCTGATCATCCAGCCACCGCAAGAACTCACCCTCGGCCGCGCCGTAGTCGCGGTACCCGTACACCCGGGCGATCTCCGCCTGATGCTCGAACCGGGTGTTACGCCGCTCCAGATACCGCTTCACCGACGACGCGTCCTCGATCTGCAACTGAGCCGCCAGGTAATCCATCACCGGCGTCGGCACATCGAGGGGATCCGGCAGGAACCGGCCGACATGCCGGACCGTCACCAGCTGTACCGCGAACCCCAGCCGCGAGTGCGCCCCGCGATGCTCGTCGATCAGCTCCCGGTCAGCGTCGTCGAGGAAGAAGAACCGTTCCAACATCTGCCGGTCCGGTGGCGTCTCGGCGTACCGGCCGAACCCGTCCCACTCCACCTGCGACAAAAAGCTCACCGTCGATGACACGAACGATCACCGTACGCGAAACACCCTCACCCCAAAAGATGATCTTGGCTAACGGGACTTTTCCGAGCGTTAGTCCTCAAGGGCCGGGTTCGCGCCGCTGCGCGGGTGCGGGATGCGTGGTAGCGGGATGGGCAACGGCTCGTGGTGATACCAGTGCAAAAGGTAATCATCGCCGAGGGCGGCCTTGCCCCACTGAATGTCGAGTAACCCCTCGGTGGAGTTGCAGGCATATCCGATGATCACCACGGCTGGTGGCGGGTCGAGACGGTCCAGTTCGCTGCCGATCCGCGTAGCTGTTTCCAGGTCTGGGCCTGCGACCTGCAGAAAAGGTAGCGGTAGGTGTGGTTGATGCCACCGCGGTTGAGGGCCGAACCTGCTCAGCAGTTCTATCGTGAGCGCTGTCAATGGTCGCACGGCGCGGCTATCGGCTACGGAGCACCGGTGATCGGCGTAGTACCAGGGCAGCAGCAAGTGGTCGTTAATGATGACCAGTTCGACGAAGGTGTTCGGTGCCCGAACTGTCATGGTGTCAGGAAGATCTTGCAGGTGATTGACCAGTTCTTCGTACTGCAACGGCCAGCGGGCGTTGCCGAACGCGTGATCGGTGGTCATTTTCGCCCCCGTGTGGGCGTCCAACGCGCGGTTGACGGTCGCGTTTAAAGCCTGCGGCACTCGCTGCCACACCTGGTGCGCGTTCGTCCCGAACTGCTGTAACGCCCATGTGGAGGGGTTCGCCTGCACTGGTTGCACATCCACCATGCCATCACCTCAGGTAATCGAAAGACTCCGATCAGTGAGGTAAGCATGCAGGGTGAAGGTGCCAGCATGGAACCCACGCACAGGCGCTTAGGGCTGGTGAGCTGCTGAGATCCCTCCGGCGAGAGCACACTGAGCCGGCTCGTGACGTCGAGTTGAGTTCTGAGACCCTGCCTGACTTGTGTCAGGAAACCAAGCAAACGGGGCCTATCTTGACGCCTCCAACGAGGGCGCCAGCTGGCATGTTGGGGTATACCGTAGATGGGCGTTTTTGGTTTTAGCACACGCGCGTTTGATCATTCTTCTGTTATCAAAGCCTAAAGTCGTATGCAGGTCGGCGGCGATCGATGGAGCAGCAGCGGCGACGATGCTGACGTCGAGCCAGTCCATGAAGGCAGCGACTAGGACAGCGCCCGGGGCCAGCCAGATAGTCCCGGTGCCTGCAGATGGGTCGGCTGGGGATGTGTCGGGGGCCAGACGGCTTCCTGTTGGTGGTGGTCACGACAAGATCCCGTCTCGGCCTCGACGATCGGGGGCCTCAGCCAAGGACGCTACGAGCAGTCATCTTGACTGTAAAGATGCATGACGGTCAAGGTACAGGGTCGTCGGTGCTGGTGTGGCGTAGGTGCTGCTCCTGCTCGTTCACGGCTGTGGTGATGAGGGTCAACGCCCGTCGCGCAGCGGCACGGTGCTGCTGCGACATCTGGGCGGTGGCCGCACCCACGGCCTGGCCACACGGGGCGTAGATGCGTGCGAGCGCTGCATAGGTGGCTGGCTCAAGCCCGACGAGCACCTTTCGGCGGTCCAGCGGCGCCTTGGCGCGTGACACGTACCCATGCTCAACAAGCCGGTCGATCAGGACTGTCACGGTCCCCGACGTGAGCCCCAGGCGCACTGCGAGCTCACCCGCAGTCACAGGCCCGTGCTCCATCAGGTTGAGTGCACGCAGGTCTGTCGGACCGACCCCGAACGCCGCGCAAGCGGCGTCGTCGAACTGGGCCAGGGCGTGCGCCATTGATCTCACCGCAGCCATCAGGTCGTGGGGCGCAGCTCCTGGCTCGTCCTTGGTTCCCTCGTCAGTCACGGTGCTCCTTGTTCATGCGGGTGCGGGGCCCCGATGCTCCCACCCGCGACCACTACCGTTGCTCGACGTGCTCCTTGAGGCCCTCGAGGTCCTTGACGTGCAGGCCTTTCACCCACGACGCCATCTGCTGCTGCGCCTCCTCCGGCATGCCGTCCGGCAGTCGGTTGGCGAAGCGCCAGAAGACGCGGGTGCGGTCGGGGTCAAGGCTGGCGAGATGGATCTCGACAACGGGGTGCAGCATCACGCCGCCGGGTCCGGGGTTGTGCAACTCGTAGCGAATGTAGGTCGGCGCGACGGTGGCAGCGAGCTGCTGTCGTCCGGCTGGGCTCCCCGAGCGGGGGTCAGTGAAGACGATGGTGGCGCCGAGAGCCCGCCCGTCTTGCTCATCCACAGCACAGGAGTAGCCGGTGGCTGCCGGCCACGCCGACCATGCCATCACCTGATGTTGGTCGACAGCTGCGTCGAAGACGCGCTCAACCGGGGCGTTCACGTCGATGTCGACCGTCCACGTCATGTCCATGCTTTATCTTGATTGACGAGATAGCGGAGCGTCAAGCGGAATCAGGGTGAGCGGCACGTGGAAAACCTGCGCCTACTCAAGGCCCCCGTCAAGGCGACAACGAGGCAGTCGGTATGACCTCGGCCAGAGACCCACACTCCGGGCCCGTGCCCGACAGCGCCTGGCACGCTGACGAGATCGCCCGGGCGCGCGGCCGGGTCGAAATCTTCAACGCTACCCGCCCCGGCGGGCTCGACGGCTGGACCATGGACCTGCAGCAGTACGAGCTGGTCCGGGCGCACATCCTTGAGGTACTGTCCCGACCCACCCGACCCGACGGCACAGTCCTGCTCAAGGATCTCGTGACCTCCACCCAGGACCACCTCGGCACCCACGGCGCCTTCCCTAAAGGCAGGCTGCGCAACTACTGCACCTACACCAAGGTAGACCTCGAAGCACGGGGCCTCGTCGAACGGGTGCACGGCAGCAGCCCTCAACGACTGCGTCTCGCCACTTCATCACGGCCGTGACCAGCCCCGCGTCCCAGCAGAGCGTCCTCCCTCGGCAACGTCCGCGAACGAACGTTCGCGATACACCAGACCGACTCGGACAACCCGTTGAGATTACCGCAGCTCAACAGCCCACTAGTTGATCATGACAATGTAACGCTACCCGTGTCCCCGCCTATGTAACGCTCACCCGGGTTCACGTACGATTTTGCTTGTCCTGGCCTTCGGGATCGGCGAGCACGGTCTGATGCTGGGCCATGAGCTCGGCGGTAAGGACCGGGTCGGGCACGCTTCCTGTCTGGGCGATGTGCTGGGCGACCTTGCGGAAGTAGTCCTCGTACCCGCTGGGTGTCAGCAAGACCATGTACCGAGCTGGCTCGTCGTGGGGGTTAGAGAAGCCGTGAACGAGCCGGCGGCTGGCGTAGATCGTTTCGCCAGGTAGAGCGGTGTGGAAGCGGTCACCGATGCGGAACCGCAGCTGCCCGGCCAGCACGACGAACGTCTCGTCGTGCGCGGCGTGCACGTGGGCTGGCGGCCCAGGTAGGTGCGGCGCCATCTCGCCGTGCAACATCGTGAAGCGGCCCATGGTGTCAGCAGCGGTGACTTTGACGCGCATCCACCATCCCGGCAGCTCGATCGACGGTCCCTCGTGCAAGGACCGGGCGAAGCCCTGCACCGGCTGCTCATCCTCGATGTCGAAGCTCACTGGGCTGAGGGTACGACGCCAAGATCAAAATCATGTGGTGCTGGGGCAGCTAACAAGTGTGGGGCCATCTAGATCAACTTTTTGGCGGCTGGTAGCAAAATCGTTAATAACCCCCCATCCCGGGCGGGCCTTGCGACGTCAAGATGCACGGACAGTGACCCTCCTTCATCGAGGGCAAGCCGGCCGCAGGCCGGTGCGGCAGCCGATCGCCGGAAGCCACGACGGCGGCCGGGCGCCGCGGCGATCGTCCCGGCATCGCTCTCGCATCCCGAGAGGTGTTACGCCCGCTGAGCTGTTTGGTAACCACGACCGATATCTGTTACAACCCCGAATACCTCAGGGGACTGGCCGTCACACGTTCGCCTTGATTGACTTACCTCGGCAAATACTAGAGTCGCTGATCGAGATTCATCCATGTCGCACTGCTGGAGGAGATGACCTGTGTCCCCGGTCCCGGACATTCGGATCAGTACCCCAGTCCGTGAGCTGCTGTCCGGGGAAATGCTCGAACGTATCCTCACCGCTCCGTTGAACCAAGCAACCTGCCCGGTATGCGCCCGACCGGTCCCGCCGGCCGGGCCGGTCAACGTGGTCTTGAGCGTGACCGAGCGGCTGGCGCGGGTCACATTCACCCATTTGGGGTGCGCACCCTCATCGGTAATGGCCGACAAACTTGGCCTCGACGACTTACTGCCCGAAGAGACCGGCATGAACATGACCGCGATGCTGCTGGCTCATGGCACAGCCCCACTGCCGGTCCTGGTCGCCGAGCGTCCGTTGCACGCCTATTTCACCCCGCTAAATGGCCCTGGGGAACTCACAGACGCCCTCGTGTCCACGCTGTTGCACGTCGGGTTGGTGCTAGTCCCCCGCTTGCGTGACGCGCCCCGGCATTTGCTGCCGTGGTCCGCCACGCTGCAGGACCACGGGCAGGCACCGAGTCAGCTGCTCATCGAGGCCGGGCCGGGGGAACTGTTCTACGAAGGCACCGTGTACATCGCGCCCGAATGGCGCCAAGCAGTCGAGCAGTACGGCTGGTGCGTGCTCTACTCCGGCAGCCATATCAGCGACCCAGAAACTGGTGACCCCACCGAAAAGACCCTGCGCGCCGCGGCTGGCGGGGGAACGCTGGTCGGCGCCCGGCTCCGGATCACCTGGTCATGACTATGCGGTCGTCGCAGGATGGCGCTCGTGCTGGCTAGACTCAGGCCCACCCAACCCACCCCGGGCAGAGGATTCTTGATGAGCGACCTGGACAACGTGTTAGAGCGCCTCGCCGCACTGGAATCCGAGGTCTCCGTGATCCGCCAGGAAGCCGCGGCAGCGCGGGCTCTGGCCGCCGGAGCTGACCGCGACGTCGCTGACTACCGCAGCGAGCTACGCGGCCATACCCGGGTGCTGACCGCGCTGCGGGAAACGCAGCTGGAGCACTACGCCGAGCACAAGGCAGACTCCGCGGAGATCAAAGTCGGGCTAGCGCAAATTGTGCGGCTGCTGGAAGGCCTCAGCGGCACCAATCCGACCTGAGCACAAATCTACGGTTCTGCGTTGGTGTGCTCGGGCTCATCGGTGCGGTACCAACTCTGCCCTGAGCGCAGCCAGCCCGGCTCAACCGGTTGGTGTCGGCCGTCGAAAGCGGCGGGCAGGCGTGTCCAGGTGCGTCCGTCGCACAGCTGGGCACCGAACGCGAGCGCGGCGCTGCGGTGATCGGGGTAGATCGAGGCTCCGAGCGCGAGCTCGCGGGACGTCCCCGGCTCGGGCGCACGGCCTAGCGTTCGGAAAAGTCTCGTTCGGTTGCGCGCGGACCTGCACGCGGATGGCTTCTCCGTGTAGAACCATCTATTCCTCGGCTCGAAATCAGACCGCATATAGGACTAGGGTCGCCCGCCTGGGCAGGGAGACAATGAACCCATGACTTACGAGCCGCGGCCGCTGCCGGAGACCTTCGATGTCACACAAGCACGGCGTATGGCTGCTGCCCATGACGTGGGGGACCTGCACGACCGCGAACGGATACGGCGGCACCTCGTGACGGAAGGATCAAGCAGTCGCGCTGAAACTGATTGGGCTGATCAATTCACTGCCGCGATGCTCCTGGCCAAAGAAATGGTCGACGCTTCGACAGTTGGCAATAAAACTCGTAGTACCGGGCGATTTCAAGGAGTCAGTGCATCACATGAGATGATCATGGGACTGTACTGATAGGGGAAACTGGGTGCGTGGCACAGCGTTACGGGTTGATGAACGCAATGAGATCTTGCGGGGAATCGGTGCGAATCTCTCGGCGCGGGAGATCGCGGTCGGGTTGGTTCGGGATCCGTCGGTAGTCTCGCGGGAGATCGCGCGAAACGGCGGTCGTGAGGGGTATCGGGTTGATTTGGCGCAGGAGCGGTTCGAGTTGTTGCTGACTCGGCCGAAGCCGCGCAAGCTTCAGGCCGACAGGCGGTTGCACGACGAGGTCAATGCGGGCCTGGCGCAGCGGTGGTCGCCGCAACAGATCAGCGCCCGTTTGCGGGTGATTCATCCTGACGATGAGGCGATGCGGGTGTCTCACGAGACGATCTACGAAACCCTATATATGCAGGCCAGGGGTGAGCTACGCACCGATTTGAAACTGGCGTTGCGACGCGGGAAGTATCGGCGGATGCCGGCGGGTTCGACGCGGGTGAAGGCGGCCCGGATCGCCGGGATGGTCAACATCAGTGAGCGTCCGGCCGAGGTCGCGGATCGGGCGGTACCGGGACATTGGGAGGGAGACCTCATTATCGGCAAGGCCGGGAAGTCGCAGGTCGCGACGCTGGTGGAGCGTTCGAGCCGGTTCGTGATGCTGATGCGGGTGCCGTTCGATCGGACCGCCGATCGGATGGTGTCGATCCTGTCGGAGGCGATGCGCCGGTTGCCGGTACATCTGGCTCGGTCGCTGACCTGGGATCAAGGGGTGGAGTTGGCCGGGCACGCGAAGTTCACCATGGCGACCGAGATCCCGGTGTTCTTCTGCGACCCGCATTCGCCATGGCAGCGGGGTAGTAACGAGAACACGAATGGTTTGGTTCGTGAGTTCCTGCCGAAGAGCACGGACCTTTCTCAATATACGCAGGTGCAATTAGATGGGATCGCTGATATGCTTAACGCGCGGCCGAGGATGACGCTTGGATGGGAAACTCCAGCGGAACGTTTGAACTCATTCCTTAAGCCTGCGGGTGATGCACTGACTCCTTGAAATCGCCCCGCCCTGGCCAACGAGATGCGCGCTCGCTTCTCCCCGCAGATCATCCGGCAGGTTCAGCTCGGGATGCTGTTCACGGCAGGGCGAAAGCAGGGCTGGCTACCACCGGCGGACTACGACCTTCTCACCGAGGTGACAGCCGGCGCCGCCCGCGATAGTGAAACAGTCCAACAGCTACGGCAGATCCACCGCGGTAACCCGGCCTAACGGTGTCCCGGTAGTACGGGGGAAATTTTCAACGGATATGGCTGACCAGGCCAAACTCCCCCACCAGGTGTCTTTCAGGGTTTGTGGGTGAGGTGAGCCCGCATGATCCACCCGGCGATTACTTGAATCACTTCCGGTGGTAGCCGCTCGGTGATCATTTGCCGGGCGACGTCTTCCCATCCTGCCGGCACTACCCCTGCCCTAAGCAGGGCATCCATCAACAGCAGTTCGCCGGCAAACCCGGCAGCGGTGTTCTGATCAGTCATCTCTGCCGGTAGGCCGTGCAGGATCGCTTCGGCCTGGCTCAGGGCATCCTGGCGAGTGGCGTATGGGCCGACGTCGAAGATCGGGCTTGGTTCGCTCATGGGCTCCACCACTACGGCAAAACAACCTTGATCGCTACGTGTGTGTTCAGCAGTGATCCGACCAGGAAATCCGGATCGCCTTGATCCCACCGCCATCCGGTCCCGCTCGATCTACGTATCGCTCGCTGGGTGGAAAGCTAGCGCTTTGATTGTCTAGACGACGTGCTGCTAGTGGGCCGTGAATATCTACGAAACCCCGAGGGAAATCCTTTTACCTATATTAATATTTTATGCTAATTGCACACATTTGTATGTTTTAGTATCGTTTTTTCTACGAAAATATGTCGGGTTCTTGACTCGTGCATGCATTATCGTGGTGACCTTGATACGGAGAGCTATTTCCATGCGCGGATTGACGGGGAGGCGCGATGCTCTGGACGTTGTGGAATTACGCGTCCCTATGGGATAGCTGCACGCGGGGGCCGTCATGACCACCAGTCGCACTGACGTAGTGGACTCATCAACCTCGGTTCTGGATGCCGCACTGCGATCAGGTTTGGGTGCGGTGGTGCCGGTGCTCGGTGCGCACCCGCAGGCTGGGGCGTCCGGTGTCGCGCTGGCTCTGGCGGATGCGGCTGCGGCTGCGGGTTTTCGGGTGCAGCTGATCGATAGCGCCGATCCGGCCCGGTCGGGTTTGGTCGGGGTGTGTCAGGTGGAGGGGCGCTCGGTGCCCTGTGGTGAACAGTCGGCGGTGCGGTTAGCCGAGCGTCGTTTGCCTCATTCCACCGTGTTGGTACGCCGGCTGATCGGCACGGGTTTGCCGCAACGGTTGGCAGCGGTTCCTCATCCTCTGCAATGGGCGGCCGCGGGTGGCGAGGATGTGGATCTGACCGTCGTGGATACCGGTTGGGACCTGTGGCAGCTGATGTCGCCTGGTTCCCCGATTGGCCCGCTGGTCTGGTGTGGTCTGGCTGGTGTCCCTACGCTGCCCGTCCTGGCTGTGCGGGCGACTGCCCCGTCAGCCGCGTTGGCTGAGGTGGTGTTGTCTCGCTACCTCACCGGAGTCGAACGCAGCTCGCTGGCACCGATCCACGGTGTAGCCGTGGTCGGCGGCGAACGCTGGCCAGAACCCGCCAACGCGGTTATGGGCAACGCACTGCGGGCCAGCGTCGACGAGTGCAGCGAATTCGTGCCCGCCGACCCGGTTGCTGCTATCCACGGGTGGACGACCGCGGTGTCACCGCCTTCTGCCACCCGAGCTGCGGGGGCGTTACTGCATCGCCTCGGCGGCCGAATCGGCGCGGCATTCGAGCCCCCGATTACCGGCCGGCGACCCCGGCTGTTTCGTCGTTTTTAGTCACCACCTTTGAAGGGGAACATCGTGTCCGCGCTGCATCAGGTCTTGCAGGTTCTGAGCGACCCTGCACCAAATCCACCGGCCAAGGCCCCGGACGGGGTCGCTGAGCCGGTCTCAAAATTGGTGGCCTACATCAAGTGGGGCGTGCTCGTAGTCATCGTCGTAGCAGGGTTCATCGGTGCGGGCGCGGTGGCCGGTGGTCGTATCTTCGCCCATCACGGTGCTTCCAAGATCGGTATTGGCATTTTGATCAGTGCCTTGGGTGCGGCGGTGCTCTATGTAGGTATATATGCGCTCATCACTTCGGTGACGGGCTGATGGCAGCACCGGCGGCGCCTGCCCGTGGTCGTGCTGTAGCGGTGTTAGTCGTGGCCGTGATGCTCGTAGTGCTCCTGCTCGGTGTCGTGGCATATCTGGTGGTCCACGCCCTAAACGGCAATGCTCGGACCTCCGCACCCGGTAGCCCCACCCCGACCGCGTCCCCGGTTGACGGCGCTCCGACCGGTTCCGTGTCGGTTCAGGCTCAGCAAGACGCGGTGGCAGCACAACCGATGTTGCAGCTACCGCAGTCCGCGGCCAAACCTCAGGCGCTGGTGCGCGAAACCGCAGGGCCACCGATCAGGATTCCGGCACCTTCACACAAGGTGATACCTGGTGGCCCCCCGGTTGCGACGGGTTTCCCCCAAACCCCGGAGGGGGCGCTGGCTCAACTCGCGGCGATCGACGAGGCTGCTCTCTCCACTACTGATCTGGGTCGTGTCGACGAGGTCTACCGCTGGGCTGCAGCCCCGGGAGCGGTGCCCGAGACACAGTGGACACCATTCCACGGTATTTCCCGGTTGATCACCGCGCTCAGTGACCCGGCGAAGGTGCAGCAGACTCAGGCGACGTTCCAAGTCGTCCAAGGTCAGATCAAGGGCACTGTAGGCCCGGACTTCGTGGTGGCCTGCGTACTCGGAGAGTTCGACGCGACGCTGACCACCACACAACGAGCTGGTGTCGGTGATTGTCAGCGGATGATCTGGCGCGATAACCGGTGGTGGATTGGTCCCGGAACTCAACCCGTGTTCGCGCCGAGCGCGTGGCCTGGTAGCGCCGACGCGGTCCGCGCCGGCTGGAAAGAGGTGAAGCATGCCTGATCCGGATCCGGGAGGAATTTTCGGCGTTATCGGCAGTGCGCTCGGCGATGCGGCCGCTGGTGCTTTCGACGCCGCGATGAAAGCGGTGTGGAACGCCGCAGTGATGCTGCTGAATGTCTCGTTTGGTTTCCTCGACCGGTACAGCACCCCGGATGTCACTACCAGCAACGGTGCGTTGACCGGGGTTCTGCCCACGACTCTCTACCTGGGTTCGATCATCCTCGTGTTGCTGTCATTCGTGCAGATCGGCAAGGCTGTTGCTGCCGGCGGCAAGGGCTTCGGGCGAATCTTGATCGGCTTTGGGCAGTACACGGTCGTTTCCGCGGGTGGGCTAGGCATGCTCGCGTTGATGATCACGGTGAGCAATGCCACCGCTCGTGGCATCTTGAGTTCCGGCGGAATCGACAACTGGCAAGGCATCAGCGGGAAAAATTCTGCGCTGACAAACACCGTCAACGGTATATCCGGGGTGGCCCTTGGGTTGATTGCACTGTTGTGCGTGGTCCCGGCCGCGTTCGGTTTCCTGGCGGAAGCTATCGCGCGGAGCGCGGCGATTCTGATCCTTGCCGCGACCATCCCGATGCTTGCCGCTGGGCTGATCTCTGAGTCGACGCGTCGGTGGTTCTGGACCGGCTTGCGGTGGATGCTGGCGCTGCTGCTGATGTCACCAGGGATTGCGCTGGCAGTGGTGATCGGGTTGAAGCTGGCCGAAGCCGCGGCGGGGGCTGACGGGCAAAACCCCGGCGCCGGGCAGGCTGCGGCACGGGCGCTGATCGCCGGCATCGTTTTGATCATCGCGCTGACGTGTCCGCTTGCGCTGTTCAAATTGTTCGCGTTCGTCGATCCGAACAGCATGTCAGGGGCATCGGTGCGGTCTTTCATCTCCGGCGGCGGTAGCGGCGGGGGCAGCGGCGGCGGCAGTGCGGGCAGTTCAGAGGGCGGCGCTGAGGCGGACGGAGACAGCCGGTTTCAGCAAGCGATGGCCGGGGTCAATGCAATGGCATCGACGGGTTCAGATTTGGCAAGTCAAGGCAGCGGCATCCTCGACGCCGCTGGCGCTGGGCATCCGGGCGGCCCGAGCAGTCAAGGCAGCGGCGGGAGCAGCGGCGGCGGGAGCAGGGGCGACGGCGGCAGGGCAGGCGGTGACGATAGTGAGCGCAGCAACAAGGGTGACGGACCAGATCAACAGTCCGATACCGGTGAGCAGTCCGATACCGGCACCGACGGTTCGGCATCCTCGCCGAGTTCCGGCGCGGGTGGGCAGTCCTCGTCAAGTTCCGGTGGCGAAGGCAGCCTCGCCGGCACGGCACCGGCACCGCCTGATCCGACCTCGTCCGGTGCGCCTGACCCAGCATCGCCGTCGCACAGCTCGGGTGGCGGGGCCAGCTCGGGTGGCGGGGCTGGCGGTGCAGCGGCCGGTGGTGGTGAGGCCGCCGGTGGTGCTGAGGCGGCTGCGGTGTTGGTCGTATGAGTGCGACCAGTGATCCGGGGCCCCGACTGTATTCGGGTTGGCGCCGGGAAAAGTTCGGTTGGTTTATGGGCTTGACCGGTCCGCAGCTGGTGCTGCTGGCCGTGATCGTCCTACCGGTGTTGGTAGCGGTAGGACGCAGCCGGTGGCTGATCGCCGGCGAGATGGTCCCGTTCGCGGCCATTGCGGCGGCGTTGATCATCGTTCCGGTGCGCGGGCGTTCGGCGGTGCGCTGGCTGGTTGATGTGTGCATGTTCGCGTGGGGGAGAGCCATGGGTTGGTCACGGTGGAGGTCGAATGCGGCTACGGGCGCGGCAACGGCGCAGGAACTTGCTCAGCCGGATCTGCCCGGTGTGCTGACCGGGTTGCGCCTGCATGACGGGCCCCCGTTCGGGCCGACGCTGCACCGGGTGTGTGTCCTGCAAGACGCGACAGCGGGCCGCTGGTCCGCTGTCGCTCGGATCACTCACCCGGGGCTAGGTGCGGCTGATGCCGCCACCCGAGCCCATTACGCCGATCAGCTCGGAGGTCTGCTGGCCGCTGCCGCCCGTGGTGAGCAGATCTCCCGGATTTCCATTCTGGTTCGTACGGTGCCCGACGATGGCGCGCATCGGGCGGCATGGTTGGCCGACAATGTGGCTTCGGCCGCCCCGGCGTTGGTGCACCAAATTAGCGCACAGCTGGAATCTGCGGTGACCTCGGCTGCGGTTCGTCACGAGGTGTACGTGACCGTCGGCATTTCGGAGACACGTGTCCGCCGGCAGGCGACGCAGGCCGGTGGTGGGGTTAATGGTCGGGCCCGGGTGCTGTACCGGCATTTGCAGGAGATGGAGACTCACCTTCGGGGCATGGGTGTGACCAGTGTGCAGTGGCTGCATTCCGAGGATGTGGCCGTGGCGATCCGGACCGGCTACAGCCCGGCTGATGCTGCGGTGCTGGAACGCGCGCAGCAGGAACTGACCCGGGGTCGTAGCACCACAACCGGGGTGCCGGTGGGGGCGGCTGGTCCGGTTAACGCCCCGGCACCGCCGGCCCGCTCCTACATCCATGACGCGTTCACCACTGTGTCGTACGCGTTGATGCTGCCCGAGCTACCTACCCGTGTTGGTGCTATGGCGCAGATCCTCGCCCCGTCGGCGGCGGGCGAGCGGCGCACCCTGGCCTTGCATTACGAACCCCTCGAACCGGACAAGGCCTCCCGGCAGGTGGAACGAGACCTGTGGTCCGTGGAGATGTCAGAGGACGTGAGGCAGCGGCGCGGTTTCCGGGTGTCTCGGGCTCAACGACGCCGTAAAAACGAGGTCGCCACCCATGAAGGGCAACTGGCGGCCGGGCACACCATGGTCCGCGTCGCCGCCGCAGCCGCGGTCACGGTGCCATCAACCTGGCCGGTGGAGGACCACGCCTCCACGTTTGAGGCCACTGCCCGCAGCTGCCATTTTCGGCTCCTGCGATTGGAGCTGGCTCAGGACAGCGGATTCGTCGCGGCCGTCCTGCCGGTGGGTCTGGGCCTACCGGAACGGAGCGTGAGTTGATGGCTCGGCGCATAGGTCGGGGCCGCTCGCTTGCAGAGCTGGTCGACGAGCACGGTGGTCAACTACCGGCACCGGCACCGGCACCGGTGCCGGTGGATCGCCGAAGCGAGTACGCGCTGTTACGCCCCAGTGCACCGCGGCGCGGGCTTCGCAGCCCCGGTTATGGCTGGTCGCCGATGCCGGCCCCGTTGGCGGCGTACCGGGCGTCTACTGCGGAGATCGGTGGGGTTTTTCCCCTACTCACCAGTGACGGCTTACCCCCGACCGGTGCTCTGCTGGGCTACGACAGTTTGACATCGGGTGGTTTCTACGTTGATCCGATCGGGTGGACGGTCGATGGGGTGGTCACTAATCCCAACATCATGGTGTTCGGCAAACCGGGGTCAGGCAAGTCCACGACAGTCAAAGCGTTCCTGTTGCGGATGATGCTGTTCGGGGCGCGGACACTGATCCCCGGCGACGTTAAAGGCGAGTACGAAAAGCTCTGCGCAGCCATCGGTGTGAGACCAATCGCGTTGGGCCTGGGACTACCTGCTCGGATCAATCCCCTCGACCTGGGCCCGCTCGGGCAGGGCTGGGACATGCTCAACGACGAGGAACGCCGCAGCCGTGCTGCGGTGATCTTCGCCCGGTGGGTGGTGCTACTCAAAGCCTTGGTCGGTGCGCGGGGTGTTCCGGTCACCCCGTCGGATGAGAACGCGATGACGACCGTGCTGGCCGAGCTGTCAGGTTGGGCCGACGGGAGCGGACACCTCAAAACTCTGACGATCCCGGAAGTCCACGAGGCCCTGTCGCACCCGAGCGATGATCTGGCCCGACGCTGCCGCTACGCCAGCACTCAGCAGATGATCGACGAGACTCGGCAGGTCACGGACTCCTTGGGTGCCCTGGTCCGGGGTGCGTTGGCGGGGCTGTTCGACGACTACACCAACATCGGGCTGGACTGGAACGCCCCGATCCAGTCGCTGTCGCTGCAACGTCTGGATGGCCTTGGTGATGAGGTGGTCGGGGTGGCGTTGGCGTGCGTCAACTCCTGGTCGCGAGCGATGACCGATCTGCGTCAACCCGGTGACATCACCATCGTGGTCCGCGACGAGGCGTGGCGGCAGATGCGTCTGGGTGTCGGCGCGGTCCAGTCGCTGGACGCGGATTTGCGGCTGAGCCGCAACGACGGGGAAATCCAGCTGATCATCGCGCATAAACCTTCCGACCTGTTGTCTGTCGGCGCTGCCGGCAGCCAGGAAGTCACCATTGCTCGCGACATGATGGCGTTGTGTGACACCAAAGTGATGTTCGCCCAAGACCCCGGTATCGCCGGTGAGTTGTCGGATCTGGTCGGCCTCGGTGACATCGCCCGAGATTGGGTGTCTGGGTGGGCGCGGCAGCGCACCGGTCGGGCGGTGTGGCAGGTCGGCGAGCGGGTCTTCAAAGTCACCACCGTGCGAACACCGGCGGAGATTCCTTTGCTCGACACCAACGCTGCACTGATCGCCGCTCCCACGGAGGCGGCCAGGACATGAAAAAAGGTTTGATTGCGCTGGCCCTGACGTTCTGGCTGGTGCTGCCACTATCGGTGCTACTTATAGCCGGGGCGGCCGACGCTGCCGGTCCGTGTGGTGCCGGCGGCACCGCACATGATGTCAACGGCATCCACCTCGACGCCGAGCAGTTGGGTAACGCCGCGACCATCGTCGGTGTGATCCAGCACCAGACACTGTCCGCGCGCGCGGCGACCATCTCGCTGGCCACCGCGATGCAGGAATCAACCCTGCACAACGACCAGACCCAGCGTGACCATGACTCGATCGGTCTGTTCCAGCAGCGAGTCTCTATTTATGGCGCTGATGTCGCTGGGGATCCGGTGCGGTCCACTAGCGCCTTCCTCGCCAAGTTGGTGCGAATCCCGAACTGGCAGATTCTGCCGCTGACCGAGGTTGCCGCTGACGTGCAAAATCCCCGGGCAGACTTACGCGGGGAGTACGCCAAATGGGAGCCGCTCGCGCAGAACCTCACCGTGCAGCTTTGGGCAGGTGCCGTCACCACGTGCGGCAACGGCACTGACGATCCGGCGGCATCCACCGGTGGTGGGATCCCGGCCGGCTACGAGCTTCCCTCCGCGGGGCAAGCCCGCACTGCGGTCGCGTTCGCGCTCGCTCAGATTGGTAAACCGTATGTGTTCGGTGCTGAAGGTCCCGACTCATACGACTGTTCCGGTCTCATGATGGCCGCATGGGCAGCGGCCGGCGTGAACATCCCCCGGGTGACCAGCACTCAAGTCCGATTCGGTGTCGCCGTACCGGGTCTAGCCGCTCTACAACCCGGTGATTTGATCTTCATCCCTGGGTCGGACGGCACAACGACCGAACCGGGGCACGTCGGCATGTACATCGGAGTCGCTGACGGAAAGCAATACCTTGTCCAGGCGCCGCACACCGGCGACGTTGTTAAGGTCACCCCGGTCAGTAGCTGGGGAAACCAAATTGCAGCAATACGCCGACCTATAGATAAATCACCTATATAGTCTAATGTCACCTTTAGTCTACGATTTTGACTCGTGGTTGGGCGCAGCAGCGTAGGCCTTCGCCTCGGCGAGCAATTACCGAGGAAAGAGGCCCCGTCCTGCAGCCCCGCTAGGTGCTGTGCGCAGTGCTACCCGATCACGTGTCGGTCAACGCGAACGTTTTTCCGCAGATGTCGCACCGGATACCGCCCAGGCCGAACACCGTCAGCGACACACGGATACGGCGGGCCGGGGAGCAGCTGCAGAGCGCCGGGACCGGCGCTCCCGTTCCTCTACGTCCTGGCCGGGGCTCGTCTCGACGGTCTCCCAGCTGCCCGCGCAGCTCGCACAGCTCGCGCAACTCGGTGGCGTAGTGCGCGAGGGTGTCTACCGCCAGGGTGGTCTGGGACCACCCGCCGGTCGGGTTCTGCTCGACGATCAGGCCGACCTCGCGCGCCAGGTCGGCGTACTTCGCATTGTGGTAGCGGCCCTGCCGCGATGTGGTGCTCACTCCGCGGGCGTCGCCGATCGCGTGGGCTGCGGTGTGCAGCAGCGCAGCGAGCAGGGTCTTTTCGTCGTCTTCTAGCGCGGCTGCAGTAACGACCAGTTCGGGCAGGGCGGCCTCGCCCGCGCCGGCCCACCGGGCACCGGTCAGGGTCACCTGATGTCCTCGGTCGGCCGCCGCACCGGGCGGTCGCCCGGTGCGGTCCCAGCTGGTTCCCAGTGTCACCACCGCGGGTGGGACGTCGGGGTGGCGGTCACGAATCGCCAACCAGGCGGTGTCGAGCGCGGCGAGCGTCGGGGCTGTGGCGGTCACGGCCAACATCGTAGGGCCGGGCTGAGCATCGTAGTCACTTCTGCTCCTGGTGGGCGGCGCGCATCGTCACCGAGCAGGCTCATAGGTTGTCGCTCGGTTTGACACGCGGGTAAGTCATAGCGCACCCACCGGTCGCGGTGCGCGACGTACATACCGCGACCGGTGGATGTGTGTGCAGCTGTGGGAATGTTGTTAATTGCAGGTCTCGCACCACGGGTCGTCGACGATGCCGCTATCGATGGCAGTCAGCAGGTCGGCTGCGGACGTGATGATGTCCCACGCAGGTCCGGGGCAGGTGCGATCGTCGGGGCAGCTGACCTGGACCTGCAGCTGGGCTGAGCCGGGTTCCTCCTCCTCAAATCGCAGCGTCACGCTGTCGTCATAGCCGGCGAGGATGCCAAGCTGATCGGATTGCGGGCTCGGTGCGATCCACTGGATCCGGCGGCCCAACTGCGCGCCGAGCGTGTGGGCCCCGAAATGCGCGGCGTCCGACCAGGGTGGCGGTTCCTCCGTCCGGGTCGCCATGATGATCTCGCGTAGCGACTGCTGCGGGGTCGGCTCGCTCATGGGGCTCACCGCTCGATCCCACGCTGCGGCTCCGCCTGTTGCTGCTCGGTCATGAACCGCGCGGACTCCCGGTGGGCCTGCTCCTGCGCGGCGGCGGTGTCCCGCTCGACGGTGACACGAGATGCCGGGTCCGGCTCGGTGCGGTGCTGCAGGTAGACCCGGGCGCTGTGCAGCTCGGCAGCCACCGACGGCGCCCGGTCGGCGCTCACGGTGTCGGCCGGGCTGATCGCGTCGTCCGCGCCCAGGCCCCGCTGCTCGGGGTACTTCGCGGCCAAATAGGTGAGATCGGTTGGCGTCAGGTCCGCAAAGTCCCTGGTTTCCGGATGCATATCCTCCAGGGAGGACACCTGTTGCCGGTCGAAATCGCCGGACGGGCCGGAGTAGTCCACTGCCGCCTCGTACTCGTCGTTGGCTAGTTCCGCCTCGCGGTTGCGGGCGTTCGAGTCCTCAATTTCAGCCCGGCGGATCTGGCGTGCCAGGTCTTCCTCGGGTGAAAGGCGAGGCTCAACGCCTCCCTCGCCGTCGGACTGCCACTCGTTGCGGTCGTACACGACGCCACCTATGAGCAGGTCGTCACCGACGGCATATTCCAGCGTCTCGTCCTGATAGTCGCGCTCGGTGCGGATCTCGGGGTTGCGGTGCGGCGGGTCGAGCTGTCCCGCGAGGTCGAGATCGGTCATGCGGTCGACGTAGTCGGCTACCTGGCGGTCGCCGTAGTCATTGGCGTATCGGTCGTCCGCGTCGGCCGACAATGCCGCGAACTCCTCGCGGTTCATCTGCGCCGGGTCCTTGCCCCGCGCGGCGTCCAAGACCTGCTGACGATAGGAGAGGTCTGTGCGCATCCGCTCGGTGAGAGCTTCGTTAGCGGCGCGGGCCTCCGCGACGTAGCCGAACAGGTCGTCACCAACCGGGTCGTGTTCGGCACCCGCCACCGGCTCGTCGCCGTCACCGCGGTCGGTGTCCTGCCAGTCGTTCGCATACTCCTCGCCCTGCCGCTCCCAAACCGCCTGCGCGTATTCCGGGCTTTCGGCATAGGCGATGGCCGCGTCGACCCGGTCCCGCCACTGTTCGACGGTGAGGCCACGACGGTGGGCCTCCGCAATGGTGCGTCGCTCGTCCGCCTGTTCCATCTCGATGTATTCGGCCTGCTCCATCAGGGCTTCAGTGCGGGCGAGGGCCGGGCCGAGCCCGGGGTCCGCCAGATTCGCGGCGTGGGTCCGCTCCACCACCTGCGCCTGCTCCAACAGGAGCCGGCTTTCGTCGGCCAATACCTGCATCTCTATGATCGGCCGCAGCTGCTCCCAGTTAACCGGGCCTCGCTGCCCCTCGATGGCGCTCCAGTCGATCGGCTGCATCTGGTTTGCCCTTCTTCTCAGTCGGGTCACTCAACCCGATCTATCTACATTTTACCGTTTTTGACACTATAGGGTCAAAATAGTTGGCCTGGTCAACTTGGGTTTCCTTTGTTGACCAGGCCGTGTCTCGGGGAGGGGAGATCAGAGTTTGACGGATCGCTCTAGGTCGCTGCCACGGGTCGCGGCCAGTTGGGCGAACGTGGCGGCGAGACGGGCGAGGCTGGACGGTAGGACGTCATCGCCGATGGTCAGTCTGAGGGTGACCGGCTCACCGTCTGCGTCGGCCGCGTCGACGCGCAAGACGTCACCGGTGACCATGACGTCCAGAATCTCGTACTCCGGCATGGTAGACGGCCCCTACCGTTCGATGCCGCGCTGCGGCTCGGCCTGTCGTTGCTCGGACACGACCCGCGCAGACTCGCGGTGAGCCTGCTCCTGCTGGGCTGCGGTGGCGCGTTCGGCCGGCTCCCGGGGTGCCGGGTCTCGCTCGGGGCGCTGCTCCAGGTAGCTGCGGGCGGCGCGCAGCTCGGGGCCGATCGACGCGGCAGGGCCGGGGTCTGCGGTCTCGACGCGCTCGCCGGCGTCGGCCCTGTCCGGAGTCTCCAGGGACTCCCTGTTCGCGGCGTCCTCCTGCGCCTCGAACCACCGGTGCTCCTCGGGCGACAGGTGCTCAGCGTCGTCGCGCTCCATGTCGCCGGCGGTCATCCCACCGGCGGCAAGGCGGGCCAGCTCGTCATCGACCTCGTGGTACTTGTCCGGGTCGCCCTCGGACTCCCGGGCGGGGCCGTCGGTCTCCCGCTGCCGGGTCGCACCGTCGTTCTCCCGCGCCGGGGTTGAGGTGTCGACGCTGGCCCCCGGGTCGGCCCACCGGTCGGCGCGGTCCTTGACGTACGCCCATGAGGGCTCGGTGGCGGCGCGCTGCTGCAACCGCGCGGCGGCGGCCGCGAGTTCCTGCCGCTCGTCGCTGTTCAGAGATGCCGCCCACTGCGGCTCGGTGTCAGCGCGGTAGAGCATCATCCCATCGTTCGCGCCCTGCCGGGCGTCCGCCAGCCAGGCGTCCCGGTTCGCCACCGACGTGGCGACTAGGTCCGCGCGGACCTGCTGCACGTCGGCACTCACCGGCACGCCCATCTCGCGGGCCACATCGAAAACCTTGCTGTCGCTGAGCGCGGCAACCATCGACGTCGCCCGCCCCTGGTCGCGCGAGTGCAGCCGCTCGGCCACGCGTCCTGCGTCCTGGGTGTAGTCGATCGACAACTGATGGTCGTGAGCGCCACCGCCGGCCAGTGCAGCAGCCTGCATCTCTGGGCTGGCGTGGCGCTGCTCGGTACGCGGGATCAGGTGTACGTCGCTGTGATCGCGCAAGTTGGTCAGCGCGGCGTCGACCTGCTCGCGACTAAGCTCGGCAGGCAGCGCAGCTCGCAATTCAGCCAGCGACACGAGGCGGTTCCGGGCGCCTGCCACCTGCCAGTAGGTCTGGCGGATCCGGTCCTCGACCTTGCCCAGCTGCTCGGCGCTCCAGTTGGTCGGTTGCATCTGTATGCCTCCTCCTCGGTCGGGTCACTCAACCCGACCTGTCTACATCGTACCGTGATTGACACTATAGAGTCAAAGTGAAGCCTGGACAGCCGGTGTGTTTCCGGCGTCGACCCGGCCACCTGTCTGCCCGACTACCTCACGGCAACGCAGGACGTCCTCGCCCGGCTACGCGCTAACGGCTTCGGCATATAGGGGCTATGGCTTTGCTCACGGCTGCCGGGTCACCGGTATCCGGGCGCCGGTCAGTCCGCCAGCGGCGGCCGCCCGGTCCAGCGTCCGCAGCAGTCCTACACCGGTGTAGTCGGTCAGCCGGAATGCACCGGTGTAGAGCAGGCACCAGCCGTGCTGCTCAACGGCGTCGTACCAGCCCTGCGGCGCCCTGATGGTCCCAATGTAGAGCGTCCCCCCGCCGGGCTCGCGGATGTGTAGCCCAGTCAGCTCGGCGTCGGTCAGCTTTAGGGTTGCCGACCAGCCCGGGGCCGGTCCGGGGACTTCGTCCAGCTGAGTGACCAGCGCGAATCCGCGCTCCAGGCTGGCAGACACCAGCAGGTTCGTCAGGTCACCCCCGATACCGGGACCTGGGCCGACATACGCGGCGCCGACCAGCTCCGCCAGCAGAGTGGGCAGCAGGACGCCCTGATGCCCCAGCAGCACCGCGGCCATCGTCATGTCCATCTCGTCGCGGCTGGCCGCATCATCCGGCGCAGGGAGCACCTGCGACGCTATACAGCCGGGGTGCGCGAACGCGGCGTTGGTAACGGTGGCGCTACACACAAGAAGGACGGTCACCGGTCCGGCGGCCGGCAGCGCCCGCCGGCAGACCGGACAGTGCCCGCCGGCTAGGGGGATCTCGCGGACCCGGGCGGCGCCCTCTGGGCCGAGCAAGCGGCGGACCTCAGGGCTCATCAGGATCTGCGGTGAGCTACCCACGGTCGGCGTCCTCCTGGCCGACACCGACGTCGGCACGCCCGCGCGGGCGCAAGCGCGTGGTCACTGCGCCGGCGCGCGGTGCTCCGGCGGGGTCATGGACTCCAGCATCTCGGCCATCGCGCGTAGGTTCTCCGCAACCTTAGGTAGGCCGGCCCGGGGGGACAGGTCCTCGCCGTCGGTCTCGACTGCGGCGGCGTGCAGCAGCTCGGCCAGCGCGGACGCGACCGGGAGCGCCGGCATCACCAGCGGCGAGAGCAGTTCATCGCCGTCACCGCGGCGTTTGCGGGCCACCATCAGCATGACCTGGTCGACCATGCGGTGCGCCATCGTGACGAGCAGGCCGACCCGGGCGGCGTCGTTGTCCAGATTTGCCCCGGTGTGGAAGTCCCACCCGGACATCAGGATCGCCGTCCGGTCAGCGCCGGCGTTGACACACGCGCCGGCGGCCATGAGTACCTGATTCTCGACAGCGCCCGCGAGATGATGGGCGCACTGGAGGCGCCACAGTGCGGTGCCACCGGCCCCCGCCTGCATCTCGTCGGTCTCATCCGGGGTCGGCATCTCATCGATGGCCCCGATGGCTTTCGTCGCGCGTAGCAGCTCGCGGGGATCGGCCATCGTGCCCATCGGGTGTGCAGTTCCCATGACAGGGCACTGTACTGACATCCGATCCAGTCCCAGGCGGCACCTGCGGCCCCCCACCTACTTCAAATCTCTGGTGGTTGACGAGCGTGCGCCCAACATGACGACCCGCGACCAGCAGGCAGCGGCCCACGAAGGTCGGGACGTCACCGCGACCGCACACTGACAGCGACCACTCTTATCGGTTCTCCTGAGGGCCTATGGCAGTGGGGCGACGTCTGGGGTGTCTGGCGACGACGCCCGACCGGCCCGTTCGCCACCTGGCCGACCTGTTCCCGGCCAGCTTGTGGGACGAACCCAGCCAGTCACGCGGGCATGCCCGGCTAGACCCGCGCGGGTCTACTCGGTGAGGTCGAGCACTTCCCAGCCCTTTGGCAACGCCGGGGCCGCATGGTGCGTTTCCGTGGTCGCGTAGAACGCGCGGTGCTCTAGGGCGGCATCCACTGCGTGACCCACGGCCAGGTCGCCGCCGGCGTCGCGGGCGAGTTGGGCAACGCCGCGTACTTGGGCGGCGGGGTCTTGCTCGGGGTCGCCGAGCGGTAGGAGGCGGGCAACTTCCGTGTGGATCAACCGCATCAGTTGCTCGGCGTCCCACGTGTCGCTCAGTGCCGTCAGGGCGCGGGCGAGGCAGGTCGCGGGTACGCCGAT
This sequence comes from Actinoplanes sp., assembly GCA_965246815.1. Taxonomy (GTDB): domain Bacteria; phylum Actinomycetota; class Actinomycetes; order Mycobacteriales; family Micromonosporaceae; genus Actinoplanes. Next base: position 18,254 of record CBDFFS010000003.1, on the reverse strand, counting down.
GAGGTCTCCGTTGTCGTTGACTTCCGACACCAGCTCGGCGGCGCTGATTTGACCTCGGGCGTACGCGAGTAGGGCGGTGTGGTCGAACACCACGGCGATGCCGCTCATGCGGCGGAGCTACGCGCCTGGTCCAGCATCCGCTGACCCTCGTGCAGCGCCTCGGCGGAGATCGGCGTCCGCAGGCGCTGCCGCCAGCGTTGTTTACCGGCCGCGGTGAGGGCGAAACCGGCGTCGCGCAATACCTCGTCAAGCGCGGGATCGGTCACCGCCGTGGCGGTGGCCGGGACGCGGGACTCGTCGGCGCTGCTGGGTGCCATGCGCCCATGCTACCGACCCGCAGTAGCCGGATCACTCGCCGATCGACGGGAGTTGCCCGCAGTCTCCTGGCGTTCGGTCCAATCTTCGGCGCACGTCTTGTGGCACGGTTTGCCGCCGGGGCTGATCAGCTGGGTCGGGCGTCGGCACAGCACGCAGGGCTGCGCCTCATTGGTGGTCCCGGCGCCCTTGCTCCAGTCCAGGACGACGCGACCCTGCCAGCGGGGCGCAGCCATGAGGTGTGCCGGTCAGCTCGGTCGGCGCCGGGCAGCGCCGGAGAGGCGCTGCTCCTGGTGCTGGCGGGCACGGGGGTAGTTCGCGGCGGGGTCGGTGTAGGAGCGGGATTCGGACGCGACGGTCGCGCGGATACGGGCGGCGGCGGCGGCCGCGTCCGTGGTGCTGGTCTTCGTGGTGTCGGTTCTGCGTGCCATCTCGGGGTTTCCCTCCCGATCGGCCCCCGGGGTGACGTGTTCCAGCACGCCTTCCGGGAGACTGCCCTGCGCCTTGTTGGCGGCCACCGATGCGGGCCGGCGGGGAAGTCCGGCCCGGACGGGAGCCGTCAGCGGCGGCGCTGGTGGCCCGCGATGCCCTGCCGGGCGGCGATGTGGTCCGGCACGTCCCGGCCGTGCTCGCAGGTGACGAGCGTGCCGGGCTGGCTGGGGACGACACAGTCGTCCGGCAGCTGGGTGGTGCCAGCGGGATTGGCGGTCGCGTTGCTGCGCTGGGACATCGGGGTTCCCTCCCGAGCAGGCTCCGTCCGGGGTGTTCCAGCACCTCGGATCTAGAGCGATGGATGGCGCACCCTTCTGGCGGCCACCGCCGGACCCGGGTTACCAGGTCAGGTTCGACGGCGTGACAGTCAGCAAGAGCAAAGCAGTGGTCGGTGACTCGCTACCGTGAACAGGCCGGGGTTCCCTCCCGGTAGGCCCCCGGCATTCGGTGTTCCAGCACCGCCGGGGGCCGTCCCTGACTTCAGCGGTGCGGGCAACCCGAGCAGTGCAGGCCCGTGCAGCACGCGCCGGCCCGCACGACGGACCCCAAGATCCGCCGCAGGACGAACGCCACCACCACGGCGGCCACGAGCGCACCAACGATCACGTTCCGGTTCGCCTCGACGGTCTGCACCGCAACGCCCGCGAGGTACGCGCCGGCACCGAGCAGGGCGACGAGCGCCCCTGCAACTCCCGCAGTGATCGCGGTCGCTCTACCCCACCGGAGCCGAACCCGGCCGCGCTCGATGTAGATCCGCACCGGGCGCCCGTCGACCAGCGCGTTGGTATAGATGGGCTGCGTTCGGGCGATGTGGCTCAGTACGGGGTCCATGGGCCCCGGCTGACGCGTTGGCGCCGGCGGGTTCACCGGCCGCACGTTGCGCAGCTGCACCGCGGTACGCGGTCGGTTGACCTTCGACGGTGTATCAGGACGGAGGATGGCCACGGATCGTCCCTTCCATTGGTCTGTGTTGGACGGTTCACGCCCCGGTGGTTTTTGCAGCACCCGGGGCACCCGGCTTCCTGACTCCATCTTGCACACAATCAATCAGTCAGTCAACAAATTGATTTGTTGACTGACTGACTGAAGAGTTCTAAAGTTGATCGTGTGAGCCTCCAACGGCTCAGTCACCTCATGCGTCATGCTGGCGCGACCGCCAGCACCAGAGGGGATAGCGAGTGACTACAGAACCGAGGAAAAACGATGAGGGAGAGACGATGCCGACCGCTGCACCGCCGACCGTGGACATTCGCGGGGACACTCGCGTGAACTTCGGCGGCCGCGTACGGGAGAGCGTGCGCAAGCGTGCCCGGATCTTCGCGGTGCAGAACGACGTCGAACTCCAGGACTTGCTAGACGCCGCGCTGGACGAGTACCTGACTCGGCGCGAAGTCTGACCGAGGCCGCGCCCTGGTGACCGTTCACCATCACCCACTGGGAGCGTGCACACACGAAGGGTTATCCATGCGTATTGATCGCGATACGGGCCTACCGTCATTGATCGTCAACCGGCAGGCTGCGACATGCCGACGGATTGCCCCGTTGGCCGCGAGGCACACGATTGGGAAGGACGTCCGGTGAACCTGGACAACATATGGACCACCGCCCGGTCCTGGCTGGGTGAGCACCCCACGGAGTTGACCGTCGCGGGGATCGCGCTCGGCCTAGGCATCCTGGCAGTTGTCCTGCTGTTGGTCGCTCGGGCGTTGCGGGGAAAGGATCTCAACGCGAAGGCGTCGATCGGCTTCGGCGTAGTGCAGGCCGGCGTCGCGTACATCACGATCACCGGGGTCTATGAGTTTTTCCGCGTGAAGTTGACGATGCCGTCGGCGGAGGCGTGGCTGCTGGCCGGATTCATCGAGGCGTGCGTCTGGGCAGCGGTCGGCATGATCTACGCCTACGGCAAGGGCAAAGACGAGAAGGGCACCCCGAACGTGGGGTTCGGCCCGGCCGGGCCGTTCTTCTGGATCACCGTCGGCGGCGGCGGCCTACTGGCCATCTTGGGCAGCCAATCGGGCACCGTGGCCATCGGCCGGATTGTCGTCGTCGTTCTCGGCGCGAACATGTGGTACCTGCGGTTACTCCAGGTCACTCGCCGCTCGGATAAGCGCTCGCGGTTCTTGTGGACACCGAAACGGCTGGCGCTGCGCCTGGGCATCGTGGCTCCCGAAGAAAAAGACGTCGACGACGGAGTCCGGGAATGGCAGGTCCGCCAGATCGCCCGCGCGATCCGGTGGAAAAACAGTCACCAACCGTGGAAGTGGTTGGGCGCTCGATCGCTGGTCAAATGCGCCGAGGCCACGAAGGAGGACGTCATAGCTGAAGGGCGCCGTCGTTACGCCGTGGCGTACCTGCTGAGCAGCCAAGTCAACCCCGAGACGTCACCACTCATGCGCGATGTCATCGCTTCGGTCCAGCGGTCAAGCGAGCCCGAACAAGACGATGTGCGCGACACGGACGCCGAGCTGGCGCAGGCCCGGCATGAACACACAGCCGAGCTGAACATCCTGCGCGACGACCTTGCGGCCCAGCACCGCACCATCGTCGAACTGGAGCAAGCGGCCGGCGCCCGCTCGGCCGATGACGCGGTTGCCGAACTGGCGAGGGTTCGCGCGCAGCTGGAGCAGTTGGAGCAGCTGCACCAGCGCGAGCAGGCCGCCGCCGCAGCGGCCGACCGCGAGGCCGCAGCGCAGCAGCACCGTGCCGAGCAGCTAGAAACGGCACTGGGTGAAATGACCGCGGAGCTGGACAAGATGCGCCGCGAAAGCGACCAGCGGGTCTCGACTATCGCGGACGACTTGCTGCGCGGCTCGGTGGAGCCGGAAGCCGTGATGGCGCAGTACGGAGGATCGCGGCGCACCGCACAGCGACTGATCCAGCAGGCTCGCAAACTCAACGACGACCGGCAGACAGCAGATCGCCCGCGGTCGTTAACCGTGGTCAATGGAAGGTGATCATAAGCACCGTGACCAGCTGATCAGCGCCATCGCAGAGGATCGACCCATGTCGCATCCTTGATCTAGGGTGGCGACTTGATCTCAGTACGTGACATTAATGCATAGGACCGGGGCGGCGATTAGGGCCGCCGCCCCGGCAACCGGTACAGGAGATAGGAGCCTCCATGTCCCAGCAGAACAGTAACGAGATCCAAGCCGGTGCGGTGTCGACACTCGCCGGTGGCGGCCTGATGTATGCATCCACTTTTATCGGCCACCAGCTCAACACCGCGGCCGCCGCCGCCGGCGCACACGTTGCGGCCCTGGACAGCATGTCGGGCGCGGTGCCGATTTCCATGCTTTCCGTCGGCGCGGTCACGGCCGCGTTAGGCGTGAGCACCCTCGTGCACCGGCTGTCGCCGCGCGGCCGGGTCCGCGCGAGGTACAACAACCCCGGTTGGGCCGACCACTGGCAGTTGCGCAAGCACCTGTCATCCACTTCCACGATCAAGGTCGCCGCGCACACCCGCGAGGCGTTCAAGCACGTCAAGTGGTACAACCGGGCCTGGTACCTGACCCGGTTCCGCAACCAGTTCGACCCGACCGACCACGGCGTGTACCTCGGCAAATCGATCGTCGGGCCGACCTACGCCCGCGAGGTATACGCCTCATACCGGGACGTGATCCTGGTCCTAGCCCCACCACAGTCCGGTAAAACGGCCTGGTTGACCGGCGCCATCATCGATGCAGCCGGTGCGGTCGTGGCCACCTCCACAAAGGCCGACGTGTATCAGCTGACCCATCAGCTACGCCGCACCGCCGACCGGCCAGTGCTGGTGTTCAACCCGGCCGGTGTCGGCAATCTCCCCTCGACCCTGCGCTGGAATCCAGTCCGCGGTTGCGACAACCTCGAAACCGCCGAAGCGCGGGCGGCCTCGTTTACCCAAGGCGTGGGTGCCATGAACGGCGACGCATCCCGCCACGCCGATGCAGATTTCTGGGAAGAGCAGGCCGCGAAGATGCTGCGCTGCTTCCTACTCGCGGCCTGCATCTCCGGCCTCGGCATGGAGGAGGTAGGTAAGTGGTCGACATCGCCCAACGACAAGACGGCAATGTCGATCCTGCGTGATCACCGCGACCGGGTGCCAGACAGCTGGTTGGGTGAGCTGCGCCAGATCCTCACCACCCCCGCCGAGAAAACCCGCGAATCGATCTTCCTAACCCTCAGCCGGTCGGTGAAGTTCATGAGCAACCCGGCCGTTGCGCAGATCGTGGCGCCCGGCGCCGATGAAGACTCACTGGACCTAGAAAGCTTCATCAACAACCGGGGCACGCTCTATATCCTCGGCGAAAACTCATCGCTCGCCCCACTACTAGTTGCCTTGAGTGATCACCTGTTCACCGGCGCCAAAACGTACGCCGCAACGCTGCCTGGCGGGCGTCTCGAACCGCCCATGAGTTTCATCCTTGATGAGGCGGCCCTGATCGTGCCCGTCGACCTGGTGCGGTGGGTCGCCGACGCCGGCGGCCGCAACATCCAGATCATCGTGTCGTCACAGGCCCTGGCCCAGCTGTACAAGACGTACGGCGAGCGTGGCGGGCAGATCATCAAGACTGCCGCCAACACAGAAATGATCTTCGGCGGGTTGACTTTGCACGAGGAACTGCGGGCCATCTCCGATGCCTGCGGCTCATACACCATGAAGCAAGTCACGGAGACCGACAGCGACCCGGCCACCCTTCAGCAGTCGCGGCGCAGCACCTCCAGAGTGGAGGTGCAACGGCCGATCATCGAACCGGCCCTGGTCCGGCAGCTGCCGGAGCACCATGTTCTGATCCTGCACCGCACCGCCCCGCCGACCATCGTCCGCACGACCCCGGCGTGGGAACGCAGCGACGTTAAAAAGGTCCGCAGGCAGCAACGCCGCGCCGCTAAGCAGGCCGCACGCACCACCCCGGGCCCCGCCGCGGCGGACAAGCCCCCGGCGACTCAGGACGTGAACACCGTGACTAAGGCGCCAGTATGAGCACCCCACCGAAAGGCGACGGGTACGCCCTGCAAATCCTCACCCTCGCCGGTGACATCAAGGATCTTCGTACCCAGCTCGGTGACCTCGCCGGCATCGGCACGGCTCTGACCGCGCTGGCTGATGCCGTCACCGTCGTGGAGCAGAAGGTCGACGCGCTCGCCGATGGCGAGAAGGAGCAGCCGGTCCGCATGTGGGACTGGACGACGATGAACATCGACCAGGCTGGCGTCGCTTGGGAGACCCTTACCTCCTGGGTAGACATCGTTCTGGTCCGGCAGTACAACGTCGTCGGGGCCAAAGGCGGCGACAACAAGATCCCCGCCTGCTGGTACCGGCACCCCGGCGCCGTCGCCGAGCTTGCCTGGCTGTGTCAGGAATGGCACCGGATCTACCGCAGTACCAAGGGAACGCCCAGCTCCGCCGGTGAGTGGCACGACCGGTGGTTGCCCGGCGTGATCCGGCGGCTACTCCTATCGCTGCATGAGTGCGGCGGGTTCGAGGGGCATCAAGACCTTGAGATCGGCACGGCCGTAGACAGCTGGGACGACCTCCGCGCCCTGGTCACCGCGGACCTGAGCAACCGCCCGGAAGCATCACCGAAGAAGTGACCGCAACAGGTAGCGGCGCCCCACCTATCTGGTGGGAGCGCCGCTGTCTTGGCTAAAAGCAGCTACCCAGCCCGGCGCACGTCCGTGCTGAGGGGATAGCCCTCCGGCGTCACCGGGGGCGCCTCAATCGGGTATGGCCAGTCATCTGAGGTCGACATAGTGTCGCTTCCCGTGAGCCACATGGCGACGTGCTCAACGCCTTCGAGGAAGGACTGGTGCAGCGGGCCTACTGCGGCCCGGCCGCTGTTATACATCGCGGTGGTCGCCTCGAACGCCTCGTTGCTCACGATGCGTCGCGGCACCGGATAGCCGACCTTCTGGCCAGTGACTGGCGCCGCCTCCTGCTGACCCAAGGCCCAGCGCAACGTCTCCAACGCACCCCGCATAAACACCGGGCCGCCGGCCGACGGGTTCTGGCGAATCCAGTCGAGCATGTACGCGATCTCCTCACGGCTGCGCATCCGTGGCACCCATCGGGTCTCGGTACTCATACCCGCCTCCCCCTCGCCGTCCTTATTCCTGTCGACGGTAAGCCATCGACCGGTCACCGCTCGATCCCCCGCGATATCTCCTGCTCAGACTGCCGCTCCGCCATGACCCGCGCGGACTCACGGTGCGCCTGCTCCTCCCGAGCCGTCGCCTGCTGTTCGGCCTGCTCGGCGACCTCAACGCGCCCGGCGGCCTGCTGTTCGGTGCGCCGCTCCAGGTAGGCCCGCGCCGCGTGCAACTCGTCCTGCAGAGTCGGCTTTTGGACAGGTTCGGCAGACGTCGCCGGCTCCTGCTCCACCTGCCGCCCGTCGGCGGTTTCACGCTGCGACTCCTGCCGGGTCTCCGGCTCGACGTCGCTCCAGTCCAGCTGGACGCCCGGCTCCTGCGGCACGTCCTCCCGCTCGACGGCGGCCACATCGCGCTCGCCCGGGTCCACCTCGCGGCGCTCCGCGTCGTCGCGCTCGACATCACTCCAGTCCAGCTCGACTGTCGGCTCCCGCTGGCCTTCCTCGCGCTGCACCTCCTCCCGCTCGGCGAATAGCGCTTCGGGCTCCTGGTCTTCCAACTCAGCCTGCGCCTCGCGCTCGATTACCTGTTGCGGCTGGCCCTCGATCTCGGTGGCCGGCTCGCGCTGCGCGACCTCGGGGACCGGCGCGGCAGCGTCGGCCTGGTCCAAGGTCTCCTCGCGCTCGGGGTCATTGCGCTCGATATCGCTCCAGTCCAACGCGACCGTCGGCTCCCGCTGGCCGTCATCGCGCTGCACGTCCTCGTAGGCCGGCGTGGCAGCGTCGCGCTCGTCCAGGTCCGCCTCGCGTTCCGGGTCGTGGCGCTCGACGTCGCCCCAGTCCAGCGGCACCTCCTCGCTGGTCACCTCGTGCCGGGTGGGTGTCTGCTGGTCGACCTGGCGACGATCCAGTTCCGCGGCGGCGGCCTGCGCTGCCTCCCTGATCTGCTCGGTGTCGCCCTGCCACAGCTGCCGGATTTCGTGGATCTCCTCGAACGAACGGGCCTGGTCGGCGTAGTTCACAGCCAGCTCCCGCAACCCGGCGGCCCGGTCCTCCAGCTCCGCGCGGGCCTCGCCAGCGGCCAGGGTCGCAGCCTCAGCCTCGGCCAGCGCCGCACGCTGCTCATACTCGCGAGACTCCTGGTACGCCTCGGCCATCCGCTCGCCGACGTAGGACGGCGCCCACTGCTGCTCACGCTGGAACCCGTCGACCATCCGCCGTAGCTGCTCGTCGCTGGCCCCGGCGATGTGCCGGTGCTCGTCCGGGCGGCCCAGCGCTTCGTATGCGGCTTCCCACGCCGCACGCTGCTCGACAGCACCACGCGGCGGGGCCTGCCCAATGACCGTCCCGGCACCCTCGACGTCGTACATCTCCTGGTATGCCGCAACGATCCCGGCGCGGTGCTCCCACCCGGCCCGCTCCAGTTCCTCTTCAGGCAGCTCACCCAACCGGTCCAGCGCCCACTGCGGGGTGCCCTCGGCTACCTGCCGACCCAAGTGCTCCTGCCGGGCCTGCACGGCTTCGGCCACCTCGCGGGCGAAGTCGCCCAGCTGCCCATCCAAGCTGTCGGGGGTCCGTGCCGCCCAGTCCGCCCCGGCTGGCTCGCGCTCGGGGGTGCGCCGCTGCGCTGCCTGCTCGACCCGGTGTTGCAACAACGCGCCAAGCTCGCGGGCATCCGTGAGGCTCCGCGGGTTACCGATCGCATCCCGCAGCAGGGCCTCGATGTCATGGCCCTGAAGCTGGCGTTCCCGCAGGTGCCGGTATAGCGGGTCGGCATGCTCGGCGTCCAGCCGCGCCACCGAGTCGGGCCCGAGCATCGTGGCCAACAGGTCCCGGCACTCCTCACGGGTGTGCCGGCCGGTAACGTCCGCCCAGATCGGCACCAGCGTGCGCAGCGACTCGGAGTAGTCCAGCCCGGCGCGCAGCATCTCCACGGCCGACCGGTCGGTGGTCTCCCGCTCCAGGATGCGGGCCATCTGCCCGATCGTGGTCGAATCAAGTCCCCGCAAGTTTGTGTCGTCCGGCTCGCGCTGTGTCACCAAGAACGCCACGTTCAGCTCAGTGCCGCGGGTCAGTGCCACGTACGCCGCTTCGCGGCTCACGCCCTCGTCGCCATAGAGGTAGCCGCGGTCCACGGTCCGGCCCTGGGTGGCGTGCACGGTGCCGGCGTAGCCGAGCACCACGTTCTCGGCCACGTACTCCGGACCCAACCGGACCGTGCCGCCCAGTCGCTCGGCGCCGTCCTCACCGCGCCCGGCGACGTGTTGCACCGTCAGCGACCCGTCCCGGTGCAGCTGCTGGACCTTATACATCCGTCGGTTGATGACCGGTAGGCCAGCGGAGTCAACCAACGTCGGCTCGTTCTCCCGGGTCTGGATCAGGTCACCCTGCCCAGCGACGTTGCCGCCCATGACCAGGGCGCCACCCTCCTCAACCCGGCCCAACCGGACCAGCTCGGCGCGGATACGCGACGACAACTCGTCGGCGGTCTCGTTCGTCGGGGTAACCAGCACGGGCTGACGTCCGTCCACGACGTCAGCGACGTACGCCCGCACGGCGGCGCCGGACATCTCCTCCTGGGTACCGCCGAGCAGGCGCCCGTGCTCCTCATACGCGGCGAGCGCGGCCGGGTCACCGTCGCGCAGTTGCAGGGAAGCGTCCGCTTCCCACTGCCGCACCTGGCCCTCACTGTCGCGGAAACGCCGAACCGTGCTCAGCTCGTAGGCGCCGATCTCGTCGCGCAACAGCCGGAACCCTCCGCCCACGCCAACGGACTGCATCTGCGCGTCGTCGCCAACGGCAGCCATCTTGGCGCCCGCCTGCGTAACAATCTCGACCAAGCTGGACATGTGCGGGTGGTTGGCCATCGCGGCCTCGTCCACGACGACGAGATCTCCAGCGCGCAAGGTCAGCTTGTCTAGCGCTTCTCGGGTTCCCCGCCCTTGCTGCGCATTCAAGAACTTGGTGATACTCGCGGTGGTCTCAATACCAGCCTCAGCCAGTACCGCGGCGGCCACGTTCGACGGCGCTAGACCAATCACCCGGCCCGTGCCGCTGTCCTCCCACGCCTTGCTGATCACGCCTTGGGCGTAGGACTTTCCAGTGCCGGCAGGGCCGACGATGACCGACACTTGCCGGCCGTCGCCCAGCACACCCCGTACTGCGGCGGCCTGGTCGTCGCCCAGCGTGGACCGCTCAATGGCGGCCTCGATCTGTTCCGAAGCCAGTCGCGGGGCGTCGGTCCGCGACGCCGTGGCGACCATCTTCTCCTCGGCGCTCATCTGCGACAACGTGGCGTATCGCTCGCTGCGTCCCGGCTGGTAGATGCTGCGTCCATCAGACTCGCGCCGCAGCTCAGGCGGGGTCTCGATCAGCTCGAACCCGGTCACCTGCACCACGTCGTTAGCTCCGGTCAGCGCCTCGTCGGTCAGCGACTCCAGCAGCGCTCTGACCCCGCCGACGTCTGCGGCGGCCTCGCCCAGCTGGTCCGGCAACGCCCGGCCGATGGAGCGCATAACGTCCTCACGGCCGAAGTACGCCCGCTCGGACTGCACCTCAGCCAGCGCCGTACGGATTACCTCGGCCCGGTCCAACTCTGGCGCGGCCTCGTACATCCGCTCCAGCCGGACACCGACGGCGGCGGCCTCCGCGCTGTCGACCATCTCGGCGTGCGTACGCCGGTCCTCAGCCTGCGCCTGCCGCTCCCACCGGTCGACCATCTCCTCCATCGGCACCGGGTCGTCCTTACGGTCCCGGGTCTTGAGGGTGGCCTTCTCCGCCATCTGCGACAGCGTCCGCGGCGACGGGTCGTGCCCGGTCCGCTGCTTGTACAGATCGACGTATTTCTCCAGCTCACCGGTGATCTGCAGGCGTCGCTTCGACGCCCCGCCACGGTCCTCCAGCGTGATACCGATGACCTCGCGGGCTTTGCCGTCCTCCCGGGTCGTCATCTCGACCGGCAGGTCCCGAACGAGGTGCTCCTCCATCGTGCGGTGGTAGACCGCCTCGGCGCCCTTCTTCATCTTGTGCAGCGCCCGCGAGTCCAGCGTCAGCCACTTCGTAGCGCCGCTCTCGTCGATGACCGGAACCCGGTTGAGCAGCATCGAGTGCGAGTGCATCTGTGGATCGCCAGCGCGGGACGTCTCGTGCAAGAACTCCGCCACAGTCCACTCGTGCGCGTCGACGTAGCGGCCCACGCTCGGCAGATCCGGCCCACCGGCAGTGCCGTGATACCCGACCCGGGAAAAACCCGCCTCGCGCTGCAAGAACTCCACCGCCGCGGTAACGCCGGCGCGGTGCGCGGCCTCGACCTTCGCGGCGTCCTCGCCACGGCCCTGCGCCAGCAACCCGGCCCGGTACAGGCTGATCGACTTCTGCGGTGAAAACGTCACGTCGAACGAGCCGTTCGCCTGCTTCTGGGAGCGCTTCACCTCCCGCAGAATGTCCGCCTGGCGGGCCTCGTCGGCGTCCGGCTCCTCCCGCAGACGTTCGTCGAACCGGTCCTCTACCGACTTGAACTGCCGCGGCGCACGCCCCAACCGCGCCCCCTCCAGTAGCTCAGCGTAATGGGCCTTCGCGTCATCACCAGTTAGCCCGAGATCGCGGATCTCCTGCTCTGCCTGCGCCGTCAGCTCAGCGTGCCGGGCCGGGTCCATCAGGTCCCCGTACATGATCATGTACGTGTCCTTGTCGACTTCCTGACCGACCTGAAAACCGAACCGGCCCACCCCATCACCGAGCCACCGCGCGACCGGCCCTGACTCCGCTCCGTCGATGTAGTACGACTGCCGATCATGGTCGTGACCCTTGCACTCCCACGGGTAGCGGGCACCCGCTACACCTGCGGGAACACCGGTCACTTTGACAGTCACGGATCGATCATAACTGTTGATCATGAACCAGTACATTGCAATGCCTTGGTGTGCCGATCTTGATTTTGACCGGGTCTTTGACTTTGACCTTGCTCTTGACTTTGCCTTTGACCTTGACCTGGGGGTGGTACGGGATGAGATTCTGGGTGAAGCGGACGAGCAAAGCAGTGACAATGATCGAAATGACCAACGAGGAAGGGCGGTACAGAAAGTGACGACAGGGTTGGGCAAGGACCCGCGCGGGGTTGACCCCTTCGCCGCGCGGGTCAACGGGTCAACCCACGCCGCGAAGCGTGGGGACGTCCCGGACGTGCTTCGTGGCGAAGGGATCCGCCGTGCTCCGCGAGTGGTAGCCCGAGGTCTGACCCCCCGAGCGCCGGCGTCAGCTTGCCGAGCCGAAACCCCTTGCCTCACTACGCGCGGTGATCATCGGCGGTGCCCGTCGCGCCCGGCCGGACGATGGTCGGGGACGTGACAACGATGTGGCGGGAGGTCCGCGGGGACACCGACCGGGTGTACTTCGACGCCACTGACGGCGCCCGCCTGGGTTACCTCGACATGCACACCAACCTGCCCGGTGACGTCGACCTGGGCCGGGCCGAAGAGTTCTACATCGCGCTACGCGCCTGGCGCCGCTGCAACCCCACCCCCACGACCGCGGAGGCACAGCTGGAGCAGACCGTCACACCGCCACCCGCCCGCCAGCGCATCGACCCACCCACCCGACGCGCCCTTGACCCGCACGGCCCCCCACCCCCACGCGACCCACCGCGGCCGACACAAACCCGCCCAGCAGCAGGCCCCACGGCGTCGACGCGGCGGCCCCTGAAAGACAAGCAGCCCTGGACCGACCTGGCCACAAACATCCCCGGGCAAGGCCCTGCCGCCGTAGCGGCCCAGCTGCGCCGCGAGCACCCGATTGCCACCCGCCTCGGGCGTCTGTTGGGGCAACGCACTGACGAACGCGCGTGGCGCATCGGCGCCAAGGGGGAGGAGAAAACCGCTTCCTACCTGGAGAAACTCACTGCCGGTGGTCTCTGGTACGCGTTGCATTCCGTGCCTGTGAGCACCCACGGTACAGATATAGACCACGTCCTGATTGGACCTGCGGGGGTCTTCACGATCAATACCAAACACCACCCCGGCGCCCTGGTCTCCGCTCGCGGCGACGTGATCACCGTCAACCGCCACGCGACTGAGCACGCCGCGAAAGCCCGCGCCGAAGCCGACCGCGCAGGCCGCCTGCTCGGCGCCGCTCTGGGCCTCGGCGCGATCACCGTCGCACCCCTGGTCGTGATCGTCGGTGCTGGCGTCCGCAGCGCCGGCCAACCCCGCGGCGTGACCGTTCTGCCCGCATCCAAACTGGTCCGCTGGCTGCGCGCGCAACCCAACACCCTTGCCCCTGACACTGTCGCCAAGCTCTATGCCGTGGCGCGCCGCTCGACTACATGGCTACCCGGAAACTACTCAAGGTGACAGTTTGGTTACTCGCGCCATTGGCGTGACGTCCTGCGCACGCCACCGCCATGACGCCATGCGCCACCAGTCTCCCGCTCTGGCGCTGCCCCACTGACGCGTCACGCCACTAGGGGTGGCGTACTCGTCCCTTCCGCGTCATGGCGCGGCGGCGCGACCCGGCGCCTCTAACTCGTCCGCCTCGCGCCGCTACGCCACGCCATGGATGCTGGCGGGGCGTCACGATTGCGATCGCTGGCTGGGGGGACGTTCGCTTGTGAGTCACCCCACGGGTCGCGGCGCGCTCCATGCCCCCGGCGGCGTGACGCATTCACGGGCGCCGCGCCTGTGTGGCGCATGCCTCTCTACCCCGACCGCGCCAATCCACGACGGTGGGCCAGGGGTCCGAGGTTGCTCGCACACCAGGCCGGGCGATCCGGGAATAGCGCCCTGACAGCCTCCTCGGGCAGGCCCTTCTCCTCAGCGATTCCCGCTTGCCTCTACACATCCCGCGCACCATGCTCGCCGGCAGCCTGCACGCCAACAACGTCAAGCTCGGCCTGGTGCTCGGTGCGGAGGCACTTGCTGCTGTCAGACGTCCCCTCACCGAGTACGAGATCAATGCGTCCTTGAGGATCGCGTCAGGTCAGTTCGGCGAATGGCTCACACCCCACCGCCACTCGCGCAGGTGCTGGCCGGCAGGCAGGGTCAAGCGGTCGCGGCAGCACCCTGACGCGCGCCCCGCCAGGACTGACGCCCTGACACCCCGACGCGCGACGCGACGCCGGATTGGCGCGAGCACCCGCCACCGAAATGGCGCACCACGATCCTGACGCGTCACCAGCATGGCGCCACACCATGCGCCATTGGCGTGACGCACTAGTGGCACCGTCTCGTGCGCCACTAGTGTGCCGCGCCATCGTGGTGACGCTCATCCGCTGTTCGTGGCGCGGGTCATGGCGTCAGTTGGTGTCCCGCTCCCCCAGGAGCTGTGCGGTCAGTTGCTCGACGCGCTCGGTGAGGTGATCCACCCGGTGGCGGGCGGCTTGGGCCTCGGCTTGCGCCTGCTCGCGTTCGGCCCGCAAGCGGTCCCGGTCGGCGCGAGCTTCGGTGAGCTGTTCACCGGCGGTCGTGAGACGTGCGTCGAGCTGGTCTCTGGTGGACTCGGCGCGGTCAGCGCGGCTCTCTGCGGCCCGTGTCGCCTGCTCCGCGGTGCGGGTCGCTTGGTCGGCGGTGGTCTGGGCGTCGCGTTCCCGCTCGGCCATGTTCTCGGCGTGCTCAGCCCGGCCGACGGCGGCCGTGAGCTGGTCATCGAGGCGGTCACCGCGCGCGGTTTGTTCTTCCAGACGTGCCGTCACAGTGGCGAGCTGGGTCTCTGCATCACCGGCGCGGATGGTGGCGGTGGTGAGCTGGTCGCCGAGCTGGGCGGCGCGGTGCTGCTGAGCGTCCCGGTCGGCGCTCATGTCCGTGAGGGCCTGGTTGAGACGATCACCCCGGGCGGTCTGCTCCCCTACCAGCGTGCGGGCCGCAGCGAGCTCGCCTTGAAGGGCCGTGACCTGGGCCTCAGCGAGGCGCTTCCCCTCGGTGGCCGTGGTGAGATCCTGGTCGAGCTGGGCGGCGCGGTGCTGCTGAGCGTCCCGGTCGGCGCTCATGTCCGTGAGGGCCTGGTTGAGACGATCACCCCGGGCGGTCTGCTCCCCTACCAGCGTGCGGGCCTCGACCAGCTGTTCGTTGGCGCCGCCAAGTTGTTGGTCGAGCTGGGTCACCCGGTCTTGCGCTGCGGTGATCTCAGCCTGGGCGACCTGTAGCGCGCCGGCCAGTTCCTCGGCTTCCTGCCGTGCGGCCGCGGCCGCAGCGAGGGCTTCCTCCCGGTCGGTCGCCGCGGCGGTGTTGAGCTTCGACACCTCGGCCGCGTCGGCCAGCGTCATATCTCGGGCGCGTTCGGCCTCGATGCGTGCGGCGTGTTCACGGTCGTACGCGGCCTTGGCCTGGGCTTTCTTCTCCTCCGCGTCGGCGACGGCGGCCGCAATCTGCGCTGCGGCAGCGTCCGGGTCGCCAGCTGTGCGCAGGGCCTCCTGCAAGTGCTCCACGGTCTCCGCGAGGCTGGCCGCAGCGACCTCGATACGCGACTGAATGTCAACGGCGGTACGTCTGGCCTTGTCCACCGGACGAGCGTCGTCGGGATCCACGGGCCCGGCCGGCTGACCGGGGTTGAGCTTGCCCTGCTTGCGACGCAGCCAGTTCTGCGGATTGTGCACGAACCCATGCTCTGGGTCCAGCAAACCGCAGTCCCCGGGAATCGGCCCGCGGGCACCGGTGCGCGGCGGGGTCGGCCGCCCACACCCCCATCGGCACACCGGACGGTCGGGAGTCGTCGTGCCGGCCGTCGAGTCGCCCGAACTGGGCGGCTGCTGAGCGTCATTTGCGTGGTCCGTCATCTTCTCATCATAACTAATAACCACTAATTTGGAAAATAAATTAGTTTATTAATTTGATTAGTTAATTGATTAGTTTTATGGGCACATCAAAAGGGCCCCCTACGCCGTGTGGCGTAGAGGGCCCTGAGAGAAGGGAAACGGGGAGGCGCGCGATGTTAGGTCAGCTGTCCGTACTTCACCCTGCGCTCCCCCGCGAGCCGATGCGAGCTTGGACTCGCATAAGGATCATCTGCAGGTCAGGCCCAACGTGCGTGAGATCGAGGAAACCTTGGCGCTGCAGCCAGTCCGCCAGCGCCGCGTCGATGATGTCCTGCGGCCCGAGGTCAGTGCGCTGGTGAGCGACCGTGACGATGTCGTCGAGCTCGGCCAGGATGCGCACGGTCGTACGGGTCCGCTCGGGGCCCAGCGGTCGACCGCGTCGGCGGCCCGCTTTTTCGCCAGCGGAATTGACAGCTTTACCGCCCGCACTGTTGCGGGATGACGCTTGACGCGCTTCGGGGATGGCCGAGGGCCCAACCGACCCGCTGTCCTCTCCGAGGGCCGCACGGCCCGCAAACTGGCCCGCGGTATCAGCGGTCTTGCCGCCTGCGTTCTTGCCAGTTGTAGTGCTGGCGTTCTGGTGCGCGAATTTGCCGGCGGTATGGCTGTCGGATTTACCAGCGGGATCGCCATCAATTACGCCATCTTTCTCGATGTTTGGCTGGCTGGTTTTCTCGATGACGGTTTCGCTGGTGAGCTTGCTGTCGATCGGGCGGTCGATCTTGCTGGTGGTAAGGACAGCTAGTCCGCTGTCCTCCTCGGCAGCTACTACGCTGTCGCGCTCGATGTCGGTATTGCCTTCCAACCCGCCATCATTTCCGCTGTCGAAAATAGAGGCGGATATGCCAGCATTCAGTGCAGCTTTTCCGGCCGCTGATTGGCCTGCCTTGTCGCTGGTCTGTTTGCTGGCGGGTGGGCTGGTTTCTTCGCTGGCAGGGGCGCTGACTGCGCGGCCGGCGGGGTCTTCCTCGACGGCGGCCTTGCGTGGCTTCTTGCGATCTAGTAATTGACCCATCGTGTTACTCCCCCGCCTTGGCGATGTGGTTCAGGACACGGGCGTATGCGTACCGCAGGGCGCGGCCATCGTCGCTGGTGGCTTGGGTGATGGGCACCTGCAGCATTCGGGATTCGACCCGGATGCCGTAGCGGGGGACTGCAACGTCGGTGAGTAGATACGGGGCGAGCGGCTCCTCGGTACGTACGCGCCGGTCCCACTCGGCGGCGTAGTGGCTGCGGCGCCGGTCGACGATGTGCCGCAGCACTCCCAGCACCTCGATCGGGTCCATGCCAGCCGCCGCACGGGCCTTGCGCAGCGTCTTGAGGGCCTCCTTGGCGCCGTCCCAGCCGTCAGGGTCCAGTGAGCAGGGGATCAGGGCCTTGGCTCGGCGGATGCGTGCCGCGGCCGCGACCAGCTTGCCGCCGGGCCGCGGCGGCACGTCTATTAGGACCAGGTCGATGCCGTCCAGGGCTTCGCCCTCCAGGGACGCGGCCAGCCGCTCGGTCATGCCGTCGGTGTTGTCCATCTCACGGTTGCCTAGAGCGCGCTCGGCCGCCAGGACCCGGATCGTCTGGGGCCAGTCTGCGCTAGGGGAGACCATGTAGTCGCGGGCGGCACCGCGGATAGCCACGGGGTCATCCGCCTCAGGATCGATATAGAGGATGTCGTTGATGCTGTACTCGGGCGCCTCGATGCCCAGCTCGGTAGTGGTGGTCGCCCGGGGGTCCATGTCGATGACCAGGACGTTAAGGCCAGCCTCGGCGGCGACGGCTGCCAGCCCGGTGGTCAGCGCCGTTTTCCCGACGCCGCCCTTCTCCGAGTAGACAACGACGATGATCGCCCTGGTCCGCGAGTCCCAGCGCACCTCAACCCGGTAGTCGGGCCTTTCGAGCAGCTTGGCTTGGCGTTGTAATAGCTCGTAGACGTCGGCGGGCAGCGTCGGCGGTGCAGCCTGCTGGATGGTCATCGGCGCGGTGCCTCCTTGGCTACGGGGTGGGGGCCGCGGTCTTGTCCCGGGGGGACGTGACAGGGGAACAGCAGTGGCCTTCATTAGGCCGAGCGACCGCGACACCACAGTCAGACTCTCGGGTAACCGCTGGGTAAGGCAAGCCAGCTCGCCGTCGGAATGGCCAGCATTTCCGCCAGCCGAAATTTCGTGACTAGGACAGAAGGGCTCAACGCCGCGCTCGGCCGTTTCCAGGAGGCGGGTTGGCGTCGGGTGTCGCACTCCAAGGTGTCAACCTGCGCCGGGCCGTTGCTGATGGCGATATCACGGGGATGAGCAACGCCGGTAGCTCCTCGGCGGAGCTCAGGGTGTTCAGCCTTGGAGGTAGTCGGACGGCCAGCTGAACGCGTCGATGATCCGGGCCAGGCCTGGCGATGAGCCGATGCCGATCATCATGCAGGCTTCGACGCCCTCGGCCAGGGTGACTCCGGGTCGGGAGGCGACCGCTTGGAGCCGGTCGGGGGTGGTGATGCCGACCATGCCGCCGGGCTGGATGTACTGCCAGAACGCCGCGTAGTTCTCGCCCAGGAGCAGGATCCGGGCGGAGCCCTGAAAAGGTGCGTGGAAATCGAG
>CBDFFS010000002.1:0-2651659 GCA_965246815.1 Actinoplanes sp. | reverse complement strand
AACAGGCCGGCTCCAGCCGACCTGTGGGATTTCGACAATGAGGAGGAAACGCAGCTCCGCCTGCCCAAGCTGTCTGCACTCTTCCTAGCCCCGCCCGGACTGAGCTTGCCCGACTGAGCTTGCCCGACTGAGCTTGCCCGACTGAGCTTGCCCGACTGAGCTTGCCCGACTGAGCTTGCCCGACTGAGCCCGACTGAGCCCGACTGAGCCCGACCGAGCCCGACCGAGCCCCCCGACCGAGCCGCCGGGCCGGACTGGCGCCTAACGGGTGTGATCCGGCCGTGCGCGCGGACGTGGGACGATGGAGTCCGCCGGCGTTTCGCCGGTCCCTGTGGCTGTGAAGACTTGAGAAGAACGGACGACCGTGCCTGGACCGCTCGAGGATGGCGTGAACGTGATCGGAGCGACCGCTCCCGGGCGCATCCGCAACTTCTGCATCATCGCCCACATCGACCACGGTAAGTCGACGCTAGCCGACCGGATGTTGCAGATCACCGGGGTGGTCGACCCACGGCAGATGCGCGCGCAATATCTGGACCGAATGGACATCGAGCGCGAGCGCGGCATCACGATCAAGTCGCAGGCGGTGCGGATGCCGTGGACTGTGCGCGCGGGCGAGTTGACCGGCCACACCGCGGTCCTCAACATGATCGACACTCCAGGCCACGTCGACTTCACCTATGAGGTCTCGCGCAGTCTCGCGGCTTGTGAGGGCGCAGTCCTGCTGGTCGACGCAGCGCAGGGGATCGAGGCGCAGACGCTCGCCAACTTGTATCTCGCCATGGAGAACGATCTTCGGATCATTCCGGTGCTCAACAAGATCGACTTGCCGGCCGCGCAGCCGGAGAAATATGCCGAGGAGCTCGCCAAACTGATTGGTTGCGATCCCACAACCGTGCTGCGGGTCTCCGGCAAGACCGGCGTCGGTGTCGATCACCTGCTCGACGAGATCGTGCGAGAGCTGGTGCCTCCGGTGGGTGACGCCGAGGCCCCGGCCCGCGCGATGATCTTCGACTCGGTCTATGACGTGTATCGCGGCGTTGTGACCTACGTTCGGGTGATCGACGGCCGGATCGAGGCCCGCGACCGGATCAAAATGATGTCGACCGGCGCTGTGCACGAGCTACTTGAAATTGGCGTGGTTTCGCCCGAGATGGAAAAGGCAGGTGCGCTCGGCGTCGGCGAGGTCGGTTATCTGATTACCGGCGTCAAGGACGTGCGCCAGTCGCGGGTGGGTGACACGGTCACCGGCAGTCTTCGTCCGGCGAAAGACTGCGTTGGGCGGCTATAAAGACCCCAAGCCGATGGTCTATTCCGGGCTTTACCCGATCGACGGGTCGGATTACCCGGCGTTGCGCGACGCGCTTGACCGGCTCAAGCTCAACGACGCCGCCTTGACTTACGAGCCGGAGACGTCCGCAGCACTCGGTTTCGGGTTCCGGGTCGGCTATCTCGGCTTGCTCCACCTGGAGATCATCGGGGAGCGGCTGGAGCGCGAGTTCAATCTGGATCTGATTTCCACCGCGCCGAACGTGGTCTATCGGGTCTACACCGAGGACGCGACCGAGACCGTTGTCACTAACCCCAGCGAGTTCCCGGATGGCAAGATCGCCGAGATCCATGAGCCGGTTGTGCGTGCGACTGTGCTGGTGCCTAACGAATTTGTCGGCGCGGTCATGGAGCTTTGTCAGAGCCGCCGCGGCAATCTGCTCGGGATGGAATACCTGTCTACCGAACGAGTGGAACTGCGCTATACCCTGCCGCTAGCGGAGATCATCTTCGATTTCTTCGACCAGCTCAAGAGCAAGACCAAGGGTTACGCGTCGCTCGACTACGAGCCCACGGGCGAACAAGTCGCCGATCTGGTCAAAGTGGACATTTTGCTGCACGGCGAGCCGGTGGACGCGTTCAGCGCGATTGTCCACCGGGACAAGTCCTACAACTACGGCATCTCCATCGCGGCCAAGCTGCAGAAACTCATTCCCCGCCAACAGTTCGAGGTGCCGATCCAGGCGGCGATCGGCAGTCGGATCATCGCGCGTGAAACGATCCGGGCAATCCGCAAAGACGTGCTGGCCAAGTGCTACGGCGGTGACATCAGCCGTAAGCGCAAGCTGCTAGAGAAGCAGAAGGAAGGCAAGAAGCGGATGAAGATGGTCGGTCGGGTCGAGGTCCCGCAGGAGGCCTTCATCGCCGCACTGTCGACCTCCGACTCGGTGGACCCCAAGGGGACGAGCAAGAAATAGGGCGGTTTGATTTTTGGTGCAGTCGGGAACTTAGGGGCTCGACGGACGCAACAATGCACCGCCCCCGAGGAGGAACCCCCAATGTCTATCACCGGAATCATCACCGCGCTCATCATCGGTCTGATCATCGGCGCCTTGGGCCGCCTGGTCGTGCCGGGCAAGCAGAACATCCCGATCTGGCTGACCATGGTCATCGGCGTTGTCGCTGCACTGCTTGGAACCTTGCTCGCTCACGTTCTGCACGTTGACAACACCAAGGGCATCGACTGGCTGGAGCTGCTATTCCAGGTCGTCCTCGCAGCGGTGGGTGTCGCACTGGTCGCCGGTGTCGGCAGCCGTCGCGGGTTGAACCGCTAAGCAGAAGGCCAAACTTTGAACGCCGGATCCGTCAGGGTCCGGCGTTCAGTCCAACCCGCTCAGTAGCGGAATTTGTGCTGCGCGCTCCGCCGGTTTACCCAAGCGGGGAGTTCGTCCACATGGGCGAGGTGCGGCGCTCGCTCGTTCGGCTCGGTGACGATCCGCAAGGTGACCACGAACCCTTGCACCAGCCGGTCTGTGCGCAGATCCCGGTAGGTCGCCTCCACCAGCACCTGGCTGTGATCCAGGCGCCGAAGTGAGCAGAAGAGACTGCCATCGCCGTCAGCCTGCAATGCTCGCCGGATTTGCCCCCGGTCATCGGGGTGGACCAGGTCTGTCAAGGTGGCCAACGGTGACAATTGTTCATCGCTGAGCAGCTCTCGCAACGCCGGGCTGGCATACCGGATGCGTTGGTCTTCGTCGATTACCAGCATCAGGTCGGCGGTGTTATGGATGACGGCGCGCAGATAGAGGTCGCTGTCTCGTCGCCCGACGGCTTGGACCAAGCTGATCCGGTCCACAGCCAGGGCAGCCTGCCCCGCCAGCACTTCGAGCGCATCGCGGGTCGCGCTCAGCACGTCGTTTCTGCCGGTAAGGATCAGCGCGCCGCCGCTGGGGCGGGCCACGGCCAGCGGTTCTAGCCAGAGCGGACAGACCAAAGTGGATCGATCCGCGGTTTGCTCGGTCCACCAGCTGCGCGGGCGTGGGCCAGACTGAGCCGCCGGCAACTGCCACAACGCGGTCTGCTGGTCGTCGGTGTTTAGCAACACCTGCGGCGTGTTGGTGGGCATGAGTTCGGCGACCGCGGCCTGGACGGCGGCGTCGACCGAGCTGGTGTCGGCGGCCGAGACCAAGGCGGCGCTAGCTATGCGCAGGCCGCGCTCGCGTGCTAGCGCACTGCGATGTTGACCGATTGAGTCGGCCAGTCGAGTGATGGTGAGCGTCAAAGTGAGCGCTGCGGCGACCGCGATCACGACTCCGTCCTTCACCGGGCCGACCAATGATTCAGCCAGCAGTACGATCGGTGGTGTTGCCACTGAGATGCCCAGCAGCACGATCCACCGTCCCTGCAATGGCGCCTGCTGTGGCAGCCGGGGCTCGGTCAGCCCGCGCATCGACGGGTGCACGGCGGCCAAGCCCCAGGCCAGGTAGAGCACGACGTAGCCAGCTTCAGTGAGTGGATCCGGCAGCAGCGGGTAGGTCAGGTCGCTGAACAGCACACCAACTGCACCGACGAGCAGCAAGGCCGCGCTGACATTGCGACCAGTGGACCGAACCAGGCGCGTGGCGACACCGACCAGCAGCAGGTCACCGAGCACATCGGCAGCCGAAATTTCGCCGACGGCGCCGCTGCTGCTGATGACGAAGACCCAGCACACCAGCGACGCGGCGCAGGTGCAGGCGAGCAGGTCGATCATTCGGGCTCGGTCGACCACCACGGAGCCGCCCCGAGTGAACTGCACCAGCGCGGCTGACACGAGTGCGAACATGGCCAGATACCAGATTTCGGCCAGAAAATTGCTGCCGAATGTGTAGTGGACGTCACCAATGCTGATGGTGGCGATTGCCCCCGCCAGCAGCAGCCAGGGACAGACCCGGGCGGGACGACGCCACAGGACGCCGCCAATGATCGCAGCGCAACTGACGGTCCCCAGCAGGATCCATTCGATTGCCCTCAGCACGTTTACTTTAGTACCAGTGTGGTAGCAGCCTGTCCATCAGTGCCTATACGTAGCGCAATTGCATGGAAGCATCAACGTAACGGTAAACGCATTGCTGCATTCAGCAGACAGCGGTCGACCACATCGGGGTAAAACCGTCTGCAACGGACACTTAGCTCGGTGAGGCGAAGACCTGGGCGATGACTTTGCCAGCATCGGCGTTACCGTCCGCGGTCACAGGTGTCCATTTCCCCTCTGGGGCCTGCCACTGCAGATCGGCGAAACGTACCCGTTCGAGGCCGGTCGCGGCGGCGTGGGAGACGAGCCAGTGCGCGTACTGCCAGCCGGTGTTGGGGTCGGTGACTGCGACGGTGAGTCCGGCTGACTGGGTGGCTGTTGTCGCGGTGTCCACGTCGTTGCCCCAGTCGAGCTTGAGTCCGGCCAGCACGGCCGCTGACGCGGCG
Organism: Actinoplanes sp.; assembly: GCA_965246815.1. GTDB lineage: Bacteria > Actinomycetota > Actinomycetes > Mycobacteriales > Micromonosporaceae > Actinoplanes. The sequence goes on along the minus strand of CBDFFS010000002.1, from coordinate 2,646,931 downwards.
GCACCGCGAAGTGCGGGTGCGCGGGCAACAGTGCAGGCCACCGCACCAGTGGCCCGACCGGTCAGGGCGCGGGCCAGGACCGCAGACTCGTCAGCCCATTTTTGGTACGCGTTGGGATAAGCGGAGTGTTGCACTTGTTGCGCGGCATCAGTGACCCGCATTTTCTGCCACCCCTTGACCTTCTTCAGCGCGGTGTAAAAGTGGTCAGCCGCGTACCTCGGGTCCTGAAGTTTTTCTGGTGGGCCCCAGCCCTGACTCGGTCGCTGCTGGAACAGGCCCACCGAGTCGCGGTCGCCGGCGTCGAGATTTTCCAGTTTGGATTCCTGTAGTGCCGTGGCAAGCGCGATCACTACCGCCTGTTCGGGCAGATTGCGCCGCATCCCGACCGCGGAGATGGTCGCGGCGTTAGCCATTTGCACCGGGTCCAAAATGACCTGACCGTCGGCGCTGACAGTGCATTCGGGGCCGAGCGAGGGCAGATGCAAGCCGCCGGACGACAACGCGTGGATGGTGGTCACGACGCCCGCCAAGGCGAGCAGGGCGAGCACTGATACCACTACTAGCGGCGTCCTGCGCACACGCACCTCCTACCGGATCTGTCCACCAAGCGTAAACAACCAATGCTCGACAATCCGCGAACAGTGCCTCAGCGGGCTACTCGTCGACGCGTGGCACCCAGGACGCGGGGCGTTTTTCCCGGAAAGCCGCCACCCCTTCGGTACCTTCGGTGGATTTGAAATAGCCGGCCGAGCGTTCGGACAAGTCGACCAGATCGGCGCGAACGGACGCCGCGGGCGTACGGCGAAGAAGTTGTTTGGTGCCGGCTAGGGCGAGGGGGCCGCCGCGAACGAGGGCGGCGCAGTAATCGGCCACCGTGCTGTCTAGGTCCTCGGGCGCTACTGCGGCGGTGACCAGCCCGATTTCGGCGGCGCGGACGCCGTCGAAAAGGTTTCCGGTGAGATAGAGCTCGGCTGCTGCGCGTGGGGCCAGCCGGGGTAGGACTGTCGCGCTGATCACCGCAGGGATGACACCGAGCCGGACTTCGGAGAATGCGAACGTGGCGGCGTGGGTGCAGACAGCGAGGTCAGTGGCGGCGATCAGGCCGAGGCCACCGGCGCGAGCTGGACCGCCGATGCGCGAGATCACCGGCTTGGGAAATTCCCAGAGCGCGGCCAGCACGTCGGCGAGCACCTCGGTCGGCAGTTTCCCGCCCGGGCTGGCCGCGGCGGTTTCCTTGAGATCGGCGCCGGAGCAGAAGACCGGGCCGGTGTGTGAGATGACCACCACCCGCACTCGGGGATCGGTGAGGGCGGTGCTCAATGCGGTGAGTAGTTGCCGCATCAACGGCGTGGACAACGCGTTGCGATTAGTCGGGCTGTCCAGCGTCAGGGTGGTCACGCCGGCGGCGGTGACACTACGCACCAGATCCATGGCCGAACCTTATCCGTCGGCCGTGCACACTTAGCGGATGGCTGGTCTACCGGAAGATGGTGAACCCGTTCCGGCGGACGGGTCGCTGCCGAGCGCTGCAACCCAGGCGGTGGGTGCGAACAGCTTTGCTGTGTACGTGCATGTGCCGTTCTGTGCGAGTCGCTGCGGGTACTGCGATTTCAACACCTACACGGCGAGTGAGTTGGGCTCGGGGGCGAGTCGGTCTGACTACCCGGATACCGTACTCAGTGAGCTGCGGCTAGCGGAAAAAGTGATAAATCCGGCTAAAGTCGACACGGTTTTTGTGGGCGGGGGCACGCCGACGCTGCTGGACGCCGATGATCTCGGACGCATTCTGGCGGGCATCGACCAGACTTGGGGACTGGCCGCGGACGCCGAGGTCACGACTGAGGCCAACCCGGAATCGGTCACGCCGGCTTATCTACGGCGATTACGCGCGGCCGGCTTCACCCGGATCTCGCTCGGCATGCAGAGCGCGGCGCCGTCAGTGCTGCGGATCCTCGATCGCAAACACACCGCCGGCCGGGCCCCACAAGCCGCCCTCGAAGCCCGGGAAGCCGGCTTCGAACACGTCAACCTCGACCTGATCTACGGTACGCCCGGGGAAACCGCGGACGACTTCGCCCGTTCGGTGCAGCTAGCGATCGAAGCGGGTGTGGACCACATCAGCGCCTACGCCTTGATCGTCGAGTCAGGTACCCGGATGGCGGCGAAGATGCGCCGAGGCGAGCTGGCGTATCCGGACGACGACGTGGCCGCCGACCGTTATCTGGCCGCCGACCAAGCACTCGAAGCGGCGGGCTTCTCCTGGTACGAGGTGTCGAATTGGGCCACCTCAGTTGACGCGCGTTGTCGACACAACCTGTTGTATTGGACTGGCGGCGATTGGTGGGGGCTCGGGCCGGGCGCACACAGCCACGTCGGCGGGGTGCGCTGGTGGAACGTCAAGCACCCCACCGCGTACGCGCAGCGATTGGCGGGTGGGGTATCACCCGGACACGGTCGTGAACTGCTCAGCAAAACCGACCGGCACGTCGAGGACGTGATGCTCCGGGTACGGCTGCGGGACGGGATCGCGCTCGATCGAGTGGATCTTGCCGGCGCGAAACAGTCGTACGCGAATGGTTTGCTGGAGCCCACCGCGTACGCCGAAGGTCGGTTGGTCTTGACCTTGAAGGGTCGACTGCTCGCCGACGCGGTCATCCGTGACCTGGTCTGAGGGATCCGATCATCGCGCTGCCGGGCCTAGCGACGTAGACTGGCACTCGATCTGCGGGAGTGCCAACCGACCGCGGCGGGACGAGGGAGGGGTCAGATGAGCCTTGACGACCGCAAACTCGAAGTCCTACGCGCGATCGTGGAGGACTACGTTGAGACGCAGGAGCCGGTCGGTAGCAAGGCCTTGGTCGAGCGCCACCAACTCGGTGTCTCGTCCGCCACAGTGCGTAACGACATGGCCGTGCTGGAGGAAGAGGGTTACATTCGCCAGCCGCACACCAGCGCTGGTCGAGTGCCCACCGACGCGGGTTATCGGCTCTTCGTCGACAGGTTGTCGCGGGTCAAGCCGCTGAGCCCAGCCGAGCGGCGCGCAATCGAGCGGTTCCTGATCGACGCGGTCGACCTTGACGACGTCGTGCACCGCACAGTGCGATTGCTGGCTCAGCTCACCCGGCAGGTCGCAGTCGTGCAATATCCGTCGTTAGCTCGCTCCGCGGTGCGGCACTTGGAGCTGGTGCCGATCTCCACCACCCGGATCATGCTGGTCATGATCGCCGACACTGGCCGGGTCGAGCAGCGGCTGGTCGAGCTGCCTGGACCAATGCCGGCCGACGACGTGATGGAGCTGCGCCGCAAGATCAACGAGAAGTTGGCCGGTCAGAAGATGGTCGACACGCCACCGCTGGTCGCCGCTCTGGTCGAAGAATGCCCAGCTGGGCGGCGCTCCGGCATGGTGTGCCTGGCCACTGTGTTGCTGGAAACGCTGGTCGAGCGCAGTGAGGAGCGCCTCGCTTTGGCGGGCACCGCTAACCTGACCCGCGGCAGTGTGCTGGACTTCCACGGCACGCTACGCCCGGTCCTCGAAGCTCTCGAGGAAGAAGTCATCCTGCTCAAACTCATCGGCGATCTCGAACCCAGCACCACCCGGGTCCGGATCGGCGACGAGAACAACATCGACAACCTGCGGTCCGCGTCGGTGGTCAGCACCGGTTACGGCCCAGGCACCACGATCGTGGGTGGGCTCGGTGTGCTGGGACCCACCCGGATGGACTATCCGGGCACCATCGCTACGGTGCGTGCGGTCGCACGCTACGTTGGCGATCTGCTCGCACAAAATTGACCAACCCGCGACGGCGAACATGAGGACTTGAACCCCCGTGGCCAAGGACTACTACGGAATTCTCGGCGTAAGCCGCGAAGCCACCGATGACGAGATCAAGCGCGCCTACCGCAAGCTGGCTCGGCAATACCACCCGGACGTCAATCCGGACCCGGAAGCGCACGAGAAGTTCAAGGACATCAACGCTGCGTACGAGGTGTTGTCCGACGACCAGAAGCGCCAAATCGTCGACCTCGGTGGTGACCCGCTCGCCCCCGGCGGTGGTGCCCCTGGTCCTGGCGCGGGAGGGTCGTTTGTCGGCTTTCAGGACATCATGGACGCCTTCTTCGGCTCGGCGGCCGGTGGTGGATCACGCGGGCCCCGTCCGCGCACCCGGCCGGGCGCTGACGCGATTCTGCGGCTTGAGCTCGACCTGGTGGAGACCGCTTTCGGGGTCGAGGCGCCGATCACTGTCGACACGGCGGTGCTGTGCTCGCAGTGTTCTGGCGCTGGCACCGCACCCGGGACTCACCTGGCCACCTGTGACACTTGCGGTGGGCGCGGTGAGGTGCAAAGCGTGCAGCGTACGTTCCTGGGCCAGGTTGTTTCGGCTCGTCCGTGTCAGGTTTGCCAAGGTCACGGCACGGTTGTGCCACACCCGTGCCCGACTTGTGCCGGCGACGGCCGAGTCCGCACGCGTCGTTCGCTCACCGTCAAGATCCCGGCCGGGGTCGAGGACGGCATGCGGATCCGGCTGGCCCAGCAAGGCGAAGTCGGCCCCGGTGGCGGCACTGCCGGTGACCTCTACGTCGAGATCCACGAGCGGCCGCACGACGTCTATTCGCGTAAAGGCGACGACCTGCACTGCCGAGTCACCCTGCCGATGACAGCTGCGGCGCTCGGCACCCGGCTGACGATCAAGACGCTGGACAACGAGGAAGGCATCGAGGTCAAGCAGGGCACCCAGCCGGCCAGTACCCTGCGCATTCGCGGCAAAGGCGTGCCACATCTGCGCGGTCAGGGCCGGGGTGACTTATTCGTGCACCTCGACGTCAAGACGCCGACCAAACTCACCCCCGATCAGGAACGCATGCTGCGCGACTTCGCCAAGACCCGGGGTGAAGACGTGGCTGAGCTCAGCAAACAAGGCGGTTTCTTCAGCCGGATGCGCGACGCGTTCAACGGCCACAACCCCAGCTGAATCCAGCGGTGTGACCGGGGTGCGCAGCCAACGTGGCTGGTAGAGCGGGCTCGTGCTGAGCTTGCAACCGGCGGTGTGACCAGGGCGTGCGGCCGGCTGGGGTTGGGTTGGGTAACGTGCGCTCGTGTCCGCGCCCCTGTTTTTGGTTGAAGCTTTGCCGGTCGGCTCGTCGTGCACTCTGGACGGACCCGAAGGTCATCACGCGGCCACGGTGCAGCGGCTGCGGGTCGGTGAAGTGCTGATCTTGGCCGACGGCCGCGGTGGCAGCGCACACGCGCAGGTGACAGCGGTCGGCCGTGGCAGCGTTGATCTGCTGCTTAACAGCCGGGCGCAAGTCCCGGCGGCTGATCCGCGGCTGGTGGTCGCACAGGGGATCGCCAAGGGTGACCGCGGTGAGCTCGCAGTGCAGGCCATGACCGAAATCGGCGTCGACGAGATCCTGCCGTGGGCGGCTGCGCGCTCGGTCACTCAATGGCGTGGCGATCGGGGCGTTAAGGCCCGCGACAAATGGGTGTCAACCGCCCGGGAAGCCGCCAAACAAGCCCGGCGCAGCTGGCTGCCGATCGTGGCCGGCGCACCCGACTGCTCCACTAAACAGCTGGCCACGCGCCTAGGCGCCGCAACTGCTGCCTTCGTGCTGCACGAGGAAGCGACCACACGGCTAGCTACCGCGACCTTGCCGACGACAGGCGAAATTGTGCTGGTCGTCGGCCCCGAGGGCGGCATCAGCGAAGCAGAATGCGACACGTTCGTTGCGGCAGGCGCCACCCCGGTCCGACTCGGGCGCGAGGTGCTGCGAACCTCAACCGCAGGAATCGCCGCCCTTTCGGTGCTCGCCGCCCGACTAGAGCGTTGGTGACCCGATTTGTCGGGTCGCCGCGCCGAATACCACTCGACGTTCGCGCATGAGTTCCAAACTAGACGATCATGCGGGCAATTCGAGGTGGGAATCAGGGGCGGGTGCGGCGGCCGATCTCGGGCATAAGCCCTAAGATCACCGAGGTGGACAATGACTGCCTGTTTTGCCGGATCGCCGCGGGTGAGATCCCTGCGACCCGCGTGCACGAAACCGCCACCACGCTGGCCTTTCGCGATATCGACCCCAAAGCGTCGGTGCTTGTTTTAGTGATTCCCAAGCAGCACCACCGCGACGTGGTCAGTCTGGCCCAGGCCGACCCGGCCGGCTCAGCCGACCTGTTATCGACAGCTGCTGCGGTGGCTGAGGCCGAAGGCCTGCTCGATCAGGGCTTCCGCCTGCTGTTCAACACCGGTCGGTTCGCGGGACAGGAAGTCTTCCACGTGCATGCCCACGTCCTCGGCGGCGAGCCGCTCGGGCCGATGCTCGCGCCACGATGAACCCGCCCACCGCGCGATATGAGCGGGCCGCCCGCATTTGTCAGGCGCAGGGTCGAGTGCCGGCGCTGTCAGTGGCACTACATCGGGCCGACCGTGATCCGTGGCACTTCACGATCGGCGCGTCCGGCAACGCGGGCTACCCGCTTGATGCTGACTCCCGGTTTCGGATCGGGTGCGGGGGAGTGACGCGGTCGGCTCGGGGCGATAATGGCATCGGCGCTGCGGCGGTTCACCGGATACGATGGCACGACCTTCCGCGCGTCGCCAGGCCAACTCATCAGGTCGGCGGCGAAGAGAAAGAGAGCAGGTGGCACAGGCCCTAGGGCCAGCCTATGACCGGTTTGCCGAACCCTTCCAGCACGGGCTCCACCGGCGCGGCGCGGGTGCAGACCAAGATCTCGGTCGCTGACCAACGGATCATGGTTAACCTGCTGGGCGCCAAGGACGAAATCCTGCGACTCATCGAGCGAACCCTCGTTAGTGACGTGCACGTGCGCGGCAACGAGATCACCATCACCGGTGGTCCGGCCGAGAATGCCATCGCCGAGCGGCTTTTCGCCGAGCTGATCGAGCTCGTCGAGAAGGGCGAGCCGCTAACCGTCGACGCAGTCCGGCGTATCGCGGTGATGCTTGCGGAAAACACTTCCGAGCGCCCAGCCGAGGTGCTCACCCTTACCATTCTCTCCCGGCGCGGTAAGACCATTCGGCCCAAGACTTTGGGGCAGAAGCACTACGTCGACGCCATCGACGAAAAGACCATCGTCTTCGGTATCGGCCCAGCCGGCACCGGTAAGACCTATCTCGCGATGGCCAAGGCGGTGCAGGCGCTGACTGCCAAGCAGGTCAGTCGGATCATCTTGACTCGCCCGGCGGTCGAGGCGGGCGAGCGGCTCGGCTTCCTGCCCGGCACCCTGAACGAGAAGATCGACCCGTATTTGCGTCCGCTTTATGACGCGCTGCACGACATGCTCGACCCCGAGGCGATCCCGCGGCTGATGGCTGCCGGCACGATCGAGGTCGCTCCGCTGGCATATATGCGCGGTCGCACGCTCAATGACGCGTTCATCATTTTGGATGAAGCGCAGAATACGACGCCTGAGCAGATGAAGATGTTTCTCACCCGGCTCGGTTTCGGGGCGAAGATCGTGGTGACCGGTGACGTCACCCAGGTCGACTTGCCTAATGGGACGACCAGTGGGCTGCGGATCGTCCGCGAAATTCTGAAAGACGTCGAGGACGTGCACTTCGCCGAGCTCTCCAGCTCTGACGTCGTTCGTCACCGACTGGTCGCCGAAATCGTCGACGCCTATGCGCGTTACGACGCCGACCAGGAACAGCAAACAACACAATCCGTTCACGCCGTACCGGGGCGGGTCGCCAACGGCGCTCGCACCGGGCAGCGGCGCTAATTCAAGGGGTAAACGCACCGCTATGTCCATCGAGATCGCCAACGAGTCGGGAGTCGAGGTCGACACCGACGCGATCCTCGCGGTGGCCCGGCACGCCCTCGACGAGATGGGTGTCAATCCGCTCGCCGAACTGTCGATTCTGCTCGTCGACATCGACTACATGGCCGAGCTGAACCATCGCTGGATGGGCGGTGAAGGCCCGACCGACGTGCTCGCATTCCCGATGGACGAAGGCAGTGTCGATCACGGTCCGGGCGAGGTCGGCGCCGGTGAGCCGGCCCTGCTCGGCGACATCGTGTTGGCTCCCGAAGTGGCAGGTAAACAGGCTGCTGCGGCCGGTCACTCGGCTCCGGACGAGTTGCATCTGCTGACGGTGCACGGCGCGCTGCACCTGCTCGGCTACGACCACGCCGAGCCGGAGGAAGAGCGCGAAATGTTCGCACTGCAAAACCGGCTGCTGCAGAGCTGGCGCGCCGGCCGGCAGACTAGCTGACGCCATGGACCCCGACCATCTTCTCGCAGCCGGCCAGCAATCGGCGGCCTTGCCGGATGTGCAGCTGATCATTTACGCGGTATTGCTAGTGCTTTTGGCGGGGCTGGCGTCGATGGCTGACGCGGCACTGGCCACAGTGTCGTCGGCTCGTGCCGCGGAGATGGCTCGGGAGGGCCAGCGAGGTGCAGCCGCGCTTGCCGCTGTCGCAAGCAATGTGGTCCGGCATCTGAATCTTTTGCTCTTGTTGCGGCTGCTGTGCGAGCTGACGGCCACCACATTGGTCGCGCTGGTCGCGGCGGACAGCTGGGGGATCGGTTGGCGGGCGGCCTTGGTCACTGCCGGGGCGATGACTGTGGTCAGCTTCGTCGTGGTCGGGGTGGCGCCGCGCACAGTCGGGCGCCAACACGCCTATGCGGTGGGTCGGGCGGCGGCACCGCTGATCCGTTGGCTCGGCAAAGTGCTCAATCCGCTCGCCTCACTGCTGATTCTGATCGGAAACGCGGTCACCCCAGGCCGAGGTTTTCCGGACGGGCCGTTCGGCAGCCAGGTGGAGTTGCGTGAGCTGGTCGACCTGGCCGAGCAGCGTGGCGTGGTCGAGCATGGCGAACGCGAGATGATCCACTCGGTCTTCGCGCTCGGCGACACTATCGCGCGCGAGGTGATGGTCCCGCGTACCGAAATGGTGTGGATTGAAACAGCTAAGACGTTGCAGCAGGCGCTTTATCTCTTCTTGCGCTCGGGTTTTTCCCGCATCCCGGTGATCGGGGAGAGCGTTGATGACGTGCTTGGGGTGCTTTATCTCAAGGATGTGATCCGGCGCACGCAGTCACCTGATCCGGCGGCCACTGCTGAAGCGGTTGCCGAGCTGATGCGGCCGGCGACATTCGTGCCCGAGTCGAAAGCGGTCGACGACTTGCTCTCCGAGATGCAAGCCGCCCGCACTCACCTGGTCATCGTCGTCGACGAGTATGGTGGCACCGCCGGTCTGGTCACCATCGAGGACATCCTCGAGGAGATCGTCGGTGAGATCACTGACGAATACGACGTTGAGCGGCCACCGGTCGAGCACTTAGAAGATGGTGCTGTCCGCGTCACTGCCCGGCTGCCGATTGAGGATCTCGGCGAGATTTTCGGCGTCGAGCTGCCCGCCGATGAGGTCGAGACGGTCGGCGGTTTGCTGGCTCAGACATTGGGTCGGGTCCCGATTCCGGGCGCCGGTGTCGACGTCGGCGGCTTGCACCTGATCGCGGAGGGCACCACCGGTCGGCGTAACCGGATCGACTCGGTGCTGGTGCGCCTGGTTGAGCCGACGCCGCTCGACCACACAGAGTCGTCATCCGAAACCGAGACTGAGGAAAGACAAACCGCTGATGCCTGACCAGATCACCGCCGGCCCCGACCTGGCTGGCGCGGCCTTGCCCGCCGCTGCCGGCAGCCTGAGCGCCGAGGACACCAAACTGGTCACCCTGGCCCGCAGCGCCCGAGCCCGAGTGGGCGCAATCGAAGGCGCAGCGGTACGCGACCAGGACGGCCGGACCTATGCCGCTGCGACCGTCGCGTTGCCCAGTTTGGCGGTAACCGCGCTGCAGCTGGCCGTGGCGTCGGCCGTCGCCGCGGGTGCGACTGCGCTGGAGGCAGCCGCTGTGGTGACCGAAGCTTCCGAACTCGACGGTGCCGGCCACGCCGCAGTACGCGACTTGGCGGCGGATGCGCCGATTCACGTGGCCGCCCCCGATGGCAGCCTGCTCGGCTCGGTGCTCGCATGACCGAATCGGGGTCAAACTCGCCAGCTGAGCGCCGAGACCGTTCGTCTGACCGCAACACGCCCTCTGGCCGTGGCGCTTCGTCTGAGCGCGGTGGTTCTGCTGCGCGCGGTGCTTCGCCTGGCCGGGATGGTTCGGCCGGCCGAACTGCTTCGGCTGGGCGGGATGGTTCGGCTGGGCGGGATGGTTCGGCTGGGCGGGATGGTTCGGCCGGCCGGGATGGTTCGGCGGGGCAGCGGCTGTCGGCCGGCGAGCAGAACGAGCTTCGGCGCCGGGAGCGACGTGCGGCCAGGCGGGCTGACTCGGCTGGTAACTCGACGCTTGGTGCACCGGCGGGTGGCACGGGCGGTGTTGGTCGTTCGGGCGCTGCCGGGGGTCGCTCCGGTGGCGCTGGTCGTGCGAGTGGTGGTGGTCGTGCGAGTGGTGGTCGCGCAGGTGGTGTTGGTGGCGCTAGTGGCGCTGGTCGCGCGACCAGTGTTGAGCGCGCCGGTGGTGCTGATCGGGCGCGCGGGGCCAGGCAATTCGGTGCTGCCGGGCAATCAAGTGCTGGGCGGGCCGGCAGTGCCGAGCGGACTGGGGGCGGCGGCTCTGGTCGCCCAGCGGCCGGCGATGCGTGGGGCCGGCGCAGTGCTGCGGACGCGCTCCGCGAGCAGGCCCGCCGATCCGGGCGCGGTGGGCGGTCGGGTGATAGCGACGAAGTGCGCACCGGTGTGAGCAAGAGCGGCTGGGAATACGGCGAGCGGCGCGGGCGGCCACAGTTTGGTCGCGCGCCCGATGCTCGTACCCAGAAAGCTTTGCGGTCTGGTGCTCGGCCGTCGGATGAGGCTGGGCGGGAGCGCGAGGTGTTGGCGCCGCCGGCCGGACAAAAAGCTGAGGCTGGCGCTCGGCCGCCGGTGGCGCGTAAGGTGCATCAGCACAAGGCAGCGACACCGGTTGCGGTGACTAACGACGTATATCGGGCCGGGTTTGCCTGTTTCGTTGGGCGGCCGAATGCTGGCAAATCAACACTGACCAACGCGATTATTGGGCAGAAAATCGCGATTACCTCGAACAAGCCGCAAACCACTCGGCACGTGATCCGCGGCATTTTGCACCAGGAGCACGCCCAGTTGGTGCTGGTGGACACGCCGGGGCTGCACCGGCCACGCACACTGCTCGGTGAACGGCTCAACGACCTGGTCCGGGAAGTGTGGAGCGAGACCGATGTGATCGGGATCTGTTTCCCAGCGGACGAGCCGGTCGGGCCGGGGGATCGCTTCATCTCGGCGGAAATGACCAAGCTCAAAGCTACGGTAATCGCGGTGGTGACCAAGGTCGATTTGGTGTCGCCGGAGCGACTGGGTGCTCATCTGCTGGCGGTTAGCCAGCTATATGACTTCGCGGACATCGTGCCAGTCAGTGCCGTTTCCGGGCACCAAGTGCAGCATTTGGTTGACACGATGCTGAAGTATTTGCCCCCTTCGCCGCAGCTCTATCCGGATGACGTGCTCACCGATGAACCGGAGCAGGTGCTGATCGGCGAGTTGATCCGGGAAGCAGCGCTCGAGGGTGTGCGCGACGAGTTGCCGCACTCCATCGCCGTACTGGTAGAGGAAATGCAGGTCGAAGGTGGTCTGACCAAGATTTATGCAGATCTTTACGTGGAGCGGGACAGTCAGAAGTCGATCGTGATCGGCGCGAAGGGTGCGCGGCTCAAAGAAGTGGGCAGCACTGCCCGGGTCGAGATCGAGAAGCTGCTTGGCACCCGGGTCTACCTTGATCTGCACATCCGGGTGGCCAAGGAATGGCAGCGGGACCCGAGGCAGCTGCGCAAACTCGGGTTCTAAGCGCTTAGCTTGCCGCGGAAACTGTTACGTCGCCGCTGCCAGTCTTGACATTGATCAGGTTTGGTGCGGCGGCGTCGTTGGTGAGGTTGTGCAGCGATTTGTCGCCGGAGCCGGTGTTCGCCGAGATCTGGTAGCTGCCGGGCGGCACCGTCACCTTGACGTCTCCGCTGGTGGCCTCGGCGGTGACCGAGTTGGTGCTGGCCAGCCGAATGTCGAGGTCGCCTGTGGTGGCCTTGGCATCGACTGCACCGGCCACATTGACCGCGTGAATATCGCCGGAGGTTGCCCGCGCGGTGACTGTGGCTTTCGTATCTGACACTTCGATATCGCCCGAGCCCGAGCTCGCCTGCACTGGTCCGGTGGCGTTTTTCACCACCAAATCCCCCGAACTTACCCGTATGTCGGTGGCGCCGACGCCGTCGAGCTCAATGTCACCAGAGCTCAATTCGCCCCGTACGGCGACGCCGGCGGGGGCGGTGATCTCATAGGAAACGGTGCAGTTCGCTCCGCACGAGGTATCGATGTTCAGCGTGCCGCCGTTCACCGAAAAGGACTGTTCGGGGTTTGAGCTGCGCCGGATCACCCGCTTGATCGAGGTTTGCGTGACCGCGGCCGCCCGGATCAGCACGTCACCACTGTTGCCCGAGATGACGATGTCGGTGATTTTCGCCTGCTCAGTGTCGTTATATGTCATCCGCGCCCCGAGCACGCCGACACAACCGGTCAACGAAACGGTCGCCGCGACGCTGAGAGCGATAGCTCCCGTGCGCCGGATGAGTGTCGTGGTCATGGCTAAACGCTATTGCGCCCCACCACCGCAACACCATGGGTTCTGTCACTGACCGACCCCGGAGATGACCCTGAGATCAGCTCGGGGTGGCCGCGCACCCGGGGCAGAGGTCACGCCGCACCCAAGGCAGAGGTCACGGGCACCCAAGGCAGAAACTGACGCACCTAGCGGGCACAATGAGCCCGTGCCCACCGCCGGATACCGCCGCCAGCTCTACCGCGACGACGCGGTGGTGCTGCGGGCGCAGAAGCTCGGCGAGAGCGACCGGATCATCACGCTGCTGACCCGACGGCACGGCCGGTTGCGTGCGGTCGCCCGTGGAGTGCGGCGCACTAGTTCGCGCTTTGGTGCCAGGTTAGAGCCGTTTGGTCACATCGATCTGCAATTGGCCGGCTCACCCGAGGGGATCGGCAGCGCTCTGCACTCGGTCAGCCAGGTCGAAGCCGTGCAGCTATATGGCAAGCGGTTTCTCGGCGACTATCCCCGCTACACCAGTGCCAGTGCGATTGCCGAGACTGCCGAGCGACTCACTCCGATCGAGCGCGAGCCGTCGCTGCGGCTGTTCCAGCTGACTCTCGGTGCGATGAAAGCGCTAGCGCTCGGCGAGCACGCGAGCACCCTGATCCTCGATGCCTACCTGCTGCGCGCCATGTCGGTGGCCGGGTGGGCTCCGGCCCTGACTGAGTGCGCGGTCTGTGGCACGGCCGGGCATCATGCCGCGTTTTCGGTGCCGGCCGGCGGCGCAGTCTGCCCCGATTGCCGGCCGCCGGGCGCCGCGCACCCGAGTCCAGCCACACTTATCCTGATGAGTGCGCTGACCAGCGGCGACTGGTCGGTCGCTGACACAGCCGAGCCGGCGGTGCGCCGGGAGTGCAGTGGCCTGGTCGCCGCCCACCTGCAATGGCACCTGGAGCGCTCGCTGCGTTCCCTGCCCCTAGTCGATCGACGGGAGTTTCCTTGACGGCGCGTCCACCCACCCCGCACAGCTCTGGTGCCACCCCACCCGTGCTGCCTAAAGCGGCGCTACCCAAGCACGTCGCGCTAGTGATGGACGGCAACGGCCGGTGGGCCAAGGAGCGTGGTCTGTCGCGCACCAAGGGCCACGAGCGGGGGGAATATTCGCTGTTCGATGCCATCGAAGGCGCGATCGAGCTGGGTATTCCGTACCTGTCGGCTTATGCCTTTTCGACCGAGAATTGGAAGCGCTCACCGGAAGAAGTGCGCTTCCTGATGGGGTTCAACCGGGACGTGATCCGGCGGCGGCGCGACCAGTTGGTGGAGCTCGGGGTGCGGGTGGTCTGGTCCGGCCGGGCTGGTCGACTGTGGAAGAGCGTCATTTCGGAGCTGCAGACGGCTGAGGAGATGTCGCGTAACAACAAGACCCTCACCCTGCAATTCTGCGTGAACTACGGCGGCCAGGCTGAAATCGCCGACGCGACTGTGGCGATTGCCCGTGATGTCGCAGCCGGGCGCCTCAAACCGGACAAAATTAACGAAAAGACGATCGCGAAATACCTCTATCACCCTGAGGTGCCCGAGGTCGATCTCTTCCTTCGCCCCTCCGGCGAGCAACGCACGTCCAACTTCCTACTTTGGCAATCTGCGTATGCGGAGCTGGTCTTCCTTGACACCCTCTGGCCCGACTTCGACCGCCGCCACTTGTGGTATGCCTGCGAGCTTTATGCCGGCCGGGATCGTCGTTTCGGTGGGGCTATCCCTAACCCGGTGGCGCCGTAAGTCGGTTGTGGATCGCCCGGCATGCCGCGCTCAGGCTATAACCGCTGCTTCAGCACTCGCTCGATGTGTTCCACCTTGGCAGTCAGCGCCCCGGTTACCCCCGGCCGCACGTCAGCCTTCAGGGAGAGGCTCACGCGCGGTGCGACGGCCGCCACTGCCTCGACCGCCTGCTTGACGACGGCGAAGACCTCATCCCATTCGCCTTCGATGGTAGTGAACATGGCGTCGGTGCGGTTCGGCAGACCTGAAGCTCGAACCACCCGGACGGCCTCCGCGACCGCGTCGCCGACGGAGTCACCCTGGCCGATTGGTGTCACTGAGAAAGCTACCAACATGTCGTCATCCTCCCAGCACCTTGAGCAAAATGGGTACGTTGTTGGGCCCGGCGAGTCGTCTCACCTATCCAGGCCGATACTGGCCCAGCTGGAGTCTGCGGACTTGATGGCACACCCAAACCTACTATCAGCGTTTCTGAGCTCAGCTGGCCATTCGGGAGGATCGTCATGGATGTCTTCGGTTCGGTGGCAGATTTATATGAGAAGGAGCGGCCCGGTTACCCAGCCGAGGTCGCCGACGCCATTGTCGCCTACTACGGCGGCGCCCCAGCTTCGGTGGCAGAGATCGGCGCTGGCACGGGCAAGGGCACCGAGGTGCTTGCCGCGATCGGCGTGCCATTGACGTGCATCGAGCCGGACCCGCGGATGGCTGTTCTGCTCAGCGCCAAGTTTCCGCAGGCGCAGGTGCATGTGGGTACCTTCGAGCAGTGGAAGCCGCCCCCCGCAGGCGTGTCTGTGCTGGGCTGCGCCATGGCGTGGCACTGGCTGAACCCGACCACCCGTAACGTCCAGGCCCGCGATGCTTTAGCGCCAGGCGGGGTTCTCGCCCTTTTCGGGCACCGCTACGGCTGCGCCGACGCCCGGCAGGCCGCCGCGATCGACTCGGCGCTGCAATTGCTCGACCCGAGCGCCAAGGAGCGTCCGGCAGACTGGATGTACCACGACGTGATAGCCGGCGGCGAGTTCGCCGACGTCCAGATGCACCATTATCGCCGCGAATTGCCGCTCACCCGGGACCAGTACCTCGCACTGGTAAGCACCTTCGGCCCGTTTTTAGCTCGCCCGCCGGAACTGCAACAGCGCGCCCTGGACCGGCTCGGTCAGCTGGTCGACGACTTCGGCGCCAGCGTGGTACTCGACCTAACGACCACGCTGACGCTGGCCCGCAACTCCGCCGGGGCAGCTGGGTGAAATCGGGCGCCGAGCATGTCCTTCACTTGTTCGAATCGGTTGCGCCGCAGGACCAGCGACCCCGTGTAGCGATCGAATATGTTCGCGCGTGGGTGCGTGGTGACGTGCAGATGATGCAGGCTCGTGCGGCCGGTGGTCACGCAATGGGTGCGGCCAGAGACTTGCGTGGAGCAGCACGCCACGCTGCGTACGCAGCCGGACAAGCAGCGGTCGTCGCGCACGTCGCCGCACACGAACTCGGTGCGGCGGCCTATGCCATCAAGGCGGCGCGCGCAGCAGCACCAAACGGCGACAGCAATACGGTAGGGCGACTTGAGTGTCGCTGGCAGCGTGACCAACTCCCAGACGCAGTTCGCGAACTCGTGCTCGACGATCAGCGGCTACGAAATGACATCTGCTGGTCTGTCTTCGACACCTGAGTAGCAAGGCTGGGCGTACCTCACTGCTGATTCTCGGCAGAAGCAGGAGGTAGCCGTATTTTCGGTGTTACCCTGGTCGGTTTCGGTGTGAGGGCGGCCGTGAATGGCTGACGCCGCAATCTTGTTCTCCAGGATATTCTATTTGTCGAGCCGGCGAATGCTGTTGGCACTCTGATCAGAAATATGGCGGCTTCGATTTCGGCTTTGCGGTTGGAGATGCTTTCTACGTGGAAGCCGAACGGCATGCCGAGGTGCTCGCAAAACGCCTTCAAATCACGGGCAATACTCAAGCACTCGCGCAACGAATCGGCGTGAAGCCACCTGTACTCGGTGTGGGCTGGCCGGAACGCGAGGGCCAGAGCGAGTCGAAGCGTTAACGCGCCTCAGCAAGCCGGGCAGGGGATTGTGTCCTCCGAGTTTAGCCCTGCCTCGTCGGGACTGCCGGTTTCGTATTACGATTGCTGGTGTGGAGATACATCGGTCAGCCCGCAAGCACGGCATCGCTGACCCGGACATCGGCCACGCCACAATCCATCACGTGGTCGCCTACCCGCTCGACAATGACGACGACGGGCCTCTGCGTGAGTTACGACTGGGACCTGACCGGGCCGGCAACATATTGGAGGTCGTTGTCATGCTGCTTGACGACGACCGAGAATTGACCATCCACGCCATGCGCATGCGACCGAAATACCGAGAGCTGTTGCCCTGATGGAGAGGATGACCATGAGTGACAACCAGTACCCGGCTCCAACCTCAGGAGGAGTTCCGGTCACCGATGAACTTGTCGACCGCCTGGCCGACGAGGCCGAAGCCGGCTACGACGTCGATGCGCTCCGCCGACGCGGCGGCCGGCCTCGCCTGGGTTCCGGTCTGGCAGAAGTTGTGCCCGTAAGGCTCGACCAGGCACTGCGCGCGGCCCTCGCTCAGCGAGCCGAAGCCGACAACAGCACTGCCAGCGACGTCATCCGAGACGCGCTTCGGGCTTGGCTCCACGCCGCCTGACCTCGACGACCGCCTACTATATGCTTGCCAGCCGCTGGTACTCGTCCCCAACTGCCGTGGCTGAGAAACAGGGCTGCCGGTTTGCCGGAGAAGAGACCTTCGCGATGGGGCCCTGCTTCGGGGGCGTGGTTCAGGACGCGCGGATCAGGGTGCTGATCTCGGCGGCTAGTGCGGTGGAGGCTTCGATTTCGGCTTTGCGGTTGGAGACGCTTTCTACATGGAAGCCGAACGGCATGCCGAGGAGCCAGTTTCGCAGTTCGTGCTCGGCATACTTGCCGACACAGCGATAGATGATCACCGGTCGGTCCCAATTAGACAGCGACGACGCGTGAAATTCGGCGGGGTCCATCTTCGGCAGGTGCGGGAAGGGGCGCGTTCGTCGGGATTGCGGTCTGATTCGTCGTCGATGTCGTACAGAATGAGGCCGTCTAAGTCAAGCCCGGCCAGCCGCGCAAGGGTGACGTCGGCGATCTCCTTGACCCGCTCTGGGCTGGTGCTGCGCCGGGGTGGGGTGATGCCGAAGAGCAGTATGCCGCTGTTGGCATTGGCGAGCATGGATTGCAAAGTGGGACGAGGCATTCGCACAGTTTAGAAGATGCGATCGGGGTCAGTTGATGATGCCGTGGAACAGGCCTAGGGCGACCATGGCGATTAACGTGGCCGAGCACCAGGGTAATTGCGCCAATCAGCCAACGTGTCAGAGATGGTGAAGTGTTGCTGGCGGGCAAAGGCGCCCAACACACCCTCGAGGCGAACCGCCGACCTGGGCTTCGCCCTCGGCGGCGGCCAAGCTTTGTACGCGCACGGCCTGGGTGAGCGGCTCTCCCTCGACCTGGACTTCTATGTCACCCAGTTCGACGAGGACCTGTTCGATCGGGCCGAGACCGCTGTCCTCACCGCCATGCGCGCCCTCAACGACCGGCGAGCCGCCCGAGACTACCTCGACCTTCACCGCCCTGCTCGCCAGACCCGACTGGACACCGGTCCGTCTGTTCACAGCTCTGCGGGACAATCTGCGACCGGTCCTCACTGTCGATGAGTTCGCTGCCGACCTTGCCGCGGCCGGCCTACAAGACCCTGAGGATTACCACGCCTACGGCCTAAGCGAATCTGACATCACCAGGCTCGCCGCCGACTTCATTCGCTGGGCCAACGAACTAAACAACGTTTAAACGACTGCGCTCCGGGCGGACAGCAGAAACGCGTCATACCTCGGGTAGGGCTCGGGGACTCGCCCGACGAAGAAATGCGATCGGGGTCAGTTGATGATGCCGCGGAACAGGCCTAGGGCGATCGTGGTGATTAACGTGGCCGAGGACAGGGTGATTGCGCCGATCAGCAACACCGTGTCACCGATGGTGAAGTGCTGTTGGCGGGCATAGGTGCGAGGCAGGCCCGAGTCGAAACCGCGCGCGTCCATCGCCACCGCAAGCCGGCCCCCACGGCGCAATGCCCCGACCAATAAGGCGAACGCAGTTGATCCGAAGAGGCGTAGTTTCGCGATCGGGTTGCGCCCGGAGTCGATGCCGCGAGCGCGCCGGGCCAGCGTGAGCATTTGCCATTCCTCGCCCAATAGCGGCAGTAGCCGAAACGCAGCCAGCGCGCCCAACGCGAATCGGGCCGGCGTGCGCACGTTTTGCACTAACGCATCGGCCAAGTCGGTCGGGTCGGTGGTCGCAAAGACGAGCACGCCGGGCAACGCCACGGCAAAAATGCGCAAAGCCAATCCTAGGGCACTGATCAGTACGCTGGTGGTGACGTCGAACGGTCCCAGCGCGAGCAGCACCCGACCGCTGCGATCAGCAGCGAACAGCACCAGGGTGACGACAATGCCGGCCGCAGCCAATGTCAGTGGCCACAGTCGACGAGCCAGCACGGAATACCGCAGGCCGAACAGCGGCAAAACGATGAGCTCGATGACTAGTGCGAGCGCGGGAGTGAGCGGATCCAATGTGGCAATCAGCGGCAGCGAGAACAGTAAGGCCGCACCGATTTTGGCGACCGGATTGCGCCGGGCGAGCGGGGCGAATGGGTCCGCGACCAGCGGTTGCGCGAAGCTCATGAATGCGGCAATTCGCCCGAGTTGATCATGGTACTCAGAGCAAAGGTGCGGTCGGCAACACTGCGAACGAAGTCGTCATCGTGAGTCACCGCGAGCACCGCATGCCCCTCATCGCGCAACGTGGCCAGCAAAGCGACCAACTCAATCCAAGTACGCCGATCTTGTCCGAAGGTCGGCTCGTCCAGCACCAACAGCTGCGGCGCAGTGGCCAGCGCAGTCGCCACACTCAACCGCCGTCCCTCACCCCCCGACAACGTGTATGGATTAGCCCCCGCCAATGCGCTCAACCGAAGTCGGTCCAGCAACCCGTCAACGACCGACCGAATCTCACCCTCCGCCCGACCCAGCCGCCGCGGCCCCACCGCCAACTCGTCAGCGACCCGATTCGTCACGAACTGGTGCTCCGGATTCTGAAACACCGAGCCGACCCGTTTGGTCAGCGTCGCGGCCCGCCACTTGTGTGGTGCCGTCGAGTCGCCGAAGCCGCGCACCAGCCCCGAAGTCGGTGCGAGCAGCCCACCCACAGTGAGCGCGAGAGTCGACTTGCCGACCCCGTTCGGACCAGTGACCGCCAGCACTTCACCGGCTCGGGCGGCCAACGACATAGCGGTTAGGCGGTTCGCGACTGTCACGTTTTGGACCCGTACGAGATCGGGACCTGCTGGTGACGTTGACTTGAGGTTGGGGACGGTGAAACCCGGCACCCAGACACCTTCGCTGGCCAGCCGGTCGCCATAGGCGGAGAAGACGACCCCGGGGTCGCCGTCGGCGCGGATGCCACCGCCAGGTTCGAGCACTATCACTCGGTCGACCAGCGGGAGCGCGTCGGCCACGCGGTGCTCGACGAGAAGCAAAGTGGTGTCTTCGTCGCGGGAGTGCTGGATTGAGTCGCGGACCAGGCGGGCGCCGACTGGGTCGAGGTTGGCGGTGGGCTCGTCGAGCAACAACAGTCCGGGGCGCAGCGCGAGCACGCCGGCAAGGGCGAGGCGCTGGGCTTCGCCGCCGGAGAGCGCGGCGGTTGGTCGGGTGAGCGGATAGGTGAAGCCGACCCGCTCTAGTGCCTCGGCGACCCGGGGCCAGATCTGGTGGGCCGGCACACCTCGGTTTTCCAGGCCGAAGGCGACGTCGTCACCACTGCGGGCCATGACCAGCTGGGTTTGTGGGTCTTGAAAGACGATGCCGACCCGGTCTCGGGCTTTGTGCGGGTCGAGACCGTCGACCTCGATCGTGCCGACCGACTCACCGGAGTCAGCGGGCAATAGGCCGGCGAGCGCGGCGAGCAGGGTGCTTTTGCCGGCCCCAGACGGACCCAACAGCAGCACTCGCTCGCCGTGCTCGATCTGCAGGTCGACGTCGCGCACGGCCCAGGCGCGGCGGCCGGCATGCCGCCACCCGAATCCCCGCAGGACGACCTGGCTCACCGGTTTAGACCAGCGCCCGATCCCGGCCGGCGGCGAACCGGTCCAGCACCCCGGTGTTGGCCAGCGCTTGGGTCAGCAGCACACTGCCGAACCCGGCCACCACCAGCGACGAAACGGCGGTGATGGCGATGTAGGGCAGACGCAGGTGGGCCCAGGACGTTTCCGGATACCAGAAGAACGCGTCATAGACCCCAGCGACGATCCCAGCTGAGGTGGCCGCCAGCAACGCCACGGGTAGTCGCCAAACCCGGTAGGCGAATAGTGCGAACACCAACTCGGCCCCGAGCGCCTCCAGCGGACCTTGCACGACCAGGGTCCAGCCCCAGCTCACTCCGACCATGATCGACACCAGTGCGGCCAGCGACAAGGTGTAGAACGCGGCACCCGGCTTGCGGATGATCAGGCCGCCGAGCACGGCCGGGACCAGCCAGACGCCATAGATGAGTGCACGCCACGGCAGCGGGATCACTTCGGCTGGCCCGGTCCACAACAGATTCCAGGCCCAGAAGATCACGCCGAACGCGACGGCGATGATCGAGGCGATCACGATGTCGATCGTGCGCCACCGATCGCGCTGCCACGCCGCGACTATCGACGACCAAACCCTGCTAAAAACGTTCATAGTGTGCCTCCCAGCTCGTACCGGGAGGAGACGCACGTCGTGTCTGGACACGACGAAACTGAAGAAGACCGAACTTCCTGCGCTGGCATTACCCAGATCAGGTTCGAGGGTCTGCGGTTTTACCCGCACTCTCAGCGCTGTGCGCTCCCCTGTCGGATTGCATGTGTGTCGATGACGTTAACACCGTTCAGCGTCGTGGCACAGCATTGTGGGGAGCGGCACTTAGTCCTAGTCGGTGTAACTCCAGGGCAGCGAGCGCTTCCACCGCGGCCGGGTCGCCGTCCCGCCAGCTCTGGGCCAGGTCTGGCCCGAGCTTGGCGAGCTTGTTCAGCGGCTGGGTAGCCAACGCCCGCAAAGCCAGCAGATCCTTTCCCACCGGCTGATCGCGTATGGCGGTGGCGACGGCCGCCCGGCGCATCCACCGCACGCGCAGGGGCAGCCAGATGAACAGCACCAACGCCAATGGCACAGCCACCACGAGCAGGGCAAGGACCAGGGCTAGCCGGTCGACCACAACCTGTGATTCGCGGCCGGCGTCGGCCAGCGATCGAGCCGCGTCGGCCGCACCGTTAAACGGTTTTACCAGTTGATCGCCGACCAGCGGCACCCGACCGACCCGACTGCCGGCGTCAGCCAGATTGTCGGCGAGACGGCCACCGGCGCCCTGCACTTGTTGGCCGGGCACGGCGAGCTTTTCCACCATGTCGTGGACCCAGATGCCGGCCCGGATCCAGAGATAGCTCCAGATCACCACCAATACGTCGGTAAGCAATTGTCGGATGGCTTTCGGCAGCCGATCTGCATAGAGCTTCACGCGCGCCAGCGTCCCACGTACGTGCGACTAACGCGCCCCCGCGCAGGCCTGGCAGGTGCCGAAGATCTCCATGGTGTGCGATACGTCGACGAAACCGTGCTGGCCGGCCACCTTGTCAGCCCACGACTCCACCGCCGGTCCTTCCACTTCGACCGCGATCCCGCACGAACGGCAGACCAAGTGGTGATGGTGGCCCTGGCTGCACCGGCGATAAAGGTGTTCACCGCCGGGCGGGCGCATCACGTCGATCTCACCGGCATCCGCAAGCCCTTGCAGGGTGCGGTAGACCGTCGTTAGCCCGACCCGCTCACCCCGTTCCCGCAAGGTGGCATGCAGGTCCTGTGCGCTGGTGAAACTCTCCGTTTCGGCCAGCATTGCGCTGACGGCACTGCGTTGTTTCGTGGTGCGCTGGACGGTCGTCTGGTCATCGGTCATGGGCGGGCCTCCCTCGCGTGGCTGACGGCATCGGCAACGATGTGCGCGATGTGTTCGTCCACCAGCGAGTATGCGATCTCGCGGCCGCGACGCGCACTGCGCACCACCCCTGCGCCGCGCAGGACCCGTAAATGTTGTGACACTAGCGGCTGGGGTGCGCCCAGTTTGTCCACCAATTCGTGCACGCAGCGTTCACCCATGCCAAGCTCGGCGACGACCGCCACCCGGATCGGCGCGGACAAGGCACGCAGCAATTCTGCGGCTGATTCGTATGCCTCGTAGCCTGTGGTCATCGGTGGTATCCAACCTCGGGCAAGACCACATCCGGCGGCTCGATCGACTTGGTTGGCGCGTAGGTGCGTTGCCGCAACACCCGCCAAGTCACGTTACCGACGGTAATGGCGACGAATGCGGCCAATGCCAGGATGACCGTGGTCGCGCCGGGCGCGGTGTCGATCTGCGCGGAGACCACAACACCGCTGCCGGCGGCGAGCAACCCGATCACCATCGCGGCCAGCATCGTGGCCCGAAACCCGCGGGTGACCTGCTGCGCGGCGGCGACCGGCACCACCATCAGAGCGGAAACCAACAACAATCCCACCGTACGCATGGCGATGGTCACGGTCATCGCGGTCGTCACCGCCAGCACCAAATTCAAGGTACGCACCGGCAGGCCGCTGACTCGAGCGTATTCTTCGTCATCACAGACAGCGAACAGCGCCGGCCGAAACGCCAGCATTGCGGCTAGCACCCCGGCGCCGAGAATGGCGATCACCGTGATGTCCTGCGGCGACGTAGTGACCAGCGAACCGAAGAGGTACTGCATCAGGTTGGCGTTGCTGCTGTCGTCCGATAACCCCACCAACACCACGCCACCGGCGATGCCGCCGTAAAACAACAACGCCAAAGCCAAGTCCCCCGAGGTACGGCCACGCCAGCGCACCAATTCGACGCCGACAGCGCCAACTGCTGACACGATCACCGCACTTAACACGGGGGAGTGATGCAGCAGTAGCCCTACACCGACCCCGGTCAGCGCCACATGGCCGATGCCGTCGCCGATCAGCGACAGTCGCCGCTGGACCAGATAGATGCCCAACGCAGGTGCGGCCAGCCCGATGATCAACGCACCGACCAGCGCGCGCAACATGAAGTCGTACTGAAAAAGATCGATGACCTTAGTCCTGTCAAACAGATCGGATAGAGGTTTCAGTCCGGTCAAAGAGTGGTCGGAGGTGGGATTTAGCTAGTGCGGATCTGTTTGGTGGGGGCCCAATCGCAGATGCCGCTGGCGGTTGCGGTGGCATGCGGGTGCACGTGGTCGTGACCGGGGTCGGCGTGATGACCGACCGGCTCCGGTGCTGGCCCCTGGTGGGCGACCCTGCCGTGGTGCACGACGACGGCTCGGTCGATCAGTGGTTGCAGCGGGCCGAGTTCGTGTGCGACCAACACGATCGTGCCGCCACGGCTTTCGAACCGACCTAGTGCGGCGGCGAACGCCTCCTGGCTGGCCGCGTCCACCCCGGCGGTCGGCTCATCGAGCACCAACAGCTCGGGCTGCCCGGCCAGCGCCCGCGCGATCAGCGTGCGTTGCTGCTGGCCGCCGGAGAGGGTGGCGACCGGGTCGCCGATGCGATCCAACAGCTCCACATCGGTCAGCGCCGCCCGAACTGCGGTGCGATCGGCGCTGCTTGGCGGCCGGAAAATGCCGCGCCGAGCCAGCCGGCCAGCGGCGACCACTTCACCAACTGTCGCGGGCACACCGCTGCCGGCGCCGAGGCGCTGCGGCACGTATCCCACCCGAGCCCAGTCGCGAAATCGGCGCTGTGGGGTGCCGAACAACTCGATCGTGCCGCGACTCAACGGCACTAGCCCAAGGATCGTGCGGATCAGAGTCGACTTGCCGGAACCGTTCACGCCGAGGATCGCGACCACTTCACCGGCGTTCACGTTCAGCGAGATGTCGTGCAGGATCTCCCGGCCGTCATAACCGACCGCGGCGTGGCTGACATCGACGACGCTCATGAGGTACATCCCAACGCTGTGCTCAGGGCGGCTAGGTTGCCCCGCTGGACGGAGAAGTAGTCCGCACCGGGTTCGGTCAAACCCTCCAGCGGATCGAGTACGGCGGTGCGCGCTCCGACCGTACGAGCAATGGTTTCGGCGACTTTGGGGCTGACCAGCGTTTCGAAAAAGATGGTGGTGGTGCCGCTGGCTCGGGCTTGGGTGGCGACTTGGCCGAGCCGCCGGGGCGACGGTTCGGCCTCGGGGGAGATGCCGGTGATGCCGATCTGGGTCAGGCCGTAGCGGTCAGCCAGATAGTGGAATGCACTGTGGCTGGTGACGATCTCGCGGCGGGCGCAATTGGCCAGGCCGGTGGTGAATTCGGTGTTGAGTGTGGCAAGTCGGGCGTGAATGGCGCTGGCCCGAGCGGTATAGGTGGTGGCGTGGGCAGGGTCGGCTTCGGCGAGCCGCCGGGCCAGTTGGTCGGCGATGGCAGCGAACCGAATCGGGTCCAGCCAGACGTGCGGGTCCATGCCGTCGGCGGTTTCCGGGTGTTTGCCGCCGGGCGGTGCTGACCCGTCGGGGCTGTCGGCGAGGGGCAGCAACGCGACGAGCGACCCCGCGTCCAGCGCTTTGCCTTTGGCCTCTTGGTCGATGGCATCATCGACGGCCGGTTGGAAGCCACGCAGATAAAAAGCCAAGCCGGCGTCGACGACTCGGCCGACTTGACGGGGGTTGAGCTCGACGTCGTGGGGTTCGGCACCCGGCTTGGTCAGGTCGGTGACGCTGACCAGGTCCCCGCCGATCTGTTCGCTCAGGAATGCGAGCGGGTAGAACGCGGTGACGACGTTGAGCCGCCCATTGGTGAAGCCGTCAGCACTGGCTCGCTGCGTGCAACCGGCCGCGGCGACGAGCGTTAGCAGGGCGGTTAGCAGGACTGCGAGCCGGCGAGAGGGCATGCCGTCACTCTGACCGACAATGATAATGATTGTCAAAAGCGCATGGATCCACCCGGCGACTGCCAACCTCCGGCGGTTGCTGCTAGAACGTTTTCGCCACGACCACGGCGAGTAAAGCGACGAGCATGATCACCCGTACGGTCCGGGTTGTGGGGTTTTGCACTGGCCAGGTCAGTCGGGTGAGCGCGATCAGGCCGAACGCGAGCAGCGCTAACAGGGCGGCGCCGATGATGCCGGGCAACAGAAGTCCGGCCAACAGGAGCGCGAGGACGGCCAAGAACGCCACGGTCGGCTTGACCCGGGCCAGCCGGTGCAGCAAATGGTCGGACGGTGTCACGATGGCGTTCCTCCCGATGCGTACGCTCTGTCCCATGCTGGTGTTGAACCGTTTCGTCGTCCCGACGCAAGCCCAAGATGGCTTCGTCACCCGAGCGCACGCCGCGCTCAGTGCCTTGGCTGAGCGACCCGGATATCAGTCCGGCCGGCTCACCCGCGCCCTGGATGACCCGTCCTATTGG
Source organism: Actinoplanes sp. (assembly GCA_965246815.1). Classification (GTDB taxonomy): domain Bacteria; phylum Actinomycetota; class Actinomycetes; order Mycobacteriales; family Micromonosporaceae; genus Actinoplanes. The sequence goes on along the minus strand of CBDFFS010000002.1, from coordinate 2,621,081 downwards.
ACCCTGGTCACCGAGTGGGAGTCGGTCGGAGCCTACCGGCGTGCCCTGGGTGGTTTCGACGTGAAGGTGCACGCCACTCCGCTGTTGTCCGAGTCGCTGGACGAGCCATCCGCGTTCGAGACGTTAGCCAGTGCTGAGCCGGGCGGCGAGGTCGTCGTCACGGCCAGCGACCGGGCCAGCGAGCCCTGGCGCTGAGCACTACGCTGGGCGCTATGTCGACGGCGCCTCACGTTCCGGCACCCCCACAAGGTCCCGGCGTCTATCCGCCCTTTCCCGCTCCACCAGTGGAAGGCAAGGGCAAGCGGATCGGCTGGGCCCTGGGCAGCGGGGCCGGAGTGCTGCTGCTGGTCTGCGGTGGCGGGCTCGCCGCGCTGATCGGCCTCGGCACAGCAGCCACCGGCGCGCTCAAGGAGCAAGCACGCGTGGTCATCGGCACCTATTTAGACACGTTGCATAGCCGTGCCTATAGCCGGGCTTACACGTTGCTCTGTCAAGAGGCGCGCGACCGCGAAACCGTTTCGGAATACACCCATCGGGTCGCTCAGATGGATCCAATTGCGTCCTACAAACTCGGTGAGCTAAATCTGATCAACATGACCGTTCCGGTGGATGCTACTTATGCCAACGGCGGTAAAGGGCGACTCGCCGCCTATTTAGGGCAGAACCGGAGTACGGGCGCGTTCGAGGTGTGCGACCTCGGGGAGTAATCTCGCTGTTTGTCCCGATCCATTCCCACGTCCCCGCCGACACCCAGCCGGCGTAGGAGGACCATGCCTACCGACCGTATCGATGCCGTCGTCAGCCTGGCCAAGCGCCGTGGCTTCGTCTTCGCCTCCAGCGAGATCTACGGGGGCACCCGCTCCGCGTGGGACTACGGTCCGCTCGGCGTCGAGCTCAAGGAAAACGTTCGCCGGCAGTGGTGGCGCACGATGGTCCAGCAGCGTGACGACATCGTCGGCCTCGACTCCGCCGTGATCCTGTCCCGCGATGTGTGGACCGCCTCCGGTCACGTTGAGGCGTTTACTGACCCACTGACCGAGTGCCAGTCGTGTCACAAGCGGTTCCGGGCCGATCACCTCGAAGAAGCGTATGAGGCCAAGCACGGCTCAGCGCCGGCGTCGCTGCAGGAGCTGAACTGCCCGAACTGCGGTAACAAAGGCACATTCACCGAGCCGAAGAACTTCAACGGTCTGATGAAGACCTATCTTGGCCCAACCGAAAACGCTGAAGGGCTGCACTATCTGCGCCCCGAGACCGCGCAGGGCATCTTCATCAACTACAACAATGTCGCCACGGCCGCGCGCAAAAAGCCGCCATTCGGCATCGCCCAGGTCGGCAAGAGCTTCCGCAACGAAATCACGCCGGGAAACTTCATTTTTCGTACCCGGGAATTCGAGCAGATGGAGATGGAATTCTTCGTCGAGCCCGGCACCGACGAGACCTGGCACGAGTATTGGCTGCAACAGCGCTGGGACTGGTATCGCGATCTCGGCCTGTCCGAGGCCAACCTGCGGTTCTATGAGCACCCGGCCGAGAAGCGTTCGTTCTATTCGAGCCGCACGGTCGACATCGAATACCGCTTCCAGTTCGGTGGCACCGAGTTCGCCGAGCTCGAAGGCATCGCCAACCGCACTAACTATGACCTGACCACGCATTCCAAGCACTCCGGCGTCGACCTGTCCCATTTCGACCAGGACAAGCAAGAACGCTGGGTGCCCTACGTGATCGAGCCGGCGGCCGGTCTCACCCGCGCGGTGCTGGCCTTCCTGCTGGAGGCCTACGACGAGGACGAGGCGCCAAACACCAAGGGCGGCGTCGACAAACGTACTGTGATGCGGTTTGATCCGCGGTTGGCGCCGATCAAGGTGGCTGTGCTGCCACTGTCGCGCAACCCTGACCTCTCGCCCAAGGCTCGGGGTCTGGCTGAGCTGCTGCGCAAGCGGTGGGTAGTCGAGTTCGACGACTCGCAAGCGATCGGGCGACGCTACCGGCGCCAAGACGAGATCGGCACCCCGTTCTGTGTCACGGTCGACTTCGACACGTTGACCGATGACGCGGTGACGGTGCGCGACCGCGACACGATGAAGCAGGAGCGGGTGTCGCTCGACCAAATCGAGGACTACCTGATCAAGCGCCTACCAGGCTGCTGACGAACCCGACCGGGTGGCTAGAAGGTGAAGCCGCCCGGTCGGCGAGCAGACCGACCAGAGTCGCGATTGCGATATTGGCTAGAACGCGGCTTAGCGCAATTACAGGTCTCGGTAGATTGCGCGCCGATGCGCGGCAGCGACCACAGTCACGACAAGTTTGCCGTCATTGATGGCGTAGACGACGCGGTAATCGCCGATGCGGATGCGCAGCAGCCCCGGTTGGCCGCTGAGGGCTCGGACGCCGGCCGGACGTGGTTGTAGCGCGAGTCGGTCGATTGCGGCCACGATTTTGACCTGATCGGAGCCATCGATCTTGCGAAGTTGGCGGAGCGCGGCGGGGGTGATCTCAACGGCGTACGACATGTGCGTGCCCTAGTAATCGTCGCGCAACTGGGCCTTTGCCTGTTCCCATCCGATGGGCTGCACACCGTTACTCAGTTCGTCGAGAGACTCTGCGGCCAGGCTCAGCAGGTAAGCATCTTCGGCTTGCTCCAGCCGTTCGGCGTCTTCGGCGGGGACAATTGCGGCTAGGCGCCGCCCGCGTCGCGATATGTAGGTGACGGTGCCGGCATACGCAGCCTCGTTGACGACATCGGCAAGCTGATCTCGGGCATCAGTGATGCCTAGATCGTGCACGGGGAGCTGGGCATGCGGTTCGGCCGACATAGCTCGACTGTACGTTACGTCCGTTGCGTACGCTAGAGGCTAAACATTGCTGGACGTGAGCATGCCCAGCGTCAGCGTTGACCGGTTTACGGGTTGGGGGGCGGAACGTGGCATCCTCGTGGCGTGACTGAAACTGCCACGCCGACGCTGATGCCACCGGCCGTACGTCCGTTGACGCTGGGTAGGCGTGTGGTGTGGCCGCCGGTTGTGCTCGCGCCGATGGCGGGTATCACTAATGTCGCGTTCCGCCGACTCTGCCGGGAACAAGGCGACGGCGTGTACGTGTGCGAGATGATCACGACCCGCGCACTGGTCGAGCGGATCCCGAAAACGCTGAAGATGGTCGAGTTCGCCCCAGACGAAGAGTTCCGCAGCCTGCAGCTTTACGGCGTGGACCCGGACGTCACCGCAGCCGCCGTTCGGATGGTCGGCGAGGACAACTTGGCTGATCATGTCGATCTGAACTTTGGCTGCCCCGTACCGAAGGTGACTCGGCGTGGGGGTGGTTCGGCTTTGCCGTGGCGGCGAAAACTGTTCGGCCGGATCGTGCGGCAAGCGGCTGACACGGCAGCGCACTACGGCATCCCGCTGACCATCAAAATGCGTAAAGGCATCGACAACGACCACCTCACGTACGTGGAAGCGGGGTTGATCGCGCAGGAAGCTGGTGTTGCAGCTGTTGCTTTGCACGCGCGCACCGCCGAACAGCGCTACTCGGGCAACGCGGACTGGGACGCCATCGCCACGCTCAAGCAGGCGCTGGATGTGCCGGTGCTCGGCAATGGTGACATTTGGGAAGGTAGCGACGCGCTGCGGATGGTCGCGCACACCGGTGTCGACGGGGTGGTGGTCGGGCGCGGCTGTTTGGGCCGGCCATGGCTGTTCGCGGATCTGCAGGCCGCCTTCACCCAGGGCACCGATTATCGGCCGGTCCTGCCGAACCTCGGTGAGGTCGCGGCGATCATGTCTCGGCATGCCGCGCTGCTGGTCGACGCGTTGGGGCACGAGCGGCACGGTTGCGCTGACTTCCGCAAGCACATCGCCTGGTATCTCAAGGGGTTCCCGGTCGGCGGTGAGTTGCGGCGCAGCCTGGCCATGGTGACCTCGCTCGCCCAGCTGGACGACCTGCTGGCCCAGCTCGACGGCAACCAGCCGTTCCCGGCCAGCGAGCTCGGTCAGCCACGCGGCCGGATCAACGCCCCGGGCAAAGTTTCGCTGCCCTATGGCTGGCTGGACAGTCGCGACGACGACACCGTCCCAGAGGGTGCCGAAATGGAAAACTCGGGCGGTTAGCCCACTCGATTACGCGCCGATGATGTGTTGTGGACCACGTTAGATAAACGATCACCATAAGTCGCGATGCAGTCCTACTCGACGGCTCGGCCCCGGTTAAATATGAAGACAGGACGACGCGCGCAGCAGTGGGCGACGATTCCTTCATACCGTTCCCGAGCAGGATTTGAACAGGACCACATCATGACTAGCACTCTCGGCTTCAGCGCGATTTCTTACATGGGCGCCAACCTGGTCGCCCAGCAGATCGGCTATCGGATGCAGATCAGCGACTGGATGCGAGGCGACGACGCTGCGAACGATTATTACCGCCCGATCGAGACGTTCCCAGCCCGGTTCGAGGCGCTGGCCCAGCTCGTGGTCGATGCCGGTTTCACCGCCGTCGACATCTGGGTCGCTCAGCTCAACTGGGCCTGGGCCACCGCCGAGCATGTAACGGCGGCTCGGGCTGTGCTCGATCGACACGGACTCACTGTGCCCAGCTACGCCGGGAACTACGGGGCGAATCCGGCGGAATTTGAACAGGCGTGTCAGGTGGCGCAGGGCCTCGGTGCGCGCATTCTTGGCGGCAACACCGAATTGCTGCAGTCGGACCGGGCCACGCTTGTCGCCCTGTTGACCAAATACGACTTGGTCTTCGGCTATGAAAACCACGGGCCGGGCACGCCTGAGCAATTCCTTGACACGATCGGCCCCGATGCGGATGGCCGGATCGGCACGGCAGTCGACACCGGTTGGTGGGCCACCTTCGGCGTCGATGCCGCGCACGCTATTCGGGTGCTCGGCCCGCGCATCCTGCACGTGCACCTCAAGGACATCAAAGCCGTCGGTGGCCACCAAACGTGCGCCTTGGGCGAGGGAATCGTGCCGATCCGCGAATGCATTACCGCTTTGGCGGAGCTCGGCTACACCGGGCCGGTCGCCATCGAACACGAGCGCGAAGACGGCGATCCGACCCCAGATGTCATCGAGAGCTATCGCCGACTGCGCGCCTGGACGGCCAACTAGCCCGGAGCGGGCATCGTGGTCAGCTCAGCTGGGCCTCGTCCGCGGCGGCTCGGCCGGAATCCCAGCCTTCCCAGCTGTCGACTCGGCGGCCGCGAGACCGGACCGTGTGCGGGAAGATCTTTTCCACCACTTCGCGTACTTGTCCGTCGCGGCTGCGCAGCACGGGCAACAGATCGGTGTGCCGGTCAATTTCGGCGCGCGCTGTTTGACGCATTCGCTCGCCGATGCGCACGGCGTATGCGACTAGGAAACTGCGTCGGAACGCCTTCACCCTGGCTTTGCCTTTGGCCGGTTCGGCGCGAGTCATCGCTTTGTTCGCCTGCACGAGCAGTGAGGTGTAGAGCAACTCGACTCCATCGATGTCCGCGTCGAAGCCGAAGATCGTGGAGAACCCCAGCTCAGGCGACCAAACCGAGTGGCAGTGGTTGGCGCGGGCCACGGCGTCGAGCAGGGTGGCTTTCTCACTCTCATATGGGTGGTCGACGCCGATTCGGCGGGCGAACGGGAGCACCTCGGGCTGATCACGGCTGGTGAGGGCGGCTTCAATGCTGTGCCGGGCGATCAGTTCCTGCGCCTTAGCCGAATACGTCTCGGCTTCGGCCGGGAAATCGGTGGATTCGGCTTTGGCCAGTAGTGCGCGGACTCGGTCGAGGATGCGGTTGTCGCCGTGGTTTGGGTGGGTCGGGGCAGCCGTACCCGGGGGTGGGATCAGGATTTCGATTTTTGGCAGTTTGCGCAGCTCGATCAGCAGGCTGAGGGTGGCGTCCAGGCCGGTCACGCGGTCGGATCGCCGGGTGGTTCGGGGCAGTTCGGCGACCTGGGCTCGCCAGCGAGAGTCGATCGGGGCCACTCGAGTCAGGCAGGCGTCGACTGCTTCGGTCACCAGCTGGGCCTGCAATGGGTCACCGAGGCGGGCAACGACGCGGTGCAGCTCGACCGGTTGCCAGCCGCCCCGAAAGAGTCGATCGAAGGCGAGCTGCAGTGCTCCAGCTAGCGCGGTGTCGACTTCAGCCGCGGGTGCGACAGTGAGTGCGTCGAGTCCGGCTTCAAAACTGATTGTGCCCCGGTCGATAGCATCGACCGTTTCGCCGATCGACATCACCCTTGCCGCGCGTTCTGGGCTCTGAGCACCTGCTCATGCTAGCGCGAGCAGAATTTTCGCGAACAGCGCCGAACGCAGCTGCCCGCTTTGGCAACGGGCCTAGTAAATGCCGTCACGGCGGTGCGGGCCTCACATTTCGAGTGTGGCCGGCACCGCCGTCGGCTTTGAATTAGACGTCTAGGTCGTTTTCGATCCGCCGGAGCTGGTGGCGGGCCATGGCCAAATTGGCACGGTCCCGCCGCAGCGCCAGATAGAGGAACAGGCCCTTGCCGGAGCGGCTGGTGAGCGGCCGGATCATGTGATATTGCGATTCCAGCGTGATCAGAATGTCTTCGATCTTCTCCGAGATGTTGAGCATCTCCATCGCCCGCAATTTAGCGCGGACCACATCGGTGTTACCGGCTGCGGCGACGGTAAGGTCCAGCTCCTTGCCACCACCGACAGTGCCCAGCGCCATGCCACTGGTGTGGTCAACCAACGCGACGCCGACAGCGCCGTCGATTTCCATGATTTCCTTCAATGCGGTTTCCATGTCAGACATGGGGTGATCCTCCGAGTGCGGTGGGATGGCGGACAGCCGAGGTTCGGCGATCCGAGTCGGGTCGCGGCCAAGGCCACGAACCCACGCGAGCCATTGGGCTCATCCCGCTGCCTGACGGCGGCGGACGTTCGCGGGCAAATTCGCCATCGGGGTACGCCGTACCAACGGCACAGGCGGGCTGTCCTGCGGAACGGGCGGGCTGTCCTGCGGAACGGGCGGGCTGTCCTGCGGAACGGGCGGGCTGACCTGCGGAGCAAGCTGCGGGCGCGGATTCGCCGAGGACCGTACGCGCAGGATTCGCACGAGTCGTTGCACGCACCGGCGGGCCTCTAGGTGCACCATGGCCAGGTTCGCGTTGCCCGAGGTGACCACGGTGAGCAGTGCGTCCGGCCCGGCCGCATATGAGGTGAGGTAGCCGCGGTCGCATTCGATTACTGATTCCCGCAGGTCACCGTGGTCAACGGCCTGGGCGAATCGGGTGGCCAGCGCAAAATGTGCGGCGGTCAGCGCGGCAATCGAGTCCGGCTCGATGCCCGCCGCGTCATGAGCGAGCACCAGCCCGTCGGTCGTGGCGAGCACACTGGCCGAAAGGTCGGCCAGCCTGGTGCGCAAGCGGGCCAGCTCGTCGAGAATCGCTTCTGGGGCAGCGACGCCGGTCGCTTTGCCCGGTGTTTCGCGGGCGCGGGCGCGGGTCACCGCAGTGCCATTAAACCGGAGCGAATCCGGATGAGGAGGGCGTCGTCGGCGTCGAAATACGGTGGTGGTGGCTCGTTGGCGAGTTCTTTCGGCAGCCAAGCACCGGGTTTGCGGCGGTCTAGCTGGTGTGGCGGCCGATACCCGGTGGTGTTCGCGTTGCCCAGGTCGATCGGTGGCTGGGAGTTTCGGGGTGCGTCCACATCGGCATTGATCTTGACCATGCCGACAGCTGATCTCGGCCCGCTGTTCTGCATCGGCCATGCTGCAGGTGCGGCCCGAGGCGATGGAGTCAGCGGTGCCGCCGAGTGAGACCTGGCTGAGGTCGTTGCTGAGGTCGTCGCTGCAGGTGCCGAGCCGGCGTTCGATGTGCGCACCGGAGTTGATGTCGGGACCGGGGTGGGTGTTGGGCCCATGGTCGGTGTGCAGACCGGATTCGCCGTCGGGGCCGTAGCCACAGTGGGGTCCGGCCGGAAAGTTGGCCGTTGCGCGGGTATGGCGGTGCCGTTGGCGCGCGGCAAACTGATCAAGTCCGGCGCTTCGCTGCGTACCGGAGGAAGTTCGATCAAACCGGCCGCCGCCAGGCGCCGCAGTTCCTGCACTGTCGCAAAGCCGGCGCGGCCCAGCAGCAGGGCCAGGTCCGCCGGGGTGCGCTGGCCGTCGGCGTGCACCAACAGCTCCCACTGCGGTGCCGTGACGGTGATTCGCTCCCGCGGTGCGCGCGTCGTCGGCGTCACCGCGATCGTGTCTATTCGGGCGTCCGGGAAGATCTCCGTGAGCAGGTGGCAGCGCCGCCGCGACTCCCGCACGACGGCAGCTGGGTCTAATGACACCACCGGCCCTAACCAGTGCGTTGCGTCGGCCTTGAAGGTCACCGGCGCCTCGGTTGTCGCCAAGGCGAAGTAGGCGGCGTCGTAAGTAGCGCCGAGCACACACAACTCCAGCTCGCCGGGGGTGAGATGCCCTTGCTCGACCAGCAGCGCACCGACCTGGGCCCGATCGGTTCCTTGATCCACCGCGTTTTGCCAAGTCCGCCCGGCGAGCCGCCCCGAACAAGTGAGCAGCTCGCCGACCCCCGGTGCAGCGGGCGACTCAGCAAAGACCACGCGGCCTTCGAATAGGTAAACCACTCCACCGAGCTCACCACCGACCAGCAGCGCGCCAGTGCGCCCAGCTCCAGCCAGCTGTTCGAGCAAACGGCCGGGCGCAGCAGTCTTCGCGGATGTCACGGTTACTCCGTTCGCATCGTGGGGTGGGACTGGGTGGTGCTGGCGACCAGATCGCCGGTGAGCTTTTCCATCCGCATCCGGGCCACGGCTAGGTTGCCGAGCGCCCGGTCGAGCCAGACGTGCAGCACCAGCCGACTGTCGAAGTCGGTCCACACCGGCCGCAGCAGGTGATAGCCGACCGCCGTGGTGATGATCAAATCTTCGAGCAGGTCGTATGGCACGGCCGAAACGAACAGTGATCGACTGTTTGCCGCCTGAACTACCTCAGCGGTTCCCGCCGCAGTAGCTTCGGGATCGTTGTTGGGCGCGACCCCGCTCGTGGCGAGCGCGAAGCCGGTGGTGTGATCGACGATGCTGGCGCCGATCGCGCCGGGAATCGCCATGGCCTGAACAAGACAGTCATCGACGCCGGGCACATCTCTCCTGTAGCGCAGTAGTGGTCCGCCGGGCCAGGCGCCGTTGCCGCAGTCGCCGACTGACCTGCATGCGGTGACGAGGCACGGACGTGAATCCGTTGTGGCATCGTCACTGTCAGCCATCCTCAGTCGACTCCAAGCCGACCAGTCGCACCCGCTGTGCGTCGGCGATGATTCATTTGCATCCGTCGTCGTCGCCGCCGACCAGATCCAGGTGCTGCACGCAGCCGCTGAGCCCGAACGTGGCCGAGTGCGCCGAGCCCCAGATCGGCGATCTCGCCCAGCCAATGCCGCTCTCCGGGTACGAACCACACTGTCGCGTCGCCGTCGGAACACAAGATCTCGTAGGCCGCGTCAGCGATCGTGGCCACCACCCGCAGCGCCAACTCGTTGCGGCCGATCACCCCCGCGAGCTGCAACACCCGAGCAACCCGATGAGCACCCCGACCTTCTGCGTACGCGGAGTGCCACATGTGCGCCGACACCCGACCGGATGCGACGAGTCGTTGCCCAATCCCGGGACAAGCCGCCGACTCGGCGTGCACAATCCGCCCGGAAATGAGATAGAACACCCCACCCGGCCGACCGTTGACGTGCAGCGCCCCGGTGCGCCCAGATTCGCCGAGCTCGGTCAAAAGGCTCCGCAACGTCGCAGTTGCTGGTGCACCTGGAATCACTGCCGCTCCCTGCACGATGGGTGGGACAACTCGCATCCTCGGCGGCACCCAGCACTGTCGTCGCACGATCGGTGCGCCACCTCCCCAGGTGTGTCCCCCGATCGAGTAGCTTGTTCATTCATCTCGCTTTCGGGGTGCCGCTCCACGCGGAACTAGTGCTTGGGGGCAGGGTTTTGGGTAGTGAACTGGTCGTGCCGGACTGGATGCGAGGGCCGATCACAGCTGCGCAATACGCGACCTGGACCGCAGACCAAAGCGCGGGCATCGAGATCGTTGGTGGGCTGGTCCTTGTCGCTCCTAATGTCACTAAACGCCAAAACCGTCTAGCCCGAATCTTGGCAAACGCCCTGGATGCGGCGGCCGGACCAGAATGGAACGCCGACACCGGCTTGGAACTACGGCTGCAGGACGAACCGCTGAACAGCAGACGTCCTGACGTCACTCTTTATCGAGCGGAAACCATCGACATCACTCCGACCCGGCCCGAGCACGTTCTCCTCGTGGTCGACGCCGTTTCTCCCGGATCGGATATCGGCAAAGCCAATCAGTATGCGCAAGCAGGAATTCAGTTCTATTGGCGCGTCGAGCACACAACACCAGCCGCGCCGCTCGTCTATACCTACGTTCTTGACCCGGCAAGTAGGCGATACCGCGAGGCCGAGATTTTCACCGGTGCAGTAAACCTGACCGCCCCTTTCCTCATCGAGATTGATCTAGGTCAGATTTAGTTCCGGTGACTTCGCGGCGCAATTTCCCGCCGCCAAGAGCGATACTCTGAGGGGCAGACGGGGGTGGAGAGAGTCATGTGGAACGTCGGCGCGATTCACGGCAAGTTAGCGATCAACCGCGCTGCCGACCCCGAGTGCACCCGCTTCGGTGCCGCACGCCATCGCCGATGGGGTCCCTGCCCGGAGAAGACCAAGCTGGTGCGCCGACCGCGATGTCAGAGGACGAATACTTCGACTCGCGCTGGACCCGTGGCTCGCTCATCATCGGTGAGTTCGGCTGTTGTGCTTTCCACCGACTCGTCGTTACCGGCCCGGCCCGCGGTCAAGTTTGGTTCGACGACCGCGCATCCGACGGCGGCCTAACCCCAGAAACCGACTTCCACACTTGGTACGACTCTTGGCTGCACTCTGCGTCGTAGATTGCGTGAAATTTGCGTTGTCTCGCAGTTCTCTGGGTCGGATATAGCGAGGCCAGATACCGTTGGTGCGTGAGGGCAGGTATCTGGCCCCGTCATTAGCTAACCAAGCGGTAGTGAGAGCTTCTACCTCCCGCTACCGCGCACGGCCCCGGCGTTTTTCGGGATTGTCTGGTTTGATGATGGTTTGTTAGATGCCGTGGACGGCGAAGGTGTCGGTGCGGTCGTGTAGGTCGCGGCGGGCGTGGGCGATGTTCGCGCGTCGGGCGAGGCGGAAGGTGTTGAGGGTCAGGTTGCGGAAGCTGGCCAGGGCTCGTGGTGCAGTACCGGTTCTGAGCTGGGAGTTGTCTTCTCGGAAGGTTACGTCCCGGGTCCAATGCAGACGGTTTTCCACGCACCAGTGCCCGCGGGTGTAGGCGTTGAGGTGGTCCGGGCCGGCCAGGCCGGCGTCTAGGCTGACGATGCCGTGGATGATTTCTTTACTTGTGCGGACCCCGTCGAGGCCGCCGGTGTCGCGGCGGAGCCGGAACACTTGCCGGGCGCCGGGGAACAGCGTGTCGTCGCAGGCGGCGACGCGGAGAGTGCGGCGTTCGGTCCGGCCGTGTCCCCGGTCCTCGGCGATACTCATGTGGTCGGTGAACTCGGTATCGGTACCGGACAGCAGGGCTTGTGCGGCCATGTAGGTGAGCGGTTGATTGCCCTTCAGGATGAGTAGGTAGTGGGCTTTCAGGTCGCCGGTGATCAGGCGGGCGGTTTTCTTCGTGGTGTGCAGAGCGTCCAGGGTGAGCAGCATTCCGGCCACCGGCAGTCCGGTGAGCAGGTCGGCGATCACCGTGGTCTCGCCGCGTTTGTCCGGCACTTGGCGCTGACCCAGGACGATCCCGTCGTCGTGGGTGATCGCAGCGACGAGGAATACCTGCCCGGCCGGGGTTCGGGTGCCGTGCAGCAGTTTCCCGTCGATTGCGGCAGCGGGTAGCAACCCTGCCGGTACGGGGTGAGTGATGGCCCGGGTCGCGGCGCGTCGTTGCTCACGCTCGACAGGTACTTCGGCGGCGGCAATGACCGGCCGTGGGACGCCGCCTCGGACGACGTCGGCGGCGTATCCGCAGGTAGCCGCGTCTAGGGCGTCACCGTCCAGAGTCGCTAGAACTCGGCGAAAGGTGCGTTCGCTGGGCACCGTGTACCGGCCGATTAGCGGGTTGTAGCGGGCTCCGATGCGGTGCAGGACATCTTGCGGGGTCCGCGCAGCCCACTGCCAGATCGCGGTCACACCGTCGTTGCCGACAACCAATGTGGCGCACGCGGTCAGGACCAGGATCACCAGTAACCGATGCCGAAGCCCTCGTGGCCGACGCGGGTCGGGCACCTGAGCGAGCCGGTCGAGCAGCGACGACGCCACTAACAACGGGTCAGCAGTCACCACATCCACGCCGGCGGGGTCCGCGGCGAGTTCGGCTTCCCACATCGCCAGATCAGCGAGGTGGTCAACAGCAGGGTTGATCGGGGAACATGACGACACGAGCGCGGCTCCTGGAACGATCTTGAGGTCTTAGACACCCGAAAGATCATCAGAGTCGCGCTCGTCCTACAAATCGAGCACCGTCCGGTTCTTAACCCGGACAGAACACCTCAAGCCGGAACAACGCCGGGGCCATGCGCTACCGCGCTGTCCTGCAGCCGGTTAGCTTCAGCGCAGGTGGTTGAAGTCACCATCTTGAGCGCCCTGAATGAATGCGTCGATTTCCTCCGCGGTGAAGAGGAACGCTCCCTGCTCGGGGGCCTTTGAGTGACGCAAGGCAACACCGTCGCCCATGTGTGCCAGCTCGACGCAATGTCCCGCGGCACCCGAGCGACCGCTCTTAACCCAGCTGATTCCCGGAGCGATGTCACCAGGGGCGATAAAAGTTTTCATTGTTAATGCCTTTCATCAACGATTTACTCAGATTGGTAGGATTGGTAAAGCGCGCGATCCGAACAGATTTGAGGCGGTCCACGTTCCGTTATCACTGGCTTGTGCTCATGGGAATCACTCATCCATAGGACCTGGGCGCACTGACCTAAACTCAAGGCCGTTTAGTGTTCAATAGTCCGGTTTCCGGTTGGGGTGTGGGGTCGGGTGCGGGATGTGAAGAAGCTCCTGATAGGACATGGATTGACTAGATCAACATGTTCTAACCAGGAGCTTCGGTGTCTGATTCTGCCATGGCGTATGCCCGTGCGGTGCAACAGCCCGCTGATCAGCGCAAGGAGTTGCGGGCGGCGGTGATCGCCGGCCCGGCTGGGTTCGGCATGCTGGATGAGCGGGTGACAGGCCGGTTATGGCCGGTGCTGGTGGGTCAGGAGCTGATCGGGCGGGCTCAGGTTGGGGCCGGATACCTCGATGGTCGGCGGCGGGTGCTGACCGGCGCGGTCACTGCGATGATCGTGCTCGGGTTGTGCCTGTTCCGGCGCGAAAGCGTCGCCGTGGTGACCGCTCGGGTGACCGAGCGAATTCCGCGGGTTCGGGTAGAGGGCGTGCCCAGCGGGTCCGCGGTGTCCAAGGCCCGTGCTCGGGTACCGGCCGCGGTGTGGGAACAATTGTTCCTCGCCGCCGCGAGCGATGCCCCGCCGGCGGGGGCCGAGTCGTACGCGTTCGGCATGTTAGTGACCGCGATCGACGGCACGGTGTTCGACCTGGCCGACACGGCGCAGATGCGCAACCAATTCACCACCCCTACCAAGGGCAGGTTCCCGCAGGCCCGGATGGTCGCTGTGGTGGCCTGCGGCAACCGGTGGATTCTGGCCGCCCGGATCGGCTCGTCCGGTGTCAGCGAGCAGGTCTTGGCCGACTCGCTGATCACCCAGCTGCGACCGGACACGATCAACCTGGCCGACCGGGGATTCTTCTCCATGGACCGCTGGATCCGCGCCGCCGGCACCGGGGCGCACCTGCTCTGGCGGGTCAAGAACGGCGCCCGGAGCCTGCCCGCCCGGCTGAGCAAGACACTGCCCGACGCCTCCGCGTGGGTGATGCTGCACGAGTCAGACCAGATGCTCGCCCGGCGCCGTAAAACCTGCGATAACAAAAGCCTGTCCCGGCTGCAACCAGTGCTCGCCCGGCTCGTCGAGTTCACCGTGACCAGCCGCGACCGCTCCGGGCGCCCTATCAAGACCAGCCGATACCGGGTACTGACCACCCTGCTCGACCCCGACCGCTACCCCGCCGACCAGATCGCCGCGCTCTACGCGCAGCGCTGGCAGATTGAGCTGACTTACGCCCGGTTGAAGACCACCCTCCGCGAACCCGACACCCGGCTACGCGGACAGACCCCGGAACTGGCCTACCAGGAACTATGGGCCCTACTCACGGTCTACAACGCCCTCGTACGCCTCGCCGTGAGCACCGCGGTCAACCTGAACGTCGACCCTGATGCGATCAGTTTCACTGCAGTGCTCGCCCTGACCCGCAATCTGATCACCGCTGACCGTGGCCCCTGTGTCAACTGTGGACACCACAACCCCGACCCGGCCACCGCACTACTCGCCGCCATCGCCAGCCAGCCCCTCAACCGACACGACCGGCAACGCAACGGACCCCGCACACCCACTCAACGCGAAACAGAACGTACCCGCGACGTCACGTACGAGATAACCATCACCCCACCAGAACTACCCAAAACCACTAAAACGGCCAAAGTTTAAGTCAGTGGACCTGGGCGCCGCGCAGCTCGGCGGTTTGTTCGGCGCTAGACGCGGAGTAGGAATATTTTCCGGCGCTGGGTGGCCAGGAAACTGAATATGCTGATCCATCAGGCAGGACCAGGCCGTAGCCGATGATGTGATCTGATCCGTCCCAGTCTCTCACCAGCGCAAACACCTTAGGAACGGGCTGATCGGCCGTCACGCTCACCTTCTTCAATCTTTCGGCCGCAGGCTTGCAGGATGGCTTTGACACCGTCTTCGAGTCAGTATTTGCCCACGGCCCCGGCGTTGTTCCGGCTTGGGGTGTTATGCCCAGTTTAGGGATTGGACAAGGACCTGGTTTGCTGGACGAGCGCGACTCTGGTGATCTTTCGGGTGTCTATGCCACAAGATCGTTGCAGGAGTCGCGCTCGTGTTGTCATCTTCCCCGATCAGCCCTGTTGTTGACCACCTCGCCGATCTGGCCTTGTGGGAAGCCGAACTCGCCGCGGGTTTGCCCGCCGCGCAGGCGGTGGCTGCTGACCCGTTGTCGGTGGCGTCGCCGCTGCTGGAGCGGCTGCGGCAGGTACCCGATCCGCGGCGAGGGCGGGGTCTTCGGCATCCGTTGCTGGTGATTCTGGTGTTGACCGCATGCGCGACGTTGGTGGCCGGTAACGACGGTGTGACGGCGATCCGGCAGTGGGCGGCGCGGACCCCGCAGGATGTCCTGCACCGTCTTGGGGCCCGGTACAACCCGTGGCGTGGCCGGTACATAGTGCCCAGCGAACGCACCTTCCGGCGGGTACTGCAAGCCCTGGATGGTGACGCTCTCGACGCGGCGACCTGCGGATACGCCGCTGATGTGGTCCGGGGTGACGCGCTGGTGCCGGTTGTCGCCGCCGGGTGCGACGAGCCGGTCGAGCGTGAACAACGCCGCGCCGCCGCGCGGGCGGTGACTCACCCGGCGCCGGCCGGGCTGCTACCCGCGGCCGCGATCGACGGGAAACTGTTGCATGGCAGCCGCACCCCGGCCGGGCAGGTGTTCCTGGTCGCCGCGGTCACCCACGACCGCGGGATCGTCCTGGGTCAGCGTCAGGTCCCGAACAAACGCGGTGAGAACGCGGTCATCGCGGACCTGCTGACACCGCTGGACGTGGCCGGCATGATGCTGACCCTTGATGCCCTGCACACGACGAAGAAGACTGCCCGGCTGATCACCGGGCCGCTGAACGCCCACTACATGTTGATTTTGAAGGGAAATCAGCCCCTCGCGCTGCAAGCCGCCCAAGCATTGCTGTGCGGCACAGACTCCGAGTTCATCGACCACATGGACGTCACCACCGACAGGGGACACGGGCGTACCGAACGACGGACGCTGCGCGTGGCGCCCTGCGACGACACCCTGTTCCCCGGCGCCCGGCAAGTCTTTCGGCTGCGCCGTGACACCGGTGGACTCGACGGCGTACGCACCAGCAAAGAAATCATTCACGGCATCGTCAGCGCCGACGCCGGCCAGGCCGGGCCGGGCCACCTCAACTATTACGCGCGGGGTCACTGGTCCGTGGAGAACCGTCTACATTGGAGCCGTGACGTGACCTTCCACGAGGACGATTCCCAGCTCAGAACCGGTACAGCCCCACGCGCCGCGGCCAGCTTCCGCAATCTGGCCCTCAACACCTTCCGCCTCGCCGGACGCGCGAACATCGCCCACGCCCGCCGCGACCTCCACGAACACCGCGACGCCTTCGCCGTCTACAACATCTAACAAACCATGATCAAACCGGACACTCCCGAACAACGCCGGGGCCGTGGCTCACCCCCTACAAAAAACCCCAAGGCAAAGAACTCAAAGACTGGCAAAAACAATTCAACCAAGACATCAACCGAATCCGCTGGGTCATCGAACAAGTCATCGCAAACTTCAAAACTTGGCGAATCATGCACACCGACTACCGCAGGCCCTTAAAAACCTTCACCGAAACAATCTCCTGCGTGATCGGACTTCACTTCTACCGAATGGTCACAGAATAAGCCTCTTGGATATCCAACGCGTTCATCCATGACCAGGTGCTACGCGGCATGGGCCTGTTCCACCTCAACCACGCCTGTCCTATCACAACATCGAGCGACACTAAATAATCCTAAACCGGGTCGAAACTCCCACAAACACCAAAACCAACAGAACCGCGCTTATCGCCCCCTCAGAGGGCATTCGAATAGGGTTTTATGTCATAAAGGCGATTTAACCCCTGCGGCTTATGCGGCTTTAGAGGTAAATTATCCAATTTATTCCCTGGAAGTGCAGTCCAACAGTGCCTGCTTATAGTAGAAACGTCCCTTTATTTCCGTTCGGTTTACAAAAGTCAGAAAAATTGCGTCGGGGATGCCAACCCCGGGAACGTAAGCTACTAAAATCGGGCATTTCACTCTGTTTGTAGGCGTGCGGCCTGACGCCGCATACCAGTGACTAAGCGACTAATAACAACAAAACGGAAATATGAATGCTCATCAAACGCCCTCTAACAACAGTAAACCCCTCACAGGACCCGAACTCGACCGGTTCCTGCCCTCGAACGCCGACCCCGAAGACCTCCGCGCCTGGGCACAACCGCCGCCACCATCGCCACCGGGCTGACCCGGCACCAACACGCCCCGGCGCGGTGACCCAGCCACGCCGGCCATCGGCATGCCCTCACAGGACTTCCGAGTACTTACGAACAGCCAGCCATCGGGCTGGGCTTCTGCGGCGGACTCGCTACGAGTTTCGGTGTTCTGTTTGATGGCGATAGCGCCGGCTGGTCCCCATTTGTTGCGGATGCGCTGGTCGTTGTCGGTAAGGAGTTTGTCGGCAAGGGCGACAGCGGCGTAGAAGTGTAGGGGGTCTGACAGATCAACGACACCTATTCAGTTACGGCCGAAGAAGCAACGATGCCACAACGGTAATAATTTTGGCCATTGGCGGTTACCGGCTCGCCTATGAGGTGACATACCTCACGCGCACGTGAGGCCCCAGCTAGGGGCAAAACAGTGGGACTTGGCGGGCTTTATAATATATCAAACCGGACAATCCATAGTAGATTTACGAAACGTGACTGGTTAGGTACCCCCGATCATCGTGCTCAATCCCCTGACCGGCAGCTTCGCAGCTCAGGGAATGCGCGAGAATGCAGTTCGGATTCGAACCGACCGATCAGATTCTGGCGTAACGGACATGAGATCAAATTCTTGCGATTCTCCGGAAGCCTCTGACCTGCACGGATGCCGCCGCGGAGGGGTACCTATCCAGTCACTATAAAACAACACAAGCGAGTGTCAAGTTACTAAAACTGCGACCATGGCCAGACGGTGGGGGGTAGAAGCCGGTAGATGTTCTTGCTAATGTAGTCCCGGACTAGCGGCACGCGTCGATACGCTTTAAGTGCCCGCAGCTAGCTAATTACCTAGGAGACCTGCATGTCAGTTCGAACTCGCAGTGCTAGCGGCTGCTGCTCGACGTTTGGACAGTGTTCACCGGAAGGTCGCGTTCGTTACATATTTCGATGCTTGCAAAACAGACAAACACGAATATCTTGTAGGAGGGCGTGGCCCAATGGCGCTTCCTTTGGGCGCCATCCACCATTGCGACCTGGGAAGACGTAGATCATCTTTGCTGCGGGCGGCCGTTAAGAAAGCGCCATTGGGGCGTGGCCGGAGGACCGAATTTAGACAGTGGGCAGGTGGTGTCACGCCAGTGCCGCATTCCCGACCTGAAGGACGTCGAGCTCCACGAACTGTTTGACGCGCTCGGGGATCATGTTCGCCTTCGGGTCTTCGAAACGTTGTTGCACGAAGAAGAAATGACGTGCGGCGCTTTGGAGGAGCGGATATGAATTTCTAATTCGACGGTGACTCATCGCCTGCGTCACATGCACGAAGCGAGTCTCACCACAGTTCGACCGGACGGGGCACTGCAGTGGGGACGAGCCTGCGGATTCCGGACCTGGAGTCGCGTTTTCCGAGGCTGATGAACTGGCTGTCAGCCGCCTTGATGGGGGAAAGGAAGTCACGGGCTGCGTGATCAACGACTCGGTAGCATCAGAACGAGTTCAAGAAAGCATCATTACATGTGCATACATTTTAGCACGCTCAGAACCGGGGGTTTCTGGTGAACAATAGTCACGTGATACTTAATGACCAATCGCAGACGCCCTTCGCGGATGCTCTCTTACGCTTGACGTCTTCCCTGGTCGGAAGTGTGCATGCACTGCCTCTCTCCCAAGGGCACATCCTGGAAGAATCGGCCCTGCGCGAGAAATATCTGACGCTTTTCGGCAGTCAGTTTCTCGCCGCTGATGTGTCCTTCTCGTCACCTGTGATCGACTCGTTTTTCCGGCCGCGCACTTGCCTAGCCGAAGCGCAACGCTTGGCTGCTGCAGCATTCGGCTCCGACCGAACGCTCTTCCTCACCTGTGGTACCACTTCGTCCAACAGCGTGGCCCTGAAAGCCATGCGACTAGCAGGGCGACGGGTCTTGGTTGATCGAACCGCTCATCAGTCAGTGCATTTCGCTCTTGACCACAGTGCGACCGATGTCACATACTCCGGTTTTCATGGCGTCGCTTCGGGAGGAGTGATGCAAGCCGATGTCGACGTCTTGGTCAAAGATTTTGTTAAAGCAGCCAATGCCGGCCACCCCTACGACGCGCTGGTGCTTTCGGGGTCTTCATATGACGGTGCCCTGTTGCGACTGCCAGCTCTTCTGAACGCCCTCTTCGACGCTGTCGACGAGCTCGACATCCTGGTCGACGAGGCGTGGACAGCCCTGAGTTCATTCTATCCGTCGCTGGCTGCCCAGACCGCCCTGGCGGCCGGCCAACACATCCGGAAGAACAGACCTGACAAACGCTTCCGATTGTACGTAACCCATTCTGCACACAAGTCGATGGCTGCTCTCCGGCAGGGCTCCTACCTGCAGATTTTGGCCGATCCCGAAAGCATTGACATAGCCATCGAGCAGGCCGAGCGTGCCCTGTACACCGTGCACACTACTAGCCCTAGCCTACCGATCCTGGCCAGCCTTGACCTGGCCCGTGCACATGCTGCCGTTGCGGGAGAGGCAGTGGTCGAACGATGCCTGCGTCATGCACAGCGATTGCGAGACGTCCTTGGTGGTGTTGAGCTACCCGGCCTGACTAATGGTCGGCCACAGACAGTTTCCGACTGGTCGATGTCAGACCCGACGAAGGTCGTCTGCGATACGACCGGTCTCGGCATCTCAGCACAGGACCTGCGAATGAAGCTATTCAATGATGACGGAATCTACGTCGCCCGAGGGGCGGGGAATCGGCTGCTTTTAAATATTCACGCCGGCGTCACCGATTCCGTGCTGGAGCGGCTGGAGCGAGCTCTGCGGAGTGTCTGCATGCAGCGAGCCACAGGTCAGGCCGAGATCGCCCCGGTCGGCGGCGGCGAAGTGGACCTGGAGGCAGGTTTCCTTGTCCCGTACCCGCCCGGTATCCCGCTGACCGTTCCGGGCGAGGATCATCCCGAGAATCTTTCCGAACTGATCGCCGAATTCCAGCGTTCCGGTGTTGAAGTTTTCTCGGTTCCTGGAAGGCCGATCCGCTAGAACTCAAGCACTACATCTGCTACTGCTCTCGTTCACCGTGTCCCATTGTCGATTCAACAAGCCGTCGGGGAGACGTTCGATGATCAAGTACGCCACCATCTACACCCATGCCTGCAACCGGCCTGATAGTTCGGCCCTGATCGACCAGGCCACCACCCTCACCTGGTCGGACTTCGCCGATCGCGTTGCCGGCTGTGTTCTCTCCTTGGGAAAAGAGCTGAACTCTCGCCCGGACGATTCGCCGGCTAGAATCGCTTTTCTGGCTGAGTCCACGGTCGACGTTGTCGTACTCCAGGCAGCGGCCGCCACTCTGGGGGTCCCGGCAGTCGGGATTGACCACAGCCTGCCACCCGAGCAGGTGGGCGGATGCCTCAGCCAGATCCGACCGTCGATTCTGGCTGTTTCACCGGCGCACCGAACTCTGGCCGAACAGGGGTTAAATCAGAGTCAGCCACTTCAGACTCCGGTCAGGATCGCACTGGGCCCCTCGTCGTCGGGTTGGCCGGGCTGGGCAGAACACGTCAAGATCGACAGCGGCCTTCCACCGGAGACCCTCCTGACCATGGCAGCCCACCAGCCCCAGCCATTCGAGAGCCTGGGATTCACATCCGGAACGAGCGGGCAGCCGAAGATGGTGATCCGCAGCAAATCTTTCGATGCGCGCCGGCATAAGGACGTTATAAATTTCTTCGACATCGGACGTGACGACGTCTACCTCAATACGGTGCCGTTGTTTCATGCCTCAGCCGGCGGCTGGGCACGGGTGTTCCTGACCGAAGGAGCACCGGTTGTCATCGCCAGCGAACTCCCCTCCGAAGAAGTCGCGGGCATGGCTGCCCGATACAAGGTGTCCATGAGTTTGATGGTTCCGGGGGTGCTTCGTTCATATGTCAACGCACTGAGGAAATCCTCGGAGCTGATCCCATCATCCTTACGAGCCCTGGTCACCGGTGGTCGACAGATCAGTCCCGTCCTGCTTCGCGAGACCGGGCAGTTGTTGGGGCAGATTCTATTTGTCTACTACGGCACGACCGAGACCGGTCTGAACACATTGGCAACTCCGGCAGATCTGCAAGCAGACCCTACGACTGTGGGTGCACCGTTGCCCGGCAATGACATCGTGATACTGGGGGCCGACGATGAGGTTCTTCAGCCTGGCCAGTCCGGCACGGTAGTTGTCAGCAGCTACATGCTGGCCGACCGGTTCGCGAATGGTGATGCCCCGGTTGTGCAATTGGGAGAGCAGGCATACTGGCGGACCAGCGATACTGGGCGTCTCGATGCCGACGGTCATTTGTACATCCTCGGCCGAGACATCAACGGCGAATCAATCGATGTCATCACGGCCGAAGGGCGAGTTCTTGACCTCCCCTGCGTCCAGGACGCCTGCCTGCACGTGACCAACCCTGAGCGGCCCAGGGTGCTCGTCACTTACGTCCCTCGTGACAAGGATACGCCGCTACTGAAGCAGCTCATCTGCGACACCGTGACCCGAACCTTAGGAACTGTCGACCTGCGGGCGTGCAGCGTCAACAAAATTCCCTACAGCCCGAGCGGGAAGGTGCGCCTGTCCAGCCTTAAGGGCTATGCCGCAACGGCTGGGGAGGCTGCCTGAAAACAGAGTCTCGCCCGAATATTCACGTAAGACGCATACTGTAAAGGATCAATTGATATGACCTCCCGACGCAATGGAATATTGCTATGCCTCGTCGCCACCCTTTTCTGGGGCGGCATGTTTCCGATCATGGATTCCGCGCTCCGCCATATAGACGCATTCAGCTTCACCTGCCTGCGATACCTGATTGCCGGCACCCTCTTCGTGATCACGCTGGCCGTGTTCGAAGGGCGTAAATCCTTCAATCTCAGGGGGGAGAGGGTGCTGCTGGCATGGTTCTTCGGGACCGCGGGATTCACTGGCTTTCAGTTCCTCGTGTTCTACGGACAGCATCTTGTCGGTAAGGGCGGCGCCCTGGTCGCCTCGATCATCATGGCCACGATGCCGATGCAAGCCTTCTTCGTGAACTGGGTGCTTAAGAAGGTCGCTCCCCCGAAGTTTGTTCTGGTTTTCATCGCTGTTTCCCTCGTCGGCATCGTGCTGGTCCTGACGAAGGGAGACCTCTCTACACTGGAGAGAGGGAACGGGGTCGGCCCCTTGCTGCTGATCTTGTTCGCAGCTTTCTGTTGGGTCATCTACACTTCGGGTGCGTCGTACTTCCCGACGTGGTCACCGATCAGGTACACGGCGACCACGACCGTGCTCGGCCTCAGTACGACTCTGGTCGTCACGGCGATCCTCTACATCTCCGGCGCCGTGGCTTTCCCGACGGGCGACGCTGTTCGCGATATCCTCCCGCATCTCGCCTACATGAGCATTCTCGCCGGCTATGTCGCTGTCCTGGCATGGAACTATGGCAATAGGATTCTGACGCCTCTGAATGGCACCCTGTTTATGGATGTCGTGCCTATTACCACCTTCATCATTGCATCGATCAGCGGCGACGTTCCTCGGCCGGTACAGATCGTCGGTGCTCTGATGACGGCCAGTTGCCTGATCGTGAACAACGTGCTGCTTCGGAGGGCTGGTAAATCGATCGCAGCCGCTCCTGCCGCGGCCCATGCCGTTGGTGCTGCCGAGGCATTACTGAATGAGTCTCGACGTTGAGTGAGTGAACAAAAGTAAATTGACTGCAAGCAGAGGGGGGAAGGTTCCCATGGCAGACGTAGTCTCTCCGTTCCCGGGCGTCTTCTACACGACGCCGGGGCCCGATCGAAACCCATTCGTGCGTGTGGGCGACCGTGTCGAGCCCGGCCAGGTGGTCGGCGTCGTCGAGGTAATGAAGCAGTTCGCCGAGATCTTTTCCGATGTCGCGGGAACGGTGAGCTCGGTAGCGGTCGAGCACGGTGGCACGGTGATGCCGGGTGACGTCGTCGTCGTAGTGGAGGCCGTCTGATGCCGAGGCCGATCAGGAAACTGTTCATTGCTAACCGTGGCGAGATCGCCGTGCGAATTGCCCGGACCGCCCGGCGCATGGGCATCGGCACCGTGCTGGGGTGTAGCGAGCCGGACCGTTCTTCGTACGCGGCCCGCGTCGTCGACGAGGCCATCGTCATCGGGCCGGCGGCGGCCGGGGCTAGCTACCTCGATCAGGATGCGGTGCTGAGGGCAGCCCGAGCCAGCGGCGCCGACGCCGTGCATCCAGGATATGGATTCCTCTCTGAGAACGCCGAGTTCGCCCGCCGGGTCATCGATGCCGGGTTTGTGTGGGTGGGTCCGCCGTCGGAGGTTATCCGCACCATGGGCGACAAAGTGGCTGCGCTCGCCGCCGCTCGTGACGCTGGGGTGCCGGTTCTGCGTGGGTCGGACGGCCCGCTCGACCCGGCCACCGACCCCGCTGGGGTGGCTTCCGCCGTCGGCTTTCCCCTGGTCATCAAGGCCGCGGCTGGCGGTGGGGGTCGCGGCATTCGGCTGGTCGCCGCGGCCGGTGAGTTCGCTCAGGCCCTCGACGTCGCGCGCGCTGAGGCATTGGCCGTGTTCGGTGACGACACGGTGTACCTGGAGCGGTTCGTCAGCCGGGCGCGCCACGTCGAGGTGCAAGTGCTGGCCGACGGTACGGACGCGCTCGCCCTGGGGGACCGCGACTGCTCCTTCCAGCGGCGCTCGCAGAAGCTGATCGAGGAGGCGCCCGCCCCTGATCTGCCCGACCACGTCCGGAGCACCCTGGCCTCGTCGTCGGTGGCGCTGGCTCGGCGTTGCGGCTACTCGGGAGTCGGCACAGTGGAGTTTCTCTACGATCCGGAGCGTCAGGAAGTGGCGTTCATCGAGATGAACACCCGGTTGCAGGTCGAGCACCCGGTCACTGAGATGGTCACCGGAATCGATCTGGTCGAGCAGCAACTGCGCATCGCAGGGAGCGAGCCTCTCACGCTGGCCCAGGAGGACATTCGCCTTGCGGGGCACGCCATCGAATGTCGGATCAATGCCGAGGATCCCGGACGCAATTTCTTTCCCAGTCCCGGCATCATCTCCGAGCTGAGATGGCCGGCGGTGCGGGTGGACGCCGGCGTGGAGCAGGGAGACGCGGTCGAGCCATTCTACGACTCCATGATCGCCAAGCTGATCGTGCACGCATCCACCCGGGACGCGGCGATCGTCGACCTGGCGGACGCACTGTCCCAGGTGTCGCTCAGCGGCATAGCCACGACGCTGCCGCTCCTGCGAACGCTGGCCGCCTGCCCCGAGTTCGAGCAGGTCGCGCACCACACCAAGTTCATCGAGACCACTCCGGGCATCCTGCGGGAAGTGAGGCTTACATGACTCTGCCCAAGAACGCCCGCTACACGTGGGGCGGGGATGAATCCCTCTTCGTCGAGATCGACGAGGCCATGAGCTTGGCGGCGAATCTGCGGGTGATGGAAATCGTGCGTGGCCTGTCAGACGATCGGCCCGCGGGGATCATCGACATCTGCCCCGCGAACGCGTCACTTCTGATCCGCTTCGACCCTGACCGGATCGCCCCCATGGAACTCGAACGGCGGGTCCGCAAGCTGGTGGACGCGGCCAGATCCGCCGACGTAAGCCCCTTGTCGACCCGGATGATCGAAGTGCCGGTATGGTACGACGACCCGTTCACCCGCGAGACCGTCGCCCAGTTCCGCGAGGGCTACCACCAGGACCCAGGGGCCACCGACCTCGAGTTCTCGGCCCGAACCAACGGACTGGCCGGGCCGGGCGACTTGATCCGCCGTCACCATGAGCACCCGTGGATCGTCTCCATGGTCGGCTTCGTGGCCGGACTGCCCTTCCTTTATCAGCTGGTGGACCGCGAGCGGCAGCTCCAGGTGCCCAAGTACCTCAATCCCCGCACGGACGGTTTACCCCTCACGGTCGCACACGGCGGTTGCTTCACGGCGATCCACTCCGTCAGGGGCGCCGGCGGGTATCAAATATTCGGCATCGGGGCCGCGCCTATCTATGATCCGGCGCAGTCGTTACCCGACTTCGCGACCTCGATGATCTTCTTCCGTGCTGGCGACCTCGTGAAGTTCCGGCCGATCGACGAGCAGGAGTACCAGGCCATCCAGAAGCAGGTGGCGAACGGCACGTTCAGCTATCGGACCGCTGACGTCAAGTTCCACACCGCACGCGCCCTACAACTGGGCGACGCTTACAACGACGAACTGGTGGCGATGCTGTATGAATGAGCGGACGTTGGAGGTGATATCCGGGGGCTTGGCAACGACGGTCCAGGATCGTGGGCGGTTCGGCTACTACGACGTGGGACTTCCGCCTGGTGGATCACTCGATCAATACAGCGCCGAGATCGCCAACGCCTTGGTGGGCAACGACGGCGGCGAGGCTGTGCTTGAGTGCACCTACATGGGGCCGACGCTGGTGGCGCGGCAGGACACGGACGTCGCGGTGACTGGGGCGCCCGTAGTCGTCAAAATCAACGGCGAGGCGCGCGAGACGTGGTCGCGGTCACGGCTGAACGCAGGTGACCATCTCTCCTTCGGACTGATCGGCGGCGGGTCGCGTTTCTATATCGCATTCTCCGGGGGAATCGACGTCCCGTTGGTGCTCGGCAGCCGGTCGACCTACCCGCGGGGTGAGCTGGGCGGATTCCGGGGACGCAAGCTGGAGCCCGGCGACGTCGTCCCGGTCGGGGCGCGCCGATCGCCTCCGCCGGGGGAGACGGTGGCGGCTGAGCACCGCCCCGTCTTCGCCCGGGAGCAGACGGTGCGAGTCGTCCTTGGCCTGTACGACCACCGCCTGACCGACGAGGGTCTGGCCAGTATCACCACCGGCCACTGGACGCTCACTCCGGTCGCTGACCGAGCGGGGCTGCGGTACGACGGCCCGGCCATCAGCTGGCGGGAACGCGTACAGCCGTTTGGTGCGGGCTCAGGGCCCTCGAACATCGTCGATGCTTGCTACGCCGTCGGCGCGATACTGCTTCCCGGTCCGCAACCCATCGTGCTGCACCGGGACGCGGTGTCCGGCGGCGGCTACGCCATGGTCGCGACCGTGATCAGCGCCGACATGGATCTGGTCGCCCGGGCTGCCCCCGGTACGCGCACTCGGTTTGAACCGGTCAATCTCGATACGGCGTTACGCGCGCGCCAGGAGCGATCGGCCACCTTGGCCGGGGCAGTCATGTCGCTGTCGGCGTGAGAGCCAGCGACTGGCAGCGAGCTGTCCAGTCCGGGCCGCGAGACTTTGCGGCCCGGACTACCATCTCGACGTGACCGGCCGATATCGGTCCTCAGCCGAACTTGGCCTGCCCGGACAGCGCCGATGCCACGAGATTGTCCTTGGGAAGAGGGTGTCCGTCGGCGACGGCTGCCGTCCACCGATCGAGGGTCGCCACGGCGGCAAAGTTCGAGTGAAGCAGGGTCATCAGCATCGCCTGCAGGTCCGCGGCCGCGACGTGTCCGGCGTCGTTGGCCAAGTGCGTGGCGCCGGAGGCGTCCGAGAGGACCTCGGCGGTGATGCCGAGCCCCTGTGACTCAACCGCCGAGGCCAGGTCGCAGTTGTTGGTCATGAACCCGACCAGCGTGACGGTGTCCACCTCGTGCGAGTGCAGCCAGTCGGCGAGGTCAGTATCGGCGTAGATGCTCGCGAATTTCTTGCGGCAAACCGTGCCGTCCTCCACGACGGCGGCGATCCGCGGATGCAACTGCCACGAAGGGCTCCCGAGCGCGAACACGGGCGAGCCGCTCTCAGCGGTGTGCTGCACGAAGACCACGGGCAGACCGTGGTCCCGGGCCACGGCGATCGCCCGGAGGATCCGTTCGAGCACCTGGTCCCGAGGTGGGTACTGGATCTGCAGCGGACCGTCGAAGTACTCCTGCTGAACGTCCACGACGACGAGCGCACGCATCGTTCTCTCCCTGCTGTCAGGTTACCGGGCCCCTGAAGTATCCACCCTCGCCCCCGCCGGTCAGGGCACGAGTGGCCCGAAGGCATGATTACGACGAGATCAGGCGACTGACGAGTCCTACAGAAAGGACCCCACCCAGGGGCACCTCGCTGGCGGCCCACTTCACTCTGAGGTCGTCGGGGTTAGCAGCGGGCACCGCCGCTAGCCCTAAGCTTGACTTTTAACCCTTTGGCTCCTGTTTGCCAGGCTTTGTGGTGTCGACTGTGGAGCGCTTCTTGCCGACGTCGTGCCGGGTGCGTGGGGGTCTGGTGGTCCCTTGGGACGGCCAGGCCCGGCGACGGTGGGTTTCGCCGTTCTGGCCGGAGTTCCGAGATGGCGGCGTAGCGTGGAAAAACCTCGACGGACCCGGCCCGGCGTCATCGCCCGTTGCGCGGGTAGCGGCTTCTCCCACCGGCGACGCAAGTCGTCGGTGAGAGTCTGAGCGAGACGGAGTTGGGCGTGTGCGGCCAGGATCAGCCAGGTCCACCGCTGGCCCTGTTCCGGAGTGCGGACCTGCGGGGCGGTCCAGCCGAGCATGCTCTTGAGGAATCGGAAGGTATGTTCCACGTCGAAGCGGCGCAGGTAGGTCTTCCATAACAGGTCCAGGTCGAAGGCTGTGCCGGGCGGAGCGGTGTGCCATAGCCACAGATCCTGCGGCGCGCGGTTACCCGCAAGATGTTCGACCTGGATACGGATCACCGAACCCGGCACGACGGGCAGCGCCCCCAGGTGGCCTTCCCAAGCGCCCTGGCTGCTCAGTTTCTGGGGGGTGCGTTTTTTGTTGAGTGACCTGCGTGATGGGTGTCGATGTTTGCCTGTTGCGTGGCCGGTGGCCGGTGGCCGGTGGCCGGTGGCCGGTTGGTAGAGGTTGGTGGACCGGTTTCGGTGGAGGGTGGCTCGGTGGATCGTGATCAGATCTTGCGGATGCTGGGCGAGCGGGAAGCGATAGGTCGCGCTGAGGCGCTGCGGTTGGAGGAGGAAGCGGCTCGGATCAGTGTGTTGATCGAGGCGTGTCGGCGGGAGATCGACCGGTTGGTGATCGCGCGGGAGGTGTTGTCCGGGCTGGTCGAACAGGTGCCGGGGGCTCAACCAGCGGGCGATGATCTGCGGCCGGAGTCGGTTCTGGTGGATGAGTTGTTGACGGTCCTGGTGCAGGCGGGTCGGCCGATGCGGTGCCGGGATGTGGTTACCGCGTTGGGTGAGGCCCCGGCGGTGCCCCGGCGGGTGGAGCAGGTACGGAAACAGTTGAAGAAGCTGGTGGTGGCGGGCCGGGTGGTCGAGCCTGAGCCAGGGCTATTCACCCTCGCGGATGATGACGGTCCCTCGCCGGGGTGAACCGACCGGCGTGGTGCCACCACGGGGGTGGGTCTTCCTCGGTGGCCTGGGTCTGTCGAAGGACCGACCAACCCGAGGAAGACCTCATGGGACACTATCGCCGCCGCCCGCCCGGTACCGATGCTTACGCTGCTTCCCGGGCCTTGTTCGACGCTTTGATCACCCGGATGGGTGAGCCGCAGATGCGTCAGCGGCCGGAACACACGGTGGAGGAGTTCATCACCGGCACCGGCCGTGACGTGCTTAAGCAGGTACTACAGGATCATCTCGACGCGCGGGCCGCGGCTGAGCAACGGCTGGCTGAGGTGCCCGGTGCTGATGAGGTGGTACGGCGTCGGGCCGAGCCGGGGCATACCCGACTACTGGGCACGACCCTGGGTGAGGTTGAGGTCACCCGGATCGCTTACCGGGCACCCGGGGTGTCTAATCTGCACCCCGGCGACGCCAGACTCGGCCTACCAGGGGCGGTACGGCCCTGTCATGGAATTTGTGTAAGTCGGGGGTGTGTCAAGATCGACTGGTTTGATATCCGGTCAGATGGGACACCTAGTGACACAGAACACAGAGCCGGCTCGGGCTGACGAGGCGGCGGGCCGGCGGTTGGCGGATGCGTTGTCAGCGGAGTCGATCGATGCATTGATCAAAGACGCGAAACGCTCTGGCACCCCGTTGGATGGTGTGGATGGCCTGTTGAATCAGATGACTAAAGCGGTGTTGGAACGCGCGTTGACGGCTGAGATGACTGATCATCTCGGTTATGAAGTCGGTGATCCGACGGGTCGTGGCACCGGCAATTCCCGTAATGGCAGGACAACGAAGACGGTGTCAACGGTTAACGGGCCGATTGAGGTGAGTGTTCCCCGCGACCGGAATGCTACGTTCGAGCCAACGATCGTGCCGAAACACTCGCGGCGTGTCGGCAATATCGACGACATGATCCTGTCGTTGTATTCGCGAGGCATGACGACCCGGGATATTGAGGCGCATCTGCTGGAAGTGTATGGGGTTAATGCGTCACGGGAATTGATCTCCAATGTGACGGATGTGGTAGTCGATGAAATCAAAGTGTGGCAGTCACGGCCATTGGACGAGGTGTACCCAATTTTGTATATCGATGGTATACGGATACGGGTCAAGGACAACGGGGTCGTAACGACCAAGGTCGCCTACCTGGCGATCGGTGTGGATGTCGAGGGCCGCAAGCACGCGCTCGGCTGCTGGATCGCCGACACCGAGGGCGCCAAGTTTTGGCAGAAGGTTTTGACGGACCTGCGGAACCGTGGTGTCAGAGACGTACTGATCGCCTGCTGCGACGGTCTTACCGGCCTACCCGAGGCAATCGTCGCGGTGTTCCCGGAAACGGTGGTTCAAACCTGTGTGGTCCATTATCCCGAGACCGTGATTATGCTGATATCGCCACAGGCGCAGGTCCTGACGTTGCGGGCCGATCTGGCCCTATCGGCATAATCCTGGCGGGTTGATGCTGGTCTCTCCATCTACTGGAGAGGTTGGTAGACATGGATCTTCTCAGAGCCCGGGTGGTCGGGCCGTTGGAGCCGTACGCGGTAGGGTTCGCCGGGTATCTTGAGCAACTCGGCTATACGTTCCCAACTCGGTGCCAGCACATGACGTTGGTGGCTCACCTGAGCCGCTGGTTGGCCCGTGAAGGGCTGGACACTGCCGGGCTGACGGCCGCGGTCGCTCACCGGTATCTGCAGGTTCGGGTGGTGGCGGGCTATCACGCTTTCCGTTCATCGCGGTCGCTGGAGCCGTTGCTGTCATACCTGCGCGATGTTGACGCTGTAGCAGCGCAGCCGCCGACGGTGTTGACGGCGGCTGATGTGTTGGTGGAGCGGTTCCGTGCGTATCTGCTGTCGGAGCGCGGGTTGAAGCCCAACGTCGCCGCGTTCTATGTCACCTCCGTGCGCCCGTTCGTATCCGCGGTGGTGGCCGGCGACGTCACGCAGGTGTCGCCGCGGGTAGTGACGGCTTTCCTGTCCGAGCTGACGCGCTCGTTGGCGCCCAAGACTGTCCAGGGTCGCGCCTCGGCGTTACGGGCGCTGCTGCGGTTCTGGTTCCTTGACGGCGTGAGCGCCGCTGATCTGTCGACCTCGGTGCCCAAGGTTGCTTACCGGTCAACGGGGCTGCCCAAAGGGCTGCCTGTGGAGCAGGTCGCGGCGCTGCTGGCATCGTGCGACCCGAGTAGCGGGAACGGGCTGCGCGACCGGGTGATCCTGACCCTCATGGTCCGTATGGCTCTACGTGCCGGTGAGGTCGCAGGGCTGCAGCTCGACGACATGGATTGGCGCCACGGCGAGATCGTGGTGCGGGGTAAGGGCGGTCACGTCGATCGGCTACCGATGCCGGCCGACGTCGGGCACGTGTTGGCCGATTATCTGCAAGTGGGTCGGCCGGCGGACGCGTTGGACCGGTGCGTGTTCATCCGGGTGAAGGCCCCGCATCGGGGCTTGACCGGCACCGGTGTGACGCAGGTTGTCAACGCGGCTGCTCACCGCGCGGGGCTGGGGACCATCTTCGCTCACCGGCTGCGGCACAGCACAGCGACCGCGATGCTGGCCGCTGGGGCGCCGTTGATGGAGATCGCTCAGGTGCTGCGCCACCGCAGCATGGTGACCACCGCGATCTACGCCAAGGTCGACATTGAGGCACTGCGCGCTCTGGCGATGCCGTGGCCGCTGGAGGTGGCCCCGTGAGCACCGAGCTACGCACCGCGCTGAGCGAGTACCTGAAACTGCGGCGCGGCCTGGGCTTCAGCCTCGGCCGTGACGAGAAGCTGCTGCTGCAGTTCCTTGACTACCTCGACGAGCTCGGCCACACAGCATTCACCGTCGATGATGCGGTGGCGTGGGCGAAGCTACCGGCACCGGCCAGTGCGGGCTGGCTAGGAATGCGCCTGTCCATGGTGCGTAGCTTCGCCGGCTACCTGCACACCCTCGATCCGACGGTGCCGGTCATCGCACCCGGGCTGTTGCCCGGCCGCGGACGTCGAGCCGTGCCCTACCTTTACTCCGATCATGACCTCGCCGCGTTGATGCGCCAGTGCGATACGCTCAGGACCCCAGTGCGCACCGCGACGATGCGCACGCTCATCGGGCTGCTTGCGGTGACCGGCATCCGTCTCGGCGAAGCCCTCGCCGCCGACGACAGCGACTTCGACCCTGATGTCGGTGTCCTACTGGTGCGGCACGGCAAGTTCGGTAAACAACGCCTGCTGCCGCTGCATCCGAGCACCGTTGCCGCGCTGAACGCATACCGAGATCTGCGGGACGCCTGGTTCCCGACACCGGTCAGCCCCGCGTTGCTGGTGTCGCAGGCGGGCACCCGGCTGCTTATCTTCAACGTCGGCCTGACGTTCGCGCGGCTCGCTCGCCGGGCCGGACTCACCCCACGCTCGCCGTCTTGCCGCCCGAGACCGCATGACCTACGCCACACGTTCGCTGTCCGCACCCTGCTGCACTGGTATCGCGACGGTGGCGACATCGACGCCCGGCTACCTCTACTGTCTACCTACCTGGGGCATACCTCACCAAAAAACACGTACTGGTACTTGGACGCTGCGCCCGAGCTGATGGCCCAGGCCGCCCAGCGGCTGCAGCCCGTGTCAGGACGACGGCCATGACCGCCGTCGCAGCAACGGTTCAGGCGTTCTTCACCGACCGGCTAATCTCGCAAACTCAGGCCAGCCCCCACACCGTCGCCGCTTACCGCGACGCCATCCGCATGCTGTTGGTATTCGTCAGCGGCAGGAAATCCAAGCCGCTATCCAAACTGGACTTCGCCGACCTGGACGCAACGACAATCGCCGCGTTCCTCGACCACCTGGAACACGAGCGCGCCAACACCGCCCGCAGCCGCAACGCGCGCCTCGCAGCGATCCATTCACTATTCGCGTTCGCCGCACTGCACCATCCCGAGCACAGCGACGACATCGCCCGGGTATTGGCCATCCCGGCCAAACGAACCGATCACAGGGTCATCGAGTTCCTCACCGACGACGACGTAACCGAACTGCTCGACTAGCCCGACCGCGGCACACGCACCGGCCGGCGCGATCACACCATGTTGCACCTGGCCATCCAGACAGGACTCCGCGCATCCGAACTGACCGCCCTGCGGTGCCGCGACATCCACCTCGGCACAGGACCGCACGTCAGCTGCATGGGCAAAGGCCGCAAGAGGCGCGTCACCCCACTCACCAAGGAAACCCTCGACCTTCTCCAAGCGTGGATGAACGAACGCGGTGACCAACCAGACGACGTGGCATTCCCGACCAACCGCGGCAACCCGCTCAGCCACGACGCTCTAGCGCAGCGACTCGCCCTGCATGCCAGCCGATGTCCCCGGCTGACCGGACGAACGATCACCCCGCACGTCCTACGCCACACCGCAGCCATGCGATTACTACACGCCGGTGTCGACATAGCGGTCATCGCGCTCTGGCTCGGCCACGAAAGCGTTACCACGACGCAGATCTACCTCCGCGCCGACATGGAACTCAAACAGCGAGCCCTCGACCGGACCGCACCGACCGGAACCCACCCCGGCCGCTACCACGCCCCCGACCGCCTCCTCGCCTTCCTCGAAGCGCTATACCTCGGCGTTTCAGGATCTTGGACGCATTGATGTGTGCTGATTGATGCCGGTGGGGTGGTGTGGTTTCGGGTGGGTGGCATGCCGGTAGCGCCGGGTGTCGCCTCGGTGGGCGCCGTTCTCCACGCGGTGGGTGTCCTTTCGTCGCTCGTTCGGCCGGGGGCGGGATTCAGGTCGGGATGGGCAGGGTGAACAGGCGTTGGAAGATGGCTTGGATGTGGGTGGTCCAGGGCCAGTCGGGTGGGAAGTTCAGCTGTCGTTGTCGGCCGCCTCGGGTGAGGGTGGCCGGGGTGTGGAAGATTTGGTATTGCAGGGTTTTGGGTTCGGCTCGGGCGAGTGGGCCGTGGCAGCCGAGCAGTTGTAGCCAGGCGATGAGGTCGCAGGCGATGGCCTGGGTGCGGTGCCAGGCGGCGTTGACGGCGAATTTCTTCGAGGGCAGGCGTTTGCCGCCGGTGGTGTTGCCGTGTTTGAAGTGGTCTTCGACGCGGGCGTGGACCCGGTGTCGGCCGTCGAGCCAGGCGGTGACCTCGTGCGGGTCTTCGTCGATGTCCGGTGGTGGGCTGTTGGTGGCGAAGGCTTCGTAGCGCCATCCGACAGCGGTGTGTTGCAGGTCGAGTTCGAGTTGCCCAACACCTGGCAAAGGTTTGGGGGTGGTATCGCGTAGGGGTTTGATCCGGCGGACGAACACTCGCAGGCCTGGTGGCCAGGTGTGTAGGTGGTGTAGCAGACCGGTGATCTCGGCGACTTCACCGACGGTGTCGGGGCCGGACTCGTGGTCCAGGGTGGCTGGGGTGCCGGGCAGGCCGTCGGCGGCCACCATCGGGGTCCACGCCTGTGCGGGTAGCCCGGCGATGGCTTTACCGGTGTGTTTGTCGACTGGCCAGCCCACCGAGTACTGCACCCGCATGCCCGGGTCGTCGCCGTCGGCGGGCCGGTTGAGGGCGGTGATCCAATTCAGTAGGTCGTGGGTGGCGCCGGCACCGTCGGCGGTGATCAGCAGATTGACCCGATATGGGGCCGGGAGTTGGGCGATGGCCCGGGTGAGCAGCGTGATGTGGTCGGCGGCGTCGTTGGCGCCGGCGTTGCCGGGACGTAGTTGTTCGGCGAGGCATTCGCCGGTGTTGTCGCAGATCACGGCGAGGGGGTGGTGTCCGTAGCGGCCACGGAGCCGGGCCGCGTTTTCCTTGCGGGACACGGTGTCGATGAAGTGGGCGTCGATGCGTAGCACGATGGCCTCGCCGAGGTCGCCGGTGGCCACCAGCGCCGGGGGGATACGGCCGTGGCGGGCGGCGATGAGGTCCCAGACCCGGGCGCGGACCTTCGCGCGGGCGTTGTCGAGCAGGTCCAGGCCCGCCTGGTCGATCTCAGCGAGGCCACGCGAGAGGGTAGGCGCGGACGCGACTACGCCGAGCAGGTCGTGGTGGTGACGCAGGACGTCGATACCGCGGATGGTGTTACCACCGTCGGCCATCATCACGGCGGCGTCGACCAGCACCCGGCCCCGGTCGTGGCCGGGGGTGAAATCGTTGCGGTACAGGGTGTCCGACAGGGCTTGGGTCAGGCCGGTGCGGTCGGCGAGAAGCCGCAGCGCGGCAGCGCCGGCGTGAGCGATCACGTTCTTACCGTTGCCGGTGACGGTCAGCCGCTGTGACCATCGGGTAGAGTCGTGCACGAGAAAAGTGCCTTCCAGTTCGGGATGTTTCTGGCTTCAACACTCAGATTCTCCCAGGTAGAAGGCACTTTTCTTTGTCTACATGAGACACATCACAGCAAGATCATGAAACGCCTAGGTATAAGGGCAGAGCGCAGAATTAGTCCGTCATTTGATCGACGATTTGTTGCCACGGCGGGGTTTCCGCGTTCGTCCACAACTGATGGTGTAGTTCCATTCCCCGTGAAAGTCTTGCGGGACAAGGGGAACAGCCGCTAGCTCCGCGTTGGTGACTTTGACCCCGGTCGGGTAGACACCGTCGTCGAGACACGCCGACACGGTCAACCCGGTCTCGGTCGTGGTATGCGCGATCAGTTCCAGGATCGTCTGGTAGTCGGTCAACGGCCGGCCCCGCCAGTTGATGGAGATGAACGAGAACATCTTGTGTTCGATCTTGTTCCATTTCGACGTCCCGGGCGGGAAATGGCACACCGTGACGTCCAACCCGGTCTCAGCAGCGAACGCCGCCAACTCCACCTTGAACGCCCGCCTACGGTACCCGTTGGAACCACCACCATCAGCAGTCAGCATCAACCTCTTCGCCTGCGGGTAGCGGGCCTTACCCATACTGTTCCACCAGGTACGTAGCGTGTTCACCGCGAACGCCGACGTCTCGTGATCAACCCCGACCGACACCCAACCCTCATCCGCACCGATGTCGTACACCCCGTACGGGATCGCCTTGGGCACCCCAGCCGGAAAGTCATGCCCGTTCACCTTCACCGGGCAACCCAGCGGCTGATACTCCCGGCCCTTATTCGCATACTCCCCGACCAACTCCTTCTTCTTGCAGTCCAGGCTGACCACCGGATCCCCAGCCTGCACAAACTGCCCCGCCAGCGCATCGATATAGCAGAACTGCGCGTCGCGATCCGGATGCTGCCCACCTTCCTTGGTCTTGAACACCGCATGCAACCGATACCCCAAGCGCCGCAACATCCGCGCCACCGTCCGCGTGCTGACCACAAACCCCGCCGCGTCAAGAGCGCCCACCAACGACCGCAACGACTTAGTCGTCCACCGCAACAACGACATCGGATCACCCCGCGTCGCCGGTGCGACCAAATCCTGCAAAGCCTGCTCAACACCCGGCTGTACCTCACCCACACGCGGCCGGCCCGCCCCCGGCGCTCTCACCCGCCCATCGCAGACCACCCCCACACGAACCTGACGCAACCCGATCGACACCGTCGACCGCGCCGCCCCCGACGCCCGCGCCACCACCGCGATCCCACCATGACCCAACGCCTGCGCTTCCACACCCAGCAACAACCGCCACTGCCGCTCATCCAGAACCGGACGCAACACCGCAAACTTCTCCGCAAGAACACCCTCCACCGTCATCCCACCATCGAACAGCCAAGTAGGACAAACGTGACTGACTAATAGTGCGACGGGCCCTAACTATTCCGAACCGACAGCCCCGAGCACCACCACTAACCAGCGCCGGAGCACCCAGCATCGACATAATCACGGTCTCGGGATAATGCACGATGCAGGTTTGCACGATCGTCTTCGGCCACACCGCCTCCACCGCATCGGGCAGCCCCTTGAGCCCGTCGCAGACCAGCATCAGCACGTCGGCGACGCCGCGGTTCTTCAGTTCGGTGAGCACGTGCAGCCAGTGTTTAGCGCCCTCGCCACCGTCGCCGGCCCAGATCCCGAGGATGTCCCGGTTACCGTCGACCGTGACGGCCATGGCCACGTAGATCGGCCGGTTCGCGACCTGACCATCTCGAATCTTGACGTTAATAGCATCGATGAACACAACTGGATAGACGGGGTCGAGCGGCCGGTTCTCCCCACTCTGCCATCCCGTCCATGACCTTATCGGTGATGGTGGAGATCGTCTGCTTGGACACCTCGGTGCCATACACCTCGGCCAGGTGGGCGCTGATCTCGCCGTGCGTGAGCCCCTTGGCCGACAGCGACAGCACCAGGAGGTTTATTCAGCGAGCCTAAAAAGTCCACAATAGAGACCCAAAGGAAAAAGACGACTCGCCTTCGTCTAAGATAGAGTTACCAAGCAAAATCTAGTAAAGGCGAGCCGCCAAGAATGTATCATACCACCGGCTTTATCAAAGCTGAGATCGTCGATCTCAGTGACCGAGTTCGAGCGACACTCACTAGTGGTGAGAAGGAACCCTGGCCGCCAATTCTTGGACTTTTCCAGGCCGTTGTCGTCGCTCTAACCTACATGCGGCGTAATCGGGTTCAGGCCGAGATCGCTGAGGCCTTTGGTGTGTCTCAAGCAACGATCTCCCGAGCGATTACCGGTCTCGTCCCGTTGATCAACCTCGTGCTAGACGAGTTCGTTCCGACCGTCGAGGAGCTCAGCCCGAAGAGTCAGTACATCGTTGACGGCACACTGCTTCCGTGCTGGTCATGGCGTTCTGACCGCACTCTACTCTCGGGCAAACACAAGACGACTGGGCTGGGAGTACAGGTCGTCTGCACGCTTGACGGGAGGCTCGTGTGGATTTCTGATCCCATTCACGGGAACCGACACGATTCATTCTGCCTACAGGAGTCACAAGCGTTGATCACGCATGACCCGGGTAACTGGATCGGTGACAAAGGCTACGTCGGCAACGGCATGCTTACCCCGTACAAGAAACCGAAGGGAGGTGAACTGAAAGATTGGCAGAAAATATTCAATGGGCAGGTTAACAAAATTCGGTGGGTAGTCGAGCAAGTCATCGCCAACTTCAAGACTTGGAGGATCCTGCACACCGACTACCGGCGACCCCTTGAGACCTTCGCCGAAACGATATCTTGTGTTATTGGTCTCCACTTCTACAGAATGGCTCGTGAATAAGCCTCCAGGTCGTCGACCCCGGACAACCGGCGCTGCCGCTTACGCACGATCTGCGGCTCGAAGCACTGTATTGCGAATGGATTTTTATGCCATCGATCGCTGCCAGTGCTACGAACCTGACGCTCACCTTCGCCACCGCCGACGGTGGCTTGTGGGCCCGCGACCTCATGAGGGCCACAGCTCCTTGACGCTTCGCTAGTTTTGCTTTGTCTAGCGCCTGGTGCGTGTGGATTTATTGGGTTCCGAACTTTATCAGTCGAGCCCTGCGAGAGTGGCCGCGATTGAACGCGGCGAGGTCCGCGGGTCCGGCGGGTTCGGCGGTGTGGCTGGTGATGCCCACGGGCTCGTGCGCGGACGAAGACGTGGTCGCGGGAGGCTTTTCCGCCGACTCGGCGGTTTCTTTGGGCCGTTCGGCGCCGCGAAACGATCACCGGATCTTGAACCCTTGGGCGTGCGGATCCCGTAGTTGCTGACGTGGCAATCCCGTCCACTTATCCGTTCCCCGGGAAGGGGTCAGGCACCGTGCGTAGAAGGTACAGAAGAACTGCCGTCGCGGGTCAGCGGCGTCCCACGTCGCGGATGGTCGTGCTGCTCTCGGGCACCGCAGCTCTGCTCGCGGCCGGCACTGGCATCAGTTTGGCCGCCACTGGGAATTCGTCCGGCGGCTCCGTGACCTGCCTCGTCGTGGCGGACGCGAAGGCCAAGGCGGATGCCAACACCGCCCTGTCCGATCACTTCGCGGTCGGCACCCCCTTGCATGTGACCAGCGCCGGCCGGCAAGTCGACGTGACAGTGAGTGGACCGATCTCGGCCGCCGCGGCTGGCAAGGCGCAGTCCAACTCGGTCAAGTCGGCCCAGGTCGACGCCGCTAAAACCGGTGTACAGGCCGATCAAAATGGGGGCGTCGACTCAAATACGGTTTGTGTCCAGTTGTCCAAGGACGCGTTTGATAAGGCCGGTAACGTCGGCAGCGGCAACAACGTCGGTGCGTTCCTGGCCACGATCACGTCAACCGGTTCGGCTGTTAAGGACGCGGCGGTGCCCGGCGGCGTGCAGCCCAAAGTCGGGAACGCGGCCGGTGTTAACGGCGGCTTGTTGGGTCGCTTACGCAACGCGCAACAGAATAACGGTAACCAAAACAACGGCGGGGGAGCCGCTCAGAATGGCCCCTTCGGTGGCAACGCGAACCCGAACTCACTGCAAAGCAACATTTCTCGTGCGGTCAAGGGAACAGGTGCCGCCGGGGGTAATGCGCAGCAGAACAGTGGCAATCAAAACAACGGCGGGGGAGCCGCTCAGAATGGCCCCTTCGGTGGCAACGCGAACCCGAACTCACTGCAAAGCAACATTTCTCGTGCGGTCAAGGGAACGAGTTAGTCTGCCCCGGGCAATACCTCAACGATGTCGGGCGTTGCTAACGACCTCACGACCGGCCGCGGCCCTGTAAAGCAAACGGTTCTGTCGCACATCCGGTGGCACGGTTGGTT
Organism: Actinoplanes sp.; assembly: GCA_965246815.1. Taxonomy (GTDB): domain Bacteria; phylum Actinomycetota; class Actinomycetes; order Mycobacteriales; family Micromonosporaceae; genus Actinoplanes. Next base: position 2,582,012 of record CBDFFS010000002.1, on the reverse strand, counting down.
CTAGATCGTTTGGCCGCGGTGAGTGATGCTGCTGGCGTACGCGGGTCGGATTTGGACGAAGCTCCGTTGAGACCAGGTCTTTTCCCGGATCTGGTTCAAACGGAGCTTCGTCGTGCCGCCGTTCCCTGCGCGTGGGCCACGCTCGGGTGACATCGCAAATCAGCATTGCCGCCAACCAGTACGCCATCAACTGGGATGACCTCAATTGGGAGCGCTCTTATCACGGCCGGCGCGCGTACAGTCAGTCGAAGATTGCCTTCGGGTTGTTGGGCTTGAGTTGGAGCGGCGCGGCCAGGCGGCCGGGTGGGGGATTACCAGCAATCTGTCCCATCCTGGCGTCGCACCCACCAATCTGCTGGCCGCCCGCCCCGAGGTGGGCCGAGTAAATGACACCGCCAGCGTACGGATCATTCGTGCGCTTTCTGCTCGTGGCGTTATCGTCGGCAACCTGCAAACCGCACCGTTACCCGCCCTGCTGGCTGCAACGTCCCCAGACGCCCACGGCGGCCGGCTGTACGGGCCGCGTGGGTTCGGCCACCTCTCCGGCGCACCCGCCGAGCAGGCGCTCTATTCTCGCCTGCGCAGCGAAGACGAAGCCCGACGCGTTTGGCAGATATCCGAAGAACTCACCCACGCGTTTTTCCCGACCGATTGATCGGGACCTGCTGATCGACATCGCCCTGATCAGTGATGATGACTGGTCCGCTGCGCGCGGCGATCTTGGCCCGAGCGGTATCGTCGTCAAAGTAGAGTCTTGCGGTGGTCAACGTCGTGGAAACTATTGCTCCTGTCCGTTTGGGTCGGTCATTTCGGTGGCTGTTGGCGTCCTCGTGGACGACGAATCTCGGCGATGGCGTTGCCGCGGCGGCTGGGCCGCTTCTGGTTGCTTCGCTGACCAACGACCCATTTTTGATTTCGCTGGCTGCGTTGCTGCGCTGGGCGCCACCGTTGGTTTTCGGGCTATACGCAGGTGTGGTGTCGGACAGATACGACCGGCGTCGGATTGTGGTGTTGGCCGACGGCAGCCGAGCGGTGGTGCTTGCCGTGTTGGTCGTCGCCCTCACGCTCGGCCGGCTCAACGCAGCTGGTGCGTTGCTCGGGTTGGGATTGCTGGCAGTCGCTGAGGTGTTCGCTGACAACACTGCATCGACGCTGTTGCCGATGTTGGTGTCGCGGGACGATTTGGCACTTGCCAATGCACGTTTGCAGGTGGGATTTTTGTCGCTCAATCAGTTGGCCGGGCCGCCGATCGGTGCTGCGTTATTCGCCGCGGGCCGGTTTTGGCCGTTCTTTAGCCAGGCAGTATTGGTGTCCGCCGGTGTGCTGCTCGTGTTACCGGTTCGAGCGACCAAGCCAGATCGTCCTGCGTCAAACAACGCGATCCAACAGATCCGGGCGGGTTTGGCGTGGACGGTGCGCCACGCTGCGGTACGTACGCTAGTCCTGACGATCTTGGTCTTTAATGTGACCTTTGGGGCTGCTTGGTCAGTGCTTGTGCTTTATGCCCAAGATCGACTGGGGTTGGGCGCGATTGGCTTCGGGCTGCTCACCACTGCGTCAGCGATCGGTGGCCTGCTTGCAACCGGCCTCTACGGCTGGATCACCGCTCGGGTCAGCCTCGGTAACGTGATGCGCGTCGGGTTGATCATCGAAACCCTTACCCACCTCGCCTTGGCGGTGAACACCTCGCCCGGGGTCGCGTTGCTGATCTTTTTCGTGTTCGGCGCCCACGCATTCGTCTGGAACACGACCTCGGTCACCGTGCGGCAACGGGCGGTCCCGGCAGAATTGCAGGGCCGGGTGAACAGCGTCAACACGATCTGTGTCTACGGTGGCCTTGTCGTCGGCGCCGCCCTTGGTGGCACGCTGGCCACCCAATTCGGCGTGACAGCTCCGTTCTGGTTTGCCTTCGTCGGCTCCGCGCTGTTCGTTGTGCTGTTGTGGCCGCAACTCACCAAAATTGCGAGTGGGCCATGGCAACGAGCAGCACGTCTCCGTGTTTGGGCGTTGAGTACGGGCGCGTAACCTGATCGTCACTTTCGATTCGATCAGGAGGCGTGCGAATGTCGAGCCGCTGGGAGCAAATCGTCGTGGACGCGGAGGATCCGGCTCGGCTGGCGCGGTGGTGGGCGGCGGCGCTCGACTACGTGATCGTGACTGACGAACCGGACGAGGTGGAGATCCGCCGCAGCCCGGATGAGCTGCCCGGCCTGCTGTTCACGCCGGTGCCTGAGGCCAAAATGGTGAAGAACCGGCTGCATCTCGACCTGCGACCCGACGATCAAGAAGCTGAAGTCGAACGGCTGGTCGACATGGGTGCACGCCCAGCCGACGTCGGTCAACAGGACGAGAGTTGGGTCGTCCTGGCCGATCCGGAAGGCAACGAGTTCTGCGTCCTATCCTCGAAACTCAAGTAGGCCGGTCGAAGCAAAAGCGCGCCGCTCGGAGCAAAGCAGACCGGTCAGTAGTGGAAGCGGCCGATCAGGGATTGGATCTCCCCGGCCGCGCCACTGACCCGCTCCGCCGACGTACGGGTGGTGTTAGCGCCCTGTGCCGTCGCTTTGGTCGAGCGGGTGATGTTCGAAACGGTGTCACTGATTTCGGCGGCCGCGGCGGACACATCGCCGACGTTGTGTGTCATGACGTCGGTGGTTGCCGCCTGACGCTCCACCGCGGCTGCGATCGTGCGCTGCCCGTCGTCAATCTGACTGATCACGTGGGTAATAGACGCGATTGCTTCGGACGTACTGGTGGTCATTTCTTGAATTGCGGAGATTTTGGCGGTGATGTCGCCGGTGGCGCGAGCGGTCTCCTGGGCGAGGTCTTTGACTTCGGTGGCGACTACGGCGAAGCCTTTGCCGGCTGCACCCGCGCGGGCGGCCTCGATCGTCGCGTTCAAAGCGAGCAGGTTGGTCTGTTCGGCGATGTTGGTGATCAGCCGGACGATGTCGCCGACTTCGCTGCTGGCCTGGCTGAGCCGGCCGACCGCTTCGGCGGTTTGCGCGGCGCTGCGGATTGCCTCTTGAGTGGTAAAGGTGGCCGACGCGGTCTGCTTGCCGATCTCGCGGATCGAGGCGGAAAATTGCTCGGTCGCGGCCATCATGTCGTTCACTGTGAGCGACACGTGCTGGGTCGTGCGGTCGGCGGTGTGCGCCTGAGTTGAGGTCTGCTCAGCCGACGAGTCCAGATCACCTGCCAGGTTGCGCAGGTCCCCGCTGGCTTGGCTGAGGGTGCCGGCGCTGGCTGCGGTCGCGGCGACGGTGTCGCGGATGGAGGCCATCGCGTCGTTCAGCGCCTGCGCCATCGCGCCGAGCTCGTCACCGCGCAACACCGGCACGCGTACGGTCAGGTCGCAGCTGGCCGCCGCGCGCAAACCGGCCAGCATGTCACGCAGGGGCCGGCGGATCGCCCGTACGGTAAAGGCGGCTGCTATGGCAGTGAGCAGGATGCTGCCGAGTGCGGCGAGCATGATGATCCGATCGGTGTTTGTCGACGACTGACTACTGCGTTGCCCGGCCAGCTGAACTTCGGTGGAGAGGCTGTCGTCGAGTGCGCCGAGTTCCTTTTCCAGCTCCGAATAGAGCGCGAGATAATTGACCAGTTGCGTGGCGGCTGCCGCCCGGTTAGTGCCGGCCGTGTTGACCATGGAAGCGGCCGAGTCGGTGTATTCGACCAGCTGGGGGCGGACTCGGACGAAATCGGGGCGCAATCTGGCGGGCGCTTCGACAGTTGCCGCATCGAAATTGTCCAGCAGCTCTTTGCCGTGTTCGGTGACTTCGTCGACGGCATAGGCAGTGCGCTGCGCGGGCGTGGTCGCATACATCGCGGACATGACGTCGGCGCGCAGGGTGTCGTGCCTCATGTCGGCGTTCCACTGATGGCTCATGCCGTCGCTGACAGTGGCCAGTTCCCGGGTGGCACGGGCTTGGCGCCCCGAGCTCAGGACGGCGAAGCCGGCCACCAGTGCGACGGCGAGGAAACCCACCAGACACATGATCATGATGCGGGCAACGATGGTCACAGAGCGGCCGGACCGCGAGTCAGACTCCACGGCTGCACATCGGCACCAAGTGCGCTGCGCTTAGGCTGAACGGATGACGGCGTATGACGCCCAACGGTGGGTCACCGAGCCTGCCAAAGACAGCGGCTATGGCCGAACACCGTTTCAGCGCGACCGTGGCCGGGTGCTGCACTCCGCCGGTTTCCGCCGTCTAGCAGCCAAAACTCAAGTGCACACGGCCGGTTCAGATGCCTTTTTGCGTACCCGACTGACGCACTCGCTGGAGGTCGCCCAGATCTCGCGGGAAATGGGGGAGCGGCTCGGCTGCGATCCTGACGTGGTCGATGTCGCCGGCCTGGCGCACGACCTGGGCCACCCGCCGTTCGGCCACAACGGCGAGGCCGCCCTCCATGCCGCAGCCGAGTCGTGTGGCGGATTCGAGGGCAACGCGCAAACGCTGCGGGTGCTGACCCGGCTCGAAGCCAAGGTGCCTGGAGCTGGGCTCAACCTCACTCGCGCCTCGTTGGATGCGGTCAGCAAATACCCGTGGAGTCGCCAACCGGGCCGACGCAAGTTTGGTGTCTATGCCGACGACCGCCCGGTTTTCGACTGGGTCCGCCCGGCTGAACTCGGCGAACGGCGCTGCCTGGAGGCACAGGTGATGGACTGGGCCGACGACGTCGCCTATTCAGTGCACGATGTCGAAGACGGGGTGCACGGCGGCTATCTCAACATTGGTCTGCTGTTATCCGACGCAGCCGAGCGGTCCGAGCTATGCGCGGATGTGGCCGCGACCTATTCCGACGAGTCAGCCGACGATTTGAGCGGCACCCTAGACGCCCTGCTAGCGGATCCGCTGGTCGCCGCGGTAGCCGATTACGACGCCACGGTCGGTGCGCAGATCACCCTCAAACGGATGACCAGCGTGCTGACCGGCCGGTTTGTCGCCGGAGCTGTCGACGCCACCCACCTGCACTACGGCGGTGACACGGTACGCCGGTACGCCGCCGACCTGATCGTCCCGCGTACGGTGCGTGATCAGTGCGCGTTACTCAAGGGGATGGCGCTGCGCTACGTGATGCGCAGTCGAGCCGCCGAAGGCTGGTACGAGCAGCAGCGAACGATTCTGCGTGAACTGGTCGACGCGTTGATGCGTACGCCGCAGCGGTTGGATTCGTTGTTTTCGCCGTTGTTCGCGCAGGCGGACAGTGATGCCGCCGCGCTACGGGTGGTGATCGACCAGGTGGCGTCACTCACCGATTTGACCGCGGTGACCTGGCATCGGACCCTGGTGGCGTCGGCCGGTTAGGGCGAGGCAGGATGTAAGCCGTGGCGGCGGGCAGGGTCAAGGACGAGGACATCGCACTAGTCCGTGATCGAACGTCGATCGCCGACGTGATCAGCGAGTCGGTGACTTTGCGCTCGGCCGGTGGTGGCAACCTCAAGGGGCTGTGCCCGTTCCACGACGAAAAGACCCCTTCGTTCACCGTGGCTCCCGCCCGCAATGTCTATTTTTGTCATGGTTGTGGGGCGGGTGGCGATGCCATCAAGTTCCTGATGGATGCCGAACACCTCTCGTTCGTCGAGTCGCTGGAGCGGCTGGCCAGCAAAGCTGGTTTGCAGCTGCGTTACGAAACCGACGACCACAATCCCGGCGTGCGCCCCCAAGTCGGCCAGCGACAGCGCCTGCTCGCCGCGCATCTGGCCGCAGCGGAGTTCTATCGCGATCAACTCGGCTCACCGGGTGCGCGCAAAGCCCGCGAGTTTCTCGCCCAGCGCGGATTCGGGCGCGACACGGCCGAGCGATTCGGCTGCGGCTTCGCCCCCGACGGCTGGGACCTGCTCACCAAGCACCTGCTGTTGCGCGGCTTCACCGCAGCTGAGCTGACCGCCGGTGGGCTGGCCAAACCGGCCCGATCCGGCTCGCTGATCGATCGATTCCGGCGCCGACTGCTCTGGCCGATCAAAGACCTCGGCGGTGAGGTGATCGGCTTCGGCGCGCGCAAACTGTTCGACGATGACGACGGCCCGAAATACCTCAACACCCCCGAATCCCCGCTGTACAAGAAATCGCATGTGCTTTACGGCATTGACCAAGCCAAACGCGAGATTGCGAAGCGGGGGCGTGCGGTCATCGTCGAGGGCTACACCGATGTCATGGCCTGCCACGAGGCTGGCGAGCCGACTGCCGTAGCCACCTGCGGCACGTCGTTCGGCATCGATCACATTGCGGTGTTGCGTCGGCTGCTGATGGACAGCGACAGCTTTACCGGCGAGATCATTTACACCTTCGACGGCGACGCAGCCGGGCAAAAGGCGGCCTTGCGCGCCTTCGAGGAGGACCAGCGCTTTGTCGGGCGCACCTTCATCGCCGTCAGCCCGGACAACATGGACCCGTGCGAGTTGCGGCTGGCCCGCGGTGACCTGGCCGTTCGCGACATGATCGCCGGCCGCGAACCACTCGTCGACTTCGCGCTGCGCCACACGATCGCCCGCTTCGACCTGGACACGGTCGAGGGACGCGTCGAAGCCATGCGCAAAGCCGCCCCGCTAGTCGCCAAACTCAAAGACCGCGAAAAACGCCCCGAGTACGCCCGAAAGCTCGCCGGCGATCTCGGTATGGACTTGGAACCAGTACAGCGAGCGGTGAACTCTGCCCTGGCCGGAGCACCCGCCGACGCGCGCCCCACCGCGCCGACCGCCGAGTCACCCCAGCGCCTGGTCGAACGCGAAGCGATCAAGTTGGCCTTGCAGGAACCCGTGCTGGCCGGCCCGATGTTCGACGTGGTCGGCCCGGACAACTACGCCCACCCGGTCTATCACGCAATCCGGTTGGCGATCGACGCCGCGGGCGGCGCAGCCAGTGCCACCGGCGGTGGGGCAGTGTGGATCGAGAAGGTTCGCGACAACTGCGCTGACCTGGGCGGCCAGTCGCTGATCTCGGAGCTGTCGGTGGAACCGCTGCACGTCGACGGCGAGGTCGATCCGCGCTATGTGCAGATCACGCTGGCGCGGTTGCAGTCTGGCTCGCTGACCACCCGGGTGCGCGACCTCAAATCAAAGCTGCAACGGATCAATCCGGTCGCCCACAAGGACGACTATTTCGCCTTGGCCGGCGAGCTCGTTTCGCTCGAACAGCAGGCGCGCGCCCTGCGTGACCAGGCAGCAGGTGCTTTGTGAATTTCCTTCGTCGTCGCCCCCCGGTCCCGGCCGCGCTCAAACCACCGCTAGAACGCGAAGAACGCGTGCTGGCCTGGGCGCCGCTCGCCGGCAGTGACCAACAGATCCTGGTCGCCACCAATCGTGGACTCTGGCTGCCCGAAGGTAAGCGGCTCGGCTGGCACGACATCCACAAGGCGGCCTGGTCGGGTCAAGAACTGCGGCTGACTCCGGCTGAGGTGGCCCAGCAGCGAGTCGGTTACACCGTGTTCGTGGACGGCCCAGTGCGCACGTTCGCGCTGGCCGAGCCGGGTGAGCTGCCAGATCACGTGCGCACCCGGGTGACCAAGTCGGTGGGCAGCACCACTCATCACCCGCTCAGCGTCGGCGGGGTGCGGGTGGTCGGTCGCCGGATCAGCGGTCGCAACGGCTTGAACTGGGCCGTCCGTTACGACGCCGGCACCCCGGTCGACCTGCCCTCAGTTGTCGAACTCACCGACGAACTGGTCGCCGCAGTCCAGAAGGCCACCACGGTCGACTGATCCTGGCTTTGTGTCCGCGTGTTGATCGGCGCCCAGTTTGAGCGGGTCAACTGGGGTGACTGTGCGATTAAGCCGGGACGGATCCGGGCAACAACACTACGGTTGGTTCGCCGCTGACGCACAGCGCTGGTTTGCGAGCCGACCTGACCATCGCCTGCTTGCGCCCGGAGGGATCTGCAATGAAGCTTCGCCATGACGCTGACGAAGGCGACCAGGCCGACACCAACGACAAGACCGGTCAGGATCCCAAAGACCAGGCCGATCACGCGGGTACGGGCGGTTACGACTTAGCGGCCGCCGCAACTACAAAAACCGGTGACGACAAGCCGTACGACTTGACGGCGGTGCCGCCGGACGCTGGTCCGCGCAGCCCCAGTCAGCTCAAGGGCAAGGCATTGTTCGCAGCCCTCAAGCGCACCTTCAAGCAGTTTTCCGAGGACAACGTCTCGGACTGGGCCGCAGCGCTCACCTACTACGGCGTGCTCTCCATTTTTCCCGGCGTCTTAGTCCTGGTCTCCCTGTTGGGCCTACTGGGTAATGACGGCAAAAAGACGCTCACCGACGCGGTGGGCAAGGTAGTCCCCCCCCAGATGCAAAACCTGATTGGGACTGTTCTCGATCAGGTCAGTGATCCGGGTAAGGCCGGGCTGGCCGCCATCATCGGGATCATCGTGGCCTTCTGGTCGGCTTCCGGCTACATCGGCGCCTTCATGCGTGCGTCAAACGCCGTCTACGACGTACCCGAGGGGCGTCCGATCTGGAAAACCTTGCCCATTCGGGTCGGGGTGACTGCTGTCATCGGCGTGATGCTGGTCCTTTCGGCGACGATCGTCATTTTCACTGGCGATATCGCCCGGGTGGTCGGCGACTTTTTCCATCTCGGCCCGGCGGCCGTGACCACCTGGAATATCGCCAAATGGCCGGTTCTGATCATTTTGGTGAGCGTCATGTTCGCGATTTTGTACTGGGCCTCGCCAAATGCCAAGACCGGTGGGTTCCGGTGGGTGAGTCCGGGTGGCGTCTTTGCAGTGTTGCTCTGGGCGATTGCGTCTGGTGCCTTCGCGCTATACCTGGGGAACTTCGCCAGTTACAACAAAACCTACGGCACGCTTGGCGGTGTCATCGCCTTCCTGGTCTGGCTGTGGATCTCGAATATCGCAATCTTGCTTGGCGCGGAGTTTGATGCCGAGTTGGAGCGGGGGCGCGCAATCGCGGCTGGGCATGACCCGACGGACGAGCCCTTCCTGGAACTGCGCGATGACCGCAAGATCAAAAAAGGAAGTGAGCACGGACTCAGCACCACCTGACCGCGGCGTCGACGCGGGTCAATGGGGCAACTTTTGCAGACATCGACGAAAGTTGTGATTGATCTTGCAGAAGGTATGGACTCGATGGACGGAAGGGGCCTAGTGTGACGGGCACAACACCGCTTGATTTCAGCGGTGTAAAGCGTCCTCGGAGGCCGCCGTGCACGTGTCCGATGCAGCTCATCTGCGGGTCTTGCGCCTGCTGCGCGACGAAGGCCCCGTGTCGCGCGCTGAGCTGGGCGATCGGCTGGAGCTGACCCGACCACGGCTGTTGGCCGAAGTGGAACGACTGGTCGGTTCCGGCCTGATCGCCGAGGCCGGGATGGCCGCCTCGCGTGGTGGGCGACGCTCGACCCTAGTCGAGCTGAATCCGAAACTCAGATTTGCCGCTGTCGATTTGGGCGCTAGCTCGATCGACATCGAAGTGACAAACGGCCGCCTTGAACCATTAGCGGTCTATCGCGAGTCGGCTGATATTCGCTCCGGCCCGCGGGCGATCTTGCCGCGGATCAACGAGCTGCTCGCCAAAGCCCGCACCGACGGGGTGTTTGAGCGACTCGACGGAGTCGGCATCGGCGTGCCGGGACCGGTGAGTTTTCGCGACGGAGTGCCAGTCTCGCCCCCGATCATGCCCGGTTGGGACCGCTATCCGGTGCGCGAGTTGCTCGCTCGCGAGCATGGCTGCCCAGCGGTGGTGGACAACGACGTCAACATCATGGCGATCGGCGAGCGGCACGGCGGGGTGGCTCACTCCGTCGATGACTTCCTCTTCGTCAAGATCGGCACTGGAATCGGCTGCGGCATCCACTTGGCCGGTGCGGTCTATCGCGGCATCGACGGTTGCGCCGGCGACATCGGCCACATCCAGGTCGATGCCGGCGGCCCGGTCTGCTCGTGCGGCAACACCGGCTGCTTGGAGGCGCTGTTCAGCGGTGCGGCGTTAGCTCGGGATGCGCTCGCGGCAGCACACAGCGGTGAGTCGCCGGCCTTGGCAGAGCGGTTGGCCGCTGCTATAGCCGCCGACAATGCCCCGAACTCTGCGGAGGTCAACGACGATGCAGCCCGTCGACTCGAGGTCACCCCGGGGATCACCGCCCGCGACGTTGCCGACGGCGCGGCCGAAGGTGACGTCACCTGCATTCGCCTGATTCGCGACGGCGGCCGGCTAGTCGGCGGAGTTCTCGCCATGCTCGTCTCTTTTTCCAACCCGTCGATGATCGTCATCGGTGGTGGCCTGGCTCAACTGGGTCACGTGCTCCTCGCCGAGATCCGCAGTGTGGTCTATCGCCGGTCGCTGCCACTGGCCACCGGCAACTTACCTGTCGTCCTGTCTGAGCTGGGCGTGCGCGCCGGTGTGACCGGCGCGGCCGTGCTGGCCAGCGATACCGCATTTGAGCAGGCATCATGACTATTCCCGCACCACGCGACCCAGCCGAGCACCGGCATAACGCCGTCCAACATGTCGCCGACGACCAAAGCGTTGCCCAATACAGCGCTGATAAGGACCATGCGGACGTAGTGCTTCGACTCACCGATGTGGTCAAAACCTTCCCCGGGGTGCGTGCGCTGGACGGGGTTCAGCTGGAAGTGCGAGCAGGTGAGGTGCACTGCTTGCTCGGTCAGAACGGTGCCGGCAAGTCCACTTTGATCAAAGTTCTCGCTGGCGTGCATCACGCTGAGGGCGGTTCGATCAGCTGGCTGGGTGAGCCGTTTGCTCCGGCGACACCACAGGCGGCGATGCGAGCTGGGATCGCGACGATTCACCAGGAGCTCGATCTGGTCGACGACTTGTCGGTGGCGGAAAATGCCTTCCTCGGGCATGAGCGGAGCCGATTCGGGTTCACCCGACGACGGGCTACGGCGTACCGAACTCGGGAGATTTTGACTCGGTTGGGTCATCCGCGGATTCCACCGCGGCAGTTGGTGCGAACGCTGCCGGCGGCCGGCAAACAAATCGTCAGCATGGCCCGTGCCTTGTCGCACGATGCCCGGCTGATCGTCATGGACGAGCCCAGTGCCGTGCTCGCTCATGATGAGGTGGCCAACCTGTTCCGGATCATCCGCGAACTCACCGCACAGGGCATCGCGGTCATCTACATTTCGCACCGCTTGGCGGAGATCCGCGAGATTGGCGACCGGGTCACCGTGCTCAAGGACGGCCGAACAACTGCCGCCAACTTGCCGGCTCGCACTACCCCGACGCGCGACCTGATCAGCCGCATGACCGGCCGCACCATTGAATACGTCTTCCCGCCCCGCCACACTGCTACCGAGACCGAGGCGGGTCGGGCGGCGGTTGCGGCTGGGCCGTTGTTGGTGGTTGACCGGCTTACCCGTGACGGCGAGTTCGCGGATGTGTCGTTGCGGGTCCATGCCGGCGAAATCGTGGGAGTCGCCGGGCTGGTCGGATCGGGGCGTTCGGAATTGCTGGAGACCATTTTCGGTGCCCGGCGGCCAGATCGCGGCGTGGTAAAGGTCAATGGCAAACAGATCACTAGTGTCGGTGCCGCGGTGCGCGCCGGCATCGGAATGGCGCCGGAAGAACGCAAGAGTCAGGCGCTGCTGCTCGATCAGCCGATCTATCGCAACATGACGCTGGCGTCGTTTACCGGCTTTGCCCACAGCGGGTTCACCGACACCGGCCGGGAACGAGCTGCAGCGCAAAAAACGGCGGATCTGTTGGAATTACGGCCGCGCGAAGTGGAACGCCCGGTGCGTACCTTATCTGGCGGTAATCAGCAGAAGGTAGTGGTTGGCCGGTGGTTGCTCGGTGGCACCAAGCTGCTGCTGCTCGACGAGCCGACCCGGGGCGTGGATGTCGGCGCCCGCGCTGAGCTTTATCAAGTCATCCACGACCTCGCCGCGGGTGGCGTGGGCGTGCTGCTGGTCTCCAGCGAGGTGCCGGAAGTGCTGGGCCTCGCCGACCGGGTGCTGGTCATGCGGGAGGGTCGGCTGATTCACGAGTCGCCCGCTGCCGATATCGATGAGGACACAGTTCTCGACCTGGTGATGGCGGGTTCGCTGCTGGAAGGCGAGCCGGCATGAACCGCCGCGTTCCAGCGCCCGAACCGGTTTTCGGGCCAGGCAGACAGGGTGAAGGGGCGCATCGTGACCGATCAAATTAGTTTACGACAAAACGACCCGCCGGCCTCGGTCGAGGCAAGGCGCCAATTAACCCCAGGTTTGCTGCGCGACGAGGGTGTCTTGCGCAATTTGGGACTTGTCGGTGTGCTGATCATTCTGGTATTGATCGGCATTATCACCCGCCCAGAGCTCTATGGTGACGCAACCTGGGTCCGCAACAACGTCTTCACGATTCTGCAGCAGGCCTCGGCGATCGGGGTGGTCACCGTCGGGATGACCTTTGTGATCATCGGGGGTGGGATCGACTTGTCGGTCGGCGCGATCATCGCCATCGCCGGGGTCTGGTCCACCACGCTGGCAACTCAGGGCTACGGCGCTGGCGGCATGATCTTCACCGCCCTGGTGGTCGGTGTAGTGGTGGGCCTGGTCAACGGCGTGCTCATCTCGTTCGGCCGGTTGGTGCCGTTCATCGCGACGCTAGCCATGATGGTCGCAGCGCGCGGTCTGGCCGCTCAGATTTCCGGCAAGCAGACCCAAATTTCGGCAAACATGACGATCAACGGGATCGCCACCACGAAAATCCTCGGCCTTCCGATGCTGGTGATCATCTTGGCGGTGGTGGTCGTCGCCGGTTGGGTGCTGCTCAACCGCACCACGTTCGGCCGGCGCACGGTCGCCGTCGGCGGCAACCCGGAAGCGGCCCGACTGGCCGGAATCAACGTCAAACGCCATACCGTCCTGCTGTACGCGTTGTCCGGGCTGTGCTGTGGCATCGGCGCGATCATGCTCACCTCCCAAGCCACCAGCGCTCAGGCGGCCATGGCCAACCTGTACGAACTGGATGCGATTGCCGCGGCGATCATTGGCGGCACGCTGCTCAGCGGTGGCCGCGGCACAATTGTCGGCGCCCTGTTCGGGGTGCTGGTTTTCTCCACCATCACCAACCTGTTCGCCATTAACAATCTCTCCACCGAAGTTCAGAACATGGTCAAGGGCGCGATTATCGTCGCGGCCGTACTGATCCAGCAGTTCCGCTATCGCTCGCTCACTCAGCTGCTCAAACGCTGATCCGTTCCACAAGCCTTGCTCAGTTCTACAAACGCTGATCCGTTCCACAAACCACAATTCCCCGCCCTGCCGCCCTTGATCGGACTAAAGGGCTACCCCTTGGGAGGAATAAATGTCCGCTTTATCACGTAGGGGCGTTTTGTTCAGTGGTGCTGCTGTCGGCGCCACCGCCTTACTCGCCGCCTGCACCAGCAACACCCCCGCCACTCAGGCGCAGGTAAACACCAACACCAACCCAGCCGCCAACCCCAACGCCGCAGCCGGCCAGAAAGTCGTGATTGGCTTCTCTGCTCCCGCCGCCGACCACGGGTGGGTCGCTGCCATCACCAACAACGCCAAGGCGCAGGCCGGCGCGTACGCCGATGTGGAATTGAAGTCAGTTGAGGCGGGCACCGACGCTGCGGCGCAGCGGGCCGCGATCTCGACTTTGATCGCGCAGAAGCCGAATGTGATCGTGATGCTGCCTTACGACGGCAAGGAATTGAATGCCGCCGGTCTGCAGGCGATGCAGGCGGGCATTCCGGTGATCAATTTGGACCGGGCGTTCCCGTCGGCCGGTGCCTATCGGCTGCAGATCAAAGGCGACAACTATGGCATGGGCCTGGCCGCCGGTACTTACGTCGGCGAGCAGCTCAAGTCCAAGGGCCTGACCAACCCGATCATCGGCGAAATCCCCGGCATCGACTCGTTGGAGCTCACCCAGGAGCGGACCCAGGGCTTCAACGCCGCATTGGCCACCTTCGGTTTCAAGGTGTCCAACCGGCGTCCGGCCGAGTTCACCGCCGACTCGGGCCAAGCTGCGGCAACCACGCTGTTGCAGGCGTTGCCGAAGCTGGACGCGCTCTGGAACCACGACGACGACCAGGGAATCGGGGTGCTCGCCGCGATCAAGCAGGCGAATCGTAGCGAGTTCTTCATGGTCGGCGGCGCCGGCTCCAAGCAGGCGATCGACCTGATCGCAGCCGACAGCGGCGTGCTCAAGGCGACAGTCACCTACAGCCCGTCAATGGCTTCCTCGGCCATCTCGCTGGCCCGACTGATCGGCCAGGGCAAGGGCCTCAGCGACCTGGTCGAGCTGCAGGTGCCCAAGGAGATCACGCTCGCTTCCGAGACGATCACTAGGGAAAATGCGGCGAAATACGCCAAGCTGGGCTTTTAGGAGGTTTCATGGCACAGCAGCTGCGGGTCGGCATGGTCGGCTACGCCTTCATGGGAGCCGCGCATTCACAGGCGTGGCGCACCGTCAACCACGCCTTCGACCTGCCGCTGTCGGCGCGCATGTCGGTGGTGTGCGGTCGCTCGGACGATGCAGTGGCGGCCGCAGCCACCAAGCTCGGCTGGGCCGGTCACACCACCGACTGGCGCACTCTGATCGACTCCGACGAGATCGACCTGATCGACATCTGTACTCCAGGCGACACCCACGCGGAAATCGCGCTGGCCGCCCTCGCTGCCGGCAAGCACGTCCTGTGTGAGAAACCCCTGGCCAACACGGTGGCCGAGGCCCGGGAGATGGCCGCGGCCGCAACCCTGGCCCAAACCCAAGGGGTACGCGCGATGTGTGGCTTCAACTACCGTCGGGTTCCCGCTGTCGAGCTGATGCGCCAGCTGGTTCAGGCCGGACGGATCGGAACAATCCGCCACATCCGTGCGGTGTACTTGCAGGACTGGATCGTCGACCCGCAGTTCCCCCTCGTCTGGCGGCTGCGCAAGGAGCTGGCCGGATCTGGGGCGCTGGGTGACATCGGTGCGCACATCATCGACCTGACCCAGTTTGTCACCGGCCAGTCGATCACCTCGGTGTCGGCGCTGACCGAGACCTTCATCCGATCGCGTCCACTGCCCTCGGCCGGGGCCGGACTGTCCGCCTCATCCGGCCAAGGTGCGACCACCGGTGCGGTAACTGTCGACGACGCCGCGCTGTTCCTGGCCCGACTCGACGGGGGAGCGGTCGCTAGCTATGAGGCGACTCGCTTCGCCACCGGCCGCAAGAACGCCCTGCGAGTCGAGTTGAACGGGTCGACCGGTTCGATCGCCTTCGACTTCGAGCGGATGAACGAACTGGAGTTCTACGACGCCACCCGCCCAAGCACCGAGCAGGGCTTCAGCCGAATTCAGGTGACTGAGCCGCAACACCCGTACCTGTCGGCTTGGTGGCCACCGGGGCACCCAATCGGCTACGAGCACACCTTCACCCACGAGGTACGCGACTTCATCGAGGCGATCGCCACCGGGGTCGATCCAACGCCGTCTTTCGTCGATGCGTTCCAGGTGCAGCTTGTCCTGGATGCGGTGTCGCGCTCAGCCGAGTCGGCCGAGTGGGTCAGGGTAGAACCGGTGCTGGTGGCCGTCTAAGAACGTTCGGCGTAAGCCGGTGAGGGACGGCGTGGTTGCGCCCCGCGCCGGCCGGCGAGTGCCGACGAGCGGATGTCCGGTCCTGGGCGAGCGGGGATCGCGCAGGATCGGGCAACCGTAGAAATCGTCCGTCGCGCGTCGCGGCCCGTGCCTAGATGTCTTCCGTTGCGGCCTGTGCACGGTGCGTTTGCACGAGAGTCCACTCGGTGCGTGTCCGAATGTGCATTTGATGCACGACTATGCGCCTGCTCGACTTGCTTTTCGCCGCCCTGATGTCGGTTGATACCGGTCCTGGTGCTCGGCGAAACCGACTCGGGCCGGCCCGAGTGATCAAGTCCGCGCCGGTCATCGGGTCGCACGACCGGTACGCCGCCATTTCTGCGGACGCCTGACCCTCATAGGAATGGACCCGGCAGCCGCGGATCGATGGGGCATGACAGCGCAACAGCCGGCGATGCGCACGTCGAAAATCGACGCCTTCGTGGTCCATACTGGAGGAGCAAGCACGCGCCGATGCACGTGCAGGCGCACGTGCGGCACCCCGGCTCGACACCCCTGTTCAGGGAGGACTCTGATGCGCTTGCACCATCGGTCGGGCCAGGCACTCCACCTCAGCCACGAAATCGCCCATGACCACTATGAGACATCGACGCTCGGGAAAAATCTACCCGGCGTCATCGCCCAACTCGATCGCTATGCCGACGTGTGTGCTGCGCCGGGGGTCAACGAGTTGGGGGTGAGCTTGCGGCTACCACCCGCGCTCGCCGCGGTCCTGGCCATCGACGGGCGTGCCCGCACTCGGCTGCGCGCCGAACTGCTAGTTCGCAGCTTGCAAGTGGTCACCCTGAGCGCGACACCGCTTGCCGACGACGACTGCGACGCGGGCTGGGCGGATCCCCATTACCGGGAATACCTGTTGGACCTCGCCCGGATCCTGGTCGACCTGCTGCCCGAAGACTTTGTGCGTGGCGCCCTGAATACGGTCGGCATAGGCAAGCGTGCCGGCTGGGACGATGCGGCAGAGGTCGCCAGCGCCGGGCTGCTGCGCCGGCTCTCAGCTAGCCTGGCCGATCTGGCCTGGCAAAACGGTCGCGCGGTCCGGATCGGGTTTCGCCCCATGCCCGAATTCGTGGCCGACAACCCAGAACAGACCGTCGCCGCGCTCGCCCGCGTCGACAAAGATCGACTCGGTGTCTGCCTCGATCTCGACCACGTGGCCCAGACCTGGCCGGACCCGGCTAGCGGCATCGATACCCTGATCGACGCCGGGCTGTCGATCATCGAAGTGCGGGTCGCTGGGAGCGGCCCGGCTGCGAACGGTCAGGCTGCGAGCGCATGGCAGGCTGCCTTGCTGCGCCTGCTCGGCCCAGAAGGCCCGCTCACCGAGAACCTCACCGTGGTCACGTCCGGCCCGGATCCGTCTGCCGAACAAATCAGCGCTGACCTTGCGTACGTGGTGAAGGAGCTTGTCGGTCTTGGTTTGGTGCCGGAAAACGAGCCTTGCATCGCCCGCTGAGCCGTCTATGGTCGGTGGTGGCACTGCTGTAACGGGCGGGTCCGGCTAGGGAGGCGCAACCCCCGCCGGCCGTGACGCTGGAGCTCGCGGTGCTGTGCATGCGGTCGGTTCCCTCCCCGTCCGACACTGGCGTTGCGCTCTGATCGGGGCGCTTTGGGACGGTCTGCGATGAGGGAGAAGACATGGCGCGACCTATTACCCTGTTCACCGGCCAATGGGCCGACCTGCCGTTCGAGGAAGTGTGCCGGCTAGCCGCCGAATGGGGCTACGACGGGCTGGAAATCGCCTGCTGGGGCGACCACTTCGAGGTGGACCGGGCGCTCGCTGAGGACGATTACATCGACCGCAAACGCGAGCAGCTGGCCAAGCACAATTTGCAAGTTTTCGCGATCTCCAACCATCTCGTCGGCCAAGCGGTGTGTGACCACCCGATCGACGAACGCCACCAGGGGATCCTGCCCGCCTCGATCTGGGGCGACGGCGAACCGGTCGGAGTGCGCGCCCGTGCCGCTGATCGGATGAAGGACACCGCCCGTGCCGCCGCCAAACTCGGAGTCCAGACCGTGGTGGGCTTCACCGGCTCGTCGATCTGGCACACCCTCGCTATGTTTCCACCAGTGCCCGAGTCGATGATCGAGCGTGGATACCAAGACTTCGCCGACCGATGGCACCCGATCCTCGACGTGTTCGACGAAGTCGGCGTGCGCTTCGCCCACGAAGTGCACCCCAGCGAAATCGCGTACGACTACTGGACCACCCGCCGAACCCTGGACGCCATCGGGCACCGACCGGCGTTCGGGCTGAACTGGGATCCGTCCCACTTCGTCTGGCAGGAGCTCGACCCGGTCAACTTCATCCTCGAGTTCCGCGATTTGATCTATCACGTCGACTGCAAGGACGCGAAAGTTCGCACCGGTGACGGTCGGCGGGGGCGGTTGAGCTCACACCTGCCCTGGGCCGACCTGCGGCGCGGGTGGGATTTCGTCTCCACCGGCCACGGTGACGTGCCATGGGAGGACTGCTTCCGCGCCCTCAACGCAATCGGCTATGCCGGCCCGATCTCAATCGAATGGGAAGACGCGGGGATGGACCGCCTGATCGGGGCGCCGGAGGCACTGAACTTCGTGCGGCGACTGGCCTTCGACCCGCCCAGCGCCTCTTTTGACGCCGCGTTCTCCAGCTAAAACCGAGCCCTTTACGCTTCCCCTGCCGCAAAAAATCGCGTGGGCCGCTTCCGTTGCTGGAAGCGGCCCACGCGGTTCGTGCTTTGGCCCGGCGACCTGCGTCACCGGGCTCGGCGATCAGTAGACGGTGCCCTTCGAGGTCGTCAGCGAATCCGACGACGTCGTCAGCGAGTCAGCGTCGCTCTTCGCGGCACTGATCTTCTCCGTGATCTTCTCGCCGAGCTTGGACGACTGCAGCTTGTCCTTGCCGTCGGCGTAAAGCTTCGTGGCCTGCGCCTGTGCAACACCGGCGGCCTCTTGCACGTTCGGGTTCGCCCACGCCTTCTGCGCAGTTGCCCGGATCTCTTCGTACTTCTCCCGGCCGGCACGGCTGCCCAAGACGAAGCCCGCCGCGAGACCGGTGATGAACATCAGCTTTCCGCGCATGATGGCGGCTCCTTCCGTTCGGTGACGCGCGTGCGTCGTTGCTGGACCTGTCTATACCCAGCCGACCCACTGCCTACTCCACCAACTCAGGTTTGCACTCGGCGGTGGCGCGCCGGGTAACCCCTTGGCGCTCCAGCCGCCTCGTAGGGTATTGTTCCCTCCGGCACCAAGCACGACCGGTGTCGCATGATCCCCTGTAGCTCAATTGGCAGAGCAGCCGGCTGTTAACCGGCAGGTTATTGGTTCGAGTCCAATCGGGGGAGCTCTGAGCAGGAGTTTTGTCTCGCACTGGGGACTATTTGATCTTCTGCCCTCCTTAACCCTCCTTTTACAGGATTTCGTGTTTACGTGCGTTGACCTGGGCAGAGGGCACGGCCCCGGCGTTGTTCCGGCTTGGGGTGTTATGCCCAGTTTAGGGATTGGACAAGGACCTGGTTTGCTGGACGAGCGCGACTCTGGTGATCTTTCGGGTGTCTATGCCACAAGATCGTTGCAGGAGTCGCGCTCGTGTTGTCATCTTCCCCGATCAGCCCTGTTGTTGACCACCTCGCCGATCTGGCCTTGTGGGAAGCCGAACTCGCCGCGGGTTTGCCCGCCGCGCAGGCGGTGGCTGCTGACCCGTTGTCGGTGGCGTCGCCGCTGCTGGAGCGGCTGCGGCAGGTACCCGATCCGCGGCGAGGGCGGGGTCTTCGGCATCCGTTGCTGGTGATTCTGGTGTTGACCGCATGCGCGACGTTGGTGGCCGGTAACGACGGTGTGACGGCGATCCGGCAGTGGGCGGCGCGGACCCCGCAGGATGTCCTGCACCGTCTTGGGGCCCGGTACAACCCGTGGCGTGGCCGGTACATAGTGCCCAGCGAACGCACCTTCCGGCGGGTACTGCAAGCCCTGGATGGTGACGCTCTCGACGCGGCGACCTGCGGATACGCCGCTGATGTGGTCCGGGGTGACGCGCTGGTGCCGGTTGTCGCCGCCGGGTGCGACGAGCCGGTCGAGCGTGAACAACGCCGCGCCGCCGCGCGGGCGGTGACTCACCCGGCGCCGGCCGGGCTGCTACCCGCGGCCGCGATCGACGGGAAACTGTTGCATGGCAGCCGCACCCCGGCCGGGCAGGTGTTCCTGGTCGCCGCGGTCACCCACGACCGCGGGATCGTCCTGGGTCAGCGTCAGGTCCCGAACAAACGCGGTGAGAACGCGGTCATCGCGGACCTGCTGACACCGCTGGACGTGGCCGGCATGATGCTGACCCTTGATGCCCTGCACACGACGAAGAAGACTGCCCGGCTGATCACCGGGCCGCTGAACGCCCACTACATGTTGATTTTGAAGGGAAATCAGCCCCTCGCGCTGCAAGCCGCCCAAGCATTGCTGTGCGGCACAGACTCCGAGTTCATCGACCACATGGACGTCACCACCGACAGGGGACACGGGCGTACCGAACGACGGACGCTGCGCGTGGCGCCCTGCGACGACACCCTGTTCCCCGGCGCCCGGCAAGTCTTTCGGCTGCGCCGTGACACCGGTGGACTCGACGGCGTACGCACCAGCAAAGAAATCATTCACGGCATCGTCAGCGCCGACGCCGGCCAGGCCGGGCCGGGCCACCTCAACTATTACGCGCGGGGTCACTGGTCCGTGGAGAACCGTCTACATTGGAGCCGTGACGTGACCTTCCACGAGGACGATTCCCAGCTCAGAACCGGTACAGCCCCACGCGCCGCGGCCAGCTTCCGCAATCTGGCCCTCAACACCTTCCGCCTCGCCGGACGCGCGAACATCGCCCACGCCCGCCGCGACCTCCACGAACACCGCGACGCCTTCGCCGTCTACAACATCTAACAAACCATGATCAAACCGGACACTCCCGAACAACGCCGGGGCCGTGGGGCAGAGGGGACTGTACAAACAGCGGCTCTGTCTCACTTCCGGTGGACTGTGGGTGATCTCAGGTGAGCAGGCTGCGGTGGTAGCACAGCGTGCTGGTGTTCATGATGGATAGTTACGCCGGTGTACCTGTGATGTTCTTGTAGGGACGTTGTTCGGCGGGCTGGCGCCTTTGGTAATAGAGAAAGTCGAGGACGCCGGCAACAGCATCATGGTGAGGGCGCGGACACCGCTGGTGGCGGTCGCGTGTCCAGATTGCGGCGCGTCGACCGAACGGGTGCACAGCTTGCATCAGCGAATGGTGGCCGATGTGCCCCTCGATGGACGGCGGGTGCAGATCTTAGTTTCCGTGCGGCGGCAAGTCTGTCCGACATCCGGATGCCGCCGGACGTTTCGTGAGCAGGTCCCGGGCGTCTTGCAGCGATATCAACGTCGGACCACACGTCTTCAGGCTCTCGTGGATGCGGTGGCACGTAAGTTGGCCGGGCGTGGCGCGGCCAGGTTACTGGCGAAACTGTCCATGCCGTTGTCGCGGCATACCAGCCTGCGGGCGCTCCTGCGGATACCCCATGCCGCAATGCGGATCCCCGCGAGTGCTGGGCGTCGACGATTTTACGCTGCGGCGGCAGCAGCGCTATGCCACAGTGCTGATCGATGCGCAGACACGCCGGCGGGTGGACGTGTTACCCGACCGCAACGCAGACACCTTAGAAGCTTGGCTTCGAGAACACCCCGGCGTCGAGGTGGTCTGTCGGGACCGTTCCGGCGCCTACGCCGAAGCCGTCCGTCGGGCTCTGCCCGATGCTATCCAGGTCGCCGACCGGTGGCACCTATGGCACAACCTCGCCGCAGCCGCCGGTAAAGAGGTCGCCGCGCACAGCGTGTGCTGGGCCAAAGCCGGCCGCATGCAGGACGGACCTCGCGCTCAAAGCACCCGGGATCGTTGGCAACAAATCCACGCCCTGCTCGCTGCGAACGTTGGCCTTCTCGAGTGCGCACGCAGGCTGAACGTGTCGCTCAACACCGTTAAACGCTACGCCCACGCGGGCGAACCCGAACGCCTGCAACGAGCTCCCCAATACCGGCCCACGCTGGTCGAGCCCTACCGAAACCACCTGCGCCGCCGCAGGGAACAAGAACCCGCCATAGGCAACCTCCAACTATTCAAGGAGATCAAAGCTCCCGGATATCCCGGCAGCATGAACTTACTCGTCCGATACATCACCCAAGGCCGAGTCGAAGGCGACCGACCGCCGATCTCGCCACGCCGGCTGACCAGCCTCGTGCTAACCCACCCCGATCACCTCAGCGACAACCAGCGCCAACACCGCCACCAGCTGACCACCGCCTGCCCAGAAATGATCGATCTCACCGAGCTCGTCGGCTCGTTCGCCGCCCTTCTACGACCAAGCGAGGCAACAGCGCACGCCTAGACGCATGGATCAGCGCTGTCCTGGCAACTGACCTGCCCCACCTGCACACATTCGCCCGCGGCCTCGAACTCGACCACGACGCTGTCCACGCCGCCGTGACCATGCCGTACCACAACGGTGGGACCGAAGGCGTCAACACCAAAACCAAACGAATCATGCGCCCAATGCATGGCCGAGTCGGATTCGCCCCGCTACGCCACCGCATCCTGCTCAACTGAGATCACCCACAGTCACCACCGGAAGTGAGACAGAGCCAAAATCGTGACAGGCTCGTCGCGGGACTCGTAGGTTAGTCGGGCCTTACGCAGCAGGACGAACCCCCTGCATCGGCAGGTGGCCGCAGAGCTGCGCGTATTCCCATATCCAAGGCGGCTCCTGGACGTCGGCACTGGTACAGGGCTCGTCGTCCAGGTGCTGCTCCCGAGGACGTTCACCAGAACGTCTGGCCGGACAGCTACAGGCCTGATCCTGCGTACGCCGAGGGCATCGGGGGTCTCATACTCGATCGAGGCACCACCTGGCCATGGAACTCCAACGACCCCGATATTTCCTAGCTCGCCATCATCGGCGGCACTGCAACAAGGGGGACCGCCGAACTCGGCGAGCAGATCATCGCCAGTGCCGTCAATCGATGCCTCACTCATGTAATCGAACTCAGGAATGGGCTGGGACTGCCGGTATGGGACACGTAGAGGAAGTCGCGAGCGCGTGTACAAGCCACGAATAACAGGCATCGTTCGCGTTGCAGATCGTGTTCGTGGGCAACTGGATCCTCATCAGCAGCGGTGACGGCCGCCTTCGCGGGAACTGTTCCGGCGTCGACCCCGATCGCGGCCAGACAGCGGAATTCCAGCCCTTTCATGGCGTGCATGGTGCCCACCCGCACGGCGTTGGCCTTCGAGGCGGTGGTTGAGCTGACTGGGATGCCGGCCGCGGTGAGCTTTTCCCGCGCACCGTGCACCAAGTGGCTGTTGCGGGCGGCCACGGCAATGGCGTGCGGCTCCACACCGGCGTCAAGCCATGCGCGGATCTGCTCGGCGAGCTGGGCATACTCGGTGTCCCGGTCAGGGCAGCCGAAGAGCACGGGTCGGCGGCCATGGATGGGTGACCGGTAGCCATCTAGGCTGTCCGGCAGGTCGTCGAGTCCGGTGGGGACTGTGCCGGTAAGGAGGCGAACCGACCAGGCGAGGATCTCCTGGGTGGTGCGGTAGTTGACCGTCAGTTTCCGGCTACGTCCGCGGATGCCGACGCCGAGGCTGCCGAGCGAGACGTGGTTGTCGTAGATCCGCTGGTGGGGGTCGGCCACGATGAATAGGTCATCGGCTCCAGCCGGGACCGCGGTGCGGAGTAATCGCCATTGCGCAGGGTGAAGGTCTTGTCCCTCGTCGATGATGACGTGTCGGTAGAGCGGAATCGGGCGGTCCGCGAGGATGCGGGCGGCCGCATCGGCGAGTTGCAGGTGGGTGAATAGGCTGTCGGCGCGCAAGGCATCGATCACCTGCTGGATGGCGTCCCAGACCTGAAGCCGTTGCTCCCGTTTGAGCGGGGTGCCGCGGCCGTGGCGCCGGGCGGCGAGGTAGTCGGCTGAGTCGGTCAAGGCCTGAGCCAGGATGACCTGCTCCCACTCACGTTCTAGGAAGACGGCGCTGAATCCGTCCGTCGCTGCGGCTGCCTTTTCCCAGAGATCGCGCAGGGTGTGTTGGTCGACGATCGCGGGCTGGTGGCCGAGGGACTCGGTGACGATTCGGTACGCGAGTCGGTCCACGTTGAGCACCTCGATCCGCGCGTGGACCTGCGGGTCATCGGTGAGCAGGCGCACCTGCCGGTCAAGGGCGTCAGCGAGGTTACGGGTGTACGTGGTCAGCAAGAGCGAATTGTCCGGTCCGTGCCGGGCCAGGAAGACCGCTCGGTGCAGTGCGGTGACTGTCTTGCCGGTTCCGGCGCTCCCCGTGACCAGTGCGGGACCGGCGTAACTCGGCCGATAAGCAACGTGACGTTGGATCGGGTGTAGGAAGTTGCGCCACGCGTCGAAGGGGTGAGCCAGAATCTGAGCTAGTTCGTCGGGTCCGGAGACGAGCATGAACCGGTCCGGGGTACGGGCGGCTGCGGCGGCGATGTCGTCGGGGTCGACCTCCGTCGGCGGCTCGCCGACGAGCTGCTGGCTGACTTCGTGCCACACCTGTTCTGGGGTCAAGCCCGCGGCCAGGCCGGTCAGCGCGTCGAACTGCGGCGCCGGAAGCAGATTGGCTAACGCTTGCAGATGAGCCTCAGTAGCCATCACGCGCACAATCGGTAGGACATCGGCGTCGATGCCCAGCCGGATCAGGTCGGCATTGTTGACCGAGGCGAACAGAAGCTGCGGAGTGTGCGTGGCGGCTTGGCGCAGTGCCGGCTCGATACTGTCGAGAGCCTGCTGGTTGCGGACCTCCAGCACACCAAGCGCATGGTTGACGGTGAACCGCCGACTGATCGCGTAGGCGTTGGCGTCATCGTGCGGCAATACGGTCAGCAACAGAAACTCATCGCCGGTGTCGGGCGCGAGGACCACGCCCCGGTAGAAATCGGTCACGCGAACGGTACGGATCCGCGGGTCTTTAGCGTTTGCGAGTTTCTCCAGGTGTAGGCCGGCGTGGGTGTGCTGGGAGAACTTCTCGATCGTGGCGTCGACTGCCTTTTGAACGGGCTTCTGCAGCTTGGCGTAGTCGGCCAGAAAGTCTTTAGCGATGCCGAGCCGCGCCATATGATCGATTCCTCCCGAGGAGATACCCTACTGACTGCGCTTCCCGTATGAACCCATAGTAGGGTCCACGCCTCTGCTGTCGAGGGCCCGGCGGTGGGATCGGACATGCCGAACAGCAGATGGAAACATGCATCGATGAAGCGGATGGGGTCAGCCAGCGTATGCCCGCAGATACAGCGTCGAATCATGACGTCGTGACCCTGGAGAACCCCGACGCGCCGGCACCGGGCCAGCTCGTTACGGTGCGTAACCGGCGGTGGGTGGTCTCCGACGTCGTTCGGGGGGAGATCGCCAGCGGTGACCCCCATGTGCTGACCGGTCGCGCGCCGCACCGGGTGACATTGGTCAGCATCGAGGACGACGCCCGCGACGAAGAATTGCGGGTGGTCTGGGAGCTGGAACCCGGCCGGATCGTGCACGACAGCGCCAGCCTCCCCGATCCGGCCAACGGCTACGACGACCCAGCGCAGCTCGACGCGTTCCTCGATGCCGTGCGCTGGGGCGCGACCGCATCGGCGGACAAGACCGCCTTGCAGGCGCCGTTCCGGTCCGGGATCGAGATCGAGGACTATCAGCTTGATCCGGTTGTTCGGGCGCTGTCCATGCCGCGGACCAACCTGCTGATCGCCGACGACGTCGGCTTGGGTAAGACCATCGAGGCTGGCCTGGTCATGCAGGAACTGATGCTGCGGCATCGTGCCCGGACGATGATGATCGTCTGTCCGGCCGGATTGACCCGGCAGTGGCGTGAGGAGATGCGCGACAAGTTCGGCTTGGACTGCCGCATCGTCGACACCGACCTGCTCAAGGAGTTGCGCCGCTCCCGCGGCCTGTACGCCAACCCGTGGACGCATTACCCGCGGCTGATCGTCAGCGTCGACTGGCTCAAACGAGACCGTCCGCTACGCCTGCTCCGCGAGGTGCTGCCCGCCGCGCCCCGGTATCCGCGCACGTTCGACCTGCTGGTGGTCGACGAGGTGCACACCTGCGCCCCCTCCGGGCGAGGCAAGTACGCCGTCGATTCCCAACGCACCCGGGCCATCCGGGCACTCGCACCGCACTGCGAGCACCGGCTGTTCCTGTCCGCGACCCCACATAACGGCTACACCGAGTCGTTCACCGCCCTGCTGGAGATGCTCGACGACCAGCGCTTCGCCCGCGGGGTGAAGCCGAACGAGGAGCAACTCGCCCGGGTGATGGTCCGACGGCTCAAAAGTGAGCTGCCGCCAAAGTGGGACGGCAGTCCTCGGTTCCCGGCCCGGCGACTGGCCTACTTGGAAGTCGACTACTCCCCGGCCGAGCAGCACGCCCACGAGTTGCTGTCGCAGTACGCGGCCAGCCGCCGCGAGGGCGCGCCAGGCAAGGGCGGGCAGGTCGCCGCGGATTTCGTCACCACACTGCTCAAACGCCGCCTTTTCTCGTGCCCGAAGGCGTTCGCCGAGACGATCGACACACACCTGGCCACCATGAACGCCCGCGACACCGCACCAGCACCGACCACCGATGCGGGCGCCGAACGCGTGCTGCAGCCGATGATCGAACGGCTGGACGAGACCGCGGAGGACGACACCGCGTACGCCGACACCGAGGCCGACGCCCTCGCCGCAGTCCGTTCCTTCACCGCCGCGCTGTCGGCAGGTGAACGGGCCCTGCTTAACGAACTGCGCGCCTGGGCCCGCGCCGCCCAGGACCGCCCGGACGCGAAATTCACCGCGATGCGCGCCTGGCTCGACCCGATCGTGCGGCCCGACGATCAGTGGAAACCCGAGCGGGTGATCATCTTCACCGAGTACCGCGACACCCAGCGCTGGCTGCACGAACGGCTCCTCACCGCCGGCTACCCCAAGGAACGCATCGCCTTGCTTTATGGCGGTCAGGACCCCGACGAACGCGACCACGTCAAGAACGTGTTCACCGAACACCCAGACCTTGACCCAGTGAGGATCCTGCTGGCCACCGACGCCGCCAGCGAAGGCATCAACCTGCAACGGCACTGCCACCGGCTGCTGCACTGGGAAATTCCGTGGAACCCGAACCGGCTCGAACAACGCAACGGCCGCGTCGACCGGCACGGCCAGCACGCCGCCGAGGTCAACGTGCTGCACTTCGTACCGGCTGGTTGGCAAAAAACTGACTTCACCAGCGGCTCGCTGGAGGACGAACTGGCGTTCCTGCGCCTCGCGGTGGAAAAGGTGGAGGCCATCCGCACCGACCTGGGTAGCGCCGGGGAGGTCATCGCCGCCCAGGTTGAGCAGAAGATGACCGGTAAACGCACCGACTGGCAAGTCACCGACGCCGAGATCGATCGCCGGGCCAGCCGGTCGCGGTTGCGGGTGGAACGCGACCTCGCCCGTGACCTGGAACGTCTCACCGAGGCGCTGCGGGGCAGCCGCACCGAACTCAACCTCACCCCCGCCACCGTGGAACGCGTCGTGCGCACCGGTTTACGCCTGGCCCACCGCCGCGACCTGCACGCCACGCCGACCCCGGCCGACGCCACCGGCATCTGGTTCCGGCTGCCGGAACTGCCCGGCGCGTGGGCTGCCGCCCGCAACGACGGCCTACTGCACCCGGTCACCGGCCGGGAACGACCCATCACCTTCGACGCGGACGCCGCCCGCGACCGCACCGACGTCGTCCTGCTGCACCTCGGCCACCGCCTGGTCCAGATGTGCCTGCGGCTACTACGCGCCGAACTCTGGGCGCAAGCCCGCGGATCACACACCACCGGCCCTACCGGTACGGCGAAACTCAGCCGGGTGACCGCCCGCATCGTCCCCGGCGACCTGCTGCGTACCCCCGCGGTTGTGGCGCATGGCCGGGTGGTCGTCACCGGATCGGAAGGCACCCGTCTACACGAGGAAATCGTCGTGGCTGGCGGAACCATCGAGGCCGGCAAACTCACCCGCGCCCGGCAAGACGACCTAGAGCAGTGGCTGGCCGCCGCGAGCGAACAATTGCCCATCGAACAACTCCGCAACCAGTTGACTGCTCTCTGGCCGCAACTCGCTACGCCACTGGCCCGCGCATTGTCGACCAGAGCCGACCAACGCACCCGCAGCCTGCACGGCCTCCTCGCCCGCCGCTGCGACGAGGAAGTCACCGCCATCGCCGAGGTGCTAGCCGAACTGGACCGCTCGATCAGAGCCGCCCTCGACGACCAGCCCCGCTGGGAGCAACCCACCCTGTTCACCATGGAACGCGAGCAACTGCGCACCGACCACGACGCGCTGCGCACCCGGCTGGCCGACATCCCCGCCCAACGCGAACGCGAAGTCGCCGCCCTACAGCGCCGCTACGCCGAACCGACCGCCCGCTGGTTCCCGGCAGCAGTCACCTTCCTGGTCCCTGCGTCCCTCGCCGGAGGCGACCGATGACCACTACGAAAAGGCCGCCGCGGCCATACACCCCGAGCACCGCCGAACAACACGCCGAATGGCTGGGACTACTGCGCCCAGAAGGGCCGTTCCTCACCCTGCCGGCACTCACCGAAGCGCTACCGCACGGACTTGACACCGTGCCCGACACCGTCCGAGACCGGATCAGGCGCGGCTGGGCCGAACTGCAAGACGCCCCAGACCTGCTCGGCCCCGGGTGGGTCGAATTGATCCTGGGCGAACTGCTGCGCTTCCCGCCAAGCGCCCGCACCGACGGATCCAGCCTTCCGCCGGAACTAGCGGGCACATTCCGGCCAGACCTCATTCTGTACGGCCCGGAGCCCGGCGGTGGTCGCGCGGCCCGGATGCACGTCTACCGTCGCACCCTCGGCACCCCGCTGACCAGCGCCAACGGCAACCAGCCAGCGCTGTCCGAACAAGCCGCCGCCCTGTGCCGCGATGCCCGAACACCACTGGCCCTGCTCACCGACGGCCGACTATGGGTGCTGGTCCACGCCCGTGGTGACGCCCCCGGCTATGCCACCTTCGACGCTGACCTATGGCTCGAAGAGCAGTCGCTGCTACGCGCCTTCGCCACCCTGCTGGCCGCCCCGCGCGTGTTGGCGCCTCCGGTCGGCGCCGACGACCGGCCCTCGACCAGCCTGGCCGGTCTCTTCGCCCGCAGCGCCGACGCCCTCACCCAAGTCACCAACACCCTCGGCGAACAGGTCCGCCAAGCCGTTGAACTATTCGTCGCCGAGTTGGCCCGCCTTGACCGCGAGGCCGGCGGCGCACTGCTGCGCGACGTCACCGAGCGGGAAATCTACCGCGGCTCCCTCACCGTACTGATGCGCCTGGTCTTCCTGCTATACGCCGAGGAGCAGAAACTCCTGCCGATCGCGGACCCGCTCTATGCCCAGTCGTACGCCGCGTCCACCCTCTACGACGAACTCGGCACAGTACGCTCGCTGCACGGTGATGAGGTCACCGACCGGCGCACCGCCGCCTGGCCCCGCCTGCTGGCACTGTTCGCCGCTGTGCACAGCGGCTGCGAACACCCAGACCTGTGGATTCCCGCCTATGGCGGCTCCCTGCTCGATCCCGCCCGCTTTCCATGGCTGACCGTCGCCGCGATCACCGACCGGGTGGTCTACCAGATCCTCGACGCCCTACTGATCCTGCGCCATCGTGGCCGGGCGGCCGAACGGCTCAGCTACTCCAGCCTCGACGTCGAACAGATCGGCCACGTCTACGAGGGCCTACTGGAATTCTCCTGCGCCAAAGTAGACACCCCGCACGTCGGCCTGATCGGAAACAAGGAACCCGAAGTCGCACTCAGCGACCTCGAAGACGCGGCAACGCGAGGCGACGAAGCCCTGCGCACCTGGCTGATCGAACGCTGTGGCCTGACCGCGCGTCAACTCAGCAAAGCGCTTACCGCCACCCCGGGTCAGCACCAACTCGCGGCGCTGCACGCCGCCTGCGACAACGACGCCGACCTGACCGAGCGGATCCGCCCACACTGGGGCCTGCTGCGCACCGACCTGCGCGAGGCACCCACCGTCTTCCCCGCCGGTTCGGTCCTGTTCACCCAGGTCGGCGACCGACGCGCCACCGGCACTCACTACACCCCCAAAGCGTTGGCCGAGGAGGTCGTGCAATACACCCTCGCCCCGCTGCTGTTCATCCGGGAAATCGACGGCGTCAGCCGGGCCAAATCCGCCGCGGAGATCCTCAAACTCAAGGTGCTCGACCCGGCTATGGGCTCCGGCGCGTTCCTCGTCTCCGCCTGCCGCTATCTCGCCGACGCGCTGGTCCGCACCTGGGAACGCGACGGCACTCCCGCAGAGGCCGCCGCCCTTGCAGGCGCCGAAGGCAACCGCGACGACCTACTGCTGGCCGCCCAACGAATGGTCGCCGCCCGCTGCCTCTACGGCGTCGACCGCGACGACATGGCCGTCGAACTCGCCAAGCTGTCGCTGTGGCTGATCACCCTGGCGAAGGACAAACCGTTCGGCTTCCTCGACCACGCCCTACGCTGCGGCGACTCCCTCGTCGGCCTCACCTCCGCCGACCAACTCGCCGCCTTCCACCTCGACCCGCAGCAAGGCCAGTGGCTCAACAACCGAGCATTCGCCCCGGTCAGCGAACGCCTCCACGAACTTCTCGGCGAAATCACCGAGCTGCGCGAATCCATCGAATCCTCGGTCGTCGAGGACGCCCGCGACGCCGCCGACAAGGCCAACCGGCTGACCCAAGCCCAAACCATCGGCCACGGCCTGCGCCTCGCTGCCGACGCCGTCGTCGGTGCGGCTCTTTCCACATCGGTACGCGCCCAGCACCGCCCCTGGGATCCCGAGGATGGCGGCGACGACCCCGACGATAAGCTCGACGACCGCCTCACCGCCATCGGCGACGACGTCTACACAGTCCTGTCCGACACCGCCGACTCGGCGCTGGAGCACAGATTGCGTGCCACGGTTGACGGGTGGCTGCGCGGCAATCGACCGGAGCCCATCCGCCCGTTGCATTGGCCTCTAGAGTTCCCCGAGGTCGTCAATCGGGGCGGCTTCGATGCTGTCGTCGGCAACCCACCCTTCATCGGCGGCAAGCGGGTCAGCGGAGCAATCGGCCTCGACCTGCGCGAATATCTGAAGACGCGGATCGCTCGCGACAAGCCAGGCAACGCTGATATCTGCTCCTATTTCTTGCTGCGCAATCTTCAGGTTGCCGGTCGTGGCCGCGTCGGCATCATCGCCACCAACACGATCGCCCAAGGCGACACTCGCGAGGTCGGCCTGGACCAGGCGATCGACATGAACTGGATCGTCTACCGCGCCAACAAGTCGCAGCCGTGGCCCGGCGCGGCGTCGCTGGAAGTGTCTCTGCTCTGGCTCGGCCACGCCGAACCCGATGAGGAACGCATTCTCGACGGCCGTAGCGTGCGCGCGATCACGCCGTCGTTGGACGCCGAATCCCGAGTCACCGGCAACCCGTATCGGTTGTCCGCCAACGCCGACCAAACGTTCCAAGGATCAATTGTCCTTGGAATGGGATTCGTCATGGAGCCGGATCAGGCACAGGCGTTGATTGATAAGGATCAGCGAAACAAGGAAGTCCTGTTTCCGTATCTTAACGGCGAGGATCTCAACTCCCGCCCGGACTCTTCGGCACGTCGGTGGGTCATCGATTTCTTCGACCGTTCCGAAGAAGCGGCGCAGCAGTACCCTGATGTCTTCGCCATCATCGAAAAGAGCGTGAAGCCAGAGCGGCAGCGCACCAAGCCTGATGGGTCTTACGTCCTCCGAAAGCCGCTGCCTCAACGCTGGTGGCAATACGCCGACAAGCGTCCAGCCATGCGCAAGGCGATCGAAGGGCTCGACCGTGTCCTCGTCATCGCACTCGTTAGCAAGACAGGTCTGCCGCTCTTCGCTCCAACAGGTCAGGTGTTCTCGCACGCGCTCGGCGTGTTCGCCACCGATCGAGATGCGTCGCTCGCGCTGCTGTCCAGCGCCTTCCATTTCGCCTGGTGGACGACGAAGGGGGAGTCGACCATGCGGACTGACACTCGGTACACGCCATCGGATGGGTTTGAGACATTTGCGCAGCCGGATTTGACCCCTCGAATGGATACGGTCGGACGAGAGCTGGACACATATCGGCGGTCTGTGATGTTGGGGCGGGCGTTGGGGCTGACCAGGCTCTACAACCTCGTACACGACGACAAGGTGACGTCCGCCGACATACGACGACTTCGGGAGATCCATGTCGAGGTCGACGACGCTGTCGCCGATGCATACGGCTGGGGCGAACTGTCGCTCGGGCACGGTATTCACGACACGCGGCAGGGGCGCCGCTTCACTATCGATCCGGAGGTGCAGGTGGAGGTTCTCGACCGGCTGCTCGAACTCAACCATCAGCGCCACGCCGAGGAATTGGCCAGCGGTCGGGGCTCCGGCCGGGCTGTCAAGCCGAAGAAGTCACCGCCGGGTGGCCGTACTCGATCGGTTGGCAGCTCTCCCACGACGGCGAAGGTCGTCGACGACGGCCTCTTTCCCTTACCTGACGCCCTTTTTTGACCGTGCGTCGCCGCAGCTGCGGATCACAGGAGTTTCCGGGCGACGAGTGCCGTCAGGCAGAGACCGATGGTGGTGGCGAACGCGGCGCCGCCAGTCAGGGCGGCATCGGCGGGTCCGACTCCGGCGCTGGCCTTGAGGATGCTTGCTACTAGCGCGACGACGACGGCGAGCAGGAACGCCGCGAGCAGCCAGGGCAGATTCGGCGTCGGTGTAGTGCGGTTGTTCACGGCAGGCGCCTTTCCGCAGAGATCTCAGCGAAAGCGGTATCCGGGTCCGACTGCAGGGCTAGAGCCCCGCTCAGCAGGTGTTCCGCCAGCACGGCACGTGTGTCGGCGGCGGCGGTGATAAGCGCTCGGTACGCCGCGACCTGCTCGTCGAGCGCCTGGAGTGCTTGGCCGATACGCCGCTGCGTGGGCAATGGCGGCAGCACGACCTCCAGCTGACCGAAGGAACTAGCGCTGATAGACGCGATGGCGGTGGCCTCCGATCGGCCCTTGATCCACTCCTGTACGTCGGGCAGAGACAGGTAGCCGCGGAGGTACAGTGAATCGATCGAGCCAGCTTCGAGTTGACGCAACCGCAGCAGGTTGGTGCTGAACAGCCAACCGGCCTGTGAGTTCGTCACTAACGCCGATGACCCGGTCGACCCGGAACGTGCACAGAGGATGTCGCCGGGTTCCACCCGGAACTTGTTCAAGTCTTCGGGCCAGCTCATAAGTGATCCTGATGTCCCCGGCGGTATCGATTCCGCCGTGCAGCAGGTGTTTCGGCAACACGAGGACTTCGCCGTTCTGGTCCGTACGGTGCTGTTTTGGCAACCGCGAGTGGGATGGCCCCGCCGTGATGTCGCACAGCTCACGCAGGTGTACCAGCCGCCAGCCGGCTGGGAGGTCGTTGCCCGCAGGCCCGGGTGCGAGCAAGCGTGTGACCATCTGGTCCACTTGCGTCTCGGCGGCTCGCGCAGCGAATTTCCGATCGACGAGGTTCTCGATGGACGCCGAGGCGAGAGCTATGAGCAGAGTTCGCCGTCGCACGGCGGTCTCGGGCGATCTGGTGATCCAATGGGTTGAGGGAGTAGTCGGGTTTGCCGATCTGGGTGGCGTCGACGGCGATGCTGAGTTCGTTGGTTCCCGCGTGCGGCTGGCCGTTTTCGCGGTCTTCCCGAAATCGCAGGTAGGCCTGCGTGATGGCGGCGCGGTCGGTCGTTGACAGGGTGCGCCGACCCTTGGCCACAGTGCCTAACCGGTGGGCATTGATCAGCAGGACTTGGTCATCGGGGTGCGGTGTCTTCCGCAGAATCCACACGGACACCGCGATGGGTGTACCGGTGAACAGCTTCGGTGGGAGCGCGATGACGCATTCGACGGACCCTCGTGCTACTAAGGCTTGGCGGATGTCACGTTCACGTTGATGCGCCGATGTGCCCGCGGTGTTGGGCATGACGACGGCGGCCCGGCCGCCCTCGGTCAGCGATGCGAAGACGTGCTGGAGCCAGGCGAAGTTGTCGTTTCCTGGTGGGGGCGGGGCGAACGGCCAGTCCTTCTCGGCTCTCAGCACGCCCGGGGAGCTCGTCCCGTTGAAGGGAGGATTTGTGATGATCAGGTCGGCAGCTAATCGCGGCCAAGTCCGGGCGTGCCACGGCGAGCCGTTGACGTGGCGAAGTTTAGCCCGCTGGCCGTGCACGACCAGGCTCATCCCGGCGAGCCGAAGTGTGTGCGCGTGCGGGCTGTCGCCCTGCACGTCGGCGAGGGCGCCGGCCTTGCCGACCGCGGCGACGAGCAGTTCCCCGCCACGCGCGTACGGGTCGTACAGTCGCTGATCCGGACCCGCACCGGTCAGCAGGATGTCGGCCATGACTTGTGCGACGTCGTCGGGGGTGAAGAACTCGTTGCTGTCCAACTTGCTTTCGGCTTCGTAGCGTTCGAGCAGCAGCGGGAAAGCCGTGCGACCCAATCGACCACAGAGGTGTACCACCTGTGCCAAATTCTCGATCGAGGCAGGCTGCATGCCACCGAACACGGCTTTCATACCTGGCAGCAGGCCGAAGTCACGTAGCCGTTTGTCGACCGTCTCGCCGATCGCGGTCAGCAGCTGCGCGGCGCGGTCGGCGTCGCCGCTGGCGGGCATCACGTGCACCAGGCGCGACCAGGTGTCGGGCTCGGCCGCTTTGAGGAATATCAATGACGCCAGTAGTTGCAGGTAGTCCGCTGTTGTGCCTGTCCCGCGGACCTTGCCCGCCAAAGGCCCCAGCAACTCGTGGAGATCCTCCGGACGATGCGACCTGGCGGGGAGGTCTGCGTCTGCCGAGCCCAACCGGTCGGTCGCCGGGCCGTTCTCGGACAACTGCCTCCGGGCGCGGACCGCGTACGTCGTGCCCGGCTCTTCTTCCCGGTGCAGCGTGCCGGGCGGAATCGGTCGGCTGTCCAACCAGGCGAGGATCTCGCCCCGCCGGAAGTACACCTCCACTCCCGCGCGAACTGGTTCCGGAAAGTCGTGATGCCGGCTCTCCCAGTTGGTGATCGCGGGCCGATGGAGACCGACGAGTCTAGCTATCTCGGAGCGGGTGACTAGCTGGTCGTCGATGCCTGTCTGACTGTCCATGTAGCACTCCTGGGTCACAAATAAGTCCGATCTCGACACCAGGAAGTTAGCCGGTTCGCTTCAGTCTCACCAACTGCGCACTCGCCATGCGCAAAACAGCGCTGGATGCGCTGTGGCGTCATCACCTCTCGGATTGCGCGGGCTTTACCTGGTTGAATCGTCTGAACTTGTGATAAAACAGCGGCCCCGCGAGGCAACATCGCCAACTTTTTCGTTATGCCATTAACAAAAATTGGCTGACAATGGCCAGGTCGGCCGACTCCGTGCGTGCCCCGCGCCCTTGCGCTTAGTCGGACGCTAAGAGATCGTCACGCAGGGAGGCCAGGGTTCGCAGGCCGGTCGCGGTGTCGGCAAGCCAGTAGGACCAGCCATTGGTGCTGCCGCCATGCGCGGCGTCGCCGGCCCCAGACGGGGAGTCGTATAGGATGCCATCGAAGGCGAGACGGCCGTCGGTCAAGATGAGCGCCTCGACGTCGTCGCTCG
Source organism: Actinoplanes sp. (assembly GCA_965246815.1). Taxonomy (GTDB): domain Bacteria; phylum Actinomycetota; class Actinomycetes; order Mycobacteriales; family Micromonosporaceae; genus Actinoplanes. The sequence goes on along the minus strand of CBDFFS010000002.1, from coordinate 2,546,774 downwards.
GGTTGATCAGGACCGCGCCCGCGGTGAGCAAACCGGCGTCGAGCAGGTCCGTCACCCCTACCGCGTATTGCGTCCGAGCGGGAGCGGGGGCGGGAGCGGCTGTTGGTGTTCCGGGTGCGGGGTAGACCGGTGCGTACTGCTGGTCCGACAGCCGGCCGAAGGCCGTGCGGACCACGTCTGCCATCAGCTTGCGGCGCTGGGCGAGGAACTCGTCGTAGGGCAGCTCGGTCCAGCCGTCTGGCAGAGCGTGCCACCGGACCTGGGTGGCCAGGTCGGCGTCGCGTACCCCCTTCTTGGCGAGCTGGTCCGGCCAGTAGACCGCCGGGGGCTGGTCGGAGATGGCGATGTTGTCATGCCATTCGACCAGGGCCATGTTGGCGATTTGGTTGATCTGCTTCGTGCCGGCGACATTCTGCTTACGCAAGTACGCGCGGGGAAAGAGGTGGTGCCGTTCGATGCCCTTCTTCGCCGTGATCGCCGGGTCCAGGCGGGCCCGCACCTTGCCGGTCGACAGCAACGCGTCCGCGTCGACGATATTTAGTGCGGCGATGTAGGCGAGCAACGCAGGCGACTTGGACGCGGAGCTGGACAACTCGTTAGGCAGGGTGATTTCCCAGAAGTCCGTGGTGAGGGTGTCATCGACGATCTTGCCGAGGACGGCGACGAAACCGTCGGCGTCGCCGTGTGCCACGTCGGAGAGGCCCGAGAGATCGCGTTCCACCTGGGTCTCGAACGAGCCCGAATACCGTGACGTCGTCTGCGCCATGAAGAACCAGCGGGCAATGACCTCGCGCAACCGGGCGACGGGAACTGCGTAGTCGACCCGGCCGATCAGCCACAGCGCGTAGGAGAAGATGATCGCGTTCTCGCTGGAGATCATCTTCTTGCCGCGGAACCCGGCTCGTTCCAGGCAGAGCAGGAACTCGTGCCAGTTCGTCAGGTCGACAACGTGGTCCTGAGCCTGGGCCAGCCGCGCAAACTGAGCGTCGCGCAGCTCCGGTGACGGCTTGCCGGTGTCCAGGTCCCGGCCGCGTAGCAGGGTGTACATGTGTTTGAGGACCGCGCGGCGGAAAGCGACCGCGACGGTGGCGCGCAGCAGTTGCGGCGGCTGCGGCTGGATGTACCAGTTGAACGGCGACGCCCCGGTCAGTGTGGGCAGGCGACAGGCCCGGCAGAAGTCTTCCAGGTCGCGGCGGCCCTTCTCCCAGAAGACCGACATCAGGGTGAGGATGAAGTCCGCCTGGATCAGCGTGACGCCCTCGCTGTTGATGCGTACGAAGATCTCGGCGACCTGTTCTTGGTCTGCGGTCGCGGCCAGTTCGACGACCTTGAACGGGTAGTACTGCAGGTCGTAGAGCCGGTCGATGGCGTCCTCAAGCTGTTCCTCTTCCGCCTCGTCGACGTCTCGGCGGGCGGAGATCGCTTTCAGGTACGCCTTGGTGGTTGAGCGTTTGCCGCCTTGCTGCCACAGCGCGCTGATGTCGGCGATGAACTCGGGATCTTTCTCGATCGCGGCGTCGGTGACGGCGAACGTGGCGTCGGACGGGCGGAACGCGATCCGGATCCGGGCCTGCGAGTAGTCGTCACGCAAAACGGTCGCGCCGGTCATTACCGCGAACAGGGAGGTCAGCCGCTGTTGACCGTCCACGATCAGGTGATTGGGGACAGTAGACTTAGTGGTCCTCGGCGTTAATCCTTCGGGGGTTGGTTCAGGGGTTCCAGGTTGGTGAGGTAGAGCTCGCCGGCGCAGTCGAGGGCGTCTTGGGCGGTGCCGATCGGTTGGCCGTCGGGTAGGACGGAGTCTTGGTAGCCGTCACGACTGGCGAGGTAGATCGCGAAGCCCCACAGGTGTGCGGAGCGTTGGTAGCGCAGCCTCATCAGTGGGATGGTCTCACCGTCGGGTAGGTGCGCGTCGATGTAGGCGAACCCGGCCCGGTAGCGCACCACGATCCCGGGCAGCCCGGGCCAGTGGGCCTTCGCGTGCTCAGTGAGGCGTTGCTGCAACGACACCTTCGTCGATTCGGGGATCGCGGTCACGGGTTCATCATGCCCGCACTGCTGCCGGCAGGCTCGCAGGCTGTGCGGGCTGCTTGGTCCGGGTGCTTGCCCACCGGGCAATAGATCGACTGTCTGCCATGTTCGGGTAGGCGGAGGTTTGTCATGTCTGGTCCATCGGCCTGCCCGATCGTCCTATCCATGCCCGAGCAGCAGCGTCTTGAGCACCGGGTCAGGACCGTGACCGAGCAACACCGGCACGTCTTACGCGCCACGATCATCTTGCTCGCTGCCCAGGGTTGGAGCAACGCGGCGATCGCGCGGCGGGTCGGGGTCTGTGTGGACACCGCCCGGACCTGGCGCGACCGCTACGGCGCCTACGGCGAGGACGGCCTTCGAGATCGGGGCCGCCCCGGGCGGCCGCGTCGGTTCACCGACGTGCAGCAGGCCCAGGTCACAGCGATCGCCTGTGAACTGCCCGCTGATCGGGGGATCCCGTTGTCGCGGTTTAGCCACGCCGATCTGGCTGCCGAAGCCGTCGACGTCGGGGTGGTCGAGGACATCTCGGCATCCACCGTGCGCCGGTGGCTACGCCGGGATGCGATCCGCCCCTGGCGCCACCAGTCATGGATCTTCCCGCGTGACCCAGACTTCGCCGTTAAGGCAGGCCGTGTCCTCGACCTGTACGCACGCACCTGGCACGGCGAGGTGCTCGGCGACGACGACTACGTCATCTCCGCCGATGAGAAGACCTCCGTGCAGGCCCGCTGCCGGTGTCATCCGAGCCTGCCACCCGGACTGGCCCGGATCATGCGGGTCAACCACGAATATGACCGGGGTGGGGCGCTGGCCTACCTCGCCGCGTACGACGTCCACCAGGCCAGGGTGTTCGGCCGTACCGAACCCACGACCGGCATTGTTCCGTTCGCGAACCTGGTCGCGCAGGTCATGGGCCGTGAGCCCTACTCCAGCGCCCGCCGAGTCTTCTGGATCACCGATAACGGCTCGTCACACCGCGGTCACAAAGCCATCGACCGGCTGAAAAACACCTGGCCGAACGCCACCCTGGTCCACACACCAATCCACGCGAGCTGGGTCAACCAGGTCGAAATCTACTTTTCCATCGTGCAGCGCAAAGTCGTCACACCCAACGACTTCTACGACCTCAACGACGTCACCAACCGGCTCACCGCATTCGAAGACCTCTACAACCTCGCCGCCCGGCCCTTCAACTGGCGCTACACCAAAGCCGACCTCGCCACCACCCTCAAACGCATCGCCGCTCACGAAACCGCCACCATCTGACCCCCGAAGGATTAACGCCGAGGACCACTTAGTGTCGACCCCGATCTGCCGGGCCCCTGCGTCGGCGCCGGTCTCCCAGAACAGCAGATAGCCGACGGGAAAGCCCTTGTACATCGAGTCGAATAACGCCCGGACCTTTGCGGCTTGCCAGACGAAGGGTCGCTGGATGTCCGGTAGGGCGATCTTACCGAGGCCAATCGATTGGACCAGCAGGGAGACGGTGTAGGTGGTGTCCTTGTAGAGAGTCTCGGCCATCAGCGTTGTCCTTCGCGTAGCGAGAAGCCTCGGCAGCGTCAGGGTAACTAACGCACCGCACACCGAACGACACCGTACGCCTCAGTGGGGCGCGCGGGATCCTGCCTACACCCATCCCGCGGCAATGACGAAAGGTGTCGGACCCAACCGCTACCGTGACCACCATGGCTGTGGATACCGTACTGGCGATACCGGATGGGCAGACGATCCGCGACGAGTTGCAGCGGTTGGTGCTCGCCGATCTCCTTGGCCCGCTGGGCGGGCTGGAGGAGGAGTTTCCCACCCGGGAGAACCCCCTCGACCGGTACATCCTCGGTCGGTTGGCACCCAATGGCGTGCCGGTCGACCCGGACACCCAAGACGAACTCTCGGATGCCGCGGCACCCGACATGCTCGAAGGCGATGCCGAGCCCAGCGCGCCTAACGTGCCCAGTCTGACCCCGTCGGCTCTGGGCTTCACCGCCTGCGTCGCCGGAGATATTTCCGCCCTTCGAGTGACCGCGAAGTGGGGCCGCTACGAACGGACCACGTCACAGCACGAGGAGAACGCGGGGCGACCGGTGTGGCGGCGGCAGCAGCATGCCGGCACCCTTGTTGTGCCGCTCATCGAAGGCTTGTTGGAGGCGAAACCGGTCGATTCCACGCAGCCGGCCGTGGTGATCCGAGGACGTGCCCGCCTGATGAACGGATCCTGGTTGGTCTCGTTGTTCCTGGAGAATCGGCAGCCGGCCCCAGTCAAGCGCGACACCGGGCCATGGATCTTTCAAGCCGAACTGTCAGCAGCGGGCGTCGACGACCAACCGGCGTTCCTACCGCGTCCGGAACAGATTTCCGGTGGCGATGCCTCCGACCAGTCCGAACGGCGCCGGCTCGCGATGGCGTACCGGTTCTGGCCCGAGTTCGCCGTCGGTCACGGCGTGGCGGTCCAGGCCGACCAGTCCGATGATCCGATGCGTGCGCACACGATTAGCACTCGAACGGTTCCCGATCACGAGGCGCCTTTCACCGACGTCCCCAAGGCCGAGCGCGACCATGATTTGCCGGAGCTTGCCGAGGTAGAGCTGGATATGAAGCGGCTCGCTGAGTTGGCTGGTGGCCCGGTCGAGGAACTGACCGCAGCGCTACAGCCGCTGGTCGACGGCTACCGCGCGTGGATCGGCCGCAATGAGGACAGCATCGACGACCCTGCACGTCGGCTAGGCGATTACCGGTCCGCGGCCAAGGACGCGGTGCGCGACGCTCGGGGTGCAGCCGACCGGATCGCCGCGGGGATCGAGGTCCTGGTGTCTGACCCGATGGCGCGCCGAGCGTTCGGCTTCGCGAACCAGGCGATGTACTTGCAGCGTGTGCACAGCGTGGTCGCCGCTAATCGGCGCGAGCACCCGACCCTCACGTTCGAGGCGGCGCTGGCCGCGGCCGAGGGGCCGGACAACCATCGGTGGCGGCCATTCCAGCTCGCCTTCGTGCTGCTCAACTTGCCAGCACTGGCCGATCCTCGGCATACCGAGCGATCCGAGGATCCCAGCAAAGCAGTGGCCGACCTGCTGTGGTTCCCCACCGGTGGCGGCAAGACCGAGGCGTATCTCGGTCTCACCGCCTTCACCATCGCCGCCCGCCGTCTCCAGCCGACCTACGGCGGCTTGGACGCGGCGGGCGGCCTGGCCGTCCTCATGCGCTACACCTTGCGGCTGCTCACGATCCAGCAGTTCGAGCGGGCAGCGACGCTGATCTGCGCAGCGGAGACCCTTCGCCGCGAGGATGTTGGGACCTGGGGCGCCACGCCGATGCGGATCGGCCTGTGGGTGGGCGGACGTGTCACCCCCAACCGCACCGACGATGCGGAGGAGTGGCTGGCGCAGCAGCGACGCGGACGCGGGATGGCGACCCGCGGCCAAGGGTCCCCGCATCAACTGACCGCCTGCCCATGGTGCGGCACCGGCATCGAGGCGGGACGCGACATCTCGGTCGAGGCGGTCTACCGGCGCACACTGGTGATCTGCCCACAGGTCGAGTGCCCATTCAGTGAAACCGGTGGGTTCCTGCTACCAGCCGACGAGAAGGGACTGCCGGTCCTGCTCGTGGATGAGGAGATCTACCGACACCCGCCGGCCTTGATGATCGCAACGGTCGACAAATTCGCTCAACTTCCCTGGAAGGGTGAAACAGCAGCGTTGTTCGGCCGGGTCGCAAAACGCTGTGAACGGCACGGCTACCTGACGGAAAATCTCGAACGCCTTGAGTGGGAGGCACCCAGCCACCGGATGAAGGGCGGTGCACCACCCGCCCGGATCGTCGACTGTGAGCGGCTGCGCCCGCCAGATCTGATCATCCAGGACGAGTTGCATCTGATCTCCGGACCGCTCGGCTCCCTGGTGGGCCTCTACGAGACCGCGGTGGACCGGCTGGCCAGTTGGGAACCCGAGCCTGGCCACTGGTCGAGGCCGAAAGTGATCGCATCCACCGCGACGGTGCGCCGGGCGCAACGGCAGATCAGCGACTTGTTCAACCGGCACACCGAAGTGTTCCCGCCGTCCGGCCTGGACGCCAGTGACAGCTTCTTCGCCCGGCAACGGACCGCTGAGGAACGGCCCGGCCGCCGATACATCGGCATCTGCGCGCACGGCAACCGGATCAAATCGACCCTGATCCGGGTCTACGTGTCGGTGCTCGGCGCGGCTCAGAAACTCCACGAGACCTACGGCCGAAACCCCGTGACCGACCCATACATGACTTTGGTCGGCTATTTCAACAGCCTGCGCGACCTCGGTGGCATGCGCCGGCTAGTCGAAGACGATGTGTCAACCCGGCTCATCCGCGCCGACGAACGGGGACTGGCCCGGCGCTACGACCCGCTCCTGAAAGAACTCACCTCCCGGATGTCGTCGGACGCGATCCGCCCGCTGCTCGACCAACTCGCCGTCCGGTTCACCGGCACCCGACCCAAGGGCAGCCCGCCACCCATCGACGTGCTCCTGGCCACCAGCATGATCGCCGTCGGCGTCGATGTGGCCCGCCTGGGCGTCATGGTGGTCGCCAACCAGCCGAAGTCGACCGCCGAATACATTCAAGCCACCAGCCGGGTGGGACGTGTCTCACCCGGCATCGTCTTCACCGTTTACAACTGGGCCAGACCCCGCGACCTATCGCACTACGAACAGTTCGAGTACTTCCACGCCAACGTGTACCGGCACGTCGAGGCGCTGTCTGTCACCCCGTTCGCGGAACGTGCCATCGACCGCGGCCTTACCGGCGTCCTAGTGGCCCTCGTGCGCGACCTCGAACGAACCTACAACGGCAACTTGCGGGCGCAGGAGTTCGACCGCACAGCAAGCTCGCCGATCACGTCGTACGGTTCCTCAAACGCCGCAGCGACGTGGCCGGAGACAACGCCACCCGGCAGCGAGTCGAAGACGAGCTGGAAGCACGTCTCGACCTATGGGCACGAGAACGCGTCGTGCCGGCCCGGCGGCTGGCATACGACAAACCGTTCCGCAGCGACGACATCGCCGGGCTATTGCACCGGCCCGAAGAAGGCCGATGGCGCCAGACCACCTGCCCCACCTCGCTCCGCGATGTCGAGCCGGGCATCCAACTCCTGCTCCTAGCAGGCGGCGTAGTCGAAGACAACCCGCCACCGTTCGTCCCCCGCAACGGCGGCACGACGGCGGTGACACCGTGACCGATCCCCAACGCAACCAGCGCGTGGGCGCGCTTCGACCCAACCAGTTGCTGCACACCTATGGCGTCGGCTCCGTCGCCGACCTACCCAACCTGTCGGTCATGACCCTCGGCCTGGATCATTGGGACCTCGCCCGCTCAGACCTCATCACCGAAGACCGGCTCCTGGCCGCGATGCGGGTAAAACTCGGTCGCCAGGTACAAGCACTCCGGCTACCGCCCCACCTGCCCGAGACCTCGGACCCGTTCGGCGAATGGGCGCGCGTCGGCGTACCCGTAGCCTTGTTCCCCACCTGGCTGCGCTGCTCCGACACCCGCTGCAACCGGCTCGCCCGCGCCGACGCCGGATTCTTCGAACTGCTGCCCCACGCCTACCTGCCCGACAAAGTCCGCCACGTGCACTCTTGCCGAGGAAACGGCGGCCGACGCCCCACCGCCGTGCCCGCCCGATTCGTGCTCGCCTGCGGAAACGGCCACCTCGACGACTTCCCGTGGTCCTATTTCGCCCACCGCGGCGTCGACCCCGGCAACGGACATTCCCTGAAGATGTCTGAACGCGGCAGCACCGGCGAGGCCGCCAACATCTTCGTCTCGTGCGACGAGTGCGGCGCATCCCGGCCGATGTCTGACTCCCTGGGCGTCCTCGCCGAGCAGAACCTGCCCGCCTGCCGCGGGCACCATCCACACTTGGGCACCTACGAGGCGTGCGACGTCCCCACCCGCACCCTGGCCCTCGGCGCCACTAACAGCTGGTTCGCCATGCAGCTGCGGGTATTCAGCCTGCCGCGCGCCGATCATCCCGTCGACCAGGTCGTCGCCGAGTTCTGGCAAACCCTGCAGCTGCTCGCCGGCCTGGACGCCGCCACCGCGAAAATGCTCATGCCGACCCAAACCTGCTGGCCCGAACTGGAGCCGTACGGCGCCGAGCGGGTATGGCAAGCGATCGTCGACCGGGCCAAAGCCGAACCCGCGAGCGACGACGACAGCGACAACCTCGATCTACTCAAGCCCGAATGGCTTGCATTCACAGCTGACACCGGCACCGAGCTGCCCGATTTCACCACCCGCCCCGAACGAGTACCGCCGACCCAGCGCGAGTGGCTCAAACAGGTCGTCCTCGCACCCCGGCTGCGAGAGGTCGGCGCGCTCTACGGATTCACTCGAATCGACGCCCCCGAGTGGGATGTACTCGAAACTCCAGACCTACGCCGCGCGCAACTATCCATCGACGAACCGACCTGGGTGCCATGCGCCGAGATGCGCGGCGAAGGCATCTTCCTGCGCTTCGACGAAGACCGCATCACCACGTGGGAACACCAACCCGACGTCAAACAGCGCGAACAAACCCTGATCAGAGCTCACGACCTGTGGCGGGCGCAACGCCAGCTACCGCCCGGGGGGTGGCCCGGCCTGCGCTACCTGCTGCTACACACGTTCTCCCACGTACTCATCCGTGAGGTCGCCCTAGAATGCGGCTACAGCGCCGCCGGCATCGGCGAACGCATCTATGCCCGACACGGCGAGCCGTCCACCGCGGGCGTACTTCTTTACACCGCCGCCCCCGACAGCGAGGGAACCCTCGGCGGCCTAGTCTCCCTCGGCCGCGCCGATCGGCTCGGCCCGCTCATTGATCGGGCGCTTGAAGCGGCACGGCTGTGCAGCTCCGACCCGCTCTGCGCGGAACACGACCCCACCACGCACGGCCGACTATCAGGCGCCGCCTGCCACGCCTGCCTCTTCGCCTCGGAAACCTCATGCGAACGCGGTAACCACTATCTAGACCGTGCCCTGCTGGTCGACACTCTCGTCAACAGCGGCTTCGGATTCTTCGCCTGATGACTCACGACCTCCTCGCAGACGTCATCGCCGACATCACCACAGACCTACCACCCGGACACATCGCCACTTGGGCGACCGTATTGATGTCAGCTGACAGGCCGAGTGCCGCCGTCGAGGCCACGCTCATCGATGCCCGCCCTGGTTATGCCACCAGCAGGCACGCCCAACAACTTGTCCAGGCCTGGCAGTCCACGGCACCCGCTCTACCGGGTACAGCAGTCGCGCTCGCTTTACGCAGCGCCACACGATTACAGCAGCAGTCCGCATCCCGACGCACCGACCTCGTCATCAGCGGTCCGACCAGCCCGTCCGTCCCCGTACGCCTGACGAGCTCCGTAGTCGTCGAAGTCATCCGCGCCGCCCGCCGCTCCCTGCTCATCGTCAGCTTCGCCGCCTACGGAGTAGCCGAGGTCATCGCTGAACTCGCCGCAGCCTCCGTCCGAGGCGTTCGAATCGACCTTATTCTTGAAGGCACCTCCGCCGCCGGTGGCACCTTACACGGCCCTACCGGCGCTTCGGCCGCGTTTTCGCAGCTCACCAACAGTGCCACCTTCTGGCACTGGCCAGCCCACCGACGTCCCACGGCAGGCAAGTCGAGGTCCGCACTACACGCGAAGATCATCGCGGCGGACACCGCTATCGCCTTGATCAGCAGCGCCAACCTCACCGACCGGGCACTGTCCACAAACCTCGAGGTCGGCGTAGTCCTCAAGGACCCGGTCGTAACCCAACGCCTCGTCCAGCACTTTGAAGCTCTCATGAACCCCAACGCCGGCGTCTTGGAGCGCACATCACCAGCTGGCTGACAACAAGGCGGCGCTAAGTTCTCGGGCCTTCGACCCACACCGGTGGACAGTGCGACAGCAAGGTTGCGGACCTGCAGAAGCGAAATCAGACTGTACGGGCCAGCCCGCAACATGGCGTTGTCGTCTTCGGATTTTCCGCAGGTGGACGACCCCCTTGGCAACGCGCGCGGCGGTGCGCCGATAGCGTCATGCCATACGCCGACGAACCGCGTTGACCACCACAATTTTCCCCTGAACTGCCGTTATGCGGTTCGGGCTCTGCCACCCCTGGTCCCCCGGGGTTCCAGTGGTCTCCGGGCCTATCTTTGCGTCTTGGTCGCAGTGTGTTCTATCGCGTAGCGCTTCCTTGAGTGCACGCTCCGTGGCGCCCTTTGACTCACCGGTGCGCTCTACCGTCCGGGTAACGCCGTCGTAGTCGCGGAACTTGCATGTTGCGACCCAACTCTTCCTGGAACCGTAGTGACGAACCTTGCCAGCGGTCCCCAGCGGCAGCGGTGGTCGTCCCATGTTGGTGCCCTCCCTATACCCATACTTTATGACGCGATTTAATGATCGATGACTAACATTCATGAGCATTAAAGTAACCGCGTCGTTCCTGCTCAGAAGCTATATTCTGCTGCGATAAGATGCAACAGCAATAGATCTAAGCTAATCCGGCAGGTTATTGGTTCGAGTCCAATCGGGGGAGCTCTTCTTGCAGGTCAAGGGCCACTTCGGTGGCCCTTTTCTCGTACCAACCGCGTTTGGCCTGCTAGCTGGTTCCAGTAGTCAAATCATGATGTACTGCCCGCCATCTCGGTTGCACGTCGCCGCGCGGGCCGGACATACTGGGGTTAAATCCCCAGTCGACTACGAGGCGATCGTGCCCACTTGCGCCCCGGGTCGCCGGATCGTGTGCATATCCATCGGCGTTCCTCTCCATGGTCGGTCTTGACTACGGTCGCTCCCGTTGGCTCGCAGTGGTATGGCTACTGGGCCGCTGCATGGGGAGAATGAGCTCGTGACTGATGCACTGGTAGACCTGGAGCGGCGCGTCGCTCTGCTAGAAGAGCGAGTGACTATGGAGGCCGGGCTGAGTGTCGGCGGGGACCGCGAGCTAGGCGACATCGCCCAGACACTGCGCGCCCAGCAGTACACCATCCAGGCCCTAGCCATCACCCAGTCGCAGCACAACGAGAAGCTCGGCCAGCAAAACGAGCGGCTTGACCGGCACGAGGCATCGCTGAACACGGCCCAGGGCAAACTGGACCAAATCGTCCTGCTGCTCACAAACCTGATCGACCGTGACGAGCGCCGCGGCGGCGAGTAATTCCCGTTCATGGTTCAATATCGTCTTGTCCAAAACTGGCAGAACCCACCAGTTCAAGCGCTACGCCGGGGGATCAGCTCGTGTTTATTGTGGAGTTTCGCGAGGAACTCCGCCGTCGACTGGTCGGGCGAGCGCGACAGGACCCCCGGATCGTCGCTGCCGCCGTGACCGGCTCGGCGGCGCGGAAGACCGAGGACCGTTGGTCCGACATCGATCTTTTGTTCGGCGTGAGCGGTGTGATACCCGACGTCCTCGATGACTGGACGGCGTTTCTCTTCGGTGAGCTTGGCGCCATTCACCATTTCGATCTTTTCGCCGGCCCGGCCACCTATCGCGTATTCCTGCTTGACGACCTGATGGAGGTCGACCTCGGATTCACTCCGGCGGGCGCGTTGTGCCTTCCTCGCCGAGTTGCATCATCGGAATGTCAGCCTCGCGGACGTGCTCGGGAAACGCCTGCTGGAGGTCATCGGCAACTGACCTGCTCGGGGGCAAATTTGCTGTCGGACGTAGGGCATAGTTCGGTCGATGTATAACGATGCACTAATTGGGCTGCGGCGTGACATCCATCGGTGGCCCGAGCTGGCTGGCGCAGAGCAGCGCACTGCAGCCCTTGTCGCCGACCAGCTGAGGGCGGCTGGCTTGCAGGTGACGACCGGCATCGGCGGCCACGGTGTCGTCGCAGTCCTTAACGGTGACGCTCCCGATCCGACCGTCGCATACCGTGCCGATCTGGACGCGGTGCCCGACACGGAGACTTTCGACAGTGATTTCCGCTCCGGGTGCCAGGTGCCGCCCACTTGTGCGGTCACGACATCCATACCACGATCGCGGTCGGCGCAGCTCAGGAACTTTGCCGCAGCCGGCCCGCTCGTGGTCGCGTCGTCTTCGTCTTCCAGCCGGCTGAGGAGAACCTCACTGGCGCTCGTGCGATGATCGACGACGGTGTGTTGGAGCTTACTGCGCCACAGGAAATCTATGCGCTGCACTGCGCGCCGATCCCAGTCGGTACGTTCGTGATCACGCCCGGAGCGGGCCTTCCGGGGCAGGACCACTGTCGAATCCAGCCGCCGGCCAATGGGGGCAAGAGGATCGCCGCTGTCGTCGAATCGCTCTCCACCGTGCGTCCGCCGCAAACGCCGGAGCAGGTGCGGCAGCTGGTTCAGGACCTGATGATCCCGGATGGCCACTCTCGCGTTACGTGTACCTCCAATCGTTCGCCGACACTGACGAGGTCCGTGCTTGGTGGCGAGCCTGGCCAGACGACCGCTACCCCGAGATCCGCGACGAACTGCGCCGACTGGTGGACGGTGCCAACATCGAATTCCCTACGCCACCGTTTCCGGCGATGGTGTCCTCGCCGGAACTAAACTTGGCTGCGGCCGAAGTGCTGCGAGCCGTGGGTGATGTCGTCTCGATGCCTGCCGCATACCCGTTCAACGGCGAGGACTTCGCCCTGTTCCTGCAACGGATTCCAGGTGCCATGATCTTCCTCGGCGTGGCGAACGAGGCGGCTGGTCAACACGGGGTGCTGCACGCCAATGATTTCGGCGCTGACGAGCGAGCCATCGACCTAGGTGTCCGCGCCGTAGTGAGCCTGCTGTCCAAGCGACTGGCTGCGATCGGGTGAACCCCGGATCGATCGACAAGCTCAGTCGAGGTCGAACTCACCCGCTGCAGCACCGCGCCGCAGGTGTGGGGGAAATCCCCCAGTAGAAGACGGCGGTCAGCTGGATGCCGGGTAGGCGGCTGAGTGCCTACCGTGAACTTCCGTAGCTTTCAGCGACGGAAGGAGTTCGGGTGATTGAGGCCCGCAATCTCACCAGACGGTACGGATCGACAGTCGCCGTCGATGCGCTCAGTTTCGACGTGCGGCCCGGCAGTGTCACCGGCTTTCTCGGCCCCAACGGTTCCGGCAAGTCCACCACGATGCGGCTGATCCTCGGGTTGGAGCGCAGCGACACCGGCGAAGTTCGGATCGGGGGCCGCCGGTATCGCGAGTTGCGTTGGCCGCTGCGCGAGGTCGGCGCGATGCTCGAGGCTAAAGCGTTCCATCCGGGTCGCAGTGCCCGCAGTCACTTGGCAGCGCTGGCTGCCGGCAATGGGATCTCGCGGGGTCGGGTCGACGAAGTGCTCGACCTGGTTGGCCTGACTGATGTGGCCGGACGCCGAGCCGGGAAGTTCTCGCTCGGGATGGGACAACGCCTCGGCGTGGCTGCAGCGCTGCTCGGTGATCCAGCCGTGCTCCTGTTGGACGAACCGGTGAACGGTTTGGACCCCGAAGGTGTTCGGTGGATCCGCGGCTTACTGAAGTCGTTGGCGGCGCAGGGTCGCACCGTGTTTGTGTCCAGCCATTTGATCAGCGAAATGGCGTTAACAGCCGAGCGGCTGGTGGTGATCGGTCAGGGCCAGTTGCTCGCCGAGACAACAGTCACCGAGTTGTCGGCCGGATCGGCATCCCTAGAGGACGCGTTCTTCCAGCTCACTAGTACAGCGGTCCAATATCGGGGTAACACCACTGTGGAGGCAAAATCATGACCACGACTGCGGTAGGTCAGGTGCCGAGCGGCCGTTACGGACTAACCCACGCAGCCCGGCAGGAATGGATCAAGCTGCGCAGCCTGCGTTCCACCTGGTGGACGTTGATTCTCACCGCCGCCGGGACTGTCGGAATCGGGCTCGCGGTTGGGCTGAACAGCCGCGATAGCTCGACTGACGTGGTCAACAACGTATTGGCCGGCGTCGTGCCGGGGGTGCTGCTGATCGGCGCGCTTGGTGTGTTGACCATGACCAGCGAATACAGCTCGGGGACGATTCAGGCCACGTTCGCCGTGATCCCGCGGCGCCCGCTGGTCTTAGCGGCGAAGGCGGCAGTATTCGCGGCGATAACTCTGGTTGTCGGGGAAGCCGCCTCATTCAGCGCATTCTTCGTTGGAACCAGCGCGCTGCGCCACGGCATGGTCGCGCCCACGTTGGGTCAGCCGGGTGTGTTCCGCGCGGTCGTACTGACTGGGGCTGGGATTTGTCTGGTCGGTTTGCTCGGTTTGGGGTTGGGCGCGATTATCAGGCACAGCGCGGCTGCGGTCGGCGTACTCGTCGCCGGTGTTTATGTGGCCGCGCAGGTCATCGGCTTTGTCGCACACGGCGTGGCGCCCTACATGCCGATTCTGATCTTGGGGAATTCGCTGAGCACGACCGAGCCGGTGACCTGTGGCACCGACAGCGCCTCCTGCCCGCACTTTCTATCACCGTGGGCCGGGCTCGGCATGTTGGGTCTCTATGCCGCGCTGGCATTGACGGCCGGCGGCTGGCTGCTCGCCAAACGCGACGCATAACCCAGCGGCCAGCACGACGCATAACCCAGCGGCCAGCGCGACGTGCGGCGCCGGCGGCTGGGGCGATGCGTAACTGGGTGTCCAGATGGTGGGGGAGGAGGATGGCGGCATGAGCTTGCCGGTGGTCGCGCTGACTTCGGACCCACCGCCTGGCGGCCAAACATCGGCTGGGCGGCCGTGGGCAACGGCACTCGCAGCGCCGTTCACTCGACGTACGCGGCAGGGGCTGTGGTTTTGTTTGGCCGCATTGCCGTTCATCGTCCTCAATCCGCTGGTGTTCTTTATCGCGGCGATCGACCTGACCTGGTTGGTGACCAGCGGCGCCCAAGGCAACCCGACTCCAGCCGACACCGCCGTCGCGGGTGGCTGCCTAGGCCTGTTGTTGCTGGTGCTGGTCACGACGACCGCGGCCCGCAAGCTTGGCGCCCTGCAACGCAGGCTCACGGCAAAATTCCTCGGGGTACGCATCACAGCACCCCCGAGATTGCGGCGCCGACCCGGTGGCCGAGTCTGGCGCGGCCTGGGCGCTCGCGACGGATCCAACTGGCGGATGATCGCCTACCTGCTGGCCAAACTGCCGATCGGTCTGATCGAGCTATATGCCGCGGCGTTCTGGCTCGGTGGCCTGGTCAACTTGAGCTACCCACTCTGGTGGGGCGCGTTTCGCAACCACCCACCTGGAGTCGAGCTCAGCCCAGTGCCGGTGTTCACGCCGCTCGGACTGTTCGGTTCGGGCACCTTCCAAGTCACCACCCTGCCTGGTACGTTCGCGGCCGCCGCAACAGGAGCAGCGATGTTGCTGGCCGCACCTTGGGTAATCCGAGCCGTCGCAGCTGTCGATGTTTGGCTGATTCGCGGTTTGCTCGGGCCGGGGTGGTTGGCGCAGCGGGTTCACGATCTGGAGCTGAGTCGGGCGCTGGTCGTGGATGACGCGGCTGCCCTGGTGCGTCGACTGGAGCGAAACCTGCACGACGGCGCGCAGATCCGGCTGGCCACGCTCGCGATGAATCTGGGCATGGCTCGGGAGAAGCTCGGTGCCAGCGGCGAGGTTCCGGACGCTGCGGCTGCCCGCGAACTGGTCGATGCCGCACTGCGCGGTGCGAAGGAAGCCATCGGCGAGCTGCGCAGTTTGGTCCGCGGCTTGCACCCGCCCGTGCTCGACAATGGGTTGGCTGACGCGCTCGCTTCGCTGGCTATCGATCGCGCGATCCCGGTCGAGCTGGAGGTAAGCATCCTGAGCCGGCCCACCCCGGCGATCGAGACCATCGCGTATTTCTGCGCTGCGGAACTGCTGGCCAATGCGACCAAACACAGTCGCGCGAACAAGATCGCCATTCAAGCGGTCGGGAAGCGAGACGTGTTGGTGCTTACTGTTGTCGACGACGGGGTCGGCGGGGCCGAGCTCGCCCGAGGAAGCGGCCTAGCCGGACTTGCTCAGCGGGCCGCTGTGGTGGACGGCCAGCTCACCATCGTGAGCCCGCTCGGCGGCCCCACCAAGATCACCGTCGAGCTCCCGATGCACGCATGACCTTGCGGGTGGTGATCGCCGAGGACGCGGCGCTCTTTCGGGCCGGGCTCACTCGCCTGATCGAAGACCATGGGCACGAGGTCTGTGCTGCCGTCGGCGATGGTGGAGCATTGTTGCTCGCAGTGGCCGAGCATCGCCCCGACGTCGTGGTGGCCGACATCCGGATGCCGCCGACGCACACGGACGAAGGGTTGCGGGCCGCACTCGAAATCCGTCACGTGCACCCCGACACTGGGGTTTTGGTGTTGTCGCAGTACATCGAAACCAAGTACACCGGGCGATTGTTGGCAGGCAACGCCGCCGGGGCGGGCTACCTGCTGAAGGAACGAGTGGCCGACGTCGCCGAGTTTGTCGAGGCGCTAGAACGTGTCGCTATGGGCGGCACCGCGCTCGATCCTGAAGTCGTCAGCCAACTGTTGCGAGCCAGTCGCCTGACGGCTGGGCTCTCATCGCTCACCGTCCGCGAACGGCACGTGCTCGCCCTGATGGCGGAAGGCCGTTCCAACGCTGGCGTCGCCGCCGCACTGGTCGTGACCGGCGGAACAGTGGAAAAGCACGTCGCGAGCATCTTCGACAAGCTAGGTATGCCCCCAGGCGAAGCCGACAACCGGCGCGTACTCGCAGTCCTGCGCTACCTCAGTCGCAGTACGGATCGAATTCGTCAAGGTTGACTTCGGAGCGCTGTAGACGGATCGTATACATATGGCGACTCAGCAAGCCAAGATTTTAGCGCCGCCGGAACACTCGGCTCAGACACGCGCCGCAGCAGGTGCGGGGCGCCGCGGCAAAAAGGCGACTGCTGGCACCAGTGGTCCTGTCTCACTGGCTGTAGTCTCCGGGCCGTCTGAGGTGTGGCAGGCCAGGGTGACTCATGACCTCAGCGCTGAATTGGTTGAGGACATGACTGTTCTGGGGCTGGAAAGTAAGACAGATGCGGTTAGGGCGGCGTTGGTGCTATTACACCGACATGCCGCCGAACTTCGGATGGCTGAATCGGTGGGGAATTACTACGGCGGGAACAAGCCGCCCCTGCCGACTGGCGTCGTGCCGTTCGATCCCAGTGAGATCGAGGACGACGAGGAGTGAACCGGGAGCCGATGCGCGGTGAGGTTTGGGAAGTTCTCTTTCCAGCTGGAGTCGGTAAGCATCCTGCGGTCGTCCTCAGCATCAACCTGATGAACAGTCGGCTCGGATCGATCGCCGTTCTGCTTATCACGGGCACCGGCGGGCCGCCGGATACACACGTCAGCATCGGACTCGAAGCTGGGTTGACGAAGTACGACGAGTCCTTCGTCAACATCACCGACGTACAATCCGTCGACAAACAGCGCGCGCGCAAGTACAAGGGCCGACTCGATCCGCCGAGTGAACTTGCCCGCGTTGAGCGGCTCGTCCGGACTTACCTCGGCCTCTAGATCGCTCCTTGCCGGATTGGGTAATTAAGCAACCAATCGTTGTCGTCGACAACTTTTCAATGCGCGTCGCGGTTGGGAAATGGGCCTGGTGGGCGGGGTTGGGCCGTTAAGATCATTCGGTGGCCGATCTCTCAGCCCAGCCTCGTGGCACTCCGGTGACACCGCTGCTGCCGGACAGTGACGCGTCCGTCGACGAGCAGAGAGAGATATCTGCTTATCTATCAGCAGTGTCGCACGAGCTGCGTACGCCGTTGACGGGCATCCGTGGGTATGCCGAAATGTTGCTTTCCGGCACGCTCGGTGAGGTCAACGAGCGCCAA
The DNA here is from genome assembly GCA_965246815.1 of Actinoplanes sp. GTDB lineage: Bacteria > Actinomycetota > Actinomycetes > Mycobacteriales > Micromonosporaceae > Actinoplanes. The sequence continues at coordinate 2,528,989 of CBDFFS010000002.1, read as the reverse complement.
CGCAGCGGGCTGGGCAAGATTAGCCACCTCAGTCATCGGTTAGAGTCGATGGTTGAAGACTTGATCATTGTGCTGCAGAAGACGTCGGGCACCTTCCAGCCGTACGCGGAGCTGGTTGTTGTTAATGATCTGGTTGAACGCATGCGGCTGAGCTTGGCGGGGCTGTGCGCGAGCACCGGCGTGACGCTGCAGGTTGAGGTGGCTGGTTCGGCTGGGCAGATTGGGTTGCGGGCGGATCCGCGGCTGTTGGAGCGGGCGTTGGTCAACGTGGCGAGCAATGCGGTGAAGTTTTCCCCGCAGGGCGGCGCTGCGCAGGTCGCTGTGTCTAGTGGGCGCTCGGAGGTGACCTTTGTGATCACTGATCGGGGCATCGGCATTCCTGAGCAGGATTTGGCGCTGCTGTTCACGCCGATGTTCACGGCGTCGGCGGCCCGCGAGCACGGCTTGGCTGGGCCAGGTTTGGGGTTGGTCGTCGCGGACGCCATTGTGCGGGGGCATCGCGGCATGATCTGGCTCAGCTCTAAGGCGGCCGAGGGAACAACTGTCACTATCACGCTGCCGATCTCCGACGAAGAACCGAAAGTTGCAGCTGACGCATGAGCCCGTATTGTTCCTGCCAGCGGTGGTGGTGCAAGTTGCAGGCGGGTGGCTCTGCGGGAAACCGCACCTAGCGCCTTCCGACCGGTCGTACGATTTGTCCGGAAAAGGAAGGGACGCATGATGCAGCGGCTAGTGATTGCCGAGGACGACGCGACGTTGCGCGAGATGCTGGTGACCGTGCTGGAATCGGCCGGTTATGAGGTGTCTGCCCATGAGGACGGGCGTGGTGCGGTGCAGGCTTCCATTGAACGAGTGCCGGACGCGGTGGTGCTCGATGTGTCCATGCCGGTGATGTCAGGATTAGAAGCTGCCCGAGCTTTGCGGGATCGCGATGACACCGCCGGTGTACCGATCGTAATGTTGACCGCGCACGGACAGTGGGTCGACGTAGCCGGCGGATTCGACGCGGGTGCGGACGATTACGTGACCAAACCCTTCAGTCCGCAAGATTTGGTACACCGACTTGAAGCGCTCCTGTTGAAGTAAGCGCCGCGGCTGCAGCCAGTGCGGTAGCGCGAGCAAGCGCCTCAGCCGAGCGAGCGCATTAGCCGAGCAGGGGTTCGGCGTGTAGGGGGAGTTTGGCTTGCAGTTGGGTTTGGCTGTCTTCGGTGATGATGTGCAGGCTGCCGCTGTGGCGCCACAAGATCGCCCGCGCATAGGCCAGCGCAGCTGCCGCATCGGTATCGCCGATTGTAGTGAATAATCGATCGCTGGAGACTTGGGCCGGCAGCGAGAGTTGAATCGACCAGTAGTCGGCGTGGGCTTCCGCAGTCAACGAAATGACCGTGTCGGTGTCAGCCGTAGCCGCCGCAGCGGCGATCATCCGATCGAGCAAGGCGGTTAGTAGCTCTGTGTCACCATTAAGTTCGTCACCGTCGGTGACCGTGAAGTCGAGCCGGGTGTAGCTGGGCAGTTGCTGCTGCCAGCGACTAGCCGCCTCTGTGACCAGTTTCGGCACGTCAATCCGGTCGTGGGCCACTGGAGTGATCCCGTTTTCCAACGCGGACAGCATCGCAATGTCGTCGACCACCTGCCGAAGCCGTTCGGCCGCACGATAGACCACGTCGGTGATCGGATCGTCGCCGTAATCGTCAGATAACAGCTGCACTGCCGCGCTCAACGAGGTCAGCGGAGTGCGCACGCGGTGCAGCATTGCCGTGACTTGTTCCGTTTTTGTGGCGACCAGTTCCGCCAACGCGCGGTTGTGCGCACGCAACTGCTGCTGCACGCCTGCTTGCGCGGTCACGTCCCGCAACAACAACACATCCACTTCAGTACGGTCGGCCAACCGAAGTGGCGTCCACTCCGCTCGCAGTGCTTTGCCCTCGGCCAGCCGTACGACTCGGCGCAGGCCGCTGTTTCGGTTTTTCCAGACACCGGCAGCTTGATCGAACGGCGGAAGGTGACTCCACTGCGACAGTTCTCGTCCGACGACGGCGGAAAGCGGGACTTTCGCGTCAAACATCTCCAGCAGGCGTGCCGTCGCCAGAACTGTCAGCTGGTGCCGGTCGACCACAACGAGCGCGGCGTCGAACCGGCCGAACAGCGCAATCGCGTCGCCGGGTTCGATCAGCTCGGGCAGCCAGCAGGTCGACTCAACGACCTCAGAGCGAAGCTGCGCGGTTGACTCGGCGGCAGCTGAAGTGACCATGAACTCAGATGGTAAGGATCAAGCCGGCCCAGTCGCGGTAAACCGCGTTAACTGCACGACGGTTCAGGTCCGAGTTGCCACTGGGGTGCATTCCGGTTGCGCGGCCCTGGTGCACGGCTGCTGCGCGTAGCGGCTGAGTGACTCTGATGACCATGCGTTCCATCTTTCGACGGGGGTTGGTTCCCGGATCCGCGGCCATCCTGGCAACCTTGCCGGGCGGCGTTACCGCCCTGCCGACCGTGGTTGCGGCCGCAACCGCCGTCACCGGGCTCCTCTTGGCGATCTTGGTGTATGTGTTGGCGTCGAGTCGGGCTCGGGCGCAAGCCGAGGTGCGGCAGGCGATCGGTGAACTTAGTGCGTCCGAGGCGAACGCTCGCGGCCAGGCGGACTTGCTCAGCGCGATTCTGGACAACATCAGCGACGGTGTCGGAGTCGTCGATGCGCATGGGCGATTCCTGCTGCACAACCCCGCCGCCAAAGCAATCCTCGGTGTCGTCGCAGACAATGACGAGGGCGCCGGCGGCTGGCAACAGCACTACGGCATGTTTCTCCCCGACGGGCACACTCCGTTTCCGCACCACGACATGCCGTTGGCCCGCGCGTTAGGCGGCGAAAGCAGCGATCAAGTCGAAATGATCATCCGCAACGACGGGCACCCGGACGGAGTCACGATCAGCGTTTCCGCTCGACCGTTGCACACCGCAGCGGGCTACGCCGGTGCGGTCGCGGTCTTTCACGACATCACCGTCCGCAAGAACAGTGAGGCTGAACGCGCGGCCTCAGCGGCGGCGTTACGTCGCGCCCACGACGAACTCGCCGGCCAAAAGCAATACCTGACGCAAGTGCTCGACGCCTTGCAAGTAGCCGTGTTGACCTGCGATACCGAGGGTCGGATCAGGCATGCGAATCGGGCTGCCGTCGCCCGTCTCGGCGAACTAGCTCGCGCTGGGTCGCAAGTGCGCGACATCCTCGACGCCTTACACCTGACTCATCCGGACGGTTCTCACCTCGACGCGGCCGAGGCTCCGCTGCTGCGCGCCCTCGCCGGCCACAACGTCAATGGCGAAGAGATCATAATGCCCACCGCAATCGGTACGGATTCGGTGCTCATGCACGCCTGTGCCCTGCGCAGCAGCACCGGCGCGATCATCGGCGCAGTCGAGTCCGCCTATGACATCAGCGCACTTCGCGAGCGGGAAGCAGACTTGCGCGCCTTCGCCGCCGTCGCCGCCCACGACCTCAAAGCGCCGCTAGCTGCCGTCGTCGGCTACGCCGAAATCCTCAAACACGACCTCATCGACGGTACGGAGGTGGAGGCGCTCCAACCACCGTTGCAGCGCATCACGGCCAGCGTCTATCGGATGAGTCAGCTGATTGACGATCTGCTCGCCTACGCCACAGCGCGTGATGCCCACCTGGAGCTCGAAGCCGTTGATCTGCAGCAGGTGGTCGCGGACATCATCACCGAACGTACCGGGCATTTGCGCAGTAGCCGCGATGGTGTGGCCGGCTGGTTTCCGGACATTTACACCGGGCCGCTGCCAACCGTACGGGCAGATCAAGGTTTGGTGCGCCAGCTGCTCGACAACCTGATCGGCAACTCACTGAAATACACGCTGCCCGGACAACCCGCCCGAATCGACATCTCCGCCCAGGACGCCGCTGAGCCGGGCATGGTGCGATTAACCGTCGCCGACCGCGGTATCGGCATCCCCAAAGAGGAGCAGGCACACGTCTTCTCCTCGTTCCACCGGGCCGCCGCGCACACCAACTGCTACGCCGGCACCGGGCTAGGTCTGGCCATCTGCCAGCGCATCGTCGACCGGCACGGCGGCACCATCGGGGTGCACGACAACCCCGGCGGCGGTACGTGTGTGCAGCTCACCCTGCCCGCCACTGCACAAGCGCCGCACCTGCCCGTACACCCGGGGCGTTGCCCAGAATTCGAGCGTGCCCATTTCTCCTACCGTGAGCCACGCGCGCCATTAGGCTGAGGCTTGCCTGGTTCGTCCCCTTGTGAGGTGTCGCGTGTCGCAACCCGTTGAGGTGGACGTCGTCATTGTCGGCGGCGGTCTTGCCGGACTCGCCGCTGCCCGCCGGCTTGACCGCGCCGGCGTCGAGTGGCTGCTAGTCGAAGCCGCCGACCGCATCGGTGGCCGCGTCGCTACGGACGTCGTCGACGGCTGGCGACTGGACCGTGGCTTCCAAGTGCTCAACACGGCCTACCCCCGGGTGTCCGCGCTGGCCGATCTGGACTCGCTCGACCTGCGCTACTTCACGCCCGGCGTGCTCGTGCGCCGTGGAGGCGAGTTGCATCGGCTGGAGAACCCGCTGCGCGACCCGATGGCTGCGGCGCAAACCCTGACCTGCGGCGTCGGCACGCTGGGGGACCGGCTCAAGTTCGCCGCGCTCGCCACTCGATGTGCCACCATGCCGGCGGCTCGGCTGCTCGACGCACCCGAAACCACGACGCAGGGCATGCTGCGTAAGGCCGGTTTGTCGCATCGCATGATCGAAGAGGTGCTGCGGCCGTTCTTGTCCGGCGTCTTTGGCGATCGGTCGTTGGAGACTTCGAGTCACGTGTTCTCGATGGTGCTGCGCTCGTTTGCGCGCGGGCGAATTGGCGTACCGGCGGCGGGGATGGCTGCATTGCCGGCGGCGATTGCTGGCCCGTTGCCGTACCCCCAGCTGTTGATCGGGGCACGCACGCTGTCTATCGGCCCAGGCCTGGTTGTCACCGACGGCGGCGAGATCCACAGTCGGGCAGTCGTCGTCGCCACCGACCCGATCAGCGCAGCCACCTTGCTGCCCCAACTACACGCGCCCGATATGCACGGCTTGACCACCTTCTACTTCGGTGCTGACCACGCGCCGATCGACGAGCCCACCCTGCTGCTAGACGGTGACCGGCGCGAGATCATCGCGAACACCGTCGTCGTCAGCAACGCGGCGCCCGAATATGCACCACCCGGTAAATCACTCATTGCGGCCTCAGTGGTCGGCGTCTCTGCTCCGTCCAGTGCCTCCGAAGCGGTCATTAGGGTCGAGTTAGCCCGAATATATGGCCAACCGGTCGATGACTGGCAATTGATCGACGTAATCAGCCTCCCGCAGGCGCTACCCTCGGCGCGGGTACCCCAGGCCAACTTGCGAAAGCCGGTCGACCTGGGCGAAGGCTTGTTCGTGGCCGGCGATCACCGGGACAGTCCGTCGATTCAGGGCGCCCTGGCTGGCGGTTGGCGTACAGCGGGAGCAGTGCTCTCCTGGCTAGGCGCACGCATCCCTATCTAGATCCGGCCTAGATCGGTAGCCTGCGGTGGATACGGCGGGTTAAGATCGCCGCCGGTACGGGGCGGTAGCTCAGTGGGTTAGAGCAGGGGACTCATAATCCCTCGGTCGCGGGTTCGAGTCCCGCCCGCCCCACGTTGATCTTGCATGGGAAACCGCAGCCCGTTGGATGGGCTGCGGTTCGTTATGGCTCCGTGTAGCCGCTGATGAACGAGCTGGCGGCGAATCGTGTGGGGTTGGCAGTGGTGGCGTTGATGCTGGCGGCGATGACGGTGCCTCATGATGCCCGAGAAAACTTGGTCAGGGGTGGCTGTGAGGGCGCGCCACCTACGATCAACGTCTTAGTTGCTGGATCTGAACGCCCGATATGCGCGGTTTAGGCGTGTAGTAAGGCTTCGAGCCGGTGGTGGGCTGGTCGGTTCCTGTGGCGAGGGCCGGAGCACCACTTCCGCAGCGCGGCGCAGGTTGGCATGACGCAGCCTGCGCCGATGTCGTGGATTGAGATTTCCGAGTAGATGCCAGTCGCTGTCCGGGTGGAAGCCCGCCCATTCGACAGTCTGAGCGACGCGCTCGGTCAGCCCGGTCGTGATCGCGAAAACGAGTTGGATTACGGGCACCACCAAGCCGCCCGATACTCCAGCGATGAATCCGAACGCCCGGTCCGGTGCATCCGTCCTGGGACAGGACGAGATCAGGGGGCGAGTTGGTCGATCGTCATGCCGACGTCGTTGAGAACGCCGCGTAGGGTTCCTTTGGCGAAGGTCGGGCCGGGATGTCGCGATCCGGGTGTTGTTCGTGTTCGATCCCTGGTCGCAGGCGGTGCTGCTGGTGGCTGGGAACAAGGCCGGCGATTGGGCTCGGTGGTAGCGGACGGTGATTCCGATCGCTGAGACCGCGTAGGAACGCCGCGTCTAGATCGCGCGTCGACCGGGCCTGGTCGTAGGCGACGGCGATTCGCGGGCACCACCCACCCAGGAACAGGTCCGCCTTCGCGCCCCGCGCGCTCACCGTACGAAACAACCCGAATCTCGTGTCAACCATCCCAACCTCCCTAAACGTCGCTGCGTAGTGGGTTCGGACACTGCGCCTCAATTTCATGACCACGGTAGCGTTTCACGGATGTCCTTGGACTTCCGTGGTTGTCCGCGGTGATGAATCCGCTACTCACGCCGACCCGCACCGCGGCGTCGCCGATATTCCAGCAGCCGCATTGTCAGCAGCGGTCGAAGCGTGGCCTGACACGGTTAACTGAACATATGGCGGCGCTCAAATATTCAGGTACAACTAACCGGGGCGCTACCGCACCGGCGCGACGGTGCCGTGCGACTGTCGGCTGGGCCGTCGATGCAGACAACGACGGGGCGCGATCCGGGCTGGCCTGTGCGAAGCTACCCCCTATCGCCGGTAAGCCGGATGAACGTTACGTAGTCGAGGTGGGGGCATGTCGGGAACGGCGACGCTGGACGGGCTGAGCGGCGCGCAGGTGGCTAGCCGCCGCGCCGATGGGCGGGTCAACGTCGCGTCTCGGCGGACCACCCGCAGTACCTGGGCGATCATGCGGTCCAATGTGTTTACCAGGTTCAACGCGATCATCGGTACGTTGTTGGGTGTCGTGCTCGTTTTCGGGCAGTGGCAGGACGGCCTGTTCGGGCTCGTCATCGTAGTTAACAGTGCGGTCGGCATCGTGCAGGAGTTACGCGCCAAACGAACCTTGGACGCGCTCGCGCTCCTCGATGAATCCGCGGTGCGGGTCCGCCGCAGCGGAGTCGAGGTCGCCGTGCCTCCGGGCGATCTGGTCCTAGGTGACCTGGTGCTACTCGCCGCCGGTGAGAAGGTGCCGGTCGATGGCGAGGTGGTGGCCGTGGACGGGTTGGAGATTGACGAGTCGCTGCTAACTGGTGAGGCGGATCCGGTCAGCGTTTCGTGTGGTGACCGGGTGCTGTCGGGGAGCTTCGTGGTCGCGGGGGGTGGCGCGTTCGTCGCGACCGCGGTGGGTGACGACGCCTACGCCAGCCGGCTCGTCGCCGACGCCCGCCGGTTCGACCTGACCCGCTCGGAGTTGATGACCGGCATCAACCGGATCCTACGGATCGTCACCTGGCTGATCGTGCCGATTGGCGGTCTGTTGGTGGTAGGTCAGCTGCGCAGCACAACCGGGCTGTCCGAGGCGATGGTGGGCAGCGTCGCCGGGGTGGTTCCCATGATCCCCGAGGGTCTGGTCCTGATGACCTCGGTGGCCTTCGCGGTCGGTGTGGTTCGGCTGGGCCGACGTCGGTGCCTGGTTCAGCAGTTGCCGGCGGTGGAAGTTTTGGCTCGGGTCGACGTGCTGTGCGTGGACAAAACCGGGACGCTGACCTCGCCAGGTCTGGACCTGACCGGGATCCATCTCGCGTCGGGACACTCGCCCGGGGCGGAGGTGGAGGTGCGGAAAGCACTCGCCGCGCTTTCGGCTGCCGACCCGCAGCCCAACCCGACGATGCGCGCACTGGCCACAGCCGGCGGCCCGGACGGCGGATGGCAGGTGCGCGGATCGGTGCCGTTCTCCTCGGCCCGTAAGTACAGCGCGGCCACCTTCGACGGGGCGGGCAGCTGGGTCCTCGGCGCACCGGACGTCATCCTCGCCGTCGGCGATCCCCAGCGCGACGAGGCCGAGGTTCTGGGCCGGGAAGGGCTCCGGGTGGTAGCGCTGGGCCGACTGCCCGACGGGCTGCGGGTCGACGGTTCCCTGGGCCCGGTCTTGCCGGTGGCGTTGGTCGCACTCGGCCAGCACCTACGCCCGGAAGCCGCGCAGACATTGGCGTATCTGTCCGGCGAGGGTGTCACGGTGAAGGTGCTCTCCGGTGACAATGCGGCGTCCGTCGGTGCGGTCGCCGCGATGCTCAGCATCCCGGGCGCCGACGCCCCCGTGGACGCTCGGCAACTACCGGACGACCCGGCTGCCCTCGCGGCGGAACTGGCCGGGCACAGCGTCTTCGGCCGAGTCACCCCTCAGCAGAAGCGGGACATTGTCGCGGCGCTACGCGCACAAGGGCATACCGTCGCGATGACCGGTGACGGTGTCAACGATGCTCCCGCGCTCAAGGACGCCGACCTGGGTATCGCCATGGGGTCGGGTAGCCCGGCCACCCGGGCGGTGGCCAAGGTGGTCCTGCTCGACGACAGCTTCGCCGCGCTGCCAGCGGTATTGGCCGAGGGTCGGCGGGTACTGGGCAACATCGAACGGGTCGCCGGGCTGTTCCTGATCAAGACGATGTATTCGTTGGTGCTGGCCGTGCTGGTCGGGCTCGCACACGTACCGTTTCCGTTCCTGCCGAGACACGTGACCCTGGTCGGGTCGCTGACCATCGGGATACCCGGATTCTTCCTGGCCCTTGCACCCAACCACGACCGGGCACGACCCGGGTTCGTGCCCCGCGTGCTGCGCTTCGCAATACCAGCCGGGTTGATCTGCGGGCTGGCCGCGTTCGCCGCCTATGGCATCGCTCGGCTCGACACCGGCTCCGACCAGACGGCCGACCGCAGCACCGCGACGCTGACCCTGTTCCTCAGCGCTTTGTGGGCACTGGCACTCCTGGGCCGGCCCAGCACCCGATTGCGCACGGCCCTGATTCTCGCTATGGCGGCTACCTTCGCGCTCATCGCCGCACTGCCATGGAGCGCCCACCTGTTCGCACTGAGCTTCACCAACCTGGTCAACGACGGCACCGCATTGGCAGTGGCCGCGGTCGCAGCCACCGCGATGACTGTCCTGCGCAGATTTGAAACGCTGCCGCAACGAGTGTCGGACTGAACCCCGCGCGCCGTACGACATTGGCGAACCCGGTGAAACCACCTGTGGCCGTGGGAACGCTGACCTTCCATTCCACGATTGTCGCAGCCGATGGGGGAGCTCCAGCGTGGCCCCGTCGGCGCATCGCGATGGCCGTCTGGGGCCACGTAAGGGTTTTAAGGCACAAGTACCAGTCGGGCTTCAACTCGACTGCTTAGCACGTCGGCGATAGCCTCGTTGATGCCGTCGAGTTTGCGGACCTCGTAACGTACCTGGGTTCGTCCGGCCGCGTGCAGTTGGAAGACTTCGGCGAGGTCAGCGCGGGTGCCCCCGATGGAGCCAATCACATGGATACCTTTGCGTACTGTTTGGAAGATCGGCAGTGACATGGTGTTGTCCTTGGGCAGCGAAACGAGGACCAGCCGGCCGCCGGGGCTAAGGCAGGCGTAGGCCTGTTCGAGGACGCGCCGATGCGCGGCTAGGACAACGGCGACGTCGACTTCGCCGACTTGATCGGTGAGGGTGACGGCGTTGACGGCGGTCGAGTTGACTGTGTGGGTGGCGCCGAGTTGCTTGGCCAGTTCCAGTTTCTCCGGGGTCACATCGATGGCGACCGTATTGCCGCCGAAGATCTGGGCGTACTGCAAGGCAAGGTGCCCGAGGCCACCGATGCCGAAGATCGCGACTTGGTCGCCGGGTGTGACACCGGCGGCTTTCATCGCTGTGAAGGTGGTTACGCCGGCGCAGGCCAGTGGCGCAGCCTCGGCGGGGTCGATACCGGCCGGCACCCGGACGGCGTAACGTGCGGCCGCCACGGCGTACTCGGCGTGTCCGCCGTCGATCGTATAACCGGTGTTTAGCTGCGCCGGGCAGAGCATCTCCCGACCGGTGACGCAGTACTTGCAGATGCCGCAGGCGTATCCGAGCCAGGGAATCGCCACCCGCTGTCCGATCGCGTGTTCGGTGACGCCCGCACCAAGTTTTTCGACCAGGCCTATGCTTTCGTGGCCTGGGATGAACGGAGGCTTCGGCTTGACCGGCCAATCGCCGCGAGCTGCGTGGATATCGGTATGGCATAAGCCGCTTGCCTCGATCTGCACCCGGATCTGACCCGGTCCGGGCTCCGGGATTGGAATCTCTTTGATTTCCAGCGGCCGGTCAAATCCGGTAACGACTGCTGCACGCATGATGCCTCTCCTTCGTGCTCGTCTTCTCTACAACCTCATCGCAGGCAGGGCTTATAGATAGGGCCAAGCGGCCCCTAACGACCTGCTGGTCAGCCAGCGCGGACGATTCGAATTAGCGCGCCGCGATTGCTGGCGGCAACGAAGTTGCCTGCTCGCGCGACGGTCTGTGCATAATCCGGCGATGCTTCGCTGCTGGATTTAGACGTCGCGGCGTCGCAGCAGGGCCGTAGCGATAAGTAACGTCGCTGCGGCATATGCGCAGAGCACGACCAGGCCGCCAAGGGGACTGAGCAAATTAGGGAACCGAACGACTGCGGACATTGCGACGCCCGCAGAGCTGGGTAGGTACTCTGTGACGTTGTCATTCCACGGTGACGGCAACAGCGTGACAAGGCCAGGAAGGACGAGTAGGACAGCGAACAGCACAGCGACCGCCCCAGCGGTACGGCGTAGCGCGGCGCCGACTCCAACCGCGATGGCTCCGAGCAGGACCAGGTGTGCCGCTCCGCCGAACACGGCGCGCAGGACACCTGGGTCGGTAATCGAGACATTGGCGTGCTTCGGGGCAAGCAGCGCCTGGCACACGAAGAACGCGGCAACGCATGACCCGACGGACACAGTGGCGGTAACAGCGCTGAAGGTGGCGACCTTCGCGGCGAGGATCAAGCCACGTTGCGGGGTGGCGCCGAAGGTGAGTTTGATCGCGCCGGTGGCATACTCGGAGGTTATGACCAGGACGCCGAGGACCCCGATAGACAACTGGGCCAGGTTGATGCCGGCGAAGGTGTACAGCAGCGGGTCGAAGCCGCGGACCTGGGCGACGCTGCGCTGATCCCAGCGGCTGACCTCCAGCATGGTGAAAAGTGCACCGAGTCCCACGATGCTGACTACAGTGAAGATAAGCGCCCACATGGTGGAGCGCACGGTCGCTAGTTTCGTCCACTCAGCTCGGATGGCAGCGCGGAATAGCTGGCCGAGGGTGACCGATGTGCGGCCGGAGACTCCGACGGCGGGGGCGAGGATCGGGCTCACAGGGTGCTCCGTTGCGGGTCGACGGTCGAGGCCTGGAAGTCGGCGTGTTCGCGGGTGAGTTCCATGAATGCGTCTTCCAGCGAGGCATGCTGCGGCGATAGTTCATAGAGGGTTAATCCAGCGCCGGCGGCGAGGATCCCGACGTCGCGACACTCGATGCCCGTAATCGAGAGCCCCTCGGTGCCCTCAGCGGTCACGGTGGCGCCTTTGGCTCGCAATATGCCGGTGAACACCGTCGTGTCCGGGGTGACGACGCGAACGTGATGCCCGGAAGTGTGTTCGATGAAGTCCGCGACCCGACCACTGGCCAGGAGCCGACCACGACCGATGACGATGAGGTGGTCGGCGGTCAATGCCATCTCCGACATCAGGTGGCTAGAGACCAGCACGGTGCGGCCTTCATCGGCCAGTGAACGCAGCAGGTGGCGTACCCAAAGGATTCCTTCCGGGTCGAGTCCGTTGACTGGCTCGTCGAAGATTAGAACCTGCGGATCGCCGAGCAGTGCGGCAGCGATACCGAGGCGCTGACCCATGCCCAGGGAGAACGTGCCGGCCCGGCGGTGGGCAACATCAGTCAAACCGACCATTGCCAAAACCTCGTCAACCCGGCGTCGCGGGATGGCGTTGGAGTCGGCGATCCAGACCAGGTGGTTACGGGCGCTACGCCCCGGATGAACCGCGTTCGCATCCAGCAAAGCACCGACCACATGCCAGCGGAAACCGCATGCTTGCGTAACTGCGTCCGTCGACAGCGACCGCACCGCTGGTAGGTGCGTCGAGACCGATGATCATCCGCATGGTGGTGGACTTGCCACTGCCGTTGGGGCCGAGGAAGCCGGTCACCTGACCGGGCGCGACAGTGAAGCTCAGTCCGTCGACTGCGGTGGTTTTGCCGTAGCGTTTCGTAAGGTTCTTGGCTTCGATCATTGTTACCTCCGATCTACAGTCGACCTGATCGGTGCCCTGCCCGCCAGGGCCGATAGACCCTGGTCGACGCGGGCCATCGGCCTTCGCTCTTTCTCGGCAGGCTAGGTAGTTCTCGGCAGGTTAGGTAGTAGGTCGGCTCTGCCGCGGGACTTTCGACTCTGCCGGGACCAGCGTTGAAGCCCCACGCTGAACGGGTGACCACGCCAACCACTGTCCCCGCCGTTTCGTCACCCGCCACCGTCGCAAACTCAACCCACGCCGCCACGCGGTACGCGCAAGGCGGATTGGATGCTCTCAGCGCTGATGGTGCGATTGTGCGCATCCGCGCGGTCAGGGCCGACGACGCCGCCTCGCTAGCCGACCTGCACGAACGGGCTAGCGACGACGCCCTCTACCGCAGATTTCTGGCTATCGGCCATCACGGCATCGCCGCTGAAGTAGCCCGCCTGATCCGGCCGCCGGACGAAACGTTCGCCGCGCTGGTCGCCGTCGAGCGAAACGAGATCATCGGCGTTTGCTCCTACGAGTTGCTGCCCGCTGGCGACCAGGCCGAGTTCGCGGTATTCGTGGATGACACGGCCCGCGACCGCGGGATCGGTGCCCTGTTGCTGGAACACCTCAGCTTTTACGCCCGCCGGCACGGCGTATTGGACCTCCAAAGTGACATGTTCCCAGGCGATGCGGCAATGCTGCGGATAGCCGGTGGACTCGCGGGGCCAATGCACGCGGCGTACGGCGGCCTAGTCGAGGTACATCTGGACACTGCGGGACCTGGCGACGACCGGGCCGATGTCCGAGATCTCGCTGCGGCCAGGCGTTCCCTGAGCGCACTGTTCACGCCGCGGTGCGTGGCGGTCGTCGGTGCTGGCCGCAGGCCCGGCGGGATCGGACACGCGGTGCTGCAGGCGATTGTCGACGGCGGCTTCACCGGCACGGTATTCGCCGTCAACCCCGGCGCCGATACGATTGCGGGTGCCCCGTCCTATCCGAGCTTTGCCGCCGTCCCGCAAGATATCGATCTGGTGGTGATCGCGCTTCCCGCTGAGAAGGTCGCAGCTGTGCTGCCCGAAGCCGCTGCGGCTGGCGCCCGGGTCGCCGTCATCGTTTCGTCCGGGTTCGGTGAGGACGGCCCAGACGGGCGCGAGCGCCAGAACGAAATCGTACGCGTCGCGCGAGCTTTGGGGATGCGCCTGATCGGCCCGAACTGCCTCGGTTTCCTCACCACTGATCCAGGGGTGCGGCTCAATGCCACGTTCGCAGCGCCGGCGGCACCGGGCGGCCTAGCTGTCGCATCGCAGTCCGGCGCGGTCGGTATCGCCCTGTTGGACCAGGCTGCGCGCGCAGGACTCGGTATCTCGAGTTTCGTATCGTTAGGCAACAAGGCTGACGTGTCCGGCAACGACTTGCTGTCCTACTGGTATGACGATCCGGCCGCAAAGGTCATCGCCCTTTATCTCGAATCGTTGGGCAATCCACGCCGGTTTGCCCGCATCGCCCGCGCCGTAGGTCGCCGCAAACCCGTCCTTGCGGTAAAGAGCGGTCGATCTGCTGCCGGAGCACGCGCCGGAGCCTCGCACACCGCCGCCGCGGCAGCACCGGACGCGACCGTGGACGCCTTGTTCGCGCAGGCCGGAGTCATCCGCTGCAACGGCCTAGGCGACCTTCTGGACACGGCCCGGATACTCGCCGACCAACCATTGGCCGCCGGTGGGCGGATCGCGGTTGTCGGCAACGCTGGCGGGATCAACGTGCTCTGCGCCGATGCGGCCGACGCCAACGGCCTACACCTGCCGCAACTGAGCGCCCAGACACAAGCAGCCATCCGGCTCGTCGCGCCCAAGGCAGCCGCGACCGCCAACCCGGTCGACCTGGGCGCCGCGGCGACCGCCGACGCCATCCGCACCGCGATCACCACGATCGCCGGACAGGTGGACGCGATCGTCGTCGCTTATGGTGCGACGCTGGCGACCGACGCCGCTGGTGTCATAGCCGCGATCGGTGCGGCTGCCGATGCCGTGTCGGTGCCAGTCGCCGTCGTTCTCCTTGGTGTCAGCGACCCCGCGACCAACCTGGGCACCCGCCGGGCGCCGGTCTATTCGCTGCCGGAACGCGCCGTCGCGGCGCTGGGTCGTGCGGTCCGCTACGCAATCTGGCACCAGAGCCCCGCGGGACGCCTACCCGAGCACTTGAACGTCGATTCGGGCCGTGCTCGCCGCATCGTCACTGAGGCGTTGTCGAAGTCTGGCGGCTGGCAATCGAGCACGGTCGCCGCCGGCCTGCTGGACTGCTACGGAATTCACGTCGCGACCACCCGAGAAGTCGACACCGCTTCGGACGCTGTTGCCGCCGCGGTCGAGCTCGGATTCCCGGTCGTTCTGAAATCAGCTGACCCTGACCTCGTCCACAAAACTGACATCGGCGGCGTACGGCTCCACCTCGACAGCACTGACGCCGTAGCCAAGGCCTACCGCGACATCACCGCCGCAACCGGAGACCGTCGGGCTCTAGTACAGATCCAGGCGCCGGACGGGGTCGAACTGGTCGCCGGCATCGCCCACGACCCGCTGTTCGGGTCGGTACTGATGTGCGGCCTGGGCGGCGTGCACACCGACCTGCTGGGCGACCGAACTCTGCGGCTGTTACCGGTCACTGACGCCGACGCAGCGGCGATGTGGCGGGGCCTGCGAGCGGCACCGCTGTTGACCGGGTATCGCTGCGCCTCGCCCGTAGACACGGCCGCCGTCGAGGACCTGTTGCTACGCCTCGGCCGCCTCGCTGAAGACCTACCCGAGGTCGCCGAACTCGACCTGAACCCTGTTATAGCCAGTCCCGGCGGGTTGGCCATCGTCGACATCAAGATCCGACTAAAGACGGTCGGCACCGAACCAGATCCAGCCTTGCGCACCCTGCGCGAACCCGCCTGACATCGAGCCAAGACCGACCGGCCACGGAGGATTTTGACGCGCCGCCGAAACCTCACCAGTGCCGGATCCACTCAGCAATCGTTGCTGTTTGATTTGCTCCCCGATCGCGGTTGAGAGGTCGGATTGGCAGCCGCGCCTTGGCGCACGCGGCGCAAAGATAGGTAAAGTTGGTGAGTCATAACGATAATGCTCAGCCAAGCCAGCCCGAGCGTCCATGCCACCATGACATCAGTTAGCCAATGGTAACCGAGATAGACCCGGCTAAATCCCATCAATATAGCGAATAGGGCTGCACCGGCGACGATCAACACCCGAGCCACCCAGCGTTCTTGCCTTAAAACCAGCACGTAAGCCACCACTCCGGCGACAACCACAGCATTGAGTGAATGCCCGCTGGGAAACGAAGCTGATGTCTCATAGGGGGCGACCGCATCGACCAGAGGTGGTCGCGGACGACCCACTAACAGCTTACCGACAACCGTCATCAACAATGAACCGCAGCAAGCTGCGACCATCAGCGCTATCGGCGTCCATGCACGCCGCCGGAGCACCAGCCCGGTCATAGCTAGCGCCGCGAGGATTGGCATACCCACCGGGCCACCGACATTGGTAAAAATGGTAACGACGTAGGTGAGTTCTGGGGTGCGCGCCGACACCGCCCAGCGCAGAATAGGGCGGTCCAGGCCGGCCACCCCGTCGCCCTCGGTGACCGCTTCGTAGATCTCTGCCGACACCGCTGTCAACGTCACTGAGACCACTAAGCCGAACAACAGGGTCACCAGCAGCACCGGATATGGGCCTACCAACCGAGCCGCCCGATGGGCAACCTTTGCCGCAAACAGCCCCACAGTGCTACTCCATGCGGTCAACTCATGTCAGTCGATGAACCGATCGCCGCTGTCGCGAGGATCGAGCGGGCATGATCGGCGTCACCGGCCAGGACAAGCACCTCAAATCGCGAGGAAATGGTGGCGTTTGGCAAAGTGCAGTCGCGGCGTCGGACCATCAATGCGTGACTGATCACGGTCAAGACTGCGCCGCACAGCACCTCCCAGAAGAGGCTGAAGGTCAATGCGTGCGAGAACTCACCGGCGCTGAACAGCAGACCAATGAAAGTGGCAGACCAGACCCCGCCAGTCGCGCCAAACAGGACGACTCGTGGCCACGCCGGGCAGGTGATCTGTTCAGCTGGGTGCACGTGGCTACGAACAATCTGGGTCGTTTGCAATTCGAAGCGATGGTCGTTCACGGCGTCGACGACGCGCTGCGCATCGTCGTAGGTGGGGCAGTAGCCCAGTGACTCGCGTGATATCAACAGGCTATCCTGCGTGTTCGGCCCGGTTCGGTGTGCGACGTCGCGAGGGTGTTGACCGTAGCGTTGTTGAACATGACTGCCTTCTGGCGCTAATACGAGCTGATGGATGGCACCATGGGTTTATTGAGGAAACCATCGGTGTGACGCCCACGGCTCTGGTGGCCGATGTGGCATGTTGGCAGGTTGAACAGTGTCGCTCAGGTGTAGCAAAAATCGCCGCACGCAGTTCATGAATGATTTTATCCATATCATCAATCGCGGCATCATCAATCGCGGCGATGATGGTTTTCTTAGCCACGCTGTCATGCAGGTGAGCCAGCCACACCATGAAGGTCTAAGCCTACGCCCTTTCCCGACGTACGGCGCGTGGGGTGAAGGCCGCAGCTCCCCGGATCGGGCCGCAGCTCCCCGGATCGGAAGGTCAACGACCGCATCGGTACAGCTCGGGCTCGGGCACCTCGTCGGCTCCAATCTCAGCTGAGTCGGGACCACTGCCGGCCAAGCCCCCAGGTGTGCCCGGCGTAGGTCAGGGCGAGCACACCAGACCATGAGTTCGACGCCGGCTCGCGGCTGCTCGTGGGACGAATTGCTTGGCAGGACGGGACTAAAGCCTCTGCGTGATCGGTCTGGCCGGGAACAGGGTGAGGTTATGACACAGACCATGCATAAGACGGATCATCAACTGAAGGCAGCTGTCGTGGACGAGTTGGAGTGGACGCCAAGCGTCAATTCCGACCGGATCGCGATCTCTGTCGATAACGGTGCGATCACCCTGTCGGGTCAGGTCGAGACGTACCCGGAGAAAGACGCGGCGACCCGGGCGGTTATGCACGTCGGTGGGGTAACCGCCGTCGCCGACGAGATCGAGGTGAAGAACGGGTGGGCGCCCCGTGAGGACTCCGACATTGCCCGGGAAGCAGCCGACGCGCTCGACCGGATGGTGTACGTCCCGGCCGGAGCCGTACAGGCCAAAGTCCACCAACACGTGATCACCCTGTCCGGGACGGTCACCTGGGAGTACCAGCGTGCAGCGGCCCACGATGCGATGGCCACGCTGCGGGGCGTACGTAGTGTGATCAACGCGATCTCGTTGAAGCCAACGGCCACGATTACCCCGGCCGAGGCCAAGGCGAAGATCACTGCAGCCCTGGTCCGTAAGGCCCAATTCGACGGCCAGCACATCACCGTGCACGTCAACGGTACCGAGATCGAACTCAGTGGGACTGTTGCGTCACAGGCTGAGGTCCGCCAGGCCGGTTACACCGCGTGGGCCGCCCCGGGCGTGACTAAGGTGAAGAACCAACTCCGGGTGACCTACTGATCTTCAGCCGCGGCAACACCTGCGCGGGTGCCGGCGGTTCACCCCGCTGGCACCGGCGGTCGGCCTCACAGTTCTGACCAATATCGGCGCGACCGCGGCCGTTAACACACGTAGCCCAAGTCTTGACCCCTTAGCCGTTCGAGTGACAACCGCGACCGTGGAAAAAGAAGACTTATTTGGGGGGTTTCCGTCATGACAACTTCAGCCGAACGACTGACAAGCCGCGAGACAACCGCCGCACTTGACGCCGCAGCCCAGGCAGCGTTAAGCGCACCGTCGGTGTTCAATACCCAGCCCTGGAACTGGCACATCACCGGCGATACGCTCGATCTTTCTGCCGATCCTGGACGGCGTCTCGACGCGACCGACCCGAACGGCTCGCTGCTGTTGATCAGCTGCGGCACGGCTCTGCATCACGCCCGTACCGCGCTGAACGCTGCAGGCTTCGCCTGCACTGTCGTGCGCTTCCCAGACCCCACCCGCCCCGAAGTGCTTGCCCGCCTTAAGCTCGGCGGGGCAGCGCCGCCGAGCCCGCAGGTGCAGCGGATGGCTGCGGCCATTCCCGGCCGACACACCGATCGACGTGCGTTCGGCGACCAGGAGGTCTCCGAGGCAATTCTCACGAGCCTTCGGCTTGTCGTCGAAAGCGAGGGCGCGTACCTGCATGTTGTGCCCCGCGATCAGATCCCGATGTTGGCAGTCTCCACTGAACAGGCCGCTGGTGCCGAACGGGGTGACCCCGCCTACCGCGCGGAGCTGGACCGCTGGACGACCCGGCCGGCTTCGTCCGGCGACGGTGTGCCGGTCACGACTGTAGTTCGGCCTACCTTGCGCCGAGTCGGGGTCCGCGATTTCGTCCCTGACGGCGCGACCGCCGGGCTAGCCGCCAGCGACGGGGTCGACAAGGGCGCTGCCTACGTCATCGTTTTCGGTACCGGAGATCAGCCCATCGATCTGTTGCGCGGCGGCGAGGCCGTCTCTGCTCTGCTGCTTTTGGCAACCGCTGAAGGGTTGGCGACTGCAGCACTAAGCGAAGCCGTCGAAGTCAGTTGGTCGAAGCACCTGCTCCGCGGCTTACTGTCAGACCTGGGCGAACCTTACCTCGTCGTGCGGCTCGGTTACCCGACGGTGCAGGCCGTGCTTGCGTCGGCGCCCCGGCGGGAAGCAGCCGAAGTGATCACCATCGAGAACCCGTAATTCTGGTGATGCCTGAGCTTGTTGTCCAGTGGCTGCGAGTAAAGCCATGCGGCGCCGACGATGAGTAACGATCGCAGGTTCGATCTGTGGAACGTGGTAGTCGAGCGAGCTGGCGGATCGCCCTACGCGCCGTGCCCGATCGTCGTGGTCCCGCTGAATGAATAGAGCCATTTTATGCCGCACATAGCTACAACAGCGCGATTCGAGTGGCTCGCCCCGCATTTTTTGGGCGGCCGGTGTGGTGGGGCAGATTTATGGTGAAGCGCTCGGAATCCTGCATCGGGAGAGGTCGGAGATGAGCACCGTGGCTGGAGCCGCAGTAGTAGTAGGCGTGGACGGGTCGGCATGCAGCCTGGATGCGGTCCGGGTAGCCGCAGCGGAAGCCGTCAGCCGAGGACGGCCCCTGCACATCGTGCACACTTTCATGTGGCCGTCATTAGGCGTGGCGGTCGGACCAGCTGTCAACGGACCATCAGAGCTGGGCATACGGGCGACCGCCGAACGTTTCCTGGCCGATGCTGTCAATGAGGCGAAGAAGATCGCGTCCGACGTCCACGCCACCGCGACCATTGTGGACGGTGCACCGGCACCTGTGCTGCTCGCTGAGTCTGGTAACGCCGTGTTGTTGGTGATCGGCGACCGGGGGCTGGGTGGATTCGGCAGCCTGATGCTGGGTTCGGTCGCCTTGCACACCACCGCCCATGCCGCCTGCCCCGTCTTGGTGGTCCGCGGCCGGCAACGCCCTACCGGGCCTGTCGTTGTCGGCGTCGACGAATCAGCGGGATCTGAGCACGCAATCGGATTCGCCATTGAAGAAGCGGCACGGCGTAGGACCGGCCTCACGGCAGTTCACGCCTGGAATGCCTTTGATGTCTACGGCGAAAAGGACGCTCTGCCCCTGGTGTATGAACCGGGCACACTCAAGAAAGAGGAGCACCGCGTCCTGAGTGAAGCGTTGGCCGGCTGGGCGCAGCAGTTTCCCGATGTGGTCATCCAACAGGAACTTGTCCGAGCTCAACCTGCAGCGGCCTTGATCGAGCGATCACAGCAGGCTCAGCTTTTGGTGACCGGGTCGCGGGGACGTGGCGGCTTCGCCGGGCTACTACTCGGATCGGTCAGCCAGACAGTGTTGCACCACGCCGGCTGCCCCGTGGCCGTCGTTCCAGGATCAAAGTCCGCACATTGAGCGTAGTTCGCCGCCGGACGGGGGTGCGTCGGCCCCCTGTCCGGCGGGTGCTGCTATTTGTGCAACAGAACCTTGAGCGCGCCGGTATCGGCGGCCCGGCCGAACACGTCGTACGCGTCGATGACCTGGTCGAGCGGGAACCGGTGGGTGATGAACTTTTGCGGCGCGAGCTGACCGGTCCGCAGCAACTTCAGCAGCGTCGCAGTGGACCAGGTATCGACCAGGCCGGTGGTGATCGTGACGTTGCGCGTCCATAGATCTTCCAAGTGCAGCGTCGCCGGTTTGCCGTGTACACCGACGTTCGCGACGTGACCACCGGGCCGGATCAGCCGGGTGCACAGCTCGAACGTATCGGCCACCCCGACCGCCTCGATCGCGACATCGGCGCCGAGCGAATCGGTGAGACCGGCGATGACCTGCGCCGGATCCTGCCGGGACGGATTGATAGTGACGTCCGCACCGAACTGTTTCGCGGCCTCCAGTCGGGTGTCGGCTAAGTCGATGGCGATGATGTGGCTCGGGCTGTACAGCCGGGCACCCATGATCGCGGAGAGCCCGATCGGACCGGCGCCGACGATCGCGACGGTGTCACCGGGCCTGATGCCGCTGTTGACAACGCCGACCTCGTACGCGGTCGGCAGAATATCCGCGAGCATCAGCACCGCCTCGTCATCCAGACCAGCCGGGATCAGGTACGTCGAGGTGTCGGCGAACGGCACCCGGACGAACTCAGCCTGAGTTCCGTCGATCTGGTACCCGAGGATCCAGCCACCACCGCCGAGGCACTGCCCGTAATGGGCCTCCCGGCAGTATCGGCACCGGCCGCAGGCGCTGACACAGGACACCAAAACCCGATCACCCGGTTGGATGGTGGTGACATCAGCGCCGACGGCTTCGACCGTGCCGACGGCCTCATGACCGAGGATCCGGCCGACGGCCGTCACTGGCAGGTCGCCCTTGAGGATGTGCAGGTCGGTACCGCAGATCGTGGTGGCGTCGACGCCGATGATCGCGTCGGTGTCGTCGACGATGCGGGGATCAGGTACGTCGTCCCAGCTTTTCTGTCCGGGACCGTGATAGACGAGTGCCTTCATGACGAACCTTTCACTTCATTGTTGGCTTGCGCTGTCACCGGTCCACGTCGCCTGCTGCTCTACGTCGCGATCGGCAGCGGAGATACCGTCCACAGGAGCGCCGACATCCTCCGGCCGGCGGCGTAAACGGGAAGAGAGTTCGTGATTCGCTCTCACCACAGTGGGTATCGTGCCCTCACCCTCGTCCCGTCGGGAACCCTCAGGCAGAGGCTTAAGTCCCCTCCCGCGTCGACGGCACAACACCCCGGCCCGGAGGTGCCGTTCGGCCCTGACCAGGCTGCAGTCAGCGGGGCAGGATCAAAGACATAAACGACGGTCATGACTGGCGGTCGCTGCCACTACTTTGCGGGAGCCACGGATGACAACCGTTCAACCTGGCCTAACCGATACCGTCGCGGGCGGGCTGACGTCAGCGCAGGCGGCGAAGCGGCTGGCGTTAGCTGGCGGCAATGTGCTACCCCAGCGCCACCGGGCCGGGTTGTGGCAGCGGGTGCTGCTACAGGTACGCGATCCCATGGTCCTGGTCCTGCTCGCCGCCGCCGCGCTGACGATAGTGACGGGCGACTGGGCGGACGCTGCGGTCATCATCTTCGTGATCGTGGTCAACACCACCGTCGGGGTGGTGCAGGAGGTGAAAGCGGATCGAGCGATCACCGCATTGTCCGAGCTCGCGGCCCCGGAGGCGCGAGTGGTCCGCGATGGACGCCAACAACTGATGTCGTCACTCTCGCCCTGGCATTGGGCGCCAGCCGGATGGCCGCTCGGCACGCGCTGATCCGCCGGCTACCCGCGGTCGAGACACTCGGATCCGTGACCGTGCTGGCCCCCGATCCTGATCGCCGGCGACCACCCTGCGACCGCCCACGCCGTCGCCGCCGAACTCGGCATGATCACCACCAGCGATACCGTCGTCGACTGCCGCACCCTCACCGGACCCGACGACCCCCGGCTGGCCACCGCAAGGGTGTATGCCCGCGCCACCCCCGAGCAGAAACTCGACATCATCCAAGCCCGCCGCGACGCCGGGGACGTAGTCGCCATGACCGGCGACGGCGTTAACGACGGCCCGGCCCTGCACCGCGCCGACATCGGCGTCGCCATGGGCAAACGTGGCACCGAGGTCGCCCGCCAAGCCGCCGACCTGATCCTCGCCGACGACAACCTCGCCACCGTCATCGCCGCGGCCGAGGAAGGCCGCCGGGTCTACGCCAACATCCGCCGGTTCCTGCTCTACGGCCTCGCCGGCGGCAGCGCCGAAATCGTCGTCATGCTCACCGGACCACTGCTCGGACTGCCACTGCCACTGCTGCCGGCACAGATCCTCTGGGTCAACCTGCTCGTCGTCTGCGCTGCATCTACCCTCGGCTACGCCGCCATCCGGCTGGACCGCATCCTGCACCCCACCAAACGCCCGTCACCTACGCCATGATCGATCACCGCTGCGGATGGCACCGCCCGACCCCGAACTCCTGGACCGGGTACGCGGACAGTTCCGTGAACGTGGACTGGTCGTGTATTGACGTGAGGGGTCTCGACGATGACGGCTGCAGGCGCGGCAGCACCGCTGTTCAGCCTGCAGTGGGTCGACCACAGCAAGCTAACCTGTCGCGGGGTGACGATCGCGTCAGCCGCGGTCGGCCATGAGTTTCGTCAGGTCGACCAGCCGGTTGGTGTAGCCCCACTCGTTGTCGTACCAGCCGAAGACCTTGACCAGGTTGCCGTGCGCCTGGGTCAGTCGTGCGTCGAAGACGCAGGACGCTGGGTCGCCGATGACATCCGTGGAGACGATGGGGGCCTCGGTGTACCGGATGATGCCGTGCATTGGCGCGCCCGGTGCTGACGCCTGTGCGACCGCTTCGTTGATTTGCGCCACGGTGACCTCGGAGCCGAGTTCGAGGGTGAGGTCGCTGATCGAGCCGTCGACGACCGGCACCCGCAGGGCCACACCGTCGAGACGGCCCGCCAGCTCGGGTAGCACCAATCCTACGGCCTTGGCAGCGCCGGTGCTGGTCGGGATGATGTTGACCCCGGCAGCGCGGGCCCGGCGCGGGTCCTTGTGCGGCGCGTCGAGGATGTTCTGATCGTTGGTGTAGGCGTGCACGGTCGTCAGGAAGCCCCGTTGCAGGCCGAACGCCTCGTGTAGCACCTTCACCAGCGGCGCTACACAGTTCGTCGTGCAGGACGCGCCGGAGACGATGTGGTGCCGCAGCGGGTCGTAATCGCTCGTGTTGACGCCGGGCACCAACGTCGCGTCGACGTCCTTTCCCGGGGAGGACATCAGCACCCGCTTGGCCCCGGCCTTCAGGTGCAGCGCGGCGTCATCGTGGGTCCGCAGCTTGCCGGTCGATTCGATGACCAGGTCGACACCGAGATCGGCCCACGGCAACGCGTCCGGCCGGCGCTCCGAGAAGGTGGGGATACTGTGCCAACCGACGGACAGCGCCTCGTCCTCGTGTCCCACTTCAACACCGAGACGACCGAAGGTCGAGTCGTACTCAAGCAGATGCGCCATGGTGCCGGTATCGCACAGGTCATTGATCGCGACGACCTGGAAGCCCAAGTTCGCCAAGTTCCGTTCCAACAACACGCGCAGGAAGTCGCGGCCGATCCGGCCAAACCCGTTGATGGCGATGCGATAGGTCATCTCGTCCTCCATGGTCCTCGTTGCCGCGAGCTTCCCGCTTCCTCGTCTCGATAGGCAGGGCCGAAGGACCCGACCGTCCGGCGGTGCCCATGCTCACCCTTCCCTGCGGGCTACGTGCCATAGACCACAGTTGTCCGTCTCACCTCCCGCCGGCGCAGCGTACGGTTAAGTCGTCGCTCAGGGGACGTCACCTTCGACATGCAATTCGCTAGCCTGCACCGCGCCCTGTTGGACCACATGGCTCACGAGGAACGCGTAGAGTTCCCGCAGCTGCGATTGTACGTGCCTGTGCAGCGGCTGCACGCCATGGCTAGCGAGGCCCACGACGTGCTGACAAGGACCGTCGACGACCCGTGAAGGACACTGCGGGCAGTGCGAGCCGGCCAACCACAGAGGCTTTGGTCCCGTCATGACGGGACAATGTCAGGCCGTTTTGTTGCCGTCCTGGCGGGGGCTGACAAGCGTAATGTCGAGATGCCGCTCTGGTCCCCGGTGGCTGTCAGTCCATCACCGGATATGCCCCCATCACGCCGGGGCTGTCACGACCGCGAAGCTTCCCTCAACGCTGCGAGGGCCTTCCCTTTCAGCTTTCTGGCTGGCGCCTCTGACCTGCAGCGCAAACCCCCGGATCCGATCCAATCAGTTGGCTGCCGGTCCCGGCTGGCAGCGGCGCTCGTGAAGCACGCTGGGGCGCGGATATGGCGTTACCGCGGCCGTCGATCGCCGCCTGGCGATGACCCGATCGGCAAGGTCCGGAGTAAGTCTCTGAGAAAGGAACGCGCGATGACACAGACTACGCAGTTCACGATGGATCTCCCGCCGGTCGGCTTCGACCGGCGCGATGAGACTTCATGACCTCGCGCACGCTGGAGCCGCGTGTAGCTGAGCCAGTCCACTGGATCACCATGAGCCGACACGACGGGTGCTTCTGCCCGATCAGCTTCTCGCGCCACTTGACGGCGAACCAGGAAAAGCAATGATCGCCGACCGCAGACTGCGTCTGTGGACCCTGGTCGTCGAACTCGCTCATGGGCAGACCGCCACGATCGACACACTAGGAGCGGCAGTGCTCGCCACCGCCGGAATGGACGCCGCCGCTATCGTGGTGAGCCTCGCGGCCACGCCCCGCGAAACGCTCTACGCCAGCAACAGCCTGGCCGATGCGCTGGAGGATCTCACCATGACCCTCGGTGAGGGACCCAGCGCGGAGGCCATTGCCGACGGGCCGTCGATGGCCGCGGACCTGTACGAACCGCGGTACCTCACCCGCTGGCCGGCTTTCGCACCGGCGGCGATCCGCTGCGGCGTTCAGGCGGTCTTCGCGCTGCCGCTACGCGTCGGCGGGATCCGGCTCGGTGTCATGGATCTGTACCGGCGTGCCCCAGGCGCGCTGGAAGGTGAGCCGTTGGCCGACGCGTTGATGTTGACGGATCTGGCATGTGCCCTACTGCTGGACAGCACCGGCGACGGCCAGCCGGGTGCCGACGGGCTGCCCGAGCGGACCGCGCTGCAACACCCCGAGGTCCACCAGGCCACCGGGATGATCACCGTGCAGCTGGGGGTGAGCGCCGCGGTGGCCCTGATCAGACTCCGCGCTTACGCTTACAGCGCGGACCGGGCACTGCGCGATGTCGCCGGCGATGTCGTCACGCGGGTGCTGCGCTTCGATCCTGACGAGAATATCGACGCCACCGATGCCGGATAGCCGCATCCGCTTCGACGCAGGCGAGCCTGCTCAGCACCCATCGACATATCGACCTACCGCATGATGAGGGTGAAATGACATGGCCGAAAGCCGCCTGGCGGACGTGTTCGTGGAGCTATCCGACACGCTCGTCGCAGACTTCGACGTTATCGACTTCCGGCACGGCCTCACCGAACGCTGCGTGGAGTTGCTTGGCGTGTCCGCTGCCGGGCTGCTGCTCGCCGACGGCCGGGGTGCCCTCCAGTTAGTCGCCGCGTCGTCGGAGCGGTCCCGGCTGCTGGAACTGTTCCAGCTGCAAACTGAGCAGGGTCCCTGCCTGGACTGCTATCACACCGGCGCACCAGTAACGGTCACCGATCTAGCGCAGGCCGGCCGGTGGCCTAGGTTTACTGCCGCTGCAGCGGAGGTCGGTTTCGCCGCCGTGCACGCACTGCCGATGCGGCTACGGACCGATGTCCTCGGCGCCCTTAATCTGTTCGGCACCGAGCCCGGCGCGCTCGCCCCGGACAAGCTACGCATCGGTCAGGCCATGGCGGATGTTGCCACGATCGGACTGTTGCAGCAACGCGCGATCCACGACCGTGATGTCGTCACCCAGCAACTTGAGAATGCGCTCAACAGCCGGATCCTGATCGAACAGGCCAAGGGCGTGCTATCCGAACGGCTGCGGATCAGCATGGAAGACGCCTTCACGATCATGCGCACCGGCGCCCGCAACCGCAACCAGCGGCTGGCCGCGCTCGCCGAAGCGATCGTCAGCGGGTCCGACCCGGCCGCCAAATCCGTCCCCGGTTCCTCGCCATGACCAGCACCCTGGATGACCCATCGGCGCGGCCGGCATCGAGGGCGGCTGTAGCCAGGCAGGTGGCAGTGGACGCCGAGCGTCAACCCCGACCCAGGCGGGCTGCGGCTGCGAACGTTCGGTTCCGCAATCGCGGCTTCGGCTCACCGCCAGTGTGCCCGCAATGGGCGTAGGGTCTTGGCCGGGAGTAGAACGCGTCGCCGGATCAGGACCTTAAGCACCGTCGGCGCGAAACCTGCCTCTCGCCTCCAGACCTCGGGCCGGGTTTTCCCTGCACTAGGGATCTGGGCCATGACCAACAGCACACCACATCGCGACACCGTCACCGTAGACACGCACGCCTACACCCACCGCGTAAAAATAACGGCACCTGACGGATTAGCACCTGGCAGTACAAAGCCTGACAGGCCTGCGAGCGAGCGACAGCAAAGGCTGCCCGACGGTGATTTTGCTGGCGTAGCCCGGCTGGAACTCGACGAGTTGCCGGCGCTGCTGATCGCCCGAGCCGCCGATGTCCAGCAGACTCAGGGCAGGCTCCGCGCTCTACTGCGGGCAAATCTGCAAGTAGCGCGCGCGGTCGATCTGGAGGGGGTGCTGACGCACGTCCTGCAAGCCGCGCGGACTCTGGTCGGGGCACGTTATGCCGCACTCGGCGTGTTCGAAGAAGGCCGTCTGGTGCGGTTCCTGCACACGGGCACGGACGCCGAAGCGGTCAGTGCGTTCGGAGTTCAGACCGAGGGCACGGGCCTGTTTGGCGAGTTGATCGACTACTCGGAGCTGTCGCGGCTGCGCGACATCGCCAAGCATGTGTCCTCAATCGGATTCTCTGCCCGTCACCCGCCGATGCGATCGTTTCTCTGTGTCCCGATCCGGATCGGGGCACAGGTGTTCGGCAATCTGTACCTCGCGGACAAGCCCGACGCCGACGAGTTCTCCGCTGACGACGAAGAACTGGCGACCGCGCTGGCCGTGACCGCAGGGGTCGCAATCGCCAACGCCGCGCTGCTGTACGAGTCCGGCAGCCGCCAGCGGTGGCAGACCGCGATGATGGCCCTGTCGACCGCCGTCTTGAGCAGCGACGACCCGTTTGAGTCCGCGTTGCCGCAGATCGTCGTGCACGCTATGAGTGCTTCCTCAGCCGCCGGGGTGTGCGTCTGCGTACCCGCGGAGCAGCCGGACATGCTGCTGGTCGTCGCCGGCGACGGCGTCTACACCGAATATATCGGCAGGACGTTGCCCACCACGGGATCCGGGTACGCCGACACGCTCACCGGCCGGGGCCCGGTCATGATCGCCGACCAGGACGCGGACCTGCGCACCGCCGAGCAGCCAATCCACGGGGCTGGCCCGACGGTGGCACTGCCGATGCGCAGCGAGGCTGCTGTCACCGGGGTGCTGTTCATCTGCGCCCCGCCCGGCTCAGCCCCGTTCACCCCCTTGGACCTTGACCTTTTCGGCGGCTACGCCACTCACGCCGCCCTGGTCCTGCAACTGGCTCACGCTCACCGCGACAACGCACAGCTGCGATCGAGCAACGACCGCCAACAGATCGCCCAGGATCTGCACCACCACGTCCTGCACCGCGTGTCCCGTCTCGGCATCGACCTGCACAGCGTCGCCGCCCGACTGCACGACTCCGTGGCCAAGACCACGGTCATGGCCAAGATCGACGACACCGACACGATCATCCACGAACTTCGTGCCGCGATCTTCTCGCTGCATCCGCTCGACACCCCACGACCCGCTACCTAGCACCCGACACCAGCGGCATGGGCGCCTGCCGTTCGGTATGCCGAAGCCGACATTCATCAGCTTGCACCAGCGCCAGGAGGCAAACATTTTCAACACCACGGCGACGTCGCACCGTACGCGGACGAACGGGCGGGACCAGCTGTCGACCTCACGGGTGTCGCTCCGCTCGTATCCCATCCCCTCCAATTTTGAGGTTTTGGTCCTCGCCGATCACGCCGATCACGCCCGCTCGATCCTCTCGGCAAACGCGGCCTGAGCAATAACGGGTCCTGCCCCTGCCCGTTCACCACCCACGCCGTAGAAGTCGTCGGTCCGGAGGACCCATGCCCATCACGTCATCGTTGGTGACCGCACCACCGCAGCTGCGCATATTGACCAGGCATCTGTCGCCGGGCACCGTGCTGATCACTGTGGCTGGCGAGATCGAGCTTGCCACCATCGACGAGTTTCAGGACGGCCTGCTCCACGCCCTTGTCACCCGGCTTCCGCATCTTCTTGAGGTCGACCTCGCCGAGGTCACCTTCATCGACTGCGGCGGCCTCACTGTGCTGGTCGTCGCTAGTCAGGTCGCCGCCCGCACCGGCTGCCGCCTGCAAATCACCAACCCACCATCCCTGCTCCAGCACATGCTCGGGATAACCGGACTTTCCGACCTTCTCACCCCACATCCGACTAGCTACCTCCGATGCCGACCTCGGTCCGCCGCCCGGACGTGACCCAATACACCCGCCTCGACACCACCGGCCGCGGACTGGCCGGCATGTTCCGCACCGCGGCTCGGGAAATGAGGTGATTCGGCACGGACTGGAGGTTTAGTCCGTCCACAAAACTCGATTCATCGAATCCACAAAAAAATTTTGCCCTCCGGTCAGGCCCAAATGGCCTTGGCATACGTCTTGAGGAGCATGAGAGCGCAGAGCTTGGTGTTGGTGTGGTGGTGACCGTTGGCCCGGGCGATTGGGCAGAATCCTCGCTTCCGGGACGTACTGTCATTCCCACCCAGGCGAACCTGGCCGGCAGTGTCGCGTCGAGGAATGCGGACTTCACTGCCTTTGTGGCAGCCAACTACTCTCGGTTGTTGCACATGGCCCAGCTCATTGTCGGCGACAGTCATCGGGCCGAAGACTTGTTGCAAGGCGTCTTGACTAAGGCCTACGTTCGTTGGCCCAGCGTCCGCCAACAAAACCCGATGGGGTACGTGCGTAACGCGCTGGTCAACGCACGCACTGACTGGTGGCGCAAGAAGTCCCGGGAGCAGCCGATAGTAGTGGCTCCGGACGCGTATACGACCGTGGATCACGGTGGGCAGGTTGCTGATCGGGACGCGGTGCACCGGGCGATGGCGGCTTTAACGCATCGTGAGCGTGTCGTAGTGGTATTGCGTTTTTATGAGGATATGAGCGTCGTGGAAACGGCCGCTGTTCTAGGAATGCGGGCAAACACGGTGAAAAGTACCTGTGCCCGCGCGCTGGCCAAATTACGTGTTTGTCCCGAGCTCAATGAAAACTAACGGGCGAGCAGGTTCGTCATCTTCAGGAGTTGGCATGCAAAGCATCGATGATCTCCGTACTTCGTTGCAGTATGCGGATCCAGCGGTATCGCCGAACATTTCGGCGATCATTTCGCGCGGCCAACGTCAGCAGCGGACCCGGCGAGTGTTGGCCGGGGTCATCGCCGCAGTCGGTGTGGTGGCCGCATCGATGGGCGCAGTGCAGGCTAGCCATCGAAACTCCGCCCAAGAGTCGGTAAGTGTCGCCATCGGTAACGGTGTATACGCGGATGCCTACCTTTATCGCCGTACCATCTATCTTGAGCAAAAGCCAAAGGCACCTGACGTCTACTGCGCGACCGTCTCGGAAGACTGGACCGCATTCGACGAACAAAAACCCGGCCGCATGGTTGTCGTCAACGGTGTGGTTCCACCGCCAGCAGGTTGGCGCGGTGACCCGAAATCGCTACCTGCGCGGACGGGGTGTTCCTACAAGGTCGAGGAAAGCGAAAAAGTGATGCAGGGCACCGTCGGTATGCCCAACATGCCACCGTACCGCGGTTCGTGGTCACAACCGACCAAAGCCTTCGTTGCGGCATTGCCGAGCACTCCAGCTGAGTTGTTGCAGCGGGTGATTACCATGGCACAGCAAAAATCGAGCACTGACGAGAAAGAACATCAGGATCTGATCAGTCCGACCTCGACCAGGAAGTACCAGGTGGCGTATTTCAATCTCCAAACGCTGCTGGCTAGCGAGTATCCGCACTTGACACCCACTGCTAGGGTCACAGTCTTGCAGACGATCGAGCTGATTCCGGGGGTGCAGAATCTTGGTCCGACCAAAGACCTACTCGGTCGCACAGGTCTGGCTCTGATGGGACCACCTGAGCCTGTCGAGTCCCGCAAGAGGGAAACCCGAACCATTGTTGACCCGCAAACCGGCGAATTTCTCGGGACCAATCTCGCCGACGGTGGCGGATCAGCTGTCACCTCGGTCGTCGTCCTGAGCACAAAGCGGCCCTCGGATGATTAATTAACGCAATGATTTCGTTACCTTCTCCCGGGATTATTGTCTAGATTTTGTTGCCTGGGAATCGGTGGCAGCGCAGTCGGACGCGAACGGGACTGATTTGATCGGTGCGCCGACGTGAGCGAATTGATGGTTTCCGCGACAGTTGTTATCCCAGCGAGGGACCAATTAAAGACCCACAGCCAGCCGCCTCGGCCATGGCGCTCGGCGCTCCTGGCTGGCCTCACGGTCTGGCTAATCGGCAATGCGATTCAACTACTGATCAGCATGTTCGCCTACGTGATGCAGCGGCGACCCGCGCCAGCACATTGGAATATTGCGCAACAGTGGCTGCAGTGGGATGCCGGCCACTACGTCCGTATCGCGGTCGAGGGATATCAGATGGGACCGGGGTACCCGGCATTCTTTCCGCTGTATCCAATATTGATTCGTGTCGGCGACTATGTGCTGCCCGGCGACGCGGTCACAAGCGCCTGGATCATCGCCCATCTTTGTGCGCTCGGTTCGTTGACCATGCTGTATCGCCTGGCGGATTACGAGTTCGGCAGCCAGGTAGCCCGCCGTGCCACTATATATCTGGCCGCGTTTCCTATGGCATTCTTTTTGCTCGCCCCGTACAATACTTCGCTGTTTCTGCTGTTGTCAATAAGCGCCTTGTACGCTGCACGGCGCGGCCACTGGTGGCTTGCTGGTGGTCTGAGTGCACTATCCTCGGCAACCCGACTCTTCGGTGTTCTGCTCGCCCTGCCGTTGATCATCGAATATGTTCGTCAATACCGGGTTGGTGAGCGCCGACTCGGATTTCAGGCGCTAGCGATTGCCGGAGTGCCATTAGGCTTGTTTGGCTACATGTGGTATTGCGCTTTAGTGCTGGGTAATCCGATGGCGTTCAGTGCCGCTCAGGATCAGTGGGGGCGTAGTTACACGTTTCCGGGCGTCGCCTGGGTGCACGCGGTGGGCCACATTTTTGATCGCCGACTGCTCGATATGAACACCCTTGCTGCGTTGCTCGACGCCGGTACATTCTTTTGTGCGTCGATTTTAGTGTTGCTTGCTGTGTTCGGTCGATGGCGCATTCGCCGCGATCAGTTCTACCTAGTTGCATATTCTGCGGCTACGTTGATCCTGTTGAGCATCACTGAGGTGGGTGGCGGCCGACCCATGCAGTCGGCTCCGCGTTATATCATGGAGGCCACTGTGATCTTCTTGGTTTTGGCCCGGATCGGCGCCAACGCAATGGTCGATCGAATCGTTATCGCGGCCGGAATGGTCCTGCAAACGATCCTCGCAGTCATCTTCCTGTCCAGCACGATGTTGGTAGCCTGAGCCGCATACTTCGGGGATTGGCGCCCTGCCAAGTGCGGGAGTCGCTTTGCTGGCTGGCCTCGGCACAATAATGATTAGTCAAGGGGTCGAGCGATCACGGTGTGTGCAGTCGGGCAGGGCCTATATCGGTGCCAAATTAGTCAATGAGCGTGTCCAGACTTCGTTTCCGCTGGTGAGCACCGGTTGACAGTGGAGCTGTCTACTTAACTCGAGGTCACCTAGATGATCATCTTTTGGGTGATAGAAATGATCTTCATCGAAGGCGCGGATCACGATTGGGGCAAGGTCCGGCGTGGAAGATCATGAACAGCGGAGGCCTCTGGCATCTCGACTGTGTGAGCAACCAAGAACCAGAGACTTCCGGTCCCATCATCTACGGTCTCGCGCCCTGTCCACGCCAGCCGAGGTTGTGTACGAGGTGGCCGAGATACTGACTCGTTAGCGGCGGCGCATCGGTACCTGGTGGCGCGGTCACAGCGCCCTGACCCAGGCGATCCTGACGTGTGCCTGGCTCGAAGGCGGGCACACCTACCGGTCACTGGGCGCGGGTAACGGGGTACCCAAGAGTACCTGCCGGGCCATGGTCCAGGAAGGCATCAACGTCCTGGCCCGGCGGGCGTTGCCGTTGACCGAGGTCGTCAGGCTGGCGGTCAAGGCCGGCTGGGAGTACCTGCTCGTCGACGGCGTCAACATCCCCACCGAACGCATCGCCGCCCGGTACACCCGCAAGCAGTACTGGTACTCCGGCAAACACAAACGCCACGGCGGCGCGGTGCAGACCGTGGCCGCCCCGGACGGTGAACTGTTATGGGTATCCGGGGTACTGCCCGGCAGGACGGTCGACATCATCGCTGCCCGCTGGTTCGAGATCGCGGAGAAGGTCACCGCGTTCCTCGGCCTGCTCGCCGACCTCGGCTACATAGGCCTACACCCCGAGGTCGTCACCGGATACGAACGCCAACGCGGACAGAAGACCCTGCCCGAAGCGAAGAAGGCCGCCAACCGCACCCAGGCCGCCCTGCGCTGCCTGGGCGAACGCGCCAACGCCCAGCTCAAGTACTGGCGGGTACTCACCAACGACTTCCGCGGCCGGCCACAACAGTTGACCACCGTGTTCAAAGCGGTCCAAGCACCGCAACACCTGATCCGTGACCCGTGCGGCACCCGCATCGATGCCGTGTCGTGACCTCACCCCCACCTCATGATCACCCCCATCAACTTGAAGTTGATCATCATTCCGGCCTGGAGTTGAGTACCGACGACACTCTTGTCAACCACCATCTACCAGTACAAACGAAGTCTGGACACGCTCAATACTGAATCCGGAAATGTTTCTTGAGCCGGCACTGCAGCAGCCGGTACGGTGTCCGCCGGGCTCTGATTTGCCGTCGGGGTTCACCTGTGTCACCACTACCGGCACATGCAGTGTCACCCACAGTCCTCCGGGGATCGTCGAGGGTCATGTCCAGCCCATGATCGGCGAAGTCCGTCCTAACCCAGGTGAACCTATGCACCGGCCATCCTTGCGACCCTTGCCTACCGATCCGGTCCCCACAGTCGCTGAACAGCGGAAAACCACTCTTAGTAACGACCGATATGTCAATGATAAGTAAAAGACACTCCGACCTTCATATGATTAAGCCAGATAGTCAGAGCAAGTTCGCACCCTCCCAAAAGATGCGCCCGGTCAGGGTCAGGAACTCGCGGGGTTTTCTTATTCAGTCACTATAGCAGCGGATGACGACAAATACGCCGGCAGTGTCCAGGAGTGTCCGGCGGTCGCAGTTAACGAGGATGTCACCTTTGGCCGGGACGACTGCCACGTAGCTGCGGGCGGCTGCTAGGTCCGGGTCGGCGTGGGAGAAATAGTAGTCGCGATATCGGCGCACGACGTACTGACCACCACCGACGGAGTATACCGAATTTTGTTGGAAGTCTATAGGTTCAATCTTGCTGTAGAAAAGCAGATAAAGGTAGTTGAGTGGAATTTGATCGGAAATGTACTGAGGCTCGCCGGGCTTGACTAGCCGCGTTGCTTTTTCAAGGGCTACGTTAAGGCCGACACTAAACTGAACTTGCAATGAGTTACTGACACCTCGCAGATAGGACACATAAAATGCTGTGTCATATGCGAATGAAAGTGTCACGAGTATAGCTAATATAGAATGTCGGGTTCGGCGGTCTGAAATTGCCGTGGCTAGACCGTCGAGGCCGACGGCGGCAAGCAGGATGAGCGGCAAAAAAATTATGTTCCACCGTGTTACGTTGACGGGAACGACAGCCAATATTGGAATCGACGCAGCCAACCACAGAGGCAATACGTACGCCCGGGAGGGCGCACTAGCTGAACCAATGCCCTTCACCTCTGCCGCAGAAACGACTCCTCGCCGTCGCAGAGCGAAGAAGACTCCTATCGCCGATAACGTGAGAACGATAGGCCCAACCGGTTTGAACGGTGCGAGAACGTTCCATGGTAGCTTGTCATCTAATCCACTAAATATGAAGTTCGAATTTATCGACAGGGTGTTGTTCTGTGAGATCTCGTTGATGCGGCTGCCCTGCAGTAAAGGAACACTGAACGGGAAATGATCGACAAGAGATGGCGTACGATGGAGCACATTGTTAACCAAAATAAAAACTGTAAAAGGGGCAGCGGTGATTGCAAAGATGCCCAAACTAGTAGCAACTCGGAGTGGATAGTTGCGGACTACAGTATAATTGAATCCTAAAAATAGCATCACAAATACTGGGACGATGAATATCGCAACAGCGTAAGCGTAAAATGTCAAGGCTAACGGAGCCCAAGAAAAAATCATCGGCCATCGCCGATGCGGGTTATCGTAGGCACGGACGAGTAGCCATACTGAGATTATCATGACGGGGGGAAGGAGGTTCGACTCTAATGCCCAGCGCGATGCCATCACGTGCCATGGGCAGACGACAAGAAACAGTGCTGTCAATATGCCCGCGCGACGTCCCGCAGCACTCGAAATTAGCAGATAACCAACCCCCACAGTTACCACGCCGAGAATAGCGGGCAGGAGCCGAATAGCAAACGGTGTAAGACCGAACACTTCGACAAATGGAATATTAAGGGCGGAGTCAAAGGGTCGTAGCGACACCACGGTAAGATGATCTTGGTGTCGAGTGATTGGTGATATATGAGTGGGTCTTCTCCGTTGACGGTTGAGGAACGAGAGATGATCTCTCGAGTTGAGCCGGAGTGGTTCTTTAGCGTCGTCTCGGTCGATCGGGAAGTTACTCGGCCGGCATCATTCGACGATCGCTCGGGAGATTGACCGTGGCGGACCGGCGGATTATCCGGTCGAGGCGCACGACTGCGTCCCAGGAACGGAAGCTGGAGTCGAACCAGTTGCTGCACGATGTGGTCAACGAAGGGTTCGCGCAGAACTGGTCGCCGCGGCAGATTGTTTCGTAACCCGCCGACGGACTGAGTTGAAGCTGGCTCTGCGGCGTGGACGCACACGGCGGGTGAACCGGTCGCGTCCTACGGTGGCCAGGGGATCTATCAAGGACATGGTCAACATCAGTGAACGGCCCGTGCAGGCCGATGACCGTGCGGTGCCCGGTTTTTGGGAAGGCGATTTGATTATCGGTAAGGGCAACAAGTCCCAAATCGCGACGCTGGTTGAGCGGATGACCCGGTTCGTGATGCTGGTGCGGATTCCGTTCGATCGGAGCGCTGAGCGGGTCGCGTTCCTGCTCGCGGCGAAGATGGAAACATTGCCGGATGTCATGCGTAACAGTGTGACCTGGGATCAGGGAAAAGAAATGGCTCGGCATGCTGACTTCACTGTGAATACCGGTATGCCGGTGTATTTTTGTGACCCGCATTCGCCGTGGCAGCGGGGCAGTAACGAGAACACTAATGGGTTGCTCCGGCAGTATTTTCCTAAGGGAACAGATCTGTCGTTGCATACTCAGGAAGAGCTTGATAGAGTTGCCGCGGAGTTGAATGGTAGACCGCGTGAAACGTTGAACTGGCTGAAGCCTATTGAGGTGTTCAACGATTTGGTAAAAAACGCAGTGTCGCCATGATCACTTGATTCCGCCAAGGTATGACAAAAGAGTGTTCTGCCCACTGCCGAAAGCCGGGAAGTAGATAGGCCACCTGTTCCCCCAACGGTCAGTCCCATTTGTTAGCAATGCCAGTGTTTCGTAACCCGCCGACGCCTCATCTTGATTAAGTCCGGGCGGCAGTTGCGGAAAGCGATAAAAACGAACCAATACAGCTACGAAAAGAATTGCAGCTAAAGTCAAACGGTGAACAGAAAACTTTTCCAGCAGCTTGCGCCGCAAACCCCAGTAATAACCATCTGTCAGCACAACTTCACGGCGCCTACGCATTGTTAAAAATAAGTTCACTGACAAAACTCCATTCCAACAATACTTAAGTCACATAGAGGGCGATTTCAAGTCGGGGTAGACGCAGGTACTACAGCCCCAGATCATGAAGATGTTCCGGTATGGGTGGTTTCAGATTCGTAGCGGTGGTGGGAGTCGATCACCGCGGCGTCCGTAGTGGCTGATCATCGCGGTGCTCTGATGGGCGCGGCGCCAGGCCTCGCGGGCGATGGCC
Organism: Actinoplanes sp.; assembly: GCA_965246815.1. GTDB lineage: Bacteria > Actinomycetota > Actinomycetes > Mycobacteriales > Micromonosporaceae > Actinoplanes. Next base: position 2,492,150 of record CBDFFS010000002.1, on the reverse strand, counting down.
GCGGCGTGGTCGCCGACGGCGCGGAGCAGGATCGTCGCGGTGAGTAGGCCGCGTAGGGCGGCCAGGGACAGCCCGATCAGCGGTGTCGGGTTCAGCCGGGGTGTTCGCTTCCCGTCCGGGGGTGGTCTTTTCCCAGGCCGGACCGGGTGACTGCGAGGAATGCCTGAGCGAGCATGCTGATGGTCACGTGTCGGTGCCATGAGGTCCATCCACGAACCTGGTACTGATCCAAACCGAGTTGGTCTTTCCCGGCCTTGTTGTCGTCTTCGATGTTGCACCGTAGACCCGCTGCGAGGATCATCGCGGGGACCGGTGTCTGGGCCGGGGCGTGGACCAGGAAGTACTCCACCTCGTAGATCCCGTCGGGATGCTTCTTCGTGACCTTCGGCCGGATCGCTCGACGGATCAACAGGGTATGGGCGAAACCCGGCGCGGGTGGCTGTCCCTTGACCGTCACCGCATGGGCGGCGAAGTCCCAGTACCGCTCACCTTTACTGCCGTAGCCACACGAACGGCGTTGCCATACCCGGTCGGCGGTGCCGGCCAGCACCACGTCCGGACGCAATGCCTCACCGCGAACCCCGAGAAGGGGCAGGTCCACCGCGACCGCGAACACATAAGACAAGACGTTGTCGTGGCAGAACTCGCGTAGGACCGGGTCACGGCCGTATCCTGAGTCAGCAACAACCCACCGGAACCTCAACGCCTGGTCCGCGAGAGCCCGTTTCAGCATGGTAACGCCCAGGTGCGGTTTAGTGACCAGACCACGATCGGCGGGTACCCCGGCGGTGTCACAGCGGGCCCGGTCACTGGTCCACGACGCCGGCAGGTACAACTCCCGATCGATGAACGTGTGCCCAAGCGCAGAAGCATACGTCAGCATCACCATGCACTGACAGTTCTCCGTCTGCCCCGTCAACCCGCAGTGCTGCGGTGCCACCCCTACACTCTTGGTGCCCTTCTTGATCGCCTGCGTGTCATCCAAAACCAACGCCGCGTCCGGGTCGGCCAACCCGGCCAAGACGTAACCCCGCACCCAGTCACGTAAGACGTCGACATCCCACGAAGCCTTGTTCAGCAGATGCTGGAACCGCTTCGGATTCGCCAGACCCGAGAACTCCGCCATCGCCCAACAATTCTTCTTCGCCACGTCCGCGAGCATCGCCCGCACGAACAGCCCGAACGTCTCCTTCGGCTCCGGCCGGGCGAACAACCACCCCAACCCATCCGTCAACGCGGACAGATCCATACCCCACGCATCGATGTCCTGCACCGTAACCGCATCCACGCCGTGGACAACGATCGATCATGCAACCAGTTTCAAGATCCTTTCAGCCCCAAGATCTGGGCCTGTAGTACAGGTATCACAACTTTTATAACAAATTTAGAATAAGAACTTGATCACCATGATCATCTTGCTGTTCTAGTCAATATCGATCTTATCTGTGGCATGAACGATTGATAATCTGAACGTTTACCGTCACGATGGTATGAGTTAAATGTTGGACTGCCGCCACCGTGCCCTATATTCACGCTGTCTCGTTTCTGTAGGAGTGCCGCTGTGGTAACCGCCAGAGCGGCGGCGATAGCTAGTGCCAGTATTCGCAGGTCAATACCTTCCCGAACTGAAAACAGATAGTTTTGGTATGTCATCAATGATGTGAATTGCACGAGAAGCGGCACATACCACAGGTGTCTTGGCCGCCAAAACACGACAACCACGCTGAGTACATCAGCGAGGTAGAAGTAGCGCTCGTGCATGCTAGGCAGTAAGAACGGAGCCAGAATCACACAGACGGTAGCTAACAAAACGATCCGTTCCCGATCCAGTGTCAGCTGCCGCATAAACATCACAAAAAACAGCAGCAAAAATGCGGCTGCCGCTAATAAGACACCCCCGTAACGTACGATTTCGACGTGCGTCATTGGCTGCAAGAACGCGTAGATTGTTGGCGCATTGTAAGTCAGGCTAGTGCTTTCCTGAGTTTGATGAAAGTAGATCAGCAGTAGACTTTTGAACGGGCGCCCCAAAATCCACGCAGGCACGGCGAGGAGAATGTAAACGACCGGGATAAGTCCCAGAGTGCGCCATGGCAGTTTGCGGGCCAGTAGCAGCATTACCACCACGGGGAGAATAAAAATTGCTTGCAGTTTAAAGGCGAACGATAACCCGAACATGAGCATACTGACCCACGGCCGGTCCCGGAGTAAATAATAAAGCCCAGCCACCGCGAAAGCTGCGTAGATAGAGTCGCATTGCGCCCAGTAGGAGCCGTTCATCACCACCGAAGGCAGGAGCAGCACAGCTAGCGCAGCTAGCAGTGGAGGTTGCCACCCGTGCCCGCGCAGGGCCACGATTTTGAAGACGAAGAACGCGAGCACGGCATCGAATCCAGCCGAGATCAACTTGACGCTGGTGAGCAAGTTGATCGGCGTGTGTGCGTCGAGCCAGGAGCAAAACGTCAATATATACAGATATGGCACGTTGTAATCGGCGAAGTTGTATTTGAGTGCTGAGAAGCCACCGTGCTGGGTGATAAAACGGCTCCAGACCTGCAGGTAAAAATGAAAATCTTCTGAGACGATGTGGATGCCCGGATAGCGCACGGCTATCGCCAGCGCGAACAAGGCCGTGGCGAGCAATATTTGCGGCGCGTTGTAATTTCGGTGTTTAGGAGATGTTGGGCGCGCTAATAGCGATAATTGCCCGACAGTCACGGTGGACCCTCTCTTGAGTCAGGGTGCGACCTGACCGTCATAAGAATTGATTCGCCAGATCAGGCGGACGTAAATTTCAAAAGTGCTAGTAACGTGCCGAGTGGTCAGCGCCATTTTCCACGCATTGCTGACGCCAGATTATGCGGCAGGAATGAGGTACTCCGCGTTCAGGTCGGCGGTGTCGAAGCCGACCAAAAATCTCGGCCGGTCTTGGGCGGCAGCGTAAATCCGACCGATGTATTCGCCCAACAAACCTAGGCAGATCAACTGCACACCACCGAGCAGGAGTACTGCCACATATAGCGAGGTCCAACCGGGAACGACCGCGCCCATCGTCCAAGCCACCAAGCCGTTGGCGATAAGTGCGAGGCAGCTGAGGAAGCTGAGCAGCCCAAGCCAGGTTGCGATTCGTAGCGGCGCGGTTGAGAAACTGGTCACGCTGTCGAAGGTCAGCCGGATCATCTTGCTGAGCGGGTACTTCGTCTCGCCGGCCACCCGTTCCGCCCGAACGTAGGCGAGCTCAGCGCTGGTGAAACCGAGCGAGGGCACCACCAGTCGATATACCGGGCGGTGCTCGGGCAATGCATTCAGCACATCGACGACCGCCCGGCTCATCAGCCGGAAGTCACCCGCGTTGTCGCGAACCCACGGTCCGACCAGTCGACGCATGGCCCAGTAATAGACTCCTGCGGTCTTGCGCTTGAATGCCGTATCGGTGCTGCGATCACTGCGCACGCCGTAGACCACGTCGACCCGTTGAGTTTGGGCGAGTGCCAGCATTTCACCGATTGCCTCGGGCGGATCCTGCAAATCGGCATCGATGCTCACCACATAAGCGCCTTGGGCGGCGCGCAATCCCGCGGCTAGCGCAGTCTGATGGCCAACGTTGCGCCGTAACGAGACAATCCGAAGTTCTGGCCATTGCTGACTCAATTGCACCAATCGGGCGACCGTTGCGTCGGTGCTGCCATCATCAACCGCAATTACTTCGTAGGCGGTGTGTAGTCCATCGAGCACCACCCGCAGTCGGGTGGTGAAATAGTCAACGGATTCTTGCTCGTTGTACATCGGAGTGGCAACGGAAAGTGTCACCGGCGCCAGTGTGCGGGTGGGCGAAATCACTAATCCTCCTACGTACAGATCAATCGCAGACTTGCCGCCCGAGTCCGGGGTCGAGATGGCTGAACTGCGTCTCGTGCCCATCAAGACGCACGCCAGGACGGTTAGGACCTGATCATGGGCAAAATTTTTTCAGCCGATCACGTCAATCTTCGGCTGCCGCTGCGGCGAGCGGACGCTGCGGTGGCGGTGCGACTACTCGGTGGTGCGCTCGGGCGACCAATCAGTGTTGACCCTGAACGTGAGCTTGCCGGTAGGGGTAGCCGAGCACATGTACGAGTGGCCGCGGTGCTGGTCCTTGATTGGCCGCAGTAGGTTAGATCTGGTGCGGCTCGACCCGTCGCCGTGCCATCTCGTCCGAGTAAAGCGCAGGAGGTCCTCATGGCCGAGTCGGCCATTTACGACACCGAGATTGCCGATCTTTACGGCAAGCCGCTGGATCTCGAGCAATATCGAGGCAATGCGGTGCTGATCGTCAACGTGGCGTCGCGGTGCGGCCTGACCCCGCAGTATGCGGTGTTGGAGCAGCTGCACGAGCGCTACGCAGATCGTGGATTTACCGTCCTCGGCGTGCCGTGCAACCAGTTCGGCGGCCAAGAGCCAGGAACCGCAGACGAAATCGCCGAGTTCTGCAGCGCGACCTACGGGGTGACCTTCCCGATGACCGAGAAGGTGGAGGTTAACGGGGACGACCGGCATCCGCTTTATGCGCAACTGGTCACCGTGGCCGACGCCGAGGGTTACACCGGTGATATCCGGTGGAACTTCGAGAAGTTCTTGATCACGCCAGCCGGCACCGTTTCGGCCAGGTTCGACCCAAGGACCGCGCCCGATGCCCCCGAGGTGCTCGCCGCGATCGAAGCCGCACTGCCCCAATCGTAAATCCAGCAGCGCCGGCAACCGACCGCAGACCGCGGGGAACAACGACGGCGAAATCGGTTGCCGGCGCCGCATCTTTCTTCTAACCAGCGGTGCCGCGGTTACCGGCGAGTTTTTCGAATTGAAATAGCTTTGAGGGCCAGATCTTCAGCTACTTTACCTAGAATTGGAGCGGATCCATCATTGCCACAGCACGCCGGCTTCGTTCGCTTTTTTGCTGGCTCCGGCTCAAAACCGATAAGACGATACAGCTCAGTATAGATATTGAAAATAGGGTCGCTGTCGTCATGATCGGCTATCAAAAGCAGCCATGCCGTATGTGGAGACTCAAACGCTACTATGGCGCGCAGGCGACCACCCAGATGCCTGTCGCATAGCCGTTCCAACGGGTCTGCGCCAGTTAGGCGATATGAAAGAGCTGAACAACCGTTTGCTTCGAGGTCACGCAGAAAGGCAATGATCCGTTTTTGATCTGCCTTCGGGTGGCTTTTGAGTTGTTGGTCAGCGCGCGGCGTACGGAAAATCTTGACAGACATGTGGCTAGTCCGCGATCCCAAGATCACGTTCTAGTTCATCGATGTCTGTCGGGATGCCGTCACCTTTGCGCATCTGGGCCAGACTGCTTTTGAGATCCGGACGTTCGAGTAACGCACTGTCGGCAAGTCGGTGCCAAACCTTGTTCAGCAGGTCATGGGTTTGCCCTGCGCTACGAAGGTCCCGAACGAGTGCCATGACCTCATGTAGGCGGCGCACATCGAGGCCGTTGTCCTGCCCGTCGGCGAAGGTCAGCAGCCCGCGACGGGTCCAGCTGCGAACTGTCGGTTCGCTCACTCCAAGGAGGGACGCTGCCACCGAGATCGGAATGGGGTCTAGTTCCCTCAGGACGTCGCAGCTTACCCGCAGGAGCTCGGCCCGGTCACGATCGTCCTCGCTGATTCGACTCGCGATCCGTTCGAGGACTCCTACTCGGGAAAAGATCCTTTCGACCTCGGCGCGTTTCGACTTGAGGCGGTGCGTTCGGTGCGTCCGCCGCTTGGCGTTGTCGGCCGCATGGTTCATCGGTTCGCCCCCTGCCCTCGGCCTCATGGTTTCGAGTATGGCGCTTAATTCCGAAAGTTGGAAGTACTTCTAGGGCCTGAACTGGCCAAACGGGCGGGCGGCTAAGGCTTGCGTCGGGCGCGTTCTAGCACTTCTTCGGCGCTCAGGGCCGTGGCCGGATGGTATGACAGGCACATCGGAACGGATATCTTACGCAAGGGCGTTCCCTCGCCGACTGTGTAGAACTGGCCGGCTTCCAAGCGGGATATATCAAGCACGCTGCTGCCTTTAGCCACGGCGATTTCTCGCGCCGCGGCGATCTGGACCGGGCTGTTCAGAAAGCCGTAGAACTGCCTGGCGGCATTTCCGGATATGCGGTTATGGATGCCCTTCGGGGCCTGTGTCGCAAAGATCAAGCCCAGTCCGTACTTTCGTGCTTGGCTCGCCAACGCGAGGGTGCTTTCCGTGCAAGAGGTTGTGGGACCGGACGGCACAAAGGTTTGCGCTTCGTCCATCACTAAGAGTCCACTGAGTGGCCGGTCACCCGCAGGGTTTCGTTTGATCCAGGCGAACAGCGCCATTTGTAATTGGTTGACGAAGCTTTGTCGATGTTCGTCGTTCGGCAATCCGATCAAGCTGATGACCGAGATCCGAGCGCGCTTTCCCGGCGGCGGGGTCAGCAGGACGGCCGGATCGAGTGTTTCGCCGGCCCCGCCGAACATCGGATCGTTCACCATTGCCGCCCGAAGCGTCTCGGCCAGCTCCGCGGCCAGCTCGTGTGAGCGCCCCAGCGACGTCGCCCCCTCGGGCAGATCGTCGAGCAGATCCACAAACCGTTCCAAGCCCCCATTTCGGGTACGGGCGAAGTAGTCCAGCGCCTGACGCAAAACCGCCCGGCCACGATCCGCCTTCGCCGTGTTGCCGGCCATTCGAGCACGCGGGGCAAGTGCGGCGACCGCTGTGTCGAGCGCCAACCCGAATTCGTCCGGCTCGTCGAGCACTGCTGCGAAGTCCGGTAAGGGCTGGAAACTGAGCGGCCGTCCGGTGGTGCGTCGAGGCGTCCACACCACTACGTCCGTACCGTCCAAATAGGTTTTCGCTTGCTCGGCATCGCCGGGCTGCCAGGTCTTGGGCGGTTCTGGCCAGGCATCGCCGAGGCGGGCCAGGTCGTTGTTTGGGTCCAGCACGATGGCGGAGACGCCGTTGAGGGCGCACTCTTCGATCAGCCGCCGGATCAGAACTGTCTTGCCCGACCCCGAGCCGGCGAAGATCACTGCGTGTTTGCGGAGCGATTCCAACGGCATCCGCATGGCTTCGCCGGTCTTTTGAACCGTCCCCAGCAACAAGCTTGCCCCGACCTCATCTGCTGGCCCTGGAACGAACTCCGCCGAGTCGGCGGGGCTGGCCTGCCTCGGTTGATCTTGCTTGCGGTTATGCGGTGGCCCGAAGACTTCGGTGAACAGTTCGGTGTTCGCGGCCGGGCGTCGCGCGAGCAACCAGTCCGGCAGGGCTGGATCGTGCTCGTCGAGCAACGTCGCGAGCGCGGAAAAGGTCTGCAAGTCGGCCAGTGACACAGAGATCAGCATGCCGCCATTGGCGAGGTAGTCCTGCTTCATCTGCTGGCTGACTTTGCCGTTCGGCCACGGCGCATTTCGCAGCAGTACGGCGCGGCGCTTGGTGATTGCAGGATCCAAATTGACGAGGCTGAGCAATCGCTGCAGTCGGGCTTGCACCGCCCGAGCGTTTGGGTGCGATAGCGCGCGAAAGGACCAATGCGCCTCGTCCTCGGTGCTCTCGTCCAAACTTTCCACCAAGCCGGCGTGTAGGGGCGGATTCGCGTCGTCACCAGCTTGCACGCTGTATCGGCCGCGTCGGTCGCCTTGCTCTAGGACCCAGGCCTGCAACCCCGCGACTAGTAGCCGCGACATCGTGCGGTCCTCGGTTGCCGGCGCCAACGCCGAGTCGACGACCGCCTGCTCACGCAGCTGAGCCAGCCGTTCATCAAGCTCAGCCAGGCGACTCGCCGGCGCCACTGAAGTGGTGTCCACCAGCGTGGGCGCCGCACTGCTCAGATCGGTGAGTGGCACCACTTCATCACTGCGCAAACACGCCTGTACGTGCTGGTCGACCCGTTGCAGTAACCCTCGTGGGGTGAAGTTCACCGCGTGCTGGAATGCCTCAGCAGTCACCGGCCAGGTGGGGTAAGGCGGCTTGAACTCGGCGAGGTCGAAACAAGGTTCGAATCGGGCCGTAACCAGCTCGATCGCGATGTCGGCCGAGGGGAGGCGCGACAGGCGGGTCTCGGTGCGAAACCGTCCGCCCGCCGGGGCCAAAGAATTCTGCTCGATCAGCGTCCAGGATGTCGGCAGACAGGCAACCACTGTCACGGTCCGGCTCAGCACTTCGCGCAGCTGCATCAGCCCATTGCCGAGCTCGGCCGCCAGCCGGACCGGCTCGGTGCGGGTTCGGCCGGTTCCGTCGTCGACCACCGAGCTGCGGGCCTGGGCGAATATCGGGTCGATTTGATCGACGGCGAAGAGCGACGCTCCGGTGCACGCGATGAGCTGGGAAAGCTCCCGAGCCACTTCTTGGGGCGGCTTGACTGCGCGCGGCACGCCCCAGCGTTCCAGCTCGACTGATGTTTCGTCGTGCATCGAGGTCAGCCAGTTTTCGGCCAGGTCGCTGATGTCCGAATCGGCAGCGGCGAGCATGACTAAAGCCCGCAGGGTATACCGGCATTCGCGCCCGACTTCAGGTTTGGCGCGGCGAAATGCTGAGCTGAATTCGTCTAGGGCGGCTGGCGTCAACGGGCTGTCACCGCGCACCCGAAGGTGGAGGTCGTTGGATATGCCGGCGATTTCGGCGAGCTGTTCGAGCAACATGGCGAGTTGCGGGTGACGATATGAGCCAGATCGATGTAAGCCGCGCAAGAATGCGGAGACAACATTCGGCCAGAATGATTTTCCGTCGACGATTCCGAGGAGGAAAAAGTAGCCGCGGCGATAATATTGGACTTGCTCGCGGGCCCATCGAATGAGATGGGTTTTCCCGGCGCCGTGTTGGCCGTGAATAACCAAGCCGACTGGGCTGGCACCTGTGCTTGCCTCTGCGCTCGCATAAGCTTGCACGATTGCGGCGCCAGCCTCGCCGTTTAGCCCGTCAATGTGCAAGTCAAGCGGGGACCAGACGTCGTCCGGAGTGGGCGCCCAATCCAGCCGGCGCAGTTCCAGCAGCGCGTTACGCTCCTGCGGCTCGATCATGGGTGACCGATCGTGATCAGATGCATGTCTTGTCCACCGAGCGGGATCGCTGCCGCCTTGGCTTGACCGCTCAGCGCAATCCGGTTCGGATCAGGCTCCAGCTGGATTACCCGTTGCCGGTCTAGATCGAGCAAAACCTCGTCCAGGCGCGGGCGGGCAATCTCCGGCAGCTGATCCCGCAGCCGAGCAAGACTGACCAAAGCTCCAGGCTCAACCGCCAATTCTTGGTACGCGGCGTGGATGCGCGCTTCAATGGAGCGTGCGCCGAAGTCTGTTTCGACGAAGACGTCCGCAATCTGGTAGCCGTTTTTGATCATCAGGCTATTGAGATGGCGAAACGTGCCATAGAGCAGGTGCCACGCCGCGCCGACACCGTCCGGGGGAGTGAGTGTCAACTCGGCCCTGGCGCGCACCCAACCCTCGTCGGTGAGCTCATGAAAGATCGCGTTTCGCAGCCCCTTTTTCCAGGTAATCAGCTTTTCTTGCGCCAATTGATCACGAGCAGACTTGTCGATCGTGATGCGATACAGCTGGCGTAGCTCGGGATTCGAGGCCTCGGTAACGTGCAACATCAAGGTGACCAGGGCCTGCCGAGCAGACGTACTCAAAGCAACAGACATAGCAATGATCTTCCGAGTCGGGGGTACAGCCAGGGGTGAGCCGTAAGAGCATCATTGCCGTATAGACGAATTACCGCGAGCCCCCAACGGCCCGTTAGGATCTAAGCCAGTGTCAGGTAGCCGACAATTGCCATGGCCGCCTTGGTGCGGTAGTGGCAGTTGAGCCGGAATCGTCGCGGCGGCATTGCGATGATTGACTGCGGTGTTGATCAATTCAGGCGGTTGGGTCGGCGCCTGCGGCGGTTGCGCGGTAGGGTCGGCGATCGTGGCAGTCAGCATCGATATTTCAGCGTTTCGCAGCTCGATCTCACCGGAGATCGCCATCGCCGCCGACCAGCTGTTAGCCGACGACGCGGTCGGCGCCGTGGAGGCTGTTGGCGGTGGGGCGAGGGCAGTCGTGTTCGCCGAGGGCACCAGCTTCCAGCCCTGGGTGGGTGTGATCGACCGGGCGTTCACTGGTGACTGTGACTGCCTCGATGAGCGTGGTGACGACGACTTCTGCGTGCATGCGGTGGCCGTTGCTTTCGCTGCGTTTGCAGATGGGGTGAAGTTTTCGGCGGCGGGTCGGCCGAACGGGGTTGACCCGACCGAGCCGGGGCGCGACGAGTTCGTCGAAGCCGTTCAAGGGTTGGGCACGCGGCAATTAACGGATTTGGTGGTGGAGCAGGCGCTGCGTGACCGGCTGTTCGCGACGGTGTTGCTGGCGAAGGCGGGCCTGCTTCCGGCAGTGGATGAGGCGGCTGAGGCCGACTTCGAAGCTGTTGTCCAGGAGGCCGCTGACACGACCTTGGGGACATCGTGGGGGATCCCCGATGTTGAATATGCGGGTCATCGTCTGGTCAGTGAGGCGGAGATCCTTGGTGCTCGGCCGGCGACGCTCGACATCCTCGACCTGATCGAGCAAGCGATCGAGGTGTGGGACGAGCTGGCCGGACACCTGATTGACGGCTATGCCCAGAGTCATACCGACCCCGATGAAATCAGCGAGCCGTTGGTGACCCTGCATCGCGACCTCTGCGTCCGGCTCGAACTCGACTCGGGCGAGATCGCCGATCGGCTTGCCGACCTGCTGGAACGCTGTGTGCACGATGTGGTAGATCCGGCTGTTTATGCCGATCTAGTGGATTAGTTGGCAGCCGCCGTTATTAGCTCACGGTCGGGACAACAGTGTGACTCTCTGTTGTCTCGAAGCGACACGGTGGGGCAATTCGCCTGGGGTGGTGGCGGACTCGCACACGGGGTGTCGCGCGTTCAGGGTCCGGTATCTACAGTATGGCCGTGGCCGAGATACCTGCTCTCAGCAGCATCGATGGAATCGTCAACCCGACCCAGCTCGGTACCGGTCCGCGCGCGACGATCTACCGTGCTGTGCGTCAGGCGACCAATCAGCCGGTAGCGCTACGTGTACTGAAAACCGCAGTGCGCGAACCGCAGCGCCCGGCTTTCACGCAACGCTGTGCTGCAGTGGTGAAGGTCACTGCGGACCCCGCGTTCGTCGACATCTTCGCCGACGGCTGGCTCGCCGATGGTCGGCTCTATCTGGTGACCGAGCTCGGCGCGGGTTCGTTCGCCGAAACCTTGGACGCTGGCCCACTCGGGTTGGCGGACGTGGTGGCGGTTGGGGCGGTCATCGCCACTGGCTTGGTTACTGCGCACGCGGCCGGTGTGTTACATGGCCGGATCAAGCCGAGCAACCTAATTTACTGCACGGGTGGGCCGCGCCTCACCGATTTCGATCTGTTCGAGGAAGCTGATCGCGCGCTCGGCGCGGTACCGGCCTTCACCGCACCCGAGCTGGTCTGGGGCGTACCGGCCACTGACAGTGCCGACGTGTACGGACTGTGCGCAACGTTGTACGCGTTGTTGCTCGGTCAGCCGCCTCGCCGCCTCGGCAGCCAGTTCCCCGACGTGGTGCGGATGCACGAGCTGTTCGAGCAATCCCCACCGGCGCTACCCGGCGTACCGGTGGAACTGGCCACGTTGCTGCGCGAAGGCATCGGCTACGAGCCGGACAGTCGGCCGTCGATGACGCAGGTCCGCGACTTGCTGACTCAGCAGCACAGCCTGCTGTCAGGGCTTGTGGCAGCTAGTGCGGACGCAGGCGCTTCGACCTCGGCGGACGCAGGCGCTTCGACCTCGCAGGGTTGGCAAGCGGTCGACCCCAGCGGGCAACTGCCGCCACCCGCCTCAATGCCAGCACCCGTGCCCCCAGTCGGCAATGCTGCGACAGCTATCCCGGGGCTGGCCACAAGTCCGGAGCCGGACACAAGTGACGTGCTGTCGACACTGGGAACGACCGAGTTTCCGCTGCTTGCCGCTGGCACCAGCGCGTCGCAGGGCGGGGCTGAATCCCCGGGACAAGCTGAGCGACCGGGCCGAGTTGGATCGCCAAGTCAGGTTGACGGGTCGGGCGCACAGTCGTTGTCCCCGGCATTGACAGACAGCAATCGAAGGGACGCATCGACGGGCATCGACGATTGGCAGGCACCGACCGGCGGTAACCAGTTTGCTTCGCCGACTGGCGGCGAGCCGTCTTACCCGTCCGGAACTGGCGGCCAAATTTTCTCGGCGGGTGCCGGCGATCAGTTCTACCCGCCCGAAAGTAGCGGACAGTGGGACGAAGCGGCCGCACAAGGTGCAGTGGCAGCAGCGACAAAGCGTCGGAAGCAATATGTCCTAGGCGCTGCTGGCTTCACCGCGCTCCTGCTGCTTGGCGTTGGTGGATGGTTTGCGTTAAGCGGCAATGGCGCAAGTGGACAGACGAAGACTGGAGCCGACGTAAAACCGGACGCTAGTGTGTCGGCAACCGGTGAGCCGGCACCATTGGAGCAGCCGGTGATTCCCAGCGTCACCAGCCCGGTGCCGTCGCTGTCGGCCGGGTCGGCTGGCCCGAGCCCATCATCACCCCCATCATCACCCCCATCATCACCCCCGGCATCGACAAAGGCCACCAAAGCCGCACCACCCGCGACCACGCCGACCAGTCCGGCTCCGCCGACCAACACCGGACCCGATCACGGGCCAGTCGGATATTTTGACGGCTGCGACAACGGGGTGCTGGCTGGTTGGGCCCGCGATGACGACTCCACCAAATCCATCTATGTCGACGTTTATGAGCAGGGAACATACGTCGGGAAGGGGTTCGCCAACAGCAAGAGCGAACCCGCAGTCGGTGGAAACGCCGCCCAACGGTTCTTGATCAAAATGTCCAGCTTGAAATTGGCGCCCGGCGACCACAACCTCTCGGTGTATGCCCTTGGTGTGGACAGCCAAGGCAAACAGAACGGCGTCAACCGCAACCTGCCGTGGTCCGTTCACGTGGACCAGTTCAGCGTCCCTTGTCATCTCTGACCACAGCGCCACGCCCGGCTGACCTGACCCGACCTGCCGTGGAGCAGGCCGTGCGGTCCAGCTATTTTGGGTTTGATATCGGCTCAAGGTTGGGGCAGAAGGATCATGGGCAAGAACAGCCGTGAGCGGCATAAAGCTAAGCGCAAGGCCGCGAACGCAGCTCAGCGGCGGCGGGCCGGGGGAACGGCACCCGACCCGGATGATCCACTTTTCGGTGCTGGGCAAATTCCGTTCCAGCGACAGCTAGCCGAAGCGATCGTCGCCCAAGCAGTCAACGCGCTTCATTGCCAAGACCCGGCCGAACTTGCGCGCTCGATCCAGCTGCTGACTGTCGGCCCCGGCGGCACAGTCGGAATTGTGCTCGTCAACCGAGCCGTCCTGACCGTGCTGCTCGGCGAGCTTGAATCGGCCTGGAAACGCGGATGGCAGCCCGCTGAGTTGGTTCGCGCCGCCCGCCGCGATTACAGTGCGCGGCACGCCCGCGTCGTGATCGATGCCATCGCCGCACAGATGCGTGGCTACCCGAGCGCGACGATCGAGTCGAGATGGCAGGCTCAGTTGACGGCGCTCGCCGCGCAGGTGTGGTGGGAGCACGATGACCACTATGTGACTCACTGGGGTGAGCAGCAGGGCGTCGACCGCGCCGAGGTGATGTCGATCATGGTCGAGGTAATACATCTGCTCGCGACGGTGCCAGCAGTCGAATCCGTCGGTCCAATGCCGGGCACCAATGCGACGGTGGGCGTGACTGTGCCAGCTGACCTTGATCAGCGGATGTTGGATCGGGTTCGCGCCCTGCTCGCCAAGGCCGAGTCGACCGACTTTCCCGAGGAGGCTGACGCTTTCACGGCCAAGGCGCAGGAGTTGATGGCCCGTCATCGCATCGACCATGTCTTGCTCATCGCCACAACTGGCGAGCGTGAACAGCCCGCGACTCGCCGAGTGGCCGTCGACAACCCGTACGAGGCGCCGAAGTCGTTGTTGTTGCAGGTCGTGGCTGAGGCTAACAGTTGTCGAGCAGTGTGGACGAAAGCCTACGGTTTCACCACTATCGTCGGTTTCCCCACTGATCTGGATGCGACCGAGCTGCTGTTCACGTCGTTACTCGTGCAGGCGACCCGCGCGATGACTCAAGCCAAACCCGCCCCGGATCAGTACGGCCGCAACACCACCCGCTCATTTCGGCAATCGTTCCTGACCGCGTACGCGGCGCGAATCGGCGAACGGCTCGCCACCACGACCGACGAGGTGGACCGCAGCATGACCGAGTCGGCCGGTGCGACAAATCTTTTGCCGGTGCTGGCCGCACGTGATGATGCGGTTCGGGAATTGTTCGAGCGCCAGTTCACTGGCTTGACTCAGCATGCCACCACGATCAACAACCGGGAAGGCTGGGCTTCCGGCCGAGCCGCCGCCGATCGTGCCTCATTGCAGGGCCGGCAGGCCGTTGCTCCGCGCTGATCGCGGCGAGTGCCGCGAACGCGTGCACATCCTGCTGGTTGATTAGGTTCCGCCAGGCTGGGCATTGCTATGCCAGGGTTTCGGACCTAAATAAGGAGAACGCGATGAGTACGGTAACCAACCCGGCAACAGTCGACGCTTGCTTGCGAGTCGGTGGAGGCTTCTCTCAGGGTGACCGGAACTGGATCGCTGAGCAATTTGAGCCGCTGAACGCGCGCCTCGCTGGCTTCTCTGCCGACACCACTGAACTAGAGGTTTTGGTCAAGGACCGCGAATCCCGCGGCCAAAAGGTGACGCTGGAATGCTGGATTGCCGGTAGACAAAAGCTCGTCACCACGTCAGAAGAAGACGACCTGCACGCCGCACTCAACGACGTGCGCGACGACCTGCGCCGCAAACTCAATGACGCGAAGACCAAGCAGGAGCCCCGACACAACCGTCACCTGCGCGAACACGCTGAGCCAGAGCCAGACGTCGCGGATGTGCTCCCCCCGATCCGCTAACCCCAACACCACCAAATTCATGACCGCCTCCAGTACGGGACAAGTGGCATCACCCGGTCGTCGGCTAAGTGGTCCTCGGCGTTAATCCTTCGGGGGTCAGATGGTGGCGGTTTCGTGAGCGGCGATGCGTTTGAGGGTGGTGGCGAGGTCGGCTTTGGTGTAGCGCCAGTTGAAGGGCCGGGCGGCGAGGTTGTAGAGGTCTTCGAATGCGGTGAGCCGGTTGGTGACGTCGTTGAGGTCGTAGAAGTCGTTGGGTGTGACGACTTTGCGCTGCACGATGGAAAAGTAGATTTCGACCTGGTTGACCCAGCTCGCGTGGATTGGTGTGTGGACCAGGGTGGCGTTCGGCCAGGTGTTTTCCAACCGGTCGATGGCTTTGTGACCGCGGTGTGACGAGCCGTTATCGGTGATCCAGAAGACTCGGCGGGCGCTGGAGTAGGGCTCACGGCCCATGACCTGCGCGACCAGGTTCGCGAACGGAACAATGCCGGTCGTGGGTTCGGTACGGCCGAACACCCTGGCCTGGTGGACGTCGTACGCGGCGAGGTAGGCCAGCGCCCCACCCCGGTCATATTCGTGGTTGACCCGCATGATCCGGGCCAGTCCGGGTGGCAGGCTCGGATGACACCGGCAGCGGGCCTGCACGGAGGTCTTCTCATCGGCGGAGATGACGTAGTCGTCGTCGCCGAGCACCTCGCCGTGCCAGGTGCGTGCGTATAGGTCGAGGACACGGCCTGCCTTAACGGCGAAGTCTGGGTCACGCGGGAAGATCCATGACTGGTGGCGCCAGGGGCGGATCGCATCCCGGCGTAGCCACCGGCGCACGGTGGATGCCGAGATGTCCTCGACCACCCCGACGTCGACGGCTTCGGCAGCCAGATCGGCGTGGCTAAACCGCGACAACGGGATCCCCCGATCAGCGGGCAGTTCACAGGCGATCGCTTTGACCTGGGCCTGCTGCACGTCGGTGAACCGACGCGGCCGCCCGGGGCGGCCCCGATCTCGAAGGCCGTCCTCGCCGTAGGCGCCGTAGCGGTCGCGCCAGGTCCGGGCGGTGTCCACACAGACCCCGACCCGCCGCGCGATCGCCGCGTTGCTCCAACCCTGGGCAGCGAGCAAGATGATCGTGGCGCGTAAGACGTGCCGGTGTTGCTCGGTCACGGTCCTGACCCGGTGCTCAAGACGCTGCTGCTCGGGCATAGACAAGACGATCGGGCAGGCCGATGGACCAGACATGACAAACCTCCGCCTACCCGAACATGGCAGACAGTCGATCTATTGCGGGTGGTCGGCCTTTCGCACCGGGTGGATTCGCCCCGGCCTGCGGGCCCATCGGCAGGCCGGCATGATGAATAGTGTGGCCGCGATTCCCGAATCGACGAAGGTGTCGTTGCAGCAACGCCTGACTGAGCACGCGAAGGCCCACTGGCCTGGGCTTTCCACGATCGTGGTGCGGTACCGGGCAGGGTTCGCCTACATCGACGCGCAACTACCCGACGGTGAGACCATCCCACTGATGAGGCTGCGCTATCAACGCTCCGCACACCTGTGGGGCTTCGCGATCTACCTCGCCAGTCGTGACGGCTACCAAGACTCCGTCCTACCCGACGGCCAACCGATCGGCACCGCCCAAGACGCCCTCGACTGCGCCGGCGACCTCTACCTCACCAACCTGGAACCCCTGAACCAACCCCCGAAGGATTAACGCCGAGGACCACTAAGCCGGCGCTGGCGGCGGGAAAGGGAAGGTGCTGTGCCAGTGGGGTGGGTCGAGTCGATTGAGCACTTCGGCCAGTCCGCTAGCGCTGCGGGTGCCTAGCTTTTCGATCTCGCCCTTGAAGACCGGGGTGATCAACTTGGCTAGGCCGTGCAGTTCCAAGTCGACCCGCAAACTTATCTGAGTGCCGCTGATCACTGGCCCGAGGGTGATCGTGTCTACGCAGGTGGCGCCTTCGTTGCGACCGCTGAAGACCAGTCGATAAGGCTCGGCAGTGATCAATGTCCAGGTGAGCTCGGTGGTGATGCCCAGGATTTTGCTGGCGCTTTGCCAGGTCGCCCCTGGCGCCAAGGGACCGACGTCATGTCGGTGCGCGCGTTGGGTCGCAGGAATCCAGTGCTGGGTGTTGGTGAAGTCGCGGAGATAAGCGAGCACCGCATTCGGGGCGGCCAGCACGGTGAGCATGCGCTGCACGACGATCATGATGCCCCCAGGCGTCCGCCGACCTTACGTCAGCTTAATGGCCGTTTCTGGTCCTGGCCGCAGCATTCATCCGTCGGCGACCTCGCTTATTTTTCCGCCGGGACGGCGGGATTAGGAGCAACTGTGACGGTTGGGGTCGGCTCGGCGGAGCTCGTTGGCGTGGGTGCCGGTGAGCCTGCCGGTTTGGTCGGTGTCGTCGTTGGTATTGGTTTCGCCGTTTTTGTCGGGGCAGGACTGCTCTGCGCGGGGCTCGGCTTCGCTGACTTGCTTGGCTCGCTGGAGAGGCTGGGCTGCGCATTTGCCCCATTGGGCCGATTGGTGTGAGTCCTGGTCACCGGCTCGGCCGGGTTGGCCGGCCCTTCGGCCGGCTTGTCTCCGGTCGGCCCGGCTGAGGTTGGCGCGATGGTTTTCTTGACGTTTTCCTGGCTGGGGCTGTTGCCCAGGGCGATAGCGATTGCCAAGCCGCCGGCCAGCACGATCATCAAGATCACCGCTACTAGAAGTGCAGTCTGGCTGCGCGGACGCTGGCGTGACGGCTGACTGAACGGCAGATCGCGCGACAGCGGCACGACTCGGGTCGGTGGGGCGGGACTCAGTGGTGCCACCATTGCCGAACCGGTGAGCTTTGGCCAATCCATCGCGCCGGCTGCGGCAACAGCAGCCGCGCTGAACTCTGCTGCGGTGGCAAATCGGTCGGCGGGTTGCTTAGCCATGGCCCGAGCGATCAGCTCGCGCACCGCGGGCGGTACGTGTGCTGGCAGCGGCTCAGGTTCATCTTCGAGGTGACGCAGTGCCACTTGCAGTGCGTTGTCGCCGTCGAACGGGGGTTCGCCGCAGATGCAGTGGTAAGCCACCGCGCCCAGCGCATAGATGTCAGTTGCGGCCGTAACGTTACCTTTAGCGACCTGTTCTGGCGCCATATAGAGTGCGGTGCCGACGATGGCATTTACCCCGGTGACGCTCGTCACAGCCGCTGATCGGGCCACGCCGAAGTCGACCAGGATCACCGCGCCGGACGGCTTGACGATCAGGTTGCCCGGCTTGACGTCGCGATGCACCGTGCCGGCTTGATGTGCGGCGTGCAGCGCATCGGCGGCCTGCGCGACGATCGACATGGTCTCGGTCACGTCCATGGGGCCTTGCTTGACCCGGGTGGACAGCGGCTCACCTTCGACATAAGCCATCACCAAATAGGCGACTTCACCGCCACCGGCGCCCTCGTCAGCACTGGCGTAGTCGTAAACCTCGACCACACCTGGATGGCGGAAGGCTGCCATCATTCGAGCTTCGCCGTAGAAGCGGGCCGCGAACTCGGGGTCGGCCATCATGGTGGTCCGCAGCACTTTGATAGCGATGACACGACCGAGCACCACGTCGGTGCCGCGCCATACATCGCCCATGCCGCCGGTGGCGATGCGCTCATCCAACCGATATCGGTTTCCGAGCAGGTCTCCCGCAGTCAGCACCAGCGGACCTTATCTAATCGAGTGGCCAGGTCACAGCAGTGGAAAAGCCCGGCAACCAGACAGCAGAGCCGAACGACACTCAACTCTACCGAGCCCGGGTTTCCACGACGGGTCGCCGGGCACCCCAAAGCCATCGACAGCGTAAGACCGCCGGGGGCAATCGGCCTGCCCGGCGGTCTTGAACATTTGGTGCTGAGCTCAGCCGTCATTGCTCCCGGCGACCACGGTCGGGTTATGAGCTAGGTCACGTTCCTCGTTGGCGGCCTGGCGCTCCAGCCTTGCTCGCACCGTGCTGGCCGCAGCCCAACCCAGCGCGATACCCAAAACGCTGCATCCGATAATCAGCCCCCACGGCTTGCCCGGCTTGCGCCCCGACAGTGCTGCCGCTGCTGCATTGGCTCTGGCCCAGGCTTCGTCGGCTCGGTCGCTAGCCTTGCCTGCGAGCTTGCTTACTTGCCCGGTCAGCAGGTGACTCTGCTTACTGGCCTGGTCGGTCAGGCGCGAGCTCTGCTTACTGGCCTGGTCGGTCAGGCGCGAGCTTTGCTTACTGGCCTGGTCGGTCAGGCGCGAGCTTCGCCTACTGGCCTGGTCGAACAGCTTGTTGGCGTGATCGGTAGCCACGTCGGCGGAGTTCTTGCTGGCCTGCACGGCGTTGTCGCCGATCGCCGCCATGGCAGAAGATAGGTAGTCCCAGGCCTCGGCGGCCGTCCGCTCGGCCCGGTTCTTGGTTGAGAACATTTTCCGTTTCCTCCTGCGCTCGCCGTACGATTCACCTTTGTGCCCGAAAGCAGTACGGTGCAAACCAGGGTCCGGTGTGGACATGATCACGATTCGGGAACGACTGGGGTGTTGCCGGTAAGGTGGACCAGGTTCACCCAAGCCGCTCAGTACACCTGAGCCGCCCAGGTGACTGCCAGGTTATGAGCCTAACCTTCTGGTCAGACTCACCGAACCTTTCGGGGTGGCTACTGAGCCCCACAAGCGGGATTTACGCAGCGAGTATTACGCTGTGTGGCGGCCCGCGCACAACGAAGCAGGGCGCCAGGTCGCGTACCGGGCGGGTGAAGGGAAGTGGCGTGACGCTGTCGATAAAGACGTCGACGCTGGCCGGCGATGTGGTGGAGGTCTCACCGAGCGGCGAGATCGACGTAGAGAACGCGTACGAGATTCGTGAGGCAGTGGCAGGTCAGCTCGCCGACCGCCGCCCCACCCGGATCGAGCTCAACATGCAAGACGTGACGTTCATTGACTCTGTCGGGATCAGCGCGTTGGTGGCGGCCTTTCAGCTCGCCGGCGTCAGCGACGTGAAACTGATTGTCACTCGACCAAGTCGGTTTGCTCACCGGCAACTCTGGGTGACCGGATTGCTCGGTCTGTTCGGCAACCCGCAGCCGTTTAACGACAATGTCGCGAGAAGGGCAGTGCCGGCCGTCGCTGGCGCGTAATTCTTCGCCGTTCGCCGGGCCCGATCCGGGCCCGGCGGGCGTCAGCCGAATCCGAGTTTGCTCAGCCGCATCCGGGCGCGGCTACAGCGCGGGTGACTGCACTCGGATCGTTTCCAGACTCAACCGCACGTCCAATGCTTCGCTCGGTGCCCGGATCGGCGTCACCACGGCGAAGTGCTCGGCCAGCGCCGCCAGATCGGTGTCCGGCTCCAACGTCTCGTCAGCCGCTTGCACGGCAGTGCGGACAAATCCCTCGCCAGCCTCGGCAATGCTCATCTGTACTTGCCCGAATTGGGCCAGCGCGGCTCGCCGCAACCCGCGAATCCCGTCTAGGTGCAGGTCGGGCACGTTGAGGTTGAGCACGGTGCCCGCCGGGGTGTGCAGCAGAGTCGGCAGCAAGCGCACGGCCAACTCGGCCGCGCTGCCCCAGTGCCGTTTCTCATCGTTCTCGTGATCAAGCGCGGCGAGTGCGGCCCCGCCGGAGCGCGAGCTCGCCTGTCGCGGCGAGAGCACGTCTAAAGATACTGCCAAGCCGTGCAGCCCCGCGTACGAGCCGGTGAGGGTGGCTCCGACTGTGCCGGAGTGCACGACAGCAGAGCCCGCATTGGCGCCGCGGTTAATCCCGGACAAGATCATCGTCGGTGCCTCGCCAAAAGCCTCCCGCAAGGCCAGCAACACGATGTACGCCGGTGACGCGGCCACCGCGTACGCAGGGATGTGTTTGGCTCCGGTCAGTTCGCGTTTGTGCAGGATAATCTTGCCGTCTTGTTCGACCGCGGTCATCGCCGCGCTGCTGCCGCTCGCTTCGGTGATCGGCGCGGCCACCACCACGTCGTGACCGTCGCGCGCGAGCGCCCGCGCCAGCCAGCGCAGCCCGGGGGCCTCGATGCCGTCGTCGTTGGTGACCAGAATTCTCGTACGGGTTGTCATCGAACCTTCCCGATCGGGGTGAGCTTGATTCGTTCGGTGAGCATCTGGATCGCGTCGCTGTGCCCCGTGCCGAGTCCGTGTCGGGTGACGTTCAACGCACCGGCGGCCGCCCCGGTGCGGACCGCGTCACTGAGCTCGCCGCCATGAGCGAGCACCGCTGCCACCCCGGCGGTCATCGAGTCCCCGGCCCCACGACTGTCCGCTGGCGTGATCAGAGGTACGCCGACGGAGTAGATCTGGTCGTTGATCAGGGCGAGGGCGCCCGCCTCCGCCCGGGACACCAGTGCAGCCTCGGCCCCGTCGTCATGCAACTTGAGCAGCGCGGCTATCAATGCTTCATCCGAGTCGTCAGCGGCCATCCCGTCACGGATCAGCTCTTCGTGGCTGACCTTGACGACGTTCAGGCCGGCGGCGAGGACTGCGGTCAGGTGCTGGCCGGACAGGTCGGCGATCACCTTGCAGCCGTTGGCGCGCAGATCGCCGGCGAGCCGGCGGTAGACGTCTGCCTTGATCACTGACGGGTGGGCTGGGCCGCTGAGGATGGCGATACCGGCGCGCAGACCTTCGGCCAGGGCGAGGTTGTACAGCTCGTCCAGCTCGTGCCGGGTCAGTGGGGTGCCGGGGCGTTCGGCGACTTCGGCTCGGCTGCCCCCACGGCGATCGTGGACATACCAGCCGCTGCCGGTTTCGCGGTGCACCGTACGCAAGGTGGCACCTTTGAAGTCGAGCAGTGGCTCCAGCACCCGGCCGACCTCGCCACCGACGGCGGAACACAGGGTGACTTGCACTCCCAGCGAGGTGAGCATCCGGGTCTGCCAGATGCCCTGCCCGCCGGGATGCACATGCAGCTCCGGTTCGTCGTGTTGTTGCTCGATGGTCACTGTCAACTGGGGTGCCGGTGCGAAGACCATGACCCGAGCATCGCTCATATCCGAATTGTGGCTTTTGTCAGCGAGTAGCGTGCTGGTTCGACCAATTTTCGCCTACTAATTCCGCCGACGTCCGACCCGGGACACGAGTGTTGCCGGCGGACAAGTGCGGCGAACTTCACCAGCCGGCTGGTGTGCACTCCCCGCCAGCGCCGGCCGGCTCGACCTGCAAGGTGGCGTGGTCGATGTCGAAATCGGCGTGCAGCGCCTCGCGCGCGACAGTCAACACCGTGCCGAGCTCGGCGCTCGGGTCGAGCAGCAGATGAGCTGAGGCCACGTCCATGCCTGAGGTCAGCGTCCAGACATGCAGGTCATGCACGTCGCAGACCCCGGGGACCGCAGCCAGCCGGGCCCGCACCTGGGTGATGTCCAAGCGCTCTGGTGCCGCCTGCACCAAGATCCGGATCGCCGACCGTCCCAGTGCCACCGTGCGCGGCAGAATCATCACGGCCACCACGACCGCGACGATGGGGTCGGCATAAGCCCAGCCGGTCAGTCCGATGATCGCGGCGGCGACGATCACGCCGACCGAGCCGATCAGGTCGCCGACCACTTCGAGGTAGGCCCCGCGCACGTTCAGGTTTTCGTCGGCACCCGAGCGCAGCAGGCCGAACGCGATAAGATTGACCACCAGCCCGCCGACCGCGACGATCAGCATCGACCGGGCCGGCACGCTCGGCGGGTCGGTAAAGCGGCGCACCGCCTGCACCAGAACGACCACCGCGACACCAGTGAGCAGCACCGCGTTAGCCAGCGCGGCGAGCACTTCGAGTCGGTAGAGCCCAAACGTGCGCTGCGAGTCGACAGCGGCCCGGCTGGCTGCCGTGATCGCTGCCAACGCCATGGCAATGCCGAGCACATCGGTGAACATGTGACCCGCGTCGGACAGCAAAGCCAGCGAGCCGGTGCCGATTGCCGCCACTGCCTCGATCACCATAAATCCGGCTAGTAACCCGGCAGCCCACCAGAGGCGGGGCCGGTGCTGCACGCCGGCATGCGACGGCATCATCGCGTGGTTGTGCCCGGCTCCCATGTGTCTACCTTCCATCGGCGAGGAGTGTCTGCGCCAAAGTATTCGGGTGTGAATATGCCTACAGCGCGCAAACAAGTCCCCGACCGCCGGAATCAGCCTCGCTGCGACCCGATCGACTCCGATTCGAGTTGATTAAGCCAATTCGGGTTGGTGCCGACAGTTGTCAACCGTTGGGTGGCCCGCGACAGCGCGACATAGAGCGTACGGATGCCGGCCGGGTCCGTGGTCAGCGCGCTCGGTTCGACCAGCACAACTGCGTCGTACTCCATGCCCTTGGCTTGCAGGGCGGTGACGACCTGGACTCGTTCGGGCAACCCGGCCACCCACTGTGCCATCTCGTCGCGCCGAGGCACCGGCGTGATCACACCGATCGTGCCGTCGACGTCGGACAGTTGTTTCTCGGTCAGCTCACGCACCAACGCGGGCAACGAGCTCGCCTCGGTGGCCAGATCGACCGGATCCACCCCAGTGCTGCGCACGGCCGAGGGCAGCGGCAGGTCCGGCATGATCGTGCGGATCACCGAAGCGGCGACGGCGAAGATCTCGCTGGAGTTGCGGTAGTTGGTGGTCAGCGAGAATGCGTTGCGCTGACGGGTCCCCAGCGCGTGATCGCGCGCCCGAGCCAGCTCCTGCGGGTCACCGGACCAGGCAGTCTGCGCCGGGTCGCCGACGATGGTCCAGGACGCGTAGGAGCCACGTCGGCCGATCATGCGCCATTGCATGGGGGAAACGTCCTGCGCCTCGTCCACCACGACGTGCGCATATTCGCGATAGTCCTCTTCGCGCTGCGCGTGCGGCGTGCGCAGTGCGGCTTGGCGATCGGCGTAGGTGCTGACTTCCTGGATTCCGTCCCGTACGTGGAACGGGTTTTTGTTCTTTTTGGTCGTTTTGCGGGGGCGGCCGAGCAGCTCGTCGAGCTCGTCCAACAACGCCACGTCGGCGATCGTCGGTCCCTGCTCAGCCAACGCATCGAACGAGCCCTGCAGCAGCGCGACCTCTTCACGCGACAACAGCCCATTCGCGTACGCCCGCAGGCGCGCCGGGTTGGCCAACCAGCGCAGCACTCGCATCGGGGTGAACCGCGGCCACCATGCTTTCAGGAATTCCCGGAAGTCGTCGCGATCGGCCAGCTCGGCCTCAAACTCGCGTTTCTCCGGCAGCCCACTGAGCTGCTGTTCGCGGGCTTGGGTCCACAGCGCATCGAAGACCTTGTCGAACCCGGATCCGCGCACCTCGTTGCGGCGTGCACCTCGCGGCAACGCCCGACGCCGGATCGCGTCGAGCTGGTTCGCGTTCAGCCGCAGCAGCGTGCCCCGATAGAGCATGCGCAGCTCGGTCGGCGCGCCCGGCACGACGTCGTGCGAGGCGCGCTCCAGCACTCGGCGCATCCGGATCGAGCCCTTGACCGACGCGACGTCGCTCGGATCAACTCGGCTGGCCTCGTAGCCGACCACCAACGAGCCGAGCGAGCGCAGGGTCGCCGTGTCCTCGCCCAAAGACGGGAGCACCGTCGCGATGTATTCGACGAACACCCCAGACGGTCCCACCACCAGTACGCCGCCGCCGGCGAACCTGCTGCGGTCGGAATAGAGCAGGTACGCCGCCCGATGCAGCGCCACCGCTGTCTTGCCGGTGCCGGGGCCGCCGGTGACGATGGTGATCCCACCAGCCGGTGAGCGGATCGCGTCGTCCTGTTCGCGCTGAATTGTCGCCACGATGTCGCGCATGCCGCTGCCGGTCGCCTTGGAGAGCGCGGCCAGCAACGCACCATCGCCGACGATGCGCATGTCGGCCGGGGCTGACTCAGGGTCGAGCAGGTCGTCTTCGATTCCAGTGACCCGCTCCCGGCTCGACTGGATCATTCGACGCCGGATGACGCCGAGCGGATCAGCCGGCGTCGCCCGGTAGAAAGCCGCGGCGGCTGGGGCGCGCCAATCGATTACCAGTGGACGCGAGGCGTCGTCGCGGATACCCATCCGGCCCACGTAGTGGACGGCGCCGCCGTTGAGGTCGAGCCGGCCGAAGACCAGCCCCTCGTGTTCGGTGTCAAGCGCGTGCCGTCGTCGGGCGGCGTGAAAGACCATCGCATCTCGTTCGACCAGGGCACCGAACGTGCCGACGCCGGCCATCCGGTATCCGTCACGCTCGGCGCGAGATGCTTGCGTGCGCAGCTCAGCCAATCGGATGTACACCCGATCGACGTGCTCTTGTTCGACCGCGATCTCCTGCTGCAGCACAGTGGCGTCGCTCAACTCGGTGCTTCTCCCGTTCCTGCGCCGGTGGAATTCTTCGGCAACGAACTCGCACGAAGGGGGCAATCGAAACTACTCCCGTGCGGATGTGGTCGTCGACGCGGGGCTGTATTCGCTGCCGGTGGTCAGGCCGCTTGGCCGTAACCTGGGCGCCCAGTTCGGTTGGTGCGTTTGCGCTCGACCGGCTCGGTCGCCGATGCCTGTCGGACGATCGCCGTCAGCGCAGCGGAGACTTCCGTCGGCCGTTCCAATGGCAACATGTGCCCAGCACCAGGGAAAACAGTCAATTCAGCGCCCGGCAAGGCGGCTGCGATTGAGCGCGCGCATGCCGGCGGAGTGAGCCGATCCCGATCCCCGACCAGGACGGCGGCCGGCACATCGCCGAGCTCCGCCAGGGTATCGAGGCGTTGCTGGGTCCCGACCGCGGTGCGAAACCCACCGATCGAGCGCAACGACGCCCGACCGAAGCTGCGCATGGTCAACTCCATCGCCGCTGGTTCGTATTGGTCGCCGAAGAGCAGCCAACGCACGGCCGGGCGCAGGGCAGGCAGCATCATCCGGTGTGGGCGCCAAGCACCTGAGCGGGCGAGCACTCCCGCGCCAATCATCTCGCCAGCACGCATCAGCGTGGCCAGCTGTGGCGGTAGTCCGTATCTGGTGTGCGTGTGCCCCTCGGCGGTAGTAGATACCAGCAGAAGTCCGGCCACTCGTTGCGCGAACTCGGCCCGGTGATCGTGGGCATACTCCATGATTGTCATGCCGCCCATGGAATGTCCGGCCAGCACGATCGGGCCTTCAGGTGCATACCGACGCAGGACTTCGACTAGGTCGTTACTCAGCTGGGCTAGCGTCGACGAGCGCAGCGCGGTTGAGCCGGAGCGGCCGTGGCCCCGTGAGTCATAGCTGATGATCCGGGGCCGGTTGATGCCCAGCTCGCTGAGCGCGGCGACCTGATGGTGCCAGGTGCGTCGGTCCTGACACCAGCCGTGCAGCAGCACGACCGTGATCGCCGCGTCAGCCGGGCCAGACATCTCGACCTGCAGGGTGACGCCGTCGGCGAGAGTGAGCTGCGAACGCTGCGACACGGGCACCTCCGCACGACTCGGCTGAACCCGCAGCACGCGCGGGCAATCATCATCACTCGCTATCGGCCGGATTGCCACTGGACAGATGGCGTTCTTTAGCTCAATTTGCCCGTACTTCCGGCTGCCGCGCCGAGCGGAACGGCCAGTGCCGCGGAGGTGTTCGACCGCTTGCGTCGGGTGCGGCATTTGTCGCGATAGCCGGGCTATTTTTCCGCCAGACAACGTGAGTTGTCTCGCACTAACTGTCCGCGTCGACCAACTCAGCGAGAATCATTGGTATGACGATCGACCCGTCAATCCCGCCGCCCTCGCCCATCGCTACGTCCGAGGACGCGCTCGCCGAGCTTGTCGCCGGAAATAAACGTTTTGTCAGTGGCCGCCCCGAGCACGGCCATCGGGTCTCGGCCGCTGCTGCCGCCTCGGGCGGCCAACAACCGCACGCCGTGGTCGTCGGATGCATCGATTCCCGGGTGCCGCTGGAAGCCATCTTCGATCAGACGTTCGGCTCGATCTGTGTGGTCCGCTCCGGCGGCCACGTCGTCGACCGGGCCGTGCTCGGATCGGTGGGCTTCGCCGTCGCCCGTCTCGGGGTGCCGTTGATCATGGTGCTCGGGCACAAGCGCTGTGGGGCGGTGCAGGCGACTGTCGAGTCGCTGCGCGTCAAGCAGCGCCCACCGGGCGACATCGGCTATCTGGTCGACGAGCTGGCGCCGGCCGTGATCGAGGTGGGCTTGGAACACCCAGACACCGCTGAGCGGGCAACGCGCGCTCACGTTGGCCGCACGGTGCGACGAATGCGCGACATCGACGTGGTGGTCGGCAGCGACGTGGA
This sequence comes from Actinoplanes sp., assembly GCA_965246815.1. Classification (GTDB taxonomy): domain Bacteria; phylum Actinomycetota; class Actinomycetes; order Mycobacteriales; family Micromonosporaceae; genus Actinoplanes. The sequence goes on along the minus strand of CBDFFS010000002.1, from coordinate 2,465,029 downwards.
GGTCGTGGGGGCGGTCTACGACCTGGACACCGGCTTGGTGGAGCTGCTGCCCTGAGCTTTCCGATGAGCGATTCGGGATAAAAATCCTGATCGTGCCGACGTGAGCTCAGTAGGTTGATCGCCGCCTAGTGCAAAAAGTGCCCGACCGCAACTGCGGCCGGGCACTGGCGGTGCAGGTGTGCGGGCTGGTTCAGCTCTCGAAGACGCCGGCGTCAACCAGACGCTTCTCGGTGGCGCCCCAGCCGTGCTGCGGGAAGGACTCGTCGAGCGAAGTCAACTCGGCGCGAACCTTGGCGCCGTGGCCGGCGGCGGCCAGCACCCGGACCTCCGCCACGAACGCATCCGAGTCGGTCCTGAGGTGCGCGGTCTTGCCGTTGGTCAGGTTACGCACGTATGCGAAGCGGCCGTCAGCGAGCGGGATGAGGTACTTGTACTCACCGAGCACGCTGAGCGCACCGGACGTGCTCTGCCCGGCGCGGACTGATGCGCGGGCGGTCTTTGAGGTGTTGCTCGCCACGGCGGTACTCCTTGAGGAAAAGACAGATCGAAAAAAGTAGAAAAAGGCCGTCTCAACACTACACGATGCCGCTGGGGCCGTGCCGTCAGAGCAGGTCCCAGCGTTGAGCAGGGTGTGCTTCTCCGGCCGTCGCGATGTCGAAGTTGGGTGATTCTCTGGCGCACCATCCGTCCCAACCGGCATCATGGGACACGATCAACCGTGGTCGAGGTCGTAGGGGAAGACGCACCTCGGTCTCCGGGAGGTCACCGTGCCAACGTGTGGCGTCGTATACGTCCACTCGACCCCACTTGCCGTGTGCCAGCACGTCGAGTGGGCGATCGCGCGCGTCCTGACCGCGCCGGTCAACTTGCATTGGACCGCTCAACCGGTTGATCCCGGTGTGCGGCGAGCCGAATGCAGCTGGACCGGCCGGTCCGGGACTGGCGCCGAGCTGGCTGCTGCCCTCAGGCAGTGGTCCATGATCCGTTTCGAGGTTACCGAGGAGCCCAGCCCGGGCGTCGACGGCGAACGGTTCATGCACGTGCCCGGCCGTGGGCTGTTCCACGGTGTGATGGGTGCGTCCGGCGACATCCAGATCGGCGAGGACCGGCTGCGCTCCATCATGACCTCGGCCCGCGCTCCCGAGGCACTGGCTCACACCCTGGAAAAAGCCTTAGGCACAGCCTGGGATGCCGAACTAGAACCCTATCGGTACGCCGGCGACGGCGCTCCGGTCACGCTGCTCACCCGAGTCGGCTGACACAGACCGAGCTGTCCAGGTGACCGCTGGACGACGACTCCGGTGAACCAGGCGCAGCGCACACCTGGCCTCACCGGAGTCGACTAGCGCGCGGTGCTGAACGTCACGGGCGAGTGAAGATCAATGCCACGTTGTGTCCGCCGAAGCCGAACGAGTTGTTCATTGCCACCGGGATGTCCAGCGAGCGAGCCTTGTGCGCCGCGACGTCGAGATCGAGGCGTTCGTCCGGGTCGTCCAGGTTGATCGTCGGCGGTACGACACTGTCGCGGATCGCTAGGATGGTCGCGATCGACTCCAGTGCACCGGCCGCGCCGAGCAGGTGACCTGACATCGACTTGGTCGAGGTGAGCACCGGATGCGTACCGATGGCGGCCTTGATGCCTTTGATCTCACCCATGTCGCCGACCGGGGTCGAGGTGGCGTGCGCGTTGATGTGCACCACGTCGGCACCGGTCAGGCCGGCGTCGCGGATCGCCTTGGTCATCGCCCGGATGCCGCCGCGACAATCCGGGTCGGGCTGGACGATGTCGTAGCCGTCGGACGTGATGCCGGCCCCGGCTAGCCGGGCGTAAATGTGGGCGCCACGGGCAATCGCGTGGTCGGCCCGCTCCAGCACGACGGCGGCGGAGCCCTCACCCAGCACGAAGCCGTCGCGAGCTTTGTCCCAGGGCCGAGAAGCGTGCTCGGGGTCGTCGTTGCGAGTCGACATGGCTCGCATCGAGGCGAACCCGGCGATCGGCAGCGGGTGGATCACCGCTTCGGTGCCACCGGCCACTACCACGTCGGCCCGGCCGAACCGGATGATGTCCAACGCCAACGACATGGCTTCAGCACCACTAGCGCAGGCGCTGGCCATGGCGTGCACACCGGCCTGAGCGCCCAGCTCGATGCCAACCCAGGCGGCCGGGCCGTTGGGCATGAGCATCGGAACGGTGTGCGGGCTGACCCGGCGCGGACCGAACTGCTCCAGGATGTCGTCCTGGTCGAGCAGGGTGGTGGCACCGCCTATGCCGCTGGCGTAGCTGACGGCCAGGCGTTCCGGGTCGAGCCCGGAATCGGCCAGGCCGGAGTCGGCCCAGGCTTGCTTAGCGGCGATCAGGGCGATTGCCTCAGAACGGTCCAGCCGCCGTAGCTTGACCCGATCGAGGATCTCGCTCGGGTCGACGGCGAGTTGTGCAGCGATGCGCACAGGCAGCTGCGCGGCCCACTCCCGGGTGAGGGGACTCACCCCGGAGCGGCCGGCGAGCATGGCGTCCCAGGTGGACGCGACGTCCCCGCCCAACGGGGTGGTCGCGCCGAGCCCGGTGACGACGACGTCTACGTTGCTCATGTCAGTGGTTCGCCTCGATGTAAGTAACGGCGTCACCGACGGTCTTGAGGTTCTGCACCTCGTTGTCGGGGATCTTGACGCCGAACTTCTCTTCGGCGGCCACGACGACCTCGACCATGGACAGCGAGTCGACATCCAGGTCGTCGGTGAAGGACTTCTCCTCGGCGACGTCGTCCGGGTTCACCCCGGCGACCTCCTCGAGAATCTCGCCGAGGCCAGAGGTGATCTCTTCGCGAGTTGCCATTTTCTGGTAATTCCTTTCAATGGTGGGGACTGCTCCGACAGATCGCTGGCTAGGGACAGCGCACGACCTGACCGGCGTAGGTGAGGCCGCCGCCGAAGCCGAAGAGCAGCACCGGTGCGCCCGTTGGCACTTCCCGGCGCTCGATCAGCTTCGACAGGGCCAACGGCACGCTAGCTGCCGAGGTATTACCGGACTCGACCAGGTCCTTGGCGATCACCACATCCGGTCCTAGGCCCAAGCGCTTGACGATGCCGTCAATGATGCGACTGTTTGCCTGGTGTGGCACGAATGCGGCCAGTTCGGATGGTTTGACGCCGGCCTTCTCGCAGGCCTCGATCGCCAGCGGTGCCAGTGCGGTGGTCGCCCAGCGGAAAACGCTTTGGCCCTCTTGCTTGATGTAGGGCTGCCAGCCCTCAATCCGCAAGACATCGCCTTTTTCCGGCGCCGAGCCCCAGAGCACCGGTCCGATCCCAGCCTGTTCGCCAGCCGCTACGGCCGAGATCACTGCGGCGCCCGCGCCGTCACCGAACAACACGGCGGTGGTGCGGTCGGTCCAGTCCGTGATGTCGGACAGTTTCTCCGCCCCGATTACCAGGGCGTTGCGGGCGGCGCCAGCTTGAATCGCGTGGTCGGCGGTGCCAACCCCGTACGAGAAGCCGGAGCATGCGGTGTTCAGGTCGAAGGCGGCCGGTGCGGAGATGCCGAGCCGGGCCGCGACTCGGGTAGCGATGTTGGGGCACCGGTCGAGCGAAGAGCACGTGGCCACGACGACCATGTCGATGTCGTTCGCGCCCAATCCAGAGCCGGCCAATGCCTTCTCCGCCGCGTACGTGGCCATGTCGGCGACCGATTCAGCGTCGGCCACCCGCCGGGCGGCGATGCCGACCCGATCTCTGATCCATGCGTCGTTGGTATCGATCGTGCTGGCCAGGTCGTCGTTGGTGACGATGCGCGCGGGCTGATAGTGGCCCATCGCGACAATGCGGGAACCCGCTGTCATCGTTGCTCCTTCAGTCGCGATCGGGGTTCAGGGCAGGCTGTCGAGCGCCGTGCCGGGCGATCAGATCGAGCGCGGCGGGTAGGTCGGCGGGCGTGTTCAGGGTGACGATCTCGGGGGCCACGTCGCCCTTGAGTTCGCGTTTAGCCAGACCGGCGAGGGTGCCGGCCGGTGGCAGCTCGATGATGGCCGTGACGCCGAGCTCCTTAAGCGTGCGCAGGCACAAATCCCAGCGCACCGGCGCGGTCACCTGATTCACCAGGCGATGCAGCATTTCCCGGCCGTCTTCGACTGCGGTGCCGTCGAGGTTGGACAGCAAGGTCCGGGTGGGGTCGTTGACACTTACCTCGGCTGCGGCAACGTCGAGCGCGCTCTGCGCCGGTGCCATGTAGGGCGTGTGGAACGCCCCGGCGACCTGCAAGGCGATGACCCGGGTTTTGGCCGGCGGCGCTGCGGCAAAGGCGGCGAGCGCGGCCAACGAGCCGGCGGCGACGATCTGACCGGCACCGTTGCGGTTGGCCGGATAGAGGCCATGCGTTTCGAGCGAGGCCAGCACCTCATCGGGGTCGCCGCCGAGCACGGCACTCATCCCGGTTGCCTCAATCGCGCAGGCTGCTGCCATCTCCCGGCCGCGCACTCCGGCCAAGATAATCGCGTCCTCGGCGGAGAAAACGCCGGCCAGGGCAGTAGCACCGAGCTCGCCGACGCTGTGCCCGGCGACCAGGTCCACCCCGTCCAGTGGCAGGTGTTCGCCGGCCAACAACGCGGCAGCTACCAAGAGTGGCTGAGTGCGGGCGGTGTCTTTGATCTCCTCCGGCCCGGCTTCGGTGCCCAAGTGGATCAGGTCGACTCCGGCCGGTGTGGACCAGTGACGCAAGCGCGCCTCGGCACCGGGCAGGTCGAGCCAAGGGAGCAGGAAGCCGGGCTTCTGTGAACCCTGGCCTGGTGAAAGTACGGCGAGCACGTCCCTGACTCTTCCCGATTCGCCGGTGTTCCGCGGTTGACGGCCGCCACCAAACCCTACGACCAGTATTGTGTGAATCCTACAAAACTACGTGCATGGTGTACCACTTACGCCTCATTTAATAGCTAATTGACCGGTTGCGGGCGCGGCTCACCCGAAGGTGATCTACGTCGCAGGATCCAGTCGGCCAATGGCCAAGGCGATGCGCAGCGCAAACGCATCGCGCCCGTCCAAGGGTGACAGGCCGGTTACCTCGGCGACCCGTTTGAGGCGATATCGGACTGTGTTGGGATGAATGTAGAGCTCGCGAGCCGCGCTTTCCAGCACCCCGCCGGCGGCGAAGAACGCGTCCAAAGTGTTCAGCAACCCGCCGCCGGAGCGCACCAGCGACCCGTAGGCATCGTGGCGAAGGGTGCGCCGCGCCTCCAGATCGCCGGCCAAAGCTCGTTCTGGCAGCAAATCGGCAGCTGAGACCGGGCTGGGCGCGCCCGGCCAGGCAGGTGCGGCCCGAAATCCCGACAACGCCGCCCGCGCCGACTCGGTGGCTTGATCCAGCGACGGCACCGCCGGGCCGACCACGATCGGGCCGGTGCCAAACGTGTCAGCTAACGCGGTAGCGGTCGCCACTGGGTCCGTTGCGCCCCCAAGCACCACCACCAGGCGGTCGCCGTGCACTCCACCGATCACCTCAACCCGCGCCCGTCGGGCCGCCCGATAGACCGCGTGCAGCACGGCGGTGACATCGCCACCGGGGGAGCGGCCCACCACGACCGCCACTGGTGGTGCGTCCACCCAGCCCAAAGCGGCCGCGCGGCTGGCCAGCACGTCGGAGGAGTCGCCGCGCAACAACGCGTCGACCAGCAGCGCCTGCAGCCGTGCGTCCCAGGCGCCCCGTGACTCGGCCGCCCGCGCATAGACCCGAGCCGCGGAGAAGGCGATCTCCCGGGAAAACTTGAGGATCGCCTGCAACAGCGCCTCCTCCTCGCCGGCGGCGGCGAGGCTGGCGACCTCCGCTTCGGCCACGTCGATGGTGACCTTGATGAGTTGCACGGCTTGAGTCAGCGTGATCGAGCGGGCGAGTGCTCGTGGCGCTGCGGCGAACACCTCGTCGGAGATCTCTTGAGTGCTGGCCGCGATGGTGCCGCCGGAGCGCAGCCACTCCACCAGTGAACGCACGCCGGCCTGGGCGACGAGCATCACCCACGAGCGCTGATCGGCTGGCAGGGCGCGAAACCACGGCAGCGTCTCGTCCATCCGGGCGACCGCCGCACTAGCCAGGGCGCCGGCTCCGCGCTCGATTCGGCGCAGGGTTGCGGCCAGGGGGGCCTGCGCACTCGTACGCCGTCCGGACTCTGCCACGCTGCTCAGCCTGCCACGATCCGCCTATAGCCGAGTTCACCGGCCTATTGGCAACTTATATAACGAAAATCCAAATCTGAACGTTTTAGTACGGAGTAGCAGTGCGCCCGGCACCCGATTTCGGTCGGTGACCTGGCAGGGTGACTGCGGGACCCGTACCGGCCGCCCCACGAAGGTAAGGCCGGGCACGGCGATGCCGATTGAACACCGAGTGCGGCCGTACGGCCGATCCCGGCACCAGGGGTGGGAGGCGAAATGTCGGAACCGCAAGACGGACCGCTGTGCGCCGATGACGAGGCCGCGTGCGACGACACGTTCGGGTCAGAGTCCTTTGCAGGGGAGTCGGACGGGTCGCCGATCGAGGACGAGCTCGACTCGACCCCGAGCCGGGGCGGGTGTCGCACCGAGTTGCGCGGTTGGGCCGGCGCACACCTGCACGGCGCGGTCCGTCCGCGACGCCGGGTGGTCGGTCGCGGCCGCCCACCGAAGCGCTGGTGCTGACCCGCTCACTCGGTCGGGTGAGCGAAACGGGTGGCACCGGCGCGCCCTGCTGCCTGCGCGCCCCGACCCGACACGGTTGAACCGTGGACGACAAGAGACGCTTGATCCTCGATCAGGCCTTGGCCCTGGTCGACGAGCGCGGACTGGCTGCCATGTCGATGCGGGCAGTGGCGCAGCGGGTCGGGCTCACGTCGATGGCGCTTTACCCGTACGTGGGGGGAAAGGACGCCATGCTGGACGGTCTGGTCGACCTGCTGCACCTGGAACTGGGCGCGGATGCTGGGGATCTGGCCGGGATCGATTGGCGCACTCGACTGCGCGCGCTTGGCCGGGCAGTACGCGCGCTGGCGCACAAGCATCCCGGCGCGTTCCCGCTGCTGCTCAACCGCTCGTCCCCGGCGGCATCCGCTTCGTGGCTAACTGCCGCGTTACGTTCCTTGTTGCACGACGCCGGGGTGCCGGCCGCTCGGGTTCCGCGGGTGGGTCGAATGATCTTTGCTTTCCTGCTCGGTTACACCACCGGCGAAGTGACCGGCGGGCTGCCGAGCACCGCATCAGAACCCGCCGACGGCGACGCGGAAACCGAGTTCGAAGAGGACTTAGCGGACCTCGTACGTCTGGTTGAGGTCGCCGTTCGGGTCGCTTGATCTGATTTACCGGATATCTCGGCACTTGCATGTCTATAAAGGGACCATGTCCGCCGACAACGACGAAATGCTGCGCGAGTACGTGGGCAGTCGCCTGCCACACCTGCGCCGGTCGGCGTTTCTGATGTGCGGTGACTGGCAGCTGGCCACCGAGCTCACCCGCGCCTGCCTAGCTCGGGTCGTAGCGCGAAGCCACCGCGGTACGGTCGTCGACCCCGACGTGTACGCCTACCGCGAGCTGATGGAGTCCTGTCGTCGCCGCAACCGTCGCCGCGAACACGTCTTCGTCGCCTCAGCCGGCACAGAAGGAGTGGCTGCCGAGTCGATTCTGCTCCTTGACGCCCTACACAAGCTCTCACCGCGCTGCCGAGCCGTGCTGGTGTTGCGTTACTGGGAGGGCTTTGACGTGGACTCGACCGGAGCGATGCTGGCTCTCGACGATCATCGGGTAGCCGCGTTCGAAGCAGCCGGTCTGGCCGCATTGGAATCGCTGCTCACCCAGGCAGAGGCGGCGGTAGCGCTATGAGTGTGCCGCTGCGCGAGCTGTTGGAGGACGTCCTCGACGGTGAGCCGCCGCTCGGCAACGAGGTGGATGCGGTCTTTCAACAGGCAGCCGCGCTCGCCCGCCGCCGGATCAGGGTAATACTCGCCAGTGGCACAACCGCCGCTGTGGTGCTGGCCGTCGGCGGTTATCTGATGGCCGGTTCGCTGGCGCCGAACACCGACGCCGCGTTGCCACCGCCCCCACCCACCCTGGCTGCCATCCCCGACCGCTCCGCGCGACTGACGTCCACGTCGGGCGTGACCGCATCCACGACCGGCACGGCAAGCGCGACCGGTGGCTCTAATGCGGCAGCCGACTCGGTCGACCCATCCTCGTCGGCGAGCAACACGCCAGGCGCGGGAGGCGACCCGGTGCTCGCGGTCATCGCGCCGTTGCTTGACGACACGGGCATGCGGATCGTGCCACGGCCACCGGAACGCGGGGCCGGCTGGCGGCAGTATTCGGTGTTCGACGCTGACGGCGAGCCGCGCGGCACTGTAGTCACGGCCGTCTATAGCATCCCGGACAGTCTCTGTTTCCCCCCGCCGGATGAACAGTCCACCCCGCCGGATGAACAGTCCACCCCGCCGGATGAACAGTCCACCCCGCCGGATGAACATGAACAGTCCACCCCGCCGGATGAACAGCACCGGTGCGCCAGCGCGGATCGCACCGGCGACGGGATGGAATACCTGCGTTACGACGACCTGCGCGACGAGTGGCAGACGCACGAGACCATCGCCCGCAGGCGCAGTGACGGCCGCACGGTCGTGGTGATGGCCACCGGTCCGCGCGATAAGAAACAGACGTTGGCGGGCCGACCGCCGCTCACTGGGGTGCAAACCCGACAGATCGCTACTGACCAGCACCTCGCAGACGCCTTTGGGCCTAACGAGCAATGCGACGGGCCGGCAGCTAGTGCCTGCCCAGTATTTCGGGTGATGGTGCCTTCGAAGGACTCGGACCAGCAGCCCACCCCGACCCGGCACTAGCTCAAGCTCGGCAGTTCGCACGGCCGAGCAAACCAGGTTCGGCTTAGACCCAGGTTCGGCTTAGACCCAGGTTCGGCTTAGACGCGGCGGCGGACCATAAAGGCTATGCCGGCCAGGCCGGCCAGGATCACGATTAGGACTGCGCCGTTGAGCAGGAACAGTCGCTGGAACTGGCCGAGGTATTGGTTGGCTTGGGTGACTGGGTCGGGATCGCTCGCCGGCAGATCTTGGCCAATGCCGCCGCCGATGCCGCCCGTGACGACGTCCGGCTTTTCCTGCAGCGGCACGCCGGCGATCCGCAGGGTCTCGGACATGGTCAGTCGGCCATAGAACCAACCGTCGGTTTGCTTGCCGGTCGGCTGCGCTGCGGAACGATGCGCGCGCGGGCCACCGGCCGCACCCGGATAAAGGTCGTAAACCTGGTTGGGTGTGTTCTTGACCAGCACGGTCACGGTGTATTTGGGGCCGAGTTTGTCGTCGTCCGGCTCGCCGGTCTGTGGTGTGGCATCAGCCAGCCACGTCACCTCGTCAAGCAGACTCGCCAACAGTTTCGGCTGGTTGGGCTGCACCACGATCTTGCCGGTGACATCCGGGCCGACGATCTGCACAGCGCTGGGCTTTGCTGCGGCGGGCGCCGGCTTAGGTGCGGCACTAGCCGCCGTCGGTGCCGCGCTAAGCGCGAGCGCAGCCGCCATGATTCCGGCCACCGACCCCAGTCGTGTGATCGCCCGTCTGACCATCGTCCGGTCTCCTGCCCCGTGGTGGTGGACATGGCTTCGTGCGCTCAGTCAACCCACGACCTGTCGCAGATTGGTCGAGACCTTCAGCCTCCCCGGACGATTGTCCGGGCGCATCTGCAGCCAGCCGAATTCCAGCCATCTGGGAGATGGCGAAAGGACGACGACAGCCGTAGATCAGCGGCCGAATAGTACCCACTGCACGCCAGTTCTTGGCGACCCGGTCACTCGCTCAGCGGAAATCGCCACCGGAACGATGCCGAGCGATGGCCATAAGCCACCCATATACGGTAAAGATGGAAAAAAGCGGTACGAGCCCGGCACGGGGAATCTGGGCGGGCTCGTACCGAAAATGGATTACAGGTCGGCGCGGGCGGCGCGCAACCGCTGCAACGTGCGTTCGCGCCCCAGCACCTCGATCGATTCAAACAGCGGCAGCCCCACCGCTCGCCCGGTCACGGCGACCCGTACCGGAGCTTGGGTCTTGCCAAGTTTGAGCTCGCGAGCGAGTCCGATGAGCTCCAGGGCGGTTTTGAGCGGCTCGGCGGTGAAGTTGTAGAGCGCCTCGAACGCCTCGATCGTGGCGTCCAGGATGTCGGCGGCGCCGTCCTTCATCGCCTTCGCCCAAGCCGCCTCATCCCGGGCTGGCTCATCGAGGAAGAGGAAGTCGACATATTCGACGATCTCGGCGAGCACCGCGATCCGGGTCTGCGCCAGCGGGGCCACCTGGGCGAAGACGGCGGTGTCGAACGCCTCGGCCGGCCACGGTGGGGCGGCGATCGTCTCGGTGCCGATCAACCAGGGCGCGCAGACCGCCGTGAACTCCTCGGGCGCGAGCGCCCGGATGTAGTCGCCGTTGAACGCTCGCAGCTTCTTCACGTCGAAGAAAGCCGGCGCGTGGTTGACCTCATCGATGCGGTATTCGGCTTCCACGACCGACCAGGGCACGATTTCGCGGTCGCCGGAGGGCGCCCAGCCCAGCAGCATCAGGTAATTGCGCATCGCCGCAGCCAGGTAACCCTCGTCGCGATAGCCCTCCAGTGCCACCTTGTCGCGGCGCTTGGACAGCTTCTGCCGCTTTTCGTTCACGATGACCGGGACGTGAGCCCAGATCGGCGGCGTTGCGCCCAGCGCCTCCCACAGCAGCTGCTGCTTCGGCGTGTTGGGCAGGTGTTCCTCAGCCCGGATCACGTGGGTGATCCCCATGGTCATGTCGTCGATGACGTTGGCGAGCAGGAACAGCGGCGAGCCGTCGCTGCGGGCGATGACGAAATCCTCGATCAGCTTGTTCTCGAAGGTGGGCTTGCCGCGGACCAGGTCGAGCACGACCGTGTCACCCTCATCCGGCGTACGGAAACGCAGCGCGTGCCCCTCACCCGGACCGAGCGCGCGTTCGCGACAGAACCCGTCGTAGCCGGTGTGCTGGTTACCGGTACGCGCGATGACGTCCTCGCGCTTACAGTCGCAGTAGTAGGCGCGGCCCTCGCCATACAGGCGGGTGGCGGCCGCGATGTGTTCGGGCGCGTACGCGGATTGGAAGTATGGACCCTCGTAGGTGCCCCGTTCGATGCCGATCCAGTCCAGGGCCGAGATGATGCCCTCGGTCCACTCGGGACGGTTACGGGCTGCGTCGGTGTCCTCGATACGCAGGACGAAGACGCCGTCGTGCTGCTTGGCGTAGATCCAGTTCTGCAGCGCCGAGCGGGCACTGCCGACATGGAACATTCCGGTCGGAGAAGGGGCGAAGCGTACGCGTACGGTCACCTGACCAGGGTAGCGGCTGTCAAGTGACCAAACGGATGCGCACCACCATCACCCCCACGAGTGAGTTATTGACAGCCATTCGGGCCGAAAATACTTTACTGGCTAACTAATTGACTAATCGATAAATCAGGAGTGAACATGGGCAAGATCGTGGCAGTGGAATACACCACCCTTGATGGCGTCTTCGAGGAGCCGGCCTGGTCGGGGCCGTATTTCAGCGAGGAGCTCAGCTCTTGGCAGGCGGCAAACCTGCAAGAAGCCGACGCACTGCTGCTGGGCCGCCGCACTTACGAGGGCTTCAAGGCCGCCTGGCCGCAGATGGAAGCAGCCACCGGCGACTTCGGCGTCAAGATGAACACGATGCCGAAATACGTCGCCACCACCTCGCTGACCGAGCCGGAATGGAATGCCACTTTCTTGCAAGGTGAGGTGGCGGAGGCGGTCGCGCAGCTCAAGACCCAGCCAGACAACCTGCTGATTAACGGCAGCGCCGACCTGGTCAACTACTTGACGCGACACAACCTGATCGACGAGTATCGAATCATGATCTTCCCGGTCGTGCAGGGCGAGGGCCGCATGCTGTGGGAGCCAGGCACCAAGATCGCGCTGACCTTGGCCGACAGCTGGCAGACCAAAACCGGCGTCAACGTGCTCACCTACGTGCCGGCCTGAGCTCTCCCGCCCGCAATGCCCAGTTCCAACCCCCTTTCGGTACGCCATGAAGCCCGCCGAGACGAGGCAGGCCCCGCCGTTGTCGGCGAGGCCTGCCTGGGGTGAAACTCCTGCGCTTAGCTGTCGCCGCCGGTCTCGCCCACTGGGGCGGCCGAAACGTCGTCGATCGCATATTTCTTCGCTGCCTCGGCCGGCACGTGCACCGGCACCTTCCCGCGCAGCGCGAGCTGACGCAGCGTAGCCACCGTGATCGACTCGGCGTCGACGTGGAAGTGGCGGCGCAACGCGTGCCGGGTGTCGCTCATCCCGAACCCGTCAGTGCCCAGCGAGGTGTAGTCGTTCGGCACCCACCGGGAAATCAAGTCCGGCACGGCCCGCATCCAGTCACTGACCGCCACGACCGGGCCCTCAGTGCCTTCCAACTTCTGCTGGATGTACGGCTTCTTCGGCTTGTCACCCGGGTGGAGCAGGTTGTACTCCTCGGCCACCACGGCGTCGCGGCGCAGCTCGGTCCAGGAGGTCACCGACCAGACGTCAGCCGACACCCCCCAGTCCTGGGCGAGCAGCTGCTGAGCCTTGAGCGCCCAAGCCACGCCTGTTCCCGAGGCCAGCAGTTGCGCCTTCGGACCGGTGGTCTGCGGCGCCGCCGAGTATAGGTAGATGCCCTTGAGTAGGCCGTCGACGTCCACCCCAGCCGGCTCGGCGGGTTGTACGGCCGGCTCGTTGTAGACGGTGAGGTAGAAGAAGACGTTCTCCTGCTGCTCGCCGTACATGCGGTGCAGACCGTTTTCGACGATGTGCGCGATCTCGAACGCGAACGCGGGGTCGTAGGCCACGACTGCCGGGTTGGTGGCCGCGATCAGCAGCGAGTGACCGTCCTCGTGTTGCAGGCCTTCACCGTTGAGTGTGGTCCGGCCCGCGGTCGCACCGAGCAGGAAGCCTCGGGTCATCTGGTCCGCGGCGGCCCACAGCTCGTCTGCGGTGCGCTGGAAGCCGAACATCGAATAGAAGATGTACAGCGGGATCATCGGCTCGTCGTGGGTGGCATACGACGTGCCGGCGGCGATGAAGCTGGCGGTCGAGCCGGCCTCGTTGATCCCCTCGTGCAGGATCTGCCCGCTAGTCGACTCCTTGTAGGACAGCAACAGCTCGCGGTCGACCGAGGTGTAAGTCTGCCCGTGCGGCGAGTAGATCTTCTTCGTCGGGAAGAGCGAATCCATCCCGAAGGTGCGCGCCTCGTCCGGGATGATCGGCACCCACCGGTCGCCGAACTCCTTGTCGCGCATCAAGTCCTTGAGCAGCCGGACGAACGCCATCGTAGTGGCGATCTTCTGCTTGCCCGAACCACGCTTGATGTCGCCGAACGTCTTCGACTCCGGGATCGCCAACGACTTGTGTTGCGTGCGCCGACTCGGCACGAAGCCGCCCAATTCCCGCCGCCGCTGCAGCAGATATTGGATTTCTTCGGATTTCGCCCCCGGGTGGTAATACGGCGGCAGATAGGGGTTTTCTTCCAGCTGTTTGTCACTGATGTCCAGGTAAAGGCGATCCCGGAAGCCCTTGAGGTCGGGCAGGGTCAGCTTCTTCATCTGGTGGGTCGCGTTGCGCGCCTCGAAGTGCGAGCCGAGCGTCCAGCCCTTGATCGTGTGCGCCAGGATCACCGTCGGCTGACCGGTGTGGTCGGTGGCCGCCTTGTATGCCGCGTAGAGCTTGCGGTAGTCGTGGCCGCCGCGCTTGAGGTTCCACACGTCGTCGTCGGACATCGACTCGACCAGTTTGCGGGTGCGCGGGTCACGACCGAAGAAATTCTCCCGCACGTACGCCCCGGACTCGCCCTTGTAGGTCTGGAAGTCACCGTCGGGGGTGACGTTCATCAGGTTGAGCAGTGCGCCATCGGTGTCCGCGGCGAGCAGCGGGTCCCACTCGCGGCCCCAGATCACCTTGATCACGTTCCAACCGGCGCCGCGGAAGAATGCCTCCAGCTCCTGGATCACCTTGCCGTTGCCGCGAACCGGCCCGTCCAGTCGCTGCAGGTTGCAATTGATCACGAAGGTGAGGTTGTCGAGCTCTTCGCGCGCGGCCACGCCGATCGCGCCGAGCGACTCGACCTCGTCCATCTCGCCGTCGCCCAGAAAAGCCCAGACCCGTTGGCCGCTGGTGTCCTTGATGCCGCGATTGTGCAGATAACGGTTGTAACGCGCCTGGTAGATCGCGTTCAGCGGGCCCAGACCCATGCTGACCGTCGGGAACTCCCAGAAGTTGGGCATCAACCGCGGGTGTGGATAGGACGGCAGGGCACCCTCAGGGTGCGACAACTCCTGCCGGAACCCGTCCAGCTGGGTGGTGCTCAGCCGGCCTTCCAGGTAGGCCCGCGCGTACATGCCGGGGGAGGCGTGGCCTTGGAAGAAGATGTGGTCGCCGCCGCTGGCATGATCCTTGCCGCGGAAGAAGTGGTTCATGCCGACTTCGTAGAGGCTGGCGCTCGACGCGTAAGTCGAGATGTGCCCACCGACGCCGATCTCGGGGCGCTGCGCGCGGTGCACGAGCATGGCCGCGTTCCACCGGATGTAGGCCCGGATGCGCCGTTCCAGCTGCTCGTCGCCGGGGAAATAAGGCTCTTTTTCCGGCGCAATTGTGTTTATGTAGTCGGTAGAGGTCAGTGGCGGGACGCCAACCTGCCGCTCCCGGGCCCGCTCAAGCAGGCGCAACATAACGTAACGGGCTCTCTTGGTGCCGCGTTCGTCAATGACTCCGTCGAGCGACTCGACCCACTCATTGGTTTCGTCGGGGTCGATGTCCGGAAGCTGGCTCGGCAGGCCGTCGCTGATCACCGGGCGCTTGCGCTCCGTGGCCACAGGCAGTCCTCTTGGTCGGGTGTCGGAACCGCGCGCCCATCGTGTGAGTCGCTCGGATATCCCCCCATCCTGCCCCCTGGGGGCGGCAATCGTCACGCCGACCTTCCCATGGTGCGATCAGCAACCTCTCTACTGACCAGTAACTTTGGGTGATTGGCCTCGTTCGAGGACCTGATCATGCTGGGTCCGAGCAGGCCAACCGACCAATGTGGTGTCTATGTGTACAGATCCCGTACCGCCGGCTAGGCCTGGTCTGGCGGGGTTCGCCTGGGTCGGGAATGCTGGGTTGCGTGACCAGTCCGCAGAAGCTCGACGAATGGTTCCGGGAAGCGGTCTCGGCCCTCAGTACTCCTGCAGCGCGTCGTGACGCTGGCAACATCGTCCGCGACCAGACCGCCCTCACCGGGGCGCACGCGCTCGAATTGTTCGACGCCCAGCTCGCTGGTCGTCACCTCGACCTCGCCGCCCGCTGGCTGCGCAGCTTCAACGAGGGCTTCCACCTGATCGGCTCGGCCGGGCACGAAGCCAACGGGGCAATTGCCGCCGCTGTGGCACCGACTGATCCGGCCTTGCTGCACGACAGCTATGCCGCGTTCTACTGCGCCCGCGCCCAGAATTTTCTGACCGCAGCCCGAGACGTGCTGCGCGGGGTGGTCGCTTCGGCGCGGGATCCGAGCTCTGGTGGCCGTTACCTGAGCTTCGGCAGCCCCGACCTCAACCTCATCGCAACCACCGACGCCGGTGCCGCCCATCTGCCCCGAGCGGTCGGCTTGGCCCTCGCGCTAACCCGGCCCGAGCCCACCGGCTCCCGCTCGGCTCGACGCTGGCCCGTAGACGCGATCGTGGTCGCCTCGTTCGATGCCGGCGCGATCAACCAGCCCGCGGCCGGCGCCGCATTCACCGCCGCAGGCTGGTATGCCCATCTCGACACGCCGCTCCCGCTGTTGCTGGTCTGCGAGGACGACAGCCCACCAACGCTGTCCAGCTGGGCGGTTGCCCAACTCAGTTCGCGGCCCGGCCTGCGTTACGTCGCGGCCGATGGAGTCGACCTGGTAGCAGTCTTCGACCACGCCGCCGAGTTGGCCGAGTTTGTGCGGCACGAACGACGCCCTGCCCTGCTGCACCTGTCCATGCCCCGGCTGATCGGCTCCAGCCCGCGACTTGGCGCAGCCGCGCCTCGCGACCCGCTGATCGACACGGCCCGACTGTTGGTTGACGCCGGCCTGTCGACCCCAGACGACGTGATCGCCCGGTATGACGAAGTGGGCTGGCAAGTCCGCAAGATCGCGGAGGAGGTGCTCGACGAGCCCAAACTCACTTCCCTCGCCGACATAGTCGTGCCACTGGCCCCACGCCGGCCAGTGCGAGCGGCACATACGATCGCCGAAGCCGCCAGCTGGGCCACCGGCGCGGGTGGTGCGCGCCGCAAACAGGCATTCGGCGCCGAACTGCCCGAACAGCGCGCTTCGCTGACCTTGGTGCAGACGATCAACGCCACCCTGACCGACGCGCTCGTAGCCGATCCCCAGCTACTAATTTTCGGCGCTAACGTCGCTGGGGCCCAGGCTGCGGGTGCTGCCGCCGCAGGCGCCGACCGCGTCTTCGACACCCCGAACGACGCGACGACCATCCTCGGTCTAGCGCTCGGCGCCGGATTGGCTGGGCAGCTCCCCATGCCCGAGCTCGCCAGCCTGTCGGAGCTGCACCACGGCGGCGGTCAACTTCGTGGTGAGGCGGCAACCATGTCGTTTCGCTCCGCCGGCGCGTTTCGTAACCCGATGGTGGTGCGGGTGGGTGGCTTGGCGAACCAACTCGGCTACGGCGGGCATGCAGCCAACGACAACTCAGTCGCGCTGCTGCGTGACGTACCCGGATTGGTGTTGGCAGTGCCGGCTCGGGCGGCAGACGCAGCGCCGATGCTGCGGTCTTGCCTGGCGTCGGCCAAAGCTGATGGCACTGTCTGCGTCTTTCTTGAGCCCACAGCGCTTTACCAAACCCGAGATTTGTACGCCGCGGGCGACGAACTCTGGCTGGCGCCCTACGCGGCCCCGAACGCGTGGAGCGCCGAGCACGTGCCGATCGGTCGAGCTCGGACCTACCCGGTCGGCAGCGCCAATGATCTGACCATTTTGACCTATGCCAACGGGCTGCGAATGTCGTTGCGAGTGGCCGCCCGCCTTGCCACCGAAGGCTACGGTTGCCGGGTGGTCGACCTGCGCTGGCTCAGCCCGCTGCCCACAGCAGACCTGGTGCGCGAAGCGGCAGCCACCTCCCGCGTCCTGATCGTCGACGAGACCCGCCGCAGCGGTGGCGTCGGTGAAGGTGTCCTAGCCGCCCTGGTGGACGGCGGTTTCGTCGGCTCGGTCCGCCGAGTCGCCGCCGCCGACTCGTGGATTCCACCGGGTCCGGCAGCGCAACACGTGCTGGTAGGGGAGGATGCCATCACACAGGGTGCCCATGCACTCCTGACGCGGTAAATTGCCACCCACCCGGTGCGCCACTTGCGCGCGAGCGTGCAAGTGTGTGGACTACCCCCACAGTTTTTTGTGTTCCCCATTCTCGGCTAGGAGGACTTAGACAGTGAGCGCGACCGCTGGTCAGGCCGACGGCGTACATAGCCTGGCGGACCGGTTCGGCCTGGAGCCGAACATGGTGGTCATGGAGATGGGCTACGACGACGATGTCGACGAAGACCTCCGTGACGCCCTGACCGAACGCGTTGGTGATTTGGTCGACGAGGACACCGACGAGGTCGTCGATGCGGTGCTGTTGTGGTACCGCGATGGCGATGGTGACTTGTTCGAACTGCTTACCGACGCCCTTGGCCCGCTGGCCGACAACGGCGTGGTGTGGCTTTTGACCCCGAAAGCTGGCCGCGACGGCCACGTCGAGCCGAGCGAGGTGAGCGAGTCAGCCCCCACCGCGGGCCTGCAGCAGACCTCAACCCTCAACGCCGGCAAAGACTGGACTGGAGCACGCCTGGTCTCCCCGCGGGGTGCCAAGAAGAAGTAGCTCGCTCACGCTCCCGGGCCGGCCGGCGTCAGGATCGACGCCGGCCTAGCTAAGCTGTGCCTTATGCCGATCGCTGTGGGTGCAGTTGCGCCCGATTTCACGCTCAAAGACCAGAACAACCAAATTGTGCGCCTGGCCGACTTTCACGGCAGCAAAGCGGTCCTGCTGGTCTTCTACCCCCTGACCTTCACCGGCACCTGCAAAGGTGAACTCAGCGCGATCCGCGACAACCTCCCCGCGTACGCGAACGACGACGTGCAGGTGCTCGCGGTCAGCGTCGACTCCGTGTTCAGCCACAAAGTGTGGTCGATGGAGCAAGGCTTCGAATTCCCACTACTCGCCGACTTCTGGCCCCATGGTGGCGTCGCCCAGACGTACGACGTGTTTAACGCCGAAGCCGGCATCGCCAACCGCGGTACCTTCCTCGTCGACCCCACCGGCATCGTCCGGTTCGCGGAAATGGTCGGGCCTGGCGTCGCCCGCGATCCCGCGAACTGGATCACCGCCATCGCCGCCAACAAGCCTTAAACGGCGCCAAGGTACGATGACGACTCCGGCCGTACGCCGAGCCGGGCGCGTAGCTCAGTGGGAGAGCACTCGCCTTACAAGCGAGGGGTCGTAGGTTCGAAACCTACCGCGCCCACCATCTTGACCAGCCCGAGAGTGATGATCGTGCCTAAGTGGGAACGATTGCCTGCATGTTCACACGGATGTAGAATTTTGGTATGACTTCCCGGCAGACAATTTCGTTTCCCGACGACGTGGCGTTGGCGATGACCGACGTCCCCAACGGCCAAATTTCTGCGTACGTGACTGAGGCGGTCCGGCGACGAATTCAGTCAGACGCTGCCCGGGTTGCATTGCGTTCTGCTGGTCATCGAGAGTTTCCGTTCGATCCCGCCGCGTCGGCCAGGCGTTTGGCAGCTTCGGCGGTTCCCGCTGAGGTGCACCAGGCTGCAATTGATCGACTGGCTGCAGCGGTTGGCGATGACCGCGATGACTTGGCGGTCCGGCTCGATCGCAGCGCCGAGGCCGCCGGGTGGTGAATCGTCCTTGCTGGATTTTGGACACCGGTGCATTGATTGCTTACACGGCAGGAGATGAACGAGTCGGGATCGTGCTTGCTGACGCCGCGGATTTGGACAGGCAGGTGGCCATTCCCGTGCTCTGTCTGGTCGAGGCATACCGGCTGCTCGACCATGATGAGCATCAGTTTTTAGGGCCGTTGCGAGCCCACAGTGCGGTCGTATTGTCAGCGGTCGAAGTGATTGCGGGCGGCGACAGTGCACCGATTATCGGGGCGATGGCTCGCACGACCGGTCGGCTCGGGGCTGCTCATGCCGTGTATTCAGCGATGGTGGCAGGGGCGGCGATCGTTAGCTCCCGCCCCGATCAGCTAATCGGCATTCTCGGAGATCAGTGGCCGATTACTGAGGTATAGGCCTTCTTCACTCGCGGTGATCAGCGGTCGGAACTTAAGGTTTTGGAGCCCTGGACTTAAGTCGGGCGGTGGCCAGCTTGCCCTAAGATCTCGCAAGTCGATCTATGAAGGGAACTCTGGTGCGAATTTCTGGCCGCGTTTCACGCCGGCTGACGGCGACCAGTTTTGCGGGGCTGACGCTGATCGGCTTGACCGCCTGCCAGCCCGGTGCGGGCACGAGCGCCCAAGCTGATCCATCCGCCTCGGCTGTCGCGCCGAGCGCTTCCGCGAGCTCATCGCCGACCCCGAAAGCGTCGGCGAGCGCAACCGCATCGGCAACTGCTTCGGCGACACCCAGCAGCGTTCCCGTGTCGTCGGCCGCTCCGCAGGGGCCAAGCATCAACCACGACGTTAATAAGCCGGTCATCGACCAAGACTTCGCTGATCCAGACGTCACGAAAGTCGGCCAAACCTACTATGCGTACGCGACGAACAGCGATGGTCGGCACATCAAGTGGGCGACCTCGACTGATCTGGTGAACTGGAAGGTGCAGAGCACGGACGCGCTGCCCACCTTGGGTGCCTGGGCCGTCGACCAGGGCGGCACGACGTGGGCCCCCGATGTTTCAGCTGTCGGCGACCACTTCCTTATGTATTACGTGGCACACGACCGCGCTTCCGACAAGCAGTGCATCGGTACGGCGACCGCGTCCACGCCGGCTGGCCCGTTCAAGGCGGCCCCGGCCTCTATCGTCTGTACCCCGGATCTTGGTGGTTCGATCGACCCGGCTTCGTTCGTCGACGGTAGCCAGCACTATTTGGTGTGGAAGAACGACGGCAACTGCTGTGCCAAGGACACCTGGCTTCGCCTGCAGCCGGTGAGCGCTGACGGCCAGTCTGTCGCGGGCACTGAGGTGCAGTTGGTGAAGCAGGACCAAGGATTCGAAGGTGCGCTGGTGGAAGCGCCGGTCATCTGGCATCACGGCGACCAGTTCACCCTGCTGTATTCCGCGAACGACTACGCCAACGACAGCTACGCCACCGGTTTTGCTACGGCGAGCAACGTGGCCGGACCGTATGTGAAGAACGGCCAACCGTTGCTGAGCACTGCGGCGTTCGGTAACAAGATCCACGGTCCTGGTGGCGAAGATGTCGTCGTCGGCCCGGACGGCAAGGACTACCTTGTCTTCCACGGTTGGAACGCGGGCCACAACTACCGCGCGATGTACCTCGCGCCACTGACCTGGAGCACTACCAGTCACCCGCTGGTGGCGGCAGCCAACAACAACTGAGCACTGCACGTGACGCCGTAAGGTAACTCCGGTGAAGAACCGCCGGGTGGGCATTGTTGGTGCCGGGCGGGTCGGAACTGCCCTTGGAGTCGGATTCCAACGGGCAGGATACGAAATCTCGGGAATATCGGCTCGGTCTGCGCTTTCGCGGGACCGGGCCGTCCGGATGTTGCCGGACGTTCCGGTTCTGAGCGCAGCGGCGGTAGCGCGCGGATGTGACCTGTTGGTCCTTTCCGTTAGTGATCTGGCCATCGAGCCTAGCTGTGGTGAATTGGCAGCGGGTGGAGATCTTCACTCAGGCCAATTCGTGCTGCACGTCAGCGGCGCTTACGGACTGAAGATCTTGGCGCCGGCGGTCGAAGTCGGTGCAGTGCCGGTCGCCCTGCACCCAGCCATGACGTTTCCTGGTCAACCGAACGATGCGGACCAGTTCCCGGGCTTGGCATTTGCCATCACCACGCCCCCAGCAGTGCGGGCCGAGGTCGAACAACTCGTCCGAGACCTCGGCGGCGTTCCTATTTGGATCAACGACGACGACCGAGTTTTGTATCACGCGGCGTTGGTTCTTGGGGCCAACAACCTGGTGACCGTGGTGACCGCCGCGCTGGAAGCGTTGTCGGCTGCTCAGGTGGCGAACCCAGAACAGATCTTGGCGCCGTTGCTGCGCGCGTCCTTGGAGAACGCCCTCCGGATCGGCGACCGAGCGTTGACCGGGCCAATCCGGCGCGCGGACACCGCGACGATCGAGGCGCACCTCAGCGCGCTGCGCGACCGTACGCCGGAATTGGCGTTGACTTATCTGCAGTTGGGCTTGGTTACCGCGCGGCGGGCCAGGCGGGTAGCACTCGACAACGCGACCGATCTCGATCGCGTCGTCGCCCTGCTCGAAGGACAAGTGGCGCAGGAGCACAGCCGGGGCGGGGACTAGGCACCCAAGTCACCGGCCCCGGCCCGCTCGCATTGATGTCGCGCAGTCTGGTCAGGGGGTGCCCGAGACTGCGCTCTCGGCCGACGGCAAGAGTTGGCCCCACCGACCGCCCGGAGGCAGCTCGCCCAGGTGCTCCAGCCGCAACCGGATGCCGCCGGTGCTGCGGCCGAATTCCTCGGTCAGCTCGCGCAGTCGGGCGCCGGCTCGGTAGCGCAGGATCAGACGCTCGTCGTCGGCTTCGCTCCACCGGGCACCCTGGTTGGGGAAGCGCACCCGGCTGCCCAGCGTCAGGGCCAGCGGCGGCGCCGGTAACTGGGTCATGGCGATCAGACCGGCCAAGGTCGAGACGAGGACGTCGGTGAGCCCGGCTAGATCATTCGGAGCGAGGCCGCCACTGATTTCGCTGACGACTTCGCCGTCGGCATCGCTGCTGACGATGCAGAGGTCAATCCGGTTGTCCTCGGTTGGGAAGGCGGTGACCTGGTAATCGATGTCACCGAGCACCACTCGGCGGTCGAGGGTGATCGGCGACGACTGGAGTTTCGTGTCCTTCATGGGGTCACCATAGGGCTGCCCTCTGACAGTTTTTCCGCCTCGACCGAACAGATCGCGCTCGATGGCGTGCCAATCGTCGACGCCTGGTTTGATCGTCTCGGTCAGCTGCGTCGGGCGTTGCTACCGGATCGAACCTTTGGCTACCTACGCTGCACCCGGCCAGGGCTTAACTGCGCCGATCGATACCCGATTGCTCAGGTACCGGCGGGGAGTTCCCGCAGGTGGGCGGGTCCCGGTCGACAATCCCCTCGGCGATCGGGCCCGCCCGGAGAATACGAGCAGAGCCCGGGAGCTTCGATGCGGTCGGAACTACACATCGGCATCGACAGCGAGAAAATCGTGGTCGCGCCGCACCAACTGAAGCTGCGTAGCGGGCGCGCTCGCCGGCACCGCGCCGGTTCCGTGGTCGAGGTCACGCCGGTTGCACCGAGTGGGCGCAGTCGCGAGGTACGGGTGGCGTTTGTTGCTCGGCTTGCGCTGCCGTTGATTTTTTTGTCCGCTGCTTTGTTTGCGACCGGCCTACCGTGGTGGCTGACTGCGGGTTCGGCTGCAACGGCGATCGGTTTGCTCTGGCAGCAGCAGGCTCGCGCGGCCCGGTCAGGCACTTTCGCGGTGCCGCGCGACGATGCGGCGCGGGTGTTGTGGGCCCCGGAAGAACGGGCCGCGTTCGAGCGTGCGGTGGTCGTCTCGCGGCGAATCCGCGCAACCTGGCCGGCGCTGCCCGACATGATCGATCCGGTTGTGGCCGATCGAGCTCTCACCCTGGCGTTGGACGACCTGGCGACCTTGATGACCCGTCGGCAGGAGATTCGGCGGCTGCGCGCTGAGTTGTTCGGGGTGACTCGCCAAGCCGTGCCGGCGGACAGTCCGGCCATGCACGCGCTGACTGCTCAGCGGGCCCGGGTCGAGCAGCTGTGGCAGGAGACCGGTGAGCAGGCCAACCGCATCCTTCGCAGTATCAACGCAGCGGCTTTGGCCGGCGAGACGTTCTTGCGCGAGCAGCAGATCGGTGCCACCGCACGAGCCGCGGAGGTGATGCTGGCTGAGCTGACCGTCGGCGCGCCATTGGCCGAGGCTGGCCCCGATTTGGCCGACCGAACCGCCGCGGTCATCAACGCCTACCGCGAGCTGGCCGCAGCTGTGTGACCAAGTTGTTGCATTGACCGCACCGTTTAGATTAAACAGTCATGAGATATTCACTCATGCTTGTTTTGGTGGAGTAACTCGGCAGTCACTGTGTAACTCGGCAGTCACTGTCAGATGGGACCGCTGTCAGGTGAGACTATTTGTCCGGCGACATGAGTGCATCGACTGAGGTGCCGCAATGGCGAGTGTGGGGCTCTCACCCAGAACGGCGGCCCGTCGACAGCTGGCGGGGCACCGTCGGCCGTGGCGACGTTGCTGCGTGTGCGGCACCCAGTGCGTCGGTGAGCAGGGATTGAACGACGTCAGGGTCAGGCAAGCGCCACTGGGTTTGTTCCGGCGGCACAGCCCACCAAATCGGTCCTCCCGGCATGTGGCTCGGGGCGGCCGGCACCCACGAGCCGAGACCGTGCCGCACGACATCCGTCCGGTGATCCAATTCGGCCCGCAGCGGCCGCCCGGGTCCGACGAAAAACATCCAGCGCCCGGCGGCAGTGACCGCGACTGGGCCCAGGGCGTGCGGTCCCAGGGCGTGCAGCTCCACGGCGCGCTGGCCGAGTGTTGCTGGCACCTCAAGCACATCAAATTTTCCACCGGTGGCCAGCAGCACCGTGTGCGCAGACCGACGCCACCAGCGACGCACCTGAGTGGACTCGGTCGCTGCCGAACTGGCCCAGGTTTCCAATGTCGGATGGCAGGACGTGATCAAGCAGCCAGGCCGGCCGCAGACGAAGCGAGGTCCGACCAGTCGGGCACCCGGCGTCACCATCCATCCGTGCGCGGCGTAACGAAGCGCCGCGCGGCGCAACCGCATCCGGTGAAGTTGATCGAGAAGGGACGGTGGTACGAACGGCTGACAGGCGCTCCACTGCATGGCTTGATTCCCCCCGATCTGGGTGGTCGTTTGCCCTATCGGCCGTCGATGCCGTATCCAAGCGCGACACACTTCGTTGGGCCCGGCAGATCCACCCTTTGCAAGTTGCAAGAAAAGTACGAGCATCTGTAAGCAGGCGAACACACACGCTGTGCGACATGCGCGTACGAGGACGGTAAACACTGCGAGCGACATTGAGGCTCCGCCGGCGGGGGTCGCTGGTTGAGTCGGGGAGGCACCGTGGACGAGCTGCCGATCGGCCGCCGCGTCGCCTATTGGCGCGGACGACGCAAGATGTCCCAGCAGGTATTCGCTGACCGGCTGGGCAAGTCCAAGAGCTGGGTCGACAAGGTGGAACGCGGAGTCCGCCGACTGGACAAGTTCTCCGTGGTCTACGAGATCGCCGACGTTTTGCAAGTCGACGTCCAGCTCCTGTTGGGCAAGGAAGTCGAACGCAAGCCGGAGACGCAGAACTGCATCGACCAGGTAGAAGTCGAGGAAATCCGCGCCGCGCTGGAGCGTTATGACCAAATGAGCGCGTTCTTCCAGGCCGTCCCGCATTCGCCGCCGTTGGGGGAAATGCGCAAAGCGGTCAGCCACGCCTGGCTCACCTACCAGCACGCAAAATATGGTGTGTTGGCTCGCGCGTTGCCCCGGTTGCTGCGCGAAGCCCAAGCGGCCGACAGCGCGCACGCCGACGGCGTGGACGCCAAGGATGCAGCTCACCTGCTCGGCCAGGTCTATCAGATCGCCTCGTCGGCGCTGCGCAAAGTCGGCGAGCACGAGCTGTCCTGGCTCGCCGCCGACCGGTCCATCGCCGTGTCGCAGCGTGCCGGCGACCAACTGCTCGCCGGGTTGGCCAGCTATCGGGTCGGCAGCGCGCTGCTAGCCTTGGGTCGAGTCCGCCCCTCGCTAGAGGTCAACGTCAACATCGCCAACCGGCTGGCGCCTGGGCCCGAAAAGCCCGAACCAGAACGCCTCTCCGTGTACGGGATGTTGCTGCTCAACGGCGCAATGGCGGCCGCGCGGATCGGTGACAGTGCCACCGTGCGCGACTTGTTGTGCGGGGCCGAACAGGCCTCAACCGCGTTGGGTGGCGACTACAACCACTACTGGACCAGTTTCGGGCCGACCAACGTGCAGCTGCACCGCTGTGCCACGGCAGTCGAGCTGGGCGACGGGCGTACCGCGGTTGAGACGCACGACAAGATCGACGTGGTGGGCTTCAACGCGATGCTGCCCGAGCGGCGAGCACACCATTTTCTCGACATCGCGCGCGGTTACAACCAGATCGGCGATGTCGAGAAGGCCAGCGAGATGCTGCTGGAAGGCGACCGGCTCGCGCCGGCTGAGATCCGCTGCCGTCCGCTGGCCCGCGAAGTCCTCTCCGACGTGCTACGACGCACTCGGGGTACGCCACCGGCTCCGATCGCGGAGCTGGCTGAACAGATGGGAGTCGGCGTATGAGGTGGGTCCCCGCGTGAATACCCGCAACCCCTCTTCCGACGCTTCCAGCGTGCTCTACATCCTCGTCTGCGGCTCACCCATGGCCCGTGACGTAGGCATCCTGGTCACCCTGGCCCAGCAGGACGGCTGGGAAGTTTGCGTCATCACGACGCCGGACGGACGCAAATTCGTCGACGTGGCAGCGCTGCAGGCCCAAACCGGCCACCCGGTGCGCACTCATTACAAGAGCCCTGGTGACCCAGACATGTTGCCGGGTGCCGACGCGATGATCGTCGCACCTGCCACCGTCAACACGGTCAACAAGTGGGCCGCCGGCATCACCGACACCTTGGTTCTCGGCTTGCTGGTCGAGGGCTACGGCTACGGCGTGCCGACCGCTGTCGTCCCGTACACGAATAAGGTCATGGCTTTGCATCCGGCTTTGCATGAAAGCTTGGCCAAGTTGCGCGACTGGGGCGTGCACGTGCTCTATGGCGAGGACGTGTGCCGGTTTGGTGCGCCGGGGCAGACCGATCGTTACCGTGGGCAGTTCCCGTGGCGCCGCGCGTTACAGGCAGTCAGCAATCCAGTCGCCATGAGCGGCAGAGTCGAGCCTGGCGCCATCACCTAGCCCGCTAGAGTTGGCGGCCGTGACCGAAGTTGCCGCACCACCCACCGTGCTTGACGCGGTTAACGCCCTAGACCGACGTTATCCACGGCACTGGGCGGAATCCTGGGATCGCGTCGGGCTGGTGCTGGGCGATTTCGCGCGGCCCGTCACTCGGATCCTGTGTGCGGTCGACTGCGTGCCGGAAACTGTTGCGCAGGCGCTCGAATTGCGCGCAGATCTGCTCATCACCCATCATCCGCTGCTGCTCAAGCCAGTGTCCTCGCTCGCGCCCGACACTTACAAGGGCCGGATCGTGCATCGTTTGATCCGCGGTGACGTGGCGCTCTACACCGTGCACACCAATGCTGACGTGGCCAACCCCGGTGTCTCCGACGCGCTCGCCCGTCGGCTCGGACTCAGCGACCTGCGCCCCTTAGTGCCCGCTACCGGTACGGCCGCTGGCGCTGGGCGGGGCATCGGCCGCATTGGTGTGCTACCGGAGCCGATCACACTCGCCGAGTTCACGGCTGTGGCGGCGAGTCGATTGCCGGCGACTGCGGCCGGTATCCGAGCGGCGGGCGAGCTCGGGCGTATCATCCAGACTGTCGCGGTCTGCGGCGGTGCGGGTGACGGGTTTCTGATCGACTCGCAGCGCGCCGGCGTCGACGCGTACCTGTGTGCTGATCTGCGGCATCACCCGGTGAGTGAGCACCTCGCCGACGGCGGTCCCGCGGTGCTCGATGTTGCCCATTGGGCCACCGAGCGGCCGTGGCTCGATGAGCTGGCAGCCTGGTTGCGCGGCGAATTCGAGGTGGACGTCGTGGTGTCCGACCTGGTCACCGATCCCTGGACCGTGCACGCGCGATCCGCCCCTGAGAAGAAGGAAATCCTGCTGTGAAGGCCTCCCCGGACGCCCAGCGTCGCCTACTCGACTTGCAGGCCATCGACACCGCGCTGGCCCAACTGGCGCACCGGCGCAAAACTCTGCCCGAGATCGCGGAGCTTGACGCGGTCGCGCGCGAACTGTCGGCGAGCGAGGACGGGCGGGTGCGGGCGCAGGTCGCGGTCGAAGACCTAGACCGCGACATCGCCCGGTTTGAGAAAGACATCGAACAGGTGCGCATCCGCAAAGACCGCGACCAAGCACGGCTCGACGGCGGTGGTGCGGTGCGTGAAATCGAAGGCCTGCAGCACGAGCTGGCCACCTTGAACCGGCGCCAATCCGAACTTGAGGACGCTGAGCTGGAGCTGATGGAGAAGCGGGAGGCCGCCGACCAAGTTCTGGCTGAGGTGAAGAGCCAACTGGCAACGGCCGCACAGCGGCGAGCTGACACGCAACGGCGGCTCGACGAGACGGTCGCCGAGATCACCAAGGAACACGAGTTCAAATCGGCCTCGCGCGGCCCGCTGGCTGCGGATCTGCCCGCCGACCTGGTCACGCTCTATGACAAGATCCGGCTCGACTCCGGCTTGGGTGCTGCATTGGTCCGCTCGGGCCGCTGTGGCGGCTGCCGGATTGAGCTTTACGGCGCCGACCTGGCCCGGGTCAAATCGGCCCCGGCCGACGAAGTGGTCCGGTGCGAGGAATGCCGCCGGATCATGATCCGCACACCGGAGTCCGGCCTGTGACCGACGCGCTGCGGGTATCGATCGAAGCTGACGGCGGCTCCCGGGGAAATCCTGGGCCGGCCGGATACGGCGCCGTGGTCCGGGCGTACCCCGGCGGCGAAATTTTGCTAGAGCGATATAGCTCGATCGGCATCGCGACAAACAACGTCGCCGAATATTCCGGCCTGATCGCCGGGCTCGCCGCAGCGCACGAGTTGAACGCGACCCACGTCGACGTCCGGATGGATTCCAAGCTGGTCGTGGAACAAATGTCCGGCCGCTGGCAGATCAAGAACCCCGGCTTGCGCCCACTCGCAGCCGAAGCAGCCGTGCTGGTCAACCAATTCGCCAAGGTGACTTTCGAGTGGATCCCGCGCGAACGCAACCGTGCTGCGGATGCGCTGGCCAACCGCGCGATGGACGAAGCAGCCGGCAAATTAGTGCCGGACACCACGGCGATCGAGCCGCCCCGACGCTCGTGGGCGCCGCCTGCGCTGGGCAACGCGACCCGAATCATTTTGGTACGCCACGGGGAAACCGAACTGACGCAACAAGGCCGGTATTCGGGTCGTGGTGACGTCGAACTGTCCGACGAAGGTCAAGCGCAGGCGATGGCAGCCGGTGGGCGGGTCGTGGGCATCTCCAGTGACGTCAGTGTGGTGCTCACCTCGCCGTTGCGCCGCTGCGTGCGCACCGCCGAACTGATCGCCGCGCAAGCTGGCAACGTATCGGTGGTCGTCGTGGACGATTTGATCGAGTGCGACTTCGGCGAATGGGAGGGGCTGACCTTCGCCGAGGTGCGCGAACGCTGGCCACAGGAGATGACGACCTGGCTGGAGTCGACCAGTGCGGCACCGCCGGGGGGAGAATCTTTCCAAACAGTCGCTAAACGGGTACGCGGGGCGTTTGCGCAGGCGGTCGAGTCCTACCCGGGCGAGACGGTTGTCCTGGTCTCACACGTGTCGCCGATCAAGCTGATCTTGCGAGATGCGTTGGCGGCCGGGGACGCGTTCTTGCACCGGCTGTTCTTGGACGCGGCGGGCGTCTCCCACCTGGACGTGTGGCCGGACGGCAACATCGCCGTACGCTCAGTAAACGAAACCGCCCACCTGCGCTGACATCTTCCTTGCCTCGCCGATTGACCGGCGAGTAGCATCTGTGGCATCTAAGTCATCTATGACATTTGTATCGACCGGACTGCGACCCAGGGAGCGAAGCATGCGCGCGATCGACACCTCTAACGTTCCTGCAGAGCAGTTTGACCAACTCGAACGCGTCGCTGCCCAGATCTCACCCGAGATGCTTGACGTGATCCGTGCGCTTAGTGAGTCCGTGCGTGCGGGTGCCGAGCTCTCCATGGTTGAGCCAACCACCAATTTTACGCCTACAGAAGCCGCCGATCGGCTCGGCATGAGTCGTACGCATCTATACAAGCTCCTCGATCAGGGTGAAATCGGATTTGATCGGGTTGGTCGCGACCGACGTATTCCGTTCACCGAGCTCATCCAGTTCGAACAGCGCCGCCAACGCGACCGTCGTGAGCTCGCTGCGCGCTTCGCGCACCAACAGCAGAATCACTCTGCCGCAATTGATGAACTTGCCGACTTGTTGTAAATCGTCGACGTATGTGGGCAGACGGGCAACCAGCTATAGCTGGATAATCGGCCGGTGGAATCCCGACGGGCCCGCCCAACACTCCGAGTGATACAAGATGATCTACATACCGGCTGGAAATCGCCGCATGTCCGACCGCAAGCTGGCGTTGACGGGCTGGACCCGCTCTCGCCGCTGAGTGAATTGCCTCATCCGATCATCGAGAAGGCGCTTGAAAGCTTTGGCGATGACCCACAACGTGACAACTACGTGGGGCGGATAAAGAGCAGCACTCTGCTCGTTTTGCTTGAGATCAAGTCCGGTCAATGGCGTGGTGGGGTCTGGATTGACCCAGAGAATGCAATCTGCTGGCTGGTAGTAGCCGGACTCGCAAAGGGCGGGCACACGGACCGCGACGACTTCTACGAGCGCATCAGGCGAGCAGACAAAACCGGTGAAGTGGACAGATGGCTTCCAACCGACAAAGACCATCGTCAGCTCAAGCGCGAAACGGCTGCAACGCTGCTGTTCGACTGGGAATTCGAGATACAGCGCCTCGTTTTGGAAGCGCTACGAGCGATATCCAAGTCTGGAACGACAAAGTTCACTCTTCCGCATCCAGCTGGCTCGGTAAGGAAATTTGGAGACTGCGGACTGACCATCGCTCAAGTGGATGAACCAAATTTCGAGCGTGAAGAAATAATTGCCGAAATCAATCTTGAAAAGGAGTTTCGTACGTCCAGTCTGGGCTGGCAGGCAACAATGAGAGTTCTCATCTCAATCAGCCCACCCGAAACAAGTTGGGACCGCCACGGCGAGACCTACTCCACTATGGGTGAAAGTGAAAGCCACTCACTGCGGGCAGATCAGCTGCAGTCAATTGGTTACGATGGTCAACTTGCGCAGTCTGATCAAAACGATAAGGCGCATTACGCACATCGCCGCAATCTCGCCCTCAGCTCGGTTGCTGGACGCGGTGTGCGCTCGATGTGTGGAGTTTACTTCGTCCCGTACCAAGATCACGAATCCTTGCCCATGTGTCCAGTCTGCGAGAAACGCTACCAAGCGTTGCCGACCTAGTATTCGGGTGTCAAATTCCTCCCATTAGCATCGATAGCTGCAAGGACGTGGCTAATCAACGTACGATTCCCGGCGTCTTTATGCGTAACGACCGACGTCGGCGCGCTCATGGTTGTGTCTCTGTCGGCTCGCCTAAGGACGTGGCTAATCAACGTACGATTCCCGGCGTCTTTAGTTCCGGTTCTTAAGCAGCTGGAGCATCGTAACGACCGACGTCGGCGCGCTCATGGTTGTGTCTCTGTCGGCTCGCCTAGCTCTGTCTGCCACGCCCTCGCGGCCCGGATTGCGCCTTCTTCGATCAGCCGCTCCCGTGCCCACCACCAGCGTTCGCAATAGTCGATATTGCACTCGGGACATAATCCGGTCGCGGCATCGTTTGTGTGACGCTCCAAGTAGTCGCGCCACGGCTGAAGCAGGTCACCCGCCGGTGGCAACCAGACGTCCTCGGTAAACGGCCCGGACATTACGACCGTGCGCCGGTTGGTCCGAGCGCGTGAATTTCGGCTCGCCCGCACTTACCGCAGCCGAGCGGCGCGCCGCACCGCGGACACCAGTGCTCAGCTCGTCTTTGTGTCCACATGCCAGCGATCCAGCCGAACAGTGCGACGCCCGTAAGCATGGGAATGAGTAAGGAATGAGTTCAAACGTTCCGCTGGAGTACAGTGACATTTCGCCACCTCTCTAGTGGGGCGGCACCGAGACGGGCAATACAGGGGCGGCGGCGTCCACCGTGTTGTTATTCGCCGGTCATATTGCATCCGTCCTGGTGTCGATATGCCAACCTTGGTCGTGATGGACGGTCTGCCACACCACCGTCACGCGGAAATGCAAACAGGAATTCCCCAGGTGCGGGGAATTCCGGTACGACCGAATTTTCCCGGCGGCGTTTCGATTGCCCCAGGGGTCGTATTGTTGGGACCAACATGGACCGGAAACCGGTTCGGACGATTTTTCTGGGAGGTTCCATGGACACTAGTTACCGCAGCCGGCGCGCGGAACTGACCAGTCTGCGGGTTGAGCTCCAGGCCAAGGGTGCGCCCATCCGGCAGATCGCTCGCCTCATCCAGACTCGCTACCGTTTCGGCATCCGCGCGTCCTATCGCTATGCGCACGGCCTGACCCAGCAGCAAGTCGCCGACAAGTGGAACCTGCTCTGGCCGCCTACAGGTGACACGCCGATCATCACGCACAAGCACATCTCCTATTGGGAAGCGTGGCCACTGCGCACCGGTCGTTCGCCGTCCGCCGAAACCCTGAACCGGCTGGCCCGCATCTATCGCACCAGCGCTGCCGAACTCCTAGAGGGCGAAGATCACAGCCAGTCCGACAGCGCGGTTGCAACCATCAGTGACCCAGCTCAGGGCGCCGCGATCAGCACGAGCGATACGCTTAATCCCGAGCCCGGCGACGTGTTGAGCCGGGTCGATCGCTTCATCGCCGCCTCCGACACGCTGGTAACCCGCGAGTCCGACTATCACCAGCTCGTCGAAAAACTCATCGAATGGGCCTGCCGCATGAAACGTCGCGACATCTTGCAATGGCTCAGCTCGGCCGCAGCGGCAGCCGCTGCCGCACCGGTCTTAGACGGCCTTGACCGGGCCGAGCAAGAACGTGTCGCCCAAGCCTTCATGAACCCGTCCCGCGTCGATGAAACGGTTATTGGCCACATCGAAGCCGTGCTTTGGCGCTGCATGCGTCAAGACGACACCCTCGGCCCCCAGGCCGCTCTCGACACCACCGTGGCGCAACGGAGCCTCGTGCGCGGCTTGCTTCCCGGTACGCCGACTGACTTGCGCGATCGCTTGCTGACCCTGTACGCCAACTTGTCGCGCTTCGCGGGCTGGCTTTCGTTCGATCTAGGCAGCTATGACGCGGCTAGCGGTTACTACGAAACAGCCCGCCAGTCCGCTCACGAAGCCCACAACACCGAGCTGGGAGCGTTCGTGCTTTGCAACATGAGCCACCTGGCTACCTGGCGCAATCAACCGCGAACCGGCATTGACCATGCCCTCGCCGCTATTGGCTGGGCTAGCCAAACCGGTGATTCACGACTACAGGCCTACGCCTACGACGTCGCCGCCCGTGCCTATGCCATGGACGGCCAGGACCGCGCCACGCGCAATGCCATTCAGCAGGCCCAGATTGCGTTTGCCAGGCCCGATGACCGGACCGACACCCACGCCTACTTCCTCAACGCTGGCCAACTCGCCAGTACCGAAAGTGTCTGCTTCCTCCAACTCGGCCACGCCGACCTGGGAGTCGAGGCGTAAGTACTCGGAAGTCCTGTGAGGGCATGCCGATGGCCGGCGTGGCTAGGTCGCCGCGCCGGGGCGTGTTGGTGCCGGGTCAGCCCGGTGGCGATGGTGGCGGCGGTTGTGCCCAGGCGCGGAGGTCTTCGGGGTCGGCGTTCCAGGGCAGGAACCGGTCGAGTTCGGGTCCTGTGAGGGGTTTGCTGTTGTTACGGCCGCAGGCGTCGAGGTAGGCGGTGAGCCAGGTCAGGACGTTCAACCCGGCCATCTGCGCGGTCGCGGTGACGGTCCAGACGGTGGCGGCCAGGCGGGCGGAGTCGTCGTTGTGCGAACCGCGGGCGTTCTTCCGGGTCACGACGGGACCACGGATCGCGCGTTCGGCTCGGTTGTTATCCAGGCCGATCATCGGGTAGTCGCGGTGTGCGATCAGCCCGGCCCACTCCCGGTCCAGAGTGGCCAGTGCCTTCTTCGCCGGCTCCTTCAGACCAGGCATCGCCATCTGCTTGGTGCGGGTTTCGTCGATCGCGTCGATCGCGGTGTCCCAGCCTGTGTACGCCTGCTCCAGCCGGACCGCGGCGCTGCTGTCGCCCGGCGCGGGCACCGCGGCGTGCTGCCACGCCGCCATCAGCTCATCGTGAGCGTGGTACAAGTCCCGGATCAGCTGCAGCCACGCCTGCGCCCAGTGCTGCAACTGGACCTTGTTGACGTCACCGGCACGCACGAAATGCCGGCGGACATGAGCCCAGCAGAAAAGGTTGACCAGCCCGTCGGCTTTACGGCCCGCGGACTGGTACACGGCGTAGAAATCGGAGGAGATCACCAGCCGCCGCGGCCCGCCATCGTCGTCAGGATTGAGTTGCCCGGTGTCGGCGTCGATCCCGGCATGGCGGGCCAGCACCCCCGCGGCACGGGTGGGGTCCATCACGAAACACACGGTGTCCGCGCCGATGAACACCCACAGCCAAAACTTCGTCGGGCCCTCACCGGAATCCGGGGCGAACACCCGCCACGTGGTCTCATCGGCGTGCAGATGCCAGGAGGCCCGCGAACGAGCGACGATCGCCTCTTCGAGGGCCACCAGCAACGCCCCGGCCTGGGCACACGTCCCGGACAGCGTCGCCGGTGAGATGGCCGCGCCTTGCCGGCCAGGCCAGTCACCAGGGAGTTCATACTGCGGCCCGCAACATGCGTTCGGTGAACAACATCGCGATGAACCCGTTGGCGAACAGGCCTTTACCGATCGCCTTCGGCGGGCCTGGCGCCATCACCGTGGCCGGCACCCGGCACGAACAGCCCCGCTTGTACCGGCGACGGCGGTGCACGACCACCCGGACGATCACCTGCCAGTCCACCTGTTCGCCGGACACGTGATCACCCAACACCGTGAACGGCTGCGCACACCGAGGGCAGCAGTACCCACCTTCGGGGAAGTCCCAGAACACCTCCACCCGCCAGGTCCGAGTAGTCACGCCGCCCCGAGCGCGCCCCCGGACCCCGCGTCTTACCAACCACTGGCCGAGCCCTGCTCAGCGTCGCCGCCGACAGCCTCACCGCCACCATCTGCGTCACCGCCGCCAGACGATTCCGGACGCGAACGCTCCGACGAACGCCCGAACAACATCCGCTGCAAAACCGCGAGATCCGCCCGTAAACGCTCCAACTCACCCGCCTGCCGCGCGTTCTCCTCCCGCAGCTCGGCCACCAGCCGCGTCAACTGCTGATTCGCCTCCAACGCGGCAGCGAGCACGTCCTCCACAGACCCCTGAACACCCCGCGAATCCAGGACATCGCCCACCACTGTCACGCGGCACAGCAAACACCATCGACCACCACAGATCACGCACCCCACGCGATCAGCGTGTCTCAACCCGGACTCAAACCCCGCAACACTCCAGGGTGGACGCCGACACACCCGTCACAGGACTTCCGAATACGTACGTCGAGGCGGCACAGCGTTCGCTCGCCGGGATTGACGGCTCTTTTGTTCGCAACCTGGCGCTAACCTCCCTGCGCCTTGGCATCTGCCATCTCCACCGCAACAAGCCGGATGTCGACAGCGCGGCGGATGCTATTGCCAGCGCAGCTCGCCTCGCCTCTCATAACCGCTCTGTTCGCCTCGTTGAACAGCTCCAGGCGGGTTGGCGTGAGCTGGAACCCTGGCATGATGCACCCGCTGTTAAATCTGTCCGCGACCAGCTAGTCTTTTACGGCGTCGCCTGAGCCAGCGGTCGCAAGTCGTCCAAACTGTCGCGCAAATACACATCAAATACCGGCGCTGCCGCCTGCGGGCCGCCTTCCACCTGCCCGACTTGCCACCAGCCCCAGTGCTCATAGATTGCCTTGGTGTCGCCGGCTGTTGGCTGCACCGTCAGTGTGGCCCGCTCCTCACGACGACTCCCTAATAGCCGATCGTGCAGCTTCCGTCCGGTGCCCTGTCCTCGCAGCGATGCCTGCACACCGTAGTCAAACAGCAAGAATGTCCGTCCTGGCCACTCGCTGGTCAGTTGGACCGATGCTGGCTTCAGTAGTCCTGACCAGCGTGTTGTTTCCGGTGGCAGGCTGAAGCCGTATGCAAAGCCCGCCAGTTCGTCCCCGGCGTGGGCCACCGCGATGCCGAACGTCGGGTCGTCCAGCAGGTGAGTAAGGCGCTGCAGGTGTAAATCGGACTCATCCTCCCGCCAGAAAAACGGCGGAGCCGAAAACACCTCGTCGTACAGTGCGCAGATGGGTTTTAGGAGCGGACGGGCAAGTTTCGCGTCGCCAATCTTAATATGCACATCAGCCGTCATGAGGGAGAAGCATATAACTTAGTTCCGTATTTGGCTACGTTACCTTTTATCTTAGGTAATGAAACTTGGCTGTCGGGCGCTACGATTGGAATGAGGGGTGATATCTGCGGATGACTACTCAATGGCCCCTTAATTGGGCGAGCGCGCTGCGGGGACAAGTGGTGAGAATTGCGGCGAGCGAAGTCCAGAAGCCGATAACTACGGCCTACGCATCTACCAATCATCCACAGTAAGATGCCGTACTGCAACGCGGCAACATTCAACGCGGCTACACGCTCGTTCCGGTTCGAGGGTATCCGTTATGGGTCGAGTCTGGCGAGGCGGCTGAGCGCGGCGAAGCCGTCGTCGGTGCCTGGCCAGTTGTTGCGGACGGCGTGGAGGCCGGCGTGGCGGACAGCGGATCGCAGCACCGCGATGGTGATGATCGCGTCGTCGGCGTAGCCGAGGACGGGGATGAAATCGGGGATCAGGTCGAAGGGTAGCGCGAGGTAGGCCAGCAGCAGACCGAGGCGGACCCGGATCCCGCGTGGCAGGGTGCGGTCGCCAGCAAGCCGGCGTAGCAGTAGCAGCAGGTCTGGTAGCAGCCGGAGCGCTTCTTTGAGCTGGGCCTTGTCCGGTTTGGTGACCAGCAGGGCGATCACCAGCGCGATCCAGATCAGCAGCAGGGCCGTGCCGAGACTGATCAATGTCTGCCACAACCACGCCATGCCCGCCCGCTCCTTCACCGGTTGTCGTCGGGTCGAACGGTAGTGCGCGGGCGTGGCGGTTCGGGTTTGGTAGGTGACGGACGAGCCAACCTATACGCCGGATTTTGTGGCCGGTGACGTTAGTCGCCGGTGGCGGCCATCCATCTCGGCCTGCCGTTGCCGACAGGCTCTTGCGGCCTACCCGCAGGCTCGGGCGAGCAGCCCTCAAACGCCTGCGCCAGCTGTCACCTTGCGGTGGCAGCCTTTCTTGACCTTGCTCCGGGTGGGGTTTACCAAGCCACCCCGGTCACCCGGGGTGCTGGTGAGCTCTTACCTCACCGTTTCACCCTTACCTGCGCCGCACCGAAATGCGCCGCCGGCGGTCTGTTCTCTGTGGCACTGTCCCGCGGGTCACCCCGGGTTGCCGTTAACAACCACCCTGCTCTGCGGAGTCCGGACGTTCCTCGGCGGCACCGCAGTGGTGCCGACGCGACCGCCCAGCCGACTCGTCCGTCGTGGGTTCATCCTACGGCCACCAGTTTGCCGGGTTCGGACTGCACCGGTTGCGTCTTGGGTTGAGTGAACCACTCAGCCAGCACCACGTCGGCCGAGGTGGCTCCGTTCACACCCCGTAGATTCAGTCGCATTATGGATCTCGCGCACAGACTTTTGCTGATCATCGCGGGTCTCGCCGCGGGTGGGGTCAACGCGATTGCCGGTGGTGGATCGCTGATTACTTTCCCGAGTTTGATCGCCAGCGGGCTGCCCACGCTGGCGGCGAACGTCACGAATTCGATTTCCGTGTTCCCGGGCTATCTGTCCAGCGTGGCCGGCAGTCGGGCTGATCTTGCTGGTCAGGGGCGACGGGTGCGCGCAGTGTTGCCGGCCAGTGTGCTCGGCTCGGCGGCGGGTTGTGCGCTGCTCTTGCTGACGCCCGCCCGCGCGTTCGAGCTGAGTGTGCCATTTCTGGTCCTCGGGGCGGCAACTGTGTTGGCGTTTCAGCAGCGCCTGCGTGCTTTGGTCGCGCGCCCGCGGCTGAATTCTGCTGCGGGCGCCGCCCGGTCACCGATCACCTTGCAAGTGGTGATCTTCCTCGGCGCGGTCTATGGCGGCTATTTCGGCGCGGCGCTCGGAGTCATGTATGTCGCGGCCTTAGGCCTGATCCTGGACGAGCCGCTCAACCGCATCAACGCCCTGAAAAACGTCCTTTCAACCGCGGTCGGCCTGGTCACCGTGGTCATTTTCGCCATCTTCGGCCCGGTCAAGCTGGGTGCCGCACTAACGCTGGCACCAGCAACAATCATTGGCGGGTACGTGGGGGCAAAACTCGCCCGCCGACTCTCCGCCCGAGTCCTGCGCACCATCGTCGTCAGTTTCGGCATCGTGATCGGCCTAATCCTGCTCTACCGCGCGGTACTTTAATGGCAGTGATTCATAGCTCGGTGAGTGAAATATCCGGATGGATTGATCGTCAGGGATCCATGTGGTCTTGGTTGTGAGGGCATAGCGCTGGGAGCCCATATCCTGGTCGGCGCGGCAGGTGTCGACGTTGAACATTGGCACAATCAGCCCGTGCGCAGTCCTGGGCAGAACCCGAGTGACCTGGAAGAATCAGCGGTGTGACGGACACTCTAGCGGACCTCCAGCGGCGAGTTGCTGCGTTGGAAGAGCGGCTGAACATGGAAGCTGCGCTGCGCGCTGGTGGTGATCGCGACCTGGGAGACATCTCTCAAACGCTGCGCGCTCAGCAGCACACCATCCAGGCCCTGGCGATTACCCAGTCACAGCACACCGAGGTCTTGCGGCGGATGGAGTTCGGCCAGCAGCACATCGTCACGCTGCTGACCGAGCTTATTGACCGTGACGAGAACCGTGGTGACGCAGTCTCCGGCGAGTAACGCCGCTATTGCGGTCGTCTTGCCGGACCGTCCGGTCTTGTGTGCGAGGTAATGAGTCTGGGAGTTAAGCGGTCAACAACCTATTTGACCGCGCCGAGAGTCTGTCCGATAGGCGAGACGAATTTTCAGGTGAGGTCGGTGGGACTGGTGTTGGCGCCGCAAAGTAGGACCACGACGCGTTCACCCGGGGCGGGTTGGTAGCAGCCGCCGGTCAGCGCTGCTTGGGCGGTGGCGGCGCCGTGCTCCACGACGACGCGATAATCGGCCCACAGCCGGCGCCGGGCGTCGATGATTGCCTGGTCGTCGACCAAAACCGAGGGGACGCCGGCGTCTACGGCTAATTCGTAGGCGAGGGTGCCCACCCGGCGTGCACCTAGGGAATCAGCAGCCACACCGGACACACCAACGTCGACTGGGCCGCCGTGGCGCAGTGCTTCGTGCAAGGTCGGCGCGGTCATGGGTTCGACCGCGACGATCTTGGCGTGCTCGCGTAGTGCGGCGATCATGCCGCCGATCAGGCCGCCACCGCCGACCGCGACCAGGACGGTGTCGAAGCCTTGGGGGAGTTGGTCTAGCAGTTCCAGGCCGACTGTGCCGTTGCCGGCGATCATGTCCGGGTCGTCATAGGCATGACAAAACCGCGCACCCGTCGTTGCGGCTCGCGTCATTGCGGCCGCATATGCGTCGGCGTACTCAGAGCCTACTTGGGTTACTTGCGCGCCTAGGTCGCGTAGTTTTTCGACCTTGACCGGGGGAGCGGTAAGCGGCACGTATACCTCGGCGGGGACGTTGAGCTGGCGGGCCGCATAGGCGGCAGCCAATCCGGCGTTGCCGCCCGACGCAGCGATGATGCCAGCTTCGGGCAGGGTGCCGCGTTCGGCTGCGGCGAGAACCTGGTTGAGCATGCCGCGAGCTTTGAACGACCCGACGTGCTGGACATATTCGAGTTTGCACCAGGTCTGCGCGTCAACGGCGAAAGCGTCAACGGCGAAAACGGGGGTACGCCGGACCCGCTCGCCGATGCGGTGGGCGGCGACCCGTACGTCATCGTTGTTGATCATCGGTTTGATGTTAGGCGATGCTCCAACTGATCTGTCCGGATGCTACCGGTAAGCGGGCACCGACCAGGCGGCACAAGTCGAGCAGCCGGTTGGAGAAGCCCCATTCGTTGTCGAACCAGCCGCGCACTTTGACGCCGCCCTCAGCAGTGGTCTGAGTGCCGGACGGGTCGAACAAGCAGGACGCTGGATTGTTCTTCACGTCAATCGAAACCGTCGGATCCGGGTCGTACGCGAGCACGCCGCGCATCGGACCCGCCGCCGCCTCAGCCATAGCGCGGTTGACTTCCTCGACGCTGACCGGTCGCCCGGTTTGCCCGGAGAGCTCGGCAAGCGAGCCAACCGGGGTAGGTACGCAGTAATAGCTGTAGCGCATCTCCCCGATTTCTGGCAGCACCACCCGAACCAGGTCACCGACGACGTAGTTGTGCGGGATGATGCTCTCGCCACCGGCTCGGCCCAGCCGCGGATCCTCCCGGGACGTACCGATCACGGTGTCTTGCGTTTTTTGCCACCCTTGCAGAGCCAGGATCACTGAGGTGTTGACCGAGCGCAGGCCGAACTGGTCGAGCAGAACTTTGGCGAGCACGCTCAGGGCGTTCACGCCGCAGGAGGCGGGCGAGACGACGTCGTGGCGTTCGGGATCGTAGCTGCGGTGGTTGGCGCCATAGACCAGGAAAGCGTCTGGATCGTCGGCTGATGCGCTGATCACGACCTTGCGGGCGCCACCGTAAGTGATGTGTGCCCGAGCCGAGGATCCGGCCCGGAACCGACCGGTCGCCTCGATCACGACGTCAACGCCGGCGTCTGCCCAAGGAATGCGTTCCGGCCGGTCGTGGTGGAAAACGCGGATCATGTGGTCATTGACGACTAATTGGTCGGCGTGGGCGATGACGGTGCCGGGAAAGCTGCCACGGATGCTGTCTCGCCGCAGGGAATAGGCCATTTTTTCAGTTGTTGCGGGGTCGTTCACGGCGGCGATCGAAATACCGGAATCGGGGTTTGCGGCGACTATACGGGTAACACTGCGACCAATCCGCCCGAATCCGTTGATGCCGATCGTGACAGTCATTGAAGGCTCCTTGGCCGCTTGTGGTCTTGCTCGCCACGTGGCGCGGGCACCCCTGGGATACCCAGGTTTCACCCGACGTCACTTGTCCGACACTATGAGTTGTGCAACTTGCACGTCAACGCAGGAGAATCTCACAATCCGTCCATGATCCACAGAAGACCTGGTCGGAGGTACTGTGTGGACGGCGGTTGTGGCGGGTCGGGGCGTGGGTGTGCCAAAGTACGGGTCAGAACGCAACTTTCGCACGTGTCACAGCTAGGTTCGCCATCTGGACTATGGCCGCGCATTTTGGCCAGAAAGCAATTGTTCGGACGAGAATTCTCGTTCTGCTCGGCACAGGCCAGTATTTTAAATCGGTTCGCAGGAAATGGTGCTAGTGGCGATGGGCCCGGCATCTGGACAAACCGCCGACTAGCCCCTTCGCCGACTAGCCCTTCGCCGACTAGCCCAGAAGGCCGCCATCGGGTAACTCTGTGCCTGGCGTGACTCAGGCACTCGGGGGTAACTCTGCGTGCGGGCGGCAAATTTCGGTTCCGGCTCAGATTTGCGGTCAGCCGCCGAACGGACTTTCGTGGGAATCGAGGCAATCAACTCGCGGATCGCCGACATCCGCAGCCGGATCATCGGCCTGCAGACTCTGGGTCAAGTGCAGTCGGTGAGCGCGGTGTCGCAGTCGGTGCAGAGCCCGCCGGCAGCTGGTGAGTCGTTTGCCGGTTACCTGCAAAGTGCCGTCGCGGCCGACGCCAAGCCCACTTCGACCGCGGCTAGCCGGCGGGCAGATCAGCTCACCAGTGCTGGTGTCCCGGTGGAATTGGCCAGCTTCGGCAACGGTCGGATCCCGGCTGGCGCGCTGGAGCAGATCGGCACCACCTCGCATCGGCTCTGGGCGCCGGCGGCCGAGTCGCTGACCCGGATGATTGCCGACGCTCGTCAGCAGGGCGTGCACATCGGTATCACCGACTCGTACCGGCCGTTCAGTGAGCAAGTTGATCTGGCGCGACGTAAGGGTCTTTACTCGCAGGGCGGGTTAGCGGCCAAACCGGGCACCAGCGAGCACGGTTGGGGCATGGCAGCGGATCTTGCGCTCGATGCACCCGCGCTGTCGTGGATGCGGCAAAACGGGGAAAAGTACGGCTTCGTGAACGACGTTTCGCGCGAATCGTGGCACTGGGCCTATCGGCCACCAGCCGGCGGGCCGGCGCCGCGGAGCTAGACCCGGCAGATCAGCTCGCTGTGCAGCAGCGACATCCATCCGTCTGGGTCAGCAGCCCATTCGCGCCACGCGACCGAAATCCGGTGCAGATCGGCCGAGGTTGCAGCACCGGTTTCCACGGCCGTGCTGGCCAGCTGTGACTGCAGAATGCGCTCGGCCCACATCGTGCCCCACCAGTCTCGGTCGGCTGGAGTGGAAAAACACCAGGTGCTAGAGGTGGCCGTCACGTCACTGAACCCGGCCGCGTGCGCCCAGGCCAGCAGGCGTCGACCCGCATCCGGTTCACCGCCGTTGGCGCGAGCGATCCGCTGATATAACGCCATCCATTCGTCCAACGCGGGCCGCTGCGGATACCACGTGAAGGCCGCGTAGTCGCTGT
Source organism: Actinoplanes sp. (assembly GCA_965246815.1). Classification (GTDB taxonomy): domain Bacteria; phylum Actinomycetota; class Actinomycetes; order Mycobacteriales; family Micromonosporaceae; genus Actinoplanes. The sequence continues at coordinate 2,423,259 of CBDFFS010000002.1, read as the reverse complement.
CGCGAACTGCAACAATTCCGCCCGCTTTGGTCACTCGGCGCATCTCCCGCAACGCGGTCACCGGATCGCCGACATGCTGCAACACCTGGTGCGCGTGCACCACGTCGAAGCTCTGATCCGCGAAGTCGAGCGCGTGCACGTCGCCGACAGCGAAGTCGACGTTGCTCAAGCCGCGCTGGCCGATCTCGGTTCGGGCCAGGTTCAACGCCGGTGCGGAGAGCTCCATCGCGGTGACGCGCCCAGGTGTGACTCTCGTCGCGAAGTCGCCGGTGATGGTGCCGGGGCCGCAGCCGACGTCCAACACGGCTGCGCCGGAGAAAAGATGCGGCAACAGGTAGGCAGCCGAATTCTCTGCGGTGCGCCAGCGGTGTGAGCGCAAGACCGTCTCGTGATGTCCGTGCGTGTAGGTCGCCATAGCTTCGACCGTAACTCCACCGTCTCTAAATCTGAGACAAAAATCCCATAATTTGGTACGCGATGGCAAAGTGGATTTCTTTGTTCGCAGTTCAGGCCGTACTTTTGTGGGTATGAGGATCGGCATTGTGGGTGCGACGGGACAAGTGGGCGGCGTTATGCGCCGGATCCTGATCGAGCGCCATTTCCCCGTTGACCAGCTCCGGCTCTTCGCGTCCGCCCGCAGCGCGGGTCGCACCTTGGCTTGGCCGGATGGCGAAGTGACAGTCGAAGACGCCGAGACCGCCGACTACCGTGGGCTCGACATCGTGCTCTTCTCGGCCGGCAAAGACAGCTCTTTGCAGTTCGCGCCCCGGGTCGCCGAGGCGGGTGCTGTGGTGATCGACAACTCGTCGGCCTATCGGATGGATCCGGCTGTTCCGCTAGTCGTCGCCGAGGTCAACCCGGATGCGGCGAAGCGGCGGCCCAAGGGCATCATCGCCAACCCGAACTGCACCACGATGGCGGCGATGCCAGTGTTGCGCCCGCTGCACGACGAGGCTGAGTTGGTCGCGCTGATCGCCACCACGTACCAAGCGGTGGGTGGTGCTGGTTTGGCTGGAGTTGCGGAGCTGGAAGAACAGGTGCGCAAGGTGGCCGACCGCGCGGCCGAATTGACCTTCGACGGCTCAGCGGTGGAATTCCCGGCGTCGCGAGTCTTCACTCAGCCGATCGCGTTCAACGTGCTGCCGCAGGCCGGTTCGTTCGTCGACGACGGCAGTGGCGAGACCGACGAGGAACAGAAACTGCGCAACGAGAGTCGCAAGATCCTCGACATCCCCGGGCTGCGCGTCAGCGGTACCTGTGTGCGGGTGCCGGTTTTCACTGGCCACTCGTTGCAGATCAATGCGCGATTTGCCCGCCCGATCAGCCCCGAGCGGGCTCGTGAGCTGCTTGCTAACGCGCCGGGGGTTGAGCTCACTGACGTGCCGACGCCGTTGCAGGCGGCCGGGCGCGACCCGTCGTACGTGGGTCGGATTCGTGCCGACGAGACGGTGGACAATGGTCTTGCCCTGTTTGTCGCCAATGACAATCTGCGCAAGGGTGCTGCCTTGAACGCCGTCCAGGTTGCCGAGCTGATCGCCGCCGAACTGAGCTGATCGAATCCGCCACCATCATCCACAATGGAAATTTGGGACTTTTTACCCGAATCAGTAGCGGATGGTCGTTTTGCGGTGCAGAGTGATTGTATGGACGACAGTGGGCTCGGCGCAGGCGGTTATTTCTGGTGCTTGCGCCACAATCGGGTCGAGAGTGGCGACGCAGTGTGTCCCGCCCAATACCGACTCGGTCCCTACGCGACGGCGGACGACGCGACCCAGGCCCTAGAAACGGTCAAGCAGCGCAATGCCGAGTGGGACGCCGACGATGCTCGCTGGACCGGGGAGAAGAGCTAGCCACCGGCCGACGTCAGTGTCCAAGCCGGAATTCGCAGTCTCCAGGCGGAGACGAGTCCACTGTCATTCGCAAGGAGGAACACCCTGATGGCCGCTGCCAAAAAGGCCCCGACCAGATCCACACCTAGCCGCAACACGAACACAGCTGCCACCGTACAGCCGGGCAAGCCGGCCAATCGCCGCCGGATTGCCGCCGCTGCTGGGCCGAATCCGCCGATGACGACAGCGCGCGCCGACGAGGAACAAGCGCCCAGCTCCACGGCTGAGCGCACCGGCCGCCGTACGCCGCAGTCGATGCCACCGTGGCCACCACAGCTGGCAGCGGTCGAGCCGAGCAGGGCGGCTACTGCTGCGCAGCCGAGGCGGCGGCGTTCGGCGATGCCATTGAGTACCTTGACTCCGGCCGTCGCCGAGCTGCCGGAAACGGACGAAGACGACGAGCCGGAGCAGACCTCGTTGGCCGACATCTCAGCCGAGGTGCTGGCCCCCGAACCGCACGCCGCGGTGACGCGCACCGGCCGGTCCGCGGCCAAGAAAGCCTCGGTTGGCCGGTCGACAAGCAAGACTGCATCGGCAGGGTGGTCTGCAACCAAGGCGGCACCGGCCGGTCGGGCCAAGTCCGCGGGCGCGAAAATTGCTGCTCCTCGCACCGCGACGGCAAAGAGTGCTTCGGCCAGGTCGGCAGCCGCCAGTGCTGCTGGGTTGCGCATGGCGGGGGCGAATGCGGCTGCGGTCAAGGCAGCGAAGGCAACCGCTGCGGCTGAGCGCACGGCTGCGGCCAACGTAAAAGCGGCTAAGTCGGCGCGGTCGGCGGCTGCTAAGGCGATTGCCGGTGGTCGACGAACAGTCGCGGATGAAATGGCAATTGGCGCACAGTCAGTGGGTGGCGCACGAACGAAGACTGGGACTGCCGGCGCGATGAAGTCCGCTGCAGCTAAAGCTACAAAGGCGACTGCGGCGACGGCGCGTGCAGCTGCGGCAAACGCTGCTGCCGCGAAAGCAGCCCGTGCTCGTGGTCTTGGCGACAAGGCAGTCTTGCCGCGAAGTGCAGCGGCGCGGGCCGCGGCGGAAAAAGTAGCTGAGGCGGCTTCCGCGACGATGCGGGCCGCCGCGGCGAATACCGCGGCTAGTCGGGCGGCGAGTGCGAAGAATCAGGTCAGTGCCGGTCGCACCGCTGGGGCTAAAACCAACACCAGTAGGGCGCGACCGACGGCCAAAACATCTGCTACGAACGTTGGCACTGCGACAACGGCTGCGGCTATGCGTCGCGCAACCTCGGCTAATGCGGCTAATAGGGCAAACGGTGCAACTGCCACCGGCCGATCAATGGCGGCTCCTGCGGTAGCAGAGCGAGCAACCGCACGCCGATCAGCGGCTGGAAATGCGCCAGCCCGACACGCAACCGCGACCAAAGCCACAGCGACCAAAGCCACAGCGACCAAAGCCACAGCGACCAAAGCCACAGCGGCCAGGGCAACTGCGACCAAAGCCACAGCGACCAAAGCCACAGCGGCCAGGGCAACTGCGACTAAGGCAGCGGCAACCAAAGCAGCGGCAACGGCGACGGCGACGGCAACGGCAACCAAGACGATGGCGACCAAGGCGACGGCAACTAAGGCGACCAGAGCGGTCGCGCCACGGGCGGCTGCAATCAAAACTGCAGCGCCCCGAGGGACTGCCACCAAAGCGACAACGACCAGGACGGCCGCGAGCAAGGTAGCGGCGACCAAAGCGGAACCAGGCAAGACGGCGGGTACTCGGCAGGTGCCAACCCCGACAGTGGCCGCCAAAGCTGCGGTGAAGAGTGTGCCGAGCAAGGCAGTGCCGGCGAAAACAGTGCGCGGCAAGACTGTGGCGGACAAGCGCGCAGCTACGCAGAACGTTGCGACCAAGCAAGCCGGCCCCAAAACCGCAGCCGCAAGGTCAACAACTGCGAAGTCTGCGAGAACTCGGGCAGCCGTGACAAAGTCCGCTGCACCAAGGACAAAGTCTGCAGCACCAAGTAAGGCCGTTACCAGGGCCGCGATGGCGAAGCCGGCGAAGTTGGCGGTCACGAAGACGGTCGGGGCGAAGGCCGGTTCGACGCGCGCGGTGATCAGCACGGGCTCCGGGCGCGCGGCGATCAGCACAGGCTCCGGGCGTACCAAAGGAAGGCGCTAAGTCGCAGTAAAGCGTGATAAAAAGTGAGGGTAGCCGGGGTTGCGCCGAAATGGTGTGGCCTCGTGCTCAGGCGTCAGTCTGTTCGGCGCTGCCCACTACGGCATACCGGGCGGCTAGCGCGGCGGCTTCCGTCCGGGTGCGTACGGAGAGTTTGGCGAGCACTTGCGAGACGTGGGTTTTGACTGTTTCGCGGCCTACACCCAGTTGATCGGCAATCGCTTGGTTCGACATGCCGGAGCTGAGCAAGTCGAGCACCTGGCGTTCGCGTTGGGTGAGCGTGGCAGCCCAGGGCGCCAATGCCGGGACGGATCGTGTAGGTGCAACGGCAATGGTCGGTGCAGCGGCAATGGTCGGTGCAGCGGCTATAGGCGGTGCAGCGGCAATAGGCGGTGCGACTCGTTGGCGCCAGAGTGACGATTCCGCGTTGCTAGAGAGTGTGGCCACTAGATCTTCCAACCGACTGATCCGTTTTTGCCGGCCACGTTCCGCAGTGCCCATTGCCGCCGGCAGCGCGCCCAGCACGATGTACGCGACGATCATGGCTAGCCCCGGAGCCGAGGACAGTGGGGGCAGCAGGGGTATCGCCATGGTGATCGGCAGTGCGATCAAAGCTGTGTGCGCGACGGTTTCCGGCTCGCAATATCGGCCCACGGAATAGCCGGCGACCATGACGGTGAGGTCGGCTGGAGCTGGACCGTAGCCGAGGATCTGCCCGGCCAGTAACGCGGCGGAGGTGGCCACGGTCACGATGATGGGGTGTCGTCGGCGCCACAGCAGCGGCAGGATTTGGCCACCGAGCAGCGCCAACCGGATCAGGTCGAAGCTTCGCGCCGGTTTGTCCGTGAGTCCAAAGCCCACCGTGAATTTGTGCTGCAGCAAAATCAGTGAAGCGACAGCGAATAGCCCAACGGCCACCCAATCGCCGGCCGGAAAGGATCGCCAGGAGGCAGTTACACGGGAAATGTGCACCAGCCTGATCACCTCAGCCAACTCGATCGGAGCGCAGAACGCAGCTCATCGACGATAAGGGGCCGTGTCAACAACGATCGCAGCCGACGATCACCCCAAGCATCGTCGGCTGCGACATGGTTGCCTTTGCCTTAGGTGGTCGAGATGGCGGCCAATACGTCCATCCGAGCGGCTCGGCGGGCCGGCGCGAGTGCTGCGATGACGCCGATCAAGGCGGCCAACACCAGGAACGCGGCCAGCTCTATCCAGGGGATAGAGAGTTTCTCGATGCCGGTGCTCGCTAGCGAGCGTTGCATGAACACACCGATGACCAGCCCGGTCGTCATCCCCAGCAAAGCGCCGAGCATTGCGATAAGCACCGATTCGCGCCGAATCATCGTGCGGGATTGTCGCTGGGTCAGTCCGACTGCCCGCAGCAGGCCAATTTCGCGGGTGCGTTCCAACACTGACATCGCCATGGTGTTGACGACACCGAGCACCGCGATGATCAGTGAGAGGGCGAGTAGGCCGTAAATAATGCTGAGCAGGGTGGTTACTTGCCCGCCGGCCCGCTGCTTGACGTCGTCGATGCTTTGCACCTTCATCAGCGGGTTGTCGGCGGTTACTGCCTCCAGGCTGGTCCGCAGTGAGGCGAGGTCAGTGCCGGTGGCGGCCACGACGTCGACGGAATCGACGGCGTCATCACCGGTGGCGGCCCGGTAGTCCTCGATGTTTGTCTGGATGCCGGAAACCAAGGTGATGGCCTTGTATGTGCCGGCCAGACGCAACGTTTGTTTCTTGCCGTTTGGGTAGGTGAAGCTGACGGATTGTCCGAGAGACCAGCCGCGACTCTTAGCCGAGTCGTCATCGACAGTGAACGTGCCGCGGGCCACCTGGTCGATCGTGCCTTGCACCAGCTTGGTGACGAAGACTGACGACAGTGCTCCGCCGTTGGCGGTTGCGCTTTCTGGTGTTCCCCCGACCTCGGCGCGGAAGTTTCGCACCACCAGAGCCGAGCCCACGCCCGATGTTCGCTGAATCTTGGCTTGCAGCGCCGGGTCGACCTCGCCATAGGTGGAAGACACGGCGTAATCTAGCTTCACTTCGTCGCTGCTGATCAATTTTCCGATCGACGCGGTGATCGACGACGCAACCACAGTGACAGCACTGACCAACGCCAACCCCACCATGAGCGCGGCAGCGGTCGATGCGGTTCGCCGCGGGTTGCGCACAGTGTTGGCCCGAGCGAGCCGAACCGAGGCGCGGCGAGTGCGCGGCAAGATCCGGATCAATACAGTGGCGAGGATCGGTGCCAACGCAATGGCCGTTGCCACCAAGGCGAATCCACCAACACCGGCCCAGAGCGCCTTAGTGCCGGTCTTGTCGCCGGCGTTGCTCAAGACAAACGCGCCCCCGGCCAACACAAACAAAATAACCCCGATGACGGTACGGACGCGACTGGGCCCATCGGGCACAGCAACACTCTCGCGCAAGGCCTGCACCGGGGCGATCTTGGCAGCTCGCCGAGTCGGCAAATAAGCCGACACCACGGTCACCACGATCCCGACCGCCAGCGCGGCGATGACTGCCGTTGGGGTCAGTTGGGGAGTGAAGGACAGTTGCAGTCCGATCAGACTCAGCAGCGACGCGAGCCCGACCGCGATGCCCAGACCCAACAGCATGCCCAGGACAGCACCGACTGCGCCGATCACCAACGCTTCGATCAGCAGCGCGCGGGTGACCTGCTTGCGTCTCGCGCCGATCGCGCGCAGCAGCGCCATTTCGCGCGACCGCTGCGCGACGATCATGTTGAACGTGTTGGCGATCAGGAAACCGCCGACGAGCAACGAAACCAGTGCGAACCCCAGCAACACGTAGGTGAAGATGTTGACGATCGTACCGAGGGAGTCCTTTTGGGATTTGATCTGTTCTGCCCGCGTGGACAGATCAAATTCGCTGCCCAGAGCCGAGCTGATTTGCTGTTTGACCTGGGCTGGATCGGCGCCGGAGCTCAGCGCGACCTGAATTTCACTCCACTTGCCGGGCTTGAGGAGCAGTTTCTGCGCGGTGTTCGGCTCGAAAGCGACGGATGCGCCACCACCCAGATCTGAGCCTGGCGGCACATATAAGCCGGATACGGTGGCGGACTTTTTGGTGCCGTCGGGCAGCAGGATCGTCGCCGAGGTGCCGACCGCGATGTTTGCCGTCTCAGCCGTTTTCTTGTCCAGCACTACCTGGTCTGGGCCGGTCGGCGCCGCACCGCTGGCCAGGACCGAGGTGGAGCCCAGACCGGTCCAGGCATAGCCCGCGCTCCCACCGTTGGAATTCGCGGCGACCTTGCCTGAACTGTTGAGCAGATAGGCGATTGCGCTGACGCCGCCGACGGCCCGGTCGACGCCCGGAATCGCGGCCACCTTGCTCACGTCAGCCTGGGAGAGGGTCAGGTTGCTGCTGAACTGCGAATTGCCTCCGACCGCGGGCTTCGGAGTCACCAGCAGATCAGTCGCACTACCCTGCACCGCGCTGTCCAGAACTCGAGACAGTGCGTCGCTGAAGACGAAGGTGCCGGAAACAAAGCCCGCACCTAGTACTACCGCGAGGATTGCCATCGCCGTGCGTACCTTGTGGGCCAGCAGTGACCGAATGCTGATCTTGATCATGCTCAGCTCCTGCGCCCGACAGCTTCGAAGTTCGCCATCCGGTCGAGGACCCGCTGCCCAGTGGGCTGATACATCTCGTCGACGATGCGGCCGTCGGCCAGGAACAGGACCCGGTCGGCATAGGCGGCAGCGTGCGGGTCGTGCGTGACCATCACGATGGTCTGGCCGTGTGCGTCCACGCTGCGCCGCAGGAAGCCCAGCACTTCGGCGCCCGCTTGTGAGTCGAGGTTTCCGGTGGGCTCGTCGCCGAAGATGATCTGCGGCTTGCTGACCAGCGCACGGGCACACGCCACCCGCTGTTGCTGCCCGCCGGACAGCTCAGTGGGCTTGTGGTGCAGGCGGCCGGCCAACCCGACTGTGTCGACAACGATGTCGAACCAAGCCTTGTCGACCTTTTTGCCGGCAATGTCGAGCGGGAGGGTGATGTTCTCCTCCGCGCTCAGCGTCGGCACCAAGTTGAACGCCTGGAAGATGAAGCCGACCGCGTCGCGCCGCAAGGTGGTGAGCTTGTCGTCGTTAAGCGTGGTCAGGTCGACGTCGCCGATGAAGACCTGACCCGCTGTCGCTTTGTCCAGCCCGGCTAGGCAATGCATCAATGTTGACTTGCCCGAACCGGACGGCCCCATGATCGCCGTGAACTGGCCTCGACCGATGGCGACATCCACGCCACCGAGTGCGACGACCTTATTTTCCCCCTTGCCGTAAATCTTGGCGAGGCCGGCTGTGTGGGCCGCGGGCACGTCGTTTCCGCCGAATCCCGGCGGCCGAGGAACGGGCTCGTACGCTTGCATTAAGGCTCCTAGTGATCAGCTGTTCAGTGGGTGCGCTGAGCACGATAGGCATTGGCGGTTTCCCAGCCATCCCCCACGTGGGGGAGACGCCGTAAACTTTGTCGTATAGCACAGCCGTTACTCACGGTCGCGATCATTCTGTACCGCGATTCTCGCTCTCGGTAACGAAAGCGGGGTAACTCGGGTGAGTCAGAAGGTGTGCTCGGCCGCGGGGAATTCGCCGGTGCGAACCTCGGCGGCGTAAGCGCGCGCGGCCGAGTTGAGCGTGCCGGCCAGATCGGCGTAACGCTTGACGAACCGTGGGGCGGCGCCGGAACGTAAGCCGGCCATGTCCTGCCACACCAGCACCTGTGCGTCGGTGTCAGCGCCGGCGCCGATTCCGATAGTGGGGATCGGTAGCTCTTTGGTGATCGTCTTGGAAACGTCGCCCGGAACCATTTCCAGCACGACCGCGAAGGCGCCGGCGGCGGCGACTGCTTGGGCATCGGCCAGCAACTCGGCGCTCTGCTCGCCGCGACCCTGGACCCGATATCCGCCGAGGGAATGCTCGCTTTGCGGGGTGAAGCCGATGTGCGCCATGACCGGGATGCCGGCGTTGACGACCGCTTCGATCTGCGCGGCAACCCGGCGGCCCCCCTCGAACTTCACCGCGTGCGCACCCGTCTCCTTCATAAACCGCACCGCGGTTCGCAGCGCCTGGGTGGGGCCTTCTTCGTAGCTGCCGAACGGCAGGTCCGCCACGACCAGGGCAGTCGTCGTCGCCCGAACCACCGCGCGCACCAGCGGGAGCAGCTCGTCGACGGTGACCGGCAAAGTCGTTTCATAGCCGAAGACGTTGTTGGCAGCCGAGTCGCCGACTAGCAGCACTGGAATACCAGCCTGGTCGAAGATCGTCGCCGTGTACTGGTCGTACGAGGTCAGCATCGCCCAGCGCTCGCCGCGCACCTTGGCCGCTTGCAGGTCACGGGTGCGGACGCGCCGGGTGGCTGGTCCACCGTACAAAGCTGTGATGTCGGACATTTCCCTCTCCTCCCTCGTGGCCGCATGGTCGCGGTCCCCGGGTCTGAGGAAATGTTCGCACTTGTCGCCGGGCTCCGGTCAGCGCTCAGTGCAGGTCGTCACAGCGCAGGTCGTCACAGTCCCTCCCGAAACCTGTTCGTCACCGGCAGGCGGCGATCACGCCCGAACGCCTTCCCGGAAATCTTGGTACCGGGGGCGGATTGCCGGCGCTTGTATTCCGCCAAATCGACCAAGCGCAGCACCCGGTCGACCAAGTCTGGGTCGTTGCCGGCGGCGATCAGCTCGGCCCGGCCAAGGTCGTGGTCGACATAGCCGAGCAAGATCGCGTCGAGCGCCGCGTAATCCGGCAACGAATCAGAATCTAGCTGGCCCGGACGCAGCTCCGCGCTGGGCGGCTTGCTGATCGAATTCGCCGGGATCGGTGGCACGGCGCCACGGCGCTGCGCATCCGCGTTGCGCCACCGAGCCAACTGCCACACCAACGTCTTGGGTACGTCCTTGAGCGGGTTGAACCCACCCACCGAATCTCCGTACAACGTTGAGTAACCGACCGCGAGCTCGCTCTTGTTACCAGTAGTGAGCACGAGTGGCCCGTCTTGGTTCGACACCGCCATCAACAGGACGCCTCGAACCCGGGCTTGCAGGTTTTCGGCGGCTAGCCCGGACACCGAGATATTGGCCAAGAATGCATCCACAATGGGCTGGATGGGGGTGCGTCGGTATTCGATGCCGGTCCGCTCGGCTAATTCGATCGCATCGTCTTGAGAATGGTCGGAGGAATAGCCGCTAGGCATCGAAACGCCGATGACTCGCTCGGCTCCCAGCGCGTCGACGGCGATGGCGGCGACCACGGCTGAGTCGATGCCGCCGGAGATGCCAAGCACTACCGAGCGGAACCCGTTCTTGTTCACGTAGTCACGCAGTCCCAGGGTCAGCGCGGACCAGATCTCCTGCTCGTCGGCGATCCGATCGGCGATCCCGCCCTCCGCCCGCTCTGACTCAGGATGTTTTGGAGCATTTTGCGGCAATTCTTCGCTATACGGCATAACCGGACGAGGTGGGGTTGCCACGTGCACCAAGTTCAGGGGCATGTCCTCGGCGGCGGTGTGCTCGACCGGTGGCTCCGGTGCATCGGTGCGCCCGGCAACGTTTGGTGCGGCGTCCGCGGTGGGCAGCTCCAAATCCTGCACGAGCAGCTGCTCGGTGAACTGGGCCGCGCGAGCCACCACCGTGCCGTCGGCGGCCACGATCATCGAGTCGCCGTCGAACACCAGCTCGTCCTGGCCGCCGACCAGATTGACATAGGCGACAGTGGCACCTGCTTCGGCCGCGCGGCGCTTGACCAGGGCGAGTCGAACATCGTCCTTATTCAACTCGTACGGGGAGGCGTTGATGTTGAGCACTAAGCCGACGCCGGCGCGCCGAGCGGCGGTGAACGGGCCACCGGCCTGCCAGATGTCCTCGCAGACAGTGAGGGCGATGTCCGTCTCGCCGAAGCGCACCACAGTTAGCGAGTCACCCGGCTCGAAGTAGCGGTCCTCGTCGAAGACGCCGTAGTTGGGCAGGTGGTGCTTGTAATAGGTGGCGAGCACTTCGCCGCCGAGCAGCAGCGCGGAGGCGTCGCGGCGGCCGGCGCCGGGCGTGGACGCGGAGCTGGTGCGCGCGGCGCCGTCGGCGTCGACATAGCCGACGACTACCGCGAGGTCGCCGAGGCCGTCAGCGGCCAGGTCTTTCGCCAGGGTGGCCAGGCCGGTTCGCGAGGCCGCGACGAAGGAATCGCGGAAAACCAGGTCCTCGATCGGGTAGCCAGTCAGCATCATCTCGGGGAATGCGATCAGCTGGGCGCCGGCCGCCGCGGCCGTCTGCGACCAGCGGCGCACCGCTGCCGCATTGCCGGCGATGTCACCGACGGTCGAATTGACCTGGGCCAGAGCGATCCGCAGCGTGGGCATGACCCTTATTCTTGCGCAAGCGGCCCACCTGTTATCTACACCCAGGGCGCCGCTACAGCGGTTGGTCAGCGTAATCTCGGCCATACGGCACCAGCGAGCACTGGCCCGTTAAGGGCATCACTACTAGGGGTGAACGTGGACCGACAGCAGGAGTTCGTGCTTCGTACGCTTGAGGAGCGCGACATCCGTTTTGTCCGGCTCTGGTTCACCGATGTGCTCGGCACGTTAAAAAGCGTGTCCGTGGCCCCGGCCGAGCTGGAGTCCGCCTTCGAAGAAGGTATGGGCATCGACGGGTCCGCGATCGAAGGCTTCGCCCGGGTGTACGAGTCGGACATGGTGGCGATGCCCGACCCGACGACGTTCCAGGTGTTCCCGTTCGAGGGCGGGGTCAGCGGTGAGAGCGCGCGGATGTTCTGCGACATCCTGCTGCCCGACGGCAGTGCCGCGTGGGCCGACCCGCGCCACGTGCTGCGCCGGATGCTCGCCAAGGCCGCGGAAAAGGGCTTCACCTTCTACACCCACCCCGAAGTCGAGTTCTTCCTGATTCAAGACTCACCGCTGGACGGTTCGGTGCCGATCCCGGTCGACACCGGCGGCTACTTCGACCACACCACGCACGCCGTGGCCCGCGACTTTCGCCGGCAAGCCGTGCTCGCGCTGGAACGCATCGGCATCTCGGTCGAGTTCAGCCACCACGAGGTCGCGCCTGGCCAGCAGGAAATCGACCTGCGCTACGCGGATGCGCTGAGCACTGCCGACAACATCATGACCTTCCGGCACGTGGTCAAAGAGGTGGCGCTGTCGCAGAACGTGCGCGCCACTTTCATGCCGAAGCCGTTCACGGATCAGCCTGGCAGCGGGATGCACACGCACCTGTCGCTATTCGAGGGCGAGCGCAACGCGTTCTATGACGCCGACGACCCGATGAAGCTGTCCAAGACGGCTCGGGCGTTCATCGCCGGTCTGCTGGTGCACGCACGCGAATACACGGCCGTGACGAATCAGTACGTCAACTCGTACAAGCGGCTGTTCCCGTTGCAGCTGCCGGACCGGATTACTGAATCACCGGCGTTCGTCAGCTGGGGACACCTGAACCGGTCTGCGCTCGTGCGGGTGCCGGCATTCGGTAAGCCGAACTCGGCCCGAGTTGAGGTGCGCTCGATCGACTCGGCCACCAACCCGTACCTGGCGTTTGCGGTGATGTTAGGGGCTGGGCTCAAAGGGATCGAAGAGGGCTACGAGCTGCCGCCGGGTGCTGAAGATGATGTCTGGTCGCTGTCCGCGGCCGAGCGGCGGGCGATGGGCTACGAGTCGCTGCCGGAAAATTTGTCCGAGGCGATCGACGTGATGAGCAAATCCGAACTGATCGCTGAAGTGCTCGGCGAGCACGTTTTTGACTTTTTCCTGCGCAACAAGCGTACCGAGTGGGAGCAATACCGCCGCGAGGTCACGCCCTACGAGCGCCAACGTTATTTGGGCGCTCTGTAAGCCCAGGTCAGAGAGTCAGCGGAGTCCGTACACGATCGCGGGGCGCGGATTCCATCTAGCTAACTGGACTTGACCTGTCTAGTGCACTAGTTTAATGTTTCATGAAACGGACCGCGTTGATCAGCAAGATTTCCGGTGCCGCCGTGAGTGCAGGCCGGGAGTTCGCCTTGATCCGGGAAGGAGGAAATCACTCCATCTTTCAGTGCGGCGGACAACGAGTCGTGATCCCACGACACCGAGAAATCAACGAACAGACGGCCCGTGCCATCATGCGGGACGTCGACGACCAACTCGGGAGAGACTGGTGGAAGTGACGACATATAGTGCCGTCTGCCGTCGCGCGGGCAATTGGTGGGCAATCAGCGTTCCCGAACTCAAGGGTGTGCACACCCAGACGCGACGCCTGGACCAGGTAGCCCTGATGACGCAGGACGCCATCGCACTGATGCTCGACCTCGATCCCGCTGCAGTCGAGGTCACCGTACAGCCCGTACTAACTGGTGCCGTTTCCCACGCGATCGAAGCCCGAAATGCCGCCCGAGTGGCTGACGAGGCCGCCGACCACGCAACAGCCACAGCCGTGCGTTCGCTGATCAGTGAGGGGTACACCGTTCGCGACGCCGGCGCTCTGCTCGGACTGTCGCCCCAGCGAATTTCACAGATCGCTTCCCGCCCGACAGATTCCGTCGGCCCGGCCGCGGCCTGAGGCTGACGCACATTTGGTCCATCACCGTGTCGTCCACACTCGCTGGTGGCCAACTGACAACCGGGGTGGGTCGGAATCCGGTTCTCTGGCGGCATTTATCCTGATCAGTGGTAATCGACAATCGAGACCTCGTGGGCATCTCCCTCTCTGTCGGAAGACTTTGTGCCAGCGGTCGTCCACGGCCAATCCCGACACCCGACGCAGGATCTGTTCTTGTACGGTCTCTATTGACCAACGGGTGACAAGGAGAGACCGTGCTGCGAGATCTGCTGGAAGGTGCTGGCCGCAGCATCGTGTTCGGTGCCGTCGGCATTGGGTTGATGGCGCTCGGCTACCTGGTGGTCGACCTGTTGACACCGGGCAAATTGCGCGACCTGATCTGGGTCGAGCGCAACCCGAATGCGGCGCTGCTGTTGGCTGCCAATCAGCTGGGCATCGCGCTGATCGTGTTCACTGCGATCTTCACCAGCTATGACTCGTTCGGCCAGGGCCTGGCGTCGACGGCGCTGTTCGGGCTGGTCGGCATCGCGATCATGGGCTTGGCGTTCAAGGTGCTGGACTGGATGACGCCCGGCAAGCTCGGTGAGGTCATCTGCACCCCAGATCGCCACCCCGGCGCCCTGGTCAGTGCCGCCACCCACTTCGGCGCCGCCCTCATCATCTGCGCCTGCATCGCCTGAGCCGAGCTGTTTCGGTTTCGTTCGCAGCGCCGGTCGGGCTCAGGTGTGGTCGGACCCGGACTTGAGCTCGGATCTGGGTCGGGCTCGGCTAGACGCGGCCGAAGTCGCCGATTGCGGTGGAGCCGGTGCGTCTGACTTCGGGCATGTCTTCGATTAACGCGGCGCCGATCATGATTAGCAGGATTGCACCCAGCTGAGCGGCGGCAACCAGATGCCCGAGTGGAATAGTTGCCAGCACGACCGCTGCCGCAACCACGCGGTGCAGCCAGCCGCGCAGCCCGAGCAGCCGGACAAACCAGGCGTGCCCCAGCTGATACAGGGCGACCCCGCCACCCAACGCGACTGCATACTTCCAGTCCAGTGATTCGAACGCGCGACCGACCGTCTTCTTCATCCCCACCGAAAAGATGACGATGCCCAGCAGCATCGGGTAATGCGCGTAAAACCAGCCGGACAATGCCAACCGTGCGCGCCGGAACGGGTCCGCAGCCCTGGCTAGGGCTTGTTCGGAGCGGGCATCGTCACCGGCGAAGTAGATCCACCACAGGTAGTAGGCGATGCACAACCCGAGCACGGCAACGAGAATCGAACCGCCCCCCAACTGCTGGCCTTGGACGCCCACGCCAATGGAGACGATCGATTCGCCGATCGCCACGATGATCACCAAGCTGTGCCGTTCAACGAAGTGACTGGTTGATAGCGAATGCATTCCGACGTTGTGCAAATAGGGCGTCACGATCTGCAGCAGCAGCGCGGCCACCCAGAAGATGTGCCGATACGGCTCGGCGATGAAACTGCTGCCCAACACCAGGGCGGCGGCACCGATGTTGAGCGGGGCCAGCCGGCGCATCGCCTGCACGGCCAGCGGTCCGGCGCTCATGAACAGCGCGCTGTGCACCAGATTGACGACGAGATAGCTGACCCCGAACAGCCAGCCGTCCTCGGCGAAGGCATGCGGAATCGCCAGTGCCATCAGCAGGAAACCGGCCATTCCTGTCAACAACAGGGTGCGTCGAGTCGTGCTGTCCGGGGCAACCGCGTTGGTCAACCAGGCGTAGCCCGAATACATCCACCAGGTCACCCCGAGGATCAGCAGCACATCGAGCAAGCGGCCGACATCCAGGTGCGCGGCTAGCAAAGAAGTGAGCTGAGTAATCACGAAAACAAAGACGAGGTCAAAGAAAAGTTCCAAGGTCGACACCCGTACGGCGGGTGCCGGCGTGTCCTGGCCCGAAGTCATCGGTGCAGCTTAGGGGTTAGGTGGCGGCGGGGGACTGCGGGCGAGGGGACAGGCGCTAGCCTCGGGGGGTGGCAACCGCGCTGGTGATCGAAAACGACCCGACCGACGACCTGGGCCGACTGGGTGAGTGGCTGACCGAAGCCGGCCTGCACCTCACCGTGCTGCGCCCGCATGCCGGCGACCCGCTGCCCGAGACGCTCGACGACTTTTCGGCCCTGATCGTGCTCGGCGGTGAGCAGAACGCTTATGCCGATGCCAACGGCGTACCCGGGGCGGGTTGGTTTGCGGGGTTGGCGGGGTTGTTGCGTAAGGCGGTGCGGCATCGAGTGCCCACGCTGGGTATTTGTCTCGGGGCGCAGCTGTTGGCCAGTGCGCATGGCGGGTTGGTGGAGCGCAGCACGGCCGGGCCGGAGATCGGTCCGGGGTTGGTGGGCAAGCGGGATGCGGCCGACACAGATCCGTTGTTCAAATGGGTGCCGCTGTTGCCGGACGTGATTCAGTGGCACGCGGACGAGATCACCGAGCTGCCACTGACCGCTGTGTTGCTGGCGGCGTCGAGTCGTTATCCGAACCAGGCGTTCCGGGTCGGTGATCGGGCTTGGGGGCTGCAGTTTCACATCGAGTGCGGCGTCGAGATGATCGAGGCGTGGAGCCGTAACGAGCAAGCTTGGCTGCGAGAGTTGGGTTACGACCCTGAGGCAGTCGTGCTGGCCATTGCTGGCGTGCTAGCCGACGTGGAGGAAGTGTGGCAACCGTTCGCGGTCCGCTTCGCCCAGCTCGCCCAGGGCACCTTGCCGAACGCGGACATCCCCAATCCCGGCAACGTGCGGACACTGCCGCTGCTGGGTCAGTAAGCCGATGACCCGGCCCAGTCGTCTCGCCCGGTATGGCTTTGCCGACAACGGTGCTCGCGCGATCGACTTGCTCGGGCCGACTGGTTTGCGGTTGTGGGATGCGCAGGTGCAGGCGCCGAATGACCCGGACGCGGCCGAGCTGATCCATGCCCTTTCGCGCGCCGCCGACCCGAATTTGGCGCTGCGGCAACTGCATCGCCTGGTCGATGCCGCCGGTCGGGCCGCCGTCCGCGGCAGTGGCGGGCGGATCACCGGCCCAGGCGGGGAGATCACCGCGAACGAGGCGACAGCGGAATTGACCGACGCGCTTTACCGCGATCACGGGCTGCGACGGCGGCTGGTTGCGGTGCTCGGTGCCTCGTCCGCGCTGGGCGATCACTTAGTGGCCAACACAGACGACTGGCGGGTGCTGGCCACAAGTAAATCCGGGTTGCCGCCCGAGGCGCACGGGCAGTTGGAGACCGAAGGCGAGCTGACCGTACCCGGGTTGCGCCGGGCGTACCGGTTGGCGTTGTTGCGGATTGCTGCCGCTGACTTGACCGGTGGGCGCGGACTTGAGCCGACCATGTCCGCGCTGTCGCGACTGGCGGACGAGACGCTGGCGGCGGCGTACGCGATTGCGGTTGCTGGTTTGCCGGCACACGTGGCGCAACCGCGGTTAGCAGTGGTCGCGATGGGCAAATGCGGCGGCAACGAGCTCAACTATGTATCCGATGTGGACGTCATTTTTGTCGCGGCCGGCGATGAGGATCTGAGTGCCGGCACCATCGTTGCCGCCCGGCTGATCGAAATCGGCGCCCAGGTGGCCTGGCCCGTGGATGCCGCGCTGCGACCCGAAGGCAGCCGTGGTCCACTGGTGCGGACGTTGGCGAGCCACCAGGCTTACTATCGGCGCTGGGCGCGCACCTGGGAGTTCCAGGCGTTGCTCAAAGCCCGCCCAGCCGCCGGTGACCTGCAGCTCGCCCAGGTTTGGATCGACGACCTCGCCCCACTGGTGTGGCATGCCGCTGAGCGGCCGGAAGCCGTCGCCGACGTGCGTGACATGCGGCGCAAGATTATTGAGAACGTCCCAAAGGACAAGCTGGACCGGGAGATTAAACGCGGACCGGGCGGGCTGCGCGATATCGAGTTCGCGGTGCAGCTGCTGCAGTTGGTGCACGGTCGCATTGACGAGACGCTGCGGGAGCCGGGCACGCTGCCGGCCTTGCGGGCGTTGGTGAGTGGCGGATACGTCGGCCGACAAGACGGGGAGATGCTGCTGCGCGGGTATCGCTTCCTGCGCGGAGTCGAGCATCGGTTGCAACTGCAGAATCTGCAACGTACGCACACGGTGCCCGAGGACCCAAAAGGACTGCGGTGGCTCGCGGCTGCACTCGGATACACCGCGCTGCCGGGATATGACGCGGTGGAGGCGTTCCGGTCCGATTGGGTCGCACACGCCACCCACGTTCGCCGCCTGCACGTCAAGCTGCTCTATCAACCATTGCTGGAAGCCGTCGCCCGGGTGCCCGCTGAAGCGTTGCGAATGACTACCGAGTCGGCGCGTAAACGCCTGGAAATTCTCGGCTTCGCCGATCCGGGTGCGGCGATAAGACATCTGCAGGCGCTCACCAGTGGGGTCACCCGCACCGCGGCGATTCAACGCACCTTGCTGCCGATGCTGCTGCAGGAATTCGCCGACAGCCCGGAGCCGGACCGTGGGCTGCTCAACTATCGCCAAGTCTCCGACAAGCTCGGCGGCACCCCGTGGTATCTGCGGCTGTTGCGCGACGGCGGCCCGGTCGCTCGCCGGCTAGCCCGGGTGCTCAGCCTTTCTCGGTATGCGACAGACCTGCTGATTCGTGATCCGGAAGCGTTGCGAATACTGGCTACCGACAGCGAACTGCAACCGCGCTCGCGCGCCTCGCTGCTCGACGGATTTGCCGCGGCCGGCGACCGTTATCCGGCCGACCCGATCAAAGCCACCGGCGCGGTGCGGGCGCAACGTCGGCGGGAACTGTTCCGGCTCGCCTGCGCCGACATTCTGAGCCAGGCGGGTGAGTTAGCGCCGGCTCATCCGCTCGATGTGGACGCGATTGGCATCGCCCTGTGTGACGTCACGGATTCGACGCTCAACGCCGTACTCAAAATTGCTCGGCGCAGTCATCCTGGCCCGGACGGCCTGGAATTCGCGCTGATCGGCATGGGGCGCCTAGGTGGCTATGAGATGAGCTATCCCTCCGACGCTGACGTGCTTTTCGTTTATGACGCACCGGCTAGCGTCGCTGAGCAACCGGCCAGTGCTGCCGCGCATGCGATTGCTGAAGAACTGCGCCGGCTGCTCGCCGCGCCCGCGCCTGACCCGGCGTTGGGGGTTGACGCGGACCTGCGGCCAGAGGGTCGGCAAGGGCCGTTGGTGCGCAGCCTCAACGCCTATCAACAGTATTACGTGCGCTGGTCCAAGGTCTGGGAAGCGCAGGCGCTGCTGCGGGCTCGGTTTGTCTGTGGCGACCCAGCGCTGGGGGCCCGGTTTGAAGCGCTGGCTGACACCATGCGCTATCCCGCCGGCGGGCTGACACGCGAGCAAGTCACCGAAATCCGCCGAATCAAAGCCCGAGTTGAGGTCGAGCGCCTGCCCCGCGGCGCCGACCCCAACACCCACGCCAAACTGGGCCGCGGCGGACTGGCCGATGTGGAATGGGCAGTTCAACTGCTCCAACTGCGTCACGCGTACGCGTGGCCTAGCTTGCGGCGAACCCGGACCTTGGAGGCGCTGGACGCCGAACTCGCCGCCGGGCTGATCGACCCAGCCGATGCTGCCGCAATGAACATCGGCTGGACTCTGGCGGCTAATGTCCGCAACGCGCTGACGTTGGTCCGGGGGCGCCCGACCGACCAGCTGCCCCGGCACGGAGTGGAATTGGCCGGCGTGGTCCAACTGCTCGGCGGCGGCGATCCCGGCGAGTTCGTCGACCGCTACCTGCGGTTGACCCGCCGTTCCCGGGCAGCAATGGAACGCGTCCTAGACAGCTGATCCGGGCCAGGCCCAGAATTTCGGGTCCACCAGTTACAGTGCGGTGCTGGTCAGGTGGCGGGCCAATCGGCTAGCACCTCCTCCAGTTGAGTGATGGCAGCAATCGCGTCGGTGGTCTCGGCGATTCGGTCGTGCGGTGCAGCGGTCGGCGAACCGGACCAGACGACATAACCCAATGGATCACTGACCAGGTCGACGCCGCCCGGCGCTAACTCGCCGGTGCCCAGATACCACTGCGGCGAGGTGGCAAAGCGCAGCGACTGATGCCGGGTATAGGGATATAAGCGCCGCAATCCGCTGGTCGCGGCGGCCATCACCAGGCTGGTCATGTTCGGCGGCCACGTCGACGACCGGTCTGGCCGTGAATCGTCGAACGCCTGCGCGCAGTCACGCAGCCAATCCCAAGCGTCGTCGAGCGTCCACCCCATGTCTCATCCTGACCTAGGCGCCTGAGCTGCGGCAAGATACTCAAGGCCCCGACCCGGGCAGTTAGGGAATTAGGTCTTCGCCACCCAGTCGGAGTGGGTTTGGACGAAGGTCTGCATGGTGTCGTCCTTCGCCGCTTTGAACATCTGCATGCTCTGCTGGGTGAGGCATTGGGAGTCGCCGACGCCCGGCGGCGGGTGGGCAACGTTACAGAAGCCGTGAGTGTCGTTGTTGGTCTTCAAGGTGATGATGTTGTTGGGGTTGATGCTGCGCAGGCCGAACGCCCAGTCCTCGAGCGAGATGCCTTGGCGGTAGATCGTCATCGCTTTGCCGATAGCGGTGAGGATGCCGGGGAGTTTGGTCGGGGAGTTTAAACCCTGGCTTACCGCGGTCTTCAAAATCGCCTTGAGTAGCTGCTGTTGGTGCCGCTGGCGCCCGTAGTCGCTGTCGCCGAGGGAGAGGACGTCACGCTGGCGGGCGAAGTCGAGGGCCTGGGTGGGGTCGAGGCACTGGTTGCCCTTCGGGTAATGGTTCGCGGTGACGCCCTCGATCCAGTGCACGTGGTCGTTGTTGTCGGTGGTCGCGGGCACTGCCTGTTTGCCATCCGCCGTGTGGCCGACGTGGATCGACGTGACGTCCTCGTCGACGTACAGGCAGACGTGGCCGACTTGGCCGAGGATTTCCTTGAAGCCGTCGTAGTTGACGACCGCCTCAGCGTCGGGCGTGATGCCGAAACTATTATGGATCACCTTGACCAGAGCAGCCATGCCGTTGTCGACGGCCGCGTCGCCGTCGAGTCCCGTGCTGCCAAACGCGAATGCAGAGTTGATCTTATTGCGGTGCTCAGGCGTGACGTGCTTGCCGTTGTCTATGCGCGGCAGGTCCACCAGCAGGTCGCGTGGAATGGAGAGCATGTATGCCTGTTGGTGGTCCGCGGCTACGTGCAGGATGATGATCGAGTCGGTATGGCTCGCCTGATGGGACTGTGCCCAGCTCGGTCGCGTGTCCAGACTCGCCAGCAGGATGTTCTTAGGGCCTTTGATATCGGCGCGCTGAACCGTGGTGCCAGAGCCGGCCAGTTGGTGGTTGGGGATGGCCGCATTGAACTTGTTCTCCGCAACCTGAACGAGCGCGAGCGTGGCGCCGCTCGAAATCGCCAACACGGAGGCTTATTCACGAGCCATTCTGTAGAAGTGGAGACCAATAACACAAGATATCGTTTCGGCGAAGGTCTCAAGGGGTCGCCGGTAGTCGGTGTGCAGGATCCTCCAAGTCTTGAAGTTGGCGATGACTTGCTCGACTACCCACCGAATTTTGTTAACCTGCCCATTGAATATTTTCTGCCAATCTTTCAGTTCACCTCCCTTCGGTTTCTTGTACGGGGTAAGCATGCCGTTGCCGACGTAGCCTTTGTCACCGATCCAGTTACCCGGGTCATGCGTGATCAACGCTTGTGACTCCTGTAGGCAGAATGAATCGTGTCGGTTCCCGTGAATGGGATCAGAAATCCACACGAGCCTCCCGTCAAGCGTGCAGACGACCTGTACTCCCAGCCCAGTCGTCTTGTGTTTGCCCGAGAGTAGAGTGCGGTCAGAACGCCATGACCAGCACGGAAGCAGTGTGCCGTCAACGATGTACTGACTCTTCGGGCTGAGCTCCTCGACGGTCGGAACGAACTCGTCTAGCACGAGGTTGATCAACGGGACGAGACCGGTAATCGCTCGGGAGATCGTTGCTTGAGACACACCAAAGGCCTCAGCGATCTCGGCCTGAACCCGATTACGCCGCATGTAGGTTAGAGCGACGACAACGGCCTGGAAAAGTCCAAGAATTGGCGGCCAGGGTTCCTTCTCACCACTAGTGAGTGTCGCTCGAACTCGGTCACTGAGATCGACGATCTCAGCTTTGATAAAGCCGGTGGTATGATACATTCTTGGCGGCTCGCCTTTACTAGATTTTGCTTGGTAACTCTATCTTAGACGAAGGCGAGTCGTCTTTTTCCTTTGGGTCTCTATTGTGGACTTTTTAGGCTCGCTGAATAAACCTCACGATACCCAGGACGAGCGAGATCTTCGCCCAGAGCGGCGACCTATGTTTGGCGCGGAATTCCTTTGGCACAGTAGTCCTCTCCATATGACGCTCCTGGGGAAGGTAGTCGATTGAGTAAAGAATTCGCTGAAGGGTCTCAGCGGCGACAGCGGCCCAGGCCGGCAGTCCGATGCTCTGACCAGCGGGCGAGCCCATGATGGACATCTCTAGCTGGTCGGTCTCGCAGTCCCTGAGATCAGCTGACTCGCTGCTAGTTGCCCTTTAGTGAGCTGGTTAGTTGGTAGCGGCCGGGGCCTGGCAGGCGCAGCCGGGTCCAATCGCCGGCCGACTCGACTGCCGCACCGGCCGAGGCGCGCAACCAGCGGTAGTAATGCACCCGGACCACTACCGTTGCTGCCGCAGCCACGTCGACCGTGATGGTGGTTGGAGATTGGCTGACCAGGGTCGCCGGCGCCGCGACGATCGGCTGCGGGTTAGCCACGGCATAAAGCCGCCAATGCGGGTCCTGCCAGATCTGTGTCAAATATGGCAAACCAGCAGTGATCATGGCGGCTTCGGTGCGACCCGGCCAGGACAATTCCGTGTCGGGGACTGCGATGAACTGCACTGCTTTGTCGGCTAGCCAAGCCTGATAGCTGTCGGCAGTCAGTGCCACGCCCGTGCCGGGTGCGCCCGGGACGGTCGTGAAGAACAGGGGATTGCGGGCAATGTCGGCTTGTCGCAGCCAGCCCCGGGCTAACGGCAGCTCGTCCAGATAGGCTGCCTCGCCGTAATCGCGGGTGGGTGGCACCTCAACGCGCCCGGTTAGTCGTTGCGTCCGGAGTCGATTGAGCACGGGCGCGAAATAGGCTCGATCTGCGGCCGGGTTGCCGATATCTGCCACGTCGAGCGCGACGACCGGCGGTTGCCACACGCAGACCGCCATGAGTAGAGCCACCAGCAACCAGCCTGGCCGGATCGGCGACGCTTTCCGCAGCCAGCCTGATCGTTTTGGCAGGGTTGCGTAACCGGCCAAGACCGGCAGTGCGAACATCACCACCAGGCGGGTGGCGTTAAGGCCGACCGGGGTGTGGATTAGCGCAGCGGCCGTGACGCCGAGCGCAGCGAGCAGGGCGCCGATTCGCACCGGGCGGGCCGGCACCAGCGCAGCCACGACCAAGCTGGTGACGACTGCACGGACGGCGTCGGTCTGGCCCAAATTCATCCAGCCGCCGTCGCCGAACAGCAAGCTAGTCAACGCTAACGGAATCGCGGCCGGCGTCCCGATCAACAAACCCGCACCGACCCGGCCGGACAACACCAACACGACCCCGGCCAGACCGACGAAAAGACCGGCGACTGGGCTGGTCGCTGCCGCAAGCAGCGCCGCGGGCACGGCCAGCCACCGCCACCGCCCGGTCAGGGCGACCAGAGCGGCGAGGGAGAAAAATACCCCTAGTCCGTACGTGACGCGACCGCTGATCAAATTGCCGAACAGGCCCGCGGCACCGAGTAGAGCGGCGGGCCAGGGACGGGCGGCACGGGTGCGGCGCAGCAGCACGGCGAACAGTGCAGCGGCCCCCACCACGGACAACACCCCAGTCACCCGTACGCCGAGGGTGGCCATCACCGCCGGTGACACCAGGCTATAGCCGAGCTGGTCGACCCCGCCGTACCAGCGTAGGTCGATCGGGGTGTAGCCGTGGTCAGCGAAGAAAGCGGCGCGAGCGGTTTGTGCCGAAAGGTCGGTTCCCATTCGCGGCAGGAGTAGGTAGAAACTACCGAGAACTGCCGCGACTAAGGCGGTGACCCACTCCAGCCGCCGCCGCGTCCACACCCGGCCGAGGATACCGGCCAGCCGGTGCTGGGTGCCTAGTCACGGTAAGGTGCTCGCCATGCGTCGCCCAACTCTGGTCCGTTACGCCGGACTGGCGGGCAGCGGCTTACTGGCCGTGGCCGCCTACTTCGGTGGGGCACGCAGCCCGCGGCGTCCCACCATAACGCTGCACTCAATTGTCATCGGCCAACATCGGCCGTTGGTTCCGTCGGTGTGGCTGCTGGGCATCATCCTGCTGATCAGTGCCTGGTGGGTCGGGCGCAACACGGTCCCATCAGCTCGCTGGGCCTACGTGACGGCCGCGCTCTGGGCCGTACCGTTGGTGCCGTTCTTGCCTTTGGGAAGTTACGACGCGTATTCGTATGCGTGTCAGGGCTGGCAGCAGGCGGTGGGGTTAGACCCATACTCGGGTGGGGTCGATCTGTTGGGCTGCCCGTGGGCTAATGCGATCGCGCCGACGTGGCTGGACTCGCCCGCGCCGTACGGTCCGGTGTTTCTGGTTTTGGCCGCGACTGCGGTGAAGTTGGGCGGTTCGCTGACCGGGACCATTGCGCTGTTGCGGGTGGTCGCGGTGCTCGGGGTTGGCCTGGTTGCGGTGTGCCTGCCGGCCTTGGCGCGGCTGACTGGGGTTCCGCTGCGTCGAGTGGTGTGGCTTTCGCTGGCCTGCCCGTTGGTGCCGATTCATCTGATTTCTGGCGTGCACAACGACGCGATAATGGTCGGTTTGCTGGTTGCGGGCTTGACCTGTGCCACGTCACGGCGTTGGTGGCTGGCCGGGCTGTTGCTCGGGCTGGCGATCGGGGTGAAAGCGACAGCGGTAGTGGCGGTGCCGTTTGCGTTCCTGCTTGGCGCCCAAGCTGAGCCGTCTGGGCGGGGCGAGCAGCCGCGGTCGTTGCCCCCTAGCGGCGGCCCGCAGCGGTCGTTGACCTCCAGTGCTTGGGTGCGCGAGCTTATGGCCGGCGGTTGGCGCGAGCGACGCTGGCGGCCTGCGGCGGAGGTGCTCGGCGGGGTGGTCGGCTCGCTCACCGCGGTGTCGCTGCTGTCTGGGCGGGGCTTCGGCTGGGTGACTGGGCTCGCCGGCAGTGGCGTGTCGGTGCAATGGACCGCGCCCGCGACTGCGGTGGGTATGACGCTGAAACTTTTCGGCGCGGACGCGATTAACACCACGCGAATGGTCGGTATCGCGATATTGGTGGTAGTCCTGGTGGTGTTGTGGAGGCGAGCTCGGCTCGACAATCCCCTGCAATACACCGCGCTTGCTTTAGCTGCGACAGTCGTGTTGGCTCCAGTCTTTCACCCTTGGTACGCCACGTGGCCGCTGGCGATGCTCGCAGTGACCGTGCAACTCCCGACTCGATGGCTGGTCGTCCCATTCGCTGGGGCTGCCGCGCTGTGCCTGCCAGATGGCTATAACCTCGCGCTGGCTAGTAAGGCGCAGGGTGCCATCGGCATGACGGTCTTTATTGCATATCTGACGGGGAAAGCCCTATATGAAGCGAAAAATCCGGATCGTCGTCGCGCTGGCGCTGAGCACCGTAGTGATCGTCTTCCTAGCTTGGATGCGTAACCAGTTCTTCGACTCTAAGGTCTACTACGGCGCTGTCCACTACTGGATGCGCGAGCACGGGATGGTCTACGACTGGCTGAAACCCGGCACTCCGTACGGCTTCACCTACCCGCCGTTCGCCGGCCTGACCATGGCCCCGATGGCGTACCTGCCGTTCTGGTTGGTGGTCGTGCTAGCCACCGTCGGCAGCGTGCTCACCACCATCGTGCTCACCTGGTGGTTCACCTGGTCCGTGATCAAAACCAAACCCTGGACCCGTTGGTACGCCTTCAGCATCGCGTGTTGTCTCGCGCTGGCCTTCGAACCGATCCGGGAGACGATCTCATTCGGGCAGGTCAACACGATCCTGCTCACCCTGGTCGCCGGAGATCTACTGTTCGGCCTCAGCTCCGGGCGCCGTTGGGCCGGTGTCGGCATCGGCCTAGCCACCGCGATCAAACTGACCCCCGGCGTCTTCATCCTCTACCTGCTGATCACTCGGCGCTGGCGGGCGGCTGCGACAGCGATCGGCACGGCCGGCGGCGCCACCTTTCTCGGCGGTGCGCTCTTCCCGGACGAATCGCGCGAATTCTGGACCTCAGCAATTTGGGACACTAATCGAGTCGGTGTGCTGTCCTACGTGTCCAACCAGTCCGAACGCGGGTTAATTGCCCGGTTACCACTCGGGGACACCCAAACGCGGGTGTGGTTCGTCTGCGTGCTACTCACCATCGGCGTCTGGGCCTGGCGGGTGCGCAAGGAACGCGACGACATTATGGCGGGTTTGGCCATGACCGGCATCCTCGGCTGCCTGATCAGCCCTGTGACCTGGGTCCATCACTGCGTGTGGCTACTGCCAGCCATCGTACGGTGTGTCGCCAGCGCGAATCGGCGCCGGCGAAACCTCGGTCTAGCCGCCTATGCAGCGATGACATCCCGGCTGACTTGGGTTTGGGAGCATCGCCCCGAGCCGACCTTCGCCTTCGTCGGCAGCAACCTTTATGTCTGGTTCAGTCTGGCGTTGTTGATCTGGACGCCAATCGGCGCCGCGCATCAATCCATCGAGTTGACCCCGGCGGCCGCAGCGGACCTCGCCAGCCCCAATTTGTCCCCCCACGGTGGACCAACCAGCGAGACCCATGCCAACACCACAACACGCTTGACCCAAACGGCTCGGCGAGCCGTCGCCCACACCTTAAATCGGCAAACTGGCCAACGACTCGCTGATTAAGCTCGTCTCAGCTTGCGCGCGAGCATTCTCACTGTCGACGTATATCGACAAGTCGTGCCGCCGGCGGTTGGGTCAGCAAAACTAGGCCAAAGGCAGGGAGACGCCCCGGATGAGTGCCGACTTCGCCGAACAGCTCCGCCACCTGCGTGCCGATCGTGGTTTGTCTCTGCGTCAGCTCGCCGAGCTGGTGCACCACGGCAAGTCCTACATCCACGAACTCGAAACCGGTGTTAAGCCACCTACCCTCGCTGTGGCCGCTCGCCTTGACGAGGCGTTACACACCGGTGGGCGTCTGACTGAAGCGTTGCATCGTGAGTCCTCTGACGACGTCGACGCTGAAATCGAGGCCATCGAGCTGGCCCGGCGGATTGCAGCTTCCGACGTCAGTCAAGGCACCCTGGACCGCCTCGATCATGCGTTTGACACGATGGCCATGGCCTACGCCACAACCCCACCG
This sequence comes from Actinoplanes sp., assembly GCA_965246815.1. Lineage (GTDB taxonomy): Bacteria > Actinomycetota > Actinomycetes > Mycobacteriales > Micromonosporaceae > Actinoplanes. Next base: position 2,396,372 of record CBDFFS010000002.1, on the reverse strand, counting down.
GCCGAACTTCTCCCGCGGGTACGCCGACACCTGCTCTACCTGACCTCCCTAGTCGACGCCCGCAAGACGCTGGCCCAGCACCGGCAACTACTCGTCTCCGCTGGCTGGTTTGCACTTCTACGAGCCACCTTGCACATCGACCTGCGACAAAGCGGTGCAGCGGACGCACACCTATGCATAGCTACCGAGCTGGCCGAGCAAACTGGGCACCGCGAGATCGCCGCATGGTGTCTAGAAACCCAAGCTTGGGCTGTGCTCACCAACGGCGACTACCGCCAAGCGCTGACCCTGTCGCAGCACGCGCGAGCGATTGCCCCAGCCGGCGGATCGGCGATCGTTCAAGCAACCGCGCAGGAGGGCCGGGCGTGGGCCAGACTCGGTGACCAGGCCGAAACACGACGTGCGCTAGACCGCGTCGAATACCTGGCCGACCATCGGCCAGCGCCCCAACACCCGGAACACCACTACCAATACGATCCAGCCAAAGCACGTTCATACGCAGCAACTACGCTGGCTTGGTCTGGGGATCTAGCAGCCGAAGTAGCAGCACGCGATGTGATTACCGAACTGCTAAACGAGAATGCCCGCCCCCGCCGAATCGCTTCCGCCCGGCTCGACCTGGGCCTGGCGCTCCTTACGGCTGGCAAACCTGACGAAGCCGCCTTCGTCGCGGAGCAGGCCATCAGCTCAGGGCGTGTAGTGGCGTCGAACTGGTGGCGTGCCGCCGAAGTCGTCGCCGGTGTGCAACGCACAGACGTTGCCGAGAGCAGCAACCTACGCGAGGTGTTCGAGGCGTTCCGGCCACCAGCGTCCGCCTGACTCGTTCCGGCCACCAGCGTCCGCCTGCCTGTTGTCCGCAAGGTTGCGGACAACAGGCGGTCATAGCGGACACCAACCATCACCACAACCGGTGAGCACACCCGCACGATCAGGTGGTACCGGCGATCGGCCCAGCAAATACGCGGGACCGATTGTCGCCCTGAATCGACGGCTGCGACCTGAGAGGCGTGATGTGGCAACTCATCACACGGCAACCATGACCGACCACAGCGAACACCTCAGCGTGCGCCCATCCTGGGACTGCACCACCTGCGACCGACCATGGCCCTGCGACCCGGCGCGCGAACAACTCCGCACTGAATTCGCGAAATTCCCCACCGTTCTGCGGATTTATTTGTTCGGGAAACTCACCGACGCTAACGCCGAACTAGTCGGAGCCGACCCGATCGAGCTGTATCACCGTTTCCTCGGATGGAGTCGGTGAAAACGATTCACTTTCGTTGAAATCTGAATCGATCTCCGCAGATATTTTCGTCATAGGGAGATGTGGAAACTGGCGGCGGACCTTCATGGCGTGTCGGCTGGATTTCACTCGGCACTCCCTTTGGTGTGACCGACTGTCGACGCTCTTGCTAGCGTGGGCGTTATGGATCATGCTGGTGCATCGCCAGGCACAGCGCCCGATCGGAAGGCACCAGGATGTTTAAACGCGCAGTTCAGATCACACTGGCCGCTGCTCTCACCGCGGGCTGGGTGGCTGCGGTCACCGGGCCAGCCGATGCAGCGACGAAGCCGAAGGTGTATGCCAACTGCACCGCCCTCAACAAGGATTTCAAGCACGGCGTTGGTCGCGAGGGTGCGGCAGACAAGGTTGCGAAAGGTGCGAAACCAGTCACGACGTTCACGGTGAACACAGCTGTGTACAACGCTAATAAAGTGAAGCTAGATCGGGATAAAGACGGTATTGCTTGCGAGAAGAAATAACCGTGCAACACAAACCGGTATTACAGCCCCAGATCATGAGGGTGTTCCGGTTGCCAGCCCTAAAACACGCTGAAGGGCTCGGCATGGTTATGCCGAGCCCTTCAGATCACATCGCTTCTTAGACGTTGTAATACATCTCGAACTCGTGCGGGGTGGGGCGCAGACGCACCGGGTCGATCTCATTGACTCGCTTGTAGTCGATCCACGTTTCGATCAGGTCGGGGGTGAAGACACCGCCGGCCGTCAGGAACTCGTTGTCGGCTTCGAGCGAGTTGAGCACCGCGTCCAGTGAGCCGGGCACCTGCTTGACGCTGCCCCATTCCTCCGGGGGCAAGTCGTACAGATCCTTGTCGATGGGGGCTGGGGGTTCGATCTTGTTCTTGATGCCGTCCAGGCCCGCCATCAGCTGTGCGGAGAAGGCGAGGTACGGGTTGCTCGACGGGTCGGGCACCCGGAATTCGATCCGCTTGGCCTTCGGGTTGCTACCGGTCACCGGGATTCGGGTGCACGCGGAGCGGTTGCGCTGCGAGTAGACCAGGTTGACCGGTGCTTCATAGCCGGGCACGAGCCGCCGGTACGAGTTGACGGTCGGGTTGGTGAACGCGAGCAGCGACGGCGCGTGGTGCAGCAGGCCGCCGATATACCACCGGGCCATGTCGGACAGGCCGGCGTAGCCGGTTTCGTCGTAGAACAGTGGCTCGCCACCCTGCCAGAGGCTTTGGTGGGTGTGCATGCCGGAGCCGTTGTCGCCGAACAGCGGCTTGGGCATGAAGGTGACGGTCTTGCCGGCCTCCCAGGCAGTGTTCTTGATGATGTACTTGAACATCTGCATCTGGTCGCCGGCGTGCAGCAGAGTCGAGAATTTGTAGTTGATCTCGGCTTGGCCCGCGGTCCCGACCTCGTGGTGTGAACGCTCGACGGTGAAGCCGACGTCGATCAGCCGGCGCACCATGGAGTCGCGCAGGTCGGAATAGTGGTCGAGCGGCGAGACTGGGAAATACCCACCCTTGTACGCGGTTTTGTAACCGCGGTTGCCACCTTCCTCGTCTTTGCCGGAGTTCCAGGCGCCTTCGATCGAGTCGATGTAGTAGAAGGCCTGGTTGGCGGAGGTCTCGTGCCGGATCGAGTCGAAGATGTAGAACTCGGCCTCGGCGCCGAAGTAGGCGGTGTCGGCGATGCCGCTGGAGGCCAGGTAAGTCTCGGCCTTCTTGGCTACGTTGCGCGGGTCCCGGGAGTAGGCCTCGCGCGTGAACGGGTCGTGGATGAAGAAGTTCAGCGCCAGCGTCTTCTGGGCGCGGAACGGGTCGACGAAGGCCGTGTTCACGTCGGGCAGCAGCATCATGTCGGACTCGTGAATGGCCTGGAATCCGCGGATCGATGATCCGTCGAAGGCGAGGCCGTCGGTCACGACGCTGTCGTCGAACGACTCGACCGGCATGTTGAAGTGCTGCATGACGCCGGGCAGGTCACAGAACCGCACGTCGACGAATTTGACGTCCTCGTCCTTGAGGTATCGCAGGAGTTCCTCGGGATTGGCGAACACTCGTCCTCCTGGCACAGAATTCGATACCGGGCGGCCAGAGTGCCGCCGCATGGCTAGGCTGGTCGCGACGTTATGGGTTTGGAGTTGCCCAGGCGTATCCCAATTGTTTCTTTCGTGTTACGTGCCTGGTGAAAAGAGATCAATCCCCACGTGTCACCCCGCGACGCTATCGCGAAGCGGCCGCCCGCGGGCTGGGTAGGTCAAACAACGCCCGAGCCGCCCGCGGGCTGGGTAGGTCAAACAACGCCCGATACGCTGAGGAGATGGCGAGCACCTCCGACTCTAACCCGGCAGCGCTAGACCTCAGCAGCGCTCCGGTGGCCAGCTTCGGGCGCCGCTTGGCTGCGCTCCTGGTCGACTGGGCACTCGCCACCGTGCTGGCCACATTGTTCGTCACCGACCTGCGCGCCAACCCGTGGCCACAATTGGGGATTTTCCTGCTGGTGCACGCGTTCAGTGTCGGCCTGTTCGGACAGACGCCCGGAATGGCGCTGCTGCGGATCCGGTGTGTGTCCGCGACTGACGGGGGAGCCATCGGCATCCCCCGAGCCATAATCCGCGCTGCGCTGCTGGCGCTGGTGCTGCCTGCGGTCATTTCTGACGGCGACGGCCGCGGGTTACACGACCGCGCCGCGACGTCGATGGTGGTGCGCAACTCGACCAGTTAGCGCGGGCGCTGCTGCCGCACGTTCGGCCGCATGTTCTTCGGGATCGCGCCCTTGGGCATCTGCGGGCGGGCCATCAACGCGCCAAGCCGCTTATCCAGGGCGTTCACATCTTTGCCGGTGAGGTTGCGCGGCAGCTTCATCAGCGTGGTGCGCAGTTTGCGCACGGACAGCTGGTTTTCCTCGGTGCCGATCACGTAGTCATAGATCGGTGCGCTGCCGATCACCTTGGACAGCCGGCGCTTCTCCTGCCCGAGCAGGTTACGGACCCGTTGTGGTTGGCCCTCGCCGAGCAAGATCAGCCCAGGTCGACCGATCACCACGTGCACCATGTCGAACTGCGTGGTCGAGCTGGCCGCCGGGCGCACTCGCCAGTCACCGCGCATGTTCTCGATCAGGGAAGCTGCTGCGCCAGGTTGACCCTCGGCCGCGTTCATCATCGCGGCATTAGAACGCAAGTTGAGCACGATCACCGCGGCCAGCAGGGCGATCATCACCCCGACCGGGATCCAGAACGCGCTGACACCCAGCAGGACCGCAGTCGTGGTCAGCGCGAGGGGGATGAGAACCGCCGCCGCCAGCAGGGGAACGAACCACTTGTCCTGCTTTGCCGTAAACGAGAAAACCTGGCCGATCTGCTTCAGCCGCTCGCCGAACGACACCTTCTCCTGCGGGTTTGCCATAACCCGAAAGTGTAGTGGGGCCTGAGCACGGTGAAGCGGTGTGGGCACTCAGCGCCGGCGTAAGGCACCGAGTAAGGCAGGCCCGCCCGGCCAAAATGAGGCACCTTCCCCATGCCCAGGTGACCCCTTCGCGCCCAAAGTCGAAGTCAACGACAACCAAGCGCAAGGAGCAAACCAATGTTCATGTACGCCGATCCGCACCTTCAGCTCGAGTTGCACCGCCAGCGCGTCGCCGAACAGGTTTGCCGAGCCGCCGAGTATCGACTGGCGCGCAGTGGCCGGCGGCCGCGACATCGCCGGGTGGTCCGGTGGCCGTTTCGCAAAGGGCATGGCAGCTCGTCGGCCCAGACAAAAGGGCATGGCAGCTCGTCGGCCCAGACACCAGTGCTGCCGTGACCAGAGCCGTTGGGGGATCAGTTTTGTCGCACCCGCGTGGCATGCTCGACCTCGTGACGGCGCATGCCTATAGCGAGGTGCTGGTCGGTCGAGCGGCCGACCTCGCTGCCCTGCGCGAGGCGCTGCGCCGCAGTCGAGGCGCTGAGCCGTCCACGGTTTTGGTCGGGGGAGAGGCCGGAGTGGGCAAGACCCGGCTGGTCGAGGACTTCTGCCGGAGTCTGGCCGGTGAGCCGATCCGGGTGCTCACCGGCCAGTGCCTCGAGCTGGGCGAAGAAGGTTTGCCGTTGGCGCCGTTCGCCGGCGCGCTGCGTCAGCTGGTGCGCGCCGAGGGCACCGCGATTCTCGCTGGGCGTGAGCACGAGTTTGCTCGGCTGCTGCCCGAGCTCGGCGCAGCACCGCAGCTCAGTGACGCTAACTGGGGCGGTCTGTTCGACACGGTCGGTGGGCTGCTCGGTCAGCTCAGTGCTGAGCGCCCGTTGATCCTGGTGGTGGAGGATCTGCATTGGGCCGACCGTTCCACCCGTGACCTGATTGATTTCCTAGTTCGTTCGGCTCGACTGCAGCGGCTGCTGCTCATTGCGACTTACCGCACTGACGAGCTGCATCGCGGGCATCCGCTGCGCCCGTTTGTGGCCGAGCTCGACCGGGTCCGCGGGGTCCGGCGAGTCGAGCTAGCTCGACTCGACCGCGATGGCACCGCGGAAATGCTGGCTCATCTGCTCGGCTCCGAGCCGGAGCCGAGCACTGTCGATGCCGTCAACGAGCGAGCGCAAGGCAACCCGTTCTTCATCGAGCAGTTCGCGGCGTCTGGCGATCCAGCCTGCAGTGACATTCCGACCAGCCTGCGCGATTTGCTCCTTTCCCGAGTCGATCGTTTACCCGAGCCGGTTCAGCGGGTGCTGCGGGTTGCCGCGGTCGGCGGCACTCAGTTCGGCCACGAATTGTTGGCGCGAGTGGCTGGCCTAGACGAATCGATTCTCGACTCGGCGTTACGGGCCATTGCTGCAGCCCAACTGATTACGTTCGATCCGGACGGTGGCTACGAATTTCGGCATGCGTTGGTGCGCGAAGCAGTGCACGACGACCTGTTGCCCGGTGAGCATTCTCGGCTGCATGCTCGCTATGCCGAGGCGGTGGAAGCCGAGCCGCACCTGGTCGCGCTAGGCCGCGCTCCGGCCGAGATTGCACACCATTGGCACGCCGCCCACAACCATCCGCGGGCCTTGGCCACGGCGAAACACGCGGCGGACGAGGCCGGGCGACAATTCGCCTTTGCAGAGCAGGCCCGGTTGCTCGACCGTGTGATCGAGCTGTGGGAACAGGTGCCGCTGGCCGCCGAGCTGCTCGGGCTAGGCCACCTCGATCTGTTGGAGCAGGCCGCGGTGGTGGCGATTGGCTCTGGCGAGCACATGCAAGCGCTCACCTTGACCCGAGCAGCGCTGGAAGAGCTCGACGCGGAGCAAGAGCCGTTGCGTGCTGCTCGGTTGCTGGTCCGGCGGGCCAAACTGCTGCGCAACGCAGGTAAGGGCGACGGGGAAAACGAGGCTGGCGAGGCCTTCCGGCTGCTCAATCTGTTGCCGACCAGCGCCGACCAGGTGCGGCTGCTGGCCGATATCGCCAATGTGTTCGCCACTGGTGACAACGACCGGGCCACCTCGATCGCCCGCTTGGCGATGACTGGCGCGGCCGAGCTGGGCGATGTCAGCATGCTGGTCTTTACCGAAATTACCTTCGGTCAGGTGTGCGCTGGGCGGTTGACCCCCGAAGACGCGTTGCCCACTATGCAGGGGGCGGCCGACCGGGCCCGCGTGGTCGGCAACCAGCTCGATTTGGCCCGCGCGCTAGTAATGGTCTCCGATTCCCTGTTCGAGCTTGGCCTCTACCAGCAGTCCGCGACCACAGCAGCGGAATGTTTTACCGGCGTCAATCGGGTCGGCATCAGCCGCAGCACCGCCGTGCTGTTGTTGGCCAACCAGGCCGAAGCAGAGCTCGCGCTGGGTCGGTGGGACGAGGCCGACAAATTGGTGGCAAAGGCCGCTCGGCTTGATCCGCCGGGCTTACTCGCATTGCCCTGGCTGCAGTTGCGGGCCAAGTTGCGGCTGGCCCGCGGTCATGACGGCGCTGATGCGCTGCTAGGCCGGGCAATGAGTTTCCTCGGCAAGCCGTTCCTCGATCCGGTAAACCGGCTCTGTCTGCTCGAACTGCGCGTGTTGGCGGCGTTCCAGGCCGGGGACCGAGTCGCCGCTGCGACGATAGTTCGGGCTGCCGTCACCGACCCGGTGCTTGCTGAACGCTCCCGTTATGCCTGGCCGCTGCTGCTTGCCGGTGCACAGGTGGCCGCCGCCAACGACGACACCGAGCTGCGTGCCTGCATTGCCGCCGCAGCCGCGCCGATTACCCGGCGCTACCCGGCCGAATTTGCGGCTGCAGCCCAGGTCGCTGCGCTGCTCGATGGCACCGAGTCGAATTGGCGGGTGGCCGTGCAGGCGTGGCGCGCCGACGGACATCCGTATGAGTTGGCGCAGTGTTTGCTGGGGTTGGCCGAGTCGCAAGCCGCCGACCGGGCCGGTGCTGCGCAGACACTCGACGAGTTGGTGACTATCGCCACAGAACTGGGCGCCCGCCCGTTGCTTGAAGCTGCGGACCAGCTAGCCCGCCGCCTCGGCGTACGGGTGGGGGCGGTTGTGGTTGGTGGCAGTGAGGTTTTGACCAGCCGGGAGCGTGAGGTGCTGCGGTTGGTTGCCGAGGGGCAGAGCAACAGTCGGATCGCAGCCCGGCTTTTCATCTCGCCGAAGACCGCCAGCGTGCACGTGTCCCGGATTATCGCCAAGCTTGAGGTCACCAACAGGGGCGAGGCGGCCGCAGTGGCGCACCGCCTCGGACTGTTAACCGACGCGGCGCCGCGGCCGCAAGCTGAGCCGAGGACTGCATCGAGCGCTTAACCGCCGCGCTGCCGCAGCCCCCAAGTCAGCTGAGCTGAGCACTCGAAGTCAGCTGAGCACTCGAAGCCAGCTGAGCGCTCGAAGCCAGCTGAGCGCTCGAAGCCAGCTGAGCGCTCGAAGCCAGCTGAGCACTCTAAAGCTGTCCCGGTTTAGCCGCGGGCTTCGAGGGCCTGGCGGTAGAGACGGCCGGCGCGGTAGGAGGAGCGAACCAGTGGGCCACTCATCACTCCGGCGAAACCGATCTGCTCGGCTTCCTCGGCCAGCTCGACGAATTCCTCGACCTTGACCCACCGCTCGACCGGGTGGTGTCGTGGTGTCGGCCGCAAATATTGCGTGATGGTGATCAGCTCGCAGCCGGCCTCGTGCAGCTCACGCAGCGCTTGTGACACCTCGGCGCGTTCTTCGCCGAGCCCGAGGATCAGGTTGCTCTTTGTGACCATCCCGGCCGACCGGGCTTGAGTTATCACGTTGAGTGAGCGTTCGTAGCGGAAACCTGGCCGGATCCGTTTGAAGATCCGCGGCACGGTTTCCACGTTGTGTGCCAGCACTTCCGGGCAGGCACCGAAGACTTCGGCCAGCTGGGTGGGGTCGGCGTTGAAGTCGGGGATAAGCAGCTCCACGCCACAGCCGGGCTGCAGTTTGTGGATTTGACGCACTGTTTCGGCATAGAGCCAGGCGCCACCGTCGGGAAGATCGTCGCGGGCGACACCGGTGACTGTCGCGTATTTCAGGCCCATCGTCGCGACGGACTCACCCACGCGCCGCGGCTCGTCGGCGTCGAATTCGGCCGGCTTGCCGGTGTCGATTTGGCAGAAGTCGCACCGGCGGGTGCATTGATCTCCGCCGATGAGGAACGTCGCCTCCCGATCTTCCCAACACTCGTAGATGTTGGGACAACCGGCGGCCTGGCAGACCGTGTGCAGGCCTTCTTTCTGCACAAGCGCACGCATGTGGGTGTATTCCGGGCCCATCTTGGCTTTGACTTTGATCCACGGAGGTTTCCGCTCGATCGGAGTTTCGGCGTTGCGCGCCTCGATGCGCAGCATGCGGCGGCCCTCGGGAGCAATAGTCACGACGTTGAGATTACGCCTGAATAGGCTGTTGCCTAGACAGGGGCGACGAGGCTCACGTAGTCGATGATGTGATGGCCCCCACCTTGTCAACCGAAATTTGTGGTTGCCCGCCGATGACCTGCAGTAATCGTCTCGGCGTCGGTGAATGGCTCAGGTCAACACGCCGATGGTCACTGCGGCGACGATCACCAGCGGAACGATGGTCGTGCAGATCACAATGGCCCAAGCGATCGGGTGGCCGAAGTTCAGCCAGACGCCGCCGCCGGGCTTGGGCACGAAGATGCGTTGGTCGCGCGGATCGCGATAAAACGCCATTACAGCAGCGTGAGCAGGTGGCGCTCGACGACGGGCAGCACCTGCGCAACCGTGACTGGGCGGCCGAGCTCGGCAGCTAGCGAAGTGACACCGGCGTCGGAGATCCCACACGGGATGAACCGGTCAAAGTTGGCCAGATCGCAGTCGCAGTTGATGGCGAAGCCGTGCAGCGTCACCCCACGCGACACTCGAATCCCGATTTGTGCGATTTTGCGATCAGGCCCGCCGTCGGTGGCCCGAACCCAAGCCCCGCTGCGACCCTCGACCCGCTCGGCTGGCACGCCAAATTCGGCACAGACATCAATCAACAACTGTTCGGTACGCCGGACATAAGCCACCACGTCAATCGGGTCACGCAGCTTGACGATCGGGTAACCCACCAACTGCCCCGGACCGTGCCAGGTGATTTTGCCGCCGCGATCCACCTGGACGACTGGGGTGCCGTCGAACGGCAGGTCAGTCGGCTCAGTGCGTTTGCCAGCAGTGAAGACGCTCGGGTGTTCCAGCAGCAGAATGGTGTCAGGCCGCTCGCCCGCCACCACTGCGTCGTGCAGCTGGCGCTGAGTGTCCCAGGCCTCGCGGTAATCGACCAGGCCCGGACACAGCACGGTGAGCGTGGAGGTTGTCACGAGATCTAGCCTAACGCCGACTCATTGGTCGACCGGATCCACACCAGGTCGGATCTGCCACAGCAGCACGTCGTCGACTTGTTGCGGCGGCCCCAGCAGTTGAATCGCCGTCTCCAGCAATACCGCACGGTTCACTGGTTTGTCGGCAGTGACTTCGGCGGGGAGCATGAGCGCGTTGATGCCCCAATATTGGAAGTCGGCCCGTGCTCGCGCCCGTGTGCGGTTGTCGATCACCGCGCGATAGCCGCGCACTGCAGCACGCTGGAACAATGCGTCGGTGGCGCGCGGCACCGCACCAATACGCCCGGGTCCGTTCTTGCCAGTGACGTCTGGGCCGAGGAAATACCCACCCGGAATTCGGAACTGCCGTCCACCCCGGGCCATCGTGTAGGCCTGCCAGCGCTGCCCATCGGCGGTGACGTTGAGCGCGAACGGCAACGCACTGAGCACGCCACCGGGCGGCACGTACTTTTCCCAGGTGCGGTTGGCAATGAAGGCGGGCTCGGGCGCTCGCTGCGTGTGCAGAATCGGGGTCGGCAGAATCGGCACCAGGGCAACCGCATACCAGATGGCGAAGCGGACTCGGGTGCGGTGGGACAGCGCCTGCCGGTCGAGCAGCTGCTCGGCGGTCAATGCCAGCACGATGCCGAAGACACCGACCAGGATCAGCGCAAACCGGGCCGGCAAGGCCGAGTCGAACAGCGGCAGATGCTTCAGAACTTGGTAGGGCATTCCGAAACCGGTGTGAACCCGCAGCACGATCAGCTGTGGCCCCAGCGAAAGCACCAGGAACACTAGCGCGACCACCAGTAGTGCCCGCAATGTTGCACGTCGCCCCGGTGTGCTGCGCCGCCACAGCAGCACGAGCGCTGCGATGATCAGCAGCAGCAACGGCAGGCCGAAGAATGATGTTTCCTCGGTGCGGTTCGGCGACAGCTGATTGTGTAGGCCGGCGAAAGCTGCCAGGGTCCGGTCGGAATACGACAGGAATGCCATCGCGTCTTCGGCATAAAAGCTTTGATTGAAGCCGGTTCCGGCGAAGGTCTGCGCGCCGGCGAAATGCAGGTAGAGCGGGTAGGCGAGCAACGCACCGGTGACGACACCGGCGACGGCCAGCCCGGCAAGCACCGTCGGCAGCGCTGCCCGGGCTTCACCGCGGGTGGCCCGAGCTGCCGACCACACCAGCAGAAATACTGCGCCGGCGAATGCGGTGAAGAACAAGCCCTCCGCCGCCACCGAGAAGGCGATTACCACCAGTAGTGCGAGCACCACGCCGTTGCGTAGCCAGCGGCCTGGTTCGCGCAGCTTGAGCAGCCACCAGATGATGACCGGGCCGATCCACCCTGAAGTCCAGTTCAAGTGGCCGTTGGCGTGGGCAACGAAGCCCGGAGCGAAGCCGCAGAAGAAGCCGCCGACAGCAGCTGCGAGTCGATTGCGCACGAGCCAGCGACCGAGGAACAAATACCAAGCAAACGCGGAACCGGCCAGATTCAGGGTCAACACGGTGACGAAACTGACCTGCGGCCCGGCGAGCTTAGTCACCGGATAGAGCAGCACCGCGTACACCGTGATCGAGGTGTTGGCGGCCAGGTTCACGCCGTGCGGGACATTCATCATGGTGCTGTAGAACGGATTAGCGCCGTGCTCAACGACGTAAACGCCGTAGCCCAGCGCCCATTCGAAAAACGCTTGATCGCCGATATTGTTCAGCAGGACGCGGTTGAACGGGTCCAGCCACAGGCCGTTTAGCAAAAAAGTAGCCAGCGCAACCGCCAGCGCGGCCACCAAGACGTGAGTGCGCCACGGCCGCCGAGGAACTGGCGGATCGCTGGAGGCGGTGGCAGCAGGATCCGCAGGATCGGCGTGAGAACGAGCGGCGACGGACATCCGCCGCAGATTAGCAAGCCGAGGGACGCGAATCAGTCCCGCGTAGCCGGCTTTTCTGGCCGCGCAACCCGATTGCGATCAAGGGCAAACTGCAAAGCCTGGTCAATGGTGGGATAGTCCCACCGAAACCCGGCACGCTCCAACACAGCCGGTAACACCCGTTGGCTTCGTTGCAGCTCCGCGGCGAACTCGCCGAGCGCCAAATCCAGGCTGAAGCCGGGGATGGTAAACAGGGCCGGCCGATGCACCGCCCGCCCGAACGCCTTCGTGAACTCGGCGTTGGTGACCGGGTGCGGAGCAACAACGTTAACCACCCCAGCCACGTCAGTACGCTCGATCAGGAAGGCGACCGCGCTGAGCCAGTCGGCGAGCGCGATCCACGGCATCCACTGCCGGCCGCCGCCGATTTTGCCACCGACACCCGCCCGGAACGGCAGCAGCAGCGATTTGAGCACCCCACCGGAGCGATCCATCGGCAACCCAGTACGCATCAGCACGACCCGGGTGCCCGCGTCTTCGGCCGGACGAGCGGCGGCTTCCCAGACTCGGCACAGATCGGCCAGAAACGTACTGCCGGCGGGGGCGTCCTCGGTGACCTCGTTGTTGCCGGTGTCGCCGTACCAGCCGACTGCGGAGGACTGAATCAACGTGTGCGGGCGGTCGGCGGGGCTGAGGTGGGTGATGGCGCGCGCGATGGTACCGGTGGTGTCGACTCGACTCGAGCGCAACAGGCTCTTGTACCGTGCATTCCAGCGTTGGTCGGCGACGCCGGCACCGGCCAGGTTGATCACCACGTCGGCGGCGGCGACCACGGCTGGATCGAGTTGGCCGGCCGAGGGCTGCCAGTTGGTTTCGTCGCTGCGTTGGGTGGGCCGACGGACCAGCCGGGTGAGCTCGTGTCCGGCGCTGTGCAGTCGTTCGGCAAGCTGGGTGCCGAGGAAACCGGACGCGCCGGCCAACAGGATCCGCATAACTTCAACATTCCCATAGTCGAACCCGTTCAAAACGCGTATGGCCCGCTGGATTACTCCGGCGGGCCATCAATCACGTTGCTGCGGGTCAGCTGTGCTCGCCCGTGCGGGCTAGCTGGTCAGGCAATACCGAAGCTCAGCCGAGCTCGCCCTCGAACTGGGCAGCTTCCAACCGCTCTTTCATCGTGACCAGGAACCTGGCGGCGTCGGCACCGTCAACGATCCGGTGGTCGTAGCTCAGCGCGAGGTAGATCATCGACCGGGGCACGATCAGCTCACCCAAATTGGGGTCGTCGACGACCACAGCACGCTTGACCACCGCGCCGGTGCCCAAGATGCCCACCTGCGGCTGGTTGATGATCGGCGTGTCGAACAACGCGCCGCGGCTGCCGGTGTTGGTCAGCGTGAACGTGCCGCCGGACAGCTCGTCCGGGCTGATCTTGTTAGCCCGGGTGCGTTCAGCCACGTCGGCGATCCGCTTGGCCAACCCGGCCAAGTTCAGGTCGCCGGCATCGCGGATCACTGGGACGATCAGGCCCTTCGGCGTGTCCACCGCGATTGCCAGGTGCTCGCCGTCGTGGTAGGTGACTGTGCCGGCTTCCTGGTCGATCGAGGAATTGACCACCGGGTGCTCGCGTAGCGCTTCAACTGCCGCCAGCGCGAAGAACGGCATGAAGGTCAGCTTGACGCCGTTGCGAGCCAGGAAGTCGGCCTTGGCCCGGGTGCGCAGCTGGGCCACCTTGGTCACATCAACCTCGACGACAGTGGTGAGCTGGGCCGAAACCTGCAGCGACTCGACCATGCGCCGGGCAATCGTGGCCCGGGTGCGGGTCAGCTTCTCGGTGCGACCGCGCAGCGGGCTAGCCGCCGGCTTAGTCGGTGCTGCGGCGGGCGTGGCCGACTGTGGCGCAGCGGCCGGCTGGGCCGCTGCGGCCTTAGCGGCTTGGGCCTGGTCAGCGGCGTCGATCACGTCTTGCTTGCGGATCCGGCCGCCAACCCCGGTGCCGGTCAGCGTCGACAGGTCAATGCCCTTGTCGGTGGCCAGCTTGCGGACCAACGGTGTTACATACCCGGCGTCGCCGGCGCCGTTGGACCTAACGGTCTCGGCCGCAGGAGCCGACGACTGAGCCGGTGGCGCGGGCGTCGCAGGCTGAGCGGGTGGCGCGGACTGAGCCGGTGGCGCGGGCGTCGCAGGCTGAGCCGGAGCAGACGGTTGCGCGGGCACGGGCGCACTGGTCCGCTCGCCGGTTACGGGGCTCTCTGCAGCTGGTGCCGGGTCAGCTGACGACTCGCCGGCCGGAGACCAGCTCGACGACAGATCGGGTGCCGGAGCCGACTCGATCCGTGGCTGCGGAGCTGGCGCCGGAGCAGCTGGAGTCGAAGCCGCTGGTGCGGCCGGGGCGGGTGCTGTCGGCTGCTGAGGTGTCGGGGCCGCAACGGCGCCGGGCGTGCCGATGATCGCGAGCTCGGCACCGACGTCAGCGGTCTCGTCTTCCTGCACCTTGATCGCCAGCACAGTGCCGGACACCGGCGACGGGATTTCGGTGTCGACCTTGTCGGTGGAGACTTCCAGCAGCGGCTCGTCCACCTCGATGCTCTCGCCGACCTGCTTGAGCCATCGAGTGACGGTACCCTCGGTGACGCTTTCGCCCAGCGCCGGCATCTTGACCGCAGTGCCAGCCGCCTCGGACTGTGCTGTCTGCGGGGCCGGGGCCACCTGGTCGGCAGACTTTTCCGTCGACGGCGTCGTCGGCGCAGCCGGCTCCGGCTCCACCGGCTCCGGCTCGGCCGACTGAGCCGGTGCTGACTGAGCGGGTGCTGACTGAGCGGGTGCTGACTGAGCGGGTGCCGAAGGGGCTGCCGCTGCCTGAGCTGGGGCGGGCGCGGCGGAGTCGGCTGTTTCGTCGTCGCCAGCGATCACGGCGAGCTCGCTGCCGACATCGGCCGTTTCGTCCTCACCGACGACGATGCGAGAAAGCACACCGGCGGCCGGCGACGGGATCTCCGTGTCGACCTTGTCGGTGGAGACCTCGAGTAGCGGCTCGTCGACCTCGACCCGCTCACCTTCCTGCTTGAGCCACCGCGTGACGGTGCCCTCGGTGACGCTCTCACCCAGCCGCGGCATGGTGACCGATACCGGCATGTCTCAGAACTCCTTAACCGCTTTAAAGACGAGAACCGCTTGAAAGACCAGAACCGCTGGAAGACGCGATCAGTTGTGGGCGTGCAGTGGCTTGCCGGCCAGGGCCAGGAAAGCCTCGCCCAACGCCTCGTTCTGGGTTGGGTGTGCATGCACCAGCTGAGCGACCTCTTCCGGGAAGGCTTCCCAGTTGTAGATCAGCTGAGCCTCACCGACCTGCTCACCCATCCGAGCACCAACCATGTGCACGCCGACGACCGGGCCGTCGTTGACCCGCACCAGCTTGACGAAGCCCGCCGTCTTGAGGATCTGGCTCTTGCCGTTCCCGCCGAGGTTATAGTTATACGTCGAAATTTTGTCTGCGCCGTACTTCTCTTTGGCCCGGGTTTCGGTCAGGCCGACTGAGGCGACCTCGGGGTCGCAGTAGGTGACTCGGGGGATGCCGACCTCGTCGATCACTGCCGGATTCTGGCCGGCGATCTGCTCGGCGACGAAGATGCCTTGGGCGAAGCCACGGTGGGCCAACTGCAAACCGGGCACGATGTCACCGACGGCGTAGATGTTGCCGACTCCGGTGTGCAGGCGCTCGTTGGTGATCACAAAGCCGCGGTCCAGGGTGATGCCCTGCTGCTCGTACCCAAGGTTGGCGGTGCTGGGGCCACGGCCGACAGCGACTAGCAGCACCTCGGCCTCGACGGTTTCGCCGCCGACGATGGTGACGCGCACGCCGTTCTCGGTGCGCTCGACCTTTTCGAACGGCTTGCCGACCTTGAGGTTGATCTTGCGCTTGCGGAACGCGCGTTCGACCTGCTTGGAGACGTCCTCGTCTTCGGCGGCCACCAGCCGGGGGAGCGCCTCGACGATTGTCACGTCGGCGCCGAAAGACTTCCACACGCTGGCGAACTCGACGCCGATGACGCCGCCACCGAGCACGATCGCCGAGCTGGGCACCCGGTCGAGCTTCAACGCGTGCTCGCTGGCTAGGACGTATTTGCCGTCGACTGCAAGGCCCGGCAGCGAGCGCGAGTAAGAACCGGTGGCCAGGATCACGTTGCGACCGGTGTAGCGCTGGCCGTTGACCTCGACGGTGTCGGGGGAGACGAGCTTGCCTTCGCCGGCCACCATCGTGATCTTGTCCTGCTTGAGCAGACCCTGCAGGCCCTTGTAAAGGCGGCTAATGACGCCGTCCTTGTACGCGTTCACGCCGGTCATGTCGATACCGATCAGGTCGGCCTTGATGCCGAATTGCTCGCTCTCGCGGGTCTGGTCTGCGACCTCGGCCGCGTGCAGCAGCGCCTTGGTCGGCACGCAGCCGCGGTGCAGGCAGGTGCCACCCCACTCGGCCTTGTCGATCAGGGCCACCGAGAGGCCGAGCTGGGTCGCCCGCAGTGCCGCAGCGTAACCACCGCTACCGGCGCCGAGGATCACGATGTCGAAGGTTGCGCTGTTCGGCTGGCTCACGTTGACTCCACGGGTCGCGTCGTCGCCAGCAGTGGGTCACACCATGGCAACGGTCACAGTCTTCCCCGCCATCTTGTCACTTGTGGAACTCTTCGATGCAGCCAGGTTCCCCAAGGACACCATGGCAGGACGTACCCTTGCGGAAATTGAGCGCAAGGAGGGGTAAGTGGCTTGGTTTCGCCGGCGACAGGAGCCGGGCCGCAGTAATGGACGCCCGGTGGATCGTGCCGATCTCGACTATCTTGCGGAGTTCGTCCACTCGCGCCGCGGCGTGGAAGCGTTCATCGAACCGCGCACCACAGTGACTGAAACCACCGTGTTGCTCGTGGCACACGATGGTGAATGGACTCGTCGCCGGATCGAATCGCCGCAGATCGCACGGCGTTTCGCCCACCAACTCTCGCTGCCGATCTATGACGTGCGCCTGCTCGGCTACCCGCAGCGCATGCGCGACTACAACGCCCGGCAGAAACGGCGACCTGCCTGATCACCCGCGGCGAGGCGCCCCGGATCGCTCCGGGGCGCGGCCTAATCAAGCCAGATCTTCAACCAACCTCAGCAAAGTACGCACGGGTACGCCGGTTGCGCCCTTACTCCAGTAACCGGCCGGCTCGCCCGAGTGGTAGCTGGGACCGGCGATGTCGATGTGCGCCCACTCGACCCCGTCCGCCACGAACTCGCGCAGGAACACGCCACCCTGCAGCATGTGTCCCGCGCGGTCCAGGCTGGAGTTGGTCTGGCAGATATCGGCGATGTCCGACTCCATGCCCTTGCGGACCTCCTCGGGTAGCGGCATCGGCCATGCCGGCTCACCCACAGCGTCGCCGGCAGCGCGGACCAGCTCAGTAGCCGCATCTGAGCCCATCAGTCCGGCGATCCGCTTGCCTAGAGAGATCACCTGCCCACCGGTCAGCGTGGACGTCTCGAACACGTATTCCGCGCCGTCGGCACATGCCCGCGCAATTGCGTCGCCGAGCACCATGCGACCCTCGGCATCGGTGTTGAACACTTCGACCCGCTTGCCGTTGAACATCGTGATCACATCACCTGGCCGGTACGCCGACCCGGAAGGCATGTTCTCGGCCATCGCCAGATAGGCGGAGACGGCCACGGCCGGCTTGAGTGCCGCGATAGCCAGCATGGTCGCACCGACAGCAGCAGCGCCCGCCATGTCCGACTTCATTTCCCACATGCCCGCGGCTGGCTTGATGCTGATGCCGCCGGTGTCGAAGGTAATGCCCTTGCCGACCAGTGCGACCCGCTTAGGCGACTGCACCCCCTCGGGCACATAGGTCAGCTTGACCAGTCGTGGCGGTGCTTCCGAGCCTTGTCCGACCGCCACGATGCCGCCATAGCCGCCGGCCTTGAGTTGGTCGAAGTCGAGCACCTCAACTTGCAGGCCGGTGCCTTCGGCAGCAGCCACTACCGCGTCGGCGAACTCCGGCGGCCGCAGCAAGTTCGGTGGGGTGTTCACCCAATCCCGGGCGAGCCGCACGGCCTTAGCGACCGCGGCAGCTCGGTTGAGCTCGGCAGCGGCGGCCACATCAGCGGCGTCCGGCACGTACACCTGCAGCGCAGCGACTGGTTCGCGGAGGTTGACCGGCGGTTTAGTTTTGTAGCCGACGAACTTGTACGACCCGAGTAGCGCACCTTCCAGGAGTGCCCGAAGCACTACCGGCGCCTCGTCGTCATCCGGGAGCGGCAACGCAAGCGCCACAGTCGCACTACCACCCAACGCCCGTACGGCCGCGCCGGTGCCACGCCGCAACGTTTCTAAACTGGGCGCTGATCCGGACGGCTCATCGCCGAGCCCGACCGCGACCACCAGCGGGGCAGCGATGGTGCCTAGCGTGGCCAGTTTGGTCACCTCGCCCGGCGCTCCGCTGGCGCCGAGCAGGGCCAACGTCGAGGTCAGCTTCCCGTCGAAGGCGGCGGCGATGCTCTCGGCGCCGGCGGCTGGCAGCACGGCACCGTTCTCGTCGGGTTGGCTGTGCAGGCCGATGACGATCGCATCGACGGCCAATTCGGCCGGATCGGTGTCGACCAGGCTGAGGCTGGGCTGGCTCACTCGGGCTCTCCGCGGGACAGTGTGGCCGGACGCTTCATGGGCTGCTCCGACCGATCGGGTGATCCTCGGTGTAGTGCACCGAGGTGGGGTGTACCCGCGACTCTAACCACACGCAAGGTCACGGGTAAGTTGACTCTCATGTCTGCCGAGGTCACCGCCGCCCTATTTCGTTCCCCGCTACACGAGCGCCACGTCGCGTCGGGGGCGAAATTCGGCGCCTTCAGTGGCTGGGAGATGCCACTGGAATACGCCGGAGGTGGGGTGCTGCGCGAGCACACCGCGGTGCGTGAAGCAGTCGGCGTCTTCGATGTATCGCACCTGGGTAAGGCCCAAATTCAGGGGCCGGGCGCGGCCGAGTTCGTCGACGCCTGCCTCACCAACGACTTGGGTCGGCTGCAGCCCGGCCAGGCCCAATACACCCTCTGCTGTGACGCCGACGGTGGCGTGGTCGACGACCTGATCGCCTATCTGTTCGACCGGGAACATGTTTTTTTAATTCCGAACGCGGCGAACACCGCTGAGGTGGTGGGTCGGCTGTCCGCTGCGGCGCCTAGCGGGGTGACAGTCACCGACGAGCACCGTACGTATGCGGTTTTGGCGGTGCAGGGTCCACAGTCGGTCGAGGTGCTGAACAAGCTCGGGTTGCCGACCGACTTCGACTACATGTCATTCGCCAGCGCGAAATTGGGCAGCGCGGAGCTGATCGTCTGTCGCACTGGATACACCGGCGAAGTCGGCTTCGAGCTGGTCGTGCGGTGGGATGATGCGATTGCGGTGTGGGATGCGTTGCTCGCCGCTGGGGTGCTGCCCTGTGGCTTGGGTGCGCGCGACACGCTGCGTACCGAGATGGGTTATCCGTTGCATGGGCAGGAGCTGTCGCTCCAGATCAGCCCGGTGCAGGCTCGCTCTGGCTGGGCGGTCGGCTGGTCCAAGCCGGCGTTCTGGGGCCGTGACGCGCTGATCGTCGAGAAGACGGCCGGACCGCGCCGGACTTTGCGCGGGTTGGAGCTGACCGGTCGGGGCATTCCGCGCGGGCACATGCAGGTGTTTGCCGGCGCGCAGCTGATCGGCGAAACCACTAGCGGAACGTTTTCGCCCACCAAGAAGGTCGGTATCGCGCTGGCCCTGCTGGACACCGCCGCGGGCATCGCAGACGGTGATCTGGTGGAGATCGATATCCGCGGTCGTAGGTCGCCCGCCCGGGTAGTACGCCCCCCATTCGTTCCCAGCTCAGCGCGATGACCAGCTCAGCGCGATGACCAGCTCAGTGCGATGACCAGCTCAGTGGGCTGAGCTGGTCAGGACGACTAGGGCGACTGTGGTGCCGAGTTCGGTTGCCGCGCCCAGAACGTCGCCGGTGATGCCACCGAAGCGGCGGACCGTGTGGCGCAGTAGCAGGCCCACCGCGAGCAATGCGAGGGCGACGGCGAGCGGGCCCTGCCAGAGCCGATCCGGGGTAGCGATGACTGAACCGGCCGCGACTGCAACTGCCACCAGCGCCGTCACGGACACCGGCATTGTTTCGGCGACCAGCGCGCCTAAGCCTTCTGGTCGAGCCGCAGGCACGCCTCGGCAGCAGCTGACGGTGATCGCCAACCGGCCTACCGCCCAGGCGACAATCACTGTCGTTGAGCCAGCTGCCGTCAACGTTGCCGCTTGAATTAGCAGGACCAGCACAATCGCCGCCACGCCAAACGGGCCGACGTCTGATTTTTTCATGATTTGCAGGGCGGCCTCGCCGCTGCGATAGGAACCGAGCCCATCGACGGTGTCGGCCAGCCCGTCGAGGTGCATCCCGCGCGTCAGCAATGCACCAGCGGCGACCGTGACTCCCGCTGCGACCAGTGCCGGCGCGTGTGCGGCCCGCAACCCGAACAGGATCGCAGCCAACCCTAGCCCGAGGACTGCGCCGACCAGTGGTGCGAAACCCATCGCCCATGCCGCAGCCGATCGATCTACCCGACCACCGCGGATCGGGAGTACGGTCAGCGTCGTGAACGCGAGCCGTAGCCCGTCGATCACTGCTCGAGGGACTCGGCCGGCCCAGGGCTATCCAGTTGCGGCTCGCTGAGGTCGACGCCTGGTGCGGTCTGTAGCGCCGGGTGCACTGGCGCGGTCGAAGCCAGGCCGATCGCAGTGCGCAGCAGCGGCAGGGTGGCCAGTGCGTTCGCGCCTTCACCCAAGCCCAGCCCGATACTCAGCACTGGATTCAGCCCGAGCACGTCGGCGCCTTGGCGCACCAACGCGAGCCCGCCGGTGTCGCTGAGCAAATACCAGTGTTGGCTCTGACTGGCCAAATCCCGGGCGATCAGGCCAGCTGCGATCCCGACCGGACCGTCCAGCAGCACCACCAGTCGCCGAGCTGCCGCACCCAGCAACGCACCGGTGGCCACGGCGAAGTCTGCCCCACCGAGCTCACGCAGAATGTCCTTAGCGCCACGCGGCTCCTGCCGCAGCCGGTGCATCGTGTCGCGCACCGCCGCGCACCGCACCATCCACGCATCGTCGTGGTAGAACCCGCCCGGCACCAACACCCGCGGCAATGTTGCGACCGGCTCAGCTCCCGTGGTCAGGGCCAGCACCGCGGTAGCCACCGCATCGGTGCCCGACCCGATCGATGCCAACACCAGCGCATCACGACCGTCGTCGGCGGCTGCCTCAGCGAGCTGCCAACCCTGCACCAGCGCAGCCTCAACCCCAGCCGCGTCCAGCACCGGACCGTCCTCCATTGCGCCCGCGGCGGCCACCCGCACCACCGCCACGTCCGCGCCAGCCGCACCAGCGAGCCGACTCAACACCCCCGTGCCGTCTTCCACCTCGGCAACCCGACGCTCGACATCAACCGGGTCATCCCCAGCCGCAGCGCCGCCGTTGTGCCGTCCAGCCAACAGCAACACCCGCACCGAAGCCCACGGCCGAGGAATGCTGGTCGCCTGAGTGGCCGCGGCAAATTCAACCGCCTCACCCAAAGCCCCAAGCCCGACCCCAGCAAAATCGACGGTACGCAGCAGGTCGCGCGCATCCGGGCCGGCATCATTGTCCGGCAGTGGCAAATCCATGCCCGCCTCGATGACGGTTTCGGTGCCCCCCGGCCCACCGATCGACACGATCAACGCGGCCGCGGCGGTCGGTTCCACCTCGACCGTGCGAGCCGGGGTGACCAATCGCGTCTGTGCCGGTGCCGCCGGCTCCAACTGGGGCACCGGCTGCGTTGACTGGCCACCCTGCGTTGACTGGCCACCCTGCGTTGACTGGCCACCCTGCGTTGACTGGCCACCCTGCGTTGACTGGCCACCCTGCGTTGACTGGCTGGCCTGTGTTGACCCACCCTGCGTTGACTGGCTGGCCTGTGTTGACTGGCTGGTCCGCGCAGGCTGCTTCAGCCAGACCGGTTGGCCGGCGACGATTAAGACAGTCTGAGCGCAGGCCGCTGCTAGCGCCTGATTCGTGGTGCCCAATGCGTCGGTAAATGCACGCCCGACTGGTGTCGTCGCCACTAGCGACAAGCCGACCTCGGGGCTAACCAACACCACTCTGGCTGCACACTTGCCAACGGCAGTTGCGAGCGCGGCGACGTCGGCTTCGTCGTCGTTGGGCTGGCGGGCCGGATCCAACAACGCCGCGACCCAGCCACCCAAATCGTCGATGAGCAGCGTGTCTTGTTTCTCCGCCTCATCGAGCAAGGTGATCAACCGAGTCGGGTCAGCTCCGGTCTCCTCCGTCGTCCACGACTGCGGGCGCCGCCGCTGATGCGCTTCGATCCGGGCCAACCACTGCGGGTCATCTTCTCCGCCCACGGCGGTCGCAACATATCGAACAGTCGGAGCCTCCGCGACCAAAGACTCGGCGAACACGGACTTACCGGACCGGATCCCGCCGAGCACCAGGACCGTGTTCCACCGCTCATCGGACATGCCCCGTACCTCCATCAAGCCCGTGAACTGCGGAAACGCAGAGCTCTCGGCAACGTGAAGCGACGGAGACCGGTGAGCACGAAGCAAGGTTACGGGACTGAACCCGCCATGTTCTTCCAGGGAGGGTGCTGGACTATCGATCGACAGCTGCGAGGCGAACCGGGACCGGCAGACGGTAACTGACTGTGTCCTCGCGCGCAGGCGGCGCCCCAAGGTCGTTGGCCCTGACCCGTAAATAGAGAGTTTGTGGGCAGGCGGCAGCGTCCCGGCGGAGCCGGGATGGTTTGTGGGGTTTAGGTCAGGCCGCGGTTTCGAGGCTGACGGTGTGTCCGAGTTGTTCGAGTTGGTGGATCAGTTGACGGGTGCGTTTGGCGGGGTCGATCCGGTTGAGGTGGTAGTCAGGGCCGAGGTCGTTGAACATGGTGGTGCTGGTGGGATCGTGTAGTAGGTGCCAGATGATGATCAGGAGGTGTCGGCTGGTCGCGACGATGGCACGGCGTTTACCGCGCCGGGCGGCTAGTCGTCGATGTCGGGCACCGATAAAGGTGTTACTACGGGCGATGGTCGCGACGCTTTCACCGAGGACACCGGCGAGGTGGCGGTTGCCTTTGCCGGTACTGCCGTGGCGGGTCTTACCGGCCGAGGAGCGGGGCCGGGGTGCCATCGCGGCCCAGGCGCTGAGGTGTTCAGGGGTAGGGAACACGCTCATGTCGACACCGATCTCGGCGATCAGCCGGCGTGCGGTGATCTGCGAGATACCGGGCACACTGACCAGTTGGGTAATGCGGGGCTGATAGATGTCGGTGACCCGTGCGATCTCAGCGTCCATGATCCTGACGTCCTCGTCGAGTGCAGCGATGCGCTGCATCATCTGCCGGCAGAGGAATCCGTGGTGGTCACTGAACCGGCCCGTGAGCGCTTCGACGAGTTCGCGGCGTTTGTTACGCAGCTTCGCCTTGGCTAGCTCTGCCAGCACACCCGGGTCGCGTTCCCCATCGACCAGGGCGGTGATGATGCTCTGGCTAGACGCGCCGAGGATCTCCGAGGCCACCACGGTCAGTTTGATACCGGCGTCTTCGAGGATCTTCTCCAGGCGCTGCGCGAGCCTGGTCCGGTCCCGGACCAGGCTGGTGCGGTAACGGCTCAGGTCCCGCAGTTCACGGATCGGCTGCGGTGGCACGAAGCTGGGCCGCACGAGTTCACACTCAGCGACCTTGGCCAGCCACGCCGAGTCGATATTGTCGGTCTTACGCCGGCCCGGTACCCCTTTCACGTGGTACGCGTTGACAAGCCACACCTCGAAGCATCCCGCCGCTTCCAACAGGTAGTAGACCGGTTTCCAGTAATCGGAGGTCGCTTCCATCACGACCCGGGTGATGCCCTCGCCGGCCAGCCAGTCCGCCATCGTCGACAACGCCGCGGTCATCGTCGAGTAGGTCCGGGTCACCTGCCGGCGCCGGCCCGAGCCGGGCTGCGGAACACGGATCGTCACACTCAACGCGGCCTTACCGATATCAATCCCAGCGATCCTTTCGACGTACACATCCACTCTCATCACATCCCATCACAGCGGGTACGGTGTGATGAGGTGGTAGCCGACCGGGGGAACCGAACGGTCGAAACATTCTGACCCGCGTGCTCGAAGCGACGATCCACGGCACAAAACATGGTTCCCGGCGTCAAACTTTGCTACGGACTCGGAGCGCCAAGGGGCTCCCGACGTCAACCGGGCGGCTACCACCCCAACATCTGTGATAGTCAATCAGCCGCAACAACACACGACGCACTACTTGTGTCACCCGCACCACCTCCCACCGCGAGCAACCCACACTATTAACACAGCCCCACGGCAGCCCCGAAGGGGCAACGACAAACTTTGCTCTGAGTACACCAACGCATCACCATCGTGAGCTGCTGGTTTGCGTACACCCGGTGGTTGAGGTTTTGAAATGTAGTTACCGTTGGTAGTTGGCGTGCCTTTGAAGTTGCTGGCTGGCGACGGCTTGGTGAGGTGCATCCGGCGGGCGGTGCGTTGGTGGTTGCTGGAGCGCGGGGTTTGGCCGGCGGGGGTGGTGTGCCGGTTTTGTGTCACGGGCTGGCGGCACTCAGGCTCGGTTTGGCTCACCCTGGGTGCTGGTTTGTCCGGCCGCGGTTTGCAGAGCCAGACGGGTTTGCGCAGCTCACGTCAGTGATGCGTTGGTGTACTCAGAGCAAAGGGCCAGCGACCGGTGGATGGTTCGGGCGCTGCGTCGCCGCGGGCGCTGCGTCGCCGGGTGGGCGGTAACGCTGTGTCATGATCGGTCAGCTCGCTCACCTGATCGCAGTGAGCGAGCGAGACAAGGGTGGGGCTTTCCTTGGCGGTGTGAAGCACGGAGAGTTCGACCGGTAATCCTGCACTCGCTTGGACGCCGTAGGGTGGAGTTGCACCGATCGAGACGTGAAGGGGGTGGCGCCATGGCGTGGAGTTGGCGGTACGAGGACGTCGACGGACAGCCGGTAACCGGTCCGGCCGAGACGTTCAGCAGCCAGGCTGACGCGGAGTCGTGGATCGGCCAGCAATGGCGTGCGCTCGCCGAGGCGGGGGTGGCGCAGGTCGTCTTGGTCGAGGACGACCGGGTCGATTACCGGATGAGTCTGCTGCCGGCGCAGTGACGTGACCTACGACCCGGTTTTCACCCGTACCCCGCGTAGTGCTTTCATCCCGAGTCCGGTTTTTGTCGGGATTGTCGCCATTTTTTTGGTGAGTGCCGGGATGACGTGGTCGCGCTTCGGCAACACGCGGGTCGATGTTTTCCTGTTTGTGGTGTCTGGTTGGCTGCTCTCGCTGTGTCTGCACGAATACGCGCACGCGGTGGCTGGCTACTTCGCCGGCGACCACACGGTGGCTGAGCGCGGATACCTACGGCTGAACCCGCTGAAATACACCAGCCCGCTGCTGTCCATCGTGCTGCCGATTGTGGTGGTCGTGCTTGGCGGCATCGGGTTGCCGGGTGGGGCCGTTTGGGTGGACCACCGCTACATCAACAGCAGGGTCAAGAACTCGGTGATCAGCGCGGTTGGGCCGCTTACCAACGTGGTGCTCGCGCTCGGGCTCGCCGTACCGTTTTTGATCGGGTTTGGGCCGACCTTGGATTTGGGTTTTGGCGGGCAATACTCGATTTCGGGGGACCTGTCGCATCTGGAGTTCTGGGCGGCACTGTCGGCTTTGGCGTTCCTGCAGATCACGGCGAGTGTGCTGAATTTTCTGCCGATTCCGGGGCTCGACGGGGGCAGCATTCTGCAGCCGTGGATGAGTCCGGCCTATCAGCGCGCATGGAACCTTTTCGCGCCGTATGGATTCATTCTGTTGTTCCTGTTGCTTTGGCAGACCAAGGTTGGCAGCTGGTTCTTCGACGCGGTGTATTGGGTGGGTGAACGCTTCGGCCTCGACGCGGCATTGATCCAGCTCGGCATGCAACTAATGAGGTTCTGGTCCGGCGCCTGAACACTTTCAGTTGCAGCGCTCGGTTCAAAATGCAGCGCTCGGTTCAAAATGCAGCGCTCGGTTCAAAATGCAGCGCTCGGTTCAAAATGCAGCGCTCGGTTCAAGCTGCCGCGCCTGCGCCAGGACGAGCCCGGCGCAGGCGCTGCTGGTTACGGGCGGCGGGCCGGGCTAGTGGTCTTGGCCGGGTCACGTTCCGCGATCGGGTCCAGCAACTCGTCGATCGCTTTCAACAGGTCGGCTTCTAGGCGTACGCCGGAGGCTTTGGCGTTGTCTTTGACCTGCTCCGGTCGCGAAGCGCCGATGATCGCGGCTGCGACGTTCGAGTTCTGCAGCACCCACGCCACGGCAAGCTGGGCCATGCTCAGGCCGGCCTGCTCGGCGAGCGGCTTGAGACGGGCGACAGTGGTCAACACATCGTCGCTCATATAGCGTGAAATAAAGTTGGCGCCTGATTTCTGATCGGTGGCCCGAGAACCGGCCGGTGGTTGCTTGCCGACTTCGTATTTGCCGGTTAGCACTCCTTGCGCGATCGGGGAGAACACCACCTGGCTGACGCCGAGCTCGGCTGAGGTGGGCACCACTTCCGTCTCGATCACCCGCCACAGCATCGAATATTGTGGCTGGTTCGACACGAATGGAATCTTCAACTCCCGGGCGAGTTCCCAGCCCGCCCGAATCTCGGCCGCGGTCCATTCCGAGACACCGATGTAGAGCGCCTTACCGGAACGTACGATATCGGCGAATGCCTGCATTGTTTCTTCGAGCGGGGTCGAATAGTCATAGCGGTGCGCTTGATAAAGGTCGACGTAATCGGTCTGCAACCGGCGCAGTGATCCGTTTATCGACTCCATGATGTGTTTGCGGGACAGGCTGCGATCATTCGGGCCCGGCCCGGTCGGCCAATAGACTTTGGTGAAGATTTCCAGGCCTTCGCGCCGTTCACCGTGCAGCGCTCGACCCAAAACTTCTTCCGCGGCTCCTCCGGCATAAACGTCCGCGGTGTCGAAGGTGGTGATGCCGACCTCGAGGGCAGCTTTGACGCACGCGTCGGCGGCTTCCTCCTCGACCTGTGAGCCGTGGGTGATCCAGTTGCCGTAGGCGATCTCGCTGATGAGCAGCCCAGAACGGCCGAGATGACGAAATTCCATGCTCTTGACCCTACCCAGCGAGCAGCGAACCACTCCCGACTCTCAGCGCCGCGGGCTCAACTCAGCGGGCTCAGCGCCGCGGGCTCAGCGCCGCGGGCTCAGCGCCGCGGGCTCAGCGCCGCGGGCTCAGAGCAGCGGGCGGGTGTCCGTGCGCAGCTTCTCGATCTCGTCCAGCACTTCTGCGCGCTGCTGATACTTCACCCCGACCAGGGGTTCGCCGCTGCGGTCCAGGGCGCCCCACAGGCCATACCTGTCGCCGATCAGGAACGCGGTCGGGTGGATGATCAGGGCAGCGTGCACCGGCTGGACTAGCAGCTGCCCGGTCCGGTCGATCACACCGAGGCGGTCACCAGCGTCGATCACTGCGAGGCCCTCTTCGGTGAAGCCGTCTATTTTGCCCACGCCGATTAGCGCGGTGGCGAAGCCGCGATAGCGGGGTTGCACCACGATTCGGGCCTGTTGGTCGACTGCGCCCCACGCGCCGCCCTGCTTGATCAGTGCGACCCCGCGGTGGAATGGGCGAGCGTCCTCGAAGCCGCCGGGCACGACAACCCGGTTAGTTCGATCGACGGCTTGCCAGCCTTCGTTGTCGTCGCGCGAGACCCAGGCCAGGCCGTCGGCGAACCGTCCGGCTGCCCGGTAACCCGCGGAGGCGTCCAGGACTGAGACACCGGTCTCGTCGATCAGTTCCCAGGCGGGCGATTCGGGTCGCCGTACCCAAGCTAGGCCTTCGGCAAATGGTTGAGCTTGAGCGAACTGCGGTGCGATCGCACCCACATAGCCCCACAGCCCGGACCGCTCGTCGCGCATCGCCCGCGGCGGCGCGACCACGCCGAGGATCTCCGTGCGTGCTCGCGGGAACGGTCCCCAGTTCTGTTTGACCCGCTCGATGATCAGGTCGAGGGCTAGCTCGATCCGCTCGATCATCTCCGGGTCTTCTTCGCTGCGCTGATTGAGCGCCAGCTCAAAGTGGTTCATCGCTTCCAGATGACGACCCTGCTCGAACGCCGACCGGCCCGCCAACTCATGGATCTCCGCCAGCAGCCGAGGTGGCAGCTCAGGCGAAGCAGCCTCGGCGAACATCTTGTCCGCGTCGGCGTAGTCGCCACGCCACTGCAACACATGCGCCAACCGGGCCCGCACCAACGCAATATCGCGCAGCTCACCGGACGCTTCGGCGTGCGTCAGCGCCTCGCGCGCATCCGCCAGCGCTTCGTCCAGGTCGCCACCAAGCCGCTCGGCCGTCGCCCGCAAACTCAACAACCGAGCCCGCACGCTGTCCCGCTCGGCATATTCCAACTTGTCGGTGAGCCGATCGATCACCACCGCGACTTGGTCGCTCTCTTCGATCTGCTCCCGCAACGTGCGCGGATCAAACATCCATGTGTACGCGACGAGCACTTGTTCTGGGTCTTGGCGCCGGCGATCGGTTTCCCCACCCTGGTCACGCCGCTGCCGGATTGGCGCGGCCGGAGACCAGGCGCGTTCGGTTGACTCAGCGGTGAATTTACCGGCGGGGTCGGTCTCGACCAGCCTCTCGGTGGCATTGGACGGAGCTTGCCGGTCGGCGGCTATTGACAAGCTCGCGAATGATGCCCCACCCGATTCCAGGTCACCCAACACCGGGTCGCCCAACACCGGGTCGCCCGATGCCAGTTCATCCGAAACCGAGTCACCTGACGGCTGTTCACTCGGCGCGGGTGAATCGGTTGGCGTGGGCGACGTCGCAGCCGTTGCCGACTGCGTCACGCCTACCGATGGTGCAGGCGAGTCCAGGTTCCCGGCCTGGCTAGACGATGCCGGTTGGGCTGTTATGTCCGTCTGATCCGGCGCCGCCGCCTTCTCCTTGGCGAACCAATCCTGTTTCGGAGCTTTTGCCCAGAGCGGCTGCGTCGCTTCGTCAGACCGCTCTGCGTCGACGACTGAGACCGGCTCCGGCTGTCGTGCGGGCTCAGGCTGTCGTGCAGGCTCAGGCTGACGTGCGGGCTCAGGCGCATGCTCCAGCTCAGGCACGGGTGCCAAGTCAGGCTTAGCTGCCGGCCGGGGTTCAAGTGGCAGCTGTCGCTCGGCCGCTTGCTGTCGCTCGGCTGACAGTTGGGGCTCGGGTGTCGGCTGGGGCTCGGGTGCGACCTGCTGGTCGTGCGGCTCGTCGGCGGGGGACACCAAGTATGCGTCCGGGGCTGGTACGAGCAGCGGGGTTGAGCCGCCAAGACCGCTCAGGGACAACAGCCACCCCAAGCCGTGCTCTTCGTCGGCCGGCACGGACTCCGCTGGTGCTGGTGGATAATTCGCTGACGGCACGCTGGAGCTTGGCGTTGGGTCGGCGGCCGGTGCGAAGGTGGTTGGTGCGGGGTCATGCGCCCACGGTGGCTCGGACCAGTTGTGCCCAATTGATGGGTCAAATACCTCGGTCGGCCCAGCGGCGCTCAGCGCGGCGTCGGCCACCGGGTAAGGCGGTGCAGTGATCGGATCGATCGGCTCGAACCCCGGCGGCGTCGCCCCGAATCCAGACTGCGCCGAATCAAAGTCCGGCAGTGGCACCAAGTAGCTCGGCTCAGCGGCATATCCGCTCGTCGGCTCGGCGGCATATCCGCTCGTCTGCTCGGAGCGATATTCGCCGTCGTTGTTCGACTGGGCTCGCTCCGGGCTGAACTGATCTGGGGTGATCCGTTCGCGGCGATATTCGTCGGACCGCTCATATTGCGGTTGTTGCTGCTCGGGCGCCCAGGCCTGCTCCGGGGCGAATTGGCGCGTGCTGTTTTGCGCAGGCCGGAACTGATCCGGCACCGGCGGGCGGCTGCCGGAGAAGGGACGTCGCTCGGCCTCATGCGGGCTGGGTATTGCTGATGCCGGACGGGTTGAATATGCGGCGGGGTCGACCGGCGCGGAGACCGGCCGAGTCGAGTAGGTCGTAGGCCCGCCAGACGGCGACTGGGGTCGGATCGGATAAGTCGTTTGGCTCGCGGGTGCCGAGCTTGCTCGGGCGGGCGGCTCCGCGTAGGTCGGCGGTTGCCCGGGAGGGCCGGGATAGACCGGCGCGGGCGGTGCTGCCGGGTGGGCCGGTGTGACCCGAGTCGGCTGCGGCGCTGGCCGGGCGGGTGCTGGCGCCGCACTCAACGACGCGGGCGCTGGCCGCAGATCGAACGGCGCGTCTGGTGTGCGTCCGTCGCGCTGGCCTGGCGCGGGATGCACCGATGGAAACGCCCCGGTCGGAGCTGGGCTAGCCGTGCCGTAAGTCGCCGGCCCACTGGGCGACACGGGCCGCGGTCGACTACCTTGCTGTGCCTCGCCCGGATAGGCGGGACGGTTGTCTGGAGCCGGGCGGGCATAGTCGGGCGCCGAGCCACGACGCTGCTCCGGCACTGCTGGGCGTGGCGACACACCTGGCTGAGTTGGATAGGGCTGCCCCGATCCCGGCAGCGCCCCACGCGCCAACGGGCTCGACGGTGCCGGCGGGCTGCTGTGTGGCCGGCGATCGTCGTCGATCCGATCGGGCAGCGGGACGGCCCGGTTCCACGACGGCTCGTCGCGATGCGCCGGCGCCGGGCTGGACCAGGGCGCTTCTACGCCGGCTCGTGCCTCGACGGCTGCCCGTCCGTCGATGGTGGCCCGTCCGTCGATGGTGGATCGGCCCACCCCTCGGTCATCGCCGCGCGTGGGTTCGTAGACCGAGGCGTCGCCGCGGGAAGCCTCATAAACCGAGGTGTAGGCGACTTGTCGGCGTCCAGGGTCGCCGGGATAGCGCTGACCCGGCAGTGGTTCCCATTCCCAGGTGACCTCATGGACCCAGGCCGGTTCGTCGTCCCAGTGCTCGCCGCCGCTCGGTGGACCCCAGCCACTCATCGGGCACCCCACGGGGTTCCCGGCGACTGGCTACGCTCCGTCACGGTTAAGTCTACTTCCGTCAGAAACTGCGCGGTGGCTGTCCGAACGCCCGGCTGTAGTCGCCCGACTCCACGGTGAGGGGGTTCGCATGGAGATTAACGGCGGGAACCGGCTCGGCGCCAGCGTGCTGACGATCTCTACCAGCCGTCCGTTCGACGGCCTAGCACTACTTTCGGTGAACACGTCTGGTCGGGTCTTCCGCGCATAGCCCACCGAATGGCAGGCCTTGATCGGTTGACTGACCGATCAGATCGTGGCGCCGAGCTTCACTGCCGGCTTCGGGACGCGCATCCGACGGAAGGTCAGGGCGCGCATGACCCCGTAGAGCTGCAGCGAGCCGATTCGCTGCGTGGTCTGCGGATAACGGTCCTTGATCAATTTCTTGACCTTGCGGGAGATCAGCACGCTGTCGACCACCACGCCGAGCGCCAAGATCACCCAGAGCAGGTTGCTGACCAGCTGCACTTGCGGATTCTTGACTGAGGAGCCGATAAACACGATCAATGCCCCACCGAAGAACCAGGTCCCCACGGTACGGCGAGAATCGATGATGTTGCGCACCAACGCTCGCTCGGCACCGCGGTCGCGGACCAGCAGATAGCGCTCGTCGCCGGCGCGCATGCCCGCGGCGGATTCGGCCCGCTCGACGCGTTGCCGCTCGCGCATCGCCTTCATCGCTTCGCGCCGGTTGGCCGGCGCTGCTTCGATCTTGCGACCGGTGCTGGAGCGCTTCGGCGTTACCACGCCCAGCTCTTTCTTGCTGGGCGTGTAGCTCTTGGGCCGCAGCGTGGCAGTGACGGGCACCTCCTCGCTCTGCGTCGAGGTGGCGGCGTCGGCTGACTTGCGGCGAAAGAGCGAAGACACGTCTAGCAGCGTAGCCAAGGCAGTCAGAGGCGTTCGACATGGGCGCCCAGGGCGGCCAGCTTGCCCTCGAAGTCCTCGTAGCCCCGGTTGATCAAATCGACGCCGTACACCCGGGAGGTGCCCTCGGCGGCAAGCGCCGCGATCAGGTGGCTGAAGCCGGCGCGCAGGTCTGGGATGACCAGGTCGGCCGCGTGCAGCTTGGACGGGCCGGCGATGACTGCGGAGTGCTTGAAGTTGCGCCGGCCGAAACGACACGGGGTGCCGCCCAAGCAGTCGCGATAGACCTGAATCGTCGCGCCCATCGAGTTCAGCGCCTCGGTGTAGCCCAGCCGCTGCTCATAGACGGTCTCGTGCATGATCGACAGGCCGTGCGCCTGGGTCAACGCGACCACTAGCGGCTGCTGCCAGTCGGTCATGAAACCGGGGTGCACGTCGGTCTCCAGCGCGACAGCTTGCAGCTCGACGTCGGGATGCCAGAACTTGATGCCGCCCTCGACACCTGTCACACCTGGCCGGGCCACCCGCGCGTCGGTGACCTCGAACTCGCCGCCAATCGAACGGAACACGTTCAGGAAGGTCATCATGTCGGCTTGCCGGGCGCCGAGCACTTCGATCTCGCCGCGGGTGGCGAGCGCGGCTGCGGCCCAGCTAGCTGCTTCGATCCGGTCCGGGATCGGCTTGTGGTGGTAGCCGTGCAACCGCGGTACGCCCTGGATCTCGATGACCCGGTCGGTGTGCACGGTGATGATGGCGCCCATCTTCTGCAGCACGCAGATCAGGTCCATGATCTCCGGCTCGATCGCCGCGTTGCGCAGTTCGGTGACTCCATCGGCGCGTACGGCGGTGAGCAGCACTTGCTCGGTGGCACCGACACTCGGGTACGGCAGCTCTAGCTTGGTGCCGTGCAGCCCGTTCGGTGCCGTGAGGTGCATGCCTTCGGGTGTCTTGTCGACGATCGCGCCGAATTCGCGCAAGGCTTGGATGTGGAAGTCGATCGGCCGCGGTCCGATATGACAGCCACCCAGGTCCGGGATGAACGCGTGGCCGAGGCGATGCAGCAGTGGGCCGCAGAGCAGGATCGGGATCCGGCTGGAGCCGGCATGTACGTTGATTTCGTCGGTGCTGGCGCGCTCCACATTCGTGGGGTCCATCACGATCTCGCCGTCGTCGACGCCATCGCTGACCTTGACGCCGTGCAGCTCAAGCAGGCCGCGGACCACCTCGACGTCGCGGATGGCCGGGACGTCGAACAGTCGGCTCGGGGTCTCGCCGAGCAGGGCGGCCACCATGGCCTTGGAGACGAGATTTTTGGCGCCACGGACCCGGATCTGGCCTTCCAACGGCGCACCGCCGTGTACGACCAGGACATCGTCGGTCAACGTAACCTCCAGCCGGTGGGCGACAAATCGCCCGGCAGTTATGGGGGGCCGGAGTGAGGTGGGGAACCCGTCCGGCAACCGGGGAAGCATAGCGTTGAGTCATGAAAGCAGAAGCCGCCACGAGGCGCGGGTTGCCGGTAAATGCTGATGATTAAGACAACAGAAAGGTTCAACACTGCGGATCGAATCGTGTCGACTACGCGCCGTTACGGCAAAGCGAGCATTTGGTCCAGTGCGACACGCGCATCATTCGCGGTATCCGGGTCAACGACGATCTGATTCGGCACTCGGCCGGCGACTAGCTCCTCCAACGCCCACACCAGATGGGGTAGGTCGATCCGGTTCATCGTCGAGCAATAACAAACCGTACGGTCAAGAAACATGATCTGTTTGTCTGGGTGGGCCAGGCCGAGCCGGCGCACCAAGTTGAGTTCGGTGCCCACGGCCCAGGCTGAGCCAGCCGGGGCGGCGTCCAGCACTTTGATGATGTATTCGGTCGAACCGACCAGGTCAGCGGCTTGCACGACCTCGTGGCGGCACTCAGGGTGCACCAGGACATTGACTCCGGGGACGCGCTCGCGGACGTCGTCGACGCTCTGCAGGCTGAACCGGCCGTGCACAGAGCAGTGACCGCGCCAGAGGATCATTTTGGCGTCGCGCAATTGCTCGGCGGTAAGTCCGCCGTTGGGCCGGTGTGGGTCATAGAGCACGCAGTCGTCAAGACTCAGGCCCAACTCCAAGACCGCGGTATTGCGGCCTAAGTGCTGGTCAGGCAGGAAAAACACTTTGGTGCCCCGCTCAAAAGCCCAGTCCAGCGCGCGTTTGGCATTCGACGAGGTGCACACCACGCCGTTGTTGCGGCCGACGAAGCCTTTAATATCGGCTGAGGAGTTCATGTAAGTAACCGGGACGATGTCGCCGGCAATTCCTAGGTCAGTGAAGTGTTCCCAGGCCGTTTCCACCTGTCCGAGCACTGCCATGTCGGCCATCGAACAGCCGGCAGCCAGGTCGGGCAGCACCACACGTTGATTGGGCCCGGTGAGGATGTCGGCGCTTTCAGCCATGAAGTGCACGCCGCAGAAGACGATGAACTCGGCGCTCGGGCGGGCGGCCGCTTCGCGGGCTAGCTTGAACGAGTCACCGGTGACATCGGCGAATTGAATGACCTCGTCGCGCTGATAGTGGTGGCCGAGCACGAACACTCGATCGCCCAGCGCCGCCTTCGCCGCGGTGGCCCGTGCTACCAGATCGGGGTCGCTCGGGGCGGGTAGCTCGCCCGGACAGTCCACGCCGCGTTCGGAGTTCGGGTCGCTGCCCCGGCCCAGCAGCAGTAAGGCGGTTGCGGTGTTCGCGGGTTCAGTCCAATTCGACGTCACTCAATCATCGTTGCACAACGGCAGGCAGGCCATCCCGGTGCTAAGACGTGTCCTGCCACACTCGTGCAGTGCGTGTATTGATCTGTCCGGACAAATTCGCCGGCACCTTGTCCGCTCGTGCCGCTGCTGAGGCAATCGCCGCCGGCTGGGGTGAGCGCGCCGACGTGGTGCGCCGACCGCTCTCCGACGGCGGTCCCGGCTTCGTCGAAGTGCTCGCCGATGCGCTCGCCGGCCGGCTCATTGCGGTGGACACCGTTGACCCGCTAGGCCGCCCGGTAACCGGTCAGCTCCTGCTGGTCGGCGCTACCGCGTACGTCGAGAGCGCCCAGGCCTGCGGCCTGCACTTATTGACCCCCGAAGAACGCAACCCAAGCCTCACCACCTCGTACGGGCTGGGTGTGCTGATTCAGGCGGCAGTGGAGTCCGGTGCCGGTGAGGTGGTCATCGGGCTAGGTGGCTCAGCGGTCAACGACGCCGGCGCCGGGATGCTGGCCGCACTCGGCGCCGCCCCAGTCGACGCCGCCGGCTACGCGCTGCCCTATGGCGGCAGTTACCTGAACGCGGCCACCGCGCTCGCTGGCCTGCCCCGGTTGCGTCAAGTCAGCCTAGTCGCCGCGACAGACGTGGACAATCCGCTCACCGGCCTGCACGGCGCCAGCAATGTCTACGGCCCGCAAAAAGGCGCTGACCGAGCCGCAGTCCTGCACCTGGACGCCTGCTTGGAACAGTTCGCCGACGTCTTGCAGCAAACTTTCGGCGGCACTGATTTGCGCACCCGACCCGGCGGTGGGGCAGCCGGGGGGATCGGCGCTGCGCTGCTGGCCCTAGGCGCCCAACTTGTCTCGGGCATCGGACTAGTCACCGCGCTGATCGCGTTAACGCCCGAGCTCGACCAAGCCGACCTGGTGATTACCGGCGAAGGTGCGTTTGATCACCAGTCGTTGCGCGGCAAAGTCGTCGCCGGCATCGCCGCTGCTGCCCGCGATCGAGGACTGCCCTGCATCGTGCTGTGCGGCCGCAACGAAACCGGCGTACGCGAAGCTGCGAGCGCTGGCGTGACCGAAACGTACGCGTTGACCGATTTTTTCGGCTCTGAGCAAACTGCGCTAACCGAGCCGGCTCGTGGGCTGCGAGAGCTGTCCGACCAACTGGCCAAGCAGTGGAGCAGGTGAACTGGGCCACCTCAATTGGGAATCATTGGCCGGCGGGCTAGCGTTGGTCAGTACGGCAATGCTCGCATCCTCGGCAGGGAGATACTCAGTGACCACTGAAGCGCACACCGAGTCGATCGAGGCGACGGCCCCGACTGGCATCCTCTTGTCTGATGTTGCCGCGGTCAAGGTCAAAGCCCTGATCGAGCAGGAAGGCCGCGACGACCTACGCCTGCGGATCGCCGTGCAGCCAGGTGGCTGCTCCGGCATGCGTTACCAGCTCTTCTTCGACGAGCGCTCGCTCGACGGCGACGTGGTCAGCGACTTCGACGGGGTCGAGGTCGTTGTCGACCGGATGAGCTCACCATATCTGGCCGGAGCGACAATCGATTTCGCCGACCGGATCGACGCACAGGGCTTCACGATCGACAACCCCAACGCGCAGAATTCCTGCGCCTGCGGCGACTCGTTCCACTGATCTTCGCGTACGTGGTGACAGGCCGCCTCGTTAACGGGGCGGCCTGCTGCTTTTCATGTGCCGTAGGCTGCCTGACGCACCAGCGCCTGTTCCCTAACCCTGAGGGCCTGACATGAAGATCGCGGTCACCGGTTCGATCGCCACTGACCACCTGATGCATTTCCCGGGTCGGTTCGCCGATCAGCTGATCGCCGACCAGTTACACAAGGTCTCCCTGTCATTTCTGGTAGACGACTTGGTCGTGCGCCGCGGCGGCGTCGCCAGCAACGTCGCGTTCGGGATGGGGAAGCTTGGTCTGAGCCCGATCCTGGTGGGAGCTGTCGGTGCCGACTTCGCCGACTATCGGTCTTGGCTTGAGCGGCACGGGGTTGATTGTGACTCGGTGCACGTCAGCGAGGTCGCGCACACGGCCCGGTTCGTCTGCACCACCGACGACGACCTGAACCAGATCGCGTCGTTCTATGCCGGCGCGATGTCCGAGGCCCGCAACATCGAGCTCGCGCCGATCGACGCGCGCGCCGGTGGGCTCGACTTGGTGCTGGTCAGCGCCAACGACCCGGCCGCGATGATCCGCCACTCGCAGGAGTGCCGCGCCCGTGGGTTCAGGTTCGTGGCCGACCCGTCGCAGCAGCTGGCCCGGATGGAGGGCAGCGACGTGCTGACCTTGATCGAGGGCGCCGACTATCTGATGACCAACGACTACGAGCGCTCGCTGCTGGAGACCAAGTCCGGTCTCACCGGCGAGCAGGTGCTGGAGCAGGTGCGGGTCCGGGTCACCACGCTCGGCAAGGACGGCGTCGAGATCACTGGTCGCGGGATTGACCGGATCCACGTGCCGGTTGCCCGCGATGTCGTCGCCGAGGACCCGACCGGGGTCGGCGACGGGTTCCGGGCCGGTTTCTTCGCTGCGATCTCCTGGGGCCTCGGGCTGGAACGTGCCGCTCAGGTCGGCTCACTGGTCGCGGCCTTGGTGCTCGAATCAGTCGGCCCGCAGGAATACGACGTGCGGCCAGCCGAGTTCACCAAGCGCTTCACCGATTCATATGGCGAGTCGGCCGCGGCCGAAATCGAAGCGTTCCTGCCCGTCTGATCGCCAGCCGCGACCCGCCTGGCTGCTGGGCCCGAAGGCTGGGCAGCCAGGCTTTTACGTGGTTCTGCGAACCTCGAAGGTTGCGGGCGCGGGCGAGCCCACGTATTCCTGGCCAGTCAGGCGGCACCAGGCCGGAACGTCGTTGGCGGCGGCCGGATCGTCGGCCAGCACCTGAATCACTGCGCCCAGATCGACAGTGCGGATTTTTTTCGCCAGCGCGATCACCGGCAACGGGCAGCGTTGGCCCAAACAATTCAGCACCAGCATTTACATCCCCGCAGCGGTTCGGATTCGGGCGACCAGCTCGGGCAGCACGGCCAGAAACCGCTCGACTTCGGCTTCGGTTGTGTCGCGGTGCAGGGAAACCCGCACGTTGCCGTGGCTGAGCACGCCCATCGCTTCCAACACGTGGCTGGGTCGCAACGTGGACGCGGTGCACGACGAACCCGAGGACACCGCGAAGCCGTGTCGGTCCAATTCGTGCAACAGTGCTTCGCCGTCGACGTACAGGCAGGAGAAGGTGGCCAGGTGGGGCAGGCGCGCAACTGGATCGCCGACCACCTCCACGTCAGGCACTGTCGCGGCCACTCGATCCCGGATCCGATCCACTAACGCAGCGAGCCGGCGCGCCTGCACCGGCGCCTCCGCCAGGACCGCCCGCAAACTCGCCGCAGCTGCCACCACTGCCGGTAAATCCAGCGCACCAGCCACACCAGGGGAATAAAGATCATCCTTCGGGTACGGCGAAACCCAACGCACCCCTTTACGCACTACCAGCACGCCCACTCCCGGTGGACCACCCCACTTGTGCGCGCTGGCACTGAGCAGCGACCAGCCGGACTCGACCGGCTCGTGCCCGATCGACTGGGCCGCGTCCACAAACAGCGGCACCCCCACCTGCGCACAAGCTGCTGCGGCTGCTGCCACCGGCTGATGGGTGCCGACCTCGTGACTAGCGCTGATCAGGGCGGCTAGCGCGATGCCGGGCGTCGAAACGGCCTGCTGCCAGTCGTCCAGGTCGAGCCGACCGAGTCGGTCCACTCCAACTGATCGAGACTTGCCGGCGCGAGCCGCGTGCAGCACGGCGGAGTGTTCGATCGCCGAGTGCACCAGGGTGTCGCCGTGTCGGGCCCGACCAGCCAGTCCACCCAGTACGGCGGCTTGGGCGGCAGCCGTACCGGAGGGCCAGAGGGACACTTCGTCCGGCCGTACCGTCAGGGCTTCGGCAATGACAGCGTGCGCCGCGTCGTGCAGCTGTTGGGCCCGCCGGCCGGCGGCATAGAGGCGCGACGGGTCGGCCCAGCCGTCTGCGAGCGCGGCTAGCAAGGCTTCGCGGGCCACCGGATGCAGGGGTGCAGCCGTCGCCGCATCCAGGTAAGCCGGCGCACCGGCGGGAACGGCCAAGTTTTCCACCCTGGGAACGGTAGCGTCTGGTTTGTTCAAGGGTTTGCTGGAGCGGTCGAAGATCGGACCCCGAACCGGTGGACAGGGCCCAGGTCGAGTAATGTGCGACCGTCAGTGACGCCTTGCCGCCGGTGTCCGTTTCGGGCGGGGCGCTCTGCTAAGGAGGCAGAAGCAGGTGGGCGCAAAGAGTTCGGCCGCACGGCCGCGAGCGGCAGCCCGGATCGCCGGACTCGGTCTCGGCGGCACGCTGCTGCTGACGCTGCTTTCGGGCTGTTCGCTTGAGAGTTTCGGCAGCAAGTTCGGCAACTTCGGCTGGCCGAGCAACGGCATCAGCCTGCAAGCCCACAAGATGTATGACTTGTGGATCGCTTCGGTGATCGCAGCCCTGGTCGTCGGCATCTTCGTGTGGGGCCTGATCTTTTGGTGTGTAATCCGGTATCGCAAGCGCGGTGACGAACTACCCCCGCAGACCCGGTTCAACATGCCGATGGAAGTGCTGTATACCGTCACCCCAATTCTGATCGTGGCGGTCTTGTTCTACTACACCGCGATCGTGCAGACCGACGTGGACAAGCTGTCCAAGCACCCCGACCAGGTCGTCGAGGTGGTCGCGTTCAAGTGGCAGTGGCAGTTCAACTACCGCGACGGCATTGGCGCCAGCGCTAACACGGTCGCATCGACCACTGGCTCGGCTGACGTGATTCCGCTGCTGGTGCTGCCGGTCGGCGAGAAGATCCGGTTTGAAGAGACCAGCAAGGACGTCATCCACTCGTTCTGGGTGCCAGAGCTGCTGTTCAAGCGCGACGTCTTCCCCGGCAATGTGCGCAACACCTTCGAGGTGACACTCGACAAGACTGGTCGCTACGTCGGTCGGTGTGCTGAGCTGTGTGGGACTTACCACGGGTTCATGCAGTTCGAGTTGGTCGCGGTTACGCCAGCCCAATTCGACACGTATTTGGCGGCGAAGAAGTCTGGCTCCACCACGCAGGAAGCGATGGGGCAGATCGGATTCGCCGGCGACAAGCAATACGCGGTCACCACTGCGCCATTGAACACTCGGCGTCACGGGCAGAACTGGAACCAGACTGACCCCGCCACGGCCGCGAAATAGGGGACTGACGTGAAGACCGAATACAAAATCTTTGTCGGCGTCGCCGCGTTCCTATTCGCCGCAGCAGCCGTCTATGGCTTCTGGACACAAGGACAGACCGGCCAGCTGGAGTGGATCGGCACGGTGGCGTTGGTGCTGTCCGGCCTGCTCTGTTCCATGTGTGGTGGCTTCTTCTGGTTCGTGGCTCGCCGCATCGACCTGCGCCCTGAAGACCGCGTAGACGGTGAGATCGTTGACGGCGCCGGCGAGATTGGCTTCTTCAGCCCGGGAAGTTACTGGCCGTTCGGCATTGCCCTGGCCGCGTCGATCGCGGGCCTGGGGCTGGTGTTCTGGATGTGGTGGTTGATCGCCGCCGGCATGATCATGGTGGTGTTCGCGGCCTGCGGCATGCTCTTCGAGTATTACTCCGGCACCCGGCACACCGTCGAGCACTGATCTTGTTCGAAGTAACCACAGAAGCCCGCGTTTCCTGGCTCAGGGAAACGCGGGCTTCTTTGTTTAGGCGGCCCGCCGCTGTTGTGGGGCGACCCGTCCGGATCGGCGCCCCTGCGGGTTGAGCCAAACGTGCACGACGATCGGGGCGACCACCTCGGCTGCACCGCAGCGATTGCAGATCAGCTCCGGGCACTCGTCGTGTTCGTCGGCGCAGATCAGCGGCACCTCGAAAAGCATGTCGCCGTCGCAGATGACGCAGCGCAGATCGTGTTCTGACACGGGTGGCTCCTCTCTTCGTCGGAAGGTGGATTACCCGAAATGCCACTCGAACGCTGCCACGAAAGTCGGGCGGGGTGAAGTATTCATCCCGGCGTGTTGGCGGTTAAGTGCCTGATTCACAGCACTTGCCCAGTTTGCGGCTCTGGGATATTCGCTGGCTCTGGGTTACTGGGTGCCTTTGGGTTACTCTGGGTGGCTTTGGGTTACTGGGTGGCTTTGGCTTGTTGGGCGGCCTGCACCCAGCGGTCCAACCGGGCCGTCGCAGCGCCGGAGTCGATCGTCTGCTCGGCTCGGTTAATTCCAGCCCGCATAGTGTCGTTAAAGTCGCCGTGCAATCCACCCTGCGCAGCCAGCGCCGCTGCGACATTGAGCACCACGGCGTCGCGAACCGGGCCACGCTCGCCGGCGAAGGTGCGGCGGGCCACGTCGGCGTTGAACGCCACGTCACCGCCGCGCAGGTCGGCCGGCTGGCTGCGGGGCAGGCCGAGATCCACCGCGTCGATCAGCAACTCGTCGACCTTGCCGCCCCGGGCCAGCCACACCCGGGTCGGCGCGGAGGTGGTGAACTCGTCCAGCCCGTCCTCACCGCGCATCACCACGGCTGAGTCGCCTCGATCAGCGAAGACCTGGGCCATCACCGGTGCCATCCGCAGATCGAAACAGCCCACCGCGGCGGCGGTTGGCCGGGCGGGGTTGGCAAGCGGGCCGAGCACGTTGAAAAAGGTCGGGACGCCCAACTCGCGGCGAGTGGGCGCGGCGTGCCGCATGCCCGGGTGGAAGGTGACTGCGAAGCAGAAACCAATGCCAGCGTCGGCGATCGTGCCCACCACGGCTGCTGGGCTCAAATCCAGCGGAATACCCCAGTGCTCCAACAGATCGGCGGATCCGGTGGTCGACGAGGCGGATCGGCCGCCGTGTTTGACCACTGTCACGCCCGCCGCTGCCGTGATGACAGCGGTCATGGTGGAGATGTTTACGGTGTTGGCCCGGTCGCCGCCCGTGCCCACCACATCGACGGCGGTGGTGCGCACCTGCTCGGGTAGCTCAATTTCGGTGGCGCGCGACAGCATCGCCTCGACCAAGCCGGCCAGCTCCGCCGGAGTCTCACCCTTGGCGCGCAACGCGACCGCGAAGCCGGTGATCTGGACCGGCGTGGCGTTGCCGGCCATGATTTCGCCCATCGCCCAGGCCGTGTCCGGCTGAGCCAGCTCCT
The DNA here is from genome assembly GCA_965246815.1 of Actinoplanes sp. Taxonomy (GTDB): domain Bacteria; phylum Actinomycetota; class Actinomycetes; order Mycobacteriales; family Micromonosporaceae; genus Actinoplanes. Next base: position 2,354,624 of record CBDFFS010000002.1, on the reverse strand, counting down.
CGCCACGCAGCAATGCACTCGTCAGCTCGGGCCAGGTGCGTGCGCCCATGGCGGGCCTCCGTCGGGGTCCGGGGGGGATCAGTGGCGGGTGGACTCAGCCGAGCGAGCCCATGGTGCCCAGCGGGACGACACCATTGCGGCGACCGCGCAGCATGGCGGCGACTGTCTGACCGGTGCGCACCGGGTCGAGCGGGGCGAGCAAGGTCTGGTCGACCTGGGCAAAAGCCGCCAACCAGCGGTCGGCGGCCCGAGCGATCACGACACACACCGGTGGGGGAGTCGCATACTCGTCTTTGGTCTGCCGGGCGATGCCGAGGCCGCCGGCGGGAGTCGCCTCACCGTCGAGCACCATCAGATCGATCTCGTATTTGTCGAGCAGGTTGCGGCAGTCTTCCCAGGTGGCAGCGTCGACGAACTCCACCGCGAGGTCGGCCGCCGGCCGAGTGCCGATCGCGAGCCGGATCCGGTCGCGGACTGCCACGTCGTCGCTATAGAGCAAGACCGTGTACTGGTTCGGCTGGTCGGTGGCCGGTTCGGTGGTCAGCTGTGCGTCGCTCATCAATTCTGCCCCGGTTCACGCTCGTTGGTCTCGATGATCGTACCCAACCGGTTATTCGGTGTCCGTCCGTGGTCGTACCAAGTCGACCGATTTGCTGTTCGCAGCGGCAGCGACCGAGCGGGCTTGTTCGGCCTCGGCGCGGTCTAGTGCTCGGTCGATCCGCTTGGCTTCGCGTTCCGAATGCTTGATCCATTGGACGACCAGGATGGCCAAGGTGGTGACACTGATCAGTTCACCACCGGCCCAGAGGATGCCACCGGCGGTTACCTGATCGCTCCAAGGATTGGCCCAACTCAAATGCAACCCGGGATAATAGTCGCCCGCCAGCAAAGTTTTGCTCTGCATGATGGTCAGCCCGAGCACGGTGTGAAACGGCACGGACACCGTCATCAGCAACGCCCGCCCGGGGTAAGGCCAGCGGTTTGGTAGCGGATCCAAGCCCAGCAACGGCCAGAAGAACAGACAGCCGGTGACGATGAAATGCACGTGGATCAGCTCATGCAGCCAGGAGTGTTCCAAGGTCAACCGGTACAGGCCGGTGAAGTAAAGAACGAACGGGTTGGCGACGAAAATGCCGAACGCGACCAGCGGAAAGGTGAGCACGTGCACCGGCCGGCTGTGCAGCACTGCTAGCAGCCGGCGGCGCGGTCCAACCGGCAGCGTACGCAAGGCGAGCGTGACTGGGGCGCCCAGCGCTAGGAAGATCGGCCCGACCATGGACAACACCATGTGCTGGACCATGTGCACCGACAGCAACGTGTCGTCGTATGCCTCGAGGCCACTCATCGTGACCACGGCGATAGTGCCGAGGCCACCGACCACGAAGGCAACTGTGCGCCCGATGGCCCAGGGCACCCCACGCAGTCGCAAGCGATAGACGCCGTAGCCGTATACAGCGGCGGATACCAGCAGAAACAAGGCGACCAAACTGGTCGCGTGGAAGTCAGTGAAGATCTGCGCCGGGCTGAACGGCGCGAGGGCAGTATCCACTGCCAGCAGGTTCGACGGAGGCAATTCGGCTAGCTGCACCACCCGAGGCTAGGCCTAGCTAGCGGTTGGAGGTTCAACCGGGCTGCAACCTGAACGGATTCCACCCCCCGCGGCATGTTGCACTGATCGCGGGGCGATAATGAGCGCGTGACAGCGGCCTCAGCCATCGACAAGAGCCGGATCCACTCGATGACCCGACCGAACATGGTCAGTGTCGGAACGATCGTGTGGCTTTCCAGCGAACTTATGTTCTTCGCGGCGTTGTTCGCCATGTACTTCTCCATCCGTGCGGCGGACTACCACATGTGGCAGGTGCACACGCCGAGTTTGAACGTGCCTTACGCGACGACGTTCACGGTGATCCTGGTTTTGTCCTCGGTCACCTGCCAGTTCGGCGTGTTCGCGGCGGAGAAGGGCGACGTGTTCGCGCTGCGGCGTTGGTTCACGATCACCTTCGTGATGGGCTTGATCTTCGTGCTCGGCCAGGCGAACGAATACCGCCACCTGGTCGGCGAGGGTGTCCAGCTCAACGGCGACGGCTACGGCTCGATGTTCTACCTGACCACGGGGTTCCACGGCCTGCACGTAACTGGCGGTCTGATCGCCTTCATCGTCTACATGATCCGTACGACCATGGGCCGGTTCACGCCGGCGCAGGCGACGTCGGCCATCGTGGTGTCCTACTACTGGCACTTCGTGGACGTCGTGTGGATCGCGCTCTACTTCATGATCTATTGGTTGAAGTAGTCCGCGAACGTCCATGAGCACAGGGTCAACACCTAGAGGGACACAGCCCATGACTTCAGACACCCCCGCCGGCCGGCCTCGGTCCGGGCGGCTCAGCCGGGTGTTCTCCCGGCGGCGGTCCGCGCCCAGCAAGGTGCGTCGGCGCCTGAGTGCGGCAGCGCGGATGCTCGCCGCCCTCGCCCTCGCCGGTGGCGTCTACACCGCGTTCGCGCCCGGTGCCTTCGCTCAGGACAACGCGCAGTTGTCCACGACGGCCCAAGAAGGCAAGCAGCTCTTCGACAACAGCTGCATCGCCTGCCACGGGCGTAATGCCCAGGGCGTCGAGGGTCGCGGCCCGAGCCTGATCGGCGTCGGCTCTGCCTCGGTTGAGTTCCAGGTCGGCACCGGCCGCATGCCGATGGCTCGTCAGGAAGCCCAGGCGGAGAAGAAGAAGCCGCAGTTCGACAAGGACCAGACCAAGCAGCTAGCGACTTACATCCAGGCGCTCGGTGGCGGTCCGGAGCTGCCGGCCGACGGCAACGTCGTCGACGACGTCAAGGCCGACCCGGAGTCCCTGGCGCGCGGCGGCGAGCTGTTCCGAGTCAACTGCACCTCGTGCCACGGTTTCGGTGGCGGTGGCGGCGCATTGTCGTCCGGCAAGTACGCGCCTAGCCTGCATTCAGCGTCCGCGGATACCATCTACGCGGCGATGCTGACCGGCCCGCAGAACATGCCAGTCTTCGGCGACAACCAGCTCACCCCCGATCAAAAGCGGCAGATCATTACGTACGTCACGGTGCAGTTGCAGCAGGATCGCGACCCAGGTGGTCTACTAAACCTGGGCCGCTACGGCCCGGTCACCGAAGGTCTGGCGATCTTCGGGATCGGCATGGTCATCCTGGTATTCACGTCGCTCTGGATCGCAGGGAAGTCATGACGACGACACACCACGATGCCGGCATCGAGCCGGTCGATGTGCACGATCCGCGCCTGACGCGCTTTGAGATCGTCAAGGAAGGCGCCCGGCGCGACGACATCGAAATCGTTACGTACGAGTCGCAATTCCAAGGCCAAAACTCCAAAGCCGAACGCCGCGTCGTACGAAACATTGCGGGGTTGTTCTTGCTCTCGGGCGCGGCTGCGCTCACGTTCCTGGTCTTCTACATCATCTGGCCGTGGCGCTTCGAGCTGGGCAGCACTGACAGTGACTTGTTCACTCCAATTTTGGGCATCACGCTCGCGGTGTCGTTGCTTTCGCTCGGGTTCGCGATTCTGGCTTGGGCCAAGAAGTTGCTGCCGCACGAGGTGGCGATTCAGCAGCGGCACGACAAGCCATCGCCCGACGACGAGCGGCTGATCACCGGTCAGACGCTACTTTTCGTCGCCGATGAGCTCGGCGTGCAGCGTCGGCCGCTGCTCAAGGGTGCGATCGGCCTCGGCCTCGCGCCGTTGGGCCTGGTCGCCGCTGCCCCGCTGGTCGGTGGCCTGATCCAGAACCCGCACAAGGGTGCACGGCCGATGATGTCCCACACCGGCTTCGACCCAGTGCCTAACGGGAACAAGCCGGTTCGGCTCACCCGCGAAGACGGCTCGCCGATCCGGCCGACCGATGTCAGCACCGGTGGTCAGATGACGGTCTTCCCCGGCATTCCCGGCGGTGCCACAAACGAATACGCCGATTCGCCGACGCTGCTGATTCACCTGCGGCCAGACGACGCGGCGACCACCCGAGCCAACGCGGACGCAGACAAGAACGGCCGCAACAAGGGCTCGATGTGGGGCGACTACGTTGCCTACTCCAAGATCTGCACGCACGCCGGCTGCCCGGCCAGCCTGTATGAACAGCAGACCAACCGACTGCTCTGCCCATGCCACCAGTCGCAGTTCTTGATCACCGACAACGCCCAACCGATTTTCGGACCGGCTAGTCGGCGGCTGCCTATGCTGCCGCTATCGGTGGACGACGAGGGCTTCTTCGTGGCAACGTCTGACTACAAGGACATCATCGGACCTGACTTCTGGGAGCGACCGTGAAAAAGCGCGGCAAAGTCGACCTAGCTCAGGCGCCGGTAAACTTCGCCAAGGGGGTCGATGACCGATATGGTGCGGCCACCCCGCTGCGTGGCCTGCTCAACAAGGTGTTCCCGGACCACTGGTCCTTCCTGCTGGGCGAGATCGCCTTGTTCTCGTTCATCATCTTGTTGCTCACCGGCGTGTTCTTGACCCTCTTCTTCGACCCGTCGATGAACGAGGTCACTTACAACGGCGCTTATACCGCGCTGCGGGGCACCTCGGTGTCCGCCGCATACGACTCCTCGATGCGCCTGTCCTTCGAGGTTCGTGGTGGCCTGTTCATGCGGCAGATGCACCACTGGGCAGCGCTGCTGTTCATGGCGTCGATCGTCGTGCACATGGCTCGCATCTTCTTCACCGGCGCCTTCCGTAAGCCGCGCGAGGCGAACTGGGCGATCGGTGTCACGCTGTTCCTGCTCGGCTTCCTGGCCGGCTTCACCGGTTACTCGCTGCCCGACGACGGACTCTCCGGCACCGGCCTGCGCATCGCCTCCGCGATCATGCTGTCGATCCCGGTGGCCGGCACCTGGCTGTCCGCCTCGATCTTCGGGGGCGAATTCCCCGGTCACCTGATCATCGGCCGGTTCTACATCGCCCACGTGCTACTCATCCCCGGTGGGCTGCTCGCCCTGATCAGCGTGCACCTCGGCCTGGTCTTCGCGCAGAAGCACACCCAGTGGCCCGGCCCTGGTCGGACCAACACCAACGTGGTCGGCGAGCGCATGTTCCCGCGGTACGCGCTTAAGCAGGGCGGCTTCTTCATGGCCGTCTTCGGCGTCGTCGCGTTGATGGCCGGACTCTTCCAGATCAACCCGATCTGGCTGTTCGGCCCGTACCGCGCGTCTGAGGTGTCCTCGGCTAGCCAGCCCGACTGGTATGTCATGTTCATGGACGGGCTGGTCCGGCTCATGCCGAACTGGCAGATCTACCTCGGCAACTACAGCATCCCGCCGCTGTTCTGGCCGGCTGTCGTCGGCTTGGGCGCACTCACCACCGTCCCGATGGCATACCCGTTCATCGAGGCCCGTCGGCTCAAGGACACGCGCAAACACCACTTGCTGGAGCGCCCCCGGGACAACCCGGAACGGGTCGGCATCGGCGCGATGGCGTTTACGTTCTTCATTGTCGCCACGCTCTCCGGTGGCAACGACGTCATCGCCGACAAGTTCCACATCAGCCTGAACGCGATGACTTGGGCGGGCCGCATCGGTCTGGTGATCCTGCCGCCGCTGATGTATTGGCTCTCCATTCGGATCTGTCTCGGCTTGCAGCAGCACGACCGCGAAGTGCTGGCCCATGGCGTGGAAACCGGGATCATCCGGCGGCTGCCGTCCGGCCAGTTCATCGAGGTGCACCAGCCGCTGGGTCCGGTCGACGACCACGGTCACCCGATCCCGTTGGAGTACAACGGCTGGGTCGTACCGAAGAAGATGAACCGGGTTGGGGCGCTCGCGCCTGCAGTGAAGGGCTTCTTCTTCCCCGTGGAATTGCCGGCTGAAGCGCCGGTCTCGCCGGCCGTGCCGTCAATCCGGTCTGGGTCGGGTCGCGAGGAGATTAGCTCCGGCCGCTAAGCAAAGCGCGTTACTGCAAAAGAGGGTCCGCTTCGGCGGGCCCTCTTTCGTTGCGTCGGCACAGGTTTGCGTTGGACTTTAATGCGTCGTCGGCTCGTCGGTCCGTCGGCTAGTGGCGGGGCGTCAGTCGCGTGTGGCAATGCGGACGGTCAGGCCACCGGGGACTCGCACGGCATTGGCCAAGTCTTCGCCGACGGGCACCTCGGCGTCCGGCCACAGGACGCAGCGGGTGACCGTGCCCGCCACGCGAGCTCGGGGCCCGATGACCGACTCGATCACGGTGCCGGTGATGTGGGCGGTGGGGGCGATCAGGGCGGTGCCGCCGATCGCATGGAGGTTGGCCGCTAGGTAGTCGGCTGGCGTGCCGGTGTCGAGATAGGTCCCGGCATAGCCGATCAACTCCAGCTCGCCAGCGGCTTCCGCCGGCCGCCAGACGGTCCGGACTAGATCGCCGGGTTGGTCGCTGAGATCCCGGACATACTTCCACGGCAGTAGGGAGAATCCGGCGAAGCGATGTCCACTGAAGCCACCCGGTTCGCCGTCAGGCACGGGCTTGGTCAGCATGCGCACCGTAGTGCCGGACCAATTGTCAAGCAGTGCGGCGATGTCCTTACCGGGTGCACGAGCCGGGTCGGCTAGATAGGCATCTGCGTTACCGACTAGCGCGCCGCGGCCATCAATCCAGCCTTTGAGTCGACCGACACCGCCCGAAGTGCCCAGTGGTCCGTCGAGCTCGACCGAGAGGTGAGCGTGCCCATCGACATGCTGCACGACCTGGTCAGCCAAGTACGCAGCGTTGACTGCTGCGGTGGTGGGTCCACTTAACCCCAGGTCGGCGAGTCGCGCCAGGGCCCGATCGAGCAGGGCGACGTTGCCCACGGGGCATAGGGCTTTGGGTAGCACTGTGGTCAACGGGCGTAGGCGCTGCCCTTGGCCGGCAGCCAGCACGACGGCACAGATCGGTGTGGACGGTTGATTGATCGGTGGATGGTGACTGCGTACCGTGGTCATGGTTGTGGGGTGTTTGAGCGGGGGCCGATGCCGTATCTGCCGAGCAGCGCAGCAGTGTTGCCGGTCAGCCGGGGTAGGTCGTCAATCGGAAACCATGCGGCTTCGAGTACTTCGCCGCCGTCGACGGTCAGCGCCGTGCTGGCGGCCGGCACTTCGCCGAACCAGACAGTGTCGACAACCCCAACCGCGTGCACTATCGCGTTGGGCACGCCTGCCGTCAGCTCGGCCGGGTCGATCCGCACGCCCGATTCTTCGAAGAGCTCGCGGGCCGCGCCGACTGCAGGGGATTCGCGTTTTTTCAGCAAGCCGGCCGGCAGCCCCCAACCGCGGCCGGGTGGCTGGCGCAGCAGCAGCAGGCGCCCGGGGGGTGGGGCGGCCGAGTCCTTGATCACGGCGACCGCACCGACCACATATCTCGGCGCGACCAGGCGGGCGATCTGTCGTCGAGCCGGACTCGGCAGGCGATAGAACGTCTGATAGGCGACGCCGCGCAACCACCGAGAGTTTTTCACAACACCAGGCTAGCGGGATCTCGGTTGACGCTCAGTCAGGGTGGTCGACCAGGGCGATGAGCTGCTCGACCACTGCATCTGGCTCCAGGTTGCGCTCGCAGACGGCAACGAGCATGGTCTCCAGATCGGGGTAGCCGAGCTCTTCGGCGAGCCGGCGCAACGGCACCTCGCTGGCCAGGCCGCGATCGTGCTTGCGCAACGTCAACCCGATTGTCGCCCGACCCAATCGCACTTTGTCGACAATGCTTATGCCGGGCTCGTTCTTCTCGTCGAAGAAGCGATTGATCTGTAGCTGTGCTTGGCTGGATTTAACGAATCCCAGCCACTCCCGTCGTGGTCCGCGTGGTGTGCTCGTCGCTGGTTCCAGCGTGTTGTCGGCTTCCGAGAAGATCTCCACCACATCGCCGTCGCGCAGTGGTGAGCTCAGCGGCGCCAGCCGGCCGTTAATTGTTGCAGCCAGACACTCATCACCCTGTTGAGTGCTCAGCTCATATGCTAAGTCGACGGGGCTAGAGCCGCTGGGCAGCTCGAATGCTTGGCCGTGGGCGAAGATAGTGATTTGTCCCTCGGACAGGTCGCACCGCAGCGAAGCAAGGAACTGGCTGGCGTCGGTGGTCTCTTGTTGCCAGTCGAGCACCCGTTTGAGCCAGGTCAGTTGGTCGGCGCCGGATGGGTCGACACTCTCGCTGGCCTTCGGGTAGCGATAGCTGGTAGCCACGCCGTATTCGGAATAGCGGTGCATCGACTCAGTGCGGATCAGCACCTCGACCAGGCGCCCATCTGGGCCAGTGACGGTGGTGTGCAGGGACCGATAAAGATTGTTTTTTGGTGAGGCGATGAAATCCTTGAAGCGCCCGGCCACAGGCCGCCATTGACCATGGATCGCACCGAGCGCTGCATAACAGTCAGTTGCCGGGCCATCGACGATCACCGCGATTCGGGGCAGATCAAACGGAACGGTATGTCCGCCGGCGACAGTGTCGTTCCAGATTGAGTAGTAATGCCGTGACCGGACCATTACCTCAGCGTCCACCCGGCTACGCCGCAGCGCCAAGCGGGCCTGAGCGCTGACCTCGCCCAGGTATTCGGACCAGCCGGGCCGATTTTTCACATGCTCGTCGATCCGGGCATATGCCTCGGGCTCTAGATGGAAAAGCACCATGTCATCGAGGTCGCGCTTGAGTGACTGGATGCCGAGCCGATCGCAGAGCGGGACCAGCACGTCGAGCGTAGCGGTGGCGATTCTGGCCCGGGATGAGGGTGAGCGCACTCCGAGTGTGCGCATGTTGTGCAGTCGGTCGGCCAGCTTGATCACGAGGACTCGAACGTCCTTGCCGGCCGCCACGATCATCTTGCGGATCGTCTCGCCCTCGGCCGCCTTGCCATAGAAGGCCTTGTCGAACTTGGTCACACCGTCGACCAGGTGGGTCACCTCGGGGCCGAAGTCGCTGTGCAGCGCTTCCAGCGTGTAACTGGTGTCCTCGACCGTGTCGTGCAGCAGTGCCGCGACCAGGGTGGTGGTGTCCATGCCTAGACCAGCGCATATCTGCGCAACGGCGAGCGGATGAGTGATGAATGGCTCGCCAGACTTACGCATCTGACCGCGGTGCATACTCTCCGCGATCGTATAACTGCGGCGCAACACGCCGGCGTCAGCGGAGGGGTGGACGCCGCGATGAGTGCGAGTCAGGACGGTGACCGGATCGTCGTCGTTGCTCTGAAAGCTCAGCAACGACCGGAGCCGCTGGGTGAGGCTCAGGTCTGACGGCGCTGGAGTTGACAGGGCGGCGCGTCCAAGGGCGGCGCCGTGGCCGGCGTCGACATCCACTGGACACCCCCTGACCGATCGTCCGCTGCGGGCTTGGCGGTGAACGACTCTGCCGCAATCTTACTGAGTCCACTTGCCTTACAGCCTATGCGGTCGACCGTCATCCAAATGGGCAGTTACGGATGAGCGAACGGACGAGTCTCGAACTGCAGCAGCCGCTTCAGCCTGGTTGAGCAGGCCAGTAAAGCGCGCAGCGCCACGTGCCGGTGACACCCAGTCGTCGGAAGTTTCCACCAGTCGAGTGTCGGGACGCTCGAGCCAGGCCAGCACTCGCTCGGTCTCCTCGGCGGAGGCGGCGGGGATTGGACCTGGACCGGGTCGCACCGTTTCGGCCGTGAGCCGAGCTGCCTCCAAGGTCGGTCGCGGATGCGCACGCGGCGGAGAGGTCGCTGCCGCCGCAAGTCGACCATGCCGGACCACGACGATCTCCCACCCGCCGATGGTGTCGCGGCGAGCAGCGACCAGCTCGCCGACCCGAGTGAGCGCGCTGAGTCGTTGCATCCGGACGGTGGCGCGTAGTAACGCGATCAGGCGGGATCGGGTCACCGCCGCCTCCTCATAGCGCAGCCGATTGGCGAGGGACTCGATGCGTGCCAGTAGGGCGGTGACCACCTGCTCTGGGTCGCCGTGAATGGCCAGCTGTAACGGCCCAGCCGCCGTCGCCGCATATTGCGCTGGAGTGATCTTGTGCTCGCATGGAGCTGCGCACCGACCGAGCTCGGCCAGCGCGCAGGCAGGTGTTGGGGTCCGAACTGAAAGCTTATGGGTGCATTGGCGCAGCGGAACAGCGTCGTAAACACCCGCTGCGGCCAGCTCTGCGGTCCGGCGGGACGAGAACGGGCCTAAATAAGTCGCGTCGTCGTCGGCGAACTGCCGAACCACAGACAGGCGCGGATAGGCCTCGGCGGTGAGTTTGAGCCAAACGACACGTTCAGGATATTTCGATCGGCGGTTGTAGGGCGGGGTGTGCGCCGCGATCATTCGCAGCTCGCGCACTTCGGCCTCCAGTGAATGAGCACACTCGAGCGCCTCGACGCGGACGGCGGCGTTGAGCATTTCGGAGATCCGGGCTCGCTTCTCACTCGCGGTGAAATAGCTGCGCACCCGGGTGGCGATGTCTTTGGAGGTGCCGATATAAAGCGGGCGCTCGTCGGCGGCTCGGAAGATGTAGACACCGGGGCGGTGCGGCAGTCCATCAGCCAGATGGCGCTGCCGGCGTTGGGTGGGTGTCACCGCTTTGGCGAATTCGATCGCGTCGCCCAGCGTGTGGATCCGGAAGCTGCCTAGCCGCTCGACCAGGCCGTGCAACACGTCAACAGTCGCTCGTGCGTCGTCAAGGGCACGGTGGGTCGGCTGCACCGCGGCCCGGAAAAACTGGGCCAGGGTGGCGAGCTTACGGTTGGGCACCTCGTCGCGAGTCAGCGCCCGACGGGCCACCGCAGCGGTGTCGAGCACCCGCAGCGTCGGCCACGGGTAGCCGTGTCGGGCGCACGCAGCTTTGAGAAAGCCGACGTCGTAAGGTGCGTTATGTGCCACCAGGACGCAGCCACGCAAGAACTCCAAGAGGCTGGGTAGCACCTGCTCGATTGTTGGCGCCGGTGCCAGCATCGCCTCGGTGATGCCGGTCAGAACGGTGATAAAGGCGGGCAGACGCTCACCCGGATTTACCAGCGTCGCGAACACGCCGAGCTCCTCGCCGCAGCGGACTTTGACCGCGCCGATCTCGGTAATGCCGCCGCCGTCCGGAGCGCCGCCGGTGGTTTCCAGGTCGAGCACCACGAACGTCGTGTCGGACAGCGAGAGAGCTGCCGGATCGACCGAGCCGTCAGCGCTGAGCAACGTGTCCAGAGTGCCCTGGACATAGGCGGGTTGTGCCACGGCGGGAAGATTAGAGCTGGGGTACGACAAGATCCGGCGCGGTGGGAAAAGATCACTTGCCACCACAAGCTTTCAGCAGCCCACGGTGTGAGAATGGGGAGATGTACGTATCTCCGCCTGCCGACGAGCGCCCCCTTGCGGAAGCGGTCGCCATGGCTGATGAGCCGGGGACGGCAGTTGCGCCCCAGCCAGAGGCGGAGCCCGTGCTGCCCGAGCCGGTCCGTCAGCGGATTATGACGATGTCTGCGGCTGCGCTAACTGGCTTACCCGCCGACGAAATCCCTGTGGCATTGCGGCGGGTCGCTCGCTTCGCCCCCAATCGCCGAGCTCGGTTGGGCGGCCGCGAGATCGCCGCACAGTTAGCTGCAGACCCGTTGTTTCGGCAGCGCCTAGGCGGCCGAGTCGTCCTCGATGCCGGTGACCTTGGCGCGGCAGTGACCAGCGGGACGGCGCCTGCTGCCGCTGACCCAGTCGAGGTCGCGGCCCTGGCCTATCTGACTCGACCGCCGGGCTGGCAACAGCTGATCGACCAGGCCGGCAATGCAGTCCGGGCCGAGGCGGAAAACGTCTTGGTCTCCGGTCAGCTGCGCGACGCCGAGCAGCGTGCCGCGCGAGCCGAACACAACTGGGCAGTCGCCAAGGTGGAAGCGGACAAACTGCGCGACGAGCTAACTAGGGTCCGCGAAGAGCTCGGGCAGGCTCGCGAGCAAGGTCGAACTACCGCGAAGGCGTTGCGTGATGCACAGGCCGGGCAGAAACGTGCCGCCGAGTTGCTGGCCACCGAGAAGGGCCGCATTGCTCGAACTGCGACGGACCACGATGCGGAGCTGCGGCGACTGAAAACCCGCCTAGCTGAGGCGGAGTCGTCGGCGGCTAGTGGCAAGCAGAGCGCCAAAGACGCCCGGCAGGTCGACGATGCTCGCCTGTGGTTATTGCTAGAGACGATCGGTCAGGCCGCGTCTGGGCTGCGCCGAGAGCTGGCGCTCGGCCCGCAGGAAAAGCTACCGGCCGATTTCGTGGCTGACGCGGCAGCTGATCGGGCTGGCGCGCCTGAGCGTTCCCGGCCGCGCGCACAAGACACCGACGATCCGGGACGGCTCGATCAGTTACTCGCGCTGCCGCGAGCGCATTTGGTCGTTGACGGCTACAACGTGACCAAACGTGGTTTTGCCGAAATGTCGTTGGAGCAGCAACGCAAGCGACTGATCACTGGACTCGGTGGGATCGCAGCCCAGACTGGCGACGAGGTCACCGTGGTCTTCGACGGTGCTGAGCGAGTGCACGGGTTGCCGCCGGCACCCCGTGGCGTGCGGGTGCTGTTCTCCCGTAAAGGCGACACTGCAGACGAACTGATCCGCCAGTTGGTCCGGGCTGAGCCGCCAGGGCGCCCGATCGTGGTGATCTCTTCGGACCGTGAGGTCGCCGACGGCGTACGGCGGCACGGGGCGTACCCGATGGGGGCTGACTCGTTGTTGCGTCGGCTTGGACGGTCTTGACCTGCGGTTTTGATTTTTTGTCAGACCTGGCACCTAGCGTGAATGTCACTAAGGGTGGTCGGTCTGCGACGGGCGCTTGCCACGTCGGCACCGTGGTCGACCTCCGGCGAAGGAGGAGTGATGATCATCGACTGCGGCCGTTGCGACCGAAGGCTTGGTGCCCAGCCGGCTCGTTGCCAGGGATGCCTAGTCACAGTCTTGTGCGACACGCCGGCCGGCATCGCCGACCTGATGCCCGCTGAGCTCGCGGCGATCGAGCTGTTCGAGTTGGCCGGCTTCGAGGTCGAGCTGCTCGACCCGCCCGCAGCGCCCGTCGTGGTGCCGATTTATCGGCCGACTCGACAGGTGGCGTGATCGTGCGCGCGACTCTCGAGTGCGGAGCGTCTTTAGGATGGCCGAGCATGCGAGTGCGGAGCGTCTTTGGGATCGCCGAGCCTGGCGAAGGAGCTAGCGTTGGGGTGCGGGCAGATGAATAGATTTGGTGCGGCATGACCTCGCGGGGGTGGGCAGCGTGCGCACTCGGCCTCGTGCTGATCGTGTTGGCAGGGATCGTGGCCGCGACAATTCCGTGGCACCGGCCACCGGCCCCGCGGCCTGATCAGCTCGCCGCCCTTCGGCAACTGCCCGCCGATCAGGTGACCCGGGCCCGAGCTTTTCACAGCGCGTTGCGGCCAGGCAGCTATGGCGCGCTGGGGTTCGGTCTGCTGGTCGCGCTGGTGCTTGGGCTGACCCCAGCAGGGGCATGGCTGGTCACGCAGGCCGGGCGTCCGTTCGGCGGCAACTGGGTTGTTCAAGCCGTGTTCGGCGGCCTGGTCGTCGTGCTGCTTGGTCAGATCCTCACCTTGCCGTTCGCGGCCTGGAGCCACACAGTCGTGGTTCGCTACGGGATCTCCACCCAAAGCTGGGGCGGGTGGGCCGTCGATCTGCTGAAGTCCGCTGCGCTCGGGGCGGTGCTCGGCGCGTTGGTGCTGCTTGGCTTCTACACGATCGTGCACCTCGCGCCCCGCTGGTGGTGGGCCTTCGGCGCGTCCGGCGCGGCCGGTTTGGTGGTGCTGCTGTCGTTCGTGCTCCCGGTTGTGGTTGAGCCCGTTTTCAACAAATTCACCCCGATGGCCGCTGGGCCGCTGCGCTCGGAGCTGCTCCAACTAGCCGAACGTGACGGCGTGCCAGTTGGTGACGTGCTGGTCGCGGATGCTTCCCGGCGCACCCGAGCGGTTAACGCATATGTCTCCGGCCTGGGCCCGACGCGGCGGATCGTCGTCTACGACACCCTGCTCACCGAAGCCACCCCGGACGAGGTCGTCTCGGTGGTGGCCCATGAGCTAGGCCATGCCAAAGCCGGCGACGTCCTGATCGGGACCTTGATCGGTGCGTTCGGGGCGGCGGCGGCGGTGATCGCGGTGTATCTGATCGGATCATGGGGGGCGCTCCTGCGGCTGGCTGGGGTGGGCTCGATCGCTGAGCCGCGCGCCATCGGGCTGCTGCTCGCGCTCAGTGCGGTCGCAGGCTTGGTGTCCGGGCCAGCGCAGGCGTTCGTGTCGCGCCGAATTGAGGCCCGAGCCGACACGCATGCCCTGGTGCTGACCGGTGATCCCAGCACATTTGAGGCCATGCAACGCCGTCTCGGCACGGTCAATCTGTCCGACCCGGATCCGCCCAACTGGGAATACTTCATGTCCGCTTCGCACCCATCCACCGTGGAGCGGATGGCCGCCGCCCGGGCTTACGCTCGGGGCGAGCGCTGACGTGGGTCGCACCCTGCTGATCACCAACGACTTTCCGCCTCGGCCCGGCGGCATCCAGCAATTCGTGCACAACTTGGCGGTGCGTCAGCCCGCCGGTTCGGTTGTTGTTTACTGCTCAACCTGGCGTGGCGCGGAGAGCTTCGACGCCGAGCAGCCGTTCGAGGTGGTGCGGGAAAAGACCGGCATGCTGGTCCCGACGCCGGCGGTCGCCAGGCGTGCCGCCAAGCTTGCCCGGCAGTTTGGTTGCGACCGAGTTTGGTTTGGTGCGGCCGCGCCGTTGGGTTTGCTCGCCGACGGGCTGCGGCGCAACGGCGGAATTGAACGCGCCATCGGCCTCACCCACGGGCACGAGATCGGCTGGGCTGCGTTGCCCGGCGCGCGCCAGCTATTGCGGCGCATCGCCAGTGGCAACGACGTCCTGACCTATCTGGGGGAGTATCAACGCATCCGGCTGGCGCACGCACTGCATGGGCGCACCGACCTGCACCGGCTGGCCCCAGGCGTGGACGTCGCCGCTTTCCACCCGGGTGTAGACGGCTCGGTGGTCCGCGAGCGTCATGGCCTGACCGGGCGTCCGGTGATCGTGTGCGTGTCCCGGCTGGTTGCCCGCAAGGGCCAGGACATGTTGATCCGAGCGCTTCCGGCCATCCGTCGGCAGGTGAGCGATGCAGCATTGTTGCTGGTCAGTGGCGGTCCATATCGGCCCAAGCTAGAGCGGCTGGCAGTTGAGCACGGGGTCGAATCCGACGTGATCTTCACCGGCTCAGTGCCGTGGGCCGAGCTGCCCGAGCATTACGCCGCCGGCGATGTCTATGCCATGCCGTGCCGCACCCGAGCTGCCGGGCTTGATGTCGAGGGGCTCGGCATTGTCTATTTGGAGGCCTCTGCCACCGGCTTGCCGGTGCTGGGCGGTGACTCGGGTGGGGCACCAGACGCAGTGCGCGACGGCGAAACTGGTTTTGTGGTCAATGGCCGCGACGTCGCTGCCATCGCGGATCGCCTGGTCGACCTGCTCACCAACCCGGCAAAGGCTAAAGCGATGGGCGCTGCCGGACGGGCCTGGGTCGAGCGGGAGTGGCGCTGGGAAACTCAGGCCGCCCGACTCACCCGGCTGTTGGATCCGGCTGCAGTGCATCGCGGCAATTGATCCACCTCCCCAGATCGCAGGTGACCGTGTCACAGTTGAGGAATGGATCCGCTCGGAGCGTCAGCGATTGTGGCTGTGCTCGTTCTGGGCACTATCGCTGGCCTGTGGCGCCACCGCACCGACGGTCGGATGCGAACCGTGCCAGCAGCTGAGCCCAGTGGTGTGGATCCGAGCGCCAGCGGAGCACAGCTAGATCCGGCGCTGCTGGTTGAGTTGGGGGTCGAGCCGGCCCGAGCCACCCTCCTCCAGTTTTCCTCGGCATTCTGCGCTCCCTGCCGTGCGGTTCGTCGGGTCAGCGAAGAGGTGGCCGCCCTGCTGCCCGGGGTGCGTCACGTCGAAGTCGACGCCGAAAGTCACCTTGACGCGGTCCGCGCGCTCGGCATCTGGCGTACGCCGACGTTGTTGGTGCTTGATGCCGACGGTCGGGTCGTCAAACGAGCCACCGGTGTCCCGGCAAAGCCGCAGCTCATCGCCGTTCTCGGCGAGTTCCTCTGAGTTGGCCTGTTTAGGTCCCGGTGGCTGTACCTGCGTACCGGCGTCATGTGCTGAAATACCCGATTCGTGGGGCGTACGGGGCTGGCGATGTCCGGTGGGAAAATGTGCACTGCTTGTTAGTGATCGCGCTCACGATGCGCGGGTGAGCGGGCGAGTGCAAGGCTTCGACGATGGAACTCGATCCACGGGGTCAGCGTTTTGCTGCGACCCTGACCAGCCTCGTACTGGTTGTCGTGTTGGCCACGGGCTGGGGGTGGCTCGCGTTGGCTCAGGCGATCGTCTTCGCCGTTACGGCTGCCGACCCACGCCGCGGCCCATATTCGTACTTGTATCGGGCGCTTTTGTTGCCGCGGATCGGACCACCGGCCGAGCGGGAACCGGCAGCGCCAGTGCGTTTCGCGCAGCTTGTCGGATTTAGCTTCCTGGCTGTGGCGTCGATTGGCTACCTTGCTGGTGTGCCGGCCGTTGGCGTGGTTTTCACGGCATTCGGCCTGCTCGCAGCCTTCCTCAACGCTGCCTTCGGGCTGTGTCTCGGCTGCGAGGCCTACCTGGCGATCCGCCGAGTCAGCGCCGGCCGGGCTTAGCTCCAGCTGTTCCGGCAACCGTCCGGTGGTGCGGAGGACGGTTGCCGGAAATATCAGAACTTCGGAGCGTCCGGCGCTTCGAGCAAGCCGAGCCGTAGTGCAGTCATGAGTGCCTGCGCCCGGTTGGCCGCACCCAACTTTTCATACAGCTTGGAAATGTGAGTTTTGGCGGTGGACTCTGAGACGAAGAGCTGCTTGGCGATGCCGGCGACGCTCATGCCGTCGGCCAGCAGGCGCAGCACTTGGCCTTCGCGTGGGGACAACTGGGGGCCCGCGGGAGCGAGGCGGCGCTTCATCGCCTCGGCTAGGTCAGCTGCGGTGAACGCGCTGGGCGCCGACGCGGCGTGTCGGGCAGCCGCCACCACCTCGTCAGCCGGGGCGGTTTTGGGCACGAATGCGCTGGCCCCGGCCTCAAGGGCGCCGAAAAGCTGATCATCACCGGCATACATGGTCAGGACCACGATGCCCATATTGGCGTTGTTTTTGCGCAGGGCCTTGGTCGCTTCGAGCCCACTGCCGTCCGGCAGGCGCAAGTCCATGATCACGACATCGGGCTGGAGGGCACCAGCCTGACGGACCGCCTCGGCGGCAGTGGCTGCTTCTCCGACGACCTCGAACTGGCGGTCGCGCTCGAATGCGTGTCGCAGCCCCTTACGAATCAGGTCATGATCGTCAACAAGGAGGACCTTGGTGCGCGTAGTCGGCGCAGGACTGGTCGACATGCTCGGGTTACTCCCCTTCTGGAGCGAAAACGCTATCCCGCACGCTATCGCGCCTAGCGGGTGAACCGAGCACTACGGCCACGGTTGTCCCGCTGGGGTGTCGCGGCGTTATCTTGAGACGCCCACGAATGCGTTCGGCTCGCTCGGCCATGATGGTCAAACCATATCGACCGTCCGGCCGGTCGTCCGCGAATCCCTTCCCATCGTCTGAAACTTCGATCTCAGCGTACGGGGGGTCAACCGTGCACGTAACCCAAAGATTAGACGCGCCGGCATGTTTACGGGCATTGGTGATCGCTTCTTGGGCGATGCGCAGCAACTCTGCCTCAGTCGCGGCGGGCAGTCGGGCCGTCGACTCGTCGAAGGTGAAATGCACTCGCAGGCCGGCTGAGGTGCCGAGCGTGCGCGCGTATTCGGCGATCGCAGCCGCCAACCCGCCGTTGCGATCGACCTCGGAACGCAGCTCGAACAGGCTCAGTCGCAGCTCGGTGATCACCCGAGTCACCTCGGCGCGCAGGCTGCGCAACTCCTCCGCGGTCTCCTCGGCGCCGGGCGGCAGGCTCGCCTGCGCGTTGTCGATCCCGTAGCCAACCATGACCAGCTCTTGGGCGACGCCGTCGTGGATTTCGCGGGCCAGGCGCTGACGTTCTTCGTTGGTGGCCAGCGAGCGTACGTCGTCGAAGAGCAACGCCGCCTCCAATCGCAGCGCCGCCGGCTCGGTCACCGCTGTCACTTCGCCAATGATCGGAAACGGGTACGCGTTGACCAGATCAGTCTCCAAGATCACCAGCCCGATCGTGCGTACGCCGGCGACCAGCGGGATGACCAGCGAAGACGCGTCGCCGCCGGGCTGCGAGCGGGCCTGCGATCGACTAGCTGTTTGCGGCTGCTGGGTGGCCCAAGCGTCTGCGATGGCCGAATCGGCGTCCAGCGTGGTTTCCCAGTCGACTCGCTCGGCACCGGTCTGCGCCAGCACCACCAGGCGACCGCCGCCGCTGGCTGACAGCACTGCCGCGCGATCACCGGGCGCGACCACGCGCAGCTCTTCGAGTAGATGTTCGGAGATTCCACCCGGATCCAGGGTGGCGCCGGGCAGGGAGCGGGCGACACTGCGCAATTGGGTCAGCAGGCGGGTGGCTTCCGCGTACGGCTGGGGGGTGGTTTCGGCTGGTTGCATGAATTGGCGCATGGTCTCGGCCGCGAAAGTGACGATCGCGCCGAGTATCAACCACTGACCGCTGGCCGCCAGGAATCCGGGTTGGGTGATCGGGCTTTGGTCGTGGCCGACCAGGCTGCCGCCGACCACCAGGGAGACGGCCGCGACACCGAGCAGGGCGGCGCCTTCGGTCGGGCGGCGGCGCAGTGCCGCGGTCAACAGGGGGACAGCGAGGTAGGGCAGGACGGCTTCGGCGCCGAAACCAGCCTCGACCACATTGCTTAGGTCGGCTGCGGCAGCGATTGAGCCGGCGGCCAGTCCAGTGACGGCGACCTCGGCGAACCGGCCCAATGGCCCGAAGATTCGGTGATCGGGCGCAATGAACGCGGGCAACGCGGCAATGACCAGCAGCGCGATCCAGCGCAGCTCGGCGACCTCGCGGGTGGCGATGACGGTGAGCGCCGCGACCAGCGCGAGCATGATGGCGCGAGCCGCTGAGGCGAGCGGCTGGACACGCCCGGAGACACTTGCTAGGACCGGCACTTCACGGATGGTAGTCGCCACAGCGGTGACCGGCTGGACGCGAGTAGGCACAGTCGACCAGCCACCCGGCGCTGGAGGCGGCCCAGACGGCGGGATTGTCGGTCCCACGGGGTAACCTGCGGTGCATGGCGGATACCTCGACCCAGTCGATTCAGGTGCTCGCGCCACTCGACCGCGTTGCTGCGGTGATCAGCGACTTCGCGCGCTATCCGGAGTGGGCCGACGCGATGAAACTGGTGGAGGTGCTCGAGGAATATGAAGACGGTTATGCGGCGCAGGTCCGATTTGTGATCGATGCCGGGGTGATGGCCGACGACTACACCCTCGACTATGCCTACGCCGATGATTTGTCGCGAATCGAGTGGCATCTGGTCGCTGCGTCCAAGACGCAGAAGTCGCAACGTGGCTCCTATGACCTGGCGGACAACGGCGATGGCAGCACGACGGTGACCTACACCCTCGAGGTGGAGCTCTCCATCGGCATGCTTGGCATGTTCCGGCGCAAGGCCGAGAAAATGATCATGGATACGGCGCTCAAGCAGCTCAAGCGCCGGGTTGAAAGCCCGTCGGCGAGCTGAGGAGTCAATCGATGGCCAGTTCTGCACGCGAAGAAGCCGAGCGGCTGGTCGCCACCATCCTCGCGATGGCCGACGGCCACGACTCTGCCGCAGGCACTCGAGATCTGCTCACCGCTGGCCTGGCGGCGGTAACCGACTCGGTCGCCGGGGTGGTCGGCCGACTGGGCAACTCGGGGTCTGGCCACTCGGGGTCTGGTCATCGGTCGGGCGAAACCTGGTCCACCGGAAGCGCTGAATGTTGTGTGTGTCCGCTCTGTCGAGCCATTGCGGCCGTGCGAGACCCCAGTCCTGGTGCGGCCGAGCGAATGGCTGCAGGTGCCGGCGATATTGCCGTCGGGATGGCACAGGTGCTGCGCGGTTTCACGGCGATGTCTCGGGCCCGCTCCGCGGCACAAAAACGGGCAGAACAGACAAAATTCCAACATTCGGGCGCAGAATCGCAGCCAAGCCCAACAACTCAATCGAGCCCGGCGGGGCAGCCAAGCCCGGCGGGGCAGCCAAGCCCAACAACTCAATCGAGCCCGGCGGGGCGGTCGAAATCTGCTGATCAAACGAAGCCCGCTGGACAGTCGAAACTGGGCAACCCTGACCAGACCTGGTCGGCTGCCACCCGACGTGGCGCACCAGCCGCCGAGCAACGGGCCGCAGCGGTTCCCCGAGTCCTGCGCGACTCGGTTGGTGCCGACATCACAAGCGAGGATTCGCGGGCAGAGCAGCGAGTCGATGGTGGCTCAATCGGCGGTGGGAGCGACGACCCGTGGTCGGCCGCGACAGCCGCGAGTGCTGCGGTCGTGGAGGCCGAGGCGCTGGCCCGGCGTAAGGCTGAGCGGGCAGCAGCAGCGAAGGCGGCGAAGGCACGAGCGGCTCAGGCTGCGGAACGGGTCGCACAGGCGGTGGCACAAGCCGATGCGGTGCGGACGGCTGCTGTTGATTCCCGGGCCGCTGCAAATCGAGTGAATACAGCGAACGGGGAAGCCCCGGCCGCATCAGGCGAGGCGGGTCAGCAGGAGTCGGCGCGGCGGCCGCGTAGCGCTCGGGGCGATGTGTGGGCTGCAGCCACCCTGCAGGCGGCTGCCGGCGACGAAGCGCCAGCATCGACGATGGAGCAGGATGTGCCGGGTGCAGCGTGACAGGCGCAGCAGTCGGCGATGGCAGCACACGGTGAACAGGTCGCAGAGGGGACGGGCAGCGTGGCGCTGACCATCGGAATCGACATCGGTGGCACGAAGGTGGCCGGCGGTGTGGTCGATGAGCGCGGGGACGTGCTGGCGTCGAATTTACGGCCCACTCCCGCCGAGGACCCGGCCGCTACTCGCGACACCATCGTTGAGGTCGCTGCCGAGCTGGCCGCTCAGTTTCCGCAGGCGATGGCGATCGGCATCGGCGCAGCCGCGTGGATCGACGCGGCCGGTGCTAACGTCCTGTTTGCCCCAAATCTGGCTTGGCACGACGAGCCGCTGCGCGATTACGTGAGCAAGGCGGTCGGGCTGCCGACCGTGTTGGAAAACGACGCCAACGTGGCTGCCTGGGCTGAGTTTCGCTTCGGTGTCGCCCAGCAGGCCGATTCGATGGTGATGATCACGGTCGGCACTGGTATCGGCGGCGGGATCGTGCTCGACGGCAATCTGTGGCGTGGGGCTAACGGCATTGCCGGCGAGCTCGGGCACATCCAGTCGGTCGCGGACGGGCACCCGTGTGGCTGTGGCCGGCTCGGTTGCTTGGAGCAATACGCCAGCGGCAACGCATTGGTCCGGTTTGCCCGAACCGGGGCACAGCGGGATCCGCGGCACGGGGAATTCCTGCTTGGGCTCGCTGGTGGTGATCCGGCGGCGATCACCGGTCGGCAGATCACCGAAGCAGCGCGAGCTGGTGACGGGGTGGCGACCGATGCGTTCGCCCAGATCGGCTATTGGTTGGGCGTCGCCATGGCAGACCTGGCGCAGAGCTTCGACCCGCAGGTCTTAGTCGTCGGTGGTGGGGTGATCGACGCAGGTGAGCTGTTGATGACGCCGATTGAGCAGACTTACCGAGATCAGCTCAAACAGCGCGGGCGGTTCCCCGTCGCCGAGGTGCATGCCGCACAAACGGGCAATACAGCTGGTGTGGTCGGCGCGGCCGACCTGGCCCGGCGGATCTGAGCGGGGGGCTTACAAACGATGTCCGGGGTCGCGCTACGAGTGATGAGTTACAACGTGCACGGCCTGTCAGACGATCGGACGGCGTTGACCACCCTGATCCGCAACCTGGCGCCGGACGTGTTGATCGTGCAGGAGGCACCCCGACGGTTCCGCTGGCGGCACAAATGTGCAGCGTTGGCCGACGACGTCGAGCTGGTCTTCGCCGCTGGTGGCATGCCCGCGTTGGGAAACTTGATCCTGGTCAGTTTGCGGGTGCGCGTGCACGAGACGTGGTGCCTGCGCTACCCGTTGACCCCTGGACGGCATCTGCGCGGGGCGGCGTTCGTTCGGGGCTCGGTCCGCGGCGCTGACTTCACCGTGTCTGGGTCGCATCTGGCCACTGACCCGACTGAGCGCCCGGACCAAGCGGCGCACTGGAAGGCGGCACTGACCGCACTCACCGGTCCGGTGATCGCAGCCGGCGACCTTAACGAAGGCCCCGGCGGCGGCGCCTGGCGTACGGTCGAGGACGGCTTGGTTTCGTCCACTGCCGGGCGTCCCACCTTCCCGGCCACCTTGCCCGCCCGGCTGATCGATGGCCTGTTCGTGACCCCGGACATCGCCTTGGAGAAATACCAGGTAGTGGAGAACGATCTTGCCCGCCGGGCAAGTGATCATTTACCGGTGCTCGCCGACCTGATCGTCCCTTCCTCGTAAGGCAGCAGTCTGGCAGGATCTGCGCGTGACCGACACTTCGGAGATCGCCGATCGTCACGATGCCGTTTGCGTCATCGGTGCTGGCGCCAGCGGACTCGCCGCGATCAAGAATTTGCGCGAGCACGGTTTCGCCGTCGACTGCTATGAGCGCGAAACCTCCGTCGGCGGCGCGTGGAACTGGCGCAATGACCGCAGTCCCGTGTCCGCGAGCACCCAGCTAGTCACCTCGCGCCCGTTGACTGAATTCCCCGACTTCCCGATGCCGGACAGCTGGCCGGACTATCCCCACCACAGTCAGGTGCTGACCTATCTGCAGCACTATTCGCAGCATTTCGGGTTGGGCGAGCAGATCTGGTTCGGCACCGAAGTGGTATCCGCGGTGCCGGTCGGCGACGGCCGGTGGGATGTCACCACCCAGTCCACCGGCGGGGGTGCGTCGCGGATTCAGCGCTACGCCGCGCTGGTGATCGCTAACGGACACAACTGGTCGCCGGTCCTGCCGGCCGTGCCAGGTCAGTTTCGCGGCGAGGTGATCCACTCCGCGGCTTACCAAGATCCGGCGCAGTTGCGTAATCGCAAGGTGCTGGTGATCGGTGGCGGCAACACCGGCTGTGACATCGCGGCTGATGCGGCGCTGCAGGCCACCACGGTGTGGCACTCCACCCGCCGCGGCTATTGGTATACCCCGAAGTATCTGTTGGGACGCCCGGCTGACCAGTTCAACGAGGGCCTGCGGAAGCGGCGGTTGCCATTGCGGCTGCGACAGTGGCTCTATCGGCGAATTTTGCGACTGTCCACGGGCGACCTCACCCGGTTTGGTTTGCTCGAGCCTGATCACCGGCCATTTGAGAGCCACCCAGTCATCAACAGCTTGCTGCCCTATCACCTCGGGCACGGTCGGATCAGACCGGTTACCGACGTGGCCCGCTTCGATGGCGGCTCAGTCGAGTTGACCGATGGCAGCCGGATCGAACCCGACCTCGTGATCACCGCCACCGGTTATCGGCCGCGGTTCGACTTCCTCGCCCCAGAGCTGCTCGACACCGACCCGGCCGGCCGGCCGAATCTACATTTGCACGCGTTCGCACGGCAGCACCCGACCCTGGCAGTGGTCGGTCTCGTGCAGGCCGACCTGGGGTTGTTGCCGCTCGCGCATTGGCAGAGCGTCGCTGTCGCTCGCTGGCTGCGGTTGCGCACCACCAATCCGGTTCGGGCCGCCGCGGTGCGCAAGAAAGAGCTTGGCCGACCGGTGAAGAGCTGGTCGCGTCGCAAGGTGATGGGCACTCGACGGCATTGGTTCGAGGTCGATCACGTCGATTACTTGCACGCGATCGAGAATCTGCTGCGTTCGATCCAGGGGAGTTCGGCATGAGATCCGAGCAACTGCTGCGCTTCTCCGACTGGACCGCGCCAATCCCGGCGTACCGGCGGGAAGTGTTGAGCGTGCCGGGGGAGGGCACCCCAGTCCTGTTCGTACCGGGATTGGGCCATGGCGCGTGGGCGTTCGCCGAGAACTGGCTAGCGCGTACGGCGAGTCGTGGTTTCGCCGCGCATGCGCTCACCCCGAGACCCGACGCTGACTTGCGTACTCAGGTGCACGACGTGGTGCAGGTGGCCGCGTCGTTGCCGCAGCAGACAGTGCTGCTCGGTCATGGGGTCGGCGCGTTGGTGGTCGCGCTCGCGTTGGGTCGCTACCCGGCCCGCGCTGCTGTGCTGGTGTCACCGGTGCTCGACGGCTGGGCCACGCTTGGCGCAGCGCTGCGAGCCAATCCGAGCGGGACCTTACCGGCTTTGTTCGGTGGTCGACTGCGCGTAAATCGACGGCAGCTGTTCAGCCCGTCGCTGCCGGCCGCCCAAGCTACGACCTACCTGCGGCGGCTGTCCTCCTTGCGGGCGAGCCGAGAGCTGGTCATGCACAGCCCGGCCCCGCAGCCAGTCGGCGACCCGCCCACGCTGGTGGTGGGCAGCCCGGACGACCGAGTGGTGCCGCGCGCCTCGCTGGATCGCACCGCCGCCCGCTACGGCGGCGCGCCACTGCTCTTTCCCGGCATGGGCCACGACCTGATGCTGGACGCAGGCTGGGCCGAGCCAATCGACGCGATCCTCGATTGGCTCGCCAAACAGCTCTCGCCGACGTTGTAAGGCGCCGAAGCGGACGGCTATCGGCGGCGGGCGGGGGTGCGGGTTTGGCGTTGTTGGGGCAGGCTTCGGGCTAGTCGGCCGGTCTGGTCGAGTGCGGTCAGATATTCCCGCGCCCACGCGAGGATGTCGTGGCTGGTGATGTAGGCGCGCATCGCCGCCATTCGGGCCGCCAAGTCGGCTGGGTGGGCGTTCAACGCATGC
Organism: Actinoplanes sp.; assembly: GCA_965246815.1. Classification (GTDB taxonomy): domain Bacteria; phylum Actinomycetota; class Actinomycetes; order Mycobacteriales; family Micromonosporaceae; genus Actinoplanes. Next base: position 2,329,833 of record CBDFFS010000002.1, on the reverse strand, counting down.
AACAGCGTCTCTTTGAGCCCGTCCACGTCGTGCGGGTTGACCTGATAGGCGTCGGTGAGTTCGTTTGCCGCCCCGGCGAACTCGCTGAGCACCAACGCCCCGGTGTCCGCGGCTCGCGCAGCCACGAACTCCTTTGCCACCAGGTTCATCCCGTCACGAAGCGGGGTCACTACCATCACATCTGCGGCTTGATAGAGCGCGGCCAGGGCGGCCCGCTCAAACGGCTGGTTCAGGTAGTGGATGGCCGGCTCACCCACTCGGCCATACTCGCCGTTGATCCGGCCGACTTCGCGCTCGATCCGGTCGCGTAACCCGCGGTAACTTTCCACCCGTTCCCGGCTGGGCACGGCGACTTGCACCATCACCGCGTCGCGCACCTTCACCAAACCGTCCCGCAACAATTCGCTGTACGCGGTAAGTCGGTGTTCGATGCCTTTGGTGTAATCGAGTCGGTCGACGCTGAGCAGCACGCGTTTATGCCCGCCCAAGTCGTGGCGCAATTGCTCGGATTGGGTGCGCACAGCCGGCTGGGCTGACAGCGCCTGCATTTCGGCAACGTCGATCGAGACGGGGAACGCGCCGGTGCGCACCACTCGCCCGCCTAGCAGGATCGCGTCGTCAGCTCCGTCGGCTCCAAGCAAAGTGGCGGCGAGCTGGGCGAGGTTGTGCGCGGCTTGCGGTCGTTGAAAGCCCACCAGGTCGGCACCAAGCATCCCGCGCAGCAATTCGATCCGCCGGGGGAGTTGCATGAACAGTTCGGGTGGCGGAAACGGCACGTGCAGGAAGAAACCGATCAGCAGGTCTGGGCGCAGCTCGCGCAGCAACTGCGGCACCAGTTGCAAGTGGTAGTCCTGCACCCAGATCGCGGCCCCGGGTTCGGCCACCTCGGCGACGGCGTGGGCGAATCGGCCGTTTACCGCTCGGTAGGTCTCCCACCAGCCACGGTCGAAGACGGGTTGTTCGACCGCGTCGTGATAGAGCGGCCACAGGGTCGAGTTGGCGAAACCTTCGTAGTAGCCGCGCAGCTCGGCTTCGGTCAGCGGGATTGCCCGCAGCCGCAGGGTGCCGATGTTGGGCAGGGTTGGCGCTGAATCGATGCCGCCGTCCCAACCCACCCAAGTCGCCGGGGTCTGTTCCAGGATCGCGTGTAGGGCACTGGCGAGGCCGCCGGGACTGCGCCGCCATTCGCAGGCTCCGTCCGGTGCGGCGTTGTCATCGAGGGGAAGACGGTTTGCTACGACCACCATGGAGCTCTGGCGCATCACCAAAGGTTACTGCACAAGCACCTAGGATCAGCATGATGACGATCTATACGATAGCGCCATCGTCGAAGTCGTCATCGTCCTCGCCGGTGCGCAAGCGCCAGACCAGGGTGACAGCGCCCGCAACGATTGCGGCGAAGCCGATCAAGGACGAATATTGTTCGTCGATCGGCAGCAGTCCGGGGAAAAGGAGAAGGACGAACCCCACGATCACCCCGAGAATCCCGGCGACCGCATATTTCGAGAGCCGCGGCAGCGGAGGTGGGGGCGGCGGGGTGTATCTCTCGTCATCGTCATCGTCATCGTCATCGTCGGCGTCGGCGTCGAAGGCGCTCAGGTCGCCGAGTAGGCCCGGATCGAGCTTGTCGGTGCGTCGGCGGTTCAACGAAACGCCGGAGAAATCGGCTGCCGATTGGAGGCCGGCTGCGCGCGGTTGGTCAGTCGGTTTGGTGTTCTCCACGCCTTCGGCGGCCGGCCACGGTTGGGCAGTCGGGTCGACCGAGGTGTGAAACCCGGCAATGATCTTGGCCCACTCGGCGTCGATGTCCGGCTGCGAGCTGGCCTCAGGTGCGGGTGAGCTGGGTGCGGTGGGCAACGCGCCGTCGGTCACGGTGTGCAGATATTCGCGAGCGGTCTCGAGGTGGGTGCGATCCACGTAGAGTCGATCGGTCGGTCGCGCCGGCAGCGACGTGGACCGTAAAATGGGGTTGAGATCGGCCGTGGGCTGCAAGTATGCCGCTATTCCGCCGGCTGCAAGCACGTCGAGTAGATGTTCGCCGACGCGTGGATCCACGTCGCCCGCAGCCGCGAAGTCGGCCGCGTCGAGTCCGTTGTCTCGTCGCCCACGTCGGGCGCCACCCGCTGTCACCCTGCACACCCTCTCGCTGACCGTGCCTTGAATGGTGACACGGCAAGGACCACTCGCGGGAGTGCGTTCTGGCGCGCCGTCGCGCGGTATAGCTCACGATTGCCGGGTAATCGCGCGGAACATCCCGCCGACCTGCTGAATTGCGAGATCGAACGGGTAAAGCTCTCCTGGGCAATTGGGCTGATTATCAGCTCATCCCCGCTCGGCGGCGCAGGGCGGCCAGGTCGGTGACCACGATCCGGCGACCCTCGGTGCGCAGCCAACCACGGCTGGCGAACGAGCCGATCGCCTGATTGACGCTCTGTCGCGACCCGCCGGCCATTTCGGCGAGCTGACTCTGGTTGAGCTCGATCGTGATCATCGGCGCTTGGCTCTCTCCGGCAAGGCGAACCAGCGTCTTGGCGACCCGGCCGGGCAGGTCGAGGAAGACGTGATCGGTGTTCTGCTCGGTGAGCCGGCGGATCAGCGCACCAACTGAGCGCATCACCGCATCTAGAATCCGAGGGTTGGAGTGCACCAGATCCATGAACGCGGCCCGCGACAAGGCGAGCGCGTGACAGTCTTCGATCGCCTCGGCCGATGTGCTGCGAGTGGAGGCATCCAGCAGTGAAACTTCACCGAGGACATCGGGTGGGCGCACCACGGTGAGCACGGCCCGCTCGCCGGTCGGCGCAGTGCGAAAAATTGCCACGGCACCGCGCTTGAGGATGATCAAGGATTCGCCGGGATCGTGCTCGACGAACAAAATCTGCCCTTTACGGTACGTGCGCGGGACGGCAGTGGCGATGACCCGTTGGCGCACCTCGGGCTCCAGCCCGGCGAACATCTCCACGCCGCTGAGCGCGTCGCCGGGATCCGGCAAACGATGGTCCACGGCGAATTCCCTCCCCCGGTGGGGACGCGTCAACGAACCGTCAACGTCGGCCCCACGACGCGAACGATCACTATTAGCACGAAGCAAGTCTCGTCCGCCATCTCGATGGACGCCGGCTCACGACGGCCTCGTACGATCATGTCGCGTGAGTCGCTATCTGTAAACCATTCATTGCCAACCGTGATTGTCGCCCTAGTTGTCCGTCGTATTTACCGCATCTGTGGAGATAATCCCGCAGTGCCGGATGAACACCTTCTTCGAGCGACTTTGCACGATCAGTGGCACCTGGTGGCGCAGGAGCTTGACCCGTTGCCCGAAGCGCTGTTCTCACACGGGTGGGAGCTGACCGCAGGTGCCCACCGCTATGTGGTGCGCCTGGCCGATCAGAGTGCGCGTCAGTCGGTCGAGGCCGGTCTGCTGGCCGCTGAACACCTGCGCAGCCAGGGCCTCGACGCCGGCCAACCGGTACGCACCCTCGCCGGCAGTCTGACCGCGCAAACCGCCGACGGGGCGCTCGCGGTGTTACGGCGAGTGCCCGGCCGGCGGTTGGACGGCGTCGACCCGGTTGATCAGCAGTGGTGGGGTGACCGCCTCGGCGTCGTACATCGGGGTCTGCAGGACTTTGTCCATCCCGGGCTGCGCCCGTGGCAGCTGCTCGACCCGGACGCGGCGCATTTACGCGTGCAACCCTGGCTGCCCGGTGCGGTGGCCGAAGCAGTCGCTGCGGCGGCTCGACTGACCGTGACCGATTGGCTGACCTATGGGGTGTTGCACGGCGACCCGGCTCCGGCCGCGTTCGTGGTGGATCCCGCCACTGGCCGGGCTGGGCTGCTCGACTGTGGCGCGAGCGGCACCGGCCCACTGGTCTACGACGTTGCCGCCGCGATCGTCTACGCCGGGGGCACCGATCAAGCCAGCGAACTGCTCGACGGCTACCTCGCTGCCGGCCCCGTCACCCGCGATGAACTCGACGCAGCTTTACCTGTGCTGCTGCGGCTGCGCTGGGCAGTTTTAGCCGATCACTACGCCCGTCACAACTGCCTCGACGCGTTAAGGCAGGCTAGACCCGCCCTGGAGTCCATGCCCGGGTGACATTGGGTGAGGATGGTTGCCATGGTTTACCGGTATTTCTACGACTGCGAGTTCATCGAGGACGGTCGTACCATCGATCTGATCTCGATTGGGGTAGTTGACGAGTTCGGTCGTGAGTTCTATGCGATCAGCACCGAGTTTGACGACTCGAAGGCAATCGCGTGGGTGCGGCGCAACGTGCTCGACAAGCTGCCTTCGCCTAGTGACAAGGCGTGGCGTTCGCGGGAGCGCATTCGCGCTGATCTCTATGCGTTCCTGACCGAGCCGATCCGCGGCACGGCTGAACAAATGGACCTGTGGGCGTGGTATGCCGCCTATGACCACGTGGTGCTCGCCCAACTCTGGGGCGCCATGCCGGCGTTGCCGCGCGAAATTCCTCGCTTCACCAAGGACTTGCGTCAGCTTTGGGATGACCGAGGGCGTCCGTCGCTGCCGACGATGGCCGGCCGGCACGACGCGTTGGTCGATGCCCAGCACAACCTCGCCCGCTGGAAGGTATTGGGCGGCTGAGCGCGGGAAATGTCGTTGCCGGACGGTATTCGACCTTGGCGTCTATCCTTGGCGGGGCGCGTTCACCCAACTCGGATCCGGCGGCTACAGTGCGCTTGCGGCCCGCCCCGGGCCCGGCAACGCTGCCGACATCGCACCGCCGAGGGCTTCGACGAGCTACTTCGAGCACCTCGCGACCTGATCCCAGGAGGACGAGCAAAACATGCGTATCGGCGTGCTCACCGGTGGCGGCGACTGCCCCGGTCTCAACGCGGTCATCCGCTCCGTGGTTCGCAAGGGCGTAGCCGTTTATGGCCACGAGTTCGTCGGTTTCCGCGATGGTTGGAAGGGTCCGCTAGAGGGCCTGACCAAGCCGCTGGGAATCGCGGAGGTCCGCGGCATTCTGCCCCGAGGCGGCACCATTCTCGGCTCGTCGCGCACCAACCCGTTCAAGATCGACGGTGGAGTCGAGCGGATCAAGGCGAACCTGGCCAGCCACGGGGTCGACGCGCTGGTCGCGATCGGCGGCGAGGACACCCTCGGTGTGGCCACTAAGCTCAACGACCTCGGCGTCAACGTGGTCGGTGTGCCCAAGACCATCGACAACGATCTGAACGCGACCGACTACACGTTCGGCTTCGACACCGCGGTGAACATCGCGATGGAAGCGATCGACCGGTTGCACACCACTGCCGAGTCACACCACCGCACCTTGGTCGTCGAGGTCATGGGCCGGCATGCCGGCTGGATCGCCCTGCATGCGGGCCTGGCCGGTGGCGCCAACGTGATCCTGCTGCCTGAGCGCAACTTCGACGTGGAGCAGGTGGCCACCTATGTGACCAAGCGCTTCCAGGTGGAATACGCGCCGATCGTCGTGGTTGCCGAGGGTGCGCAGCCGCTCGAAGGTCAGATGTCACTGCATAATCAGGAGCTTGACGCCTTCGGGCACGTGCGCCTGGGCGGCATCGGCCAGTGGCTGGCCCAGCAGCTGGAAGAAAAGACCGGTAAGGAAGCCCGCACTGTTGTGCTCGGGCACATCCAGCGCGGTGGCACCCCGTCAGCGTTCGACCGGGTGCTTGCCACCCGCTTCGGCCTGCAGGCGATTGACGCCGTGCACGAGGGTGATTTCGGTAAGATGATGGCGCTGCGAGGCACCGACATCGTCCGCGTGCCCTTGGCCGACGGCACCGGCGAGCTCAAGACCGTGCCGCTGGCGCGCTACGAAGAGGCCGAAGTCTTCTTCGGCAGCTGAGCTAGCAGGACACACGTTTGTTAGCGCAGGGCGGCCCACCGGCCGCCCTGCTTTGCATGTAGGGATGAGCATGAGCAACCACAGCGTCGCCGTGATCGGCGCGGGCAAGCTCGGTGAGCTGGTCTTGTCTGGCCTGCTGCGCGCGGGCTGGTCACCGAAACAACTGCTCGCCACCACCCGGCGCCCCGAGCGGGCCAACGAACTGGCCGAGCGTTACGGCATCCGGCCGGTGCTCAACCTGACCGCAATCACCGAAGCTGACGTGTTGGCGATTGCGGTCAAACCCCAGGACGCGGGCCGACTGCTCGACGAGTGGGGCATGAAGGTGCCGCCGGACAAGCTCGTCGTGTCGCTCTGCGCCGGCCTGCCGACCAGCTTCTTCTCCGAACGGCTGCCCGAGGGCATCCCGGTGATCCGGGTCATGACCAACACCCCGGCGCTGGTCGATCAGGCGATGACCGTCCTCTCGCCGGGCCGCTTCGCCACCGAAGAGCACCTGTTGCTGGCCGAGGAGATTTTCAAGCCGCTCGGCAAGACCCTGCGCGTGCCGGAGTCACAGCAGGACGCGGTGACCGCACTCTCCGGCTCTGGTCCGGCGTATTTCTACCTGCTAGTCGAAGCGATGATCGACGCCGGCATCCTGCTCGGGTTGCCCCGACAGGTCGCACATGACTTGATCGTGCAGACCGCGATCGGTTCGGCGGTGATGTTGCGCGACTCCGGCGAGCATCCAGTCAAGCTGCGTGAAGCGGTCACCTCACCGGCCGGCACCACTATCTCGGCGATCCGCGAGCTGGAAAATCACGGCGTCCGGGCGGCAATGCTGTCCGCGCTGGAGGCTGCCCGCAACCGGGCCCGGGAGATCGCCGGGCAAATGGCCCGGGACGAACTGGGCTAATACCAAATCGCGATCTTCGAGCCGTTGTCCTCCTCCGGTGGGCTGGGGTGACTCGACGCGGTCCCGGTGGCCATTCGATGCGCCGACCAGGCCACTGCGGCTGCGTCCAAGACGTCGTCCGGTGGCGCCTGGCCGGCCGGCCCCAGCCGATCCGGCAGCACGATCCCATGCCGAGCCAGCAGCTCCCGACGCCGCGCCTGCCCAGTCCAAGTCCGTTTCGCGTACGACAGGGGCTCGCCGGCCATGGTGCGAAACGACACTTCCGGGTGGGCTTCGAACAGCAGGCCGGGATGCCGTTCCCAAATCGCGTTTGCTTCCAGCAGTTTCGGCCGTAGCGCCCACGACTGGCGGGTGAGCCCCACCCCGGTCAGCTCGCGGCAGAGCCGGTTGGCTGCGGGGAAGTCGCCCTCCTGCCACACCGCTCGCGGCGGCACCCGCATGACGCTGGCTCGACGCGGACCGAGTTGATCCGCGGCCAGGGTGTCGGCGGCCCGCCAGCCGCTGCGCAGCATGCCGAGCGGGATGTCGACGCCGATCACAGCGGCACCCGAGCTGCCGGCGACGATTTCGTAGAGGCTGGGGGCGAGCACGGCCCGGCCGAACGAACCGTCGCGCAGCTCAACCCCAACCCAGCCAAGCGCGTACGCGTCGATTCCGATCACATGGATGCTCATCGCAGCCTCAGCGGGGGTGCAGTTGCGCGGGTGACGGCGTAGATCGTCATGCGGGCAGACTACGCGCAGTGTCCATGTGATCGCACCCCGTCGCGATCGGTCAGTATTCGACAGTTCCGAACGCGGCGGACCCGGCACCGAACGCGGCGAAGCCGGGCGCGAACGCGGCTAAGCCGGCACCGAACGCGGCCTGGCTGTCGCGCATCCGTAGGATTTGCTCATGCGCCGAGAGTGGCACCAGCTCAGTCACCCCGGGGTGGGCAACCCGGCCGTGCAGACGTCCCGCCCGTCGACCGACTCCGCCGAGGATGCAGCCCTGGGCCTCGACCACTGGCGCGAGCTGCCCCGCGTGCAGATGCCGCCGTGGGCCGACCTGGCCGAGGTTGCCTCGGTCTGCAAAGTGCTCGACAGCGTGCCGTCGATCGTCGCGCCCTATGAGGTGGACCAGCTGCGGGTTCGGCTCGCCGAGGTGTGCGAGGGGCGGGCCTTCCTGCTGCAGGGCGGCGACTGCGCTGAGACGTTCGCCGACAACACCGAGAGCCACTTGCTCGCCAACGCGCGCACCTTGCTGCAGATGGCGGTGGTGCTGACCTATGGCGCCTCGCTGCCGGTGGTCAAGGTGGCCCGGGTGGCTGGGCAATACACCAAGCCCCGATCCGCGGCGAAAGACTCGCTCGGCCTGCCCGCTTATCGCGGCGACCTAATCAATTCGCTGGAAGCCAATGAGGCTGCCCGAGTGGCCGACCCGCAACGGATGATTCGCGCCTATGCCAACTCGGCGGCGGCAATGAACATGCTCCGGGCATACCTGGCTGGGGGTCTGGCCGATTTGGCCGGGCTGCACGACTGGAACAAGGACTTCGTCCGGGCTTCGCCGGCCGGCGAGCGCTATGAGGCAATTGCGCGCGAGATCGATCGCGCCCTCGACTTCATCCGCGCCTGCGGCATGACCGAAGACGAAGCCCTGCGTACGGTGAGCTTGTACTGCTCGCACGAAGCACTCGCACTGGAATACGACCGGGCGCTCACCCGAGTCTCGGCCGGCAAGGCGTATGGGTTGAGCGGGCACTTCCTGTGGATCGGGGAGCGGACCCGGCAACTGGATCACGCGCACATCGACTTCATCAGCCGCATCGCCAACCCGATCGGCGTCAAGCTCGGGCCGGGCACGTCGCCGGAAACCGCGATCGAACTGTGCGAAAAGCTCAACCCGGAAAACGTACCGGGAAAGTTGACCTTGATTTCGCGGATGGGCAACGGCAAGGTCCGCGACGCGTTGCCGCCCATCGTTGCGAAGGTGACAGCAGCTGGGGCCAAGGTCGTGTGGCAATGCGACCCGATGCACGGCAACACGCACGAGTCGTCGAACGGCTACAAGACGCGGCATTTCGACCGGATTGTCGATGAAGTGCTCGGCTATTTCGAGGTGCACCGCGGTCTGGGCACGCACCCGGGTGGCATCCACATCGAGCTGACCGGCGAGGATGTGACCGAGTGTCTCGGTGGCGCACAGGGCATCGAAGATCTCGACCTGCCGGATCGCTACGAAACTGCGTGCGACCCGCGACTCAACACCCAGCAGAGCTTGGAGCTCGCCTTCCTGGTGGCTGAGATGTTGCGCGGTTGAGCTACGAAACGGGCCTCTCGCCGTTGAGAGACCCGAGTGCCCGTAACCCACGTGGGATGCAGCCTCGCTGTAGCTTTATTCAGGCTGTGCTGACCTCGGTCACGTAAGCATGGACAAAGAAGTCACGAACTGTAGCGCAGTGGAGGTGTCCGCCAACTACAACGTCTTCGCCATACAGCGTTACGTGCAAATGTAGCTTGCCGTCGGTCACCTCACCGGTGCCGGAAAGCTCCAACGGCTGCGCGTACTCGCGGATCAGATCGTCGGCGTAGTCAGACTTGCGCATCACGCTGACCTTGCTCTCCTGGACAGCGCCGATGACAACGACGCTCGCATGGTCGATCCCGGCAGCGGTCACCGCTCGCTGCAGCGTCTCCATAACGAGGCGGACTGGCGCTATGGCGTTGGATCGCTCGCAGTGCGGGTGACCCGCGTCATTCGCGAGACGACCTACGACAACGAGCCCTGGTTCGAGGTTGAGGGCGTCGCCAAGAACCCTGCGTTCGACGGACCAGGGCAAGAGCGCTTTCGCTACGTCCGTGCTGCCGCACTGGTCGGCAACCACGGCACGAAGAAGCCTGTCCCACCAGAGCGGTAGCTGGACCACACCAAATCGTGTGACACGATAGAGCCTCCAGTGCATGGAGGTGCCACCTTGGCGAGCAGTGTTTTCGCAGGTCCCGAACACTACGAGACCGCCTGCGACCCGGGGCTGAATACGCAGCAGAGCCTGGAGTTCGCCTTCGGGGTAACCGAGATGCTCCGTGGTTGATCTGCGCTCTGACACGGTCACCCGGCCGGGTCCAGCGATGCGCCGGGCGATGGCTGAGGCTGAGGTGGGCGACGACGTTTTCGGCGACGACCCGACGGTCAACGCGCTCGAAGCGCACGTTGCTGCACTGTTCGGGCACGAGGCGGCGTTGTTTGCCCCGACCGGTTCAATGGCCAATCAGATCGCGTTGCAGCTCGTCGTTGCACCGGCGGGGGAGCTGCTGGCGGGTGCCGACGCGCACGTGGTGACCTATGAACTGGGGGCTGCGGCGGCGATTGGTGGGATCTCTACTCGCACGTGGCCGGCGGTCGGGGCTGAGCTTGATCCGGAGCAGATCGCCGCGATGATTCGGCCGGTGGGTTTTCCGTCGGTGGTGACTAAGGCGATTGCGATCGAGCAGACCCACAACCTCGGTGGGGGCGGGGTAACCGCACTGTCGACGTTGCGAGCGCTGCGCGCTGTCGCCGACGAAGCGGATGTTGCGCTGCATTGTGACGGCGCTCGGATTTGGCACGCACACGTCGCTGTTGGGGTTGAGCTGGCCGCGTACGGTGCGCTGTTTGACACGATGTCGGTGTGTTTATCTAAGGGGTTGGGTGCGCCGGTCGGCTCGCTGATCATCGGTAGTGCCGAGCGGATCGCGCGGGCCCGGGTCATCCGCAAACGGATGGGCGGCGGTATGCGCCAGGTTGGAATCTTGGCTGCCGCCGGCCGATATGCCGTGGACCACCACGTGGCCCGACTCGCCGACGATCACGCGCGGGCGCGCCGGCTGGCCCAGGGACTCGCGCCATTCGGAGTTACCGATCCGGACCGGGTTCGTACTAATATCGTGGCGCTGGATTTGTCGGAAGCCAAGCTAGACGCACGAGCGCTGACCGCAGCGGCCGCCGCGCGAGGCGTGCTGATCGCCGCGGTGCTGCCCCAGGTGGCTCGACTGGTCACCCACCTTGACGTCGACGACGCCGGGATCGATCAAGCAATCACCGTGCTCAGCGAGCTGCTCGCTTCCTGACCATCGGGGCTTTTGGCTTCGCGCAGCAATTTGAGCAGGGCGATGTCGGCGGCGTGACCGACGTGCTCAACGCTCGGTGTCTCCACGATGATCGGCAAGCCGGCAGTTGCTGGATGAGCGAGCAACTCGGCGAAGGCGGCTGTACCGATTTGGCCGGCGCCGAGGGTTTCGTGCCGATCGCGGGTTGAACCGCACGCGTCCTTGGAGTCGTTGGCGTGGATCAGCTGCAGCCGTCCGGCTCCGACCGTCTCGATTAGGGCATCCAATGTAGCAGTCATCCCGCCGACGGTGGCTAGATCGTGGCCGGCGGCCCAGGCGTGGCAGGTGTCGAAACAGACGCCCAACCACGGGTGGTGTTCGACCGCAGCAAAATATGGACCGAGATCTTGCACCTTGGCAGCGAGGCTGCGGCCACCGCCGGCGCTGGGCTCGACCAGCAGTTTCGGCTGCCCAGCGGCAGCTGCGGCGTCGAGCAAGGGCAGCAGAGCCGCGCCCAACTGGGCGAACGCCTGAGCATCGTGGGCCGAATCGACCGAGCTGCCGGCGTGAAACACCACTGCGCTCGCCCCGATCGCCTGGCCGCGCTGCAGTGCGTGTGCCAGCGTCGCCACCGATCGTTCGACCGTCAGCGCGGTCGGCGAACCCAGGTTGACCAGCAAGGACGCGTGGATATAGACGGGTATCTCACGTTCAGTGCAGCCGTCGCGGAACAACGTGTCCTGTTTCGCGTCACCGGTCGGCAGCGCCCAGCCACGCGAGTTCGACACGTACACCTGGACTGCTTCTGAGCTGGCTGCGTCAACGTACGGAAGGGCGGTTTTGGCTAGTCCGCCTGCGGTTTTGGTGTGGGAACCGATCGGGTGCGTCAGCCGCACTGCAAGATCACCACACTCTGCGGCGGAACCTGAGTGTTGGCCCCAGGGTTTATCCCCTGCACGAAACCGTTCGGATTCGGCGTCTGCACCTGCAAGTTCAGCCCTTGCAGGGTGGCCTGGGCCTGCTGGCAGGGCTGGCCGACCAAGCCGTCTGGCACGGTGACCTGTCCGTTTGGCACGGTGACCTGCACTGGCCCTTTGCTGATATCTAGCGTCACTTTCTCGTCTTTGCCCATGCCGGTGCCGGCCGCAGGGGTTTGCGCGATGACAGTGTCAGCGGGTTGGTCGCTGTCTTGATAACGCTCCAGCCCAGTCAGGCCGAGCTGCTGCAGCTGGCTGCGGACGTCGTTGATGTAGCGACCAGTCAGCGTCGGCAGGCTGATCGGCGCCCGACCCTTACTGACCACCACGGTGACCGTGTTGCCGCGCTTGAGTGGAGTGTCAACCTTCGGGTCGGTGGAGACCACGACACCCTCCGGGACGGTGTCGCTGTATTGGCCGTCACCCTGCTTGAAGACCAAGTTGGCCTGTTCCAACTCGCTCTTGGCCGCGCTAAGCTCCTGCCCGGTCAGATCTGGCACGCCGAACACCTCAGGGCCGAGCGACAGGTTGATCGTGATGGTGCCGCCACTCACAATCCGCTGAGTTGCGGCTGGGTTCTGCGAGACCACGCTGTCCTTTGGGGCCGCATCGCTATAGACGCCGTCGCCGAAGAACAGCTTAAAATGATTCTGCTCGGCATATAGCTGGGCTTGGGCCTTGGTCAAATTCACCAGCGCTGGCGTCTGGGTGTAGCGGCCCTCGGTCACCCACCAACCGCTGCCGACCACCACGAGCAGCATCACCACGACGGCGGAGATCAGCAACATCCGCCGACGGTCAGTGCCCCGGGCCTGCCTGGCCCCACTGCGACTGAGTCTGCCGCCGTACTCGGTCGAGGTGGCATTCGCGCCTTGCGCGGGCAGCCGGGCCCAAGTGGGGCGGTCGTTGAAGGCCGGAACAACAGCTGTTGTGTCGAGCCCGGCCGGCCGAGTGGGCTCGATCGCGGCCTGCAGCATCGTCTCAGCAGCAGCGTGCCGGGAGGGCGTCGCCGGCACTTGCCGCAGCAGCGCAGTCTGCGCGTTGGCGGCGCCCAGCGCATCGCGAACCGTTTGCACGTCGGTCAGCAACGCGCCCGCATCGGTCGGTCGCGCGCTCGGATCACGGCGGGTGGCGCGCTCGACCACCCCGTCGAGCGCCCGGGGCAGCCCCGGCACGACGCTGGACGGTGCCGGCACATCGTGATCCACGTGCTGCCACGCGACCTGCACCGGGTCGTTGCCGTCGAACGGGACCTGCCCGGTCAGCATCTCGAAGAGCACGATTCCGGCCGAGTAAACGTCGGTGCGCGCGTCAGCATGGCCATCGGTGACCAGCTCAGGTGCTACATATGCCACGGTGGCCATCAACTGGCCGGAGTCGTCGACGGTGCTTGCCTCGACGGCGCGAGCCAGGCCGAAGTCAGCGACCTTCACCACGGCGTCGACCAGGTTGGCGATGCCGCCACTGGGTGCCTCGGCCACCAGTACGTTTTCTGGCTTGACGTCGCGGTGCACCAGACCGGCCCGGTGGGCGGCGGCAATCGCAGCGAGCATCTGTTCCAGGATCGCGCACGCTTCGACCGGGTTAAGTCGCCGGCGCTGGTTGAGCAGCTCACGCAAGGTCCGGCCGTGCACGTACTCCATGACCAAGTAGGGCAGACCCAGGTGGCGACCTTGGTCGTAGACGGCCACGACGTTGGGATGGGTGAGCCGAGCGATCGTTTTAGCTTCGTCGGTGAACCGGTCGACGAAGTGCACATTTGTCGCCTGCGACGGATGGATGATCTTCAGGGCGACAGTGCGTTCGAGTCGATCGTCGACCGCGGTGTATACGGTCGCCATGCCGCCACGGGCGACGCGGCCGGTGATCCGGTAACGCCCGTCAATCGTCGTGCCGATCAACGTGTCGGCGACAGTGGTGTCCATCGGCGTGAAGTGTATGTGCCTTTCCTGCGAGGGCGGTTCAGGATGTCACAGCAGAGTCCAAACGGGTAAACCTAGCCACAATTCCTGACTCCTGCCGGGCGCAGCTGTCGTGGGGCGCTGGAGGAGGGGATTAGCTGGTCTGACGGGTGCTCTGGCACCCTGTAGGGGTGAGTGAATCTGTAACCGCCGGACCGACCGCGTGGGTAAACCTGCCAGACGTGTCCGAAAAGCTCGATGTGTCGATCAGCAAGGTGCACCAACTGATCCGGGACGGGCAGCTGCTCGCCGTCCGCCGCGACGGCATCCGGGTGGTGCCCGCCGAACTGGTAGCCAACAGCGTGGCGATCAAACACCTGCCCGGCATTCTGACCTTGCTTCGCGACGGCGGCTACGACGACGAAGAGATCATTTCCTGGCTCTACGAACCGGACGAAACGCTCGACGGTAACGGGGCGATCGCACTCGGCGGCGACCTTGCCCGCGAAGTCAAGCGGCGCGCTCAAGCCGTCGGATTCTGACATGCTGCGCCACCTCGCGTACCTATGCGTGCTCGCGGGGTGTTTGCTGGCCGCGCTCTGGCTAGAGCCGATCCTCAAGGTCAACGTGCTGCGCCGCTGGCGTCGGCTTGTGTTGACCCTGATTCCGGTCGCTGTGGTGTTCGTGTTGTGGGATCTGGGTGCGATCGCTGCCGGTCATTGGCACTTCGATCCAGCCCAGATCACCGGAATTTTCCTACCCGGTGGCTTGCCGCTGGACGAGCTTCTGTTCTTCTTGGTGGTGCCGATCTGCGCCATCCTGGGCTTCGAAGCCGTCCGGGCCGTGCTGCGTCGGCCCGCCGGCGACGAAGCTGACACAGTCGTGTTTGCTGAGCCCACTGACGCTGCTCAGCCTGCTCGTGCTGCTGAGCCTGCTCGTGCTGCTGAGCCTGCTCGTGCTGAGGTGCTGGAGCCGTGACCTATACAGCGGCCGCACTTCTTGGCGTGGCTGGCTCGGTTTTGGTGGACCTGCTCGTGCTGCGGACTCGGCTGATCACGCGGGCGGTCTTCTGGGCCACCTATCCGATCATCATCACCTTTCAACTGCTGTCCAACGGCATCCTGACCGGCCGGCGGATTGTCATCTACGACCCAGCAGCGATCACCGGCTTACGGATTGTGTACGCCCCGGTGGAAGATCTGTTCTTTGGTTTTGCCCTGATCTTGCTTACTTTGTCGGTTTGGGTGTGGTTGGGCCGTCGCGGCATCCAGCGCACTCCGGCCGCCGGCGCCGGGAGTGCCCTGCTACGTCGACTGCGGGCGAGTTTCAGCTCGTCGTCGCGCAAGTAAGGTCGGGCTCACAGCCCTCCCGACTCCGGTGTCCGGGGAAGACAACTCGCCGGGGATAGCTCATCTGTGCGTATTGGTGAACCCGCAGGTGAATCCTTTTCCGGTCGGGCTCGCTCTTATAGGTGTTCCTACGCGGCCGTCGTTTGGGTCGCAGGTCCGGCTGTTGCCGCCAGCATCGCCGTGACCTGGGTAGGAACACCGGGTCTGAGAGAGGGGTGTACGTGGGTAACGCCGATTGGCCGGTTGAAAGTTTGGTTTCGGCCGCGCAGGACGGGGACGCGGATGCGATCGCGGCTCTAGTGTCGGGTTCACACCCACATGTGCAGCGTTTCGCATACTCGTTGTGTTCGTCTCCGCAGGACGCGGAAGACGCCGCGCAAGAGGCACTGATCGTTCTTTTCCAGAAAATCGGCACGCTGCGTGCAGCTAGTGCGCTCGGGTCGTGGATGTTCCGGATCGTGCGCAACGAGTGCATTCGCCGTTCCCGGCACCTAACGCGGTGGGTAGCAGGCCCGGCCACTGATGGGTGGGTCGCGTCAGCTGAGGACGACGTCCTTACCCGTCTGCACGGGCAGCGGGTGGCCGCGGCTGTCGTGGCCTTGCCTGATGATCAGCGCCGCGTCTTGATCATGCGCGATGTTCTGGGCTACCCCGGCGGTGCCGTAGCCGATGCCGCCGGTCTGAGCACTGCTGCGATGAAGTCGCGGTTGCATCGGGCCCGCCTGAGTGTGCGCATTGCACTACAGGACCCACCCCAGTAATCGCCGCAACACCCCTACGTAGTGACCCCCATTGAGGAGTTTGCATGCTTGAAACCGGATCGACCGCGCCCGAAATTGCCCTGGAAGACACGAACGGGCACCCCGTACGCCTGGGGGACTTCCGCGGTAAAGACAACGTGTTGCTGTTTTTCATGCGCTCGACGAGTTGCCCGGTGTGCAACAGTCACGTCAAAGACCTCGCCGCTCGCAACGCCGAGTTCGCAGCCCTCAACGTGAAGGTCTTGATCGCTGTACCGGAAGGTCGGCAAGAAGCCGCCGAATGGCAGGCCAAACGACGCTTGCCGTTCCCCGTCGTGACCGGCCGGCGGGGCACCCCACATGAGGCGATCGGCCTGACGAAGAAGGTTTTCGGAGCGATGCAGCAGTCAGGCACTGTCCTGATCGACAGCGACGGCATCGTGCGATATGCCCACGGCGCCACCATGCCAACCGGCAGCTACGACAAAAAGGGCATCGTCCAGGCGGTTCACGACCTGCCTGCCAAGCGCCACTAGAAGCACAGCCCCGGAAAACTTTGCCCGAGCGGGTGTTCGGCCTAGAGCGCGTCTAAGTGCTGAACCCTACCGAAAACACCCGGTAAAACAGCCCTGAGCTAGCTAACCTCAACCCATTTAGGATGGTAACTGATGTACACGCCACGTCACCGGGAAATCCTGGACATCGCTCGCGCTAGGACGTCGTGGGTGACCCAACCGAACCGTCGCAGCAGGCGCGTCCTCGCCGGCTTGGCCTTGACCTTGATAGCTACCGGCGCTGCCAGCCCCGGCATGGCCTCAGCCGCACCAGCCGCAGGAATGCCAACTTCGGCATACCAAGCTTTCGGCCACCAGATGACGGCAGTCACCGCGCACACTGACCACATCATGGTCAACGGTTTACCGGTGGCCTACCGCAGCTTCGGCCAGGGGCCGGTATTGCTGCTCACCCCGTGTCTAGGCCTGAGCATGGACGACTGGGACCCAGCACTGCTGGACAGCCTGGCCGCCCACCACCGGGTCATCATCTTTGATTCCGACGGCGTCGGACGCACCCCCGCCAGCACCTCAGCACACCTGAACGTCGGGCAGTTGAGCGAACAAGTCAGCGGCCTGATCACCGCCCTGGGCCTGCACAGCCCCACCGTTGCGGGCTACTCCCTGGGCGGTTTCGTGGCCCAACGACTCGCCGTCGACCACCCCGGACAGGTCGGTGCGCTCATACTCATGGGCACCAGCCCCGGTGGGCCGACAGAGGTCCTTCCCGACCTGACCGCCAACGCGGCATTGTTGGACTTCACCGTGCCCGCCGACCAGCTGTTCCCGCTCTACTTCAGTGGCCACCCCCGTGACCTGACCGCGTGGCAGCAACGCATCAGCGCACGCCGACACCGGGTCGAAGTCGCCCTGCCCGGCCTGAACCGGCAACGTGAAGCCCTGATCGGCTGGCTCACCGACCCCACCGCCAACGTCGCCGACAAACTCCCTAACCTGCGCGTTCCTACCCTCGTGCTCGGCGCGAGCGACGACGAGCAACAACCAGCAGCAAACTCGACCTTCCTCGCCGCCACCATCCCCGGCGCTCACCTGAAGATTTACCCCCGGCTCAGCCACGCGTTCCCGTTCGAAGAGCCCCACCGGGTCGCCGCTGACATCACCGACTTCACCAACCACAACCAGCGGGTAAAGTCCGCCACGAAATCAGTGGGCTAATTCGCGTGCGTCTCGCACGGGTGTAACACCGCGACTTCACCGGCGCCCCAGCGACGAACACCACGTCACTGGGGCGCCACTTGTTCTGCGGATAGCAGTGCCACACCCGACCCCGCCGTCCGGGCCCAGGTTTGTTGGGCCAAGCACGCAGCATCCGGTGCAGAACCGTCCGGTCGGGCGGCGATGCGTGCCTGGCGCGCCGTTGGACGGCTCGGCACTGCTGCTGACCTAATGCCGGGTTGGCGTGAGTCAGACTCGGTGCCGGTAGCCGCCGGTGGGTGAGCACTTCTTGGGCCTCGTTGAGTCCTAGCGGTCGTGCCCCTGCTTGGTGGTCGGGAGACCAGACCGCTGATGGGATGTCGTGCCCGCTGCACTTTGGGTGTGAGCACTTGATCATTAGGTTGCGGTAGCTCTCCCGCAGGCTGCCGCAAGTGGTCCGTGAAGGGCGAGGGCGTTGTTGCTGCTGTCAGGACGAAACGGGACGCCGGTTGGGTAAGGCGGCTGCCGGAGGGGATCGCGGGTATCGCCCGGCTGCACGCGATGATCGGGCACATCGGCGACGCTGATGAGCGGTTGAGGTCGTGGTTGGGATCGAGACCGAGCGGGGCCCGTGGGTGCAGGCCCTGATCGCGGCCGGCTACCAGGTGTACGCGATTAACCCGTTGCAGGTGGCCCGCTACCGGGAACGACACGGTGTGTCTGGGGCCAAGAGTGATCCGGGTGACGCGCACAGTCTGGCCGATATGGTGCGTACCGACCGGCATCAGCTGCGCCCGGTGGCTGGGGACGTGACCTGGCCGAGGCGGTCAAGGTGGTCACCCGGGCGCATAAGACGCTGATCTGGGAACGGACCCGGCACACGCTGCGGCTGCGGAGGGCGTTGCTGGACTTTTTCCCCGCCGCGGTGACGGCGTTCGATGATCTGGACGCCGCGGACACCTTGGAACTGTTGGCGGCGGCCCCGGACCCGGTCACCGCGGCTGGGCTGGAGGGCGAGCAGATCACTGCGGCGCTGCGTCGAGCCCGCCGCCGTGGCATACCCGACAAGGTAGCGATTCAGGAGGTGTTACGAACACCGCAGCTTGGACGCGGTGACTGTGCAGGCCCAGCGCGATCGACCACCTTCAACACCCAGCAAGCTGATGCAACAGCAGGTGGGTGCCCATTTTGGTCGGCACCCGGACGCTGAGGTGAGCCAGCCCGGCCTCGGTGGCATCCTCGGCGCCCGGCTCGCCGAACGACAAGCTGATGTGGTCAGGTCGTCGATCCGACGTTCGGTGGCGTCTAGGGCGCCGGTGGGTGGCGCTGTTTCGGATCAGCGCGCGGAGTCGAGACACGCCGGGGTCGTCCAAGTCAGGGTCGCTCAGGCCGGCGTCGAGTTCGGCGCGAGGGCCGTCGGCGAGAGCGGCGAACGCACACGCGACCAGGTAGGTCCGTTTGCCTTCGCGCAGGTCGTCGCCGGCCGGTTTGCCGGTTTGGGCCGGGTCGCCGAACACTCCGAGTATGTCGTCGCGCAGCTGGAACGCCTCACCCAACGGCAGCCCAAACGCCGAATACGCGGCCTCGGTCTCCGGCTGCGCCCCAGCCAAAGCCGCTCCAAGCAGCAACGGGCGTTCTACCGTATATTTCGCCGATTTGTAGCGAGCCACCTTGCTGGCGCGTTCCACCGAGGTGTCAGCGGTCGCCTGGGTCAACACGTCCAAGAACTGGCCGACTGTCACTTCAGTGCGCATGCGGTCGAACACCGGTCGCGCGCGGGACAATTCGGCCGGGCTGAGCCCACTGGTGTGCATCAGCTCGTCCGACCAAACTAACGCCAAGTCGCCGAGCAGCACTGCGGCGCTGTCGCCGAAGGCCGCCGACCCGCCACGCCAGCCGGCGGCGATGTGCCGGCGCTGGAACCTGCGGTGGATGGCTGGTTCACCGCGCCGGGTGTCTGACCGGTCCATCAAGTCGTCGTGGATCAGCGCGCTGGCCTGCACCAGCTCCAGCGCCGCGACGGCCGCGACCACCTGATCTGAGTCGACGCCGCCGGCACCGCGAAATCCCCAATAGGCGAAGGCTGGCCGCAGTCGTTTTCCACCGCCGAGCACGAAAGCTTCGAGCGCGTCACACATTTCGGCTAGCGCTGGGTCGATCCCGGTGAGCAGTTCGCGCTGCTCATGGAGGAAGGCCGCGAGTGCCTTGTCGATGCGGGGGCGCAGGCCGGCCTGCTCAACAGGGGAAGTCACAGCACGACGCTAGCGGGTGGCTGAACGAGGGTACGGACCGGTAAGGTGCGGTGCGTGGCCCTCGGACTTCCTTCGCGTTTGCCCGGCACACCGGCGATCGGTGCGCTGATCCGCGGACCTGTGCCCACGTTCTCGTTTGAGTTCTTCCCGCCCAAAACCGCTGAAGGCGAGCGGCAACTCTGGCAGGCAATCCGCGAACTCGAGTCGCTGCGGCCCAACTTCGTGTCGATCACCTATGGCGCAGGCGGCACTACCCGCGACACCACGGTCGCGGTCACCGAGCGGGTTGCCACCGAGACGACCTTGCTAGCCATGGCGCATTTGACCGCTGTCGACCACTCGATTGCCGAGTTGCGGCACATGATCGGTCGCCTGGCCGGTGCGGGCATCCGTAACGTGCTTGCTGTCCGCGGTGACCCGCCGGGCGACCCGACCGGCGAGTGGGTTCGGCACCCCGACGGCGTGCTTTATGCGGCCGAGCTGGTCGAGCTGGTCAAGGAATCCGGCGACTTCAGCGTCGGCGTGGCTGCTTTTCCGTACAAGCATCCGCGCTCGCCCGACGTGGCTACCGACACCGCGAACTTCATCCGCAAATGCCAGGCTGGGGCCGACTTCGCGATCACTCAGATGTTCTTCGACGCTGAGGAATATCTGCGGTTGCGCGATCGGGTCGCTGCCGCTGGCTGTGACACGCCGATCGTGCCGGGCGTGATGCCGGTGACTCGGCTGGCGACGATTGAGCGGTCGACCCAATTGTCTGGGGCGCCGTTCCCACCGGCGTTGCTGCAGCAGTTCGAGCGCTTGGCCGGCGACGAAGCAGCGGTGCGTGAGTTGGGCATTGAGGTGTGTGCCAACATGTGCGCCCGGCTGCTCGACGAAGGGGTGCCCGGCATCCACTTCATCACCCTGAACCGGTCCACCGCGACCCGTGAGGTCTGGCAGCTGCTCGCACCCGCCGACGTCGCGGTGGCTGCCTGACGTTTCGGCCGGCCGTGCTGACCTGGGATGAATACACCGTCGCCTGGTCGCGGCTGCATGGCGGGTTCGACCCGAGGAGTGCGACTGCTGTGGTGCGGGGGTGGGTGCTCCTGGCGTACCGAATCGGATCTTGGCTTGGTCGATTGGGGGTTGGGCCGACTGCGGTGACAGCGGCGGGGTTGATCTTGTGTCTGCTGGTGCCGGTGGCGGCGTTGGTTGGGCCGGGGGGATTGCTGGTCGGAGCGCTGTTGGTGCTGCTGGCGGCTATTGCTGATGGGCTTGATGGCGCGGTCGCGGTCGCGACTGGGCGCACCAGTCGGCTCGGGTTTGTGTATGACTCGGTTGCTGATCGGCTGGGCGAAGTGGGCTGGTTGACCGGTTTCTACCTGGTTGGGGTGCCGGGTTGGCTGGTGGTTGGTGCTGGTGGGGTGAGCTGGCTGCATGAATATGTGCGGGCTCGGGCTACCGCCGGCGGGATGGCTGAGCTTGGCGCGGTGACCGTGGGGGAGCGGCCTACCCGAGTGTCGATTGCGATCAGTGGGCTGATATTTGCGGGCATCGCTGGATATGTCCATCAGGGCTGGGGTGTGCGCGTGCTCGTGGTCGCCGCGGCAGCGTGGTTGGCGTTGGCGGTGGTCGGTCTCGCGCAGTTAGGCATCGCAGTCCGCCGAGCACTGTTGCCCGTTCGCTGATCTCGTCAGGCCCTGGCTATACCCACTCCCGGTGGCTAGAATTCTGGCTATGACGATCCTTCCGCTCGCTGACGTCCGAAACCGGCTGTCTGCCCTGGTCGACGACGTCGTACGCACGCACGATGCCTTGACTGTCACTCGTAACGGCGTGCCTGCCGTCGTCGTGCTGTCTGCGGACGACTACGAGTCGATGCAGGAGACCCTCGCACTGTTGAGCGATCCGGTGGACCTGGCCCGCATTGCCGAATCTGAGTCGGCTGCCGCCGCTGGAGAGATTACGACCGGGGAAGAGATGGCCGCCATCATGGCCGCCAGATTTGGTCGACCTGCCGCGTGACCGATGGTCGGTATCTGCTAACTCTCGGCCGGACTGCCCGCCGTGCACTCGCTGAGGAACTGAACGAGTCGGTAGCTGCTGCCGTGTGGGCACTCATCGATGGGGCGCTACGTGATAACCCGAAACGGGTTGGAAAGCCATTAAACGCACTATTCCTGGGGCAATGGGTTGCTCGCCGATCGACTTACCGCGTCCGGTATCGCATTGACGACAGCCCGGGGACCGTGCACGTGATCGATATCCGTGGCCGCGCGGACGCGTACCGGCCCCGATATTAGCCAACGCTATGGCCGCACGGGTTTGGTGTGGGGCGAGGTCAGTCTGCTGCCAGATGCCCGTGTTGGGCGATTGGTGATCGTTAATCGGTTGTCGGGGGTGCGCGGCACTTCTACCGTGGTCCTCATCGAGAGCTGGCGGGGTGTTCGAACTCCGGCGGCGCGAACCTGTCCTGGTCGGTCCG
Organism: Actinoplanes sp.; assembly: GCA_965246815.1. GTDB lineage: Bacteria > Actinomycetota > Actinomycetes > Mycobacteriales > Micromonosporaceae > Actinoplanes. The sequence goes on along the minus strand of CBDFFS010000002.1, from coordinate 2,307,636 downwards.
CTCGCTGAGGCGATTACGCGCGTGAGTGGGCCGTCCACTATGTGACGGTCGGTGGGTTGGCACGGGGGCGGGCCCACCGACCGTCCCGCCCCATTGATGAAATTCGTTCGCCGACCTCTTGCGTCCAAGCTATTCAGCGTTACTAGGTACTGGTAGTGAGTGTTGCTGAGTAGTGGATGAGGTGAGTGTGGGTAAGCAAGCAACGGAGATGCTTAAAGGAACGCTGGAGGGCATCGTCCTCGCGATTTTGTTAGGCCAGCCCGCATACGGCTACGAGATCACCGCGTGGCTGCGAGATCAGGGCTTCGTGGACATTCCTCACCGAACGCCTCGAACAACTCCGCAAGTGCAGCCGCCGCGGGCGCGCTTGTGGTCAATGCTGGTGGGCCGGCAGGTCACGGTGCAGTAGGCCTGCATCAGTGTGTCTGAGTTGACTGAACGCGATTGCTGCACGACGCGATGAACCCTTAGGGTGACCAGATGGCGTCATGGCCCATCGATCCGTATTACGACGTCCGCAATACTGCCCGTCCGACCCGGGCTCGCTTCGACTACCAGGACGAATGCATCGCCCAGCGATGCATCGCCAACCTGCTGTCGGAGAGCGTGACAGCAGTCGTGATCGAATGGTCGACGGACTACATCGCTCTATTGCCGGACGACAATCCCGAACTGGTCTCGATCAAGCACCGCGACCCGGGCCAGGGCGACTGGACGACCAGCATGCTGAAGCCTGTCGTGCAAGACCTACACCGGGTCTGGCGGGAGATGCATGAGCGGTGCCGCTGCTCGTTCGCCTCTAATGCGGCCATCACGACGGACGCAGCCAAGGCAATCAGCACGAAGCTCGGTGAGTTCCTCGACGTGGATGCCGACGAGATCGCCCGCTTCGGGCAGGTGCTCGCGATGCCGGATCCGCCGCTTCCCCGACGTAGCGAGATCACTGCCGTCGGACTGCGCGATATGGCTGGCGCGTTGTCTCTTCTGGACCTCGACCCGCGGTATTCGCAGGAGTGCTACCGGGCGTTGGTGGCGCGGATCGCGTCCGTGGCCACCGAGGAACCAGATCCCTCCGAACGGCACATCGCCCGGCTGACCGGCTCGCTGCGCGCTGTCAACGACAGGTCACGGCCTCGACTCGACGAGCAGACCCTACGCATCGCGGACCTACGTGACCTCGTGATCGCCACCCATGAGCAGCAGGTGCGCCGCCCGCCGCCAGTAGTGCGGGCCAGGCAGCACCTGAGGCCGGTGACCGTTGTGGCTCGCGATGACGGGCAGTGGTACGGCGGAGTAGAGGTCCGGATCGGCACCGACTCGTATTTGGTGCACGCGCCGGTGGAGACCACCGTGCCGCCGGACGGATCGTACTTCGAACAGCGCGCGCCGGCACGCCGGCTCGACACACCGCAGCGGGATGTGCGGCTGACGCGATTCGACGTCCGGCGGCCCGGCTGGACGGCGGACGAGCGTCGCAGCCAAATTCAAGCGGAGATGCTGCTGCACGCCTCGATACCGGGCCTGCCGTCCGTTTTGGTGCAGATGGACAATGACCTTCAGCTCGCGGTCGTGACGGCGATGCCCGACGGTTCGCCGCTGCCGGCGGTTTTCGGGCTCCCGCCGTACCCGGGAATGGTGCTGGATGCGCTGCTGCGCGCCTTGCCGACGGTGGGCGACTCGCTCGGGGCCCTGCACGCCGCCGGACGGGCGCACCGCGCGTTGCACCCAGATGTCTTCATGTGCGCGGGTGACCGGTTACGGCTTCGTGATGTCGGGCTGGCCACGGTGCCGGCCGTCGCGGGGGAAGGACGGCCGGACTACCGGGCGCCAGAACAGGACCGGCCCATACTGCAGCCACCGGGCCCGGCGACGGACGTCTACCAACTCGCGGCGATCGTTTACCACCTGGCCGTCGGCCAACGGCCGGGTGCCGACGCTGCGCCGCCGAGCCTGCTGCGGCCGGAGCTGGCGCCGAGCCTGGACACGTCGCTGCTAGCCGCGCTGGTGCCCACACCCGACGACCGGCCGTCGCTGCCGGGGCTGCTGAAAGCACTCAGCGGTGTGCTGCGATCCGGCGGGACGGGCGCATGTTGAGCGGTGAGCAGGTCACTCTTCCATTGTCCACATCGGTCGCGTTGGTCCCGGGACGCAACCTGGCCGTCCGGTACGCGCAGACGCGGCAGCAGTATCCCTACTTGCCGGACATGGCGCTGCTGTCGGCCGAAATGAACGAACTGACCCGCACCGGTGGCGTGCCGGTCAGTGTCGACGACGGCAAGCCATGGATCCGGTTCTACGCACGGCGTTGCTGCGTTGGCGTGCGGGCGACGAGTCGGGGGGACGCATTTTCGATCGAGTTCATCGAGCCGCTGAACCTTCGCAACCACGAGCGGCTGGCCGGTAGCCGATTGCGGGTCGCGCCACGCAGTTGGATCTACAGTGCACTGCTCAACGCCATACCGCCTGGCTGCCAGGCGCCGGATCAGCAGATTCGTTCAGCCTGGCAGCACTCGCGCCGCCAGTCAGATCATTCCGCAGATCAGGGCCGGCCGACGCGGCACGACGTGTTCTGCGCCGCTTTGGATCTGGTCGTCGAGGGCGCGCGCCAGATCGAAGCGGCGAAAGACCGAGTCCGGCCAGCGCTACCGTACTACGAGGTACGCAGCGCTGCCGAGACGCGTCACTCGGCCGCCGGCATCTACGACTTCCTGCTGTCGCGACCTGGTCGGATCGAACCCGGCGCCATGGTCGAATTGCGACACGCGCCAGACCTACGCGGCAAGGTCTCGACAGTGGACGGGGAGCGATTGGCGGTGCATTTCGACACCGCGGTTGACCGGCGACGCATTCCGGCTCAGGGCGAGTTGATCATCAGCGGTGGCGACCTCATCCAGCGCATCCAGCGCGACGCCATCGCCCGATTGCGTGGCGGCACGACCCTCAACCCGAACCTGCTGAGTCTGCTGGCCGACGCTACCTTCGCCGCATATCACGGACCGCCGCCCGACGTCGCGACGCTACAACCGGCCGAACCGCTGGACGACGATCAGCAGGACGCGTACCGGCGGGCCTTGTCCGTCCCCGATCTGCTGTGCGTGCTGGGCCCGCCCGGCACCGGCAAGACCCGCACGATCGTCGAAATCGCGAGATCCGCGGCTGCTCGCGGTGAGCGTGTGCTGATCGCCTCGCAGACCAACACCGCTGTCGACAACTGCATGGAGCGCCTTCCTGCCGCACTGACCGCGATCCGGGTGGGCAACGAGGACCGGATCACCGGCGCGGCACGGAACAAGACTCTTGCCGCGACCGCTGCCGAGTTGCAACAGCGCATTCTGTCCCGATCTGAGGTGACCGCGCTGCGGTTGGCGCCCTGGCTCGCCGAGCCGCGACCTGCACAGGGCTGGCTACGCCGCCTTGATGCCGGGCTCGCCGACGTTAATGAGGCGCGCAACGCGAACAACACCGCACTGACGGCGTGGGCGACTGCTGTCGCCGCGATCGAGTCCCGGCTAGGCGAACCGGTGCAGCAAAGTCACCTGGCTTGGCAGACGGCGCAGCGCGAGGCGGCCACCGGTCTCGAGAATGTGCAGCAGCTCACCGCACACCAGCAACGGGCGGAGAGCAAAGCCAACGGGCCGCTCGGATTCTGGTACCGATGGTCTGCCAACCGCTACCGCGGACGGTTGGCCCAGGCCACCCACTACACAGCGCAAGCGCAGGCAAGATCGGCGCAGGCTGAGCGGGATCACGCGAGCAGGACTGAAGAGTTGCGCCGCACCGTCGGACGGGACACGGCCGTGCTTCGCGCCGGCGCCCAGGCAACCGCCGCCCAGGCCGCCATCGGCGTGGCGCTGGATCGCGCCCAGCAGGCGGCGCAGCAGTTCGCGCGGCTATTAGCCGGCATCGTGGGGGTACCGACGGTTCCCGACGACGACGGACTGATCCATTTCGCCGAATGGTGCCGCGGGATCGATGCGATGCTGCAGGTTCGGGCCCGGTTACTGCGCGATTGGCGCGAGCAGTTGACCCAGCCCGCCGAGCAGTTGCACGCCGAGTTGATCCGCGACGCCGATGTGATCGGAGCAACCTGCATCGGCGTCGGCGTGCAGAAGAACAAACTCAGCGACCTCGAATTCGACCTCGCCATCATCGACGAAGCCGGGCAGATCCCATTGACGTCGACGCTGGTGCCGTTGATCCGCGCCCGCCGGGCGGTCCTGGTCGGCGACCACCACCAGTTGCCACCGTTCGTCGACGACGAGGTCCGCCAGTGGCTGCAACGCCACCCACTGACCGACACCCGAATAGAGGCGGCACAACTCACCGAGTTGCTGACCCACAGCGCCTTCGAGCGGCTCATCCGGGCCGCCCCACCCGCCAACCAGGTGCTACTCAGCCAACAACGCCGGATGCCCGCTGTACTGAGCGATTTCATCTCTACGCGGTTCTACCAAGGACGCCTGGGCACCGCCACCGAGCCCCGGCCTCGTTCGGCGATCTTCCGGAGCCCGCTGGTGCTAGTGGACACCGCTGACCTGCCGGCACGGGACCGGGCCGAGCGGCGACGAGACAAGACTGAGACCTGGCAGACCGCCGGCTGTGACAACCTCGCCGAGGCGCGACTCGTGCTGGATCTGGTGCAGTGGTATGCGCGGTATGGCCGGCAATGGGCGGTCATCGCGCCGTATCGGGCGCAGGTCCAGCTGCTGACCCAACGGTTGCGGGAATTGCTCGACGACGATGCGGTCCGGGATCGGGTCGGCACCGTCGATACGTTCCAGGGTCGGGAGTACGACATTGTCGTCTACAGTTTCACTCGCAGCAATCCGGCCGCCCGGGTGGGCTTCCTCGCCGAGTTGCGCCGGCTTAACGTCGCCATCACCCGGGCTCGCGAGCAGCTCATCCTGATCGGTGACTACAGCACGCTCGTTCGAGCCCAGGACCCGGGTTTTCGACATCTCGCGGGCGAGTTGTTTAGCTACGCGCAGCAGCACGGTGACATCGTGGCCTCACGCCGACTGCGGGACCGGCTGCGGTGACCCCACCGTCACCGGCACACATTCCGTCCCGTCGGGTACTCGAACGGGTCGTTCGCCTTCCTGGAGTCGAACCGTTGCGGATCTTTCCGCTGTTGTTGCCGATGTGGGGCGTCGAGATCAGCGCGACGCTGCGCGAGCCGCAGCCCTACGAGGTGTTCGACCGCTACCTGTCCCGCGCTATCGCGCAGGCAGGGCTGCGCGATGCCCCGGCGTTGGCCGGCTTCTTCGGCGTCGAGCCGGCTCTGATCGAACGGGGTTTGCATTTCCTCACGACCATCGGCCACCTGCAACGTGTAGATGACACGCTCACCGTGACCGACTTGGGCTACCGCTCGATCGCCGACGGCTGCCGGTATGTCGTCAAGGAGGACCGACAGGTTCTCTATTTCGACGGTTTCACCGGCGCACCGCTGCCGCGCACCCATTACTCGGGCACGGTCTGGCTAGACGAGCCCACGCTCTCGTTGACCGACGGCACGCGCTTCCACGTGGTGACCGGCTCGCCCGTGTTCCGTACTGACGCGGTTCAGACGCTGATGAGCCGAGCAGACCGCGAGAAATTTAATGTTCCGGCCGCGCTCACGGGCGCAGCGCCGCTAGAGGTGCGGACCGCCTGGCTTCCGGCGTACGTGGTGGAGTCCACGTCGTCGCTGCTGGTCTTCATCAAGGCGCTCGACGGTCCCGATCCGTATCTGTCCACACTGGTCACACCGTACCTGCGCGATGTCCTGGGCGCTGAGGAGCGATTCGATGCCGCCCAGGTCTGGCGGGATTGGCTGGATGGGGCCGACTTCGCCGACGTCAAGCCACGGCAACTGCCCAACGGGGTGTGGCGAGCTTCGTTGCCCGCGACGGTCTTCGGCAACCGCATCGGCTGGTCGCGTTTGGGCTCGTTCGAAGTGCGCCGACAGACGTTTCTGCAGTTGTGGTGCGACGACGACGCGGTGCGACGGCGAGCCGTGCTGGAACGAGTGGGTGCGATCGTACGGGCCGGTGCCGTACGCGGTCAGCAGCTACTGACTGATCGACTCGTCGAGCTGGCAGCGCAGCTCGAGGTCACGACTCCGCACCAACACGAGCTGTCCGTGTATGCCCGCAGCCAGGGTGATGCGGCACTGCTCGCCGCGCTGGAAAGCTTGTGAACGGCTTGGCCGGATCTGGCGAGCGCGGGCCACACGATCGGCTACCGTCGGCTAAGCGGGTGCGACGCATCGCCATCGGCGTTTGCCGTTAAGCGACCACCTCTGGCAGGCTACGTCGTGCATTCAGTCAATGTCCACGCAGGATCAGCCAATACCCGTTGCCGGACTGGGGCCTGCACGTGCCGCTCGGATAGCTCTGACGCCCGATCGGCCACCTGACCGGCGCCTGACGAGGGGACACTATGTACACCGCTGAGATCAACCGTGTGCAACCGGCGTGCCTGCTGCTGCTGATTGACCAGTCCAGTTCGATGGCCGCATCGTGGGCGGATTCCGGCGCCACCAAGGCCATTGAGGTCGCCCGGACGGTGAATCGCCTGCTCGGCAACGCAGTTCTACTGTGCAGTAAGGGCGACGACCGCGTGCACGACTACTTCCAGGTTGGCGTCATTGGTTACCGCAGCCAGGTGGAAAGCATGCTGGAGGGTTCAAGCGTGGACCAGCCGTTGGTGCCGATAAGTCAGATCGCGATCAACCCGAAGCGGGTGGATCGGGTGCAGCGCAGGATTTCTGACGGGGCTGGTGGAGTCGTGGAGGTGGCGACACCGATGCCGGTGTGGGTGGACCCAGTCGCCGACGGATGGACACCCATGGTCGCGGCCGTGGAAACCGCTGAAGCAGTAGTACGAGAGTGGTGCGCCTCCCATCCACTGAGCTTCCCGCCGGTCGTCATCAATGTCACCGATGGCGCCTCCACCGATGGTGATCCGCAGGACGCCGCGCGTCGGCTGCGCTCCCAGCGCACGGCCGACGGTGCCGCACTGTTGTTCAATGTCCACCTGTCCAGCGGTTCAGTCAACGCGGCCTTTTTTCCGGCGACCGCTGCCGGACTGACCGATCGGCTCGCGACCGTGCTGTTCGAGATGTCGAGCCCACTCCCACCATCCATGCTGGATGCAGCGGCCGGGCTCGGCTATGAAGTCGGATCGGACTCCCGTGGCTTCCTTTACAACGCCGAGGCCGCCGCCATGATCGAATTTCTCGACATCGGCACCCGGGTGGTGACCCCCACACCGGTCTGTTGGAGCTTACGGCCGGCCCAGAAGCGACGGTGTCGATGCGTCAGGTTCGTGTGGGGGTGGTCTGCGATGGGCGGGTGAGAGCGCCGGGGGCGGGCCGGCCGCGTGTGGGTGAGGTACAGCCGGGTGTTGATGACGCCGCCTCCGGTCGCTACTGGCAGCGGGTTGTCGGCCCTGATACAGACCGTTGCTAAGAACGGACGGACACCGGACGAGAACGAGGACAGCGCCGCGACGGATGCGTCGGCCGGGTTGTTCGCCATCGCAGACGGGGCGGCTACCTCGGCGCGGCCGGAGGTATGGAGCCGACTGCTCGTCGAGTCGTTTGTAGGAGAGCGACTCAATCCGCTTGCGCCCCAGGCACTCGCGCGGCTGCGCGGCCAGTGGCGCACCGCTGTGATGAGGGACGGGCTGGCATGGTATGCCGAAGCGAAACTCGCCGAGGGCGCCGCTGCCACCTTCCTTGGCTTACGGGTCGAGCCGGCGACTCGCAGCTTCCATGCAATCGCAGTTGGTGACTCTTGTCTTTTCCACCTACGCCACCACTCTCTGCTTTCCGTGGGACCAATTCAGCGAGCCGCCGATTTCGGACGATTTCCTGACCTCGTCAGCAGCCGACCGGACATCCGGCCGGCACCGGCTACCGACATGTGCGGCACGTACCGAGTCGGCGATGTGTTTCTGCTCGCCACCGATGCTATGGCCGAGTTCCTTCTAGCGGCCTACGAACGATATGGGCTGCTACCCATCGGGCACCTCCTCGATGCACGGTTCCAACGCCGGGTCGTGGCATACCGCGATCGTGGTCGTATCGGCAACGACGACACCACCGTGTGCGCGGTACGAACGTGAAACTTCCCGCCCTTGTCGACTATAGGCAAGCAGTACAGACTCCTTCCGTTTCGTTCTGCGACCCGTTGTTGCAGCGCTGCACGCCCCGACTGGACCCGTTCGAGATGCCTGTCGTGGCTTCCGGCGGCCTGGCGCTCACCTTCGACGTCGAGGCGGATCGCCGTCGTTACGCGATTCGCTGTTTCCACAAGCAGGGCAACCACCGTCAGGAGCGGTACGCGGCGATATCCCAGTTCGTGCGCTCGGCACGACTCGATTGCCTCGTCGACGTCGCCTTTCTGCCCGACGGCATCCGGGTCGGCGGTCAGGTATTCCCGGTCATTCGGATGCCGTGGGTCAGCGGGCAACGACTCAACACCTGGCTCGATGATCATTCCTCCGAGCCCGATGCGGTGACAGCGGTCCGAACTCGCATCGCCGCGGCCGCGGCCGCGCTACGCCGACACGGCGCCGCGCATGGCGATCTGCAACATGGCAACATTCTGGTGCACGACGACAGGTCGATCCAACTCATCGACTACGACGGCATGTATCTGCCGACCCTAAGCCAATACGGCCCTCCCGGAGAGAGCGGCAACCCTAACTACCAGCATCGCGAGCGGCGCAGCCAGTACGGCCCAGACCTTGACGTATTCGCTGCGCACGTCATCGATCTGTCACTGGCTGCCATCGCCGAAGACGCACGCCTATGGCAAGACTTCAACAGTGGCGAGAACCTCTTGTTCTCTGCCGCCGACCTCGCCGATCCGGGTAGCTCCCAGCTCTTCCGCCGGTTGCAGAGTGTCGACGGCTTGGCCGAGCCGTTGCGGCGTCTTCGCCGGGCGTGCGAGTCCCGGTTTGACGCTCTACCGGCGATCTTGGCCGGTGTCACCACCGCTAACGATGCCGACGTTTGCGTCACTCAGCCTGCGATGCGAGCCAACCCGGCATGGGACATCGTGCGCACCACCGACAGCGTGGGCCTGCTCGCGCGCCAAGGTGACGTGGTCACCGTTATCGGCCAGATCCTCAAGACGAAGGTCACACCGGTTCGGGGCGGCGGCACCGTCACGTTTCTCAACTTCGGCGACTATCGCCAGGACGCGTTTACTGTCGTTGCGTGGGACCGTGTCACTCAGGATCTGGTCCAGTCCTTCGGCGACCCGGCCACGCTCGAAGGTCGCTGGGTGTCGGTCACCGGGTTGCTCACCGGTTACCAAAGACGGGGCAGCCGGTCGACGACACCCCAGATTCAACTGTCTCGGATCCGGGCGCTGCGTCCGCTGTCCGCCGAACAGGCCGCAACTTTGCTGGCCGACGCAGATGCGGACGCTCCAACGATTCCGGCTACTCCCGCCGCAGCCGCAGCCGCGGTCACATCCACCGGGGCCAAGCCCGGGATCGGAACCGCCGGGCACATCCACAACCTGGACGACCGCCTCGGGCGGCTGTACTCGTCGCCTGCGTTCACCGCCGCCCTGCCACGCCAAGGTGCGGCGCCAACCCAGCCGACGCCTCCCACTGCCACGGCCCAAGCTGGGGGGTCGAAGTCCGTCCCGGTCCGTCCGGCGACGAAGCCCGCTGTCACGGCACGCGCTCAGTGGCCGGCTACCCCCGTACAGCCCAAGGCCGCGTCAGCACCGCTGCCGCCGCCACGCCGACGTGCATCCCAGCATGTGCACACCACGCCGCTCCCTGCACCGAGGCCGGGCTATCCACCTGCACCGGGGCCAGGCTATCGACCTGGGCTCGGCTATCCAGCTGGCGTGTCGCCGTATGGGATGGGCCTTTCGCCACCCCCACGCCACCGGACCAGGCTCGGCCGGGTGGCCCTCCTGGTGTCAATCCTTTCCGGACCAGCAGGCCTGGTCATCGGATTGGTGGCACTGTCTCGCGGTCGCCAGCAAAGCGCAGTCGATCGAACCTTTGCCGTGATCGCCGTCGTCGTCGGTGCCGTCTGGGTTTTGGCATGCACCTGCAGTCCGTTACTCGGCCACTTCGCCAGCCCGGTTCACCCCGATGTATCCGTCAGCCACACGTCGACCCGGTGAGTTCGGGTTGCGGAGATCAGCCCTTGCGGACGGCTTGGCGGTAGTCGCTGTTCAAGCGGCCGATCAACGTCAGCGGAATACCCTTCGGGCAAACCTGGGTGCATTCCCCCATGTTGGTGCACCCGCCAAACCCGGCATCATCCTGAGCCTGCAACATGTCGATCACCCGAGTGTCTCGCTCCGGCTGCCCCTGCGGCACCAACCCCAAATGCGCAACCTTAGCCGCGGTAAACAGCATTGCCGACCCATTCGGGCACGCCGCGACACAAGCGCCACACCCAATACACGTAGCCGCTTCAAAGGCCAGATCAGCATCCTTTTTGGGTACGGGCTGGGAATGCGCCTCAGGGGCGGCGCCCGTCGGTGCGGTGATGTATCCGCCGGCCTGAATGATCCGGTCGAACGCAGACCGGTCCACAACGAGATCCTTGATAACCGGGAATGCCGCCGCCCGCCACGGTTCGACGTCGATCACGTCACCATCGGCGAAATGACGCATGTGCAGCTGACACGTCGTGGTTGCCTTCTGCGGCCCGTGCGCCACCCCGTCGATCACCATGCTGCAGGCACCACAAATGCCTTCCCGGCAGTCGTGGTCGAACGCGATCGGGTCGTCACCTTCAAGGATCAGCGACTCGTTGAGCACGTCGAGCATTTCCAAAAACGACGCGTCGGGTGAGATGTCCTTGACGCCATAGGTGACCATCCGGCCAGCTGATTCCGGGTCAGTTTGGCGCCACACCCGTACCTTGATGTCCATTACTTGTAGCTCCGGGTGCTCGGGTGGACGTACTCGAAGGTGAGGTCTTCTTTGTGTAGTGTGGGTTTGCCGTCGGTGTCGGCGTATTCCCAGGCGGCGACATAGCTGAACTGGTCGTCGTGGCGCAGGGCTTCACCGTCGGGGGTTTGGCTTTCGGCCCGGAAATGGCCACCGGCGGATTCGGCCCGGTGTAGCGCGTCGATGCACATCAGCTCGCCGAGTTCGAGGAAGTCGGCCACTCGGCCGGCCTTTTCCAGGTTCTGGTTGAGCTGTTCGCCCGTGCCGGGCACCTTAACCCGGGTCCAGAACTCGGTGCGCAGGTCGCGGATCAGGCCGACTGCTTTGGCAAGGCCTTCTTCGGTGCGTTCCATCCCGCAGTATTCCCACATGATGTGGCCGAGTTCGCGGTGGAACGAGTCGACAGTGCGATCGCCGTTGATCGACAAGAACTTGGCGATTCGGGTTTCGACAGCAGTCCGCGCTTCGACGACAGCTGGGTCCGAATCGGACACCTTCGCGAACGTGTTCGACGCCAGGTAATTGCTGAGCGTGTTCGGCAGCACGAAATAGCCGTCGGCCAAACCTTGCATGAGCGCGGATGCGCCGAGCCGGTTCGCGCCGTGGTCGGAGAAGTTAGCCTCACCCACCACGAACAGGCCGGGAATCGTGGACTGCAGGTCGTAGTCGACCCATAGACCGCCCATCGTGTAATGCACTGCGGGATAAATCCGCATCGGCGTCGAGTACGGGTCGTCGCCGGTGATCCGCTGGTACATCTCAAAAAGGTTGCCGTATTTGGCTTCGACCGCGGCTTGGCCCAACCGGCCGATCGCGTCCGCGAAGTCCAGGTAAACGCCGAGCCCACCGGGGCCGACGCCGCGTCCCTCGTCGCAGACGTTTTTGGCTGCGCGTGACGCAATGTCACGCGGAACCAGGTTGCCGAACGATGGGTAGATCCGCTCTAGGTAATAGTCGCGTTCGCCCTCGGGAATGTCGCCAGGCGCTCGTTTGTCGTCCCCGCGCAGCGGCACCCAGACCCGGCCGTCGTTCCGCAGCGACTCGCTCATCAAAGTGAGCTTCGACTGGTGCGTGCCCGATTCGGGGATACAGGTGGGGTGGATTTGGGTGTAGCACGGGTTGGCGAACAGCGCGCCCTTGCGGTGGGCCCGCCACGACGCGGTGACGTTGCAGCCCTTGGCATTGGTGGAGAGGAAGAAGACGTTGCCGTAACCACCGGAGGCGAGCACCACTGCATCGGCCAATTGAGTGGTGATCTCGCCGGTGACCATATCGCGCACCACAATGCCGCGCGCTTTGTCGTCTACCACAATCAGCTCAAGCATTTCGTGCCGGGCGTTCATTTCAATGTTGCCCAGACCGATCTGGCGCTCCATTGCCTGGTATGCACCGAGCAGCAGCTGCTGACCCGTTTGCCCCCGGGCATAGAACGTACGCGAAACCTGGGTGCCGCCGAACGAACGGTTGTCCAGCAGGCCACCGTATTCGCGCGCGAATGGCACGCCCTGAGCCACGCACTGGTCGATGATGTTCACCGATACTTGGGCCAACCGGTACACGTTGGATTCGCGGGCACGGAAGTCGCCGCCCTTGACCGTGTCGTAGAAGAGCCGGTGGATCGAGTCGCCGTCGTTACGATAGTTCTTCGCGGCGTTGATGCCACCCTGCGCGGCGATCGAGTGCGCCCGCCTCGGACTGTCCTGGTAGCAATACGACTTAACGTGATAGCCAGCCTCGGCCAGTGTCGCCGCCGCGGAACCGCCGGCCAGACCGGTGCCGACCACGATCACGGTAAGTTTGCGGCGGTTCGCCGGGTTCACCAGTTTGGCAGTGAACTTGCGGCGCTCCCAGCGAGTCTCGATCGGTCCGTCCGGCGCAGCAGTATCTGCAATCGGGTTGCCGTCATTCCAAAGCTCTGTCATTCATTTCACCAATCCGGTCAGGACTGCGAACGGCACCGACAAATAGCCGACGACCAAGACCACCGAAAGCACCAGCGCGACCACTTTCGCAATTCGCTCGCCGCGCGCGGTTTGTTGGCCCAACGTGCGGGCGGCGCTGAAAATGCCGTGCCGCAAATGGAAACCAACTGACACGATCGCCAAGGCATAGAACAGTGTCACGTACCAGCGGTGCGGCGCAAAATCAGCAACCACATTCGCGTACGGATGCTGGGGGTCGCCGTTGGGGTTGAACGTGCCCGTGGTCAAGTCGAGAAGGTGGAAAATGATGAAGAGCAGCACGATTACGCCGCCCCACCGCATTGTCCGGGCCGCGTAACTGCCCTGAATTTTGGGCCGGTGCGCGTATTTGACCGGGCGCGCGCGACTCGCCCGTCGAGCTAGGACGGTGGCGGCGGCAATGTGCGCGATCACCGCGACCGTCAGCCCGCCCCGCTGAATCCACAGGTACCAGCCGGTGGGCAGCAGGGGAGTGCCGATAGTGCGCAGCCAATGCGCGTAATGGTCGAAGGTTGCGCCGCCGAAGAAGATTTTTAGGTTTCCGGCCATGTGCGCCAACAGGAACAGCACCAACAGGATGCCGGTGACCGCCATCAAGATTTTGAGGGCCACTGAGGAGCGTCGCCGCGCCGGTGCCGGCGTGCGCCCAGGCTTTTGCGTCGCCACTGAAGTTGCTGTATCTACCGCCACGTGATGGACGGTAGGAAGCTGTGAGCGATTCGTCTAATGCATGATCAGCTCAGTTGCCATAGCGATAAGCTATCGAGGTGCAACTACAGCAGCTTCGGTACTTCTTGGCGGTCGAAAAGACTCGACATTTCACCCAAGCGGCGGACAATCTGGGCGTTGCTCAGCCGACGTTGAGTAAGCAGATTCACACCCTAGAAACGACCCTCGGGGCGCCGCTGTTCGAGCGGATCAGGGGTGCAGTCGCGCTCACCGCGGCCGGACAGACCTTGCTGCCGCTGGCCCAGCGCATGATCGCCGACGCCGACGCTGCCCGTGAAGCCGTCCAAGAGATCGTCGGCCTACGCCGGGGCGAAGTGCGCCTCGGCGCCACCCCCAGCCTGTGCTCCTCCCTAGTCCCCGAAGTTCTCCGAACATTCCGGGCACAACACCCCGACATCCAGCTGTACGTGAATGAGGGCAGCTCGCAGGATTTGATCGAGAATCTGCTCGCCCACACGCTCGATCTCGCCCTGATCGTGCAGCCCGATCGTGGCGTCGACGATGCACTGGACACCGCTCCGGTGCTGCGCGAAAGCCTGGTCGTGGCGTCCGTGGCAGCCGGCCCGCCACCCACCTTGAACTCGCGCATCGCGCTGATCGAGCTCGAACACACTCCACTGGTCATGTTCCGCGCCGGCTACGACATTCGCGGCGTCACCCTAGAGGCGTGCCGTGAAGCCGGATTTACCCCGAAATTCGCGGTTGAAGGCGGCGAAATGGACGCAGTGCTCGCCTTCGTCGAAGCCGGACTCGGGGTCGCGCTGGTCCCCAGCATGGTGCTCGCCAACCGCCCCTTGCTGCGGGCAACGCCGCTCGCTCCGCCCGGCATGCGCCGCACGATCGCTTTAGCGCACCGCAAACGCTCCGTTCTTCCCCACGCCGCACAGGCATTGCGCTCGACCTTGCTCGACCACATTGCCCACGAACAACTACCCCTCGGCGTACGTCCGCTGTGAACTGGAGTTGTTCCAACTGCTGTGGCGTCCTTGCAAATGCGTAAGTGAGTGCTAACGTATTTCTGTGGCCGACGCCCTTTCCGTAGCAGCCGAGCCGACCCGGCGACGTTTGCTGCAGCTGTTGGCGACTGGTCCGCAGACGGTCAGTGAGCTGGCCAAGCACTTCATGGTGACCCGGCCGGCGATCTCCCAGCATCTTGCGGTGCTGGCCGATGCTGGGCTCGTGACGGCCGACAAGGACGGTCGGCACCGTCGCTACCGCGTGGTGCCCGCTGGCATCGCACAACTGCGCGCTGAGATTGACCGCTTCTGGAACGCCGAGCTCGACCTCTTGGTGGATGACGCCGCCCGGAGTGCCACCACTCAACCCGAGGAGCAGCTTCCGTGATCGTCGAGAAAACCGCACTGTTGCCCGTCTCTGCGGACGAGGCCTTCGCGCTCATCACCCAGCCTGACCGGCTGCGCCGCTGGCTCACCGTTTCCGCCCGAGTTGACCTGCG
The DNA here is from genome assembly GCA_965246815.1 of Actinoplanes sp. Classification (GTDB taxonomy): domain Bacteria; phylum Actinomycetota; class Actinomycetes; order Mycobacteriales; family Micromonosporaceae; genus Actinoplanes. The sequence goes on along the minus strand of CBDFFS010000002.1, from coordinate 2,292,570 downwards.
TGCGGGCGGAGAATTTCGCTGGACGCTCACCCCCATGGCCGTCGCAGCTGGCACGGTCATCGAAGTAGACCCTGGTCGGCGGTTCGTGTTCGGATTCGACGGGGAGCAAACAGACGAGCGCTCAACGGTGACAATCACCATTGAGCCCGCAGAAGGCGGCACCCTCGTCCGCCTGATCCACACAGGCCTCACCGAAGCCCAAGGCAAGGAAGTCCTCGAAGGCTGGACCCACTTCTTCGAGCGGCTCGAGCGCGCCGCCGCAGTCGGCGACGCAGGTCCCGACGAGTGGGCTGCCGTCCCGGCGCGCCTCGACCCGCTCAGCTCTGCCAACGCCACACTCGCCGTGTTGCAGCATGTGCTGCGCGACATCGGCGAAGCCGACCTCGGCAAGTCGACGCCGTGCACCGAGTTCACGGTAGGACAGCTCGAAGCGCACCTGCTGGGCTCGCTGACCTCGTTGACCACCCTCGCCGGCAGCACGGTTGCGTCCACAGTGGCTGGTGACATCGAGTCGCGGATCGCCGACGCGGCGCAGCAGGCGGTTGAGAGTTGGATGAGGCGAGGACTCGACGGCACTGTGCAGGCCGGACGGCAGGAGCTGCCGGCGACCGCCGCAGCGAGCATCCTGTCCGTGGAGTTTCTCGTGCATGCGTGGGACTTCGCGTCAGCCACAGGGCAGAAGGTGGCCGTGGCCGACGAGGTCGCCGCCTTTGTCCTTGGCCTGGCTGAACAGATCGTCACGCCTGAGCTGCGCAAGAGTGCGGGCTTCGACCCCGCGATTCCGATCAGCGCAACTGCCCCTGCGCTCGACCGCCTCGTCGCGTTCTCCGGCCGTTTGGCCTGAGACGCGACGCAGCAACCCCGTTTGGTTTTGGTTTGGTTTGGTTTGGCTTGGCTTGGCTTTTGCGCGGTCAGGGGTGAGGTGAGGTCGGTATTGGTCGGAGGTGACTAGGCACTGCGGAAGCGAGGAGGTCGAATGCTTGCGGTGGTGGACCGTCAGCGAGGCGCTCGGCGATCAGCTCAGCACACTGCTGCGGCTCAAGGATTGATGTGTCGACTTCCAGGTCATAGATGCCGGGCTGGTGGACTGCTTCGTGCCACAGCCGCACAGGATCCGCGTTGGCGTCGCTCTGGTCATAGCCGACACCACCCCAGGTGGTCCGACGGCGTTCCAGCACAACGTCGATCGGGCAGTGAACGCCGACAAAGAGCACTGGCAGTCCGTGAAGTTGTCGGGCGCTCGCGCGCAGAATCTGCCGCGGAACCGAATAAGAATCATGGTGCTCCACGTCAACCACGACGTTGATACCGAGGCGACTGTGCGCCGCGACCGCCTCATACATGGCTCGATATAACGTCACGATTAAGGGCTCCAGGTCGGGGCGCTCGCCTCCCGGCCGCAGTCCGATACCAGGTTGGAACTTGCTGAAGCACTGACCAAACCTAACGGCGCAGCCCGTCGTCGATCGCCCAGCGCAGGAAATCGTACGTATCCTGGCCTCGCTTGATCGGATCTTCGTAGGTGCTTGGTAGCTCTGGATATTCACGGATGCGCAGGGCCTCCACTGCCAGCTGGTGCCAGTCTGTGGCCAATTCCTTGGCGATGTACCGGCCGGCGCCACTCTTGGAGGTCAATTCCCCCGTGGCAAGCAGGTGATGCAAGCGTGCGACCCCAAGCACGACCCACGCCACCGACGGCTCAAGCTTCCCGACCGTTTCGACGCCGGTCTGTTCAATTTGCGGGATGACTGATCGCCAATAGGTGTCAAGGTTGGTGCAGGTGAATTCGCGCAGCTCGCCAGGATTGGTGTGCACAGGCGGCAGCACTCCTCGAATCACCACAGCACGCTCAGCTAGCTCATGCCACGTGACCGGATTAATGTCGACCTCTCCGTTCGAGTCGAACTCACCCTGGAAATACGCTGGCCGACGGCCCACCTTTAGGGCCGAGCCGGCCAAGTCACTCGATGAACAGTGAAATCCGTCGAACGTGATGTCAGGGTGCCGGGCTTTCGTCGCGTTGTGAGCCTCGGCAAGGGCTGCGTGATCGGGCGCCTGCGTCCACACGCCGACAAAGTCGATGTCGCTGCCGGCGAAGAACTCACCCCAGCAAAGCGAACCGTGCAGGAACAGGCCGGTGAGCGCTGCGGGTTGCCGAGCATCGATCTCGGCGAGGAAGGTGCGGGCGACATCCACGCCTGGCACCTTAACCACACGTGTCGGACTGTCACTAGTCGAGGCTGACGCTGACAAGGTGGCAACGGCTGACGATGATCCGTTAGGACGATGGGGCGTAGGGCGCCGGCCGCGGTGCGAGCAGGGCTCAAGCACCGCAGTAGTGGCAGGACCAAGGTAGCTGCGATTGATGGGCTGAGCTCAGGCGCAAGGCTCGTCGAGAGCTGAGTGTCAAAATTGCCCGATTAGATGACTTTTTCCTACTTCATACGCACCATGACCCGACGAGACCCGCGGAATGGCCGTGGTGGCGCTGCCGCGCGTAGCCAAATTATGACTCCTTGTAATTAATAAACCACGCAGAGTTTCAAATTCGGGAAAATGCCTGATCGATTGCCACTTCACATCAATGTACGGGGCTATCTGTCATCCTTGCCCGGCACGTCGTATGGAGGTGGCACGATTCCGGGATTCCACCTCCTCGATCGGCTCATAGCCTGTGTGCAGGTTTAGGATTTATTAGTGCTCGATGTTTGTGAGGGGTGGAACGTGGCGATCAGTAGACGTGCTTTGCTGGGTGCTGCGGCCGGGGTGGCGGCGGGCAGCGGCTTGACGGCGTGTGGCTCAGAGTCATCGCAGCTCGTGTCGTCGACTTCGGCCAAGCCATCGCCTGCCACAACGGCCCCGGTCACACCGGAGTCACCCGCTGGAAGCCTGTCGCCTACGTCCAAAGTGATCGGTGATGGGAGCACCCAAGACACTGGACCTCAACCGCATCAGCCTGCCGCTACTCGGTTAGCGCCGGGCGAGCAACCGCCGCAATTCGTGGTGATGTCCTGGGACGGCGCGGGTGAGACGAATGCGAAGCTAGTCACCCGGTTCCGCAGCGTGGCCAAGCAGCTGAACGGTTCCATGACATTTTTCCTCTCCGGCATTTACACCTTGCCCGAGCACAAGAAGACGTTTTACCGGCCGCCGCGTCATCCCATCGGTGCTTCTGATATTGGTTACCTCTCCGACGAGTCGGTGCACGCCACGATCGAGCAAGCCGGCCTCGCTTGGACTGACGGGCACGAGATCGGAACTCACTTCAACGGACACTTCTGTGGACCGAGCGGAGTGGATGCTTGGTCACCGGCAGACTGGAAGAGTGAAATCGATCAGGCTATCGCAATGGTCACCCAGTGGCGCACCAATACCGGGTTCACCGATCTGCCATCGCTGCCATTCGACTATCGCAAAGAGCTGACCGGCGGTCGGACGCCGTGCCTGCAAGGTGGAGCGAACCTTCGGCGCACGGCCAAGCAATTGAATTGGCGCTATGACAGCTCCGGCACTGGAACGCAGGTGTGGCCGACCAAATTCAGCAACGGCTTGTGGAATGTGCCGATGCAGGCGATCCCGTTCCCGGGGCACTCCTTCGAGGTCCTCGCGATGGACTACAACATGATGTTTAACCAGTCAGTTAACACCAATGGCGATTCGAGCAAGCGACCAATGTGGCAGGCTCAGGCCCGGGACGCGTTCCTCGCCGGCTTCCGCCGGGCCTACGGTTCCAACCGGGCACCGTTGATTATTGGAAACCATTTCGAGCGGTGGAACGGGGGCATTTACATGGAAGCCGTCGTCGACGCAGTAACCCAGATGGCCCAGCACAATGATGTGCGTTTCGTTTCGTTCCGGCAGCTGCTCGACTGGATCGAAGCCCAAGACCCAAAGGTGGTACGCCGGCTGCAATCCCTGCCAGTCGGCACCAAACCAACCGGCGGCTGGGCCGAATACCTCCACGCCTAACCCAAACTTCCGTCGTACGGGTTGTTCCTGCCGCGCGAGCGGTTGGAGCTGAGCCCTCGCAGTGCTGCACGCCGAGTGGGGTAAATCGGTTGCCTGTTGGGCGATTGCTGGCATGGTGAGGCACATGGCCGACATCGTGCACCTTCTCGCTGCCTATGACGAACAGCTCCGGACTGACGCTGAGACAGCTGATGCGGCCTCGGTCACGCGGCATGGACCCCTGATGCTCGTTACCTTCGCGGGCGGCCGCGGCTTCATTACCTATCGTGACCTCGGTGGGGCGGACGCAGCGGCGATTCAGCAGCTTGTTGCTGAGGCGCTCGCGCACTATCAGGCGGGGCCTGAGATCGGTCAGGTCGAGTGGAAGACGCGTGGGCATGACAATGCGCCTGGACTGCACGAAGCACTGCGGGAAAAGGGGTTCGTCGCAGCTGAGTCCGAGTCGATCATGCTGGGCGAGGCGCGACTGCTCGCTGTTGACGTTGCGTTGCCGGACGGCGTAACTCTGCGTCAAGTCACTGCGGAAGCCGACGTACGCGCGATGTGTGCGATGCAGAACGAGGTTTTCGGCGGCCCGGCTAGCGAAGGGACGGCCGACGCCCTGCTGAGCCGCTTGACTCGCGGCGATGGAATGGAATTGTGGGTCGCCGAAGCTGACGGCCAAATCGTCAGCGCTGGTCGGCTGGATCCAGTCCACGGAACGAACTTCGCCGGAATTTGGGGCGGTGCGACGCGGGTGCAGTGGCGGGGGCGCGGAATCTATCGGGCCTTGACAGCTGCGCGCGCCCGCTCGGCCCTGCGCCAAGGCAAAACACTTATCAATAGCGACTCGACCGAGCACTCCCGCCCGATCCTCGAACGCTCCGGCCTAGTCAAAGTGTCCACCACAACTCCGTACAACTGGACGAGGTAGGCACGTCACGGGCGATGAGACTGGCGGTCAGGTGAGACAGTCGATGCGGATGCCCGGCGGGCCAGCGAGTGGACGATTCACGGCGAACGCGTTGTCGACGGCTCCCGGCGAGCGGTGCTCAGCATTGCCGATGTCGAACTCCCGGACGGGGTCCGCTTCGAGCAGTACGTGCTACGCATTCCGGCCGCCGCGATGGTGGTCGTCCTCGATGACGCCGACCGCGTGCTGATGATGTGGCGCCACCGGTTCATCATCGATCGGTGGGTGTGGGATTGAGCGTGCTGCAGCCTGAGCTGGCGTTGGCTTACCCCCGAGTCTGCAACACAAAGTGGTATTTGCCTTGCCCGACCGTACGGTTCAGCGTTGCCAGGATCGCGGTGGCGTTGTCTCGCGGACCCTGGCAATACAGCGGTTGACCATCGCGGCCGAAGGTGATCGCGCTGGGCGGGGTCCAGTCCCCGAGATGGTCAACGACGAGGCCGAAGTCGGGATGGGGTTCGAAACCCAGGCCGCGGGCATATTCAATAGCGCCGAAGACCAGATGCTGAGCAAGATCCAACCCGACGGGCAGAGGTCGTCCGCTGTGAGCATCGAAGTAGTCGGCAACGAATGCATCCAGGGCGCCAGCCGGCATTGTTCTCGGCCCGAAAGTATTCTTTAACCCCAGGCAGTGGGTGTCCACCAGGTACCCACAGACCTCGACCCGGTGACGCCGACGGTCCTCGCGGGCCACCAGCACGCTGGCCAGACCACCATTCAGTTGGGACCGGTCGAAGTCGACATCGGGCCACTCCGGCTTCCCGACCACAGCCAGTCCGCCACTCCACTCTGGACTAACCCAGCAGCCGACTAGCCGACGAGGGCCGTCCAGAACGTGTGCTGCCTGCTCGGCGGCGATTACCCGCACGATCGCTGTCACCCGAGCGGCGGGCACCCCGAGGGTCCGCGCGATCTGTTTGGCAGTGCATCCCGCCGCCCGCAGCGTCCGTACCCGAGCGAGTAACTCATCTTCCAGGCTGGCGGTCACTGGCTCTCCTTATTTGAGTCGTTGAGACGGGCGAGGCGTCGGTTGATCTCGGCGAGATCGAATGGTTTCGCCTTTTGCGGGTCATCTTCAGACCAGTACTCCACTGGGGAGTCGCTGGTAAAACCGGTGCACAGCGGGTACACGGTGCCGGATTGCCGCTGCCCAGTCTTCTCCAGCGTGATCTCATGCCACCAACTCGCGCCGAAGTCGTACTGATAGCGGATCTTGGTCGTCTGGGCGAACACCTCCCGCAGCCGACCTCGAACATGTGCAGATGGTCGCCGCCCCACCCGAACAGGATCTGAATCACCACACGCAGATCACCGAGCGTGATAGTCGCGGGCACCAGCACTCGCCGCCAGATCGGTGGGCGCCAGCGCGCCAGCCCTACCTTGAGTTGGTATACCTGATCGATCGATGGGATCGCACCCGATCCCACGAAATCACGCACCGCCGAGGCCACCCGGGCCGCATCCGGGTGACCGGTGCCTGCCACCTCGATGAGGCGGCCATCCAGGCTCTCGCCTGGAATCCGGTCGTATAGCACCGTCAATGCCTCGTCCGGGCCAGGCCCCTCTAGTGCGGCAGCGGCAAACTCCACCGCCAGCCACCGGACGTCGGCAGGGGTTAGGCTCGGCGCTTCGTCCTGACCAACGACATCGACAGAATCTTCTATCGGGGAGGGTCGCGGATCCATCCCGCTACCCTATACGTGCCCGTTTGGCCACATCGAAGCGAGCTGGGCGACGCTGCTAGCAACTCGCTTAGCGAAAACGAGTGACGGCTGCCCGGTCACGGGTCGAGCAAGGTGCAGGTGAGCCAGTCTAGGTTTTCCTGGTCGCGTCGCCGCGCCTCTTCTTCCTGGGTGAAAAGCGCGTCGGTCTTGTTAAGGACCAGAGTGTACGGTCGGCCGCTGCGCCGGGTTTGATGGTCGACGGGCAGTTCGGCCTGGTCGATTCGGGAGTGAATGTGGCGGCGGCGTTGTTCGGCCAGCGGCCAGTCGAACGAACGGCGCGCAGGGTCGAGCAGGAACGCACTCAAAGTCGTGCACAATTCGCAGTCGCATCCTTGCGGAAGCCTGATCGACCAGTCGCCGGTTGCCCGGGCCGGCCGGTCGAGCCGCTGTTCAAGCAGTCGGGCGGTGTGGGAGGTGACCCGGTCGAGACCGGCTGTGCTTGGGCTGACAGCCGGGTCGGTCTGGGCGGCTCGCAGTGTCGACAGTGCACCAGGAATCACGCCATCGTCGTCTTGGCACAGGAATCCGACCACGGCGTCCCGCAAATCCGCGTCGGCGAGGTTCGCCGCACCGGCCAGGACCGCGGCGATGTGCGGGCCCAACTCTTCGAGTTTCTTGTGGCGAAAGCTAGCCGACTGGTAGTGGAGCAGCCCATCGGCCCAACCGTGTAATTCGGACCAGACGCCGGCCACCAGCAGCTGGCCTACCAGCACACCGCCCGTGGGGGTCGCGCGTAGTGCAGCGCCCAGCGCGGGCAGCGAAGCAATCCAGTCCGGGACCTCGTGGTTGAAGAGCGACGAACGGGTGATCCAGTTACGGCCGAACCATTCATCGATCCGCTCCCGGATCCACGAGTCACCGTAGCGGGCCGCAACGTTAGCCAGCGCCGGAGCGTCCGCCGGTGTCAGCGCCTCGACCTGGAACGGAGCCAACAGCATCGCGGCCAGGCCCGGCTCGTCGAGCTCCCACGCGACTGCCAGCGCCTTTCCCATCACCAACTCACCGCCTGCCGCTACCTGCCAGAAGGAAGCCAACGTGGCGGCGCTCTCGCGGGCGCCAGGCAGGTCCCCGGCCCGCAGCAGGTCGGCGAGCCGGTCCAACGCCCATCCCGGTGACGCCTGCGCGCGAATAGCGAAGGACCACCGGCGCGGCCAAACCACGATGGCTGCCCGCCGGTACCAACGGTCCAATGTATTTCCGTAGTTACCCATATAACCCTCGTACGAGGATGAATGGGGTGACAGATCTCCCGTGGGTATCGTGGCGCACACCTCGGTGTCGGCGACACTCAGCGACGTGGGCACCACCTCGCCCGACTCTTCCAGCCAGCTGTTGAGGGTCATCGCCGAGTCAATGAGTTCCTCAAGCTCGTATTCACCCGACTCGGTCTCACCGTCGGAGTCCTCGTCCCCGTCGTCCCAGTACCGGCCGCCGTAGCGTCCTCGTCCCCACGATTGTTCCGGCTCGGAGGCGTTCCAGGTTTCCTGCACCTCTGCCAGCGCGAGCGTGACCTCGCAGCCTGCGGCCTGCGTGGCTGAGCGCACCAGCGCGGCCCGACCGGCGTCGTCGCCTTTGAGTCGTGCCCAACCCAACGCCCGCTGGGTGTACTCGTGATCAAGGAAATACACCAGCCGACCCGGCTTGTCCGCCGACCCGGCGAAGTGTTCCGCCAGGCAATCGGTCAACGCGGTGACTACGCCCGGGTCCACGCCGGCCGAAGCGACCGCGTCGCCGCGCACTAGCAGGTTATAGGTCAGCACGACCCGGTAGCCCGACGTCACGGGCTCGACCTGGTGCCGGCAATCCGCGTAGAACGCCACGAACGTCAGCGATTCCTTGGACGAGCGGTAGGTCTCGGTCCGGCCCGCGTGCTCGACTGACAACACACCGCCCTTCGCCGCTGATGGCAGCGTCACCACCAGCGTGCCGATCATCGAATCGGCCTTCTCCGAATCCTGATGCGCGGCGAAGAACTGGCCCGGCGCGTAAACCAACATCGAGTGGAACTCCGCCGCCAACTCACACCCTGGTGGTAGCCCGAGATCGCCGCGCAGACGCTGCAAGATCGGTTGAAGCGTCACGTCCCACTGGCGCTTGTCGATGCTGATGCGACTTTTCGGGATTTCCCAGGTGTCCCGAACCCCGGCGTCCGTCAGCGTCTGCTCACCCTTGCCGAATTGGGCCGGCCGGCCAATCAGACACAACTGCTTCGCCTGCGCGACAGTGACGGGAAAGGTGATCGGCCCGACGCCGCGAACGTCCAGCCGGAGATCATCCGGACGGGCTGTGCGGCGCGCGCTGAACGCACCCGCTTCCACCGCCTCACCCAGAAGACTGGCAAAACGGTCACGGGGGGCAACAACCGGCGAAGGCATGGGCGCAACCTTAGCCACCTCCACGCCCCGAAGCCAATCCGATAAATTACATTTTTCTGTACGTTTGTGGAGGTGGAATGCGCCCCGCGAACTTCACTCAACTGCGGCAGAATCTCGCCGTCGAGCTCGATAATGTGGTCGACGATGCGGAGGAGCTAGTTGTAACTCGCTCAGGCCATGAGCCAGTCGTTATGGTGCCGCTGGCCGAGTATGAATCGAGGAAGGAGACGCAATAAAATCGATCGTCACCTGGCCCGGTGAGCGTCAGATGACTCACGTGAAGCGCATGCGACGCGCTGGCACCGGAGTCGCTGGTTCGGTCGCACTGAGATAAGCGCGAAGCGCCCGGGAGACAACTTCCAGGTCAGCGTCGGTGGCAGCGTCACGCCAAACGCTAACCACGCTTTGTTCAGCCGCACGCATCGTGGCGGCGGCCCGCTGGCCTTTATCGGTCAACATCAGTGGGCGGGCCCGCGCGTCTTTGGGGTCGGAGCCACGCGAGACGAGGCCGCGCCGCTCAAGATCGCCGGTGACTTTCCCGGCGCCCTGCGCGGTAACTCCCAGTGCTTCGCCGAGGGCGCGTGCGGTAAGCGGACCCCCGGCCAGGGTGCGTAACGCCAGAACTTGAGTGCTGCTCAAGCCTGAGAATCCTGCTTCCTCTAGGGCGGCGAAGATCGATCCGACTAACCGCTCACAGGCTCTTGCGAGCAACCCAACAACGTCAGACCCATCCATGATGTGGATCATAGCTCAACTAGTTGACAAAACTATTTTGCCAACTTAGATTACAAACCAAGATTATTTCTTTGTGCTTAAGTGAGGTTGTCGTGATCCAACTTCCGGGCGTGTTCTTAGGCGCAACGTCTACGACTTCGGGTCCGGTCATGGCACGTACCGTGTGGGGAAGTGGACCTCGTGTTGTCCTTGTCCACGGCGGTGGGGCTGGGGGGAGTGCCGCCTTCTCTCAGCAGCAGCCCCTATCCGACTCCTATCAACTGGTGCTCCCCGATCGTCCTGGCGCTGGCCTCACCCCAGCCGACGGGGCGCAGGATGCCAATCGCGACGGGGCCCTCGTTGCTGATCTGCTCGCCGATGGCGCCCACTTGGTGGGTCACTCCTACGGAGCTGTGGTCGCGATGGTCGCCGCAGCACGAGCCCCAAGCTCCGTCCGCAGTTTGGTACTGATCGAGCCTCCGGCATTTCAACTCGCCGCCGACAACCCCGTAGTAGCCGAGTACTGGCAGGAGATGCAATCCGCGGTCAGCCAAGCCGATCCGGTCCGCCGAGTCCAAGCGTTTTTCCGGTCAGCAGGAATTCCGGGCGATGTCCCCGACGAGCTTCCTCCGGGTCTAAGGCATCTTGCCGCTGATCTCGCCACTATGCGTCAGCCCTGGGATGTGCCTTTGGACCTTGCCACTCTGCGCCGTCTGGGCGTACCGACCGTAGTCGTTAGCGGAGGGCACCGCGAGGCCTTTGAGCACCTCACCGATCGACTCGCAGGACTGCTCGACGCCGAGCATGTCGTACTTGCAGGTGCTGGGCACGCGGTGCAGGACACCGGCGAGCCCTTCAACGACCTGTTGCGACGGGTGTGGGCCTCGAGTGGGCCGTTGGCGGAGGTGCTGTCAATGTCCTGACCGTGACACCCGCAGGTCATTTCGGACTGACGACCCACTCGACGAGACATCCAAGGAGACCTAATGTCTGCACGTTACTTTGCGTCGACACGAATTATGATTACCGCCGCTCTCAGCGCCGTGACCCTAGTCGGCACCACTGCCGAAGTAGCCCAGGCCGCTGTGTCCCGGAACGACCAAACAGCAGTCGCTGTTACGGCTGGCTCCCTTCGTCACCGGTCGCCCAGCCTGTCCGCTGTCACGTTGACCGTGCAGACCCCGCGGTTACAGATGTCCTACCGCCAGTTCGGTCATGGCCCGGATCTGCTTCTTATCCCTGGCTTTGGTTGCACTATGGACGATTGGGATCCGCTGTTTCTCGACGCGCTTGCAGCGAACAATCACGTTACCGTCTTCAACCATGACGGGGTCGGACAGACGCAGGCCACTGGCGCCCAACTCAACGTCCAGGTCCTAGCTGAGGACGCGGCGGCCCTTTCCACCGCGTTGAACCTCAACCACCCCAATGTGCTCGGCTGGTCTATGGGTGGCATGGTCGCTCAGGATCTTGCCATTCACCATCCTGGACTCATTCGACGGCTTGTGCTTGCGGGAAGCATCCCCGGTGGCCCCGCCACCACTACTCCAGGCCAGGCGGCCATCGCGGCTCTACAGGACGTCACCCATCCTGTGCAGGACATCTGGACTCAGTTTTTCCCGGAAGACCGGCAGGACGAGATACCGGCCTGGACCGCACGAATTCAGGCTCGCAGCGATTACCACGCCATGACCATCCCTGAGTCCCTGCCTCTGCGTGGTGTTCTGACGCAGTACATCTTCCAGCCCACAAGTCCGGACCTGGCCTCGATTAAGGTCCCAACGCTGGTGGCCGACGGCAGCCTCGACACTGTGACGCCGCCGGAGAACTCGGTGACGCTGGCTCACACCATCCCTGGTGCCGAACTGCGGTTGTACCGCCATTCCGGTCATGCTTTCATCGTTCAGTACCCCCGCCAGTTTGCCCACGACATCACAGTCTTCCTCTTCGCTAAGCACTAAAGCTGATTACGGTATTGCTGGACACTATTACCGTGAGACCCGTCGGCGGCCGTGGGACGGCAAGGCGTCACGTCGTCCGACGGGTCTTGGGCCACCTGGGTCACCTGAACGGCTGATTCTCGTTGGTGTTAAGCAGGCCATTGGTCGACATGAGTCGATCATCGAAGGCGATCCGAATCTTCGCTTGATCGGGCGACTTCAGCCTCAGGCATGGCCGATTTCGGTGGCGACGATTTGGGCGGAGAGAGTCACCATGGGTAGGCCGCCGCCGGGGTGGACTGAGCCGCCGACCAGGTACAAACCGTCGACTGGGCCGCGGTTGATGGGGCGCATCAGGCCGCCAGCTGTGCCATAGATCGCGCCGCCCGGTGCGCCCGTCGCGTCGGCGAGGTCCGCAGGCGTTCGAGTTTCCATGAAGTGCAGGCGGTCGCGGATATCGAGGCCGCGCTCGGCGAGCAGGCTCAGGATGTGTCGGCCGTAGGTGTCGGCGAGATCGTGGCGGCGCCAGTTGACTGTGGACCAGTCGGTGCCGTGCCGCGGGGCGTTGATCAGCACAAACCAAGCTTCCGCGCCGGCCGGGTGCACGGCGGGGTCGGGCGCTCGGGTCACGAAAATGGTCGGGTCATCGGCTGGGCGGGCGCGCCGCGCGGGTGAGCCGAAGATCGCATCGAACTCTGCGTCGTAATAACGTGGAAAAAACACCGTGTGGTGTGCGAGCTCCGGCGTTTCTCCGCGCACACCTAAGAGCAGGACGAAACCCGCCAAACTGCGATCGCTCAACGGGCTCAGCCGGGCCGGAGTCGGCAACAAATCACGGTACGTGGTCAGTGCGTCCACGTTGGACACGACGGCGTCGGCGGGCACAACAGCGCCATTCGCCAGCCGTACGCCGGAAATGTGGTTTTCCTGCGAAGAAATGGCGGTGACTTCGGAATTGAGGATGATTCGGACGCCGGCGGTGGTGCATCGCTCGACTAAAGCGTCGGCTAGGGTGCCGAGGCCGCCGGGCAGATACCAGCCACCGAAGTGCAGTTCTGCGTAGGGGATGGCAGCTAGCGCGGCTGGGGCGCGGCGGGGATCGGCGCCGGTGTAGGTCGCGTAGCGTTCGAGCAGCATCCGCAGCCGGGGGTCGCGCAGATAGCGCCGGCCGAGCGCGCGCAACGATGCGCCCGGCGCGATGGCGAGCAGGTCGCCGAGCCGCCACGACAGGCTCAGCAGCGAACGTGGTGTTACCGGCTGTTGCAGCACTGAGCGCCAGGATGCTTGCCAGATTCGTGCGGCTCGATGCCAGAATTTGTCCCAGTCGGCGGCTGCTGCTGGGCCGAGCGCGGCCGTGATCCGTTCCAGGAATATGGGGTGAGATGAGGACGAATCAAGCACGGTTCCGTCGGCGAACACGTGCCGCACGACCGGGTCCAGCGGCGTCGGGGTGCGCCCGAGCTCGTCGAACACCTGCGGCAATGTCAGCAAGCTCGGCCCGGTGTCAAAGTGGAACCCGTCGCGTTGATAGCGGCCAAGTTTGCCGCCGGCCACTGGTGCGCGTTCGTGCACTTCGACTTGGTGGCCGGCTTTGGCCAGGCGCAGTGCGGCGGTCAGACCTCCGACACCAGCACCAATCACCACTATTTGGCTCATAGTGCCCGGCCCCGCCAGCTCAGCTGACCCCGCCGGCGCAGCCGGAACGAGCGCACCACCAACCATCCGAAAAGCACAATCGACACCGGCTGGGCCAGCGCATCCGGCCAGCTCCGACCCCCGGTCACAGCCGCGGCAATCCCGCGACCAGCCACCCCCAGCAGGTACGCGCAGCCGCCGATCACCGCGAGCTGGATTGCCCCAGTTGCCGCCCAAATTACGGCAAGCACCGGCGGTACGACGTACAGCAAACTCAGCGTGACAACGGTAATTGCCGCGCCGACTACGGAGCCGAAGGACGCCCACAGTGACTTGGTGTAACCGGCGACCAGTTCGGACCAGGAGTCGTACATTCGGCAGGTGGCTAGGCGGGAGCCGTCGGCCAGGGCGATTCGGCCGCCGGAGCGTTTGATCGCGCGGGCTAGTCCGATGTCTTCCAGAATGTCGTCGCGCACCGCAGCGTGACCACCGGCGTGTACGTAGCCCACCCGGTCGACAATCAGCCACTGCCCGCCGGCTGCAGCCAGTGACGGGCGGGCGGAGTGTTCCATCGCGCGCAACGGCAGGAAAGTCAACCAAGACCACTGCAGCAGTGGCTGCACTAGCCGGCCAGCACCGATAATCTTGGGATAAGGGGACAGCAGCGTGACCTTGAGCTGGCGCAGCAGCGTCAGTGTGGCGGCGATAGCGCCGGGCTCCAGCACTACATCGGCGTCGAGGAAGACCAGCACGTCGGCGTCTCTGGCTAGCGCGGCGAGCTGATGGCAGGCGTGCGGCTTGCCGAGCCACCCGGGTGGCAGTGGTGCGCCGGTGTGCAGCTGAATCTTGTCGCCGGCGATGCTGCGCACCAGCTCAGCAGTGCCATCATTGGAACCATCGTCGAGCACGTGCACGGTCAGTTCGGCGACGCCACGTTGATTGAGCAGCGCTTCGATGCACGGGGTGACTCGGTCGGCTTCGTCCCGCAACGGCAACAGCACGGCGACCCGCTCTTCGGAGCCGGCGGCGGGACCGGCGCCGGAATTGGGACTGGTGGCGGAGCTCGCAGCGGTAGTTGGGGTTAACGATGGGCGGCGCAAGAGTAGGGCATTTACGGCGGTATGGGCGGTCAAGGCAAACCAGGGGAGTAGCGCGAGCCAAATCATCGCCGGCCTAGTCGGTGTGATTTGTCGAGTTGATCCGGTTTGCTGGTGCTGCTTGCTGTGCCGAGCCGGGTCATGCGGCTGAGCAGGGGTATGACCGCTAGGCCCATGACGCCGCCGCCCCACGCTGCGGAAGCGGGTAAGCCGAGGAATACCGCGTGGGCGAGCACGGAGGAAGCGTACGTCCAACACCAGAGCGCCATAATCGGCAGGTCATCCGTCGGAGTCGATCCCGCAGCTTCACCCGAAATTTCGGGAAAAAAGAAGCTGAAAGCCGTCATCAGCACCAAGGCGAAGCCGAGCCACCCTAGGTAGTTGCCGATCGGGATGCCGGGCACTCCAGGTAGCGCCGGTGTTGCGGCCCGCCACCGCCAGTAACCCTCGGCGACCATCTGCGGGTCGAGAAACAGATCCCAGGCGGCCAATCCGAGCGCGGCGATGGCGATCCGGGCGCTCCGGCGGTGGGCTAGGCGGGCGGCTGCGAGCCAAGCGGGCCAGGACATCCAGGTCCAGGCCAGCGGGATGATCAACGGTACGCCGAGCAGTTTGGGCCCTAGTTGTCCGGAGTAGACATAGGTGCCGAACGGGAACCCCGTGGCCACTCCGACTGCTTCTACGGCGAAGCCGCCGAAGGTTGCTGTCGCGACCAGAGCGCACGCTGTTCGCGTACCTCGGGTGAGCAGTGCGTGTGACACGGAGAGTAAGTAGCCGAGCAGGACGGTGGCGACGGTTAGGCCGGCGCGCAGTTTGCCGTCGGTCAGGGGGTAGCAGATTTGGGTGAGGATTAAGGCGGCGAGCAAGGCCCAGGACGAGCGGTGACGCATTAGCTGCCGACTATGCCCGGAGCGTTTTCGGGCTGGCGCTGCGCGACCGGCAATTCCCGGCCAAGGATGGCGAAGGCCCGTTCATCGCCGGGGAAGAGGAAATGTCGTAATACGTCGGTGAATTCGAACCGGCGATAAAGCCGCCAAGCTCGCGATTTTTGCTCGTCGGCTTCAGGCGTGGACAACAGCACGGCCTTGCCGTCGGCCATCGCCAACAGGGCGCGCAACTGTCCTGCGCCCACCCCGTGACCTTGCGCGGCCGGGCGCACGTGCAGCTCCACGACTTCGAAACAGTCGGTCAGCCAGTGCTGACGCGCGGGCCCGTCCAGCGACGAACGGACTTGATCGTGCCACCACTGGCCAGGTCTGGAGGTGTAGCCATAGCCGAAACCGGCGAGGTGCCCGTCGGTGGTGAGGGTGGCGACTGCGCGGAAACCAGGTCGGCGCACGTGCGCACCGATGTATCCGCGCCGGGTCTGCAGCAGTTCCGGCCGATAGCCCATCGCCTCGCCATAGACGGCGACCACATCGTCCAGCCGCCGCAGCAGGTCGTCCGGCTGCCACGCCACGAGCCTCATCGCTCTGCCTGCCCTTCCTCGCGCCAACCCAGCACCGATTTGTCGCCGCTGATTCGACGAACGGCGAACCTAGCGAACAGTTCCTCCGCGTACCAACCGGCGGTCGACGTGCGCGCGATTACTGCGCGGTGCTCCGGCTGACGGTACGCGAACCGGGTCAGGTCCGCCGCATCACGCCAGAGGCTGACCGTGCCCTGCCAGCCGATCGGCGCCTCCCCGATGCCGAAGCGGGCGAGCAGCCCGGGTGCGGCGGCCAGCTCGCGAGCCACGGGGGGAATCGCGCGCCAGAAGGTGAGCGCTCTGGTCGGACGCAACCGGGCCCTGGTCAGCGCGAGCACCATGCCGTCGAGCGCTGGGTCATTGAGTGCTGGGCTGTTGGGCGCGGGGTCGTCTAGCGCGGGGTCGTCGAGGGTTGGGCGGGGGTGTTGATCATTGTTCGGGTTGGTGCGGCGGCGGTCGGGTGGCGGCGTGAACGGGGTTAGGCCGGACCAGGTGCCACGGCTGGTGAGCGGGTCTAGGTCGAGTCGGGCGCTGGCGCTGGCCAGTCGATCCCAGCGGGGTAGCTCAACCGGGTGGGCGCTGACTACGACAGCGGCGTACCGGGTTAGGTCGGCGTCGTTTGGTCCGAAGCTCAGGCCGGTGCCCGTACCCAAGAATTTGGCGAATTGGACTCCGGGCAGTTTGCGCCGGGCGCTGGCCAGCTGCAGCAGCGCGGCACCCACGGCTCGACGCGGTATCCGCCAGACGTGCAGTGTCACCGGCATAGCTTCATTCTCCCGCCGACCCTCGCTCGACTTGGGGCGCGGCGGTCACCGTTGGACCGCGGCGAGACTGCTGTCCCAGAGCCGAGCCGCGGCGGCCGGGTCCGTGGCGTGCTTGGCCGGTCGGGCGGGCTTGGGTTGATCGACGTAGTAGCCGCCGGCAACCAGCTCGGCTGCGGGCGCTGTGGCCAACCAGACCAACAGGGCGCCGGCCCGTTCGGGGGTGGCCAGAAAAGGAGCGTACTTGTAGAAGAACCGGGTGACCGAGCCAGTGCCGAAGTTGGTGCGCACCACACCGGGGTGGAACGAGACGCTGGTGATGTCCGGCCACCGGCGCGCAGCCTCGCCGGCAAAGAGGATATTTGCCGCTTTCGCCGCGCCGTAGGCCTTCCACGAGCTGTACGCCGTCGGGTCGCCGGTGAAGTCATCCGGGTTCGGAGTGCCCTGCAGATGCGCTCGGGACGCAGTGGCGACCATCCGACCGCCGCTGAGCCGATCGTGTAACAGGTCGGTGAGCAGGAACGGGGCCAAGTGGTTGCTTTGGATGGTGGCCTCGTAGCCGTCCACGGTCTGGCGATACGCGCCGACCATCCCGCCTGCGTTGTTGGCTAATACATCGATCCTCGGGTACCGGGCGTGCAGATACGCGGCCAGCTCTCTGACTTCGTCGAGCACCTCGAAGTCGGCCCGGAATCGGTCCGGTTCGCGGCCATGGCCTGCCGTTTTCACCCGAGCGACCGCCTCGTCGAGCCGACCGGGGTTGCGCCCGACCACGATGACTCGGTCACCGAGCGCGGCGAACTGTTGCGCCGCAGCCAAGCCCACACCGGAGCTACCGCCAGTGACAACGATGGTCCGTTCCATCCGGTTGTTTTCCTTATTGACGTTGTTGCACGCTGCTCTGTTTTTTCCTACCCGTGGTGGTCTTTGCTATCCGCTCCTGGTGCCAGGATCCGGGAAATTTTGCCAGGGACCTGGCACCTGTCCGTCCGTAGTGTCCCGCTCGGCGTAGGCCGCGGCAGGCAGCCAGTGGGGAAGTCCGTCACTGACTTGGGTAGCCCGTCGCGAGGAGGGCGAGCTGCGCAGGTGGCGAGAGACTATCCTTATGTCGACAGTCTGAGATGATCGAGGTGGCTACCATCAGCGACGTACTCCTGCTCGAAGTGCCACAAGAGCTGGATTCCCGTGGCCGCGCAACCGGCGTCGAGGCAGAGGAAGTTGATTCCACCCTTGGAATCCATGATCCGTTCGATCCCGAGAAGATCGACGTGATCACGCGGACGCCGACTGTGGATCTCATGCTTTCCCGGATTCGTAACAACCGGATGGATCTGCAGCCCGACTTCCAGCGCCATGCAGGAATTTGGACCCCAAGGGCGAAGAGTCGCCTCATCGAGTCGCTGCTGCTACGGATCCCGCTGCCCACTTTCTATGCGGCTGAGGGTGAAGAGGATGCATGGGCGATGGTTGACGGTATCCAGCGCCTGACGACTATCGCCGAATTCATCGAGCCAAACATGCTTGGGGTGTCCCCTATGCGGCTCCGGGATCTTGAATATCTGGGGAAACAGTGCAACGACAAGAGGTTCGAGGAATTGCCTGGGCGATTGCAGACGCGGCTAAGGGAAACTGAACTTGTTGTTCACCTTATCAGGTTGGGTACCCCGGACGAGGTGAAGTTCAACATCTTCGCGCGTATCAACACGGGTGGGCTGCCTCTGTCTCAGCAGGAGTTGCGGCACGCTCTCATTCCTGGTAAAGCGCGTGTGATCTTGAAGGAATGGGCAGAGTCGACAGAGTTTATGGCGGCGACAACCGAGAGTGTCCGCAGTGAACGGATGGCAGATAGGGAGATGGTCCTGCGTTTCATCGCGTTTCGTTTGACCGATCCGGAGCTGTATTCGCACGACGACTTCGATCGTTTTCTCCGTGACGCGATGCGCAGACTTAATGAACTCGGCCTAGAAGAAATCGCGACGCTACGTAGTGAGTTTGACGTAGCGATGATCGCTGCGCATGAAGTTTTCGGTCAGTTTGCCTTTCGGAAGCGCGATGTAGGCGGTAGTGCGCGGAGATTCCCTATTAATAAGGCACTATTTGAAGCGGTGGCAGTCAATCTTGCGGCAATTCCATACCGCAATTATCAGCTCACGGCACGCCGCGAACAGGTAAGCGAAGAAATGGTGCAGCTTATGAGTAACGCTGACTTTCAGAGCGCGATCTCGCAGGGGACCGGGGCCATCCTAAAAGTGAAGCGCAGGTTTGGGGTCATCCGTGACCTGTTCGAGCGGGTAATATCATGATTGATCGAATCCAGTTGACGAATTTCAAGGCGTTCCGCAACCTAGATCTCGGCCTTGGCCCGCTGACTTTGTTGAGTGGCGTCAATGCGGCGGGCAAAAGTACCGTGATGCAGGCACTGGCGCTGCTGCGCCAGTCGTTCGACGCCGGGATGCTCGGTGCCAACGGTGGAGAGTTCTTGCTGAACGGAGACCTGATCGATCTTGGTGTCGGCCGGGATGTGTTACATGAGGACTACTTTACCGATCGTGGACAGGAGCACCCGGCGATTTCAAGGAGTCAGTGCATCACCCGCAGGCTTAAGGAATGAGTTCAAACGTTCCGCTGGAGTTTCCCATCCAAGCGTCATCCTCGGCCGCGCGTTAAGCATATCAGCGATCCCATCTAATTGCACCTGCGTATATTGAGAAAGGTCCGTGCTCTTCGGCAGGAACTCACGAACCAAACCATTCGTGTTCTCGTTACTACCCCGCTGCCATGGCGAATGCGGGTCGCAGAAGAACACCGGGATCTCGGTCGCCATGGTGAACTTCGCGTGCCCGGCCAACTCCACCCCTTGATCCCAGGTCAGCGACCGAGCCAGATGTACCGGCAACCGGCGCATCGCCTCCGACAGGATCGACACCATCCGATCGGCGGTCCGATCGAACGGCACCCGCATCAGCATCACGAACCGGCTCGAACGCTCCACCAGCGTCGCGACCTGCGACTTCCCGGCCTTGCCGATAATGAGGTCTCCCTCCCAATGTCCCGGTACCGCCCGATCCGCGACCTCGGCCGGACGCTCACTGATGTTGACCATCCCGGCGATCCGGGCCGCCTTCACCCGCGTCGAACCCGCCGGCATCCGCCGATACTTCCCGCGTCGCAACGCCAGTTTCAAATCGGTGCGTAGCTCACCCCTGGCCTGCATATATAGGGTTTCGTAGATCGTCTCGTGAGACACCCGCATCGCCTCATCGTCAGGATGAATCACCCGCAAACGGGCGCTGATCTGTTGCGGCGACCACCGCTGCGCCAGGCCCGCATTGACCTCGTCGTGCAACCGCCTGTCGGCCTGAAGCTTGCGCGGCTTCGGCCGAGTCAGCAACAACTCGAACCGCTCCTGCGCCAAATCAACCCGATACCCCTCACGACCGCCGTTTCGCGCGATCTCCCGCGAGACTACCGACGGATCCCGAACCAACCCGACCGCGATCTCCCGCGCCGAGAGATTCGCACCGATTCCCCGCAAGATCTCATTGCGTTCATCAACCCGTAACGCTGTGCCACGCACCCAGTTTCCCCTATCAGTACAGTCCCATGATCATCTCATGTGATGCACTGACTCCTTGAAATCGCCCCCGCCTATCTCCATCGGCATCGAATGCGACGGCCAGCAGAGCGAGTGGACGGTCCGGTATGAGCGGGCGCTGCACCGTGAGGCCGACGTGCTGCCATTGGCTGCCCCTCCAGAGCTGTTCGACAATCTGAGCCTTTTTTTGAACGGTTTTCAGTACCTTAAGGCCGACCGAATCGTACCGTCCGTACATTATCCAAAGTCCTACGAGGCTGCAGTGCGGCGCGGCTTCCTTGGTGCCCGGGGCGAACATACCGTCAACTACCTTCGGGTTCGCGGGGAAGACCGGGTCGAGTCACCGCTGCTACATCATCCGAAGGCGAAATCGGGTTTGCTGCTGGACCAGACTAATGCCTGGTTTAACGAAATTTGTCCTGGAGTGAACCCACGGCCCCGGCGTTGTTCCGGCTTGGGGTGTTATGCCCAGTTTAGGGATTGGACAAGGACCTGGTTTGCTGGACGAGCGCGACTCTGGTGATCTTTCGGGTGTCTATGCCACAAGATCGTTGCAGGAGTCGCGCTCGTGTTGTCATCTTCCCCGATCAGCCCTGTTGTTGACCACCTCGCCGATCTGGCCTTGTGGGAAGCCGAACTCGCCGCGGGTTTGCCCGCCGCGCAGGCGGTGGCTGCTGACCCGTTGTCGGTGGCGTCGCCGCTGCTGGAGCGGCTGCGGCAGGTACCCGATCCGCGGCGAGGGCGGGGTCTTCGGCATCCGTTGCTGGTGATTCTGGTGTTGACCGCATGCGCGACGTTGGT
This sequence comes from Actinoplanes sp., assembly GCA_965246815.1. Taxonomy (GTDB): domain Bacteria; phylum Actinomycetota; class Actinomycetes; order Mycobacteriales; family Micromonosporaceae; genus Actinoplanes. The sequence goes on along the minus strand of CBDFFS010000002.1, from coordinate 2,271,539 downwards.
GGCCGGTAACGACGGTGTGACGGCGATCCGGCAGTGGGCGGCGCGGACCCCGCAGGATGTCCTGCACCGTCTCGGGGCCCGGTACAACCCGTGGCGTGGCCGGTACATAGTGCCCAGCGAACGCACCTTCCGGCGGGTACTGCAAGCCCTGGATGGTGACGCTCTCGACGCGGCGACCTGCGGATACGCCGCTGATGTGGTCCGGGGTGACGCGCTGGTGCCGGTTGTCGCCGCCGGGTGCGACGAGCCGGTCGAGCGTGAACAACGCCGCGCCGCCGCGCGGGCGGTGACTCACCCGGCGCCGGCCGGGCTGCTACCCGCGGCCGCGATCGACGGGAAACTGTTGCATGGCAGCCGCACCCCGGCCGGGCAGGTGTTCCTGGTCGCCGCGGTCACCCACGACCGCGGGATCGTCCTGGGTCAGCGTCAGGTCCCGAACAAACGCGGTGAGAACGCGGTCATCGCGGACCTGCTGACACCGCTGGACGTGGCCGGCATGATGCTGACCCTTGATGCCCTGCACACGACGAAGAAGACTGCCCGGCTGATCACCGGGCCGCTGAACGCCCACTACATGTTGATTTTGAAGGGAAATCAGCCCCTCGCGCTGCAAGCCGCCCAAGCATTGCTGTGCGGCACAGACTCCGAGTTCATCGACCACATGGACGTCACCACCGACAGGGGACACGGGCGTACCGAACGACGGACGCTGCGCGTGGCGCCCTGCGACGACACCCTGTTCCCCGGCGCCCGGCAAGTCTTTCGGCTGCGCCGTGACACCGGTGGACTCGACGGCGTACGCACCAGCAAAGAAATCATTCACGGCATCGTCAGCGCCGACGCCGGCCAGGCCGGGCCGGGCCACCTCAACTATTACGCGCGGGGTCACTGGTCCGTGGAGAACCGTCTACATTGGAGCCGTGACGTGACCTTCCACGAGGACGATTCCCAGCTCAGAACCGGTACAGCCCCACGCGCCGCGGCCAGCTTCCGCAATCTGGCCCTCAACACCTTCCGCCTCGCCGGACGCGCGAACATCGCCCACGCCCGCCGCGACCTCCACGAACACCGCGACGCCTTCGCCGTCTACAACATCTAACAAACCATGATCAAACCGGACACTCCCGAACAACGCCGGGGCCGTGGGAGTGAACCTAGAGGCCACGGATCTTAAAGGCACGGATTTGGTCCGGCTAAGTTATGGGTTCTTCGGTACTGCCGGGCTTAGCTCATCGATCCGCTATCGGCCAACCAATGTCGGGTTCGGTCTCACCTATGTATTGCCAGTTGTGGTGGCGTGTCTCGCATCGCAACCAGGCAGGTTGCTTCTGTTAGAGAATCCCGAGGCGCACCTGCATCCTCGCGGGCAGACCGCCATTACCAGGCTGGCCTGTCAGGCAGTGGCAGCAGGGGCGCAGCTGGTTATTGAAAGCCACAGTGACCATGTCCTTAACGCGGTCCGGCTCGCGGTCAAGGATGGTGTTTTGGTCCCCGGTGGCGTGGTCGTACACTATTTCGATCGTGACGGCGAGGCCATTAATATCAGCTCACCTGACGTTGGTAGTGACGGGATGCTGTCGGATTGGCCAAAGGGTTTCTTCGACGAATGGGACAACGCCATCGATCGGCTGCTTGACTGAATATTTCCTACAGCTGAGCAGGAGTAACTGGTGCCCCTGTTATTGGTCCTCAATGAGCTTTCTTATAATAGTACGCAGGTGCACCGCGACGTGCTCTCTATGTCAATCCATGAATTAGTCGCCGTGATTAGGCAGGTCCGTCGGCATCGAAATGATAGTGTTTTGATTACCGAGGTCGGCTTGTTCGACATCGAACTCGCCGATGGGTACACGATTCGGATATGGGCTGCCGATGGTCGTAACCGCACGGCGATGCAGTATTTGAAGAACCTTCGCCAGCGCGCTCCCTTTCGGGGCATCGTACCGTCCGATCTGGACGGGGTGGCAGAATATCGGTACCGGGGGCGGCCAGCTGTCGGGCTCGGCCTGGCTCACTTGGTGAGCGGGCTGGGTCTAAGCCTGAACCTTCACGACGAATGGCGGTGCACTCTGGTCGTCGTGCATCGGACTCTGTTGGAAGAAAACCCCGAGAAACAACTTGTACTCCTAGAGGCGCCGGTGGATGTCCGGCACGCAGCCACCGCTGATCATGTTGCCGATCATGAACGCTGGCTGTGCGCCGAAGGACTCGCGCACGTGCGGACCGCTCGTGCTCTGTGGCAAATTCGCGGCGATGTCTTTCCCAAGCTGGCGTTCCTTCCTCAGGTGGAGGACCATCTGGTCCGGCTTAGCCCCGACTGGCTCGAGCCCGTTAAGGAGCGGCTCGCTGAGCTGCAGGCTGCGACGGCGCAGTGGGACGTCGCCGCGACGCCGCAGCCGCGTTGGCTCAGTCACGTTACGCCGGAGTCAAAGAGCCGACGGCCTCGGTGCTTTTTTGCCGATCTTGATGGCGAGGTACGGTTGTTTGAGCTGCATGCCCGCTTTACGCCCCGTGATGGCCGGATATATTTTCGGTTGGACGCAGCGAGAGGTCAGCTCGTCATTGCACATATTGGACGTCATATCTAACGTCCCCCAAACCTGATTTGTGCATGCTGATCAACTAGCGGTCCACGAGAGTGCCACGGTGATACTTCGTCTCCTGGACGTCGGCACCTCCCTGGTGGCATGCCTACCAACCACTGTGTCTGTGTGGCTCGGGTCCAAGTACAAGAGACGCTGTCTTGTGCGTGGCACTGTGCTGCGGGCTTGCCCCCGGTCGTGATTGAAGCGGCCGGAGTGCGCGGGCCATTTCAACAATAGTGTCGGCGCCGCCGTCGAAGGGCCGGTTCCGGGAATCCGCAAGATCATGACTTTGCCGAGCACGTTTCTGGCCCGCAGCCCGAATTTTCCTCAGATCTAGCTGAAATTCCGTCCGTTTAATGTCTTAATGCGTGACTTCTTCTGGGTGAGTAGCCAGCCTGGAGGTGCTGCTGGCCGAGCGCGACCCGCATCATCATGGGTGACGAATAGGATAATAAGGCAGAAAGGCGGCAAAAAATCATGGCATTACTGGTGACGGCCGAAGACGACGAGGACATCCGTGCGATTGTGACGCGCTCGCTGCAGCGGGCCGGACATAGCGTGATCGCGGTGGCCGACGGAGTGCAAGGGTTGGCTGCAGTGCGTGAGCATCATCCGGACGCGGTCATCACGGATGTCGATATGCCGAACATGAGCGGGTTACAGCTCTGTCGGGAGATTCGTCGCGATCCCGAGTTGAAGCACATTCCTGTGGTCGTGGTCAGTGGCTCGATCGAGTCGCTCGACATTCAGGCCCTGGAGGCCGGCGTCACCATGATCTTGCCGAAACCCTTTGTTGCCGATGAGCTCCTGCGCCACCTAACTGAGATGCTGGCCCACCCCTCCCGCCACCGCTTCGCTTCCTAGCTTGGCCCGCAGCCATCCGGTGCCTCACTTAGGGAGCGCAGGATGGCTCCACCGAGAGGAAAGAACCACCAGGAGAAATAAGCAGTACGAGTTGAGCTGCGGGAATCTGAGCGGCCGTCCGAGTCGATCTGGGTGTATCGCGAACGTTCGTTACCGTACGCAATGGGTCCGCTCGTCTCGCTCCAACCATGGTGGGATTTGGTCGGCGGCTCGAACGATAATTCATGTGGTGGTGAGATCTTTTTCGCCCCAGGTGGCCATGGCGTCAAGGACGGGGCGCAGGGTGTGGCCGCGGTGGGTGAGGGTGTAGACGACCCGAGGTGGCATCTCGGCGTATGCGGTCCGGGTGATCATGCCGGCGTCTTCGAGGGTGCGCAGAGTGTCGGTGAGGGGCTTGGGGTTGGCATCGCCGACGCCGGCGCGGATCGCGCCGAATCGCTTCGGGCCGTCAAGTAGTTCCCGGATGACGTAGCCGGTCCATTTCGTCGTGCCGAGCACCTGCAGGGTGTGGGCGATGGGGCACACCGGTCGGGTGGGGGCGGAGGCTTCTGCAGGTGCTGCGGTGGTCATGGGGTAAGGCCCTCCTGAAACTCGTTTGCTTTAGTTTCTTGAAAGTAACTGGTACTGCAATGCAAGTATCTCACCTGCAACCGGCCAGTGTGTTGATCAGGAGCGTGAGATGCGAGTACTTGTCTACGGAGCTACCGGAACCCAGGGTGCGCCAGTGGCGCGGCGCCTCCTGGAACGCGGCGACGCGGTGCGGGTGATCACCCTGGACCCGGAGGCCGCGCAGTCGTGGGCGCGGGCCGGCGCGCAGGTGACCCGAGCGGATTTGCGCGATGCTACTGGGCTGGCCGCAGCCCACGACGGGGTGGACGCGGTGTTCGTACAGATCAGCGCCAGCGTGCCTCCGGCGTTGATCCCGCAGATGGCGCTGGCGGCGATGACCGCAGCCCGCGACGCCCAGGTGCGTCACGTCGTCATGACCCGCTCTCATGATCGGCGCCGTCATCTACCACGCACGCGCACAAGACTGGGCCAGCATCAGCGCTCCAATCATCCTCGGTCTACTCGCCGCCACCACCATCTACACCGCCCGCCCCCACCAGGCTCATCCCGCCGTCCGGCCCTGACCCGCACGCACACCACTCACGCAATTTCCCTGCAACCACGGACCATCGAGTTCACGGCAGCCGCAAGTTTGTGGTGGCGATCCAGCCGGCGCGCCTGGACACCAGAACCTTCTTCTGGAGTTTGTACTTGCTTTTTTGTCGTACACGAGTGCTATTCTCATGGCATAGTTAGAACGGATGTTCGAAGATCTCTGGATGTTGAAGATCCGTGCTGGCTGATCGGGAGCGGTGTTTCGCAGCGCGGCTCCCGCGTGGCACCGCGAAGTGCCACACGCCAGGTTCTGGGCATTCGCGGGCCCGGAACTTGCACCAAAGGCAGGTCCGTTGCTCGCCCCCTCGACCCCCGGGCGGCGAGCAACGGACCCGTCGGCGATGTCGGCCGGGTGTGGTGTGGGGAAGCCTCACACCCGGCCGGTCTCTGGGGCTCGCTCCAGCCGAGCCGGCTCGCTGACCAGCTGCTTCAGTGAGTTCTGTGGTTCGATGCCGTTGCGTCTTCCTCCGCGGCGGATCGGTTCGACCGGGCATGTCGGCTACGACACACGCGAGGAGAAAGACCATGGCGAGCAATCTGGCGCCGGCCCTTTTGCCGGCCCCCGGCTTGGCACACGCGCCGACCGCGGCCGTGCAAACCGAGACGGCCACGATCCCGGCGCATATGCTGCCGAATCGCACCCCTACTCAGCTGGTAGCCATTGCCCGTCAGGGCCTCGCCGAGGCGGCACGCACCAACCCGGACGGCTTGCGCTACGCGGCGGCTCACTTGGCTGCCTTGCGCGCGGCTGCTGCTGTCCTCGCCGCCCGAGCCCGGCCGGCCGCGCCCACTAGGCGCAGCCGGGTGACAAGTGTCTGGGCGTTGTTAGTGCTCGTCGCGCCTGAGTTCGGTGCGTGGGCTGATTATTTCGCCCTCGGTGCCAGCAAGCGAGCTGCGGCCGAGGCCGGTATTCCTCGAGTGGTGAGCTCGCGCGAAGCTGACGACTTGTTGCGCGCGGCCGAGCAGTTCGTCGGCGTCGTCGAGTCCGCACTAAGCCTCACCTACCAACCGCCCCTGGCCGCCTGACGCCACTGCACGCCCGCCGAAACTGCGCCACTTCTTTGAAACGTGTAGGGCGGCTTTGAACGTGTAGGGCGGCGGCACTCTCTGGTGCGAAAGCTTGGTGCGAAAGCTTGGTGCGAAAGGTCGTGATATCAGCGCAAGTAGAGCGAGGCAGTGATGGCGGGACGCATGATCAACGGTGCGGCCGCACTCGCCGAGTTGATCCGAACAGCGGCAGACACTGATGAGCCCGGAGTGCACCGGATATTACCGGTGGCACCTGAGCTGAGCGGCTTGTTACCTGGGCGAGGACTGCGTCGGGGGAGCACCGTCGCCGTGGCCGGCGGACGGGTGACGTTGGCTGGTGGGGGAACATCGTTGCTGCTGGCGCTGCTGGCCGAGGCGTCTCGGAGCGGATCCTGGTGCGCGATCGTCGGGGTGCCATCGTTGGGCCTGGTGGCTGCTGCGGAGAGCGGCATCGCCCTGGATCGGTTGGCCCTCGTGCCCGACCCCGGTCCGCAGTGGCCCACCGTTGTTGCCGCGCTGATCGACGGGGTGGACGTGGTCGTCACCGCTGTTTCTGGGCCGATCGCCGGCTCGGTCACCGGTCGTCTTGTCGCTCGTGCCCGGCAGCGCGGCAGCGTGCTTGTGCCGTTCGGCCGTTGGGATGGCGCCGATGTGACCTTGCAAGTGCTCGAAGGCAGATGGGAAGGCCTGGGCGTGGGCCGGGGCCGACTGCGCCGGCGCGAAGTAACTGTCCTAGCCCGGGGCCGGGGTGCCGCCGCTCGGCCTAAGGAGATCACCATGTGGATGCCCGGCATCACTGTCTGCCCCACCCGCCGACCGCCGACTGTGGCTGCCGGTGAACCCGCACCTGCGCGGTGAGCATGGCGACAGCGGGAGTGCGCACGATGCTGATCTGGTGTCCAGATTGGCCGATCATCGCAGCGGAGATCGTGCTCGGGACACCGGCGGCCGGGCCGGTCGTGATCTTGCAGGCCAACCGGGTGCTGGCCTGCTCACCAGCCGCGCGGCTCGACGGCGTACGCCGAGGGTTGCGACGTCGGGAAGCGCAGAGCCGGTGTCCGCAACTGATCGTGGTCGAGCACGACCCGGGGCGAGACGCGCGGGCATTTGAACCGGTAGTCGCAGCAGTGGAAGAGGTCGCCGTCGGGGTTGAAGTAATTCGGCCTGGTGCGTGCGCGCTGGCCGCGCGTGGACCAGCTCGATATTTCGGCGGTGAGGAAGCCGCCGCCGAGCGAATAGTCGAGCGGATCGCCGAGGTCTGTTCGGTGGAAAGTCAGGCCGGGATCGCTGACGGGGTGTTCGCCGCAGGGCTGGCCGCCCGGGTGGGTCGAATGATCGAACCAGGCCAAAGCCGAGCATTCCTGGCTGAACTGCCGGTCGAAACGCTGGAACGAGCCGAGCTGATCGACCTGCTGAAGCGGTTAGGCATCAAAACGCTAGGCGATTTCGCGGCCCTGCCTGCCGCTGACGTGCTGACCCGGTTTGGCTTCGACGGCGCGCTCGCCCATCGGCTGGCAGCCGGCTCCGACTATCGACCGCTCGCAGTCCGCAACCCGCCCCTCGACCTGGACGTGGCCGACACTTACGACGAACCGCTCGAACGAGTCGACGTGGCGGCGTTCGCCGGGCGAGTGCTGGCCGAACGTCTGCACGACAAGCTCGCCGCGCACGGCCTGGCCTGCACCCGGCTCGGCATCGAAGCAGTCACCGCGAACGGCCAGGAACTGCACCGGGTATGGCGCCACGACGGCACCCTCACCGCGGCCACCATCGCCGAACGGGTTCGGTGGCAGCTCGACGGTTGGCTCACCGGCGCTCGCCGCGGCGCGCCGACGCGACCCACCGCCGGCCTGGTCCGACTGCGGTTGATCCCCGACGGCGTGCTGGCCCAGCTGGGATTGCAACCCGGGCTGTGGGGTGACGTCGGGGCCGAACGCGAACGCGCCCATCGGGCTTTCAGCCGAGTGCAGGGTCTGCTCGGCCCCGAATCCGTTGTCACCCCAGTCCTGGGCGGTGGTCGCTCCGCCGACGATCAAGTCCGATTAGTGCCCTGGGGCGATGAGCGAAACCCGAACCGGCCCGCCGGCCCGCACCGCGACCCGATCCTCGGCCCGACAACCGTCCCGGTCGCTGCAACAGAGCTGATTGCGCTGAAAGTTGTTTCGCCGGACTCAACTGCACCGGACTCAATTGCACCGGACTCAATTGCACCGGACTCAATTGCCGGAGTTGGTTGCGCCGGAGGTCGTTGGCGGGCAGGCGGGAATCGGTGGTTCAGTCGTGGACTTGCGCTCTCGTCGCGCCCGGATGCGCCCGGACTATTCACCGGACTATCCACCAGAGCCAACCGAGTTGGACTCGCCGGGCTTAGCGGCAATTGCCCGACTACCAACGCCACCACCGGCCACAGTCCCCGATCAGCGAGAGCCGACGATTGACGGTGCAGCTGGCAAAACATCGGTGATTGCGTTGCGGCCGGGGCGGCGTTCGGGTCGCGCTCGGCCCAATCGCGAAACACCGGCGCTGCCGCCGTGGCCGGGTCGGCTGCCCAAACCCGCGCCCGCGGTGGTGCCAGCCCAACCGCTAGGTGCCGTCGTGCTCGACCCGACCGGTGCGCCAGTGGGAGTGAGCGCGCGCCTGGAACCCACCGGTGACTTGGCCGCCCTGGTCGTGGGGGACTCCGCGCCGTTGCCCATCGTCGGCTGGGCCGGACCCTGGCCGATCGACGAGCGCTGGTGGTCACCGACCGAGGCCCGCCGCCAGGTCCGGTTTCAGGTTACCCTGGCCGACGGTCGCGCCTTGTTACTTACGTTGGCTGCCGGTCACTGGGCGATAGCAGCCATCTATGACTGAATCGGCAGGCGCGTGATGGGGTTTCATAATCCGAAAATGCCCTGGTCGCAGCTGGAAGGGACACTGAGTGGGCGCGGGGAACACCCGGTTGTCGACCCGCTCGCTGTCGACGGGGATGGCGGCGACTCGCCGGCGTGGAGTCGCAAACGACAGCCCTATCAAGCCCCGACCTTGCTGCGACGAGCGAAGACCACGCCCTATGCCGAGCTGCACTGCCACACCAACTTCAGTTTTCTGGACGGAGCGAGCCACCCGGAAGAATTGGCGGAAGAAGCAGCTCGGCTCGGACTGACCGGGCTCGCTGTCACCGACCACGACGGGTTCTACGGCGTTGTGCGGTTCGCCCAGGCGGCGCAAGAACTAGCCCTGCCGACCATCTTCGGCGCCGAGCTCTCCCTGGGCTTGACCAGACCCCAGAACGGCGAACCCGACCCAGAAGGCCAGCACCTGCTCGTCCTCGCTCACGGCCCCGAAGGGTACGCCCGACTAGCCCGAACCATCTCGCAAGCTCAACTCGCCGGCAAGGAAAAGGGCAAACCGGATTACGGCGAGCTGGCGCAGATCGCGGCTGGTTTGCGCGATCACGTACTGGTATTGACGGGTTGTCGCAAGGGTGCCGTTGCGCAGGCGCTGGTCACCGGGGGGATCGAGGCGGCGGCGGCTGAATTGGAGCTGCTAGTGGAGCTTTTCGGTCCCGACAATGTGGCAGTGGAGTTGACCAATCACGGCGACCCCTACGACGACGACCGCAATGACGCCATGGCCGAGCTGGCCCGCAACCGTCGACTTCCGGTGGTCGCCACCAACAACGTGCACTACGCCATTCCCGGTCGGCGCCGGCTCGCCACCGCGCTGGCCGCAGTCCGGGCCCGCCGCAGTTTGGACGAGTTGGACGGTTGGCTGCCCGCAGCCGGAACTGCGCATTTGCGCGCCGGCGACGAGATGGCCCGTCGTTTTGCCGCCTATCCGGGCGCAGTGGCCAATGCTGCAATGTTCGGCGAAGACCTGGCCTTTGACCTCAACCTGGTCGCGCCGCGACTGCCAGATTTCGCCATTCCGGAGCCAGGGCACACCGAGATGAGCTGGCTGCGTGAGTTGACCATGCGAGGAGCCCAACAACGGTACGGGCCACCGCAAGCCCACCCGCAAGCGTACAAACAGCTGGAGTATGAGCTGCGAATGATCGACGAGCTCGGTTTCCCCGGTTACTTCCTTGTTGTGTACGACATTGTGAAGTTCTGCCGAGACGAGAAGATCTATGCTCAGGGCCGAGGTTCGGCGGCGAATTCGGCCGTCTGCTATGCACTATGGATCACCAATGTGGACGCCGTAGAGCACAACTTACTGTTTGAGCGATTTCTCGCCCCGGAACGCGACGGCCCGCCCGATATTGACGTCGACATCGAATCCGACCGCCGCGAAGAAGTAATCCAATACGTCTACCGCCAGTACGGTCGCGAGCACACCGCGCAGGTCGCCAATGTGATCTCGTATCGACCGCGGTCAGCCGTACGGGATATGGCTAAGGCTTTTGGGTTTTCGCCCGGGCAGCAGGATGCTTGGAGCAAGCAGATCGATCGGTGGGGCAGTGTCGCGGCGGTTGATGTGCAGGATATTCCGGCACAGGTGGTGGAGTTCGCCAACGAGGTGCAGAATTTCCCGCGGCATCTGGGTATTCACTCCGGTGGCATGGTGATTTGTGATCGGCCGATCATCGAAGTTTGCCCGGTCGAGTGGGGGCGGATGCCGGGTCGCACGGTGCTGCAGTGGGACAAGGACGACTGTGCGGCGATCGAGCTGGTCAAGTTTGATTTGTTGGGCCTGGGAATGCTGTCCGCGCTGCGGTACGCCTATCAGATGCTGGAGTCCGAGCTGGATATCAGCACGATGGATCTGACCGATGCTGAGGTCTATGCGATGCTCTGCCGGGCCGATTCGGTGGGCGTTTTTCAGGTGGAGAGTCGCGCGCAGATGGCGACGCTGCCCCGACTCAAACCAAACTGTTTCTACGACCTGGTAGTCGAGGTGGCACTGATCCGGCCCGGCCCGATCCAGGGCGGCTCGGTGCACCCGTACATTCGGCGCAAAAACGGTCTGGAAGAGGTGACTTATCCGCACCCGCTGATGCGTAACGCATTGGAGAAAACATTGGGGGTGCCACTGTTTCAAGAGCAGCTGATGCAGCTTGCTATCGATGTGGCTGGGTTCAATCCGAGCGAGGCTGACCAATTGCGCCGAGCGATGGGTTCGAAACGGTCGGTGGAGAAAATGCAGCGGATCAAAGACCGGCTCTATCAGGGCATGGCCGAGCGGAACATCACCGGTGAACTCGCCGACGATTTGTTTCGGAAACTGTCCGCATTCGCCAGTTATGGTTTTCCGGAGAGTCATGCGATGAGTTTCGCCTATTTAGTTTACGCGAGTGCGTGGCTCAAGCGTTATCACCCGGCCGCGTTTTGTGCGGCACTGTTGAACGCGCAACCGATGGGGTTCTATTCGCCGCAGTCGTTGGTCGACGATGCCCGCCGACATGGCGTCGAAGTGCGCCGGCCAGACATCAATGCCAGCAATGCCGCCGCGATATTGGAGTGGGCCGGCAGCACCAAAGCCACGTCAGTGCCCGGGGAACCACCGCACAGTTGGGGATTGGGGGGGCCGGTGGTGCGGCAGGGGCTGTCCAGCATTCGCACGATTGGGGCGCAATTCGCGCAGCTACTCGAAAGCGAGCGCACGGCCCACGGGGCGTACCGGGATATGGCGGATGTGGCTCGGCGGACCGGATGTTCGAGTGCACAGCTGGAGGCGCTCGCGACGGCCGATGCATTTGCGGGGTTTGGGCTTTCTCGCCGGGCGGCACTTTGGGCCGCGGGGGCGGCTGCGCAGGACAAACCGGACCGGTTGCCGGGCACGGTAACTGGAGTTGAAGCGCCGATGTTGCCGGGCATGAGCGAGGTGGATGAGCTGGTCGCGGACGTGTGGGCGACCGGTTTGTCGCCCGAAACGCACCCAGCCCGGTTCATTCGGGCGGAGCTAGACGCGGTGGAGGCGGTGCCGATCGCGAAGCTGGGCGCGGTTGAGGCGGGCACCCGGATCCGGGTCGGCGGCATCGTCACCCACCGTCAACGCCCGGCGACGGCTGGCGGGGTGACCTTCGTGAACCTTGAGGACGAGACCGGAATGCTGAATGTGACCTGCTCACCGGGGCTGTGGCAACGTTATCGGCGGGTGGCGCGCACCAGTGCGGCGCTGATCGTGCGGGGCCGGCTGGAAAAATCAGCGGGAGTGCTCAACTTGGTCGCGGATCGGTTGGAAGCAGTCACCCCGCCGGTTACTCCCGGGTCCCGCGATTTCCGCTGACCGGCGAGTATTCTAGTTAAACGCCCCTTTAGCGGCATAAACGATGATCAACCCGCTTTATGGATATGCGTCGACTGGGCGGCGAAATGACCCGAGGGAGCCACCATGATCCACGCCACGATCGGCATCGCCACGGCCGTCGCCCTACTCAGCGGCCCAGCCGCCGGCTCTACCGCCGGCCCAGCCCTTGCCAGCTCTGCCAGCCCAGCTGCCACTAGCTCTGCCAGCCCAGCTGCCACTAGCTCTGCCAGCCCAGCTGCCACTAGCTCTGCCAGCGCGGTCGTCGTTCCAGCCACCGGCGCGGCGGTTGGCCCGCGCAGCCACCCGGGCTACCACCAGACGCCGGATCAGCTCACGCTCTCCTACCAGGCCCAAGCTGGGTACGCGGCGGCGATCAAGCTGACCTGTAACCCGACCGGCGGATTTCCGCAGCAAGCCGCCAGGATCTGCGCCACCCTGACCGAGACCGACGCCAACCCAGACAAGATCAAGCCAGCTCACCAGCTATGCATGATGATCTATTCACCGATCACAGCGGAGCTCACCGGCACCTGGCATGGCACACCACTGCATTGGACCTATACCTACGGCAACCAGTGCGAGATGCAGCGCGCGACCGGCGTGCTGTTCCAGTTCTAAGCCCGACAGCCACGATCCTGCCGAACCGTGGCTGCCACGATTCTGCTGAACCATGGCGGCCAAGATGCTGCGAAGCCTGGCAGCGATGATCATGCTGAGTCGGCGGGCACGATCAGCAGCCGCGGTTGACGCGGACGCCCAGCTCGGGCCGATACGCTGCTCGGGTGGACACCACCTCGACGCGTACGGCCCAACCGTTCGCCACCGCTCGTAATGCCGCTGTCTGGGCAGTGCTGCGCCGTGAATTGGAGCGCACCGCCGGCCGCGCGCTGACCGTCCTGGACGTCGGCGGCGGCACCGGTGGTTTCGCCGTACCGCTGGCTGAAGCCGGACATACCGTCACCGTTGTCGACGCCAGCCCCGACGCGCTCGCCGCACTGACCCGCCGCGCTGCCGACGCCGGGGTCGCTGAGCGGGTGCACGCCGTGCAAGGTGACGGCGACGCGCTCGCGAGCATGGTGGAGCCGGCCAGCGTCGATCTGATTTTGTGTCACGCCGTCCTCGAAGTGGTCGACGATCCGGCTGAAGTGCTCACGGCGATCACCACTGCGTTACGGCCCGACGGCGCCCTCAGCCTGCTGGTCGCCAGTCGAGCCGCCGCCATCCTGGGCCGAGCGATAAACGGCCACCTACGTTCGGCCGCCGCTGTGGTCACCGATCCTCATGGGCGCGCTGGCCCGCGCGACACCCTGCGCCGCCGCTACGACGTCCAGACCGCGTCTGCCTTACTCACCGCCGCCGGCCTGACCGTCGAACAAACCCATGGCGTACGAGTGTTGACTGATCTGTTGCCGGCCGCAGTCGTCGAGCAGGACCCCCAAGCGTTAATCGAACTGGAATTAGCGTTGGCGGCCAACCCGCCATTTCGCGATATAGCCGCTCAACTACACCTGTTCGCCCGCCGCCAATGACCGCCGCGGACGATGTCGGGGAGCTGGTGGTTCCCGACGATCGACTGCCGGCCTCCGCGCTGCGAACAGTGCACCCGGCATATGGGTCGGGCAGTCTCGCTGATCTGCTGCCCAGCGTCGGTGCGGTGCTCGGCATTCCCGGCGCGGTCGACGTCCTCGGACTCGAACAGCACCTAGCCGGTATCACCAAGATCGCGCTGTTACTCGTCGACGGGCTCGGTGCCTATCAGTTGCCGGTGGCCGCGCCACACGCGCCGGTATTAGCCGATCTAGCCGCCGGTGGGGGCGGGCATGCCGGCACGTTGACGGTGGGTTTCCCGTCGACCACCCCAGTCAGCCTGGCCACTTTCGGTACGGGGGTTCCGCCGGGAGCCCACGGCATTCTCGGGTTCACCACTCGCCGCTCGGACGGGCGGGTGCTCAATCACATCAAGTGGGGTGGCGATCCCGATCCGCGTACCTGGCAGCCGATGCCGACCTGGTTCGAGCAGGCCGCCGCGGCAGGGGTCGCGGTCAGCGTCGTCAACCGGCCCGCGTTCGAGCACACCGGGCTCACCGTGTCGGCATACCGAGGCGCGAATTTCATCGGTGCCACGGGTGGGGCGCAAGTGGCTGAGCGGATGCTCGACGCGCTCACTGCGTACCCAGGTCCGGCCGTGGTTTATGGCTATTTGCCGGAGCTGGATCATGCTGGGCATCAAGACGGAATCGACTCGCTGAGCTGGCACGCTGCGGCAAGCGGGGTCGACGCAGTGCTCGACCGGCTTGTCCATGCACTGCCGCCCGCGACGGCGTTGCTGGTTATCGCCGATCACGGTCAGCTCAACATCGCGGCCGAAGGCCGGTTCGACCTAGCTGACCACCCGGACCTACATGCAGGCATCATCGGTGTCGCCGGTGAACCCCGAGCCCGCTACCTGTACGCCGAGCCCGGCGCCCGCGACGACGTCCTCGCTGCGTGGCGGGACGAATTCGGCCCGACCGCATCCGTGTTGACCAGGCAGGAAGCGATCGACGGAGGTTGGTTTGGGCGCGTGCCGGACGCACACCGCGACCGCATCGGTGAGATCGTCGTGCTTTGCCACGGCCGCACAGTCGCACTAACCAGCGGTTGGGAGCCGCCCACCGCAGGCCGACTGATCGGCTATCACGGCTCCATGACCGCCGCAGAAATGACCATCCCGCTACTCATCGCCCGCTGACGGCGAAGCAGCGGCTGAATCCAAGGGCCTGCTCAGACACAACGCCCGCAATCGGCGACCCGATTTCGTCGGTGGGTGCGGCTAGCCTGCGTGACGTGGGACGAAGCCAGGCGGTGCCCAAGGATCGCGACCCCAGATTCGGGCCAGACGCCGACGATACGGGCTGTTTCATCCTGCATGTCGACATGGATGCGTTTTTTGCCTCGGTCGCCGTGCGCAGCCGACCCGAGCTGCGCGGAAAGCCAGTCGTGGTCGGCGGGGTCGGCCCACGCGGAGTGGTCAGCTCGGCCAGTTACGAGGCGAGACGGTTTGGGGTGCGCAGTGCGATGCCGATGATGCGAGCTCGCGCCCTGTGCCCTAGAGCAGTCGTGCTGCCGGTCGACGGCCCGGCGATTGCGGCGGCTTCCGCCGCGCTGATGCGGATTTTCCGTGACGTCACCCCGCTGGTGGAGCCGCTCTCGTCCGATGAGGCGTTTCTCGACGTGGCCGGCGCTCAGCGGTTGCTCGGCCGGCCGGCGGTGATCGGTCGCAACATCCGGGCCCGGATGTTCGCCGAGCAGCAACTGACCTGCTCGGTCGGAGTCGCGCCGACCAAATTTGTCGCGAAGCTCGGCTCGACCCGGGCCAAACCTGACGGCATGCTGGTCGTGCCGGGCCCCTTGGTGCTCGATTTTTTGCACCCGTTGCCGATTGACGCGCTCTGGGGCGTGGGGGAAAAAGCGGCCGAAACGTTGCGTCGGCTCGGTTTGTCCACGGTTGGCGAGCTAGCGCACGCACCCCGGGAAATGGTGCGTCGGGCGCTGGGTGATGCGTCCGCGGTTCATCTGCACGAGCTCGCCTGGGGTCGAGACCCGCGCAAGGTTGTCCCGGAGCATGCCGAGAAGTCGATCGGGGCCGAGCTGACCTTTGATACTGACGTCAGTGATCCCGCGGTGATCCGGCGCAGCCTGCTCGCGCTGGCCGACAAGGTCGGGGCCCGACTGCGCTCCGGCGGTCATGTCGGCCGGACGATTGCCATCAAAGTCCGATTAGCCGATTTCCGCACGGTTAACCGGTCTCGGACGATGCCCACGAGCACCGATGTCGCCCGGGAGATTTTTGCGACTTCGTGGGCGTTGTTCCAAGCGCTCGGTCCGAGCGAGCAAATCCGCCTCGTCGGGGTCCGAGTGGAAGGCCTGACCGCCACCGCGACCACATCGCAGCAGCTCACCCTGGGTGCACCCGAGCGTGGGTGGCGTGAGGCTGAGGCAGCGGCCGATGCAATAGCGGCCCGATTCGGCCGCGCAAGCGTCGGTCCGGCCAGTCTTTTGGGCCGAAGCGATCTGCGCCGGACCGAAAATCACCCGCACTCGACGGTCGTCCCGCTTTCCGACCCGCCAACCCCCTCGTAGACTTGCTCGATAAGGCAGCCAACGGCTGTCCCGCGCCACGTACCTTGTTACATCCCGGCCCCGCCTGGGGGGTCGGACTTGCGCCCGGGGAGGAATGCCGTGCCGCTCTCTGAGCACGAGCAGCGGCTGTTCGATCAGATCGAGCGGTCGCTTGCTGAGGACCCCAAATTCGCCTCGGCTGTGCGGGCCAGCGACCCGCGTTTTCACGCCCGGCGCCGGCTGCTTGTCGCCGCCTTCGCCATCATCCTTGGCCTCGCTCTCGTCGTCTATGGGACGGTGAGCAGCAACACGCTGCTCGGTGTGGCCGGCTTCGTCGTCATGCTCGGCTCGGCCGCGTTTGCCCTGCAGTCGCGGCGTAAGGGCCAAGCCCCAGATCTGCACGCCGTCGGCGGGGCCGCGACCCGCCGCACCCGGCAGACGCGCAAGTCCGGATTCCTCGATCGCCTTGAGGAACGTTGGCGCCAGCGCCCCGAAGGTCAGCGCTGACCCACCGCACCACGTGACCGTCGGTAACACGACACCGACAACCGGCAGATGGCGGCCCCTGGCCGCCATCGCCGTTTCGCCTGCGGAAGCTCGCTCGGCTAACCAGCATTCAATCGGCCTCGGCGACCCGGGCGGGCGCTGGCCGGAACCAGGTTGCCTGGGTCCCTTGCCGGAACGAGCATCGATGTCTAACGTTGCGCGCAGTGACCCCGAAATTACTCACTGACGGGGCACCTGTTGTCCTCGCCCTCCCGGGGCAGAGCTAAGGAGTAACAAGCGTGCGACGAACAGACCTGCTCAAAGCATCGCTGGCACTGGCCGCAGGCGCAGCGCTGACGCTCGCAACAACACCGGCCTCAGCTGCTCAAGCGGCCGCGTCCCACCCGAGCACGAGCGCAAGCGGTGGTAGCTGCACAGGTTTCAACAACACCGCGGTGGCCATCCCAGACAACGGTCCAATAGTGACCAGCACGATCACCATCGCCGGTTGCTCACGGGCACCATCGCCCACCTCGCGGGTGTCGGTCAACATCACCCACAGACACGGCGGTGACCTGGCCATCAATCTGGTCGCACCGGATGGATCGGTGTACCACTTGAAGAGCAGTACCCCGCGTAGTTCTTCTACCGACGTCATCACTTGGTACTCGACGAACCTGTCCAGCGAGGCCCCTAACGGGGTATGGACGCTTCAGGTGCGTGACGAATTTGCCACCAACACTGGCACCCTCAACAACTGGGGTCTGTCGCTCTAATCCGGAGGTGGCGCGGGGCTCAGCGGGATCGTTGTGGTAGCAAACGCCGGGGGCTGAACCGCACCAGCCGATTTCGGATCCGGCTGGCTGCGCTGGCCGTGCGCGTCGAGGCACTGGACAACGACCGACGCCATTGCCGCAGGATTGACGGGGGCAGCAGCACTGCGGCCAGTCGGGTCCGTCGTGTCGCCGAGTGGGCGATTCCTTTGCGCACCTGGGTGAGCGCCGCATTGAGCTCGCCATCCGCCAACGGCACCCGGGCATATCGGGCACGTTCCTCGGCTTGACCCAGCAACGTGGCTGCGCCAGCCGGATCTTCCGGCAGGAACGTGTCCCGGACCAGCCGTTGGGCGGTGACCCGTGGTGTTTCGCTTGGGTCGATCGGCACTCTGAAGTCGATCATGGTGTCGATGACTTCGTCCCACGCGGCATGCGCGTCGGCGCGAGCGCGTGCCGCGTCTGCCGTGACCACAACAGCAGCGGTCGAGTCCGGCGGCGGGGGAGGGCTTCCGTCGACGGTCAGCACCCGGGGGCTGGCTGTTGCCAGGCGCCGGCGGCGCAGCAGCACTCGCAGCAGGGCCGGCACTGCGAGCAACGCGAGCAGCAGGGCTATCCCAACCGCGGTGAGCACGTTGGTCACGGACGGGCCGCTGCTCTGGGTGGTCGTGCCGCCACCGGCCGGCCCGCTGTCTGCTGCCGCGCCCGGGTCACGGGTGGCTCGGCTGGTCTTGACGTTCGGTTCGGCGCCGGGTGCTGCCTGGGCTGGGGTGGAAACCGTCGGCGCTGGGCGGTCGTTGTCCGGCGCATAGTTGGAGCGCACCGAGCCTGGCACCCCAGCCGCAGGAGTGGCGTCGAACGGGATCCACCCGAAGTTTTGCAGGTAGACCTCGGTCCAGGCGTGCGCGTTGTGGTTGGTGATCTGATAGGTGTCGCCGTTGATTTGTCCGCGGGTGAAGCCGAACGCCACCCGAGCGGGGATGTTAGCGGCGCGCACCATCCATGCCAGCGCCGCTGCATACTGCTGGCAGTAACCCACCTTGTTCTTCAGGAACGACGCGATCTCCGAGCTGTTCCCGGTCGAACCGGTGGTCAGGCTGTAGGTGAAGCCGTTTTCCCTGGAGAAGTAGCTATAGAGCGCGCGCACCTTTTCGTAGTCAGTGGTCTTGCCTTTGATCAGCTCAGCGACCTTGTTGTCGACGGTCGCGTCCTTCGGCGTGCTGGTGTAAAGCCGGCGCAGCGCGTCGTCCGGGGGTGTTGTCGGCGCGGTGCGCAGCTCGGTGGGGGTGTAGTTGGCCCGTTCGTAATCGAAGTTGTATTTCTTGCCTTTGGTCGAGCTGCGACCAGTGGAGAAGACCACTTGCTGGGCCGGGTCGTAGGACCAGCCGTCGCCGAGGTCGTTGATTTGGCTCGTGCCGGTATAGACCGGCAACAGACCTTGGCGGAACGCATCGGTGATCTCCACCTGGGCGTGGAACTTGTGGAAGGTGTCGTCGCCGGGAGTGTCGCGAAGCGGATCAGGCTGCCCGTTGGTGATGGCGTTGCCGGTGGTCGGCCGACTGCCAAAGCCAGTCGTGGTGAGTTGATCGGCCACCCCGAAGCGCAAATAGAACGGGTCCGTTTCGTTGGTCTTGACCTTGAGCAGGGTGACAGTGGCGCCTTCGGCCAGCTGGCCGCTGAGCGACGCGAACAAGTTGACCTTTCCGGTGCCGTTGGTGGCGCCGGTGTTGGATGCGGATCCGCCCTGGGTTAGCTGAGACAACAGGCTGCTGCTGAAAGTCGGCACCAACAGCGGCAGCAGCACAGCAACCACGACGCCGACCAGGCCGAGCCGGCGGCCGGCGGCGGCCAGCGGTGACGGCTCCCAGACATCCACGTCGCGGCCGTCACCGGTGAAGCGGCGGCCGAATCGGCGGACCCGATCGACGTTGTCGGCCACCAGCAGCCAGAGGAAACCGATTGAACCCACGATGAACGGCAACACCGGCACGCTGTCGACATAGACCGCGACTGGCACCGAATAAATGGCCAGCATCGGCAGACCGGCCAACGCAGGGCGGCGGACCACCACCGTCAACAGGTCAACGGCGATGGCGACAGCACCGATGCCGAGCACGGCGATGAAGAGCAGACCCGCACGGTCTGGCACCGGAACACCGTAGGAGCGAGTGTCATTGCCGGCTTCGCTGAGCAGATCGCCGAAGTGGCCAAATGTGGCTGGTCCGGGCACTGGCAGCCCAGTGCCGCTGCGGTACAGCCAGCTCAGCGTGAACAACAGTGTCACCAGCATGGTGCACGCCTGAGCCCAGCCGGGGAAACGCAGCGTGCGCGCTAGCGTCACGGCACCGGCGATCAAGCCGACGGTGAGTGCACATTGCAGCAGCCAAGTCCACGATTGAAAGATCGCAGACAGTGGGGCCGAGGCGAGCAGGGTCGCGCTGGCTGCGACCAATCCGAGCCGACGTCGGCCGGTCACCGATTCACCCCACTCACCGTCTCGGCCATAGCTGCCCGATAAGCGAAGCCTTGCGAACCTCGGGAAGCGGCGGGCCAAAGTGTGGGCAACGCGTTGCCGTTCACCACCGGCACCGAACGCCAGCCACTGCGAACTAGGGCCAGCGAGGCGGCGGCGTGCTCGCGGTCGGCTTGTTGCCGGTCGGTCGCGCTCAGATTGACCCAGGTTGAGCTGTCGATCGCAAAGCCGATGCAGGTCGCCCCGTTGCCGCGCAGGCCGGCCAACAGCTCGGCCTCGGCCGTCGTGAGCGAACCGAAGATCCCCACCACCAAACCCCCGTCGGAGCGGCGGCGGACCTGCTCGACCAACGCCGAAATTTCGCCGTTCTGCGTCAGCTCGACTTCGGCCAGCGTATCCAGGATCAGCCCTTCGCCGCCGATTTCGCTCGCGTCGAGGTCAATGCCCGACCCGGCCACCAGGCGCAGCCGATATCCAGCCGCGCGCAAATGCATCGCGATGCTGGCGACGGCGGACACAGCCCATTCAAAACTCGCTGTCGGTCCTTCGCCGCGGTGCGCGAAAACCCGGGTATCCAACACCACGGTGGCTCGGCTCTCCCACGGCTGTTCCTCCCGGCGAACCATCAATTCTCCGGTACGGGCAGTAGAGCGCCAGTGCACCCGACGCAAATCGTCGCCCCGCCGATATTCGCGAGTCGCGGCATCGTCTTCGCCGTGCACCGCCACCGAGCGGGCCCGACTGTCACCGGTACCCGCGTATTCGCCGGCCAAGCGCACTGCCGGCAGCGCCACCACCTGCGGAATCACGGTGAGCTGATCGACGCTGGGGAACGAGCGGGCCAATTCGCACAAGCCGAACGGGTCGGTCAACCGGATCACGAGCGGACCGATCGGATAACGCCCCCGCACGTCGGCTCGCACCGTGTACGCCACGGAACTGGCTTGCTGGGCGCCGAGGCGTTCCAACACGACCCGCGGGCGGCTTCCCAACGCGTACGGGAGGCGGTCTTCGAGCATTAGGGTGCCGGTCGGCAGCCGGGACATGTTCTGCAAGCGCAGGATCACCCGGGCGCTGGAGCCGACCGGAGCGCGGCCCGGTTCCAGTGAGCGGGTGCAGGCCAGCTTGTAGCGACTGCGCCCGACATACATCGCCGCGAGTAACGGCAGCACCGCCAGTAACACCGCCACCCGCAGCAGGTCGCGCTCGCCCAGGATCAGCGCCGAGATAGCTGATGCGGCGGCGGAGGCGAGAAACGAGCGGCCACGCGTGGTCATTCCGCGCAAGGCCTCCCGCATGTCAGAGACCCCGCGACTCGTACGAGGCGCGGCCGTCGCCCGGCGTTCGGGTGTCGTACGGCGAGCGGTTGCGCTCCTGTGGCACCGGCAAGCGATGCACGATCTCGGACACGATCGCGTCCGTTGTGCGCCGGTTGAGCTGAGCATCCGCCGTCGGAATGATTCGGTGCGCGAGCACTGTCACCGCCAGGGCCTGCAAGTCATCGGGCAGCACGTAGTCGCGGCCTTCGAGCGCGGCAACAGCCTTCGCCGTCCGCAGGAGTTGCAGGGTCGACCGGGGGGACGCGCCGAGCCGAATCTCCGGCGCCTCCCGGGTCGCCGTGACCAACGCGATGGCATATTGCTGGACGGCTTCAGCCGCGTGCACGTTACGCGCAGTAGCGATCAACCGCCGTACGGTCGCGGCGTCGGTCACTGCACGCAGATCGTTGAGCGGGTCGTGTTCGCCGTGGCCGTTGAGCATTGCCAGCTCGGCGCGCGGGTCGGGGTAGCCCATCGCGATCCGGGCAGTGAACCGGTCCCGCTGCGCTTCGGGCAACGGGTAGGTGCCTTCCATCTCGATCGGGTTCTGCGTGGCGATCACCATGAACGGCGCCTGCAGCTCATACGTCGTACCGTCGACGGTGACTTGGCGTTCTTCCATGCACTCCAGCAACGCCGACTGGGTTTTCGGTGAGGCCCGGTTGATTTCGTCGCCGACCACCAAGTTGGCGAACACCGCGCCGGGCTTGAATTCGAAGTCGCGCGTCTCCTGGTTATAGACGCTTACCCCGGTCACGTCACTGGGCAGCAAGTCGGGCGTGAACTGGATCCGGCGCACCGAGCAGTCGATCGACCGAGCTAGCGCTTTGGCCAGCTTGGTCTTGCCGACGCCAGGCACGTCCTCGATCAGCAGGTGGCCTTCGGCTAGCAGCACGGCGAGCGCGAGTCGAACTGTCGCGCTCTTGCCCTCGATGACCTGCTCGATGTTGGCCATGACCGCGCGGGTTGCGACGCGGAAGTCCTCAGCGGGCAGGGGTCCACCGGGCTGCTCCCAGATCGGCGTTGTCACGGGCCTCCTCCAAGTCGTTCTCGCCCCATTGTGCGACGTGCACGGGCAGGCAGCGAAGTCTGCAGGCGGCAGGCAGCCGGCGGCCACCGGCGCTCGCCGCCCGTCACTCACAGGTTAGCCCGGTCACACCACCTCGCCGAGGGCGGGCGACAACGCTCTTCGGACGCATATCTTCCGGACACTCGTATCGAACTGGTAAAGAATTGGACATCGCCCTAGTTAAATGTGGCGATGTTCTTCAGAGTCAGCCATCGACGGGCCACACAAGTGTGGTGCAGCCGGTGCGGCTCAGCCCGCATGTCCGGTGGCACCTGTGCCCGGCCGAAAGGGGCCGAATTGAGACCGTTGTCCGTACCGTCCGTAACCCGGCGGGTGGGGGCGGCTACTGCTGGTGCGCTTTTGTTGGCGGGTTTGTTACCCGCTCAGGCGCAGGCCGTGCCGCACGCCGTTGCCAAAGCTGCTGATCAGGCCAAGCAACGCCGCGCCGATTACGACAGCCGCGATAGCTTGCGCACCGCCACCCGACCCAGCGCCAGCCTTACTCGCGCCGCCAACGCACAGCCAGCTGGTGCTGTTGTGCGCAAATTGCTCGACCAACTCGGGGTGCAGGGCGTCGTCGATATCGACCAGGCCACGGGTACGCCGCGTCGGGTTGCCCGACTTGATGGCTTCCTGACGGCGACAAGCAAGCAGAAACCGGCAGCTATCGCGCTGGACTACGTGCGGGCGCACGCCGACCTGTTCGGGCTGGACAGCGCCGCTCTCGCCGGGCTGAGCCTGCGCAAGGAATACGTCGACATCGAGCAGACGCACCATCTCAGCTTCGTGCAGACCATCAACGGTGTGCCGGTCTTCGGCAACGGGCTGAAGGCGCACGTGGCTAAGGACGGCCGCCTGATCCAGGTGGACGGATCCCCGCTCAAGTCGCTGAGCGCGATCGGCGGTGCGGCGAAGCTGACCGCTGCCGGTGCCCGCGCGGCAGCCGTCAAGGACGTCTTCGGCACCTCAACCGCGACGGTTGCCAAGACCGC
Organism: Actinoplanes sp.; assembly: GCA_965246815.1. Taxonomy (GTDB): domain Bacteria; phylum Actinomycetota; class Actinomycetes; order Mycobacteriales; family Micromonosporaceae; genus Actinoplanes. The sequence goes on along the minus strand of CBDFFS010000002.1, from coordinate 2,248,453 downwards.
ACCTGGCTCGACTAAGACCACCACCTTCAGCGACGGCGGCAACGCCACGCTGGTCTACTTCCAGACCGCCGCGGGTCCGCGACTGGCTTGGCAGACGACGACCACGGACCAGGGCTACGTTCACGTGGTCGACGCCGTCAGCGGCGACGTCCTCTACCGGCGCAGCACCGAAGCAGCAGACAGCGCCGAGGCGTGGCCCAACTATCCCGGTGCGCCCCGCGGTGGCGCCCAAGCAAAAATCAACCTGAGCAAATGGCTGCCGAGCAATGCCGCGAAGCTGGACGGCAACGTCGCGCACGTTTACTCCGATGTAAACGACGACAACAAAGCCAACCCCACCGAGGAAGTGGCGCCGGCCGCGCCGGGAAGCTTCGACTTCCCCTTCAAGAGCTTTACCGGCACTAAGTGCTCGGCTGCATTCCAATGCTCCTGGGACCTGAGCACGCCGAACTCGTGGCAGGAAAACCGCGCGCAGAACGCGACCCAGATGTATTCCTTCCTCGGCACCTGGCACGACCACCTGAACGCCGCCCCGATCGGTTTCACTCGGGCCGCGGGCAACTTCGAGGCAGCCGACGGCGATGCGGTGCAAGGCGAGTCCGATGACGGTGCTAACACCGCCAAGGGCTTGCCCGATGCCAGCCACGTCGACAACGCCAACATGAACACTCCGCAAGACGGCATCGCGCCGAGAATGCAGATGTACCTATTCAAGCCAGACGCCTTGTTCCTGGCGGGCAACTCCGGCGACGAATCCGACGTGGTTTTCCACGAGTACACCCATGGCCTGTCCAACCGCTTGGTGGTGGACGCCAATGGTCTGTCCACCCTCGGTGACGTCCAGGCCGGCTCGATGGGCGAAGCCTGGAGCGACTGGTATGCGATGGACTATCTGGTCAACCAGGGTCTGGAGCACGACACCGCCACCGTCGGCGACGTCCGCGTCGGCAAGTACCTGACGACCGGCACCACCATTCGCAGTGAGCCGCTCGACTGCCCGGTCGGCACCACCGCCGCGGTCTGCGCCGGCACCCGGGGCGCGGGTCCGGGCGGCTACACCTACGGCGACTTCGGCCGGATTTCCGCCCGTGGCCCCGAGGTGCACGCCGACGGCGAGATCTGGGCGCAGACCCTGTGGGACCTGCGCACGGCGATCGGCAGCAAGAAGGCCGAATCGCTGGTCACCCGGGCACTTGAGCTGTCGCCGAGCAACCCGTCCTACTTGGACGAGCGCAACGCGATCCTGCAGGCCGACCTGATCGTCGACCAAGGCAAGCTGCAGAAGAAGATCTGGCAGGTCTTCGCCAAGCGGGGCATGGGCTACTTCGCCGCCGCGATCAATGGCGACGACGCCCAACCGGTCGAGGACTTCTCGGTGCCGCCGGCGGCCGACACCCCGCGCGGCACGTTGACCGGCAAGGTGACCGACCAGGACACCGCCGCACCGGTTGCCGGCCTCACGGTCGGCTTCGGTGGACACGTCTCCGGCTTCGCGGGCGACTATGTCGCTACCACCGCGGCCGACGGCTCGTACACGATCGGTGGGATCCTGCCGGGCACGTATGCGAAGGTCTACGCGAAGGGTGCCGGCTACGATTTCGTCACCAAGACGCTGTCTGTCGGTGCTCGGACCGTGCAGGAAAACTGGCCGGTTCGCCGGGACTGGTCGGCGGTCAGTGGTGGCGCGTCGGTGGTCAGCTTCACCGGCCCCGACTACACCCCGGCCTGTGGCCCAGTGCAGCTGATCGACCAGTCACAAGCCGGAGGCTGGGGTTCGGATGTGGCGAGCGCCGGCCAGAATGTCGTCATCGCCCTGCCGCATCGGGTGAACATCTCCGAGCTGGTGATCAACCCGTCCGCGACTTGTGGTGACGACCCCACCTCGTCGACTGGCGGTTATCGGGTGGAAACCTCGGTGGACGGCACCACGTGGACCGTCGGCGCGCAGGGCACTTTCGCCCCGGGCACCGTCACCGCGACCCCGGTGGCGTTGACCGCAGGCACTGGCACGGGTATCGGTTTCCTGCGTTACTCGATGCTGACCACGCAGGGCCAAGACTCGGGCGTGTGCCCGGTCGGTCAGCCGCCGACCAAGAGCGGTTGTGTCTTCCTCGACTCGAGTGAGCTCTCGCTTTACGGTTCCGCGGCTAGCTAGCGAGTGATACCGGTCGCCGCTGTTCGGCGGCGACCGGTATCATGCACCTATGGCTCGGTCCTTCCTGCTTCTTAGCCAGCCGTGCTGACTGTCGCCTGACAGCCCCAGCACGGCGACCCCTCCTGCGTGAGGGGCTTTTTTGTGCCCACCTGCGGGCCGCTAAGAAGCTTGGCCCGACTCCAGCCAACGAAATGTGAAGACGAGATGGTGACGATGAGCGAGTCGCAGACCCCGCCGTTCCGCTACACCGCTGCGATGGCGGGTGAGATCGAGCCGCGCTGGCAAAGCTATTGGGCCGACAACGGTACGTTCTATGCGCCCAACCCGAGCGGTGAGTTGGCCGATCCGGGCCACCCGCGAAACGGCGCGCCCAAACTGCACGTGCAGGACATGTTCCCGTACCCGTCTGGGTCGGGGTTGCATGTGGGGCACCCGCTGGGTTACATCGGCACCGACTGTTACACCCGGTATAAGCGGATGGCCGGGTTCAATGTGTTGCACCCGATGGGCTTCGACGCCTTCGGCCTGCCCGCCGAGCAATATGCGGTGCAGACCGGCACTCATCCGGCGACCACCACCGCCGCCAATATCGAGCGTTATCGCGGCCAGTTGCGTCGACTGGGCTTGGCCTATGACGAACGGCGCAGCTTCGCCACCACCGACCCGGATTACTACCGGTGGACTCAGTGGATCTTCTTGCAGATCTTCAACTCGTGGTATGACCCGACGATCCGCAGGGCCCGCCCGATCGCCGAGTTGATCGCCGAGTTCGAGGCCGGCACCCGGGTGGCACCGGGCACGCCGTGGGCTGACTTGTCCCCGATTGCCCGGCGCGAGCTGATCGACGGGCACCGGCTGGCCTATATGAGTCAGGCGCCGGTGAACTGGTGTCCGGGGCTGGGCACGGTGCTGGCCAACGAGGAAGTGACGCCGGACGGGCGCAGCGAGCGCGGCAACTACCCGGTCTTCCAGCGCAACTTGAAGCAGTGGATGATGCGGATCACCACGTATGGTGACCGGCTGATTGAGGATCTGGACACGCTGGACTGGCCCGAAGCGGTCAAAAACATGCAGCGCAACTGGATCGGTCGCTCGCGGGGCGCGCACGTCGACTTCGCGGTCGAAGGTGCCGGAACCGTGCAGGTCTTCACCACTCGGCCGGACACGTTGTTCGGCGCGACTTATCTGGTCTTGGCACCGGAGCACGAGTTGGTGGCGAGCATCGTGCCGGCGGCCTGGCCGACGAACACCGCGGCGGTGTGGACCGGTGGGCACGCGACGCCGACCGACGCGGTCGCCGCCTATCGGGCCGAGGCCGCGGCAAAGACGGAACAAGAGCGCACCGCGGACGCCAAAGTCAAGACCGGTGTCTTCACCGGGGCGTACGCGACGAACCCGGTGAACGGGGCGCGGATTCCAGTCTTCATCGCCGACTATGTGCTGGCCGGCTATGGCACCGGCGCGATCATGGCAGTGCCCGGCCAGGACGAGCGCGACTGGGCCTTCGCTGAGGTGTTCGAGCTGCCGATCATCCGTACTGTGGCCGCGCCGGCCGATTTCGTCGGCCCGTTCACCGGTGACGGACCGGCGATCAACAGCGCCTGGCTGGACGGTAAAGGCGTGGCCGAAGCCAAAGCCGCGATGATCGACTGGTTGGAAGGGCACGGCCACGGTCGGGGCGCCACCACGTATAGGTTGCGGGATTGGTTGTTCAGTCGCCAGCGCTACTGGGGTGAGCCGTTCCCGATCGTCTACGACCAGAGCGGGCTGCCGATCGCGTTGCCCGAGTCGATGTTGCCGGTCGTGCTGCCCGACGTCGACGACTTCTCCCCGCGTACCTTCGACGCGGACGACGCCGACAGCGAGCCGGAAACGCCGTTGTCGCGCAAAAAGGACTGGGTCGAAGTCGAGCTGGATTTGGGCGAGGGCCCGCAGCAGTACACTCGCGAAACCAACACCATGCCGCAATGGGCCGGTTCTTGCTGGTATGAGCTGCGCTACTTGGACCCGCACAACGCGGCAGCGCTGGTCGACCCGACCAACGAGGCCTACTGGATGGGCCCACAGCGCGACGGCGACTGCGGTGGCGTCGACCTGTACGTCGGTGGGGTCGAGCACGCCGTATTGCACCTGTTGTATGCCCGCTTCTGGCACAAGGTGCTGTTCGACCTGGGCCACGTGTCGTCGTTCGAGCCGTTCCGCAAACTGTTCAACCAGGGCTACATCCAGGCGTACGCGTTCCGCGATGCCCGTGGCGTGATCGTGGCGGCCGAGGACGTGGTCGAGCGCGACGGCAAGTGGTACTTCGGTGCGCAGGAAGTGGCGCGCGAATACGGCAAAATGGGTAAGTCGCTTAAAAATGTTGTCACGCCCGACGAAATGTGCGAACAGTACGGCGCCGACACGTTCCGGGTGTACGAGATGGCGATGGGTCCGTTGGATGTGTCGCGGCCGTGGGAGACCCGGGCTGTGGTCGGCGCGCAGCGTTTCCTGCAGCGGGTGTGGCGCCTAGTGGTGGACGAAGAAACCAGTGACGTGCGCACGATTGACGCACAGCTGGAACCCGCCGTGCGCAAAAACCTGCACCGGATCATCGCCGGGGTGCGGGAAGATCTGGATGAGCTGCGCTTCAACACGGCGATCGCCAAGCTGATCGAGTTGACCAACGCGCTGACCCAGTTGAGTGTCGCCCCGCGCGAAGGGGTCGAGCCGTTGGTGTTGATGATGTCGCCGTTCGCGCCGCACTTGGCCGAAGAGTTGTGGCGCAAGTTGGGCCACACCGACTCATTGGCCTACGCCGATTTCCCGGTGGCTGACCCGGCCCAGTTGATCGCGGAGTCGATCACCTATCCGGTGCAGGTCAACGGCAAAGTCCGCGGGCGGGTTTCGGTCACCCCAGAAACACCCGAGGCGCAGGTGCGGGCCGCGGCACTAGCCGAGATCGCTGAGGTGTTGGCCGGCCGCGAACCCAAAAAGGTAATCGTCGTGTCCGGCCGCCTGGTCAGCATCGTCATCTAGCCAACGATCAGGAGTCACCGCTTACGCGCCGGGCTCGCCCCATTGGGTGAGTCAGGCGGTGGCGGTGGCCGGGCTGGACGTGCGCTTCCACCGGACCACGATCACCGCGGTCAGGGCGAAACCGACCAGTGCGGGGGCCAAGGTCAGCGGGCTCATCTCGTGCGGCTTAGTGACGGCAGCGCCGATCACTGCATACGAAACTGCGGACGGGATCGAGGCCAGTGTGGTGCCGAGCAGATAGCGCTTACGGCACACGCTGGTCGTCCCGTACGCGTAGCCGATTAGTCCGAAAGGTGCGAGTGGCAGGAAGCGCACCAGCAACACTGCGGCCAGGCCCCGGCGGTTAAGCCAGCCGTCAAGTCGGTGTAGTCGGCCGCCGGCGCGGCCCGATAAAGCTCCGCGGCCGGCCCAACGGCCCAAGTAATAGGTGGCTATCGCCGCGATGATGGCGGCGGCAAGAGAAGCTGCCGCGCCTTGGGCTGCGCCGAGCAAAGCGCCGCAGGCCAGGGTGACTGCCGTGCGCGGGACCAGCACGGACAGCAGCAGACCGCCGATGACCGCGATTGCCACAGCGGCGGCCGGCCCAAGCGCGGACAAGCTGTCGGCGATGTCGCGCAGCGGCAACAACGCTGATGCGGCGCCAAGCCCGCCGATGAGTGCGGCCAACACGCTGAGCCGGATAAGTCGTTGCCGGCGAACCGGCCGAGCTGAGTCGAGGGTGTCAGTCATGCTGGCTTACCGCCCAACTGTTGTCGATCCCAAGACAGGCCGTTCGTCACGGGGTGCCCGCGGCAGCGAGCCTTTCAGTGCGGAGCCGGTCGGCCCAAGTGTCGTCGACGGGTGCAAGACTATCCGCGCCGGTCGCCCAACGCAGTAGCAGATCGGCTATCGCTGGGTTGCGAGCCAGCGCGGGGCCATGCGAATAGGTGCCGAGGATCTTGCCGTGCCAGGCGCCTTCGGTTTTGCCGTCGTTGCCGACCCCAGCTGTCACTCGGGCCAGGGGAGTTGCGCCTGAGCCCAGGTGGGTGCGCCCGCCGTGGTTTTCAAAGCCGGTCAGCGCGGGCAGCCCGAGGCGTGGGTCGACGTTCCCGCGCAATTCGCCCACGGCTCGGGTTTCGCCGCGGTCTGAGGTGATGTCAAGCAACCCGAGGCCGGCACATTGCGCGCCCTTGGCGACAAATGACTGGCCGAAAAGTTGGTAACCGGCGCAGACAGCCAGCACGGCGGCGCCCTGGTTAACCGCCTGGTGCAGCCCGCCATCGGCGATCAAGCGTTGAGCGGCGAGCGCCTGTGGCCCGTCTTCGCCGCCACCGATCAGATAGATGTCCGCGCCCCAGGGCATGGCTTGATCGGAGCGGACCTCGTAAGTCTCGACCGGGATGCCGCGCATTTGGGCCCGGCGCGCCAAGATCAGCATGTTGCCCCGGTCGCCATAAGTCGACAGCAGATCGGGGTAGATCCAGACGATTCGTAGCGTGCTTTCACTCATGCGTTTGCCTTCGTTCGTCCGTCGCGCGCCTGCTCAGTTGACACGGTCCAACTCCGCCCGAATGTCCTGGAACGCCGTGTAGTTGGCGATCACCTCAAGCCGACCCGGCGGCACTGCTTTGATGGCCTCGTCAAAGCTGCGCACGTGCTGAAATGGCACCTGGTTGACTTCCAGTCGGACCGCCAAGTCATAAGCGCGGTCGCCAGTGATGAGCACAGCCCGACCGCGCAGCGGCGCGAAGTCAACGTCGTAAAGCCACGAAGTGTCGAAGCCGTCGGGGTCACGGGCATTGAGTGACAACAGCGTCGGTGCTTGCTCAACCATGTCGAAAGCCTCTAGCCAGCTGGCCGGATTTTTTGCCAGCAGCAACCGTACGGTGCGGTCGTCGCGCTCGACTTGGGCATAGCGCCCGGCGATCGAGCTGACGCTGGCGAGCCGGGGCAGCGCGGCGATGGTCGCGACCCCGAATTCAGCGGCCACGGCGAGGGCGGTGGCGGCATTTCCCAGGTTGACCTTGCCGGGCAGCTGCAACTTGATTAGGTGCCAGTCGCCGCGGGGGTCCACCACGCCGTCGTCCTCGACCCGCCACTGGGCTTGTGGGCGCCGTAACGAGCAGCCGGTGCACCACCAATCGCCGTCGCCGCGCCCGATCGGGTGTCCGCTTTCCGGGCAGACCCAAGAGTCGTCGTGCCAGCGCTGACCGGCACTGAACCAGGTGACTCGCGGGCTGCCGCTCGCGGCCCAGACCACCAGTGGGTCGTCGGCGTTAGCCACCACGTGCACGTCCTGGTGGGCGCCGAGGGCGGTGCGCCACAGCTGTGCCATCATCGCCACCTCCTTAGCCCGGTCGAGCTGATCGCGGGACAGGTTGAGCAACGCGACCACCCGCGGGGTGGTTTCGGCGATCACCCGGGCGAGGTAATGCTCGTCCACCTCTAAAACAGCGAACGGGGTGGCGCCCGCCTTAGCGAGCGCCGAGGTGTGCCCGGTGGGCATGTTGGCGCCGAACGAGTTGGTGGCCACCGTGCCGAGCACGCCGAGGGCAGCTGCGGTGAGTCGGGTCGTGGTCGTCTTTCCGTTGGTGCCCGATACCAGCGCGATTGCCCGGCCGGCCGCGAGATGGCCGAGCAGGTCTGGGTCGATCTTGAGGCCGATCCAGCCACCGATGACCGACCCGTCGCCGCGACCGGCCGCTCTGGAGAGCGCCGCCGCCGTTTTTGATACCGAAGTCGCGACCTTGGCCCGTAGGGGCAATTTCCCGTCCGTCACGCCAGCGAGGGTACCGGAGTGCATCGTCACGTCGAGTGGCCGACGTGCACGAATGGGTGGGCTATCGACTCTTGCTGTGCAGGTGTGGGTGTTTGCCCCGGTCGGGGCGGTGAACGTGCTTCCGATCACCCACGACACCGGTTGGACGCTTTGGGTCGCGACTATTTATGTGTTCTGTTTCACCCGTAACTATCGACGCTTAGTAGCTGATCGTTTTCGTTAAGTAATGGCAATTACCCTAGCTGGGGGGTAAACCGGACAATCATTCGCATGCTAAACACGCTCAGTAATCATGAAGGGTCCGGCGAAGGTCGACTTTTTCCGGTAGCAAGGTAGGGCCGGTGGAGCCCGATTCGCCGGTTCGCGACGACCTGTTCACGCCGAGCCCTGCCCCGGGCCGGTCATCGCGACCACATGCACGCATGACCACGAAGGCAGACGGGGGCAGGGACGGGGGACCCATTTTCGGTCCACTCCGCGCTGCCCGCTGAAGGTGGCGAGTAACGGAGTAGCCCTGGGGTGAAGCCGCGCAAGCGGCCGGGCAACCTTCCCGCCCGAACCCGACAGCTAACCTCGCAGGCGTGCCGGAGGGATCTTCACGACCGTGCACGAAATCAGGTCAAGTCGGCGTCGCGTGTCCACAGGCGCCGGAACAATCGCACTTTCGTTGGGTCTGTGCCTGTGTGCTGGCCAGTTGATCGGGCCGTCGCCGGCCAATGCCGCCGCCAGCATTGCCACGGCCAGCATTGCCACGGCCAGCATTGCCACGGCCAGCATTGCTACGACTGTGGCCGTCGCGCCGGTGACTCCCAAAGTCACCGAGTCAGTCAACCACAACAGCATTCCGTGGGGCTCCGCAGTCAAAGTGACTGCCAAGTTCGTCGACCCGACGACTGGGCAAGTCGTCACCAAGGGGTTGGTGCGGCTGCAGGCGCTCATTGGCGGCAAATGGCGCAGTGTCCGGGCCAACTCAGTAGGCAAGAACGGCCAGGTCACTTTCTCTGACTCGCCGCGGAGGTCGACCTTCTATCGTGCGCAGTTCGCCGGCGCACCGGGTTATCGTGCGACTGTTGGTCGTTCCATCAAAGTGAGTGTTCGCGCTAGTGGCGCGGAAGTGCTCTCCGAGGCGAGAAGTCACAACGGCGCGCCCTATCGCTTCGCGGCTGCGGGTCCGAGCAGCTTCGACTGCTCCGGTTACACGATGTATGTGTATCGCAAGACGGTAGGCACCCAATTGCCGCACGACGCGAACTCGCAGCAAAGTTATGGCGCGGGCATCAGTAAGGGCGACATGCGGGCCGGCGACTTGATCGTCTTCCGCAATGGTTCTTACGGTTACCACGCGGCCATCTACGCAGGTGGCGGCTATATGTATGACTCGCCGCACACTGGGGCGAGCGTTGGTCGACACAAGATGTATGGCAGTAACTACGTGGTGCGCCGGCTCGCGGCCTGACCCGACCTGGCACCCGACCTGGCACCCGACATCAGCGGGGCGCGACCGTTCTCGGTCGCGCCCCGCTGTCGTGACTCACCACACACCACCGGGTGCGGATCGCCGGCAATGCCCGCTCCGTAGCCCTCCACTTTCCTCCCGGTTTCCGTCAGGTGCCAAAACCTAGGCTCCATCGGTGACTGGTTTCGCCGTTTATGGGGGATTTACTGGGCTGCTTGGGGGTGGATGTCGGATTCCGTACTAGCTTGGGGGGTTCTCCGCCCTCCACCCTGGCCCCACCGCGTTGAGCTGCGGTTTCTGACGGCGTTCTCGCCCTTGACCCGGCCCAAACTGCTTGCGAGTGGAGGGAAGTGGAGTAAGGTGGAGCCCAGTGGCAGGGTCGAGGGAGCTGATCCCGGAGAGCTTGCCGGCCTGAGTTGACTGGCGGCCCGCGAAGCCGCCTGGGGCAGGGGGAGAGGCCGATGTTTCTCGGCACGCATACCCCACGCCTCGACGACAAGGGGCGGCTGATTCTTCCGGCGAAGTTCCGAGATGAATTGGCAGGAGGCGTCGTGATTACCAAAGGGCAAGAGCGCTGCCTTTATGTCTTTCCAATGCCGGAGTTCCAGCGACTAGCGGGCCAACTCCGCGAGACGCCGGTGACAAATAAGGCAGCTCGGGCCTACAGCCGCGTGTTCTTCGCTAGTGCACACGATGAAATTCCCGATAAACAGGGCCGGGTCACCATCCCGGCCCATTTGCGGGGCTATGCGGCACTCGATCGCGAGCTTGTGGTGATCGGGGCAAGCACTCGGGTGGAGATCTGGGACAAGCGGTCCTGGGAGGACTACCTCGCGGCGAGCGAAGACGAGTTCGCCGACATCGAGGAGGGGGTGCTGCCCGGCGGACTGTAGGGCGTGGCACTCGGTTGTTGGGCCGCTCGATGGCCCGGACGTCCCTGTCGCCCGTACTGCGAGATCTCCAGCCGCTCCCGCTCCTGGCACCTCTTCCCCGGTGCCAGGCGCGTGTCCGGCCAGGGCGCGCCCGCCGGCAACGGGCACGAGCGGATGGGGATCTGGCAGTACGGATGAACGTTCGGCCAGAAGTCTGGCAAACGGAACTGAACGAGTGAGGCGCACATGGGTCCGGTGATGGGGGTCGACATGGCAGAGCTGCGCGGTACGCATGTGCCCGTGCTGCTCGAGCGATGCCTAGAGCTGCTCACCCCCGCCCTGCAATTGCCCGGTGCCGTGCACATCGACTTCACGCTGGGCCTGGGCGGGCATGCCGAGGCTGTCCTGCAACGCTTCCCGGATGTCGTCCTGATCGGACTGGATCGCGACCCGGAAGCACTCGCCCACTCCCGCCATCGACTCGCCCGCTTCGCCGCGCGTACCCATCTGGTTCATGCCGTTTTCGACGAGTTGCCGCAGGTGCTCTCCGATCTGGACTATCCGGTGCTGCATAGCGGGTTGTTCGATCTGGGCGTGTCCTCACTGCAGCTCGACGAAGCCGACCGTGGCTTCGCCTATGCGCAAGATGCCGTGTTGGACATGCGGATGGATCAGACCCAGGGGATTACCGCTGAGGACATCGTCAACGGTTACGAGCCGGGGGCGCTGGTGCGGATCTTGCGGGTCTATGGCGAAGAGAAGTTTGCGACTCGGGTGGTTTCGTCGATCGTGCGGGAACGGGCGAAGGCGCGGATCACCTCAACTGCCCGGCTAGCCGAGCTGGTCAAGGACTCGATTCCGGCCGCCGCGCGGCGAACGGGTGGAAATCCCGCAAAAAGGACATTTCAGGCACTACGAATTGAGGTGAACGGCGAGCTCGCTGCGGTCGAGTCAGCCGTACCGGCAGCTTTGGATCTGTTGGCGCCGCGGGGGCGCCTGGTGGTCATGAGCTACCAATCGTTGGAGGACAGGATCGTCAAGCGTGCTCTCGTCGCGAGGACACGCAGCACTGGGCCGATCGACCTGCCGGTCGAACTGCCCGGATCCGGTCCGACGCTGCGGCTACTGACCCGGGGATCAGAGCCACCCAGCGAGCAAGAAGTCGAGGACAACCCGCGCGCTGCCTCAGTGAAGCTGCGCGCGGTCGAACACATCGACCAGTAATACCGGCGTTTGTCGGCCGCCGCGAACGGCCGACGAATGCGTACAACGCACGGGGGACGAGGGCGGTTACGCCCTCAGGGACTGCAACTACAGGGGGAGGGTAAGCATGAGCGAGCGCAATTATGTGCCGCGGTCGGGGGGCCGGACTGCGGGCACGCGTCGCGATGCCGACCTGCGAGCACGTGCCGACAAACCGGCACGGATCGGTCGGGACGAGATTCGTGCGCGTGCGGGTCGCGATGAGCCGCGTGGGCCAGGCAAGCTGCCTGGGCGAGACAACTTGCGTGGGCGAGACAACTTGCGTGGGCGAGACAACTTGCGTGGGCAAGACAACTTGCTTGGGCAAGACAACTTGCTTGGGCAGGACAACTTGCGTGGGCAAGACAACTTGCTTGGGCAAGGCGAGCGCGGGGCGCGCCGTCCGGCTGGTGGCGCTGACGGTGTTCGCGGTCGGCGTTCTGGGATGGACGCGCCGGTCGCTGGAACGGCTGCGCTGCGGGTCGAGCCGGTGGTCGAGCCGTTGCGGCTGGATGACCAGCCACCGGTGCCGCGGCTGCGGGTCGCGCCACCCGCGCCGATCAGCGCACCGCGGGCACCGTTTGTCGCGGCGATGATCGGCGTGGTGATCGTGGGTGTGTTGGGCATCTTGATGATCAACACGAAGACGAACGAGAACTCGTTCCGGATCGCCATCTTGCAAAACCGCAACAGCGCTTTGGACAGCCAGCAACAGGATCTGCAGAACCAGGTGGTCGGTGTCTCCAGCGTCGGCAACCTGGACGCGGCCGCTCGCCGGCTCGGCCTAGTCAAAGCGGACAGCCCCGCGTTGATTCGGCTGCCCGACGGGACGATCATCGGCGTGCTCACCCCGGTCAAGGGCAAGCCGTCGGTGACCGCCCAGGACGCCAAAGCCGGTGCTGACAAGGGCGCGGCTAACGTCGTCGCGCCGACCAGCACGACCGGCACCAACCCGGCTGCAGCTATCAGCGGCGCCGGGCAGTAGGCCACCGTGTCGCCCCGAGCTGACGACACACCGCGCCGGGGCTCGATGCCCCGGCGCGGTACGTCTGGCGACCCGACTGAGGATCCCGCCGAGCCGGACGCGCGCCGTCGGGGTTTCGACGGCATCGGAGACGCCCGTGCGTACACTCCACGCGGGCGCACTGTGGCTGAACGCGATCAGCGCACTCGCTCACCGCGTGCCAGCCGCACCACCGACCCGTTCCGGCCGGCCTTGCAGGTGCTCGACGGCGGGCGGCCCCAGCAGCGTGGGCGGGGCCGCTTGGCCGAGGACCCAGAACACGGTGAACCGCGGTCGCAAGAACGCCGCCGCCGGTCTGAGCGTGAACGTGAAGACCACCCACCACCGGTACGGCAACCGCAGCGAGCTCGCTCGGCGCAGCGGCAACGAATTACCGAGCGGGACCCCCGGCGAACGGCTGCTGGGCCGCGCGGTGCTGGTGACACCCGTCGAACCGCCGCCGGCTCCCGTGCCGCTGGCGAACCGCGCCGTACGGCTGGGGAACCGCGCCGTACGGCCGGTCCCGTGCCGCTGGCGAGGCGCGTCGAACGGTCGCCAGTCCCCGGGTCGCGCGGTCTGTTCGAGCTGTCGCCCCCGAAGCGCCGCCGCTGGCCAACAGCACCCGCCGACTGCGACTCGGCACTGTTTTGGCGCTTTCGCTGTTCGTGCTGATCGGCGTGCGCCTGGTCGTGCTGCAGGTTGCCTCGTCGCCGGCCGATGCCGCCAAACTGATCAAAGTGCGCGAGGATCGGCTCAGCCAAGTCGAGCTGCCGGCACCACGCGGCAGCATCCTGGACCGCAACGGCACGGTGCTCGCGCACAGCATCGAAGCACGTTTCGTCGGTGTCGATCCGACCTATCTCGACGACGCTGGTGCCGCCGCGGCGAAGATTTCGCCGTTGCTCGGTATCGCCCAGTCGACCTTGTTGCCGTTGATGAAGCGGCACACCCGTCCCGGCGGCGGCGAGTCGCACTTCGAATTCCTCGCCCAGGGTGTCGACATCTCGCTCGGTGCCCGGATCAAGGCCATGAAGATCAACGGCATTGTGGTCGGGCGCGACGAACGACGAGACGTGCCCGGCGCCAATCTGGCGTCCAATCTGATTGGTTTCACCAACTCCTCTAGCAACGGGCTGGAAGGGTTGGAGTCGAAATACGACTCGGTGCTGCGCGGCACCGCCGGCGAGCAGGTTTACGAGGTCGGCAAGGGCGTGCTGGACAAGCCGATCCCGGGCGGTTATGAGCATCACGTCGCACCGAAGCCGGGTTCCTCGCTGACGTTGACCATCGACAGCGACCTGCAATACGAAGTGCAGCGCATCCTCGGCGAGCAAATGGACAAGGTAAAAGCCACTATCGGTGGTGCCGTGGTGATCGATGTGCAGACCAGCGAAGTGCTGGCCCAAGCCAGTTACCCGACTTACAACGCGGCCAAGCCGTTGGACTATTCGCCCGCCGAACGCGACGACGTGCCCAGCAGCATAATCGCCGACCCGGGCTCGATCCATAAGCCGTTCATTTTCGGTGCCGCATTGCAGGAGGGCATCATCAACCCGGATTCGGTGCAGGTGGTCGGTCCGGCGATCGAACGTGGTGGATACCGTTTCCAGGACAGTCACATTCAGCGCAAGGGCACTCGGATGACGATTCCGGGGATCCTTGCCTATTCGTCGAACGTCGGCACGATCTTGACGGCCGATAAGCTCGGCGCCCAACGCGTCTACGATTATCAGCGCAAATTCGGTTTGGGTCAGCCGACCAACGAGGGTATGCCTGGTGAAGCGCCCGGTCGCATTTTGTTGCCGAGCGAGTGGAGCCCGTCGGCGTCCGGCTCGGTGCCAATCGGGATGAGCGTCGACGCCACCTTGATCCAGATGGCTGCCGGTTACGCCGCTATCGCCAACAACGGCACCTACATCCAACCGCACCTCATTAAAGCAATTACCTCTGGTACGGGCGGATTGGTGAGCCAGCCCGCGGCACCCGAAACCCACCAAGTGCTCAGCCCGACTGTCGCCGCGGAGCTGCGTACCATGATGGAGGCTGTGGTTGACGATGAGCATGCGACTGGAACGCAGGCGGCAGTCACTGGTTATCGGGTGGCGGGTAAGACGGGCACGGGTAAGCGGCTAATCGACGGGCAATACACCAGTTACAACTACGGTTCGTTTATCGGGATGGCACCGGCGGAGAATCCGCGCTTTGTTATTGCGGTTTCGGCAGATGTGCCAATCGGAACTGGGGGCGAGGTCGCGGCGCCGGCATTCAGCAAGATGATGTCGTTCGCGTTGTTGCAAAACCGGGTGCCGCCGTCGACGACTCCAGCCCCGAAGCTGAAAATCTACCCCTGATGCTCGGTCCTGGCCTGGCGTTTTCCGTTGCACTCGTTACACCGGGTAGGGTCTGACGCCGTGCCCGGCATCCCCCGTCCTCAGACTGTCGCTGCTCGCCGAATCGCCGATTTAGCGACTCTGCTCAGTGCCGAGTTGGTCGGTGCGGACCGCGACGTTTCTGGGATAACGCACAACAGTGCCCAAGTTCGCCCGGGCGATTTGTATGCCGCGTTGCCCGGTGCGAATCGACACGGGGCGCAATTCGTCGCAGCAGCTGCGGCAGCCGGTGCGGTGGCCGTTTTGACCGACCCGGCCGGTGTTTCGGCAGCCACCACGGCCGGGTTGCCGACTTTGGTGGTAGCTGAACCTCGGGCCGTGCTCGGTGCGGCGGCAGCGGCAATATACGGCGAGCCGTCGCAGCACCTGACGATGATCGGCATCACCGGTACGGCCGGTAAGACCTCCACCGCGTACCTGATTGAGGCTGGTTTGCGTGCGGCCGGGTTGACCACCGGCTTGATCGGCACGGTCGAGACCCGCCTCGGCGATCTGGTGGTGGCCAGCGTGCGCACCACGCCTGAGGCCACTGATTTGCAGGCAATCCTGGCCGCGGCCATCGAGCGCGGTGTTACTTCGGTGGTGATGGAAGTTTCCAGCCACGCCTTGGCGATTGGCCGGGTCGACGGAATTGCATTCGCTGTCGGCGGTTACACGAACTTCGGCCTAGACCATCTGGATTTCCACCGCGATGCCGACGATTACTTTGCCGCCAAAGCGAAACTGTTCGACGGTCGGTGTCGGTTCGAGGTGCTCAATTACGACGACGCCGCGCTGCGGTCGCTGTGCAAGCCCACGACGATCACGTATTCCGCTGCTGGTGACCGCGCGGCGACTTGGTGGGCGGAGCAGGTCCGTCCGTCGGCGTTCGGGCAGCTGTTTGTCGCGCATGGTCCGAACGGGATTCGCGTCGAAGCCGGCGTTGCCCAGCCCGGCCTGCACAACGTGGCCAACGCGCTGCTCGCCCTCGCCACCCTGGTAGCGGCCGGGCTGGACCCGCAGACCGCAGCGAGCGGCATCGCGGCCTGCCCGGGTGTGCCTGGTCGATTGGAACGAGTCGATGGACCGGGCGAAGTGGTGGGAATCGTTGACTATGCCCACAAGCCAGACGCGATCGTCGCGGTGCTGAGCGCGTTGCGGGATTTGGCTACCGCCCGCGGCGGTCGGGTGCTCTGCCTCATTGGCGCTGGCGGCGACCGGGACAAGGGCAAACGGGCGCTGATGGGCGCTGCGGCTGCCAACGGCGCCGACCTGGTGATCATCACCGACGACAACCCCCGGACCGAAGTCCCCACCGTCGTACGTGCCGCGGTCCGCGCCGGTGCCGAGGCGGCGGGTAGCGTAGCCAAGATCGTCGAAGTGGCCGGGCGCCGCGCGGCGATCGACGAAGCAGTACGCCTGGCCGCCCCCGGTGACGTGATCGCCGTGCTCGGCAAGGGCCACGAAACGGGCCAGGAGGTCAACGGCAAGATGCTGCCGTTCGATGATCGAATCGAGTTGGCGGCAGCACTCGCCGCGAGGAGCGTGCTGTGATCGCGATGACGTTGGGGCAGATCGCCGAGATCACCGGTGGAGTTCTAGTCAACGCCGACCCGGCTGTGCGGGTAACCGGAGCAGTCGAATACGACTCGCGCAAGCTTTCAGCTGGCGGCCTGTTTGTCGCCTTCGCCGGTGAGCAGGTCGACGGGCACGACTACGCCGGGAAAGCAGTCGCTGCCGGCGCGGCCGGGGTGCTGGGCGCTCGCGACACCGGCGAGCCTGGCGTCGTGGTCGCCGACCCGCTGGCCGCGCTAGCCAAGCTGGCGCACGCGGTGTTGGCCGAGCTGACCGAGCTGACCGTGATCGGCCTCACCGGCTCGTCCGGCAAGACGACGACCAAGGACTATCTCGGCCAGTTGTTGGCGCGGCTGGGGCCGACGATCGCGCCACCCGGTTCGCTCAACAATGAGCTCGGCTTCCCGTACACGGTGTTGCGGGCGGGCGCTGACACTCGGTATCTGGTGTTGGAGATGGGCGCGCGGGGAATCGGCCACCTACGCTATTTGGCCGAAATCGCCGAGCCACAGGTCGCTCTCGTGCTCAACGTCGGCGCAGCCCACCTTGGTGAATTCGGTTCGCTGGCCGGCACTGCGCAGGCCAAAGGTGAACTGGTCGAGGCGTTAGCCAGTGACGGGCTCGCGGTGTTGAACGCTGACGATCCGCTTGTCGCTGCGATGGCTATCCGGTCCAAGGCGCGGGTGTTGTTGTTCGGTGAGGCAGCGGACGCGGCGATTCGTGCCACCGAGGTGACCCTGGATCAAGCCGGGCGAGCTGGGTACACGTTGCATGCCGGGGAACGATCCGGCCGAGTCCAGCTGGCCGTGGCCGGCCGGCATCAAGTGGCTAACACGCTCGCCGCTGCTGCGGTTGCGTGGTCGTTGGGCCTCGGTTTCGATCAGCTGGTCCGAGCGTTGGGTGAGTTGGAGATCGTGTCGGGTCGGCGGATGGACGTGTTCACCCGGCCGGACGGCGTTACCGTGATCGACGACTCGTACAACGCGAATCCGTCGTCGATGGCGGCGGCGCTGCGCGCGTTGGCGGCCATGGCCGGGGCGGGTCGCGCGATTGCGGTGCTGGGTTATATGGCCGAGCTGGGTGAGCACGAGCAATCGGGGCACGAAGAGGTCGGCCGGCTCACCGCTGAGCTGGGCGTGCACCGGCTCATCGCGGTCGCCGACAACGCGCGGCCGATCCTGGCTGGTGCCACCGAGGTCGACGGGTGGGCCGGCACGCCGATCTTCGCCGCCGATCAGGCCGCGGCGATCGAGTTCGTCCACGCCGACCTGCGCGCGGGCGATGTCGTACTGGTCAAGGGGTCGCGGTATCGCACTTGGGATGTCGTCGACGCGCTGCGCCCGGACAGTAATGTGCACAGCGAGCAGCACCGGGCCGAGGGAGATCGCTCGTGAGAGCAGTTATCGTCGCGGCCGCGGTCGCCTTCATCATTTCCCTGTTCGGCATGCCGGTGGCGATTCGAGTGTTCACCGCGCTCAAGGCCGGTCAGCCGATCCGCACCCTCGGACCTGCGTCGCACCAGGGTAAGAAGGGCACTCCGACCATGGGTGGGGTGGCGTTCATTATCGCCACCGTGCTGGCCTATGTGGCCGGCCATGTCGCATTGACCACGCTGCCGGAGCGGCAGATCGCTCAGGAAAAGCCGACCATGACCGCGCTGGTTCTGCTCGGACTGTTCGTCTTCTGTGGTGCGGTCGGCTTTTTGGACGACTTTCTCAAGGTGCGCAAACGCAACTCCGACGGTCTCAGCGCCAAGGGCAAGTTGCTCGGCCAGCTGATCGTCGGCTCTGGATTCGGCATCGCAGCGCTCTATGTGCCCAGCACCAACGGTCAGACCGTGGTCAGCGAGCACGTGTCCTTCATCCGCGACATCAGCTGGCTCGACGTCGGCAAGGTCGGTTCGGTGATGGTCTTCGTCTTTGTGATCATGGCGATGTCCAACGGGGTGAACCTGACCGACGGATTGGACGGTTTAGCCACCGGCGCGTCGATCCTGGTCCTGGGCGCCTATTCGCTGATCGGCTTCTGGCAATACCGGCACTGGTGTGGTGACGACGCCTACGCCAAGGTCAACTCCTACTGCTACCAAGTGCGTGATCCGCTGGAGATCGCGATGATCGCCGCTGCTGCGGCGGCGGCCTGTGTCGGATTCTTGTGGTGGAACACGTCCCCGGCTCGGATTTTCATGGGCGACACCGGCGCGCTCGGCCTCGGTGGCCTGATCGGCGGGCTGGCTGTGTCCACTCGCACCACGCTGCTGTCGGTCATCATCGGCGGTCTATTCGTGATCGTGACCATGTCGGTCGTCATCCAGATCATCTCGTTTAAGACCACCGGTAAACGGGTCTTCCGAATGTCGCCGCTGCAGCACCATTTCGAGTTAGCGGGCTGGAGCGAAGTCAATATCGTGGTCCGGTTCTGGATCGTCGCCGGTATCTTCGTCGCGATCGGACTCGGCTTGTTCTATAGCGACTTCCTAGCCGCCGTGGGCTGAGCACCGAAAGAGTGGGGCTGCCCACGGCGGGTGGACGTGACCCAGCCAACAGCGGGCAAGAACTCGCGCGACACGCCAGTGTCGTGACCCGGGCTCGCGTGTTGACGCCACCATGATGAGCACATGGCCTCCGACCGGATTCAGACCGCGGCCCGCCCGTCGCTGAGCCGGCAGTTGCTGCCCGCCGTGCACGGGTTGCTCGCGCGACCGTTGTCGTCTTATTACCTGCTGCTCGCCAGCTCCGGCTTGCTGCTGCTGATCGGGCTCACCATGGTGTTCTCGGCGACCAGTGTGCAGGCATACGAGAAGAGCGGCAGTGCCTTCTCTTCGATCACCAGCCAAGTCGTGTACGCCCTGCTTGGGCTGGTTGCGTTCTGGATCTGTCAGCGCTTGCCCGCCCAAACCCTGCGCCACGTCAGCAAGTACATCTTGTGGACAGCGATGGCCTTGCTCGCCTTGCTCGATTTGATCGGCGCGCTGCAAAAAGTCGGGTTGTTGAAGAGCCCGCAGATCGGCCCGATCTCGGCAAACCTGCTCTGGCTCTACATCGGCCCGGTCGGGCTGCAGCCGGCCGAGCTGGCAAAGTTGGGCATGGTGTTGTGGGGCGCCGACGTGATAGCCCGAAAGGGCTCCCGGCTTAGTGAATGGCGCGAGTTGATCCGCCCCCTGGGTTCGGTGGTATTGCTGCTGTTCATCCTGGTCGGCTACAACGACTTGGGCACCATGCTGGTGCTGCTCGCGTTGATCGTCGGTCTGCTTTGGGCAGCTGGGGTGCGGATTAAGGTGTTCGCGGTGCTGGGTGCGGTCGGTTTGGCCGGCGTCAGCCTGCTGATCGCCGCAGCCTCCGGCGGTGCCGGCTCGGGTGCCGCCGGTGCGAAAAACTACCGACTGGAACGGCTCACCACCTTCATCAAACCGCTGAGTGCCTGCGACCCGCAGGGGCCCTGCTATCAGTTGTTGCAGGCCCGTTCGGCGATATTCGAAGGTGGCTGGTTTGGTGTCGGGCTCGGTAAGAGCGCGCTCAAGTGGAACTGGTTGCCCGAGGCGGACAACGATTTCATCTTCGGCGTCGTGGCCGAGGAACTCGGCGTGATCGGCTGTTCAGTAGTGCTCGCGCTGTATTCGGTGCTGGCCTACACCGGGCTGCGGATCGCCCGGCGGGCGCCGGATCCCTTCCGCCGGTTGGCCGCGACCGCGATCACCACGTGGTTGGTCGCCCAAACAGTGATCAACATTGGTGGCGTGGTCGGGCTGCTGCCGATCACCGGGCTGCCACTGCCGTTCATCTCCGCAGGTGGAAGCGCCCTGGTGGTCACGATGGCCGCGATCGGCATGCTCGCGTCCTTTGCCCGGGCGGAGCCGGATGCGGCCCGAGCCCTCAATGCCCGTCCGTCCGCGAAATGGGTGCGGCTACTCTGGGCCCCGTTACCGCCCCTTCCGCACGTGCGGCGGCCGGAGTCGGCGCGTCCACCAGCGGCGCGTGCCGGCGATCGGGTGCCTGCGCGGGTGTCGAAAACTCGCATGCGATCCGGTCGCGAGTGATGGATGGGCTGGGCACACTAGTGAGGAGACGGTGATGGTTGCGCTGCGGTCGATCGTGCTGGCCGGGGGAGGCACCGGAGGGCACATCTATCCGCTGCTTGCCTTCGCTGACGCGCTGAAACGCCATTTCCCGCGGGTGCAGATCACTACCCTCGGTAGCCCCACGGGGATGGAAAACGAGCTGATCCCCGCGGCCGGTTACGACCTGCGCGTCATCCCGGCCTACCAACTGCCCCGATCACTCAACCTCAACCTTTTGCGTACGCCCGACCGGATGTACAAGTCCTCGCATGCGGCCGGCAAGATCATCGATGAGGTTCAGGCCGAGGTGGTGGTCGGGTTCGGGGGATACGTCTCGGTGCCGGCCTATCTGGCGGCCTGGCGGCGCGACCTGCCGATCGTGATCCACGAGGTGAACGTGCCGCCGGGGGTGGCCAACCGGATGGGGATGCGGTTCACCAAGAACGTCGCGGTCGGGTTCCCACAGCAGCCGGCGTTGGCCGAGTCGCTGAAGGACGCGCGGGTGGTGGGTGTGCCGCTGCGAACTGCTATCACTCGACTAGACCGGCGGGCGATCCGGCCGGAAGCACTGCACTACTTCGGACTGCGGCCGGATCTGCCGGTGCTGTTCGTCTCGGGCGGTTCCTCCGGCGCTCGCACGATCAACTTGGCGGTGGCTGCCGCGGCGACACGGCTAGCCCACGCTGGTATTCAGGTGCTGCACGTGCAAGGTGGACGCAACGATCCGTTCGACGTGCCGGCGGATCTGCCCGTCCCGTACCGTGTGTTGCCTTATTTGTCGGATATGCAGTTGGGTTATGCGGCTGCTGATCTGATGCTGTGCCGGGGTGGGGCGATAACGATCGCCGAGACCACTGCGCTGGGCGTGCCGGCGGTTTACGTGCCTTATCCGTTCAGTAATCAGGAGCAACAGCGCAACGCCCAACCGGTGGTGCAGGCCGGCGGTGGCCTGCTGGTTGACAACGCTGAGCTGACACCCGAGTGGATCGAGCAGACCCTCATTCCGCTGGTGCGCGACGGCCGGCGACTGGCTGAGATGAGCGCTGCCGCGGCGCGCTATGGCCGCCGCGACGGTGACGAAGCGTTGCTGGAGTTTGTCATGCAGGTCGTGACTAAGAACCGATGAGAAGCTACGGCGACGAGGGAGCGGACCTGTGAACACGGCAGACCTGAAGCCGGCCGGTGATGTGACCGCTGAGGATCTGGGCAGCGTGCACCTGATTGGCATCGGTGGGGTGGGCATGGGTGGCCTGGCCCGCCTGTTGCTCACCCGGGGCGTGCCGGTCTCCGGCAGTGAGTTGCGCGAATGGCCGGCGTTGACCGCGTTGCGGGCGCTCGGCGGCACCGTGCATATGACTCATGTCGCCTCTAACCTCGACGGAGTGGACACGGTCGTCTATTCCACTGCGATCCCGGCGGATCACTTGGAACTGGTCGAAGCTCGGCGGCGGGGGTTGCGGGTGCTGCATCGCTCCGAGGCGCTGGCCGCGGCGATGACCAACCGCAAAACGATCGCGGTGGCCGGCACGCACGGCAAGACCACCACCACCTCCATCATGACGGTGATCTTGCAGCACGCCGGCCAAGATCCGTCGTTTGTGATCGGCGGCGAGCTGTCCGAGGTCGGTTCCAACGGCCACCACGGCACCGGTCCGTACTTTGTCGCCGAGGCCGATGAAAGCGACAAATCGTTCCTGATTTATCGGCCGCACGTGGCGATCATCACCAACATCGAGGGCGACCATCTCAACAACTGGGGCGATCTGGCCACGCTCAAGGCCGGCTTCCAGCAATTCGCCGAGCTAACCGACCCGTCCGGCTTCGTGGTCACCTGCGCCGACGATCCGGGTACGGTGGAACTCGTCGCCGCCCTGCGCGCCAGCGGTCGGACCGTCTACACCTACGGTGAGTCCGAAGGGGTCGACCTGCGGATCAGCGAGGTGGTGTCCACTGTCAGCGGTGTGCGATATCAAGCAGAGCTCGACGCGTCGCCCGTGGGCGAGCTGAAACTCGCGTTGCCCGGTCGACACATGGGCCTCAACAGCGCCGCCGCAGTGCTCACCGCGCTGCGACTAGGGCTGTCGCTGGACAAGATCCGTGAAGCGATGGACTCGTTCCCGGGCGTCCGGCGCCGATTCGAGCGCAAAGGTATCGCCGCCGGAGTGCGTGTCTACGACGAATACGCATACCACCCGACTTCGGTCAAGGCAGCGCTGCGTACTTTGCGGGAGGTGGCGGGGGACGGGCAGTTGCTGGTGGTGTTCCAGCCGTACCGGTTGTATCGCACGCGGGACTTGCAGGCCGAGCTCGCCGAGGGGTTGGCAATCGCGGATCAGGTCATCGTGATGGAGGTCTTCGCACCCGGAGAGGTGCGCGGTCCGGGCGAGGGCGGGGTGGCGCTGACTACGGCGATCGAGTTGCCCGCCGACCGTAAAACGTTCGTACCGGACTGGCAGGACGTACCCGGCGAAGTGATCCAGCGCAGTCGTCCCGGCGACGTAGTGGTAACCATGGGCGCGCCGCCGATCTCGCTGATGGGCGACGAACTGCTGGCAGCTCTGCGTGAAGCCGAAACTGATCTGGACGGCCCTGGGGCCGACGAGCCGAGGGTGAAGTAGCTCCCAAATGAGCGGTGGAGCAGGACGCAATTGGCGGCTAGTGCGGGCCGATACGGATGCGGTGCCGTCTTCGGCGCGCCGGTTCATGGCCCGAGCCCGGCAGCGTCGGTTGCGGGCTGCGCTGCCCTGGGCAGTCACCGGCGGGGTGGTGCTGCTGATCGGCATCGGCGCCTGGGTCGTCTATGGCACTGCCCTATTCGGCGTGCGTGACGTACGCGTGGTCGGGGTGCAGCTGCTCACCGCGCAACAGGTTCAGCAAGCCGTCGCGGTGTCGACGGACGAGCCGCTAGCCCAAGTCGACCTGGACGCAGTCCGAGACCGAGTACGTGGGCTGCCTGCTGTCGCCCGGGTAGTGGTGCGGCGCAGCTGGCCGTCAACGCTGGTGGTCGACGTGGTGGAACGCACACCCGTGGCGGCCGTGCCCGCAGCCAGTGGCCAGTTCGCTTTGATCGATGCGACCGGGGTCGCTTACCAGTTTGTCGCGCAGCAGCCAGCTAAGTTGCCGTTGGTGCGAGTAAGCACGCCGGGCGCACTTGACCCGAACACGAAATCGGCCCTGACTGTGCTCAGCGCACTTAGTGATGACTTGCGGACTCAGCTTGTCGCCGTGTCCGTAGCAGCTCCGGCGCAGATCAAGCTGGAGTTGCGCGCGAGCCGGAAGGTTATTTGGGGTGATGACACCCAGAGTGATACCAAGAGCCAGGTCGCTACAGTTTTGTTGCGCCGCGCCGGGAACGAAATCGACGTTAGTGCCCCATCGGTAGTTACCATTCGTTAATCGGATATTGACCACCAAACCCCATATTTTGCCCGAGGTTACGGCCAGGTCGGATATCGGCTAGGTAAGCAGCCGCGACACGCCGCGCCGGTTCTTGGTTGCGGCGTGATGTCCGCATACGTTTCCTGCAGAGGTTCCATGGTTGACATAACAATAAGCCTCTAGTAGAGGGTGAGAGTTTCCTCCCCCTCCCCTTGTACGGCAGCGGATGCCGGAGTTGCGGTTCTGGCCGGATCGCAAGGGGCCCCACGACATCCTCTAACCCTGGAAGGGAAGGCTGAGCCCGATGACACCTCCACACAACTACCTGGCGGTCATCAAGGTCGTTGGTATCGGCGGTGGCGGCGTCAACGCCGTGAACCGCATGATCGAGGTAGGGCTCAAGGGCGTCGAGTTCATCGCTATCAACACTGACGCGCAGGCGTTGTTGATGAGTGATGCCGACGTGAAGCTCGACGTTGGCCGCGAGTTGACCCGTGGGCTCGGCGCTGGCGCGCAGCCCGAGGTCGGCAAAAATGCCGCCGAAGACCACCGCGACGAGATCGAAGAAGTGCTCAAGGGTGCGGACATGGTGTTCGTGACCTGTGGCGAGGGCGGTGGCACTGGCACCGGTGGTGCCCCGGTCGTCGCCAACATCGCCCGCAAGCTCGGCGCGCTGACCATCGGCGTGGTCACCCGACCGTTCTCGTTTGAGGGCAAGCGGCGCCAGGTGCAGGCCGAATCGGGCATCGACGAGCTGCGCAACCAGTGCGACACGCTCATCGTGATCCCGAACGACCGGCTGCTCGCGCTTGGTGACCGCGGAATAAGCATGATGGACGCGTTCCGCCAGGCAGACCAGGTGCTGCTCTCCGGCGTGCAGGGCATCACCGACCTGATCACCACCCCCGGCTTGATCAACCTGGACTTCGCCGACGTCAAGAGTGTGATGAGCGGCGCCGGCAGTGCGTTGATGGGTATCGGCAGCGCACGCGGCGACAACCGCGCAGTCGAGGCAGCCGAGAAGGCGATCTCCAGCCCACTGCTGGAGCAGAGCATGGACGGTGCTCGCGGCGTGCTGCTGTCCATCGCGGGCGGGTCCGACCTGGGCCTGTTCGAGATCAACGACGCGGCCCAGCTGGTCACCGACGCGGCCCACCCGGACGCCAACATCATCTTCGGCGCGGTCATCGACGACGCGCTCGGCGACGAGGTGCGGGTCACCGTGATCGCCGCCGGCTTCGATGGTGGCACCCCGTCATACCGCCCGGCCGAGACGTCCCGCAAGGTCATCCCGCAGCCCTCATCTCCGCCGGTCCAACCGCCGCCCGCGGCTGCGCCGCCCGCGCAGCACAACTCGACGCCGCCGCCGCGCCGAGTGCTCTTCGACGACGTCGACGTACCAGACTTCCTGAAAAACGGTTCCTGACCCCCGCGTACGGTCCCCGCGTGGAAGTTTTGGAACAGTTTTGACATCTGCCGACCCCGGACGGCGTGCACAGCTCGCTGCCGCACTGACTCAAGTGCGGCAGCGGATCGCGCACGCCTGTGCCCAGGCCGGTCGTTCCACTGAGGCGGTCACGCTGGTGGCGGTGACCAAGACCTACCCGGCGAGCGATGTGGTGTTGCTCGCCGGGCTTGGCGTCACCGACGTGGGGGAGAACAAGGACCAGGAAGCTGCGCCGAAGGCTGCGGACGCGCAGGCGCAGGGTGCGATCCCGCGCTGGCATTACGTCGGCCAGCTGCAGCGCAACAAGGTGCGGTCCGTGGTCGGCTATGCGGACGTGGTCGAATCAGTTGACTCGCTGCGCCTGGTTACGGCGCTGCAGCGAGCTGTCGTCGATCGCGCGACCCCGCTCGATGCCCTAGTGCAGGTCAGTCTTGACGGCGACACAGCCCGCGGTGGCGTCAGCGAAGCCGACCTGTGGCGAGTTTGCGACGCTGTCGCCTCGGCCGCCGGTCTGCGACTCAACGGCCTGATGGCGGTCGCGCCGCGAGACTGGGCCCCCGATCGAGCATTCGAGCTTTTGGCCGAGCTGTCGCGGCGACTGGTGCGCACGCACCCGGCGGCGACGGTGATATCCGCCGGTATGAGTGCAGACCTGGAAGATGCCATTCGGTACGGCGCGACACACGTGCGGATCGGCAGTTCTTTGCTCGGGATGCGAAACCTGCTGCGGTAGCCTGGCGGCGGGCAGCAAACTACACGGGTGTTGTTTAACGCGACGTGTCGCTGGGGCATTGGCGCGGGCGGCAGCAGCAGAAGTGCAGGCAGCAGAAATGCGAGTTAAGGAAACGATCGGCAGCACGCTCTCGATCATTTCCTCGGCCCGTGCAAGGGGGGATGCGGCACGCCGAGGGGGCGCGGGCCGCAAAGCGGACGAAGGTGGGGGCACATGGCAGGTCGGGTTAGCGCCGAGCGGGATGACGAGGTGAGGGCATGAGCGGGAGCGGTGAGGCTACGGCCTTAACTCCAACGGTGAACGCTCGCCGAGCCGCGGAGCGGGGGCAGGCATGAGCGGGAGCGGTGAGGCTACGGCCTTAACTCCAACGGTGAACGCTCGCCGAGCCGCGGAGCGGGGGCAGGCATGAGCGCACTGCGCAAGGCAGGCGTTTGGCTGGGCCTGGTCGAAGAGGACGAAGAGCGGGGGTACGACGAGCGCGGTTACCGGGAAAGCTCATACCGCGACCGCGACCGCGATCGGTATGCCGGCGATCGTTATGCCGACGAGTTCGCCGATGAGGACGAAGAGGTCGACGACGAGCGGACGGTGCCGCGGGCGCGCGCCGAGCGTTCCCGCGTTGCCGAGCGGACTTCCGCCCGGACAGTACACGATGAACACGATCGGGTGGATCGTGGCGAACGGGCCAGCGTGCGTTCCATCACTCGCCCCAGCGCCGTGAGTGATTCGTCGGCTGCTTTGAGCTATTCAACTCGGGACAATTTGGCGCTCGCACCGACGTCTGCCCCACCGCAGGTGCACCAGCGACCGGCCGAGGAAGAGCAGCGGTATCAGATCACCACGCTGCACCCGACCACCTATCGCGAAGCCCGCACGATCGGGGAGCACTTTCGCGACGGAGTGCCGGTGATCATCAACCTCACTGAGATGGACGAGGGTGATGCTCGGCGCCTGGTCGACTTCGCGGCCGGACTAGCCTTTGGGCTGCGCGGTACGATCGAGCGCGTGACCAACCGGGTTTTCCTGCTCTCACCGGCTAATGTCCAGGTCACCGCAGAGGACAAGGCCAAGATCGCTGAGGGTGGGTTCTTCAGCCAGAGTTGACCCGAACGAGTTGACCCGAACGAGGGATCCGTCAGACGTGCTGTCGATCGTGTTCCAGCTCCTTTATCTCTTGGTCTATGTCTTCTTCCTGGTGCTCTTAGCCAGGTTCGTGCTGGGTGCGGTGCTTCAGTACGGACGACGTTGGCGGCCGGGCCGGGGCGCGTCGGCGGCGCTGGAATCCGTGTGGAGCGTCACTGATCCTCCTCTCAAGGCGTTGAGGCGGATGATTCCACCGCTACGCATTGGTAACGTGAGTTTGGATCTGGCTTCTATCGTGCTGCTGGTTATCCTGTTCGTGCTCATGACGTTCGTGTTACAAAATCTGATCAAGACGTACAGCTAGACAGCAGCCCCACCGCGGCCGCAACTGACCCGAGGAGTTTCGATGCCGCTGACCCCGGCGGACGTGCACAACGTCGCCTTCAAGAAGCCCCCGATCGGCAAGCGGGGGTATGACGAGGAGGAGGTTGACGCCTTCCTCGACGAGGTTGAGCGTGAGCTCGCCCGCCTGATCGAGGAGAACAACGAGCTGCGTGCCCAGGTCGAGCGGGGCGGGCGGGGTGGCGCTCCTGCGGGCCCTGGCTCCGATCCGCGTCTCGCCGCTGAGCTCAACGACGTCAAGGCGCAGCTTGACCGCGTCCAGCGCGACAAGGCGTCCGCCGAGCAAGCTGCGCGGCAGATGCAGGCCGAGCTGGAGCAGGTTCGGGCACAGGGTCCAGCCAGCGCGCCCGCACCAACGGGTGCCGACGGCGAGCAGCAGGCCCTGCGGGTGCTGATGATGGCGCAGCGCACCGCCGACGACCACGTGTCCGACGCGCGTCGCGAGGCGGACAAATTGCTCTCCGACGCCCGTTCCAAGGCGGAAGAGGTCACCCGTGAAGCGCGGGCTAAGGCCGACGCACTGGAGCGCGATGCACGTCAGCGTCACCAAGAGGCGATGGGCGGCCTGGACGCCAAGCGCTCCGCCCTGCAGAAGCACATCGAGGAGCTCAAGCAGTTTGAGCGGGAATATCGCACCCGGCTCAAGGCATACCTGGAGAGCCAGCTGCGGGATCTCGATGGCCGTGGGCAGGGATTGGAAGCCGAGATGAGTCGAGCTGACGGCAACCGTGCCGTCGGTGGCTCCGGCGGTCTGGCTGCAGCGGGCCTGGCTGGTTCCTACGGCGGTGGCCGCGCCAACTCCATCGAAACCGGGCGCTGAGCTAGCCCCCGAAACACCCGGCGAGGATGAGCCATGATCGTTGTAAGCCTGTTGCTCATCCTCGTCGCGGTGATTTTGTTGGGCTTCGGCCTCACCGGTGGAGCGAGCAGCTTGCTGATCGGCTCGATTGTGGCCAGCCTGCTGGCCGCTGTCGCCCTGGTAATCAGCGCGCGACAAAACGCCAGGCTGCTGCGCCCCGGAGTCGAGCCCGACTTACTGGACGATCTCGATCGTGCTCACCTCGACGCCGATCCACCAGACGCACGTCCCGTCGATCGTGTTACCGGCCCCGTCGATCGTTTCGCCGGCCCAATCGACCGGCTCGCTGACCCGGTTGATCGTCTCGCCGGCCCGATCGATCTGCCGGCTAGTTCAAACCGGGTGGGTTCGCCGCTCGCGCCCGGTGTCGCCCAAGAACCCCCAGCCTCCGCAGCAGCGGCTGACGTAGCCGAGTCCGAGCCGGAGTCTGACGTCGAGTCCGGCCCGGTCACTGTCGAAGCGCCCGCACCCGCACCCGAGGACTTGACGGACGAACCGGCGGCTCAGGCGGTGACGCCAGACGACGCCGTGCAGGTGGCCCGCCTTGACGCAGAGGTTTTCGTTGTTGATGGCCGACCGCGCTATCACTTCGCCGATTGTCCGCACCTGGTTGGCCGGGTCTTCGAGCCGATCGTGGTCAACGAAGCAGTCGAGTTGGGGTTCACCCCGTGCGGCCTGTGCCGCCCGGTCGAGCGACTAGTCTCCGCGGTGGTGCCCAGCTGAATTAGCTGCAGACGGCGCGATTAGCTGCGGGACTCGGGCGTCGCCCGAGTTGCCGGGTGGCCAGCCAGCACTTGTTTTAGCGTGGTTCGCCGGGAGGATCCGGCGAGCGGTGTTGTCGGTGCCGAGTGCGTTCCGTATCCTTGCCACCCTCACCGAGTGCGCGGCTGCCCGTCAGCCGCGCCGTTTCTGCAAGTGGGACACGACTGCCGCGTTAGGACGCGGCTGAGGGAGCGACGATGGCCAAGGCAGCCGACACCAGGTCCGCCTCCACGACCAAAACCGCTGAGCAGCGCACGCGCAGCGAAGCCGAGACCGAGCAGATCCGCCGGGCGTTGACCGAGCGCCGGGATGAACTGCGCTCGGAATACGACACGTCGCTCAGTGAGATCGCCGAGCTGCAGCGTGAACGACTCTCGGACACGGCTGGCGACGACCAGGCGGACACCGGCACCAAGACGTTCGAGCGCGAGCAGGAGATCACTCTCGCCAACAATTTGCTCGATCGGATCACACAGGTGGAGCGCGCCATCGACCGGCTCAGCGAAGGCAACTACGGTTGGTGCGAGCGATGCGGCAACGACATTCCGGTCGAGCGACTGGCGGCGTTCCCGTCCGCGACTCGATGTGTGTCTTGCAAGCAGCTGGAGGAACGACGCTGAACGCCGACGAGGCAACAAGCGCGACCGAGGTGAGCCAGCCGCCTCCTTCGCTCCGGCCGGCCTTCTCCGCTCGGATCGTGGCAGTGCTCGGTGGCACCGCGGTGGTCGCCGTGGTGCTCGACCAAGTGGTCAAATGGCTGTGCACCGAACACCTCAGCGAAGGCCATCCGGTCCGCATTCTCGGCGGGCTCATCTATTTGTCGCTGCTGCGCAACAGCGGTGCGGCATTCAGTTTCGGCAGCGGTCACACCTGGGTCTTCCCGGTGATCACGCTAGTGGTGATCGGCTGGATCGGCTATCTGGCCACGCGACTGCGGTCCCGGCCGTGGGCAATCGCGCTTGGCCTTGTGCTCGGTGGCGCGCTGGGCAATCTCAGTGATCGGCTGTTTCGGGCACCGGGTCCGTTCCAGGGCCACGTGGTCGACATGATCAGCTTGTTCGCTCCGTACGGGGGAAAATTTGCCGTGTTCAACATCGCCGACAGTTGCCTGTCTGTCGGGGTGGTGCTCGCAGTGCTGCTGGAGCTAACCGGCCGCCAGCGCGACGGTTCTCGGGTCAAGAAGAAAGCAGCCGTCGTTCAGTGAGTTTGCAGCGTTCGTTGCCCGTGCCGGATGGTCTCGATGGTATGCGCCTCGATCAGGCCGTCTCACGCCTGTTCGGGCTGTCTCGCACCGCCGCCGCAACCCTGGTCGAGGCCGGTGATGCGTTGGTCGACGGTTTCCCCCGGCCCAAGTCGGACAAGGTTTCCGCCGGTTCCTGGCTGGAAGTCGTCCTGCCCGCGCCGGTCAGCGAGCCCGTGGTCGTGGCTGAGCTGGCGGCTGGCTTGACCATCGTTTACAGCGACGACGACATTGTGGTGGTGGACAAGCCGGTCGGGGTGGCAGCTCACCCCAGCCCGGGCTGGACCGGCCCGACTGTGATCGGTGGGTTGGCCGCGATGGGGCAAAACGTCGCGACCAGTGGCGCCGCCGAGCGGCAAGGTGTCGTACATCGCCTCGACGTCGGCACCACCGGCCTGATGACTGTCGCCAAGAGCGAGCTGGCCTACAGCGCGCTGAAACGGGCCTTCAAAGAGCGCGAGGTGGACAAGCGTTACCACGCGGTCGTGCAAGGTCACCTGGATCCGTTGCGCGGCACTATCGATGCCCCGATTGACCGGCACCCGAGCGCCGATTACCGGTTCGCGGTGATGTCCAGTGGCAAGCCCAGCGTCACTCACTACGACACGGTCGAGGCGTTCCGGTCGGCGAGTCTGGTCGACGTGAAGTTGGAAACTGGGCGTACCCATCAGATCCGGGTGCACTTTTCGGCGATGCGCCACCCGTGTGTCGGCGACGTGGCTTATGGCGCGGACCCGACGCAGGCGGCCCGGCTGCAGTTGTCGCGCCAATGGCTACACGCTCGTGAGCTCGCCTTCCGCCACCCCCGTACGGAGGTTGAAGTGCGTTTTGTCAGTGCCTATCCGGCCGACTTGCAGCAAGCGTTGGATGCACTGCGTGAGGCGAACTGATTGCCCTGGGTGAGGGAATAAGTCCGGAGACGGGTCGGTCGCGAAGGCTGCGGCGATAACGAAATATCGTCCCGTTCGCAGCAGCTGTGTCATCCGGCACTTCGGGCATTGCCTCCGATGCATCCACGCCGATACTGTCCTGGCGCGGAGTGGCTGTGACTTCAGCCTCACCTGCTGGCCTTCGACCAGAGGGCCGGCACGGGCAACTGCAGCGCCAACAAGGTGCTGCGCTGGCCGCAGATCGATCCTGAAGTGCTGCTCAGGGGGTGTTGCACGGCTGGTTTGCGCATTCTGGACCCCAGCTGAATTTCGGCCGAGCGTTGGAGGAATTATACGGATGGTCACGATGATGCGACCGTGGCGCCGCCGGTGGAGTAACAGAACTACCGGGGGATGGTCGCTTGGGCAGTGGCCCGAATAGATTCTCGACCGTAGCCTGTCAGGCGACGGCCCAGCCAGGGCACTACCGAGAGTTACGCGCAGGGAGGACGAGCCGTGGACGGGACCGAGACCGGCTGGGGCCGGCCTGCGGAACCAGCGCCGCGTTGGCGGGCGTTGCTTGACCGCGCCCGACACGGCGGTCGCACCCCCGAAGAGCCTCCGGCTGAGCCGGAGCCCTCGGCGCTGCAGCCACCGGCTGAGCAAACGCCCCTGCCGGTCCGGCCGGTGACCCAGCGTCGCCCGTTCGATCCGGCGGAGTTGCGCCCCGCTTTCGACCAAGCTTTCGACCAACCAGCTCAATCCGACCGTGAGCAACGGTTTGAGGCGCGTTCGCCCAACCCCACCGAGCAGGGCATCCCGCAGCGGCCGATCAACCCGCTCGACCCGCGCCGGCAAGGACGCCAGCCACAGTCCAACGGCCGCCGTTCCAGTGTCGAGCCCGACGAGCGCAACAGCTTCTTCAACCCGCCCCGGCAGTCCCCGCCGCCGGGTGCGCGCGATTATCCACAGGCGCGGGCCAGCGCGGCACCGCAGTTTGCCCCGAGCCAACCAGTGAGCGTGATGCCGGCAGCCGGTGCCCCGTCCGCTCCGGCCCGACTGGAGTGGCGCCAGACCCGCCCGGACGAACAGCTGGAGCGCGCCATTTCGGTGCTGCGCCGCTCGCTGGGTCGGCCTCGAGTGCTCGCTTTCGCCAATCCCAAGGGCGGCGTGCACAAAACCACCGCGACCGTACTGGCGGCGGCCACCATCGGCAGCGTGCGGGGGCGAGGGGTGCTCGCTTGGGACGACAACGAACTGCGTGGCACGCTTGGCCTTCGCGCTGGCAGCGCTCGACACGCTCGAACGATCAAGCACCTGTTGGCGGACCTCGAGCGGATCGAGAGCCTGCATGGCGACGCGTTGCACGGCGAGCTAGACGGATACCTGCGGCACGCTTCTGACGGCTCCTACGACGTGCTGGCGGGGGAGGAGAGCCCGCGCTTCGCCCAGCGACTCGATCAGACCACGGTGCGGCGGGTGATGGATCTGCTCCGGCGTACCCATGATGTGATTTGTGTGGACACGGGCAACAACGTGGAAAGCGTTAACTGGCAGACCGTGATGCGCCAGGCTGACCAGCTGGTGATCACCACAGTGCCGCGTGAGGACGCTGCGTTCACAGCCGACTGGATGCTCGACGTGCTCGACGAAAGTGGCATGGGTGATCTAGTCGCCAATGCAGTGACGCTGATCTCTTGTCCATCACCCGGACAGATGCCACTGTTGGCGGATTTTCAGCGGCATTTCGCCACGCGCACCCGCACGGTCGCCGTCGTACCGTATGACCCGGCACTTGAGGTTGGCTCGTCGATCGAATATGCGGACCTTCAGCCGCAAACCCGTCAAGCCTGGCTGCGGGCCGCCTCGGTCATGATCGAGCCGTTCGCTCGCTGAGCTCGGTGTGGCCTGCGGAACTTGTCGTGGGGTGGGACTAGAGTTCGCCCGTCGCAAGCTGATTTAGGGGGTCCTGGGTGGCTGAGTCGTTCGTGCACCTGCACGTGCACACCGAGTATTCGATGCTCGACGGCGCAGCTCGGATCAAGGAAGTTCTTGCTGAGGCCGACCGGCTCGGTATGCCGGCGGTGGCGATCACCGACCACGGCAACATGCACGGGGCATACGACTTCTATCGGCAGGCCAACGCGGTCGGGGTGATCCCCGTGATCGGGGTCGAGGCTTATGTGGCGCCGGAGTCGCGGCTGAACAAGACCCGGATCAAGTGGGGCCGACCGGAGCAGAAAAAGGACGATATCTCCGGCAACGGGGCGATCACTCACATGACCATGTGGGCGCGCAACGCCGTTGGGCTCAAAAACCTGTTCCGGCTCAACTCGCGCGGCTCGATCGAAGGCCAGCTGGGCAAGTGGCCCCGGATGGATTTCGACATCATCGCCGAGCACGCCGAGGGCATCATGGGCACCACTGGTTGCCCGTCTGGCACCGTGCAGACCCGGCTGCGGCTGGGCCAATTCGACGAGGCGTTGGAGTCGGCCGCGCGCTATCAAGACGCGCTCGGCAAGGAAAACTACTTCCTCGAAATCATGGACCACGGGCTGTCGATCGAGAAGCGAGTCCGCGACGGCCTGGTGGAGATCGGTCGAAAGCTCGGCATTCCGCCGCTGGTGACAAACGACTCGCACTACACCCACGAAGCCCAGTCCGCCGCGCACGACGTGCTGCTGTGCGTGCAGACTGGCAGCAACATCGCCGACCCCAATCGGTTCCGGCTCGAAGGCGGCGGCTACTTTATCAAGTCGGCCGACCAGATGCGCGCGGTCGACTCCTCCGAGGCCTGGCAAGAGGGCTGCCGCAACACCCTGCTGGTGGCCTCTCGGGTGGACACCGCCGGCATGTTCACCTTCAAAAACCTGATGCCCCGCTTTCCCGTGCCCGCCGGACACACCGAGGAGTCGTGGTTTCGCGAGGAGGCATTCGCCGGGTTGCGGCGCCGGTTTCCCGACGGCATTCCCGAGACGCACCTCAAGCAGGCCGAATACGAGCTCGGCATCATCATCCAGATGGGCTTCCCGTCCTACTTCCTGGTGGTCGCCGACTTCATTCAGTGGTCCAAAAACAACGGCATCGCGGTCGGTCCGGGCCGAGGATCCGCGGCCGGCTCGCTGGTCGCCTATGCGATGGGCATCACCGACCTCGATCCGCTGCCACACGGGCTAATCTTCGAGCGGTTCCTCAACCCCGAGCGCGTCTCGATGCCCGACGTCGACATCGACTTCGACGAGCGTCGGCGCGGCGAGGTTATCCGCTACGTCACCGATCGTTGGGGTGAGGACCGGGTCGCGCAGATCGCCACGTTCGGCACGATCAAGGCCAAGGCGGCGATCAAGGACTCGGCTCGGGTGCTCGGCTACCCCTATGCGGTGGGCGACCGGATCACCAAGGCGATGCCGCCGGCCGTGATGGGCAAGGACATCCCGCTGTCGGGCATTTTCGACACCGAGCACAAGCGTTACAGCGAAGCCGGCGAGCTGCGTACGTTGTATGAGACCGACCCTGATGTGAAAAAGGTGATCGACACCGCCCGTGGGATCGAAGGCTTGATCCGGCAGACGGGTGTGCACGCCGCCGGTGTGATCATGAGCGCCGAGCCGATCATCGACCACATTCCGCTGATGCGCCGCCCGGCCGACGGTGTGATCATCACCCAGTTCGACTACCCGACCTGTGAAACGCTCGGGCTGCTCAAGATGGACTTCCTCGGCCTGCGCAACTTGACCATCATCGACGACGCAGTGAAGAACATCGAGCTCAATCACGGTCGCAAGGTCGATCTGCTTGCGCTGCCGTTGGACGACAAGCCGACATATGAGCTGTTGGCACGCGGGGACACGCTCGGGGTCTTCCAACTCGACGGCGGGCCGATGCGCTCACTGCTGCGGTTGATGAAGCCGGATAACTTCGAAGACATCTCCGCTGTGCTCGCGCTCTATCGCCCTGGCCCGATGGGTGCCAACTCCCACACGAACTACGCGCTGCGCAAAAACAAGCAGCAGGAGATCACTCCGATCCACCCTGAGTTGGAAGCTCCGTTGGAGGAGATCCTCGGCCCGACCTATGGCCTGATCGTCTATCAGGAGCAGGTGCAGCGTGCCGCGCAGAAACTGGCCGGCTATTCGCTCGGCCAGGCCGACCTGCTGCGCCGGGCCATGGGGAAGAAGAAAAAAGAGGTGCTCGACAAGGAGTTCGTGCCGTTCCGCGACGGCATGAAAGAGCGCAACTACTCTGATGCGGCGATCAAGGCGATCTGGGACGTCCTGGTGCCGTTCGCCGACTACGCCTTCAACAAGGCGCACACCGCCGGCTACGGTCTCGTCTCCTACTGGACTGGATATCTCAAGGCCAATTACCCGGCCGAATATCTGGCCGGGCTGCTGACCAGCGTCGGCGACGACAAAGACAAGATGGCGATGTATTTGGCCGACTGTCGGCGGATGGGCATCCAAGTGCTGCCGCCTGACGTCAACCAGTCCGCCGGTCCGTTCACCCCGGTCGGCAAGAACATTCGCTTCGGACTGGCAGCCGTGCGCAACGTTGGCACGAACGTGGTCGAGGCGATTGCGCGCTGCCGCCAAGAAAAGGGCGAATATCGCGACTTCTACGACTTCCTCTCCAAGGTGGATGCGGTCGCCTGCAACAAGAAGACGGTGGAATCGCTGATCAAAGCAGGCGCCTTCGACTCGCTCGGGCATACCCGCAAGGCGCTGTTGGCCGTGCATGCCGAGGCGATCGACGCGTTCGCCGACGTCAAACGCAAAGAGGCCACCGGGCAGTTCGACCTGTTCGCCGCGTTCGGTGGTGACGGCAGCAGCGCCGCCACGGTGGCCATGCCCACGATCGGCGCCAGCGAATGGGACAAACGCGATAAACTAGCCTTTGAGCGCGAAATGCTCGGCCTGTACGTCTCCGATCACCCGTTGGCCGGTCTGGAGCAGTTGCTCTCGAATGCAGCCGACACGACGATTGCCGCGCTCAACGAGGACGGCTCAGTGCCCGACGGGCAGATCGTCACGCTCGCCGGAATCCTCACCGGAGTGCAAAGACGCATCACCAAACAGGGCCGTCCGTGGGCTTCGGCCACTTTGGAAGATTTGGCCGGCGGGGTCGAAGCGCTATTTTTCCCCAACACTTACGAAGTTGTCGGGCAATACATCGCCGAGGACGCCATTGTCGTGATCAAGGGCCGGATCGATCGGCGCGACGACACCCCGCGGATCATGGTGATGGATATGTCGCTGCCCGACGTCACCCACAACCCCGATGCCAAGCCGGTCACCCTGACGATGGCGATCACGCGGTGTACGCCGCCGTTGGTCGATCAGCTGAAGGAAATTCTGACGAGCCACCCGGGCGACGCCGAGGTGCACGTGCACCTGCAGAACGGCAGCCGGACCACGATGCTGCGCCTCGGCGGGGTGCGGGTCGCGCCGACCCCAGCCTTGCGCGCCGATCTCAAGATGATTTTGGGGCCCGCTGCGGTGGCTTGAGCTCGACAAATATCGACAAATCTCGGTGCTGCAGTCGGTGAGAAACGTTGGCGGGTGGGCATCGGCGGCAGCTTTCCAGCGGACCTGGCAGGATCGTAGGGGTGCACCCGAGTCAGGAGCCGGCGCAGCCGCAGCAAATCAGCCCGTCCGAGCCCGACCCGACAGATCTAGTCGAGCCGCCGGACCCAGTTGGGCCGGCTGACTCTGCTGGGCTGGCTGACTCTGCTGGGCTGGCGGACTCTGCTGGGCTGGCGGACTCTGCTGGGCTGGCGGACCTGCCGGTCGAGGGGTATCTCGACGATGCTGATTCGCCAATGAGTACGCGTTCTCGGCGGCCATGGCGACGTACGGTGGCGGTCTCAGTTTTGTCGGCTTTGGTGGTTTTGGTGTTGGGGGGACCGCTCGGACTGCTGTGGGCGTGGTTGGCGCCCACAGTGCCGGTGATCGACGCCGGAAAAAGCGGCATCGTGGTCAACGACCCGTCGCCGGAGGAATACATCGCCGCCGACGGCTGGTTCACCATCCTCGGGTTGGTGTTCGGGTTGCTGGTCGCGATCGTCGCCTGGCTGGTTCTGCGCCGCGACCGTGGGCCCTTCCTGCTGCTCAGCGTGGTTGCTGGCACGCTCGGGGCGGGTTATCTGATCGCGCCGTGGATCGGTGAGATGATCGGGCGTTCGGGTTACCGGCACTGGCAACAGACTGCGACTCAGGGGGCGACATATTTAGCGCCGCCGCAGGTGCACTCGGTTGGGCCGATGCTGGTGCCCGCGTTTGCGGCAGCGATCGTGTTGACCCTGCTAGCCGGCTGGTCGAACGATCCGGAGCTCGATCAAGCCGGAGCTCGACCCGGCTATGGTCCGAACACGGCCCCCGCCGACACAACCACTGACGCTATTTAGTTTGGGCTTGCGGGTTAGTTTGGGCTGGCTGGACGAGCTAAGTCGGACAAAGGCACTGGAACGGCCCGAACTCGGGCGAAGAGCCCAGCTTCGCGATTGAGCAGTTTCAGCTCGGTCCGCAGTCGAGTGACGGTGTCGGGCGCGGCCAGCAGCAGGTGACGCTCGTCGGTGGTGAGCTGAGCCGTCGCCGCGATCAAGTGGGACAACACGGTCGGGTCGGCTGGGACGGTGTCGAGTGCCTCTGCATCGGGGCGCAGCAGATCGAGGTAGGTGCGAAACGCGGCCAAGGCGCGCACTGCGAGCCGCTCGGCGATCGGGTCGGGCTCCTCGTCGGGCAGCCAATCCACCTCGGCGCTCAGATATGGCTCGGCGCCCAGCTCGACCGAGCGCAGACTGAACCGGCGCTTGCCCACCGTCATGATGTCGAAACAGCCGTCCGGCAGCTCACTGACCTGGCGCAACTCCGCTGTGCACCCGACCGGATAGAGATCGTCGAGCTGCCCCGGCGTCGGCTCGGTGGGCTTGTCGTCAACATCGTCGTCGGTGGTCAAAGCCTCGGTGCCGCGCCGCAGCGTGACCACTCCGAATTCGTGCGGACCGTCCTCGGGGCGGGCGATCAGATCGCGCACCAGGGCCCGATAACGCTCCTCGAAGATGTGCAGGGGCAGCACTAAACCGGGAAATAGCACCATACCCAGCGGGAAGACTGGCAGCCGCGCACTCACCGATTCAGACTAACGGTCGACTGACCTTGGTCAACCCGCAGAGGCCGAGCGATGACGCGCAGTGTCTGAAACCACCCGCCGAGCCGGGCCGACCGATGCCAGGTGGCGGTCTTGTCAGAGCCTCCGCCTAGAATTGTCCCGTGCTGAACTGGACCGACCTTCGGGGCTCCCACCGGGACCCGCGCGGACTCATGCCTCGTGCCCAGCTCGACGTCTCCGTGGCGGTCGAGCGGATCCGCCCGGTGGTCGAGGCGGTCCATGAGCATGGATTCAGCGCGATCCAGGCGGCCACAGAAAAATTTGACGGCGTGCGGCTCGACCGGCTGCGCGTTCCAGCTGAAGCGATTGCTGCCGCCGCGGAAACGCTCGATCCCGACGTGCGGGCTGCCCTGATCGAGTCGATCAAGCGGGCCCGGAAAGTCCACGCCGAGCAGAAGCGCCGTGACGTCACCACTCAAGTGGTCGACGGGGGCACGGTGACCGAGCGGTGGGTGCCGGTTGCCCGCGTTGGGCTTTATGTCCCAGGCGGCCTGGCCGTCTATCCGTCCACCGTGGTGATGAATGTGGTGCCAGCCCAAGAAGCTGGGGTCGAGGGGCTGGTCGTGGCCAGCCCGCCGCAACAGGCCAACGGCGGCCTGCCGGATTCACG
Source organism: Actinoplanes sp. (assembly GCA_965246815.1). GTDB lineage: Bacteria > Actinomycetota > Actinomycetes > Mycobacteriales > Micromonosporaceae > Actinoplanes. The sequence goes on along the minus strand of CBDFFS010000002.1, from coordinate 2,209,398 downwards.
GGTCCTCGCCGCCTGCGCGCTGCTCGGGGTCGACGAGGTCTACATGGTTGGCGGCGCTCAGGCGATCGCCATGCTCGGCTATGGCAGCGATGGCGCAGACGAAAACGACAGGTGCGAGCCGGTCGACATGATCACCGGGCCGGGCAACATCTGGGTGACCGCGGCCAAGCGGCTGCTGCGTGGTGTGGTCGGCATCGACGCCGAGGCCGGCCCGACCGAGATTGCGGTGCTAGCCGACGACACCGCCGACCCGCGGCACGTCGCTGCGGACCTGATCAGCCAGGCCGAGCACGACCCGCTCGCGGCCAGTGTGCTGGTCACCGACTCGCCGGCATTGATCGAGGCAGTCGAACTTGAGCTGGCCAAACAGGTGCCCACCACCAAACACGAAGCCCGGGTCCGCGAGGCGCTCACGGGTGAGCAGTCCGGCGTGGTGCTGGTCGACGACCTAGAGCAGGGCCTGCGGGTCGTTGATGCCTATGCGGCCGAGCACCTGGAAATCCAGACCCGCGACGCCCGGCAATGGGCCATGCGGGTCCGCAATGCCGGTGCGATCTTTGTCGGAGCTTGGTCGCCGGTGTCACTCGGCGATTACGCGGCTGGTTCCAACCACGTGCTGCCCACTGGTGGGTGCGCCCGGCACTCGTCTGGCCTGTCGGTGCAGTCGTTCCTGCGTGGCATCCACGTGATCGAATACGACGAGGCCGCCCTGCGCGATGTCGCCGGACACGTGGTCGCCTTGGCCAATGCCGAAGACCTGCCGGCACACGGTGACGCGGTGCGGGTTCGGGTCGAGCAATGACGCACCTCGACGATTTGCCGATCCGCGCCGATCTGCGCGGCAAAACGCCGTATGGGGCGCCACAGCTCGACGTTGCAGTGCGGCTGAACACTAACGAAAACTCGTATCCGCTGCCCGACGGGGTGGTTGATGTGATTGCAGCGGGCCTGCGAGCCGAGCTGCGTGACCTCAATCGCTACCCCGACCGCGACGCCATTGCCTTGCGTGCCGATCTGGCAGCATATTTGGGGTTCGGCCTGACCACCGAGCAGGTGTGGGCCGCGAACGGGTCTAACGAAGTCCAGCAACAGCTGTTGCAGGCCTTCGCCGGGCCAGGACGCACCGCGCTCGGCTTCGGTCCGTCGTATTCCATGCATCCACTACTCGCCGTTGGCACCGGTTCCCAGTGGATCGGCGCGCTGCGGGATCCCGACTTCGGTTTGACTGCCAAAGCCGTCGTCGCTCAGATCGAGGCACACGACCCCGACCTGGTGTTCCTCTGCTCCCCGAACAATCCGACCGGCACCGCATTGGACCCCGAAGTCATCAGTGCGGCGCTCAGCACGGCCCGAGGCATGGTGATCGTCGACGAGGCTTACGCCGAGTTCGCCCGCCCGGGCACCCCGAGTGCGCTGGCGTTGCTGCCTGGACATCCGCGCCTGGTGGTCAGCCGCACCATGAGTAAGGCGTTCGGTTTCGCCGGCGGCCGACTCGGCTATTTTGCCGCCGACCCGGCCGTCGTTGACGCAGTGCAACTGGTGCGATTGCCTTACCACTTGTCGTCGCTGACTCAGGCTGCCGCCCGTGCGGCGCTGGCCCAGCGCGACGCGTTGCTGGCCACGGTCGAGGCGATCAAAGCCCAGCGGGATCGGATTGTGGACACGCTGCGGGGCCGAGGAATGCAAGTGGCCGACAGTGACGCTAACTTCGTGCTGTTCCGAACCGAAAACGACCAGAAAGTCGTGTGGCAGCGGCTACTCGACCGCGGTGTGCTGATCCGCGATGTCGGCCTGCCCGGTTGGCTGCGGGTCACCGCTGGAACCCCAGCCGAGACCGACGCATTCTTGGAGGCACTGCGATGAGCCGTCAGGCGCGGATCGAGCGGATCACCAAAGAGACAAGCGTGCTGGTCGAGATCGATCTCGACGGCACCGGCAAAGGTGAGCTGAGCACCGGGGTCGGCTTCTACGACCACATGCTCAACCAGCTCGCCAAACACGGCGGTTTCGACCTGACCGTGCGCACCGAGGGCGACCTGGAAATCGACGCGCACCACACGATGGAAGACACAGCGCTAGCCCTGGGCGAAGCTTTCACCACCGCCCTAGGCGACAAATCCGGCATCCGACGGTACGGGTCGGCCACCATCCCCATGGACGAAGTGCTATGTCGAGCCGCCGTGGATCTGTCCGGCCGGCCCTATGTGGTGCACGACGAGCCGGAGCTCGCGCCGTACATTGGGCCGGTTTATCCGACTAGCATGACCCGGCACATCTTCGAGTCGTTCGGACTGGCCGCCAAAATCACTGTGCACGTCAGCGTGTTGCGGGCAGCCCGCGACGGTGGCAAACCAGACGCGCACCACGTGGTGGAAGCGCAGTTCAAAGCGTTCTCCCGGGCCTTGCGCGAAGCCGTCGAAATCGACCCGCGTAACGCTGGCGTGCTGCCGTCGACCAAGGGCGTGCTCTGATGGCGATCGTGTTGTTTCTGGTGGCGGGATTCCTGGTCGGCGGAGTGGTCCAGCTGGTCAAGTCGGGGGCGACCCGAATCACGATTGGGCTGATCGGCGTGCTCGCCGCGCTGGCCGCCGCCGGTGGAGTGGCTTGGCTGATTCCGGGGCACGGCCAATGACCTCGGTGGTGGTGCTCGACTATGGCTCGGGCAACCTGCGCTCGGCAGAACGGGCCGTGGCCCGCACCGGCGTCGACGTAACGGTGACAAGCGACCTGGCCGCCGCCGCGGCTGCGGATGGGCTGTTCGTGCCCGGGGTGGGGGCGTTTGCCGCCTGCATGGCGGGGATCGACGAGCTCGGTGCCGGTCCGATGATCGCCGAACGGGTGGCGGCTGGCCATCCGGTGCTCGGTGTCTGCGTCGGCATGCAAATCTTCTTCGACTCCGGGGTCGAGCACGGGGTGACGACCAAAGGACTGGGCCTGTTGCCGGGTGTGGTCTCCAAGCTGACTGCCGAGCGGATCCCGCACATGGGTTGGAATACCGTCACTGCGCCGGCGGGGTCGGTTTTGCTGTCTGGGGCGCCCGAGGATGCGCGGTTTTACTTCGTCCACTCGTACGCTGCATCGGATCTTGCGGCTTTGCGGCAGGCTGGGGCAACAGTGACGACCGCGAGCCACGATGAGCCGTTTGCGGCGGTGGTCGAGCTTGGGGCGCTGAGTGTGGCGCAATTCCACCCTGAGAAGTCCGCGGATGCCGGTTTTGCGCTGCTGCGTAACTGGGTCGCCGGGTTGTAGGACCGGTGGCTAAAATTCGCGCGCAGCGGCGGGCCGAGCGGCTCGTGGTCGAGCAGAAGCAGAAGGCTATTCGGGCTCGGCAAGTTGCTCGACGACAGCGCCGACGTGCATTGTTGCGCCAACTGACTCCACCCACGACAAGACGTAGCTCGTCCGGCCGACTGCATCGACGCAGCCGCACCGAACGGGCGGGGATTGTCGGGGTGCCGCTGCTGGCCATCGCCGCGATCTGGCTGCTGATTCCCGATCCGCCCCTGCGGGTCGTGCTCACTGCCATGATCGTTATTGCAGTGCCGGCCCTGGTCGTCGTGGTTCTCGGCCGCCGATCGTAGCTAATTCGTCGGTCTGGGAAACCCGCCGGCATAAACAATGGAGACACCTGTGACGCTCGTTCTGCTGCCTGCTGTTGACGTCGCCGATGGTCAGGCGGTCCGCTTGGTGCAGGGCGCCGCTGGTTCCGAGACTGCATACGGTGACCCGTTGGAGGCGGCTCTGGCTTGGCAGCGCGACGGGGCCGAGTGGGTGCACCTGGTCGACTTGGATGCCGCGTTTGGGCGTGGAGCAAATGCTGAGCTGCTCGCGGACGTAGTGGCCCGGCTCGACGTCAAGGTCGAACTGTCCGGCGGGATTCGCGACGACGAGTCGTTGACGCGTGCACTGGCCACCGGCGCTGCCCGGGTCAATATCGGCACCGCAGCGCTGGAAGACCCACAGTGGTGCGACCGGATCGTCGGCGAATATGGCGATCGAGTGGCGATTGGGTTGGATGTGCGCGGGCGTACCCTGGCTGCTCGGGGCTGGACCCGCGACGGCGGTGACCTTTACGAGGTTCTTGCTCGGTTGGACAAAGCGGGTGCATCACGTTATGTCGTTACGGACATCACCAAAGACGGCACTATGCGCGGGCCAAACTTAGAGCTGTTGCGCGAGGTCTGCGCCGCCACTGATCAGCCGGTGATCGCCAGTGGCGGAGTGTCGACGTTGGATGATTTGCGGGCGTTGGCGACGTTGGAGGCGATCGGGGTGGAAGGTGTGATCGCGGGCAAGGCTCTCTATGCCGAGGCGTTCACCGTCCGGCAGGCGCTCGACGCGCTACAAGAAGCCCCCGGACTGGCCTAACAATCCGGCGGCCGGGCGCGAGGATCACCGGGAGCCGACGTCAACGTCAGGTTTCCGGGTTTCGGTCGAGGGAAAATGGCCAGACGGCCTAGCCAATTGTCGGACTTGCCGTCGATGCCGGATGTGCGTCCGTGAAGTTCGGTGAGTTGCTCGTAACCGCGCTGGCGGGCAGCGCCTTCATCGAAAAATCGGTGAGCATGAAAGAGATGTTCATCACTATCGTGCCGTCGGGGCAGCGATGTCGGTCAACCTTGCCTCAACATTATTCAGCCCGTCGCGAAGGTGGGTTGAATGATGACGGGGGAGATCCAGGTAGTGACCGAACAACGATCCCGCCCATGGCTCTGGGCGCTTGTGGTGGGTTTGCTCTTTACCTTGATGGCGATCACCCATAGCCCGGGAAATATCAGCCCGGATATGACGGAGTATCTGAACCAGACCTACACCACGCTGGGTGACTCTCCACAGCAGGCTCGCGCGAAAACCATCAACGTGTACTGCTCGGCCAGGGTGCAGCCGACCTACCTCAGCCTCGATCCCCTCGGCTCGCCCGGCACCCCTGGCCAGTTAATTCGGGCTCGGAGAGGCTGTGTCAAACAACTGACTCAGCAGGGCCTGCTCGCCAGCGATGCGAAGTACGGCCCCGCAATCGTCGGGAGCACCATCATCCCGTCGGCACGCTATGAGGCGATCTTCCTGTCCCGGCCCGGCGTCGCATGGCTGTACGCGCCCGGCGTTGCCCTCCTGCCAGACCGGCTCAGCCTGAGTGTGACTACGACGTTGATGGTGTTGATCAGTGGCCTTCTGGTGTTCGCCACGCTGAGGCGGCACGGGGTCGCGACGCCGTGGGCGCTGCTCGGGCAGACGTTGCTATACATCCTGCCGGTCGGGCTTTGGTCGATCGATCCACGCAGCGAGGCGCCGGTAACGATGCTGACGGCCGCCATATTGCTCGGTGTGGTCTATGCATTGACCGACGCGCCGCGCCGCGGTTACTCGCTGCTGATCGGCTCGTTCGTGTTGGGCTTTTTCGTCAAATACTCACAGTTCATGCTCGTCGGCGCCGGGTTGGCGGCCGCCGCCGTCATCACGGCGCTCCTAACCCGCCGGTCGGGTCGACCGATAAAGCCCCTGCTGTTTATCGCCGGTGTCGGGTTCGCCGCCGCGGTGCTGCAGTACCTCGGCTCCCGGGCCATGGGCTGGCCCGGCGGCCAGGAAAGCATGCAGGACCTGCTCACCCCCCACTTCATCAAGCCGGATGTGGCCGATCCGGTCACGCGGTGGCTCGAACGCAACGACTCCTTCTGGCCCTGGTGGTTGCTCGAGCAGGTACGCGAGCCGCTGCCACTGTTCAGCTGGCTGGTGTGCTCTTGGGCGCTGGTGCGCAGTCGGTCGCCGATCGCCTTCGCGGTGTTCGCGGTCGCGCTAACCGGGCTGGCAAACGTGGTCGGGCATCCGGACACCGACCAGGCTTCCCGGCTGATGCACGTCATCTGGTTTCTAGTGGCCATTGGCTTGCCCCTGCTTGGAGCAGATATCGCCGCACGCCGAGTCAGCCCAGCTCGTGTCGAGGCGACGCAGTTCGTCAATAAACTAGAATGTATTCATTAGTTTGGTGTGATGAGAGAACAGGCGACGGTCTTCGGTGAGGTGGCCGAAGCGTATGACGATGTCCGAGCCGGGTATGTGTCACAGCTGGCTGATGCTGTCTTCGCATACCTGGGCTCGGCGCCGCTGCGGGCGATCGAGGTGGGCGCGGGCACCGGTAAGGCGACATCGGTGTTCGCCGGCCGAGTTCCGTCAATCGTTTGCCTAGAGCCAGCTGAGCAGATGGCAGCTGTGCTGCGCCGGGCTGAATGGCCCGGCGTGGAGGTCATAGTCAGTAGGTTCGAGGACTACTCGACTCCTCCTAGCCAGGTGGATCTGGTTTTCTGTGCGCAAGCGTGGCACTGGGTCGATGCACAGCGGCGCTGCAAATTGGCGCATGACGCGTTGGCCCCGCGAGGTGCGCTTGCACTATTCGGTCATGAATACCAATTCGCAGATCCAGAACTGGCAGCGGTGTTACACGGTGACGTTTACCCCAAATATGCGCCCGAGCTGTTGGATGATCCGACTAAACCCTCGCTCAACGGACCGGAGAACCATTGGCTGGCGACCGAGTTGGCCGACTGCGGGTTGTTTACCGATGTGCGGGCAACCGAATTCCAGCGTGCTGTGCGTTATCCAACAACGCAGTATCTTACATTGCTTCAGACGTTCTCGAACCACCGGATGCTTACCCCTGAACGACGGGCGCTGTTGCACAATTCAATCGCAGCGGCGGTAGAAGCCCGTGGTGGTGTAGTCGAGATCGACCTGGCCACAGTGCTCACCTTCGGCCGTCGCGGTGAATGATTAGTTGTGCTCGGTGCAAAGTCGGCGCCGCTAGCTCACAGGCTGCGAGCACGATCGAACAGTCTGTGCGACAAGATCATGCGCTGGCATGAATCAAAGGAGCTATCGCTACAGTGGACTGATGGTTGCCGTGGACGAGCCTTTGCGCACGTTGTATCCGCCGATCGAGCCGTATTCGACACACCGCATTGACGTTAGTGGAGGCCACCAGCTCTACGTTGAGGAAGTGGGAACCCCTGCTGGGATTCCCGTGGTTTTCCTGCACGGCGGGCCCGGAAGTGGAATCGCTCCATTTATGCGACAGTTTTTTGACCCAAAGCGTTACCGGGTAATTCTTCCTGAGCAACGTGGCGTCGGGCACAGCACCCCGCTCGGTTCCCTGCACCAAAACACGACCTGGCATTTGGTTGATGATTTGGAGGTGGTCCGTGCATATCTCGGCATCGACGCCTGGCTCGTCTTTGGTGGATCGTGGGGATCGACGCTCGGATTAGCCTACTCGCAGTCGCATCCCTCCCGGGTGACGGGCTTGATTCTCCGGGGAATCTTTCTAGTCCGTGGCAGTGAGCGAACCTGGTTTTACCAGGGCGGCCTACATAATTTACAGCCAGGCGAGTGGGAACGCTTCATCGAACCAATTCCCGCTGCCGAGCGCCAGGACATCCTCGCCGCATACCATCACCGGCTCGTCGGTGACGATCGTGATGTTGCGCGACGCTGTGCTAGTGCCTGGATGCGCTGGGAGGCGGTTAATTCTTGGTTGGTGCCCGATGCGCGGTGGATCGCCGCGCTCACAAATGACGATACGGCGCTACCGGCTGCGCAGATCCTTGCCCACTATGTGATCAATGGCGGATTTTTTGCGTCAGAAACTCAGCTGCTGGACGCTGTGGATCGTATTCGGCATTTGCCTGCAGTCATCATTCAGGGCAGCTACGACTTGTGCTGCCCGCCAGTGACTGCTTACGAACTTGCGCACCGATGGCCCGAGGCAACCTTTCATCTCATTGCAGGCGCCGGACATTCATCATTGGAGCCAGGTATAACCCACCAACTGATCCGCAGCACGGACCATTTCGCCGATCATGATTCTTTTGGCGAGAGCACGTCGGCTGTGACTTCGCTGAAAGGCAACTGATCAGGGTGCCTCGCGGTAGGCCGGGACGTCGAGCAGTTCGTCTACGGTGACGAAGCGGTAGCCGCGTTCGATTAAGCCGTCGATGGTGAGCTCGACCGCTTTGACGGTTTGGGTGCGGTCGCCGACTCGGCCGTCAGAGCCATCGTGGAAGATCAATATTGTGCCCGGTCGTGTTTGGGCGATGGCGCGCCGAGCCATCATCGCCCCATCGCGATGAAAGACCTCCAACGGGTGGCAGAAAACGCCTGCGACCGGTTCCAACCGTTCCCGGCGCAGCATTCGCAACAGGGTCGGGTGACGCCATAGCCATGGCGTTCGGGCCAAGGCCGGCGCACGCCCTAGCCGTTCAATCAACGTTTCCTGCGTTTGGACGATTTCGCGCTCAAACGCTCCAGGGCGAAAGTATGTGCTGAAGCGGTGTGTCAGCGAGTGATTCCCGATCACATGACCCGCAGCGAAAATTCGATCCGTCGTCGCTGGATAGCGCTGCACGCACCGGCCCACCTGAAAAAACGTGCCCCGAATTCCGCGGTTTTCCAAGATGGTGGCGATCTGCGACGTAAAAGGCTCGTTCGGCCCGTCGTCGAAGGTAAGCGCCACGACACGATCGTCGGCGGCACCGCGATAAGGGTAGCGGCCAAATACCTGCGACTGCGGCAGTAGGAACAACCCATACGCCACCGCCAGGGCGAGGACGATCCATAGCGCTACCACGAAAGAATCGCCGGAACGGTGCGCTTGTGCACATAGTGGACCGCCGTGCCGGCCTTTTCGGTCAGGTAGGCCCGTGGTTGTGGGAATGCGAACAGCGTCAATGTTACACCTAGCGCCAACACCACGAGCCGCTGCCGGTAACTGCGTCGCGGGGGACTGTCGCGGAAAACTGGAGCGGAGCCGATTACCCGTTTTCCGGTGACCCGATTTAGCAGATATGCCGACAGATAAAAGACAATCAAGCAGACGAAGATATTGTAGAAAAGTCCACGATTGAACCGGCGTCCGGAAGTGTAGGTCGGATTGGAATGGTCGTAGATTATCCGACCTTCCTGGCGCATTCGGCGCAGCAGGTCCAACTCGTCGCCACCTTGGGTCAGTTGTGTGTCATAACCAGTCCACCGGTCGCGCCGAAATGCGATGTTCGTGGCTGAGACATAATAAGTGCGACCGGTTGCGCGATAAATCTGGTGCACAGCGCCGAACAGCGAGCGCGCGAACAGTCGACCCCAGCGCGGGCCGTCTTTGTAGCGGCACGGCCCAACCACCGCCACCACATCGTCGGACTCGCGAAAACCCCGGTCAATCTTCGAGAGCCAATCCTGCGCGTACGTGGTGTCAGCGTCCACGGAGACGACGATTTCACCGGTGCTGGCGACTGTGCCGGCCTGCCGGGCGTGGCACACACCAGGGGCGGTTTCCGTTATCACGCGCACACCTAGCGCACCGGCGATCTGCGCGGTGTTGTCGGTGCAGTTGTTGTCGACTACCAGAATTTCGTACGGGCCGGGGAAGTCTTGGTTTCGTAGGGAAGTAATCGTGGCGGATATATAGGACGCCTCGTTGTAGCACGGGACGACGATGCTGAACCTGATCGGCATAGCCACCAGCTTCGACGGAAAGGCACGTCGACAGCTAGAGCTGATCACCCCGACTTCGCCCTGATTTCTGCGCGAGAGCCGCCCGCCCGCTGTTCGCCGGCTCAAAATCGGGCTTGACAAGATCACTACGCAGGACGACTGTTCTTTCAGAGAACATTCGCCCCGTTAGGAGAGGCCGTGAACCCGATCTTGGAAGCACCGGTGGCATCGACCAGAACACTGCGTTGGATCGTGGGGGCAGCAGTCGGCTGGATGCTGCTCACTGGGCTAGCCCTGCTGCTCGGCCGCGCCGGCCTGCCGTTTGACCAGCCGCTGCTAGCCAAGACGCCACTGGCCGGGCAGATTCAGAGCGCCTGGCTCGGCTTGCTGTTTTGCCTGTTACTGGTCGGTCTGACGGTTTGGCTGACCCGTCGACGCGCCCGCCCCGACTTCGCTGCGCGGGTCGGTGCTCGCCCACTGGTCATCCGCGAAACGACCGGCATGTTGCTTTACGGGGTTGTCGCGCAGGCGCTCGGCTGGGTGCTCGGGCATGCAGTCGGACCGGCGGCGATCAGTCTGCACCTGCCCGGTTCGCTTTACGGCACGTCCTTGCACATCAGCACGGGCTGGGCCGTGCTGTGGGCAGGGTTCAATTTCTTGGTTTATGCCGTTGTGCCGTTCTGGTGGTTTCGTCGGCGGGGCTACTCGAATCGACAGCTGAGTCTGCATTCACAGGACCGGCGCGGCGATCTTATTCTCATCGGCGTGGTGCTGGTGTTGGAATCGACAGCAGAGTTTCTATCGATCAGCAGTGCGACGCTGCATCTCGACACTCGGCAGTTGCTTCTCGGCATCCCGTCGGCGTTCCTGCTGAATTTTGTCGGCACGGTGCTGCCGGTTATGATATTCATTTATTCGCTGCTGTTGCCACGCTATTTGGCGCTCACCGGCTCGGCTGTCGGCACGGTTGTGCTCGGCGGCCTCACCTATGCAGCCGTTCACTTGTTCGACTCGTGGACCGATTTCCATAGTGTCCGATCGAGCGCGCTCAGCGTCGTCTTCCTGCTGTTCGCCTACTTTAGTCCTGGGGTGGTCAAGAGCGCGCTGACGTTGCGTACTGGAAATGCTTGGGTGCATGTTTGGAGTTACCACGCCATCGCCCCGCACGTTACTGTCGACACCAGCACTGTGGTGCACCAATTCCACATTCACCAGTAAGGTGTATTGACGCCGATATGCGAACGAAGGAAGTCGCCGTGCCAACGCTGCGGGATCGCCAAAAAGAAGAGACGCGTGCGCGTATTTTGGCAGCTGCTGTCGAGCTGCTCGCCGAACAGGGACCGGCCGGTCTGACCGTGCGCGAAGTGGCCCGGAAAGTCGGCATCGCGGTCTCCGGCATTTATCGATATGCAGCAGGACGCGACGAGCTGATCACCGAACTCGTTGTGCTGGCCTACCGAGCTCACGCCACAGCAGTGGACGAATCCATATCAGCTGTCCTCGACGAGCACCCACAGGCTTACCGAAACGCATTGCGCGACGGTCTGCGGGCATATCGGCGCTGGGGAAAATCAGAACCTGCCCTGTTCGGCCTCATCTATGGTCAACCCATTCCCACGTACGTGGCACCGCAGCGCACGCTCGAAGTGGGTTATCTGCTAACTGAGCGGCTGTTGTCGGTGCTCGTTGCCGCGCATGCCGATGGGCAGCTGGTGCCCGCTGGACTAGCCGAACGGGAAGCAAGCCTGCCGGCAGAAATGCGCGCGGCGTTGCACGCCTATGCCACCGAGCGAAACACGAATTTGCCCGCACCAGTGTTAGCGCTCGCTCTAGCCGCAATGTGGGAGATCCAGGGATTCACTGCTGAAGATGTATTCGGACAATCTGCGGCTTTGCTCGGCGATGCAGCGGACGTCGCCTTCGAAGATCTGCTCGAACGACGCCTCCAACAACTCGGCATATCCGATGCGTCGACTTAATCGCGTGGCCTGCAAGTAACACGTCACTGCCTGCAGCAATGCCATACGTTGGTCGCAATGACACTCTCGGCATGAAACCCATGCAAGACTTTAGGGGCCGAACAAATCTGCAACCATGGTACGGGTATTGGTGGCTTCGATCGGTTCCGGGACTTAGGATTCGCGTATTCCCGTTCGGCGAGAGTGGTCCGCCAATACCAGAATCCTCGGGTGCGCAATGGGGCGGCGATTTCCTCGGCCATTCGCCGGAAGTCGTCGACTGTCACACTCCTGATCATGGCGTTGAACCCAAACGGTCGTTGTTGTTGTTAAGTCTCGACTTTCCCGTCGAGACCTCGCCCAAGCTCCAGCCGACCGCCAAGTTGTGCGACCAAATGACAAGACATTCGCTATTAGGTAAGGCTAACTTTGGTGCCCGTTTCGGTGCAGCCGAATTCGATCGGTGACGTGGTCCGGGTGATTACGCTGGAAATGGCCTGCAATTCGGCAGGTCACATGTGACCATTGATGGCGAAATGCCGCTGCTGTTAAGGTGCGCGCGCGACAATTATTCGCGATTGTGACCTGTGCGACAGCGGCCCTCAGCATAGATACGGAGAATCAGATGAAGACTTTATTGCAAATGCCAGCCGTCAGCGAGTGCGCCGTCAGCGCGTGCAGCTTCAACGACGCAGGCTGCCACGCGCCGGCGGTCACCATTGCTGCGGCAGGCATGGCCGCATCATGCGCAACATTCGTTGATTCGTCCGCTCGCGGCGGCATCCCGGACATCACTGGCAGTGTCGGCGCTTGCGCCCGCGCCGACTGCGTGCACAACACCAACCTCGCGTGTACGGCCAAGTCAGTGCGGGTGGGCGCGGGGGCAACAGCCAGCGACTGCCTCACCTTCAAGCACGCCTGAGCCACTCGACTCTCCGCAACATTCAGGTTAGGCTACCCTCACTGATTTTGGTGAGGGAGGCCGCCGTGTCGGCACAAGTGCACGAGCCGCACGACCAGCGTCCGGTGCTCGACGCGGTCGCGGTGCGATCCATCCTGAGTTCGGCTTGGTCGCTGCGGCTCCGTGGTCGGCGACGACGTGACCGACATCGTCAACGTGCACGTCGTGCTGCCCAACGGCACAATTGTGCTGGCTGTCGATGCCATGTCGACCGCCGGCGGTTGGTTGGTGGGAGCACGCGGCCGAGCTTGCGGCGTGCAACTGGAGATCGCTTCGATGATCCCAGTGCCAGTTCGGGGCCGAATACAGTCGCGGGTTTCGGTTAGCGGCACTGTTCGCCCGTTCGACCCGACGCTGCTGGACGACTGCGACAGCGACACCGTTTTAGCTCTGCTCGATCTGCCGGCAGTTGCGCTGTGGTCCATCGAGCCCGAAACGATAAACCTGCACCGCCCTACCACCACCAATACCGTACCCGTGACGGAATACCGAAATGCGCGACCCGATCGACGAGTCAGCGGAGGCTGATCCACTCTGGCGACCGGTCGAGCGCCTGCACGAGCGATTTATGCTACTTTATCCGCCGCCATTGTCGCGCAATTTTCTGCCTGCTCTAGATCTTGTTTACTTAGTCCCAAATAGCAACCACAAATCAACAAGATTGCGAATCGCGGCTGCCCGTTCCTCACATTAGCGGCAAATCATACCCGCTGCCTCGCGAACCGGCTGTGAGCAGTTCAGAAGCGGCTCGCTGCTGCGACGAATACGCTCAATGAATCGCCCGGCCCGTCTGATAACCCTTGCTGTGGGCGTCACCTTCTACCTGCACTCAGCCAAAACAAAGCGCGCCCCAAGTGCTTGGAGACGCGCTGTTCGATCTACCGAGCTAGTCTATCTGGGCCGACTGCAGGTCACTGATGGTGACTTTATGAGTCGAACCGACCGGCCTTGACATCTTCGAGAAAAGTGCTGAACGCCTCAGGGTTGAACTTCAACGTCGGGCCATTCGGGCATTTGGAATCACGCATCTCGACCCGATTGTCCTGTTGGCGCAGCTCAACGCAGTTGCCGTTGCTGTCGGAGCGGTTAGATTTGCGCCACTCCGGCCCTAGAGCGGTCATTTGAACTCCTCTGCCGCTTCCCTGATCAGGTCCACGGATCGGTCTTTGCTGAGCGCATCCTGTTGAATGCGCACAAAAGTGTCTTTGTAGTAAGCCATCTCGCTCTCAGGGTAGATGTCCCCTGCCATAGTTTCGAGGTAGATGACGTCGTCTTCACCCGCGAAACTGAGGATGACCAGCGGGCTCGTCCCAGCGTAAGCGCCCTCAGAGAAAGGCACCACCTGGACGTCGACGTTCGGGCGATCGGCAATTGCTGCAATGTGCAGTAGCTGCTGCCTCATGACGTCGGCGGCGCCAACGTTGCGCCGGATCACGGCCTCGTCGATGACTACTGAGACGACAGGCGGGTTGGGCCGATCGAGGATTCGTTGGCGTTCAGCGCGCACCTGAACCCGCGCTTCGATCTGGTCGGCGGTAAGTCGTGCCTGCCCTGACGCCAGCCGAGATTGCGCATAAGCTGAGGTTTGCAAGAGCCCTGGGATGATCATGGGCTCGAAATTTCTGATCTCGGATGCAGCAGCCTCGAAGCCGATTAGCGCTGCGTACTCGGGCGGAATGAGATTGTCGCGGGTATACCGGTGCCACCATCCGCGTCGGCCGGCTTCGCTGGCGATTTCTAACAACTCGATCGACGTCGGCTCGTCGGCGCCGTATACGTCCAGAAGTGCCTTGATAACCGCTACTCGTGCCGCTGCTTGCGCGCGCTCGATCCGACTGACGTAGGGCGCCGAGACCCCGGCAGCATCCGAGGCTTGCTCCAGCGTCATCTCGGCGTTGTCTCGCAGTCGCCGAAGTGCCATGCCGAGCCGGCGCCTGCGCACGGTTGGTGCAGCCATGGTGAGCATCCTGCCACTGTCGAAGTTGCGGCCAGAAGGGGCAGGTAGGAGGCAATTTGCCAAGAAACTTGTCAGGCATCTTGCCATACAATTTGTCTAAGCGCATACTTTCGGTGCTGCAGCGGTAACAGGCCGGGGTCTGGTCCTCGGAATGATCGGTTTGGTCCTTCTGAGGGGGTGGTTTGTCGTGCTGATCGGTGGTGCGATTTCTGGCTTGGTGTTGGGCTTCCTTGCTGGTCTGCTCTGTTTCAAAGTCAAAGTCAGATGGTGTCCACACTGTGGAGCCACTACGACAGTGCTGGCCCGTCAGCACGTCGGACAGGGGCGATGATGAATCCAATGGACACGCTGAAACTGTTCGCCCTGGTCCGCGAAGAAGACGGTCCGAACACGATCGTGGGTTACGGCATGGTGTTGCCGGATGGGTCGGCCTACTCCGTTTCCTGGCCGCCGTCGCGCGGCACCTCCATCTGGTCAGCCGCCAGCGCTGAACAAACCGCCGACCTGCGCGACGCCGACCTGCACTGGCTGTGCACCCATCCCGAACCGAGGACCTTATGACCACGGAACGCGGCCCACCCACCCGAGAAACTCCAAGAATCCGAAATCCGAAGCCCAAAGGAAAGGGACCCAACAAAAATGACGACGTTCCTCGAATCCGGGAATATTGCCCAGGACACTGTTTGGACTAAGAGCAGTCGCTCCGGTGCTGCCGGACACTGCGTTGAGCTGGCCGATCTGGGTGGCCACGTCGCACTGCGCCACTCGAAAGCACCGCAGCAGGGCGCGTTCCTGTTCACGCGCGCTGAAATGGCCGCTTTCATTCAAGGCGCCAGAGAAAACAACTTCGACCACCTGCTCTGACGTACGCGAAAAGCGGTTGATCTGAGGTTGAAAGAGTGCCATAGCGGGCGGTAGAAGCTCCCACTACGGCACTCGGATCAGCGCTGTGACGGTGGAGTGGTGCCGACCAGCCGCGGCTCTGGGTTCGTGCTGCGGCTGGTCGGGGTCATCGGGGTGGTGCGGTTAGGTCATAAATGGCGCGGCCATCGACAATCGTCGGGGTATAGGTCGCCTGCACCCAGTCGGCAATCGACGTTGCGGCACCACCGGCAGTTCCGGCAGCGGCAGCGGGAATTTGACCGGCTGGATCGGCGCTTGCCCCGGGCGCGCTCGTCGCGACGTAGTAGTGGATTTTTCCTTGGCTGACGTAGTGCTGGAAGGTTCCCAGGCTCGGCGCCGGGTCGGCTCCGATGAAACCGCCGATGGCCATGACCGGCCGGTCGGCGGCTAATTGGAGCGAGGCGGCGGCAATAGCGCCTGGTGTGGCAGCCGTCCAAGTCTGCGTGGTGTTGCTGAGCAGGGCGGTCAGAGCCATACCTGGCGGCTTGGTCAGATCGGCGATGTTGCCGAATTGCGGCAGCGAACCACCAGGAGCCGAACCACCAGACGGCAGGGTCCCACCGGGCGGAAGCTGAACACCCGGCGGCAATGTGGTGCCGGGGGGCAGTTGCACACCGGGCGGTAACGCAATGCCTGACGGCAGAGTTTCGCCAGGCGGTAGCGCAACACCGGACGGCAGCGTCACACCGGGAGGCAGCGCAACACCTGACGGGAGCGTTCCACCGGGCGGTATTGCGCCGGCGGGTGATGGCAGGCCGGCTGCGGGTGGTTGGGCGCCGGTTGCGGGTGACGATCCGGGTGGTGGGGTGCCGAAGGGGTTGATGCTGCGCTGGTCTTGGCCGGGGCCGGCTACTGGCAGGCCGCCGATGCCGACACGTGGGTTGGCGACTGTTTGCACGGCATAGGCGCCGCTGCCGAGCAGTCCGGTGATTCCGGCGGTGAGTAAGGCGACGGTGGTGAGCTGGCGTGAGCGCGTGGTGGTGAGCAGCATGGCGGCGGTTGCGATGACGGCTGCGGCGATCACTGCGCCGATCAGCCAGGGCTGCCAGGAGACTCGATGCAGCAGCACTGCGCTCCACATTCCCGTCAGCGCGATCATGCCCGCTAGCCCGAATCGGCCTAGGGTCGTGGTGCGGCGCTTCCACAACTCGACGGCACCGATGCCGACCAGAGCAGCGATTGCCGGTGCTAGGGCGATCGTGTAATAGGTGTGGATCGAAATGAGGCTGAAGGAAGCAGCAGTGACCAGCATCCAACCGCCCCACAACATTAGCGCTGCTCGGGTGCGATCCGTGCGTGGTGAGCGGGCGGTCAACCAGACGAGCAGCACTAACGCGAGCAGGGCGGCGGGTATTAGCCAGCTGACTTGATCGCCGTTGGCTGAGTTGAAAAGGCGTCCTAGGCCGTCGTCACCGCCGACTGCTGTTCCGCTTGTGGGGGCGCTGAGTGCCGCGCCGACGCCGGGTGGGGCCACGGAATTCGTACCGAAAACGCGGTCGTAGCCGTTGCCGTTAATGATGAGATTGAGCACGCTGTTGTTGGTCGAGCCGCCGATGTAGGGGCGGTCTGCGGCGGGCCACATTTCGGCGGCTAGCACCCACCAACCGGCCTAGCCATTGTCGTCTCCGCCGCCTTTCTACCGAGCACTGGCCGGCGATAGGCAAGAATTTCCTAAGACTGGGCGAAGAAGACGCTTAGTGCCGGCACCTCATGGTGGGCCCGCCCGGAGTTCGTGCTGGTCAGCTGCCTTGGCTAAGGTGGGCTGATGACGGTGGCGGTGCGCGTGATCCCTTGTCTCGACGTGGACGCCGGGCGGGTGGTCAAAGGCGTCAACTTTGTCGACCTGCGCGATGCGGGCGACCCGGTTGAGCTGGCTTCGGCGTACGACGCGGCCGGCGCGGACGAGCTCACCTTCCTCGACGTGACTGCGTCTTCGGACAATCGGGGCACAATGCTCGACGTCGTACGGCGTACGGCGGAGTCGGTGTTTATTCCGTTGACCGTGGGTGGTGGTGTTCGCGCAGTTCAGGACGTTGACGTGCTGTTGCGCGCCGGCGCGGACAAGGTCGGGGTGAACACGGCGGCAATCGCCCGGCCCGAGTTGATCAGCGAAATCGCTCAGCGGTTCGGCAACCAGGTGCTCGTGTTGTCCCTGGACGTGCGGCGCAGCGGCGAGCAGCCCAGCGGCTGGGAAGTCACTACGCACGGTGGCCGGCGCAGCGCGGGATTGGACGCGATCGAATGGGCGCGGCAAGTGGCGGAGCTGGGTGCGGGCGAGATTCTGCTGAATTCGATGGACTCAGACGGCACCAAAGCCGGGTTCGACTTGGATCTGATTGCAGCCGTGCGGGCGGTGGTCGATATCCCAGTAATCGCCAGTGGGGGAGCGGGCGCCGTGGAGCATTTCCCACCGGCGGTCGCGGCCGGTGCTGATGCAGTGCTGGCGGCGAGCGTTTTCCACTTCGGAGATTTGACCATCGGAGCAGTCAAAGAAAGCCTGCGCGCAGCCGGCCACCCCATCCGCTGAATTAGCGGCCGTCGGCTAGGCGGTGGCTGTATTCGCGGACGGCCAAATGGTAGGTCCGCTCGTCCAAAACCCAGTCGGTGTAGCCGGGCTCGCTGGCCCGATTCAGCTGCGTTTGCAGGGTGAGCACGGCCGACGAAAGGCCGCTGAACGGCCGAGTTCGCCACAACTGCTCGCCCGCCGTGGCGACGACAACCGTGTCGTCCTGCACTTCCAGTAGCCCCGCACCGGCCAGTCGCCGAATCGCTTCCTGCAGGTCGTCGCGGCTGGGCACGTTGTGGTGCAGGAAGTCAGCGGCGGACAGCACATCGGCCAGGCTCGCTCCGGTTATCGGCAACGCAGCGTGCAGCGCCCGATCGCGCTCCAGCCGCTCGGCGATTACCGCAGCCACGAAAACCCAGGCGTCGTTCCATTGCCAGCTATCAGCCCCCACTTGGCCATAGTGCAGGTTCAGGTGCCCTTACCGGAAGCGGTCGAGCCGCGATGATCACCAAGCTGTGTCCTCACGCCCGGTCAATATCGGCTGCTCGCCTATCAGTCCGATCGAGACTGTTGGTGGCATCGCCGCCGGCCAATTTTGGGGCAACGGTGAAAATCGGGAGGAATAGGTGGACTAGTGGGCCGATCGCCAGCGCATAGGCAACGGTGCCGATCCCAACCGTGCCACCCAACAGGAAGCCAATTCCCAAAACGGACAATTCAATTACGGTACGGATCAGCCGGATCGACAGTCGGGGAAAGCGGCCGACGATGCCGGTCATCAGCCCGTCGCGTGGTCCCGGGCCGAACCGGCTGCCGATGTACATCCCCGTGGCCAGGCCGTTCATGCCGATTCCGATGACGAGGAAGGCGATTCGAGTCACGAGTGAGTGGCCCGCGGGCAAGATCGACAGGGCGAGGTCCACGGTCAGGCCGATCAGCACCAAGTTGGCGAACGTACCGAAGCCTGGTCGTTGTCGCAGTGGAATCCACAGCAACAGCACCGGGATGCCGGTCAGGATCACCACCCACCCGAAACTGATCCCGGTCAGCTTCGCCAGGCCCTGGTGGAAGACATCCCACGGGTCCAGGCCCAGGCCAGACTGCACGACAAAAGCCATGCTGATCCCATAGAGCACCAACCCGATGAAAAGCTGAACCACCCGGCGACCGAAATTGCCGCCGCCCGGGAGCGCTGTTGTGCTGGTTGGGGTGCGGGGCTTGCTGCCAGTTGTTGCCATGACTGCCACTTTGCGGGCCAATTGTGCGAAGATAAAGCGCCAATTCTCGGAGGGTGGCTATGACGACGACGATCCGTGGGGGCCAATTGGTCCGATTGCTGGGCCAATGGCATGCGTTGCCAGGCCGCCACCACAGCCCGGACTACGCCGCGCTCGCCGCTGCCGTGCGCGGCTTACTCGCTGACGGCCGCCTGCCCCTCGGCGTGCGCCTGCCGGCCGAGCGTGAACTCGCCGAAGCGCTGAGCATCAGCCGCACCACGGTCAGCGCCGGATATCGCGCCCTACGCGAGACCGGGCACCTGACCAGTCGCCGCGGCGCCGGCAGCTGGACCACCCTGCCCGCCGGCCACCGAGTGGCCACCTCCGGCCTATGGGCCCCGGTCGAAGACGTCGACCTGCTCGACCTGGGCGTGGCCGCCTCCGCCGCACCGATCGAGCTCGTCCCCGCCGCCCGAGCAGCCGCCGAGGATCTACCCCGCTTCTTGAGCAGCACTGGCTATCACCCCAGCGGCCTGCTCGAACTGCGCGAAACCGTCGCCGCTGGCTACACCGCTCGCGGCGTGACCACCACAGCCGAGCAGATCCTGATCACCGGCGGCACCCAACAAGCGCTCGACCTGGTCTTACGCCTCAGCGTCCCGGCCGGAGCGCCAGTGCTGGTCGAATCGCCAACCTACCCAAACGCGCTCGCGGCGCTCACCGCACGCCGAGCCCGGCTCAGCACCCACGGGCTAGACCCCGCAACCGGCTGGGACGGCGAGTTACTGCTCGGAGCCCTGCGCCAAACCAGACCCCGCCTCGCGTACGTCATACCCGAGTTTCAAAACCCCACCGGCCACCTGATGCCCGCTGACCTGCGCGAACGAATGGTCGCCACCGCACACGCGACCGGCACGGAACTGGTCGTCGACGAGTCCTTTGTCGACTTGGTCCTCGACGGCGCACCGATGCCACCACCGGTCGCCGTCTTCGACCGGCACAGTCGGGTGGTTTCCATCGGTGGGATGAGCAAGGCGTATTGGGGTGGGTTGCGGATTGGGTGGGTGCGCGCATCCGCCCCGCTCGTGCAGCGGTTGGCCGCGATCCGGGTGGGGGTCGACATGGCGAGCCCGGTCTTGGAGCAGCTGGTCGCCGTACGGCTGTTGCGTCAAGCCCCCGACATTGTCGCCGCCCGCCGAGTGCAACTGCGCGAACGGCGCGACGCGCTGGTCGACACGCTGCGGGAACTGTTGCCACAATGGCGCTACTTCATCCCGGCCGGCGGAGTATCGCTTTGGGCTGAGCTGGACGGTCCGATCTCCACCGCACTCGCCCGAGCTGCCGAAGACGTCGGCGTACGCCTCGCCCCCGGTCCCCGGTTCGGGCTGGACGGCACGTTGGAGCGCTTCATCCGACTCCCGTTCACCCTCCCGACCGACGACCTAGTCGAAGCCGTACGCCGCATCGCCTCAGCCCGCCCAGACCTAGACCGAGCCCCTCGCCCCGCCTGGGACACCCCCGCCGTAATCGCCTGACGACAACAGATCAAGGCGGCAGCGAAGCGTTCAGATTTGGGCTAGGGAGCCGGTGTACATTTTGTCGATTTGGTCGGCGAAGTGGGCTTCTACGTCGCGGCGTTTGACCTTCATTGAGGGGGTTATTTCGCCGGCTTCGATGGTGAGGTCGCGAGGGAGGATCGCGAACCGTTTCACGGTTTCCCAGCGGTTCAGTTTGGCGTTGAGCTCGTCGATGTAGCCGGCGATGAGCTGCTCGGTTTCGGGTGCGGCGCAGATCTCGGTATACGTTTTGCCGGCTAACGGGCCTTTCGCCCAGTCCACGATCGAGTCCTCGTCCAGTGAGATCAGCATGGTGACGAAGTTGCGCGACTGGCCGACGACCACGGCCTGCGACGTGTATGGGCAGACTGCCTTGAACTGGCCTTCGATTGCCGAGGGGGCGACGTATTTGCCACCGGACGTCTTGACCAGGTCTTTTTTGCGGTCGGTGATCCGCAGGAAACCGTCGGCGTCGAGCTCGCCGATGTCGCCGGTGCGCAGGAAGCCGTCCTCGGTGAAGGCGGCAGCGGTGTCCTTGGGCAGGTTATGATAGCCGCGCATGACGGGTGCGCCGCGGAGCAGGATTTCGCCGTCGGCTCCGATGCGGCATTCCAGGTCACCTAGGGCTGGTCCGACCGTGCCGATGCGCAGGTTGCCGAGGCGGTTGATGAAGTTGCCGGCGCTGGCTTCGGTGAGGCCGTAGGCCTCCATGATCGGCAGGTTGGCGGCGGCGAAGAATTCCGCGATGTCGCGGCTCAAGGGGGCAGAGCCGCTGACCAGTTTGCGTAGGCGGCCGCCGAGACGGTTTTGCACCTTGCTGAAGACGAGACGCTCAGCGAGGGCGTATTGCAGGAATAAGGTTAGCGGCACTGGCTTGCCGGCCTGCTCCAAGGCGACCTTACGTTTACCGGTGGCCACGGCCCACCCGAAGATTTTGGCTTTGAGGCCGCCGGCGCTGAGCGCTGTGGTCACTGTGCGGTTGTAGACCTTTTCGAAGACGCGGGGTGCGGCGCACATCAGCGTCGGCCGGACCACGGCGAGCATGTCGACCAGCTTGTCGACTCGCCCGTCGATGTAGGTGGGCACGCCGACGTGCACGATGCCGCAAAGCAGAGTCTTGCCGAACGCGTGTGCCAGCGGCAGCCACAGGTATTGCACGTCAGTGGACTCGAACAGGCCTTTGTCGGCTTGCGCGACGCCTTCCCAGATCCAGCCAGCGTGCAGCAGCTGCACGCCCTTGGGGCGCCCGGTGGTGCCCGAGGTGTAGATCAGGGTGGCGAGGTGATCGGGGCGGATGCCCGCCACCACCTCTTCGATCAGCTGCGGGTTTTGCTGCAGGGCAGCGTTGCCAAGTGCTTCCAAGTCAGTCAAGGTCAACTGCGGCGGGGTGGCGCCGGCGCCGGCCGGGCCGCCGAGCAGCACCACGTGGGTGACGCTGGTCTTCGCGTCGGCAATCTTCAGCGCTTGGTGGGCGTTGTCAGCGATCAGCACCTTGGAGTCGGAGTCGGCCACGATGTAGCTCGCGTCATCGGCCGAGGTGCTCGGATAAACAGTGGTGGTAGCTGCGCCAGCACAGTTGATGCCGAGATCGGCTAGGACCCATTCGTAGCTAGTGGCGCCCAGGATGGCGACTCGATCTTCCAAGCCGACGCCGAGCTCGCGCAGGCCAGCTGCGATTGCCGTGGCGCGCTCCCCGACTTGAGCCCAGGTGAACCAGGTCAGCCCGGAATCGTCAGCGGTCGGAACGGCAAATGCCTGACCATTCGGGGTCGCCGCGACACGCTGGCGGAACATGTCAGGGAACGAGCGGTAAGGAACCTCGAAAGCCATCAAGCGCCGCCTTATCAGCGAGAACCGGAGATCTAAGTGACGAAGCTGTTACCGAAGGGTATTGCCCGCACGGCAGCAGAGCTAGTATCTCTCGCGATTGGGCCGCACAGCGGGTGCAATCCTATCCACCGATCGGCTGGCGCGGGGCATTCGTGGCGCTGGGATTTGGACACCAACACAGAACCACGGCTTCTCGGTGCAAAACGGGCTGGGCCGGCGGCCGGGCCGCGGCGGTGCGCAAACGCTGGGCCGGCGGCTCGCTACGGCGTTGCGCAAACGCTGGGCCGGCGGCTCGCGACGGCGGTGCGCAAACGCCGGGCTGGGCGGATTCGCACCGCGCCCGGCGTTAACGCGTACTAAAAAGGTGAACTTGATTTTTGGGTGGTGGAGTTAGGCATTGGCGGTGAGCAGAGAGATCAGTAGTGAGATCTGCGAGCTCGGTGCGGCTGCCTGGGTTGCAGTTGTGGTGGCCGATGTGGCTGGGGCGGCGGCTAGGGCGGGCGTCGCGGTTGCGACGATCGCGGTGGCTGATAGCACACTGGTGGCCAGGATGCGGGCGCTGTGGGGGCGTCGAATCGCCATGGTGGTCCTCTCTTACGCCTGCTGGAGCCGAGGTGTCGTCGTCGGTGAGGGTCCTCGGTCCTTTGCATTAAGTAGCGTAAAGCGTGCATAGCGTGGGGCGTCATCCCGAAATAGCCATATCGTGCACCGTCGGGCGGCAGTGATTGTCAACACAACGTCACGGGTGTGTCTGGCGGGCGGCAGTTGGGCAGGATAGCGGGTAAGGCCGGCATCGTCGGCGAAGCCTTACCAGTCAGGTAGGAAATGAGCAGTAGCAGGTCCAGCGGCGACGTGCTGGGGCGGGGACTGCGAGTGCTCGGGCAGGCGATTCGCACCGAGCCGCGCCTGTTCACCATCGCTACTGTTGGTAGCAGCGTTTTCGGTCTCTTGGTCATCGCCAATTCGTATGTCGTCGGCGCGGTCATCGGCCGGGTGGTGGTGCCCGCGTTCACGACGCATCGGGTGGCGGTTGGATCGCTTGCGCTGCTCGCAACCACGTTTCTGGCGATCAGTGTGCTCCGGGTGGCGGCGATCTTCGGGCGTCGGCTCGGCGCTGGTTTTATGCAGTTTCGGCTCCAGGCGCGATATCGGCGGGCGGTTACTCACCGTTATCTTTCGTTGCCGCCGGCCTGGCATCAGCAGCACGCGACCGGCACGCTGCTGTCCAACGCTAACTCCGACGTTGAAGCGGCGTTTGTCCCGATTGCGCCGCTGCCGTTCGCGGTCGGCACCATCGTGATGCTGGTCGCCGCGATCATCTCGCTGCTGCTGACCGACTGGGTGTTGGCCCTGGTCGGGATCACTTTGTTCCCCGCGCTTTTTGGGCTGAATGTCATTTATTCGCGGTATATGTCGCCGCGGCAGATCCGGGCGCAACAGCTGCGGGCCAAGGTCAGCGCTGTCGCGCACGAAAGCTTTGACGGTGCCCTCGTGGTCAAGACCATGGGCCGTGAGCAGCAGGAATCACAGCGCTTCGGTGTGCACGTGACCGAGCTGCGCGACGCGTTGATCTCGGTCGGACGACTGCGGGGCTTGTTTGACCCGGTGATGGACAGCCTGCCTAGCCTCGGCACGCTGGCTGTGTTGCTGCTCGGTGCCTGGCGGCTGCAGCAAGGAGTGATCAGCGTGTCTGAGCTGGTCACGGTGTCATTCCTCTTCACCGTGCTGGCGTTTCCGGTGCGCGCGATCGGCTGGGTGGTCGCCGAATTGCCGCGCAGCGTGGCCGGCTGGGATCGGGTGCAGGCAGTGCTCGCCGCCACCGGCGACCTTGCTTACGGCACAACCACGGTGGACGCCGGCCAGCCGGCCGAGTTGCGCTTCGCCTCAGTCGATTTTCAGTACGGTGCGGGTCCGCGAGTGCTGCACGACGTGTCGTTCACAGTGTCACGGGGCAAGACGGTGGCCCTGGTCGGCGCGACCGGATCGGGCAAGTCCACCATCGCTGCCCTGGCCGTACGGCTGGTGGACCCGGCGAGTGGTCGGGTCGAATGCGACGGCGTGCCGGTGCCGTCGCTCAGTGAGCAATCGCTGGCCAGTACGGCCGCACTTGTGCCGCAGATCCCGTTCGTTTTCGACGACACCGTTCGCAACAATGTGACCCTGGAGCGCGCCGGACTCGACGACGAGGCAGCCTGGTCAGCGCTGCGGTTGGCCCAGGCGCACACGTTCGTGGCGAACCTGCCCGACGGGTTGGACACCGCGGTGGGTGAGCGTGGCACCACCCTGTCAGGTGGGCAACGACAGCGTTTGACCTTGGCCCGAGCATTGGCCGGTCGACCGCGACTGCTGGTGCTCGACGACGCGACCAGCGCGGTCGATCCCCGGGTGGAGTCGGCGATCCTGGCTGCACTGCGCGGTGGGGATGCCCACGCGTCGATCCTGGTGGTCGCTTATCGGCGGGCCACCATCGCGCTCGCAGACGAGGTGGTCTTCTTGTCCCAAGGGCGGGTGGTCGCGATCGGGCCACACCAGAAGCTGCTCGGCGAGGTGGCTGAATACGCCGACCTGGTCACGGCCTACGAGCAGGCTGAAGCCCAGCGGGTGCACCAGTGAGCGCGCCAGGCACCTTCGCCACCGTACGGCGGGGATTGGCTTTGTCGCCCGAATTGCGGCCCGGGTTGGCGGGCACGATCGGGCTGGCGTTGGTGCAAATGGGCGGTCGGGTGGCCGTGCCGATCGCGGTGCAACAGGGCATCGACCATGGCATCCGCGCAGCCGGTGGGCCGGATCTGGGGTTTGTCGGGCGAGTCGTCGGGTTCACCGTCGTCGCGTTGCTGGTTTCCACCCTGGCCGGTTATCTGATGACCCGCCGACTGTTCACGGTCAGTGAGACAGCGCTCGGCGGGCTGCGCTCGCGCACATTTCGGCATATTCACGACTTGTCGATGCTGCATCAGCAGTCGGAACGGCGTGGATCGATGGTGTCGCGGGTGACCAGTGACATCGACCAGATCTCGCAGTTCCTGCAGACCGGCGGGATTCAGCTGCTGCTCTCGTCTGGGCAGCTGATCGTGTCGACAGTGGTCATGTTCAGCTATTCGTGGCAGCTCACCTTGGTGGTGCTGCTCTCGTTCGTACCGGCCGTGGGGGTCATTCGGCTGTTCCAGAAACGGCTGGCTGCGGTTTACGGCGCGGTGCGCGAACGTACCGGGGTCATGTTGGGTGCTGTGGCCGAAAGCGTGGTCGGTGCCACCGTGATCCGGGCGTACGGGGTTTCGGGGCGCACCGAACGGCGGCTGGACGAGTCGATCGAGCGGGTGCGCAAAGCACAACAGACCGCGATGCGTACCAGTGTGACCAGCTTCTCCAGCGGCGAGTTGGGTGCCGGCCTGGCGCTGGCCGCAGTGGTGGTCGTCGGGGTGCTGATCGGCGTGGACGGTGGCCTGAGCGTGGGCAAGCTGACCGCGTTCTTGTTCCTGGTCACCCTGTTCATCCAGCCGGTGCAGATCGCCACCGACGTGCTCAACGACGCGCAAAACGCGGTCGCCGGCTGGCGGCGAGTGCTCGACGTACTCGACGTGGAACCGGATGTCGCCGACCCGGACCAGGCTGGGGTGCCGCTGCCGGTCGGCGCGCTCTCGGTGCGCTTCGCGGATGTGTCGTTCCACTATCCCGGCGGCCCGACTGTGCTTTCCGGCGTCGACCTGCTGATCGAGCCGCGTACCAAAGTCGCGGTCGTGGGGGAGACAGGCAGCGGCAAAACTACCTTCGCCAAGCTGCTCACCCGGCTGATGGACCCAGCCGACGGACAGGTGTTGTTGTCGGAAACGCCGCTGACGTCGGTGCGGTTCGCGTCATTGCGCTCGCGGGTGGTTATGGTGCCGCAGGACGGCTTCCTGTTTGATGCCACGATTGCGGAAAACATCCGTTTCGCCGTGCCGGAGCTCAGTGACGACGACTTGGTAGCGGCCTTCGGTGAGCTGGGGCTCGGTGAGTGGCTAGCCGGCCTGCCGCAGGGTGCGCAGACGCCGGTCGGTGAACGCGGCGAGGCGCTCAGTGTGGGGGAGCGGCAGTTGGTGGCGCTGGTCCGGGCATATGTCGCTGACCCGGATCTGCTGGTGCTCGACGAGGCGACCAGCGCGGTCGACCCGGCCACCGAGGTGCGCCTGCAGCGCGCGCTGGACACGGTGACCCGCGGGCGGACCACTGTGGCAATTGCGCACCGGCTCTCCACCGCGCAGGCAGCCGACGAGGTGATCGTGGTGGATGCCGGCCGCGTCGTGCAGCGCGGCCCGCATCCAGAACTGATCAAAGAAGTCGATTCCGTCTATGCCAAGCTTTACGCCAGCTGGCTCGAACAAACCCGCTAAACGCAACTCATGGCCTCCGCCGGTGTTCGAGCTACTCCCCGTGAGTCTCGCGTTCGATTAGGCCCGTCAACAGGGTGACAATTTGGTTTAGTTTCGCGCCGTGGTCACGGCGTAACGTCTCGATTGCCTCACCTTGGGCCTGCTGGGTGTCCTCGATCCGGCGCAATGCCGTTGTGTGCTGCGATTGGGTGATGGATAGCGCTTGCACGAGTAGGTGCTGTGCACGCACGCTTTGAGTGAGATCGCTGAGGTCACGGTCAGTCGCAGCCCGTAAGGCTGCCTCGAGCTGCTGCTGCCCTTGGATCACTTCCTGTCGGACCTCGATCACCTGCTGTCTTTGCTCGATGGCGCTCACCCGCCGCTCCAATGCCTCTGTCATGTCTTCATCTTTGCAGGTTGGTGCGGTTGCGCCCACCCCTGAATTCATGCGTCGGCCGCGTCCGCTCGGTAAGGTGCTGCCCGCATTTAGTTGATCAAAGAAGGCAATTCCGGCTATGGCCCCGTCGGGGTCGTAGCAGTGCTGCTCAGGCGAAGACTCCAGGCAGGGGTTCGGTCAGGAAGCGCTGCACGTTGGGTGCCAGCGCGGCCACGATGATTTCGGGCTCGGCGGAGGCCAATGGTTCGATCCGCAGCACGTACCGGGTGGTCAGCAGCCCGGTGATCTGCGTCGCCAGCAGCCCCGCACGCAGCGGTGCCTCGCTCGCATCGATGGACAGCTCAGCCACTGCCCGACGCAGGATCTGGGTGATGACGAACTCGCGGAGCAACCGGGCCGTCCACTCGTTGCTCAGCGCGGATCGGAAGATGGCTAGTGCAGCCGAGCCAGCCGGTGAATCCCACACGCTCAGCACTAGCCGGATCAACCGCTCGCCGGCCTCATCGCGCGGACCGTCCAGTGCTTGCGGGATCAGCTCGGCCGGATTGACCGGTGAATTCAAGCTGGCCAGGAAGAGTTTTTCCTTCGTGCCGAAGTAGTGGTGCACCAGGGCGGGGTCGACCTGGGCTTGGGTCGCAATTGCCCGGATCGATGCGTGGTCGAAGCCCTTCTCGGCGAACGCGGTGCGGGCGGCATGCAGGATGGCCGCTTTCGTGTCCTGGTTGCCTGGACGTCGCCCGCTTCGCCGTACCAAAAAGGTCTCCTATGGTGTGCGGCGCCGCAGGGTGGCGGCAGCCAGAATGAGGGCGACGACGGCCGCGCCGGCCACGATGACCAGGTCACGCCACATCGTCGTGGTGGCAGTGGCGTTGTGCCCGACCTGCTGCAATGCCTCGACCGCGTAGGTCAGCGGCATCGCGTCACTGAGTCCGTGCAGCCACCCGGCCATTTGTGCCCGTGGCACGAACAGCCCACAGAGCAAGATCTGCGGCACCACCACTATCGGAAGAAACTGTACGGCTTGAAATTCCGTGCGGGCGAAAGCGCTGCACAGCAGGCCCAGTGCTACGCCGAGGATGGCGTCCACGATCGCGATCAGCACCACCAGCGCGGCTGGCCCGGTCGTGCTCAGCCCAAGTAGCCAATAGGCGGCACCGGTGGCGACCGCACCTTGCACCGTTGCGGCGAATCCGAACGCGAGCCCGTAGCCGAAAAGTAGATCGAGTTTGGTCAGTGGCGTGGTCAGTAGTCGCTCCAACGTGCCGCTGGTGCGCTCGCGCAGCATCGCGATGCTGGTCACCAAAAACATGATCATGAACGGGAAGATCCCCAGCATGACCAGGGCGATGCGGTCGAAGGTCGACGCGGAGCCGTCATACATGAAGTAAATCAGCGCTAAGAGCACGACGGGGACCACGAGCAGCAAGGCCACGGTGCGTCGGTCGTGGCGCAGTTGGCGCAGAATCCGGGCTGCGGTGGCCAGGGTGATCTGGGGACTCATGCGGTGCCTCCCTGCGGGTGGTCAGCCTTGGTGCGGATCAACCGCAGAAATGCCTCGTCGAGATCGTCGGTGCCGGCGGTGGCTCGAATTTGCCCCGGAGTGTCGTCAGCGATCAGTCGGCCCTCGCGGATTAGCAGCAGCCGGTCGCAACGGCCGGCCTCATCCATCACGTGGCTCGACACCAGCAAGGTTGTGCCGGCGGTAGCCAACACGTGAAACTGGGCCCACAGATCGGCTCGCAGCACCGGGTCTTGCCCAACAGTCGGCTCGTCTAGCACTAAGACGCTCGGTGCGCTGATCAGGGCGCAGGCCAGTGATGCCCGGCTGCGTTGGCCGCCGGAGAGGTTGCCGACTAGCTGGCTAGCCGCGTCGGCTAGCCCGACGTCGGTGATCGCCCGATCTGCCTCGGTTGCGCCAAGGCCGCTGAGCGCGGCGAAATAGCGAGCGTTTTCCCGCACTGACAGGTCGGCATAGACGCTTGGTGCTTGGGTGACATAGCCGACGCGTTTGCGGTTTGCGGTGCTGCCGGCCGGCTCGCCGAGCACGCTCACCTGCCCGCTGTGCACGATTTGCGCGCCGACTATCGCTCGGATCAAGGTGGTCTTTCCGCTGCCGCTAGGCCCGAGCAGCCCGGTGACGCTGCCGGCGGTAATCGCACAGTCGATGCCGTGCAGCACCCGCCTTTTGCCCCGCTCCACCACCAAGCCAGTGATTTCAATCGCACTTGTCATGCCCGCTCCCGGTGATTTCATCGCCTGTTGATTTCAACGGTAGATGAATTTCGCGAGCAGGTCTATGCCAATGTTCACCAAGAGCCGAAGGTGACGATCCCCTGCAGCGCTGAGGCCGCAGGGGCAGCTGATCAGTGGCTAGAGCTCGAGGATCCGGTCAAGCAGCTCGCGGTAGCCGCGCATGGCCATCCGCATGTTCTCGGTGTCGACCACAGACTTGTCGCGCATCGGATCGAGTCCGTCGCGCTCGGCGAGTAGCGACTCGGTGAGCTCGGAAACAGCGTCGGTGACTAGGTCATGTGCCCTGGTCAACGCCGTGACCGGGTCGTCGACGAACTCCGCCTTGACCTCGTGCCATGCGGCCCGAAAATGGCGGGCCGCGTCCTCATCCCAAAAGGTGAGTGGATTGGTGGTGACATCACCGGGCCGCAAGCCGGGTTTCTCTTGCTCCGCCGCAGCACGCCGGCCTCGCCGAATCGGTGCTGCGTCTCGCAGACTGGCCGATTGGCGCTGCGCTTGCGCCGCCGCCTCGGGTCCGCTGGCCTCTACCACGGCCGGCAGTGTTGGCTTGGCCGGCGGCAAGGCGGGCGGACTCGCCGTGGGCGGCTCGGTAACCGGCACGACGGCCGACCCGCTCACGATGGGCTCGATGATCGGATTGTCGGAGGTCGGTCCGGAGGCCCACCCGACTGCAGGTCGCTGCCGGTGGCCGTCGTTGTCGAAAACTTGATCTAGGTCGTGGCTCGAATTGCCGTTGGTTCCGTTGGGGTTGACTTTGCCAACGCCAGCGGCCCGACCATTCCTTTTGGTCGGCTCTTGACTGCTGGCTCCCGGCCGCAGGTCGGCGTAGCGCCCACCGAAAAGGAAGCGCTCGTCGCGGCTGCCGACGTCGAACGGGCCGAATGCGCCACCGAGCTGCTGCGGCGTGGCTCGGCCGGCAGCGCGGTCGGTTCCGGCTGTCGGCCGATGGTCCGGTGCCTGGTGTTGTGGCGTGGCCCGCTCCGGACCCGGCGGCAGTTCGACGCCGGGCGGTTGGATAACCGGGCGGTGGTCGATCCGCTCTGCGGTTGGACGAGAATCGCCGCTGATCGGCTCGGCTGCCGGGCGGGCGTCGATCGGCGCGGCGGGTGGCCCGAGGATCGGCTCGATGGGCTCAGCACTGCCGTGCGAGGAGAGCGCGAGCACCTCAGTCTCGCTGGCACGCGGATGTGGCAGTTGCGCCGATTCGCTTTCGGGGTCGACGTCAGGTGTCCCATCCGCGGGCTGAGCGCGGCCAGAATCGCGCGCTGGCCTGGGATTGTCGGGACTGGCCGCTGGCTGCATGGGTGGTGGACTCCCGTCATCGGGCGGCGCCGGCGGAGCAGCTTGAGCTGTCCGGATCGGCGTGGGAGGGCGCACTCGTCCGGCGACAGAGCGCGGCGCACGACGACGTTACCTCCCTTAGCGTCTGGACACACCCCCTGTGCCCGGATCGTGAGCCACTCGCTGATGTCCATTCGATCTTCACTGGCCATAATGGACTCCAGCAGTATTCAAGCCGTGCTGGGAGTGGCCGGGGCGGACCTGCGTCGGCGATGCGCGACAATCAGGGGCGTGCCGATACCCGAAGCAGTGAAGACCGAGCTGGATCCGGCCGTGTCAGCCCGGCTCAAGCGCACCGACGACGGTCTGGTCGCGGCGATCGTGCGTGAGCACGGCACCGGCGACGTGCTGATGTTGGCGTGGATGAACGACGAGGCGTTGCACCGCACCTTGAGCACCGGGCGGGCCACTTACTGGTCACGCAGCCGGGCCGAGTATTGGGTCAAGGGCGCCACTTCGGGGCACCACCAGTTCGTCAAGAGCGTCGCGCTCGACTGCGACGGCGACGCGCTGTTGGTCACAGTCGAGCAAGTCGGCGCGGCCTGCCACACCGGTTCGCACACTTGCTTTACCGACGAGTTGGCGGTTACTGCGGCAACTGCGGTGAGTGGACCTGCTGTTGGCGGGACATCGCCGCGATGACTAGCGGGGCGGTGACTCCGGACGCGCAAACTTATCTGGGGTTGGATCGGCGGGTCGTGCCGCTGACCCGTCGATTGTTGGCTGACGGTGAAACCCCAGTCGGGGTCTACACAAAGCTGGCCGGTGGGCCAGGCACCTTCCTCCTCGAATCCGCTGAGCAGGGGGCGGGGCCGTCCGGGGCAGCCTGGTCGCGGTATTCGTTCATCGGGGTGCGCAGTGCTGCGACCCTGGTCGAGCGCGACGGGCAGGCCACTTGGCTCGGTGACCCGCCGGACGGGGTCCCACTCGACGGCGATCCGGTGGTCGCGTTGCGGGAAACCGTGGCGGCGTTGGCGGACGGGCCGGGTGCAGCTGATCTGCCGCCGCTGACTGGGGGGATGGTCGGTTATCTCAGTTACGACTTAAGTCGTCGGTTCGAGCGGTTGCCGGCTACTGCAGCGAACGATGTGCCGCTGCCGGAGCTGGGTCTGATGCTCGCGACCGACTTGGTGGTGCTGGATCACTACGACGGTTCGGCCATCCTGGTCGCCAATGTGATCGCCGACGTGGACGCGGACGACGCGAGCAAGCTGGCCGCTTACCACCAGGCGGTTGGGCGGCTGGACGCGATGACCTCGGCGTTGTCGCGGCCCACTCCACCGATGATTTCGACAGTGGAGCGGCTGCCAGCAGGTGAGCCAGTGAGCCGGACTGCGCCGGGGGAGTATCAGAAGGCGGTCGAGGCGGCCAAGGAGCAGATCCGGGCCGGTGAGTGTTTCCAGATCGTGGTGGCGCAGCGGTTCGAACGGCCGACCGACGCGGACCCGCTGGACGTGTACCGGGTGCTGCGAGCCACGAATCCCAGCCCGTACATGTATTTGTTGCGTTTTGACGGGTTTGACATTGTCGGGTCTTCGCCGGAGGCGCATCTCAAGGTCAACGCGAACCGGACCGCACTGTTGCACCCGATTGCCGGCACACGGTGGCGGGGCGCTACGCCGGAGCAGGACAATGCGCTGGCCGCCGAGCTGCTAGCCGATCCGAAGGAACGCGCCGAGCACGTCATGCTGGTCGACTTGGGTCGCAACGACTTGGGTCGGGTGTGTCAGCCGGGAACGGTGACAGTGCCGGAATTCGCGCGAATTGAGCGATATAGCCATGTTATGCACATCGTCTCTACCGTGACTGGTGTGCTGGACGAGCAGCGCACGGCCTTTGACGCGCTCGCCGCGACCTTCCCGGCCGGCACGCTCTCCGGGGCGCCCAAGGTTCGTGCGATGGAGATCATCGAAGAGTTGGAACCGACCCGGCGTGGGCTCTATGGCGGCACGGTCGGCTACTTCGGCTTCGCCGGTGACATGGACATGGCGATTGCCATCCGCACGGCCCTGCTCAAAGACGGTGTCGCCTATGTCGGCGCCGGCGCGGGCATCGTCGCAGACTCGGATCCGGCCGCCGAAGAGCAGGAAACTCGAAACAAGGCCGCTGCGGTCCTCGCCGCGATTGCCTCCGCCGAAACTTTGCGTCCGGCCCGATGAACATTAGGCCGGGACGTGTCATCAGGCCCACACGCCGAATAGTCGGCCGGCGATGACAGACACCAGCAACGCGACTGCTAGCCGCCGTTCGTATGCGCTGGCATTGCTCGCCTGCTTGGTCGGCGCGGGGCTGGCGAGCTATGCCGTGACGCGTACTTGGTCGGTGGTTGTGGTGCAGCGCCTAGGCCGGTCGGATTTGCGTACTGTGCGCACTGGAGCCGACCTGGAACCGTGGGTGATCGGTCTGGCCGTGGTTGCGCTGGCCGGAACAGGTGCGCTGCTGGCCACGCGCGGCTGGCTGCGGCGAGTGCTGGGCGCTTTGCTCGCGCTGGCCGGCCTAGGCGTCGCTATCGGCGCGATCATCGGCCGGATCGGACTCAACCTCGGGCAAGCCGGTGCCGGCGGCACACTCTGGCCCATCGCTTGCGCTTGCGGCGGCGCGATGATCATCGCTGGCGGCCTCACTGCAGCGCGACTCGGCCATCGTTGGCCAGCCATGTCATCCAGGTACGACCGGAGACCAGCACCCTGGCAAACGCCCGAGCCGGCCGTCCCCACCAGGCCGTCGGCTGCCGCCGGGCCGGCTCCTGGCGACAACCCCGAGGCAGCTAGTGCGAGCAGTCAACCCGCCGATTACCGCTTGACCTGGGAAGCGCTGGATCGCGGCGACGACCCCACCGCTAGCTGAGTCAGCTGCGGCGTTTAGCTTGTCTGGCCAGACTCCGGCTGCTGCCGGTGGGGCCTGGGGCTCAGCGGATGGTGGCCAGGAACTGGTCGCGGGTGGCTGCGGGGTGGCGCGACGGGAGTTCACGGGCGGCGACCAGGGCAGCGACCTCGCGGCTCAGCTCAGCCCGAGCATCGCACAGTGCACGGTCGGCAAGCATGGCCTGCCAAGCGTTGTCCCGAGCGGTTCGCACGTTTTCCGGCCCAACCACCGCGCGCTGCACGCCGGTCACCAGATCGGCCGCGGCAGCCACCACGGCCCGGGAAACGGCGGCGAAGCCCACCGACTCCACCGGTATGGATTGCGCCGACGCGGTCTGTGCAGCAGCCATGGTCAACTCCCCCTCGATCATCCGGCTGGGTGGCGCCGAGAACGCGCCGCACCAAGTGTGCCCTGCTCACATCATGTCTGGGCGCTGTTTCCAGACCGTGACGACCAGATCACCGACGTCGGTTCGAATGCCGAGGAGAATTGACACTGGCCTGAACGCTCAGCAACGAGGCAGCTGGTGCGCGAGTGGCATTGTGGAGTCGAGGCAGGCCGCATTATGCCGGAGCCCACCTGGTGAGGCGCGCCATACCCCCGGCCAGTTGGCGACGACCAGCACCTCATAGCATCGGGCGGAAGACACCCGGAGAGGGGAGTCATTTACGTGACATCCGAGCAGGCGGAAGCGGGCAACGGCGGTCCCGCGGAGCGCGAGTCCGGACAGCAGAACGTGCTTGCGGAAATCCTCGCCGGTGTGCGCGAGGACGTGGCGGCCCGGCAGGAACAGGTCTCGCTAGAGCAGGTGCGCGAGCTCGCGGCGGCGGCTGCGCCGGCGATCGACGCGTACGCGGTCTTGCGCAAGCCCGGCGTGGCAGTGATTGCCGAGGTGAAACGATCCTCGCCGTCCAAAGGTGCGCTAGCTGACATTGAAGACCCAGCCGAGTTAGCGGGGGAATATGCGGCTGGTGGTGCCAGGTGCATCAGCGTGCTGACCGAGGGGCGCTGGTTCGGTGGTTCGCTGGCCGATCTGGCCGCGGTCCGCGCATCGGTGCAGATCCCGGTGCTGCGCAAAGACTTCGTGATCAGCAGCTATCAGGTGCACGAGGCGCGCGCACACGGCGCCGATCTGGTGCTGTTGATCGTGGCTGCGCTGGAGCAGAACGTGCTGATCGGCCTGCTGGAGCGGATCGAGTCGTTGGGCATGACCGCACTGGTCGAGGTGCACAACGAGGAAGAAGCCGACCGGGCGTTGGAGGCGAACGCGAAGCTGATCGGCGTCAACGCCCGCGATCTGCGCACGCTTGAGGTGGATCGTTCAGTCTTCGAGCGGATCGCCCCAGGATTGCCCAACAACGTGGTCAAGATCGCCGAGTCTGGCGTGCGCGGCCCACACGACCTGATTCGCTATGCCTCGGCCGGTGCCGACGCGGTGCTGGTCGGTGAGGGACTGGTCACCCAGAAACGGCCGCGCGACGCCGTGGCTGAGCTGGTCAACGCGGGCAACCACCCGGCGACCCCGCGGCCAGTCCGATGACCGAGCTGGCGCTGCCGGATCTGGCCGGGCATTTTGGCCGATTCGGTGGGCGTTTCGTGCCGGAAGCGCTGGTCGCCGCGTTAGACGAGTTGGACGCCGCGTATCGGGCCGCCAAGGTCGATCCGGTCTTCCAAACTCGGGTGGCTGACCTGATGGTCAATTACGCCGGGGTGCCGTCGCTGCTTTATCGCGCCGAGCGGCTCTCCGCAAAGTGGGGCGCCGAGATCCTGCTCAAGCGCGAGGACCTCAACCACACCGGCGCGCACAAGGTCCGCAACGTGCTCGGTCAGGCGCTGCTCGCCAAGCAAATGGGCAAGCCCCGGGTGATCGCCGAGACCGGTGCCGGCCAACACGGTGTCGCCAGTGCCACTGCGGCCGCCCTGCTAGACCTCGAATGTGTTGTCTACATGGGCGAGCTGGACACGGAACGGCAAGCGCTGAACGTCGCCCGGATGCGGATGTTGGGCGCCACCGTAATTCCGGTGTCGGCCGGGTCTCGCACGCTCAAAGACGCGCTGAACGAGGCCCTGCGCGACTGGGTTTCCAGCGTGGACACCACCCATTACCTGCTCGGTACGGCGGCTGGACCGCACCCGTTCCCGGAGATCGTTCGTGATTTTGTCGGTGGGATCGGCATCGAGGCGCGCGAGCAGTGTTTACGACTGCTCGGTCGGTTGCCGGACGCTGTTGCTGCCTGTGTCGGCGGTGGATCCAACGCGATCGGTATTTTCCATGCGTTTGTCCCCGATGCAGACGTGCGGCTTTACGGGTTCGAGGCCGGTGGTGACGGAGTCAGCACCGGTCGGCACGCAGCATCGATTACCGGTGGCTCGCCGGGGGTGCTGCACGGCGCCCGGACGTACGTGTTGCAGGACGAGGACGGTCAGACGACTGAGTCGCACTCGATCTCGGCCGGTTTGGACTACCCCGGAGTCGGCCCGGAACACGCTTGGCTGCACGACACCGGGCGGGCCAGCTATCAGCCGGTCACCGATGCTGAGGCGATGGCGGCGTTCCAGGTGCTGTGCCGCACCGAGGGGATCATCCCGGCGATCGAAAGCGCACATGCCCTGGCCGGGGCGGCCCGGATTGCGCCGTTGCTGCGTGCGGAACTGAGCCGGGAGCCGACCATCGTGATCAACTTGTCTGGCCGCGGCGACAAGGACGTGCACACCGCGGGCGCTTACTTCGGCATCCTCGACCAGGTCGAGGCCTTGGTGCCGGGGGAGAACGCGTGACTGACCACGATGCGCCGGCCGGACAACACCCGACGGAAGGCACCTCGTGAGCATTTCGGACGTCTTCGCCACGGCAAAGGCCGAAAACCGGTCGCTGTTGATCGGCTGCATGCCGGCCGGGTTCCCGACCGTGGACGACAGCATCGCCTCGATGATCGCCATGCACGAGGCCGGCTGCGACGTGATCGAGGTCGAGCTGCCCTACTCCGACCCGGTGATGGACGGGCCGGTGATCCAGCGGGCCAGCGACATCGCGCTGGCTGGCGGGGTGCGCACCCGGGACACGCTGCGGATCATCGAGGCGGTTGCCCGCACCGGTGCTCCGGTGGTGCTGATGACTTACTGGAACCCGATCGAGAAGTACGGCGTGGCGGCCTTTGCTCGTGATCTGGCTGCGGCCGGCGCGACTGGCCTGATCACCCCGGATCTGATCCCGGATGAGGCCGCCGACTGGATCGCCGCCTCCGACGAGCACAAGATCGACCGTACTTTCCTGGTCGCGCCTTCGTCGACGCCGGAGCGGATCGCGCTGACGGTGGCGAACTGCCGGGGTTTTGTCTATGCCACCGCGTTGATGGGCGTTACCGGTGCGCGCACCTCGGTGTCTAGTCAGGCGCCTGAGGTGGTCGCTCGGATTCGGCAGGCCGATCCAGCTTTGCCGATCGGGGTTGGACTCGGCGTGGGCACTGGCGTGCAGGCAGCCGAGGTGGCGACCTTCGCAGACGGGGTGATTGTCGGCAGTGCCCTGATTCGCTGCGTGCTGGACGCATCGGACTGGGCCACTGGACAAGCCCGACTGCGGGCGCTGAGCAGCGAACTCGCCGAAGGTGTGCGGCAGCGGCAAAACTAAGCCGCCCTGGAGGTTCCT
This sequence comes from Actinoplanes sp., assembly GCA_965246815.1. Taxonomy (GTDB): domain Bacteria; phylum Actinomycetota; class Actinomycetes; order Mycobacteriales; family Micromonosporaceae; genus Actinoplanes. Next base: position 2,172,182 of record CBDFFS010000002.1, on the reverse strand, counting down.
TTAGGCCGTCTCGACGGTAGCGTGTGCACCCGTGAACTTAGCCGCGATCCCGAGTCCAGAGACATCTGTTTGGCACCTGCTTGGCCTGCCGGTGCGCGCTTATGCGCTCTGCATTGTGCTGGGCATCGTCGCCGCCGTGCTGCTGATGGAACATCGGCTGCGTAGCCGCGGTGTCGCCCCCTGGGCATCATTGGACATGGCGGTGTGGGCAGTCCCGTTCGGCATTGTCGGTGCGCGGCTCTATCACTTGGCAACCTCGCCGCAGGACTACTTCGGCGCCGGCGGTCACCCCTTGCACGCCTTCTACATCTGGGAGGGCGGCCTGGGCATTTGGGGTGCGGTCGCCGGTGGCGCCGTCGGTGCCTGGCTGGCTGCCCGCCAACTCGGGCTGCCGTTCAGCGTTTTCGCCGACACGCTCGCCCCGGCACTGCCGGTGGCACAGGGGATCGGCCGGCTCGGCAACTACTTCAACAACGAGCTTTACGGCAAGGTAACCACGCTGCCGTGGGGCCTGCAGGTGCACGAGATGGATCGGTCCAACCCCGGCCACGCCACGGTCGTCGATGGCAATCCGGTCCTTCTACCGCACCTTTACCACCCCACTTTCCTGTACGAGATGATCTGGAACTTTGGGGTGGCAGCGCTCGTTTGGGCGCTGGACCGCAAATACAAATTCGGTCGTGGGCGGGCGTTCGCGGTTTATGTGGCTGCGTACACGGTGGGTCGGTTCTGGATCGAGATCTTGCGGGTCGACGAGGCAAACCACTTCTTCGGTATTCGGCTCAACGTGTTCACCGCGATCGTGCTGTTCATCGGCGCAGTGATCTATCTGCTGGTGGTCAAAGGTCCGCGCACCTACGTCGTGCCGGCTGATGCCCCACAGGCATACCAGGTGGTCAGCGAGCGTCGGTTCGTGGCCTATCGGGAAACCGGCATTTTGCCACCGGACACCGAAGCAGACGTGGAACTGGAGTTGGCCGCTGCGGGAGACCCGGTCGAGTCGGATGCGGCGCCGAATTTCGCCCAGCCCGCCAACGATGACGACGCCACTGTTGTGCCGGTCGAGCAGGTCACCGAGGCAAGCTCTGCTGCCGCGAGCGAGCCGGTGCCCGACAGCGCCGCCGGTGACTCGATCGCTGCAAGCACCGGGGCCGACGAGGCTGACGCCAGTTCGACTCGTTCCAGCGGCGAGCACTGAACCCCGGGCCGCGGCGGACCGTGAACACCGTGCGCACAGCGGTTGTGGTGGGTGCCGGCATTGCCGGTCTGGCCACTGCCGGTTCGCTGGCTCGGTCTGGCTGGCAGGTCACCTTGCTCGAACGGGCCGAGCGCGTGGCCGCACCGCCGACCGCGTTGGTGCTCTGGGCGAACGGGCGGCGCGCGCTAGATGCCCTCGACCCGCAGGGCGGTTGGTCGGCGATCACGTCGACGCTGCCCGACGGGGGAGTACGCCGCCCGGACGGCCAGTGGTTGGTGCCACCGCGCGGCCGGGCCGGAGTCGGACCCGCCCCAGAAGTGGTGCACCTGGAAGACCTGTACGACGCCTTGGTCGCCGGTCTCAGTGATCGGGTGGACTTGCGCACCGGGTTCGACGTCACCACCGTGCGGATCAGTCGGCAGCAGCGCCCGGCGGTGAGCGACGGAAGCACCGTGATCGAGGCGGATTTGGTGGTCGCAGCCGACGGCATCGACAGCCCGATCCGGCGGGCATTGGCACCCGAGTCAGTCGTGGTGCGCTCCGGCTTCGCCGCGTGGCAGGCGGTGATCCCCAGCTACCGGGCACCACGGCTGGTCGACGAGCAGGCCGCCGGCGGTGAAACCCTCGGCGCAGGCTACCGATTCGTGTCGATTCCGTTGGGCGACCGTGCCACCGGAAAGCGCGGCGTCTATTGGGTGGCCACCGCCGCAGGCGCGTCGCGACCCGAATCCCCCGCCACCCAACTGGAGTTGCTGCGCCGCTGGTTCGCCGGCTGGCACGCACCCGTGGGTGAACTGCTCGCCGCGACCCTGCCCGAAGATTTGGTGCCGCAAGAGGTGCGCGAGTTGCGCCCCCTGCCGCGTACCTATGGGTTTGAGTCTGGGCCTGGCGGGGTGGTTTTACTCGGTGATGCCGCGCACGCCATGCCGCATCATCTGGGGCAGGGCGCGTGCTTGGCGTTCGAGGATGTTGCCACGCTGCGTTCGTTAGTTGCTGACGTTGCACTGGGTGCTGAGTTGGGTGCGGCGATCGAGTCTTACAGTCGGCTGCGTCGGCCACGCACGACCAGCGTGGTGCGCCAGACTCGCCGCATGTCGGCAGTGGTGCAGGCCCGCGGCCGGCTTGCGCTGCGCGCCCGCGATGCGGCGCTCAACCACATGCGCCCGAGAATCTTAGGTGGCCATCCGCAGAGTTCCGCCGCCGACTGGACCCCACTCGACTAACTGCGGGACCGTTACTTGAGGCTGTGTTCGTGGGCGTAGACGACGATTTGGACCCGGTCGCGCAAGGTTAGTTTGCGCAGGATCGCGCCAACATGGGTTTTTACCGTCGATTCGCTGGCATAGATCGACGCGGCGATTTCGGCGTTGGACAGCCCCCGGGCGACGGCCGCGAACACCACTCGTTCCTTGTCGGTCAGCGACGCGTATACGGCCGGCGGCGGGGCCGGTGGGCGAAACTGCACGTCCACCAGCGTCGACAGGTCGTTCGGGGCCAGTACCGCGTTGCCGACGTGCACGCTGCGGATCGCGCTGGCCAGCTGCTGCGCCGTGCTGTCCTTGAGCAGAAAACCGCTCGCACCGCACCGGATCGCGCTGGCTGCCCGGTCGTCGAGATCGAACGTGGTCAACACCAGCACGCGTACGGGTTTGCTGCGGCGCTCGACTCGGTCGGGGGCGAGGATTTGGCGGGTGGCTTCGACTCCGTCCAGTACGGGCATGCGCAGGTCCATCAGGATGACGTCGGGTTCTAGTTCGTCGGCTAGCCGTACGGCTGCTCGACCGTCCGCAGCGGTGCCGACCACTCGCAAGCCGGGCTGACCGTCGATGATCACGGCGACTCCGGACCGGAACAGTTCTTGGTCATCGACGAGTAAGACGGTGATCGGCGCGCTCATCCGCGCACCGGGATCCATGCGGTCACGCTGAACTCGCCGTGCGCGCGCTGCACGTTGAGCTGGCCGCCGACCGCGTTGACCCGTGCCCGCATCCCGGTCAGCCCGTACCCGGCGAGCAGCTCCTCGACCGAATTCGGTTCGACCGAGTTGCTTACTTGCAGCGCCAGCGTGTCCGGTGCCCAGGTGCGCACAACCACTATCGGTGCACCGGGGCGGCCGTGCCGGATCGCATTCGTCAACATCTCCTGCAGCACCCGGAACGCAGTAGTCGCCTGCTCCGGCGGCAGTGGTCGAGCCACACCAGTCTGGCTGGCGGTGATCGAATGCCCGGTGGCTCGCAGGTTCACCATCAACTGGTCCAAGTCTTCGCTAGTACGGTCGTTGTGCGTGGCGGTCAGCACTTGCCGGACATCGTGCAAAGACTCCCGCGCCAACTTCGCGATCGTCGCCAGGACTTGTTTCGGTGCTGCTGGGTCGTCACTGGGCAAGTATTCGCCGGATTGGGCCTGAGCCAGAATCACGGCCAGTGAATGTCCGACTACATCGTGCACATCGCGGGCGAGTCTGGTCTGCTGCTCGCGTACCGTGGCAATTTCTTGTGCTTTTTCGCGTTCGCGGCGTTCCTCGAGCAGGTCGGCTGCCGCCTGGTGCGATTGCTCGCGAGCGCGGGCCGCGATGCGTAACACCAGGCCGAGCAGCCACGGGGTGCCGAGCAGCGCGGCGGCAAACAGCGCCAGGGTCGCCCACAGGTTAGCGGTCAACAGCGAAATGGTCGGGCCGCGGCGCGCGACGATCACCGACAGTAGCTGAGTCCGCCCGAGCGCCAGGTGCAGCACACCCCATCGCACGAGCAAGCCGGTAAGCAGCGACCCGCCGATGAGCGACGCGAGCGCACTCCAGACTGTGGTGGTGCGACCCCAACGTGCGCAACCGAACGCGACCGCAGCCAAGGCAAGTTGCACCCCGAGAATCGGCAAGTGCAGCAGCGCCTGGACCGCCCCGCTAGCCCAAACCAGCGCCAAGGCCAACGCTGGCGCACGGCGACAGAGCCCGACCGCGGTCGCGGTAGCCAACACCACGTAAACGGCCAACTGACTATCTACCGCGGTATAAGCCACCAGGCTGATCTCTGCATAACCGGCCATAAGTACAACCGCACCCAGTGCACCACCCGGCAACCAGCGCCAAGCCACAGCATTCAGCTCAGTCACGGACGTATTTCACCACGTCCGCGCCACCTCGCCCTCAGGTCAACAGCCCGACAGCGCAGTTCGGAGCAAAAGATCCAGCAGCTCTGAGTACCTAACGCCGGCCGCGGCGAACATGCGCGGCACCTGCGACTGTGCCGTGAAACCGGGCGTCGTGTTGACCTCGTTGAGCACCGGGCCGCCCGCGGTCAAGAAGAAATCGACCCGGGCGACACCACGACAGCCCAACGCGTCATACATCGCCACCGCCGCGGCTTCCAGCGCCTTCTGCTCAGCCGGTTCGAGCAGCGCAGGCACCTGAAACTGTGCGTCGCCGCCGTATTTGGTGGCATAGTCGAAGACGCCCTCGACGACAATTTCCAGCGCGGGTGACACCGTGTGCTCGCCGCTCGCAGTGGCCAAAACGGCGAGATCGATCTCGCGGCCGGACACCAGCTGCTCGACCAGGATTCGATCGTCGAACGTCAGTGCGCCGGCCAGGGCGGCTGGCAACTCGTCCGCGGTGCTGACCAGGGCGACGCCTTTGCTGGAACCGGCGGCCACCGGCTTAACGATGACCGGCGCAGTCCACTCGTAGCCAGGCGCCGTAGCGGTCGTGAGCAAAACCGCCGGCGCCGTGGGGATGCCGAGCGCTTCGGCGATCAGCTTCGTTGCCCATTTGTCCATAGCGAGCGCGCCGGCCCGCACCCCGGAACCGACGTACGCGATCCCGATCAGGTCGAGCAGCGCGGCCAGGGTGCCGTCTTCGCCGCGCGGGCCATGCACCATCGGCACCGCGACATCGCAGCTGGTCAGGGTGGCTACTGCCGCAGCCAATCCGATCTCAGCCTGGTGATCGTGCCAGCTACCGGAGCGGTCAATGGTGAGCCGGACAATGTCATAGGTACGCGGGTCGAGTGCGCGCGCTACCGATTCAGCCGAGGCCAGCGACACCTCGTGCTCACAGTTCGCACCGCCACCGATGATCGCCACTTTGATCCCGGTCATCGGTTGCCTTTGCCAGCCAAGCTAGCCAGGCCAGTCGAGCTGGTCGAGCCAGCCAGGCCAGTCGAGCTAGTTGAGCCAGTCGAGCCAGTCGAGCTGGTCGAGCCGGTTGTGACGGTTCGGGTCAGCCGCTGGCCCAGGCCGGTGACGATCTCGTGCGGAATGGTCCGAGCCCACCGCGCCCAATCGTCGACGGTCGGTTCGCCGTGGATGCCGGGGCCGAAAATGGTGGCGGGTTCACCGGGCCAGATCGGCTCGCTGCCGATGTCGACGACAATTTGATCCATCGAAATGCGCCCGACGACGGGGAAGCGACGACCGCCGAGCTGCACCTGCGCGTTGCCGCCAGCCAGTCGGGGCAGGCCATCGGCGTACCCGACGGGAAGTTGGGCCAGAGTGGTGTGGTGCGGGGCGTGCCAGGTGTTGCCGTAGCCGACCGGGGTGCCCGCGCGCACGGTGCGCACCGACAACACCGGCGCTGTCAGTGTCAGCGCGTGGTGCAGAGCAGTGGTGCCGGACGGATCGATGCCGACCAGGCCGGCTCCGACGCGTACCAGGTCGAAGTGGGTGGTTGGGGCAGTTAGGGTTGCCGCCGTCGCAGCTAGATGTCGTACTGCGGGGTTCAGGCCGTAGGCCCGTGCTACCGCGATGCCGTGCTCGAAGGCGGCCAGGGCTGCGGCGTTAGCCGGGTGGGTTGGGGTGTCCGCGCAGCCGAGATGACTCATGATCCCCACGACCTGGACCCGGCCGGCCAATTCGGCGCGGCGGGCTTCGCGACACAGCGCGGTCCAGGTTGCTGCCGGAGCGCCATCACGGGCCATTCCGGTGTCCAAGTGCAGGTGGATCCGGGCGCCGACGGGCAGATTGACCAGGTGTTCAGTGCTGGGCACGGCCAGTTCGACCTCGGCTGCCACGGCTGCGGCGAAGTTGGTGCCGAGCGGGTTCAGCCAGCTCAGGATCGGTGCGGTGATGCCGTCAACGCGCAGCGACAGCGCCTCAGCAACACTGGTTACACCCAGGCTCGATGCGCCGGCGGCCAACGCCGTCCGGGCGACCGCCGCAGCACCGTGGCCGAAACCGTCCGCCTTCACCACGGCCATGACCTGTGCCGTCGTTTGTGCCGCCAGAATGCGAGTGTTCGCCGCCACCGCTTGCAGATCGATGCTCAGGTGGGCGCACGTCGCCGGCCCAGCGGTCAAGATCTTCATACCTGGGTACGATCGCCGCTCAGCGCGCTCAGCGTCTCCACCTCAGGTGCCGAACCCGGGTCCTCAGGTGCCGCACTGCCGCCTCGAGGTAACACCTCGTATTCGACCCATGCCGCCAGGTGCTAATTCCGTCGGATGTTTACGGCGCCACCTGGGCTGGTTCGGCGATGCAAGCAGTGCCGACTCGGCGGAAACCGACCTTGGTGTAGAGCCGGGCTACGTCGTCGTCGCCGGCGGAAAGCAGCACAATTCTGACACCATCCGTCAGGGCTTGGCGAGCCAATGCAGCGGTGAGCTGGGAGGCGTAGCCGCGGTTGCGGGCCGACGGGAGCGTGGCGACCCCGGCAATTTCCGCCACATCGCCGCGGCGCATCAGCGCGCCGGTCGCCAGGATTCCTTCAGTCGGTGAATCGACGACAGCATCGAGGTGACTGCCGCCTGCGGCCCGATTACGCAGATCGCGCAGGTGGCTTTCGGTCAAGTCGGTGGTGGCGGCGTCCCGTTCGCGCGGACCGGCCGGCGCAACGGTGAGCGGGCCATCGGTCAGCGGCGCAGCACCGGGCGGACTGCCGAAGCTAAGTTGGGCCACCGCGCGCGACGAGGTTAAAGCGCTTGCGTAGTCGGCCGCAGTCGGATCCAACACCCGGATTTTCGCGCCGGCCACCGGCAGGTCGGGCACCAGTGCGGCAGCGTCGAGCACCAACAATGGCGCCAGCAACACCTCCAGGCCGGCCGATCGGGCCACGGCGAGCAGATCTGGGGTGCTTTCGTGCACCCATTCGAACGCCTCAGGCAGGTTTAGGTCTCGTTGTCGCTGCTGAACCGCGCTAACATCGGCCGCAGATGGCGTGCCTGCCCCGATAATCGGGCGGGCGTAATAGGGCCAACCTTCGCCCTCGCGGACGAAAAGCACTAGCCTGCCGTGCTCCTCGGCTCGTGCGTACGGTCGAGGCACAGCGTCGTAGAAGCGTTCGAGTCGGGCGAAGACGTCGGTTTCCGAAAGCGCCACGGCGCGAGACTATCGAACCCCGACCAGGGTGGCCCTACCGCATTATCCTCGGTCGGCCGTTTTCCGACCGTCGCCAAGTGTGATCCATCCGGGGCCAAGTGTGATCCATCCGGGCTGGCCAAGTGTGATCCATCCGGGCTGGCCAAGTGTGATCCATCCGGGCTAGCGGAGTGCAGTGTTGCTTACCGTAGACTCGAGAGACTTTGCAGGGCCGACGTCGTCCCGACCTTGATTCGAAACACCAGCGACGACAGGAGGCCCGGTGGCTTTTCCGCACCCCCAGGGGCTTTACAACCCGGAGCTGGAGCGCGACGCCTGCGGAGTGGCCTTCGTGGCTGACCTGCACGGGCGCCGTTCCCATGAAGTGGTAGCTCAGGGCTTGTCGGCACTGATTCGCCTAGACCACCGCGGCGCCCGGGGCGCCGAATACAACACCGGCGACGGTGCCGGGATCATGATTCAGATCCCGGACGCTTACTACCGGGCCGTCACCAAGTTCGAGTTGCCCGCAGCCGGCTTCTATGCCACCGGGCTGATTTTCTTGCCTAACGACCCGGCCGAGCAGGCCCGCTCGATCAAAGTGATCGAGAAATATGCCCTGGTCGAGGGCGCTGAGGTGCTCGGTTGGCGCGACGTTCCGGTGCGCGCTGATGGTCTTGGCGAGACGGCCGAGCAAGCGCGCCCCGCGATCAAGCAGGTCTTCTTGTCCGCGCACCGGCTCACCAATGCGGCCGCCGGGCGAAAAAATGAGCAGCTGTCCGGCGTCGAGCTGGATCGGGTGGCGTTCTGCATCCGCAAGCAGGCTGAAAGGGAGTCGTCCCAGCGCGGCGTCGGGGCGTATTTCCCGTCGCTGTCCGCGCGCACGATCACCTACAAGGGCATGCTCACGCCCGACCAGCTGACCGAATTCTTCCCCGACCTGAGCGATCCGCGCGTGCATAGCGCGATTGCCTTGGTGCACTCCCGCTTCTCCACCAACACGTTCCCGTCGTGGCCGTTGGCACACCCCTATCGGTTCATCGCCCACAACGGTGAGATCAACACCATCCGCGGCAACAAGAACTGGATGCAAGCGCGCGAGGCGTTGCTGCAGTCCAAGCAGTTGCCCGGCTCGATCAAGCGGCTGCTGCCGATCAACACGCCCGAGGTCTCTGACTCGGCCGGGTTTGACGAGGTGCTGGAGCTGTTGCATCTGTCCGGGCGCAGCCTGCCGCACGCGATGCTGATGATGATTCCCGAAGCCTGGGAAAACGACCCCGGCATGGAGCCGGCGCGCCGCGCGTTCTATCGCTTCCACGCCAGCCTGATGGAACCGTGGGACGGTCCAGCCAGTGTCGCCTTCACCGACGGTACGGTCATCGGCGCTGTGCTCGACCGCAACGGTTTGCGTCCCGGCCGCTGGTGGCACACCCAGGACGGGCTGGTCGTGCTCGGTTCCGAGGCGGGCGTGCTCGACCTCGATCCAGCAACCGTGGTGGCTAAGGGTCGGCTGCAGCCCGGCAAGATGTTTCTGGTCGACACGGCCGCCGGTCGAATCGTGCACGACGACGAAATCAAAGCCGACCTCGCCGCCGCCCACCCCTACGACGAGTGGTTGCATGCCGGCCTGATCAATTTGGTCGACCTGCCGGCGCGGGAACACGTCATCTACACCCACGACTCGGTCACTCGGCGTCAGCAAGTCTTCGGTTACACCGAGGAGGAGCTGAAGATCCTGGTCGCGCCAATGGCCCGCACTGGGGCGGAACCGCTCGGTTCGATGGGCACCGACACGCCGATCTCGCCGTTGTCGACTCGGCCGCGGCTGCTGTTCGACTATTTCCACCAAATGTTCGCCCAGGTCACCAACCCGCCGTTGGATGCGATCCGCGAAGAAATGGTGACCAGTCTGGGCACGACGATCGGGCCGGAAGGCAATTTGCTCGATCCGGGCCCGGCCTCGTGTCGGCAGATCGCCATTCCTTATCCGGTGATCGACAACGACGAGCTGGCCAAGCTGCTGCTGATCGATGAGGACGGCGACCTGCCCGGCTTCAAAGCCGTACGGGTGTCGGGGTTGTATCGGCTGCGTGACGGCGAGGACGGGCTCAAAGCCCGGCTGACCGAGATCTGTCGACACGTGTCCGAGGCGATCGAAGACGGCGTACGCATCCTGGTGTTGTCGGATCGTGACTGCAACGCTGACCTGGCGCCGATCCCGTCGTTGCTGCTCACCGCAGCTGTGCATCAGCACTTGGTGCGCGAGCAGACCCGCACTCAGGTCGCGTTGGTGGTTGAGGCCGGCGACTGTCGCGAGGTGCACCACGCGGCTGTGCTGATCGGCTACGGTGCCGCTGCGGTGAACCCGTATTTGGCCTTCGAGTCGGTCGACGACTTGATCGCCACCGGCCCGCTCGCCGGACTGGAGTCGACGGTCGCGGTCCGTAATTACGTCAAGGCGCTCGGCAAAGGCGTCCTGAAGATCATGTCCAAGATGGGCATCTCGACTGTGTCGTCCTATTGCGGCGCGCAGGTCTTCGAGGCGGTTGGCCTGGACAATAAGCTGTTGCAGCGTTATTTCGCTGGCACGTCCGGCAGGATCGGCGGCTCTGGTCTGGCCGAGATCCACGCCGAGGTGCGGGCTCGGCACCAGAAGGCCTACCCGAGCAACCCGGCCGAACGCACGCACCGCCGGCTCGAAGTCGGCGGCGAGTATCAATGGCGGCGCGAAGGCGAAGTGCACCTGTTCAACCCGGAAACGGTGTTCTTGCTGCAGCACGCAACCCGTAGCAAGCAATATGACGTCTTCAAGCGCTACACCGCGAAAGTTGATGAGCTAGCCCGCGAGGCTGGTTCACTGCGCGGTTTGTTCACCTTCGCCGAGCGTGAGCCGATCCCGCTGGACGAAGTTGAACCGGTCTCGGCGATTGTCCGCCGCTTCGCCACCGGGGCGATGTCCTATGGGTCGATCTCGGCCGAGTCGCACGAGACTTTGGCTATCGCGATGAACCGGCTGGGGGCCAAGTCGAACACCGGCGAGGGCGGCGAGGACGTCGAGCGGCTTTATGACCCGCAGCGGCGGTCCGCGGTCAAGCAGATCGCCTCCGGCCGCTTCGGGGTCACTAGCGAATATCTGGTCAACGCCGACGACCTGCAGATCAAAATGGCGCAGGGTGCCAAACCGGGCGAAGGTGGCCAGTTGCCCGGCAACAAGGTGTGGCCGTGGATCGCCAAGACCCGGCATGCGACTCCCGGCGTTGGCCTGATCTCCCCGCCGCCGCACCACGACATCTATTCGATCGAGGATCTGGCCCAGCTGGTCCACGACCTGAAGATGGTCAACCCGGCAGCTCGGGTGCACGTCAAGCTGGTCAGTGAGATCGGTGTCGGCACGGTCGCCGCCGGTGTCGCCAAGCTGAAAGCCGACGTCATCCTGATCTCCGGGCATGACGGCGGCACCGGTGCCAGCCCGCTCAACTCCCTCAAGCACGCCGGCACCCCGTGGGAGCTGGGCCTGGCCGAGGCACAACAGACGCTGCTGCTGAACAAGCTGCGCGACCGGGTCACCGTGCAGGTCGACGGGCAGCTCAAAACCGGGCGAGACGTGATTATCGCTGCGCTGCTCGGTGCGGAGGAATTCGGTTTTGCGACTGCGCCACTGATCGTCTCGGGCTGCATCATGATGCGGGTCTGTCACCTGGACACCTGCCCAGTCGGCATCGCCACCCAAAACCCAGTGCTGCGCGAACGCTTCACCGGCAAGCCCGAATTCGTGGAGAACTTCTTCCTGTTCCTGGCCGAAGAAGTCCGCGGCTACCTAGCCCAACTGGGTTTTCGCACCATCGATGAGGCGATCGGGCACGCCGAGGTGTTGCAGGTGCGTCCGGCCGTCGAGCATTGGAAGGCCAAAGGTCTCGACCTCGCGCCGGTGCTATTCGTGCCGCAGCTGCCTGAAGGTGCCGCGCGTCGAGGTGTCGTCGCGCAAGATCACGGGCTGGACAAGGCACTGGACAACGAGCTGATCGAGCTTGCCAAGCCGGCGCTGACCGACGGTAACCCGGTCGCCGAAGAGCTGTTGGTGCGCAACGACCACCGCAGCGTCGGCGCCATGCTCGGTGGCGAAGTCACCCGCCGTTACGGCGGCGCGGGCCTGCCCGCAGACACGATCACCTTCACCCTGCGCGGCACCGGTGGCCAATCGTTCGGCGCGTTCCTGCCACCCGGAGTCACCCTGCGTCTGATCGGCGACACCAACGACTACGTCGCCAAAGGCTTGTCCGGAGGTCGCGTCGTGGTGCGCCCCGACGAAGACGCACCGTTCGTTGCCGAAGACAACATCATTGCCGGCAACACCATCTTGTACGGGGCGACCAGCGGCGAAGTTTTCCTGCGCGGGCGAGCTGGCGAGCGTTTCGCCGTACGCAACTCTGGGGCCACCGCTGTCGTCGAAGGCGTCGGCGACCACGGCTGCGAGTACATGACCGGGGGAACGGTGGTGGTGCTCGGCCCGACCGGGCGCAACTTCGCCGCCGGCATGAGTGGTGGAACCGCGTTCGTGCTGGATTTGCCTCCCACCAAGGTCAACCCGGAGCTGGTCGACTTGACGCCGTTGACCGACGCGGAGCAAGACACCTTGCGAGTGCTGGTCGGCAAGCACTTGGCCGAAACTGGCTCTGCCGTGGCCGAAAAGCTGCTCGCCGACTGGCCGCGGGCGGTGGACCGCTTCACCGCGGTCGTGCCGCGCGACTACAAACGCGTACTAGAGCTGATTAAGACCGCCGAAGCCGCCGGTCGTAACGTCGACGAGGCGGTTATGGGGGTCAAAGGTGCCTGATCCATTCGGTTTTCTGCGCTATGGGCGGCAACTGCCCAAACGCCGACCCGTGCCCGTACGCATCCAGGACTGGCATGAGGTTTACCCGCCGGCCGACGACGAGCTGATCCGCGACCAGGCCACCCGGTGCATGGACTGCGGCATCCCGTTCTGTCATGAAGGGTGTCCGCTCGGCAACCGGATCCCGGACTGGAATGACCTGGTCCGCACCGGCGCGTGGGCCGCGGCAGCTGAAGCCCTGCACGCGACGAACAACTTCCCGGAGTTCACCGGGCGGCTGTGTCCCGCACCCTGCGAAGCCGCCTGCGTGCTGGGCATCGCTGACGATGCGGTGACGATCAAGCAGGTCGAGGTGGAGATCGCCAACCACGCCTTCGCCCTGGGTTATGTCACGCCGCAGCCGGCACCCGCACCATCCGGGTTCAAGGTCGCCGTGGTCGGTTCCGGCCCCGCCGGGCTAGCTGCCGCCCAGCAACTCGCCCGCGCCGGCCACGCCGTCACCGTGTTCGAACGCGACGACCGCATCGGCGGCTTGCTGCGCTACGGCATCCCCGACTTCAAGATCGAGAAGCACGTACTGGACGCTCGACTGGCGCAGTTGTCGGCCGAGGGGGTCGTCTTCGAGACCGGAGTCGAGGTGGGGGTCGACCTCACCGCCGACGACCTGCGGGACCGGTTCGACGCGGTGCTGCTCGCGGCCGGAGCGCTCGCCGGTCGCGACACGCTGGAGACGCCGGGTCGCCAGCTGGGCGGCGTGCACTTAGCGATGGAACACCTCGTACCGGCCAATCGGGTGGTCGCTGGGTTGCAACCGGGCACGCCGATCGACGCGGCGGGCAAGAACGTGGTGATTATCGGTGGGGGCGACACTGGCGCCGACTGCCTTGGGGTGGCGCATCGTCAGGGTGCGGCGAACGTGATCCAACTCGACCAGTACCCGACACCGCCCGAGGCGCGGATCGGCGAACTGCACCCGTGGCCGATCTGGCCGGTGATCCTGCGCAACTATCCCGCGCACGAGGAGGGCGGGACGCGCATCTTCGCCGTGGCCGTGTTGGAGTTCGTCGACGACGGCCAGGGTTCGGTGGCTGCGGTGCGGATCGGTGACGTGGTGGTCGAGCGGGTCGACGGCGTACGTACCGTGACGGTCACTCCCGGCACAGAGCGTGACTTGCCGGCTGAGCTGGTTTTGCTGGCGATCGGGTTTGACGGCACCGAGCCGCAACCGTTGCTAGCCCAGTTCGGGATCGACCGCAACCGGCGCGGCGCCATCGACGCCGACCTGACCTGGCAGGCGGCGCCGGGAGTCTTTGTCGCCGGCGACATGCACCGGGGCGCGTCCTTGATCGTGTGGGCCATTGCCGAAGGGCGGGCCGCAGCAGCCGCGATCCACGACTACCTCGGTGCGGCCGGCGACCTGCCCGCCCCCGTGCGAGCGGACGCCCAAGCGCTCTCGGTTTAACGCCGACTCGGCCTGTCTGCTTCCGGGCAGGCCGAGTCCGTGTGCCGGCCCTTGCCGCCAGGTCGGACCTGGCCCGCTCGACCCCTGAAGCTGGAAATACCGGCCCGTCGCGAAACCTGCGGCGGGCCGTCGTGGTAATCGAGGTCACTGCGAATTTCGGGCGTCGACGAAAGGACCGATAAGGATAATCACTCCTGACGAGGGAGTGAGACGTGTCGAAGCGCGGCTGGTTTTTGTTCGCGGTCATGGGCCTGATCTGGGGCGTGCCCTACCTGCTCATCAAGGTGGCAGTCGGCGAGCTCAGTCCCGCCTCATTGGTGCTGCTGCGCACTGCGCTAGCTGCTGTGTTGCTGCTGCCGATCGCGGCCGTGCGCGGCGAGCTTCGTCCACTGCTGCCCTTCTGGAAGCCACTGCTGGTCTTCACTGTCGCCGAACTGGCGATCCCGTGGTTGCTGCTATCTGACGTGGAACGCCGACTCAGCAGCTCACTGACCGGGCTGCTGATCGCCGCCGTACCCTTGGTAGGAGCGTTGCTCGGCTGGTTCACCGGTGCGGACCGGCTGGACGGGCGGCGGTTGCTCGGACTCGGCATCGGTCTCACGGGGGTGGCCGCACTCGCCGGGCTCGATCTGGGCGCCGGCAACGGGTGGGCCCTGGTCGAGCTGGTCATTGTCGCGACCGGTTACGCAATCGGCCCGTTCGTACTGTCCCGGGGGTTGGCTCAGGCACCTCGCCTGGGGGTGATCGCTGTGGCGTTGACCCTGACCGCCCTGATCTACCTGCCAGTCGGCGTGCTGCAGCTGCCGAGCCACCGCTTGTCGGCCAAGGTGATCTTCGCGGTCGTGATCCTCGCCGTGCTGTGCACCGCCGTGGCCTTCCTGGTCTTCTATGTGCTGATCGACGAGGTCGGCCCGGTCCGAGCCACAGTGATCACCTACATCAACCCGGCCGTCGCGGTGGTGCTGGGTGTGCTGTTGCTGAACGAATCGCTCACTTGGAGCATCGGGCTGGGCTTCGCCCTCATTTTGCTCGGCTCGGTTCTGGCCACCCGTCGATCTCGCCCGGCCGAGCCGATCGAGCCGCCGCCAGCAGCGCCGCAGCAGCAGCAGCGATCGGACAGACTGAGTTCACCGCGTTGACGGGGGTCGGCTGTCCGATGCTTGAGTTCGAGAGGCTAGCCTGTCGACTGTGACACGCCGCGTAAAGATTGTCTGCACCATGGGCCCCGCGACCGCATCTGCGGAGCGCATGCTCGGCCTCGTCGAGGCCGGCATGGATGTGGCCCGGTTGAACTTCAGTCACGGCAGCCACGAGGACCACCGCCAGGTGTATGACCTCGTGCGCAGCGCCGCCAAGCAGACCGGTCGGGCCGTCGCTGTGCTCGCCGACCTGCAGGGCCCCAAGATCCGCCTGGGGCGGTTCGCCAATGGCCCCCACCTGTGGAGCACCGGTGACGTGGTCACCATCACCAGTGACGACATCCTGGGCACGCCCGACCGGGTCTCCTGCACTTATGAGAAGCTGCCGCAAGAGGTCAAGGTCGGCGACCGGCTGCTGATCGACGACGGCAAGGTCGCCGTGCAGGTCTCAGCGGTCGAAGACAACGATATTCGCTGCCTGGTGGTTGAGGGCGGCATGGTCAGCAACAACAAGGGTGTCTCGCTACCCAACGTAGCGGTCAGTGTGCCGGCGATGAGTGACAAGGACGAGGCCGACCTGCGCTACGCGCTCGCGCTCGGCGCTGACCTGATCGCACTGTCGTTCGTGCGCTCACCGGAAGACATCAAGCTGGTCCACCAGATCATGGCCGAGGAGGGGCGCACCGTCCCGGTCATCGCCAAGGTGGAAAAGCCCGAGGCTGTCGATCACCTCGAAGCCATCGTGCTCGCCTTCGACGGTGTCATGGTCGCCCGCGGTGACCTCGGCGTTGAGCTGCCGCTGGACCAGGTCCCGCTGGTGCAGAAGCGTGCCGTGCAGCTCTGCCGGGAAAACGCGAAGCCGGTCATCGTGGCCACTCAGATGCTCGACTCCATGATCGAAAACTCGCGGCCGACCCGGGCCGAGGCCTCCGACGTCGCCAACGCTGTCCTCGACGGCACCGACGCGGTGATGCTCTCTGGTGAAACCTCGGTCGGTAAGTATCCGGTGCTCACCGTCAGCACCATGGCCAAAATCGTCAGCACTACCGAGGGTGGCGCGCTCGGCGTGCCCCGCTTGCAGCACGACCCGCGCACGCACGGTGGCGCGCTCGCCGCTGCGGCGTCACAGATCGCTCGCAACATCGGCGCGAAGGCCCTCGTCGCCTTCTCCCAAACTGGCGACACGGTGCGGCGGCTTTCCCGCCTGCACTGCGAGCTCCCGCTATATGCGTTCACCCCGGTCGCCGAGGTTCGCGACCAGCTCGCGCTGAGTTGGGGAGTCGAAACCTTCCTGACCGACTTCGTGCAGCACACCGATGACATGTTCCGCCAGGTCGACGGCAAGATGCTCAGCATGGGCCTGGCCAAGCCCGGCGACTACGTTGTCGTCGTGGCCGGCTCCCCGCCCAATGCACCCGGCTCCACCAACACACTGCGGGTGCACCAGATCGGCTCGCTCGTCGACCCAGCTTCGGCGTGAGCCTGCCGCTGCACGGACAGGCCGCAGTCGACCAACTGTTGGAGATCCTTGATCTTCAACAGGTCGACGCGGCCCGGTTCGTCGGCCAAAGCCCACAAACAGGAGCACAGCGCGTCTTCGGCGGCCAAGTCGCCGGGCAAGCACTGGTAGCAGCCGGGCGCACGGTGGACCCAGCTCGCGCCGTGCACTCGCTGCACGGCTATTTCGTCCGCCCCGGCGACCCCACCGAACCGATCGAATTCAGCGTGGAGACTATCCGGGACGGTCGGTCGTTCTCGGTGCGTCGCTCGACTGCCCAGCAATACGGCAAGACGATCTTCTTCATGTCCGCGTCCTTCCAGGTGCATGAGGAAGGGCTCGACCACCACAGTGCCCCACCCGTTGGCGTACCTCGGCCGGAAGATTTGCCCACGGTGCACGACTGGGTCGAGCGCTATCCCAGCCGGGCCGGCATCATCGCCACCGCGCCACAGGCGATCGACGTGCGCTACATCGGCGCGCCAGGCTGGGTTCCGCCCGGCGACCGGGACGCTGAGGAGCGACAACGTGTCTGGATGCGCATCGACGGCACCCTGCCCGACGACCCGCTGATTCACGCCTGCGCGCTGACCTATGCCTCCGACTTGTCGTTGCTCGACTCGGTGCTCTCCGTGCACGGCGAAGTCTGGGGACCCGGCGGCGTCATCGGCGCCAGCCTCGACCACGCGCTTTGGTTCCACCGGCCGTTTCGCGCCGACGAATGGATCCTCTACGACTGCACCAGCCCGTCGGCCAGCGGCAGCCGTGGCCTAGCCAGCGGTCGCATGTTCACCGAAGCGGGCCGCCACCTCGCCAGCGCCGTGCAGGAAGGCCTGCTGCGCCGCGTCGGCGAACGCACGTAGCACTTCCCGTGCCCATTCTTCACTGTCACTTCCCGTGCCCTGTTGCTGGTTTGAATCGCGTTCTGAACGGCCGCGCATGGGCAGGTTCCCAACTCAGTCTGCCGTTGCCGTCGATCGTGCTTAATTACGGCAGGTGATCCAACCCAGTGATCTGTGCGGTGTCAGCCATCGGGGTATCGCCCGGCGGGCCCGCCTTGCGGCCGGTCGGTGATCGCCGCGGCATCAGCGGGCGCTGACGGCAGATCCTCCGGCACTCGGTGCGCCGCCGCACCGATTCCGGTCACCCCAGCCTGCGCGATCATCTGGTCCAGGTCAGCAGTAGTGCGGACAACCTCATCGTGGAAGCTCGGTGCCACGCCGTGGCCGCTGAATCCAGCCACCTGCCCACCAGGTTCCCTTCCCTGCGTGCCGAGCCCGCCGCGATCTGCGTCAAGCCCAGCTACCGCCTGACCGCGTGTCCCGTAGCCCTGCCCGTCACCAGGCGCGCTCCGGAAGCCTTGCCCGTCACCAGGATCCTGCCCACCAACGGGACCGGCAAAGTAAGTGGGTCCCACCGGTTCGAACCCCTGCCGATCGGGCGCTGTCAGATATCGACTAAGCCCATATCCCGCCGAGTCCTGCGCGGCCGGGTATTCGCGTTGGTCGCCACCAGGCCCAGCCGCAAAGTCAGCAGGCCCAGCCGCAAAGTCAGCAGGCCGAGCTGCAAATCCACTGGGACCGGTCGCAAAGTCGCTGGGCGTGGAGCCCCAGTTCGCCAGATGAGCCGCGATGGCCGGATCGGCGCTCGGATTCGCGCCGCGCGTCGGATCAACCCGGACAGGCTGCTCGCCTGCTGGTTGCGTGCCGATCAACGGCTCACCAGCAGCTGCAGGTTCACCAACGGAGTTCAACAGGCGCGGATTCACCCCCACTGGCCCCGGATAGAACCCAGGACCTGCGCTCGCCGAACCCATGCCAGTCGGGGCCGTAGCGCGATGACGCGCCGATGCCGGCAAGTTCTCATAATCCGTCAAACCAGCTGAATACCCCGCGACTCCAGCAGCCCGCTCCGGTGGCAACTGCAACACCTCTTGCCGTACGGAGTGAATCTCGCGCAACCGCAGGGCCGTCACCAAATCGACAACAGCTCGCAGTAGCCCGGCCGCTCCGATCGTGACAATCAGCAGCTCACCGGTGCGCGCGAACGGGCTTGCGGAGAAGAAGCCCAGCGCGGCTTGCAGTACGCCGACCGTCATCAACAAGCCCCAGGTCCGCTCCGTAGCCCGGTTGATCGTTGCCACCGCAACATCAACCGCGCCGCGCACCAGCAGAAACCAGCCGATCAACGACGCCGGGGTAGTGAAGGAAGAGTCCTGGGCCGTGAGCAACACCACTGCGGTCGTCATGAACAACGCCGCCATGCCGGCGTTCAGCCACCAGGTCCGGGACCCGACCAGGGCGCGGACGATCTCGCACAGGGCCGCGAACATCACCACCGGAGCGGCCACATCGGCCACGTTGGTCGGCTCCAGGCGCAGCACGCTCCAGGAGATCGCCAGCCACGCGCAGCCGGCGAACATAAGAAAACCCCACATGCTGCTGCGCATGACCGTCAGGGGTGAAGAACCGGACGACATGGGGCCTCCCGCAGATCGTGTCCCATGCCATGACAGCATCCGACATGCCTGCGGAACTGGTGTTCGCCGAGATTGGCCCGGCTAATCGATCCGATCAGGACCGGCTGCGACGTGCACAAACTGTGGTGCCGGGGACGGGAGTCGAACCCGCATGCCCTTCCGAGCAAATCCTTTTGAGAGATCCGTGTATGCCATTCCACCACCCCGGCAGTGCTCGGGCTTAGCGTGACGCCTTAACGCAATGTCGTAACGCGATGTCGTGACGCGATGTCGTGACACCAAGCAAGACCACGCTGATCCCGAGCAGGGACAGCGTACCTACTAAGCTGAGGGCGGCAACACCCGCCTACGGGTGTCGTGACATTCCAGTGTTGGGGGTAAGGGTTCTGTGGCCGACACGCAGGCTGGTGCCGAGCGCAAGCGGGTGCTAATCGCTGAGGACGAGGCCCTCATCCGGTTGGATCTGGCCGAGATGCTCGTCGAGGAGGGCTATGAGGTCGTCGGCGAGGCCGGTGACGGCGAAACCGCCGTGCGCCTCGCTGAGGAACTGCGCCCTGACCTGGTCATCCTCGACATCAAAATGCCGATCATGGACGGTTTGGCCGCAGCTGAGCGGATCGCCGGGGGTCGGATCGCACCGGTGGTGATCCTTACTGCCTTTAGCCAGCGCGATCTGGTGGAGCGAGCGCGTGCCGCCGGGGCCATGGCATATCTGGTAAAGCCGTTCCAAAAGTCCGACCTGGTGCCAGCGGTCGAGATCGCGTTGTCGCGGTATTCAGAGATCTCCGCCCTGGAGGTCGAAGTGGCCGGGTTGACTGACCGCCTGGAAACCCGCAAGTCGGTGGAGCGGGCTAAGGGCGAGTTGATGACGAAGTATCAGATGACTGAGCCACAGGCGTTCAAGTGGATCCAACGCACCGCAATGGACCACAGGATGACTATGCGTGAGGTCGCCGACCGCATCCTGGCTGAAGGTCAGGATTCCGGTGAAGTTCAGCCTATCGGGTAGGTGATCTTCACCAAGTGTTGAGGTAACTCCTCGGTCACCCGACTGCGTCACACCACGTAACGGTTCGGTGAAAGCCTGGTCGGGTTCCACCAACTAGCGGCCAACGTGGGATAACGTCCGGCACCATAACGGGCGCAGTGTGGCCGGTGGGGCGCGCAAGTGCCAATCGACCTTCGGTGGCTCGGTGGGTTCGGTATGGAGGAGGGTTCCAACTTTGAGGCAGGTCTTCGCACGAGCCATCGGTGGGGTGGCCATTATCGGGCTCGTTGCCGGTGCCGCTGCTTGCAATAAGGACTCAAGCAGCGACAACAAGGCGAGCGGCGACTCTAAGTGCGGCCACTCGCTGGCTTTCTTCGGCGCCCTGACCGGCTCGGCTGCCAACCTTGGCGTAAATATTGAGCAAGGTTTCGAGCTAGCTATCAACCAGTACAACACCAAGAACGGTGCCAATTGCGTCACCGTTCAGAAGTTTGATTCGCAAGGTTCCGAACAGGTCGCTCCAGGTGTGGCTCGTGACCTGGTGTCCAAAAAGGAAATTATCGGCATCGTCGGTCCACCGTTCTCGGGGGAATCGCAGGCGGCTGATCCAATTTTCGACGCTGCTGGCATCTCGTCGATCACGCCATCAGCAACTAACGTGACCTTGTCGACCAAAGGGTGGAAGACGTTCCACCGCGCTGTGGCCAATGACAACTCGCAGGGTCCCGCGGCCGGTCAATACATCAAGGATGTGTTGAAGGCTAAAAAGGTATTTGTCGCGAACGACCAGTCATCCTATGGACTGGGCCTGGCCGATGGCGTGCAGAAGACGCTGGGTGCCTTCGTTACCATGACAGACAAGACTGACGGCGACGGCAAGCAAACCGACTTTTCTGCCCTCGTGCAGAAGGTCGTTGGTAGCGGCGCAGACGTGCTGTTCTATGGCGGCTATTACACAAACGCCGGTATCATCCGCAAGCAGTTGACTGCGGCGGGTTGGAAGGGCACCCTCGTCGGCGGCGACGGCATGAAGGACCCCGGCCTGGCCAAAGCGGCGGGTAACGCAGCCGCTGTAGGCACCGTAGTGACCTGCCCGTGTTCTCCACCTGAGGCTTCAGGTGGCACCTTCGTCACCGACTATAAGACGAAGTGGAGCCAAGCTGCGGGAACGTACAGCGACGTAGCCTTCGACGCGGCAAACATCTTCCTCGGTGGCCTCGACGCTGGAAACTACACCGCTGCGAAGATGAATACCTATCTGTCGTCGGTGAACTACAAGGGCATCGCGAACACCTATAAGTTCACCGCTGAGGGCGAGCTCGACCCGACGCTGTTGAAGGTCTGGGCGTTCAAGTTCGACGCTACCGGCGACACGAAGGCGGACCAGGAGATCAAGACTTCTTGATCGGATTTTAGTAACTCTCTGTTGGGACGGTGTGGCCGGCTAGTCTTCGGCCACACCGACCTATTCGTTTCAGGAGCTTTTTGTGGATTTTTCCGGTCTGATTCACGACTTCGGGCCGCTGACCATAACCGGGTTAACTCAGGGTGCGATTATTGCCCTCTTTGCCCTGGGTTACACCTTGGTCTACGGTGTCCTACGCCTAATCAACTTTGCACATTCAGAAGTATTCTTGTTGGGTACTTACGGGTGCCTGGTCGTTTGGGGCTTCTTTGGCCTGGACCAGAACTCGTCGACGCCGTCGACGTTTGGAGTCATTGGCTTCATCTTGCTGGGCCTGGTGGCCGCCATCGTTGCCTCAGGTATTACTGCGCTTGTCGTCGAGCTTGTCGCTTACCGGCCGCTGCGTCGTCGAAATGCACCACCGTTGGCGTTTCTCATCACCGCGATCGGGGCATCACTGGCGATCTCGGAGACGGTCGGCGTGGTGACCCACCGCGGCGTGCGCGGTGTGCCACCGCTCATTCGACAAGCCGACGTTCTAGTGCTCGGCAATATGCACATTACTAACCTGCAGATTCTCATCATTGTGCTGGCCTTGGGCTCGATGTTCGTGCTCGACCGGTTTGTCAATCGGTCACGGCTTGGTAGGGGTATTCGTGCTGTTGCACAGAACCCAGACAGCGCAGCCTTAATGGGAGTCAACAAGAGTCGAGTGATCGCTCTAGTCTTCTTGATCGGCGGCCTGATGGCCGGCGTTGCTGCGGTGATGTACGACCTGAAGATCGGCACCACACGTTTCGACGCGGGCTTTCTGCTGGGGGTTGAAGCGTTCACGGCAGCAGTGCTGGGCGGCATCGGCAACCTGCGAGGCGCGCTATTAGGCGGTTTGCTGCTGGGTGTGCTGCAGAACTGGGCAGCTGGCCTGTTCGGTTCGGAGTGGCTGCACGCAGCGTCGTTCGTTCTGCTGGTTCTGATTCTGTTGTTCCGCCCGACAGGCCTGCTGGGCGAGTCGTTGGGGAAGGCGAGAGCATGAGCGACGAGGGCAAAAATCTCGCAGTCGCTTCAGACGGTGACAGCAATGGGCCAAGCTGGCGCAGTTCTGGGGGCTTGCGGGGGTGGTTCGACCGCCAGCCGGGGCCAGTCCGCGCAGTCGCGGTCGCGGTCATCGTGGTCCTGGCCTATCTGCTGCCATACATCGGCGATGTTCCAGTAATCGGTCCACAAATCGTCACCCAAGGTATCAACTGGCCCAGCGCACTGTTTGATATTTCGTACTATGTACTCCTTTCGTTGGGCCTAAATGTCGTGGTTGGCTTCGCGGGGCTGCTGGATCTCGGCTATGTGGGCTTCTTCGCGGTGGGTGCCTACACGGTCGCGTTGCTGACGTCGCCGGACAGCGTCTTGCACACAAAGTGGGCTTGGTTGGCCGCCGCGCCCGTTGGCTTGGCAGTGACGATGCTTGCGGGTTTGCTATTAGGTTGGCCGACGTTACGTCTGCGTGGGGATTACCTGGCCATTGTGACGCTCGGTTTCGCTGAGATCATTCGGATTGTTGCGACGAGCGCCGAGCCGCTGCGTGGAGACCGTGGATTCACTGATATTCCGCATCCACCTGGTCATTTCTCCGACGGCAAACCAATCTTCGGTGTGGCAGATGCGACACCATACTTTTGGCTTGGTTTGACGATCATCATCTTGGTTGTCATCGGGGTCCGCAATCTTGATCGTAGCCGGGTGGGGCGATCATGGCTTGCTGTGCGTGAGGATGAGGAAGCGGCCGAGATCATGGGCGTGCGCACGGTTAAGTTCAAACTGTGGGCCTTCGCTATCGGAGCGTTTATTGGCGGCCTTGGCGGCGTGCTTTTTGCGGGAACCCAAGGCTTCATCAATTCAGGAACTTTCCTCCTCCAGTTCTCGATTCTGGTTCTGGCAGGCGTAGTTATGGGCGGCTCTGGCAACATTGCCGGAGCAATCCTTGGCGGTGCACTAATCTCCTACATCCCGGATCGGCTACGTGGCATCGAAGATCCAATTTTCCACTCCGATCTATACGGCTATCGATTCGCGATCTTCGGTGTGGTAATTATTGCAATCATGATTTTCCGGCCACAGGGTTTAATCCCGAGCCGCCGCCGCGCCATGGAGCTCAAGGATCGGGAGAAGGAGGTGGCTCCCCAATGAGCGAACCACACATCGAAACACCACAGGAACACGACGAAGCCGTTTCTCGTCCAGTCGACCAGGCTGCACCGACTGGCGCCGCCCACGTCGCTTCACAACCAACCGTCCGCAACGCCGAGATCCTGCTCGAGGTCGACGACGTTACCTTGCGTTTTGGCGGGGTTGTTGCGCTGAACGGTGTGAGCTTTACCCTACGCAAGGGGGAAATCTTCGGTTTGATCGGGCCGAACGGTGCCGGCAAGACGACCTGCTTCAACGCAATGACCGGGGTGTACCGGCCGACCAGCGGAGCCATTCGGTTTCAGGGCAAGTCCATCGTCGGCATGAAAAAGCACGAAATCACCCGGGGAGGTATTGCCCGTACGTTCCAGAACGTGCGGCTGTTTCCTGAGATGACCGCGCTGGAAAATGTGATGGTCGGCGCGGACGCGCACCACAAGGCTAGCGTGATCAGCGCGCTGTTTCGGCTACCCCGGCACTGGCGGGAAGAACGCACTGGCCGCGAGCGTTCGCTGCAGCTGCTCAAATTCGTTGGCATCCAGCACCGCGCCGGCGATATCAGTCGCAATCTGTCTTACGGCGAGCAGCGTCGGCTGGAAATCGCTCGGGCTTTGGCGACAAATCCAACCTTGCTCTGTTTGGACGAACCGGCGGCCGGCTTCAACCCGGCGGAGAAAGCGGACCTGCTAAAGCTGATTCGGCAGATCCGTGATACCGGGGTGACCGTGCTCTTAATCGAGCATGACATGCGTCTAGTGATGGGTGTGACCGACCGAATAGTCGTGTTGGAATTCGGCAAGAAGATTGCCGAGGGTACGCCAGCTGAGGTGCGGGACAACCCGGCGGTCATTGCTGCCTACCTGGGGGTGTCAACCGATGTTGCTTGAGTTGCACGACGTGACATTGCAATATGGGCGCATCCAGGCATTGCACGGGATCAGCCTGACGGTGGGTCAAGGGGAGATCGTTGCGCTGATCGGCGCGAACGGTGCGGGTAAGTCGACGACTATGCGCGCCATCTCCGGTCTGCGGCCGATCGCACAGGGCTCGATCCGCTTTGACGGGCAAGACATCACCGGGTTGCGAGCCGACCTGCGGGTTGTGCGTGGGATCTCACAGTCGCCAGAAGGCCGGGGCATTTTTCCAGGCATGACAGTGCGGGAAAACCTGGAGATGGGCGCATACACCCGCAGAAACCGGGTCGAGATCAACGAAGATTTGGAGCGGGCTTTCACGCTGTTTCCGCGCCTAAAAGAGCGCGAGAAGCAAGTTGGCGGCACGCTGTCCGGTGGCGAACAGCAAATGCTGGCGGTCGGCCGGGCGCTAATGAGTCGGCCGAAGTTGCTGTTGCTGGACGAGCCATCGATGGGCTTAGCGCCGATGCTGATCCAGCAGATCTTCGACATCATTGTCGAGATCAATCGGCAGGGGACCACTGTGTTGTTGGTGGAGCAGAATGCGCAACAAGCTCTGTCGCGTGCTCATCGTGCATACGTCCTAGAGACTGGCCGGATTGTCAATCAGGGCACCGGCGCTGCGTTGTTGCATGATCCTGCTGTTAAGGACGCCTACCTCGGCGTCGCGTAAGTCCCTATAAATATGAGGAGAAACCCATGTTTCGCAACACCGGTGGCCGGCGGGCGATGATCGGCCTGACCGTCGCGGCGGCGTTGAGCTCGGCATTGGCCGCATGCGCCAAGGAGACCGACACGTCGAACAGCGGTAAGCCAGTGGCCAGCGCCTCGGCGGACAATTCGCTCTCGGCAAAGCTGCCGGCCGATATCAAGGCTGCCGGCAAGCTCATCGTCGGCACCGACTCATCATATGCGCCGAGCGAGTTCCTTGACACTGATGGCAAGACCGTCATCGGCTTCGACGTCGATCTGTTCAAGGCTGTTGCGCAGAAGCTGGGCCTGACCACAGAGTGGCAGTCTGCCAATTTCGACAACATCATTCCTGGCGTTAAGAGCGCTAAATACAACGTGGGTGTTTCGTCGTTCACGATCAAGGCTGCTCGGGAGAAGGAGGCGACCATGATCTCCTACTTCTCTGCCGGCACCCAGTGGGCGGCCAAGCCTGGCGCGACGATCACCCCGGACAGTGCTTGCGGTAAGAAGATCGCGGTGCAGACCGGCACGGTTCAGGTCGACGACATCACCGAGCGGAGCAAGAAGTGCGGCGCCAGCAAGATCACGATTGAGCAGTATCAGAAGCAGTCGGATGCGACCAACGCTGTTGTCACTGGTAAAGACGACGCGATGCTCGCTGACTCGCCGGTGTCGGCATACGCGGTAAAGCAGACGGGCGGCCAGTTGACGTTGATCGGTAACGTCTACCAAGCTGCCCCCTACGGCTATGTGTTGGCTAAGGACCAGACCGGTCTGGCTGACGCGATCAACTCGGCGCTGCAGGCACTGATCGCCGATGGCACTTATAAGGCTGTGCTCGACAAGTGGGGCGTTTCGGCAGGTGCAATCACTGCCCCAGCGGTCAATCCGCCGGTTTCCTGAGCTGGCTGGCATGACCGACTGCACTAGGCGGCAGCCAGCCGCTTGAGATTAGTGCCCCGCAAGTGCGGGGCGGGAGGGCATGCCAGCGGTGGCTCAGCAATGACAGAGTCGATTCAGTCCGAACGGGCGCGGCCGCCCGCGATCAAGGCCGTGCCCGTTCGTCACCCCGCGCGATGGGTGACGGTTGCGGTGGTCGCGATCGGTGTCGCGATGTTCTTACACCTATTGATTACCAATGACCGGTTCCGCTGGTCCTGGATCTTTGTTTCGTACGCTCCGGGCAAACGCGGCGCCATGTTCACCGGCCCTGTGCTGGACGGCTTGCGCGGCACAATCGTGCTGACCATTACGTCCATGCTGGTTGGTATTGGGCTCGGTGTAGCGCTAGCGATCATGCGGCGCTCGCCGAACAAGGTCTTGTCGTGGGTAGCCGGGATTTACATTTGGTTCTTCCGAGCAGTTCCGCTATTGGTGCTCGCTGTCCTGTTCGGCAATCTGAACATTTTGTGGGAGAAAATCGGTTTCGGGCTACCCTTTGACCGACAAATCGGTGCTCTATTCGGCATTCATAACCTCAACGCACAGTTCTACAGCGTGAAGGCAAGTGACCTGCTGTCAGGATTTGTGGCCGGCATATTGGCGCTGGGGTTGTCCGAGGGCGCCTACATGGCCGAGATCGTTCGGGCGGGAATTCAATCGGTTGACACAGGTCAGGCAGAGGCAGCGACGGCACTGGGAATGTCTCGTGGTCAGGTCCTGCGCCGAATCGTGCTCCCACAGGCTATGCGGGTGATTGTGCCGCCTACCGGCAACGAGGTCATCGCCATGGTGAAGAACACTTCGCTAGTGGCATTTGTTCCCGTTGCCACTGAGCTCTTCTTCCAGTTTACCGCCATTTCCTCTCGTACGTTTGTGGTGTTGCCGGCGTTGGTGGGCGCGGTGATCTGGTATTTGATTATCTGCAGCATCCTGATGGTCGTTCAGCACTTCGTCGAACGGCATTACGGCAAGGGCTACGGCTCGACGGGGCGAGCTCGCCTGCGGTTGCGTGCCAACCAATCGGCCCAAGCGACAGTGGTGGGGAGTGAAGCCTGATGAGCGACATACAGTTCGGTGCCAGCGCGTCCCACGACATGGTTCGCGCTGACAACGTACACAAATCGTTTGGTGCTCTTGATGTGCTCAAGGGTATTGATCTGGTGGTTAAGACTGGCGAGGTGAGCTGCGTCCTCGGGCCCTCTGGTTCGGGAAAGTCGACCTTCCTGCGCTGCATCAATCACCTCGAGGAAATCAATGCCGGCCGCATTTTCGTGGACGGTGATTTGATCGGTTATCACGAGCGTGGCGGCAAGCTGCATGAGATGAGCGAGAAAGAGGCCGCTCGGCAGCGGCGCTCGATCGGCATGGTGTTTCAGCGGTTTAACCTCTTTCCACATATGACGGTTTTGCAGAATGTCATGGAAGCGCCTTGTCTAGTGAAACGCGAAGACAAAGCTGAGGTGCGTGACCGGGCTGTTGCGATGATCGATCGCGTCGGTCTCGCCGCCAAGTTGGACAATTACCCGGGTCAGTTATCCGGCGGTCAACAACAGCGCGTGGCTATTGCGCGGGCGTTGGCGATGCGACCGAAACTGATGCTGTTCGACGAGCCGACCAGCGCGCTTGACCCGGAATTGGTCGGCGAAGTGCTCGATGTGATGAAGGATCTGGCCCGCGAGGGGATGACCATGATCGTCGTCACGCATGAGATCGGCTTCGCCCGCGAGGTCGGCGACCAGCTGGTTTTCATGGATGGCGGGGTCGTGGTGGAGCAGGGACAGCCGCGTGAGGTCATCGCGAATCCGCAACAGGAACGGACCAAGGCCTTCCTGAGCAAGGTGCTCTGAGTAGTTGCGCGGCCGGCGCCCCGGCGAGGCCGCGCAGCTTTCTGTCAGAGGTCGCGACTAGAGTTGCTGGACGTGAGCGACGACGCCCAGACCCCCCGTTTGCTGCTGCTCGATGGCCATTCTCTGGCCTACCGGGCCTTCCACGCGCTGCCGGTCGATAACTTCAGCACCCACACCGGCCAAGCGACGAACGCGGTCTTTGGCTTCACGTCCATGCTGATCAACATGCTGCGCGACGAGCAGCCGACCCACATCGTGGTCGCGTTCGACGTCTCCCGCATCTCGTTTCGCACCGAGAAATATCCCGAATACAAGGCTGGCCGGGCTGAGACGCCAAAGCCGTTCCTCGGCCAGGTCAGTTTGATCAAAGAGGTGCTGGAAGCGCTGCGCATCCCGGTGGTGGAGAAGCCCCGTTACGAGGCCGACGACGTGATCGGCACGCTGGCCTGCCAGGCTCGCGCGGCCGGCATGGAGGTGGTCATCTCGACCGGTGATCGCGACGCGTTCCAGCTCGCCAATGAGCATGTCACCATTCTCTACCCGGTGCGCGGGGTGTCCGAGGTGTGGCGAATGACCCCCGCGGCCATCGAGGCGAAATATGGTGTTCCCCCCGACCGTTACCGGGACAAGGCCGCCCTGGTCGGTGACGGCAGCGACAACTTGCCAGGCGTCCCCGGAGTCGGCGACAAAACAGCTGCCAAATGGATCAATCAATATGGTGGCATCGACGGTGTTGTCGCCAATGTTGATCAGATCAAGGGCAAAGTCGGCGACAGTCTGCGCGCTCACCTGGGCAGCGTGCTGCGCAACTACGAGCTGAATGCGTTGATCTGCGACCTTGAGCTGCCGCTGCGGCCCGAGGATTTGCGCTGGCCTGGCTGGGATCGCGAGGCGGTGCACCAGGTTTTCGACGCGCTGGAATTCCGAGTCCTGCGCGAGCGGCTCTATGACTATCTCGACGCCGTCGAGCCGGAGGCTGAAGCGGGTTTTGACTTGGCTGG
Source organism: Actinoplanes sp. (assembly GCA_965246815.1). Taxonomy (GTDB): domain Bacteria; phylum Actinomycetota; class Actinomycetes; order Mycobacteriales; family Micromonosporaceae; genus Actinoplanes. Next base: position 2,143,316 of record CBDFFS010000002.1, on the reverse strand, counting down.
GCAAGTTTTGGCCGCCGGCGAGGTTGCTGGTTGGTTGGCGACGAACGCGACTGCCGCTCCGGTCGGCGTCGCTGTGACCGGCGCGTTCGGCCGCGGCACCGGCCGGCTCACCGGTGTTGCGGTGGCAACGGGTGACGGTCCGGCCGCGTGGTTCGACCCGATCGCGCTCGACCAGGCTGACGAGCAGGCGGTTGCCGGCTGGCTCGCCGATTCCGACCGGCCCAAGATTGTGCACGACGCGAAACCCGCGTCGCTGGCCATGCGAGCGCATGGTTGGTCGCTGGCCGGCGTTCGCGTCGACACCGCACTCGCCGCCTATCTGGCCAAGCCGGACCAGCGCGCCTACGACCTGAGTGACCTGGCCCTGCGTTATCTCAAGCGCGAGTTGCGCGTCGATCAGCCGGAAAATGCCCAGCTCACCCTGGACGGCCTCGGCGACGATGACGGCACCGCCGAGCAAACCGTGATGCTGCGTGCTCGCGCCACCCTAGATCTGGCCGAGGTGCTCAGCGAGGAGTTATCGCGCGACGACGGCGCTTCGCAAACCCTGCTCACCGAGCTGGAGCAACCATTGTCGGTCGTGCTCGGCGAGATGGAGCACCTGGGCATCGCCGCCGACATCGATTACCTGAGTGAGCTTGAGTCTCATTTCGGGGCCGAGGTCAAGGCTGCCCAAGTGGCTGCGCATGAGGTGGTCGGGCGCGAGTTCAACCTCGGTTCCCCTAAACAGCTGCAGGAGATCCTGTTCACCGAGCGGGGCCTGCCGAAGACGAAGCGGATCAAATCCGGATACACCACGGATGCCGATGCGCTTTGCAAAGCTTGTTCGCCCAAACCGGCGACCCGGTGCTTGCCCATCTATTGCGGCACCGCGACGTTGCCAAGCTCAAGTCCACCGTCGATGGGCTGTTGAAATCGGTCTCGGACGACGGCCGCGTCCATACCACCTTCTTTCAAACTGTCGCTGCGACCGGCCGGCTCTCGTCGACCGACCCCAACCTGCAGAACATTCCGATTCGCACCGCTGAGGGGCGCCGGATCCGCCGGGCGTTCATTGTCGGCGCCGGCTTTGAGCAGCTGATGACCGCAGATTACAGCCAGATCGAGATGCGGATCATGGCGCATCTCTCCGGCGACGAGGCACTGGTCGCTGCGTTCAACTCGGCGTTCGACTTTCACGCCGCGACCGCCTCTTCGGTCTTCCACGTGCCAGTTGAAGAAGTGGTCCCCGACCAACGCCGCAAAATCAAGGCGATGAACTATGGCCTCGCCTATGGGTTGAGCGCCTTTGGTTTGTCCAACCAGCTCAGCATCAGTGTCGACGAAGCTCGCCTGCTGATGGATGAATATTTCGAACGCTTCGGCGGGGTCCGTGACTATCTGCAGGCGGTGGTGCGTCGCGCGGTGCAGGACGGCTACACCGCCACGATCCTCGGCCGGCGGCGCTACCTGCCCGACCTGACCAGCGACAACCGTCAGCGCAGGGAGATGGCCGAGCGGATGGCACTCAACGCGCCGATCCAGGGTTCAGCCGCCGACCTGATCAAAGTCGCGATGCTGCGTGTCGATCAGGCGCTCAAGGAAACCGGTCTCAAATCCCGGATGTTGCTGCAGGTCCACGACGAGCTAGTCTTCGATGTCGCCCCTGGCGAGCGGGACCAGCTGGAGGAGTTGGTCCGGCGCGAAATGGGCAATGCTCACCCGCTGTCCGTGCCCCTCGAAGTTTCCGTGGGTGCCGGCCGAGACTGGAACGGTGCAGACCACTGAGCCGCCTGACGAGTCCCCAAGCCGACAATTGCTGGCCGGCGCAGCTGTCGGCGCTGACGAAGTTCTGCCAGGCTAATCAGATGCCGAGCCAATCGATGGAGCTGCCAGCTTCCGGGGCGCTGGTGCGCGGTGTGCTTGACGCCTCGCAGGCTGGCGCCGTGGCCCCGATGTTCAAAGCCTTAGGCGACCCGGTGCGCCTGCGGCTGTTGTCAATGATCGCATCGGCCGGTGGCGGGGAGGTCTGTGTGTGCGACCTGACCGGTGAGTTTCATCTCACCGGCCCGACTATCTCGCACCACCTCAAAGTGCTGCGCGAGGCCGGTCTGGTCGACAGCGACCGGCGCGGCACCTGGGTCTATTACCGTCTCATCCCGGCGGCGCTCGCTGTTGTCGCGGCCCTGGTCGACGTGAGCAGCATCGTCTCCGGCAGCGGCTGATCCGGGCGGTCACTTGTCGAGAACGGGCTGTCACTTATCGAGAACGGTAAGCGCGTAGCATGGCGTTTATGACAGGCAAAGTCTCGCGTATCGCGTCGATCCTCTTGGCCTTTACCACGGCGGTGATCTTTATCGCCGAGATCAATTCGCCGCGCAACGACGCCACCTATATTGCGCAAGCGACGTTTGTGATCGCGCTGATTTCGGCCGGATTGGGTCGGCGAAACAAGAAGATCGAGTCGGTGTAAAGCTAGCTAATGCTGCGAGTCGCTGAGCCGGCTTGGACCTTGCTCATGCGCTCAGATCGGCCACGAAAATGGCAGTCCCGGGGAACAATTTTCCGCGTAGTGGGCTCCATTGCCCCCAGATCTCTTCGTGGCCGGCTGGCCATTCGGGCTCGACCAGATCACGCAGCACGAATCCGGCCGTGACCAGCTCACGAATGCGGTCTCCGATCGTGCGGTGCTGCTCGACATATGTCGGTGTGCCGTCGTCGTCGGTCTCGACATAGGGGGTGCGATCGAAATATGAATTGCGGGCGATCAAACCGCTCTCATCTGGTTCGTCCCAGAAAATCCAACGCATCGGGTGAGTAATCGAGAAGACCCACGTTCCGCCTGGTCGCAGCACTCGCGCGACCTCGTGCATCGCTGCGCCTGAGTCGGCCACGAACGGGATCGCCCCGAAAGCCGTACACACTTGGTCGAAGGTGTCGGTGTGGAAGGGGAGGGCGAGTGCGTCCGCCTGTACCAGTGGCACGTGCACGCCGGATCGTTCGGCCGCCGCTTGGGCATGACCCAACATGCCGGCTGACAAGTCCAGTGCCACTACGTCGGCACCTTGCCCGTCGAGCCACCGAGCGCCCGCGGCCGCGCCAGCACCAAGCTCCAAGATCCTCTTGCCGCGTACGTTTCCCAGCAGCCGCGCGTCGGCCTCACGGAGACGTTCGGGGCACCAGACAAAATCGGTGTCGCCCAGGAACGCGCCGTGCTCTGCCTGATAGTCATCGGCATCGAGGTCCCACCAGCTGCGACTAGCAACGCGGCTCTGCGCGTCAGTCACCGAACGGCGGGATTGGGTTGATCCAGTGGGCGAGTCAGGCGGGGTGTCGGGCACCCGACAAGGGTACGGGTGGGTGCGTCGGTGTCCTGATTCGGCATATAACGGTCATGCTGGGCGGTTGTGCGCAAACATTGTGTCGCGCTCGTCAGGAGGGCTTGCAACCTGTGGTAATGCGCACGGTAAGCTAGTCGATGCGCTCGCGGATCGTGTGCCTCGGCAGGGAGCAGGTTCCGTGGTCGTCGGTCTCGACATGATCGACAGCTCTGATCTGACTGCCTTGTCATGATCTTTTTGGTCAATCGTGTGGTGGCTGCCGACAGTTCCGTCGGGCGCGCGAGACACCACAAATCCATCCGTTCGGAGCAACTGTCCACATGACGAGCAGCATCGAGGCCACCTCGAGCGCCAACAGGGTCACCGTCGACGATCTCGGTTCTGAGGAAGCATTCCTCGCCGCAATCGACGAGACCATCAAGTACTTCAACGACGGCGACATCGTCGAAGGCACCGTCGTCAAGGTCGATCGGGACGAGGTCCTGCTCGACATCGGCTACAAGACCGAGGGTGTCATCCCCTCGCGCGAGTTGTCGATCAAGCATGACGTGGACCCAGCGGAAGTGGTGTCGGTCGGCGACCACATCGAAGCCCTCGTTCTGACGAAGGAGGACAAAGAAGGTCGCCTGATTCTGTCCAAGAAGCGTGCTCAATACGAGCGCGCCTGGGGCACGATCGAAAAGATCAAGGACGAGGACGGCGTCGTTCGCGGTTCGGTCATCGAGGTGGTCAAGGGTGGCCTCATCCTCGACATCGGCCTCCGCGGCTTCCTGCCCGCCTCGCTGGTCGAGATGCGGCGCGTGCGCGACCTGCAGCCCTATGTCGGCCGCGAGCTCGAAGCGAAGATCATCGAGCTGGACAAGAACCGCAACAACGTGGTCCTGTCTCGCCGCGCCTGGCTGGAGCAGACGCAGTCCGAGGTTCGCACCGAGTTCCTCAACAAGCTGCAGAAGGGCCAGGTCCGCAAGGGCGTTGTCTCTTCCATCGTCAACTTCGGTGCCTTCGTGGACCTGGGCGGCGTGGATGGTCTCGTGCACGTCTCCGAGCTCTCCTGGAAGCACATCGACCACCCGTCGGAGGTCGTCGAGGTTGGCCAGGAGGTCGAGGTTGAGGTGCTCGACGTCGACCTGGACCGCGAGCGTGTCTCGCTGTCGCTGAAGGCGACCCAGGAAGACCCGTGGCGTCAGTTCGCCCGGACCCACGCGATCAACCAGATCGTGCCGGGCAAGGTCACCAAGCTGGTTCCGTTCGGCGCGTTTGTGCGCGTCGACGACGGCATCGAGGGCCTGGTGCACATCTCCGAGCTGGCCGAGCGCCACGTCGAGCTGCCGGAGCAGGTCGTCCAGGTGGGTTCCGACGTGCTGGTCAAGGTTATCGACATCGACCTGGAGCGTCGGCGGATCTCGCTGTCGCTCAAGCAGGCCAACGAGGGCTTCGTCGAGGGCGAAGAGCACTTCGACCCGACCCTTTACGGCATGGCTGCGACCTACGACGCCGAGGGCAACTACATCTATCCGGAGGGCTTCGACCCCGAGACAGGTGAGTGGCTCGATGGCTTCGACAAGCAGCGCGAGACGTGGGAGAAGCAATACGCTGACGCCCGCGAGCGTTGGGAAGCCCACACCAAGCAGGTGCAGATTTCCCGTGACGCCGACGCTGAGGCCGCGCTTAACCCGGCTCCGGTTGCTGGCGTGACCACCTCGTCGTCGACCGCGCCAGCCACGTCGACCTCGCCGGCTCCGGCCCGCGCGGCCGAGGAGCCGGCCGGCACCCTGGCCACCGACGAAGCACTCGCGGCACTGCGCGAGAAGCTGGCCGGCGGCAAGGCCTGATTTAGCCACCCCGCTGACCTAGCCACAACTGGCTAGCCAGGCACCAAAGGCCGCTCCGACTTCGGTCGGGGCGGCCTTTCGCCGTAGTCAGACGGCATGGGCGAAGCTGGGCGGGTGGCGAGGATACTGAGCTGATGCTGAGGGTGGGGCTCACCGGTGGAATTGGGGCGGGCAAGAGCGCAGTAGCTCGGCGCCTAGCTCAAAACGGCGCAGTGATCATCGATGCGGACCTGCTAGCACGCGAGGTGGTTGCGCCTGGCACATCTGGTCTCGCCGAGCTCGTCGATCTCTTCGGTCCGCGTGTGCTGACCGCCGACGGCGAGCTTGATCGTCAGGCGGTGGGCGCCCGAGTCTTTGCGGACGAGTCGGCTCGACGTCAATTGGAGCAGGTGATCCATCCCCGAGTCCGGGCCCGAACTGCGGAACTGACCCGTGCCGCTCCAGCCACAGCAATTGTGGTTAATGACGTTCCGCTGCTGGTCGAAACGGGGCTGGCACCCTCGTACCAAATGGTGGTTGTGGTGGAAAGCGACCAGGGGGTGCGGATTCGTCGGCTAGTGGAGTCGCGGGGGATGACGCCGCAGCAAGCGGCTGCTCGGATTGCGGCGCAGACCGACGACGCCACGCGCCGAGTCGCCGCTGACGTCGTGCTTCGCAACGACAAAGGTCTGCCGGAGTTAAATACCGCTGTCGACCTACTCTTTCGGGACCGGTTGCGCCCATTCGAAGAACACCTTCACTCGGGTACGGTGGCCCGTCCCGCCGATCGGTTGAGCATCGTCGCGGCAGATCCGGACTGGCCGGTGCACGCCGCGCGGCTGATCGCTCGACTGCGTCACGTGCTTGGTGCCGACACGGCGATCGAGCACATCGGGTCGACGGCTGTTCCCGGGGTGCCGGCCAAAGACGTGATCGACTTGATGCTGGCGGTCCGCACACTCGCTGAGGCAGACGAGATCGCCGGCCGATTGACCGCAGTTGGGTTTCCGCGCCGGCAGGGGGAATGGGCCGACAACGAGCGCGGTGTGCCCGGTCACACCTGGCCCAAACGCATGCACGGTACGGCTGATCCAGGTCGACCGGTCAACTTGCATGTGCGCGTGGCCGGGACGCCGGGATGGCGGTTTGCGTTGTTGATGCGCGATCACCTGCGCACGGTGGCACCAGCGCGCGCTGACTATGCCGCGGCACGGGCGGCGTGGGCGGCTGAGGAAACCGACCGCTGCAGCTACGGCGAAGCGAAGGAAGCATATTTCGATTCGGAAGCGCGCGCTGCCCACGCCTGGGCCGAATCGACGGGCTGGCAGCCAAGCTGAGCAAATGCCCGTGGGGGTGAGACACCTCGTGGGTGCAGCCGCGAGGCCGCAGAGCTGAGGGCATTCTGGGGCTGGTCCTGCGGTGAAGGCGCTCGCGACGGCTGGTCAGCGCAAGGCGACCACTGCGGGCGCGCTCGCCAGCCGAAGCCGGGCGCAACATCCACAGGTCAGCTGCGGGACCAGTGTGGGTCCGCCGCAACTGATCGACCGCCGCGAGCGGCCTACCCGATGAGAGTAGGGGGCGTAGGCAAGCAGGAACAATCCCGTTAGCCGGGGTCGAATGTGCACCGCGCGCACGCCGACGTCGATCTGGACGCCGCCGGCGCGGGCGAGCGGGGAAAACTTGTCACACCCCCGACGTACGGTTATCGGCATGGCGCTCGACATCCCACGACTTGACGGCCGGTTCGAGGTCGTCAGTGAATTTCAGCCGGCTGGTGACCAGCCCACGGCCATCGCTGAGCTGGAGCGACGAGTCCGCCGCGGCGACCGTAACACCGTGCTGCTCGGTGCCACCGGCACCGGTAAGAGCGCCACGACGGCCTGGCTGATCGAGAAGTTGCAGCGACCCGCACTGGTGATGGCGCCCAACAAGACGCTGTGTGCGCAGCTCGCTAAGGAGTTCCGCGAGCTGATGCCCAACAACGCGGTCGAATACTTTGTCAGTTATTACGACTACTACCAGCCTGAGGCCTATATCGCCCAGACCGACACCTATATCGAGAAAGACTCCTCGGTCAACGAAGAGGTGGAGCGGCTGCGGCATTCGGCCACGATGTCGTTGTTGACGCGCCGTGACGTGATCGTCGTTGCTACCGTTAGCGCGATCTATGGCCTGGGCACCCCGCAGGAATATCTGGAGCGTTCGGTCAAGGTCAAGGTCGGCGGCGAGGTCGATCGCGACAAGCTGTTGCGCCGACTGGTGGAAATCCAATATTCGCGCAACGACATGGCCTTCCAACGTGGCACCTTCCGGGTCCGCGGTGACACGTTGGAGATCATCCCGGCCTATGAAGAGTTGGCGGTGCGGGTCGAGCTCTTTGGTGACGAGGTGGAACGGCTCTACTACCTGCACCCGTTGACCGGCGAGGTCGTCCGTGAAGTGGACCAGCTGGTGATCTTCCCAGCCACCCACTACGCGGTCGGCCCTGAGCGGATGGAGCGGGCGATCCGCGACATCGAGGCTGAGCTGGAGCAACGGCTGGCCGAGCTCGACCGGCAGGGCAAGCTGTTGGAGGCGCAACGGCTGCGAATGCGCACCACCTATGACATTGAGATGATGCGTCAGGTCGGTTTCTGCAACGGCATCGAGAATTATTCGATGCACATGGACGGGCGCAACCCCGGCGACCCGGCATACACCCTGCTCGACTATTTCCCTGACGACTTCGTCACGGTCATCGACGAGTCACACGTGACCATCCCGCAAATCGGCGGGATGTATGAGGGCGATGCCTCGCGCAAGCGCATCCTGATCGAGCACGGCTTCCGGTTGCCCAGCGCCGCAGACAACCGGCCGTTGCGCTTCGACGAGTTCCTCGACCGGGTTGGCCAGATGGTGTTTCTGTCGGCGACACCAGGCACGTGGGAAATGCAGCAAGCGCAGGGTGAATTCGTCGAGCAGGTGATCCGGCCGACCGGTTTGGTCGACCCAGAGGTGGTGGTGAAGCCGACCAAGGGCCAAATCGACGATCTGATCCACGAAATCAGGCTGCGGACTGAGCGGGATGAGCGCGTCTTGGTCACCACCCTGACCAAGAAGATGTCCGAAGATCTCACCGACTATCTGCTCGAAAATGGCATCCGCGTGCGTTATCTGCACTCCGAGGTGGACACGCTGCGCCGGGTCGAGTTGCTCAAGGAATTGCGTAAGGGCGATTACGACGTGCTGGTCGGCATCAACCTGCTGCGCGAGGGGCTCGACCTGCCCGAGGTGTCATTGGTCGCGATCCTCGACGCAGACAAGGAGGGCTTCCTGCGCAGTGGCCGGTCGCTGATCCAGACGATCGGGCGGGCCGCTCGTAACGTCTCCGGCCAGGTGCATATGTATGCCGACAAGATGACGCCATCGATGAAGCAGGCGATCGAGGAGACCGACCGGCGTCGGGCCAAGCAGGTCGCCCACAACGAGGCGATGGGCATCACGCCCGAGCCGCTGCGCAAGCGGATCCACGACATCCTCGACGACATCTATCGGGAAGCTGAGGACACCGAAGCAACAGTTGGTAGCGCCATGGTGGGTGGCGGCGGGCGGCAGATGTCGCGCGGCAAGGCCCCGGTGCCGGAGACCCGGTCCAAGGCCCGCAGCGCTGCGGTTCCGGCCCGAGAAGGCATGGCCCGCGCTGAGCTGACCCAACTGATCCAGGATCTCAACGAACAGATGCTGGGCGCGGCGCGTGAGTTGCAGTTCGAGCTGGCGGCGCGCATTCGCGACGAGATGAGCGAGCTCAAGAAGGAGCTCCGCGGCATGGACATGACCGGAGTGAAGTAGCGGTAACGCTGTGTGCCGGCTGGGTGGGAGTGCCGATCCACCTATTTCCGCTGCCGATGTGTCACCAAGCGCCAACATGAGGGACAATAGCTTTAGTGGGAGGGGAGTATTCCCCCGTGTCGGTCTCGTCAGCACGGCTAGCCCTTGGGCTAGCCCGGGATCGGCGGTCGTCACCCAATCAGTTGGGTTTCGGCGGAAGAGACCTTCGACAGCGCACGTCGCCGTGCCCGTGAGCGTCCAGCGGACACGGCCTCGACTCGTGTCTGCCGGAGGTTTCTGTTGAATGTTTCTACTTGGATCTGGGTCGCCACCTTGGTTGCCCTCGTCGCTTTACTCGCCGTTGACCTGCTGATTGTTGGGCGTCGACCGCATGAGCCGTCAATGAAGGAATCTGGCGGTTGGGTGGCTTTCTACGTCGCCTTGGCGCTGGCCTTCGGCGGCGTGGTCTGGGCGCTCGCTGGCGGGCGATATGCGGGCGAGTTCTACACCGGTTGGCTGACCGAGTATTCGCTGAGCGTCGATAACCTTTTCGTCTTCGTGATAATCATGGCTCGCTTCGCGGTGCCACGGAAACTCCAGCAAAAGGTGCTGCTGATCGGCATTGTCTTGGCGTTGCTGATGCGTGGCGCATTCATCGCTGCGGGCGCCGCGCTAATTGCCCAATTCTCCTGGGTCTTCTACCTTTTCGGGGCGTTCCTGGTCTACACCGCGATCACGCTGGTCAAAAACGGGGAGAGCGATGCGGACGACTTCACCGAGAACATTTTGATCCGGTGGACCAAACGGGTGCTGCCGATCTCCTCGTCATTCGACAGCGGTCAAATGACGATCAAGACGGCTGGAAAACGGTCCTTCACTCCGATGCTGATCGTCATGATCGCGATCGGCACCACCGATCTACTTTTCGCGCTTGACTCGATCCCGGCGATCTTCGGCATCACCAAAGAGCCCTACCTGGTCTTCACTGCGAACGTCTTTGCCCTGATGGGCCTGCGCCAGCTGTTCTTCCTGCTGGGCGGGTTGCTGCAGCGACTGGTCTACCTCAACGTCGGTTTGGCGGCTGTGCTGGCCTTCATCGGCGCTAAGCTCTTCCTCGAAGCCCTCCACACCAATAGTGTGCCGGCTATCAACGGTGGAGACGAAGTGGATTGGGCGCCGGAAATCCCGATCTGGGTCTCGCTGCTAGTCATTCTGGGCGCGCTCGGCACAGCCACCGTCGCGAGCCTGGTCAAATCCGCGCACGACCGCAAACAGAAACTGCTCAATTCAGCCAGCTAATCCAACAAGCCCCACCCATCCGTACTGGAGGGTGGGGCTTGTTGTTCGGTTAAGGATCAGCCTTGGTGTTTGCGGCGTGATGCCGCCCGGCCACGGGTCTGCTGGTCGAGGACCACTTTGCGGATCCGAACGGCGGCGGGGGTGACCTCGACGCACTCGTCTTCGCGGCAGAACTCGAGCGCTTGCTCCAAGGACAGCTTGCGCGGCGGGATCAGCTTCTCGGTCTCGTCGGAGGTCGACTGACGCATGTTCGTCAGCTTCTTCTCCTTGGTGATGTTGACGTCCATATCGTCGGCGCGCGAGTTTTCGCCCACGATCATGCCCTCATACACCTCGGTGGTGGGCTCGACGAAGAGCTGACCGCGCTCCTGCAAGTTCGTCATGGCGAACGCGGTGACCACGCCGGAGCGGTCGGCGACCAGGGAGCCGTTGCTGCGGGTGCGTAGCTCGCCGAACCACGGCTCATAGGCTTCGAACAGGTGGTGCATAATGCCGGTGCCGCGGGTCTCGGTGAGGAACTCGGTGCGGAAACCGATCAGGCCACGCGCCGGGACTAGCCACTCCATCCGCAACCAACCGGTGCCGTGGTTGATCAGCTCTTCCATCCGGCCCTTACGCGTGGACAGCAGCGTGGTGATCGCACCCATGAACTCGTCGGGAGCGTCGATGGTGAGCCGCTCGACTGGCTCGTGCACCTTGCCGTCGACAGTCCGGGTGACCACCTGGGGCTTGCCCACTGTCAACTCGTAAGACTCCCGGCGCATCTGCTCGACCAGGATGGCCAGGGCCAGCTCACCACGTCCCTGCACTTCCCACGCGTCCGGGCGCTCGGTCTGCAGCACGCGCAGCGAGACGTTACCGATCATTTCCCGGTCGAGGCGGTCCTTGACCATCCGCGCGGTCACCTTGCCGCCCTTGACCCGGCCAACCATCGGAGAGGTGTTGGTGCCCAACACCATCGAGATGGCTGGCTCGTCGACGCTGATCAGCGGCAGGGGGATTGGGTTCTCGGCGTCAGCCAGGGTCTCGCCGATCATGATTTCGGCAATGCCGGCGACGGCCATGATGTCGCCGGGGCCGGCGCTTTCGGCTGGCTTACGGTCCAGGCCTTCAGTGATCAGCAGCTCGGAGATGCGAACGTTGCTGATGGTCCCGTCGGTCTTGCACCAGGCCACCGTCTGGCCCTTGCGGATTGTGCCTTCGTGCACCCGGCACAGCGCGAGCCGGCCGAGGAAGTTGGAGGCGTCGAGGTTGACCACGTGTGCCTGCAGCGGCGCGCCTTCGGTGTAGGTCGGCGCGGGGATGGTCGACAAGATGGTGCTGAACAACGCCTCCAGGTCGGTGGCGTCCTCGGGCACCGTTCCGTCCTTGGGCTGCGTCAGCGAGGCGACGCCGTCGCGCGCGCACGCATAGACGATCGGGAACTCGATCTGGTGCTCGTCGGCGTCCAGGTCGAGGAAGAGCTCGTAGGTCTCGTCGACGACCTCTTTGATTCGGGCATCTGGCCGGTCGACCTTGTTGATGATCAAAATGATCGGCAGCTTGGCGTGCAGCGCCTTGCGCAGCACGAAGCGGGTCTGCGGCAGCGGACCCTCACTGGCGTCGACCAGCAGCGCGACCCCGTCGACCATGGTCAGGCCGCGCTCGACCTCACCGCCGAAGTCGGCGTGGCCAGGAGTATCGATGATGTTGATCGTGACGGCCTCGCCGTCGGCAGGCTTGTAGCTGATCGCCGTGTTCTTGGCGAGAATGGTGATGCCCTTTTCCCGCTCCAGGTCCATGGAGTCCATGGCGCGGTCAGCCATCTCGCCACGCGCGTGGGACTGGCTCCCCTGGCGCAGCATGGCGTCGACCAGGGTGGTTTTGCCATGGTCGACGTGGGCGATGATGGCGACGTTGCGTAGGTCGGTGCGGGTCTGCATACACCCATTGTCGCGGGTCTCGGTTGCCAGGACGGTCCCGGGGTCGATCGACGGTACCAGTTGCGCCTCCTGGGCGTTTTATCCGAATATCCGGGCAGCGTACGGGTGTCATCTCTTGCTAGCGTTCGACGTCAATGTATTCACCCGAGTCACCGTTTTGGGATCGGCCGCGCCCATGCTCGCACCGCGACAGCGGCAAGCTGGTCGCGATGGGCAAGGTGAAGGCGGCATTGCAGTCAGCGGCGGCGCGCAGCTATTGGCAGCACACTGCGCCGACGCTGAAGCTCAACTACCCGCTGGTCAAGGCCATCGCCTGGCAGGAGAGCGGGTGGCAGAGCAACATCCACAACTGCGACGGTGGGGCGGGCCTCATGCAGATTATGCCGGCCACCCTCAGCATGATCAACTCCCGCTTCGGGTTGAACTATGACCGGGCGAAATACCAAGACAACGCGTACGTGGGGGCTAACTATCTGGCCTGGCTGACGCAGTGGGCGGGGACCAATTACTTCCCGAACGACAAAGAGAATCTGAGTGCAAGCAAATGCCAGTCGGTCACGTCGTGGTGCCTGCTTAACGTGGTCATCTCCGGTTACAACGCTGGCCAAGGTGGCATCGAGGCCGCGGCGGCGAGCAAGCAACTGCCCAACCCGAAGTACGTGGCATCGGTGCGGGCGTTGATGACCAGGTGCCAGTGCGACCAGTTCTGACCGGGCCGGCTACACTTGACGGCGGTAGCCGAGACCCGGCCGTCGTAGTGCCGAGACTTCGGCTGCCACGTTTCCCGTTGTAACAGTGTTTCGATGTGACTGTTTGTTGTGACCGAGACCTCGTTTTGACCGGTAAACGCGCGCGGCTGTAAGGTCTCGGGGTTAATCGTGCGTTGATGATGCTGGCGAGCTGTGTTCCTGGCCCGTGCAGCACCCACTAAGGAGCCTTACGCAATGCCGCCCAAGAAAAAGACCCATGAGGTAACCCTCGCGCTTGAGGCGGGTAACGCCGCGATGGTTGACCTCGGTAAGATGCTTGGCCCGACGGGCGCCAACATGCGTGCAGTGAAGCTGGAATATGACGAGGCCACCTCGAAGAACCGGGGCGAGATCATCCCGGTCGTCGTCTCCGTCTACGAGGACCGCAGCCACACGCTGATCTATAAGACGCCGCCGACCAGCTTCCTGATCCGCAAGGCACTGGGGATCCAGTCTGGCGCGTCGAACCCGTTGACCCAGACGGTTGGCACGCTCAGCGCGACTCAGATCAAAGAGATCGCCGAGCGCAAGCTGCCCGACCTCAACGCGAACGACATCGACGCCGCGATCAAGGTCGTCGGCGGCACCGCTCGCTCGATGGGCGTCAAGGTCGCGTAGCTCTATTTGGCTGCTTGATCAATGCGGGTCCCTGCTTCGGTGCGGGGGCCCGCATTGTTTTGGTCAGGTCGCGTCAGGACTTGCCGATGATGGCGTCGAGCAAGCCGTATTCGATCGCGTCTGGTGCGCTCAGGGTGCGTCCGGCGGAAAGGTCGTCTTCGAGCCGGCTCCGCGGTTGGCCGGTCACGGCGACCAGACGCAGAATGATCTCTTCCAGCTCGCGCAGATGTTGGCCGGCCGCGCGCGCCACCTCATCGGCGGTGCCGGTGACTCCGGCCGATCTCGGCTCGGTCAGCTTGAACCGGGCATGGCGATAGGCCGCTCGTTGCTCGGCTGCTGCTAGCACGGCAACGACTGCGCCACCGGCCTCCGAGGTGACCACCGCGTGGACTGGGGCTGCCATCGCGTCGATTACATCGATCACCGACAGGGCCGCACCTAGGTCACCGCCCCCGCTGGCTACATGCAGCTGCACCGGTTTCGGGCCGACGGCGTCCAGCGTGAGTAAGGCCGCGATGACACCGGTGCCGGCTTCGCTGGTGAGCTGACCGCGGATCATTACGATGCGCTGATCGAACAGTCGCTCCTCCAGCCAGCTCGGCATCCCGGGGCCGGGTGTGGGTGACGACTGCCAGTCGGGGGAGGGCAGTGGCTGACCCCAACGGATCGGATCGTGTCGCAAGTTCACGAGACCTCCACGTCGCCAAGGGGTGCGACCAGCCTAGCTAGAGACCACCGCGTACGGGGGTGAAGGTGTGTTGCTAGCGACCGCCTGGCCTGGGCTGTGGGTTGGTCACCAGCCGCGGGCGCGCCATTGGGGGAGGGCAGAGCGTTCCTGGCCGAGGGTGCTGTCCTTGCCGTGGCCTGGGTAGAACCAGGTTTCATCCGGGAATCGGGCGAAGATTTTCGTCTCTAGGTCCGTCATGATCGAGTTGAAGTCGGTCGGGTTGGTGGTTCGGCCGGGGCCGCCGGGGAAAAGCGAGTCGCCGGTCCACAGGTGGGTGCCGCCGGCCGAATCTTCGTGCAGCAAGATGATCGAGCCGGGCGTGTGGCCGACGATCTGGATCACTTCCAGCGAGCAGCCGCCCACCTCGACGATGTCGCCGTCTTGCAGCGTGTCGGTGACGACCGGGATCTCGGTGGCGTCGTCGGCGTGGGCCAGCGAGGTTGCTCCGGTTGCCTCGACTACGGCGGCCAGCGCCTGCCAATGGTCGCGGTGCCGGTGCGTGGTCACGATCGTGTTCAGGCCGGCTTCGCCGCTGACGTCAAGCAGGGTCTGCGCGTCATTAGCGGCGTCGATCAACAACTGGTCTGAGCCACAGCGCAGTAGATAGGCATTGTTGTCGTACGGGCCGACAGACAGTTTGGTGATGCTCAGCTCACCCAGCTCGCGTACGGCCGGGGCGGCCCCACGGGTGACGTCTCCGGTGTAGGTCATGATCACTTCCAGGTTGCAGGGGTGGGCAGCTCGCCGTCGGGAGAGACGGTCAGGTCGGCGCCGTCGCCACGGCCGGCCAACCAAGCAGCGAGCGAGCGGGTCGGGCCGCCGATTGTCGGGGCGTTCGGGTCGGCGCCGATAGTGAGGGCGTGCGCTAGCCCGTACGGGCGGAGGTGCATTGCTGGGGTTTTGGCAAGGATCACGATCTCGCGGAGCAGGCGCAACGCGAAGGCTTCGGACCAGTCGGCGGGGGTGTAGCCGACGCCGAGGTCGACGTGGTGCACCGCGACTTCACGCAGTCGACTCCACGGTATGGCTGCGGCGGACCACCCCATCGCCGCGAGGTGGACGGTCCACGCCTGCGCGGGCATCGCTGCACACGCGTCGTCGAACCGCTCATGGGTGGCGCGAATGTCCTCGATCTGCTCGTGCAGTGGGCGTGCGGCGCCGGCCTCGATCCCCTCCGCCCTGGCAGTCGGCGTGGGATACATCGGGGTTTCGACGCCGGTTCGGGCCCAGTTCAGCAGGTTGATCTGAGCTTCGGCGTTGCGGGCCACATGAGTCAGCACGTGGCCGATCGTCCAGCCGGGCAGCAGCGAGGGCGCGGACACCTGCGCCGGATCAAGATCGGCCACCGTGCGCAGCAGCTCATCGGTGGCCTGGTCGACATCGGTGAGTAGGACGAGCGGGTCCATCGTCATGAGCGAAACCCTAGCCGGTCGGAATTCGCTTTCGTCGCGGCAGCGGTGACCGTACCGTCGGAGTGCAGTTTTTGTTGTCGAGTTTGTTGAGGAGGTGCAGGGTTCCCATGTCCTACGACCTATCTGAGCTGGGCTGGGACGACACGTTCGCCTCCGCCTACCACCGATTTGACCGCTCCGACGCGACGGCTGGGCGGGTGCTGCGCATCGAGCGGGGTATCTGCATCGTCGCCGCTGCCGCCGGGATCACCCGGGCTGGATTGTCCGGAAATATCCTTCTTACGGCAGCTGCCGACCCGGCGAGCCTGCCCTGCGCCGGCGACTGGGTGGTGCTGCGGCATTGGCCTGACCGGCGGGTCACCGTCGAGTGTGTGCTGCCGCGGCGCACGGTGCTGATTCCGCCGGCCGGCGCTGCTGATTCCGGTGGGCCGGCGCTGGCCGCCAACCTGGATTTCGTCGCGATCGTGGCCCCGATTCAGCCCGAACCGCAAGCAGCCCAGGTCGCTCGATCGCTCGCGCGCGAGACCGGCGCAAAACCACTACTGATCCTGACCAAAAGCGACACCGTCAAAGACCCCGACGCGATCGTACGGCGACTGGCCTGGCGTACGGGTGGGGTGCCGGTGCTCGCGGTCAGTGGGCGGGTCGGCACCGGCATCGAACAGCTCCGGGCGTACGCGTGTGCTGGCCGTACGCTGGTGTTGGTCGGCCGAGCGGGGGCGGGCACGTCGACGTTGGTGAACGCGTTGACGGGTACGGCGGGTTTGGCGGTGCGGCAGTTGGCTGATGGGGGGCGAGCTGGCGGCGCGTACCGAAATTTGGTGTTATTGCCAGGCGGTGGTGGCGTGCTCGATGTCACCCGTTCGTCGGCGATGAGCGTGGCGTTATGACTACGTAGCGAATGTGAGCCTGGCCTAGGTTTGGTGCGCATGCCTAGGGATTAGGTGACCGAAGGCAGCAATGGTGAATTCACGCGACGATCGCCTTACTTAAAGTTGCCTCAATGACGGCGTGGTCGGCACGGATGCCCGGTTGTTGAAGACTGAATTGGTGCCTTACTCGTGCTTTATCCAGTCGCCTGTATTATCCCGCTCATGGTTAGCACCGGAACGGCTCCGCCACCACAGTCGGTAGGGACATCAACGCTAGCTGTGTCGTGGTGGCATCGAGCCCGCCCGAACCTGGCTGCGATGGTAGTGTATGTCGGGCTTGGCTTGTTGGTCATGGGCGGATACGTCGGCGACCCGGCCGGCCGGATTTCTGCTCACCTGCCTGATGACAACACCTGGTTCGAGTGGCTCTTGGCACACGGTGCGTATTCGGTGCGTCACCTGGCTAATCCTTTGTTCTCCACCCGGCAAAACACGCCCAGTGGTGTGAACATGATCGCGAACACGTCGGTCCTCGGCGTCACTATTCCGATGGCGCCGGTGACGATGTTGGTTGGTCCACGGTGGGCCTACTTTGTTTGGATGGTTGGAGCGTCAGCTGGCACTGCATTTAGCGCCTACTGGGTGCTGCACAGGTATGTGGTCAGCTCGCGCGGCGCTGCGTTTGTGGCCGGCGCATTGGCAGGTTTCGCTCCGGGCGTCATTCACCACGCCAACGGACAGCCGAACTTCGTTTCCAACTTTCTTTTACCACTGATCGCGGCACAGGTCGCTCGGCTCGCTATCGACGGCCGCTGGCTGCGTGATGGGCTGATCCTCGGACTGTTGGTCACTTACCAGCTCTTCATCAACGAGGAATTGCTGCTGATAACCGCGGTTGGCTGCACAATGTTCACTGCTGTCTACGCCGTGATTCGGCGCGTCGAGGCGCGGCAGCGCGCATTGGGTTTTCTGCGAGCAATTGGAATAGCCGCTGCTACGGCGGGAGTGTTATGCGCATACCCGATTTGGTTTCAGTTTTACGGGCCGCGATCGTTCTCGGGTGTCCCATTCTTTACCGCGTGGGGCGAGGACCCGGTCGCCTATTTGACTTTTGCGCGAGACACGATCGCTGGCTCGCCCGCCGCTGAACTGAGTGTGGGGCGCACTGAGCAGAACAGCTTCTTCGGCTGGCCGCTGACGCTCGCATTCCTCATTCTTACCGTGCTTCTATGGCGACGATCTGTTATAGCACGGATCGCTAGCGTGACCGCTCTGGGTGCCGCACTTCTCTCGATCGGGCCAACGCTGCGGTTCAATGGACACCTAACCGATATCCCCGGGCTGCTCTCGGCGATGCCGAAAGAATTGCCGGTCCTCGGACTGCTGATGCCGAGCCGGTTCACATTCGTAGTAATCGGCGCGATCGTGGTGATTCTCGCAGTCGGCTGGGATCAGCTGAGCTGGTCGTTTGGGAAACCGTTGATCGCAGCTGCTCTTTTACCGCTCGTGCCCACTCCTGTGCCGTCTATGCCAGATGTACCGCCGCCGGTGTTTATAACTTCGGGCGCCTGGCACGCCTATGTCAAGCCGGGGCACACGTTGATCCCGGTCCCCCTGCCGAGCTCACAGCTGGGGCGAGACGGGCTGAACTGGAGCGCTTCGGCGCTGCATGAGTTTGCGGTTCCGGAGGGCTATTTCCTCGGCCCGAACGTGTCAGGCAAGGGCCAGATGGGACCCACCCGTATCAGTACCTTCACCCGGCTTGTGGCCTTGACGGTGACTTCCGGGAAAGCGCCGACGCTGACCGACCGGGATCGGGCGCAGATCCAGGCCGAAGTGCGCCACTGGCGCGGTTCCGTACTCGTCATGCGGGCCGAATCGGACCAAGATCCGCTGCGAGCCCTAGTCGAGCAGGTGTATGGCCCGGCCCGAAGCGACCGCGACGTTTGGGTCTGGACTCCATAAGCGGTACCCCCGCCCGCACATACGCAAGGGGCCGGCCCAGCGAATGCTGGGCCGGCCCCTTGCGTATCGGAACTAAGCTGCGGCGCTTCCCAAGGGCTGATTTGCCGCTTTCGTGATTTACGAGTTGGTGCCTTGCTTCACGCTTGGTCCGGTCAGCACGAAGCTGGGATCGTCGACCATGTGGCGCACGTCCCAAACCCAGACGCCGCCGGTATTCAGTGGCGGGGTGCCGAGCAGAACGGTCATGACCCGCTTCATCTCGGTTGACTTGTCCTGCGGCGGGAGCAGCACAATGCCGGCTTTCCAGAATCGCAGATCGGCTAGGAGCACAGCCCGCCGTGCATCGTTGAGCACCGGTGTAGGTCTGCCACGCCGAATCGCATTGATCATGGTATTCGTAGGCCGTGACTCCGGTTCGAACAGCGCCGCGTGGTCGTCTGGACGCACCGGGTTCAAGTTCGGCAGCAGCGCATACGCTCCGGAAATTCGCATGTCTTGCCTGGTAACGGCGGACCAGCGGAGCGGATCGGGGAAGCCGCCATCCGGTTGCGGCAGAACCACGACGGAGTGCTTGTCGTCGACGAATTGACGCCAGGTTCCCGCGGCGATGAATCGCGGGGTTGGCTTCATCACCTTGGTCTCCAGCGGGACGGGCGCGAGCGGCAGCAGCGCCATCGCCAACGCGGTGCCCATCGCGACCCGAACCGGGCCGCGGGCCGCTGGCTGAGCCTTCACCAGGTCTGCCGCACGTTGGCAACCGAGCGCTAGCACGATGCCGACGAGCGGTGCAATGGCTAGCGCCCAACGGGTCGGAACGACTGAATCGAGCACGGGCAGCTTGTGCAGCAGCGCCCAAACCCCGGGGTAGTTAGTGCTGTGGCCGTTGTAGCGAATTCGCGGTCCGAGCGAAAAGGCCGCAAACAGCAGGGCGATGCCACCGAGTGTCACGATGACGAGCGACCGCCGCATCCAAGCGATCATCCCGGCAAATAGGATGACCAGCCCCCAGCCGAAGAACGCGTTCTGCTCGGCCGGATTTTGCGCGAGACGAGTAGCGACGATCGTGTTGCCGGCTACTGACCGAGTCGAATAGGCAGTGAACGAACCGAGGTCGGCGCCGAAGTAGCGGACGGCTTGCGGCAGGCCTTGATAGCTGGCCGGGCCGAGGAACTGAACGAACAATGGATAGGCCAAGGCTGTCAGGGCTAGCGCAGCTGCCACAACAAGCCCACGGGCGAACGCCTTCACCTCGCCCGATTGCAACCGCCGCCACCGCACCACCCCGACTGTCAGGCAAAACAGGCCCAGTCCAACGGCGGTCATGAAGAGGATTTCTAGGTTGATAAATGCTTGCCCAACGATCAACGCCCCTAGAAGTAGTCCGTTTTGCAGCGACTTGCCCGGAACGCGTAGTTCAAGGGTACGCCAAATGATTAGCGGGACCAGGAATTGAGAAACGATGTTGGGGTGGCCGCCGGCATGAGAAACCATGCTGGGCGCCAATGTGCATACCAAGGCGCCGACCCAGGCGGGCAACCTTGCCGGTGCGCTTCGGTTTGATCGAATCAGCTTCCGCGACAGCACGAAATACCACGAGATGCCGGTTGCTGCCAGGGCAAGCGTAAGGAACAGGTTAAACGTTGCAACTGGGCCGAAAAGAATGGTGATCGGGGCCATCGGCAGCGAGATGGCCAACACTGAAGTGTTGGCCATCGTGTTTAACCCGGCCGGGTAATTCATGCGATCCGAGAAAAACGGGTTTACGCCATCAGTGACCACGCGGGTACCGTGCGCAAGCATCCATTCGAAGAAGGCTTGGTCTTGTGGATCATCGCGCAGCTGATGATCAGCATGGAGCCATAGCGATGCGGTCAGGTAGAGGGCCGCCGCGATGAAGCTCGCGATGGCCACCAGATCAGGCCAGGTTACCCAGCGCAGAAGCCAGCCTCGCCGTGACTTGCCCCCCTGTCCGGCGCCGCCCTGAGCGCCCTCGGGGGTGTTTGTACCCCGGATGACGGCGGTCTGAGTCGCCGTCTCGGCCTCGGTCTCCAGCGCCAGCAGCTCGGCGTCCAGGTCCTCGGCGCCGGTCACTTGGCGGGGCGGCACGACGGTGCCCCCCGACGACTGCCCTGTCGAGTCAATACCTGTAATAGTCATAGCATCGGCGAGCTTAACCGAGGTTGGTAACAGTGCTGTGTCGAGTGGCCCAGGCGTGATCGACCCGATATGTGCGCTGTTTTCCATGCATCCATCAGCTGTCCGCAGTCGAGAAGGCGCATACAGCTACTTTTGCCCCAATGTCTCAATCAGGCCAACAATGTGTAGGTAACAGATGCTTCCTATGGGCTTGTCGCGTTGGATGTTAGGTGCGTGCCATAAAAGCAAGGCAGTGTTCCTCATGTCAGGGTTTGCCGGCAGTGGCTTGTTGAAGTCCTAACGGTCACTTGTCTGCTGCGTGTTCCCTCACTCGGATGACCTCTGAGCCATCTGATCAGGGGGAATGTGCATCATGTGGCAGACGTTGCTGCCTGGCGGCGGGTGGCGCCCGGAACTTGTCACACCCTCTGGCTAGAGTGGCCGGCGGTTCCGCATGACTCATACACCTGTACGGAGAGGCTGGCTGGTGGCCGACCGTTTGATCATTAGAGGCGCACGGGAACACAACCTGCGTGACGTCAGCTTGGACCTGCCGCGAGACGCCATGATCGTCTTTACTGGCCTGTCTGGGTCGGGCAAGTCCAGCCTTGCGTTCGACACGATCTTTGCCGAAGGACAGCGCCGCTACGTCGAGTCGCTCTCGTCCTATGCCCGACAGTTCCTAGGCCAGATGGACAAACCGGACGTCGACTTCATCGAGGGGCTCTCACCGGCGGTGTCGATCGACCAGAAATCGAC
Organism: Actinoplanes sp.; assembly: GCA_965246815.1. GTDB lineage: Bacteria > Actinomycetota > Actinomycetes > Mycobacteriales > Micromonosporaceae > Actinoplanes. The sequence continues at coordinate 2,121,919 of CBDFFS010000002.1, read as the reverse complement.
CTCGCGCAACCCGCGTTCGACCGTCGGCACTATCACCGAGGTTTATGACTACCTACGCCTGCTTTATGCGCGCACGGGCATTCCGCATTGTCCAGTTTGTGGGGAGCGAATCAGTAAGCAGAGCCCGCAGCAGATCGTCGACCGAGTGCTCGCTATGCCCGAAGGCACCCGGTTCATGGTTCTTGCCCCGGTAATCCGCGGGCGCAAGGGAGAATATGTCGACCTCTTCGCTGAGCTTCAGGCCAAAGGTTTCGCTCGCGCCCGCGTCGATGGTGTGGTCCACCCGCTGACTGAGCCGCCGAAGCTCAAGAAGCAGGAGAAGCACACCATTGAGGTGGTGGTCGACCGGCTCAGCGTCAAAGCGGCTGGCAAGCAGCGGCTCACGGATTCGGTCGAGTCCGCGCTGGGGCTGTCCAGTGGCATTGTGCTGCTCGACTTCGTCGATTTGCCCGAGGATGACCCTAATCGCGAGCGGCTCTTCTCCGAGCACTTGGCGTGCCCAAACGAGCACCCGCTCGCAATCGAGGATCTTGAGCCGCGGGTCTTCTCCTTCAACGCGCCCTATGGTGCCTGCCCCGAGTGCACCGGCCTGGGCACCAAGAAAGAAGTCGACCCCGAGCTGCTCGTGCCGGATGAAGAGAAGTCAATCCGAGAGGGCGCCATCCAGCCGTGGTCCGGCGGTGCCACATTGGAGTATTTCTTGCGGCTGCTGGAGGCGTTGGCTGAGGCCGAGAAGTTCAGCGTCGACACCCCGTGGCGTCAGCTCTCGGCGCGGGCACAGAAGACCATCCTGCACGGCTCCGATGACCAGGTCCACGTCCGCTACCGCAATAAGTACGGTCGGGAGCGCTCCTATTACGCCGGGTTTGAAGGCGTGGTGCAGTGGATTGAGCGGCGGCACAGCGACACTGAGAGCGACTATTCGCGCGAAAAGTACGAAGGCTACATGCGCGAGGTGCCGTGCAGCGTCTGTGGCGGCAGTCGGCTCAAGCCGGAAGTCCTCGCCGTGACGATCGCCGGCCGCAGCATCGCTGAGGTCTGCAATCTATCTGTGGGCGAGTGCGCCGACCTGCTCGCGACGATCGAGCTCGACGACCGGCAGAAGCTGATCGCCGAACGGGTGCTAAAGGAGATCAACGCCCGGCTGCGCTTCCTGGTCGACGTGGGCCTCGACTACCTATCGCTGGATCGTGGCGCCGGCACTCTGTCCGGCGGCGAGGCACAGCGGATCCGACTGGCTACCCAGATCGGCTCGGGGCTGGTGGGCGTGCTCTATGTGCTTGACGAACCGTCGATCGGTTTGCATCAACGGGACAACCATCGGCTGATCGAGACGCTCGTCCGGCTCAAGAAGCTGGGCAATACCTTGATCGTGGTCGAGCACGACGAGGACACCATCCGCACGGCGGACTGGATCGTCGACATCGGGCCGGGCGCGGGTGAGCACGGCGGCAAGATCGTGCACAGCGGCTCAGTGAAAGGCCTGCTCGCCAACAAAGAATCGCCGACTGGGGCATATCTGTCTGGTCGCAAGTCGATTCCGATTCCCGCCGCCCGCCGCCCGGCGGATTCAGCGCGTGAGCTCGTTGTGCAAGGCGCCCGTGAACACAACCTGCGCGAAGTGACGGTCGGCTTCCCGCTCGGACAGTTCATCGCAGTCACCGGCGTCAGCGGGTCGGGCAAGTCAACCTTAGTCAACGACATTCTTTATACGGTGTTGGCCAATCAGATCAACGGTGCGCGGATGGTGCCCGGCCGGCATACCCGCGTCACTGGCCTCGATCAGGTGGACAAAGTAGTCGGCGTGGACCAGTCGCCGATCGGGCGCACCCCAAGGTCCAACCCGGCTACGTACACCGGTGTTTTCGACAATGTGCGAAAGCTGTTCGCCGAGACCACTGAGGCTAAGGTGCGCGGTTACGGCCCAGGTCGGTTCTCATTCAACGTTAAGGGCGGGCGGTGTGAAAACTGTGCGGGTGACGGCACGATCAAGATTGAAATGAACTTCCTGCCCGATGTCTACGTCCCCTGTGAGGTATGCAAGGGCGCCCGGTATAACCGGGAAACCCTGGAGGTGCACTACAAGGGCAAGACCATCGCTGAGGTTTTGCAGATGCCGATCGAGGAGGGGGCCGAGTTCTTCCAGGCGATCCCGGCGATCCACCGCCATCTCAAGACCTTGGTCGACGTCGGCCTCGGCTATGTGCGGTTGGGGCAGAGTGCACCAACGTTGTCTGGTGGTGAGGCGCAGCGCGTGAAACTCGCCTCAGAGCTGCAAAAGCGCTCCACCGGCCGCACAGTCTATGTTCTTGACGAGCCGACTACCGGTCTGCATTTTGAGGACATCCGCAAGTTGTTGCTGGTGCTTAACGGCCTGGTCGACAAGGGCAACACGGTGATCACGATCGAGCACAACCTGGATGTGATCAAGAACGCCGACTGGCTGATCGACATGGGCCCCGAGGGGGGCAACAAGGGCGGCTTGGTGCTCGCCACTGGCACGCCGGAGGAGATCGCCGAGGTTGCGGAGAGCGCCACGGGACAGTTCCTGCGCCCAATGCTCGGCTTGACGGGTGCGCCGGCCGGTGCGCCCGCGGCTGTGGCGCGCGCAGCTCAGGCCAATGGGACACCTGCCAAGACAGCTGCCACCAAGCCGCGCGCTACGCGCGCTCGGGCGAAAGCCGCTGCCGTCTGATCCGTCGATCCAATCGTGACGCGCCTAGCACTGGACGCACCTGGGGCCAAGCGTTGAGGTTTCCGGTAGGCACTGAAATTCAGCAGACTCACAGCTGACTACTGCCTATAGCGGTTGGTTGAATCTTTAACCTTTGGACTGGCGCCGACTAACTGACCAAAATGTAGGCTTACGCCGGGTAAAGGCTGGCAAAGCTGGACGATGACGCGTCCGGCTGGCGGATAATTTTGGTCACCACCTGAACCTCGGTGACCACGACCGCGTATGTAATGGCGACGCCGCGTGATCCATCGCGCGGACCAGGTACTGGAGGGCAACCGATGACAGACGTGCAGACGACGACCGGAACCGAGCCCCACCTCGAGGAGCCCGGGCGTCCGGGAATCGCCTCGACCCGCCGTCTTGTCCTGCTGGGCGCCGGCGCTGTTAGCGCCACGGCGGTTCTCGCGGCTTGTGGCAGTAGCACCACTGCCACCACAAACACCACCGGAACCGACTACAGCAATAACCCGGCCCCGGCGGGCAGTCGGGGTGCGCGTGCCACCGGCGCAGGGGGAACCGATGACGGGAACTCTGGCTCTGGCAGTTCGAGCAAGTCGAGCTCGGCTAAGAGCGGATCGAGCAACACGGTCGCGCTGGCGAAGGTGGCCGACGTGCCGACTGGCGGCGGGGTTATCGCCGGAGGCTGGGTGATCACTCAGCCGTCGGCCGGTAAGTTCAAGGCGTTCAGCAAGGTCTGCACGCACACCGGCTGCGATGTCAGCAGGGTGGACAACGGCGTGATCATCTGCCCGTGCCACGGCAGCAAGTTTTCGATCGACGACGGATCGCCGACCGCAGGCCCGGCGACCAAAGCCTTGGCCGAGAAGAAGGTCAAAGCTGAAGGCGGCAAAATCGTCGCTGCCTAATCCGGCGACGGAGCAGGTCGCGACCTGATGCAATGATCCGGCAGATTGTCCTCGGCAAGTGTGCGATCTGCTTGGCGGGATGTGTAGGCCGGAGATCCGACGCCGTGGCGGCGGCAGCGGACCTCCGGTCGGGTAATCATGTCAGTCCCTCGCACTACTGTTGACCCTGTGCCTGACCCGTCCAGTTATCGCCCGGCCTCCGGAAGTATTCCTGAGACCCCCGGCGTTTACCGCTTCCGCGACCCCGCCGGCCGTGTCATCTATGTCGGCAAAGCCAAAAACCTGCGGAATCGGCTGAATTCTTACTTTGCCGACACTTGGTCGCTGCACGCACGCACCCAACAGATGGTGACCACCGCCACTGAGGTGGACTGGGTCACAGTCGGCACCGAGGTCGAAGCCCTGCAGCTTGAATTCTCCTGGATCAAAGAGTTCGACCCGCGGTTCAACGTCAAATATCGCGACGACAAGTCTTACCCGTTTCTTGCCGTCACTCTCAACGAGGAATATCCCCGCCTGCAGGTGATGCGCGGCGCAAAGCGTAAAGGCGTGCGCTATTTCGGGCCATATTCACACGCGTGGGCAATCCGCGAGACGCTCGACCTGCTGCTGCGAGTCTTCCCCGCGCGGACGTGTTCGACCGGAGTTTTCAAACGTAGTGCCCAGATCGGACGACCGTGCCTGTTGGGTTACATCGGCAAATGCTCGGCCCCGTGCATTGGCACCGTCAGCGCTGCTCAGCATCGCGCAATCGTTGACGACTTTTGTGACTTCATGGCCGGGCGCACCGACGCGTTCGTTCGCCGGCTGGAGCGTGACATGTTGCACGCCTCCGAGCAGCTGGAGTTCGAGCGAGCCGCTCGCCTGCGCGACGATATCGCTGCACTGCGGCGAGCAATGGAAAAGCAGACAGTCGTGCTCGGCGACGGCACCGATGCAGACGTGGTTGCTTTCGCCGAGGATCCGTTGGAGGCTGCGGTGCAGGTCTTCCACGTGCGTAACGGCCGGATCCGTGGCCAACGGGGCTGGGTGGTGGAGAAGACCGAAGACCTGAGCACCGGCGATCTGGTCCATCACTTTTGCACCCAGGTCTATGGCGACGAGCACGGTGAAGGTGACGTGCCCAGGGAATTGCTTGTGCCGGAATTGCCACCGGACGCTGCGGCACTGGCTGACTGGCTCTCCGAGCATCGGGGCAGCCGGGTCAGCTTGCGGGTGCCGCAGCGTGGTGACAAGCGTTCACTGATGGAAACCGTGGCCCGCAACGCGGGTGAGTCGTTGCAACGACACAAGCTGCGCCGTGCCGGTGACCTGACTACTCGCAGCAAAGCCCTCGACGAGATCGCCGAAGCACTCGGACTGGAATCGCCGCCGCTGCGCATCGAGTGCTTCGACGTGTCGCAGATTCAAGGCACCGATGTGGTCGCGTCCATGGTGGTCTTTGAGGATGGTCTGGCGCGAAAGAGCGAATACCGACGTTTCGCCGTGCGCGGCAACCCCGATGGCAGCGGCACTGACGACCTGGCCGCAATGAGTGAAGTTATGCGGCGGCGGTTTGCCCGCTATCGCGCTGACGCACCGAAATCTGAGTCGACTGATGCCCCAGTCATGTCATCGACCGATGCGCCCGCCCAGGCGGAGTTGCCCGGAATTGACCCACTGACCGGCAAGCCGCGCCGCTTCGCCTATCCACCTCAGCTGGTCGTCGTCGACGGCGGACAGCCGCAAGTCAATGCGGTGGCTGCAGTCTTCTCCGACCTGGGGATCACTGACGTGGCCCTGTGCGGGCTGGCGAAAAGACTTGAGGAGGTGTGGTTGCCGGGGGAGGACTTCCCGGTCATTCTGCCGCGAACCTCAGAATCGCTTTACTTGCTGCAACGCGTCCGCGATGAGGCACACCGATTTGCGATCACTTTCCACCGGCAGCGCCGCTCAAAACGGATGACTGCGTCTGCTTTGGACGATGTGCCGGGCTTGGGCGAAAGTCGGCGCAAGACGTTGTTAGGTCATTTTGGTTCGCTCAAGCGATTGGCAGCGGCGAGCCTAGAGGAGATCGCTGAAGTACCCGGCATTGGTCGGCGCACTGCCGAGACGGTGCTCGCGGCGCTCAACTCGCCAGTGCCGCCTGTGGCCGCTGTGCCAGCGAATTCTGCCGAGATCGCCCATGGCGGGGCTGGACGCACCAAAGCTGGGGCTAATCGAGCTCGTGTGACCGCTCCTATCGCAGCGACTCGAAATGCCGCCGAGATTGAATCAGACCACCATGTCGTGCCCAATTCGAACGATGACGTTACTGACAGATGATCGCTGCGGCGCACTCACGCGATAAACATCGTGAAAGACAGAAAGATGATTGTAAGGACGGTTTGTAGGGCAACTCCGGTAATCACCACGAATCGGTCGACAAACGAATTGGCGCCGATTCGGGCCAACACGAGAAAAATTGCAGTGGCCTCCATGGTGTATCGGGGGGCTGACTGCATAGGGCGATCTCCACCGACTTCAGTCATGGTTAAGAGAATCATTGTAGCTGCGGAGTAAGCCACTAGGTAGAACTGGTCGCGTCGCATCCGCCAGGGACCGACCAGGCTCAGCAGCATAAGAATTGCCGCGCCCAAAAAGATACCGGTGTCGAGCATGGCTGCGAGTGTGTTCTGCTGCAGCCGTGGTTGTTGCATGGTGTGAGCAAATGCGTCTAACCAGGCCATGCCTGGATAAACGTAATGACGTCCCCATTGATCTTGGGCAGCGCTGAACGCCATTGGATTGCCAAGCGCGCGGGCACAGTAGATCATATATCCCAAAAGCCCGAGGGGTACGGCGGCGATGGACAGGACTTGTATTCCCACACGTCGTTCGCCGGAATTTCTTTGGCGAATATACTCGATCACCATTGGTATGATCAGCAAGATACCGAAGAGTCGTGTGGCCGAGGACAGAGCGCTCAAGACACCGGCCAGCCACCAGTGGCCACGCCGCACAGCGTACAAGGTGCCGATTGACAACATTAGGAACAGCGACGTGCTGAACGGAGCGAGCAGGAAGAATGCCATCGGAAACGCGCTGAGGTAGATGATGGCACGCCGCGCAACTTGAGTGCCGAACTCGTGCTCCGCCAGACGATATAACAGGATGAACGCGCCGAGAGCGCATAGGTGGGCGATGGTCCAGGCGATGGCTGCCGTACTGCCGGGCAGGATTCGATCACCGGCACGAATAAGCATGGGGTACAGGGGGAAAAACGCAGGCTCGTCCGGACCAAGTTTGTACCCCTTAATGGCAATTCGCACGTAGTGGATGCCATCCCACTGTACCCACTGTTGGGCGATATTCCAGTGGGCCGGTTGAGCTTGTCGTTGTGCAGTGTATGCCCACGCGCTGATGGCAATTTGGGCGATATTCACGGTGAGCCAAACAGATAGCCCGGAAAGCACGGCTGAACGCCACTGCCGTGCGCGCTGTCTCTTCGAACTCACGCTGGCAAAGACGTTCCCCGAGCCTGTTCCGACCTGATCTCAAGGAGACTATTTTAAGCAACAGCGATGCCACTGTCGGTAACGGATTGGCGCGCTCGGGCGCGGTGATGCTCCACGCCGACGCCCAGGTCTCACCAAACGGTGCAAGCGTCGGTGACGATGTGAGTCCACACTTGCGGGTGGGTAGACCAGAAATCGTGCGGCACGCCGGCGACGGTGGAGAACGTCCCCTGCGCAACGAGCTGGGCAAGCTGAGCCAGCGACCACGACGGGCGGATATCGTCGCCGGCGGCACTAAATTGCATTGTGTTGACCGCGCTGGCCTGCTGATCTAGTTGAACCAGCAGTGGGTGGGCGACCACACCGAAGGGTGGCTCCGCGGTCGCGGTTAGGGCTTGCGGGCGACTGCAGCCCAAACACTGATCCGGCTAGGGTCGACCGCATCGGCCGTGCCCTCCGACCGCCACTGCGAAACCAGACCCACGCCAGGCTCGACCAAATCCAGGCCGTCGAACAATGCTGTGAACTCGACCCGGTCGCGGGGCCAGATGTCACTGACACCGGCGTCCAGCATCTGCTGATAGGTGGCTTGCTCATGCTCAGGCATGAAATCTACGGTGAAGTGGGTCGCTGCGAGATAGCTGCCGGACGGAAGCTCGTCCAGCAGCCGCTGAACCAAGGGTTTGGCCTCGCCTGCGCCTGGGATGAAATGCAAAATCGCGATCAGCATCAACGCCACTGGCTGGTTCAAGTCGAGCGTATTGCGCAATTGTGGAGCGGCCAGAATGGTCGCCGGGTCGCGCAAATCCGCCTCGATGTAGTCGGTCACCCCGTCGCCGGTGCTGGTGAGTAAGGCGCGCGCATGGGTCATGACCAGTGGGTCGTTGTCGACATACAAGACTCGACTGTCGGGCGCGATGCGTTGCGCCACCTCGTGAGTGTTGTCTTCGGTCGGCAGACCCGTACCGATGTCGAGGAATTGTCGAATGCCGGCCTCGCCGGCCAGGTAGCGGGTCATCCGGCCGAGAGCGTCGCGGTTGGCGCGGATTCCTGCCCGCATGCCGGGGAACTTCTGCTCGATCGCGTCAGCTGACTCGCGGTCTGCGGCGAAGTTGTCCTTGCCGCCCAGCCAGTAGTTATAGCGTCGGGCCGGGTGGGGCACCGAGGTGTTGATTGTTGTCGGCGTGAACTGGTGCTCGGTCACGGCGTCTGCTCCTCGACGGCCGACGATGTGGACAGAGACACTGTAGTGGTCAGATCGGCGCCAAAACAGCCACTGCCCACCAGTCGCCAAGGCCGTCACTTCGGGTGGAGGTGGGGTGGTCTGGCGTACGGGGGGAGTGGGTTCGGCCTAGGATGTTGTGTCCGCCCGCGGGGGCGCGGGCGCAGCGACACGGGAGGCGTACGTGACGGATTCGTTGCCCGAGTTCGAGGATCCGCGATCCGCTGGACCGGCACCTGAGGCCGATGTGGTGGATCCTGACGAGGTGACCACTGACCTGGTGGTGGTCACGGGTTTGTCCGGCGGCGGCCGCAGCACCGTCGCGCGCGCATTGGAGAACGTCGGCTTTTACGTCGTCGACAACCTGCCGCAGGCACTGATGCTGGACATGGCGCAACTCGCGTTCCAAGCCGGCGGTGCCGCCCGTCGCACGGCGATGGTGCTCGATGTGCGCAGTCGGGCTTTCTCCACCGATTTGACCGGTGCGGTGCGCGCTCTCAAGGACCGTGGCTTTTCACCCCGGGTGCTTTTCGTCGATGCCGACGATGAGGTGCTGATTCGGCGGTTCGAGTCGGTGCGCCGCTCACACCCGTTGCAGGGCGATGGTCGGTTGGCCGATGGCATCGCGGCTGAGCGCAAACTGCTGGAACAGGCCCGCGAGCAAGCCGATGTGATTATCGACACTAGCCATCTGAACGTGAATCAGCTGCGCCGACGGGTGGAGGAGCTGTTCGGCGGCGAGGATGCCCGCCGGCTGCGAATCACCGTGCTCTCTTTCGGTTTCAAATACGGGTTGCCGCCGGACGCTGATTACGTGCTGGATGCCCGATTCCTGCCGAACCCGTTTTGGGTGCCGGAGTTACGTGATCACACTGGTCTGGAGGAAGCCGTCAGCAACTATGTGCTCGGCCAGCAGGGTGCCAACGATTTCGTGTCCACCTATGCGAGCCTGATCTCTTCGACCGCGCCCGGCTTCGAGCGCGAGGGCAAGCGGTATTTGACCGTGGCGATCGGCTGCACCGGCGGCAAGCACCGCAGTGTCGCGATAGCAGAAGAGCTCACTGCCCAGCTGCGCGACATCCGACTTTCGGCCCACACCTCGCACCGCGACCTGGGGCGGGAGTGACGACGGCGGTCCGGGTGGCCGGCAACGGGCGGGCTCCGATCAAGGTGGTGGCTTTCGGTGGTGGCCACGGTCTCAGCGCCTCACTGCGTGGACTGCGCCACGGGGCTCGCGAGCTCGATCTGGAGATCACCGCGATCGTCACCGTGGCCGACGACGGCGGCTCCAGCGGCCGGTTGCGCGCTGAGCGCGACGCACTGCTTCCCCCCGGCGACCTGCGCCAAGCGCTGGCTGCCTTGGCCGCCGACAATCCGATCGCCCGGCGCACTGCAGATCTACTGCAATATCGGTACGCAGCGATGCCGCCCGCCGCACAGGATTCGCTCGCTGGACACGCGGTCGGCAATTTGCTGCTGCTCGGGTTGATGGAAATGCTCGGCGATCCGGTGGAAGCACTCGACCACGCCGGTGCCATGGTCGGTGCGCGGGGGCGGGTGCTGCCGATGGCCCGGCACGCAGTCGGCATCGAAGCTGATGTGCTCGGCGCGGACCCGAGCCGGCCGGGAGACCTCGTCACCGTGCGTGGCCAGCACGCGGTTGCAGTCGCACCCGGTCACGTCGAAGCGCTGCGACTCTCGCCCGCCGACCCGCCGACCTGCCCACAGGCAATCGAGGCGATTGCGCAGGCCGACTGGCTGATCTTGGGGCCGGGCAGTTGGTATACCAGCGTGCTGCCGCACCTGCTCGTACCGGCATTGGCGGCTGCGATCGTGGCGAGCCCGGCCCGCCGGTTGGTGACGCTGAACCTGGCTGCCGACAACGAGACGTTGGGCCTGTCGGCTGCCGATCATTTGGCGGCGCTGCGGTGGTACCTGCCTAATTTGCGGGTCGATGCCGTTTTGGCGGACGCGAAATGGGCCGGCGAACCCGAGCCAGTCCACGAGGCTGCGGAATCGTTAGGTGCCCGGCTGGTGTTGGCACCGCTGGCAGTTGCGGACGGCAGTCCCAGGCATGATCCTGAGTCGTTGGGCCTTGCGCTGGTGCCGGTATTGGGTGCCGCTCGTTAAGCACAGGCGTACGCACTGCGATACACAATGTTCACGTACCGGCGCATGAGGTGACAACAGGATGGCGATGACGGCAGCGGTCAAGGACGAGCTGAGCCGGGTCGACGTGCCCAAGCCCTGCTGCCGGCGAGCGGAGATGGCGGCGCTGCTGCGTTTCGCCGGTGGGCTGCACATCGTTTCCGGCCGGGTGGTGGTCGAGGCAGAGCTCGACACCGGGGCAGTCGCACGGCGACTACGGCGCGAGATCGCCGAGGTATACGGCTACCCCAGCGAGGTGCACGTGCTCGCCTCTGGTGGGTTGCGCAAAGGCAGCCACTACATCGTGCGGATCGTCAAGGACGGCGAGGCGCTGGCCCGACAGACCGGCCTGCTCGACGTACGGGGGCGGCCGGTGCGGGGGTTGCCACCGCATGTGGTGTCGGCGAACGTGTGCTGTGCGGTCGCAGCGTGGCGGGGTGCGTTTATGGCGCACGGTTCGCTGACCGAGCCGGGCCGGTCCAGTGCGTTGGAGATCACCTGCCCCGGCCCGGAAGCGGCGCTGGCGTTGCGTGGTGCGGCCCGCCGGATCGGGATCACCGCCAAAGAACGTGAAGTCCGCGGCGTCGACCGGGTTGTGATCAAGGACGGTGACTCGATCGCGGCGCTGCTCACCCGGATCGGGGCGCACTCCAGCGTGCTGGCTTGGGAGGAACGGCGGGTGCGGCGGGAGGTCCGGGCGACGGCGAACCGGCTGGCCAACTTCGACGACGCGAACCTGCGGCGCTCTGCCCGCGCTGCCGTGGCCGCCGCGGCCCGGGTGACCCGAGCGTTGGAGATCCTCGCGGAGGAAGCGCCCAACCACCTGACCTCTGCTGGTCGGCTGCGGCTGGAGCACCGGCAGGCGTCGCTGGAAGAGTTGGGTGCTTTGGCCGACCCGCCATTGACTAAGGACGCAATCGCGGGCCGGATCAGGCGACTGCTCGCCCTGGCCGACAAACGCGCCCGCGACCTGGGCATTCCGGACACCGAGGCCGCCGTCACCGCCGAAATGATGGCTTGTTGAGCTCGGCTCCTTAGTTAACGGTAAGGTCACGGCCCCGGCGCTGGGGCGGTCGGGAGGCTCGGCTAGGGTCGTGGTGACGGCGACGGTGCCGGCAGCTCGGCCGACCCGCGCCGTAGCGCCGCCAGTCAGCTGCGGCGCCGCACCTCCCTTCGGGCGCGGCGGCCGGACGCACCTTGCCGGCCCTCGAAACGGTCGGCATGCAGACCCTCCGCCGGCCGCAAATCCGGCGGACCGAAACGAGGAGATCCACCTGTGACTATCCGGGTTGGCATCAACGGCTTCGGCCGTATCGGCCGCAACTTCTTCCGGGCAGTGCTCGCTTCTGGCGCCGACATTCAGATCGTCGGCGTCAACGACCTGACCGACAACGCCACGCTGGCACACCTGCTCAAGTACGACACGATCCTGGGCCGCCTGCCTTACGAGGTGAAGGCCACCGCAGACGAGATCACCGTCGGTGGCAACACGTTCAAGGCATTCGCTGAGCGCGACCCCGCCAACCTGAACTGGGGCGACGTCGGCGCTGACGTGGTGATTGAGTCGACTGGCTTCTTCACCGACGCGACCAAGGCGAAGGCACACGTCGACAACGGTGCGAAGAAGGTCATCATCTCGGCTCCGGCCAAGAACGAAGACATCACCGTCGTGATGGGCGTCAACGATGGCCTCTACGACGGCGCGAAGCACACGATCATCTCGAACGCGTCTTGCACCACCAACTGTCTGGCGCCGATGGCGAAGGTGCTTAACGACACGATCGGGATCGAAAAGGGTCTGATGACCACGATCCACGCCTACACCCAGGACCAGAACCTGCAGGACGGCCCGCACAAGGACCTGCGTCGGGCCCGTGCCGCCGCGCTTAACATCGTGCCGACCTCGACCGGTGCCGCCAAGGCCGTCAGCCTGGTGCTGCCCGAGCTCAAGGGCAAGCTCGACGGCTTCGCGCTGCGGGTGCCGATCCCGACCGGTTCGGCCACCGACCTGACCTTCACCGCGTCCCGCGAGACCTCGGTCGACGAAGTCAACGCCGCGATCAAGGCTGCGGCTGAGGGCGCGCTCAAGGGCATCTTGGTCTACACCGAAGACGAGATCGTCTCATCGGACATCGTCACCGACCCGGCATCCTGCATCTTCGACGCCGGCCTGACCAAGGTGATCGGCAACCAGGTCAAGGTCGTCGGATGGTACGACAACGAGTGGGGCTACTCGAACCGCCTCGTCGACCTGGTCAAGCTGGTCGGCTGACGAAGTTGCGTACTCTCGACGAATTGCTCGGCGAGGGTGTCTCGGGTCGGCGTGTGCTCGTGCGCGCCGACCTGAACGTCCCGTTCGACAAAGCCGGCCCCAATGGAGGAAATAGCAGCGTCATCAGCGACGACGGCCGCGTTCGCGCGGTGCTGCCGACGCTGGTTGCGTTGCGCGACGCGGGCGCGAAGGTGATCGTTTGCTCGCACCTGGGTCGGCCCAAAGGCGCCCCAGACCCGAAGTTCACCCTCGCGCCGGTCGCCGAGCGCCTGGGTGAGCTGCTCGGCTCCACGCTGATTTTCGCTGCTGACACCGTTGGCGAGTTGGCTCAGGCGGCTGTGGCGGGGTTGGCCGACGGTCAGGTGCTGCTGCTGGAGAACCTGCGCTTCAACGCAGGCGAGACCGCCAAGGACGACGCTGTTCGCGGTGCGTTCGCCGACCAGCTCGCCGCGTTCGCCGACGTCTATGTCGACGATGCGTTTGGTGCGGTGCACCGTAAACACGCATCGGTGTTCGACGTCCCGGCTCGGTTGCCGCATTTCGCCGGCGGCCTGGTCCGCACCGAGGTCGAGGTGCTCAAGCGGGTCTCCGACCGCCCCGAGCAGCCCTATGTGGTGGTGCTCGGCGGTTCCAAGGTCTCCGACAAGCTTGCCGTGATCAAGGCGCTGTTGCCTAAGGTGGACCGACTCCTAGTCGGCGGCGGCATGTGCTTCACCTTCCTCAAGGCCCAAGGCCACGAGGTGGGCAAGTCGCTGCTCGAAGACGAGATGGTGCAGACCTGCGCCGACCTGCTCGCTGCCGCTGATGGGCGGATCGTGCTGCCGGTCGACGTGGTCGCGGCGGACGCATTCGCGGCGGATGCGGCCCACGACGTGGTCGACATCGCCGACATCCCGGCCGACCGGCTCGGGCTGGACATCGGTCCGAAGTCGGTAGCGCTGTTCGCCGAGGCGATCTCGACCGCGAAGACCGTATTCTGGAATGGCCCGATGGGCGTCTTTGAGTTGGCGCCATTCGCGGCCGGCACTTTGGGCGTCGCCGAGGCGATCACCAAGATCGACGGCTTCTCGGTGGTGGGCGGTGGCGACTCGGCTGCGGCCGTGCGCACCCTCGGCCTCGACGAAGCTGCCTTCGGGCACATCTCCACCGGTGGCGGCGCCTCGCTGGAATACCTCGAAGGCAAGGCCCTGCCGGGCATCGAAGCGTTGGAGCACTAATGGCAACCGCAGCTCGCCGGCCGATCATGGCCGGCAACTGGAAGATGAACCTGAACCACTACGAGGCAAATGGGCTGATCCAGAAGCTCGCGGCCAGCCTGACTGAGCAGCAGCTCGCCGACGTCGAGGTGGCCGTGCTGCCGCCATTCACCGATCTGCGCACCGTGCAGACGGCGATCGACGGTGACAAGGTGCAGATCGTCTATGGCGCGCAGGACCTCTCCCGGCACGCGGGCGGGGCCTACACCGGTGAGATCGCCGGCTCGATGCTCGCCAAGCTCGGCTGCACCTATGTGCTGGCCGGGCACTCGGAGCGGCGCGAATACCACCATGAAGACGACGCGCTGGTGAACGCGAAGGTCAAAGCCGCCTTCACCGCCGGCTTGACCCCGATCTTGTGCGTCGGCGAAGGCCTGCCGATCCGCGAGGCCGGCACCCACGTCGAGCACTGCACCAACCAGCTCGACGCCGGCCTAGCCGGGCTGACCCCAGAGCAGATCAAACAGGTCGTGATCGCCTACGAGCCGGTCTGGGCGATTGGCACGGGTAAAACGGCTACTCCGCAGGATGCACAAGAAGTCTGTGGCGCCATCCGCGCTCAGTTGCTGCAACAGCTCGGCGCCGAGATCGCCGAGGCCGTGCGGATCCAATACGGCGGTTCCGTGAAGTCGGCGAATATCGCGCAGATCATGGCGCAGCCGGACGTGGACGGTGCCCTGATCGGTGGCGCCAGCCTGGACCCGGAAGAGTTCGCCGCTATCGTCCGGTTCGCCGAGCACGTGGCGCGCTAGCAGTCGTGTGTGCCCGGTCGGCGTAACAGGCCGGGCACCCGCTATTGTTGGATCGCTGCTGTGCCCTTCGAGAGGAATGACCCGACATGCCGATCGCGTTCGCCTACACGTTGATCGTGTTGCTGATCATCACCAGCATCATCTTGACCCTGCTGATCCTGCTGCACCGGGGCAAGGGTGGCGGCATGTCTAGCATGTTCGGCGGCGGGGTGACCTCCAGTCTGTCCGGCTCGTCCGTGGCGGAGAAAAACCTCGACCGCTACACCGTCCTGGTCGGCGTTGTCTGGTTTGCCTGCATCGTCGGGTTGGGGCTCTGGCTGCGAGTCAAGCAAGGTTCTTGATCGATTGCGGGCTTTCGGTCGCAGCACAATAGTCGTATAATCCACCGCGCGTTCGGTTCCACCGAACGCGCGGTGTTTTGTTTGCCCCGCTGTTTGTTTGCCCTGCTGTTTGTTTGCCCTGCTGCGTTTCGATCAAGCTCGCATGAACCCCCAATCCCGGCTGATTCTCTGGCCTTCCGCAAAGCCCCCGCGCGACAGGAGTTACATCCGTGTCCAGTGGCAATGCCATCCGCGGCAGCCGCATCGGCTCTAGCCCGATGCGCCCCGATGAGCGCAGCGAACCTGCCCCGCGGCGGGAGGTGAAATATTTCTGCGCAGCTGGGCACGCGTGCGAGGTTCTGTTCGCTGCTGAGGTTTCGGCGCCGGAGATGTGGGACTGCCCGCGCTGCGGCCAACCGGCCGGCCTCGACCGACAGAATCCGCCCGGGCGCAACCGGGCCGAGCCATACAAGTCGCATCTGGCCTATGTGAAGGAGCGCCGCTCCGACGAGGACGGTGCAAAAATCCTCGCCGAAGCGCTAGCCAAAATCCGCCAGCGCCGCGGGGAGTGACCCATAGCTCAGCCTGCGGCGAGTAGGGCATTGCATGCCGGCCAGGAGTGGCACGATGGGCGGATGAATTGGACCCTGGAAGTGGTCGTGATTCCGGTCAGCGATATCGACCGGGCCAAAGCGTTCTATGTCGAGCAGGTTGGCTTTGTGCTCGACCACGACATTGTGATCAATGACGATGTTCGGATCGTGCAGCTGACCCCGCCCGGCAGCGGATGTTCGATCGTCATCGGTAAGGGTGCGGTGCCAAATATGGCGCCTGGCTCATTCAAAGGTCTTCAGTTGGTCGTGCCCGATATCAAAGCCGCCCGAGCTGAGCTGGTCGATCGTGGGGTCGAGGTCAGCGAGGTGCAGGTGCTCGGTCCGAACCCCGGCCCGGTCGCGGATCCGCTGGACAATGTCGGCTTCTGCTTTTTCGCCGACCCGGACGGCAACGGCTGGGCCGTTCAGCAGATTTCCACCCGGGCTTAAGCCGGGCGGATCGCCTGACCGGCGCAACCTTTGCAGGCGAACCGGGTTTCTGGCTGGAAGAAATGGCGGGCGACGTGCACGTCGCCCGCCGCAAGGCCACACAGCGTCGAATTTTCCGCCAGAGCATGTTCTGGCCCGTGCACTACCTGATCGTTGAGCACCTGCAGGGGAGTCGCACCGGCGCTGCCGGGGAGCCGCTGGTCAAGAATGCGCCATTGCTCCAGCCGATCAGCCTCGCCAGGCGTGATCGGTCGCAGGTCTTCGAGCCGGTAGGCCGCAAAATATACGACCTCGAAATTTCGCATCGGCGGTGCGCTTCAGCGCCCGGCGAGTTCGGCTGCGGCGGCCTGATCGAGCAGCCAAACCGTCTTGGTCATCCCGCTGGCGTGGGCCGCCGGGCGGCTCTTGTCACCGTTGAGGGCCGCACCGACCGAGCGGGTCTTGTCCGGTCCGGCGGCGATTAGCCAGACCTCCTGGGCCGACTGAATGGTCGGCATAGTCAAGGTGATCCGGGTGGGGGGTGGCTTTGGGCTGTTGTGGACCGCTGCCGTTGTGCCGGTCGCTTCGAGCACAGAGTGCCCGGGGAAGAGCGACGCCACGTGACCGTCCTCGCCAACGCCGAGCATCAGCACGTCGAAGATCGGCAGCACCGGCCCGCTGGCAGCCAGCTCGCCGGCGTAGCGCTCGGCGGCCGCTTCGGCATTGTCGCCGTCTGGGCCGTCAGCTGCGGGCATGGCGTGCACCGATGCGGGGTTCAGTGGCAGCGCGTCCAGCAGCGCTGCGTGAGCCTGGGTCGCGTTGCGGTCAGGGTCGCCGTCCGGCAGGAACCGCTCGTCGCCCCACCACAACTCGACCCGAGACCAGTCGATCGCGGCTGCGGCCGGCATATCTTTGACCGCACGCAACACCTTCGCCGCGATCCGGCCACCAGTCAGCACGACGCTGGCTGCTCCGCGCTGAGCTTGCGCGTCGATGATGGTGACGACAAGCCGCGCCGCCACGGTTGAAGCCAGCAGGTCGGCGTCGGAAACCACCACGACCACGGTCTCGCTCATTTGTCGTCTCCTCAAAATGCTGGGCAAAGGGCCGCCCACCGTGGACGGCGAGCGGCCCTGTCGAGCTTAGAGCTGGTCCTAGGCTGCGGTGCCGCCCGGTCCGGCGAATGCCTCCACCTCGGCACCCGCACGTGCTGCCAAGGCTGGGTCACGCCACACGTGCACGCGCATCGGCGGCTTGTGATCCAACCCGGGGACCCCGGCCATCGCCCCCAACGCGTCGGAGTAAACCTGGTCGGCATCCAGCCGGCGCAGCTCCTCAGCGAGTTCGTCACCGACTGATCGCTTCGGCAACGGCATATACCGATCCTCCTGACCAGTACGGCTGAACAGCGCCGTGTTCTCGTCACGGGTGATCGTCACGCAGTCGTCGTTGGCGCATTTGAGCGACACCGAGTGCATCCGCGGTGCTTGATCGGTCGGCTCCCACTCGGGCGCGATGCCGAGTCGGGACTGCAGCCAGCCCTTCATCAACGCCGCGGTCGGATCGCTCGGCGGTGCCACGATTGTCGCGCTGACCACGCGTTGATCAGTGGTGTCGAACGCGCCGGCCACCAGGGTGCGCCACGAGGTGATCCTGGTCCAGCTGAGGTCGGTGTCACCGGGGGCGTAGTCAGCGGCCCGCTGACGCAACGCTGCCACCGGGTCGCTGGCAAACGCGCAGTCGGTGATCCGGCGATCGGCCACGACACCGAGGAAGTCGTTCGCAATGCTCTCCGGTGGCGCCTCGCACCACCAGGTGACGACCGGCACGTCCGGGGCGAGCAGCGGCATCACCACCGACTCGGCGTGCAGGGCGAGCCGCCCATACATCCGCATGACGACTGCTTCGGCCGGGCCGAGCCGCCCACCGACCACGATTTCAGCGTCGAGTCGACTGCGACCGGACAGGTCGGAGCGCACCACGATCAGCAGTCGGCACGGGTGCGCGGCTGCTGCGATCGTGGCTGCGGCTTCGGCGTCGCGGACCTGCTTCTCCTCAACCACGGCAACCAGCGTCAGGGCTAGCCCGGAGGCCACCCCGCCGGCGCTGCGCCGTTCAGCCGCAAGGGCGTTGACGACTTCGTTGCCGGTGGTATCCCACAGCCCGATCATGCCCGCCTCCAAGCGCGACCTTCACGTGCGAGCATCTCATCGGATGCACGCGGTCCCCATTCACCGCTGCGATAGGGCTCCGGCTTCACACCGGCCCAGGCAGCTTCGAGCGGGTCGATTACTCGCCAGCTCTGTTCGATCTCGGCGGCGTCCGGGAACAGGGTCCGGTCGCCGACCAGAACATCCAGCACGAGCCGCTCATACGCCTCGGGGCTGGATTCGGTAAATGCCTCACCGTATTGGAAGTCCATTGCGATGTCTCGGACCTCCATCGTGGTGCCTGGCACCTTGGAGCCGAACTTGAGCACGACGCCCTCGTCTGGCTGCACCCGGATCACCAGCTGGTTGTTGCCCAGCATTTCCACATCGGCCGGGTCGAATGGCAAGTGCGGCGCGCGCTTGAAGATGATGGCGATCTCGGTCACCCGGCGCGGCATCCGCTTGCCCACCCGGACAAAGAACGGAACTTCGGCCCAGCGGCGGTTTTGGATGCCGAGCCGGACCGCCACGTAGGTCTCCGTGGTGGAGTCCGACGGGATGTTCTTTTCTTCTAAGTAACCGACGGCACGCTCACCAGCGACCCAGCCGGGCAGGTATTGGCCGCGCACTGAGCCGGTGGTGACATCGTCAGGCAGGCTGATTGCTTTGAGCACCTTGAGCTTTTCGGCCCGCACGTCGTTGGGGTCGAAGCTGGTCGGCTCTTCCATCCCCACGAGGGCGAGCAGCTGCAGCAAGTGGTTCTGCAGCACGTCGCGTGCGGCCCCGGAGGCGTCGTAGAACGCGGCCCGCGAGCCGATGCCGACGTCTTCGGCCATGGTGATCTGCACGGAGTCGACGTATTTGGAATTCCAGACCGGCTCAAACAGGCTGTTGGCGAAGCGCAAAGCCAAGATGTTTTGCACTGTCTCTTTGCCGAGGTAGTGGTCGATCCGGAAAACGTCCTGCGGGGTGAAAACCTCGTCGACCAGCGTGTTCAGCTTCATCGCGGTCTGCAGGTCGTTGCCGAACGGCTTTTCCACCACGACTCGCCGCCAGCCGCCGGATTTCGCGTTGTCGGCCATGCCGGTGCGGGCGAGCTGGTTGAGCACCAACGGGAACGCGGCCGGCGGGATGGAGAAGTAGAACGCGGCGTTACCGAGGATGCCGTTGCGATCACGCAGGTCGTCGAGGGTCACGGCGAGGTGGTTGAAGGCTTCGTCGTCGTCGAACGAGCCGGGCACGAACTGGAACTGCGTGGCCAGTCGTTGCCAGACCTCTTCGCGCCACGGCGTGCGGGCGCCCTTTTTGGCCGCTGCATAAGCCAGTGACTCGAAATCGCCGTCGCCCCAATCGCGGCGGGCAAAGCCCAACACCACGAAACCAGGCGGCAGCAAGCCACGGTTAGCCAGATCGTAGACAGCCGGGATGAGTTTCTTACGGGACAGGTCACCAGTGACTCCGAAGATCACCAGAGCGCAGGGCTCGGGGATCCGGGGAAGCCGACGGTCCTGTGCGGTGCGCAGCGGATTACCCACGTGGTCCATCCTGCCAGTTTTGGGGTGGGTGCGGGGCTAAGCGAGTTTTGCAGGACCCCCTGCTACGAGCGAACTCGCAGCAGGGGTCCTGCAACTAGGCGGCGTCGCTGGGGTTCTTTGCCCCGGCGGAAGCGGCCTTCAGCGACCTGTCCACGCCTTCAAGCAGCTCTTTCCAGCTGGCCTCGAACTTGTCGACGCCCTCATCTTCGAGCACTTTGACCACGTCGTCTAGGTCGATCCCAACTGCGGTCAAATCGGCGATGACCTTTTTGGCCGTACCGTAAGCGGTGGTGATGGTGTCGCCTCGGGTTTCGCCGTGGTTTTCGAACGCGAAGATCACTGATTCCGGCATGGTGTTTACCGTGCCGGCCGCGATCAGCTCCTCGACGTAGATCGTGTCCTTGAACTCGGGGCTCTTGGTCGAGGTGGAGGCCCACAACGGACGCTGCGGCTGCGCGCCGGCCTTGGCCAGTGCCTGCCAGCGGTCGGTGCCGAAGACCTCGGTGTAGGCCTCGTAGGCGAGCTGGGCGTTGGCGATCGCAGCCTTGCCCTTGAGCGCGCGGGCCTCGCTTGAACCGATCTTGTCGAGCCGCTTGTCCACTTCGGTGTCGACCCGGGAGACGAAGAACGACGCCACCGAACCAATCTTGGTGAGGTCGTGCCCATTTGCCTTGGCCTGCTCCAAACCGGTCAGGAACGCGTCCATGACGGCCCGGTAGCGCTCCAGCGAGAAGATCAGCGTCACGTTGACGCTGATGCCAGCGGCCAGGGTGGCGGTGATCGCCGGCAGGCCCGCGAGGGTGGCCGGGATCTTGATGTAGAGATTCGGCCGGTCGACCAGCCACCACAGCGACTTGGCCTCAGCGGCCGTCTTCGTGGTGTCGTGCGCACTGCGCGGGTCAACCTCGATCGACACCCGGCCGTCAACACCATTGGACGCGTCATAAGCCGGGCGCATCACGTCGCACGCCCAGCGCACGTCGAAACCGGTCATCAATCGGACCGCCTCTTCGACGGTGACGTTTTGGGCAGCCAACTCACGCAGCTGTGCGTCATATGCGTCTGCGTCGGAGAGCGCCTTTTGAAAGATGCTCGGGTTGGTGGTCACCCCGACCACGTGCTGCTCGCGACGTAGTTTGTCCAGCGAACCGCTGGTCAGTCGGACGCGGGAGAGATCGTCGAGCCACACTGCCACACCTGCGGCGGAAAGCTCTGCCAGCTTGTCGGTCATCGCGATACCCCTTAGTTTCCGGTCTTGTGACCGGTGATTTCGCCGACCTTGGCCAGGGCGGCGTTAGCCTTTGCCACCACGTTGTCCGCGGTGAAGCCGAACTGCTCGAACAAGATCTTGGCGGGCGCGCTGGCACCATAGTGCTCGATGCTGACCGCTTCGCCGTCGTCACCGAGAATGCGATCCCAACTCATCCGAATACCCGCCTCGACGGTGACCCGGGCCTTAACCCCACGGGGCAGAACTTCTTGCTGGTAAGCGGAGTCCTGTTGGTAGAACCATTCCTGACACGGCATCGACACCACCCGCGTCGGTGTGCCTTCAGCTTCGAGGCGCTCCTGCGCTGTGAGACAGATCGACAGCTCAGAACCGGTGCCGACGAGGATGACCTTGGGTGCGATCCCGGAGGCCTCGGAGACGATGTAACCGCCCTTGAGGGTGCCCTCGGCTGACGCGTATTTGCTCCGGTCGATCGTCGGGAGGTTCTGCCGGGACAATGCCAATGCGGTCGGGCGGTCGGTGTGCTCCAGTGCTCCGCGCCAGGCCCACGCGGTCTCGTTGGCGTCGGCCGGGCGGACCACGTCGAGGCCGACGATGGCGCGCAGCGCGGTGAGCGTCTCGATCGGCTGGTGGGTCGGGCCGTCCTCGCCGAGCCCGATCGAGTCGTGCGTCCACACGAATGTGACCGGCAGCTTCATCAGGGCGGCCAGTCGCACGGCGCCGCGCATGTAGTCGCTGAAGACCAAGAACGTGCCACCGTACGGGCGGGTGCCACCGTGCACGGCGATGCCGTTGAGGATCGAGCCCATGCCGTGCTCACGAATACCGAAGTGCAGGGTACGGCCGTATTCGTTGCCGGGGAACGCCTTGGTCGCGTACTCGGAGGGGATGAACGACGGCTCGCCCTCCATGGTGGTGTTGTTGCTCTCGGCCAGGTCGGCTGAGCCACCCCACAGCTCGGGCAGCACCGGCGCGAGGGCGTTGAGCACCTTGCCGGACGCGGCCCGGGTCGCGAGGCCCTTTTCGTCGGCCGGAAACTCGGGCAGCGCCTGCAACCAGCCTTCGGGCAACGTCCGGGTCGACATGCGGTCGAACAGCTGCTTACCCGCCGTGTTGCCAGCCGCCCACGCGTCGAACGCCTTGGTCCACTCAGCGTGTTCGGCCTGGCCGCGAGTTGCCGTTGCCTGGGTGTGCTTGAGCACCTCCGGGTCCACCGCGAAGGTCTCGTTCGGGTCGAATCCCATGATCACCTTGGTGGCGGCGACCTCGTCAGCACCGAGCGCCGAACCGTGGATCTTCCCAGTGTTCTGCTTGTTCGGCGCAGGCCAGCCGATGATGGTGCGCAGCACGATGAACGACGGCTTGTCAGTCTCGGCCTTGGCCGCCTGAATCGCCTGGAAGAGTGCTTCGACGTCTTCGGCGTAATCGCCCTTGGCCGGGTCGCCCTTGCGCCAATCCACGTGCTGCACGTGCCAGCCATATGCGGCGTAGCGCGCTCCGACATCCTCGCTCTTGGCGATCCGGGTGTCGTCCTCGATGGAGATCTCGTTGTCGTCATAGATCAACGTGAGGTTGCCGAGCTTCTGAACTGCGGCAATGGCGCTCGACTCGTGGCTGATGCCCTCTTCGATGTCGCCGTCGGAACACAGCGCAAAAATTTGGTGGTCGAAGGGGGACTGGCCCGCTTCTGCGCTCGGGTCGAACAAGCCACGCTCGCGCCGGGCAGACATTGCCATGCCGATCGCGTTGCCGATGCCCTGCCCGAGCGGCCCAGTGGTGATCTCCACCCCGGAGGTGTGTCCGTATTCCGGGTGACCGGGGGTCAGCGAGTCCCACTGCCGCAGCGAAGCCAGGTCTTCTAACGCCAGGCTGTAGCCGGAGAGGAAGAGCTGGATGTACAGCGTGAGGCTGGAGTGGCCACAGGAGAGAACGAAACGGTCACGCCCAGCCCAGTGCGGGTCGGTCGGATCGTGGCGCATGACCTTGTTGAACAGCAGATACGCCGCCGGCGCGAGGCTCATGGCAGTGCCGGGGTGGCCGTTTCCGGACTTCTCCACGGCATCCATGGCCAGCACTCGGACGGTGTCTACCGCTTTACGGTCGAGGTCGGACCAGTTGAGGGAATGATCTTTGGCAGCCACGTCGGTTCTGCTCCTCGGGGCATGGTTTTGGGACCCTTTTGGGATGACCCTATCCACTTGGGTTAAACCCTCGCCGCCCGAATGCCCTAGGCCCATACGCTGAGAGCGGACATGCGGCTAGAGGCAGCCCAGATCGGCTTGGGTCGCCAGAGCAGCGTGAATGGCTGCGCGTAGGCTGTCCCGGCGTGCTGCCGGTCCCACCGGCCAGGGTCGTGAACTCCAAGCTGGTGCCGATGCCGGAAGGTGGCTGTCCGTGAGCATGATCACCGAGCGTCCCGTCCCTGGACGGCCGCCCGGCGGTCCGGAACGGACCGCACAGGCGGGTCGAACCGAGACCCGTCGGCAACTGCTGGCAGTGCTGCGGGCCTATGTGGCGCTGACCAAACCGCAGATCGTCGAACTGTTGTTGGTCACCACCGTGCCGGCGATGATGTTGGCCGCCGGCGGCTGGCCAAACGCCCGCACGCTGGTGGTTGTGCTGGTCGGCGGTGCGTTGGCCGGCGGTGCCGCGAGCGCGTTGAACTGCTACATCGACCGTGACATCGACCAGCTGATGCGCCGCACCAAGCGGCGTCCGTTGCCGGCACACCGCGTCACTCCGCGAGCCGTGTTGATTTTCGGGCTGACCCTCGCGGTGATTTCGGTCGCCCTGATGGGTGCCTTGACCAACTGGTTGGCCACCGCCCTGACCGCGGCAGCGATCTTCTATTACGACGTCGTCTACACCCTGTGGCTCAAGCGCCGCACGCCGACAAACACCTTCTGGGGTGGAGTCTGCGGTGCCGCCCCGGTGATCATCGGCTGGGCGGCAGTGACCGGTTCGGTGGAGCCGCTAGGTTGGGCGCTTTTCGCCATTGTCTTTTTTTGGCAGATGCCGCACTTCTACGCACTGGCCATCAAGTACAAGGACGACTACGCCCGGGCCGGGATTCCGATGTTGCCGGTGGTGCGCTCGGTCCGCCGGGTCAACAGCGAAATTCTACTGTTCACCGTGTTGACCGTGGCTACCTCGCTCGCCGCCTGGCCGCTCGGTTTGGGCCTGATCTACGGTGTGACAGCCATACTCCTTGGTGGATGTTTCCTAGTCGAGGCGGTGCTGTTGGTGAACCGTTCGCGCCGAGGCCAGCCGGTAAAACCGATGCGGCTGTTCCACTGGTCGATCACGTATTTGACGATACTTTTCATTGCGGTTGCCGTCGACGCACTGGTCTAAATGTTCCAGTTCGGACTCGGACTTGCCCCCGTTGGCTGGCCGGACGAAAATCGGACGTTGCGGGGTTTTGCGCTCACTCTGTGTCGTATCCCCTGAACGAGGGATGTCGCGAAAGCGCCAATCGCACAAACCAAAGTGTCGAACAGGTAAACCCCCAGGTAACCCGTGTCACAAAAACCCATTCAGACTGTTTGCCTCCCAGTGGGTACTGCTTAGTCTTGCTCTCATGGCTCAAGGTTCGGATTCGACATTGACCGCGGGGATCAAGTCCTTCGCAGCCGGCCACGGCGGCGCAACCGCGGTCATTGAATACGTCGGCAAGCGTGGCGCCCGCATCGTTCTGGTTGGTGAGGACGGCGAGTGGTCCGACGAGTTTGCCGACGGCACTGACGTCGCCCGCATGGCATGCGAGAACGCCGGCGTCGAGGTGCAGAACGAGTGGGAGCGCGAACTGTTGGAGCAGATGCGACCCAGTAGTGACCTGTGGCGCGCGATGGCCCGCCGGAGCATGGCCCGCTAAGTTGCCGCGAAACCCAAGCCGCGACCCGGGAAACTCCCGGGTCGCGCTAGTGACCTGCACGCAGTTGCCGGAACTGTGGCAAGACGACTTCCCGTTACGCGACGCGCTGCAGGCTGCCGGCGTGGACGTCCAGACCGTCCGGTGGGACGACTCCACCCTCGACTGGGCCACCTTCGATCTGGTCGTGCTCCGTTCACCCTGGGACTACGTCGCCCGGCGCGATAGCTTCGTCGAGTGGGCCAAGCAGGTGCCGCGGCTGCTCAATTCGGCCGACATAGTCGAGTGGAACACCGACAAGCGGTATCTGAGCGAGCTCGCCGCGGCTGGCGTCGCGGTCACCCCGACCAATTTCGTAGCTCCGGGACAAAGCTGGAGCGCGCCGGCCGACGGTGAGTGGGTGGTCAAACCCTCGATCAGCGCCGGCAGCCAGGACACTGGCCGCTATCTGTTGCCGGCACAGCTGCCGTTGGCTCGCGCACACGTCGCCCGACTCCGCACGGCAGGGCGCACCGCAATGATTCAGCCCTACTTGCGTGCAGTCGACACGGCTGGTGAAACGGCGCTGATTTTCCTGCCCGACGCGACCGGCGAGCTGACCTTCAGCCACGCCATCCGCAAAGGCCCCATGCTCACCGGGCCGGATCTAGGCAATATCGACCCCGGCACAGAGGACATCACTTCGCGTACGCCGTCGGCGGCTGAGTTGGTGACCGCAGCAGCAGCGTTGCGCGCGATTCCCGGCGGCGCAGATCGACTGCTCTATGCCCGAGTGGACCTGATCCCAGGCCCGGATGGACAGCCGCTGCTGCTGGAGTTAGAACTCACCGAGCCGTCGCTATTCCTCCTCGCCGCACCACCCGCCGCCGAGCGTTTGGCGTCAGCGGTCGTCAGCCGCCTATAGCGCCAGTGGCCGTTGGTGCGGGCTGGCAGGCGCCAGTGGCCGTTGGTGCGGGCTGGCAGGCGCTAGGCGGCCCACATGGTCCCACCTTGCCGGGCCGCACGCCCGCATGGTGTCCCACCACGGCGCGCGTTGTTAGCGGACGGCGGGTTGTGGTCGTTCGGTGGTGGTAGCCGGTTGTTGTGGGGCCTGCCGCCTCAGGGGTTGCAGCTGCGGGCGTTCGCGTAGGGACCAGAGCAGGGCCAGGATTCCAGTCCAGACCAGTGCGGCGCCGAGCAAGTGCACGCCCACCAAAATGACCGGTAGGTGGGTGAAATATTGGACGAAGCCGATCAGCCCCTGCGCGAGCTCGACCATCAGCAGCGTAAACGCAGTGCGGACGACGTTTCGCGTCGCGCCGACTGCCAGCAGGCTCAACGCCAGCCCGACAGTCAAGCCGATCAGCAGGCACACCAGGTCGGCGTGGGCTTGGGCGATCGTGGCCGGGTCGAGCCCATTGCGCCTGGCGTGCACGTCGCCAGCATGCGGCCCGCTGCCGGTCACCATCACTCCGACCACCAGCACGGCGGCGCCGGCAGCAGCGGTGAGCCGGGCTAGCAGGCGCAGCGGCGCGGGGACCACGGCAACCGGTTTGCCGTCGCCTTCAGTTGTGCGGCGCCACAGCGCATAGGCGGCGGCAATTAGGGCCATGGAAAGCAGGAAGTGCAAGCCGACGACCCACGGGTTCAGGTGGGTGAGCACGCTGATGCCGCCGACCACGGCTTGCCCGACGATGCCGAGCAGGACGCTGAGGCTGAGTAGGACTAGCACCTGTCGGCGGGGTTTGTGCAGCACCGCCGCGAGCACACAGGCGACGGCGATCAGGCCGAGGGCAAGGCTGAGCACGCGGTTGCCGAACTCGATGGCGCCGTTGATGCCCATGGCAGCGGTGGTGGAGTAAGACGCGTCGGTGCATTTGGGCCAGGTGGGGCAGCCGAGACCGGAGCGGGTGAGACGCACTGCGGCACCGGTGACGACCAGTGCAATATTGGCGATCAAGGACGCCAAGGCCAACGGGCGTAACACGAACAAGGACGCCAAGGCCAACGGGCGCAACGCGAATAACTTCACCCGCGCCATCGTACGCCGATATTTGATCTTGGAATCGAGTGCGCTGACCGATCGGTGTGCTGGATCACCGGGGGTCGGTTTGCAGCTGTCGCCGGAATTACGTTACGTTAGCGTAGTGAAATACGCGGAGCTGGCTACCGGTGAGGCGGCCACTACTAGTGAGCTGGCTGCTGGTGAGGTGGCTACCGCTGGGCCAGAGCTGGCTAGTGCTGGCCCCAGAGACGACGGGCGGACGCGGGATCGGGTGGCTCAGTTGTTGCTGGAACGTGGCGCCGCGACCGCAGCCGAGCTCGGCGCGAAGCTAAGGCTCAGCCCGGCTGCCATTCGCAAACATCTCGACGCCATGCTCGCCGACCAGCTGGTCGAGGCGCGCGAAGTGCGCAATGTCGGCCCGCGCGGTCGGGGCCGCCCGGCGAAGGCGTTCATACTCACCGCCGCGGCCCGCGAGAGCTTCCCGCATCTTTACGACGACATCGCTACTGCTGCCCTGCGTTGGATCGCTGAACGTGGTGGGCCGGATGCGGTGAGTGCGTTCGCTGCGGCGCAGGCCGGTGCCCTGGAACAGCGGATCCGCGTCGCCATGTGCGAGGCGGGGGAGGCGCCGTTCGACCGGGCCGAGGCGCTTGCCGAAGCGTTGACCACTGAGGGCTACGCTGCCAACGCGACCACGATCGCCTCTGGCGGACAGTTGTGCCAGCATCACTGCCCGGTGGCGCATGTTGCCGCCGAGTTCCCCCAGTTGTGCGACGCCGAGACCGAGGTCATTTCCCGGCTCATCGGCACCCACGTGCAGCGCCTCGCCACCATCGCGCACGGCGACGGAGTGTGCACCACGCACATCCCCGGACCCGGACGGATTCCGTCCGACCGTTCCGCCGCCACCCACGAGCGAATTCAAGATCTCTGCGAAACCACGGTTAGGACAGCCTCATGACCGACCAGATCGTCACTCAGGAAGAGCAACTCGCCGCCCTGGGCCGGTACGAGTACGGCTGGGCCGACGCCGACACAGCCGGCTCCACCGCCGCCCGTGGCCTGTCCGAAGCTGTGGTGCGCAACATCTCCGCGCTCAAAAGTGAGCCGCAGTGGATGCTGGACCTGCGCCTGAAAGGGCTTCGGCTGTTCGACCGTAAGCCGATGCCCTCGTGGGGGGCCGACCTCACCGGGATCGACTTCCAGAACATCAAATACTTCGTGCGCTCGACCGAAAAGCAGGCGGCCAGCTGGGACGACCTGCCCGACGACATCAAGAACACCTATGACAAGTTGGGCATCCCCGAGGCGGAAAAGCAGCGCCTGGTGTCTGGCGTGGCCGCGCAATACGAGTCCGAAGTCGTCTACCACAAGATTCGCGAGGACCTCGAAGAGCAGGGCGTCATCTTCGTGGACACCGACACGGCCCTCAAGCAGCACGAGGAGTTGTTCCGCGAATACTTCGGCACGATCATCCCGGTTGGCGACAACAAGTTCGCCGCACTGAACACCTCGGTGTGGTCGGGTGGCTCGTTCATCTACGTACCGAAGAACGTCAAGGTTGACATTCCGTTGCAGGCCTACTTCCGGATCAACACCGAGAACATGGGCCAGTTCGAGCGTACGTTGATCATCGTTGACGAGGGTGCCTATGTGCACTACGTCGAGGGCTGCACCGCGCCGATCTACTCGTCGGACTCGCTGCACTCGGCGGTGGTCGAGATCGTGGTGAAGAAGAACGCGCGCTGTCGATACACGACGATTCAGAACTGGTCGAACAACGTTTACAACCTGGTCACCAAGCGCGCCACCTGCGAAGAGGGCGCGACGATGGAGTGGATCGACGGCAACATCGGTTCCAAGGTGACGATGAAATACCCGGCCGTCTACATGACCGGCCCACATGCCAAGGGTGAGGTCCTCTCGGTCGCGATGGCCGGTGCGGGCCAGCACCAGGACGCCGGCGCGAAAATGGTGCACGCGGCGCCGCACACCTCCTCGACGATCGTGTCGAAGTCGATCGCCCGGGGTGGCGGCCGCACTTCATATCGCGGGTTGGTGCAGGTGCTCGATGGGTCGCACCACAGCCGCAGCACGGTCAAGTGCGATGCGCTGCTGGTGGACACGATCTCGCGCTCCGACACCTACCCCTATGTGGACATTCGCGAGGATGACGTGTCGATGGGGCACGAGGCGACCGTCTCCAAAATCAGCGAAGACCAGCTCTTCTATCTCATGAGCCGGGGCATGACCGAGGACGAAGCCATGGCGATGATCGTGCGCGGGTTCATCGAGCCGATCGCCAAGGAACTCCCGATGGAATATGCGCTCGAGCTCAACCGCCTGATCGAGCTGCAAATGGAGGGTGCGGTCGGCTGAGCGCCGGCCCCATCCGGCGTTGACCGATCTCAAGAGCAAGGACGAAATGACTACCGAGGCCATCGCCCCGCCGCCGAGTACCAAGTCGCAGGTGCTGCGCTCCTTCGACGTCGCCGACTTCCCGGCCCTGACCGGCCGGGAAGAACAGTGGCGCTTCACCCCGCTCAAGCGGCTGGGTGAGCTGGCCACGGCGACAGCGCTGACCGGGGTCGCCCCGGTGTTCGAGCACGGTGAGCTGCCGGACGGCGTCAGCATCGAGCGAGTCGCTCAGGTCGAGGCGGGGTCGATCCCGTTCGACCGGATCAGCGCGTTGGCTCATTGCTCGGCCGCAGCGGTCACTGTCGTCGAGGTCGCCGCGGGTAGTGAGCCAGAGCAGCCAGTGCTGGTCCGGGTCGTCGGGCGGGGCGGTGCGGCTGCGGGCGCGCGGACAGTGGTGCGAGTTGGGGCATTTGCCAAGGTCACCATCGTGCTAGAGCAGACCGGTTCGGTGACGTTGGCCGACAACATCGAAGTGATCATCGGTGCCGGTGCGCAGCTGACTTTCGTCACGATGGCTGAATGGGACGCGGACGCGGTTCAGGCCCAGCACATCAAGCTGCAGGTCGGGGCGGACGCACGGGTGAGCCATGTGCAGGTGGCACTCGGCGGCGACCTGCTGCGGCAGTCCACCAGTGTGGAATACACCGGGCGTGGCGGCGACGCCGAACTCTGGGGGCTGTATTTCGCCGGTGCGGGGCAGCACTTCGAGCATCGCCAGCTGATCGATCACACCGTGCCGGATTGCCGCAGCTACGTCGGTTATCGCGGCGCTTTGCAGGGCGCTTCGGCCCACACAGTCTGGGTCGGCGACGTGTTGATCCGAGCGAGCGCGACCGGCACCAATACGTACGAGATCAATCGGAACTTGATTTTGACGGATGGGGCGCGCGCGGACTCGATCCCGAACTTGGAGATTGAGACCGGTGAAGTCACCGGAGCCGGACACGCGAGCACGACTGGCCGCTTCGACGATGAGCAGCTGTTCTATCTGATGGCCCGCGGCATTCCGGAAGAGCAGGCACGCAAGCTGGTCGTGCGTGGTTTCTTCGCCGAGCTGATCGCGAAGATCCCGGTCGAGCAGCTGCGGGAACGCCTAGGTGACGCGATCGAGGCCCGACTGCTCCAGGCGCAGTCATGACCGATTTTGTCCGCGTCCTCGCCGCGGCCGATGTGCCCAAGGGTTCGGTTGTCACCACCGAAGTGGACGGCATCGAGATCGCTGTCGTGCACGCCGACGACGAGCACTTTTATGCCGTGCGCGACGAATGTAGCCATGCCGCGGTCGCGCTCAGCGAAGGCGAACTGGACGGTTGCCTGATCGAATGCTGGCTGCACGGGTCCCGGTTTGATCTGCGCACCGGTGCGCCGAGCGGTCTGCCCGCCACCGAACCAGTCGCCACCTTCCCGGTCGAGATCCGCGCCGGGGACATCTATCTTTCGACCACACCGAGTAATGGAGTTATGCCGTGAGCACCCTGGAGATCCACGACCTGCAGGTGTCGGTCAAGCTGCCCGAGGGTGAGCTCAAGCCGATCCTGCACGGCGTCGACCTGACCGTGAAGTCCGGCGTCACCCACGCCATCATGGGCCCGAACGGCTCCGGCAAATCCACCTTGGCTTACTCCATCGCTGGTCACCCCAAATACCAAATCACCGGGGGTACGGTCACGCTCGACGGCGCTGACGTGCTGGCGATGACAGTGGACGAGCGGGCGCGGGCCGGACTGTTCCTGGCCATGCAGTACCCAGTTGAGGTGCCTGGTGTGTCGGTGGCCAACTTCCTGCGCACCGCGAAGACTGCGATCGACGGCGAAGCGCCGAAGCTGCGCACCTGGGCTGGTGAGCTGCGCGCGGCGATGGAACAGCTGCAGATGGACCCGGCGTTCGCCCAGCGCAACGTCAACGAGGGCTTCTCCGGCGGGGAAAAGAAGCGGCACGAAATCATGCAGTTGGAGCTGCTCAAGCCCAAGGTAGCGATCCTGGACGAGACAGACTCCGGCCTGGACATCGACGCGCTGCGCATCGTCAGTGAAGGCGTCAACCGGGTCCGCGAAACCGGCGACACCGGCCTGCTGCTGATCACCCACTACACCCGCATCCTGCGCTACATCAAGCCGGACCACGTGCATGTCTTCGTGGCCGGCAAGATCGTGCAGGAAGGCGGCCCCGAGCTCGCCGAGCAGCTTGAAGCCGAAGGCTACGAGCGCTTCGTGGGCACCCGCGTCTGACTCGCAGGAGGTCAACGATGACGTTCGACGTGGCCCGGATCCGTGCCGATTTCCCCATTCTCACTCGGGAGATCAACGGACACCCGCTGGTGTATCTGGACAGTGCCAACACCTCGCAGAAACCGGTGCAGGTGCTCGACGCGATGAGCGCGCACCTGCAACGACACAACGGCAACGTGTCCCGCTCGGTGCACACCCTGGGCACCGAGTCCACCTCGGCCTACGAGGACGCTCGGACGAAGGTCGCCGCTTTCATCGGTGCGGGCAGCCCCGATGAAGTGATCTTCACCAAAAACTCGACCGAGGCGATCAACCTGGTCGCCTATTCGCTCGGACAGCTGCTCAAGCTCGGCCCAGGTGACGAGATCGTGATCTCCGAGATGGAGCACCACTCGAACATCGTGCCCTGGCAGCTGCTGTGCGAACGCACCGGTGCCACCCTGCGCTGGTTCGGGGTCACCGACGAAGGCCGGCTGGACGATTCCGGACTGGATGACCTAGTCAACGAACGCACCAAATTGGTGTCGGTCGTGCACATGTCCAACGTGCTCGGCACGATCAACGACGTCACCCGGATCGTCGCGCGGGCCCGCCACGTCGGCGCGCTGGTCATGCTCGACGCCTCCCAGTCGGTGCCGCACCTGCCCGTGGACGTGCGTGCCCTCGGGGTCGACTTCATCGCCTTCACCGGCCACAAGATGCTCGGACCGACCGGCATCGGCGTGCTCTGGGGTCGGTTCGAGCTGCTCGCCAAGATGCCGCCGTTCCTCGGGGGCGGATCGATGATCGAAACGGTCACGATGGCTCGGACGACGTTCGCGGCACCGCCCGCCCGGTTCGAGGCCGGCACCCCGCCGATCACCGAAGCGATCGGGCTCGGTGCAGCCGTCGACTACCTCTCTGCCCTGGGCATGGAGGCAGTGCACGAGCACGAACAGGAAATCACCGCGTACGCGTTGAAGGCGCTCGGTGAAGTCGACGGCGTGCGCATTTTTGGGCCGGCCACACCCGAGGGCCGCGGTGGCACCGTTTCCTTTGCCGTCGACGGGGTGCACCCGCACGACGTCGGGCAGATCCTGGACGCGCTCGGCGTGGAAGTACGCGTCGGACACCATTGCGCCAAGCCGACCTGTGTGCGGTTCGGGGTGCCAGCGATGACCCGCGCGTCGTTCTACCTCTACACCACCACGGACGAGATTGATGCGCTCGCGCGCGGACTCGACCAGGTACGGAAGGTGTTCGACTGATGCTGCTCGACTCGCTGTACCAAGAGATCATCCTTGATCACTACAAGCACCCGCATGGGCGTGGACTGCGCGAGCCGTTCGGTGGCGAAGCGCACCACGTCAACCCGACCTGCGGCGACGAGATCACCGTCCGGGTGGACGTCGACGCCGACAAAATCGACGACATGTCGTACGACGGGTTGGGGTGTTCGATCAGTCAAGCGTCGGCGTCAGTGCTGCACGAGCTGGTGCAAGGTCGCGACCTGGCTTCAACGGCCGAGATTCACCATGCCTTCGTCGCGTTGATGCAAGGCCTCGGCCAGGTGGAACCGGACGAGGACGTGTTGGGCGACGCCATCGCGTTCGCCGGTGTGGCGAAGTTTCCGGCTCGGGTGAAATGCGCCCTGCTGCCGTGGATGGCATTCAAGGACGCCGCGGCGCGCGCGGGTGTCGACGTGGGCCTCGGCCCGGAGGTGAAGGCATGACCGAACACAGCATCGACGAACTCACGCCAATCAAGACTGCCGCACCGGACGCAGTGACCGACGGTAACTCGGAAACCGTTGCTTCGGATGCCGTGGCTTCGGATGCCGTGGCTTCGGAAACCGTTGCTTCGGATGCCGGCGAGCCGGACGCCGTCGTGGCCGCAGACACAACGGTAGTCAAGGCATCTGTCGCTGACATCGAAGAGGCGATGAAGGATGTCGTCGATCCCGAGCTGGGAATCAACGTCGTCGACCTTGGCTTGGTCTATGGCAGTTTCGTCGACGACGACAACGTGGCCACCCTGGACATGACGCTGACTTCAGCGGCCTGCCCGCTGACCGATGTGATCGAGGACCAGACCCGGCAGGCACTCACCACCGGCCCCGGCGGCGGCCTGGTGAAAGACTTCCGGATCAACTGGGTGTGGCTGCCGCCGTGGGGGCCCGACAAGATTACCGATGAGGGTCGCGAACAGCTGCGCGCCCTCGGCTTCAACGTCTAACCCGACAATTCAGAAGTGCATAAGGCTGGAACCCTGGCCTTCAGCTTCAGGGGCCCGTAGTTGACGCTAGGTGGTCAACTGAGTTGTAGCTGACCAGCTCAAGGCGCCCGTCGCGGGCGGCGAAGCTGGTCAGCGAGGCGTTGCGCACGCTGCCGGCCGCTGCATGCACTGCCATCACCTGATCCCAGCTGAGCCGTTCGATGACAGCCCGCATCATCAGCACCACAGCGTCGTGCGCGACCACGATCATCCGCTCGTCGGCGTGTGCCTGGTTGATGTCGTCGAGAAATGACGTCAGCCGCACTCCGATGTCGGCAAAGGACTCGCCACCCGGCGGGGTATAGCGGTATTCGCCCACCTCAGCTCGCCGACCTTGCTCATCCGGGAACCGCAGATCGATCGCCGCGCGGGTCAACAGCTCCAGCTCACCCAACAGCCGGTCCACCAACCGGTCGTCGGTCGTCGGCGTCGGCAGATCCAGCCCAGCTGACTCGGCTGCAATCCGCCAAGTCTCCTTTGCCCGCAGATATGGCGATGTGATCACGGTCTGCGGGTGCTCAGCAGTCGACTGCTCGGCCAACCACTTGCCGACAGCGGCAGCTTGCTGCGCTCCAGTATCGGTGAGTTCCACGTCCGTGTCGCGACCGGTCAGCCCGGATTCCAGGCGCCCCTGCGCATGAGCTAATGGGAAAGCAACGTTAGCCAAGCTCTCGCCGTGCCGGATAAGGAGCAATGAAGCCACCACACTCATACTTGGAGATTACCCAGCCAAACCGCGCTGGCGGAACCGCCGTACGGTCGGCCTGAGCGCTGACGAAACGATGCACCCGCCGGCCAACCTTGTGGCCGATATTGGCTGGCGAGCACCGGTCGGGCATCGGCATGATGGCCGGGTGATCGAACCGAGGAAACTGCCTGCCGTCGTCGTCGCCGGGGTCGATCGGACCACCCGACAGCAGCGTCGCGCCAGCCGATTGGCGGTCCGCCCGCAGCTGCCATGAGCCCGGGATTCTGGGCCGGTGTCGCGGCCGGTTATGGAATCGCGGTGCCGGTCGGCGCGATCGGCGTGCTCATTGCCAGCTTGAGCGCCCGCACCTCGCTGCGAATCGGCCTGGCCGCCGGCCTAGGTGCCGCCACAGCTGACGGGCTCTATGCCCTGGTAGCGGTGGTTGGGGGAGTGGCAGTGGCCGGCGTGGTCGCTCCCATCGCGACGCCGTTGCGGTGGGCCGCGGCAGTCGTGCTGCTCGCACTGGCGGCGATCACCCTGCGGTCAGCCTTCCGCCGGCCGAGCGCTGCTGCATCGATGGCTGGGGCGTTGACTGCGCTGCGCGCGTACCTGGGAGTTTTGGGACTGACGTTGTTGAACCCCGCCACAGTGGTCTATTTCGTCGCACTGGTGCTTGGGCGTGGGGTTGCCGGTGGCGGCGGTTGGTTCGTGCTGGGCGTCTTCATCGCGTCTGTCAGTTGGCAGTTCGTCGTCGCCGGCAGCGGCGCGCTCCTGGGACGGGTGCTCACGAGCGCTGACGGACACCGGCTCACCGCCCTGATCTCCAGCTTGATCATCGCCGTACTGGCCATCAGCCTGCTCTGTTGAGCCCTACTAGTTCGCTGGCTTGTGCGCCTAGGCCAGCGAGCACAGTCGGCCTTGCACACCCAGACCGGCGAACACAGTCGGCTGCAGCTCACCGTAGGGTGCTGGGAATGGGCGAGTGGGCGGCAGCAGGCGGGGGCAAGTGGGTTGACGTGGCCCCGGAGCGGTTGCTGCGCTGGCTGGAAAACTTCAGCACGCGGCACGGGGCGTACCGGGAAGCGGGTTTGACCTTGATCGCCGAGGATGGGGCTTTGGCGCAGTGGCAGGTCCCGCCTGGTGTTGGCCCGGTCGCGACGATTGCTGAGCTGATCGTTCAGGCACAGGCGCCGCGACGGTTGGGGTTATTGCTGGCCCGCAAGGGTGCGGTGGCGGTGGGGATTGCCGACGGCACTGAGTTGGTCAAATCTAAGGTGGACCGGCATTACGTGCAGGGCCGAACAGCTGCGGGTGGCTGGTCGCAGCAGCGCTTCGCCCGCCGCCGCGACAATCAGGCCAAAGCCGCGGTCAATGACGGCGCCGGCATTGCGGTGGGCATTCTCTTGCCCGAGGTACGGACGTTGGTTGCGCTCGTCGCCGGCGGCGATCACACCGCTGTCGACGCGATTCTGTCCGCACCCCAGCTCGCGCCGGTCGCGAAGTTGCGCGCCGACCGGCTGTTGGAAGTGCCGGAGCCCCGGCATGCGGTGTTGGTGTCCGCGATTGCCGGGGCCCGAGCAGTGCACATCCGGTTACGTGACGCTCAGTCGCCCTGATTCACCGCACCGGCGGCGAAGGTGTCACAGTCCTTGGGCGAGCCGGATTTGTAACCACTGCTGAACCATTTCTGCCGGTCAGCTGAGGTGCCGTGGGTGAACTCGGCCGGGTTGATGTTGTTGCCGCTGCGCTTTTGCAGCGTGTCGTCGCCGATTTTGCCAGCGGTTTCGATGCCATGTTGGATGTCGTCAACAGTCAGGCTTTTGAAGATCTGGTTGCCCTTGGCTGTCTTGGTGCCGCTGGCGTTCTTGGCCCAGACCCCGGCGTAGCAGTCGGCTTGCAGTTCAAGTTTGACCGAGAGCAGGTTTTTGTCAGCGGCCGACGCGCCTTGTTGGGCTTGGCGCATCTTGGCCTCAGTGCCGACGAGGTCTTGGATGTGGTGGCCATATTCGTGGGCCAACACGTATGGCTGGGCGAATTCGCCCGGCGCGCCCAGCTGGTCGGCGAGCAGCTGGTAGAAGGAGAGGTCGATATACACCTTCTTGTCGCCCGGGCAGTAGAAGGGCCCAGTGCCGGAATCGGCAGCGCCACACGCGGTTCGCACTTGGTTTTTGAAGAACACCGTGTTCGCGGGGCGGTAATTCTGGCCGAAGAACTGAGGTTCAGCCTGCGTCCAGAACGCTTGAATAGAGTTGATATAGAGCGTATTACGGCAATCAAGTTGTTTGATAGCAGTGGTCTGGGCGCATTCGGCCTTGATTTGGCTGTTGTCGGCAACGCCGGACCGGCTGCCGCCGCCCGATCTGTTCAGGCCGAAGTAGCCACCGACCAGGGCGATCACCACGGTGATGACGATGCCGATCAGGCCACCGCCGCCGATCGGCAGACCGCCGAAGCCGCCGCCGCCGAAGCCGAAACCACCGCCACCACCGCCACCACCTGAGCCCCGCTGGTCCTCGACCTGGCTGGTGTCGATGTCCGCGTTCTCGTTGAGTTCCATCTCATCCTCACTAGGCCGCTCGGCACACGTGTCGTGCGGGTACCCGATGATCTTGCTAACCAATCGAGTAGGAGCTCGTTTGGGGTGCCAGCTAGTATGGCAAGGTGCTGCTCTGCGAAGGCTGACCTGCAGTCAGCCTTTCTCCCGAGAGTGAGCTTTTAGATGATCACCGCCACCGGACTTGAACTGCGCGCCGGCTCCCGAATCTTGCTGTCCCCGGTCACACTGCGTGTGCAGCCCGGCGACCGGATCGGCTTGGTCGGTCGTAACGGCGCCGGCAAAACCACCACCCTTAAGGTACTGGCAGGTGAGGGCCAGCCGTACACCGGCGAGATCACCCGTACCAGTGAAGTGGGTTATTTGCCGCAGGATCCGCGGACTGGTGATTTGAATGTCACCGGGCGCGACCGGGTGCTGTCTGCCCGCGGCTTGGACTCGATCTTGGTGGAGATGCAGAAGCTGGAAATCGAGCTGGAAGAGAGCGCCGAGGACAGGCTTATTCGCCGCTACGGGGTGTTGGAGGACCAGTTCGCCAGCCTGGGTGGGTATGCGGCTGAGGCTGAAGCCGCCCGAATCTGTGCCAACCTGGGCTTGCCGGATCGCGCATTGGCGCAGACCATCGGCACGCTGTCCGGTGGTCAGCGGCGCCGGATTGAGCTGGCTCGGATTCTGTTCGCCAACTCGGGGCAGAACGGTAAGGGCATTCTGCTGCTCGACGAGCCGACCAACCACTTGGACCAGGACTCGATTGCCTGGCTGCGCGGCTACATGGCCCAGCACAAGGGTGGCCTGATCGTGATCAGTCACGACGTCGAGCTGCTCGACGCGGCAGTCAACAAGGTTTGGTATCTCGATGCCAACCGCTCGGTCGTCGACATCTACAACGTCGGCTGGAAGACCTATCTCGAATCGCGCGAGACCGACGAACGTCGTCGTCGCCGCGAGCGGGCTAACGCGGAAAAGAAA
This sequence comes from Actinoplanes sp., assembly GCA_965246815.1. Lineage (GTDB taxonomy): Bacteria > Actinomycetota > Actinomycetes > Mycobacteriales > Micromonosporaceae > Actinoplanes. The sequence goes on along the minus strand of CBDFFS010000002.1, from coordinate 2,083,967 downwards.
GCCGGCGCGCTGATGGCGCAAGCCGACAAGATGCGGGCCAAGGCGACCAAGACAGTGGCCGCGCAGAACATGGCTCGGCGGGCGGAGAAGCTACTCGGTGGCCTCGAAGAGGTGCGCAGCTCGGACAAGGTAGCCAAGGTTCGCTTCCCCAGCCCGGCGCCGTGCGGCAAGACCCCACTTACCGCGGTCGGGCTCTCTAAGTCGTATGGGTCGTTGGAGATTTTCGCCGACGTCGACGTGAACGTCGACCGGGGTTCGCGCGTGGTCATCCTCGGGCTCAACGGTGCTGGCAAAACCACGCTGCTGCGCATCCTTGGTGGACTGCTCAATTCCGATACTGGTGAAGTGCGTCCCGGGCATGGTCTGCGCATGGGCTACTACGCCCAGGAGCACGAGACGCTGGATGTGGACCGCAGCATCCTCGATCACATGCGCAGTGCTGCGGGGGAGCAGACGGACACGGAGTTGCGGCGAATCCTGGGCGCGTTCCTGTTCTCCGGTGACGACGTCGACAAGCCGGCCGGGGTGCTCTCCGGTGGCGAGAAAACCCGTCTCGCCCTGGCCACCCTGGTCTGCTCAGGTGCCAACGTGCTGCTGCTGGACGAGCCGACGAACAACCTCGATCCGATCAGTCGCGAGCAGGTGCTCGATGCGATTGCCAATTACCCCGGTGCGATTGTGCTGGTCACCCACGATGCCGGCGCGGTGCAGGCGCTCAAACCAGACCGGGCGATCCTGCTGCCCGACGGCGACGAAGACGCGTGGAGCGACGACCTGTTGGAACTGGTCGAGCTCGCCTGACCGGTTCCTGGGGCACGGCATCATCGCCATCGTCAGTTGTCAACTGGCGCCCACACAGACAGTGCGACGTTCGGGCGTTTACCCGCAGTTTGGACGACGTCGACCTTCGCGCCAAATTGGCACGCCGCTGAGGTAGACAGGCTGCTGTGGCCGCATTGACGGACCGTGACTGTGCGCCAGGTCACTGTCGTCGATCGAGCATTTCCGCAGGTGATCGATGGTCTTGACCGGCGCTGCCGCTGGCACACCGCGAGCGAAAAAGCGTCCCGGCGCTAACGGCAGTTAACCCTCCGACATTGATGTGCGTGGTCACCGTCAAGTTCCTGACAGTGATAAATGGGCACGTTGGCTAACCCGAGATCTCTGGCGCATGATCGTTCGAGGCGGTCTAATAGGTGGGACCGTATCGAAGCGCTCACTGTATCGAAGCGCACAGTCTCCGGATGTGAGGATTCAACATGGCAGCCACTGGCACAGCCTCCAGCACTGAGAAGGGTCGCCGCATCGTCGGCAACGAGCGACAGACGCTGGCTAAAGATCTGGTTAAGCGCTACACCTCGGGCGAGAGCATTCGTGCGCTGGCAGCGTCGACTGGACGTTCTTATGGATTCGTGCATCGCGTGTTGACTGAATCCGGTGTTCAGTTGCGCCAGCGCGGCGGCGCTCGCCGGCGTAAGAAGGCGTGACCGACGCCGAGTCTGGTGGCGCTGAGCCGACCGACCAGGCCGACCTTGCCAATCAGGCCAAGCTCGCACCCACGGCTTCCCTAACCCCAAGGGCTGAGCCTGCCGACCAGGCAGGAGTCCGTTTCGATCAGCACGGGCCGGTCGCGACGATCACGTTGTGCCGGCCCGAAGTGCTCAATGCTCAGACTCCGGCACTATGGGCCGAACTGACGACCATTTCTCGGAAATTGCCAGGCGACGTGCGCGTCGTCATTATTCGAGGTGAAGGGCGTGCATTTTCCGCCGGCCTGGATCTGTCCGTCGTGCGCGGAACCGGCGATTCCTCACTGACACAGCTTGGACAGTTGTCACCTACTGAGTGCGCTGATCGGATTTCCGGCTTCCAATCCGCCTTCACCTGGCTGCGAAACCCGAACATCGTGACGATCGCTGCGGTGCAAGGGCATGCCATTGGTGCTGGATTTCAGCTGGCACTCAACTGTGACATGCGGGTTTTAGCGCAGGATGCAAAATTGTCCATGGCCGAAGTGACTTTGGGGCTAGTTCCTGATCTGGGCGGCACCAAACGACTTACCGAGCTAGTGGGGCCCTCGCGCGCATTGGAGCTGTGCCTGACTGGCCGCCGGATGAACGCCGAGGAGGCAGATCGGGTCGGCTTGGCCACCGCAGTGGTGCCCAGTGCTGAGTTGGCTGGTGTGGTCGACGACTTGGCCGGTGCGGTGTTGGCCGCTGAGCACGGCGCGGTCACCGAGATCAAAGCCCTATTGGCCGGGGCCGCCCAGCGGTCCTATCCGGAGCAGGATCGAGCTGAGCGTGAGGCGCAAACTCGGCGGCTGCGCGACCTAATCGGCGCCGGCGAATGAGGCTGCGCTCGGAATAGCCGCCGCGTCGCCCAGGTTGTCGTACCCGCCGGGCAGACTGGTCGAGCCCGCTTGGCTGACTTGTCCGGAGGTGACGACATGGGCCCGTCCGCAAGCATGTCCAGTCGGGGGATGCTGCGCTCGATCCAGAATTCGGATCGGGTCGCCCAACACCGCCTCACCCGAGGCACCACCCGACGGATCTTGAGCTTTGCCCGACCCTACCGCAGCCAGATCACGTTCTTCCTGGTCACAGTCGTTTTGGATGCAGTGATCGGCGTCGCTACGCCAGTGCTGGCCGGCCATGTGGTCAACGCGATCACCGGCGGCGGTTCCCATGCGTCCACGGTCATCGTGCGGCTCGCCCTGGCCATCGCCGTCCTGGCGGTGATCGACGCGTTCCTGTCGCTGGCTCAGCGGTGGTATTCGGCCCGCATCGGCGAGGGCATCATCCTCGACCTGCGCACCCGGGTCTATGACCATGTTCAGCGGATGCCGCTGCAGTTTTTCACTCGCACCCAGACCGGCGCGCTGGTCAGTCGGCTGAACAACGATGTGACCGGCGCTCAGCGGGCCTTCACCTCCACGCTGTCCGGCGTGGTCAGCAACGTGATCCAGCTGGTGCTGACCGCCGCGGTGATGTTCAGCCTGTCCTGGCCGATCACGGTGTTGTCGCTGATGTTGCTGCCGCTGTTTGTGATCCCAGCGCGGCGGGTGGGCAAGAAGCTGGCCGAGATCACCCGCGAGTCCTACAACCTCGATGCCAAGATGAACGCCACGATGACCGAGCGGTTCAACGTTTCCGGGGCGCTGCTGGTCAAGCTGTTCGGCCGGCCGGAAATCGAGGCGGCCAAGTTTGGTGAGCGGGCCGAACGAGTCCGCGACATCGGCGTGCAACAGGCGATGTTCTCCCGGACGTTTTTCGTCGCCATGCTGCTGGTCGCGTCGCTGGCTCAGGCGCTGACCTATGGGCTGGGTGGCTGGCTTGCCGTGACCGGCAGTGTCACCGCCGGCACGGTGGTCACCCTGGCTTTGCTGCTCACCCGGCTTTATGGTCCGCTGACCGCGCTGAGCAATGTTCGGGTCGACGTGATGAGCGCACTGGTTTCATTCGACCGAGTGTTCGAGGTGCTCGACCTGAAGCCGGGCATCGAGGAGAAGCCGGACGCGACAGCGGTCGCGCCGGGCGCCGGCCGGATCGAGTTTCGCGACGTGCATTTTCGCTATCCCAGTGCTGTCGAGGTCTCGCTGGCCACCCTGGAGGATGTGACCTCACTCGATCGGATCGAAAACGAGCCAGTGCTCAACGGCATCGATTTCGCCGTCGAGCCAGGGCAGATGGTGGCCTTGGTCGGCCCGTCCGGCGCGGGCAAGTCCACCACGTCGATGTTGGTGTCGCGCATCTATGACGTGACCGAGGGTGCGGTCCTCGTTGGTGGGGTCGACGTGCGTGATGCCACCCTGGCGTCACTGCGTGACACCATCGGCGTGGTTACCCAGGATTCGCACCTATTCCACGAGAGCATCGCGGAAAACCTGCGCTATGCCCAGCCGGAGGCGACCGAGGACGACATGTGGGCTGCCTTGAGCGGCGCCCAAGTGGCTGACCTGGTCCGATTGCTGCCTGAGGGCCTCGACACCGTGGTCGGCGAGCGTGGCTACCGGTTCTCCGGTGGCGAGAAACAGCGAATCGCCATCGCCCGGCTGCTGCTCAAGCACCCGTCGATCGTGGTGCTCGACGAAGCGACCGCACACCTGGACAGCGAATCTGAGGCGGCGGTGCAGCGGGCCTTGTCCGTCGCCTTGCGGGGCCGCACCGCGTTAGTGATCGCCCACCGGCTGTCGACGGTGCGTGACGCTGATCAGATCTTGGTGGTTGAGGCCGGCCGGATTGTCGAGCGAGGCCGGCATCATGAGCTGGTCGCGGCGGGCGGGCTCTACGCAGAGCTTTATCGCACCCAGTTCGCGGTGTCCGCACCGGACATTTCCCCGTTCACCGACGAGGTGGAAATCGTCACCGTGCCCGCCGGTTCGGTCGAGCCATGACGGGCTGCGGTCGTGGACGCCGGGGTCACCCGCGAGTTGGTGCGGTTGTGATCAGAGCGAGCGCATGCTGCCGCCGTCCACCGCAATCGCCAAGCCCGTCAGATAGCTCGCCGCGGGGGAGAGAACAAAAGCCGCTACCTTTCCGAACTCGACCGGTGCGGCGATTCGGCCCCCCGGCAGCGGACCGGGCCTGGGCGGTTTGCGCGTCACCGCTGGCAGCGCGCGCTTTAGCTGGGGCGCGAAAACACCCGTACCCGGGTGGTGATTTGGATGGCGACTGAGCCGGCGGCGAAACGGATCGCCGGACCACGACGAGGTTGCGGCGGCGAGGCGCCGTCGTAACGCCACGCTGCTTCGCGCGCGGCGAGTTCCCCACCTGCCATCGCCGGCAGCGCGCCGCGCTGTTTCAATCCCCGCGCTAGATCCCACCCGTCGCGCAGCGAGCCTTGGGTCGGCCGCGCTTGCGCCCAGTGCGTAAACTCCGCCGGCCACGCTGCGCCCAAGCCCGCTGCCAGCAACGGCCAGTGCCGCGCAACCTCTCCGGCCCGCTTACGCACTAGCGCCACTCGAGCCGCTTCAACCCGAACCGCAACAAACCCAGCAGGTACGCGTCGACCAGCGGTGAGCGCCGCAACGAGTTCAGCTTGGCGGTCGGCCAAGCTCCGCACCCCGCCTGCGGGCTGTCCCGCGTTACTAAAACCGCCAGCAGTACCCAACTCGTCAGGGCCACCAAGACTGCTGGGGGCAGCAACGTGGCTGGGGACGGCAATTCCGCTGGGGACGGCGATTCCGCTTGGCGCGGCAATGCCGCTGGGGGCGGCGGTTCCGCTTGGCGCGGCAATGCCGCTTGGCGCGGCAATGCCGCTTGGCGCGGCAATGCCGCTGGGGGCGGTAGGGGTACCGGTGTGTTTGGCTGGACTTGTCATGTGATCGTCGGATAGTCGGCGGCGCGCGCGATGGCGTCGAGTTCGGCGGTTAGGTCGGCAGCGGCGGGATAGTCGCCGTCGCGTTCGAGCATCAGTGCGGGTGGGCGGTGGCGTTCGCACAGTGCTGTGACCAGGTCGAGCACGGCCGCAGGTACGGCATTGGTGTGGGTGTCGTGGTACAGCCCGTCGTGCTCGGCGCCTCCGGCCACGTGCACGTAGGCGATTCGATCGAGTGGCAGTCGGTCGATCAGGGCGATTGGATCGGTGCCGCGGTTCTGGGCGTTGGCATAGATGTTCGCGAGGTCGAGTAGCAGCAACGCGTCTGTGCGGGTCAGGATTTCCAGGAGGAAGTCTGCTTCGTCGAGTTCGTCGTCGGGCCAGTCGAAGAGCGCGGCGATCGGTTCCAGCGCCAGTGGCACGGTAAGCGCGGCCTGAGTGCGTCGGACATTGGCCACTATCGCCTCCACCGCCTCGTAGCTGCGGGGGATCGGCAGCAGGTGGCCGGCTTCGATGCCGCCGGCGCGGACAAACGCGATGTGTTCGCTGACCAGGGGAGCTCGCAGTTGCACAGCGGTCGCGGCCAGGCGTTCGACCCGGGCGGGTTCGACTGGTTCGGCGCCGCCCAAGCTGAGCCGCACTCCGTGCGGGATCACGGTGACGCCGCGGTCGAGCAGTGCAACCAGACCAGTCGGCAGTTCGCCGTGTGCCGGCACCGATTCGGCTACCACTTCGGCGAAGCGCAGCCCCGGCAGCCTAGCGACATAACCGGAAATTTCCGGACGCCAGCCGATCCCGATTCCGTACTCACGCTTGCCGCTGGGTGCAGTTTGCCGGCTCGCGACCTCAGTTGCGCTGTCAGCCACCGCAGCCTCCGCCGCCACCACATCCGCCGCCCCCACCACAGCTGCTACTTCCACCGCAGGAACTGCCCGTACCCGAGCTGTCGCTGTTGAAAAGGCCTGAGGTAAAGGTGGAGTCAGAAGCGCCGTACCGGCGGATGCCGGCCTCTGCGGCAAAGGCTGGGTCCATGCTGAGCAGCGAGGCTGTCCCGAACAGTGCCACCCCCATCGCCGCACCGGCCGCCCCATAAGTGGCATAAGCGGGCGCCTGGCTCGGGGAGAGATGATCGTTTCGGGTGCGTAGTTCGCGCAGAGCCGTGCGTGTCGCTTCGGTGGTGCGACGTCGACGTGGCCAGAGGAGATATGTCACTACCAGGGCCAGTCCGATTGCCAGGACCAGGTATCCGACTGGCTTGCCGTCGTCGAGGCCGTCGATCAGCCGGTCACCACCGACGACGATCAGCGCCAGCCCGGCGAAAACCCAGCGGCGCGCGGTTCGTATCGTTTGGGCGCTGATGACCAGGCCGGCTGCCACCAGCCGATCGCGTAGTTGGTTGAGGGCAGTCTGAACTCCCTGATCGCCGACTAACTTGTCCGCCACGATGCCGCGTCCGGCTGCTTGATAAATCGCAGCGTCCAGCGGCGCGGCACCAGCGGGCACCGGGCCACTCGGCTGCAACGTCTTGCCGGGGGCGCTGTCGATCGCCCCGGCCGCGCGCAGCCCACTGATGGCGGCATAAATGGCGAGTCGGTCGCCGCCGTTGAGATAGGCGATCTCCTGCGGCGTGCAGGTGTTGACGGAAGTGTCTCGTCGGCCGCGGAACAGCACCCTCCGGTGCAGGGCTGCCGCGAACCCGATTACTACTGTGGCGCCGAGGTAATAGGCGAGGAAGGTCGGGCCGGAAATGCCCCACGTATTCGGCATGGGCGGTTCCTCCAGTGCTCGTCACGGCTCTGAACTCATTGTGCGCAGCCGCGCAACACCGGAAGGTTCAGCGGCCGCGCAATACCTGGAGGTCAGGGTTGGCGGACAGCGCCTTCGACTAGGTCAAGCACTCGGCCTAGGTCACCGGGCGGACGGCCGGTGGCCAAATGCAGGACCAGGCCGTCGTAGGCCAGTTCGAGAAACTGGGTGAGCACCTCCACCGGGACGTCGTCGCGCAGCACGCCCGCTTCGCGCTGGCGTTCGAGCCGTTCGCGGGTGGCATCGGCGATCGCGGCAGCTCGCTGCGCCCAGCGCTGGGCGAAGGCCGGGTCGGTGCGCAGACGGCGGGAAACCTCGAGCTGGGTGCCGAGCCAGCCGGCGGTGTCGCCGTCGCTTGCTCGGGCGAGCAGGTCGCGCATAACTTGGACCAGGCCGTTACGGGTGACGGTGGCGACCATTTCGGCGGCATCGTCTTCGGCCACGGCTAGGAACAGCGATTCCTTGTCGCGGAAATGGTGGAAAATGGCACCGCGCGACAAACCGGTGGCGTCTTCGAGGCGGCGGACGGTGGCGCCTTCGTAGCCGAAGCGGGCGAAGCAGTCGCGGGCCGCGGCGAGAATCTCCTGGCGGCGGGCGGCTAGCTGGTCCTGGCTTACTCTGGGCACACGATGGATCGTGTCACGTAACGGCTTAACCCGGCAATCCGTACGTACGTCTTGTCCGGGTGACGGGTGCCCCGAACGGATGATGCTAAATTCCACCTGGGTCCGGCGGTTGTTAACACTGTCGGCCTATTGGTCCGGCTTCGCAGTCACGTAGAGTACGCACGTGCCTCTCGTCTTGCTAGCCCTGGACGACACCCTGCTCGACCGCAGCGGTGCATTCCGGCAGTGGGCCAGGGGTTTCCTTGATCAAATTGGCGCATCACGAGACGATCTCGATTGGTTACTTTCCGTCGACGCTGATGGCCTTACGCCCCGTTGGGACCTTGCCGATCTGATTCGTGATCGCTACCGGCTCACGATCCCGTCCATCGATCTGCTGGAAGAACTCCACGACGGCCCCCTGGCGTACGAGCGTCTTGATCCACTGATCGGCTGCGCACTGCGGATCGCCGGTGAGGCGGGCTACGTGCCGGTCGTGGTCACCAACGGACCAGTCGAGCTGCAGGAGGGTCGGATCCGGCGTACCGGATTGGATCGGTATATCGCAGATTGGGTAATTTCGGAGCAAGCCGGAGTCAGCAAGCCCAACCCGCGGATCTTCGCACTCGCGGCGCAGCGGGTGCGGATGCGCCTCGGCGGCGCGTGGGTGATCGGGGACAGCCCGGAATCAGACATCGGTGGCGCGGCGGCGATGGGACTGCCCAGCGTCTGGCTGCACCGCGGCCGGGAATGGGTAGACGACCGATTCGCGCCCACCCGAGTCGTCGGCACGGTAATCCAGGGGCTGTCGGCAATCATGGCGGCCCCGCGATAGGGCAATCGTGGCGGCCGGCGGCAAACGAACAAGCCGCTCGCGGTAAATCGGTTGCGCGGCTTGCGTCGGGCGCGACAGAGTGGGCGACGCACTGCAGTGCCAGATCTCATTGAGAGGGGGGTGGACCCCATGGCTGTTTTCTTCACGCCTTCAGTCCAGCCTTTGTCAGTTTCCTTCTCCGAGGAGATCTCCCAGTGCGTGAGCACGACTTCGACGCTGCGGCCACCATGCGCCGCGGCCGTTACCAATTCGACGATGCTGAGCCCGACCAGCTCAGCCTGAAACGTGGTCGGCGCCAGCCGGCCCTGCGTGAAGATCCCGACCGGCCCGAGGGCTTTGCCCGATCGGCTCAGCTCGACGCCTTTGAGCGATCCGCGGGGCTTGACGTGACTCCCGAGGCCGGTCAGCTCGGGGGATTTAGTCCACTTGCCTTTGATCAGCCGGTCGGCGGCGGCCGATGGTCCAGCTGGGATGGGGCCGAGCAAGGGCCGGCGCCTCTGCCCGACTGGGTTCGCACCGAGCACGGCGCGGTCGACACCGAGCTCGGCATCCTCAAATCCGGCAAGGAAGCCGACGTGTTCCTGGTCCGGCGGGCTGTGCCCGGATCTGATCAAGTCAGCATGCTGGCGGCTAAGCGCTATCGCGACGGTGACCACCGGTTGTTCCACCGTGATGCCGGTTATCTGGAAGGTCGACGGGTGCGGCGCTCGCGGGAGATGCGGGCGATGACCAACCGCACCTCGTTCGGCAAGCAACTGATCGCCGGCCAATGGGCAGCTGCGGAATTTGGTGCGCTGTCGCATCTCTGGCAGGTCGGTCAGCAGGGCGGGCAAATTTGCGTGCCCTACCCGGTTCAGCTGATCGGCACCGAGTTGATGCTGGAATTCATCGGCGACTGGGAAACCGGCGAGGCGGCGCCCCGGCTTGCTCAAGTGCGCACCGACCGGGACACGCTGGACGACTTGTGGCACCAGCTCACCGCTGCATTGTCAGTGCTGGCACGGGCGCAAGTGGCGCACGGCGACCTGTCGCCCTATAACACGTTGGTACATCAGGGCCGACTGGTGTTGATTGATTTGCCGCAAATCGTCGATGTGGTCGCCAACCCACAAGGCGCCGACTTCATCGCCCGCGACGTGCGCAACATGGCGAACTGGTTCCTCGCGCGCGGGCTGTCAGTCGACGCCGATGCGTTGATCGACAACCTGCTCCACGAGGCAGGTCTGCGCTGAGGCCGGTCTGAGCTGAGGCCGGTCTGAGCTGAGGCCGGTCTGCGCTGAAGCCGGTCTGCGCTGAAGCCGGTCACGGCCGCCCAATTCGAGCGGCCGTGACCAGTGCGATTACTGCAGGTAACCCTCGACTTCATTGATGCTGTGTGCCTGCTCGGTGTCTGGGTTGTTGCCCACGTCCCGGGCAGCCCGGCGCCGACGCAGCAGGTCCCAGCACTGGTCGAGCGCCTCCTCAAGCTCCTTGAGCCGGGCGTGCTCTTGCACCGAGGTGATCTCGCCGCGGCCCAGCTGCTGACGCAACTTGTGTTCTTCGTCCACTAGGCCGTCGATCCGGTTCAGCACACTCTTGTCATCCATCCTCGAAGCCTATGCACCAGCGCCTCGATCCGCGCATGGGGCCTATCAGCACAATCGCCCCGCCTGGTCGCGACCAAGGCGGGGCGATTTCGGGTGCGTTCAGCTGTTGAGCATCTTGCGCAGCACGTACTGCAGGATGCCGCCGTGGCGGTAGTAGTCGGCTTCACCCGGGGTGTCGATCCGCACGTCGGCATCGAACTCGACGCCGGTGTCGGTCCGGACCCGAACTGTGCCCGGAATGCCGCCATCGTTCAGGGCAGTCACGCCCGTGATCGTGAAGGTTTCGACGCCGGTCAGGCCGAGCGAATCGGCGTTGGTTTTCGGCGGGAACTGCAACGGCAGCACGCCCATGCCGATCAAGTTGGAGCGGTGGATCCGCTCGTAACTTTCGGCGATGACGGCCCGAACGCCGAGCAGCATCGTGCCCTTGGCCGCCCAGTCGCGCGACGAACCGGAGCCATATTCCTTGCCGGCCAGGATCACCAGCGGGACACCGGCTGCCTGGTAGCTGACTGACGCGTCGTAGATGGTCGATTGCTCGCCGGTGAGGTGGTTGACCGTGAAGCCGCCTTCGACGCCCGGCACCAGCTGATTGCGCAGCCGGATATTGGCAAAGGTGCCACGAATCATGACCTCGTGGTTGCCGCGGCGCGAGCCGTAGCTGTTGAACTCGTGCCGCGCGACGCCGTGCTCAGCGAGGTACTTGCCGGCGGGGGAGTCGGGCTTGATCGAGCTGGCCGGCGAGATGTGGTCGGTGGTGACCGAGTCGCCGAGTTTGGCCAGGACCCGGGCACCGGAGATGTCCACCACCGGCGACGGGTCGTGCTGCATGCCCTCGAAATACGGGGGCTTGCGGACATAGGTCGACTCCTGCGCCCACTCGAAGGTCTTGCCTTCAGGGGTGGGCAGCGACTGCCACTGCTCGTCACCGGCGAACACATCCTGATAGGCGGCGCTGAAGCCGGCGGCGCCGATCGCGGACGCCATCACGTCGTCGATTTCCTTGGCGCTGGGCCAGATGTCGGCGAGCAGGACCGGGCGGCCGTCCGTACCGATGCCGAGGGGTTCGGTGGTTAGGTCTAGGTCCATCGTGCCGGCCAGGGCGTAGGCGACGACCAGCGGTGGGGACGCCAGGTAGTTCATTTTGACGTCGGGGTTGATCCGGCCTTCGAAGTTGCGGTTGCCAGACAGCACGCTTACCGCGCTCAGGTCAGCTTCGGCAATGGCTGCCGAAGTCGCCTCGGGCAGTGGGCCGGAGTTGCCGATGCAGGTGGTGCAGCCATAGCCGACCAGATTGAAGCCGAGCTTGTCCAGATATGGGGTGAGGCCGGCCCGGTGGTAATAGTCCATGACGACCTTGGAACCGGGCGCCAGCGTGGTTTTGACCCACGGCTTGCTGGTCAGGCCGCGTTCGACCGCGTTGCGGGCCAACAGTGCCGCACCCAGCATGACCTGCGGGTTTGAGGTGTTCGTGCAGGACGTGATCGCTGCGATCACTACGGCGCCGTGGTCGAGTTCAAATTCGGTGCCGTCTTCGCCGACCACCCGGATGGGCGCGGACGGGCGACCGGTGGCGTTGCGGGCGGCGCTGACCAGCTGCGGCTTGTCGGCGGCTGAGTCCTCGTGGTTGGCGGGCGGGTCGCTGGCCGGAAACGATTCGGCGCTGGCCTCGTCGGCCGGGCCGGTCGGGCGCACGTAATTGGTGAGCGCCTCGCGGAACATCTGCTTGGCATTCGTCAGCGGCACCCGGTCTTGCGGGCGTTTCGGGCCGGCCAGCGACGGCACGATCGTCGACAGGTCCAGCTCCAACTTCTCCGAGTAGTTCGGCTCGGCGTTCGGGTCAAGCCACAGACCCTGGCGTTTCGCGTACGCCTCGACCAGCGCGACTTGCTGCTCGTCACGCCCGGTGAGCCGCAGGTATTTGATCGTCTCGTCGTCGATCGGGAAGATCGCGACAGTCGAGCCGTATTCCGGTGACATGTTCCCGATGGTCGCCCGGTTAGCCAACGGCACCGCGCTAACGCCTGGACCATAGAACTCGACGAACTTGCTGACCACGCCGTGCTGCCGCAGCATTTCAGTGATCGTCAGCACCAGGTCGGTGGCAGTCGTGCCAGCTGGCAGCTCACCGTGAAGTTTGAAGCCGACCACTCGCGGGATCAGCATGCTGACCGGCTGACCGAGCATCGCAGCTTCGGCCTCGATCCCGCCGACACCCCACCCGAGCACACCCAGCCCGTTGACCATCGTCGTGTGCGAGTCGGTGCCGACCACGGTGTCGGGATATGCCTGGCCATTGCGCGACATAATGGTCCGTGCGAGATACTCAATGTTTACCTGGTGCACGATGCCGGTGCCCGGCGGGACGACCTTGAACTCGTCGAACGCGGTCTGGCCCCAGCGCAGGAACTGGTAGCGCTCCCGGTTGCGCTGATATTCCAGGTCGACGTTGCGGGCGAAAGCGTCTTCGCGCCCGAACAAGTCGGCGATCACCGAGTGGTCGATCACCAACTCCGCCGGAGCGAGCGGGTTGACCTTGGTCGGGTCCCCACCCAGCTCCTTCACGGCCTCGCGCATAGTGGCCAAATCAACCACGCACGGCACGCCGGTGAAGTCCTGCATCAGCACCCGCGCCGGGGTGAACTGGATCTCCACGCTCGGATCGGCGGACGAATCCCACCCGCCGAGGGCGCGGATGTGGTCGGCGGTGATGTTCGCGCCGTCCTCGGTCCGCAGCAGGTTCTCCAGCAGGATCTTCAAGGAGTAGGGCAGTCGATCGTGCCCTTCCACCTTGTCGATCGTGAAAATCTCGTAGCTCGCGTCTGCGACGCGCAACTCGCTCTTCGCACCGAAGGTGTCGAGGCCGGCCACGTCATCTCCTTCACACCCAGCGACTGTGAGTAATCCTCAGCAAGTCTTCCGCATTGATGGCGAACAACCTGGGGTTAGGCCAACCTAACTCAGGGTTCACGTTCTTTGTAAACCGTACGTCCGTCTTGTAAGTCAGCGCAAGTCTCTTGTGTGCCAGCACAAGTCCGAGCGTCGCGGTTTGTCGCAGTCATCCTGACGCACTGAAACTGGTCGTACCTCGATGCGAGGATGTTCGGGTGACCACGATCGAGATCTTCGCCGCCGCGCCGGCAGTCGGTTCGAGCCGCCCGCAGTGGCTGGTCGTGCACTACACCCGGCCCGACGAGGCCTATGGCGACTGGCGGCTGCACGCTTGGGGTGATCTCGCTCCCGGCCAGGCCACCGGCTATCCCGGCGGGCAGCCGTTCGCCGGCGAGGACGAATACGGCCGGTTCGCCTGGGTGCGGCTCGCCGACGACGCCCGCGACGTCGGGTTTCTGCTGGTCGACCATACGGGCGCCAAAGACGTCGACGAGGATCGCCACCTCGACCCGACCTGCACCGCCGAGATCTGGTTGCGTCCGGGCGATCCGACAATTCACACCAGCCCACCGGAAACGCTGGCCGAGCCCGACCCTGGCATCGTCGTGCTGCACTATCGGCGCCCCGACGGCGACTACACCGACTGGGGTCTGCACGCGTGGGAAGGCACTGCGACGAAACCTCATTGGCACGCGCCGCTGCGCCCGGCGGGTTTCGACGCGTTCGGGGCCGTGTTTCGGGTGCCGGTTCGACCTGAGGCGATCGGTCTGCGCTATGTGCTGCACCGCGACGAAGCCAAAGATCTGCCCGACGACCAACGGCTCGACCTGACTAAGAGCAGAGAAGTTTGGCTGCTGGCCGCCACCATCGCCCCAGTCCGACCTGACTTCGGCTCACTCGGCCCCGAGCTGGATCCGGCAAGGTCACTCGCCATTTTTGTCGACCGCACCACGATAGCGTTGCCCGACCAGCTCACCGACCGGGCCGACAGCTTCACCCTGCTCGCGGCCGCTGGTGGTGGGCTGCGCCGGGTCTGCGACGAGATCACCGGCGAATATTCCTCGCTGCCGCTGACTTTCCGGCCCGGCGGGCTGTTCCAAGCTCAGCGCCGACGGTTCCCGCATCTGCATTCCTACCTCGCCTATTCCGTACGCGAATTGGGCGATGCGGTGCTCGGTTATTTGCTGCGCGGGCAGCTGCTGTTGGTTGGGCGCGATCGCGATGGCCGCGTGAGTGTGGTGACTGGGGTGCAACTGCCCGGCGTGCTCGACGACTTGTATGCCGAGGCGGCCGATGCTGAGCTCGGTGTGGTAGTGAATTCGGAGCGACCACAGCTCGCGGTTTGGGCGCCGACCGCGCGTACGGTGCAATTGGAACTTTTCGAAAGCCTGGCCGACGAGCCGATTCTGTTGCCGATGGACCGGGACTCGGTGACTGGCATTTGGTCGATTTCCGGCAAGCGCAGCTGGCTTGGCCATTACTACCGATACCGGGTCGACGTTTGGCATCCGGCTGCACAACGCATCGTCACGATCAGCGCCACCGACCCGTATTCGCTGGCTCTGGCTCCCGACTCGACGCACAGTCTGCTGGTCGACTTGGAAGATCCGGCTTTGGCCCCCGCAGGCTGGGATGAAGCGGTCAAACCGGCAGCGATCACGCCTGCTCGAATGCAGATCAGTGAAGTTTCGGTCCGCGAGTTTTCTATCTTCGATCACTCGCTGCCGATTGAGGAGCGCGGCACCTACACGGCGTTCACCCGTCCAGAGGCTGACAGCATGCGACACCTGCGCTCGCTCGCCGACGCCGGACTCAGCCACGTGCACTTGCTGCCCGCCTTCGACTTCGCCAGCGTGCCCGACCGTCGCGCCGCGCAATCCGTGCCCGCCTGTGATCTGTCCACTTTCCCGCCAGATTCGGCCGAACAGCAACGCGCGGTCATGGCTGTCGCCGACTCGGACGGGTGGAACTGGGGCTACGACCCGTGGCACTACACCGCCCCCGAAGGCAGCTTCGCCGTTGACCCAGCCGGCGCCGGGCGCATCCGCGAATTCCGGGCCATGGTGCTCGCGCTCAACAACGCCGGCCTGCGCGTCGTGCTGGACGTGGTCTACAACCACACCATGAGCGACGGGCTCGACCGGTTCAGCGTGCTCGACCGGATCGTCCCCGGCTACTACCACCGCCAGCTCGCCGATGGCACCACTGCCGAGTCAACCTGCTGCCCGAACACCGCGACTGAACACCTGATGATGGGCCGGCTGGTGGTCGACTCGGTGCTGACCTGGGCTCGGGCGTACCGGGTGGACGGTTTTCGGTTTGATCTGATGGGTCACCACCCGCGGGCGAACATCTTGAATGTGCGGTTTGCGCTCGATCACCTCAGCCTGGACGCGGACGGTGTCGACGGCCGCGACATCTATTTATATGGCGAGGGGTGGAACTTCGGCGAGGTCGCCTATGACGCTCGTTTTCCGCAGGCCACCCAGCTCAATATGGCCGGCACCGGCATCGGCACGTTCAACGACCGGCTGCGCGACGCGGTCCGCGGCGGCGGGTCCTCCGGAGATCCCTCGGTGCCCGGCTTCGCGACCGGATTGGGGTCCAACACCCCGCTCTGGCTGCACGACCAGATCAAAGTCGGCCTGTCAGGCGCGCTGTCAAGCTATCGGTTTGTCACCCACACCGGGGTCGAGCTCAGCGGGGCGCAAATCGACTACAACGGCTCGCCCAGCGGATACGTCATCTCGCCAGCCGAGGTAATCAACTACGTCGACGCGCACGACAACGAAATCCTGTATGACGCGATGGCATTCAAGTTGCCGCCGCGCACTGCCGCGATCGACCGAGCTCGAATGCAGATCTTGGCGTTGTCGCTAGTGGTGCTCGGTCAGGGCATCGGCTTTGTGGCCATGGGCAGCGAACGGCTCCGCTCCAAATCACTCGATCGCAACTCGTACAATTCGGGCGACTGGTTCAACCAAATCCGCTGGAACCCGGCCCTCGGAAACGGCTTCGGCCTCGGCCTGCCCCCAGCCGAAGACAACCAAAACCACTGGGGGTTTGCACAGCCGTTGCTCGCGGACCCAGCCCTGATTCCCCCACCGGAGATTATTGAGCTGGCCGCCGAGCGCTACCGCGAACTACTACGGATCCGCCGCTCGTCACCGTTGTTCGGCCTGCCCACCGCGGAGCAGGTGCAGCGTCGGCTGTCCTTCCCGCTCAGCGGCCCAGATGAAACGCCAGGCGTGATTGTGATGATGTTGGACGGGATCGGCCTGGACCCGCAATGGCGACACGTGGTGGTGGTCTTCAATGTCACCGAGGAGACCACCACCCAAGCCGTGCGAATCCTGTCCGGGGTGCAGCTGCGACTGCACCCCGATCTGGTCACCTCGGCTGATCCGTTGCTGCGCTCAGCGTCGGCAGTCGACGACGGCTCCGCCAACCTATTGACCGTTCCACCCCGATCTGTGGCGGTCTATGTTGCCGATCTGACCTGACCCCTTGCTCTGCCGCCGAATGGGCGGCGCCGAGTCGCTGTTTCAAATGCGACCGGGCCACCTGGGCGCAGTGCTTTCAGGCGGGCGTGATTTCAGGCGGGTGTGTTTTCAGCTTCGAGTGCCGGTGCCGGTGTGGGCGCCGGCGCAGCTGCTGCGGCCGCGACCACCTTGCGCACCTGACTGCTGACGTGCCAAATCGCGAACAGCAGCAACAGCAACGCGAAAACTCGGACCGCGAGCCCGACCCCGATAATTTGGAGCTGCTGCGCCCACCCTGCATCGGTGCCCGTCGACTCGCCCTTGGCCGCCATGCGCACGAAAACGGAGAGGAGCAGGATCACGACCCAGACCCGGAGCAGCTTGCTTCGGAGCGGGCTGACATCGCCGTTACCAAATATCTGCAGCATCTTGTGGGTCGAGTTGCGCCACCAGCTCAATGCGCTGATATACAACAGGCCCGAAATGAGATAAACCGTGTCGATCGTGCTGGAGTGGTCCAGCAAGGTCGACACCCAGCCGGCAGATTGCTCACGGTGTGGTTGGTGACCGCATCGCTCAGCACGAAAAACAGTGCAAACTGGCGTGCTCAACAGCCTGTTGAGATGCAGATCGGGCCCGTTCTGCATTCAGATGACGTTATGGCGGGCAAAATGGACGCACTTTATAACCGTGCTGTTGCTCGCGATTTTCTCGACATAGATGCAGCAATCACCCGAGGTCGGTACACACCTGACGAACTCTGCGCCCTCGCGGCGGACGCCGACGCCGGGTTCGACCGGCAGCTTTTCGCCCAGATGCTCGGCTCCATTACCCGATTCGACGACCAGGATTTCGTCGACTACGGCGTTGAGCCCAGGGACGTGGTTGCGATGCGGGACCGAATTCGCGACTGGCGGACAGAGCTCCTGGCCTCGCAGGACTGAAGTGCTGGCAATCCTAGACACGAACGTGATCTACCTGCACGTTTACAGCTACGCGTCCGCGACGAAATCGACTGGGAAGTCTCGGTTTGCAATTCTGCCTACACATTGGGCCACCTTAGACTCGCGCGGTGAATGATGGACTTGAGCAACTGCGGGCGCTGCTTCCGGGCGTACGGCTGGAGGATCTTGGTCAGTTGACTGGCAGTAGCCGGTCGCGGGTGCGCAGGGTTCGGGCTGATTCTCGAAATTTGATCGTCAACTGGCCGACCGAATGCACCATGCGCTGATAGCCCAGTGGGGTGAGATGCCCTTGCCGCATGCTCCCGCATTTCGTGTTGGTCGATTAAATTCGGCGGAGATTAATGATTGACGAAAATTTGATTGTGGCAGTGCAACATGCTGCGCGACACCTTGACGTTCTATTTCAAATGTGCATTCCCGCAGATTCCATTGAAGATTTTGCTCGATGCTCAATTGTGGTGTGGGGTGAGTGCCGGCCCGATCACGGATGCCGAATTCGATGAGATGCTGCAACCCTGGTGGCCGGCGCGTAGTTCGGCTGAATCAGTCGAACCTGGTCGAGCAGATTAGCCGCTCGATATTTGCCGCTCCGAGCTGGCGAAGTTAGTTGCGGTCACGGCCACCTCGCCCTCGACTGCGGTCACGGCCACCTCGCCCTCGACTGCGGTCGCGGCGTGCACGCCCCGGCCCCAGGTCAGCAGTCTTGTAGGTCACCACCGGCACCGTCGTCACCACCGGCGTCGCCAAGCCATGCGCAACCAAATCACCAATCACCTGCTCAATCCGCTTGTACGCCGTCGGCGCCTACTCGAACAGCAACTGCCGATCGCCGCACACCACCGACGACCCCACCGGCGTACGGCGAAGCTCGTCGACAGTGTGCTTGGCGCGCCCGCGTACCAAGGCATCTGCTCTGGACATTTTGCGGCCCGCGCCGTGAGCGACGGAGTAGTTGGCCTCGGGGCCGGCATGCGTTGCGACCAGGTAGGACGGGGTGCCACGGGTGCCAGCGATCAGGATGTCTCGCCCGTCGCCGCGGGCAGCGCCTTTACGGTGCAAGTAGCCTCCGGCGCGGAGCTCGACCGAGTTATGGCACTCGTCGACGATCGGTTCGCGTGGCTTGCCGCCGAGGGCGAAACCCCACCCGGCCCTGCCAACCGATTTACCGGCCACCACGGTCCGTATTTGAACCGAGGCCTAGCCGAATGGCGGGCGGGTGTCGATTTCCATCCAGCGCTCGGGATAGCCGACCGGAGCAAAGCCGGCTTTCGCGTACACGCCGTGGGCGTCGAGGGTTGCCAGGATGACGCGCGGGATGTCGTTGCGTTCGGCCCAGGCAACGGCCCAGTTTGCAATCATGGTGCCGAGTCCGTGGCCACGGTGGGCCGGCTCGACGTAGACGTCACAGAGCCAGGTGAACGTGGCGTAATCGGACACGATGCGCGCGACGGCGACCTGTTGTCCGTCGGCGCTGTAGAGGCCAACTGGCACGGAGTGGGCGAACGAGCGCTCGATCGTTGCGCGGCTGCGACCCTTGGCCCAGTAGGCATCGGTGCTGATCCATTGCACGATGCGGTCTAGGTCCAGCTCGGCTGGGTCTTCGCTCAGTCGGTAGTCGCTCACCCGCCCATTGTCGCGGCGAACAACTGGCGCACAAATATCCAATCGCGCACCAGTGGGTGCGTTGTCGTGCTGCGGGCGCGGCGCATTCGGCCGCACCCGCGGCGGGCTGTTGGGCCGCACCCGCGGCGGGCTGTTGGGCCGCACCCGCGGCGGCTATTCGGGCAGGCGGTGGCCGGCTTCGCGTTGGGCGGCCAGCCAGGTCTCGACTTGGGTCGAGGTGCGGGGGAGGCCGGCCGACAGGTTACGGTGGCCGTCGGCGGTGACCAGCACGTCGTCCTCGATGCGCACCCCGACACCGCGCAGCTCGGCCGGAACCAGCTCATCCTCAGGCTGGAAATATAGGCCAGGCTCGACGGTCAGCACATAACCCTCGCCGAGCTCGCCGTCACGGTAAGCCTCGTTGCGGGCGTTAGCGCAGTCGTGCACATCGATGCCGAGCATGTGACCGAATCCGTGCAGGGTCCACCGACGATAAATCGTGCTGTCTTCACTCACCGCCTCGTCGACGCTGACCGGGAGTAAGCCCAGGTCGTGCAGGCCCTCGGCGAGCACTCGCATGCAGATTTGGTGAATGTCGCGGAACTTGGCACCCGGTTTGACCGCCTGCATTCCAGCCTGCTGAGACGCGCACACAATGTCGTAGATTTGGCGTTGGATCGGGGAAAACGTGCCGGAGACGGGCAGGGTGCGGGTGACGTCGGCGGTGTAGAAGTTGTGTCCTTCGACGCCCATGTCCATCAGCACCAGCTCACCGGGGGTGGTGACGCCGGTGTTGCGCACCCAGTGCAGGATCGTCGCGTGGGCGCCGGCGCCGACGATCGAGCTGTAGCCGACGTCGTTGCCTTCGGTGCGGGCGCGCAGGCCGAAGATGCCTTCCAGCAGGCGCTCTTTGACGCTGCGGTCGGCAGGCAGCACCCGGGCCACGTCCTCGAAGCCGCGCACGGTCGAGTCGATCGCGGCTTGCAACTGCGCGATTTCCCACTCGTCTTTGACCAGTTTGAGCTCGGAGATGTGCCGGGCCAACTCGCGGTCGCGGGGGTGGTCGCGGTCAGGCTCGTAAGCCAGCACAGCGCGGTCGACGTTGGCGTCGAGACCGCGCAGCACTCGGGTGCGCCCGGGGGCGCTGTTGGCTAGAGCGGAGCCGAGCTCGGCGAAGGAAGCGGTCTCGACGCCCAGCTCGGTGGCTTTTTCCCGCAGGGTATGGGTGCGCCCGATCCACAGCTCGCCGTTGCGATCACGGAAGAAGGCATCGGTGTCTTTGGAGTTGCGTTGGTGGGTGTAGAGCACCGCGTCGTGGCCGGAGCCGGTCGGCCGCAACACGAGCACGCTGTTGGGATCGCGGTCGCCGGTCAGATAGAAGAAGTCGCTGCCGGGGCGAAACGCATAGTCGGTGTCGTTGGCCCGGACTTTTTCGGTGCCGCTCGGAATGATCAGCGTCTCGCCGGGGAAAGCCTCGGCCAGCGCGGCCCGGCGCTTGGCGAAGTTGGGCACCTCGGCCAGCGGGTTGACCTGCAGCGGATCGTCGCGCCAACCACCGCGCATGAACTGCAGGAACGCCTCAGGAAAGTCCGGGTCGTGCGACTGTGACTTCGGTTGGGCCGCAACAGCCGGCGGGGCGCTCTGTGGGGTGGCCGGGGCAGTGTCTTGCCCGTCGTTATCTTGCCCGTCGTTATCATGCCCGGTCACTAGGGCACCATCCCTTCGACAGGATCTTGGAAGTAGGGTCTTGTCGATCTCGGCGAGGTCTGGGAGATGGCTTGGTCCGGTCGCCCTTCGAGGGCCTTCATGACACCGCCACTCCCGGGCCTTGCCGGGGCTGTCTGACCGGCAACAGGGAGATGCGCCGTAGAGCGCCGGTTAGTGACCACCCGGCCGTCAGCCCCGCTCGCCGAGTCATGTCGCTGCCGCTTGTTGTTGTAGGAGTTGTGTTGTCTCTCACCATCGATGGAGCATCGTTTTTCGTCGGGATCGACTGGGCCGCGGAGACTCACGCCGTGTGCGTACAGGACGAATCCGGCCGAAAGATCGCCGCGTTCACCATTGCTCACACCGCCGACGGCTTGGCCGGCCTGACGCGCCGGCTGGCCCGCCTCGGCGAGCCCGAGAGCATGCCGGTCGCGATCGAGCGCCCGGACGGGCGTCTGGTCGACGTGCTGTTGGAGGCCGGGCATCCGGTGGTTCCGGTCAAGCCGAATGCGATCAAGGCGTGGCGCGATGGTGAAGTACTGTCCGGCGCGAAGTCCGATGCTGGGGATGCCGAGGTCATCGCCGAGTATCTGCGGCTGCGCCGGCACCGTTTGCACCTGGCCACCCCGTACTCGGCCGAGACCAAAGCGTTGCGCACGGTTACCCGAACTCGCGGTGATCTGGTCGAGATGCGCGTCGCGGCCACCAACCAGCTGTCCGCGCTGCTGGACGCACACTGGCCGGGCGCCAAAGCAATCTTCGCCGACGTGGAATCGCCGATCGCGCTGGAGTTTTTGACCCGCTATCCGACCGCCCGGCACGCCCAGCACCTGGGCGTCAAACGCCTGGCCGCGTTCTGCGTCAAGCACGGTTACAGCGGCCGGCGCCCCGCGGAGCAGCTGCTGGCCCGACTGCGCGACGCACCGGCCGGGACCGTGGACGAGACGATCTGCGAGGCGGTGCGTGACGCGGTCCTCGCCCTGGTCACCGTTCTGAAAGCTCTGGTCGGCGGGCTCAAGGACCTCGACCGCAGCGTGATCGCCACACTCGGGGAGCACCCGGACGCGTTGGTCTTCACGTCGCTGCCAAGGTCTGGTCAGATCAACGCCGCCCAGATACTCGCCGAGTGGGGCGACTGCCGACAAGCCTACGACAGCCCAGACGCCATCGCCGCGCTGGCTGGAGCCACCCCGGTCACCAAAGAATCGGGCAAACACCGGGCTGTGCACTTCCGCTGGGCCTGCAACAAACGCTTCCGCGTTGCGATTACCACGTTCGCCGACAACAGCCGCCACGCCAGCCCTTGGGCGGCGAAGGTCTACGCCGACGCACGCACGCGTGGACACGACCATCCGCACGCCATCCGCGTCCTGGCCCGCGCCTGGATCCGCGTTATCTGGTGCTGCTGGAACAGCCGCGTCGCCTACGACCCAGCCCGGCACGGCAACGCTGTCCGCCTCATCCGACCCGAACAAAACGGTCTGCTCGTTGCCTGAGGTTGACACAGGGAGTGTCATGAGTGGGCCCTCCGATCGTCGCTTAGCCTCGACCGTACCGTCTGGGTCCGACATTGTGGGAGCGCGGCACGAACTAGTGCAGACGCACGCACTGGCGGCCTGGCTGCTCGGGCTGCGAGGCTGACCCAGAAGTACGCGGCAACATCGGGCAGGAGATCGGCATGGGATACGCATTAGTGCTCGGCGAGGCACTGATCGATCTGCTGGAAACGACAGTGGACGGTGACCTGGGCTATCGACAGGCGATCGGCGGCGGCCCACTGAACGTTGCGGTGGGCGTGGCCCGCCTCGGTGCTCAGGTGCACTTTGGTGGTTCGGTGAGCACAGACGGCCAGGGGGAGCGGATCGCTGAATTCCTCGCCGATGCCGGCGTGCAGCTGGCCGCCATGAAACGAGTAGACGTGCCGACCACGTTGGCAGTGACCACCTTCGACGGCGCCGAACCGAGCTTCACCTTCTATGGGGAGCCGCCGTCCTATGCGTTGCTCGCGCCCGGTGACGTGGATCCAGCGCTGATCGCCGGTGCGGACGTGCTCTATGTCGGGTCGATCTGCCTGCTGCGCGAGCCGTTCCGCTCGGCCGCCCGCGCCGCGTGGCACACCCCCCGACCGGTACGCGTATTCGACCCCAACGTGCGCCCCACCCTGCTGCCCACCCCCGCCGCGGTAGCTGAGTTGCGTACCCTGGTCGAGGAATTCTTCGCCACCGCTGACCTAGTCAAACTCAGCTCGGCCGACGCGCAAGTGCTCTATGACGACCCAACACCGCAGTCCGCCGCCGAACAGATCCTCACCGTCGGCGCCCGCGCGGTCGTCGTGACCTGTGGTGCACAAGGCGCCCACGTCGCCACCCCCGCCGGCGCGGCCATGGTTAGCGCGCCAATTATCGCCGCTATCGATGCCACCGGTGCGGGCGACTCGGTCATGGCCGCGCTCGTGCACCGGCTGCTCACCGAGGGCTTTCCGGCTGATGTGGACGGCTGGCGGCGTACCGTCGGATTTGCTTTGGCAGTGGCTGGTTTGGTGTGCGAACGCCAAGGTGGTGCCACGGCCATGCCGAACAATGCGGAGCTGACCGAGCGCTGGGGTGTGCTGGGCTGAAATCAGCGCTGGGGTGATTCAGCGCTGGGCCAGTGATTTCTCGATGAACCGGCGGCGGTCGATCAGCACCCGCTCGATCCGCACTTCGGCGACCAACTCCTCGCCGTCGCGCACCACCACGTCGAAGGTCAGCTTGCGCCCGTCTGTGCTGGCGAGGGTGGCCAGCGCAGTCACGCGACGGCCGATCGGTGTTGCCGCCAGGTGGTCCACCTCGGCACGAGTGCCCACCGTGGTGATGCCCTCGGGCAGCTGCCGGGCGGTCGCCGCAACGGTGGCTGCTTCGGCCAGGGCGAGCACCCGCGGCGTGGCCAGCACCGGGACGTCACCGGAGCCCAGCGACTGGGCGGTGTCGGCGTCGGTGACTGTCAGTTCCACCCGTGCGGCCGAACCGGGGGCGAGCTGCGGAAGCTGCATGCGAAGAGTTTACGGCCGCTGCCAGACAGTCTCGTCCACAACCGCAACCGAGACTGCGAGCGTCGGTGCCGGGCCCCGAGCTCGGCGTGCCCGGGTCGCGAGCTCCTGCGCCAACGCCCACGCTTCGGCCAGGTCACGGTCGCGGGCTCGGCCGGAATGACCGCCCGCAGTGTCGGCATAGACCGTGGCCAGCCCGAGCAGGCGTTGCACCGGCCCTTGCACGACCCGCACGCTTTGCAACCGGGCATAGGGCAATAGGCTCAGCTGACGGGTGAACAATCCCCAGCGGGAGACGAAGACCTCAGGCGTCAGCCCGACACCGAGATAACGCAGCGCGAACGGGTAGAGCCAGCGAGCCCGAGCTGGGGGTGGTGAAGTAGCCAGTGCGGCTAGGTCAACGCCGGGCAGCACGTTGGCGACCAGCGCGCGGGCCATGGCGAAGTTGCCCACCGGCAGCAGCCGGTCGGAGCGCTTGCGCTCATGGCTGTGCTCGTCTGCATAGCCGGCGATCTCGAAGTGCAAATGCAGCCATTTCGCCCCGCGCCACAGCAGCGGCCAGGTCACTCCGACCGATTGCACCCGGTTGAGTGGCACCACCTGGCTGCGGGTTTCCACCAGCCCATAGCGCACCAACAGTCGCCCGGCCGGATCTCCAGCCAGGCGAAAATCCCAGTCCTGCAGCACTCGGCGCACGGGTTGCAGCAGCACTCCGGCGATCGCAGTGATCGTACTGGCGATGCCAATGAATGTGCGAGATCCATCCAGCACCGCCTGAATAACCACAAACGAAATGCCAATCGGCAAAAAGAACGCCTGCGGCGTCAACAACTGACTCAGTACGAGCTGAGCGTTGCTCACCCGCAGCAGTGGCCGCTCGATTCGAGCCACGCTCGGCAGGGCCACCGGGCCGACGTGATCAGTGGGCGTCGGCGGGGGGCGATGCCCGGCAATGGCAAGCAATCGATCGCGTAGCGCCGCCGCATCACGGACGGTGAGATAGGCCAAGGGTGCTTCGGCCTTGTGGCTGCCGACCACTTCAAGTCGCAGCTCGGCTAAGCCGGTAAGTTGGGCGAGTAGTGGCCGACGCAGTTCCACCGCCTGTAGCCGTTCCAGCGGGATCGCCCGGTTGCGACGCCAGAGCAACCCGTCTTGGATCCGCAGTTCCCGACCGACCAGGTGATATCCGGTGTTCAGCCAGCCGACGACTGAGAACACCACCGCGCCGATCGCGAGAACGCCGACGACTAGCGCGTAACGCTCCAGGCCGACTTGGCTCAGTGTCTGCCAGGACAATGCGGCAACGATCACCGCTAGCGTCTTAGCCCCGTGCAGGATCGGGCTGAGTGGGTGCAGGCGGCGCCGGGGCTCGACTAAACCTGCGTCTGGCGGTGGGCTCGCCGCAGTCGGGGGTGGGCTGCTGGTCACAGGCCCTCGGCCCGGTCCTCGCCGAGCGCGGTGAGTCGGTCGCGCAGGCGGGCTGCCTCGGCGGGTGGCAGGCCAGGCACCCGGGCGTCGCTAGCTGCCGCGGCCGTGTGCAGCTGGACGGTGGCCAGGCCGAACGCGCGTTCCAGTGGGCCCGCGGTGACGTCGACGAACTGCATTCGCGCGTAAGGAACAATGGAGAGGTGGCGGATCAGCAGGCCATGGCGGACCAGCAGATCCTGATCACGCTCGGCGTAGCCCCAGGCCTGGACTGCGCGCACAGTGATGATCGAGCGCCAGAGCGCGTAAAGCCCCACCGCGGCGATCCCGGCCAGCCACCATCGACTCGGCAAGAAATGCCAGCCGGCGCTGAGCCCGGTGACCAGCACGATCATCCAGACAGCCCGAGTGATCAATTCCACAGTGACCAGCTTGCGCGAAACCGGGCGCCAATCGACGGTCGCAGGCCAGGGCTCCAGCGCGGTGAGCGAGCCTGCCTGGTTGGGTAGGCCCGGCTGCAGGGGCTGGCCTGGCCTAAAATTGGTCACCGCGCCAGCCTAAGAGATCGGCGCGTCGCTCGCCGCACCGAAGGGCTCGACTTCGCGAAGAAATCTACGAAGATCGAGGAACGAGCTTAGCTTTTCCCGATGCTCAGCGCAGGCCAACCAGGTTTTGCGGTATTCCGGCGTGTGCAGCTTGGGATTATTCCAGCGCAGCTGCCAGCTCGCGGCTGTGCGACAACCTTTGGCCGAACACTGGGGGTTGAGCTCATCGACCACTGGCCAACTGTAAGGCAGCTAGGTGCGCAGCGGAGAATGCAGCTCGCTCCGGAGCGGAGAATTTAGCTCGGTCTAGAGCGGAGAATTTAGTGCGCCGGGCGACCACGGGGGAAGTCGCCCGGCGACATGGTGAATATTACACGTTTCAGCGGAGAATGCATCTGCCCAGGTGGGGCGCGTGTGCCAGCGGATCGCGTGGAAGGATCGACCTGAGTGGGCCGCGGTCGAGGCACCCACAGGCGGGTTACCCGGCACCGCAAGCGCACACTCAGCCCGCTCGTGTAAGTCTTGAGCGTCGGCGCCAGCGCCGGCGTGCCAACCGACGTGTGCTTTTCCGACCGCTGTGGAGGACCGGTGGCCCAGCCGACTACGCCCGACATCGATGCCAGCGCTGACGCCGCAGCCCCCGTGCCGCCCGCGCAGGATGCGTCCCAGCTGGAACGCGCGATGTTCGAGGTCAAGCGCGTCATCGTGGGCCAGGACCGGATGGTCGAGCGGATGTTTGTCGCGCTGCTTGCCCGCGGCCACTGCCTGATCGAGGGCGTCCCCGGCGTCGCCAAGACGCTCGCAGTGGAAACCCTGGCCAAGGTGGTCGGCGGCAGCTTCTCCCGGGTGCAGTTCACCCCTGACTTGGTGCCAGCCGACATCGTCGGCACCCGGATCTATCGGCAGTCGACGGAGAATTTCGACGTCGAGCTCGGCCCGGTTTTCGTGAACTTCTTGCTCGCCGACGAGATCAACCGGGCGCCGGCCAAGGTGCAATCGGCGCTGCTTGAGGTCATGGCCGAGCGGCAAGTGTCGATCGGTGGTCAGACCCACCGAGTCCCCGACCCGTTTCTGGTGATGGCCACCCAGAACCCGATCGAGCAAGAGGGTGTCTATCCGCTGCCCGAGGCGCAGCGCGACCGGTTCCTAATGAAGATCCTGGTCGGCTACCCGACTGACGTCGAGGAACGCGAGATTGTCTACCGGATGGGCGTCAGCGCGCCGGAGCCCAAGCAGGTGTTCGCCACCGCTGATTTGATCGGGCTGCAGCGCCGCGCTGACCAGGTTTTCGTGCACAACGCGTTAGTCGATTACACCGTGCGCTTGGTGTTGGCCACTCGTGCCCCAGCCCAGCACGGCATGCCGGACGTCGCCCAGCTGATTCAGTACGGTGCCAGCCCGCGCGCCTCGCTCGGCATTGTTCGAGCCACCCGGGCGTTGGCGCTGCTGCGCGGGCGGGACTACGCGTTGCCCCAAGACTTGATCGACATCGCGCCGGACATTTTGCGCCACCGGTTGGTGCTCAGTTATGACGCACTTGCCGACGACATCCCGGCCGATCACATCGTCGCCCGGATCATGCAGACCGTGCCGGTGCCCTCGGTCGCCTCCCGACCGGCCACCCATAGCGCTAACGGTCACACCGCCACAAGTCAACCGGGCGTCAGCCAGCCTGGGCTGACTCAGCCTGGTAATGGTCAGCCAGGTAATGGTCAGCCTGGTGGTGGTGGGCCGCAGACGCCGACTGGTGGCGGCGCGTGGCCCGGACAGCAATAGTGCCCGAGACCGACGCCAGCACGGCCCGGGCCGAGGCGGTGTTGTCCCGGCTGCAGCTGTTAGTCACCCGCAAACTGGACGGGCTGCTGCAAGGCGACTACGCCGGCTTGCTGCCAGGACCGGGTAGCGAGGCCGGCGAGTCCCGCGAATATCGCCCCGGCGACGATGTGCGCCGGATGGATTGGCCGGTAACTGCCCGAACCACCACCCCACACGTACGCCGTACTGTGGCTGATCGCGAGTTGGAAACGTGGTTGGCGGTCGATCTATCGGCGAGTCTCGACTTCGGTACGGCTCGGATGCTCAAAAGTGATCTGGTTCTGGCTGCGGCTACGGCGATGGCGCACCTCACCGTTCGGGGCGGCAATCGAATCGGGGCGGTCGTCGGCACCGGAGCGGGTGTGCCGGCTAGCTCTTCGTCGTGGCTCAAGCGCGCTGCCGCCCCGGCGGTGCCCCTGTCCGCCCCAGTGCACCGGCTGCCCGCCCGGCCGGGGCGTAAAGAAGCGCAGGGATTGTTGCGCGCGATTGCGCGTACCCAGATCCGGCCTGGTCGTGCTGATTTGGGCGCGCTGATCGACCTGCTGAACCGGCCACCGCGGCGTCGAGGAGTGGCAGTGGTGATCTCTGATTTTCTGACCCCGGTGGACCAATGGTCGCGACCAGTTCGCAAACTCGGGGTACGCCACGACGTGCTCGCGATCGAAGTCGTCGACCCGCGCGAGCTGGAACTGCCCGACGTGGGGGTGCTGACCCTCGCCGATCCCGAGACCGGCATGCTGCACGAGGTGCAGACCGCTGATGAGAATTTTCGCAGCCGCTATGCCCAGGCGGCCGGTGTGCAGCGCGCTGCAATCGCTCGCACCCTGCGGGCCGCCGGCGCCGCGCATCTACGTTTGCGTACCGATACCGATTGGCTGCTGGACACGGTCCGTTTCGTGGCCGCCCAGCGACACGCCCGCACCCGGGGGACCACTCGATGATCCGTTTCCTGGAACCGTGGTGGCTGCTCACGCTCCTGCCCGTTCTCGCACTCACCGGCGTGTACGTCTGGCGCCAGTTCCGTCGCCGCTCGTACGCGATGCGGTTCACCAACGTCGAACTGTTGCGTTCGATCGCCCCGAAAGGCCTGGGCTGGCGTCGGCACGTATCGGCGACGGCGTTGCTGCTCAGCTTGCTGATTCTGGCGTTGGGCACCGCCCGGCCGTCGGTGGACAAGAAGGAGCCGTTGGAGCGCGCCACAGTGATGCTGGCGATCGACGTGTCGCTGTCGATGCAGGCCAGTGATGTGGCGCCGACTCGGATCGAGGCCGCGCAAGAGGCGGCTAAGGCGTTCGTCAAGGAGCTGCCGGCGAGCTACAACATTGGCTTGGTGTCCTTCGCCAAGGCAGCAAACGTGCTGGTGTCGCCGACCAAGGACCACAACTCGGTGCTGGCTGGAATCGACAGCTTGACCTTGGCCGAGGCCACCGCCACCGGCGAGGCTGTCTTCACCTCGCTGGACGCAATCCGGTCCGTGCCGGCCGACGGCGCTGGTGGTGCACCGCCGGCTCGCATTGTCTTGCTCTCTGACGGCTACCGCACTTCGGGCCGCTCGATCGAAGATGCGGAGACTGCCGCTGGTCAGGCCAATGTGCCGGTTTCGACCATCGCATTCGGCACCGACACTGGCGTGGTCAACATTCGCGGCACGCTGTCGCGGGTGCCAGTCGACCGGTTGTCGCTGCAACAGCTGGCTGACAAAACGAAGGGCTATTTCTATGAGGCAGCCTCGGTCAGCGAGCTGAAAAAGGTCTATCAAGACATGGGTAGTTCGATCGGCCATCGGGTCCTGCCCCAGGAGGTCACCCAGTGGTATGCCGCGACTGCGCTGCTGCTAGCCCTGATCGCCGCGGCCGCAAGTCTGGTCTGGACCTCGCGCCTGCCCTAGTGCGCTTGAAGTTAGGTGAGCTTTCCGGTTGGGCGCGTATCGGCCTCGCTGCGGCGCGCCCGCCAACTTAGTTGGTGCCGTGGACCAATACGAAGAGCATGACGACCCAGGCGGCGACGATCGTGAAGCTCAAGGGCGCAACGAAGTTCTTCATCAAGGTGCCTACTTCCGCTGGTGACCGGCTCGACAAAGGCGCACGTCACGTCGCGGCCGGCACCACACATCCAGGGTCGCGGCGCACACGACACACTCGGGGCAGCCGAAAACTGGGCGACACCGAGGGATGCAGGCGAGAACTGGTCAGCGAACTCAGACGCGCTGACGAGCGGCCCGGCCACGACTAGGAGGATCGCTATCTCGCACAGCGATCACCTCCAACATGTCGTTCGGCATCAGGACCGTGCTGCAGCCTACCCGTTAAGGTCAACTTAAGAAACTTCGCCTGGGTGCGGGTGGCGCAAATTACTGAGCCGTTAGTCTGCATCCTCAGTGGGTGCTGGCACTGTTTGTCACCCCCTGGTGCCGTGTGGCACCCCTACTTCGTCCTGAGGAGCGTCGTGGCTCGCACCGTGCTGGTGACCGGAGGTAATCGGGGGATCGGCCTCGCCATCGCCCAGGCGTTTGCGAAACAAGGTGATCGGGTGGCGGTGACCCACCGCGGCTCCGGCGCACCGGATGGCTTGTTCGGCGTGCGCTGCGATATCACTGACTCGGCCGCGGTCGACGCCGCGTTCACGACGGTTGAGCAAGAGCTCGGGCCGGTCGAGGTGCTGGTGGCCAACGCGGGGATCACCGACGACACGTTGCTGCTGCGCATGACCGACGAGCAGTTCGACCGGGTGATCGACACCAATCTTGCCGGTGCGTTTCGGTGTGCGAAACGGGCCAGCTCGAAGATGCTTCGGGCCAAATGGGGTCGGATGATCTTCATTTCGTCGGTGGTCGGCCTTTATGGCGGACCCGGTCAGGTGAACTACGCCGCGAGCAAGGCCGGCTTAATCGGTATGGCCCGCAGCATTACTCGTGAGCTGGGCACGCGCAACATCACCGCGAACGTGGTGGCGCCCGGATTCATCGAGACCGAAATGACCGAAGTGCTGTCGGAGTCGCGTCGGGCCGAGATCATCAAGGCGGTTCCGGCCGGCCGGATGGCCACCACCGAGGAAGTAGCTGCGGCGGTGTGCTTCCTGGCTTCCGACAGCGCTGCGTACATCTCGGGTGCGGTGCTTCCAGTCGACGGCGGCCTCGGCATGGGCCACTGAACCTTCACCCTTTCCCATATTTAGGAGATTTCGTGTCTGGACTGCTGGCCGGCAAGCGACTGTTGATCACTGGTGTGATCACCGACGCTTCGATCGCCTTCTCGGTGGCCAAAGTGGCCCAGGAGAACGGCGCGACCGTGGTGTTGACCGGCTTCGGCCGGCTGTCGTTGGTGGAGCGGATCGCTAAACGGCTGCCCACCCCGCCGCCGGTGATCGAGTTGGACGTGACCGATCCGGAACACCTCGCGGGGCTGGCTGACAAGGTCCGAGAACATGTCGACGGGCTCGATGGGGTGGTGCACTCGATCGCGTTCGGGCCGCAGAGCGTGCTCGGTGGCGAATTCCTCAACGCCGGCTGGGACGATGTCGCCACCGCGCTGCAGGTGTCCACGTTCTCCTACAAGTCGCTAGCCACCGCCTGCCTGCCGCTAATGTCGGCCGGCGGCAGCATCGTCGGGCTGACCTTCGATGCCACCAAGGCGTGGCCAGTTTATGACTGGATGGGCGTGGCCAAGGCTGGGCTGGAGTCCGCCTCGCGTTATCTCGCGCTGCACTTGGGCAAGCATGGCATCCGCAGCAATCTGGTTTCGGCCGGCCCGCTGCGCACGATGGCTGCTAAGTCGATCCCGGGTTTTGAGCAGTTCGAGCAAGCTTGGGCCGATCGGGCGCCGCTGGGCTGGAGCTTGACCGATATGGAGCCGGCGGCTCGGGGCATCTGCGCGTTGTTGTCCGACTGGTTCCCGGCCACCACCGGCGAGATCTTGCACGTCGACGGCGGTTACCACGCGCTCGGCGCCTAAGAGCCGCTGTGCCCTGGCGCCGACGCGCCTAACAGCCGCTGTGCCCTGGCGCCGACGCGCCTAACGAGCGATGTGTCTGACGGCGGTGCAAGGATGGGGTCGTGGCCTACGACGCTTTTGTGCTCCTGTCTTTTGGTGGTCCGGAAAAGCCTGATGACGTGATGCCGTTCCTGCGCAATGTGGTGCGCGGGCGCGGCGTCCCGGACGAGCGGCTGGCCGAGGTGGCCGAGCACTATTACCACTTCGGCGGGGTTTCGCCGATCAATCAGCAAAACCGGGAGTTGTTGGCCGCAGTGGACGCATCGCTGCGCGCCGGCGGCCTAGAGCTCGCGACCTATTGGGGCAATCGCAACTGGGTTCCGATGTTGGCTGACACGGTGGCGCAGATGCGCGACGACGGGGTCGAGAACGCGCTGGGATTTGCCACCAGCGCGTTCGGCGGTTATTCGGCGTGTCGGCAATATTGGGAAGACATTGCGGCTGCCCGGGCGGTGGTCGGCCCGCGAGCGCCGCAGATCACCAAGCTGCGCCAGTTTCACGACCATCCCGGTTTTGTCGGCCCGCATGCTGACGCCGTGCGCACAGCATTGGTAACTCTCGACGGTCAGCGGCGGTCAAGCACTCAGATCGTGTTCACCGCGCACTCCATCCCGACCAGCATGGCTGAGAGTGCCGGCCCGCAGGGTGGCCGCTACACCGCGCAGCTCGCTGAGACGGCCGCCTTGGTGCACGCCGCGGCCGCACCCGACCTGGCCTGGGACCTGGTCTGGCAGAGTCGGTCCGGGCCGCCGCAGGTGCCTTGGCTGGAGCCGGACGTGAACGACCATCTGACGCTGCTCGCCGAAAAGGGCGTGACCGACGTGGTGGTGAGCCCGATCGGATTCGTCAGCGATCACCTAGAGGTGCGCTGGGATCTGGACGTCGAGGCGGCCGAAACGGCGGCACGGCTCGGGCTGGGCTACGCGCGTGCGGCCACACCGGGCACCGACCCGCGGTTCGTTGCCATGGTCCGCGACCTGGTCCGCGAGCGGACCGATGAACGGCCCCGAGTGCAGCTGGGTACGCTGCCCAGCTGGGACGTCTGCCTGGCGGACTGTTGTCCAGCACCACAGCGACCAGGCCGTCGGTGACCCCGTTTCGAGCAAGGAGGACGACGGCATGCCTGAGCGCAAAGCGATCGAGAGCTGGCTCACCGACATGGACGGGGTGCTGGTGCACGAGGGCCAGCCAGTTCCGGGTGCACCGGAATTCGTGAACCGGATGAAAGCGTCCGGCAAGCCGTTCCTGATTCTGACCAACAATTCCATTTACACCGCCCGCGATTTGCAAGCCCGGCTCAACCGGATGGGGTTCGACGTCGACGAACGCTCGATCTGGACTGCCGCGCTGGCGACCGCGCAATTCCTCGCCGACCAACGGCCGGGCGGCACGGCTTATGTCATCGGCGAGGCCGGGCTGACTACCGCGATGCACTCGGCGGGTTATGTGCTCACCGAGTTCGATCCCGATTACGTGGTGCTCGGTGAGACCCGGACGTATAGCTTTGAGGCGATCACTAAGGCGATTCGGCTGATCGATGGCGGCGCCCGGTTTATCTGCACGAATCCCGACGCGACCGGCCCGTCGACCGAGGGCGCGCTGCCTGCCGCCGGTTCGGTGGCCGCGATGATTTCCAAGGCCACCGGTGTCGACCCCTATTTCGTCGGCAAACCCAATCCGATGATGATGCGCTCAGCCCTGAACACGATCAAGGCACACAGCGAGAGTACGGCGATGATCGGCGACCGAATGGACACCGACGTGCTGTGTGGACTCGAAGCCGGGCTGGAGACGATCTTGGTGCTCACGGGGATCAGTACCCGGGCGGAGAGCGAGCGCTACCCGTACCGGCCGTCGCGGGTAGTGGACTCTATCGCCGACCTCATTGCGGAGATTTGATTTATCCGTTTTGTTGTAAATTGCTGAGCGGCGGGCGACTGCTAACCGCGCAACGAGAGCTACCGTGGCCGGATGCGTGTATCCCGCCGGACCGTCTCCACCAGCGCGGTCGTGGTCGCCGTCGGTGTGCTGCTGGGTGTCGCCTGGCAGGTGGGCGTGCCCGAAACTGAGTTCAGCGCGGCAGCCGTCGTGCCGGCGGCAGCACGGGCCGGTGCTGCTGCTCCGCAGACCACCCCGAGCTCGTCAGCGAGCAGCTCAGCCACGTCTGCCGCACCGCTGCCGGCCGTAGCAGCGCCCAAGGATCTACCGGTGATCGACTACGGGTCCACGCCGACCGGGTTCCCCGCCGACCTGGAGCCGACCTCAACTGTGCCGGTCACCAGTGGGCTGCATCCGAGCACCGAGCTGGCGGTTTACGACGCGCCCGGTGGGGTGCCGCACGCTTTCCTGCCGCCGACGATCAGTGGACTGCGGGTGACAGTTCCGATTATCGATCGACGGGCTGGCTGGGTTGCGGTGTTGTTGCCGTCGGTGGACCGGCGGGTCGGGTGGATCACCGACCAGGGTTTCCAGCTGCAACGACTGCACGATCAGCTCGTCGTGCGGCTGAGCACGCATCAGCTGACCTGGTTACGTGACGGGGTCGAGCAGGCGAGCTGGACGGTGGCAACTGGTGCACCGAGCACACCGACCCCGCTGGGCCGCACCTTCGTGCTCGGCCCTACCCCGACCAACGAGGACGTTTACGCTGCTGAGGACGCGTTGGTGCTGGGTGCCGTGCCAGAGAATCGGGAGGCACTCGCGCCCAGTTTGCGCGCCGGACACACCGCCATCCACGGCTGGTATCGGCCGAGCGCGTTCGGACACAGCGTCTCCAACGGTTGTGTTCGCATCCCGAAGACAGCCCAACACACACTGCTGCGAAACATCCAGGACGGCACGGCCGTACACATCGTGAGCTGACGAAACGCCGCCGGCGGGTGAGCGTCGCTTTCCCCGTACCAAAAGTTAGGGGTGTAGAGGGGAATTGCAGGCGGCGACCAGGGCTTGTCGGCAGGCGGTGGTCAAGGGGCGCAGGGCGGCGTCGCGTTGTTGGGCTTCGTAGCCGTTGATCGAGCCGCCGGGGGAGTTGGTGCCGGCCAACGCCAGCACCTGGTCGAGGACGCTAGCTCGGGCGAACAGCCGGCGGGCGCGCGGATCGAAGCCTGGTGGCAACGTGGCCGTGCTTTCTGGGCGGCGAATGGCCTGCAATGCGCCGGCCAGTTCCGGTTTCCACTGCGCCACGTCGAGCCGGGCCAGCTGCGTGGTCGCCTCACCCAATGCCACCGCCAGCTCGCTTTCGGCCTCCGCGGCGCCCATTTGAAAAACCGGGCGGTGCTCGCCGACGGTGAAGAACTGCCAGCGCACGGTTTCGAATTCCACCCCTGAGCCGGACGTGTGCCGGTGCACGACCGGCACCACCCCGAACTCGGGCGCCAGGACCGCCTCGCCGGCCAACATGGCAGCACCGGTCAATTCCCCCGGGCCGGGCAGACCACGCGGGTCGCCGGGTGCGGGCAAGACCAGGCGCACCTCGTCGGGATGCACCTTCGCGAAGACCGGCAGCGCTTGGCGCAGCGGCACATCGGTCCAGGTGCCTGGGGCGTCGACAGCAAGGTGCTCTTCGTCGCGGGCGATCTCGTCGGCCAGCTCGTCGAACGGTGCGAGACCAGCGCGCCAGGCGCGCACCCAGGCCACGAACCGGGTGGACCGGCGAGCGGTCCGGGTGGCCGCATCAGCTGCGGGGGACATGCGAGCAAGGGTACGTGTCGGCAGCCGTGGTTGTCTTGGTCGGTGCGGCGACAACGACGTGTCTCAACCTACGAGCTACCGTGCCCACATGTATGGCGAGGATGTGCTTAAGGGTGATTGGCGCCGGATCCGCCCAGTGCCCGAGGTGGACGCGGAGCGAGATTTGGTGGTGGAAGACGTCGACTCCGGGTTCTGCGGAGCGGTAGTCGGATTCGAGCTGGGCGCGGTTGTGCTCGAAGACCGGCACGGCAAGACGCGTAATTTTCCGCTCACCCGGGCCGGATTCCTGCTGGACGGCAAGCCAGTGACTTTGCGCAAACCCGCCGCACTCGCTGCCCCGCCACAGCAGCGCATCACTGCCTCCGGCTCGGTTGCCGTGACCGGCGCGTCCGCCCGGGTGGCCCAAGCGAGCCGGATCTGGGTCGAGGGCATCCACGACGCGGCTCTAGTGGAACGGATCTGGGGCGACGACCTGCGGATCGAAGGCGTGGTGGTGGAACCGTTGGACGGCATCGACGACCTGGCCGCCGCCGTACGCGAATTTCAGCCCGGCCCGACTCGCCGCCTCGGTGTCTTAGTCGATCACCTGGTGCCGGGCTCAAAGGAGAGCCGCATCGTCGCCTCAGTGCACGACGAGAACGTGCTGATCACCGGCCACCCTTACGTCGATATCTGGCAAGCCGTCAAGCCCCAGCGGGTCGGCCTGTCGAAATGGCCGGTTATCCCACCGGGCCGGCCGTGGAAAGAGGGGATCTGCCAAGCTATCGGGGTGCGCGAACCGGCCGACATGTGGCGGCGCATCCTCAAATCGGTGAGCAGCTATCGCGACGTCGAAACACCGCTGATCAACTCGATGGAGCGGCTGATCGATTTCGTCACAGCGCCGACGAGCTGATCGACCGCGAGCCAACCTGACCCACCGCGCGCGAACTGACATCGCCGTTAGGTGCGGGCACGTGTCACGATCGTGAGATGGACGCCGTTTGGTGGATCGTGCTAGCCATCGCTTTAGCGATAGGCGAAGCTTTCACGGCCTCCTTGCTGATCATTTTCTTCTCCGTCGGTGCACTCGCAGCTGCCGGTTCGGCTGCGCTCGGTGCGGATCCGCTGGTCCAAGTGATCGCGTTCGCCCTCGGCTCCGGTTTTTCCCTGGTCGCGTTGCGCCCGATCGTAGTGCGGCACGCCCGGGCCGCCCGGGAAATCGGCGCCGACCAGATCGGTTTAGCGGCACTGACGGGCAGCAAGGCGACCGTGCTGGAGCAGGTCGGTGCGGAGCACGGCATGATAAGGATCGATGGCGAAATCTGGCAAGCCCGCTCGTTCGACGAGTTCGAGCTATATCTTCCCGGTGAGCAGGTCCGGGTCATGCGCATCTTGGGCGCCACCGCCATCGTCTGGCGAGACGCTTTCCCGGAAACTTGACGATTTTCCCGATAGGGCGATTTTCCCGATAGCTAGAGAGGTCCCATGACACCAGCGATTCTCATACTCATCATCGTGATTCTGGCATTTGCCATTATCACGCTATTGCGGTCCATCCGCGTCGTCCCACAGCAGCGGATGGACGTGGTGGAGCGGCTGGGTCGCTACAAGCGGACGCTGGCTCCCGGCCTCAACCTGCTGATCCCGTTCATCGACGCGGTGCGCTCCAAGGTCGATATGCGTGAGCAGGTCGTCTCCTTCCCGCCCCAGCCGGTGATCACGTCCGACAACCTGGTCGTCTCGATCGACACAGTCCTGTATTTCAAGGTCGTCGACCCGGTTCGAGCTACGTACGAGATCTCCAACTTCCTGCAGGCGATCGAGCAACTCACCGTGACTACGCTGCGTAACGTTATCGGCTCGCTCGATCTGGAGCGGGCGTTGACCAGCCGGGAGGAGATCAACCGGCACCTGTCCAGCGTGCTCGACGAGACCACGGGCCGGTGGGGCATCAAGGTCACCCGGGTCGAGATCAAGGCGATCGAGCCGCCGGCGAGCATTCGTGACTCGATGGAGAAGCAGATGCGCGCCGAGCGGGAACGTCGCGCGACGATCCTGAACGCCGAAGGCCACAAGCAGGCGGCGATCCTGACCGCCGAAGGTGAAAAGCAGTCCCAGGTGCTGCGCGCCGACGGTGACCGGCAGGCTCGAATCCTGCAAGCCGAGGGCCAAGCCAAGGCGATCCGTACGGTGTTCGACGCCATCCACACCGCGAATCCGTCGCAGAAGGTGCTGGCCTACCAATATCTGCAGGCCCTCCCACAGATCGCCAACGGCACCGCCAACAAGGTGTGGATCATCCCGACCGAGCTGTCCAAGGCGCTGGAAGGCCTCGGCGGTGCCCTCGGTGGGCTGGCCAACATGGTCGGCGACCAGCCGATGGCATCGGTCGACGCGGCCGCCGTTGAGCGCGAAGCCACCGAAGCGGCCGAGGCTGCAGCTGCCGAAGCTCAGCGGGTCAGCGACGCGGTCCGCGCAGCTGAGGCCCAGGTCAGCGGCAACTTGCACGAGCCGGTGGCACTGAGCGCCCGCGGGGCAATCCCGCCGTCCGCCGCATTGGGCGGCGCCGACTTCGCGGGCCACGGCGAGCCCGAGCGGGCCTGATTCGGCCGGCAATACCCCCAAATCGGGTTGGGGTGGTCGAGTTTGACCCGGCGCTGGTGGCGGCCAGTGCCGGGCAGCTCGGATGCCGTCGGACCTAATGAGATTTACCGGGTTGGCGTGAGTCAGACTCGGTGCCGGTAGCCGCCGGTGGGTGAGCACTTCTTGGGCCTGGACGTTGAGTCCTAGCGGCAGATCGTGCCCCTGCTTGGTGGTCGGGAGACCAGACCGCTGATGGGATGTCGTGCCCGCTGCACTTTGGGTGTGAGCACTTGATCATTAGGTTGCGGTAGCTCTCCCGCAGGCTGCCGCAAGTGGTCCGTGAACAGGGAGGGCGAGGGCGTTGTTGCTGCTGGTTGGAGATGACTGGGCCGAGGACCACCACGATGTGGAGGTGCAGGACGAAACGGGACGCCGGTTGGGTAAGGCACGGCTGCCGGAGGGGATCGCGGGTATCGCCCGGCTGCACGCGATGATCGGCCAGCACATCGGCGACGCTGATGAGCCGGTTGAGGTCGTGGTTGGGATCGAGACCGAGCGGGGCCCGTGGGTGCAGGCCCTGATCGCGGCCGGCTACCAGGTGTACGCGATTAACCCGTTGCAGGTGGCCCGCTACCGGGAACGACACGGTGTGTCTGGGGCCAAGAGTGATCCGGGTGACGCGCACAGTCTGGCCGATATGGTGCGTACCGACCGGCATCAGCTGCGCCCGGTGGCTGGGGACAGTGACCTGGCCGAGGCGATCAAGGTGGTCACCCGGGCGCATAAGACGCTGATCTGGGAACGGACCCGGCACACGCTGCGGCTGCGGAGGGCGTTGCTGGACTTTTTCCCCGCCGCGGTGACCGCCTTCGACGATCTGGACGCCGCGGACACCCTCGAACTGCTGGCGGCGGCCCCGGACCCGGTCACCGCGGCTGGGCTGGAGGGCGAGCAGATCACTGCGGCGCTGCGTCGAGCCCGCCGCCGTGGCATACCCGACAAGGTAGCCAAGATTCAGGAGGTGTTACGAACACCGCAGCTGGCCCAGCCGAGCGTGGTGGCCGGCGCCTACGCGGTGACCGTGCAGGCCCAGGTCGCGATCCTGACCACCTTCAACACCCAGATCAAGCTGATGCAACAGCAGGTGGGTGCCCATTTTGGTCGGCACCCGGACGCTGAGGTCTACCTGAGCCAGCCCGGCCTCGGTGGCATCCTCGGCGCCCGGGTGCTCGCCGAGTTCGGTGACGACAAGGCCCGCTACACCGACGCTAAAGCCCGCAAAAACTACGCCGGCACGTCCCCGATCACCCGAGCGTCCGGCAAGAAGAAGATCGTCCTGGCCCGCTACGTCCACAACGACCGGCTCCTCGACGCCCTCGGCCTGCAAG
Organism: Actinoplanes sp.; assembly: GCA_965246815.1. Classification (GTDB taxonomy): domain Bacteria; phylum Actinomycetota; class Actinomycetes; order Mycobacteriales; family Micromonosporaceae; genus Actinoplanes. The sequence continues at coordinate 2,044,726 of CBDFFS010000002.1, read as the reverse complement.
CCTTCGCCGCGCTGAAGGCCTCACCCGGCGCCCGCGCCTACTACGACCTACAACGCGCCCGGGGTATCGGTCACCGCGCCGCGCTACGCCAGCTCGGCAACCGGCTCGTCGGGATCCTGCACGGCTGCCTCAAGACCGGCACCCCGTACGACGAACACACCGCGTGGGCACACCACCAACAAGATCACCAACTTGCTGCTTGACATCAAACATCATGGGATGTCTGCCGTCTTTTGCTGAACCAACTACACCTGGCCCGGTTGTTTGTCATGCTGCTCGCGCAGATTCCCGACGGTTACCCCCGGGCCGCTCGGCTTTGAGCCCACACGAGGCGGAGCCATGAGCATCAGCCAACATCAAACTGCTAGCGGACGTCCACTGCGGGTCGCACCAGCTTGGGTCGGCGCGGCAAGCCCGGCGGTCGAAGCTCAAGCGGACCTGTTGCCAGTCCGCGAGGCAGTCTGGATCTGGTCGGTACGTCGTTACGCCCGATTAGCACTGTGGGCACTGCCCGCCGCCGCTCTGCTTTACGGGTGGAACACCCTCGACCTCGATCTGGCCCCCGGCCCGTTGCCGATCCTGCTCGCTGCCGGTTGGCTTGCCGCAATCGCGATGATCGCCTTGGCCGGGTTGCTGGCCGGGGCGCGTACCCATCGTTTCGCCCTGACCGGCATGCTGTGCGGGCTGGGTGGGCTGATGCTGGCGCTGCCGCTAGCCGCGCTGTCGCCGAATGGGGCCGGCTCCGCTTTGACCGTCGATCAGCTGCGTACCGCCAATCTGGTCGCATCCGGGCTAATCGGCGCCAGCTGGCTGCTGCTCGGGTGGGCCGTGTTCAGTTCCAAACTGGCGAACCCGGCCGACGGCGTACTGCTGATGTTGGCTTCGGTGGCAGTGGTCACCGGTGCGGTGGTCGGTCAGCCGTTGCCGACTGTTGGGGCGTTGCTGGTGTTCGCGGCCGGCACCGGGCTGGCCTGGACCGGCGCTCGGCTGATCCCGCGCGCCTGACATGCTGGCTGCTGTTGTGTGGCCCGACTCTCGGGTCCTCACGGAGCAGGAGTTCGTGTGTCCGATGTCCAGCTGATCACCGACCCGGACGACGAACGGCTGGGCGACTATCGCGCGTTGACCGACCTGGAGCTGCGGATCAAATGGGAGCAGCCACACGGGCTGTTCATCGCCGAAGGGGAACTGGTGCTGCGGCGGGCGCTGCGGGCCGGCTATCGCCCCCGGTCTTATCTCGTCGACGCTAAGCGGGTCGACCAACTCGCTGATCTGAGCGAAGATGCCCCGGTTTATGCCGCGTCACCTGAGGTGTTAGCGCAGGCGACCGGCTTTCACGTGCATCGTGGGGTGCTCGCCTCGTTCCACCGGCTGCCGTTGCGTTCGGCCGACGAGGTGCTCGAATCAGCCCGGCGGGTGGCGATCCTGGAAGACGTCAACAACCACACCAACATCGGCGCGGTGTTTCGTGGAGCCGCCGCGCTCGGCATCGACGCGGTATTGCTGTCGCCGACGTGTGCCGACCCGCTCTATCGCCGCAGCGTACGGGTCAGCATGGGCGAGGTTTTCGCCGTGCCGTACGCCCGGCTTGAGCCCTGGCCGCAGGCCCTGGAGCAGGTGCGCGCTGCCGGTTTCACCGTGTTGGCGCTGACGCCGGACCCGGCCGCGTTGGCGTTGCAGCAGCTGCTGCCTCAGCAGCGGGTTCGCACCGCGTTGCTGCTCGGCGCGGAAGGCCCTGGCCTGTCCCAGCACGCGCTCGCCGTCAGTGACATCCCGGTCAAGATTCCAATGCGGCGCGGCGTCGACTCGCTCAATGTCGCCGCCGCAGCCGCCGTGGCATTTTGGGAACTCGGCCGCGACGACGCACCCAGCTGAGCCCACGACGCACCCAGCTGAGCCAAGACCGGGCGCCCTGATCCCGCGACCTGGGCTCAAACAAATCCGGACTCTAGCGCCCAGCTGCGAAAATGGTGATTGCCGCACCCTGGGCGATTGTGGTCTCGGAGCGGCAAGATCAGGTCATGGATGCCGAACTGACCGTCGCCCCGCTCGGCCGGCTGCGCGCTCGGCGTAGCGCCAAATGGCGCACGTTCCCCAACGACGTGCTGCCGTTGTTCGTCGCCGAGATGGATTACGACGTGGCTCCTCCGGTCGCCGAGGCCCTGCGGGCGGCAATCGACAATTCCGACCTTGGGTACGCCACACCAGCGCCCGAGCTTGGTGCCGCTGTGGCCCAGTTCAGTGCCCGCCACTGGTCGTGGGAGGTCGACCCCACCCAGGTCACAGCGGTTGCCGATGTCGGCGTCGGCATCAGTGAGCTACTGCGCCTGCTGATCCACCGGGGTGACGTCGTAGCCTTTAGCCCACCGGTCTACCCGCCGTTTTTCGCGTGGGCCGCCCAAGTTACCGGCCGCGTGCTCGAAGTTCCCTTAGCCCACGATGTGCTCGGCTACCACCTAGACCTGGCCGCAATCGAGGCGGCCTTCGCGACCCGTCCCGCCGTTTACCTGTTGAGCAACCCGCACAATCCCGTCGGCCGAGTGCACACTCCGGGCGAGCTGGCGGTGTTGGTGCGCCTCGCCCGGCTATACCGAGTGACGATCATCAGCGATGAGGTGCACGCCCCGCTGATGTTGCCCGGTGCGGCATTCACGCCGCTGCTCACCGTGCCCGGTGCCGCCGACGTCACGGTCAGCGTGTTGTCGGCTAGCAAAGCCTTCAACCTGGCGGGCTTGAAATGTGCCATGGTCGTGACCGCGTCTCGGCGCATGGCGGACCTGGTCGCTCGGCTGCCCGGCGACGACGACCGCTGCGGGCATTTGGGTGTGCTCGCCACCGTCGCAGCGCTGACCGACGGCGACGACTGGCTGGCCGCGCTGATCCAAACCTTGGGTGCTCGGCGCGCGCAACTGGTCGAGTTGCTGCGCGAACGGCTGCCGGCGATCCGGTGGACTCCACCGCAGGCCACGTATCTGGCCTGGCTGGATTGCACTCAACTCGGCATCGAGGTCGAACCGAGCGCGTTCTTCCTCAACCGTGGCGCAGTGGCAGTCGAACCGGGGTTGCGTTTCGGTGCGCGCGGTGCCGGCCACGTGCGGCTGAATTTTGCCACCAGCCCGGAAATTGTGGCCGATGCGGTCATCCGGATGGCGTCCTCGTTGACCTAACCGCCGCCACGCCTGTGCGCGAACTTGGGGATTCGGCTGGTCCGGTGAGTCTCGTGGTGCCAGTGTGTCCGGCCGGGATGGCTGTCATCGCGTAGGGGCGGCGGGAACGTGGCTGCGGCAGTACGGTTTGATTATTCCCGTTGTCCGCCCAGCGGAGGTTTTGGTGTCGTCTAGCTCGGGTTCGGGCGCCGACCAGCATTTGCTGGCGTTGCTGCGCGCGATCCGGTTGCGGCAAACCGCCCCGGACGCAGCAGCCGCTGGCGCCGCCGACGCGGCAGCCGCACTGACCGAGCGGTTGGGTGGTGATGGACCGGACACCCTCCAGCAGACCCGCGATATCGCCGCTGCACCAGGCGTGATCGCGCCAACGGAAACCGGTTCCGGGGCGACAGCGCCCGGACCACCTGGCCCGGGCGAGGGGCGCGCTGGCCGACCCGGCTGGGCGTGGGGAGCACCGGACGATTCCGCAGACGATGGCGAGGCTGCGGGGGAGCCCAGCGTCGCGGCAGACCCTGCAAGCGTGGCGCCGTCGCGCGATTCTGAGCCGCCGCCCACGCCGAAACCACCGGCGCGTCCCAACGCGGCGCGTAGCTCTAGCGCACCGGACCGGGCGGTGGAAACGGACCCGCCGCCGGGTGGGTATTTCGATCACGGCCCCCAGCTGCGACCTGCCGGCTTGCCCCCAGCGGCACCAACCGGGGGCGTCGCTGTTCCTTCCCCGCCTAAGCAACCGCAACCGCCTCAGCGGTCGCAACCGCAGCAGACACCCACCTCAGCGCCGCCTGCACCGACGAGCGCTACCGGCGGGCCAACTGCTGACAACTGGGGCGGGTCGTCCGGCCCGTCCGCTGACGTGGGTGCTGATCACGCGGAACAAGTGTGGCGCGACCGCACGGCGCCAGCGCGTTCGAGCGGGGCGATCGGGGCAATTTCGGCGGTGCCGAGCACGCTCAGTGGCATACCTGAGGTCGTGCCGTTGGTGGATGCGCATGCGCCTCGGGCAGCGAGTCTCGCCGCGGCGCTAGATCAACCTGTGCTGGGGACAGCCGGTGGGGTCGAAACGGTAGCCGCTAGCGGTGAATTGATCGACGGGATGGACCCGGCCGACGACGCCCTGTTGCGCCAGACCCGGCGGTTTCTGAGCACCAGCCTGACCTTTGCCGGCGGGCCGGACGAAGTGGGCGAGCGGTTGCGGACCGCCTTGGAGCGCGCACATCCGGCGCTGCTCGCGGCGCTGCCTGGAAATGAGCACAGCCAGATTGAGCAGCTCGCCGAGGCGCTGACCTGGTTGGTGCACACCTTGGATGACCCACCCACCCTGGTCAGCGGGTGTGGCCGGCTCGGTGCGGCACTGGCCGAATGCGGCGTCGAAGTGGAACAGCTGCGCCTGGTCGGTGCGGCGCTGGCCGAGGCGATGCGGGCGGGCATTCCGGCCGGCGGGTGGCGACAGGATTTCGACTTGGCGTGGCGGTCGACCTGGCAACACGCGTACGAGTGGCTTCGGCACGGTGGCAGCGAAATCTTGTACCGTCGGACGGTTTGGTCGGCAGTGGTGGTGGGGCATGAGCTGCGCCGCCGCGACCTGGCCGTGTTGCGGCTGCGGCCATATCTGCCGATGCCGTTTCGGCCGGGGCAGTTTGCCCGGATTCAAGTGCCAGCACTTCCGGGGGTGTGGCGGCCGTATTCGTTGACTGGCAAGCCACGGACGGACACGGTGGTCGAGCTGCACGTGCGCGCCAAAACCGAATTGGGCGTCAGCGGTGTCTTGGTCAACCGGACTAAGGTTGGCGATCACGTCGAGATCAGCCGGGCCGAGGGTGAGATGGGCCTGCCGAAGCATTCGCAGCGCGATCTGTTGTTGATCGCCGGCGATACCGGCGTGGTCCCGCTCAAAGCCTTGCTCACTGAGTTGGCCGCGACCGATGATCCGCGCTCGGCCGTGCTGTTTTGGGGTGTTCGAAATCTGGCCGAGCTTTACGACATTGCCGATGTTGCGGAAATCGCCCGGTCGGCGAAACGAGCCACTGTCATCCCGGTGATCGCCGAAGGCAACCCCGGGCCATATGCGTCGGGGCTGGTCACCGACGCGGTGGCCGCCTATGGCAACTGGGCTGACCACGAGGCCTACCTGGCCGGCCCTCCGCTGATGCTGGCCGAAACCACCGCCGCCCTCCAACGCCTCGGCGTGCCACCTGAACAGATCCACCACGACCTGCCCGAGTGACGTGCGGCTTTAGGCCAAAGCCTCGGTCAAGATCTTCGCGTACGCCGGGGGAACGTAGGTCGGCCCACCCGGGGTGAGCACCGCTTCGCGTGACACCGTTGTCCAAGCCGACGCGGGCACTGCTGCACGCAGCGCCACCAGCACCGGTGCGTCGTCGTCGAGCATCGACAAGGCGACCAGTGACTCGTGCACCTCGCCGACACACTCGAAGGGCTTGTGCGCATCGATGCCGAGCAACTCCAGGAAGCCCGGGATTTGCGTCGGATCGTCGAACAGATCGCGACCGAAAATGTGGACCAATCGCGCCCGTTCCATCGCCGGTGCCAGCGCCAGGAAAACGAACCGACATTTGGGGCAGTCGCCACACCACCGAACCGTCGGGTCATGCAGCTTGAACGCCTTGTTACAGCTGGTCACCACATCGTCATAGGTGTCATAGCGGGCGAAGAGTTGGGCGATGTGCAGCTCAGACAGCGACCGCAACAGCGAGAAGTAGGGCTCGGTCAGCCCGCTGTGCGCGGTCACGGCAGCACGCAGCAACCCCTCAGCCTGGACACCCTTGGACCACTGGTGGTTCACGTCGTGCCCGTTCCAGTTGAGGTTCGGATCCGACGCGGACCGCTCATTCGACATCACCACCGGACCGAGCCGATGCCAGCTGGCAGTTGCGATCGCGATGAGCGAGTTAATCGCGGTGACGGGGATGTGGCCGTTCAGCGCGCCGGCCCGGTTGAGTTCGAACAGTCGCGGATCCAGCTGACGCGCAGCGGCGAGTGCCGGCAGGCCGGAAGCGGCGTTCACGGCCACGATCACCGAGTTCGGGTTTACCGAGAACGGCACCGGGTCGAGTCCGGCCGCGCGCAGAATCTCTAGCGTGACGATCGAATCTTTACCGCCACCGACGGCGGACAACGGGCGGGCGTCCGCGTTGTCGATCGGCGCGGTCGGCTCAGTCACGCCCGGCGTTTCCACCCTCAACTCCAGCACATGCGGCAACTGATTTCGGTACGCGTACTCCGCCAGCCCGTGCGTGTAAACAGCCGTGAACAGCTCGGCTGCCGCGGCCGGCACCGGTTTGGGCGCCACGATTCGCGCCGGCGCACCGACTTTGAAGTAGCTGACCCCGGCGACCACGTGCAGCAGTTCGAGCACCCGATAAACGGCCGGCGGCACCTCGCCAGCCCGGGCTGGCACTGGGAGGGTGATCGTTTCGGTGAACGACAGTGGGGTGGGCCCGTCCAGCACGTAGTCGAACGTAGCCACCCCAGTGAGCGGGTCAAACGCGTACGAAGGAAAGCGCATGACGTCGAAACGCACCCGGAAGCTCCTGTCTTGAGGCTGACGGGCAATACTAGGCCGAGTCAACGTGGAGGTGGCTGTGCGACTGGCAGAGCTGAAAGGCCGGTCGGTGGCGGTCTGGGGAACTGGCCAGGAAGGCCGCGCGGCCGTCACCGCCATCGCTGCGCACGGCCCGTCCCGGCTGATCGCCGTCGACGACAGTGTGACGTTTCGTTCCGTGCCGTGGTCAGGTGAGCTGGCCGAGCTAGCCCCACTCGCCGGCGGCGATCACGCCCTGCCCGCCTTACTCACCGCGGATGTGGTGGTCCGCTCACCCGGCGTGCCGCAGACCCACCAATGGATGGCGCAGCTGCGCGAACGCGGCATAACCATTACCGGCGGTAGTGCCCTCTGGCTGGCCGATCACGCTAAGCAAACTATCGGCGTCACCGGCAGTAAAGGCAAAAGCACCACTGCCGCGTTGATCAGCCAGTTGCTCGCGGCCGTCGGGCGACCCAACATCTTCGGCGGCAACATCGGTGTGCCGTTGCTGGCCCTACCTCCCGCCGAACTGTATGTGTTGGAGCTGTCGAGCTATCAGTGCGCGGATTTGACCGACTCACCCCGGGTCGCGGTGGTGACGTCGCTGTTCCCGGAGCACTTGGACGCGCACGGCGGCGAGCGCGAGTATTACCGCGACAAACTGAACTTATTGCGACACGACCCAGAAGTGATCGTGGTCAACGGCGCTGACCAGCGGCTGCGCGACGAAATCCGCGGGATCACCGACGTGAACCGATTCCCACCAGTGCCGGCCGGTGCGGATGACTCCCGGTTTCGGATCGAGGACGACATTGTTTTCTGCAGCGACGAGCCACTGTTCGCGCGCGCAGTCCTGCCCCTGAGAGGCGCACACAACGGCCGCAATCTCTGCGTGGCGCTGGCTGTGCTCGACAGTGTCGGAGTCGACGTGGTGGCGAGCAAAGATGTGCTGGCGGCGGCGGTGGCTTCAGTTAAGGCGCTGCCGCACCGGCTCACCGAAATCGAAGACCCGAGCGGGCTCACCTTCGTCGACGACACCCTGTCCACCAGCCCATACTCGACAATGCACGCCATCGATGCGTACGCGGGGAGGCCGTTGACCGTGCTCGTCGGCGGCACCGACCGCGGCCTTGACTACACTCCGTTGCGCGAGTTTCTCGCCGAGCGTGAAGCCACCGTGATCGGTCTGCCCGACAGTGGCCCGCGCATCCTGGCCGAACTCGCCGGGCTGGCATCGATCACGACCGCCGACGCCGAAGATTTGGTGGCCGCGGTGAGCTTGGCCCGCGAGCTGACGCCGCCGGGTGGGGTCGTGCTGCTGTCACCCGCCGCGCCAAGCTACGGCCGGTTTCGCAATTTCGAGCACCGCTCCGAAGTATTCGCCCAAGCCATCCACGAAACCGCCCCAACCGACCACTGATCCGCCAGCACGCATCGGGTCGTCGCCCTCGGCCACCACCAACAGCACGGGATAGTAAGTCAGCTCCAGGACGTAGCCGCCATACCGGGATGAGACGATGTCTTGCAGCAGAATACTCAGGCCGCTCCGCCGATCTGGCTGCCGGCGAGGCTAGGCCGACCGATCGCGGCCAGAATGCGGTCCGGTCTCCTTGTGGGATGTGCCAGTCAGTCTTGGCCGGGACTTGCGGTGGGAAACCCCGCGGCCTTGGCGCACATGAGCAATCGCCGGTCGTAGGTGACGAAGGCGATCAATGCTGTCCCAGACTCGTTGGTCAGAACCTGGGCGGTGGCCAGGTGGATGGAGTCCAGGCTGCGCAGCGTTGGCTCGGCGAAGGCAGCCGCGGTAGCGCGGATCGTGCTGTCGATCTCCAGCCGGAAGAGTCGTCCGACGGCCACCGGCACGCCGACCAAGGCTTGCGGGGCCGCTCGGCGCAACGCTCTGGGCACTTCGACCTCGACGAGAGCCGAAGAGACTAGTGGTACATCTTCGTGGGTGTTGAGCCAGGAGACCAGATCGGCGCTGCATGCCTCCTGCCGGACCAGCTTGACGACAGCGGCGGAATCGAGATAGATCACCAGCTCTCCTCGGCACGCATCGCCGCCAGCGTGGCAGCCACGTCTACACTCTCGTCACCAAGGTTCGGCGGAAGCGGAACAGGACCGGCTCCAGCCGAGGCGACAGCCCGACCCGCAGCCACCAGCTTGGCCAGCGTCGACCTGTCGTCGCCCACGGGAACGAGCCGGGCGATCGGGTGCCCACGTTCCGTGATCTCAACGGTCTCGCCACCGCTCACCCGAGCCAAAACCTGGCTCGTGTTCTGATTCAGCTCGCGGACACCGATACGCTCCATAGACATGACTGTAGAACTTAATGTTCTACTGTGCCAGTCGATCGTCCGCAGAGGCCAGACAGTCGGAATAACACGACCACACAGCCGTACTTGCAGAGTTGTCGTACCCCTATGGTCAGAATGACGCCGTGTTGATAGCGGTGGTTGGTGAGCCGGGCGGCCTAGGGGGTCGGCTGCAACAACTGCGCGCCGACGGCACGGCCACCGGCGCGCCGCGCCAGGTCGCTAATCTGGCGGCAGCAGTCGCCGCGGTTGAGGCTGCCGATCAGCCGCGCTGGGTTTGGGCTGCCACTGCGGAGCTCTATCCTGCGCTGCTGCGAGCTGGGGTGCGGGTGGCTCGCTGTCACGATCTTGAGCTGACCGAGGCGTTACTGCTCGGCCAGGCCGGCCAGTGGGGTGCGCCGAGGGCGTTGGCCGCCGCTCGGGCGCGGCTGCACGACTTGCCGGTTCCGGCCGATCCGCCGCCCCGCACGCCCGAGCCGCCCGGTCTGACCCAACACATGCTGTTTGATCCCGGCGGATCAGCGCCTGTCGTCGGCTTCGATCCCTTACCGGCGGTGGTGGAGGTTTTTGCCGACCAGCTGCGCCGGCTGGCTGCGATCGAGCAGGCCGGCCGGTTTCGCCTGCTCGTCGCGGCTGAGTGCGCGGGCGCCCTGATCGCCGCCGAAATGGGGCATGTGGGCCTGCCCTGGCGTGCTGATCTGCACGACGAGCTGTTGCGCGAGCTGCTCGGCGCACCCCAGGCGGTCGGGCCACCACGCCGGCTGGCTGAGCTAACCGCCGAGATCAATCAGGCGTTCAACCTGCATGGCTTGCACCCCGACTCACCGGCGGAGGTGGTCAAGGCCTTCGCTCGCGCGGGCATCCAGGTGCCGAGCACTCGTGCCTGGGTGTTGCGCGGGATCGACCACCCCGCAATCGCGCCGCTGTTGGCCTACAAAGAGCTTTACCGGATTTGGACCGCACATGGCTGGGCCTGGTGCGATTCCTGGGTGACCGACGGCCGATTCCGCCCGGAATACGTGCCCGGCGGGGTCGTCTCCGGCCGGTGGGCCAGCCGAGGCGGGGGCGCGCTGCAGGTGCCCAAAGCGGTGCGGCGAGCCGTTGTCGCTGATCCCGGCTGGTGTTTCGTGGTTGCCGACGCCGGTCAGTTGGAGCCGCGAGTGCTAGCTGCCGTCTCCGGCGACCAGAGATTCGCCGCGGCAGCTGCTGCTGGTGACCTTTATGCCGCCCTGGCTGCCGACTCGTTCGATGGTGACCGGGCTAAGGCCAAGCTCGCCCTGCTCGGCGCGATGTACGGCCAGACTGGTGGCGCGGCGATCCCAGCGCTCGCAGTGTTGCGGCAGCGTTATCCAATCGCGTTCGAATATGTCGAAGCAGCGGCCCGCACCGGCGAGGCTGGGGGATTGGTGCGTTCGTGGCTGGGTCGCACTTGCCCGCCGGCGGCCAGCTCGCGCCGGGATGCCGGCTTGGAACCGCCCGAGGAAGCCGGCTCGGCCGAGACTGCGCAGGGCGGTGCACCGGGACGTGCGCGCGGTCGGTTCACCCGCAATTTCGTGATTCAAGCCACTGCCGCCGAGTGGGCGCTGGTCCTGCTGGCCACGCTGCGTGGTGCTTTAGTTGGCACGAAAGCTGAGTTGGTGCTTTTCGTGCACGACGAAGTGGTTGTGCATTGCCCCGCTGAGCAGGCCGAACAGGTGGTAGCCGCGGTTCACGACAGCGCGGGCACTGCCGGACGGTTACTCTTTGGTGACACGCTGGTGCGGTTTCCGCTCGACGTCTCAGTGGTTGGTGCGTATGCGGAGGCGAAATGAACTTCGGGTATTTTGGTTGATCCGAGGGAGAGGCGCTGCAACGGGGTGACCCGCCACGCTCGCTCGGGTGAAACCGACCAAGGGCGCCTCCGTTGTCCGGAGGTGGTCGGTGTGCCAGTAACTGCGAAGACAACCGAATTGAAGAGTTTGTTAGCCGAGCGCGTCCTGGTGTTGGACGGCGCTTGGGGCACGATGTTGCAAGGGGCGAAGCTGACCCCGGCGGATTACCGCGGCGACATCATCGGGCCGGATTTCCCCACTGACGTCACCGGTGACCCCGACCTGCTCAACTTGACCCGCCCGGATCTGATCCTCGACGTGCACCGGCAGTATTTGGCCGCCGGCGCCGACATCACCACCACGAACACGTTCACCGCGACCAGCATCGGTCAGGCTGACTACGGCCTGGAGTCGATGGTCCGGCAGATGAACCTGCGTGGGGCGCAATTGGCCCGGCAGGCCGCGGACGAGGCGGGTGGCAAGTTCGTGGCTGGCTCGATCGGCCCGCTCAATGTCACGCTGTCGCTCTCACCGCGGGTGGACGATCCGGCTTACCGGGCGGTCACCTTCGATCAGGTTAAAACGGCCTACGAGGAGCAGATCTCGGCGTTGGCCGAGGGCGGCGTCGACCTGCTACTGATCGAGACAATCTTCGACACGCTCAACGCCAAGGCTGCCATCGCCGCTGCTCGCGAAGTCGCACCGCAGCTGCCGCTCTGGATCTCGGTCACCATCGTCGACCTGAGCGGGCGCACGCTGTCCGGCCAAACCGTTGAGGCGTTCTGGCGCTCGATCGAGCGGGCTGAGCCACTCGTCGTCGGGGTTAACTGCGCCCTCGGTGCCACTGAGGCCCGCCCGCATGTGGCTGAGCTGGCCCGAATTGCGAACACTTATGTCGCCGCGCACCCCAACGCCGGGCTGCCCAACGCGTTCGGCGGCTATGACGAGACCCCCGCGCAGACCTCTGCGCTGGTCGGTGAGTTCGCCGCGTCCGGGCTGGTCAACATCGTCGGCGGATGCTGCGGCACCTCACCGGCGCATATCGCCCAGATCGCCGCGGCCGTCGCTGGTGTCGTCCCACGCTTGATCGACGCGCCGCCGGAAACCACCCGATTCAGTGGGTTGGAGCCGTTCGCGATCGGCCCGGACACCGGGTTCGTCATGATCGGCGAGCGCACCAACGTGACCGGTTCGGCCAAGTTCCGCCGGCTGATCGAGGCCGACGACTTCCAGGGTGCTGTCGCAGTGGCGTTGGACCAGGTGCGCGGTGGCGCCAACCTGCTCGATGTGAACATGGACGCCGACCTGCTCGACAGCGAGCTGGCGATGACCACGTTCCTCAATCTGATCGCCACCGAGCCCGAGGTGGCCCGGATCCCGGTCATGGTGGACAGCTCCAAATGGACGGTGCTCGAAGCCGGGCTCAAATGCGTACAGGGCAAAGGGGTGGTCAATTCGATCAGCCTGAAGGAGGGTGAGGAGCCGTTCCTGGCCCAAGCCCGGCGGATCCGCGACTTCGGCGCCGGTGTCGTGGTGATGGCCTTCGACGAGCAGGGACAGGCTGACACCACCGAACGTAAGGTGTCGATCTGCGGTCGGGCTTACGACCTGTTGGTCGATAAGGTCGGCTTCGCCGCCGATGACATCATCTTCGATCCCAACGTGCTGGCGGTCGCGACCGGCATCAGCGAACACAATGGGTACGCCAAAGCGTTCCTCGACGCCCTTCCGCTGATCAAACAGCGCTGCCCCGGCGCGCGGACCAGCGGCGGCATCTCCAACCTGTCGTTCTCGTTCCGCGGCAACGACATCGTCCGCGAGGCGATGCACTCAGCGTTCTTGTTCCACGCCGTCACCGCCGGGCTGGACATGGGCATCGTCAACGCCGGACAACTCGCGGTCTATCAGGACATCCCGCCGGAGCTGCTGGACCTGGTCGAGGACGTGCTCTTCGACCGCCACCCGGACGCCACCGACCGGCTGGTCACCTTCGCCTCGACCGTGACCGGAGCCGGCAAGCAGCGGGTGGTCGACTTGTCTTGGCGCGAGGCGCCGGTCGGCGAGCGGCTGTCCTACGCGCTCGTGCACGGCATCGTCGACTTCATCGAGCAGGACACCGAAGAAGCCCGCCAGCAGCTGCCCCGGCCGCTGCAGGTGATCGAGGGTCCGCTGATGGACGGCATGAAGGTCGTCGGCGACCTGTTCGGTGCGGGCAAAATGTTTTTGCCGCAGGTGGTCAAGAGTGCCCGGGTGATGAAGCGTTCGGTTGCCTACTTGGAGCCGTTCATGGAGGCTGAGAAGGAGTTGGCTCGGCTCGAAGGCAGGGCACACGCCGAGCGCGGCCAGGGCAAAGTCGTGTTGGCCACGGTCAAGGGCGACGTGCACGACATCGGCAAGAACATCGTCGGGGTCGTGTTGGGCTGCAACAACTACGAGGTGATCGACCTCGGCGTGATGGTGCCGGCCGCGAAGATTTTGGACACCGCGCTTGCCGAGAACGCCGACGTGATCGGCCTTTCCGGGCTCATCACCCCATCGCTGGACGAAATGGTCGCAGTGGGTGCTGAAATGCAGCGCCGCGGGATCAAGACGCCACTGCTGGTCGGCGGGGCCACCACTTCCAAGCAACACACCGCAGTGCGCATTGCCCCAGCGTACGAGGGGTCGACGGTGCACGTGCTCGACGCGTCGCGGGTGGTTGGCGTGGTCAGTGATCTGCTCGACGCCGACCGGGCCGAGGTGCTCGATCAGGCCAACCGGGTCGAGCAGGAGCGGTTGCGGGTGCAATACGCCAACCGACACGCCCAGCCGCTGTTGACCATCGAAAAGGCCCGCGCTAACGCCGAAGCTGTCGACTTCGGTGAGCTTCCGGTGCCACCGTTCACCGGTGTCCGCGAGGTGCGGCCCTCGATCGCCGAGTTGCGCGAAATGATCGACTGGCAGTTCCTGTTCCTAGCCTGGGAGCTGAAAGGCAAATACCCGGCGATTCTCGACCAACCGGTCGCCCGGGAACTGTTCGACGACGCCACCACCCTGCTCGACCAGATCATCGCGGACGGTTCGTTCGAGGCCCGCGGCCGGTACGCGTTCTGGGCCGCCCACGCCGACGGCGACGACATTGTGTTGGACGACGAAGGGGTCACCTTCGCGATGTTGCGCCAGCAGACCGAGAAGCCGGCCGGTCGAGCCAACCGTTGTCTCGCGGACTACATCGCCCCCGGTGGTGATCACCTCGGTGGTTTCGCGGTAGCGATTCACGGCGCCGACGAGCTCGCCGCCAAATATGAACGCGACAACGATGATTACCGCGCGATCATGGTGAAAGCCCTAGCCGACCGGCTGGCTGAAGCCTTCGCCGAGCACATCCACCTGCAGGTGCGACGGGAGTGGTTCGAGCCCGACGCCCAGCCGCTGCTGGCGGATTTGCACGCCGAGCGGTTCCGCGGCATTCGGCCGGCGCTCGGTTACCCAGCCAGCCCCGATCACACCGAAAAGCAGGAGCTGTTCGACCTGCTCGGCACTGACCACATCGGGATCACGCTGACCGAATCCTTCGCGATGATGCCGGCCGCGGCCGTGAGCGGGTTAATTTTCGCCCACCCACAGTCGCGGTATTTCACGGTCGGCAGGATCGCCAAGGACCAGGTCACCGACTATGCGGCGCGGCGGGGTATGCCCCTGGACGAGGTCGAGCGATGGTTGCGCCCCAACTTGGCGTATGACATCAGCTAACCGTGCTTTTCTGGCACTGCCCGTTGGCCGTGATGCGGTCGGCGGGCATTTCGGGTGACGTCAACGCTGCGGCTGGGAACCGTCTGACGCCAACATGTCTGGTCGGCGTCGACTAGCGCTTAGCGAAGGCGCCGAGATCGATGCGGTGCAGGATTCGGGGGGCGAATAGGGCTGCGATCGACAGCAGCGAGACGAGGGTGAAGGCGGTCCGTAACACGACCGTCTCCACCTTTCCACCAACCTTGACGGCCATGATGTTCGGGATGCCGATCATGCGCCACATTCGCCGTCCGAGTGGCACCGGCCACAGGATTGGTACGCCGGCTGAGGTGATGATGTCGCCCATCAGGTGCACGAAACAGCCCACCCCGACCGCGAAGCCGAGCATCGGATAGCCGCGATCACCGGGAAGATTCGCGCCGGTGATCCACGCCACCGCTGCCGCACATAACGTCACGATGACCCAGCCGGCCCGCTCGGCCCATTTATCGAACAGTCCACGCAGGGCCAGACCTGCCATAAAGAACACGATGCCGACCACGGCCCATTTGCCGTAGTGGGCGCAGAGTGCAGTCGTGCCCCAGCCGAGCAGCGCGGCGAATGGCAGGGTGTGCGTCAACGTCCGGTGCCCGTTAAGGCGGCGGGGATCACGACTGAGCCGGGTCGCGGTGTAGACGCCGAGGGAAACTTTCTCCACCACCTCGGCGGCGAACAACGAGAACACGCCGAACGTGCGCGCGATCGTAGCGCCACCCTGGTTGCGAGTGACCTTGCCGGACATGTCGAGGTCGGGCAGCAGCGCCCCACCCGCACAGACCACCGTGCCGACTGCCACCGTTAGCGGCGACTGGCCGTACCCGGCGAAGTGGTCTAGTGCCCAGCTGCCGGCGAGCCAGGCAGCTGCGCCTGACAAGGCGTGCGACGGACCCATCATGTGTGCTTTTCCTCCCCGCAGCCCCGTTCGACAGCGACCGGGGACAAACCCGGTCACTGTCGCAGAGCGGGCGGGGTTGATCAATTACCAAAACATCCACTATGGAGTGTCAAAGATCACTGATAGCTGGGCGCGTCCCACGGTGCGACCCGGTGCGTGAAGTGATGACGACGACCGTCGGGGAACCTGCGTGCGTGCCGCAGAATGCCGCTGACCAGGAAAACGATCGGGATGATTGGCCAGAAGAACTGTGCTCCGGACAAGATCCAGCCGCCGATCAACAGGAGCATCACCATGCCGGCGAAACTGATGTGCCGGCGCATGCTTCGGCGTGTCGCGAGTCGAGCGGCAGGTGTCTCGGCCAGCGCAGCCCGGCCGCCGTCGGGCAGATCCGCAGTCAGGGGCGCGAGTTCGTCACGAAATTTCGCGGCATATCCGGTTTCGAGCCGGTGTGAACCTTCTTCCAAATCGAGCCGACCCTCGGCCATTGCCGCCCGCAAGATCACGGCGACCTGCTCGCGCTCGGCATCAGAGGTCCGCATGCGGTGCGGGCCCGACCCAGCGGTGTTGTTCGGATACACGGCTACTCCTTCATTCGATGCGACCTGCTCCCCACTGTCGTCGCTCGGACGGCCGTCGGCGTCGGCCCCGCGACGCATCTTCCAGCTGCCTGCACCGCGCGCCAACTACTCCCACTGCAGTAGATCCCAGCTATCGCGTACGCCCAGGGGAGTAGTGCGGCACCCGCCCGTACGGCGATGCCGACCCGCCCGAGGTGCCGTAGCTTCGGTTACGTGCAAGACAGGGGCAGCTGGGAGGCGCCGTGGCGGCGAGAACGTCGAGCCGCCCGCGCCGATCACCGCCCGCCCTGGCGACGCCACAAAACGCCGTACCGTGAGTGGCCGGTTGGGGAGCGGACCCGGCGCGGGTGGCCGGGGCTGGCGGTGTTGGCTGGGCTAATCCAGATGCTTGGCACTAAGCGGGTGCTCGACCCCGTTCTGCTGCAGCACGCGTTGGACTCGTTCAGCTATGCGCTCGTGCTGATCGGCCCGGTGGCCTTGTTGTGGCGCCGCCGCGCACCCTTGGCCGTCTTAGTGGTGGCCACGCTCGCCGCGATCGGGTTCGCTGTCCTGGTCGCACCACGATTCCCGCTGGCAGTCGCTGCCGCGTTCGCCCTGTTTAACCTCGCCAAGCACGGGCGCCGCACGGCTGCACTGCTTACGGCCAGCGCGGCGTACCTGGGCTATGTGCTGTTGACTGGGATTTTTGCTGGTCAGCTGGGCGTGAGTGCTGCGGCCCGGCTTGATTCGCGGGTGGCGTTGGCGCTGCCGCTCGGTGCTGCTTTCCTGATCTTCATGGGTGGGGCGGCGAAGGTCCGCAGCGAGCATCTGGACGAAATGATGAAGGCGCGCGCCGAACGTGCGCGGGCGGTGCAGGAGCAGCAGAAGCGTCAGGCCTCCGAGGAACGGTTGCGGATCGCGCGGGAGCTGCACGACGTGCTCGGCCATCACCTGTCGTTGATCAATGTGCAAGCCGGGGTGGGTTTGCATTTGATGGACAACCGGCCGGAGCAGGCCCGCGAGGCTTTGAGCGCGATCAAGACAGCTAGTGCGGAGGCGTTGCGCGAGGTGCGTTCGGTGCTTGGCGTGCTGCGTAACTCAGACGAGCAGGCCCCTCGACAGCCAGCGCCGGGGTTGAGTCGGCTGGCCGAGTTGACTGCGGACGCCGGGTTCCCGGTTGCCACCGAGATCAGCGGGGATGCGGGTGAGCTGCCCGCCGCGGTGGACCGGGCCGCCTATCGGATCGTGCAGGAGGCGCTGACCAACGTCCGCAAGCACGGCGGGTCGGCAGCGCGTGCCACTGTCGCGATCGGTTACACCCCAGCGGAACTTCGGTTGACGATCAGCTCCGCCGATTCAGGCCCGGCCGATTTGGGCCCGGCCGATTTAGCCGTCGTGCACGAGCAGGTCACCGTGGTCGATGCACCGCAGCAGCAGGGCGGCTCCGGCATCGCGGGAATGCGGGCTCGGGCGCTCAGCCTCGGGGGCACCTTGGTGGCCGGCCCGGTGATGGACGGATTTGTGGTGTCGGCGTTGTTACCGCTGTCGGTGAAGGAGAACACGTGATCTCGGTGCTGCTGGCCGACGACCAAGCTTTGGTACGGGCGGGCTTTCGCGCTCTGCTCGACGCCGAACCCGACATCGATGTGGTCGGTGAGGCGGCCGACGGCTTGGCGGCAGTCGAGCTCGCCCGGCGTACCCGTCCGGATGTGGTGTTGATGGACATCCGCATGCCGGGAGTCGACGGCCTGGAGGCGACCCGCCGCATCGCCGCCGAGCCGCAGCTGGCCGCCACCCGGGTGATCATCTTGACAACGTTCGAGCTGGACGAATATGTCTTCGAGGCGCTGCGCACCGGCGCGTCCGGGTTCCTGGTCAAAGACACTGAACCGGTGGAGTTGTTGCGTGGGGTGCGCGCGGTGGCGCAGGGGGACGCGTTGCTGTCGCCAAGCGTGACCCGCCGGGTGATCGGTGAATTCGTCGGGGTGGTGGCCCGGGGACGCTCGGGTCCGGCGACAGCGCAGCTTGACCAGCTCACCGACCGCGAACGCGAGGTGATGGCATTGGTCGCCGAGGGCCTGTCCAACGATGAGATCGCCGCCCGGTTGGTGATCAGCCCAGCTACTGCAAAAACCCACGTCAGCCGTACGATGATCAAGCTGGGTGCGCGTGATCGCGCTCAACTGGTCGTCTACGCCTACGAAGCTGGCTTGATCCGCCCCGGCTGGTTGAGTTGATCTGCCGGTTGGTTTGTGGCGATTGTCGGGTCGGGGGTGGCCCGAAGTCTGGGCCGGCGGCCGTAGCTGTCCGCTGACCTGCGGTAGTCAGGCACAATCAGCTGTGTCAACACTCGTAAAATTAGCCGGCTAGCGTCGGTAGGTAGGCGAGTGCGAGTCGAAATGCCGAACAGGTGGGTGGCTACAGCAGTGGCGGAGCGGTTACGCCTGGCGCAGGCCGACTCCGGCGAGCAGCCCTGGCGCGCCTGGGGGCCTTACCTGGCCGAACGCGCCTGGGGCACGGTTCGCGAGGATTACAGCGAACACGGCACAGCGTGGGATTACTTTCCGCACGACCATGCGCGCTCCCGGGCCTACCGGTGGAACGACGACGGCATGGGCGGGATCTGCGACGACCGACAGACCTTCTGCTTCGCCTTGGGTTTGTGGAACGGGGTGGACCCGATCCTCAAGGAGCGCATGTTCGGCCTCGGCGGCGACGGCGGTAACCACGGCGAGGACGTCAAGGACTATTGGTGGTATCAGGACTCCACGCCCACCCACTCTTGGATGAAATGGCGCTACCACTACCCCCAAGCCCCTTTCCCGTACAACGAATTGGTGCTGGTAAATGGTCGGCGCTCGCGCGAGGAACCCGAGTTTGAGCTGCTCGACACCGGGGTTTTCGACCAGGACCGTTTTTTCGCCGTCACCGTCGACTATGCCAAGGCCTCGCCGCGCGACATGTGCATCGCGATTACGGTGTCCAACCGTGGGCCAGACGAGGCAACCCTGCACGTGCTGCCGACCCTGTGGTTTCGCAACACTTGGTCCTGGGGTGCCCCGAACCGCCCGATTCCCAGGCTGGTTGGCAGCCCAGGTCGACTCCATGGCCAGCACCGCGCCCTGGGTCACCTCACCCTGCAAGCCGAAGGCACACCCCCGGCGTTGCTATGCGACAACGAGACCAATTCGCAGCGGCTGTGGGGTCTGCCCGGCACCAGCATGTTCCCGAAAGACGGCGTCAACGATTTCCTGGTGAGCGCGGCGCCGACGATTAATCCGGCCGGGGTGGGCACGAAAGGTTCGCTGCATTACGAGCTAACTCTGGCGGCCGGTGAAACTCGCACTATTCGGTTGCGACTCACCCAGGACGACGACGAACTCGGCCCGCTGGACCTGGGTGACGGTTGGGCCGCGGTAATGCGCGAACGCCGCGCCGAAGCCGATGACTTCTTCACCGAACTAGTGCCCGCTGCTGCCTCCGCCGAAGAAGCTGCGGTCGTGCGTCAAGGCATCGCCGGGTTGATGTGGGGAAAACAGTTCTATCACTTCGACGTCAAACAATGGCTCAATGGCGACCCAGGCTCCGCGCCACCGCCACCCGGTCGACGCTACGGGCGTAACAACGCCTGGTGGCACATGAACAGTTTCGACGTCATCTCCATGCCGGACCCGTGGGAATATCCCTGGTATGCCGCCTGGGACCTCGCGTTCCACTGTGTCTCGATCGCTCGGGTCGACCCCGGATTCGCCAAATCCCAACTGTTGTTGCTGCTGCGTGAGTGGTATATGCACCCCAACGGCCAGATCCCCGCGTACGAGTGGGCGTTTGGTGATGTCAACCCACCCGTACACGCGTGGGCGGCTTTGCGGGTTTTTGACATCGACGGCGGACGCGACCACGATTTCCTCGCCCGAGTAATGCACAAACTGCTGCTGAATTTCACCTGGTGGGTCAACCGTAAAGACGTCGGCGGAAACAACGTTTTTGAGGGCGGCTTCCTCGGGTTAGACAATGTCGGCCCGTTCGACCGCTCGGCGGCTCTGCCCGTCGCCGGGGTGCTCGAACAGTCCGACGGCACCGGGTGGATGGCGATGTACGCGCTGAATCTGCTGGACATTGCGGTCCGGCTGGCGCTGCACGACCGTACCTATGAAGACATGGCGACAAAGTTCTTCGAGCATTTCGCCTACATCGCCGAAGCGGCTTATCGCCAGGGCCTGTGGGACGACGAGGATTGCTTCTTCTACGACGTGCTGCGCCTGCCCGACGGTCACAAACTACCCCTGAAGGTGCGCTCGATTGTCGGCTTGTTGCCGCTGGCCGCCACGACCCGACTCACCGCTGCCACGCTGCACCGGCTGCCTGATCTCAATGCTCGGCTGCGCTGGCTCGCCTATGGTCAAAGCGAATACGCCGACGTGATCAGCGCCCGGCGCATCTCACCCGACGGTCGGCAACAAAGATTGCTCGCGATGGTCGGCCAAGACCAATTGCTGCGCATTCTGGCCCGCATGCTCGACCCGGAGGAGTTTCTTTCCGACTTTGGTCTGCGCACTTTGTCGCGCTCGCATTTGGACAAGCCTTTCACCGTGTCGCTCGGCGGATCAGACTTCACCGTCGGCTATGAACCGGCCGAAAGCACCAGCGGGCTCTTCGGCGGAAACTCCAACTGGCGTGGCCCGATCTGGATGCCGGTCAACTTCTTGTTGGTCGAAGCGCTGCGCGAATACGCCGAGTTTTTCGGCGACGACTTGCTGGTCGATACCCCACTGGATCGCAGCAGAAGTTGCCGCTCGCCGAGGTCGCCGACGACTTGTCCCGCCGGCTGATTTCGCTGTTCGTGCCCGACTCGTTGGGGCGGCGACCGATCTATGGCGCAAACGAAATCCTGCAGAATCACCCGGATTGGGCCGACCTGATCGCCTTCCCGGAATATTTCCACGGCGACAACGGCGCAGGCTTGGGTGCCTGGCACCAAACCGGCTGGACCGCCTTAGTCGTCGACCTGATCCTCACCCTGCACCGAGACTGACGCCGCCGTCCGGCCAGCCCAGCGCTTGCCAGCAGCCCGCGCAGGCTGCTGGCAAGTACGTCATCCAGCGGTTCGGCCCACACTAGAGCGGGCGATACCGGGTGGCGCACGGCCCCCAAACACTATCGTTGCGTTTGTTGCAACTGCTTCGGATAATTCATATCGAGTACCGGAGGGTCGGGTCACACCGGCGTGTCCTGGCCGGTTCCGTACTCACCTACAAAAGCCGTGACGACAAACGGCGCCGCGGGGCGGCCGACGAACTGGCTCAGATCGCCCAGGACATGGATCTGGACTGAGCTAGCCTGTGTCACCTGTCTTTCGTTCATTACAGTTTGCTATTGACTATCGCTCCTCAAATTCTCGCGCCATTCGTGTTCTAGCAACGAGTAGAGAAGTGAGTCCCGCCAAGCAGCGTTCGTGAATACGTGGTGCCGCAATCGCCCTTCGGGCGAAAATCCGAGGCGCGCGAGGAGTCGTTGCGACGAGCGGCTGTCCGGACCGCACGCAGCCTGTAGGCGGTGAAGATGCAGGACATTGAACCCGAATTCGATCATGAGGTTGGCCGCTTCGGTCGCATAGCCCTTGCCCCAATCCTCACGTCGTAGTGCGTACCCAAGCTCCCCGCTGCGATCACGGCTTAGGCCGATTCGCACAAAGCCGATCAGCGTGTCCGTGCTATCGGCTATGGCTAAATAATAATCGGGCCGTGGGTTTGATTGGGCGCGGACAATATCCTGGCTCAGCCGTTCCAACTGATCATCACGGGTCCGAACATCGAAGCTGAGCGTCCGTGTCACGGCAGCATCCCCGACTACTGCCATGGAGGCGTCGAGGTCGTCCGCTCGGAACTCGCGCAGGGACAGGCGTGGGCCAGCGATACTGATGGGGTACACGAGGTGACAGTATCCCGTCGGTGTTACTCCTTGCTCTCACATAGGAAGAGCAGCAGCTGGCACTCGACAGAATGACTCGATTTCCTCTCTCAGATTCCGGGCGACCGAAGAGTTTGTGTAGCGCCTCTGCCGAAGTGCTTCGTGGACACGGGTCGCGCTGGTGGTAATCCCACCGATCCGCCGCCCTGGTTCGAGGGCGAGAACAGGTGCGAGGGCTTCATGAGCGCCGTCGATTTGCTCTGAGTGGACGCGTGCGAGGGCGAGTTCGGCTCGGGCGCCGGCTTCGTCGCTGAACGAACGGTCTTCTGGGCGTCCGTGCTCGAAGAGATCAAGTGCCGACAGGGCCTCGGTTTCGGCCTTCTCTTGTGCGCCGTCAAGACAGACGTAGGCACCGGCCGCGTAGTACCGCTGTTTCGCGGGTGAGAAGATCAGCAGGCCACCAATGGTGTCCAGGTCATCAGGTTGGTGGGCTTCCCTTCGATCGAACGCCAGCCCGAGCGCACTTGTAGCCTCGTCGGTCATCCCCATCTGCGCCCATGCGCGTGCTTCGAGCGCAGGCAGCCAGGCAGCAACCGAGCCGGTGAGGGTTGCGGAATACTCAGCGCCGCTGCGCGCGTAGCGCGCAGCCTCCTGTGGACGTCCAGCCCAATATGCGATGAGGCTCTGAAGTCCACGCGCCCATGCTCGTAGTCCTGGGTGGTCGGCGTTGTCGGCGCAGACGTACAAGGTTCGCGCGTGTGTCATGGCGTCGTGGAAACGGCCGACGTCTTGGCTCGCTTTCGCAGTCAAGCCTGTTACTACACCGGCGAGTAGGTAGAGATCACGGCTTAACGCCGGTTTCTGCTTGCCTTCCAGTAGACGGAAAACGATCTCCTGTTCCTCGATCAAGTCGCTCATGATCGCAGTGAGTGGTTCGCGTATATAAGCGTTGGCGAGATGAACTACGTCGTCTTGGAGTTGAGCGACTGCCTCCGGACCCACGGCCCCGGCGTTGTTCCGGCTTGGGGTGTTATGCCCAGTTTAGGGATTGGACAAGGACCTGGTTTGCTGGACGAGCGCGACTCTGGTGATCTTTCGGGTGTCTATGCCACAAGATCGTTGCAGGAGTCGCGCTCGTGTTGTCATCTTCCCCGATCAGCCCTGTTGTTGACCACCTCGCCGATCTGGCCTTGTGGGAAGCCGAACTCGCCGCGGGTTTGCCCGCCGCGCAGGCGGTGGCTGCTGACCCGTTGTCGGTGGCGTCGCCGCTGCTGGAGCGGCTGCGGCAGGTACCCGATCCGCGGCGAGGGCGGGGTCTTCGGCATCCGTTGCTGGTGATTCTGGTGTTGACCGCATGCGCGACGTTGGTGGCCGGTAACGACGGTGTGACGGCGATCCGGCAGTGGGCGGCGCGGACCCCGCAGGATGTCCTGCACCGTCTTGGGGCCCGGTACAACCCGTGGCGTGGCCGGTACATAGTGCCCAGCGAACGCACCTTCCGGCGGGTACTGCAAGCCCTGGATGGTGACGCTCTCGACGCGGCGACCTGCGGATACGCCGCTGATGTGGTCCGGGGTGACGCGCTGGTGCCGGTTGTCGCCGCCGGGTGCGACGAGCCGGTCGAGCGTGAACAACGCCGCGCCGCCGCGCGGGCGGTGACTCACCCGGCGCCGGCCGGGCTGCTACCCGCGGCCGCGATCGACGGGAAACTGTTGCATGGCAGCCGCACCCCGGCCGGGCAGGTGTTCCTGGTCGCCGCGGTCACCCACGACCGCGGGATCGTCCTGGGTCAGCGTCAGGTCCCGAACAAACGCGGTGAGAACGCGGTCATCGCGGACCTGCTGACACCGCTGGACGTGGCCGGCATGATGCTGACCCTTGATGCCCTGCACACGACGAAGAAGACTGCCCGGCTGATCACCGGGCCGCTGAACGCCCACTACATGTTGATTTTGAAGGGAAATCAGCCCCTCGCGCTGCAAGCCGCCCAAGCATTGCTGTGCGGCACAGACTCCGAGTTCATCGACCACATGGACGTCACCACCGACAGGGGACACGGGCGTACCGAACGACGGACGCTGCGCGTGGCGCCCTGCGACGACACCCTGTTCCCCGGCGCCCGGCAAGTCTTTCGGCTGCGCCGTGACACCGGTGGACTCGACGGCGTACGCACCAGCAAAGAAATCATTCACGGCATCGTCAGCGCCGACGCCGGCCAGGCCGGGCCGGGCCACCTCAACTATTACGCGCGGGGTCACTGGTCCGTGGAGAACCGTCTACATTGGAGCCGTGACGTGACCTTCCACGAGGACGATTCCCAGCTCAGAACCGGTACAGCCCCACGCGCCGCGGCCAGCTTCCGCAATCTGGCCCTCAACACCTTCCGCCTCGCCGGACGCGCGAACATCGCCCACGCCCGCCGCGACCTCCACGAACACCGCGACGCCTTCGCCGTCTACAACATCTAACAAACCATGATCAAACCGGACACTCCCGAACAACGCCGGGGCCGTGCCTCCGGACCGACGTTGTCGATCTCGGCGAACGTGGTGAATCGAGCTGCGCGACGAGTTGCCATCGCAACCTGCCTTTCTAATGTGCTAGCCATGGAGCCGTCGTAAGAATCTGTCGATAATTCAGTTGAGATTGAAACGGCGCCGAGAGCTGTAGCGCGGCCGTTGGTGGCATCTGCAATCGTGCTACCAGCCGCGGTCTTTTGGGGGGCAGCTGTCAGGAGTTCGGCCATGGAATATCCCCATAACAAGCGCGCAACGCGCCGCTGCGAAGGACGAGGGGCAGTCCGAACGTCCCCAGCGATCCAGCGCCGCAAGGTTCGCACGCTGAGTGTTGCATCTTCGCCGTTGTCGCGGGCGCACCGCTCGAACCTCGAGACAATCTCCGCGTGGGTGCGTTCGTCCCGGGAGATCAGAGCTGCGAGCAGGGTGAGGAACACTTCGGGCATCGCCGATTCCTTCCGAACGGATCTAGCTATGACGGTAGGTCGCCTCACTGCCTGTAGCTAGTCCTTGGCGGTTCACGCACTGGAAATGACGCCTGGATGTCCGCTTTATGACAGCGCAACGGCTCACAGTCGGCGCCCGCGTGCGCTTTTTGTGACAGGTGGCTGATTGCCACACTTCTAGTGGCACTGAAAGCGAGTAATTCGGTACGCGCCGTGTAGTTGTCGACGTTGCGGCGGCTGAGGCCCCGGGCACTAATCGAAACGAGGTGATTTCATGTTGATAGGCAGTGTGCTTGCTGCGTTGGTAATGGGCTACATAGCGGGACTGTTGTCGTTCAAGGTCAAGGCTCGGTGGTGCCCGCGTTGCGGCGAGATGACGAGCGATCTCACGCATCGACAGGTTGAGCACACCCGATGACGGGCTCAGATCGGCGATGCGGTCTCCGTGGATCAGTCGCACTTCAAATGCGCCCCAGAAGGATTAATCCTGAGGTTATTCGGCGCGATAACGAGTCCAACAGGGTCGATAGGGAGGTGGACACCATGCCGCGTGAATATCCGTTGGCGGTTTTGGTGCACGCGGAGAGTTGCGAAGACGTAATCAACTTACGCCGCCACGGGGAAAGTTTAATCTCGATGGCAACACCGGATATCGCTCGCAAGTATCCCAACGGTCGCATGCATAACTGCTACCATTTTAGTCTGCAATCTCGTGGGGTCGTACAGATAATGACTTATCCGCCCCACACCTACGAGCCGTCAACAGTAATCTATCCAGATGCTACGAGAGCACTGTGTGTGGTGTGCATGGGTACTCACGGCGTTCTTGACACGCTTATCCTTCCGCTAGGAACGCAGAGCCGATGACTGAGAACGCGGCCGTTCCCAGACTCTTTGCGCTTACTCGTGATGTTGAGAAGCCGGGACAGATCGTGGGTTACGGAATGGTTCTTCCCGATGGTTCGGCTTACTCCGTTTCCTGGCCGGCAGGACCCGGCGCTTACCTCTACTCGGCTTCCAGCGCAGAAGAAACAGCCTCCTTGCGCAGATCTGACCTGTTATGGATGAAGCCTATCGGCGATGATTTATTAACACCATGAGGTAGGGGTATCGGCAAAACGAAGTATTGACCGCATAATCTATTCGATCCGTCGGCTTCACCCTGCCGCCCGCGCCCGTATGCAGCAAATATTTTGCGCGCTCCATTGTTTGCAGAAACTTCTGAGCGGACTCTTCACAATGACTGGCTCGCCTATTCCTGGGATCGACTTGACTCGGCCGCATTCGGCGCGGCGATACGACTATTGGCTCGGCGGCAAAGACAACTTCGCAGCCGATCGTGCCTCCGCTGATCGGATCGAACAGGATAACCCCGGCGATTTCAAGGAGTCAGTGCATCACCCGCAGGCTTAAGGAATGAGTTCAAACGTTCCGCTGGAGTTTCCCATCCAAGCGTCATCCTCGGCCGCGCGTTAAGCATATCAGCGATCCCATCTAATTGCACCTGCGTATATTGAGAAAGGTCCGTGCTCTTCGGCAGGAACTCACGAACCAAACCATTCGTGTTCTCGTTACTACCCCGCTGCCATGGCGAATGCGGGTCGCAGAAGAACACCGGGATCTCGGTCGCCATGGTGAACTTCGCGTGCCCGGCCAACTCCACCCCTTGATCCCAGGTCAGCGACCGAGCCAGATGTACCGGCAACCGGCGCATCGCCTCCGACAGGATCGACACCATCCGATCGGCGGTCCGATCGAACGGCACCCGCATCAGCATCACGAACCGGCTCGAACGCTCCACCAGCGTCGCGACCTGCGACTTCCCGGCCTTGCCGATAATGAGGTCTCCCTCCCAATGTCCCGGTACCGCCCGATCCGCGACCTCGGCCGGACGCTCACTGATGTTGACCATCCCGGCGATCCGGGCCGCCTTCACCCGCGTCGAACCCGCCGGCATCCGCCGATACTTCCCGCGTCGCAACGCCAGTTTCAAATCGGTGCGTAGCTCACCCCTGGCCTGCATATATAGGGTTTCGTAGATCGTCTCGTGAGACACCCGCATCGCCTCATCGTCAGGATGAATCACCCGCAAACGGGCGCTGATCTGTTGCGGCGACCACCGCTGCGCCAGGCCCGCATTGACCTCGTCGTGCAACCGCCTGTCGGCCTGAAGCTTGCGCGGCTTCGGCCGAGTCAGCAACAACTCGAACCGCTCCTGCGCCAAATCAACCCGATACCCCTCACGACCGCCGTTTCGCGCGATCTCCCGCGAGACTACCGACGGATCCCGAACCAACCCGACCGCGATCTCCCGCGCCGAGAGATTCGCACCGATTCCCCGCAAGATCTCATTGCGTTCATCAACCCGTAACGCTGTGCCACGCACCCAGTTTCCCCTATCAGTACAGTCCCATGATCATCTCATGTGATGCACTGACTCCTTGAAATCGCCCCCACCATCCGGCTCGCGGTACGCGCCAACCGCGAATTCATGCAGCGTGTGGTCGAATTCTTGGCAGCCGAGGCTGGGATACGGCAATTTTTGGACATCGGGACAGGTATTCCCACCTCGCCGAACATACACGAAATCGCTCAAAAAATCGCACCTGAGTCACGCATCATTTATGTCGATAATGATCCGTTTGTTGCGGCCCACGGGCGGGCGCTGCTCACGAGTCACCTACTCGGAAAAGTCGAGATCGTGGAGGCCGACATACGGGAGCCGGCACGACTCCTAAATGATCCCGTGCTCCGTAACACCTTCAATTTCGACCGCCCGGTCGCGGTGCTGATGATCGCGGTCCTGCATTACCTCGAAGACGAAGACCAGCCCCGCGGCATCGCCCAACGTTTGATCGACCCTTTCACGAGCGGAAGTTTTCTCGCACTGTCACACGTCGGCAGCGATCTGCTTCCGTCAGATATTGCCGAAAACGCCAACCAAATCAACCATGATGCCGGTATCCCGATGACTTTCCGTGACAAGGAAACGATTACTGAGTTCTTTAAGGGCCTGAATCTTGTCGATTCAGTGACCCCCGTTCAACGGTGGCGACCCACCACCGGTGCGGACTTTTCAGATGATATCCCGATCGGCGTCTATGGCGGTTTAGCTGTCAAGCAATGATTGGGCGACTGCGCATAGGGAGAGCCATGACCACGGAGCGCGGACCACCTAGCCATTTTTTCTTACTGGTTCGGAAACCCTTTCTTATTCATCGCTCTTTCATAAAGGTTTTTCTTTCGTCGTATTGAAAGGAACAAAGATGGAGACCTTCCTCGAATATACCGAAATCGCACCCGGAACAGTCTGGACCAAGAGCGGACGTTCCGGTGCGGCCGGGCATTGCGTTGAACTGGCCGCAGTGCCCAGTGGCAATATCGCACTACGTCAGTCGACGGCTCCCGAGCGGGGCGCATTCTTGTACTCCCGGGAGGAGATTCGCGCGTTTGTCCTAGGTGCCAAAGATGGGGATTTCGACCATTTGATGTAGATCGTTCAGTGGTGACGTAGTAAAGTGGTGACACTCTCGCTACGTCACCCGATCTTGGCGCTCCTAGGGAGCATGGGCTGTCCGGCAGGCCGGGTCTCGCCTGGTCGATGCCGAGGGGAGCCGAGTGCTGCAAGTTTGACGCTGAATTGAGTAGAAGTGCTCAATCGGTTGTGACGGCAGCAGGCGACGATCGACGTTGTGATGTATTCGTGCCCGCGCTGCCACAGTCCTGCTTCGCAGCTGACCGGATGCCCGACCTGTGGCGGCGGTCCAGACCCCGCCGCGGCGGAGGTGTTTCGGCTCGACACCGAAATCGCCAGCCTTAAGCGCCAGCTTGAGCAGGCTTGGCGGGCGGTGCAAGACATCCCACCGCTGATCGACGCCACCAAAATCCGCCGCAACGCCGCGGCAGCCCGAATGTACGCCGCCAAACCGGTCTCTCGCACAACCTCGCCAGGCACACCCGAAACAATTAACGCTGTGCCTGAACCAGGTCACGGCCCAGCCACACCCGAACCAGCTCATGGCCCAGCCACACCCGAACCAGCTCCGGCACCGCTTCCAGTCCGCGCTCCGGAGACGTCCACCAAGTTTGTGCAGAACTTGCTTTTCCTGCTCGGTGGGCTGCTCCTGGCGATCGCGGCGATTGTGTTCACCGTGGTCGCTTGGGCTCAGTTCGGGATCGGCGGGCGGTCTGTGCTGCTCGCATTCTTCACCGCCGCGACTCTGGCTGTGCCCCCGCTCGCGTTGCGTCGCGGGCTATCCGCAACGGCAGAGACCTTCGCCGCGGTGGGCCTGCTATTGGTGCTCCTCGACGGCTACGCCTCCTGGTATGTCAACTTGTTCCACGTTGCCGACCACTCACCGTGGTGCTATGTGGCACTGATATGTGCGCTGACTGCGACGCTCGCCGCCGGCTATCGACGGCTCACTGGTTTGACCGGGCCACGATTCGTCGCCCTCGCGCTCGCCCAACCAGTGCTGCCACTGTTCGCCGTGCCCGCCAACCCTGGCCTGACCGGTTGGGCGTTCATCTTCGCCACTGTCGCCGCGCTTGACGTCGCGGTGCTTGCCCGACGTCGGGTCGGATTCCGCTTCGCCGATCTGGGCATCGCCGCCTACCTAATGGGCGCGTTGTCGCTTGCCGTGGCCGGGTGTTGTGCGATCACCGCCCTGGTCCAAGCCAAGACGGTCGCGACTGGGGCCTCGGCTAGTGCAGCCTTGCTGGTCACAGTTCTCATCGTGCTCGCCGCGGCAGCCCTCGCCCGCAATGTGTTCGCTCAATCGGTGGCTGGCGCGCTGATCGTGGTGGCTGTGGATGGCGTCGGCTTCCGGTTCGCACTGCTGGTCGGTGCTGATCTCGTGCTTTTGCGGCTCGCCGTCGTCACCCTGATCGTGGCCCTACTCGTCGCTGCCGCCAAGCGGGTAGTGCCTCCGGCGGTCATACGTGGTCCGTGGATTGGGGTATGCCTGACTCTCTTCGCCCCGGTGCTGATGGTCTTCGGGCTGACGGCTCAGGCTGCCATCGCCTCCATCACTGCGTCCGGCCCGCTGCTCGGCGCCGCCTGGGGGACCACCGTTGCGTACGCGGGATGGTCTTTGCCGGTCTCGATTCTGGTGCTGGCGGCGGCATTGGTGATCACCGTTGTCCTCAGCTGGCGGAGCGCGATCTTGCTGGGTTGGCTGCTGCTGAGCGCCCTGACCTTGCCGGCTGGTCTGCACCTGCGCTGGTGGACAGCACCGATCTTCGACCTAGTGGGGGTCGCAATTGCGCTAACTGTGCTGCTCCGTGTTGTCGCCCCGCCCGTAGCCCACTCCGGCTTTACTCGATCGCCTTCGGCCCAGTCGCCGGCGGTTCAACCGCTTCCACCCGCTGTCGCCAGCGACGGGTCAGCCTTTGTTACCGTACAAGCCGACGAGGAGCGAGCAGTCTCTGCCGCTCCGGCCGCCACTTATGCGCCGCCCGCCGGGGATAGCGTCGCAGTCGGTACGTCGATCTTGGCAGTACTAATCCTCGCCATTCACGCAATCCTCGTCGGCTTCGGTCAGTCCGGCACGGCCGCCGCAGTTCTCGGCACAGTGGCCGGCCTTGGTTTCACCGCAGCGACACTCGCCCGTAATTGGTCCCGTTACCGCGAACTTGGCAGCACCGGTGTGCTGATTGGCCTGATTGTTGTCCCAGCCATCGCCTGGACCACGTGTTCAGCGCTCGGATTATCGACCGTACTGCAATCGCGGACCACGCTCGGGTCAATCGCGTTGGCAGTAGCCGCACTGATCCTCATCAGCCGTCGAGCGCCGCATTACCGGCTGTGGGCGCTGGCTGCTGTGTTGCCGTGTGTGTTGACCGCTCCGCTATGGGCTCTCGCTTCCGCAGACTCGCCCGCTGTCTATGCAGCCATAGCCCTGCTGTTCCTAGCTTTCGCCGTCAGCACGATCACCACGCCGACTGAGCGCGCCGGAGCCCAAAACTCGGTTTCTGCGGTCCGAGCCGAACTCGGCTGGATCGCCGCGACCGCAGCGCCGCTCGCCTTGACGGTGCTGGTCACCACCGGCCTCAGTCTCGTGCAGCTCTTTGTCGTGCCGTACCTGTGGCTTGCCATGATTTGGAGCGGCAGTCCCCGCGGTGTCCCATATGTCGCGGTCATCCACGCTGTGGTACTGGTCCTTAAGGCATTGACGGCTGTGGTCGTTAGTTACTTCTTGGCCGACAACTACCCCTTTGTGCGAGCCGCCGCCGAGCAACACCGCAGCATCCAGGCTCAACGCCTGCACACGGCCGGGCGGATCGGCGTACCCGCGTTGGCTCTTGCCGTGCCACCGACGCTGGCCGCCGCCAATGTGCCCTGGCTAGTGCTGCCATTTGTTGAGCTCGCACTTGGCTTGACCGGGTTTTTGTTTGCGGCTCGACACCGCCTGCCGTGGTCGATTTCGGTGGTCGCCGCAGTGCTGTCCGGCGCTGGTCTTGCCGGCGCATTGCCGACCCAAGCGACGACATTGACAGCGCTCGCAGCAGTTCTGCTCGCCACCGCCGTTGTCGGCAACTTCGGCCGCACCACGACAATCCGGCTGATCGGTTGGTCAACGGCGAGTGCGTCGGCCATCGCCGTAGCTGTCACCGCCGGGAACTTCGCCCAGCTAGACCTGCATGGTGTCGCCTTCGTGGTGCTCGCCACCTCCGCCCTGGTCTTCGGGTTGAGCTGGCGACTGACTGCCGTCGGCCGAGCGCACGAAGCACGCGCAGTCGAGACTGTCGCCCACGCAGGGGCTATTCTCGCGCTGATCCTCACGGTGGGATCGGCTCGGCAATCCGCCGTCATTTGCATTCTTTGGGGAGTCGCGCTCGGCATGCGAGCGCTCGGCTTTCGCCCCGGACAGACAATCCTGCAACACACGTACGTCGTAGCGGCGGCAATTGCTGAACTGGTCGGATGGTGCCTGCTGATGGGTGCCGCGCACGTCTCGACCGTGGAGGTATACACGGTTCCGACCGCCGCGGTAGCACTATTCATCGGCCTGCTCGCCCGGCATCGGCAGCCGAGCTTATCGAGCTGGACGGGTTACGGGCCTGCGCTCGCTGCAGCGCTATTGCCTAGCCTGGCGTCGATTCTGGGCGCGAATGGGCAATATCTACGTCGGCTCCTGCTCGGGCTCGCCGCATTGGCGATCGTGCTACTCGGCGCGAAACTGCGGCTCAAAGCCCCCATTTTGGTGGGCGGTGGCGTGCTCGCGCTGGTGGCCGTACACGAGCTTGCTCAGGTTTGGGATTTGATTCCACGCTGGATTCCGCTCGCAGTCGGCGGCTTGATCCTGGTTTCGCTCGCAGTGACTTTAGAACGCCGTCGCGCCGACCTAGCCCGCCTGCGCGCCGCCCTAGACCAAATGAACTAATCTCTCAGCGAGCCTTCGCGGCGGCTCAGATTTCACTCGGGCCGAAAAGAATTCGTCCAAATCCAACACGAGCGCCATCTCATAGAGGTTTATTCAGCGAGCCTAAAAAGTCCACAATAGAGACCCAAAGGAAAAAGACGACTCGCCTTCGTCTAAGATAGAGTTACCAAGCAAAATCTAGTAAAGGCGAGCCGCCAAGAATGTATCATACCACCGGCTTTATCAAAGCTGAGATCGTCGATCTCAGTGACCGAGTTCGAGCGACACTCACTAGTGGTGAGAAGGAACCCTGGCCGCCAATTCTTGGACTTTTCCAGGCCGTTGTCGTCGCTCTAACCTACATGCGGCGTAATCGGGTTCAGGCCGAGATCGCTGAGGCCTTTGGTGGTACGTATTCGGAAGTCCTGTGACGGGTGTGTCGGCGTCCACCCTGGAGTGTTGCGGGGTTTGAGTCCGGGTTGAGACACGCTGATCGCGTGGGGTGCGTGATCTGTGGTGGTCGATGGTGTTTGCTGTGCCGCGTGACAGTGGTGGGCGATGTCCTGGATTCGCGGGGTGTTCAGGGGTCTGTGGAGGACGTGCTCGCTGCCGCGTTGGAGGCGAATCAGCAGTTGACGCGGCTGGTGGCCGAGCTGCGGGAGGAGAACGCGCGGCAGGCGGGTGAGTTGGAGCGTTTACGGGCGGATCTCGCGGTTTTGCAGCGGATGTTGTTCGGGCGTTCGTCGGAGCGTTCGCGTCCGGAATCGTCTGGCGGCGGTGACGCAGATGGTGGCGGTGAGGCTGTCGGCGGCGACGCTGAGCAGGGCTCGGCCAGTGGTTCGGGTAAGACGCGGGGTCCGGGGGCGCGCTCGGGGCGGCGTGACTACTCGGACCTGCCGCGGGTGGAGGTGTTCTGGGACTTCCCCGAAGGTGGGTACTGCTGCCCTCGGTGTGCGCAGCCGTTCACGGTGTTGGGTGATCACGTGTCCGGGGAACAGGTGGACTGGCAGGTGATCGTCCGGGTGGTCGTGCACCGCCGTCGCCGGTACAAGCGGGGCTGTTCGTGCCGGGTGCCGGCCACGGTGATGGCGCCAGGCCCGCCGAAGGCGATCGGTAAAGGCCTGTTCGCCAACGGGTTCATCGCGATGTTGTTCACCGAACGCTATGTTGCGGGCCGCAGTATGAACTCCCTGGTGACTGGCCTGGCCCGGCAAGGCGCGGCCATCTCACCGGCGACGCTGTCCGGGACGTGTGCCCAGGCCGGGGCGTTGCTGGTGGCCCTCGAAGAGGCGATCGTCGCTCGTTCGCGGGCCTCCTGGCATCTGCACGCCGATGAGACCACGTGGCGGGTGTTCGCCCCGGATTCCGGTGAGGGCCCGACGAAGTTTTGGCTGTGGGTGTTCATCGGCGCGGACACCGTGTGTTTCGTGATGGACCCCACCCGTGCCGCGGGGGTGCTGGCCCGCCATGCCGGGATCGACGCCGACACCGGGCAACTCAATCCTGACGACGATGGCGGGCCGCGGCGGCTGGTGATCTCCTCCGATTTCTACGCCGTGTACCAGTCCGCGGGCCGTAAAGCCGACGGGCTGGTCAACCTTTTCTGCTGGGCTCATGTCCGCCGGCATTTCGTGCGTGCCGGTGACGTCAACAAGGTCCAGTTGCAGCACTGGGCGCAGGCGTGGCTGCAGCTGATCCGGGACTTGTACCACGCTCACGATGAGCTGATGGCGGCGTGGCAGCACGCCGCGGTGCCCGCGCCGGGCGACAGCAGCGCCGCGGTCCGGCTGGAGCAGGCGTACACAGGCTGGGACACCGCGATCGACGCGATCGACGAAACCCGCACCAAGCAGATGGCGATGCCTGGTCTGAAGGAGCCGGCGAAGAAGGCACTGGCCACTCTGGACCGGGAGTGGGCCGGGCTGATCGCACACCGCGACTACCCGATGATCGGCCTGGATAACAACCGAGCCGAACGCGCGATCCGTGGTCCCGTCGTGACCCGGAAGAACGCCCGCGGTTCGCACAACGACGACTCCGCCCGCCTGGCCGCCACCGTCTGGACCGTCACCGCGACCGCGCAGATGGCCGGGTTGAACGTCCTGACCTGGCTCACCGCCTACCTCGACGCCTGCGGCCGTAACAACAGCAAACCCCTCACAGGACCCGAACTCGACCGGTTCCTGCCCTGGAACGCCGACCCCGAAGACCTCCGCGCCTGGGCACAACCGCCGCCACCATCGCCACCGGGCTGACCCGGCACCAACACGCCCCGGCGCGGCGACCTAGCCACGCCGGCCATCGGCATGCCCTCACAGGACTTCCGAGTACTTACCTTTGGTGTGTCTCAAGCAACGATCTCCCGAGCGATTACCGGTCTCGTCCCGTTGATCAACCTCGTGCTAGACGAGTTCGTTCCGACCGTCGAGGAGCTCAGCCCGAAGAGTCAGTACATCGTTGACGGCACACTGCTTCCGTGCTGGTCATGGCGTTCTGACCGCACTCTACTCTCGGGCAAACACAAGACGACTGGGCTGGGAGTACAGGTCGTCTGCACGCTTGACGGGAGGCTCGTGTGGATTTCTGATCCCATTCACGGGAACCGACACGATTCATTCTGCCTACAGGAGTCACAAGCGTTGATCACGCATGACCCGGGTAACTGGATCGGTGACAAAGGCTACGTCGGCAACGGCATGCTTACCCCGTACAAGAAACCGAAGGGAGGTGAACTGAAAGATTGGCAGAAAATATTCAATGGGCAGGTTAACAAAATTCGGTGGGTAGTCGAGCAAGTCATCGCCAACTTCAAGACTTGGAGGATCCTGCACACCGACTACCGGCGACCCCTTGAGACCTTCGCCGAAACGATATCTTGTGTTATTGGTCTCCACTTCTACAGAATGGCTCGTGAATAAGCCTCATAGCCGACTCGCTCCAGCGTGTGTGCCGCATACGTGGCTAGCGAGGAACTCGTTAGAATTGTCAGGAGCATGGCGTGGGCCATGCCCCACGAGACGCCGGACCTCGCGACGATCAGCTGGACGGTCTCCTGCTCGTCGCGCCCGTCAACCTGGTGAATACCGTGCTCGTGGGCGAATGCCTCGAGACGATCCATTGCTGCCTTGTCATCGTGCAGGATGACACGGGCATCGACTAACGCGTATTCGGGGATGTGCACGGGTGCAAGGGTTTCGTCACGCATGACACCAAGCAGCTCGTCAACGGGGAAGGCTCGCATGTCGTTAAGCGAGTACGCGACAAGCGCGCTTGCGTCGAAGACGACGCCAGGCTCAGCTGGCACGGAGACGAGCGAGGAAGTCCTGGCCGGCCTGGCTGGCAGCAGCACTTCGGGCGGCCTCGATGCGTTCGCCTGCGTAGGTCCGGAATCGGTCGCGCTGATGGTCTAGAGCGCCGGCGGCAGGGGCAGGGGCGGGTGCGACTCCGGCGAGGAGGGCGACGATGTCGGGGTGTCGCGCGACGAAGTGGGTGACCGCCTCGGGGAGCTTGTTCTCTGCCTGCCTCATAACGTAAGAGTAGCGGCGCGGGTCGTCCTGCCACCAGAGCTAAGGCCATGGGATGCCAAGCCCACCTGGCCTGGTCACGCGGTGTTTATCGCCCAACTGGCCGGTTGGGTGCCTAGTTGGTTGGTTGATAGCGGGCGCGGACCAGGGTGGTGGCGCTGCGACTGGCTCGGTCGAAGGGCGCTAGGGTGCCGGCGGCTCGGCACAGGACGTGGGCGCCTTCCAGCAGCGTGATCAGAGTGGTGGCCAGATCGGCCGCTTCGGTGTTCGGCAGGCCGGCGGCGGTGAGCAGCTCGGTCAGGGTCGAGGTCCACGAGGCGAACGCGGTTTCGGCGACCTGCAGGAGGGTGTCGCTGTTGTCGTCGCCGCTGCCCATGGTGATCGCGGCTACTGCACAGCCACCTCCAGTGGTGCTGGCGAACAGCACGGGGCGCACGGCGGTGAGGAAGGCATCGACGGTCTCGACCGGGTCACCGGTGGGCAAGGTGGCTAGATGAGCCTGCACCTCGGCGCCGTTTCGGGCGGCAGCCTCGGCCACAAGCTCAGTTTTGCCGCCGGGGAAGTGGTGATAGATCGCGCCGCGCGCCGCGCCGCTGTCGGCGAGTACGTCGGTGAACGACATGCCGGCGACGCCGTTGCGCTGCAGTGCTCGCACGGTGGCTTCAACCATGCGGGTCCTGGTGTTCGGTTGCATCCTCGACTCCAACCTTGACTAGTACGGCCATCCTACTGCATGCTGAAGCGACAAGTACGTACGTACTAGCTACTCATGCTGGAAGGTCGACTATGCCTATTACTGTTACTGCTCCTCGGGGCGTATTCACCGCAGCTGGTGTGCGCGAAGTCCTGCCGCGCCTGACTGCAGCGCTGATTGAGATCAGTGGAGCAACTGGGAATTCGTTCTTTACCGCAGTCGTCGGCGGCACGGTGCACCTGCTCGACCCGAGCGACATCTATGCCGGCGGGGTCAATCGGCCTGTTGTCGTGGTCGAGCTGAAGCTCCCCAATATTGGCCTCGCCACCTTGTCGGACCGGGCGGCATTCATCACTGCGGCTACTGACATTGTCAGTGAACTGGTCGTCGCTGGGCATGAGCGTGACGATGTTTGGGTGAACATTCTGAATGCCCCGGACGGCGCGTGGGGCATCGGTGGGCGCAGTTGGACTGGCGCCGAACTCATCGCGGCCACGGTCGAGGCAGCTCAGCGATAGCCGAATGTTTGGTAGGGCCGCCGTGAATGCGTATGCGTTGGTGGATTGAAGTTACTTTGTGGGCTGGCTGCCGGGCTGGGTGATCGGTGGACTGGTGGTCAGCCCTACTGAGCAGAAATGCATCGTAGTGATATTCATTCGGTGCGTTCGCACGGGTCTTCCGCGGCCTATATTGCTTCTGGGGCTTGGGACGATTGAGTAAGAGATCAGGTGGAGGCGGGGTTGCCCGAACTCGTGGGCCACGATCCGGTGCGACGAAGTTTCGCCCGACTGTTCCTGAGCCTGCGCACACGTGCTCAGGTCACGCAGGTGCGCGCGGCCAAGGAGTTGGAGCTCGGTCGTGCCACGATCAATCGGCTCGAAGCGGCTGAAGACGGGGTCAAACTGCCGCGTGGGCTGGTCGGGCAGATGGCCGACTTGTTCGGCGCTGATGACAACGAGCGGGAGTTGCTGCTGGCGCTGGCCGCCGAAACTCGTGCCGGCCGGTCGACGCCGCCGTGGTGGCAGCACGACACCAATACGTTTTCGCCACCTTGGTCCAGCTTGTATTTGTCGCTGGAAGGGTCAGCCGAACGAATCCGGATTCATTTCACCGAGTTGGTGCCGCAGTTGCTGCAAGAACGGCAATATGCCCAAGCCATTTTCGCCGGTCCGACTGGCTATTTGTCGGCCGAGGAAATCGAACGTCGGGTTGAGTCGCGGTTGGATCGGCAGCGAATGCTCGATCGCAGCCCGCCGCTGCTGGAAGCCATCGGGTCCCAGAGCGCTCTGCAACGGATGGTCGGCGGCGCCGAGGTGATGCAACAGCAGCTGGAACATATCTTGGCGATGACCGAGCGGGCCAACGTGATCGTGCGCATCATCCCGTTCGCCGCCGGGGTGCACGCCGGTATGGCCGCATCCGAGTTCACGCTGCTCGACTTCCCTGCAGCTGAAATAACGCGGACTAGCGGACACGATCGCACCGTCGGCGGCGGCAGCCCCGGCGGGCGCAATGCTGGTGGGCGCAACGTTGGTGGGGGCAATGCCGAGGGGTGTGGCGTCAACGGGTGGGCCTGCGACGTCGGGGCAGTGAGCGACATGATTGCCGAGCCGACGTTGGCATATGTCGAATCGTTTACCGGTGCGATTTATACCCAGGCGGCCGCAGAAGTGAAAGCGTATGACGCTATTTGGCAAGATTTGGAAAATCGAGCCCTCCAGCCGGAAGAGACCCGAGCGCTAATCTCGAAGCAGTGCCAAGAATTGACGCGTCGGGCATCGTGAATTCTCCCGAAACCGCATAGAACAGGTCGAGCAGCGCCCATCCTGCTCGCACCCAACCCGGCTTGCTGCCAACACTCCGTTATTTGTCGGCAAATGTCGTTTTGGCGACGACCATTGCGCCCGATCTTGTCGAGTTGTGGTCGTCATTTGGCCACAACTCGACAAGATCGCGTCGAAACTAGTTAATCGCGTCGAAACTAGTTAATCGCGTCGAAACTAGTTGCTGGCGGCGAAACCCGGTTAGTGCGGCGAAAAACTGGTTAGGGGCGCGACAACGCGTGCCGGTTAAGAGGCGTAGCGCTTTTCGGCTCGGGCGCGAGCTTTGATGGCTTCCTCTTCGCGGTTTTTGGGTGGGGCGGTGGTGACTAGGTCACCGAGGAGCTCTGCGGTGGCTGCGGCGATGGCTGCGACCGCACGGTCGAAACTGGCCTGATTCGCCTGCGACGGGCGGGTCGCGCCGGCCACCTTGCGGACATACTGCAGGGCGGCGGCGTGGACTTCGTCGGTGGTGGCGGGCGGTTCGAAGTTGTGCAGTTGGTGGATATTGCGGCACATCGGTTTCGTCCTCCTCGCAGGCCAGGCCGGCCGGTTCAGCTCTGTTGGTGCGAACTCCACAACTGCCACACCGTCGTGCGCACGGAACGCTGTTGTTCTAGCACCGCTCGAATAGCATGCGCCACATCCTCAGGACGTAGGTAAGCGTCGAGCTCCGGTGAGCCTTCGGTGCGGCCGGCGCCGATCGCGAACTCCGTGGCCGTGCCGGCTGGGCAGATCAGCGTGACTCGGGTGCCTTCAGCGCGCAACTCGCGATCCAGCGAGCCGGCGAGCCCGACCTGCGCGTGTTTAGTGCCGGCGTAAACGGCTTCGTCGGCGCCGCCGCGGAAACCAGCCACCGATGCCACGATGATCAAGTCGCCACCGTCGCCCTGAGCGCGGAACTGCTTGACGGCCGAGCGGACGCTGAAAACCGTACCCAAGTAATTGGTTTGCACCATCTCGGTCAGGGTTGCGTCGTCGAGATCCAGAATGCCGCCATAGGCGCCGATGCCGGCGTTGGCGATCATGGTGTCGAGCCGGCCCCATTTGTCGACGGCGGCTTGGACTAACGCGTCGTTGAGCGCGGGTTCGCGGACATCGCCGACCACGGCGATCACGCGATCCGCACCGAGCTCCGCGATGATGTTGGCGAGTCGATCTTCGCGGCGAGCGCTGAGCGCAACCCGTGCACCCGCCTCGACCAGCGCATATGCGGCTGCCGCGCCGATTCCCGCGCTCGCACCGGTGATCGCGACGACAATGCCGTCCAGCGAACGAGTCAGGGCAGATTGAGTCAGGGCAGACGGCATGCGAACCTCCGGATAAGTCGTGGTCACTTACCCCAACCTACGCGCTGTCACCTTGTCCAGGTTCTCAGCCGGCCCGGCCGTGCGGCGCTGCTGTCTCAACCAACCCCTAACAGCGCTACGGTACGGCTGATCTTGCGCAGCCAGCAGGTGAGCCTGATTCGGGCCGGATGAACGTCACTTAACGTGGCGGCGGGTAACGCACCCAGGTTCGCAAAGTGTTTATTGGCAACATTTCGTGCACCGGCCGCTTGGCACCGGCCGCTTGGCACTGGCCCGCTTGGCACTGGCCCGCTTGGCACTGGCCCGCTTGGGTGGCGGCCGTTGGGCGGCGGGTGCGGGGTGAATTCGCTTACGGTCGGGAGGCGGTTTGGGGAGTCAGCTGGATGAGGCGATGTGGAGGGGTTCGCCGGTGAGGGTGTTGCTTTGCACGTACGCGAGCTTGATTTTGACGTGGGTGAACGACAGGACTGCGAGGGTGAGCGGTGGCGGGGACTTTGGGGTGAAGGTGACGGGGATTAGGCCGAAAAGTCGACCGGATAGTTCGGTGGTGTAGAACTTCACCGATCCGTCGAGGATCAGGCGGGGACTGGTGAATGTGGTGGTGCCACCGTTTGGCTCGTTGAGGGTGAGCGAGAAGGTGCGGTTTGATGCTCGAGACATGCTGAATTTCAGCGCGCGATAACTGCCGGTCGCGGTTGGCAGGGTCACCACGCCGTCGTAGTGGGTGTTGTAAAGGGTCAGCGTGCCGACCTTCATCAGACCTGGTTGATTCGCGACCACCGGAAGGCCGGCCGCTGAGGCGACTTTGCCGAACAGCCGGGCGCCGAGACAGGGAACTACTGAATCCCCGGTCGGCTGCGTCGCAGCACCAGTCGGTGTCGCTTTCGGTCCGGCCGGACTCGTCGTTGCCCGCAGCGTGTCCTTGCTGGTCACCGGCGAGCCCTGCGCCTCCTTGCTGGTGACCAGGGGGCCCTGCGCCTCCTTGCTGGTCACTGGCGAGCCGTGCGTGTCCTTGTTGATCACGGGTGAGCTTTGCTTCGGCGTACTCGAAGCGGCTAGTGACTTGGATTTTACCGCTGGGCTCGCGCTAGATGATGCAGTGGCGGGGGTTGGCGCTTTGGTGGAATTGGCGGCTAGTGGTTCGGGACAGCTTGCGGCGCCGGCTGGAGTGTGGCTGCCGACGGCCAGCAGTGTCGCGCTCACCGCGGCTGCGACTAGCAGGATAGCTAGCGTCTTGGTGCCATTGTCTCGTCGGGCCAATCTGCGCCGCACCGAATCCCACTGAAGTGAATCCAGTCGGGACCGCAGGGTCTGACGGTCGCGCGGTTGTTCAGTTTCGGGATTGGTCCGGGGTGGACCCCAGGCGATGACCAGTGCCCCACCGATGATGCCCAGCACCATGCCGAGGAAGAAGCCGCCGAGGTTCAGGCCGATAAACGAGTAGAGCGCGGTCAGGAGCGCGACGATGCCGTAGAAGAGGCGTTGGGTTGGGGAGAACATGCATAGCACCGCGCACAGCAGGAGGAGCAGTGGCAGCAGGTAGGACAGGAACCCGGTTGGGCCCAGGTGAACTTGCAGCCCGCTCAGGGTCGAGTTGGCGGAGTAGAAGAGCTCCAGCCCAGCTAGCAGCAGGATCAAGCTGCCCCAGAACGGCCGGCGTCGCCGCCACCGCTGAAAACCCTTCCCGCCAGTGCCTATTGCCATCTGTCCTCCACAACCAGGTGCTTGGTACTGAACGGGCCGGGGCCCGCGGACGGATCCGCGAGCCCCGGTGGATCAACTCAGAAGCACTCTTGGCTGTTGGCTTCGTCGCCGGTGTAGATGTGCAGGCGCATGCCGTTGAGCACGAAAGTGCCGGCCGAGGTGTAATAGGCCGTCTGGTGCAGGCCGTCGATGTCAACAGTGCGGGCCTGCTGGCCGAAGGCACCGACTGTGCCGTGTGTGGCAGCGCCGTCTGCGGTCAAGGTGGAGGCGTCGTTGCCGATCTGCAGGTCGGTGAAGGTTGTGTCGCCTTGCAGGTCGGACATGCCGATCAGCAGGTTGTGCGCGATCACGTCTTTGCTGGCGCCGGCGTCGATGCGCAACACGATCGAGCCACCGAACGGGTTGGGCGCCTTGACTGTCTGACACAACTTGGTGATCTTGGCGTCTTGGATGCCCGCCATTGCCGCGATGGTGGTCTTTCCGCCCGTGGTCGGCAGGCCGCCGCTGTATTGGGTGAATCCGTCGCCGTGCAGATGGTTGGCTGAGAGCTTGAACTGGCTGCCGGAAATGGTGAAGCTCGCGGCGATGGCGCCGCTGGCAGTAGCGGCGATGAGGCCACCTGCCACGACGACGGGCACGCCCACGGCTACGGCGAAACGGCGCCAGTTGGTGCGGCCATACGCCGGGCCCTCTTGCTCATCCTTCACGGATCCTCCTTGTGTTCAAAGCAGGCGGCGTGCTCAGCAGGTGGCTGGGCCGACGTCATCCAGGGGCTCACATCGACCGACGACAGCAGCGGTCACCGTCGGAAGCGGGGCCCGTCGATGCGATCGTCGTAACGTGAGCGAAATGTTGCCGCGAGACGTCTCCTGTTACAAGGGCGGTGGCTACTTGTCAGTAACCCACATCACTAGTCGATTGCTGACGCTGGGTGACATGCTGGCGGGATTCGGGCTCAGATTTGCCGCGGATTTGGACAGATCGTCAGGTCCCGGTCGGTCAGGGCGTTACCACACGTAGGTGAAGGTGCCTGAATTACGGATTGGTAACGAAATCCAGCGACTCGGCAGCTGCGGGTGCTATCGACTGGAGTCACGATGAGGAGAGGAACCGCAATGACGGCCGGCTGGACTGACCGAGCCCATCGACGTCGCCGCAGTGGCTTAGCCCGCCTCAGCGCGGTGCTGATCCTGATCGGTGCCTTGGTCGGGGTCGCGGCCATCCCGGTCGGACTGGTGCTCACTTCTGGGGCTCGCTGGGCGGATGCGCAACGAGCCACCCTGCCGACTCAGCTGCTTAACCCGTCGGCGTCACAGGTCACTCGAATCTTTGCCAACGATGGCACCACCTTGATCACTACTTTCTATGACGAGGACCGGCACGACGTCGGGCTCGCCCAGATCGCCCCGGTGATGCAACAGGCGATTGTCGCGGCCGAGGACACCCGCTTCTATGACCACGGCGGCGTCGACTTCAAGGGTCTGGCCCGCGCGTTAGTCAAGGACAGCAGCAGCGGCACCGCTCAGCAGGGCGCCTCCACTATCACCATGCAGCTAGTGCGCAACACCCTCAAAGAGGACCCCACGCTCACCAACTCCGAGCGGGTCAACGCCACGGTGGACACCCCAGCCCGAAAACTGCGCGAGATTCAGTACGCGGTGGAGCTGGAGCAGCGCCTCACCAAACAGCAGATCCTGCAGAACTACCTCAACATCGTGTACTTCGGCGACGGCGCGTACGGGATTGAAGCGGCCAGCCGGCGTATCTTCGGTGTCACCCCCGCCCACCTGGATCTGGCCCAGTCCGCGCTGATCGCCGGCATCGTGCAGAACCCGGAAGCGGACAACCCGATCAGTGGTGATCGCAGCGACGCCCGCGCCCGCCAGCTGTACGTGTTGGCCGCGATGGCAAAAGCCGGCACGATCACGCCTGCTCAACAGGCTGCGGCTACCGCGGAGAAGCTCAAGTTTTCCGGCCGTAGCCAACCCAACGGCTGTGTTCAAGCCTCCGGTGCGAGCGCCGGCTGGGGTTTCTTCTGCGATTACCTGCGCCGCTGGTGGGATCAGCAGCCGATCTTCGGGGCGACGGCCGATGAGCGCGACCAGGCGTTGCGCAGTGGTGGATATACCGTCGTCACCACGCTGGACCCGAGTGTGCAGCAGGCGGCGATAGACCAGACTCGCTCTGTTTACTCGTTGACCAGCGACAAGACGCTCCCGATCGCCGTGGTGCAGCCGGGCACCGGAAAAGTCCTCGCGCTTGCGGTGAACCGACGCTATGGCACGGGTCCGTCGATCTCCAACACGGTAAATCCGCTGATCACTGGCGGCGGCAGCATGCATGGATACCCGTCGGGCTCGACCTTCAAGTTGTTCACCATGCTCGCAGCACTCGAAGCGGGCCTGCCGTTGAAGACTGGCTTCGACTCGCCGGCCAAGCTGGAGACCCGCTGGTCCGATTCGGGCCCGGACAGTTGCGACGGCAAATACTGCCCGGGCAACGCCAACCCCGACTGGATGGACGGCTATCGCACCATGTGGAACGCGTTCGGCCGCTCGGTGAACACTTACTTCGTTCACCTGGAGGAGCAGGTCGGCCCGGCCGCAGTGGTGGCCGAGGCGAAGAAGCTGGGCATCAGTTTCAGTGCACCCAGTGACGCCGCCCAAGCGGCCAAAAGTGCCGACACCTGGGGTTCTTTCACCCTCGGCGTGATCGACACCACTCCGCTCGAACTCGCCTCGGCTTATGCGACTGTGGCCGCGGAAGGCAAATATTGCGCCCCGCTGCCGGTGCATTCGAT
Source organism: Actinoplanes sp. (assembly GCA_965246815.1). Classification (GTDB taxonomy): domain Bacteria; phylum Actinomycetota; class Actinomycetes; order Mycobacteriales; family Micromonosporaceae; genus Actinoplanes. The sequence goes on along the minus strand of CBDFFS010000002.1, from coordinate 2,000,575 downwards.
CACCAACGCCCGCCACCAGGCCGTCGCCCTGCCCAACAACTGCAAGCAGGTGATTCCGACTGAAATCGCGCGGGCTGCGGCTGATGCGGCTCGGTGCCCAGTCGGGCAGCAGAGCTCGTACGGTCAGTGTGATGGTGGGACTGCGACCCAGGTGTCCGATATTTTCGGCGGGCGCCCAGTTGCCGGCAAGACTGGCAGCACCGAGAACAACACCACTGAGACGTTTGTTGGCTTCACTCCGCAATTTGCTGCCGCCGGCATCGCCAATGATCCGGTTGACCCGTCCGATCATGTGGGTGCCGATGTCGAGGCAGAGGTGGTGAGCGCGGTGGCGCGCACGCTGCGGGCCGCTGTCGGTGACGGTGATTACCCGGGGTTCACCTCCCCCAACGCAACCGTCGCGCTCGGCGACTAACCTTAGATCGGGGCGCCGCGGACTATGCAGCTGGCGCCGTAGCTGAGGCTTTTTCTCATCACGCCGGCTAATCTTTGCTCCTCGGGGGCCCAATCTTGCGGCATAATCTGGCACCCTGTTCTGGTGAGCAGCGCAGGGCAAGACCATCAGTCGAGACCTGGCCCGGCCCACTGGCCCGGCCAGATCACCGTCAATGGTGAATCTGGCGCGAGTCATGCCGGGCCAATGTGGTCGACGCGCTCCGCGGCCCGACCGCTGCTGCTGATGCTGACCCTGCTGCTGGGCGGCTGTGCGGTGCCAGGCTCAGACAGTCCACCCCGACGCACGGTGGTCACCCTAGGCGACTCCGTGGCGGCCGGCTCCGCCTGCGACTGCGAGCCCTTCCCCGATCTGTACGCACACTCACAGCGGGCCGCCTCAGCGAATCTGGCCGTGCCCGGTTTCACCAGCGGTGACGTGCTTGCCCAGCTGCCGGGGGATCGGACCGCGCTGGCAGCCGCCGACGAAGTGCTGCTGATGATCGGGGCGAATGACCTCGCCGCCGCATTCGACGCTGGTGATCCTTATAGTGACGCGGCAACGACTGTGCGCAATCAGGTGATGGCGACGATAACGGAGATAGAGCAGATACATCCCACTCGGGTGATAGTCCTGGGTTACTGGAACGTGGTGCAGGACGGTCAAGTCGGGCGCGCTGCTTACGGAGAGGCCGGGATGCGCGAATCCGCGCGGGCCACAGCCGCGGCTAACGACGCGTTACGTGCTGCTGCAAAGGGGACCGGCGCGATCTACGTCTCCACCGATGTGGCTTTTCACGGCGCCGATGGCACGCTCGACCCTACTGCGCTGCTGGCCGCTGACGGCGATCATCCCGACGCCGCCGGCCACGAGCTGATCGCCAAACTGATCCCGCCTATGGCCCAACCGTCACCACGCGCCCCCTCCAACGGCTGAGCCGGTGATTCTGGCCGCGCGCAAGGCGGCCCAGACCCGGTCTCGGGTGAACGGCAGCTCCACCAGTCGCACCCCAGTCGCGGCGCGGATCGCATTCGCCAGCGCGGGTGCCACCGGGTTGAACGGGCTCTCGCTCATCGACTTGGCTCCCAGCGGCCCGATTGCGTCGACGGTGTCGGCGAAAAACACCTCAGTGTGCCCAACGTCAGCGAAAGTCGGCAACCTGTACTGCCGAAAGCTCGTGGTGGTGACCCGGCCGTCGCGATCGACGTCGACGTGTTCAGCCATGGCCGCGCCCAATGCTTGCGCCACTCCACCCTCGACTTGACCACGGCACTGCACCGGGTTCAGCACAGTGCCCGCGTCGGCGCTGTGCACACTGCGCAAGATTCGCACCTCGCCAGTGCTCGGGTCGACCGCCACCTGGAACCAGTGGGCGTTGAACGCCACGGAACGTGGGCTGCCGTCCCAATATCCGTGCGCGCTGAGCCGACCTCCGCTGCGCTGAGCGATCTCGGTCAGCAGCGCGCCGCTTTCGACCCGGTCACGCGTCAACATCTGCCCGCCTCCGCGCTGCAAGATCTGTGCCCGCAACTGCTTCGCCGCAAGCAGAACTGCCCGGCCGGCCACGACCACACCAGTAGACCCAAACGCGCCAGTGTCGTGCCGCACGATGTCGGTGTCAGATTGGCGAACGGTGATCCGGTCGATCGTGGTGCTCAGCGCGTCCGCGGCGATCTGGGCGTGCACAGTGGTGCTGCCGTTACCGAATTCGACGGTGCCCACAGCCACTTCGTAGCGGCCATCCGGCAACAGCGTCACGGTGGCATCGGCGTGGTGACCGCCGGGCGGACCGGCGGCGATCATCGCGATTGCCATCCCGGCACCGACCTGCCATCCAGCTGGCACCGCCCCCGCCAACACCGGCGTGGCCGCGGCCGCCCGCAAGTGCGCCAGACACTGATCCAGCCCGTAACTGGCGATGGTCAAATCCTCGACGTGCTCGCCCGGCGCGCGCAATGCCTCACCGGCCCGGACGATGTTGCGTTCGCGCAGTTCGATCGGGTCGAGCTGCAATTGTCGGGCAAGTTCGTCGAGCGCCGATTCGATCGCGAAGGTGACCTGACCCAACCCATACCCGCGGAACGCGCCGGCCGGCACGGTGTGGGTGTAAACGCAATACGCGTCGGTGCGTTTGTTTGGGCACCGATAGATGGCCAGTGACTCGTGACAGCTGTGATACATCACCGCCGGACCGTGATTGCCGTATGCACCGGTATTGGACCGCACTTTTAGGTGCAGCGCGGTCAGGGTGCCATTCGCCTTGGCCCCGGCTTTAAGCTCGACCGTGAACGGGTGCCGCGTCGTGGCCGACGTGAACTGTTCCGCCCGGGTGTATTCCAGTTTGACTGGTCGGCGCAGCCGCAACACCGCGAGCGCGACCAAGTCCTCGACCAGCATTTCCTGCTTACCGCCGAAGCCACCACCGACTCGCCCGGCTACTACGCGTACCTGATTCTCGGGTAGGTCATAGAGCGCGGCCAACGCGCGGCGGGTGAGGAACGGGGTTTGGGTGCTGGAACGCACGACTAGCCGGCCGTCGTCGTCGAGCCAGCCGAGGGCACCGTGCGTTTCCAAGCTGGCGTGCTGCACGCGTGGAGTGGTGAACACGGCCGAGTAGACGACGTCGGCGGCGGCGAAACCGGCGTCCACGTCCCCGAGCGATGCGTGCAGCTCGCCGACCACGTTGGCTTCGGCCCGGGCGATCTGCTGGGCTGGACCTTTGTCACCGTGCACGAGCGGGGCACCGGGTTGCATCGCCGCTGCCGCATCGATCACCGCCGGCCGAACTTCGTAGTCGACCACGAGACGCCGGCAGCCTTCCTCAGCGGCAGCTTCGGTGGTGGCGACTACTGCGGCAACCCGTTGGCCGACAAACCGGACGATGTCGTCGAGCACGCGCGTGTCGGCCGGGTCCTCGGTGGGGTGCTCATGTTGCGCGGTCGAGAAGAGTCGCTGCGGTGCGTCCGCGTGGGTGAAGACGGCTTGGACTCCGTCGACGGCCAGGGCCGCGGTTGCGTCCACCCGCACGATCCGAGCGTGCGCGTGCGGCGAGCGCAGTACCTTCATCTGCAACACGTCCGGCACGTCCAGATCGAAGGTGTACCGCGCGGCACCCGTGACCACATCGGGCCCGGCTGGAGCGCCGACGGCTGAACCGATCGCGTTACCTGCTGTGGGCTGGTCGATGTTGACGACTCCGGCCACCGCGTCGGCAATCGCGCGGTAACCCGTACAGCGGCAGAGGTTGCCTTTGAGGGTTCGGGGTAGGTCGGCTAGCTGGTCGGCGGTCAGGGCTGAGACCGTCATGATCAGGCCGGCGGTGCAGAAGCCGCACTGGAAGGCTTGTGCGTCGAGGAAACGCTGTTGGGTTGGGTGCAGGCCGTCGGCGCCGGCTAGCCCCTCGATGGTGGTGACACTGCGACCGTGCGCGCGAAAGGCCGGAAAAACGCACGAGTGAACTGGAGTGCCGTCGACGTGCACGGTGCAAGCGCCGCAGTCGCCGGTGTCGCAGCCCTTTTTAACCCCAAAACAGCCCTGTTCGCGCAGGTAAGTGCGCAAACATTGCCCTGGGCGGGGTGCTTGCATGTGTTCAGTGCCGTTGATTCGCACGGTCACTTGCTCAGCTCCGCCCGGATCTGTTCGGCCGGTCACGGGCTCAGCTCCGCCCTTATTTGTTCGGCGTATTTGCGGGTCAGCATCCGCCGCCAGGCCGGCAACCCGTGCACATCGTCGACATAAGCGGTGGCCGGGATCCGCTCGGACAGGGCGACTTGCACCAATTCGGCGCTCGGCCAGCTGGCGAAATGCAGCACAAATGGGCGCCGGGTCGCGGCTGTCACGGTCAAAACCAACTCCCCGGCGGGCCCCACGCGCCCGATCAGCAAGACCGCCGAGCGCCCATAAGAGTGCAACGAGCCTTGCCGGTACGCCGTACGCGCGCGCAAAGCCGGTGCCGGGAGGTGGATCGAGCGCAGCAACTCGCCGGGGCGTAGCACCGTTGTCGCCTCGTCGACGACGAAGTCGCGCACTGCTACGACGCGGGCGCCGCCGGGGCTGAGCAGTCGACACGTACCGTCCAGGGCTGCGCCTAGGGCGATCATCGGGCCGGCGGGCAATGCGGCACACAAGTTTCCACCGACTGTCGCCACGTTCCAGATCTTGAAGGACGCCACGAACGCGTGGCAGCACTGCTCGACGATGCCGTAGCCGGTCGCGGCGAGCTCGGCGATCGTGCAGGTGGCGGCGATCTCTAAGCCGTCGGCCCGCTCGGTCAGCGCCGGCCATCCGGCCGCGGCCAGATCGAGTAATCGGTGCACGTGTGGATTTGATTCGGCGAACAAGGCCGTGCCGCCGCCGAGCCAGACGTCACCGGGTCGCCACTGGCCCACGGAGGCGGGGCTCACCACTTCGGTGACGGTGTGTAGATCCACATTCACACGCTACTGGGCGGGTGTTTCCGATCAGGGCAGAAGCGAGTGACACGGCGCCACACCTTGGCTGGTAATTTGGACAAATGACTATTACTTCGCGAAGGGCTCAAACAACTACAAACCTTCGGCCGATGGTTGTGACTGAACAACAGCGCCAGCTTTGTCTCTGCGGCCACCAGCTCCGGGAGCATCAACATCACCGCCCCGGCACCGACTGCTCCGGTTGCGATGCGCTGTATTGTCGCCGATTCCGGCGGGCCACGCTGGTGCGCCGCATCGCGGCCGGCTTCCGCGCAGCCGTCGCACGTCACTACTAGTTCCGCTGCTTCTAGCCCCCCGCCACTATTTCCCCTGCAGCTAGTGGCGCGTTATCCCCGCAGCTAGTGGGCGCGGCGTTTCACGGCCGGCCGGCGGAAAGCTCGTTGTAGTCTTGGGCCACCGGCTGGCCGGAAAGCTCGCCGATCGCGGCCATGATCTCGTCGGTAGCAGCCCGTCGGACCGTGCCTTGGCGACCGTCGACGGCCGGGGTGAACTGCAGCGGCTTGCCGAAGTGGACCGTGACCCGCCCGGGCCGGGGAAACCGTGCCCCGACCGGCTGGATCCGTTCGGTGCCCAAAATGGCCACCGGCACCACCGGCGCACCCGAAGCCAACGCCAACCATGCCACCCCAGTGCGGCCGCGATAGAGCCGGCCGTCGCGCGATCGACTGCCCTCCGGATGAATACCGAATGCCCCACCAGCCTGCAGCACCCGCAACGCGATCTCCAGCGAATCCTGCGCCGCCCGGAACCCACCCCGAGCCACTGGAATGGCATCAATGCTGGTCAGAATGGTGCGCGAGATCCACTGCACTGGCCCGCCCCCAGCAGCGAAATACTCCTGTTTAGCCAGGAACGAGACCGGCCGGGGCGTCATCAGCGGAATCAGGAAACTGTCCAGAAACGACACATGATTGGCGGCCAGGATCACCGGCCCTTGCCGGGGAACATTTGCCGCACCGTGCACGTCCGGCAGGAAGGCGATGCGGCAGACCGGCTTCAGTGCAGCCCGGAGCATCGTGTGCAACGGCATTTCAGCGCTCCCGATAATAGTGAGCTCGACTGCCGAGCTGCCCCACTGTCTATCAGCCTTCACTGAGAACTACCACCAAAACTCGCCGTACGTTTCTGGCCGCCTTTCGATAGTTTGCTCTGATGGACGCAGACGTGATCGTCGTTGGAGCCGGCCTCGCCGGTCTGGTCGCCACCGGTGAGCTCACCGCCGCCGGGAAGAAAGTCGCCCTGATCGACCAGGAGAACGCGGCAAATCTCGGCGGTCAGGCGTTCTGGTCGTTGGGTGGGTTGTTCCTGGTGGACACACCCGAGCAGCGCCGACTCGGGGTGAAAGATTCGGTCGAGTTAGCGTTCAGCGACTGGCTGGGCAGTGCCGGTTTTGACCGGCTCGACGACGAAGACTCGTGGGCGGTTCGCTGGGCGCGGGCCTATGTCGAGTTCGCCGCGGGCGAGAAGCGCCCCTGGCTCGCCGGGCTCGGGCTGAGCTGGTTGCCGACGCCTGGTTGGGCCGAGCGCGGTGGCCTGCGCGCCGACGGCCACGGCAACTCGGTGCCGCGGTTCCACGTCACCTGGGGCACCGGCACCGGCGTGGTCGAGCCGTTCGCCCGCTCGGCACTGAGCTCACCGCTGATCACCTTCTACCACCGACACCAGGTCGATGAACTGATCGTCACCGGCGGCGCAGTCACCGGCGTCCGCGGCACTGTTTTGGCACCAGACACGTCAGCGCGCGGTGTCGCCTCGAACCGCGATCGAGTCGGCGAATTCACCCTCACCGCCGGCGCGGTCATCGTCACCACCGGCGGCATCGGCGGCAACCACGATTTAGTCCGCCGATTCTGGCCGCAACGCCTCGGCCGCCCACCCGCCACGATGGTCACCGGCGTGCCCGCACACGTCGACGGCCGCATGCTCGCCATCGCCGAATCAGCCGGCGCGCGCCTGGTCAACCGCGACCGGATGTGGCATTACACCGAGGGCGTGCGCAACTTCGCCCCGATCTGGGCCGACCACGGCATCCGCATTCTGGCCGGCCCGTCGTCGATGTGGTTCGACGCGCTCGGGCGCCGACTGCCCGACCCGTGCCTGCCCGGATACGACACCATTGCCACCCTGCGACACCTGCGCACCACACCGGACTTGGCTGAGCACGACCACTCCTGGTTCATCCTCACTCAACGGATCATCGAGAAGGAATTCGTCCTCTCCGGTTCCGAACAAAACCCGGACATCACCGCCAAAGACAAGCGCGGATTCCTGCGCCAACGCCTGATCGGCTCGGGCGCCCCAGTGCCAGTCGAGGCGTTCAAACAGCACGGCGCCGATTTCGTGGTGGCGGGCAATCTCGACGGACTGGTAAGCCGGATGAACGCGCTGACCGAGGTGGCATTGCTCGATCCGAGGGCAGTGCGCGCCCAAATCGTGGCCCGTGATCTGCAGGTCGCCAACAAATTCAGCAAAGACGCCCAGGTGCAGGGCATTCGCAACTCACGCCGCTATTTAGGCGATCGGATCGGTCGCACCGTGGCACCCCACCGGCTGCTGGATTCCGCTGCTGGCCCGCTGATCGCGATCAAGCTGCACATCCTCACCCGTAAAACGCTGGGCGGAATCCAAACTGACTTGAGTTCACGCGTGCTAGACCAATCTGGCGAACCAATTCCTGGTCTATACGCGGCTGGTGAAGTCGCCGGGTTCGGTGGGGGTGGCGTGCACGGGTACAACGCGCTCGAAGGTACTTTCCTGGGTGGTTGCCTGTTCGGGGGCCGAGCAGCCGGCCGAGCCGCCGCGGCCGAAGTCTGACGCGGGCTGCCTATCTCGTCACGCTGGATTTAGCCACTTTGCTCGACAAACCATTGACGGTAACCTAACTCGACGCCAGGCAACCGTTACGGGGAGGCATGCCAGGATGCTGCTGACGTACGTCGACGAGTCGTTCACGGATGACTGGTACACCATGGCAGCCCTGCTGCTCGATGGTGCGGCCGCCGCAGCACTCTCCGCCGACCTTGACAGTGTTGCCGCCGCCGCTGCGTCTGCTTACGGTCTTTCTGCGGAACCAGAGATTGAGCTGCACGGACATGAGATTTTCCACGCCGCGAAGGCGTGGAAAGGGGTGCCACCTCGGGCCCGGATCGGCGTGTTCGACGATGTAGTCGAGGCAATCGCTGCGCAGCAGATCCAGATTATTGCTCGCGCCATGGACGAAGTGGGGCAGAGAGAGCGCTACCCAGCCCCACCACATTCAGTGGTGCTCAAGCACCACATTCAGTGGTGCTCAAGCACTTGTTGGAGCGCATCGACGAGTGCGCGCTGGCCAATGATGACTATGCCTTGGTGATCGCAGATGAGGTGGACGGCCAGGCCAAGCATCGAGCTGACTTCTTCACCTACCGTGGCGAGGGCACCAAGGGCTATCGCAGCCGCCGGCTCACGCGGATCGTCGATACGCTGCACTTCGCGCCAAGCCAGGCGAGCCGGCTCGTACAAGCTGTCGACGTGGTCGCGTTCCCTTTCCGCAGAACCTATGCGCACGTGGAGACCGATGTGCGAGCTCGGAACATAAAGGTCGCGATGTGGAGGAAGCTCGAGCCGCAGGTGCAGCACCATCGTTGCTGGTTTCCGTCGGCCAGCGGGGGGGGCGGCAGGCATGGGGCCGAGATCTTCAGCAGATGCACGAAGGGCCCGCGTTAGTTGGCGGGCCCTAAGGCGGTGCGGGCGACCTGCCGGTCTTCCGCGCTCTCACTGTATCAGCCTCGCCTAGGTTGAAGCTATATTTTCTTCACCGAGTGGTGCCTGAACAGGGCCGGGAGCGTCCTGGGCGGGCAGTTTGGCAACTGAAGTACACCGCTGCGGGAAACCTGGTGGGTCCTGCTGGTTCTTACCTTGATCAGTATCCGGGGCGGTTGGGCGCCGGGCTGACCGGAAGGCTCCCGCATGCCGCTGTTGTTCCGCCTGCTCGCCGGCAGTGCTGTCCCGTTGAGCTTGGCCGGTGCACTGGTCGCCCCGACGCCGGCCACAGCCGCCCAGCTCCCAGCCGCCACGACGGTTTCTTCGGCCGCCGTCGCGGTTTCTAAGGCGAAACATTGAGCACAGTGGCCAGGGATTTCCTTGGGGGCAGGCGCAGGAGCAGGCTTATATTCGGGCCGCGCAGCGCGAAGCGCACGCTTGCTCGACCACTGGGCGGGAGCTGGCCGGGACAATGTCGACGGCCGCAGTTGCCGGGACATGGAAGTGATGCGCCGCGCGGTCGGTGACCGGAAACTGTCCTACTTAGGCTTTAGTTACGGCACTGTGTGGGGCCAGTATTACGCGAATATGTTCCCGGTCCGGTTCCGGGCAATTGCCGTCGACGGCGTGATCGACCCGACTGCCTGGGTCGGTTCCCATGCGAACGCTAACCAGATTCAGGATGATCGGCTGCGTTCGGCTGATGGTGCCTGGAAAGCCGTTGTGGAAATCATGCACCGGTGCGCGCAGGCCGGCCCGACCAAGTGTGCGTTCAGCGACAGCCCGCTGCGCCGGTTCCGGGAGCTCGCCGAACGGCTCAAAGCCAAACCGCTGGTGCTATCCGCCGAGAAAGTCACCTATGCCAGCTTCATCGGCCTGATCCTGAGCGCACTCTATGAGCACGACGCCGGCGACCAGGTCACCGATCCGGCGGCCCAGCTCTACCAACTCAGCACCCCCGGGTACGTGCCGTCGGCCGTTCAACTGGCGACCGCTGTGCACACTTTGACTCGGCTGCGGGAACTCGCCCAAGGTCGGGCGTTCGCCACAATCGGTGTTGGTTGTCGGCAGTTTCTGGGACCCGGCGACGAACTATTTCGACGCGGTTCGCGCGGCGAAACTGCTGCCGAACAGTCGCCTGCTCGCCAACGACAACAGGGGCCACACTGCCTGTGGCACGTCCGCCTGCGCGACCACAACCACGGACCGTTACCTGCTCAGCCGCACTCTGCCCACCCCGGGCACGACCTGCCACGGCAGCACCCAACCGTTCCTGACCAACCTGGCCGACCACAACAACCAACAATCCAGCACAACCTTCGACCTACGTATGGCCACGAGCGCCGAAATCGCCGCCCACGGCCCACCCGCCCCAGGCGCGCCTAAGGTCCTGCCACCCGTGTTCGGCTGAACAGCGCGCGGGCATCACGTACGCCTCTACCAGCGGCCCGATTATGGACGCGCCGAACAGTTCGGGCTGTGTTTGGATCCGCAGTTGTCTGCCGTCCGCCGCCTTGTGCGCAGCGGCGAGCACGCTGCGGTACTGGGCGAATCTCGCCTGCTCAGAACCGTCGGTCATCATCAACCAGTCCCACGGCCCAGCGTCGCGAGACCGGCGATGTCAGCGGCACTGGTTCGATCACCGCGAACGGAAACTACGCCCGCAACGTCTTGACCGCTTCGGCCACGGTTAAAGCAGGTCACCTGCCAACCCTGCGCGACGGCTGCCTCCGCAAGCGTGTGACCAAGGAACCAACTGTCCCCAGGATCAGAACACGCTACACATCGATCATTTGTCGTAGCACGGTCTTCACGGCTGAGATCTCGTCGTCGGCGAGCACCCATGCTGGCCGCTGTCCCTGCAGACGCGACCGGGCGATAGTACGGACTTGCTCAGTGATGACGAACCCAACCGGACGGCTAGCCGGGTGCACCGGAACGCGGTGTATCCAGCCGGAGCGCTCGCGCGTGGTCACTGGGAACACGGTGACTAGGGCTTCTCCGGTCAGTCGGAGGTGGAATACGCTGGATATCACGAGCACCGGGCGCTGGCCCGCCTGCTCGCGGCCCTCGGTCGGGTTGAGGTTGGCCCACCAGACCTGCCACGGCTGAACAGCCGTCACGCAGCCTCATCCCAGGTGTCGGCCGACGGTGCAGAAACTCGGTCTTCGTGGTCGGCCTCGGCTACATATTCTGCCCAGCCCTCAGGATCGGTTGCCCGATATGTGTCTACGGCTGCGATGGCCTTCATTTGCCAGTGCTCGGCCAATAGTCGACGGATCGCTTCATCTGCCGACACGCCACCGAGATCCTCGCTGGCGATGCGAGTCAGGTCGTCGCGGGTGGACTCGTCCACCCGGATCATCACGCTGCCCATGACCTGAGTATATCCAGGTGATGACGTTGTTGTCTACGCCAACGTATACATCGTTTGTGTTGCGATGATTCTGTGCCTGAGCGGGTGACGGGAATCAATCTACCGAGACCTTCCGGGCGGGGTGGGTTGGTCGAGGTTGAACGCGGTCAGGGCTGCCAGCGCATGGGCCCATTTGTCGGCTAGCGTGGCCGAACCGTCCAGCACAGCGATCACCTCGCGGAGTGGGGCCAGTGCTGGATCTAAAGATGAGTCGACCAGCACGTGCAGCCGGCTCGACAGATCCTCTAAGTGCTCGCGGCGTCGCGCAGTGGATAGCTGGGCTGCGGCGATCAACCGTCGAGCCTCGGTTGCGGCCAATGTGCGCAGATCTGTCAGCGAAAGTTCCCGTCTGGTCGCTGCGGCGAGCACTTTTTGGCTTGGCGCGAAGGAATTGGTGGCCCGTGTCACCGCTGTGGTCGCGGCGAACCCCATCGGCCGAGCCATGCCAGGCGCGCTAACCCCGCCGGCCTGCATCGGCCGAAACCGCGGTGGCCCACCTAGCTGGGGCACCACCGGCGCCACCGCAGCCAGCGACATGAGCACTGGTGCCTCGGCTGGCGCTACCCACCCGGACGGCAACTCGACCGGCTGGGTGACTCGGCGAAGCTCGCCGTCTTCGCGCACGATTCGACTGTCCACTGCAACGAACGCTGTGAATCGGCAGAGCACCCCGTGGCGCAGCGACAGCGCGACGATGCGCTGCTCCAAACTGCGCTCACCCGCCGCGTACGCGTCCTCAAGGTCTTGCAGTCGAGCTCTGGCCCACTGGGCGGTGATCGCCGGCTCGTCTTGTCGCTGGATCGCCACCGTCGTGCGATATTGCGCCCCGTCTCGAGTTTGGCCGGTGACTGTGAGCGTCCCGCTCGGCTCACCCCGATAACGTCCGGCCAACACTAGCGGTACGCCCGGATAAAGGCTGGGCAGGCGAGCCGGAGTGCGTTCGTCGGCAAGCAATTCCACCCCGGTCGCCGTGACGCTCAGGTTGGTGACAAGCGGGGCAGCGATGCGGCGGTGAATGAATTCCATCGCCTCGTCCAGCCGATCTTCGCTTTCGACCAGTTCAGCCCGCCCGGCACCGAGTGCGGCGAGCCGGCCGAGGAAGCCCGCGTTCACAGCCCGGTCGATGCCGATGGTGTGGATTCGGGTGGCGCCGATCAGGGCGGTGATGTCGTGCACGATCTGGTCCTCGTTGCCCACTTGACCATCAGTTACCAGCACCAACACTCGGTCTCTGCCCGCATCGTCCGGGTTTAGCAGGCGCAGCCCTTCGGTCAGAGGAGCGAGCAGCTCGGTGCCGCCACGGGCTTGGACCTGGGCCAGGTGTTCGACTGCACGGAAGCGGTTGCGGTCGGTGGCTTCGGCCAGCCCAGCGTCCAGATCGGCCGGTCGGTCGATCTGGTGGTCGAAGGTGAGCACGGCGAACCGGTCACCGGTGCGCAGCGTGTCGACGACGCGGGCAGCCGCGCGCCGGGCGGCGACCATCTTCCAGCCACCCATGCTGCCGGAACGGTCGAGCAGCAACACCACGTCCTTAGGCGTCGCCGGAACGTCGGTGGTCGGCGGGAGCACGACGAGTTGATAGACGCCCTCGGGTTGCCCGGCGGATTCGTCTGGCACCGCGACGGCAGATTCACCCCCGCCGGAATAGGCCAGACGCAAGATGAAGTCACGATCTGCTCGTTCACCGGGGGCGATGCTCAGCGTGCCGTGGCTGTCGGTGACCGTGTGCAGGCTGGAGCGCACCTCGCCCAAAGTCAGCCCGGCCGGGTCGATGGTCACGTCGATGGACAAGCGCAGCGGATTGGGAAACCCGGGGAGCAACACCGGGGGAGTGATGCGCGAACCGTCTGGCACCGCTGTGGTGTCCGGCAACTGGCCGTCACCGGCTTGCGGGCCAGCCAACGGGACGCCGGGCAGGTAACGCGGCGCGACGACCAGTGGGAAGCGGAACGTGGCCGCGTTGTCCTCGAACGGGAGCGGGCCGACCAGGCTCAATTCGACCGTGATCCGCTCGCCCGGGGCGATGTTGCCAACCCGCATGGTAAAGACGTCCGGCCGTTCCTGCTCGGCGATCGACGCGCGTTGCCCGGCCGAGATCGCCTGGTCATAGGCTTCGCGGGCGGCGCCGCGCTCACGCAGCTCAGCCTGGACGCTGCGGTCGGCCGCGGTCATCGTCATCCCGGTCACCGCCGCACGGTCGGGCAGCGGGAACACATAGGTGGCTTCCAGCGCCGTTTCGTGCACGTTGACAAATTCGGTCACCACCACCGTACGAGCGGTGAGGCCGTTGATCTTGGCTTGGACTGCGAGTCGATCCAGCGGCAGGTTGCCGCGGTCGGTGCGGATCAGGGGCAAGCCCGCGTCGGGCAGGATCCGGACCCGGCTCAACTCGTCCGGCCCCAGTGGAATGGTGGAAATGATCATGTGGATCTCCCATCGGTCAGGCCACGGGCGGCGAGCAGATCGAGTAGCGGTGCGGCAGCCGCGACAATGTCGGCGCGGTCCGGCGCGGAAACGGGATGCGGAACCAGCAGCAGCACCCCACCACCGAGCGTCACTACCGTGGGCTCGACCTTGGTCAGTTGGTGAGGTTTTGGTTCGTTTTGTCCGAACAAGTCGGGGGAGTCGGACTGAGTGGGGCGTCCGCCGGGGATGTGCCCGGCCAGGTTGTCGGGGCGCAGCTCGACTGGGTCGGAGATCGCGGGTTGGGCCCAGAACCGGGCTCGTTGTCCAGCGGTCGACGTGTCAGCCGTCGGGCCGTCTGCAGCTAAGCCGTCAGCAGCTAACAAGTCTGCTGGCACCTGGGCGATAACGGACAAGCTCTCGGTGGAAAGCCCGCTCAACTCAGCCTGAATTTGGGCGAGCGAGTAGCCCTGCGCCTGACGGCGTTTGACCGCGACAAGTTGGTGGAGATGGCGCGGCCCATACAAGGCGGTGCGCCCGCGCATCCCGAGCGGACGGTCGACCAGCCCAATCGTTGTATACCACCGGATGGCGCGGCGGTCGGGCAGGTCGCGGACCCGGCCGTTGGGCGCACCCGAATAGGCGGCTGCCAGGGCAGCGCCAACGCGATCCACCAACTCGTCCATCGTCCACACGAGAACCATAGTGACACTGTCACATTGACAGTGTCAACGTTGATCGGCGGACCCGCCCGGCTGCAGCTTTCCGTTCACCATTAACCGATACGGTGCGTATTGCTTGACCGTCTCGGTCGGCTCGTCAAAAGCCACAATCGCCACCACCTTTGGGTACGCCGCGAGCTCCGCAAACCGCGCGACCGGCACGACTTTCGCGTGGTTACCGTCGAGTCCGATCAGCGTGACGTGCCAGCCGTGCACCGGGGTGGGCGAGACCTGACTCGGCGACTTCCACCCGTCCAACGTCGTGCCGTCGCTCACCGGCCTATCACCCAGCGTGATATTGCCGATCCGCCACCCGCCGCGATGTCCCACCCCGTCAGTCACATACCGCACCCCAATCAACACCTTCTCCCCCGCGTACGGCGAAAGGTCGTAACCGGCCGTGACCACCCCACCGCTGCGCCCAGTCAGGCCTGGTCCGAGCGGGCCGGTGGTTGTGCGGTCACCTTCGAGTGGGGTGTAGGTTTTGCCGCCATCAGTGGACACTGTCACGTAGCCGAAGTCGTAACTGTCTTCAATATCGAACGACGTTTCCAGCTTCAGCCGCGCGTTTTTCGTCGGCACAGCCATTTCTCGAATAGTGGTGTTGTCGAGGTTGTCGGCGTTGCCGGAAAACATGGTTTTATCGGCGATAGTCCAACCGCTGGATAATGATGGCAGATTAGTTGCGCCGGCGAATTTCACCGAGCGCACCGGCGTCGGCAACGGCACATAATCCGCGCCGTTGGGAGCCGCTCCCGCAGTGCCATAATCGGCCGGGTTTGCCAAGTTGACCGTCGATCGCAAACTCGCCGACGTCACTTGTTGCAGCGGCACCCCGTCGATGCTGCCGCCATTCCCGACGATCTTGTCAACCAGGGTCATGGTCTGAAAATCGTGCAAGATGTCGTAAAGATCAACCCCGGCCGGCAGTGCTGCCTGCACCCCGGCTAATCCCTGGTGGGTGCGGTCTCGATGTAGCTTCGAGATGATTGCCGGCCCAAATCGATCGCTTAAATACAACATGAACTGGTAGGCGTTGCCATAATCGGCGAGCACGTCGTTGGGTTCGCCCTCGTCCCACAGGTTCAGCGAGTTCTGCGGTCCGCCACACTCGCGCGGATTCACGTTGTATTTGGTCCGCACGTCGCCGAAGCCCTGGAAACAGATCAAATGAATATCGGCTCCGGGCTCATCGACGGTCGCGGAAGAGTCCACGTAACCCACTAATGTCTGCGCATAATCCGACAGACCTTCGTTGACCCAAGTCGTTTCGGCCGGGTCGACGTAATACTCCAACAGGTGCTGCCATTCGTGCGCGAAAGTGCTTTCATAAAGCCGGGGTCGAGCCGGTCGACTCGTGCACAAATCATCGCTGGGATTGTCGGCCGGATGTGCGCCGAAACGGTGATTCCAGTCGTAGCTGTCGATCGTCATCACATTGCGGTCGAACAGCTCGTTGAGTTGCGGAGAAAAGAATCCAGCGAGATAAGTGACGGTCGCGGGAAAGTCGTAGTAACTTTTGTCGCGAATATTGTCGATCAGCGTCACCGTCTTGTCGCCGTCGCCAGTAAAATCGCCGTCCATCGCGGCCGTGGTCCCATTGCGATCCGGTGGGGTGCTGAAGGCCGCAGTCTCTTTCGGATAAATCGTCTGATCAAAATCAGTAATCAGCTCACCAATTTGCGCATCCGTTACTCCGGTCGCGTCCTTGCGGCAATCCTTCACCGGAAAGCCGAGGTCGTCGGCCACCCACACCTCGATGTGCCGGCCAACCGCGCGCAAAGTGAACTTCTTCGGGTAATACTTCCCGCTGACCTCGTCCAGCCCCAGCCAGTCCCGCCGAGTGCCCACCGCCGGAGTCCCCGCCGCCGGCGAGCCGGCCACCCCAAATCCGCGCCGCGCACCGCGATGGCTAGCCGATGTGCGGCCAGCCACGCCAAACCGAGTCGAACCCAGCTCCCGAACGTCAGAACCAGGAACGACTGGCCTCACCTGATTCGGCCGGGGCGCTCGTTCGGCCACAGCTACCGCAGGTGCACCTACCTGCACGAAGGGAGTAAACAGTGCGATAGATGCGAAACCTACCAAGCGGACATAGTACATAAACTGGACGCTACCCGCTACGCGCGCCGGATCCCCCCGATCAAAGCCTTCTGGCCGCCCGTACGGCTGGAGGGCCAGTGGGATTGCTCTCGGGCCTCGTGGCAAAGGCCGGTCGGAGATTGCAGCTAATGGGCATTGCCCACTTGCCCCGATGGGTCTCATAATTGGGGCTATGACTACTCAAGAATTTCGCCCCATCGGTGAGGTTATTGCTGATGACCGTAGGCGCATCCCGGTCGGCAAAGCCGGCGTGCGGGCCAGTGATCACTACTCGATGGCCTTGCACAGCGACGGCCGCATTTTGCTAACGCCGATGGCCCTGATTCCCAAGCGGGAGCTGCTGGTTTGGGAGAACGAGGAGCTGCGCGCCAGCTTGGCGCGAGGCATCGCTCAGGTGCGTGCGGGTGAAGTCGCTGATTTGGACCTGTCAACCCTCGACGTGCCCGACGACGCCGAGTGAGCGCGCCGCCCTATCGCCTCAAACGCACGGCCGAGTTTGACGAGACCATCCTGGAGATGCAACGCAAGCCCGGCCAGCATCGGGTGAAACTGAAGAAGGTCAAGACGACGCTGGAGCTGCTGAGAGATTTCGGTCCCAGCTACCCGGGGCTCACCGCCCACAAGTATGAGTCCTTACCGGAGATCGTGGCTGGCCAGCCGATCTGGGAGGTCTACGTAGAAAATCACACCCCCGGTGCGTGGCGGTTGTTCTATTGCCATGGTCCAGGTGCCGACGAACTCACTGTTATCGCCGTGGGACCACACCCCTGAGGTCAATGTAACTACCCGGCTTAGTGGTCCTCGGCGTTAATCCTTCGGGGGTCAGATGGTGGCGGTTTCGTGAGCGGCGATGCGTTTGAGGGTGGTGGCGAGGTCGGCTTTGGTGTAGCGCCAGTTGAAGGGCCGGGCGGCGAGGTTGTACAACTCTTCGAATGCGGTGAGCCGGTTGGTGACGTCGTTGAGGTCGTAGAAGTCGTTGGGTGTGACGACTTTGCGCTGCACGATGGAAAAGTAGATTTCGACCTGGTTGACCCAGCTCGCGTGGATTGGTGTGTGGACCAGGGTGGCGTTCGGCCAGGTGTTTTCCAACCGGTCGATGGCTTTGTGACCGCGGTGTGACGAGCCGTTATCGGTGATCCAGAAGACTCGGCGGGCGCTGGAGTAGGGCTCACGGCCCATGACCTGCGCGACCAGGTTCGCGAACGGAACAATGCCGGTCGTGGGTTCGGTACGGCCGAACACCCTGGCCTGGTGGACGTCGTACGCGGCGAGGTAGGCCAGCGCCCCACCCCGGTCATATTCGTGGTTGACCCGCATGATCCGGGCCAGTCCGGGTGGCAGGCTCGGATGACACCGGCAGCGGGCCTGCACGGAGGTCTTCTCATCGGCGGAGATGACGTAGTCGTCGTCGCCGAGCACCTCGCCGTGCCAGGTGCGGGCGTACAGGTCGAGGACACGGCCTGCCTTAACGGCGAAGTCCGGGTCACGCGGGAAGATCCATGACTGGTAGCGCCAGGGGCGGATCGCATCCCGGCGTAGCCACCGGCGCACGGTGGATGCCGAGATGTCCTCGACCACCCCGACGTCGACGGCTTCGGCAGCCAGATCGGCGTGGCTAAACCGCGACAACGGGATCCCCCGATCAGCGGGCAGTTCACAGGCGATCGCTTTGACCTGGGCCTGCTGCACGTCGGTGAACCGACGCGGCCGCCCGGAGCGGCCCCGATCCCGCAGGCCGTCCTCGCCGTAGGCGCCGTAGCGGTCGCGCCAGGTCCGGGCGGTGTCCACACAGACCCCGACCCGCCGCGCGATCGCCGCGTTGCTCCAACCCTGGGCAGCGAGCAAGATGATCGTGGCGCGTAAGACGTGCCGGTGTTGCTCGGTCACGGTCCTGACCCGGCGTTCAAGACGCTGCTGCTCGGGCATAGACAAGACGATCGGGCAGGCCGATGGACCAGACATGACAAACCTCCGCCTACCCGAACATGGCAGACAGTCGATCTATTGCGGGTGGTCGGCCTTTCGCACCGGGTGGATTCGCCCCGGCCTGCGGGCCCATCGGCAGGCCGGCATGATGAATAGTGTGGCCGCGATTCCCGAATCGACGAAGGTGTCGTTGCAGCAACGCCTGACTGAGCACGCGAAGGCCCACTGGCCTGGGCTTTCCACGATCGTGGTGCGGTACCGGGCAGGGTTCGCCTACATCGACGCGCAACTACCCGACGGTGAGACCATCCCACTGATGAGGCTGCGCTATCAACGCTCCGCACACCTGTGGGGCTTCGCGATCTACCTCGCCAGTCGTGACGGCTACCAAGACTCCGTCCTACCCGACGGCCAACCGATCGGCACCGCCCAAGACGCCCTCGACTGCGCCGGCGACCTCTACCTCACCAACCTGGAACCCCTGAACCAACCCCCGAAGGATTAACGCCGAGGACCACTTAGCGCAGGAAACAACTGGCTGAGCTGCGGCTGCCCGGTTGGGTTTGTGTGGCAACCAGGTCGCACCGATTAGGGCACTGAAGGCGCACCGAACAAACCTGAATCTTCTTCTACACCTGGCCGAACATGCGGCCGGTAATGCGGGGGAGATCAGAAATGCGTCGCTCGAAGCTGATCGGATGTGGCTCGGTCCTGACCGCCGTTCTTGCCGGCGCGGGTGGGGCAATCTGGGCGCCCGCCGGTGCTGTCGCAGCCAGCAAGCATCTCAAGATCTCCGCTGCCGCCGACACGTATGTCTCCAGCGCTCGCCGCAACAGCACCTTTGGCACCCAGGACAAGCTGGCCATCGGCCGAGTCGGCCGCGAAGTCAAAACCTCATTCCTCAAATTCAGCGTACCGGCGGGTACGCGGGTTTCCGCTGCTCGACTGGTGCTGACGACCATCGGCGCGCCGGGCGGTGCGATCACGGTTCGGCGGGTGCTGAACAACTCGTGGAGTCCGGCCACCCTGACCGCGGGTACTGCACCGGCGCTCGGGCCGGCGGTGGCCACCGCTACCGCGAAAGCGGCGAACACCACGCTCGCATTCGACTTGCGCGCAGCAGTTAGCCGGGCGGGGACGTACTCGTTCGCGCTGACTGGGGGTGGGCCGGTGTTGCGGGTGCGCTCGACTGAGGCCGGTTATGGTGCGCCGCATTTGGACGTCACCACCGAAGGCGACACCTCGCCGCCAGTGGCAGCGGCACCCCCCTCCACTCAGGACTGTGTTACTGGCGCACTGCTCGTACCGTCGTGTGGGGTGTTGTGGGGTGGTGCGGCTGGTGGGTTCACCAGTGCACCCCGTGATGTGGCGCAGCTGGACTGGGAAAAGGCGAGCGGGCGCACGGCGACGATCTTCCACACGTACCACAAGGGTGACGAGATCTTTCCGACCAAGGCTGAAGTGGCGATGACCGCTGACTCGGCCCACCCGCGAGTGCTGCTGCTGAACTGGAAGGTGGCGTACGGCTCGACCTGGGCCGGTGTTGCCCAGGGGCGGCTCGACCGGCGCATCGACACGTTCGCCCGGCGCGCCAAGGCGTACGGGAAGAAGTTTTTCCTGGTGTTGAACCATGAGCCGGAGAATGACGTCATCGCGCGCGCCGGTTCGGGCATGCAGGCCAAGGACTTCGCCGCGATGTACCGGCATACGATCCTGCGACTGCGCGCCGACGGCGTGAGCAATGTCGTGAACGTGGTGGCCTACATGGGTAACGAGCGTTGGCTGGCGCAGAGCTGGTGGAAGGACCTCTACCCGGGCGACGACGTTGTGGACTGGATCGGCCTGGACTCGTATGTGTCGGTGGACCCCGGTTACCACTTCGGGTTGTTCGCGGATCTGCTCGACCGTAAGGCGCCGAAGGGTCCGACGATCTATGACTGGGCCACGAAGATGCACCCGAGCAAGCCGCTGATGGTCGCCGAGTGGGGTGCCTATCACCGCGTCGGCCGGCCGGTGGACAAGTCCGCTGTCTACAACAGTGTTTTGCCTGAGTTGGCCGAGCGGCCGGCAATCAAGGCAATCGTGCACTTCGACACCAAACACGACGCAACCGGGGACCGGGACATCAGTATCGACAGCACTTCGAGTAGTTTGGCGGCATTCCGTCAGCTGGCTTCCGCGCCGATCTTCACCGTGCGCCTCGGCTGAGTTAGCCCTGAGGTCGGTGGGATTCCCGGCGATCTTCGTGGCTTAAGACACACGGAGTTCATCTTCAGACTGCTGCACGACGGCCGCAGTTTCCGTAACGTTAACCCCGGCCGCTGCTGCACTGTCGAGCGCTAGTGGTGGCCGGCGCGAGCGGAGTCCCGTCTGCGCCTGAGCCGGTCCCGCGTGGCCGCCGTCTGTCGAGGGGAGGCCCGTCATGGCGAAGAAGGCCAAGAAAGGCAAGAAAGACAAGAAAGACAAGAAGAAGAGCAAGAAGAAGTGAAGTTGGCCCGCGCTTGCGCGGGTGACGCGTCGAGGCGGTCCCGGAAATCCGGAACCGCCTCGCGCTATTTGTGCCTTAGTCAGCTGGTCGCCGCTTTGATCAGGTCATAGACGGTGCTGCTGCCCACCGTGGTTGCGGTGTAGTGCGCCGCCACCCAGGTGGCGATCTGACTGGAAGTGGTCGTCGTGCCACCGCCACCCATTCCACCGCCCATACCGCCACCGCTGACGTAGTAGTGCACCTGACCAGCGGCCACGTAGGCCTGGAACTGGGCCAGGGTCGGAGCCGGGTCGCCGCCCAGCCAGCCGCCGATGTCGATCACCGAGGTGCCGCTGGCCAGCTCAAGGTCGGCCGCCGAGGTGGCTCCGCGCACCGCTGCCGACCACTTGGTCGTGCTCGCCTTGAGCAGGGTCGTCAGCGCGGGGTCGGCGCCTTGCCCGGCACCCCCACCAAACCCACCACCATTGCCAGGCCCGGTGCCGCCAGCTGAGCCGCCTGCGGTCGAGTCGCCGGGGAAGGTCATGCCGCTCGGTCGGCCACCGAGCATTCCGCCCCCCATTCCCCCCATGCTGGCCACGCTAGCGGGACCAGAATTCGGGAGCGAACCGGTGTGCGTGACGGTTGCCGTGGCGGCCGCGAACGCCGCGCCGCTTGCGCCAGCGGTGAGAACAGCTCCGGCGACCGCAACCACTGCCAAAGCGCGCAATTTGGTCGCCGGTACCAACAAACCGAGGGCAAAAATCACGCCCAACCCGGCCGCACCCCACCGCAACCCCGGCAGCCAGTCGGTGCGCCCGAGCAGCACCCAACCCCAACCTGCGGTAAGCAAAACCAGCGCCGCCAGCAGCGCGCGCCCCCACAGCTGACTGCGGTTGAGCCAGAAGACTCGCCCGCCGATCGCCACTGTCGCCGCAATCGCTGGCGCCAACGCAACGGTGTAATACGGGTGGATCGTGCCGCTCATATACGAGAAGGTCAGCCCGGTTACCAGAAGCCAGCCACCCCAAAGCAGCATCGCGGCGCGAACCCGGTCGGTGCGCGGCGCGGTCCAGGTGATGGCGAGCACGCCGACGAACGCGAGCAGCGCGGCCGGCAACAACCAGGAGATCTCCAACCCCATCGAGCTGCCGAACAACCGGCCGATCCCCGTGGAGCCGCCGAACGATGTGTTCTGGCCGCCAAACCCGCCGCCGCTCGGACCACCGCCGCCAACGCCGCCGCCGCCAACGCCAACGCCGTTAACGGAGCCGCCCAGGATTCGCCCGAGTCCGTTATAGCCGAGTGCAAGCTGCCACAGCGTGTTGTTGGTGGAGCCGGCGATGAACGGCCGAGACGAGGCGGGCCAGAGCGAAACCAGCGCGACATACCAACCAGCCGAGACGACCAGGGCAAGCCCGGCGAGCAACAGATCCCGCACCCGCTTGCCGATGCCGGTAGGCGCCGCCACCAGGTAAACCAGGGCGAAAGCCGGCAGCACCAGGAAGGCTTGCATCATTTTGGTGAGGAAGCCGAAGCCGAGCAGAACTCCGGTGAGCGCGAGCCACCGGCCCGACGCTGCCTCGACCGCTCGCACCGTGGTGTAGGCAGCTGCGGTCATCAGCAGCACCAGCAGTGCATCGGGGTTGTTGAAGCGGAACATCAGCACCGCGACCGGCGTCAACGCCAGCGCCGCGCCGGCGAGGAGTCCGGCCGGCTGACCAAACCATCGTTTCACCGTTGCATACAGCAGGAACACCGCCCCTATGCCCATCAGGGCTTGCGGGGCCAGGACCGACCAGCTGTTCACCCCGAAAATCCGGGCCGACAAACTCATCACCCACATCGCTGCGGGCGGCTTGTCCACGGTGATTGCGTTTCCGGCGTCCAACGAACCGAACAGCCAGGCCTTCCAACTTCGCGCGCCAGCTTGCGCAGCCGCCGCATAGAAACTGTTGCCCCAACCAGAAGCACTCAAATTCCACAGATAAAGCACCGCCGTGCCGGCTAAGAGCACCAAGACCGGCCAATGACGGGTACGAGATGAATCCGGGTCAGCTGGTCCGACAGCGCCCGATCGCGGGCGTTCCAACAAGGTGGTCATGGCACGACTGTCCAGCCCGCGACCGTGCCCGCTCTGTGGCCCGGCTGTGATATGTCTATGAAGCTCAGCCCCGAGCAGCCGTTATCAGGTGTCGGCCGATCCGCGCGACTAATCGTCTCGATCCCGCCCGAACTGATCGTCGGCATGGCTCGCCGATTCGTGCCAGGATGAGGAGGAGAGTCCGGGTTCGAGTGAGAGACAGGCCCATGAGCGAACACCTTTCCGACAGTGCGCAATGGCATGCCATGCAAGGTCATGCGGAGAAGTTCTCGGCCGTGCACCTGCGTGAGCTGTTCTCCAGCGACGACAACCGCGGCCAGCGATATAGCGCCAAGGTTGCCGATCTGACCGTCGACTACAGCAAAAACCTGCTCACCGACGAGGTGCTGTTGGCACTTCTCGCGCTGGCCGAGCGGGCCAAACTGCGTGAGCGCACCGAGGCGATGTTCGCCGGTAAACACATCAACGTCACCGAGGATCGTGCCGTCCTGCACACCGCCTTGCGCCTGCCGCGCACCGCGAAGCTGGTCGTCGACGGCCAGGACGTCGTGGCTGACGTGCACGAGGTGCTCGACCGGATGGGCGCCTTCAGTGATCGAGTCCGCTCGGGACGGTGGACCGGACACACCGGCCAGCGAATCAAGACTGTCGTCAACATCGGTATTGGCGGCTCCGACCTCGGGCCCGTGATGGCGTACGAGGCGCTTAAGGCGTACAAGAGTCCTGAGCTTGACTGTCGGTTTGTCTCTAACATCGACCCCACCGACCTGTATGAGAAGACGCACGATCTCGACCCAGCCAGCACGCTTTTTGTGATCGTGTCGAAGACGTTCACGACGCAGGAAACGCTGACAAACGCCACCGAGGCGCGCAACTGGCTGCGGGCCGGCCTCGGCGCCGACGCGGACGTGGCCAAGCACTTCGTCGCGGTCAGCACCAATGCGCAGCGGGTCGCCGACTTCGGCATCGACACGACAAACATGTTCGGCTTCTGGGACTGGGTCGGCGGGCGTTACTCGCTGCCCTCAGCTGTCGGCCTGTCGGTCATGGTGTCGATCGGCAAGGAGCAGTTCGCCGACATGCTCGCCGGTTACCACGCCGTCGACGAGCACTTCCGCACCGAACCGCTGGACCGCAACGTGCCGGCGCTGCTCGGCCTGCTCAACGTTTGGTATGACACGTTCCTCGGTGCTCAGGCACATGCAGTGCTGCCCTATTCGCAATATTTGCACCGGTTCGCCGCCTACCTGCAGCAGCTCACCATGGAGAGCAACGGCAAGTCGGTGCGGCTGGACGGCACCCCAGTGCAATACCAAACCGGCGAGGTCTTCTGGGGCGAGCCCGGCACCAACGGCCAGCACGCCTTCTACCAACTGATCCACCAGGGCAGCAAGCTGATCCCGGCCGACTTCATCGGCTTCAGCCAGCCGAACCACGACGTCGGCACCATGCACGACCTGTTCATGTCGAACTTCTTCGCCCAGACCGGCGCGCTGGCCTTCGGTCGCACGCTCGCCCAGGTCGAGGCGGAAGGCACCGACCCGAAGGTCGCGCCGCACCGGGTGATGCAGGGCAACCACCCGACCACGACGATTTTGGCCGACAAGCTCACCCCGTCCACGTTCGGGCAGTTGATCGCGCTCTATGAGCACATCACCTTCACCCAGGGCACGATCTGGGAGATCAACTCGTTCGACCAGTGGGGGGTCGAGCTCGGCAAGGTGATGGCCAACCAGCTCGCACCCAAGCTGACCTCGCCGTCAGCTCCGGCCGACGACGCTGATTCCTCCACCAACAACCTGATCAAGCAGTACCGCGCAGCTCGCGGCCGGTAATTGTCACACCAGGCGGCGCGCGACCGAAGTCGCATTTGGGTTCGCGCCGCCGGCTGTGATCGTGGTCGGTCGGTGGCTGGGCATTAGGCTGCTGGATGTGGATGCCACGACTGCGCTCAACCTGCGGATGAACAGCCTGTTGTTGCGCGGCGGGGGAGCGGCCCGCGGGGTTGACTCGGTGGCCGGGATCGTGCAGTGGTTCGGGGCGATGCAGGCGCAGGACGTCAACAGCGGCCTATTGTCGTTCGGAGTCCGGCTGCCCGGGTCGACGCTGGCTGACGTCGAAGCCGCGCTGGAGCGCCGCGAAGCCGTCCGCACCTGGCCGATGCGCGGCACGGTCCATTTCGTCCCGCCGGCCGACGCACATTGGATGCTTGAGCTGATGGGCGTGCGTGCCCTAGCCGGCGTCGAGAAGCGCCGCCAACTGCTCGGCCTCGACGAACGCACGGTCGACCAAGCGACAGAGGTGCTCGGTGCCGCTCTCAGCGGCGGCAACCGCTTAACCCGAGCCGAGTGCCTAGCCGCCATCGCCAAAGGCGGCATCGACGTAACCGGCCAACGCAGTTACCACCTCCTTTGGTACGCGAGCCAGCGCGGCGTCAGCGTGATCGCGCCACATGTCGGCAAAGAACAGACCTTCGTGCTGCTGGACGAGTGGGTGCCCGAACCCAACCGGCCAACGCGCGAGGAAGCTCTGGGCATCATCGCGTTGCGCTATTTCCGCAGCCACGGCCCCACCACTCGCAAAGATTTCGCCGGCTGGACCGGTTTGACCATGGGCGACGTCAAACTCGGCATCGCGGCAGCCGGCGACGCGCTAACCACCGTGGACGTCGAAGGCGTCGAGATGATTGTCGACCCAGCCGCCCTCGACGCAGCAGACGTTTCGGTTGACGACTGGTTGGCGCTGCCGGGCTTCGATGAATACCTGCTCGGCTTCAAAGATCGTTCGCTGATGGTCGATTCCGCGCACTTATCAGCGATCATTCCAGGCGGAAACGGAATGTTTCGTTCGACCATCGTGCACGCGGGCCGAGTCGTCGCCACGTGGAAACGAACCCTCACCACCAAAGCCGTCACCGTCACAGTGGAACCCTTGGTCACCTTTACGGCAGGCGAGCGGCGTGCCGTCGAAAAAGTGCTGCAGTCCTATGCCAATTACTTAGAACTGGCGCTGAAACTAACCGCATTCTGATCCGTCGGCGAATACATTGGAGTCCGCGGTCTATCCCGAGGCCAGAAACCCAGACAACCAATCTCAGCCGGACGGCCATTTCAGCGACCCGTCGGTGCCGACTGTCGCCGCGTACGGGAGGCTGGTTTCTAGGCTGGTAGCAGTTTGTTCGAGCAGTTCAGTGATGCTGTGGGGCCAGCGGCCGTTGGTGATTCCGGTGGTGACTTTGAATTCGGCTAGCCGGGTGGTGGTGGCTAGCAGGCGCGCACCTGTCGGCCCGGCGGCGAAGGGGATCAAAGTGTCGTTGATCAATGCGCCGCAGTTGACCGTCCAGTCGGCGGCGATTCGGGCCAATGATTCGGGTGCGTAGGACGACGGGAAAGTGAAACTCGTGCCGGTAACCCCGTCGTGGCGGCGCAAGGTCGCGACCAGGTCAGCCGGGAAGGTGACTGACATGCGTCGCTGCAGGTCATCGAGTTGCGTGGCTGTCGCACCGGGCTGCAACGCCCGCCCAGCCGCCGCCGCGTGAACGGCCAGCCACCCTTCAATGCGAGTCCAAGCGGCATCGACCCGAGCTGACGTGCTGGCGTCTGGCTGCGTCGGCATCACCGGACCGGCAAACTGCGGACACAGTACGCCGGAAAGCTGCGGCGACTCCTCGGACCACAGCCGGGATGTGTCCTGGTGTGGAGTCAGCTTCCTAGTCGCGTCCGGCGCTGACCCGCCCGAGTGCCCGACGCCGAGTCGCCACCAAGTGAACCCGCCTCCCACCACCAAAACAGTCGCGACCACGGCGACTAGTCGGGTGGCCCAGCGGGCTCGACTTGGGGTGAGGACCGGATTCGATGTGGCCGTCGTGTCGGCTGGTTTCGGCTGTTCGGGGTGGATCCGACCGGCTGGGTGGACCGGCAGCGCGTCTTCGTCGAGATCACCTAGTGCTACGACTTCTGCGGTGACTCCGTGTGCGGCTAACGCGGCTAAGGCGTGGGTGGTGTCGGCGGCTGGATCCTCGCCGGGTTCGGCGATCACAGCGGCTGATGCGGGCAGCTCGACGGCTAGTTCGGCGAGGGTCCAACCGTCGACGCCGAGCGGGGCGAGGAAACCGGCCGGGGCGGCGACCAGGATCAGGCTATGTGGGCGGGTCAACGAACGGATTCGGGACGCTACATTGGCGCGGTTTCCGGGCTTACCTAGTTGCAGGTAGGCATCTGCTCGGGCGCGCAGTTTTCGGGTGGGTTCGTCGTCGTCGGGTGGGGGGCCGAGAACGACTATCACTACCCGTACCTCGGTGGTGTTGGTTAGGGCAGTGGCGGCGACCCGCCAGTCGGTGTGGGCCGACGCGGTCGCGATGATCCAGGTGCCCACCAGCGGCCAGGAGCTGGGCGCGGCAGCCTCCGGCAAGCTCACCGCCCCAGCCTAACGGTCAGCCGCGCCCAGCAACGTCGCATAGGAACTACAGCTGTCAGCATCCTTCGGAGGTTTGGTCGTGAGACTCCCGACCAAGCCGTCTCATCGGCCTGCGGTGCCGTTCGGGCGGCGATATCACCGCCTATCCTCGCGAAACAGCCGATGTCGCATGCTAGCATTTCGTATTGCGAACGTCGTACAGTCTTAGCGTGCCTTACACCTGGTTGCAGATTGCGCTGGACAAGCTGCGCGGCATAGAACCGCACGAGGTATTGCAAGCTCTGGGAGCGTCCCGTCGTTGGCCGGTAGCAGCATCGAACGCGGGAATACAAGTTCTCAGTATTTGGGCTCGAACCGATACTGGTCGGCCGTTGATTGTCGTGCTACGCCCGGCAGGGGGCTTTGACTACGACATCATTGGCGCCAGCGAGATGACCGACGAACAAGAGCAGTCGTTCCGGCAGTGGGAGGAGACCAGGAAATGACGAGCCACGATGAACAGCTGGCCGACGCGGCGGCGAATAATCAGCTGACCTTCGATCCCACAGTGCAGGTCGAGCTACCGCCAGTTCCGGATGCCGAACCGAAGGTTACTGTCTCACTGCGCCTTAACCTCGACGACTACCAGCGGGTGAAGGCGGCCGCCGCAAGTGCTGGCACAAAACCGACCGCGCTCATGCGTGACTGGGTGCTCTCCGGGCTGGCTGGCGCGGACGACGACCGCACCATCTCCATCGCCGACTTGCTGCGCGCTGTGGCTGCTGTTCCCCGGCGTACTGCCGCTTAGGGCAGTCGGCCACAGATGCCGCGAATGCGACGCGGGCGCGGCGCTCCCGCAGTGATCAAAAGCAGATCAATTTAATGGCTGGCGCGTCTCGCGGGCGTGGTGCACTCTTATCAATGTCAACGGCGGCCGCAAGGCCATGCAATAGACGTTAACGGAAGTGATTCGGCTGCCCCATCATTACTGTCGACGCCGAACCGGAACCACGAAAGGAGTAGAACCGTCATGTTACGTCAGCGGAGCCATGCAATTACCCGATTGTGGACGGCCGATAGCATTGCTATGCCTGTCGCGGCGGTGAAGCTGCGAGGCGCCGAAGCTTGTCGTGAACTAAAGCGGTGGAGCGGGTAACGCAGGAACTTCTGCGTCTACGCCGCCCACCTCAGCTTCGAGTCCGGGCGGTTTTTCGTTTCCCGCACTTTTACGGGTGTAGCTCAAATGGGAGAGCGCCGGTCTCCAAATCCGACGGTTGCAGGTTCGAGTCCTGTCACCCGTGCGTGCCCTGAATAAGTTCAGTTTGAGCAGGCTTTTTTCCTCGTGCCGCGGTAGCCCAATGGGAGAGGCAGCCGACTCAAACTCGGCCCGGTGCGGGTTCGACTCCCGCTCGCGGCACTACCCGTTCATCAACGTAAACCAAGCAATGTAGTGACATATTCTGGAAGGAGGTGGGCCCGGTGACCGCGGTCCTCGTCTTGAATGCCGACCTCGGCCCGTTGCACCGGGTCACCCTCAAACACGCAATCCGCATGTTGTGCCGCAGAGTCGCGGAAATCCACGACGCTGAGCCCGACCGACTCATCGGCGTCTACCCGATGCCAAAGGTCGTCCGGCTCGTCGCCTACGTCGTCACCCGCTGGCGAAACAGCCGTGGCCCGGCCTGGTCACGGCGCGGCGTGCTGGCCCGCGATGGCGAGAAATGCGCCTATTGCGGCAAAGCTGCGTCCACGATCGACCACGTCCTGCCGCGCTCGCGCGGCGGGGCCAACTCCTGGCTTAACACCGCGGCGGCTTGTGCCCGCTGCAATCAGCGCAAGGGTGACCGAACCCCGGCCGAGGCCGGGATGCCGCTGCGGAGCCGTCCTCGGGTTCCCGGCTGGGCACAGCTCACCGTGCGCTGACAAAGGTGCCGACCACCGGGATCGCTACCCCGTAACCGGTCGGCACCCAAGCCCCTGTAGCTCAGCGGAAAGAGCGTCCGGCTACGAACCGGAAGGCCGCAGGTTCAACTCCTGCCAGGGGCACGCAGAAGTTTCGCTTAATGCGGGCGCGCGGACGTTGGAGAGTCGGGCCTGGCTGTAAACCAGGCGCTCTGCTTAAGGGGGTTCGAATCCCTGCGCCCGCACGCAACACAAGGATCCGCCCAGAGATGTGGCGGTGGGCCTCGTGGCGTTCCCGGCGGAGCGCCCCGCTTGCAAAGCGGGAGAAGATCCGGTTCGACTCCGGGCGAGGTCTCAGATCCGTGTGCCATCCACTGGTGGGTTGAACGCGTACCTAGCGAGATAACCGAGTGTGACCTGCGGCGCAGTATGGATACTTCAATTCTGAAATAGTTCCTGGGTTGGCGAATTCCGACCTTACTTCGACAACGCTCCGGTCTATAAGCGGCAACTGTTCCTATCTCCTGGGCCAATCGGCAGTTCGTGGATTGGCCCAGTGAACGGCATGACTCCGGCCCGGCCCGCAGTTGAGCCCAGGTGTGCAGCCACCGATTTCAGCCACTTGATGCGAAGTTGACACCGCGAACAGGTAAAAATAACCCGAGCCGACCAAGGAGGCAGCACCATGGGTGAGATTGTGCTAATTCGGCACGGGCAGACCGAGTGGAGTGCAGTCGGGCGGCACACCTCGTACACGGATTTGGAGTTGACTGTTGAAGGGGAGCAGCAAGCGATGCTGGCCGGTAAGCGGCTTGCCGGGCGGTCATTTGTGGCGGTGATTTCCAGTCCGCGACAGCGGGCGCTGCGCACGGCTGAGCTGGCCGGGCTGACGGTGACCGAGGTCAACGACGACCTGGCCGAGTGGAATTACGGCGAATACGAAGGCATTACTAGCGCCACCATTCGTCAAAGCCGACCGGGCTGGACGCTCTGGACCGACGGCGCACCCGGGGGCGAACGGCCGGAGCAGGTCGCCGAGCGGCTCGACCGAGTGTTAAAGCACGCGCAGGTTTTCCTTGATCGCGGCGATGTCGCGCTGGTTGCGCACGGGCATTCGCTGCGGGTTGCGGGCGCTCGCTGGATCGGTCTGCCGGCCGCCGGCGGTGGCTTGCTGCGGCTGGACACCGCAACGATTTCCACCCTAGGCTTCGAACACGACAAAAAGGTCATCGAAACCTGGAACAGTTGACCGGCACGAGCGCACGAGCTGGTTTCAGGCAGCCTGCTAACTGGGTTCAGGAAGCTTGCCAACTGGGTTCAGGAAGCTTGCCAACTGGGTTCAGGAAGCTTGCCAACTGGGTTCAGGAAGCTTGCCAGGTGAAACCGTCCGGGTCGGTGAACGAGCCGACATCGCCATTGAGGACGATTCGGTGTGAGCCGCTGCCCTCTGCTGCGACGCCGGCGTCCTTGGCCAGCGCGCGGTGGCGATAAAGCGCAAGCTTGATTCCGCCCGGTGCGGCGGCAAACTCGGCATAGGTGCGGCCGAAGCTTTTGGCCACGGTCAGGCCGCGATCGAGGTAGAAGCGTTTTGTGGCGGCGACGTCGGCGACTCCCAGCAGCAGCACAATGTCGTCGACCTTGCGGCTGGGCGGTTCAGTGTTCTTCCGCGCCGAGGTGGCCACCTTCCAGATCGTGCCGTCCGGGGCCTGGATGACCCCGCCGAAGCCCCAGAGCGATTTCGCCGCCGGCTTCAGCGCGGTGGCACCGGCGGCGAGCGCGGCGTCGAGAATGCTGCTCGCGTTGGCCGGCTGCGGAACAATGAGCGAGAGGGTGAACCCGCGGAACCCGCTCGTCGGTCCAGTCCCTTCCTGCAGTCGCACGTGCGAACCCAGGTCAAACGCGTTCTGGTAGAAGTCGGTCGCGGCGGCCGGATCGGCCACTTCCAGGGTGATCGAGTCGATGAATGCCATGGTCACGACGCTAACGGCCGATCACGGCGCGGACTTCTCGATTCTTGATCGATATTCGCGGGAGCAACAACTATGAGTACCCTGGCGAGTGACGTAGCGGGTGTTAGAGCCATCCGCTACGTCACTCTCACCGTCAGCTCAGACCGCAGAACCCATCGAAGTCCCCGTCCTTAGCGCCCTGCACGAACGCGGTGATCTCAGCCCGGGAATACACGAACGCACCCTGCTCGGGAGCCTTCGAGTGCCGGATCGCCACAGCGTCACCAACCTCGGCCAGCTCGACGCAGTGCCCCGCCGCCCCAGACCGAGCGCTCTTGACGAACACGACATCTTGCGAGATTTCCGCGGCTGCCAGATAAGTTTTCATGTGTTGCCTTTCCTGAATATCGATTGATCGGGTTGTCGGGCAAATCGCCGACCTAGGCGGTCCTCGCGCCGAGATCAAGTGCTCTCCTCACGACTTGCCGTCCATCCAACGCAAATCGGTGCCTCGGAGAAACGCTGCCTCTTCGGCGCTGGAGGTTGAATAGATCGCCGACCCGAGCTGCGGCGGCCATGAGACCGAGATAGCCGAGCCGTTCGGCAGCACCAGCCCATAGCCCACGGCCTGATCCCCGTCGGCTCCTTGTCGGGTCAGAGCAAAAATCCGAAGCTCTTCCATCAGTACGCCACGTCAGCCGGAAAAATCGACACTGTCGCTCGTTTCTGGGGTGGCCCGAGCCCGGGTTGTTGCACCGAATGGCGCTCGGTGAAGCTGAATTGTCCCGCGTGCTGCTTCACGACCGCACCTGCCAGCGTCTGAGGCAATTCAGCAGCACCATAAGTGTGCGCTCGTCCACGTACCAGCGATTGTCGACGTTGGAAATGTTGGTGTTTTCAACAGGTCTGGCCGCGATTGATAGGTCCACATTCGGCTGACGTCGCGGCAGTTGTGGTGGTTCAGCCACGGTTCACTCCTTGATTATCTGCTTCGGATTTAGCTAAGGTCCAGGACCCGCAGGATGGGCACCACCGATTCTTGATCTTAAAGGTGAGCAGGCCAGCTGCGAATCCGATCATGAGTGCGGCGATGGCAGTGATAGGCATCATCCTCGTTTGCCCCTTGCGGTCACTTGTATGGTGTGCCTACGAATGCTCACTCAGGCGGATGTCAAGTCGCAACAAGCCACACTGGCTTTGCCGATATTGATCTTCCAAATTCGCAAAAAAATTGCTTGCCGTGCCAGGCGGGCGACATGGAGCGTCTCTACTTGGTACCTTCGCAGGTGCCGGAACAGGAGGACAGGTGACGGAGGAGCCAAACGGGTCCACAGTGCCCCGACGATCTCTCGGGATCGCGCTGGAGTCGGCCCGCAAGCGGGCGGGCATCACCATGCAAGGCGCGGCCGACCGGGTGGGCGCGTCGATCCAAACCATCCGGCGGGTCGAGCGCGGTGAGGTGTCCACAAGACCATCCATGGTGGAAGTGCTGTGCGAGTTCTACGGCATCACAGCCCCGATGCGCGACGTGCTCATCGGGCTGGCCAAGGAGAGCAAGGCCCGCGGTTGGTGGCAGTCCTACGGAGACGTCGTGCCGCGTTGGTTCGAGCTATACGTCAGCCTGGAGCAGACAGCCCGTCGCATCCGCGAATACGCACCTTCGGTGATCCCAGGCCTGTTTCAGCACAGGGGGTATATGGGTGTGGTGATCCGCACCGATTTGCCACACCTGGTTGACGAGGAGGTCTCGGCTAGGATCAAACTGCGGAACGAGCGGCAGCAGCTCTTGACTCGTTCATTTCCGGCTCCCCCGGAGGTGGAGGTGATCATTTCTGAAGCGGCGTTGTTGGCTGACCCAGGAGCCGACGACGTGATGCGCACGCAAATGTGGCACCTGCTGAAGGCAACTGAGCTGCCAGGCGTATCCATTAGAGTGTTACCGTTACGGGCGGCTCTGCACCGTTCGTCCATCACTGGTGCATGGATTTTGATGGATTTTGCCTCTGAGAACGGCAACACACCGCCGAGCACGGTTTACAGCGAAAATCTGACCGGCGCGATCTATCTTGACAAGCTGAGCGAGATCAACGTGTATGAGCAAGCGTGGACAGCCCTGGGCAGGCTAGTTCTCGACGAAGCCCAATCTATCGAAGTGTTGTCCCAGAGACTAAAGGAGCTGACAGATGGCGAAGTATGACGCGGATCTGACCGGGGCGCAGTGGCGCAAATCGATCCGGTCGAGCGGCAGCGGTGCTTGCGTTGAGGTAGCGATGAACCTGCCGGGCGTGGTTGCTGTGCGTGACTCGAAGGCGCCGGAGCGGCCGGCGTTGGTGTTCACCTTGGATGAGTGGGCGGCATTCACTGGCGGAACTAAAGATGGCGAGTTTGACCTGTAGTCAAGGCTGGTCAGGTCGAACCGTAGACAAATAATCGTCGCCATTTGGGGCACGGCCGTTCTGAGATCGTGGATCTTGCTTAAGTCGTGATGGTCTCGGCAAACGGTAGCCGGAGGTCACTCGGTTGGGTTAACGGATGGCGTGGCGAAATCGTAGATAAAACGCAACTCCGGTAGTGCGAGAGTCAATCCAAGACATCTCGCTTACCGGAGTTGTGTTGACTTTTCTCATTCCGCCACCGTGTCTTCGTTCCGCCACCGCGTCAGTCCACAACTGGCGTCAGTCCATTAACTGTTGGAGGACTTCCCAAATTCCAGTGGCCGGTGTACCCGGAAAACCTCAAGCCCGGCTACGGTAGGTAACATTGCTGAGAACGTCTCCACTGACCACCGGAAGCCCGTTTGGAGGACTTTCCCCGGTTTGAGGTGTGCGATGGCGCGTTCGACCGCGGCCCGGACTCGGTTGAGGGACCAGCGAACGGCCCCGCCGCCTGTCGAGGCCGTTCCGTCACGAAGTTTGAAGACGCCCTGCCAAGGCGCTCATGTCGTGAGTAACTCGTTGCAGATTTCCCACCACAAAATATGTGGTATAGCTAGTTTTTCCGTCCCCGACGTTATGAGCATAGTAGGTAACTTGAATCGTGTGGTTTACGAAAGCATAAGGTCCAGATCCGTCGTTGCGTCCGGCACTGTACAAGACGCTTTCATCATTAGCTACGTTCTTTGCGCCGGGAGTGTAAATGCCGATGGCAGACGTACCATCGGGTGTCGCAGCGATAATCGGGGTTGAGCCGGATGCATAGCCGGCGCCGCTCGTCGCGCGAAACTTGTCGTCAGTTATTACTGCTGCCGTGCCGGTAGTGGTGTTCAGCGTGTAGAACTGCGTGAAATTATCTTGCAGGTAAGCGATCTGCAGTGCGTCATAGTTAGTTATCAAAGTCGAGCCTTGGGCGCTGACTGTTGCATCGAAACGCAGCACGTTGTTTAGGTCAGCGGTTGCTGTCGTGCCCAGCGAAATTGTCTTCGTGATCATGTAAGGCGATAGGCCGTTTACGAAGGCTGACGCTTTGGGATAATGTGCAACGCATCCATCGAAATCCGACGTTAAGCCACTGGGAACATACATAGCCATAATTGACTGTGTAGTCAACGTGCTTCCGTCACTGGTCGTCGACAACAATTTGCTGGTGCTAGGACCGTGAAACGGTGCCGGCCACCCTGGTTGGTTGTCGTCAGCCTTGTTTCCAGCTTCGGTAGGATTGAAGCATTCGCCGCGGGTGTCGTCGTGTAAAGCATACTGCAGCGCACTGCCGTGGCCGCCACTCGCAATAAATTCTTTGCCATTAACGCGTAGGGAAGCGACTGCACCAGCCAGCGCAGTGGAGGTAGTCAGATCGACATGGTTGGTGTTGTCGACGATGCTGGACAGGTGTTGGTCACTGAAGGTCTGTCCGGCGTTCATACGTGCGGCCAGACATGGATTGTACGTGTCGATTTCGTGCCGAGACTGGGGAGTGGAATCTGTCGCCACGCACGTTTTTATTAGGTCGCCGGCCACAGCATCCGACCCACCACCGTTAGCCATCGCCGCAGCTCCGGGTCCGGTAACTACAACTGTCACCGCAGCCAAACGGGCGAGCCACCTGGCAGCGGCCAATCCATAGTCGTCTCGCCCATAGCTTTGCGCCCGGTCACCAGCTCTTTTCATCCCGCACCCACTTAATGTTCATGTTTGGTTAAATTCTATTGACTGAAATGTCATACCGGGCCGCCCTTCCGTCTTTAATCTGTGGATGCTTGGTCGAGGCGGCTTGCTTATCTTTATTTATCACGTGAAACCGATTAGGGCTGCTGGTGTGACGGATGCCACTAAGAATTTCGCTTTGAATTTACTCATGGTTATCGAGCACTAACTCTGACCGAAGGTGATTCCCGCGGCCGGGGGTGTTTGCGCGCGCAGCGAGCCACCTGCAGAAGCTCGCCAAGGACTGAGTTTCGCTATCACTGGTTGGCGGAGTTGTTTCGAGCGGCGTCGCGCGTTGCGGTATTTCTGCTCTTGGCAGAAGCGGACTTGACGCCTATGGGTGGGCGGGCGCTGGTGGGTACGGTGACCGCATGGCAGAGCTGGCGCACCTCAGTCCCGGTGATCGACCTCGCCGTCCACTGCTGCGAACGGTGGTCGGACAGGTGCTGCGCCGCCACCGAATGGAGCAGCGCCGCACCCTAGCCGAGGTGGCACAGGCCGCCTGTGTCTCGGTGCCCTATTTGTCCGAAGTTGAACGCGGCCGTAAAGAGCCCAGTTCTGAGGTAATAGCCGCAGTCTGCGACTCGTTGCAAATCGAACTGGCCGACCTGCTCGCCGAAGTGCGCAGCGACCTCGTCGTCGACCGTGCCATCCTTCTGCGGCTGGACACCTCTCGGCGATCCGCGGCCAATCCCCGTTGGGCCAGTCCCACCAACTCGATGCAGCTCACGCCCCCTAGTCACCGCGCCGGAAACGTAACCCTGCTGGCAGCGTGATGATCAATTTGGGCTGTTGAGGCGATAGGAGCGGGTTGGGCGGGTGGCGATCACCCGATCAGCGAGGCCGTAGGCGACTGCCTCGGTAGCGGATAAAGTCATGCTGCGGTCGGTGTCGGCGCGGATTTTCGCCGCGGGTTGGCCGGTGTGCTCGGCGAGGATTTGATCCAGTTCGGTGCGCACCTTGCGCACTTCTTTGGCTTGCACGGCCAGGTCTGGCAGGGTCCCGCGAGCTTGGCTGGACGGCTGGTGCAAGGTCACCTTGGCGTGGCGCAGCACGGAGCGTTTGCCGGGAGTGCCGGCCGCGAGTAGGGCCGCCGCCGCGGACGCCGCTTGGCCGACGCAAATGGTGGCGATGTCGCACCGGACGAAATGCATGGTGTCGTAAATGGCGGTCAAAGCGCTGAACGAACCACCCGGCGAGTTCAGATAGAGCCCGATTTCTTGTTCGCCGGTGGATTCTAGATGAATCAATTGTGCGATCACCACGTTAGCGACGCCGTCGTCGATTTCGGTGCCGAGGAAGATGATCCGATCGGACAGCAGCCGAGAATAGACATCGAATGCTCGCTCGCCGGTGGGGGTTTTCTCCACCACGGTCGGGATGGTGTATTGGCTCATGCGCTCAGTCCCATCGGCTGGCGGGTCAACGCTGGGCGTACGTCGTCGACGCTGTCTAGGATGTGATCGATGAGGCCATATTTCAGAGCTTCTTCGGCGGTGAACCAGCGGTCGCGCCGACTGTCGCGTTCGACTGTTTCAACTGGCTGGCCAGTGTGTTCTGCGGTGAGTTGCAATAGGGTGGCGCCGATTCGTTCGAGCTGGTCGGCATAGATT
Organism: Actinoplanes sp.; assembly: GCA_965246815.1. GTDB lineage: Bacteria > Actinomycetota > Actinomycetes > Mycobacteriales > Micromonosporaceae > Actinoplanes. The sequence continues at coordinate 1,963,793 of CBDFFS010000002.1, read as the reverse complement.
TCCACGTCGGCTGCGGTGCCGCCGAAACCGGCCGAACCTTGGTGCATCAGGATCTGCGCGTGCGGCAGGCTGAACCGTTTGCCGGGTGTGCCGGCCGTGAGCAAGAACTGTCCCATGCTGCCGGCTAGCCCGAGCGCCAGCGTGCTCACCTCGTTCGGAATCAAGCGCATGGTGTCGTAAATCGCCAGCCCGGCGCTGACTGAGCCACCGGGTGAGTTGATGTAGAGGCTGATTACGGCGCGCGGGTCTTCAGCTGATAACAGCAGCAATTGTCCGCACAGTCGATTGGCGATATAATCGTCGACTTCGGTGCCCAAAACAATGATTCGCTGGTGAAGCAGGCGCACGGCGAGTTGGTCATCGATCGACCCGACGCTCGGTGGGGCTGCCCCGGTGGCAAGCTGCATGGCGACTCCTCAAGTTCAGCCGAACAGGCTCGGACTAACTTCAACTGTTGGATCCACCATGCGATTCACCCCGCCGCCAAACCAAGCCCATCTGCCATCAGCAGACGCGCCGCTGCTCAGCCCAGAGCGGCGCGAGCAGGTTCAAGGTCACCGAGCAAGGCCGCGGCCACCGCCCGTCCGCCTTCCTGACCCGGCAAACCGGCCCAGAGCACCGCATCCACCCGCGACAGCCACGGCATCAGCACCGGCTTCGCCGCATTAACCACCACCACGGTACGGCGCGCCGCACCCGCCACCGCTTCGACCATTTCGTTCTGCGCACCCGGTAATTCCGAGGTGGAATTGTCGATCGAGTCGGTTTCCTGTTCCTCGGTGAGCCCGACCACGATCACCGCCACATCAGTGGTGCTGGCAGCGCGAACAGCGTCGTCGATCACATCCATGGTTGGGCGGGAAGTGTGGTGCCCGATCAAGCTTTCGCGAGCTCGCATCAGTCGGGCGCTCACGTCCACCCCGTCGATCACCGTGACGTGCGAGCCGAGCAACTCGGTCAGGCCGGTCGCCACGGTGGGTCGGGTCGATCCGCTGTCTATGCCGATGCTCTCGACCGCGTGTCGACCGACGAGGGTAACTGTGTGTGCACGGCTCAGCGGCAGCACGTCGCAGTCGTTTTTCAGGACAGTCATGTTGTGCGGGGTGAGCTGCCGTGAGCTGGGCGTGGGGAAGCTGAACGTGTTAGCGCCGGTCAATAATCTGATCTTGCCGGCAGGATCGAGCGCTGTGATCATGTCGGAATAGTCAGACGTCATACCTCATCGTTACACGTGTAAGTTACGTTCGGCCAGCCGCATAAATGGCCCGTGAGCAGGGATTCGGCGTGAATCGGACGCCGACGACAGGAGTCGACCGCTACCATGAGTGACTGCAACGATGAGTGACCGCAACAATCGCCGGGTCACGAGCGCCGACGTCGCCCGGGTGGCCGGCGCTTCGCGCGCCACGGTCAGTTATGTGCCAAACCAGACCACCAATCAGACCATCCCCGACGACACTCGCGACCGGGTTAGGGCCGCAGCACTGAGTTTGGGGTACGCGCCGTCGGCTGCCGCTCGTACGCTGCGTACTGGTCGTTCGGATTTGGCCGTTGCATTCGACAACTGTCAAACTTGATGAGTGTCGAACCCGGAGTTATTCCTGCTGGTGTCTGCTGGTTGCTGTGCCGCGCCGATGGTCACTGCGGCCGTGAGCGAGGCTGAGGCGATCGGCTTGGCCCGCAGCTTCAAGGCCCTCAGCGACCCGGTCCGGCTGCGGCTCTTGTCGTTGATCGCTGCCCGTGCTGGCGAGCCAGTGTGTGTCTGCGACCTGCTTGACGCATTCACTCAGACTGCGCCGACAATCTCGCACCACCTCAAAGTGCTGCGTGACGCCGGGCTGATCACCGGGGAGCGGCGGGCCTCGTGGGTCTATTACCGGGTCGTGCCAGCGGCTCTGGCCGCGCTATCGCAGCTGCTCGACGCATCCGCCCTAACTAGCGCGGCCGCCGCGTGAATTTCACCCGCCGCGTGGATCTGGTCAGCCGCGTGAAAGCGGCCCGCCGTGTGAATCTTGCCCGCCGAGCGAGCGCTGAACTGGTCGGGACTGGCCTGCTCGTGGCTGCGGTGATCGGCTCAGGAATCGCCGCAGCTCGACTTTCCCCGCAGGACATTGGGCTGCAGCTGCTAGAAAACGCCATCGCAACCGCCCTCGCGCTAGCTGCACTGATCCTGACCTTCGGCTCGGTCTCCGGTGCTCATTTCAACCCGGTTGTGTCGGCGGCGGACTGGTGGCTCGGCCGCCGTGCTCCGACGGGCCTGACCGGGCGCGACCTGCTCGCCTATGTCGCGGCCCAAACTGTCGGCGCGATTGGTGGTGCTGTGCTCGCCAACCGGATGTTCGCTTTACCGCTGATGGAGCGGGCCTCGACGATTCGATCCGGCGCAAACTTGTTGCTGGCCGAGGTCGTGGCGACTGCCGGATTGGTGGTGCTGATTTTCGCGCTGGCGCGGTCCGGTCGTGGGGCCACCGCACCAGCGGCCGTCGGCGCCTACATCGGGGCCGCTTACTGGTGGACGTCCTCCACGAGTTTCGCCAACCCCGCCGTCACGATTGGCCGCATGTTCAGCGATACCTTCGCTGGCATCGCTCCAGCTTCGGCACCCGCGTTCCTCGTCGCGCAGCTGGCTGGCGGTTTGCTCGCCGTCGCCGCGATCGTCTGGTGGTATCCCGATAATCCAGCCACAGCCGCCACATCGGAGTAATGACCATGACTAGCAAACCCAGCGTGCTGTTCGTGTGCGTCCACAACGCCGGTCGGTCGCAAATGGCCGCCGGCTGGCTGCGCCACCTTGCCGGCAAGACTGTCGACGTCCGTTCCGCCGGATCGCAACCAGCCGATCAGATCAACCCCAGCGCCGTGCAAGCGATGGCCGAAGTTGGCATTGACATCACTGCCGAACAGCCCAAGAAACTCAATGACGCCGCCGCCGAGGCTAGCGATGTCATCATCATCATGGGCTGCGGCGACGCCTGTCCGTTCTTCCCAGGAAAGCGTTACGAAGACTGGAAACTCGATGATCCTGCTGGCCAAGGCCTCGATGCGGTCCGAGTCATCCGCGACACCATCCGCGCCCGAGTCGAACAACTCCTGGTCGAACTGTGCACCCCCGCAGGAAGCGCCGCGCGTTCTCCTGTCGACGCTGTTACCGACGCGCTTGATCTGGGCTGACAACAGATGCACAGCTAGGTCACATCCATGACTCAGGGTGCAGGCGTTTTGTGGGGATGCCACCAGAGATCAGTTAGAGGGGACCGGCATCATGATCATCGAGATTAATCGCGACAACAGCCATCGTCGTTTCGCTGCCACCGCGGTGGATCCGCCGATCAACCCAGCGCAACTGCTGGTCGTGCACCCAAGCCGGCAGCCAGTCGTGGCAGTCTTCGGTCACCGCGGGCGGGTGACTGGCTTGCAACCACACTTGCCCACCGGGTGGACGCTGCGCCGACCCACAAGCTTTGATCAGGTACGCGCGGACGAGCTGGTCCTGTTCGCCAACGCAACTGTGGGTGAGGTGGCGCAGGCACGGGCGGTGCTGTCGTCGCGTACCCGGATTGTTGCTTTGGTTGATGAAGATGCGGCAGCTGAGGTGGTCGCGGCGGTGTTGACTGCTGGGGCGGATGCCTGTGTGCGCGGCGGCCAGCCGGCGATCTTGGCGAGTCATCTGGTGGCCTGTCGGCGGCGACAGCTGGCCGAGCGGTGGGTGACCCTTGACGCCCAGGCCCGGCGGTGACGATAACGGGCCGGCTCCGACCCGAGGGGCAGACGGGTCGGAGCCGGCCAGTGGGCCTGGCGGGAGAATCACGCGCCAACCAGGCCCAGCAGGTGAATCAGGCGCTCGGTGCGGTGCTTGGGGCGGGACGCAGGACTTCGCAGGTCTGCATCGCCTTCTTGACCGCGGGGTCCTCGGTTGCGAGGGTGCCGTCCACCTTGACGCCGTGCTCTTTCAAGCAGTTCAGATAGGCGGCGTTACGGCCGTTGCCGCCGCCGTTACGGCCGGGACCGAAGCTGGGTCGCAGCGACGAGCACGCCGTCTGCGCCTTCTGCCAGGTCGCGTCGTCCACGCCGTCGGGCTTGGTGAATCCGCCACCGAAGCCGCCGCCACCAGGGAAATCGCCACGGCCGGCGCCGGCACTGCCAGATGGCCGCGGGAAAGCCCCCGGCTCGCGCGAGGCACCGGCTGAGGGTCGGTTACGCCCACCGCCGGTCGGCACGGTGATGGTCACGCCGTTGGTCTTCAGGCAATCTAGGTATGCGGTGAACGTGGCGTTGTTGCCACCACGGTTGTCGCCGTTGGTGTTGCCGTTCGTGGTGCTGCTGCTGTCTGAGCTGCCGCCACAGGCCGCGGTTAACAGCACCGCCGCTGATGCCACGAACAGGGCTGCCGCACGCAGCGGAGCCTTCGAGCTGACTCTCGGCACGATGCCTTCTTTCCTCGGCCATAGGTGTCGACTCACCCAAGCCTGATTACCTTCGTGTCAGGTAGGACGACGCTTGGAGTTCGCTATGAGCTTGGCTAGGACGCTCCGAGGCAACTCCGAGGTGGGACCAAGCCGACGGCGAGGACTTACCGCAACACTTGCCCACCATGGGTGAAGCACTGGCCGGTCGTCGGCGTTGGAGTTGGATCGCTGCGGCTGTCGTCGTGCTCGCGTTGATCGTTTACGGGGTCGTGCGGGCGCTGACTGCGGGTGCCGCGGACAAACCGAAGGCGGCCGCGACCGTCGCGTTGGACCGTGGTCCGGTCACCACCGAGGTGGCCACCACTGGCACGTTACAGCCGGCGCAGTTGCGCAGTCTGTCGTTTTCTGTCGCCGGCACGGTCACCAGCGTGTTGGTGCGAGCGGGCTCTACGGTCACTGCCGGTCAGGTTCTCGCGACGATCGACCACACCACAGCGGCAGCGACTGTGGCGACCGCGCAGACGGCTTTGACCGATGCGCAGAACAATCTGACCACAGCGCGCGCCAACGCGGCGAAGGCTTCGGCGGCACCTTCGACTGCGGCGGCTACCTGCCCGCAGGCTGCTGTCGCGGCGGTCTATGTTCTGCACTCGCCGGCACCGACCGAAACTCCGGCACCGACCGCCACCCCAACTGACCAGCCCACCTCAGCCCCGGGCAACCCCGGCGGCACCGCCACCACCAATCCCGGCGGTGGCGGCACAGGTAGCGGCGGCGGCACCGGCTCTGGCGGCGGTGGCACAGGGAAGGGCGGCGGCACCGGCTCTGGTGGCGGCACCGGCAAGGGTGGCGGCACCGGCAAAGGCGGTGGAACCGGTTCTGGTGGTGGCACTGGTTCTGGCGGTACCGGAACCGGCGGCGGCACTGGTTCTGGTGGCACGGGCAAGGGCGGCGGCACTGGTTCCGGTGGCGGCAAGGGCTGTGGCACCGGCTCAGGCAGCGGCGGCACTGGTTCGGGTAGCGGCACTGGCTCGGGTAGCGGCACCGGTTCGGGTAGCGGCACCGGTTCGGGGCGCACGAGTGCTGGTGGTCAGCAGGGTGGACAGAGCGGTGGGGGATCGGACAGCATCCTGAGCGCCGAGCAGCGGGTGATCAGCGCGAATACGACGCTGGAGAACGCTGAGAACGCGTTGGACGGCACCACGATCACCGCGCCGATCGCCGGCAAGATCCTCACCGTTACCGGCAAGGTGGGCAGTCAGGTTGGCTCCAACTCGGCGTTCATCACGTTGGCTGACGTTTACGACATGCAGATCAACGCGGCGTTCCCGGAAGCTGACGCGGACCGGCTCGCGGTCAAGCAGAGCGGCGTGATCTCGCTAGCTGATCACGTGGGCACCGATTTCAAGGCGACTGTGGTGCAGGTGGCTCCGACTGGGGTCAGCGACGGCACCTTGGTTCGCTACAGCGTGCTGCTCGCGTTCGTCGATGCCCCGAAGAACCTGCTGGTCGGGCAAACTGCCTCGGTGCGCGTCACTACCGGTTCCAAGGGTGACGTGCTGCGAGTGCCGAGCACTGCCGTTCACGACATTTCCGGCTCCACCGGTACGGTGCTTAAGGACGGCGTACAGGAACAGGTTGGGGTGGGGTTGCGCGGTGACCAATTCACCGAGGTGGTAGCTGGCCTATCAGCTGGTGACCAGGTCGTTCGTTCGTGGTGAATGTGGTTCCGTGACGCTCGCTACAGCAGATTGCCGCCATTTTCATAGGCAATTCCTAGCTGGCGTTGCTATCCATTTGAAGTGCTATCAGATACACGCGGCTCCCTCACCCTCGGTGAGCCCCCGGTACGCGCCGCCCGGGTCCTGGTCGTCGATGACGAGCCGAACATCTCCGCGTTGCTCAGCGCCACGCTGCGGCTGGTCGAGTTCGACGTGCGGGTGGCCGAGTCGGGTCACGGTGCCCTCGTCGCGATCGAGGAGTTCGAGCCTGACCTGGTCGTCCTCGACGTGATGCTGCCCGACCTCGACGGGTTGGCAGTGGCTCGCCGGCTGCGTGCCAACGGCAGCCGGGTGCCGGTGCTGTTCTTGACCGCGCGTGACGCGGTGGAGGACCGGATCTCGGGACTTGCGGCCGGCGGCGACGACTATGTGACCAAGCCGTTCAGCTTGGAAGAGGTAGTGCTGCGGATCCGGGCGATCCTGCGGCGCAGCCAACCTGAGCTGGACGAGCCGGCCGAGCGGGGCGTGCTGCGCTATGCCGACCTGGAGTTGCACGAGGACGCGCACGAGGTGCGGCGGGCTGGTCGGCTGATCGACCTGTCGCCGACCGAGTTCAATCTCCTGCGCTACCTGATGATCAACTCGGGTCGAGTTGTGAGCAAGGCGCAGATTCTGGACCGAGTCTGGAAGTACGATTTCGGCGGCGACGGGCGAATCGTCGAGTCGTATGTCTACTACCTGCGTCGCAAGATCGACAAAGTTGATCCACCGCTGATCCACACGGTTCGCGGTGTCGGCTATGCCCTGCGCTTGCCTCGGGGTGGCGAGGAGTGACAGTGGGCCGGCCACCGTGGCGGCCGCGACAGTGGGGTCATTGGACGCTGCGCTCGCGGTTGGTGTTGGTGGTCGGCGCGCTCGCAGCTGTCGCGTTGATAGTTGCCAACGTCGCTGGTCTGCTGCTGATCCGCACGTCGATGCGTAACCGGGTCGACGACCAGCTCAAAGGGATGAGCCGCCCGTTCGCCGGGGCTCCACGCATAGATCTCGGCACCACGCTACGCCCGGATCCGGCCCTAACGCCCCGCTCGGATAGCGCGACGCCCCGGGTGGATGCTGCTACGCCCCACCCGGACTCGGCCCCCCAAAGGCCAGATGTCGCACTTACGCCTCGGCCCGAATTGACGGCGCCGCCGCGGAACCGGCTGTTGCGGCTCGGCCCGGACCAGGTCATCTATCGGTACAATCGGGATGGAACCCTGAATACCGCGCGCAGCTCGGCCGCGGACGCCAGCCGGCCCGCCGTCGAGCCAGTGAGCGAGCTACGCCGGCGGGTGTCGGCTACCAATCCTCGGCCCTACACGGTCTCGGCCGGTGACGGCAGTGCTGCCTGGCGGGTGGTGGCCGTGCCGGACGTCGAAACCGGGGGGATTGCGATGATCGGGCTGTCGCTGTCCGAGGTCGAGCAGACCGGTGATCAGCTGGCCTTGATCGACGCCGGGGTCACGCTGCTGGTGTTGGCCTTGCTCGGGGTGGGCGCGGCTTTCGTAGTGCGACTCGGACTGCGGCCGTTGACCGATATGCAGCGGTTGGCGACTGACATTTCCGCGGGCAACCTTTCCGGTCGCGTTGCCGACACGGACGCACACACCGAAACCGGGCGGCTCGGGCTAGCGCTCAACTCGATGCTGACCCGGATCGAAAATGAGGTCGACGCGCGCACCGACTCAGAGCAACGGTTGCGGCAATTCGTCGCGGACGCTTCACACGAGCTGCGTACGCCGTTGACGTCGATCCGCGGCTTCGCCGAACTGTACCGCCGTGGGGGCGCCCCGCCCGGCTCACTGCTGGACGAGACGATGAGCCGGATCGAGGGTGAGGCCGGGCGAATGGGCGTACTAGTCGAGGACATGTTGATGTTGGCTCGGCTCGATCAGGAACGGTCGCCGGCGAATCGGCCGGTCGACTTACTGGAGATCGCGGCTGACACAGTGCGGGACGCGTACGCCCGGGTGCCGAGTCGGCCGGTGCGCTTGGCTGGGTTGGACGACGACTCCGATACGTTCGAGCCGGCTACGGTGCTCGGCGACGATCACGCTCTGCGACAAGTCGCTACCAATCTAGTCGCGAACGCGTTGCAACACACCCCGGCAAATGCCACCGTTACCGTACGGGTCGGGCGCCGCGACGCCACTGCTGACGGTGGGGGAAAAGTGCACTCCGGCCCGATTCCGGTGGCACCGGGCACCCCACTGGCAGTGTTCGAAGTAATCGACGACGGCCCCGGTGTACCGCCCGAACACGCTCCCCGCGTCTTCGAACGGCTCTACCGCGCCGACTCCAGCCGTGTACGGGGAAAGGGTGGTGGGTCTGGTCTTGGGTTGTCGATCGTGGCTGCGATCGTCCACAGTCATGGCGGCTGGGTCGAGCTGGACGAACCGCCGGGCGGGGGTGCGAGCTTCCGAGTATTGCTGCCGATCCCCAGTGACGCGCGGTGAGGTTCCGAGGTGGCTCCGAGGTTGCGCCGAACCTGCTCCCAGGCCGCCCCGCCACAGTGTCCGTCATGCCAGTGCGCCTAAATCTGCGACGTCCCTCGGTGGCGGTCAACGCTGCCCTCGGCGTCGCCCTCGTCGCCGGGGCCTTCTGGGCATACGAGACTTTGTCCGGCCCGAGCAATACTACTGCCGCAAATGCGTCGGTCCGGTCGATCGCGGTTCGGCAAGGCACGGTCACCAAGACGGTGACGGCTAACGGGACGGTCCAGAGCGCGAGCACCGCGAGTGCCAGCTTCATCACTGGCGGCACCGTTATCGCCATCAATGTGCACGTCGGTCAGCTGATCAAAAAAGATCAGGTGCTCGGCAAGGTGAATCCGGCTGCAGCCCAACGCAGCCTCGCTGCCGCCCAAGCTGATCTAGACGCCGCGAACAGCTCGCTGAATCGGGCCAAGGCCGCTGCCGCCGACACCTCGACCGCCGAGAATTCGGTCGAGCAGGCCAACTTGTCGGTCCAGGCGGCCGAAGCTGCAGTGGCGGGCACGGTGCTCAAGGCACCCATGGCCGGCACGGTGACCGCTGTCAACGGCACCCTCGGCAGCTCGACCTCAGGTTCGGGCTCCAGCTCGGGTTCGGGCTCCAGCTCGGGTTCGGGCTCCAGCTCGGGTTCTGGGTCCAGCTCGGGTTCTGGGTCCGGCTCGGGCTCGGGCTCCAGTTCCGGTTCCGGGTCCAGCTCGGGCGGTGGGCAGTCATCGAGCTCGTCGGCTTCCAGCTCGTCCAGCTCGGGTGGGTTCGTGGCCATTGCCGACTTGACCAAGCTGCAAATCACGGCGGCGTTCGCCGAGGCGGATGCGACCAAGCTGAAGGAAAACCAGGCCGCCTCGGTCACCTGGAACGCACTCAGCGGCACCACCGCGACGGCTAAGGTCACCGCGATCGACCCATCGGCCACCACCTCCAATAGCGTGGTCACCTACGGCGTAACGCTGACGCTGGGCAAGCTGCCGGCGGGCGCGAAGGTCGGTCAGACGGTCACGGCTTCGGTGACCACCGGCAGTGTGGCCGACGCGATCTATGTCAACTCAGCTGCCCTGACCACGGTCGGCACCCGGCACACCGTCGCGGTGGTCGTTAATGGCCAGACGCAGACCCGCGCGGTCGAGATTGGTTTGGCCGGCGACGACGCCACTCAGATCACCTCGGGCCTGGCCGTTGGTGACGTGGTCGAACTCAAGATCACCGCGGCTACCACCACCGGTAACCAGGGCGGCGGCTTCGGCGGGGCGGGCGGCTTCGGCGGCGCTGCTGGGGGTGGCGGCTTCGGCGGCGCTGGCACGGGCGGCGGACGGGGTAACCGATGAGCCACCCGGTCATCGAGGTCCGTGACCTGACGAAGGTCTATGGCAGCGGTGAAGCGACAGTACATGCCCTGGCTGGGGTGAGTGTGCTGGTCGGGCGCGGCGACTACGTCGCGATCATGGGGTCGTCCGGTTCCGGCAAGTCGACCTTGATGAACATTCTCGGCGCGCTCGACGTGCCCAGCGCCGGCAGCTACCTGCTCGACGGCGTGGACGTCAGTCGACTGGTCGACCGGCAGTTGGCGCTCGCGCGCAACCGGCTCATCGGGTTCATTTTCCAAGCGTTCAACCTCATTCCGCGTACGTCGGCGGTGGCCAACGTCGAACTGCCCCTGGCGTACGCGGGAGTGAAGCCGAAGGAACGCCGTCGGCGGGCGATGGCCGCGCTCGATGTGGTGGGGTTGGCAGATCGGGCCAAGCACGAACCGAACCAGCTTTCCGGCGGCCAGCAGCAGCGAGTCGCCGTGGCCCGTGCACTGGTGACCGAGCCGGCGCTGCTACTCGCCGACGAGCCCACCGGCAACTTGGACAGCCGCTCGACTGAAGACGTGCTCAATGTCTTCGACCAGCTCAGCGCGGCCGGCCGTACCATCGTCTTGATCACGCACGAGCCTGACGTCGGCGACCGGGCCAAGCGGTTGATCCGCCTAGTCGATGGTCGGATCATCGAGGACAACCGGCAGTCACCGATCGACCGGCCGCCGGTCGGCGCTCTAGCGGGACGGCACGCACAATGAGATTTTACGAAGTGGTGCGGTTCGCCTTGCGCGGGCTGTCAGCCAACAAGCTGCGCTCGTCCTTGACCATGTTGGGCATCTTGATCGGTGTCGCCGCAGTCATCTTGTTGGTTGCGGTGGGTAACGGCTCGGCGAAAGCGGTAAGTGACCGGATCGAAGCCCTGGGCACCAACACGATCACCGTGTTGAGCACCAACCGGGGTGGCTCGTCCAGCACGTCGCTGACCAAGGGCATGTCCGACGCCCTGCTCGACCCAACTCTGGCGCCAGACGTCAAGTCGGTCTCGCCGGTGGTCAGCGCCTCGGCAACCCTCACCTATGCCGGCACCGATCACCAGGTCAGCTCGTTTGTCGGCACCACCGCTGGCTGGTTCGGCGCTTCCAACACCCCCATCGCCACCGGTGCGACGTTCACCGCTGACGACGTGACCCAGGGGCGCCGAGTGGTGGTGCTCGGCCAGACCGTCGCGGAGGAATTGTTCCCCGGCGTCGATCCGATCAACAAGCAAGTAACTGTCGGCGGCTCGCTGTTCACGGTGATCGGCGAGCTTGCTCCGAAGAGTTCAACCGGCTTCCAAGACGCTAACGACACGGCAGTCGCCCCGCTCACCGCGGTGCGGCAGGTGCTGACCGGCTATGGCGCGCTCAACTCGATCCTGGTCGAGGCGAAATCGCCGGACAAGGTAAGTGACGTGCAGTCCGAGGTCTCCACCATCCTCAACCAGCGACTGTCCGTAACTTCGACGACGGCTGCAGCCACTGTGACGGGGTCGCGGGCCAGCACCACGCCTTATCGGATCCAGAACGCCTCGCAGCTGTTGGCCACCCAGACACAGACCGCTGACACGTTCACCACCCTATTGGGCGCGGTAGCCGCGATCAGTCTGCTGGTCGGCGGCATTGGCATCACCAACATCATGCTGGTCACGGTGACTGAGCGGACCCGAGAAATCGGCATCCGTAAAGCCTTGGGTGCGCCGCGTCGGGTCATTCTGACCCAGTTCCTGATCGAAGCTACGTTACTCAGTGTTATCGGTGGCGCGCTCGGCGTGGCCGCCGCGCTGATCGGCAGCAGTTTCCAGATCGTGGGCGTTAAGCCGGTCATCGTGCCCAGCTCCATCGGGCTCGCCTTGGGCGTGTCCATTGCTATCGGCTTGTTCTTCGGCGGCCTGCCCGCCAGCCGCGCTGCCCGCTTGCGTCCCATCGACGCGCTGCGCTACGAGTGAGGACCCGTTGTGACACCCTTCAACGATGACACCGCCGTGCTGACCACCGAGTCGGCCGTAGACCAGCCCGAAGACCCGCGTACCGACGATCTGGCATCCGAGTTGGCCAAGGCCGCGCCGCGCGTGTGGTGGAACAAGGCCACGATTGTGCTTGGCTCGCTGGCGTTGCTGCTCGGCGGCTTCGTGGGCGGGCTGCAAGCCCAAAAGAACTGGGGCACGGCGAGCACGTCAGCTCCTGGTGGGCGCAACGGTCAGGCCCGCACCGGTGCCGGTGGCAACTTCGGCGGCGGCAACTTCGGTGGTGCGCAGGGCGGGGCCGGGCTTGGCACGGGCGCACAGGGTGGGGCTGCCGCACCTGGCGCGACCTCAACTGCGGCCGCTGGCGACACCACCGGCACGGTCAAGCTAGTCGATGGGACAACCATCTATGTGCAGACGGCTGCTGGTGACGTGATGACGGTCAAGACCGACGGCAAGACCACAGTGTCCGCCGCGACCAAGGGCAAGGTGAAGGACGTAAAGGCAGGTCAGTCCATCACCGTGCAGGGCGCTGCCGGAACGGACGGCAGCGTGACAGCTACGTCGGTCATTACGACACCGAAGTAATACATGTGACAAGATCGATATCTTGTCACATTGGAATTGGTTGATGCGGAGTCGTAGGGTTTCTAGGCTGAGTGAAGACTCGGACCTAGGGGGGTGACTCGCGTGCAGTCGGACGCGACCGCTCTGGTTGGCCGCCACGAGCTCCTGACGGCAATCGAGAACCGGCTGCTCGCCGGTGGTGGTGTGGCCATGCACGGCCAGGCCGGAATCGGGCGAACAGCGCTGCTGGACACGGTTGCCGCCGCTGCCGCCGGGCGGGGTGAGTTGGTGTTGCGGCTGCGGCCGGTGCACACCGAACGATCCGTACCGTATGCGGGCATTGCTCATTTGGTGGCGCAGTTGCCGGAAGACGCTGCAGCGGCCTTGCCCGCGGCTCAGCGGGCGGCTTTGACCGCGCTGCGGCAAGGTTTACCGCCGCGGGCGGGCACACCGGCATTGGCGCGACGGCTGGTGTTGCCCTTGTTGTTGCGTTATTGCGCGCGTCGGCAGGCCGTGTTGTTGGTGCTCGACGACGTGCAATGGCTGGACCAAGAGTCAGCTGAGTTGATCGGCTTTGCCATGCGGCGGCGGCCTGGTCCACGGATTCGGGTCATTGCCGCGCAACGGCGCCCTGATCCGGGCGGGCAACATCGCGCTGCCCGGCTGTGTCCGGCGCCGGTGCTTGAGCTTGCGGTGCCGCCACTGCCCGCTGACGATCTGACCGCTTTGTTGGAGGCGCGGGGCTTGCCGTGTCGCACTGCGAGCCGGATGCACGAGGCAAGTGCGGGCAACCCGTTCCTGGCGATCGCCCTGGGCGGGGCTGTCGCGCCCGGCCCAGCTTGGCGGCCGGCGCCGGTGCCTGAAGCTGCCCGCGAGCTGTTGCGGGATCGACTGCACGCGTTGCCGCCCGAGGTGATCAACACCTTGCTGGTCGTGGCGCTGGCTACCGACCCGACTACAACCGTGTTGATCCGGGCGGGGTGCGATGACGCCGGGAAGGAGCTGCGGTTGGCTGTGGCGGCCGGGGTGGTCGAGCTGGACGGTGAAGCGATCCGATTCACCCCACCGCTGTTGGCTGAGGTGCTGGCTGAGGAGACCTCGGCTGCTCGTCGCGCTGAGGTGCATGCGGCGCTTGCCGATGGGGCGGTGGACCCGACTGAGGCGCTGCGACATCGCGCGCTGCGCATGGGGCGCCCGGATGCTGCGGTGGCCCGTTCGCTGGCCGCGGCGGCGGGGCGCTGTGCCGAGCGCGGTGCCGACCGTACGGCGGCGGAACTGTATTTGCTGGCCGCTGATCGATGTCCGCACACGCTGGCCGCGCATCGGGTGGACTGGTTGATCGCGGCTGCGCGTACGGCGTTGACTGGGGGTGCTGCGGCACTGGCTGGACGCGCTGCCGAAGCCGTACTGGCCGCTGATGCCCCGGCTGGTCACCGGATTCGCGCCCGGCTGGTGTTGATCGACCTGTCTGGGCAGGCGATGGGGGAGATGGGGGAGACCTTCGCCGCCGCGTTGGCCGAAGCCGGCGACGATCCGGCCCTGCTCGCCTCGGTGCGGCTGCGGGTCACCTGGGCGGCCTTCGTCACCGGTGACCCGGATCGGGCGGCGGCCGAAGCGGAACGGACCGTGGACGCGGCTCGCCAAGCGAACGACCCGACCACCGAAGCGATGGCGCTCAGCGGGCTCGCGCAAATCCAGCGGCTGCGCGGCGAACCGCGTTGGGCCGAGACATTGGCCTTGGCGCTGTCGTTGCCGGCTGTCACCGCGCCCGACTGGCTGCACTACGGTCCGCGTTATCTCGCCGCGCGACTGGCCATGATGGACGACCGGCTCGACGAGGCCCGCGACGAGCTGTTGCACCTGTTGGCCATCGCTGAGCACGGCCGCATCGGCGAGGCTCGGGCTGAGGTGCTGCGCAGCCTATCCGAGGTGGCCGCTCGTGCCGGCCGCTGTCGGGAAGGACTGCAATATGCCCACCGTGCAGTCGAGGCAGCGCGCCATGCCGGCCTGAGTCCCGGCCCGACCTGGTATACCGCCGCATTGGCCGAGCTGGCCGGTGGCAGCCTGGCCGCCGCGGCCGGATTCGCCCGCCGCGGGGTGCGCGCGTCCGAACAGGAGGGCGACTCGCTCTATCTGCGCCGGCACCTGCATGCGCTGGGCCAGGCCGAATTGCGTGCCGGCGAAACCCGGGCAGGTGTGGCGGCGTTGCGTCGGTTGCGCGAGCTTGAGGCTGAGCTGGGCGGGGCCGACCCGATGATCGTGCGCTGGCATGGGGACCTGGCCGGCGGTCTGGCCGCACTCGGCGAGCATGCCGAAGCTGCGGCCATGCTGGCGGAAGCTCGCACGGCCGCATATCGACTCGGTGCGACCCCGGCGGTCACCGGTTATCTGGACCGGGCCACGGCGGTGGTGTTGGCCGAAAGTGGTCAGGCGGACACCGCTGTGGTGCTCGCGTCGGCGGCAGCGCAACATTTCGAGCAACTGCACCAACCGATCGAGCAGGCGCACGCGCTATTGGTGCAAGGCGGCGCCGAACGACGTCGTCGGCGCTATGCGGCGGCCCGGTTGGTGATCGGCTCAGCCCTGACTATCTTCACCGCGGTCGAGGCGAAACCGTGGGCTGAGCAGACCGCGCGAGCGCTGGCACGCACCGAAGGCAACCCGGTGTCGGGGACGCTGCCCACCGATCTCGGACTTACCTCCACCGAGCTGCGCATTGCTGGGTTGGTCCGCGACGGTGCCAGCAACCGCGAGATCGCCACCCAGCTGTTCCTCAGCGTCAAGACCGTCGAGGCGACCCTGACCAGGGTCTATCGCAAGCTCGGTGTGCGCTCGCGCACCCAGCTGTCGTCAAAGCTGCAGAGCGGGGATCAACCGCCGCCGGTGGTCGATGTCACTACGGCGGTCTGACCAGCATTTTCGCGATTCAGCGTGACTGTTGCCGCGGCATCAGCGGGTTCAGGCGACTTGGAACGAGCGCTTCGCTAGACCCATCCAAAAGCCGTCGATGAGCTGTTGGGCCGCCTGCTCTGGGTCCGTGGCCGCGCCGAGGGTGAGGAACATCGGCGCGAAATGTTCGATCGTCGGGTGCGCCCAAGGCATGCCAGGCGCGCGGTCGCGGAAATCGGCCAGCTCATCGATCGCACCGCGGGCCAGCGTCTGCGCCACCCAAGCGTCAAACTCGCGCGACCAGCCCGGCGCCGGCGCATCCGGCCGGAATTCGCGCAGGAAGGGCAGCCCGTGGGTGGTGAAGCCGGACCCGACGATCAGCACCCCCTCGTCGCGCAGCGGGGCCAACCGCTGACCGATTTCCACCAGCCGGTCGGGTTCCAGCGTTGGCAGCGACATCTGCAGCACCGGAATGTCCGCCTCGGGATACATCACCGTCAACGGCACATAAGCCCCATGATCCAACCCCCGATTGGTACGCGTGACCCGCTCGCTATCCGGCATGAGCTTCTCTATCTGGGTGGCGAGCTCTGGTGCGCCCGGAGCGGAATAGGTCACCTGATAAAAGCGCTGCTCAAACCCACCGAAGTCATAAACCAGCGGGACTGCCTCAGTGGCACCGAGCATGAGCGGCGCCGACTCCCAGTGCGCTGAAGCCATCAGGATCGCCTTAGGCCGGGGCAGCCCGGCCGTCAGCTCCTGCAGCTGGCTCACCCAGGTCGCGTCGTCGACCAGCGGCGGAGCGCCGTGGCTGAGGAACAAAGCTGGCATGCGACTCATGCTGGCCTCCACTTGTGCGGGATTTACGGTTGCGCGGCGCTTGCTCGGCGCCAATTTGTGTCAGCTTCATTTGAAGCTTCAAGCTTTAACGATGACTATAGCGCTATTTAGTTGCGGCGGCAACTAATTGCTCGGCTGACCCCTGGGTGAGCTGCCTTTGACGGCGAGTGTGCGGGTTGACCGTGCCCAGGTTCAGGGGTGTCGGCCCTCCCGGGCACCTCGGTAGGGGGTCGCCCATTCCGGGCATCGGTCGTCCTTACTGAGCGTGTGGGGTTCAACGGTATTGCGCCAAGTCTGTGAGTCGGGCCGCTTACGCAGGTCAACGCTGCTTCTGCCGAATTTTCAGCGGCGATTATCGATGTTTTTAGGCGCTTGTGCACATTACTTTCAGTTACTTTTGTGTGGTCGGCGCAACTGACGGTCATGGCTACCGCCGCGGGTTCAGCGCGTGACTCGGCATCATCGATGCCGGTGAACAATTCGTCAGCGTCGGTTTATTGTCTTGAATTTCATGAACAAATCAGCACGTCAGCGCCGTCGGGGCAAATGCATTTCCGGGGAAAGTTTGCTTTACTCCGAACAGGACATTGCGCCCAGCTGTATGCGCTGGCACACTACGCGATGTCGCGCTGGGCGTGCTTAAGGTAAACCCTGCAGTATTCCGGCGCAGTCATCGTCAGTAATTAGCTTGACTGGGACTCGAGTCGGGAGGAGGCCAAGGCCGTGACGTCACCGCCGCAACTTCCGCTGGCCGACGAGCTGTTTCTCAGTGCGCTAGATCCGGTAAAGGGCAAATGCCTGCTCACCCCCGGCACGTTCGGCATCGGGGTCGGTGCGGCCCTGCTCGCCGAACTCGTGCTCTGGCGCCGCCTCGACGTGCTCGACGGCAAACTCGCGGTGCTCGACGACCGTCCCACCGGCGAACCTGCCAGCACCGCCGTGCTCGAACAGTTGCTGCGCGAAGGTCACCACCGGGCGGTCCGCGACTGGATCGCATTTTTGGCCACGGGCATCGCCTGCGATCTGGTGGAGCGCCGACTCGCCCGTTCCGGCCTGGTGCAACGTCAAGAAAAGCGCAGTCTGCTGGGCACCAAGGTCGCGTTCGTACCGGCCGATTTGATGACTGCCGCTTGGCCGGCCACACGTATTTGCACCTGCTTGGCCCGCCGCGAGCTGGTCGCCGTACCAGATTTGGCGTTGGCGGGGTTGATCTTTGCCATCGGGTTGGACCAGCACGTATTCGTCACGATGGACACTCGCGACCGCACCGAACTCTTCGACCAGATCCGGCGCCGGTTGCCGGGAATGTTGCACGAGCTGGTCGCGCACACCGAAGCCGCCGTCGGCGACGCCGTGATGGCCCGCCGCGCCTGATCTCGATCCCGTGCCTAACCCCGATCCGTGCCTGACCCGTTTGGGCCCGCGCCCGATTGTCGCCCGGCGCATTGTCTGCCGATTCATCCGCCGAACACCGTTTGCGAGGAGATCAGTTTGTCTGCCACGACGACCCACTCCAGGCCAGACAGTCAACTTTCGACCGCTCTAGCCCGCGACCGCCTCGGCG
The DNA here is from genome assembly GCA_965246815.1 of Actinoplanes sp. Taxonomy (GTDB): domain Bacteria; phylum Actinomycetota; class Actinomycetes; order Mycobacteriales; family Micromonosporaceae; genus Actinoplanes. The sequence continues at coordinate 1,945,975 of CBDFFS010000002.1, read as the reverse complement.
TAGCGGCAGTGGTCTTCTTCGTGATGTCCGCCGCTGCACCGCTGACCGTGGTCGCCGGCGTGGTGCCCACCGGCTTGGCAGTCACCGGCCTGACCGGGATTTCGATCGCGTTCCTCGCCGTTGCTGTGGTGCTCGCGATCTTCTCGGTCGGCTATATCGCGATGTCTCGGCACATCGCTAACGCCGGGGCGTTTTACGCCTACATCGCCCAGGGCCTCGGCCGACCATTCGGCGTGGGCGCCTCCTGGCTGGCCCTGCTGAGTTACAACATGTTCCAAATCGCATCGTACGGTGGGTTTGGTGCAATTGCCACGCCGCTGATAAAGGACTGGTTCGGTCTCGACGTCAAGTGGTGGGTGCTCGCGCTGATCGTCTGGGCGCTGGTCGCTGTGCTGGGTGTGCGCGATGTCGCCGTCAACGGCAGAGTGCTGGCCACCCTGCTGGTCGCCGAGATCGCTCTGGTCATCGTCTTCAGCTTCAGCGATATCCTCTCGCCCCATTTCCACCCCTCCGGCGCACCACTGAATCCAGGCAGCCTGGTCGGCACCGGTTCCGGGGCATTGCTGGTCATGGCAGTGACTGGTTTCGTCGGCTTCGAGCAATCAGTAGTGTTCAGTGAGGAATCGCGCGACCCTCGCCGTACGGTGCCTCGGGCTACTTATATCTCGATCGCGCTGATTGCAGTGCTCTACGCCTTTGCCGCCTGGACGATGATTTCCGCTGCTGGTAGCGATGTCGTCGGGCGCGCCGGCACCGAAGGACCGGACCTGTTCTTCAACGTCGCCGCCGATCGTCTGGGCAGCACAGCACTGCACCTCGGACACGTGCTGTTCCTCACCTCGCTGATTGCCGCGATGATTTCGTTCCACAACATCATCGCCCGATATACGTTTTCGCTCGGCCGTGAAGGTGTGCTGCCGCGTGCCTTTGGGCGCACCGTGCCGGGAACTGGTGCACCGAAAAACGGGTCGCTGGCGCAGTCGGCGCTCGGCCTTGTCGTGATCTTGATTTATGCGGTGGCCGGGTGGGATCCGCTGGTCAAGCTGTTCTTCTATGGCGGCACCGGTGGTGGGATTGGCGTACTGCTGCTGATCACCATTACCTCGTTCGCGGTGATCGGCTATTTCATGAAAAATCCGTCGGGTGAGGACAGTTGGCACCGCCTCGGCGCACCGATCGTCGGCTCATTGCTGCTGATCGTGGTCAGCTACTTGGCGATTACGAATATCGCTATCCTCTTTGGAGTTGCGCCGGGCAGCGGGCCTGCCTGGATCGTTCCGCTGGCCTTCGCCGTGGTGGTTGTTGCCGGGTTTGGCTGGGCGCTCATTTTGCGGAGCACTAACCCGTCGATCTATGCCGGAATTGGACTCGGTGCCCGCAGCAACACCGTCAGCGGCAATTTCTCGGCCGCCCTCGCCGAGGATCAGCAATGAGCACACCCGATCCGGTCCAATCGGCTCGTTCGGTCCAATCGGCTCGTTCGGCTCGACCCGCTCGTTCGGCTCGACCTGGTGAGCTCGCTGCGGTTGGCAGATTGATCAGTCATTCATTTGACCAGTTGGCCGCGAATTCTTACCTGGTGCCGAAACCGGCCGATCGCCAGCGGGTGCTGGCGGACTTCTTCACCCTGTATACCGAGCATGCAGCCGAGTTCGGGCGAGTCGATGTCATCGAGGCGACTTCGGGGGAGGGGTTGGTCGCGGCAGCAGTGTGGTTCGACTTCACCAGAGAGTCGCCGGAGCCGCACCACTATGCGCAGCGGCTGGCTGAGCTAGCGGGGGAATATTTGCCCCGCTTTCAGGCGCTTGACGAGACCTTCGCAAAGCATCATCCGAGCGATTCGCATTGGCACCTCGCCTTCCTCGCCGTTGATCCAGGTGAGCAGGCGCGCGGCCTGGGTGCTCAGTTGATGACTGAGGTGCATGAGGAGTTGGACCTGGCGGGCGTGCCGGCCTACTTGGAAGCTACTAACGCGGACAACATCCGGCTATACCGTCGGCATGGCTACGTCGAAATGGAGCCCTTCGAGATTTATCTCCCTGACAAAACCCCATTTTTCCGCATGTGGCGGCTGGCCCGCTGATCTCAGCTGGTTCGTTCAGGCTGGTGGCGGGGTGGTCTGGTGTTCGGCGACGAGGGCTTCGGCGACGCGGTGTAGTTCCGGGTAGCTCGGATGGAAGCCCGCGGCGATGTCGGGGTGCAGGCCAGACTTGGTCTGCTCGAATAGCATCTCGGTCACCTGTTCGACGCTCTCGCCGGCATAGTCGTGTTTAACCTTGTCGACTGCTGCCTGCAGGGCCGAGGTCAGTTGGGATTCAAGCGCGCCGCGCAGCTTCTCCTCTACCGGGTTCAGGCTCTGCGGGTCCAGAGTAATCTGCGGCTCGGTCATCTGAAGTCCTTCGCTGCTTGGCTGGTTGGGATGCGCAAATGCCAGTGTGGGCGAACTGACGGTTCGGGTTTCGGGCGGTTCGGGCGGAGTGCCAATTGGCTAGGACGGCTACCGGCTTACCCCGCTGGGGCCCGGCGCTAACCCGTGTCATCTCACCAGCGTTAAGCCGTGTCGTCTCACCGCCACGGAGTCAGGAGCCACCCAAAACCGGTGGCCCAAGAAGAGGCTCTCGATCCTCCTGGGCCACCGGCACTCTTGACCTACCCGCTGACGAGCGGGCTAATCACCTCAGGCGTGGCCGATTGCGCCAATTCGCCGAAAATGCCGCCGATTAGCTCGGTGAGGATCGCGACTCCGTCTCGGCTCAGCACTGATTCCGGGTGAAACTGCACCCCAGCAAACCTCGGCCCCCGTACGGCGTGTACAGCGTCGTCGACTTGGTCGCGAGCCACCGCCACAGTTCCGTACGCGGATTCGACTGCGTCGGCGGGGCTCAGAGCGCAGAAGCTGGAGTAGAAGCCGACTCGGCGTACGGCGCCGAACAGGTCGATGTCGCGCGTTAAGCCCTGATATGGCGAGTCGCGGCGGTGCAACGCGAGTCCTAGCTGGGCACAGAGGATTTGGTGGCCGAGACATACCGCGAGAAATGGCCGGTGCTCGGTTAGTAAGGAGGTGGCCACGGCGCGGAATGTGGTCATTTTGGCGTCGCCGGGATCGCCCGGATCTCCTGGCCCGGGACCGAGCACCACTAGATCAGCATCGGCCACCCGGGCCGCTGCAGTTGTCAGCACACCGGCTGAATTGGCGGGCGATGCGCCTGCGGCGTTGGTGGGTGGTCTGCCTGCGGCGTTGGCGGGTGGTCTGCCTGCGGCGTGGTCGGGTGGTCCGCTGACTGCGTTGGCGAGGGGTGTGATTGAGTGCCAGTCGAGCACTGTTACGGCGAGGCCGAGGGCTTTGAGTTGGTGGGCGAGCATCGCAGTGAACGTGTCCTCGCCATCGATGATCACGGCGGTTCGGCCGGCCAGGGCGGGCACGGTCAGCGCCCCGGGTTCCCGCGAGTCGAGCCAGAACCGGGCCAGATCAACGTTGCGGGCGGCCAGGGCGGCTTGCACCTGCGGTGAGTGCGCTTCCCGGCGTACCGGGGGGTGGTTGGTTTTGACTGCGCCTAAAGCGGCCAGAATGCCGGCCGCCTTGGTGTGGGTCTCGGCCACCTCGCCCTCGGCAGTGGAGTGCCGGACCAGGGTGGCGCCAACCGGAACGCGCAGGGTGCCGTCGGGGGAGATTTCCGCGGTGCGGATCAGGATTGGTGCGTCTAGTCGTTGTTGGCCGGATTCGTCATGATCGAGCAGCGCCAATACGCCGGCGTAATAGCCGCGGCCACGGTGTTCGTGTCGAGCGATCACCCGGCAGGCATTCTCGATCGGACTGCCGGTCACGGTTGGCGCGAACATGGTGTGGCGCAGCACTTCGCGCACGTCCAAGGTGCCGCGCCCTGCGAGTAGATATTCGGTGTGGGTCAGGTGCGCCATCTGTTTGAGATACGGTCCGGCGACCTGGCCGCCCTGCTCGGCGACGGTTGCCATCATTTTCAGCTCTTCGTCGAGAACCATGTAGAGCTCCTCGATTTCCTTCGGGTCGCGCAGGAAGTCGAGCAATTCGCCGGAGCCGTGCCGGAAGGTGCCGCTGATCGGGTTCATCATGGTGATGCCGTCGGCGACGCTGACATGCCGTTCCGGCGTAGCGCCTACCAATGTGCGGGTGCCGGTGTGCACCAGGAAGGTCCAATATGCACCCTGCTCTTGGGCCAGTAACCGGCCGAATGCTGCCCGAGCCGCAGCGACAGGGTCGCCGTGCACAGTCGCAGTGAAAACGCGGTGGATGACGAAATTGGCACCCTCGCCCCGGCCGATTTCGTCGCGCAGCACCTGTTCGACGATTTCGCCGTATTCGGCGTCAGTGCGATCGAATTCGCCGGAGCTGATCTGCACTTGTCCGGCGGGAAAAGCACTGAGCGGTTCGGTGGTGTGAGAGGTGGCCAGCAGGCATTCCAATGGCGCGCCGTCGTCGACACAGTCGAAACCACGTTCGGCGATCTGACGATAGGGGATCAATGCGAGCGTGGGGCGGCCCCTGGTCAGCGGGATGTCGGCGAGTGTCGCCACAGTGCAAACATCGCCGGTCAGCACCTCAACGTGGTCGGCACCGTCACGGTGCAGCAGGGCGAAAGGCGGGGTGGGCATGGGTCCCTCTTCGGCTGGTTGGGGACGCCGCCCGAGGTGAGCCAACAAAAGACGGCCGCCTCGAGGGGCGGCCGCGGGTGGAAAGCGCGGATGGTTGGGGCCGCCGGTCAGGCGGGCCACCACATATTCATACGCGCGTGCATGCGGGTCACATTACCGCCCCGGGGGCGCGTGAGCCAGCTTGGCGCACTGGTGATTTCCTCGGCTGGACGACGCTGTCCGGCCTGCGCTGGGGCGTGCGGGTTAGAACGGGAAAGCTGCCGTGATCTCAGTTCGGGCCCAGCGCATGCGGCCCAGGGCGCAGTCGGGGTGCTCACCGAATTCCTGAGCGACGACTTCAGCGCAGCGGGCCTCGCCGAGGCGGTCAACAGTGGCGCTGACTGCGGCGCGAATCAGCTCCGGGGTTGGTTGTTGTGAGCGCTGGACATCCGAGGCGAACAGCGCCTCGGTGCGAACGGCGTCGAGCACCGCGGTCATGGAAATCCTCCTGCTGGCGCAAGTGGTTACTGAGTACAGAACACCGCAGTGCGGCTGCAACTTCGCTGCACCTTGGTTGCAGCCTGGTTGCAGTGACTCAGCTCGGCTTTGCCGACCTTGCGTCACAACTGGGACTAACCGGATATGGTCCGAAAGAATGGTGAAAGCTTGTGCGCCAAACGAGGGGATTGCCGTGACAGTTGTCTTGGTCGCAGACGACGACGCTGACATCCGCGACTTGGTGGCGTTCAAGCTGGAGCAAGCCGGGTTCGAGGTGATCTCGGTCGAAGACGGCCAGGCCGCTCTCGACCAAGCCCAGCTCCGATTGCCCACGCTGGCGGTGCTGGACGTGTCGATGCCCGGATTATCCGGCATTGACGTTTGTCGGATGCTGCGTGCCAATCCAGCCACCGCCGGCATGTTGATCATTATGTTGACCGCGCGAGTGCAAGAGCAGGACGTCGAAGGCGGATTCAATGCCGGCGCTGACGACTACGTGACGAAACCGTTCAGTCCGCGCGAGTTGGTTTCGCGTATTCAGACACTGCTGAGTCGGACCAGGGCGTGATCATGGCGCCGCACCGTGCTAGCCGAGCGCTGATCCGCCCGGGGACCGCGACGCTGCCGATCATCATCCTCACCGCCCGCGCCCGCCCGCGCCCGCCCGCCCGCGCCCGCCCGCCCGCAGGACATCGAGCAAGCATTTGCCTCCGGCGCGAGCGACTACATGGTCAAGCCGTTCAGCCCCCGTGAACTGGTCCGGCGAATCGAGAACTGCCTTGGCGCACGTATCGCACGGAGTGGCGGCCGTTTAGCCGATATTCATCGGGTTGTTACCGCTGCCGAGTAGCTTCCGCCAGTGGCATTTTTCGATCGATTCACTGGTAATGCTCAAATCGTCGTGGTATCTGCGCAGGCCATCGCCAAAGTTCGCGGCCACGCTGAAATCGAGCCCGTGCACCTGCTTGGCGGGCTCCTTTTCGGGCCAGCAAACTCTGCGGAGGCTGTCATCGCCGCTGTCGGTGCTGATATAACGAAGCTGCGCCGGCGGACCGAGAAGTCCCTGGTTCAAAGCGCACGGTTGCCCCGCGGTGGCCATCTACCTTTCACTAATTTGGCCAAGGAAGCCCTATTGGGTTCCCTGCGCGAAGCTTTGGCGCTTCATCATGATCACATTGGAACCGAGCACCTGCTGCTTGGTGTCATGAGGCAAGAACACAGCGTCCCGGCGACGCTTCTATTCCAGCTAGGAATCCAAGCTGATGCCGTCAGAACCCAGATCAAGCGCCTGCCTGCTCGCCCTGGTCAGACTTCGGCACTAGATCCGGTCAGCGCCGGTGCCGACCAAGCGGATCACTGCGCTCATGTCGCGATCTTTCATCATGACGATCTGCCAAATCATCTGGCAGAACCCCTCAAGGCTGCGTCGATTCGGCCGAGTGCGCCGCTGAATTCGGCTCCGGCTCTCGCCGTGGGGGAACCGCTCCCGCACGACTCGTCTCTCGCTGCAATCATGGAAAGCGATGTCGTTCTGGTGCTCATCGGCCCACACTGGCTGAAGGCAGTTTGCGCTAGCAACGGACGGCCCACCGATCCAGCCAGCATGGCAGCCCGTGCAGAGCTGGAAGCCGCGCAGCTGAGCAAGCTACTCGTGCCGGTTTTGCTCGACGACATCGCAATGCCGTCGCCGGGTGAGCTTCCTGCCAACCTCGCTGCCCAACTGCAGGCCGACCCAATTCGCTTCGATTCGGGCGGTCCGAGCGATTACCTTGACGCGATGGTGCACCTCTATTGGGCAGCGAGTCACCCGGGAGCCCGATTCCCGTGCGCCAGAACGCTGCCGAGACGGCCCACCGTGCGCTTGGATCTCAGTGGCCGATCCAGACCTGCACCTACCGCAAACGTGCCGGACGGCACGGTGTGAAGCGGCGCAGGGGTTTTGGATTGCCGCTGCCGCGTTCCTCGTGGTGATGGCCTTCAGTGCCGTGCCGATCCCACTGTGGTCGGTGGCGGAGCCGGGATTCAAGCCGACCTGAAAACGTTCGCGGCGCTTGGCGCGTACGGCGCGTCGGTTGTCAATGCGGTTACTGCGCAGAACACGCGCGGAGTCGCCTCAATCCATTGCGTACCGGCGGATGTCGTTGCTGCGCAGCTGGACGCCGTACTGTCGGATTTGTCGATTATTGCGGTGAAGGTTGGCATGATCGGTGACCCGGCGGTGTGTGTTGACTCCGAATCGGCTGGAAGCTGCAGCGCTGCTCGGGCGGCGCTCGGGGTATCCAGTCTGCTGTTGACCTGGGCATTGATTCATACCGTCTTCACCACCCGCTATGCCCGGCTCTATTACACCGGGGTCGACGGCGGAATTGCCTTCAATCAGGACGAGCCGCCTTCGTACCTTGATTTCGCCTATCTCGCGTTCACGATTGGCATGACCTACCAAGTATCTGACACGGATCTCAAAACGTCGGCGATCCGGCATACCGCATTTCGGCACAGCCTGCTGTCCTACCTGTTCGGCGCGATCATCATCGCCGCAACCATCAACCTGCTCTCTGGCCTCGCCAGGTAGGCAGGATCTGGCGCTGCGGCGTCCGCGCGGGACAATGTCGCGGTGGAGCCGGAGAAATCTAGCGCTGCCGAACGATCGAGCTCGCCGAGCGTCGCCGTGGCTGACACGCAGGGCCGCGGGCGATCCATTTCGAGGGTTTAACTCCACCGTCATCCGCGGTTTGTGTCGGACTTAAGGGTGCGATTGCGACGATAATAAAGAGTGTCGCCGGCTCATGATCAACCAGGATGGACCGGTGTGGCATAGTGCCCGGGTGTCATATTCTCGTCCACCGAGCCAGCTCGATGACTGCCCACCTCTGATCGGCGGACCGGCCCGCCACCCGGGTCCGATAAGTCCTGGGCGGAAACCGGCACCTCGGGGCGATATTCAACTGATGAATTTGTTGTTGACGAATAGGGAAGTTCAGTGACCGATACGGCCGGAATTACTCGGCAGGGCAGAGCCGAACACGATTCGGGGAACACAGAGTATTCGCGCGCATTTTCCGCGAACCGGGCCAGAGGCGCTGCGACCGACGCGTTCGGGGTGAGAGCTCAGCCAGTTGATTTGGGTTCGTTGGCGGTGTTTTCCGGCGGCCCGGCTCAGCCACCCAGAACTCTGATCGAAATCTTGCAGGAGTCTGCCCGGCGATTTCCTGGTGCGGCTGCCATCGACGACGGCGAGACTCGCCTCGACTACGCTGCGTTGCTGTTGCAGGTGGGTCGATTCGCGGGCCGCCTCGCTGGGCTGGGTATCGGTGCTGGTGACCGCGTCGGCATTCATGTGCCGTCCGGCACGACCGACCTGTACGTGGCAATGCTTGGGGTTTTGTCGGTCGGTGCGGCTTACGTGCCCGTCGATGTCGACGATCCGGCCGATCGCGCTGAACTGGTGTGGTCCGAGGCTGGTGTGTGCGCAGTGGTCGGCGCTGGCCAGGTTCTCCGCAGCCGTCGTGCAGTGCCGCCCCGGGCTGATCCGCGTCTCCCGCGGTGCTCGGATGACGCGTGGATCATCTTCACTTCCGGGACGACGGGGAAGCCGAAGGGTGTGGCTGTGACGCACCGCAGCGCAGCGGCGTTCGTGGACGCGGAGGCGAAACTGTTCGTGCCGCAGCGCCCGCTCGGACCACACGACCGGGTGCTCGCCGGACTTTCGGTTGCTTTCGACGCCTCGTGTGAGGAAATGTGGCTCGCCTGGCGGCACGGGGCTTGCTTGGTGCCGGCGCGCCGGTCGCTGATGAAGACCGGGCCGGATCTAGCCAGCTGGCTGGTGCAGCAGCGGATCACGGTGGTCTCGACGGTGCCGACATTGGCGGCGATGCTGCCCGCGTCGGCGTTGGCTGGCGTGCGGCTGTTAATTCTGGGTGGGGAGCCGTGCCCGGCGACATTGGTCGAGCGGCTCGCAGACCGCAACCGCGAGGTGTGGAACACCTATGGCCCGACCGAGGCCACTGTGGTGGCGTCAGCGACGCGGCTGCTGCCGGGCGAGCCGGTGCGGATTGGGTTGCCGCTCGCCGGGTGGCAACTGGCGGTGGTCGATGCGGCTAGCGGCGAGGTGTTGCCGTGGGGTGCAGTCGGTGAGTTGGTGATCGCCGGTGTTGGGCTGGCCCGATACTTGGACCGTGATCAGGACGCGGCGAAATTCCGGCCGCTGCCCGCGTTGGGTTGGGACCGGGCGTACCGCAGTGGTGATTTGGTTCGGGGTGGGCCTGAGGGTTTAGTTTTTATCGGGCGCGTGGACTCGCAGGTGAAAATCCGTGGCTACCGAGTGGAATTGAGCGAGATCGAGTCGGTGCTCATGGGAATGCCGGCAATCGCGCAAGCCGCGGTAGCGACCTATGAGCCGCATCCGGGGCTGGTGGAACTCGTCGGGTTTTACACTGTTGCGGCAAACAATGCCGACATCGACACTGCGACATCGACACTGCGGAGCTTATCGACACTGCGGAGCTTATCGACACTGCGGAGCTTATCGACACTGCGGAGCTTTATGAGTTGCTCCGTCGGCGCTTGCCCGCGCATATGCTACCGGCTTACCTCGAACGCCTTGATTTGATCCCGCTTTCCCGCAGTGGCAAGGTCGACCGGACTCAGTTGCCGGCGCCAACGAGTGAACGGTGTGGGTTGTCGGCGCAGCCTTATGCCAAGCCGACGACATACCTGGAGCAACAGCTCGCGCTCACGCTCGCTGAGGTGCTACGGGTTGAGCGAGTTTCCGTCGACAGTCATTTCTTTACCGATCTAGGCGCGAACTCGCTGCTGGTCGCGCATTTCTGTGCGCAATTTCGCGAACGCGCCGGCCTGCCGTCAGTGGGCACGAAGGACGTTTACCTGCATCCAACCATCAGGAGCCTGGCCGCGGCTCTGGCTCGGCCGGCCGCGGCTGCAGTGCAGCCGGTTCCGGCCGCCGGAATCTATGGACATGCTCGAACGGCGCGGGTCAGCACGGCGCAATATCTGCTGTGTGGTGCGGTCCGCAGTTGCTGATTTCGTTGGCGCTGATATTGTTGGGTGCGGCGGCGCTTGATGCGGGATTCACCTGGGTCTCGGCAGTCGATAGCATCGGACAGATCTATCTGCGCTCTGTCATTTTCGCGCTGGTGACTCTGGTCGCCAGCTGCGGTCTACCCATCGCCGCAAAATGGATTTTGGTCGGCCGGTGGCGGCCACAAAAAATTCCCCTCTGGAGCTTTTCGTACGTGCGTTTCTGGCTGGTCAAGACACTCGTGCAGGCCAACCCGCTCGTCGCATTCGCCGGCACCCCGCTTTACACGTTTTATCTGCGCGCTTTGGGGGCGAAGGTCGGCCGCAGGACAGTGATTTTCTCGACGACCGTCCCCGTCGGTGCGGACCTGCTGAACATCGGCGCCGACACGATCATCAGCCGGCGGTCCACTTTCACCTGCTACCGCGCACACGCAGGTCGCATCGAACTCGGCCCAGTGACGATCGGCGGCGCAGCATATGTCGGCGAGCACACCGTGTTCGACATTGACACTCGCCTGGGCGACGGCGCGCAGCTCGGCCACGCGTCTGCGCTGCTCACTGGGCAGCAGGTGCCGTCGGGTGAACATTGGCACGGCTCACCGGCCCAGCCCACCGAGGTGAACTATTGCCGGGTGCAACCTGCCCGGTGCGGGCCATTGCGGCGAGCGTGGGCTTGGGTGTCTGGGATGCTGATGTTGGTGCTGGTTTCCGGTCCAGCCGCGGTCGGTCTGCTGGATGCGCTTGTCACCGAGGCCGCGGATTTGGACGACGGTTTCCGCGACGGATTCCTGACGCTAGACACCTGGGCGTTTTATCGCACCGCGTTGCTCGTGTCGCTCCTGATCTTTTTCGGCACGATCATCGCCGGACTAGCCGCGGTGGTCACCGTGCCACGTCTGCTGAACCGCTTTCTCGTGGCTGGCCGCACCTACCCGCTTTTTGGGTTGCATCACACAGCTCATCAGCTTATTCACCGCATCACCAACGCGGCCTTCTTCATCGAACTCTTCGGTGACAGCTCTTACATCATCGGCTATCTGCGCGCGCTCGGATACCGGCTGCCTGACGTCGAGCAGACCGGCTCGAACTTCGGCGCAGCACTGGAACAAGATTCACCGTTTCTCACCAGTATCGGCCGTGGCACGATGATCTCTGATGGTGTTTCCTTCCTCAACGCCGACTTTTCCAACACCTCATTTCGGGTACGCCCCGTCGCAGTCGGGTCGCGATCTTTTTTCGGCAACGCGATCGTGTTTCCGGCCGAGGGTCGCGTCGGCGATAACTGTTTGGTCGGCACGAAGGCGATGATCCCGCTGGATGGGCCGATCCGACAGGGAGTAGGGCTGCTCGGGTCGCCGAGCTTCGAGATCCCGCGTTCGGTCGAGCGCGACAGTCGCTTCGATCACCTCAAAACTGGTCGACTCTTCCCGCACCGGCTGGCCGCGAAAAACCGGCACAACGTCGTGACAATGGCACTATTCCTGCTCGTACGGTGGGTTCATTTGCTCGTGCTCACGGTTTTCGCTTTGGCAGCAACCGCTGGATCTGAGCGGCTCGGCGTCACCGCCCTCGGGTTTGTGTCCGTCGCTGCAATCTCCTTCAGCACTGTCTATTTCGTTGTGGTGGAACGCTCGGTGAGCCTGTTTCGGCGGCTGCGCCCGCAGTTCTGTTCGATTTATGCGCCGTATTTCTGGTGGCACGAACGGTACTGGAAGCTACTCACGCCCTACCTTGCGATCTTCAACGGAACGCCGGCGAAAACCGTGCTGTGGCGGGTGCTCGGCGTGCAGATCGGCGCTCGGGTTTACGACGATGGTTGCGCACTAGCCGAACGTGGGCTCGTCACTATCGGCGACGACTGTGCGCTCAATGCCGGCACGATCATCCAGTGCCACTCGATGGAAGACGGGACATTCAAGTCCGACCACACCGTTATCGGAGCGGGAACTACATTGGGTGTCGGTGCGTTCGTACACTATGGAGTGGCGTTGGCGGATTTCACAGTAATCGATGCTGACTCATTTGTGATGAAGGGCGAACGCACAGTCAGGTATTCGCGCTGGAGCGGAAATCCCGCCCAGGAACTCCGCTGAGGCGGAAATCGGCGATGGACACGGCCGACTACGTTGCTGCCTATGCGTCTCCACCGAGTTCGGCTCCGGGCCAACCGCGCACTGACTTACCTGGTCGCGGTTGCCTCGTGCGCTGTGCTGGCCGGCTGTGTCAGCGACCAAAGGGCGGCCCCGCGCCAACCCCAGGAAACAACACCGGCCGCCAGCGGTCAGCCGGCCGCACCAACTGTGTCGGCCGCTGCCAGCGCATCGGGCGAAGCCGCTCGTGCCTTCGGCCTGCCTACCTTTGCGCCGCCGCCCCCACCACAACCGATCACTGTACCGATCGGGTCAACGGCACCGATCTACCAAAGGCTGCCGGTGCACCAACCGGTGGCGTTTTTGACCATGGATGATGGCCAAACTCAACTGCCGATCGCATCGAAGTTGATGCAGGCGGCGCATATACCATTCACGATGTTTCTGATCGCCCCCGTTGCGGCCAAAAACCCGCCATTCTTCCGACAGCTGGAGGATGCCGGTGGCGTGATCGAGGACCACACCATTACCCATCCGGTGATGCGTGGGCTTTCCTATGAACGGCAGCGGCACGAGATCTGCACGGCGCGCGACAGCGAGCGCACCACGTTCGGGATCACGCCCCGGTTTTTTCGCCCGCCATATGGCGAGTACGACCACAACACCCTCAAGGCCGCACACGACTGCGGCCTGCAGGCTGTGTTTTCCTGGTCGGAAACCGTCAATGATGGCAAGGTCTATTATCAGACTTCATCGGCAAAGATCGAGCCCGGTGACATCATCTTGATGCACTTTCGGCCGGCCTTCGTCGCCGACGTTAAGGCAGCGCTCGCGGCTATCCATGCGGCTGGGCTGACTCCGGCCTTGCTGGAGAATTATCTTCAGTGAACCTCAGCTGAGGTTTCTGCCTGCTCCGGGCGTACAAGGCCTGGTTGGCCGGTAATTGAAGGCACAGTAGGTGAAGGCACAGTAGGTGAAGGCACAGTAGACCAACCGAGTCGGGCGCTTAACCGTTTGCCGGCTGTGTGTAGGCCGGCGAGGACGAAACCAAGGGCGATGCCAAAAGTGACGGCCAGCACCGGGGAATCGGCGAACGTCGCGCCGCCCAGCCGGCCGAGGCCGATCGAATAACCGGCCCACAACAGGCTAGAGATCGCACTGCCCAGATAAAACGGAGTTAACGGCAGCGAAACCGAACCGGCCGTTAACGTGGTGGCGGTGCGCCCATAGGGAATGAACCGTCCGATGACGAGGGCGGCACCACCTTGGCGCAGCAGCGCCTGTTCGGCCCGAACCTTCGCCGCAGCTAGCTTGCCATTTTTTATCCAGGCACCCGCTCTGCGGCCGGCGGAATAGGAAATACGGTCGCCGGCCATCCCGCCCAAAATCGCGGCAATTGCCAGGGCGACAAGGCTAGGGGAGCCGGCCCTCGAGATCGCGGCGAGCGCGATGATGACAGCCTCCGACATGGCAACCGGCACGAAACCGTCCACCGCGACCAGCATGAAAATGATCACGTAGAGCCATGGCGACGAGATTAGTGGCATCAGGTAGTGCAGCACGGGTCCCGGCCTCCACTTCGATCCTTGAAGGGCACGGTCTCGGCCACGGTGCTGACCCAGCGGGGCGCTGCCCCACATGCCTGTTACGTCGGCAGACCTGGTGCTCTGGCTGAGTTGCGCACCTCAACCGCCACCGGTCGGTTCAATCTTGCAACCTGGTCTTGCCGGTCTGCATCCTGCCAGCTGACGTCAACTCGATCGTCACCCAGGGTGTGCTGGCGCAGCTTGACTATCGTGCAGACGAGCTGATCTGCCCGCGCACTGTCGGTTTGGCATCGATCGACGGCCACCTGCGCGCGAGGCAGTGCTGCACATCCCGATCAGGTGAGGAGCCGTCACGATGCCAGCAGAGGTGGCCAACAACTCGGGTAAGGGCACGCTGAGCGGCCGTCGCAGGCCGCGATCTCCGCGGTGGGCTAAGCTGCTGGTCACCGCTGGTGCAGTTCTGTCAGTGTTCAGCTTCGGCGGCATAGTTACCGCCCGGTATTTCCTGGGTCAGCTCACTGGCAACATCCAGACCACTACCACCGTCCTGGGCGGTGCCGCCGGCGCTAGAGGCGGGGTCGCCAGCAAGTTGCCGGCTGGGGCGATGAATCTGCTGTTGCTGGGCCTGGACACCCGCGCTAGCTGGGATGCGCAAGGACTTGGCTCGCGCTCCGACACAATTATTGTCGTGCACATCACTGCCGCGCACGACAAGGCCTACATGATTTCGATCCCGCGAGACACCATCGCCCACATCCCGGCCGACAAGTCGATCGGGTTCGGCGGCGACACCACCAAGATTAACTCCGCGTACGAGACCGGGTCAGCGAATGGGCGCGGCTGGGTCGGCGGTGCGAAACTAGCCACCAACGCGGTGCATGAGCTGACTGGTATCGGGTTCGACGGCGTCGCCGTGATCGACTTCGACGGGTTCAGTGGGATCATTGAAGCGATGGGCGGGTTGAATCTTTGCGTCGACCAAGACATGTGGTCCAGCCACTACACCATCGATTCTGCGGGCAAAGTTCACTACGCAGTAAACGCGGATCCGTCGAGCCCGCCGCGTAACGCATTTTGGTTCCGCAAAGGCTGCCGTGGCATGGCGCCATGGGAAGCGTTGGAATATTCGCGCTTGCGGCATTCGACAAACGGGGACTACGACCGGCAGCGTCATCAGCAGCAGCTGTTGCGCGCAATGGCGAAAAAGGCCACCAGCACGGGCGTCATCACCAACCCGGTGAAAGTGAAGAATGTGCTGGCCGCGGCCGGCTCGTCGCTAAAGATGGACACCCATGTTGTTGACATCACCGACTTCATTTTCGGCCTCAAAGGACTGGCCGGAGCCAATCTGATTCCAGTCAAAAGCAACGGGGGAACCTTCGACACCCAGGGCAGCGGGGAAGGCACCACCGCAGACACTCGGCAATTGTTCGCCGCCGCGGCTGCTGACAAGATGGCCGAGTTTCTCGCCGCGCACCCCAAACTCGTCATCAGCGACACCGCCGGCCAAGCTTAAGCCGGGCCTGATCTGGTTGGGACTCGTCGCCGGCCCAACGCCAGCCGCTCCAGCAGAAATAGTCGTCTGGTGGTCTGGCGGCACCGGAGCAGTCAGCGGGTGGGCAGTGGTGCGGTGGCGACGTCGTGTTTGTCGGTGCCGGTGATGCCGATCGCGACGGCACTGTTGCGTTCGAGTTGGGCGAGTAACCGCACATCTACCGTGCCGTTCGCGCTGGATTCGAACAGGTGGCCGCCGGCGAGAACGCGGTTGCCGTGGGCATCTTGCAGCCACGCTCCGAACTGGTGATTTGGGGGTAAGCCGTGTCCGGTCAGTTCGATGGTGGTGCCACCGGGTGCGGGGGAGAGGTGTGCCACTGCGCTGACACCGTTGTTACCGTCATGGGCGATGGTGTCGGTGGTGGCAACGGTCGGGGGGCCAAGATTGATCACCAGGATGGCGAGGACGACGGCGACCGAGGTGGTGGCCAAGGCAGCCAATGCTGCACGCCAGCGGGCCGCAGGGCGGGGCCGAGCCGAGGCCCGTTCCGCCGCCACTTGGGTTAATAGCCGGCGCAATGCCTGCCGTTGGCGGGCTGGTTCCCACCGATCGGGCTGAGCCAGGTGACGCTGATCGACCAGTCGTAATGCGTCGATGGTTGGCTGCAGCATGGGGCGTTTGTTCCGGGCGGCGAGCGCGTCATGGACGACATTGCGCATGATTTGGTACAGCCAGGGGCGGGGGCTGCCGCGTTCGGGATCGAATCTGTCGGACCAGCGCCACGCGCGCACGAAGCACTCCTGGATCGCGTCCTCGGCGGGGTGCGGATCTCGCAGCGCGCGCCTGGCGTATCCGTACAATTCAGGGGCGTAGGCGGCATAGAGGCGCCGCAGCCCGTCGTCGTCGGTAAAGGCGAAGGCTGAGCCAGCCGTTGGTGCTCAGCCAGCCGTTGGTGCTCAGCCAGCCGTTGGCGCTGCGTCGGCCGTGGGCTTGGGAGCTCGGCGGAACAGCTGGCTGGTGGCAACAGGCTCACCATCGGCACCGGCGGTGCCTTGGTGTCATGACCATGAGCTGCTCCCAATCACCGAGGCGCCTGAACATAGGATTTACCGTGGTGACGCCGCCAGTGTTCACCGAAGGAATGGTGATCCCGATCACTTATACCAAATCCCCATGACAGTGCCGCACTGCCGGGCATGTCAATGTGACGGGTGACTTCACTGTCATGTGCACAAATGACCTGAAAGGCACAAAACGCCATGACGAACCTTTTTTCCACTGAACAGGAAAGCGCAACCCCGCCGATGACGAAGCCGGGTTCGCGCAAATTGCCACGGGGGATTCCGTTCTTCGCCATCATTGCCGTCGCGGTGCTGGCGTTTCTGGCCGGCGGCGCTGGCGGCTCCTACCAGGGCAAACTCTCCGAGGTGCAGAAAAATGACAACTCTGCGTACTTGCCCGCTTCGGCCGAGTCAACGAAGGCCGGCGACGAGGCGGCGAAGTTCAGCAAGTCCCGGTCGTTGCCCGGATTTATTGTTTTTCACCGTGATTCGGGGCTGACCGAGCAGGACAAAACTGCGATTGCTGCTGCGTTCACCAAGATCACCACGCAGAAGGGAGTCGACTCCCCGGCGGTCACACCGGTCAGCTATGCCAAAGATGGAACCGCTGCGGCAATCTTCGCGCCGTTGGTCGCCCAGCAAAACGGGGTCGCGATCAACGGTGACATCCTGTCGGCAAACGAGACCGCACTGATCGAGGTCGCCAAACAAGGGCTACCCGACGGGCTCGTGGTGAATCCAGCTGGCGCTGGTGGACTGTTGGTGGCCTTGATCAGCGCCTTCGGTGGCCTCGACGGGACCCTGTTGATCGCCGCGGGTGGCATCGTCATCCTGATCTTGCTGCTGGTCTATCGATCTCCGGTGCTCTGGTTCTTCCCGCTGTTCTCCGCTGTGCTCGCCCTCGGCCTTTCGTCGATGGTCATCTATTTCCTGGCCAAAAACAACGTGCTCACGCTCACCGGTCAAAGTCAGGGCATCCTGTCTGTGCTGGTCTTGGGAGCCGGCACCGACTATGCGCTCTTGTTGATCTCCAGATATCGAGAGGAGCTGCATAACTACGAACACCGCTTCGACGCGATGATCAAAGCGTGGAAGGAATCCGCGCCAGCAATCTTCGCCTCCGGAGCCACGGTGATCATCGGACTGCTGTGCCTGACCTTCTCCGAGCTGAACTCCAACAAGAGCCTCGGCCCGGTGTCGGCAATCGGAATCGCCTGCACTTTGCTGATCATGATGTCGTTCCTGCCGGTATTCCTCGCAGTCGCCGGCCGGTGGATCTTCTGGCCGCGCCGCCCGATCACGCTCACCGCGGCGACCGAGCCGGGGACTATCGGGATCTGGGGCGCGATCTCCCGCTTCATCGGCAACTATCGCCGGCCCGCATGGATCGGTGCCAGCGTGATCCTGCTGCTGTGCCTGATCGGGATCAGCGGCCTCAAAACCAATGGGCTCAGCACCACGCAGGGCTTCACCAACACCCCAGACGCCGTCGTTGGCCAGAACATCTACGACGCGAAGTTCGACCGGGGCGTCGGTGCACCCGCAGTCATCGCAGTCAACGCTGCCAAAGCCGCGCAGGTAGTCTCCGCGGTCGAGACGCTACCCGGCGTGCAGAGCACTCCTGGATCCGTCTGCGTGCAGATCGACTACAGCAAGATCGCACAGGTGCGTTCACCGGCCGGGCCGGCGTCGGGCACCACCGGCTGCGCACCTGAGGCGCTACAAGTCCAGCCCATCGACGGACGTACGATCGTGAACGCGACCTTGGTTGATTCCTACGACTCGCCGGCCGCTTACGACACCATCGCGCGAATGCGCACCGCAGTGCACGCGATTGCGGGGGCGGACGCTGTGGTCGGAGGTCAGTCGGCCGCCACACTCGACGTACACAATGCGTCTGTGCACGACCGGAACCTGATCATTCCAATCGTACTGCTGGTCATCTTTGTGGTGCTTGCCTTGTTGTTGCGAGCTTTGCTGGCTCCGCTGTTGCTTATCGTCACGGTGGTGCTCTCCTTCGGCGCGACTCTCGGCATCTGCGGATTCGTCTTTACTCATCTGTTCAAATTCGCGGGGGCCGACCAGTCGTTCCCGCTATTCGCATTTGTCTTCCTCGTGGCACTCGGTATCGACTACAACATTTTCCTCATGACCCGAGTGCGCGAAGAAACGGGGAAATTTGGCACCCGAGCCGGGGTGCTGCGCGGTCTGTCAGTCACCGGCGGGGTCATTACCTCAGCCGGTGTGGTCCTGGCCGCAACGTTCGCCGTGCTCGGCGTGCTCCCGCTGGTCTTCCTGGCCGAGCTCGGCTTCGCGGTCGCCTTCGGTGTGCTGCTCGACACGTTGCTCGTCCGGACCGTCCTGGTCCCGGCCTTGTCGCACGACATCGGTCGCGCAATCTGGTGGCCTTCAAAGCTCGCGAAGCAGCAACCCTAATCACAACGCTTTAGTACTGATTGCCACAGACCTCATCGCCGCCCATCCACGGTGGCGTTGGGGTCTGTGGTAGCGGCAGGCAACGGTGCCGCGCCTGGTCGCGCGTCGGCGTGGGTGGCAGGGGGGATGCTCTCGTTGCACGCTGGGCTTCTAACACCCCGCTTATCGCGCCAGGGATTGACCCTAGTTATGTCTTAGATAGACTTTGATCGGCTATCGAGGTAACCCCAGTCACCGAACGTGCCGGGAACGGTCTCAGAGAGTAGGGGTGCTGTGGGCGCCGTCGAAAAACGGTTGAGCGCGCTTGATGACCTCATGTTGCAGGCGGTGAGTCGCGGGCTGGCGCACCGGGCCGCGCAGGATGATCGGCTAGATGGGCGCACGATCACGGTTGATGGTCGCCAGCTGGTGCATTTCGGCTCCTGCAGCTATCTCGGGTTGGAGACCCATCCCGCGTTGGTTGCTGCGGTCGTGGACGCTGTGACAAGGTACGGCACCCAGTTTTCCTCGTCGCGAACCTATGTGTCGGCCCCCGGTTACCCCCCGGCAGAAGCGGCGTTGACCGACATGTTTGGCCGGCCGGCGCTGATCAGCCCAAGCACGACGATGGGGCATCTCGCCGCGCTACCGGTTCTGGTGGGCAGCGATGATCTGGTGCTGTTGGATTCGCAGGTGCATTACAGCGTGCAGATGGCAGCACGGCTGGTGCAGGGGGACGGGATCGACGTGGAGTTGTTTCCGCATAGTGATCTCAGCCGGCTCGAACGGCGAGTTGTTGAGGCGGCGCGGACCCATCAGCGGGTCTGGTACATGACGGACGGCATTTACAGCATGTACGCCGACCCGGCACCGGTGGCCCAGCTGAGCGACCTCGCGCAGCGGCACCCGAACCTGTGGTTGTACATCGATGACGCGCATGCGATCTCCTGGACCGGCCGGTTCGGTCGCGGCTACGCGCTGGAACAGCTGAGCCCGGCCGCAGCTGATCGGACAATCGTCACCGGCTCGCTGAACAAGTCGTTCGCCGCGGCCGGTGGTGTGTTGACGTTTCCGAACTCGGAGCTGCGCCGCCGCGTCGCCACCTTGGGTGGCCCTTTGATTTTCTCAGGACCGGTGCAACCGCCGATGTTGGGCGCGATCCTCGCGTCGGCGCGCCTTCACCTGAGCGACGAGGTGGCGCCCCGCCGGGCGCGGCTCAACCACCTGATCGACCTGTTCAACACGTTGGCCGCCGATCGTGGGGTTCCGGTGGTGAGTCCGAGCGCCACACCGATCCGCTGTGTCGGCGTCGGCGTCCCGCCGCTCGCCTACGCGATGGCAGAACGTCTGCGCGATGCCGGCTTCTTCGTCGACATCGCCACGTCCCCGGCGGTGCCGGCTAAGCTGTCTGGGATCCGAATCTCGCTGACCGCCCATCACACCGAGCAAGACGTGGCTGATTTGGTGGAGACGTTCGCGTCTTCGCTGCCCGAGGTCCTCGCGGGCGGGGGCAGTTCGATCGCGCAGCTGCGGCAGGCGTTCGGCCGAAGGCACCTCGGGCAGGCGCTTCCCACGCCGCGGGAACCCGCCGAGGCTACCGGGCTGGCTACCGCCCACGCCGTCACTGACGGCTCGACCCCGATCGAGTAGGCGCTCCCGCAATCACCGCTGCCGGTGCGGGGTCGGTCATCTACGAAAGTTCCGGGTATCGACTCGTACTCAGTAATTTGGGCGCCGCGCCGATAAGGAGAGGTGACTTGGCGACCGTGGCGGGGGCAGGCGGCGGAGCCTGACGGTCCGTTCCGGCGGCTGACCGGGCACGCCGTCGGCTGGCTGTATCTCGCGTCGGCCGTGGTCATCCTTGGGTACGCACCGACAGTGGGGTCCACTCGCCGGATCGGGGCCTTGTTGCTCGGCCTCGGCGCCGCGACCCTACTGTGTGGGGCGGTCATGTTGCGGCTGCCGTGGCAGCGCTGGCGCCGCAAGTGGCAGGCCCTGGCCATCCCGCCGTCGTTGGCCATCATGGGTTTCGGCAACTGGCTGGACCCCAACCCCTACCTGGCGAGTATTTCCTTCTTCGTCCTCGCGGTATGGGCAGGTACCGCGCTGCGACGCGGGACGGTCCTCGCATTTAGCCCCCTGTTCGTCGCCGCATTCTGGTTCCCGATGCAGATCGTGCACCACGCGCCGCGGCTCACCACGTCGGCGATAGCCTGCACGGCGATCAGTGTCCTCACCGGCGAGTGCGTGGCGTGGGTGACCGCGCGCCTGCACGAGCTGCAGGCCCGGGTCCGTCAGCACGACGAACGCCGATTCGAGGCGATGTTCACCGCGTCGTCCGACACCACGATCCTGTTCGACGCGCACGGCCATGCCCGATATGTCAGCTCGGCCGCCCAGCGGATGCTCGGCCGGCGCCCCGACGCCCTGCTCGGACGCACCGCCGAGGCCGTCATCACGGACACGGTGCATCCCGACGACGCGGCGACCGTCCGCCGCAGCCTGCGACTGCTGTGCGCCGGTCGCGGGTCGACCGCGATGATCCGGTTCCGGGTCCAACACGACGACGGCACCGTCCGCGACATCGAGGGCGTCGGCCGTAACCTCGTCGCCGACGAGGCCGTCCACGGCATCCTGGTCAACCTCCGCGATGTCAGCACCCGCGTTCAGCTGGAACGCGACCTGGAACATCAAGCGTTCTCCGACCGCCTCACTAGCCTGCCCAACCGGCTGCGCCTCCACGAGCTCCTGCGCCAGGCGATGCGTGCCGCCAACAACCACGGCGATCGCATGGCATTGTTGCTCACCGACCTGAACCGGTTCCGGCTCATCAACGACACGTTGGGCCACCACCACGGCGACCTGCTCCTCACCCACGTCGCGCAACGCCTCGTGGCCGTGCTGCGCGAGACTGACACCGTGGCCAGAATCGGCGGCGACGAGTTCGCCGTGCTGATCCCCAATATCACCTCAGAGGCTGACGCAATCGCCGTGGCCACGAAACTCCACACCGCACTGGAACAGCCGTTCGACCTTGACGGGTTGAGCGTCGAGGTCAATACGGGTATCGGGGTCGCCGTCTACCCAGACCACGCCACCAATCCTGACGAACTCCTCCGGGTCGCTGACATCGCCATGTATGCCGCGAAAAAGAGTCACCTGGACTACCAGGTCTTTGAGCCTCGCCTCGACAAACACAGCCCACACACCCTCGCCCTGCTCGGCCAACTCCGCACCGGCATCGCGGCGAACCAGATGGTGCTGCATTATCAGCCGAAGGTCGACACCCTCACCGGAATTCCCATCGGCGCTGAAGCCCTCGTTCGTTGGCAACACCCCGATCGGGGGCTGCTCGGACCCGGCCAATTCATACCCCTCGCCGAAGCGACCGGCCTGATCAACCCACTCACCTTCCAAACGCTCGAACTCGCCCTAAGCCAACAACGCCACTGGCTCGACGCCGGCCAGCACTGGCGCGTCGCCGTCAACCTCTCTCCCCACTGCCTCCGCGACGCCACAACACCAGCGCGCGTCGAGCAGTTACTGCACCAGACTGGCGTCCCCGCCCACCAACTCATCCTAGAAATCACCGAAAACGCTGTCATGACGGACTCTGGACGAGACATCGCAACGCTGAACCACCTCCACGATTTAGGTGTGCAGCTCTCCATTGACGACTTCGGCGTCGAATACTCCTCCCTCGGGCGGCTAAAAGACCTCCCCGTTGACGAGTTGAAAATCGACCGATCCTTCATCTCAGCCATGCGCACCAGCCAGAAAGAACACGCGATTGCCCGTTCCATCATCGAACTCGGGCACAGCCTCGGCCTCAACGTCGTCGCCGAGGGCATCGAAGACCACGAAACCTGGACAGAACTGAAACTGCTCGGTTGCGACACCATCCAGGGCTTCTACATCGCCAAACCACTACCAGCCGACCAAATACCCACCTGGCTCGCCAACTGGACGCCACGCCACACCACGACCGCCGCCCCGTCGCTAGGGTCGCCCTCCCGCTAATTAGGCATAGCTTGATTAAGGTCAGGCCGGTCTCGAAGGCAAATGGTGCGGCGATTTTGTCGGTGAAGTAAACCCGGCCAGCCGCTGATGTCATTCGCTAGCCGGCTGGTGTGATGACGAGTTTCCGACGGCGCGTTGGGTTTCGCTGCATCGGTGAGCATCGGCGGCTGCCGCGAGCGGGAAATGCGGTCCACCACAGAACGGAGGTCGCCTCGCTCGATCCAGGCAGTTAGCTGGGCGAGGTCCGGTCCGGATGGCCGAACGAGCCGGGCCTCAATTCGGCGGCGGACAAACCTGAACACCGCGCGGGTGGCGGGGTTGCGGAGCACGGGATTGACTGACACCAGCACGCCACGGCGGGTCAGAATCCGTTGCCAGCGCCAGAACGACACCTCCGCGCGGGTGTCGAAGACATTCACGTGCGCTGCCTGCGGTGACATCCTCGTGGTGGTAGTCGAGTGGCGTCCGCGCCGAGGTCACGCACGAGTTCGGCATTGGCTGCACTGCAGACTCCGGTCACCTGCGCACCGAAAAATCTTGGCAATCTATACGGCGAACGTGCTGACTCCACCGGAAGCGCCGTTGATCAGTACACGCCGCCCAGTCCGTACGCCGGCTTCTGTCACGCAATGCTTGTAGCGAAGTGAGGCCGGCCAGCGGAACGGCTGCACGCTGAGGCATCGAGAGGCCGGCGGGCGCGGGAGCCACCGGGTCCGCATTGACCACTGCGTATTCGGCATAGCCACCCGTCGGCCGTTGGATGTCGCGGCTTTCGCCCGCATCCATACGCGCATAGTCGTCACTGGCCTACGCGCCAGCAACGGAAAAGACAATCGTGGCAGCGGTCGGGGACGTCCCGGACGACGAAATGGCCGAACACTTGCGTGCGCGCCACCCTGATGTCGGCGCCGACGGCGCTAGTAAGCGTGACCGCAGCACGATCGAACACGAGGCTGAACTTGGGCCGGATGAAGACGACCCGAACGGGCCGGGGCAGTCGTAGACCCGATTCCGTGCAATCCAGTGGCCGACTCAGGTTAGCCGCATCGATGCGACGAGCTGAGTCGTTTTGCCGTGATCCTGCCGAGGTCGCCTTTGTCAACACGGCCGAGGCCGAGTAGTCGTTCCACCGCGCAGTGGTGCCTCATCGCCGATCGCCGCCGACTGGAACGTACTCCGGGTGCTGCCGTTGATGTTGAGCCGGCCGGTCGTCGGCGTCCATGATGGCCTGTGGTGCAACGTGCCTCGGGCATGTGCCGCAGGTTCATGATCTCCGCCTCAGGGCCGCGCAGGTCACCGTACGATCGTCAGCCTCCTCTGCCCGCTTATGCGCAATTGAGAGCTTTTCCAGTGGCTTGCTCAGCGTGTCGGCTCAAGGGCGCTTCGAAGCACACCTGGGCAGTACCACACTGAGCGGCTGGACCGGTACCAGCCCAATTCCGTACACGCAGAATCCTGACGCGGTCAGGCAAGCCACAGAAGCCCGGATCACACCCGCGACGCCAGGCAGCGCCCCGAAGTTGTTGCTACTCGCCGACGATCAGGTTCTCGGCGTCTATATCAAGGTCGCAGACAAATAGGCAACAGCAGGCGGATGCAGGTGCACCGAGCCGTTCCAGGTTCTCGGCTGAATGTCACGGAGTTTGGCGGTTGTTGGCCGGGACCTATGGGTGGGCGGTGTGCCACGCGTCGATGATCTCGGGGCGCAGTCGTCCCCGGTCGGGGACAGGGTGGCCGTGCTCACGGGCCCAGGCCCGGACCTCAGCAGCGGACGGGCCCGGTGCGGCCGGAGCACGATCGAGGTCCGTGACCTGCGGACCGATCCGGGTCACCGCAGCATCCTCGCCGGCAGCCCAGGCATACGCGGCGGCGAGGTAGCGGTAGGTCCACTCCTGCGCCAACGGCCGAGTCTCGGCGTAGACGATCGGCACATTCGGCCAGCGCACCTGCAACTCGGCCAGGCCGTCGGCTACCAGCGCGGGACGTACCCGTTCCTGACTAAAGATTTGCGAGTAGCGGTCCTCGACCACCAGTGCGGCGCGGGGCAACGCCGCCAACTCGGCCAGCGCGTAGCGCAGCGTGCCACCGGTCAGGCTGGACACTAAGTCCGGCATCGACTTGCGTTCGACCGCAACGACCAGCCGTCCGTCGACAACAAGCCCGTAATCACCGCATGGCAGCGCCCGGCGTACGGTTCGGACCTGCTGGCTGGTGAACCTATATGGGTACTGCTCACGGGAGTCGACCACGATTTGCAACTCGGCGATCCCGGCCGCCCGCGCGGTCGGTGTCCGCACGTCCGGCCTCGCCTGCTTGCGAGTGCGCGCCGACTGCCAGAACACCGCCTCCCGGCCCCGGGCGGTGGTGAACACTAACTGCGACCGATTCTCCCGCGCTCGATCCAACACCAGGTCAATGGCCGCACCCCGGCGCACACACGAACGTACCGGCACCTGCTCCACGATCTCCGGCTCGGCCGGCCACTCACTCTCGGGCATCGGGTAGCAGTACAGTGCGTTGGTCCGGGGCCAGGTCCCTGCGGTTCGGAACACCAGCCCGGCACCCAGCGGTACCCGCAGCAGATAGGGCAGCCGGGAGTCCGGATCCGGGTTCCGCGCGATCAACAACTGCATCCCACCAGTGTCAACCACACCCCACGGGGCAGCACGATCACACCCCGCCAGCCCCGGGCAAGTCGGTCTCTACGCTCGTTGGAACGGCCGCACGTGCATGAACCCGACATTACCGTCAGCTACGGGCTCGGGACATTAGTTACTGCAGGTGCGTGAGGTGGTGGTAGTTGCCGATCCCAGCGGTGGTTTCGAGGGTTTCGATGGCCGCGCGGGGGATGCCGTAGTGGCCGGAAATGTAGAACGGCTTGCCGTCGCGGCCGAAGCGGATCGGGGCGGGTCCAGTTGGTGTGCCGAGGGAGGGGCGGTCAGACCAAAGTTGGCGTCGTTCACGGGTCCCTCTTGCCGCATCCGGCCTGGGCGAAGGCTTCGGTGTTTAGCCGCCAGCAGTTGCGCTGCGGGTTTTCACGCGACGGTAGGGCTAGTCCGGGGCTAGTCCGGCCAGCTCGATCGCTTGGAACGCATCCGCGCAACGTCTATCTCCGCTAGCGAGACGTTGTCACCTAGCTCGACATCGCGCTCGCTGCGGCCTTCGCGCCCGGATCCACCACCGTCGCGATCATGATCGACAGCCAAGAACGCGAGAACAACATCTCCGACGAGACCACCCGACAGGCACAAACCCAACTCGCCGACCGCGCCGCCAAACTCGCCCGCTACCGGGCGGCGCTCGATGCTGGCGCCGATCCCGCCGACCAGGCCGAGGTCGACCGACCGCCCACTACCTGATCAAACGTCAGGCAAGCTACGTCTTCACCGTCAAAGGCAACAGGCCCACCCTGCTGTCCGCGATCGCCCAGGGGCTCCTCGCCGCTGTGGCGGACTCCGCCGCCGCAACACACCGAACGGCGTAACGGCCACCGGATCGTCCGTACCATCTGGACCGCGCCCGCTGACGGCGTCGACTTCCCCGGCGCCGCCCAAGTATTTCGGATCCGCCGTGATACCTACACCCCGGACGGTCAACGCGTCAGCAAACACATCCTGCACGGCGTCACCAGCCTGACCCGCGCCGCAGCCGAGATCGTCGCTCACGTCTGCGGCCACTGGGGAATAGACGTGCGACATCAGGTCGCGCTGGTTTTGAGAGAGGTAACCGAATGGGACGGTCGAGTATCGACGGTTAGGTCCGAGCGAGTGCTTAACGCGCGTCCCCACTCCTGGCATGCGTCGCTGGTAACGGGTGGGGTGTGAAGCCCGGGAGAATGCCCACTCAGCGGAGTTGACGAGGGGGTGTACGCCGGCGCCACGCTCGGCGGACACTGCTACGGCGGTCGCCACTTTGTGTGGTTCTGGGGTGATTATGGTTGTGTTGACAGCTGATCAGAATGCGGTGCTGGGACGATGAATCTCGGGATTCCTACCTGGAGTGAACGCTCGAGCGGCAACATACAAAAAAAATTAATCGGTCAAAATCAATACCGAAACGGTTGATCGTCGGAGTTGGGGTTGGCACTACTCTGAACGTACGTGTTTAGCTCGGGTCAGAGGGCTGGGTCTGGTGGGAGCCAGGGGCCGGTGGTGAAGAGGGCGGTGAGGACGTTGAGGAGGTCTTCGCCGTGTTTACTGGCGGTGGACAGGTAGGACCGTAGGGTCGCGAAGTCCGCGAGTCCTTGCAGGGACCGCCAGGTAGCGCTGATCTTCAGCTGCAGCTTCGTGGGTCTCAGGTCGCGTTCGCTTTGGTTGTTGGAGAACCAGATCGCGGAATCGGTGGTGAACCGCAGGATGTCGTCGGCGTCGCGGGTGAACCGTCTGACCAGCTTCGCGGCCTTCGATTGTGGATGTTTCGCGTTGGCCTCCCGCCCGGATGCCAGTGCCCCGGCGTAGGCGCAGCGGATGAGCCTGACCTGCTCGTCATCCAGGCTGCGGTGTTGCGCTGCGGCGGCGTCGGCCATCATCTTCTTCGCGATCAGCAGGGTGTTGCTCATCGCCTCGGCCCATTGCTGCCCGGCGGGGTCGCCGTCGTGGACACCCTTGAGCGCGCGGAGCAGGTGAGCACCACATTCGGCGTGGGTCGCGGTGCTGATGTGGTCGTAGCCGGCGTAACCATCGCGCACGAGGACCCCGGTGAAACCGGCGAGTACCCCACCGGCGTCGATGTCATTCTTGGAGCGGCTCCCGGCGTGCAGCAGGGTCAGCATGTCAGTACAGGCGACGTGGACGTATTTCCATCCGCCGTCGACCCACGCCGGGGTCTCGTCCGCGCCGATCACGGCCTGCGCGCGTAGTAACACCCGTACCCGGTCGACGAACGGACCCAACCGGTCCACAGCCTCACGCACCGCGGACAACACGGTGCCCGGGGCGACCCGCAGCCCACACAACACGTCCAACGCGTGCGCCACCCGACCGAACGGCAGGTACTGCGCACCGCGTAAATACACCATCCGGGCTTTCGCACCCGGCCCGTACTGCAACCGCCCGGCTACCCCGTCCGGAGCATCGCCGCAGGTGACCTCACCACACCCGGCGCACAGCAGCGATTCCACCAGGTATTCGGTGACGTACGGCTTCGGCGGGGGCGGCAGGTCGATCACCTGCCGGCGCTGCCGGGCGAACACCTTCGCCTCTGCCAGGTCACCCGCACAGTTACCGCAGGTATCCGGCCGACACGCAATTTTCTCGTCCGGGTCGTCGACGAGCATCTTCGTCGCCCCCGGCGCCCCGCGAGGCTTACCCCGTTTACCCGAGCCCGGCGCAGACCGCTTCGTGCGGTCAAGACCGTCCGACGACGGCGGCTTCGAGCTGTTCGACGAATCCATCCCCAACCGGCGACGTAACTCCGCGACCTCAGCCGTCAACCCTTTGATCGCTGCATCCTGCTCAGCGATCCGCGCGGCCTGTTGCATGACCAGAACGGCCAGATCGTCATACGACGGGCGCTGCGGGCCAGAACCGGACACCCGGGCACTATGCCACACCAACCCATCCGGGCTGATCAAAGGCCACCACACCCGACCGCCAGCGGGACCACCCGCAGCTCAAGCACACACCACCAAGCTCACAAGATCCGTGACCCTAGCTAAATACGTACCTCTGAACGCATGCTGCTCATAGCACGGATGGGTTTTGGGCGTCGACAATATCGCGTGATCTCCGACGGGCGACTGGTGTCAGTTTGGAAGCGAAAGAGGTGGGGAGAAGGCGCTGACATCGAGATGAATGGCCGTAGCTACCGAGTCCGCCCGACATTGTTAGGAAGCAATTATCGCCTACTCGACGAGGCCGGCGCTGTGGTTGCTCTAGCCGAACACGTCGACCAACGGCACTGGACCGTGCGGTCCGGCGACCACATCTATAACTTCCGCAGGCGGTCGTGGTCATCCTCCTGGAGTAGCAGGGATGAACTGTGGGCGGACGAAGTTCAAACGGGCACAATCCGCAACACGGGTGGCTGGGCCAAAAATATCGAGGCAGATCTACCAGGTATGCCACTGCTTGAACAAATTTTATCGGTGATTGTTCACATCTTTATGGTAGTAGATTAGACGAATTTGAACAGGTGCCTTAATCTCCCTACAGGTGTCCGCATGACCGCTGACGCGCTCTTTGCCGCTGCAGAACTCGTCAGCACCGGCGCGCGGAGACGAACACTCGAAAAATCGCGCCAACCAAGATCAAACGAGAATTCTCAGGCACATTTCAGCTGGTGATGCCTTTGTTGTAGTGGGCGCTAATTCTGCTGCGGACAGTGCGGTGCCGTAGCTAGCGACGTCGTCGATGTCGCCGGCGAGGGCGGTAAGCAAATCCTCGTATTTGCGGTCAGCGTCATCGACCCGGCCCGCCAGGGCGCTGCGTTCGGTTTCGGCAGCGCTGCGGACGGCGGCGCGTTCGGCGGCGAGCCCGGGTGACGGTGCGCTCAAGCTCGGCATGTTCGTGGTGCGCGGCGGCCAGGTCCTGGGTGAGGTCGTTGGCCCGCTCGGTGGCCGCCGCCCAGTGCTGGCGTAGCTCGGTGATTTGCCGGTCGCGGTCGTTCAGGCCATCGACGCCTGATCTTGTAAAAAACAGCGGTAGCCGCTCGGGTCATCTGCCGCCAATCTGTTGATCTTTTAGGCGACGTCAGGAACTGCGTTGCGTGCGGGGCTGGTCAACGTGGACGGTCTCCGGCCTGACAATAGGGAACCCATCCTTGTGAAGTTGGTTCATCGCGTCGCGGGCCGAGGATCGTGTTGTAGGGCGCATTTCCGTAGCGGAAGTATCGTAAACGTGTTCGTAGCGGACGTTTAATCACCCGCTGAGCGAGGAAGCTGGCTTCGTAGTGCACCCATTGCGCTTCTCGACGCACGCTCGTGCCGAATAGCGGATGTCCCGGAACGCGCAGCTAACGCCTGCCGTCGCTGCTCGGGGCCAAACCCAAAGTCGAACATCGGCTGTGTCAGAGACGTCTCGTGAGGAACAGGGTGGTCCCGTAGACCGCGTCGACTTCCTTCCGTTCGGTCTCGGTGAACCCGACTTTGGCCAGCACACGGCGAGAAGCGGTGTTCCAATCCCAGACTGTGGCCCACAGACGTTCGTATCCGGACGATCTTGCCAAGTCCAGGACAGTCAGCGAGGCCTCGGTCGCGTATCCCTGACGCCAGAATCGACGAAGCAACTCGAACGCCAGTTCCGGGTCCCCCTCAGGTCCTCGTCCGCCGTCGATCAGCCCGCAATAGCCGATGACGTCACCAGTGGTCTTCCGCTCGATCGCCAGCACCCCGAACGATGATGGCTGGTTGGTGCGGATGTAATCCTCGAGCTCCGCGACCGTGGGGTGTCCATCCGCGTCAATTCGGCGGTGCGGCGGCACTCGTGGATCACGCTCGGTCCACAGCTCCCGCTCGACGACGGCTTCGGCTACCCGCCAAGGTCTAAGCAGAAGGCGACCTGTCTCGAGTACAACCTCGCGGCCCGGCGTCACTTCAGCTGCCATGAGCAACTCTCTCACAGGCAATCGCGCCCGCCACGCCGCCGAGCGTGCCCGGCCCGGCCGCGTGCCGGCATGGATACCCGCAGCCCACACCATCAGCCGCGAGCCGATAACCGGCTGCTCGAAAGCTCGATGAGAGGGCTAGCTTCAATCACGGAGTGATGCACGCTGGTATATGGCTATCATCTCCAATCACCAACCCCACCAGCGCGTTTGCGACCCGCGGCTCCTAACGGCCGCGGTTGCTGCTTATGTGGGCCGCTACCATGGTCAGTCCCGGCTGCAGACCGAATCCGACCCCAAAATTTTCCTGGCCTGGGCGGCAGGGCAAGGACTTGACCCCTTCACTGCCGCCCGAGTCGACGTCGAGCGCTACATACGGTGGCTCCAGGAAGTGCGCTGGTATCAACCATCGACGGTCTCAAGGCGCTTGTCGGTCGTGGTCGGGTTCTACCGGGTCTGCGTCATCGACCAGATCCTGCCGCATTCACCCGCCGATTACGTCCGACGGCCACTGGTGCCACCAGAATCACCAACGCTGGGCCTAGGACACCTAGAGGGTCATTCAAAACTAGTTTGAAGACTTTGGATGTTACCGTGCGTAAAATTCGTTCGGTGGCGTGACCGGTTTTACATCGTCCGAAGTAGACGCGGCGGCCGGATCCCGGATAGATCAGCTTTGTATGGAAGATGATCGAGGGCCGGCCGCCGCGATGCGCGCGTATGACAGGACTTAACCAGGAACAACTCGCCGATCTGACCGACCGCGTCCGCGAGATCGTCGGTCACGAGTGGGAGAGCCCGCCGGTCGGCCGACCCCACGTGTTACCGCTGCCCACGGCGGTGATCGCGGTGCTGTTCGGGCTACGACACAACATGCCCGACGAAGTCGTAGCCGAACTGTTTGGCTGCTCACAGGCTACAGTCACCCACTATCACAACATTCTGCAGCCGATCTTGCGGTGGGTCACCCGTCCCGAGGTTGACCAGCGGATGCACCAGACACAACGCGATGGTGTACTGGTCGACGGGTTCATCGCTGCGGTCGGCGAACGCGAGCACTACCACGGCCTGTTCTCCGGTAAGAAACACGTATGCGGGCAGAATGTGCAGGTCATCACGGACCTCGACGGCCGAGTCGCCGACGTCAGTGAGCCCGTCAACGGCGCCCGTCACGACGCCGTAGCGTTCCACATCTCTGGCATCGCCGAACGCTGGGCCGGCCACTACGCACCCGAGGGACCCGGGATGATCGGCGACGGCGGCTACCAGGGCGTCGGCCCGCTCACCCCGCACAAGAAACCTCTCGGTGGGGAACTGACTGACAAGCAGAAGGCGTACAACTACAGCCTCAACCGGCTCCGCGCCGCCGTGGAACACGCCATCAGCCACTTAAAGAACTAGAAGATCCTCAAGACCGGCTACCACCGGATCATGACCGACTTCCCCGACGTGTTACACACCGTCACCGCCCTCGAGATCTACCGAACCACCGCAACGGGTTTTGAATGACCCTTCTGGCCCGTACACACTAGCGAGCCCACGGGAGCGCTGAATAGCGTCATATCCCATCGCTACGGTCACCGGTTATGGATCTTTCCCGTCTGACCAATGTCCTAGGCCCCCACGTATTGCCCTCTGGTCACCTCGTGGCATCCGACGAGGGGAAAGGGCCAGTCCTGCATTGGTGCAGTGACGCTGCCTGCCCTGATGGGCTGTGGCAGCGACTACGCGCCGTCCACGCTGCTACTGGGCTATGGCCGCTGCTGCTTAATGGGCAAAATGGCCCAGACGACCCGCACCCCTGGGGTGACGGCGGGTTCGAGATCTTCGACCCTGAAGATTACACCTCTCCTGCGGTTCACCAGGTTTCTGATCTGCTAGCTCGGTGGTGGCTCGAATGCACCTCAACGACCGACACGCCCTTTTCAGACGACGACGAGCTGCTCTACCATGTGCGCCCTTACGGATCTCGTTGGCCGGGCCTGGCGGCAGCCGGTCAGCGGCGCTTTGGTCGGTCACGATCCGACCCGGACGAGGTAGCCGACGCTGTCGTAGAGCACCTCTACGGTCGCGGTCTACGACTCGGCCTAGTCGAGGTCAGGCGCGGCGCAGATGTTCCCGCTTTCACCTGCTGGCCTGGTGCGGGCAACCACATCGGCGACCCGGGCGAGTTGAGCGCGGTGTTACGGTCCTGGGAAGACCGGTTCGGGGCCCGCCTGATCATGATGGGTTCCGATACCCTGCTTGTCAGCGTGGCCGCACCGCCAACGAAACCACGGTATGCCCTTGGCTTAGTGGTCCTCGGCGTTAATCCTTCGGGGGTTGGTTCAGGGGTTCCAGGTTGGTGAGGTAGAGGTCGCCGGCGCAGTCGAGGGCGTCTTGGGCGGTGCCGATCGGTTGGCCGTCGGGTAGGACGGAGTCTTGGTAGCCGTCACGACTGGCGAGGTAGATCGCGAAGCCCCACAGGTGTGCGGAGCGTTGATAGCGCAGCCTCATCAGTGGGATGGTCTCACCGTCGGGTAGGTGCGCGTCGATGTAGGCGAACCCGGCCCGGTACCGCACCACGATCGTGGAAAGCCCAGGCCAGTGGGCCTTCGCGTGCTCAGTCAGGCGTTGCTGCAACGACACCTTCGTCGATTCGGGAATCGCGGCCACACTATTCATCATGCCGGCCTGCCGATGGGCCCGCAGGCCGGGGCGAATCCACCCGGTGCGAAAGGCCGACCACCCGCAATAGATCGACTGTCTGCCATGTTCGGGTAGGCGGAGGTTTGTCATGTCTGGTCCATCGGCCTGCCCGATCGTCTTGTCTATGCCCGAGCAGCAGCGTCTTGAGCACCGGGTCAGGACCGTGACCGAGCAACACCGGCACGTCTTACGCGCCACGATCATCTTGCTCGCTGCCCAGGGTTGGAGCAACGCGGCGATCGCGCGGCGGGTCGGGGTCTGTGTGGACACCGCCCGGACCTGGCGCGACCGCTACGGCGCCTACGGCGAGGACGGCCTTCGAGATCGGGGCCGCCCCGGGCGGCCGCGTCGGTTCACCGACGTGCAGCAGGCCCAGGTCAAAGCGATCGCCTGTGAACTGCCCGCTGATCGGGGGATCCCGTTGTCGCGGTTTAGCCACGCCGATCTGGCTGCCGAAGCCGTCGACGTCGGGGTGGTCGAGGACATCTCGGCATCCACCGTGCGCCGGTGGCTACGCCGGGATGCGATCCGCCCCTGGCGCTACC
Source organism: Actinoplanes sp. (assembly GCA_965246815.1). GTDB lineage: Bacteria > Actinomycetota > Actinomycetes > Mycobacteriales > Micromonosporaceae > Actinoplanes. Next base: position 1,912,426 of record CBDFFS010000002.1, on the reverse strand, counting down.
AGTCATGGATCTTCCCGCGTGACCCAGACTTCGCCGTTAAGGCAGGCCGTGTCCTCGACCTGTACGCACGCACCTGGCACGGCGAGGTGCTCGGCGACGACGACTACGTCATCTCCGCCGATGAGAAGACCTCCGTGCAGGCCCGCTGCCGGTGTCATCCGAGCCTGCCACCCGGACTGGCCCGGATCATGCGGGTCAACCACGAATATGACCGGGGTGGGGCGCTGGCCTACCTCGCCGCGTACGACGTCCACCAGGCCAGGGTGTTCGGCCGTACCGAACCCACGACCGGCATTGTTCCGTTCGCGAACCTGGTCGCGCAGGTCATGGGCCGTGAGCCCTACTCCAGCGCCCGCCGAGTCTTCTGGATCACCGATAACGGCTCGTCACACCGCGGTCACAAAGCCATCGACCGGTTGGAAAACACCTGGCCGAACGCCACCCTGGTCCACACACCAATCCACGCGAGCTGGGTCAACCAGGTCGAAATCTACTTTTCCATCGTGCAGCGCAAAGTCGTCACACCCAACGACTTCTACGACCTCAACGACGTCACCAACCGGCTCACCGCATTCGAAGACCTCTACAACCTCGCCGCCCGGCCCTTCAACTGGCGCTACACCAAAGCCGACCTCGCCACCACCCTCAAACGCATCGCCGCTCACGAAACCGCCACCATCTGACCCCCGAAGGATTAACGCCGAGGACCACTAAGCTCACCCAATACCGCTCGGCGCTCGACGTCGGCGGCGATCCCACCGTCATCGTCGGGTGGATCACGGAGACCACGGCCGTCCGTAAGGCAACTCAGGCTCTGCTCACCGCGAAGCCGACGACGAACGAACGTATGTCCGAAGAACAGATCTCGGCGATCGTCCATGGACTCGGTGGCCTGCTGGGACTTCTACGCCAAGCCAACCTGAGCGACAAAGCGGAGATATACTCCAGACTTGGCCTCAAGCTCACCTACCGCCCAGGCCCACAAAAGCTAATCGCCGAGGTGACGACCTCGGCGATTGACGGTGTGAATAGTGTGTGTCCGGAGGGGGACTTGAACCCCCACGCCCGATAAAGGGCACTAGCACCTCAAGCTAGCGCGTCTGCCATTCCGCCACCCGGACTTGCTATCCGACTAACCGACCATTGCGCCAATTCAACTGCCTGCCTGATGCAGCATTAATCGGCAGCCCGGCGAGCCGCACAGGGCAAGACTCTACACGGCGTCAGTTTGACGCAAGCCGGGTGGGTGGCCACACCTTCGACGTGGTGCGGCGCATCGCAGGGTGGCGCTCGCGGGGCGCACCGGGCAGCATGGCCCAGGTGGTGCAACCTTCCCCGCTCGGCGCAGCCCGTCACCGCGCTCAGACCCTCGCTTCGGCCGGCGATCTGGCCGGAGCGCGCGCTGTCCTTGAACATGCTGTCGGGGTGGGGCAGACAAGGCTCGGCGAGGATGACCCAGACCTATTGTTGACGGCTTGTCAATTGGCCGAGACGTTGCAGCAGATTGACGATCCGTCGGCTGCGCGACGGGTGCTAGAAGAGGCATATGCCGCGGGTTCGCGCCGCCTGGGCGATGCCGATCCGGTGCTGTTACGCATTTCGCACCAGCTCGGGGTGGTCGCCGAAGAGTTAGGCAATCGCCACGAAGCGCGCAAGGCGTTCGCTCGCATCCTCGAATTCGGCCCGTCCGTCCTCGGCGCCGACCACCCCGCTCTGGCCCAGGCCCGTTCCTACCTAGGTCACGACCAAATCCCCTCATTGGTACGCCCGGAAGCACCCGTCCCGCCCCACAGTGCCCCCGCACCGCCCACCCTGTTCGGCCCGCCTCCGGCCACCCACCCGCAGCCCGGCGGTGCCATCTCGCCACGTGGCAATCCCGTCCCGCCGGATGTCACGACCCGCTTGCATCTCGACAGTGTTCGGCCGGTCAACGAGCCAACAGTCGCGCATCAGATCATCACGCCGCGGCACAATCCGCCGGCCTCCCAGCCGATGCAGACGTGGACTGATCAGGTAAGTCCGACGGTTCCCGACCCGCGGCATCCGGCCGAGGTGCAGCCCAGCAACTTTGGCCGCCCGATCGACACTGCGAGCGGACCGAGCTTTTCGGCATCCGGCAGCCGGCTGCAGGCACACTCGGGCCGAGGTCCAGCCGCGCGAGGGCCCGTCCACCATGCCCCAGATCAGTTTGCTCCCGCGTACCGTCCGGAGCCGTTGATTTTGGCGCCGACACCGACGCCAACGCCGACGCCGGATCGGCAGCGGCGTGGGATGGGATTGTTCGCGGCTATTGCGGCAGTGTTGGCGGCGGGCATCGCTGTTGTTGCTTTGGTGTTTGTGTTGGCTAATCGGGGGACCGGTCAATCTCAATCTCGGGATTCGAGTGTGCCAACTCTTGCTGGCAAAGAACCCACAGACGTGCGGTTGCGCGACGAAGGTTCGAAGATCGAAATCAGTTGGCATGATCCATCGGCCGGCACTGTGTCATTCGTGGTCACTATGGGCCATCCGGGGGAGTTGTTGAAGCCGTTGGCATCGCTGGGACCTGGGCAGACGTCCTATCAGCTGGGCGCGTTGAACGCGAGGCTGAATTACTGTTTCACCGTCGTGGCCGTGTATCGGGCCGATCAGTTCGCCACCTCTGTGCCGACTTGTACTACCCGGGCCGGGGCTCGTCCGGGGCCGTCCACATCGGCGTGACGATCACGGTCGGCTATTACAGTTATCCACAGCTGTAACTAGCCGGGTATCGATGAACCCCCGGGTGACTCTATGATGGCCAGCGTCCTGAAGCACCGGACGCAACGGGCGAGAGGGTGACCGGCAGTGACCAGCGCGGATGGCTCCATCCAGGCGGCGCCGAAACGGCGGTGGCTCAGTCGCGGCTATTTGGTGACGATGGGCACCGTGCTCAGCCTCGCCACCGGTCTCGGTTTGACCGTGCTCGGCCTCGGTTCGGCCGACCAGGCAGTGGCGAGCTACGACGCTGCGTCTTGGGTGTGGAGCGCAGGTAAGGGTGAGCTAGCCCGGATCAACGGAATTACCGCCCGGGTGGACACTCGCGTCGCCGTGCCCAAGGTGCGTGACCACAAGCTGGAGATTAGTCAGAACGATCGATTTGTGCTGCTGCGTGACGCCACTACCGGCGCGATCGGTTCGATGGATTTGGCCACTCTCAAGGAGTTCTGGGGCGCGCAACCGACTGCTGGCCAAGGCGTTTCGGTCGCGCTGCAGGGCGATGCCGCTTTCGTGATCGACACCGTGCAGGGCCAGGTGCAGCAAATTGATCCGCGCACGTTGGCGCAGGTCGGCCAACCGATGCGTTTTCCGCCGGGCCTGACGGGGGGCGTCTTCGACGGCAAAGGCCGGCTCTGGATCGCCTCACCCAGCGAAGGAACTGTAACCGCGATCACACCAGCGCCATTGGCGAGCGACGCCCCCACTCAAGGCGGGACCACCGCTGCCGGGCCGCAGCTGGAGCGCACCGAGTCGGTTGCACCAGCCAGCCACGATCTGCGGTTGTCAGCGCTCAACGACGGCGTGGCCGTGCTCAACCGCACCACCTATGCACTCACCACCGTCCTCGACGACCAGAGCAAACCAACCAGCACCACCTTGCCCCTGGCCGGTCCGGGCACCTTGGCGACCCACACTGATGGCACCACGGTTCCGGTCACCGTCGCCGACAACCGCCATGTTTACGTGGTGGATGATCGCGGCGGCATGAAGGTGGATTTCCCCGTTCCCGGCACTGGCACTGATCTGCAGCCCGCGGTGGCCTGGCAAGGCTACTATTACGTCGCTGACAACGCCACAGGCACTGTGCACGTCTTCGACGACGCCGGCGTTACCAAACCGGACATCGGGTTCCGTCAACCCGGTGGCCCGTTGGAGCTGGAAGTCCGCGAGGGCTACCTGTTCATCAACGCGCCCGGTTCCTCCACCGCGCGGGTGGTCGACGACGCACACACGGTTCGTACGGTCGACAAATACGCCAACGACGTGTTCGGGGGAGACCCACCGCCAGTGCCACCCGCGCCGCCGACTCCGCCCATTCCGCACAAGCCGCCGCGCCCGGTGATCGCCAAGCCCGGCGCTCCGCAGGCGGTTCGGGCCGAGGCCGGCAACGCACAAGCTCGACTGACGTGGCGGCCAGCCGCAGCCAACGGCGCACCGATTACCCGCTATGTCGTGGTCGGAGCCGGCAAGACCTTCGAGGTCGGTGCCGACCAACGATCGCTGACTGTGCCTAATTTGATCAACGGTCAGTCCTACGAATTCGCCGTGCACGCGGTAAACCAAAAGGGCGATGGCCCCCCACGCACCAGCAACACCGTGCGACCCACCTCCGAAGTGCCCGATGCGCCCACCGCAGTCACCGCTGAGGCCAAGCCGGACGGCACTGTGCAGGTCACCTGGCCAGCGGCGAACGGTCAGGGCCTGGCGATCAAACAGTATTCAGTCACAGCGATTTCCGATGGCGGCAGCGCTCCGATCGGTGCAGTCACCGACGGCACCTCGCTGACTATTCCGGACGGTCAGCTGACCTATGGCAAGCAATACGCCTTCACCGTGATCGCGGTAAACGAGCATGGTGCCGGCTCCGCGGCCTCACCGGTGAGCGCGAGCATCGTGCCCTTCAACAAGCCGGGCAAGCCCGATCCAGTGAGTGCGGCCACGGTCAGCAATCAGGCCGGTGCGATCAAGGTCGACTGGCAGGCAGCGCCGGACAACGGTCGCCCGATCACCAAATATGTGGTCACAGCGATGGGCACGACGACCGAGGTCACCGCCGGCACCACGATCACTTTGACCGGGTTCGCGGCCGGCGTTGGGGTGACCGTCGAGGTCAAGGCGGTCAACGAGGCCGGCGAAGGTCAGGCAGGTTCCGCGACCGCCCAAACCGTGGCCGCGCCGCGGCTGACGATCACCAACACCACAGTCACTTACAACACCGCGACTGTTGGGTTCAGCGTGGACGCCGGTGGTGGCACGGCGACCTGTTCGCTGACCGCGCCCAACATAAAAGCAGCATCCGGCAGCTGCTCCAGTTTGAAAGTCTCCGGTTTGAAACCCAGCACGGCGTATACCTTCACGGTCAGCGCGCAAAACGTGGCCGGCACCGTCACTGCCACCAGCAAAAAGACCACCGCCGATCTCTACGGCACCGCCACGTGCATCAACGGCGACAGCGGTGATCAGCTGACCTATTGCAACGCGAACGTGCCGGGACGAAACGGCAACGAGATCTTCTCCGACGCATCTCAGCAGAGCAAGCAGGTGGGCTGGGCGGAAAACGGCACCCGGCTCAAGGCCTATTGCAAGGTGCTCAACGCCGAAGAAATCGATTCCTATGTCTATAACAACCACAAGAAGAGCACGATCTGGATCATGGTGGATTATTCCGGTAAGAATTACATTCCGTTTGCTTGGTTCAACCTTGACGGCGGCGACAAGACGACCGACCTGCCCGAATGCTGACCGACGACCGCGCGATGACCACAGAATCCTTGCAGCCACAGCACGTGCAAGCCTTCGCTCGGGTCGCAGCCCAGCTGGCCACCCGGATCGGCACGGTGGTGCTGGGCAAACCTGACGTGGTGCGCCTGACGCTCACCGCACTGTTCGCCCAAGGCCACGTCTTACTTGAAGATGTGCCCGGCGTGGGCAAGACGACTCTGGCCCGAGCGGTGGCGGCGTCAGTTCACGGTCAATGGCGGCGCATTCAGTTCACTCCTGACCTGCTGCCGTCGGACGTTTCCGGTGTGACCATCTTCAACCAGGCCAGCCGCGGGTTCGAGTTTCACCCTGGCCCGGTGTTCGCCAACATCGTTATTGCCGACGAAATCAACCGGGCTTCACCAAAGACGCAATCCGCCCTGCTCGAAGTGATGGAAGAGCGGCGGGTCACCGTCGACGGAGTGCCGCACCCAGTGCCGCAGCCGTTCCTTGTGGTCGCCACCCAAAACCCAGTCGAAATGGACGGCACCTATCGACTGCCCGAAGCCCAGCTCGACCGGTTCTTGGTCAAGTTGTCAGTCGGCTACCCGGATGAACAAGCCGAGATCGAAGTTTTGCGCGGCGCGGCCACCCGCTCACCGGATGCACTTGAGTCGATCACCGACACGGCCACAGTCGGTGAAATGGTGCGGATGGCCACGCGGGTGCACATCGCCGACCCGCTCTATACGTACGCGGTGCGCCTCGCCGTTGCAACCCGTAACCACTCGCAGGTGCGGGTCGGAGTGAGTCCGCGCGGCGTGATCGCGCTAACCCGGGCGGCTTGCGCGTTCGCGCTGATCCAAGGGCGTGGTTTCGTGTTGCCCGAAGATCTGAAACAGCTGATCGGGCCCGTGTTCGCCCACCGGGTTCTGCTTTCGGCTGACGCGCAGTTGCGTGGAGTGACCGCGGCCGAGGTGCTTGCGGACGCGGTCCGTTCGGTGCCAGTCCCGCTCCCCGACGGCCACCACGTCGCGGCTGGGGCGTGAACGCCGCCCGGCCCGAGCAGACCAGTCAATCAGGCCAACCTCGACGACGGCACCGAGCTCGGCAGCCCGAGCTGGGTGGGCGGTCTGATCAAGTGGCGCGGGCTCGGCGCAGTGGGGTTACCGCTCGTGGGGCTGGGATGGCGCTCGGTGCGGTTGGGTTGCTCGGCGCTGGCTTCCGGTACGGATATCCGGATTTGGCTCTGCTTGGTGCTGCGGCAGCGATATCGGTCGGCTGTGCGGTGGTTTTCGCCTGTTGGCGACCTCGGCTTGACGTCGAACGGGTCGCTGACCCAGATCGGGTCGCCCGCGGCGAAGCTGCCCGGATGCGCTTGACCATCCACAACAGAAGCCGCGTGCGTGCGGCGAGCTTGATCGCCACTGACCGCTGTGGTCGCACCGTGATGGCGGTGCCGCTGTTGCGGCTGCGTCCCGGCCAAGACACTGTTGTCGACTATGCCGTGCCCACCAACCGACGCGGGGTCATTCACGTTGGACCGCTGCGAGTCACTCGCAGCGACCCGCTCAGCCTGATCACGCTGGCTCGCACCTATGGCGCGAGTGTGGCGGTTCGAGTGCACCCGCGCATTCACCGGCTCAGCGCCGTGCCCGCTGGGATGGCACGCAGCCTGGACGGGGTGATCGACAAGGTGCCACAGGGCACAATCACCTTTGATTCGTTGCGCGAATACGTTGTCGGCGATGAACTGCGGCGCGTGCATTGGCGCAGCTCAGCCAAGGTCGGCGAGCTGATGGTGCGAGAGCAACTCGACACCGCCGAACCGACAATTGTGGTGCTGCTCGACGATCGGGCTCGCGCACACCCCCAAGTTCACGACGGCATCGCCGAGACGTTCGAGTCTGCCTGCGAAGCTGCCGCGTCGATCGTGGCCGCTGCCGTACGCGAGGGCTTGCCGGTTAGTTTGCATTTGGTGTCGGCCGTTGCGGACGGTTCCTACCTGGACGTGCTCACCGAAGCGGAGCTGAGCTCCGGCGACCTGAGCGCGACGTTGCGCCGAATCCGGGCACAACGACTCGGCGACACCTTGATCTTCCTGACCGGCCCTGGCGGGCGCGACGACCTCGGTTCGGTACGTGGACTGAGCGGGCCGTTCCCGATCGTGCTGGTCGGACTGTTCGGCGACCACGTGCCCGTGGCCGGCGACGCCACCACGATTGTGCTGCAGGCAGCCGACGGGGTGGAATTCGCCGCAGCTTGGGATGGAGTGCGCGGATGGTGAAATGGCTGCGCATCGCGACAACAGCACTGGCGCTCGCAGCTTTGTTGACGCTCGCCGGAGTGGTGCTCGGCCGAATCTACGCCGGCGGGTTGCTGGTCGAACTCGTCGCCGGTGCTGCGGTGGGCTCGGTCGGCGTGAGCGCGCTAGCACGTCGGCTGCCGAACTGGGTAGTCGCGCCGTTGTCTGCGCTGCTGCTCGGCAGCTACCTCATCCTCGCGTTGCGGATTGCGGCCGCGCGAGCAGATCTGGCGACCCCGCTGCCGGAGCTCGTCACCGACGCGTTGACTAACGGCATTCCTCGGCTGCTCACGGCGATGATTCCGGTCGAGCCGAGCCCGGACACCGTGGTCGTACCGGTCGTGGCGACTTGGCTGGCGGGGTTGGCTAGCGCGGAGACCGCTCTGCGTGCCGGGCGGGTGCTGCTCGGCCTCGTACCCGTTGGGGCGTTATTTGCGGGCGCTCTTTACGTGGTCGGCCCGAACGCTGGGACGGCTGGGTGGCCGACACTGGTTTTCGTCGGTCTTGCGCTGGCGCTGCTAGTGACCAGTCGCCGGGCCGATCCCAGTGTGCTGGCCGGAGTGCCAGCTCAGACCCGCGCGATGGTGCGTAGCCGGGCCATAGTAGGCACCGCTACGGCACTGGTCGTGGTGCTCGGTCTGATTGCTGTGGTCGGCCCGTGGGTCGCTAAGCGGGTCGTGGTGACACCTGTCGACCCTCGGCGATATGTCGAGCCGCCGCGAGTCGACAGCCTGGACGAAAGCCCACTGAACCGGATCTCCGGGTGGGCATTGAGCCCGACTCAGCGACTGCTCGAAGTCAGCACCGACCGAGTTAACGCCAACTCGACCGGCAAAGATCCGGCCCACAAGTCACCTGTCAACAATGGTGCTAGCGCGAAGCCGAGTCGAGTGGGTCAAACCGATGCTGGTCAGCCGAAAACCGATTCTGGCAAGCCGAAAACTGTGCGGTTGCGGTTAGCGGTGCTGCCCGATTATGACGGGGTCACCTGGCGAGTTGGTGCGTTGTATCGCAATGCCGGGCGGGTGTTGCCGGCCCTAGCAGCATTACCGGACATCCAAATCTCCGAAGTACACCAACACATCACGGTGGACGGGTTGACTGGGCGGCTGCTGCCGGTCGTACCGACGGCGACGGGGGTTTCGGCTGTTCGGGTGGCGTTGGACGCGGCCACTGGCACGCTGATTCGGCCGGAAGGGTTAACCCCGGGGCTGCAATACTCGGTGACTTCGCGGGTGCAGCAGCCTGATTTGAATCTGCTGCCCACGGCTGAGACGCCGGCCGGTGATGCGGTTGCTCGGTTCCTCACGGTTGCCCCAGGAGTGCCGGATCAAATTCAGCGGCTGGCCGATCAGCTCGCTCGTGGCAATGGTGCACCGTACGATCGGGCGGCGGCTTTTGAGGAATTTTTGGCTGACCATTATCGGCGGGTGGCTGATGCGCCTAGCGGGCACGCGTACCCAAATTTGGCGTTCTTTTTGTTTGGTCCGCGCAACCAAGGTGGGCAGGTCGGCACGTCCGAGCAATTCGCGGCGAGTTTTGCCCTGCTGGCCCGACTGACCGGGTTGCCGAGTCGGGTGGTCGTCGGCTTTGACGCCCCCGCCAACGGTGGCACAGTGACGGGGGCGAACGCGATCGCCTGGCCGGAAATTCTGTTCGACGGCCTCGGGTGGGTTCCCTTCGATCCGATGCCGAAAAACAAGGACCCTCGGCCGGTCGAGCAAGACTTCACCCCGAAACCGACCCCGCCGCCCAAGCCGCCGTCCGATGCGCCTACCCAGAGCACTGCGCCCACGTCATCGGCTCCGCCGGCTGCCGCCGTACCGGTTGCAGCAGCTGGACCGCCAGTGGTTGTGCTGGTCAGTGGGGTGTCGGGGTCGACGCTGCTGATGTTGGTGGCCGCGGCCGGGGTAGTCGTGCTGGCCCGCCGCTCGTTACGCCGACGCCGGCTGACCCAGGGCCTGCCTGATGATCGGATCGTGGGGGCGTGGTCAGAATTTAGTGACGCACTGCGACTGGCTGGGCATCCGATGCCAGCTCACCTGGCCGCGACTGAGGCAGCGCGTTACGCGGCGCAACCCCCGCCCGCGCCGCAGGGCCGGCTCCGACGTGCGCTGCCATCGAATCCTGCTGCTTCGGCCGTCGACGAGCAGGAACCGTTGCCGCCACTGGACAAATTGGTGGCTGGGATCAACACTGTCGGGTTCGCTCCAGGTGCGGCTGATGACGCGCAAGCGTGGCTCGCAAGTGAGCAGGTGCTCGCTTATGCTGCGGCGTTGCGGGCACGTCGGCCGTGGTGGCGTCGAGTTTGGTGGTCAATCAACCCCGGTCCACTGCGCTGGCAACGACGCGACCGTTAGCCGCAGCGCTGCTAGCCCCGATGGCCCAGCCCGGCTACTAGATCGTGCAGGTCAATCCCACCAGAAATGCCAGGACTGCCCAGGACACTGGTCAGACGGGCGAATCCATAACGGGTGGACATTAGCAGGGCATGGCCGGGGTCTAGCTTCGTCCGCCCGCAACCCATTTGTGGCCGACTGAAGTTCAGCGTAATGGCTCGGAAACACCGTGGATATCTTGTGTCTTCTGCCAGCGGGCTCAAAAGTCTGGTGGAGAGGCAGACTTCGATATCTGCCCGAGAGCCGAGAAGGGAGTCTCGATGCTCTTCCCCCCGATCTCGCGCGTGCGTCCGTGGCGGGCGGTCACCTGTGCCGCCATTACCGTCGTGCTCGCTGTGGCCGGACCGTCGACTAGTTTTGCTGCACCCAAACCGCACTATGGCTCCGCCCCCTATCACTGGCAGACCTTGAAAATTGGTGGCGGGGGCTTTGTAACCGGGTTGGTGGTCCATCCCACCTGTCCGGGCGTTGTCTATGGCCGAGAAGACGTAGGTGGCCTGGTTCGCTGGAACGAAGCCACCAAAACCTGGACGCAACTGTTGCGCGCCAACAACGTGCCCACGCCACGACCGGCAGACTATGGCGTGGAAAGCGTGGCGGTAGCTGCCAGCAATCCCGGTGTGGTCTACACCGCTGTCGGGGGTGGCACCGCCAACGGTCGCGTGTTGCGCAGCTTCGACCAGGGCGAACACTGGAGCGACGGCGGCCAGAAGTTCTACGTCGAGGGCAACAACAATTACCGTACCGGGCCGGAACGGCTAGCTGTCGACCCGGCGAATGCGCGAGTGGTCTACTTCGGTACGCGTACGCAAGGGTTGTGGCGAAGCACTGACGGCACACGTACGTGGAGTCAGGTTTCGGCGGCGCAACTGCCGCTCGGTGACGTCGCCAACAAGATCGGGGTGGTGTCGGTCCTGTTCGACCCGCACAGCCCGCGGATTCACGGGTTGACGAGCCGGATCTGGGCCACCGTCGCGGGAGCCGGTGTTTATCGCTCCGATGACGCCGGCCGGAATTGGGCGCTCGTGTTTTCGGAGCCGAGCCGCACGCCCAGCGATGCCAAGATCGCCAACGATGGCACTGTCTACATCGGCTTCAGCGCTGGATATTCCGGCTCGACCTATCTGCCGTCGGTGCTGCGCCGCTTTGGTGCCAACTCAACTTTAAGCACTGATGTCAGCCCGTTGCCGCAGGCCGGCTCGTATTTGTTCGGGGTGGATCCGCACGATTCACGCCGACTGCTGGCAACTGATGACGCGGTCCGCGACGGCCATCTTTTCCGGTCCACCGACGGCGGTGCGACCTGGCAGAAACTCACCTTCGACCTGGTGTATCCCGGTATCCAGTGGCCGAAGAACACCAACGAACGCAACTTCCTGACCACCGGCACGCTGGTCTTCGACCCGACCCACCCAGGGCGAGTCTGGTTGCCGCAAGGTGTAGGAGTGTGGCGCAGCGACGACGCGTTCGGCCCCACCACTGCGGTGAAGTTCTCGTTCGTCAGTAACGGCATCGAGGAGATGGTCACTTACGACCTGATTGCTCCGCCGGGCGGCAAACCGATCAGCGCCGTCGCCGACCGTAACGGCTTCCGCCACGACGACCTCAACGCATACCCGAGCGCACCGATCATCGGCGACGCTTTCTCGGCCGGCACCAGCCTCGCGTACGCCGGGGGTAAGCCGTCGTTCGTTGTCGCCGTTTCCAGCGACACCCGCGCGCAATACGTGCCGCTGGATGCCACCTGGACCAGCGAACCGCAGTCGGCTTACTCGACCGACGGCGGTATCACCTGGACCAAGTTCGGCGGGCCGAGAACCGACATCACCCGCCGCTACGGTGGCAACATCGCCGTTTCCGCCGACGCCAGCTCGATCGTCTGGATGCCGAGCATCCCGGCGGACTGGCAGCAGGACCCGGAAAACGTCGGCAAACCCGCCGACCAACAGCACCCGTTCAACGTGCCCTACGTGAGCCGCGACAACGGCAAAAACTGGACACCAGCGAACGGCATCACCCCGGGCGCGGGCATCCACGACCTGATCTGGTGGGGTTCGAAACGAGCGCTCGACGCGGACCTGGTCACGCCGGGACTGTTCTACCTTTACACCACCCGTAATGGTGGCGAGTTCTTCCGCTCGACCGACGGCGGCCTGAACTGGACCAAGACCGCTGGCCCGGCCCCGAGCAGTACCGACAACCCGCCGCCCGGGGAAATCCGCAACGATGCACACGTCTTCGGCCAGATCCATGCGGTGCCCGGCCTAGCCGGGAACGTCTGGGCGAGCACGGCGCAGGGTGGGCTTTATCGCTCGTCGGACCGCGGCGACACGTGGACCAAGATCCCGGGCCTGCAATCGGCCACGGCGTTCGGGTTCGGCAAAGCAGTCAAGGGCAGCTTCCCGACGGTATATGCCCATGCCAAGATCAACGATACGGACGGGGTCTGGCGCTCGATCGACGCGGGCGCGACCTGGACCCTGCTAAACCAATATCCCGGCAATCTCTACGCTCCGATCAACGTGGTGACTGGCGACATGAACATCGCCGGTCGGGTTTACGTCGGCTTCTCCGGCGACGGTTTCGTCTACGGTCAACCACTGTTCTAACCCGCCGCACCGCTAATTTCACCGCACCAATCCGGCCGCCGACCCACCAGCCATACGGGGTGGGCGGCCGGTCACTGCGACGGCCCGCGAGCCGAAGTTGCCAACGCCCGCCACACCAGCGTGTCGCTGTCGCCGGCGTTCTGAGGAAAGGAACGCTGCAACAGTTGCATCGCCGCGTCGGAGTCGGAGTCTTTAACACCGAAGTCGTTGCTAAATGCGGTCCCTGTCGCCGAAACAGCTGCCCATCCACCCACGACCAACGCTATCCACACCGCCACCACCACCCACGGTGCTCGCACCATGACCCGCGCCCAGCTCTTCACATTCTCCCCCTTGTCGCCTGCCAGCGTGGAACCTCGTGACGCGGTGAGCTAAACTCACCGACAATCGCCTAGCGATCGTCCGGTAGGTAGCTTAGCGACTGTCCGGTAGAATGGCAATATGACCAACGTCAGCCGCACCATCGCGCACGGCACCGCCATGCGCGCCCGAATCCTTGATGTCGCAGGGGACTTGTTCGCCGCGAACGGATATGCGTCGACTTCGATCCGGGACATCGCGAAAGCTGTGGGTATCTCGAATCCAGCCCTGTATCACCACTTCACCGGCAAACAAGACATCCTGCTTGCGCTGCTGGCCGGTCCCGTACAACTGATGACCGAGCTCATCGCGCACGTTCACTCGCTACCAGCCCCACAGCGACCCCACGCCTTCTTCGACGGCTTCTACACCGCGCTGAGCCAGCAACAAGGCGCTCAGGCAATCGGGCTGCTCAGCGACCTACACACCATCGAAAATACCGGACCCGAATCCGGCGCCCGACGCATCAGGGAACAACTCACCGACGTCCTTGCCGAGGCCGTCGGCGGACCACACGCCCGCGTACGCGCCGCCATGGCACTAGCCGCATTCACCGCCGCCGTCGAAGCGACCGCCCGCACCAGCCAACCCGACACCTTCGCAGCCAACCTCGCCACCATCCGCGACACCATGACCACCGCCGCACTCGCCACCCTAAGATCCCCAACCGCACCACCAGTGAGAGCCGATTAAGCCACACCGTCGACGAGGCGAGCCCGCGCTCGCGGGCGATGCGCACGGCCGCGGCCCGGGTATTCGCGTCGAGCTTGGTGAAGATGCGTTTGGTGTGGGTGCGCAAGGTATTGATTGATACGAAAAGTTCGCGAGCGATTTGTGTCCAGTCAATTCACTTTCGAACAATCGCAGTACCTGCCGCTCCCGCGCGCGTGCTTGCCGCGCAACGACAACCCGGCAAGCGGCAAACCCGCTACCCATCCCTCGGTACGCGTGGCCAGCATGCGCCCGTCTGCGCAACGGCTGACAGCCCGCAGACATGCCCTGCTCTTCATCGACCTGGACGGCTTCAAAGCCATAAACGATCAGTACGGTGGTGGTTCACCACAACGACGATCCGAGCGTGCTGCCCGTACTTGTTCCTCGCCTGGAGGTGAAGTCGTGGTGCAGGTATTCAATTCAGCAGCTGATGTCGCCGCATCCAGCACAAACGCGGGGACCGATTTGCCTGCGGACTACCAGGTGTCGAGGTGTAGGACCTGGTCGAGGGGTTGGCGCGAAGCTGCGCGGAAGGTGTCACCGGTGTAGTAGGCGGTAGGGATCAGCACGCCTTGGTGCACACCGGCTGGCAGACCGAGAAGATCGGCCACTTCTTGCTCGTAGGCCAGGTGCAGTGTGGTCCACGCCGTGCCTAGGCCGCGAGCCCGTGCAGCCAGCATGTAATTCCACGCGGCCGGTAGCAACGAACCCCAGAGACCGGCCTGATTCCCGCTGGGCAGGCGCGCGCCGGTGACCTGCAAACAGGGCAGGACCAGCACGGGTGCTTCGCCCAAGTGTTCACCGAGGTAGGCCACGCTGTCGCCGACCCGGCGCTGCACGGCGGCGCGCGACGCATCGTGGCTGAACAGCTTGCCTGCCGCGCCGTCCGAGGCTAGGTAGTCGTGCACCGAACGGCGGTAGACAGCGCCGATGGCGGCACGCTTGGCTGGGTCGGTCACGACGATCCAGTGCCAGGACTGTCGGTTGGATCCGCTGGGCGCCTGCACAGCGATGTCGAGACATTCGCGGATCAATCGCATTGGCACCGTGCGGGTTAGGTCGAGGCGTTTACGCACCGACCGGGTGGTAGTTAGCAACTCGTCCGGTGTCAGGGGAAGCAAGGCCATCCGCATATTCTGCCTCACTCCCCTTTCCACGCCGGAGCTTGGTCAGCCGAGGACGATGCCGTCGCCCTCGACGTGAACCTTTTTGGCGGCGAGTGCCGTCGGCGCTGGCCCGCCTTTGACTGAACCGTCGGCGGCGCTGAACATCGAGCCATGGCACGGGCAGGCGATGACGTTCTGTCGCACCGAGGAAACCAGGCAACCTTGGTGCGTGCAAACCGCACTGAACGCCTTGAACTCGCCGGCCTTCGGTTGGGTGACCACTACTTTGCTCGACTCGAAGACTTTTCCGCCGCCGACCGGGATGTCTTTTGTTCGGGCGATCGCGTTAGCCGGCGTCGTTGTGGTCGGCTTTGATGTCGCCGACTTCGTCGGTGTCGCGCTCTTGCTGGGCGTTGTTGATGGCGACTCGGTGGCAGTCTTCGTGGGCTTCGCCGAGTTAGATGAGGTCGGCGACGCGCTGCTGGTCGGCTGGCCGGGATCGCCACTAGCGCTCGGTGATTCAGTCGGGTCCGCAGATCCGGTGGCTGAATCGGTGGGGTCAACACCAGGAACTTGCGGGTCGCACGCACTCAGCAGTGCTGCTGCGCCGAGCCCGGCAGCCCCGGTCAAAATAGTCCGTCGAGTTGTCTCGCTCATCTTGCTCCTGTCATCTCGCGTCGCGTTGAGCCGTTCTGGCTCTGCTTCCTGCCTGGTCGCCGAGGATGCGGCGAGCGTGCAGCCGGTTCGAGTGATCGGCCTCGACGGTATGGCGGCGGCTGCGTCATCAGGTAGCTCCACGGCCCGAGTTAATGATTTCTTAAGAAAGATTTGCTTTTTCAGCCGGTATTCAGGGCATCTGGGGCGCCGGCTATGACTAAATTCTCGGTCGCCTTGCCTGGTGCGCTAGGGTTGCCGCAGGTCCAAGGGCGTCTGGCGAAAAATTCCGGTCCGTTGACCAGTCATCGTCTCTAACATCACTTTTCGGCTCCACGTGTTTCGAAATCCGAGTGGAATGAGCAAGTCTCGCGGGAGCGCCATGACGCTCCAGACGTGCTGATAAAAGCCGTTCAGCAGTCGGCTCATGAGACGGTAATAGCGCAGGTGTTTCCGCCGAGCTCGGGAGTATGCCGCTAAATCCTGGCCGGCGGCGATTGTCTGAGCCAGAATCAACGCATCTACCAATGCGAGGTTTACCCCTTGGCCCAACTGTGGGCTCATGGCATGCCCGGCATCCCCGAGAACAACCATCCGATCGGCATGCCATTGGCGAAGTTTGACGTCGAGATAACGAGCGACCAGCAATTGATCCATGTCAGTGATCTGATCTAGCAGATGGCCGAGACCTGGGTGCAGCCCATGGACCTGATTTTTGAAGGCGTCGAGACCTCGGGTGCGAACAGTGTCGATCTGATCCGCCCGGATAGACCAGAACAGGGATAATCGACCTGCTCCAATAGGTAGGAGCCCGAGCAGTTGGTGTGTGGTGCGAAATGTCTGCTCTAGTGTGCCTGCATATTGGTCGCCTTCATCATCGATAATTGCCCATAGGGCACCCCAGTTGTATTCGTGGAGTGAACCACCGAGCTCGCGCCGCAGCACGCTGTGCGAACCGTCGGCCGCCACGATCAGGTCGAATTCCCCGAACTCTTCTGCACCTAACAGAATACCGCCGCGTCGGCCGGTGATCGTGACACTGACGTGAACCTCGATGCCTTCAGCAGCCATGCCGGCCTTGAGCGCGTCGGACAAGGTGCCGCGATGTATGCCCAACGCATACAGGTCCTCGTGCAACTGGCCGTAGTGGAAATCCATCACCATGCGGCCGTGTTGTGTTCGCCCGCGAATGTGCCTGATTTCGGCTGAGCATTCCCGAATACGATCGAGTAAGCCGAGTTGAGCTAAAACGGCGATGCCGGTCGGTTGTAACAACATGCCGGCACCGATGGGTGCTATTACCGGCGCTCGTTCGAACACCACTACGTCGTGGCCGGCGCGAGTCAAGAAAATGGCGGACGCTGGGCCTGCCGTCCCACACCCGACTACGGCGATTCTCATTAGCCAACATTAGCCGTAATTCCAGCTGCCGTCAGCAGGAAGAACTGGGCTGAATTCAGTTGCCTTAAAATGTGCCAGGGGTCCGGGCGCTGAGAGCGCTGACCACTTGAGTGCCGATTCCGTCGGTCAGCGTTGACCCGCTCGGCTCGTCGTCGGGCCCGGAGGACTTCCCAGAAGTATTAGCACGATTATATTGCGACGATTATCGATGTTACCGTACGTGACATTTGTGTGATAGTCGTCACGCGTGTCGAGTGTGGACGCGGCGGCCGGTCCCAGATAGACCGTGTCGATTATGTGGATCAACGTGGTCGATGGCCAGCCGCCGCGGAGCAAGCATATGACGGGTCTCGATCAGGATCGAGTCGACTGGCTGTACGAGCAGTTGGAGCAGATGGTCGAGTGGGACAAGCCGATGGGGTGCCCTCGGGTGTTGCCGTTGTATACGGCGGTGGTGATGGTTTTGTTCGCTTTGCGGCATAATCTGACGCCGGATGTGCTCGGGGAGTTGTTCGGGTGCGGGTCCACGACGGTCGAGCGGTATCAGGATGAGCTGGAAATCCTGATCGATGTGGTGCTTTCGCCCCTGTATGACGAGATTCGCGACCAGGCGCGCCGCGGTGCTGTGTTGGTCGACGGTCTCGTGGCTCCGATCGGGGAACGTGACGGCACTGAGGATCTGTTTTCGGACAAGAAGGGCTTTTGTGGCATGAACATCCAGTTCGTGGCGACTTTGAGTGGTCGGCTAGCGGATGTGGGTGACCCCTGCCCGGGAGCACGGCACGATAGTCGGGCGTTTAGAGAGTCCGGGATCGCGCAGCGGTGGGCCAGCCATTACGCCCCGGATGGACCCGGGATGATTGGTGATAAAGGGTACCAAGGGTGCGGGATTATGAGCCCGTACAAGAAGCCACCGAAGCGGGAGCTGACCGGGGTCCGTAAGGCCTGCAACACTGCCCTCAACCGGGTTCGGGCCGCGGTTGAACGCGCTATTGCCCACCTGAAATCGTGGAAAGTTCTCAAAACGGGCTTCCGGCGGTCACTCGAAAAGTTCCCAGCAGCGTTACGTACCGTAGCGAGGCTTGAGGTTTTCCGAGTGCACGGCCCGCTGTGATAAACAATTTAAATACTTTTGGGAAGTCCTCCCGGTGTGTGGCTCGGAGTTGCCGTGCCGGGTTGGGGACTGGGGGCTTGGCCGTTGGGGCCGGCCGGTTGGCTGAGCCAGGTCGACAACCAGTCGAACGCGGGAGCTTCCATCGCTTTCCAGCTCGAGTTGCTGTGTCCACCGCCGTTGATATATGCCGTGGTTATAGACAGCGGACTGTGGGCGGCTTTGGCAATGTCTTCGGTCGCACGCAGTGCCGAAGCGTCCTGGCTAGCGCATGCCAAATAGAGGGCTACCGCCGGAATGGGCTTATTTCGCAACCGCCAAACGATATGATACTCAGTTTTTTCGGTGCCATCCCCGATTCGGATACCGGGGTTAGTATATCCGGATAGACTCGCTCCGGCCGCATATTGGGCGGGATGCCGCAGCAATAGCTGAGTAGCACAGTAAGCCCCGGACGAGAAGCCGATCAAACCCCAGCTACTCTGATCGATCCGGACCTGGTAATGGCTGCGTGCGTATTCCGGAACGTCCTGGGTCAGGAACGTTTCGGCCTGAACTGAGTCGCGCAGGTTGGTGCATTCAGTTTCTAACAGCAGGGGCTTAGGGGAGATATAGGGAAAGAGCACGATGGTTGGTGCCATCCGCCCAGCGGCAATTTCCGCGTCCAAAATCTGCGGAGCGGCCAGCGCATGCAGCCATTGCGCCGGGATGCCGGGATAACCGTGCAATCCCTCGATCACTGGGTATTTCACCGGGCTATTGGGGTCATAGCCCGGGGGCAGGTAGACATACATGAGCATGGAAAGTTTGCTGGCTGCGCCGGCGACAGTGACGGTCAGCACCTGTCCGACTTTGGACCCGGTTGGCGCGACCGGTGCATCGACACGAGGTGTGGCATTGCTCAAAACCTTGGTTTCCCATGGCCAATTGGGCAGGAAGTTCCCCTGCCGGTTGACCCAGACCGCCGCGACCGTCGTCGAGCTGAGCACGCACGCGACGACGGTCACCATCCGCAACACGATCCGGCGCCATCCGTGGGAGCGGTTGAAGAAGACGCCGAGCGCAACTGCAGCGATGACCGAGGCCGCAATTGCGACCAGTTCAGTGGCGAGGCTGTCCGGGGCCATCGATCCTCCCGTCCGCGGGTAGAGGGACCGGGGCACCTAGGGAGTCTGGCGAGACTTTGGTTTTGGGACGTTTGCTGATCGGCAGCGACTTGACCGGTTGAGCGGAAGCGGCCAGTGGCGGTGGCGTCTGACTGGCCGCCCAGGTGATAGCTGTGGTCAAGGCGATGGTAAAACCACCCTGTTTGACATCGGCCCGGACGGTGAATGTCGTAATTCCGTCGGGCACTGCAGTCGCGCCGATCTGTTTGGCAGTGGCACTGGCCACCTCGACTTGAGCCACCGCGTCGCCTTGTTCACCCGCCGGCTTCGGCGAACCAGGTTTCGACCCAGGCGGCTTGGTCGAGGTGTTGGGCGGCGATTTTGTGCTCGGGCCGACCGATGCTGCGGCGTCCTGCACGGTGGCGATGGCCGGGAAAATACCCGGAGTCGTCAGTGCGGCTGCATGCGTTGGTCCGGCTTCGGCGGAAGAGGTCACGATCGCCCAACGGTGATCGCTGACACGCAGGTCGTGCCGCAAGTACGTAGGCAGCTCAGCGACCAGATCCACCAGCGCTGTCGCCGGGGTTGTCGTCACGAAGATCACCAAGTCACGGTTTGCGCCGGCGGCGTCGGACAAGCCCGCAGCTTGCTGCCAGCCCGGCGGCCAGCCGGACGTGGAGTTCGATATCACCAGAACCACTGAGTAGCGCCACTGTGGGTGTTCGGAATATCCGGCCGGAATAACCAACTTTGGCGCACTGGCCAAATGCCAATCGGTCCACCCAGTCGGCTGCCATGGCAGCAACTCTGACACCGAGGCGTTGCCTTTGGCTCGGGCGGCGACCGCGCCATCCAAACTTCCCGCTTCTGTTTTATAGCTCGGCTGACCCTGGTTGGTCGTGTCGAGCAATGCCTCCCAAGATGGGTAGAAATTCTCGTGCCGATTCACGATCAAGCCGATCGAAACCAACAGCAGCGCTTCGGTAAGCAGGACCCCAGTTGGACGCAGAATGAACCTCAGCCAACCAGTGCGTGACCATGACCACACCGTGGCGGCGAGCACGATCGCGGTGCCGCCGATCGTCAAAGCAATCAACAACCGTCCAGTTAACGGCATCGTTCGCCCACCCCCGTCCCATAGCGCAAGGTTGAGCTGTCCGCGATTGTCCGGTTACCCCCGGGACCGCCGACAGCAGGTTGCGGACCCATCGTCGGCTGTGAGCCTGTCAGACCCCTGGTAAAAGGTCGGTAAAGCGCTGCCGCAACGCCAGAACTTACTCGACGACTGTCACCGGGCCGGAACCGGCGCACAATAATTGAAATAGATCGATGATCTGGACGACGTCCCGTTGCATGTTGGTTTGGCTGGCCGAGCTGCGGCGGCGGCGACCGATGTCGAGGCGGTTGTCGGTCAACAATCCAACAATATACGAAACAATGCGTCGTTACTTTGAGCGTAACGGATTCCTGTTGCATTTAAGATTGTCGAAAGATTTTTATCTTTACCGTTGTCAAAACTCGACTGCTAGGGGCATTACCCCGTGGTACTCAAAGCAAAGTTTGTCGTTGCCCCTTCGGGGCTGCCGTGGGGCTGTGTTAATAGTGTGGGTTGCTCGCGGTGGGAGGTGGTGCGGGTGACACAAGTAGTGCGTCGTGTGTTGTTGCGGCTGATTGACTATCACAGATGTTGGGGTGGTAGCCGCCCGGTTGACGTCGGGAGCCCCTTGGCGCTCCGAGTCCGTAGCAAAGTTTGACGCCCGGAACCATGTTTTGTGCCGTGGATCGTCGCTTCGAGCACGCGGGTCAGAATGTTTCGACCGTTCGGTTCCCCCGGTCGGCTACCACCTCATCACACCGTACCCGCTGTGATGGGATGTGATGAGAGTGGATGTGTACGTCGAAAGGATCGCTGGGATTGATATCGGTAAGGCCGCGTTGAGTGTGACGATCCGTGTTCCGCAGCCCGGCTCGGGCCGGCGCCGGCAGGTGACCCGGACCTACTCGACGATGACCGCGGCGTTGTCGACGATGGCGGACTGGCTGGCCGGCGAGGGCATCACCCGGGTCGTGATGGAAGCGACCTCCGATTACTGGAAACCGGTCTACTACCTGTTGGAAGCGGCGGGATGCTTCGAGGTGTGGCTTGTCAACGCGTACCACGTGAAAGGGGTACCGGGCCGGCGTAAGGGCAGAGCGCAGAATTAGTCCGTCATTTGATCGACGATTTGTTGCCACGGCGGGGTTTCCGCGTTCGTCCACAACTGATGGTGTAGTTCCATTCCCCGTGAAAGTCTTGCGGGACAAGGGGAACAGCCGCTAGCTCCGCGTTGGTGACTTTGACCCCGGTCGGGTAGACACCGTCGTCGAGACACGCCGACACGGTCAACCCGGTCTCGGTCGTGGTATGCGCGATCAGTTCCAGGATCGTCTGGTAGTCGGTCAACGGCCGGCCCCGCCAGTTGATGGAGATGAACGAGAACATCTTGTGTTCGATCTTGTTCCATTTCGACGTCCCGGGCGGGAAATGGCACACCGTGACGTCCAACCCGGTCTCAGCAGCGAACGCCGCCAACTCCACCTTGAACGCCCGCCTACGGTACCCGTTGGAACCACCACCATCAGCAGTCAGCATCAACCTCTTCGCCTGCGGGTAGCGGGCCTTACCCATACTGTTCCACCAGGTACGTAGCGTGTTCACCGCGAACGCCGACGTCTCGTGATCAACCCCGACCGACACCCAACCCTCATCCGCACCGATGTCGTACACCCCGTACGGGATCGCCTTGGGCACCCCAGCCGGAAAGTCATGCCCGTTCACCTTCACCGGGCAACCCAGCGGCTGATACTCCCGGCCCTTATTCGCATACTCCCCGACCAACTCCTTCTTCTTGCAGTCCAGGCTGACCACCGGATCCCCAGCCTGCACAAACTGCCCCGCCAGCGCATCGATATAGCAGAACTGCGCGTCGCGATCCGGATGCTGCCCACCTTCCTTGGTCTTGAACACCGCATGCAACCGATACCCCAAGCGCCGCAACATCCGCGCCACCGTCCGCGTGCTGACCACAAACCCCGCCGCGTCAAGAGCGCCCACCAACGACCGCAACGACTTAGTCGTCCACCGCAACAACGACATCGGATCACCCCGCGTCGCCGGTGCGACCAAATCCTGCAAAGCCTGCTCAACACCCGGCTGTACCTCACCCACACGCGGCCGGCCCGCCCCCGGCGCTCTCACCCGCCCATCGCAGACCACCCCCACACGAACCTGACGCAACCCGATCGACACCGTCGACCGCGCCGCCCCCGACGCCCGCGCCACCACCGCGATCCCACCATGACCCAACGCCTGCGCTTCCACACCCAGCAACAACCGCCACTGCCGCTCATCCAAAACCGGACGCAACACCGCAAACTTCTCCGCAAGAACACCCTCCACCGTCATCCCACCATCGAACAGCCAAGTAGGACAAACGTGACTGACTAATAGTGCGACGGGCCCTAAGACCGACAATATCGACTCGGCGTGGCTGGCCAAGGTCGCCGAGTGTGAACTCGTGCGGCCCAGCTTCGTGCCACCGCAGCCGATCCGTGAACTGCGGGACCTGAGCCGTTACCGCACCAGCCTGGTCCGGGACCGGACCAGGCTCGCGCAGCGCCTGGAGAAGATCCTCGAAGACGCCGGTATCAAACTGACCGTGGTGGCCTCGGAGATCCTCGGCGCGTCTAGCCAGAGCATCATCACCGCCCTGGTCGATGGGGAACGCGACCCGGGTGTGCTGGCAGAGCTAGCCAAGGCGAAGCTGCGTAACAAACGCCGCGAACTCGTCGAAGCGCTCACGGGCCGGTTCAGTGACCACCACGGATTCCTCTGCCGGCAGATGATGCAGCGCATCGCTGCACTCGACGAGGACGTCAGGATCATGGACGCTGAGATCGCACGGGTCACCGACATCTATCAGCCCCGCATTACCCAACTGGTCAGTGTGCCCGGTATCTCGCAGATCACCGCACGCCGGCTGATCGCCGAGATCGGTGTCGACATGAGCGTGTTCCCTACCCCTGAACACCTCAGCGCCTGGGCCGCGATGGCACCCCGGCCCCGCTCCTCGGCCGGTAAGACCCGCCACGGCAGTACCGGCAAAGGCAACCGCCACCTCGCCGGTGTCCTCGGTGAAAGCGTCGCGACCATCGCCCGTAGTAACACCTTTATCGGTGCCCGACATCGACGACTAGCCGCCCGGCGCGGTAAACGCCGTGCCATCGTCGCGACCAGCCGACACCTCCTGATCATCATCTGGCACCTACTACACGATCCCACCAGCACCACCATGTTCAACGACCTCGGCCCTGACTACCACCTCAACCGGATCGACCCCGCCAAACGCACCCGTCAACTGATCCACCAACTCGAACAACTCGGACACACCGTCAGCCTCGAAACCGCGGCCTGACCTAAACCCCACAAACCATCCCGGCTCCGCCGGGACGCTGCCGCCTGCCCACAAACTCTCTATTTACGGGTCAGGAGCGACTGGTACTACAGGCCCAGATCTTGGGTCTGAAAGGATCTTGAAACTGGTTGCATGATCGATCGTTGTCCACGGCGTGGATGCGGTTACGGTGCAGGACATCGATGCGTGGGGTATGGATCTGTCCGCGTTGACGGATGGGTTGGGGTGGTTGTTCGCCCGGCCGGAGCCGAAGGAGACGTTCGGGCTGTTCGTGCGGGCGATGCTCGCGGACGTGGCGAAGAAGAATTGTTGGGCGATGGCGGAGTTCTCGGGTCTGGCGAATCCGAAGCGGTTCCAGCATCTGCTGAACAAGGCTTCGTGGGATGTCGACGTCTTACGTGACTGGGTGCGGGGTTACGTCTTGGCCGGGTTGGCCGACCCGGACGCGGCGTTGGTTTTGGATGACACGCAGGCGATCAAGAAGGGCACCAAGAGTGTAGGGGTGGCACCGCAGCACTGCGGGTTGACGGGGCAGACGGAGAACTGTCAGTGCATGGTGATGCTGACGTATGCTTCTGCGCTTGGGCACACGTTCATCGATCGGGAGTTGTACCTGCCGGCGTCGTGGACCAGTGACCGGGCCCGCTGTGACACCGCCGGGGTACCCGCCGATCGTGGTCTGGTCACTAAACCGCACCTGGGCGTTACCATGCTGAAACGGGCTCTCGCGGACCAGGCGTTGAGGTTCCGGTGGGTTGTTGCTGACTCAGGATACGGCCGTGACCCGGTCCTACGCGAGTTCTGCCACGACAACGTCTTGTCTTATGTGTTCGCGGTCGCGGTGGACCTGCCCCTTCTCGGGGTTCGCGGTGAGGCATTGCGTCCGGACGTGGTGCTGGCCGGCACCGCCGACCGGGTATGGCAACGCCGTTCGTGTGGCTACGGCAGTAAAGGTGAGCGGTACTGGGACTTCGCCGCCCATGCGGTGACGGTCAAGGGACAGCCACCCGCGCCGGGTTTCGCCCATACCCTGTTGATCCGTCGAGCGATCCGGCCGAAGGTCACGAAGAAGCATCCCGACGGGATCTACGAGGTGGAGTACTTCCTGGTCCACGCCCCGGCCCAGACACCGGTCCCCGCGATGATCCTCGCAGCGGGTCTACGGTGCAACATCGAAGACGACAACAAGGCCGGGAAAGACCAACTCGGTTTGGATCAGTACCAGGTTCGTGGATGGACCTCATGGCACCGACACGTGACCATCAGCATGCTCGCTCAGGCATTCCTCGCAGTCACCCGGTCCGGCCTGGGAAAAGACCACCCCCGGACGGGAAGCGAACACCCCGGCTGAACCCGACACCGCTGATCGGGCTGTCCCTGGCCGCCCTACGCGGCCTACTCACCGCGACGATCCTGCTCCGCGCCGTCGGCGACCACGCCGCGGCCATCGCCCGCGAGGCCTGGCGCCGCGCCCATCAGAGCACCGCGATGATCAGCCACTACGGACGCCGCGGTGATCAACTCCCACCACCGCTACGAATCTGAAACCACCCATACCGGAACATCTTCATGATCTGGGGCTGTAGTACTGGAGCGTGTTGCTTGTTCAAGGCGAGCAGCGACCCAGCGGCAAGCAATGTCACCCCGCCAAGCACCACCAGGAACCCCTGCGTGTCAGGGTGAGTTGAGGCCAGCGCGGTTCCTCGCCCGACTCCGTGGCCCCCAGGTCCATATCCCACGGCTGCAGCGATGCAGTCGCGGTAGCTCGGTGAGCGAGAAATATACGACGCGCAAACCGACGCAACTGGTTTCTCGGTCTGGCTCGGGGGTACGACACGGTTACGACCAACAAGGGAGGACATCGTGACCAGCTTGACTGAATCGGTTGACGTGAATGTACCAATTGGCGCTGCGTATGACCAGTGGACCCAGTTCACAACTTTCCCGCAGTTTATGGACGGCGTTGAGTCGATTAAACAGCTTGACGACACCCACACGCATTGGGTGATCAAGGTCGCCGGGCAGACTCGTGAATTCGATGCAGAGGTGACCGAACAGCATGTCGACGAGCGAGTCGCATGGAAGAGCACAAGTGGCGACACGAAGCACGCCGGTGTCGTAACCTTTCATCGCCTCGGCGACACTGAAACTCGGGTCACCATTCAGCTCGACTGGGAACCCGAAGGCGTTATCGAAAAGGTTGGTAGCGCCGTCGGTGTCGATAGCCACCAAGTAAAAGCTGATGCCAAGCGCTTCAAGGAATTCATCGAGAACCGCGGTAGCGCCACAGGGACGTGGCGTGGTGACGTAGCCCGGCCGGGTGCGTAATCTGCCGCGTGCCTCGATTGGTGCGATCGGGCTTAGCTAGATTCGGTCTTAAGCTGCCCGCCACCGGTAAATAGGTGGCGGGCAGCAGCCTTTCTCGCAATTCGATCAGCACTGCCGCCACAAACGAGCCGTTTGGTCAGACGGCAGTGTGGTCTCCAACGCGTTTAAATAGGCGGCGAAACCGTTTGGGGCCCGACCAGACCTGCGCGCGCTGGTCGTCACCGGAAAGCGCGCGTCGGTCACCACTTGACCACCAATTCGGCGTACCCGATGCAGAAGTGCTTGATCTTCGTTTTGCGGTGACGCAGGGAACCCGCCGGCAGATCGGTAGACGTGCGCTGCAACGCCGAGGTTGGCGCCATGTGTGTGCGCGGAGGTTGACTGGTATTCCAGCTCGTAGTGGCGGGCGAGGCCGTCCGGCCGAGCTGACCAGTCCTCAACTACGACGGTCCCGGCCAGCAGGTCGGTGCCTGCATGAGCGTGTTCGAGGTGCCAGCGAAGCCAGTACGGTGGCACCACGCTATCGGCGTCGGTGGTAGCGAGCCAAAGCCCGTCCGTGCCGTGTCGCAGAGCGTGACGCATACCGGTGGCACGCGCCTGGCCGACGTTGCGGGCTGTCGTCGTGAGCACGATCGCCCCGGCAGCTGCTGCTACTGCGGCAGTACCGTCGGTGCAATCATCGGCGACCACAATGATCTCTACCTCGATGTCGGGCACAGCCGCGACTGCCAGGCTTTCAAGGCAGGCGGGCAACAGAGCGTGTTCGTTGTGGGCGGGGATAACGACGGCGATTCTGCTCACGCGAGGTTCTCACGCTGGGCTACCGAGCGCGCGACCGGCGGGATTCGGGTGAACACATCGAGCAGGAAATCGGCTTCCTCGTGGTGAGCTTGTTGGTGCAGGCCCGGGATCGTGGCGAGCGCTGCGTGCACGTCGTCACCGGTGCGGAAGTGTTCGGCAACCGGCCAGCGCCAATGCACGGCAACGAGGTCACCGCCGGGTTGAAGCGACGTGCTGACTCGATCGAGCAGAACAACCAGGTCAGTATCGTCGAAGTAGTAGCCGAGTTCGGAAAGCACGATCAGATCGAATTGTTGCTTAGGCCAGTCTTGCGGGATCCGGGCGGTTTGGACGGTGACGTGGGGAAATACGGCCAGGCGGGTCGCGGCCGTGTGGACGGCAGATTCGACCGCTTCAACTGCCAGCACGTGATCGCAGCGCTCGGCAAGACGTTCGGTGAGGCGTCCGGTTGAGCAACCAGGTTCGAATGCCGAACGGTACCGGCGGCGTGTCCCAGCGGCCGCGGTTAGGCGGTGTTTGCGGTCTTCATACCAGCGGCTGGCGAAACTCCATGGGTCTGGGTTGTCGGCATATAACTCTTCGAAGTAATCGATGGGTGTGCTCATTCCGTGCTCTCCTTTGGCCGTTCCGCTCGCGCTCGCTCCAAGCACGTCACAGAGGTTTAGCTGCGCGAGCAGTGATTAGGTGAACAGCGTTTCGTATGGGCGGCTGAAGTGAGCCAGGACGTGCGGGGGTAAGACCGCAGCATCAGCCTCGGCCGGCCCGAGCGCAGTGATCTGGCTGGAGAACGCCGCGATAGCTGCTTGCTTCGCGGTGACCGCGGCAGTGCTGAGTTCCACCCGGCAGGCACGGTGCCACGGGATGTCATCAGCACTTGGGGTGGCCCAATGCCACATCCAGATCGGATATTCGAGCAGCCGAGCCCCGGCTCTTGTGCAGGCCCGCGCCGCGGCCCGGCCAACCACCTCGTGATCAGGGTGACCGTCACCGCGCCAAGTCGCCACGCACCACCGGCCGGGAGAGAGCAGTTTGCTCAGCTGATTAGTCAGAAGGTCTTCATCGATTCGGCCATCGGGCTGGCCGAGCCGGTGCACCAACGCAGCACGCAGGCCGAGCCGAGTAAGTGCCTGCATAGTCTCCGCCGTGCGGATCTGGGCCAGTTCCTGCGCTGTGTGCACGGTTGAGTCGGGGTGAGAGGCTTCGCCGTCGGTGACCGCGACCAAGTCAGCTTGACCGAGCAACTTCATCAGCCCGGCCACCCCTAAAACTTCGTCGTCCGGGTGTGCTGCCACCACCAACGGTGTCATCGCCGGGTCGAGTTCTAGCGTCGGCCAGGATGCTGGGGCCGGCCATGCGGCCCATTGGTTTTCCGGTGTGCCGGTGGCCACGACGATTGGTTTCACCATGTCAGGTCCTGTTCGACGATCAATCGGCCGAGTTGCTCCAGGTCGGCTTCGGCATGGCTCTGTCGCAGATAAACGGTTAGGTCAGCAACACGCTGGGCATGTGCGGCGTTTCGGCAGAGCGGCCCGGCACCGAGCGCGCGCCCAACACGGTCGATGACGTCAGTGGCCACAGCTTCGACGGTGCCCCGCACGCGTAGCGCGAGTCGGTGCCGGTTTGCTAGCGGGTCGGCGTCGATGGCGGCGGCAGCCGAATCCAAGACACAACCCGCCGCGCCTAAAGCGACGTCGACGGCGCCCAGGTGAGCCCAAGCATGAGGGTTCAGGTCATGAGCCGCGGCCGCAACCAGAGTGTCCGCGACGCCCAGTGCACCTCCATACCAGCAGGCAGCCACACCGATGCCCCCGTGCCAAAAGCCGGGGCGAGCAACATAATCGCCAGGATTACCGATCGGCCGAGCTGGGGCATCGGTGAACCGCACCGTACGACTGTCACTGCCAGCCATCCCGATCGCGGGCCAGGTGTTGTCAATCGCGACGGCGTGTGGGGATTGGTTAGCTACCGCGAACAAGCGAATGCCGTCGTCGGCAATCGCTGTTACCAGTGCGTGCGTGCACCACCCAGCCCCAGAGCACCACGGCCGCTCACCGGCCAATCTCCACTCACCGCCGTGGGAAAATGCTTTGACTGAACCAGGGGTAGCGGCCCACACGCCCCACCGTTCTCCATGCTGGCGCGGGTGGTGGTCGTTGAGTTCAGCGCGGATCGCATTCGCGTCCGCATGGCCCTCGCCGAGCCTCGCCCAGACTGGATCAGCGCGTCCGAGTGCGGCGAGCTGACGAAACCGCCCAACGGTATTTCCCTGCCCAGGCAGGGGAAGGTCAGGTGCTGCAAAAATTGACACATCATCGAATTACCCGGCAACTGCAGAAACAACCGAGTTCTGTCGGCACTATTGGCGATTGCCGCACGGGCGGTTAGTAATGATTCAGCTGAAACCGAAGTCTTTCCGCACGATGCAGCACTGCTGGCGGCCCCCGTGATGTGGGGGAGCCGCCAGCGGTGCTGGGTTTAGCCGATTGAGGTGGGGAATCGCTGCCAGACGCGATGGCTGGCTAGCAACTCGTGCACACCGGTGAAGGCTTCTTGCCCGGTGTTGGCGGTGATAACGCCGGGTGTGTCGGTGAAGTCAAGCTGGTTGAGGACTGTGACGCCGTTGCTCCACGCACCTACTGCTTTGGCGTGGCGCCAGGCTTCGTCGATGAGTCGCAGCACTCGCGGGTCAACGGCAGCGCCCGTTTCAGTCTTCCGGATCGGCAATGTGCCGGCTTTGGCGTCGCGGGCTGGCACCGCGCTCGGTGCGGGGGCCGGAGCGTCAGCCAGCAGCAACGCGTCGAATTCCACCGAGCGGGCGGTGTCGAAGGTGCGCTGCACGACCACATCACCCAGCTTGCCACCGTGCGGTGCGATCACCAGCGGGGTCATGCCAGCGTCAAGAACAGCTTCGCGTACGGCGGTGACACCCGCCAAATCCCCGTCTGGTCCGGCCACGATACCGATCACTCGCCCATCAGTCGGCCACTCTCCGCCGAGCTGGGACAACGCCGGGCTGGGTGTGACTTCGGCAAGTGTTGTTTCCGGTTGCGGAGCGGCCAGCCCGATCCCGAGGGCCACTTGCTCGCACAGCACTGGATCGATCTGTGCCAAACAATGCAGTTGCCGCTGCTTGATCGTTTCCTCGTAGCACTTGGCTAATTCAAA
Source organism: Actinoplanes sp. (assembly GCA_965246815.1). GTDB lineage: Bacteria > Actinomycetota > Actinomycetes > Mycobacteriales > Micromonosporaceae > Actinoplanes. The sequence goes on along the minus strand of CBDFFS010000002.1, from coordinate 1,882,474 downwards.
GGTGTACGCCGCGATGATGTGTTCGCGTTCGACCGCGGTCATGCTCTGCCAGAACACGCGTGCTTGACTGAAGTGGTCGTCGAACGAGGTCGGATTCGCGCGGATCTTCGGCGCCTCAGCCACTCGAACAGGAACATCCAGGAAGGCATTCTCCGCATCCCCGGCCTCGAACGGGTTACCACCGTCGAGCGAGTTCGGCCGGTATGGCGCCACCCCGCCGTGGATAGCGTGCTGGTGGAAACCGTCGCGGGCTAAATCGTTTACCGCGGTGTGCGGCCGGTTGATCGGGATCTGAGCGAAATTCGGGCCACCCAATCGGGTCAGTTGCGTGTCGACGTACGAGAAGAGGCGCCCTTGCAGCAGTGGGTCGTTGGTGACATCGATGCCGGGTGGCAGGTTGCCGAGGTGGAAAGCGACCTGCTCACTTTCGGCGAAGAAGTTGGTCGGCACCCGATTTAGCAGTAGTCGACCAACGGGCTGCACCGGGGCCAGCTCTTCTGGCACGAGTTTGGTCGCATCGAGCAGGTCGATGCCGGCGAACGTCTCCTCGGCGGTGTCCGGGAAAATCTGTAGACCCAATTCCCACTCAGGAAATGCGCCGGCTTCGATCGCATCATATAGATCGCGGCGGTGGAAGTCGGGGTCAACTCCGCTGAGCAGCTGGGCTTCTTCCCAGGTCAGGGAGTGCACCCCAAGCTTGGGCTTCCAATGGAACTTGACCAATACAGTGTCGCCGGCCTGGTCGACCAGCCGGAACGTGTGCACCCCAAAACCTTCCATGGTCCGATAAGAGCGCGGGATGCCCCGATCGGACATGTTCCAGATGGTGTGATGCTGCGCTTCAGTGTGCAGCGAAACGAAATCCCAGAAGGTGTCGTGTGCGCTCTGCGCCTGCGGGATTTCGCGGTCGGGGTGTGGTTTGGCCGCGTGGATGACGTCCGGAAACTTGATCGCATCCTGGATGAAGAACACGGGAATGTTGTTACCGACCAGGTCGAAGGTGCCTTCGTCGGTGTAAAACTTGGTCGCGAAGCCACGGGTGTCGCGCACGGTGTCCGCCGACCCACGCGAGCCAAGCACCGTGGAGAAACGCACGAAAACTGGTGTTTCTTTGCCCTCGGCCAGGAAACCGGCCCGTGTGATCGTCGCGGCATTGCCATACCCGATGAACACCCCGTGCGCGCCGGCGCCGCGCGCGTGCACTACTCGCTCCGGAATACGCTCGTGATCAAAATGCGTAATCTTTTCGCGAAAATGGTGGTCTTGCAGCAACACCGGTCCGCGCGGCCCGGCTTTCAGCGAATGGTCCGTGTCGCGCAACCTGGTCCCATTCGAGGTGGTCAAAAACGACCCCTGCTGACCGTACGCGTGCACTGGGCACCCGGTGATCGCCCCGGTGGGCGTACGCGGCTCTGGGGCGCTTTGTTCGGGTTTGGCCGGCAGTGGTTCCTGGGGAGTGGTCGGCTCGTCGAACGCAGGGGCGGCGCTGCCCGGGGCGCCCGGCGCCTCGGGCGCCGCAGTTCCGCTCAGGTCCTTGGCGGCCTTCTTTGCGCTGTTGAGTTTCTTGGCAACGTCGAGTGGCTTGCGGGCATCCATGCGACAGCTCCTTCGCAGTCGTGGTCCGAACGCCCTCCTATCTACCCTTGCTCGCCAGCAACTAACAGGTGTTTTCTCCTGTTTCCACCCCGACGGTTACCAGCTCCGCCGCGACAGGTTTCGGGCGGCACTGAATTTGCCCCTGACGCGATCGACGGTGTCGGGCAGCGTTACTTACAGTGCGAACTCGAGCAAAAAGTTGTGTCCCCACCGCAACCGGTGGGGACACAACAAACTACGTTTCAGCTGCTGATACCGCGTTGTGCTGCTGCCTGTTACAGCGAGCGACGTCCGGTCACGACCCGGACCAGCAGGACAAGGATGACAGCCCCGACAATCGCGGTGATCCAGGTGCCCAAGTTGAAAAAGCCGTTGAGCGAATCCACGTGGAAGAGAACTTTCGCCAAGAATCCCCCCAGCAGGGCGCCGACGATGCCCACCACTCCTGCCACGACCCAACCAGTCTTACGGCCAGTCAGATGCTCGGCGATGAGGCCGGCGATGATGCCCAAGACGATCCACGCGATGATGCCCATGATTTCTTCTCCTTACGAACCCCTGGGCACTACGCCCAGCGTCACAACAGGGGGATACCCCACATCGACCAAACCCCAAACGTGAACTCCCACCTCATCTGACTACATGCCTTCGCCGGGCGCAGTTCGGGCCTCCCAGGGGCGGGTGGCAGAGCGCTTCGTCGTCACTGAGGCTGCTCGCCTGACGCATTCGGTATGCCAACGGCACGATCAAACCCACCCTAATCGGATGAACAAGCGGAACGTAGCTGGGTCCGAACAGAAAAATAATGACCGGGTGGATTAGCGAGCCCGGTCGGGGGGATTGGGGTTTCTGCACTCAAGTCTAGGTAGGAGACACAGTGACCGATCTATCGACAGGCACCTACGCGTCGCAGTCAGCGGCACCACACGATGCAGGCAAAGCCACCCAGGTAGCCGCGCAGAGCAAGGAGGCTGCTGGCCAGGCTGCCGCGCAGGTGAAGGACACCGTCAAGGAGCAAGCTCAGCGTGTTGGGGGTGAGGCTAAGTGGTCCTCGGCGTTAATCCTTCGGGGGTTGGTTCAGGGGTTCCAGGTTGGTGAGGTAGAGGTCGCCGGCGCAGTCGAGGGCGTCTTGGGCGGTGCCGATCGGTTGGCCGTCGGGTAGGACGGAGTCTTGGTAGCCGTCACGACTGGCGAGGTAGATCGCGAAGCCCCACAGGTGTGCGGAGCGTTGATAGCGCAGCCTCATCAGTGGGATGGTCTCACCGTCGGGTAGGTGCGCGTCGATGTAGGCGAACCCGGCCCGGTACCGCACCACGATCCCGGGCAGCCCGGGCCAGTGGGCCTTCGCGTGCTCAGTCAGGCGTTGCTGCAACGACACCTTCGTCGATTCGGGAATCGCGGCCACACTATTCATCATGCCGGCCTGCCGATGGGCCCGCAGGCCGGGGCGAATCCACCCGGTGCGAAAGGCCGACCACCCGCAATAGATCGACTGTCTGCCATGTTCGGGTAGGCGGAGGTTTGTCATGTCTGGTCCATCGGCCTGCCCGATCGTCTTGTCTATGCCCGAGCAGCAGCGTCTTGAACGCCGGGTCAGGACCGTGACCGAGCAACACCGGCACGTCTTACGCGCCACGATCATCTTGCTCGCTGCCCAGGGTTGGAGCAACGCGGCGATCGCGCGGCGGGTCGGGGTCTGTGTGGACACCGCCCGGACCTGGCGCGACCGCTACGGCGCCTACGGCGAGGACGGCCTGCGGGATCGGGGCCGCTCCGGGCGGCCGCGTCGGTTCACCGATGTGCAGCAGGCCCAGGTCAAAGCGATCGCCTGTGAACTGCCCGCTGATCGGGGGATCCCGTTGTCGCGGTTTAGCCACGCCGATCTGGCTGCCGAAGCCGTCGACGTCGGGGTGGTCGAGGACATCTCGGCATCCACCGTGCGCCGGTGGCTACGCCGGGATGCGATCCGCCCGTGGCGCCACCAGTCATGGATCTTCCCGCGTGACCCGGACTTCGCCGTTAAGGCAGGCCGTGTCCTCGACCTGTACGCACGCACCTGGCACGGCGAGGTGCTCGGCGACGACGACTACGTCATCTCCGCCGATGAGAAGACCTCCGTGCAGGCCCGCTGCCGGTGTCATCCGAGCCTGCCACCCGGACTGGCCCGGATCATGCGGGTCAACCACGAATATGACCGGGGTGGGGCGCTGGCCTACCTCGCCGCGTACGACGTCCACCAGGCCAGGGTGTTCGGCCGTACCGAACCCACGACCGGCATTGTTCCGTTCGCGAACCTGGTCGCGCAGGTCATGGGCCGTGAGCCCTACTCCAGCGCCCGCCGAGTCTTCTGGATCACCGATAACGGCTCGTCACACCGCGGTCACAAAGCCATCGACCGGTTGGAAAACACCTGGCCGAACGCCACCCTGGTCCACACACCAATCCACGCGAGCTGGGTCAACCAGGTCGAAATCTACTTTTCCATCGTGCAGCGCAAAGTCGTCACACCCAACGACTTCTACGACCTCAACGACGTCACCAACCGGCTCACCGCATTCGAAGACCTCTACAACCTCGCCGCCCGGCCCTTCAACTGGCGCTACACCAAAGCCGACCTCGCCACCACCCTCAAACGCATCGCCGCTCACGAAACCGCCACCATCTGACCCCCGAAGGATTAACGCCGAGGACCACTAAGACGCAGGCACGCAATATCGCTGCGGATGTGCGCGACAAGCTGGGTGAGCAGGCGCGCACCCAGAATGGCAGATTGATCGACACTATCCGCGAGACGGCCGGTCACCTCGATGACATGCGCGCGGACCGGCAGGACTCCCCAGCGGCGGCCGTCGTATCGCGGGTTGCCGACGGCGGCCGACAGCTAGCTGATTACCTGGACCGCAACGGCCCCGAAGGCGTGTTGCAGGAGGTTCAGGATTTCGCCCGCCGCCGGCCCGGCGCATTTTTAGCAACCGCTCTCGCGGCCGGGTTTGTTGTTGGTCGTCTCGGTAAGAGCGTAGTGAAGGCTGAACCCACCGAGGAAACCCCGACCAGCCGCGCCGATTTCGTCGCGCCGATCCCGGCCAGTGCCGGCTACGCCCGCACCGAGGCCGAGTACACGGGTACAGAGTATTCGTCGTCTGTGCCGAGTTTTCCGGTCACGGCGGCAGACGCGGATCCTTACGGCTATCCGACGCTGGGGTCGCGGCCGTGACCAGCAGCTATCCCGAAGATGGATTACCGCGTTCAGAGCAGGTTGCTCAGACGTCGATCGGTGAGCTGATTGGTGATATCAGCAACGACCTGTCGACGCTTTTCCGCCAAGAGGTTGAGCTCGCGAAAGCTGAGCTCAAGCAGGAAGCTGCCAAGGCCGGTAAGGCCGCTGGGATGCTTGGCGTCGCTGGATTTGCTGCTTACCTCGCGGTTGTTCTGCTCAGTTTCGCTCTGGTTTTCGCCTTGGCGAACGTTATGGACGCAGGCTGGGCAGCCCTCATCGTCGCAGCCATTTGGGCAGTGGTTGGTGGCGTCATGTTCGTGACCGGTCGTAACAAGCTCAAGACTGTCGACCCTGTGCCGCATCGCACCGTCGACACCCTCAAGGAGGACGCGCAATGGCTCAAGAACCCGACCGGCTAAGGCAGGACATTGAGAACACGCGCGCAAAAATGACGCGTGATGTCGACTTATTGGCCGAGAAGACCAGTCCCGCCAAAATTGCCCAGCGACGCTGGAGCTCGGTGAAGGAGAAAGTGATGGGTAGCACGGACCATGCCCGGCATGCGGCGGGTGAGACAACCTCATCAGCGGTGAGTGCCGTGCACGACAAGGCAGCACAAATCAGTGATGTGGCCGCCGACAAGGCCCACGACGCCGCCGACGCAGTCCGCAATGCCCCTCAGGCCGTCGCCGCACAGACAAAGGGTAATCCGCTAGCGGCTGGAATCATTGCATTCGGAGTTGGCATGCTCGCCGCCACCCTGATTCCGGTGACTGACCTGGAAAAGCATGCTGGTCAACAGCTCAAAGACAATGCCGGTGAGCTGACTGACAAGGTCAAAGACGCGACGGCAGAGCTCAAAGACGGTTTATCCGACACCGTCCAGCACGCTGTCAGCGAGGTCAAAAGCACCGCGGTTGACGCCGCGCAGACCACCAAAGAGCAAGCCCAGACGTCGGCGCAGGATGTCAAAGACCAAACACAACGCGCCGTACAGAACGCTTCCTGAACGAATTCAGCCGTGCCGGTCCCGAAACGCTGGGTCCGGCACGGCTCTCACCAGGTGAGCCCGCCCCGTTAGTCTCATCGTGCGAATGGCGGGACCCTCCGTGGCGGACAGTGCAAACGGATGTGAGGTTTCGGCAGCCAGGCCTACTCCCCGGCGGCGGCGCCAGCGCGAGCCGGCACGCGAAGCTGCTCCTTTTCGTGCGGGAAGACCCAGCGGCGGTAGGCCCACATACGGAATACCATCGCGACCAAGGTGCCGATGATCATGCCCCAGAAAAAGTCGGAGATCTCTTCCATCGTCGCGCCAAGATGCGGCGACCGAAGGGCGAACACATTACGGGCCAAGAAGAGAGGGCCGGAGTTCAGCCCGATACCGATGGCATTGATGACGACGTAGAGAAACATCTCGTGATGCCGTTGCCGGCCGCCGCGGGTTTTGAAAGTCCAATCCCGATTAATCGCATAGGAAATCAACGTGGTGAGGACCGTAGCGATGGTCAATGCAATAACAGGTTTTGCTTGGAAAATAGTCTGCTTCAGGGCAAAATTGATGATGGCAGTCAGAAACCAGCAGAATCCGCCCACCAGCAGGAATTTGACCAGCTCGCGCCGCTTCAGCAGGTGCTCCCGCACGAAACCAGGCAGAAGATTCAGCACGTGGACAGAAATTTTCACCAGCGCATTCTACCGATCCGGGTAAGCATGTCCAAGGTGCTGGTTACCAGTGCGCCGGCCACCTAACCCGGCGATCTGCCCACCCGCTGCGCCGCTATACAGGTCTGAACGCTCGGGTCGTGCGCTGCGTCAGGGAGCGTGGGCGAGGTGTTTGCGGCGTTCGTGGGAAAGTTCGTCGTGATGTACGCCGCCGGGGTGGCTGTCTGGGTCGACGTGGACGGTTGCTCCAGTGAGCCGCGGTACGGCGTGGGTGAGCTGGTGTTCCGCGTCGGCGGCGATTTCGTGGGCGGCGAGCAGGCTCAAGGTCGAGTCCACCACCACTGAAGCTTCGGCGTGCATCCGGTGCCCGATCCAGCGCAACCGCAACCCGGACACGTCGCGTACCCCGGGGATTGCGCGCAGCGCGCTTTCGGCCTGATCGACCAACTGGGGCTCGACCCGATCCATTAGTCGGTAGTAGACCTCGCGTGCAGCGTCCTTGAGCACGAACGCGATTGCGATGGTGATCGCCAGACCGACAACCGGGTCGGCCCAGCCCCACCCGAGCCAAGCGCCAGCAGCCGCGAACACGACAGCCAGGCTGGTGAACCCGTCGGTGCGAGCGTGCAAGCCGTCGGCGACCAGCGCGGCCGACCCGATCCGTCGGCCGACCGCGAGCCGATACCGGGCGACGATCTCGTTGCCGACAAACCCGATCACCCCCGCGGCAAGCACCCACCCGAGCTGACTCATGGCGTGCGGGTGGATCAGTCGGTCAATCGCAAACCCTGCCGCAGCCAGCGAAGATGCGGCGATCACCAGCACGATGATCACCCCGGCGATGTCCTCGGCCCGGCCAAACCCATAGGTGTAAGCCTTGGTGGCCGCTCGCCGCCCAAGCCAAAATGCAATCCCCAACGGTACGGCTGTGAGCGCGTCCGCACCGTTGTGCAAGGTATCGCCGAGCAGCGCCACCGACCCGGATAGCAGCACGACCGACCCCTGCAACAACGCGGTCGCGCCGAGCACAGCCAGCGAGATCCACAGCGCCCGCACGCCGTCCCGCGACGCTTCCAGGGCTGAGTCAACTTTGTCGGCAGAGTCGTGCGAGTGCGGTGTGACTACGTGCTTGATCTGATGCCAGCGCCCCGCACGCCACGAACCGTGCCCGCGGTCGTGCCCGAGGCTGTGCTTTGACTGCCCATGCTGGTGGTGTGGGTGGGTGCGGTCGGTCACGGCGGTTGCCCCCGAAGAGCAGATGGTCGTTGGGATCAGCACCTGCCAGAGTATGTCCTCCTATAGGCATGCGACAACGCGGCAAATGCTGCTGAACTGCAATAACACAATCTAGGCGACTTCCGAGTCCGATTCTGAGCCAGGGCAAGCGACTGGGACCGGGGATGAAGACGGTGAACGCTGGCTGAATCTTCGGTTTTCGGCTGGGGGGCGAGCGGCCTACGGATCAATAATTTGATCACGGTCTATCACTGGTGGGAGACATGATCGAATTCTGGTGGAGCGTTGCGCTCGCGGCCTTGGGTGTGGTCGTGCCGTTGGGTGCTGCGTTATATGAGTTCGTCGTCAAGGGCCGCAAACGGCTCGGCTATCGCGTCCAAATGGACACCACCGCCTCCGATGTGGCCGAAACGCGGTTCGGTGGCCCATTCGGGCAGCTCAGCGTGGACGGGCACACGCTCGCCGATCCGACTTTGGTGCTACTGCGAATCGAGAATAACGGGGCTATCAACATCGACGAGCACGACTATGCCGTACCTCAGCAGGATTTAGTCGGGATCGTTGTGACTTTTGCTGATCGGCGCGTGGTGGGTGCGGTGGTGACCGAGCTTAGCGACGACACGATGCGATCGAGTTTTAAGGAAGGGGTCGGCTTCTGCATTCGAGACCACGTGATCGAGCTGCCAAAAGTGCCGATGGAACGGCGCGCGCACTACAAGGTGTTGGCCGCGCTGGAACGTGACGACGGCGGCCGCGGCAAACGCGAATACCCGGCCCCCAAGGTCGACTGCACCATCAAAGGTGGGATCAACGGCGGGCGAATTCAAGAAACTAAAAGCCGCACCGGTACGCCGAAACGCGCTGTCGCGCTGATCAGTTTCTTGGTAGCTATCGTGCTGGCGCAACTCGTCGTCTTTCGCACCAGCAGCAATGCTCGACCACTGGACTGTGCCGGCGGGCACTTGTCGATCACCGGTTCGACCGCGTTCGAGCCGATCGTGCGCGAGGCGGCCGACTCGTACCAGAAGGTGTGCGTTGGTGCGTCTTTTAGTTTGGCGATGACCGGCAGCGGCGAGGGGTTGCAGGCCCTCGATCAGGCTGGTCGCAGTGGTAACGCTAGCGACCGGGTGGCCTTTTCGGACGGAGAGAAGCCCGACGGTTTGCCATCGGTCTTGCCGCGGCCGATTGCGTTTTTCCTGTTCACCATTGTGGCTAACACAGACGACGGGGTGCAGGATTTAAGTCTCGATCAGATCCGCCGAATTTATGCCGGCCAAGTCACCAACTGGCAGGAGTTGGGTGGTAAAGATCTGCCGATCCGCCTGATCAGTCGCAATCCCGGCTCGGGCACTCGAGCTTCTTTCCAGCGCCGCATTCTCAACGGCGTCCGAGAGCCAGGCACGAATTCCGATGACTGCCGCAGCCGTGACCCGGGATCGTCGGCGGGTGTGGTGCGTTGCGCTCGGGAATCCACTGATGCGGTGCTGAGCGCGGTCGCGAGCACTCCTGGGGCGCTGGGATATAGCGAGCTTGGGGCGGCTGCGGGGCGCAAAGACGTCATCGCGGTGCGGATCGGCGGACACGCGGCCACGGCCGACGACGCTGACCATGGCACTTACCCATTCTGGGAAACGGAATTCGGCTCTACCTTCGGCGAGCCGGATGCGCAGTCACTAGTAGCGAGCTTTTTGCGCTATCTGACCAACCAAGTCGGCGCAGATATCATCCGTTCGCACGGTGACCGCCCCTGCGCCGAGCTCGCCAATCCGCAACTGTGCCATCCACTTTAGCCACGGGCGTTCTTTCCGGCATTGAAACGACAGCAGCGGCGAGCTCGGAAAATGAGCTCGCTGCTGCTGCGTGGATCTGTTTAGGGCTAGAAACTGCCGCAGGCGAGGCGAGTGTTGTCGGCAGCGTGCACGACAACGGATTTCGCGCCGTCCTTGACTTCGTGTTGGTTGTAGGTGGTGGCGATGGCTGCCCCGGTGGCGTCGGTCTTGATCGCGAGGTGCACCTCGTTCGGCGCAGAGGCCGGCTGGCTCGCGTCGAACTGCCAGTGCTTGCCGCCGTTGTCCGTTGAGCACGGTTGGGCGTGAAGATGTGCCACGTAAGCAGTATTGGGTTTGAGGCCGCTCAACTGCAGCGTGACCACGGTGCCGGAGATTCCGGAGAAGGATCCTTGCGCCAGCCAAGCGGTGCCGTGCACCTGGTTGAGATCAGTCGGAGCCGTGCCGAGCGGGCTGACAGCGGCCTGCTTGAGGGCGAGGCCGGGAATGTCAAAGGCCGGAACTGACGGCAACCCGTTGGGCAGGCCCTGATTTGACTCGGCCGGCGCGGAGGGTGTGGAGGAATCGGCTGGCATTCCCGGCATGTCCGCTGGTGCCGACGCGGACGGTTCACCGGTCGGGTTCGATGACGGTTTGGCCGACTCGCTGGGGGCGGGGGACTGGGTGGAGTCGTCGGCAGGGCTGCTCGCGCTCGGTTTCACCGAATCCGATGGCGCCGGTGCGCTTACACTGGGTTTTGCTGATGCGGACGGATCCGTCCCGGCACCACCGGGGCTGACGCGACAGCCGGCAAGCATGCCGGACGCCGCGAGCAGGCTCAGACCGAGCATTGCCGCCTTGACTCGGTGCTGAACGGGCCCGGCTGTTGTTCCGTAACGCATGTGGCCTCTTTCGGGGATCGGCGTAGCAGTGAAATGTCGCGCAAGTCAGAGATCGCAGCCAGTCTCACCACTTATTCCGAGCCCGGCTAGCGATCTAAGGCCCATTTAAGCGAAATACCAGAGCGCGGTGCCGACTTACCTCGATTGCTCACCCTGTGCATGGACACAGCTACAAACCGGCCCCCCTTTTACCCGATGTGTACGGTCCACCAACCCGGATCGTCGCGTTCAGTGATTACCCTGCTACCTCGTCACATTCACAAATTCCGCTATTAGGCTACGCCGACACTGCCGCGCGGTGAACTTTATGTTTCGCTGTGCCACCCGTTAAATCACCGATGTACACGCGACTTCTCTGCGGATGGATCTTTATCGTGGCACAAGCCCGCCGCGGTCGGGGACGCCTACTATTACTGGGCCAGGACTTCGGGGCAATCGACCGGTGATCCCGGTTAGCGCGGCAACATGTCGCGCAACAGTTTGCGAGGGCCGGAGGAACTCCCACGAATCCGGCCCTCGCAGTCTGGGTGACGCATCGCATTGCCAACGTCATCGACGAATTGAAGGGGCAAGGCGCCTGACGAATTCGGTCGGGGCGAGTGCCGAAACAGCCGCCCCGACCAATCTGTCAGCTCAGCGAAGTGGCATTGTCTACCGGCGCGGGGGAGACCGGCACGGGTGACCCACCAGTCGGCCGGGTGCGCACCGTGCCGAGCGCGACGTCGACGAGCAGGAACGCAGCCAGCGGGACACCGAATAGCGGTAGGAACCAGCCGAGCGCAAACACCACCGGCACCCCGACCACGACGCCCCAAGTCGGCAGCTGTTGCCACGCGCCCCGGCCGACCGGCGGCGCACCGACCAGCGCGGCCTGGCCCGCCCGAGTGGGTCGCCGCTGCCACCACATCCGGTAACCCCAGATGATCACGCAGCTCAAACCAACGGCCAGCGCCGCCAACAGCAATTGGTTGACCAGTCCGAACAGTGTGCCCATGTGTCCATTGATGCCCCAGCGGGTCAGCTTGGCCAGCACCGGCCAGTCCGCGAAGTTGACTCGGTCCACCACCTTGCCGATCACCGGATCGACGGCGACACTGTCGCGCCCAACTGGCCACAGATTGCGCGTCTGCGTCACAGTCCAAGCCGTCAACCCATCCCCGGGTACGGTCACCGCAACCGGCCCGGCGATCCCCGCCTCGCGCGCAACTCGCACCACGACATCCACTGCCGCCGGGTCGACCGTGCCATCACCCGCGGGAGCCGCAGCTTGGTGATGACCAGTCGGAGTAGGAGCCGGGCCGCCGACCAGTTCAGTGCTCACCGATGGGGTGGTGGAGCGCAGCGAGTCGAGCACGTCACTGAAATTGCCGCCGGCGAATCGCGACCAGGTGAGCCCCGTGGCCGACAACAGTAAAAGTCCGACCGTCAACCACATTCCAACTGCCGCATGCCAACCCCGAGTACGCCGTACGCCTTTCTTGGCCGCGAGCTCCGGTGCCAACAGCTTGCGACCCGTACGGTTGCCGCGTTGCCGCCGCCACCACAGGAACACGCCGCCCACCGTGATAACCCACAACCAACTCGCCGCGAATTCGGAGTAATAGCGCCCCGCCACCCCCAAATGCAAGTTCCGATGCAGGTCATCGAACCACGTCTTCAGCGGGGTAGTAGCCCACCAAGTGGTGAGTTGTCCGGTCACCGCCCCGGTGTATTGGTTCACGTAAACCGTGTGAAAGTGTTCCTCGTCCAACCCTGGCGAGGTGAAGTCCACTTGGGTGGTGGTTTCGCCCTCACCCGGCCGGATCGCGGTGAGATCGCCAGCCGGGTGGGCGGCACGCGCGGCGGCAACCTGCGCGGACAACGTTTTGGTATCCCCGCCCGGATGGTCGATGACTAGCTCATGGGCGTAATAAGCCCGCTCGATTTGCGGGGTGAACGCGTAGACAAGTCCGGTCAACGCCGCAACCAGCAGGAATGGCGCGACGATCAGACCCGCGTAGAAATGCACGCGCAACAACAACGGTCCAAAACTGCGGGGCTGGGGCAGCCGATTTGTGGCTGCTGGGGCAGCAGTGGACATCGATACCTCACGTTCTCAAGGCAGGTGGTGTTCAGGTGCATATAGGTCGACCGACACCATCGACTGGTTCCCAGCAAGCTCCAGGATTTGCTCAGGTAGCGCCTTGCTTCGCCCACACGGCTGCCTAACGCTGTCCATCCGGGTGACAGTGAGCCGGCGCCGGAACTTTGCTGACCCGGGCCGCGACCATTCCCGGGATCCGCCGACGCGGAGCCAGGTAAGCGTTTCTACTGTTCGTGTGTCGATGAAAGAGGCCAGCTCGATGAAAAGTTCGCTCCTCAAGCGCACCGGTGTTGTGTCGGCTATCGCCGCCGGCATCTTGTTTGCCGTCGCTGGCCCGGCTTCGGCGCATGTCACGGTGAACCCCAACACCGCGGCCAAGGGCGCCTACACGAAGGTGACCTTCCGAGTGCCGAACGAGACGGACAAGCTTGACACGACCAAAGTCCAGGTCAACCTGCCCACCGACACCCCAGTGGCCTCGGTGGCGCTCAAGCCGGTGCCCGGCTGGGTCGCAGTCAGCGTGAAGTCGAAGCTGGCCACCCCGCTCAAAACTGACGATGGTGACATCACCGAAGCGGTCACCCAAATCACCTGGACTGCCGACGCCACCGCACCCATCAAACCCGGCCAATTCCAAGAATTCGACGTTTCGCTCGGCCCGCTGCCCGACGCCAAGCAGATCATCTTTAAAGCCCTGCAAACCTATTCTGATGGTTCGATCGTGCGCTGGATCGACGAACCAACCACCGGCGGCGGTGAGCCAGAACACCCCGCACCCGTATTGAAGTTGACGGCTGCTACTGCTGACGGCATGCACGGCGCCTCCGCCTCCGCCATCGTGCCCGCCGCCGAGTCGACATCGGATAAGAAGGGCGACGGGAACGGCGCCGGCCTTAGTATTGCCGGCCTGGTAGTCGCACTAGCCGCGCTCGTGCTCGGACTACTCGCCTACCGTAAGGCGTCGCCCGCGCGCGCCTAGCCTGATTCCGATCACGCCGCGGCGTGCCCTGAGTGGCGCTGTCGCGGCGGATCAGGTTATGCCAACGACTTAGCGAAGAATCCCCGCAGCAAGCGTTGCGAGAATCGGCGCGCCGCCCCGCTGCCCCGCTGCCCCGCTGCCCCGCTGCCCCGCTGCCCCGCCGCCCCGCCGCCCCGCCGCCCCGCCGCCCCGCCGGCCCCGCGGCCCTGGTGACCGACGACCAGCGCACCCGGGCCCTGTCCCCTCGGATGGCGTCCGGGACTCAGCTGCAGCTCGGCCAGCCCAGGTCTGAGTCGCAAAGATCACAGTCGTTCCGGCCGCGCGGTTACTATCTGCGCGCAGTGGCACGGACTGGGTCACCGATGCCGAATCGATTCCAAAATTGTGACGGCACGTGTCCTTAAAAATGCTTCGCGTGAGAAATTGCGGCTATTGCCGCAATTTTAGGAATACAGCCGCGCTGTAACAGCTGGTCAATGGAACGCCTTATCGCACCGTGTCTTTCCGGAGGCGGTTGGTGACTCCGCGTGTTTGCTTAATCCAGGTATAAATGGCCCGATCCAATTGGGGAGGGACTATGCGCGGTTTCGCGCGATATGCCGTTGCTGCAGCGGTATTAGTGGCCGGGGCGGTGACGGTGCCGCTGTTGGCTCACGTGGCCGATGCCGCGCAGTCGGGCCCGACAAATTCGCCCGCGGTGGCTGGCGTGCCGGCCGGCTGGAGCTGGGTCGGTGCCGACGGGCACACGTTGACCTGGGTGGCTGAGCACCGAGTTCCGATGGGTGACGCGGCCATCGACTTCTACGCCGGCGATCGGATGCTCGGGCACGCGAAATCGGCGCCGGACCAACGTACGTTCAGGCTGCATGTCGCTGATGCAGTTGACTTGCACACGCTGACAGTTGTTTCGGCCGGGCGCCGGCTGGACGCGCCGGTTACGCCGTCAGACGCGACAATCGAGCCGGACGCGACAACCGAGCCGGACGCGACAACCGAGCCGGACGCGACAACCGAGCCGGGTGCTGCGGCTGGGCCGGGTGCTGCGGCTGGGCCGGGTGCTGCGGCTGGGCCGGGACGTAGCTTGTCGGCACGCGCGGCGCCGCCGAAAATGCCGGCCAACGCGGTTGACCCGGGCATTCCGGGTGCTTATCAGACGCTCACCGGTGAATACTCGCTGCCGGATGTGGCGCTGCCTGGCCTGCGGAACAAGGTGGAAATGCAGGCGGTTGTTGTCGGACCGAAGTCGGCGAAAGGGCCGTTGCCGGTGGTGGTGTTGCTGCATGGACGCCATGTCACCTGCTTTTCCGGCAAAGGGGCCGACGACGTTAGCGGCGATTGGCCGTGCGCGGCGGGTGCCCGACCGGTGCCGAGTTACCGCGGTTATCTCTCCGCTCAGCAACTGCTCGCATCGCAGGGTTACCTGACCTTTTCCATTTCCGCGGACGGAATTAACGGCCAAGACGGCGACCTTTCCGACGGGGGAGCCGAAGCCCGTTCTTCGCTCGTACGGCTGCATTTGGCGCAGTGGGCAGACTGGGTCGCCAACAATGCGGACGCCCCCGAGGTAGTTCGCGGCTTGGCCCCAGCCGACCTGAACCGAGTGGTGGTGATGGGTCACTCGCGCGGCGGTGAAGGTGCCAACCTGACTGCGACCGACAGTCTTAATCCGCCGCCCGCCGCAATCGACGGTTATCACGGTCCCGTGCGCTGGACGATTCGTGGCACCGTGCTGGTTGGGCCGACAGCGTTCGGGGAGAATCCGGCGCCGGATGTGCCGTCATTGACGCTGCTGCCGGGTTGTGACGGCGATGTCAGCGATCTTGAGGGCCAGATCTACGCCGACGCCACCCGCTCGGTCAGCAAGGGCACGGCGTTGCACGCTGTCGCTTTTGTAGCTGGTGCCAACCACAACTTCTTCAACACCGAATGGACTCCGGGCCTGTCCGCTGCCCCGTCCGTCGATGACGACGAGAGTGATTCGATGAAGGCGTGTAAGCCGGCACCAGCCGGCAACCGCCTCAGCCCAGCGCAGCAGAGCAAGGTTGGCGCGACTTATCTGGCCGCCGCAGCGCGGTTGTTCCTCGGCAATGACGACCGAGTCCGGCCGTTGCTGGATGGCAGCGGAACCCGGGCACCATCGGTCGACCCAGCCAAGGTGTTCTCGGCCGCCGTCGGCGCGGCTCGCACCCCGCTCGTCGTTCCTGCCCCGACCACAGTGGTGACCGGCCCCGGCCGCTTGTGTCAAGAAACGGCGGCCACGAAAGGCTGTGTGACTGTGCCGGGCAGCCAATCACCGCATTTCGTCTCGTTCAACGGGGTGCCAGAGCCGGAACGGGTGGCGGTCGCGCTGACCATCACGCCCACGGCTAAGCCGGTCACGGTGAAACCAGCGGCGGCTAGCTCGTTGGCCAAGTCCACCGCGGTAACGCTGCGGTTGGTCGTGCCGGCCGGCACTACCGGCAATCAGGTCAGTGTCGCGATCACCGACCGGGCCAGTCATCGGGCGGTGCTGGGAAAGATAAAGCTCGACGGCCTGCCCATCTCCACCGCTGCGGACTGGGCGCAAGAGGTGCGGGTTCCCCTCACTGCCGCCAAAGCCGCACACCTGGATCTGGCGCATATCACCAAGCTCGATCTGACCGTGCAAGGCAAAAAGGGCCAGGCCTATCTGATCGACGCGTGGGGCTGGAGCGCGGGCACCCCAGCGCCGCAGTTTGGACCATTGCTGCGAGTCGATGTCGGCGACCTGACTACCAAGGAAGGTGACTCCGGGACTACGAGCTACTACGTCCCGGTCACGGTTACCGGCAAGGGCAAAGGGACCGTACGGTTCTACAGCACCAGCACGAACTCATCGTCGGTGACGGGCCAAACAGTCACTGTGCAGCCGGGTTCGCCGTCGATTGGCAAACCGCTGGTCATTCATGCTGACCAGCTTTATGGCATGGACCAAAGCGCTATGTTGCTGGCCAAAACCGTGCAAGGGGCGGTCGTCGGTCGATTCGCCGGTCAACTGCTCGTCACCGACGACGATCCGATGCCCACTCTCAGCATCGCCCCGGTCGCTGACAAAATCACCGAAGGTCACCCGCTGGTCTATCGGGTCACCGCGAACACTGTGGCGGCAACTGCGCTCTATGCACAGCTGGAAGTGCAGCCACCCAACGATGGTCCGGAATTGTCCACGCTAGATGTACCGGCCAACTGGCTCGATCTTAGGGCAGAGCGCAGAATTAGTCCGTCATTTGATCGACGATTTGTTGCCACGGCGGGGTTTCCGCGTTCGTCCACAACTGATGGTGTAGTTCCATTCCCCGTGAAAGTCTTGCGGGACAAGGGGAACAGCCGCTAGCTCCGCGTTGGTGACTTTGACCCCGGTCGGGTAGACACCGTCGTCGAGACACGCCGACACGGTCAACCCGGTCTCGGTCGTGGTATGCGCGATCAGTTCCAGGATCGTCTGGTAGTCGGTCAACGGCCGGCCCCGCCAGTTGATGGAGATGAACGAGAACATCTTGTGTTCGATCTTGTTCCATTTCGACGTCCCGGGCGGGAAATGGCACACCGTGACGTCCAACCCGGTCTCAGCAGCGAACGCCGCCAACTCCACCTTGAACGCCCGCCTACGGTACCCGTTGGAACCACCACCATCAGCAGTCAGCATCAACCTCTTCGCCTGCGGGTAGCGGGCCTTACCCATACTGCGCCACCACGTGCGTAGCGTGTTCACCGCGAACGCCGACGTCTCGTGATCAACCCCGACCGACACCCAACCCTCATCCGCACCGATGTCGTACACCCCGTACGGGATCGCCTTGGGCACCCCAGCCGGAAAGTCATGCCCGTTCACCTTCACCGGGCAACCCAGCGGCTGATACTCCCGGCCCTTATTCGCATACTCCCCGACCAACTCCTTCTTCTTGCAGTCCAGGCTGACCACCGGATCCCCAGCCTGCACAAACTGCCCCGCCAGCGCATCGATATAGCAGAACTGCGCGTCGCGATCCGGATGCTGCCCACCTTCCTTGGTCTTGAACACCGCATGCAACCGATACCCCAAGCGCCGCAACATCCGCGCCACCGTCCGCGTGCTGACCACAAACCCCGCCGCGTCAAGAGCGCCCACCAACGACCGCAACGACTTAGTCGTCCACCGCAACAACGACATCGGATCACCCCGCGTCGCCGGTGCGACCAAATCCTGCAAAGCCTGCTCAACACCCGGCTGTACCTCACCCACACGCGGCCGGCCCGCCCCCGGCGCTCTCACCCGCCCATCGCAGACCACCCCCACACGAACCTGACGCAACCCGATCGACACCGTCGACCGCGCCGCCCCCGACGCCCGCGCCACCACCGCGATCCCACCATGACCCAACGCCTGCGCTTCCACACCCAGCAACAACCGCCACTGCCGCTCATCCAAAACCGGACGCAACACCGCAAACTTCTCCGCAAGAACACCCTCCACCGTCATCCCACCATCGAACAGCCAAGTAGGACAAACGTGACTGACTAATAGTGCGACGGGCCCTTAATGGCGGTGGCGAACCGACACCGGAGCGAACCCTTTCCAGCACCGGTGTCCAGCTTGTCGCGACAATCCCCGCCGGCAAGCTCAGTGTCGACGTTTCGATCCCGACGGTGGTCGACCGGGTCACCGAACCAGCCGAGTATTTCCAAGCACAACTGACCGCGTTCGACCGGCGCACCTCCCAGCCAGTGCCGGGACCGGTCATCACCGGAACGGTCACCGACAACTGAGGTGAATACAAATGTGGGTGCCGCCCGATTTGGACGGCACCCACATTTACTTCTCGAGCGAACTACTTACAGCTGAACCGGTAATACAGGTACGCGTTGAATGCGTCGTCCTCGGAAGCCAGGACACACTCGCCGTTGGCCCGTTGGATCACCGTGCTCGGGTTGGTCAGGTCGAGCCAGCCCGCGTTGGCAGCCTTACGCAGCTTCGAATCCAAGGTCAGGTTCTGCACGAGCTTGCCGGTGGTCGAGTCGTAGACCTCGTGCTCCCCGTGGCCACCCATCGGGCCAACCGAACCGTAGCTGGCCACCACATAGGTGCCGCCGATGACCACGTTCTGCACAGCTAGCGACTTCTCGGCGTCGTGGTCGCCGATGCCACCGTCACCGTTGCCCTTGCCCACCGAGGTGTGCTTCAGGATCACCGTCGGGAAGGTGGTCTTCTTGCCCGAGACCCACCCGTCGTAGCGGTGCACCTCGGTGCCGGCCATGCCCCAGCCATACAGCTTGGGGTGGGCCTTGGTGAAGCCGCTGAGGAACAAGCGGTCGTTGGCGACGTCGTAGTAGACGCGCTCCAGCGAGTTGAAGTTCGCGTCGGTGGGGAAGTCGTACTCGTCGCGGGCGTCTTCGCCGTATTGCAGGTTGCCGTCCGCATCAGTGCCTTTGAGCCGCCAGCGCCAGATCTTCTCGCGGTTGTCCTCGGAGACACTCCAGATGCTGCCAGCCGTGTCGACGTAGTAACCCCACCGGCCGAGCGAACCCTTGATCCCCAACGGCATGTTGATTTCGGTTTCCCCGTCGAAGCGGTGTGCGCCGAGACCGGGCCCGTTCTGGCCACTGGTGAAGATGTAGCGCTTGCCCTTGATCACCTGAACGGCGACCACACCGGCGGACGAGACGGGGTGCTCTACCAATCGAGAGTCAGCGCCGAGCTCGAGCGGGTTTTTCCACTTGCCGACCCGCAAGGTCGGGTCGTCCGGGTGCGCGAAGATGTCGGTGGTGAACGCGTATGGGAATTCACCGGCCAGGTCACGATCCGGCGTACGCGAGTAGTCGAGCTTGTAGTGCGAAGTGATCGAGTAGGCGTCGTGCCCGTCGGTGGTCAGGTCGAACCCGGGCGAGGTCAGGAAGACATCGCCGTAGTTGCGCCAGACAATTTTGCCGTCCGGAGTCACGCGCGACAGCCACGAGCCGCCGCCGGGGATGATGCCACCCTGGATGAAGTCGCCGTTGGATGCCATACCCGTGCCGGTCAGACCGTAGAAGCGGGTCGGGCCGGTGACGCCGCGCGGCTGGCCGGGCGCGAACACGCCACCCTTTTCACCGAAGGTTTTGGTGATCTTGCAGGTGGTCGGGTCGACCAACTTGATCTGCTGGTCCGGGCCATTGTCGGCCACCATGACCAGGCCGTCGTTGCTGAGCCCCAACCCGTTGGGACGGAAGCCGGAACCGTCGGTGACGGTGCAGCCGCCGTCGCCGGTGACCGCGTCGCCACCCAGGTATTTCAGGTTGCGAATTTTCCAGTGCTTGCCCTTGGCATCGGTGACGTCACTGTTGTCGAACGCAACGCCCTTGTCCAAGAACCGGCCGTTGTTGACGTCATAAATGGCGTTCTCGTGGTGGCCCTCGTCCCAGCTGGACGTGCACTGCACACCCTTGGCCATGACCCGGACCGCGTTACACCAGTCCTGCATGTGCTGACCCATGCCGCCGCCGCCCGGGTCGCCACCCTTGTCGCCGGGGCGCGGGAAGTTGGTGCCGAACCAACCCTGGATGGAACCACCGGCTGGGATGGCGACCTCGTTACCGCTGGGTGCGGGCCCGGTGGTCGCAGTAGCTGTGGTCGGCGCTGCCGACGTCGAACCGGGGATGGCGTCGCCGGCCGGTGCCGACGACGCACCCGATGCCGGCGCGGACTGGCCGGCCTGCGGTGACCCGCCTAGCGGACCACATGCTGCAACGCTGGCGCACAATGCGGCGGCAGCCAAAAATGATAATCTCCGGGAAGCCCGAAACTGTGTCACTTGCCCTTCACCATCCGACACCCCTCAGTTGACAAAATGTGACGACGCCGCACTATTCCACTCCCGACGTCATGCGCAGCTTGCCAGGTTGGTCGATCTCCGGGAAGGCCAGAATCGATAAGGTTATACGTTTAAGGAAGTCGTAACCGAACTTCCATGTGAATCGCACCGAGCGTCACTGCCAATGACCGCACCGAATTCGGCTCGACCCCTATCGCGGCCACAGCTGCGGGCAAATTTGCGGATCCGTGTAATCCGGGGTGCCGTTAACCGCACGCACCAAGTCGTCGTCGGGGTGGTGGGTCAAAACGTCACCGACGCGGTGCTCGACCCAGTGGTTGTCGCCGGGCTGCAGGTGGATCGCCAACGAGCGGCGCGGCTCAGTGCCACGGTTGAGACCACTTCCATGCACGGTACGGCAGTTATGGAACGTGACTTGGCCACGTTGGAGGTTCGGATAGACCGGCTCGACCGGGAAACCCTGCGCTCGAATCCGTTCGACCAGGTTGTCGGTGTCTTGGGTGAAGAAGTCGAGGTCTTTGACGTCCCATCTGTGGCTGCCGGGTAAGAATCCCACGCCGCCGTTGGTCGCAGTCACGTCGTGGAAGCCGACCCATGCAGTGAGCATCTGATCGGAGGAACAGCTCAGCCAGTATTGGCGGTCGGTGTGCCAACCAACCCGGGCAGGTTTGCCGGTTGCGTCGGTCGGCTTGTAGAGCAGCTGATCGTGCCAGAGCCGGATCGAAGCCGCCCCACTGAGCCGGGCCGCGGTGGCGGAGATGGCCTGATCGGCGACCAGCTCGCCTAACTCCTTGACCCGCAATGACGCGTAGTCGTTCTTGCGCAACACGTCGCCGTCGGCTGCGGTCCACCCGCGGGTGCTCTGCGTTTCCGGCAACTGCCGATCGTGGTCGCCGGCATAGAAGCGAGCCATGCCGCTCTCGGCCGCATCCAGCACCGCACTGGACAAGATGATGGGCGATACCCAGAAACCGTCGCGTTCGTATTGCGCGATGTCGGCCGGTCCCGGCAGCAGCGATTCATTAGTCATGACCAATACGCTAAGAACAACTACCCGTCCGGGCTTCCCATGGCTTCTCGCAGTTGTGCACAATCTTCAGGTGCCCGCCATCCACCGCCCCACCGGCGTACGGGCCGGGTTCATGGCTGCCGTCGACGACCCGGTCAGCGGGCTGCACCACGCCGGTGAGCAATGGGTGCCGGCCCAGTTCTTGATCGACCAGCACCGGCATCCGGTGTGGGAGCTTTATCTGCAGATTCACGGGCAGACGCGCTGGCAGGTGGCCGGCCGCACGCACACCCTGCAGCCCAACGACCTGATGGCAGTGGCGCCGCACGCCGAGCACCGGCTGCTCGGACCGGTCGCGGAGGCACATCACTTCTTCTTCGCCGCGATCGACGTCACCGTCGCCGAACAACGTCACCCCGGTCCAGCGGCCTGCTGGCGCGACCTACCCACAGTCGTGGTACGCGCCGGCGCGGAAACAGTCGCCGAAGCGTTCGCCCAGCTGATGCGCGAACTGACCGCCCCGCACGACTTCGCGCACGAGGGCTTGTGCCTGGCCGTGGACCACCTCGTGCTCGCCGCGACCCGCAGTATTCGCTCGAATCGGCCGGTATCGCGACTCAGCTCCCATCCCGCCGTAGCCACGGTGCGCGACCTGCTTGACCGCCAGTACGGCGAGGCTTGGACCTTGGCTGGGCTGGCCGATCTTGTCGGTCTGGCCCCGACCTACCTGGCCGGCTTGTTCACTGCCGAGGTGGGCGAGCCACCGCACCGGTATTTGGTGCGCAAGCGGGTCGAGCGGGCACGGCAGCTGTTGGAAACCAGTGATCTCACCATCACAGCGACTGCTCTGAGCCTCGGTTTCGCCTCCAGCCAACATTTTGCTCGGGTGTTTCGCCAGTTGGTCGGGGTCAGTCCGTCGGCCTTCCGGCTTGCCCGCACCACTGGTGCGCAGGTTTCGGCCGATTAACAGGGATGGAAACCGGAATATCCTGACTTGGCAACCGGGTTGCTCCTGGGCCTGCTTACGTTGACTGCATGGTTCTTTCGGGGCTCCCTCGACGGCACTGGTGGCGTATCCCGCTTGCCGGGGTCGTAGTCGCGACTCTGGCCTGGGTCACTAGTATCGCGCTGCCCGCTGCCGGAGCAGTATTCACCGGAACTACCGCGGACAGCTCGACCTTCGCGTCCGCGACCTTGTTCCCCTACTCGGTCCGGGTGCTCAGCGATACTCCGGCGTTCTACCACCGGTTCGAGGAAACGAGCGGCACGGTTGCGGCGGACACGAGTTCCAACAACTCGCCGGGCACCTACTCGCCGGCGGTCACCACGACCGGACCATTCGGTCTGAGCAGTGCGATCAGCACGGGCACGGCGATCGGGCTCGACGGCACCGGCTACGTCTCGGCCAACTCCTCGGTGAGTGGACCGACGGACCTCGCTATGGAGGTCTGGGTCAAGACCACCACCACGCTGGGCGGCGAGATCTTCGGCTTCGGCAACCAAAAGACCGGCAACTCGACCGTGGTGGACCGGGTGCTCTACCTACGCAACGACGGAAAGGTGCAGTTCGGCGTCATTTCCGGTGGCGTGAAGAAGGTGCTCACCTCACCGGGCACGGTCAACGACGGCAACTGGCATCAGATTGGGGTAGGCCTCAATGGTGCCAACGGCAACACCATTCTCGGCGTCGACGGAACCATAGTGGCTTCCTTGAGCCCGTTGGGTATCCCCGACGCCGCAACAGGTTACTGGCGCGTCGGTGGTGACGCCCTGACCGGCTGGGCCAACGCCCTCACGAACAACTACCTCATCGGCAACGTCGACGAGGCCTCGGTCTTCCCCAGCTGGCCTGCGTTCCTGGGCCTCAACTCGCACTACTCAGCGCGCAACAGCACATATCAGTCTTCGATCACGGGCGAGAGCCCGGCCCCATCGATGTACTGGCGCCTTGACGAGTCTACCGGTGCCACGACCGCCACCGACACCTCCGGCAATGGTCGCACCGGTACCTTTCACCTCGGTCCGGCTATCCTTGCGGGTCAAACCGGCGCGCTCGGTGGGTCGGCGGCAGCGCTGCACAGCGTCACCCTCAACGGCACCACCGGCATAATAAGCAACAATGCCACCTTTACCAACCCGCAAACGTTCACCTTGGAGATCTGGTTCAAGACCACGACCACCACGGGTGGGGCGCTGATCGGCCTGGACGCCGGCGGCGGAAGCAGTCGGGTGCTGTGGATGGGCGACAACGGCAAGCTGAACTTTGGCACCAACCTCGGCACGGCTTCCACGATCACTAGCACCAGTGCCTACAACGATGGCGGTTGGCACCTCGCTGAGGCTAGCCTCGGCGGAACGTACGGGATGAAGCTCTATGTCGACGGATCTTCAGTGGCCGTAAACGCATTGCGTAGCTCAGCGTTGACCACCAACGGTGTTTGGGATGCCGGCTGGGATCGGCTCAGCGGTTTCACCGCGTCGACCTCGCTCTACTTCACCGGCTCACTAGACGAATACGCCGTCTACAACACCCAACTGACCGACGCCCGGATCGCCGCACATTGGGCCAGCCGAAACACCTGACCTCACCATGCGCAGTTGGTCACGGATCAGCTGGCCCGAGTGCAACGAGTAGTTGTCAGTTGCCGCTGAGGTCGGCTGTCGGGGTATTGCGGCCAGCTGCCGGCGGGGTGACAACCGCCGGCAGCTGGCTTGGGTGTTTGGTCAGTTGGCGGCGGTGAACTCGTCGAGCCAGACGATCGCCGTGACGCCGCGCGGATAATACAGGCTGCCTTGCGGTCGCCCCGCGACGATCTGGTCACTCCAGCCGTAATACGACTGGGTGGGGTGCAACAGCCAGGACACATGGGCGGCGTCAGCGGCTTGCTCCTGCGCCTTGTCGTGCATGCCGAGCAGCTGCCGGGCGGTGAACTGGGCCAGATAGATCTTGCTGAGCCAGGAGTTGTCGCTGGTCGACGAGAGCTTCCAACCGCCGTCAGCGAACAAGCAAATCCCCGGCACCAACACGGTACGCAGGTGCGTGCGCAGCGCGTCGAGCAGCGCAGCGTACTTACCGTCAGGGCGCAGCTCGTCGTGTGAGCCGGTGAGGTATGCCACCGCGAGGCCCTCGACGACCGGGATGATCCGCGCCGGCACTGCCGATTCCAGCAGCGCGGGCATGGTGCCGTCCGCGCCGAGCTGGCTGACCAGCAGCGCCGCCGACCGTTCGGCCGCCGCTGTCGCGCTGTCCGCAGCGTCGGTGCGGCCTAGCTCGGCCAAGACTCGGGCGAGCCACAAGTGCGCCGCCCACGTTTTTCCGGCCACGTACAGGCTGTCGCGGGTTTGGCCCAGGGACGCGTCCAGGCTATCGTAGGTGGTGATTTCGGCACCTGTACCGCAGCGGTCTGAGTCTGTGGTTTGCACGCCGCGGCCGTGCGGGTCGCGCGCAAGCAGACTCTGCAGGCATGCTTCGAGCAGGTCAGCGCGGTGCTGCGCCCACTGCTGGTCGCCGGTTTTGGTGACGTAGGTGCCCGCGGACAGGGTCCAGTTGAGCAACTCCTCACCGGTCATGTAGGAGAAGCACCAGTCCAAGTCAGGCACTTCGTAGGCCGAGCGGCCGGGGGCGGAGAAGACCGTCGCCACACCCATGTCGTGCGGGAAGCTCACCCCGCCTGGCCGGGTCGTATCCTCGCCGGGCAGCTTGACGCGGTCGGTGTAGGCATAGCGGTCGGCGAAGTGGTCCAGCACGTTACGCAAGGTCCACGGGTGTTGCCGGGCCTCGAATGCCGCCTGGTCAACAGTCAAGTCCAAGGTGTTGATCATGCGGTATTCGCCCTCGTTCACCACCCAGACCGGGTCGGTGGCCGATTCCAACAGCTGCGTGCTCGCGTAGTAACTGCGGATCGCGTGGGTGAGCATGAAAGCGCGCTCGTCCGGCAGTCGGTGCAGTCCGAGTGCGTCGGCGCCCTGACCATAGAGCGCCACTAGCTGGTCGAAGTCGGCAAGTGCGGCGCTGGCCACCTGCTCGACGTCGCTATACCAGCGGGTGTAGAGGTAACTGGTGGCCAGCCCGGTGGTGACTGTGCCGGCGTGGTGGAAACAGACGGCGAAGCGGTAGGTGCGGCGCTCGCCGGGCTCGGTGTCCATCACCAGCAGGCCCATGGTGCCGAGGCCGAACTGCCAGTTGCGCTCGCTCGGCGCGTCCATGATGTGCGGCGGGTCGAAACCCAACGCCGCACGCACCCCAGGCTCGTTCGTGGTGATCGCTGTCGACAAGTTGGTGCCCTGGCCGATGCCGATCAGTGAATCGTCGCCGACGCCAGTGCCGTCGATCAACCGCATCGAGGTGTAACGGTCGTTGCCGGCGAAGCCGAAGTAAGCCCGGCGCGCGGTGTCACCAGCGGTGTTGTCCACCGTGAACTCGACCAGCACTGCTGGCAGCAGCAGTTGGCGCAGCAGCGTTTCCTGCGCCGAGCCCGGCGGGCAATCGGCCGGGTCGGGCAGCGCACCGACAGGGGAGTGGATGGTGAAGGTCAGGTCACCGGCGCGCCACGTGTCGCGGACCAGGCTGAAATCGCGCTGCACCTCGTCGCGCTCGAATTCGCGGGTCCGGCCGCGTTTGGTGGCGGAATCGGGCTCGGCCGGTGCGTTGTCTACCTCGTAACGCTCGGCGTCGTCGCTCTTGCCGCCGATAAAGGGGAGCGCCTGATAGCTGCCGGAGCCGGGTGCGTCCTCCAGGCCGACATAGACGTTTTGGTCCGCCGGGCCGCCCAATTCCAAACCAAGGCCACCCTTAGGCCCGGGAAAGCCTAGCGTGAAGCTCGCGTGGGCGCCGATCGGCGAGTGAGCCGCGTTAAACCACGGGTGGGCGCGGGCGATCGTGCTGAATGGGGCAGCACTGGTGGAGGGCATGGAATGCTCAGGCATGGATTGTCCGTTTTCTTCAGTCCGCCGACCACGAGATGCGATATTGCCGCCACGACGACGGTGATCGCTTTGCGGTGGAGTCGAATCGTCTCTTGCGGGGTCACGCAGGGCTGTCAGGTGGATGCAGCTGTGGTTAATGGATGCAGCTGTGGTTAACCGGTTAACTCAGTAACATCACAGCAGCCTGCATCGGGCATTGTCAACGACCCACCGAACCGCCTTGGGCTTTCAGCGCCCGGCTGTAGCATCGCCCGGCACGCCATCCTGACGCCTGCCCGGCTAATCGGGTCGGCCGGCGCGGAAAAGCTTGCGATATGAGCGGGGTTGCAGGCCGGTGACCGACAAGAAGCGTCGGTTGAAATAAGACTGGTTGCGAAAGCCGGCCCGTTCGCCGATCTCGGTCACGCTCAGCTCAGTTTCGGCCAACAGCCGAGCTGCCGACTCGACCCGCAGTTGGGTGAGGTAACTGGTCAGGCTGCGCCCGGTGGCCTGCTGGAAAAACCGACTGGTCGAGGTCAGCGAAAGGTGCGCCACCTCGGCAATTTCCGCCAAGCTGACCTCACGGTGATGCGCTGCTTGCAGAAATTGCCGGATTCGGGCCACCCGCTCCGCCCGGGGATCGTCCGATATTGGGCGATTCTCGGCCTGGCTCAGTAGCCGCTCGCGTGGGTGCTCGGCCAAAGTGATCAGCAGGTCGAGCAAGGCCACGGTCCGTTCCGCTGGTGGTCTAGCCCCAAGTCCGCGAAAGCGACCAGCGGCCGAAGTGGGATCGTCCACCTCACCTGCGGCGGTAAAGGCGATGCCATGTTGAGCCGCCCGCAATAGCACCCCGACTCCGGCGAATTCCGGCCGCCGCAGCAAGGACTCGCCGAGAAAATCGGTCCGGAACTGTGCCACCGACGCCGCTGCCGGCTGCCCCGGCGCCGAGACGTAGGTGTGCGGCAGATCTGGGCCGATCAACACCAGATCTCCTCGCTGGTATGGCTGGGCGCTCGCCCCGATGAGTCGCACCCCTGAACCGGCCAGCACCAAGGTCATTTCGCACTCGCCGTGAAAATGCCAATGAAAGGGGAAACTTTCGCCGGCGTTGATGAAGTAGCGCCAGGATGCATCAGCCGGCAGATCGATCTGCTCCCAGAACGGCTTCATGGCCGGCGCGCTCCTGTCTAGATAACTCAGTACTGGTTTCGGCCAAGATACGCCTGGGGTTGGCAGGCGCCTCTGCGCACGATGAAGGTCCGAGCCAATTGAAGGAGCAGCTACCATGTCAACTGAGCTGGATATCCCATATGCGCTGGATTCCACGGCCGTCGAATCGTTTCGCGAACAAGGATTTGTGCATCTCAGCGGCGTGCTGAGCGCCGAGACAATCGCCGCGCACGAGCCCGAAATCACCAGCAAGGTGATCGAACTGAACACGATGCACCTGCCGATGGAGCAGCGCTCCACTTACAACAAGGCCTTCCTGCAGGTCTGCAACCTGTGGGAACACAGCGAAGCGGCTCGCCGGTTGGCCTTTTCTACCCGGCTTGCGCAGATCGCCGCCCAGCTGCTCGAAGTCGACCGGGTCCGGCTTTATCACGACCAGGCCCTGTATAAGGAGCCCGGCGGCGGGATCACCCCGTGGCACGCCGACCAGTATTACTGGCCGCTCGCGAGCGATCGGGTGTGCACAGTATGGATTCCACTGCAGGAGACTCCGGCTGAGATGGGCCCGCTCGGTTTCGCTGTCGGCAGTCACCAAATGCGGACCGGCCGGGATCTGGCGATCAGCGACCTATCCGAGCAGCAAATAAGTCAGGCGGTCCAGCAACGGCAACTGCCCGTGGTGGACGAGCCGTTCGCGCTCGGCGATGTCAGTTACCACCTCGGCTGGACTTTCCACCACGCCGGCCCGAATCAGTCGGACACCCCGCGCCGGGTGATGACGGTGATCTACATGGATGCCGACATGCTGGTCAAAGACCCAGTTCCTGACAACAGCCGTACTGATCTTGGGCTGTGGCTGCCGGGTATCTCGGCTGGTCAGCCAGCCGCTTCGGCACTGAACCCGATTCTGTAGGCTCGCGCTCGGCCGCTGAATCGTCGAGGAGCGCATGCGTGAACACCGAACCCGGTTTCCTGAGCGAACCCAGTTACCTGAGCGAACCCGGTTTCCTGATCGAACCCAGTTTCCTGATCGAACCTAGTTACCTGACTGATTTCGCCCGGCCAGTCGGCACTTTGCCACCGCGCGCAGCGCTGTCCTCGGACGCGCCGACGATTGATCTGTCCGGTCTGTGGCGCTTCCATTACGCGCCGACGATCGCACAGGCACCGGCGGACTTTTGGGCCCCTGAGTTCGACGACGGTGACTGGGCGCGGCTGCCGGTGCCGTCGAGCTGGCCCATGCATGGGTACGGCTCGCCGGCCTACACAAACGTTCAATACCCGTTCCCGATCGACCCGCCGCACCTGCCGACCGAGAACGCAACCGGCGATCACCGGCTCAGTTTCGAGGTGCCCGCCTCGTGGGCCGGGATGCGCGCGGTGCTGCGCTTCGACGGGGTCGACTCGTGTGGGCGGGTGTGGCTCAACGGGGCCGAACTCGGCGTGACTCAAGGTAGCCGGGTGCCGGCTGAATTTGACGTCAGTGAATCTTTGCTGCCCGGAGTTGTTAACGTGCTCGCAGTGCGGGTGCACCAGTGGTCGGCCGGTAGCTACCTCGAAGACCAGGACATGTGGTGGCTGCCGGGGATCTTCCGCGAGGTCACCCTATTGGCTCGCCCGGACGGCGGGATCGACGATGTGTTCGTTCACGCCGACTACGACCACCACACCAGTACGGGTACGGTCCGGATTGAGTGCTCGGCCGTCGATGCGCTGCTGAGCATCCCGGCGCTGGGCATCGTGGACCTGTCGGTAGGCACCACCCACCCGGTCGGCCCCGTCGACGGGTGGACCGCCGAAACCCCAGTGCTGTATTCCGCTGCTCTGAGTACATCGAGCGAGACAGTCAATTTGCGGCTCGGATTCCGTACGGTGGCGATTCACGGCCGTTCTGAGATCGTGGATCATGGGGTGAGTCGGAGGATGGTGAAGGGTCGTTCCGTGTTGCGGGTGGCCCAGCGTGTTGCTTCGGCGATGTCGTTGCGGCCGGCGAGGCGGATTGCTCCGACCGCGAGGTTGCGGAGGGTGGCCATGACTCTGGGGCCGGATTTGGTGTGGACTTTGGAGTCGTCCTCGCGGTAGATCGTGTCTCTGATCCAGTGCAGTACTTCGATTCGCCATTGGCCGCGGACGGCTGCGGCGATGAGCGCGGGGGTGCCTCGATCGGTGTTGAGGCTGCTCACTGCGAGGATCGCAACGTTCGATAGGGGTGTGCCGGTCAGGTCGGTGACCTGACGCTCGACGAGGAACACTTGTTGGGTGTGGGGGAACGGCAGATCGGGTGGTGCGGGCATGATCTGCAGGGTTCGGGTCTCGATCCGGCCGTGTCCTCGGGTGGTCGTGGTGTGCGTGACTGGCACGTCGTTCCATGCCAGCACATCGAGGGCGGCGAACAGCTTCGGCTGGTTGTTTTTGACACAGAATACGAAGTCCGCGCCTCGTTGGTGCAGGTAGCAGGCGTGTTGGCGTTGTGTGTGCAGGCAGTCCGCGGTGATCAGCATCCCGGTGATGTTGATCGTGTCGAGTAGTGGCGCGAACATCGGAATCTCGTTGGTTTTGTGATGCACGTCGATCTGGGCGAGGACTAGGGCTTGCTCGTGGGTGGCGGCGGCGAGCAGATGTGGGGCGTTGCCGTCGGTGTCGACGGCGCCGCGGACCCGTTTGCCGTCGACGGCCAGGACCGCCCGTGGTGGTTGCGGGCCGGGCGGTGGTTCGGTGGTGCCAGCGGGGCAGTAGCACTGCTTGGCCTGAACGGATTCGGATTCGGGTTCGGGTTCGGGTCCGGGTTGCCGGGTGTCGAGGGTGTCGAGGGTGATGTCGATATCGGCCTGGGTGGCGAGCCAGGTACCCACGGCTGCGTCGGCTGCGGCTGCGTCGGTGTTGGTGATGACTTGCCAGATCGTGGTCTTCGACGGCGTCAGTGGTGGTTTACCGCACCGGGCGTACAACCAGTGCAACAGCGCAGGTGGGGTATCGGTGATCCACCCCGCGGCTGCGGTGAACGAGCGCATCCCGGCGACGACCGCGGCAGCGCATAGCGTCAGCACCGCCGCTGCCGGGTGCTGTACCCACCGGGGGTCGCGAGGGTCGTCGAGGACTGCGAAGTGATCGAACAGATCCGCCAGCGTCGCATCAGTGTCGCCGTCGGCCGCTGTGTGATCAGCGATCCGATGATCGGTCGACAACGACGACACCAACACGGCGAAGGTTTCCGCCTCGTCAACAGACAAGGTGGCAGAATGGGGGGCCAACGGAACTCCGGTAGGTGAGATGTCTTGGATGGACGCCTCGTACTACCGGAGTTCCGTTCTCTCTACAGTGTCGCCACGCCACGCGTTACCCCAAACGAGTGACCCCGGCTACCGCTGGCCAAGACGATCACAGCTTCAAGATCCACGATCTCAGAACGGCCGTGGGTGGCGATTGTTGCTGGGATTTTGACTGTCAACGGTCGTCGGGTGCAGTTGCACGGTGTCAACCGGCACGAATTCCACCCGGATCTCGGCCGGGTCGTGCCGCCGGAGGTGGTGCGCGCCGAGCTGGAATTGATGAAAGCGCACCACATCAACGCGATCCGGACCAGCCATTATCCGCCGCACACGCGCATGCTCGACCTTTGCGACGAGCTCGGATTTTATGTGGTCGACGAGTGCGACCTGGAAACGCACGGATTCTCCGCGATTGATTGGCGGGTTCATCCCACCGACGATTCGTGCTGGACACCTGCGCTGTTGGATCGGATGCGCCGGATGGTCGAGCGCGACAAAAACCACCCGTGCGTGCTGATGTGGTCGCTGGGCAACGAGTCGCACAGCGGTCCTGGCCTGGCCGCGATGGCCGATTGGGCCCGAGCTCGCGACCCGCAGCGCCCGATCCACTACGAGGGCGACCAGAACTGCACCTACGTCGACGTCTACAGCCGGATGTATGCCGATGTTGACTACGTCGAAATGATCGGGCGCGGCGATGACCCGGATGAGCGCCGTCGTGGGCTGCCATTCGTGCTCTGCGAATATTCACACGCTATGGGTAACGGGCCCGGCGCGCTCGATGCGTACCAGCGGCTGTTTGACACTTATCCGCGGTGTCAGGGCGGCTTTATTTGGGAATGGCTCGACCACGGCATTCGACGCCCGGACTCCTCGTTTGGTTATGGCGGCGACTTCGGCGAACCGGTTCATGACAGCAACTTCATTATCGACGGTTTGGTCTTTCCCGACCGGACCCCATCGCCGGCACTAACCGAGTTGGCAGCTGTCTATGCGCCGGTGCGGATCGCCGTGTCGGACGTCGGCGTTGTGCGCGTCGCAAACCGCTACGCCTTCCGTGACCTGAGCCACGTCGCGCTTACCTGGGAGCTAACCGTCGACGGGCGGCGCTCGGCGACGGGAACTCTCTCCGTGGGCGCGCTGGAACCGGGTCAGGCAATCGAGCTCGGTGTTTCACTAGGTCAACTCTCCGCAACCGAGGCTGAGATTGCGGCGGGCGGGGAAGAGACTTGGTTGACCGTGATCGCCCGGGATGGGGACCTGGTGGTCGGGCAGGGCCAAGCTTGTGTGCGGGCGGGGGCGCCTTATCCGCGGCCGAGTGGGGCGCCGGCGCTGCTGGTGAGCAAAGAGCGCATTACCGTCGGTCCGGCGGAGTTCGAGTCGGTGCACGGGCGGCTGGTCGCACTCGGTGGTCTTGCGTTCGACGGGCCGGTGCTCGACGTGTGGCGGGCACCGATCGACAACGACCGTTACGGCTATCTCCCGGTCGAGCAGGCGTGGCGCGCCATTGGGTTGGACCGGGTCACGCATCGACTGATCGAGTTGTCCGCCAACTCAGCCGGGCTCACCGTGCGCACTCGGGTCGCGCCGGCCGCTACTGAGCTAGGGCTAGCCTGCACGTATCGGTGGACTGCCGACGAGCAAGCCGTGCATTTGGAGCTGGACGTCGTACCGGAAGGGCAGTGGACTGTGCCGTTGCCTCGGGTTGGCACGCGGCTGGCGCTGCCGGGACGGTTTGGGGCGGTGCGGTGGTTTGGGGCTGGGCCGGGGGAGTCTTACACCGACTCGCGGACGGCGGCCCTGATCGGCGACTTTCAGGCCACGGTCAACGAGCTGCAGACGCCATATGTGTTTCCGCAGGAGAACGGCAACCGCCGTGAGGTGCGGCGGTTGGCGGTGACTGACGATCAGGGTTCGGCGCTGGTGGTGACCGGCCACCCGAGCTTCGACTTCACGGCCCGGCGGTGGACCTCGGAGGACTTGGATCGGGCCCGGCACACTGAGGATTTGGTGGCAAGTGACCGGGTTTATCTCAACCTCGACCACTCGCACCACGGGTTGGGCAGCAACGCCTGCGGTCAGCCGCCGCTGCCCGGACACGTGCTGACCGCTCACCCGATCAAGCTGAACTTGACCTTCCAGCTGATCAAGCCGGCGGGAAATGTTTCCACCATGTGACAAAATAATTTCAAACAAAAATCAACAAGTATTGACGTGGATCCCCACAGTCCATCAATGATGGTTCATCGACACTCCCTCCCCAGGAGGTTCGCATGCCATCCCCACTCAGTCGGGTCGTTGCCGCGGTGGCACTCGCCGTCGCGGCAATATTTGTAGCTACCCCAGCTCAGGCCGACGTCACCGGCACGTTCCGCAATCCGCTCGGCACCGCCCCGGACCCGTTCATGACCTACTACGACGGCAACTACTACCTGCTTGAAGTCACGAACGGCGGTTTCAGCGCAGCCAAGTCGGCCAGCCTGGCGAATTTGCTTACCGCGCCGCGCACCAAAATCTGGACCGGCGACGCCGCCGGCCGCGATCGGGATTTATGGGCGCCATCGCTGTACCTATTCGGCGGTCATTGGTATCTTTATTACACAGCGGACGACGGGATCGATGAAAATCACCGTCAATATGTGGCCGAAAGCGAAAATTCTGACCCGCTGAGTCAATATCACTTCAAGAACCGGCTCGCAGCTCCGGGCGCCGAGGAGACCTTCGCCATCGACGGTGACGTGCTGGTTCAGGGCGACGGCAGCCTCTCCTTTGTTTGGAGCGGAGCCGGCAGCGAGGGCCACAACTTGCTTTATCTCGCCCCGATGTCCAACCCGTGGACGATTTCCGGCCCCCGAACTTATCTGCCGGCCGACGGTGGCTGTAGTGAAGTCCGGGAAGCGCCGACGTTTTTGCGCCACGACAACCGCAATTACCTGGTCTATTCCACCTGTGACACCGGAAAACCTGATTATCAGCTGTGGATGATGAGTATCGACGTCAATGCCAACCCGCGCGACCCGGCGAACTGGGTGCAAAACGGTCAGGTATTTACGCGCAACGACGGTGCAGGTGTCTACGGCCCGGGCTCGAATAATTTCTTCACCAGCCCGGATGGCACCGAAACGTGGATTGCCTACCACGGGAAAAACACCACCACTTTTACCTACAACGGTCGGACGACTCGAGCGCAACGGATCAGTTTCAACGCGGACGGTTCGCCGAATCTCGGCAGTCCACTCGGGGCCGGCGCGACTCAAGATCTGCCGTCGGGTGACCCGGGCGGTGGACCCTACTGGATCAACGATGACAACCGCTCCAGCGGCGCAGGCTCGGTCCGCTACGACGGCGCCTGGAACTCCGGTGGCGGCTGCGGCGCGCAGTGCTTCTGGGGCGACGACCACTGGAGTGACCAGGGTGGCGCCACGGTCACCTGGACCTTTACCGGCACCCGGATCGCCCTGCTGTCGGTGCGCGACGTCGGCAACGGCATCGCGGCCATGTCCGTCGACGGCGCACCGGAGCTAACCGTCGACTACTACGCCGGCATCCGCCAAGGCGAACAAGTCAACTACATCAGCCCCACCCTCGGGTACGGGGTGCACACGCTGCGGGTTCGCGTGACCGGCGACCACAACGGTTCGTCCGCCGCGTCCTTCATCTCGATCGACCGGGCCGAGATCTACACCAACTAACGGGCAAGTACGCGCTAACTGAGCACGCACGCCAGCGCCAGGGACTCGACGCCACCCGAGCCCCTGGCGCTGGCACGTAAAGCAGTTGTGTCTTACGCTGTTGAAGTGGGAGCGCGTCCAATGACGGCCGGAGAAGCCGCTGAATACGAGGAGGCCGGGCAGTGACTCACCAAGAGGATGAGCCGCGCAACATCGGCTATGACCCGCAGGAGATGCGGGAGTGGATGACGAACGGCGCCGGCGCGGACTTGTCCGGCGTTGCGGCGACCGGTGACGCGCCAGTCGGGCTGTTGCCGGCGTCAGCACCAGTCTCGGTGATGCGCAACGTTCGGGTGCCTTATGAGGTCGATCTTGCGCTCAAGTCAACCGCGGAAGGCATGGGCATCAGCGTCTCGGAACTGATCCGGGATGCGATCAATGCCTTACTGGCGGGTGAGGTGGATTCCGCCCCCGATCCGGTAGTGGCGCTACGCTTGACCCTGGCCGCGGCTGGCCGAGCCGTCGACCGACTCGCGGCGCGCCAACCCGAGGCTGCCTGAACCGGTTGAATCCTGAACAGTTCACTTATACGATTAAGTTCCACCCATCGTTAGTGCAGCTGGAGCCACCATGGTCACCGATAACTGGCTGAGCCCGGAAAGCCTCGGGATGGATCGCGCCGTGATCGCCATGGAGGATCGGATGATCCGAGTCTTCGCCGGCCGAGGTGCGGTCTCGCTGCGCGATCACACCGTGACGGGCCTGCGTGAGCTGCGTTTTACCCCGTTTGAGCACCGAGACTGGATCTTTTGGCTGGGCTTTCGCGAGGAATCAACCGGCTGCTTGATCGACGACAACGTGGCCGATGTGTGGGACCAGCACCGCCGCACGGGGGGTGGTCGGCACCCGCTCGGCCTCAACTTCGGCGCCGGCACCCGCTCACCGGCCGAAACCGGGGAAAAGGGAGCAAATCGCGCCCTGATTACTCAGTCCTGCCGCTGGGAGCCGGGCCGGATCCAGCGAACCGGCACGTTCCACAAGCGCATCGACGGCCAATGGATCTCCTTCGGGATCGAGAGCAGCACCCGGGTTCACCACGACACTGACACGATTCAGCTCACCATAGTCATCACTAACCGTGACGACCAGCCGTTACGGTTAGTGATGTTGCCTCGGCAAGAAGTGCGCGACCCGGCAACCGGGGTTGACCAAGCCCAACGGCTCGACTGGCGCCGCGTGCTGATTCCGGCCCGGCCGCCGGCCACCGATGGCTCTGGTGCGCTGCCCGCCTTCCAATCAGCAGTGTCCTGCGATGCTGAAGCCCAAAACGCGCAACCCCAAAACGCGCAACCCCAAAACGCGCAGCCCGAGGACGCGCAGGCCCAGGATGGCGGGTGGGTGGTGGAAATCGCTGGGCAGCAGCGCCGCACGGTCCAGCTCGTCATTGCGCTGCTGCCCGCCGATGCATCCGCTCCGGCGGCTCACCTGACCGGATTGACCGAGTTGGCCGCGCATGCCGAGGCCGGGCCGCGCCGCCGACTCAGCACCGCCGCCGCTAGCCTGCCCCGCCTCGACACGGCCGTACCCGGGCTGGCGGAGTTTTATCAACGCAGTGTGCTCAGCGTGCTCGATGCTCGCTGGGAGCGATCTGACTGGGCGATCAACCCGTTCTATGCGGCCGGCGAATGGCTGTTCACTCTGGCGTGGGATGTCTGCTTCTCCTCGGCCGCTTTAGCCCTGATGGACCCAGCCGGATTACGGACGGCGGTGCGCGCTTATGTGGATGCCGGGCTAACGCGCCACAGTTATGTCGGCTGGGACGGATCCCTCGGCCACCACTATGCATACACCGTTTTCAGCGCGTTTTGGATTCTGCGGGATTATCTCGATGTGACCGGGGACGCCGCGTTCCTGGACGAAACTGGGCCGGACGGATCGAGTATTTTGGCGCGACTGGACGCGGCGCTCGCGCAGGTGCGCAGCCGAGTTGCTGAAGACGGTTTAGTCGATTTCGGCGCGGACACCCACGACTATTTGGAGACGCGCACCGACGGTTACCAGCATCGGATCGCCGCAGCGACCTTGATGTTCGCCGACGCGTTATTCTGGCTGGCCGAGGTGCGCGAACGACGCGGCGAGGACGCGGCTACCTATCGCAAGGAAGCTGCCACGCTGCATCGCGACGTCGACACCCTATGGAACGCCGACCACCAGTGGTACGCGAGCCGTTGGGCCGATGGCAGCGAGCACCTGACCTGGAGTTATCACCAGCTGGACGTGCTGCGCTGCGCGAATCTCGATCGCAGTCGACGCGTAGCGCTCAGCACGCACATTCGTCCTGGGGTGTTTCTCGGGCCGCACGGGATGTATTCCAACGCGCGTACTGATCTGGTGCATTTTGATGCTGATGACGCGGATTGGGGCGGGGGCGGGCAATACATTGGGATGCCCACCCGTACGGCGGAATCGTTGTTTCGGCTCGGCGACGCGCAGCGAGGCTGGGATATTTTGTCGCGGTGCCTGACCTGGTCGTCCGCTTTCCCGTATTACCCGCAGGAAGTGTTCACCGATCGGCTCGCGACCCCGAATGTCGAACAATGCGTCGAAATCAGCGCTGGCGGTGGGATCCAAGCGGTAATCTTCGGCGTCTTTGGAATTCGGCCGAGCTCGGACGGGTCGCTGGTGATCGAGCCCGGCTATTTGGCGCCGCTGGTTGGTTCGTCGTTGCACGGTTATCGGCATCACGATCACCTCGTCGACGTGCACCTCGGACTCACCGGTTTCCGGGTCGTTCTCGACGGCGAATCGCACGAAGGGGTTTACGGCGCGAGCGTGACGCTGCTGGGGGAGTAGTCACAAAGGTGTGGCCGGGCCGGGGTGAACCAGCTTGTAGGTGGCTGGGGTGAGGCCGGCATATCGGGTGAAGACTCGGGTGAAATAGCGCGGATCGCGAAAGCCGCTTTCGACTGCGATCCGGTCAGTCGACCAGCTGGTGGTTCGCAACAACCGGCGGGCCAATGCCACCCGGCTCTGGTGAATGTGTTGGACCACGCTTTCGCCATAGCTCGCGCGGAAAACCCGGCCGAGATGGTCGGGATGACAGTGCAACACACGCGCGATCGAAGCCGTTGACAGCGACGGGTCGGCGAGCCGCTGGCTGATGTAGGCGGTAGCTTGCCCAGCCAGCGGGGGTGTTGCCGGCCCGAGCGCGGACACCGGGCTGAGCGCGATTTCCGCCAACGCCAAGGCGACATAGCCGGCAGCGGCATGCCCGCCGAGTTGCTCGTGCTCCTGATCTTCGATCAGGTCCTCGATCAGCGCGGTCAAGCGCTCCGGCCGCCGCAGCGTGCCAAACTGCCGCAGCCCTTCTGCCTGGCGCAGCCCGACCGGGTGGCGCAGTGCGTCGGTCTGCCGCTCGCCATCGGTCTGGTCCAGGTCGGTTGTCCCTGCCGCATCGGCCTCAGTAGGTGTCGCGGGCCGGGCAGTTTCGGTCGGCACCAGTGCGAAGCAGAGCCAATGGAACTCCAGATCGTTGGGCATTGTCTCGGCGCTGAAATGCACCCGGCCGGGACGCAGCAGCAGCCACTGCCGGGGTTGAACCTCGTATTCGGTGTTGTCTTCAGTCATGCGCAGGATTCCGTGGCTGACCACGATCAGCTCAAAGAGCGGCAGGATGCGCCGATTTTGCTGATAGTTGTGCTGCGCTCGATGCACCCCCGCGTGCACTGCCGTCGCCGACGGATGTCCGCCTAGGCCAAGGGTGTGGTTTCGCAGGGTCGGAATCGTCTCCATCAGGTAGGAATCCTCCCTGGATTCGCTGCTGACCTCACCATAGCGTTCAACTTAACCCATCGGAATCAGAGCGCACCGGCGAAGATGACGGGCGAACGATGCTTACCCAACGGGGTTGAACAGATCGACGACTTTCATCGCACCGGTTTCCTGGTCCTGCCGGGCTTCTTCGACGCTGCGGAGGTCGAGGCGCTGCGCACTGCTGCGGCGCAGGTGCAGGCGGAGGCCGAGCAGGGTTTGGGCACGGGGCACCAATACCGCGAGAGCGCTGAAGGGCGCAAATACTTCCGCACCGACGATCTGCGCGATCGGCACCAAGCGTTTCGCGATGCGATAACCAAGCCGGTGCTGCTCTCGGCAATCGGTCAGTGTGTGGGGCATCCGTTCCTGCCGATGGGCGAGGCCATCGTGGTCAAGCTCCCCGGGTCACCGGTGACTATTCCGTGGCACCAGGATCCGCCTTACCTGGGCGCGGAGGGGATCGCGGACACCTTCGGTGTGCCTAACTTCGACGTCGATATCTATCTGGATAAAT
Source organism: Actinoplanes sp. (assembly GCA_965246815.1). Taxonomy (GTDB): domain Bacteria; phylum Actinomycetota; class Actinomycetes; order Mycobacteriales; family Micromonosporaceae; genus Actinoplanes. The sequence goes on along the minus strand of CBDFFS010000002.1, from coordinate 1,843,876 downwards.
CTGACGAGGCTGCCGGCTGCCTTTATGGCATTCCCGAGCACCACCTCGTCGGGCGAGTCGAGGTCACCGAGCAGGCACAGGACAAGACCTTCGACCGCCCCGATGTCGTGCAGCTCTCTCAGCAGCCCGGCGACGTGGTTTTCCACGCGATCTCCGCGCCGCACGGGTCCCGCCTCAACACCGGCACCAGCATCAGACGGATTTTGTACCTGCACTACATGGCCGCCGAGGTGCTGGCTGGCTGCTATCCCGAGTGGGGTGCCGGCGACCCGCCCGTAGTCGACGGTCAATTCACCGCCAAGGCGGTCGACGCCTTCGCCGCGATGCTGGCTGAGCGCAATTCTCAGCCGGACGAGCCGGAACTGGCGGCGGAGCAGGTCGAACTCACCGAACGCGGCATCGAATTCACCGGGGTGCCGATCACCGAGCCATGGCACTGGCAGCGGCTGATCGGCGACATCAGCCCGCAAGAGCGAGCCGCCAAGAAGAAGCTGGAATAACGCGGGTGACGGGGCGAGCGCCGCTGGGAATCGGCGCTCGCCACACCGGCACCGCACTGACTTGGCGGCACCGCACAACTCAGCCGAGTGTGTGGCGCCGCCAAGGGGCTTGCTTCGATCAGGGGTTTTGCACGATGGAGAACGGAGCCTCTGCGGTCCAGTTCACCGATCCATCCTCGAAGCTGGTGTTGGACAGGGCATTGCCGTGCCCCGATTCCAACGTGGCGTCGTCGAGGTAAATAATGCCGCCAGCATTCGAGTCAGTCAGGCGGAACGTCACCTGGTTGTTGCTGCCGGTGTTGAAGACCACCTGACATGACGTCCAAGCGTCTGTGGCGGTGCAGGTTGTCCCGCCCAGTTCTGTGCCCCACAGGCCAGCGTGCACCCGAAGGTCCACCTTGCCGGTGCCGCGGATTTCGACTAGCGCGGTGTATTGCGTGTTCACCGAGACGCTCGGCTGCTGAGTCAAGTTGCGCCAGGTGCCCCCGGCGTTGAGCTTGGCGGCCCAGCTGCCGCTGTGCGTATTGCCGCCACCGTTGCCCGGACTCGGCAGTGGCACATCTGAGCCACCGAGGTTTAGGTCGACCTCGCTGGCGTGGGCGTCACGGAACGCCTTCAGCTTGTACTTGATGTCATCCCAACCGCCGAAGCCGTCAATGCCGTAATACGACCAGAACATGAACCCGGCGTACCCGAGGTCGTAGCTGTCCTTGATCTTGGTGTCGCGGCTGAAGTAAGCGTCGTCCTTGGCGGGCAGCTCGCCGATGACTACCGGTTTGCCGTCGGTGTTGTAGAAGCCGGGTCCACGGCCGTCCCATGGGGAGAAGCTGTAGCCGTTGCCCTTTTCCCAGTCATACCAGTGCACTTCGTAAAAATCGCTATACGCGTACGGCTTATCCGCGTCGGAGACCCGTGCTTTCAGGTTCGCGTCACTCCACCAATTTCCGACTGTGACGTCGCCCTGGGTTGCCGACCATTTGTATGCCGCCGAACCAGCTCCAACGACGTACTTGGAGGTGTTGCGGTGCAGAGCGACGACCTGTTGCGCGACGAAGCGCTGCATGGTCGCCAACTGGATCAGATCCCGGCCACCCGGGCCAACGTTGCCGTTGCCAGCTCCCCAGACGTCGTCGGAAGCGATCGCGAACTCGGGTTCGTTGATCACCTCGTACCCAAGCAGGGCGGGGTTGTCGTTGTAGCGCCGTGCCATCGGGACCAGCACGTTGTCGAGGTAGGACTGGGTCCGGCCCGCGTCGTTGATGAAGCTGGTGCGAGCTGGGCGCACCGCGAGGTAATCCGGCGACGTGGTGGTCATTTCCGGTGCCCAGAGGGTGAGCAACACCGCGACGTTGTGAGCGCGCGCTCGCGCCAGGAAGTCGTCGAGGTTGGCGTAGAAGTCCGCCGGCACACCGCTCGCGTAGTTGTTGGCGTCGAAGGTCGGGCTGCAGCGCCCGTCGATGTGAATCCAGAACCGTACGGAGTTGACGCCGTATTGCTGCAGGTTGTCAAACATTGTTTCGAACCGGCTGGCGTTGTAAGCGCAGCCTAGGTCTTTGCCGTAGTTGTCGGTGCCACCCCACGGCACGTTGATGCCGTTGAGGAAGATCTGCTTGCCGTTGAAGTAGAGCTCGTTGGGCGAGGCAGCCGCAGCGGCAGTGGGGGCACCGACGGCGAAACCGGCGATGACTGTGGTGAGTGCGAGGACGGCGGTTAGGAGCCGTCGCCAGCGTGAAGGCGTCATTGGGGATGACCTCCAGGGACGTTCGGGTCCGGCCTCGGGAGGAAACCGAGGCCGGTGTGGGGGACGGGCGGAGCACGGCGGAATGGGGATGAACGGCCGTGCGCCGGCGGCGGACCGGTAAGGGGACAAACCGGTAGGCTTAAACGCATAAGCAATGTGTGAATTGAAACACTCGCTTAATCGACTGTCAACGGTATCGAAACAAGTCGCTATTGTCGCTTTTGGTGTTGATCGAATAACTCTCCGTGTGCGCACCTGCGCGAACCTTCTGTGCCGATGGTGCTGTCTGCGCCGAATGCGGCAGCTTGCTCCGCTGCGATTTAGCCAATCTGCGGCACTTTGGTGGGTAACGCTCCGTGGTGTCTGATGCCTGGTGAGCGGCCCGGAAGCGGTGCGCTGAAATCCCTGGGACACGTGATTGACACACATCACATCGACTGCTTAGGTGGCATCACTGATGCGGTTAAGTTCCGCGCCCTCGAAGCCGACTCTCGGAAGAGGCAGATTTGATGTCAGCACGACCCTCCAGAAAACCGCGATTGTTCACCGCGCTGACCGCGCTTGCCGGACTGCTCGCTAGCGTCGCCACGGTGTCGCTCGGGTCATCCGCGTCGGCGGCGTCGGCCGGCGGGCAGGATCCCAACGCGCGCCATCAAGCACCATGGCCGGGCTCGCCGCAGACCCCACAGGGCCGGATCAATATCAACGGCCGCAATGTGTTCCTGAACGGCATCAACATGCCGTGGGCGGGCGTCGACAACTTCGGCCAGGACTTCGGCTGTCGGTATAACCCCGACAACACCGAGACGATGTTCCACAACCTGCAGGCTTACGGCGCCAACGCCGTGCGTGCGTGGGTGCACATCGACGGCCGGTGCAGCCCGACTTTCGACAAGGACAACAAGGTCACCGGCATCTCGGCGCAGGCCTTGGGTGACTTGCACGACTTCCTGACTCGCGCCAAGAACCACAACGTTGCTGTGCTGTTGACCCTGTGGTCGGTCGAGCTCGAAGAGAACTCGGGCGCGTGGGTCGATGCACACGGCGCGGACCGGTATAAATTCATCGCCGATCCGGCCAAGACCCAGACGTATATCGATAACGCGCTGATCCCGTTGGCCAACAGCCTCAACTCGGAGCCGGCACTACTTGGCTACGAGGTGGCCAACGAGATGGACTTCGGCGTCGACTCGCGTGCCGTCTGGGGCGACAGCCCCGCCCCGGCCACCCGGATCGTCCAGCCGCTGGCCGTGGTGCAGCGGTTCATCGCTCAGCAAGTGGTGGCGTTGCACAAGAACACGACGAAGTACGTCACCGGAGTCGGATCGGCCTCGTTCAAGTGGCTGGCCGACAAGCACCCGGGTGACACCGTCGGCAACTGGTGGGACGACGCGGCACTGCGGCAAGTAACCCCGCGGTCCGACGAGCGCTTCGCCTACAACGACTTCCTGCAGACCCACTGGTACGACTGGGAGAAGGGTCCCAAGGGCTCGGGCGGCACGTATAGCTTTGACCCGTGGGAAGACAAGTCGGGGCCGAGTTTCTACAACGCCGGTAACAAGCCTGTGGTGATCGGTGAAAACCCGATCACGGACGACAAGTTCTACACCCCCCAGGAGAAACTGGCGAAGACCTATGAATACGGGTACTTCGGTAACTTCTTCTGGTCTTATTACGGTATCGATCACTTCGGCGGATGGGACAAGGTTAAGGACGTCGTCAAGGCTTTCCGCGACGCCCACCCTGCCGATGTGGATCTCAACCTCAACGGTGGATCGGGCCCGACGCCGAACGCCGACCCGCCGGTGCTTAACGACAAGTCGCGCACCGGCACCCACTTGGCCACGTTGGTCGGCACCGGGTCATACCGCAACCTGCACCAGTTTGTGAACGGCCTGCAGCCGAACACGACCTACACCGCGCAGATCTTCACCAAGGGCACCCAGGCCACCGAGTTCCACATCCACGCCGGCGTGTACGGTGCTGATCTTGGCATCACCACTTGTGCCAACAGCATTAACTGGCGGGCCTGCACCATCACGTTCAACACTGGCGCCAACACCCAGGTCACCTTCCGGTTGACCGACAACAAGGCCGGTAACACGTCCTACTTCGACGACGCTTCGCTCACCACCGGTACGACCGATGTTCTGGTCAACGGCGGATTCGAGAACGGCGACACCGCATGGGGCGTAGAGGCTCCGTTCGCGATCCACTGACGTCTGCCCCGGTGCTTCAGCTTCAGTTCGCTGATCTGAGCGCCGGTCGCTGATACCAAATTGTGCAGCGGTCCACGACCATGGTCGTGGACCGCTGCATTATCCTCCAGACGCCGTCCCAATCAGCAGCCCAGGCACCACAGCGCACGTCCGGCGCCGTGTGTCATCGCCACTAGGAGAGAACGCCAGTGCCGTCCAACAGCCCGCTCCCCGGCATCGCCGGACGCCGTGATGAGAGCCAGCTCACCACCGTCAACAGTGTCGTCGGTGTGCTGGAGATCGGCGGGTCACACGTCACCTCGGCCCTGGTGGACACCGAGCAAAAGACAGTGCTAGAGCAGACCGTCAGGCACCGTACGCTGGAACCGACCGCGCCGGCCGAGCTTCTGCTCAAGATCATCAGTGAGGCGATCACTGAGGCTGAAGTTGACGACTCGACCTCCTGGGCAGTCGCGATCCCTGGCCCATTCGATTACGCCGACGGCATCGCCCGTTACCGCGACGTCGGCAAGTTCGACACCCTCAACGGCGTCAACCTCCGTACCGCCCTGGCCCCCGCCGCCCGATTCGCGCCGATGGGCTTCGTCAACGACGCGGACGCCTTTGCCGTCGGCGAGTGGGCCTGCGGCGCCGTGGCCAAGTCGCCCCGGTGCATGGCCGTTACCCTGGGCAGCGGCATCGGCTCAGCCTTCCTCGACCACGGCCGCCCGGTAAACATCGGCCCGAGCGTTCCCCCCGAAGGCCGCCTGCACCTGGTAACCGTCGGCGGCCTACCGCTGGAAGACCACGTCTCCCGCCGGGCCATCCGCGCCCGCTACCAAGCCCGCAACCCAGTCGACAACGTCCTGATCGACGTCGAAGAGATCGTCAGCCGGGCCCGCGCCGGTGAACCCGCCGCGACCGAGGTGCTCAACGAAGCCTTCGGCCTGCTCGGTGAAGTAGTCGGCCAATGGGTCCGCGCCTTCGTCGCCGAACGAGTGGTATTCGGCGGCGCAATGACCGGCGGCTGGGACGTCATCGCCCCGTCATTGCGCCAAGGCCTGCTCGCCGCCGGCGTCCACGACGTGCCCCTGGCAAATTCCCCCGACAGCCGCACCACCGCACTGGTCGGCGCCGCACTCGCATTAGTGGAACAACGCAGCTAAACCGCCCTACGCAACGGCTGTTCTGGGTGCTTGCGACGACATGGTGGTGGTAAAAGTAGCCGGCGAACTCGGTCCGGACTAATTCCGAACCGAGTTCGCGGCGCAACAATAGCTTCATTTTGCATAGAAGCAGATAAATTGGCGTGCAGGCCGGGTCACTGGGTGGTGACGGCTGCTTTCACTACGCGAACGCGGTCGGGGCCGAGGCGGGTAAGGGTGTATTCGCCAACGGCCGCGGGGATGACGAGGGTTTCGGCGTACGCGAGGTGGTGTGTGCCGGTTTTGGTGGTGACGGTGACGCCCGCGCCTTCGACGACGTTGAGGATGTGGAAGCGGCCGGCGGTGTCGTCGGCGATTGGGTCGGTGCCGTCGAGGACGCTGCGATACACCTCGAAGAACATTTCCGGCAGTGAACCGATTAGCTCCTCGTGCCAGTCGGCGCCGGTGCGGATAGTGCGCGGCTTCTGCACCAAATCGTCGCCGACAGCCGGTCCGCGGCGCTCGACGTTGAGGTTGCGGAAGGCATGTTCGACGTGCACGGGGCGCTGACTGCCGTCGCTGCCGTGGCGCAACCAGTCATAGAAGCGCAGCGAATACAAATATGGCGTGGCGCTGATTTCGAGCACGACGTTTCCGGCGCCGCTGCCGTGCGGGGTGCCGGCCGGGATTAGGAACAGTTGGTGCGGTTCGGCCGGGAACGTTTGCACGTGTTTAGTGACATCGAATTCGGCCCCGTGGCTGTCCGCGGCGTGCGCCTCGGCGTGGAAATTGTCCACGTCCACATCGTCGCGCAGGCCAAGGAAGACGGTGTTCTGCACGTCACCGACCATGACGTAATAGGTCTCGTGCTGGGTGTATGGCCAGCCGAACACGTCACGCATGTAGTCGCTTTGCGGGTGGCAGTGCACGGACAGGTTCGCGCCACCGGCGGCAGTGTCCAGATAGTCGAAGCGGACCGGAAACGAGGTGCCGAACGTCTCGTGCACTTGCTCGCCGAGCACAGCGCGCGGGTGCTTCGCCACGAGCAGCTGGAACGGCACTTCGACCGAGCCGACCAGGATGCCGCTTTCGGGGGCGATAAGTTCGTAACCGAGCGCGGTGTTCGCGGCTTCCGGGTTGAAACCGAGCTGCTCTTGGGCCCAGTGCCCGCCCCAGACGGTGGTGTTGAATGTCGGCCGGGTGCGGAACGGGCGGGTGGCCAGATCGGCCAGGGTGGCGCGCAGCACGGCGCCGGGCAACCAGGTCGGCTCGGCCTGTTGGGTGTCGATCCACAGGTCGATATCGTCGGCGATGGCGTCGCGGTGCGCGTCCAGGATCGGCCAGTCCAGGTAGAACAGCCGTTTGCTGGTGCCTGCGCCTTCGTCGACAGTGCTCGGCTGGCCGAGGTTGCTGCCGCGGCCTTTGGTGATTGCGTCTTCGGCGTAGCGTTTCGGCAGGTCGGCATACCAGAGCAGGTCGTGGTCGAGTAGCGCGGCACCCGGGCCGATGATCAGCGTGAACACGTCGTCGCTGACCTCGATGGTGGGCAGCTGGTCGAACAAGTCAGCCAGGGTGCACTCGGCGAGTTTGGCGAAGTGTGGGTCGTCGGCCAACTCGGGTGAAGTGGTGCGGGCAACGATCTGCGGCCAGGGGGCCAGCCAGGTGCGCGCGTCCAGGACACGTACCTCGGTGCCGGTTTCTTCTAGGGCTTTGGTCAGGCCGCGGGTGAGTTCGTCCCAATCCAGCAGGGCCGGGCCGTCGACAGCGAGTTTGCTGGTGCCGCTGGCCACGGTACGCAACGCTGCCGACCAGCCGCTCCCGTCACTGCCACGGACCGGTGGGTAGGCCGGTTGCCGGTTATACGCGGGGGTGGCGGTGGTCATGCTGGTGGGCTCCTTGAGGGTGTTGGTGCTGCTCGGGTCCGAGCCGACGAGGGCGGCTCGGACCCGAGCTGGTGTCAGTGACCGATACAGCGATTGTAGAAAGTATCGGCGAACGGTCCTTGGATGTCACCGGAGGCATAGCCGGCCGAGATCGCCGCGGCGATGTTATTACCCGGACACTTGTCGCCAGTGTCGACCACTTGCACGTTCAGATCGTTGCCGGTGACGTTGACGTTGAGCATGCCACTGACGATGATGCCCGTGCCGACAGTTGCCTGCTGACCACCGGTGCTGTTGTTGGTGATGGCCACCCCAGTGCCGGTCTGGGTGTCATCGCCGAACCACTCCCGGGTTCCGGCTGACAGGCCGACGTCGATGTGTGTGCGTGCACCGGTCCAGAAGGTGTTGTGGTCGATCGACGCGCCCACAAAACTACGGTTCGCCTGGTTGGGTGGGTTGTTTGACCCGTCAGTGCGGTACGGGTCAGCCACGTAGGCGCCGTAGGCCGCGTTGCCGGAGCTGATCGCGGCGTTGCCGTGCACCTGCGAGTGCTGAGCTGTGCCGGCGGTCAGCGCGAAAATGACGATGGATACGTCAGTCGCGTCGGCGACCTGGTTGTTTTCCACCAGCGTGTCCTCGCAGTGCACGCTCGCACCGTCGGTCCAGTGCGTGTTGTAGTGGTCGCTGGAATACGCCTCGATCAGGTTTCCGCTGATCACGTTGCTGGCACAGCCACCGTCGCGGCTGCCGTAGGCCTCCAGGTTCGTCGGCCCGGACGCGTTGCCGAGTCGGTTGTTGGCCACGGTGTTGCCGGTGCCACCACGCATCCGCACGTTGATCCGCGGCCCGGCATAGGCGCCCAGCACGCTGTTCTGCCCGTCCACCCAGACGCTGGCCAGGTGCGCCCCGGATTGCACCGCGACCATTTCGCCGTCGAACGCGCTAGCCCGGACCAGCCGGCCCATGCTCGCGTAGTGGTCCGGCCCGGGGGTCCCGGTCGTGGTGAGGGTGACACCGTCCGGGATGCGCAGGGTGCCGTTGAGTCGGACTATCGCTTCCTGTGCCAATGCCACGGTGCCGCCGGCGGGCGTGTTGTCCAAAGTGGACTGAAGCTGACCCTGGTCACCGGTGAACCCGTCACCGTTGGTGGGCAAGTTGATCGCGGGGGTGGCGCCGAAGTCGTAATCGGAGCTTCCGCTGTCACAGATGCGCCCGACCAGGTCGTTAAATTCGCCGGAGGAATACAACGTGTTGACCACGTCGGTGAAGGATCCGCCGTTGTTGAGCTGGTTCACGTAGCCGTCGAAGCCGGCCTGGTCAGGTTCGCGGTCAAGCACAGTGCGGTAGGCGACCAACACCTTGGCGGCATTGTCATAGTTGCGGCTGGCGAGTTCGTTCGATTGCAGGATTTCGTTGCCGAGGCGCTGCACGCTGCCGGCGTCACAGCCGGCGGCCGCGAAGGCCGCGGACTTCGAGGCCCAACCGCCGGCGTCGGGGAGCCGGCCCAGTGCCTCGGTGTAGAGCTTGCTGATGTATTGGTAGGGGACGATGCCATCAGCCAAGGCTGGGCCAGCGGCCAGCGTTGGTGCCACAGCTGCGGCCAGCACGGTGGCGACCGCCGCGCTGGTCAGTCTCCGCCGGAGCTGGCGGCGGCGTGGCGGATCGGAATGGTCGAGGGAATCACGGGGGGACATGAGACCTCCAGGGGAAGGAAACCCGCGGGGCAGCGGGTCGGCGCCACACCATAAGACATCACGGTGTGGAGATCGAGGGCCGAGGGGGACGGCCGGAACTCATAGCGGCACCTCGCCAGTCAGCCGGCCGCGGTCAGCTGGGCCAGGGCCCGGTCGGGGTCTGCGATGAGAGCTTCGCCCATCCCGACCGCCACCGCGCCGGCAGCCAGATATTTGTCGACCTCGTCGACGGCGATCCCACCTGTCGGCATGATCATCGCCTCGGGCAGGACGGCGCGCAATGACTTGAGGTAGGCAGGTCCGCCGACATGCGCCGGGAACAGTTTCACTGGGCCGTGTTCAGCGGCGGCGGCCACCTCGGATGGGCTGAAGGCACCCTGCCAATAGAGCACGCCCGCATCGGCGGCGACTGCGTACACATCTTTTGCCGCATACGGGCTGACCAAGAACATTGCCCCGGCTTGCAGGGCAGTTCGCGCTTCGGCCGCAGTGGTGACCGTGCCGACGCCGATGCTCAAGTCGCGGTGTTCGGCGCGCAGGTGGCGGACGGCCTCAGGCCAGCCAGGGGTGCTGGTGGTTAGCTCGATAACTGTCAATCCGGCTGCGGCCAGTCGGGTGCTGGTGTCGACTGCGGTCGCGACGTCGACCGATCGCAGCACCGGCACAACTCGGGCGGCTCGGAATTGGTTGAGCGTCATGCTGGTCACGGCCGTTGCACGCTCCCATCTATGTTGCGCAGCAGGGCCCACCGGTCGTGCAGCAGCGGCGGCTGGGCCGGGTAACGAGCCGCTGCCCGCTCATCGAAATCGACACCCAGGCCAGGCACCTCGGTTGGGGTCAACTCGCCATGCTCGGGCACCACAGTGCCGGGGAAGACTTCAAGTGTCGCCTCGGTGAACGGGGCGGCTTCTTGAATGCCGAAGCTGGGTGCGCTCACGTCAATGGCCAGGTTAGCGGCGTGTCCAACTGGGCTGACATCACCCGGTCCGTGCAACGCCAGCCGCACCCCCCAAAATTCACACGCACCAACTAGATTGCGTACCGGGGTGAGCCCGCCCAGGGTGGGAATGCGGATTCGGGCGAAGTCGATCAGTCGGTCGGCCAGTAGCGGGCGGAAATGGCGTACGTCGTCGAACAGCTCACCCAAGGCCAGGGGCGTCGACCCCGCGGCCCGCAATTCGCCCAGGTGATGCGCGTCTTCGGGCGCCAGCGCATCCTCCAGGAAAAACAGGTCAGCACCCTCGATCGCAGCCATCAGCCGGCGCGCCTGTGCGACCGTGAGCCGTTCGTGCGCGTCATGCAACAGCCGAACTCCAGGACCAACCGCCGCTCGGACGGCGTGCAGCATCTCCGGCACCACCCGCAGGTACGCCTCGGCATTCCAGACACCGTCGCGCTGGTCGTCAACGGTTTTCGGGCGGCTGCCCGCGGCATAGGTATCCGCGCCCGGCACCGCGACCTGAACCCGGACATGGCGGTAGCCGCGCTCGACATACCGGCCGACCGACTCGACGATTTCGTCGGTGTCGCGCCCGTCGGCGTGCCCGTAAACAGCTGCGGCACGACGCACCCGCCCGCCAAACAAGTCGTACAGGGGCAGGCCCGCGTCTTTGGCCTTGATGTCCCATAGGGCGACGTCGATCGCGGCGAGCGCGTTGTTGGCGATGGAACCGCCGCGCCAATAGCCGCTGTTGGTCAGCAGGGTCCAGTTGTCAACGACATCGGTGCACGGGCGACCGATCAGCAGCGGGCCAAGATAGTCGTCGAGCACCGTGCGCACGGCTTGAGTGCGTTGCGGGTCGCTGGCGCAACCGAGCCCGTACAGGCCGGGTTGGTCGGTTTCGACCCGCACGATGCAATAGGGCGAGCCTTGCGGGCCGGTGAGGAAGGTGCGGACCGCTGTGACGCGCGGACCGTGACCGGGCCAGGGGGCTGCGGCCAGCACTGTCGAACTCATGCGACTGCCTCCGTCACGCTGCGCCGGTCGGCTTGGCGGCTGCGGTAGTCGGCCAACCGGGGGAAGCCTTCGTAGTCGCCGCGGTGTGCCACTACGGCTGATGCGGTCCACGCGCCCAGGTCCAGGCTTTCGGCGACGTCTAGGCCGTCGAGGTGACCGGCGAGCCAGCCGGCGTTGAACGCGTCACCGGCGCCGATCGGGTCGACCGCGCGCACCGGCACGCTGGGGCGTTCGAGCAGCTCGCCGCCGCTGATCGCCACCACACCGTCTGCGGCGCGTTTCACCACAACGTGCGGCACCCCGGTTTCGCTCAATGCCCACGCAGCTTCGGTGGCGGTGGTGCGACCGGTCAGCAGGGTCGCCTCCCGTTCATTGAGCAGCAAATGCGCGACATAGGGCAGGACTCGCCGGTATTCGGCGATGGCTTGCTCGCCGTCCCACAGGCTCGGGCGAAAGTTAGGGTCGAACGACACCGGGATGCCGGCCTCGCGGCACAGTTCGAGCAGGCGGTGCGCGGCAGCGCGCGGACCCGGCCCGAGTGCCAGGGTGACGCCGGTCAGGTGCGCGAAGCGAGCGCCGGCGAGGTGGTCTGCGCTGATGTCAGTTTCCGCGAGCTGGCTGCAGGCTGAGCCACGCCGGTAATAGCGAACCTCGGCGTGATGCGGGTTGGTCAGCTCTTTGATCATGAGGCCAGTCGGTGCCTGGCTAGTCATGATCACTCCGGTTACGTCGACGCCTTCGCCGCGCAGGGTGCGCAAGATGTGCTGGCCGAACGCGTCTTCGCCCAGTCGCGACAGCCAGCGGGCCGTGCGGCCGAGCCGGGCGAGCCCGATCGCGGTGTTCGCTTCGGCACCGCCCATGCTGCGGTCGAAACTCGGTGCATCGGCCATCCGGAAGCCGGCGGCTGCAGTGAGGCAGATCAGCGCTTCGCCGAGCAGCACGACGTCGACGCTGCCGACGGCGGGCTGTTCGATACTTCGATTTTGCTTCACGTATGTGAACGTAGTGACGCGCCAGAGACGTGTCAAGGGATACGCGTGCTGTGCCGTTATTGCAGCCGAGTCCGGGCCAACCGCAGATCGGCGTCGTCGCGGGCGCGCTGTAACGCGGTCAGAATCCGCTGCTCACGGTCCGCGTCCAGGCGCACCACCGGCACGGAACAGCTGATCGCATTGATGCCGGGGCCGGGTTTGGTCAACGCGATTGCCAGGCAGCGAATGCCCTCGGTGTTTTCTTCGTCATCGACCGCATATCCCTGGTTTTGCACCTCGCGCAGGGCGACGTGCAGGGCGACCGGATCGGTCACCGTGCGCGGGGTGAGCGCGGTCAGTGGCCACTGCAAGCGGCGGTCCACCTCGGCCGAGTCCAGGCCGGCAAGCATGGCCTTACCCAGGGCGGTGGCGTGAGCCGGCAGCCGGCGACCGACAGCGGAAAACAGTCGCAGCACATGTGGCGACTCGCGTTTGGCTAGGTAGACGATGTCTGGACCGTCTAGTCGGCCCAGGTGCACGGTCTCGCCGGTCTCGCCGGCCAGCCAATCCAGGACTGGGGCGACGTGTCCGATCACGTCGTCGGCGTCCACGTATGCGGCGCCGGCGAGCAGGGCGCGCAGGCCTAGACCGTACCGGGTGCCGGTTTCGTCGGTTTCAACCCAGTTGCGGCGCTGCATCGTGCGCAGTAGTCCGTGCAGGCTGCTTTTGGGGATTTGTAGGGCGGTCGCGATCTCGCCCAGGCTGTAGCGGCGTGGGTCGGAGCCAAGTAACTCCAGCACATCCAGGGTCCGTGACGCCGACTTTACATCGCCGCGCGAGTCCTCCACCGATGCAGCCATTCGACCGCCTCCCTTTTCGAAACCGTTACATGATGGTGAACGCCGTTGCTTGACGGGAACACGGCGGGGCCCCTAGATTCACATTCCCATACAGCGTTCAGCATACTGAACGGAGACAGCGATGTATTCTCTCTCGCGCAGGGCAGCCCTTGCCAGCGTGCCGTTGATCATTTCAGCGTCCCTACTCACCGGATGTAGCAGTAGCGACAGTTCGAAGGACAGCGCTAGCTCTGGCGCCACCACGTTGAAGATGTGGACCTTCAAGCAGTCACACGTGCCGGCCCTGCAACAGCTGGCCGCGACTTTCAAGGCTCAGAGCGGTATCAGCGTCGACGTCACCGCGGTGACACCGGACGACTCGTTCTATCAGCGGTTGCAGGCCGGCGCGAAGACGGGCGACCTGCCCGACACGATCGAGGTGCACGCGGGCAGCAACGACTTCACCCTGGGCGCCGCGGGGATCCTGGACGACCTGTCCAAGGACTTCGACGCGACCAAACGCGGTCGCTTCCTCACCGGCATCGGCGACACCGGTCTGGTCACGCCCGCGGTCGAGGAGAAGAGCAAGAAATCTGGCTCACCGTGGACCGGGGTCAAGGCCGGCGCGCTGCACAGCGTCCCGTTCACCGCGGGCACCTTCGGCATTGTCTATGCGAACAAGGACAAGCTCACCGCGGCCGGCGTCGACACCACCGCCGGACCCAAGACGTGGAGTCAGTTCGTCGCGGCGCTGCAGAAGACCACAGCCAAGGACAAGCAGGGCGGCGGATTGTCGCTCGGCCTCAAGGTCAGCCAGACCGGCTTCAACTGGGTCTACCAACCGATGGCCTACGCCCAGCTGGGCAAGCAGCGTTACCAACAGCTGTTCGGCAAAGACGCTGCCACCTCGTTCAGCTCAGCTGACGGGTTGCGCACGCTGAACACCTACAACCAGCTCGCTCCGTACTGGATTCCGGGTGCCACCACGCTCGGCATCGACGACGCGGACCTCGCGTTTACGCAGGGCAAGTCCGCGTTCGACGTCGGCGGCACGTTCACGCTGGCCTTCCTGACGCAGAACGGGATGGCGGCCGACAAGATCATGGCGTTCCCGATGCCGGTGCCCGACGACGCAGTAGTCAAGGACCGTGGCTTGGCACCGATCGCGCTGACCGGGCTGGGTATCACCACGGCGACCAAGCACCGCGAGGCGGCCATAAAGTGGCTGGACTTCCTGACGACGGCACAGAATGCTGGTGCGTTCGCCAAGACGAGTCTTGACCTGCCTGGCACGGTCCTGGGCGCTGACGCTGCCACCCTGCTCGGCCCGCAGCTGGCTGGAATGCAGAAGGTCTTCGCTGGCACCAGCGACAGCCTGTGGAACCCTGGCGACATCAGCTTCTTCCCGGCCTCCTATGACCAGGTCAAAGCCGGTGACATCGTGGTGAAGATGTCTCCGCTCAAGAAGGAGACCCCCGAGCAGACCGGCCCAGCGCTGACCAAGCTGTTCGGCGACTTCTGGCGCGGCTGAACATGGTGAACCCCGCAACGACGGGCTCGCTCGCTGCCCCGCCGGCGCCCGCTGCACGTCGTGTTCCCGCCCCGAAAGCTCGGGGCGGGAACCGGGTTCGGGCTGCGCTGACCGGATGGCTGTTCGTCGCGCCGGCCCTGGCCCTATTCCTGCTGCTGGGCATCTACACCATCGGCTATGGCGTTCGGCTGAGCTTCATCCGCTGGAACGGCTTCACTCCGACCTTCACCTGGGTCGGCTTGGATAACTACAAAGCCCTGCTCTATGCCGACCCAGTGTTGGCACCGGCATTTCGCGACGCCGCTCTTCATACTGTGGCGGTCATGATCGCCTCCGCGGTGCTGACCGTCGGGATCAGCCTGCCGCTGGCGATCATGCTCAACACCATCCCGCGGTTTCGTACCCTGTTGCGGTCAGTCTATTTCTTGCCGTACATCACCACCGGGATCGCGATCTACTACGCGTGGCGCTATGTGCTGGAGCCCGATGGGGCGGTCAACCAACTGCTCGGCGCAGTCGGGCTCGGCTCGTTGCGCCAACCCGACGGCTGGTTGGGGAGCACGACGACTGCCCTGCCGACGCTGACGCTGATCACAGTTTGGGGTCTCGTACCAGTAGCGATCTTGTTGTATTTGACTGGATTGCAAGGCATTGACCCGAGCGTCTTGGATGCGGCAGCAGTCGACGGGGCCCGGGCCTGGGTGTTGTTGCGGCGCATTTATTGGCCGCTGTTGCGACCGATCACCGCGGCAGTCGTGCTGCTCAATCTGCGCGAGACGCTGCAAGGGTTCCAGCTGTTTCTGGTCACCACCAACGGTGGCCCGGGTGGCGCCACGAATGTGCTCGGCTTGCAGGCATACAACTTGGCCTTCAACGGCGATCTGCGCCCGACGCTCGGGTTGGCGAGCGCGTTGGGCTGGATGTTGTTTGTGGCGGCAGTCGCGCTGACCTTGTTGAACCTGCGCCTACTCAGGAGCGCCGAATGAAACCCTCGACTGTGGCGCGGCTCGGCCGGGTGCTGTTGCTGTTGCCGCTGGCGGGTTACGCGATCATCTCGCTTTACCCGTTCGCCTGGATGGTCAGCGCCGCCTTCAAAAACTCCATCGAGGTGCGCAATGGCGGGCACCTCATCCCGCACCAACCCACGCTGCACACTCTGGTCGAGACGTGGAGTCGGTTGCACTTCTTCCAATACTTCACCAACAGTCTGCTGATCACCGGCGGCACCGTGCTCGGCGTGCTCGTGCTCTACAGCCTCGCCGCGTACGCGTTCGCCGTGCTCGAATTCCCCGGCCGCAAATGGCTGTACCGAATGTTTGTGCTGTTGTTGTTTGTGCCGCCGGTGACTGTGCTGCTGCCAGTGGTGCTGATCGAGAACCAGCTGGGTTTGCTCGGCGGCCGATTCGGGCTGATCCTGCCGATCATCAACGGTTCCGCGCCGCTGGCAGTGCTGTTGCTTACCACCGCGTTCTCGGCCATTCCTGGTGCGATTCGGGAGTCCGCGCGCATCGACGGTGCTTCGGAGTGGCGGATCTTCTGGCGGCTCTATCTGCCGTTGGCCCGGCCGAGCCTGATCACCATCGGGCTGCTGACCGTGGTGCCGACCTGGAACGAATACGTGTTGTCGCGGGTTTCGTTGAGCAACCCAGACCGTTACACCCTGCCGCTGGGTCTGCAGAACCTGCTGTCCAGCAACGTCCCGCAATACAACCAACTGATGGCAGCCAGCCTGATCACGGTGTTGCCGATTGTCGCGTTGTTCCTGGTGCTGCAGCGCTACTTCGTCAACGGCATCGTCGGCGCAGTCAAAGGCTGACCGGTTCGAATGGCACGGGCCTGGTCGGCGGCTGATCCCTGCGAAAGGCGAGCGAGCATGCGAGTTCTGGTCACCGGTGCGGCCGGGGGAATTGGGCGGCCCATGGTCGACGCGTTGCTCGCGGCTGGGCATGAGGTCACGGCGATGGACCGCCAACCGTTCACTTCGCCGACGCCGGCGACAGTGGTCGGCGAGATCACCGATCCGGCGGTGCTCGCCGCGTGCCTGACCGACGTCGACCGGGTGGTGCATTTGGCTGCCATCCCGGCACCAGGCATGCACCCGGATTTGACGGTTTTCGCCAACAACACCCAAGGTACGTACGCGCTGCTCGACGCGGCCGGCCGGCGGGGAATCGAGCGGGTAGTGCTGGCTTCCAGCCTGTCCGCGCTCGGGTTCGCGTGGGCCGACCGTGACCTGAGCCCCGAATACGCGCCGGTCGACGAGGACTGCCCGAGCCTGGCCCAGGACCCGTACGCGTTGTCGAAGCTGGTCGACGAGCTCACCGCCACCGGCCTGCACCACCGGTACGGGATGACCACGATCGCACTGCGGCTACCTTTCGTCGGCCACGGGGACCGGCTGACCCAGCGCCACCAAGCCGTACTGGCCGACCCGGCGCAAGCCCAGCGCGAGTTGTGGGGCTGGCTGCACACTGATGACGCGACTAGCGCGATACTCGCCGCCGTGCATGCGGCAATAACCGGCAGTCACGTGATCAACGTGGTAGCGCCGAGCACCCTGTCGGATCAACCCACCGAAGAATTGATGCGGCGCTGGCACCCGAACTGTCCGCTGCGTGAGCCCATCAAAGGCACGAATTCCGCCTTCGACACCCGCCGTGCTCAGCAAATGCTCGGCTTCGCAGCCACCCATGTCGATCCGGCCGCCTGAGCTCGCCGCAGACATTTACCGCTAAAGCCGCCCGCCCGAAGAACCTAGTTCCGAAGCACGCGAAGGGCAACACGCTGCCGGTACTCGCGTCAGCGCAAGGTCCGCCGATGTAACGGTGTGGCCGGTCATGTCGCTGCGGGCAGGTGCACCCCATGCGCTTGAGCGACAAAACCAAGCCCGTCCGGGCGCACCTCGAACTGCGAAACCTGAAGACCCAAAGGCAAGGCCGGCAACTGCAGGACTGGTGCCAATTGCTTGGCGTAATTCTGCACCAAAGTGCGGGTTGCGGCACTGGTGACGCCTTCAACTGTCACGTCACCGAGTTTGACCGTTATCTTGCCTTTATCGGTAGTCAACGCCGCGGCACCGGTAATAGTCGAGCTCGCCCCACCCAAACTGAACGGCATCCGGAAAATCAGTTTCCCGCCGGATTCGCGCAAGGTCAGACCAGGTTGGCCGAACAGGGCGGCAGTCTGCTTATAGTCGAGCACCCCGGTGCCCGAGACGGACTCCGCGACCACGTCATACTGGCCTTGCCACAGCGAGGAGAATGGCACCCGAACGTCTTGTGCTCGTACCTTGAGTAGGGGCACGTGGATCGAATTGCCGTCGCCGGTCGACGCGGAGAAATCCGGCAGCCAGATTTTGAGATTGTGGTAATCGCCGCCGGCGACCTGGGTGAGGAATGGCACCCCGTCGATTTCAATTTGCGGGGTCGCGGACTTGATGCCTTCGGCCTGCAGCTCTTTACCGATCTGGGTGCCGAGGTAGACCTCCGCGCCCCGCAGCGAGTATCGGTCGAACATCACCAGCGCACTGACGATCACCAAGAACACGATGATCGCGGACGTCACCCGCCGACGCGTCGCGGTGGAACGTCGGCGCGACGAGGTGTGCTCGGCCGGTGCCCCGTTCTCGCGGTCGTAGTTGTGCTGGGTGGCAGATCGCAAGGTTTCGCTTTCTCCGCAGGTGGACAGGGTGCTTCGCCGCAGTTGGGTCAGCTGGCTGTGCCTGGTCCAACGATGATGTCGACACCGTAACGATAATGCCGGCGCGCCAATTGACCGACCGGCTCACTCTGCTGCGGGATCGAGCCACCCGGTAGAGGCCACCGAGCGCAAAAATATGTCTGTGCGTATCGATTGTAGTGACGCTGCGCTGTCATGTTGTCGAGTTGCTCAGCGCTGTCCCAGTGCAGTCCGTCGGGCCCATATTTAGCTTGCCTTATCGATCGGTTAAGTGTGGCGAGCTGGCTTCCTCCGGGCCGCGGAAGCTAATACAGTCTCGCCCGACGGTTGAACGTTAATTGCATCAGATGTACGTCGATCACTACTGCGAGCAACGCCGTGTTCGCAACGTGCCCCCATGAAGGAGAACCCTGACGTGGCTACTCGCCATTGGACCGCAGTCGCCGGGGCGCTGGCCTGCGCCCTGACGCTGTCAGCGTGTCAGCAAAAACCGACTCCGACGCCCTCGGCCTCCGCGTCAGCGCCGACCTCGGACACCCCCAGTGCCACGCCGAGCGACCCCGCCAAGCCTGCGCCGTCCGCGACCACTACGGAGGCCGGCGGCACGCTACGCGCGGTCAAGGTCACCCTGATGGGAGACTCGATCACCGAGGCCCCCGACGGTCGGCACGAAGCCTACGCCGCCGCGGAGAAGGCCGGTCTGAACATCACCTGGACCGGTGCCCGTGACGACGACAAGTACAAGCACTCGGCGTGGGGTGGCATCACCATCGGCTGCCCGGCGCCCAACTGCCGCAGCAAAGGCGACGCCTGGCTCGACGGCAAGGGCAACCTTTACGAGCGGGCTGAAGAGGCTCTGGCCGACAAACCGGACGTCGGCGTCATCGAGGTCGGCACCAACGACGGCTTCAACGACCTCGGCCTGCCGGACTACCAGCCCAACGGTCCCGCCGGCTTGAAGCGCTATGCCGACATGCTCGACCACATGCACGCGATCAGCCCGAAGACTCACTTCCTGGCTGGCACCGTGCTGCCGGTCCAGTGGGACGTCGCCGGCTACATGAAGGCCTTCAATGACGGGCTTAAGGACGTCGTTGCGACCCGCCCGTGGGCCAGCGTCATCGACCTGAACAAGGACGTCGGTTTCACTGACGCTGACTTCAACGCGGACCGGTTGCACCCGGCCAACAACGGTTGGACCAAGTACGGTGACGCCCTATTCAAGAACATCAACGCCTATCTGACCGCGCAGAAGTGGACCAAGGGTATTCCGAGCGCCGGCGGCACCGGCTCGACGACGCCGACCACCCCGGCTGGCTCGGCTGACTCGTCCAAGGTGACTAGCGCGCTACTGCTGGCCAACCAGACCGGTAAGCACGAGGGCTGGATGAAGGGTGTCCCGCACAACTACAGCTGGGCGCCGGGACCGGAAGCAAACCTCAAGTACCCGAAGGCCGACTCCTGCCTGGGCTGGGGACAGATCTACCTCGACGAGGCCGGTCCGACCTCGAACAACACCCGCGTTGGCCTCAAAGACTTCGAGGTTTGGGTGCTGAGCAAGAGCAAGGGCAAGTGGGAGAAGATCGCGGGCCCCAACGGTGCCGGTGGCGCCGCTTACCCGGTTGACTTCCACGGCGACTCTAAGGGCGCGGACATCAACAAGGACGCTGACGGCAATACCCAGTTCAAGGTGAGCGACGACGGTTTCAACGCCCACTTCTGGAACGAGGGCGGCAGCACCCCATGCGACGTGAACGACATCGACGCGATTGCCTCGTTCTTCCAAACCCGCGGTGTGGTCGACGACGCCTCCAAGCCGAATGACATCGGCGCCTCGAAGCTGCTGGTCTCGGCTGGCGTCGATTACCGCCTCGGCGGCGCGACCGGTCAGATCACCGACTCGCTCGGCCTGGGCAAGGCGCTGCACGTCACTAAGGACTGGCAGTTCCGCACGATCACCAACGCCACCAAGGCGCAGCTCGACGCTCACCCGTTCCCGGCCAGCTGACCTGATCGAACGGTAGTAACACCAGCACCTCGGCAAACTAATTGCAGCGGCCCCGGTTGGAGTTCACTCTCCTGCCGGGGCCGCTGCCTGCTTGGGCCAGTAGCGACCTTCTGTTTCACGCTGCTTGGGCCAGTAGCGACCTTCTGTTTCACGCTGAGCAGAGGCAAGCGTCGGCGGATTGGCGGCGACCACAGTCGACACAGGGATTCAGCCGCAGTACCAGGGCGACTGCAGCGCTTCAGTGCCACTCCGACAACCGAGGGCAGCTCAGACCCATGTGGGAGCGTTCTAGGCCGGTATTTACCTAGAATGCGCGACTCCGCCGTCCCCAATGGAGACGACGGAGATCGAAATAGTGCGAGCCGCCCGTAATCGCGGGTCTAACCGGCAAGATGCGGCTGGGGTTAAGCGGTGCCGCAGTGGGCGGCGCTGTAGACCGTCAGATGGTTCTGGGCGGCCTGTAGCTCTGGTTTGGTGCCAGCGTCGGTCAACGTCTGCACGTCGTTGACGCTGAGGTCCCCACCGGAACTGTCGATGACACCCACGACGACTGTGCCGAATTGGCGGACAACGCTCACGTCGCCGGCTACAGCTTTAGGGGCGGTTGTCTTCAAATCGCTCATAGTCTTGTTGAGCTGTGGCACCAGCGCGCGCAGCTGGGCTGGCGACCCGATCGCATTTTGTACCGCTGCGGTTTGGGTCGACTGGCGGGCAAGCACAGCGCAGAATTTGCGGACGTTCGGGTCGACTGACCCACCGCCTGTGCCGGTACCTGAACCAGTACCCGACCCCGACCCCGAGCCGGAACCGGAACCGGTACCCGAACCGGTACCCGAGCCAGCGCCACTGTTGCCGGGTGCACCACTAGCGCCGGGTAGCACCGGCACAGTCGCTGGTGCCGAGCCGAACGGTGCACCACCAAGGGGTTGTCCCGACGGGCCGGCACCGGCACCGGGGAGCAAATTGGGGGATGCGCCGGCGTGGATCCCGGTGTTCGTGACTCCGACGCTTTGGCGGCCGAGCACGAAGCCGCCGAGTCCGACGACGAGCGCGAATATGCCGGAGCCGACAAACACCCACGGGCTGGTCCGCCGGCCACGCCGCGGCGCCTCGCTGGGCTCTCGGTGAAATTCGCCGGATTCATCCCGGTAATAACCGTTCGGGGTTCGGCGTGCCACTGGGTTTTCGCCCGGCGGTGGTGCTGGAATCCGTGCCTCCGGTGCCGATCCCGGTGCCGCAGCCGGCGCAGCGTTCGGGTAGCCGGCGGCGTACTGATACTGCTGGTCGGTCTGATACTGCTGGTCGGTCTGATACTGCTGGTCGGTCTGATACTGCTGGTCGGTGCGGTAGTGATCCTGCGGCGCGCTCGGGTAACCCGGCGAATTCACCGCTTCAAACTGGCTCTGCTGCCAAACGAACTCCGGCCCCGAACGATTTTGCTCGGGATGGCCTTCGTGCCGGGTTTCGTAATCCACTACTTTATCTCCCTGCGCGAGGGTCACCCATCGTTGGCTTCGCACCGTAGCAACCCCGATTGATCGGTATCAAGTCAACCCGCAGAATTCGGGCACCCGTCCGAGGTATTCCTCGCCGCCTGCCAGTCGGTGTTGCGCAGGGTTTTGGTGAGAATGCGCCGCGTAAGTGACTGCTGGATAACAGACCGTGGACCGCCCGATTTCGCAAGTGGCGAAATGAAACGGTCCACGGTCACCGGTGGTCCTAGCCGCCGAGGTTGATCACGATTTCGTGGTGACCGGAGGCGCCGTCCGACGGGAGCTTGTGGTCGTCGCGCGGGTTGCCGTCCAGGGTGAACGAGGTGACCTGGGTGCCGGAGCCGTGCACAGCGACGTCGAACGTGCCGCCGCGATAAACAATTCCGTGTAGGTCCAAGTCATGGAAGTTGTCTGGCACGACTGGCTTGAAGGTGATGCCGTCGTCTTCGATGTTCATCCCGAACAGGCCGTGATAGACCATCGACAGGTAACCGGACGCGGACCACAGCTGGCGCGGGGAACCGTCCGGCGTGCCGTCCTCGGGGCGGTAGAACTCGCGGAACGTGCTGTCCTTCTGCGACAGGGTCAGCATCTTGGCGAATTCATCGCTGAAGACACCGACGTTCTGGTTCTGCGAGGCAGCCCAGCCCCAGTAGGCCTGGACAAACGGCCAGACCATGCCGTTGTGGTAGTAGTCCGAGTCCTCGGCCGAGTCGTAGTTCTTCCATTGCGGGAACTGCGGCCACAGCGAGGGAAGACCTTGGCTAGTGGTGGGGGTGTTAGCCAGCACACTGCGAGCCCGGTCCGGGTCGGCCACGTTCCAGAGCACGGCCAGGGCCTCGCCGAGACCCTCCATCCGATCGGACTTGTTACCGTTCGCGTCCTCGTAGTAGGCGTAGTAGCCCTTGTCGCCGAGCCACAGCCGATTGTTGATCGCGTTCTTCAGATTGTTAGCCTGCTGGCCGGCCGAGCCGGAGTCGCGGTTGAGCACCTGACCGAAGCGCTCGACCAGCTGATAGGCGCGGTAATACAACACGTTGACCGCGAGCGACTTGGTGTGCCCGGCGGCGTCGCCGTTGAACGCGTATTCCGGCGGGTAGGCGCTGTTGGATTCCATGAAGGTCGCCACTCCGCGGAACAGGCCGGAGTTGGCCTCGTAGGCGTCGCGTCGGGCCCGCTCCAAGCTGTTGCGAGTGACGTCGAAGCCCCAATTGAGGAAGTTACGGTCGCCGGTGGCGAGGTAGGTCGACCACACACCGATAGCACCGACGATGGCGTCGCTCAGGTTCGGCCAGCCGCCGAAGTGGCCGCAGACGTCCTGCGCCCACACCTCGCCGAACTGGCTGTCCTGCTCGGTCAGGGTGCGCATGGTGGCGACGCTCTCGGTCGGCCGGATCAGCGACGCGCCCAACTCGGTGGAGAAAGACGAGTCGCGCGTCCAGATCTGCGCCCAGTTCTGTCCGGCGATGAAGGTGCCGTTGACGACGTCGTCACTGATATTCGAGATCGCCTTGGCATAGGCCGCGTCATAGTCCGCGTTGCCAGAGGAAAAACTGGTGTCGGCAGCAGCCTGGGCGATAGCGGGGATACCGGTGACGGTAAGCGCCACCACTGCCGTGCACGCGGTGAGAGCCAAGCCGGCACGGCCGGCCCGACGGAGGGAGAATGGCATGAAAACTCCAGGGGGGTGGGGGGCGTCGTGGAGAAGATACATTGCCGTGATTGTGCATTGTCGACGGCGGGTGCGACGTAGCTGTGCAATCCGTCATCGGGAAGCTGAGGCGTTGTGGGGGCGCCAAATAGTTGCATCGCCAGGCTGGTTCAGTCGAGTAATGCGACCTCCTGAACCTGCGATGACCAGGCTTTTTTCGTCCTCGCCCGACTAGCTATATACAGACGGTAAGCACTGTCTGGCGAATCGGTAATAGCGGAGGCCGATGACTGCTAATGCGGCGAAGCCAGCTACCGGGGGACTGCTAACGCAATTCAGGCACGACCGCGGCCGGGCACCCTGGCCCAGCATGCGGTCGTGCCTGATTCGGTTGACTATCCCGGGGCGTGCCGTTCGGTGTCTGGCGCCCCACTGCATCGCCCGATCTGCTCGAGCGCCCGCGGCGGGGCGCCACCAGTCACGTGTTCTGTGCCTCCCAGGTAAAGGTTGCGGTCGAGGTCAAGTTCTGGGCCGAGTCGGTGGTGCCGGAGGGCAGGGTGTAGGTGATGCGATACACGGTGGTCGCACCGGGGGCGCTAGCGACCGGCAGCCAAGAGCCGGCACCGGTGCTGAAGTTGGTATAGGTCGTACCGAAGCTAACCAGGGTGGTGGATGCGACGATGGTGGAGCTGGAGACGAAACCGGTGCAGGTGCCGCCGGAGCTGGCGGCGTAGGTGCTGCCGCTGCCCTGTTCGACGGTGATGGTCAAGTAGTTCGCCAAGGTGGCGTTGCTTGAGGTGGTGCCATACATTTTGATGGACGCGGCGAGGCTGCCGTTGTAGGTGACGACGATGCATCGCACGCCAGTGCCGCCGGGTTTCAGGTTCGTCACGGTGAACATGGCGCTACCCGTGTCGTCGTCGGCCAACGAAACGGTACCTGAGGCCCAGCTGTTCGTCGGGTTGGCAGTGGTCGCAGTGAAGGCCGCTTGCGACGTCTGCATCACAGTGACGTAGGTGCCGAAAACGCCGAGCAAGGCGGCAGCTGCGATCCAGCGACGGCGCCCACCGGCAGGCCGCCGACGTAGGCCAGCTCCCCGGTATACCCGATGTGCAGTCATTAATTCCTCCAGCGCTTTGCGTTTCCTACGCTCGCAACCATCGACGTCGCCTCAGCCGACTTGAGGAAGCCTGGGTTGCTGCTCGGGAGCGCAGTGGTCCGCTTTTCGTTGGCCTTACGTCTTCCTTTATGGCTGGCAGTTGCGGCCGACAACAGGCAAGAGTCGGGGTCGAGACGCGCTTGTGAGCTACCTGTGGATGGAAGGACAGTCGATGCGGACACGACGAATAGTCGGGGGAGTGACGCTGCTCGGGACGGCGTCGGTGTTGGTGGCGCTGACGCTTCCAGCCCTGGCCGGCACTACCGGCACGCGAGCGGCTAAACCCAAGGTCCCATCGGCTGCAGACGCGTTGGCAGCAGGATCGGCGCAGAATCTGCTCGCGGCAATGTCACGGGACTTGCAGATCACCCCGGATGCGGCGCTGCGTCGACTCAATGCCGAGAACGCCGTCAACCTTGGCGATTCTCAGTTGGCCGAGCTCGGTGAGGCGTATGCCGGCAGTTGGTTCAGCCCCGTCGACAGCAAACTGGTGGTGGCGATCACGGATGCCGACTCGGCACAACTGATCAGCAGCCTTGGCGCGGAACCAAGAGTGGTGTCGCGCACCTTAACTCAGCTGGACACCGCAAAAGACCAGCTCGATGCCACCGCTGCACCGAGCGGCGTGCAAGGTTGGTATGTCGATCCGACCACCAACAGCGTTCAAGTGCTGGCCAAACAAAAAGACCAGAACCTCGCCCGTACGTTTGCGCGTAAGGCGGGTGTCGCTGCGGCCGCGGTGCAGGTAACCACGGTGCCGGACGATTTTCGGGTGATGTTCGATCTGCGTGGCGGGGATGCCTACAACATCAATCGGGTGGCTCGGTGTTCGATTGGGTTCCCGGTGACCACTGGTTTCATTTCGGCCGGACACTGCGGCCAGAAGGGCTCGTCCACTGTCGGGTTCAACAAGGCCACCCAAGGTACGTTCCGCACGTCGTTCTTCGGTAACGGCGCCGGCAACGACTACTCGGTAATCGACGTAAACGGCAAATGGGCGCCCAAGGCAGTGGTGCATACGCCCAACGGCGACGTACCGATCGCGGGTTCGAAGGAAGCACCCGTCAACGCCTCAGTGTGTCGTACTGGTTCGACCACGGGTACGCATTGCGGCACGATCAAGTCGCGTACGGCGTCGATCAATGTCAGTGGTCGGATCGTCAAAAACTTCATCCTCACCGACGCTTGTGCGGAGCCGGGTGACTCGGGTGGGTCGTTGATGGCTGGTAATCAGGCGCAGGGGACGTTGACGGGTGGGTGGGGTAGTTGTCACGGTGGTTCGGCGGGCACGGTGTACCAGCCGATCAACCCAGTGCTGAGCGCCGAGCACCTGAAGCTGGTCACTACCTCGGGTAGCCAGTCAGCCCCGGCGAAGCCAGCCACGAAACCAGCGACCAAACCGGCCGCGAAGCCTGCGACCACGACGGTGTCACGGTTTGCGGCGACGGTGGCCACGCTGGTGAACCAACAGCGGGCCAAGGCCGGGTGTGGTGCGCTGACGGTCAACGCGAAACTCACCAAGGCTGCGCAAGCTCACTCGGCTGACATGGCGGCACACAACTACTTCTCGCACACCGATCTGCAGGGGCACTCGCCGTCCCAGCGGGTCGACGCGGTTGGCTACAGCTGGCGGATGACCGGCGAGAACATCGCCGCCGGGCAAGCCGATCCGCAGACCGTGATGACGGCGTGGATGAACAGCCCAGGGCACCGGGCCAACATCTTGAACTGCGGGTACAAAGACTTGGGGGTTGGGGTGGCTATGCAGGGCAACACCCCGTTCTGGACCCAGGATTTCGGCACCCCGAGGTGATCGTTTAGCCAGCGAAGCGGGCGCCCGCTTCGCTGGTGCATTGCCGGCGGAGAGCAGCCAGGCTAGCCTGACCGCAACTACGCTATGGCTCGTCAGAAATTGTGGAAGCGCTATGCCGAGAGCTTTTTCCGGGCCTGAGCCCATGTCGGTCGACCTGCAGCGCGGCGCGCCGACTGTGCCGACCGAGCTGGAACGATACTCGTATCCGTCGATGCACTTGCGGGCGGCACGACAAACTCACGTGCTGAGTTTCGTGATGCGCGGCGAGGTGTTGACCCGCGACGTGGCTCATTCCACCTGGCTGCGGGCCGGTCCGGGCGATTTGATGATCCACGCTCCGCGTCGGCACTTCATCGAATCAGCAGCGGGGCCTGGCACCAACTGCTGGCTGCATGTGGATGGCGTCGCCGATTTGCTGCCCGCCGAATCGGCAGTAGTCGCCGTGCACAACCCGGGCCAGTGGCTCAGCGCGTTCGCCGAGTTGGACGAGTCGCGCAGCCGACCCGCTGGTGTGGTTCGGTCGCTGCGTTCGCTGGCAGCCACTGCCCATTTGCTCGCATTGACCGTCGAGTGCCTGCCACCGATGCCCACACTCGCGCCAGACGCAGTCGCTTTGGTCAGCCAAGCCATCGATCGTGACCTGGCTCGAGGGTGGAACCGGCCCGAACTAGCCCGGTTGGCCGACGTCTCTCCAGCGCACCTCGATCGGCTGTTCAACGCCGCGCGCGGCTGCAGCGCCATGGGTTACTTGCGGTTGCGGCGCCTGACTCGGGCACAAGGTCTGCTGCGCGATACCCGGCTGCCCGTGGCTGAAGTGGGTCGGCGGTGTGGACTGGCCGACCCGGTGTATTTCAGCCGCGCCTATCGGCACCGATTCGGATTGGCACCGGGCGCTGACCGGGTGCACATCCTCAACTGAGCTGGCTCGCGGCGACCCGTTCAACCCTCGATCTGCTCGTCATCGAGGTGTTCGTCGTGCGAGCTATCGCCGCAAACTCACCACCGTCTTGGGTTGACCTTATATCTTCCTTTCGGATTGGCCATCAGCTCCGGTAACGCGCCACAGTCAGGTGCCGGGACATGTGTGTGTCCCGATACGGATGGAAGGACTGTTGATGCGGACTCGACGGATTGTCGGCGCAGTAACCCTGGTCGGGGCGGCGGCGGTGCTGGTAGCGGTCACGCTGCCAGCACTCGCCGGAACGAACGCCGAACCGGCCGTCCACCCAGTGCCGGCGCCGACTCACAACCTCCTCCCGGCGCCGACGAATAACCTCCTCTCGGCACTGTCGCGTGACCTGAACATCACCCCGGATGCAGCCCTGCGGCGACTTGACTCCGAAGACGCGGCCGGTGCGGCAAGTTCCCAGTTAGGCAAGTTGGGCAAAGGCTTCGCCGGCAGTTGGTACAGCCCTGAGGCGGGCAAGCTGGTCGTCGCTGTCACCGACACCAACACTGCCGAGTTGGTGCGCAGGCTGGGCGCCGAACCGAAGCTAGTCACGCGAAGCTTGAGTCAGCTGGACGCGGCGAAGGGCAAGCTCGACGCCACAAAAGCACCCAGCGCGGTCCAGGGGTATTACGTCGACCCGACGACCAACAGTGTCAAGCTGCTGGCCAAGCAAAAGGACCAGAACGCCGCGCGTACGTTTGCGCTTAAGGCGGGTGTCGCTGCGGCTGCGGTGCAGGTTGACCCGGTGCCGGACGGATTCCACGTTCTATTGGATCTGCATGGTGGGGACAAGTACGTCATTAATCGGGTCGGTCTGTGTTCGATTGGGTTCCCGGTGACCACTGGTTTCATCTCGGCCGGACACTGCGGCCAGAAGGGCTCGTCCACTGTCGGGTTCAACAACGCTCAGGGCACCTTCCGGCAGTCGCTGTTCGGCAACAGCGCCGGCAACGACTATTCGGTGATTGATGTGAACAGCAACTGGTCCCCGAAACCGGTGGTGCACACGCAGAATGGCGACGTGCCGATCGAAGGGTCGCAGGAAGCCCCCGTCAAAGCCTCGGTGTGTCGTACTGGTACGACGACGGGTACGCATTGCGGCACGATCCAGTCGCGTACGGCGACGATCAATGTCAGCGGGCGGATGGTCAAGAATTTCATCCTCACCGACGCTTGTGCGGATCCGGGTGACTCGGGTGGGTCGTTGATGGCGGATGGGCAGGCGCAGGGGACGTTGTCGGGCGGGTCGGGTAGTTGTCGGGGTGGTTCGGCGATCACGGTGTACCAGCCGATCAACCCGGTATTGGCGGCTGAGGGGCTCAAGCTTGTCACTACCGCTGGAGACCAATCGCCGCAGACTCCAGCCGGGGAGCCGACGGCAACCACGCAGCCGACGGCAACCACGCAGCCGACGGCAACCACGCAGCCGACCGCTACCACCCCGACGACGCGGCCGACCAGTGGTGGCGGCTCCGGTTCAAGCACCGAGCAGCAATTCCAGTCTGCGGTTTTCGACCTGGTGAACCAGGAACGGGCCAAGGCCGGCTGTGGCGCGCTGAACAACGACAACAAACTCACTCAGGTTGCCGTCGAACACTCGACTGACATGGCCAAGAACAACTACTTCTCGCACACCGACTTGCAAGGCCGCTCGCCCTCGAAACGCGTCGACGATGCCGGCTACAACTGGCGGCTGACCGGCGAGAACATCGCGGCTGGTCAGCAGGATCCGCAGGCTGTGATGACCGCGTGGATGAACAGCTCCAGCCACCGGGCCAACATCTTGAACTGTGGCTACCAAGACCTCGGGGTCGGAGTGGCCCTGCGGGGCAACACACCGTTCTGGACCCAAGAGTTCGGCACCCTGCGCTAGCTGGCGGCGTGTTCCTCGAAGTGTTCCGGTAAAGCCAAATCGAGCGGCGCGACCACGACCCGGTTGCGACCGCTCGATTTGGCGGCATACAAGGCGGTGTCGGCCCGGCGGATCAATTCGGCGACCGTACCCGTTCCGGGCGCCACCGCGGCGACCCCAACGCTCGCGGTCACCTCCACCGGACCGGTCATCGCCGCGATGGTGGCACGCAGCCGCTCGGCCAGCGTCATCGCCTCCTCGGCGGTGGTATCCGGCAAGATCACGCCGAATTCCTCGCCCCCGTAGCGCGCGACCACGTCGCTGTTGCGCGCCACATGTCGCAGCACGGCACCGGTGGCCCGCAGCACGTTGTCGCCGGCTTGGTGGCCGAGTTCGTCGTTGATGCGTTTGAAGTGATCGAGGTCGACCACAGCCAGACTGGTTACTGTCTGAGCTTGTGCGCCTTCGGTCAGCACGCGGACCAGCTCGGTGTCGAAGGTGCGCCGGTTGGCGATTCCGGTCAGCCCATCGGTGCGCGCGGCATCTTGCAGCCGCCGCACCAGCACCGATCGCGATAACGACATCGCGGTGAGCGAGGCCGCGTGTTCCACGGTGGCGAGCAGTCGGCGATGCACCCGGCTGGATCGCCGCCAGGCCGATCCCCGCCCGTTTTCGAGCAGCAGGGCGCCCTTGACTTGCTGTGCGTTGAAGGGCACGCAAATCACATTGTGAGCGTCAGGCAGCAACTCGACCAGATCGGGATCGGTGTCGGCGGGAATCTGCTGCACCAACGTGGTCAGGGCCGCGTTCTGCGCCCGAGTGATCAGGCTGTTACGTGCGATTCCGGCCGGATGCTGGTGCGCGCTGACCTGATCAGTGGAGACCACCGACCAGCAGCGGGTCAGCTCAAGGCCGCCGCTGGCGTCTTCGACCAGCACCGCTGAGCGCCGAAACAGCAACTCGTCGCAAGCCAGGTCGCTCAGCCGCCGAGCGATCCTGACCGGGTCGTTATCGATCATGAACGACGCGGCCATCTCCTTGAGCAGGTGATCGTCATAGCGTCTTCGCCGCAGTTCTCGTTCGTTGACCGCGGCGAAGGACGCGGTGACCAGCGCCGTGCAGACCAGCTCGGTCAGATAGAGCCAGACTTGCGCCACCGGGACTGGGGTTCGCGGCTCCAACAGCCCAACTGACTGGCTCTGCACCACGAACACGCCCAGCAGACCGTGCCACATAGTCAGCTTCGCCCCGGTGCGAAACGAGGCGAGCAGGGTGACGCCGATGATGTGCAAGATCACCAGGAAGGTTCCGTAACCAGTCAAACCTCCCAGCAGGTGCCAGGTGATAGCAAGCAGCACTCCGTCGCCCAACAGCGACAGGTTGAGCACCCCGGACGCGGCTCGCCGATCGCGTCCGATCAGCATCAACACCAGGGTGAGCGCGGTCCACGCCCCCCATGAGGTGAGCAGCGAAACAGCCCCGTGACCGGCGGTGAAGGCCCAGGCGAGCGCCCCGGCAGCTGGTCCCAGTGCGGCTCGGCACAGCCACGTCCAGCGCAGCCGGCTACCGATCGAGACTAGATCGTTTACCGCCATCCGGGGAACGTGTGTCACGGTTCGTCCTCCGGTGGACTCGGCGCTTTAGCGGCGTCGGGTTCCAGACGGGCGAAGTGGGCGTGGTGATCGGCCCAGACCGGGGCTGCGGCCAGCTTGGGATCGCGTTCATCGATGCGGCGTTGCACGAGCAGGAACACGACCATGGCCAGCAGGATGTAGAGCAAGAAACCGGGGCTGCCCCCAACAGTCTTGCCGAGCAACACCACAGCGGTTCCAGCTCGCGACAACGCGGCGACAGCTCGGTGGAACAACGACGAGCCACCGCTGGGCGTACCGGCCTCGTGCTCGATCGTCAGCGAAGCTGGGTGCGACGAACTCGGCGTACGCGAAGCTGGGGTGGTTGGCGGGTGTGAGGTCTTCGCCGACGTGGTCGGTGTTGGGGTTGGATGCGCTGTGATCGTCATGGTGGGAAGCGCCACTGGGTTCGACGCGCCACCGGGATTGGTGGGGGGTGCCGGGCTCGGTTCATCCGTGATGAACGACCACCGGAACGTGGCGCCAGCCGCTAGCCCCTGAGCCGCGTCATCGTCTCGAACTGAGACTTCAAAACGGTATACGGGCGAGGTTCGGATCGCGGGGCGCCAGGGAATTGTGATGCTCTTGTCGTGCATCCCGGCCAGAGAACCGGTGTAAACCTGGGTGCCCGTGAATCCGGTGCAACTGGGCGGGCCGGGGGCTTGACCCTGCCAGACGGTGATCGACATGTATTTGGCGAGCGGCCCGGAGATGTCCGCTGCGCTCATCACCACCGCTTGCGGCCGCTCGGCCGCGGCGTAAGTCACCTCAAGGCACCGGGTGACAGTGCTCCCCGGCAGCAGCGAAGTTGACGGGAACAGCGGGCTCTGCTTCGGATCACCGACCAAGACGGCACTCACCGGCGCGGGCGGCTGTTTCGGCGCCGGCTTCGGTGCCTGCGATGCCGTCATGTAATAAAGGAAGGCCGAGGCGCCTGCCAACGACAGCGTCACCATGAGGTATGAGCCGGTTCGGCCTTGCTTACGCGGTCGAGAACGACGGACCGGTGGGGAATGCTTCTCCGGACGCACCGCTGTACCTGCCGGCAAGCGGCCCACCTCCTCGCGATGGCTTGAACCCGATCATGGGTCCACTCGACCAGATGCCAAGACCATCGGTCTGGGTGTAGCGCAGTTGAGAATTGCTGTTGGGGTTCGCCGACGGTCTTATTCTGGCTGATTACGTAGCGGGATGCGGCGACATTGGTGCGAAGCGGGTACAGCGCGGGTGCTGTCCAGGTCGTCGGTTGAGCTTGCTAAAGCCGGCCGTGGGCGGCCCGATTCTTCACCTCGACATCCCATCGACTGAAGAGGCGCTATGCGTGAACGGAGCTCCCGTCGCCGGATACCTGGCGGCGTCGTACTCGCTATGGGCATGGTCCTCAGCGCTACTGCGCTGTGGCAGGCCTCCAACGCCGCGTTCACCGCGACTACGGCGAACCCAGGCAACTCCTGGAGCACCGGCACCGTCGTGCTCAACGACGACGACGGTGGCGCTTCCCCGATGCTGGGCACCGCTATGTTCAGCTCCACTGCGATGAAGCCGACTGACCAAGTCATCAAGTGCCTCAACGTGACTTACACCGGCACGGTCGACACCGTGGTTCCGCTGCGCTTCTACACCGCTACCACGACCAACCCGGCCGTGGGTGGTAACACCCTGGGCACCTATTTCACCGCGAAGGTGGAAGAGGGCACCGGCGCTACCGGTAACGGCTCGTGCACCGGCTTCTCCTCCACCAGCACGCTGTTCGACACCACGCACAACCAGACTGGTAGCCCGACGGCGGCGATGCCGATCGGCACCATGGCGGACTTGACCCAGAGCCGCACCACCTATGCCAACAGCTTTGCCTGCGGCTGGACGCCGACCACGTCCAGCACCACGAAGAGCTACAAGTTCACCATCACCTTCGCCGGCAGCGGCGTTGACGCCACGGATAACACCATGGAAGCCCTGCAGCTGATTACCACATTCACGTGGGAAGCGCACAGCAGCTGAGTCGGGCGCCGGGTACCATCTCGGTTGCTTCGGCAGCCGCGGTGGTGCAACTGGCAGCCCGCTCCACAGCGATTGTCCTCGGCTGCCTGATGGGATTGACGTTGTTGCCGGTCCTCTTCGGTTGGCATCCATACGTGGTGGTGTCCGGCTCGATGGCGCCGCGGATTCAACCCGGCGATGTTGTCGTGGCCACACCAGTCGCCCCGGCCGAGGTGAAGGCGGGTAACGTCATCGTGTTCACCGATCCGGCCCGGCCGGAACGGCGGCTGGTGCACCGGGTAGTGGCCAACAACGGTGACGGCACATTCACTACCAGAGGCGACGCCAACGGGAGTGCGGATTCCACCCCACTGCCGGCTAGTTCTCTGCTGGGTTTGGCTCGGCTGCGGATTCCGTTCGTTGGACTTTTCCCGTATTGGCAGCGCAGCCAGCAATGGTTGAAGTTGGGATTCGGCTCGGTTGCCTTGTCGGCACTGGTGCTGATCAGCTTCTGGGGTGGTCGACCCGAGCCTCGCTCGACGCCGTATTACCCCGGCTCGGTGCGCAGCCTCGGCCGGCATCGGATGAGTGAACTACCCGTACGGTCAGGTTCGCACCGCCCGGGACCAGCTCGGGAGTTGCTGCCAGCACCCCAGTCTGGTCGGCGGCGAGCGCCGGCACTATCACGGTAGTGAATTATCGGTCTCGTAGGTGAATAAGCTCGGCCCGCGGCGGCGTCCTGTTCTCCGGGGCGCCGCCGCAGTGTTTGGAAAAGGCTTTAGAAATTGCGGCGGTGGCCGATGTTGGCTTTACATCGCGGGCAGTTCCACGGCCCGTCTAACATCGGAGGTTCGAGCATGAGGGCCAAATCACCACCCGCAAGGTTGTTAGCCGCAGCAGCTACCAGCGCGGCGGTAATCATCGGAACTGCGGTTATCACCGGCGCGAGTCCGGCGCAGGCGGCAACTGCTGACTGGACTTTCCCGTCGAATGCCGCGACGCTGCCGGATGTCGCCAAGTCGATTCGGGCTGACGTCGCCTATTCACAGGGCTACACCGGCAAAGGCGTGGGGGTGGCCCTGATCGACACGGGTGTTGCGCCAGTGCCGGGCTTGACCAGCGGAAACGTGGTCAATGGCCCCGACCTTTCGCTAGAGAGCCAAGTTCCGTCGCTGTTGCACAAGGACGGATTCGGGCACGGCACTCACATGGCCGGTATCATCGCCGGGCGAGACAGCACCGGCGGCACTGGATATCGCGGCATCGCACCAGACGCGAAATTGACCGCGATTAAATTGGGCATGTCCAATGGGGCGGTCGATGTCACGCAGATGATGGCTGCGATCGATTGGGTTGTAGCGCACCGCAACGATGACCCTAAGAACCCGATCCGCATCATTAACCTGTCGTACGGTTTGGACTGCTCGAACTGCTTCAACGGCCCGTTGGCCGTAGCTGTCGAGAACGCGATGCTGGCTGGCGTGGTCGTGGTGGTCGCAGCCGGCAACACGGGATCGAAAGTCACGTCGCCTGCCACCGACAACTTGCCGATCGTGGTGGGCTCGGTGGACACGCTGGGCACCACCAACCCGGCCGACGACACCGTGTCCAGCTTCTCCGCCGCCGACGGACGACCGATTTCGCTGGATGTGCTGGCACCGGGCCGATCCATTGTGTCGCTACGCGACCCGGGCTCGTACGTGGACACCTATTACCCAACAGCGCGAGTTGGCGACCGCTACTTCAAGGGCAGTGGCACCTCGCAGGCCGCAGCAGTGGTCTCCGGTGCACTGGCGCTCTACCTGCAGAAATACCCGCAAGCCACACCGGCCCAAGTTCGCTGGGCCGTGTGGAACGACGCCCTGCCAGTGCTGGGCAATCCGCCGGCGCGACTCGACGTGGGTGCACTGTTGACCCGATCACCCGGCCCGGCCCTGGACCTTGGCGCGCTGCTGACCGTCGGCACGTTGCAGAACAACCGGGGCAACACCTTCGTCTACTCCTCGGACGGAAAAGCGTTGACCGGTGAGCGTGACTTGTTCGGTCCCTTCGACGTGAACGCATGGGCCAAAGCCAGTCGAGCGGGCACGTCGTGGAACGGTGGCTCCTGGATGGGAAACCTGTGGACTGGAACGAGCTGGGGTACTGCCAGCGACAACCAGGCCAACTGGAACGGCGCCACCTGGAACGGCCGGGCCTGGTCCGGCCGAGCCTGGTCTGATGTCGCCTGGTCAGGTCGGGCTTGGTCGGGTCGGGCCTGGTCTGGCACTTCCTTCAGCGGAGCAGCCTGGACTGGCTCAGCCTGGAGTGGAGCAATCTGGCAGTAACTGACAGCAAACCCCGCGATGAGGTCTCGGCGTCCGGCTCACCCAACTGGTGCACCGGACGCCGAGCCGCGTTACTAAACCTGCGCGGTCACGTCGTTGACACACCGCACCACGTACGGGCCGCGCCACGCCGGGTCGTCCACGCTCACCGAGGTGGTGATGTGGAAGACGTGCTGTTCACCCGGCAACAAATTGATCAGTTGCTCGTCGACAGTGGCCGCCGGGTCAACCCGATCAGCCACCACCACCAAGTCACGAAGGAACGTCTCGGCCACGACTGTGAGCTCGATGCCGGTGCCGTCCGCGGCAGCCGCCCACTGGGTGGACATCCGCGGGGCGGGCAAGTCGAGCTCGATGTCCTCGGCTGAAAAATGCCGCACGATCCGGCCGTCGATCCGCGCGGTGATGACCGAGCGGTCACCCGGCTCGACCGGCACGCTGTAGCGCGCGGCCGGCGCCAGATCGATCGGGTATTCGTCGCTGCCTAACGACTTGCCGTTGAGGTCTTGGCGCTCGACGCGCAGCGTGCTCTGCCAAGCCTCGGGTGAGTTGTTGACCAGGTGCACCACCGGCAACGCACCAGCGCTGGTCGTGATCGTCAACAAACGCGGTTCGTACGCGCGCCGCAAGGCATACCACAGCGGCTTCAGTCGACCATCGCCGTCGATCGCGGCCCAGGATGTGACCGGCCAGCAGTCGTTGAGCTGCCAGACGATAGTGCCGGCGCAGCGCGGCCACTGGCTGCGGAAGTGTTCGATCCCGAAGGCCACTGCCCGCGCCTGGTTGAGCTGGGTGAGGTAATGCCAGTCGGCCAGTTCTCGGTCCACGTCGCCGGTGCGCGGGGCGGGCAGGTGCGGCCGCATCCCGTCGCGCAACTTCTCCTCGCCCCGGTCGGCTTTCTGGTGCAGCTTGCCGAGCACCGGTGCGCCGTTTTCCGAGCGCACGATGGTCGCCCAGTTCGCCGGCCCTTGGAAACCGAATTCCGAGACGAAACGTGCCTGATAGCGGCCGTACTCGGTGTAATCGACTTGGTTCCACACGTCCCAGATGTGCACATTGGCGTGCGCGGGATCGTTGGGGTAGATGTCCGGCTTACCGGAATATGGGCTGCCGGGCCAGTATGGGCGGGTTGGGTCGAGCTCGGCCATCAGCTCAGGCAGCAAACCGAGGTAGTAGCCCAAACCCCAGGGGCGGTCGCCGAGGATCTCTTTCCAACCCCAGTCTTCGTACCCCCAGATGTTTTCGTTGTTGCCGTTCCACAGGATCAGGCTGGGGTGCGGCGCGAGCCGGACGATGTTGTCGCGCGCCTCCGCCTCCACCTCGGAGCGATACGGTTCGCCTTCGGGATAGGCGGCGCAGGCGAAGAGGAAGTCCTGCCAGACCAGCAAGCCTTTGGCGTCGCAATAGTCGTAGAAGCCTTGGCGCTCATAGAGACCGCCGCCCCAAACCCGGATCAGGTTGACGTTGGCGGCCAGAGCTTGATCGAGCCGCTCGGCGTAACGCTGCGGGCTCACCCGAGTCGGGAAACAGTCGTCCGGGATCCAGTTGACGCCGCGAATGAGCACCGCCGTGCCATTGACGTGGATTTCGAACGGTGTGCCGATGTCATCCGGTTCGGTGTGCAGCACCACCTCACGGAAGCCGACTCGGCTCTGCCAGCTGTCGAGCAGCCGGTCGCCGTCGTGCAGCTCGACGCTCAGGTCATAAAGCGGCTGTTCGCCGAACCCGACCGGCCACCACAGGTCGACCTGCGCCAAGTCCACGGTTGCCGAAATCTGATCGGCACTCACCGGCACAACCGTTTGCTGGCCGCCAATCGAGACGGTCAACCGCAGCGCGTCGGCGGCACTGTCCTGCAGATCCACGCTGACCTGCAGATCCACGCTGTCCTGCAGATCCACGCTGACCTCGGCGACAACCCGCCCAGCCGGCGTTTCGCCCGAGCGATCGACAGTCACCAACGGCCGGACCGCGTCGAGGCGAGCATCCTGCCAGGTGACCCACTGCACCTGCTGCCAAATACCGGCCGTGACCAGGGTCGGTCCCCAGTCCCAACCAAAGTTCGACGCCATTTTCCGTACGTAGTTGAACGGCTCTTCGTAGGTCGACGGGTATTCGCCGAATTGCTCGCGCACCTGGGCGGCATAGGCGTAGACGTCGTGGAACAGCACTGTCAGCGCGTTGTCGCCCTCGTGCAGCAGTTCGGTGACGTCAAACCGATACCGCCGATGCATGTTCTCAGTGCGCGCGACCAACTCGCCGTTGAGCCGAATTTCCGCGATCGTGTCCAACCCGTCGAACCACAGCTCTTGGCGGGCAGCCCCGTCGAGTCGCTGCGCGTCAGCTGTGACCACGGTGTCGTAACGCCACGTCGTACGCGCGATCCAGCGCTGCTTATCTTCGTTGTCGACCAGGTATGGATCGGCGAGCAGTCCAGCGCGCAGCAGGTCGGTGTGGACACAGCCGGGCACCTCGGCGGCGATCGTCTGGCCCTGAACCGAGAGCGGTACGAGCTCGGACGGAGCGACGGCGGCGAGGGTCCAGCCGGTATCGAGGGTGGTGCGGGTGACCATTATGCTCCTTATGGCGGGGTTGAGCTCATCGCCGGAAAGGCGGAAGGGTGCCGGTGGTGCAAGTCAGGTGTCGGTCGGCGGCGACACCGGACGACAACGCTGTCAGATTGGCTCCTGCAGCAGCAGCCTATGGCCCCAACTCGGCAGCGACAGCTGCTCATCGGCCGCAACTGAAGTATCAGTGAGCACGTCGCGCCAGCCGTGCGGACCGGGCGCGGCGACCGTTGCAGGTGCCCAGCCCCAGTTGGCGTACCAGTGCACGGTTTGACCGGTGCTGGTCTTGCCCCGGCTGAGCACAACTGGCCCGGTGTTGTCGACAGTGCTCACTCCAGCGGTGTGCAGGACCTGCGTGGCGACGTGTCGGCCCAGCTCGGCTGCGGGCAGAGTGCCGACGGTGGTGATCGAGCCGGTGCCGACCACGCGAGTGGCCGCGGCGGCGAACTCGCCGAAGAACGGGTGCTGATAGCGGGCCAGCACTGTAAGTTTGCTCGTCGGTGGGTTGCAGGCCGTCACACCACGCGGTGGCGTCGCCGTGGTCGGTCGGCACTGCGCGCTGCAAGTTCGCCGACTCGGCATAGTCCACCCCGGAGGCGGCCAGCAGCGGGTGGGTGTCTCGGCGGGCGCGGGCCTGCTCGTCGGCATAGCCGGTGCGCGGGCCGAGCACGAGGTGCCCACCGGCCTGGGCATAAGCCAACAGCAGATCAAGATCCTCGTCGGTCGCGGCGTAGAGCCCAGCAGCGACCACAACCGGCCACCGCCGAACCATCCGCTCGGCCGCACTAGCCGCTGAGCCGCCGTGGGCGAGGCCGCCTTCGGTGTTGCCGCCTTCGGTGTTGCCGCCCGGCGCGGACTTGGCTGGCGCTGCACTGTCCGCGGTTGACACGAAATCGTGCAGTGCGCGGCTGTCGAGCACGGCGAGTTGTGCGCCGACGCGGTGGAACGGCTCGTAGAACGCGTCGATGATCCGGTCGTAGGACTCCGGGTCGGGTGCGGTGTTGCCCGGTTTGACCAGCGGCGGCTGGAATTGCAGTGCCCGCCGGCTGCTGTGCGAGGTCACCAGCAGCACGTCTTCGGCCGCAATCAGGTCGGCCAACACTGGTTCGGCTCGGGCCACGACCTCCGCCAGCTCGCTGAGCTCGGCAAAGCAGCGCCCCGGCCGCAGCCGGTGATCGAGAATCCCGCCCCAGTAAGTTTCGGCGCCGAAGCGCAGCGTGTTCCAGTGCCAGTATTCGACCAGTCGGGCGCCCCGGCTGACCATGGTCAAACCGGCGAGAATCCACTGCCCCGGGTAGGGCGCGTTGTTGACTTCGGAAGCACCGGTCGACATCGCATTAGTCTCGGTGACCAGGAACGGCTCGTCGCGATAACCCCGGGCCGTGTCCGCCTGCTGATAGAGCCGCCAAGCTCCACCATTGTGCGTCTCCCACCACGGCGCCCCTTGCACCGGACGCTCGGCGGGTGCCGCGTCGAGCGCGTCCTGCACCCCGTAGTAGAGGTTCACCGCGGTGCGCCCGATCACCTGCGCCAACCCGTACGCGTCGGCGGCCGGTTGCCCGTTGGCGATGCAGGTGGTGATGAACTGGCCGGGCCGGGCGTACTCGGCGACGATCTGGGTTTGCCAGCCGATGAACTCAGTGATCAGTTCGTGCTGGAATTCACGCCACGCCAAGTCGTACGACGGGGTGGTGTTGAAGTCGGGCCGCCACAACTCGTCCCATGAGCTGAGCCGGTGTGACCAATAGGTGAGCCCCCACTGCTCGTTCAGCTCTTCGACCGTGCCGTAGCGTTTCGCCAGCTCGTCGCGGAATCGGGCGAAGACCCCGTCGTTGTGCAGCAGCACCGCGCCGGGCTCGTTGTCGACCTGCCACCCGATCACGGCCGGGTGCTCGGCATAAGTGCTGACCACGGCCCGGATGACGCGTTCGGCGCGCTCCCGGTAACCCGGGTGAGTGATGTCGGCGTTCTGCCGGCCGCCGTAACCGACCGTGTCACCCGTGCCGCGTTGGGCCAGCACGGTGGGATCGGCAGTGGCCAGCCACGGTGGGATGGCATAGGTCGGGGTGCCGAGGATGACGTCGATCCCGCGAGCATGCGCCCCATCGAGCACCGGGCGCAGCCACTCGAGGTTCAACTCGCCGTCGCGCGGTTCCCAGGTGGACCACACTGATTCGCCCACCCGGATCACCCGGAAACCGGCCCGCACCATCAGGTCCAGGTCGGTGTCGAGCCGGTCGAAGCCGACATATTCGGCGTAATAGGCAGCGCCGATGCGCATCCGGTCGGTCACGACTGCTCCACGAAGCTCAGTCCGTACCCGGGTAGGTTGATGGGTGTCGCAGTTGCGTCGGCGACGGCGAAGTGTCCGGCGGTGGGCTGGTCGCTGAGGTTGACCAAGGTGGCCGTGATCGTGTCTTCGCGGGTGCGGCTCAGCGAGGCGCTGCAGTCCGGCGGGGCGTTGAGCGGCACGGCAACGCCTTCGGCGAAGCCGGAGACCTCTTCCGGGGCCCAGCGGTCCAGTGCGGTGATCTCGGCGCTGACCGTGCTGAGCCGCGCGGTCTGGCCGAACCGGGTGGCAACGGCCGGGTCGAACTCGCTGACCGGGGTGAGCGCGAATCGCAGCGACACTGGTCCAGGCTGCTGTGCGGGCGTGTTGCACGGCCAGAAGTTGTTCATCGCCAAGGCGTAGATCCGGCCGTTGTCCGCGGTGAAATTCTCCGGCCACGTGCCCAGCACGATGTCACTTGACGACCACAACGGCGTGTCGAGCAGGGCGACCAGCACCCCGGCCCCACCGGCGTCCTCATCGGTGACGCTGACAGTCGAGGTAGCGGTCAACCACTCGTTGTTGGCGCCCGACCCGTGCTGCACGGCCGGTTGCACCCAGCCCGCTTGGCGGTCGTAGCGCACGATTGGCCGGTTCGCCTGGATCGGCAAGCTGATCGACACCGATTCCATCTGCAGCCGCGGCGCCTTGTCCAGCTCCACCGTTAGTTCGGCGACCTCGGCGGCATCACGCAACAACAGCTCTACCCGTACGTGGGAGATGCCGGTGACCGTGCCGGCCCAACTCAACCGCAGCCCCGCTGGCGTATGCCGGATGCCGAGCAGTTGGGGGGTGGGCGTGTCTCGCCGCACGTCGGTGTGGCCGAGGTAGCGCGAGTCGAGCTGGTCGATCCGGGCCCGCTCGTGGCCGGTCGCCTGCGTGTCCGCGGAGAGCACAACGACCTGACCCAGTGCTTCTGGCGCGTTAGGGTCGAGCAGTTCTCGCCCGGACGGCCGGTGGATCAGGCTGACCGGCAGCGACTGATCCGGGCCGAGCTGCACCTGCCACACGTCGGTGGTAAAGCTGGTGAGCTCGGTCGCGACCAGCGGACCGAGTTCGTCGTCGCCACCGTGCAGCGCAGCGGCAGCCCCGGCTGGCACGACATCTTGCGAGTCGGCCAACGCTAGAAAACGGTAGCCGTGTGCGGGCAGCGGGTCGAGCTCGACCCGAACCCGGCGCAGCCCGGCACACTCGGACAACGTCTCGCCGTCGACTGACTTGCCGTCGCGGCCGAGCAACGTTGCGCCCGGGGTCAGATCTACCTCGACGACCGGGTGCTGCACCGGCCAAGAGTGCGGGTTGCTGATCAGAACACCAGGGCCGCGCAAACGCAACGACTCGGCGAATTGGCTCAGCGAACGGCGAATCTCGTCGACCGCCGTGCCATGCGCGTTGGCGATTGCCCGTTGCTTCCAGCCGAGCTGATCGGCGACCGGTGCGCCGTGCGGGTGGGTGGTGGAGCGAGCCCAGGTGAAGGTGTGTTCGCCGGCTACCGCTAGCCCGTCCCACGCCTCGTCCAGTTTGGTGCGGTTCGGGCGGAACTGGTCGTCCAGCACCGACACCGTGGCGGCCAGGTGCTCGGCGGCCGGCAATAACACCTGCGCCTGCCGATACCGGGCTAAGTCAGCGGCAGCCGAGGCCGCACCGTCTTCCCAGTAGCTGCCAGCTTCGTCGGCGTGCACCGGCAGCTGCTCCAGCAACGGGTGCACCGCGGCTAGATACTCCGCGAAAGTCGACACCCGCAATTTCGGGTACGCGAACACGTCGTTCCACCGCTGGACAAAAGACGTGTCGCCGTCGCCGAGGTCCTCGTTGTCGGCGTGGGTGCCGATCAGTGCCAGATCAGTGGGCAGATAGTCGTCGCGCTCGAACCGGCCGAGGTAACGCGACAATCCATCGGTCGCGGCGGCCACCGATTGCGGGTCGGCGGCGATGAACCGTAGCTGCGAGTAGTGGTCGGCGAAGTGGGCGAGGATCTCGGTGCCGTCCAGCCCGCGCCAGCGTACCGGGGAGAATAGGTGTAGTTCGTCGCTGCGGTCGGTGGCGGCGCGGTGGTGATTGGCCATGCCGACGAAGGCGTCGACACCACTGGCCGCCAGGATCGCGGGCAACGCGCCGGCATAAGTCGGCACGTCGGTGACATTGGCATAGCGGGGGACCGGACCGGGAGCGGCCGGTAGGGCGACACCTGCGGCCAGCGCGTGCCGCAGGTCGTGTAGCCCGGTCAGCCCGGTGAGCAGGTTGCTGTGCAGCGCGTTGACGCCCAGCTTGCCGGCCCGGATCGCGTCGAGTGCCTGCGCGACGCGCCGCGGTGACCTGGTCCGCCGGTATTCGGTGAACACGACACTGCCGTCGACACAGAACCGGAAGTCGGGGTCGTGCGCGATCTGATCCAACGCCCGGTCGATGTTGCGACAGTGCAGCTCCAGCACCTTGCCCTGGTAATCGGTGAAACCGAGATCCAGGTGCACGTGTGGGATCAAGTGCAAGGTCCACTGCCGACTCGGCTGCAGGGTTTGCTGCGCCAGAATTGTCGGGCTGGCCTGAATTGTCACCGGCTCACCAGCTTCGGCCAACTCCAGCGGCACCCGCCAGCGGAACATGCCGAAGTCGCGCTTGGCGGGCAACGCCGGCACTGCCCGGTCCTGTCCCCGGTGGTGCAACGTCAAACCCGCGGGCCGCTGCTGCCCGGCCGGCACGTCGAAGTCGACATCGATCAACTGCCGAACGTCGTGCTGCGGCCCGACAAAGAACGGGGTGGTCCGCAGCTGCACACTCGTCGGCATGAGCTGCGGCTGCGGCTGCGCGACAGTCAACGACACTTCCCGCCACCGCAGGTACGAGCCGAACCACGCCCCGTACTGCGAGCGGGCCTCCGGCAGTTTCTCGTCCGGCGCGTACAACACGTCGGCGGCATCTGGGCGGTTTTCGCCAGTCGCGGCCCACCGGTCGAACACGGTGGTGACTGTGAGCTCATGCCGCCCAGCAGTCAGCCAGCTCGCCGGCAACAGCACTTCGATCTCGCCCGGCCCAGCCACCGGCCCTGGTTCCCCGGTCTCACTGCGGTCGATCCGGCGCACACTCGGGTGGAAGACACCCCGGTGCAGACCGTCGAGCTCGATCTGAAGATCCGGGCAGGGTCCGCGCTCGCTGATGTAGGCCAAGCGCAACACGGCTGCAGTGGACTCGGCCAGGTGGAACTCAGCTCGAACCCGATGCCCGACATAACCGGACGGAGGCGTCATGCACGCCGGGCTGCACTGCTGGCCAGCTGTCGGGGTCGGCGTTGAGATCAACCGCTGCGGTGGGGATTTCGTCGTGCTGTTGCCAGGCCGGTCTTGTCGCCGGCCGGGTGGGCCCGGAAGATCAGCTCGTCAGCGGCCATACCCGTGCTCCCCAACAATCTTGGCGATGAATGCGATGTGCTTCTCGGCCTGAGCCGGGCCGCCGCCGTCGTGGCCGTTGTGCGACCAGACGTCGATGTCCTTGCGCCCGTTCGCCCAGTGGTTGAAGGCGGCAAAGACCGTCGACGGGGGACAGACCGCGTCCATCAGCCCGACCGAGAACAGGGCCGGTGCGTCGGCCCGAGCGGCGAGGTTGACCCCGTCGAAATAGGCGAGCGTGGCGAACGCCTGCTCCACCCGCTCGCGGCGGTACCGCAAGTATTGGGTGATCTCCTGGTACGGGTATTCGTCGCTGATCTCGGTCGCGCGCCGGAACTGACACAAGAACGGCACGTCGACACAGGCGCCGGCGATGTTGTCGCTCAGGCCGGCCGCGGCAATCGCCAACCCGCCGCCCTGGCTGCCGCCCTTGACGATGATGCAGTCGGTGTCGACCGCCGGCACCTGGCGCAGCGCGTCGATGGCCAAGGCCGCATCGGTGTAGAGACGCCGGTAATAGTGCGTGTCCGGCGACTCGATGCCCCGGGTCAGCACCCCGCCCACCTGCGGCGCGAAGTCGCCGTCGGGTGTGTCGGCGCTGCCGTAATA
The DNA here is from genome assembly GCA_965246815.1 of Actinoplanes sp. Lineage (GTDB taxonomy): Bacteria > Actinomycetota > Actinomycetes > Mycobacteriales > Micromonosporaceae > Actinoplanes. Next base: position 1,799,988 of record CBDFFS010000002.1, on the reverse strand, counting down.
GCTGGACTGACCGCGACTGTCCACGATCACGTGCGCATAACCCAGCGACGACCAAATGGTGGGCTCGAACGCAGGTCCGCGTCCGCCGCCGTAACCGAGGTATTCCACCACTGTGGGCAGCGGCCCGGTCGCCTGCTTGGGCACGCGCAGCCACGCCTTGATCGGCTGGCCGGCGAAACCGGAGAAGGTGACGTCGAAGGTGTCGACGTGGATCATGCCGGTCTCGACCAGTTCGAGCTTGGGTGCGCTCGCAGCAGCCCGCGACTCACCCAATGTGTTCGACCAGAACTCGGCGAAGTCAGCCGGCTCGTCCCGATCGGGACGGTAGCCGCGCAACTCCTCGAGTGGTTTGTCGACGAACATGGCCTACTCCGTTTCAGCGGTGATCGATGGTCTTGGTGGGGCCTTTGGTGGCGGCTGCAAGTCAGCGGTGCTGGTCGACGGCGGGCCGCTGTCGGTTAGCGGTGGTTGCTGCCGGCGGTGCCGGATTGCGGCAGCGCGGAATCGTGACCGTCCACGCGCAGCACCGGTGCGTCGCTGGAGACTTCAAAGTCGCGCCAGCGCACGTCCGCACACTGCTCGATCAGCAGCTCGGGGCCGAACTCGTCGCCACACGAGGAGTCCCAGTCGATCCCGATCTGGCTCAGCCGCACGCTGTGCACGCCTTCCAGATGCACGGCCGGGGGAGCGATCGGACGCAAGCCGTTGATGTCGTCGGGACGGCCAGGGAACGGTTCGGCGTTGTCGATCGGGCGCAGATCCTGCCGGCCGCCCGGGTGATCGGTCCAGCGCGCCAACTGCAGCTGGATCGAGCTCAGCTCCAGATCGTGCACGGTGCCGGGGTGGCTGGCATAGACGACAATGCCACTCTCGGCTCGCGCCCGCACGTTGCTGATGGTCACTCGGCGAATCGCGCCGGTCTCGGTGTGCCAGGGTGCGGTGCGGATCAGGATCGGCTCGGCCGAACCCCACCACTCGTCCGCGTCGTGCTGTGCTTCGATCACCAGACCGGTCATCAGCACGTCTTCGACGAAGCCGCCGAGGCCGGTGCCGATCGAAATCGAGACGCCACGGTGGGCCCGGATCACACTGTCGGAGATGACAACTCGCCGCAGCGGCTTGTCGGTGTCGGCGCCCAAGGTGATGCCAGTGGACCGCGACTCGACCGTACAGCCGGTGATCACGACGTCTGAGCAGCCGCCGAAATGGGTGAACTCGTCGGTGCTCTTCAGACAGATCCCGTCGTCGGGAGTGCGGATGTCACAACCACTGACCCGTACCCGTCGGCAGTGGTCGAAGTTGAGCCCGTCGGCGTTGGGCACCCGCATGTCGTTGTCAATGCGCACCCCATCCACCCGTACGTCGGTGCAGCCCGACAACCGCACGGTCCACAGCGCCGAGTTGACGAAGCGCACGTCGCGGATGGTGACCTGGGTGCAGCCGACCATAAAGACGGGGAACGGTCGGGCTTGGTTCATCCGATAAATCTCGCTGGTCTGATCCAGCACGAACTCGTGTGCCGAGCCGTCGATCACGCCAGTGCCGGTGATCGACACGTCCTGCGCGTCCTCGGCCCAGATCAGCACGCCATTGGCCACGGTGTTGCCGTCCGCGGTTCCGCCAGTCAACGCACCCACGATGAACTTGCGGCTATATGACTGCGGGTCCGCGACGGCAACCAGCCGACTGCCACCCTCCAGGTGCAGCTCGACGTGATCGCGCAGCCGCAGCGACCCACAACGGTACGTATGCCCCGCCCGCAGGGTGACTCGGCCGCCGCCCCGGTTGGCTACTTCGTCGACAGCGGCTTGCAATGCCGCCGTGTCGTCGGCAACACCATCGCCGACGGGAGGTTTACTGAGGTCGGCGGATGGCACGGGGCATGCTCCTTGGAATATCGGGAAAGTCGCGCTGAACAGCACTCACCATGTACAGCGTCGAGTGCTCTCACATACTTGAGAGTCGCTTACGACGGAAATGACGTGGACGGACGTCAGTTGTACTCAGAAGTGAAACACTGAATCGCTTAAGCAGTCAAGAGCGCTGACGAGCCCGGATTGAGCGGGTTGACTGACGAGCGTTCAACGGCCCCGGCGGCAGGGTGACGTGCGATATATCGCCGGTCTCCAGCATGGTCAGCAGCGCCTTAGCAGCCAGCTCAGCAACCCGCGCGGGGTCTTGCTCCACTGCGGTGATGGCGGGCACAGTGATTTGGCATAAGTCGGAGTCATCCCACGCGATGATCGACACATCGTCGGGCACTGCCAGTGCTAGCTCGTGTGCGACCTTAAGCGCAGCAGCGGCCATCACGTCATTGTCGAAAACCACAGCGGTCGGTGGCTCACCAGAGGTCATCAGCTGTCGCATCGCCCCCATGCCGGCAACAGCGCTGTAATTGGTGTAAAGCACTTGATAGTCGGAGCGTTGCAGACCGGCGTGATCAATGGCATCCAGATAGGCGACGTCGCGGCGCCAGGTGTGGAACAGCTCTTCGCTGCCGGCAACTCGGGCAATTCGTCGATGGCCGAGCGTGCGTAGATAACCGATGATATTTGCCGCGGTGCCTGGCATGTCGATGTCAACCGTGCTGAATCCATCCAGCCGGTGGTCGCCACCGATGATCGCCGCGGGCAGGCCGATCTCTTGTAAAGCCGACAGCCGTGGATCGGCCTGCCGCAGGTCGGTGAGAATGACCCCGTCCACGTGTCGGCCGGCCCACCAGGTGCGATAGACAGCTATCGTGTCCCGAATATCGTCCACCAAATGCAGCACCAGTGCGGTGTCATGGGAATTGAGGACGGACTCGACTCCACTGAGCATCTGGGTGAAGTAAGAGTCGACAGTCATTACCCGCGGTGGGCGCACCACGACTAATCCGACCGCGTGCGCCCGACTCGCAACGAGGGATCGAGCTGCGGTGTTCGGTGCCCAACCCAACTCTCGAGCGGCTTCCTGAACCCGCGCGCGGGTGGCCTCGGAGACACCGGGCCGACCGTTCAGCGCATAGGAGGCTGCGGCCTCGGACACGCCAGCATGCACGGCAACCTGACGAATCGTGACGCGCGACGACCCCGCGGCTTGTCCCCGCGAATCTCTGGAGGAGGTAGTAGTCACCGTCCCGCATTCCTTTCTGGACCCGATCGATCTGCTCGGCATCGATCTGGACCGCAAACGGTGCGGGTTTGACCGCATCGACGCGGGCGCTTGTGAGTAACTTACCGCACCATCCCACTTAAACGTATCGAAGTAGCTGCCAGATTTGTGTTACGAACACTGACTGTGCCCAGGGATTAATTGCTCCGGCTTGTTGAGAGAGTTATTTGTCCCACCCCGGGTTGGGGAAAGCCCCGCTATCGGGCATAACAACGCCTGGATCGGCAGCCGAGCAAAACTGAAGAACCTAAGTTTTTCAGTTTTGGCACTGATGGCCACCTCTATCCGAGTATTCCTAGTGCGGGTTGGCTGGTCTGTCGCTGGTTACTCCTAGGGTAGTTTTCACCGCACTGCGCCGCGGGCGAAACCTAGGTGTTCACTGCGCCGCGGGGGTAAAAACCGAGGAAATAGCTACTTGTTCGCCCCGGCTGGCTGAGGCCGCCACGGCTTCGAGCACCTCAACTAGATGGGCCGCCTGGGCGGGATCGGTCAGATGGGGTCGGCCGGCCCGCCCGGCCTCGATCAGGTCCACTACACCGAGGCCCCAATCGATTCCGGCCTCCGGGTCTGGTTCGACCAACTGCTGATAGGCGGAGCCGAACTCGGCGGCCCAGATTCCGGCGCCGCTGTGCATCCAGTCGTCCAGGCGCAGGCTGCCGCGATGCCCATGCCACTGAACCGAACGTGGACTCACCTGTGCGTCCACGTAGAAAGAGCAGGTGAGTTGCAACAGCGCCCCGCTGCGGAACACCCCGCTGATCAGCCAAGTGTCAGGTGCCCCCGGGGTGAAATGCGCCCCGTCAAGGGTGCTGCGGTCGTCCAGGGAACGACCGGAAACCGCACTGACGACGGCGATCGGGCCGAGCGTCGCGGTCAACAACGTCAGCGGATAGATGCCGGCGTCGACCACCGGCCCGATCCGATAAAAGGTTTCCGGCGCGGGATGCCATGACTCGATCCGCCCCTGATGCACCTCGGCCGTGACCAGGCGCACGTCGCCGACGCGGCCGGCGCGGACTTCGGCGGCGGCGCGCCGAGCCGCCGGTGACAGCCACAACGATGGCGCACAGCCCAGCCGCACGCCGGCTTGTTCGGCTTGGCTGACCAACTCAGTCGCTTCCAGGTAGGTCAGGGCGAGTGGTTTCTCGGTGAACACGTCCAAGCCATGCCGAATCAATTCTCCGGTCGTGGCGTAATGGTGCGGCGCACTGGTCAGATTGACCACTAGATCTGGCTTGTCGGCCACGAGTGCATCCATCGTTGGATACGACTGGCCGCCGGTGCGGGCCGCCAACTCGTCGCGCTTGGTCTCGTCGAGGTCGAAGACGCCGACAATGCGCAAGTCGTCGCGCTGACCAAGACTGTTGGCATAAGAGACGGCGATGTTGCCTGCGCCGAGGAAGGCGACGGTTGCCGGGCTGGGGTATGACACGGCGGCGAGTCCTTTCCCGCGGTCGACGATCGACGGCGGCAGCGCTAGGGCACCAACTAACAGGAAGTTATGGTGACGAACTTGTCGTGGACGAACTCATGGTTTACCAGCTCAACGGAGACCAGCTCATGGTTTGGGACGGATGCCGGGGCGAGTCGCTCGGGTCCATCCACCGTCGATCGCCTGCGTCGCCGAGCGTACACGACAGCTTGGGCAATTCAACCTCTCTTGGTTGCTGCGGGAGCATCGTCGTTAGACGTGCCAAACCGCGCCCCAGGATGGGCTAAATGGGACGAGACACCGGCAAGACACTGAAGCGGATAAGTGGATATTCAGTGCATTAAGCGTGGGCTCTACTGCCCGTGCTGCTTCGACAGAACGCGTCTTCTGTTGCTGCAAAGTGACTCCGAATGTCCGCGTTTTCCCAGTTCAGGGCACATGCATGCCAGAAGGCAACGATCGGATTCGACGGGAGAACTGCGTGCGGATCGCCACTTCTTGTGAGCGACGGACAACCAGGTAACAATTATGTTACAGACACCTACGCTTAAGCGTTTCATGATTACGCTTCCGCCTCAGAACTACGCGGCCGTCCCCGGTGCCATTCGGTGTCGCGCCCGCCTTCGTCTGATCGGAGTAGCACATGCGCAAGAACACCGTCGCGGTCGCCGCGATGTTAACGGCGACCACCATGCTGGTCACCGCTTGTGGCAGCAAGAAGGACGACGCTGGATCGTCCTCTGCCAAGACCCTAAGCATCCTCAGCATCGCGACACCAACTAGCAAATCCTATGCCGTCCTGCAGGCCGCTATTAAGCGGTTTGAGGCAAAGTCTGGTGCCAAGGTTACGCTGAACACCGGCACTGGCGAGACGGTTGGGAGCCAGTTCGAGGCGAGCAGCCTGGCCGGTAACGAGTCCGACCTGGTGCAGATCAACCCGGTCGGTAACGCCCGTAACTACGTCAAGAACGGCGCGACTGTCGCCGTCGACGACTACGTGTCGCAGTGGGGCCTGACCGACCTGATCAACCCCGCGGCACTCGCAGCCTGGAAGGTTGACGGCAAGACCGTCGGCATTCCCTACGAGACCTTCCAGTGGCCGCTGCTGGCCAACAAGGACCTGCTCACCAAGGCCAAGATCGACAAGGTTCCGACCACCCAGGATGAGCTGTTGGCCGCTGTCACCAAGCTCAAGGCCGCGGGCATCACCCCGTGGGCCATCGGTGGCAGCGACTTTACCGGTCAGGATCTCATCACCAAGTTCGTCCTGATGTACCTCCCGGACGGCGACACCAAGAGCGTCTTCGGTGAGGGCAAGTGGTGTAACAACCAGCACGTCACGGACGCGCTGACCCAGTTCGTCAAGCTGCGCGAGGCTGGCGCCTTCGGCACCAGCCCGCAGGGTTTGAAGGCCAATGACATGAACGCGGCCTACAACAGTGGCAAGGCCGCCATGGTGCTGACCGGTTCGTGGTCCTTCGGTGACACGCCGGCCAACATTGCGGCTGTCTCCGAGGCGAGTGGTATTCCGAGCGCTGGTGCGCAGGGGGCGATCGCCAAGCCGGGCTTCCAGGTCGGTTACACCTCGTCGGGCTTCATGGTCAGCAAGAACGGTGCCAAGAAGGCCGATCTGATCAAGCAGTTCGCGCAGGAGATGTACAGCGAGACCACCGTGTCCGACATGATCAAGACGGGTGGCTACATCCCGGCCGCGGCCAAGATTCCGGCCGCTGCCACCGCTGACACCGGTTCGCTGTTGGGCAAGACTCAGGCGGCCATCGCCCAGACCGACCGGATTGTGCCCAAGGACGGCGAGCAGCCCGACGCTGTTGGCAAAATCTTCGCCAAGGGAACGGCAGTTGCGTATGCCCCCGGCAAGACGCCGGCTGACATCTGCAAGGCTATTGAAGGGGTTTACAAGCAGGCCGGCTGAGAAATAACGTAACACTCCCACCTCGGGCCGCTGCCGATTAGACAACGGCAGCGGCTCGAGTTGGTCGGCTTTGTCCTCAACCCCTTTTGACAGCAGAAAGGCAGCGGCAATGGTGAACGTCCTCCCGGAGTCTCGGTCAGACGGCCCGCAACCGATTCGCCAGTCACCGCCGCTGCGGGATAACCGCGAGGCGACCAAGAACAAGCGGTCACAGCGGCGGGCCGAACGCGTCACCACCGCCTACGCGGTGCCGTCATTAGTATCTTACCTTTTCTTCACCATCGGACCGCTCATTGCGGTTTTTTACCTCTCCTTCGTCAGTTGGCATTCGCTGCTCGACGAGAGTCATTGGGTTGGCTTTGCCAACTTCCAGCGGATGTGGGATGACGACGAGTTTTGGAACGCCGCTCAAGTCACGGCCGTTCAGCTAGGTCTCAGCATTCCCATCTTGCTGGTCCTGTCGTTTATGCTCGGCTATTACGTGTCGCGTAACCCGCCCGGTGCCAAAGTCATTCGGGTTCTTCTGTTCGTGCCCGGTCTGCTCTCCCTCGCCGCGCAGGCGACCATGTTCTACGCCGTGCTGTCGCCCAATGGTCTGCTGAACTCCACGCTTGACAACATTGGGCTGGCGACCTGGATCACTCCCTGGCTGGCGGACCCGGACACTGCACTGTTGACGCTGGTCGTGGTGGGCCTCTGGGGTGGCGTCGGCTTCACTTCGGTGCTCTTCGCCGCCAATCTCGCTACGGTGGACCCAGCTCTGTATGAAGCAGCGGAGCTCGACGGCGCCGGCCAGTGGCGGATGATGTGGCGCATCGCTTTCCCCGTCTGCTATGGCTATTTCGGCGTCGTGACCATGTTGCAGTTTTTGTGGGGCCTGTTCGGCTCGGCTGCTCTCATTTTGTTGCTGACCAAGGGCGGCCCGACCAACACCACTACGACCCTGTCCTACATGGTTTATTCCAAAGCCTTCCTGGAAAACAACGTGGGATACAGCCAGACTATCGGCGTGGCCCTGTTTTTCATCGGTCTGATCGGCATCGGCTTTATCCGGGCAATCTTCCGCCCCCGTTTCTGATTTCGCTCGCGTGGAAAGGATCGAAAATGGCAGCTTCCGCGAGTAGGAAACGCGGCTCGTTACCGGTGCACGGCATTGTTTGGTTTTATATCCTGCTGTTGATGTTCCCGCTGTATTTCGTGTTGGTGTCATCTTTCAAGGACAACACGGCGATCTTCGCCAGTGGGTTCGCGTTTCCATCGACCTGGCATCTCGACAATTACACCAAAGCTTGGGAATACGCTGGCCTAGGCCCGGCGATGATCAACTCGTTGATCATCACATTCTCGGCTGAGGTGCTCGGTCTAATGCTGGCGATTCCCGCCGCTTACGCGCTCGCCCGTTCGCGGAGTCGACTGGCCGCTCTGCAGGAGCGCGCCTTCTCCTTAGGCTTCCTGATTCCGTCGTTTGCCGCTTTAGTGCCCACGGTGCTGTTGGCGATCAACCTGGAAATGTTCCAATCGCAGACCTTCGTGATCTGCGCCTTTGCCGCCGGCGCTCAGCCATTGACGGTCATTCTGCTGGCGCAATTCATGCGGACCATTCCGCGCGAGCTCGACGAGGCCGCGACAATGGATGGTGCCGGCCGAGTGCGTATGCTATGGAATTTGTTCATCCCGTTGTCAGCACCGGGCATCGCCACCGTGTTCATCCTGAACTTCCTCGGCGTGTGGAACGAATACCTCTTCTCCGCCACCCTGCTGGGGCTCGACGAGAGCGTGCGGACCGTGCAGGTTGCGTTGCCGACTCTGTCCACCCAGACCAACCCACAGTTCGGCGTGCTTCTCGCCGGAACGGTGATTACCAGCGTGCCGATCTTCGCATTGTTCATCGTGTTGCAGCGGCAGATGATGAACGCACTGACCGCAGGCAGCGTCAAAGGCTGACCTGGCACCACCAGAACAGCGCCCGTTCGGACTTCGGTCCGTGCGGGTGCTGTTGTTTCCGGCACCAACACAACGCCGGCGAGCGCCCTGGCTGGGCGCTCGCCGAAGGTTTTACTGCTGGTGCAACTCGTCAAGCCAGAGGATGCCGGAGACGCCACGCGGGTAATAGCGGCTGCCTTGCGGAACACCAGCGACGATCTGGTCGCTCCAGCCCCAATAGGCCTTGGTGGGGTGGCGCAACCAGGAGACGTGCGCCGCGTCGGCAGCCAAGCTCTGCTCGTCGTCGGGCAAGCCGAGCAAATGCCGGGCGGTGAACTGGGCCAAGTAAATCTTGCTGAGCCAAGAGTTGTCGCTGCTGGCGGAGAGTTTCCACCCGCCGTCGGGGAATAAGCACATTCCCGGCACCAGCACTTGGCGCAAATGCGTTCGGAACACGTCCAGCAGTGCGGCAAAGCGGCCGTCAGGTCGCAACGCGTCCAGCGAGCCGGTGCTGTAAGCGAACGCCAAACCCTCCACAACCGGGATGATCCGGATCGGCACCTGCGCGTCGAGATGCGCCGGCAGCAATCCATCCGCGTCAGCCTGGCCGACGATGGTGGCAGCAGTCCGGTCTGCCAGCTCCGCGGCGAGCTGCGCAGCCTGCGCCCGACCCAGCTCACCCAGCGTCTCGGCCAGCCACAGATATGCGGCCCAAGTCTTGCTGGCCAGATAAATGCTGTCGCGGGCCTGCCCCAACGACGAGTCCAGGCTGTCATAAGTGGTGATCTCGGCACCGATGCCACAGCGATCCGAGTCGGTCGTCTGCACTCCGATTCCGCGCGGGTCGCGGGCCTTCAGGCTGTGCAAACAAGCTTCGAACAGATCGGCCCGGCGCGCACACCACTGCCGATCACCCGTGTACTTAACATAAGTGCCGGCTGATAGCACCCAGTTGAGCACCTGCTCGCCGGTCATATACGAAAAGCACCAGTCCAGGTCGGTCAACTCGTACGCGGAACGCCCGGGCGGCGAAAACACGGTGGCGACTCCCATGTCGTGCGGGAAACTCACCCCACCCGGCAGTGTTTGTCCAGCACCGGGCTCGCGGACCCGGTCGGTGTAGGCATACCGGTCGGCGAACAGGTCGAGGACGGTACGCAGGGTCCACGGGTGTTGCCGTGCCTCGAACGCGGCATGATCGATGGTCAGATCCAACGTGTTGATCATGCGATATTCGCCCTCGTTCACCACCCAAACCGGCCCGTCATCGCTAACGAGTGCCTGCGTGCTCGCGTAATAGCTGCGAATCGCGTGGGCGAGCATGAAGCCACGATCGGCCGGCAACCGTTCGATCCCCAGCTCAGCCGCGCCAACTCGATACAGGTCGAGCAGGGTGTCGAATTCGGCTAGCGCGGTGGCCGCGACCGCTTCTACCCGGTCGTACCAACGGGTGTAGAGGTATCGGGTTTCCAGGCCGGTGGTGGCAGTGCCGCCGTGGTGGAAGCAGACCGCGAAGCGGAAGGTGCGCCGCTGTCCCGGGTCGACGTCCATGACCAGCAGGCCCATGATGCCCAGCCCGAACTCCCAGTTCGCCTCGCTCGGTGCATCGAAAATGTGCAACGGATCAAAGCCCAACGCGGACCGTACGCCCGGCTCGGTTGTCGCGATCGCCGTCGTGATCACGCTGCCCTGCCCGACGCCGACAATCGCGCCCCCACTCGTGTGATCCAACTGCCGCATCGCCGCGTATGGGTCGTTGCCCGCATAACCGAAGTAGGCCCGCCGGGGCACCTCGCCGTCGGTGTTATCGACTGTGAGCTCGACCAGCAACGCCGGTAGCAGCATTTGACGCAGCAACGTTTCGGTCGGCGAACCCGGCGTTGCGGTAGCCGGGTCAGGCACCGAGCCGACCGGGGAGTGCACGGTGAACGTCAGCGCACCGGCCTGCCAGCTGTCCCGAGTGACCGAGAATTCGCGCCGCACCTCGTCTTGCTCGAATGCGCGCGCCTTGGTGTTTCCTCGGGCAGGTGGTTCCGGCTTTTGGTCATTGCCGGCTTCGTAGCGCTCGGCTTCGCCGTGATTAGGCCCGGCGAAGGGCAAAAATTGGTAGCTGCCCGACCCGGCTGTCTCTTCGACCCCGATATAGAGGCTTTGGTCGGCTGGCTTACCTAGGCCCAGACCGAGCCCGCCCTTGGCTCCGGGAAAGCCGAGGGTGAAAGTGGCGTGTGCGCCGATCGGTGCGTGGGTCGCATTGAACCAGGGTGCGCTTGGTTCGATGACGGCGGCCGCGGTTTGATCGGTTGTATCGGTGTGCAGCACGAGGGGTGCTACCTCCATCGGTGAAGTATATCCCGGCGTTAGCGCCGGGATCGGTGACACTTCACGGTATGGAAAACGGGCGGTGGCCACTAGGACTTGTTGCGCAGCAGGATTAAATACTGCTTCCTAGTGGTCCATCCGCCCGCGGCAGCCCGGGGTGTTTAGTCTTGCGTCCAGGGCAGGTGTGGTTGCAGTGCCCAGTACTGTGGCTGATCGACACCCTTAATGGGCTCGAGGTCGGCGTTGCTACCGATAATGTCATGTACCAAGGGGCCGGCCGCCCAGTAAGTCCAGCCGGTGAGAACGTCACTGTTGCCGTCAAAGTAGGTAAGCGCGGCATAGAGCGCCTTCATACAGGTGTCCGTGGTCGGTGCGTTGAATTCGCCGATGAAGGCCTGATGCTGATTTTTGCGCAGCCAATCGATTGTCGGCTGCAGGTCGCTAGCTACCTTTTCAGGTTCTGCGCAGTGCTGACCATAGCCGGAGTATACGCCGGCCTTCTCGTCGTCGTCGAAATAGGTATGCAGGTCGAACCAGAATTTGTTGGCCGGGTCGACCACGCCGCTCATGACGCTCGCGTTCGAGCTGCCATACCAGTCTTTGGTCCAGGAGGCGCCGCCGGTCCAAGCGACTCCCGGCACGATGAGCTGGTTGTTCGCTCCGCGGTCGCGGATAGCCGCGATGGCCGCATTGGCGGCACCAAGCCACTGCTCGGTGGGCATATGGTGGGGTTCGTTCATGAGGTTGAACAGGATTTTGTCGCGGTTGCCGTAGCGCTCGGCCAGGCGACTCCAGAGGTTGGCGAAAGCGCCGTTGCCGACGGCGTCCGACCCGATGACCTGCCCGTAATAGCGGGCATAGTTGTGTGGGTCAAGAATCACGGCAACGTTCTTGGCGGTCGCATAGTTGACGAGGTCGTCGAGCTGGCCGATTTCGGTGCTGTCGAAGTCACCGTACTGTGACTTTTGGATGCGTTCCCAAAGGAAGGGCAACCGGATCACATTCATGCCAGCACCGGCGAAATGGTCGATTTCCTCGTGCGTGGGGTAGGCGTAGTCCGTGCCGTATTTGCCGTAGTTGCCGGGCGTTACGTTCAGACCTCCCCATTCCCCGCCGGCGAGGTTTACGCCGCGCAATTGTCCGGGCGGCCGGGTGGAAAAAGTTACGGGGGACTGCTGTGTAGCCGTGGAACTAGCCTGTGCGGCCGGTGGGCCGGCGAAAGTTACGGCGGCTGTGGTCAGCGCCAGAATGCCAAGAACCGACGAGGTTCGCATCATGGTCCTTTCGGGGTGGGGATGGACCGGGATTGCGGTGCACGACGCTGGGCGGCGACGTGCTCATGGAATGCGACAGGTAAACCGAAAGCCTGAGACGCGCGAACGTTTTGCCTAGGCGCGGCTGATCGGGGGAATCGCGTCTTGGGTTAATCAGTTTGTGTCTTACAGCGATGAAGCAGTTACTACTAACATGTTTCCATGTTGTTAACTTGGCGTGATTTTGCCTGATCAGTTCAAATGGGAAGTAGGACTCAATGCTCACACTGGCACTCAGTGATCGGTGAGTTCTCACTGTTACCGGCTGTTACCGACGGGCCGCAGTGGATATCGATCAGCCGCTTGACCCGGCATTGTCGCCAACGGGAAACGGGCGGTGCCTCACTGGGATTTGTGCGGCGGCTCGCGCTGCTGCTTTCCAGTAAGGCACCGCCCGGGGCGGCTGTGCTGTGTTCAGTCCTGGCGGTGTTTAATCGTGCGACCAGGGCAGGTGTGGTGGCAGCGCCCAGATCTGTGGCCGGCCAGCCCCATTCAGAGGCACCAAATCCGGATCACACTGGGGCCGGCGATCAGGGCGCGATGCCCTCCAGCCACCGCTGGTGCCAATGCAGCAGACCGCGGCGCAACCACCGAGCGCCCAAGCTAGGCACCAGCCCACGCTGCGTCTCCTCAGTCACCACCCGGGTACGCCCGTCTGCCAGCGGCTGCAGGAGCCACCGGTGATAGCCGGTTGAGGCCACCGCCCGGCCGGCCCAAGCCAACTCCAGTCCCGGCTTGAAGACGACGACCTGGCAGGTCGCGCGTACCCCGAATGTGGTCCAGTGAAAGACCGTCCCGGCGCCGAGTTCGGTCCCACCGCCGTCGAGGACGACGCGCTTTGAGTTGGCATACCACTGCGGCCAGGCCGTCGCGTGGATCAATCGTTGCCAGACCTGCTCCGGTCCGGCGGGCACGACGAATTCGTTGTAGGCGGACACCGGTGCCTGGGTTGGCGCCAAACCGTTCGGCCAGGGCTCGGCGGTTGGACTGTTGGTCGCGTCGTTGCTCATCGTGTCACCGGCAGGTCGCGCAGAGCCGTACCCGGTGTGGTCAACGCCAATTCCGGGCCGTGCACCCCGGCCGGAGTCTGGAATCCCGGCTCGAACTGGCCGGCCTGCGTACGCACTAGCAGCTCGACCGCTGTGTACGCGGTGTACAAATATGCCTCCGGCCCGGTCAAGATCGCCTCGGCCGCAGTGCCGTCATCGGCGATGACCCGCCCGTGCACCAAAGTGCTGCCGCTGGCCAGCTGCGCATCGGTGGGCCCGGCCGGCAAACGCGCGAGCAACCAACTCTGCAACCGTTGACTCGGCCCGCTCTTGAGCAGCCACGGCGCGCGCAACGACAGGGCGGACAAGCCACGAATCGGCGCCGGCAATGCCATAAAGGTGTCGATGTTCGCCACGCCGGTCGAGGTGGCGGCGCTGACTAGGTCGGCGCGCCACGGGTTGGTGACCACGCTGAGGGTGCCACCGGTGCCGTCGGGAATCTGCCGGCTTTGAGCCCCGGCGTATGCCGGCACCAACTCGCCGGCCTCGCGACGCCAACCGGCCGTGGGCAGGCCAGACAACAGGGTCGCCAAGGTGCCGCGGGAGACGCCACCGCGGGTTACGAAGCTCAGTTCCAGCCGCGTGGCTTGCGGGAGCCGGCGCATCAGGTGCACGGCCATCGCGTCAGTCGGCACCACGCCGAAACCGGCGCCGGGCATCGCCATCACCCCGGCGCGCTTGAGTGCCTCATGCTGCTGCTGCACGGCGACGAATTCCACCGCTTCGCCGGACAAATCCAGGTAATGCGTGCCGGTGCTGCGCGCCGCCTCCAGCAGCGGCGGTGAAGTCAGCGCGAACGGGCCGGCCGCGTTCAATACCACACCGATCCCGTCCAACAAGCCTCGCACCTGCACCGGGTTGGTCAATGCGCCCACGCGTACGGGCAGGTTGAGCTCGGTGGCCAGTGCAGTCACCCGCTCGCGTTCCCGGGCGATCAATACCGGGCGCAGCCCCTGGCGTACCGCGGTGCGGGCGGTCAATGCGCCGATGTAGCCGGTGGCGCCGTAAATGGCGGTCAGTGGTTTGGCCACGATCGTCCTCCCTGAAATTTGCTGATCAACAGCTCGATGATCAACAGCTCGATGATCGAGCTCACCGTGCGCCGTGAGTCAACCCGGCGTCCAACAGGCGCGGTCTGGTTCAATGATCGAAATCGCCTATCTGGCCTGGTCCACCCGGTTGTCCGGGCCGTTCTCACGTGCACGTGGTGATCGAGTTCACCGCCGCTACGCTGAGCGGATGGAGCTGGACCTGCCCCGCCTGCGCGCCTTCGTGGTGACCGCCGACGAGTTGAGCTTCACCCGGGCCGCCGAGATCCTCGGCATCGCCCAGCCGTCACTGTCCGAGCGGATCCGCCGGCTGGAAGACGACCTCGGCGTCACCTTGATCTCGCGGGAGCGCCGGCAGATCGCCTTGACCGCTGCGGGGCTGGAATTACTGCACCGGGCCCGGCCACTGCTCGCCGCCGCCGATCAGACGATCACCGATGTGCGCTTGGTGGATCAGTCGGGCACCGCGCTGCGGCGGATGGCGCTGAGCTCGTTGGCGGCCGGCGTCGACGAGTTCAAGGCGGGCATCATCGTCGCGGTGCGGGAACGGGCCCCTGATCTGGCAGTCACCCTGACCACCGTCTCGTTCTCGGACCATCTGCGCGTGGTGCAGGACGGACGGGTCGACGCGGCCTTCATTTGGCCGCCGTACAGTGTTGCGGCGTTGGCTGGTTTGCATGTGCAGACGTTGTGCGATTTCCCCCGGCTGTTGGCCGTGTCGGCGCGGCATCCGCTGGGAGCTGCCGGTCAGGCGACGTTGGCCCAGCTCGCCGGGCTGACCCAGATTCCGCTGGCAGCCACCGTCGACCCCGTGTTCGTGGCAAGCTCTCGTTTGGTGAGTGAGCCGGTCCTCGCCTCGGCCGAGCGGGTCGACACGGTGGCAGAGCTGATCGACGCGGTTGCTGCCGGTGCGGGTGTTTGCCCAGTTCCAGCCTTGCTGGCCCGGACCGCAGTCAACCCCGATGTTGCTTTCGTACCGATCGTCGACGCGCCGCCGGCAGCATTAGCGCTCGCCTGGCGGCGTGACCGAGCGGACGAACGACATCACCTACTCGCCCGAGTAGCCACGACCCTGCGCTGACTGTGCCGGTGTGACCACCAATTCGGCAGCGCACCGGCACCAGTTTGGGCGACCTACTGGAACGGCGGCGCTAGCGGAGCGCGGCGGGTGCCGCCGCCGCCGATGCTGCTGGCTGAGTTGTTGTCGACGACCTTGGCCGCCCGCATGATTTGGGCGAACTCACGCTGCACGCTTTTATCCTGCTGCAGATCGTGCCCGGTGCGCTGGCGGTATTCCTGCACCGCTTGCTCCTCGACACATAGGTTAGTGCCGTCCAGCCCGGTGTCGTCGACCAGGTATCCGCCGAAGTCACGCATAGCAGCGAACAACTTCAGCCCGGCGGCTGAGGTAATACCGAGCTGCTGGGCTGTCACCGAAGGTGGCAGCGCGAACAACGCACCCATCCGGACCGCCTTGTTCTTGCCCTGATAGGACTGGGGTGCGGCACCGTCGGCGAGGATGGCCGGCCACCGCTTCCCGCCGGTCGCGCCGTCGTAATACAGGTACTTGCCCCAGATTTCGACCTTCAGCGCGTGCCGGATCTCCTCGGCGCCGAACAGTTCACCGGTGCGGATGCTGCCGCCGATGCTCGACATCGCCGACCCGCCGTGCCCACCGGCGATGCCGTCACCATAGAGCGACGACTCACCGAACCACTGGCCGTACAATGGGTCGCCCTTTTTGCATCGGGCTGTGACGACATAGCTGACCAGCGTCTTGCCGTCGGGCTGCAGGAAAGCTGACGAGCTGTTCGGGGTGGAATAGATCCCGCCGTGGTTGATCGCGTCCGGAATGATCAAGTTATAAGGAACATTTTGGGTACGGACCGCCTCGGGGTGCCACGGTGCCTGTTGCTGCGGCGTGTTCCCAGCGCACCGCCCCTCGCTGAAGGTCGGTGCCATGTAGGTGTGCACCAACGGATCCGACTTTTTGGTGATGACGAACCAGTCCGGGTCGATGCCGAAACTGGGGCTAGTCAGCCCGGTGTCGACGTAACGGGCCCCCGAGCCGATCGGCGTGTTCCAGATGCTCGTTGCCGCGTAGGGCCATTGCAGCGGATCGCGGGTCAGTTTTTTCGGCGGCGCTGAGGCCGACGCGCTCGGCGCCGCCGACGCGCTCGGCGCCGTTGACGCCACCAGGGCTGCGCCGCTGACCAACGGGTTCGGGCTGGACGCCGGCTGGCTAGAGGCGCCAATCGCTTCGATCCGAGCTGACTTCGACAGCGGAGTCCTGTGCATGGAGTGGGCGAGCACCGGGGTGAGAACGGCACCCCCGCCAATGACAACGGCGCCGATCACTGCGGCCCGAATAACGGTCCTACGATGCATATGTCTGCGGTCCCTCGTTTACCTTGGCGACCAGATGAGGGCCGGTCGCCGGTGATGGTCACGGCGATCCCGGTTCCCCAGTCAGCCGCGAGCGTGTCGCGCAGTGAACCGTAGGGTCACGCAACTGTCCGGGTAGGTGTCAGCTGCGGGACCTAAGGAATATTTAACCTGCGCTGCGGGCAATAGCCGACCATCGTCCTCTTATGCGGCGGAATCGGCTGGTGTCTGCAGCACGGGTGTGAGTCGGTCCGACCCGGGGGTGACTCCGAAGTAGAGCCGATAGGCCCGCCCGAAATAGGCCGGATCGGGCAACCCGCAGCGCTGGCCGACCTCGGCGACCGGCAGCGAGGTCGCTCGCAACAGTTGCCGGGCGCGTTCTAACCGGAATCGCCGCACATATGCCATCACGCTGGCGCCGGTGGCGGCGCGAAAGAGTCGGTCGAGGTGCGCGGGCGAGACGCCGACCAAGTCGGCGAACACTGCCCGAGTCCAACCGGCAGTGGGGTCACGGTCCAACGCCTGGTCGACCACATCGACCGGGGCTGACGATGTACCACCCAAACTTGGTAGTCCCTCGACGACCAGCGCGAGCAGTCGAGCGCTGGCCGCGAGCACTCGCAGCCCACGCGCCGGGCCGGGTTGCTCCCGGTGTGCCTGCACGAGCTCGCCGAACGCCTTAATCCAATCGACCGGGTCGACTAGTGGAATGACCGCAGAGCGGCCTGGCAAAAGTTGGGTGACGCCGTCGACTCCGAGCCAACAATGGGTACCCGGCACCGTGGCGTGCTCGATGAACTGTCGTCCCGGCGCGTGGATCATGAGCTGACCGGGCCCAGCCCGCAGCCACCGGGTGCTCGCCACGTCACGAGTGTGTACATCGCCTCGTAACACAAAGCTCAGGACATGATCCGATCGGGTTTGGCAGAGATCGAGGCGCTGATATGAGCCCCGGTTCGCCTCGGTCAACCTCGGTGCGTTGGTCAATGCCAAGCCTGGGTGCTGCGGTGACATGGTCGAACTCCCTGCTCACCCGGTATCGTCCAGTGTTGCAGCCCGCAGATTATGCCCGCAGAGCCCGCCGCACCATGGCTGCACCCATTCATGTATCAAGCTTGTTACGTGCGAGCGCCTGCCAAGTCTCTGCGCAGCCTGTGCTACCAGTCGATCAGCGGGTCCTACTGCACCGGCCGTCGCTCGGCGATATTCGGCTAATGAGAACCACGACGTCACCTACGTTGCATCCTTTTAACCGTCCCGACTTCTCGTGGACCGATCATCGCGGGCCGTTCCGCCGGGTCTCCGAGGCACAAGGCGCCGACTTCGACCGCGACGGCTTCCTGTTGTTACGCGGCTTGTTGGACCCGGCAGTCGTGGCTGCGGTGCGCGAACGCGCGGATGAGATCGACGGGGAAACCTCCGCAGGCCAAAGCGGCGGCGACATTCGGTTCACTGCAGGTCTCGCAGCTCGCGATGCCCAGCTGCGCTCGCTGGCCACCTCGGCCGAGCTGATCGATGTGGCGATCGACCTGATCGGGCCCGATGTTCGGCTGTACTGGGACCAGCTCGCGTACAAGCGCCCGGGAGCAGTGCGTCCCTTCCCATGGCACCAAGACAACGCTTACGGCTTCACTGAGCCGCAGCACTACCTGAGCCTGTGGATTCCCCTGGTCGACGCCACGGTGCAGAACGGTTGCCCGTGGGTGGCGCCGGGCGAGCACCGTCAGGGCACCTTGTTCCACTGGTGGGTCGAGGAGCTGGGCTGGGTCTGCCGCGAATCCGACGACGGCGGTGTGCCGGTGGAAGCCCAGGTCGGCGACGTGGTCGTGTTCAGCTCACTGCTGCCGCACCGCACCGGCCCGAACAGCAGCGAGGGCACGCGTAAGGCATATCTGCTGCAGTACATGACCGACGGCACGATCCTGCGGGACGCCAACAACGGCGCCCGGCGGGTGCAGGCGGATCCGAACACCCAATTCGTCGTCGCCGCTGCGGGCAAGCCAGTTTCGGTTGAGCCGCTGGCCACTGTCGCGTAAGCGGCATTGCCTGCTATTTAACAGTTTTACCCGTGAAAACGGCCATTATTCGCATCCGCGAGGAGAAATATATGCGTTTCAAGGCAATTCTGGGCGCCGTGGCGTTGTCCACAGCGCTCTCAGTCGTGCTGCCCAACCTGCCGGCATCAGCGGCTGCCGGGCAGTCCGCGAAGTCCGGACACGGGCACGAGTTCGACGGTCAGCTGCGTGGGGTGAACCTCGCCGGCGCTGAGTTCGGGCCGGACCCGACCCCGGGTAACCTCGGCACTTACGGCACGACCTACGAGTACCCCAACGCAGGCGAAGTGGATTACTTCATGTCCAAGGGCATGAACACGATTCGGGTTCCGTTCCGGTGGGAGCGGATGCAGCACACTCCGTTTGCTGAGTTTGACCGCGAAGAGCTGCGCCGCCTGGACACCCTCGTTCGGTATGCCACCGGCAAGGGTGCCACCATCATTCTCGACCCGCACAACTACGCCCGTTACTACGGGAACCTGATCGGCTCGCCCCAGGTCAGCAACGCTGCATTCGCTGATTTCTGGGCCCGCCTAGCGCGCGAATACGCCGGAAATTCGCACGTGATCTTCAACCTCATGAACGAGCCGAACCAAATGCCGACCGAGCAGTGGTTGGCGGCGGCGAACGCGGCTATCAAGGGAATCCGTTCTACGCACGCCCGGCAGCTGATCCTGGTGCCTGGTAACGCTTGGACCGGTGGCAAGTCGTGGACCCAGAACTGGTATGGCACCTCGAACTCGGTCGCCATGCTTAACGTTGTGGACCCGCTGAACAACTTCCAGTACGACATCCACACCTATTTCGACTCGGATGCCTCCGGTACGCACAAGGAGTGCGTGACGGCAGCTGAGGCGACGGCCGGGCTCGACCCGCTGATCAAATGGCTGCACGTGAATCACCGCAAGGCGTTTATCGGGGAATTCAATGGGGCTAACACCCCGGCGTGTTTCCCCGTTCTAGATGCGGTCCTAAGCTATTACGACACCCACAGTGACGTAATTTCGGGTTGGACGATCTGGGCGGCCGGCCCGATCTGGGGCACGCTAGACTCCCTGGAGCCGAAGAACCACGTCGACGCCCCGCAGCTGCCGATTTACCGTAAGCACCTGCCGGCTTGTGCGCAGGTTCACGTCTAGTTTTCTCGGAATTTCTGGCACGTAGATCATCAGTCCAGTTCGCCTTCGGCCCGTACTGCGAAGGTGAACTGGACTGATGCATTTCAAGTCTTGTTGTGCCGAATCACAAGCCCTCCTTAAGACCCTTGACCGTTCATCAACCAGTGGGCATCGTCGCGGAGAGAGAACACCAACGCAACGGAGGACCCGCACATGTATTTCCCCCACCGCACCGTCGGGCACCAGATCGGGACTGCGGCGCGCCAGCCATCCCGTTCGCGCCCTCACCGGGCCGCGGTGACCGTTGCCGCGTTGGTCACCTTCGGTTTGCCGGTCTTGTTGGCCGGTTGCACTCCTGGCAGTCCGCAAGCCGGCGCCAAGGTCCCCGGTGGCTCGGGTTCCTGGGCACCTTCATCCGACCCCACGGCAAGCCAGTCCCCGTCGTCTTTGCCCAGTAGCGTTGCGTCCTCGCCCGCGGCCGAGTCAAGCTCCAGTCCGGCAAAGAAGCCGACGTCGCCGGCTGCCGGCCAACAGACCGGCCCCGCGCAAGCCACGCCGGTTTCTACTGGTTTGTCGAACACCGCTTGCGACAAAGCCGAGAAGAAGGCGGCCACTTCGCAGTCCGGGCCGGCCCCGGTGCAGTTTGCGAACGGGTGGGACGCCGCGCCAGTGCAGGGCTGTTCCTACACCGACTCGATGGGCCGCACGGTCAACCTCAGTGCGGAAGAAAACCGGATGCTTTACCGGGTGAACGAGATGCGCTCGGTCCAGGACGCCAAGGATCACCAAGGCCGCAAACAACTTCTGCCGGATTTTTGCCTGTACCAGTTCGCTCGCAAATACATCGCAACCCGTCCCAGCGGCCACAGCCCGATGACGTTGAAAATGTACCCCTTCGGTAATGGCTCCGGTTCCGGCTCGTCCTGGATCGGGGAGAACTACGGTTCGAACGGTGGCCAGAGCAACGACAAGTTCGCCTTGGTCGACATTCGGGTCTACGGATGGTTCACCTCCGGCACGCTGACCACCGGGCATTACGGCAATATTATGAACCCCCAGTGGACCTCAACCGGGATGGGCATCCTTTCCGGCTCCGGCTCGATTGTTAGCACGCAGAATTTTGCCGCGAACTGGGCCATGTGGACCGACGTCGATGGCAGTAAATGCTCGACCCCGCCCACGCCGCTGTCGAAGAATGCCACCTTGCCGCCGATCGGCTATTGGCCTGGCGTCTGAGTCGACGCCGCGGCTACTGGCCCAGGTGCGAAAGGCCAGTAGCCGCGGCGGCCGGGCTCGGCGTCGCCACTGGTAGTGCGGGCAGGCTAGGTTAGCCGCCATGGCACTCGGTATTGTGGCCGCGCTGATCTCCGCGTTCTGTTACGGAATCGCCGCAGTCCTACAGTCTAAGGCGGCGCAGGCTGCCCCTACCTCGTTGGTGCGGTTGGCGTCGCGGCTACCTTTCCTCGTCGGGATTCTGCTCGACCTGGTCGGGTTCGCCGCCCAGTTCGTCGCACTTCGAGTCGCACCGGTATTTCTCGTACAGGCGGCCCTGGCAGCCAGCCTGGCAGTAACGGCCGCCGCCGCGGTGGTGGTGTTGCGGGCCCGGCTCAGTGCCCGCGAATGGAGTGCGATCGTCGCTGTCAGTGTCGCGCTGGCGGCGTTGGGCTGGTCGGCCGGCCCGGAAGGTGCCGTCAAGACCGGCATCGGGCTGCGGGTCGGCCTGCTGGTCGCCGTGCTGCTGCTGACGGCATTCGGTCTGGCCACCATGCGCTTCGGCGGGCGGGCAGTCGCCGCGAGACTAGGCGCGACCGCCGGGCTCGGCTTCGCCGTGGTCGCGTTGTCGGCCCGAGCCTTGAACGTGCTGACGCCAGTCGGCCTGCTCCGCGACCCGGCTACCTATGCGCTGCTGGTCGGCGGCGGGATCTCCTTCGGCTTCTACGCCCTCGCGCTGCAACGGGGTCGGGTCACGATGGTCACCGCTGCCGTGATCGCCGGCGAGACACTGGTTCCGGCGATCGTCGGCGTGCTCGCGTTCGGCGATCACACCCGTCCAGGTCTTGCGCCGGTCGCAGTCGCCGGGTTCGCGATCACTCTGGTCGCAGCGGTCAGCCTGGCCCGTTTCGGCGAGCCGTCAGCCCCCGAGACACCCGAACCTGCGACACCCACATCGGACGCGCCCCCACCAGCGAGACTCGGCGGTTCTGCGTAACCGCCGGTTCCGTTCAGCCCAGCGGTTTGGCTCAGCCCAGCAGCTTTTGCCCAGCTCGGCAGTTCCGTTCAGCCGGCGGGTTCGGGTGCCAGACGAATCGCTTACTTGGATGCGGCTGGTGGGTGCGCGGCCGTCGGGTCGAGTAGCTGGGCCAGGTGGACTGCGGGGCGGTTGCGCAGGTCGGCGACCTGGGTCCGGCAAGAGAATCCGTCGGCGAGCACTGTTGCCGCGGGTGCCGCGTCCAGAGCAGGCAACAGGTTCTGCTCGGCCACTGCGACCGAAACCTCGTAGTGGCCGATCTCGACGCCGAAGTTACCGGCCAGACCGCAGCAGCCGGCGAGCCGATGCACCTGGGCGCCGCTGGCCGCGAGCAGATCGGCGTCGGTTTGCCAGCCCAGCACGGCATGGTGGTGGCAATGCGGTTGAGCGATGACCTCCACGCCGGACAGGTCCGGTGCTTGCCAGTCCGGCGTCTGCGTGAGCAGTTCGGCAAGCGTACGCACGGAGGCGGCGACCGCGCTGGCATCCGGATTGTCGGGCAGCAACTCGTGCAGGTCGGATCGCAACACTGCGGTGCACGAGGGCTCGATCCCGACGATGAGCGTACCGGCGAGCGCGTACGGCGCGAGCGTGCCGACCGTACGGGACAGGATTGTCTTGGCAGTGTCGAGTTGGCCAGTCGTGATCCAAGTCAGGCCGCAGCAGATCGAGTCAGCGGGCAGCATTGGCTCGTAGCCGGCGGCGCGCAATACCCGCACGGTGGCCTCGGCAACCTCGGGCGAGAACGCGTTGGAGAACGAGTCGGCGAATAGGACCACCGGCGTACGTGGGCCGGGGGGTTGGGGGTGGAACGTGCGTCTGAACGGGCGCAAGGCGAAGGCGGGCACTGAGCGTCGCTGGTCCACGCCGGCCAGCCAGCGGGCGGCGCGGCCGAGCAGTGGCAGGCGCATCGCCAGGTTCGCGGGCCGGGGGGCGCGTCCGGCCAGCCGGGCCCAGAATGGCAATCGGCCCAGCGTGTAGTGCGAGCGTGGCCGCAGTCGGCCGCGATAGCTCTGGTGCAGCACCTCGGATTTGTAGCTGGCCAGGTCGACGCCGGTCGGGCAGTCTGAGGCGCAGCCTTTGCAGGCCAGGCACAAGTCCATCGCGTCGTGCACGGCCGGGTCTGACCACGCGAGCTCGCCGCGAACGACCTCTTGCAGGATGCGGGCGCGGCCACGGGTGGAGTCTTTTTCCTCGCGGGTGGCCAGGTAGGACGGGCACATGACGCCGCCGGCGGCCGAGTTGTCGGCGCGGCATTTGCCGACACCAGTGCACCTGTGCACCGCTTGGGCGAAGTCGCCGCCATCGTGCGGATATGCCAGGGCGAGTTGCTGTGGCTGGAACGGTCCGACGGCCCGCACATCTGCGTCGATCGGATCTGGATCCACCAGTACGCCGGGGTTTAGTAGATTGTCCGGGTCGAAGGCATTTTTGATTCCTGCGAACAATGCGATCGCGTCGGGGGAGTACATATAGGGCAGCAGTTCGGAGCGGGCCCGACCGTCACCGTGCTCGCCGGACAGTGATCCGCCGAATTCGCCGACCAGCTTCGCCGCATCGGTGAGAAATGCCCGCATCACCTTCGTGCCGCCGGCAGCACCTAACGGGAAGTCGATCCGCACGTGCAGGCAACCGTCGCCGAAATGCCCGAAAGGTGCGCAGGTTAACCGATAATCGGCGACGAGCTCGTCAAAGCGGGCCAGGTAGGCGCCGAGTTGTTCCGGTGGGACAGCCGCGTCCTCCCACCCTGGCCATGCCGGCAGCTCCGACGGCGCCCGCCCGGCCAGCCCTGCACCGTCCTCGCGGATGCGCCACAGTCGAGCTTGGGTGCGGGGATCCGTGACCACCAACGCTTCCGCGCCGATGCCAGCAGCAGCCAACCGGCGCGCACGCGACTCGACTTCGCCGGCGTCAGCACCGGCTAACTCGACGAAAAGCCAGGCGCCACCGCGCGGCAACGGCGGGACCGCATTGGGGCCGCGCCGCGCGCGCAGCACGTCGAGCAGCCGCGAATCGAGACCCTCGCAAGAGGTCGGACCGTGCGCGACCACGGCCGGTGCGGCCTGTCCAGCAGCGACAATGTCGGCGAAGCCGAGCACGACCACTACCCGTACGGGTGGGTCGACCACCAGCTTCACCGTGGCTTGGGTGATTACTGCGAGCGTGCCCTCGGACCCGACCAGCGCTTGCGTGAGGTCGAAGCGTTCCGGCAACAGATGCTGCACCGCATAGCCGGACACCTGACGGCCAAACCGGTCAAACTCCGTGCGCGCGGTGGCCAGATATTTGCCGAGCACCGAGCGCACCTGGTCGAGCACTGGCTCGGCACCTCGGGCGAATGGCACCCCGCCGTCGAGGTAACCGGTGCTGACTTGTTCGCCGGCCGCGGTCAAAAATTGCAGCCCAGCGACGTTGTCTGAGGTGCGCCCATAGGCCAGGGAACGGGAACCGCAGGCGTTGTTGCCGATCATCCCGCCGATCGTGCAGCGCGGATGAGTGGACGGGTCGGGCCCGAAGCGGATGCCGTGCGGTGCGGCGGCCCGCTGCAGCACTGCGTGCACCGTGCCCGGCTGCACCACGGCGGTCCGGGTTTGTGGATCGATCTCCAGGACTCGATTGAGGTGGCGGGAGAAATCCAGCACGATGCCACGACCGACCGCGTTGCCGGCCACTGAGGTGCCGGCGCCGCGCGAGGTAATCGGAACTGCGCTCGCGCGCGCCACGGCCAGCGCTGCTGCCACTTCGTCGACGTGTCGGGGCCGGACTACGGCTAGCGGCGCGATGCGGTAGAGCGAGGCGTCCGACGAATACATGCCGAGGGTGCCGGCGTCGGACTTGACCTCGAGGCCGGCCTTGGTCAGGGCCGCCCGTACATCGCTCATGAGTAACATGTTACTCATGCCCACCCTGCATCTGCCGTCCGCGGCTCCCTCGCTTGCCGACGCTGTCGCCCAGGCCGTTCGGGCGGGAATTGCCGACGGTGAGCTGGTGGCTGACCAGACCTACTCGGTGTATCAGTTGGCTGAGCTGCTCGGAGTGTCGCGCAGTCCGGTCCGGGACGGGTTGCTGCGGTTGGCCGAGGCCGGGCTGGTCGAGATTCAGCGCAACCGCGGTTTCCGAGTGTTGCCACCCCGAGCGCACGACATCGAGGAAATTATCGAGATTCGGCTCGCGTTGGAACCGGCTGCGGCGCACACTGCGGCGCTGCGGGCCAGCGACGAGCAACTGGCCGGGATCCGATCGGCGTTGCATGCCATGGGGGCTGCGGCGACTAGGGCCGACGAACCTTCCTTCTGGTCAGCCGATCGCCTGGTGCACGATCTGCTGCTGCGTGCTGCCGGAAACGCCCGGGCCGCAGCGATTGTTGCTCAGCTGCGCTCGACCACCGCCTTGCTCGGTCCGCCAACGACGGCCAGCGGCCGTACCCTGGTCGAGATTCATGCTGAGCACGAGCCGGTCGTGCGTGCCGTGCTGGCGCGTGCAGGCGGGGCGGCAGAAGCGGCTATGCGCGCCCACCTCGAAGCGACCGGAGCCCTGCTCGTCGCCAACTTGCTTGAACCCACCGTGTCCTGACCGCTGGCTGCCGCGGAGCCGCTCTGCTCCCCTGGGCGCACCTGATCCCGGGTGCTGACACCCCGGGGTCCCGGGCGTGAATGGGCTGGCACGCCGATCTGCCTGCGGCGGGGCCAAGATTCAGGTAGTGATCTAGGCGGGGAGGGGCAGAACCCGGCGCTGGCCCACTTCTCATGTGCGCGGGCCGGCATCCGATGAGGGTGGGGTGATCCCGCAGCCACAGCTCTGGGCGCCTGAAACAGGCGTGCTAGACCTCGCGGCTGAATTGGATGATCTTGAAAACCACGACAGTCATGACGTCGACGCGATCTTGGAGCGGGCGACAATTGCTGAGGCTGCCGCCGACTTGCAGGGCGACATCGTGCTCGCGCACCGAGCCCGACTCGTGCAAGCGGACATGCGCCGCCGCGAGGGCGAAATTGGCCTCGCCGCCCGCATCTTCCTAGCCACCCGGCACTGGGCCGAGGAACACGACTGCCGGCCGCTGCTGGCCCGCAGCCACTTTCACCTCGCCCTGACCTTCCATTACTTCGGCGATGAAGCCGCCAGTCTCGAACATGCCCTAGGCGCGGTGGAGCTGCTGGAGGACAGTGCACCGCCCGGTCTGCGCATCATCTATCTGATCCGGCTGGCGAACTCGCTGGCGGAGACGGGGTCGACTGAGGCGGCCCGCGACCGTTACCGGCAGGCGGAACGGCTCGCAGTGACGATCGGCGACATGACCCGCCAGCTGCTAGTGCTCAACAACCTCGCCTACACCGAACTGGAGGCCGGCAACGCGGAGTCGACGTGGGCCGCGGTCGAACGCATGTATGCCGCGGCGCAAACCATCGGCCGCGATTTCCTGCTGGTCGAGCGGGACACCATCGCGAACGTTTTGATTAGCTTGGACCGGTTCGCCGAGGCCGAGGAGATGCTGCGCGACTTCTACGACGCGCCACGCTGGTTTGAGCCGCACGACGCGGCCGACGCCGCCCTCACCCTTGCCCTCGCGCAGCGACGACTGGGCGCCCTCGACCGAGCCCAAGCCAGCCTCGACCGCTGCCTAGAGCTGTGCACCGAGCAACAGCTGACCGGGGTACGGGTTCGGGTCCACGCGGAACAGGCCGAGCTGTTCGCTGCGGCCAGCAACTACCAGTCGGCGTTCGAGGAGTACAAGCGTTTCCACGCCGCCAGTGAGGTGCTGCGCTCGACCCAGCAGGAGGCACGCGCACGGGCCCGCCAGGCCATGTTCGAGACCGCTGAGGCCCGTCGGGATGCCGAGCGCTACTGGGAACAAGCGCGGCGAGACCCGCTCACCGGCCTCTACAACCGTCGGTACGTCGACGAACGGTTGCCGGAAGAGCTCGCCTCCGGTCGTCCGCTGACGGTGGCCCTGATCGACCTTGACCACTTCAAGCGGATCAACGACACGCTCTCACACGACGTGGGCGACCAGGTGCTGGTGACTGTTGCCGGGCTGCTCACGGTCGGCGACGACGGGTTTGTGGCTCGGATGGGTGGCGAAGAGTTCCTGGTGGTGCTGCCCGGTGCTGCTCAGCCGATGTTGGAGGCGATCCGGGCCCGGATCGCCGCTTACTCGTGGCGCCCCATCACCGGCGACCTGCCAGTTACGGTCAGTATCGGTGGAGTGACGACCGTCGGTGGCGAAACCCAGGCGGAGCTAATTTCCACGGCGGACCGGCGACTCTATGACGCCAAGCGCAGTGGCCGTGACCGGGTTGTCGCCTGACCGGTTTATTGCGCGCACGTCCGCTCTCAGATTGTGGTAGTTCGCGGAAATCACCCGACGGATCTTTACTGCGGCTTAATTCTTTGCGCCCATCAGGTAGGCCAGTCACCCAGGGCAACGGCCGGACAGCATTGTGCTGACAATTTGGTTAGGCGCTTAATAGTCATGCCCGTAATGACCGATATGAGGGTTATCTCGGAGACTTATGTTAAGTGAATTGGAATCACCAATCTTGCGCTATATCGCGGTGGCCCATAAGGTTCAGTCGATCATTAACCTGAACTGCGGAGGACCTTGGTGGGACCAAAATTCGGTAGGGTAGCGGCCACTCTGTGTGTCGTAGCGCTCGCGTCATCCGCGTGCAAGCCGACCGGACCGGTGGTCAGTGCGCCCGCGAGCGCCCCGGCTGCATCACCGACCAGCGCGGCTCCGCAGCCGTCGGGGTCGTCAGTGGCCCGGTCAGCGTCGACGAGCTCAGCCGCACTAGCTGCCTCGACCCAAACCTCAGCGCCGGCTAGCTCGAATAGCGCGCTACCCGCAGTGCTCAAGGGCATCAACCTGGCCGGTGCCGAATTCGGCCCCACCCCGGAGAACGGCAATAAGGGTACGTTCGGCAAGGACTGGATTTACCCCACCCACGCTGAGGTCGATCACTTCATTTCTGCTGACCTCAATACCATTCGGTTGCCGTTCCGGTGGGAGCGTTTGCAGCCCACCCAGTTCAGCGACTTCGATAAAGACGAGCTTGCTCGCCTGGACGACCTGGTCAACTACATCACGGTTACCAAGAAGTCAGTTGTCGTGATCGACCCGCACAACTATGCGCGCTACTACAACCAGCTGATCGGCAGCCCACAGGTGCCCTCGGCCGCGTTCAACGACTTCTGGACCAAGCTTTCCAGCCGCTATTTGTCAAACCCGCTGGTCGTCTTCGGCCTGATGAACGAGCCGAATGGCCTGCCGGCCGAGCAGTGGCTGTCCGCTGCGAACGAGGCGATCGCAGCGATTCGGGCCACCGGCGCCAAGAATCTGATCACCGTACCCGGGGTGGTCTGGTCTAACGCCTCGGAGTGGACCAAGAACTGGTATGGCACGTCGAACGCCGACGCGATGCCCGGCATCGTCGACAGCGGCAAGAACTTCGTCATCGAAACCCACTCCTACCTCGATGAGGACGCCTCCGGCACCCACACCACCTGTGTCGCGCCGGACCTGGTGACTAAGCGAATCGACCCGTTCGTCAAGTGGGCCCGCGCCAACCACTTCAAGGCCTGGTTCGGCGAATTCAGTTACGGCGACAACGCCAACTGCAAGGCCGGTATGGCCAAGCTGCTGGCCTACTGGAAAGCCAACTCGGACGTCGCCATGGGCTGGGCGGCCTGGGCAGCCGGACCGTGGTGGAACAACATGGAAAGTCTGGAACCGAACGCCAACGGCTCCGACAAGCCGCAGATGGCGATGCTTCGCCAAGACGCGTCCTGATCGTATTGAGCTAACGGTCCGCGCTATCCGCCAAGCCGGCAGGTAGTGCGGACTTTCGGCGTCCAGCCGAGTTTGTAGTTTTTAGCAAAACGTAAAGTTTTGTTCGATACGGATTTGGCTGGCGCTGATGGAACCTTGTGCACGGGTCGGTGTGACGACGAAGGGCGGCGCGGGTTGGTGCGACAAGAAGCAGCGGAACGGGTGACGGTCGCCGACGACACCAGCTTGGCCGTGGCGGCCCGAAACGGCGACGAGGCAGCGCTCAATGAGTTAGTCCGCCGCTGCCTGCCCGTGGTGTATTCGCTGGTGCGGCGCCGACTTCCCGGCCCAGACGCGGACGACGTGGTGCAAGAAACCTTCCTGCGCGCCGTCCGGCACGTCGGTTCCTTGCGTGAACCGGAACGCTTCCGCTCCTGGGTGCTCTCGATCGCAGCACACGAGGTCAACCGGCGGCGTACCGCTCGGGGAGTGCAATTCGACGTCCTTACCGACGAAGACATCGCTGAGGTGCCCGACAGTTTCGACCAAGAACAACGTAGCGTCGCCCGACTCGCGTTGGCCGAACAGCGCCAAGAGACGACGCAAGCGACCAGGTGGCTGGAGCCGGACGATCAGGACCTGCTCAGCTTGTGGTGGTTGGAACTCATCGGCGAGATCGACCGGGCCCAATTGGTCTCCACCCTCGGCTCGACCAGTACTCGGGCCAAGGTGCGCCTGCAACGTCTGCGGGAACACCTCGACGCCGCACGGGTGATCGTGCGGGTGCTGGCTCGGCGCGACTCCAAACACGCCTGCCCAGAGCTTCGCGCCATCTTGGGTGGGTGGGACGGTGCGCGCACGACCGTCTGGCGCAAACGATTCAACCGGCACATTTCCCAGTGCCCTCGCTGCCAGCAAGCCCAACACGGATTGGTACCCGCGGAGCGGCTGATCGCCGCCGCGCCGCTGCTGGTCGTACCGGTGTCAGCGCATGTGATAACGACAGCAGCAGCTACTGCGCCGGCCGCAGCGTCCTGGGTGGGCGGGGCTGCGAACGCGGCCCGCATCGGCCACGCTTTCGCCGCCAAACCAGCGGTGTTGGTGTTGGTGCCGAGTGTTGTCGTAGCGACTGCTATCGCTGCGGTTACCATCAACCTGCCACACCACCCGCCCAGCTTGGCCGCTCCGGCAGTCACCGCCACCGCCACTGCCACCGCCGGAGCGGCGCCAGCGACAGCTGCCTCGCCGTCAGCCTCAGCGAGCGTTCCGGTCGGCAACGGGATTGTCTTCCACCCTGCGCCCGGCACCGGAACCGGCGTGACCTACCACGTGTCACCGCAGGGCAACGACGCCAACCCGGGAACCGCCGCTCGTCCGTTCCGGTCCGTCAACAAGGCCACCACCTCGCCGGCATTGCGTCCCGGCGACACCGTCACCGTGGCTGCTGGCACCTATGTCGAAAAAGTGCAGCTCAAAGGCTCGGGAAATGCGACCCAAGGTCACATCACTTTACGCGGCGAGCCTGGCGCAGTGGTGCGCGATCCGAGCCCGGACGGGCCGAACAGCTGGATCGAAGGCGGCACAGTCGCCGCGACCGGGGTCGGTTTCTGGTTGATCGAGGGAATGCAAGTCGAGCAGTCCGAATGGGGTGCCATCGTGCTGGCCGGCACCCACGACATGATTGTGGCGAACAATCACGTAAACGATGCCGGCGCCTCCGGCATCATCGCATTGCCCGCCGGCTATTACGGCGGCGGCGAGCAAGAAGTGCAAAGCCACAACATCACCGTTGTCGGCAATACGTTGCAACGCTCCAACCGGCGTTACCCCGGCGGCGACACCAACGTTGGCGCGCAAGAAGCGCTGAGCATCTGGGGTGTGGATGAGTTTGACGTCGGCGGCAATCGCGTCCTCGGCTGCACTCGCGAAGGCATCGACATCAAAACCGGCTCACGCCGCGGCCGGGTCCACCACAACACCGTCGCCAATTGTGCAGTGATTTCCGGAACTGCCGTCGGATATCACGGTGGCGCCGCGATTTACCTGGATGGCAGCAGGTCCAACGCCTTCGACGTCGAAATTGATCACAACCTAGTTCATGACAACGTCGCTGACGCGATAGTGGTCGCCGATGAAGAACCGGCCAAAGGCGACGTGCAACGAGTCCGCATTCACGACAATATGGTGCACGACAATGGTCGACTCGGTGTGAACGGCGGAGCCGGAGTCGCCATCTCACCAAACGTCAGCGACGTCACCATCGAACACAACACCTTCTTCCACAATCTGCAAGGATTCGTTTTCGGCTCCACCGCCGGTGGATACGCTGCAGCCGGTTACCCACCGCGCGGCATCGTGTTCCGCGCCAATCTGGTCGCGAACCAGACCTATCGCAACGGCGTCCTGTCGCCAACCGGGGATCCGGTTTCGCTGATCGGCACAGTCGTAACTACCGGCTTGCCCAAGCTGTACGAAACGGACGGCGCTGCCCTCACCTCAGTCGAAACCGGCACCAGGCGAGTCGCCAAACCAGGTTTCGTCGACCCACCCACCAATCTGGCCTTGAGCCCAGGATCCGCCGCAACCTCGGCCGGAGCCACCGGACCTGCCGGCGCCCAATCCGGCGACGCCACAGCCGCACCGCGCTGACTGCGACTGCGGACGACATTGACCCGACCATCGCGTAAACGATTGTCGGGTCAATGTTGAGCCTCAAGACTTGTTTCGGCTAACAAGTTCTGGAACTACCAGCACTGCCGGCGAGTTAGATCAGGATGCCGCGTTGACGGTGAGGTTGCGCCAGGACGCAGGTCCGTTATGGGACCGTACGCCGATCTGCCCGCTAGTCAGCTGACACCCACCGTCAATGTACTCAGAGCTAGAGGTTTGTCCGGTTTGGCGGTTTGTGACGCTAAAACTGAAGGTGCAGCCGACCGCGTTCACGCTGATGCCATACCATTGACCTGGCACAACGCCGTCGGGCACGCCAATGTCGGCCAGTTTGCTCCACCCACCCGCGAAGCGCCCAAGGTAGAGCCGACCGTCTGTCGACGAGATGCCGACCGTGTAGCCGGAGAGTGAGTCCACCCCGACAGTCGGGCCGTTGACGCGCACCAGCACCCCAGCGTCGACCCCGTAGCTGTCAACCCGTACGTCGGCGGACAGGTTGACGTCGCTCCAAGCGGTCGATCCGGCGAGGGCTTTGTCGCCTTGACCACTGTGTTGGCTGTTGCGCAGTGCCCCGTCGGTGACAGTCCACCCACCGCCGTACGTATTCCAGCCCACCGACGTGCCCTGATCGAACGGCGCCGAATACGGCAGCGCCCCGGCCGTCGAAGCGGCCACGACGATCCGACATGCGCTGCCCGTGATGCTCCCGGCCACTTCGATCAGCGTCGTACCGTCGGCACTAGGCAGCAGACTGGAACTGTAGTTAGCGCAATGCCCACCATTGCCGTCGACCGCGATCGCCGCGGGCGCAGGCAGCTCGTCCCAGTCGGATGTGCCGCTGAGATCGGTGGTGGTCATCAGCAGCCGCCCAGTGTCTGGCTGACCGGTGCCGGCCAAATACTTCGCCGTTACCACCAGCCGACCCGCGGGTGCGCCGCTTGCCACCCAGGTCAGCCCCGGTGCACTGATGAAGTAGGCGCCGTCGCGCGCGTGGACCCGATTACCGAGCTGGGTCGGGTCACCCCAGTTGTCGGCGTCCGGCGAGGTTCTGGTGAACACGGCGCATCCGGGCCAGCCACACACCTCGTAAGCCATCAT
The DNA here is from genome assembly GCA_965246815.1 of Actinoplanes sp. Lineage (GTDB taxonomy): Bacteria > Actinomycetota > Actinomycetes > Mycobacteriales > Micromonosporaceae > Actinoplanes. The sequence goes on along the minus strand of CBDFFS010000002.1, from coordinate 1,767,478 downwards.
GTAGCTGCCGCCAGGCACCCGTACGACCCGGGCCATCCCCGGGCGGGACGAGTTGTCGGCGATGGCGATGTCGCGGGTTTCGCCGTACCAGCTTTGGCCGCCGTCGGTGGAAACCACGTGGGCGATCAGCTGGCTGTAGCCTTCGCCTTGGTGGCGTTCGTCGGAGAAGAAGCAGACCAGTCGGCCGGATGCGTCGAAGGTGAACTCCGGTTCCCACAGGCCATAGCCGCCGCCTTGGCCGCCGGTGACGACGTTGCTGAGAAACGACCAACTGCGCCCGTGGTCCAGGCTGCGATTTACCTCGATGATGGAGCCGCCGCTGACTGTGCCGGCGAGCAAGATCGCGCCGGTGGGAAGTTCGATCAGGGCGGCGCAGCAGGCGTAGCTGCCGGCGTGCGCGGTGCCCGAGTCGGACCAGGTGACGCCGCCGTCGGTGCTGCGGGTGATGGCGAGTCCGGGGGTGGCTCCGCCGGCCGCGACTAGCAGGGTGCCGTTGTCGGCGCCGGCGTGGGCGAGCCGGATCAGCCGGGGGTAGTCGGAGAGTCGCGAGTCGACTTGGTGGATCGGTAGGGCCGTGGGGACGTCCGGGGCGACGTCGGCGGCGGCGAATGCTGCGGTGTTGCCCAAGCCGAGGATCAGCATGCCGACTAGGGCGAGGAGTAGGGGGAGGGGACGGGGACGGAATCGAGCTGCCATGGGGATCTCCCGAGGACTGGGATGTGGCGAACCGACTCCTCTAGTAGGCGCTCCCCTGTAACAAGTTGTTCATTTTTAGTTCGTAATTGTGCACGGTTGAGTATTTTTGCTGGTCTGCAGCCTAGAAACGTGAAGTCAATTGGAGTGGATCGGCCCATGGAGGTTGGTCAGCCGACCGCCGGTGCCGTCCCAGCGCAGCGCCACAATCTCGGCCGCGATACTGACCGCCGTCTCCTCCGGCGTGCGCGCACCAAGATCCAACCCCAGCGGCGAAGCCAACCGCGCCAACTCAGCCCCGCTCAGCCCCGCCTCCCGAAGCCGCTCTAACCGGTCATGGTGCGTACGCCGCGACCCCATCGCCCCCACATATGCCACCGGCAGCCGCAGCGCCGCCTCCAACACCGGCACATCAAACTTCGGATCATGAGTCAAAACCACGATGACGGTACGTTCGTCCAGCCGCCCAGCCGCAGCCTCAGCCGCCAAATACCGGTGCGGCCAATCGAGTACGACTTCGTCGGCGGACGGAAACCGCTGGGCCGTGGCGAACACCGGCCGCGCATCACAGACAGTCACCCGGTAACCGAGGAATGATCCGATCCGGGCGCTAGCCGCCGCATGATCAGTGGCCCCGAAAACGAGCATCCGCGGTGGCGGGGCGAACGAGGCAGCGAGCACGGTCAACGCGTCGCCGCGCCGCTCGCCACCCGGGCCGTACCGCAACACCGCGGTTTGGCCGGCGGCGAGCAATCCACGCCCGTCGTCGCCCGCAGCTTCGTCGATCCGATCGCCGCCGAGCGTGCCGCTGCGCCCGTCCGGGGTCAGCAGCAGGTGGCGGGCGTCGTCCAGCCGAGTCAGCAGCGCCACCGGCCGTCCGGTCGTTACTGCTTCGGCGAAGGTGGGCAGCTGCGGGAAGGCCGAGCGATCCACCCGTTCGATCAGCAGCTCGACCGTGCCACCGCAGATCAGCCCGACCTCGAACGCATCGTCATCGCCGACCCCGAAGCGGGCAGTGCGCGGCACACCGGTGTCAGCGACTTCCCTGCACAACTCGTAGACCGCTGCTTCGACGCAGCCGCCGGAGACACTGCCGACAACCGCACCGTCCGGGCCGACCGCCATCGCGGCACCAGGGCGGCGCGGCGCACTAGACCAGGTCCGAGTCACCGTTGCCAAGCCAGCCGGTTGGTCGTCGTGCCACCACCCAAGCAGGCTGTCCAGCACATCACGCATGCAACCCGACCCCGCCCGAGCCGTTCCTGGTCGCCGTTGTGCCAGCCGAGCTAACCGTGGCCGAGTCGGCCCCGGTTGCCGTGGTGCCGAATATTCGCCCGGACATGATGGTCAGGCGTCCACCAGACCGGCGGCCTGGTGCAGGGTGTGCCGAACAGTGCCGATCAGCAGCGGCACCTTGTATTCGGTCATCGGCAGCGGGTTGGCACCGTCAGCCGCATGTTGCGCCGCGGCGATTAACACCGCCGAAGCGACCGGCAAACCATGCAGCGCCTGCTCCACCGCGGGCAGACGCAACGGAACTGGCGCGACCCCACCCACTGCCACCGCTGCCCGGTCGATGATCCCGTCGACGATAATCAGCCGGACCACCGCCTCGACCAACGGCCATTCGGCAAACGTGCGGCCAATCGCCCGGAAATAAGCGGCTTGCTCGCCGACAGCCGGCGAGGGCAGGTGCACGGCGGTGAGCAGCTCACCTGGTTCAAGGGTGTGCTGCCGACCGTCGCTGCCGTCGCCGAAGAATTCTGCCGCGTCTTGAGTGCGGTGGTTCGCGACCTTGTCGGGTTGAGCTGAGTCGGCGATCGTGATGCGGGCGTCATAGGCCAGCAAGGCGGCGCCGACGGTGGACGGGCTGGGTGCGACGCACGGGCCGGTGTCGAACACCACGTGATAGCGGTGGTTGCCCTCGCGCGCTGGACAACCGGTGCCAGTTTTAGCCAAGCAATCTGTGTGTGGGCTGCGGTAATACCAGCACCGATTGTGTTGCAGCAGGCTGCCGCCGACAGTCGCGGCCCGGCGGATCTGTGGCGTCGCGAGCCCGCCGGCCGCAGCGGCCAGTCCGGGATAACCTGCCCGCACGTCGGTGTCACCGGCGAACTGCGCCAGCGGCACCAGCGCGCCGACGTCGAATCCGCCGTCGGGCCGCGGCTCGATCCGGGCTAGCTCCGGCCGAGCGCCGATGTCTTGGATCGGGCCATAGGACACGCCACTGCGCCGACGCTCGGTCAGGTCGGTGCCGCCCGCGCGCAATTCCGGAGCTTCGGCGAACTGCCCATTGTGGCGTGCGTGATAAATGCTCGTGGTCATGCCTGGCCTCCGCGGTGCAGTCCGGCCAGCAGCCGTTCGGGCGTAATGGGCAATTCATCTGGCCGGAAACCGGTCGCGTCATAAACCGCGTTCGCGATTGCCGCCGCGACTGGCAGCGCACTGATCTCGCCCATGCCGACGCCGTGTCCACCCACGTGCTCGAAGCCTTCCTCGTCGAAATGCAGCTCGATCTGCGCGGTTTCCGCGATTCCGGGAATGCGGTAATCCTCCAACCCAGCCGACAAAACTCGGCCGGTATGCGGATCTTCCTGCCGCTGCTCGTGCAACGCGTAGCCGACGTTCTGGATAATCGCGCCGTGCGCTTGACCGGCCGCCAGCTCCGGAGCGCGCAGCTTGCCGACGGCCAGACCGCCGTGCACCCGCAACACCCGCGTGTGGCCCAGCAACGTGTCAACCTCGACTTCGACCACATGCACTGCGCCGGTGGAGCCACGGCCGGTGCGCAAATGCGCCATCCATCGCAGCACCAGGGCGAACGCCGAACCGCCGAGACCACCACCGGCGAATGCCCGCCGTGCGTCACCGGCGAGCGCCGAATCGTCGTCCGGGCGTACCGATGAGGCTGTTCGCCCTTCGGCTCGGGTCAGGGCTTCCCGCCAAGTCAAAGTCCCACCCACGTACGCGACGCCGGTGTCGGTTGCTGCGGCGCCGGGCAGTCCAACCGCCGCGACGATCTGGTCGCGCAGTCGAGCCGCCGCGACTAGGGCAGCGGGGACGATAGTGGCCGTCGTGCGACTGCCACCGGACATCGGGCCGCGCGGCAGACTGGAGTCACCCAGGCGTACGTCGATTTCGGTCGGTTCCAAGTCGAACGCGTGCGCCACCGCACCGGCCAGCACGCTGCGGCTGCCAGTACCCATGTCTTGGAAACCGGATGAGGCCCGCAGCCGGCCGTCGACGATGGTCAGGGCGACCGCGCAGTCGGGTTCCCACCAATAGAACCAGTTGGCCGCGGCCACGCCGATGCCGCGCCGCATCCGCCCGGTCCGCGGCAAATCACCGCGCGACTGCCAAGCGGGCAGTGCCGCCGCCCACTGGTAGAGCCGCTGACGCAACGGGTCCGGATCCCATTTCTGTCGCAATGCAATCGGATCAGTGTTCAATCGCCGGGCGGCTTCGTCGACAGCACCTTCCAACGCGAAACTGTTGACCGGCCCGCCCGGACCGCGAAATGGTGCCCCAGGCGCCTGGTTGGTCACGACGTCGAAATCGAGCAGTTCTTTGGCCGGCGCGGGATAGATCAGCCGCGCCAAACCGGCGATCGACGAACCCACCGCGATACCCGCGTTTGCATAGGCCGCCATCTGCAGGGCGGCCAGCTCACCACCCGAGTTGGGCAGCATGGCCAGCTCAATCTCGGCCGGCGCGCGGTACCCGGTGACCGAGAGTTCTTCCTCGCGAGTCAACACGACCCGGACGGGGGCTTGGGCGACTCGGGCGGCGGAAATGGCGGCGACCGTCTCGGGGGACAACGCCAGCTTGGCGCCGAATGCACCGCCGATGTGCTCGGCGACGACGCGTACCTGAGTGGGTGCTAGCTCGAAACGTTTGGCGATCTGAGTCGCGACGTGTCCGATCGCTTGGGTGGAGACGTGCACCAGCAGGTTTTTGCCGTCCCAACTGGCCACCGCGCCATGTGCCTCGAAGGCGGTGTGCAGCTGCGCGGAGGTGCGGAACACGCCCTGCACCAGCAGTGGATCGTCCTGTTCGCGCGCTGTCGCGATGGCGCGTTTTGCCTTGCCGGCCGCCTCGGAGAAGGAGCTGATCGGGCCGCGCACGTTGCCATTCCACGGAGCTGGGAACAGTGGCCCTTCGGCCGCGTTCGGTGGCTTGCGAGTGCGCTTATCCGGATAAACCAGCGGTGCGTCCGCCTGCCGAGCCGTCTGCTGATCCACTACCGCGGGGAGTGGATCGTAATTGATCTTGACCGCGGCGACGCCCGCCTCAGCAGTGCGCCGGTCGACCGCAGCCACGACCGCGATTTCCTGCCCGATATAACGCACGGTCCGGTCCTCGCCGAGCAGATCCACCACCGCCCGCACCCCGGGAATGCCCCGAGCGCCGTCGAGATCCACTGCAGTGACCCGAGCGTGTGGCTGACTGGATCGGACGATAACGCCTTCCAGCTGGCCGGGTAGCTGGATGTCCGCGGTGTATTTCGCCTTGCCGGAGATCTTGTCGCGGGCTTCTAGGCGCGGGCCAGGCAGGTCGCTGGGCTCGTCATGACGCCCAGCGCACGCAGCCGCGACAGCTGCATAGATCTCCACGTAGGCGCCGCAGCGACACAAGTGGCCAGCTAGCGCGGCGGCGATTTGCTCGCGGGTCGGCTCGATCGTGCCGTGTTCGGCGCGCCAAGCGTCATGGAACGCCACCGCCTCGATCACGAATCCCGGCGTGCAGAATCCACATTGCAACGCTGCGTGCGCGGCGAAAGCTTGCGCCACCGGATGGTGTGGATCGACGCCTTCGACCGTCGTGACCTGCCGACCGTCTAGCGCCGCGACCGGCAGCAGGCAGCTGACCATCGGGCTGCCATCCACCAGCACAGTGCACGCGCCGCAAACGCCAGCGCCGCAGACGATTTTGGTGCCAGTCAACCCCAACTTCTGCCGCAACAGATCGACGGTGGTGTCGTCGTCGTCGGGGTCCATTTGGCATGGCGACTTGTTGACCTGCAGGGATACCACAGTAAATGTCCGTTCGTGGGGTTCGGGACGCCATGGCCGGAACCAACGGCGAATGAATGATCATTCACTCACCCGAACGTGTCAAGTCACGTCCCAACCAGCGACAGACGTCAAGCCGATTCGCGGCGCAGCATGCCCCAGGCAGCTTCCTCGGCCAGCCGGCGCTGCTCGTCGTCGCCGCCCAATCCGGCCGGCCGGGCCCGGGCTAGCCCAACGAATGCGCCATAAACCAACGACACCAACAGCTGCGCGTCGCCGAGGCGGACCAGCCCAGCCTGTTGTCCGCGCTGCACTAACGCGATCCCGAGCTCGTCGATCTGCTGCGCGACAGCCCGGCTCTGCGCATCGAGATAGGCGTCATGCTGGTGATATTCCAGAAAGGCGAGCGCCTCGGGATGCTGCTCGGCAAAACTGAGCAGCGCCCGCCAAACTCGGCCGAAGGCAGCCCGCACGTCCTCATCGGCGGGCGCGTCGCGGTGCAGATAATCCAGCAGTCGCGCTTTGCAGCGCAAATAAATTGCGTTACCGAGTGCTTCTTTACTCGGAAAATGCCGATAGATTGTGCCGACCGCAATGCCGGCTCGCTCGGCGACCACAGCCATCGAGGTCCCGCCGTAGGTCTGCTCAGTGAAAGCACCCAATGCCGCAGCCAGTAGAATTTCCCGAGTAGGCCTACCCGGCGCCCGACCCAACGCTGCTCCGGTCGTGTTCTCTGCGTGACCGGCCGGATCCATGTCGGTGATCGTTGTGCACCGCGCGCACCCTCGTCAAGTCGGGCGCTGCGCTGTTGGGTTAAGGCTGTGCTGTTCCGTTATGTGTCAGTCGCGAAAGGTGGCTTGGCCGTTGGCGACGAGCAAATGTCGGGTGACTGAGACCGCTGCCAGCATTCGCCGATCGTGGGTGACCAGTAACAAGGTGCCGGTGTAGTTGGCCAGCGCTGACTCCAACTGCTCGATCGCCGCCAAGTCGAGATGGTTGGTCGGCTCGTCAAGGACCAGCAGGTTCACCCCACGCGCCTGCAACAACGCCAATCCCGCCCGAGTGCGCTCACCCGGCGACAACGTGGCGGCCGGCCGGGGCACGTGCGCCGCCCGTAGCCCGAACTTAGCCAGCAAGGTGCGCACCTCAGCATCGCTGAGCTCGGGCACCGCCGCGCCGAACGCGACCGCCAACGGCTCATTGCCGAGGAACTGCCCGCGGGCCTGATCCACCTCGCCGACCACCACCTGCGAACCAAGCCGAGCTGTGCCCGATTCCACCGGCAGCCGACCCAACAACGTGTCGAGCAGAGTGGACTTGCCCGCCCCGTTCGCACCGGTGATCGCCACCCGGTCAGCCCAATCAATTTGCAAACTCACCGGCCCGAGGGTGAAATCGCCGCGCCGGATCACCGCGTCGCGCAGCTCAGCCACCACCGCACCACCTCGGGGTGCCGCGGCGATCTCCATCCGCAGCTCCCACTCCTTACGCGGCTCCTGCACCACGTCGAGCCGTTCGATCATGCGCTGGGTCTGCCGGGCCTTAGCTGCTTGCTTCTCAGCCGACTCGGTGCGCAGATTCCGGCCAATTTTGTCGTTGTCCTTGGTCTTGCGGCGGGCGTTGCGCACCCCGTGTTCCATCCAGTTGCGTTGCATCTGCGCCCGGTCCTGCAACGAGCCGACCTTATCGGCATATTCGTCGTATTCCTCGCGGGCATGCGTGCGCGCCCGTTCCCGTTCCTCCAGGTAAGCGTCATACCCGCCCCCAAACAGGCTGACCTGCTGCTGAGCCAGATCAAGTTCCACCACCGCAGTCACCGTACGGGCCAAAAATTCGCGATCGTGGCTGACCACAACCGCACCAGCCCGCAGTCCGGTGACGAACTGTTCGAGCCGGGCGAGCCCGTCCAGGTCGAGATCGTTTGTGGGCTCGTCGAGTAAAATCACGTCATATCGGCTGAGCAACAGTGACGCTAAGCCAGCGCGCGCTGCCTGCCCACCAGACAACGCGGTCATCGGGTGATCCAACGCGACCGTAAGCCCCAACTCGGCCGCGACCTGCTCGGCCCGTTCGGCTAGGTCAGCCCCGCCCAGATCCAGCCAGCGCTCCAATGCCGTCGCGTATTCGTCGTCGGCGCCCGCTGCCCCGTTGGCCAACGCAACTGCTGCGGCCTCCATCTGCGCCTGGGCAGTCGCGACTCCGGTGCGCCGGGCGAGGAAGTCGCGGACGTTCTCACCCGGGGTCCGGTCGCGCTCCTGTGGCAAATAGCCGACCGTTGCCGTCGGTGGACTCAGCGCCACTGTTCCAGCTTCGAGCGGGATCAGCCCGGCGAGCGTACGCAGCAGGGTAGTTTTGCCCGCGCCGTTGACGCCGACCAAACCGATCACGTCACCTGGGGCGACCACCAGGTCGAGCCCGGCAAACAGAACTCGGTCACCGTGCCCAGCGGCGAGGTCGCGGGCGATCATCGTGGCACTCATCGAACACAGATAGTAGCGGTGTCGACGTCGAGTTGAGTATCCGAGCTCAAGCCCCACCGGCCGGACGCACCTAGGTTGGCCTCATGACAACGATTCCTGCCGTTGAACGCCCCGCCCGCCCCTGGTACCAATTCTTCGGTGTCGTTGCTGTTGCGCTGTTGACTTTTCTGGTCTGGTTCGGCTGGCTGGGGTGGGACCACGAATATCAGCTCGATCCGGCCACCAACACTTACCAGGGCCCATATGAAACCTGGCAGGTTGTCGGGTGCGCGGTGTCGCTGCTAGCGCTGCTGATCGGCGCGCTGTTAGCCCGAGTGCGACCGGCGTTGGCCGGATCTGCGCTGACGCTGACCTTCACCACGGCATGGAGCGTGAACGGCGCCTCATCCGACGACAGTGGCCTATGGGGCGTTGGCGCACTGATGCTCTTGTGCGGATTGAGTGCCGCATCCTTAGTTGTCACCGCGCTTACTACCGCCCTAATCCGTCGCAGAACCGCCTAGCTAGGTGGAGCCGAGTTGAGTGTTGTGGTCCTCGTCGGGGTGTGCTGCGGCGGAGTAGCGTCGCTCCGGTGACTGACGCACTAACCGCGAGCACACCGACCCCACCCACCGACCTGCCGAGCACCCTGGGGGAGCTGCGCTCCTCGGGCCACGAGTTCCGCACGGTCAAACACGAACTGCGCGATAATCTGCTCGAACGGCTGCGCACTGGCGCGCCGCGTTTTCCCGGCATCGTTGGATATGACGACACCGTGCTGCCCGAGGTCGAGCGGGCGCTCCTTGCCGGCCACGACCTGGTCCTGCTCGGCGAGCGTGGTCAGGGCAAGACCCGCCTGATCCGCGGCTTGATCGACTTGCTAGACGAGTGGACGCCGTTTATCACCGGCTCTGAGCTGCACGAACATCCTTATCACCCGCTGACCGCGGCCACCCGGCACTTGGCCCACGAGACCGGCGACTTGCTGCCCATCTCGTGGCTGCACCGCAGTGTTCGGTATGGCGAAAAGCTCGCCACCCCTGACACCAGTGTCGGTGACCTGATCGGCGACGTGGACCCGATCAAGGTGGCGCAGGGGCGGGCGCTGGGGGATCCGGAGACGATCCACTTCGGCTTGGTCCCGCGTACTAATCGGGGGATTTTCGCTATTAATGAGCTGCCGGACCTGGCTGAGCGGATTCAGGTGTCGCTGCTCAACGTGTTGGAGGAGCGCGACATTCAGGTTCGCGGCTACCAGTTGCGGCTGCCGCTTGACCTGTTGCTGGTCGCTTCGGCCAACCCGGAGGACTACACGAACCGGGGTCGGATCATCACTCCCCTCAAGGACCGGTTCGGCGCGGAGATCCGTACCCATTATCCGGTTGATTTGGAACTGGAGACTGCGCTGATTCGGCAGGAGGCAGCGCTCAGTGCTTCGGTGCCGGACCATTTGATCGATGTTCTCGCTCGTTTCACCCGGGCGGTGCGGGAATCGCCGGCGGTCGACGCACGGTCGGGTATTTCGGCCCGGTTTGCGATCGCTGCCGCCGAGACGGTTGCCGCGTCGGCGTTGCGGCGCAGTGCGCTGCGCAACGAGCGGGAGGCGGTCGCGCGGATCGGGGACACCATTTCGGTGACGTCGACACTGCGGGGCAAGGTCGAGTTCGAAAGTGGCGAAGAGGGCCGTGAGACTGAGGTGCTCGGGCACCTGTTGCGAGTTGCTACTGCGGAGACGTTCCGCGACAAACTCAGCGGACTGGATTTGTCCGGTTTCACGGCGCTGGTGGCCGAGGGCGCGGTGATCGAGACCGGTGAGCTGGTTTCGGCTGAGGAATTGCTCGGGCAGCTCGGCCCGGTGCCCGGTTTGGCGAAAATCCTGGACCGGCTCGGGCTTGGCGATGCCCCCAGCCCAGGCCAGGCCGCCTCCGGCATCGAATTCGTACTCGAAGGGCTGCATCTGACCCGGCGGCTGGCCAAAGAGCTGACCGACGACGGACGCACCCGGTACGGGAGCTGAACCGTGGCCAGTAACCGGTTCCGCTATGGCGCCTGGCAGGACGGGCCGGACCCGCTCGCCCCGCCCTATGACGTGCGCGCCGCAGTCGACGAAGTGGGCGAGCGGGTGCTCGAAGGTGACAACCTGCGTGACGTGCTCCGCGAGCTGGTGCGCCGTGGCCCGCGCGACGGTCGCGGCTTGGACGAGTTGCGTGACCGGGCTCGCCGGATGCGTCGCGACCTGCTGCGCCGCGGCAACCTGGACGGGGCGGTCACCCGTGCGCAACAACTACTCGACCAGGCCGTCGCCACGGAGCGGGACGAGTTGCGTGCCCGCGATGACGACACGGCCCGGTTCAACGAGACAGTGCTGGACAATCTGCCCCGCTCGACCTCGCAGGCCGTTCGCGAGCTTGCCTCCTACCAGTGGGCGTCCGAGCAAGCGCGACAGCTCTACCAGCAGATTCTCGACGGGTTGCGCGGCGAAATTGTCGAACAGCAGTTCGCCGGGATGAAGCAGGCCCTGCAAAGCGGTGACATTTCCGGTGCCACCGAGATGATGGGCGACCTGAATGCGCTGCTGGCCAAACATGCTCGCGGTGAAGAAACCGACGACGCGTTTCAGCAGTTCATGGCCAAGCACGGCCAGTATTTCCCGGACAACCCGCGGTCGATCGACGAGCTGATCGACTCGTTGGCACGCCGGGCGGCTGCGGCGGAGCGGCTGATGCGTTCGTTGAGCCCGCAGCAGCGGGCCGAATTGCAGCAGCTGATGGAGCAAGCACTCGGCGATGGGCCGTTGCGGCAGCAGCTGAACGAACTCACCGACAACCTGCAGGCGTTGCGGCCGCAGCTGAACTGGGGTCGCGGGGAACGGATGCGCGGCGGCGAAAATCTCGGCTATGGCGATGCGACGGCCGCGCTCGGCGAGCTGGCGGAGCTGGACGAACTGCTCGACCAACTCGGGCAGGAGCACCCGGGTGCGACCCTGGACGACGTGGATGTGACGGCGGTGGAGCGACAGTTGGGCCGCTCGGCTGCCGACGACGTGCGCCGACTGCGCGAGCTCGAACGCGAATTGAGCCGCCAAGGCTGGGTGACCCGAGACAACGAGGGCCTGACGTTGTCGCCGAAGGCGTTGCGCAGGCTCGGGCGTACCGCTTTGGCGCAGGTTTTTGACGATTTGAGTGGGCGCAAGCAGGGCCAGCATGACTTGCGTGATGCGGGGGCTGCCGGTGACCTGATCGGGTCGTCGCGCCGGTGGGAGTTCGGCGACGAGCAACCCCTCGATGTCGTGCGCACCATCGGCAATGCGGTTCGGCGTCGAGTCGCTTCAAGCCCGACAGCCACCCTGCCCGTACGGCTGGAGCCGGAAGATTTTGAGGTTGCCGAAACTGAACGCCGAGCCGGGGCAGTTGTAGTGCTCTGCATTGACTTGTCTTATTCGATGTTCGCTGACGGTCGCTGGGGCCCGATGAAGCAGACGGCACTCGCGCTGTCTCATCTGGTTGCTACCCAGTTTCCGCAGGACTCGCTGCAGCTCATCGGGTTCGGCAAATACGCCGCGCGGCTGTCTGAAGGCGAGCTGGCGGCGATCGAGCCGACGATGGAGAAGGGCACCAATCTGCAGCACGCCTTGCAGTTGGCCGGCCGTCATCTGCGCCGGCATCCCGGGGCAGAGCCAGTTGTTCTGGTCGTCACTGACGGCGAGCCCACCGCCCATTTGCAGGAGGACGGGGAAGCGACGTTCTGGTGGCCGCCAACGCCAGAGACCATCCGAGCCACGATCCATGAGGTAGATCATCTGACCCGGGTCGGCGCCACTTTGAACGTCTTCATGCTCGGCGAAGACCCAGGCCTACGCCGTTTCGTCGACGCGGTCGCCCAACGCAACGGCGGCCGAGTCTTCCGCCCGCAAGCCGCTGAGCTTGGTCGATACGTTGTTGACGACTATGTCCGAGCTCGGCGTGGCCGCCGCTGACTGCCGCTCCAAGCTCGGCCCAACCCCAACAACTAGGATCCTAGGATGCCGTCCGCGGCGTGCTGTCCGTGACAGGTGGCTCGAGCCGACAACGGCGCTGGTTATAGTTGCTCGGCGAGCCGCCCGGCCGGGGTTCGGCGAAGCGTTCTATCTGGGGCCGAATTGCCCCGATGGCATCGATGCCGAGCCGTTCGCCGGGGTCTAACCGGGTTGAAGCTCGGCCCACAGGGGAGAGGAAGTCGCGATGTCGCAGCAACCTGCGTCGTCCATCGCCGCCTCCAACCGGATCTGGACGATCCCGAACGTCATCAGCTTTCTGCGCCTGCTCGGCGTTCCCCTGTTCTTGTACCTGCTGCTTGGCCCACACCGAGACGTGGCAGCGGTGATCGTGCTGGCAATCGGCGGCACCACGGATTGGGTGGACGGGTTTGTCGCGCGCCGGATGAATTCAGTCAGCCGCCTCGGTGAGCTGTTGGATCCGTTCGCGGACCGGCTCTACATCCTGGCCACGTTGATCGGCTTCACCCTGCGCGGCGTGGTCCCTTATTGGCTCACCGGCGCGTTGCTACTGCGCGAGTTGGTGCTCGCCGTGGCGTTGCTGGTGCTGCGCCAATCGGGCTACGGTCCGCCGCCGGTGCACTATGTCGGCAAGACCGGCACCTTCGTGTTGCTCGCCGCATTCCCGGTCATTTTGTTGGCCGAGGCGGTCCCGTCGATCGACTCCTGGGCGACACCGGCCGGCTGGGGTCTAGCTTGGTGGGCGCTCGGGCTCTACTGGGCCGCAGCTGTGCTTTATCTAACCCAAACCGCGCGCCTGGTCCGCGCCGACCGGACGCAGCGAGCCGCGGCCGCCCGCGCGGTTGTGAGATGACCTCGCCAGAACCTGACGGCTCCGAGTCGGCTCCGGCGAAGCGGACTTTCGCCCCTGACCTGCTCACCGAGCTGTTTCGTAATCCGCTCGACCCCGGCTATGCCGATGCTGCGGCGCGCAAAGCGGTTGAGGGCGAGCGGCGCGGCGTACCGAAGGTGACTGTTCGGTCGGTGGCGGCTTTGACCTTGGTGGCATTGGGGTTTTTGCTGGTGGTGGCTTATCAGCAGACGGTTGCTGACGGTCCGTCCCAGAGTAAGGCGCGGGCCACCCTGGTGGAGCAGGTGCAGAACCGGCGAGACGAGACGAACAAGCTTCAGCATCAGGCGGACACCCTCGGCAATGACGTCTCGGTGAGACGCGAACGCGAGCTCGGCGGGGCAGCCGTGGCGCAGTTGGAGAACTTGGAGGCCCAAACCGGGCTGGCCAAAGTGCGCGGCGCCGGGGCGAAATTGACCTTGGCCGACGGCCCGACTCCGGTGAATTCGGTCACGGGGGAGCGCAATCTGGTCGCGCGGGTTAAGGACAATGATCTGCAATTGGCCACCAACGCACTGTGGTCGCAGGGGGCCGAGGCGATCTCGATCAACGGGCAGCGACTGACCGCCACGACCACGATCCGGCAGGCCGGTGAAGCGATTCTGGTCGATCAGCAGCCGGTCGCTACGCCCTATGAGGTGTTGGCGATCGGGCCGGCGGATCTGGCTAGCACTTTTCGCGACGGCTACGCCGGACGGTTCTTCAGCCAGCTGGCCAGCAAATACGCGATGTCCTACGGGATGAGCGCGGTTGACGACGTCACCCTGGACGCGGCTGGCGAGCTCAAGTTGCGGGTGGCGCAGCCGGAGACCGTACCGGTGAGCGGTTCGCCGACGCATGCCCCGGAGAAAACCACCTCGCCTGGACACGGCAGTGTTCCCACCAAGAACAACACGTCCACCCGGTCTAGCAAGGCGGCTGGGCCGCATAGTCAAGCGTCTTCGAAAGGCGGCTGATGTTCGCCGTACTCGCTCTGCTCGCCGGTGTCGCATTGGGCATCGCATTTCACCCGACTGTCCCGCCGGGGCTGCAGCCGTATTTGCCAATCGCGGTGGTGGCTGCGCTCGATGCCGTTTTCGGCGGGGTTCGCGCCAAACTAGACGGAATTTTCGATGACAAACAGTTCGTCATCTCGTTCATCTCGAACGTGTTGGTCGCCGCGCTGATCGTCTATCTCGGCGACCAACTTGGCGTCGGTGGTCAACTGTCGACTGGGGTCGTGGTCGTGCTCGGCGTACGCATCTTCGGCAACGTCGCGGCGATCCGTCGCCACCTGTTCCGGGCATAAGGCCAGTGATGACCCAGCCCGAGTCCGAGCCGCTCGACCCGGCCACCCCCGCCGCAGGCTCCGCGCCACACCCCCGACGCACCCCCAACCAACCCTTATCCGGTACGCCCGAAAGCGAGCTGGACGCCACCAGCAGTCCTATTGATTTGCCGGCCGAGTCGTCACCCGAACGAGTGGTCGAGCAGCAAAAGTCAGCCGCCGCTGAGCCGGCTGGCGAATCGGTGGCGCCTGAACCGACCACCGACCGGACTACGTCTGAGCCAGTGACGTCTGCGGCGTCATCGTCCGAGCCAGTGACGTCTGCGGAGCCGACGCCTGAGCCAGTGACGTCTGCGGAGCCGACGCCTGAGCCGGCTGTGGCTGGGGGCAAGTCAGCGCCGTGGCGGCGGTTGTCGTCGGCGGGGTCGCTGATCTGGGTCCTGTTGGCTCTGCTGGGGTTCACGCTGGTGGTGCAGCTGCGCAGCAACGACGGTGACCAGAGGTTGGCCAGTGCGCGCCAGGAGGATCTGGTGCGAATCCTGTCCGACCTGGAAGCGCGCGACAGTCGCCTGCAGACCGAGATCGCCGCGTTGGAAGACAGTCAACGCAACCTCACCTCAGGTGTGGCTGGGCGGCAAGCGGCACTGGCCGAGGCGGAGAAGCGTACGGATGAATTGGGGTTGTTGGCCGGCACTTTGCGGGGCCAAGGTCCGGGGCTGCGCATCGTGCTGGACAAGGTGAAGGCATCTGCCGTGCTCAATGCGGTGCAGGAGCTGCGCGGCGCCGGCGGCGAGGTAATGGAGTTGGACGGATCCAACGGCACCGCAGTACGCATCGTCGCGTCCAGTTATTTTGTCGATGCGCAAGGTAGTGGGATCTTGGTCGACGGCTCCCGCTTGACTGGCCCGTACACAGTGCAGGTGATCGGAACGCCGCAGATCATGCAGACCGCGTTGCAGATCCCAGGCGGGGTGGTCGCGTCAGTGAACAGTGCCGGCGGTAGCGTGACGATGGAGACACGTGCCACGGTCGAAGTGACAGCGGTGCGCAAGGCGACGACTTTGCAATACGCACGACCTGTGTCGTGACAGCGCGATTTCGTGACCCAGCAATTTGTGACTACGGGAGATTTGCGTGATTCCTGAAGACCTGCGATACACGGCTGAGCACGAATGGGTGGCCGGCGACGGTGCAGAGCCGGTGCGGGTGGGCATCACCCACTTCGCGCAGGACGCGTTGGGTGACATCGTGTTCGTGCAGCTGCCCGATGAGGGCACCCAGGTGCAGGCGGGCGACTCAATTGGTGAGATTGAGTCGACCAAGAGCGTTTCCGAGCTCTACGCTCCGATTGCCGGCACGATCATGGCGGCAAATCCAGCGCTTTCGGATGAGCCGGAGCTGGTCAACGCCGAGCCATATGCGGCCGGCTGGTTGGTCGAGATCGCGCCGGACGATTCTGGCACGATCGGGCAGCTTCTCGACGCTAAGGCATACAAGTCCCTCACCGAGAGCTGATCGCAGCTATTGCAGTCCGCGCGTCCGGTTGTGCCGTGATATTGCCGCTGACTAGGCTCGCGGGGCACTGCAACTGTTATTCCTTTCCAAACCGATAGTCGTGCGTCCGGGCCTAACGGCCGCGGCGGGGGAGACCCGTGCCGCCTGGCGGCGACCAACTGATCCGTGAGGTGGTCCGATGACGCGCCCAGACGACGAGTTCCCCCCACTCGACGTCACGTCCACGCTGAACCTCGGTGCGCTCGACGAGGTGCTCGAGGGTCCGGACACCGACGTCGTGCCGAGCCGGATGTCCGGTTCGTTGCCGCCGGGGATGGCTTTGCTGGTCGTGCGCCGTGGTCCGAACGCCGGAGCCCGGTTCTTGCTGGACCATGACGTGACAACTAGCGGTCGCCACCCCGATAGCGACATCTTCCTCGACGACGTGACAGTTTCACGTCGCCACGCCGAGTTCCACCGAGATGGTGGCACGTTCACCGTGCGTGACGTCGGCTCGCTCAATGGCACTTACGTGAATCGGGAGCGGGTCGAGGCTGCGACCTTGAGCAATGGCGACGAGGTGCAGATCGGCAAGTTCCGCCTGGTCTTCATCGCCGGCCCCCGGCCGGAGGGCGAGGGCAGCGGGGCGTGAACCCGTCGGGGGCGGCCGCGCGTGACCCTGGGGCGCACCCCCAGGGTGGGCGCGAGGCTGCGCTGATGAGCATCGGGGAGGTGCTGGCCCATCTGCGCACCGAATTCCCGGACACCACGATCTCCAAGCTGCGGTTTCTGGAGGCGGAAGGCCTGGTCGATCCCCAGCGCACCGCCTCCGGTTACCGCAAGTATTCGTGGCATGACATCGCCCGGCTTCGGTTCGTGCTGACCGCGCAACGGGATCAATATTTGCCGTTGCGGGTGATTCGCGAGCAGCTCGACGAGCTGACCGAGGAGCCAGTGGCACCACCGCGTCCGGCGCTCGTTGCAGTCGGCGCGGAGAAAGCCGCCGACCCCGCCGACACCCGGATTCCGCGTGCGGACGTGTTGGAACGCACCGGCGTCACCCCGGCGCTGCTCGACGAGATCGAGAAGATTGGCCTGGTCACCGCGCGTCCGCCGGGTTGGTATGACGGTGATGCCGTGATCATCGTCGAAGCCGTGGTTGGTTTGACCCGCTTCGGCCTGGAGCTTCGGCATCTGCGGGCGTTTCGGGCTGCCTCCGACCGTGAGGTTGGCCTGTTCACCCAGCTGCTAGCCCCGCTGGTGCGCCAAAGTGATCCCGCTGCCCGTGCGCGGGCCGCTGAGACCGCCCGTGAGCTGCAGGCCCTCTCGCAGCGGCTGCACGCTGCCCTAGTTCGCGCCGGACTGCGCAGCGAGCTCGGCCGGTAACTCTGCGCGCAGGGCCGCTTGTTCCGCAATTCGCCTAGGCTCCCTGGGAACGCCGCACCGGTGGGATCCGGACGGTGTGCGTGTACCGTGCAGGATAAGGGCAGCCGTGCGGTGCGGCGATGACGGCGACACGGATTACAGCGACACGGAGGCGGACGGTGCGCGAGCTGAACGTGGTCGGGGTTCGAGTGGAACTGCCGAGCAACCAGCCGATCGTGCTGCTGCGCGAGGTCGACGGTGATCGCTACCTGCCGATCTGGATCGGTGCAGTCGAGGCCACCGCGATCGCCTATGAGCAGCAAGGAGTGAAACCGGCCCGCCCGCTCACCCATGACCTGCTCCGGGACATCCTCAAAGCGCTCGAAGCGCCGCTGACCGCGGTCGAGATCACCGAGCTCAAAGACAACGTTTTCTACGCTGACCTGCTGATCGGCGACGGTCTGCGAGTCTCGGCCCGCCCGAGCGACTCGATCGCGCTGGCATTGCGCATCGGTGCGCCGATCCGCTGTGCTGAGCAGGTGCTGACCGAGGCTGGCATCGTCATCCCAGACGAGCAAGAGGATGAGGTGGAGAAGTTCCGCGAGTTCCTCGACCAGGTTCGCCCCGAAGATTTCGCCGGCTGAGCCGTTCAGTCGCGCAAACTCACCGCGGACAGCTCGCCCTAACGCGGCGTGTCGAGGCGTTACTTCCCGCTGTGCCCGGTGACTGAGATATACGCTCGTGAGGTCCAGGTGAAGCGGCACCGCGCAGCGGGGAGGTAGTCGCGTGCACGAACAGCCACTTGAGGGGCCACTCGTCGGCGAGGACGGATCGGTTGGATATCGCGGAGTGACCGCCTGCCAGGCAGCCGGCATTAGTTATCGCCAGCTCGATTACTGGGCGCGCACCACCCTGGTTGTGCCGAGCATCCGCGACGCCGAAGGCTCCGGCACTCAACGGCTTTACTCGTTCCGTGATCTGGTTGTGCTCAAGGTGGTCAAGCGGCTGCTCGACGCCGGGGTGTCCCTGCAGAACATCCGCCGGGCGATCGAAGCGCTGCGCTCACGCGGCGTCGATGATTTGGCCGGCATCACCCTGATCTCCGACGGCACCACGGTCTATGAGTGCCGCTCGCCAGAAGAGGTGGTGGACCTGCTCCAGGGCGGCCAGGGTGTCTTCGGCATCGCCATCGGCGGCGCATTCAAAGAAGTGCAAGGCTCACTGTCGCACCTGCCCGCCGAGCCTGCCGCCGGTCCCCAACCCATCAGTCTCGCTGCAGCGAAAGAATCCACCGCCGGCGACGAACTGGCCGCCCGTCGAGCCCGCCGTCGCGCCGGCTGATAATTCGGCGGCCGTCGAACCGTCGTACCTCTAGGTTCTTGGCATGGTCTCTTTGGATCGACGTTCGTGGCCCGCTTTGGTCGGGGTAGCCGTCACCGTGGTGTTGTGGGCTTCCGCCTTCGTGTCTATTCGCAGTGCTGGCAGCTCATATGCGCCGGGTGCGCTCGCGCTCGGGCGGCTCGCCGTCGGAACCCTGGTGCTCGGTGTGATCGCGGCTAGCCGGCGGGTGGGGGTGCCGCCGCGCGCTGCGTGGCCCGGCATTATTTCGGCGGGTGTGCTGTGGTTCGGCGGCTACATGGTGGCGCTGAACTGGGGCGAGCGCAAAGTCGATGCCGGCACAGCAGCACTGTTGGTCAACGTCGGGCCGATCATCGTCGCGGTGCTGAGCAACCGGCTGCTCGGCGAACGCCTGTCGCGCCCGCTGTTGGCCGGAATTGGGGTCTCGTTCGTTGGGGCGGCAGTGGTTGGGCTCTCCACCTCCACTTCGGGTGCGGCGTCAGTGCTGGGCGTGCTGCTGTGTTTGCTGGCTGCTATCGCATACGCGGTGGGTGTGGTCACCCAGAAACCGGCCTTGCGGCACGCCGGTGCATTGTCGGTGACGTTCTGGTCCTGCCTGGTCGGCACCGTCGTTTGCTTACCCTTCGCCGGAGTGCTGGTGGCGCAGATGTCGCGGGCACCGATGTCAGCCACACTCAACCTGATCTATCTGGGCGTCTTCCCAACCGCGATCGCGTTCACCACCTGGGCGTACGCGTTGGCGCGCACCACGGCAAGCAAACTCGGCGCCACCACATACGTCGTACCGGCGATGGTGGTTTTGTTGTCGTGGTTGTTCCTCGACGAGGTGCCCGGCTGGCTCACCCTGGCCGGCGGCATGCTGTGCCTGACTGGAGTCGCCATCTCCCGCCGCACCAGCTCACTCCAGTTCACTCCAGTCGCAGCGGACGAGTCGTAGCAAGCGGACATGCCATTGGCAGTGTTGGGATCGACACATGGACGGGTATGCCCGATCCGGGGTGCGGGAACCCGTTTTGGCGTCGGCGCTGGGTAAGGGCCGCGCTGCCTTCTGTCAGAGGTGGCTGGCACAGTGTCGGGTGTGCCGAAAACGCAGTTTTACACCGCGACCAGCATCGACGGTTTCATTGCCGACGAAAACAATTCGCTCGACTGGCTGTTCGCCGTTGAGCAAGGCCAGGACGAGGAGGCCGGCCGTAATCCGTTCGCCGCGTTTTTCGCCGGCATTGGCGCGTTTGCCATGGGTGCCACAACTTATGAATGGGTGCTGAACCACGAACGGTTGCTTGAGCAGCCGAGCAAATGGGCCGACTATTACGGTGATGTGCCCGCATGGGTTTTCACCCACCGACCCTTACCGTCGATCCCCGGTGCCGACCTGCGCTTCGTGCAGGGCGATGTGCGCCCCGTGCACGCGGCGATGTCGGAGCGCGCCGGCGACAAAAACATCTGGGTCGCCGGCGGTGGGGAGTTGGTCGGTGCATTCACCGATGCCGGACTGCTCGACGAATTGATCCTTGGCGTGGCCCCAGTGACTCTCGGCGCCGGTGCACCGGTGTTGCCGCGCCGGCTGACCGACGCCCGCCTCTCCCTGACGGCGATGCAACAACACGGCCAGTTCGCCTACCTGACCTACGCCGTCACCGATGGCGCCTCCGGTCGGACGGCAACGTAGGCCGCCAGTCGGTTGCGGGAAGCAGGCGTTGGTTCGGTCGATACACCTGGGCGCGTGGGCCTACGGCGATTATCGATACCTGGGCGCACGGGCTTAGGGCGAATATCGATACGATGTGCCGATTGTTTAGGGCTGCGCCGCGCCGCGCCCCAGCTGGACCCCATGGTTACCGTTGAGCCCGGTCGCCCAAGTGCCGGGCCTGAGTCAGGCGCACATCGCCGACTCGCCCGAGCGTCAAACAGTTGCCGCATCGCTGGAAATGTTGCACGCGCACAGTTACCACCACAGCCCGTGGGATCGAGAACTGGCGCTCAACGCGCTCGAACGAGCCCTCTTGCAGGTGTTGCGCAGCGTCCACCACACCCAAGTGCGCGACCCACGCATCGCCGACGTCATCAATGAAGTGGTGACGAAACCGGCCGCCGTGCACACCCTGGCGAGCTTGGCGCGTGTTGCGAACCTGTCGCCGTCGCGATTCGGCCACCTGTTCCGGGAGCAGATGGGCTTGTCGCCGGCGCGTTTTGTTCGCGATGTGCGAGTCCGGGAAGCGAGTCGGCTGCTCGAATTGACCGCGTTGTCGATCGCTGACATCGCTACGCTGACCGGCTTTGCCTCGCCGTATCACCTGTCGGCGACGTTCCGGTCGGATCATGGCCTGTCGCCGCGCGCCTACCGACAACGCAACCGCGCCCAACCGTAATCGGGCCCGGCATTTTTCGCCGATGCGACAAATCGCCGCACTAATTGAGGTTGAAATCGAAATCTTGTGAGCCTATGTCCAAATCAAGCCCCTTTCTTCACAAGATTTGAATCACTGTCCCTGCGGCAAGCCGCAAAACCTGACAATTCACGCTAGGTACGGCGGGAATCGTCGGAATTCGTGTGGCACGATGGGGGATGTGGCTGAGGTCAGGATCGTAGTCGGGGACATCATCGAGCAAGACGTGGACACCATCGTGACAGCAGCGAACGAGTCACTGCTCGGTGGTGGCGGGGTCGATGGTGCGATTCATCGAGCTGCTGGACCGCAGTTGGCCGAAGCCGGCGCCGCTCTCGCTCCGTGCTTGCCGGGTGCTGCAGTGGCGACGCAGGCGTTCGAGTTGAACCCGCCGGTTCGGCACATCATTCACACCGTCGGACCGGTGTGGGAAGGCGGCGGCGCGGGCGAGGCTGACATTCTCGCGTCCTGCTACCGCGAGAGTCTCGCCCGCGCGGATCAGCTTGGCACGCGGAGGATCGCTTTCCCCGCAATCGCTACTGGCGTATATGGGTTTCCCGCCGATCTGGCCGCGCGAATT
The DNA here is from genome assembly GCA_965246815.1 of Actinoplanes sp. Taxonomy (GTDB): domain Bacteria; phylum Actinomycetota; class Actinomycetes; order Mycobacteriales; family Micromonosporaceae; genus Actinoplanes. Next base: position 1,745,976 of record CBDFFS010000002.1, on the reverse strand, counting down.
GCGGTCGCTACTATCGGTGCCACGCCAACTCGGGTCGAGCAAATATTGTTTATCGCGTTCGACGAGCACTCCATTGCTGCATTGACCGCCGCGATAGAAAGTAGCCCCGAGAGAAGCGACGTTGCATGACTTTCGAGCAGTCGATGCGACGTGACGCCGCGTACTTCGATCAATGGTATACGGACATGGCCGGCTCACCGGCTCGTGACGCCATCGTCGCCAACGCCATGGGAGCACCGCCCAAGATTCGATTTGTCGGCGTCCTGAGCTGGGATGCTCTCGGTGAGATTACCGAGCATTTGCAGCTGCCACCGGACGGTCTGTTGCTCGATATTGGCTGTGGGCGCGGCGCGTATGGCACCGAGATCGCCTACCACACGGGCGCCCACTTGATCGGAATTGATTTCTCGACTGTGGCAATCAACCTAGCCGCGACGGTTGCCGCCACCCGACTACCGCTCGGGCACAGCGAGTTTCGACTGGGCACGCTCACTGCGACTGGTCTGCCGACAGGTACGGCGGATGGGGTGATGTGTGTGGATGCCGTGCAGTTCGCTGAACCGCCGTTAGCTGCACTCATCGAATTCCGTCGACTGTTGCGCGTTGGTGGGCGACTTGCCGTGACCTGTTGGGAAGCCGTTGATCCGAGCGACGAACGAGTGCCGCTCCGCATTCGTGCGGTCGACTTCCAGCGCGACTTGGCCAGGGCCGGGTTCGCGGAAGTTCAGCTTTACGACAAGCCGCAGTGGCGTCAGGCCGAACGCGAGTTATGGGCGGATGCAATCGCGGCGCCCAGCACCGACCCTGCGGTGCAAGCGCTGCAAGCCGAGGGCAGAAAATCGCTAAGCGCGTTCGATTCCCTCCGTCGCGTGCTCGTCGTCGCTACTGCGAGCGGGTGACTTCGTTGCGTTGCTACCTGCTTTGAACAGGTACATATCGTTGATATTCGACAAATTCCCGCGCTGCCAAGCAAGAGTTTGCGACCTTGTGGACTTGCGCCCAAATGAGACCCAATTCTTCACAAGATCTCAACTTCGTTGCCGATAGCAAGCCGCAAACCAGACAAGTCGCAACCCCGACCCGAAATTTCCGCTATCGCGAACAGGGCGCGGCGGTTTCCGGTGCCGACGCATTTGCTGCCGCGATACACGACTAATCAAATGCGCCCGGCGGCGTGAGTGTCAAAAGGGACGCTAGCCCGCTAGGTGGCCCCAACGGTGTTCCAATTCTTGCCAAGTGCCTTGGTCTTCGACGACTCCGCCGATCAAGACGACGACTCGGTCGGCCTGGGTGAGGGCGGCTCGCTTGGAGGTCGACCCGACAACTGTCACTCCATGCGTACGCAGTGCCCGCCACAATTCCAGTTCGGTGGTGACATCCAGCGCTGAAGACACGTCGTCGGCGATCAACAACTCGGTACGCGGGGCCAAAGCCCGAGCTAGCGCCAACCGTTGCAGCTGCCCACCCGAGAGTCGAGTGCCCTTGTGCCCGATCAGCAGCTGTAACCCACCGCCGGCAGCGGCCAAGTCGTGTTCCAACTGAGCCGTAGACACCGCGTCGGCGGCGTCAACCTCGTGGCCCAGTTTAATATTGTCGGCGACCGTGCCGGACAATACTCGGGGCAGTTGTGCCACATATCCCACCTGGTTGGGGCGCAGGAACACCTCGGGTTCGTTCACCGGTTCGCCGTTCCAGCGCAACTCACCGGTGTGGTGCACGATCCCGGCCAGGGCCCGCAGCAGCGATGATTTGCCCGAGCCGACCGGCCCGACCAGCAAAACCAGCTGACCACGTTCGACGGTGAGGTCGACTGCTTGTGCTCCAACGGTGCCGTTTTCGTGCACTGCGGAGAAGCCGCACAACGACAACGTGTGCAGCGGATTGCGCTCGGCTGTTGCGGGTGCGGGTGCGGTGCCGGCGGCGAGGTCCACTCCGGGCACGTTTGTTGAGTATTCGGCCACACCGGACATTGCCACTGTGCGGTTGGTCCACACTCGCGCCGATGGCAACTGCGACACCAACGATGCGGTGGTCCAGGCGAACCAGCGGGCGGCACCCAGGGTGGCCACGGCGATCAGGGTTGCTGCCGCGCTCAGTTCTCCGCCGAGGTAAAGCGCCCAGGCCGCGATCGGCAGTAGGCCACTGACGATTGACGGGGTGGATCGGGCCCACACCTGGATGGAGATTTCGCGGCGTTGCCGGTCACTGCGCACCTCGTCCAGGCGGGCGAGGTGGTCGAGCACTGGGCGGGTCGCGCCGGCGAGTTTGACCGTACGGGCGGCGGACAGCGCGGACACCAGGGTGGTGGCGAAGGCTGCGCGCGCCGACACCGTACGTTGGGCGGCTTTTTCTAGGCGGGGGCCGAACACTGTTGCGGCTAGGCCGGAGATCATCATGGTGCCGACGAAGAACATACCGGGGATCGGCGAGCTGGACGACAGTGTCATCGCCACCAACATCAGCAGGCTAATCGTCTGGTCGATCAGGTTGTCGGCGAGCATGACTACGCGTTCGGTGTCGCCGCCTTGAGCGACCACTTCGGCCGGGGTGTGTTTGCTGACTCGGCGGGGCCCGATCTGGCCGTGCACTAGGCGCAGGCTGATCCGCAGCATTTGCCGAACCCACCACTCGGGGAACCAGGCGCCGGTGTAATACAGCGTCGGGATGGCCAGCAGCAACCCAGCGGCGATCCCGATGGCGGGGTAGAGCGGGTTGCCGACGCCGTCGACCACGTTGGACCACAGCAGCGGCAAGATCGCCCCGTCGAGGCCAAGCAGGACCAGCACGGCGAACAGTGCCACCGCGCACAGCCCGTAACGGGCGTCGTTGGTGGCCAGCCGCAGGATCTCGCGCATGGTCCGCGCGGTGGGCGCTGCCGGCAGCGGCGGTGGCTCGACCGGCGCGATCGTGTTGGCTAGCGCGCCGGCGTCGAGCTCGACCCGGGCGCCAGTGTCCCAGTCATGCTCGGCGAGCAGCACCCCGCCACCGCCGGCCGGCGCGGCTGGCACAGTCAGGTTGCTGCTGGCCATCAGGTCGGCGAAACGGCGAGATTCGCGCAGCGGGCCGGATTCGAGCACTTTGCCGTCGGCGAGCACGACCACTTCGTCACAGCGCTGCACGGAGGACAGTCGGTGGGCCACGATCACGCCGATGCGGCCTTGCAGCAGCCGGTCGGTGGCGCGTTGCACCCAGCTTTCGGTCACCGGGTCCATCCGAGCGGTGGCTTCGTCCAAGATCACCACGTGCGGGTCGCGTACCAAAATCCGGGCGAATGCCACTAGTTGCTCTTGACCGGCGGACAGTTTGTAACCACCCTCGCCGAGTTTGGTGTCAATGCCGTCGGGCAGGCTGTTCGCCCACGCGGTCAGGCCCAGCTCGTCGAGCGCGCCAGCGGCCCCGGCGAGCAGTTCCGGGTCGAACAGTGCGATGTTTTCCGCCAGAGTGCCGGCTAGAATTTCGGTGCGTTGCGGCACAATCGCGGTCCATCGGCGCAGTTCTTCTACGTCGAGGTCGTTCACGTCGGTCCCGCCGAGAAACACCGTGCCGGGCGGCACGTCCACGGCCCGGGTCAGGATCTTGGCCAGAGTGGATTTGCCCGATCCGGTGCGCCCGATCATCGCGTAGGAGCGGCCCCGGGCGAAGGTCAAGTTCACTCCGGACAATGCGGGCGGGCGGTTGCTGTCGGCCTCGCCATAACTGAAGTTCAAGTCGCGCACGACCAGGTCACCATCGGTCGGCGTCGCACCGGCCGTCGGTTCCTGCGGCACGTCCTGCAGCAACTGCACCCGACTCCATGCACCCAGCGCGTTCTGCAGCTCCGGGACCATCCGGGTGACGTGCTCCAGCGTGCCGCCGAAGCCCAACGCCAACAACCACACCGCCGTCAGCCGCGCCGCGTCGATATGCCCACCAATCAGGGCCCAAGCCCCAACTACCACCAAAGCCGCAATCAGCGTACGGGTGATAGCGCCGGCGCCCAGCGTGATCCGTGACGACGCCTGCCACGTCAACCGACCCCGAACCAGCACTTCGCGCGCGCGCCGGGCGTAAAGCTGGCGCACGTACGGCGCGGCGAGGCTGGTGCGTACGTCGTCTTGGCCGTGGATCGACTCTTCCATCACCGCGGCCAGATCCGACCAGGCTTCTTCCTCGGCGATCCGCAGCGGCGACAGGCGCTCGACCGGCTTTTGCATCGTGGCATAGAGCAGCATCGAGACCAGCACCATCCCGATCGCGGCCGGCCACCACACGAAGAACGCGGTCACGATGGACAAGGTGGCCACCGCAACCGATTGCGCGATCCGCACACCGCCGCCGCGCAGTTCCGAGCTGACCTGGTAAACGTCAGCGTCGATCCGGTCGAGCAGCTCACCGACCGGCATGTTTTCCAGTGCCGGCAAACCTTGACCGAAGGCGACCCGGTTGAGTCCACGCCGCACTCGGGCTGCCCAATCAGCCGTCAGTCCGGCCGCAGCCAGCCCGACGCAAATGTCGCTGAGCACCGAGGCGACCAAAGCCGCCGCGAGCACCACGAACAGACTCACCGAATGATTGACCAGCACCGCGCCGGCTAAGGCCAGTGCGCCCGCCTGCCCGGCGGCACCAAGCACGATCAACAGGGCGACCAGGCCGGTCTGACGCCTCGAGGTAGCCCACAAGTCGCGAAGCAGACGCATACAAAACAGTCCTCGAGGCGGTAGGGGAAGGCGGTGTTTCCATCCTGCGGTCCAGCCGCGGCGGCCACAACGCAATTACCTAAAGGCGACTATCACGTACGTCACTATCTAGTGCGCCTGGTCGACCTGGGCCACGAGTGCGATCGGTTCACGTCGGCGCTGACCCGCGCACCAGCCGGTTTTGCGACATTTCTGCAGCTCAGCGCAGTTCAGTGGCACCATTTCGGTAGGTGCGGACCCAGTCGACGTCTTGGCGGGCCGGGCGCATCAGCGTGCCGGTGGGGTCGAACATATCCATCTGCGCGCCACCGTTGCTCCGGTCGAAAATTGCTATTCTCGCGGCCACAGTGCAGACCAGTGACCCGTCGACATACCAGCTGATCGTGGTGGGAAGCCAGTCAATCGCGTACGTGTGGAAGGCGCTCGGGTCGATCGCGGTCTTGCATTGCGCTTGTCCGTCGCCGCGGTGCGCGTAGAGGTGCACCTCAGAGCTGTTCAGTTCACGTTCAGCGAAGTCGATCTCGGCCCGCTGATAGTCGGCGTCGTTCTCGGGCCACAGCAACGGCACCGTACGGTAGTCGGCCCCACCGTTGTCCGCGAGCTGGACCGAGCGTTGGCGCACCTCGATCCGGGCGTAGCGCAGGGCGGGCAATCGGCTGTAAAGCCCACCCGTTCGCCCGTCAGCAGTACCGGTCACGTGCAGGTAGCCGCCGCTCTGCGTAGTTTGCGCACCGCAGCGCTGCCCGTGCCCCCGATAACCCGGTGCACAACCGTTACGTTGACCGACCGAAGCGCCGAACAGCCCCCATTTCGACAGATCCACCGAGCCGGCGTTGTACTCGTCGGACTGCCCGGCGATCGGCTCGCCCCAGCCGTAGCGCACCGCCGCCTGGACGCTCGGCGTAGCCGAACTCAGCCGAAAGTCGCACTGAGACGACCGTAAACCAGTGTCCCCGGTCGAGCCGAAGGTACCGATTTGCAGCACGTGCGCGTTAGTAGCGCCGAACGGAACTGTGAACACATTGGTCAACGCGGTCCAGGCACCAGCGCCATCTGTGGTCTTGGCCAGCCGCACAACCGGCCCGAATTCCGAACCAAGAAATTGCCCGCCCGAGTTGTACCACTGCGCGGCGATCTGAAGCGTCCCGCTGGCGTGCAGAACCTGCGACCGAGCGGCGAACGTCCAGTGTTGCCCCGGGCTCACCGTGAGCTGCGGCAGATAGAGCTCGCTGCCCGCGGTGCGAAACGCCCATGCCGCCCCAGTCAGATCGCCGATCGGGTCACGGGCGGTCGCGGCATTATCCAGCGCGCCCCAGCCGTTGTTGTCGTGCGCCAACACACTGTTGTCACATCGGTTGGGGCTGTCCACTGGTTTGGTCGCCGGGTCGCTCAATGTTTTACTCGGTGCGCTGCCGGGCTGCTCGTTCGGGACCGAGTCCCCTGGGTCGAGGTGCGGCGCATCCGGTTCGGAGCTGCTCGCCGGCAAGGCGGCCACCACCTCACGCCACATCCGTGGTGATCCAATGATCAAAGTTGCGCTGACTATGATCAGCACGGCGACCACAGCCAGGACCAACCAGCTTCTGGTCGATCGAGTCAGGCGGGGGCCACCCTCACTCACCGCAGCGGCACCGCGGCCAAGGCGGCGCGGGCCGGCCGGACACAGGTACCCATGAAGGTACTTTAGGTTTTTGCCCGGTTTTGCGCAGCCGACCGGCCAAGGCGGGAGTTGCTTAGCGGTGTTCGGCCCGCAGCGTGATCAAGGTGATTTCGCTGGGGGCGAAGATGCGAAACGGCGGTCCCCAGAACCCGGTGCCGCGGCTGGTGTAAAGCTGGGTGCGCTCGGAATGACGCGACAAGCCCTGCACCACCGGCTGATCAATGCGGACCAAATAGTGGAACGGCCACATTTGCCCGCCGTGAGTGTGGCCCGAGATCTGCAGGTCAACGCCGTGCGCCACAGCTCCGGTGACCATCTGCGGTTGGTGTGCCAACAGCAGGATCGGCAGGTTCGGATCGGTGCCGGTCAGCGCAGCCGCGTGGTCAGCGTGATGGCCGGGCAAGCCAGAGCCGGCCGCAGTGCGATCGTCCACCCCGGCGACGACCAGCGAATCGCCGCCACGGGTGACGACGACGTGCCGGTTGTGCAGCGCCTCCCAGCCCAGCGAAGCCATATGTTCGACCCAGCGCTGCGCACCGCTGAAGTATTCGTGGTTGCCGGTGACGTAGACCCGAGCCAGCTTGGCTTGCACTTCGCCGAGCGGCGCGGCCTGAGCCCGCCGCTGGGCCACCTCACCGTCAGCGATGTCGCCAGTGTGGGCCACAATATCAGGTTTGAGGCTGTTGATGACCTTAGTTACGCCCTGAGACCAGCGTTCCCGATTAATCGGCCCATAGTGGGTATCGGTGATGAGCACCAACCGCATCCCGTCCAGCCCGGCACCGAGCCGAGGCAGAACCACGTCGATGCGGCGCACCCGGGAAACCCGCATCGCCTCGAAATGCCCCCAGCTGAGCAGGACAATGGAAGTCACCACAACAGCTGCGGTAACGACGCGCGAGCGATTCGGGTCGGCGACCCCGCTCAGTGCTAGGACCAGGCCGAACAATTGGCCCAGAATCGACCAAACGAACAACACCCAGACCACGCCGAGCAAAGTGTCAGCGAGCCGGGCCGGCAGGTCGTGGTGCCCGCCGCCGTGACCGCTGAACATCAGGCCGGGAAAAGCTGCCGCCAACCCAACGAAGATCACCGTGCCGGTCACAAATACTGCCGACGGCCAATGGTTGCCCGAGCTCACCAGCGTCCACCACGGCACCCCGAAGAGCAGAACCAGCACTGCAGTGATGATCAATCCGAACCGCACCACCCGCGAACGGCGCCGGCGCGGTTCAGCCTCGATCGCTTCTTCAACAGCCACGCATGAAGCATGCCACTGCACCCCAGGTTCACTCGTACGGGTAAGCGGGTCTGGAGTTTGGGGTCGGATCAGGCGGGAGTTGCCCGGTCAGTGACAGAGCCCGAGCAGTTTCAGCTCCGCGCCGCAGGCAGCGACCACGACAATCGTGACGGCGAGAAGAGCTCGGATGATGGTCGAACTCCCCTTTCGGCCGTTCCAGGTGACCGGGAGTAGCTGTTCAACGATCACTGCTACCAACCAGCCGAGCAGCAGCAAAGGGTAATAGAGGTCCCAAATTTCGTCCGAGAAAGCGGTGCCGTTGCCGTTGCCACCATAGTTCGAGCAGCCTCGCACGTCAGTGGCCGGTTGGAGCGCAACTGTCAGCACCGTCATCAGCACGCCACCGCCCAGTACCGCCCGAAACCCGGCTAGTGCCGACCGCCGCTTGGACAGCCCGGCACGCTCGCCGTTGAAGAGAGATTTACTTATCACGCACCGCCGCCAGATAGGTGCGCTGCCGTCGAGTAGGTTCTGGCGTTGCAGTGGGCGACTTTACCAGCCTTTCACCGAGGGTCTGTCAGGCTCAACGCCGACTATGGACGGGCGCAAATGCTCCGACGGGACCGGGGGTCAGATCACTACTGATCACCAAACACCCTACGACGAACGCCTCGTAAGCTCACTGGGCGTTCCGGCCCCATTACCCGCGGACGGGAGAATCCATGGCCCCGGACAGCCTCAGCATTGAACTAGTCGCGATTGCGGCCTCAGTCATCGCAGCAGTAGTACTCGGTGTCTTCTTCAACCGATCTCACGGATGGCGCCAAATCCTGCTACGCACCGTAACTGTGCTCGCGTGTGTGCTCAGCTCGACGACGGTCGCGGCGGTTTGGGTCAACCAGCAGGTGGACTTCCTGCCCAAATGGCCATGGGAAACAAAGATTCCGAGCAATCCCACACCTGGCGTCGATGGACCCGTCGCGCCAACCGGGTCCAAAGCCGGACAAGTGCTGACCGTCACGGTCGCTGGCACAGCCAGCAAACTGACGATGCAGATGTATGTCTATTTGCCGCCGGGCTACGATCCCAACAGTCCGGTCAAATATCCAGTGATCGAAGCCTTTCACGGCTATCCCGGTGGCCCGGCGCAATGGACACATGTGCTAGCCGCCCCGGAAATTCTGGCTGCGGAGATCACTGCCGGGCGGATGGCGCCAACAGTCGTGCTCTTCCCCTATATCTCGCCCAACCCAGTGCGGCTAGACACCGAATGCATCAACCTTCACAACTCAGCCCAGACCGATACGTTCCTGACTAAAGATGTGCCAGCCTATGCAAGCAGCCATTACCAGGTGCGCTCCGATCAAAGCGGCTGGGGCTTGATCGGCTTCTCCGCTGGTGCATACTGCGCTACCCAACTATTGCTGCGCCACCCCACCCAATATGCGGCCGCCGCGAGCCTATCCGGACTCACCAAACCGGGTATTCGAGTCGGGGATGGCTCCGAGAACACTGAATACGACATCCTTTGGCGGTTGCACAATAAGCCGGTGCCCGCAGTCGCCCTCTATCTCGCGTGCGCTACCCAAGATGCCAGCGGCGCATTGAAAGGATCCATTGAGATCGAAAAGGCTGCGCACAATCCGATGATCGTAAACCACGCCTACATCACTGGCGGCGGACACTCCAACGCAAGCTGGAAAGCGATGGAAGCGCCCGCGTTCGACTGGTTGTCGACCTGGCTCGGCCAGCCCACCGGCCCCAACGTCCAGACTCCCAACTCCCAACCCCCAGCAGCGAACCCCAGCCACTCTCCTGGCCCAACCTCAAGCCAACCAGAGAAACGCTGACCGGCAAAATCGGGCCGTGATAGCGCTCGGCGTAAACTTTATCGCTGAACGTTCTCATGTTTTCTAGGATTCTCATGCTCGTCACTTCTTGCGAACATATGTGGCGGGCGTCGGGCGCCCCAAACGGTTATCGACATAACGCTAGTGTGTAGCGCACTTGCTGGCGTAGATGTATCAGGCCGTCGGTGCCGCGGGCCTGTTCGAGGTGGTCACCGATGATGGCCTTAACGGTGTCGTGATCGGTATCGGCGATGGCGTCCCACATCGCGCGTTGGCCGTGTGATCGGCTGAAAGTAGCCCAATTATCGACGTCGGTGAAGGTGAGCTCGATGTCGTGGTGGGTCGTGCGCACGCCGGTGTATCCGGCTGCCTCGATCAGCTTTCCACGCCGGCGTCGCTGCAAAAAGGCCCGGCGGCGCCGGTCGTTCGGGCGTCGAGCAAGCCAGCTGGCAGGTACGGATGGAAGGTGGCGTCGACCGTCTCCCAGACCTGATCGCGGCGCGCGAAGGTCGAGATCGCTAACCGGCCGCCCGGGGTGAGGAACTGTCGCAGGGCAATCAGGGCGGCAAGCGGATCGGGTAAGAAGAACACGACCAGCGAGGAAACCGCGAGGTCGTATGCGGCGGCCGGCAACGAGGGCGAGGAGGCGTCCTGGACCTGAACGTCGACATTCGATAAACCGAGGCTCGCGATGTCAGCAGCGCACTTCTCGACCATGCGCGGGGACAAATCGATGCCGGTCACGTGACCTTCAGGGCCGACGGCTTTGGCCAAAGCGACCGTGGCGGCACCCCGTCCGCACCCTACGTCGAGGGCCCGCTCATCCCGAGCGGGTGCCGCAATGCGTACCAGCTCCTGCGCAATCGGGGTGAACCACGGCACGCCCACGTTGTCGTAGACGTCGGCTACCCGGTCGAACACCGCCGCCACCCGCGCACTCTTCGCCGCTCGCTCAGTCAGTTCCATTCGGACAGTCTCGCCCGTATAGCCGTCGGCAGCCAGGGTGTTTCGGCCTGGGTCAGCCGACCGGGCGTCGCTCGGCGGGCGAAAGCCTGTTCCGCGCGCTGGGATACGAGAGTTGTCAGCTCGAGGCCACGAGGATGCAGAACGGATGTCCTGCCGGGTCGGCGAGGACGTAAAGTGGCTCTACGCAGTCCTCGGTGCGGTTGGAGAGCAGACTGGCTCCGAGTTGTTCGGCTCGGTGCCGGTGCCGGTCTAATTCCTCGACGGTGGATACACGCAGGTCTAGGTGCATCTGCTTGGGAATGGTGTGTGACGGCCAGGTGGGTCGCGCCAGCGTGGACACCTGTTGGAATGCGAGCGTACGCGCGCCGTCGGCGTCGACCAGGACGAGCCAGTCCTCCTCGTCGGGCCTTCCCGGTGCCGGAGGCTCGTCACCAGGGCGGTATCGCAGCCCGAGGAACTCGCGGTAGAACTCGGCGAGAGCTCGAACGTCGATGGCGTCCAGAGCGGTGTGCATGATAACCGGATAGTCGGACACAGATGACGCCTCCTCATCACGCCGGCATTGCCATCACTCTATCTTTCTAATTCTGCGAGAGTAGCTGCTGCCCGGTCCAGGGTGCCTTCAGAAGCCCGGATGATCTTACGGTCCTGGCCTTGGGGTCGGGAGACTGTGGGGCCTGTTACCAGCCTCGGCGTTGCCAGTGGTCCACGGAGGGTTTTTCCTGTTGCACGGTGGTGTTTGGTCCGTGCCCAGGATGAATTTGTGTTTTTTGAGGGTATCCGAAGAGTCGACGTACAGACAGCATGATTTGCTGAAAGTCCGACAACGGCCAACCAGTGAGACCAGGTCCGCCAGGGAACAGGGTGTCACCGGTGATCAGGTGGCCGGGTAGGGCAAGGCTAATGCTGCCCGGAGTGTGTCCTGGGGTATGCAGAACTTGAATATTCACGGGTCCAATAGGTAAAACGTCGCCGTCGTGCAACGTCCGGTCACATGTGCCGTTCCAAAGGGGACGCCGATCATCGGGCCGCAAGCTGAAACCCGCGCCAAGTAGGCGTTGGGTGTCGGTACCGGCGTCGAAGTGACCGGTTTGGGTGAGGGTGGCGAGTTCGTGGGGCCACACGGGGTGTTCGTGGGGGTGGGTCAGGACTGGTGCTCCGGTCGCGTCGGCGATCTCGGGTAGGGCGAGGACGTGGTCGAAGTGGGTGTGGGTGAGCACGATTGCGGCCAGGTGTAGGTCGCTGACTGCGTCGAGCAGCCGTTGCGGTTCGTCGCCAGGGTCGACGAGCAGTGCCGTGGCGGACCCGACCGGATGAACGATCCAGGTGTTGGTTTCCAGCGGGCCGACGACGACCCGGAGCAGCACCACTCCGTGGGTGTCATCCACGAGTTCCAGATCGGGCATCCGAGGCGGTGTCGGGTCGGTGTCGGTCCGTGGGCTGGGGTTAGCGGGCGGCATCGCGTAGTAGTTGGTCGTAGGCGTTGGTGTCGAATACGTCGACGATGGGGTAGCCGGCGGCCCAGGGTCCTTGCCAGTGCACGGTGATGCCAGGGTTAGCGCGGACGGTGCCGTCGGGCAAGACGAAGGTGGGACTGGTAGGGATCGCATCGGTGCTGGCCACGGTGTAGTCGTGGGTGAGGTTGGTGCGGCAGCGGCCGGAGTCCAAGTCAGCGGTGAGCGCGGCGACATCTAGTTGTGTGCCGGCGTCGGCGACCTGCTCGGCGACTTGCAGGATGACGGCGCGGTGCGCGATGGATTGTGAGTGTGTCCAGAAGGCGGTGCGTAATGCCGCGTCCAGGGCGGTCGCTGCGGTGCGTGATTGCCGGCCGGCGGCCAAGACCGCTTCAGCTGCCAACAGCACGGTGTGTGGGTAGAGGTCGTCCGGGGCGGTCCACACGTGGAAGCCGGCGTCGGGGGCGATCTGGCCGAGTCCGACTGCTTCGGTGTCGGTGCCGCGTCGTGGGTGTGGGCCGTTGAACAGTTCGAGCGGGAATACGTGGTGCTCCAGCTCTACGGCACGCGCCGGATCATGCGGTTCAAGTGTGGCCTGCACGGTGCGTAGCTGGTGCAGGGCGACGTAGGTGAACGGGCATAGCAAGTCCGACCAGATTTGCAGTACCCCAGCGGGCGGGGGCACAACGGCCGGGGCGGTGTGTGTGGTGGTGGCGGTCATCCGTGCTCCTGATGTTCGGTCCCGGCAGGGTTGGTGGTGAAGCGGGCCGGCTCGACGAGTACGGCCGTGCGCCTTTCGGCGGCCATGGCCTGGTCGTAGCGGGCCAGGTCGTCGTGGATGCCACCGGCGGCGGTGTAGATGTCGCGCAGCAGCATCCGTAAGCGTTCGGTGTCCAGGCCCGGCAAGGGGTCGTCGGGGCCGGCCAGAACCGCCGGGCCGGCGACGGAAACCCATTCCCAGCCGGCCCGGAACACCAGGGTGGCTAGTGGGTCACGGCGCAGGTTGGCCAGTTTCGCGGTGGCTGCGCGGGCGACGAACGCGACGACCGGGCCGCCAGTGGTGGGATGCGGCAGAATCCCGGCATTGACCACCGAAGGTGCGGGGGTGCCGTCCGCACGGCGGGTCACCAGTACCGCAAGCCACCGATCCGCGCTGCCGTGCTGGCGTACCAGGTCGAGGCCCTGTTGCAAGGTGAGGTGTGGTCGGCTCACGTCAGTGACCGCCTGCGGCCGGGTGGAAGTCGTAAGCGCGTTCGTCGTAGACGTGGAACACGCACTGTGCCCCGGGCAGGCATCGGCCGGAGTGCACCGCTTTACCGGGGTAGTAGAGGAAGTCGCCGGGGCCGAGGTAGTAGGTTTTCCCGCCGACGGTCCACTGCATGATTCCGGCGATACCGACGACGTGTTCGGGGCTGGTGTGAAAATGCGGCGCGAACCGGGTACCGGCGGTGAACCGGAAGGTGGCATCGGCCGGTCCGTATGCGGGATCGCCCCGGGACAGCAGCTCCTGACAACCGGGTAGCCCTTCACAAGTCGTCCAGCGCCCGGTGTCAGAGTCCACGAAGACCGGTCCGTTCTTGCTGGCGCTCGTAGGGGACGGGCCTTTGCGTGCCACGACCGGTTCACTTGATCGGGCCAATAGAGCCGGTGCCGATTTGTCGGAAGCGAACGCACCGCCGCCACCGGCCGGCAGGCCCACGACCAGCACCAAAACGGTCAGGATGGCGGTTGGCAGGCGCCGGGCTCGGTCGGTGCGGGCCGCGGTCACGACTGGCTCGCCGGTGAAGTGCTGGCGCTGGTATAGGCGGCTTGTTCATCAGCGTTGGGTTCTGGGGAAGCGTCGATGGCGGCTCGGCCGGCTAGCAGCTGCGCGGTGGTTTCGGCGACCCGGCGACCCAGATGCGCGGCGGTGGCCAGGTCGGCTGGCGGCGGCGCTTGGTCTGGGCCGGCGTCGCCGTGTGACTGGGCCATTGCGCCGGTGAACCCGCCGAGCCGGTTCAGGTCGTTCGGGCTGGCGCTGGTGGTGTTCCAGCCAGGGTAGGTGCCCAGGCTGACCCAGTGCATGCCGTGTTGCGCGGCGAGGACGAACATCTCCAGCAGAGTGTTTTCCTTGTTGCCGTTGATGTTCTGGCTGTTGGTGAACCCGGCGGCGATCTTGTTCTTCCAGCGCAGGTTGTCACCCCAGGCCTTCGATGTGCTCTCCGCGAAGGTTTTGAACACCGCCGACGCCGAACCCATGTACGTGGGCGCGCCGAAGATGATCGCGTCGGCCTGGTCCAGCTTGGTGAGTAGCTCTTCGGCGAGATCATCGACGGCTAGCAGCTCAACCTCAGTGTTAGGTACCGCTTTTGCGCCGTCAGCGACAGCTTGGGCTTGTCGGGCGGTGTGGCCGAAACCGGAGTGATATGCGACTGCAACACGGACTTGACGGGTCATAGGTGGGTCTCCTCCGAGCGGTGGGGTAGCACTCAAACGGTAATGCGGACTACAGTCCGGTTATGTCAGAAAACGTTAGCGGACCGCAGTCCGTTTCGTCAACGCCGAAGTTGTTGCCAGTGCTGGGACAGCCGGTGGTGCGGGAACGGGCTGATGCTGTGCGCAACCGTGAGCTGATCCTCACCGCCGCCGCACAGCTATACGCCGAGTACGGCCCAGACCGGGTGTCGATGGACGCCATCGCTGAAGCCGCTGGCGTCGGCAAAGGAACGCTGTATCGACGCTTCGCCGACAAGGCAGCACTCGCCGCCGCCTTACTCGATTCCCGCGAAAGCGAGCTGCAAGCCGCGATCCTGTCCGGCCCGCCACCTCTGGGCCCTGGCACCGCACCAACCGAGCGCCTGTCCGCGTTCGTCGACGCGTACCTGACCTACGTCTGCGAGCACGTGGAACTGGTCGCACTGAGCCAGACCGCCAGCCCGGGAGCGCGACTACGCACCGGTGCGCACCATTTTTGGCGACGCCACTGCACCTACCTGCTTCAGCAGGTAGGTGCCCCCGACCCGCAGATACGCGCTGACAGTCTCCTTGCCGCACTCAGTGCCGAAATGGTCCGCGATTGGACCAGCGGCACGGGCCAAGACCTGCAAACGCTTTCCGCGGCTCTGCAACGCCTGGCTAGCGCGCTGTGCGCACCGGCACCGCCAACGATCTGAGCGCTGGTGGCAGACGAAACGTCGGGTGGTCTTAAATGCAACGAGGCCGGGCAGAGCTGGTCAGCCCAATCCACCCGGCACGTCATGAAGCCCTACCGCCATAGCCCGGTCTAGGCAGTGAAGGCTGCAACAGCGGCCCGACCGACAACCTCGTCTTGGTCGGCGTGTCCACCGCAGACTCCGACTGCACCGATGACCGCGCCGTCACGCAGCAGCGGGAAACCGCCTTTGTAGATCACAACCCGGCCGCCGTTGGAGGTGTTCAGTCCGAACGCGGGCTGTCCCGGCTGAGTGAACTGTGTGAGTTGACCGGTTTCCATGTCGAACGCGCGCGCTGTCCACGCTTTGTCGATAGCGATCGTCCCGCCGCCAAGCCAAGCGCCGTCCTGACGTGTGAACGCGACGAGATTGCCGCCTGCATCTACGACAGCGACATTCATCGCTACGCCGATCTGCTCGGCTTGAGTAAGCGCTGCCTCAGTGACGGTCTGTGCGTCGGCGACGTTGAGACTGTCGATGGTGTGTTGCTGGGTCATTGATTCCTCCTGGGTTCGTAGCTACTGCGGCGCCAACGATACAGGTCGGTCTTGTATCGTCAAGGGTATGCTGGGCGCATGACGGATTCGACCGAGCGGGTCAGCCCCCGGGAACGCGTACTAGCCACGGCCTCACAGCTGTTTTACGAGCACGGGATCCGGGCCGTAGGGATCGACCGAATTGTGGCTGAGTCCGGGATTGGAAAGATGACTTTGTATCGGCACTACCCGAGCAAGGATGACCTGGTTGTCGCAGTGCTGGAAGCTCGTAACGCATCAGCGCTGCAAGTCATCGCGGAACTCACCCACACCGGCGGCACCCCTGCCGAGCAACTCGTTGGCCTGTTCGAACGGCTCGAGGAAGCGTTCTCCAGCCCCGCTTGGCACGGATGCGCGTTCGCCAACGCCACCCTCGAGCTACACGACAGCGCCCACCCCGCCCGCAATGTGGCCGCTCGACACAAACAACTGACAGCCGACATCCTGGAGCCCCTAGCCCGAGCCGCAGGCGCCGAGCACCCCCGCGATCTGGCCGAGCAACTCACACTGCTACTCGACGGGGCAATGGTCGCCGTCCAGATCCGCGCCGACCCCGCCGCCTGCCGTCCAGCCGTCCATGCGGCACGAGCCCTCGTCTTGGCGCAAACCATCCAATAAACCGCACGCTTCCCCCATCGCGGCGAAACCGGAGGCATCGGAGGGACCGTACGAGTGGAACGAGCGCCGGTCCGGCGGCACGGTACCGATTAGGGCCGCCAGCATCGCTCCCCACGCCTTGAAGATTCGCAACAGTCGGACGGACCCTCGGCCGGCTCCACGAACACTGTCAACAGCGGCCCGCCTTCGCGGCGCCGGTACCAGCCGAACGGGACGTGCGTACTCGTGGAATGCGGTGCTCTATCGATACCGGCGAGGCGTGGTTGACGAGCTCACCGATTTATCTGAAGAGTCGGTCGGGCTGGCGAGACGCAGCTGGGCCCAGTTGAGACGGCGGTGCCGACGTGGGGCACTCGTGGTGTTGGTGTGACCAGGCGGTAGCCTTACTCGCCACCGGGCGAAACTTCCACTTCAAGGCGATGACGCGATGAATGCATCGCCCGACCGGCCCACCGGTCAGTCCAGCTCGAACGAGTCCACCGGCGACGACCCAGCACCCGCGAGCCGCCGCCGTTCCTTGCACCCAGCCAACCAGTATCGCCACGACGACCGCACCGCCGGGCAACACCTCGCCGACTCTGTTACTGGGGTGTTCGGCTCCTGGCGGTTCATCATCGTCCAGACCGTGATCGTGTTGGTCTGGATCGCGGCCAATATCGTCGCTGTCGCACTGCGCTGGGATCCTTACCCATTCATCCTGCTCAACCTGGTGTTCTCCACCCAAGCCGCGTACGCGGCGCCGTTGATCCTGCTCAGTCAGAATCGTCAAGCCGACACCGATCGGGTCAAAGCCGAACACGACTACCGGATCAACCAACTCGCCCTGCAGTACCTGATCACGTGGCACCGCGACGCACACGGCGAAGAATGTAAATGCGTACAGCAAAGCGAACCCGTCGTCCAAGCCATGCTCGCGGCCTTGGCCCACGAGCAGTAATCGCACGACCATCCGCAGACCGTGGAACTAGAAACACGGTGTGTGGCGATGCTCGATGACCGGTGGCACGCGCCTGACGCCGGGCGAGCTGTGGGCACCTCGACGACCGGGTCGAGCGAGGCCGCGATGCTCGGCGGTGACCCCCGCTCAGGAATCACAGCGGTGACCTGGCGGCACCGCCATCGGCGCTTATCTCATTTGCCGGCCAGGCACATCAATGATCGCCCACTACAAGAATGGCACCAAACCCCGCCGTACGCGTTGACGAAGAAGTTAGTGATTGGACAGGCCCAGTCGTAGGCCGGCCACTCCCTGGGGCGAGAGCGGGCGGGCGGTGGCGCGCGTCAGTTCCTCGCGTACTTTGGCCGGCAGTTCGTCGGCGAGCGTACGCAGCAGCGGGTACAAATCAAGCACGTCGCGATGACTGAGCGCACCAATCCCGATCAGCAGCCCGTTTATCGCGTTGGACGTGCCGGCCAATTCAGCGCACAGTTCCCGGCGCCAGGGCTCGTCGCTGAGACGCAAGGCGAACTCACGGGCGACCCGGTTGCCGGTGGGGGACGCGTATTCGCTGGCAGCGTGCCGGCCGGAGCGCACTGGCACCGGGGCGAGTCGACAGGCAATGCCGAGTAGTGCGGCCAGTGCGGGCAGGGTCAGCACGTCGAGGCCAAAGGAGCAGGTTTCGCAGAGCCGTTGGAAGGTCTGCCGGTGCACGACTGTTGCGGGTCGTTGGCAGCCGCCGAGTGGCCCACAGAGTCGGTCGAGGATGATTTCGGTCAGGGTGCCTTCGTGGTCGAAGCGCCCGATGCCGAAGTAGGTGCTCGACGCGGTACGGTATTGGCCCAGTGCCATTCGGGCGCTCACATAACCGTCGGATGCCACCTGGATTTTGGGGATCCCGTTGTCGGTGTGCAACTGGATGAGTCGGAACATCTTGTCGCTCCCGGGGTGCGCAGTGCGTCGTCGCCGGGAGATACGAGTACGGTGCCGCTAGAGTTCAGTCCTCACTGCGAGTGTACGAAAATTTTCGATCATGGCGGTGACCTGTGAAGCGGAAGCAGTCGTAGGTGACAGCGTGTAGCGCATAGACACTTGCCGTCACGATTACAGCGAGGGTCGCAAGCACGGTGACCAGGCGGTCGTCGATGGGGTGCGCGGCAATGGACAGCACGAGTGTGCCCAGAGTTGCCGCAGCAGCAGCCCCGGACTCAACCAGGCGCAGCGGGTCGAATGTCATAGGTTCAGCCTCGTAGAATTGACTCTCGTGCACCTCCCTCCCCAGCAGGAGATCTAGTACGACTTTCGGCATAGCCGCGCCCGCGTTAACCCAGTACCTTCGCTTGCTTGTCAGGTCGGTGGCAGCGGGTCAGACGTTCGGTGAATGCCGACAAGTCGCCACAGAAACCAGCAGACCGTCATAGCGCCGGCAACCACTCGTACGGTCAGGGTCAGAGTGTTGTCGGTGCCCAACGAACTCACCAGGGCCAGGCCGATGGCGGCGATGAGTTCTAGGCGCAGGGCGGGCGGGGTTGGTGGCAGGCGCAGGCCACGGCCGGCTAGGGCGAGAATCGCATACATACTGGTGTAGGCGGCTAGGGTGGCCAGCGCTGAGCCGGTCAGGCCCAGCACGGGCACCAAAATCAGGTTGAGCATCACGTTGAGCCCGGCGGCGACCATGGCGACCACAGCGGCGGATTTAGTGTTGCCGGCGGCCATCAGCGCGCGGGTGACCGCAAGTTGGCCGGCGAAGGGAACTGCGGTGATCAGCACGATCGACACCACCAAATGCAGCTGTTGCGGGTGGTAGGTCGCGGGCGCCCAAAGCATCAGCACCAACGGAGCGCCGGCCGCGAAGCCCAGCAGCACCGGCACGATCAGGCGGTAGAGCGCGTCTCGGCTGGTGGCCAGCACGTCGTGGCGCTGCGCGTCGTCGGTGATGCCGAAAAAGCGCGGCATCCACGCAGTGTTGAGAATCGACAGCAGCAGCATCGGCAGCGCGGCCACGTTGTAGGCGATCTGATAGCGGGCCACCTGTTCGCTGCCGAGGAGCGCTGCGACTATCAGCCGATCCGAGGTGGAGAGCACGAACGAGCTCAGCGCGGTCGGCACTAACGGCAGCGCGAACCGCAGTGCGGATGCGAACAGGGCGTAGTCGGCTCGACCGAACCGGGCCGGGCGGGTCAGCACCAGCCCGATCGTCAGCGCCAACAGCTGCGCTGCGACCTGCCCGAGCAAGAAGACTTCGGCGCTGTGTCGCACGAGCAGCACCAACACCAGGCCCAGTCCAGCGGCGAAAACCGACTGGAGCGCGCTCACCACACCGAAGGCACCGAGCCGGTCTTGGCAGCGCAACATGGCCAGCACGACTGTCGTCACTGCTGACCCGCCCGCCCACACCACGGCCAGGCGCAGCTCAGCAATCCGGTCGCTCAGCTCGATCGGCGCGGCCCACAGCGTGACGGTGCTCCAGGCCAGCACGCTTACGGTGACCGCGACTAGGGCAGCAGCGCAGATCAGCCGGCGGGCGCCGCGCGGGTTGCGGTTGGCGGAGAATTCTCGTTCCACGGCTGAGTGCAGGCCGATGCCGGCGAAGACGAACAGGATCTGCATGATCGCGTTGGCCGAGGTCACCGTGCCGAACTCGGCCACCCCCAGCACGCGGGTGAGTGCCGGGGTGGACAGCGCAGCCACGACCAGCTGCACCCCCCAGAGCAGCAGATATAACGAGTCCCGCCCGAACAATTGAGCTAGCTCGCTGGTGGGCGGCGGCTGAATCGGCATCGCTGCGACTGGCGCTCGAAAAGTGCTGCGCGCGTGAAAGGGGCTCACGCGGCGCCGACATATTCGAACAGGATTGTGCCGTGCGACTGGTAAATCGTCGTCCAGGATTTCGACCGTTGGAATGCCGTGCGCAGGGCGGCGAATTGGGCCGGCTTGTGTAAGCCGTATTCAGTGCCGTAATACGACGAGGTCGGCGACCACACCGCGAACAGGTGGCCCTCGGGCGAATCGGTGCCGCGGTAACTGATCAGTTCGCTAGTCAAGCGCAGCACAGTGCTTTGGTCGATGGCTTGGGTTAGGGCGAAGCCGGCCGGGTCGATTTGGGGGCGATCGATCGACCGGTGGGTGATCGGAGTCGTGGTCGGTGCGCTGGGCAGGTCACCCGGCCCGAGAATGAGCGCGTAATTCAGCCCGCCGTTGGTGGGTGTGCTGGCGAAGAGTTGAAACGCTTCCCGATCCGAGGTGCGCAGCACATTCGAGGCATCCAAACTGAACGTGCCGAGCAAAAAAGTCACCGTCAGCGCACTCAGCACCGCCGCCGGCGCATAAAGGCCCATGCGCGTGTCGGCCCGCTGAAACACCTGTGCCGCCAACACCGCCAGCCACGGCAATGCAAACAAAGCCGCCCGAAAAATCCCTTCCTTCCCGTACGGGTGGATGGCGATGATCGCGACACCGACCCCAGGACACAGCGCAAGCGCCCACGTAGTCCGGTCGCGTCGGCGCCGAACCAGCACGAACCCGGCTAGCACCGCCAGCGCGAGCACGCCTGCGATCAGTCCACCGGCGAAGCTCACGAACTCGGCGGAACGCTGCAGCCCAGCAGTCGTACCGGGGGCGGGTGGTTTGAAGTTGGCGGCGCTGCCCACCGCGCCCAGATTGAGGAAGCCGCTGATCGCCCCCCAGTTGACCGCAGCCCAGCACAGCGCCGGCCCTAACACCGTCACCGGCAGCCACCACGGCCGTAACTGACGCACCACCACCAAAACGCACAAAGCCCCACCCACCAGGTACGGGGTAAGTTGATGGGTAAGACTCACGTCAACGCCGAGCACGGTCAGCCCGATGACCTGATGTCGTCTTCGCAGCCCGTTGCTCGACCAGGCAAGACCGAAGATCATAATCGCGAGTACGAACGCCAGCGACTGTGGAGCGAAATAGTCCTGCCCGATCGTGTCGGCTAGCAGCGCGAAGCCGACGGCGAGCCAAATCTGTCGGCGGTCGGTTAGCACTCGGCCGGCGAAATAGCGCAGTGCGATCAGCTTGTAGCTGCCGATTAGGGCCGGCCAGGCGAGCGCCAATTCGATCGAGTCGCGCAGCCCAGCCACGTCGCTGAGCCATGCCATCGCGGTGAAGTAACTGGGCCAGCCGTTGTAAATCGCCACGCTGGAATGCAAGTAATGCAGTTGGCGAATCTGCTCGACCAGCTCGACGTGTTTGGCTGCCGAGGGCGAGCGCGGGCCGTCGTAAACCAGCGCCGGGGTGCCGGTGAGCACGAGTAACAGCAAGATGACGCCGACGGCGAGAAAGCGTTCTTCGCCAGTGCGCGCGACTACCAGCGACGCCAAGATCAGGGCCAGCCCGAGATACCACAGCGGGCCGATTCGGGGCAGAAAACCCCACTCGCCGGCATCGAGGTGCCGGTGCGCTAGTGCCGCGAGTAAACAGATGGCGGCACCGACTCCAGCCAGCAAGTAAGGCGTCGGCGGCAACCGCTGCAGCCGAAGCGAGCTGACTGGTGTGCCGCCATTTCTCAAAGCAGGCGGCCCCAAAGCGGGCGTTTCGGTTGGGGGTAGGGCGGGTGTGTCGGTCTGGCGTAGGGCCGCTGCGTCGTAGAAGGCTAGGTAGATACCGCCGACGTGGATGCCGATTGTCGCCAGCAGTGCGACGATGCCGGTCGCGATCGGGTGCCAAGCGCCGGTCAGCAGCATCGCGGTCGACACAAAAAGCAGCACGCTCACTGAGGTTGCTGCGCTCAGCACCAGTCGCGCCGGCAGGGCCAACTCGCGGAAGAACACCCAGGGGGCCGCGCCCACGCCGAAAAGCAGGTAACTGCACAAGCCGATCGCCTGAAGCGCTTCGACATCGGTGCACAGCCCGATCAGGCCGATCAGTACTGTCGACAACGCCACTACGGAGATTACTAGGCGAGCGCGGGCGGTGGCGGCTGCTGCGGCGGCTCCGCGGGCGGCGTCGATATCCGCTTCGCTCGATCGGTCCTGGGCATTGTAGTACCGATAAAATGTTGAAATTGATCGATGGGTTGTGGCTGTCACCGGGCTTGCTCCGGGCGTGGCGTCGCCCGGAGCGCGCGGCGGGCGCGAGCGTAGAGAATCGGGCCGGCCAGAAAGCCGGCGAACTCTCGCCGCAACGCCCCAGCTGGGGCGCAAGCGGAGTCAGCTAGCCGGTGGTTGGTGGTGTGTTTGATTCCGGCCATCTTGGCGAGGCCGGCGGGCACGCGGCGCAGCACCTGCCCGCGGGTGGACGGCTGCATCAGCAGCTTGGTCAGGTAGGCAGTCAGGCCGGTGCCATAGCCGAACATCTGCTTGCGCAGTGAGCGCAGGTCAACGCGGTGATGGTGCCAGACCAGCGCGGCCGGCTCATAGCTGATGGCGCCGCCGGCAAGCAGCACCCGCACGAAGATGTCTAGGTCCTCGCCGCCGCGGGTCAAGGTGCCGGCGCCGAGGGCTTCGTCGAAACCGCCCATGCTGATCAGGGTGGCACGGTCGAAGGCGAAACTTGCTCCGGTGCCGAAGATCCCTGCCGAGAACGGGTAAAGCACGCCGTGTGCGGTGCTGTCGGCCAGGTCGAACAGCTGTGGTTGGCAGCGGGTAGACCACGACGAGGTGCGCGCGTCGAAGTAGGCCTGCTGACTGTTGCTGATCGCCGCCGTGGCCACCAAACCGGTCACACAGGTCACATCCGGGCGCCGCTGGAAACCACGGATCACCCCATCGACCCAGCCAGCATCGACCGCCACGTCGTCGTCGGTGTAGGCCAGGAAGCGTCCGCCGGCCTCGGCCAGGCCCTTGTTGCGCGCCCGGGACAGCCCGGCGCGTGGTTCGTGCACGTAACGAAAGCGCGGGTCGTTGCTGGCGTAGGCGGCGACCAAGCGGCGGGTGCTGTCGTCACTGGGTGCGTTGTCGACGATCAGGAACTCGACGTGCGGGTAGCGCACCCTGGCGAGCCGGTCGAGGCAGGCGCCTAGTGAGGCGGCACGATCGCGGGTGCAGACGACGACTGACACCCGATCGGTGGAATAGACGGCATTGGGGCAGCTCGCCGTAGCCGTCGGTGCCCGCCAACCTGAGCCGACCCCAGTTGGAGCTGAATCGTCCCCGGTCAGCAGCAGATTAGAACTGGACTCGGCTGCCGGCGCCCGCCAGCTCAAGCTGACGCCTGCGGCTGGCACGGCAATGCCAACGCCCGGCGACCCAGCCGACGGCAGCGCTGCGCTGTCACGTTGAGCTCCGGACCCGGCGATGCCTGCGCTTAGCCCGGCCACCGGCACCGCGATGTTGCCGGATGGCAGGGCCAGGCTTTCAGCGCGTAGGTGGCTGGTGATGGCGTCGGCGTGTTGGTGCCAGGCCGCTGCCACGATAGCGTCGGCTTCGGCCGCGGGGTAACGGTGTCGGGCGACAGTCACATAGCCGAGCGGTTCACCGTGCAACCGAACCAGCACCCGCATAACCCACTCGCCGGCAGCTGCGACCACACCGGTCGGTGGCTGGTTGCCGGCGAGTTCAAATTCGCAACACCACACACCGGTACCCGGGTCGTTCGTCATCCGCTGACTCCCTCGCAACTCGGGTGCTGCCGGCCGTTCATGCCGCGGGGGCAGGTATGGCGCTGCGCTGAATTGCACCGCGGCGCAGCGACTCGACGCCGTAGCCGAGCACTGTGCTGCTGAGGCCGACGACGACCATGGCTGCGCGCAACAGACCGGCGGGACGGCGGCGGGATTCGAGCACTCCGCGCGCGACAGCGGCGGGCAAGGTCACGCGTACATAAGTTCGTTCGGTGGAAAGGGTGGTTTGAGTGCCTTGCAATAGCGTGACAATGCGCTTAGAGCGGCCTTCGTGATAGCACCGGGAAACGAAATAGCGCACAGTTTGCCGGGCCGCGGGGACGTGGTGGTCGACGGCGGCCGTAGGGGTGAAAAGCACTAATTGGTCGGTGTATTGGGCTGCGACGCGCAGACAGAATTCGGTTTCCTCGCAGCCGACCGGTGTGGTGCCGACTCGGCCGATGGCAATGGAGAACCCACCTATCTCGGCGAAGACTGCGCGCCGGACTGCCATGGACGCGCCGATCGGATTGCGGACCGCGCTGACACTCGTCGGCAGACCGCGGTAGCTGCAGCCGACGACCCACCCGAATTCGGCCGGGAACCAGTTTGGTGCCCGCCCGCCTGCCCACTGCGGCTCGACCCCGGTGCCGGCGACCGCCACTGCGCTGTCGCCGAACGCTGCGCGAAGTGAGGTCAGCCAACCCGGTCGAGCGACCGCGTCGTCGTCTAGGAAAGCGACCACGTCGTTGCCGGCCGCGCCGATCCCGGTGTTGCGTGCATCAGACAACCCGGATTGACCTTGATTGCCGAGCACCCGGGCAGCAGCGAACTCGGCCGTGGCCCGAGCGAGCAACCCCTCGTTGTGGTCGATCACCACGATCATTTCGTCGCCCGGTGCCAGCTGCGCCGCAACCGAGGTGACAGCCCGGCGGAGGTCGGGCAGGCGCTGCTCGGTGTAGCTGCAGATCACCACGCTGACCGTCGGATCGTGCTGGTCGGCTGGGGGCAGCGCTGGCTGTGAGCGGTACAAGGTGGGCTTCTCCCGGCGCGACGTGAAACCTGCTCGGATGCGGTTCTGCCCTGAATACGGCAGCTCGACGACCCACTTAAGGGACGCGCGACCCTCAGTTCAGCCCAGCCGCACAGTCACGCGACTCAACCGCACCGGGCGGCCGATCGGCGCACTGTCGCGTCGGTGACTTCGCTCCACCTGCTGTTCCCCAGAGCAGTCATTCGGGTACGCAGGTCCAGCTCGGCCGCGTCCGGAATGAAACCGCCAACCGCCCGAAACGCCTCCTGGCGCACAAGCATGGTTTTGGCCGATACCTCGGAGCTGGGCGTCTCAGGCCGCTCCCGCCTTATCGTGCTGGGCAACCACAGGCTGGGCAGCCAGCGCCCGCGTCGAGGGGCTGGCACCGGGTCACTGCCCCCGTCAGCGCCCACCACCTGTGCGTCGGTGAACGGGCGAACCAGCCGCGTCAACCAGTGCAGATCAGCACACGTGTCGTCGTCCAGGAACGCGACCAGCGCCGTCGTAGCGTGAAACGCCCCGGTGTTGCGGGTGCCGGCCACCCCGGGCCCGTAGGCGTTCTCCAGCACATGCACGACGCCGAGGTCGCGCCGGATCCGGTGGTATCCGCTGGTGTTGTGATCGACCACGACCACGATGCGATCCGGGGGCAGGCTTTGTGACCTGGCCGAGGCGATGGTGCGCACCAGCGAGTGCCAGCGATCCTGCGCGTGGGTGGTGATGACGATGGTGGTGCCGAGCCGGGGGGAGGACGTCACGGTGCTACTCCAAAGCTTGACCAGCGAGCGGGATGGATGCCACCTACGGTTCAGTCCTGGGCGAAGACTCCAGCGCCGACCCGGTCGCGCCGCTCGGTGCGGGTGACGCTCGCCGTGTTGCGCTGTCCGGCCGTGCTGTGCTGTCCGGCCGTGCTGCGCTGTCCGGCCGTGCTGCGCTGTCCGGCCGTGTTGGGGGCGGGGATCGGATACCACGGCGCGCGGTCCGGGGTCTGCTCGACCTTGCGCAGCTGGTGCACGATCACACCGTCCGCGCGGCGCACTCCGCGCTTCTCACTGCGCATCCGGCCGTATTCGTTCATGATCGTGCGCAGCACCCGGAAGCCGTCGCGGAAAGTGTTCAGGTTGCTCTCGCCGTGGATGCGGGCGTGCTCGACGCTGCTGACTTCGCCGACCTTGAGTCCGTCGGCGGCCACCCGAATGTTGATCATCGTTTCGATTTCGAAGCCGTCGCCCCATAGTTTGCTGCCGTCTTCGGGCGAGTCTTGGCTGGTTGCGGGCAGGTTCAGCATCGGCACCACGCTGCGCCAGAAGGCGTTGTAGCCGTAGCACAGGTCGGTGAAGCGGGTGCCGAACAGCACGTTGACCATCAGGTTGAGCCCGTCGTTGCCGACCTTGCGCAGCTTGGTGATGTCGTGGCTGTAGCCGTCCTGGTGGAACCGCGAACCTTTGACGAAATCGGCGCCGGCGACCAACTGAGCGACGAACCGCGGGATCTCGGCCGGGTCGGTTGAGCCGTCCGCGTCGATCGTCACGATGATGTCGCCGGTGCTGGCAGCGAATCCGCAGGCCAGCGCGTTGCCCTTGCCGGTGCGGGTCTGCTGCACCACCACTACGTCACTACGCAGCTCGCGGGCCACCTCGACCGTGCGATCGACCGAACCACCGTCGACCAGGATCACTTCAGTAACGATTCCCGGCAGCTTGGCGAAAACGTGGCGCAGGTTGCGCTCCTCGTTCAGTGCGGGGATTACCACGCTCACCGTCGGCGACTGGTTGCGGTTACGAACAGTGATGCTGGCGGGGTTGGTGGCGTTCATGTCGGTCCCTTCCAGGGCGGCAGTGCGGCGGTGGGCGGCGCTTTCGGGGCAGATACGTCGTTCGCTCGCTGCTGTGCCTCAAATCTAGCCGAGCATTACGCAGGGTCAACCAGCCGAAAGGTCAACGTGGCTACAGCCAGGTGGTTTGCGGCATTCAACCCCGGGACCTGCGACTCTGTGTGATCACCGCAAGAGTTGCCTCCCGCCACTCCGGTTGCTCTGGGTAACGGACAGAAGCGCAGTCGGGTCGCTGAATTGGCCGAAGCCGTCAAGTCGGCGTTATGCCCAGCAACACTGCGATACCGGGCAAACCTTTTATGTCGGATTACTGGTAGTGAGGTGAGTCACGCTGCGTACAGATACTCTCTGTAGTGAACCGGGAACGGTTAGGCGTTTCGCGGCAGCTATGCGGCGCCGCGGGACAGTCGATAAGTTGTGGCGATGACCTCGATGCGGCCGCGCCCAGTGGCCGACGCCCGGATATCACTGTTGGTGACGATATGAACACGGATAATCCGGCCTGCGTCTGTGGGCACGACTACCGCGCCCATGAGCATCATCGTCGCGGCACTGAATGCGCGCACTGTGGGCCGCAGCTGTGTCCGCGCTATCGCCGAACTGCCTGGTGGCGCCGGCTGGTGGAGGGCGGGTCGCGAAAGCCTACTGATTCTGTAGGCTAAGGTTCTCGCCCAGGAGAGAGGACACTTCCCGATGCCACTGCCCGATTTCCTGATCGCCGGCGTGCCCAAAGCCGGGACGACTGCACTGCACGCGGCACTGACTGGCCACCCCGAGCTGTTCCTGCCCGCGGTGAAAGAACCTAAATTCTTTCTCACCAGCGGCCGACCGCCAACCACTGGTGGCCCTGGCGACGTACAGACCTACCAAGAGCACATCTGGCGTCGCGATGACTACGAGGCGTTGTTCGCCCCCGCCCCGCCGGGCACCAAACTCGGCGAAGCCACCCCCTTCTACCTGTACGACTTGGCGTCGCATGACCGGATCAAAACCTTGGTGCCGGACGCGCGGCTGATCATGCTGTTGCGCGACCCGGTCGATCGTGCGCACTCCAACTGGACCCACCTGTGGATCGCCGGGCTGGAATCGCAGGCCGACTTCCTCACCGCCTGCCGGGCCGAGCAGGAGCGCAAAGCAGCTGGCTATGCCGACTTCTGGCACTACATCAGCCTGGGTCGCTACGGCGAACAGCTGCAGCACCTCTACGAGCGCTTCCCGCGCGAACAAGTCCTGCTGCTGCGTTACCGCGATCTCAAGGACGCCCCGGCCGAAACGCTCGACCGGGTCTGCTCCTTCCTCGGTGTCGCCACCGGAGTGCTGAAGGCGATCCCGAAGGAGAACGTCAACCGGCACATCGTCGAGGACAACGCGCTCAACCAGGGGCTGCGAGCGTTGTTGCGCGCAGGCGGGACCCTCGGGCACCGTTTCCCAGTCCCGGTGCGGTTGACCGTCCGCGGGCCGCTGTTGACGCTGTTGCACCGCAAGACCGGTGTGCGCCCGGTCACCACGCCAGCGGAACGAGCTGCGCTGCTGCCATTGTTCGCCGAGGACATCGCGCTGCTTCGCCAGGTGACTGGCGACAGCTACGACGACTGGCTCTCAGTCGATCGCCACGCCAAGACCGCGCAATCCCCACTTTTCCCATAGCTAATGCAAACTTGACCGGATACTCTTCGCCCAGCCACCGCCAAGTCAAGGAGCCGCCTTGTCCACCGGAATCTCGACCCTGCCCCTGCCTGCATGGGACGACTCCACTGTGGTGGTCGAGCCGCCAGGCACTGAACCGGGGGCCTGGTCCGGAGCTCCCAGCGCGGTCGTGGCCGATGGCGACATCTATCTTGCTTACCGAGTGCGGCTGCCGATCGGCGCGGGCCGGGGGATCGCCAACGTGGTCGCCCGCTCCAGCGACGGCGTCACCTTCACCACCGTGGCCGAGATCACCAAGGATCGCTTCGGCGCCGAATCACTCGAACGACCAGCCCTGGTCCGCACTCCGCAGGGGCGGTGGCGGCTCTATGTCAGCGCGGCCACCCCCGGCACCAAACACTGGCGAGTCGACCTACTGGAAGCCGACACGCCCGAAGGTCTAAGCACCGCACCCACGCGTACGGTTTTGGCCGGCGACGAAACAATCGGCGTCAAAGACCCAGTGCTGCACCACGACGCGTACGGGTGGCATCTGTGGGCGTCGGTGCACCCGCTGCACCACTGGGACGAAGCCGACCGCATGACCACGCAATACGCGACCAGCCCGGACGGCGTGCACTGGAGTTGGCAGGGCACCGCGCTGGCCGGTCGACGCGGTGAGTGGGATGCCCGCGGGGTGCGCGTCTCAACCGTGCAAGTGGTCGGCGACCAGATCACCGTTGCCTATGACGGGCGGGCCAGCGCCGCCGAGAACTGGGAGGAGCGCACCGGCCTCGCTCGGGGTTCGCGGTTACCGGACGGCACCTTTGGCGCGTTGATCGCCGAGGATCGCGAACCGATCGGCAGTCCGCATGCGCCGAACGGGCTTCGTTATCTCAGCGTGATCACTCTGCCCGACGGTCGGCAGCGCAGCTACTACGAAGCTACCCGCGCGGACGGCGCACACGACTTGCGTACCGAATTGGCGTGATCTTGTTTGTGGTTGAGCATCTTCTTTGTGGTTGAGAGCCCGATCACGATCGTGCGGGTCGCGAAACACCGCAAGATCCAGGTGCGTTAACGTCCACGATCGACGCCTGACGTCGCGGCAAACGGCGACGTCGACGGCACCGGGGGCGGTCCCACAAGGATCACTCCCGGTGTGCCGTCGGCGTTTGTGCCAGCCTGCGCGCGGGTATCGACTGACCCAGTCAACTCGGGGAGGTCGAATGAGAA
Organism: Actinoplanes sp.; assembly: GCA_965246815.1. Classification (GTDB taxonomy): domain Bacteria; phylum Actinomycetota; class Actinomycetes; order Mycobacteriales; family Micromonosporaceae; genus Actinoplanes. The sequence goes on along the minus strand of CBDFFS010000002.1, from coordinate 1,716,551 downwards.
CGCTGGGCGGGCGTTACCAGCTCGTGCAGTGCATCGGAGCAGGCGGCATGTCCGAGGTGTGGCACGGGCATGACCGAGTGCTAGATCGACCGGTCGCAGTGAAGATCATGATTCCGTCATCCGCGGGCACGCCGGGTCAGTCCGACGTTGACTTGGTGCGCACCGAAGCTCGGGCAGCGGCCCGCTTGACTCACCCGAATGTTGCGGGTGTGCACGATTTCGGCACCTCCACCACGCCCGGGCGCGAGGTGCCCTACATCGTGATGGAATTGGTCGAGGGCCAGACGCTCAGTGAACACATCGCGGCCGGCCCGATCGACTGGCGCATCGGCGTGCGCGTCTGTGCCGAAGTCGCAGCCGCGCTGGCTGCCGCGCACGCCGAACATTTAGTGCACCGCGACATCAAACCCGCCAACATCATGCTCACCCCCGTCGGCGCCAAAGTGCTCGACTTCGGCATCGCCGCCGCCGTCGGCACCCCAGATCCAGATCCAAACGGACCAGTCCTGGGTACGCCGGCGTATGTCGCGCCCGAACGGTTTGAAGGCTTGCCCGCGACAGCGGCGACTGACATGTTCGCGCTCGGCACGCTGCTCTACCACTGTCTGTCGCGCCGGCTGCCGTGGCGCGGAGATTCGCCGACCGAGCTGGTGCACGCTCAACGCTACCTGGACCCGGATCCGCTGCCGCTGATTGCCGGGCTGCCGCCTGAGGTGATTGACCTGTGCTCCCGCTGCCTGCACAAGGACCCAGCCGAACGGCCGACCGCGATGGTTGCGGCACTGCTGTTGGCCGCAGCCGTCGACGCGCAGGTTTACGTCCCGATGAGCGAGTCCGAACCTGTGCCCGTCCCATCAACGTCCACATCGTGGGAGGCTGAGACCGCAGTTCTGTCGCCAACTGCCACGGCAATCCGGACGGACCCAGATCGAGGCGGTCGCCACCGCGCTAGTTAACGGGCGAGCCCGCCGGTGATCGGGCGCACCGGTTGTCCGGCGATGTCATAGAAACATCAGGCAGGCTGCGGGTGATGTTGCTGCCGATGTAACGTGTGGCGGACGGGCAGCTGCGGGGATGCGGAGGTCGTGATGGGCGAGGTCGTGCTGACGACGCGACGTCAGGCCAACGGTGCGATCATTGTCGATGTGCGCGGTTCGCTGGATGCTGCCACGGTGGATGCCGCGCGGTCGTCTCTGCTCAACACCCTGCAACGCGAACGCCCGGTCGCCATGGTCATCGACCTCACCTATGTCACATTCATGGATTCGATGGGCATCGGCACGTTGGTCACCGCACATCACGCCGCCCGAGAAGTGGGCACCCGATTCGTGTTGCGCAACCCGAGCGAATTCGTGCACCGCCAACTGCGCGTCACCGGCCTAGCCGAAAGGTTCGGGCTGCCCGACAACCATTCACCAACGCAGACCTATACCGCTTAGTGTTCAACCCTTCACGCCGCGTACTGCGGGCCGCTAGGGTGCGGTGATGGAAGCGGCGGTGGGGGCCCGGTGCGAGGGTTCCACGGCCCGGTTCAGTCTGGCAGATCCAGAACACAGACTCCTTCGCGTACGGCTGGTCTGCGGCATCTTCGGCTCACCCGATCTTGTCCACGACGCCACCGTCGGCGCGTGGCAAGCGCGGCTACCCCTGCCGGACGTGGCCCGGATCGAATACCGGTTCGAGCTGATCCACCACGACGGGCGGCACGAAACGATCCGCGACCCCACCAACACCCGACACGCCCCCGGCGGGTACGGCGACTCCTCAGTGCTGTGGTGCCCCGGATACCGCGAGCCACCCTGGCTGGATCAGCCCGTCGTCGACGGCACGTGGCGCGATGTGCACCTGCCCTTGCCCGCGCTGTGTGCCGAATCGAGCGCGCGGATCTTCTCCCCAACCGAGCCGACCGGTCGGGTGCTGATCGCGCACGACGGCATCGACTACCACCAGTACGGTCAGCTCGGTCAGTATGCTGGTGCCACCATTGCTAGCGGCCAGGTCCGGCCGTACCACCTGGTGTTGCTGAGTGCGCGCGAACGGTTCGACTGGTATGCGGCTTCGCCGGCGTACGCGCAGGCATTGGCATTTGATGTGTTGCCGAAATTGGCGGCCGAGTTGGGTGCCGATCGGCCGGTGATCGGGGTCGGAGCGAGTTTGGGGGCACTGGCGCTGTTGCACGCGCAACGGCGTTATCCGGCCGGGTTTGGTGGCTTGTTTTTACAATCGGGCAGTTTCTTTCAGCCGCGTTTTGATCGGCAGGAGGCCGATTTTGCTTGGTGGCCGCGGATTGTGCGATTCACCGGGCAAGCGCTGCGCGCGGCGATGGGTCCAGGCGTGCCGATGGCGATGACCTGCGGCACAGTCGAGGAAAACCTGTCCAACAATCGGGACATGGCGCAGGCCTTACTCAGTCAGGGCTATGACCTATCGCTGACCGAAAATCGCGACGCGCACAACTGGGTCGGGTGGCGCGACACCTTCGATCCGCATTTAACAGCTTTGCTGCAACGAGTGTGGCCGTAAGTTTCCAACGCTGGGAGGACGCCTTGGTGCAGGTCGAGCACACCATTGGATTGTTGCTGGGCACCGAGGATGACTGGCCGAGAGCCTATGAGGCACTGTTACGCCGCCTCGGCGTGATCACTGGGCCGGACGGAAAATTGCACAGAGCCCGCTCGGTCCGAGTCACCATTGAACCGTTCAATCTGCGCGACCAACCCCGCCACGACCTGGTAATCGACCGGCTCGCCTATTGGTATTACCACCCGCGCGAGTGGCTAAAAAAAATCGCACTGATGGACGACGTATACCTGCTGAACAGTCCGTTCACGTTCCAGTCGATGGAGAAACACGCGGCTTATTGCGCGATGATGCGGCTCGGCTTGAAAGTGCCGGAAACAGTGCTGGTGCCCTACAAAAACCCCCTGGACAACAGTCGTTATGCCTATACAGCTGCCCGCTACAACCAATCTTTCGACCTAGATGCTACTGCCGCGCAAGTGGGTTATCCGCTCTACATGAAACCGTATGACGGTGGTGCCTGGGTCGGCGTGTCCAAAATCAACAACCCAGGGGAGTTGCACGCGGCTTACGACGCTTCCGGTGAGCGGCTCATGCACCTGCAAGCCTCGGTCGAAGGTTATGACGTGTTCGCCCGGTCGCTGAGCATCGGACCCGAGACGATGGTGATGAAGTTTCGCCCTGACCAACCCATGCATCAACGCTACGAGGTGGACCACGGTTTCCTCAGCGCCCCGATCGGCGACGAGGTGGTCACCATCTCCCGGGTGGTAAACGCGTTCTTCCGGTGGGAATTCAACTCCTGTGAATCGCTGATCCGTGGCACCGAAGTGCACCCGATCGACTATGCCAACGCCTGCCCCGACGTGGCGATCACTTCACTGCACTATTACTTCCCCTGGGCGATGGCGGCATTGTTACGGTGGAGTGTTTTTTGCGTGGTGACCGGTCGTAAAGCACGATTGGACGCTGAAACGTCAGTGTATTTTGCCATCGCCGACGACACTTCCCTTACGTACGCGGAGAAACTCACCGAATACCGCCGACTCGCCGACGACTACTTCGACACCGACCGGTACGAGCAGTTCTGCATCGAGCACCTGAGCACGGTCGACGAAATCGTGTACGACTGGGTTAATTCGTCGGAGTTTCAGTCACTGTTGCGTGAGACAGTTCGCGCGATGTACCCCGTACACGAGCATGAGAAGTTTCTCGCGCACTTCGGCGGCCTAATCGACGCCTGGCTCCGCGACCACTCCTGATCTGTGGAAGTTTATGTCGTATTGCTGTTATCTGCGGTCGGGTGACGTATTCGAGCGCCAGCGGACCCGCCCATCCCTGATGAATCGTCGGCACGTGACTAGCGCCTTATACCATCGTGATGCGCTAATTCAGCTGAGCATCCGCGCCGGATTGCTTGGCGAGCTCCTCATGATCAGATCGTGGACGAAAGGAGGCTTGACCACGGGCGAGGCTGGCAGTTGGGCCGCGATGCGGGAACGGCGGATGGCTGAGCCGGGCGCAATTGAACAGTCGCGAGTTGCTACTCAGTAAATTTCGGATGAGCTGTGCTTGCATATTTGATCCAGCAAGTGCGAGTGTCGTGGTCGACGAGATACCAGATGCGGCCCCCGGCAGTGACTTCGTATTGCCATTGGGGCAGCTCCTTGCCGCCGTGGGTGACGGTAGCTAGGTCATGTTTGAGTCGGTGCTGGCGAGTAGTTGATGGGTTGGGACATGGGGTAGCCTCGATCATTTCGAATGCCGTTCGAGTGTTTCCGGGTGCCTGCTGACACAGCTGCTCCCAGCCCTTTGCGGCATCGTTGGTGGCAAACCGCAAGGTATATCCATCGGTCCGTGGCGGTGGTGCCGTCCGTTCGCCGCGCTTCGGGCTCATATGTCATCGCCGGGGCGCGGCACGGGGCCGAAATCGCCGAGTTCTTGGGTGGTGAGCGCTCGATGCAGATCTGGATCGGCATAGATCTCTGCGGTGTGGCGCCATTCGGCCAGCAGCTGCGTCACCGCAGCCGTGTTGCCGACAGATACCGCGGCGGAAGCGATAGCGACGAATTCTGCGGCTAGCTCTTCGACGCCGCTGGGCGGCAGAAACCGCACCCATGGCAACACGCTGGGTAGGAGCTCTCGCACAGCTTCGGGATGTCGTTGAGCAAGCCCGGCTAGGAGTCGAGCCGTGATGTCGATGACCTTGGCCTCGGCCTCAGCGCGGTCGGCGGACATTAGCAGAAGGTCTGCAGAGTCTCGGCGGCGTAATCGAACGGCACGAGTGCGCGTCAACCGTTCCGTAGTTTCAGCTGGCTGGCGCAGCAACTCCGAGAACGGCACAGATTCCATCGGTGCAGTCATGGTCATACCATACTTCAGAAGTAGAGCTGATATCAACACTAGTGTTGAACTGTATTTGTCAAGTTTGTGCAGGCCATCAGTGAGAACGTCACCGGTGACCCCAGTCGTCGCGCGCATCGCTTTTGCTCAACAGAGTCATGCCGGTGCGGCGACTTGCCATAAGGCGCTCACCGGCATCGCACGGAGTCTGTCGCCGAACGGGAGCGTGGACGTTCCGGTGTAGAGGACGACGCCAGCGACGAGGTCGTCGCCGAGGCGGTCGGCGAGGCGGCGCAGGCCGCGGAAGTCGTCTGGCCCGACGGTGGATGCCGCTTTGACCTCAATACCGACGACGTGGCCGGCGCGGTTTTCTAGCACGGCATCGACTTCGAACTTGCTGTGGTCGCGGTAGTGGCTCAGCTCGGCCTGCTGCTGGGACCAGGTGAGCTGACGGGATAGCTCTGACAAAACGAACGACTCGAGCATCGGGCCGAACGGTGCTCCGGGGCGCAGCAGTGCCCGGGCTTCCGTGGCGGTCTCGTTGGCGGCGATTCCCGAGTCGACGAAGATCAGTTTCGGGGAGGCGGTGGCCCGGGTGCCGAGGTTACGGGACCAGCCCGGAATCCGTTTGATAAGGAAGATTTCTTCAAGGGCCTGCAGGTATCGGATGATGGTCGGCCGGCTGAGTCCGAGCGAAGATTCCAATGAGTTGGCGCCGACGATGGTCGCCGACCTGCCCGCCAGCAGGCGCACTAAAGTGCGCAACTGGCCTTTGTGCTGGATGTCAGAAAGCTGCCGGACGTCGCGATCGATCAGCGCTTGGACGTACGCGTCGTGGAACCGGCTGCGACGGCGCGGGTCTTCGCGGGTGGTGGCCTCGGGAAGGCCGCCGCGAATGATCCGGGCGGCGTAATCGGCACGGGTGACTTCTGATTCGTGGTGCAGGTCGGGGCCGAGGGCGAAGACGGCGTCGATGAAGCCGTCTGGTTGGCCGTCGAGTTCGCCTTGGGAGAACGGCCACAGTTCGACTGTCTCCATCCGCCCGGGCAGCGCGTCAGGTGCGGCGATCATGCCGAATAGCCGGGAGGAGCCGGTCAACAGGAATCTGCCAGGGCGCGGGTCCTCGTCGACGGCGCTTTTGATCGCCAAGAGTAGGTCCGGCGCGCGCTGGATCTCGTCGATGGCCAGCAAACCGGTCGTGTCAACGAAGCCGACGGGATCGGCGATGGCGGCGGCTCGCTCCTGAGGTCGGTCGAGATCTCGGCGTTCGGCGAGACGGTCGCCCGCGACGACCCGAACCAAGGTGCTCTTGCCCGCCTGGCGTGCGCCGATGACCAGGACGACGCGGGTGTCGGCCAGGGCGGCGTCGAGTTGAGCGGCGACTCGGCGAGGGACGAGGCGTGGTGTGGGCACACGCCATAGTAGCCGCGCTGGTTTCGATTCGCGATGAGATAACTTTACATTTGCGGCAGATTCATGTTCGATTCGCGGCTAGAAGCCGTTCGATCTGCGGCACTACGAACACGCACGGCTTCGATCGTTTTCGAATACTGTTCGAGTGTTTCCGGGTGCCTGCGGACGCAGCTGCTCCCAGCCCCCTACTTCATAAGTAGCGCTGATATCAACACTAGTGTTGAACTATAGTGCGCCGAAACTGTCATACCGTCGGCCTAGAGTCGGCAGGGTGCAGATCCGGATCGAGGGCAGCGACCTGCCTGGGCAGCACGGGCCGTGGGCTGACACGCTGCGGCTGCAAAACGTGCACGTCGGCGTTCAGCGCAAGCGAGAGGTCGTCGAGCGGGTGCCGGTCACAGCGGCGAGCGCGCTGTGGGTGTTCGAGGTCAGCAGCCGCGAGGTGGACGGTCTGCTTGACGTGGGTGGCCCGTGGGTGCACGGCCGGCCTGGGGCCCGATTTCTCTATCTGAGCTGGGGCAGCGTTGACGGCGAGACTTTTACGATGTTCCGGCGGGCCAAGCTGTTGTTCGGTGACATCCCAACCACAATGCTGCGTGCCGCCTTCGCCGATGGTGGCGTGCTTGTCGCCGAGCTGGGTTTGACTGACGCTGAGGGCGGCCCGCGCTGCGCCCGCGTGCGTCCGCCGGACGTCGTCTGGACCTTGCGGTGAGCGCACTCACCCACTTGGACGCTGTGCGGGTGTTGCATGGGCTTGCCTCGCCGGACGGTGCGCTGCACCTATGGGCTGAGTCGTTCCCGCCGAGTCAGTCACAGCGTGGCGTTCATCCGTTCGCCCTGGCAGTCGACGAATTGCCCCCGGGGGAGCGACGCAATCCGGCCATGCTGCGGCTGCCCTCGACCAGTGCCGGGCCGTTGCCTTCGCCGCGGCTGGGGTTGCCGGCGCGTCGGGGCACTCCTCGACTGCGGCGTTGGCAGGTTCCGGCGGTGACAGTGCCCTTCATCGACGCCGACCTGATCGACGAGTTCGACGGCCGGGTCGCGCCGTCCGTGCTTTGGCTCAGCGAATTGTGCGCATTTGCAATGGACCTGGTCCGGCGCGGTCGGGTCCTGCCTGCGGTGCGACTCGACGGTCGATTAGCGCCGCTGAGTGCGGGGCGGCCTAACGATCATCCGCCAGCGGCCGGGCGATTTGGTGGTCCGAGCGCATGGTGGCGGCCGGTTCTCACTGGCCTCGATCTGACTCACCGCGCTGACCTGCTGCGTCGCCTTCCTGCCGCCGTGTTCGCCGAGCACGCTAGCGACGCCGAAGACTTACTTTCTGCTGTGTTGGGTCGGTTGGTCGACGGCTTGGTCCGCACCCGCCTCGCCGAAGCAGGTGTCACTATCGGCGACGGCTGGCTGGCTGCCCTCACCGGCGAGCCCGAGTTCACCGCCGCAACTGGGCTGGTCGACGAACTGACCGACCGCCTCGACGCCTGGTATGCCGATGCGATCTCCGGTGCAGCCGTGCGCCTGTGTCTGCGACTGAGCCACCTGCGCACCCACGGCCCGGACCAGCTAGACCGCTCCGATGTGCCGGCGACCGGTGACGGTTGGCTGCTGGAGTTCCTGTTGCAGGCCGTGGACGAGCCCAGCGCGTTGGTCACCGCCGCAGACATTTGGCGCGATCAATACGCTCCGTTGCGTCGCTGGACTGGTCACCCGCAGGAACGGCTGCTCGGCGGACTCGGCCGGGCCGCCCGGCTCTACCCGGATCTCGACGCAGCGTTACACGTGCCGCGCCCAGTCGACCTGGTGCTCGACACCGAGCAGGCGCACCGGTTCCTCAGCCATGCTGCCGTGCTGGAACAGGCGGGCTACGGCGTGCTGCTGCCGTCCGGCTGGCGTGAACCGCAGCGACTCGGCTTCGCGCTGCAGGTGCGCAATCGCGACCCGATTGCCCCCGTGTTGCGCGATCAAGCCGCTGACCTGCGCACGATGCTCGACTACCAGTGGGGTTTGGCGCTCGGCGGCGAGGCGTTGACCGATGCCGAGCTCGCTGACCTGACTCAGGCCAAAGTGCCGTTGATCAAGCTGCGCGGGCGCTGGGTGCAGCTCGACGCCGACCAGCTCGCCGCCGGCTTGTTGTTCTTGAGTCGGGGCGGCGGCTCGATGACTGTCGGTGCTGCGTTACGGCTGATCCGACTGTTGCCACCGGAGGAATTGCCACTGCCGGTGACTGTCACCAGTGGCGTGGGCTGGGCGGCTGATCTGCTCTCCGGTGAGCTGGAGCAACACCTGGAACTGCTAGACACGCCGTCGGCTTTTGTCGGCGAGCTTCGGGCGTACCAGCGGCGGGGGTTTTCTTGGTTGGCGTTTTTGGATGGTTTGGGGTTGGGGGCGTGCCTGGCTGACGACATGGGGTTGGGCAAGACGGTGCAGGTGTTGGCGTTGTTGCTGCATCGGCGGTCGGGGCCGACTCTGGTGATTTGTCCGCTTTCGGTGTTAGGGAATTGGCAGCGGGAGGCGGCTCGGTTTGCGCCATCACTGCAAGTGCGGGTGTTGCATGGGGCGCAGCGGCCGGTGCCGGGCGAGCTGGTGACGGCCGATGTGGTGCTGACTACTTATGCGACTGCCACTCGGGACGTCGAGCCGCTGGCCAAGATCGACTGGGATCGGGTGGTGCTCGACGAGGCGCAATACGTCAAGAACAGCTCGGGTCTGACGGCTCGGGCGGTGCGGCGACTGCCCGCCCGCAGTCGCATCGCGTTGACCGGCACCCCGGTGGAGAACCGCCTGGCCGAGCTGTGGTCGATTCTGGACTTTCTCAATCCGGGTGTGCTGGCGTCACCGCACACCTTCCGGGCGCGTTTCGCGGTGCCGATCGAGCGTTATGCCGACGAGGAGGCCGCGGCTCGACTGCGCCAAGCCACTCGCCCGTTCCTGCTGCGTCGGGTCAAATCCGACCCGGTGGTGATTTCCGACTTGCCGGACAAGCGACACGTGCGGCATTGGTGCACTTTGACCAGTGAGCAGAGCACCCTATATCGGGCAGTGCTCGACGAAATGACCACGAGGCTGGATGAAAGCCGCGACAAATGGAACAAAGGTATCGTCCTAGCGGCGATGACCAAGTTGAAGCAAGCGTGCGTGCACCCGGCATTGCTGCTCGGTGATGGTTCGCCGCTGCCGGGTCGGTCGGGCAAGCTGGATCGGCTCGAAGAGATCCTCGACAACGCGCTCGCGGCCGGCGAGAGCGTGCTGTGTTTTACCCAGTTCGCGAAATTCGGGGCGCTGCTCACCCCGCATCTGGCCGCCCGGTTCGCCGTGCCGGTGCGCTACTTGCACGGCGGCACCGCACGTGGCGCTCGGGACCAACTAGTCGCCGATTTTCAGGCCGACCAACGGCCGGGCGTCTTTGTGCTGTCGCTCAAAGCAGGCGGCACCGGGATCAACCTCACTGCTGCCAACCACGTGGTGCACGTCGACCGCTGGTGGAACCCGGCCACTGAAGCGCAAGCCACCGACCGGGCGTTTCGGATCGGCCAACACCGCGACGTGCAAGTGCACACCCTGGTCTGCCTCGGTACGCTCGAAGAACGCATCGACCGCTTACTCGCCGACAAGGCAGTGCTCGCCGAACGAGTGGTCGGCACCGGCGAATCCTGGCTGAGCGCACTGTCCACCACGCAATTGCGCGACCTGCTCAGCGCGGCGCCCGAGGCCATCGTTGACTGAGCGCCTCGCCCTGGATTTCCTCGGCACCTTCGAGTCGTTGCGGATGGGACCGACCTTCGCTCGGGGTCGCCGGGACGAGCGCGCCGGACACGTCCGGCAACTCACCGTTTCCGGCAGTCTGGTCGTCGCGCTCGTGCGGGGTCCCGAGGACGCCACGGCATTTCGGGCCCGGCTGGCAGTGCGCGCGTTCGGCGCGTCCGAGTGGGCCCGGGTCGAACAAGATCTGGCCGCCGAGGCCCGGTTTGTCGCAGCGCTGTTGTCCGGTCGAATGCCGCCGCACGTCGAATCGCTGTTTGCCGCCGCTGGGCTCAGCTTGCTGCCACTGTCCCTCGATGAGCTCGCGATGGACTGCAGTTGCGAGCGCTGGCCGATGCCGTGCGTGCATTTGACTGCAACGATTTACGCGCTCGCCCGATCGTTTGAGACCGATCCGTTCGAAGTCTTCACCTGGCGGGGGCGTTCGCGCGATGAGCTGCTGCTGCATTTGCGCGAATTGCGGGCTGTGGTCGCCGTGCAGGCCGACCGAGTCAGCGCAGCGCCCGAAAGTGGCTCACCGGCACCAGACATTGTCGACGCGGTGGACTTTTGGGGCGAGTCAACCACGCAGCCGCTAGTGCCAATCGGTGGCCGGCCCGGGGCGGCGAGTCGGCCCGATGCGCTGTTGGACCAGCTAGACCCGCCACCGCTGGCGCACCACGGGCGCCCGCTCACCGAAGTGCTGCGCGCGGCTTACCAGGCACTCCCGGACGAGCCAGCACAAATCGCGCCGCCGCCGGCTCACCAAGCGACCGGTGCATAGTCCTTCAGGAAGCAGCCATAGACATCTTCGCCTTGTTCACCCCGAACAATGGGGTCATAGACCCGAGCAGCGCCGTCGACCAGGTCCAGCGGGGCGTGGAAACCTTCCTCGTGCAGGCGCATTTTGGTGGGGTGTGGGCGCTCGTCGGTGATCCAACCGGTGTCCACACTGGTCATCAGGATGCCGTCGGCGAACATGTCGTCAGCACTGGTGCGAGTCAGCATGTTCAGCGCGGCCTTCGCCATGTTGGTGTGCGGGTGGCCGGCACCCTTGTAGCCACGATTGAAAATCCCTTCCATTGCCGAAACATTCACCACGTACCGGCGGGGGAAGCTTGACTGTTTCATCGCCGTTCGCAACCGACTGACCAGTACGAACGGGGCGGTCACGTTGCAGAGCTGCACTTCGAGCAGTTCGAGCGGGTCGACCTCATGCACCCGGTCACTCCAACTGTTTGTCGGGGTCGTGTCTGGCACCAAACCGCCGGCGTCGATCAGGGTTGAGCGCGCGGTGAGCGCCATTTCGGTGATCTGCTGCGGGGTGAGCACGGGTGCGCCAGTCGTGAGCACGGCGGCGGGGGAGACGCCGGCACTGCCGAAATACTCCAGTTCCGGCAGCTGGCCGTTCGGCAACGACTCCTGCTCGGCTGCGGCGATCGCAGCGTACGAGCCGGGCGTACGCCGTACCGTCTGGGCGGCGTTGTTGACCAAAATGTCGAGGGGACCCCGAGCCGCCACCGAGTCGGCGAGACCGACCACCTGGGCTGGGTCGCGCAGGTCTAGGCCGACCACCCGCAACCGATGCAGCCAGGTGGCGCTGTCTGGCATCGCGGTGAAGCGGCGCACGGCGTCGTGCGGAAACCGGGTGGTGATGGTCAGATCGGCACCGTCGCGCAGCAGCCGCAGGGCGATATACATGCCAATCTTGGCTCGCCCGCCGGTCAACAGGGCCCGGCGTCCAGTGAGGTCGGTGCGCGCGTCGCGGCGGGCGTGGTTTGTTGCCGCGCAGCTCGGGCAGAGCTGGTGATAAAACGCATCTACCTGCGTATACCGCTTCTTGCAGACATAGCAGCCACGGGCTTGTTGCAACACCCCAGCCGTGGCCGCGGTGATCGTGCTGCGCAGCGGAATTCCGGCGGTCTCGTCGTCAATGCGGCCGGGTGCTCCGGTTGCGGTCGCTTCGGTGACCGCTCGGTCAGCCGCGAGAATCGCTTCGCGCCGTTCCCGGCGTCGAGTCACCTTCACCGTCTTGAACAGGGCTGCGGTGGCTCGACGGACCGCGACCGCATCGGGGTGCTCCGGTGGCAGCTGCTCCACTTCGGCCAACACCGCGAGGCAGACGGCGAGCCGCGCCGGCGACACCCCATCGGTAGCAACACTGGCCGTCATCGGATCTTCTTTCGTGGATGCCTCGTCCTTTAGGTCGAGGAGGAAACGGAAGCTACGGCCGTGCGGCGCGTCGCACTGAATCTCACAAACTAAGCCATTAGCATGTTAGCCATGACCACGAAGACGGTGAAGCGGGCGTTCAAGTACCGCATCTACCCGAGCGACGCGCAGGCAACTGAACTGGCGCGTACGTTCGGCTGCGTCCGGAAGGTCTACAACCTGGCCCTGGCCGCGCGGACCGAGGCGTGGACGTTGCGCCAGGAACGGGTCAATTACAACGCGACCAGCGCGATGCTCACCGAGTGGAAGAAGACCGAGGAATTGGCGTTCCTCAACGAGGTCTCGTCCGTGCCGTTGCAGCAAGCGCTGCGCCATTTGCAGTTCGCGTACACGAACTTCTTCGCCAAGCGGGCCAAGTACCCGACGTTCAAGAACAAAAAGAAGTCCCACAAGTCGGCCGAATACACCACAAGCGCGTTCCGGTACCGCGACGGGAATATCACCCTCGCCAAGATGGCCGAGCCGCTGAACATCGTGTGGTCCCGGCCGCTTCCCGACGATGCGCAGCCATCCACGGTAACCGTGTCGCAGGACGCTGCGGGCCGCTGGTTCGTGTCGCTTCTCTGCGACGACGTAATCAACCAGTCTGCGGCGTCGGGCGTGATCGGTATCGACGCCGGGCTCGACAGCCTCCTGACCCTGTCTACCGGGGAGAAGGTCACTAACCCCCGGCATGAACGCAGCGACCGGGCCGCGCTGGCTCGCGCTCAGCGGCAGCATGCCCGTAAGGAGAAGGGCTCCAACCGGACCAAGGCCCGGATCAAGGTGGCCCGCGTGCACGCTCGGATCACCGACCGGCGCCGCGACCACCTGCACAAACTGACCACTCGACTCGTTCGTGAGAACCAAACGATCGTGATCGAGGACCTGACCGTGCGTAACATGGTCAAAAACCGCAGCCTGGCCTGCGCGATTTCGGACGCGGCCTGGCGGCAATTTCGCACCATGCTGGAGTACAAGGCGGATTGGCACGGCCGCGATGTGATCGCGGTCGACCGTTGGTTCCCATCCTCCAAGCTGTGCTCGGCCTGCGGAAAGCCGGCCGAGAAGATGCCGCTGAACGTGCGGAAGTGGACGTGCCGATGCGGCACCGTCCACGACCGGGACGTCAACGCGGCACGCAACATTCTGGCCGAGGGGCTCTCGGTCGCTGCCTGTGGAGGCGGTGTAAGACCTCAACGGACGAACGTCCGGACGGGGCAGTCGCCTGTGAAGCAGGAAACCCGGCGGGTGACCGCTGGAATCCCCCGCCTCTAGGCGGGTGGAGGATGTCAAGCGTGTTCCGTCCCCATCTGTGCAAGCGGTACCCAAGTCATCCGAGCACTTTACGGAGCGAGCACCGAACCGGGCGCCATCACCCCGGCATGAGCTTGTGCTTGAACCTATGCGGCGAGGTTGTCACCCCAGCGTTTATGGCACCGAGGGTGGGCAATGTGTGCCTGATGCCGTCATGAGGAGCCGTAGCGGGACAGCACCGCGGCCGGCGTTTCGACTGGTCGACGAGCGTCGATCGATTGGGCGAGCCGTACGTACTGTGCTTCGGCCCAGTTGAGTGGGGCTGCCGAGCCGGTCGGCCCGCCGAAGGTGAACCCGTACTGGTCGGGAAGGTCCCAGGCCTGTTCGGGGATGAAGTAGCCGGCGTTGGCGGCGTTGGTCATGGTCTGCAGGTAGGTGGTGGCCGGTCGTCCGGCGGCCAGTTCGTATTCGCCACGTTCGCCGGACAGCAACGGCCAGAGTCGGCCGGTACGTTGGCTGTGGCCCGCTGGCCATCCCGATCCGTCAGTCTGGCTCTCCCCATACGAGTCGTGGTTGTACCGGTGCCACATGTCCCCGCGCGGGGTAGTCACCTTGTCCACGGCGTCCACCTCGGCCAGCGAGTCCAGCACGGGACCGTAGGTCGCCGGTCGAATGCCGAGGCGCACCAGATCCAGGAAGCCAGCGTCGACGATGTCGTGCTCCAGCCAAGTGCCGTCTTCGAAGCCGCGGGCATAGGTGTCGTTGGGGTTGGTGTCGTGCTCGATGCGTTCGTAATAGTGGTGGTCGCCGAAGTATCCGTTGGTAGTGAAGGTCCATCCGGCCAGGGAGTCACGCCACGAGTCGGCGGTGGTTTCGTACTTGACGGCGCTGGTCGTGTCGCCATTGTGGCGCGCAATGTCGGCCGCGCAGACCAGACCCGCGATCTCCGCCGCTATCGTGGACGGCGATTTGCCGCCCTGTTCCTCCCACCGCTCGGCCGGTGTGTCGGGTCCGATCGCGACGATGTGGTCCGCGGTCAGCTTGATCTTGTTCCAGGTGGTGACGTCGAACAGGCCGAGCTGATCGGCAAGAACGATCGGGTATGCGTCCTGGTCGAGCTGCTCACAGCAACCCAGCTGTTGTGGTGTCGCTCCGGCAACCCCGCTGACCGGCGAGTATCGGGGAAAGGCGCCCGGCCCATACCAAACCGAGTCGCCCTGAGTCCAGCCGGTGATCTGCTGGCGCTGCCACAACCACTGGGTCATCCTGGTCGCCTGAGCCCGGTCACCCGCAGCGATCAAGGCGGTCGCCTGTTGGTAGAGGTCACGCGCCCACACCCGGTGATAGCCGTCGTTGAGCGCGCTGCCGTCGACCACGTTGCCCCACGGCGTCGCCAGCGAGGCGACACTTGCCCCCGGGAACGTCTTGTCCTCCGCCGCGTGCAGCGCCATCACGCCCACGTAATAGGTGCGCCGGCGCGCCACATCGCCGGACACGCTGGCGGGAACGGGTGTGGTGCGGGCGTTGAGGTAGGAGTTCCAACCGGTCCGATAGGTCGACTCCGCGGCGGCGAAACCGCTGCCGAGCGAGGCGTCCGCGGCGGCCACCGCCGTCGTACGGTCCGGGCCGAAGCCGAGCGCGACAGTGAACGTTGTGTCGGTCGTCACCGGGATCTGTGCGGTCTGCACGATGTTGCCGCCGACCGTTGCGGTGTCGTATTGGTTGTCCAGGCGGCGATCGGCGGCCAGATCGAGGTAGCCGTCGCTGGCAGTGCCGCTGTATCCGGTCGAGTGCGCAACGAATCCGACCGAGGTTTTGAGCGCTGTGGCCACCGGCAGGGGCGACCCGAACAGGGTCTGCGTGTCGCCGGCCACCAGGGCGGCGTGCGTGCCGTCCCAGCCGCCAGTGTCGCCTCCACCACCACCGGCCAGCGAGGGGTTGTACAACGCATATAGCCGGTAAGAGCCGCCGTCTAGTGCTTGGAACCGGGTCCGAATCAGCAGTGTCGACCGGGCGGGATCCGTGACATAGGTGTTGGTCAGGCGATAGCGGCCGTTTTTCGCGGTGTTGGTTACCGTGTATTCCAGCGCCTTCTCGTCCGGCATCGTGACCGCGTGCACTGTCGCGTCGCGTTCCAAGTCCACGAAGCTGGTCCCGTCACTGACGACATACTGCATGTCCTGCACGTTCGGGACATCTGCTCGGGGGTAGGACACCTCCGTCGTGACACCGTCGGCCACAGTGAACCAGACCGTGGACGTGCTGGTGGTAGCGGTTCCGAGTGCCATCTTGTTACCGGTGGACCAGGACGATGCGCTGCCGGGCGCGCCAGGCGGTTCACTCGCTGCCTGACTCAGCGGTGCGGCGGCCAGCACACCAGCCGTCACGGCCGCGATACTGGAAACTGCCAGTAACGTCCGTATGCCCATGACACTCCCTGGCTTCGCCCCGCGAAACACTGGACGGCCCTAGCGGAGAGGCCTGCTTCGATCTAACAACGGTCGCGGCAGTGGTGTCGATTTTCTATCGCAAAATGAACACATTATGAACCGATACGGGAGTTCAGTCGGCTCGGGACTCGGCCCGTAGGTGGTCTGCGAGCGACGTGGGCCGAGGGCGATCGACCGGTGGGCTGGTTGGCGGGTCGTGCCGCTCGACCCACCCGGCTGCGTCAACGTCTGACCCCGGTCGTTGCTCGGCTGCGCCTCGATCCTGGCGTGGGACCGTTGGGTTGAAGTTTGTTTGAGGCTCGATTCCGCTGTCGTGCAGCACCTGGCGGTATTGGCCGAGGTCGACCGGGCGGATCGGGGCCGGGCGGATATCGTCGCCGGCTGGCTCCGCTGGAGTTTGGGTCGAGCGCCGAACCGGTTCGTGATCGGCTAGCGTGGCCGGCCGACGGACGACGATTGGCGCCGCCGCGTCGACAGGCTGCGGATAAACCGCAGGCTCGGGCGTCGAGGTGGTCAGCGATCCCGCGTAAGTGGACGCAATTGTCGCCACCTTGACCGCATCGCCGTTTTCGTCGGTGGTCACTAGGCCGCGCCGGTCGAGCGAGGTGAGGGTGACGAACCGTTCATCGACTTCAGCGTCCGCGTCCAGCGGCAGGTCCGGCTGAGCTTCGGTCCAAGCCCAACTCGGCTCGGGCCGGCTCGATTTGGCAGCGCTGTCGGGGTCCGGGTCGTTTTCGGCAGCCGGCAGCGAGTCGAGTTGAATGACTGCAGTCGCCTCGGCTGGGTCCAGCATCGACGCTTCGGCCGGGATCAGCTCCGTTGGCTGTGGAGCTGTCAGCGCTTCCGGTGCAAATGACTCTCTCGGTGCAAATGAATCGGTCGGCTCGGGCGTCAGCGATGTCGTTGTTTCGGGGGCTGGCATTGTTTCGGCCGGCAGTGCAGGCGTGGACGTGAGGCCTGCTGGCAGTGCCAGGGTCGCGGTGATGCCCGCTGGCAGCATGAGCGTCGCAGCCGGGTCGAGCGGTGCCGCAAGCGCGCGGGTCGGTGCGTCCCCACCTGCAGCATGAGCCGAAGGGGCACCAGTAAGGGCCAGCGGTCGCGGGTAAATCTGGCCGGTCAACACGCGAGTTTCCTCGACGGGTGACGTGGTCGCCCACGGCCCTTGATCTGAGTGGTGAATGCGGGCCCACCGCAACCAGCTCGGGGCCCACCAGGCGGCGTCGCCGAGCAGACTCAGCACTGCGGGGACCAACAACATCCGCACGACAGTCGCATCGAGCAGCAGTGCGGTAATCATTCCAATACCGACAAACCGCATTGTCGTCACTGATGACAACGCAAACGCGCCGGTGACCACAATCAGCAGGATGGCCGCGGCGCTGATCACTCGGCCGGTGCGGGCCAAGCCGGTGGTGACCGCTTCAGCAGTGGTGGCGCCCCGATCGCGCGCTTCGACCATCCGGGACAGCAGGAAGACTTCGTAGTCAGTGGACAGACCGAACACCACGGCTGCCATCAACACCACGATGCCGGCTTCCAGCGGTGCTGGTGTGATGGCGAATAGGCCGGCGAGATGACCGTCCTGGAAGATCCAGACCAGGGTGCCGAACGTGGCACTCAGGCTCAACGCGCTGGTCACCACGGCCTTGATCGGCAGCAGAATCGAGCCGAAGGCCAGGAACATCAGCACCAGGGTCGCACCGACCAAAAGGCTGATCATCAGCGGCAGCTTCGCGGCGATGGCGTGCAGGCTGTCGATGTTGCGGGCAGTCGTTCCACCAACCAGCATCGTTGTGCCGGCCGGCACAGGCAGGGCACGAATGGCTGTGACCGTGTCGCGCGCCAAGGAGCTGAACGGGTCGGTCGAGCCGAGCACGACAGTTAACTCGGTGGTGTTCCCAGCTTGCCGCGGTTCGCCGATCGCAGTGACACCCGGGATCGCGCGGACAGCCGCCGCAAAGCCATTGGCGTCTGGCGACCCGCGCAGGACAACCTGCAAGTCGTCGGCGTTGAACTGGGGGTAATCGCGCTTGATCGTTTCCACTGCCTGGCGCGACGGATCGGCTTTGGGTAGCACCCGCTCGTCACTCTCGCCGAAATGCACGCCGGCGGTCGGGGCAGCCAAGACGAGAAGTCCAGCGATGATCGGCACTGCCACCAGCACTGGCCGACGCAGCACCAGCGCGGCGAGCCGGCCCCACAAAGTGCCGGCCGGTCGGGCATCTTTGCGCCGCGGCAACCGCACCGGCAGGCGATCCACCCGTGGGCCCAGGATTGCCAGCATCGCCGGCAGCAAGGTGAGGGACAAAACCGCCGCAAGCCCAACTGCAGCCAGCCCCCCGTACGCGAGGGATTTGAGGAACCCTTGGGGGAACAGCAGCAATCCCGCTAGCGCGATCATCAGCAAGCTCGCCGAGAACAGCACGGTACGTCCGGCCGTGGCCAACGTGCGCCCCACCGCCTCAGCCGGGGTGCGGCCGGCCGCCTGCTCTTCGCGGAAGCGCCCCACCATGAACAGGCCGTAATCGATCGCCATGCCCAGCCCGAGCAAGCTGGCCACGTTCACGGCGAAGGAGTCGACGGCGGTCTGCCCGGCGACGACGTTGAGAATGCCGAGTGAGCCGAGCACCGCTGCGCCCCCGACCAGCACTGGGAGCGCGGCGGCGACCAGCGAGCCAAAGATGAACAGCAGTAGGATCAGCACGATCGGCAGCGAGATCACCTCAGCCGAGGCCAAGTCAGCTGCGGAGCGCTCGGTGGACGCGTTGGCAAGCGGCGCATTGCCAGCGAGTCGAACCGTGGCGCCGTCGACCCCGAATTTGTCGTCGATCGTGTGATAAGCGGCTAATTTCGCGGGGTCATCGGGGCCGACCAGGGTAATGACGGCGACTGCACTTGACCGGTCAGCTGCGGCATATTGTGGTGATTTCCGCTGCCAGTAAGACGTGGTGTTCGCGACCGCTGTGGTGGGTAAGGCAGCGAGCCGCTCGATGATGCGTTGGCTCAAGGCCGGGTCGTCGATCTGGCCGCCGGTCGGGGTATAGATCGCCACGACGTCGCCACTTTGCTCGCCGAAGGCCTGCCGGGCAGCTTCGGCGGCGTGGCTGGATTCGCTGTTTGGGTCGGTGTAGCCGCCTTCGGCGAGGTGCCCGAAAACGCCAAGCCCCCAGACACCTGCGCTGATCACCGTGACTAACACGCCGATCAGCACTGGCCACCGGAAGCGGGCGACCCACGATCCGTTGCCCGCGAACACTGAATACTCCCTATCTCGATGACTGTCGCCTGTCGGTATCGCCAAGTTTGTCTCGTGCTGGTCAGTGCAGCGTGGCCGCCTGCAAAGCCACGCCGGCGCAGCCGCTGACAAAGGTGCGGTCGGTGACCCAGCTCAGTTCCAGCCGCCCAACCGACGGTGCCCGATAGGTGATGGTGAAGACGGCGGTCCCGAGTGCCGCTTCGCGCTGCTCCAGCACCGTACTGATTCGGGAAGTGCTGGTGGTTAAGCCGGCGGTGAGCCGGCCGCGGGCTCCGAACGTGCCGACGTAGACGCGCAGCACTCGGGGCTTGGTGCCGGCTGGGGCGGAGAGGGTGAAGCCGTTGCCGGTGCCGCAGGTGCGCACGCCGGTGGGGGTGCCGTCGGTGGTGGCGACCGGGTCACCACCTGTCCAGGTGAAGCGCTGCGGGCTGAGGGCGTGCCGGAAGCGCGGTGCTGTCGGCGCGCCTTCCAGAATGGCGAAACCGCCAGCTTTGTCGCGTTCTAGAGAATAAGTGCCGACATTGGCCCAGTGCACCCAGTCGAAGCTGCCTTCGGCGCTGAGGTTAACCGTGTCGGGCACATCGGCCTTGGCCAAGGTGACGGTGCCGTGGTCTGCAGTCGGGCTGGTGCTGGGTGTCGGCGACTGCGATGGCGACGGGCTGGTTAACGGAATGACGCCGTGGTTGGCGGGCGGCAAGGTCACATTGCCGAGCGCAGGAATCTGCGGAGTCGTCGCCTGCGGGCGCGAATGCGCGGTGCGGATCACCCGAGTCGCGACCACGCCGACGCTGACCACAAGGAAGACGCCGGCCAAGATCACCGCGGCCGATGAGAGCCATTCGCTGCGACGGCGAGCAACAACAACATCGCCAGTCGCGGCGTCAACCGCACGGTTGGCGAACCAGCGGTCGGTGCGCAAGCCGTTGCCAAGCCCGCTGTGGGTGAACCAGCGGTCCCATAGCGGCGTGGCTCGGTGGGCGGTGCGGCGCCGGCTCATCAGCGGGCGACCATGCTCGGTCGAAGGCAATCGACCCTCCCGGTCGTGCGCGGTCCCGACCCCGGTTTGGGTGGGGATGTCATCGGCTTTGCCATGAAACGAGCGCTGGAATGGCGGCAATTCGGGCGCAGACTTCGGCTCTGAGAGATAACGATCGCACCTCGAACAGTGACGGGGTAGAGCGGAATGAGTGACGAACCGGATGGCCGATCACCCACATCGGCGGTTCGGATGATATTTGCCGCGGTGTCTCATACCCGGACGGGTACGGTGTCCGGAGTTTCCGTCAAGCCCCGTTACAGGAGAGTCGACGATTTCATGAGCATTCAGGACGCCGTATGAGCAGTCAGACAGTGGTAACCACCACAGATGCGGCCAAGCGTCGAGGACAGGCTGTCGCCGGTGTTGTGGCGGGGCTCGCGATCGTGCTCGTGCTAGTCGCGGTGTTCGTCCTGGTCAAGAACGATAAATCGGATAAGTCGCAGGTGGCCTCGCCTGCAGCTTCCGCCCAGCCGTCCGGCGCGGCTCAGCCTGCCGGTGAGCCCTCGGCCGAGCAGCCGCCCGCCCCCACCCAGGTCAGCTTGCCGCCTGGCTTGGACAAGGCGCCGGTCGTCAAGGGCGGCGGCACCGCGAAACTCACCAAGACCCTCGTCACCGAGCTGGTCAAGGGCACCGGCGCCACGGTCAAGGCCGGACAGACCATCACTGTCAACTATGTGCTGGTCCAATATGCCGACGGCACCCCGATCGAGTCCTCCTGGACCAGCGGTCAGCCGTTCAGCACCCCGATCGGCGTCGGCAAGCTGATTAAGGGCTGGGACCAGGCTATTCCGGGCCAGAAGGTCGGCAGTCGCCTGCAGCTCGACATTCCCGCCGCTGACGCTTACGGCCCTAGCAAGGGCGACCTGCGCTTCGTCGTCGACATCCTGGACGCCAAATAACCCAGCCACCGGCGGCCGAGTGGAGACGCTCGGCCGCCTAGTTTTAGTAGCAACGCGGCTCATAATTCGGCGACGATAAGGTCCAGTTGTCGGCACCGGCCCGCTTCCACAGCCTGTTCCTCGACCGCGAACTTCAGATCCCGTAGCGCAGTCACTGCCTCGTCGATCGTGCGGATTTCACCGCCCGCTCCAGCCAGCGCTCGCACCATCCGGCCCTTGGCGGCTTTGTTGAAATGGCTCACGATTGAGCGCTGCGCCACCCCGTCAACCACTCTTTCGTGCAAAACCCGCACGCTCGCCGCCGCCGGCCCAGTCGGGCTCCACATCGCCGCGTAAGCGCCCGAGCGCAAATCCAGCACCGGACCAGCACCGGCAGCCTGCCCCAATGGCACCCGCAAAACCTTCTTCCAGTACGCCGTAAGCCCGCCAACAGGTGCCGGCAGCGTCGCACTCACCGAACACCGGTACGCCGGGATGTGATCGGTTAGCCGGATGACTCCCCATAAGCCGGAGAAAATCGCGACACTCTGGTCGAGCCAGGCGCGCTCGGATGGGGTGAGAGTCGCCGGCTGCAGCGCCTCGTAGAGAACCCCGGTGTAGACCTCCGCAGCCGGGCCAGCCGGTGCGGTCAACAGCGCGGCGTTGCGGGGGAGTTCGGGGACTTGCGCCGCGCTGAGGCCGAGCCGCTGCAGTGAATCGGCGACCGACCGAGCTCTCGTGCGCCCACACAGCGCCGCCAACCGGGTCAGCACCCGGCGTCGGGCTGGGGCAAGCGCAGGCAGCCAGAGTTCAGACGGTTCGGCCGGGTTGCCGACGGCCGGAGCAGTTTTCGCCTCGGACGGCGGCAACAGGATCAGCACCGGTTGAGGTTAACCGCATCGTGGCTGGCTGCCAGCTCGCCCCAGGTCCGTGCAAACCGAGCCGGTCGACCCGACGAGACGGGACCTGGCCGCTGGTGCGCTAGGTCCCGTCGTCTACTACGGGTGGTTCCCGCCGATAGCGGGTCGGCTCACCGAGACATTCACCCTCCGAGACAACTCGAGCAGGTGAGAGCATTGCTCAGCCATGATGCGCGCGTCACCGCTCATGCCAAGCGCGCAGCTCGTCGCTCCGACCTGTCTGTCACGAGTAAGAGGCTGCTCAACAGCCCAGACACGTAACTGGACTAGCGGGTGGTTCACTCAGATCGCGGAAATCCGCAGGTCGATCCTATTGTTGTCCGTCGCTACCGTCCGTACTTCACCCGGTGAGGTTGTCCTACCCTTGTAGCGATGAAAAGACAAGATCCTCCCGAACAGAAACCTGGCCTCCTTTGCCTGCCCTGCATGATGGCCGGCATAGTGCGGCAAGCGTGGACCGTCAGTCAGGGCCGTGCATGCTGCATCAAACACGCGGTCGAAGACTCAGATCTTGACGATATGGACCAGCACGATTTGTTCGTCACCATCTACGAAGCTCTGCGGCAGCTCGGTCACTCCGACCCTTACTAACCGGTCGAACGTCTAATCGTCAGTTACCTTTGCCGCGACGGAACCGTCGAGTTCCACGCACTGATCCAGCGCTGATTTGATTCGACGAACGCACATCCGCAAAGTCGTGCCCTGTTCTAGGCTCAAACTGACGAAAACGTGACTGCATGCTGGCTGCAGACGCACGACTCGCGGCAATAGCGGATGCTGGCTCTGTTGCGCCGATGAGACCACGATCGGCATGGGCGCAAGGCAGTTAACTGAGCGGGAGCGCGCGGTGCTTGATGCACTGCTATCCGTCGACATCGATCCCGGCGCGGGACAACCAGATCGAGCGTGACATGTGGATCCTCCCCGTGGCCGGGCGAGGTTGGCTCACCGCTGGACTGCGGAGACCTTAAACGTTGAGAGGCGCCGGCCGCCGGGTCGGGTTAGTGACGCAAGCCATCCGTGGGCCGGATGGATCCGTACCGTCGGAGATCACGAAAGGGGCGTCACCGTGCTCAACTCCCGTGCCGCCCGATCCTCCTCGGCATTCCTGCACTGCGTCCTGCTGGGTGTGGTGGTCGCGCTACTTGCCGCCTTCCTGCCGGCCGCGCCCGCGAACGCGTGGCCGCCGACTACTAACAACAAGATTCAGAACTTGGCCAGCCACCTCTGCCTGTCCCCGGCCGGAGGACTCGACAGCGGCCTCAACACCCAGATCGTCCAATACTCCTGCGACGGATACGCGCCTCGGACCTGGCAGATGCTGCCCACCGGCGAGGGGCATTGGTACTACAAGAACCTTTACACCAAGCTGTGCCTGTCTCCCGCGGGTGGCAGCACCGGCCTGAACGTGGTCATCGTGCAGTACACCTGTGACAATGACCCGGCCCGATACTGGGACGAGATCCCGAGCGGGGGAAGCTACTACCTGCGTAACGCGCAGAGTCAACTCTGCCTGTCCCCGGCGGGCGGCGGCACCGGTCTCAACGTGGCCATCGTGCAATTCAGCTGCGACAGCGATGCGGCCCGCCACTGGTACGTCTTCGGCGCGTACAGCCTGGTGAATCAGAACACCGGCGGCCGCTGCGCGAGCATCGCCGGGGCCAGCGGGACGCCCAACACCGCCGCCGTCCAGTACTACTGCGATCGCGAGCCGTCCCGCGAGTGGAACATCACCGACAACAGCGGCGACAGTCTCTACCTGCAGAACATCGGTACGGGCTTTTGCCTGAGCCCGGCAGGCGGAGGCACTGAGGTCAACACCGTGGTCGTCCAGTACTACTGCGACAGCAGTCCGTCGCGAGCGTGGTACCTGGTCCCCGACGGTGCCGGGAACTCGTACATCAAGAACGTCGGCAGCGGCTTGTGCCTGTCCCCGTCGAACGGCAGTACCGGTATCAACGTGACCCTGGTCCAGTACACCTGTGACGGCAACCCTTCCCGGCTCTGGCGGATCTATCTGCAATAGACGCGAGAAGCGCGCCGGGACCACAGGCGTTGCTCAACCACCTAGGTGATTGAGCATGGTGGGGTGATAAACCATGCCCCGCCGCCCGTGGGCGCGAACATGTTCTCGTTAGCGCACCCCGCCGCTGTTCGCCGCCCTGGCTTGAGCCCGCAGCGTCTTGATCGCCGGTGCGGGCGGCAGCTTCGACGCGTACGCCGGTACTCAGTGAAAGCTCCGCGGAGCGCGCGTGACGAAAGCGTGGAGCACTGCGCCAGAGTGAGATATTCAGTGAGCGTCCCCATGACTTGCGTGAGCCGTTCGCGTTGGGATGCCCCCAGACGAGGAAGCCCCGCTTGCTCGAGGCGAACCTCGAAATCGTGGATAGCTTCGTGCTGGACCAGCTCAAGGCAGAAGTCGAGCAGCTCGCGGCGACGGCTTCCGTGCATCTGATCTGGCTGCAAGCGAGCTATCGGGTGCCCGTACAGTTCGTCGGTGGCGACCGGGCCGGCGTCGCCGAACGGCGTGTACCAGTGCACGAGTAACAGATCGACGTCGCCGCGCTGCGGCTCGCTGACGCTGTCGGGGTCACCGGCGGCTGCACCTGCCTGCTGGAAGCTCTCCTGCCACGCCCACGCGCGGGCCGGCGACCCCGGGTGGATGCGCAGGACGTCCTGGGCAGCACCGCCCGGATCGAGGCGAAGCGGATACGCGGCTTCGATCTGCGCCCTCTGCCTGGCCTCCCATCGTTCGCGCGCGTGCCGTTCGGCTGTTTGTGCCTGGCCGCGTTGCCTGCGACGTTCGCGTCGCTGCTGCGCGTTCGGATCGAGCTCGCGTTCGACGTCGTATGCCGCACCTTTGTCACAGCGCAGGCAGTGCGATGGCGCAGATCCCAGCAGGTAATCCTGAAGGTCGGTACGCGAGCGTAGGACGGGTTTCTTGCCGCATCCGGCGCACGTGAGTGGGGGCAGGGTCGCGCGCACCCCGGGAGCAATGCTTGAAACTTGTGGATGACCTTGGGAGGCATACCCTCCCAAGATGCTCTGTCAGAGGGCATTCGATGAACGGCTGTTATGTTATGACCCACTTTGCGGCATGCCCGATTCACTCTATTCACACCTTGAATGGTTGTATCCACCCATGCTGGTGAGCTGATTAGCGCCCGTTTCACCATAATATGCGTTGCGGATTCCGTCCGACGTAGAAACACCCATGAATCGCCGCCTGTGTCGACTTGCCCACCTGCCCGTTGCGTCCAGAGTAGATCTCTACCGTGACTGCTCGCCGCGCCTACCCCAGTGACATCTCCGATGCCCGCTGGGCCCTGATCGGGCCGACTCTGCTCGCCTGGCAACAGGCCCGCCTCGACCGGCGACCCACCGGGGAACCGGCCCGCACCGACGTCCGGGAGGTACTCAACGCTATTTTCTACGTCAACCGCACCGGGATCGCGTGGAAATACCTTCCCCATGACTTTCCGCCACACACCACTGTGTACTACTACGGCGCCTGGCGCGATGAAGGCGTCTTCGCCCAGCTCAACCTCGACCTGACCGCTCTGGCCCGAGTCAAAGCCGGCCGTGAACCTGAGCCTACCGCCGCGATCATTGATACACAGAGCGTGAAAACATCCACAAACCCGCCGACCACGACGCAAGGAACCGATGCGGCGAAAAAGATCGTGGGCCGTAAACGCAGCGTAGTCACAGACACGGTAGGGCTCCTGCTCGCCGTGATCGTCATGGCCGCGTCCGTGACCGACAATAGCGCCGGAATACAGGTATTAGACCAGGTCAAAGCCGTGTACCCAACCATTACCAAGACCTGGGTGGACGCCGGGTTCAAAACAAAATTCGTCGAACACGCCGCAACTCTGGGTATCGATGCCGAGGTTGTACCGCGCAACACCGAAGTCCGAGGCTTCCACGTCGTCAAACGGCGCTGGGTGGTGGAAAGGACCCTGGGCTGGCTGATGCTGCACCGCAGACTCGCCCGCGACTACGAAACCCTGCCGGCAAGCTCCGAAGCCATGATCCACATCGCGATGCTCGACAACATCAGCCGCCGCATAACGGACGAAACCACACCAACCTGGCGAGGTACATACTAGTACATCAAGAACATATCGAACGCCCTCTGACATGTCGGCGCCCCGGAGCGGCGCGTTCCCGCTGGTGATGCAGGGGTGAATATGGGCGCCGAGGAGTGCCGGGACGAGCGTACCGGCCGCCGTCAGTTCATCGTCGGCAGGGCGTTGAGCTGGGCGTTTGCATAGTCCTTTCATTTGATGAAAGATCTCTTCGTTTGATGTAATCAACGGAGGGTCACCAAGTTGGGCGGCGAAGCACCGGCGGCGGGGTCCGCGCGGTTGCATGTGGTCGGTGGGGTGCCGCTGCTGCGCCCGGATGTGCAGGTTTTCGACGCGATGCTGGACGGCTGGCGTAACCAGCAGTTGGCCCGGAACCTCTCCTTCGGCACGATCGAGGCCCGCGGCAATGTGGTGCGGGCGTTCGACGAGCATGCTGACCGCCTGCCGTGGCAGTGGACCTCGGGGTTGGTCGATGAGTGGCTCGGCGATCTGCGGGCGGTCCGTAACCTCAAGCGTTCGACGCTGCGTAACTACTCCGAGGCGGTCCGGTCCTTCTGCGCTTACATCACTGACCCTGCCTATGACTGGCCCGGCGAGTGTGAGCAGCGTTTCGGGACGCATCCGGTGCAGGTGATCCACGAGTGGAACAGCGCGGTGCACGTCGCGGAGGCGGAGGCCGACGCCGCCAAGCGGGCGTTCACCCTCGACGAGTTGCAGGCCCTGTTCGACTACGCCGACGAGCAGGTCGACCGTATTCTGAAGGCCGGGCGCAAGGGTTGGCTGTCGGCGTTCCGGGATGCGGTGCTGTTCAAGACCGCGTACGCGTTCGGGCTGCGCCGCAACGAGGTCCGGATGCTGGATGTGGCCGACTTCGGCCGCAACCCGCAGGGCGCGGAGTACGGGGAGTATGGCGTGCTCTACGTGCGCCACGACAAGGCGATGCGCGGCTCACCGCCGAAACGCCGCAGCGTGCTGACCGTCTGGCACTGGTATCCGGAGATCATCGGGCAGTGGGTCGAGCACATCCGGCCGCAGTTCGCCACCAGCGCCGAGTCGGGCGCGTTGTGGCCCTCGGAACGCGGCCCGCGCATCGGATTCACCCAGATGAACACCCGCCTGGCCACCTACCGCGACGCGCTGGGCCTGGACCCGGCGCTGGACTTCCACTCGTTCCGCCGCTCCTACGTCACCCATCTCATCGAGAAGGGCCTCGATGCCCGGTTCGTCCAGGAACAGGTGGGTCACGAACACGCTTCGACCACGGCGATCTATACCTGCGTCTCGTCGGACTACCGCACCCGGACGCTGCGCCGGGCGCTGGACGCGACCCTGGATGCCGCGATGCGGCCGGTGAAGGAGGCACGATGACCACGAAACGGCAGGTCAGCTACCAGTGGCGGCTTCGGGAGGTGATGGCCGAGCACGGCATGTTCGCCGCGACCGACCTGGCCCCGAAGCTCGTTGAGCGGGGGATCACCCTGTCCGCAGTGCAGGTGTGGCGGCTGGTCACCCAAACCCCGGAACGGCTGTCCCTGCCGGTCCTCGCAGCGTTGTGCGACATCTTCGACTGCCCGCCCGGGCAGCTGATCGCCACCCGAGCGCAGGACGTCACCGTCCGCCGGACCGCAGGTCAGACCGGCAACGTCGTGGACCTGGCAACAACGATGCGCCCGAAACGGGCCCGGATCACCGGCGAATGACATCGGCCGCACCGACGATGGCGTGTGCGCGCTGCACCCGGGTCCTGAAGTGGCGGGCCGCCCACCACTGGCCCGAAGGGCACATCTGTATCACCTGCCACACCTGGGCGTTGGAGACCTACGGGATCTGCGCCGGCTGTGGCGTGCACCGGATGACGCCCGGGATAGCCGCCGACGGCGGCCGGCTCTGCACCGGCTGCGCCGGCATGCCCGGCCGCAGCTACTTCTGCCTGCGCTGCGGCGCCGAAGGCCGCCGGCACCGCGAGGGCGTGTGCGCCCGTTGTGTTCTCACTGACCAGCTCAACGAACTTCTCGACGACGGATCTGGGCGGGTCCGCGCCGAACTCCTCCCGCTGTTCGAGGCGCTACGCAGCATGATCCGGCCCCGCAGCGGGCTGACCTGGGTCAACAAAGCACACGTGCAGACGATGCTGAGGTCTTTGGCTCGCGGCGAGGTCGAGCTGAGCCACGACGGCCTGGACCAGCTCACCCCCTGGCGATCAGTGGCCTACCTGCGCGACCTGCTCATGGACAACGGTGTGCTCCCGGTAGTCGACCGGCAGCTGGTCCTGTTCCAGCGCTGGCTGCGCGAGTGGCTGGCCACCATCACCGACGCTGACCAGCGCAGACTGCTGGAACGCTTCGCGACCTGGCACACCCTGCGCAAGCTCCGAGCCACCGCAGCCCAGCGCCCGCTCAGCCCCGGAACCACCGCGACCGCCAGGGAAGGGCTGCGGCATTCGGCGAAGTTTCTGCCATGGCTCGCCGACCGCGGACGCACCATCGGCCAGTGCCGGCAAGCCGATCTCGACGCCTGGTTCGGCAGCCCGCCGATCGGACGCCGCACCGTCACCGCCTTCCTGCGCTGGTGCATCACAAACCAGATCATGCCCAGGCTGCGCATTCCGCACCAGCGCACCGAGAATCCGGCACCGATCAGCCAGCGCCATCGGATCGCGCTGATCCGCCGAGCGCTGACCGACGACGCCATTCCGTTGCGGGCCAGAGTCGTGACCCTGCTGATGCTGCTCTACGCCCAGCCGGTCAGCCGCATCATGCAGCTGACCACGGACGACGTCATCCGCGACGGTGACCAGGTCCTGCTGCGGCTCGGGACCCCGCCTTCACCCATTCCCGAGCCGTTCGCTGGTCTGCTGCTCGAACACGTGGCCAGCCGGGATAACACCACGACCGCGACCAACCCGAATGGCACCTGGCTGTTCCCAGGCCGCCGCGCCGGCCAGCCCCTGCATCCCGGCACCCTCGGCACGCAACTCAGCACCCTCGGGATCACCACGCTGCACGCCCGCACCGCCGCGATCCGCCAACTGGTTCTGCAGGCGCCACCCTCCGTCGTCGCCGGGATGCTCGGCTACCACGTAGTTGACACCGAAGCCGTCGCCGTCCAAGCCGGAGGAACCTGGAAGCACTACGCCCCCGGCGATCACACTCGGTCGCTGCCTCGGATTCCGAGGCCGAGAACACCGACTACTTGATCACCGGTCTCTGCCAGTGACCCCTACTCGATCGTCGTGATCTGGTACGCGGTGTCCGGCCACCAGTCAGGCATCGTCGCCGACCGACGTATCCACGCACCGTGGTACCTGTCGAAAACTGACCCGTCGCACCGACACACGATCGACAGTGATCAGCAACAGTGTCGCAGCGTGATCCAAAGATTACTGATCCACTATCGCCTACCCATGCCAGGTTCATGACTGTGGCCCTACGCAGGCAGGCTCGTTTGCGTGGCCGGGTCAGCCACCAGCGGCGTCGGCTCGGTGTTGCAGTTGTGCTACTAAATGCACCAAGAGCTGCTGCAGCTCCTGCCAGTCACCGTCACCCTCGAACCAGTCGATCATCGTCGCATCGCTGATCAGTCTCACCATCGGATGGTCAGGGTTCTGCCATGCCTGCTCCAGTAGCCACTCGAGCTGATGAAGCCGCTGATCATCGAGGCAGTCGATCAACCGCCCCGCCGAGGCCCGAGCCATCTGCGGTAAGTGCTGTTGCCAACCCGGGCCCAGTTCCTCGGGCAGGTAGTAGCAGGAAAATTCCTGCCACACGGCTTCTTCGATCTCACCGCGTGCCGTCATAGCGTTTAGATCCACTCCCTTCAAACCCTAAGTTCCACGATTAGCCAAAGTTCCACGATTAGGCGGTGAGCAGGCGCATCTTACGACGAGGTGCGCAGTAATCGGGTGTCACTGGCCCTGAAGGTGGGTGCGAAGATCTTCGGGTGTCGATGCGGTGGGCTCGTCGAGTGTTCAGGGCCGCCCTGCACCAACTGGTCCTTCAAGCTCCGGCGCCCGTCGTCGCCCAGGCCCTTGGGCTTTCACTACACCACGACCCAGCGCCATCACGCCGCTGCTGGTGGAACCTGGAACCGCTACACCAGCCGGGACGGGTAACCGATCTCAGCGAGATCCTCAGCAAGATCGGCCACCATAAGATCGGGGTTCAAGCGGCGAACCAGGTCGTCGGTCAGCGGGTGCAGAGCGAAGATTTCGCCGACCGCTTCCACATCGACGGCCGTCTCGTAGTAGTCCTCCGCGAAGCGCTGGTACGCCGCCGGGCTACCTTCGACGAGAACCTGGAACAGCCCGTCAGCGCCATCGGGATCATCCCCGGCGGGAAAAACCAGATCCCCGGGCATGCCACAGGTCGTCGCCCTGCTGCCGCCACAGGCACACCGTCGCTTCCAACGTGCCGTCGAAGCTGAACGCCGGCTCAGCGACACAACCGGAGAAGGCCTCAGGCACCGTGTCGACCAACCCCGGCCACAGCTCGTCGTCGTTGTTGGCCGGACTCATCGGCGACTCATGGTCGAAGCCCCGAATGAACGCGCCAGCCGACGAGAACACGATCGACCAGGCGTCACCCGACCCGTTTCGCATCGACGCCATCTGTTCGCCGGGCGCCCACCGGGAATCGAACGAGTAGTACCGCGACTCCCACTCCGGACTCATGATCGCGTCCAACATCGCCAACGCTTGACACCGCTGGCGAAGCACCGCGATGTCTGGCAGGGCACTCGCTACGTCATGGACCGTCACCGGCACATCTAACCTCGACGAGCCTCCGGCACTGCCCCGACCCCGGCAATCTCGCCAAGAGTCACTTCAGTCACGGCTACCCGCCGGAATACCAGACAGTTCGTTTACACGACCCTGCCAGTCCGCGACGCCTTTTCAGCCCGGAACGGGCCGCCCGGCAGGAGGCGACAGAGACTAAAACCCACGAAAAGTCGACGACAATGATCACACCTAAGGGGTGTCGGTGATCGTCAGCGTTACCCTGGCGTCAAGCCGATATGATCACCTCATGGCCAGGACCCCATCCATGGCAGACGACCCATCCCCCAAGATCAGTAGGAGTGAAATCGCAGGCTCTGTCCTGCAGTTACTGCGCGCGCGGGCCGCCGGTAGCGGCAATGCGGCTGTACTCACGGACCGGTTGGATGAATTCAGCGAACAGCTGACCGACCTTGGTGAGCACGACAACACTGCCCGGACGAAATTGTTCGACACCGGCTGGTCCGACCCTGACACCCTGCCGTTACTACGCGAACGCGCCACCGACGACGTCGAGGAGCAGGTGCGGGAGGCGGCGGTGCGAGCCATCGCGGCCGGCTGGCCCGACGACCCCGACACCCTTCCCTGGTTGCGTGAACGTGCCATCACCGACGAGGACATGTTCGTGCGGCTGGTGGCGGTGCAGGCGATCAGGGCCGGCTGGGCCGACGACTCTGACATCCTTCTATGGCTGCGTGAGCGCGCCACCACCGACGAAGACGAAGACGTGCGGCTGGCGGCGGTGCAGGCTCTCGAGGCCGGCTGGGCCGAGGACCCCAACACACTGCCCTTACTTCGCGAGCGCGCCATCACCGACGAGGATATGTTCGTGCGGCTGGCAGCAGTACGGGCCATCGGAACCGGCTGGGCCGGTGACCTCGACACCCTTCCCTGGTTGCGTGAACGTGCCACCACCGACAACCACGATGTCGTACGGCAGGCCACAGTTTACGGCATCGCGGCCGGGTGGGCCGACGACCCCGACACCCTTGCCTGGCTGCGTGAACGTGCCACCACCGACAACAGCGTGGATGTGCGGCAGATCGCGGTGAAGGCCATCGCCGCCGGGTGGGCCGACGACCCCGACACCCTTGCCTGGCTGCGTGAACGTGCCACCACCGACAACAGCGTGGATGTGCGGCAGATCGCGGTGAAGGCCATCGCCGCCGGGTGGGCCGACGACCCCGACACCCTTCCCTGGCTGCGTGAACGTGCCACCACCGACAACAATGAATACGTACGGAAGGATGCGGTTTCCGGCGGTGGCTGCGCGAGTGGCTGACCGCCATCACCGACACCGACCAGCGCAAGCTGCTGGAACGCTTCGCGACCTGGCACACCCTGCACAAGCTGCGAGCCACCACGGCCCGACACCCGCTCAGCTCTGGGTCCACAGCGACTGCTCGAGACGGACTGCGGCAATCGGCGAAGTTCCTGCTCTGGCTCGCGGACCGCGGCCGCACCATCGGCCAGTGCCGCCAGGCCGACCTCGACGCCTGGTACGGCACGCCAGAGATCAGCCGTCGCACCACCAACGCCTTCCTGCACTGGTGCGTCACGAACCGCACTATGACCCGGCTGAGCATTCCTTACCAGCACACCGAAAACCCGGCCCCGATCAGCCAGCACCGCCGGATCGCGTTGATCCGCCGCGCCGTCACCGACGACGCCGTTCCGTTGCGGGCCAGGGTCGTGACACTGCTGATGCTGCTCTACGCGCAGCCGGTCAGCCGCATCATGCGGCTGATCACCGACGACGTTATCCACGACGGCGACCAAGTCCTGCTGCGTCTCGGGACCCCGCCCTCACCGGTCCCCGAGCCGTTCGCCGGCCTGTTGCTGAAACACCTGGCCGGCAGGGAGAACACCACGACCGCGACCAACCCGAATGGCACCTGGCTGTTCCCAGGCCGCCGCGCAGGTCAGCCCCTGCACCCCGCCACCCTCGGCACGCAACTCAGCACCCTCGGGATCGCCACGCTGCACGCCCGCACCGCTAAGATCCGCCAACTGGTCCTGCAGGCGCCACCGTCGGTCGTCGCGGGAATGCTCGGCTACCACGTCGTGCACACCGAAGCCGTCGCCGTCCAAGCCGGAGGAACCTGGAAGCACTACGCCCCCGGCGATCACACTCGGTCGCTGCCCCGGGTTCCGAGCCGAGAACACCGACTACTTGAATACCGGTCGCTGCCAGTGCTGACTCCCCCGATCACCTCGACTGTGGCAGCAACAGCAGAGAGGTGTTCACCATCCGCAAGGCCTCGCCGGAGGAAGCCGGCCGTGTCATGGGCTGGGCACCCCGGCGAGGTCATCTGGGTAGAACTCGCCTTGCACGCCACCGGATGACCAGCCCGACACGTCCGTAGTAGGCGCGCAGTGGTTGGCAAGACATGTTCCTTGCTGAGGCGCTGCTTCTGGCATCATGCCGGCGCATGTCGAGGGCTAGGGTCAGCTATTACGCGACGACAGCGTCGATAGCTTTCTTGAGAGCAGATGGCTGGGCCGGCGATCGAGGGGCCTTGTCTTTGAGCTCGATCATCCGTGCTCCCCTGTCTGCCAAGATCGGTTGAGACAAAGTCATCGGTTCGCTGGGTGTAGAAATCAGGGCACGTGACGAATCGAGGAAGCGATGACTTTAACCACATCTGATATGTCATCTGATGGTTCAACCCAGTTAGGCGACGTTGGTGATACAAAGTCCGGTACCCGCGCCGGGCAGGCGACACGGCGAATCTTCGGCCCCGCGTACAAACTGGCTATCCTCGACGAGTACGACGCATTGACCGTGCACGGCGGCCGAGGCGCACTCTTACGACGTGAGGGCCTGTACCAGTCCCACGTCAATAAATGGCGGCGCGCCCGTGACCGTGGCGCATTAACCACTACCGGTGCCACGGGGGTGGCAACACCGAGCAAGCCGAAAAGCCCCGATAAGGCGACCAGCGCGGACCATCGGCGGCTGGTCGCGGAGAATGCGAGGTTGACGGCCGAGCTCGCGAATTCCAAGGCGGTGGTCGAGATCGTGGGAAAACTGCACGCGCTCTTAGAATCTCTCTCCGAGAGCGCGGAATAACCGACGGTGTAGCTGCCAGTTTCGACGCGGCACTGATCGAATTAGAGAAAGTCACGTCCACACAGCACGCCTGCCGGCTATTGGGGCTGTCCCGGGCAACGGTCTACCGTGGCAGGGCACCGAGAATGCACGGTCCCCGCCGGCCGGTCGTGCCGGGTATCCAACCGAGTTCATTGACCGATACCGAACGTGCGGCGATCCTGGGCGCACTGAACGGGCCGAGGTTCGTCGACAAGTCACCGGCCCAGGTGTGGGCGGTCCTGCTCGACGAAGGCCACTACCTGGGTAGTGTGTCCACGTTTTACCGTATCCTGCGGGCCAGCGGTGAGGTCAGAGAACGCCGAGCCCAGGCCACCCACCCAGCCCGGGTACGACCTGAACTAGTCGCGACCGGACCTAACCAGGTCTGGTCATGGGACATTACCAAATTGAAAGGACCCGTCCGCGGAACCTATTTCGATGTACGTGTTTAGCTCGGGTCAGAGGGCTGGGTCTGGTGGGAGCCAGGGGCCGGTGGTGAAGAGGGCGGTGAGGACGTTGAGGAGGTCTTCGCCGTGTTTACTGGCGGTGGACAGGTAGGACCGTAGGGTCGCGAAGTCCGCGAGTCCTTGCAGGGACCGCCAGGTAGCGCTGATCTTCAGCTGCAGCTTCGTGGGTCTCAGGTCGCGTTCGCTTTGGTTGTTGGAGAACCAGATCGCGGAATCGGTGGTGAACCGCAGGATGTCGTCGGCGTCGCGGGTGAACCGTCTGACCAGCTTCGCGGCCTTCGATTGTGGATGTTTCGCGTTGGCCTCCCGCCCGGATGCCAGTGCCCCGGCGTAGGCGCAGCGGATGAGCCTGACCTGCTCGTCATCCAGGCTGCGGTGTTGCGCTGCGGCGGCGTCGGCCATCATCTTCTTCGCGATCAGCAGGGTGTTGCTCATCGCCTCGGCCCATTGCTGCCCGGCGGGGTCGCCGTCGTGGACACCCTTGAGCGCGCGGAGCAGGTGAGCACCACATTCGGCGTGGGTCGCGGTGCTGATGTGGTCGTAGCCGGCGTAACCATCGCGCACGAGGACCCCGGTGAAACCGGCGAGTACCCCACCGGCGTCGATGTCATTCTTGGAGCGGCTCCCGGCGTGCAGCAGGGTCAGCATGTCAGTACAGGCGACGTGGACGTATTTCCATCCGCCGTCGACCCACGCCGGGGTCTCGTCCGCGCCGATCACGGCCTGCGCGCGTAGTAACACCCGTACCCGGTCGACGAACGGACCCAACCGGTCCACAGCCTCACGCACCGCGGACAACACGGTGCCCGGGGCGACCCGCAGCCCACACAACACGTCCAACGCGTGCGCCACCCGACCGAACGGCAGGTACTGCGCACCGCGTAAATACACCATCCGGGCTTTCGCACCCGGCCCGTACTGCAACCGCCCGGCTACCCCGTCCGGAGCATCGCCGCAGGTGACCTCACCACACCCGGCGCACAGCAGCGATTCCACCAGGTATTCGGTGACGTACGGCTTCGGCGGGGGCGGCAGGTCGATCACCTGCCGGCGCTGCCGGGCGAACACCTTCGCCTCTGCCAGGTCACCCGCACAGTTACCGCAGGTATCCGGCCGACACGCAATTTTCTCGTCCGGGTCGTCGACGAGCATCTTCGTCGCCCCCGGCGCCCCGCGAGGCTTACCCCGTTTCCCCGAGCCCGGCGCAGACCGCTTCGTGCGGTCAAGACCATCCGACGACGGCGGCTTCGAGCTGTTCGACGAATCCATCCCCAACCGGCGACGTAACTCCGCGACCTCAGCCGTCAACCCTTTGATCGCTGCATCCTGCTCAGCGATCCGCGCGGCCTGTTGCATGACCAGAACGGCCAGATCGTCATACGACGGGCGCTGCGGGCCAGAACCGGACACCCGGGCACTATGCCACACCAACCCATCCGGGCTGATCAAAGGCCACCACACCCGACCGCCAGCGGGACCACCCGCAGCTCAAGCACACACCACCAAGCTCACAAGATCCGTGACCCTAGCTAAATACGTACATTTCGATGCGTATGTAATGTTGGACATTTTCTCCCGCAAAACCGTTCATTGGGAGATTCATAACACGGAGAACGGTGAACTCGCGAAAGGTTTCATCGAAAACTGCATCACCGCGAACAATGGTATCGCACCACACACGATCCATTCTGATAACGGCACGTCTATGACCAGTAAGAACGTTGCCGCACTGCTGTCTGACTTGTGTATCGAACGTTCGAAGTCACGACCACACGTGTCGAACGACAACCCGTATTCGGAGGCTGCGTTTAAAACACTGAAATACTGTCCGGCATTCCCCGACAATTTCACCAGCATCTACGATGCGCGTATCTTCGGGCGGGTGTTCTTTACCTATTACAACACCGAACACCGCCATTCCGGGATCGGTTTATACACCCCAGCATCCGTGCACGACGGTAGCTGGGAAAACATCCGAGACGCCCGCCAAATCGTCCTCACCGCTGCGAACCACGCACACCCCGAACGCTTCGCCCGCGGCAGGCCGACAGCACCCGAGCTACCCCAGCGGGCCTGGATCAACCGGCCCCCGTCCACGATCGAAAATCACTGAAACCTACCCACAAAATCTTCACTCTGATGTCTCAATTGACTTGACAGCTTCCGCTCCGATGTCCTGCAGCTGCTTGCGCGTCAAACCGTCGCGGACTTTCGGGAACCAGTCCTGCTCTTCTTCTTCGACGTGGTGGGTCACGTTTTCGATCAGCACAGTGGTCTTGGCGTCGAAGCGCTCATCGTCCGGCTTCATGGCGTGCAGTTCAGCGCAGAGCACGTCGGCCACGTGGTGTTCCTCATACGATTCGAGGACATCGTCCTCGAGGTCCGGAAGCAATTTACGCACCTCGGGATACAGGACTTCGTTCTCGATGTAGGTGTGCACCGTGAGCGCCTCGATGATGTCCTTAACGATCTCACCTTTACGCTTGATCGCGTCATCGGCTGCACCCTGAAACTGTTTGAAAAGCTTTCGCATCTCGGTGTGGTCGTTCTTCAGCAGCACAATGGCATCCGTTGACATAAGTGTCCTCCTTTGCTCGTGGTTGAGACCTCGGAGTACCCGTGCCGGGTAAACCGAAACTGGCAGCGATGAGAACCAGGTCCTCGACCTGCTGGCGGATTAACTCGGCCCAGGCCGGGCATTTCTGATTTATGAGAGCTTTGACCTGGCAGGGGACTGGCAAGGTGTCGGTCGAGACGGTGCCTGACCCGAAGATTCAAGATCCGACTGACGCGATCGTTCGGATGACTTCAACCGCGATCTGCGGCTCGGATCTGCACTTGTATGACGTCCTCGGGATGTACATCGATGCGGGCGACATCCTCGGGCACGAGCCGATGGGCATTGTCGAGGAGGTAGGCCCCGAGGTCACCCACATCAAACCGGGCGACCGAGTAGTGATCCCGTTCAACATTTCCTGCGGCTATTGCTGGATGTGTACCCGCGGTTTTTACGCCCAGTGTGAGACGACTCAGGTCAAAGATCAGAACAAGGGTGCCTCGCTGTTCGGTTACACGAAGCTGTACGGGCAGGTCCCCGGCGGTCAGGCCCAGTACCTGCGGGTGCCGCAGGCCCAGTTCGGCCCGATCAAGGTGCCGGATGGTCACCCGGATGAGCGTTATTTGTTCCTGTCCGATGTGTTGACCACGTCGTGGCAGGCGGCCAAGTTCGCCGATGTCACCCCTGGCGACACGGTCGTGGTCACTGGTCTTGGCCCGATCGGGCAGATGAGTGCCCGGATCGCCCGGCATCTGGGCGCCGGACGAGTCATCGCGGTTGACAACGTGCCCGAGCGGCTGGCTATGGCTCGCCGCAACGGTATCGAGGTGCTCAACTTCGACGAGGTCGACGACATCCCGGCCGCGGTCCTTGACCAGACCTCAGGCCGGGGCGCTGACAGCGTTATCGAGGCGGTCGGGATGGAGGCGCATGGCACCCCGTTCCAAGCCGCCGCGATCACAGCGGCCGGTAAACTGCCCGACGCGCTGGCCCGTAAAGCCACCGAGACCTTCGGTGTTGACCAGATGGGTGCGCTGCGTACGGCTTTCGGCGCGGTGCGCCGGGCCGGCACGATCTCGATCATCGGGGTGTATGGCGGCGAGGCTGACCCGTTCCCCATGATGGATTTGTTCGACAAGGGCGTGACGCTGCGGATGGGTCAGGCCCACGTGAAACGCTGGGTGGATGACATTCTGCCGTTGCTGATCGGTGACGACGACCCGCTCGGCGTCGATGACCTGACCACCCACCGGCTGTCCCTGGAGGACGCGCCGCACGCGTACGACATCTTCAAGAAGAAACAGGACGGCTGCATCAAGGTCGTCCTCAAGCCCTAACCGCGCACGACATGTGCGGCGGTATACGGTCGATATCGCCTCACATGCCATCCCGTACCCGGGGGAGATGCGGGAGCGGCGCAAAAAGCGCCGCCCCGCGGTCTCAGTCGTCGTCAGAGGATCGGTTTGCCGCCGGTGACCGCGATGACTGCCCCGGAGATGTAGCTGGCTTCGTCCGAGGCAAGTAGGACGTAGGCGGGGGCGAGTTCTTTGGGTTCGCCGGGGCGGCCCAGTGGGGTGTCCTGGCCGAACTCGGCGACCTGCTCGGGTGGCATGGTCGAGGGGATCAGCGGGGTCCAGATGGGGCCGGGTGCGATGGCGTTGACACGGATGCCGCGCTCGCCGAGCATTTGGGCGAGGCCGGCGGTGAAGTTGGCGATGGCGCCCTTGGTGGTGGCGTAGGCGAGCAGGGTGGGTTTGGGCTGGTCGAAGTTGATCGAGCTGGTGTTGATGATGGAGGCACCGGCTCCCAGGTGTGGCAGGGCGGCCTGGACCAACCGGAACATCGCGGTGATGTTGGTGTCGAAGGTGTGCAGCCACTCCTCGTCGGGGATTTCCTCGACGGTTTTGTGGGTCATCTGGAAGGCGGCGTTGTTGACCAGCACGTCGAGGCCGCCGAGTTCGCGGACGCTCTGGTCTATGACCGTCTGGCAGTGCTCCCGGTTGCTGAGGTCGCCGGGGATTAGTACGGCGTGGCGGCCGGCCTTCTCGACCAGGGCAGCGGTTTCCTGGGCGTCTTCGTCTTCGTCCTCGCTGAGGTAGGAGATCGCGACGTCGGCGCCTTCGCGGGCGAAGGCGAGGGCGACGGCTCTGCCGATACCGCTGTCGCCACCGGTAATCAGCGCCCGTTTCCCGGTGAGCCGTCCACTGCCGCGGTAGGTGTTCTCTCCGTGGTCGGGTTTGCGGTGCATCGCGGTGGTGTTGCCGGGTGGCTGCTGCGGCGGTTCATGGTGGGTCATCGGTGCGTCCAGTTGGGATAGGTGGTTGATCAGATGTTTGGTTGATGGCTTGTTTCGTAAGCTCGTCGTCGCTTGCCGGTGGAAGTCCGGTCCGGGTAGCAGCCAGGTGGCCCGGTAGCAGGCTGGCGGCTTCGTCTGGAAACGGGCGGGGTCGAAGCCCAGCGTCAAACGCCTGAAATGGTGTGCAACCGAACGGTCCGTAACGTGAAGTGAAGCCTGCCGCGTCGTTACATCACCTGCCCGGTAACGGGTGGGGCGAGGGAGTGCCGAGCCCGGCGGAGAAGGGCGAAGGCCATGGAAACGGTGAAGAGCCTGGACGCGCAGCCGTGAAGGACTCCCCGGCGTAAGGGGCTCGGAACGTTCGGATAGTGACGGCGGGAACTGGAGAGGCCCTCCCCGGCCCAACGGACTGCGTGAATCCGTTGGAGTTCGGTGACCTATAACCGGCGACGAGCCGGGAAGTGGAAGCCTGTCAACGCTCCGCGAAATTTGGTTCTGGCCCACTTTTGGTGATGGCCCCGGGATTTGGCATGACAGTCCACTGTGGTATTGAACTGCGTGCCTACTGGTGTCATCAACGTGTTGTTCCCCCACCTCGACGGTGTGACAGTGGATCGGGTCGAAACTGCGGGCAAGGGCGTACGGATCTGGGCCCGCGCGGTTCGGCCCGGCGCGCAATGCCCGGGATGTGCCCGGTCCACAGATCGGGTTCACTCCCGGTACCGACGAACGTTGCAGGACGCCACCGTGGCGGGCCGGCCGGTGAGTCTGCGGTTGCTGGTGCGCCGGTTCCGCTGCCCGGCCCCAGCATGCGAGGTATTGACGTTCGCCGAACAAATACCCGGATTGACATGGAAATACGCTCGCCGGAGCCCGGGATCGAAGCAAGCGTTGGAAGCGATCGCGGTCGCGCAGGCCGGCCGGCCGGGCTCACGGCTCGCGGCCGCGCTCGGGTCGCCGACGAGCCGCAGCGTGCTGCTACGCCTGCTACGGGCACTGCCGTTGCCGGCACCGGCGCCCGTACGGATCCTCGGAGTGGACGACTTCGCACTTCGGCGGGGCCACGTCTACGCGACCGTGCTGATAGACCTGGAAACCGGCCGGCCCATCGACGTGCTGCCGGATCGCGAGAGCCCCACCCTCGCCGCATGGCTGCAGGCCCATCCCGAAATCGAAGTAATCTGCCGCGACCGCGCCGGCGCCTACGCCGAGGCTGCAGCGACCGCCGCTCCCCAAGCAATCCAGGTCGCCGACCGCTGGCATCTGCTGAACAACCTGGCCGGGTATGTGGAGAAGGCCGTCGCCCGCCATCATCGCTGCCTGACCGAGGCCCGCGCCCAGAAACTACAAGAACGTCAGCAGCACCCGGGCGAACTCACCGTTGCGCACGCTCCAGCACCGACGCTCAGGTCGCCCCCAGAACCCGTGGACGAACCCGAATCAGCAGCTCAAGCTCGGGTGCGGCACCGATACGAAGCCATCCACCAACTGGCCGCCGACGGCGGCGGAGCCAAGACAATCGCCCGGGAGTTGAACCTGGCCCGCGGCACCGTCCGCCGGTACCTTCGCGCCCCGACCGTCGACGACCTGCTCAACCGGCCCCGAGCCGGTCGACCCAGCCGCCTTGACCCGTTCGCCGGCTACCTGCATCAACGCCTGACCCAAGGAGCAACCAACGCCACCGGACTGTTCCGGGAGATCGCCGAACGCGGCTACCGCGGCACCGCAGCATCAGTACGCGCCTACCTGAAACCGCTACGCGAGCAAGCGCAGCAGGCCGGCACCCCTTCTCCGATCCCGGCACCGGTTCCCAAGCCCCGCACGATCAGCGGCTGGATCCTGCGGCACCCCGACCATCTCACCGACAGCGACCGGGCCAGCCTCACCGCCGCCTTGGCGGTCTGTCCCCACCTGGACGCCCTCGTCAGCCACGTCCGACGGTTCGCCGAAATCCTCACCCACCGCAACGGCCACCAACTACCCGACTGGCTCGCCGCGATCGATGCCGAACCCGAGCAACCCGACCTGACCTCCTTCGCCACCGGCCTACGCCGCGACCTCACCGCCGTAACCAACGGGCTGACTCTCAGCCACAACTCCGGCCCGGTCGAAGGCCACGTCAACAGAATCAAAATGCTAAAACGACAAATGTTCGGCCGAGCCAACCTCGACCTGCTCCGCCGCCGAATCCTCTTACCCTGAACAAGCTCGCGCCGTCAACCCTGCACGAAAAGTGGGCCAGAACCACTCTTCCGGAAGCGGCGACAAAGCCAGCCGGAAGGGCGTCGGAGGTGGTCGTAGTACCGATCGAGCCGACCGGACAACATAACCGGCGGTGAGGGAAGGGCCACTACTTCGTCGATGCGTGTTGGGGTAGATGGAGGTGCCCGGTGAGTGCCGAGGTTTTGGCTAGTCCCGCCGACAGTGGACGTTGTTCGCTGGACAAGGTGCGTGCCCTGCAACACACGCTGTACCGGGCGGCCAAGGCCGATCCCGGACGACGGTTCCACACGCTGATGGACAAGATCCTGCGCAGGGATGTCCTGTGGCGTGCGTGGGTCGCGGTGCGCCGTAACGACGGTGCACCGGGCATCGACCGCACCACTTTGGCCGCTGTCGAGGAGTACGGGGTCACCCGGCTGCTTGATGAGGTGGCCGCCGAGTTGCGGGAGGGTAGGTATCGGCCGTTGCCCGCGCGTCGGGTGTTCATCCCGAAGCCGGGCACTGATGAACAGCGGCCGTTGTCGATTCCCGCGGTCCGGGACCGGATCGTGCAGGCCGCGGTGAAGATCGTGCTTGAGCCGGTCTTCGAGGCGGACTTTCTCCCGTGCAGTTTCGGGTTCCGCCCGAAGCGGGGGCAGCACGATGCTCTTCAAGTCGTCATCGATGAGGCTTGGCGGGGCCGCCGGTGGGTGGTGGAGACGGATATCGCGAACTGTTTCGAGGCGATTCCGAAAGAGAGGTTGATGCAAGCGGTTGAGGAACGCGTCGTCGACCAGCCTGTGCTCAAACTCCTGCGGGTGATCCTGCGCGCCGGGGTGATGGAGCAGGGTGTGGTGCGGCATTCGGTGAATGGAACCCCGCAAGGGGGTGTGATCACGCCCCCAACGCAATGGGCAACTTCTGTTTCGAGGTGACTCTGGGTTACCGGAAGCGGGGTAGTCGCGGGCGTGTCCTGGGTGGACTTTGACTCGTTGGGTAGTACGTGGGTGTCACGTCGGTGGGTCGCGCGGATGGTGGGGAGTTTGCCGGGCGGGTGAACGCGGCGGTGGAGTTGATGTCGTCGGGTGCCACCGTCGCGGAGGCGGCTCGGGTGCTGGCCGGCCGTTTCGGGGTGTCGGTG
The DNA here is from genome assembly GCA_965246815.1 of Actinoplanes sp. GTDB lineage: Bacteria > Actinomycetota > Actinomycetes > Mycobacteriales > Micromonosporaceae > Actinoplanes. Next base: position 1,673,907 of record CBDFFS010000002.1, on the reverse strand, counting down.
CGCCAAGGGCGCCGGTATGCCAATCGCGCTGTGGCGGGGCGGGTGGTGGTGCCCGAGGCGACGGTGGTGTTCACGGTGAAGTTGCCGGTGTCGGTGGCGACGCGAGTGCGCTCATACGCAGGCGATCACGGGCTCGCAATCTCCACAGTGGTGGCTGCGGCCCTGGTTGATCACCTACCGCGGGGTCGTAGAGAGCCTCAGCTCAGGTGAGTGACCGGGTGGTCGAGACGGTGTTCGTCTTCGACCGCCACGCCGCGGCGGATGTGTCGGCCGCTTTGCAGGTTCTTGTTCCCTTACGGCGGGCCCGCATCGGGCGGGACGTGCAGAAATGGAGTGACGTCGATGACGAGCGCGGCGATCTACGCCAGGGTGTCCTCGGCCCGGCAGAAACAGGACGACACGATCGCGTCGCAGACCGCGGCGCTCCGCGCGCACGCCGTGACCAGTCGGCTTGAAGTGCCTGAGCAGTGGGTGTTCGAGGACGAGGGGCATTCTGGGGCGACGCTGGTGCGTCCCGCGCTAGAACGGTTGCGGGACTTGGTCGCCGGCGTCGGCGTTGACGTGGTGCTGGTCTACTCACCGGATCGGCTGGCCCGTAAGTTCGCCTATCAGGCGCTGCTGATCGAGGAGTTCACCCGGTGCGGGACGCGGGTCGAGTTCGTCAACGGCCCGCGCGGCGACCGGCCCGAGGACGCCTTGCTGGTGCAGTTCCAAGGCATGTTCGCTGAGTATGAGAAGGCGCAGATCATGGAACGGTACCGCCGCGGCAAGACACATCGTGCCCGCACCGGCTCGGTCAATGTGCTCTCCGGGGCCCCGTTCGGCTACCGCTACGTGCGCAAAAGCGCCCACGCCGGCGCCGGCTACGAGATCATCGCCTACGAGGCGGCGCTGGTCACGGAATTGTTTCGCCGCTACGCCGACGACGGCGCGACGATCGCCGAGTTGACCCGGTGGCTCACCGAGCAAGGTGTGCCCACTCGCACTGGCAAGTCCCGCTGGGACCGTTCGGTGGTCTGGGGCATGCTACGCAACCCCGCCTACGCAGGCCAGGCAGTCTTCGGCAAAACCATGACGGTCAGCGAAGCACCGGGGCTGAACCGTCGGGCCCGTCTTGAGGGACGCAGCACACCCCGAGCAGTCAAAGTCGTCGACCGGCCCCGCGACGAACAGATCACCATCGCCGTGCCCGCGATCGTGAGTACCGAGACGTTCGACCGCGTAGCCGTGCGTCTGGTCGACAACAAGCGTTTCGCCGCACGAAACACCAGAATCCCGTCACTGCTGCAAGGCCTAGCGGCCTGCGCGGGCTGCGGATACGCCTACTACCGCACCTCCACGCGCACCACCAACAAGAAGATCTTCTACTACCGGTGCCTAGGCAGCGACGACTACCGCTACGAAGGCGGACGGGTCTGCGTCAACAAACCGGTTCGCGCAGACCACCTCGACCAGGTCGTCTGGGACCACATCGGTGCCCTGCTCGCCGACCCGGCCGTCATCCGCACCGAAATCGACCGGCGCCTTGACCAGGCCCGCACCAGCGACCCGGCTACTCAGCAGCGTCAACGCCTGCAAGACGCCCTCGCCAAGGCCGCCAACGCGATCACCCGGATGATCGAGGCGTTCCAGGAACAACTGGTCACCCTCGATGAGCTCCGCGCCCGCATGCCCGACCTGCGCGCCCACGAAACCGGCCTACGGCACCAGATCGACGCCCTCGACGCCCAAACCGCGGACCGTGAAGCCTACCTCAAACTCGCCGACGACCTTGAAGGATTCCTCGCCCGACTACACCACCGCACGACCGACGCAGGCATCGAGGAACGCCAACGCGTCCTCCGGCTCCTCGTCAAAGACGTCATCGTCGGCCCGGAGAAGATCACCATCCGCCACCGCATCCCCGCCCCAGGCTCCACCAACCGCCACCCCCACGACAGCCCCAGCACGGAGGGTGAACAACCCGCAGGTTACCCATTGCGTTGGGGGCGTGATCAGTCCGTTGATGTGCAACGTCTACCTGCACCGGCTCGACCGGCAATGGGACAGCCGAGCGCACGGGGTACTGGTCCGGTTCGCCGACGACGTGTTGGTGATGTGTAAGTCCCGTGAGCAGGCCGAGGCCGCCCTCGCGCAGCTTCGGGTACTGCTGGCCGAGCTCGGTTTGGAGCCGAAGGAAGCCAAGACCCGCATCGTGCACCTGCAGGAGGACGGCCCGGGGTTTGATTTTCTGGGCTTTGGCCACAAGTGGGTGCGGTCGCGGGGTGTGCGGGGTAAACGCGGAGTCTGGTTCCTGGCCCGCTGGCCCTCGGATAAGGCGATGCGCCGTGCCCGTGATCGGATCCGTGACCTCACGGTCCGGTCTCGGCTGCTGCTCAGTGTTGAATCGGTGGTCGAGGATCTCAACGTGTTCTTGCGGGGCTGGGCGGGGTATTTCCGTTACGGCCACTCGACTATTCGGTTCGGCAAGATCATGGACTATGTGGTGGACCGGTTGGCGGTGTTTATCGGTAAGCGGCATAAACGCGGGCGAGGCTTTGGTATGTCCGTGGTCGGTTACCTGTCGCCGGATCGGTGTGGCCTGATCAGCCTGAATGGAATGTTGTCGCACCCAGGGCTAATAAGCCCTGGCGGGAGAAGCTGAATGCCGGCGGTGAACGGCGTCGGTGAGCCGTGTGCGGGAGAACCGCATGCACGGTTCGACGTGGCGGGAGCTGGAGCGGTGACGACCTGACCACGGGCACGAGAGAGCGCACAACCGGCCGGGAAACTGGCGGCATGCAGGCCCTCGGTCCTACCGTCAGTGATCATCATCTCCAGTTCCCGACCCGACTCATGGGCAGCCACGCCTCGACCTGGAAGCCACCGCCTTCGACCGGGCCGGCGGTAAGTTCGCCACCGCCCGCCTCGATCCGCCGCCGCATGCCGCTCAGCCCGCGACCCTCGGCCGGGCGGTCACCCAGACCGCATCCGCGGTCACGGACCCGTATCGTCAGAACGTCGCCGCGCTGGGTCACGCTCACCTCGGCTGTGGTCGGCCCGGCGTGCCGCAGCACGTTGGTCAGGGCCTCCTGCACCGTCCGGTACGCCGTCGCGTCGGCTCCCGCCGCCGGTATCCGGTCCAGCGTGCCGATCTCCAGGCGCACCGGCAGGCCGCCGGCGCGGACCTGCTCGACCAACTCGACCAGCCCGGCCAGGCCGGCGCGCTCCGGGTGGGCCGGGGCGCCGTCGGCGACGGGCACGCGATCCGGCGGCACGGCCGGGTCGCGGTGGTCGACGGTGTCGAGCATGCCGCGCAGGGCGGCCAGCGACTGCGCGCTGGTGGTCTTGATCGCTTCGAGGGAGCGGCGGGTCTGTTCAGGTTTCTCGTCGAAGGTCAGCAGCGCGACGCCGGCCTGCATGGCTACGAGCGCGAAGCCGTGCCCGGCCACGTCATGCACCTCGCTGGCGATCTTGATGCGTTCCTCGAGGGCGCCGCGGGCCAGCAGGTCACGGCGGAAGCGCTCCCGGCTGACGATCACCGCATGGGCCAGCGCGCCCAGCGACCACGGCACGATGGACCAGCTGGTCCAGGCGATGGCCAGCAGCCACGGGGTTTCCACGTCGCGGGTGAGCCGGGCGTACACGGCCAGGGACGTCACCACCGCGGCGAGCGCGCTGACCAGCAGCGAGGCGCTGAACGTGTGCCGGCGCGCGACCAGATAGGTGGCGCCCACGACGCACAGCTGCACCGGCCCGTACGGATATCCGATCAGCAGGTATCCGTCGACCACCACGCTCGCCGCGAGCAGCGCCCAGACCGGCCGACGGTGCAGCCCCGTGGTCAGCGCGACGGCCAACACGATCAAGGCGCCGCCCGCCACATTGATCCGGTGCATGGCGTCGCCGTGGCGGATCTGAGGTATCTGGGCCAGCAGCGTTCCGCCGACCGCGACTGCCGCCAGCACCGCCGCCGCCAGCACCGCGTTCCGGTGCGCGACCAGCGGGAAAGAACTGCGCGTCAGACTGCCCTCAGTCCTTGCTACAGACCTCACCGCATGAAGCCTACGGCGCCGGATGTGATTGATGGGACCGGGGAGCCGACTGTGCCTGGTCACCCCGGCGTCCCTTCAAGTTGGCGGGGTCAATTCGATTTGACCTCGCTCCGGAAAACCCGGATCAGTCCGATGATCAATGGCAGGACCACCCAGATGGCGACCGCACAGGCGAGCCGCGCCCACGCCGGGCCGGTCATAGTGTGAAGGTAGAGCGGCTGCTGGGCGGTGTTGAGATCGACCCACCGGCCGGCGGCTTTCAACCCGGACACCGAGGAGAAAAGCAGGGCCCATACGTTCGGTACGACGTAGTAGAGAACAATCGCAGCGGCGCTGTTCAGCAGCAGGGCGCCGAAGGCGAAGCCCTGTACCAATCCGGTCACCTGTACCAGCAGCAGGTCGCGGAGGCCGGCCAGCCCGAACGACCAGCTGCCGTCGCCGGCGCGGGCCGCGTGCGCGACGAGATTGCCGAGCGCTGCCGCCCCGAACGCGAAGAGGGCCGACACGGCACCGGCGCAGAGCGTGGCGGCCAGCTTGGCCAGCAGGACACGCCCGCGGTGCGGGGACAACGTGAAGGTGATCAGGCCGGTCCGCTGGCTCCATTCGCTCGTCACCACGAGGATGCCGAGCACGGGGAGCAGGATCTTCTGCGGCGACTGCGTGTAGTTCACCAAATTGTTGAAGGTCAGTTTGTCCGGCTTGGCGATGAGCACGGCACCTATGACCACCGCCGCCGTGATCACGATGATTGCGATCAGCAGCCACCGGCTCGCCCGAGTGTCCGTGAGCTTGCGCAGTTCGGTCCGGAACAGCCGGCGGAACGGCACACCCGGTCGCCCACTCAGGTCCGGGGCCGGCCGCGGTGCCACAATCGAGGTGGCGGCGGTCATCAGGTATTTCCCTTCGTCGTCTGGACATCCGTACGGCCGTCGCCGGTGAGTTCGAGGAACATGTCCTCGATGCCGGTGCTGTCGGAGCGCAGCTCGACCACCGTCGCACCGCCGGCCGCTGCCGCCTGGGCCACCATCTCGTTACCGGCCTTGGTCACGAAGCCACCCTCGTCGGCCCGATATTCGAGGCCCGCCCGCCGCAGCGACTCCTCCAGGGTCTGGTTGTCCAGCGCCCGGACATAGGTGCCGCCCGAGGCCAGCATCTCCTTCTTGGACCCTTGCTTCACCACCTTGCCCTGGTTGATCACCACCAGGTCGTCGGCGAGGATCTCGATCTCGTGCAGCAGGTGCGAGGAGAGCAGCACCGTGCCGCCCTCGTCGGCGAAGTCGCGCAGCAGCCGGCGCATCCAGTGGATGCCGGCCGGGTCGAGGCCATTGGCCGGCTCGTCGAGGATGAGCACCGACGGGTGACCGAGCAGCGCGTGGGCTATGCCGAGCCGCTGCCGCATGCCGAGTGAGTAGTTCCCGACCCGGCGATGCCCCGCGGCCGGGCTGAGGTCGACGAACGACGCAAGCAGCTCGTCGACTCGGCGCCGGTCGACGCCGATGGTGCTGGCGCCCAGAGTGAGTACCTCGTGCCCGGTCCGGCCGACATGCTGGGCGGCGGCGTCGAGAAGCACGCCGACGTGCGCACCCGGGTTCGGCAACTCCCGATACGGACGCCCCAGCACGGTGCACCGGCCTTCGGTGGGCGAGGCCAGGCCGACCATCATCCGCATGGTCGTCGACTTGCCGGCGCCGTTGGGACCGAGATAGCCGGTCACCGCGCCGGCACGGGCACTGAACGAGACATTGTCGACCGCCGTGAACCGGCGGTAACGCTTGGTCAGCCCGGAGACCTTGATGATCTCCGGGCTGTCGCTGTCAATCACTGGCGGCTCCCGTAGGCGTGCTCGACTCCACGCCACCAGTGTCGGCCTCGACCGCCGCCCAGTCGTCCGACACAGGACTGATCCGGTCTACGTCAATGCACGTACGTGCCGGCGAACGTCCCGGCCTGCCCCGCGCGCGCACGGGCGATTCAGGGTTGATCATCGGTAAGGGCAACGCGAGGAGCGCGGTGGCGGTGAAGTCGATCGCCGGCTTGGTGTTGGCCGAATCGCCCGCGTCGTCGGTGTACGCGCTGTCGGGCCGGTTGAACTGGCGAAGCCGGCCGGATCGACGCACGGGCTAGGTCGTGTCTCGGCGATGACCTGCCGGACCCGAGACGCGCGGTTCGGGCCGTTCACCACGGCGCCGACCGGTTCCGGCCGACCGGGGGTGAGATCGGCGATCGGATCGTGCGGGCATCGGGGGTACGTGGTGCCGGCCCCGACGACCAGCGACGTACCCCAGCCGTTCGCGCCGAGTGCGATGCCGCGCTGGGCCGTCGCAGTCGATCACCTCGACGGCGCTGTTTGCCCAACCCAACGCGACGGCCTCCTCGACCAGGGCGTACTGCCGGGCCGTGGACTCGGTGTGGTCGCGGACCTGCGCCAGACTCGACTGGCGTACAGGTAGGCGCCGCGGGCCAGGTGTGTGGCGGTCACCTTCGAGGCGTTCGCGTTCACCATGGCTCACCCGCGCACCACGCCGAGCGCCATCCCGGCCAGCACCGCGACCAGCTGATCCCCGATACCACCCGGCTCGCCGATCGCCGCGGACGCGCCCAGCGTGGCGGGCCCGGCCGGCGGCGGACAGACGCTGCGGCGCACCCGCAGCCACGCAGTAAGACCCCGATGCTGCACCACCGCAAGACCCATCCGCCAGCCCGACACGTCACCGTCGAGCACTCCGCGGCGCAGCTGCTCATAACCGTCCAGGTCGCACGGAGAGCCCGCATCATCGCCGGGACCGAGTTGGCCTGGCTCACCTTTTCCGCTCCTTGTCCCGGGCGATGGCCCGTTCCACTGACCGCGGATGCACCCGGATACCGAACCGGACCGCGATCGCCTCGGCAAGCCCGGCCGCGTTCAACGATGGATCATCGGCCAGCGCCGCCACCGCGAACGCGACCACCTGTTCGGTGAGCTTGTGCGCCCGCCGCGGCCCAGGCCGGTCTGGTAACAGCCCCGTCAAGCCTTGAGTGTCCAGGCCCGCCGCGGCCGAGGTTCGATCTGACCACGCCCGCCGGTCCGAGTCATCCTGCCCAGCGTCAGGGACCCCCGCCCATCACCCGTCATTAGCATCGACGCTCATGGAATCCGTCGACCAACAGGTCGGGCTGCGCCGCATGGCCGCCGTGTGGAAACGGGTGCTCAAGCGCGAGCAGATCGGGCCGGACGACTCGTTCTTCACCCTGGGTGGTCATTCCGTGATGGCCGGTACGCTGGTGCGCGCGGCCGGGGAGCGGTTCGGGGTGCAGATCCCGCTACGGGCGCTGTTCGAGCACTCCCAGCTGGGCGAGTTCACCGAACACGTACTGGCGTTGGCGGCCCCCTCAGCACCACAGCCGGACGCCGTCGTCACCGATGTCCCCTTGGCGATGACCGCCTTCCAGCGGCGTATCTGCTGGCCGAACAGATCGATCCGAACGTACGCAATCACGTACCCCTGGCCTAGCAGGTGACCGGCCAGTTGGACCCCAAGCGGCTGAGTGACGCGCTGGGCCAGCTGGTGGCCGGGCACGAAATCCTACGCACCAGGTTCGTCGAGGACGACGACGCGCTGCTGGTGCGGCTGCGGCGATCAGGTGGGTCAGGACCAGATCGAACACGATCAGGCCGATCTGGTCGATTGACCAGCGGGCGGTCGAGAAGAACCGGTGCGCCCGATCATGCGTCCAGGACGTGGCCAGTCCGGCCCCGGTGAGAATCCCGCACACCGTGCGTTGTCCGGTCTGCGCGATCAGCCCGAGGACCATGGCCTTAAACACCGGCAACGTCGGTGTCGTGAAACACCCGGTGAAGGCGTCCAACAACCTGCGTAACGAGATCGGTAACATGACCGGTGGAAGCATCGACGGATCACTTTCGGCAACGACAGTGGTGCAAAGCACCGTCGATGCTTCCGTCATCTCACCCCAAGATCACCCATCTCCAGGTCAACCCGGCGTGTCACACCCGCCACCGGCTACCGCCCGAAAACTGCGAAAGTCGAGTGCCTCATCTTCGACGGCAAATCGACGGCTAGCCCTCGCCATCGAAAATGAGGCAACGCAGCTCAGCGGCGTGCCCGTGCCTCGCCTTCCCTGGCAAAGGACAGAAGAACAGGCAGCTCAGGGGTGGGGCCAGGCTCTCGGGACCGGCTACAACGCGGCCCTGCTCAGCCGGCTCGTCGGTGGCACCGGCCGGGTCACCTCCGTCGACATCGACCCAGACTTGGTAGCTGACGCCACCGCCGCCCTCTCAGCTGTCGCCGGTCGCCGTCGGTACTCTGTCCCTTGGCCGAAGGGCAGGCTTGTGACGTGGTCAGATCGCGTCGAGGGGACGGTGATCGGTACGGGGTCCGATGAGTCGCACAGTGACCGCGAGCACGATGAGAATTACGGCGCAGATGGCGTACAGCCCGCTCGCGCCGATGGTAGCCAGCAGTGTGACGGCGCCTAGCGGCAGAACCGCTCCGAGCAGACGGGACGCTGCGTACGGAAGGCCGATCAAGGTGCTGCGGTGGGAGCTGGGGAACAACTCGGTCTGGTAGATGTGGCTGATATTTGATTGAACGACGGTGCTGAGGGTACTGGCGGTTCCGGCGGCCAGGATGAGACCGGCAGAGTTCGTGGTACCGAAAACCAGGCCGAAGGCGCCGACGGAGAGCGAGCTGACGATCAGTAGGGTGCGCCGCGGCACCCGTTCGGTCAGATAGACCGACAGCAGCGAGCCCAGCGGGTAGCCGATGGCGGTCAGTGCCGCGTAGGTCAGCGAGTGAGCCACGTCGAAGCCCTTGGCCCGTAACACGATCGGTGCGATGGAGGCGAATCCGTAGAAGCCGATCGGCCCGCAGATCCACATGGCCCACAGCAAGACCGAGCGGCGCCGGTAGGTGCGCGGATCGGGACGGGTCGTGGGCGCGTCCGGTGAGAGGGCGAGTGTCGGCGGGCCCGTGGGCGTGCCGGCCGCGCGTTCGATGCCGCGCAGCACCCGGTCGGCTTCAGCGCCGCGGCCGACCGCCGCCAGCCAGCGCGGAGACTCGGGCATCCGACGGGTCGGCAGCCACGCGGCGAGGCTGCCGGCGGCGGCGAGCACGAGCAGCCAGCGCCATCCGGCGACGCCGAGCACCGAGCCGGTGGCAGCCTTGGACAGGGCCCCGGCCACGGGAACGCCGACCAGGCCGAGGGTGTAGCTGTAGGCGATGTACCGGCCGCGGCGCTTGGCCGGCAGCAGCTCAGCCAGATAAGTGTCGACGAGGGTCAACTCGGCTCCGAGGCCGACGCCGGTGAGCACGCGTAGCACCAGAAAGACCGACAGGTTGGGGGAGAACGCGGTGGCAAGCGACAACACCGCGTACGCGATCAGGTTGACCTGGAAGAGCAGGCGGCGCCCGAACCGGTCGGCCAGGGGCGCGAGGGTCACCGAGCCGATCATTTCGCCGAGGAACGCCGCGCCGACGGTCAGTGCCACTTCAGTCGCGGACAGATGCCATTGCACGCTCAGCAGTGTGCCGAGGAAGCTGCCGAGCGCGACTTCGTAGAAGTTGAAGAACGAGCCCAGACCGATCAGCCGGACCATCCGCCGATGCCATCCGCTAAGGGGTAGGGCGTCCAGGCGGGCGCCGACGGTCTGCGGCGAAGCCGGGGTGGTGCGTGAGGTTGACGTCACGCGATGACCTCCTTTGCTATAGCAAATACACTACTTGATATCTGCTATGTTTCATACGGTTCCTGAGAAGGAGGTAAGAACGTGGATGCCGAGATGGTGGCCCTGGACCGCATCGACTCCCTGGCCGAGCGGGCCTACCGGGCCCTGCGGGAGCAAATCGTCACCGGCGGGCTGGTGCCCGGCGAGCGCCTGACCGAGCGGGCGCTGGCCATGCGGCTCGGTGTGAGCCCCACGCCGGTCCGGGAGGCGCTCCGGCGCCTGGAGCAGGAACGGCTCGTCGAGCGGGTCAGCCCGCGGCAGTTGCGGGTGCCCGAGCGGTCCGAGCAGGCGCTGCGTGAGCTGCTCTACGTTGAGGCGGTGGTGCGGGCCGCGGCCGCCCGGTTCGCCACCCCGAAGGTCACCGAGCAGACCCTCGACGAGATGGCCGACCTGGTCACCGCACTGGAGCGCGATCCCGCCACGGCAGACCCCCGCACGCAGCTGACGCTGGCCCGGCGCTTCGATGAGTTGCTCCTCGCCGCGGCCGGCAACGACGTGGTCGCCGGTCTCGTCGACACCGTGTCGGTCTTCGGCTGGGCCGCGCGGATCCGGGCGGTCGAGGCCATGCACGCCAAGGATCCGGATGTCGGGCTGCAGCGCATCCGGGCCCATCGCGACATCCTCGAGGCGTTGCGCCGCCGCGACGCCGACCTGGTCGAGTCCCGATGCCGGGCGCACCTGACGGACGCGATCGACTACATCCTGGCCCAGGCCCGATGACCGGCCACGAGAAAGCAGACGACAAAAGCATCCGGGTCCTCGTCCCGGCCGGGATGCTCGGCGCCGGTTTCCCCGCGGAGACCGTCGGCTACGGCATCGCACGCGGCGCCGACGCGATCGTGATCGACGGTGGGTCCACCGACTCCGGCCCGTACTACCTCGGCTCCGGGACCGCCAAGACCGCCGCCGCCGCGGTCCGGCGAGACCTCGAACTCTTGCTGCTTGCGGCGCATACAGCCGACATCCCCCTGCTCGTCTCATCGAGCGGCACCAGCGGCACCGACGCCGGCGTGGACTGGCTGGCCGACATCGTGACGACGTTGGCCGCCGAACACCGGCTGTCGTTCCGGCTCGCGCTCATCTACAGCGAACAGCAGCCGCGAACTCTCGTCCCGGCGCTCACCGCGGGGCGGATCGTTCCCCTGGCGCCGTCAGGCCCGCTGGACGAGGCGACGCTCTGCGCATGCACTCACGTCGTCGGCGTACTGGGCAGTGAGCCCATCGCCGACGCTGTGCGCGCTGGAGCGCAGGTGGTGCTCACCGGCCGGGCCACCGATACCGCGCCGCTGGCGGCACTGGCCGCCCTGCGTGGCATCGCTCCTGGCCCCGCCTGGCATGCTGCCAAAACCGCGGAATGCGGCGGCCAGTGCACCACCAACCCACTGGCCGGCGTGCTGATCGAGGTGGACGACAGCGGATTCGTGGTCGAATCGCTCGACGCCGGATCGATCGCCACACCCACTTCGGTCGCCGCCCACATGCTCTACGAGAACGCGGACCCGTTCCGGATGCGCGAACCCTCCGGCACTCTCGATACCAGCCAGGCCATCTACCGGGCGATCGACGAGCGACGCGTCCGCGTGGAAGGTTCCCGCTTCGAGCCGGCCGCGCAGTACACCGTGAAACTGGAAGGAGCTATCCACGCCGGATACGAGACCATCAGCCTGGTCGGCATCCGCGACCCGCACATCCTCGCCGACCTCGGCACCTGGACCGCCACCCTGCGCCGGGTCATCGGCGACCGGGCGTCCGCCGTGCTCCAGGGCGCATCCGACGACTACCAGCTGCAGGTACTGCCCTACGGCTACAACGCAGTCCTCGGCGACCTCGACAGCGACCCGCGCGCACCCCGCGAGGTCGGCGTCCTGCTGAAGGTACGGGCCGGCAGCCAGCAACTGGCGACCACCGTCGCGAAGGTCGCCAACCCGGTCCTACTGCACCTGCCTCTGCCCGGCATGGACCATCTGCCCAGTTTTGCGTTCGCCACCTCACCGGCCGAGATCGAACGCGGCCCGGTGTACGAGTTCGTACTCAACCACGCCATCGGCGTTGACACCCCCCACGACCTGTTCCGTACCGCCCATCTGGAGGTCCAAAATGGCTGAAGCCACCCGCCGGCTCGGCGACCTCGCCCAGCTCATCCGCTCGAAGAACGCCGGACCCTTCTGGACCACCATCGACCTGTTCTTCGCCACCGACGCCGACTACCGGCGGGCGGCCGCGCCCGGCGTACTCACTGAGCAACGCATCGCCGACGCGTACCGCGTGGATCCGAACCAGGTACGACTGTTCCGGCTGCCCGCCATCCGGGTCATCAAGACCTCGTTCCCGCGCCGGGTGACGCAGGGGGCGTTCGCCGACCCCGACATGCACGGCGGGCAACAACACGTACCCCTCGCCGCCCTAGCCGTATCACCTACCGCGTAACGACCGGAGAATCCGTCACCATGACCAAGTGGGAACCCCCGGCGACGCCGACCGTAGAGGCTCGGCCTGCCGACCGCACCGCACTGAGCCGGGTGCCGGAGGTAACCGCGACCTTCTGGGTCGTCAAGGTCCTCACCACAGGCATGGGCGAGACCGCATCCGACTTCCTCTTCCAGCACCTGGCCCCATCCATCGCCTTGGCTCTCGGGTTGGGCGGTCTGGTGGCCGCCCTGACGTTGCAATTCCGCGCTCACCGGTACGTACCGTGGGTCTACTGGTCGGCAGTCGTGATGATCAGCGTCTTCGGCACCATGGTCGCCGACATTGTCCATGTCGGGCTCGGTGTGCCACACATGGTCTCAACGAGCTTCTTCCTGACCGTTCTGATCGTCATCTTCGCCGGCTGGCGCCGGTCCGAGGGCACTCTGTCGATCCACAGCATCCACACCCGTCGGCGGGAGATCTTCTATTGGGCCGCCGTGCTGACCACGTTCGCGCTGGGCACCGCCGTAGGCGATCTGACCGCCAAAACCCTCAACCTGGGCTACTTCGTCTCCGCCGTCATCTTCGGGCTCATGATCGCCGCGCCCGGCGTCGGCCACCGCTGGCTGCGGCTCAACGCGATCGCCGCGTTCTGGCTCGCCTACATCATCACCCGGCCGCTGGGTGCATCATTCGCCGACTGGTTCGCCGTCCCGGCCGACCGAGGCGGCCTGAACTGGGGAACCGGGGCGATCACCCTGGTACTGACCGTCATCATCGCGGTCCTGGTCGGCCAGCTCAGCCGAGCGTCGCGGCGCCGCAACCCGGTCGACGTGCCGTAACGCGCGCCGCAGGGATCACATCGAGCGTTGCCGTGTCGATTGGTTCGCCCGATGACCTTGAGTAGTGGTTCGCCTGTGTCGTCTGCGCCATCCGTTAGGGACTGTGATGAGTAGTGGATGGCCATTCACGCCGCCATCGATCTCGACGGTGTCCGGGAGTGCTGCCTGTGTGGTGGGCTCGTGCCGCCGACGCCGCGCAGCCTGAGCGTTCGGTTTGGGGTGCGTTTTTTGTTGAGTGACCTGCGTGATGGGTGTCGATGTTTGCCTGTTGCGGTGGCTGGCGCCGGTTGGTAGGGGTTGGTGGACCGGTTTCGGTGGAGGGTGGCTCGGTGGATCGTGATCAGATCTTGCGGGTGCTGGGCGAGCGGGAAGCGGTAGGTCACGCCGAGGTGGCCCGGTTGCAGGAGGAAGCGGCTCGGATCAGTGTGTTGATCGAGGCGTGTCGGGGGGAGATCGACCGGTTGGTGATCGCGCGGGAGGTGTTGTCCGGGCTGGTCGAACGGGTGCCGGGGGCTCAACCAGCGGGCGATGATCTGCGGCCGGAGTTGGTTCTGGTGGATGAGTTGTTGACGGTCCTGGTGCAGGCGGGTCGGCCGATGCGGTGCCGGGATGTGGTTACCGCGTTGGGTGAGGTCCCTGCGGTGCCCCGGCGGGTGGAGCAGGTCCGGAAACAGTTGAAGAAGCTGGTGGTGGCGGGCCGGGTGGTTGAGCCTGAGCCGGGGCTATTCACCCTCGCGGATGATTACGGTCCCTCGCCGGGGTGAACGCTGCGGAGTGGCAGCAGCAGATTAGAGGGTCTTCCTGGGTGGTCTGGGTCTGTCGAAAGAACCGCCCGACCCGAGGAAGACCCGATGACACCTTATCCCCGCCGCAGGTCCGGTACTGATGCTTACGCTGCTTCCCATGCCTTGTTCGACGCTTTGATCACCCGGATGGGTGAGCCGGAGATGCTCGAGCGGCCGGAACACACGGTGGAGGAGTTCATCACCGGCACCGGCCGTGACGTGCTTAAGCGGATCCTGCAGGATCATCTCGACGCCCGGGCCGCGGCTGAGCCGCGACTGGCTGAGGTCCCCGGCGCTGATGAGGTGGTACGGCGTCGGGCCGAGCCGGGGCATACCCGACTGCTGGGCACCACCCTGGGTGGGGTTGAGGTCACCCGGATCGCGTACCGGGCGCCCGGGGTGTCTAATCTGCACCCCGCCGACGCCAGACTCGCTCTACCAGGGGGCCGGTACTCCTATCCGCTGCAAAAGGCAGTAGTCCAGGAAAGCGTGACCGGTGCCCTGCGCGAGGCCCGTGACACCCTGGCCCGGATGACTGGCCAGCAGGTCGGTACCCAGCAGTTGATGCAGATCACCGTCGACGCTGCCCAAGACGTACGCGATTTCTACCGCCAGCACCGCGTCCCGGCACCTGTGGTCCGCGCCGACGGCAAGCCCGCACCCCGCGACCTACTCGTGCTCAGCGTCGACGCTACCGGCGTCAACATGATCGATTCCGGGCTGCGGGAAGCCGCACCTAACCGCGACCGTGGTCCGCAACCCCCGTCGGCTCAACTGGCGCTGGGTATGGCAGCACACAACAAGATCATCAGCGTATCTGACCAGGACCGGGGAGTACGGCCGGACTTCACCGGCATGCGTTCCCGCGGTTTGGTACCGGACTCCTGCGGCCTCTTCCAGCCCATGGAGCGCGACGTTCATGATCAACGGACTGATCACGCCACCTTGGGGAGTTCCCTGTTCGGTCGGCGTGAGCGCTCCGTCTTCGAGCACCCCGGCTTTCAGCCAGCCCGCGATCATGTCCCTGGTGGGGAACGACCCGAGCGCGTCAAGGAACCGGTCGTGGTCGATGGTGTCGAACGCCGCGGCCAGATCGGAATCCACGATCCACACCCGCTTACTTTTGCCTTTCAGCGTGGTGAACAGCGAACCGATCGCATCGGCACAGCCACGACCCGGACGAAATCCGTAACTCTTGGGCTCGAACCGGGCCTCCCACTCGGGTTCAAGTGCGTTGCGGACCCTGCCTTGGTGACAGCGGTCAACGAGCACGGGAATGCCGAGCGGGCGGCGTTTTCCATTGGCCTTCGGTACATACACACGCCGGACCGGCAACGGATCCCAGGTGGAGATCGTCTGGTGCACCCAGATCGCCATCTGCGCCCGAGCTTTCGAGGACAGGGCTACCTGCCCGTCGATCCCAGCGGTCCTGCGCCCAGCATTACGCTGCGTCACCTGGCGCACGCTGACCAGCGTGTTCGACCAGGATCGCAGCGTCATCTTCTGCAGCGACCGTACTTTCGTCCAGTCCTGCTCCCGCGTCGCCTTGAAGATCCTCTGCCGTAGCCGTCGTACGTTGCTCTCATGGGTCAGCCAATCAATGACATCCCAATCCAGCACGCCTTGGGGTCCGTTCACCTCATCGGTGTCCAACTTGTCCCTCCGTTCGGAAAGGCTGTTCAGCGTCAGCGTTCAAAGGCTCACCTGCCCACGTCAGCACCCTTTCGGGCCCAGCCACCGGGGCTGATATCCGGCCAGTTATGCCAGGACGGTCAGCGGAAAAGCCGACCGTAATGCCTGGATTTCCTGTCGCCTTTCGACGCACCGGCGTTCGCTTCTTGGGCATCCTGTTCCCGCCAAGGGTTTCCGCCCCTCTTACGATCGGCCTACCGGACCTGACGGCCCGGACCCGACGGGGTTACCACGTTCCGCGTTTCCGAGACTCGGCCGGATTGGGCGCCCTCTTCACCCCGAGGCCAGCGGTGCTCACACGACCGACCCGAACTCCCCGGCCGCCGCTTGCCGCCTCTTCCAGCGGCCAGGCCCTATCACCCCGATCCACGTCCCATCTCCCGGGGCTGTCCATTACGAGGCATCATCAAGGGTTCACTTTCGTTCGCCCGCCCGGCCTTCCCCTCGCCTGGTCGCTCCCCCGGATGGAACAGGGGCCCTTTGGCTTCTTCCCTAGGCTTCGCACCCCCATAGGCAGGACCTACAGGCGCACGCCAAGGCGGGGACGGGCATCGAGCACTCGCCCGAGGCTACGCAACCGACATACGTCGGCCTCCAATCTGCGAGCCCACTCGCAATACGCGACTTCGTGTCGCACGTCCGGAGGTGACATTGGCCTGCAGCCGGACGGTTCCTGCGGCGACGTGTCCCGACGCGACCAGCCACCACGCCACCGTTGCTCGCCAGTCGAGCTGTCCGTCGTCGGCGATGCCGCTAGCCAGCCACCGTTGCTGCCACGTATCCCCGCGGAACTGCCCCAGCCAGTCCAGGATTGCGAGCAGTCCGAGCCTGCGGCGGCGGGTACTGCTCGGCTCGCCCACCGCGAACGGAGCCGCGAGCAGGCGGGTCACCACCACCTCCCTGCTCCAGGCGGTGTGCTGCCACCGGTCCGGCACGATCCGCGGCGGAAACCGCTGCGCCAACGCGGCGGCTGCCTCACCACGCACCCGCGGACGCGGCAGTGCCTGCGCCGATTTAGCGGCCGGGGCCACGACCTGACGGGCTGTCACAGCTGCCCGCCGAACAGGCTCTGCATCGACTGGTGGCTGTATCCCCGCGACGGTGTCGCTGGTGGCGCCGCCGGCCGTTCGGCTTGGCGACGATGATGAGCCAGAACGCTGTCCACCACGTTTTCGGGCGTCGGCGTCACATAGATCTGTGTGGTGGACAGGTGCGCGTGTCCGAGTACCCATTGCACATCCGTCAGCGGCATCAGCGGGTCGCGGGCCATCCGATACGCGGCGCAATGCCGAAGATCATGCAGCGACCAGTTCGTGCCCAGCGACGCGTTCACCCGCACGAACATGGCCCGCGCCGCGGGATAAGCCAAAGGTCGCAGCGGCCTGCGCAACGTCCACCACAACGGATCATCGATACCGGTTGCCACCGACCCGTGCGTCTGCTGCTGGTAGAGCCGAAGCCACACGAACGCATCAGGTGAGGCCGGCAACCGCTGGATCGCCCGGCTGCCCTTGCGGATCACCGTGACGAGTTGGCTGCCGGCATCGACGCCGCCGCAGCGGACCCCGAGCAGTTCCGCGGCCCGCGCCCCCGTCGAGATCCATAAAGCCACCAACGCCCGGTCGCGGTGCGACGGCAAACTCCCGAACAGTTCGTCGAACAACGCGTCCGGAATATGACGGGGAATGCGCTGAACCGCACGCGGACGATACAGACCCGTGCGCTGCCTACTGAACGGCTCCAACGGATTATGGTGCGCATACGGCCGACGTCCCGCCCTGGCCAGAGGGAACGGATTGACCATCGGCCCGGAACCCGCGTCCAGGTGAAAACCGTAGAAGGCCCGCAACACCGTTTCGCTGTGCGCCAACGTCGCCGACGCGTAGTCACGCCCAGGCGACGCCTTACCCGTCACCTCGTTGACCGCGCCCGCCCTGACCGGGCCGGGCACCGGCGACATCCCCGTGCGCCAATGCTCACGAACCGGCTTGTCCACCGACTGCAACCACCGGCAGAAATCGCGGGCCTCCACCCGAGTAGCCCGGTCCCAGCGCGAGTCGATCGCCCACAAAAACCGGAACCAGCGCAGCAGATCCATCCCATACGAGCGCTGCGTGCTCTGCGACCGGCCGGCCGCCTGCAAGTCCCGCAAGTACTCCGACACCGAAACGACGACCAGCCCCGAAGCGTCAAGCAACCGATACGGATCGAACACATCCCCCGTCTTGTGCAACGCACCGACCAAAGGAACTACCAGGACCGCCAGATCCCGTGGCACATCAACTTCTTCGACCATGCCCGGGAACCTAGACACCAAGCCGAACTCCGGCCACTTCAGCAGTAAACCCGACCCGGTAGTTCAGTCAATAGGTAAAGATCGCCTCGCGATCACCGGCGCCCGCTGGAGCCTGCCCGGCGCAGAAGCCGTACTCCTACTCCGCGCAGTGATCACCAACGGCGACTTCGAGACCTATTGGAAATTTCATCTCCAACAAGAACACCAACGCACCCACACCAGCCCAGATCAAGAAAATCACTCAACACAAAACGCACCCCCATCACCCCGCACCCGCGATAGTTCAGATTTCAAACAACGGCATTGGCCCGGGACGTCGAAATGGAACAAGATCGAACACAAGATGTTCTCGTTCATCTCCATCAACTGGCGGGGCCGGCCGTTGACCGACTACCAGACGATCCTGGAACTGATCGCGCATACCACGACCGAGACCGGGTTGACCGTGTCGGCGTGTCTCGACGACGGTGTCTACCCGACCGGGGTCAAGGTCACCAACGCGGAGCTAGCGGCTGTTCCCCTTGTCCCGCAAGACTTTCACGGGGAATGGAACTACACCATCAGTTGTGGACGAACGCGGAAACCCCGCCGTGGCAACAAATCGTCGATCAAATGACGGACTAATTCTGCGCTCTGCGGTAGCCGTAGTCGGCGGTAACAGGACACGGCCCGACGCCCCCCCACAGGGGAAGGGGCGTCCGGCCGCGCATCCAATCACGCTTCTTTGACGAATCGCGCCGAGGTCCCAGAAACGGTCCCCAAGCCTCTGTCCGACGAGCGCTGGGCGGTTACTGACTGGCGCCCGCCCTGTTGCCGTTGCCAGCCGCCTGGTTGCCAGCCGCCTTGTTGCCGTTGCCAGCAGTCTGGTTGCCAGCCGCCTTGTTGCCGTTGCCAGCAGTCTGGTTGCCAGCCGCCTTGTTGCCGTTGCCAGCAGTCTGGTTGCCAGCCGCCTGGTTGCCGGCCGCCTTGGCAGCAGTCAGTGCTAGGCAGGCCCGTAGTAGGCGGGCCCGGGCCCTGGTGACCGCTGCGACCGCCTGGTTGCCGTTGCCAGCTGCCTGGTTGCCGGCCGCCTGGTTGCCGTTGCCAGCTGCCTGGTTGCCGGCCGCCTGGTTGCCGTTGCCAGCTGCCTGGTTGCCGGCCGCCTTGTTGCCGTTGCCAGCTGCCTGGTTGCCGGCCGCCTTGTTGCCGTTGCCAGCTGCCTGGTTGCCGGCCGCCTGGTTGCCGTTGCCAGCTGCCTGGTTGCCGGCCGCCTGGTTGCCGTTGCCAGCTGCCTGGTTGCCGGCCGCCTGGTTGCCGTTGCCAGCTGCCTGGTTGCCGGCCGCCTGGTTGCCGTTGCCAGCTGCCTGGTTGCCGGCCGCCTGGTTGCCGTTGCCAGCTGCCTGGTTGCCGGCCGCCTGGTTGCCGTTGCCAGCTGCCTGGTTGCCGGCCGCCTGGTTGCCGTTGCCAGCTGCCTGGTTGCCGGCCGCCTGGTTGCCGTTGCCAGCTGCCTGGTTGCCGGCCGCCTGGTTGCCGTTGCCAGCTGCCTGGTTGCCGGCCGCCTGGTTGCCGTTGCCAGCTGCCTGGTTGCCGGCCGCCTGGTTGCCGTTGCCAGCTGCCTGGTTGTCCGGCCGCCTGGTTGCCGTTGCCAGCTGCCTGGTTGCCGGCCGCCTGGTTGCCGTTGCCAGCTGCCTGGTTGCCGGCCGCCTGCTTCCCGGCCCCCGCTGCGAACTGGTCACACGCCGTTTCCAACGTCTGCGCTGCAGCATTAGCTGCAGCTTTGGCTGTGGTGGCTGTAGTGCTGGCGTTCGCGAACTGCACCCCGGTCAGCCCGCCTGCAACCAGCACACCCCCGACAACCACCACGCCGATCGTCTTCCGCCGGTTTCCATTATTGAGTCGATAGCGTGGTCTCATCGTCACTCCTCACACATCGTCGTGGTCGGTCAAGTACTCATACGCAACTCGCACCACAGCCGGTTCAACGTCCACCCAGAAACTCGACGTCACGACGCTGCGCGGCGTCAACGCAGCTGTTGCGGGCGATAGCGAAGGAGAACCGCGCCCCGGCCTTGAGGACCGCGGCGATGATCTTCGCGCCGCAGTAGACCGAGTCACCGCGTACCAGGATGGTCTCCGGACTGGCGCCCGCCTCGATCGCGGTGTTGATCGCCTCGGTGATCATGCTCGCCGCACCCCGCGACGAGCCGGCTTTCCCGGCCCGCAGCCGTACCCCGGCCAGCACCGGCGCGGCGATGTCGGTGCTGATCGTCACCGCCAACGACTCTGCTGGCCATTCGGCAGGCTGTTGAGATTTCTGCTTTCCGCGTCCTGTGTAGATGGTGTTCGGGGCATTTGACATGATCGTGTTGCGGTCGGTTTTTTCTCCTTGTCCCCGGTCGTAGGATCGGTGACTGATGTCGTTGCACCCGCAGCCGTGGCCCGAGCCGTCCGGTGAGATCACCCGGGTGGTTATGGCGATTTATGCCGGGCGGCGGGCGCCGATGCCGATGGCGGTGCGTGATGAACTGGGTGAGGTGTTCGCCGACGAGAAGTTCGCGTCCGCGTTCGCTGACCGGGGCCCGCAAGGCTGGTCGCCGGGGCGGTTGATGCTGGTGACGGTGTTGCAGGCCGCCGAAGGGTTGACTGACCGCCAAGCTGCGGAGGCGGTCCGGGACAAGCTGTCGTGGAAATACGCGCTCGGGCTGGAACTGAGCGACCCCGGGTTCGACGCGTCAGTCCTGTCGGAGTTTCGTACCCGTCTGGTGACCCATGAGTTGCAGACCCGGGTGTTGGATCTGCTGGTGGCCCGGCTGATCGACAAGGGACTGCTTAAGGCCGGTGGTAAACAGCGCAGCGACTCCACGCACGCTGCGCCACGAGGCGCTTTGTCATATCCCCGGTTCAGCCGGGAGAAACTCGGAGGAATGTTTCTGGGTCCAATGACTCACCTGGATCTGAAAAGTGAAGGGGACCGTAGCATGTCAGGAAAGTATCGCTCGTGTTCAGGCGTATGAAGCGAGGCGATACGGGACCCGCGCGACATGGTCAAAGCTGGATTGCCTGTACCCCAATCTCCAGCACGGCCCCGGCGTTGTTGCGACTTGAGTGGTTCTGTCCGTGTTGAAGACCGGACAGGGCTGGAGTTGCGGGACGAGCGCGACTTCTGATGATCTTTCGGGTGCTTACGCCAGAAGACCGTCTCAGGAGCCGCGCTCGTGTCGTCATCTTCCCCGATCAACCCTGTTGTTGACCACCTCACCGATCTGGCTTTATGGGAAGCCGAACTCGCGGTAGACCCGAGCGGGGTGGACCCGTTGTCGGTGGCGTCGTCGCTGCTCGACCGGCTCGCTCAGGTACCCGACCCGCGGCGGTTACGGGGTCTTCGGCACCCGCTGCTGGTGATCCTGGTCCTAACCGCCTGCGCCACTTTGGTGGCGGGCAACGACAGCGTGTCCGCGATCCGGCAGTGGGCCGCGCGGACCCCGCAGGATGTCCTGCACCGCATCGGAGCCCGATTCAACCCGCTGCTCGGCCGGTACACGGTGCCCAGCGAACGCACGTTCCGCCGAGTTCTGGCCACCCTCGACGGTGACGCCCTGGACGCGGCTACCTGCGGATACGCCGCCGACGTCGTGCGCGGTGACACCCCGCTACCGGTCATCGCCGCCGGTGACGAACCCGCCGAACGTGAGCAACGACGCGACGCGACCCGGGCCGTGACTCATCCCGTCCCGGCCGGGCTGCTACCCGCCGCCGCGATCGACGGGAAACTGCTGCACGGCACCCGCACCGAGACCGGGCAGGTATTCCTCGTCGCCGCGATCACCCACCACAACGGGATCATCCTCGGCCAGCGCCAGGTGCCCGACAAACGCGGCGAGACCACGGTGATCGCCGACCTGCTCACCGGACTGCCGGTGGCCGGAATGCTGCTCACCCTGGACGCTCTGCACACCACGAAGAAAACCGCCCGCCTGATCACCGGCGACCTGAAAGCCCATTATCTGCTCATTCTAAAAGGCAATCAACCGCTCACCTACATGGCCGCGCAAGCCCTGCTGTCCGGTACCGACACTGAGTTCGCCGAGCACATGAGTATCGCCGAGGACCGGGGACACGGGCGGACTGAACGCCGGACCTTACGAGTCGCTGCCTGCGACGACACGTTATTCCCCGGCGCCCGGCAAGTGTTCCGGCTACGCCGCGACACCGGCGGCCTCGACGGTATTCGCACGAGTAAAGAAATCATCCACGGCATCGTCAGCCTCGGACCCGATCTGGCCGGCCCGCACCACCTCAACACCTACACCCGTGGACACTGGTGCGTGGAAAACCGTCTGCATTGGACCCGGGACGCGACCTTCCGAGAAGACAATTCCCAGCTCAGGACCGGTACTGCACCACGAGCCCTGGCCAGCTTCCGCAACCTGGCCCTCAACACCTTCCGCCTCGCCGGACGCGCGAACATCGCCCACGCCCGCCGCGACCTACACGACCGCACCGATACCTTCGCCGTCTACAACATATAACAAACCATGATTAAACCGGACACTCCCGAACAACGCCGGGGCCGTGGCCTACGGGCTGGCATGCCTGCACATTTTCCTGATTTCCGCAGGCCTGGAACCCGGCCGAGATCAAATTGGTACGGGCGAAAATGCCCGTGTCGCAAAGTTTTCGCTCAACCCGACAATACGGGGATCTAGTGGCAGTGTCGCAAAATTGACACCCCGTCTCTTACCCGCCTACGGGCCACCGTGCTCGGTCTGAGCTGCGGAAACTCTCACAATGCCCTGCTGTTGGCGACGTACCGTTCTACCTTGACGGGTCTGCGTCTGCTCTGCTGCAGTCCCCACGGACGCTTCGAGCGCGAGTCCGCATGTACCTCGCGCCGCCTCAAGGGTGAATGACTAACAGGGTCAACGCGAGGTGTTCTGCTGGGTAGCGGATGCTGAGGTGTTCCGGGGCGCTACCCAGATTCAGGATGGTCCCGAAGTTGGCGGTGATGCTCAGAAATCCGGCGGTGAGCGCAGCGGCGGCTTCTGCGTTGTTGCGATCAAGGCCTCCGACGGTTGCTAGGTGTAGGCCGTCGGCGGAAACCAGCAGGGCATGGTCGATGGTGGCTGTTGCTGCGCGAGCCGTTCCAGCATCCAGGTGACCCGGTGTGCGTGGTTGGTGGGTTGGGGGCTGGTCATGAACGGGATCCTTTACTGAAGTGGAGGGGGCGTTCGCGCGGGCGGCGACGACACCGGCGTTAAACGCCTCTGTGTCGTCGTGCCATACGGTCGCGTAGGTGGCCGCGGTGATCGGCACGGTGGGTTGCATGTCGACCCGCAGACTGCTCGACACCCGTCGGCGGTGCCGGGGCAGGGCCGGGGTTGACCAGTTGGATGTGGCGGCCCGATGCGGTTGTTCGCACAGTAGTTGGGTCCCGATGCGCAGCATCGCTACCGTGCCGGCCGGTTGCCGCGGACTCAGCCACGCCTACAGGGCGCAAAGTTGTTTTGGCTGTTCAGCTGTGGTGGATTCGGGGGTGAGCGGGTCCGCCGCGGGGCAAGGGGTTGCCCACCGCCGATCGCCCGTACTACCTGAGCCGAAGAACGGTAGTTGACACCGCGCAGACCGCTTGAACTGGAGGATCGGTCTCGGGTAGGCGCGCTTGTTGTCACCGACAAGGCGCTCTACCTGTCACCATCTCGGCGTACGGTTGCAGGCGCATGGCGGCTGCATACGCAAATCAGTTATAGAGGTCCACATCGTCGCGGCAGTCGAGCAGTAGCCCGACGGGCTGGTGGAACATTGCGCTGCCCGTACGTACGTTCAGATCTGTGTTCTTGCCTGCTCGATGTGACCGACGCACGCAGGTGACAACAGACCTGCCTATATCACAACTAGCGTGCTTCGGCTCACTACCTCTCGCGTGCAGAGAGCCGTGGGACTGCGGGCACTTCCTCGCTGGATGGGACCGCCGGCAGGTCGGGCGAGACGCGCGGCTCGGCCGACCGCTCCACCGGGAAGAAGAAGCCCTTGACTGCAGGCGCGAGCGCGCCGAGCCGGTTCATCTTCTTCGGTACCACCCAACCGGCGTAGCCTAGCGTTTTCGGGTGGCCGTGCTCGTCGACCGGGCCGAGTGGCTGATGAATCTCGACGAACCCGCCGCTGGACAGGCGCCTGATAATGCCGGTCTCCACGCCGTGGGTCAGCACCTCTCGGTCGTGCTGCTGCAGGCCGAGCGCGATCCGGTAGGTGACGTAGTAGGCCAGCGGTGGCAGGACGACGAGGCCGATCCGGCCTGCCCAGGTCATTGCGTTGAGGCTGACATGGAACTTGTCGGCGATGACGTCATTGCCGCCGGAGAGCGTGACGATCACGAAGAAGGTCACGCTCATCATGCCGACCGACGTACGCGTGGGATTGTCGCGAGGCCGTTCCAGCAGGTTGTGCACGCGTTTGTCGCCGCGCCGCCGGGCCTCGATGAAGGGATAGAACATCGGAATGATCATCAGCAGACCGGGCAGGACCGCGGCCGGCCAGAAGATCGGCGGGATGCTGTAGCCGTGGCCGATCGGAATGGTGATCTGCCAGGCCGGCATCAGCCGGATCGCCCCGTCGAGGAACATGACGTAGAAGTCGGGCTGGCTCGCCGAGGAAACCTCGCTCGCGCGGTACGGCCCGAACAGCCAGATCGGGTTGATCTGGAACAGGCCGGCCATCAGCGCGATTACTGCCGTGATCACCATGAAGAATCCGCCCTGCTTGAGCCCATAGCGCGGGACGAGGCGTTCGCCGACCACATTGGTGTTGGTCCGGCCGGGGCCCGCCCATTGGGTGTGCTTCTGGACGAAGACCAGCGCCACATGGGTGCTGATCAGCGTCACCAGGATGGCCGGAATGAGCAGCACATGCAGGATGTAGAACCGGCCGATGATCAATTCGCCCGGGAATTCGCCACCGAACAGCAGTGAGTCTAGCCAGGTGCCGACGACCGGAATGGACAGGACGATGGCCGAGGCGACCCGCAGGCCGGTGCCGGACAGGCCGTCGTCGGGCAGCGAGTAACCGGTGAAGCCGGCCAGGAACGCCGTCCAGAACAGCAGGTGACCGATGATCCAGTTGACCTCGCGCGGCTTGCGGAACGCGCCGGTGAAGAAGATCCGCAGCATGTGCACGATGATCGACGAGATGAACAGCAGTGCGCCCCAGTGGTGCATCTGCCGGATGAACAGGCCGCCGCGCACCTCGAAGGACAGTCGCAGGGTTGAGTCGTACGCCCCGGACATCGTAGTGCCTCGCATGGCGGGATAGACCCCGTTGTAGGTGACCTCCCGCATCGACGGATCGAAGAACAGCGTGAGGAACACGCCGGTCAGCAGCACCGTCACAAAAGAAAAGAGCGCGATTTCCCCGAGCAGGAACGACCAGTGGTCGGGAAACACCTTGTTGAGCAGGCCACGTAGCGCGGTGGAGCCGCCGAACCGCTCGTCGAGCCCATTGCCGACCGCCGCCGGCGTTTCCTTGAGGCTCGGGGTGCGGCGTCTCATGGCCGGGCACCCGGGTGGACAGAGGTGGATCGGATCACATCGGACCTTCCGCGACGAGGGTTGGCTAAGTGGTCCTCGGCGTTAATCCTTCGGGGGTTGGTTCAGGGGTTCCAGGTTGGTGAGGTAGAGGTCGCCGGCGCAGTCGAGGGCGTCTTGGGCGGTGCCGATCGGTTGGCCGTCGGGTAGGACGGAGTCTTGGTAGCCGTCACGACTGGCGAGGTAGATCGCGAAGCCCCACAGGTGTGCGGAGCGTTGATAGCGCAGCCTCATCAGTGGGATGGTCTCACCGTCGGGTAGTTGCGCGTCGATGTAGGCGAACCCTGCCCGGTACCGCACCACGATCGTGGAAAGCCCAGGCCAGTGGGCCTTCGCGTGCTCAGTCAGGCGTTGCTGCAACGACACCTTCGTCGATTCGGGAATCGCGGCCACACTATTCATCATGCCGGCCTGCCGATGGGCCCGCAGGCCGGGGCGAATCCACCCGGTGCGAAAGGCCGACCACCCGCAATAGATCGACTGTCTGCCATGTTCGGGTAGGCGGAGGTTTGTCATGTCTGGTCCATCGGCCTGCCCGATCGTCTTGTCTATGCCCGAGCAGCAGCGTCTTGAACGCCGGGTCAGGACCGTGACCGAGCAACACCGGCACGTCTTACGCGCCACGATCATCTTGCTCGCTGCCCAGGGTTGGAGCAACGCGGCGATCGCGCGGCGGGTCGGGGTCTGTGTGGACACCGCCCGGACCTGGCGCGACCGCTACGGCGCCTACGGCGAGGACGGCCTTCGAGATCGGGGCCGCCCCGGGCGGCCGCGTCGGTTCACCGACGTGCAGCAGGCCCAGGTCAAAGCGATCGCCTGTGAACTGCCCGCTGATCGGGGGATCCCGTTGTCGCGGTTTAGCCACGCCGATCTGGCTGCCGAAGCCGTCGACGTCGGGGTGGTCGAGGACATCTCGGCATCCACCGTGCGCCGGTGGCTACGCCGGGATGCGATCCGCCCCTGGCGCTACCAGTCATGGATCTTCCCGCGTGACCCAGACTTCGCCGTTAAGGCAGGCTGTGTCCTCGACCTATACGCCCGTACTTGGCACGGCGAGGTGCTCGGCGACGACGACTACGTCATCTCCGCCGATGAGAAGACCTCCGTGCAGGCCCGCTGCCGGTGTCATCCGAGCCTGCCACCCGGACTGGCCCGGATCATGCGGGTCAACCACGAATATGACCGGGGTGGGGCGCTGGCCTACCTCGCCGCGTACGACGTCCACCAGGCCAGGGTGTTCGGCCGTACCGAACCCACGACCGGCATTGTTCCGTTCGCGAACCTGGTCGCGCAGGTCATGGGCCGTGAGCCCTACTCCAGCGCCCGCCGAGTCTTCTGGATCACCGATAACGGCTCGTCACACCGCGGTCACAAAGCCATCGACCGGTTGGAAAACACCTGGCCGAACGCCACCCTGGTCCACACACCAATCCACGCGAGCTGGGTCAACCAGGTCGAAATCTACTTTTCCATCGTGCAGCGCAAAGTCGTCACACCCAACGACTTCTACGACCTCAACGACGTCACCAACCGGCTCACCGCATTCGAAGACCTCTACAACCTCGCCGCCCGGCCCTTCAACTGGCGCTACACCAAAGCCGACCTCGCCACCACCCTCAAACGCATCGCCGCTCACGAAACCGCCACCATCTGACCCCCGAAGGATTAACGCCGAGGACCACTTAGCTTTGGTCTGGCGGAAGACGTGAGGTCTTCGGTAGAGGCGCCGCCGAGCAGCAGTAGCAGCGACGAACCTGGTGGAGCGGTCGAGCGTCCACAAACGTTGTCACCGAATGGACTGATAGGCGAGGCGACCAGCCCGGTCAAGATCAAAAATTTGGCGGGTTGGGTCAGTTACCCAAGCGTGGGGCCTTCCCCAACCCCGAAGATCCTCCGCCCTGCTCTGCGCCGGGCCGGCCGGCGACAGCCACGGTCACCGGCGCATCGTCATCGCGTTCGTCACGGGGTGTCCGGGGTGGCGACCACCGTGGTCATGGCCGGCGGGCACACGCCGGTGATCCTGGCCGGCCAACCCATTGCTGTCGGCGGATTTCCGTGCTTGCATATCACTCATGGATATATCTTTTAGTGATACTGCGGCCGCGGGCTGCCGGCATGGCACGTAGCTCGGGTTTTCAGAGTGGCGAGCTGGCCGACGCCGCACTACACGTCCTACTCGCCCTGGTCCGACCACGCCATGGCTATGCCGTGATGCAGTTCCTTGAACAGCAGAGCAGGGGAACCATCACGCTCGGACCCGCCTCGCTCTACACGACGCTCAAGAAGCTCGTCGGGGCTGACCTCATCGAAGAACTCGACGGTGACCATTCCCGGCGCGTCTACCACCTCACCGCGAAGGGCCGCGAGGTCCTCGTCCGCAACATCGAACATCGCCGCCAGTTACTGGCCATGGCCGAGCACATCATGGAGGAAAAATGACCACCACCAGCAGGACGGGCAAAGGCCTGGCCTTCGGCCCCGAGAAGAACCTGGCCATGTTCGCGGACATGGCCCTTCAGGGAAAGCACCTGAACGGGGTCGCGAAGCTCGGCCACGGATGGAGCTTCGTCGACGGGGCCCCCGAAGAGGCCGTCTTCGACCTCGCCTATGAAAGCAACCCGTCGTCGGATTACTTCGACATCTTCCAGGCGGCTGGCTGGGCGTCCGTGCTCTCACTGGGAGACGTTCACATCTTCAAGGCAGCGCCGGGGACCGCGCCGATCCACATCGGCGCCGAGTCACGGCGTGACGAACTCACCCGGAATCGAGATCGCTTCCTTCGCTACAGCGCGATCGCGTTGGTCGCCTTCCTGCTCGTCGGTCTGGGAGTTCGTGCGACCTCGTGGAATGAATGGCTGGAGTTGGTCTTGCTCGTGGTGTTTGTGGTGCCCGTCGTCTACACCGTCCTTCCGCTATGCGGCTACTGGTGGCATCTCAACAAGCTGAATCGCTCGAGCTGACCGACGACCAGAGACCAGCACAGCCGCAGGTCGTGCGTGCCTGGAGGTCAGCACTGCGACGACGCCGCGACCAGCTCGTCGCCCTCGTCCTCTGGCTCGTCGCCCACCTCGTCGTCGGGGTCAGCGTCGTCGGTGGGTGCCCGGTCGTAGTCCAGCCGTTTGGCCAGAGGTCGAGGTCGGGGAGTGTCAAGTTAACGGCTGATCTTGGTTGTTGAGGTGGTCAGTCGTTGGCCGGGGTGAGCCGGCCCTCGAAGGCGATCTGGAAGGCGTTCAGGGGTGCCTTCCAGCGCATGGTCCAGCGGCGTCGGCCGGCGCCGGTCGGGTCCAGGCTCATCAGCGCCATGTACACGCACTTGAGGGCGGCTTGCTCGTTCGGGAAGTGGCCGCGAGCTCGGACGGCTTTACGGATGCGGGCGTTCACGCTCTCGATCGCGTTTGTGCTGCAGATGACCTTGCGGATTTCCACGTCGAACGCCAGAAACGGAACAAACTCCGCCCAGGCGTCGGACCACAGCTTCACGATCGCCGGGTACTTCTTGCCCCCAGAGCTCGGCGAACTCCATGAACCGCTCGGTCGCGGCGTCCTCGGTCGCCGCGGTGTAGACCGGCTTGAGCCCGGCGGCGATCTTCGCCCAGTCCTGCCGGGCCGCATACCTGAACGATTTTCGCAAAAGGTGGACCCGTAAGAGAACAAGCTGTTGCTTATCGATTCGATCTTCGTTGATCTGTTATGGCCGCTATCGGGGACGTTCACGATCAACTTTCGGTGAGATGCGCGATGCTGTTGCCGCATCTGAACGAACGGCAGCGCCGTCTCATGCTGGCCATCGAGGCCCGGCTGCTCGGTCATGGCGGGGTGCGGGCGGTCGCCCGGACGGCCGGGGTCAGCGAGACCACCGTTCGCAAGGGCGTCTTCGAGTTGGAAGCCGGCGACGAGCCGCTTGCCGAGGGCCGGATCCGCAGGGCGGGTGGTGGTCGCAAGCGCAGCGCCGAGCTCGATCCAGGGCTGACGGCCGTACTGCTCGCCCTGGTGGAGCCCGATGAGCGGGGCGATCCGATGTCACCGCTGCGGTGGACCACGAAGTCGCTGCGCAACCTGGCTCAGGAACTGACACGGGGGGCAAGGGCCCTGTCACGGAATCGGCTCTGGCTCACATTCGGTGGTAGCGCTGAGTAGCTGCCCTGCTCGACTACCAGAAGATCGAGCAAATCTGGCCTATCGGGCGAAATCATAAAGGTCTCACTCGGTGACCTTCGAGCCCGCGACGCCTAGACCCCGACATCCAGTTGTAGGTGCAGCCGACTCGGACTCCGGCACCTGAGAGGGCGTTTGATGAGCATTCATGTTTCCGTTTTGTTGTTATTAGTCGCTTAGTCACTGGTATGCGGCGTCAGGCCGCACGCCCACAAACAGAGTGAAATGCCCGATTTTAGTAGCTTACGTTCCCAGGGTTGGCATCCCCGACGCAATTTTTCTGACTTTTGTAAACCGAACGGAAATAAAGGGACGTTTCTACTATAAGCAGGCACTGTTGGACTGCACTTCCAGGGAATAAATTGGATGATTTACCTCTAAAGCCGCATAAGCCGCAGGGATTAAATCGCCTTTATGACATTAAACCCTATTCGAATGCCCTCTGAGAGGGCGTTCGATATGTTCTTGATGTACTAGTATGTACCTCGCCAGGTTGGTGTGGTTTCGTCCGTTATGCGGCGGCTGATGTTGTCGAGCATCGCGATGTGGATCATGGCTTCGGAGCTTGCCGGCAGGGTTTCGTAGTCGCGGGCGAGTCTGCGGTGCAGCATCAGCCATCCCAGGGTCCTTTCCACCACCCAACGCCGTTTGACGACGTGGAAGCCTCGGACTTCGGTGTTGCGCGGTACAACCTCGGCATCGATACCTAAAGTAGCGGCGTGTTCGACGAACTTTGTTTTGAACCCGGCGTCCACCCACGTCTTGGCAATGGTTGGGTAGGCGGCTTTGACCTGGTCTAATACCTGTATTCCGGCGCTATTCTCGGTCAGGGACGCGGCCATGACGATCACGGCGAGTAGGAGCCCTACCGTGTCTGTGACTACGCTGCGTTTACGGCCCTTATCTTGAGCTTTCTGATCTTGTAGCCGGTTGACCTGCGGTGATGCTTGGTGGACGTGTCTTCGATGGGTGCCGGTCAGCAGGGTCTGATGACAGGGGAACTTCTTCTTCCCGGCGTGTCGCGGGTGCGGCCGGGCAAGTCGCTGACGCGTTGTTCGCCGAGGGCCAGGGCGAGGGCGTGCTGTCCGACGGCGCTGAGGATGCTTATGTCGCGGGCAGATCTGAGGCGTTGAGCGTGCCGATGATCTCGGGCGGATTTAGCCTTCATCGGCGGCGGCACCTTGCCGATCAACGTTTGCGTCCGATGCAAGCAGCAGGACCGGCGCGAACAGCGATGTGATCGCGTCGGCGCGGTGCCGGTCCAGCAGGCGGGAGTCGAGGGCTTGCGCCGACCGGTGGTCGAGGTCCACAGTGCAACACCGGCCGCCCCTTGCGCGCCGTGGTGGCCAGTAGCGAGCCTGACGGGATGCACGATGATCGAGGTGCTCGACCCGGCGGCGGCCCGCCAGGCACTGACCGGCGGGCGGTTGCGCTGCCCGGACTGCGCCGCACCGGTACGCCCGTGGGGACGGGCCAGGACACGTACGGTCCGCGACCGTGACCGACAACGGCGTACGGCCCGCCCGGACCGGGCCCGCTGCACCGGGTGCGCTCGCACGCACGTCCTGCTCGATGCTCGCTTGTTGGCCCACCGCGGTTACAGTGCCGGCCTGGTCGGGCAGGCACTGCTGGCCGCAGCGGCCGGAGCCGGTCACCGGCGCATCGCCGTCGATCTGGGCGTTCCGGAGGGCACTGTGCGTGGCTGGCTGCGCCGGGTCCGCACGACGGCCCGGCAGCTGTACCAGCTCGGCGTGCAGACGATCGTGCTGCTCGACCCCGCCACACTGCCCGACACCGACCGCAGCGACCCGCTCGCGCTCGTTGTTGACGCGCTCGGCGCTGCCGCGCTGGCTTTCGCCCGCCGTTTCGGCCGCCACGACGTCGACCCGTGGGCCCGGATCACCCTGCTGACGCGGGGACGGCTGCTCGCGGCGGCGCCGGCCGGCTGACCCGCACCCCTATCCGGGCATCTGCCTGCCCGAAATCGGTCGCGCACTACTGCCATCGGCTGCTCGGACCGCTCGACGGGATCGTCTCGTCCGAAGCTGCGACACCTTGCCGACGTAGCCCGACACCGTGCCGACAACGACGCCCGATTCGCCCACCCGTTCATCGGCATCGTGAACGCCGCTTTCGTCGGCATCCTGAGTGTCGGGCAACAGCCGAGGCTGGACAGGAAGGCGAACTGGTCGCGGTGTGGTTTCCAGGTCACCGGGTCACAGAAGACGGTGGTGTCGCCGCGGCGGCAGATTCCTTGCAGCGGCAGGGCGATGAGGTTGCCGAACCGGTGTGGACCTTTCGCGCGACTGGGCAGGTAGTCCTGGGCCGGGAAGAGCCGGTCGTAGCTGTCCAGGGTCATCGCCGGTCGCGTCGCCATCGCATTGCGCAGCAGCGCCGCCCCTACCGCGCGGGCCGTGGTCGCGGGCACCGGCGCGGTGAAGAAGATCCACACGTGGGCGCCGTTGCCGGATCGGGAGATCTCGGCCGCGGCCGGCACCCCGGCCTCGGCGCAGGCGGCGCAGTAGGCTGCCGCGTCATCGGCCCAGCTGCTGGCGTCGAAGTCGGCGGCGAGCAGGTGGCAGGTGTCGTCGCTCAGCATCGGATACAGCCCGACGTGTAGGTCGTTGCGGGGGTCGGGGTCGCCGCGCAGGTGGGCCTCGACGACCGTGTCGGTCAGGGGCAGGAACTCCCGGTCGGCGTCGTCGCGTGTGCCCTAGCGGTCGGCCTCGACCGGGCTCCATCCTTTCTTGCCAGTGCGGGTACTGACCCAGCGAGTGGCGTAAACGTCGGCCCGGCCGGCGAACAAGCCGCGGAACAGGGCGATCTTCAATTCGGCGGGCGAGTCACGGTCGGCGTAAGGAAGTCTGCCCGGGGTGGCCACGGCGGCCAGCTCGACCGAGAGTGGAGGCTGGGTGGGCGGCGTGGCTTCGAGTTGGAGTAGGGCCCGCAGCCGATCGTTCTCGGCGCGCAACTCGGTGTTATGCGCGCGAAGCGTGTCGATCTGCTGATACGCGGCGTCGAGCCGCTCGTGCAGCTTGTCCTGGTCGGCCACGTGACCATCTTGCCTGCCTGGGTTGTCGCAGTCACCTGTTGTCCGGGGCGGTGTACCTTCGAGACGGTCATCAGCGCGGGGAGATCAGCCGGTTGCGCCGGGCCCGGGGTCGTCGAGTTGTCGCAGCGCGAGGGCCCGGCGTCGTGGAGGAAAGACAGCGCCGGCGGCGCTGACCAGCAGCCTTGGCCCGACGGTGGGCCTTACGACCGGCCGGTTGGCGCACCCCAGTCCACACCCTCGCCGACGCCTGATGGCAGCCGCCCGTGGCCAGGTCCACACTGCGAACATCGGCTACGGTCGACACGACTACATGGCGATCTCCGACAACACTCGTAACCGCAAGCTGCGTTCCTTCTTAGCTGCCCGACTGACCACCCGGCATAAGCCGCCATCGATCATCGACCTCACCGAACAGGACGCGCCGTTGAAGGTGGGGTGCTGTGCGACAACATCATCGAACTGGGCGACGACGAGGCGCTGGCCGATTTCGGTTCTTTTACGCAGGCCACGACGCGTCGAGTCGACGACGGCATCCTCGCCGTGCTTGGCATGAGCCAGCTGTACCAACGCATTCGCGAAGCCCGTTGAGCCGCGCGGCCGGGTATCGCGTGTCCTCGAACGGGTGGTTGTGCTATCTGGTCTGGGCATCCGGTTCGGTACTGTAGGGCGATTCGCACGTCGATGGAGGTAATCGGATTGGCGCGGTTGGTCCTGACCGAGGACGAGGGGGCCCTGTGTCAGGCTGTCGGTGTCAGGGCTTTTATGCAGGCCCGTGCACTGGTCTTGCGAGGCGATTTGGTCGACGTTGACTGGGATCGAGCGGCTGGCCGGGGAACCGCGGTTGTGATGGGTTCGGTGGCTGGTCGGGTGGCGGCCTCGCTAGATATCACGGCCGACGGCGTGGTGCGCGGCGTCGAGGGTGTGTGTACCTGTCCTTTGGCGCCCAGCTGTGGGCACCCGGTTGCGTTGGTGTTGCTGGCCCAGCAGACGGAGCCGCTGGTCAACGAGGTGCAATCGGCGTGGGAACCCACGCTCGCCGCCCTGATCAGCATGGACGTTGATGCGCCCGGCCCGGTGGGGCGCGCCGACGCGGGTTTGGCGTTGCAGTTCGAGCTTGAGGACGCCACGGTGAGTTCGGGCCGTCGGATCGCGATGCGGCCGGTTGTGCCGGGTAAGCGCGGTTGGGTGCGTAGTGGCATTTCGTGGACGTCGTTGGGTTACAACTATCGAGCCGCGTCGGCGCAGGCCAAGCACCACGTCAGCCTGCTGCAGGAATTGCAGTCGTTGGCTGAGGTGGATGAGCGCGGCTCCTACGGTTATTACTACGGTTCTGGGCAACGCGTCATCTATCTTGACGAGTTCCGCAGCCGTCGGGTGTGGGATGTGTTGGCCGAGGCGCAGGAAGCAGGACTGCCGTTAGTGCGCGCCGGTCAGGCGGCTCGGGTCACGGTGACCACGGAACCCGCACGATTTTCGGTCCGAGCCGATCGCGTGGGTGCTGACCTGCGGCTGCGGCCAGTGTTGGCCGGTGGTAACGACACGATCGATCCGGGCCGATCCGTGATGATTGGCAGCCCGATCCACGGCGTTGCCTGGTGGGGAACGGCCGACCCGCAAGCGGCCACCGGGGCGGAATTGCTGCGGTTCGCGCCGATGGCCCGCGCTATCTCTGCTCCCGCGTTGGCCGCGCTCACCGCCCCGGCGATTATGATTCCCGCCGCGGATGAGTCGCGGTTTCTGCGCCAGTATTACCCGGGATTGGTACGGCGTGCCGATGTTGTGTCGCTCGATGAGTCGACCGCGTTGCCCGCGGTCCAACCGGCCACTTTGACGGTAACTGTTCAGCGGTTGCCGAATCATCACCTCTGCTTGACCTGGGATTGGGTTTCGGTGGTCGGTTCGGTGATCCACCGGGAGCCGGTGCACGCTGCCGGCGACCTCGATGACGAGCGGGCTACCGTGGTGCGGCTGGCAACTGACCTAGTGGCCGACCCGGCATACAGGTTGACCGAGCTCGGCGCGGGTGGACGGCAGTTGTGCAGCCACGCTGTGGTCGGCGGTGATGTCATGCTGCGGATCTTGCGTGAGGTCATACCCCAGCTCGTACAGCTGCCCAACCTCGACGTGATCTTCGAGTTGGACGACACCGTGCCGCAATACGTTGAGGAGCACACCGCCCCGGTCCTGTCTTTTGACGGTAAATCCTCGCAAACTTCTACCGGTCAAGCCGATTGGTACGACTTGTCCGTGCAGGTGACCGTCGGTGGTGAGGACGTGGGCTTTGAGGCCCTGTTCGTGGCGTTGGCCGCCGAGCAAGAGTTCATGATCCTGCCGAGCGGCCGCTACTTTCGGCTGGATCAAGCCGAGTTTCAACAGCTGTCTGACCTGATCGCTGAAGCACGTGAGTTGCAGGACGCGCCGGCCGGGGTGCTGCGGGTCGGCCGTTTCCAAGCCGGCCTGTGGACCGAACTCGCTGAACTGGGCGAAATCACCGGCCAAGCCAGTGCCTGGCACCAATCCATACGCGCGCTCAGTGACACCGGCGCAAGCGAAGGTGCCGACCTGCCCACCGGGCTGGCAGCCACCTTGCGGCACTACCAGTTGGACGGGTTCCAGTGGCTTGCCACGCTGCGTCGCCATGATCTGGGCGGGGTGTTGGCCGATGACATGGGGCTCGGCAAGACGTTGCAGACACTGGCCCTGATCTGCCACGCTGTCGAGACCGATGCCGCGCAAGCGCCGTTCCTGGTGGTAGCGCCGGCGAGCGTGGTCAGCAACTGGACCCAAGAGGCCGCCCGGTTCGCGCCGAAACTCACCGTCAACACCATCGTCCAGACCAGCTCGCGCCGAATGGAAACGTTGGCGCAGGCGGCGCACGGAGCGCATATTGTCCTCACCTCCTACACACTGTTCCGGCTGGAACACGAGCATTACGCGGCACTGCCATGGGCCGGGCTGATCCTGGACGAGGCCCAGTTCGTCAAAAATGCTCAGTCGCAGAACTATCAGTGCGCGAAACGGTTGCCAGTGGCGTTCAAACTAGCCATCACCGGCACCCCGATGGAAAACAACTTGGCCGAACTGTGGGCGTTGCTGTCCATCACCGCGCCCGGGTTGCTGCCCCGACTGGACCGATTCACCCACTATTACCGCCGCCCGATCGAGAAAGAACACGACCAACAGCGGTTAGCTCAGCTGCGCCGACGGATCCGCCCGCTCATGCTGCGCCGGCGTAAAGCTGAGGTGGTCAAGGAACTGCCAGCCAAGCAAGAACAAGTCATCGAGCTAGACCTTAATCCCCGACACCGCAAGATGTACCAGACATACCTGCAGCGGGAACGACAGAAGGTACTCGGGCTGCTCGGTGACCTGCAAAAGAACCGCTTCGAGATCTTCCGATCGTTGACCCTGCTTCGTCAGGCCAGCTTGGATATGAGCCTGGTCGATCCGGCCCACCACGGCATTACCTCCACAAAACTCGATGCACTCACCGAGCGAGTCACCGACCTAGTCGCCGAAGGGCACCGGGTGCTCGTGTTCAGCCAATTCACCCGGTTTTTGACCAGCGCCCGGCACCAACTCGAAGGAGCCGGCATCGACTGCTGTTATCTCGACGGCAAGACCCGCCAGCGAGCGCAAGTCATCGCCGACTTCAAAGCCGGTACGGCACCAGTCTTCTTAATCAGCCTAAAATCCGGCGGTTTCGGACTGAACCTGACCGAGGCCGATTACTGCATTCTGCTGGACCCATGGTGGAACCCGGCCACCGAAGCGCAAGCCGTGGACCGAGTCCATCGCATCGGTCAGACCCGCAAGGTCATGGTCTATCGCCTAGTCGCCAAGGACACCATTGAGCAAAAGGTAATGGCGTTGCAGGCGCGCAAAGCCGAACTGTTCAGCAGCGTTCTCGACGGCGGCGAGTTCGCATCCGCCGAACTGACCGCAGCCGACATCCGAAGCCTGCTCGACTAAGCCACCATCGTCGGGGATCAGGCTGCGAGGGGTGTCCATCCCCCGGAATTGCTGGCCGTAGGCCGGCTACCGGTGAGCGGCGGTCGCTGGAGCGGGTCGCACTGCGGCGGTGTCGGGCAATGCCGTTGTTGAAGTTTGAACGCACGGCATGGGATGCCGTGGTTTTGCCTCCGGCCTGGCGCCGCCCGATCATGCCTGCGGACTTTCAGGCAGCACCAGCAGTTGGCCGCTAGAGAAAATTACGCTCCGGAGCCGGTCGGGCCAGTGTTGGCGGCGCCTGCGGGGCGGACGCGGCGGAGTCTGGTGCGAAGCTCCCGGTCGGCGGCCAGAACCTGAGCGGGGTCGTTTCGCAGATTGTCGTGTTCGTGCTGGTAACGGCGGGTGGTACGGGGGTCAGCGTGGCCCATAGCCTTCTGTACCGGGTCAGCGGGACATTGAGGTCGTCAGCGCGGGTAGCCATCGCGTGGCGCAGCGAGTGCGGCGAAACCCGGTCGGGGTTCGGAATGTCTGCGGCTTTCGCGAGTCGCCGGATAAGGCCGAACAGTTGCGGGTCGCTCAACATACCCGGGGAACCGTCTGTGCGGACCGTCGCCAGCAGCGGCCCGGTGAGCGCGGTGACTGGGATTGCGAGTGTCCGTGCTTCTTGAGTGAGCTTCGGGATCTTGGTCAGGCTGCTAGGTCGTATTGGTCCTTGTAGAGGCTGTTGTGGTTGCGTTGGTGTTCTTGCTGGAGGTGGTACTGCCAGTAGGCGGGAAAGTCGCCGTTGACGATCACTGCGCGTATGAGGAGGACGGCTTCCGCACCGGGCAGGCTCCACCGGGCATCATGAACAGTATGGCGGCGTTGTTAATGAGGGCGTGCAGTGGACGCCGGGAGGTGATCCATCGTTGTGCGAAGGCGTCGACCGACGCGGGATCGGTTAGATCGAGCTGCTCGATCTGGATCCCGGCGATTCCTTCGACGGCTGCGGCGGCTCGTTTCGGGTCGCGTGCCGCGATGGTCACGGATGCGCCGGTGATCCATACGGTATTAGCCGCTGCCAGCCCCCACAGGACCACCGGGGTCCTACAAATGGGCGTGAGGTTCGGGTCGTCCGGGCCAACGTACCAGGACGTGTCGACTTGAACGAAATGTTCAGGCCCGGGACGTTCCTATAGATCGTCAAGGGGTTGGAGTGGATTTTCTTGAGGTCGGTGGTGATCGTGCGGAAGATCTCGCGGGCGAGGTAGCGCTTGAGGCAGCGGATGGCTTCTCGTTTGGTCTTCCGGTCGGCTAGTCGTCGCTGGAGGTAGTCGTTGGTGGACTGGTTGTAGCGGAGCCGGACGATGATGATCATGTGTAGGGCTCGGTTGGCCTGGCGGTCGCCGCCGTGGTTGAGCCGATGGCGGCTGGTTTTCCCCGGAGGACGCTTGGATGGGGCTGACCCCGCAGAGGGTGCGCGAACGCGGCTTCGCTGGCCAGCCGGTCGGTGTTGCGGCCCACGGCCAGTAGCAGTTGAGCGGCGTGGCGGGGGCCGACGCCTAGTAGCTGGCAGGTGCGCGGCGCAGCTGTGGTGACCAGCGGTTCGAGGGTGTGGTCAAGTTCGCCGATCGTGGTGTTGAGGTCCTGGATCGGGCGGGCGATGTTACGCCAGCGCGAGCTTGGCGGCCTGGATTGGGTCGGCCAGGCGGGTCAGGTCGGGGCGCAGCCGGCCGGCCAGCCGGATCCGGGTTGCGGCGGTGGTGCCGGCGAAGTGCTCCCGTAGTTGCGCCGGTGCGGTCACGATGAGTTGGCCGAAGGTGATGATGGCGGCGGCGCGGGCTTTGACGGCGCCGCGACGGGCGACGGTGTGCTGCCGGATCGCCTCGACGATGCCGGTGGTGTCCTTGGGTGCGGTGGTGATCTCGCCGGAGAGGATCTTGCGGGCGGCCATCTCCG
Organism: Actinoplanes sp.; assembly: GCA_965246815.1. Lineage (GTDB taxonomy): Bacteria > Actinomycetota > Actinomycetes > Mycobacteriales > Micromonosporaceae > Actinoplanes. The sequence goes on along the minus strand of CBDFFS010000002.1, from coordinate 1,635,472 downwards.
CGTCGATGGCGTCGGTCTTGCCCCGACGCGCTCGGGCGTGGGCGTGTGGCTGGTTGACCTGCAGGACGTGTATGCCCGCGGTCAGTATCGAATCGACCAGTGGTTACGGCGCCGGGCTGACCCGGCACCTGCGCGCCGCGGCGATGGTGTCCAGCTCGCGTAGCCACTGTTCTCACAGCCGGTAGCCGGCTTCGGAGGCTTCGAACTGGGCCGAGGCCCACGCCACGTCGTCCACCTGGAATGACATCATCGTCGGTGCCCTTGTCCCACCTCATCGATGACGATCAGCTTGTAGCGGCGGATCTTCTTCAACTCGATCTCGAGCCTGTTCGTGTGGTGGGCCGCGGCGAGTCGGGTGATCCAGTTGCTGGCGGTGTCGAACAGCACTGAGTAGCCGGAGTGACAGGCCCTGATGGCAAGCCCGATCGCCAAGTGCGTTTTGCCGATCCCGGGCGGTCCCAGCAAAATCACGTTCTCGGCCTTCGCGACGAACGCGCTGGTGGCCAAATGTGCCAGCTTGTCACGGCGCAGCGAGGGCAGGTGGTCAAGGTTGAAGTCCTCAAGCGTCTTGAGCTGCGGGAAATGCGCGGTGCGGATCCGCATGCTGGTGCCCTTGGTCTCGCGTTCGCTGAGCTGGCGTTGCAGGACCGCAGCGAGGTAGTCCTCATGGGACCAGTTCTCGTCGCGGGCCTGATCGGCGAGTTCTTCCCAAACTCGGCCGATCGTTGGGGTCTTCAACACCCTCGACAGATAAGCCATCATCGACGGCATCCCGTCCTTAGTGCCGGCCGCCGTGGTGGGCGTGGGTTTCGCGGTCGTGGTCACTTGTTACTCGCTTTCGGGTTTGGGTTGGTGAAGTCGACGCCGAACAAGGCGTCGTAGTCCGGCAGCGCGCGCAGCTCAACCGCGTGGCCGTCGTTGTGATGGCGCAGCGCTGCCTGACGATTGCGGCGGTCCTCGGCCAGCGCTAGGCGCATCGATAAAGCGACAGCCTTGTGGGCCGGGTCGGTGACCACGCCGTGGCGGGCCCAGGACCGCAGATGGCGGGCGACGATGACGCCGTCGCCGGACACCGTCACCTCGTGCGGTGACGCGGTGACATCGACGAACCGGCCGATCATCCGCGGGTCGACGGAATAGTCGACTGCGTCCACGCGGACGTAATAGTCGCGGCCGAGCCGGACCCGGTGGCTGAGCCCGACCGGCGGGTCGACCGCAGGCAACGGCAACATCGCCTGGTAATCAGTCTCGAACAGATCCACCGGGCGGCCTCGGATCGAGCGAACGGTGCGGTTATTCGCCGTCTGCTGGAGCCAGCCGGCCAGCTGTTCGTTGAAGTCCTGCGGCGAGTAGAACTTGCGGCCGGGTAGAAACGAGGTCTCCAGGTAGCCGTTCGTGCGCTCGACCATGCCCTTGTATTCCGGGTCTCGCGGCGGCGCCAGCTTGATCTGCGTCGCGAGGGTCCCGGCGAACGCTGCAGCCGGCGCGCTGACCCGGCCCGTCCCGCCGATCGCGGATTCCCGATCCCAGACCAGTGTCTTCGGGCTGCGGCCGAACCGGCAGATCAGCTCCCACATGCCCGACAAGATGTCACCGGCCTAATGAGATTTACCGGGTTGGCGTGAGTCAGACTCGGTGCCGGTAGCCGCCGGTGGGTGAGCACTTCTTGGGCCTGGACGTTGAGTCCTAGCGGCAGATCGTGCCCCTGCTTGGTGGTCGGGAGACCAGACCGCTGATGGGATGTCGTGCCCGCTGCACTTTGGGTGTGAGCACTTGATCATTAGGTTGCGGTAGCTCTCCCGCAGGCTGCCACAAGTGGTCCGTGAACAGGGAGGGCGAGGGCGTTGTTGCTGCTGGTTGGAGATGACTGGGCCGAGGACCACCACGATGTGGAGGTGCAGGACGAAACGGGACGCCGGTTGGGTAAGGCACGGCTGCCGGAGGGGATCGCGGGTATCGCCCGGCTGCACGCGATGATCGGCCAGCACATCGGCGACGCTGATGAGCCGGTTGAGGTCGTGGTTGGGATCGAGACCGAGCGGGGCCCGTGGGTGCAGGCCCTGATCGCGGCCGGCTACCAGGTGTACGCGATTAACCCGTTGCAGGTGGCCCGCTACCGGGAACGACACGGTGTGTCTGGGGCCAAGAGTGATCCGGGTGACGCGCACAGTCTGGCCGATATGGTGCGTACCGACCGGCATCAGCTGCGCCCGGTGGCTGGGGACAGTGACCTGGCCGAGGCGGTCAAGGTGGTCACCCGGGCGCATAAGACGCTGATCTGGGAACGGACCCGGCACACGCTGCGGCTGCGGAGGGCGTTGTTGGACTTTTTCCCCGCGGCGGTGACGGCGTTCGATGATCTGGACGCCGCGGACACCTTGGAACTGTTGGCGGCGGCCCCGGACCCGGTCACCGCGGCTGGGCTGGAGGGCGAGCAGATCACTGCGGCGCTGCGTCGAGCCCGCCGCCGTGGCATACCCGACAAGGTAGCCAAGATTCAGGAGGTGTTACGAACACCGCAGCTGGCCCAGCCGAGCGTGGTGGCCGGCGCCTACGCGGTGACCGTGCAGGCCCAGGTCGCGATCCTGACCACCTTCAACACCCAGATCAAGCTGATGCAACAGCAGGTGGGTGCCCATTTTGGTCGGCACCCGGACGCTGAGGTCTACCTGAGCCAGCCCGGCCTCGGTGGCATCCTCGGCGCCCGGGTGCTCGCCGAGTTCGGTGACGACAAGGCCCGCTACACCGACGCTAAAGCCCGCAAAAACTACGCCGGCACGTCCCCGATCACCCGAGCGTCCGGCAAGAAGAAGATCGTCCTGGCCCGCTACGTCCACAACGACCGGCTCCTCGACGCCCTCGGCCTGCAAGCCTTCGCCGCGCTGAAAGCCTCACCCGGCGCCCGCGCCTACTACGACCTACAACGCGCCCGGGGTATCGGTCACCGCGCCGCGCTACGCCAGCTCGGCAACCGGCTCGTCGGGATCCTGCACGGCTGCCTCAAGACCGGCACCCCGTACGACGAACACACCGCGTGGGCACACCACCAACAAGATCACCAACTTGCTGCTTGACATCAAACATCATGGGATGTCTGCCGCGACGGGATCATCACCGCGCTGGTGAAACGGGAAAACCCGAGCGTCATCACCAGCACCGGCAGCACCCGATCCTGCCCGGACCCGACCGGGATTTTCGGCTCGGGAAACCACAGATCGCACTGGGCCACCTGGCCAGGCTCGTAACTAACCCGATCGACCGGGTCAATACCCACATACTCAGGCCGAATGATCGCCAGCCGTTTACGCAGCGGTGCCATCGAGTGCGGCCACTCGATCCGCTCCGCGATCACCGGCCCCGGCATACGCGGCCAGTCGGCCAGTAACGCCCGGATCCGCGGCTCATACGGATCCACGAGCAAAGCCCGCGCGACCCGCTGATACGACGGCGGCCGATCCGACGCCAACGCCGCCCGAACCGTATTCCGAGCCACGCCAAGCCGGCGAGCGATCTCCTTGATAGGCACGCCCTCCGCACGACGCAGACGACGGATCTCTGCCCAGTCCTCCACTTTCAGCACCCTCCAAAGATCAGAGGGGGTCAACTTTCGAAGATCACCCGGGGGTCACTCTTCCGGTTCTGGCCCACTTTTGGTGATGGCCCCGGGATTTGGCATGACAGTCCACTGTGGTATTGAACTGCGTGCCTACTGGTGTCATCAACGTGTTGTTCCCCCACCTCGACGGTGTGACAGTGGATCGGGTCGAAACTGCGGGCAAGGGCGTACGGATCTGGGCCCGCGCGGTTCGGCCCGGCGCGCAATGCCCGGGATGTGCCCGGTCCACAGATCGGGTTCACTCCCGGTACCGACGAACGTTGCAGGACGCCACCGTGGCGGGCCGGCCGGTGAGTCTGCGGTTGCTGGTGCGCCGGTTCCGCTGCCCGGCCCCAGCATGCGAGGTATTGACGTTCGCCGAACAAATACCCGGATTGACATGGAAATACGCTCGCCGGAGCCCGGGATCGAAGCAAGCGTTGGAAGCGATCGCGGTCGCGCAGGCCGGCCGGCCGGGCTCACGGCTCGCGGCCGCGCTCGGGTCGCCGACGAGCCGCAGCGTGCTGCTACGCCTGCTACGGGCACTGCCGTTGCCGGCACCGGCGCCCGTACGGATCCTCGGAGTGGACGACTTCGCACTTCGGCGGGGCCACGTCTACGCGACCGTGCTGATAGACCTGGAAACCGGCCGGCCCATCGACGTGCTGCCGGATCGCGAGAGCCCCACCCTCGCCGCATGGCTGCAGGCCCATCCCGAAATCGAAGTAATCTGCCGCGACCGCGCCGGCGCCTACGCCGAGGCTGCAGCGACCGCCGCTCCCCAAGCAATCCAGGTCGCCGACCGCTGGCATCTGCTGAACAACCTGGCCGGGTATGTGGAGAAGGCCGTCGCCCGCCATCATCGCTGCCTGACCGAGGCCCGCGCCCAGAAACTACAAGAACGTCAGCAGCACCCGGGCGAACTCACCGTTGCGCACGCTCCAGCACCGACGCTCAGGTCGCCCCCAGAACCCGTGGACGAACCCGAATCAGCAGCTCAAGCTCGGGTGCGGCACCGATACGAAGCCATCCACCAACTGGCCGCCGACGGCGGCGGAGCCAAGACAATCGCCCGGGAGTTGAACCTGGCCCGCGGCACCGTCCGCCGGTACCTTCGCGCCCCGACCGTCGACGACCTGCTCAACCGGCCCCGAGCCGGTCGACCCAGCCGCCTTGACCCGTTCGCCGGCTACCTGCATCAACGCCTGACCCAAGGAGCAACCAACGCCACCGGACTGTTCCGGGAGATCGCCGAACGCGGCTACCGCGGCACCGCAGCATCAGTACGCGCCTACCTGAAACCGCTACGCGAGCAAGCGCAGCAGGCCGGCACCCCTTCTCCGATCCCGGCACCGGTTCCCAAGCCCCGCACGATCAGCGGCTGGATCCTGCGGCACCCCGACCATCTCACCGACAGCGACCGGGCCAGCCTCACCGCCGCCTTGGCGGTCTGTCCCCACCTGGACGCCCTCGTCAGCCACGTCCGACGGTTCGCCGAAATCCTCACCCACCGCAACGGCCACCAACTACCCGACTGGCTCGCCGCGATCGATGCCGAACCCGAGCAACCCGACCTGACCTCCTTCGCCACCGGCCTACGCCGCGACCTCACCGCCGTAACCAACGGGCTGACTCTCAGCCACAACTCCGGCCCGGTCGAAGGCCACGTCAACAGAATCAAAATGCTAAAACGACAAATGTTCGGCCGAGCCAACCTCGACCTGCTCCGCCGCCGAATCCTCTTACCCTGAACAAGCTCGCGCCGTCAACCCTGCACGAAAAGTGGGCCAGAACCACTCTTCCGGAAGCGGCGACACGGCAGTGCCAGGTCCACCACGGCCGCGCGCCCGCCCGGGCGCAGCACGGCCAGGGCCTGCGACCAGGCCCGATGCCAATCACCGATCACGCTCAGCGAATAGGTGAACAGCACCGCATCGACCGGACCGTACGCCGTCACCGAGGCAGGAAGATCAGCGGCGTCACCTGCCAGCACCACCACGTTCGCCCACTCCGCAGCGCGGATGCGGTCGCCCGCCTGCCGCAGCATCGCCGCGCTGGCGTCGACGCCGAGAATCGACCCAGCCGGACCCACCGCAGCCCGCAGAACGGGCAAATTGAGTCCAGTGCCGCAACCCACGTCGAGGACCCGGTCGCCGGGGCGCAGGCCCAGAGCGGCGATACCCGCCAGCCGCCCCGCCCGGTAGACCGGCCGTTCCAGCGACAACACGTCGTAGAACCGGGCGCCGGCGCTGTAGCGGCGGGGCCGCAACGTCACCAGGCCACCGCCGCAAGCCGCACAGACCGAGGCGCTCGGCGGGGAACCTGGTACTCGTCTGCTACACAAGCCATGATCATCTCCTTGTTCTGGTGAACCCTGCAGGCGCCGGGCCAACGACTGCCGGCACCTCGCGTACTGTCATGGTGATCTCCGCAGGCAAATCGCGCGGACCGAACAGTGGCGGCACGCGCCGTAATTCAGCCGAAGTCGCGCGGAGCGTTTTCAATTCGCGGTGGAAGGTCGGGCAGGCGTCCATCATGTGTCGCAGCGTGCCGATCGGCACCTCGGCCTGCACGGCGCCGGCGAGCCCGGCCAGCACGCTCAACGTCGGCAGGGCCGACAGAGGGGGCACCGATACGACGTGGGCCGGCAACTCGGTCGCGATTCGCCTCCCGGTTGGTCCAGAACGGCGTGTCGCCGCCAGACCGTGGATCTGCGGGACGCGGGCTCCCTACCGCTGGCGACGACTACGGGGTTGAGGAAGACCGGTACAGCGGTTAGCGCTGAGAATGATCTTGGCGTGGGGTCTGCCGTGGCGTGATGGATCGACGTAGGTTGTTGCGCTGTGCCCGTGGAGTTCTTGTCTGATGATCAGGTGGCCGCGTATGAGCGGTTCGTCGGTGAGTTGAGCCGTTCGGAGCTGGAGGGTTTTTTCCTGCTCGACGGCACCGCGTTGGATCTGATCGCGCACAAACGCGCTGATCACCAGAAGATCGGCCTTGGGTTGCAGGCCGGGACGGTGCGGTTCCTGGGGCATTTCCTGACCGAAGACCCGCTTGATGTGCCGTGGTCGGCGGTGGAGTATGTGGCCACCCAGTTGGAGATCGTGGATCCGTCGGTGGTGAAGCGGTACACCGAGCGGCAGCAGGCGGCGTACGAGCATTCGTGGGAGATCCGCTCGGCGTACGGGTACCGCGACTTCGGCGACGCGGGGGTGCGCGAGTCGCTTGAGGAGTTCATGGGTGCGCGGGCGTGGATCCATGCCGAGGGCGCGGTGGCGTTGTTCGAGCAGACGAGGGCGTGGCTGCGACGCGAGCGGGTGCTGCTGCCCGGGGTCAGTGTGCTGGCCCGGCTGGTGTCCAGCGTGCGAGAGGAAGCCGCCCAGCGCGCTTACCGGAGCTTGGCGCAGGCCGCGGCCGGCGCGGACGTGGAGTTGCCGCTGCGGTTGCGGGATCTGCTGGAGGTGCCCGAGGGCCGGAAGATCTCCGAGTTGGAGCGGCTGCGCACGGCGCCGCGCAGCGACTCGGGTCTGGCGATGTCGAAGGCTTTGGCCCGGGTGAGTGAGGTGCTGGCGATCGGCGCCGGCGCGGCGCAGGTGCAGGCGGTGCCGGTCAACCGGGTCGCCGCGCTGGCCCGGTACGGGTGGGCGGGTAAAGCGCCGCTGCTCAAGGGCCTGGCCGAGCCGCGCAAGACCGCTACGTTGCTGGCCACGGCCCGCCGGTTGGAGGCCGCGGCGGTCGACGACGCGCTGGATCTGTTCGACTCGTTGATGGCGACCCGGCTCATCGGGCCGGCGCGGCGGGCGACCGACCGGGCCCGGTTGGAGGCGATGCCGCGGTTGGAGAAGGCGTCGGCCACCCTGATGGCGGTGGCCCGCACGGTGCTCGAACTGATGGACGTAACTGAGGACCCGGCCGTGGATCTCGGCCGGGTGTGGGCGGCGGTGGAGCAGGCGGCCGGGCCACGTACGGCGGTGGCCGGTGCGGTGGCCACGGTTGTGGAGCTGGTGCCGGATCCGGATGCGTGGGAGGCGGACAACCGGCAGGCGATCGCGGCCCGGTACCGGGTGGTCCGCCCGTTCGTGCGGCTGCTGGCCGAACAGTTGCCGCTGGGTGCGGCGCCGGCCGGCACGGACCTGCTGATCGAGGTGAAGGGTCGGCTGCCGGGGCTGTTGCGCCGCCGAGTGGATTCCAAGCCGCTGACCGAAGCGGATCTGAACATGACGCTGGTGCCACCGATGTGGCGGCGCGCGGTGCTGAACAACCCGGCCCTCGACGGCGCCGCGGACCGCGACGCCTACGTGATGTGCCTGCTCACCCAACTACACGCGGCGTTGCGTCGCCGTGACCTGTTCGCCGACCCGTCGCTGCGCTGGGCCGACCCACGGGCGAAGCTGCTCGACGGCGCCGACTGGAACGCGGTACGTGGCGAGGTGCTGGCCGGCCTTGGCCTGACCGCACCAATCGAGCAGCACCTGGCCGAGTACACCGCGACGCTGGACGCCGGCTGGCGGCAGCTGACCCAGCGCATCGCCGAGGCCGGCCCGGACGCCAGCGTGCGGGTGGTGCCTGACGGAGAAACAGGCCGGATGCGGCTGTCGGTGTCCCGGCTGGACAAGCTGGGCGGCCCGCCCTCGCTGATCGACCTACGCCAGCGGGTCGCCGCGATGATGCCGGTCGTGGACCTGCCCGAGCTGTTGATGGACGTGCACTCCTGGACCGGCATGCTCGACTCCTACACCCATGTCGGTGGGCTGGCCACGCGTATGGACCAGCTGCCGGTGAGCGTGGCCGCGTTGCTGGTCGCCGACGCCTGCAACGTCGGCCTGGTCCCGGTGATCCACCCGGGTAACCCGGCGCTGACCCGCGACCGGCTCTCGCACGTCGACCAGAACTACGTCCGGGCCGACACCCACGCCGCCGCCAACGCCCGCCTGGTCGACTACCAGCAGCGCATCGCGATCACCGAGCTGTGGGGCGGTGGCCTTCTCGCCTCGGTTGACGGGCTGCGGTTCCGGGTACCGGTGCAGTCGGCCCTCGACGCGTGATCTTGTAAAAAACAGCGGGTAGCGGATCGCCGTTGGCTGGAGACCCCGGTCGGTGGTCGTGGATACCGGACCCGGGCGTTGGCGACGGGGCGGCCAGAGCGCTGATACGGCGGAGTTGGCGGGACACCTTTCCTGGATCGCTAGCCTGGCAGGTCAAAGTTCCGGCTATGCTGCGGGAGTTGGAACTTCGGCCGTTCCTGGTCGCGGCCTTGGTGGATAGTTGCAGGACAACGGCTGTGGCGGCTGCTGGAAAGTTCCGCCTCCGGTCAGACCCGGAACTTCTTGTCGTACCCCTCGGCGATGATGCTCCGATGAGCGTCACCGCCTCCGAGCTCCCAGCGCCACAGCCGCGGACTCCCGCCAAACGTAAGGCCCGTGAGCTGGCCAAACACTTACGCGGCGAGCGCCCGGATTACACCTACCTGAAGGAAGTGTTCCGGCACCTGCGCGCCGAGCTGGACGTCGAGGTCACCACTACGGCGAAGAAACTGCCGTTCGTCCCCACCGAACAGCAGTTGCGGGCCTTCTACGCGCAGGTGTGGCGTAGTGGCCGCTCCGGCGACATCATCCTCATCCGTACTTTTATGTTCACCGGCGTGCGCGTCGCCGAACTGGTAGCGATACGCGTCGCCGACGTCGACCTGGATGGCTGCCGGATCAGGATCACCGGCGGCAAGGGCGGCAAAGACCGCTACGTACCCTTCCCGGCCAGCTTCGCGATGGTGCTAAAGGTCCACATTGACGGGCAGCGCGCCAAAGGCGCCACCCATCTGTTCGAGTCGTCGTGGAAGAAGCCTTACTCCGACCGCGGGGTCCGCAAGATCCTCGCCCGGTACACCGCCGCCGCCGGGATCACCGACTCGATCAGCCCGCACAAGCTGCGGCACTTCCTGTTCACCTGGCTCAAAACCCAGGGCGTCGACGACGCGCACATCCAGCCCTACTCCGGGCACGCCACCCGCCAGTCTCTAGAGATCTACTCGAAGATGTCCCTGGCCACTTCCCAGGCCAGCTACGACACCGTGATCGACCGGTTCCCCGTGTAAAGGTCATTGGGCGTGACCGGCGAAGAACTGGGCCCTGGGGACTAATGCTCGCCGAAACGGCGTTACCGATGATCTTCGTAGTCAGGAGGCAGTGCCAAGATTTCGGCTTCGAGTGCTCGGTAGAGGGTGGACCGACCCGATCTGCAGCACTGTTCGGTGACAGCGTGACCACCGGCCCCCGGCGACGCCGAGCCGACTGGATGGCGCCTGGCCCGTGCGCTGACCGCCGAGTTCTGGGCCGAGATGCGTGCCGGTTCCCAGCCGCTGCCGGTGCTTTACCTGCGGAGTGTCAAGCACCTGCGGGTTCGGTGGTGTCCAGCTCGGCGAGCTGGCGTGGATTGACCTTGGGCAGGCGGGTGAGGAGTAGCAGGGTCAGTAGGTAGACCGCTACCTGGTACCACATTGCCTGGGTGAAGCTCGTCGCGAAGGTGTGGGACGTCGCCGTGTCGGCTGCCTGCTGGTAGGCGGTTTGGACCGGAGTGGGTGTGCCGGTAGGGATGTCGCATCCGGCAGGGGTGGCCGTCGGGTCGGGGGCGCCGGCCTGAGCGGCGAAGCATCGCTGGAATGCTGAGGTGGCCTGGTCCGCCTGCGTGGCGGGAACGGCGTTCGTGGTGAGGGCGCTGCGTAGTTGGGGGCTGGCGTCCGCGGCTGCGGTAGGGGCGTGGTGGCCGATGAGGCTGAAGAAGATGATGCCCAAGACGGCGACGCCGAGCGCGCCGCCGACTTGTTGCACAGTGGCGAGGGTGCCGGAGGCGGCGCCGGCACGGGTGCGGTCGACGTTGACCAGCACAATGTCGATGACCGGTGGGACGAACAGGCCGAAGCCGAGCCCGCTGACGGCCATGGCAGGAATCCAGCTCCACACGTGCGGATTGGTGCCGACCAGTGTGCTGGTGAGAATCATGGCGAGCATGCCGGCGATGAGCAGGACCACGCCGAGAGTCAAGACCCGGTTGCCGATCTTGGCGGCGATAGTGTCGGCGTTGGACGCGGTGATCGCGGCACCGACGGAGTAGGACAAGATCGCCAGCCCGGTCTCCAGAGCGTTGAAGCCCTGCCCGGCCTGTAGGGAAATGCTGAAGACGACGAAGAACCCGACCACGCCGGCGTAGAAGACGACATTGAGCACGGCGCCGACACGGAACGCGCGGTCACTGAAAAGAGCCGGGTCGACGATCGGATCGCCACCGGCGTGGGCGAGGCGGCGCTCATGGGCGACGAAGACACCCAGCAGGACGATTCCTGCGGCGCCCAGGGTGAGCAGCCAGACCGGCCAGCCGCGGCTGCGGCCTTCGGAGAGCGCGTAGAGGACGGTGCCGAGGCCGGCTGCGGACAGAATCGCGCCGACGATGTCAAGGCGTGGACGGCGGGCAGCGCGTGCTTCGGGTAGCAGGATCAGGGCGGCGACGACGGCAGCGATGCCGATCGGAACATTGACCAGGAAGATCGGACGCCACGCGTCGGTGACGATGTCGGCCTGGATCAGCGCGCCGCCCGCGACGGGGCCCAGCACGGTGCCGAGCCCGATAGTGGTGCCGTACGCGCCGAGGGCGCTGCCGCGCTCCTTGGCGTCGAACAGCACCTGGATGATCGCCAGGACCTGGGAGAACATCAGCGCACTGGCCACGCCTTGCAGCACCCTGGCGATGAGCAGTACCTCGATGGTGCCGGCGAGTCCGCAGCCGATACTGGCGATGGTGAAGGCGGCCATACCGATCAAGAAGAGCCGGCGCCGACCGTAGATGTCGCCGAGGCGGGCCGACAGGATCAGCATCGCGGCGAAGCCGATCTGGTAGCCCACCAGCACCAGCTGCACATCGGCGTACGAGGCCCGCAGGGTGCTCTGGATCGAGGCGACGGCGACACCGACGATTGACACGTCGAGCAGTTGCATGAACGTCGCCGACAGGATCACCACCAGGATCAGCCAGCGGCGCGGGTTTTTGGCCCCCGGATGGTCGGCGACTTCCTTGAAACCGGGACGCGCCGGTTCGGGAACCGTCGCGGCGCGGGTATCACTCGGCAACTCGGGCATCAGATCAATCCCTCTTGGTCACACTACTTTGAGCAAAGTAGTTGGGTCAGATGCGATGATAGAGGAATGGCAGGCAATGCGCGACTGTTTGTGCTGGCGACACTCGATCGGCTCGGGGAGGCCCATGGGCATGAGGTCAGCCGGGAGGCGGCCGTGGACCGGATGGAGACCTGGGCGCACGTATCGCAGGGTGCGCTGTACTCAGCGCTGCGCAAGTGCGAAACCGATGGGCTCATCGAAGCGGTCCGTACCGAACAGGTCGGCAAGTTCCCCGCCCGCACCGTGTACCGGCTCACCCCTGAAGGTCAAGCAGCTCTGCACCAAACGCGTGGCAGCGCCTGGGCCCGGATCGGCCTGTCACCGGACCCGTTCGACCTCGCCCTTAGCGTCTCCGACGGCTGCGACACCGCGGAACTGCGCATGGTGATCCAGCAGCGCCTCGACGACTACACCAGTGCCCTCACCGGCCTGCGCGGCGAACTGGAAACCCTACGGCCTCGCCTCGAGCCCACCGCCGTCGCCGTCTTCGAGCACGTAATCATCCGGCATGAAACCGAGGTGACGTGGCACGAACGGCTACTCGAGCAGGTGGACAACTTCGGCACCCGCCGCCCACAGGACCACGCCGCCACCAGCGGACGCACAGCATGACCGCGTCCCATGATCGGCGCGACGACCGGTTCGCCTGGGTGCAGGTGCAATGACCGCCATCGCCAAATACCTCAAGATTGGCCGGTCCACCCTCTGCCGGGCAATCGAACCTGAAATCTCCGGCACCGCCAGCTGACTACCGAAAATCATCACTAACGCCGTTTTGGCGAGCGTAGTCCCCAAACCTCCGAACTGGTCCCGACCGCGTTCTTTAAGCTGCCCCGGCCCGGCGGCGTGTTTGGCATCATTCCTGGTCGTCGGGCAGGTCCGGATCGCGCAACGGTCGACGGCCGATACCCGCGGCCAGGTTCGGCGCTTGGAAGGCGTAGTGCCCGTGGACGTTGATATGGGCGTACAGGTAGGGATGCAGGCGGGCGACCTCGGCGTCACGCACGTCGTAGCCGCAGTCGCGCAACGTAGTCAAGATCCTATCGATATAGATAGTATTCCATAACTTGAGTTTCGCACTTTCACTCGGAGTTGCTGTTACTCAGAGTGACGTGTGGATTGGTGTTCATTGTTGGGTGCTGAGGCCGGCGTAGAGGATGAAGGCACCCTCGGCGATGGCTTCGGCGCGGATCTCCGCGCGGGTGCGGTGCACCGCGTCGACCCAGCCGGCGTACGCGTCCGCGACGGCTGCCACCGCCGGCGGGATCGCCGGAGTTTAGGTAGCCATCGAGGTGGTCCTCTCAGGTGCCGAATGCTCCGGGAGCTGGTCATTCGGGGCGGTGCTGGTTCGTCAGGGCGGCGCTGGCGTCGGCGTACTCGATGAGCAGTCGGGCGAAGGTCAGGCGTTTGACCTCCGGCCAATCGTGCGTGATCTTGACGAAGGCCTGCCGGTGCTGGCTGCGGAACCGATCACGCAGTTTGGCGCCTTGCTCAGTTAGCTCTAGCACGGTACGGCGGCCGTCGCGCTGAGACGCCTTGCGGACGAGGTAGCCGTCGTTGATGCACTCGGTGACCATACGGCTGGCGACGGAGGCGTCGACGGCGAGCTGCTCAGCGACGCCACCGACGGTTATCTGCCCGTCAGCTTCGTCCACGACGTTGATCACCTGATTACGGGACATATCTGTGCGCGTCACGGGGGGATCGACGTTGACGAAGGCGGTGCGGCGGCGCAGCCGGGAGAACGCCGCCCCCACCGCGTCGAGCACCTCGTCGCATTCGGTATTCAGCCGCTCATCCACGGAGTCACTGTAACTACACATGTCTGCAAAAGGTAACTAGATGACATTACACAATCATGTGCTATGTTGCATGCAGTTAGCGACGGCGGGCCAGAGTGGACTCAAGTACCAAGATTGGACCAACCCATGACGACGGCAATCACCAATGCGCGAATTTTCGACGGGCACCAGGTGCTCACGGCAACCACCGTGATCCTGGACGGCCCGATCATCGTTGCCGTGGGTGCGCAGCCACCAGCAGACGCTGACGTGTTCGACGCGGCTGGTGCGACACTGCTGCCCGGGTTGATCGATGCACATGTGCATACCAACGTCAGCAATCTGGCGCTGGCGCTGCAGTTCGGGGTTACCACCGAGCTGGAGATGCAGGGCACTAACACTCGCCAAAACCGAGCCCAACTTACCGAGAACGACACAGTTGCTGACGTGCGGTCGTCGGGGTTCGGCATCACGCCGGTCGGTGGGCACCCGAGCGAGCTGTTCCCTGCGGGCTTTCGGCCGGGCCCGCCGCCTGGCACGACCCCGCCGCTGGCGCAACCACCGGTGATGCCGTACTCCAGCACGCCGCAGGAGGCGGTGGGGTTCATCTCGAAGCTAGTAGACGCCGGTTCGGACTACATCAAGTTCATGGTTGATGACGGCAGCGTCGAGGGACACGCCGGCTTGCCCATGTTGGACCAGCCGACGCTAAACGCGGGTGTTGCGGCAGCAAAGCGGCACGGGATGCTCACCGTCGCACACGCATTGACGATCGACGCTACCGTGATGTCGATTGAGGCCGGAATCGACGGCCTGGCGCACCTGTTCATGGACCGACCGCATACCGCGACGATCGTCGAGCTCATTGCTCAGTCAGATGCATTTGTCGTGCCATGCGTCGTCCTCAACGCGTCGATGATGGGTATCACCGGTGCTGCACTGGCCGACGACCCGCGGGTGGCCTCCCGCCTGCCCGACGAATGGCTGGAAACCTTGCGTTCCAGCTTCAACCGTTACCCGCAAGGCAATCTTGACGACGTCCTCGCCTCCGTCAAAGCTCTTCACGAGGTCGGCGTCGACATTCTGGTGGGCACTGACGCGTCGATGGCGTTCCCGTTCTTAGGCGGCCTAGCCCACGGCGCTAGTGTGCACCACGAGCTGCAGTACCTCGTTGCAGCCGGATTGACGCCGGTCGAATCTTTACGTGCTGCCACTGCCAGTCCAGCCCGCCGGTTTGGCCTGGTCGATCGAGGCCGGATTGCTGTCGGACTGCGGGCCGATCTGCTGCTCGTCGATGGTGACCCAACCGTCACTATCAGCGACACGCTCAATACCCGCGCAGTCTGGAGGCGCGGCACACGGCTGACCCCCGCCGTAGCGACCAGCCGCAGCTAGCGGCTTGCTCGTTCACCCCGCACGTTGCACTTGATAGGAAAGATTGGCAGGGGACTGTAAATTTAACGGCTCTGTCTCACATTCGGTTTGCGCCGTGACCCTGCGTGTCAGGGTGAGTTGAGGCCAGCGGCTTATAGCAAGTCTGCTCCAGCAGGGCGAGATCCAGGATGACCACCATGACGAGTACCACCACGATGACCGCGGTCCCGGTGGCCGATGATGATGCGATGACCCGGTCCCATCCACGAGCGGGCGGCCCCCAACGTCGACGCTCGTTCACCCCGGCTGAGAAACTCGCCCATCTCGACGGGTACGAACAAGCCTGAGATGGGGCTTTCGACCTTGCCCGAAGGCCCTATCGGCCATGTCTGGGGCCGGGCTTGGCTGAGACCTCTCGGCTCGATGTCAGCGCTCGATTCTCACCTCGGGGTCAGTGGGCCTTTCGCCTCTGGCGGGACCGGAAGAGAAGATCTCGAAGAGCGCGTACCGTGGATCTGCTGTTCATGAAGTTGACACCTCCGCGGGATCAGGGACCGTTGGCAGCGCTCCCAGGTCACCTGCTTGAGTGCCAGGACAAGTCCTGTCACTCAAGCAGGTCGATGTATGACCCGTCGCGACCGGCCGGCGTAACGGCTTCCCGGGCGTCGGGGCGCCGCTCAGTTCTGCGGCGGCACGTCGTGCGGGCCGCTGCCCCAGCGAAGACTGGGCGTGGTGCCCAGGCCGTACACGAGATGACCGCCCGCCGTGACCGTACGAGCCGGCAGCCATGCCCGGGTGGTCGCCCGCCCGTCCACCGTCAGCGACTGGACGTAGTGCGCCGACTCTGCGCCCGGGGCGTCGATGACCAGCTGCCGGCCGCTGCCGAGCCGGACCACGGCCCGCGGGAAGAGCGGGGTGGTCAGGGCGAGCTCGGCGCGGGTGGGCACGGTCGGGTACAGCCCCAGAGCGGACAGGACGTACCAGGCGCTCATCGTGCCGGCGTCGTCGTTGCCGGGGATGCCGCCGGTACTGTTGCTCCACAACGCGCCGACGATCGCCGTGACGGTCTCCTGGGTCTTGTACGCCGCGCCGAAGTAGTTGTAGAGGTACGGGGTCTGAATGTCCGGTTCGTTGGTCGCGTCGAACCGGGTGCCTTTCTTGGCGCTGAGGTCGAAGGTTCCGTCGGGGTTGCGGAAGAACCCGTCGAGGCGCTGGACGGCGACGTCGCGGCCGCCCATTCGGTGTCCCAGGGTGACCACGTCGGAGTAGACCATCCAGGTGTACTGGGCGCTGCTGCCCTCGACGAAACCGTTCTGGGTGGACGGGCTGAAACCCTCGGCCCAGGTGCCGTCGGCATTACGGTCGCGCATCCACCCCACGTACGGGCTGTCGACCGGAGCCGGGGTCGGCACCGCGGAGTCGGCCAGCTCCACCTCACCGAGCTGCACGATGTTGGCTCCGCCGTTCCGGGTCACGTTCAGCCGGTAGTAGGGGTACGCCGTCGGCTCGGCCACGGCGTACGTTTTGGTCTGTCCTCGTTTGTCGAAGGTCTGCCTGGTCTGCTGGTCGATGGTGGTCCAGGTGCTGCCGTCGGTCGAGCCCTGGAGCTGCCAGTCGGCCGGGTCGCGGCCGGGCTCGTCGTTGGCGGAGGTGAGGGCGTACCGGTCGACGGACAGCGGTGCGTCCAGCTTCGCCGCGACCCAGCCGGTGGTGGCGAAGGTCAGCCACTTGGTGCCCTTGTCGCCGTCGAAGGCCTGCGCCTTACCTTCGCTCGGCGGGTTCTCGCCGCTCGCGGTGATCGCGGTGATCCGGTCCCGGACGTTGTGCTCGAGACCGGGATCGGCCTTCGCCTGCGGGTCGAAGACGTTGCGCCAGTTGTGCGATCGGGCGAGGAAGGCCCGGTAGGTCAACCGGTCGCCGAGGGCCGCCGCCAGCTGGGCGATGCCGTAGTCGGCGGCCGCGTCCTCCAGGGTCTCGGCCGCGCCGCCCCAGCAGTGGCAGTCGTCGGCCGGGACGTAACCGAGCGCCAGGTACTCGTTGAGCGAGGGGCGCTGGCCGGCACACTCGACGTTGCAGCCCCGGTCGCTCTCGTCGTTCGCGGTGGACACGGTCGCGGCGTGTACCAGCGAGGTCAGGGCCCCGCGGGCGTCGAAATCGCGGGCCCCGAAGGCGTACAGGGCGGCGATCGCGGACGCCGCCGGGTCGCCGGACATTACCGAGGTCTTGCCGTGCTGGAGCAGCCAGCGATCCCATTCGCCGTTGCGCTGTGTGGCGTAGTTCAGCAGTGACTGCGCATAGTCACTGGCCTGACGCCGGTCGAGCATCGCCAGCAGCTGCAGTTGCGCCCGGTAGACGTCCCAGCCGGAGAAGGTGCCGTACTGCGCATGCTGTCCGTTTCCAATTCGGTGGACCAGGTCGTCGGCGCCCGCGTAGCGGCCGTCGACGTCGCTGGTCAGCGTCGGTTCCAGCGAGGAGTGGTAGAGCGCGGTGTAGAACACGCTCCGCTGGTCGGCGGTGCCTCCGCCGATGCGGATCCGGCTCAACCGGGCGTTCCAGACGTCCCAGGCCCTCGCCCGGATCCGGTCGAATCCGAGGCCGGCCGGCGATTCAGCCGCGAGGTTGCGTTCGGCTCCGGCCGAGTCCGTGTACGCGATGGCCACGCGCATCGTGACGGCGGTCGTCCCAGGCGCGAACGTGACGTAGCCACCGGAGCCCTTCCCGGCGTTGGGGCGGCCGGTGCTGCTGTAACCGCTGCCGCCCTGCGCGTCGGTGCCGCCCGGCGTGAGCGTGCCGTCTGTCCAGGTGCCGGTGGCCGCGAACGGTTGATCGACGGTGGCGACGAAGTGCAGCGTGTAATAGGCGTGCGCATTGTCGGTGCTCTGCGAGCCGCAGAAGTTGCCGGCGCGGACCGAGCCGGTGATCGTCCGGGTGGACGGGTCGATGTGGACGGTGGCGTCGCTGCTGCCGGTCTCCGACATCGAGGTGCGAAACAGCAGGCTGGCGGGCTGGTCCGCGGGGAAGCCGAACCGGCCCATTCCGGTACGGTCGGTGACGGTTAGCTCGGCGTTCGTGCCGTTGTCGAGGCCGACCCGGTAGTAGCCGGGTTCTGCGGCCTCGTTCGCGTGCGAGAAGGTGCCAGCGTAGATCGCGTCGGTCGTGTCGGCGCTGGGCGAGCTGGTCACCGCGCCGGTGTACGGCATGATCGGGATGTCGCCGTTCCCGCCCGAGCAGCCCACGCCGCTGAGGTGGGTCAGGCTCAGCCCGCGGATCCTGGTTGCGGCGTACTGGTACCCGCCCGGGGCCGGGGTGGAGACCTGATTGCCCCTCGAGGTCTGCGGACTCCAGGCGAGCATGCCGAACGGCCGTACCGCCCCCGGGTAGGTGTTGCCCAGGTTCGTGCTGCCGATGAACGGGTTTACGTACGCGGCCGGGTCGCCGCCCTGCGGCGCCGGCGCGGCCTGAGCCGCGGCGCCGATCGGGATGACGACGGCCATCCCGGCGAGGGCGGCGAGAGTGCGAGTTCGGAGCATGGGGTGGGACTCCCTCTGCTGACAACGTTGTCAGCAGAGACTGCATCGAAACACTGGCATATGTCAATAGAACGAGAGGGTCCAGCCCTCGGATCGCGGCGCTTCCCGTACTACCTCGTTGTAGGTGCTGACCTGTCCTCGCCACTGGCGGCCCGGTAGGCCATCAGCCCTCGGTGCGAGACCTCGTTCCAGTAGTGGAGCTCCCGGCCCACGGCCGACCGTCCCCGGTAGGCGTTGCGGTCCAGGACGAGCCGGGCGTTCCGGTCGGCGCGTCCCGATCGAGCAGCACAGCCTGGGCGTTGACCGACACGATGGTGTTGTGCGTGAAGGTGATCGGAATCGGGAATCCGCTGCAGCTACGCGCGGTCGGTGTCGGCGGCACGTTCGCCGCGCGGTGCACACCATGATCGGCGGGCTGGAGCTGACCGAGAACCGCCGCCAGGTCGACCCCGTTGAGCGTGAGATCCTCGCGGTGTGGCGGGCCGACGAGCGCCGGCTGCGCTGCAGAGGTCGGCTAACTCCGGCCGGGTGCACCTCGCCGATACCCCTGAGCAGGCGCACACCGGGATGCTCGAGCAGTGGGTGCAGGGCCGCGCACAGCTGGTCGACGGGCACGACGTCTCGTGGCGGGCAGCATCGGAAACGCACACCTTCCCACAGAGCGAAGGGCCGCTGCAGCGACCCTATGACACGAAGAGCCGGGTAGCAAGGCCTTCGGGCTCGGGGCTGACATCGATGTCAGCAGTGGGCGTTCACGTGCCATCAGGTCTTGCCTATAGAGCTTCATGGATGGTACCGATGATGCGTCGAGGTAATGCCGACGCGAGGGGAACCCCATGAGACGACCACGATGGGCGGTGGCGGCGCTGCCGCTCACCTTGATCGGAGCAGTCCTGATCGGTAGCCCGGCGCACGCCGCCGAGACACCGGACTTCGCGTCCAGTTTCGAGACCGGCGACCCCCAGCCGGACTGGACCGACACCACCGAACGCGCGAGCGGCGTCGACGGCACGGTTTTCGCTGGCATGCCGGGCAGCCTGCGCGGCCACGTCACCGCGGTCACGGTGAACGCCCAGCCGAACGAGAACGAGAACGGCACCAACCTCAACGATGGCGACGCGGCCACCAAGTGGCTGGTCGACACCCCGACCAGCTGGACGCAATACACCCTGGACGCCCCGGCGACGGTGATCAAGTACGCGCTGACCTCGGCCAACGACGCCCCCGAACGGGACCCTAGCGCCTGGACTCTGCAGGGCTCGGCCGACGGCGCCGAGTGGACCACCGTCGACACCCGGTCCGGCGAGACCTTCACTGACCGGTTCTCCACCAAAACGTACGATGTGACCGATCCGGCGTCCTTCCGGTTCTATCGGCTGTCGATCAGCGCGCACCCGTCGGGCAACCTCACCCAGCTCGCCGATCTCGAACTGGCCGACGCGAACGTCACCCCACCCCCGGCCGGCCCGATGCAGAGCCGGCTCGGCGCTGGCCCGGCGAGCTCGCCGACAGCCAAGGCCGGGGTCGGCTACACCGGGCTCAAGGCGTTCCAGATCGCCGGCCGGCACACCGCGGACGGTGCTGCCTACGCGTACAACAAGGTCTTTGACGTCGATCTGAGCGTGAGCGACAAGACCGAGCTCAGGTACCTGGTCTTTCCTGAGTTCAACCGGGCCGACCTGAGCAACCCGGCCACCTACGTCGCGGTCGACCTGGCCTTCACCGACGGCACCTACCTCTCCGACCTCGGCGCCGTCGATCAACACGGCGTGGTGCTCAGCCCGGCCACGCAGGGCGCGTCCAAGACTCTCTACACCGCCCAGTGGAACCAGCGCTCGGCCCGGATCGGCACGGTGGCGGCGGGCAAGACCATCGACAAGATCCTCGTCGGTTACGCCAAGCCCAGCGGCCCCACCAGCTTTCGGGCCTGGTTCGACGACATCTCGATCGCCGACGCCGCTGCGGTGACGCCCACGACCCACCTTTCCGAGTACGCCGAGACGCGCCGCGGAACGCAGTCGTCCGGCGACTTCTCGCGCGGCAACAACTACCCGGCGACCGCGGTGCCGCATGGGTTCAACTTCTGGACCCCGGTCACCGACGCCGGCTCGACCAGCTGGCTGTACCAGTACCACCGGCAGAACAACGCGGCCAACCGTCCGGCCATCCAGGCGTTCTCGGCCAGCCACGAGCCCAGCCCGTGGATGGGCGACCGGCAGACCTTCCAGGTGATGCCCTCGACCGGCGCGCCGGACGCCAACCGCACGAGCCGGGCGCTCGCCTTCGGCCACGAGAACGAGGTGGCCAAGCCGTACTACTACGGCGTCACCTTCGACAACGGGATGCGCACCGAGCTCGCGCCTACCGACCACGCGGCGCTTTTCCGGTTCACCTTCACCGGCGACAGCTCGAACCTGATCCTGGACAACGTCAACGGCAGCGCGGGGCTCACCCTAGACGCCGCGAACCAGGCGTTCTCCGGCTGGTCCGACGTCAACAGCGGCAGCCTCTCGGCCGGCTACACCCGGATGTTCATGTACGCGACGGTGGACAGGCCGGTCGCATCGAGCGGGATGCTGCCGGTGGGCAACCGCCCGTCGACCGGCTACCTGACCTTCGACACCACGGCCGACAAGACCGTGACCATGCGGATCGCCACCTCGCTGATCAGCGTGGCCCAGGCCAAGCACAACCTGGACCTGGAGATCGCGCCGACGGCGTCGCTCGCATCGGTGCGCGACCAGGCGCAGGCGCTGTGGGACGCCAAGATGCACACCGTCGAGGTGGAAGGCGCGTCCGCCGACCAGCTCACCACGCTCTACTCCAACCTGTACCGCCTGTTCCTCTACCCGAACTCGGCGTACGAGAACACCGGCACCGCGGCAGAGCCGGTCCACCGGCACACCGTCCAGTCGGCGGTGACCAGCCCGGCCAGCACCCCCACCGAGACCGGCGCGCCGGTCAAGGACGGCAAGGTATTCGTCAACAACGGGTTCTGGGACACCTACCGGACCACCTGGCCCGCGTACTCGCTGCTGACACCGGCCGACGCGGGCGAGATGGTGAACGGCTTCGTCCAGCAGTACTCCGACGGCGGCTGGATCTCCCGCTGGTCGTCCCCGGGGTACGCGAACCTGATGGTCGGCACCAGCTCGGATGTCGCCTTCTCCGACGCCTACCAAAAGGGGGTCAAGGGTTTTGATCCGGAAGTGGCATATCAGGCCGCGGTGAAGAACGCCACCGTCACCCCGCCCAACCAGAACGTCGGCCGCAAGGGCTTGGCCACGTCGATCTTCAAGGGTTACACGCCCAGCGATGCGACCGGCGAGGCGATGTCCTGGGCGATGGACGGTTACATCAACGACTTCGGCATCGCCAACATGGCCACCGCGCTGGCGAACTCCGGCTCCCCGCAAGCAGCACGCTACCGGGAGGAGGCGGAGTACTTCAAGAACCGGGCGCTGAACTACGTGAACATGTTCGACCCGTCCGTCGGCTTCTTCCAGGGCAAGGACGCGGCCGGCAACTGGCGGCTCCCGGCCGGCCAGTACGACCCGCGGGTCTGGGGCAACGACTACACCGAGACCGACGGCTGGAACATGGCCTTCCACGTGCCGCAGGACGGGCAGGGCCTGGCCAACCTGTACGGCGGCAAGGACGCGCTGGCCGACAAGCTGGACAAGTTCTTCGCCACCGGTGAGACGGCCGGTTTCCCCGGCTCCTACGGCGGCACCATCCACGAGATGCTCGAGGCCCGCGACGTGCGGATGGGCCAGTACGGGCACAGCAACCAGCCGTCGCACCACATCCTGTACATGTATGACTACGCCGGTCAGCCGGCCAAGACGCAGGCGCTGGTCCGCGAGGCGCTGTCCCGACTCTACCTGGGCAGCGAGATCGGCCAGGGCTACCCCGGCGACGAGGACAACGGCGAGATGTCGGCCTGGCAGGTGTTCTCCGCGCTCGGCTTCTACCCGCTGCAGATGGGCAGCCCCACCTACGCGATCGGGTCGCCGCTATTCACCAAGGCCACGGTGAACCTGGAATCCGGCCAGCAGATCGTGATCAACGCACCGGCGAACAGCGCTCGCAACGTCTATGTGCAAGGCCTCAAGGTCAACGGCAAATCGTACGGGTCGACCTCGCTGCCCAACTCGCTGCTGGCCGCCGGGGCAGTCCTGGACTTCGACATGGGCCCGCAGCCGTCGTCGTGGGGTGTCGGCTCGCCGCCGCCGTCGCTGACCACCGGCACGGCCGTGGCCACCCCGCTGCGCGACCTGACCGGCCCCGGGAAGGGCACCGCCTCGGTACCCGCCCTGGTCGACGACACCTCGGCCACCCGGGCCGCGCTGACCGGCGACTTCACCTACACCTTCGCCTCGGCCGGGGAGAAAGCCACCTACTACACGCTGACCTCGGCCGACACCGCCGGCACCGACCCGGCGGCGTGGACGCTGCGCGGCTCCTACGACGGCGTCACGTGGACCACGATCGACACGCGCAGCGACGAAAAGTTCGACTGGCGGCTGCAGACCCGCCCCTTCAAGATCGCCCATCCGGGGCGGTACCAGGCCTACGCCTTGTCGCCGGCCGCCGGTGCATCGTTGTCGGAGATCGAACTGCTCGGGCAACCGGAGCCGGCCTGCACCACCACGATCGGCGACCGGGTGACCGGGGTACTAACGGTCAGGTCCGGGGTCACCTGCCTGACCGCCGGCGCCACCGTCACCGGCCTGGTCACAGTGAGCGGCGGCGCCTCGTTGCGAGCCACCGGCGCCACCCTGAAAGCCGCGGTAACCGCCACCGGCGCCGGTGCCCTGTCCCTGCTGCACACCACCGTGACCGGACCGGTCACGGCCACCGGGCCGGGCCCGGTGGTGCTGGAGGCGTCCACCATCCGCGGCCCGGTCACCCTGCTCAACGGCCGATCCGGCACGGTCGTCGCCGGCAACGTCCTCAACGGACCCCTGACCTGCGCCGCCAACCAGCCACCCCCGGTGAATAACGGCCTGCCCAACACCGGCGCCGGCCACCGCCTGGGCCAGTGTTCAGCCCTTTGACGAGGGTGCGATGAGGTCAGCGCCGGACTTTGAACAGCGCCTCGACCGGGTTCTGTTCAAGCCGGGGGGTTGATCTTCTTCACCACCGACACCCCGCCCGGCAACGGCAGCATCCAGTTCCTGGAAGCCCGCCACAGGGCTCACGCCAGGGTGGAGGACAAGATCCGCACCGGCAAGACCACCGGCTTCGGCCGGTTCCCGTCACGGCAGCGTCTGATCAGCGCGTGCCAGGAGGTGGTCGACACGTCGTATGTGCCTCATGCAAGGCGTCGCCCTCGACGCCGATTTCGTGCTCAGCCGCAACTTCGACAGCCTGTTCGATCCGAGGGTGGCTCCCCGCCTCGGCCTGGACCTGGAACTACTGAACGAGTACAGCCTCAAGATGCGCCAGCTCGGCTACGCCCGGGTCCAAGGGCAGGCCGCCATGACCTGGTGTCTGTCCCGGCTCGTGCTCTGGCGAGGCGACCCCGACAACGCCGCACCCGCTACCCCGTTATCCGCAAGAACGCAATCCACAAGGGAAAGTGACAGACCAGACCACAAAATCACGAAACCCCGGACCACACCACGGGAACCACCGTGCCCTAAAACGGTCACAACACGAGAGCGGCGGCGCATCACTGCGCCGCCGCCCCTAGTAATTCCTTGTGTCTTATATCGGGCTAGGAGTGCGCGGCTGCGGGAGTTGACCGGCCAGATGGAGCACCTATTCGCCCACCTGAGCCGCGGCAGGTGGTCGGTGACTTGGTCGAGGTACTCCTGTCGAACCTGGAGAAGGAGAACTGCCGGACCTTGGCGAAGCGGACCGGATAACGGCCATCTGGCCGGATGCAGACGTTTTTGTCCCGCGGCGCGTAGAGGTCCGACGCCGCCCCTCGCGGTCATGTTGACCTACGCCGGCCCGATCGGGCACGCGTTCATCGGGCACCGCCTCTACCTGCCGAACCGGTGGACCGGTGACCCGCAATGGTGCCGTGAGGCGGGAGTCCCCGCTCGAGTCGGCTTCGCCAACAAACTCGACCAGGCCGTCAGGTCAGCTCACGCCTCACGCCGTGTCGGCGGAGTTATAAGCGTCGTGTGCTTCCCAGCCGTAGTACGGGTGCCACTCCCGCCCGCTGCCGGACACGCTGATATTGCCGATCTGCATACCCACACCGGTGGCGGTGTCGAAGTTCTGCAGGAAGGCGCCGCCGCTGGACCCGCCGGTTTGGATGCAGTCGATACCCCAGATACCGCCGCCGGGATGCCCGGCCTCAAACACCTCGTTCCCAGCGCACCAGTTGAGCCGCTCGCCATTGCCTTCGGTGGTGGAACCGCCGTAGCCGAATGAGTACACGTACTGCCCAGGGCCTTGGTCGAAGCCGATACCCTCGCCTCCCACGGTGTCGACCAGGCTACGGCCGTTGACGGGGCTCACCGTCGCGAAGGCGGCGTCCCAGGTGGGGTCGGGGTTGCCGATCCGCTGCGACATCCAGTGCAGGGAACTGGCCGTGAACGTCCCGAAAGGCCGGCTCCCATTCTGGTAGCCCGGAATAAACACCCAGTTCTGGTACACCTCGCCAGTGTTTGCGTCCACGACGCAGTGCCCGGCCGTCGCGACGATTGAACGGTTGCCACTGTTAACGGCGTCGCCCGAGCAGGTATATGTGCCCGAGTTGTTGCTGAAGAATATTTTACCGGCGGTGGTCGAGATGAGGCCGCCAGAGCCCCAAGCCTGCGGTGTGGTGCTGTCCAGGCGCGCCTCGTGCGGAGCGCCCACGAGCGGTTTCGCTCGCGCGGCGGGCACGGCGCTCGAATGCAGAGGACGTCTTTCGTGAGGTGCGGCCATAGACCGCCCGGTCGGTTCAACCGCGCCGGCGTCCTTGGCGGCGGCCAGCCGCTGAGGCGTCCAGAACGCCACAGCAGCCTTCTGCCTGGCGGCTGAGATTGTGGCCGTACGCCCATCGCCCGCTGGGGCGGCGGACGCGACTGTAGGTGCGCAGACCAACAAGCTGATCGCCATCCCGACGGCAAGACAGATCGAAACGGAGCGTTTGATCATGATTCCTCCATAAGGTTGCAGAGGGGCGACGTGGACTTCTTATCCATCTACGTCGATGAGATTAAGGTGCCAGAAACATGACAACGATGTCAATGATGCCGGCGAGGCCACTGAGTCGGCCCCGAGGCTCCAAGACCCAGTGCGAGCTCCGGCACCGACGTTGACAAGGTGCAGCGCGGCCGTCGCCGCAGCGGCGGGCCGGCAACCTAGTGCACCGTTGAGTGGCTCATGGGCGAGTCCGGGCTACGCGGTGCGGGCTTTTACGCGACAAGAACTTCGCGCACAACCTGTCCCGCGGCTGGGAACAGACGGCCCCGTTGAGCTGGTCGACCGTGACTTCATCGCCGCAGACTCGAACCGGCTGCGGGTCGTCGATGTGACCTACGTATCATCGAGGGCTGCTGTCGAGGATGTTCGCGATCAACTCGCGGTGATGCGCGATGGACCAGGACCGCCGTTGACGAGGACGGCAAGAAGCACCCGGAGCAGGTATGGGTTAATGCCAGTGATGTCGACCGGAGGCTGTCGTGGTCGAAGCTGCAGCCGGAGTTTGGTAGTGATCGGGCCCGGTACGCCAACGCGATCGAGACGGCCCGCGCGGCGTTCCCTGGCGGTGCATTGGTTTCGGCGCAGGAACATGCCGCCGCTCGGCTCACTCGTGTGCGTGAGCAAAACAAAAAGCAGGAGCGAGAACGGGGGATGGGTCGATGAGTTGGGGGCCTCAACCAATAGCCGTGGCGCACGTGCCAGGCCGGGCGGGGCGTGGCGGCGGGTACTGGGTCGTCGGGGCGTGGCCTGCTCGTGCCGGCCGGGTTGATGGCGTGCAGTGGCGCTTTGGTGGCCGTCATGCCGGCGCCCGGCTACTGGGCGTGTGTAGACGAGTTCGTGTGGTCATTGAGCAAGGAGTCCGGCGTGGGCAGTGCCGGACGACTGCCAAACCCCCGGTCAACTTCGAAAAGCCAGGGGTTTTGAGGCAATTATGCTGCATGTTTTCACCCGGAAACGATCATGGCTCTTCCGGGCGGCTTTACCTACCCTTTGTACTAACGCAGGTAGGTCAAAGTCGCAACAGGTTACGCGACAAGTTGGTACGGAATGCTGTAGAGGCATCTGGATCTGCGTCAGTGACCGCTGGCCCTGATACAAAACCCCATGAAAGGTAATCATGCGTTCAATGCACAAGCCGACTCTCAAGCAGGTGGCGCTGGGAGTGGCGACTTCTGTCTTAGCGGCCGGCGGTCTCGGGTTAGCGCTGCCTACATCGGCCTTCGCCGCCGCAGCCGACTGCTCTGCGGGAAAGGCATGTATCTGGCAAGACGGTGAGTTCAATTCGTCGTCTAGGTGGGCTGCGCAAGACATCAGTAGCTTTTCCTCTGGTATTTGCATCAATGTTCTGCCCGATTGGAACGACAAGATCTCGTCGGCATCGAACCGTACGAATCGAAACATCATCTTCTACGCGGACGCGGACTGCAAAGGTGCCTCACTCGTGTTTGCACCGAACACGCAGCTCGGCAATTTTGGTACCTTCAACGATAAAACTTCTTCGGTCAAGGTCTGACCCGCGACGTCTCTAGGTTGTGCTGATGCCAGCACGAGGCGGCGGCGCACGGCTGTTTTGAGATCGTTGATCATTACTTGAAGGCAACTCCCCGGGGGACTGGATAGGTACCCCCGATCATCGCGCTCAAGCCCCTGACCAGCATCTTCGCTGCCCAGGGAATTCGCGAGAATGCAATTCGGATTCGAATCGACCGATCAAATTCCGGCATAACGGACACGAGATCAAATTCTTGCGATTCTCTGTAAGCCTCTGAACTGCACGGATGCCGCCGCGGAGGGTGTGCCTATCCAGTCACCTCCCCGGAAGGCATTATCGGGTACACCGCTGGAAGTCTTGCGCAGGCTTCAGCGTGGTGCAGGACGATTGCCCGCCGCTTCGCGTCGGCTAATCGTCCTGCCCGCGGCTCGCCCTGCTCCCCTTCGGTCGCGCTGCTCGGACGCGTTGCCCGCGTCTGAGCAGCACCGCGCTGTGGTCGTGCGCCCTGCCGGCTGACGCCGGCGCGCACGACGCACTGGCGTTGCCGGCAGAGGGCCATGGCGTACACGCGAAGTGGGCAGCGTGACCGTGAGTATCTTTGTGACCCCGTTACCTACGTCGCCCGTTGCTTATCTTTCATTCGCCCGCATGAATAACGCAAAGTTAGTAGATGATTACCATTTATCTATCTTATGGCAGTGGCGGGTAACCCCGGGGCTCACTCTTGCCGGATACCTAACTTGATGTGATTGCATGGTGACATTTCATTATGTGACTCTGATCTCTTGACATGTCAAGTAGTTTAGGTTCAAACAAGTTTGTGTGTTTCTAAAGCCCTGCATGAATCCAAGTCTTGCCGACTACCTCACGTGGGCGGATCATGGATAGACAAATAACCCAGACACACCGGACCTGTGGAACTCTCGAGAGGAAGTAACAATGCGAGGAATTAAGGTTCGGTTCGCTACGTTCGGAGTAGCGCTGCTCACACTACTGGGTGTGAGCTTCGCGGGCGCTGCCCCCGCGTTGGCGATCAACGGTGCGAATTGCACGTACCAGGGTGGCTCATTCGCCGGCCTTCTCTTCAGCGACTTATTCGGGTTCTACCAGGGCTCCAACCCCTATCTCACGCACTGCCGTGCGAACGCCGGAAGCGAGAACGTTCTCATCGCTGACGTAAACTGGGTGAACACGGGAAACAACGAGGGTTTCATAGAGACCAATAAGGGCGTCATCAACTTCCAACGCAACCGCATGCTGGGCGTCAACAACGTCACCGTGTACAAGATCGTCATCTACTAGCCACCCGTTGCCACTATCGCCAGGAAGGCCGGGTTCGATGCTGACTCTGGAACCTCAGCAGGGCATCGGACCCGGCGGTCGGCGGGAGATGACTGAATTATCTCTTTGCGATTCCCCGTCACGCCGTCCTTCAGATCGTGCGCGTATGCCTTGACGGTGTTCGGGGACCGTTCGGTATCGGTCAAGTACGCCAGGTACCGCTCGACCGGGGTTACGGGGATTCCGTCGTCGCCGAGCACCGACCACGGCTCGCGTCGATCCGCGGCTATCACCACGCGCTGAACCAGCATCAAACCTCCCACAGATCTGCGTGTTGGACGGCGGTAGATAACCACGTCCAACAGGCAGAACCTGGGACCTTCTACCTACGTCACGCACATGCTGGGCAGCCTCGATGCGGCTCTAGGTAACGGATGCGCTTGGTATGAGTAGGAGGTACTTCATGTCGCACGCATCCGCATCTTTGTCATCCGCCCGTACCCGCAATCTCACCGCTCGATCATCGGCCCGGTTCGCACCGCGCTCGGCGTTGCCGGCGCTGGCCGGCGCGGTGATCCGGGTGCTGTATCAGCACCGGATCGCCACGACCACCCAACTGCACCAGCTGCTCACCCCAGAGGCTGCTGATTCCTCGTATCTGCGCCGGGTGCTGCGCCAAATTTCAGCGGCCGGGCTCGTCGACGCCGTGCTGGTCGGCCCGGCCGGACATCGGGCCTGGTTCCTCACCCCGTCCGGGTACACCGTCGCAGAAGCCTGCGGGGACCTCAACATTCAAGCGTACCGGATGAGCCCGGCGTTAGCCGCCGGCGGTTTACTCGCGCACCGCCTGGCCGTCGTTGATGTCGGAGCCGTGTTCGTGACCGCAGCCCGCCGGCAGCCGGGTGATGAGTGCACACCGTGGTCATGGGCACCGGAGGTGCTCCTGCAACCGGGCAAACGCCGCGGCGGTGGTGGTGCGTTGATCGCGGACGCGGAACTGCACTACGAACTGGCCGAGGGTGGCACCCGCCGGTGGCTGATCGAGGTGGACCGGGGCACGTATTTGGTGCCCAGGCTCGCCGCGAAACTCACCGCGTACGCCGACTGGTGGCGCACTCCGCAAAGCCGACCGTGGCACCAAGCGAGGCTGCTGATCGTCTTCGCGATGCCGGCGCCGGCCGCGGCCCGGCGGATCGCCTCGCTCGCCGAGTTTGCATGGCAGATCCCGCAGCTGCGTCGTACCGAGTTCGGCCGGTTGCGGATCGGTGCGGTCGGCTACGACACGCTTGCTCAGGCCGGGCCGTGGGCGCCCGTGTTCACCGATGTACTCGACGGGTCCCGTGACCTGCTCGACGCGACACTCGGCGGGTAGTGACACCTGGTAACACCCCCGTGTGGCCACCTGCAGCTGGGTGTTACCACCTAAGGACAGTAGGCGCCGGAGGTGTTACCACCCAGCTCAGTGGGTGGTAGCACCCTTCCGGGGATGCCAGCCAGGCCGTGACGATCGTCGCGGTACCCCTGCCCGCCGTCGTGGCTTACGGCGATCGGCTGCCGCACCAGTCTTCGGCCGGCTGCCCTCGCATGAACCAGGGTCGCTGTCCGTGCGTCTTGAGCACGCTGACCTGGGCAAAGTCGATAGAGGTATTAATAATGGGCGGGCCGGCCCCTGCTCTTGATAAACAATCCGGCGCGTCAGCAGCAAGTAGACGGAAGGGGACCCTTTACCAGACGAACTGGAGTGCCACCGCACGTCTCAGCGGTGGTGGAGCATCATCAACGTGCACGCGACGACAACACGTCCCACGATCACGCGGTGCCCGAACCCCACCAGCGAGGGTCTCGCCCGCGCATCGTCTCGGCGATCACTGCGGCGATCGCCGGGCGCAGACCGTCGCGGGTGACATAGATGCGGCGGGTTCTGCCATCACAGCGTCGGAGCGGCATCTGAGTGAGGCACGTCACGGCATGAATTAGGTCGGATTCTACCCGTGGGTAATCAGCTCACATTGCGCAATCGCTTGCGCAATGTGAAATGTGGTTTGCTCCGAGCGACATCCCCTTAATATTTTCACTTTCTGTGACGCGGTAACACCTTGTTGTGACCCTGTCGTGTGCGATTTCAATTCGACCACAATGGACTCACCTATTGTTCGTAGATAATGGCATATCCTCCCTCGTGTGGAGTCAAAACGATCGGTCAAGGACAAAACTATGGCGGAAGTAAATTTGGTGTCGCCGCTTGCCGGTGAACCTATAGAGCGCAGAGACGCCGAACTGCTCGCGGGAATGCTGAAGGCGTTAGCCGACCCGGCTCGGTTACGCCTGCTGAGCCTGATCCAGTCAGACCCGCACGGCGAGGTCTGCGTCACCGACTTGACCGCTCAGATCGGTTTAGCCCAGCCGACAGTTAGTCACCACCTGCGCATCCTGACCGAGACGGGTCTGCTTGAGCGGCACAAGCATGGTGTCTGGGCTTACTACAAGCTGGTCCCGACCGCTATCGCGACCATAGTCGGGCTCATCACCCCACCGCGAAAACGAGCCACTAGAAAAACCCGATAACAGAACCAAGGAGAGGCGGTAATCAGTGGAGCCGGCTATCTTTGAGGAGCTCGACCGGTTACGGAGCAAACTGTCGGACCTAACCGCCAGTGGCCTGACTACGGCCGATGGCCTCGCGCCCGCTCATGACTTGCATGGCATTGAGCGGGATGGTGTTGCAGCCTTGTCTGCAGCGCATTCCGCGTTAGCCGACGGTCCGCGTACGTGGTCAACCACGTGATCTGCGCGAGTCAGTGGCGCAGTGCGAGCGTGGTCACATCACCTCACACGCTGCCAGCCCGAACACTATCCGGACTCGGATCACCGGATCACGGTTCGAGTTAGTCAACACGCCGGCTTCTCCACTCCCAGACGGCCGTGCAGTCCGAGGGTGAGATTCCCCCGGCTACTCGGTTTCCCAGACGTGCTAAGAACCCCCAATAAGCTGGTGGGGGTAAAGATGGTTGAACTCGACCCATTGCATTCGATCGAGCGCAAGTTACTCCTGGGAAAAGTGCACCCAACAGGGTGCGCCGCAGCTAGAACCATCAGTATTTCGAAGAAATCTTTGAAGGGAAGTCATGACCGCGGAAGTGTTCTACGACGACGACGCCGACCTGTCGATCATCCAGGGCAAGAAGGTCGCCGTGATCGGCTACGGCAGCCAGGGCCACGCGCACTCGCTGTCGCTGCGCGACTCGGGCGTCGAGGTCGTCGTGGGTCTCAAAGTTGGCTCGAAGAGCCGGGCCAAGGCGCAAGAGCAGGGCTTGGAGGTCAAGACCCCGGCCGAGGCGTCCGCCTGGGCTGATGTGATCATGGTGCTCGCGCCGGACACCGCGCAGCGCAAAATCTACACGGAGTCGATCGAGCCGAATTTGACCGCAGGTAAGGCCCTCTTCTTCGGTCACGGCCTCAACATTCGTTTTGAGCTGATCAAACCGCCCACCAACGTTGACGTGGCGATGGTCGCGCCCAAGGGCCCCGGCCACCTGGTCCGCCGCCAATACGTGGACGGTAAAGGCGTGCCCGCGCTGATCGCAGTCGAGCAGGATGCGACTGGGGGAGCCCAGGCGTTGGCGCTGTCCTACGCGAAGGCGATCGGCGGCACTCGGGCTGGCGTCATCAAGACCACGTTCAAGGAAGAGACCGAGACGGACCTCTTCGGCGAGCAGGCAGTGCTCTGTGGCGGCACCGCGGCGCTGGTGCAGACCGGTTTCGAGGTGCTCACCGAGGCCGGTTACGCCCCCGAGATCGCCTACTTCGAGTGTCTGCACGAGCTCAAGCTGATCGTCGACCTGATGTATGAGGGTGGCATTTCCCGGATGCGTTACAGCGTCTCGGATACCGCTGAGTTCGGTGACTACGTGAGTGGCCCACGGGTGATCAATGCCGGGGTGAAGCAGGAGATGAAGAAGATTCTCGCCGAGATTCAGTCGGGTGAGTTCACCAAGGCCCTGATCGCGGACGACGAGGCGGGTGGCACGCGCCTGCAGCAATACCGCAAGGAAGGCGCCGAGCACCCGATCGAGGTCACCGGCAAGAAGCTGCGCGACATGATGAGCTGGGTGGACCGGCCGATCACCGAAACCGCCTGAGCAATACGACTGTCCGAGTTTGGAGATCAGCTCACTACACAGAAACCGACCTTCCCCGCGAGAGCGGGGAAGGTCGGTTGACCAGTGACAACCGCCACTGACACCCATCGTTACCGCGCCTGCCAGCCGCAGCGCGTGTCGCATGAGGTCCGCTCAGGGCATGGGGCCCGTGGGGCCGCCATTAGGCAGCGACTGTCACCGCCGTGAGAACCAGACCTTTCCTCGACCAAAAACGACCGCTGAAGCCGCAGCGCGGCGCGGCCGTTCACCCGGCTGCCTGGCACCAGCAGCCGGGCCGTGAACACGCCGTCTTGATAGCTCAGCTGCGCCTCGTCGAACCCCAGCATGGGTCGAGTCAGCGGGAACCACGCCTTGTAGACCGATTCCTTGGCGCTGAACAGGATCCGATCCCAGCCCCTGACGGCAATCGCGCGGCGGCGCCCAAAAGCCCTAATGAGTTCTGGGAGTGAGCCATCCGGCAAACTCCCGATGGGTAGGTAGCCGCCACCCGGTGAGTACTCAATCGCCCTGGATGGGGTGCTACGAGCTTTCCGGACAGTGGATCTACTAAGATCCCTTCCCAGAAGGCGAGGAAACCGTGTCTCAGAAACGTCGGATTTATTCTCCAGAGTATCGCACGGAGGCCGTTAAACGCGTGATCGAGACGTCACACCCTGTGGCGAAAGTCGCTCGAGAACTCGGCATTTTGGAAGGAACACTCGGTAACTGGGTTGCCGCGTGCAAACGTGAACACGCTGGCGAAGAACCACAACTCACGCTCGACGAACGTGCCCGCCTCCGTGAAGTAGAAAATGAACTACGGGAAGTCAAGATGGAGAATGACTTCCTAAAAAAATGTGCGACGTACGTGTGTCCTGAACGTTTAGCTCTCGTGGTGTAGGTGCCGTGAGTGGCGAGACGGTGCTGTGCAAGAGATGGGGGTAGGCCCTCCGTTGTCGTTCTGCAGGGAATGGCAACAGACCACCGCATGCTGCGTCGGTTAAGAGTCGAGGTGGTGAGCGTTGCGGAAAAGGCGTTCCAGGAGAGCGTCAGGTGTGAGCCGTGAAGGCGAGTGAAACCGAACCCTTGTTGAAGTGTCGAAACGCATAAGGAGACATCAGAACCAGGATGGGTACGTGATCCTGGGATAAGTCAGGGGGATACCTGTTTACTGCCCTGGTGGTGTCCGGCATGAAGAGGGCGCGAGCGCGGTTCAGGCTTTTGCATGCAACAGGAGAACCTGTCGTTCCGGTCGCCGCGCTTATTAAATTGGTGTGGTGAGAGGGAGTTCCTCAAGCGGCAGAAACCGTGAGAGGCAGAGTACCGGTCTGCATCACAGGGGCGGATCGTCTCGTAGTAGTGGTGATGGTTCTGTAATGGAATCTGAGCGAAGGGAACGGATCATCCGTGGTTTGGTCACCGGTCAACCGTGTTTTTCCGGAGGAACGGGTGAATGAGCCAGCATCGAAGCCTTTCAGTATTTCTAAACGGCTGGTGTGGGAGGCGTATCAGAAAGTTGCAGCTAATAAGGGTGCGGCGGGGGTGGACGGGCAGTCGATAGCGGAGTTTGAACAGGATTTGAAGTCGAATCTGTACAAACTGTGGAATAGGCTCTCGTCGGGTAGTTATTTCCCGCCGCCAGTGCGTGCTGTGGAGATACCGAAGAAGGGTGGTATCCGTGTTCTTGGGGGGGTGTCCCTATGGTTTTTGTCAAGCGGCGAGGGCTAGCTTTTCTGCTGGTTTGTGCTGGTAAGGGGTTCGGGTGCGGAGCATGGCGTGCAGGACGTCGATGCGGCGTCGGGCGAGGCAGATGAGGGCGGCGTTGTGTTTCTTGCCCTCGGCTCTCTTGCGGTCGTAGTAGGCCCGGCTCAAGGGGTCGGCCAGGGCCGCGAACGCGGACAGGAAAACGCGCGTTTGAGCTGTTTGTTGCCGCCCTTGGGTGGATGTTCGCCGCGGATGCTGGTGCCCGAACGGCGGGTCACCGGCGCCAGGCCGGCGTAGGCGGCCAGGTGCCCGGAAGTGGGGAACGCGGCGATGTCGCCGATTTCGAGCAGGATCCGGGCTGCGGTCCTGACCCCGACACCGGGCATCGAGATCAGGACCTCCGAAAGAGGGTGAGCATCAAGCATCTCCTCGACCTGGCCGGCGACCTGGTCGCGTTGTTTCAGTAGTTCCCGCAGGCTGTCCGCCAGCTTCGGCAGGATGGTCTCAGCCGCGGTGGTGCCGGGAACGACCACCGTCTGAGCATCCAGGGCGGTGAAGATCTGCTCGACCAGACGCACGCCCATCCGGGGCGCCCGCGGTTTGACGATCTCGGCGAGTTTCGACCGGCCGGCCTTGCACAGCCCGGCCGGACCACCACACCGCGACAACACCTCCAGGACCGCCGCATGTTGAACCTTCGGACCCAGGACTCGCTCCAGGGGCGGGTGGATCTGGGTCAGCAGCCCCCGGATCCGGTTACTGATCCGGGTGACCTCGCCGGCGAGGTCGTCGTCATAGCCGACCAGCATCTCCAGCTCGGCCAGGGCGTCATCACCGGCGTCAACGCGGCGCAGGGTGTGCGGCAAGGTCCGGGCGGCATCCGCGATCACCCAGGCATCGCGGGCGTCGGTCTTCGCCGTGCCCGGGTGCAGATCCGCGAGCCGGCGCATGACCAGGCCCGGCAGGTAGGCGATCTGATGCCCACACGCTCGGGCGACAGCGACTGGGAGGGCGCCGATCGAGGCGGGCTGGTCGACCACAGCCAGGATTCGACCGTGCCGGCCGAGTTTGTCGAACAGTTTCCGCAGCCCGGCCTCGGTGTTCGGCAAAGCCGCGTCATGCAGCCGCTTGCCCGCCGGATCAAGGGCCACCGCGTGATGGTCGGTCTTGCCGACGTCCAGGCCGAGGAACACGCCGTACTCGTCGCTCACGTTTTGTCTCCCACGATGTCCATCATGGGCTCGGCCGCCGGTCGCAGCGTCGGACTGCCGGCAGCCACGCCCTGTCTGCCAAGATCGGTTGAGACAAAGTCATCGGTTCGCTGGGTGTAGAAATCAGGGCACGTGACGAATCGAGGAAGCGATGACTTTAACCACATCTGATATGTCATCTGATGGTTCAACCCAGTTAGGCGACGTTGGTGATACAAAGTCCGGTACCCGCGCCGGGCAGGCGACACGGCGAATCTTCGGCCCCGCGTACAAACTGGCTATCCTCGACGAGTACGACGCATTGACCGTGCACGGCGGCCGAGGCGCACTCTTACGACGTGAGGGCCTGTACCAGTCCCACGTCAATAAATGGCGGCGCGCCCGTGACCGTGGCGCATTAACCACTACCGGTGCCACGGGGGTGGCAACACCGAGCAAGCCGAAAAGCCCCGATAAGGCGACCAGCGCGGACCATCGGCGGCTGGTCGCGGAGAATGCGAGGTTGACGGCCGAGCTCGCGAATTCCAAGGCGGTGGTCGAGATCGTGGGAAAACTGCACGCGCTCTTAGAATCTCTCTCCGAGAGCGCGGAATAACCGACGGTGTAGCTGCCAGTTTCGACGCGGCACTGATCGAATTAGAGAAAGTCACGTCCACACAGCACGCCTGCCGGCTATTGGGGCTGTCCCGGGCAACGGTCTACCGTGGCAGGGCACCGAGAATGCACGGTCCCCGCCGGCCGGTCGTGCCGGGTATCCAACCGAGTTCATTGACCGATACCGAACGTGCGGCGATCCTGGGCGCACTGAACGGGCCGAGGTTCGTCGACAAGTCACCGGCCCAGGTGTGGGCGGTCCTGCTCGACGAAGGCCACTACCTGGGTAGTGTGTCCACGTTTTACCGTATCCTGCGGGCCAGCGGTGAGGTCAGAGAACGCCGAGCCCAGGCCACCCACCCAGCCCGGGTACGACCTGAACTAGTCGCGACCGGACCTAACCAGGTCTGGTCATGGGACATTACCAAATTGAAAGGACCCGTCCGCGGAACCTATTTCGATGCGTATGTAATGTTGGACATTTTCTCCCGCAAAACCGTTCATTGGGAGATTCATAACACGGAGAACGGTGAACTCGCGAAAGGTTTCATCGAAAACTGCATCACCGCGAACAATGGTATCGCACCACACACGATCCATTCTGATAACGGCACGTCTATGACCAGTAAGAACGTTGCCGCACTGCTGTCTGACTTGTGTATCGAACGTTCGAAGTCACGACCACACGTGTCGAACGACAACCCGTATTCGGAGGCTGCGTTTAAAACACTGAAATACTGTCCGGCATTCCCCGACAATTTCACCAGCATCTACGATGCGCGTATCTTCGGGCGGGTGTTCTTTACCTATTACAACACCGAACACCGCCATTCCGGGATCGGTTTATACACCCCAGCATCCGTGCACGACGGTAGCTGGGAAAACATCCGAGACGCCCGCCAAATCGTCCTCACCGCTGCGAACCACGCACACCCCGAACGCTTCGCCCGCGGCAGGCCGACAGCACCCGAGCTACCCCAGCGGGCCTGGATCAACCGGCCCCCGTCCACGATCGAAAATCACTGAAACCTACCCACAAAATCTTCACTCTGATGTCTCAATTGACTTGACAGCTTCCGACGTTACGGAGAGACCTACCCAGGATCGGGTGGCCGGGTCCCTATCAGCGGTCTCGCCGACGCCACCCGGCCCGGCGACAACACCCCCCGGATCATTGGTTCGACAGGGGCAGTAAGTCATACCGGACCGAGCGACCGAGCAGTCCCCGGCTGGGGACGATCAAAAAGGTAACGGGTGTCCCTATAGTTTTTGTCAAGCTGCGAGGCGGGGTTTGTCCGCCGGTTTCGGCTGGTACGGGGTGTTGGTGCGCAGCATTGCATGGAGGACATCGACGCGGCGTCGGGCCAGGCAGATGAGGGCGGCGTTGTGTTTCTTGCCCTCGGCTCGTTTCCGGTCGTAGTAGGCCCGCGATGGTGGGTGCGACAGCGATGCGAACGCGGCGAGGAAGAACGCTCGTTTGAGTTGTTTGTTGCCCGACTTGGGTGGGTGTTCGCCGCGGATGCTGCTGCCGGAGCGGCGGGTGACTGGGGCGAGGCCGGCGTAGGCGGCGAGGTGCCCGGAGGTGGCGAACGCGGAGGCGTCGCCGACTTCGAGCAGGATTCGGGCGCCGGTCCTGACGCCGATGCCAGGCATCGAGGTCAGGACCGGGGCAAGAGGGTGCGCATCAAGGATCCTCTCCACCTCGGCCGCGACCTGGTCGCGTTGTTGCAGGACTTGGTGCAGGCTGTCGGCCAGCCGGGGCAGGACCGTCTCGGCCGCCGCGGTGCCGGGGACGGTGACGGTCTGCTCGTCCAATGCGGTGAAGACCGCCTCGACCAGGCGGGTGCCCATTCTCGGGGCGCGGCTGGCGACCAGGGCGAGGAGTTTGCGTCGGCCGGCTTTGCGCAGCCCGGTTGGGCCGCCGCATTTCGACAGCAGTTCCTGCACCGCTGGGTGACTGATTTTCGGGCCTAGTACGTGTTCCAGCGCCGGATGGATCTGGGTGAGCAGGCCACGGATCCGGTTGCTGATTCGGGTGGACTCGGCAGCTAGGTCGTCGTCGTAGCCGATCAGGACCTCCAGCTCGGCGAAGGCCTCGTCACCGGCGTCGACACGCCGCAGGGTGTGCGGCAGGGTGCGGGCGGCGTCAGCGATGACGTAGGCGTCGCGGGCGTCGGTCTTCGCGGTGCCGGGGTGCAGGTCGGCGAGCCTGCGCATCGCCAGGCCGGGCAGGTAGGCAACCTGATGCCCGCACGCGCGGGCCACCGCGACGGCGAGCGCACCGATCGAGGCGGGCTGGTCGACCACGACCAGGATCCGGCCATGGCGGGCGAGTTTGTCGAACAACGCCCGCAGCCGTGCCTCGCTGTTGGGCAGTGGGGCGTCGTGCAGCCGCTTGCCGTCCGGGGCCAGCCCGACGGCGTGATGGTCGCTCTTGCCCACATCTAAACCGAGGTAGACGCCGTACTCCGTGCTCACCGATCACCTCTATGACGCTGTCGGCCCGGTCGAGGGTCTGGCGTCGAACTGCCGGCATCCACGTTACGAAGAGACCAACCCAGAACGCGGGCGGCCGGGTCCCTATCAGCGGTCCGTCGACGCCACCCGGCCCGGCGGCAACACCCCCCGGATCATGCGTACGACAGGGGGCAAGAGCCATACCGGACCGGGCGACCGAGATCCCCGGGCTGGGGATGATCAAAAAGGTAACGGGTGTCCCTATAGTTTTTGTCAAGCTGCGAGGCGGGGTTTGTCCGCCGGTTTCGGCTGGTACGGGGTGTTGGTGCGCAGCATTGCGTGGAGGACATCGACGCGGCGTCGGGCCAGGCAGATGAGGGCGGCGTTGTGTTTCTTGCCCTCGGCTCGTTTCCGGTCGTAGTAGGCCCGCGATGGTGGGTGCGACAGCGATGCGAACGCGGCGAGGAAGAACGCTCGTTTGAGTTGTTTGTTGCCCGACTTGGGTGGGTGTTCGCCGCGGATGCTGCTGCCGGAGCGGCGGGTGACTGGGGCGAGGCCGGCGTAGGCGGCGAGGTGCCCGGAGGTGGCGAACGCGGAGGCGTCGCCGACTTCGAGCAGGATTCGGGCGCCGGTCCTGACGCCGATGCCAGGCATCGAGGTCAGGACCGGGGCAAGAGGGTGCGCATCAAGGATCCTCTCCACCTCGGCCGCGACCTGGTCGCGTTGTTGCAGGACTTGGTGCAGGCTGTCGGCCAGCCGGGGCAGGACCGTCTCGGCCGCCGCGGTGCCGGGGACGGTGACGGTCTGCTCGTCCAATGCGGTGAAGACCGCCTCGACCAGGCGGGTGCCCATTCTCGGGGCGCGGCTGGCGACCAGGGCGAGGAGTTTGCGTCGGCCGGCTTTGCGCAGCCCGGTTGGGCCGCCGCATTTCGACAGCAGTTCCTGCACCGCTGGGTGACTGATTTTCGGGCCTAGTACGTGTTCCAGCGCCGGATGGATCTGGGTGAGCAGGCCACGGATCCGGTTGCTGATTCGGGTGGACTCGGCAGCTAGGTCGTCGTCGTAGCCGATCAGGACCTCCAGCTCGGCGAAGGCCTCGTCACCGGCGTCGACACGCCGCAGGGTGTGCGGCAGGGTGCGGGCGGCGTCAGCGATGACGTAGGCGTCGCGGGCGTCGGTCTTCGCGGTGCCAGGGTGCAGGTCGGCGAGCCTGCGCATCGCCAGGCCGGGCAGGTAGGCAACCTGATGCCCGCACGCGCGGGCCACCGCGACGGCGAGCGCACCGATCGAGGCGGGCTGGTCGACCACGACCAGGATCCGGCCATGGCGGGCGAGTTTGTCGAACAACGCCCGCAGCCGTGCCTCGCTGTTGGGCAGTGGGGCGTCGTGCAGCCGCTTGCCGTCCGGGGCCAGCCCGACGGCGTGGTGGTCGCTCTTGCCCACGTCTAAACCGAGGTAGACGCCGTACTCCGTGCTCACCGATCACCTCTATGACGCTGTCGGCCCGGTCGAGGGTCTGGCGTCGAACTGCCGGCATCCACGTTACGAAGAGACCAACCCAGAACGCGGGCGGCCGGGTCCCTATCAGCGGTCCGTCGACGCCACCCGGCCCGGCGGCAACACCCCCCGGATCATGCGTACGACAGGGGGCAAGAGCCATACCGGACCGGGCGACCGAGATCCCCGGGCTGGGGATGATCAAAAAGGTAACGGGGGACAACCCGGTCGAGGGCAAATTTGACCGGACGCTGGCTGAGCGTGCCGGTTCAACGCCCATCGAGCAAGGTCAGCTGAAACTATTTATGAAGCGCTTAAGCTTGGCTGCCGACGACAACGCTGTCATTAACGTTAAGTTCGTCCCACGCCTTGCCCAGCCCCCACAACAGCGCACTTACCGAGACGCCCCGACTACCGGCAGCAGCGACAGGTGCGATGTACGTATTTAGCTAG
The DNA here is from genome assembly GCA_965246815.1 of Actinoplanes sp. Classification (GTDB taxonomy): domain Bacteria; phylum Actinomycetota; class Actinomycetes; order Mycobacteriales; family Micromonosporaceae; genus Actinoplanes. The sequence continues at coordinate 1,595,050 of CBDFFS010000002.1, read as the reverse complement.
GGTCACGGATCTTGTGAGCTTGGCGGTGTGTGCTTGAGCTGCGGGTGGTCCCGCTGGCGGTCGGGTGTGGTGGCCTTTGATCAGCCCGGATGGGTTGGTGTGGCATAGTGCCCGGGTGTCCGGTTCTGGCCCGCAGCGCCCGTCGTATGACGATCTGGCCGTTCTGGTCATGCAACAGGCCGCGCGGATCGCTGAGCAGGATGCAGCGATCAAAGGGTTGACGGCTGAGGTCGCGGAGTTACGTCGCCGGTTGGGGATGGATTCGTCGAACAGCTCGAAGCCGCCGTCGTCGGACGGTCTTGACCGCACGAAGCGGTCTGCGCCGGGTTCGGGCTCGGGTAAACGGGGTAAGCCTCGCGGGGCGCCGGGGGCGACGAAGATGCTCGTCGACGACCCGGACGAGAAAATTGCGTGTCGGCCGGATACCTGCGGTAACTGTGCGGGTGACCTGGCAGAGGCGAAGGTGTTCGCCCGGCAGCGCCGGCAGGTGATCGACCTGCCGCCCCCGCCGAAGCCGTACGTCACCGAATACCTGGTGGAATCGCTGCTGTGCGCCGGGTGTGGTGAGGTCACCTGCGGCGATGCTCCGGACGGGGTAGCCGGGCGGTTGCAGTACGGGCCGGGTGCGAAAGCCCGGATGGTGTATTTACGCGGTGCGCAGTACCTGCCGTTCGGTCGGGTGGCGCACGCGTTGGACGTGTTGTGTGGGCTGCGGGTCGCCCCGGGCACCGTGTTGTCCGCGGTGCGTGAGGCTGTGGACCGGTTGGGTCCGTTCGTCGACCGGGTACGGGTGTTACTACGCGCGCAGGCCGTGATCGGCGCGGACGAGACCCCGGCGTGGGTCGACGGCGGATGGAAATACGTCCACGTCGCCTGTACTGACATGCTGACCCTGCTGCACGCCGGGAGCCGCTCCAAGAATGACATCGACGCCGGTGGGGTACTCGCCGGTTTCACCGGGGTCCTCGTGCGCGATGGTTACGCCGGCTACGACCACATCAGCACCGCGACCCACGCCGAATGTGGTGCTCACCTGCTCCGCGCGCTCAAGGGTGTCCACGACGGCGACCCCGCCGGGCAGCAATGGGCCGAGGCGATGAGCAACACCCTGCTGATCGCGAAGAAGATGATGGCCGACGCCGCCGCAGCGCAACACCGCAGCCTGGATGACGAGCAGGTCAGGCTCATCCGCTGCGCCTACGCCGGGGCACTGGCATCCGGGCGGGAGGCCAACGCGAAACATCCACAATCGAAGGCCGCGAAGCTGGTCAGACGGTTCACCCGCGACGCCGACGACATCCTGCGGTTCACCACCGATTCCGCGATCTGGTTCTCCAACAACCAAAGCGAACGCGACCTGAGACCCACGAAGCTGCAGCTGAAGATCAGCGCTACCTGGCGGTCCCTGCAAGGACTCGCGGACTTCGCGACCCTACGGTCCTACCTGTCCACCGCCAGTAAACACGGCGAAGACCTCCTCAACGTCCTCACCGCCCTCTTCACCACCGGCCCCTGGCTCCCACCAGACCCAGCCCTCTGACCCGAGCTAAACACGTACGGTGCGATCACTCAATTGAATCGCACCTGCGCCAACAAAGACCCACAGTTGATCAAGGATTGGTCTGGCAGCTAGCTGGTTATGCAGGCCAGGACAGCGTCATGATGCTGTCAATCCGCACGGTACCGACACGTTCAAAAACCATGAATGACACATATACCGCCTGCCCGGCATGCAAAGACCTGGGCACCATCCAGAACCACAGGCTTGGCTCATTGCCAAACCATGGCTCTCGCCGGGCACCGTCATATGGGTCATCCATACGCGACAGCAGTGCGGCAATGACCAGTCTCCGCAATTCGCCTGAAGGCTGGCACTCTTGCTCCCACCAGTCCAGACATTCGTCGACGTTAGTGACGTTCCAGCCAGCCTCGGGGCTAGGCAACATTCAACCGAGCCAGGAGCGCTTCTCGACTCGACGGCGCACCCAGGGGCGGATTAACTGTCGGTCGAGTCGCGCTCAACCAGTCGCGGATGACCTCACGTGGCGCGCCGGCTTCGTCGTCGTCTTCGTCGATCCGGCGGAAAAAATCACGAATGAGCTCGTTGTTGATGCGGTCCGAGCCACCACCGGCGTAATTTCTTCGGCCGATGATCCATGGCTCCTCCGTATGGGAGAACCGCTCCAAGTCGTTGCCGGTTAGATTCCCATACCGAGAGATCACGTAGCCGATAGAGTTCAGCTCCGTTTCGCCCAATTCGTGCCGCTCGGGGGCAGGTTCGCTGCGATCTTCTTCTTGCCACAAACTGCCGACGACTGGGCCCATTCGCCAAGCCCGGACACTTTCGGAGAATAGCGGCGTGCCAAGGTCGGCGAGGTGGTGCCCATGGGCGTAGTAGAGCAGTTTATGAAGTTTCTTCTTACCGACGCTGGGCAGTCGACGCCGAAACTCTGCGGCGATGTCGTGCGCGGACGCGGTCATGATTCAAAACTACCTTTCAATGTCGCGGTGCTCAACGACCAATCCGGCGAATCAGTCGCGGCGGCCCCCATCACCCCACGGAGAAGCCACCCACGACCACGATATACGAACACACGTTCGAACGCTGCCCTACGCGTCACTCGGGGCGGGCTGCTGGCACGACGGACAGTTGCAGGATCGCTGGCAGTGCGGCGATGCCGGGGCCGCCGGCGCGTACCCAGGAAATGATGTCTTCGAGGACTGGGTCGTTGTTGACCAGACCGAACCAAACTGGGCGGGCGCCGCGCCGACGGGCCTGGGGATCTGGATGGACGACGACCACATTGGACTGCGCGCAGGCGTCGAGGCAGTCGCTGACTCGGACCCGGTGCGGCGCCGGCAATTCATCGCGCAGACGGTCGAGTTGCGCGTCATGGTCGATACCGGCCAGCTTTGTGGGGCTGCCGCAACAGCAGTCCCGGCAAACGGTGACCAGACAGGCACTAGAAATCATCGTCAAAGCTGACACTTCCCGTCACCCCTACTTGGTACGCAGACACGCGCCGTTCAAAGAAATTTGACAACTCCTGTACGTCTTGTAGCTCCATAAATCCGAATGGATTCTGACTTCCATAGAGCGCTGCGATGCCGAGTTGAGCGAGCCGACGGTCGGCGACATGCTGCAAATATTCGCGCATGTCGGCGAGGCTAAGCCCAGAAACGCCCTGTTCCAGCAGGTCTGCCGCGAATTGGACTTCACACTCAACGGCTTCGGCGAGCATGTCCTTGACCTGCTGGACCATCGTCTCATCGAACAGCTCGGGTTCTTCGGCCCGGACCGTGTCGACGACGTCGAAGGCGAACGCCATGTGCATCGACTCGTCGCGGAACACCCAGTTGGTGCCTGAGGCGAGCCCTTGCAGCACCCCACGGGAGCGCAGAAAATACACGTAGGCGAATGCGCCGTAGAAGAACAGGCCTTCGATGCACGCGGCGAAGCAGATCAGGTTGAGTAGAAACATCCGCCGGTCGGCACGGGTCTGCAATGACCGCAGCGCATAGATGGAATCGATCCACCGGAAACAGAATTCGGCCTTACGGGCGATCGACGGGATGTTGTCGACGGCCGCGAACGCCGCGAACCGTTCTTGCTCGTCCGGCACATACGTGTCGAGCAGGTTCAGATAGAACTGGACGTGCACTGCCTCCTCGAACAACTGCCGGGACAGATAGAGCCGACCCTCGGGTGAGTTGATGTGCTGATAGAGGTTCAACACCAGGTTGTTGGCGACGATGGTGTCGCCGGTGGCGAAGAACGCGACCAGCCGACCGACTAGATGTTGTTCGGCCGGCGACAGCTTGGCCAGGTCGGCGAGGTCGGCATGCAGGTCTACTTCCTCGACGGTCCACGTGTTCTTGATCGCGTCCTTGAACCGGTCGAAAAACTGCGGGTATTTCATCGGCCGCAGGGTCAGATCCATGCCTGGGTCAAGCAGCAGCTTCCTACCGGTCGGTTCCTGGACCAATGCCACTTAACGTAAGTTGATCATCGTTGTGGGCTGGGACTTCGTGGCCGTGCTGGTGTCGCGGCGGTAGGTCCACCGGTGCGGGCGTTACGGTCTGCGGGTGGTCGCGGATGTGCATGTCGTGGGTGGACGGTTGCCGGACTGGATCTCGCTGGGGGTCCTCGCGGGGTCGGTGCCGCGGGACGTGGTCGATGAGGCGATCGCGGTCACGGGCAAGCAGGCGCAGCGGTCGGGCGGGAAGTTGCCGCCACACGTCATGGTGTATTTCGCGATGGCGTTGGCGTTGTTCGCCGACGACGACTACGAGGAGGTCGCGGTCCGGCTGACCGAGACCCTTGAAGGGTGGGGATGCTGGGATCGGGAGTGGACGGCGCCGACCTCGGGCGGGATCACCTCGGCCCGGCAGCGGCTGAGTATGGAGCCGATGGTCGAGGTGTTCGACCAGGTCGCGGTTCCGGTCGCGGAGGAGTTGACCCGGGGCGGGTTTCTCGGGCCGTGGCGGTTGATGAGTATCGACGGGATCGAGTGGGACGCACCGGATACGCCGGAGAACGTGGCTGCGTTCGGGTATACGGGTTCGGCCGACAACCCGTCGGCGTTTCCGAAGGTCCGGATGGTCACGGTCGCCGAGTGCGCCTCGCACGCGGTGGTCTCGGCCGTGATCGGGGCGCAGTGGCAGGCCGAGCAGACCCTCGCCGCAAGCTTGTATCCCGATCTGGGCGAGGATTGGCTGCTGCTCGCTGATCGCGGCTTCTACTCGTTCACCGCCTTCAACGCCGCCCGGTCCGGTGGGACGCAACTGTTATGGCGGGTGAAGGCGGACCTGCGGCTGCCGCTGGTCGAGGCGTTCCCGGACGGCTCGTACACCAGCGTGCTGATCGCCCCGAAGATCCGAGACAAGGCCCGTGACGCGCTCGTGGCGGCGGCCCGCGCCGGTCAGGAACTGGATCCGGACCGGGCGGTCCTGGTCCGGGTGGTGGAGTACACCGTGCCTGACCGCACCGGAGACGGCAAAGACGAACTGATCGCCCTGATCACCACCATCCTCGATATGGTCGCCGCGCCGGCGCAGGTCCTGGCCCAGACCTACCATGATCGATGGGAACACGAAACCGGTAATGATCAACTGAAGACGCATCTGCGCGGGCCAGGCCGGGTGCTGCGCTCCAAAAGCCCGGACCTGGTACGCCAGGAGATTTACGGCTACCTGCTGACCCACTACGCGATCAGCGCCTTGATCTGCCGGGCCGCGACCGCCGCCGACATCGACCCCGACCGGGTCAAGTTCCTGCGGACCGTCCGGATCATCCGCCGCCGGGTCACCGACTCGGCGGCCTTTCCCCCCTGACCGGCAGGCCGCGATCCTCGCCAAGATCATGAAAAGCATCACCGCGAAACGGCACCTCAACCCCATCCGCAAGGACCGGTCCTACCCGCGCGTGGTCAAACGCGCCCGGCACAACTCCTACCGCGTCAAGCGCCGCACCGACGTCGGCACCCGCCACGACAGCCCGGCGACCATCAAACTGGCCAACGCGCTACCACTGGCCCTCGCAGCGTGACACCTCACCCGGGAAACCCCAGCCCACCACCATGATCAAATTACGTTAAGTGGCATTGGTTCCTGGACCAGGCGAGGTTCGGGAATAGTCGTCATTGGCAGGCCTCGCAGCTCTCGGGGTTTTCTAGGGAACACGCCAGCGCATCCTCAGCGGAAATCGCGACAGCGGCCGAAACGAGGGCGGCTGGCGCGAGGGCGGCTGGCGCGAGGGCGACAGTGGCCTGTTGGATCCGGGTCGCTGGTCGCGAGCGCAGATAATACGTAGTTTTCAAGCCGGCTTTCCAGGCATAGAGATACATCGAGGAGACTTTGCCGATTGTCGGGGAGCTCAAGAACAGGTTCAGCGACTGCGACTGGTCGATATAGGGAGCTCGCGCTGCCGCCAAGTCGATCAACACTCGTTGCGGCAGCTCCCACGCGGTGCGAAACAGTTCCCGCACATCAGTCGGCAGCTCGGCGATGCCTTGAACCGATCCGTCCGCGCGTTTGATCTGCGCGCGAATCGCCGATGTCCACAATCCTCGCGCTTTCAACTCGCGTACCAGATAGGTGTTGATTTGCAGGAATTCGCCGGACATGGTCTCGCGCTTGAACAGGTTGGAAACTTGCGGTTCGATGCATTCATAACAGCCGGCGATCGACGCGATGGTCGCAGTCGGTGCAATCGCGACGAGCAGCGAATTGCGCAGCCCGGTCGCCGCGATCCGCGCCTTCACAGCAGCCCATCGATCGGTCTGTGGAACTGGCGATTCCGATTGCTCTTGCCGCGCTCTCCACAGATCGGGGTGCAAGTCGCCGCTGGCGGCCCGGGTCTGGGCGAAAGTGGGATGGGCGCCGAACTGTTCGGCTAGTCCAGCCGAAGTTTCCAGCGCGGTAAGGAAGATTTCCTCCTGAACCCGGGTGGACAATTCTTTAGCCGCTGGTGAGTCGAACGGCAGCCGGAGCGCGAAGAATGCGTCCTGCAAGCCCATCAGTCCGAGTCCGACGGGGCGCCAGCGCGGGTTGGAAACAGCTGTCTGCGTCGCGGGGTAGAAGTTAATGTCAATGACCCGGTCCAGAAACAGCACCGCGGTGCGCACTGTGGACCGCAGCTTCTTCCAATCGACGCCGTCGCCGGTTAAATGGGCACCCAGATTGATCGAGCCGAGGTTGCACACGGCCGTCTCGTCGTCATTGTTGACCTCGAGAATCTCCGTGCACAGGTTCGATAGGTGGATGTTGTTGCCCGGTGCACCAGTCTGGTTCGACAACTGGTTCGACGGGTCCTTGAACGTCATCCAGCCGTTGCCAGTCTGCGCCAGCGTTCGCATCATCCGGCCGTACAGGTCGCGGGCTTTGATGGTTTTGACTGCCTGCTTTTCGGCAATGCGGTAGGCCTGGTCGAACTCTTCGCCGAACAGGTCGGGCAGTTCTGGGGCGTCAGACGGGTCGATCAGCGACCAGTCGGCATCTGCTTCGACTCGCCGCATGAACTCGTCCGGAATCCAGTTGGCCAAGTTGAGATTGTGGGTGCGGCGCGATTCCTCGCCGGTGTTGTCGCGCAGTTCAAGGAATTCTTCGATGTCCGGGTGCCATGGTTCCAAATAAACGCAGGCTGCGCCTTTGCGTCGGCCGCCTTGGTTGACCGCGGCGACGCCGGCGTCCAAAGTTTTCAAGAACGGCACGATGCCGTTCGACCGGCCATTGGTGCCGCGGATCAGCGCACCCCGCCCACGCACGCGCGACCAGGAAATCCCGATGCCACCGGAGAATTTCGACAGCTTCGCGACCTGGTGATAACGCTCGTAAATCGAGTCCAACTCGTCCTTGGGCGAGTCGACCAGGAAACACGACGACATTTGGGTATGCCGGGTGCCGGAGTTGAACAACGTGGGCGAGCTGGGCAGATATGCCAGCGACGACATCAGTCGATAGAAGCCGATCGCCTCGGCCGGCGTTTGTGAGAGTCCACACGCGACTCGGAGCAACCAATATTGCGGCGCTTCCATGACCAGGCGCGATTGCGGGTGCCGCAACAGATAGCGGTCGGCGACCGTACGCAAGCCGAAGTATTCAAAACGCAGATCTCCGCCCACGTCAACGGCATCGTCGAGCTTACGGGCGTTGCGAGCAACGAACGCCGCCGTTTCGTCGCTGATCAGTCCCTGTTGATGGGCATAGCGCACGGATTGGCTGAAGCTGGCGATGCCCTGGCCGCGAACCTCTTTGTCGACGAACGCAGCTAGCAGCCGGGCGGCGAGCTTCGAATATTGCGGCTCCTCGCCGATTAATTCAGCCGCCGTCTGGATCGACAATTTGTCCAGCTCGGCAGTGGTCGCACCGTCGTATAGACCACTGATTGTCTTGGTGGCGACCCGCAGTGGATCAACCTCGTCCAGGTCACCGACCCACCGCTCGACCGCCTTGACGATCTTGTTGAAGTCGACCAGTTCGAGGTCACCGTTGCGTTTGCGGACCTGCATCGCATGCCGGCGCTGCTCCGGCACAATCTGATCTTCCGTGCTGGTCATGACGTCTCTCTCCTCGCGAGCCGGCCCGAAACGGCCCTCGGCCACGCGCAGGAAGACGCCGGCACCCACAATTGCGCGCGGATGCCTATCGGCGTCGGCCGTCCCACGCGGCCTCGGACCACCGCGCGCCAAGCAGCGGGCGGTGCGCTGGCAGGTCTTCGGACTCGCGGGCACAACCGGTCGCCCGGTCACCTACTGGCCGTCGCTTCCCAGATCCCCAAGTGAAGATCCAGTGCTTGATGACGGCTGTCGTTCCCACTCACCGCTGCGGGGCAGTCCCGGTTTCGCACCGAGTTCCCTCTTGCCTCGCCCACCGCCAACAAGCAGCAGTGGCCGAACCAGCTACAGAGAACACTATATATGGGTACGCATGGCGAAGTACAACACCAGATGGTGTGTCGCGAGTGTCATGTACGCCACCCTCGTCCTGGGCCGCCAGTCGAACCGACGTCATGGCGCACGTCGCACTCGCAAGCCGGGGACCCGCTGCCCTCACCGGCTGGCGGGAAATTGAGCGACGTGACGCATGCGGCGTGGCTAAAGTGCGCGGCGTGAGCAGGATTATTTCGGTCAACGTGGCGGTACCACGGCGCAATCCGGCTACGGGCGTCGGGCTCACCGGCATCAACAAGCTGCCAGTGGATCGCTTAGTCAGCGTGCGCGCGCCAGGCCCCAACATCACGGGCCTGGTCGGTGACCAGATTTTCAACGCGGAGCATCACGGCGGCAATGACCGGGCTGTTTATGCATACGCGCGAGAAGACTACGACTGGTGGCAGGCGCGGCTGACGCGACGGCTAGCTGATGGCATGTTCGGGGAGAATCTGACCACCGAGGGTGTCGATGTCAACGGCGCAATCATTGGCGAGCGCTGGCAGGTCGGCCCTCGGCTGGTCCTGCAGCCAACGTTCGGCCGAGTCCCAGGTTTGACGTTTCAGCGAACGATGGGTGAGCCACGCTGGATGAAGACTTTCGCTCGCGCTGTCCGCCCAGGGGCCTATCTGCGCGTATTAGAGCCCGGGGACGTGTGGTCCGGGGATTCCATCACTGTGCTCGACCGCCCGCGGCATGGGGTGACCATCGCGCAGGCGTTCCGGGCATATATGACGGAACCGGAAAAACTGTCTGCCTTACTCGACCTCGACGAGCTGCCCACCGACCTACGCGAGACCCTCAGCGAGCGGCTGGCGCGCCGACCATAAATATGTTGGGTGTGGATGCCGATTGGTGTCTGCTCAAGCTGGCCATTTAGGGTGTGCGCGATACCACCTTCAGCCGATCGAGGAATACTGATGAGCGTAGTGAAGTCGCTGTGGGCCTCCGTGCAGGGCGACCCGAAATTCATGCGGCGGGTCAACGGTTGGTTCACGCTCTTCTGGTTGGCAATGATCCCAATCTCGTACGCTATGGGATGGTTGGACAGCGTCGTCTATGTATCGGCGTTGTCGTTGTGGGCGCTGGTTTCTGGGCACTGGTCGGCGTGGCAAGCGGCTCGCGTTGAGGTGGCTCAGCAGCGAGAAGCCGAGGAACGGGCCCGCGAAGATCTAGCCGGCGACGTCGTCCGAAAGCTGGTCGACAAGACGACCATCACCGCGACCTGACCGCTATCGCAGTTCGGGAGTCTTGTCCCCTGCACCGAGTGCGTCCGGGATAGATCCTCCGTAGGCTGTTGCCGTGGAGATCGCGCCGGAAAGTCGCGTTACTAAAAGGACACTCGTGGCGCTGTCACATGCCATGGAGCAGGCGGCCTTGGCCGCGGCCGAGGATGGTCCGATGGTGGTCATCGCACTGTTCCAGCGAAAGCCGTATTTCGCTCGAGAGCGCGCAGTCTACGAACGGATTGCCCGGGTCGCGGCGGTAACCTTAATTGGGTTGGTTGCTGAAGATGCCCCGAGTTTGCCCGATGGGGTCTCACTCGTGCTGCTCGACGATAAAGAAGAGCTGGCCCGGGAATGGACTGTCGTCGTGCTGACCCCGCGCTGGGGGTCTGTCTTAGTCGCCCACGATCGCGAAGAAGTAGAGGCAGGGGCGGCGACGATGGAAAGCGGGCGGATCTTCTCAGCCCGATGGTCCTATCGACGCGACGATGCCCTACATGAGGCATTACGTTTGCGCAGAGTTTTAGCTGACAGGCTGCCCGTTGCGGCCGGCACGGGTATGGACCGCGTGATTGAACGTTTACGCGAGATCCCGCCAGCACCTGGGGAGGCGCGTGGGGACGCCGCTTTGCGACTGCTGGTGAATAATGCGGAACGCGACCACGCGTTGTTACGTGCTGCGCGACTTCACCCGGAAACTGGATCGCACTCCCCGGCAGTTGCAGCGCTGGAGAGCGATGAAAGCCTGCGTCGGTGGTCCGGCACTTCCGGCGTGACGGCATCAGGGGTGCTGCCGGTGGCGATGTTCGCAGTTCGGGTCGAGCATCAGGGCAACACGGTGCAGCCAGTGGGGCGCACGCACGCACGCCGCGACGAAGCCGTTATAGCAGTACTGAGCGCGCACTTATTGCCGGCAGACCGGCTCACCCGCATCGGCGAAAACGAGTATCTGCGGATCTGTCCGGGCATAAGCCGCGACGACGCTGTGGCTCATGCGTACAAAATTGGTGCTGATTTCGCGGCAGCGGCGCAACGCAGCGCGTTTTTGTCGGTCGTAGTGACCGTTGCGATGAGTGTGACACGCATCCGACCACTGCCCGTCGAGAGTTTGCGTGCGGCGTTGCAGTGGGCCGTCGGCCAGGGCATACCCGTGGCTACCATCGATAACTAAACGTCATCTGACAACTGGACTATCATTGCTCTCGATTCAACTACCCAAGTTATACTAAAACGATATTGTTTCTGCGTCTGCTACGCACCGATGATGACGAAGACGTTGTCGATTTCGCCGGCGAATTGGTCGTTGCCCTTGCTGGGGCCTTTGCCGCCGACCCGAAGCGGCTCGGCGTTGGCGATCGACAGGGTTGCTGGCACCGGGAGCGAAGCCCGTTCCACGCCGTCGACGGTCAAGGTCAAACTGGTCCGACTGCGAATGCACACCAAATTGTGCCAGCGCCCGTCGGCCACGTCGATCACCGGCTCAGCCAAGTAAATTCGGCGGTGATAGCCGGCAATCACACAGCTCGGGTGGCCCAGCAAGTGGTCGACCTGCAGTTTGAACTCGCTCACCCCGCCGACTGAATAGCCCTTTTGCACCACGTTTGCCCCATCGGCGAGGTCACCGCGGGTCATGCGCACGGCTGCGCCGTACCGAAGTGGTCTGGTTCCGGGGTTGAGACTGTCGTCGCGGGCGCCTTCGAGGACTGCTCGCGGGCAGTCGAGTTCGCGCGGCAAGGTGCATCGGGTTGGATAAGCCAACGCCAACCCAGACCCATCCGGTACGAGGTGAAGCGCCCCGCCGTTTTGTCCCAGCGGATCGAGCGGGTGCCCACCCCTGGTATCAGTGATCGGTCGCCCCACCCCACCGTCGAATGTGTATCGCACGCTCACCGGGTGTTGGGCGACACCGATGCGGCCCGGTTCAATCGGGTGCGAAGTCGAGCCGGCATTGAGCAACAGCCCAGCACTCGGCTGCGGCAGGGGTCGAGCGCCAGTCGGCTTGGCTCGTGGAGCAGTCGGCTTAGCTCGTGGAGCAGTCGGCATGGCTCGTGGAGCAGTCGGCATGGCTCGTGGCAGAGCAGACGGCGCGACCGGCCCAGCCGCCGACAACGGTGCAAGCCGCCCACCTCCCGGCAGCAGCCCGCCGCCCAGGAGCACCGCTGCGGCCACACAGCCCACCAGAACGGCACCCCACCGGTCGCGATACATCCGCATATCATGCGAATTATTAAGCACAAAATTCGATTCTGGCCTACCCCACCGCAGAGTGCGAGCACCCCACCCGCATGGCTCCGCACCGCCGTCGCATGACCTGAACAGTCACGATCAAGAAGCTGCACGAAAGCGGAATTCAGGGGACTACTTCGTATACGGTTATGTCACCGGAGCTAAACCGAGGCTTGGCGAAAAGTGCGAGTTCAAGGCTTGCCTTCGCAGTCTTGTCACGCAGATTGGTGGCACTTTGCGCCGTGGCTACCGCGACCAGCCAGTGCACGTGGTGCGCATGCGTAAAGGCTGCAACGTTCTCGGCTGTCGGGTGGTAGAAGACCGCATCGTTGGCACGTAGGAGTGGCTGATCCCAGAACTTGCTGCGTGACAAGGTGCCGGCCCAGAGATCACCTGACTCGAAGGCCGGCTCGGTGTAGCTCCACCCTTCGACGACTATCCGTCGCTCGGAGTATGCAGCGAGCCAGAAGTCGCGACTGTCGCAGCCGGTGACCTGCAGGCGGCAGTGACTGTTGGTCGCCACGGTGTCACCTGGATTCGAATGGTCCCGCAGCCAGCGTCCTGCTGTGAGTGCGCCCGCCGGCATCGCGTTCGGAACGCTAGCTAAGCGCAGGTGCCGGCCCGCGTCACCTGCGACGATCACCTTCCAGGTCGGCAGAGACGCGATCGTGCCGCTGGTTACAGCCATTGCCAGTACCACCACGACTGCCTGAGCCAACGCGTACCTTCGGCTCAGCATCACCTGGTGAGACCGCCATAGCACCAGCGCCAATAGGGCCGTCAACAGCAGGCAGAGCATGCAGTAGGGGACAAGCGCATGGCGAAGCGACCAGACATTTACGAGTCGCTGGGGCGCATCATGTCCGACGGTCTGCTGGATGACGACCAGACCTGCCGCGGCTAGGATGGTGCCGCTCGCAGCCGGCAACCAGAATACCCGAGGCCACCGGCGTCTGGCTGGAAGCAACGCAGCGAGACCGATAGACGAAAGCATCGCCAGGTATGGGCTGGCGGATCGGGCGAAGTAGGTCTGACTCAGACCCGGATGGGCGAAAATCCAAAGACCGCTGACGCCGGCAGCGGCAAAGCCGAACATCACGTGGACGATAGGGTTCATACGCCACTCTCGACGTAACAAGCCGACCATACCTGAACAGCCGAATGCCACGGCCAGGATCGCTACGACCGTCAATGTCAGGACCGGGAACCACGAGGTGTATGGGGTCGGGAGTCCCATTACGGCCTGCCCCAGTTGCGTCCACTTGACCGTCTGGAACGGGTTGACCTCGGTGCCCTGCGTTCCTGCGCCATACAGAACAATCTGCGCGAACCCCAACCAAAACAGCGTGATGCTAAGTGCTACCAGCTCGGCACCGACCTTGCGCGTGACGAGTAGTCGTACTGCAATGGCGAGCACCAGGCCACAGACCAGCATCGGCACGAATGTCGCCTTGGCGCCCGCCACCGCACCAACCAGAGCAATGAAAGCGACCCATCGTGCCGGGCGTCGACGCTCGACGCCTTCCGCCAGCAGTATGCCTGCCAACACGTATATCACCGCGATGAAGAACAACGCCGCGAATGTCTGAGTAGGACTCACCCATAGATTGTCGGTAATGACACCGACAAACATGGGCGCGCCACTCCAGGCGTACGGCGATACAGCTCCGCCGATTAGGAGCATAAGCACAGCAAGGTTACCTGCCCACCAGCGGCCACTGATACGTCGCACCAAAGCGGTCATAGTGACCAGGAACGCCGCCACCATAGGCAGCGGCAGTAGTCTGAGAATGAGAGTTTGCGGCTCAATCCCCGTCAGCCAACTCGCGGCAGCACCCTGTGCGTAAACGAACCAATGGTATTGCAGCGCCACACCGGAAACCCACGGCGTATTTAGCGGTACCTGATGCTTGAACTCACCAACCAAGGCGAACTGAAACGGAAAGTCCACGTTCATTGACGACACGAAAGGGTCAACCAGAGCGTTAGACCGGAACGTGGACATCGCTGCCCCGCCGAGCACGAACAGGAAAGCGAGTGCAACTGTCCAGGACACCCCCAGCGGTAACCGAAGCCCGTTTCCCTTCCAGTAGCGGCGCAGCTTCGGCACGGCCGCGAATAGGACAAGCGTCAAGATCGGCCAGCCCACGACGGCGACTGATGCGCCCACCGCGCGCATCAACATATAGACAGGCAACTCAACAACGAAGCCCACGACGGTGCCGAACGCGGCATCCTCAGCCAGGTACCCCGATCGTCGACGAACGGCCCGCCAGATCAAGAGACCGGGCAACGTGTTGGCGAGCAGCGTATATCCCGCGAATTTGGAGATGTCGGCGTAGCTGACCCCGTAGTAGTTCAGTACTGCAGTGGTGGCTATCAAGACGATCAGGCAGGTTAACCAGCCTGGAGAGGCTAACGGATGCCCGCGACCTTCAGCCGGCCTTGCAGGACTTCGGGTATCGGCCTGCTCGGCGATTGTAGTCATCTACTGTTCCGCCCCAACAGCATCGAGGGCCTCACTCGCACGGCGCTAAACCACCCGCGCGGGATCGGCTGCGGGGACGCGAGCGACCCGCGGCTCGCCGACGACCGCGTGCACGAGGTCGTCCAACGTGATCAACCCGAGCGGGTGTTTGCCGTCGCTGACCAGGGCGATGTGCAGGCGGTCCCGGCGCATGGTGAGCAGCAGCTCGGCCAAGGTGCGCGCGGGTGGCACCACAGCCAGCGGTCGGATTATCTCGGCCGGCATCGGCAGGCGGCGCTGCGCTGCGGCGTACCCGAGGATGTCTTTGACGTGCACGAAGCCCAACACTCGCCGGGTTTCGCGCTGGACCACCGGGAAGCGGGACCGGCCGGTGCGGGTCGCCACCGCCTCGATCGTCGCGGGTGAGACGTCGTCGGCCACTGTGGTGACGGTAGCCCACGGGCGCATGGTGTCCGCGGCGGTGTGGGCGTCGAGTCCGAGCGCGGCATGAATACGGGCATACTGCTCGGTGCCCAGCAGCCCTTCGCTGCGCGCCTGCGTGACCATCCCCGCCAATTCCTCGGCCGTGAACACTGTTTTCACCGCGTCAGTAGCCTCGATCTGCCACAGCCGCAGGACCGTACGTGAGGCCCAGCGCATCGCGTTGAGCACTGGTTTCGTGGCCGTGCAGAACGCGAGCATGAACGGCCCGAGGATCAGCGCGGACTGTTCCGGCCCGGCCAGGGTGATGTTCTTGGGCACCATTTCGCCGACCACGGTGTGCAGGAAGACCACCACGCCCAGCGCCAGCACGAACGCCACCGGATGCACGGCTTCATCCGGCAGCCCGATCGAGCCGAACGGTTTTTCCAGCACGTGTGCCAGCGACGGCTCGGCCAGCGCACCCAGGCTCAGCGAACAGATGGTGATGCCCAGCTGCGCCCCGGCGATCATCAACGGGATCTGGTTCATCGCCGACAGGGCCCAGCGAGCACGTTTCGACGTCGCCGCCAACGGTTCCAACGCGGTACGCCGGGATGCGATCAACGCGAACTCGCCGCCGACGAACAGCCCGTTGCCGAGCAGAAGCAGGATCGTGACCAGGACTTTAGTCATCAGCGGACTCCGGTGGGGTGCCAACGCGCACTTGTTCGACCCGGTGCCGGTCGACCCGCATCACGGTGAATTCCCACCCGTTGTCCTCCAGCGACTCGCCCACCATCGGGATGTGGCCGAGTCGGGCGAGCAGATAACCGGCGAGCGTCTCGTATGGGCCTTCAGGCAGCCGGAATCCGGTTTGCTCCATCAGCTCGTCCTCGCGCAACAGCCCGTCGACCAGGAACGTCTTCTCCCCGCCCGGCGCGGTCAACTCCTGCGCCCCGGCCACGTCGAAGTCGGTGTCGTATTCGTCGGTGATTTCCCCGACAAGCTCCTCGGCGAGGTCCTCGACCGTGATGACGCCGTCGGTGCCGCCATATTCGTCCACCACGATCGCTAGGTCCGCGTCGGCGGCCCGCAGCGCAGCCAGCACCTTGTCCAAACTCAGGCTTTCCGGCACGTAGACCGGTTCGCGGGCCACTGTCGAAACTGCTGTGCTGGCCCGACGTTCCGGTGAGACGCCGAGCGCATCTGACACGCCCACCACGCCGATGACCAGGTCGATCGTGTTTTCATAGACCGGGAACCGGGTGTGTCCACTCTGCCGGGCGACGGTGATCAGGTCTGCGACACTCGCCGAGGTCTTCAGCCCGACCACATCCACCCGCGGAGTCATCGCCTTTGCGGCCCGCTTCTCGCCAAACCGGATCGTGCGACGCAACAGCGTGGCTGTCTCGGTGGGCAATGCACCCGCGCGGGCACTGATCGCGGCCAGCAGACCCAGCTCCTCCGGCGAGCGCGCGCTGGCCAGCTCTTCCTGCGGTTCCACCCCAATCCGACGAACCAACCAGTTCGCCGAGCCGTTCAACACCGCGATCAAACCTTTGAAAATCCGCGAGAACGTACGCAGTGGGGCAGCAGTAGCCAGCGCGACCCGCATTGGTCGAGCCAAAGCCGCATTTTTCGGTACGAGCTCGCCGAACAGCATCGACAGGATGGTGGCCACGATCAGCGCGAGCGCGTGGGTGATCCCGTCGGACGCGTCCCCGGCCAGTGGCTCGATCAGCGGATCGAACAGGGTAGACAGGGCCGGTTCGGCCAGATATCCGGTGAGCAGGGCGGTCAGGGTGATGCCGAGCTGCGTACCGGAAAGTTGGAAAGATAGTTCGCGCAGCGCATGCCGGACCGTCTTAGCTCGGCGGTCACCGGCCTCGGCCTGGGCTTCGATTTTCGCCCGGTCGACAGTGACCAAGCCGAACTCAGCAGCGACAAAGAACGCGTTGCCCACCGTAAGCAGCACGAAGGCTGCTAGCGGAAGCAACGCGGTCAGGACTAGGCCGCCCATGATCGGTTCACCTCGGCTCCTATTGTGCCGGACCCGAGCCAAACAACTGAAGGCGGCGTCTACGCCTGCCGATTGGCCCGACCGCCCTACCTCGGCCGCTGGGATGACACCTACCGATCCGGTAGCTATGCCGGCCGGTCAAGCGAGCGCAACAGCACTGTCGCGACGTCGACGACCTCGACGTTGTCCTGCTCACCCTTGCCGGTGACGCCGTCGCCGATCATCGTGTAGCAGAACGGGCAGGCAACCGCGATCGTCTTCGCCCCGGTGGCCAGCGCCTCCTCAGTGCGTTCCACGTTGATCCGCTTGCCGATCTTTTCTTCCATCCACATCCGCGCACCGCCGGCACCGCAGCAGAAGGATCGTTCCGAATTGCGCGGCATTTCGATCACAGCAGTGCCGGGCGTGACGGCCGACGTGAGTAGCTCGCGTGGGGCGTCGAAGACTCGGTTGTGCCGGCCCAAATAGCACGGATCGTGATAAGTGATGCCGCCGTCGACCGGCGTGATCGGGGTGAGCTTGCCGGTGGCGACCAGGTGGGCGAGCAGCTGAGTGTGGTGCACGACCTCGAGCTTGAGGCCGAGCTGCTCGTATTCGTTGCCGAGCGTGTTGAAGCAGTGCGGGCAGGTCGCGACGATCTTCTTGACCTTCGCTTCCTGCAGCGTCTCGACATTCTGCTGAGCGAGCATCTGGAAGACGAACTCGTTACCGATTCGCCGCGCCGGGTCGCCGGTGCAGGTCTCGCCCTCGCCCAAGATTGCGAAGTCGACGCCGGCCTCGTGCAGCAGCGTCGCGACGGCACGAGTGGTCTTCTTCGCCCGATCCTCGAACGCACCGGCACACCCGACCCAGAACAGGTATTCGAAGTCTTCCTTCTCGCCGACTCGGGGCACCTCGAAGTCGAGCCCCTTGGTCCAATCCTCGCGCGTGTTCTGCGGCGCTCCCCACGGGTTGCCCTTGTTTTCCAGGTTGCGCAGCATCACCCCAGCTTCGGCTGGGAAACTCGACTCGATCAACACTTGGTAGCGGCGCATGTCGACAATGTGATCAATATGCTCAATGTCCACTGGGCACTGCTCGACGCACGCCCCACAGGTGGTGCACGACCAGAGCACGTCCGGGTCGATCACACCCTGCTCTTCGGCGGTGCCGATCAACGGGCGATTACCTTCAGCCAGTGCGAGCACGTCCATGTGCGCGAGCTGGGCCTCGGTCGCCTTCTCTTCCCCAGTCAGGTCCTTACCGCCACCACCGAGCAGATAAGGCGCCTTCGCGTACGCGTGGTCGCGTAATGACAGCACCATGAGTTTGGGCGACAGTGGCTTAGCCGTGTTCCAGGCCGGGCACTGCGACTGGCAGCGACCGCATTCGGTGCAGGTGGAGAAGTCGAGCAGCCCCTTCCAGGTGAACTGCTCGACCTGTGCGACGCCGAACTGGTCCTTCTCCGGGTCTGCCTCCTCGAAGTCGAGGGGCTTGCCCTGGCTCATCATTGGCCGCAGCGCGCCCAATCCGGAACCGGCCGGCTTCTCCGGGCTGCGCTTGAAGTAAATGTTGAAGAACGCGAGGAAGCGGTGCCAGGCCACACCCATTGTCGGGTTGAGCCCGATGGTGATCAGCCAGCCCATCGAGATGAACAGCTTCACCAGCGCGACCCAGGTCGGCCCGTCGGCAGCGGCCGGGAGTAGCGAGCCGACGGCGTGGCTGAGCGGGGTCTGTGCGGCAGTGAATTCAAAGGTGTCGTTGGCGACCTTGAAGCCGCGGATCAGGAATCCGCAGATCAGCACCCCGATGATTACCGCTTCGACGAAGTAGCCCTGCCACATGGTCGAGCCGGTGAACCGGCTGCGCGGCATGCGGCCCGGCTTGCTGCGCTGCCGCACATAGATCAAGTAAATGATGCCGAGCAGGCCGAGAATGCCGATCCACTCCGTGACCACGCCGTAAACGGCCCAGTGACCGATGACCGGCAACGCGCCCTGCGGATCTACGACCTCAAAATAGGCTTCGACGACCAGCAAGAACAAGATCATGAACGAGACCATGACGAGCCAGTGAGCGGCGCCGATCGCGCTCCACTTGAGCATCCGGGTGTGACCCAGCGTCTCGGTCAGCATGGTCTTGGTGCGGGTGCCCCGGTCGGTGAACCGGGCCGGATCTGGTTGGCCCCTCCGGATCACCGCGGTGATCCGCAGCACGGCTCGCACCGCCAGCGCAGCTGCCACGATCGTGACAGCGCCGGCCAAGACGGTAGCGACGATCTGCGCGATACCCATGCCTGGTGCCTCCTCGATCGGCGGTCCGCTCCGCCATGTTACTCACGAGTAATAGGCGGCCGCACGACGAGGGTCAACCGAGCGTCGCCAAGCCAAAGCGCACCCCACCAATCGCGGGGTGCGCTTCATTCCGACGAGGTCACACTACCCGCGTTAACCGGGCATCGCCGGACTAACGCCAGCGGGACAAGATCGCCAGCGAGCCGACCATGCAGCCGAAGCCGACCGCAAGGTTCCAATAATCCCAGGACCCGACGGGATAGCGCTGACCTGACAGGTAGTAGATCACCAACCAGGCGATGCCCACCACGATGAGCCCGACAGCGCTGAACGGCAGCCACACCGGACTGGGCTTGCGGGACGCAGCTGTTGCCGCCGGTCGAATGTCCGACGGCGGGGTGTAGACCTTCTTCTTGCGAACCTGAGACTTCGGCACAGTGCTCTCCTGAGGGCAACAAGTGGTGAACAACCCACCGCTGAGCGGCTCCGGGGAACCCCGAATGCTGCCCGTGGCGAATACTGTTCGACAGCTAGCGTAGTCAAGGCGGCGCGCAGACAAGCACCCGCCGGGCGAGGAAATGTCTGCAGACATGATCAACTCGCTCCGGACGGGCACTTTAGGGGGGTGCAGCGGCATGGAATACACCACTGGCACGCCCTCGTGGCGCCTGGTGCTCAGGCGTTTCGTCGGCGGATTCCGCCCGCGCCGACGCGATCAGCGCACCCGCGGCTGGTCCGCGGTGGTCCCGCTGATCGCCTTGGCCGCCGGCCTACTCTTCACGACCTCAGCCACCACAGCCGACGGCACAGCGTTGCGCGACGACCGCCGACCCCAGCTAGCTCAGTTGATTTCCGACAAGCGAGTCCGGCTGGACGCGCGAGAGAAAAGCGCGGCACAACTGCGGGCCGAGGTGGACCGTGCGACCGCCAACCTCGCCGAAACGGATGAACCGGCCAAAGCCGCACGGCAGAGCGCCGACGCGATGCGTGCTCCCGCCGGCTTCACCAGCCTGCACGGCCCTGGCCTGACCGTCACCCTAAACGACTCCCCCCGCCGCGGAAATGAGCTCGGCTCGAACGCGCCGAACAACGACGACTTGGTCGTTCACCAGGGTGATGTGCAGGCCGTCGTGAACGCGATGTGGACCGGAGGAGCAGAGGCAATGTCGATCATGGATATCCGCGTTATCTCTACCAGCGCGGTACGCTGTGTGGGCAACACGCTGCTGCTTCACGGTCAGGTTTTTTCGCCTCCGTTCAAGATCACCGCGATCGGCGAGCCCACCGCCATGCAACGTGCGTTGGACTCTGCGCAGGGCGTCCAGCAATTCCGCGCCGCGGTCGCGGACTTCGGCCTCGGCTATACGCAAACCGTCGAGAGGAACGTGACAGTGCGGGCGTACGACGGATCGAGCGACCTCCGATCCGCGCGGGTTGCCAGGTGATGGTGCCGCCGGAGGAGCAGCTGACTCCTGACAATTGGGGCCGGCATCGCGCGCCCGACGGTGAAGCGCAAACGGCGTACATCCCGCGGGTTGCCGACGCCTCGGCCGATGGTGTGCCCGGTGGGCCGCTTCCAAGTGTCGAGTTCTCCCAGCCGAGTGCTGCGCCGCGCCAAAATGGTGTGGGGCAGCCGACCCATCCGAGTGTGGGTCCTGCGCCGACGGCTCCGCCGCGGCCGCCCGCTCCCAGTAACGCTCAGACCGAGCGATCTCCTGGCAACGCTCAGGCCGAACGGCCTGGTCCTAGCGCTGCTGGGCCGCACGGTGCTAGTTCTGGCAGCTCGGGGCCGCCGTTCGCGCCGCCGAGAACAGTTGGGTCACTGACCGGGGCCCCGGCGCCCGCGTCCGCCGCCGATACGGCAATTTTGCGACCAGACGAGACGATGGAGCGGCGAATCGCTGCGGCCCGCAACGCCGGAACCGGCTCGGGCGGATTTCCCGCAACGCCAGCACACCCGGGTCGCAGTGGCGAGCGCGGAATGCCCGCCGGAGACTTCAGCTTGAACCCGTCCAGTACTCCACGACCGGTCGACACCGCAACACCGCCGGCGACTGGGGCGCCGCGGCAACTACCCCCCAGGCCACCGAGCCCACCATTTGCCGCGGGCACCGGGCGCGATCGGCCCACGGACGCAACCGAGATTGGCGCACAAGCCGCCGCATCTGGCAACCGTGATGACCGCCAAGTCAGATCTGGCGGCCACCCCGGCAGCGATCAAGCCGCGCCTGGAGTTGCCACCAACCGCAGTTGGCCCACCCAACCGAGCGTTAACGGCGCAGGCGGCGGGCAAATTGGAAGCAGCGGGCGCGAAGCAGGCGCTGCAGCACCAGCGGGCGCTGCAGCAGCGGGCGGCCGCACCGCAGCGGGTGTCGGTGCTGTCGCAGGCGGACTCGCAGGCGGTGCCGCGGCAGATGCACTCGCAGCCGATGCAGTCAGCGCCGCAGCGGCAGCGGCTCGGCGCCGGGCAATCGACCACGGACAGCCCACAGCTGCCGAGTTCGACTATTTCGCCAAGGGCCAACCAGGTCAAGCTGACCTGAACGGTGCGCCCACGACTGGCGTCAGTGCGAATGTCCAGCGCACCAGCGCGCCTGGGGACCCGATCGTGGCAAGTGTCGCAACTAATGGCAATGCCCCAACTGTGACTCAGCCGGCCAGTCAGCTGACCTCGACCGCACAACCCGGCCGAACTGCACAACCCAGCCGAACCGAGCACTCCAAACCGGCAGAACGCCCCAGCCCAACGGCGGCTGGCGACCCGACAGGTCGCGCTTACCCGGCCGGGCCGGGCCAGCCGAGGACATTGGCTGATCTCACGGCACCGGCTCACCCAACGGCACTATCTGACCTGACTGGTCACGCACCGACGGTCAACCGAACAGACCTACCTGGTCAAGCACCGACGACCAACCGAGGCAACGCAGTCCCGGCAAGCAACGGGTCGGTGCCAGCCACCAGTCCAGCACAAGGTAACGGTGTCCAGCCTGACAGCCGGGCCCCATCGGGACTCGACCCCCGACAAGGCGCTGGCGTCACGCCTGGCGGGCCCCCAGCCCGCGACACTGCCTCAGCTCCGCTGGGTGGTTTTGTGCAGGCCAATGGTTTAGCCGCAGTCAACCAGCCGCAGATCAACCGGCCGCAACCCGGCAACCCACAACCCGGCAACCCACAACCCGGCAACCCGCAACCCGGCAACCCGCAACCCGGCAACCCGCAACCCAGCCGACCGCCACAGTCCGGCGGTCAAGCAGCACGAACGACTGAGCACCTCAATCCGGCTGCCACCGCCATCATCAACACCGCCGAGGCACCGACTGGCCTGCTACCGGCCGTGCGCGACGTGGACGCTGGGCCGCCCAGCGACGGCCGACAGCCCAGTGACGGTGGCCGACGGTCGGGCCCAACGGGACAAACTAGCGATGGGCGCCCAAGCCCGGTAGAACAGCCCAGGCTCACCGGGCAACCCGGTGAGCTCAGACGGCGGCCGAGTCCCAGCCCGCATCCCACTGTCGCTCAGGCGTTGAGCGCTGGCCCGCTGCCCAGCTCAGCGCAGATCGCCAGCGCAGCGCAAATCGCCGGCGAGCCGCAAATCGCCAACGCGCCGCAGTCGGTAAACGCGGCGCGAATGCCAAATCCGATGCACCCCTCCAACGCAACGCAGCTGCTAGGCGCAGGACAGCTGGCCAGTGCAGCGCAACCGCTAAGTGCTGACTCCACCGGTCTGCTCTCGCCGGTTCCCGGCCAAGCAGCGTCAGCCGCACTGGCCGCCGCCGACCCAGCTGCGGCGCTCGGCGCAGCGTTGGTTGGCTCAGTGCGCCCACCCGACCCCGGACTGCTGCCCGCATCAGCCGAGGAAGGCGAGCCGGTTAAGGCCGCGCGCGGCGAGAAGATCGTCAAGCTGCGCCCTGAACAGACTGATTCGGGCTACGAGAGCGTCTATTCGAAGCTGACGCGCCCAACGCTCGGTTCGCGTATTCGCACCGGCTTCCGGGTGTCTGGTGAATTAATGATCACCTTTGGGCTGATCGTACTTTTATTTGCAGGGTATGAGGTTTTTGGGAACTCGGCGAAGGTGCAGGCTGAACAGAATTCGCTGACGAACGAGCTCGATCATGAGTGGAACGGCCCGTCGACGCCAGCGACCAAGGGACCAGCGGCGCCCGGCACGAATTTGGTCGGCCGGCTTTACATTCCGAAGCTGGACAAAGAGTGGGTCGTCGTCAATGGTGTGCGACCCGAGGACATCAAATACGCTCCGGGGCACTATCCCGACACCGCGGCACCAGGCCAGATCGGCAACTTCTCGGTGGCCGGCCACCGAATCAGGAAAATATTCTGGCGGATCGACGAATTGACGTCGGGCGATGTGATTGGAGTTGAGACCAAAGACTATTGGTTCGTCTATCGCGTCTATGGACACGAGATCGTCAAGCCGACCAAAGTTGAGGTTGTGTCACCAGTGCCCGACCAGCCGGACGCTACCCCGACCAAAGCGCTTCTCACGCTGACCACCTGCAACCCGAAGTTCAACAATTACGAACGGCTGATTGTGCACGCCCAGCTGGTCTCCAAGGTCAAACGCGATCCGTCCCGGCCCGATGCGGGCGAGCCGGCCGAGATGAAGACAAAGGCATAAGCCGATGTACGCCTGGATTTGGCGCAAACTCCCGTTCGGTGTTTGGGGCAAGCTGACCGGCTCGCTGGCTTTGCTGGCCGCGACCGGCTCGCTGCTCTGGTATGTGGTCTTCCCCTGGGCGACGCCGTTGCTGCCGTTCGGTGACGTGCAGGTCGGCACCGGGTCGCAGCTGAATTCCGGCCCAGCCCAGCAGGACCCGAACGCGGTTACGCCGCACAGCGACAACGGGCCGGGTGCTGCCGCGACCACAACCCGGCCGACCACTAGGCCAACGGCAACCGTGCGGCCGACGACCACTAGGCCGACGGCAACCGTGCCGACGGCAACCGTGCGGCCGAAAAAATCCACCGGCTCGAGCATCCCCGGAGACTGACCGTGCGCATTCTGGTCCTCGACAACTACGACTCGTTCGTCTTCAACCTGGTGCAATATCTGGGCCAACTTGGGGCGAAATGCGAGGTTAGGCGCAACGACGAGATCACCGTTGCTGAGGTCGGCAGCTTCTGCGCTGACGGGATCCTGCTCTCACCCGGGCCGGGCACACCCGAACGGGCCGGCATCATGATGGAGCTCATCTCGGCGTACGCGGGTAAGGTGCCGATTTTCGGGGTTTGTCTCGGGCATCAGGCGATTGGCGCTGCCTTCGGGGCAACCGTGACGCGGGCGCCGGAGCTGCTGCACGGCAAGACCTCTGCGGTGCAGCACGAGGGTCAGGGAGTGCTGGCCGGCTTGCCGCAGCCGTTCACCGCCACTCGGTATCACTCGTTGGCGGTGGTGCCAGAGACGTTGCCGGCCGAAATCGAAGTGACTGGCCGGACCGACTCCGGGGTGGTCATGGCGATGCGTCACCGCGATTTGCCGGTCGAAGGCGTGCAGTTTCACCCCGAATCGGTGCTGACCGAAGGAGGCCACACCATGCTGGCTAACTGGCTCGCCAGCTGCGGCCTGCGCTCAGCCCTGGACCGGGCCCCGGCACTCGCCGCCGAGGTGGAAATCCGCCGCCGGGCCGCCTTCGCAACGACGTAGCGCTGCCGCCCACCGAGCTGCTAGCGAGTAGTGCCCCGCATCGGGTCCTCCCTCAGCGCAAGGCACACACGCCGACGGTGACCCGCTGCACTTACCGACATAGGCCCGCTGTAGTTACTAGCTGACGGCTGGTCCGGTTATTGACCGAGGGGAGGTGCTCCGGCGCCGGTGCCGGGCTGGGCGCTGTCGGCAGGCGATGGGCTCACGCTTGGACCCGGTCTATTAGCGATCACTGTCAGCGTGATGGTGTCGTTGGCGGCGATCTTGTCGCCGGCCTTCGGCTTTTGATCCACGACTGTGCCCGGTGTGCCGGACGGGTCGTCGGTGTACTTAGGGACGATTTTGAACGTGCCCATGTTGGTCAAGATGCCGCTAGCCACATCAAATGACTTACCGTGCAGGTCGGGCATTGGTGACAGCTTGCCGTCAGAATATTCAACTTGGATATGTGTCCCTTCGGGCACCGACTTGCCGGCCGAATCAACCGCAGTGACCTGCCCCGCGGGCGCGACCCCGTGAACTTCCTTAGGTTCGGCGACCAGCTTTCTATTGGTCAGCGCAGTAACAGCGCTGTCTTTAGTTCCGCCGACTAGACCTTCGGGCACTGTGACCTTTTTCGGTGCTTGGCACAGCGTGTAGTGAACTTGCTGATCAACGGGGGTCGACGTTTTCGGCAGCGGCTTCTGTGAGATAACTTTGCCGCCGTCGCAGTCAGCACCGACTGGCGCCGGGTCGGCCACGATGTTGGTAAAGCCCCTCCCTTGCAGCGCGGCCTTGGCATCGCTCTCAGACATGTCCTTGAGGTCCGGCATCGCGACCTGCGCTGTCGGCTTGTTCGTTGCGCCAGTCGTGATGTTGTTCTTGTTGTTGTTGGTGATCAGAGCGACGCCGAGCACCACGACGACTAACACTCCCAGTGCTGCGAGCACGGCCATCACCCAGGACGAGCGCTGCTCCGGCTGACGCATCGACGCACCACCGGGCACCGGCCGCTGCACGGTGGTGGCGCCTGCCTGCTGTCGCTGCGCGCCGCCATGCAGCGCCATCGTCTCGGCTTCACTCATCACCGGGGTGGCGAGGACCGGCCGACCGGCAACGGCGCGCAACGCATCGGCGCGCATCTCCTGCGCACTCTGATACCGGTTCAGCGGGTTCTTGGCCAGCGCCTTGAGCACGATCGCGTCGATGTCCGGCGACACCTCGCGGTTGATGTCACTGGGGGCTTTCGGGTCTTCGCGCACATGCTGATAAGCCACGCTGACCGGGCTGTCACCGACGAACGGCGGGTGGCCGACCACCAGTTCAAACAGCACACAACCGGCGGCGTACACATCAGAGCGGGCGTCGACCGACTCACCGCGAGCTTGCTCTGGGGAGAGGTATTGGGCGGTACCAATAACGGCACTGGTTTGGGTCATGGTGGTGGCGCCGCTGGCCAGAGCTCGGGCGATGCCGAAGTCCATGACCTTGACCTGGCCGTTCTGCGTGATCATCACGTTGCCGGGCTTGATGTCACGGTGAATGATGCCGTGCCGGTGACTGAATTCCAACGCGGCACAGATGTCGGCGATGATCTCCAAGGCGCGCCGCGGTTGGAGCCGCTGCTCTTGCGCGAGCACCTCTTTCAGAGTGCGCCCGTTGACGAACTCCATGACGATGAACGGCAGCTTCTCGCCGATAGCCGAGAGCTCTTCACCGGTGTCATAGACGGCGACGATCGCCGGGTGGTTCAGCGCGGCGGAATTTTGCGCCTCGCGGCGGAACCGCTCTTGGAAGGTGGCATCACGAGCGAGGTCAGTCCGGAGCATCTTGATCGCCACATCGCGGCCTAAGCGCAGGTCGCGGCCCTTGTGCACCTCTGCCATGCCGCCGTAACCGAGCAGCTCGCCGACCTGGTACCGGCCACCGAGCAGGCGGGCCTGTGCCGTCATAGCGTCTGCCGTCCTTCGTTCGCTCGGATCCACCCGGGGATTGCACCCGCCCGCTTGCTCTGACGGTTCGACGCTGCCGGCAGTTCACCAGCAACGCCCTTCTTGACGACAACCGACAAGTCTGCGACGACAACCGACAAGTCTGCTCGGCCGCCGAAGTTGCCGCCAACGTTGAGGCCACGGGTCAGGTATGAACCGACTCCGACGCACAGCAGCACGAGCAAGGCAAGCACAATGGCGAGTGCGATCAGCACTCCCCGACGACTCGTGTTCGCCGGTTTAGCCACCGGAAGCTGTTGCGGCCGGGGATAGGACGGCGGCGCGGGTTGGCGATATGGCGCGGACTGCACTGGCGGACCTGAGGGTACAGCGGCGGCACCGCGCGCTCCCGAGACGGGTCGGGCGACTGATGCGGCCGGCGGGCGGGCCGAACCAGACACCGGTACGCCGCCGTTTAGGCGAGCGCCGGACTGAGATCGACTCTTCAGCGGGTCGTTGGGCTCAATGACCCGGCCCGGGTAGGCCGTCGAGCTGCTCAACGATGAGGCGGCCTGTCGAGCGACTGCGGCCATCGCCGCAGCCGTGGGCCAACGGTGGGCCGGGTCCTTCGCGAGCGCCCGATCGACTATCGCCCGTACGACTGGCGGAATGTCACCCGGCAATGGGCGGGGCGTGTCCTGCACGTGTTTCATCGCGATCTCTATCGGCGTCGCACCGTCGAACGGGCGATGCCCGGACAGACACTGGTACGCGACGACGCCCAGCGCGTACACGTCCGAAGCGGGGGTTGCGACCGACCCGGCGGCTTGCTCGGGCGAGATGTACGAAGCGGTGCCGAGCACTGATCCGGCGACGGTGAGCTGCCCGATCATGTCCGAGCGGGCGATGCCGAAGTCGGTGAGCACGAGCGTGCCGTTGGGGCGTACCAACAGGTTGCCGGGTTTGACGTCGCGGTGCACGATGCCGTTGGCGTGAGCGGCGTGCAGCGCGTCAGCGGCCTGGGCCACCAGCGCCATGGTGCGCGCCGGGGTAAGTCGACCCACCCGGCTCAGCGTGCGCGACAGCGCGTCACCTTCGACATATTCCATCACCAGGAAGGCGAGCTGTTGGTCGCTGCCGTAGTCGTAGACGTCGACGACGCCGGGGTGGTTGATCGTGGCCATGGTGCGGGCTTCGCCCCGGAACCGCTCGGCGAAGCCGGGTTCGTCCAGCAACGCGGGCAGCAGGATTTTCACGGCGACAGTGCGCCCGAGCACGTCGTCGGTGCCGCGCCAGACGTCACCCATGCCACCGCCGGCGATGCGCTCGTCCAGGCGATAGCGGCCACCGAGGGTGACCCCAGGGCTGATCATCTCAGTCCCCTCCTCGACCTGCTGCGGCCTTCATGATGAGCCCGGCGATGCGTGCTGCCTCGGCGCTGGCGTGGCCGCCGGGCACGTTCTCCAGCATGACGCAGACTGCGGAGACCGCTTCACCCTTCTCGTTGAACGCGAAGCCGATGAACCAGCCGTGTGGGTCAGCACCCTCGACGTTCTGCGCGGTGCCGGTTTTCCCGCCCACCTTGAAGCCGCTGATCTTGGCCTTCTGCCCCGTACCGTTTTGTACGACACTGACCATCATGTCCTGCAGATCGCTGGCGACCTGTCCGTCAATCGGGGTACGCAACGTTTTGGCCGCGGCGGTGTAGATCGGCCGCCGGTCCGAGCTCAACAGTTGCTGGACTAGGTAGGGGCGTTTCTGGTCGCCGCCGTTCGCCACGGTGGCCGCGATCATCGCACCCTGCAGCGGGGTCATTCGCACGTCGCGCTGGCCGATGGAGGACTGTGCGAGTGCGCCCTTGTCGGTGCTGCCGTCCGGGTTGGCGATGTTGCCGGTATGGCTGGCCGCCACGGCAAGCCCGCCACCTTCGAGGTTGCCGACCGTGAGCTTGTCGTCCTCGAAGCCGAACGCCTTGGCGATGCCCTTGACCTTGTCAGCGCCCAACGTCACGCCGAGCTTGGCATACCCGGTGTTGCAGCTCTCGGTCAACGCATCTTTGAGGCTGATCTGGTCGCCGGGACAGACCTCGTCCTCGGCGTTACGGATGACCGCGCCGCTCTCTTTGTAGACGCTGCCAGCCGGGATCTGCGTGTCGGTGTGGTAGCCGCTTTGCAGTGCCGCCGCCGAGATCAGCACCTTCATCACCGAGCCCGGCGGCAGCGTTTCCGAGGTGGCCCGATTGAGCAGCGGCTGGCTTTTGTCCTTGTTCAGCGCGTCGAAGGCCGTCTGAGCAGCTTTCTCGTCGTGACTGACCAGCGGGTTTGGGTCGAAGGTCGGGATCGACACCATGGCTTGGATTGCCCCGGTGCGCGGATCGATCGCGACCGCCGCACCCTTGGTCACACCGCGCTGGCTGTTGGTGAGCTGCTTGTAAGCCGTGTCCTGGGCCGCAGGGTTCACCGTGAGTAGCACGTTGCCGCCGCCGGTGTTGTTGCCGGTGAACATGTCGCTGATCCGGTCGGCGAACAGCTTGTCGCTCTCGCCGGAGAGGAAGTCGTTTTCGCTGTTTTCGATCCCGGTCGCGGCCAGCCCCACCGGGCGATACCCGGCTACTAGGGCATATTCCTGTTTTACCGGATATACCCGCAGGTATTTCAACGCGTCAGCTGTGGTCTTGTTGTCGGCGACCGGGTGACCGCCAGCCGCCTCGATCACTCCGCGCGGCCGCTCATATTGAGCCACCACCACTCGACGGTTGTAGTCGCTGGTGCGGTAGTCGTCGGCTTTGTAGGCCTGGATCCAGTTCAGGTTGGCGAAAAGCAGACCAAACAGGACGAGGATGACCACGCCAGCCCGACGTAGCGGTGCGTTCATGGCTTGATCAGCTCCGTCATGGCGCCGTGCAGCTGGTTGGGCGGCTTACGCGGACCACCGGGTCGATCGCCACTGCCGCCAGCGGCCGGGCCGCGGGCCGCGTTGGAGATCCGCAACAGCATGGCGACCAGCATCCAGTTAGCCATCAGCGACGATCCGCCAGCCGACATGAACGGGGTGGTCTGGCCGGTGAGCGGAATCAGGCCGGTAATCCCACCCAGAATGACGAACACTTGCAAACCAAGCGTGAACGCAAGCCCACCGGCGACCAACTTGCCGAACGAATCCCGCACGGCCAGGCCAGCACGCAGACCACGTTCGACGATCAGCAGATAGACCACGAGCAGCGCAGCCAAACCGAACAGGCCGATCTCTTCCCCCATGCCGGCGAAGATGAAGTCGGTGCGCACCGCGGGCACCAAACCCGGTGAGCCCGCGCCCGGCCCGGACCCGAAGAGCCCGCCAGTGCCCAGCGCCAGCAGGCCCTGGACCAGCTGATAACTACCGCCGATTTTGTTGTAGTTGGCCTGCGCGAACGGGTCGAGCCAAATCGAGGCTCGGTCGTAAAAGTTGGCGAACGGCCCACCGATCCAGGCGCCGAGCAGATAGGCGACGTAAACGCCACCGAAGAACAGCACCAGACCGATGATTAGCCAGCTGGCCCGCTCCGTGGCGACATAGAGGGTCACGACGAACAAGCCGAAGTAGAGCAATGCCGTGCCGAGGTCCTTTTCAAAGACCAAGACCAGCAGACTCAGCAGCCACACGGTGACGACCGGACCTAGATCGCGCCCACGGGGAAAGTCGATGCCCAGGAAGCGCCGGCTAGCCAGCGACAACACTTCGCGCTTACGGACCAGGTAATAAGCGAAGAAAGAGACCAAAAACAACTTCGCGAACTCACCCGGCTGGATGGTGAAGGTGCCGATCCGGATCCACAGCTTCGCACCGTTGATCTCCGACAAGCTGGCCGGCAACAACGCCGGTGCCATGACCAGCCCAATACCAGCCAACCCCAGCGTGTACGCGTACCGCGAGACGGTCTTGTGGTCGCGGATCACCACCAGCAGGATCGCGGCCAGAATCAGTGACGCCAACGTCCAGGCGAGCTGGCGGCCACCCGTACCGGCGAAGATGCCCGGTTCTGGTTGTTTGGTCGCGATTGCCTTAGCCAAGTCGAGCCGGCGCAGGAAACCGACGCCCAAACCGTTGACCAGTGCCACCGCCGGAATCAGGACCGGATCGGCATAGGGGGCGGTGAGTCGCACGACGACGTGCAAGCTGAGGAACAGCACGCTGAGCAACGCGGCCGGCACCCAGAAGGTCGACGTGATCGTGTTGGACTGATTCGCCTCAACTGTCGCCCCGTAGATCGCCACCAACACCATCGCCAGCGCGAGCAGACCCAGCTCGGCGTTGCGCTGGGTCTTCATCCCCGGGATACGCGACATCTCACCCGTGGCAGCGGGTGTCGGTGTCGGTACGACGGGCGCGGTCAAGTGATCCCCAGAGGTTTCGAGCCGGCGTTCAGTTGGCGGACCGACACCCGACCGGATCGACTACCGGCGGGGCGAGGTCAGAGGCCTGAACGGTCGGCGTACTGGCAAGCGGGGTTGCTGTTGTGCCCTTCGGCGCTACCGGGATCGGCGGCACAGCTGGTCCCTTCGACGCTACGGGGCTCGGCGGCGTCGTGGTCGCGGTGGGTGTCGGTGTCGGACTTGGGGTAGTGCACAGTGGCTTCAGATTCGGGTTCGTCGGCACATTGTCGATCAGCTCGGCAAGCCGGCGTTGCGCGTCTGCCCGGTTATTAGCGTGGATGCCCTCTTTGACCCGGTCCTGCGCCACGCTGGTCAGGTCATCTAGGCGGGCCGAACTGCTCGTCTCATCGACGGTGGACAGGTCGAGACCGGCGAATTTCCCCGGCACCCCGCGGAACACGGCAAGCTGGCCGGCCTCGGTGACACCGACGTAATACTGCTGCTGGGTGTAGCGGTAGCCCAGCAGCAGTCCACCACCCAAGGCGCCAAGCAACAGCAACACCAACACCGCGGTACGCAGTCGGTGGCGCTTGATCTGGGGAACGCTCTGCACGTCGGGTTCTGGCTGTGGCGAGCGCGGTGCCTGCAGCGCCGAAGCCCGAGCGGCTGGAGTCGAGCTGTCCGCCGCTGTCGTGTTGCCCCGGTCCAGCGAGGCAGCCCCACCGACGATCGGCGCCTGCTCGACAATGTCCGCATCGGTGGCGTCGGCGATCACCACGGTGATGTTGTCTGGGCCGCCGCCGCGCAGTGCGAGCTGCACCAGCCGCTCGGCGCAGGCCTGCGGATCAGCGATCTCACGCAAGCTCTGCCCGATCGTGTCTGCGCTGACCACACCGGACAAGCCGTCGCTGCAGATCAGATAGCGGTCGCCGTTGAGCACTTGGCGAACCGAATACTCCGGGTCGATGTCGCGACCGTCGAGCGCCCGAGTGAGCAGTGAGCGCTGCGGGTGGCTGCTAGCTTCCTCCGGGCTGACTCGCCCCTCGTCCACCAGCATCTGCACGTACGTGTCGTCTTTGGTGATCTGGGCAAATTCCCCGGCGCGCAGCAGGTACGCCCGGCTGTCGCCAATGTGCACCATGCCGAATTTGCTGCCAGAAAAGAGCACCGCCGTCAGCGTGGTGCCCATGCCTTCAAGCTGCGGATTGGCATCGACGGTGTCGCGCAGCTGCTGGTTGGCGATGCCCACCGCTTGGCGCAGGGCGTCCACCATCGCGTCACCGGGCACGTCCTCGTCCAGCGGGGCCATCGCAGCGATGACGATGTTGGATGCGACGTCACCGGCCGCCATCCCGCCCATTCCGTCCGCGACAGCAAGCAGCCGTGGCCCGGCGTAAACCGAGTCCTGGTTGAGGTCCCGGATCAAACCGCGGTCACTCTGGGCGGCGTAGCGCAGGGTCAGGATCATGGCCGTAACTCAAGAGACGTGCGACCGATTCGGATCGGTACGCCGAGGGGGACTGGGGTGGGTCCGGAGACCTTACCTCGGTCCAGATAGGTGCCATTGGTCGAGCCGAGATCCTCGACGAACCAGTGGCCGTCGCGCGGCATGAGTCGAGCATGCCGCGCCGAGGCGAAGTCGTCGGTGATGACGAGCGTCGAATCCTCGGCCCGACCAATAGTGATGGGAGCTTCACCCAGCGTAATACGAGTGCCGGCCAGCTGGCCGGCGGTCACTACCAGTTGCCGGGCCGCCTTACCGCGCTTGGCCTTTGCCGGCCGCCCGGACAGCACCGCGCCAGCCACCGCACGGGGGCTGGCGACGATGTTTTTAGCCCGGACTCCGGCAAAGAGGTCACGACGAATCACCCCGACCACGGTGAATACGAAGATCCACAGCAGGATGAGGAAGCCGAACCGGGCGACGGTAAGGACGAATTCCGGCAAGGTGCCTAGCCGTCCACTCGGAAGGTCAGCGTGGTGGTCCCGAGCTGAATCATGTCGCCCGGGTTGAGCGCCACCGCGGAGACCCGCTGACCGTTGACCATCGTGCCGTTAGTCGACCCGAGGTCCGTGAGGACCACCTGGTTTCCGTCGTAGTCCAGCCGAGCATGCCGACGCGATATCCCCACGTCAGGCAGGCGCAGATTCGCCTGGTCACCACGGCCGATCACGGTCGAGCCCATCTGCAACGGATAGGTGCGCCCATCGCCGGAGACCAACACGACTCCGCGCCCGTTCTGGCCACCACCCTGCGGGGGATATGCCGGCGCTTGCTGGTCATAAGGCGAGTATTGCGGCCCGGCGTCGTAGGCCGGCTGTTGCACCGGCGCGACCTCGCCGCCGGTGTAGACCTCGGCTGTAACTCGGAACATGCCCGTGTCCAGGCCGTCGCCGCGCTCAACTTCGACGATGACATCGCCATAGACCGTCCAGGCCTGCTCACCGATGAACTCAGCCTGCGACTGGGCCAGCTCCTGGGCGAGCGCAGCGGCATACGGCGCCAGCCGACTGTGGTCATACGGTGAGAGGTCAATCACGTAGCGGTTGGGCACCAACGTCCGCCCGCCGGCGAGAATTGCCTTGTGTGCCTCAGCCTCCCGCTGCATGGCATTAAGGATCTCCACTGGGTGCACGACACCCTTGAAGACCTTGGCGAAGGCCCCTTCAACCAGGCCTTCCAATCGCTTTTCAAAGCGCTGCAGCACGCTCACCGGCTCCTCCTCGGCTTCCGAGGACATGATGGTATCCGGCCACCGCTTGCGCACCTGCGCGCAGAGCAGCCGGCACTTCTGACCCTCGTATGACGCCCCTCGACGCCGTGCTAGTCTCTCCTGGCGTCAGGGCGATATCAACTCGCTAGTCGGCAACACCAAACCCGCCAAGTGAAAACTTAGCGGGGATTGCTGACCGGCCTCGGATTGCCAACCGGTCCCAGACTGCTGACCGGCCCCGGTGACCTG
This sequence comes from Actinoplanes sp., assembly GCA_965246815.1. Lineage (GTDB taxonomy): Bacteria > Actinomycetota > Actinomycetes > Mycobacteriales > Micromonosporaceae > Actinoplanes. Next base: position 1,561,096 of record CBDFFS010000002.1, on the reverse strand, counting down.
AGGCAGACGCAGCAGCTGGGGACAGAGTAATCTGTCGCAACCAGTAACAAGCAAGTGCCACGGGGATGTGGCGGAATGGCAGACGCGCACGGTTCAGGTCCGTGTGTCCGAAAGGACGTGGGGGTTCAACTCCCCCCATCCCCACCAAGCAAGGCCCCACGAATCACCGTGGGGCCTTCTACGTGTCTGCCAAGCACGGTCTTGCATCGGCTAACACTCGCCAGAACCAGTTGCGCCCCGCCCTGCACCCCAGCTGCTGCGCCGTCGCCGAATCGGCTGAACTCAGGACGACCGGCTATGCTCACCACCAGAATTTCTCCGCCCGTAGCTTGGAGTGTCGTCTCGTGACCGTCGCTCGCAACGGTGTCTCGCAGGGCAAACGCAACGTGCTCGGCGTCCTGGTCGACGCTACCGACTATCGCAGCGCCACGGATCGAATCATCAAAGCTGCCAACGAGCAACGCCCGTTCGCGGTGACCGCGCTCGCCGTGCACGGCGTGATGACCGGCGTGCAAGACCCCATGCACAACGCCCGGCTCAACACCTTCGATTTGGTGACCCCTGACGGCCAACCAGTGCGCTGGGCCCTCAACCTGCTGCACGGCGCCGGCCTCACCGACCGGGTCTACGGCCCCACCCTGACCCTCAAAGTGCTAGAACAAGCAGCAGCCAAAGGCCTACCCCTCTATCTGTACGGGTCGACTCAGCCCACCCTCGACCGGCTAGTGCCCGCACTGACAGAGCTGTTTCCCGCCCTGAAGATCGCCGGAGTGGAAGCGTCCAAATTCCGCACCGCGCACCCTGGGGAACCGGCCGAGATCGCCGATCGGATCAAATCCTCCGGCGCCCGGATCGTCTTGGTCGGGTTGGGTTGCCCACGACAAGAGATCTTCGCCTACGCAATGCGGCCGTTGCTCGATATGCCATTGCTCGCCGTCGGCGCCGCCTTCGACTACCACGCCGGATTACTGAAGAATCCCCCCGCCTGGATGCAGCGGCACGCGTTGGAATGGCTTTGGCGGCTGGGGCTGGAACCAAAACGACTGTGGAAGCGTTATGTGCTGCTCAATCCGGCCTACCTTGCCCGGCTCGCGGCCCAACGCACCGGCCTGTGGAAGGCGACACCCACCCTGCCAGCGGCAACGGTCCCGCCTACCTTCGCGGTCTAGCGTTGGCGGGCGAACCGTCGCGGTCGTTGCCGAGCTGCAACCCTGCGGGTCGATGGCGCGGCGATTTCGATCATCGGTCGAATTCGCCGTCTCTGGCGCCACCCACGAAGGCATCCCATTCAGCTGGCGTAAAGATCAACGCCGGACCTTCTGGATCTTTCGAGTCGCGAACAGCAATTGCTTGATCGACAAATGCCACCTCGACTCGGCTTCCGTCCGCAGTGTTGCCGCGCGAGCTAGTTAGCCACTGCGCCCGACTCAGGTCGATCCGATATCCCTTTGCTTCAATTTCCACAATAGCTCCTTCACCAGGGATGTGATCATCCGCGGTGCTCCTGTTGGCAGAATAGCCGCAGACTCGATCGGGGGGTTGACATTTTCGGATACCACTGTGTGCTCGCCGAGTCTCGCCAAGAACGCAGCTCTGATCACTAAATCTTCAAACTCGATAAGATCGTTCTACGTCAATAACGATCGGCGTAGGCGCCGGATGCGGACGTGGCTGGATTTTCTAGCCACCGTCATCGAGGTGGGTCGCGAGACACTACTAAATTACGCTTTTTCACCTGAAACCATCGGAGTTCGCGCCGGGGTGATGTCCGACATTCACCAAAGAGGACGATTGTTGAACGTACGGCGCACGCGACCTGTTGAGCACTGTGGACAGCCACGGGCGTGATGCCAGCAACGATCAACCAACCCAAGGAGTGACACCATTGATGATCACTTTTTGGTCACTCCTTGATCATTTTTTGGGTAATGAGCGGCGAGTGGACGTCGCGATCACGGAAGGCTGACATGCAACTTGCATCATCCGGACTAGTGGTGCAATCTTTTGGGTATGTTCCACGTCACTCAGAGTTTTTGAGAGATTTCCGAATATGCGGGCAAGCCTGGCTCGACTTAACAAAACGTCACCGCGCACGGGGCGCCGACGGCCGTTGCTCCTAGGTGGACTCATCCACTTGACCAGCGGCAGCACCTTCGGCGGCACTGACGTTTTCCCATATTCACCGACGTCACCGGGGGCAAGGTCGTCACGGCAATTCACCTCCGCACTAGCGGTGCAGCGGTGTCAAGGTTTACCCCGAGATCAGTTTCAGGGCAGGAGATGACGTGCTTCCTCGGTCCGGTGATGTCATACACGTGTCGAAGGCAGCGAGCGTCCAGTTCGCGGCGCCGATGGTCTTCCGTGTCATCCGCGTCCACGACTGGCCGACCTATGACGGCTGGATCTGGCTCGATGGCTACGAGCTCAACACCTCGGGCGACGCAGTTGAGCGACGGTCAATCTTTGTCCAGGTCAGCGGCCTACGCGCAATGGGAACAGCACCAGACCCGCGGACTCGCAATGGCCGCCAGCCCGGTCTGCCGGCCGGCGCGACCAACCGAGCCATCCGCACTAATCGCTAACTGGTGAGCTGAGGTCAGTTCGGGGCAGAGACAGAGGAGGTCGCGGCCGGCTGCGCTGCGATTACCAAGGTCACCGTCACATCTGGTGGCACTTCCTGCCCCTCAGGAGGGTCGCTGCTGATCACCGTTCCCGGTGCAGCGTCGGGCGCAGTGCGATAGATCAGCCGGTAGTTCAGACCTTTTGCGTTCAAGGCCGCTTGGGCTTCGGCCAACGACCGGCCGGCTAACGCCGGAATCGTGACCACTGCGGTAGGCGCCGGTGCGGATGTAGCCGGATTAGTCGTTGGTGGTGCGGTCGGTGCGGGGGCGGTCGCTGGTGCAACAGTCGGCTGAGCCGGGCTCGCGTGCCCGCCAGTCGGAGACGGGACAGGAACTGGGGCAGGGTTGCTGCTGGAGTTTTGCGCGATCAGGTAAATACCCCACCCGAGGGCGCCAAGCAGCACCAGCCCGACCACCCCCACCAAGATCGGCATCCACCATCTGTCGTTCTCTGCACGGGTGGAGCCGACGACCCAGTCCGCCTCGGTAGGAACGATTCCACCCGGGCGAGGCGTGTGCACCTCGGCCCGCCCGGACCAAGCCGACTTTGCCCGACTGTCGGCCCAGTCGTCCGTGGACTGCCAGGAAGTCGCAGCTGTGGGTGCCGGTGGTGGTCCACCCGGTCGGTTGACCATCGTTGGCTGACCACCTGGTTCTGACGGTGGGTCGACCTGGGTAGCATCGTCCACCGCAGCGTATCGCTTGGTTTCGTCCCACTCATTGGACATCGCTGTTCCCTCCGCCAGTCACCCGCAGGGGTCAATGTATCGAATCTGGCGGGACGGGTGGACCCTGCAGCGGACAAAGCACCGCGTATACCCCCGGTGACAGATTCGCGAGGTCCGCCGCCTCCCGCTACAGTGCCCCGCATGGCCGAGAATGGCTGGACAGCACGGGTAGCCGCCGCCGCGGGAGCTGCAGCGGGGACCGGTGCCGCGCAACTAGGTCTGGGCTACGGCCTGGGCGTGGTGGTCTGGCCGACGGCCGGGACGCCGGACAACAGCATGTGGTTAGGCAGCCTGGGCTGGGCAACGTGGATTACTGCCAGCTCCACCGTCTTCGGTGCGGTGCTGGCGAGCCGGTTCGGTGGATTTTCCGCCCCGCATTACCGCGGACCCTGGCGCTTCGCACTGGCAGCCTCGGCCGCGGTCGGCGCCCTGGTGGCCGTCGCCCTGATCGCACTGCCGGCCCGAGTCGTGCCACCCACTGACGCGCACTCGCCCCAGCTGATCGCCGGTGGCTACGCGGTGATCGGACTGGTACTCGGCCTTGCGGTGGCATATTGGGCCGTGGTGTCGCGACCCGTTGCCGCCAATCTGATCACCACCGCTGTCTGGCTATGGGTCTTGGCAATTGCGGCGGTCGTGGTGGACCTAGCCGGACACCGCACCTCCGCAACCTACTTGACCAGCTGGCAGTTCGCCGATTCTGGCACCGGCATGCGTCACGGCACCATCTACTGGCCCAGCGCGGCGCTGACGATCGGGTCGGCCTTGCTCATCGGTGTCTTTACCGCTCTGCCGGCACTGCGCCGTCGCGATCTCGGTATTGGCGCCGCGACCTGTGGTATCGCCGGTCCGCTGCTGGTCGCCGTGGCGTTCTTCGTGCTCGCCCCACAACTGACTGGCTCGCTCGGCCCACTCGAATCGGCCTACCTAATCGCGCCTTACGCGGTCCTAGCCGGGCTCGCCGGCTCGGCCCTGACGATCGCCCTCGGCCATGCCACGGCCACTCGACGCGCTCAGCGTTTGGCGCCAGTGGACACACCACCGGCAGCGCGAACCGTTAGTGCCACGGAAACGAGCGCGACCAAGTCGACTCAGGCTGCCATTTCCGGCACCACCACGTCGACAATTGGGGCTGCCCCAGCCGGGTCGCCGGCCGACGAACTCGCCGAGTCCACGCCGGCTCCGGCCAAGACGATGCCCGCAAGATCGCGCGCAAAGCCAAAAACGGAGCCACGGACGCCGACCAAAGCAGCGGCTAAGCCGGCGGTGGCTGCGACTCGCAAGCCGGCACCGACGAAGGCGAGCCCGACCGGCCAAGCGTCGAGTTCGGCACCATCGAGCGGACCAACGATGATCACCCAGCCGGTAACGCCCCAGCCAGTCAACGCCCAACCGACGGCGCCGCGGCCAAACAATCCACTCACCGCTGCTCCGCAGCCCACCCGCCCGGGGTCATCAGTCCCACGGCCGACGAGCCCATCGAGCGCGAGCGGCCGCAACGAACCGTCGACCGTGACACCACCGCCGAGCAACCCCACAATCGCCGCAATCAACCCAAAGTCACCGAACGATAAATGACTTTGTCCCGCCCGTCACCACGAACCGCGAAATCTGGCCGGGCCTGAGTGTCGGAGCGAGCGCAGGTCGCCGTTCGTTACTCGACCGGCCAGGTGTGCACCGGTTCGTTGGTCTGTTGGTATGCCGTGTAGCGCAACAGCATGCGGCGCAATGCAGCCTCGCGGCTAAGCCCGCAGCGTTCCTCGCCCAGCTGGACTGCCTCGGTCTGCCAAGACGCTCCATTGCGCCTCAGGCGACACCGCCCATCGATGATGCCCAGCATCTTGTCGCGCAAGCCAGGGTCTACCCCGAATCGGTCCAGCCCCGCAGCAGCCACGGGAAGCAAGATTGATCGGGTCAATTCGGTAACTGAAATTTCGCCGACGCCGGGCCAGCTGACAGTGGCTTCGATGCCATGTTGGGCGCTTTGTGCAAAGTTGTGCTGAGCGGTCGCGAACGCCAGCCGGGACCAGATTGGTTGTTCGTGCTCGGCCAGCTCCCGCACCAGCCCAAAATAGAAGGCCGCGTTGGCCAGCAGATCGATCACTGTCGGCCCCGACGGCAGGACCCGGTTTTCCACCCGCAAGTGCGGCCGACCGTTAGCCACGTCATAGACCGGGCGGTTCCAGCGATAAATCGTGCCATTGTGCAGGCGTAGTTCGCCCAGCCGGGGCACACCGCCGGCGCCGAGCACTTCGACCGGATCTTCGTCGTCGAGCAGCGGCAACAGCGGCGGGAAATATCGAGCGTTCTCCTCGAACAGGTCGAACACCGAGGTGATCCAGCGTTCGCCGAACCACACCCTGGGCCGTACACCTTGGGACTTGAGCTCGTCCGAGCGGGTGTCGATGGCTTGCTCAAACAGCGGTATCCGAGTCTCCGCCCACAGTCGGCGTCCGAGCAGATAGGGCGAGTTTGCCCCAATCGCCACTTGTACGGCGGCAATGGCTTGCGATGCATTCCAATATCGGGCGAATCGGTCTGGCGGCACTTGCAGGTGAAACTGGACGCTGGTGCAGGCTGCTTCCGGGGCGATCGAGTCGCTGGCAGTGCGCAACCGTTCCACCCCGTGGATGTCCAGCCGGAACGGTTCGCCACGGGCGATAACGATCTCATCGTTGAGCAGCCGATATCGCTCGTTGGCGGAGAGGTTGGCGAGCGTTAGGTGTTTACGCGCAACCGTCGGCAGCATCCCAATCAGCACGAGCGCACAATCGAGCTTGGCGGCCTGTTCGCCCGCGCGCCGCAGACTGCCCACAATGTCGCGCTGATAGTCATCGAATCCCGTGCCGGCAATTGGCCGAGGTGCGGCGTTCAGCTCTAGGTTGAACTGACCCAATTCAGGCTGAAATGTCGGATCAGCGAGCTGCGCTAACACTTCCGCGTTGCGCATTGCCGGCTGGGCCTGGGCGTCGATGAGATTGAGCTCGATCTCTAGCCCGGTCATCCGATACTCGGGATCGAAAGCATCAGCAGCCAACAGCGCAGCGAGTGCGTCCAAACAACGGCGAACTTTACGCCGGTAAATCAGGCGATCCTCGGGTGCGAACACGACAGTAGCGAATTGCTGGCCCACGAAACTTCTCCCGGCACGGCAGGGGACGAAACGGACGTTGATCACCTCTCGGTAAGCAAACACGTGCGCTCGGTTTACCTTGCCATCCCCGGCGGCCAACCGCCAGACACCCGAACTCCTCACCGCAAATAGATGTGCAACGATGAAAAACTACGAGCCGCCATCCAACTGGACAGCGGCTCGGTGGGGTAACTGCGCGACGAATCAGGCCTGGCGGATAGCCTCGCCCTCGATTTCAATCTTGATCTTCTTGCCGATCATGACACCACCGGCCTCCAGGGCCATGTTGTAAGTCAAGCCCCAGTCCTCCCGGTCAATCTCGGTGCTGGCGCTAAAACCAAAGACCTGCTGCCCGTACGGGCTGGTGGCGGCACCTTCGAACTCGACGACCAACTCGACCGGCTTGGTCACGTCCTTGATCGTGAGCTCACCGTCGAGCACGAACTCGTTTCCGCTGTGCGACTTAATCCCGGTACTGCGGAACTCGATCGTCGGGAACTTCTCCACCTCGAAGAAGTCACCGGTGCGCAAGTGGTTGTCGCGGTCGGCCTGGCCGGTTTGCACGCTCGCGGTCACGATGGACGCGGTAACCGACGACCGCAGCGGGTCCTCGGCAATGGTCACAGTCGCCGTAGCTTCGGCGAATTCGCCCCGTACCTTGCTGACCATCAAGTGGCGCACCACAAAGCCAACACGCTTGTGCGCGCCATCCAGCAGGTAAGTACCGGCGGTCGGGATCTGCAAGCTCTCGAACGCTCGGGTGCTGACGACAGACTCGGTCATTGCGGGTTCCTTCTTTCGAGCGACGCGGTCAAAGGTCATTGTGTGACTCAGCAACTATATGCCAAGCAATATTCCACCTGTCAAGAGTCTGCGGTACGCTCCTCGCTGTGAGTACCGATCTGAACGACCCGCGCTTCACTGCGATCGGCCTGTTCGCCGAAGCCTTCACCGGACTGACCACCCGCTTCGCCGACCAGTTCGAGCAACATCAGCTGTCCTCGGTCGAGTTCGAGGTGCTGATGCGATTGGCTCGCTCACCCCAATCGCGCCTGCGGATGACCGACCTCGCCAGCCAAACGTCCCTGTCGACCAGCGGAGTCACCCGGGTCGTCGACCGGATGGACCGAGACGGGCTGGTCCGGCGCGAAGCCTGCCCGAGCGATCGGCGCAGCTCGCACGCCGTAATCACCCCAGCGGGGCGGGAACGACTCGACAAAGTGCTCCCCGGCCATCTCGAGCTAGTGCAGCAATGGTTCATCGGCCAGCTTTCCGCCGAGCAGCTCGGCAATTTGTTGGAGTCACTGCGAACCATCCGCGACGCGGTCAACCCGTGCGCGACTGCCGGCAGCGCGGACGACCTAGGCCCAGCAGGCCTAGCGTAGTGGTGGCACTACTGCTTGTATGACAAACCGGCAGAACCACCGGCAGAACAACCAAGCTGCACCACTAATCAGACATATCTTCTGAGTGTGTTGGCACCACCACGCTATGGTGATTAACGCAGGGGGATGCGGCGCGATCGAGGCGACATTAGGGGCTAATGGGGGGATCCTCGCTCACGCCGCGTAGCTGTTGGGGCGCAGCGACGACCGGCCGGCGAATCTGGCCGCCGGTCGTCCACGCCTTATTCGCAGCGGCTGCCGTCCACCCGAGCACCAAACCGGCAGTTTCCGGTCCGAACATCGGCGCACCCAAGTCAGCGGCTAAAGACCAATCTCAGTTAGCATGGCCGGCCCGATCAGTGCACGTTCGCGCGAGACCAGCGTGATCCCACCGGCAGCGCAAATTTCCGCCAGCTGTTTGCCCGCCGCCTGTCGATCATGTGGCTCGGGGGTGCTTGCGATCACGCCGACCAGCGCCTCCACCTGATCCCGTGGATCGTGTGCACCGCTATATGCCTCGGCCGCGCGCAGGAAGCTGTCCGCCGCCCGCCTGAACTCGCCTCGCCGGAGCGCGATTGCGCCAGCAACGACTGCCGCTGAACCGTCAGCCGGAATGTCATCATCGGGCTGGAGGGTGTGCAACACCTCATCTGCCTCGGTCAGCCGATCCGCATCCGCCAGCGCCAGCCCAATCGTCGCCCATACCCGGCGCCGGTGATTCGGGTCGCCAACTCGCTCCAATTCCATCATTGCCTGCCGACCCAGGCGTGCCGCCTCCTCAGGCTGACCATCCAGGCGAGCCACCTCGGCCAGGTTGGCCAGAGTCACCGCCTGCAGCCGGAAATCGCCGCATTGACGGGCCAACCGCCCCACCTCGACCAACCGCTGCTGGGCCGCCGGCAGTTCTCCCTCGCGAATGTCGTGCCAGGCCAAGTTGATCTCAGCGAATGCGATGTCACGCTCGCCCCCACTGCGCCGCGCTAGGGCGAGTGCTGCCTCAAAATGGCCCCGCGCTTCGCTATAGCCGCCGGTGATCATCAAGATCTTTGCGAGCTGGGTATGGGCGACCTGCTGCCCGGCTACCAAATCCAACGATTCAAACTCGGCCGCCGCGGCTAAGGCCGATTCGAATTCCTGTGCACCGGCATTGTGTTCGACCGCCAGCTGCGCGAGTGAGATTTTGGCCCAGGCCCGGGTCGCTGGATCGGCATCAGCAGTGCGCGGGTCGTCGAGCAACCGGCGCAGCCACTGTCGCCCGCTGACGTCTCGGCCGCGCAGCCGCCACCAGCGGGGCAGGGACACCGCCAAGTGCAGCGCGAGATGCGGATCCTCGTCCGCGGCGAAGGCGAGTGCGCTGCCCAGGTCGGCCGAAACCTCGTCGAGTCGCCCAGCCGCATCGGAAAATTTTGTACCGTTGAAGTCGGGCGCGGTGCGCTGGGCCAGCTCGGTCAGGATCGTGGCGTGGCGCTGCCGACTGTCGGTCAGCTCGCCCTCTGCGGCTGCCTGCTCAGCGGCGAAGTCGCGCACCACGTCCAACAACCGGAACCGATGGGTCCGGTTGCCCCGCACGCTCAGCAGCCCCAACTCCAACAGCCGGTCCAGCAGGTGCACGACGTCGCCACCGCCGGGGCGACTGCCTTCCATCATCTGCTCGGCCAGCATGATGGACCAGCGGTAGCGAAACACCGCCAGCCGGCGCAAAGCGTATTGCTCGTCGGCCTCTAGCAGTCGATAGCTGGCCGCCACTGCGTCGCGCAGCGAGACCGCCCCGTCGGGCGAACGGCCAACACCAGGACGGTCGAGGTCGAGCACTCGATCGCCGTACCGATCAAGGATTTCGGGAATGGTCAGGACCCGGCCTCGGGCGGCGGCCAGCTCCAGGGCGAGCGGCAAGCCGCCGAGACGGCGCACCAAAACGGCCAACGGCGCGATCTCGTCGGGCTCCAGCGCAGTGCGCCGGACCAGACCCAGCCGTTCCAAGAACAACCCCACTGCTGGGTACGCGGTGATAGCGAAGCTCGTGCCTGCCTCGACCGGAGGTGTGGCCAGCGGTGCCAGTGGCCACACCTGTTCCATTGGCAGCCCCACCGGCTGTCGCCCCGTGGCCAGGAACCGCAGCGACGGAATCGTGTCCAGCAGTCGGGTCAGCGTCTCGGCGCTCGCCTCCGGCGCGCGTTCGACCGCGTCCATCAAGATCAACGCTGGTCGTCCGGCGAATCTGGCAGCCAGATCGCCGGGCCGGCCGACACCGAAGCCGGCCGCGATGCCGCCAAGTATTTCGCCGACCGAAGCACCGTCCGTGATGACGATGCCGGCGATCCCGCCCGGATAGAACGAGGCCAGCTGATGGGACACGGCGATGCCGAGGCTGGTTTTGCCGACGCCGGCGATGCCGACCAGGGTGACACCACGGGGACCGTCGTCGACACCGAGCCGGTCGACCAGTGCGATGACATCGTTGTCACGTCCGATCAATTCGACCGACGGCGGCATCCGCAGGAACGCCGTGGGCGGCAGCATTTCCGCACCAGTCTGCCCGCGCGCCGCCGCGAAAAATGCCTCTCGCTCCGCACCGGCCAAGTCGAGTGCGGCGGCCAAAAGCTCAGCGGTGGCGCGTTGCGGTCGGGAGGCACGCCCCCGCTCAAGATCTCGCACAGTGCGCACGCCGATAACGGCCCGTGCGGCCAATTCGGCCTGAGTCAGCCCGACTCGCCGCCGAAGCCGCCGTAAGACGACATCGAAGCCGGGATTACTCGGAGCAGTTGTCTGATCGGACGCCATAGGGCGAACTTAGGCATCGGCAGCGCAATAGGCGAGCCAAGATCAGACCATGTCAGGAAACAGACCGTAATATGTAGTTGTATGCGAAGTTATGTCCGTTTTGATGGTTCCAACCTTGGTCCGCCGCCCCAGCGCCAGAACCTGTGTTGCCAGCTCAGAGGCCAAGGCCACGAGCGATCAGCATGCGCTGCACCTCTGAGGTTCCTTCGCCGATCTCCAAGATCTTTGCATCGCGATAGAAGCGCCCGACCGCCGACTCGTTCATGAAGCCATACCCACCGTGGACCTGAGTGGCATAGCGACTGTTCTCCATCGCGGCGTTGCTGGCATTGAGCTTGGCGATGGCAGCATAAGACTTGAAATCCTCGCCGGACACCAGCCGGGCCGCCGCATCGTAGTAACCCAGTCGAGCGGTGTGCGCGCGCAACTGCATGTCAGCGATCATGAACTGGACCGCTTGGTATTCACTGATCGGACGGTTGAAGGCGACCCGCTGCTTGGCATAGGCGACCGATTCGTCGACACAGCCCTGGGCTAGCCCGACCGACAGCGCGGCGATAGCGATCCGCCCCTCGTCCAAGATGCGCAAGAATTGGGCGAATCCTCGGCCGCGTTTTCCGAGCAGGTTCGCTGCCGGCACGCGTACGTCGTCAAAGGACAAGCCGTGGGTGTCCGACGCGCACCAGCCGACCTTGGAGTAGCCGGGTGCGACGGTGAGTCCGGGCGTACCCGAACCGACGATGATGGTGGAAAGCTCGGCCGAGCCATCCGGGTTTTCGCCAGTCACTGCCATCACCGTGATCAGACAAGTAATGTCGGTGCCCGAGTTAGTGATGAACGCCTTAGCTCCGTTGATCACCCACTCATCACTCGAAGTGTCCAGGACTGCTCGGGTGGTCGTGGCGCCGGCATCGGAGCCCGCCCCCGGCTCGGTCAAGCCGAACGCGCCGAGCGCCTCACCACTAGTCAGCCGAGGCAACCAGTGCGCTTGCTGCTCGGGCGTACCAAAGCGGTAGATCGGCATGGCGCCGAGCGAGACGGCAGCTTCCAGCGTGATCGCGATCGAACTGTCCACTCTGGCCAGCTCTTCCAGCGCGATGCAGAGCGCGAAATAGTCGCCACCCATCCCACCGTGCTTCTCGGGAAATGGCAGGCCGAACAGCCCCATCTTGCCCATCTGCCGAACCACGTCGTACGGAAAGGTCTTGGCTTCGTAGTGCCCGGCGATCACCGGCGCAACTTGCTCGCGAGCGAAGTCGCGGACACTGGCGCGCAGCGCATCCTGCTCGTCGTCCAACCGAAAGTCGACCATGATCATGCGCTCCTGTCAGGGGGTGCGACTCGACCGGTGCGACAGCGAACTGCCGCGCCGGGGGTTCAGTCAGACCGGGGTAACGCCGTGGCGGCGGCGGGAGAAACTGCGGTCCTTGCCGCGCGCGGCCTGGTAGCGGCGAATCAGTTCGCCACGCAGCTCGGTCGGCTCGATCACGGTGTCCACCACCAACTCGCCGGCCAGCCGCATGATGTCGATGTCTTGCTCATATTCGGCCCGCCGCTTAGCAACGAAGGCGGTCCGTTCCTCGTCCGACTCGAACGCGGCGATTTTATTGGCATAAACCGCGTTTACCGCAGCCTCGGCCCCCATCACCGCGATCTTCGCGCTGGGTAACGCGATAGTGGCTTCCGGCTCGAAACCCGGCCCGGCCATGGCGTAAAGCCCAGCCCCATAGGCCTTGCGCACCACCACGCAGATCTTCGCCACAGTCGCTTCGGAGATCGCCGTGATCATCTTGGCCCCGTGCCGGATGATGCCCTGCCGTTCCACTGCCGAACCAACCATGAAACCCGGCACATCACACAAAAACAGCAACGGTACGTTGAAAGCATCGCACAATTGCACAAATCGGGTCGCCTTGTCGGCCGAGTCGATGAACAGCACCCCGCCCTTGAACATCGAGTTGTTGCCGACAACGCCGATCACCTCGCCATCGAGTCGGGCGAAGCCGATCGTGAGCTCACGAGCCCACAGTGCGTGAATCTCGAAATAGGACCCGCTGTCGACGATGCCCTTGACGTAACGACGCATGTCGAAGGCTTGCCGCTCGCTGGCCGGCACCAGCGCACCCAGATCGACCGAAGCCGGCTCAGCCGCAGCGGTCGCCGGCGGATCGTGCTCCCAGTTGTCCGGCAGATAGGACAAGTAGGACCGCACAACGTCGAGCGCTTCCTGCTCGCTCTTGCAGAGGAAATGGCCGACGCCAGATTCCGCGCAGTGCACCCGCGCGCCACCCATCGCCTCGAGCGTGGTCTTCTCGCCCGTGACCATCTCGACCATGCGATCGGAGCCGAGATACATGCTGGCATTGCCTTCGACCATCGCGACCACGTCGCAGAACGCGGGAATGTAGGCGCCACCAGCGGCCGAAGGACCGAAGAGCGCGCAAACCTGGGGAATCGCGCCCGAAGCCCGAACCTGGGTGTGGAAGATTTTGCCCGCGCCGCGCCGTCCGGGGAACAAGTCGACCTGGTCGGTGATGCGGGCACCCGCGGAGTCGACCAAATAGACCATCGGGACGCCCCGGTCATAGGCGCGCTCGATGATGCGAATGATCTTCTCGACCGTGCGGGCCCCCCAGGAGCCGGCCTTGACGGTCGAGTCATTTGCCAGCACGCAGACGCTGCGGCCGACGATTTGGGCAGATCCGGTGATCACCCCGTCTGCCGGCAGCCCATCAGCGAGGCTGTTGGCATAACGGCCGTCCTCGACGAACGAGCCTTCATCGACGAGCAGGGCGATCCGGTCGCGGGCGAAGAGCTTGCCTTTCGCCGCGTTGGCAGCGTGATAGCGCTCGGCACCCCCGGCCAGGATTCGCTTGCTCAACTGGGCGAGTGCTTCGCCGTCGATCGTCACGTCTGTCCCCCAGCGGTCGACTGAACGATCGTTAGGGTAGCTGATAAAACAGTCGAACGGAAACGACGGACGGGAGCCCGCCGCTGGATGCGGAGACTCCCGTCCGTTTTCTGGCCACCGATGCCGTGGAGGCGCACCGGCTTCTTACCCGACGCCCGTGGGCGCCGTTCGGGTCGCGCCCGGGACCGGCGCGGCCCGGTCTGTCGCTACCGCTAAATTCAGCGCAGCGTGTTCACCAGGCCCTGGCCATCGATGTTGGCAATGCTCGTGCCAGTCAGAGCCGAGACTCCGACGGACTCGGTCTTAGGCGTACGGCCGCCGGTGGCCTTGGACGCGCTGCCGGTGGCCGGCGAGACCGCGCCGTAACCGCTGGTCGGCTTGCTCGGCGTGGTCGCGACCGGCTGGGTGCCGCCGGTCGTGTCGACCGGGGTGGTGTCACCAGGCGTGGTGTCAACGGGCGGGGTGTCGGTCAGCGGGGTCGTGTCGACCGGCGCGGTGTCGGTACCCGGGGTTTGGTGCTTGTGGTGCTTGTGGTGCTTCGGGTGCTTGACGTGCTTGGTCGGAACCGTCGTGTCCGGCGTGTCCGGCGTGGTCGTGTCCGGCGTGGTCGTGTCCGGGGTAGTGGTGTCCGGCATAGTCGGGACGGTGGTGTCCGGCGTGGTGGCGCCGCCACCGTGGCCGTAGCCATTGTTCGGCGTGGACGGAACATTCGGCGTGGTCGGGATGCTCGGCGTGGTCGGGATACTCGGCGTCGTCGGCCCGTTCGGCGTGGTCACCGCGCCGCCGCCGTACCCATTGCTCTGGCCCTTAGCGTGCTTGTGCTTGTGCGGCTTGCTCGGCGTCGCGTCGCCGCGGCCGGTGCCCTGGGTGTCGGTGGGCGTGTTGTCCGGGTTTGTGTCGGTGTAGCCGTTACCCAGGTTGTTGCCGCCCAGGTTGTTGCCGCCACCGTTGCCCAGGTCGGTAGGCACGTAGTTGGTGCCCGAGGAGTCGGTGCCCAGGTAGTCGACGTTGTCGAAGTCGCCGGAGAAGTCGCCGGCCAGGTCGTCTACCGAGTAGTCGCAGAGCTGGTTGTCGTCGTCCGAGAAGAAGGTGACGTCGTTGAAGTGGTTGTGCCGGTGGCCGCGGCCGAAGAAGGCGCCGTGAGCCGAGCCGAAGCCGCGCAGGCTGTCGAACCCGTCGATCGAGTCACCGCAGTCACCGCAGGTGCCGATCGAGACGACGGCGGGCGCGTGCATCCGGGTCGCGGTCGCGGAATGCCCGGCGTCGGCGTGTGCCGCGGCCGGACCGAACAGCAGTGCCCCGGCAGCCAGAACGCCGACACTCAAAGTTTTACGAACCCAAGATTTCATCTGAAAAGAAGCCTTTCGCATTGAAACAGATAATGGTGCTGCGTGTTCGGTTCACAGGCATGCCGAGCTGACCCGCAGTCGGGTTGACCCATAGTTGGGCTGATCCCGCAGTCAGGCACAACAGTGCCGCTGATTACTTGCCTGAGCCGCTAATGACCAGTGGCGTTTGCCGTGCGGTCAATTCAGCGATGAGTCGTCGGCGACGTTTTCCTTCTCCGTTGCCGGCTCGTCGGTGGCCGCCGAAGCGAGCGCCGAACGCCGGGGTTGCGGGTCTGGATAAAGCCATGCCATGCCGGGCCGGTTGCTCGTCATCCGGTCGCCAACAACCGGATGCTCCTCGACCGGTTCGCCCGACCCGCCGGCTGAAACCGCGATGTTTGTGGGCAACCCCACCCACCACACTCGGCACTCGGTCGGCAAACCGAGGCGCAAGAGAGCGAAAGTCGGTTGCCGCAGTCAGTGCACCACTGAGCGAAACACCAGAACCGAGGCTTGTCGCGCGCAGACTGCACTCGACCCTCGACCCCGCCATGATCCGCCCCTCGTCGACCCCGACCAGTGGTCGAACCGTCCAGACCCGTTGGGACGAGGCGATGTCGGCCACTCGGTAAAGCTAACGAAGCGGTCGAGTAGGGGTCACGCCGACAAATAGGAAATATCGCCCATTTGTATGGGACAAATCACACCAATCTGGTACGCGGACCCGCCCGCAGCACCCCCGACGGCAGCGTACGACCGAGCAGCTCCTCGGCCATCCGCGCAGTTTCGAGCAGTCGATCGAGATCGATGCCGGTATCGATACCCATGTCGTGGAGCATGTGGACGACCTCTTCCGTCGCCACGTTGCCGGAGGCCCCCGGCGCGTACGGGCAGCCGCCGATCCCACCGACACTCGCGTCGAACTCGCACACCCCGAGCTCCAACGCGGTGAGGATGTTGGCCAACGCCGTACCTCTGGTGTTGTGGAAATGCAGCAGGTCAGGGTGCACGGCCGAGAGCAGATCTCGGACCCGGCGCGGAGTCGCCATCCCGGTGGTGTCGCCGAAGGCGATCCGGTCGGCGCCCTCCGCCCGCACCCGAGCCACGATGCCCGCCACTCGATCCGGGTCAATGTTGCCTTCAAATGGGCAGCCGAAACTGGTCGCGACGATAACCTCGACCTTGCGCCCAGCCGTGTGGATCAGTTCGATCAAATTGGTGATGTCATCCAGCGACTCATCGGTGGACCGATTCAGATTGCGCCGGTTGTGGGTGTCACTGGCCGACACGACCACTTCGATCTCGGCGAAGCCGGCGGCGATAGCTCGCTGTGCTCCCCGAGTGTTCGGGATCAGTGCCGAGTAACGAATCGTCGGTTGCTTCGCAATGCGCGCCCAAACCTCGTCCGCATCAGCCATCTGCGGAATGGCCTTGGGGTGCACGAACGAAACCACCTCAATGCGCCCCACCCCAGTACGCCCCAGCGAGTCGATCAGGCGCACCTTCGCGTCAGTGGCCAGCGGCTCTTCGTTCTGCAGGCCGTCGCGCGGGGCAACTTCACGAATCGAAACCGCCGCCGGTGTCGGTGTCGCCGCCGCTGCCGCCGCTGTCACTGTCGCCGCCGCCGCTGCTGTCGCCGTCATCAGCTCACCTCATCCGCGATACGATTGCCGTGTCGTAATCGCCGGAGCGGAATTCGTCGTGGTCGAGCAATTCGGCGAAGAACGGCAGATTGTTCTTCGGTCCGACGATCTCGAAACCCGCCACCGCAGCGCGCGCCTTGTCGATCGCGTCAGCTCGGTCTACGCCGAAGACGATCAGCTTGGCCAGGAGCGAGTCGTACGACGGGGTGACCGTATTGCCCGCGGCGTAGCCCGAGTCGACCCGTACGCCTGGGCCTGACGGTTCAACCCAAGTGGTGACCTTGCCTGGACCCGGCAGGAAGCGCTTCGGGTCTTCAGCGTTGACTCGAAGCTCGATCGCGTGCCCAACTGTCGGCAACGCCGGGTCGAAGGTGATGTCCTCGCCCGCGGCGATCCGCAGCTGCTGCTCGACCAAGTCAGTGCCGTGGATCAGCTCGGTGATCGGGTGTTCCACCTGCAGCCGGGTGTTCATCTCCAGAAAGAAGAAGTCATCGGTGGACGGGTCGAGCAGGCACTCCACCGTGCCAGCATTGCGATAACCCACCACCTCACCGGCTTTCACCGCCGCAGCCAGCAGTCGGGCGCGCAGCTGTGGGGACACGGCTGGGCTGGGTGCCTCCTCCACCAGCTTCTGGTTGCGCCGCTGCACCGAGCACTCCCGTTCGGACAACGCGATCACCCGACCGTCGGCCAGCCCGAGGATCTGCACTTCGACGTGGCGCACGCGGGGGAAGTAGCGCTCCAACAGCACTGAGCCGTCGCCGAACATCCGCTCGGCAAACGCCTGCACTTTGCCGAATTCGGTCTGCACGGCGGCCGGGTCGAGCGCGACGGCCATCCCCATCCCACCGCCGCCCGCGGCCGCCTTGACCATCACCGGATAGCCGATGACCTCGGCAGCAGCCAGGGCAGCCTCAACAGATCCGACCGGCTCAGCACTACCCGGCGCAACCGGTACGCCGGCGGCGGCCATCAGATTGCGGGCGTTGATCTTGTTGCCCATCGCGGTGATCGCGTCAGCACTCGGACCGACCCAGATCAGGCCGTGTGCCCCAACCGCACGGGCGAAATCGGCGTTCTCGCTGAGGAAACCATAACCTGGGTGGATCGCCTGCGCCCCGGTAGCTTTCGCCGCTGCCAGGATCGCGTCAGCGTTGCGATAGCTCTGCGCCGGATTCGCCGGCCCGATACAAACCGCCACGTCCGCCTCGGCCACAAACGGCAGGTCGGCGTCCACGTCCGAATGCACGGCGATGGTCCGAATCCCCAACCGCGTCGCAGTCCGGATGATTCGGCGGGCGATCTCGCCCCGGTTGGCGACAAGAAGCGACTCGATCATGCAGCACCTCGGCGCAGCTGTGGGCCAATCAAGGCATGGATGGTGGCTTCGCGCAGCAACGCTGCTCGACGGCGGCGGTCGACCTCGCCCCCCAAAAACGGCGTCGAGTTCATCAAACCGAATGCTGAGTGCGCGAGCACTCGCGCCTCGGCCGGTTCCAGCTCGGGACGCAGCAAGGACAACACCGCGACCCACTCCTCGACATAAAGCCGCTGCAGCTTGCGGATCTGCCGGCGCGGTTCCTCGGGCAACCGGGCCAACTCGTGCAGGTGCAAGGCGATCACCGCCGGATTGGCCAGGGCAAACTCGACGTGGAAGTCGATCAGGTCAGCCAGCGCTGCGCCCGCGTCATTGTGATGCCGGGCGATCCGCGCCTTGCCGCCGTGCAGGAGGCCTTCGCTGACTGGCGCCAAGGCGGCCACCAGCATCGCCTCTTTGCCGGCGAAGTGGTGATAAAGCGCCGGCCCTGTCACGCCCGCCGCAGAGCCAATATCGTCCATGGACACGCCGCGATAGCCGCGGGCGGCAAACAACCCGACCGCGATCTCTAAGATCTCGTCGCGGCGCGAACGCCGCCGAGGCGCGGGTGGACCCGGCCGTTGCTGCTGATCAACCGTCGTCACGAGGTCACTCTAACCTGTCGCCGAGACTACACTTAACGCTCGTTAAGGCGAGCATAGCCGCGTCCCCCGCCCGGGACTGAAGTGGTCTGCGTCATCACAGCGCAATCACCTGTCGATCGGGGTCAGCATCGGTCGTTTCGGCATGTAAGCCCGACGCTTCGCGTGCCCCCGCACCCGCTGACTGAACCACGGCATCAGGTGCTGGTGGGCCCAGCGCAAATCAGCGCCACGCGCCCCGAGCCACCCTAACGGCTTGAAATTTGGCGGCACCTGCATCCAGTCGTCGTCAGCCCCAACACCCAGAACACTAAGCACCTGCCCAGCAACCCGCCGGTGCCCAGCCGACGACAAATGCAACCGATCACCACTCCACAGGTACGGGTGGCGAAACGTGTCGTCGCCAAACAAATCAATCACGTACGCGCCGTGGCGCTCGGCCAGCGCGCGAGCGCCGTCGTTGAGCACTGCAGCGCGGGGACCGACTATGCGCCGAGCCGGCAATTGCCCGGTCACGTCGGCGTAGCGAAAGAGGATGACGTCAGCACCAGTCGCCCGCAGTTGCGCGACGACGGTATCCAGGCGCCGGACCAATGCAGCCGTGTCCACCCGAGGACGCAGCGCATCGTTGCCGCCCGCGGCGAAACTGATCAGATCTGGCTGCATCGCCAATGCGGGTGGCACCTGCTGTTCGATCACTTGCTCCAACAGGCGCCCGCGCACCGCCAAGTTGGCGTAACCGAAGTCGGACCCGCAATCTTCGGCGAGGCGCGCAGCCACGAGATCCGCCCAGCCGCGCAAAGTGCCGTCGGGATAGGTGTCGTCGATGCCTTCGGTGAAGCTGTCACCCAAAGCCACGAAGCTGCGCCAGGCCACATCGGCCCCCTCAACGTCTACTCAGCTTGTCGTTGTCGGCACAGTTTTCCACCGTACCGACGAAGTTCCAGGGTGACGCTGGCGACAATCGCCGTTGGCTGGGCACCGAGGGGTTAGTGCCGTCGGCCCAGCTCGGTGCGGTTGTCTGACTGATACACCGTGGTACGGCCAGCGGCACTGTCGTAGATTCTGCCTGTCAAAGCGACGAGCTGCGTTTATCAGTACTTGCCGATGTTGTTTCCCGTGAAACCTCGCCGTGGCTCTGGTAGCCGGGACCCGGCCAGCACAGACGGGCACAGGCCGGCCCTAAGTGGGCAGCACGACGATGATCGGCGGCACCGGCAGGCCGTGGTTTTCATTCGGCAACTCCAGCGCTGGTAACCAATCCAGGCCGAGCGGCTCCGGGCCAGTGCCGTCGTCGTGGCCAATCCGCGGTTCGCCATCGGCCACCGTCACCGCGAACACCGACGTCATCCCAGACGGATATGGCATCTCCAGCACATAGCGCGCTGCGCTGACCACAAGACCTGTTTCCTCGAAGACTTCACGACGCACTGCCTGCTCAGCGGTTTCGCCCGGCTCAAGACCGCCGCCAGGCAAGGTCCACCACTCGCCGCCACCGGACCGGCGACTGCGTTCATGCACCATCAGCACCCGGCCATCGCGCACGATCACAGCGGCGGCCCGCTTGCGTTCACTCACCAGCGCAGGCTAGTCGGGACCACAAAACCCCGCTCAACCCTCGGTTCAGCTGTGGAGAACTTAACTCAGCATCGATGGCCGCCTTACCGCCATCAAGCGGGTCATAGGCGAAATGTACCCGACATCTGGACGAGAGTTCTTCCCTGTATTGGCATCATGAACTGCGACATATCATTTCTCGCCGCAATGCGCATCGAACGTTGAACCGGAATCCGGTGTCACCCCCAACGCAGGGTTCGTGACAGCCGTCGCGAACTTGAAGTGACGATCAGAGTGGATGTTGTGGAGCCCAGGGGACTTGAACCCCTAACCCCTGCCTTGCAAAGGCAGTGCTCTGCCAGTTGAGCTAGGGCCCCGAAGACCGGCGACTAACGCAGGTCAGGAGCAGTTGTTGCTTCGTGCCACAGTGCCCGCTCGTCATTAGAAGATTTGACTCTCTTAACGACCAGGGCGGTAGCGCCGACCAGGCCGGCGATGATCAGGAGCTTCTTCAGCATGGGCTGGTCCCCTTATCTCAACGGCTGCGAGGCGCCTCACGGTGGGGCTAGCTGGAATCGAACCAGCGACCTCAGAGTTATCAGCTCTGCGCTCTAACCGACTGAGCTATAGCCCCGTTTGTGCGACCAGGGAAGGTTATCGCACCGGGTTGCAGGCCACCAAAACGGGGTGGCCCACAACCCGTGCACGGACGTTAGTCTCGTTCGGCCAAAGTGAGTTCGAGACCGCCGACCAAGTCAGCGCAAACGTTGTAGATGAACGCACCCAGGGTCGCGAGCGCGGTGAACAGCACAACGTTCACCGCACCGATCAGCATCGACGTGCCGATCACGCCCCAGGCAGTCACCCGGAAGCCACCGCCGCTGCTCGCTGCCCCGTTGCCGCCGCTGGCGCTCACAAATTCTTTCAGGCTGTTGTTGACTGAACCCCAGACGCCCATCGCGTCGAGCGCCAGGTAAAGCACCGAGGTGGCGACGACTACAACGATGAACAACACCACTGAGACGGCGAAGGAGAACTTCATCACCGACCACGGGTCGATCCGCTTGAGGTTCAGCCGGGCACGGCGCGGACCACGTGTGGCCGAGTTCGACACCGTCGAGCGAGCCGTCCGGACGGCCTCGGACACGCGCGCGGCTCCTACGGCAGCAGAACCCGTGGCCGCATTGGGCCGTTGCTTGGCGGCTCCGGGTTGTGCGGGCGACGCCGGGGGCGTAACCGTTGGCGGCCGCTGGATGTTGGTGGCCGACTTGGCACCATTTGTGGCGTTCGTCGCGGCCGGTGCAGCGGGGCGGCTGGCAGCTGTTCCAGGCGCGGCTCCTTTGCCCTTGGTAACAACGGGCACGCTGGCCGAGCCTTTCGCCACCGTTGGCGTGCCAGTCCCGCCCTTCGGTGGGGCCGGCGCGGCCACCGCAGCCTTACCCGCCGCGGGCCGTTTCGCCTCGGCGGGTTCGGTGTCGGCGGCGGGCGGTTCACCTGGGGGCGGGTTCATTCCCGGCGCCCGGGTGAACTTCGGCGGGGACGGGGCGTCAGCGGGAGGCCCCGCAGACTCGCGTCCGGTCACAGCGGCGCCATGTTGCTCGGGCGCCGCCCCGTCCGGTGTCGCTGAGGCCCCCGTGCCCCCCGACTTCGCCTGTGTCTCCGGCATCAACTAGTCCTGTTCGTCAGGCTCGTCGGCATTGCGAGCAAGCGCCACGATGGTTACACCTTCTGGGAGGTCCATCAGCTTGACCCCCATTGTGTTCCGATCCCGTGTGCGCCGTACAGGCTTCACGGGAGTCCGGATGACACCACCATTGCTGGTGATGGCAAATAGTTCATCCTCCGGGCTGATCACGAGCGCTCCGACCAGTCCACCACGACGCTCGGTGATCTTCGCGGTCAGCACACCTTTGCCACCACGTCCCTGCACCGGATACTC
This sequence comes from Actinoplanes sp., assembly GCA_965246815.1. Lineage (GTDB taxonomy): Bacteria > Actinomycetota > Actinomycetes > Mycobacteriales > Micromonosporaceae > Actinoplanes. The sequence continues at coordinate 1,539,111 of CBDFFS010000002.1, read as the reverse complement.
CTCGATCGGCGTGCGTTTCGCGAAGCCACCGTCAGTGGCGACCAACACATCCATACCTTCGCGCACGACTTCCATGGCCAGCAGCTCGTCCTGCTCACCAAAGCGCATGCCGATCACTCCAGAGGTTGCCCGGCCCATCGGACGCAGCGCCTCGTCGGTGGCGTTGAACCTGATCGCCTGCGCCCGCTTCGAGACCAGGAGCAGGTCATTCTCGGATGCCGCCAAAGCCGCGCCGACCAACTCGTCGTCCTCTCGCAGGTTGATGGCGATGATGCCACCGCTGCGGTTGGAGTCAAACTCTTCCAGCCGAGTCTTCTTCACCAGGCCATTGCGAGTCGCCAACACCAGGTATGGCTCGACTTGGTAATTCGGGATCTGGATTACCTGGGCGATGTGCTCGTCAGCCTGGAAAGCGAGCAGGTTGGCGACGTGTTGCCCCTTCGCCACCCGGTTCGCTTCGGGAAGTTCGTAGGCTTTAGCCCGGTATACCCGGCCCTTGTTGGTAAAGAAAAGCATCCAGTCGTGGGTGGAAATGACGAAAAAGTGCGACACGATGTCGTCTTGCCGCAAGGACGCGCCACTCACGCCCTTGCCGCCGCGCTTCTGCGATCGATAGAGGTCGACCTTGGTCCGCTTGGCATAGCCAGTCCGTGTGATCGTCACCACAACGTCCTCGCGGGTGATGAGGTCCTCCATCGAAACCTCACCGTCGAACGGGATGATCTGCGTCTTGCGATCATCACCGAACTTCGCCACGATCTCGGCCAACTCGTCGGAGACGATCTGGCGCTGCCGCTCCGGTTTCGCCAGGATGTCCTCGAGGTCGGCGATCTCGATTTCGATCCGCGCGAGCTCGTCGACGATTTTCTGCCGCTCGAGGGCTGCCAGGCGCCGCAGCTGCATGTCGAGGATTGCGCCGGCCTGGATCTCGTCCACGTCGAGCAACTGCATCAGGCCTTGGCGCGAATCCTCGACAGTTGATGAGCGCCGGATTAGGGCGATCACCTCGTCCAGCATGTCGAGCGCCTTGACCAGGCCACGCAGGATGTGTGCGCGCTCCTGCGCCTTACGCAGCCGATAGGCGGTGCGCCGCTGGATGACTTCGACTTGGTGGTCGACGTAGTAGCGGATGAATTGGGCCAGGTTGAGGGTGCGCGGCACGCCGTCGACCAGCGCCAACATGTTGGCGCCGAAGGTCTCCTGCAGCTGCGTGTGCTTGTAGAGGTTGTTCAGCACGACCTTGGCGACCGCGTCCCGCTTCAACACCAAAATCAACCGCATGCCGGTACGCCCGGAAGACTCATCCCGGATATCAGCGATGCCGGTGAGCTTGCCCTCCTTGACCAGCTCTGCCACCCGCTCGGCGAGATTGTCCGGGTTCACCTGATACGGCAGCTCGGTGACGACCAGGCAGGGACGCCCGCGCGCGTCCTCCTCAACCTCGACCACAGCGCGCATCCGGATCGAACCCCGACCCGTGCGGTACGCATCCTGAATCGCCTGCTGACCGACGATCAACCCACGGGTGGGGAAGTCGGGACCCTTGACGATCTCAAGCACGGCTTCGAGCGTTGTGGCCTCATCGGCATCCGGGTGGTCCAGATACCACTGAACTGCCCCGGCGATCTCGCGCAGATTGTGCGGCGGGATCTTGGTGGCCATGCCGACCGCAATGCCCTCAGAACCGTTCACCAAGAGGTTGGGGAAGCGCGCCGGCAAGATCGTTGGCTCTTGGGTTCGGCCGTCGTAGTTGTCCTGCATGTCGACGGTGTCTTCGTCGATGTCGCGCAGCATCTCCATCGCCAACGGCGACAGCTTGGCCTCGGTGTAGCGCATTGCGGCCGGCGGGTCGTTGCCAGCCGAGCCGAAGTTGCCGTTGCCGTCGATCAGTCGATAGCGCAGCGACCAGGGTTGCCCCATCCGGACCAACGCGTCATAGATCGACGAGTCTCCGTGCGGGTGGTAGTTGCCCATCACGTCGCCCACGACACGGGCACACTTGACGTAACCGCGGTCGGGCCGGAAGCCGGCGTCGTACATCGCATAAAGGATCTTGCGGTGCACGGGCTTAAGTCCGTCGCGCACATCGGGGAGCGCTCGGCCGACGATCACGCTCATCGCATAATCGAGGTAGGAACGCTGCATCTCGACCTCGAGGCCGACGGGTTCGACCCGATCGGTCACGTCGACGGCCGGCACGGGCGGGGAGGCGTCGGCGTCGGGGGGTTCCGGAGTGTCAGTCACTGTTAACCCTTACTCAAGGTGAATCCAGACATATATCTCTAAAGCCACACATCTCGCTGTGGATAACATTGTGGAAATACCACCAGCGCTGTGGATTACTTGCTGCAGCGACCTAGTCGCCCCGGGCTCAAATATCCAGAAAACGGACGTCCTTGGCGTTGCGTTGGATGAACGAGCGCCGGGCCTCTACGTCCTCGCCCATCAATACGCTAAATAGTTCGTCCGCCACCGCGGCGTCGTCGAGCGTGACCTGACGCAGCGTGCGAGTGCCCGGGTCCATCGTCGTGTCCCACAGCTCGTGGAAGTTCATCTCGCCGAGGCCCTTGAACCGCTGGATGTCGTCCGGCTTCGCGTTCGCCTTCTTCTGCTGGCGCAACTCGATCAGGCCGTCGCGCTCGCGATCGGAATAGGCATACTGCGCGTCGTCGCCCCGCTTGTTCCATTTGATCTTGTAAAGCGGCGGGGCGGCCAGATAGACATGGCCCTGCTCGACCAGCGGGCGCATGAACCGGAACAGCAAAGTGAGCAGCAGGGTCTGGATGTGCTGACCGTCGACATCCGCGTCGGCCATCAACACGACCTTGTGGTATCGCAGCTTGGCGATTTCGAAGTCGTCGTGGATGCCGGTGCCCAGCGCCGTGATCAGCGACTGAACCTCGTTGTTTTTCAACACCCGGTCGATCCGCGCCTTCTCCACGTTCAGAATCTTGCCGCGAATCGGGAGAATCGCCTGGATTTGGCTATTACGGCCCTGTTTGGCGGAACCACCGGCTGAGTCGCCTTCGACGATGAACAACTCCGACACGCGCGGATCGGTCGACTGGCAGTCGGCCAGCTTGCCCGGCATCGACCCGGATTCCAACAGTGACTTGCGTCGAGCCAGCTTGCGGGCCTGCTGGGCAGCAATCCGAGCCCGAGCCGCTTGGGACGCCTTGGTGATGATCTGCTTCGCGTCGGCCGGGTTGCGGTCGAACCAGTCCGCGATCCGCTCGTTAGCGACCTTCTGCACGAAGCCCTTCATGTCGGTGTTACCGAGCTTCGTCTTGGTCTGGCCCTCGAACTGCGGGTTTGCCAGCTTCACCGAGATGATCGCGGCTAAACCCTCGCGGATGTCCTCGCCCGAGAGCTTCTCGTCGCCCTTGAGGAACTTCTTCTCCGCGCCGTAACGGTTGACGATGCTGGTCAGCGCCGCGCGGAAGCCCTCCTCGTGGGTGCCGCCTTCGTGCGTGTTGATGGTGTTCGCGAAGGTGTAGACCGACTCGCCATAAGACTCGTTCCACTGCATCGCGATTTCCAGCGCCATGCCCTCGTCGTTGGCTTCAGCCTCGAACTCGATCACGGTCTTGTGGATCGGGCTCTTGGTGGCGTTGAGGTGGCGAACGAAGTCGGCAATGCCGTTTTCATACATAAAGGTAACTTCGCGAGCTTTTCCCTCGTCATCGAGGTGCTCTGTACGGCGGTCGACCAGGTGGATCGTCAGGCGCTTGTTGAGGAACGCGTATTCCTGAATCCGGCGGTAGATGGTCTGCCAGTCGAACTCGATCGTCTCGAAAATGGTCGGGTCCGGCCAGAATTGGACCATCGAACCGGTCCGGTCGGTCGGCTCGCCCTTCTCCAGCGGGCCAGGCTTTGACCCGATGTAGTGCTGGCGGTAAACGTTGCCCGCCTTGTGGATCTCCACGAACATCTTGGTGGAGAGCGCATTCACCACCGAGACGCCGACGCCGTGCAAGCCGCCGGAGACCTTATACACCGTCCCCTCAAACTTGCCACCGGCGTGCAGCACCGTCAGTGCCACCTCGACGCCCGGAATCTGGAGTTTGGGGTGCAGGTCAACGGGGAAGCCACGGCCGTTGTCGGTGACCGAAACACCGCCGTCGGGGAGCAATACCACATCGATGGTGTCGCAAAAGCCGGCCAGAGCCTCGTCGACAGCGTTGTCCACGACTTCCCAGACCAGGTGGTGTAGGCCGCGCTCGCCGGTAGAACCGATGTACATACCGGGGCGTTTACGCACCGCCTCAAGACCTTCGAGCACGGTGATTGAATCCGCACCGTACTCCTGCTTGTTCTCTGCCACCCTTGGCCACTTTCTCGCACCGGACCCACCACGGGCCCCCGCGCGGGGTTGGCGAGCACATCGCAGCCGTCGACGGGCACGCTGAACCACAGATGACAACCCGCAGGGAAAGGCGCGGACCACCGGTGGAACCGTGCTCGCCGACCGCCGCAGTGGGCCCACGGATAGTGATCGGCTGGGAAACCGCGTAGCGTGACGACTGCGTGCCGGCGCCGAACAATACTGGCACAGCACAAATATGCTGAAACAGCGCAAATATGCTGATGGCGATCGTCAGGCCGAGATTTCCCGGTCTTCGGTGGATTCTACTCCGCCGGAGCGAGTCGCCGGGGGTCCGGCACTCCTTCCGGGTGCCTCAGATTGCCGTAGCGCGGTTTGGGCCGCTACCTACGTCTCCCCCTACACGGAAGAACCGCTCAGCGCAACGACATGGATCCGGCTGTGGACACCCGGGGCGCGCCTGTCGACGCACACCGCCACGCGCTGCGACACTGTCTGACGACAGCGGGCGGCGGTGTCGTAATCTCGCCCGCGCGGGCCGGTGCATGCCGGGTGGGCCGCGAACGCCGGGCGAGGAGGGGTGGGCCCCATGGCACACGACAAAGGGTTGGACAACGTCGCGGTGCACTGGCCTCGGACGAACCAGTATTACGACCCGGTCGCGCCGGCCGAGTTCGTCGATTTCGCCGCAATCGCTGACGCACCCGAGATTGCCGCGCCGACTGGTGCGCTCGCGCTCCACGTCGCCAAAACCGGGACAGTACGCGCTACCGCGTACACGGAGTTGGTGGATTTGTTGTTGGGGTTGGACGGTGTGCTTTATGCCACCGACGCCGCAGCAGAGGACGAGGATCCGGTGATCGACCCGGACGGGTGCGCGTGGATCGCTGGTGGGTTGGAGCGGTTTGTCGAAGGTCATGACCAGCACGGCGATCTGGTCACTTTCGACACGGTGGCCGAAGTGGTCCGTAGTGCCGTGGCTGCTGGACGCCTTGCCGAGCAGCAGTTGCGGTGGCTGGAGCACAGGTTGGCCGCTCTGCGCGACGATGCTGGCAACGCACCACATTGGACATTTGCACGAACCGAGCTGGCCGTGCTGGCTGCTTTCTATCGCCGCTGCGCCGATCGCGGCTTCGCCGTTTTCGCCGACTACTGACGCTCGCCAGCAAGCCACTGACGTGCGCCAGCCACTGACGTGCGCGAGGTCTTTGACCTAGCCGTACGTGTCTCTGGGCCCTCGGCCTTGGACTCGGCGTGGACCTTTTGCCCAGGACGGTGCAGCTGGGCCGTGGATGTTGAGTTTGGTGACGACGTTGTGGCCGACTTCGGCGGCAATGCTGCGCAGCAAGCCGGCGGCGAGCAGCCGAAGTTGGGTGGCCCACGCCGTGGATTCGGCCTCGACTGTCAGGACTCCGTCGTCGAGCTTAATCGGGCGACTATGGTTGGCGATGTCGGCACCAACCACCTTTTCCCAAGCTCCGAAGACGGTGGCCTCGGCTTTGGGCTTTTCCCAGCCGCGCGCCTTCATCATGCGGCCCAGGACAGCACCGAACAGCTGCGGATCGCGCGGATCAGGGCCGGGGCCGGAGTAACCCCGTAGTCGCCGCCCAGATCCTTCGCCGCGGCGGCGGGGTTCTCGGGCCGCCGCGCGTCGCTTGTTCAACGCCGCGTCCAGGACAGCTCGGGCCAGTTCCGGCCCCGAGCTCGTCTGTTCCGGCCCTGAATCCGCCGGTTGGGGATTAGGAGCGGCTTTAGTCCTACTTGCCGCGGCTGCACCCGCTGCCTTTAGTGCGCCGGTCGCCTTGCCTGCGCCCGCTGCCTTGCCTGCGCCCGCTGCCTTGCCTGCGCCCGCTGCCTTGCCTGCGCCCGCTGCCTCGCCTGCGCCCGCTGCCTTGGCTACGCCCGCTGCCGATGGCTGCGCAGGTGGCTCGGTGGCATTCACCTGCGCAGTGTCCCACCAATCCGACTGATTGCGTCCGGTCGAACTGCCGCGACGTCGTGGACCGGCCAGCGGGCGCAATTCGTCCGTTACTGCCGTTTCCGGCACGCCGGGCCAACGCTCGCGCGTGTGTTCATCATGATCAATTGGCACGGCGCACTGATCCAATGTGGACGTCGTAACGGGCGCCGGTCAATGCTGCGGGCACGTCCTCGGGAACTGCACAGGTGACAAGCAGCTGGGCCGCGTCCGCTACCAGCGCAGCGAGTCGATCACGGCGACCACTGTCCAATTCGGCAAACACATCGTCCAGCAGCAAAACCGGCTCAATCCCATCACTGCGCAGCAGGTCGTAGGCGGCGAGGCGCAATGCCAACGCAAAGGACCAGGACTCGCCGTGGCTGGCGTAGCCCTTCGCTGGCAGATCACCGAGGGTCAGGGTGAGATCATCGCGGTGCGGGCCGACCAACGTCACGCCTCGTTCCACTTCGGCACTGTGCCGCTGCTCAATGGCGGCGAGCAGTGCCTGCTCCAACGCCGGGCGGTCGGCGATCAAACTTTCCCCCAACCCGGACGCGTACGCGATGAGCGCCGAACTGCGACCCGCGGCCACCGCGTCGTAGGCCTTGCCCAGGTGCGGAATCAGTGCCGCCGTCAACTCCAGCCGACCGGCGAGCAACTCAGCACCGTGATGCGCGAGATGCTGATCCCACACGGCGAGAGTCGACAGATCCTGGCCGCGATTGCCACCGACTTTGCGGGTCAGGTACGCAGTGCGTAGGAGGGCGTTGCGTTGTTTGACCACCCGCTCATAGTCGGCCCGAACTCCGGCATAGCGAGGCTGACGCGCGACCAACAGCTCGTCGAGATAGCGCCGCCGCTCGGCCGGATCGCCGCGCACCAATTCCAGGTCTTCTGGGGCGAACAACACCATCCGCAGCGCGCCGATCACCTCGCGGGAACGGCGCACCGGCGAGCGGTTGAGTCGAGCTCGGTTCGCCTTGCCGGCGACGATTTCCAGCTCGACCAGCAGTTCGCGTTCCTGGTGGACGATCGCACAGCGGATCACGGCATTTGTCGCACCGGCGCGAATTAGCGGGGCATCGGTAGCCACCCGATGACTGTCCAACCTGGCCACATAGCCGAGTGCTTCGAGCAAATTCGTCTTACCCATGCCGTTCGGGCCGACCAGGACGGATACGCCCGGGTCGAAATTAACTGCTATCCGCTCGTACGAACGGAAATCAGTCAACTCGACCCGGCGTACGTGCACCCGGTCCTCAGCGCTTCACGGCGTGGCCGCCGAACTGGTTGCGCAGCGCGGCGACGGCCTTCATCGCCGGCGAGTCCTCCTGGCGGGACTGGAAGCGCACGAACAGCGATGCAGCCAGCACGTTAGCCGGCACGGAGAGCCGAACCGCCTCGTCGACAGTCCACCTGCCCTCGCCGGTGTCGTCGACGTAACCCCGCAGGTTGGCCAGGGTCGGGTCCTCGTCGAGTGCACGGTCAAGCAGGTCGAGCAGCCAGGACTTGACGACACTGCCTTCACGCCAGCTCTTGATGATCGCCGGCACGTCCTCGACGATCTCGGCGGCCGTCAAGATCTCATAACCCTCGGCGTACGCCTGCATCATGCCGTACTCGATGCCGTTGTGGATCATCTTGGCGTAGTGACCGGCGCCGTGCGTGCCGGCGTGGGCAAACCCGAATTCACCGGCCGGCTTGAGTGCATCGAAGATCGGCTGAACGACAGCAATGTCTGCCGCGTCCCCACCGACCATCAGCGCATATCCGTTGGTCTTGCCCCAAATGCCACCGGAGACGCCGCAGTCGATGTACTTGATGCCCTTGGGTGCCAGCCGCTCGGCCCGCGGGGCATCGTCGGTGAATTTGGAGTTGCCACCGTCGACGATGATGTCGCCGGCTGAAAGCAGCCCGGCCAGCTCATCGATGGTGTCCTCGGTTATCTGGCCGGCCGGAACCATGGACCAAATGACTCGTGGCGTCGCGAGTTTTTGGACCAGTTCCGCCAGGTTGGCGACGTCGCTGTTCTCCGGGTGGTGGTCAAAGCCGACAACTTCGTGGCCGGCCGTGCGCAGACGATCGCGCATGTTGCCACCCATTCGGCCGAGGCCGATGAGACCGAGCTGCATGGTGTTCCCCCCTCGATGAGCGTTTTTTCGGTTCGAGCCCAGTATCAGCGGGTGACCCGGATCGGCATGATCAGATAGCGGTAACCGGGCACGATTTCCCCGTCTTCGCCCGCGGGGGAGATCACCGCCGGCTTGAACGCGTCGACGAACGAGAACATCGCGGTGGGTGAACCGAGGTTCTGCAGCCCGTCGATCAGATATTGCGGGTTGAAACCGATAGTCAGCGGCTCACCGGTGAAAGCGGCCTCCATCGCCTCGCTGGCGCGCGCCTCCTCGGTGCCTCCGGCCTCGACCACCAGACCATCGGTGCTCAGGCTCAGCAGCACTGGGGTGGTTCGCTCGGCGACCAACGCGACCCGACGCACGACCTCGACCAAAGCCGAGACACTAATCCGAGCCTCAGCGTTGTGGCTGGCGGGAAAGAGCGAACGCACCGGCGGGTAATTGGCCCCATCCAGCAGCCGACTGGTGGTGCGCCGAGTGCCGCCGGCGAAGCCGATCATGCCTTCGCCCGCGCTCCCTTGCGCTAGCGCCAGCGTCACCGAGCCACCCAGGGGGCCCAGCGTCTTAGCTGTGTCGTTCAAGGTCTTCGCCGGGACCAACGCGTTCAGGCTGATGTCCGGGTCGTCGGGCTCCCACTGCATCTCGCGCATGGCCAGCCGGTAGCGGTCGGTGGCGAGCATGGCCATCGAGCTGCCATTGAGCTCAAGCCGCACGCCGGTCATCATCGGCAGGGTCTCGTCCCGGCCGGCGGCAATCGCCACTTGCGACACGGCGGCAGCGAACGCGGCCGCATCCACGGTGCCGGTGCTCGACGGCATGTCGGGCAGACTCGGGTAGTCCTCCACGGGCATCGTCGGCAGCGTGAAGCGGGCGCTGCCGCAGACTAGTTCGAGCTGCGCACCCACACCGGCGATGTCGACTGGCTTGTTGGGCAGTGCTTTGGTGATCTCGGCGAGCAGTCGCCCGGAGACCAAAGCGGCTCCATCCGCATCAGCTTGCACTTCGACCGTGACCTGGCTGGAGACCTCGTAGTCGAAGCCGGACACCTGCAGCCGGCCGTCGGTGACTCGCAGCATGACGCCAGCCAGAACTGGCACCGATGGCCGGCTCGGCAGGCTTTTGGCCGTCCAGGCCACGGCATCGGCGAGTGCGTCTCGCTCCACCCGGAACTTCATGCTGTCCTCCGCGTCGCTTTCTGTTTCGCCCTGCCGTGGACTCCACAAACTCTATGGCGCCCACCTGGTCGGCCATCCTGCGGCCCCGGTGCTTGGAAGTAACCAAGAGAGGCGGAGAGCCGGCAGCGGCTCATCCACAACTTTTCCAACGCTGATGATTGCTTTTTGTTGTCTAAGAAAAATATCTAGTCGTCTTCATCGGTCCTGTGCATACCGTGGATAACCCACGTTTGTGCAGGCCAGAAGGTTATCTACAGGTGTTGTGGCAGTGGATAACTAGGGCTGTTAGCGCTCGATTCATCCACAGCCCGCAGCTGACGCGACGTTATCCACCGCTGTCCACCGGTTATCCACCGGTTATCCACCGGTTATCCACCGAGTTTGTCCCCTGCCCTGTGCACAACGTCGCGACGATGCGGACTCGTTGTCCCCAGAACCTTCAACAGGAAATCCACACTCCTCCACAGGCCGTGGATAAATATATGACTCACAGTAACTGTCCACATCGATATCCCCAGGAGTTGTCCACATCTGTGGGGTACGCCGAAACGAGTTGTCCACCGCTGGGGACAGAGCCTGTGGAGACCTGTGGATTAGTGTGGATAACGTTGGCACGAAACAGTCGCGTCCCGGCGTTGACAGGGCGGCGAGTTCGTGATTTGTCGACGAAACTTGGTTGGCAACGTTCTGGTATCGCTTCAACCCGAACGTGGGCCCAACTTTGCGTATGAGCGGGTGCAATTGTGGACAACCGGTGGACAGGGCTGTCCCAAAACCCGGCTGAACTGCGGATATTCAGGCCAATCAGGGTAGGCAGTTACCCACAGGCCCCGTTGCGACCCGTACCGATCAGGTGTTCTGTTTGATTCGGTTGGTGAGCTCGGCGATCTGGTTGTAGAGCGAGCGACGCTCGGCCATGTGCTGGCGGATCTTGCGATCGGCGTGCATCACCGTGGTGTGGTCCCGGCCGCCGAAGGCCTGTCCAATCCGCGGTAGGGACAGATCGGTGAGCTCGCGACACAAATACATGGCGACCTGGCGGGCGTTGACCAGCACACGGCTGCGCGAATGCCCACGCAGATCTTCCAGGCTGACACCGAAGTAGTCGGCGGTCGACACCATGATCTGGTCGGCGGTGATCTCCGGGCCAGCGCCGTCGGGCATGAAATCGCGCAGCACTTCTTCGGCGAGCGATAGCTGCACGGTGGAGCGAGTCAAACTGGCGAACGCGGTGACACGGATTAGCGCGCCTTCGAGTTCGCGGATTGAGTTGGACACGCGGCTCGCGATGAACTCCAGCACGTCGTCCGGCGCGTACATGCGCTCTTGGGCGGCCTTTTTTTGCAAGATTGCGATGCGGGTTTCCAGGTCCGGCGGCTGGATGTCGGCGAGCAGGCCCCACTCGAACCGGGTGCGCATCCGGTCTTCCAGCGTGGCGAGTTGGCGCGGGGACCGGTCGGAACTGATCACGATCTGCTTGTTGGCGTTGTGCAAGGTGTTGAACGTGTGGAAGAACTCCTCCTGGGTCCGCTCGCGGTTCTCCAGGAACTGGATGTCATCGATCAGCAGAATGTCGACGTCGCGGTAGCGCCGCTGGAACGCTTGCGTCTTGTCGTCGCGCAGACTGTTGATGAAGTCGTTGGTGAACTCTTCGGTTGACACATAGCGCACACTGCGCGCGTGCCCGAGCGTCGTGGCGTAATGGCCGATCGCGTGCAGCAAGTGGGTCTTGCCCAGCCCGGAGCTGCCGTAGATGAACAGCGGGTTGTAAGCCTTCGCCGGCGACTCCGCAACCGCGACCGAAGCGGCGTGCGCAAAGCGGTTGGACGACCCGATCACGAACGTTTCGAACATGTATTTCGGGTTCAGGCGGTTGCCGTCGTTGCTGCCGCGCGGGTTGCTGCTCGGGCGAATGTCCATCGGCGCTCGACCGGGGCCGCTGTCCCCGCCACGACCAGACATTGGGTCGTCCCGGCGAGTTGGCATCGTGTCATCGCGCCGACCTGCTAGCCCATCGTCTCGCCGAGCTGACATGCCGTCGTCGCGTCGAGTCGGCAGGTGATTGTCACGTCGGGTCGGCGCGACGGCATCGCTGCGCTGAGGGGGCGTTGCCTCGTCGCGTCGAGTGGGCAGACCGTCATCGCGCCGATCTTGACTCGGTAGCCCGGGGCGATCGTCGGTGCGGCGCTGGTTGTCGCGCAATGCGGCTGCGTCTGCTGCCATTCGATGCAGCGAGGCATCGTTGGACGACGGTCCGCCCGATTCCGGTGCTGGCTCGGCCGCGCGATTTGTCCCCAACGGCCGGAACCCAGCCCCCGCGCCGGCCGATGTGCCTGACTGCATCGGCGGTCGCTGCGGCTGCGCCGCCGGGGCTGGCCCGCTCGGCTGCGCCGCTTGCGGTCGCGGATCGGCAAAAAGCGCTTCCTGCCCATCTCGGGCAACAGGCACATTCCGCGTGTACGGCGGGGCGCCGCGCTGTGCCGATCCCATCGGGTACTTCTCGCTCGGGTAGCTCTCCGGCTGGGCTGTCTCGGCCGCATCGGCGTAGTGACGAGGCTGAGGTCCGTCCGAGTCGTCTGGCCCGGCCGGATCGAGCGCGGTGCCATAAACCCGGCCGGGCAGACCGCTGCCGTCTTCGGGTGGCTTCACCGTGACCGCGACCTGTATAGGGCGATTCAGTCGACGACTCAGCGCTTCAGTGATCGCCGGGCGCAGGCGCGATTCGATCACGTCTCGGGTGAACGCATCGGGCACAGCTAGCAGGGCGGTGTCCTCCACGATGGCGCGCAGATGCGTCAGCTGTAGATAAGCGCGCTGCTGACGCGACGAGATCTCGTCGGCCAGTTCGTCCAGCGTCGCTTTCCACACACCGCTCAGGTCAACCTGATCGGCCACCGCCGCGCCACCCCCATCGCCACCGAGTCCCGGTGGACCTTGTCCGGCTAAACGCCTTGCTCCGTCCTCACCCGTACGGGTGGGCGACGGCTCCCCCAATCCAGCACTGCATTGGCCGTGCTGAACACGCTCGGCGCCACCGACTGTCACTGGTCTGCCCGACCCGCCGTACGTGACGAGGACCACGCCGTCGCCGGATGAGCGACGTACCTCCCAGAGCCCGAAGACGGCGTGGTTCAGCAGGCTCACCGTGGCGAACGATTCACCTGCTTGTCTGGTTTTGGCCGACTCGTCGTGGTATGCGAACAGCGCTGAAGACCAGCAATCGGGCACGCTAACAGCGACGTCACTCCTGCTACAACTGTCGTATCGACCGGTGGGCGTTTGAGTGCGGGAGAAGATTCGCCACCCGCGTAGAAAGACGCTTTTCTCCCCTTGGTTGGCCGCGACTATCAGCGGATGTAGTTGACGGGCCCAACCCTGCTGAGTAGGGTCGGGCGGTTGCTCCGCCGCGTTCTGCTAAAGTGGCGTCCTGCAGCTAGATGCCCCCGGATGTCATTCGAAGACGGAGTTTTCACGTGAGCAAGCGCACCTACCAGCCGAACAACCGTCGGCGTGCCAAGACCCACGGCTTCCGGCTGCGCATGCGCACCCGTGCCGGCCGGGCCATCCTCGCCTCCCGCCGCACCAAGGGCCGCGACAAGCTGTCGGCCTGAGCCGTCGCCTGTCGCGTCTGAATGCCCAGGTAGCCGTGCTGGCCGCGACCCAACGAGTGCGGCGTGGCGCGGATTTCGCCGCCGCTATCCGCGGTGGTCGCCGGGTCGGGCGCGGCACGTTGGTCGTCCATCTGCTTCTCGATGAGCCGGTGCATGCCACTGTGGCACGCGCCGGCTTTGTCGTGTCTAAAGCTGTCGGGAACGCAGTCGTCCGCAATCGGGTTCGCCGTCGGCTTCGGCACCTGGTGCGTCCCTTGCTCAATGAGCTACCCGCAGGTTCGTTACTAGTGGTCCGGGCACTGCCGGCGGCGGCGGACGCCACCTTTGCGAGCTTGGGAACCGACCTCGATGCAGCGCTCGGCTCGGCCCGAAAACCTCGGCGGCCCCGGTGAGCGGCCTCGCCCGAATGCTGACCGGTGCAGTCGTCGCGTACCGTCGTTATGTGAGCCCGGCGTTGCCGGCCCGCTGCCGGTTTTATCCCACCTGCAGTGCCTATGCCGTCCAGGCGCTGGCGCAGCATGGTGCAGCGCGGGGAACCGGTCTAACGCTCTGGCGGCTCCTGCGCTGCCACCCCTTCCACCCTGGCGGGTTTGACCCGGTGCCTGACCCGATCCGTCACCGTCCTGCTGATGTGACTGGAGCATGAATTGAGTCTCGACTGGATCTACTCAGCCATTTCGTGGATCCTGCTGCGTTGGCATGACCTGTGGACCGCTATCGGCATCCCGGCCGACCCGGTTCTGGGCACCAACTGGAGCTGGGTCCTCGCCATCGTGTTCCTGGTGGTGACGGTCCGGGTCATCCTCTTCCCGGTCTTCGTCAAGCAGATCAAGAGCCAGCGGGCGATGCAGGCGCTGCAGCCCAAGGTTAAGGAGCTGCAGAACAAGCACAAGGGCGACCGCGAGACGCTCCAGAAAGAAATGATGGAGCTCTACAAGACGGAAAAGGCAAACCCGCTGATGGGTTGCCTACCGATGTTCTTGCAGATCCCTGTCTTTCTCGGCTTGTTCCACACGCTGCGTCGGCTGAACCCGAACAACGGCGGCAAAACGCGCTACGGCTGGAGCGAGACGGAGTTCAACAGCGCCACGCATGCACATCTGTTCACAGCTCCGCTCCCGGCTAAGTTCGGCTCAAACGCCGGTGAGCTAGTTTCCTTGGCAGCGAACGGGGGGATCGTCAAGGTCATCGCCGGGATTCTGGTCTTGATCATGATGGTGACGACCTATGCCACTAGCCGCCAGATGATCCTCAAGACCGGATGGGCTGAGGACCCGCAGCAAAAAATGATCCAGCGCCTGATGCTTTATGGCATCCCGCTGTCGCTACTCGTCTCCGGCGCACTGTTCCCGATCGGTGTGATCATCTACTGGGTCACCAACAACCTGTTCACGCTCAGCCAGCAACAGTGGGTGCTGCGTAAGTTCCCGCCGCCGCCAGTAGCCGGGCGCACTACCTCCTCGGCTCGTCCGGCTGCTGCGCCGGCTAAGAGCGCGTTAGCGGTGGGTGCGAAGAGTCCGGTTCAGCCAGCGCGTACCGGTGGCTTGTTCGGGCGTAAGGCTGCGGCCGAGCAAGCGCCGAGTCCAGTCGTCGAGACTAGGGCGGTGGCGCCTAAGCCTGGCGCCAAACCGGTGAATCCGAAGAAGGGTGCCCGACCGGCAAGCAAACCCAAGGGATGATCGCGGCTCGGGCCTGCATCGCGGCCCGAGCGCACCCCTTAGCAATACTTACCCGCCACCGGTACGTGCCGCCGGCGCGGGAAACAGCGGACTGCGCAGGTCCGGACCACATGAGTACGGAGAAGAGACCGTGACCGACATCAGCACTGGAGATTCGTCGGTTTCCCAGGTATCTACCTCGACCGGGGCCAACGCCTCAGCTGAGGTGACCGAGGAGACGAAGAAGGCGGAGACCGTTGCCACCGACGGTGACCTGTTCCGGCAGAGCGAAATCGCCGCCGATTACATCGAGGGTCTGTTGGACATCCTCGACTATGACGGCGACATCGACGAGCTCGTCTCGGCCGGCCGGCCCATGGTCGAGGTCGTCGGCGGCCGGTTGCAGCCGTTGGTCGGTCAACGTGGCGCCACGTTGGAGGCACTGCAGGAGCTCACCCGCCTGGCCATCTTCCGGGCATCCGGATCGCCGAGCCGCCTGCTACTTGACATTGGTGGCTATCGGGCCACCCGCCGCAAAGAACTTGCCGCACTCGCTCGTAACGCGGTCGAGAAGGTCAAAGAAACTGGCGAAGCCGTTCGGCTAGAGCCAATGTCGGCATTCGAGCGCAAGTGCGTGCACGATGTTGTTAACGCGCTGCCCGGCATGCAGAGTGAGTCTGAGGGCGTGGAGCCCAACCGGCGCATCGTGGTTACGCCGGCTAGCTGACCATGACCAACCCCCGCTTCGGCGCGGGTGACCCCGGCCCGGGCGCGCAGGCGCCTGGGCTGTCGTCATTCCGGGCCAGTCGTCCCAGCCGTCGTCCCCTCGCCTTCCCGGGCCGCTCCACGCCGGTTGATGGACCTGCGGCTCGGCACCACCATGAATCTGAGTTGCCAAGCCGGACTGAGTCCAGCGCGGTTGAACTTCCACTGGTCGATGACGGAGGTGCTGGGCAAGATGCGTCGCCGCCGGTGGAGTTCGCTGCGGTGGCTGAGCAACTGTTCGGGCCGCGACTCGCGCTCGCCGTGCAATATGCCCAGCTCTTGATTACCGGTGGCGTCATCCGAGGTCTGATCGGCCCGCGGGAGGCACCGCGAATCTGGGAACGCCATCTCCTTAATTGCGGGGTTATGTCCGAGATCATCCCCAACGGGGTCTCTATAACTGATGTCGGTTCTGGTGCTGGATTGCCCGGTATCGTGCTCGCAGTGGCCCGGCCAGATTTGCGTATCACCCTGGTCGAGCCACTGGCACGACGTACTGCATTCCTACAGGAAACGGTCGACACACTTGGCCTTGGCGCAAGCGTGACCGTTCTGCGTGCACGGGCAGAAGAGATCGTCAGCGGCCCAGCCAGAGACGCTGACATCGTCACCGCTCGGGCGGTGGCACCCCTAGA
The DNA here is from genome assembly GCA_965246815.1 of Actinoplanes sp. Lineage (GTDB taxonomy): Bacteria > Actinomycetota > Actinomycetes > Mycobacteriales > Micromonosporaceae > Actinoplanes. The sequence goes on along the minus strand of CBDFFS010000002.1, from coordinate 1,522,848 downwards.
CCGGCTAGCTGGTTGGTGCTTACCACTCGTGCGCAGCGGCGGTCGGCTGCTGGCGCTCAAGGGTGCCTCGGCCAGCACCGAGGCGGCGGAACACCATGATGCGATCGCCAAGCTGGGCGGAGCTGAGCCGGTGTTGCACCACTGCGGGAACGGCTTGCTCGATCCGCCCACGACGATCGTGGAGATCGTCAAGCAGCGAGACGTCGTGCGACCACGACAAAAGCCGGCCATCCGGACGGCTTCGCAGAGTCGCAAGCCGTTCGGCACGGCCGGCGGTCGCGACAACGGACGAAGGAACACACGGAGGGGCTAGATGGCGAAGCGGGGCGCTCGGCGGCGCAATGGAAAATCGCGACGTCCCGATCCGTCATCTCGGGCCAACCGGCAACCTGCTGACCATGACCGGGCATCTGCTGACCATGAAGTGCCCCCGGCTGACCGTGGAGAACGGGAACCGATAGCGCAGTCGCCTGGCGGTGAACACCACGAGTCGGCGCCGAATAGTCGGCGCGGGGCCGCGGCCAGCGAGCCCGGGGGTCGCAGTGCTTCGGCGAGAGGTGGTCCGGCGCAACCCGGCGGCGACCGTTCTGGGGCTTCGGTTCCGAAGAGTCGGGCCAAGTCGTCAGATGATGGGCGTCTGCCTGCAAGAGATGATGGGCGCTTGCCCGTGAGGGGTGGACGTAAGCCTGCGTCTGCCCAGCCGACACCGAGTGGGACGAATGCCACTAGCCGAACGGTTGGCCGGGATCTGGCGCCGGCGTCCAGGTCTGCGACGAACGCTGTAGCAGAACTTCCACCCCAAAGTCTGCCTACGTCGGCGCAGGTGCCCAATGCCCGAGCACAGCCGGCCGAGTTGGGTCCGCCTCGGCAGAGTGCGACCAGTCGGCTCGCTCGCAGTGCATCTTTGTTTGGCCGTTGGCGTGCTGGCGCAAAGGCCAAGGCGACTGAGTCGCCCGCGGTAGTCGCAATTGCAGTCGCTCCAGGTCAGGTGGTTCCTTTGCCCGCGGCATTGGTGGCGCCGACTACGGCCGTGGTTGAGCGAACCGATGTATTGGCTGCGGTCGAGGCTGACCCCGCCCGGGTTGTGCCTGGGCAGGTTGAAGTTGTAGTCAAGTCGGTTGGTGTCGCGGTTGAGCCTGCTGGGCAAGTGCGAGCTGATTTGGTTGAGACCGGATTCGCGCCGGAGCCATCGGCTGAGAGCAGGCCGACGCCATCGGCTGAGAGCGGCTCGGAAGAGTCGGAAGATGGGGATTGGGCGACGGGTAGTTGGGACTCGCCGACCGGGCAACAGGTCGAGGCCGGATTGCGACTAGTGCCGGGAACGATGAGGTTTGCGGCGGCTGCTGGCATCGACGTCGTTGTGTCGCGCGCGACTCATCAGACGGACGGCCGTGGCGGGTCCAGCCCGACGGCCGTAGGCTGGCCGAGCGTCGACAGTGTTGACCGGACTTCTGCCCCCGGTTCGCGCGAGTCGCCGGCCAACCCGTTTCTCAATAACAGGGATAAAACGGTGCATGAGTACGGTGTTTCACGTGAAACCGAGTCGTCTCTGGGGCCCGAACGACCTGCAGGCGCGGACGCCGGTGGGCTGGGTGGTGCCTTGAATAGCGCCGAGCGGGGAGTTCCACAGCCGCGCGCGGCGACCGGACAAGGGTCGGTCGGTCAGGTCTACGGCACTCCAACGGGGTACACCGGCCCGCCGGAGCCGCGGGTGTCGGAACCGAATCCGCCGACGGTCGCCTCGGCTCCGGTTTCAGTTTCCGCCCCCCCGGACACCTCGGTGCCCGGGTCCAGTCCGCCGGCGCCTGCCGATCCGGCTTCATTACCGCCGAGTGAGCATGTTTCACGTGAAACGCCGGGCGCGGATGAAGACGATCCACCTCTAGCCATGGAAGCGTTGCGAGCTGTGCAGATCCTCAACCCGAGCGGCGAGATCATCATGCCGCGCCCGGATCACCCGAGGGTGCTCTGCGTCGCGAACCAGAAGGGTGGCGTTGGCAAGACCACCACCACTGTGAACCTGGCGGTGGCGCTGGCCTTGCATGGCAACCGCGTCCTGGTCGTCGACTTAGACCCGCAGGGCAACGCGTCCACCGGGCTGAACGTTCCCCATCATGCTGGCGTGCCGGACGTGTATGACTGCCTGATCGACAACGTCCCGTTGTCCGAGGTAGCGCAGGCCGTCGAAGGTATTCCCAACCTGTTCTGCGTGCCGGCAACGATCGACCTGGCCGGCGCCGAGATCGAGTTGGTTTCGGTCGTGGCCCGAGAGTCGCGGCTGTCCCGCGCCATCACCGCGCATCCGGACAAGTTCGACTACGTCTTCATCGACTGCCCGCCGTCGCTAGGGCTGTTGACGGTCAACGCGCTCTGCGCTGCGCAAGAGGTACTCATTCCGATTCAGTGTGAGTACTACGCCCTCGAAGGCTTAAATCAACTGATCAACAACATCAACCTGGTACGCCAGCACCTGAACCCGACTCTCGACGTCTCAACGATCTTGCTAACCATGTACGACCGGCGCACCCGGCTGGCCGACGCAGTCGAGCAAGACGTACGGAATCACTTTGGCAGTAAGGTCCTGAACGCCGTCATTCCGCGCAACGTGCGGGTGTCGGAGGCGCCGAGTTATGGCCAGTCCGTGATGACCTACGATCCGGGATCTAGGGGCGCGACCAGCTACTTCGAGGCTGCCCTGGAGATCGCGATGCGTGGCGTCAACACTGGAGGCACGGCATGAAGAACCGTCCGCGCGGCGGCCTTGGCCGTGGCTTGGGTGCGTTGATCCCAACTGCCCCGGCACCGGCCCAGACCGTGCCGCCGTCAGCACCGGACGACTCGTCGGCGGACCTTTCGCCCATGGTGGCGACGATCGCAGAGCTGGACTCTCCGGCGGCCGCGCAGCCACCAGCGACAGCAGCGAGTCCGTCGGCAGATCTCCCGGCCGACCCGTTCGTTGCTGCCGACTCGAGCGCTCCGGCGACCGGGGCGGAGAACTCCCGGCAGGGCTCGGGCTCTGAGCTGAGCCCGGTGCCAGGTGCTCGGTTCGCCGAACTGCCGGTCGCCAGCATCGAGCCGAACGCTAAGCAGCCACGTCAGGTCTTCGACGAAGACGCTTTGGAGGAGCTGAAAACCTCAATCCAAGAGGTCGGCTTCTTGCAACCCATCGTCGTCCGAGACCTGGGCAACGATCGGTATGAGCTCGTCATGGGCGAACGACGTTGGCGTGCCGCCCAGGCGGTCGGAAAGCAAAGCATTCCGGCGATCATCCGCGACACGCGCGACGATGCGATGCTGCGCGATGCGCTGTTAGAGAACATTCACCGGGCGAATCTCAACCCGCTCGAAGAAGCAGCCGCCTATCAGCAGCTGCTCGAGGAGTTCGGCGCCACTCACGAAGAGCTTGCCCGGCGGATTGGTCGGAGCCGCCCGCAGATTTCCAACACCCTGAGGCTGCTCAATCTGCCGGCCCCAGTTCAGCGCCGGGTCGCTGCCGGCGTCCTGTCGGCTGGGCACGCGCGCGCCTTGCTCGGTTTGGACGACGCCGACCAACTGGAAAAGTTGGCTTTGCGAATCGTGGCGGAGGGGCTTTCGGTTCGGGCGACCGAGGAGCTGGTGTCCATCGCTATCTCCGATGGACCAGCGAAGAAGGCGAATCCGGCGCGGCGAGTAAAGGCTCATGCACCGGCCCTGAACGACCTCGCTGATCGTCTCTCCGATCGGTTCGACACCCGCGTCAAGGTCGACATTGGTCGGAACAAGGGGAAGATCACCATTGAGTTCGCAACTGTTGATGATTTAGAGCGGATAGTCGGCATGATCGGCGTCGACGACGAGGGCAGTTCCGGCGCTCAGGCTTAGCCGATTCGGCCGTTCGGTCAAGGCACGTGACCACGTCACGTGCCTTCTTCGTGCCTGAGCGGGTTCTGCTCCCGTTCGTGCCTGTCTGGTGCGCGGCGGCCGGTCGAAATCAGGCGCCTACTGTCGGGCTATCGCCGAGTCACGGGTGCGACTGAGAGAGGGCGGGTCGGTGCTACTCAGGACCGAATAGGGTTCAGCTTCGTTCTGTCAGGGCTATTCTGCTGAGATTTCCGGTAGTGCGGATCTTGCGAATTTAACCGTCGGATCTAGCTGAGAGAGCGGCTCTGGGCGGTAGAGACACGAGAATCCCTCAGTTTGTTGGTTTTTGTTCTGCGCCCATCGTTCTGCGCCCATCGTTCGGCCAGACTATCTGTCGCGGTTGTGGTTTGCTCGTCGGCAACGCTGACGCTTTGCCTAGCGGCAATTTGAGAATGACTAGGTCTGCTGGTCCAGCCTATTCGGTCTGCTAGTTCTGACTGGGCCTCCTGTTTCGAGGTTCAGTGTGAGCCGGCTCCTGAGTGCCTCGGGACAAATCTGACTGGCTCGGGACTGCGTCGCCAACTTTGATGTAGCAGGATTGGTGTTGAGAAGGTGGTTTCACGTGAAACGAAATCCTGGATCGTTCGTAGTTAAGGCCGGCAAGAGGCTACTTCACTCTTGACCGAGCACCACCGCAGGTTGCCCGAGAATGACGTGCAAGCGGTGCGCTAAGCCCAGTGGTATTCACGAGCTGCGGAGCCTAGACATCTCGCGCTCGGTTCTGCACATCTCGCGCCTCGATTCTGCGCCGGGTGGACTGCGTCGGCAGTACGCTCTGTTCGACCTGAGATTTCCAGCGCAGGAGTATCACAATGCGCAATCTCACCGCCCACATTGTCGGTATGCGACATAGTCGGTGTCGATCGTGACGCGGGAGACGACGCTAGCTGAACAGCCGAGCTCCCGAGCTCCCGAGCTCCCGGGCTGCCGCATACCGATACAAAGTTCAGTCGCAGGTTGCGTTCCTGATTCGGCGCCAACATTCGCAGAGCTCGGCGGTAGAACAGCCGCTCACATCCGCCGTGACGAATGTCTTTCCTCTCGTCTCTGCCTAAACCAGACACTTGGAGTGCGCGGGCCAGTGTGCCCGCTCGGCCTTGGTGAGTTGTGTGGTGTGAGGGCGGCTGCGCCAGTGTCGGTGTGGCGTAGGCGGAAAGGTAAGGGCGGTGCGGTAATCACCTTTGGATGGTCGCCAGTGCCGATGTTTCACGTGAAACTAGTGCGGCTGACGTGATGCCAGGCGCCGCCATCGCCGCCCCCTTGTTCGTTGGGCGTTGGCGCAACCGGCATTACTCGTTCAGGCTGGTTTGGGCCAGAGGCTGCAGTCGGGAATATCCCGGAAGCAGGACATTTCGGCGCGGCAAATCCGCAAGAGCCAACATCAAGAAACCCTGAGAGAATGCCGCTGACAGAAGTTTGCTTAAATTGACTCGCATTTTCCCTGGTCATGGGCGGTGCGGCACTTGCATCGAAGCCGTCAAAATGGGTCCCCGACGCGGCGCATTCTGCACTGGTTCTCAGTCCGGTGCGAGACGCCGGCCGACAACGACTTGGCTCGTTTCACGTTCGATCTTCGGTTAATGCCCCCAACCGCCTGGGTGAACGTCAGCGACGTGGTGCAGCGGCAACGTACTAGATCACGCCACTCGAATGTCCGTTGGACGCGAGTTGGCTGGACTTAGTCCGGTTGGACGCAGCTTGGCTAGGCGTAGCTTGATTGGACGCAGTTAGGTGTGCGCGAGCCGTGTGACTTGTGGACGGCAAACCGAGTGTGTGTAGGCCGGCCGGGCCGGCCTGGCTAGACGATGCCTCGGCAATCGCCTTAGCTGCTCGGTATAGAAAGCCCGCGTACACTCCTCCGGTCGAGTTGTTTACCTTCGCTTGGACTTATGAGCGGCACGCCCGACTGTCCAAACTCATCGCGCACGCTCGGCCGCCCGACCTGGTCACGCATGCTTGGTTATGTGAGCTTGTGGACTCGCGCAACTGAGCTGCGGACGCGTCTAAGCCAGCTGAATCTAGTTCGATCAACTTCGCGGTGTTGTCCCGAGACATCCTTGGCTCCGAGTGGCCTGAGGTCAGCGAGCAGCCCGCCATGTGCTCTCTAATCCCCCTCCGGATTGATGTTTCACGTGAAACTTGCTCGCGTCGGTGACAACGCCTGGTGGCCGTTCTCAAGCCTTCGCGCCTTGACGCTTGCGGTTCGATCTCCCTTAGCTTGCTTCCGCGTCGTAGCCGACCCTCCCCGTCGTAGCCGGTGGCAATAGTCCGGCGGGGTTCCGGCTTCCAGGGATGCGCGACCTTCGGCCGACTGGGCTCATTGTTGAGCTGATCCGTGTGTTGTTCAGCCTGTACAGACCTCAGCTGTTCCACGTGAAACGTGTTGATCCGACCGGCGGGGGCGGCGATCGGCGTGCTTGGGCTAAGCCGTCTGCAAAGTTGCGAGGGGTGCTCCAGCCAAGTCGTGGCGCGGCTCTGGTTCGGAGCACCCACCCGTCGGGGACTGGCCGGATGCACCCGCTCTAGCTTGCGAGTCGCTTCTGCGCGGATCATCAATCAATATTGCGATCGAGGCAGGTAGAGGGTGCCTAGCTCGAAAATTCAATGACCGCACAACAGATCACCCGTCCGACAGTTTGACGTGCATCTGCTCAGTCTCCGAGCCGAACAGAAAGTCTCGAGGCAACATGCCAGCCCTGAGGCAAGGTGCCAGCCTTCGGGGCACGGGCTGGCCGTCATTGACAGCGGCAGCAGTCGGGGTCCGGCGTCAGTTCCGCAAAACGTTGCGTCGACAGAGGGGGATAGCTGCGAGCCTCATGCCTTTGATCCGGTCGTCAGTTTCACGTGGAACAGGGTGCAAGCTTCAACCGGGGTGAAGGAGCTCTAAGGCGTGTCGGCCATCTCGCCGGCCCGCGACATACGTGGCATCCTTAGCCAGCCTGATCAGGACGCCGCGTCCCCTGAATGGTCTCTCAGTGGTACTTGCGCGGGGCATCTCTTGAATGGCTCTCAGCACGCGTGGCGGTGATGCTCGGGTGGCTCGCTCTACCCCTTGGTTAGCTCCTGGCAGCCACAGTTTCTTGGGCGTGAGCACACCAGTCTGCGTCGCGTTAGGAAATCCGCACATTGCTGGTTAGCCGATTGGCCACAGTGGCAGGTAGGTGCATGGTGCTCCGAAGGAAGCTCCAACCGAGATCTGCACCGCGATGAAATTGCGGGATGGTGGGACGGTGACATACGTAGCCACCACTATCCACAAGCTGTGCGTATCGCCTGTTGACATTCGGGCTTGGCCCGTTTCACGTGAAACATGGCCGATGTGACCGGCGTCGTCCACTGCTGTATCCACAGGGCGTAAAAGCCGCCGACGTCGTGTTTCACGTGAAACGGGCGGGCCTGTGGATAACTTCTGTGGATAACTTTTGCGGTGCTGCTACGCCCACGGACGGTGACATGTATCCACGTCGAGCAGTCCTGGAGTGCAACAAACCACCCAGTTGGGGACGCCGCAGGTACGCCCACAAAATTGACCCGGGACAGTGCCTCCTGGCTGGGCTAAGGTCACGTCGTGCCCGAGAAATTCGCTCCCCTCCCCGACTTCACTCGCTGGCCCTCCTTCCCCTTCGAGGGGGATATGCGAGTGAAGAAGTTGGCTGCTCCAGTCGATGTCGAGCCGCCCCGCAATGGCGAAGACAGCGCTGATTGCGTAGCTTGCGGCACCCCTGACGACGCATACGTTTGGGTTTCCGAACGTTGGCGAGTCAGGGCGATGGACCGACCGACCGGGTTGCCGATGGTCTTGATTCTCGAATGTCGGTCGCACCTCGACCTGGGTGACCTGCCAAATTTGCTCGCAGCCGAGCTCGGAGTGATGACTGTTCGGCTGGAGCGCGCGATTCGCTCGTTGGACGGGGTGGCCCGAGTTCACGTCAACCGGTGGGGCGATGGTTCGGCTCACCTGCACATGTGGTTCCTTGCCCGGCCGTACGGTCAGCTGCAGTTGCGAGGAACGTTCCTTTCGCTCTGGGATGACATTTTGCCGGTGACCTCGGAGCCGCAATGGCGGGAAAACCTAGCTCTTGTTGCCGCGTGGCTGGCCGACTTCGGTGGCAAGGCCAACGCCGAGCCGCCGCACATTCAATGGGAGTCACCCTCCACCTTTAGTCCGGCGCCGCAAGAGAGCACGTCAGCTGACGCCGATGCAGAAGACGCCTCGCGTCCGCAGGCCCTCGGTGATGTCGAAGCCGCAGAGTCTGTCGGTCTATCCGGATCGTCAGGCGAGGCGGCGGCACCGCAGAGCACGATTGCAGCGGCGAGTGGCGCTGATGTTGGTCACAAGACCGGTCATGACGAGCCCGAGTCGGACGGCGGCGCTAAGATCTCCACTCCGGCGGTCAGTGCAGACGACGTTGTAGCGGCCAACCAGGTTCTAGCAGCCAACCAGACCCCGGACACCGACAATGCGGCTGGCACCAGCAACGATGTGCTCCGCGCTTTCAACGAGCCAACAAGCGCTTCAAGCAAACCAACAAAAACCGAGCAAGGTACGGAGACGGAGTACGCGGCGTACGACGATCAGGCTTCGCGAGTGCCACTCCACTAGCCGAGTGGCTAACTGTCAGCAGTGAGCATCGGCCCGGCGGGAATGGAAACGGCTAAGCGGTTACCCCCGAGCGACTGCTCGTTTCACCAGTGTTGTCAGCAGCTGGCCGAAGTCGAGACCAGCCGCCTGCACGGCCAGGGGTAGCAGCGACGTCTCGGTCATTCCCGGTGACACGTTGATCCCCAAGACCTGCGGTAAACCGTCCGGTGTGACTATCAAGTCGACCCGAGAAAGATCACGCAGGCCGAGTACCTTGTGTGCCGCGAGCGCTGTTTCGGTCACCTGTGCCGCGACCTCGGCCGACAAACGTGCCGGGGTGTGCCACGTGGTCAGGCCGGCGGTGTAGCGCGCCGCGTAGTCGTACACGCCGTCGCGGGGGACGATCTCGACGATGGGCAGCGCTTGCGGGCCGGAGCCGAGATCAACGATCGAGACAGCCACATCCTGACCGGGTACGAACTTTTCCACCAGCGCAGTCGAGTCGTATGCGAAGCACCCCACCATCGCCGCCGGCAGATCTGCCTCCTCGCGCACCACTGCCGCACCAAGCCCAGACCCACCCTGAGCCGGCTTGACCATCAGGGGCAGGCCGAGCCGCCGGACGATGCGCTCGAGCACGGCAACCGCGCCCAACTCGGAGAACCGGTCGTGCGGCAAGGCCACCCAGTTGGGCGTGGGGATGCCGGCCTCACTGAGCATCGATTTGGCGGACGGCTTGTCCCAGGCGAGTCGAGATGCGCGGGCGTCACACCCCACGTACGGCACGCCGCACAGGTCGAGCACCCCACGCAGCGAACCGTCCTCGCCGGTCGCCCCGTGCAGCGCGATCACCACCGCATCGGGTGGGTCGGCCTGCAATGTGGGCAGCAGCGCCGCATCAGCATCGACTATTTCCGCGGACAAGCCAGCGCCGCGCAGCGCGTCCAACACTCGACGGCCGGATCGCAGCGACACTTCCCGCTCGTAGGACAGGCCACCGGCCAGAACCATTACCCGCACATCGTCACCCGTACCCATGGAAGTGATCATGCCAAGTCGGAGCCGGGGGTGTCGGCGGCGGCCGGACCCCGACGGCGGTGCTGTGGTGCGGCGTTGGCACCGAAGACTGCGCGTAGCGCGAGTTCTTGCTCCATTACTCCGGCGAGACGGCGGATGCCTTCGCGGATGCGGTCGGGCGCGGAGAAGGAGAAGTTGAGCCGCATGTTGCCGGTGCCGGTGCCGTCGGCATAGAAACCAGTCCCGGGCACATAGGCGACCCGGGCGGCAATCGCGCGCGGCATCATCGCTTTCGAGTCGAGGCCTTCGGGCAGAGTGGCCCACACGAAAAGCCCACCGGTCGGCCGGGTCCAAGTGGTGCCGGTCGGCATCAGCTCACGCAGTGCCGTCAGCAGCGCATCGCGCCGTTCCCGGTAAATCTCGCGGTAGATTTTGATCTGCTCTTGCCAGGGCATGTTGGCCAAATACATCGCGACCGCACCCTGCGCGAATGCGCTCGGACACAAAATGTTGGCCTCACTAGCCATTACCAACTTTTCCCGTACGGCGTGGGGGGCGAGAATCCACCCCACGCGCAGGCCGGGAGCGAACGTTTTCGAAAACGTGCTGACGTAGAAAACGCCCTCGCGTCGCCGAGCCCGCAATGGCAGGGGAGCATCACCTTCAAAGGACAACATTCCGTACGGGTCGTCCTCGACCACCAAAAGCCCGGCCCGCTCGCAGATGTTGAGCACCTGTTCGCGTCGCTCATCGGAGAGCGTGACACCGGCCGGGTTCTGGAAGGTCGGGATCGTGTAGAGGAATTTCGCCCGCCGGCCGGATCGCTCGACCGCCCCGATCGCCTCCTCCAACGCCGCTGGAATCAGCCCGTCGGCGTCCATCGCCACGTGCTGCACCTGCGCTTGCGCGGACTGGAAAACACTGAGCGCACCCACATACGTCGGGCCTTCGGCGAGCACCACGTCGCCCGGGTCAAGGAACAGCCGGGCGAGCAGGTCGATCGCCTGCTGGCCGCCGACGGTCACGACCACGTCATCGGGGGAGGCGCCGAAGATGCCGGAGTGGGTCATCAACTCGCAAATGCGCTCGCGCAAGTCGATCGTGCCCTGGCCGATGCCGTACTGCAGGGAGGTGGTGCCGTATTCGGAGCCGAGTCGGCCCAGCATTTCCCCGACCGCGTCGAGCGGCAGTGCGGCAATGTACGGCGAGCCGCCGGCCAGCGACACCACCTCCGGGCGGCTAGCGACGGAGAACAGTGCCCGAATTTCGGACGTGGTCATGCCGCGCACGCGTCGCGCGTACCGGTCGGTGTAGTCGTCCTGGGTAGTGCCGGTCATGCGGCTCTCACCTCGCCGAGTTGGGATCTAGAACCGAACAGGAAGCGCAACAGTGCAGGTCTCGATCCTAATGGGGACCTGCGTCAACTGGCTTGGGGATAAATGCGCCCGGTGCCCGACCTGATCCCGTTCATGGAGTTTGCGGCGTACGATTTCCTCCAGGCCGTGCATTGTTGTCGCTCAGCCGAGGACTCTTTCCGCCCCGTCGAGGAGATAGCCGTGTCGCGACGTCTGGTCAACCTCACTCTGGACACGCTCGAAGATCTGCCCCGGCCGTGCCGTAAATGCGTCTACTGGGAGCTGGATCCGGTCGCCGCCGAGCGAGCGTGTGCGTCCGGCGATCCGGGGCTGGAGAAGGAAGCTTGGGTTTCGCAGACGCTGCTCGAATGGGGTTCGTGCGGCAAGCTCGCCTATGTCGACGGCATGCCCGCCGGGTTTGTGATGTTCGCGCCGCCGGCCTATGTGCCCCGTTCGATGGCGTTCCCGACCTCTCCGGTAAGCGCTGACGCCGCCTTGCTGATGACCGCACACGTGGTTCCGTCGTTCGCTGGTGGTGGCTTGGGCCGGATGCTGCTGCAGGGCGTGTCGCGCGACCTGACCAAGCGGGGGGTCAAAGCGATCGAGGCGTTCGGTGATGCCAAGTTCGGCGAGGCCGACGACGACCACCAGCAGACCGCGTGTGTGGCCCCGGTCGACTTCTTCCTGTCGGTCGGTTTCAAAACGGTTCGCCCGCACCCGCGCTATCCCCGGTTACGGCTGGAATTGCGCACCGCGCTGTCCTGGAAGTCGGACGTGGAATATGCGTTGGAGAAGCTGCTCGGCACGATGAGCCCGGAGACGCTGCTGCGCCCAATCGGCCCCGTTCCGGCCACCCAGTCAGCCGAAAACGCGGCCTAACTGGCAACAACACCATTGAAAAGCTGAAGCCGGCTTAGGCCCGGTTGGCTAGCTCTAGCCGCAGCTGGCGCACATCGATTGAGCCGGTCGGCACGTCCGCCTCGACCGGGTAATACATCCGCTGCACTGCGGCCAGGATCGACTCGACGATCTGCTCGCGAAAGAGCGGATTGACCAGCCGGGCCCGATCGCCGGGCGACGTCAGATAGCCCAGGTCCACTCGGACCGTCGGCATGTGGGTGAGTTTGAGGAGATCCCAGGTTTTGGCGTGGATCCGACAATCGGTCATCCCGGTGCGCACCACAATTTCGCGTTGCACCAGGTTGGCGAGGCGTTCGCCCACTGTTGACGTCACGCCGACGCCAGTGCCGTAGTGATAGGTGGCGACACCCTCGGCCAGTTCGTTGTCGTGGCCGTCCAGGTGTAGCGAGATCAACAGATCGGCGCTCAAGCTGTTGGCCAAGGTGGCCCGCTCGGCGCCGCTCATCACCGCGCTCGCGTGCGGGCCGCGGGTCAAGTGCACTCGCATACCGGCGGCAGCGAGTCGGCCTTCCAACCGGGCGGCCAGGTCGAACACCAAGTCGGCCTCGGTCCAGCGCAGTGAACCTTCCGGCACCACGACGCCGGGGTCAGCGTTGCCGCCGTGGCCGGGGTCGATCACGATGGTCTTGCCCATCAGGTTGGGTCCGGACCGACGGAACGCTTCGGCCTCGCGCAGCCACTGTGGCCGCCCACCAACGACCTTGCGGCCGAGCCGCCGCAGCGCCTTCATTGTCTGCGGTCCGCAGGATCCGTCCGGGCTCAACCCGACCTCGCGTTGGAATTGAGCCACGGCACGGGCGGTGCGAGCGCCATAGATCGAGTCGGCTCGGCCGCTGTCGTAGCCCATTTCCAACAGGCGTTCCTGCAACGCGCGCACATCTTCGCCGACCAACGCGTCCGGCACGCTGTGATAGAGCGTGCGGGCGCCGAGCCGCCAGCGGGCCGCGTCCAGTGCCCCCCAAGTTTCGTCGCCGACCAACCCGTCGACCCCGAGGCCGCGGCCCTGTTGGAAGGCGCGCACAGCGCCGTCCAGGTCGTCGTCGAAGACGTCGGTAGCGGTGTCCAGCAGTTCGAGTCCGACCAGGATGGATCGGATTTCGGCAACGGCCGGGCCGCTGTCTCCACGCCGGATGGAACGCACGCGCGACTCCTAAGCAACAGCACGAATAAAGCAGCAACAGCACGAATAAAGCAGCAACAGCACGAATAAAGCACGACGAACGCAGCGCAAGGGCGAACTTCCGCAGCGTACTACCCGACTGCTTGGCCCAGCTGTCGGTGAAACCCTACGGATGAAACACCAACGCCCCGCAGCCGGCAACCGGTGCGGGGCGCTGTCGACCTGGTGCTTAGAGAGCCGACTCGATGAATTTGACCAACACACTCTTCGGGCGGGCACCGGTCACCGAATTGACCACTTCGCCACCCTTGAACATCGTCAACGTCGGCACCGACATCACCCGGTAAGCCCGGGTCGTCTCGGGGTTCTCGTCGATGTTGACCTTGACGATCTGAACTTTGTCGCCCATCTCGGTGGCGATTTCGGCCAGCAGCGGGTCGACCTTTTTACACGGCGCGCACCAGTCGGCCCAGAAATCCACCAGCACTGGCTTGTCCGATTGCAGCACGTCCGCGACGAAACTGGCGTCGGTGACTGCTTTGTTTGCTCCCACTTACGACCTCCCGGCCTTCAACGACGATCGAGCTGAAAACAACTGAACGAAACGGGGCCTTGCGCGGTGAAACCCGGCCGGCTAAGTCGCTGCTACAGCTCGACGAAGGAGGCGATGAAGCGCTCGGCATCCAGGGCGGCGGCACAACCCGTACCCGAGGCGGTGATGGCTTGGCGGTAGGTGTGATCGACCAGGTCGCCTGCGGCAAAAACCCCAGCCACGTTGGTACGGGTGCTGGGTGAATCGACCTTCACGTAGCCCTCGTCGTCGAGCTCGACCTGACCCTTGAACAGCTCGCTGCGCGGGTCGTGGCCGATCGCGACGAAGACGCCGGTGACGTCGAGCACTTTGGTGTCGCCAGTCTGCACGTTCTTGAGTCGGGCTCCGACGACCTTGCCGTCCTCGCCGAGCACTTCCTCGACCACCGAATTCCACTCGACCTTGATCTTGGGGTTGTTCAGTGCCCGGACCTGCATCACCTTGCTAGCCCGGAACGAGTCGCGGCGGTGCACGATGGTCACCGTCTCCGCGAAACGGGTCAGGAAGGTCGCCTCCTCCATCGCCGAGTCGCCCCCGCCCACCACGATGATGTGCTGGTTGCGGAAGAAGAAGCCGTCGCAGGTGGCACACGACGAAACGCCATGGCCGAGCAGCTCCTGCTCACCGGGCACACCGATTGGGCGCCAAGCTGAGCCGGTCGCGAGGATTACCGCGCGGGCGAAATACTGCTTGTCGCCGACCCAGACCGTTTTCAGAGCGTCGGCGCCGGCTTGAGTCGGTTTATCGCCCAGCTCGACTCGGGTCACGTCGTCGGTGAGGAACTCGGCACCGAACTTCTCCGCCTGCGCCCGCATATTGTCCATCAGTTCGGGGCCCATGATGCCGTCGCGGTGACCGGGGAAGTTTTCCACTTCGGTGGTGGTCATCAGCGCACCACCGGACTGCACCCCCTCGATCACCAATGGATTCAGGTTGGCCCGGGAGGCATACAGCGCCGCGGTATAGCCGGACGGTCCCGAACCGATGATGATCAGATTGCGGACCTCGTCCACTGCCGGCTCCTTGAGTTGGTTTCGCCGACGAACCCTCGGCGACTTTGAACGCTAGAACGTCATGCTAGGCAACTGCCATTCCCGCCGGTGCCAGTGGTGGCCCACCTCACCTGGGTTCTCAGCAGAGCGTCGCTCAGCGTACCGGGACTTTGGTGAGGGTGGCCGCGCCGGTGTCCGGTGTGCCGCAGGCCGGCCCACTGGCCCAACCCCAGGAGCCGTTGGTCGCGCTGAACTGCACCACCACGGCTGGCTCGCCGGCAAACCGGGCGTAATCCACTGAGCGCACCGCGATGGCGCCGGCGCCGTTCTCCCGCTCGATCGCCGCTAAACAGGCGTCGAGTGCCTCACGAACCTCAAGCCGCTGCAACGTGCCCAAGGACAACGCCGCTCCAGCGGACCTGGCCGAATCAGCGCCCGACTTCGGCTGCTCCAGGGCCCGAGGGGAGACGGGGTGCAAATCTGGGCTGAGGTTAGCGGCACTTGGTGCGGAACCGGGCGCGAAACCGCCGCCCGCCGAAGTGGTTGGTGCCGGACGATGCGCAAAACCTTCGCCTGCCGAAGTGCCAGCCTCCGACCGGGGCGCCGTTAACACCTGCGCCTGCATCGGCCCAGCGGCCAAAGTCTCAGCGGAATAATCCGTGCCACTGTGGAAGGTCTGCCCAGCCGCCGGCGTAAAAGCAGGCACCGCGTCTGACTTTCCGGATGTCGCAGTCACATGCTGGGCATGACGCCCAGCAAGGTAATCAGCGCCAAAACCCACCAACGCCACCGCTGCTGCAGCAACAGCTATCGGCGCCCCCCACCGCATCCGTCGCCCCGGCAACCGCCCATGCTTCGGTACGCCGGGAGCGCCATCTATGTGCACCAGCGCCAGGGTCGGCCGCTGGGGAAGGTCAGCGGTGAACAACTGCTCCAGGCGGGCGGCGAGCTCGGCCGGCATCGGCTCGGGATCGAGTGCAGTCAGGTGCGAACCGACTTGGGTCATGCCCGCGCTGAGTTGGCGATGGGTGTCGCGCCACGCGGGATCGTCGGCGATCAACGCGGCAACGGTTGCGCCGGCCGGCGTGTCGTCGAGCGCGCCGCCGATGTAGTCCGCCAGCAGGTCGATATCCACCTCGCCGAACTCCATCTCGTTCACCTCAGCTCCCCGCGATCACGCACGCTCGGCGCCGGGCTGACCGCTGCCGGCTTCGATGAGACGCTGCCGCTGCCCGGATGGTTCCGCGGCCGAGCCTCGTCGTCGACCGGCGAGCTGCCGCCCTCGGCCCGCGCGGGGCTGGGGGCGGCGTGCAGGTGGCCGAGGGCTATTGCCATTTTGGCTCGGCCGCGGGCACACCGGCTCTTGATCGTGCCGGCGGCGACACCGAGCACCTCCGCTGCCTCGGCGACTGGGTAGCCCTGCACGTCGACCAGCACGATCGCGGCTCGCTGTTCGAGTGGCAGGGCGGCCAACGCTTCGCGTACCAATAGGGCGGTGTCGTGGTCTTGGGTTGGGGCGGCCGGCTCGGCTCGGTAGGGGTGCTCATCGGTGCGGTTGCCGTCGGGCAGGGGCACGGTCGGGTGGGCTTGGTTGCGGCGAATCCGGTCGAGGCAGGCGTTCACCACGATCCGGTGCAGCCAGGTGGTCACCGCCGAATCGCCCCGAAACTTCTCGGCGTTGCGATGAGCGGACAACAACGCATCTTGTACGGCGTCGGCTGCCTCTTCGCGGTCGCCAGTCGTGCGCAGCGCAACCGCCCAGAGCCGATCGCGGTGTCGCCGAACTAGCTCAGCAAAGGCGAGCGGGTCGCCGGCAATATGGGCGCGCATGAGCTCAGCATCGCTCGGTGCGGCAGTCGCACCGGGCACACCGGACGAAGCGTCCCCGGAAGTCACGCCAGCAATCTAGCCGAGAGCTGCTCGTCGACGGGAATCGTCAGTTCCCGTATACCTCGATGTTGTTTACGCCGAGCTGGAAACGAGTCGGGTCGTCGTCGGCGGGCGGCAGCTTGGTGATGAAGACCAACACGTACTGGTATTTCTTGGCTGGATCGAAGCTTGAGAAGACCCACTTTGTGCCGTCGAGGGCGGAGTCGTCGCCGAGCTTCGCATATTTCTTGACGATCTGGTCGTCGCCGGCGGACGTGTCACCGGGGTCGCTCGTGCCGGTGCGGATGCCCATGGTCGCACCAGGCGACGAGGTTTCGACCCGCACCTCGGCCAGCGAGCGGGGACTGCCCAGATTGATCAAAACCCCCATACCAGGCTTCAGGTGACCGAAATTCGCGTCGTTGTAGTGCTGGGTTTGCCAAGCAGTTTCGGGGTTGTTGTCGATGACGTTTTTAGCCTGGCCAGAGTTGCTGCGATCGCCGGGCGGCGGATCCACAATGCGCACCATGTTGGCGGTTAGGGGGATCTGTGTCGGCGAGGCGGCGGGGGCGGCAGGCGTGCTTCCGGTCGGATTCGGAGCTTGGGCGCCAGCCTTCGCCTGGGTGGTCTTCGTCGGAGTGGCGTTACCGGAGCCGCTGATTGCTCGGATTCCGATGATCAAACCGATGATCGCGATGATGGCGAGCGCAACCACGCCGACCATGATTTTGCGAGTGCTCCGGGTCGGTTCGTTCGGGCCGCCTTGGGTGAACCGCAGCGGACCCGCATCGTCGAATTCATCGTCGCCGGAGTCGAGCCGCGCCAGCTCGGCGGCGAGCGCGTCAGCGGTCGGAGCGACGACCCGCTTGTCGAGCAGGTCCATGGTCAAGTCGTCGAGATACGCCGGGATGCCGGCACGGATCTGGCGCGGGGCGGCCGGATTGCCGTTGCCATCACGATTGGCGTCGGGCAGGTCTGAGCGGCCACGGCCGGTGTGGGGCCAGTGACTGGTCAGCGCGAAGTAGAGAATGCCGCCGACCGCGCGAATGTCGGTCTCGACGTTGTCCGCCGAGTCAGCGCGAGCATCGGCTAAAACGACCCGACCGTCGTCGGCAATCAGAACCGTGCCGGGGTGCAGGTTTCCGTGCACCATGCCGGTGGCGTGGACGGCCGCCAGCGCGTCGACGATCGAGTGTGCGATAGCTGTGGCGCGAGCCGGATCAAGCGGGCCGACTTGGCTGATCAGACCACGCAACGACTCGCCGTCGACCCACTCACGCACCACGTAAGCCCGGTCGTTCTCGTCGATCGCGTCATAGACCCCGACCAAGTTAGGGTGAATGACGCGACTGGCATCAACCGCGGCCTGCAACATCTCGATAGCGGAGGCACCGCCGGGATAGCGCAACACGACTGCGACCGGCCGTCGCAAGATCACATCAATGCCGCGCCACACCTGCCGGCCGGCGCTGTCGTTATTGACATGTTCCTCGAGCTGGTAACGCTCGGCCAACACCTCACCGATGGCGGGCGTTCCGAACGTCATGACCGGTCTGCCCGCATCGGCCGCGCTCCCGTGGCCTTCGCCGAGCTGGGTCACCAGTCCTCCCGAGGTGCTCTGCGCGCACAGTGTGCCGCCTTGGTTGTGCCGCATCAGGCACTGGCCCCGCCGCCCTCCGCGCACATGATGCCGCGTCGGCGCCTAACATGTCGACACCGACCATACCCGCCCTGGGCCATGATGCGGCAGGTCGTCCCCCCTGCGCGACAAGCGGACCCGGCCGGCCCGCCGGTCGATCCCTGAGCTCGAAACGTCTGACAATCGCCTGGTCAGGGCCGCAGCTCGGGACCCATCGCGCGAATTAGCGCCCGACTTTGCGGCGCAGCATCGAGATGACCTGGTTGACCTCGGAAACACCGGTGAATCGGGCACACACCAGGAAGGCCGCCCCGCCGAGCGCCCCCTGCCCGAGCAGCAGTGCAGCAGTCAGCGCCAAGCTGTCGTTGACCCGGGGACCGAGGAACTGGTGGCCCAGCTGAGCGACGGCCAACGTCACCGCTGCGGCCAATCCAGCTCGCGCGACCAACTTGCTGATCTCCCACCCGCCAAGCGCGCCCACCCGGCGCCGCAGCAACGCGACGGAGACGATGCAGCCGACGCTCCACGAGACGCCTTGAGCAGCGGCAATGCCGAGGACCACCTGGCCGGTCGGCAGCGTGCCCGACAGCAGCAGCGCAGTCAACGCCCCGATGCCGGTTGAACCGATCGCGATCAAGGCCGGTGTTTTGGTATCCGACAAGGCATAAAAGCCGCGCTGCAACAACTGCAGCACCGCGAACGGGATCAACGCGACTGCGAAGACCCGAAGCACCTGGGCGATCATCTCGGCATCCGCCGGCAGCGCGCTGCGGTGGGCGAAAATGAGGTAGCAGATCTCGCTCGCGCCGCCGAACAGCAATGCCACGGCGGGCAGGAGTAGAGCCAACGACAAGCGCAGCCCTTCGCGCAGGTCAGCCACCAGCCGGTCCAACCGTCCTTCGGCGGCGCTCTGGGTCATCCGCGGGAAGATCGCCGTGATGATCGAGATCGCGACCACCGCGTACGGAAGCTGGAAAAAGGCGTAGGCGTTCACCCAGGGTGTGGAACCGACGCTGTGCTTGATCTGTTCCTGCACCCCGCGGGCACCGGCCGCGTTCGCCAAGTTGGTATAGACCAGCAGCGCGACCTGCTGTGCGACGACATAAACCAAGGTCCAGCTGGCGACGGCCCACATCGAGCTCAGCTCACCGCGCTGAAAGTCGAAGCGGGGCCGCCAGTTGAAGCCGATCCCGCGCATCGCCGGCACCAGCCCGAGTGCTTGCGCACCGACGCCGGCCGTGACCCCGATGGCCAAGAGCGTGACCTGCGAGTTGGTGATGGTGCCCGGGGTCAAACCACCGTGCGTGGTTGCCATGAAGGTGCCCAGCACCGCGATCACGACGATGTTGTTGAGCACCGGAGTCCACATCGGGGCGGCGAACCGGCCCCGGGCGTTCAGCGATGCGCCGGCCACCGCACTGAACCCGTAAAAGAAGATCTGCGGCAAGAAGAACAGTAAGAACAGCGTCGCCACCCGGTGCTGGTCCGGCGTGAATCGCTTGGCGTAAAGGCTGATCAGGGCGGGTGCCGCAGCCATCGCCACGGCGGTGATCACAGCCAGCCCAGACAGCAGCACAGTGAACAGTCGCTGCTCGAACTGCTCGCCGTATTCGGCTGAGCGGTTCCGCGCTCGAATCAACAACGGGACGTGTGCCGCAGTCAGCACCCCACCGAGCAAAATGTCGAAAACGATGTTTGGAATCGTGTTAGCCGTATTAAAAACGTCACCGATCGGCCCGACTCCCAAGGCCCACACCAGCAGCGCACTGCGCACGAACCCGGTGACCCGGGACGCGAGCGTGCCGACGGCCATCATCGCGCTGGAACCGAGCAGGCTCCCGCCACTGGTTGCGCTGCCCTCGGCGGGTGCTGAGCTGAGATCGTAGACGCCTTGGGCCGACGGCGGCAGACCCGAGGCGTTCGCGCTGCGATACAGGCCCTCGGTCAACCCCACGCCTCCTCAGCTCCTTCAACTGCTGCTGGTCACCTTAGTGAGCGTCGGCTCGTGGCTGCTGGTCACCCTAGTTGCGGGCGAGCCCGGCGCTGCCGATCACCAGGGTGGGCTCTGGCTCACTCGGTCACCGGGGTGAGCCCTGGCACGTTTGCTGCCGCAGCAGGGTGCCCGGTTCGGCCCCAGCCAGGGTTTCGACGATCCAGCTGGCTTCGATCGGCACTAGCGGTTCGCTTAACGCGTCGAGCACGGTCGGATGATCGCAGCCGGCTTCAGTCAGCGCAGCCAGCAGCGACGGAATTTCCCGCAGGTCGCCGCTACTGACCATTCGCTGGGCCAGCGGGCGTGCGCTGGCGAAGACCGGGTCGCGCGGCAGTTGCGTTAGGTGTGCTGCGGCTCGGCGTACCGAATCGCGTAGTTCTTCGGTGGGGAAGCGGGCGGAGGAACGGACCTCCTGCAGCGCGGGGGTGGCGGCGGTCAGGGCCGCGATTGTGGGTTCGTCCAGGACTTGGGGTGAGACGCTCGGCGGTTGCGGCCACCAGTGCGCACCGGCGAAAAGCGGCAACGGCGCCTGCTCCGGACCAAGCCAAAGCAGCTTCGGTACGTCGCGCCGCAGCGTTCGGTAAGCCGCCGCCCGCAGTTGGACCCCGGCCGATTCGTCGTCGGCGGTCAGTGGTGCGAACGGCGATAAAAGCGCTGCGACCAGGCCGGGGTGGGGCAAGGTCGGGTCGGCCAGCGCGATCACGCGGGCGAACAGGTCGAGCTCATAGCTGCACAGCGCGGCAGCGAACGGCGCTTGGTGGCTCACCCGGGCAAGTCGAGTCGGTTCGCTCGCGGCTGGGGTGCGCAGACCGAGGCTGCGGTCACCGACGGTTAGGTCGAGATCGACGATCAGTGCGTAGCCACCGATGATCGGCAAGGTCACCCGCAGTTCGGGTGGTTCGGCGGGGTTCGCGGTGCCGGCCGTCCAGAACTCAGGGTCCTGGCTCAGCCGGCGCAGCACCTCGGAAACGGGCACAAGTCCATCCTGCCTGCTGTCAAGCCAGCCGCCCCGACCGGCACCCATGCGCTGAGGTGTCACCCGGACCCGACCGACACCCAGCTGCGGGGTGTTGCCCGCTTTTCGGCGGTGCGACGTGCACAGGTTAGGCTGGTTGTCCCATGTCTGTGTTGAATGCCGTCCAGCGAAACGCGGTCGCCGAGCTGCTGCGGGTGTCCCCCGTGGCCGACGAATTGGGCCGCCGCTTCGCTGCCGCCGGCCACGAGCTGCACCTGGTCGGCGGCTCAGTGCGCGACGCGCTGCTCGGTCGACTCGGCGACGATCTTGATTTTTGCACCGATGCGCACCCTGAGCAGACGCTTGCACTGGTGCAAGGGTGGGCCGATGCGATCTGGGAGACCGGTCGCGAGTTCGGCACGATCGGGATCCAGAAGAACAGCCTGCGGATCGAGATCACCACATTTCGCGCCGAGGCGTACGACGGGGTGACCCGTAACCCGGTCGTGCGATACGGCTCGTCGCTGCTGGACGACTTGCAACGGCGCGATTTCACCATCAACGCGATGGCCGTGTCACTGCCCGAGCACACCTTCACCGACCCGTACGGCGGGCTGGCTGATCTTGCCGCGCAGGTGATCCGTACCCCGGCTGCGCCGGCGCTGTCCTTCGGTGATGATCCACTTCGGATGCTGCGGGCCGCTCGGTTCGCGGCGAAGCTTCGGTTCACAGTGGACGAATCCGTTGTTGCCGCGATGCGCGATATGGCAGCTGATCTCGACCGCATCACCGCCGAACGCATCCGGGACGAATTCACCAAACTGCTCTGCGCCGCCGATCCGATCACCGGTCTGCGCCTGCTCGTCGACACCGGCCTGGCCGATCGGTTCCTGCCCGAGCTGACCGGTCTCAAACTGGAGATCGACGAGCACGCCCAGCACAAGGACGTCTACGAACACACGCTGATCGTGGTGACAAATGCGATCCGGCTCGAAGACGAGGGCGGCGCGGACTTCGTGTTGCGGATGGCCGCGCTGATGCACGACGTCGGCAAGCCAGCCACCAAAGCCGTGGGCCGCGACGGTCGGGTCAGCTTCCACCACCACGAGGTGGTCGGCGCGCGCCTGACCAAACAGCGGATGAAAGCCATGAAATACCCTAAGGACGTCACGGCTGAGGTAGTCGAGCTAGTCGCCCTACACCTGCGCTTCTATGGGTACGGGCGGGGCGAGTGGACCGATTCCGCCGTACGTCGGTATGTGACTGACGCTGGTGAACTTTTGCACCGGCTGCACAAACTCACCCGCTCCGATGTGACCACGCGCAATCGCCGTAAAGCGGCCAACTTGGCGGCCGACTACGACGCGCTGGAAGAGCGGATTGCCCGGCTCGAAGCCGAGGAAGATCTGGCCCGAGTGCGCCCGGATCTGGACGGCAACGCGATCATGGAGCTACTGGGGGTGCCGGCCGGCCCAATCGTGGGGCAGGCGTGGCGGTTCCTCAAGGAGTTGCGGCTGGACCGGGGGCCGCTGGATCGCGATGAAGCCGAGGCGGAGCTCTTCAAGTGGGCCCGCGACAACGGCCACATCGTGTAAATCAGCAGTTGTTACGACCGGCTGTACGTTGTAGCTGGT
Organism: Actinoplanes sp.; assembly: GCA_965246815.1. GTDB lineage: Bacteria > Actinomycetota > Actinomycetes > Mycobacteriales > Micromonosporaceae > Actinoplanes. The sequence continues at coordinate 1,500,279 of CBDFFS010000002.1, read as the reverse complement.
TGGCAGCTTGCTGCTCCTTAAGCCGCCAGGTGAGGAAAGCGGGTGTGTCGGCGCAGTCAAGAACGAAGTAGCTGGGAGACACGCTGTGGTGAAACGCCCAGGATGAAGCCGACCTCGCCGCCATTGAGGCCAATGTCGTCCCGGAGAATGCGAGCTGCAGCACGCAGGCGGGCGGCGGCGCCTTTCTGTGCATCGGCAGCAGCCGCAGTGGCGATCCGTGCGGAGTCAATCTGAGCATCGATCTCGGCATTGATCTCAGGAACGATGGTCACCTCAGCGTCAGTTACGCCCACGACGAGTCGGAGGTAACTCCGCACCATTCGTTCGGCGTCGCGGAGCGTGTGCGATTGGGTAACGCCCACGCCTTCGATGTGAAGCTCCCACCCGCCTTCCCAGCGGACAGCGCGCACGGAGTAGTGGGTACTCGTAGTGGCCGTCATTGGAGCCATCCCTTCGGTCGGCACGGGTTGTCCCGGATGATATTGCGAACATAGGTTCGGAGCACAATCGAGCTGTGTTCGTCATCGATTCACCGATCGGGCCGCTCGGCGTCAACGTCGACGGCGGCACTGTTGTAGGCGTGCTGTTCGGTGTGCAACCAGGTTCTGCCCATGACCACCCGGCGCTGATGGAGCTGACGGCGTATTTTGCCGGCGAGTTGACGGACTTCACTGTCCCGGTGCGGATGCTCGGCGGTTCCGAGTTCGAGCGAGCCGTGTGGGCCGAGATCGCCCAGATTCCGTACGGGGAAATGGTGACCTATGGGGCGATTGCCAAGACGCTGGGCGATCCAGGCGCAGCTCGGGCTGTTGGGACTGCGTGTAATCGCAACCCGGTCCCGGTCATTGTGCCGTGCCATCGCGTGGTGGGTGCAGGTGGCAAGATGGTCGGCTTCGGCGGCGGCCTAGACCGCAAACGCCGCCTTCTTGAGCTAGAAGCAAGAGTCGCCTTGGCACGCGCTTGGGGCTAATTCTTGTGATGAAATGCCGAAAGGCCGGGTCGTGTGAGACCCGGCCTTTCGTTGCGGCTGTGCGGTTAGCGCTCGATGTCGCCGCGGATGAAGGCTTCGACGGCGTCTTTGGCGTCGTGGTCGCTGTATTGCACCGGCGGGGACTTCATGAAGTAGGACGAGGCCGACAGGATCGGGCCGCCGATACCGCGGTCCTTGGCGATCTTCGCGGCCCGGACTGCGTCGATGATGACGCCGGCCGAGTTCGGCGAGTCCCACACTTCGAGTTTGAGCTCGGCGTTCAGCGGGGTGTCACCGAAAGAGCGGCCTTCGAGCCGGATGTAGGCCCACTTGCGGTCGTCCAGCCACGGCACGTGGTCCGACGGTCCGATGTGCACGTCGCTCTTGAGCATTTCGTGCGGGATTTGGCTGGTGACCGACTGGGTCTTCGAGATCTTCTTGGAGACCAGGCGGTTGCGCTCCAGCATGTTCATGAAGTCCATGTTGCCCCCGAAGTTGAGCTGATAGGTGCGCAGCAGCTCGACGCCGCGGTCTTCGAACAGCTTCGCGAGCGCACGGTGCACGATCGTCGCGCCGACCTGGCTCTTGATGTCGTCACCGACGATCGGCAGGCCCGCGTCGGTGAACTTCTGCGCCCACTCCGGGTTGGAGGCGATGAAGACCGGCAGCGCGTTGACGAAGGCGCAGCCGGCGTCGATCGCAGCCTGGGCATAAAACTTGTCGGCCTGCTCGGAGCCAACCGGCAGATAAGAGACGACCACATCGACCTCGGCGTCGCGCAGCACCTGCACCACGTCGACCGGCTCGCTCGTGGATTCTTCCACCATCTCGCGGTAATACTGCCCCAGACCGTCAAAGGTCGGTCCACGCTGGACGATGATGCCCGTGGGGGCCACGTCAGTCAGTTTGATGGTGTTGTTCTCGCTGGCGACGATCGCCTCGGCCAGGTCCATGCCGACCTTCTTGGCGTCCACATCGAACGCCGCGACGAACTGCACGTCAGATACGTGGTATTCGCCGAAGGTCACGTGCATGAGACCCGGGACGCGGTCGGTGGGGTCGGCCTCGCGGTAATACTCCACGCCCTGGATCAGGGACGAGGCGCAGTTACCCACACCGACGATGGCGACGCGGACGGAGCCCATCGCGTTTGCCTCCTTGTTCATGATTTCAGCACAGCCGGTCCTGGGGCGGACGCGGGATTTCGGGGGATGCGTCCCCAGCCGATGCGGCGGGGATGTCGGTGGCCCCGGCCGAACTTGCCGGGGTGCGGCCGGAGCGCTCATTAGTGATGAGCTCTTCCAACCACCGGACCTCGCGCTCGCACGCGTCGAGCCCGTGTCGCTGCAATTCAAGTGTGTATGCGTCGAGCCGGTCGGTCGCGCGCGACAACACATCGCGCAGTCCCTCGCGGCGCTCTTCAATCCGGCGCCGCCGACCCTCCAGGATCCGCAGCCGAGTGGCTTGATCGGTGCGGGCGAAGAAGGCGAAGTGAACACCGAAGCCGGCGTCGTCATACGTTTCCGGCCCAGCATGCGCGAGCAGGTCGGCGAACCGTTCCTTGCCTTCCGCAGTGATCTTGTAAACAACCCGGCCCCGTTTGCTGGTCATCGGGGGGATGATCACCGCGTCTGCTTCGGATTCGGTGATCCAACCAGCGGCACGCAGCCGTTTGAGGCTCGGATAGAGGGTGCCGTAACTGATCGCTGCCCGGATCGTGCCCAGCTTGGTGGCCAGTTCTTTGCGCAGCTCGTAGCCGTGCATTGGGGCTTCCTGCAGCAGGCCGAGGATCGCCAACTCCATCACCGCAGCCCACCCCTTTCGCTGAACGACCCGACGTGCGGCCCGAGACAAGCTGTCAGATGCTCACGGCGAGCCATCCGATGTATCGGGCCGATACATCGTAACCGTAGATCTACCTGGACGACTCCGCAAGTTTGCTGACGCATGCGCTAGCGAGGCGCCACGCTGTGTGATGGCTGTCGCTGTACTGACGGGAACCGCGTACTCTCTTCGCCATGCGCACGCAGCGGCAGGTGGTGGACTACTCGCTACAGAAGCGAGCACTGCTGCGCGACGTGCAGAATGGGCAGGTCACTGTGCTTGAGGTGTGCGACGCCTCGCCATACCTGAAAAGTGCTGCTTTGTTTCATGGCGAGCCGACCGAGCAACGTTGCCCGATCTGTCGGCGCGACAATCTCACTCATGTGCACTATCTCTATGGCGATGAGCTGAAGAACTCCGCCGGGCAGGCACACAAGCTCGCCGAGCTGCCGGAGCTGGTGAACACGCTGGGTGAGTTTCAGGTGTTCGTCGTCGAAGTCTGCCGTTCTTGTTCCTGGAACCACCTGATCCAGCAATACCTACTCGGCCAGAACGCTCTTACCGATGAGCCGCGCGTGAGCGAGACTTTCTCATCGTCATTTGTGGGCCGCCATCGCGACACCGAGTCGTCGGCTGGGCGCTGGGAGGGGCGGCAATGATCAAGCTGCTCGACCGCGCCGCCCGAGGGCTCGTTTACGACCGAAGGGCGCAGCCAGCGCCAAAATCGGTCATTGCCGACATCCGACGGGCAGGCTGCGCCACCGCAGCCCTAATTGTCCACTTACGCCGCCATCGGTCCGGGGCCCTCCACCGCCCTTCCGGTACGCGTCGTGGTGACCGAGGTGTAACCGCATGAATCCGAACGGCGAACCGCAGTCTCCGCGTGCCCGGGCCGCCGTGCCCGGATCGTCTGCTGCTACCCCGCCCGATGGCCGACCCGCCCCGGACGCATACCGGCGCGGGGTTGCGGGGCGCGCCTCAGTCGGCTCTGCTGCCGCTGGTAGTGCCTCAGTGGGCTCGGCCCGCGTCGGCGGCCGTGCCTCGGTCGGCGCTGGCTCGGCTGCGGGCAACGCCGGGTCTGCGGCTGTCGGTGGTCGGGCTGCGGTTGCGCGGGCGGCAGTGCGGCCTGGCGGTGGCCCTGGTTATGGCGGCTATGGGCCTGGCGGTCCGGGTGGCCCCGGCGGTCCGGGTGGGCCGGGTCGTCCAGGCGGGCCTGGTGCGGCTGCTGGTGCTGGCCGGAATCGGTCGAAGGCTGCCAAGCGTCGCCGGCGGACCAACATTTTCACCGCCGCTACAGCCGTGATGGTTATCTTGCTCGGCGCGGGCGTCGTCGGCGGCACCTACTTCTTCGACAACGTCAGCCTGCCGCCGGCAGCGACGGAAAACCAGTCGAACACCATTCTCGACGCCAACGGCACTGTGCTCGCAAAAATCGGTGATCAAAACCGCACGGTCGTGCCCGAAGCGCAAATCAATAAAGTCGTTGAACACGCCGTCGCAGCCGCTGAAGACAAGAACTTCTATCACCATCACGGTATCGACCTGAAAGGCATCGTCCGGGCTGCTTATAACAACTTCACTGGCGGAGCGACCCAGGGTGCGTCGACGATTACCCAGCAATACGCCCGGCATGTGGCGAACCTGAAGTCGATCAGTATCAACCGCAAACTGCGCGAGGCAGTGATCGCGCGCAAACTCGAATCTACATACAATAAAGATACGATTATGGGCTTCTACCTGAACTACATCGACCTCGGTGAAGGCAGGTATGGCATTGAAGCTGCGGCCCAGGGCTACTTCGGCAAGTCGGTGCTGACGCCCGCAGGCGACCCAAAAGCAATTACGGCCGAAGAGGCTGCGGTGCTTGCCTCGATTATCAAGCAGCCCTATCCGGATAAGGCCGGGAACAAGGGCTACGACCCGAACTTTAATCCCGTCGATGCCAAGGGTCGGTGGGAATACACGATGCAGAACATGCTTGAAATGGGCTGGATCACGCAAGACGTTTTCAACAAGCGGGCGTATCCGAAGGTGAAGCCACCTTCCGCGGTGACGTGTAAGACTTGTGCTGCGGACAAGCCCGTCGGCATGATCATTCGGCATGTGGTCGCCGAGTTGGCCGCCCAGAACATCAACATGTCCACCGGCGGTTTGACCATCACCACCACGATCGACCCGAAGGTGCAGAAGGCCGCCGAAGACGCCGGGTCGGAGAAGAGTGCCTCTTCGCCGCTGCATGGCCGGCCGAATACTTATCAGGCCGCGGTTATCGGCGTCGATCCCAATACTGGACGCGTGCTGGGCTATTACGGCGGTGACGACCCGCAGGGTATCGACTACGCGGGTTATTTATCCGGAGATGGAAGCGGTATTCAAGGCTTTGGTGGCAAGTCTCCGGGATCGAGTTCCAAGATCTATACGCTAGCCGCAGGTTTGCAGCAGAACCTGTCCTTCGACAGCACCTGGGATGCGTCAAAGTTGCGTGCCAACGGCACGAAGATCAACAATGCGGGTGCCGATGACAAAACTCTCTGCGGAGACAAGGCTAACTTCTGTGATCTTGAAACCGCGACAATTAAGTCGTACAACTTCCCGTTCTATTGGATCACCGATAAAATCGGTGTGGGTAAGGTTCTCGAAGCGGCCGAAGCGGCTGGAATTAAGCACATGTGGACTGATGGCTCCTCCGAATTCAAAAATGGTGAGCTCATTGACCTGAGCAAGAGCAATCTGTCGACGCTAAGAAAGTTTGATAAGGAAGTCGGCTTTGGTCAGTACCGGGTAATTCCACTAGAGCATGCCGAAGGCGTGGCGACGATTGTCAACGGCGGCGTGCACCACGCGGCCCACTTCATCAAATCGGCCACCCGACTTGACCTCGACACCGGTAAGCGAGTATCGGTTATCCACGAAATCCTCGACGGTAACCGGGTCTTTCCTGCCGACCAGATGTCCAATCTCGGTGGAGTCATGAAAGAGATCGTCGAAAAGGATGATCGGCGGCTCGACAATGGCCGCGAGGCGATCGCCAAGAGTGGCACCTGGGAGTACAACGGCGGCAGCGGTGACTGCTGGTTCGTCGGCGGCACCATGCAGCTCGCCGCGACGGTGTGGGTTGGCGGTGCGCGAGACAAAGTTCAGTTGAAGGAAGCCGATGGCGGCGATATGTTCGGCGCCTTAACCCCGTCCAGGATCTGGAAGAAGTTCCTCGACACGGCGTCGGCGGCGCTAGAGCTGAAGAATTTGAGTTTCCCCGATCGGGTGCGCACTGGTAGCCCGGATGCCATGGGCAACGGTCAAAATCAGCCCGCCGCCACGACCCAGCCGAGTAATCAAAAGAACACGTGCGTTTTCGGAGTGTTCGGTGCCGGCTGTGACAACCGCAATGGCGGTAACAACGGTGGCGGCACCACCGGTGGCGGAGGCCAAGGTGGTAACCCTGGTAGCGGTGCCACCGGGAATCCCGGCGGAGTTTTTCCGGGCGGCGGCACCCCTGGAGGCGGTAATCCCGGTGGAGGCGGTAATCCCGGTGGCGGCCAAACCCAACCGACACCCACGCAGTCCGGCCGTGCATTCGCCGGTACGCAAAGCAACACGGACTAGCGTTGGCAGGTGATGTCGGGGCGCAGCCGTCAGCCACTGCGATGGGCAGAACGCGGTCCAGGTTTCTTGCCGAGGGCTGCAGTACGCGAACAGCCCGATACGGCATGATGCTGTGACATGAGCACCCAACCGTCCGAACAGATCGACCGCTCTGACGCCGCGGGGACGCTGGCGACGTCGGACGGTTTTGTGCGCGGCCTGTCCGAGGCGATCGGCGGGCCGTTGGGTGAGCACGCGACTCGCCCCGGCGCCCGGCCCGGCAAGTTCTGGTCGGCGGCGCGGATCATCCTGGCGTTGACCTGCCTGACGTTGGCGCTGTCCTGGGTGCAGAAGTCACCGTGTCAGAGTGGCCGGTGGCAGAACAACGTCCAGTACACCCGGTTCTGCTACACCGACGTATTGGCGCTCTACTACGCCGAGGGCCTCAACGACGGCAAAGTGCCCTACCGTGACCACGCAGTCGAATACCCGGTGGTGACCGGCTATTTCATGGGCGCGATCGGGCTGCCGATCCACGCGTACGGTGAAAAGCATCCGGAGATTAACCAAGGCACCTGGTTCTACAACGCCAATGCCCTGGTGCTTTCGGCCCTGGCGGTCGCGACCGCAGCGGTGATCCTGGCGTTGCGCCGCCGCCGGCCGTGGGATGCGGCGATCTTCGCGCTCTCGCCCATCGTCTTTTTCACCGCAACTGTTAACTGGGACTTCTTGGCGATCGGCTTTGCCGCGATCGGCGTCTATCTCTGGGCTAAGAAAAATCCGTTTTGGGCCGGGATTTTCCTTGGATTGGGTGCGGCGGCCAAGCTCTGGCCGTTGTTCATTCTCGGCCCGCTCCTGGTCCTTGCGTTGCGCTCCAACGCAGTGTCGCGCTGGCTGTCGGCCTTCTTAGCTACCGCCGGCATCTGGCTGCTGGTGAATTTGCCAGTGTGGTGGCTCTACCGCGCCAGCTGGCTCCGGTTTTTCCAGCTCAACAGCGATCGCCCAGTCGACTGGGGCACCTTTTGGTATATCGGGCGCTGGGTGGACAGCAAGTTGCACACCGGTTCCGCCGGTGATCAAGGACTGTTCCAATGGCTGAGTGACAACATCCAATCCCTCAACCTACTTTCGTACGCCGTATTCGGCCTGGCCTGTGTCGGAATCGTGGCTCTGGCCCTGCTGGCCCCGAAACGTCCTCGCCTTAGCCAGCTGGCTTTCCTCGTGGTCGCCGCCTTCTTGATCTTCAGCAAGGTCTGGTCCCAGCAGTACGTGCTCTGGCTGCTGCCGTTGATCGTGCTGGCCCGCCCCCGCTGGGGTGCGATCATCGCCTGGACTGTCGCCGAGTTCGGCTACTTCACCGCGTTCTACGCCGAGCTGCTCGGTGCCGGCGGCAAACCGGTCATTCCTGAAGGTACGTTCGTGCTTGCCGCGACCTGCAGGCTCGTTACCGTGGCGGTGCTGTGCGCGCTGGTGATCCGCGAGATCTGGCGCCCGGAGCTCGACGTGGTGCGCCAAACCTACGGCGACCACGACCCGGACGGCGGAGACCTCAACGCCCCCGACGCCCCCTGGATCGCCGGCCTACACCGATCTTTCCTCCCGGGCCGCACCTCCAAGCCAGCAATCGGGCAAGCAACCGAGCCCGCATCGGTCAGCTGAGTCGGAAGAGCACGCTGTCGTCGAGGTCTTCGCGGGTGAGGCCGAGGTTGTCGATGGGCAGGTCGTTCGCGCGTTCCCATGGCGTGCCGACGGCCTGTGTTCGCAGGAGCAGCACCGTGCGAATTTGCGCGGCCCGCAGATAGTCGACACTCGCTTGATCTGGGAAGGCTGCCACTGCTCGGCGAAGGTCGTCCTGGCGCGCGGCGGCGAAACTGCCTGAGCCGTTGGCGACAGGTGCGAAATTCGAGGTTGACCACAGCACGACGCTCGGATCGGTCAACTCCGCACTGGGCAACACCAACAACGGCCCAGTGGCGGCACGCATCGCTGCGGGTTGCGCTGGAACTGCCGGGTGCGCAGTCGTCCCCAACCCCTCAACCAGCACCAACACCAACGGTACGAAGGTGGCGGCGCGCAGCCACGGACCCGGCCACGGTGGCACTCGGTTCGCAGACAAGTGTTCGGCTCGTCGCACGAACTCAGTGACCGCACCGGCCGCCAAGACAGCGAGAAGCAGCGTGCTCCACAGCATCAGTCGCCCGGGAACACGAACCCCGAGCCCGGCCGGGAAGTGCCCGAATAGCGGCAGATAGGTCCATCGTCCACCGAAAATGTGCGTGCCGAGGGTGAGGATTACAGTCGCGGCTAGCGCGGCGAGCAGTGCCAAGCGCTGGCGAAGCGTCCAGAGCGAGAACGCCAAGCCGGTCAATGCCAGTGCATAAAGCACAAAGCCGGGCAGCAGTGCCATCCCGGCCGGCCAGTCCAATGCGGACCGAGGGCCAGCGTGCGCGGATCCCCATAGCAGGGATTCAGCCGGGCCGATCAGAAAGCTGCGCAGCGGCGGTGAAGCTGCGGCGATTTCTGCGCCGCTTGACCCGCCAATGTGGTCGCGCAGATAGGGTCCCACCAGCCAGGCAGCGACCACGCCGACAAACAGCGGACCGAGGGTATCGGTGAGCAACAGTGGCCAGGCCAGTTTTGGGCGCCGCAACGGTTTGCGCGCCAGCCGCACAGCTAGCCGAACGAACAACAACACCAACACCAGCGCGAGGACATAAAGGAACGGCAGCCCGAGCGAAAACCCAAGCGAAACCTGCCAAGCGGCCACCAGCCACCCCAGTACGGCCCAGCCGACCCGCCGATTCGCCACCGGCAAGCCACCCGCCGAGCCGTCCGGTTGGTCGCGCTGTGATCTGGGCGGCCCACCCGCGAGTTTGTCAGGTTGATCGCGGCGATAGCTGGGCCGCAGCGACCAGCCGTGGCCGCGGGCGAGCAGAGCCAGCGCGAGTGGGACTCCACCGGCCGAAACGAGGTCCAGCTGACCTGATTGGGCGAGATGCCAAGGTGCGTACGCGAAAGCAACTGCGCCGACTGTGGCACCGGTGCGACCCGAACCGAGCTGGCGGATCAGTGCATACGCGCCGAAGGCGAGCAGGGCCTGGGCGAGTACGAGCAGGAGGTTGTAGCGCAGGATCGCCGCAGTCGGGCCAGCGCCGAGCAGGCCAGCCGGGGCATAGCCGAGGAGGCTGTCGCCGATGGCGAAGGTCTTCCCATGTGGATAGAAGGCATTTGACTGCCACCAATGCGCCGGATTCGTGCGCAAGACGTGCCCGTTCCACGCGACCTGCCAGGCTTGCTGGGACGGTTCACCGCCACCGAGCGGCAGCGTGTGGCGTGGGTCGCGCAATGTTGGCCAGGCAAGCACGATTGCCAGCAGCAGGCTGCCATAGCTCGCCACCGCGACTTCATGGATCAGCAGTCGTCGCATTTCGTGCCAAGCACGCCGGATTCGCCCAGGGGCGGGCTCGACCGCTGTGGCAAATGCCGTCCACGGGTCGGTCGCAGAATCAGACAGTCCATCATCGAGCAGAGAATCATCGCTGCGCGGCGCAGAAACACGATCCTGCTGCAGGTCAGCACCGTGGTGCTGACCAGGAACACGGATGGATTGTTGTTGGTTTTCGGTCGTCACGTGCTTGTCCCCGTCGTCAGCTGCTGGCCCGCTTGCGTAGCAAGGCGATGTCGGCGGCCTGGCCCTCGACGCCACCGGGTGTTTCCACGACGGCGGGAGCGCCGGCGGCCCGAATCGCGGCCACCACCAAATCCGGATCGATCTTGCCATTGCCCAGGTTGTCGTGTCTGTCCTGGCCGGAGTCGAAGCCGCCCTTGGAGTCGTTTGCGTGCACCAAGTCGATCCGGCCGGTGATGGCCTTGACCCGGTCGACGATGCCCACCAAATCTTCACCGCCGGCGAACGCATGGCAGGTGTCCAGGCAGAACCCAGCTCCGAACGAGCCGACCGCATCCCAGAGCCGGGCCAGGTCGTCGAACCGGCGGGCACAGGCGTTATCGCCGCCCGCGGTGTTTTCGATCAACACCGGCAGCGGCAGCCCACCGTCTTCTTGGGCATATTCAAAAGCTTTACGCCAATTGTCGAAGCCGGCCGCGAGATCGGCGTCCTTGCCGACGTGACCGCCGTGCACGATCAAGCCCTTGGCTCCCAGCTCAGCGGCGGCTCGGGCGTGTGCCATGAGCAGCTTGCGGCTCGGAATCCGGATCCGGTTGTTGGGTGAGGCGATATTGACGATATAAGGCGCATGGATGTAAATATCCACCTCAGCAGCGCGCAACTCGGCTGCATCTTCGCGTGGTTTGGGGGATTTGTAGCCCTGCGGATCGGTAAGGAAGAACTGCACCGCCTCAGCACCACGGGCGGCAGCCTCGGCCAGCGGTGCGACGGGATCGACATGGGCTCCGATGCGCATGCCGACGAGCCTACGACGCCCATGCGACGTTTCCAGCCGCGTCACCGCCCGGAGCCACCCATCGTTAGCTCCCCTGATCACGCTTCCCCCAGCGCATACAGGGAGATAGTGCATGTCGCGGCAGCCCCAGTATCGGATCATGGCACTTGTGCTGAGCGGGCTATTCGTCGGCGCGCCCTTGCTCGCCACTGGCACAGCCAGCGCCGAACAACTCGACGCCGCACCGCAGCCCACCCCCACAGTCACGCACCGGCCTGGCCCGCGAACAGCCGAACCGGCCCCAGCCCCGCCCCACTCGACAGCGATTGCCGACGTCGGCGAACCTGTCCACTCAACGCCCAAGAACCCAGCCAAAAACCACAAAACCAAGATCAAACCCTTCTCTGGTACGGCGGGTTCGCTGCTCGGTTTGCCGCCTTCGTACGGTGCTATATCGGGTGATTTGGGTGCAGCCGTTAGTTCGTCGCCCGCCGGAGCGTCTGCGGCTGGCTCACGGACGCTGCCTGCACCAACTCGGGTGTCAGCCACGGTGGCGCCGCAGGGTGTTGTTGCCGGTGGTGGGCTGCCTCGGGCCGATTCGCAGCCGGTCGATTCGCGTGATCACGCATCTGGGTCAGCCGGGCGAATTGCTGCTGCGTCCTCGACCGCAGATCACCTCGACAAGGCGGCGCAGGCGCCGAGTCAAGATCATGTGCCAGCGGGACCGTCGGGTCTCTTTCGTTCACCACCTGCGGCGGGCGGAGGTTCGCACGTCCCGGCTGGCGGTGGCGGTGATTTACGCAATTCGTGGCGGCAGAGCGGCAGTGATTTGCCGGGTTCAGGGCGGCTGGATGGAACAGGCCGGCTGGATGGTTTGGGGCTGGATGGCACGGGCCGGCCGGTGGATGACTCGGCGGTGGCGCTGCGACCGCTGCGTACCGGTGCTCGGGTTGGGTTGTTGGGGGTGGTTGCCGTGGTGTGTGCAATTGGGGTGTTAGCGGCAGCGATACGGTCAATTGCGGCACAACGTGCAAATCGCCCCAAAACAGCGTAGGATCGGGTCTTAGGCTCCGCGGGGCGGCCGCGTCCAACCTCATCGGTGTGGTCGTTCCTCCCCAGGTCCCACCCAGCGAAAGCGGATCGGGCGCCCCGCGGCTTGTCAGCAAGGGACCTCGTCAACACGACGGGGTCCCTCCTTGTTCTCCGGTGCTGACAGGCGGGACACCTCGGTTTGGGCCACGCCATCCACCTGGGTATGCTTGCTGGGTTCGCAGTGTGCCCGCCGCCAGTGGAAGTTTTCGAAGGGCGTCGGCCTGCGAGCGACACAAGACCTCCTGTCACGGAAAGCCCGTGACCGCTAAGCCCACAGGAGGTGAGAAAGTCTTGCGTCATTACGAACTCATGGTGATCCTCGACCCCAGTCTCGAGGAACGCACCGTGGCCCCGTCGCTCGATCAATACCTGAATGTCATCCGGACCGCGGGTGGCTCGGTGGAGAAGCTCGATGTGTGGGGCCGTCGTCGGCTCTCGTTCGAGATCAACAAAAAGGCCGAAGGTATCTACGCCGTCGTCGATCTGCAGGCGACGCCCGAGGCCGTGGCCGAGCTGGACCGTCAGCTGCGACTGAACGAGTCCATCCTGCGTACCAAGGTCATTCGGCCCGAAACCCGCTGACCCTCGTTTTTGTCAGGGGGTGCTGCGAACCTCCACCGAACGAGTAAAGCGGCGAGGAGAAGGTCATGGCAGGAGAAACCATCATCACGGTCGTCGGGAATTTGACCGACGATCCAGAGCTGCGCTTCACCCCGTCGGGTGCAGCGGTCGCCAAGTTCCGCATCGCGTCCACGCCGCGGACCTTGGACCGGGAATCGGGTCAGTGGAAAGACGGCGAGCCACTCTTCCTTGCGTGCAACATCTGGCGTGAGGCGGCCGAGCATGTCGCCGAGTCGCTGCAGCGTGGTGCTCGGGTGATTGTGCAAGGTCGGCTGCGCCAGCGGTCTTACGAGACTCGTGAGGGCGAGAAGCGCACCGTCTATGAGCTAGAGGTCGACGAAATCGGCCCCTCGCTGCGCTACGCCACGGCGAAAGTGCAGCGGATGAACCGGTCCGGTGGGTCAAGCGGCGGCGGGTTCGGCGCTTCCAACGGTGGCAGTGGCGCTTCCAGCGGTGGCAGTGGTGGTGGCAACAACCGGCCGGCGGCCAGTGGTGGCGGCGCAGCTAACAACTTCGACGACCCCTGGGCGACGGCTGCTCCGGCCGCGGGAGCTCCCCGTCCCGGTGCTGCCAGCAGCAACTCCTCGTTCGACGACGAGCCTCCCTTCTAGCCCATTCGGGCTTCTTTTCCAGTTCAGGAGTAAGAGCAATGGCTAAGGCTGCGGCACTTCGCAAGCCGAAGAAGAAGGTGAACCCGCTCGACAAGGACGGGATCACCTACATCGATTACAAGGACACCGCGCTGCTGCGCAAGTTCATCTCCGACCGCGGCAAGATCCGCGCGCGTCGGGTCACTGGGGTTACTTCCCAGCAGCAGCGTCAGATTGCCCGCGCGGTTAAGAACGCCAGGGAAATGGCGCTCCTGCCGTACACGGCCACGGCGCGCTGAGCGGAGGCATCGAGATGAAAATCATCCTCACGCACGAAGTGTCCGGCCTCGGTACCCCGGGCGACATCGTCGAGGTCAAGAACGGCTACGGCCGTAACTACCTGCTGCCGCAGGGGTTCGCGATCCTGTGGACCAAGGGCGCCGAGAAGCAGGTTTCTGTGATCAAGCGGGCCCGTGAGGCGCGCGAAATCCGGGACCTGGGCCAGGCAAACGAGGTCAAGGGCCTGCTGTCCAAGCTCAAGGTGACCCTGTCGGCACGTTCGGGCAACGGTGGGCGCCTGTTCGGCTCCGTCACCGCAGCTGAGATCGTTGACGCGGTCAAGGCTGCTGGCGGTCCGCCTCTGGACCGTCGCCGGCTGGAGCTTCCCAGCCAGATCAAGACCACCGGATCCTATTCGGTGCAGGTCAAGTTGCACCCCGAGGTGGTTGTGACGTTCCCGGTGAACGTGGTGGCCGCTAAGTAGTTCGGATTCTTGCTAAGCAGCGCGTCGGGCTTCGGCCCGGTGCGCTGCTGTGTTTTGCCGGCGTCGCGGATCGGCTTAGCCGCGCTGCGCTGGCTCGGGGTTCGCTAGCCGCGCTGGCTCGGGAGGTCTGCTAGCTGAGGCTGTTGCCAGTGATTGCTGAGCTCAGGACGGTGGCGAGGCCGCCGCCGACGACGGCAGAGGCCAGGCCGACGCTGACGGCCTTCCACGAGTTGCTCACCCAGCGCAGGCCGACTGCCACCAGCACACTGAGCAGCAACGACACGCCAAACTGGGGCGCGGCTTTGCCTAAAGTCGTGAACACGTGCGAACCGCTGTTGAACGCCAGCACATAGAAGATAATCAGAATGACCGGCAGGCCGTACCACGCGAGGGTGTAGCCGACTGCTGCGAGCGGGCTGGTGGCGCCTTGTTCGTCCTCCTCGTCGTCCGGATCGAGCAGATCGCCCCTCCGGCCGGCGAGCAGACCGCCGAGGACCGGGCGGCGTTCATACGATCCGGACGGCGCGAAGAAGCTGTTGGCACCGCGGGCGGGTCGTGCCGCCGGCTCGCGGGCCGGACCGGCCCGCGACGGTGAGCTTACGGACGCGTTCGCCGATCCCGGTACGGCGGCTGAGCCGCGGGACCGAAAGGGGGCGGCATCCGGGCCACCAGCTCGTCGCGGCGCACGGTCGGCCGGCTCATCGCGGTCAGCCAGCTCGCGCAACCAGTCGTCGTCGCCCGCACCTCGATAGGTAGCGCTGCCACGAGCCGCCTCGGCCCGCTCGGTGACCTGCCAAGCAGCGGGCTCATCACCCTGCCAAGCGACCGGCTCGTCGCGCCGTGCACCGTCCACGTCCGGCCCACCCCGGCGCCGGCGTCCGCTCTGCCCTTCCTCACCCCGACGACCACCCTGACGGTACGAGTCGTCCGGCCCATCCGCGGCTTCAGCCCAGCTAGGCACACTGGAGCGGGGCGCTACCGGGGGCCGGGCGCTGCCATACGGTCCACTGGGAGCGCTGCCATACGCCCCACCACCACCCCGACCGTACGGCCGGTCGGGGTCTTCGTCGTTCGCCCGAGCGCCGGCGCGGCTGCCGTACGGCCGGTCATCGGGTGGTTCGTCGCCGTAGGGCCGTTCGCCTGAAGCGACGCCGTACGGCCGCTCGCCGGGCGGGTTGCCGGAGCGCCGTCGAGGGGCGGGCGTGTCGTCGTAGCGGTCGTCGTCGTAGGCCGACGTGCCCGGCGGGCCACTGCGCGCGGAGCTCGGTGGCCCGCTGCGAGACGTGCTCGGTGGACCGCTGCGGGAAGACGAGCTGGACCTGCCGCGGGCAACGCCGGGCGCGCCGCTGGCTGGAGCGCTCGGTTGCCCGCTGACCGAGGCGCTCCCATACGAGCCGCTAGCTGTGCCGCGGTAAGGCTCGACCTCACTGCCGCGGCTACGCCGCGGCTCGTCGCCGCGCTGGCGGGGTCCGCGCTCGGCGTCACTGATTGCAGCGCCATGACTAGCGGAAATATCGTCCGCTGGGCGACCATCGCTGCGAGGACGCACGCCGTCGCCGTCACGCCGGGCGGCTTCGCGGCGCCATGCCTCCACCCGCGGGTCATGGTTCGAGCGGCTCCATTGGCCGGTGTCGGGGTCGCGACTCCAATTACTGGTGTCGGGCTCCGCTTCCCACGAGCCGGTTTGCTCACGCCAGTCCGATGGGCTGTCGTTGTAGCGCGCCGGACTGGCACTGCCGCGCGGGCCCCGCCCTGACTCGGGCGCGTCGCTGCGCGGGCTACTGGGGTATCCCGCGCCGCGGGGATCGTCGGTGTAGTCACTGTCGGCCGTTGAAGAGTTCGAATACCTGCCGCCAGGGCTGCGCGGTTCGGCGGAATAGCCACTGGGCCCGGGTGAGTCGTATTGCTCCGGGGACTCAACCGCTCGGCGCCGTCCCGCGCCAGGCCGCTCTACTGACCCAGTCCGCCTATCCGCCCCGGCACGCCCATCGCTCCCGGGGCGTCCGTCGGCCCCGAAGCGTCCGTCCCCAAAACGCCCTTCGTCCCTGACCCGGTCGTCGCTCCCGAAGCGCTCACCGGCCCCGAAGCGGTCGGAGCTGCTGAAACGGTCGTCGGCTCCAGGGGGCGAGTCGGACTGAGGTTGCCGGCGCACGTCGCGGGTCGGATCGCCGTATCCGGTCGAGCCAAACGCCTGCTCGGTGTAGCGATCGTCCGGCCGGTCGGCTGCCGGTGGCTCGTAGGAGCGCCGCGACCGGGGGCTAGGCGAGTCATCGTATGACGCGCGACGGCCGCGCGAGTCAGCGGAACGCTCGGGTGGCAGCGGGCCACGGCGGGGAGCGCTCTCGTCGTATTGGCTTGGGGGTTGGGGGTCGGAGTGGGCGCCCCAAGTCGAGGAGTCAGGGGCGGCTGGGTCGACGTATGCCGGCAGGTTGCCGGTGTCGGTGTGCCCTGCCCAGTTGTCCGACTCAGTGCGGGTGGCCCAGCCTGCGCCGCCTGCGGAGCGTGAGCTGCTTTCGGGTGCCCGTCGGCGGCCGACCGGCGGGGCGTCGGTGCTGAAGTCGGCGTCACGGCGCCAGGCGGCCCGATCGTCTTCGCGCACCAGGTGCCGGCCATCGTCGCGCGGCGACTCGCTGCGCCGGCGACCGACCGAGTCGTCGCCGCGCCAACTTGCGCCCGCTGACTGCGACCAGGACTGCTCGACCGGGCGGGTTTCGGCCCGGGGCGAATGGCTGTCGGGCTGATCGTTCCAGGTGGCCGAGCCGTCGATCGCGTCGCGTTGCCAGGAGGGCCGGTTGTCGGGCGCCGATGTTGCTCGCGTCGAGCGGGCGGAACTGGGGTCGCTGCTTTGCCAGGAGGGTGTTTCGCTAGCTGGGGTCGACGAGGTGGACCGGCCGGCGTCAGCCTGCTGCCAGGATGACTGCTCGGATGAGTTGCTGCGGGACCAGCTGGGGTCGCCCAGCGGATCGTCGACAGGCTTCCAGGCCGCGTCGGACAGGGCAGGTTGCGCCATCGGGGTTTCGGTCGGCGGCTGGTATTCGCCGTTCCCGTCGGTCTGCCAGGCTTCTGTGGTCGAGCGCCACCCGTGTGAGCCGGTGGTGGAGCGCCACTCGGTCGTCTGCCGCCAGCGGGCACCGGTGGCACGCCATTCGGCCGTCTGCGTGCGCCAGCTAACGCCGTCGGCGGGAAACGCGGGCCGGCCTGGTGCCACGGCCTGTGACCATCGGTTGCCCGGCTCGACTGCCTGGCTCGAATCCGGCTCGCTGTGCTGTGCCCACGCGTCCGCTCGGCGTTGCCATGCCATTGCCTCTCGACTCGGAGTCAGGCTGCCAGTGTCGGCCCGAGGTGTCCATAACGGGTCACCGCCGGAGTAATCGCCTGAATCCGGACCCTGAGTGGCAAACGGCTCCTCAGCATGCCGTTCACGCGGCATGCGGGCCCGGTAGTCCCACTCACGTTGGTCCACCTGAAAAGGGTGACGTGCGAACGGCGGAACCGCAACGCCCCAAGGCGACTGGATGCTCACGGTGGGCTGATTTTTCCTTGTCCACAGCTGGGGACGAAGAAAATGCTGCTCGACAAGGCAGCTCCAGTTTCATCCCCAGGGGTTGTACACAGGCTGTGCACAGGCCTACCCACAGGTAAGAAGGGCGTTGTCCACAGGTTGTCCCGAGCTTCGTCCACCGACACAGTTGGGCCGACAGTGACAGAGTTCGTAGAGTGGGGCACCGGTAAGGCCGAGTGGAGGGAATTCGGGTGTCGATCACCGACGACGCACGACCGGAGCCTCGGCTGCAACCCCCAGCTGCCAGTCCGCCAGCTGGGCCACCGCCCCCGCGCAGTGGCAGCGCCGGTGGTTTCGACAAGGCTCCGCCGCAGGACGTCGCCGCTGAACAGGGTGTGCTCGGTGGCATGTTGCTGTCCAAGGACTCCATCGCCGACGTGATCGAGATCCTCAAGACGCACGACTTCTATCGCCCGGTGCACGCCACCATCTTCGACATCGTCCTGGATCTCTACGGCCGCGGCGAGCCGGCTGACACGCTGACCGTGGCTGCTGCATTGGCCGACGCGGGCGATCTGCAACGCATCGGCGGAGTTCCCTACCTGCACACCTTGATCGAGAGCGTGCCGACCGCGGCGAACGCCTCTTATTACGCCCGCATTGTCTCTGAGCGCGCGATCCTGCGCCGCCTGGTCGAGGCCGGCACCAAGATCGTCCAACTCGGCTACGGTACGGGTGGCAACGGCGGCCGTGATGTGGACGACATCGTCGACCTGGCCCAGCAGGCGATCTATGACGTGACCGAGAAGCGGGTCAGCGAGGACTACGCGGCGCTCGGCGACATGTTGCAGCCCACACTCGACGAGATCGAGGCAGTCGGCGCCCATGGTGGCGTGATGAGTGGGGTGCCGACCGGGTTCTCCGACCTCGATCGGTTGCTCAACGGCTTGCACCCGGGCCAGCTGATCATCGTGGCCGGGCGCCCCGGTCTCGGCAAGTCGACGGTAAGCATGGACTTTGCCCGCAATGCAGCCATCCGTCACGGCTGTGCCAGTGCGATCTTCTCGCTGGAAATGAGCAAGATCGAGATGGTCATGCGGCTGCTGTCTGCTGAGGCGCGGGTGCCCCTGCATGTGCTGCGTTCAGGCCAGCTCACTGATGACGACTGGAGCAAACTGGCCCGGCGGATGGGTGAGATCAGCGAAGCGCCGATCTTCGTCGACGACACCCCGAGCATGAACCTGATGGAGATCCGGGCTAAGGCTCGCCGGCTCAAACAGCGCCACAACCTCAAGCTGCTCGTCGTCGACTATCTGCAACTGATGACCTCCCCGAAACGTACGGAAAGTCGTCAGCAGGAAGTTGCGGACTTGTCCCGTGGCTTGAAGTTGCTGGCCAAGGAGATCGAATGCCCGGTCATCGCCGTCTCCCAGCTGAACCGTGGTCCCGAGCAGCGCACCGACAAACGTCCGCAATTGTCCGACCTGCGGGAATCGGGATCCATTGAGCAGGATGCCGACGTTGTTATTTTGTTGCACCGCGATGACTACTACGACAAGGAGTCGCCGCGTGCAGGGGAGGCCGACTTCATCATCGCCAAACACCGAAACGGTCCGACCGACACCGTGACCGTCGCCGCCCAGCTGCACCTTTCCCGTTTCGTCGACATGGCCATCGTGTAGTTACGACAAATCGTGTAGTTACGACAAATCATGTAGTTAAGGCGATTCGAGTTCGGCACCCAAATCGGTGGTGGCCGGGCGACCAATACGGGCCGCCTGGGCCGACGCCGCAGCAGCGGCTGCCAACGCGGGCGCCCAGATTAAGTACGCGATCGGATAGAGCAAGTAGCCGAAGCGGGTGGTGGGCATCAACAGGATTGCCGCCAACAGGCCAATTCCGCTGATCAGCGCGGCCTCGGCGGCAGATCGTGGCGGGCGACGAACGAGCTGTGCGGCGAGCCCGATCGCGACGGTCACCAGCAATCCGGCGGCGATGAAACGGCCGGCGGGAAGGTGCTGTGCGATTAGATAGCCGGGAAACGGTGACTGGGCTGGGCTGGTGACCAGTCCACGGCCGAACGGGAAGCGGATCACGTTTTCGACTAGAGCGTTCGGATCAACCACCAGCGGCGGGAACAGCACGAGGATCGGCAGGCCGAGCGCCCCCGGCAGCAACTGCCGTCCCCGCTTGGCGGCCAGCGCGAGCACGACGAGCACGACGACAACCGGAAGCGCGAAGAGTTTGCCGGCCGCCGCTGCGCCAACTGCGAGCCCGGCCCAGCCGAACCGATCGGTGGCAACTAGAGCAAGAGCAAGCAGACACAACGCGAGTACGGGCAGGTCGTCGCCGCCGGTCGCCAGCGTCAACGCACAAATCGGCAAAACGGTGACCGCCTGAATGGCCCGAACCAGCGAGCCGGCGAACGGGGTCGGCAGGTTAGCTGACGACGCTCGTTGTGTCGTTGTTTGGAGTTGCCGAACCGCCCCGAGTTGCCGAACCGTGCCGAGTTGCCGAACCGCCCTGAGTTGCCGAACCGCCCTGAGTCGCCGAACTGCCCCGATCAGGGCCGCCGCGGTCACCAGAGCAAACCAGACTCGTGCGTCGGTCCACCAGTGCGCGCCGGCCAGTGCCCGGGGCAGCCCGAACAACGCCATGCCAGGTTGGTAAGGGTGGTAGGCAAGCAACCGATCGGCCGGTGGCACCGCCATGATCGCGTCTGGCCCGAAGTAGGGCGTGCCGGCGTGTAAAAGCCGCTCGCCCATCTGTTCGACGACCACCACCTCGTCTTGCGCGCGATCGGTGCGCCCGCCCGCACGTTGCACCGACTCGACGATCAACGGCACCAGCGCCGCAGCCCCCCAAGTCGCCCACGCCAGCCAGGCCCGAACCCCAGCCAGACCTGTCCGGTGCCCTATGCCAGACGGCCCGGTTCGGCGCAATAAGTCGGATGCCCGGTGTGCTGAGTTGACCGCGGCGGCCCGGCGGTGGGCTAGCAGCTGAATAGTGGCCAGCACGAAGGCACTCGCATACGCCCAGCAGGCGATTGCTCCCCACCCGCGATGTGGCAGCAACGTCGACGTGAGCGCGGTGAGCAGCGCGAATCCGGCCGACAATGCGTACAGAAGGAGGTCTGTGGTTAGGCCGCCGTTGGCTTGATCTGCGCGGATGAGGAGCTGGCGGGCACGCGTGATCACGCCGGCAAGTGTGGCAGCAACGATCGCGCCGAGCCCGATGGCTTGCGGCGTGGCAACCGCACCACCGCGCCGACCTCGTGCAGCGGTGCCGCCAACACGCCCGGTTGTCCGCCCGAGCCGCGATGCAAGGTGCCGAGCAGTCGGGCCGCCGAGATTGGGCGGGCAAACAGGTGTCCTTGGCCGGCAACACAGCCGAGCTCCCAGAGGGCGTGCCGTTGCGGCTCGCTCTGGACCCCTTCGGCGATCACGGTGAGCTGCAGGCTGCGCGCCAGATCAACAGTGGATCGGATCACCGCTGCGGCTTCCGCTGACGTTTCGACCGCGCTGACAAATTCGCTGTCGATTTTCAGTTGGTGCACCCGCAAATGTGACAGCACGGAGAGCGGTGAGACACCCGTACCGAAATCGTCTAGGGCTAGGCGCACGCCGGCCTCGCGCAGGTCGTCGAGGGCTCGGCCGACGACGTCGAGTTGGCTGAAAGTCAGGGTTTCGGCCAGCTCGAGGATCAACCGGTCGGCGGGCAGGTCGTGGCCGCGCAGCCGAGCGAGCACCGTGGCGGCGAAGCTCGGGTCGAGCAGGCTGCGTGGGGAGACATTGACAGCGATCGGCAGGTCGAAGCCGGCTGAGCGCCAGCTGTGCGAGGCAGTGAGCGCTTGGTCGAGGATGGCGTCGGAGAATGCGGGCAGTTGGCCGGAGCGTTCGACTGTGGCTAGGAACTGTTTTGGAGCCAGATAGCCGTGCTCAGGGTGGCGCCAGCGGGCCAGCGCTTCGACCGAGATGACTTGGCCGCTGCCGAGGTCGACGATGGGTTGGAAGTCGACAACGAATTCGTGCTCGGTCACTGCCCGACGCAGCTCGCCACCGAGCATCAGCCGGCCGACGTCGGCCGTGTCATGCGCGTGGGCATAGGTCGCAATTTGCTGGCCGGCTCGTTTGGCTTGATACATGGCGACATCGGCGCGGCGCATCAACTCGTCGATGCTGCCACTGCCGACGGCCAGTGCGATGCCGCCCGCAGCTTCGACGGTGAGCCGCATGCCATCGACCTCGACCGCGGTTTCCAGCGTTTCCAGCAGGGCTTTGGCGCGGTGGCCGGCTAGCGCGGGCGACGGCAAGTTGGTGAGCAAAACGGCAAATTCGTCCCCACCAAGCCGGGCCACCAGGTCGCCGGCGACGGCAGCTGCACTCAGTCGGTGCGCCACCTCGCACAGCACTTTGTCGCCGGAGGCGTGCCCGAGCGTGTCGTTTACCTCTTTGAAGTGGTTGAGGTCGATCAGTAGCAGCGCGAACATGCCCTCAGGCATTGGGTCGTTGAAGCTTTGGGTGGCGAGGTCGTAAAGCCGACGCCGGTTGGCCAGCCCGGTGAGCGGATCGTGGGCGGCGGCGTGCGCGTGCTCGGCCGCGATCCGTTCCAACTCCGCATATGCCTTGGCGTTGCGAATCGCGGTGTAAAGCGCAGAGGCAAAAGTCTTGAGCTTGTACGTCTCTGACTCGCTCAACCGCACCGATCCCCGGAACCCCACCCGGAGCTCGCCTATCGGGTCTTTGCCGTCATAGCCGGACAACTCAGCCCGGACGAAATGCCTGTCGTCGGGCGGTGCAGCGGCCAGAGGCCCATCGAAGTCGATGCACTCGGCTGTGCCGCGCACTAGTCGGTCGTCTGCGCTGAGCTCGATTTCCGCCTGATCGGCCCCGAACAGCTGCGCCGCTCGAACGGTGGCCGAGCGCAGCACCGCATCGAGCTCGACCACGTTCAACGCATCTGTGGTTTCGGCCAGTCGTTGCCACGATTCGCGCTCTTCACTACCGCGCAGGTTGCCGGCCTGCCAGAGATGCACGCAGAGCACAGCGGGCGGCACGATCAGCAGGAGGCGAACGTCGCCGTTGAACGCGAGCAGCATGATGATCGCTACTGAGAAAAGCAGGTGGCAGGTCACCACGACGACCCGAAGTCGCAGATTGAGCCAGAAGATCTGCCGGATCGGGCGCTGCGTGGCCGTCGCCATGGTCGGAACCGAGATGAGCTCGTCGGCGATCCACATGATCAGCACGACGGCGGCGATCAAGCCCACGTGCAGTTCCGGTCGGCGCGCGTCGGCATGGAAACCGACCAGCAGCAGTAGGCTGCCGCCGACGAATGCGATCACCGTTTCTTTGCCCACCGAGAACAGCGCCCGTTGCAATGGCGGCCGTTTGAGTAACTTCGGCAAGGTCATCGCGACCAGGGTGCACAGCACCACCCAGGCGACGGGCAGCAGAAAGAGGCTGGTGGTGACGGCGACGCCAGTCCAGTTGAGGCCGATCACATTGGACTGAAGGCGGATCCGCACGGCTGTCCGGCTGGCCACAGCGATGCTGGCCACCACAGCCAAACCGAACCAGAGGTCGAGGGCTGGACCTGCAGTGCTATTGATAACAGTCAGAGACCAACCGGTTACGCCACAAGCTGCGACGACGACGAGACCGATCAGCAGCCGGAGCTGCCGTTCGGTCGCGTCATCGTTGGTGCCTGGCACGAATGCCACCCCGATCTGTCCGCTGCGCGCGGGCTCGGCCCCCGGGCCGTCATAGCCAGCGTATTGCTGGTAAGCCTGGCGCGCACCTATCTCTTTACCAGTCCCAAAGCGACATGATGCGTCCCCTCGCCCAGTGAGACCGGCGCCTTTGGTTCCGTCGGCGGCCTCTGCGTCAAAGTCCTGTCTGTGTCGCGACAGGACAGACGCTATGGGGTAGTCCGCGAATTTAAAAGTGATTCGTGTCGTTATGCGCAGAAAGCGATAATCGGTGGTGATGTGTTCTGACCGGCTTAAAGATCATCCACGGCGTGCGGCCAACAAATTGTCTCGGTGGCGCCGCCATCGGGCGAACGAGTTGCTCGGCAAAGCTTGGATAAGCTCCCGGTATGCCCGAGGAATCCCAGCTCACTCATGTCGACGAGTCCGGCACAGCCCGGATGGTCGACGTGTCCGCCAAGGCAGTCAGCGTGCGTAGAGCCATCGCGGCTGGTCGGGTCGTGACCACCGCCGCGGTCATCCAGCTGCTGCACGCCAACGACTTGCCCAAAGGTGACGCGCTCGCGGTCGCCCGGCTCGCCGGGATCATGGGCGCCAAACGCACCCCTGACCTGATTCCGCTCTGCCACCCGATCGGCTTGCACGGTGTCGTGGTCGACCTGCGGCTGACCGACACCACCGTCGAGATCACCGCCATAACGAAGACGGCCGACCGCACTGGCGTTGAGATGGAGGCGCTGACCGCGGTCGCGACTGCCGGCCTAGCGCTGGTCGACATGATCAAAGCGGTAGATCCGGCCGCGAGCATCGAGGCCGTCCGCGTCTTGCGCAAAGAAGGCGGCAAGACCGGCGATTGGGTACGCCCAGTGGACCGCACATGAAGGCCCACGTGATCGTCGCCAGCAATCGGGCCGCCGCCGGCGAGTACGCGGACACCAGCGGCCCCCGACTCGTGGCCGGCTTACGCGAACTGGGCTGCACAGTCGAAGCCGACCCAGTCGTCGTGCCGGATGGCGAGCCGGTTGCCGACGCGCTGCGCGCAGCCATCGCCGCCGGATTTGACCTGGTAGTAACTAGCGGTGGCACCGGTGTCACCCCGACCGACCGAACGCCGGAGGCGACCAAAGCACTGCTGGACTTCGAGATCCCCGGGATTGCGGAGGCGATCCGGGCTTACAGCCGTGATCGGGTTGCTGCTTCCGCCCTGTCGCGGGGCCTGGCCGGCGTGGCGGGGCGGACCCTGGTGGTCAACCTCCCCGGCTCGACCGGTGGGGTAAAGGACGGCCTGGCCGTGCTCGGTCCGCTCCTGCAGCACGCCGTAGACCAGATCAACGGCGGCGACCACTCGCGAGCTGGATAGGCTGCGCCGGTGACGGTTGAGCAGGCAATTGCGGTGGATTGGGAGCAAGCGCGAGTTTTGGCGCACCAGGCGGGTCTGGGAGTGGGTGGTGCGGTCGAGTCGGTGTCGTTGATTCAGGCCGACGGCCGCACACTGGCCGAGCCGTTGCGTTCGCGTAGTGACTTGCCGGCTTTTGCTACCTCGAATATCGACGGGTGGGCAGTGCGTGGCCCGCGGCCCTGGCAGGTGGTCGGGCGAGTGTTGGCCGGCAGTGTCGCCGCCCCGATTACCCAGCCGGGCACGTGTGTCGAGATCGCCACCGGCGCGATGGTGCCCGAGGGGACCGAAGCGCTGATCCGGATCGAAGAATCCACCCGGGACACCGGCACTGGCCTGGTGCGTGGGCAGCCACGGTCCACGCCAGAGTGGCGTGAGCCGGGCGACGAAGCACATCAAGGCGAGGTGCTGCTGCCCGCCGGCACAGTGGTCGACCCGGCAGTGATCGGCGTCGCGGCCACCAGCGGTCACGAAACCTTGACGGTACGGGTAGCGCCCCGCGCGGCAGTCCTGGTCTTCGGCGACGAACTGCTCACCACCGGTACGCCCGGCGCGGGCCGGGTTCGCGATTCACTCGGCCCCCAAGTGCCCGGCTGGCTCCGCCGCTATGGCGCAACGGTTGAACCGCATGCTGTGGTCGGCCCGGTGCGTGACAGTCTCGGTGCTCATGTCGACGCGTTGCGTACGGCGCTCGGCACAGCCGATCTGATCTGCACCACCGGTGGCACCATGCACGGCCCGGTCGACCATTTGCACCCGGCCTTGGCCGAGTTGGGCGCTGAATATCTGGTAAACACCGTTGCCGTGCGACCGGGTTTTCCGATGCTGCTCGCCCGAGTGCCAGGTCCGGACGGGCGGCCCCGGTTGGTCGCGGGTCTGCCCGGCAATCCACAGTCCGCCGTTATCGCGTTGATCACGCTGGTCGCACCGGTGTTGGCGGGGTTGCTCGGCCGGCCGGCGCCGAGTTTGCAGCTGGTCAGCGCGGGAGCGGACATCGCTGGGCGGGGTGATTGCACCCATTTGGCGTTGGCCCGACTCGATCAGGGGGCACGGGTGGCTACCCCAGTCGGGCACGTCGGTTCGGCGATGCTGCGGGGACTGGCCAACGCGCACGGGTTTGTGGTTGTCCTCCCGTACAGTCGGGTGGCTGTTGGGGATCTTGTGCCGTTTTTGCCACTTCCGTTGGTTTCTGGAGAACGCCCATGATGTGCGGAAATCCGCAGTGAGCAAGGTTGTGTTGGTCGACGTGGTGGATGCGCCGCTTGATTTGGCCGCGCATGAGCGGGCCGTGACGCAGCGCCGGGCAGGGGCGGTGGTCACGTTTCAGGGCGTGGTGCGCGACCATGATCACGGCCGAGTGGTGACCCTGCTGGAATATGAAGGTCATCCCAGTGCGGCTGCCGTGTTACGCGAAGTTGCGACGGAAATTGCTGCGGATCCAGCGGTTTATGCGGTGGCGATCTCGCATCGGGTCGGCAGCTTGGCCATCGGCGATGTCGCCTTGGTGGCAGTGGTCAGCACCGCCCACCGGGCTGATGCTTTCGCCGCTTGCGCGCGCCTGGTCGACGAAGCCAAAGAACGGTTGCCGATCTGGAAGCGGCAAGTCTTCGCCGACCAAACCGAAGAATGGGTCAACTGCCCGTAAATATAAGATTTGTCGGCGAAACTGGTCGGTCTTAGCGGCAGATCAGTCGACGTGGTCTTTGAGGCTGGCGCGGGGGCCGGGGATCGACGGCGTGGGGTGCAGCGAGCGCGTGCGGTGTTCGACCGGGAAGACTGGTGCGATACCGGGTCGCCAGGGCAGCCCGAGTATGGCGGAGTTCTTTGCCCGCGCTTGATGCACTAATGCGGGCAAAGCATGACCCCCGTCGCCTCTCGTTATTACGGTCCTTCGTCCGCTTTAACGCAAAAGGCGACTATTAGGTTGTTAACCGGTGAACCTGCGCGCCGCTGACGCGGACAGAGCAGCGATCCGGGCATCCCGCTTGGCCGACTTCGCCGCCCGCTTGACCGAGCGGCGCGACCGGTCGACCGCATGACTGGTGCGGTATTTCAGCCCCGGCTGGCCCTCGGTGTCCAGGGCGGCGAGCAATAGGCCACCGAGCACGCCGAGATTGGTCAACACGCTGCTCGACCGTGGCGAATCCGGCAGATCTGCACCTGATCGGCCGGTCGCCGTGGTCGTAACCAGGCTTGCAGCCAAGACCAATGCCGCCGGGCGGCGAAATTTGCCCGTGGCCAACGCCAGGCCGGCCACTACTTCGGTGGCGGCATGAATGCGCACCAAAGTGCGGGCATCGGTCGGAATTCGCGAATCTATCCGCTTCAGCAGTGGGGCGAGTCGATCGGTGGTCCGCTGGGCGGTTGCCACCGAGGCGTTCGGGTTGAGGAGAACTCGGACTCCGGTGACGACGAAGGAGGCGGCTAGCAGGGTGCGCGCGGCAGTGCGTACGGGCTTCATAAATTTGGTTATACCCCCCTCACGGGCTGAACACCGGCCGGGTGCACAGGTATCGGGCCAAAGCCTATGACCGCGCTGTTGCGCGCAGGCCGTACTGTCTCGGATTGGTGCTCAAACATCTAAATGTGCCCGCGCCGAAGCCTTCACGCTTTGCCGCACTTGCTCAGTTCAACTGGGGTTTGTGCTGCTTGAGACAGAGGACGAAGTCCAGGCTGTCGAGCTGACTGTCGTAAAAATACCACTGGGTATAGCCAGGAACCTGCGCGCATTTGGCCACGGCGTCTTCCTCCCCGGACGTCTTGCCGTCGATCCGCTTGAGCACCTCATAGGCGCCGACGTCGCAGACCGCCTCGCGCATCGCCGGCAGATCCGAGGTGCCGACATTGACCACGCACTGACCTGCGGTCACAAAGCGCGCGTTCGCACTGCTCGCCGCGACCGGAGCAGTCGGCCGCGCGCTGGGCGGGGTCGCGCTCAACCGTTGGCCCGCGGCCGCAGCTTCCCTGTCGTCGTGGTCGCGCAACAGCCAGGCCGCTGCGCCCAGACCGACGCACACCAAGATGCCTAGTGCCACGACCAAAGTGATCACCGGCAGGTTGCGCCCCGGCCGCGCACTCTCGGTCGACCCGGAGTTTGGCCGATCGGCCGGGCCAGGTTGTTGCGGAACGCCCGCGACCGGCTCAGCCCAAGACACCGGCTCAGCCCAAGACACCGGCTCAGCCCACGAAGCTGGTTCAGCCCACGAAGCTGGCTCGGCCGTGGCGGTGCTCCACGGGTCGGCCGGCTCGGTGTAAGGCTCAAACGCTGCCAGCCCGACATCTGGCGTGCCCGTGGACCAGGGCGCACCAGAATTCGGGCGGTTCAGCGACATCGTGGGCGATTCCTCCGGGAGCGGCAGTTCGCTGGAAGTCACCGTAGCCTGCTGACGCGATCTGGACTGGTTCGGAATCGCCGGAGTTGTCGCAAACCCGACCCCCACGCCGGGCTGCCAGCCGCTACCGTCCACGCTCGTGTCACCGTCGCTGATCGGTCTCGCCGCTGCCTTCGGCGCGACCAGTGCCGCCTTCCTACCCCGGATCGCTTACCGTCTCGCCGTCCAACGACCAGCTGTGCCCCGCTCCACCTGCGCGGCCTGCTCCCGGCCGTTCCCGGTCGGTCTTTCCGGTTGGGTACGCGTCGGCAGCCCCTGCTCCTGCTCCACCGGCCACGGGTCGACCGTCCTGACCGGCGCGACAATCGGCGCCGTGCTCGCCGCTGCCCTCGGGCCGGTTCCCGAACTGCCGATCTATCTGCTCGCCGCCGTGCTCGGGCTGCTGCTGGCGCTGATCGACCTGCGCTGCCTGCGACTGCCGAACGCGTTGGTCGCCGGGTTCGCGCTCACCGCCGGGGTGCCGTTGACAGTGCTCGAACCGGAGCACGCGTTACGCGCATTCGTCGCTGCGGGTGGGGTGCTCGTGGCGTACCTGTCGGTGGCTTTGCTGCCTCGGCATCCGCTGGGCTTGGGTGACGTGAAGCTGGCCGCGGTGCTGGCGTTGGTTTTGGGTTTTGCGGGTTGGCCGGCAGTGTTGATCGGGTTGGTCGCGCCGCACCTGATCAACGGCCCGATCGCGCTGATCCTGATGCTGACCGGGCGGGCTGACCGACGCCGACAGCTGCCACTGGGCCCAGCGCTACTGGCCGGCGCCTTGATCGCGGTGACTGTCACTTAACTTCCGAGCCTGACGGCGTCGTGGCGGGTTACAGGAGCCTTAGTTGGCGGTCGCGGGGTCGGGCCGCGACGCCTGCGCCGAGTCGTTCGAACAGGCCGGAGTCGATCACGTCGAGGAACGGGGTTGGACTCTGCTCGCGTTCTTTGCCGTGCCGCCAACGCCGGGCGGCGTGGCTGACGAAGAGTCGATCCTGAGCTCGGGTCAGCCCAACGAAAAACAAGCGGCGTTCCTCTGCGACCGCCGCGTCGTCCGGGGCTGATCCGGGCCAGCGCATCGGCAGCAGACCGTCTTCGCAGCCGACCAGGAAGACGATCGGGAACTCCAAACCCTTGGCCGCGTGCAAGGTGAGCAGGGTGACGGCCTCGGCGCGGGGATCGAGCGCGTCCACCTCTGCCCCGGTCTCGATCTCGTGCAGCAGCTGCGGCAGATCCTCGCCGACCCGGTGCGCCAGCGGTTGGAGCAGCTCAGCGGCGGCCCAGACGTCCGCCGGCGCGATCTGTTCGGCGTCCAAGGTGGGGGCGGCATAACGCTGGGCCAGCAGCTCGGCCGTCCGCCGGATCCGGGTGGCGAGCGAACCGGTCGGGCCGCCGGCATGCCGCAGCTCCCGCGCGATCAGCTGCACCGCGACCCGGTCCCGCAGCCGATTGTGTGACCGCTTCTGCACCGGCACGCCGGCGCGGCTGAGCGCTTCCATGATCGGCTCGGATTGAGCGTCGGTGCGATAAAGCACAGCGATGTCCGAGAACGAAACGTTGCCGGCGGCGACTGAGCGAGAGTCGACTCGGCCCGAATCTAGTGAACGGTGCGACAGCCCGCCGACCAGCTCGTCGATGGTTCGCAGCACGAAGTCGGCTTCGTCGGCCACGCTAGCTGCCGAATAGCGGCCGACCGGCGGTGCTTCCGGGTCGAGCCGGGCCGGGTCCAGTCGTCGACCGCGAACCAGCGACGACGGCGCGATGGCCTGCACCGCAGCCGCCAAGATCGGCGCGGACGAACGGTAGTTTCGGGTCAGCCGAACCAGTCGGGCGTCGACGAAATCCTGGTTGAACCGCAGGAAATACTGCACGTCGGCCCCGCGGAAGGAATAGATCGCCTGATCTGGGTCGCCGATCGCGCACAGATTGCCATCAGCCGGACTCAACAGCCGCAACAGTTGGTATTGGGTCTCGTCGACGTCCTGATATTCGTCCACGAACAACCACTGCCAGCGGCGCCGATACTTCTGCACCAGGGCGGGGTCGGCTTGCAACAGGGCCACCGGCAGGGCAATCAAATCGTCCAGGTCGACCAGATCCTGCTGGCGCAGCAATTTCGCGTACGCCGCCAGATCGCCGCCGGAACGTTCCCGGGCCTGCACCTGCTCCGGCTCGTCGGCGATTCGCCAGTGTGCACCGAGACCGGCGGCCCTCGCGTTCTCCCGCAAAATCTGCAGACCGAGCGAGTGGAACGTGCCGACCGTGATGTCTTCTGCGACATCACCGAGCAACGCCTCCAGCCGGTCCCGCAGTTCGGCCGCGGCCCGCCGGGTAAACGTGATCGCCAAACACCGTTCCGGAAAAACCCCAAGCTCAGCACAGAGGTACGCGATCCGGTGCGTGAGCGTACGGGTTTTGCCCGTACCCGGTCCGGCCACAATCAGCAATGGCCCGCCCGGTGCCGAGGCGGCTACCCGTTGCATCGCGTCCAGTCGATCCAACAGTCCGGTGCCGACCTCTTCCATCCCGGCGAGCATCGGCTCGAACGGTTCGTGTGGACTCGGCGGAGGTGCCAGCGGCGGGGTCACCTTCTTCGGCTCACGCACCGGCTTGACCTTTGGGCCGGTGGCGATCGGCTCGGGTTTGCGCTGCTTCGGCGCCTCGAACAGCGGTTTCGGCAGGTCGAACAGTGTTTCCGCCTGCCGCGCCCCAGACTTGTCCGGCAACTCGCCTGGTTCGAACAAGCTAATCACGCCGTACTCACCGTCGTAGCCGGGCACGCGTCGGACCGTACCGGTGCGCAGTCGGCTGATCGCCTCGCGCAGGGTGTCGCCACCGGCCTTGCCGATGTCGTCCAGTGGGATCGAGCGCAGAATGTCCAGCTCAGCGCCGAGCGTGGCCACCAGATGATTCACCTGAGTCTCGACAGTTTTAGATTTCGGGCCGACCCCGTTGACCTCGCCCACGATCTCGTGCAGCTGAATCAGATGCTCGACCCGTGGCCCGGTGGCAGGCGAATCCGCCGGTCGGTCAGCCAGGTCTTCAACTCGGCTCAGCACCCCGACGGTGAGCGGTTTGCCGCATTCCGGGCACCGGCCACCGTGCTGCCGCGTCCGTTCCGGCTCCCAGCTGACCCCGCAAGCCCGGTGCCCGTCTGCGTGGTATTTGCCTTCTTCCGGGAAGAACTCCAGCGTGCCGGCCAAACCGATCCCGTCCCGGACCGCGAAATAGTCCGGTTCACCAGTGAACAAGGTGGCCTCGCGTGCCAGCGCGGCCGGCGAGTGCGCGTCGGAATTTGACACCAACCGGTAGCGATCCAGGCTGGACACCCGCCGGTTCATCGCCGGGTCGGACGACAGGCCGGTCTCCACTGCGGTGATGTGCGGGGCCAGGTCGGCGTAACAGTCGGCGATAGCGTCGAACCCTGACTTCGAACCCAAGGCGGAAAACCACGGGGTCCAGATATGCGCCGGAATGAGATAGCCGCCGGCTTCCAAGGTAATTTCCAGCAGATCCCGCGAGTCCAGGCCCAGGATCGGCCGGCCGTCAGCGGTCAGGTTGCCGATCCGGCCGAGCGCGGTGTTGAACCGGGTCGCCGCCGCGAAATCGGGCAGGTAAATCAGGTGATGCACCTTACGGGTGCGGTCGTCGCGTTTATAGATCGTCGAAATCTCGACGCTAAGCATGAATCGCACTGACCGGCTAGTTCGCAGCGCGCCGGGCAGTCGACTGAGCACCTCAGTCTCATCAGCCAGCTGGAACAGACCAGCCTCGGCATCACGCAGGTTGTCACGCAGGTGCTCGAACCAGGCCGGATGGGTGACATCGCCGGTGCCTAACAGGGCGATTCCCTTGCGCCGCGCCCACCACGCCAAGTTCGGCAGGGTCAGGTCTCGGCTACAGGCCCGCGAATATCGCGAATGGATGTGTAGATCCGCGACATATGTGTCCGCGGAATTCGCGGACCCTATGTTCTCCGAGGGCACGCAACGCATCCTGTCACGCTCAACGCCGCGGTCATGAGTCGCCACGCGCGAACAAAATCACCGATCTTGATGGGTACGCGGTAGCAGGTCATACCGTGCAGATCCGATCGGCCGCCGATTCCGGCCAAGCTGGTCACGTTCAGCCGCCGGCGAATGGTGGCAGGACGTCGACGGTGGCGCCGCCTGGCAACTCGGCGTGCCGATCGTGGCAAGCGAGCCCATCGACCAGAAAGCTCGCTGCTTTGAGTACCAAGGCGAGCTGTTCGCCGTGGCGTTCAGACAGCAGTTGAATCAGTTCGTCCAGGGTGTTCGCCGCAGCCGGTTCCGCCCGATTTCCACCGGCCGCCGCCCGTGCCCCGGCAAAAAACCGCACGGTCAACACCGGCCCGTCATTCGTTGCCACCCGAGTCGAGGCGAACCCTGGCCCGGTCCCCGCCGGTCCGCCGGCCGGGAGCGAGTGCGACTCGGGATCAATCGGTGTTGGAAAAGCCATGAAATTCAGCCGCCAATCGCGGACATCGGCCGCGCGGGTTGCAGGAACGCCGGGTCGTCGATGCCGTGCCCGGCTCGTTTGCCCCACATGGCCACGCGCCAGGCCGCTGCGATGGCGTCATCCGTGGCACCGT
The DNA here is from genome assembly GCA_965246815.1 of Actinoplanes sp. Lineage (GTDB taxonomy): Bacteria > Actinomycetota > Actinomycetes > Mycobacteriales > Micromonosporaceae > Actinoplanes. The sequence goes on along the minus strand of CBDFFS010000002.1, from coordinate 1,467,849 downwards.
CGCGCAGCAGCGCGCGCAAGTCGCTCTCCTGCGTCGCGAACAGGCAGTTGCGGACTTGGCCGTCAGCGGTCAGTCGGGTGCGGTCGCAGTCGCCGCAGAACGGCCTGGTCACACTGCCGATGATGCCCACTCGGGCGGGCTGGCCCGCGGCATCGACAAAGCCGGGCACCAACCAGGTTTCGGCCGGCGCTGTTCCACGTGAAACCGGATCGGCCACCAACCCGAAGGGCGCTAGCTCGGCCAAGATCGCTTCGGCGGTGACCATGGTGTGTCGGTCCCACTGGTGTTGCGCATCCAGCGGCATTTGTTCGATAAAACGCAATTGAAAACCGAACTCCAGCGCGAACCGCAGCAGGGCCGGTGCTTCATCGTCGTTGATGCCCTGCATGAGCACTGTATTGATTTTGACCGGATTCAGGCCAGCATCAGCCGCAGCGTGTAGCCCCCGCAGCACTTCCGCGTGTCGATCCCGCCGAGTCAACGCCTCGAATCGGTCAGCCTTGAGCGTGTCCAGCGACACGTTGATGCGATCAAGGCCAGCAACCCGCAACGGCACGGCTAGGCGAACCAGCCCGACCCCATTGGTGGTGAGCGTGAGTTTTGGCCGGGGTTCAAGCCGTGCGGCCGCGTGCACGAGGCTGACCAATCCTGGCCGCAGCAACGGCTCACCGCCGGTAAACCGCACCTGAGTCACGCCCAGCTGCTGCACCGCGATCCGGATCAGTCGCCCCACTTCGTCATCGGTGAGCTGCTCCGCGCGCGGCAGCCAACTGAGCCCTTCCGCCGGCATGCAATAGGTGCACCGCAGGTTGCACCGGTCGGTCAACGAGACCCGAAGATCGGTCGCCCGCCGCCCAAACCGGTCGACAAGCCCACCCGCACGCGGCATCACTCGCGCGTCTGCTGGTTCAATCGTCGTCGGCACCGCTCGAATCTAGCCGGTGACCGCCCATCCACCCCAAGCCCACGGCTGGCAAAGCGCGGATTCCGGGCCACACTCAGGCTGCCCGCTGGTCTTGGCTAGGCAAAGTCGACAGCACCCGGACCGCATCAGCGAGTGAGATTGGCCGATCCGGAATAGTGAGCATTTGCTCAACCCATTCGCGGATTAGGGCGCTCGCGCTAGTTTGGTGCTCCTCGGCGTAAGTGCGCAGTCTGCGGTGCAGCCCTGAAGGCAGCCGCAGAGACGTCGGGATGTCCATCTCATCAGCCGACGGCAATTCGGCCAGAATCTCTTCGGCGACCGAGGCTGGGTAGTCGGTGAAAGTCATGGTTTGGTCAGTGAGAGCCTGCTGAATTTCGACCGCGGCGGTCGCGGCCTGGGCGTCGCGCGCACGCTGCGCATCTGCATGCTCAGTACTCATCGATCTGCCTCCCATCGCTGCAATTCGACCTGTTCCCCGGCCGTCAACTCGCGAGCACCGGCGATGTAGTTATCCAAAGATCCTTGCTCTGGCCGGAGAACGACCAACATCGCTCGGCCAGCTCGGGTCCGACCCCAAATTGTCAAGACTGTCCCTTGCACGCTGTGTCCCTGACGGGGCCACCGCTTGCTGTGCTGAAGAACCTGCTGCACCTCGTACGCCTCAATGCCACGTTCTGCGAGCCAATCAAGAACGCCGCTTGCCCACAAAAATGCCACCTCTTCAGTGTAGTGCACCTGCACTACGTCGTCAGCGACCAAAATTGCGGCGGCTGGCCTACCAGTCTGTGGTGGCGGCGGCTAGGGCGGCGGTGCGGACTGCGGGTTGGTAGGTCTCGCCGAGGGTTGCTGTGTGCACCAACAGCAAGTGCAGCTGGTGCAGGGGGATACGGCCGCGCCAACCCTCGGTCAGCGGGTAAACCTCGCGATAAGCGCCCAACACCGTGTCCAGGTGGGGCAGCCCGCCGAACAGCGCCAACGCGGCTAAGTCGGTCTCGCGGTGCCCGCCGTGCGCGGCCGGGTCGATCAACCAGGCGCGCCCGTCCGCACCCCACTGCACATTCCCAGGCCACAAATCCCCATGGGTACGGCAGGGTGGCTCGCCGTCGACGTACCCGATCAGGGTTTCAATGATCTGGTCGACGGCGTTGATGTCGGCTGTGGTGAGTGCGCCGCGGTCGGCGGAGAGTTTGAGATAAGGCTGAAGCCGGCGTTCCGCGAACCAAGCGCCCCACCCGCCGCTAGTCGGGGTGTGATCGAGCGGAAGGGGGCCGATGAAGCCGGGCCAGTCGGCGCCAAAGTGAGCAGCTGGCGTCCGGTGCAACGCAGCGAGGTCACGCCCGAATTGTTCGGCCGCGGCGGGCGAAGCATCCCCCGGCTCGATCCATTCCAAGGCCAACAACCCGGCAAAAGCCCCAATCACCTCCGGTACGCGCACGGCGCCGGTTTCGCGCAGCCAGTCGAGTCCAGCGGCCTCGGCCGCGAAGAAGCCGACCGGAGCAACGCCGACCGGCCAGCTCTTGGCGAAGATCGAGGTACCGTCATCAAGGGTCAAGCGGCTGGCGGTGCACACCGACCCGCCACCCACCGGCGTCTCGCGGATGCGCTGGTGCGCGAGAAATGTCGGGAGATGCTCCGGGTGCGCGCGTAAATACGCCTGGTCCACTCCCTTATCTTCCACTTCGGCTTACTCAGGCCGCCTTCGGAGGCAAAATGACGGCATGAGCCCTGTCACCGTGCGTGCCTATCGTCCGAGTGACCATGCTGCTGCCCGCCGCCTCTGGTCCGAGCTGGCCAATGAACACAACCAGATGTATGGCGAGCCCGCCGTCGACGCTGGCGCGGGTTTCGAGGAATATCTGACCCGACTTGACCTCAGTGGACTGTGGGTGGCTGAGCACGCGGACGACGGGGTGATCGGGCTCGTCGGGCTGATCGTGCGTGGGCGCGCCGGCGAAGTGGAGCCGATTGTGGTCACGACTTCACACCGGCACAAGGGCATCGGCCGCAAGTTGCTTCAGCACGTGGCCAGTGAGGCGGGTAAACGCAGTATGACCGCGCTAACCATTACGCCGTCGTCGCGCAATGTTGACGCGATCCGCAGCTTGCACGCGGCCGGCTATGACGTCGTGTCCTCGGTCGAGCTCACCCTCGACCTCGATCGACACCCGCACGACTGGCGACGTACCGGCCTGGAACTGCACGAGTTGGAGTTCCGCTCCTAGTTTGCGGTTATCCACAGCGTTCGCGGTTATCCACAGCGGCAAAATTCGGCACGCGTGCGCCTGGCCAGTGCGGCCACGCTGCCGACCATGACTGCAGAGTCCACGATTGTCGTCAGCTCACCCGCCGATTTGATCGCCATCACGCCATACCTATTTGGGTTTCATCCCGCCGACAGTTTGGTGGTGATCGGCCTGACTGGGCGCCGGGTGGAATTCGGCGCCCGGTCTGATCTGCCCCCACCTGGTCTCGACGATGCCGCCGAGGTGGCGGCCGTGATTGCGGCGCAGTCGATCGAGTCGATCGCGGTGCTCGGCTATGGCGCCGCAGCGACGGTGCTGCCCGCCATCGATCGGCTGACGATCGCGCTAGCTCAGCGGCAACTCTCGATCGTCAGCGCAATCCGGGTGGACCAGGGGCGCTGGTGGTGTTGCAACTGCGCCCACCCGGATCGTTGCCCGGCTCAGGGCGTCGAATTCGCTGCGGCTAGCAGTGCCGTCGCGGCAGCGGCCGTTTATCAGGGGCACGTCGCCTTGCCCGATCGGCATGCCTTGGTCGATCTGGTTGCGCCCGTTGTCGGCGAGGCGCGGGCCGCGATGACAGCGGCCACCAAACGTGCGCAGGCCCGCTGGGCGAACTTGCCCAATCGATCAGTTCTGCGGGCTGGGCGGGCCGCGGTTCGGGCGGCGGAAAAACGCTATCGAGGGGGCCACCGGCTCACCGACGACGAGATCGCCTGGCTCGGGCTGCTGCTACGCGTGCCGGCCGTCACCGACTATGCGATGGACCGGTGCGAGCTAGAGGCCGGGCAAGTTGAGCTGTGGACTGACGTGCTGCGCCGGGTCGAGCCGGTCAGCGTGCCCGCGGTGGGGTGCTTGCTCGGCTTCGCGGCGTGGCGCTGCGGGCAGGGCGTGTTGGCCCGCGTGGCAGTGGACCGGGCCTTGCAGCAAGATCCGTTCCACCAGCTGGCCACCCTGCTGGACGAGCTGCTCAGTCGAGGAATCGGCCCAGATGCAGCGCTCAATTTCTCCCCGCGCGATCGTTAAAGGCGAGTGATCCGCCACATCGAAGTGAGCGCGCGCTCACGCTTATCCCAAGTCCGGGATACGGTACGTGGGTGGGGGGATTCGCGGCAGTGGTGTTGGCCGGAGGCGCGGCTCGGCGGATGGGTGGTGCGGACAAGCCGCTGCTGCCGGTGGCCGGCCAGTCGATGCTGAGCCGGGTGCTGGCCGCGGTGCACGACGCCGACCCGCGGATCGTGGTGGGCCGAGTGCCGCCCGACCTGCCCGTGCAGGTGTTTTCGACTCAGGAAGATCCGCCCGGTGGTGGTCCGGTGGCGGCTACTTTCGCCGGGCTAGCTCTAGTGCCCGAGCACATCACCTATACCGCGCTGCTGGCTGCCGACCTGCCCTTGCTGACTGGTGAAGCAATTGACGTGCTGCGGCTGACGGTCGAGTCCGCGCCGATGCAGGGCGCGGTCTATCGCGACGCGGAGGGCCGCCGGCAACCGCTGTGTGGCGTCTGGCGCACCGCAGCGCTGCGCACGGCGGTGCAGCGGGTCGCCGAGGAGCGAGGTGACCTGCACGGCGCGTCAGTCCGCGAGCTGATGGATCAGTTGCGGGTGGCCGAGGTCTCCTGGCGCCGGCCCGGGCCGCCGCCGTGGTTCGACTGCGACACCGACGATGACCTGCGCACCGCCGAGCAATGGGCCCGCTGACCCGGCAACGGCTGGAGCGGTGTGGGCCGGTCGGTCCCGCTCGATAGGCTGAGCCGGAACGGAGGTGACGATCATGTCGGTGCCCAGTGCCGCGAACGAATCGTCCGATGGGGTGTTGCTCGACGAGCCGACCACGAGCGACCTGCGCGCCAAGGTGACCGAAGCCTGGCGGGAATTTGCCGGTGCGTTGGCTGGCGTGCTGTCGACCTTGGGTGAGGACGCCCATCTCGATCTGACCCTCGACCCCACAGCCTCCGGCACCGGCACAGCGGTTTATTCGCTCAGCATCCGAGTCTTGGCCGACGGGGTGATCGAGGCGCTCGCGGTCGGCAATGCCGCGCTGCCTGAGGGCTTCCGGATGGATCGAGCTACCGTGGCTGACCTGGTCGCACTCGGCTGGTCGCCGCCGGGCGTGCTGACCGGTTCCGGTGACTCGTTCGGTTTGCGTTCGGCGCGGGCGCAGGCCAAGCAACTCGCCACTATCGTCACCCGCACTTTGCGCGACGTCTATGGCGCCCCGCACCCGGCCTTCTTGGTCTATCTGGTGCACGATGACGAAGACGAGCCAATCGAGACCGCACCGCTGGCCACCGCCCGACACGAGCCGAGCATCGACGAAGTGCTGCACCTCGACGACCTCGACGAAGATGGGGTGCTCGCCGAAGCGTTGAGCAACGCCGCCGACGAGGTTGTTCCACTCGACGAGCGCGTGCGCACTGTGGTGGCGACGATGTCGAAGACAACAGTCGATCAGCTGCAGGTGGACACCGATGGCGACATCGGCATCCGGGCCGGCTCAGCGATGGTCTTCGTTCGAGTCCGGGACAACCCGCCGCTGGTGGACGTCTTCTCGCCGATCTTGACTGAGGTCGAGCCGACCGAGCAGCTCTATGTGAAGTTGTCCGAGCTGACTAACCGGATGCCGATCGGGCGGCTCTATGTCGCGCAAGACACGGTCTGGGCCTCGATCCCGGTGTTCGGCCGCAACTTCCAAGCCACCCACCTGATGCTCGCCGTGCAGGTGATGACCGGCCTGGCCGATGAGCTCGACGACCGGTTGCATGGCCAGTTCGGTGGCAAACGTTTCTTCGGCGAAGGCGACAAACCGGCCACCACCAAGGCCTCCGGCGAAGACCACCGCACCGGCATGTACCTCTGAAGACAGGTCGCTGAAGACCAGGTCGCTGCTGACCAGGCCGCCGCAGATTCGGGACGTCGTAAACAGGCTCGGGGACAGCTGAAACCTGGCCTGGCCCTAAAGCGGGACCGGAGTCGGTGCTTCCACTAGGCGAGAGAGCACGATCATGCTGCGGGTCGAGGTGACGAATGATTCGGCCCGCAGTCGTTCGAGGGCCTGCTCTAGGTGGCCGATGTCGGCCGCGCGCAGGTGCACCAGCGCGTCGGCCTGTCCGGACACGGTGTAAGCACCGACGACCTCGGGGTGGCGACGGGTGGCCACGGTGATCTGCGCGGGCGTGGTGCGTCCGGTGCAAAACAACTCCACGAACGCTTCGGTGGTCCAACCCAGGGCCGCCGGTTCGATCACCGTGGTGAAGCCCTTGATCACTCCGCTGGAGCGCAGGCGATCGACTCGGCGCTTGACCGCAGGGGCGGACAAAGAGACCCGCGCACCGATCTCGGCATACGACGCGCGAGCGTCAGCGACCAGTAACGCAATGATTCGCTGGTCCACGGCGTCCATCTGCAACGATTCGCCCCTCATGGACAAGACTTCCAGCTGTTTTCGGCCAGCTCAGCGTACCTACCCTTTAGCTCATGACCTATCCGCTCGTTACCTCATGACGCTCCCGGACCGCTTGCCTCGAAATCGGACATATCTCATGTGTCCGCCTGAGCATTTCACGGTGCAATACGCCATCAATCCGTGGATGGATACCACAATCGCCGTGGATGCTGCCCTGGCCTTGCGCCAATGGGAGCTACTGCGCACCACACTTAGCGACCTTGGTCACACTGTTCACATCCTCGACGCCCAACCGGGCCTGCCGGACATGGTGTTCGCGGCCAACGGCGCGTTCTCGGTCGACGGCACTGTCTATGGCGCGCGCTTCCGCTATCCCCAACGGGCCGAGGAGGCACTCGCACACCGCGGCTTTTACCGGACGGATGAGTGGAAATTCGCCGCCCCAGAGCACGTAAACGAGGGCGAAGGCGACTTCACCTACCTGCCGGGGGCGTACGGGGGGCTGGTGCTCGCGGGTTATGGCTTTAGAACTGAGCCGGCCGCGCACGCTGAAGCCCAAGAAGTGCTCGGACGCCCGGTCATCTCGTTGCGGTTGGTCGATCCGGCGTTCTATCACCTGGACACCGCGCTGGCCGTGCTCGACGACCGGCACATTACCTACTATCCCGGTGCATTCTCGCCCGCTGCACAGCTCGTGCTGGCTCAGCTCTTCCCGGACGCCGTGATCGCCGACCGGGCCGACGCCGAGGCGTTCGGGCTCAACCTGGTCAGCGACGGGCAGCACGTCATCCTCAACACTGAGGCGATGGCGATGGGTGAAAAAGTGCGCGCAGCTGGGTATATGCCGGTGCACGTTGAGCTCAGTGAGCTCAAGCGCGGCGGCGGCAGCGTCAAATGCGCGGTGGCCGAGCTACGCCGGTGACGGTCGGCGGCGGCCGGAATGCGCGGTAGTCGAGGTATGTCGGTGTTGGCTGACGGCGGCGAACGCGCGGAGGCGAAGCCGCACCGGGAGAATCTGATCGGCGGCGGTGCGCGAAGATGGTCTACATGACCGACGACAACCGCACCGCCGACAAGCAGGAAGACGGCTCCGTCATCGTGGTGGGCCCGGATGGGCGACCGATGGGCACGATCGAGGCTGACGGCACTGTGACCCCCGAGGAGCCGGGCAACCTGATCGAGCAGCCCGCCAAGGTCATGCGGATCGGCAGCATGATCAAACAGCTGCTGGAGGAAGTTCGCGCCGCGCCGCTGGACGAGGCGAGCCGCAGCCGGCTGCGCGAGATCCACCAGCGGTCGATCACCGAGCTTGAGGACGGCCTCGCCCCCGAGCTGCGCGACGAGTTGGAGCGGCTGTCGCTGCCGTTCGAGGGCGACACGCCGCCCAGCGAGGCCGAGTTGCGCATCGCGCAAGCTCAGCTGGTCGGCTGGCTGGAGGGACTCTTCCACGGCATTCAGGCGGCTTTGGTGGCCCAACAGATGGCCGCCCGGCTCCAGCTTGAGCAGATGCGTGGCGCTAACGGTGGCCGGCCGGCCCTACCACCCGGCGCCCCGGGTCTGATCCCGGGAAGCATGCCAAGTGGAGACGGCCGCACTGGCCAGTATCTATAGCACCGCAGAGCTTCAGGTGGGCGGTGTCATCTCGACAGCAGCTGGTCGAGATACACCGCCACGCCGTCCTGGTCGTTGGTCAGGGTCACCTCGTCGGCCACCGCCAGCAGCGACGAGTGCGCGTTGGCGACGGCCACCCGACGCCAGCCGGCCCACGCGAACATCGGCAGGTCATTGGGCATGTCACCGAAGACCAGCACGTCAGCGGGATCGACACCGACCGCTTCGGCCACCACGGCCAGGCCAGTGCCCTTGTCCACGTGCGGCGGCACGATCTCCACGTAGTTCAGCCCAGCCTGAGTGACTGTCGCCACGTGCGGCGGGATGAGCTGTTGGGCCACTGCGAGCAAGTCGTCGACCGGCAAGTTGTCCGAGCGGACAAAAGCCTTGATCACGTCACCGGTGAGGCATTCCGCCCGGGTTCGCGGCTCCATTGCCACCGGATACCGCCAGATCGGGTCGTAATCGCCCCACAGCGGCGCGTCGTCGTGTTCCAGCGCCTCGACCATCACCAGTAACTTGCCCACCGACGCTTCCAATTCGGCAAGCACGTTCGCCAGTACGGTCGCGGAGAGTCGAGCAGTTTTCAGATAGGTCGCCTCAGCGTGATCGAGCACCCAGCCACCCTGGGCCAGGACCAGGAAATCGGCGGCCGGAATGTCGATCCGGGTCAGTGAGGTGAGCCGAGGACCGCGTCCAGTGGCACCGACAACGCGGATGCCGGCGGCCCGCACGCGGTTGAGCACGTCGTGGGTGTAAGCGGACACGGTGTCATCGCTGCGCACCAAGGTGCCGTCGAGATCCGTGGCGATCAGCTTGGGCAGTCCAGGCTTGACCATCGAAACCTCCGGAGGTGACTCCCCTGCTCCGAGGGCGGAGGGTGAACGCTACACGGGCGTGGCCACCGGCTGCCATGACTTGTGGTAGCCACTAGGTGGCGTGCGGGTGAGCGTACGGGTTTCAGAAGCCGAATTTGCCCGAACGTCCGGATCGGTACGGCTCGTCGGGCTCGATCGTCGCCGTGGTGAACGGTTGAGTCGCCGAAACCGTCAACTCGTACGGCTCCGGGCGGCCACGGTCAGGTTCGGTGGTTCGCGTTCGCCGCCAGGACCAGCCGGACGGTCGGGGTGCTTGTCCGCCGGCGGCTGCCGACTGTCGGCTGCTGAGATACAGGGCTGCCGTCGCGGCGAGCACAGCGAAGAAGCCACACCACAGCCCCCGCCCGTACGCGATGGTGATGTGGCCGTTGCCGTTGGCTTGCAGGGTGTAGATCTGGGGCAGGATTCGGCTGCGGTCGCGCAGGGTGAAAGTCAGCGCGAGCAGCACTGCGGTCAGCGTGGCACCGACGCTGAGGCCGGTCACGTGGGCGTAGTGCCGGCCGGTGGGTGGGCCGAGCAAGGCCAGCGCCGCCGCAACGGCTAGTGCGAATATTCCCACGACATAGCCGGTGCCGAGACTGCCCAAATCGTCCAGCCCGGCAGTGAGCACTTCGACGCCAACCCCAGCGCCGTCCGACACGTGCCCGTCCACCGTGGTGACTTGCCATTCGGACACCAAGGAAGTGAACGCCGAGACTGCGCCTAGCCCCGCGACCAACGGCACGATCCGATGATCGGTGGACAGACTGGCCAGGAGGCGAACGGAGAACGGGGCCCGACGCGGCTCAGCTCCGAATTCGAGCACGGCATCTGCTGGTGCCAGCGATCCGGGCGGCTGCTGTGGCGAGGACATGGCACCCATGATGACCCTTGCCCGGTCGGCGGGCCAGCAGCGCCTGGAATGGGCTAGCGTTTCGGGCATGCCTATTCGTTCTGCAACAGCGCGCTGGGAAGGGAACCTCACCGAGGGTTCCGGCACGATCAAGACCGGCAAGGGTGGCTACCAGGGCAACTACTCGTTCAAGTCGCGCTTCGAGGAAGGCGAGGGGACTAACCCGGAGGAGCTGATCGGCGCAGCACACGCCGGCTGCTTCTCGATGGCCTTCTCCAAGGCGCTCTCCGACGCCGGTTTCACGCCGACCTCGGTCGAGACCACCGCCAAGGTCCACCTGGACAAGGGCGACGCCGGCTTCGGTGTTACCCGCATCGACCTCGAGACCGTGGGTCTCGTCCCCGGTGTCGACGAAAGCACCTTTCAGAAAATCGCCGAAGGGGCCAAGGAGAACTGCCCGATCTCGCGGCTGCTGTCTCCGGGTGCCGACATCACCTTAACCGCCACTCTTTCCTGACGAGATTGAGCTGGTGCGGGCCGGGGACCTTCCCCGACCCGCCCGGCTCCTGCGGGGGCACGGCCGTCGCGAGTCGAAAGCGAGCCGCCGGCCCGTTTCGGACCACTGGAGGTTTCGGAGCGTTCGCCGGGTCGGAGCGTTCGCCGGGTCGGAGCTCTCGCCGAGTCGGAGCACAATGGTCGTTGTGCCGGTGGACATGGGTCGGGAACGGTTCGAAGAGCTGGTGGGTGAGGCGCTCGACGCCGTGCCGGCCGAGCTGCTTTCGGTTATGAACAACGTGGTGTTTCTGGTCGAGGACGAGCCGCCTGGCGGCGGGGATGGCCTGCTCGGTCTCTACGAAGGCACCGCGCTGACCAACCGCGGCTGGGATTACGCCGGCGTGTTGCCCGATCGGATCACCATCTATCGGCTGCCAACACTCAAGATCTGCACGACCGAAGCTGAAGTCGTCGACGAAATCACCGTGACCGTGGTGCACGAAATCGCCCACCACTTCGGCATCGCCGAACACCGCCTGCACGAACTCGGCTGGGGCTGACGCCGCAGCGACAAACCGCGTGAGCGTCTCGGCTTAAGCAAGCTCGCCGGCACGCACTTGGGCCAACCAAGCCGCCGAGTCAGCGAAATCAGCGTCGGACAGCCCCCGCGGGGCCGCAACCGCAGCCTCCGGGGTCAACCGATGCCGGGGATAGCTGCCCAGGAACCGCACATCAGCGCAAACCCGACGCAGCCCCTGCAACGCTTCCCCCAGCCGCGGCTCAGCCACGTGCCCAGCACAGTCCAAAAAGAAGATGTACGTGCCGAGCTGCTCACCCGTGGGTCGCGACTCGATCCGGGACAAGTTGATTCCGCGCACCGAAAGCTCGGTAAGCACGGCGAGGAGCGCACCCACCTGATCGCGGCGGATCTTCACAGCCAACGAGGTGACGTCGTCGCCGCTCGGCGCACTGGGTGGGCCCGGCCGACTCAACAAGGCGAAGCGGGTGACCGCGCCCGAATGATCAGCCACCTGCTCAGCCAACACGGTGAGCCCGTTGCGCCAAACTCCGATCGGCGCGCAGAGGGCCGCGTCGAACGTTCCGGCCGCGGCGTCGATGGCTGCGGTCGCGTTGGACAGCACGTCCACGATTACCGCATCGGGGGAGTTCGCCTGCAGCCAGTGTCGGCATTGCGCCGAGGCTTGCGGGTGGGCGGCGATCGTGCGGAGCTCGGCTAGTGGGGTCAGCGTTCGCGCGGCCAGCACGAACTCGACCGGGAGCACCACTTCTCGGGTGATCACCAGTGAGCTGCCGGTGGCCAACTCGTCCAGGGTGACCGGCACTGCCCCGCCGACTGAGTTTTCCAACGGCACCAAGGCAGCGTCGGCGTCGCCGCACCGAACTGCCTCCAGCGCTTCAGGCACACTGCGCACCGGCGTACGGGAGCCACGGTCGGCGGCGGGGATGGTCCGCAGGGCGGCCTCGGTGAAGGTGCCCTCCGGACCGAGGTAGACGAAGCGCATCGGCGGGGTACCCGGCATGATCAGCAGTCTAAGGCTGGACCGATAGAACTTGGCTCAGGAGGCTACGCGGTGACCGGCTGCGGTCAGGGTGCCGACTGCCTCGGTCAGGCGCACTGAGGGCACCAGCAGATAATCGGTCAAATAGGTCGAGAAGGTGACGATGTTGACGCGGGCCTCGGCTAGCGGGCCAAGCAACGAGGCCAGCACGCCGGTGAGGGCAAGATCGAGCGGGCCGACTACGCGTAGGCAACGCCAGGCAGCGTCCGCCTCGGCCCCGGCGGGCACGCGATCACTTGGGCAGATGATCGAAAGTTCGTCCGGGGCCCAGGCGACGGAGATCACGCTGTTGTCCTGCGGACCGGAGCTCAGATCGGCGGGCATCGGCGAACCGGACGGCAGTCGGCACACCGCATACTCCTGCGGGAGTAGATCCAGATCGAGCATGAGGAAAGACTACGGGCTGAGTTCAGTTCTGCCCAAGGACTCGGACCTGCGTCAACCACCACACTCGGCTAAATCAATACCAGACTGGGCTAAATCAATACCAGACTGGGCTGAATCAATACCAGACTGGGCTGAATCAATACCGCACGGGGGAGAAGAACGTCAGGGAGCCGATAACCTCGTCGCCGTCGAGCAGTGGGGTGGCAATCGCGTCGACGGTCAGCGGTGCGTCGCCGGGTTGGGGCAACACCCGCATCAGGCCGCGGGCCAGGCGCTCGCTGCGCACCGCCATCAACGGGGGGATTTTGTCGGCTTCGGGGTCCTCCAGCACGGAAGCGCCGGCGGTGAAGTCGATCAGGTTCAGCGACTTGCCGAGATCATGGCCGATCGCCTCGTCTGGGTCGCCCAGACCGAGCAATTCGCTGCAGGAGTCTGACACCGCGGTAATCACACCGTCGATGTCAATCACCAGGCAGGGCTCTAGGGCGGCCGACACGGTTGCTCGCCACCGATCGGCACTGTCGACGAACTCGGCCTCGGCCGGTGTGCGTGCCTGCGGCACGAACCCACCCGAGAGTGAGAGCTCGACGTGCGCCACTCGCTACTCCTTCGCTGGCTCACTGGCGTTGGGGCCGTCGCCGCGGTTTTCTGCGTTGGCGTTCAGTCGGGTCGCTGCCCGCATCCGGCTGGGCCGGACAATGGCCACGACGGCTGCCCCAATCGACTACTTGCCAGGAACGTTACCGGCGGGCGGACGGCTTGTCAGCGGCCGTTTGTCCGGCGGGATACCACCTGTAGTCGCCAGCCGGTCGATACGGAGCGTTGGCCCAGGTGGACGGGTTGCCAGCCACGGCAGAGAGTTTCGTGGCGGTGGCCGGCGAGATGCGTGCTCCGCCGGCAATCAGCAGCCGATCGAGTTCCTTGTCGGTAGCGACAAGAACTTCTTTCGGCAAACCGTGCACGCTAATTACCCCAGAGCCGACAAACGTAAGCACGGGGGTGACTGGCACATTCAGCCCAACTGCGGCAGAAAGCGCTTTACCGGCGCGACGGGCTTCTCTGCGGGCCTCGGCTACATATTGCGGCCGTTTTCCGTTGATCTGCACGACGTCGCCAGCGATCAGCACCCGAGAGCGGCCATGGTCGGCAACGGTGACGGCATAGACACCGCCGGGGCCGATAGCCAAAAATCCGGCCCGTTCGTCGGCGGGGTCGGGCTCAGCGTGCGCCGGCGCATCGGTGCGCGGCCAGTCGACGATGTGCCAGTTGGGGCCGAGCCGGTCGAGCCGGGTCAGCGCGCGGTTGCCGGCTGCCTCGATGCGGCGGGCATCTCGTTCAGCGCGGCGGCGCCGGGCCCAATCGACGGGCGTCTGACGCTGCTGGTCGGTAGCGGTGGGTGGCATTAAGGGGTGTCGTTGGTCAACCGGGGCAAGTGCCCTGTTTGATCCAGCAAGAGCGGCAGGACGTGCGGGGAAGACTGTCACGGTGACCTCCGGCAAAAGGTCTTTCGGGCTCCCTTTTCACTACCGTATGTGTTCGACCCCATACAGAAGCAAGTGACGGCAGTGGAGAGAAAAGGGAATGAGTGGGGGTGAATGCCACATTCACGCACAAGCACTTCTTGCGGATGGTGCATCTCGGCGCTCGTCTCCCCATCGGCTAGTTTCAGCACCAAGTTAGCCTTCCCTTCGTTTTCGCGCACTCATGTCCCAAGATCTAGTCGTACTGTCATCGTTTGACCGCGTGGAGTATGCGCATTGCCTCGATCGGGTGTTGCACTATCGTGAAACGGATGGGTCACTACGTCGACAGCGAAGTGAGCCAGCTGCGCACGGTCATGCTGCATCGACCTGGTCTCGAGCTGGCCCGTCTCACCCCGCGCAACAACGATTCGCTGCTCTTCGACGGGATCCCTTGGGTCGGCCGGGCGCAGGAGGAGCACGATGGTTTCGCCGAAGCGTTGCGCAGCCGTGGCGTCGAGGTGCTCTACCTAGCCGAGCTGCTCACTGAGACCCTTGCCGTCGAGAAGGCTCGGGCCGAGCTCACGGCCGGAGTGCTGGCCGATCGGCGGTTGGGGGATCGGCTGCGCGCCAGCGTCGCCGGATACTTAGCTGATCAAGACCCGAGCCGGCTCGCCGATGTGCTGACCGCGGGGCTGGCGCACGAGGAGTTGAAGCCCAGCCCGGGCGGGCTGGTCTACGCGATGATGGAGCGCCACGACTTCGTCATCGACCCGCTGCCCAACTTGCTGTTCACCCGAGATTCCTCGGTCTGGGTGCACGACCGGGTCGCCGTCACCAGTCTGGCGATGCCAGCCCGCCGGCGCGAGAGCGATCTGACTGGCGCGATCTATCGCCACCACCCGCGTTTCGCCGGCACTGAGCTGCTGTTCGACCCGACGCTCGAACACGTCGAAGGCGGTGACGTCCTAGTTCTTGGCCCGGGCGTGCTGGCGATTGGCGTCGGTGAGCGCACTACTCCAGCCGGCGCCGAGCGACTGGCAAGGCGGGTCTTCGCCGCCGGCTTCGCTCACACGATCTTGGCGGTGCCGATCGCGCAAGAACGGGCCACCATGCACCTGGACACGGTTTGCACGATGGTCGACGTCGACGCCGTGGTGATGTATCCCAACGTCGCAGACACGCTGCAAGCTTTCACAGTCCGAGCTGATCCGGACGGTGAGCCGCGTGTGTTGCCGGCGCGGCCGTTCTTGGTCGCGGCGGCTGAGGCGATGGGCATCGACCGCCTGCGGATCATCGACACCGGCCTGGACCCGGTCACTGCCGAACGCGAGCAGTGGGACGACGGCAACAACACCTTGGCCATCGCCCCACGGCTCTGCGTCGCCTATGAACGCAACGTCCAAACCAACGCCCAGCTGGAGCGCGCCGGCATCGAAGTGGTCCGGATCAGCGGCTCCGAACTCGGCAGCGGCCGAGGCGGCCCGCGTTGCATGAGCTGCCCGATCGAGCGGACGCTCACGGCCTGAACCGCTCAGGCCGTGGAGACAGCGCCCTTGTGCGGCGGGCTAGCGCAGGGTTAGCTGGCGACCGATCAGGCCTTGCTTGGCACGGCGGGCGTCCGCCGCCAGCGGGCCGGTTTGCGCCAACGTGTCGGCGTAACGCTTGGCGAAGGCGTCCAGCGGAGCTTCCCAGTCGCTCGCCTTCAGCTCGCCCGGAATATCCCACACCGGTACGAGCAACCCGTGTGCCCGGAACATCCCCGCGAACTTGGTGTTCTCCCCCAGCAGCAACTCACCAGCAGCCGACAGTCGAGCCAGCGCGTTCAACGCCTCGTCCTCGGGTTCCGCCAGCACCCACCGCACGTGGCCCTTGTCTGCTGCCACCCGACACCAGTACGCAGCCCGCCCGACACCCAACCGCGCGGTCGGGTAGATCGACGCGTTCGCCCGTTCCAACGAGGCCTTGACGTTTGCGTCTTTGGCCTGTTCTTCGTCAAGCCAATACTCGAAGCCCTCGTGCATGGTGATGTCGAGCGGCCCGTCTACCAGCACGTCTTGCAGGCGGGGGCCCTGACCCGGCAGCGCCGGCACGGAAACGGTGTCGCCGGGCTCAGTGCGCAGCGCGCTCAGGATCGCCACGGCGAGGTCGCGGGAGACGTCGCCGGACTGCACGTGGCGCTGCAGCCCAATGAAGACCCGCCCGTCTTGGCGGGCCATCGCCGGCCACGCCATCGGCAGCACGGTGGACAGGGTGACGGGCCGGTCGCCATACTCCGCGATGATTTCGGGGCGCAGGGTCAGCGGCGCGGAGGCTGCGGGGATCAATTCGCGCAGCGCGACCCACTCCGGCTCGTCGGCGATGCCCTCGAAGGGGCGGGCGACGAAGATGTCGCGCACCTTCTCGCGCTTGGGTGCGGTCTGGCCAGGATTTCGACGCTTGCTCACGGCGAGACAGCCTAGGCGGTACTCGGACAAGACGCCGAATCCTGCCCATCCGTGTCGCGCCTTAGGCGCGAGGCAGACGGACCTCGGCGGTAGTGCCGCCGCCCTCGCGCGGGCGCAGCGACACCCACCCTTGTTGGCGTTCCACCAGGCGTCGAACCAGGTAGAGGCCGAGCCCGGCACCGGGGTGATGCCGGCGGTCACCGGATTCGCCCTGCCAATACCGCTCGAACGCCCGCTCCACGTGCTCCGGCGAGATGCCAGCGCCGCGGTCGGACACGCGAAACCGCAGCGTCTGCTCGTCGGCTGACGCGCTCACTTCGACTTGGGTGTCGGGCGACGAATACTTCTCCGCGTTCGTACTCAGCTCGGTCAGGATGGTCGCGATCGAATCCCGTTCGCCGAATGCTTTGGGCAGCTCGGCCGGCAAACTGTCCAACACGAGCCGCCGACGCAGATCGGCGGGCAGCTCGTCCACGGCTTGGCGGAGCGCTTCGATCAGGTCGAACGGGCCGGCCGGCGCAGCGCCGATTTCGCCGTCATCACTGGTGGCCCGCAGCAGCCGGTCGACCAGTCGGGCCAGTTCACCCGCGCGAGTGCCAATGATGCGTACGGCTTCCTGCCGGCCCGGCTCGCCGAGCGAATCCCAGTGGTTGGTCAGCGTGTCCGCATACCCCTTGATCACAGTCACCGGCGTACGCAGTTCGTGGCTGGTGACCGCCACCCAGAGATCACGATTGTCCTGCGGCCGCGGCTGCGTGTCGCCGTGCACCGGCAGGCCTGACTGAGCGCTATACAGCCGACCGATCCACCCGGCCAGCAGCTCGATCACCGCGTGGTGCTCCGGGCTCGGGTCGCCCCCGCGTTTGCCGTAATACACCCGCAGCGCGCCGACGAGGGTGCCGGTGGCTTCGCAGCGGGCGCCGAGCATCCGATGCAGGTCGCCGCCGTCGATCTGGCGGGCGAAGTCCTCGTCGAGCGAGATCAGCACGGTGCGCCAGTCGGCGCGCAGCCGATTGTCCACCCGATCGACCCGCCGGCCGATCGCTCGTTCACAGGCGCCGGTGGCGGCGACGATCCGGCCGTGGTCAGGCGTGTATTCGGCGAAATCGGCCCCGCGAGCGCCGAGCACGTCCTGGGCGAGCTGCACCAGCTGAGTCAGCACGGGCAGACCCACCTCACCAGCGTTGAGCCGGTCGAGCACTGCGAGCTGACCGCGAGTCAGCGCAGCGAAGTCGGGTCGTTCCGGCATGTCTGCGAGTCTGCCTCGGTTGTGCCCATCTGGGCCAGCTGAACTGACCGAGATAATCACTCGGTGCATCGCCCGCCGGGCCCGTCACCTAGCGTTGAGCCGGTCGAGGACGAATCGCGGTCGGTCGGTGATCACCGCGTCGACCTGGTGGCTGAGCACCAAGTCCAGGTCAGCCTCGGTGTTGACGGTCCACACATAGCTCTGGTGGCCGGCCGCACGCAGCGCCGGCAGCAAATTTGGCCGTGCGCGAACCAACCCCACCCCTGGGCCGGCGATCCGCACCCCGAACGGCAATCTGCCCCGACCAACGCCCGGCGGCACAAATTCCAGCAAATACACCGCCGGTACGGCCGGAGCCAGCGCGCGTAGTCGGCGGACGGCGAGCGCTGCGAACGACATCACGGTCACCTGTATCGAACTGGTGGGGTGGGCGCTCGTCAGGCCGTACCGACGGAGGGTTTTGACTAGTTGACGCTCGACTTGCGCGCCGTAGCGTGACGGATGTTTGGTTTCGATGAGTAAGCGGAGGTCCCGGCCACTGTCACGCATGGTTGCGAGCAACTGATCTAGGGTCAACAAACCGGACAACGCTGGATCTTGGCTGCTCGGGTGCCAGGAGCCGAAGTCGAGCGTTTGTAACTCGGCCAGTGTCTTGGTGCTGACCAGGCCGGTGCCAGTGCTGGTGCGTTCCAGTCGGCGATCGTGCACGCAGACCAAGTGCCCGTCGCGGGTCAGCCGGACATCACATTCGGCGCCGTCGACGCCCTCCTGCAGCGCCAGCTGGTAAGCACCGAGCGTGTGCTCGGGCCGGGCGTCGGCGCCGCCGCGATGAGCGATGACCAAGGGACGGTAGCCGCTCACAACACCCGGGCCGGTTGACCGTTCTCACTGATCAGGTCGCGCCCGGCTGCCGCCCATGACTGCATCCCGCCGTCGAGGTTGTGCACGTTGTCCCAGCCGTTGCCCAGCAGGTAGGACACGACCTGCCCGGATCGGCCGCCGACCCGACACACCACCACGACCTCGACATCGGTGGGCACTTCGGCTAGCCGGGCCACTACTTGCCCCATCGGCAGGTGGTGGGCAGCCGGCGCGTGCCCGGCTGCCCATTCGTCGTCTTCACGTACGTCGAGCAGGTAGGTATCGGGGTCGACTTGGGCGGCAATCACGCTGGGTATCTGTGGTCCGAACACGGCAGCAAGCGTACGGGTTAGGAGTGGCCGGCAGCGACATTTGACGAGGCTGCGCTGTGATTCGTTGCTAGCCAGTCGCTCATTTTGTCGGCGGCCACCGCCCGGAACAGTGTCAACGCCTTGTCGCGATCAGAGAGCACCACCGACTGGCCGCTGACGGTGGCGCTGCCCTTGTTCGGGCTGGTGACGAAGGTGAGGTTGTTGCTGCGCAGATCGCGCAACCGCACCGCCAGGTCGGTGATCGAGAAGCTGTTGTCCACGGTCACAGCGGCGGTTACCGCGGTGAGGAAGGCATCCAGCTTCGACGGATTGACCAATGTGCCGCTGCTCGACGCCTTGTCCATCAGCGCCTTGAGGAATTCTTGCTGATGTTGCATTCGGGCGAAGTCGCCGCGGGTGAACTGCTTGCGTTGCCGCACCCAGTCCAACGCCTGCTCGCCGTCCATGTGCATGGTTCCCTTGGTGAATACCCGGTGCGGGTTGTGGATTGAAGTGATGGTCTGGTCCACAGTCAAATCGACCCCGCCGATCGCATCGGTGACCGCCTTAAAGCCGCCGAAGTCGATAGCCATCACATTGTCGATGTGCACGTCAGTCAGGCACTCGACGGTGTGCACGGCCCGCGGCAACCCGCCGAAGGCAAACGACGCGTTGATTTTGTTTTTACTGCCCTGATCGCAGGGGGCACTGTTGCTTGACGGAATTGTCACCCATAGGTCACGTGGAATCGAGATGAGCTGGGCTGACTTGTGATCGGCCGGAATGTGCATCACCATTACCGTGTCAGCGCGCCAGTTGCTGGCTTGGTCCTTTTTCGCGTCCGGATCGCGCGAGTCGCTGCCGACCAACAGGATATTCAGCGCGCCCACTGGCGCTTTATTCGGTCGTTCACCAGTAAGCTGCGAAAATGCGTCCGTGCGCTTCAGGTCTTTGTCGAGCCCGGTGAAGTAGTTATGGAGCGCGACTGAGGCGACAGCACCGATTACCAACACCACGACGCCGACGAGCAGCGCAATTCGCCGCCACTTGACCCGCCGCCGACCACCGCGGTAGGTGCCGTATGTAGGGATGGCTGCTCGTGGGGACGAATGTTCGTTGGCTGAGGTTGGCGCAGACATGCAGCTCAGGTTACGGAGCTGTGGCCTGGAACCACTGTCGTCCACACCGATGCGGCACAAAGGCAGGAGACAGAACCGGCTGGGCACCGGGCTCTGCCTCCTGCGGCAATAGGTGATTTGGGCTAGTGCGCGCCGTGGCCGGTCAAGGACCGAACTTCGAGCTCGGCGTATTTGTCGGCGTCAGTTTCGCCGGACAGCAGGGTGCCGATCCAACCGCAGAGGAAGCCGATCGGGATTGAGATGATGCCTGGATTGGATAGTGGGAACCAGTGCCAGTCGTGCGCCGGGAACATCGCTGACGCCGAACCGGAGACCACTGGGGAGAAGAAGACCAGCACAACTGAGGCGATCAAACCGCCGTAGATCGACCACAATGCCCCGGCAGTGTTGAACCGCTTCCAGAACAAGCTGTAGAGAATTGCCGGTAGGTTAGCCGAGGCCGCCACCGCGAATGCGAGCGCGACAAGGAAAGCTACGTTCAGGCTCTGCGCGTAGATCGACAGGGCAATCGCAACTGCTCCGATCACCAATGCGGCGATTCGGGCAATTCGCACCTCGTCGCGTTCCCCGGCTGTGCCGCGCTTGACCACGTTGGCATAGAAGTCGTGCGCCACACTCGACGAGGATGCGAGGGTGAGGCCGGCGACGACTGCCAGGATTGTGGCGAAGGCGACCGCAGCGATGACGGCTAACAATACCGAGCCGCCAGTTTCGCCGCCGAGGAAGCGCCGACCGAGTTCCTGGGCCAGCTGCGGTGCCGCGGTATTACCTGCTTTGTCCTGCGTGGTGATCGCCTTACCGCCGACCAGTGCTGCGGCACCGAAGCCCAAAGCCAAGGTGAACAGGTAGAACACGCCGATGATGCCGATGGCCCAGAGCACGCTTTTGCGGGCAACCCGACTAGTCGGCACGGTGTAGAACCGGGTCAAAATGTGTGGCAGGCCGGCGGTGCCGAGCACCAGGGCGATACCCAACGAGAGCAAGTCCACTTTGTTATAGAAGGTTCGGCTCGCGCTCGTCGTCTCAACGCCATACCGCAAGCCTGGTTCGAGGAATTTAGCGCCTTTGCCGGATTGGGCAGCGGCGTCGCCGAGCAGGCTGGACAGGTTGAATCGGTAGTGCGCGAGCACCAGCACGACCATCACGAACGCGCCGACGATCAGCAGGAACGCCTTGACAATCTGGACGTAGGTCGTGCCTTTCATGCCGCCGACGACCACGTAGACGACCATCAGCGCGCCGACCAGAATGATCGTCGCGACCTTGGCGGTGCCAGCGTCCATGCCGAGGAAGGTAGCGCCCGGTTTGATGCCGAGGAGCAGCGAGACCAGCGCGCCGGCGCCGACCATCTGTGCGATCAAATAAAAGATCGACACGATAATTGTCGACACGCTCGCGGCGGTGCGCACAGGTCGTTGGCGCATGCGGAACGCCAACACATCAGCCATTGTGTATCGGCCGGAATTGCGTAGTAGTTCGGCTACTAGTAACAACGCGACCAGCCAGGCGACCAGAAAACCGATCGAATAGAGGAAGCCGTCGTAGCCGTACAGGGCGATGATGCCGGCGATGCCGAGGAACGAGGCCGCGGACATGTAGTCGCCGCCGATCGCCATGCCATTCTGGAAACCGGTGAACTGCCGGCCACCGGCGTAGAAATCGGTCGCAGTCTTGGTCTGCCGGCTCGCCCAAATGGTGATGGCGAGCGTGATCGCGACGAAAATCAGGAACAGGGTGATGGTCAGGGTGCGCGAAGTCGACGTCGTCGCTTCCGCAGCGAGCAGGTGGCTGGACATCACTTCACGCTCCCACTCTGCTCATCCAATTCGGATTTGATCTGGTCGGAGAGTGGGTCCAGGCGCTTGGCCGCATAGCGCGAATACCACCAAGCGAGTAGGAAGGTGGATACGAACTGCAGCAAGCCAAACAGCAACGCCACATTGATGTTGCCGATCAACTTCAACCCCATAAACCCCCGCGCGTACGCGGAAAGCAGGACGTAAAGCGCGTACCACAGGAAGAACGCCGCCGTCGCCGGGAACACGAAGGTACGCAGTCTGCGCCGTAACTCGGTGAAGTCGGCGGATTGTTGGACAGCTTGATATCGCTCGGTGGAGGACTGAGGATCTGTGGTCACCGGAATGCACCACCTTCTCGGGGCGGACTTTCCGGCACCGTACGAACAGCCGCGCGTCAGCTAGTGGTGCTGGTCGGTGGCTGCGCCAAGCGGCGGTTTCGCTGCGACAAGCGGTGACCCACCGTGCTACAAGCGGTCGCACACCGCACGTGCGGGCGGGTTAGTCGGTCAGTTTCCGGTAGCGGCCGCGGTAATGGATCAAGGGTTCGGCGCCGGGGCCAGTCTCGATCCGCTCGACGATCGCCTGGACCAGCACGGCCCACCCGCACGGCCGGCTCTCTTCAAGGCGGCAGCCCGCCCACGTTTCGGCGTGCGCGGGTACGGGACCAAAGGGGGTTTCCGTCCACTGCCCGCCGGCGAACAGCCCACCCGGTGCAGGCATCAATCCGGCAAACCGCTCCGCGAGCTGCTCGTCCGTGGGGGTGAGCGGGGTTACTGCGAACCTGCCGGTGCGCGAAATAGCTTCCCAGAGCGCGCTTTCCTGGTCGATCAGGCCCAACACCCGCCCCGGCGAACCGTCGGCCACCAGCATCGACGAAATGGTGAGACCGGCCGGGTCCGGTGTGGTCCAGAGGGTGACGGGAGCGGCGAGCCGGCCGCGCAATTGCCGCACGGTGGATTTCGCTGCTGCCGGCGTCGCGAACGGATCACTGGAATGAATTCGGCCGCCCACTTCATCTGGTGTCACAATCGACATTCTCTCCCACGTCAACGCCTGACCCGTCCCATCAGCATGCACCGGGACGAGTCAGGCGGCAGCGAGTGGAGTTAGCCGCAGGCGGTGAGTCGGGTTAGCCGCGGGGCGGTGAGTGGAGTTAGCCGCGGGCGGTGACTGCGGCCAGCACTTCGGGCATGCGTTTGTCCAGCATGTCACCGGCCGCACCGGAGCCGATCAAATAGGCCGCAGCCGCGTAGGCAATGCCGATGGGGAGGCCGACCCAGAGCCAGATCGGGCCGAGGAAATACGCCGCAATCTGCAGGGGCGCTGAGGCAATCAGCGCGCCGAACAGCACCGCGAACGCCAGCAAACCCTTGGCTGAACCCCCACCGGACGAAACGGCGAATGGGTTAGTCGACTCGGGCAAGGCGAACGCGCTGCGCACCGACAGTGGTAGCACCAATCCGAGCCCAGCACCGTAGCCCGCGATGAGCAGGCCAAGCTGGCCGGCGATCTCGGCGGGATGATGGGACGCGAACCCGCTCACTACCGCGATCAATGCCAGCAGTGGCATTAGGAAGATTGCGTGCGCAGTAGCGCGAGACTGCACTTCTAGTCGACCGGGCACCCCGGCAACCACGTTCGCCGCGTACGCGCTGCCGTCGTACCCAAATTGGTTGGCTAGAGCGGTTGCGGCGAATGCGCCGATCAAGGTGATCGTGACAGTGGGTTTGGCGCCGACGAAGCTGAGCGAAATCGGCAGCACGACGCTGGCGATAGCGATGCTGAGCAGGCCAGCCCGGCGCCGGTTTTCGCGCCACCAATAGCGGGTCTCGCGGGCGACGAGCGCGCCGAACGTGGTGCGCGGCAGCCAGCGAAACATCAAGCCGTCCACCGGCGTGCGGTTTGACACGCTGCGGCGACTCGTGCCGCTGGAAGCACCGAGCATGGCTTGTTCGATCGTGCGGCTCCACCACCAGAGCAGCGCGCCAATCGCGGCCAGCACGATCACCAGCTTGACCGGCACGGCCCAGAGCCGACCACTGGCAACTTCCAACCCCAGCGTGTATGGCGCGCCGAACGGCGTCCAGCCCACCACCTCAGCGAAGCCGGTAGCCCGGTTCCAATCCGTATGTTGCGCGCCGGTGAGCACGAATAGTTGGATCGGGCCGAGCAACCCTGCCACCAGCGCCAGCATCACCGTGGCCCGATCGCGCGAGCGGCGTGAGCGCAGCGCGGTAGCGAACGCGCTGGTCAGAGCGCGTGCACCGGCCACGCACAGCAGCAGCCCGCAGCAGATGCCGAGCACCTCGACTAACGTCGCACCCATCCCACCGAGCAAACCGGCGGTGATGACCATGCCCATGGTGGCGCCCAGCGTCATCAACGCCGGCACACCAACCAGAGCGGCGGTGAACAAGCCGGCGATCAAGCGGTGGCGGGGCAGCGGCAGCAGAGCGAAGTTGGCCGGGTCGAGTGACTCGTCGACGCCAAAGAACACCAGCGGCAGCACCAACCAACCGAGGACCAGGAGGGCCCCGCCCAGCGGTAACGCCAGCTCGGCGCCGCGGGTGCTGTGCCCTAGCCCAGGCAGGGAAAGTCCGGCCCCGACCAGGAAAGCCATCATCGCGCCGAACAAGGTGCTGAAGACGAACAGCACGATCCGGGCCGTGTGGTCGCGCAGACCGTTGACCAGCAAGCGCAGCTTCAGCCGGACAAAGACGTGGACTCCGATGGCCGGCGCCGTCACAGCCACGCCAACTCCGACCCAGTGGCAGTGCGGCCGCCGACGACCTGCACGAAGATGTCTTCTAGCGAGCGGTCACCGCGCACCTGGGCCAGCGTGCCGTGCACGCGCAGCGCGCCGCCGGCCATGATCGCCACGTGGTCGCAGAGCCGCTCGACGACAGCCATCACGTGGCTGGAGAACACGACAGTGCCACCGCCGGTGACATATCGCTGCAGGATGTCACGAATCAGCGCGGCGGACACCGGGTCGACCGCCTCGAACGGTTCGTCGAGCACAAGCAGCCGCGGCGCATGCAGCAGCGCGCAGGCCAGCCCGATCTTCTTCTTCATGCCAGCCGAGTAGTCCACCACCATGGTGCGGTTGTCGGCGCCCAATTCGAGCACTTCCAGCAGCTCGCGGGCGCGTTGGTCGACCGTTGCCGGGTCCATGCCCCGCAACAGGCCTTGATAGGCG
The DNA here is from genome assembly GCA_965246815.1 of Actinoplanes sp. Lineage (GTDB taxonomy): Bacteria > Actinomycetota > Actinomycetes > Mycobacteriales > Micromonosporaceae > Actinoplanes. The sequence continues at coordinate 1,443,034 of CBDFFS010000002.1, read as the reverse complement.
AGCAGGTCCGGTCCGCTCAGCCGGTCGAACAGGCGCACCCCATCCGGCAGCACCCCGAGCCGAGCCTTCGCCGACGTCGGGTCGGTCCACACGTCGTGCCCAAGCAGGAAAGCTTGCCCCATATCGGGGCGTAACAGGCCGACAGCCATGGATAAAGTGGTGGTTTTGCCGGCGCCGTTAGGGCCGAGGAGTCCATAGAAGGAGCCAGTCGGCACGTCGAGGCTGAGGCCCGCGACCGCAACCTTGGATTCGAAGCTCTTCGCTAACCCCCGCAGCGACATGGCTGGGGCGGGCTCACCTGGTCGTTGCGCCGGCACCGTCATGCGCTCGAATTTAGCCTGTGCGCGCCAGCCCAAACCACCCCTGAACGAGTCGATCGCCGCAGCTGCTCGGGTTACGCCCGCAACGTCTCGGGCGTGTGCAGACGCAGCATGGTCGCACCGACGTCGGTAGGCACTCGGTGACTGCTCAGTAACGATCCGCTAATCATTGTCACAAAGGCCAACGGCACGGTCCAAGCTGCGGGCTGGGCCACGAATTCAGCCAACCAGCCGGGCAATGGTGGGCCGAACACCGTCACCAATACCGCCAAAACCGCGGCCCCGCCACCCATGAGCACTCCGGCCGCGGCGCCGATGTCGGTTAGTCCGCGCCACCAGATGCCGAGCACGAGCAACGGGCAGAAACTAGACGCGGCCACGGCAAAGGCGAGCCCGACGATTCTAGAAACGTCAAGACCGGAAACGCTGAGCGACAACCCGATCGGTACGCTCGCAGCGAGCACTGTGGCTAACCGAAAGTCGCGCACCGACCCACCCCGGTCAGCGGGCAGGATCTCGGTGAATACGACTCCGGCCACGCTGGTGAGCAGGCCGGACGAGGTGGACAAGAACGCCGCCAGCGCGCCCGCAGCCACTAACGCGCCAAGTAGGTGCCCCACCACCCCGCTGCCGAGCATCGCTTCCGGCAACAACAAAACCACAGCATCGGTACGCCCAGTAAGCAGTAATTGTGGGGTATATATCCGGCCCAGCACCCCATACAGCGTGGGGAGCAGGTAAAACATTCCAACTAGGGCGAGCACCAGGAGAGTCGTGCGCCGAGCCGAAGTGCCGTCCGGATTGGTATAGAACCGCACGAGCACATGCGGCAGCCCCATCGTGCCGAGAAACGTAGCCAGAATTAGCGAATATGTGGCAAACAAACTGCGTTCCCCACCCGGCAATAGCCAGCCGGCTCCAATCGCGACAGCTGGATGGCCATCTGCCTGCCACTGCAACACCAAAAAAATCACCGGCACGGCCAGTGCAGTCAACTTCAACCAATACTGAAACGCCTGTACAAAGGTGATTGCCCGCATCCCGCCGAGCGCTACGTTCGCCGTCACCACCGCGCCGACCAACAGCGCACCCCATGCGTACGATCCGCCGGTGACTGTGGCGAAGGTCAGCCCGGCCCCTTGCAGCTGTGGCAGCAGATAAAGGCAGCCGATGAACACCACAAACCCGGTGACTAGCTTGCGTAGCACCGGTGAATGCAGCCTCAGCTCGCAGAAATCCGGCAAGGTGAATGCACCCGATCGGCGCAGCGGCGCAGCCACGAACAACAACAAGGCCAAATAGCCGGCGGCGAACCCAACTGGATACCAGAGTACGTCGACGCCATAACGCAACACCAGCCCGGCCACGCCGAGAAACGACGCGGCCGACAGATATTCACCACTGATCGCAGCCGCATTCCAACCGGAGCTGACCGAGCGGGAAGCGACGAGAAAATCCGACGTTGTGCGGGCAAAGCGCAGCCCATAAGCGCCGATGCCGACCGTGCCGAGCACGACCAAAATCAGGCCGGGCAGCACATAGGGATTCACGACTCGGGCCGGCGGATCACCGCGATGAAGTCCTGTTCGTTGCGCTCAGCCCAGTGCACATAGACCCAGCCGACGCCGACCAGGAACGGAAACGCGGCCACGCCAAGCAGCAACCACGGCAGGGCCACCCCGAAGATTTTCACCGCGCCGACTGCCGGTGCCACCGTGAACAGCAGCGGCAACGCACCCAGCCCGGCCGCCACCACCAACGTGAGCCGCAACGCCAGCCCGAGTTGCGCCCGCATCAGGCCCCGGACCAGAGCCTCACCCACCGGGGTTTGCTCCGCCAGGTCGTCATGGCCCCGATCGGCTGGCCGCGGTCGAGCCGCGACCTCGCCCAACACGACCCGAACTCGCGCAGGCTTCCCGTCGGCCACCATCCCAGAAGTCTGCTCACCAATCGACAGAAGTCAACCCCGCGTCGTCGCCGGGGACATGTGCCCGCAGCCCTCTGACCCGTAAATAGTGAGTTTGTGGGCAGGCGGCAGCGTCCCGGCGGAGCCGGGATGGTTTGTGGGCTCCAGGTCTCCTTGCATCGAGCTTTGGCGAACTCCGGCCGGTGTGCCCCCGTGGCTCACCGACCGGAAGTTTTCTGGCGGGAGCCTATTGACTGTTGGTGCAGACGCGGCGCCGGAGTTGTGAACAACCTGTGTAGGAGCCGGTCAGGAGGCAGCTGGCCTGTGGATAACTCTGTGGAAAACCGAAAATCCTGTGGATAAGCGGGTGAAAATCGTGGATTCGGGTGTGGATTACCGGGTCCAGTCGTTCTTCGCTGCCCGGATCAGCTTGTCCTTGAGTTCGCGCGTGTGTCGGCGACTGACCGGCAACTCGACGCCGTCGACCCTTACCAGATAGCCCGAGCTGGTCAGGCGAAGTTCCGCGATCAGTCGGATTCGCACCAGGTAGGACCGGTGGATTCGCACAAAACCGGCGTCCGCCCAACGCTCGGCCAGCGTAGTCAGCGACACCCGCACTAGATGGGCGCCGTCGATGGTGTGCAACCGGGCGTAATCGCCCTGCGCCTCCACCCACCGCACTGCCGAACGAGGCACCATCCGAGTGGTGCCAGCCAACTCAACCGGGATGCTCGGCACATCGTCACTTTCCGACCGCAGCCCAGCCGGAACCGCTCGCGGCCCACCCGGCACAGCTCGTGGTCCGCCCGGAATAGCTGGCGGCCAAGCCGGAACCGCTCCCAGCCCGCCGGGCACAGCTCCCGGCCCGCCGGGCACAGCTCCCAGCCCGCCGGGCACAGCTCCCGGCCCAGTCGGAACTGCTTGCGGGTCGGCATCCGGGTTGGCTTGTAGGGCGGCTACGCGGCGCAGGGACTCGGCGAGGCGTTCGGCGCGGACTGGTTTGCGCACGTAGTCGGTGACGCCGAGATCGAAGGCGTCGACTGCGCTGTCGTCATAGGCTGTCACGAAGACGATCGCCGGCGGGCGGGCAAAGCGCCGCAAAAGCCGGGCGAGTTCCATGCCGTCCAGGCCGGGCATGCGGATGTCCAGGAACACGGCATTCACCTCGGTGTCGTGCAGCACGCGTAGCGCCTCAGTGGCGTCGCCGGCCCGGTGGACCTGGACCACCCGAGGATCCGCGTTGAGCAGATAAACCAATTCGTCTAGCGCGGGCGGCTCGTCGTCGACTGCCAACACGATCAAGCTCATACACGTACCTGAGGGTGGAATTTTGGCACTCGCATGCTCACCTTCGTTCCCGCGTCGGGCCCGGTCTCGACGACGAGGCCGAATTGCTCGCCGAAGACTGAGCGTAGACGTTCATCGACATTGCTGAGGCCGACATGTTGCCCGTCGTCGGATTCGGCTCGACTGCGGGTGAACACAGCTGGGTCCATGCCGACACCGTCGTCTTCCACTGTGAGATGGCATTCGGCGCCAACATCACGAGCTTCGATGCTCACCATACCCAAGCCGGGTTTGCGGGACAGCCCATGTCGGATCGCGTTTTCCACCAACGGTTGCAGGCACAAAAATGGCAGGCTAATGCCGAGCACTTCAGGCGCGATCTGCAATCGAACTCGCAGCCGATCGCCGAAGCGAGCTCGTTCGATCATCAGATAACGATCGATCGAGCGTAATTCCTCGGCGAGTGTGGTGAACTCACCGTGCGCCCGAAAAGAATAGCGAGTGAATTCGGCAAATTCCAAAATCAGCTCGCGGGCTCGCTCCGGATCAGTACGTACGAATGAGGCAATTGCGGTTAGCGCGTTATAAATAAAATGTGGACTGATTTGGGCTCGCAAGGCGCGCACTTGGGCCAATGCCACTTAACGTAATTTGATCATGGTGGTGGGCTGGGGTTTCCCGGGTGAGGTGTCACGCTGCGAGGGCCAGTGGTAGCGCGTTGGCCAGTTTGATGGTCGCCGGGCTGTCGTGGCGGGTGCCGACGTCGGTGCGGCGCTTGACGCGGTAGGAGTTGTGCCGGGCGCGTTTGACCACGCGCGGGTAGGACCGGTCCTTGCGGATGGGGTTGAGGTGCCGTTTCGCGGTGATGCTTTTCATGATCTTGGCGAGGATCGCGGCCTGCCGGTCAGGGGGGAAAGGCCGCCGAGTCGGTGACCCGGCGGCGGATGATCCGGACGGTCCGCAGGAACTTGACCCGGTCGGGGTCGATGTCGGCGGCGGTCGCGGCCCGGCAGATCAAGGCGCTGATCGCGTAGTGGGTCAGCAGGTAGCCGTAAATCTCCTGGCGTACCAGGTCCGGGCTTTTGGAGCGCAGCACCCGGCCTGGCCCGCGCAGATGCGTCTTCAGTTGATCATTACCGGTTTCGTGTTCCCATCGATCATGGTAGGTCTGGGCCAGGACCTGCGCCGGCGCGGCGACCATATCGAGGATGGTGGTGATCAGGGCGATCAGTTCGTCTTTGCCGTCTCCGGTGCGGTCAGGCACGGTGTACTCCACCACCCGGACCAGGACCGCCCGGTCCGGATCCAGTTCCTGACCGGCGCGGGCCGCCGCCACGAGCGCGTCACGGGCCTTGTCTCGGATCTTCGGGGCGATCAGCACGCTGGTGTACGAGCCGTCCGGGAACGCCTCGACCAGCGGCAGCCGCAGGTCCGCCTTCACCCGCCATAACAGTTGCGTCCCACCGGACCGGGCGGCGTTGAAGGCGGTGAACGAGTAGAAGCCGCGATCAGCGAGCAGCAGCCAATCCTCGCCCAGATCGGGATACAAGCTTGCGGCGAGGGTCTGCTCGGCCTGCCACTGCGCCCCGATCACGGCCGAGACCACCGCGTGCGAGGCGCACTCGGCGACCGTGACCATCCGGACCTTCGGAAACGCCGACGGGTTGTCGGCCGAACCCGTATACCCGAACGCAGCCACGTTCTCCGGCGTATCCGGTGCGTCCCACTCGATCCCGTCGATACTCATCAACCGCCACGGCCCGAGAAACCCGCCCCGGGTCAACTCCTCCGCGACCGGAACCGCGACCTGGTCGAACACCTCGACCATCGGCTCCATACTCAGCCGCTGCCGGGCCGAGGTGATCCCGCCCGAGGTCGGCGCCGTCCACTCCCGATCCCAGCATCCCCACCCTTCAAGGGTCTCGGTCAGCCGGACCGCGACCTCCTCGTAGTCGTCGTCGGCGAACAACGCCAACGCCATCGCGAAATACACCATGACGTGTGGCGGCAACTTCCCGCCCGACCGCTGCGCCTGCTTGCCCGTGACCGCGATCGCCTCATCGACCACGTCCCGCGGCACCGACCCCGCGAGGACCCCCAGCGAGATCCAGTCCGGCAACCGTCCACCCACGACATGCACATCCGCGACCACCCGCAGACCGTAACGCCCGCACCGGTGGACCTACCGCCGCGACACCAGCACGGCCACGAAGTCCCAGCCCACAACGATGATCAACTTACGTTAAGTGGCATTGGCACTTGGGCCCGGGCCAGCCGCTCGCGCGACGAGTCCAATTCGGCCAACGCCAGCTGCGATCCAGCCCACCGGGCGGTTTCGCGGGTAGCCTGCACCAAACCGGGCGCAATCCCACCGCCCGCCACCGCAACCAACGCCGCGCCCTCTGCGCTGCTTGAGTCATCCGCGCCGTCCGTGCTGCTTGCGTTGTTTGCGACGTTGGGAGTATTGGCGCGATTGGGTCCATCGATTTTGTTGGAGCGGTTCGAGCCGGACAATGGTGCGATGACCGCGCCGCGAACTACGCAGTCGACGCGATCACAGGGCAGGTCGGCAGCGCTCAAAACGACAGTACGGTGGGTTGATATGGCTCGACGGGCAGCGTTGGTGAGCTGCTCGGTGTGGTGGTCGCCGCTGCCGTCGTACGCGAGGCAGCGCTGTTCGTTGATGATCGCCAGCCCGACCGCGCCGACTAGAGCGCGCAGATGCCGGGCGGCTTTGCCTGCGCTCGCCGCAGTGAGCCCGGTGCGCAACGGCTCGGCCGCCAATGTCGCGGTGTGCAACACGTCGTAAGTGGCTCGCTGCATCGCTGTTGCTACCCCGCGCCGAGCCCGTAACCGCACGACGGCGAAAACCGCGCCGACTAACGCCGCCACCACCGCAGCGACCGCCAGCCAACTGCCGACCCGACCCGTCATCCAGCGATCCTAGGTATCTGCTAGATGGTCCGGCGCCCGGTGTTAGTAGGCGCCTTGGCGTTTGAGGACGACCCAGATGGTGCGCCAGAGGATGCCGAGGTCGTAGGTGAGGGACCAGTTGTCGACGTAATACAGGTCGAGGCGCACTGATTCGTCCCAGGATAGGTCCGAGCGGCCGGAGACTTGCCACAGGCCGGTGATGCCGGGTCGCACCAGCAGCCGGCGGCGCACGTCGCCTAGGTAGTCGCCGTCGTCGGCGGGCAGTGGGCGTGGGCCGACCAGTGACATCTCGCCGCGCAGCACGTTGATCAGCTGGGGGAGTTCGTCGAGTGAGCTGGCCCGCAGTCGGCTGCCGAAGGAGAAGATCCGCGGATCTTGCTTCATCTTGAACAGCATGCCGTCGGATTCGTTCAGCTCTTCGAGTGTGGCTTTGCGTTCTTCGGCGTCGACATACATGGTGCGGAATTTCCACACTCGGAAGGTGCGGCCCTCGTGGCCGACGCGTGGTTGCCGGAAGAAGACTGGGCCGGGATCGGCGATCCGGATGCCCAGCGCGATGAGCGCAAGCAGAGGGCTGAGCACGAGCAGGCCGAGTGCTGCAGCGACCCGATCGAGCAGGTTCTTCGCCAGCCAGCCGGGGCCGGACAGGGTTGGCTCTTCGACGTGTAGCAGGGGCAGGCCCTCGATCGGCCGGATGTGGACGCGCGGGCCGGCGATGTCGGTGAGCTGGGGTGCGACTACCAGGTCGATGCCGGTGCCTTCTAGCTGCCAGGCCAGTCGTCGCAATTCGCCCGGTTCGGCGCTGGCTGAGCCGCACACGGCGATAGTGTCGGCGCCCACTTCGCGCACCAGCGCGAGCACATCGCGGGACGCGTAGACGGGGACTGGGGTTTCGACCCCGCGCGCGGCGGCGTAACCGTCGGTGATGTGGATCGCGACGGGGATCAGGCCGGCTGCAGGGCTGCGGGTGACCGCGGTGTAAACCTCTAGCGCCTCGGGCAGCGTGCCGACCAAGACCATTCGGTGGGCACCGTGCCCGGTGCGCCGTCTGGAGAAGTGCAGCACTTGTCGGGCGCAGACCCGGAAGAACATGATCAACAAGAGCGCGGACACGGAGACGGTGGCGACCGTGCCGCGGGAAAGGTCACTCTTCGTGGCGAACGCTAGCAGTGACACGACCGCGACGACTGTCACCGACGTGCGCATGATTCGTTTGAATTCTTCGCTGCCCAGGCCCAGGTAGCGCCGGTCATAGGTGCCGTTGGCCCAAAGCAGGATCAGCCAGCCCAGCGGCAACACCACGTAGGCGAAGAAGTTGAACAGCTGTCGGTCGTGCAGGAAGCCCCAGCTGCGCTGACTCAGGCCAGAACGGGCCTTTTCCAGGAACGTAGCGGCCAGATAACTAGCCAGAATCGCCGAGATCAAATCCAGAAAAAGCAACGCCGCAGTGTACGGCCGGTGCCAGCGCGACACGCGCTTGTGCTGGCGGGTCCACGCTGACCGGGCCACTCCAGTGCTCGGCGGCGGTGGCTCCTGCCATTCGAAACCTTCGTCCGGCACGGGTTTGCTCCGGGTGCTGTCGGTCACCGGGCGTTGCAGGCTAGCTGTCACCTCGCCTACGTCCTCCCGCATCCGGAAAAGATTACGCACCGCCACGAGCTGATCTGGGTCGGTGATCGAGTCGACCCGGCTGCGTCATGGTGGTTACGTGGGACGGGGGCCACTATACCGATGGATCGTGTGCAGAGAAGCCACCGAAGTGGGCGGTTTCCCGGTCAGTCATTCCGATCAGTCAACCAACACTCTAGGTAGTTACTTCGTTGCTATCGGATCAACTTGGACAGCCGGCGGTCGGCGAGTGGTTTGCCGCCAGTCTGGCAGGTCGCACAGTATTGCAAGCTCTTGTCGGCAAACGAGACCTCGCGCACAGCGTCGCCGCACACCGGACACGGCAGTCCAGTGCGAGCGTGCACCCGCATGCCGGCCCGCTTTTCCCCCTTGAGCTCAGCCGCTTTCTGCCCCACCGAACGGGTGACCGCGTCGGTTTCCACTGAACGCATCGACTCGTACAAGGTGGTGATTTGGTCGTTGGTTAGCTTGGCGGTTAGGGCAAAGGGTGACATTTTCGCGACGTGCAGGATCTCGTCGGAGTAGGCGTTGCCGATGCCGGCGAGCACCTCCTGGTCGACCAGGATGCCCTTGATCTGGCCATTTCGACTGCGGATCCGCTCGGCAAACTCGGCCGGCGACACGGCCAGCGCGTCCGGGCCCAGCCGGGCCACCCCGGGAACCTCGGTCGGGTCGCGGACCAGATAGGCGGCTAGCGACTTCTGCGTGCCCGCCTCGGTCAGGTCGAAGCCAGAGCCGTCGTCGAGCCGCACCCGCACCGCGATCGGCCCGCTGCCCGGCTTGAGCGGGGCCGGCGACTTGAACGTGTCGCGATAGTGCAACCACCCAGCTCGGGCTAGGTGCACGATCAGATGCAAGTCACTGCCAAGACCGACATCGAGAAACTTGCCGTGCCGCCCAGCCGAGCTCAACGCCAACCCGGTGACAGCGGTTGGTGGCGGATCGAAAGTTTTCAGCGCACTAAAAGATGAAACCTCAAACCGCTGCACTGTACGGCCGACCGCGCGCTCGCGTAGGTAAGCCGCGAGCGCCTCGACCTCGGGGAGTTCGGGCATGCCGCCCACGGTAGCGGTTTTCCCCAGGTGGGAGGGGCCGCAGTGATGGGTGGTGATTAGGCTCGGGTTGTGAAGGTGGTCGTAGCGCACAACCGGTATCGCGAGGCTATTCCGTCCGGCGAGAACGTCATCGTCGACACTGAAATTGGTCAGCTGCGTGCGGCTGGGGTGGAAGTCATCTCGTTTCAGCGCAGCTCGGACGCGATCAGCGAGCTGCCGGTGGCGCAACGGGCACTGTTGCCGCTGGCGCCGATTTTCGGCTGGTCGGCACAACGTGAGCTGACTGAGCTGCTGGTCGAACATCGGCCAGACGTGATGCATTTACACAATCCGTACCCGTTGTTGTCGCCTTGGGTGATTCGCGCAGCGCATGCGCACGGAGTGCCGGTGGTTCAGACTGTGCACAATTTCCGCCAGGTCTGTTCGTCGGGGCTGTATTTTCGCGATGGGCACAATTGTCAGGATTGTCGGGGCAAACTACTTGGCTGGCCGGCGATCCAGCACCGGTGTTACCGCGGTTCGGCGGCGCAAAGTGCGTTGATGGCGACCACGCTGGCGGTGCACCGGCCGACTTGGCGCTCGGTGGACCGGTTCATCGCGCTCAACGAGCAGATCGCCGCGCACCTGGTCGACTACGGCATCGCGTCGGACCGGATCGTGCTCAAGCCCAACGGGGTCCCGGACCCGGGCGAGCCGGCCGAGTTGGGCGACGGTTTTCTCTACGCCGGTCGCCTCTCGCCCGAAAAGGGTCTTGGTCTGCTGCTGGACGCCTGGCAACGGCACCCCGACGGAACGCTAGGACACCTGCGTATCGCTGGCGACGGCGAGTTGCGTTCGGTGGCAGAGCGGGTGGCTGCCAATCGTGCCGACGTCAGCTACCTCGGCGTGCTGGACGCGGCGGGCATGGCTTCGGCGAGGCGGGCGGCTGGAGTCGTGGTCGCGGTGCCTACCTGGAACGACGTGTTACCCACCGTGATCCTGGAGGCGATGGCGGCGGGTCGCCCGGTGCTGGGCACTGCGGTGGGCGGGATCCCGTACCTGCTGGGGGTGGATGGATCTGTTGGTTGGTTGACGCAGCCGCAGCCAGAAGCGTTGGCAGCAGTGTTACCGATTGCTCGGGCGCAAGCGGCAACGCGCTCAGCCGCGGCCCGACAGCGCTACCTGCAGTTGTTCCATCCCGACGTGCTGATCAACCAGCTGATCGAGATTTATCGGGGCATGATCGAAACCCGGGGTTGACCAAGTTGGCTAATGCCATTAGCTTTTAGCTAACGGAATTAGCCAGACCTGGAGGTTGTCATGACCGAATATTTGAGCGTGGACGGCAGCACCATCGCCTACGACGTCGCGGGCGTTGGACCGCTGGTCGTGTTGGCGCCGGGCATGGGCAACCCGCGCGCCGCCTACCGCTTCGTCGTCCCGCAGCTGATTGCCGCCGGATATCGGGTGGCCACCGTTGACCTGCGGGGCGCAGGCGAGTCCAGCGTCGAGTGGCCCGGATATACCCGCGCGGACATCGCCGGTGACCTGATTGCGGTGGTTCGTCACCTCGGTGGTCCGGCCGTGCTCGTCGGCCATTCGATCGCCGGTGGAGCCGCCACGATCGCCGCGGCCCGCGCGCCCGAGCTCGTTTGCGGGCTGGTCGAGCTAGCGCCGTTCACCCGCAAACAGTCGATCAAGTTCGGTGACCTGCGAGTCAAGCGGTTCCGCGCCGGAATGATCCGCCTGGCCGGCGCCGGCTTGCTGGGCAGCGTCAAACTCTGGCGCAGCTACCTCGACGTTGCATATCCCCAGGTCAAGCCGGCTGACTGGGCCGAACAGCTCGACCAGATCGAAGCCAACCTGCGCGAACCCGGCCGGATGAAGGTGCTGCAAAAGATGGGCCAGTCCACCCCGGCCGACGCTGGCGCTCAGCTCGCCAACGTGAGCTGCCCGACGCTGATCGTGGAAGGCACGCTCGACCCCGACTGGGCTGACCCGGCCGCTGAGGGGCGTGCGATCGTCGCCGCGCTGCCGGCCGGAATCGGAACGCTCGCGCTGATCGAGGGCGCTGGTCACTACCCGCACGCACAGTTCCCTGACCGGGTGGTTGAGTTGCTGCTGGCGTTCCTGCAGGTCAATGCACATGCCTAGAGCCGGATTGGAACCAGCCATCGTCGTCGCAGCCGGTGCAGCCGTCGCCGATGAGGTCGGTTTCGCGAACCTCACGATGGGCTTGGTCGCCGAACGGTTGGGCGTGCGCACGCCATCGCTCTACAAGCACATCGACGGACAAGCCGACCTGAACCGCCGGGTCGCGGTGCTGGCATTGACCGAGCTCGGCGATGCGATCCGCGATGCGATCCAGGGCTATTCCGGCCGGGAAGCGCTCGCTGCATTGGCCCAAGCTTTGCGCGCTTACGTCATCGAACACCCCGGACGGTACGCGGCAACAATCGGCCCAGTGCCGACTGGGCCGGACGATCCATTGGTGGTCGCGGGTAATCGGATTCTGGAATCGATGACTGCGGTGTTGCGTGGCTATCAAATCCCGCCCGGCGATCGAGATCACGCCCTGCGCACGTTGCGTAGCCTGTTCCACGGTTTCGCGACCCTGCAAGCAGCCAACGGTTTCCAATGGAACGTTGACACTGACGAAAGCTTCACCTGGCTAATCAACTTCGTCGACGTTGCCTTGACCTCGCTCTTACAAAAGAGCAACAGGTAGGGCGCTCCCCACCAATATGGCAAACCTCGTAGCCGGGGGCGATTTCAAGGAGTCAGTGCATCACCCGCAGGCTTAAGGAATGAGTTCAAACGTTCCGCTGGAGTTTCCCATCCAAGCGTCATCCTCGGCCGCGCGTTAAGCATATCAGCGATCCCATCTAATTGCACCTGCGTATATTGAGAAAGGTCCGTGCTCTTCGGCAGGAACTCACGAACCAAACCATTCGTGTTCTCGTTACTACCCCGCTGCCATGGCGAATGCGGGTCGCAGAAGAACACCGGGATCTCGGTCGCCATGGTGAACTTCGCGTGCCCGGCCAACTCCACCCCTTGATCCCAGGTCAGCGACCGAGCCAGATGTACCGGCAACCGGCGCATCGCCTCCGACAGGATCGACACCATCCGATCGGCGGTCCGATCGAACGGCACCCGCATCAGCATCACGAACCGGCTCGAACGCTCCACCAGCGTCGCGACCTGCGACTTCCCGGCCTTGCCGATAATGAGGTCTCCCTCCCAATGTCCCGGTACCGCCCGATCCGCGACCTCGGCCGGACGCTCACTGATGTTGACCATCCCGGCGATCCGGGCCGCCTTCACCCGCGTCGAACCCGCCGGCATCCGCCGATACTTCCCGCGTCGCAACGCCAGTTTCAAATCGGTGCGTAGCTCACCCCTGGCCTGCATATATAGGGTTTCGTAGATCGTCTCGTGAGACACCCGCATCGCCTCATCGTCAGGATGAATCACCCGCAAACGGGCGCTGATCTGTTGCGGCGACCACCGCTGCGCCAGGCCCGCATTGACCTCGTCGTGCAACCGCCTGTCGGCCTGAAGCTTGCGCGGCTTCGGCCGAGTCAGCAACAACTCGAACCGCTCCTGCGCCAAATCAACCCGATACCCCTCACGACCGCCGTTTCGCGCGATCTCCCGCGAGACTACCGACGGATCCCGAACCAACCCGACCGCGATCTCCCGCGCCGAGAGATTCGCACCGATTCCCCGCAAGATCTCATTGCGTTCATCAACCCGTAACGCTGTGCCACGCACCCAGTTTCCCCTATCAGTACAGTCCCATGATCATCTCATGTGATGCACTGACTCCTTGAAATCGCCGGGACTTGCAGTGCATCCGAACTGATATTTCCAGCTAGTCGAGTGAGTGTTGTTGGTTGGCCGGTCCGATTTATCGTGAATGTGCTGTATCTGACTGTGGTGAATCGTCCAAACTCTAGATCTTGTTGAATTTGGGTGCTGATATAGCGTTTATTCCACAAGATCTATAAAGTGCGACAGGTTGCAGCGCAACGGGACGGCTAAATCAGCATAAATCCGCTGACGCTGACGCTGACGCTGACGCTGACGCTGACGCTGACGCTGACGCTGACGCTGACGCTGACGCTGACGCTGACGCTGACGCTGACGCCAAGGTCTGCTGTGTGGGAACAGTTCCTGCCGGGCACCTCGTGCTGATAGCCGATGTTTCCACCAAACCCTATTTGAAGACGTGAGCTCTAGCGACAGCACTTGTTGCTTTCTACTATTAACGTCCGATGTCCAACTGTGCAGTGCCGACCACAGGCGTTCTCGACGTTATGAGTTTCGTCAGATGCGTTCGAATCGGCGGCCGCCGACTCGTGGCATATTAGGGAGACTTTGTGCAGATCAGGCGACATGATTCGACCAGAGAAACAGAGTTACAGGGCACTGCTGATGAATTGATGGAACTGGCCAGAAAAATGACTTCCCCGAGTGGGAGAATTGAGCTCGATCACTTTAGTGACCCTGCACCCTTCGCTCGAATGTTGTCCTATTTAGACGTTGCTCGCACCACTGGTTCGGTCATGCTTAGCTGCCATGCGGACTCTGATACCCTAAATGTTCGAGGGGGTGGCTCGCAGCTGAGTCTGTTTGCCGAGAACATATATGGATTTGCAGAGGCGGGCAACGCTCTTGCTCACCTGCACATCGACTATTTCCCTGGGCATTTTTATCTGGATGAGTCTACAGATTCAATGGTTATCGCTCTATTTTCCTGATTGCGACCCAAGGCCAGTTCGCGATAATCTACTAAACCTTAAAAGACTTACTCCCGGCATTAGCCAGCTGCGCGACGCCCTGCCGACGAAGTCTTTCCAAATTGTCGGCAGGGCGTCGCGCAGCAAGGTGTCGCCATAATCGAAACTAAGATTGGCCCAACCCTATAACTATCAAAACTGAAAGTAACGGGATGCCACTAAGGCAGACTGGGTTAGTCGGTGATTTTGATGTCGTCGATGAGTCCGCGGTAGGCGCCTGTGTTGGCGGGTTGGTCGTAGCCGACGATGAGTGTGGTGGGTTTTTTGCCGTTGAGTGTTTGGCCGAGTGGGACGGTGACTTCGTTCCATTGGCCGGGTGTGAGTTTGTTGCATTGGGTTTGGGGGTGGATGCGGTTGCCTTTGGTGTCTTTGACGCCGCTGTCACGCATGTTTGAGCCGTCGCTGAATAGCAGGTCGATTGCTACGCAGGTGCTGTTCGCTGCTTTGATTGTTGGTAGGACGGTGTTGGTTTGTGGGTAGATCCAGTAGCTCAGTGTGGTGGTGGGTTTGATGGTGATACGGCTGAGTGCCATGGCTTTGAGGTAGCCGAACGACTTAGTGGTGCTGTTGTCGACGCCGGAGTACATGAGTGCGGTGTCGCCGGTTTTGCCGGTCCCGGGGCGTACGTCGAGTTCTGGCCCGGTCACATTGCAGCAGATACCGCCGATATTGGCGATGCCGCCGTTGAAGGCGGGGGTGTTGGCCCAGGTGGGTAGGGCGTCGCTGGGGCCGAAGCTGGTATTCAGGGCAAGGTCGTATTGTCCGACGCTTAGGAAGTCATAGAGTTGCGCTGGTGTGCCGGCGAGGGCCTTGTTCGTCCAGTAGACGAGGTTCAGGTCACCATTGTTGGTCGCCGTCGTTTTGATTTGGTCGGCGGTTGCTTTATCAGCTTCGTATTTTTTGTTCAGGGTGATGTCGCGGTCTTTGGCTTCGTGGATGCCGGTCTCGATGAACGTTTTCCACACCGCAGGGTCGAGGCTTCGGACGGCTGCGATCGCGGCCCTTTGCACTTCGCTGCCGTCTGGTGTGTTTTGCCAGACTTGGATAATGAAGTCGCGGTCGGGGAGGTTGAGTAGTTCCTCGGTGACGGTTAGACCGATACGGTTCGCGGCGAGTTTTTTCGCAGCCCGCGCTAGTTCGGCGTTTTTCTGTGCCTCGTTTTTGGCGTTTTCTGCGGCGATGCGGTCATCGGTGTCTTGTTTGGCTGCGGCGGCCATACCAGTCGCGATGAATTGGGCCTGAATTTCCGGGGTGCCGTCGATGGCAGCTCGGGCGGCCTTTTTGACCTTCGGCCATTTGGGGTCGTCAGCGACTCGTTCCCAGATGCGTAGGGCGAAGGCGGCGTCGTTGCCTCTGAGGAGGGCTGCGTCGGCTACGACGTCAATGCTTGCGGCTGCGGCCGCACGGGCTTGGTCGCTGAGTCGTTTCGCCTCTTTTTCCCGTTTGTTCCGGTCTTGGTCACGGTTCAACGCCGCGTACACGTCGGTGGTGATGAATTGGTTACAGGCGGTGTTGACAGTGTCGGTGTCAGCGCTGTACGCGGCTTCGGCGGCGATGCGGACTTCGACCTGGTCGGGGTCGTTTATGACGATGTTCCAGATCCCGATGACGAAGTCACGGTCACCTTTTTGGATCAGTGCTGAGTCGGCGCCGTGGCCGAATTTCACGGCGACGGCAAGTTTCTGGTCATAGTTTGCTTCGGGTGCTTTTTCTGCTGCCGCGGCAATGCGCAGCAGATCGGTGTTCGGCTGGGTTGGCTCTGATGACGCGTCCGTGCTCGCAGCAGCGGTTTTCTTGGGTGTCGTCGTGGGTAACGGGTCAGCGAATGCGGCAGTGGGTGTCGCTAGTGCTAGAGCTGCCGCGACCGCCGTGGCCGCGAACAACTGTCGTGCCCGTTGGCCACGATGGATGGAAAGCATCTGTCGGTGGCCCCCTTGAAGATTGGCCGTAGCGGCCGTTATCCGTTACGTGGTGCCCGTTTCCCGTTAGGTGGTGACGGGTGCCGGTGGCCTGCCCTGTGCTGCGGTAGCCGAGTCTGATGCTCGACCCACGCCACGCGGGTAGGCGCACCGTTAGGCCTGCTGTCGGCTCAGTGCTGCGATGCCTGCGGTTAATGTCGGCCGTGCCGATGTGGCGGCCTCACGTGAGGTCATGACAGTTGGTTCCCCGTTGCTCGGTTGGTTGGCGTGTGCCGTAGACACCGGTCCCGTAGACCACCGGCAGGCTGCGCTGTTGATTTGCCTGACCCGTGCGTGGTGCCGGACCTGCACAGGGCCGGGTGGGATCGATGTCTGCAGCACGGTAACTGCCTGTTGCGCGGTAGTGCAAGGCCGTTATTATATGCGAATGCATTGCAGCTGGATCAAAGCAAAGTCCCCTATGATAGTGGGCTCAACCAGCAAGTTCGTGCCGCCGATCGGGATTTTGTGATGCGGTTGAGCACGAATGATCCCGGCATCCAAGTGCGGGCGTGGGCTGGCCGAGCTGTGGCGCCTGGCGCCAAAGATCCCGACGTTGTCGAGTTCTTCCGCTATGGCTGGAGCGGCGCCACTGCTCTGGACTTGCAGACGTTCCGCACAGGTGCAGGCTCGGGCTGCGGCAGTGCGTGCCTGGGATGCGGTAGCAGTGCAGACCGGCCCGGCGCGGGTGGCATGGGCTGACGCTGAGCGGAGCGCATCACGCCAGGTCGATGCCTTGACTCTGGTATCGCAGGCAGTCGACTTCTGACCCTCGCCTCGCCCACGTGGCGAGTGGGCCTGGGAGCGATGACTAAGTGGTCCTCGGTGTTAATCCTTCGGGGGTTGGTTCAGGGGTTCCAGGTTGGTGAGGTAGAGCTCGCCGGCGCAGTCGAGGGCGTCTTGGGCGGTGCCGATCGGTTGGCCGTCGGGTAGGACGGAGTCTTGGTAGCCGTCACGACTGGCGAGGTAGATCGCGAAGCCCCACAGGTGTGCGGAGCGTTGGTAGCGCAGCCTCATCAGTGGGATGGTCTCACCGTCGGGTAGGTGCGCGTCGATGTAGGCGAACCCGGCCCGGTAGCGCACCACGATCCCGGGCAGCCCGGGCCAGTGGGCCTTCGCGTGCTCAGTGAGGCGTTGCTGCAACGACACCTTCGTCGATTCGGGGATCGCGGTCACGGGTTCATCATGCCCGCACTGCTGCCGGCAGGCTCGCAGGCTGTGCGGGCTGCTTGGTCCGGGTGCTTGCCCACCGGGCAATAGATCGACTGTCTGCCATGTTCGGGTAGGCGGAGGTTTGTCATGTCTGGTCCATCGGCCTGCCCGATCGTCTTGTCTATGCCCGAGCAGCAGCGTCTTGAGCACCGGGTCAGGACCGTGACCGAGCAACACCGGCACGTCTTACGCGCCACGATCATCTTGCTCGCTGCCCAGGGTTGGAGCAACGCGGCGATCGCGCGGCGGGTCGGGGTCTGTGTGGACACCGCCCGGACCTGGCGCGACCGCTACGGCGCCTACGGCGAGGACGGCCTGCGGGATCGGGGCCGCTCCGGGCGGCCGCGTCGGTTCACCGATGTGCAGCAGGCCCAGGTCAAAGCGATCGCCTGTGAACTGCCCGCTGATCGGGGGATCCCGTTGTCGCGGTTTAGCCACGCCGATCTGGCTGCCGAAGCCGTCGACGTCGGGGTGGTCGAGGACATCTCGGCATCCACCGTGCGCCGGTGGCTACGCCGGGATGCGATCCGCCCGTGGCGCCACCAGTCATGGATCTTCCCGCGTGACCCGGACTTCGCCGTTAAGGCAGGCCGTGTCCTCGACCTGTACGCCCGCACTTGGCAGGGCGAGGTGCTGGGTGACGACGACTACGTCATCTCCGCCGATGAGAAGACCTCCGTGCAGGCCCGCTGCCGGTGTCATCCGAGCCTGCCACCCGGACTGGCCCGGATCATGCGGGTCAACCACGAATATGACCGGGGTGGGGCGCTGGCCTACCTCGCCGCGTACGACGTCCACCAGGCCAGGGTGTTCGGCCGTACCGAACCCACGACCGGCATTGTTCCGTTCGCGAACCTGGTCGCGCAGGTCATGGGCCGTGAGCCCTACTCCAGCGCCCGCCGAGTCTTCTGGATCACCGATAACGGCTCGTCACACCGCGGTCACAAAGCCATCGACCGGTTGGAAAACACCTGGCCGAACGCCACCCTGGTCCACACACCAATCCACGCGAGCTGGGTCAACCAGGTCGAAATCTACTTTTCCATCGTGCAGCGCAAAGTCGTCACACCCAACGACTTCTACGACCTCAACGACGTCACCAACCGGCTCACCGCATTCGAAGACCTCTACAACCTCGCCGCCCGGCCCTTCAACTGGCGCTACACCAAAGCCGACCTCGCCACCACCCTCAAACGCATCGCCGCTCACGAAACCGCCACCATCTGACCCCCGAAGGATTAACGCCGAGGACCACTAAGGGGACTGATCTCGCTCTCCAGCAGGGGTGAGCCGCTCGACCCTGAGGCACTCCGCGTCTGCGTGTCAATGGCGGAGGGCTTCGCGGGCGGAGTAGACCACGCTGGCAGCGAGGAAAGCGGCGTTGACAACAGTGAAGACGGCGACGAACCAGATCGTCCACTGTGGTGCGAAGACCAATACCGCTCCGGCGACGGTGATCACTGCGCCGTAGTCGCGGACCAGTTTGAGCACGCGTACCGGGCGGGAACGGCTGGTGATCATGCTGGTGGCTTGGGCGCCGGATTGCATGACTGAGGTGAGCAGGTTGACCATCCAGGTGCCGGCGAAGGCTGCTAATAGCCAGCCGGGGGTTTTGTCGACTTGGGCCTCGGCGGTCGCGGCCAATGCGGCGACTAGTGAAATCTGCACGGCAACGTCGCACAGCACGTCTAGTCGGCCGCCTGCGACGGTTGCTTGTTCCGTCACTCGCGCTAATTGGCCGTCGGCGCAGTCCAAAGCATAAGCCACCTGCCACCCGATTAGCGCCAGCAAACCGATCGGCCAAGCCCAGATCTGGCCGGCGGCAATTGGTTCGGCTGTGGCGAGCACAGTGAGCGAAACCGCACAGCCCAAACTTAAGTTCGCCACCGTCAGTACGGATGGAGCTAGTCGCCGTTTCCGCGCCCCTACGGCGATCCGCGCCCCAATCCACTGGCTGACGCCTTCGCTGAATAGCCCACCACCCCGATTAACCGCGTAAAAGTCGGCCACTGATGGCGTTCGGACATCCTGCGCTGTGCCGCTGTTCGGCGGGTCGGCTAACTGAAGCAGCGGCCAGTCGGCCTGGCGATTGTGCTCAGAGTCAACCTGTCCGCGCGGGCTCGGCGCCATGGGCGGACTGGTCGAGACGCCCGGTGCCGTTGGCTGGCGGCCGGGGTTAGCGGTCGGCGAGGGCGGCGACATACTCGGCCAGCTTTCGGCGGATTTGGTCCGGGGTCATCGCGAGATGCTCCAGGATCGTGTATCGATCAGGGCGAGTACGCGGAGCAAAGTCGACAATCCGCACGAAGTCCTCGTCATCCACCCCAACATCACCCGGCGTACGGGGTAACTGATGCCGCCCCAAACACGCAGCCAGCTGGGCAAATCGCCGCGCATCCCCGCGCAAAAACGTGCAGAACAGCGCTCCCAATCCGGCCAATTCCCCGTGTGACGCAGTGCCGGGAAAGAGCGCGTCGGTGCTGTGGATGATCTCGTGACACCCGCCACTGCACGGGCGACTGCTCCCGCTCACTGACATCGCCAGCCCACTGGAGATCAACGCCTCGGCTAGTACGGTGATGAACGCGTCGTCGTGCATGTTGCCGGACATGTGCAGCACTGCTTCGGCACCTGCGCGGGCGAGCGCCGCCGCCAACCCGTCCACCGGCTCACCGCGAATTTCGCGCGCTAAATCCCAGTCCGCCAGCGCGCTGATGTTGCTGATCACCTCACCGATTCCGCCCCGGTTAGCCCGGTCTGAACCAGTGTCGACGAAATCGAGGTCGACAATGACCCCGAACGGGATGTGCACCCCGTACGAGCCTTTGATGCCGTCGTTGATCAAGCTGGCTACGGGTGAGGCGATACCGTCGTTGGCGAGGCTGGTGGCGACGGAAATCATCGGCATTCCCCACCGATTGGCCGCGTATTTTGCCGTGTCGACTGTGGCACCGCCGCCGATGCCGACAACTGCGTCGTACGCGCGGGCGCGCAGTTTTGCGGACAGTTCCAGCGCGGCGTCGAGCGTGCCACCTGCTGCGGTGTAGACGTCGGCTGAGCGCAATGATGGGCGGATCAACTCAGCGATCTGTTCGCCTAATCCCGGCCCCACGACGACTGCGACATCACCGCCGGCGGAAATTCGTCCGTCTGCCAGGATTCGGCCCAGATCGGCAACCGCGCCCCGGCGTACGTCTATGTGTAGTGGGGCTTGCACGCTGCGCGCTAGTAGTGGCATGCGATCTCGCGGGCTCGGGCCAAATCTGCCTGGTTGTCGACTTCGACCCAATCGACAGTGCCAATTGCCGCCGCGCGGATTTCCCCGCCTCCGTCGACGTACCGTTGGAAGCCGTCTTCGTAGTAAAGGTCTGGGTCGCGCTGCCAGGTGGAAACGAGCGCGTCGGTGAGCGCGGGTGCGGCTGTTGCTTCGATTAGGGCGACGCCGATGTATTCACCTGTTGCGTCAGCTGGCGGCAGTTTTTTGGTGATCTGGCGGAGTCGGCCGTCAGCGGTGAAGACGGTTTTCATTTCTTCGTCGGCTAGCTGTTTCGCCTGATCGACGGCGAGCAGAATGTTTGCGCCGCGCGCCGCGAGCAATTTCTGCTGCACGCCCACCGGATGCACCGTGTCGCCATTGACCAGCAACGCACCCTGGGCGAACTGCTCGCGCGCCAGCCACAACGAATAGGCGTTGTTCCATTCCTCGGCTTTGTCGTTGTGCACAAGAGTGAGCTTGACGCCGTACTTGCGCTCGAACGTGTCGGCTCGCTCCTGGATCGCATCGGCGCGATAACCGACGACGACTGTCACATCCGTGAGTCCGACAGCGGCCAGGTTACGCAGCGAGATATCCATGATGGTGGTCTGCCCGTCGACGCAGAGCAGCGCTTTGGGCAGCGTGTTCGTGTCGGGACGCAGTCGGCGCCCGGCGCCGGCCGCCAGGACAAGACCGATCATGAGGTACATCTCCTATCAGAAGCGAACAATTCGTCTCGCGAGGATAGCTGTACATGTTCCGCCTGCCGGGACTGCGCGAGGCACCGAAAGCTTTAACGAGCCGACTCGTAAACTGATGGGCATGACCGCTGAGCAGCTGATCTCTTTTGCCCGGGGCGCGCCGTCGCTGGACATCATCGACGTCGAGGGCCTCAAAGCCGCCGCAGTGCGGGCCTTCGATGCCGATCCCGCTGGTGTGACCGCCTATGGCATGTCCGTCGGCTACCTGCCGTTGCGGGCGTGGATCGCGGCCAAACACGGGGTCTCGACCGATCAGGTCTTGGTGACCAACGGTTCGCTGCAAGCCGACGCATTCCTGTTCAACCACCTGATTCAGTCGGGTGACGACGTCGTGGTCGAGCGACCCACCTATGACCGCACCCTGTTGGGGCTGCGCGAACTCGGCGCCAAGGTGCACCAGGTGACGTTGGCGGCCGACGGTATCGACGTCGAAGAGCTCCGTACCCTGCTGGAGTCCGGCGTACGCCCCAAACTCGCCCATATCATCCCGAATTACCAGAACCCGGCCGGAATCACGCTATCGCTGGCCAAGCGCCAGGCCCTGATCGCGCTCGCGGCCGAATACGGGTTCACCATCTTCGAAGACGACCCGTACGCGGATATTCGGTTTAGTGGTGAGCAGTTGCCGTCCATGCTCTCGCTCGCCGCGGCCTCGGCCGACGCGGCGAACACGGTCGTGCACGCGTGCAGCTTCACCAAGACGGTGTGCCCAGGCGTTCGGGTGGGTTATCTGGTCGGGCCGGCCGCGCTGATCGACGCGATTGCGAAGAAAGCCACCAACCTCTACATTTCGCCGGGCATGGTGGCCCAGGCGATCGTGCACCAATTCTGTGTTTCCGGTGACATCGACCGCTCGGTGCGCACGGTCAGCGCTGCGCTCGGCGAGCGGGTCCGGGTGCTCGGCGAGTCGCTGCGCAAGCACATCCCAGGTGCCACGTTCACCGAGCCGGCCGGTGGGTATTTCCTCTGGGTGGATCTGCCCGAAGACGTGCAGGTGGACGCGCTGTTCCCGGCAGCCATGCGCAAGGGCGTCGCCGTCGTCAAGGGCAGCGACTTTCTGCTCGAAGGCGGACACCACTCGGTGCGCCTGGCTTACTCGGCCGTCACGGTGGACCAGATCGACGAGGGGGTGCGCCGGCTAGCAGCCGCCATCGACGAGGTCCGGCGTGAGTGAGCACGAATCTGGCGTGAGGGGTCGCAACACGCCCTTGTCGCGGGCCTTCACCGCCCCGGTCCGGGCGATGAACCGCTTGCTCGGCGCCGTCGACGACCGCACCGATGCGACTGGACGTGCCCCCGGCTCGGGTAACGCCGTCGTCGACTGCGGTGTCTACCTCGACGGCAAACGCCAGGAGGGCGTCTTCACGCCGGCCGAAGCGCTACAAGCGGCCCAAGCGCAACCCGACGCGTTCGTCTGGCTCGGCCTGCACGAGCCGTCGCAAGAAGATATGCATGCGATCGGGCAGATCTATGGACTGCATGAGCTGGCCGTCGAAGACGCGGTCAAAGCCGAGCAGCGACCCAAGCTGGAACAGTTCGAATCAGTGCACTTTCTGGTGCTGCGGACCGCGCGCTACGTGCCGCACAGCGAGCTCACCGAGACCTCGCAAGTGGTCGAAACCGGTCAGATGATGATCTTGATCGGCGAGCAATTCGTGATCACGGTCCGGCATGGCGACGCCTCCGAGCTCGGCTCGGTGCGCCAGCACCTGGAAACCGAACGCGGCCCACTGCTCGAACAAGGGCCGTGGGCAGTCGCTTACGCGGTGACCGACCGAGTCGTCGACCACTATTTGGCCGTCGCCGATCAGGTCGAAGCAGACCTCGACATCATCGAAGAAGGCGTCTTCTCCCGCGACACCGCCAGCCCGGTGCAACAGATCTATCAGATGAAACGTGAACTGGTGGAATTCCGCCGTGCGGTGGTGCCGCTGCAACGCCCACTGTCACTGATCACTTCAAAACAAGCCGGCATCGTGCCCAACGAGATCCGGCGTTACTTCCGCGACGTGCAAGATCACTTGACCCGTACGGTCGAGCAAGTCGCTTCGTACGATGATTTGTTGAACTCGATTTTGCAGGCGCGGCTGGCGCAAGTAACAGTCGACCAGAACAATGACATGCGCAAAATCGCAGCCTGGGCTGGCATCTCCGCAGTGTGGACCGCAGTCGCCGGAATCTATGGCATGAACTTCACCCACATGCCCGAGTTGGACTGGCAATACGGCTATCCCGGTGTCATCGCCGTCATGCTGGGAGTCTCAGTGCTGTTTTATCGTGCATTCCGCCGGAACGGCTGGCTTTGACCGGTCCGGCCGACTCGCGTTCGAGCCGGGCCGGGTTGCGTGCCTACGCCGATCGGGCGGGCTCGCGCCCGCCCGTTCGCTTCGCTGGCTCGCGAAATGAATGCGTTTACGGCTTGGGGTTGGTCCGATTGGGGTCGGCCACAATGCTGGTCGGGGTGGGGTAAACAGCCGGCTTGATCGGCTCGAACGCGGCGTCTTCAGTGCTGGTGTAGTGCGGCGGGTTGATTGGCGTGGCCGGGTCGTATTCGTCCCACTCCGCGGCCCGACGACGCTTGGCCACATATGCGGCGCCAAGACCGAGCGCAGCGCCGATCAAGGCAAGGCCGGCGAGCTTGCTGACCGTACCGTGCTTGCTGACCTTCTTCTGGTCCTTGGTGTTGCGCTTGATCGACTTCTTGGTGTCTTTGCCGGACTGGCGCATATTTTCGGCAGCTGTTGCCACCAACGGCGTCAACGAAGCCAGCGCATGGTCCCAGCTGTCCTTGGCTTTGACCGCGGTCGGCTGCACCCGGTCCTTGGCCGCGTGCAGCTTCGGGCCGACGGTGGCGCCAGTCTCCTGCGCGGCGAGCGTGACCGCACGCTTCAAGTGCTCGACACCTTGCCCAAGCTCGTTTTTCATCTTCGCGTTCCGGGTCTTGCGGCGCATCGTTGCCAACATCAGTGCCCCACCTCCAGTGGTCTCGTTCGTGATTATGGTGCCTTCTCCGGGTACCCCCACGCTGCCGGATCAGACAGATGGGGCAGGATCGGAGTTAACAAGAACCTTTGTCCCATCGCCCTTCGACACACGTTGCGGCGACCGCGACGCAGACAGGAGTACCCGTGGCCGACAAGCTTTATGCCACCCTGCACACAAACCACGGCCCGATTCGGCTCCAGCTGTTCCCCGATCACGCGCCGGCGAGCGTGCGCAACTTCGTGGAGCTCGCGGAAGGCACCAAGGACTACACCGACCCGCGAACGGGTGAGAAAGGTGCCGGTCCCTACTACGACGGTACTGTCTCGCACCGGGTCATCGCCGGCTTCATGGTGCAGCTGGGCGACCCGACCGGCACCGGCCGAGGTGGGCCGGGTTACACGTTCGCCGACGAGATCCACCCCGAGCTGCAGTTCGACCGGCCGTACCTGCTCGCGATGGCCAACGCCGGGCCGGGCCCCAACCGCGAGGGTACGAACGGTTCGCAGTTCTTCATCACTGTCGTGCCGACCCCGCACCTGAACCGGCTGCACACCATTTTCGGTCAGGTGGCCGACGAGCAGTCCGCCAAGGTGGTCGACTCAATCGCCACCACGCCCACCGGTCCGGGCGACCGTCCGCGCACCGATGTGGTCGTGGAGCGCGTAGAAATCGAACGAGTGGACAACTGAAGTACCGTTAGCTGCATGAGCGTGGCTCCCTCGTCGGCAACAACTTGTTATCGCCACCCGTCGAGGGAGGCCACGATCCGTTGCACCCGCTGCGAACGGCCGATCTGCCCCGATTGCATGAACGAAGCGGCAGTCGGCCACCAATGCCCGGAATGTGTAGCTGACGGCAAACGCGCGCAACGACCAGCACGTACCGCTTTCGGGGGTACTGGCGTTGGTCGCGCGGGATATGTCACTCGTGCCCTGATCGTCATCAACGTCTTGGTGATGATCGCGGGTGCGCTCGTCAGCGGCACGAGTGCGTTGGCCGGTGCCGGCGGTTGGTTTGGCCTGCTGGGCACTCCGAGTTCGGTCACCGTTTGGGGTGAAGTGCTCGGCTATGTTAGCTACGTCCCCGGCGGCGCACCGCACGGAATCGCGGCCGGCGAGTGGTGGCGCCTGTTCACCGCGATGTTCCTGCACTATGGCGTGCTGCACCTCGGGTTGAACATGTGGGTGCTGTGGCAGCTCGGCCGCTACCTCGAAGACAAACTGGGCCCGCTGCGTTTCCTCGGGTTATATCTGCTGGCTGGCCTCGGTGGCGACGTCGCCGCATATGTCTTCATGCCGCAGGATCAAGCGTCGGCCGGTGCTTCCACCGCAGTTTTCGGGCTGATGATGGCAATCTTCGTGGTGAATCGACGGCTGCGGCTCGACATTGCCCCGCTCGTCCCGATGCTCGTGATCAACTTGATCTTCACCTTCAGTGTGCCGAACATCTCTAAAGCCGGGCACCTCGGCGGCTTGGTGGTGGGCGGCATCGTCGCCGCGATCCTCGCCTACGCGCCGGTCGCCCGCCGAGCCCAGGTCCAAATCATCGGCACCGCACTCATGTTCGCTGCCCTCATCGTCGTCGCTATCGTCCGCAGTGCCGCACTAGTCGGTTGAGGCCCGTCCGCACTGCCGCCCTACTCGGTTGACGCTCTTGCGCGGTGCCGAATTACTTGGTTGATGCCAAAGCCACCCGATATTCAACACCCGGCGACCGAGCCTTAACCTAGCCAGTCCGCGTTGAACCAAACATGGACGTCTTCCACCGTACGTTCACCAACACCCATCTCGCCGTACTACGCCGCTGCGTCGACCGCGATGATCCGACTGTGTTGATCGCGCGCTACCCCGGCGGTTGCCTAATGCTGACCCGCCACCGACTCGTGGTGACCCGGCGAACCCGCTTTCTCAACCGGCTCCGCCTGCACCTCAACGCGAACCTGCGCCACTTGAGCAACTTCAGCTGGAGCGTAGACGCTAGTCAATCAGCGCTCGCCGTGAACTTGACCGCCGTGGACGGGGTTCGCGAACACTTCGTCCTGCGCCTAGCCAACCGCGATGAAGTGCGCCGGGTGGAGGCGGTATTACGGGGGGTCGTCAGTCCGCGTACGGACGCCCTCACCGCCTGACCGTACCGCCCGTCAATGGGGCGAGCTGATTCCAACCGCTCGACACCATCTTGGTCACGGGACGTCAGCGTCTCTGACTGGGCTGGATCGTCGGCGTCACATGGCGGAGTCGTTTGTGGACCTTGCGGTCGGTCTGTGTGAACGTGTAATCGGCCAGCCAGTGAGCGGTGCCGGCCTGGCCATCTGCTTCGCTCTCGACAAGCCGCACGGTGAGGCCGCTGCCGGCGGAAGCGCACAGCATCCGCCACATATCTTGGACCTGACCTGCGGGAAGCTGGCCGAAGGCGGGATCTCTTTGTCATGTTCTGGCTTGGCTTCGCCAACGCCTTGAGCACAATGGAGGCTCATCGACGTTCCGGGCTCCGAGAAGATCAGCCGTACTGCAGCGCAGTAATCCGACTGCGTTAACAGCGCTAGCGCATGGCCGGGCCTGCGCTTGCCGGCGCTAGCGGGAAACGGTGACTACCGAGAGCAAGATCGGGCAACGTGGCAGGTCAGGGAGTCACGTCGCAGGCAGACCGTCGCATGCGAACAGTCGCGTCGGCCATGTTCGAGGCCGAATTCTCCTGTTCCGGCGAGCCACCAACGCATGTCTGCATTGGACGGTGCTGAATGAGCTAAATCCGCGCAATTCCGTGCCGGCGGCAGCTGGGCTCTTACGAACTGATCAACCATCGTGGGGGCGTATGGGGATTTCGACGATATAGCGGTGGGGATGGCCGGCCGGGTGGCCCTAGGCCGCCGAGTAGCCCGGGGGTGAAATCCCCCCGGGCTACTCGGCGCCCTAGGCCTGTGGTCGCGCAGTGGTCGCGGGCGACCGAGACCGAGCTGATTCAGGCGAGACTGACGGTCGGCCGTTACGAAGCCCCGGTCACCTGCATCTGTGCAGGTCGTCGAGGCGCCGCTGCTTGAGATCGAGCGGAGGGCGTGGGATTCGAACCCACGATGAGTTTCCCCATACCGGTTTTCAAGACCAGCGCCATCGGCCACTAGGCGAGCCCTCCCCGTTACGGGGACCAGTCTGCCAGATGCGACCGCGGAACCGATCTCCTGGGCCACCACGCGTTCAGTTTCCTGTCGTACCCGTCGGGCAAGCTTGGGGCATGCAGGCGATCTCAATCGAGGACAAGCAGCTGGTTTGGCGTGCGGTGCCCGAGCCGGTGGTTGGCGCGGGCGAGGTAATCGTCGACGTCATCGCGGCTGCGCTCAACCGGGCCGACATTTTGCAGCGGCAGGGCCTATACCCGCCCCCGCCCGGAGCGTCGAGCTATCCGGGGCTGGAGTGCGCCGGGGTGATCAGCGCGACTGGTTCTGCGGTGACTGGCTGGCATGTGGGTGAGCGGGTTTGTGCACTGCTCGCCGGTGGTGGCTATGCCCAGCGGGTGGCGGTGCCGGTTGGGCAGTTGTTGCCGGTGCCGCTCGGGCTGTCGGTGCAGGAAGCTGCCGCGTTGCCCGAGGCTGCGTGCACTGTTTGGTCGACAGTGGCTGACCGGGCGCGGCTGCGTAAGAGCGAAACGTTGCTGGTGCATGGCGGTGGTAGCGGGATCGGCACATTCGCGATTCAGCTGGGCAAGGCGCTGGGCGCGACTGTTGTGGTGACCGCTCGGTCCAGTAAGCACACCAAGCTGCGTGAGCTCGGCGCTGACCTGGCGATCGACTATTCGACCGACGATTTCGTCGAGTTGGCTCGGCAGTTCACCGATGGGGTTGGTGTCGATGTGGTGCTCGACATCGTCGGGGCGAAGTATTTGACCCGCAACATCGAAGTGCTGGCGCCGGGTGGGCGGCTCGCTGTGATCGGCATGCAGGGCGGGCGCCACGGCGACCTTGACCTGGGGTTGTTGATGGCCAAGCGGGCGACAATCTCGTCTTCGTCGCTGCGGGCACGCTCAACTGACGACAAAGCGGCGATTGTGGCGGGCGTGCGGCGTGACGTTTGGCCGTTGGTGGAGCTTGGTGCGATCAAGCCAATCATTCACACTACGTTTCCGCTCGCCGAGGCTGCGGCGGCGCAGCGGCTGCAGGAATCGAGCGACCACTTCGGCAAGATTTTGTTGCTGGCGTGACGGCTGTAACTCAATGTTCGGGGCAAGCGGCGCGCCGGTGTTGTCCCCCGAAGTGCTACTTCCTGCACCCTTAGCACGCGGCGAGCTGAACAGACAGGTGCACTTATGGGTGAAGTTTGACGGACTTTGTGTGCGTTTAGCAATTTTATGCACCGTGGCCGCGCCGTGGCTTCACTGTGTGCGTTGAGCATCAGGTCTGCGGTCGGACCCAGCACCGGTGGGGTCAGGCCGCATCCGTTCCCCCCACACACCGGTTCTGGGAGTTCCGTTGACCTACCTGCCGCTACGCCGCGCATCCTCGCCCATCAAACGAGCCGCAAGCCCCGAACTGGCCTCAGGCACAGACCGGGCCGTAAGCACCCAACCGACCGTGTCGGCCGAAGAGCAGGTGTCGGCGAAAAAATCGCGAGCGAAGTCGACCTTGATCGCGGGCGGCGTGCTCGCGCTCGTGGCGTTCGGCGCAGCTGGTTGCGGTTCAGCCGACAAGCAAGAGAAGGCGACGGCGACGGCCTCTGCTGCCACCGCTGATGGCACCGCTGCTGGCGCTAAAACCGTGGCGGAAGGCGCGTTCTCCTTCACCGTCACCGGGTCAAAATGCGGCGTCAAGTCTGTCGGCCCAACTGACCTGTCGCAGAGTGCGTCCACTGGGCAGTTTTGCCTGGTCGACGTGAGCGTGAAGAACGTCGGCACGCAAGCGACCTTGCTGGACGGTGGCGCCCAGCGTGGCGTCGACGCGCAGGGCAAGGAGTACCCGCTCGCGGACTTGGCCACAGTATTTCTGAACGAAAAGAGCCCGACGCTGCTTGAGGAGATTAAGCCGGGCGAAGAAGTGAAGGGTGTCCTGCCGTTCCAGGTGCCAGATGCCACCACTTTGGCCGCGATCGTGCTGCACGGAGCAACGTCGACACCGGGTGTTCGGGTTACGCTGTCCTGAGCGCGTCCGCTCAACCCGGATCAGTTTTCCAAGGCTGATGCGGACACTCGGGCCTAACTTTTTAAGATCGACAACTAGCGATCGACACCTCAACTTATCGCGTTTCTCTCCAGGTGGCGGGGTTGATTGTAGTAATTCGGCCCCGCCACATTAGGAAAGTGTGTTGGCATAGTCGACGGAATTAATGAGTTGTCCGGGTTCCCATTGCCGTCCTTCAACGGTCGGCGCCGCAACGGTCTGCAGTTATGGCCTTTGTCGATGGGATTCGCGCGAGTGCCCTGGGCCGATTTCGGAGGCAACACTGCACCGTCCGTCCACGCGCCGAGTATTGACCGCCGGAGCCATCGCGCTCGCCGTCATCACCCCGGCCCTAGAAACCGCCGAGCATGCCGTTGCGGCAATGCCGGCCATCTCGCCAGCCATCAGTGTTGGCACCGGATCAGTGAGCTTGGTCGCCACCACCGCCGACCAGGACCGGGGTCGGGGCGACTCCATCGTGCGGACCTCGCGGGCAGCGCCCCGGCGAACGGCCGGTGTCCGCCCTGCGGCCGCGCGCTCGATGCGTACACCCCAGCGCTCGATGACGGTGATCGTGGAGCGAACGTCGCTGTTCGCCGAGCACGCCACGCTGAGCCCGACCGCAGGTGAGCGGCCCATCACGGCTGACCGCATCGGTGCCAATCGAGCTGCTGCCGGTGGTGCCGCCCGAGTCGTGCGCGCGTTGAGCGTTCGTCCTGCTGCCCGGGCGTTTGTCGTAAAGCCTGCAAGAGCGAGCCAGCGCACTCGAGCTGCGCGACGCATCCGTTCAGCCGCCAACCAGAACCAGACGAGCCAGCTGAGCCAAGCAAGCCGCCTCAGCCGAGCAAGGCGGCAGAACCAAGCGAGCCAGCAAGACCGCGTGAGCTGGCTGAGCCGTCAGCCATCAGCCGCAGCGGCTCGTCAGCGTGCGGCCCAGCAAAACCGTCAGCCAGCAGCTCAAGCCAATCGCCAACGAGCACCCCAGACCAACCGCCAGGCGATGGTACGAGCAAACCGCCAGCCCAGTAGCATGACGGCAGTCATTACGTACGCGCGAGCGCAGGTAGGCAAGCGCTACGTGACCGGTGGCGAAGGTGGCGGTGGTTTCGACTGCTCGGGTTTGACCATGCGCGCCTATCAGCTCGCCGGAATCAGCCTGCCGCACTCCTCGACCGAACAGGCCGCCCGCGCCCGGTCCGTTTCGCGAGCTCAAGCCCGCCCCGGCGATCTGGTGATCGGGCCGGAACATGTTGGGATCTACATGGGCAAAGGCATGATGATCGACGCGGGCAATAGTCGAGTGGGCGTTTCGTATCGCAAACTGTATTCCGGTCTCCGGGTGGCCCGTCTGTGACATTTCGGTGCAGCTGGACCAATTCAATTGACGACTGACCGCCCGGGGACGGATGAGCGCCCCCGGGCCTTCATGGCATGCCCGCCCGTGCGTGTCTGCTATCGGGCAAATGCGACCCGGCAGAGCCGACCTAGCCCTGGCCAGTGAATTAGATCTTGGGTAGCGTCAGGCGCACCGTCGTGCCGATTCCGGGTTCGCTTTCCAACCGGACGCTGCCGTGATGTGCGTCGATGATCGACTTGACGATCGACAGTCCAAGGCCCGGCCCGGGTACGGCCATCACGTCTGAGGACGTGCAGCGGTAGAACTGGTCGAAGACGTGCGGTAGCTCGTCACCGGCGATGCCGACGCCATTGTCGACGATCTCGACTTCGGGTTCCGCCCTGGCATAGGTCGAGATGATGATTTCCCCGCCCGGCGACGTGAACTTCACCGCGTTCACGATCAAGTGGTTCAGCGCCTGCGATAACCGCCGGGTGTCCCCGCGGGCCGGCACCGGGCCGTCAATTCGTTCCCGGAGTTTGACGTCCTTATGTTCGGCAAGCGGCCGGCAGGAAACAGCCACCTGGTGGGCGATATCGGATAAATTGACGTCAGTGACGTTAAGCTGGGCGCTGTCGGTGTCGAGCCGGGCAACCGTCAACAGCTCCTCGATCAGCCGCAACAGCCGATCCGAGTTGCGCTGCATAGCCTGCAGAAAGCGGTGCGAAGACTCGGGATCAAACCCGCCTTCCAGCAACAGCTCCAAACAACCGCGAATGGACGACAGCGGGGTGCGCAGCTCGTGGCTCACGTTGGCCAGGAACGAGTCTTTCATCCGGTCGAGCTGGCGCAGCCGCTCAGCGATCTCGCCAGCGTGCCGGGCATATCGCCGTAATTCAAGCTGCACCGCCGCGTGCCGAGCCAGACTTCTTAAGGCCAGCTTCTGGGTTTCAGTGATTTTGCGCGGTACACGGTCAACCACACCAACCGCGCCCACTGCGTACGTGCCGTCGAGCACCACGGGCGCACCGGCATAGAACCGGATGCCGTCGGTGCCGAGGACGAAGGGGTTGTCGGCGAACCGGCTGTCGGCGGTGGCATCGGGCACTTGGAACAGTTCGCGGCCATTGATGGCATGTGCGCAGAACGACAGATCACGGTGGGTTTCTAGTAAATCGATGCCGATTTTGGCTTTGAACCATTGCCGATCGGAGTCGATCAAACTGACCAAAGCCATCGGCGTACCGCAGATTTGGGCAGCTAGCAGTGCGATGTCGTCGAAGTCTTCTTCCGGCGAGGTATCGAGCACCTGAGCGTCATGCAGGGCCGCGAGCCGAGCCGGTTCGTCAGCTGGCAGCGGAGCTCTCATCAGGTGATCGTCTCACTGGATCCACCCGTTCGAGGACGGTTCGGCTGCAGACAGCAGTCGGCACCCGTTACGAGAACGGGTGCCGACTTGCTGGTCGCCCGCATGTCGTTGAAGCGACCGATCGCCACCGGGCGCGGGGATCTCTGCCGCTCGCACCCGGTCGGATGTTAGACAGAAGCATCACCCCACGCAGTCACGCCGGTACGCACTCGCTGTGCGTCCACCGGATCGGGTGACTACCGCCGGCAATCTGTGTCAGTTGCCAGAGAGAACGCTTGAATAGCCTGCGTCAAAGTGGGCAAACCAGTGCGGTGGGAAGGTCGTTCCCGCCGTCTCGCCGGAGGATCTCACGATGAGTCTTGACCGACCCCTGGCCCCAGACCCGTACGACATTTTGCCGCCGGTGCCCGTCTTTACGGTGACCAGCGCGGATGTGACCGACGGCCAGCCGCTCGACGATCTGTTCGCGCACCCGAGCGCCGGCGGTAAGAACGTGTCGCCGCAGCTCGCCTGGTCGGGATTCCCGGCCGAAACGCGTAGCTTCGTGGTGACCTGTTTCGACCCGGATGCCCCAACTGGCAGCGGCTTCTGGCACTGGGTGGCGCTCAACGTGCCGGCAAGCGTCACCGAGCTCGCTCGGGGCATAGATCCGCTGCCTGGAGGCGCGTTTTGCGTCCGCAACGACTACGGCGACCCCGAGTACGGCGGCGCCGCCCCACCACCGGGCGACCGAGCCCACCGATACGTCTTCGCCGTACACGCGATTGACGTGGACGCACTTGAGGTCAGCCCGGAAGCGTCACCGGCCTACGTCGGCTTCAACCTGGCATTTCACACCTTGGCTCGGGCGACGATCCGGCCGACGTACCAAGTGCGGGGTTGAACTAGAACAAGGCAGGTGCAGCGCATGTGGAAGACCGCCGGGGAGTCCGGCGGCCTGTCCGCACGAGGGTTGGGGTCAGGCAGGGGTGCGAGCGACGACGAACACCGACTGGCCGAACGGCGGCCGGACGATGCTCTCGGCGGCCTTAGTTACCGGCAGTACGACCGAGTCATACACCTTGACCATCGGGCCTTCCTTCGGCGCCAACTTGAAGATGCTAGTGGCGGCGTAGTAGCCGATCAGGCCCAACGCGTTCGCATATTGCAGGCGCTCGATGGACAGACCGGCCTCGGTCATCGCCGCACGCATCGACTTCTTGGTGTAGCGGCGAATGTGGCCGGTGGCGATGTCGACCTGGCTCATGGCGAACATGAACGCCGGCACGATCAAGATGATGCGGCCACCCGGCCGAACCAGCTCAGCCATGCTGCGCAAGGCGCCGACGTGGTCCTCGATGTGCTCGAGCACGTTGTAGGACACGGCTGCGCTGTATTCGCCGTTTGCGTCGGCGGCCGGCAACAGCAGCTGCCGAACATCGATCTTCGGGTGGTCGGCCATGCGCTCCTTGAGCAACACGAGCCGATCAGGATCAGCTTCCGTCGCGGTAAACCGCGTCAGGTGCTCCGCCCACTCGATCGCGTAGTCGCCGAGGCCACTACCGATTTCAATCGGATTGTCACCCAAATACGGAAGAGCCAGTTCGACGAACCACCGACGGTGGTTCACTGCCGTAGCGAGGCCTTCGAGAACCTCGGACTGGATCCGCTGATCTCCGGTGATGTCTGCCATAAGTAAAGTTCCCTCGTCTTGCCGATCCGAGCTGACAGCGGGACCGGACGAGTTAACCATCTGACGCCGCAGACCGAAAGTTCGGCGGCCGATGCTTACGCATTGTTGGCCTGATTGAGACCTTGGCGCGGTGGTTGCTCGCGGCGTTAGCTGTTCGTGTGGTCATGACTCTAGATGCCTGGTGCACGTTCGGTGACAGCGTACCGATTGGCACGATCACGCAGGGGTGACTCCAGCCACCACGGCGATCAGGTGATGCAGCAGCCGGCGCAGATTTTAGGAGCCGGTAACGTGAACGCAAGACAACAGGTCTTGCGCTGCACATCGAGCTTGCCGCCTGCGCCGGGCACCAGCTCAATCAGGTCGTCGACTCCGAGCGCACTCAGCAGTCGATCGATCGTTTCGCCAGACGAGCCGGGCAGCACCTCAGCCGAACGCAAAACCCCATAAGCCACCCCAGAAGCTAACGACCCCAACAAAGTACGCCGACCCAGCCGTACCGTGCGGTGGATTGCGTCTTGTAATGGGGTTAAGTGCTCATCGAGCAGGGCGCGGCGCAGCTCGGCGAGGAGCTCGGTTTCGTCGGCGACCACGCGCACTGAGCGGTGATTGCCGGCCGCGAGCGGGTCGCTGGGCAGGACGGCGATTGGAATGTCGGCACGCAGGCCCAGGGTGATTAGTGGGCGCGGGTCGGTGAAGTGCATCAGCACGTTGTCGGCGGCCAGCAGCGGGACTCGGCGCGCCGTTGCCCACCCGAGCACGGCCGGCAACGTCAACCAATAGGTATAGGTTTTCCACGCCAGCGCGGCAGCGGCGTGTGGTTGAGCCTTCCACCGTCGGCCGGCCGACTCGAGTAGCTGGTCGAGGTTGACTCCGGTCAGGGTGATGCTCGGAGTCCAGCCGGTGGGATCGGACACGATGAGATCGGGCGCGAGGCCGGGCAACTGGGTGCTGGTGCCGAACATGGCGCGCAGCGTTGCGGTCACCGGGTCCAGCGGCGAGGCGGCGCTGATGCGGCAATCGAAGGCAACGGTCACCTGGATAAGGCTAGCCTAACCAATACCGTAAGGCGACAAATACCCACGGCAACGTGTTGATCACTGCACGTGGCGGCTTGTGCTGACCCGTCAAGGCATCTGTCGGCAACGCGCTACTACCCCTAACCAGACCCCGGCCGACAGTGACACTGGAAGTCACGACGCGAAGGGGACATCGATGATGACCACCTCGCCCGTCGAGCGGGCCAACGATCAGTTCGTCACTGCGCTGGCCCAATGGCGGGTCGAACGCGGGATGAGTAAGAAACAACTCGCCGCGCGTATGGGCTTTGACCCCTCCTATGTCAGCCATGTCGAAGGGCGTCGACACAAGCCGACTGAGGACTTCGCCCGTCGAGCCGAAGCCGTCCTCGGTGCCGGCGGCGCGATCTGGCAACGCTTCCGCGAATACGACGACTTGCGCCACGCCCGCCGTACGGGCTTGCACCGCGACCCGCCGCAGTCGACCCAGTGGCTGCCACCGGGTGCCGGCCTGATCGTCGAGCGCGAAGTCGCCGAGTTGACCTACACCGAGGGCGCGTACCGGTGTCGGGTGTCGCGTTCGCTGCACAACGCCGGTTCGGAGCCAGTCACCCGCTATCTGGTGAAGATCGCAGTGGATCGTTATCCACACGACCCCACCGGCTCCAACCGGCATCACCGCGAGCACCCGCTGAGCTTCGCCGAGATGGATCTCAGCGCTGTCGCTGGCGAGGGTGACACGGTCGAGCCGATGCAATGGCGGATCAAACTCGATCGGGACGCCTCGAAAGAAGTATGGTTGTTGTTTGCCAACGAACACGGCCAATTCCCTCTTTATCCGGGTGAGCACACCACGATCGAATACGCGTACAGCGTTGGCGAGCAGCTGTGGGGGCAGTGGTTCCAGCGCGCGGTCCGGTTGCCGACCCGAAGCCTGTGCGTGCGGCTGAATTTCCCGGTCAGCTTCGATCCGCAAGTTTGGGGAGTCGAGACGTCGCTGGCGGCTGAAGTACCCGTTCGCACGCCGTTGGAACGTCATAACGAGGCGGATCGGGCCTTTTTTGAATGGTCGACCGACGCACCCTTGTTGAACGCCCGCTATCGGCTGGAATGGCGGTTTCGTGGGGTGAGTGCGCCAAGCAATCCCGAAATGGCGCCGGCCGAGTCTGCCGAAAGCGGTCTGCCCCGGGCCTCTCAGCGAATGCGGGGCATCGGAATAGTGCAACGTGGCTCGGATCTATTGCGCGAACGGGCCCGGCATTTCCAGCTGCCGCGCGAGCACGCTGTCGCCGAAGACGTGGTCGCCAGTCTGCTCGCATCACTCACCCGGTTGGCCGATCTGCACGACTTCAGTAAAGGCGTCGGGTTAGCCGCACCGCAGATCGGCCGCTCGGTCGCCGCTGCGGTGGTGCGCCTTCCCGACGCTGATGCGGAACCGATCGTGCTGCTCAACCCCCGAATCGTCGGCGAATCTGGCGAGCGAGACGAACAATACGAGGGCTGCCTATCTTTCTTCGACTACCGGGGTCTGGTGCCGCGGCCATTGCAGCTCGAAGTCGAGCATGCCCGATTCGACGGCACCCGGGTCATCTCCGCCTTCGACCAGGCGCTCCCGACTGGTCGCACACGAGATCGACCATCTGGAAGGCCGGCTCTACGTCGACCGGATGAGTGCGGAGGCACCGCTGGTCCCGGTGAGAATACCAGCAAACCGGCCTGCCGTGGACGTACTAAGTGGTCCTCGGCGTTAATCCTTCGGGGGTCAGATGGTGGCGGTTTCGTGAGCGGCGATGCGTTTGAGGGTGGTGGCGAGGTCGGCTTTGGTGTAGCGCCAGTTGAAGGGCCGGGCGGCGAGGTTGTACAACTCTTCGAATGCGGTGAGCCGGTTGGTGACGTCGTTGAGGTCGTAGAAATCGTTGGGTGTGACGACTTTGCGCTGCACGATGGAAAAGTAGATTTCGACCTGGTTGACCCAGCTCGCGTGGATTGGTGTGTGGACCAGGGTGGCGTTCGGCCAGGTGTTTTCCAACCGGTCGATGGCTTTGTGACCGCGGTGTGACGAGCCGTTATCGGTGATCCAGAAGACTCGGCGGGCGCTGGAGTAGGGCTCACGGCCCATGACCTGCGCGACCAGGTTCGCGAACGGAACAATGCCGGTCGTGGGTTCGGTACGGCCGAACACCCTGGCCTGGTGGACGTCGTACGCGGCGAGGTAGGCCAGCGCCCCACCCCGGTCATATTCGTGGTTGACCCGCATGATCCGGGCCAGTCCGGGTGGCAGACTCGGATGACACCGGCAGCGGGCCTGCACGGAGGTCTTCTCATCGGCGGAGATGACGTAGTCGTCGTCACCCAGCACCTCGCCGTGCCAAGTGCGGGCGTACAGGTCGAGGACACGGCCTGCCTTAACGGCGAAGTCTGGGTCACGCGGGAAGATCCATGACTGGTGGCGCCAGGGGCGGATCGCATCCCGGCGTAGCCACCGGCGCACGGTGGATGCCGAGATGTCCTCGACCACCCCGACGTCGACGGCTTCGGCAGCCAGATCGGCGTGGCTAAACCGCGACAACGGGATCCCCCGATCAGCGGGCAGTTCACAGGCGATCGCTTTGACCTGGGCCTGCTGCACGTCGGTGAACCGACGCGGCCGCCCGGGGCGGCCCGATCTCGAAGGCCGTCCTCGCCGTAGGCGCCGTAGCGGTCGCGCCAGGTCCGGGCGGTGTCCACACAGACCCCGACCCGCCGCGCGATCGCCGCGTTGCTCCAACCCTGGGCAGCGAGCAAGATGATCGTGGCGCGTAAGACGTGCCGGTGTTGCTCGGTCACGGTCTCCGCCTTCGACCAGGCGCTGGCCCGACTGGTCGCACACGAGATCGACCATCTGGAAGGCCGGCTCTACGTCGACCGGATGAGTGCGGAGGCACCGCTGGTCCCGGTGACTGAATACCAGCAAACCGGCCTGCCGTGGACGTACTAAGAGAAGTCAGAAAAGCTGTCGTATCTGATCCGCACTGACGGAACCTGCAACTCTGCCAGGCGCTTCAGCGTCGACATGACCATCGGGCCTGAACCGGAAATGAAGAAATCGTGCTCGTGCCACGGGCCATACCGGGCGACCACGTCGGAGATGGTGCCGCGCTCGCCGGTGAAGGTCGGGTCGTCGCTGCATGCAGTCACGACCGAGAGCCACGGGTAGCGGGCGGTGAGCCGGTTCAACTCGGCTAGGTCGTAGAGGTCGTCGCGGTTGTTGGCGCCGAAAAAGACGTGCACCCAGCGAGTGCGGTTATACCGGGTGAGTTCCTCCAGCATCGACTTGACCGGGGCGAGTCCGGTTCCGCCGGCGATGAAGACGGCATCGCGAGTGGACCGGCGATCCAAGTTCATCGTGCCCATCGGGGCGGCTAGCCGAATCATGTCGCCCACTTTCAGCCGGCGTACCAGGGCGCTGGACACATATCCTGCCCCGAATGCGCGAACGTGGAAGTCGATAGTGTTGTTGCTGCGGGGGGCGTTCGCCGGTGAATACGTGCGCCAGAGCCGGGGCTGAATCCGCGGGAACTCCACACTGAGGTACTGGCCGGCGCGGAATTCCAACGGCTGCATCGGCTGGACCGTGAAGACGGCGATGTCGCGGGCACGGCGCTCGTGTGCAACCACTTCGGCGTGCCAGTACGGCGGGTTGGTGTCGGCCGCAGCACCGGCGATCATTCGTGCGGAGATCACCGCGTACGCGTCAGCCCAGGCTTGGTCGTATTCAACCCCCCACTGTTCGCCCGCGTAGGTGCGCATCGCCTCGATCAGAGCGCGGCCGACGATCTCGTAGTGATGAGGTTCTACGTGGAATTTGCGGTGATCACGCCCCAGCCCGCGCAGGTATTCGTCGAACACCTCCGGGTCCTCCATGGTCTGCACCGCGGTGACGATCGCTCCGAGCAGCCGTGATCGCTGAAGGTCCATGTGCACCGGGAACAGGTCGCGCAGGTCCGGATGGGACAAGAAGATCCGGGCATAGAAGTGCCCGGCCACTTTGTCCTGGTGTTCCTCGACGAGGCTCCAGCTCTCCTTGAGCAAGCGTGCGAGGTCTCCCATACCCTTCAGGGTGGACAGCTCAGTCGAATATGCGACGCACGAAAAGTGCGACATGGCGATTGACTGGGCGCGCCGCTTGCCCGATAGGTCCGTTTGTGCATCGCGCGGTGGGCTCTAGAGTAGGCCGGTGACCGATGATCGCCAGCCCGCCGGCCACTCGGCGCTCACGACTGAGATCAGCATCGTGCTGCTGCTGTCACTCGGGCAATCCGCCATCTACTCCGTGGTGTCGCTGATTGCCAAGTTGACTGCCGGCAAGCCGCTGGCTCAGCAGTCCGCTGTGCTTAACGCGTCCCAGTCGCCACGGCCGTACCTTGACCTCACGTACCAAATTTTGGGGATTTTCTTCGCGCTCATCCCGGTGGCGCTCGCGCTTTACCTGCTTGCCCGCGAGCGAATCGGCCCGCGCGAAACCCTCGGCCTAACGGCCAACCGCCCCGGCTTCGACCTCGGCTGGGGCACACTGCTTGCCGCCGGCATCGGCATTCCCGGCCTCGGCCTGGTGTACGCGGCGAAGCTGCTGGGATTGAACGCGCAAATCATCCCGGCTGCGTTGAATCAGCTCTGGTGGACCGTGCCGGTGCTGGTTTTGTCGGCGATCGAGAACGCGGTGCTCGAAGAGGTCATTGTCGTCGGCTACCTGATCACTCGGTTGCGTTCGACTGGACTTCGGCTTGCGTGGATCGTCGCGTGTTCGGCAGCGTTGCGTGGTTCTTATCACCTGTATCAGGGGTTTGGGGCTTTTGTTGGCAACGCGATTATGGGCGTGATTTTTGCGCTCTTCTTCCTGCGGTTCAAGCGGGTGTTGCCGCTGATTGTGGCGCACAGTTTCCTGGACATCGCGGCTTTTGTCGGTTACGACCTGCTTCCGCACTCTTGGTTGTCTTTGCTGTGAGTGTTGGGTTTTCGACTCTACTGTTCATTGGCGGGTCACTGTGGGTGTCGGTATTTCGTCACTTTGCTCTGAGTACCTAAACGCTGAGTACTCGTCATGTGGGGTTGGGGTTGGCCCCGGTTCGGGCTTGGGTGCGGTAGAAGGTGTCCGCTCGTACGCCGACTTCTTGGATCGCGGTCTGGCTGGTCAGCACGGCGGTGAGCAGGCTGACCCCCGGGAACAGGCGGTTGGCCACTCGCAACGCACCCCAACTGCCGGTCCGGGCGGAGATCAGCCGGCCGAGCCGCCACACCGCGTCGGTGAGAGTGCCACTCCCTTCGTACGCGGGCTGGCGGGCGGCGGCGAGCGCGGCTTCGGCGTCGGTGCGGGTGGGGTGCACTCGGGTCAGCACTAGCAGTTCGGCGGCGCGTTTCGGGTCGGTTGGATCGAAGCCGTACGCGGCAGCGACGTGCAGCACCATTTCGGCGTGCGTGATCGCGGCACCGCCGAGTAAGGCGATCGGCGCGTATGAACCGGCTACCGCGGCGAAAGCACTGCTCAGGCAGCCGAACCGGGTGAACTGGCGGGTGGCCAACCGGGCCAACGCAGGATCGCTGGCCGTGGGGTAGGACTCGCGGGTGCGGTTTGCCCAATCTTCGGCGCGTGCGCCGAGGGTCTGCACCGCCGCTAACGCTAGCAATTCTGGGGCGTGGCCGGGATCCGCGAGCAATTTGGCCCACGCCTCGTTTGGCGCGTTCGCTGGGAGCGTCGCGGTGCTCACCTTAGAAACCGACTCGCGCCGCTCAACCTGTTTCCGCACTGGCTGCTCAACTGACGCCTCGGCAGCGTTGACTGGCGCGGACGCAGGTTCGGCTGGCGCTGAATCCTCGAGCCTGACTGACTCGATCGTCGCTGGGTTGGTGGTGGACTTACGGGGCGCTCGCTTTGGGGGCGCAGCTTTCTTGGCGGGCGCTGACTTTGGCGAATCTGCCTCGCTTGCGGCTGGTCGAGTGACCTTGCTCGGTGCAGCCGCCGGGGCCGCTGCGCTTGCAGCGGACGAGGACACCTGCCGCGCTGCCTTTGCTGACGGCGTGGCAGCGGGCAGTGTTGCGTTTCTTGTGGGCGTGGCCGCGGGCGGCGTCGCGCTTGTTGACGGCGTGGTTGCGGGCGGCGTTGCGCTTGTTGACGGCGTGGTTGCGCGCCGCGTTGCGCTTGTTGACGGCGTGGTTGCGCGCCGCGTTGCGCTTGTTCGAGGCGTGGACGCGGGCGGTGTGGGGGGTGCTGGTGGGGGTGGTGCGGGTGGTGGCTGCTTACGCGTACCAGTAGGGGAAGTTGATCTTGATTTGGAGGTTGGGGGTGTTGCGAACGGGTTGCCGGGTTCTTCTACAGCGGCGGGTGGCTTGGGCTGAACCTCGATTCGAGGCGGCTGGAAGGTCACGGGTGGGGCGGGCTTGGCGGCTCGGCTGGCTGCTTGCTCGGCCGTTTCTTCGGTCGATGTGGGCTCAGGCGCACTAAATGCAGCCTGGGGCGAACGGGCGCGCGGGGCATCCCGGCGACGGCTGGGCGGGTTCTCTTCCATGCCGCAGGAGCCTAGTCCCAACGACTGCATTTCACCTGTTGGAGACCGGTGCACTGAACTCGCGGCGCGCGGCATGGCCACCTGTGTGTGCGGCGCTACTCGCGTCCGGTATCCTCATACTTCGGCGGTCTTCGGACTGTCGAGGAGACTTCGCCTAGTCCGGTCTATGGCGCCGCACTGCTAATGCGGTTGGGGTTTTATAGCCCCTCCCGGGTTCGAATCCCGGAGTCTCCGCCATCTCCCTCGGCGGATAGCAGTTCTGGTGGGCAAGCTAGCGCCGACGGAACTTGTCGAAAGCTGAATGATCGATCGCGGAGTGCTGGCGTGCGAGTCGTGCTCGGGGAAGATTCGGCCTTGTTGCGCGACGGGCTGATGCGATTGTTGCAAGCGCACGACTTCGAGGTCGTCGCCTGTGTGGACAACGGGCCGGCACTGCAGGCAGCGCTAATCGAGCATCGCCCGGACGTTGCAGTGGTGGATGTGCGGATGCCGCCCGATCACACCGACGACGGCCTGCGCGCGGCGATCCAAGCGCGTGCGTTGGTCCCCGGTTTGCCAGTCCTGGTGCTTTCGCAGTTCGTCGAGCCGCTTTATGCCCGTGAGCTGCTCTCCGATGGGGCGGGCGGGGTCGGCTATCTGCTCAAGGATCGGGTGCTCGATCCGGCCCAGTTCGTCGACGCGGTGCGCCGGGTGGCGGCTGGTGGCACAGCGATGGACCCGGAAGTGATCGCACAGCTGCTCACTGGCAGGTCGCGGGAGCGATCGGTGGCGCAATTGAGCCCGCGCGAGCAAGAAGTGCTCGCATCAATGGCCGAAGGTCGATCCAATAGTGCCATTGCCGCCCGAATGTTCATCTCGGAAAAGGCGATAGCCAAACACATCAGCAACATTTTCCTGAAGCTCGACCTGCACCTCTCCGACGGCGACAACCGCCGCGTCCTCGCCGTCCTGGCCTACCTAGGCGGCTAACCGCATCTGCCCGGCGCGGTCGATCAGACCTACCTGCGCGGTCGATCGGACCTACCTGGGCGGCTGATCGACCCCGACGGGCAGTTCGATCGTCAGCTCGGTGCCGCCAGCCCCTCGCTCAGCCAGGGTCAAAGTGCCATCAAATGCCCCAAGCCGCTCCTGTACGCCGGCCAGCCCACCACCAGGAACGATCATCGCCCCGCCGGACCCGTCATCGACGACAGTGATCCGCAGCCATCCGTTCGCCCACTCGCCCCGCACCCACGCCCGCGCGGCGCCGCTGTATTTCACCGTGTTCGCCAACGCCTCCGACACGGTGAAATAAGCCGCCGCTTCGATCGGCTCGGGCAGCCGGCCGGGAACGTCGAGGTCGACGTCGATCTGCAGCGGAATGCGCAACGCCAGCGACTGCACCGCGCCGACCAGGCCACGATCGCTGAGCACCGGCGGCCGGATGCCCTTGATCAGGGAACGGAGCTCGGTGATGGCTTGCAAGTTGTGTTCGCGCGCCTCGGCGAGCAGCTGTTTCACCGCGGGGTCGGCGTCGATCATGCTCTCGACCAAGCCGAGACTCATGCCGAGGGCGACCAGGTGGGCCTGCGCGCCGTCATGCAAGATCACGTTCGATTCGGCGCAGTTCGTTTGCCTGTGAACCGACCGCTTGCGCTCGGGTGGTGGACAAAAATTCGACCCGCTCATGCAGTTGTCGGCGATCGTCGGGTCGCAGCAACGCCGCAGTCATCCGGCCGTAGGTCCGCAGGCACAGTGGCGTAATCAGCCAAAACAACCCCAGGTAAAACAATCCCCAGCCGCTGCCGACGATAAGCGCGCTGGGTGTGTCGTGCACCGTCGTGACGAACGCCAAGTCCAATGAGGTGCCCGTCGGCAACGACCACCACCACAACCCCAATGACAAACCCGCAACCCCAGCAGAAAACGCCCCCACCGGTAGGGCCAGCAGCGCCAGCCCAGCGGTCATGTCAACGAGCATCCACCGTGCGTCTCGCCAGTTGGCCGGATCGCGGATGACAGTGCTGAACCGGGCCCACCAGCCGGTTGCCGGCAGCGGCCGATACTGCCGCGCGATGGCATAGCCGAGCCGGCGGCTAACGAAGGAGCGCCGCCCATCCGCCAGCGCTCGGGTGGCTAGCACCAGGCCGACAAACAGCGGCAGCGTCACCCACAGCACGCTCAGCGCCAGCGTGGTGAGCACCAAGGCCAGGACCACAATCTCCATGACGACCAGGGCAATCCCGACAAAAGCCCAGCCGATTAAGCGTCGACTAGAACCGGTTGGGGGCGCCGGCGTAGTCGTCATGGCGCCGATTATCCGCACCAGCCGCCACCGGCGCAGTGGACCTAAGTCCACCTCCGCAATGGGGATCCACCACCACTGATTTACCCCGCCGCGATCCGCAAACTCTGGTCAGTCGCCCCGACCGCCTGCCCAGAAAGGCCCCAAGTCATGAAAAAGACCCCCAGCACGGTACGGCTGGCTCGATGGAGTGCGACCCATCCGTGGCTGGCGATCGGAGCCTGGACGCTATTTGTGCTCGCGTGTTTGGTCGCATTCTCCGGCGGGATCCGGCAGGCCAGCCCGACAATGCTCGGCCAAGGTGATTCCGGCCGGGCCGCGCAAACCCTCACCGACAAGTCGATGAACCCACCGACAGTGGAAAACCTCCTGATTAGCGCGAAATCCGGCGCGTTCGACTCGACGTTAGCCAGCAACGCCGCCACCGCGATCACTGGCCGGTTGCGCGCTCTGCCCGTCGTCGCGTCAGTCGCCAAGCCGGTGCCCGCGCCGGACGGAAAATCGGTGCTGCTGTCTGTCACGTTGACGGGAGATCGGTCCTCGAGCGACCAGCGGGCGCAGCCAGTGCTCGATGTTGTTGAGCACGCACGGGCCGATTACCCAGCGCTGCGCCTGGATGAAGCGGGCGACGCCTCGATCGGAGCGGGCGTCAACAAGCAACTCAGCGCCGACTTCTCCCGGGCGGAAGCGCTCAGCGTTCCGATCACTCTGATCATCATGGTCCTCGCGTTCGGAGCGATCATTGCGGCCGGCGTACCGGTGCTGTTGGCGTTGACTTCGGTTGCGGCTGCGTTGGGTTTGTGGGCGTTGTGTTCCAGCGTGCTGCCCGACCCGGGCCAGGTGCCCAACATGATCCTGTTGATGGGGATGGCCGTCGGCGTCGACTACTCGCTGTTCTATCTGAAAAGAGCTCGACAGGAACGGGCGCTGGGCCGGCGCAACATCGACGCGATCGAGATCGCCGCAGCCACCTCGGGGCATTCCGTCGTGGTCTCCGGCCTAGCCGTGATCGTGTCGATGGCCGCGCTGTATCTTTCCGGCGACCTCATTTTCAGCACGCTCGCCACTGGTTCAATCCTGGTGGTAGCAGTCGCAGTGCTCGGTTCGTTGACCGTGTTGCCGGCCGTGCTGGCCAAACTGGGCCGCTGGATCGACCGGC
Organism: Actinoplanes sp.; assembly: GCA_965246815.1. Classification (GTDB taxonomy): domain Bacteria; phylum Actinomycetota; class Actinomycetes; order Mycobacteriales; family Micromonosporaceae; genus Actinoplanes. The sequence continues at coordinate 1,398,420 of CBDFFS010000002.1, read as the reverse complement.
CGCGCGTGCCGCTGCTATGGCGCTTGAGCCGTGGCACCGAGTCGCGACTCTGGCCGGTTGTGTTGCGCCCAGTGCTGCGACACCCGGGCATCACCCTCACGCTCGGCGTGGCCGGGCTGGTCGCGCTGGCGCTGCCGGCAGTGAGTCTGCACCTCAAGTCGGCGGATATTGACGACTATCCCAGGTCAATTCCCGCTTTCGTTTCGTACGATCGAATCACGGCGGCATTTCCCACCAAGGGTACGAGTGACCAAGTCGTCGTTACGGCTGACCCGTCGCGCTCGGCTGAGGTTGAGGCGGCGTTGACTCGACTGATTGGGCGGGCGCAGGGATCACCGCTGTTCGGGGCGCAGCCGGAGCCGGGAATGCGAGTGTCTGCCGATCGCACGGTGCACGTGATTGAGCTGGCTACGCCGTACCGATCGAATTCTGAGCAGGCGGAACGCTCGGTCCGGCTACTGCGCGCGGAGCTGATTCCAGCGACGCTGGGTCAGGTGCCGGGGGTGAACGCTGTTGTTGGCGGTCAGGTGGCGAGCAGCATCGACTATTCCGGGAACGTGGCGCAGAAGCTGCCCTGGGTAGTGGGCTTGACGCTGCTGCTCACCCTGATCGTGATGATCGTGTCGTTCCGGTCGGTAGTCGTCGGATTAGTCGCGATCTTCGTCAATCTGCTCTCGGCCGGGGCGGCGTTCGGGCTGCTGGTGTTGATTTTCCAGCATCGGTGGGCCGAGAGCTTGGTCGGATTCAGATCGAACGGAGCGATTGTCGCGTGGATTCCGCTGTTCCTGTTCGTGGTCCTGTTTGGACTGTCGATGGATTATCACGTGTTCGTGGTCAGTTCGATCAAAGAAGCGGCGCGAACCGGGGTCGACATCCGGCAGGCGGTTTCGACTGGGATCAGCCGGTCGGCGGGCATCGTAACCAGCGCGGCGATCGTGATGGTCGCAGTGTTCGGGATCTTCGCCACGCTCAGTTTGGTCGAATTCAAGCAGCTCGGCCTCGGTCTAGCCTTGGCGATCCTGCTCGACGCGCTGCTGATCCGCGGGGTAGTGCTGCCAGCCCTGATGACGCTGCTCGGCCGCGCCAACTGGTGGCCGGGGAAGCCTGGGTGATTACTTGCTGCTGGGATCTGTTCGCTCTGGCGCTGCGGCGAGCGCGGCCGACAAGATCAGGGCGGCTTGCACCCGGTCGCGCGCGGTTAACTTGGTCAAAATATGGCGCACATGGGATTTTACCGTTTCGACCGAGATGAACAGTTCGGCGGCGATCTCGGCATTTGACTTGCCGGCGGCGAGCAGGTGGCCGACTTGCCGTTCGCGTCCAGTAAGCGCCGCCCAGGGGTTTACGCCCGTCGGCTCGCCGGTGCTCGGGGCGGGGGTTATTGCCGTTGCGGAGAGGCCGGGCCTGGCTTTCGACCGGTCAAAGGAAGCGGCTTCCGGCTGATCAATGGGGATCGCCGTCGACTGTTCAACGCCGGTTGGATTGTCAACGCCGGTTGGATTGGCGCGCGGCCGATTGAAAATTCCGATGGCCGGTAAAGCGAGGAGAAATAGCACCAGAATCACCGGCAGCGACCACCAGTCTGGCGTATCAGCCGGCTGCATGATCAGCGTGAGGGCCAAGGTTGCTAGCGTAAATCCCGCGTAAACCAACAAGGCGGAGCGATTTGCGTATCGGCCGACGTAGTAGCCGCAAATGGCTGGAGCGAGATTGGCTGCCGTGGGGGCCAGTGCCAAGATTTGCACTAACAGGAAAGCCGAGCTGGTTAACAACGCCGCTAGGGTGAGCCGTTGTCGGACCATAAGCAATGGCAACGTCTGACCGGCGGCTAGCAGCATCAATCGCCAGTCCGGCGCGGGGAATTTCGTTGCGGCGATGCGTATCCCGATTGTGGTGTCGAGTGTCGCAAAGGGCAGTGCCGACGCGCTGAGCAACAAGGCGACCACAGTAAAGGTTTTCCAGGGGATTTGCGGCGACCGCATGGTGCAGCTGTCCTCCATGTCGGTGTGCCCGATCTCGGACCTAACTCGCAAGGATATGGCAGGGGCGCTCAAACGCATCCCTCGCGCGAGGGAGATGCCGCCGTGCTCGGCCTTGACCCTCGGCGGAGGGATGTCCGGCGCATGAAACGATACCTAGCCTAGCCCCACTGCCCTAAACATCTGGTCGATTAGGTGATTTTGGGTAGATTTGATTCCGTGATGGTAATCGTGTAGCTGACGTCACGGGTGTGTTGGGTTTCTCGTTGTTTCTTCGTTCGTGGGCTGGTGCGGGTCCGGCGTCTGCGTTGTCGGGGGGCGGCGGTGATCGCGGCTTGCAGATCGGCGGAGTCGCGGTGGTGGCCGCAGGCGGGGCAGGGTGCTGCGGCGATCAGATGGTCGCGGGTCGCGTGTAGGACCGTGGTGAAGGAGATCTCGTCGGGGTCGATACCCAGGTCGACTGCGGCGGCCACGGCGTGATCCACGAGTGCGTTGTAGACGGTCAGCAGCGCCCAGATTTCTTGTTCTGCCAGGTCCGGGGACTGACCGCGGAGCCGGCGGTCACCACCACGTAGCGTCGATTTGATCGACTTGTATACCAGTTCCGCTTGCCATCTTTCGGCATAGAGTGCGGCGATCTGCTCTGCCGGGTAAGCGACAGGGTCGAGCAGCGTGGTCAGGACCCGGAATCTGCTCGTGGTTGTTGTGCCGGCCCGGTCGGTCACGGTGACGCTGAACTCGACCATCCGGGCGATGATGTCATCGAGGCGGGCGGCCTTCGGCTCGCCGCTAGTCTTGCGGCGGCGCGCGAGCATCTGATCGGATTCTCGCAGCCGGACCTTTTCCGATCCGTCAGACAAAGTGTTAAGGATCTTCGCCGGTAGGCTGTGGTAGCCGTTCTTCACCCGCCAGACCAGATGCGCGCCAGTCGCGGCCGCGACCCGCCACCGGTGCATCGAGAAGAAGTTCCTGTCTGCCAGGTTGATCGTTCCCGGTTTCAGACAGGTGACGAGGCGATCCCACAACACCTGTTCGCTGACCTGGCACGAGTCGATCTGGGCGGCCAGGACCCGGCGGGTGCCGCATTCGGCCACTGTGACGGCCCGCGCTTGGGGGAAGCGCCCACCCGACGGAGTAGCGAACCTGGCCTGGATCGCCTCGGTCGCGCTCAGGTCGAAAACCGTGCCGTCGACCGCAGTCACCAGCAGGCCGAACACCAACGACCCGGCCGTCATCACCGGCTCACCCGCGGCGGTATAGGTGAACAACTCCCGCAGCACCGCGACCGGTAACCGGGCCCTGGCCTGCGACAATGCCACCGCGCAGACCGGGGCACACAACACCACCACCGGGTTGAACACGCTCAACAACGGCCACAGTCGGGTGATCACCGCTGCTGAGCCCTGCCCGCAGTACAGGCACAACCCAAGTACCAGCACCGTGGTCACCGCACCGGACAGCGTCGCCCGTTGCTTATCGGTATGACCCGCGGCCGTCAACGCCGCCGCGATCTGTTCCGGCGTGACCACAGCACGGATCGGATCACCGGTCTCCGCGGCCTGAACCCGCGCTCCGGGACCAGCCAGGACGGCTTCCCGCAACGACCCCGACGACCCATCCGGCCGTGACAGTTCGAACCCGGGCACGGATATGGCAGACTTCAACAACGAAACTCCTGGTAATCGACGTGTTTCTAGACAACCCACGTCCTATCAGGAGTTTCGCTATATCCCGGGCAACCCCGTATCAGCCCGCGTGTCACCCCCAGGCATACACCGCCAGTGATGAAACAATCACGCAATGCATTCGCCGATCGTTACCCGACCGACACCAAGAATATCAATACCTAGCCATAAACGGTCAAACCGTCAAGATCTTTAGGGCAGTGGCACCTACCCCTGCGCAACCTGCTGCAGATGACCAGCGGCCTAGCCAACTACACTGAAACCCTATTCCCTGATGGTGACGTCCAAAAAGCCAAAGCAATCCGCTTCCGTACGTTTAAGCCGCGCGAACTGGTCAAGTTGGCAACAGCACACGGCCCCGATTTCGCACCCGGAGCTCGCTACGAATACTCGAACACCAACTATGTGCTGTTGGGGCTCGTGATCGAAGCCATCACCGGCCACCCGGCCGAGCAAGAAATCGACCGGCGCATCATTCAACCGCTACACCTGAAAAACACGTTCTTCCCGGCTCGCAGTGAATCGAATATCGCCGGACCGCACCCGAACGGTTATTTCGCGACCAAGACGAAAGGCAAGCCTGACCTCGACTACACGGTCGAAAATGTCAGCTGGGCCTACACAGCCGGTGCGCTCGTCTCTACCACCACCGATCTCGCGGCATTCTGGCGCGGGTTGCTCGGCGGGAAGTTGCTGCCGGCCGACCAGTTGCAACGCATGCTCACCGATAAGGCGGTGGGTCAAGGCTATGGCCTCGGCGTCGAAATCTACGACACGCCCTGCGGCGCGTTCTACGGTCACAATGGCGATATCCCGGGCTACAGCACCAAGCCGTACACCAGTCGTGATGGCAGTAAGCAGCTTGTGGTGGAAGTGAGCCTGTTGCCCACCAACGACGCGCAGGACCGCTCACTCAACGCCTTTGCCGCGCTGCTCTGCCCGCCGGCTGCCGACTCCACCGGCCCGAGTGCATCGGCCGCTGCTGGCTAGGCTCCGCTCGGTTCGAGGTCATTTGTCAGGTCGAGGTCGTGGTGGCTACACCGTGCTGGCTGCACCTCTTGTAGGTTCAACCCATGCTGCGGGTAGCCGCCGCGACATTCGGCTTGGCTGAGCCAGTGGAGACTCGGCTGGAAGCAGCGCAGAGCACGAAGGGCGGACGTCGCTGGTGCATCGCCTCGGCCTGACCTTGCGGCTAGGGAAAATCGGCGCTGACTGGGCGTTCGACCTGCGCGCGCCGGGTGGGTGGACCCAGTGACCCGTCGAATCGCTGACCGCGGCACCGGCAATGCGCCCCCGCCTCGGCTCACCCAAGAACAATATGTGCCGGCGCCAGCTGACGTGCAGCTCGACCACCACTACATCGAACGCAGCTTTCAGCCGCACTGGCACGAATTCTATGAGCTGTTTCTGATCACCGAAGGTTCCGGGACGCACCTGCGCAACGGTCAGGTGGAACTGATTCGCCCAGACGCCCTAGCTCTATTGACGCCACTCGATCTCCATGGTTTTCGCGCGGTCGACGACTGTGATGGGCTGCGCCTCACCAACGTCGTTTTCACCGCGGCTGCCGTCACCGACGGGGTCGCGCAAATGGCTGGGGAAGCAAGCCGCACCGTGCTGCACCTCAGCGCAGAGCAGCGCGACGGACTCGTCCCCGAGTTGGACCGGCTCGACCGGGAACTGACTGACCGCAACGTCGGCTGGCGGGTCGCCGCCCGCGGCACGCTGGAGCGCATCCTGGTTGACGTGCGGCGCTGGGCCGGCGACCCACCACCTGCACCAGGTGGGCGGCTGCCGTTACCGAGTGAGCCGATCAGCGCCCCGATTCGGGCCGCGCTGGCGGTCCTGGAGGACGAGTTTGCGCACTCGATGACGCTGGGGGAGGTCGCTGCGCGGGTGCACTTGTCCCCGGCGTACCTGAGTGATCTTTTTCGGCGTGAAGTTGGGCAGCCGTTGTCGGTTTATCGGCGTGAGCTGCGGTTACGACGGGCGGCGAGCCTGCTGGCCGGCACTGATCTGCCGGTGACCGAGGTGTGCCATCGCGCCGGTTTCGTCAACCCCGCGCACTTCGCTCGGGCCTTTCGGGAGGCGATCGGTGTTTCGCCCAGCGCCTACCGCGAACGCCATCGCGGTCCAGCGCAATGAACCGGCCAGCGCAGCAGAACCGGCCAGCGCAGCAGAACCGGCCAGCGCAACAGAACCGGCCAGCGCAACAGAACCGGCCAGCGCAACAGAACCGGTCAACGCAACAGAACCGGTCAACGCAACAGAACCGGTCAACGCAACAGGGGTGCGAAAGCTGAGAACAGCCGGCGGGGCGCGCAGCCACCTAGCGTACGAATGAGCCAGTCAGCGCCACGCGAGGAGAGCAACAATGGGCAGGATCAGCCCGGCTGAACAAGCCGCCTTCAAACAAGACGGATATCTGCTGTTTCAGCAACAGGTGTTCGCGCCCGAACGGCTAGCGCGGCTGCAAGGCATTTTTGCGGAACATCTGGCCGCCAAAGGTGACAAGCTCTCCGACGAGTTGGACACCCCGCACTGGGATGATGAACGGCTTTTCGAGTTTCTGCTCGCCCCCGAAGTGCTCGACTTGGTGGAACCGCTGATCGGGCCGAACATCGCGCTGTGGTCCAGCCACTTCATCTCGAAAGACCCACACACCGGCCGAGCAACTCCGTGGCACGAAGATTCGGCCTACTGGGAAGGCCGACTCGACCGATACGACGCGATCGTCACCGTGTGGGTGTCACTAGACGGCTCCGACCGTGAAAACGGTTGCATGCGAGTCATCCCCGGCACCCACCGAAACGGTTTCTCGACCTATAAGCCGGTGGAGGACCTCACCACCGCGACCTTCGACACCGAGATCAACAGTGTGGACGAGTCCAAGGCTGTCGATTTCGTGCTCGCCCCCGGGGAGGCCTCATTGCACGACTCGCGCATCGTGCACGGAGCGCAAGCCAACACGTCTCCGCGTCGTCGCACCGGCTACACCATGCGCTACCTGGCCACCTCAGCCCGGGTCGTGCCCGAGCGCAACGAAGGCTTCCGCGTTTGGTTGGCCCGCGGCCGCGATTTGGCCGGAAACGTCTATGTAAACGCTTGACCCGATGAGTGCCGCAGTCCGCATCGGGCTGCGGCACCATTATTTTCGTCTCAGCCCAAGCAATACTCAGCTTAACTTTGATTTGTCGCGAACTGCTGTGACCACTCCACAGTTCTATCCCCAGTTCAGCTTAATGCCGGCCGCAGCGTGATTTCGCCTCGTCGGCATCTCGGCCGTGTATAGGTCGCATATTTCGGAAAGGTGACGTGGGCGTCATGTTCATCCAGCTTGGCGGCCTTAGCGAGCGCGAACCGAACGCTGCAAAGATTTTTCTCAGCCCGACCCGCGGTGCTGAATGTGAACTGAATCAGCGCCGACGTTTCATAAACGAGAAAATCGCCACCGCCATGGCAGCACTGGAACGGGATCCAACGGCGGACTGGACTCGCTCCGCCATCGCGGACAAAGCCGGACTTTCTCCCGTACACCTAGATCGGCTCTTTCGGGCCGCCACAGGTGGCAGTGCGATGGCCTACGTGCGGCGGTACCGGTTGGAACGCGCTCGCCGGCTGTTGCGGGCCACGTCGCTGCCGGTCACGGAGATCGGCCGGCGGTGTGGGCTGCCCGACCCGGCCTATTTCGGCCGCGCCTATCGCCTCCATTTCGGAGTAACCCCCGGCGCAGATCGTCAGCCAAAGAATTAGGGGCGAATCGTCAGGGGCGAGTCAGGGTGTACACCGATATCCGGATCGGCGTCGTCTTTAAATAATCGATGCACAGCCGCGCCGATCTTCACTCGCAAATCAAGCGAGTCTTCGGTTATCGCAACCTGGAGCATCGTCATGAGTTTCGGCACCGTCCTGGTAATGTTTGCCGTCGCCGCTTCGGCCTGCGCCGTAGCGCTGCCGCTGCTGTCCTGGGCCCTACGCACGCACCGCCAGCGCATTACGGTCATATCAACCCTCGCCGTCACCACCGTTCTTGGTGTTCTGCTCGTCTCGGGGCAGCAGCTCAACGCTGACTTTCGCGGCCTACCCGCCGCTTGCTCGAGTGTTGTCATCGCGGTGGTGGTCATGTTCGCGGCGCTGACCGGGCGCATTGACGAGCGAGTGCGACACCGGGCTGGGTGGACCGGGTGGGCCGGCTTGGTCGCGGTGGTGCACCTGCTCCTCAATCAGCCGCCGGTCTCCGGGCAGATCATTACCGTGGCGCTAGTTGCGACCACGACGGTGGCGTGCGCTCCGATCATGGCGGGCACCCGAACTGGGGCGGCCCGACGCAGGATCGCGGCCGGGATTGGCTTGACCAGCGTTTTGGGCGGGCTGGTGGCGTGGCGGGTCGAGGTGTCAAAACTGCCAGCCTCCTACACCATGAACCACTCCGGCGTGATGGCTGACCACCACGCTATGGCCGGCGGCACCAAGTCGTCGGTGGGGTCGAACGCCGACACTGCCGCAAACTTGGTCGCTGGCCCACTCGGCGTCCGGCGCGAACGCAGCTTCGACCTGACCGCGCGCGCTACTACCCGTACGGTGGCTGGGCGCGCTGTGGCGGTTTGGGGTTATGAAGTGGCCGGCCAGCCTGGCAGCGACCTGTTGCGGGTCAGGCAAGGCGACCGGGTCTTGGTGCAATTGCACAACCAGCTCCCGGTCCCTACGACCATTCATTGGCATGGCATCGATGTGCCGAACAGTGCCGACGGTGTCGCGGGGCTGACTCAGGACGCGGTTGCGCCCGGGGCCAGTTACACCTACACCTTCGACGCGGATCAACCCGGCACTTATTGGTATCACTCGCACCAGGACAGCGCTGTTCAGGTCGGTAAGGGGCTGTTCGGCGCGATAGTGGTCGACCCGGCACCCAGCGTGCTGGGTGAGCAAGCCACGTATGGTCGGCCCGCGGGCGCCGAGGTCGATCGGGTGCTCACGCTGCACACTTACGCCGGCACTTTTACCGCCACGGACGACAACCAAGCCACCACCGCAGCCGCGGCGCCCGGGCAGCAAGTGCGGGTGCGGCTGCTCAACACCGACAGCCTGCCGGCCACGATCACGGTTACCGGCACGGCGTTCACCGTTGCCGCGCTCGACGGGCACGCGCTGCACGAGCCGACGCCGTTGACTGCCACGGAGGTGACAGTGCCGGCATCCGGGCGGGTCGACCTGACATACACCCAGCCGAGCACCGCCGTACGGGTCGATGTCACCGGTGATGCCGGGAGCGCAACGTACCGAACGGGCGGCAATGCCGTTGATCCTGGGCCGACTCCGCGGCAGACGCCGTTTGACGTGAGTAACTACGGAACACCCGCATCGAAGGATGTTGACGGTAGGCCGGTATTGACGAGCAATAGTCATTTCGACAAAGCCTTCACCGCGCGAATCGCCAGCCGGTTAATGTTCTTCGACGGCAGCTTCGGTACTTACAACGTCATAAACGACAAGCTTTATCCGTACGGTGACATGTTTACCGTCGATCTGCGCGATACGGTCGAAGTCACCATCGTCAGCCGTAGTTTCGGCACCCACCCGATGCACCTGCACGGGCACTCTTACACCGTGCTCGCCCATAACGGCAGCCCGCTGCGGGGCACACCGGTGCAGCTGGACAGCCTGAACGTGCTGCCCGGCGACACCTGGACGATCGCGTTTCACGCAGACAATCCCGGACTGTGGATGTTTCACTGCCACGATCTGAACCATGCCGCGAATGGCATGGACTTGATGATCGGCTATCGCGGCATCACCACAGCATTCAGCACCGGCACGGCCACCGGAAACCGCAGATAGCGACGATGCGCACGATGTCGCCAGTGGTGGCGCTTCCTCGGGGTTGCGGGCGCGCGCCTTCGACCCCAAGCTCCGACACCAAATCTTGGGAGGGTCTGCGGGGTCTGCAGTCGTGATTTACGTTGACAAAACGCGGTAAATCATCAAGAACACCAGCACTGCGACAGCCAAGCCGATAATGCCGACACCTCCGCGAAAGATCACCCGTCGCCAGCCCTCGCGGCGAGACCCAAGACCGTCGACCATCTTGCGCACCTGCTCGAGCTGACCCACGGGCGTTATCGCACTGTTGCTCGTCTGCGGTAATCCCTGCCACGGGCGCGCCCCGTCACGATCGTGTTGTTGCATGCGTTCAGTATGCGCTGACGTCAACACCCCCAGTGTGATCAGGTCTTTGGCAGGGACCAGGGGTTACCTGTACTACAGGCCCAGATCTTGGGTCTGAAAGGATCTTGAAACTGGTTGCATGATCGATCGTTGTCCACGGCGTGGATGCGGTTACGGTGCAGGACATCGATGCGTGGGGTATGGATCTGTCCGCGTTGACGGATGGGTTGGGGTGGTTGTTCGCCCGGCCGGAGCCGAAGGAGACGTTCGGGCTGTTCGTGCGGGCGATGCTCGCGGACGTGGCGAAGAAGAATTGTTGGGCGATGGCGGAGTTCTCGGGTCTGGCGAATCCGAAGCGGTTCCAGCATCTGCTGAACAAGGCTTCGTGGGATGTCGACGTCTTACGTGACTGGGTGCGGGGTTACGTCTTGGCCGGGTTGGCCGACCCGGACGCGGCGTTGGTTTTGGATGACACGCAGGCGATCAAGAAGGGCACCAAGAGTGTAGGGGTGGCACCGCAGCACTGCGGGTTGACGGGGCAGACGGAGAACTGTCAGTGCATGGTGATGCTGACGTATGCTTCTGCGCTTGGGCACACGTTCATCGATCGGGAGTTGTACCTGCCGGCGTCGTGGACCAGTGACCGGGCCCGCTGTGACACCGCCGGGGTACCCGCCGATCGTGGTCTGGTCACTAAACCGCACCTGGGCGTTACCATGCTGAAACGGGCTCTCGCGGACCAGGCGTTGAGGTTCCGGTGGGTTGTTGCTGACTCAGGATACGGCCGTGACCCGGTCCTACGCGAGTTCTGCCACGACAACGTCTTGTCTTATGTGTTCGCGGTCGCGGTGGACCTGCCCCTTCTCGGGGTTCGCGGTGAGGCATTGCGTCCGGACGTGGTGCTGGCCGGCACCGCCGACCGGGTATGGCAACGCCGTTCGTGTGGCTACGGCAGTAAAGGTGAGCGGTACTGGGACTTCGCCGCCCATGCGGTGACGGTCAAGGGACAGCCACCCGCGCCGGGTTTCGCCCATACCCTGTTGATCCGTCGAGCGATCCGGCCGAAGGTCACGAAGAAGCATCCCGACGGGATCTACGAGGTGGAGTACTTCCTGGTCCACGCCCCGGCCCAGACACCGGTCCCCGCGATGATCCTCGCAGCGGGTCTACGGTGCAACATCGAAGACGACAACAAGGCCGGGAAAGACCAACTCGGTTTGGATCAGTACCAGGTTCGTGGATGGACCTCATGGCACCGACACGTGACCATCAGCATGCTCGCTCAGGCATTCCTCGCAGTCACCCGGTCCGGCCTGGGAAAAGACCACCCCCGGACGGGAAGCGAACACCCCGGCTGAACCCGACACCGCTGATCGGGCTGTCCCTGGCCGCCCTACGCGGCCTACTCACCGCGACGATCCTGCTCCGCGCCGTCGGCGACTACGCCGCGGCCATCGCCCGCGAGGCCTGGCGCCGCGCCCATCAGAGCACCGCGATGATCAGCCACTACGGACGCCGCGGTGATCGACTCCCACCACCGCTACGAATCTGAAACCACCCATACCGGAACATCTTCATGATCTGGGGCTGTAGTACCTGCTCGACCCCGCCTTTCTCATGCGCGCCTTCCTGACCAGGGATACAGTAAAATGGGACGATCCCGTAATGAGATCTAAACGCAACCCACCGCTGTGACTCTTTACGCCCACGCCCGAACAGAACCTGCTTGACCGCGGGTTTGAGATTGTCATAACGAATGTGGCGAGACGGCACCCCACCGAGCACTCGCAAGGCTTCTACATGGCCCTCCATAAAGGCTTCTTGGCCCTGGGAGGCATACGCACGATGCACCGACCGGCCCGAGTACGACAACCGCAGGGTGAACAGGTAACACTTCACCGTTTTACCCGCCACCACGGCGAAGGCCTCGCAAAAATCAACTTCGGCCTCCGCCCCGGGCCTCGGCGATGATCTGCGGGCGACGACGGGCCACGTAGTTACGTACCGTCGAGTACGAGGCTTCAGCGAAGTCGTACTCGACCGCTAACCTTTGACAGATCCGCTCGATGGTGTGTTTCTGCTTACACGGGGCACTCAGATCCGTGCGCAGCATCTCGTCCACGAAACCGACCACCGGTTTCAGCACGGACCGACGCCCCCGGGCCTGCGGCTTACGCGGCGGTGGTAACGCCGAAGCTAATGCGGCACCCACCGTGCGCCGCGAGACCCCATGACGGCGGGCTAACTCCCGCTGACAACGACGGATCCGCCCGCCGATCCCGACGGATGTGCTCGAAAATTTCGACACGTGACAACAACTCGGCCTCCCGCTATGGACCGAGATCACCTAAACACGGACATAACACCATGTCGCGCATGGTCGACAGAACAGCCACCAGCGTGTCGCAGCACTCAAAACCCCAAACACCGCCCCACGCAGAAGCGCCGATTTCACGGCCACCCACCCGCACGGTGGTGCCGAAAGTAAATGCCGATCTTCCTCATAGAAGTCCACCAATAATTGACAAACATCAATCAGCTGGTGCTCAAAGTTGTTGCCCTAGTGGTGCTCAAACAAGGTAACGAAAACAGGTAACAGTAAGAGGAAGCGTGGACGTACTCGTCAGGTCCGGAACAGTGCCGGTCTGGCCGCCGCCGGCCCAACTGATCTGCCACGTGACCGTCGCGGTCACCGAGAACAAACCCGGCCTCTGGTAGGTGTGACCGCAATCCGGTGACGCGGCATCCGGGTCCTGGCCCCCGGTCCAGGCGCTGCCCGGCCCGGGACACGACACACTGGCCCCGTCACCGGTGGTAAACACCAGCTTCACCGGTTTCGCTATCGCGGTCACCGACAGGCCCGGCACTGACGCGGTCGCCGACCGCGACCCCCACGACGAACCGTCCAACCACAACCACGTCGGCAGAAACACCAACTGAGCGGCCGGCGGCGCCGGACTCACCCGGATCGCGGGCAACGGCAGGTGCAGTTTTTTGACCGCGTCCGCGGCCAGATCCGCCGGCTTCGGCTGCACCACCCCACCGAACACCCGATACCGGGTATACCCGACAATCGGCGGGTAACCACAAACACCCACGTACCACCGCCCAGGCGCAAGTGGTTTGCCACTAAGCGCCTCCGCGAAACCCAAATCGTCGCCAGTCGCCACCTTGTAATAGCAACCATCATCAGCGAGTTGCCCATACTCCGGCAGAGAACACGGCACAACCCGGTCACTCTCCGGGTAATGACACACCGGCGCCGCTCTGCCACCCCCTCCGCCGCTCTGGGGTCCGGAACCGGGTCCACTCGGTGTGCCAGCGTGCACATCGCATGAGGGATCAGTCGGGGTCTTGGTGCAATCCACAGGAGCGGGGCCGTCAGCGTAAGCAGGCGCGGTTCCTGCCCCCGCCGCGAGGATAATGGCACTCAAGGCGAGCGCGAAGTGTCGCGTGGTCAACATGTGCCGACCGCCCGTACAGCGAAACTTTCGACCTTCCAACTGCCGTCGGCTTGGCGACGCAGGGTGGCCAGAGTGCGGCGGTGACCGCCTGGGGTATCGCGGTATGCCGGACCGGTCCCAGCCCGAACGATGTGCGATTGGCTGCTATCGAGACAGTCGGTGATCTCGATTTCGGTCGGTGTTCCTGCCGCGGAGATGCCTGTGATCTTGGGGGCTACGAGAATCGTTCCCGTGCCCTTCAAGCCTTGGTCCTTTACGGACTGAATGCCGGTTGTCAATGTCGTGAGCGCCTTGCCGGTCGCGTAGTGAGTCAGGTCCGGATAGTTCGGATCTGGGACATCGAGCGCGGCCTGGTAGGAGTTCCACATGCTGCGGTAAGCCTCGAGCGCCTTCTGGCCGGCTGTTGCGGAGTCGGGGGACGTCGCGGTGGAAGGCGTTAACGCGGAGGGTGGTGACAGTGAGGGCGGTGCGTCCGATCCGGTGGGCTTGCCGGACGATTGGTCGGTGCATCCGGCCCCGGCGACGACCAGTACGATCTGCGCCGATACCAGTGCGTTACGCCATTGGAGTCTGTGCACGGCAACTCCCCATCATCGATGAACAAGGTCTACGAAAGCTTGTACACCCAGCACCCCCGCTATCCGCAACCCGCAGTACGTCACGGAAAGTACATCGCGGTAAGCGCAAAGTGACAGCAGAAAGTTGGGTGAAAAGTATTAAACGGACGATCGCTGTCAGTTTTGCGACAGTTTCCGCTCCCGCTGAAGGTTCTAGACTTTTGGTTATCTGCCGTTGAGGAGGCCGCCGCGATGAGCGGATCCGAAGAGCGCGACACGTACCGCCCGGCCCGTGAACTCGCCGAAGTCCCCGGCGCGGTCGCTGCTCTGGTCGAACTACTCGACCATGGCGGATCGGCCGGCCCGGACACGCTCTCGTCGACTACGGGCAGCGAGGTCACCGATGAGACGATCCGGTGGTTGACCACCGCCAACCTGGTTCGGCGTTTCGACGCGTCCAGTATCGCCGATCTTGATCAGGCCGGCACTGGGGTTGAACTCACCCCGGTTGGGTTTTCAATGACTACCTCATTGATCGAATTGGCAAAGATTTATGCCGAGCCGGCAGCCATTTCGAGGCATGAAGTCACCATTACTGAGGATTAATCCCCACACCTGATCGGCAATGTCAGGCCGTTCTTTCGCTGTCAGCGACCAACAGACCTCATGTTTGTAGTCATGTCCGCCTATACTCCCGACGGGACGCCGACCTGACAGACGCCCGATGGGGGAGGTATAGGTGGACCTGGGGACTATTTACGACACGTTACGGTTCTTTGATCACCGCTGGACGTTGGAAATCCTCTCCTCGCTGTCGGAACGGCCGAAGCGGTTCAACGCTCTGCAACGCGATGTCGGCAACATCAACGCCAAGACTCACCGTGACGCCCTACAGCGTTTAGTCGATCGTGGATTGGTGTGCCACCCTCGTCACGGCGACGGCGTGAACTACGCCTTGTATCCGCTCGGCGAGCGGGTGCTGCCCGCGCTGCGCGTCTTCGTGAACGAACTGTCCGAGTGGGACAAGACACGCGATGACGACCGTAACCACCGTCCTTGATCAAAGGGCCCGCGACGAATAATTGGCCCAGCTTCGGTGTAGCGACACGCAGGCGGTTGGTCATATCCTGCAAGCCAGCCGAAGGTCGCCGTCC
This sequence comes from Actinoplanes sp., assembly GCA_965246815.1. Taxonomy (GTDB): domain Bacteria; phylum Actinomycetota; class Actinomycetes; order Mycobacteriales; family Micromonosporaceae; genus Actinoplanes. Next base: position 1,383,416 of record CBDFFS010000002.1, on the reverse strand, counting down.
CCCCGTGCGGCGACCTTCGGGTATAAACCGCCGATCGACCCATAAGGTCACCGCGGTCATCAGGCCCCAGCACTTCCCCAACCACGGGGGTAGGCCCATCGCACCGGGTTTTACGCCGAGGTGGCATCGGTCGAACAGCGCAATCGCTACGCCGGCAACCCCGAAAATCACCTTCGCGTTCTGGGGCGCGCGCTTAGTACCGTAGAAAAGATGATCGGCCGGACGCACAGCGGTGTGTCGCCAAAACGGACAACATGCGTTTTCAGCGCTCCGTCGTCGCGTCGTGCCGGTTATCCCTAGCAGCCGGTGCGGTTACGGGCACCCAAGATCTTCCGCCCTGAGGAGGCGCCCCCTGTTGTTGGCACCCACTTCACCGGTGACACAGTCGATCAACCCTAGGGCGCTCGATGGCACGGAGTGCAGAGTGGCACGCCCGCCCTGAACTACACCGCGGTCCCGCGGCGCCACCCCACGGGTCTCTGACGTGGCTGGCGGTGTCCCATGACGCAGGCAGAACAATCGCACTCCATCTCGACATGCCGGCGACGGTCGATACCGTGACAACGATGTGTGTGCTGTTCGTCGTAGGTTTCGCCGCGCTCAGCGCCGTGGCCGCAGCATTGTGGCCGCGCGTCGCGTACCGGTTAGCTGTGGCGTTCGAGCAGCCACCAAGGCCCGATTGTCCGCGATGCCATCGACCGTTCCCGCGCGGATGGCGAGGCTGGGTACGGCTGGGTGCTCCATGCCCCACCTGTCCAGCTTGGCGGAGATCCTGGTGGGTCACGGGCGGCTGCGCTGCCGCCGCGACGGCCGCCCTGATATGGCGGATGCCTGCGTCAGGGGCAGGACAGGTCACCTTGCTTATGATGTGGTTGATCGTCGTGCAGGCGTGCACACTGCTGTCCTTGATCGATTGCGCGGTGCGGCGTTTGCCTACCCGACTGGTCGGCGCCACGGGGGTGGTGGTGGGCTCCGGAGTCTGTGCTGCGGCATTGCTGGCCCACCAGCCACGGTGGGTGCTTGGCGCGTTGCTCGGCGCCGGTGGACTCGGGGGCTTCTACCTGCTGATCGCTTTATTCATGCCCAGCCAGGTCGGGATGGGTGATGTACGCCTGGCGGCTGTGCTCGGTGCCGCGCTCGGTGCCGGCGGGTGGCCCGCGTTGCTGCTCGGTGCCGCACTCGCCTACGTGATAGCTCTCCCCTTCGCCCTCGCACAGCTTCGACACCACCCCGCTCAACGTGGTCCAGTGCCGTTCGGTCCGTTCCTCGCCGTCGGCGCCATCATCGCGGCGGCCGTCACCACCGGATAGCTCAAAGACCGCCACGACTGCGAACGCCGACACGAAGAAGGTGCCCCGATCTGAAGCACGCATTCGTGTCGCCGAGCGCACTCCAGATGATCAAACCGACGCCACCAAGAGGCGATTCCGACCGCATTGGCGCACTCGTCCACGGAACGCGGTTTTAACTTGGGTTCGCCACCAGAAATTCACTGTCGTGCATATATGTAGTTGGGGTGGTGCTGCTGTCATGAAATCAATTCCTGGCGGCCCGCGATCCTGCTGCGCGGGCTCGGCCGGATGGACTTCGTCCCGCTCGAGATGCCGGCGTTCTTCGACGCCACGGCCAAGGTGTACGGCCCCGGCAACCACGCCGCCCGGCTCCGCCACCGGTACGGCCGGCACCTGGGGTACTGGGCGTACTACCTGCACACCGGGCTCGGCGCCCTGCGCGACGAGGCGCTGCCAGCAGCGGCCTGAACCCCGGCTCAGTTCTGGCCGCGCGGCGATCGGGCGCGTACCGTCGGCGGCCTTGTCGGCCGGGCGTTCCACGGCGGTGGTCTGCACCCGGCGGCGCAGTCGTAGGCCCTGCACGCCGAAGCGGCGCATCACCCGGGTACCCGCTTGCCGTTCACCGGCTGGCCGGTATCTAGTAGCTCGGCGGAGATCCGCGGCGCGCCGTAGGTGCCATCGGAATCGGCGTGAACCTGCCGGATCCGGCCGGCCAAGGCCTGATCCGCGGCGTCGCGGGCGGCCCGCTCGGATTCGGTGGCGGCTTCTTATGCTGCTGATAAGGCGTAAGGTTCTGCTCGTATCGACATCCGTTGCTCGCAGTTTAGAAGTCCTACGTAATCCTCGCGGGACGAAGTGATGGATCTGAGGGCCATTCCACTTGACCGTTCTCAAGAGTGGAGCGACTGTTCGTGGGCCTGGTTGCGCAGCGACCAGGACCGTGTCGGTGGTTCGCGATCAGGCTCCCCGCTGTGGCAGCGTCGTCGGGCTTCCCGTTTGCCAGAAGCCCGGCGCGTGGCGCTTCGGAATGGCCTTTGCTTCCTTAACTCCTGGTTCACCGCCGATGCCGCAGGCAACCGGTGCGACTAAGCGAAAAGTTGCCCAGTTCGAGCTTTCGTGAGTGAGTTGCAGGTTTGGAGAAGCGCAAGCCGTCGTTGCCGAACGAGAAAGGAAGGACTGGCGTCCTGGCCGCCGTAAATCATGCTAAATGCAGTGTGAAAGCTCTGGACGCGCGTGGACGCACGAACGTGGGTCGAGGAGACTGTCAGCATAACTCGGCACCGCCGTCGCGACGATTTCGGCGCAGGAGGTTGGCCAGGTGCTGCTCAGCTCACATACCGACTGTGCAGTGCATTGGCGGTCGTTGGGTGGGTGCGTGGTGCTCCGATGGTGATCGGACGTCGGGGCGTAGTGCAGCACGGCGCGACATCTACCGGCACGTAGGCCCGACTCGACGGCATGCTAGAGTCGTCGTCTAGCGGGTTCGAGGCACTGCAGTGCCTGGACCAGCGGAAACGCAACCACGATCCGTTGGACGCATCATCACGCGCCAGTACGGAGAGTAGTTGGGTAGGCGCCCGTAGCTCAATGGATAGAGCATCTGACTACGGATCAGAAGGTTAGGGGTTCGAGTCCCTTCGGGCGCACTTACGAAAATGGCCTCTCACCTGCGGTGGGAGGCCATTTTCTTCCTATGACAAGGGCAGCGGAGATCGCCACGCCGGTCAAATGCTCACGGATTGCTCACATAGCCTTTGGTTTAGGCGCGGGTACTGGACTCCTTCTCGAACGTCTGACGGTTCCGGGTTCATGGGTCCGGTCGCTGGTCGTGAGTCGAGCGTCTCTCCGCCATTCGTGATGCCGTGGTCCATCAAGTTCCTGCAATCTGAGAAGGGCAAAGCGCGTGACGCCTTCTTCGGGGAGGCCCGATCCGGCGACACCCGGACGATACAAAATACAGGAGCTGTCGCGTCTGGAAACGGCATCGTCTTAGTTCGCTTCTACATCTCAGATAAGACCGCGGCTGGTTACCTCGCCGGTGACGACCGAGGTACGACGAGCGCCGTGGACGCCAGGTACCGAATTGCCATGGCCTGGGACACCGACACGGGAGAGGTCAGCTACACAGTCGCACAGAGCTGCGAGTCGGGTTGGCGACACTGCGTGCGGCAGCCGGTCATCAACGAAGGGGGAGCGAACTCCATGACGGTTACCAAAGCCCAGGGAGGTGATTTGAGCGTCAAGTACAGCGGCTTGAACAGCAAGACGATGATCGACTGGGGGCCGGCGGACAGCCGTTGCACCACGGGTTGCTGCTCGGTCGATGGCCAGGTTGACATTTCCCTCGGCAGACGCGGTTACGTCCAGACGCGCCTTCGGGGAGACGATTATCCGGACTTCGAGGGCTACCAATACGGTGTCGGATATCCGGCCCGACAGCTCGCTTACGTCGACACCGGAACTTCAGGGGCGTACACGATCAAGGCACTTCCGTTCTGGCCCGACCGTGACCGAACGTTCACGGTGCCTGGCAACTGACACATCCTACCCACGGCCGGAGGGATCGCCTCCGGCCGTGGGTAGGAATAACTGGATAGGATTTATCTATGACCGACCAGGGCGGAACGGCTACGGGCGAGGCAGCGCCGCCCATAGCCGGCAAGTTGCCCCGCAGTCGTTGGCAACAACTCGCATCGCTGCGACGCCATGTGTTGATCGCTGTACCCGTCACGGCTGCGTTGCGGGCGCTCCTCTTCCTCCTCAGCACCTTCGCGGCATGGCCGGTCGGCGGAGTGGCGACGTTCGCGTTGGCCCGCGTGCAAGGATTCGCCCCGCTGGGTGTGGCTCTCGAACTTGCACTAAGGGCCCGTCGCACTATTAGTCAGTCACGTTTGTCCTACTTGGCTGTTCGATGGTGGGATGACGGTGGAGGGTGTTCTTGCGGAGAAGTTTGCGGTGTTGCGTCCGGTTTTGGATGAGCGGCAGTGGCGGTTGTTGCTGGGTGTGGAAGCGCAGGCGTTGGGTCATGGTGGGATCGCGGTGGTGGCGCGGGCGTCGGGGGCGGCGCGGTCGACGGTGTCGATCGGGTTGCGTCAGGTTCGTGTGGGGGTGGTCTGCGATGGGCGGGTGAGAGCGCCGGGGGCGGGCCGGCCGCGTGTGGGTGAGGTACAGCCGGGTGTTGAGCAGGCTTTGCAGGATTTGGTCGCACCGGCGACGCGGGGTGATCCGATGTCGTTGTTGCGGTGGACGACTAAGTCGTTGCGGTCGTTGGTGGGCGCTCTTGACGCGGCGGGGTTTGTGGTCAGCACGCGGACGGTGGCGCGGATGTTGCGGCGCTTGGGGTACCGGTTGCATGCGGTGTTCAAGACCAAGGAAGGTGGGCAGCATCCGGATCGCGACGCGCAGTTCTGCTATATCGATGCGCTGGCGGGGCAGTTTGTGCAGGCTGGGGATCCGGTGGTCAGCCTGGACTGCAAGAAGAAGGAGTTGGTCGGGGAGTATGCGAATAAGGGCCGGGAGTATCAGCCGCTGGGTTGCCCGGTGAAGGTGAACGGGCATGACTTTCCGGCTGGGGTGCCCAAGGCGATCCCGTACGGGGTGTACGACATCGGTGCGGATGAGGGTTGGGTGTCGGTCGGGGTTGATCACGAGACGTCGGCGTTCGCGGTGAACACGCTACGTACCTGGTGGAACAGTATGGGTAAGGCCCGCTACCCGCAGGCGAAGAGGTTGATGCTGACTGCTGATGGTGGTGGTTCCAACGGGTACCGTAGGCGGGCGTTCAAGGTGGAGTTGGCGGCGTTCGCTGCTGAGACCGGGTTGGACGTCACGGTGTGCCATTTCCCGCCCGGGACGTCGAAATGGAACAAGATCGAACACAAGATGTTCTCGTTCATCTCCATCAACTGGCGGGGCCGGCCGTTGACCGACTACCAGACGATCCTGGAACTGATCGCGCATACCACGACCGAGACCGGGTTGACCGTGTCGGCGTGTCTCGACGACGGTGTCTACCCGACCGGGGTCAAAGTCACCAACGCGGAGCTAGCGGCTGTTCCCCTTGTCCCGCAAGACTTTCACGGGGAATGGAACTACACCATCAGTTGTGGACGAACGCGGAAACCCCGCCGTGGCAACAAATCGTCGATCAAATGACGGACTAATTCTGCGCTCTGCCCTAATTGTGGTCGTTGTCGTAGTCACGGTGAAGCTTGTCGGAGGTCTGCGGACTCAAGAGCGGCGGTGGTATGCCCGCGCTCAGTTGCTCGGCTGGATGATCGTCGGCGATACCGTCTTCTATATTGGGTCTATAGTCGTCGGCTTGTGGTTCGTTGACGGGCCGACACTGGTGGCGGACAATGCCCTCTTCCTGGCTGTCTTCGTCGTGCTGCACTTGCCAGTGCTGTGGCTGGGTGGCCGTATCGTCCTCCTGGCACGCCGGCTTCTAGCGGGAGTTTCCACCCTTTCATGATCATATCCGCTTTGTGTTCGAAGTGGATCTCTCAGGGGTTTGCTCCTGCAGCGCCAGGACTTCGCAGATGCGGGCGCCGGTGGCGAGCATTGTGTCAACGATGTCGGACAGGTCGCCGGTGAGCCGAGGCCCTGATTTGCCTTGTTTCCCAGGCTCAGCCCTGCGGACACCCTCCATCACATCGACAGATGAAAATGTTTGCGTAATAATGTCTACGTAAAACGCGTCTCATGTCCCCCCTCGCAGTAGATCGAGCCACTCCGTACGAGAGGACGTTCTCAGTGACAATGAATGTAGGTTTCGCAGACCGAGCACTGTCACAAACCCGTCGGCGCCTCATCACCCTCCTAACCGTGGCCGCCACTGCACTCGTCGGCGGCGCGGTCGTCCAGCAGCAGCCCGCACATGCCGCAACGTGGAACCTCGTGTGGGCCGACGAGTTCAACGGGTCCGGCGCGCCCAGCAGTGCCAACTGGAACTACAACGTCGGCAACGGACTCAACCCCGGCCTCAACGCTTTCGACGGCTGGGGCAACGGCGAGTGGGAGTGGTACCGCCCCGAGAACTGCACACAGTCCGGCGGCAACCTCGTGATGCGCGCCAACTGGCTCACGACGCCCATCACGGTCAATGGCCGCGACTTCTACCAGACGTCGTGCCGCATGACGACGGACACGAAGAAGTCCTTCCAGTACGGCCGGATTGAGGCGCGCATGGCGCTCCCGACCGCTGCCGGCTCGTGGCCAGCTTTCTGGATGCTCGGTGACGCGTGCGACGAGACGTCCACGAGCGCCTACAACCCTGCACAGACCTACTACGACCGCCTGCCCACCAACTGGGCCAGTTGCGGCGAAGTCGACATCATGGAACACGCGAACGCGAACGCGACCGTAACGAACAACATCTTCTGGGATCTCCGGACCGGCGTGTTCCCGTGGACAGCGGGTCAGAACGCTAACTACGTCGCGAACCCCGCCGTCAACAACGCCGCTGCTTTCCACGTCTATGCGATCGAGTGGACGGCCGCGCAGATCCGCTGGTACGTCGACGGTGTGCAGACGCACGTGATCGACACCACACCGGCGACCTTGGAGGAGTTCCGCAAGCCATTCCACCTCATCTTCAACCTGGCGCTGGGCGGCACGTACCCCGGGCAGAACCCCGTGCAAAGCCAGTTCCCGCTCACCGCATCGATCGACTACGTGCGCTACTACCAGGACGGCGGGGGCACGACGACGCCTTCCACGGGTGGACCCGCGACGCAGATCAACGGGCCGGGCGGCAAGTGCGTGGACGTGGCCGGAAACGACACCGGGGGCATCGGCGCGGCCGTGCAGCTGTGGACGTGCCAGGGGCCTTCTTTATCGAAGGACCAGCAGTGGAGCTGGGACGGCCAGACTCTGCGGACGTTGGGCCGGTGTCTCGACGTCGCCAACGCGGGTATGGCGAATGGCACGAAGGTGCAGCTCTGGGACTGCAACGGCAGCGGCGCACAGGACTGGATCCAGGAAGGTAACCGGTTGCGCAACCCGAACTCCAGCAAGTGCCTGGACTCTCCGGAGGGCTCCACAGCGGACGGCGCGCGACTGCAGATCTGGGACTGCAACGGATCGCCCGCACAGTACTTCGTGAAGGCCGCGTGACGGCCGGCCGAATCTGGTTGTTGGCGCTGTTGTCGGCCTCGTCCCAGGTGACAATGTTGCTGTTGCTTGGCCCTGGGATGCCGTCAGGACCAGGTCCGTAATGGACCTGGCCATGACAGGTGTTGCGGTTGGTTAGTGGTGTTGTGGTAGCTGCATGAGGTCGTAGGACCAGATACCTCGGCCATGCGTGGCCGCGTAGAGGTGTCGTCCGCTCGGGTCAGTCTTGATTTGCAGGGTGGTGGTGGTTGGGATGCCTGTGCCGAGCAAGTACCAGGTGCGCGAATTAGCAGCGCGGTAGAAAACTGCGTTGTCGGTGCCGACTACCAGGGCTCCGCCTTGAACGTACTTCACGGTGTCGGCGGGGATGTCGGGCAGGTTGGTGGAGATGTCGGTCCAGTGTTCGCCGGCGTCGTGGGTTTCGAAGAGGTGGCCGATACCGGCGCCGGGGCCTTCGGTCCAGCGGCGGGAGAACCCGTTGATCGCGACTACCGCGTGGTTCGGATCGGCTGGGTCGACGTCGAAGCTGGAGACGTACCGGTTGGGTAGTTGCCCGTCGATGGGCAGGGTGAGCTGGTGCCAGCCGGTGCCGTCGGTGTGACCGACCGCGATGCCGCGGGTGAAGCCTTGGTTGTTGCATGGGCCGCACCAGCCGGCGTAGACCGTGTTGCCGGAAATAGCTACGGCGGTAGCGGTGTGGCCCACGCCGAGGTCGAACAAGTTAGTCCAGTCTGTGGTCGAGCGAATCGCGTAACCCTTGGTGTTGAGCCACACGTGGCGGCCGCCCGCGATCCACACATTTGCGTTGGTGGCGTCTTGGGTGAGCGGGGCGATGAACCGCGCTTCACGGGTGGCGTTATCTGGCGGGGCAACACTGTAAGTGGTCGCCCTGGTCGGGTCGGTGACCCAGGCGCCATTGTTGGTCGCGCAGTTGTTCGTCACAGCCACAGCCAAATACACATACTCAGCGGCAATATTACAACCGTTGGCTGGGTCGACGATGGTGTCGCCGCCGTCGCCGCCGAAGTTGGACCCCATAGCAGTGTCCCCGGGCCGCAAGATTGATTCGCCGTTGTCTTGTAGCCCTCCAGACACCGCGACACCGTTGCCGTCCTTACCCACCCCAACGGAGTAGTACTGCAACACGTTCATGGTGCCGTCGTTCAGGGAGGTCCAGTCGCGTGCGTGACCGCCGGTGTCTACCACACCGCGCAACGGCCGGCGGTAGGCGCCGCCGTCGTCGCCCACGATGACGTACTTGTTGCCGTGATAGGAACCGAGTGCAACCGCGTGCTGGTCGGAGTGAGTCGTTTGGAAACAGTCACCAGTTTGCTTACTTGGGTCAATGTCCCAGCAAGGGAAACCGAAGTTCCAGTACGGGCCGGGCACCCGCCAATTCGCGCCGCCGTTAACCGATTCGAAAACTTCCTCGAGGCCCGCGTACACATGGTTCGGGTCGCTCGGGTCGACCTGCAGGAACTGGTTATACCAGGACTGCACACCCGGCATGTAACCCGCATCAGTCAACGCTGAACCCGACGCGACCAGCTTGTGGTAGTCGGCGGACAGGGTCCACGGGCCGAAGGGTGAGCCTGACTTGGACACGTAGATGCCTTGCAGGTTGCTGTCCGGGTTACTGCTTAACAGCTTCGGGGACTGCTCGATCGCGTAGTACTTGGACCCGTCCGCAGCGGCCGCGAAAGTGACCGCTCCAACATTCGCGGCATCCGAGGCGATGTCACCGGCCAGAGTCGTGCGCTGCCAAACACCCTCGACTCGGGTGTAGAAGCCGTTGTAGGTGTCACCGCTGCGCCAACCGGCGGCAATGATCACCTTGGACGGGTCAGTCGGGTCCGCTGCGACATCGTTGATGATGTTTTTGTACGGTGCATTCGGATCCGTCTGCTGTGCCCCACCCGGCAAGAAGTCCGGGTTAGGCGCAAACTGCAATGTCCAGTTGCCGGATAGATCTGTTACGGAGTGGGTGAATGCGCCACGGTTGGTGGCCGCCCACACCGTGTCACCGAAGATCCGCAACTCGCGGATGACCGTGTTCTCTAATTCGGTGCCACCCACCCGGTCACGGGGTGAAAAGCTGCCGTGCCGGGGATCACGCAGCACATACACGCCGCTACCGACGAATCCGGTGGCGCCGGTGTTGGCCTCGCCCGTGGCGTACCAGAGCCGGTTCTTAGCGTCCAAGCGCAGGTCACCAGTGGACGGTGAGGGTAACCGGTCCGAGATCGGTTGCCACTGACCACCACCGACGCTCGAGCGCCACACGCCACCGTTAGCAGCACCGGCATACACATAACCGGAATCGTCCGCGGCCAGCCCGGTGATCCGGCCGGTCACTTGCCCGAAGCCGGCGGAGGAGTTGCTGTTGATGTCACGGTACCGCGGGTCGTCGGATTCATACGGGCGATTCGTGACCTGCTGCCAACGGCCCGCGGTTACCGGCATTGACTTCAGCGCCTGCCAGGCGGCGGTGTAAGCGCCGGGAGCCACAATACCGGGAGCAGTACGCGCTTCTTCATATTGCTGCGCCTGCTCAGCGATCTCATCGGGATCTTCAGCACCACCATCGTCCTGGGCGGCAGTCAACGCCTTGCCCTGAACCTTGGCATTTGCATGCGCGGTGCGTTGCTGTGCGATCTGGACATGGTTTCGATACGGTGCCGGGCGCGGCTTGCTACCAGCGGGTGCAGCCGCAGACGCTGCCGGGATCAGGCCGAGCACAGCGAGGGTGGTTGCACCCACGGCACCTATCAGGCGGGGTGGGGTGATTCTCCATTTAGGCGACAATGCCGTAAACCTCCTCATAAGACACGCCCGAGGGGTAACGGGCACGTCTACGAAGGATTCTCACGATGAGGGTCAACGTGCGCAACCATCGAATCGGCTCGATTCAATCACAAAGGGAACCGAAACTATGATCAAGGCGTCACACCAACATGCGTAAGACGTTGCTCGTTGTCGCCGCAATGATGATTTCCCCTGTTGCCGGCTGCGCTGCCACGGCGGATTCCCCGGCGCCAGGGCAGGCACCGTCCAGCGACCTTGGCACACCGTCGAGCAAGCAAAGATCAGGTGATAGTGCCGCCGCCCCAAGTACCGGTCGCGGGCCACTCGAATCATCCTCGACCGGCCACACGCTCCCCGCCCTACCAGGAGCTGACAGACTTTCCCCTCATGTCAACGCAGCACCGACAGTGTCTGGCGGGACCGAGCAGGCCAACCCGCAATACGCTCGTGACCAGATCGGAGCACCCATCACACTGAGTGGAATTGTTGATACGAGCGGGACCTGTGCCGCCATCACCGCAAGCGGGCACCGTTGGGCAGTGTTCGGGACATTGGTCAGCACTCTCAAAAACGGTCAGAGGGCAACCATCAGTGGGCGACCCACTGCCTTGCCGGTCGACTGTCGAGCCGACTACGCAATCACCATACGCCATCTCTACTGAATCACCATCAGCGACAATCGCGTATCACCATTAGCGACAATGGCGTGGCATGTTGGCCGCTAGCGCTGTTTGGTCGCATACCCGATTGTCTAGCCACCCGGTGCAGGATCTGCATGCTGCACTTGCGAGCTCGGGGGCAGCCGCAGTGTCGTGGATAGAGCAAGACGCCACTACTACCGCAGGTCGAGTCGAAGCGGCAATATCAACCGGGCCGAACACGGCATTTGATGCCGTCCAAGATGTTGCTCCCACCAATATAGGTGACAACAGCGCCATCACCATTAATGACACCGCCAACGTACGTCTACAGAGTCGAGCTCGGTGCCGACTCGCGTGTAAACAGAAGCCCGATATTCGGTGCGCTCATAGGTTTGGCAGCATTAGCAGTTCTGCTGCAGGGGTCGTGGACCGGCATTTTCTTAGCTCATGACGGCAAACATGAGGAGTCGTTCAGATTGATTGATGTCCATGCATAGGACAAAAAATTCGCCATCGCGCCTCCGCAAGTTGGTCAACGCCACCCTGGCGATGCGGGATCCGAGCGTCGCCGCGACTATCTTCGCCATCGTCAAGCTGCGGGCCCGCCCTGACCTGTGGATCGGTGGTGTCGCTCTGACTATTTGCTGGCCACCGAGTCCTACATCGGGGGTCTAATCCGCGATGATAGTAAAGACACCTTTGGCCATCTGCAGCCAGCTCAGGTGCGTATCGGGCACCGATAAACAGCCGCAGTAATAGGACGCCGAGCTCATAATCGTCGTCGACGACGAGCACCTTTGCGGCCGTCTCGGCAGGCCCTGTCATAAAGCCCCCAGGCCACAAAGCTCCACTCCACATCGCCGGTCGAGCCGCTGTCGGGGCCCTGACTATTTAGCCAGTCGCCACTATGCCAGCAGCGGAGTGACAATGCTAACGGCGGACAGCGAGTGCGCTAGTGGTCCGTCGGTAAATTGTCGGGGTAGTGTGTGGTATGGCGATTGTTACTGCCGCACCGTTGGCTATGACCGAGGCCCAGCGTGGTGAGTTGGCTCGGATGGCGGCTTCGACAATGTTGCCCCACCGGCAGGTGGTGCAGGCGAAAGCGTTGCTGCTGGCCGGTGACGGGGTCGCTAACGAGCGGATCGCCCGGCAGGTGCAGACCACCTCCGACACGGTTCGTCGCTGGCGGCGGCGTTTCACCGAGGCTGGTGTGCCGGGTGTCGGCGTGATCGCGAAGGGACGAGGGCGTAAATCGTGGCTGCCGCCCGGCACGGTCGAGGAAGTCCTTCGCCTGACCCACAAAGAATTGCCGCCGGACGGCTCGACGCACTGGTCGACCCGGACGATGGCCGCGCATGTCGGGGTCGGTAAGGACGCGGTCGCCAAGATTTGGGCCGATCACCACCTGAAGCCGTGGAAGGTCGACACGTTCAAGGTCAGCAACGATCCGCGGTTCGAGGAGAAACTCGTCGATGTCGTTGGCCTGTATCTGAACCCGCCGGCACGGGCGGCGGTGTTCAGCTACGACGAGAAAACCCAGTGCCAGGCTTTGGACCGGACCCAGCCGTCGTTGCCGATGAAACCGGGCCGGGCAGGAACTTTGACCCATGACTACAAACGCAACGGCACTGTCGATCTGTTCGCGGCGATGAACCTGGCTACCGGTGAGGTCCTGACCGACACGGGCAAGGGCCACGCCGGCGTCGATGTCCTGCGGTTCTTCAAACAGATCGACGCGTCAGTGCCGCGTGGCCTGGCAGTGCATGTGGTGCTGGACAACCTGTCCGCCCATTCCGCTCCCGAGGTCAAGAAGTGGCTCGCTCACAAGGACCGCCGCCGATGGCATCTGCATTTCATCCCGACCTCCAGTTCGTGGCTGAACCTGATCGAGCGCTGGTTCAAAGAACTGACCGACAAACGCCTACGCCGTGGCGTGTTCACCAGCGTCGCCGAACTCACCGACGCGATCACCCTCTGGGCGCAGCACTGGAACACCGACCCGAAACCGTTCATCTGGAAAGCCACCGCTGAGGACATCATCGCCAAAGTCCAACGCGGCCGGGAAACCCTCCACCGCATCAAAACGCAGACAGACCACTAGCGAACGATCTGGGCCAGACAGTCCTAGCTGCGCAGCTTGACGGTGCAACGACGTCGACGGCCGCAGCGTCGCGGTTCAGTCGTCCTGGTGATGAACGAGGCCTGCTTCGACCGGCTCATGCGCCAGGTCGGAATCATGGGCTGAGCATCGCATCGTCTATCACTGAATGCCCGATCCGAACACCTGCGGCAGTTCGACCGCGGTCCTAGCAGCAACTCAGTTTCGGTGCCCCGGGTTCACTGGGCCGTGTGTGGCGGCGCCCACGAGCTAGGTGTTGTCTTCTAGAAAATCTGTGTCTGGGTTACTAGACATGCTCGCCTTGGCCTGCTAATGTTTCTGGTGTTGAGAGCAAAGCAGTGAAGACGCAGACGAGTAACCGCCTGTCAGGGGCGAAGAGCTGGACCGACAACGACCCGGCTTAGGCAGGTTGTAGTGGTATGTGAAGTGGCAGGATCCCCAGAGTTTTGGGGTGTTTCAAGTGGCGGGGCCGATGTCAGGTGTTAGGGCTTCGCCGCAGGCAGGGAATGTTCGTCGTACGTGTTTCGGGGCCATGAAGTCGCGTGGGGTTCCGGCACCGGCGGACTAGTGCGAAGACACTCAGATGTCAGGAAATCAGAGGAAAGGGAGGGCCGTACACCGTTGGATCGCCCGTAGCCGGCTGCACGTCAGGGCTGGGCGCGGACACCGAAGTTTCCCATCGAACGAGAGGTGGTCTCCGGTCACGCTTACGCGATCCTCACACCCGAAACCCTCAGCGAGGGCTGGTGTGGATACGACAAGCCGTCATTATCGTCGGTAGATGGTGTTTTTGACCCGTAACCCTTGGGCCCCGGTGCTTTTCTAGCGCCGGGGCCCTCGTGCTGGAGGTGATGTGTGACCGAACCGGATGACATGCTCGATGATGAGGATTATCCCGCTTACACGATGGGCCGCGCTGCGGAGATCATTGGCTGCACGCCGGATTTCCTGCGCCGGCTTGGTGAGGCGAAACTGATCGACCCTTTGCGTTCCGGTGGCGGGCACCGCCGCTACTCCCGTTATCAGATCCGGTTGGCTGTCCGGGCCCGCGAGATGTGTGACCAGGGCACCGACATGGGCTCCGCCGTGCGGATCATCATCCTTGAGGACCAGCTCGAAGAAGCCCTGCAACACAACGCCAAACACCAGGACCGCTGAGCTTCGAGCCGCCGACAGTCGAGAGTTCGCCACCAACCTAGGTGGCGAACTCTCGTCATACGGTGGTACTCGAAGGGCTACCCAGCACCGCCACAACCACCGACCAACCCAACGACACCCGCGACGACCGGGTACAAGCCGAACGCGACCGGCGGGCCACCCACCGCGCCGTCACCCAACGGGCCAACGACAACACCGCCGATCTGCGTCGCCTCGCCGGACAGATCACCGCCCTAACCGACCTCGATCCCACCGCTGCCACCGCACTGGCACAACTACACCAAGCCCTCGGCAACCCGGACGCCAGCCGACTGCCTGTACTGCTCACAGCAATCCACCAGTACCTGCCTGAACACCCCGACTTGGCCGAGCAAATTGACACCGTTACCGAGCACACGGACCTGTTCTTGCACCAACGCTCAGCTCAGCGCCGCGGTAGTTCATCCTCCGCAGGGGGAGGGGGCAGGTTAGCGCGGTCCGCGACTAATCAGACTCCACGTTGATCGATCGCGTCCGCCTGTTCCAGCACTGCGGCATTACCACCGTATTGCCGCGGAGGTCACCCCACGTTCTCGTTGACTTCCCCGTGCTGTGAGCGTTGTCTCGGCAGTTCCTGCGAGCACAGCTTCGGCACTTCGCCCGTCGGTACATCGTCGAGAGAATATTTGGACGGAGGGTGTGCGCCGCGTCCGTGGAAGGTGAGGTGGACGTTAGACGGCGTAGCCGGCGTAAGGTGGAGCTGTCGCTCAGGACCCCGGTGGCTGTCGCCTCGCCGCTCGGTTGTGTTGGCCTGAAACGGCAGACGGCTAGGCCGATGCGCCCTCGCTAATCCCGCACTGCCTCGCTGCATCGACATCCGGTCTCGGCCGGGGTCAGGAACCCTGTCATGTCAGCCTTCTGGACTGTTGTCATCATCGCCATTGCCGTTTTGGTCTTCTTCACCCTCGCTGTCAAGGTGATCAAGCAGTACGAACAGGGGTTTTGTTTCGTCTTGGCCGAGTTGTGGGCATCCGGAACGCCGGCCTCACTGTGATAATCCCCCTCGTTGATGTGTTGAATCGGGTCAGCTTGCGAATTGTGACAATGCCTATCCAGTCGCAAGGCATCATCACCCGTGACAACGTCAGCGTTGACGTGTCCGCTGTTGCCTATTTCCGCGTCGTCGACGCAGTGAAGTCAGTTGTGGCGATTGAGAATGTCGCTGCGGCTATCAATCAGATCGCCCAGACCACGTTGCGGAAGGTTGTTGGTCAGCACACTCTCGACGAAACCCTGTCTGAGACCGACCGGATCAACATTGACATCAAGACAATCTTGGACGTCGCGACAGAGGACTGGGGGGTCAAAGTCACTCTGGTTGAGCTTAAAGACATTCAGCTACCAGACAGTATGAAACGGGCGATGGCCCGGCAAGCTGAGGCGGAGCGGGAGAAGCGGGCGAAGATCATCGCAGCTGAAGGTGAGGCACTCGCCGCAGACGCACTTGGGACCGCAGCGGACATCATGATGGCCCACCCGCTGGCACTACAGTTGCGCAATTTGCAAAGTCTGGTCGAGATCGGAGTTGATAAGAACACCACTGTGGTGTTCCCAGCCCCTTTGATGAGCACGATTGGTGAGCTCAGCTCTTTCCTGGCCCGCGAAACCACCGCCGCGACGGCCAGCCCGCTGGTTGCGCCGCCGACGCCGGTCGCTGCGCCCGCTCAACCGGCACCGACAAACGGTAAGCCACTTCCCGCCACCAACTAGAGCTGCGGCGGCACCGCCCATTATCATGGAGGGCCACCCTACCCCGGCTCCTTCCGCTAGCTGAGGGAGCCGGGCTGTCGGTGCTTTGTTGGCATTTGCGATATGCCGGAGGAAATTAAGCTGCAGCGTTCTCAAGGACTGAGCGGGCGTGATCGGCGTGCTCGGCCAGCACGAGGACCTCAAACCGGGAGGGGACAGTGGCGCTCAAGGATGTAAAGTCGCGGCGTCCGCCAGTCAGGGCGTAGCTGATCGCGGCGAATGCGGCGCCGAAAAGTATCCCCCAGAATAGGCCTAATGCCATGGCGCGCAGGAACGTGGCAGTGCTGAGTAGGTTGAGAAGCAGTCCGACGAAGACGCCGAACCAGGCGCCTCCGGCCGCGCCGGACAAAACCGCCCGAGGCCAAGTCAGACGCCCGGTTATTTGTTCCACCATATGCAGATCGCTGCCGACAATCTGGGTCGTCTGCACTTCAAAGTGGCGGTCGGCGAGCGTGTCGACTACTCGCTGCGCGTCGCTATAGGTGGCAAAAGAGCCGAGCGAGACTCGTGACGTTGACAATTGATCGCGCCCATTGATGCTGGTGCGGTGCGCTGATGCCGTGGTATTGAACACGTTTACCATCCTGTCGAGGTCCCTTTACGCATGATCTGTGTCATAACTCCACCCTGTCTCGGCCGGACCTGATCAAGCAGAGGCTTAAGCACGCCCCCAACGCAATGGGTAACCTGCGGGTTGTTCACCCTCCGTGCTGGGGCTGTCGTGGGGGTGGCGGTTGGTGGAGCCTGGGGCGGGGATGCGGTGGCGGATGGTGATCTTCTCCGGGCCGACGATGACGTCTTTGACGAGGAGCCGGAGGACGCGTTGGCGTTCCTCGATGCCTGCGTCGGTCGTGCGGTGGTGTAGTCGGGCGAGGAATCCTTCAAGGTCGTCGGCGAGTTTGAGGTAGGCTTCACGGTCCGCGGTTTGGGCGTCGAGGGCGTCGATCTGGTGCCGTAGGCCGGTTTCGTGGGCGCGCAGGTCGGGCATGCGGGCGCGGAGCTCATCGAGGGTGACCAGTTGTTCCTGGAACGCCTCGATCATCCGGGTGATCGCGTTGGCGGCCTTGGCGAGGGCGTCTTGCAGGCGTTGACGCTGCTGAGTAGCCGGGTCGCTGGTGCGGGCCTGGTCAAGGCGCCGGTCGATTTCGGTGCGGATGACGGCCGGGTCGGCGAGCAGGGCACCGATGTGGTCCCAGACGACCTGGTCGAGGTGGTCTGCGCGAACCGGTTTGTTGACGCAGACCCGTCCGCCTTCGTAGCGGTAGTCGTCGCTGCCTAGGCACCGGTAGTAGAAGATCTTCTTGTTGGTGGTGCGCGTGGAGGTGCGGTAGTAGGCGTATCCGCAGCCCGCGCAGGCCGCTAGGCCTTGCAGCAGTGACGGGATTCTGGTGTTTCGTGCGGCGAAACGCTTGTTGTCGACCAGACGCACGGCTACGCGGTCGAACGTCTCGGTACTCACGATCGCGGGCACGGCGATGGTGATCTGTTCGTCGCGGGGCCGGTCGACGACTTTGACTGCTCGGGGTGTGCTGCGTCCCTCAAGACGGGCCCGACGGTTCAGCCCCGGTGCTTCGCTGACCGTCATGGTTTTGCCGAAGACTGCCTGGCCTGCGTAGGCGGGGTTGCGTAGCATGCCCCAGACCACCGAACGGTCCCAGCGGGACTTGCCAGTGCGAGTGGGCACACCTTGCTCGGTGAGCCACCGGGTCAACTCGGCGATCGTCGCGCCGTCGTCGGCGTAGCGGCGAAACAATTCCGTGACCAGCGCCGCCTCGTAGGCGATGATCTCGTAGCCGGCGCCGGCGTGGGCGCTTTTGCGCACGTAGCGGTAGCCGAACGGGGCCCCGGAGAGCACATTGACCGAGCCGGTGCGGGCACGATGTGTCTTGCCGCGGCGGTACCGTTCCATGATCTGCGCCTTCTCATACTCAGCGAACATGCCTTGGAACTGCACCAGCAAGGCGTCCTCGGGCCGGTCGCCGCGCGGGCCGTTGACGAACTCGACCCGCGTCCCGCACCGGGTGAACTCCTCGATCAGCAGCGCCTGATAGGCGAACTTACGGGCCAGCCGATCCGGTGAGTAGACCAGCACCACGTCAACGCCGACGCCGGCGACCAAGTCCCGCAACCGTTCTAGCGCGGGACGCACCAGCGTCGCCCCAGAATGCCCCTCGTCCTCGAACACCCACTGCTCAGGCACTTCAAGCCGACTGGTCACGGCGTGCGCGCGGAGCGCCGCGGTCTGCGACGCGATCGTGTCGTCCTGTTTCTGCCGGGCCGAGGACACCCTGGCGTAGATCGCCGCGCTCGTCATCGACGTCACTCCATTTCTGCACGTCCCGCCCGATGCGGGCCCGCCGTAAGGGAACAAGAACCTGCAAAGCGGCCGACACATCCGCCGCGGCGTGGCGGTCGAAGACGAACACCGTCTCGACCACCCGGTCACTCACCTGAGCTGAGGCTCTCTACGACCCCGCGGTAGGTGATCAACCAGGGCCGCAGCCACCACTGTGGAGATTGCGAGCCCGTGATCGCCTGCGTATGAGCGCACTCGCGTCGCCACCGACACCGGCAACTTCACCGTGAACACCACCGTCGCCTCGGGCACCACCACCCGCCCCGCCACAGCGCGATTGGCATACCGGCGCCCTTGGCGCACCGACACCCCGAAACGGCCGGCCAGCACCCGAGCCGCCTCCGCGACGGTGGCACCCGACGACATCAACTCCACCGCCGCGTTCACCCGCCCGGCAAACTCCCCACCATCCGCGCGACCCACCGACGTGACACCCACGTACTACCCAACGAGTCAAAGTCCACCCAGGACACGCCCGCGACTACCCCGCTTCCGGTAACCCAGAGTCACCTCGAAACAGAAGTTGCCCATTGCGTTGGGGGCGTGATTACCGACCCTTGAGGTATGTCGTCCAGCGGGCCGCGCCGTGCCAACGTAGCGGTGGCGCACCGCGCGTCAGTGCCGCCAACCGTGCGCGGGCTCGTGACCGGCCGTTATAGCCGTGGCTTTAGTGCCGCATCTGGTGGCGTCGGCTGCGAAGCCCCGCTTTGCCGGGCCCACGCCGTGCGATAGTCGTGCACGAATTGGTGCATTCCACTCGCGGGTCGCCCCAATAACCGGGAGACGTCATCGGTGATTTTACTGGCCAGGCCAAGGCGGGTGGTGAGGTCGATGATCAGCTGGACGTTCGTGAAGGCAGGCGCCGAACCACTGGCGCGCAGATCGGCGCGACGTTGCCACAGACTTTGCCGCCGATAGGTCACCGGTCGCCCGAGTTCGGTGCTCATTAGTCTCGCTACGTCGCCGAACGTCAATGCCTGCGGGCCGGTCAGAGTCACCGGTCCTGGCGGGTAAGCGTCAATGTCGGTGAGTATGCGCGCGGCGACTTCGGCAACATCGCGGGTGTCCACGAACGAAACTTTGCCATTTCCACTAGCCAGAGAAAACCGAGATTCATTCCGAATTTCTGCACCGAATGCGGTGATCATATTCTGGGCGAAGTACGCAGGACGTAAAGCGGTCATCGCTAGTCCGGCGTTGGTGACCATCCGTTCCATCCGCCAGTGCGGCAAGGCCGGATTAACGCCCATCACCGATAGCACCACTACCCGGCGGACACTGCCGGCGGCGGCCGTGACGAGCGGACCGAACGCGGCCCGGACATCGCTGATCGCAGGTGGCCGCAGTAGGAACAGCCGGTCTACCCCCGCCATCGCCGGCCCGGCCGTGGACGGATCCGCGAAATCTAAGCGGACGACCTCGACGCCTGCAGGCAGCCCGGCGTCATCAGGATCAGGTACGCCAGCGCGGACGCGCTGACCCGCGGCCAGTAGCTGCTCAACTACGCTGTGCCCTACTGTCCCGCTCGCTCCGGTTACCAACACGGTTTTGTTCAGGTCTGCGCTGCTCATAGGCCGAATCCTAAGGAGGTTCGTGGCATAGACCAGGGCCGAAGTACCTTAACTTGCCCGTCCGTGGCATGAACCGGGTCGCCGCCGGTGCGGTTGCACCACCTCGATCGCCGATGTGATCATGCCGCAGACGCTCGGCGAGGAAGCGGCCGAACGGATCAATGCGGCCAGAGTACGGCATAGCTCAGCTGAGCCATGGGGATTACCCGGGATTAACACTGCACTTAGTGGTCCTCGGCGTTAATCCTTCGGGGGTTGGTTCAGGGGTTCCAGGTTGGTGAGGTAGAGGTCGCCGGCGCAGTCGAGGGCGTCTTGGGCGGTGCCGATCGGTTGGCCGTCGGGTAGGACGGAGTCTTGGTAGCCGTCACGACTGGCGAGGTAGATCGCGAAGCCCCACAGGTGTGCGGAGCGTTGATAGCGCAGCCTCATCAGTGGGATGGTCTCACCGTCGGGTAGGTGCGCGTCGATGTAGGCGAACCCTGCCCGGTACCGCACCACGATCGTGGAAAGCCCAGGCCAGTGGGCCTTCGCGTGCTCAGTCAGGCGTTGCTGCAACGACACCTTCGTCGATTCGGGAATCGCGGCCACACTATTCATCATGCCGGCCTGCCGATGGGCCCGCAGGCCGGGGCGAATCCACCCGGTGCGAAAGGCCGACCACCCGCAATAGATCGACTGTCTGCCATGTTCGGGTAGGCGGAGGTTTGTCATGTCTGGTCCATCGGCCTGCCCGATCGTCCTATCCATGCCCGAGCAGCAGCGTCTTGAACACCGGGTCAGGACCGTGACCGAGCAACACCGGCACGTCTTACGCGCCACGATCATCTTGCTCGCTGCCCAGGGTTGGAGCAACGCGGCGATCGCGCGGCGGGTCGGGGTCTGTGTGGACACCGCCCGGACCTGGCGCGACCGCTACGGCGCCTACGGCGAGGACGGCCTGCGGGATCGGGGCCGCTCCGGGCGGCCGCGTCGGTTCACCGATGTGCAGCAGGCCCAGGTCAAAGCGATCGCCTGTGAACTGCCCGCGGATCGGGGGATCCCGTTGTCGCGGTTTAGCCACGCCGATCTGGCTGCCGAAGCCGTCGACGTCGGGGTGGTCGAGGACATCTCGGCATCCACCGTGCGCCGGTGGCTACGCCGGGATGCGATCCGCCCGTGGCGCCACCAGTCATGGATCTTCCCGCGTGACCCGGACTTCGCCGTTAAGGCAGGCCGTGTCCTCGACCTGTACGCCCGCACTTGGCACGGCGAGGTGCTCGGCGACGACGACTACGTCATCTCCGCCGATGAGAAGACCTCCGTGCAGGCCCGCTGCCGGTGTCATCCGAGCCTGCCACCCGGACTGGCCCGGATCATGCGGGTCAACCACGAATATGACCGGGGTGGGGCGCTGGCCTACCTCGCCGCGTACGACGTCCACCAGGCCAGGGTGTTCGGCCGTACCGAACCCACGACCGGCATTGTTCCGTTCGCGAACCTGGTCGCGCAGGTCATGGGCCGTGAGCCCTACTCCAGCGCCCGCCGAGTCTTCTGGATCACCGATAACGGCTCGTCACACCGCGGTCACAAAGCCATCGACCGGTTGGAAAACACCTGGCCGAACGCCACCCTGGTCCACACACCAATCCACGCGAGCTGGGTCAACCAGGTCGAAATCTACTTTTCCATCGTGCAGCGCAAAGTCGTCACACCCAACGACTTCTACGACCTCAACGACGTCACCAACCGGCTCACCGCATTCGAAGACCTCTACAACCTCGCCGCCCGGCCCTTCAACTGGCGCTACACCAAAGCCGACCTCGCCACCACCCTCAAACGCATCGCCGCTCACGAAACCGCCACCATCTGACCCCCGAAGGATTAACGCCGAGGACCACTTAGAAGGGTCCTTCGGCCCTGTCAGGGTCGTCAGACCTGGGCGCAGGCTGGGGACACACGTCCGGGTCTCGGCGTCGATTGCCATCACCGCGCCGCTGGCTATCTCGCCTCGTTCGGTTCGCAGGCTAGCGGTGGGCAGCCACACTTGAGGAGACTGAGATGAAGGTTCAAAGTAGCGAAAACGCTAAACGCATCGTCGTCGGCGTTGACGGTTCCGCGGGATCTAAGTCTGCTCTGAAGTGGGCGATGGCTGAGGCCAGGTTGACCGGCGCGACGGTTGAGGCGATCACGACCTGGCAAAGTCCGGTCATGACCGGCTATTCCTACGGGTGGAGCCCCGTGCCGTTCGACGGAGAAGGCTTCGCTGACGTCATGCGTAAGGTTCTCGACGACACGATCGCCGCAGTATCTGAGGAGGTACAGCCGGCTCATGCCGTCGATGCCCAAGTGGCCGAAGGCAACGCGGCCCAGATCCTGTTAGACGCGGCAGCGGATGCGCAGATGCTCGTCGTGGGTAGCCGCGGACATGGCACCTTTGCGGGAATCTTGCTTGGCTCGGTCAGCCAGCACTGCGTGCAGCATGCTTCGTGCCCAGTCGTTGTAGTCCCGCAGTGAACTGACCGTAAGGATGAGTCATGGTCCGTGTCTTCCTGCTCGACGACCACGAGGTGGTCCGTCGTGGCCTGACCGAGCTGCTGCATGCCGCCGGTGACATCGAGGTTGTCGGCGAGTCCGGCTCGGCGCAAGAAGCCACCAGAAGGATCCCAGCCCTACGGCCGGACGTCGCAGTTTTGGACGCGCGGCTGCCCGACGGCAACGGTATCGACGTGTGCCGTGACGTGCGGGCCGTCGACTCCACCATCAAAGGCCTGATTCTGACCTCGTACGAGGATGATGAAGCCCTGTTCGCCGCAATCATGGCTGGTGCCTCCGGGTATGTCCTGAAGCAGATTCGCGGAATCGACCTGGTCGACGCCGTTCGCCGGGTCGCGGACGGGCAGTCGCTGCTGGACCCGGCGGTGACTCAACGGGTCCTTGAACGGATCCGCAACGGCGTGGAGCAGCCCCGCGAGCTCGCTTCGCTGACTGATCAAGAGCGCAAGATCCTCGAGCACGTCGCGGAGGGCCTGACCAACCGCGAGATCGCGGCGAAGATGTTCCTCGCGGAAAAGACCGTAAAGAACTACGTCTCGAGCATGCTGGCCAAACTGGGGCTGGAACGACGCACCCAGGCTGCGGTCCTGGCCACCCGACTCATCGGCGAACACCCACAGCGAGACTTTTAGCTCGTCGGGCTTGCCATGCACGCTGGTAGTCCAGAGAGGAATACCGCATGACCCTGTCTTCGTACCGCGTGCCTGATGCTGGCCCGGCTAGCACTGATAATCGCGTTCCGGTCGCGAACCTGACCGACGGGGAGACGGTCGACGGCCGCCGCCCCTTGGTCGAGCTATTTCGCGACCTACGCACTTCGGCGTCCGGCTTGTCGGTGCGTGAAGCAGGTCGTCGGCAACTGGCCTACGGCCCAAACACGCTGACCCGGCGTACCGGTCGGCGCTGGCCGGGCGAGCTTCTCGGCCAGTTCACTCAGCCGCTGGCGATCCTGCTCGCGCTCGCCGCCGTTCTGGCTTGGGTCGGTGGAACACCAGCGCTCGCGATCGCGGTCGTGGCCGTCATCTTGCTCAATGCGGGATTCGCTTTCGTGCAGGAAATGCAGGCTGAGCGCGCGGTTGAGGCCCTTGCCGCGTTTCTGCCCGCGACCGCCCAGGTCGTGCGCGACGGCGTCCGGTCGCAGATCGCAGCGCGCGACTTGGTCCCCGGTGATGTGTTGGTCGTGGCCGAAGGAGACCGGGTCTGCGCGGACGCGCGGATCATCGACGGCGCCGTCACCCTGGACCTGTCCGCGCTCACCGGCGAGTCTCTGCCGGTGAACCGCTCCGCGGAGCCGGATCAGGCAGGTACCTCCTTGCTGGAAGCTGCGGATCTGGTCTTCAGCGGTACCACCTGCACCGGTGGGGAGGTGATCACCGTAGTCACCCGAACCGGAATGCACACTGAGTTGGGGCGCATCGCTGCCCTGTCCCAGCGGGGATCACCCGAACGTAGCCCGCTGGAGCAGCAGGTTCGCCGCGCTACCTGGATCATCGCGGTGGTCGCCGTCGTCGTCGGCGTGCTGTTCCTGCCCGTCGGGGTCTGGGCCGGGCTGGGTTGGACCGCGGCGATCAGTTTCTCCATCGGGCTCATCGTTGCGAATGTCCCGGAGGGACTTCTGCCCACCATCACGCTGGCTCTTGCCGCTGGGGTGCGAGAGCTCGCCGGCCGAGGTGCGGTCGTAAAACGACTGTCGGCGGTGGAGACCCTGGGTTCGACGACGGTTATCTGCACTGATAAGACCGGGACCCTCACCGAGAATAAGATGCGGGTCACCCAGCTATGGCTGCCAGGAGGCGAGCTCGACCCAGCCAGCGCGGCCGACGACCTTGGCGCTCGCGCGCTTGCCAGCGCTGCGGCGGCCTGCACGACTGCGCACGTGCCGACCGGGGCGCAGCTGACCGGATCGGGCGACCCGACCGAGTTGGCGTTGTTGCTATTGGCCGCCGATCTGGGGGTCGCGGTGTCACCCGAGCACCGCGACAGCGCCCGCGTAGCCATGTTCCATTTCGATGCGCACCTCAAACGGATGTCGACTGTTGACCAGAATTCCGACAATCGGATCGTGCACACCAAGGGTGCCCTGGAAACCGTCTTGCCCTGCTGCGACACCGTCACCGACCCCCGGCTCGGGACGCGGCCGCTCGACGACGCGATTCGCCGGCAAGTGCGCGACACCCTTGATCGGTACGCCGCCCGGGGTCTGCGCGTGCTCGCCGTAGCCGTGCGCACCTTGGCCAGCGACTCGCCAGCGCCGCTCGCCCGGGAGAACATCGAGGCCGGCCTTACCTTGCTCGGCCTGGTCGCGATGGTCGACCCGCCGCGTGCGGGCGTGTCCGCAGCGGTCACCGACGCACACCAGGCCGGGATCCGAATTCACGTCATCACTGGTGATTACGGGCCAACCGCTGCGGAGATCGCCCGGCAGGTCGGCATCGGCCAGCACGGCCGGCGCATCATCACCGGCGACGAGCTGGACCGTTTGGGCGAGCCGGCCCTGGACACGATCCTCGCCGGCGGCGACGAGATCGTCTTTGC
Organism: Actinoplanes sp.; assembly: GCA_965246815.1. Classification (GTDB taxonomy): domain Bacteria; phylum Actinomycetota; class Actinomycetes; order Mycobacteriales; family Micromonosporaceae; genus Actinoplanes. Next base: position 1,358,508 of record CBDFFS010000002.1, on the reverse strand, counting down.
TCGAGTCTCGCCCGAGGCGAAGCTGCGCATCTGCGCGGCCCTGCGTGTGCAGGGCAACATCGTGGCGATGACCGGCGACGGCGTCAACGACGCACCGGCGCTACGGCACGCTGACATCGGGATAGCCATGGGTCGCGCCGGCACCGACGTGGCACGTGAGGCCGCGACCATGGTCCTGACCGACGACAACTTCGCCACCATCGTCACTGCCGTGGACGCCGGCCGCCGAGTGTTCGCCAATGTCCGCAAATTTGTGCTGTATATCTTCGCGCATGCCGTACCCGAGGTGGTGCCGTTCCTGATCTTTGCTTTGTCTGGCGGCGCTATCCCGTTGCCGTTAACCGTCTTGCAGATTCTCGCCATCGACCTGGGCACCGAAACGCTACCGGCGCTCGCGCTGGGCCGAGAACCGGCCGAGCCCGGGTTAATGAACCAGACACCCCGCCCGCGAACTGCCGGGGTCATCGATCGGGCTTTGCTACTACGCGCCTGGCTGCTATTGGGAACGGTGTCGGCCGCATTAGTCATGGGCGGATTCCTTTACACGCTGTCGCGGGCCGGCTGGCATTTCGGTGATCCGACCGGCCCTGGCACACCTCTGCACCACGCTTACCGCCAAGCCACCACGATTACCTTCGCCGGAATTGCCGCCTGCCAAATCGGCACCGCCTTCGCGGCTCGTACCGACCGTGCCTCCCTGTTCACCATCGGACTGTTCACCAACAAGTTCCTGCTCTGGGGGATCGCGTTCGAACTGATTTTCACTGCCGCGGTCATCTACGCCCCACCGCTGCAGGCAGTCTTCGGCACGGCCTCGCTCAGCCCCGCGCAGCTGGTGATCATCAGCCCCTTCCCGATCGTGGTCTGGGGCGTCGACGAACTTGCTCGTTGGTGGCAGCGATCGATCTCATCTCATCGTGCCAAGGGAAATTCAGCACGGAGCTGAGCCAAATTGTCTTTCGTGCGCCGGGAACGCTAGGCGCCACCTGACAAACTCACTACGGAGGACGACGTCATGAAACGCTTCAACCCCGACGAGCGGCCGGAACTCCATAACTGCTCAATCGATGAAGTAGTGGCATTGCAGGGCGCGTGCGGGCTGATTCATCTGCCTACCGGAGCTACTTGCACGCTGGAGCATCACCACCTGGGCTCCTGCCATTTCGTCTCCCGAGACGACATACCAGCCGCCTTGCCAGACGCGTAAACGCGTTGACATTCCTGCGCACTCGACCGGGGTTCAAATAAGGATCCACCTTCCGCAGACCGCGTCGCAATCAGCTGGTCTCGGGTCTAGTGGTTCGTTCGATGATCAGCAACGCGCGAGAGGAAGCCATCATGGTCAGCAACGTTTCGACCCGAACAACCCAGGCCAAAGTCCAGACTCAGGTACTGGACGATGCGGCGACCACTGCAGGCTACGCACCATCGATCCTCAATACTCAGCCGTGGCACTGGCGGCTGCACGGCGGCGACTTGGACCTGTCGGTCGATCGACGCCGCACTCTTGACGTCGCTGATCCTGAGGGCCGCTTGGCGATCTTGAGTTGTGGCGCGGCTTTGCATCATGTTCGCGTTAGTTTGGCCGCGGCCGGCTGGCACGCCGCGGTGGCCCGGTTTCCCGATTCGGAGAAACCTGGCCTGGTCGCGACAATCCGTGCCGGTGGTCGGATTCCGGTCGAGCCTGCGGCGACTCGTGACCTGAGAGCCGTGAAAATGCGGCACACAGACCGCCGGCCGCTCCCGGACGTCCATATTGACGCTGACAAACTTCGAACCATTGTGACGGCCGTACGGGCGCACGGTAGTTCGCTACAACTGTTGCGCCCTCAACAGGTTTTTGCCCTGGCCACCGCAGCAGACGATGCCGCCAGCATGGAAACCGCCGACTCCACCTGGCAGGCTGAGCTTCGGTACTGGACTGGCGGCACCCGTCCGCTCGACACTGGTCTTCCCGCCACCGTCATCCCGGCCGCGATAGCACCGACCACGGTGACCGACCCGGACTTTGGTTACCACGGCGACAGGCTCATTGCCGAGGCGCACGACCGCACAGCCGTCTTCGCGATCCTGTACGGGTCTGATGATTGTCGGTTGGATTGGCTGCGGGCTGGCGAGGCACTGTCGGCGGCCTGGCTGACCGCCATTGAGCTTGAGGTGTCCGTGTTGCCATTGAGCGCCACAATTGAAGTCCCGTCACCCGCGAAATTGTCCGTAGCCTATTAAACGACGTTGGGTGGCCGTTTCTCGTGCTGCGTTTCGGTGTCTTCAACCCAGCTGGTGCCGCGGCAACGCACACCCCACGTCTAGCTACGAACCAGACCGTCGAACGGTTGACCGATTGACCCGGAGATTGTCGGCTTCGACCGCGTTGTAGCCGCGCTGGACAGCCATCTAAAGTCAGCGACTCGCGTCGTGCCGCGCAGGACTTGGCGGCACGACGCGGCTTAGTTTTACCTAGGGGACGACGACCACCGGACATGTCGCGTGCTGTACGCAATGCTGGCTGACCGATCCGAGCAGGATGCCGGCAAAAGTTCCGTGTCCACGGCTGCCGACCACCAGCAGCTGCGCATTTGCGGCCGCCTGTAGCAGCGTCTCGGCTGGATGGCCTTTAACGACCTGTGCGAGAACCATTACCTGGTGGGGCAGCTGGCTGGAGACGGCGATTTCAAGGAGTCAGTGCATCACCCGCAGGCTTAAGGAATGAGTTCAAACGTTCCGCTGGAGTTTCCCATCCAAGCGTCATCCTCGGCCGCGCGTTAAGCATATCAGCGATCCCATCTAATTGCACCTGCGTATATTGAGAAAGGTCCGTGCTCTTCGGCAGGAACTCACGAACCAAACCATTCGTGTTCTCGTTACTACCCCGCTGCCATGGCGAATGCGGGTCGCAGAAGAACACCGGGATCTCGGTCGCCATGGTGAACTTCGCGTGCCCGGCCAACTCCACCCCTTGATCCCAGGTCAGCGACCGAGCCAGATGTACCGGCAACCGGCGCATCGCCTCCGACAGGATCGACACCATCCGATCGGCGGTCCGATCGAACGGCACCCGCATCAGCATCACGAACCGGCTCGAACGCTCCACCAGCGTCGCGACCTGCGACTTCCCGGCCTTGCCGATAATGAGGTCTCCCTCCCAATGTCCCGGTACCGCCCGATCCGCGACCTCGGCCGGACGCTCACTGATGTTGACCATCCCGGCGATCCGGGCCGCCTTCACCCGCGTCGAACCCGCCGGCATCCGCCGATACTTCCCGCGTCGCAACGCCAGTTTCAAATCGGTGCGTAGCTCACCCCTGGCCTGCATATATAGGGTTTCGTAGATCGTCTCGTGAGACACCCGCATCGCCTCATCGTCAGGATGAATCACCCGCAAACGGGCGCTGATCTGTTGCGGCGACCACCGCTGCGCCAGGCCCGCATTGACCTCGTCGTGCAACCGCCTGTCGGCCTGAAGCTTGCGCGGCTTCGGCCGAGTCAGCAACAACTCGAACCGCTCCTGCGCCAAATCAACCCGATACCCCTCACGACCGCCGTTTCGCGCGATCTCCCGCGAGACTACCGACGGATCCCGAACCAACCCGACCGCGATCTCCCGCGCCGAGAGATTCGCACCGATTCCCCGCAAGATCTCATTGCGTTCATCAACCCGTAACGCTGTGCCACGCACCCAGTTTCCCCTATCAGTACAGTCCCATGATCATCTCATGTGATGCACTGACTCCTTGAAATCGCCGACCTCAGCGACGGTATCGTCGAGGGCTTTCGCCATTGTGGTGGCGTAAGTGTCACCTTCGAATGCGGTCGCCGTCCATCCGTAGGCCGTCCCGTACTGGGCGGGGTCCTGCCAGGTCGTGATGGCTTCGACGGTGGCGCCGGTGAGATGGGCCTGATTCATGGCCCATTTCAGTGCAGTCTTGGATCCCGGCGAGGCGTCAACTCCCACGACAATGCGGTTGGTGCTGTCGGCAGCGTGATCTGTCATGTCCATCTCCTAATCATGGTGGTGGCAGGGCGTGAGAAGGGCCGCTCGAGGTTCAGGCAAGGTACGCCGTGCCGCCGCGCGTAAACGCTGAATGTTTCAGCAATAGTGTGCCGATCCCGCGTTTGGCGTGATCACTAGTTCAGGATCGGGGGTCTATTCCGGTCTGGGCAGGGCCGAAAGTCCTGGCTACCGCTGGCAAAGTTATCGTCTGCACAAGGTCATGGCGTGGGGTCGTTCTGCCGGGCTGCCCGTAACCGACGCGCAAGGCCATCTGCGGCGTCCCGATGCGGCCGCCCAACGAGCGACTCAGCTGTTCGCGGGCGCCCCTTACTTCGATCGGCTGAGAGATCATCGAGGTTGCGAGGCCGGAGTCGGTGGCGGTGAGCAGGACCCGTTGCAGAGCTTGCCCGGCGTTGATTTGGTCGGCGGCGGTAGCACCTATTGAGCCGAGGATGGCGATGAGCGGCTCCGGTTCGGGCTCACCAGCGCGGGTTGCTTCAGTTCGTATCGACGCAGACAGCCACGTCTGGTAGGCGGGGTCGCGGCGCATCACCCGGTCGGCACTCTGCGCTATCTGCGCGAAACCGCTGAGCGCGGTCATCCCGATCAGCAGCTCTAACCAGGCACCCTCGGCCTGGGCGGCGTCGATGAGCCGTTTGCGCAAGTTCGCCGGGACCGGATCTGGCCGGAACGGCTCTCGGCTGTTGCGACGCCGACCCACTGCGGCAAAAAGGTCACTCTCAATGTACGTGGGGGGCTGCAGCCGTCCCGGGCGCAGGCGGGCCATAACCATGGGGTCGCCCGGATCGGGTCGTAGCTGCACTTCGGCGGGGGTATTGTTCGCCAGAAGTGCCAGCCGAGCGTTGAACACCGCGGCGCCGCAGGCGATCCGCACCGCCCAGCCAATCTGGTCTGCCGCAGCTGCGTGGTCGCGGGGATCCGCGAGCACCTCGATCGTGCCTGCGCGCAGCCGAAATTGCCAGGGTTGGCTGTTGTGCAAGGACGCTGCCTGAGTGCCGGCCGCTGCGGCCGAATGCAGCTCCGCCGCCTCGAACGGTTTTTCTGTCATCGAGGCCACCCCATTCTACCGATGATTCGTCAGAGGTCGCGGGTCCTGAAACGACAATGGCGCGCAAAATTGCCTTCGGGTTTTACCGTGCCACCGCGTCAGCGGCACCGTTAGGGCCGAAGGACCCGCGCAGTGTCCGGGCACCCTCGACGAGGTCAGCCGGTCAGTGGCACCCGCCACTCGACGACGGTGCCGACGCCGTCACCGCGGTTAACCTCGAACGCGCCGCCGAGGTCGGTAGCGCGGTCCAGCAGATTGACCAGCCCCCCGCGGGCCAGTGCCGCATCAGTACCAACCCCATCGTCCTGCACGATCACGGCGACTTGACGGTCGACAGCTCGCACGGACACCCGCACAGCGGTGGCCTTCGCGTGCCGGGCCACATTGGTCAGCGCTTCGCGCACCACGGCCAGGATCTCCGGGACGATGTCGTCAGGCACTGCGCTGTCTAGCGGCCCGGACGTGTCCAGCACAGGCCTGAACCCGAGAACCCCGGCCGAGGCCTCGACGATTTCGCGCAACTCGGTTCGCAGCGACACCCCGTGTGGGGTCCGTAACTCGAAGATCGACCGGCGGATGTCGCGGATAGTAGCGTCGAGTGAATCGACGGCGTTGTTGATCCGTTTCGCAACCTCCGGCCGGGCGGTATGCGGCACGCTGCTCTGCAGCTCCATCCCGGTGGCGAACAGCCGCTGAATGACGACATCGTGCAGGTCCCGAGCGATCCGCTCGCGGTCCTCAAGCACCACGAACAGTTCGCGCTCCTTCTGGGCTCGGGCCCGTTCCAGGGCGAGAGCGGCCTGGTCGGCGAAGCTCGACAGCAGAGCCACGTCGTCGTCGCGGGCGTCGTGTCCGACTCCGTGTCCGACGACTAACACCCCGTGCAAAGCTTCAGAGCGACCCAGCGGGGCGACCATGGCCGGGCCGGCGGGAACCGGGACGGGCCACGGCGCCGCCTCGTTTAAGTGGTCCACCAGCATCCGTTGTGACGTCGTCACCGCATCAAGAAAACTGGTGTCGGCCGCGGTCAGCACGGCGCCCAGCAGGCCGGCCGTCATATTGTCGGGGCCGTCGACCGCTTCGACGATGAACTGGTCGGCTGCATCGTTGTAGAGCAGCACCAACACCAGATCCGCGTCCGCGAGCTCCCGAGCGCGGCGGGCGATCAATCGCAACGCCTCGCTCCGGTGCACCTTGCCGAGCAGTACTGCGGTGATCTCGGCGGCCGCGGCGAGCCAGCGTTCCCGGCGGGTGGCCAGGGCGAACAACCGGGCGTTGTCAATCGCGACACCCGCAGCCGCGGCGAGCGCGACGACGATCTCCTCGTCGTCCTCAGTAAATTCCGCGGCGCCCTGCTTTTCGGATAAGTACAGGTTGCCGTAGACCTGATCGCGGATCCGAATCGGGGTGCCAAGGAAGCTGTGCATTGGCGGGTGGTTCGCCGGGAACCCAAAGGATCGTGGGTGCTCGGTAATGTCTGGCAGCCGGACCGGGCTCGGATCCGTGATCAGCAAACCGAGAACCCCGCGGCCGTGCGGCAGCTCGCCGATAGCCGCATGTAGCTCTTCGTCGATACCGTGAGTAATGAAGTCGGACAGCTGCCGGTCAGGACCGACAATGCCAAGGGCGGCATATCGGGCGCCTACCAGTCCGCAGGCCGCGGCCACGATTCGCTGCAGGACGGTGCGCAAGTCGAGGTCGCCACCGATGCTGACCACAGCGTCAAGTAAGGCGCGTAGGCGTTCACGGCTGGCCATAACGTCACCGACGCGATCCAACGTCTCGCGCAGGAGCTCGTCGAGCCGGACCCGTGATAGCGGGCTGAGCCCCAGCGATGGCGTGTCGCGCTGCTGCGCGCCCGGGTTGCCGGCCATGTGGACATGCTATCGGTGTGGTCGGCCCAGGAGATATTGTGGGACCACGCTCAGGACCCTGGCGGCATCGCGCTCAGGACCTGGCGGCACCGCGCTCAGGACCCTGGCGCCACTGCACTGAACCCTCATGACAGTGAAATTTTCACTACTGGGGCCTCGGGTCGGAGTGTAAACACCGTGTACCAGCGCAACAGCCCGGATCCGTTTATCGGCCGCCATCGGGCACCACAATGACCAGGCAACTGGAACAGACCAGTCACGCTGACACACCAAGGTGGCGCTCCGGGGGTTTGAGCGTCGCTTCAGCTGGTGCGATGAGCGCAGATGCTGTCCTGGCAGCACTCGACACCACCGCTCTTGGTCTCTCGCAAGCTCAAGCGACGACCCGTGCCGCCGTCACCGGCCCGAATGCCGTGCGCAGTCATGAGGTAAAGGCCTGGACGGTGCTCGTTCGGCAGCTGCGCAGCGCCCTATTGATCCTGCTCGTGGTCACGGCAACGATCGCGTTCGTCCTGGGCGATCACACCGACGCCATCATCATCGGCTTAATCTTGGCCGCCAGCATCGGACTCGGCTTCGTCAATGAATACCGGGCCGAACGCGCCGCCCAAGCTTTGCACTCCGAGATCCGGCACACCGTCGCCGTGCTCCGCGACGGCCAGCTGACCGACATCGACGTTTTCGAGCTCGTGCCCGGCGACGTCGTGCACCTGCAGCTCGGCGCCGTTGTGCCGGCCGACATCCGACTCTTGGAAGCCAACGGACTGGCCTGCGACGAAATGGTGCTGACCGGGGAGTCCCTGCCAGTCGACAAAACCACCGGGGTGGTCGCGGCCGGCACCGTGCTCGCCGAGGAAACCTCGTGTGCCCTGATGGGTACGGTCGTGCATAGTGGCGCCGGTGTCGGCGTGGTGGTCAGCACCGCCGGCAATACCGAGTTCGGCCGGATCGCGATTGGTCTGGGCGAGCGGGCACCCGAAACAGCATTCCAGGTCGGCCTGCGCCGCTTCTCCGTACTGTTGCTGGAAGTCGCGGTTGTCCTGACCGTCGCCATCTTCGTGATCAACCTGCTGCTGCACCGCTCGCTGCTGGATTCAGCGCTGTTTTCCCTGGCCATCGCCGTCGGCATTACCCCGCAACTGCTGCCCGCCGTCGTCAGCACCAGCCTGGCCACCGGGTCTCGGCAACTTGCCCGGCGCAAAGTCTTGGTCAAACGGCTGGTCTGCATCGAGGACCTCGGTGACATGGATGTCCTGATCACCGACAAAACCGGCACACTGACCGAAGGGAGCATCAGTTATCGCGCCGCCATCGCTCCCAACGGCGCCGAATCCCCCGAAACCCTGCTGTACGGGCTACTCGCCTGCGAAGAACGCGGCCAGGCGGGCGGCAACTCCCTCGATATGGCCCTGTGGCAAGCCGACCACACCGATCTTGCCGCGTATCACCAAATCGCCCTCGTGCCGTTCGATCATGAACGGCGGATGACCTCGGTCCTGGTCGACACCCCCGACCACGGCCGGCTGATAGTCGTCAAGGGAGCCCCCGAATCGGTCCTGGCCCGCTGCACAGCGGTAGCGCCAGCCGCGCAGGCGACCCTGCAGACCCAATTCGCCGCGGGCAGCCGCGTGGTAGCCGTCGCCAGCCGTCCCGCCCCGCAGCTGAGTACATTGAGCGCCGCCGATGAGCAGGACCTGCAGCTCGACGGGTACCTAGTCTTTCTGGACCCGCCCAAGGCCGGGGCGGCCGAATCGTTGCGTCGGCTGGCCGCCCTGGGCATCACCGTGAAAGTCGCTACCGGTGACAACGCCGTGGTCGCCGAGAAAGTCTGCGCTGAGCTGGGCCTAGCCTCCGGTGGCACGCTGACCGGCAAGGACATTGACGCCCTCGATGATGCTGGACTTACCAGTGCTGCCACCACCGCGACCATCTTCGCCCGGGTCTCGCCCGAGCAGAAGGCCCGCCTGGTCCGGCTGCTGCGCCAAGGCCACGACGTCGGTTTCCTCGGCGACGGCGTGAATGACGCGCTCGCATTGCATGCCGCGGACGTCGGCCTGTCGGTCGACACAGCAGCGGACGTCGCCAAGGACGCCGCCGACGTCGTCTTGCTGGCGAAAGACCTCGGAGTGCTTGCCGACGGTGTCGCCGAAGGCCGCCGGATCTTCGCCAACACGATCAAATACGTGCTGATGGGCACGTCCAGCAATTTCGGCAACATGTTCAGCGCTGCGGCAGCGTCCGCAGTGCTGAACTTCCTGCCGATGCTGCCGGGACAGATCCTGCTCAACAATCTGCTCTATGACTCAAGCCAGCTGGCCATTCCCACCGACCACGTCGACGCCGAACAGCTCACCGCACCTGCGCACTGGGACATCGCGTTCATCCGCCGATTCATGCTGTTCTTCGGTCCGCTCAGCTCCTTATTCGACTTCCTCACCTTCTGGGTAATGCTGCACCTGTTCCACGCCAGTCCGGATCTATTCCGCACCGGATGGTTCGTCGAATCACTGGCCACCCAAACCCTGGTGATCTTCGCTATCCGCACCCGACGAATCCCGTTCCTGCGCAGCAGGCCGAGCCGGCCGCTGGTGCTGGCCGCCTTCGCCGCAGTCATCGTCGGGGTGGTTTTGCCGCTCTCTCCGCTGGCGCACCTGCTCGGCTTCCGGCCGCTACCCATTGGGTTCTTCGCCGCGCTCGCCGGCATGGTCGTCGCCTATCTCGCCCTGATCGAGGTCGCCAAACGCGTGTTCTTCGGCAACCCGGCCGGCCGGCATCCCCTACCTAGGCTCCGGGCCCGCAGCCACACCCACCACGTGCAGCGGCGGGTGAGCCGGTTCAGCTACCCCGGACCCCCGCCGGCAGCGTGAGGTCCACCGCGGGCTCCGAGCGCCACCCACCGCCGGCCGCAGCGCTGCACTGGCTTCGGCGCGGGGCTAGTGTGCTGATCCTGCTCGCTGTGATCGACTATTTCGTCCTCCCGCAAATCGCCGGAACTGAAGCCGCACTGCGACTGCTGCGCACGGTCAACCCGTGGGGTGCCGCGGCCGCGATCACCCTAGAGATCGCCAGCTTGATCAGCTATTCGCTGCTCACCCGCAGCATGCTGCCCGGCCAGCGCCCCAGTTTCTCCTGGCTGCTGCGAATCGACGTCGCCGGGCTTGGGGTCAGCCATGTCCTGCCCGGTGGCGCCGCCACCTCCGCAGCCCTGCGCTACCGGCTGATACAGCAGGGCGGAACCCCCGCCGGGGACGCCGCCGTCGGGATAGCGGTCGAGGGCGGCGCGTCGACACTGATGTTGGCGGCGCTGTTGTGGCTGGCGCTGATCGTTTCCATCCCCATTTTGGGCCTACACCGCAGTTATGTCATCGCCGCCCTCGCCGGCGCGGTCCTGATCGCCGGCATCCTGTTGGCCCTGTTCCTGCATTCACGGCAGCCGGCACCCACAGCCGAGCCGCTGCACGCGGTGATCAGCCGGTTGCCGCGAGCCGTGCGCCCCCGAGTGCAGCGCTCGGTGTCCAATGCCGCTCGCCAGCTAAACCAGCTGCTGTCCGACCGTCGGACCCTGATCTCGTCAGTATCCTGGGCGGCCGGGAACTGGGTCTTCGACGCAGCCTCGCTCTGGCTGTTCTTAGCCGCCTACGGCCATCGCCTCAATCCGGTGACATTGTTCGTCGCCTACGGCATCGCCAACCTGCTGGGCGCCCTGCCGATCAGCCCAGGCGGCCTAGGCATCATCGAAGGAGTCCTCATTCCGGCCCTGGTCGGCTTCGGCACCCCACGCGCCATCGCCGTCCTAGCGGTTGTCTCATGGCGACTGTTCGAATTCTGGGCCCCCATCCCAATGGGTGGCCTAAGCTACCTCTCCCTGCGCCTGCAGCGCTGGTGGATGGCCCGCGAACCGGCAGCATGAACGACGAAACGCATCACGACGTCCAGGTCCAGTCGCGTACCTCAGGCAGGTCTTCGAAATTCTCGCGTATGTAGTCGTGGTGCCGGTCCAGCATCTGTTGACAATGCCGAGCCAGTTCAACACCCTTTTCCGGTACGCGTCGGCAGCGCCGAAGTGCTTCCAAAACCAAGTGGTAGCGGCTCATCCTGTTCAGCACGACCATGTCGAATGGTGTGGTGGTCGTGCCTTGTTCATTGAAACCGCGGACGTGGAACCGCCCGGCTGTGTTCGCCCGTGTAGCAGCTCATGAATCGCCCGGGGGTAGCCGTGGAACGCGAAGATCACATCGGTATCCGCGGTGAACATGGTGTCGAATTGCTCGTCACTAAACCCGTGCGGGTGATCGCCGGCCGGCAGCAACGCCATCAGGTCGACCACGTTGACGACCCGTACGCGTAGATATGGCACCCACTCGCGCAACAGCTGAGCGGCAGCCAAAGTTTCCAGCGTGGGTGTGTCGCCGGCCGCAGCCAGTACTATGTCCGGCTTGTCTTGGCGGTCGGGTTCGGGGTTCTCCGTGCCGGCCCACTGCCACACCGAGGCACCGGCCGCGCAGTGCGCGTTTGCCTCATCGAGCGTCAAATATTGCAGGTGCGGCCGCTTGTCGACGACGATGAGGTTGACGTGGTCCCGGCTGCGCAAACAATGGTCCGCGATCGACAGCGTGGTGTTCGCGTCTGGCGGCAGCCAGATCCGCACGACCGCGGGCGCCAACGGAATTGCCGTGTCGATCAAACCAGGTCCCTGGTGCGAGAAACCGTTGTGGTCGTTGCGCCAACAGGTGGAAGTCAACAACACGTTCAACGATGCGATCGGTGCACGCCACGGCAAGTCGGCAGCGTGTTGCAACCACTTCGTGTGTTGGATCAGCATCGATGCCGACACCATCGCGAACGCTTCGTAGGTGGCGAACATGCCGTGCCCACCGGCCAGCAGATAACCCTCCAACCAGCCCTCGCACAGGTGTTCCGACAAAACTTCCATCACTCGGCCATCGGGCGACAGATGATCGTCGGTGGCCAGCACCGGCGCTTGCAGGCAGCGGTCGGTCACTTCAAATACCGCGGCCAGGCGGTTGCTGACCGTCTCATCTGGACAAAACAATCGGAAGTCGCCACCACCATCGTGCGCGCGGGTGGTGGTGCTGTAGATGTCTCGCAGCAGCTCGCCCAACGGCTTGGTGTTTTCATACGAGGAGGCTCCCGGGACCTTTACTGGCAGGGCATATCGCTCCAGCGAGGGCACGGCGAGTTCCTGCAAAAGCCGGCCCCCATTCGCGTACGGGGACGCCGACATCCGCTTGTCGCCGGCTGGGGCAAGAGCCGCCAATTCCGGCATGAGCCGACCGGACGAGTCGAACAGAGTTTCCGGTGCGTAAGAGTGCAGCCACTGCTCCAGCAGCCGCAGGTGCGCCGGGCTCTCCCGAACTTGGGACAACGGCACCTGGTGCGCGCGAAATGTCCCTTCGATCTGAACTCCGTCGACGACGCCCGGCCCAGTCCACCCTTTCGGGGTACGCAAAATGATCGCCGGCCAGCGCACCGACCCAGCTACACCGGATCCACCGCCCGTCCGGGCTTGGAGCTGAATCGCACGAATTTGGGCATGAGCTGCAGCCAGCTCACGGTTGAGCTCGGTGAATACCGTCGCCGGGTCGTCACCGGCCACAACGACCGGAGCCCATCCCTGTGCGGCCAGCAAAGCAATCACATCGGCGTCGTCGGCCCGGCCGAGCACTGTCGGCCCGGAAATCTTGTACCCATTGAGGTGCAGGATTGGCAACACTGCCCCGTCGCGGCGCGCGTTCAGGAAAGCGGGGATTTTCCACGATGCCGCCAGGGGGCCGGTCTCGGCCTCACCGTCGCCAACGACGCAGGCCACGGTCAGGTCGGGGTGGTCGAATGCGGCGCCGGCCGCATGCGCGAGTGCGTAGCCGAGTTCCCCACCCTCGTGGATGCTGCCCGGCATCTGCACACTCACGTGGCTGGGCACCCCACCCGGGGTGGAGAACTGCCGCACCAGGGCGTCCAACCCATCGATGCCCGCAGCGATGTCGGGATAGATCTCGCTGTAGGTGCCCTCGAGATACACATTCGCCAGCAGTGCCGGCCCACCATGGCCTGGTCCGGCGACATAGATAAAATCAGAGCTAGTGTCTCGGATGAGGCGATTGAGCAAAGTGTATATCATCGACAGGCCAGGACTTGTTCCCCAATGGCCGAGCAGGCGCGGCTTGATGTCGCCGACGGTCAGTGGATAACGGCCCAGTGGATTGTGCTGCAAATAAATCTGCGCAACGGTCAAATAATTCGCCGCAGCCCACCACCGCAGATCAAGGTCCCGATCGCGATCGGTGTATTTCGGTGTCGCCGTTACCGCTTCAACCGAAGTAGCCATGCGCGAGTCCTCCCTTGACCTAGTGACAGCGCCACCGGGGGCTCGAGCGACATCCCTGACCGTACGCCTGTCCGAGCTTGACTGCAGTGCCACATCCCCCAGCCGACGAGCTGCAGCTGTGCGGGAACCCCACCCGAGCTCCGCAGTGCGCTCGGGCGGACGGGGGTATGGTGCGTTTGTCGCCCTGGACCCGGTGACTACTGGCGAATCCCAGGGCATCGACGACCTTATTCTTATGGTGGCGATCTCGCGCATGAGGTCAGTAAGAAAGTCCAATTTTGCGCTCGGACAATTTTTGTCGCCGAAATTAGCGAACATTCTCCTTCGGAGAGGTTGATCCGTGAGGCGCGGATGGTGAGTGTGGGTCGCAGATTTGATCTGTGGAACCTGGTGGTCGAGCAAGCTTGTGGATTTCCCTGCGCGATCAAACACCTCGGTGATGTCGCTGTCGATGTCGCTGCGGTCGACGCGGCAGCCGTCGCCGTGACGTTACCGGCATCGCCTCGCGAGACGATCTACACCAGCAATCAGGTCGCGGTGAACATTGAAGAGTTGACCCCGACCCTTGGGCCAAGGACCTGGCGTCGACGCGCTGACCGGCCCGACGTTCTGCTGCGGGCTGACGTCGCATGCGCGCTACTGCTTGACGGGGTCGCGGACGAAGGCCGACTGCCGGACGAAATGGGCATGCGACACCCTGAGATCCACCAAGCCACGGATTCCGCTGTAGCGGCACAAGGTTTGCAGGCTAGTGACTCGGCTATCCCGCAGCACATGCATGAAGGTGAGTGACATGGCCCAGCCCTTGCTACCAGACGTTTTCGTTGAAATGGCCGACACACTCGTCGATGACTTTGACCTCATCGACTTCCTCCACACTCTAACCAAGCGATGTGTTCAATTACTCGGCGTTACTGCTGCCGGGTTGCTACTCGCCGACGGACGCGGCGAGCTGCAAGTAGTCGCCGCGTCGTCCGAGCGGACCCGATTGCTGGAACTGTTCCAGCTGCAGGCCAATCAGGGGCCGTGTCTCGACTGTTTTCGAACAGGGAACGCCGTGTCCGTGGAGGACTTGCCTACGGCGGGTAAATGGCCCGCGTTCACTGTGGCGGCGGCCGACGTGGGCTTTGCCGCTGTGCACGCGTTGCCGATGAAATTGCGGACCGAGGTCATCGGCGCCTTAAATCTGTTCGAGATCTCCGCAGGCGCACTGAGCCCGGAGAAGTTGCGTATCGGGCAGGCGCTGGCGGATATCGCCACCGTAGGTTTGCTGCAGCAGCGCGCGATCCAGGCCCGCGATGTGTTGACCGAACAGCTGCAATCAGCCCTCAACAGCAGGGTTCTCATCGAACAGGCAAAAGGTCTGTTGGCCGAACGTTTGCGAATCGACGTTGATCATGCGTTTAGGATCCTCCGCGGCGCCGCACGGGACCGCAATCAGAAGTTATCCGAGCTCGCCCAGGCACTCGTCGATGGCAGAGAGACGTTGCCGGCGAGCAGCATTGGTCACAGCCTAAGAGCGGGCAAGGCGACCCCTAAATAGCCGCAGCTAAATTTCTGCTCACATCGACCCGCTGGCAAAGTCTCGCACCGTCAAGGATTGGTGCGGGTTCGTTTGATGGCGTTCAACCAGGGTTGGGTTTCCGCCTGCGGGTTAAGAAGATTAGTCTTCTCCGCGTATCCCCAGACTGTGTCATCAGCGGCCTGCAGTGCATTACGCATCGTCGTTTTAAAGATCTTTGGCGTCATAGCATCGCGTTCGGCATCAGGCCAGGCCTGGTTGAACACGCCGAACAGGGCATGAGTGCGCTGCGACCAGCTGGCACGCAGATCAGCTGGCACGATCCCACCGGCCTCGCCATGCCCGACTTGCGCCACTTTGCTGATGCCGCGAACGACCCATCGTCGGGACCGGAGCCAGGTGTAGCTGTTGTAGGGCGGCGAAGACCTCCGGCCGTGGTTTAGCGCAGACCACATCAGCTGGCAAACCTGGACGAATCCACCGACCTACCCCGTCGACCAGGATCAGCCAAGGAGCGATAACGGCGTTCGCTGGGCAAATGCCGTCGTCGGTGGCCGGCGGAACATCGGGCAGCTGCAAGGCCGCTAGCAGCGGCCGGACATTCTCGCTGCGGTTCTCGCTGGCGACCACGTCGCGGTCAGCACTAGCTAGGTCCGGATTTGTGCACATAAACACTGACGCCACAGGAAAAGACAGGTCATAAAGCGGTAGCCGGTACGGCGAGATCGCCGCAACATCGCTGGAGTAAGCGGCAGCACACGAGGTCCAACGCGCGTGGACGATCGGCATGCCGGCCGGTCGGGCAGCTGCGGGCGGAATACGGCCGGGGCGAACCAGCCCTACGGATGCACTGGCCGATCCGTTTGGTTGCTGGAGCGTCCCGGGCCCTGCACCAGCGGCAGCGCACCCACTAGCCGTTCTGGCTGCAAGCAGCACGCCGAAGCACCGCAGCCAGTCGAAACCCCGCAGCCCGCTGACGCACTGCAGTGCGCTGAAATATCGCAATGCGCTGACGTTTCGTGGCATCCCGCACCGTCCTCACGTGTCGATGCCGCCGGGCCAGACCGCATCGGTCCGGCCCGGTTGGGCGATCAGCACTATGACGACGGCGAAGCACCGACGGTTCCACCCGCGATGCTTAAGCCTTGCGGCGGATCCAGCCGAAGACGCTGGTAGCCAGAAAAAGAACCAATCCAACGATGAAGAGCCAGAAAAGGCCCTTCAGCGCCAGCCCGAGCACGGCCAGCACCAACCAAATGACCAAGAGCGCAACGATAAGTCCCATGACCTAGTACTACCCACGCGCCCCACCCGGCAAACAGTGCCGGTCGATGGCTTTAGCGCCGCAGCACCAAAACGGTCAAGTAATTAGGCTGCGGTGAGCGTGGACTCCAAGGCCTTCGCGATCGTACGATGGCCGGCGGCATTCGGGTGATCGCCATCGTCGGCCAGTAAATTCGTGTCGTCGTTTGCGCCGGACTGGCCCTTGAACGGGGTGAATATGTCGACGTAGGTTGCCCCTTGTGCCTGCGCCGTACTGGCGATTAGCGCGTTCTCCGCGACCGTCAGCGAGACGCTGTTGCGGATGTAGTCGTTGCCCTGGGCCGCCGCCACATCCCCGTCGAGGAATACGTTCCAATATCCGGTCACCAGTACCTTCGTCGAGCCCGTCCCGACCAGCCCGCTGACTGTTTTATAGACGGAGCCGAGTTGCGCTGCTTGTTGTCCGAGCACCGATTGGAAACAGCTGAGGTCGGGGCCGCTGCACGAGGAGTCGGCGACCGAGTCGGTGTCGAAGTCGTTGGCGCCGATCGTAATTATAACGACGTCGGCGTTGGCGACCTGTTGGCGAACCGAAGAGTCTTCGAGCTGAGTGTTTAGCCCGGCGGTGGAAAGGCCGCCTTCGGCGAGGTTCGAGACCACTGCACTGGTTTTCAGCAGCGCTGCTTGCTGTTCGGCGACCAGCGACACGTACGAGGTGCAGTCGCATTGGTCGCCGGCCGGCACTGAATCGCCTAGGCCGACCACCCGAATCGGCTTGGCCACCGCGGGCGAAGGTGCAGCGGACGGCTTCGCGGATGCTGCTGGAGTGGGGGTTTCAACTGCGGAAACTCGCGATAGGGCCGGGGTGGAAGCGGACGCGTGGGCGCGGTTTAGAGCTTCGGCTGCCCGCGGGCCGACGATCAGCAGCAGCGTCCCGACGAGCATGAGACCCGCGACGGTATACCGCAGGGGTCGTCCGGCACGTTTGCGATGAGCAGCCATGCGGACGACATTGCCCAGCCAGTCTATGGCTACTCCAAGCGTTAGCTGTGAAATCGCTGTCCGTACCCAGTTTCGCCTCACTTCACTTTCACGTTAGCGGCATTGAGCCTCGCTGCCCGGATAACCGAAAAATAAGCCAAATTTCGCGCAGCAAAAAGGCGCGTTGAAGGCCACGGGTCCCAGGGCGGGCGACCTCACGGCAGCTCTATCGCGACGTCATCGATCGTCTCGTCGCAGCTGGCGCACAGGGCATCATCCTAGGCTGCACCGAAATTGAACTCCTGATCTCGGCCGACGACAGCAAGGTGCCAATTTTTGCCACGTCCCGCTTGCACGTAACCGCTGCAGTAAACGCGGCACTTCACGACCCTAAACCCACAATCTGACAATTCTGTACGCGCGAGAAGCGGCCGGCCGCGCGTACAGAAAAGGGTCTATGAGTGTGGTCAGGGCAATTCAGGTTTGGGGAGCAGCGTCGATGTCGTCGGTCAGGCGTTGACTACGCTGTACCGTCGCGCTTAGCGGGCGGCTCGCGCGCCGCTCAGCGCAAATGCCCAGCTCGACTGGCTCCTTTGGTGAACACCAGTGTTGCAATTCTCCGTGCCGCCTGTGTGACACCTGGGCATCGAAATTGTCCCGTCGAGACCTGAAGGGTTAATCCGACTGCTCGACTGCCCGACTGCCCGACTGGCTCAGCTGGTCGAGGGACCCAATCGGGGTAGCAGGTCAGCAGCGTCCTGGCGGATCCGGTCCAGGCTGGGGTAGAAGGCATCGCCAGGGCAAACAGTGTCGTCGGCCGCTGGGTTTGCGACGCGCCAATCCCGGTGCCCAGACACTGTGCGGATCGTGGCACTGCGCGGCGGCACGGTCCGAGTCGTGTCGGCCACGTCCGCAGGATTGACATAGCTCGTCGTGCCGATCGGGTCCAGCTGTGCCACTTTGGCCAACCCAGCCACGACAAACGCCAAGGATTGGTACACGGCCTCGGCTGGCGCTGTATTCGTGTAATCGCCGAGCAGGACTACGCCGATGTTGCCGGCATTGAAGCCGGGCAGGTGTGCACCGTTGACTTCGCGCGGCGCCGACCGGTCGAACGGGTCACCGAAGACTGGAATGCGATCATTACCAGACCATCGTCCTTCATAGACAGTGCCCTCGGTGTCGATCAGCAGATGATAACCGAGGTCGTCGAGCCCGGATCCGCCCAGCGCCGCCGAATTGGTCTGGAATTCATACAGCGCGCGTACGTGTTCCAATTGCCGACTGGTGTCGTAGGTATTTCCTTCGTGGTGAATGGTGATGGTGAGCGGGGTATAAAACGACAGTGGATTTGGTGAGCCGTCGGGTTTCGTCACGACCCGCCTTGACTCGTCGGCACCCCAGCCGGCCCGGGACAAATAGCGCGGCACATCCGGGTGTTGCTTCATGTCGTCGGTCAGCGCCAGTTGTTCAGCCGGCGTGGTCGTGGTGAAGGCTGGGCCGTCAGTGGTGTTGAGCTCGACCGAAGCGACCTCGCCACCGTCAGCCGCTAGCTCGTAGCCGATCACGTCGGGAGCACCGATCAGTGCGCTTCCGCCAGCGGCGTCTTCAGCGGTGTCAGCACCAACCGGGCAGCCCCGCGCAACTTGCCAGTCACTCCAGCCCGCCGCCGTGCGCAGTCGCACACTCGCGCCGACACCGGTCCAGGTAATCCCCAAATGACTTAGTTTGAACGACGTCGTGTCAAACCGGGCGCCACCGGCTCGACGACCTCGCTGCCGCAGCAACGTGCGCGGAACGCGCTGGCCTTGACCGTTCGCACCGTTAGCTCGGTCGGCAGCTGACGCGGTGCCGGAAGTTACGAAGGGAACTGCAGCGGCCAGGCCGGCGGCGCCGAGGAAAAGGGAACGTCTGGAGACCATGAATGTCCGTTCGCCAGGAAGCAGCCGACTGCCCGGCTGCCTCAACGTCAGATGATCAGCGGCGACCGTAACAGGGGTCTGCTCGTCGGTACATGGCCCAAAGACATCGCTAGCAATTCTTGTACGTTCAGTGATGGCGCTAGCGCTGAGCGACGGATTTCCCCTATGTAGGCAACATACTATGACTCCGCCTAGGGGTCGCGGGCATGACTGAGCCGGTACGCGTCACGGGCGCCGTCGGCGGCATTCGCGCGGTGTTCCTGTCCTCCCCCGAAACAGATCAATTTGGGAGCGAGCTCATCCGTAACAGCGGTTACCCGAGTGGCACCGTTTATCCGATGCACAGCAGGCAGTTTGTCGCGGCTGTGAGCTGCGTCAATACGTGCTTAGGTGGCTGCAACGCTGACTCGCTGCCAAGAATCATACGGGTGAATTGCGAACAGAACGTTGGCGGCAACTCCGGACGTCTTCTCGATGTTCGAACTCAGCTTGGCTGGTCTGCCAGCTGTCGGGCGACTGCGCCCAGTTGATTCCACGCAGGGCGACTTGCACTCCATCCCCGGAGCAACCGAGACCCAGCGATCAGAGCGGCGAGGTCGAGTGCTGCCCGGGGGCAAGCTGTCGCATCACACTGCCCAAAGTCGCGACGCGTACGCCCGTGTGGGTGGCTGCGTAGCTCACCAGCGCTCGATGGAGGGCGATGGAGCACTGGGTTGACTGGGTCGGCACCGGCACAATGTCGTGACAGCAGAAGACCGCCGCTCCGCCATAGGTGGCCACACCGTCGACGATCGCGCGTACTGTTGCGAGCCGAGTCGTGTTGTTGAGTGGATAGCAACGAATCGCATACGGGTCGGCAGGTGGCAGCGTCTCGACGCCGTTGGAGTCGCTAGTCATCGCTCGCGCGTACGCAACCCGGCCGGCGAGTTGGCGCTGAACAGCGGTGTTGAACCGTCCGCGCGGATAACAGTGCCCGACGAAGCCACTGAGGAGTCCGTTGGTCGTCAGCCAGTCGAGGTTGCGGCTGACGTCGAGGTCGAGTTCAGTCGGACTGAGCGGATTGGTGCCGTAACTCACCCCGCTGGTGGGGTCGTAACCGCACGCGAACGCCCGAGCGTGGTCAGTGACAGTGTGAGCATGTGGGGCGATTTCCCACCGGCTTTCCTGCCGCATCTGCTGCAACATTCGTGTGGTCAGATACCGACTGTCGCCCGCGTCGGCGGCTTGCACATTGCTAGAAATCGTATAGGCCGTTCCCGGCAGGCCGTAACGGTCGAGCTGCGCTTTAGCCACTGTGCACTGACTGCGATAACTGTCGTCATAGGTAAAGCAGACGATGCCCTCGGACATGGTTGGCTCGATCACCTGTGCCGCCTGCAGCCGAACAGTCATGCTGGTGCCGGCTTGGCTCACCGCCCGGATGCGCACCGAGTCGATCGCGCTGAAATGGGGTCGGCCGACCATGGTGGCACTGGCCAGGCTGACGGTGACCCACTTCCACTCGCCGTCCTTGAGCCACCGCACGCTTGGATCCGCATTGATGTTCTGAATCGGTGCGTAAGCATAATTGGCGACCATGCCGTCGCTGCTCACATAAACTGAGCAGTCAGCAATGTTGTCGCCGTTCTCGACGCGGATCAGCAATCGCAGATATCGGCCGCCGGTGAGGTCGACCCGTGGCCTGATGTCGGTGCGAGTGAGCGCAGCTGGATGTCTGTTGGGCCGAGTGGTGATGAAGGCACTTTGCCGGCCGAGCGCGAAGGTTATGTCATCGTTCATCGCGCTGGCGAGCGCGCCGTTCGGGCGCCAGCCGTGTCCCTGTTGCATCGAGGTGAGCTCGGCCGACACTTGCAGTTGTTCACCGGACTGGATCCCGGTTGGACCGTTGCCGTGGACACCGACTGTTGGTGGTTCAGGAAGTGGCATCGACCCACCAACGGGAATACCTAACGCGCCGCGCAGCAGACCCCGACGACTTACCACCCTGGCTTCATCTCACTCATCTCAGGTCAGCAGCGCACCGACAGTCATTGTGAAGATAAGAGCAGTAAGACAATACCCAGGACAACGCTGTCACTCCCCGGCAACCAGCTAGAGCGGGGGTGGACTCACCCGACCGGGGTACACGCGTTGGCCCAGGCCATGCGGATTCGCACAGCCTGGGCTAATGGTGTTCTGGCGGTGTTGCGAAGATTATTTCACGAGCGGCTGCTCCGAGCCGAGGTGATCGATCGTTGAGTCCGGGTAAAGCGTGGTGTTGCCGTCGGCCCAGCGCACGAGTAGGTCATCGGTGTAGGCGTTCGCGGTGTAGTGACCAGTGGTGATCGCCGCGGCGTTACGCCACCGGGCGTTGGAATTGAGAATGCGATGTTCCGCACCCAGGCCGCGGGAGCTGACGGCCGGATAGTTGTCGACTTCGCCGTCGGTCCAGCGCACCAACAGGTCCCAGGTGGTGGCGTGCTTATATTGACCGCTGCTGAATAAAGTCGCCTGTTTCCAGGTGGGGTTGGCCTTCTTGAGCTGGTGCTCAGCCCCGAATTTCCCGCCACCGCTGTTGGAATAGAGGCTGAGCTCGCCGTCCTTCCACAGCACCACCAGGTCGGTCACGTAGGGCGAGCCGAACTTGCCGGCGGTGATCTGTGCTGCCGAGTTAAGCCCGGTCACGGTGCTGCCGGTGTATTTCTTCTCCGCGCCAAGCCTGGCCGGCGTGGTGTCCACGAAGTTGGACAGCTTGCCGTCCTTCCAGACCACCAGCAGGTCGAAGGTGTCTTTACCGTCGAAATCCCCACCAGTGATCAGCCGGGCGTTTTTCCACCGGGCATTGGCTGCGGCGAGCACCTTCTCGGCGCCGTATCCGCCGGCCGCCAACGCTGGGAAGAGCGACACCTTGCCATCGGTCCACACGGTGATGAGGTCGCTGCGCTGTTTCGATGAGTAGTCACCAGAAGCGAGCAGACGCGCGCCCTTCCACATCGCCGGGGTGCCAGGCAGGGCGCCGGGCGCGGCGAGCGCCGCATAGGCCGGGCGGCTTGTCACCGCGCCGCTGACGGCATCGTTGTACAAAAGCTGGATCTGTTGATCGAACATCGGTGAGTAGCTGACGGCATCGGTGTCGCCGCCGCCGTTGACGCCACCAGTCTCGCCGATGACGTCACCGGTGTGGGCGGTGGCGTTGTAGTTGGCAATCCACGGGCCGCCGGAGGTGCCGCCATAGAAGCCAGGACAACCCATTTGCATTTGGTGGTATCCGGGCAGTGCCGCAGTCGTCACGGCACAGCTCCAGGTTTGCCCGTTGGCGTTGTGCGCCTTCGTCGGGTAACCCAAGACGGTGACGTTGTTGCGATAGCCCGGCGTAGTCTTCAGTGTGAGTGCGCCGGTGACGTCTTCGATCTGAGTTCCGCCGTCATTCGGATCGAGCTGAGCGAAGCCGAAATCGAGGTCGGTAAGCGTGGAGATCGCCGTCGGCGGGGAGTAGCGCGGGTCGACGAAAACAGCGTCGACAGGGAAGAACCCGAAGGGCTGGTGCGCGGCGTCTCGGCCAGCGGTGTATTGCGGCACGAAGATGCGGTGCGCTCCGTTGGAGCGCCAGGCCTTCAAACAGTGGCCGGCACTGAGAACGAGATTCTTGTTCGGGCTGTGCACCACTGAACCGGTGCAGGTGGTATCGCCAGCTGCGGTGTCGGCGAAGAACGTGCCCACCACTGGAATACCAGTGTAGAACTTGCCCTGCACATTGGCCGGGGCAGCCAAAGAATTAGCCGGGGCGGCCAACGAACTCACACCTTGCTTCACTGAGTTCGGGCTCGCCTTTACCGAGCTCGGGCTCGGTGGCACTGGAGTCTGACTCGCCATCGGACTACTTGGGTCTGGCGTTGCCGTGTCTGGAGCGATGCGCTGCTCCACCGGCGCCGCTCGCTGCATGCGATCGGTCGTCCAATATGCGCGGTCGGCCGCACTGCCGGCTTGCCACACACCTACTGACGAGTCACCGCTTGCCGGAAGTATGGCCAGAGCGGACATCGTCAGCACGACCCACAAGGTCAAAACGATTGCTCTTCGGCCGGTCGACCCGAACACAAAACCTCCAGCAGAAAAGCGCAAACGCCCATCCGGCGCCGACATCTGGCACAGCACTGTCAGGGCCGGGCATAACAATATTGCTCAGCATAGGGGTTGCAGATAAGGCTAGCCGATGCTTGCCACCGCCACCGCTGGTTCGCATCCGAGCCCACTCGCGTGGTAAGCGACGCACCGGTTGGAGTGTCTGCCTGCTCGAGCGACGAGTCGTCGCGAACAGAATGTGCTGGTGGTGGCCGCATTTGCGGTGCCACAATCGCGCATTATCGACCCCCGTCATTTGCTACTCGGACAGGATCGATGACAGTCAGGTGGCTCGTCAACTGGATTCTGTGCGATTTGGAGGGTGATTTATCTCATGCCGGCCTCAGGATTAGCGCAATCGGGGCATTGAGCTGGGGTTTCTGATTGTCAACGCCAACAGAATCACCGAGCGAGAGCGTGGTCCTGCTTGAGGTCAGGCCCACGCCGACGCCGACAACGCCGGCGGCTGTGGCCGCACCGACGACGGCTACCGTGCCAGCACCAACAGGGGTTGCGGCAATTGCAGCAAAGGTTGCGCTGCCGGCGAACTCGCCGGCGACCAGAGTAGCCACGGCTAGCCGCGCCTTTGGCCAGTCGAGGTTGACTTCGGCATGGACAGCGTTGTCAGTCGAGGTTCAGATCGGCATAGACAGCGGCGTGATCGGAACCTGCGTGGACTGCTTTGGTCATAGTGTCGTAAATCGGCCACAGGGTGCCACGCTTGCCGCCCCACACGCCGCGCCGAAAAATGCCTCCGCCGGTGGTAACTGCGAATAGAGCAGGTGATAGCAGTATGTAATCGAGTTTGTTGCGGGCGGTGCAATAGCCATACGTGCCCGGGCGGCCGGCATCGTCGAAGCTCGGATGGGTGGAGATGTCGCACAGGTCGGTGTCGTGCAGCAGCGGCGCCAAGGCTTCACTGTCCGGGGTGTCGTTGAGGTCGCCGACCACCACTACCCGGTCGGTTCCGGCGTCGATCAAGCCGCGATATATCTCGGCGACTCGGGTGGCTTGTTGTCGGCGTATGCCTTCGGAGACGGCTCTTACTCCGTACCCCTTGCTTTTGAAGTGGTTGACCAGCAAGACGATGCGGTGCTGTGCGGGGGTGTGGAAGTGGTATTCGGCG
This sequence comes from Actinoplanes sp., assembly GCA_965246815.1. Lineage (GTDB taxonomy): Bacteria > Actinomycetota > Actinomycetes > Mycobacteriales > Micromonosporaceae > Actinoplanes. Next base: position 1,334,313 of record CBDFFS010000002.1, on the reverse strand, counting down.
CAGTCGCGGCTGAAGACCCGCCGCCCGCCGGCAGCGTCGTCGACGTGGCTGTATTGGCCGACTAACGGAAAGTCGGGCGCGGACAGCACGCCGACGTTGATGCCGCGTTCGTCGTTGCCGTCGATGACCATGACGTGCGGATACCGCACCTGACCGGTCTCGACTAGGCCGGCATCGGCGAATCGCTTGAGCGCGAACCGATTTTCGGCCTCGACCACGCCGACGATGTCCGCACCGACGTCTTGCAAGACCCGGGCGGTGTGGACCAGGGCGAGTTCTTCTACCCGGTCGGAGGTCAACTCCACCCAGCCGATCCAGTCGGCCCGTCCGTCGGCGATAACTGTGACTTTGCCGTCGCGGGAGCGGCGCACGAGTCGGCCGCGATTCTGGCGCAGCCGGGCGAATTTGGCGCTGTCGCCAGCACGCAACCCAAGTCGAGCCAACTCGCGGAGAATGTCGTGTTTGACTGCGTCAGTATATTCGGCCTCTTCGAGCAGGGCGCAGACCCGTTGATAGGCATCGAGGATTGGCCGACCCAGCGCCCAGTTGTGTTGGTCCAGTGCTCGGGCCCGGTTGAAAAGGTTCTCGACGTTGAAGGTGGCGATCCGCATAATGCCTCCAAATACGACCATAACGGCCGCACTCGCACTGGCCGCACGATGTCGTCAATGGACATCAAGCGATCGAGTGGCCGACAACGGGAAGGTTAAGAGTTGTCGAAGCTTTGACTTTAAGTAACGGAAAGATTGCCGGAAGTGACTGGGTCGCGCATAGTGATCAAGGAGTCACTGGACCAGCATCGCATGATGAAGGGGTGATCAGCGACGACCGCTACCGTGCCACTCGCCGCGGGTGAGCCTCCGATCAATTTCGCGGCCCATCAATTTCGTGCCGGTAACGTGGCCGGCGCCCGAGACGACTTCGAGCAGATGCTGGCCATGCTCATCGCCACGATCTACCCCGGTGCCCGGGCAATCGCCGCTAATCCCGGCGATTGGGGGATAGATGTACTCCTCGGCGATCTGTCCGGACTAGTGACCATCTGGCAGTCCAAGTATTTCTGGCCGGTAGTGAACCGGACTGCACAAGCGCAGATCCGCGAATCCTTCGACTCAGCCGTGGCAGCGGCCGCACGCCACGGATATCAAATCTGCCGGTGGGTGCTGTGCGTGCCCGCCAGCATGGACCCCGGCACGGCCCAATGGTGGGATCGGTGGCGTGGGCGCAAACAGCGCGAGACCGGAGTAATTATCGAACTCTGGCACGAAACGGTACTGCGAGAAATGCTGGCACGCCCAGACGCGGCCCACGTTCGGCGCCACTACTACGACCCGTACCTGCGGGAATACGACCCGTACCTGCGAGCGTCACCAGAACCGCGGGTGCGCCGATTGCTGCGCAACGTGGACTCCGACAGTGCGCTCGGTTTGGAGCGCGCCCTGTTTGTCCGCCAGCTGCGAGCGGCCGGCCACCTGGAAGTGGAATCAGCCAAGCACGAGTTCTTCAATGCCGAGCTGCTGGCCCGAGAAATCATGGACAAAGGGATTCGGGTTGAGATCGACGCGCTCGGTGAGGCGCATAGTGTCGCCTTCGGCATCTGGGAGGCGCGGTTCAATGCGATCACGCAGGCAAACCCGATGGACCGGCTGCTGTCCGGGTTGCATGCTGCGGTAACCAGCGAAATTCGTGAGTCCGGTGCATTTCCGGCCGACTTGAACGCAGGCCGGGTGCATCGCTGCGGACTGATGCACCGCATTGTCGAAGACGGTCGGGCCGGCTGGGTCCGGCATTGGCGCCAGATCGCTGGGGAAATCGCGTGAACCCCGACAACGTGGCGATCTTTCGGTGTGCCCGACTGCTCTTACTGCTCGACCTGATCCAAGCAGAACCCATGGACGGGATCGATGCCGAACGCCTAGGACTGTACGACTTCCTCGCGGCTCACCCACTGCTGCTGGCCCGCGACTCCGACGATCCAGACCGGCTCACCCTGCAGCTGGCCGGTTTCGATGACCGATCACTGGCGTATCGCAGCGTTGGTCAGCGCCTGGTCAGCGCGCAGCTGCGCCTGTCTGGGGATCTGAGTCTGCTGGTCGCCGCGGGAATGGTCGGCATGACGGTGGCCGGGCGAATCCGCTATCGGCTCACTGAGCACGGTCGCGACACGGTACAGACATTGACCGCGGCATATGGGCATTCATACACGATTGCGGCCCGCATCATCGTGCGACGCCTGCGCCGGCTCAGCGGACGTAGACTGAGGTCGACCGTGCGCGGGTGCATCGCTGCCTCGCCCAACCGTGCTGATGGGTGAGGCGGATCCTGGCTTTCTCCTGCTCCCTGAGTCGGGCTTTCTCCTGCTCCCTGAGTCGAAGGACACGACATGAGACGCCACTATGAGGCGGGCTCGAACGGATTTCGGGTGCACGGAATCCGAATCAGACGGCTGCGGCTACACGCCGACGGCCGCACTTACGATGTCGATTTTCGCGGACCGGGCAACGCACCCCGGCCGCTGTCGATCATTGCGGGTGCTTTCGGCACTGGTAAGACCACAATCTTGGAATTCGTCGACTATTGCTTGGGCGCCTCCGACCACCCACGGCATCCCGAGATCACTCCCAAGATCAGGGCTGCGACAGTTGAGGTTGAGCTCTCCGGCTCGCCGTACCTGATTGAGCGGGCTGTGGGGGAGCCTTCCACCTATGCGTATGTTTGCCCGGGTTTATTGGATGAGGCAGGCCTCGCCTCGCCGCAACGACGTCGACTGCGCCCGGCCGGAGCAGCGGACAGCTTGTCAGCTTTGCTGTTGTCGCACTGCAAGCTTGAGGGCGTGCGGCTGCGCGACAATCTGGCCGGCGCGGAGAGCGACACCGATCCGCTCAGTTTCCGTGACCTGATGCCACTGTGCTTCTTGCCCGGCGAACGACTGGACGATCGCAACCTGCTGTTCGAGAACGCACCGATGAAGAATTTGAAGCTGCTTCAGGTCATCGACGTGATTTTCGACGTGCACGACGACCGTGCGATCGAATTGGGGCGGCGAGTGCGCTCGCTAGAGGCGCAACTCGGTGCCGCGCGTGAGGCGCAACGGATGGCGCAATCGGTTATCGCCGAGCTTGAGCCGGGCAGCCAGACTGAGCTGGCGCAGCTTGAGCAAACAGCACGGGCCGAATTAACCGAGTGTGCGAGCGCAATCGCCGCGTTGGACGAGCAGGCCCAGGCCGACACGACTTTCGCCGATGACCTGCGCAAGCGACACCGGATGGCCACCGATGCGGCTGGCACGGCGGCAGCCTTGTTGCGCGACCGCGAAGCACAAAAACTAAGAATGACTTCCTTACGAGCAACGTACGCCGAGGATGTCAGCAAACTCGTCATGCTGGTCGAGGCAGGCAGCCTGTTCCCGCCGATGCGGCTGGATGTCTGCCCCTCGTGTCTAACCTCGGTAACTTTCGGCGAGCAACGGTGCGCGACCTGCCAAACCGAATTGCCGCAACATCTCGACGGCGCCAATCCGGCCCGACCGCCCGATGTGTCCAGTGAATTGCGGTCGGCCCGAGCCCGGCTCGCCGAACTTACCGATTACCTCGATGAGCTCGACGCCGAGTTACCGCGGCTACGGGCAGCGACGATTCGCGCGCAACTGATCGAATCGCGCGCCGCTGCCGATCTCGACGAAGCAACCGCTCATGCCGTTTCGCCCTATCTGGCGCAGCGCGACACCTTGGCCCGGCGCCGCGAGGAAGCTAGCCGAACTTTGCAGTGCGCAAAAGACGGCCTGCTGCTGGTGCGGGTGCTCGAACGACGCGCACACGCCGTGGAAAGTCTGCAGCTGCAATTGCAGGCGCTGCGCGACGAGTTGACCGTTGCAGTCCAACACGCACCTGCTGGTGAACGTGCCGCGATCGTGCAGCAAGTCAACGCGAGATTCCGCGGCATCCTCACGGAATGGCAATTCCCCGGCGCCGAGGATGCCTATGTGGCCGAGGATCTCACCCCCTACACGCGCAACGAACCATACTCGGCGGCGTCGTCGGGACGGCGTACGTTGATGGCGTTGGCTTGGCAGCTTGCGGTGTTTGAGATTGCTTGGGAAACCCGCTCTTCGCATCCGGGGCTGCTGTTGCTGGACAGTCCGCATAAGAATGTCGGGCGGGCTACGTCAGTCGACGGTGCGGTGATCGAGCGGTTTTATCGCCATCTCGAACGCTGGTTGGCCGGCGCGGGAATGGGCGCTCAACTGGTCGTGGCCGACAACGCGCCGCCGCCGACTGCCGATTCTGACGTGGTCGTGCGGTTCTCGCGCCGAGCCGACCGGCCGCCCTATGCCCTGATCGACGACGACATCGGCTGAATCTGCGGCGAAATCCGGGTCGGCCTGGTGGTTACGAGCCGGCCCGGATTTTCGCCGCGTTGAATCAAACTTGGGTTTACTGCGAGTTTGGCAGGCCAGCCGCGACGGCTCGCTGCCCGTCGCCGTTAGCCACTGGTTGGGCGTCGAACGGGCCGTGATCCTGGGTGCAGACGGTGCCTGGATTGGGGGTTGTCTCAGTTAGCAGGTATTGGGAAACGGCGGCGGTGACGCAAATGCTGGTGCCGATCGAGGTGTGCCCAACCCCGTTGAGGGTGAGCAGCGTGCTGTTCGGCAGCAATTTGTTCACCCGAACCGCGTTGGTGTAAGGGGTGGCCGGGTCGAATCGGTTGCCGATGACCAATATCGGTTGCTGCGTGGTGGAATTCCACGGGCCGGTCCATTTCTCGCTGGAGCGCGCCGACCAGAATGCACACGGCCGGGTTACCGAAGCCCAGCGTGAACCGAAGTATGGCGCCACAGTTTTGTCGCGCAACTGCCCGATGACGGAATAATTTGCGGGATTCCCCGGGTTCGGGCTGTCCGCACAGGTGATCGCCCAGTTCGCGTCGGCATAATTGTTGTAATCCGCCGCTACTGGCTCAACCGTTGAACCGGCGTTGCCAGTTGAACCGGCGGAATTGGGGGATCTGGTGGCACCGGTTCGGCGGTGGGCTGCAGTGAATGCTGCGCCGGTGCGGGCACGAGCGGTGGTGATGAGCGCGCCGGCCGCGGCCGAGGCATGCCGATCAGGAACATCCGTTGCGGCGTTACCTACCGCATGCACCAAGGCCCCCAGAATCGGCCAGTCCGCTTCGACGAACAACAGTTCTTGGCTGATAGACACCAGATCCGAGTAGTCGAACGGTTCCTCTGCGCCATTGAGTGGCAGCGAAACCGGCTGCTTCAGCAAACGGTGAGCTAACGCGGAATAAGTGCGAGCAGCGTTTCCGGCGAGCGCGCATTGGGCGGCACCGGCCTGGTCACAGGCACGGAAGAACTCCGCCAGCGTCTGGGCGGTGCCCACGTCGGCGTTCACCCGATTCCACGACGGCACCGCAGCCGGACCGGTGAACCAATCTGGGGTGGCAACCCCATCAAGCACCACAGCACCGGTACGGTCCGGGAAAACGTTCGCCGCGACCTGCCCGAGCAAAGTCCCGTACGAGTAGCCGTAAAGGTTGAGTCGCGGACTTTGCAGTGCAGCGCGCAACACATCGAGGTCGCGGGCGAACCGCAGCGTGCCGACATGGCTGAGCAGATCCTGGTTGCGGGCCGCGCAGCCCTGGGCAATCTGGCGGGCTTGTTGGTTCGCGCTCGCCAGCTCAGTGGCATTACCCGGGGTGGGGAAACCGGACTGGCCGGCCAAAGCGAGCGACTGCTGCTCCTCGGTGCTGGCCGCGCAGGTCACCGGAGCGCTCGCCCCAGTGCCGGGTGGGTCGACGGCCACGATGTCGTAAGCAGCGCGAACTTCCGGGCTGAACAGCGTCCGAGCTGTCAACTTCAGCGTGTTTGTCGCCTCCGCGCCGGGGCCGCCGAAGTTGACGAACAACGCGCCACGGCGGTGGGCCGAGTCGGTCGCGGGCAGCCGCACCAGCGCGAGCGACAACGTCCGGCCGGTGGGGTCGGCATAGTCGAGCGGCACTGCGGCGGTCGACTTTTCAAACGCGTCACCGGCATCAGACCACTGCAACTCAGGTACGGGTACGCCAGCCACCCCGCCGATTGGGGTGGTTTTGTGGGCGCCGGCGCGTACCGAATCGGGACTGTTGCTCTGTTTGTCGGTGTTGCTGCCCGCGAACGCTAGAGCGGATCCGCTGGTCATCAGCAGCGTGGCCGCGCCGGCTACGACGATGGGCCAGTGCCGGTGGGCTCGCGCCGGACGATGCCGCCCAACTGGAGCGCGAAGGTTGGCGAAGATTGCCACGACGGTCCTTTCCTTGCGGCCTCAACAGTGCTGGTGCATTGACCGATGTCGGTGAGGCTAGGACCGTCGACTACGCACTGTCATCGATCCTGGGGGACAAGGAGTCGACCGGCGCAGCGGAGATCATCTCCTCCGCACGGGGGAGGACACGGTGGCTGCGGGTCGATATGGTCCGCTGGTGTCCACCAGATGGCGTCGCCTGCGTTGGCTATCGGCGATCTGGATTCAGTTGCTCAACTGGCTGCTCGGGGGCGCGATGGCCGCCCTTTCTGTGACGGTTTACCTGGAGTCCAGCCCGCCTCGGCACTACACACCGTGGCGATGGGCGGATCTGACGATCGGGCTCGCGCTGGTGGTCGCGCAGACCCTGCCGGTCGCGGTGCGCCGAAGTTATCCGCTCGCGGCTGTCGTCACAGCCGAACTAGCAACCTTGGTGCCAGCGGCTTCGGTTGCCGACATCGTCGTGCCCGGCTTCGCGGAAATGTTGCTGGCCTTCACCGCCGGTGATCGGGTGCGTTGGCCTCGGTCAGGTTTCGTCGTCGCCGCGATCGTAGTGAGCGTGCTGCTGCGGCCGGCGCCACAACCGACTGCCTGGCCTATTCGGCTGATCAATCTGCTGTTCATCTTGGCGCTTTGGGGTGGTGGCCTGGCTCAGCAGCATGCGCGTCGCCGGCAGGCAACCGCAGGTTCGGCGCGCGCTGCTACGGCGTTGACCGACGAACGATCGAGCATTGCCCGGGAACTGCACGACGTGGTGGCGCATCACGTCTCCGGCATCGTGGTCCAGTCTGGCGCGGCGCACACTGCATTCCACCAAGATTCGGTACGCCTGGCCGCCGCGCTCGCCACCATCCGCAATGCCGCGCACGATGCCCAAACCGCGTTGGCGCGCCTGGTCGGGATGTTGTCGGCCGAACCGAGCCCGGACCAGGTCGAGCCGAGTTTGCGGCAGCTGCCGGCGTTGATCGCGCAAGTCGGGCGTACCGGGCTGCAGGTGGAGCTGGCAGTGACCGGTGAGGTGCTGGAGTTGCCCACCGAGGTGGATTTGTTTGCCTACCGGATCGTGCAGGAGGCGCTGACGAACAGCGTCAAACACGGCGGGTCTGGTCGAGCTCGGGTGGTAGTCGACTACGGCGTGGATGCTGTCGCGCTCTGTGTCGACGATTACGGGCCGCCGGCTTTCCCGGTCGTACGGGCGCCGGGTGGTGGGCATGGCATTGTCGGCATGCGGGAACGGGTGGCGCTGCTCGGTGGTGAGCTGACGGCAGGCAGAAGACCCGACGGTGGTTGGCGGGTCGCTGCTCGGTTGCCCGGTCGATTCGCCGACGCGCTGGCTGGGCCGTACCCGTCAGTGCCGTTGACCGACGACGAAGCTGATGCTGATCGCCCGGCGAAGTTCTGGTCCTGGCCGCCGCTGTTCGACGCCGCGCTGACGGCGGGACTGATCGGGTCGGCCTTAGTTCTTGAGCTGTACTTGTCCCGCAAAATGCCCGGCATGCAGTCCTGGCCGGCACATAGCAGTGCACTGGCGCCATTTCTCGCTTACCTGCTGCTGCTGTTGCCGATCGTGCCGGTGTTGTGGCGGCGGCGAGCTCCACTGTTGGCGTTGGGCCTACACCTGGCTGCCGCTGCGGTGGCATATGCCGGCTATCTGCTGAACGGATCGGTGGAATGGGCCTGGTTAATCCTGCTGTATTCCGCTGGTGCCTATCTGCCGAGAAGGCGTTCGGCTATTGGATTGGCCGCATCGTTAGCGTTCGTGGTGGCGATTGCCTGGATAATTCCCGGCCGCCGATTCGGCGAGTTCACCACTCTCAGCTCCAGCGTCGGCGTGGTGATCGGTCGAATCATTTGGCCAGCCGGGCAAATAGTCGCCGCCTGGCTGATCGGCGTGTTTGTCGGGTCGAAGCGTCGGCGAATAGCCCAGCAGACGCAGGACCGAGCTGCCACCATCATCACCGACGAACGAGCTCGGATCGCGCACGAGTTGCAGCACGCCGTTGCCGCCCAACTAGCGTCCGTGCAGGCCCGAGCCACGACAGTGCCACCACGGCTGTTTCAACATCATCCGGTGAGTCCGAGGATGGTGAATGGCCTGGTTATGTCGCGGTTGGCCCAGCGGGTGGCTTCGGTGATGTTGGTGCGGCCGGCCAGGCGTAGGGCGTTGATGGCTAGGTTGCGTAGCGAGGCCAGGACGCGTGGTCCGGAGCGGGTCCGGACGCGGGAGTTGTCCTCGCGGTAGCAGGTGTCTCTGATGAAGTGCAGGGTTTCGATGGCCCATTGGCCACGGTTGAACGCAGCGATCTCGGCTGGTCCGGCGGCGTCGGCGGGGTGGCTGGTGACGCCCAGTTGCGCGGCGGCGGACTGTTTGCCGTCGCTGGCGGTGACGTAGCGTTCGATCAGCCAGACCTGGTGGACGTGCGGGAACGGCAGGCCGGGTGGGGTGGGCAGGACCCGGATGGTGCGGCGGGTGCTGCGCCCGTGGCCGGTTTCGGTGCTCTCGTGTCCGATCGGGGTGGCGGCCCAGGGCAGCGCGTTGAGGGCGTCGAACAGGGCGAGCCGGTTCTCTTTGACGGGCAGCACGAAGTGGCCGCCTTGCTGGTGGATGAGTTCGGCGGTGGCTTTGACGGTGTGCAGCGCGTCGGCGGTGATGGTGGCGTCGCGCAGATCGAGGGTTTCCAGCAGGGCGCGGGCGGTTTCCGGTTCGCGGGTCTTGGCGCCGTCGGTCGGTGCCTGGGCGATGATGACGGCGGCCGGGTCCAGTCCGGGTGAGCCGGTCAGGGCGGACAGCAGGTGCAACTGCTGTCCGTCGGTGTCGACGGCACCGCGGACGGTCTTGCCGTCCAGACGTATCTGTTTCGGTGTATCGGTGCTGGTAGGAGCCTTTTCGGGGTTGTCGGGGCGCTGGGTGGCGGTCCACTCGGCGATCACTGCGTCCAGGACGTCGCCGTCGGTGTCGGTGCAGACCCGCCAGAGCGTGGAGCGTGACGGCCGCCCGGCGGGGCGGGCACCGGCGCGGGTGTATAAGCCGTCCAGAATGTCCGCGGGTACGTCGGCGACCCAGCCGTTCATCGCGGTGTAGCCCTTCAGCCCGGCTACCGTGGCCGCCGCGACGAGCGCGAGAACGACCGCGACCGGATGATCCCGGCCCTGGTCGGACCGATTGTCAGAGACAGCGAGGAACAACTCCAGCAGACCGTGACACGAAGGCGTGAACGAGGCCTCGTCCGCGTTCGCCGACAGCGCCGGATCGGTGGTTGAGATGACAGAATGCGGCACGACGAAGCTCCGTTTGAACCAGATCCGTGGAAAGACCTGGTCTCAACGGAGCTTCGTCCATATCAGACACGCCGATATCGGCATCATCACACACCGCAACTATTGATCTTGAAACGCCCGTGACAGTGCCACCCACCAGCCAAACGGCGATGCTGGCCGCGCTGGCCGAGATCGAAACCACCGCCCGAGAATCGTTAACCGGAATGCGGCGCCTGGTGGGAATGCTACGTGCAGTTCCGGACGCAGAACCCCAGCCCGGTCTGCACCAACTGGACGATCTAGCTGCCAAAGCAAATGCAACAGTCACGGTACGCGGGCGGCCGCGGCCGCTCCCGGTCGACGTCGACTTGTTCGCCTATCGCATCATCCAGCAAGCCCTGATCGGCGCTGGAAGGGGCGCACATCGAGTGACGCTGATATACCATTCCGATGCCGTGACCGTGCAGGTCGACGATGATATCTGGTCAACCGACCCCGACCAGCATGCTGCTACCGTGATCGCCATTCGAGAACGAGCTGTGCTGCTCGGCGGTCAATGCACTGCTCAATTGACGCCGGCCGGCGGTCGATTCGTCTCGGCCCGATTGCCGGTGGAGGGGGCGTTAACATGAGCATCGGGGTGATCATCGTGGATGATCAGGCCATCGTCCGCAGCGGATTCCAGGCCATTCTCACCGCGCAACCGGACTTCGTAGTCTTGGGGGAAGCCGCCGACGGCGAGGCAGGCGTGCAACTAGCCGCGCAACTGCAACCCGACGTCGTGCTGATGGACATCCGGATGCCGCGGATGGACGGGCTCGAAGCCGCCGGCCGAATCTTGTCTAGCGCCGCCAAATCGCCGCCCCGAGTCATCATGGTCACCACCTTCGAACACGACGAGTACGTCTTTGAGGCCGTTCGCCTTGGTGCCAGTGGATTCCTGCTCAAAGACGTCTCCCCGGATGGTTTGGTGGAAGCAATCCGGGTCATCCACGCGGGCAACGCCTTGTTCGCACCGGCCGCCACTCGCCATCTCGTCCGTGAATTCACCCGCTCAGTGCCGCGGCGCCGCCCGACACCCGGGTTGAAGGATTTGACGCCGCGCGAGGAGCAGGTGCTTAGATTGGTCGCCGAAGGCCTATCGAACGCCGAGATCGCCCGGCGTATTCACGTCGGGGAAAGCACGATCAAGACGCACGTCGGCCATCTGCTGCTGAAACTGGGTTTGGCCAACCGAATTCAGGCGGTCGTGCTCGCTTATGAGGCTGGGTTGGTCCGCCCCGGTCAATAAATCACTGCTGTGACGGAGGAATCGGATGTGCCCCACCCCTACCGGGCGTTCGCGGTGATATGCAGGATAAGGCCCGAGTTCGGGTCCACGATGAATCCCACCATGCACAATATCGAGCCCGTCTCGGCCGCGCGGTCTAGTTCGAAGTCGAGCACTTTGCGTATCCGCGCCCAAGCCTGCGCTTTGCGCGGATTTTGCCGCGGGGCGCTACATTGGTGAACGACACATAGCGGCACGCCGCGCCAGCGCCTGCCCGGGGGAAGGCGGCGCGACGACGGACAACTGCGCCAATCCCGCGGAGGGACCTTTATGGACTCGTATACGATCACGATCGCCACGAACGATGACAGCGGTGCCGCCACTCGACTCGTGGTCGACACCAGTGGTGAACAGCTCCGAATTACCGACGTCCATCTGCATAACCCGCATGGACTGTCCAGCGGACAGATTCCGGCAATTGATATCGAGCTGCTCCTGCGCGCGGTGACCGCATCGGCGGCACCAAACGGTTCGCCCGCGGCTGCCGCGACAGCACTGCCGACCGCCGCCGCATCGACGCCCGCACTTGAGTCTGCCCCCGCCGCGGAACAAGCGCCTCGGCAGCCCGCGCGCAAATCTGCGGCAACGCAGGGCGCGCCGGTGAAACGGACACCAGTGAAGCGGGCCGCGGGCGCACCAGCGAAGCGGGCACGCGGGACGGCGAGGCCGAGCGAACTGACGAATCGGGCCGCACAGAGTTCGTCGACGAATCGGGCCGCAGCGAGTGCGCCAACAAAACGGGCCGCAGCGAGTGCGCCAACAAAACGGGCCGCAGCGACGAAGCGAGCCCCGGCGGCAACGGCGACTAGTGCGACTGAGCGCGTCTATCGGCGTACCCCGGATGATCTTTCGGCGGTGTTTGCGCAGGTCAGCACGGTGGCTGGGGTGGCCAACCACTATGAGGTGCCCCGGCATACAGCCCAGGGGTGGGTCAACCGGTTGCGTGCGGGAGCGTGAGGAACCGGTCGTGAGCTGCAGGCCTTTGCCGTCGTCGCGGTGGGGCGGCTACGCAAGGGAAACCACAACAGTGGATGTGCGATTCTCGGCTGGCCGCCGGCCATTTCGGTCGGACCCGACGAAAGAAGGAACTTTCCCCATGGCAATCACCGCGAACCTTGACAGCGTCCTCGACAAGGCCTACGAGTCCAGCACGTTGGCCGAGCTCGTCGCTGCCCCAGTATCGGCTCTTGCCGGTGTCAGCGAAGCCGACGCCGAGGCCCTGAAGAAGGCTTTCAACATCAAGACGATTGGCGATCTGGCCAACAACAAGTACGTGCAGGCAGCGACCACGATCGCCGGTATCGCCGGTATCGCCGGTATCGCCGGTATCGCCGGCATCGCCAAGTAGTAGCCACGCGGCATCGCCAAGTAAGAGTCACGTCAGCTAGTTAGCAAGAAAAGAGCAGCCAGATCGGCTTGGTCGCGGCGTCCGTCACCCAAACGGGCGCCGCGTGCGGATCAAACGCAGCGCCGCGTGCGATTCAATGCGTAGCGGCGCGTGCGGATCAATATGTGGCGGCGCGGACGGCGGCTTTGCTAGTGGCTTGCACGACGAGAACTTCACCGATCGCGGTGTGCGAATAGACCACGCGCCGTCCGACTCGGCGGCTGCTGACTAGTCCACAGTCGCGGAGCACCGAGAGGTGTTGGCTGACCGCGCCGGGGGTGACGCCGATTTCGGCGGCGAGCTCAGTAGTGGACGTTGGCGCGAGCAGCGCTTCCAGCACCGCCGCCCGCACGCCACCGATCAATCCGGCCAGGGGCCGGGCGGAAGCTTCGGTTTCGCGGTCCCAGGTGTTGCTAGCCCAGGGCTTCGGATAGATGATCATGGGCTGTAGTGGCGGCAACATTTTCAGCACTTCGGGTCCACAGAACACACTGGGCACCAGCACGAGCCCTTGGCCGCCGAGTTCCATCCGATATTCGTACTTACTCTGGCTGGTCAAAGTGTTTTTCGACCACTGGACCCGTTCGTTGAGTGACGAGAACACGGCTGCGGTGCCGGCGTTTTCCATCACCTGCATGCGGGAGCGCACGTCGAGACGTAGCTGGGTGCGCATTCGGGACCAGTGCGGGTCGAGGGCGAGCTGCCAGTAGGTTTCCAGCAGCCGAACCAATGTCTTCAATGCGGCCTCGGGGGCGCGGAGCATTTTCTGGTGCATGGCGGCTTGGGCGGTGCGCCACGATTGCGGTGCGATCGGGTCGGCCATCAGCCAGCGCACCTGCTCGACGAGCTGGCCGGCCGGCGTTTCCCGGAGCAACTCCAGCTCGGTGGCAAAGGTCCGTGGCTCGGGTCCGGGCGCCGGCGTAAGAAAATCGGGTACGTAGCCCGATGGGGGAATTGCCGCGTTCAGCAAGCCGAAGTCGATGCCACGCAATTGGCTGATGGTGACGCGGGCCCAGGTGAGGTGCAGGTCTCGGCGAGTGGGCGAAATCAACGTGCGGAAACTGTGCACCGCCTCGCCAATTGGCGACAACGCAAATCGCAGTTTCGTGAGATCGTCGGCCGTAGCAACGTACTCGATCATCCGTTTCCGCTCTCGTTGAAATGGTAGCTATTCGCAGGAAGAGCGCCATATTATTCCGATCACCTAATGGCTAGATGATCAACGAGCAGCTAGGTGATCATGTGGTCGCATAGAGTGAGCTTAGCAGGAGTTGCCCACGGTTAACAGGGCGCAGGTGGGTTAAGGCGAAAGCGGACTAATGCCAATCTTCGCGCCCCGAGCTCATTGCTGAGCTGCAAAGATAGCTGCTGGTATATGAATGGAATCGAGAATAACAGTGAGTGGCATTGACGTTCGGCGGATGTCGGCTTACCGACTACAGCTCCGCATTCCTGGACGTATCTGTGCTACACTTTGGTGCTAAAGAATGATCACTTTCCGGCAGGCCGGTTCGCAAGTAGTCCAGTTCGGCGCAATTCGCGGCGCTTTCAGCATGCGCATTTAGGGCCAGCTAAAAGTCTGGGTTCTCCAGCTAATTGGGCGCTACGCTCGGGCTCGTTCAGCGCACCGATCGGGGCGAATGCGTGGCGTGCGACTACGGAGTGGACCGTCATCCATCCGGTTTGCGAAATTGGGGGATAACAGACCGTGAATTCAACCTGCGCGGACCGGGCGAATCCCGGCGACGACCTTGGTTTCCGTTTGCGCCGAGCGGCACGACGCCACTGCCTGCGCACGGCGATCAGTCACAATGGGCGACCGCTGACCTATGCCGAGCTCGACCTCGCTGTCGATCAACTCGCCGCCCGGCTGGGTCCGCAGCCTGGAGTCGTCGGCGTGCGCACCAGTCGTGCACCGGCGACGATCGTGCACCTGCTCGGCGTGCTCGCTGCCGGCGGCACCTACTGCCCGATCGACCCGGTCTATCCACCCGAGCGCCGCGCCGCGCTACTGCACGCCGTCGGCGCCCAAATTGTCCTACCGCTCCTGCCCGAAATCACCACCCCAGCCGTCACCACCCCAGCAATCCCTGCAAGCATCGACGCCCCGGCCTACATTCTGTTTACGTCGGGATCGACTGGAGTGCCGAAGCCGGTGCTGACTCCGCGCCGCGCGATCGGCATTGTCGCCACTGCCCTGGTCGAGTTGTTTCGCCTCACGCCGCTGGACCGGGTGCTTCAGTTCGCCTCACTCAACTGGGACACCTGTTTCGAAGAGATCCTGCCGACGTTGCTTGCCGGCGCCACCTTGGTCTTCAACGACGAGGCGTATGCGGGTTCGTTTCCGCGGCTGCTGCGCATGATCGCCGCCGAGCAGATCACCGTGCTCGACCTGCCGACCGCGTTCTGGCATGAACTCGTGCACTATTTGGTCGAGGACGGCATACAACTGCCCGACTGCCTGCGCCTGGTGATTATCGGTGGCGAAGCGGTAAACGCAGCCCGGCTGGCCGACTGGCGCGCGCTGGACACTGCGGCAATTCGCCTGCTCAACACCTATGGCTGCACCGAGACAACCCTGATCACCCACGCCGCCGAGCTGCACGGCCCGTTAGCCCCATCCACAGTCGACAGTGGCCAAGCCCCGATCGGCTGGGCGTTACCGCATGTGCGCGAACAGCTCAGCGACGACGGTGAACTCCTGGTCGGCGGCCCAGCACTAGCCTCCGGCTATCTGAACCGCCCCGACGAAACCGCCGCCCGCTTCAGCAGCCGAAACACCGATTTAACCCCATTTTTCGGTACGGGTGACCGAGTCGCCCGCCGCGCCGACGGCGCCCTGCTGCACCTAGGTCGACTCGACCACCAACTCAAAGTACGCGGAATCCGGGTGGACCCCGGTGAGGTGGAAGCACACATCGGCGGGCATCCCGGCGTCGCGGCCAGCGCGGTCGCTGGAGTCACAGTCGCCGACCACACCACCCTCGCCGCGTACGTGGTACCGCGCAGTTTCGTCAACGCGAGCGCGCTCGGTGCGGATGTCCTCGACTACCTGCGCGCTCGCGTACCAGGGCATCTCGTCCCGAATCACATCACTGTCGTACCGGATCTGGTGCATACCCCGAGCGGCAAGGTCGACCGGGCCGGTTCACATCGGCGCCACGGCGTCAACCACGGGTCAAGTCAACCACGGTTCAAGGAGCTGAGTTAGCAGATGAGTGTTGCCGAAGTGACCGGGATCTTTCGCCGGGTCCTCGCCACCGACGACGTCGACGACACGTCCGACTTCTTCGCTCTGGGTGGGGATTCGTTGCTGGCCACGCGGGTGTTGAGCGCTGTAGCTCGTCAGTACGGCGTTGAATTGTCCTTCGCGGATTTTGCTGACGGTCCGTCGCCGGAGCTGTTGTTTTCTCGGATCGCGAGCTTCGCCCAATGACCGCGGCGCGCCCCAGTGTGATTGTCGTCGGCGCCGGCTTGGCCGGCATGACCGCAGCGATTGACCTGGCCGACGCGGGTGCCGATGTTGTCGTGCTGGAGGCCCGCGACCGGGTCGGCGGTCGCACTCACGGCATCGAGGTTTCCCCAGGCCGTTGGGTCGACGCCGGCGCTGCCTACCTCGGCGATCGCCACACCGAGCTGCTCGCCCTGCTGGCCCGAACCGGCCTGAAAACCACCCCGACCGCAATGACCGGCGACAGCACCTTTGCCCTAACCCACACCCTTGCGCGCCAGTCGGGTCGGTTTCCGCCGCTCAACGCCGTTGCGCTGGGAACGATGTTTGATCTGCTCGAAGAGCTGACCACAGCGGTACGGGTGGACGCGCCCTGGCTGACCCCGAATGCCGCGACGCTGGACGCGACCACAGCTCAACAGTGGGCCGAGCAACATTTGTCCCACCCGGATGCCCGCGTGTTCTTCCCGCTGTTCTTGGGCGAGATGATGGCCGCCGATCCGGCTGACGTGTCAGTGCTGCATCTGGCGTTTTATCTGCGTTCCGGTGGCGGGATCAGTTATCTGAACGCGTTCGACGGTGGTGCGCAACAGGACCGGGTCGCCGGTGGCGCGCACCTGCTCTGTGTCACGGTGGCCGACCTGCTCGGCGACCGAGTCCGGTTGAACGCCCCAGTCACCGCGATTCACCAAGACACCGACGGCGTCACCGTCCACACCGCCGGCGGACAGCTGCACGCTGATCGCGTAGTGGTCGCGGTGCCGCCACTGTTGGCCGACGAGATCAGTTACCACCCGCCGCTGCCAGCTCGACGTTCGACTGAACGTACTGGGCGGGGGTGTGCGGTGAAAGTGCACTTGATCTATTCGCGGCCATTGTGGCGCGACTTCGGGTTGTCCGGCTGGTCGGTCAGCGCGGACGGGCCGCTGTTGTCGACAGTTGACGACTCACCCGAGGGCGGGGCGGGCGTGCTGACCGGGTTCGTGACCGGCGCGGCTGCGCGTACCTATGGGGAATTAGCTGTTGACGAGCAGCGGGCGGTGGCGTTTGCGCAGGCCAAGCGCTTGTTTCCGGTGTTGGGCGAGCCGAGCGGGTTTTTTGTCACCGACTGGGTGCGCGCCGAGTTCAGCCGGGGGTGTTATGCCGCGCTGTTCGGGCCGGGCGACTGGTTGCGGCTCGGACCGGACTTGGCTCGCGCGCATGGCCGAGTGCATTTTGCCGGCACCGAAACCAGCACCGAATTTTTCGGCCTGATGGAAGGCGCGATCCGTTCCGGCCACCGGGTAGCCACCGAAATCGAGGAGATGAGCAATGAGCGGCATTAGTTCCGTCGCGCCCCTGGCGGTGCGGCAACAGATGATGACCGACCCCATGCTGGGTGCCGGCAACTTCCTGCAGCGGGCGCTAGACCTCAACCCCAATCGCACTGTCCCGTACGCGTTCACGCACAGCACTGATCATCGCGGCCAGGTGGTGTTGCGCGGACACAGCCTGGAAGACCTCGCTGCGCTGCGCGACCGGTATGCCCGCTGGTATTTCGCCAACGGGGTGCTGGCTGGCGACCCGGTGGGCGTGCTGGTGGCCGAGGGATTGGAACCGTTGCTGCACTACTTCGCGTTGACGGCGCTCGGCGCAATCCCGGTCATGGTCAACGACGCGATGCCGGTGTCGACAGCAATCCGCTATCTCGATCACGTCGATGTGATCGGTGTGGTGGCCGACGACGTGACCCGGTTGGTGGCTGGGTATCGCGCCAACCAGCGCAAACCCCGGTTCGTCGTGCCTGCGTCCGAGCTCAAGGCATATGACCCGGTTGGCGGGGCGTTGCCGACGGTTTATCCCTATCAGCATGCCGACGACGAAGTGGTGGCGTTGATTCACTCGTCGGGCACGACTGGGGTGCCGAAATCGACGATGCTGGCGCACAAACAGTTCTGGGACGGCAAACAGCCGCGGATGGTGCGCTTTCCCGCCGAACCAAACGACCGGTTGATGTCGTTGATGCCGCACACACACGCTGGCGGGCTCAGCTATTTCCTCACCACCACCCTGGTCGGAGTGCCGACGGTGGTGATGGGGGATTGGCGGCGCGAAATCGTCGAGCCGGTAATGGAAGTGTTTCAGCCGACGATGGTGGCTTCCTTCCCGCGCACCTATGTGCAGCTGGCGACCGGGGAACTGCCGAAGCGGGGCGCGGCGAAGGTGCACAGCTGGTTCAACACCGGCGACGGCGCGCACTACGGGCACATTCGCCGGCTGGTCACTTTGGGGGAACGGCCGGCTGGCCTGATCAAGCCGTGGCTGTTGCCCAGCGACGAGGCCGCGCGCGAGACGTTGCCGGGTTCGCAGTTCATCGACGGGCTCGGGTCATCCGAGATGGGCATGGCGTTGTTCGGGCAGGTCACGACGCCGGAGAGCGACCGCAACGACCGCTGTGTCGGCAAGCCCACCGAAGTCGTCACCAAGGCGGCGGTTCTCGACGAGTGGGGCCGGGAGCTGCCGGACGGCGAGGTCGGGTTGCTTGCCGTCCAGACACCGTCGCGCACCCCGGGATATTGGAACGATGCGGCATTGACCCGCAGCTTCGAACTCGACGGCTATTGGTTGACCGGCGATGTGGCTCGGCGCGACGCCGACGGCAACTTCTATCACTTGGACCGCACTGTCGACGTGATGGACACCGCGGCCGGGCCGCAATACAGCCTGCCGATCGAGGAGGTGCTGCTGGCCGACTGCAGCGAACTCTTCTTCGACTGCGCGGTCGTGGGGGTGCCGAATGCTGCCCGTGGTCCGGTCGTACCGGTGGCTGTGGTTCGGGTGCAACCGGCCGGTGGTCCGGCGACCGACGGGCTGCCCGCGGGTGGGCTGTCCGCGGAGGAAATGTTGGAGCACGCGAACAAGGCGCTGGCCCAGACCGGGTTGCCGGCGCTCGCCGCGCTGGTGGTGGCGCGCACTGACGCCGACTATCCGAGCGGCGTGACCGGCAAATCGCTCAAACGCGAACTGCGCACCCGGCTCGCCACCCTGCTCAGCGACCCGGCCCGGCGCGGCGAATACGCCGGCTGAACCCAACGTCCGCAACACCGCAAACCTGCCGATTGCGTACCCGGGGAGAAGAACCGTTGTGACCGAGAGCAATGCCATCTCGCTGGGCATCATCGGCGTCGGCCCGCGGGGTTTGTCCGTGGCGGAACGGCTAGTCGCCAACGCCGCGATCACTGCTCGGCCGCTCGTCATCCACCTGGTCGACCCGTTTGTGCACACCGGCGGCCGGGTGTGGCGGGTCGACCAGTCGCAGCTGCTGCTGATGAACACCGTCGCCGCGCAGGTGACCATGTTCACCGATGACAGTGTGCTCTGCGCCGGCCCGATCGTGCCCGGCCCCAGCCTCTACGAATGGGCGCAATTGATCGAGCTGGAACCCGCCCCCGACTACCCACCGCAAGTGCTGGCCGAGGCCGCCCGGCTTAGTCCAGACTCCTACCCGACCCGCGCGTTTTACGGCCAATACCTGCGCTGGGTCCTCGATCGTGTCCAGCAGACCGCCCCGGCAAATGTGACAGTGCACCGACACGCGCGCACTGCGGTGGGGCTCACTGACGCCCCGGACGGCAGCCAGACTGTGACCTGCGCCGACGGCACAAAGCTGACCGGGCTGTCCGCAGTTGTGCTCACCCTCGGTCACGTCGACATGCCGATCGAACCGGCCGAGCAACGCACGTGCGCCGAGCGCCCCGGCTTGACTTATCTGCGCACCGGCAACCCGGCCGAAGCCGACCTGGACCGGATCGCCCCAGGTCAACCGGTCGGCTTACGCGGACTCGGCCTCAACTTCTTCGACCACATGACCTTGCTGACCCTAGGTCGCGGCGGCCGATTCATCCGCACTGACCAGTGGCCGTCCGACGCCCGCACTGAGCAGTGGCCTTCCAGCGCCCGCGCCGAGCCGTCCGGAAGTACCGGCCGACTGACCTATGTGCCGTCTGGGGCGGAACCGCTGCTGTTCGCCGGCTCGCGGCGGGGCGTGCCCTATCACTCGCGCGGCGAAAATCAGAAAGGCGCGTTCGCCCGGCACGTGCCGTTGTTCCTCACCCCGGCGGTCATCAGCGACCTGCGCCGCCGCCGTGACGCCGGCCAGCCGGTCGAATTCGTCGCCGACATTTGGCCGCTGATCGACCGCGAAGTCCGCGCGGTCTACTACCAAGCCCTGTTCACCGCCCAATCCGACCCCAAGACTGCCGCCGCTTTCGCCGACGAATTCGGGCACTGGTCGGCCAGTGCCCAAGCCGACGACAAACTCCTCGATCGGTACGCGGTGCCAGCATCCGACCGCTGGGATTGGCAGCACATCGCCCGCCCGTACGGTAATCGGCAGTTCACTGGCCCGGCCGATTACCGCGACTGGTTGCTGGGCTATTTGCGCCGGGATGTGCACGAAGCCCGCCTGGGCAACGTCACCGGCCCGATGAAGGCCGCGCTGGACGTGATGCGCGACCTGCGCAACGAGATCCGGCTGGTCGTCGACCACGGCGGCATCACCGGCCGCTCCTACCGCGACGAGCTGCAGCGCTGGTATACCCCGTTGAACGCGTTCGTCTCGATCGGCCCGCCGCCGGTGCGGATCGAAGAAATGATCGCCCTGATCGAAGCCGGAGTGCTGACCGTGCTCGGCCCCGGAATGCACATCGAGCCCGCACCCACCGGCCCCGGCCTGCAGTTGCGCTCCACCGTCGTGCCCAACTCGGCCGTCACGGTCACCGCGCTGATCGAGGCCAGACTGCCCGAAGTGGATCTGCGCACCACCGAAGACCCACTGCTGCGCAGCATGCTGAGGCAAAACCAATGCCGCGGGTACGAGATTTCCGACCCCACCGGCAGTTATCGCACCGGCGCGCTTGCGGTGACCCGTCGACCGTGCCGGCTGGTGGAACGCTCCGGTCGGGTGCACCCGCGCCGATATGCCCTCAGTGTGCCCACGGAGATCGTGCACTGGGCCACCGCGGCCGGCATCCGCCCTGGCGTCGACTCAGTGATCCTCGGTGACGCCGACGCAATCGCCCGCTCCTGCCTGCTCACCACACCCCTGCCGGCCCCAATTCCAGCCCAGCGACCGGCTCGCTCCGCCGCAGTTAGCCCGTGACCGCAACAGTTCTCTACTGCCATTGGACGGGAGCGCCAGCGTGACTGAGCAACGAGTTGACCGGTCCAGCACTGATTCCGGGTTGTTGAGTCCGATGTGGGCCGGCGCCGGCGTGCAGGACATGCTGTCCGATGAGGCGTGGGTCGCTGCGATGGTCGAGGTAGAGGTCGCCTTGGCTCGGGTGCAGGCCCGACTCGGGGTGATTCCGCCGTCGGCTGCAGCCGCGATCGCCCACACCGCGGCCGGAACCCAGCTCGACGTCAGCCGGATCGCGCGCCTGGCCACCGGTGCGGCGAACCCGGTCGTCGTCCTGGTCACCGAGTTCACCCAAGCCGTGGCGGGCAATGACCCCGCGGCCGCCGAGTACGTGCACCGCGGCGGCACCAGCCAGGACATCCTCGACTCGGCGGCGATGCTGCTGGCCGGCCGTACGTTGGATCGGGTCGGTAGTGCTCTGCTTCGGGTGGCAGCGGCGTTGGCGGGGCTGGCTGACCTGCACCGGGGCACCGCGATGGCCGGGCGCACGTTGACGCAGCACGCGGCGCCGATCACGTTCGGGCTGAAGGCGGCCGGTTGGCTGACGTTGGCGCTGGATGCGCTGGACCGGGTCCAGATCGTGCGGGCCGGCTTGCCGGTGCAGTTGGGTGGGGCGGCTGGCACGTTGGCGGCTTATCAGGCATATGCGCAAGCCGCTGGGGTGCGCGCACCCGGGCACGCGTTGGCGCTGGCCGCCGGGGTGGCAGCCGAACTGGGCCTGGCCGAGCCGACCGGTCCTTGGCACACCCTGCGTACGCCGATTGCTGATCTTGGTGCAGTCGCGGTGTTGGTGACCGGGGCGCTGGGCAAGTTCGCTGTCGACGTGCTGGGGATGTCGCGCACCGAAGTGGGGGAAGTGGCCGAACCAGCGGCCATTGGCCGGGGTGTGTCGTCGGCCATGCCGCAGAAACGCAACCCGGTGCTGGCCACGGTGCTTGTCGCCGGTGCCCGGCAAGTCCCCGCCTATGCGCTGCTGCTCGGGCAAAGCCTGCTCGCCGAGGACGAACGGGCCGCCGGCGGTTGGCAGGCCGAGTGGCAACCGCTGCGGGAAGCCCTGCGGTTGACCGCCGGTGCGGCCACCACAGCAGCCGAGCTGGCCGAAGGATTGATCGTCTATCCGGACCGGCTCGCCGCCAATCTGGAGCTCACCGGCGGCACCATCGTCGCCGAGCGCCTCAACGTCGAGCTGGCCCCGCTGCTCGGCAAAGCGGTCGCCAAGAAACTGCTAGCTCGGATCTCGCTGCAAGCAGCTGCCGGGGGCAAACCCTTCGACGAATTGTTGGCTGCTGCACCCGAGACGGCCGGCCAGTTCGCCGACGATCGCACGGTCCGCGCGCTGCTCGATCCGGCCAACTATCTCGGCGCGACCGACGAAATCATCACCCGCGTCCTGAGCCGATACCAAAAAGTCCTGGACCGACCCATCGTTTACCGACAAGAGGACCGATGACACTGGCCCCAGCTCCGCAGCTCGCCGGCGGGATTGACCGGCAGCCCTACACCTATGTCCGGCGGCCCCTGGTCGAACCGGACTGGCGTCGCTATCCCGGCTGGCGTGACGTCACCGCGCAACAGTGGCGAGACGCGCGATGGCAACGCGCACACTGCGTCAAAAACCTCAAACAGCTGCACGCGGTCGTCGGGGATCTGCTCGACGACCGCTTCTATGCTGATCTGGCCGAAGATCAGAAGCACTTCGCCACGATGAGCCTGCTGCTGCCCCCGCAAATGCTCAACACCATCGCCCCGAACGCCGCTGCAGCTCAGGCCAGCTTCACTGCCGCAGTCCGCGCCGATCCGATCCGGCGTTACATGCTGCCCATTTGCACCGACCGAGACCCTGACCAACCCAGCCACCCGTACGCGGAGCGGGATTCGTTACACGAGGCGCAGATGTGGGTGGTGGAAGGACTGACGCACCGGTATCCCACGAAAGTGCTCGCTGAGTTGGTGTCCACTTGTCCCCAGTATTGCGGGCATTGCACCCGCATGGATCTGGTCGGCACGTCCACGCCCCAGGTGGAGAAGACTCGACTGACGTTGCGTCCGACCGACCGGCAAGACCAGATGATCGACTACTTACGGCGTACGCCGGGGGTGCGGGATGTGGTGGTGTCCGGCGGTGACGTGGCGAACGTACCGTGGGCGCAGTTGGAAGGTTTTTTGCTGCGGTTGTTGACGATTGACGCGATCCGTGACATTCGGCTCGCCACCAAGGCGTTGGTGGGTTTACCGCAGCACTGGTTGCAGCCGGTGGTGCGTGACGGGTTGGCTCGGGTGGCTCGGATCGCGAATGAGCGCGCGGTAAACCTGGCGATTCACACCCACGCGAATCACGTGCAGTCAGTGACGCCGTTGGTGGCCGAGGCTGCTCGGGCCGCGCTCGATGCTGGGGTGCGCGATGTGCGCAATCAGGGCGTGTTGCTGCGCGGTGTCAATGACACGACTGAGGACTTGCTCGACCTGTGTTTCGCCCTGCAGGGTGAAGCCAACATCCTGCCGTATTACTTCTATCTGTGCGATTTGATCCCGCACGCCGAGCACTGGCGCACCAGCTTGGCGCAGGCCCAGCAGCTGCAACACGACATCATGGGCTACCTGCCCGGATACGCCACCCCGCGGATCGTCTGCGACGTACCTGACGTGGGAAAACGCTGGGTGCACCAATGCGCCGAGTACGATCGCGAACGGGGCATTTCGTACTGGACCAAGAACTACCGTACGAGGATCGAGTCGACAGCGGACACGATGGACCGTCCGTACGCCTACTACGACCCGATCGCGACCCTGCCGGAAAGCGGTCGCCGCTGGTGGCACGAGCACGCCCTGAGCGCACACCGAGGAGAGGCTGTCTGATGGATCTAGTCGAGCTCAACCGCCGCGCCGTGCAAGTTAGCGCCGATCTGGTCGCCAAAGCGCCGGACGACGCCTGGGAGTTACCCACCCCGTGCGGGCAGTGGGACCTGCGACACCTGCTGGCCCACCTCACCGCCCAGCACAACGGGTTCGCCGCCGCCGCCCGGGGCGAAACCGCGGACGATTCGATGTGGCAAGAACAACCCCTGGCCGACCCCCGCCCCGCGTACGCCGATTCGGTCGATTCGGTGCTGGCGGCGTTCGCTGAGCCGGGGGTGCTCGACCGGACGTTCTGGCTGCCGCAGATTCGGCGCGAGGGCGGTTTCCCCGGCCGGATGGCGGTCAGCTTCCACCTGGTCGACTACGTCGTGCACAGCTGGGATGTCGGTGCGGCGCTGGGCACCCCGCCGACCTTCGACGACGATTTGATCGTCGCCGGGTTGGAAGTTGCTAAGCGGTTCGTGCCCGACGGCCCGGCCCGGCACGAACCCGGCGCCTCGTTCGCCCCGCCCGTGCCAGCGCAGCCCGGCTGGTCCGAACAGGATCGCCTGCTCGGGCTGCTCGGCCGTTCCCCGTCCTGGCCCGCCTGAGCCACATTTGTTCAGCGCGGTGTCGCGGCGATCATTTGGCTTTGGCCGCGGAATTCGGCGATCACCGTGCCGTCGGCTCGGCGGACGGTGACGTCATAGAGGCCGGCTCGGCCATAACGGGAGCGCTCGACCGCCTCGGCGAACAGTTCGTCGCCGACGGCGGCCGGGCGTAGGAACGTCACTTGCGCGCTCTGGGCGACGGTGGTGGGGCCGTGGCTGTTACACGCGTACGAGAAGGCGGCGTCGGCCAGCAGGAACAAGTAGCCGCCGTGCGCCATCGCGAAGCTGTTCGCCATGGTTTCGGCCACCCGCATGCTGACCGTGGCAGTGCCGGGGCCGGCGGCGTGCAGCTCAATCCCGAGGCCTTGGCAGGTCGGGTCATTTTCGTGCAGCGCGCGGGCCCGTTCCAGGTGTGCGCTCATCGGTCCGAATCGGCCTTGCGCCGCAGGAACACCACGATGGCGATCACGCCGAGGAACGAAACTGCGCCGGCGACAATGCTGGTCGTGTGCATGGCAGTGATGAATGCGTCGTTGGCCGTGCGCGCCAACTCCGGCAGTCGTAACGTCTCGGCGACATAGCGGGTGGCCTCGGCTGAAGCTCCCGCTGCAGCTCGGGCCGGCTCGGGCAGCACGGTCAGGTGCGGCGTCACTTCGCTGCGATAGGAGCCGGCCAGCACCGAGCCGAGCACCGCGACACCGAGTGCGCTGCCCAGCTGCCGCATCGAGTTGTTTGCCGCCGACCCGGCCCCGGTGCGCTCCGGTGGCAGCGTCGACATGATCGTCTCGGTGGTCGGTGCCATCACCGCACCCAGGCCGAGTCCTTGCAGCACCATCAGCAGGCAGAACCAGACGATCGGCGTGTCAAGGGTGAAGAGCGCGAACGCCAGGAACGTCGCGACCGCCAAGGTCATCGCAAGACCAACCACCAGCCGTACGCCGAAGCGGTGCACCAACCGCACCGACAGGGGCGCGCCGAGCACCACGCCGAGCGCAACTGGGGCGATGGCCGCACCGCATTGCAGCGGCGAATACCCGCGGGCGCCTTGCAGATAGAAGTTGGAGTAATACATCGCGCCGGCGAGCCCGAAGAACGTCAGCATCACCGCCACGCTCGACCCGGTGAACTGTGGATTGCGAAACAGTCGCACGTCGAAACAGGGGCTGCTCGCGCGCAGCTCGACGAAGACGAACGCGGTGAGCAGCGCCAACCCGAGCAGAATCGACCCGAGCACGCTCAAGCTGAGCCAATGGTTTTCGTGCCCACCCAGAATGACGCCGTAGACCAGCACAAAGATGCCCGCCGTGGACAGCAGCACCCCGGGCGGATCAAAGCCGCGCCGCCCACCCATGGTGGTGCTTGGCACCAAGGCCAACGCCCCGACAATCGCCAGCACCGCGAACGGCACGTTGATCAGGAAGATCGAACCCCACCAGAAGTTCTCCAGCAGCGCACCGCCCACCAACGGCCCGGCCGCGACGGCGAGCCCACTGGCCGCGGAGAAAACGCCGATTGCTACCGCTCGTTGTCGCCCCGGGAAGATCCGTGCCACCAGTGCCAGGGTTGCCGGCATGATCAGCGCGCTGCCCAGGCCCATCACCGACCGCGCGACGATCAGCTGAGTCGTGTCGGCCGCATATGACGCCCAAGTCGACGACAACCCGAAGATTGCCATCCCGGCGAGGAACAGCCGCCGATGCCCAAACCGGTCGCCGAGCACACCGCCGGTGAAGAGCAACCCCGCAAACACCAATGTGTACGAACTAATTGTCCACTGCAGCTGACTAGTGGTGGCGCCGAGCCCGCCGACCGGGTCGGCGAGGGTCTTCAACGCGACGTTGAGGATGGTGTTATCGAGCCACGAGGTCAGCTGGGCGATCGTCAACACAGCTAGCGCCAACCAGTCGCGGGTGCTGGCTCCGCCCACAGGTGGAGTCGCCCGCTCAGCGCCCCGGCCCGGCTGGGTCGGCACGGTCGTGCCGCTGGACGTCGCCACGGTGAAGCCGCTGGACATCGGCACGGTCGTTGCGCTGGACGTGGGCACCGAGGGCCCGCTAGTCGGTGCCGTGGGCTCGCCGGGTTTGGGCGAGTCTGCTCGGGTGGGAGTCGTCATGGCAGCTCCAGCTCCTCGTGCTTTAGCTCGCGCGCGCGAGTTGATCAACAATCCATATTGGTCAGCGCAGCGGACTATACCAATGTCGGATTAGGAAAATGCCTGTTCGGGCAAGGTTCCCCGCTTGCCGACCGGTGAATATCCGACACATTTCTACCGTCCGCGCGACTTGACAGTGACGATGCATTCTCTGCCCCGGCGACCGCCTTTAGATCTGGCTAAATCTGGTTACGTCGAAGAGGTAAATGTGACGCAAATCACTGCGCTGAAAAGTGGCAAAAATGCAGCGAGTTGATCGATGCAATTGCTGGTCAATGAGCGTCTAGCGCCAGGCGAAGCGGTTGTCGCACCGGAAAAATTCGGTCCTTGAGGGCAGCGAGCACGCACGTACATTCAAGGCGCCGAACGGCCTGCCGGGGATAGACCGTGCCGCCCATCGGTGCGGGTCTGCGCGCGGTCTGGTGCGCCGGCGAAAATCACTCGACCTTGGTGGGGCCACCTTGACTTTCGACACTCCCGTGCCGCCGCAGACGCTCGCCACTGATGCGACCTGGGCACAGACGCATGCGACTGATGCGACCTGGGCGCAGCCGCCTGCGACTGATGCGACGTGGCTGTGCCAGATTGCTGCCGCGCCGTTGTCCGAACGGGCGACGGTCCTGGAAGCGATAGTTGTCGCCCAGTTCAAGGCCTGGTTGTTGATGAGTGTCGTCGATGACCTGCCGTTGGAGGAGAGCTACTTCGAGCTCGGGCTGACCTCGCTCGGCGCGGTCGAGATCCAGCAGGAGCTCGTTGCCGGCCTCGGGCGCCCGTTCGACGCGGCCAGTCTCTACAACAACCCGACCGTCGGTCACCTGCTGCGGCACCTGCGCGCTGAGGTGCTGCCGGAATTGTTCGCCCCGACCGTCCCGGTCAAAGCCGGCACCGATCTGGCCGCCAAAGAAATCGTGGCTGACATTCTCGCAAAGCTCTACCAATCGTGATCACCAGATTTGGCCGATTAATGGGGGATGGCGTGACCCAGCAGCTTCCGAACCAGACAAACGACGACCTGCTCCGTGACCTGTTGCTGGAGAAATACGAACCGATCGCGATTGTCGGGATTGGGTTGCGACTTCCGGGCGGCAATGAAACCCCCGAGGATTTCGCTGATTTCCTGCGTTCCGGACAATCCGGCACAGGCCCGATTCCAGCCGACCGGTGGGATGTCGACGGCCTGCACAGCGATGATGCTGACGAGAAGGGAACTGTGCGCACCGCGGGAGGCGGATTCCTCACTGGCATGGACGAATTCGACCCGAAGTTCTTCAACATTTCCCCAAAAGAGGCCGGCTATGTCGACCCGCAGCACCGGCTTGTGCTGGAGTGCGCGTGGAAGGCGTTGGAGCACGCGAACATCGACCCGGCGACCCTGCGCGATGGCAACGGTGGGGTCTATCTCGGCATCAGCTCGATGGACTACACGATCGAGGTGGACCGGCTCGACCCGACCGACCTGACGTCATACATTGCGGCGGGCACAGCGCACAGCGCGATGTCGGGCCGGCTGTCGTATTTTCTCGGCTGGCGCGGGCCGTGCATGAGCATCGACACAGCTTGCTCGTCGTCGCTGGTCGCGCTGCATCTGGCCGTGCAGGGACTGCGCCGGGGTGAATGTGACATCGCCCTTTTCGGCGGGGTGAACGCTGTGCACCACCCGCGCAATCACGTGGTGTTTTCCGAGGCCAACATGCTGGCTGCCGACGGTCGGTGCAAAACCTTCGACGACAAGGCCGACGGCTACAGCCGCAGCGAGGGCTGTGGAGTCATGGTCCTCAAGCGATTCTCGGACGCCAAGCGTGCCGGCGACACCGTGTTGGCGCTGGTCCGTGGCTCGTCAGTGCGCCAGGACGGGGAAAGCGGCGGCCTGACCGTGCCCAATGGCACCGCACAGACGCTGCTGATGCGCGAAGCCCTGGCCAGTGCCATGCTCGACCCCGCCGACGTGCAATACGTCGAAGCGCACGGCACCGGCACGTCGCTGGGAGACCCGATCGAAATGGGTGCCATCGACGCGGTGTTGTCCGCCGCGCATGCCGACGGTGAGCCGGTCCTGGTCGGCTCGGTCAAGACCAACATCGGGCACATGGAAGCTGCAGCCGGCGTCGGCGGGGTGATCAAAACCGTGCTGCAGCTCGGCGAAGCCGTGATCTTCCCGCATATCAACCTCGACACCCCCTCACGGCACATCCCCTGGGACCGCTATCACGTGCACGTGCCGACCAGCCCGACCCCATGGCCAGCCCAAACCCGTCGCGCACTGGTCAACTCGTTCGGCTTCGCCGGCACCATCGCCACAGTCGTCCTAGAACAAGCACCACCAACGCGCCGCCCCCTGGCCAGTTCCGCTGCCGAGGAGCAGGTGATTTTCACGTTGTCGGCGCGGAGTCAGCCGGCGTTGCGTGCACTGGCCGAGCGTTACCGCACCCTGCTGACCGAGCAGCCCGACCTGTCCGTGGCCGACATTTGTTACACCGCCAACATCGGCCGAACCCATTTCACCGTACGGTCAGCCGGTCTGGTTTCGAGCCGGACGGACCTGGAAGCGTTGCTCGATCGGCAGCAAAACGCCGCGCCGGCCAAGTCGCCGGCCGAGCCTGCTGAGGAAGGCGAATTTCGCGGCGGCAACGTCGCGTTCCTGTTCACCGGCCAGGGTTCGCAATATCCGGGCATGGGTGCCGCGCTCTACGCGCAATATCCGGTGTTCCAGCACTACTACGACGAATGTGATCGGCTGTTCACACCGCTGCTCGGCCGTTCGATCAAGGCATTGGTTTTCGGCACGGATGGCACCGACGGGCGCGACATTCACCAGACCGCGTTCACCCAGCCGGCCTTGTTCGCGCTGGAATATGCGCTCGCCCAGCTGTGGATCTCGTGGGGCATCCGCCCCACTGTCCTGCTCGGACACAGCATTGGTGAGATCGTTGCGGCGTGTCTGGCCGGCCTGTTCAGCTTGCCGGATGCGATCACCTTGGTCAGCGCCCGCGCTCGGCTGATGCAGTCGGTGCGCACCCCCGGCGGCATGATCGCCGTACGCGCACCGGCCGCCGACGTCGCCCCATTGCTGAAGGAATACCCGGATGTCAGCTTCGGCGCGATAAACGCCCCCGAACAGTGCGTCGTTTCCGGTGGCGTGGCCGCGCTCGCCGCGATTACCGCGGAGCTCACCGCCCGCGACATCAAGGTCACGCCGCTGCCGGTGTCACACGCGTTCCACTCGCCGTTGATGGCCGAGGTGTTCGACGCGTTCCGGGCAGCTCTTTCCGGCATCCAATTCCGCGAACCGGAGTTGAGTTTCGTCTCCAACCTCACCGGTGCAGTCGCGTCTTTGGCCGACGTCGGTAACCCCGATTACTGGGTGCGGCACATCGGTGAGCCGGTGAACTTCGCGGCCGGAATGCGCTGCGTACGGGCTCGGGGTCGGCATGTGTTCGTGGAGATTGGCCCGTCGGCGACGCTCAGTGGCATGGGCAAGCAGTGTGGCGACCCGGCTCCGCATCTGTGGTTGAGCAGCTTGAACGCCGAAGACACCGATGGCAGCACCATTCGGCGCTCGTTGGTGCGGTGTTACACGGCCGGGCTGGCCGTTGAATGGGCCGGGTATCACGATGGGCGCCCGCGCCGCCGGATCACTCTGCCGGCGTATGCGTTCGACAAGAAGCGTTATTGGTTGCCGGTGTCGCCGAGCGGGGGCCGGTTCACGTCTAAGACGGCGGTTGGGGCGTCCGAACATCACCCGCTGCTCGGCGCCGACGTCTCCACCGAGCGGCAGCTGGCGACTGGCGCGCGGGAGTTCGTCACTCGGCTCTCGCCGCAAACTCCGAGCTATCTGGTTGACCACGTTGTGATGGGCCAGACGGTTTTTCCTGGTGCCGGCTATGTCGAAGTGCTGTTCGCGCTGCAGGATGCGGTGTTCGGTGAGACCGCCCGCCCGGTGCAAGACGTGGCGATTCACGAGCCGCTGTTCTTGCCCGAGGACACCGCCACCGAGGTGCGCACCCGGTTGGCGCGTGACGCGGACGGGATTTGGCGTGCCGAAATTGTCAGCCGACTCGCCGGCCGCGATGGCGCTGCGATCGAACGCCGACACGTCACCGCGATCCTCGGCGCCGACGCAGATGCAGCTGCCAGCTCGGCCGACCTGATCGCCGAGCTGCGTGAACGCGAATCTCAGCGCGGCGCCCCGATCGCCGTGCACCGCGCCGACGATCTCTACGCCGATTT
Source organism: Actinoplanes sp. (assembly GCA_965246815.1). Taxonomy (GTDB): domain Bacteria; phylum Actinomycetota; class Actinomycetes; order Mycobacteriales; family Micromonosporaceae; genus Actinoplanes. The sequence goes on along the minus strand of CBDFFS010000002.1, from coordinate 1,303,605 downwards.
CGCCGAGCTCGGGCTGCCCTACGGGCCGAACTTCCGCCGGATTCGCACGGTTGACCAGCACGAAGACGGTTTCGCGGTGGGCGACCTGCGCGGGCTCGACACTGCAACTGTCGGCCATTTGCACCCGGCGGTGCTGGACTGCGCGATGCAGACGCTCGCTGCTGTTGCCGAGCTGGGCGACACGTACCTGCCGGTGGGCTTTGCCCGGGTTTGCTTGTTAAAAAAGCCGAAAGGCGAGCTGCGTACGCTGCTACGACTCAACCGACAGCAAAACGCGACCGGCCCAGCCGCCGAGCTCACCGCCGACCTGGTCGTGCTCGACGACGACCGCCCGGTCTTCGCCGTGCACGAGGTGCGCCTCAAGCGGGTCGCCAACACCGCAGGCGTTCCCGGCAGTGGCCTGCTGCACCAGCCGCGCTGGCTGCGCCGGTCGCACGTCAAGGCCGGCACGGACGTGGACCGCGAAGTGCTGGTGGTGAACCGCGCCGAAGCCGACCTCGCGCCGATCGCCGCGCCGCTGGCTGAAGCCGGTGTGCGGCTGCACTTCACCGCCGACCCAGCCCGCCTGCGCACCTTGCTCACCGAGCGACAGTCGATCACCGACCTGCACTGGTTCTGGCGCACCGCCCCGCAGTTGACCGGCGCAGAACGGCTGCGGGCCGAAACCGAACTCAACTACCGTGACCTGCTCACCGTGGTTGCTCAAGTCGACGGCCTTGGCGTCGGCCGTGACCTGCGGATCACTCTGATCACCGAAGCGGCCCAGCTGCTGCCCGGTGACGTGACTGCCGACCGGGACGACGCCAGCTTGATCGCGGCGTCCGTCTGGGGCTTCGGCCATGTCTTGCTCAACGAACACCCAGCCCTGCGCGCCACCCTGCTCGACCTGCCCGGCTCCGGCTCCGGCCAGCTGCCACCGTCCGGCTCCGGGCAGCTGCAGCCGATCGTCGGCTCCTTGCAGCTGCAGCCGATCGTTGACGAGTTGCTTGCGGGTGACTCGGGTGCTGACGAATTTCAGGTGGCATATCGGGCTGGGGTCCGGTTTGTGCGGCGAGTGGTCCCGCAATCGACTGGGCCGAGCAGCGACGAAAACTTCGAGCTGACCATCACCGAATACGGCCAATTCGCCAACATCAAGCCGGTATCGGTGCCGGAAGTCGAGCCGGTGGGCGACGAAATCACCGTACGGATCGAAGCCGCCGGACTGAACTTCAAGGACGTACTGAACGCGTTGGGCCTGCTCAAGCAGTATGCAGCGGACCAGGGCATCGAATACCGGCCGTTGCCGTTGGGGTTCGAGGCGGCCGGCACGGTGATCGCAACTGGGCCGCAGGCGCAATTCGCGGTCGGCGACGAGGTGGTGCTCAGCCAGCTCGGCTGCATGCGCCGCCGGATGACCGTGTCGTCCACAGTGGCAGTACGCAAACCGGCAGCGATCAGTTTCGCCGAAGCTGCAGGACTGTCCGCGGCCTATGTCACCGCCTACTACGCGCTCCACAACCTGGCCGGTATCAAAGCCGGCGACAAGGTGCTTATCCATGCAGCTGCTGGTGGGGTCGGTCAGGCGGCCGTGCAGCTCGCCAAGTTGGCCGGCGCCGAAGTGTTCGCCACGGCTAGCCCACGCAAGTGGCCGCTGCTGCGGGCACAAGGCATCAAACACATCATGAATTCGCGTACGCTCGATTTCTCCGCCGAGGTGCTGCGACTCACCGACGGTAATGGCGTGGACGTCGTGCTGAACAGTCTGAACAAGGACTACGTGCCGGCCAGCCTGCGCACGCTCGGCACTGACGGCCGGTTCGTCGAGCTCGGCAAGATTGGCGTCTGGTCCACCGAACAGGTGCGGATCGCTCGCCCCGACGTCGACTATCACAACTTCGACCTGAGCGAGTTCGCCCCCGACGAGCTGAATCGGCTCAACAAACACCTGCTCAGCACGGTCGTCGACCTGATCGATGCTGGTTCGATCACCGCGCTGCCGACGGTGACCTATGCGCTAGACGAGGTCGAAGAGGCGTTCGGCGTGCTCAGTCGGGGCGCGAACACTGGCAAGTTGGTGCTGAGTTTCGCCGCCGACCGCCCGACCGAACGCCCGCTAGTGCTCGACGAGAACCACACATATTTGCTCACCGGTGGCCTGGGTGCGCTCGGGATCGTCACAGCCCGTGAGCTGGTCCGCATCGGCGCCCGCCACCTAGCCATAGTCACCCGCCGCCCGATCACCGACGCCGACCGCGCTGCCTTCGCGACAGCGATCGGGGCATCGGCCGACGTCGAGTTGACTGTAGTGCAGGGCGATGTGGCGGTTGCCGCGGATGTAGCGCGGATCATGACGGAGATCGCTGACTCGGGGCACCCGCTCGGCGGGGTCATTCACGCGGCCGGAGTGCTGGCCGATGCCCCGATCACCAACCAGAGCTGGGCCAGCATCGAACGGGTGCTCGCCCCGAAAATCATCGGCGCCTGGTTACTGCACCAAGCCACAAAAAACCTCCCCACAGTACGGTTTTTCGTCACGTATTCGTCGGTGGCTTCGATTATCGGGGCGGCCGGGCAGAGCAATTATGCGGCGGGCAACGCGTACCTGGATGCTTTGATGCAGTGGCGGGTTTCTTTGGGCTTGCCGGGGTTGAGCGTGAACTGGGGACCGTGGTCGCAAGTGGGGATGGCGGCCAATTTGTCGGCGGCGCAGATTCGCGGGATCGAGGAGCGCGGGATCAAATTCGTCACCCCGGCCACGGCGACTCGAGCGCTGATCAAGGCGATTGGGCGCGGAGTGCCGCAGAGCATCGTCGGCGAGTTCGATTGGGATCGGTTCGCTGCTGCCCAACCGATCAGCGATGCGCTATATCGGCAAATGTTGAGTCACGAAGCTGCACCGGTGCAGCGAGTCGACATCGACGAGTTGCTGCGGCTCAACCGCGCCGATCGGGACGCGCAAATCCGCACGATTTTGCGGGCGAAAGTGGCTGCGGTGCTGCATTTCGACTCGGTCGACGACATCGAAACGGACGCTCGGTTTGTTGAGTTGGGGCTGGATTCGTTGGCCGCAGTCGAACTGAAGAACGCGTTGGAGTCGGTGTTCCAAGTGCCGCTGCCGACCTCGATTCTGTTCGACTATCCGGCCGTCGGCACACTCGCCGATTTCATCAGCCTGCAATTCATCCCGGCCGAGCAGCTCGGCGTGGCCGAGCAGGTTGGGGCGCAGGAGCTGGACGACAGCGCGGCGGACGCTGAGCTGGCAGCGTTGCGAGACTTGGTTTAGGCGCCGACCGTGCCCAGTTACCTGGATGAACTCGACGCGATGTCGAAGAAGCAGCTGATGGTGTTGCTGGCCCGGCAACGCCACCAGCAGACGCAAGCAATCGCGGTGATCGGGTTGGGCTGTCGGCTTCCCGGCGGCCTGAACGACCCGTCCAGTCTGTGGGCCGCGCTGCGCGAAGGCCGGGTCGTGCCGACCGCGGCTGTCGGGCCGCCCACCGACAGTCAGGGCCGGCCGCGGTGGAATTTGTCCGCACCCGACCTGGCGCCCATGGCTGAGCTGCTCAGTTCCGGGGCCTACCTGGCCGACATCGACCTGTTCGACGCCGACTATTTCGGGATAAGTAGCGCCGAAGCCGAACGGATGGACCCGCAGCAACGGCTGCTGCTAGAAGTCACCGTGCAGGCGCTCGCCGACGCGAATCTGACCCGGGCACAGCTGAACCGCCGCAAAGTCGGCATCTTCATGGGCACCAGCACGGTGGAATATCCGCTCGCCTGGATTCGCAATCGCGTGCCGATCGACGATCTATCCCCGCACATGGCCCTCGGCAATACGCTGAGCTGCACCTCGGGGCGGATCGGCTTCATGCTCGGCGTGAACGGGCCGGCGCTGACGGTCGAAACCTCGTCCTCGTCCGCATTGACCGCGTTGCACCTGGCCACCCAGTCGCTGCGGCGGCGCGAATGCGACATTGCGCTGGTCGGTGCAGTTCAGCTGCTGCTGTCGCCGTTCACCACGGCGGTGCTGGCCAAACCGGGCATGTTGTCGGCTACCGGACGCAGTCGCCCGTTCACCACCCACGCCGACGGGCACGTGCGCGGCGAGGGCGGTGGGGTGCTAGTGCTGAAACGCCAAGCCGATGCGAAAACCGACGGCGACTTAACGTACGCGTTGGTCCGCGGCACTGCAGTGCACTCGAACGGCGAGCGGGCGTCGATGGCAGTGTCCACTTCGGCCGGGCAGAAAGCCGCGATCGAGCTGGCCCTACGCGACGCCGGGGTAGCGCCGCTCGACGTGCAATATGTCGAGGCACAGGCGAACGGATCGCGGCTGGGCGGGATCATCGAAGCCGAAACACTCGCCCAGGCATACGGCCGGGGTACGCCAGCGGCGCCGCCGTTGTACCTCGGGTCGGCCAAGGCAAACCTCGGGTATCTGGAGACGGCCTCGGGTGTGGTCGGACTGATCAAGACCGTGCTCGCGCTGGCGCACGGCGAGATCCCGCCGCAGCCCGGCGCCGACGACCTGGATCCGGCGATGAGGTGGGACCGAACCGCACTACGTTTTGCCAGCAAGCCAGAACCGTGGCCGGGGTCAGATTCAGCCGCTGCGTCCAAGTCAGACTCGACCTTGGGGGCCGAGCCGCCGCCAGCACAAGCGAACCGCGTTTACCCGCCCGGACTGAGCAGGGGCGATCACCCGCGGCAGCTGGCTGGAGTGAGCGCTTTCGGGTTCACCGGGATCAACGCGCATTGCGTGCTGGAAGGCACCCCGGGCGAGGTTTTGGCAGAACCAACGTTGGGCGAGGCAGTGCTGTTGCTGTCGGCGCATCAGCGCGAGGCCCTAACTGCGACAGCGGCCGCGCTGCGCCGACACCTAGCCGAGCGAGCGGATTGGTCGGTCGCGACTGTTTGTCACACCCTGGCCTCGGGCCGCAATCATCTCCCGGTGCGGGCTGCCGCGGTGGTGCACGACCGCACTGAACTGCTGCACCGCCTCGACGATATCGCACACGGCCGCCAGCTCGGCCCAATGTCCGCCGACGTCGGTCGCCGCTTCCTGGCCGGCGAAAGCGTCGAGATTGGCCACACCCGCAGCGCCGAGCCGGGCAGCACAGGAAATGCTGAGGTGGTGGGCGCCGCTGTCAGCGCAGAAGGCGACGCCGGATCGCGGTGTCGGTTGCCGGGGCCAGTGTTGCTCGGGCGCAGTTACTGGCCGGACGGATACCGCTGGTCGTGAGAAACGAGCCGATGAGGACGGGCGCGATGTATTACCCGAATCTGCAGACTGTCGCTGACACAGTTACCTTCCACGCCGGCCGAGCACCGGATGCTGTCGCGATCGAATGCGAAGGTCGCGAAGTCACCTTCAGTCAACTGCACACCGCCAGCAACCGTACGGCTAGGGCAATTCTTGCCGCGGCAGTATCGCCCGGTGCCCGGGTGGCTTATCTGGGTAAGGAGTCGTTGCGATACTACGAGATCTTTTTCGCCTGTGCTAAAGCGGGTGTGGTGCTGGTGCCGATCAATTGGCGGCTGGCGCCGGGCGAGGTCGCGCACATCCTCACCGATTCTCAGGCAGAACTCGTATTCGTCGAGCCGGAATACTCGGCTGCGGTTCAGCACGCGGGCGAGCGTACCGTTATTGATTTGGTTGATGAGGTTTTTCCTGCGTGGACGGCGCCGTTTTCTGGCGACGAATTGACTGGTGAGATCAGCGCCGAGGATCCGGTCGTGCAGCTTTACACCAGCGGCACTACCGGGCTGCCTAAGGGTGTGGTGCTGCCACATCGCAGCTTCTTTCGGATAAACGATCTGCTGGTTGAGCACGGCCGGGATTGGCTTGATTGGCAGCCGGGCGACAAGAGCCTGATCGGCATTCCGGGCTTTCACGTGGCCGGGCTGTGGTGGCTGATGCAGGCGATGAACGCCGGTGTGACCAGCGTTTCCATGCGTCATTTCCTCAGCACCGAAGCGGCCCGACTGATCCGCAGAAGTGGCATCACCACCACGCTGGTGGTGCCGGCCATGCTGCAGATGATCCTGGCCGAACCGCGCACCGGACCGGATGATTTCGCCAGCTTGCGCAAAGTTGCCTATGGTGGCTCGCCGATCTCGGAAAGCCTATTGCGCCGCAGCATCGACGCGATGGGATGCGAATTCACCCAGCTTTATGGCCTCACGGAGACCGGCAACTGCGTGGTTTGTCTGCCGCCGGCCGACCATAAACCAGGCAGCCCGTTGTTGCGCGCTGCCGGCCTGCCGCTGCCTGGAGTGGAACTGCGCATCGTCGATCCGGACGGCGTTGAGCTGCCGCGCGGTCAGGTCGGCGAGGTGTGTGTGCGGACTCCAGCCATCATGATCGAATACTTTGGGCAGCCGGGCGCCACCCGAGATGTGCTCAGCGACGGCTGGTTTCGCACCGGCGATGCGGGCCACCAAGACGACGCCGGCTACCTCTACATTTCTGACCGGATCAAAGACGTCGTGATCGTCGCGGGGGAGAACGTCTACCCGGCTGAGGTGGAGAACGCGTTGTGCCAGCATCCGGCGGTCGCCGAAGCGGCAGTCATCGGGGTTCCGGACCAGCGCTGGGGCGAAGCGGTGCGCGCCTTTGTGGTGCTGCGGCCGGGCCAAACTGCTTCGCCGCGGGAGCTGATGCTGTCGGTGCGGGGACAGATCGCCGACTTCAAGGTCCCAGCCGCCTACGATATTGTGGACCAAATTCCCCGAAACCCGAGCGGCAAGATCCTTCGCCGAGTGCTTCGTGACCAGTTCTGGACGCACACCGACCGGAACGTGAACTGAAGGGGATTTTGCGGATGAGTCTCGTCCTGCGCGCGGTCAAGACCGGCTTCTGGGTCGGCTCGGCCCTCGCTCCTGGCCTGGCCGGCAAGGTCGCTTTCGACCTGTTCTGCAGACTCAAAAGCCCCGTCGCGGTTCGCCCAGCCGACGCGGCAGTGCATGCGCAGGCCGCTGTCGACCACTTGGTCCACACTGGTCGGCGGATCGCGTTCTATCAGTGGGGTGACGGCGCCAATCCGGTGCTGCTGGTGCACGGTTGGGAGTCGCGCGGTTCCCGGTTTGCGCTGCTCGTCACCGAGCTGCTGGCCCGCGGTTTCAGCCCGATCACCTTCGACGCGCCCGGCAACGGCGATTCCCAGGGCAACCGCACCACCATCGTCGAATACGCCGAGATCATCGCCGAGCTACACGAGCGGTTCGGGCCGTTCCGGGCGATCGTGGGGCACTCGTTCGGCGCGCTCGCCACCTTCCACGCACTGCGAGCCGGGGTCAAAGCCGACCGAGTGGTGTCGGTCTGCGGCGTCTGTGACCTCGACTACTTAGTCGACGCGTTCAGCGACACGCTCGAGCTCAACGATCGGGTCCGTGGCGATTTGCGCACCCGATTTGCCGGGCTCTTTCCCGACGAGCCAGACGTCTATCGGCGGTTCTCGGTGCCGTTCGAGGCGCAAGCGGTCACTATGCCGGTCCTGGTCGTGCAGGACGATACCGACCAGCGGGTGTCGATGGGACAGGCAGAGAAAATGGCCGGCGCCTTCGCGCACGCCGAGCTGGTCACCACCCACGGACTAGGCCACAGCGGGATCCTTGCCGACCCCGATACGCTGCGACTGATCGCGGATTTCGTGGCGCCCAGCGCCGACTGACGGAGGCGCTGAAATGTCTACCCCGCACGGCCGGCTGCTCGCAGTCAGCGACCTGCACGTCGGCTACGGCGAAAATCGGGCGGTCACCGCGTCGATCCAGCCGAGCACGCCCGAAGACTGGCTGATCGTGGCCGGCGACGTCGGGGACAAGTTCGCTGACATCGAGGCCACCCTCACCAGCTTGAGCCAGCGGTTTGCCCAGGTCATCTGGTCACCCGGCAATCACGAGCTGTGGACGCCGCGCGAGGACCCGCTGCAGTTGCGCGGGGTGGCGCGATATGACCACCTGGTGCAAATGTGCCGCGCAATCGGCGTGCACACCCCGGAAGACCCCTACCCAGTCTGGTCCGGCCTCGGCGGCCCGGTCACCGTCGCACCCCTTTTCACCTTGTACGACTATTCGTTTCGCACTCCGACAGCGGCGAACAAAACTGAATCGCTAGCTCAGGCGCATACGGCGGGGATTGTCTGCACTGACGAATACCTGCTGCACCCCGACCCGTACGAGAGTCGCGAGCAGTGGTGTTGGGCTCGGATCGAGCAAACGGAGCAACGTTTGGCCGCCGTGGACCCGAGCATTCCGACGGTGCTGGTCAATCATTGGCCGCTGGTTCGCGAGCCGACTCGGGTGCTGCATTACCCGGAATTCGCGCAGTGGTGTGGCACCGAGTTGACAGCCGATTGGCACGTGCGCTTTCGGGCGGCAGTAGCGGTTTACGGGCACCTGCACATTCCCCGCACCACCACGTACGACGGGGTGCGGTTTGAGGAAGTGTCTTTGGGTTATCCGCGGGAGTGGAAACGGCGGGGCACGCGACCTGACCCGGTGCGTTCGGTGCTGACCGTCGGGGTGCCGGCGTGATCGCTGGCATATTGCCGGTCGGCGTCGCCGCGGTGGAGGCCTTCGACGACAACGTCGCGGCGCCGTTGTTCGCGGCTGAGGAAGAATTGGTCGCGCGCGCGGTAGATAAGCGTCGGCAGGAATTCGCTACTGCGCGCCGCTGTGCCCGGGAGGCGTTGGCCCAGCTGGGGCACCCGCCGGCACCACTGTTGCGCGGGGAACGCGGCATGCCGCAGTGGCCGATTGGGGTAGTCGGCAGCATCACCCACTGTGCCGGCTATCGCGCAGCAGTGGCAGCGCCAGCGGGCCAGCTCGCGACTGTCGGTATCGACGCGGAACCCAACCAGCCCTTGCCCAACGGGGTATTCGGCCTGGTTGCCTCACCCGACGAACAAGCCGAGATCGTTCAACTGCTGGTCGAGCATCCGCAGGTCCGCTGGGATCGACTGCTGTTCAGCGCGAAGGAATCGGTCTACAAGGCGTGGTTTCCGCTGACGCAGCGCTGGCTCGACTTCACCGAGGCCCGATTGCGCATAGACCCGCTCGCAGGCAGCTTCGCGGCCGAACTATTGGTCGACGCGGACGTCGATGGCCGTCCGTTGACTGGTTTCAGCGGACGCTTCACCACCGCGCAGGGTCTGATCGTGACAGCCATCTCCGTCGCCGCTCAGCGAATTTGACGGCCGCGCCCCGGCTCACAACCTAGCTACGAGTTTCAAAGGCAATGGTGAACATGCGCCCCGGCTCGGACTCCCCGGGTCGGGGCGCGCGTTCAGTCAGTTACTTGCGTAGCCGAGCGGGCTCGATCCGATCGACGCCAACCCGAGCGCGCAACACCTCCGGGACCATTACCGATCCGTCGGGCAGTTGATTCTGCTCCAGGATCGCCGGGAAGACGCGGCTGGTCGCCAGCGCAGACCCATTGAGCGTGTCCAAGAAGGTGGTCGACTTCGATCCGGGTTCCTTGTAACGAATCCCGGCCCGGCGCGCCTGGTAATCGCCGGCCCACGAGACCGACGACACCTCCTTGTATTTCCCGGCGCTCGGCATCCACACCTCAATGTCGAGGGTCTTCCGCATCGAGGCACTGGCGTCGCCGGCCGCGAGCAAGGACCGCTGATAGTGCAGGCCCAAGCCCTCGACCAGCGATTCCGCGTGCGTGGCCATCGCTTCCAGGGTGGCTTGCGCGTCGCCCGGAATCACAAACTGGAAGATCTCCACCTTGTTGAACTGATGCCCACGGACCGTGCCGCGCTCGTCCGAGTGCGAACCAGCCCGCTCCAACCGATAACACGGCGTGTACGCGAATGCTTTGATCGGCAGTTGCGCGTGGTCGATGATTTCGTTCTGATAGGCGCCGAGGATCGCGGTTTCCGAGGTCGGCAGCAGGAACTGTCCGCGGCTGTCTTTGTCCCCCTTGACGTGATAAACGTCGTCGTGGAATTTCGGGAATTGGCCGGCCGCGAAACCCGCCGATTCAAGCAGCAAATGCGGCGGCAGCATGAACTCATATCCGGCCGCGATGTGCTGGTCGATGAAATAGTTGATCAGCGCCCATTCCAGCCGCGCACCCAACCCGGTGTAGATCCAGAAGCCGGACCCACCGAGCTTGACGCCGCGCTCATAGTCGACCAAGCCCAGGTCACGGGCGAGCTCGACGTGATCGCGAACCTGCTCCAGCTCCGGTTTGGTGCCGAACGTCTTGACCACGACGTTGCTTTCCTTGCCTCCGGCCACCACGTCGTCGGCCGGCAAGTTCGGCAGCTCGCTGATCCGATGGCGCAGATTGGCCTGCACCTCGTTCAGCTCCGCTTCAAGCGTGGCGATTTCCGGGCGATCAGCACCGGTCAGATGCGCGCCGGGTGTCTCACCGCGCTGCTTTGCCGCGGCAAATTGGCGCGACAACTCCTTACGCAACTGCCGTTCATCGTCAATCGTTGCAATGAGCGCGCGGCGCCGTTGATCCAAGTCGAGAATGTCCTTAAGGGCTGCGGACACCTCATCAGCGTCGAGCCGCTTAGACAGTCGCTCCGTCACGAAAGCGGGATCTCTGCGGATCAGATCGATGTCTAGCACCTGTCTGGTTCCTCCACTCGGGTGGTGCCCTCATCCTTGGGGTGATACGGCAACATGGTCCCACTCTGGCCCAGAGGTGAGTGGGACCGCCACCAGATAACACCAATGACAGAGTCTATCCGGGCACGTTGAGAGCGAAGGTAGGAGTCTGTCAGCTGCAGCCTTCTTGGCGACCGAAGCGGAAGGCTTCGGCTGGGGTGATGAGTTTATCGTGGTTGCAGTCGATGTCATTGAAGCGAATCTGGGTGTAGCTCTGCCATTCGGTGTGGCTGATCACACCGTCGTGGTTGGTGTCAACCTGAGCCAACAGATCCGGCAGTCCACCCGCCGGCGGATCCGCAGGGTTGGAGCTGTTCGGGGCTGGTGTAGCCCGGACGGGCGGGTTGCTCTGGATGCACAAATAATTGGTTCGCTTACCCTCACTGATCAGCAATGCAGAGGTATCCGTACGGAGGCGGTCCACCTCTGTGCCGGTGAGGGCATGGTCGAGATTGACGTCCCAGGTCCGGAAGCTCTGCTCGGCATCAGCGGCGAATTCGCGATAAGTCACGCGTTGATCAGAGTTGACATCGGAACGCGGGAACCAGACTTGCAAAATGCCGAGACCGGGACGAGCTGGGTCGCAGGAGTTCGGGTCCGGCCGACCGCGCTCGTGCGCCGCTGTCTGGCCGGGCGTTGTCTGGCCGGGCGTTGTCTGGCCGGGCGCTTTGTTGTCAGCCGCATAGGCCACCCCGCCGCCGACCAGCAGCAATGCGGTCAGTGGCGCAGTGATCAGCAGTTGCCGTCGATACCGTGATTTCATGGAAGTCCCCTCGGGCCAATGATTTACGGACACGAGTAACGTAATTGACGAGAGCTGGGTAAGCAAGAGTGGAAAGTCCCACCCCGTCAGGCCGCGGCCGCGGTCGACCACGAGCCGAGGGCGTCGAAGCCAAGGTGCTCGCCGCCGCGGCCCAGCTGCTCGGCGATCGAGGCGTTGCGGAAATGACGTTCGACCAGGTGGCCCGGCTAGCCGGGGTGAGCCGGCCCTCGATGTATCGCCGCTGGGCGTCAAAGGATCAGCTCGTGCAAGAGGTGGTGCGGGCCGCGTTGCCGCCGCCGGCACCGCCGCTGCAGCCAACCGGTGACATCCGCCAGGATCTGACCGCGTTCATCGCCGGGGCGTTGACCATTACCCCGGCATTGGGGTTGGCACCCGGAGCTATGAACCTGCTGATCCGACCAGATCTCGCCCCCTATCTGGCCGTCATCCAAACCGAATTGCTGGCCCACGCCGACCAAATTCTGGTCGGCCTGCTGGAATCGGCGATGCGCGCCGGTCAGGTGCGCGCCGACATCAGCCCTAAGCAGGTGGGCGCGCTGATCGGCGGCTACGTCCTCTGGACCCTTCAGCACCGACCGTTGCCGCCTTCCCCCGACTCGCCTTCCCCCAGCTTGACGGGCCCCGATTTGACGGGCCCCGATTTGACGGGCCCCGATTTGACGGGCCCCGGCTTGGCGGGTCCTGATTCAGCGCCACCTCGTTCAGCGGGTGCTGGTTTGAATGGCACTGACTTGGCGGGCCCTAGTCTCGGCGGCTCGGGGCTAGCGCTCGACCGTGCCGTCGCCGATGTGGTGGAAATGTTGCTGTCGGGAATCGCCGCGCCAAGCTGATCGGTTTGGCGCGGCTGATCGGTTTGGTGCGGCGATTCGTCCTGACAATTCGGTGCTGAATCAGGAGTTGGACGCCACAGTCGGTCCCACCCGACGCCGCGCAATCACCACTCCAAGCACGATCAACCACACATACCACCCTGTGTACGCGGAATTGCCGGCAGTTTTGAGCGCGTGCGTGCTGGTAGCAGATCCGACGGTCAGGGCGATCGTCCAGAACCCGGACAGCACGATCCCCGGCCACGTCACCCAGCGCGGAATTCCCGTGACCCGAAGTGCGAGCACGAACACTCCGGTGGCCCAGATCCCCTGCAGAAGAAAGCCGAGATGCTCACCTAAGGTCGCCCCGGCGTACGCGTTGAGCGTGTCATATGACGTGGCAATAGCCCTCCGCGCCATCGGGTCCGCGGAAGCCGCCGCCCACGCGTGCGCCTGCACCGGCACAGCGACGACCCAGCGCAGCCAGCCGAGCATTTGGGCGAAGGCGCCCAGCACCCCGAAAGCCGTGATGACTCGGGCCGCAGTGCGGTCTGTGCTGGTGGCTGCCTGCAGACCGAAAGCGGCCGGAATCATGGCGAGGCTGGCGAGAGTCATTAGATAGAACCCGCTGCGGATCGCCGTTTCCGCGTGCAGATATTTGTCGAGCGCAGTAGTTCCTGATTCTTCCAATACACCAGGCCAGCCGAAAGCTGGGCCGAGCACCGCAAAGCCCAACACGGACAAGATGGCAGAGGTTATCAACAGGGCGCCAGTGCCGGGGCGGCGGGCAATGAGGTTCATGACATTCTCCGAAGATCGTCGGAAGGGTGGCGGCCGGTGTTGGTAACGGATTTGCTGGTGCCGGAAAGCACTTCGGTAACGGTCTCAATCCATGCGTCGGACCAGGGTGTCGGCTCGAATCCGAACCGGCTGCGCGCAGCAGCGTCACTTGCGTCGACGGCCACCCGATCGGCGCCGGCAATCGGCAGGCCGGCACCCGAGCGCGACGCGACCAGCACGGTTTGACCTGCGGAAACTAGTTGTCGAGCGATCGCCGAACCGACCGGTCCAGTTCCCCCGATGAGGTGTGGAGTCATGATGCCCGCATTCAGAGAGCAGTGATCTGATGCGGGAATCATGCTCCGCCAGAGCAACGCCGTCAAGAGCAGTGCTCTCGATTACCTGCACTGATCAAGTCTCAATGGACTGTTACGGGGTCCTAGTGCCTGAACACTGGTGGTAGGCCACAGATGTGCGGCGGCAGGTGTGAGGCTCGCCCACACCTGCCGCCGCGGCCACCAAGCAGTTAAGACTTGCGCTGACGCCTTCGATTTAGGCGGCTGCGCCGAGCGTGACTTTCTGATTGCGGAGCTTGTCGGCCCAGCGGGTGAGTTCGCCCTTTTCCGTTACTGCGGTGATGTCGCCGGGGATGGCCGTGTTGTTGCGGCACAGGCTAGTGCCGTCGGCTGCCTTGGCGCAGTCGCGCAGATCAGAGTCGTTGCGCTGGACTTTGCCGGAGTCGTCGACATAGGCGTAGCCCAACACATTGTCGTGGGCGACGTTGTTGTTGAAGTGGCCGTTCTGGACGAAGTGGTAGCAGCAGTCCCAGACGTAGATACCGGCAAAATGGGCCTTGATCGACTGGCCGTTAGGGAGTTTGCCGCTGGAGACGACGCGGTTGTTGTACATCTCGTTGTCGTGTCCGGCGGCGATGAACATGCCGACGTTGGCGAAGTTGACGACCTGGTTGTTGTAGCCGCGCACCCAGGCGGTAACGATGTCGGGGTTGGTGTCGTCGCCGTCAGCCAGGTCGATGCCGCTGCCGCTGCTGCCGTCAGTAGCGGGGTTTGCCGGGTAGGCGCCCTGGAGGTAATTGTCGTGCACCCGCAACGGGTGATCAGCGGTGCCGCTGTCGTGATAGAGGTTGATCACGTCTTCGGTGGAACTGTTGCCCGGGGTGTTAATGACCTCGTTGAAGGCGATTTCGATATCGGGGGCGGCGACGAAACCATTGAGTTGCGCGAAGTTGCCACCGCAGGTGCCGTGTTCCCCGAACGGGACTTCGTTGGTCGCGCCGTCGCATTTCTGCACTCCGCCGGGGAGTCGGGCGTCGATGTCGCGGACCCGGTTGCGTTGAATGCTGATTTTGTCGACGTTTTTGCGGGTGTTATCGCCGATCAATTCGATCCCGCGGGTGTGCTGGATGGTGTTGTTTTCCACGGTGATCGAGAGCGGGTTGTAAGCGAACAGGAAGAACCCCTGCGCTTTCCCGGTGATCCCAGAATCTAACCCGAGACCCACACAGTTACGTACGGTCAGGTTGAGGCGTTGGCCGTTGCCGAAGTGGATCAGGCTGCCTTTACCGCGCAGGTGGCACGACTGGATGGTGACCGGGTCGCTGGTGTTGACCGTGACGGCCGGAGTGTTCGGCTCGTCGCTAGCCCAGTTGCCTTGGTAGGTGCCGCCCTTGCTGATGGTCAGCGGCCCGGAGTAGGTGACCGGGGTGTCAGCGGGTGGGGTGCTGGCGTCGGTCGTCGGTGTCGGTGTGCTCGACGCTGCCGGGCCGGCTGGCGCTGATGTTGGTGGCACCGATGGTGCAGATGATGGTGATGTGCTGGGACTGCCGCCTGCGGTGGGGTTGCCGCCGTGGGAGTTGCAAGCGGTGACGGTCAAACACGTGACTGTTGCCAGCGCGATTGCGATATAGCCACGATGAAATCGGCGCTGCCGGATTTGCGTAAACACCATGTTCCTTCCACAAGTGCTTGCCGTGCCGCGGTGATGGAAACGTGACCCTCCGAGCGGATGGGTGCCCGGCACGATCGGGCGCTGATGTGACAGCGCTTCCGACCTTGCGGGGTACGGGGGTCGCGTGAGACCCAGGTTTGACTGATCAGCGGGCTAAGTGGGTGAGCCCAGGTCTGTGGGCGAGGCTAGCGGCTGGCCTCGTGCTGGCGCTTTAGCCCAGAGCTAGGCAATCCTTAACTTTTACCAACCTGCCTCAGCCGCCAGTCCTCGTGGCCCTACGTGCGGCGATATCCCACGCAGAGTCATCGAAAGATCGAACGGCACGATCCGCCGACCTTCGCGCTGCCCCGGGGTGTCGCCCATCCGGCCGGCCGTCGGCGCCGAATCACCCGTGAGGGCACCACTGCCCCGATCGGGCTCGCCGGTTTGCGGGTGACGGAGGTACAAGCGAATGTTTACGTTGATCTTGATCGGTCTGGTTGGTGGTTTGATCACCGGGATATCTCCGTGCATTCTGCCCGTGCTCCCGGTCGTATTCTTCGCCTCGGGCGTCGACACCAACCAGCCGAACGAGCGCAAAGAGCCGAAAGTCGACGAGGGTGAAACGGCGACCGGCAGGCGGGTGAACTGGCGGCCGTACAAGGTGATTGCTGGGTTGGTGGTTAGTTTTACTGTTTTTACGTTGTTGGGGTCGTTGCTGATCAGCGCGCTCGGATTGCCGAACGGCACCCTGCGCTATCTCGGCCTCGTGGTGTTGATTGCGGTCGGGCTCGGGTTGATTTTCCCCAAGCTGGAAGCGCTATTGGAAGCGCCATTCTCGCGCATCCCGACCCGACAGTTCGGCGCTGACCGGGGTGCGTTCGTGTTGGGATTGGGCCTGGGTCTGCTTTACGTGCCGTGCGCTGGGCCGGTTCTGGCCGCTATCACTGTCGCCAGTGCCACGGGCAATATTGGTCCGCGCACCGTCGCCCTCACCGCCTCGTTCGCGATTGGCGCGGCGACGCCTTTGCTGGTTTTCGCGGTGGCCGGGGCCAAAGCTGCCCAACGGATCCGGGCATTCCGCACCCGCGCCCGCGCCGTACGGGTGGTGGCGGGGGTGGTCATGATTGGTTTGGCGGTGGCATTGGTTTTCAACCTGCCGGCTATCGTGCAACGCGCACTGCCGGATTACACCGGTGGGCTGCAAAAGGCGGTGTCGGTGGATCCGAAGCTGTTGCCGCAACTCACCAACAACGTCGACGATTCCAACAAAGCGCTGTCGAACTGTCCGAGTGGCGACCCGGCCCTGCACGACTGCGGTACGGCACCGGCCATCAAGGCCACCAGTTGGCTGAACACCCCAGGCGATCAGCCGATCGACATCACTTCGCTCAAGGGCAGCGTCACGCTGGTCGATTTCTGGACCTACTCGTGCATCAACTGTCAGCGCGATGTGCCGCACGTTCAAGCCTGGTATGCCGCCTATCAAGCAGCGGGGCTGCACGTCATCGGGGTGCATTCGCCGGAGTTCGTGTTCGAGCGCGACACCAACAACATCAGGGCTGGTGCCCGCAGTCTTGGCGTTACCTATCCGATCGCAGTGGACAACAATCTGTCCACCTGGACCGCCTACCGCAACCAATACTGGCCGGCGTTGTATCTGATCGATGCAACGGGCACTGTTCGGCACATCCATTTCGGTGAAGGCGAATATGCGCAGACCGAAACGCTGATCCGGCAACTGCTGACCGCCGCGAACCCGAGCGTCGCGTTGCCCGCACCGACCGACTTGGCCCAGGCCCAGCTCACCGCCGACCGCACACCGGAGACTTACCTTAGTTACGTCCGGTTGGCGCCGCACCTGGCCGGCAGCCCGCTGAACTCGAAGAATGCCACCGCTTATGTCCTGCCGTCGGCCATTGGAGCCGACCAGATCGGCCTCGGCGGCACCTGGACCGTCGACGATCAGGCGGCCACCGCCGGCCCCGGCGCGATGTTGGCCTTCAACTATCTCGCCAAGGATGCCCACGTCGTGCTCGGTGGCACCGGCACCCTCACCTTCACCGACGGCGGCACCACCAAAACCATTCCCATCTCCGGGCCACCCCGCTTGTACGACCTGACGTCAGCCGCCCAAGCGCAACGCTCGACGATGCGACTCGGACTAACCGCAGGCCTGCAGGTCTATTCATTCACCTTCGGCTAACCGAGCCGGCGCCCGCCCAGTCTGTCAGCCGGCCTGTTCTGGGCAATTGCCTGGAGTTGATCTGAGGGTAGCTCGGTCGCGGCTTGGAATCGGGTGAGGGTCTCGTTGGCGATGTCCGGTCGATTGCTCAATACCAAGATGTCGGGTTCTTGCAAATCTGCTGGGCCCACCAGGGTAATGATTTCTCCCGTTGCCAGTGCGATTATTAAAATCCCGCGCTCAGCGCCGTTCACGTTTCGGTCGCGAAAAAGTTCGCCCAGGTGATTTTGCGTCGACAGTTGATGCGCGGTTACCCGAGCAATTGGGAACAGCTCAGCAAGATTGAGCTCCGCCGGCAGCGGTAAAGCCCGATAAGCCGGCACCGGCCAGGGGCGAAGGTCTTCGATCCGACAAGCCAACCGGAAGAGAAATGTTCGCAGCTCCGTATCCGGGTGCTCACTGGGCACCAGATCAGGCAACGGGCCGATCGACTGCGCCGCAGACCAGATGGCTGCCAGGTTGTCCTGCACGCTACGCCCGCCGAAGGGCGATGCCAGAATTTCATCTGCCACCTTGTCAACGACGACGTCGGCGAGGGTCGACTCTGAACGTAAACGCATGCGCAGACTGTTGACCATTAGCTGC
Source organism: Actinoplanes sp. (assembly GCA_965246815.1). Lineage (GTDB taxonomy): Bacteria > Actinomycetota > Actinomycetes > Mycobacteriales > Micromonosporaceae > Actinoplanes. The sequence continues at coordinate 1,285,844 of CBDFFS010000002.1, read as the reverse complement.
CAAGGATCGGCGGTCATAACGACTCCAAACATGGCGCCTAGAACTTGAAGTAGGTGAAAGTCCCGGGCTGTAGCTTCAAGCCCTGCCGGGCGAGTTCCTCTGTTACCTGTTTGCTAAATTCGCGAGAGGGTTCATAATGCCCACTATCGTTGTTCATTTTCACAACTTCGCCCTGTTTGACGGCGATGTGGCCGGCACCGGCAGCGGGCTCACCGGCGAGAAAACTTGAGTGATGAAATTCCCCTACTTTGTGGTTGGTAGAGGCATACAAATTACCTTGACCATCCATCACGTAGATGGCGTGATTACGCAAGGCTGCCTCAGTCGTGTCGAAGAGCTTACCAGTAGTGTCATAGAGTTTTCCGTCATGCACGACTAGTCGGTGCTGCGACAATTCCCGGGCGGAAAGATAGTGGACGCCGTTACCATAATAAACTTTGTTGCCAGGCAGGTGCTCACCGAGATAGCGGCCTTGCAGCTCTCTTAGCGGCATGCCGGGGCGGCCGGTCAGCGGTGGGTGGACCGGCACCCGGCTGCTGTCGGCGATGTGTCGATCGACCTTCTTGACACTGGCCCGCAATCCATCGATGATCTTGCCTAGGTTGGTAATGTGCTCGCCAAGCCGGTGCATACTCGACTTCAGGGCCTTGATCAGGGCGAGTATTTTCTTGCCACATTGCTCGATCAGTGCTATTACCTGGGCGACAATTCCCGGCGTGGCAGTGCCCAGTGAGGCTGCCTCGGCAGCGAGCCAGGAGGGGACACGAACCGCCATCGTGGCCAGCATCTGGGCGATCAAGTCACGAACCAGTCCACGCACCAGTGCGACCAGCAAGGCCCCACCACCGACGATCGCAGCGACGACCTCAGCCGCGCGAGCCATGTCCTCGAGGATCGTGCGATGTTCCTCGGTCTGAACCCGTGCGGCTTCCCCGCCGGTACCAGTCCAAGATTGTGCTAATTTCCGAATTTCGTCGTTGATTTGGTCCGCGTTGCTGTGCGTCCCGCGGGCAATATTTTCCCACACCTCGATATAGGCGTTTATCTGTTCGGGGTCACCGGCCAGGCTGTTGAACGCTGCGGTAATCGGTTTGACGTGTTCGATCAGCGCGGAAAATCCCCAAGCCGTGAATGTGCCGATCGGGTCAATCGTCATGGCGAAAGCATCCATCGAGGCCGCTACGCCGCCGAGATACGCGTCCACCCAATTATGCGACTTCACCCCCTGCTTTAGCTGCTCAAGGTCTTCCAGCAGGCCCGTGCCGACGAGCGCGGCGGCAGTCGCGGACGCGGTCGGGCTCATCCGAGTGCGTGGGGCAGGGTGGAAGCGACAAGCTCGTCGGCGGCGATGTACTTAGCCTGTGCTGACGCCAGTCCCATGCCCGAATCGCGAAGCGCAGCGGCTTCTTCGTGCAAGGCTGAGCAAGCTGCCTGCTGCACTGGTTTAAGCAGCGCCGGAATGAACTGGCACAGCACGCCATAAGCGCCGCTGGCCAATTGGGCGGATTGTCCTGCTTTAGAGGCGTGGTCAACCTGGTCGGCGACCGCATGCAACGCCTTACTGCTGGATCCGGCCGATGCGAGCTCAATGCCGAAGTCAGCCATCATTTCCCATCCGTCGATCGCCGGAAGCTGTGACGCACGCGCAGCTTACTGACCTGGCACGACGTCGTCGATGGGCAAATTTGCCAAGCTTGGTCATGCCGTCGCCGCGGCCGCCTCGTGCGGCCACGGCGACGCCGAACTCAGCTGCTGTGTGCTTCCCACGCGAACGTGGTGAGGAACTGCTTGTTCTGCATCGTGTTGTCAGTAGTGTTGCTGCCGCTGCCGGCGAAGGTCACGGTGAACCGGTAACTCTTGGTGGTGCTGGAGCTGGTCGGGGTCCAGCCACAGGCAAAGCTGTTCGCGTACGTGGTGCGGTTCTGGGTCAGGTCAGCCAAAGTGCCGATCGGTATCGCCGCAGTCGGGCTGACAGTCATGTTGTGCGTACTGTCGAAAATAGTGCTGGTGGCCGAAAAGCCAGTACACGCGCTGTTGCTACTCGACCCAGTTCCTTCTTCAACCTGCACGGTGAAATAGGTCCCAAGCGTGTTACCGCCGACACCGGGGTCAGTGGTAGTGGTGGTGTAAAACCGCAGCGGCACGACCGTGTCAACGGTGCCGCTGTAGACCACGTTGATGCATTTGACCACTTGGTCGCCGGGCTTCATCGCGCTCGAACTGAAAATGGCAGTGCCGAGCATCGGGCTTGCGCCGCCGTCATTGTCGTTGAGCACGACAGTTCCGGTGCTCCAGGTGTTACCAGGGTTGGCGGTGGTCGCGGTGAACGCGGCACTGGAGGCCTGCCACAGTGTGGTGGCGCTAACCACCATGCCGATGGCGAGTATGACACCGCCGGGAATTTGGCGGCGGGAGCTCCGATTACGCATGGCTCCTCCTGGGGGTGGGATGTCGCCCGGCCCCATCGGAGGGCACCTGCGTTACCTGAGGGTTGCTGTTTGGTTTTCGACCTCGCTCCCGTTTCGCACCCAATCCACAACGCAGGCCGGTGTTGATCAGGTCAGATCACGGTGCGAGCGCCGCACCGACCACGATCGGGCACTGCCCGTCCTTGTCCTGCCCGGCAACTTCCAGCAGCACCTTGCCGTCGTCGGAGGCGAGCAGGCTGGAGCTGTAGTTCGCGCAGTGGTTGCCGTCGCCGGCCACCGCAACCGTCACCGGTGCTGCGGAGTTCTTCCAGCCCTTCGTTCCAGTCAGGTCGGAGGTCGACATCACCAGCTTGCCGCTCTGGTCGTCCTCACCACCCTTGACGTATTTCGCGGTGATGACCAACTTCCCGCCGCCAGCACCACCCGGAACAAATGCCAGGCCAGGAGCACTGACGAAATACGCACCCTTGCCATTCTGTACGCGGGTGCCGATGTTGGCCGCGTCACCCCAGTCAGCGCCGTTGGGCGAGGTGCGGGTGTAAACGGCACACCCAGGGTTACCGCACACCTCGTAGGCCATGACGTAAGTGCCGTCGGCCACCTTGACGACGCGGGCCATGCCGGGACGCGCGTTACCGTCCGGGACGGCAACGTCGTGCTTCTCATCGGTCCAGGTCTTACCGCCGTCGGTGGACACCTTGTGTGCGAGAAGTTGGTTAAAGCCCTCACCCTGGCGGCGCTCGTCGGAATAGAAGCAGATGAGTCGACCGGCGGAGTCGATGACGAATTCTGGCTCCCATAGGCCCACGCCGTTGCCTTGCCCGCCGTTGACAACAGTGCTTTGCTCGGCCCAGGTGCGGCCGTGGTCCAAGCTGCGGTATGTGACGATCGTGCCGCCGCCGTCGACGGTTCCGCTGAGGATTAACGCGCCTTGCGGCGAGTCGCCGGCCGCGCGCGGCAGCTCGATCAGTGCCGAGCAGCAGGCGTAGCTGCCTTCGTGGACCGCACCGGACGGGCTCCAGGTTTTGCCCCCGTCGGTGCTGCGTGCCAGGGTCAGACCGTCCTTCGCGCTGCCCGCGGCGACGAGCAGGGTGCCGTTGTCCGCGCCGGCATGTGCCAGGCGGATCACCCGCGGATAGCCCGCCATCTGGTCGTTGATCTGGTGCATGGCGATCGGGCTCGCCGTCGAGGTGCCACCTGAGCTAGTTCCGGTCGGCTGCGCCGACGGGGTGCCGCTCGGAGCCTGGGTTGCGGTGGCTGAGGTTGACGGCGAAGGCACAGCCGTAGTGGCGGTCGCCGACAGGATCGGCGCCGGCGCGGACGAGGTGTTGTCCGAGGGACTTCCGGCCGCCTTGCACCCGGAGACGCCCATAACGATGGCAGCTGCGGCGAGTGCTGCTGCGGCGACTGTGCGTCGCCGTGTCACTGACGGAGCCGAAGGGGAGAAAGATCTGGTCACCGCACGAGGATCCCGGTCGCTTTGGCTGACAGCAAGCTCGCGTAACAAATTTATGATGTGCATAAGCTTCGCGCCTAAATTTTGCTTAGCGATCCGCCCGGAACATGACAGCGTGCCCCAATCCATCGCCGGCCGAGCGGGACACCGTCCGCGAGTGCCAGGCCGACACCAGCGGCCGACGGCAGCCTCGAAGGAGCCTTCCCGAACCGGATCGACCTGCGCGGCCCGGGAGTCTTCGCCCCCTATCACGGCGCATGTGCCTATGGCGGGTCGTGTCTGGCCGGGCTGGTGCGCACGGGCGAGATCAGCAAAGGCATTCACCATGCTTTGCGAATGTCGATAATGCCGCAGGTGTTGAATCCTCACTGCTCCGGCGGCAATACCCGGCCAGAACCGCCCGGTCCGGAAACGAAGCGACGCCGACGTCCCCGCTAGTGGGGGGACCGGCGTCGCTTCGGTTCAGCTGATCAGGCCGCTTGGTAAACCGAGAACTCGTCGAGAGCCCAGCCATAATCCGTAGCCGGCTGGCCAGTCTTCGACGACTCCCACCGATGCACGTCCAACCGCACATACCGAGCATCAGTACGGTCGAAGTTAAGCGTTCGTGCCTGGCCTTTGCCGTCAGAAACGCTAGCCACCGTCGACCAATCGGTGCCGTTGCCCGAAACCTCAATGTCGTAGGCGGTCGGGTAGTTCTCCTGGTCCGGATCGACCGCAACGTGATCGATGCTGGTCGAGTTCACCAGGTCTACTTGCAGGCTCCACGGCTGGTTGGTGGTCGACTGGGCATAGGTGGCCGTGCTGCCGTCGACGGCCTGGCTGACCGGGTTGCCCCACTCGTCGGCCGGGTCGCCGTTGAGCATCGTGACCGGCTTGCCCCGGGCCACGTTTGTCGGCCCGGAGGTGCCAGCACCCCACGACTGCGGGCTGTCGCTCAGGTCGAACTTCAACTCGCCGCCGTTGACCAGGTCGGACTGGCTCAGGAACGGCGTAGTCACTGCGTTGCCATCGAGGCTGACCGCCGACACGTACGGGCGGTTGTCGGCGTTTCCGGGCGAGCTGATCACCAATGGCCGGGAACTGCCGGGCAGCCGCAGGGTGACCTTGTCGAAGAACGGGCTGCCGATCGCATACTGGCCGGAGGCCGGGTTGACGGAGTAGACGCCGATGGCCGAGAGCAGATACCAAGCCGACATCTGGCCGCAGTCGTCGTTACCAGAGAGTCCGTCCGGCCGGTTGGCGTAATTGTCGCGCGCTAATTGCCGAACGTGTTGTTGGGTCTTGTAGGGCTGGCCGACATAGTCGTACAGGTAGGACAGGTGGTGACTCGGCTCGTTGGTGTGGTCGATGTGACCCGCAGCGAAGTCCTGGTCGAGCAGATTGACGAAGTGGTCGTGACCCATAAGTGATTCCAGCCCGTTAACGTCGTGCATGACGTCGAAGGAATAGACCCACTTGTCGCCCTCAGTGAAGCCATCCTCGGCCCAACTGCCGTCATAATTGCGCGCCTGCATAAAGCCGGTTTGCGGGTTGTAAAGGTTGCGATAGTTGCCGCTGCGCTGCCGGAACATCGCAGCGTCCGCGGATTGTCCCACCGCGTCGGCAACCTTGCTGACGGCCCAGTCGGTGTAGGCGTTAGCGAGAGTGCGCGACGCCGATTCCGACGTACGGTCGGCGGCCACCCACCCCTTTTCCAAGTACGTGGTCAGTCCGGCGCGAGCTTCTGCCGGCGTACCTTCTTCGCGGTCGGAGAATTTGAGTTGGGTGTCGCGATCCGGTGGAGTCATCGCGTCTTTGCGCACTGCTTCGTACGCGAGATTGCGGTCGAAACCGGTGAAGCCCTTGGCGATGGCTTCGGCGATCAGCGAGTCGGCGTACGAACCGATCATGATGTTGGTTTCGGCGGGGTTTTTCCACATTGGCAGCCAGCCGCTTTCGCGGTAGTCCTGCAGCATTGAGGTGACCATGCCATCGATGCGTTCGGGTGCGAACAGGGTGAGAAACGCATTTTCGGCCCGGAACGTGTCCCAGATCGAGTAGCTGGTGTAGCTCGACCCGCTGTGCACCGTGTCGTCATATGCGCTGTAGTAGCGCCCGTTTTCCGACATTTCCGACGGGTACTGCAGTGCGTGGTACATGGCGGTGTAGAACGTGGCCAGTTGATCTGAGCTGGCACCTTCGATGTCGACCCGGTCCAATTTGTCGGCCCAAGCGGCGTTCAGCTGGTTCGCGGTGTCGTCGAAGCTGCGCCCGTCCGGGATCTCCTTGTCCAGGTTGGCGCGCGCCTGGTCCTCGGAGATGAACGACGTGCCGATCCGCACCTGAGCCTGCCGAGTGCCGGCCGAGAAGCGCACATAGGCCGCCAAACCAGCAGCGGTCCGCTCGTTTTCTCCGTCGTGCAGATCGCCGTCGGTCGAGGTGCCGAAGCTCTCGAACGGGGTGTCGAACCTAGCGACGAAATAGCCCTTGAAGCCCGGCGCGCGCGACGGGCCTAGGTTGGAGTCCTGCCGATCCGGGTTGTAGCCGGAGATTTCGCGGCGATCCGGGTCGATGTGCACTCGCCCGGTAATGCCATTCCGAGTTGCTTCAATTTGCAGGTTCGCAGCGGAATCCGCGGGATAACTAGTCCGCAGATATCCGACTCGTGAGGTTCCAGTCAGGTCGACCTGCATGGTCTTGCCGCCGCCGGCCTGCAATTCGACCGAATAGCGCGACGGGCTGGATTGCTCCGAGGAATGCGAGAACGGAAGCGCCCGGCTCTTTGCTGTCGTGTGCACGTCGCCAATGCCGGGCATGGCCTCGACATAACCGTAATCGCCCATCCAAATCGCCGGCTGGTGCGTGCCGATGAAGCCACTGATCGTGGTGTCGTTGTGGTGATAGGGCAGCCGGCTCACGTAGTTGTCCCGGGTGGCGGGCGACCAGCGGGTCATCGCGAACGGCGGCGCCACGCTCGGGATCATGCCGCCGTATTCGGTCGGGTCAGCGCCAGCAGTTCCGATCATCGGGTTGACCCGGTCGGTGTTGCTTCCGGTCGCCGCGGCGAGCACCAACAGTGAACTGTGGTGCGCGGGCACGCTCGACATCACGGTGGTGACGGCCAGGACCAGCGAGCCGGCCAGGACGGCACTTGCAGTATTTTTGAGGCGTTTAACTAGACGTCGTGGCGGGGGACCAAGACTCATTACGGGCACCAATCTCGTTGGCTGAACAGGTCGACGGCAGGCGCGGGGAGGATGAGGGGCGAGCCCGAGCACTGCAGCGAGATGGGGAGAGCGAGCAGACCTCATCATGAGCTCACAGGCGGTGTCAACCAGCTCGGGATCCAGCCGGTGAATGCGCACGAAACGGTCGCAGCACGCCGCACCAAGATTTGGTCGCCGGCCCACAACTATCCCCAGCCATCGGCGCCGGTGACGGTAACTCCGAGCGTCGAAGCGTCTGTGGCTGAAGAACTGCCGAGCCGCTCATGTGGCTCCGCAGTTCGCCTGCATCGCTGGGTTCGATAACGTGAAGAGGCACGCCAGACCAGCACGGTAAAGGGGAGCACGTGGAGCTGTTGCATTCGGGCAAGGTCCGGGAGGTCTACGCCGACGGCAATGACATCCTGCTGGTCGCGTCGGACCGGGTCTCCATCTACGACGTCGTGCTGCCCACGCCGATTCCGGACAAGGGCAAGATCCTCACTCAGCTGTCGCTGTGGTGGTTCGAGCAGCTCGCCGATGTCGTGCCGAACCACATCATCTCCAGCACCGACGTGCCGCCCGAGTGGGCCGGCCGGGCGGTTCGCTGTGAGCGGCTCGACATGGTCATGGTCGAGTGCATCGCACGGGGTTACCTGGCCGGGTCTGGTCTCAAGGAATACCAGCGGGACGCCGCTATCTCCGGGGTTGTGCTGCCACCCGGGCTGATCGAGGGCTCGGATTTGCCCGAGCCGATCTTCACTCCAACCACCAAGGTGCCGCCCGGCCAAGGTCACGACGAGTTCATGACCTATGCAGAGGTGCAGACCGCGGTCGGCGCAGATTTGGCAGCTGAACTGCGGCGGATCACCCTGGAGATCTATCGGCGCGGATCGCAGGTTGCGGCCGAGAACGGCATCATCATCGCCGATACGAAGATCGAGTTGGGTCTAGTTGACGGTCAGCTGAAGCTCGGCGACGAGCTGTTGACTCCGGACTCGTCTCGCTTCTGGGCGGCCGACGAATGGAAGCCGGGCGGCACTCAGCGCTATCTGGACAAGCAGTATTTGCGGGACTGGTCCGCCGCGTTGACCGACTGGGACCGCACCGCCCCCGGCCCGACAATCCCGAACGAAGTAGTCGCGGCCACCCGCAACCGATATATCGAGGTATACGAGCGTCTGACCGGCGACCGCTGGCACTGACGAACTCGCGCTTGCCGCCGGCCCGTCACTTCGGATTGTTGTGGTGGGGCCGACGCCGCGATATTTGTTTATTTGGGTGTTGATTTGGACTTTGCGCCACAAGATCTGCGTTCAGATGGGTGGTTACGCCCAGTCGAGGGTGGTGGCGGGGTCGAGGCGGGGGAGGCGGTCGAACCAGGGGTTCTCGCCGGGGTGGCCAATGTTGACCAGCAGCAGCGAGGTCAACTTGCCGTCACCAAAGAACTCTTTGTCGACGCCAGTTTTGTCGAACCCGGCCATCGGCCCGGCGACCAGCCCGAGCGAGCGGACCGCAAGCAGGAAATAGCCGATCTGCAGCGTGGCGCTGAAACCGCCGGTGGCCTGTCGCGCCGGCTCGTTGGCCTCAAAGTGGTCTTTGAGCTCGGGCCGGAATGGCAGAAGTTGCGGAATGTGCTCGTGAAAGCGGGTGTCCTGGGCCAGCACGGCAACCACTGGAGCGGACGCCGTCTTGGCCCGGTTTCCATCGTTTACGTGCGGCAGCAGCCGCTCTTTGCCCTCGGCCGTGCGCACATAGAGCACGCGCAGTGGCTGGGTGTTCGCCGCGGTCGGTGGCCATTTGGCCAGATCCCAGATCTCGGCCAACTCCTGGTCGGACACCGGGGTGTCCGCAAAAGAGTTCGCCGTGCGCGCGTCGGTGAAGAGCAAAGCACGGCCCTCGTCCGACAAACGGGACAAGCTGGCCAGGCCTTCGGGTTTAGTATTCACTGCTAAAAAGCTAGTGGGTGCCCGAGCGAAAGCCATACCGCTTTGGTGTGAACACCGTCACTCCGGCAAATGCTCCGCCGCCCAGCGCGAAACCTCCTGCAAGGCGGGCATCAGTGCGTGCCCAGCGTCCGTCAATGCATATGACACCGAAACTGGCGGACCCTGCTGCACCGTACGCGTGATCAAACCAGCAGTCGTCAGCGAGGAAAGTCGATTGGACAGAACTGAGTCGCTGATCCCCTCGATGCTGCGCGAAAGCTCACGAAAGCCGGCAGGCTCGCCGTGCAGGGCACCCAGCACCGCGGCGTTCCAGCGCCGGCCGAGCAACACGAACGCTCGGGTGAGCGACGCGTCGGCGCGAGAACAGCTTCCGTGCGCGACCGCCATCGCCTCCCGCAGTTGGGTCACTTGAGAAAAATAACACCGCGAGTGTCCAGACTCGGCATCCGCTGAGCGGTCGCAGTAGCCCAGACGAAACCCAAATGGCGAGTTGATCAGGCAAGCTGCATGGATGGGGTCAGCTCGATCCGCGGAACGCCTCCACCGGTGGGAGGACCTGACCGCGTACCCGTTGACCATCTTGTCCGTGCTCTTCCTCGGCGTGTACGCCTGGCCGATCCTCGATCCCGCGATGAACGGGCGCTGGCATCGGCTCTGCGAACTCAGCGACGTGGTGATTTGGGGGGTTTTCTGCATTGAATACTTGATCCGCCTCACGCTCGCAGATGAGCGGCGGCGCTTCGTGCGTACCCAATGGTTTGATCTGGCGGTCTTGATCTTGCCGATGTTGCGGCCGTTGCGAGCGCTGCGATTGTTGAACGCACTGCGGGTGCTCAATCGGCATGCGGTTTCGTGGACGCGGGGGCGGTTGGCGGTCTACGTATTCGCGGCGACGTTGCTGATTGTGCTGTTTGCTTCGCTGGCGGTGTTGGAGGCTGAGCGCGGGCATCCGCACAGCACTATCCAGTCATTTCCGGAGGCGCTGTGGTGGGCGGTCTGCACGATCACCACTGTTGGTTATGGCGACTTTTATCCCGCCACGGTCGAAGGGCGACTTGTCGCGCTGACCTTGATGATCGGTGGTCTCGGCCTAATCGGCTTCACCACCGGTTCACTGGCCAGCTGGATCGTCGATCGGATCGCGGCTGACGAGCACCATCCGGCCGCAGCGACCCGGGCAGACATGTTCCAGCTGTTGCACGAGATTCGCGAGCTTCGGACCGAAGTGGCTGAGCTGCGCGCGGACGTCGCCGGGTCGGCACGGTCTAAGCAGCAGAGTCGCGCAGCGGAAGGCTAAGCAGCAGAGTCGCGCAGCGGAAGGCCACCCCTGGTCATCGGACGCGCAGTAGGCGGCCTGAGAGTGCTGCTGCGATCGAGCATCGGGTCTTCGTCGGCGCGCGCGCTCACGTAAGGAGCGGTGAACGTGTCGACGCCGGTGCCACGGTGCTCGCCGGGGCGATAGGTCACGGTGACGGCGCGCGGTGAGGCCGCCTCGATCACGCCGGCGCGCCAGCCATCGCGGTAGACCCACACCGGGTCGGCCGGGTGATAGCTGTCAGCCGGGGCGACCTCGGCCGGGTCGCGCTGTGGCGGCGCGGCGGACGGAGTGGATACCGGTGCCGTGGACATCGAAAAGACCCTCCCAGATCTGAACGAGACTCGGATCGGCCGTTTTGCAGCTGCTGGCCAAAGGGCCGTTTCACGTCTGCTGGCAAAACCTGAAAATCTGTGACGCTGTGTAGGTGGATGATCCGTGTCTGTCAGCTATCATCCACGCTGACAAGTGCGTTCGCAAGGCCGAATGCACGTGCATCTGGCGTCGGCGAACGCCACGGACGGGTTGGCGCCAGCTGTTTCGTCACAGTGGAGGTCACCCTTAGGATGCTGGGGGGTCGTGGTGGGCAGCCCACTACGGACGGCGAAGACGAGGAGTGACGTGAGCACGGGTTCCCAGGCAGAAGCACCGGGAAGCGGCCCGACGGTGCTACGCATCCTGCTCGGCGCCCAGCTTCGCCGCTTGCGGGAAGGCCGATCAATCACTCGTGAGGATGCCGGGTGGGAGATCAGGGCGTCCGGTTCCAAGATCAGTCGGATAGAATTAGGTCGAGTCAGCTTCAAGGAGCGTGACGTCGCCGACCTGTTGACGCTCTACGGCGTGCGTGACGCCGAGGAGCGCGAAGCGCTGTTGGTTCTGGCGCGGCAGGCGAACAATCCGGGTTGGTGGCAGCAGTTCAGCGATGTCTTGCCTGGGTGGTTCCAGTCTTATCTCGGGCTGGAAGCGGCTGCCTCGCTGATCCGCACCTATGAGATTCAGTTTGTCCCGGGTTTGCTGCAGACACCGGATTATGCCCGCGCTGTGATCATGCTCGGCCACGCTGGTGTCACCGCCGAGCAGATGGATCGCCGGGTTGAGCTGCGCCGGCAGCGCCAGCAAGTGCTGGACCGGCAAGACGCCCCACAGGTCTGGGCCGTCATAGACGAAGCGGTTTTGCGTCGTCCGATCGGTGGGGTCGAGGTGATGCGGGCGCAGATCCAAGCCTTGATCGAGGCAGCCAAACTGCCGAATGTTCGACTGCAGATCATCCCGTTCCACGCCGGTGGCCACGCCGCGGCCGGTGGTCCGTTCGCAATCTTGCGGTTTCCTGAGCCGGAGCTGCCAGATGTGGTCTATGTCGAGCAGCTAACCAGCGCCATCTATCTCGATAAGCGCGAGGATGTCGACCAATACGCGATGGCGATGGAGCGGGTTTGCATCGACGCTGAGCTGCCGAATCACACGCCGGACATCTTGGGCAAGCTGCTGCACGAGGTCGGCCGTCCGGCCTGACCGATAACGCCGGGCGCGGGCAGCCCGCAGGTCGGCGGCTGTCCGGACGCATGGTAAGGGCCCGGCAAAGAAGCCCTTACCATGCGTTTATCCATCCCATCAGGGCAAACTGTTCACGTCTGGTCAAATTGGACCAGTGTGCGTTACGGCAGCAGGTTGTCGAAGTCGCCGTCGCGTGCACCCAGGATGAAGGCCTCGATCTCGGCCGGGGTGTAGATCAAAGCCGGTCCGTGCGGGTCGCGAGAGTTGCGCACCGCGACGTCGCCACCGGGTAGCAGGGCCGCCTCGACGCAGTTGCCGCTCGGGTTGCTACGCCTGCTCTTCTGCCATGTGACACCTGGCAGCTCATCAGCCGACATGCCGTTCACTGCGTGCGTCATTTGTTGCTCCCTAGTTTGGCTCCGGTCGGGGATCGTCCGAAGTGGGGTGTTCCCGGGCATAACTGCCAATGGACGTGCAGATGCACGTGCATTCTCCCTTGCGTACACACAGGAATACGAGCATGATAACGCACGTACCCGCCGAATGGGGGTCACTGAGGGTGACATCTGTGCGTAACGGGCCGGTCGCGGAAACGACGTCTGTGGCCGGGATAAATGACTCGCACGCGTTGAGCCCGAGCGAGAGGCGGCCAGGATGTCGATTCCGAACATTGGTCCCGAACAGTCGTCGTCGGCTGGCTCAGGTCCAACTAACGCATCCCGTCGGGGCAATCCGGCGGCACTCTATCGGGTCAGGTCAACCACCGATGCAGTGCAGGCGGCATTAACCCGGGCAAGCGTAATGTCACGCCGTTTCGGCGGAGTCAGATATGCATTGAGCAGGGCTTCTGCTGCCGACGTCGACGGATTGTTTCCGGCCGATAACGGCAGTCGGGACGAGTGTTGGTAATAGCGCCAGGTGGTTGCACCCTGGCGTGCTGTCGTTAAGGCTTACGCGCCACGCCACACCAGTAATAGGCGGCCTCGGGCTCATCCATCGGTTCATCCGGGCGCCAGCTGGAAACCGGAACCACGCCAGGTTCGAGCAGCTCCCAGCCGCCGAAAAAGCGAGCGACTGCTTCCTTACTGCGCGCTACCAAGGTCATGCCGGCGCCGGTTGCCGCGGCGACCGCCGTTGCCACCTGATCGGGGGCGAAATCGGCGGTGGGGTGGGTGAGCGCCAGGCAACTGCCCGATGGCAGCGCGTCGCGCAACGCCGCGACCTTGCTCCATGGGTCGTCCGCGTCGGCGAGCAGCATCAAAATGGCGATCAGGGTTAGGCCCACCGGGCGGCTCAAGTCGAGCGTTTCGAGCAAGACCGGTTCGTGCAGAATTGACTCGGCGTCGCGCAAGTCGGCTGAGATGTATTCGCTGCGACCCTGCCTAGCGCTGATCATCAGGGCACGAGCGTGCACCAGCACGATCGGATCATTGTCCACATAGACCACTCGGGTCTCCGGGGCGATCTGCTGGGCGATCTCGTGCAGGTTGGGGCGGGTGGGAATGCCAGTGCCGATGTCGAGGAACTGGCGAATGCCTTCCTTGGCCACCAGGTCGCGCGCCACCCGATGCACAAACTTGCGGTTTTCCGCGGCCATCAAGCGCATGCCCGGGATCGCTTCCATCATTGCGTCGCCGACCTCGCGGTCGACAGCGAAATTGTCTTTGCCACCGAGCCAATAGTCATAGATGCGAGCCGAGTGCGGCACGTTGATGTTGACGCCCGGCGGCGCGGTCTCGGCCGGTGTGCCGGTGCTTGCTCCGGTGCCGCTGCTTGCTCCGGTGCCGCTGCTTGCTCCGGTGCCGCTGTTTGCTCCGGTGCCACTGTTTGCTCCGGTGCCACTGTTCTGGTGCACGACCGCCTCCTCACCGCACCGACCGTCGGTCGATGTTCGTCAGTTGCGTCCACAGTAGCCGGTGTGGACCACGAAAATTGGCTTGGCCGGTCGCGCAAAAATGGCGCAGGAGATTTGACCAGGTCAGGCAAACAGGTGTCGACCACCATGCCGCCAAATGGTCAATAAACCATTCACTCTGCGTATAGGCCGGGGAAGAAGCGGTCGGTGGCGGTTACGTCATAGACCTGACGTACCTCGGTGATGTGGCCCTTGGTGACGGTGAGGAATTCGATCATGCGGGCGGTGCCGAAGGGTGCGATGAGGTCGTAGCAGGTCGCGGCGCCATCGGCGGCACCAGTGCGCGAAACCACTGTGACCGAATTGGCGAAGACAGCCACCCGGTGCAGCACCTGCGTCAACTCCTCGTCGTCGACTGGGTGGTCGAGATTCCACTCGACCTCGACGTCGGGCGCGAGCATTTGCCGCACGGCGACGCGGTCATCGTTGATCCACGAGCGGGTCCAGCGAGCAACGACGTCCATGATCCTCCTAGTTAACGCCGAGGCGCTGGGCCGGCATCGGTTCAGGGAAAATGCCATGTCCGAGCAGAGCGGCAGTGGCCTGGGCCGCACGGGCCGCCGCATGCCCATCGCCGTACGGGTTGCCGCTCGCAGTCATCGCGTCTCGACTCACCCGACTGGCCAGCAGTTCGGACACCGCGGCCAGAATCGACTCGTCGTCGTCGCCGATCACTTTGGTGCCAGCCTCGTCGGTCGACTCCACCTGGGCGCTAACCGGGCGCGGCAACAACGCCGGTACGCCGAAGGCCAGCGCTTCATCCGGCAGTTCGTCGTCGTGACTGACCACCAGGTACGCCTGGGCGAGCAGCCGCCACCGATGCGCGTACGAGAGCCGGCCCACGTTTATCACTTCCAGGCTCGGATGTTGCCGAGTGAGCCCTTCGACGCAGGCGAGCAGGCCATCCGAGTCGACCAGTACCAGCCGCGACCGGGCGTTGCTGGACGCCGCAGTCAGCACCTGTGCCGCGTCGACCATGGTGGCGCCAGTCAGCAGTACGTCACCACCGGCGATCCGCTCGTCCAGCAGGTTCATCGCGGCCAGTGGCGTTGCAGCTAGATGAACCGTGGCGACTTGGGCGAGTATTCGCCGGTTCGCCTCGGCCATAGTGGAGCGAGTCAGATCGCCCGAGCGTCGGCCGGCTTCCAGGTGCACCACCGGAATGCGACGCCAATAGGCGGCCAGCCCAGCACAGAGGGCAGCCACCTTGTCCCCGGCCACGAGCACTGCCGCCGGCGTACGCACCGACCACAGCTCGTCGAGGCTGCGCAAGATCTGTGACGGGTCGATGATGTTGGTGGGTAGCACCACTTCGGGCCCGAGTTTGAAGATGGCAAGCGTCTCGGCGACAGCGCTGGTGTCGGCGCCGACAGCCAGCAGCACCGGGTTGAGTCGGCCCTGTTCACGCAGCGCGAGCGCGACCGGGGCAAGCCGGACGGCTTCGGCCCGGGTACCACCGACAAGATGAACTTCAGGAAGCGACATCGTTTCCTCCGGTGGCTGCTCGGTTTCGCCGGTGCGGGGCTAACTCGCCGGTCCGTCGGCTGACTG
Organism: Actinoplanes sp.; assembly: GCA_965246815.1. Classification (GTDB taxonomy): domain Bacteria; phylum Actinomycetota; class Actinomycetes; order Mycobacteriales; family Micromonosporaceae; genus Actinoplanes. Next base: position 1,270,550 of record CBDFFS010000002.1, on the reverse strand, counting down.
CAGGGTGCGACGGGCCCGGACAGCAAGGACGGTAGGCAGTCACGCAGCGTGATTCAAGACGCTGAGCTTGGCGGCCGTCCCACTTTGTCCGAACGGCCTACCCCAGACATCGCAGACTAGGCGAAAACGACCGAAAGCCTGGCGATCGGTTCCGCTATTGCGGTCCGTTTACCTTGGCTCCACGCCGCCGCGATGCCTGATCGGCTCAGTCGGCGCGCAGGTCGAGCAGGGACGGGTCGTCGCGCAGCAGGGCCGACAGTCGTCGGGCCGCGACCTCGGTTTCCTCCGGCCGCTCAATCGGCAGCGGAATGGGCTTCGGCAGTGGGGCGGGCATTTCACCGCGCTGCGGCAACGCGCCCCGGTTCGGCGGCTCGGCACCGGGCTGCTCGGGCTGGGCGGTGGAGGGGCGCGGGTGATATTGCAGCGGCATCGCCGGGTTGCGCGGAAGTTGATCGAGGGCAGCGCGATATTTTGCCGGATCGATTCGCTGGGTGGCTTGCTCCGGCACCTGCGGCGGTGGGGTAGCGGCGAGCGGGTGTGGCGGAAACGGTTGCGCAACCGGTGGGGCTGCGGGCTTGGCGCCAAAGCCGCCATATGGGTGTTCGACTGTGCTCAATTCGCCGAAGAAGCGCGCGCTGGGTGGCTCGTACTCCGTGCTGGCTGGGCCATACCGGTCCTGGTCGTCGTGGCTTAGCCGGCGGGTGACAGCGCCCGGGTCGATGGTGACCGGCCAGTCAGCGGGGATCGCATAGACGTCCTCGGCGATCTCAGCATCCGCGTGCTTCGATGCTGCCGGTTCGGGCGCGACAGCGCTAGCGCTGAGCGAGTTGTCCGCGTTGACCTGCACGACGCCGTTTTCGGTGTGGAAATGCAGCAGGATCGGCTCGCCGTCACCCTCGATCCCGACGGTGACGACGAGCGCCGGGTGGCGGGCCACCGCAGCGGCTATCGCCTCGACCACTTCGGTCACTGCGGTCGGGGCGCCGCTCGCTTCCTCAGCGGCACGGCGACGCAGTTCGTTGCGACGCGCCAGCTTGTCAAGCGCGTCATCCAGTCCGCCTCGCACGTCACCATCCTTCGCTCACCGAGTCGTCGCTATTACTTTGCACGTTCATACAGCGATTTGGAAACCTCGATCTGTATGACATGCAGGAATTCCTATGCCGACTTCATCCGGACGGCTTTGTCCAAGGCCTGGTCAAGCAGCACAAGGAGGGCATCACGCACTGAAGCTCGGAATCGGGCATCGAACGAGAGCACCGGCACATCCTCGCGTACGGCCAGGGCCCACCGTACTTCGTCCAGGGTGTAGCTGAGTTGCCCGTCGAAGGTGTTGATGGCGACAACGAACGGCAGCCCGGCGTGTTCGAAGTAGTCGATGGCCGGGTAACAGTCGTCGATTCGGTTGGTGTCGACGACTACCAGGGCGCCCAGTGCACCCTGGACCAGGTCGTCCCACATGAACGCGAAACGCGACTGTCCGGGCGTACCGAAGAGGTAGAGCTTGATGGTTTGATCGATGGTGAGTACGCCGAAGTCCATGGCGATAGTGGTGGTGGTTTTGCTGGACGCCTGACCGGGATCGTCGATGCCGACCGAGGCCAGGGTCATCTCGGCTTCAGTGGTCAGAGGGTCGATCTCGGAGATCGCTTTAACTGTCGTCGTCTTACCCACGCCGAAGCCGCCGGCCACGATGATTTTCACCGGGACTGGGGCTTTGCGGCGCCCAGGTGCAGTTCGGGCGGGACCGACCGGCCGCTCAGTTGATGGCTCGAAGTCCACGGATCACTCGCATGATGGTCTCAGGGTCGGGGCTTTCAGATTTGGTCAAGTGCACGTCGAGCAGGCCGGCGCCGCGCAGGTCGCCGACGAGGATGCGCACCACACCCAGGTGTAAGCGCAGCCGGGCGGAGATCTCCGCCACCGACACCGGCGCAACGCACAATTCGACAATGGAGCGCAGCTGCGGCGTCAGCCGGGCCAGGCTGGCCGCGGGGGTGGTGGTGACTTGCGTTTCCAATCCGATCTCCGGATCAGCGCCGTCAGTGCGCCCGGCCGTGATCACGAACGGGCGCAACTTATTGGCCTGCTGCGGACCGGGTGAGGCGTCCCGGCGGGATCTATACCCGCCGGCGGGACGCCGCGAGCCGGCACGCAAGAAAGGTCGGACGCCGGGCCTAGGCGGGTCGTCGGAGTCCGAGCCGGTCATTGCTGGACGGCGTTCTTCAACTCGGCGATCAGATGCGGGCTCAGCGCGCTGCCAGCCCGAGTCGCGAACAAAGTCATCTCGTAAGCCAAAGTGCCGAGGTTGGCTGAGCGTTCCGCGATGACTCCGAGCACCGATCCGGCGCTGATCGCGGTGACCAGCAGGTAGCCGTCGGCCATGTCGATGATAACTCGGTTGAGCGAGCCGAGGCGATACCAACTGGCGGCGCCGCCGGCGAGGCTGGTCAGGCCGGAGACGACAGCGGCGAGGCGTTCGGCGTTCGGCCGGTCCTTGATCGCGGACATGGCCATCAGCAGACCATCCGAGGAGACGGCGATGGCTTCGATCACTCCGGCGGTCCCGGAGGTGAAGGAGTCCAGCAACCAGTTGAAGGTCTTGGCCTCGGTGCTCAACTGCTCGTGGTTCTGGTCGGCACCGGTGTCGGTGGAATACGGGGAAGTCATCGCGATTGTCCCTCGGGTTGCGGCTGGATTTCGTTCAGCGCGAGCGCGACGCCGTACTCGAACTGTTGGATCAAGGCTCGGGCCTCCTCAGGGTCCAAGGGCAGTGCGGATTTCCTCGGGGGTGCCGGTTGTGGTTCGTCGTCGGGCCGGGTCGCACCGGGCACTCGCCGGGCGAGCGGTGCCGGCCCGGCGGGCTGGTCGGACGTCAGCTCGCGCGACTCCAGCTGCGACGCCGACCGCTGCTGAATGATCGGCCGCCGTCGCGCCGGCGGCTGGTCGGTGGGCGCCGCTGTGGTCGGGAATCGGCCGGCGACAGGTTCGCCGAAGTCGTAGGGCGCGGCCGGAACCTGCTTGGCATAAGCCGGTTCCGGGTACGCGGGCGCTTGATATGGGGGCTGATATGCAGCTGGCCGATAGGCGGGTGCCGGATGGGTTGGGGCTTGATTTGCCGGCGGGGGCGAAAATACCGGTTCGGCGTCGTAGATGGGTTCAGCCTCGTACACCGGTTCGGCGTCGTAAACGGGCTCGGGATACCCGGGTTCGGCGTACCGCAGGTGGTCGGAGTAGCCCGGGTTATCGGGGTAGCCCTGGCGGTTGGGGTAGCCCGGATTGGTGGCGTAGCCGCCGTCGGCTGGTTCGTCGGCATCTGCATCGAAGTCGGCTGAGGCAGAGCGGATCGGCAGCACCAGGGGTGCGCTTTCCAGCGCTGGGGCGAACGCGTTCCACGACGGCGTCGTTTCGAGCGTCTTGGTGGCCCGGTAAAGCGCGTGTGCGTCGAATGGTTGCAGGCTGCCTGGCACCGCCGATCGGGCTGCGGAGCCGGCAATGGCCAGCGCGAATTCGCCGGCCCCCAATGCTGGCGCACCGGATGAAACGGGCACGATAGAGGTTGTTGTTTGGCCGCCCACCGGCGCGATCAGCTGTGCGGCCGGCAGGTCGACCCACGCGGTGGTGCCGCCGCCGGGGCTGTTGGCCAGGGTGACTTCGATGCTGTGGCGGCGTGCGAGCCGACCGACCACGAACAGGCCGAGCACCTCGGTGGGGGCCAAGTCGAGTCGTTCTCGGCGGCCAAGTCGGGCGTTCTCCTCGGCGAGGCGCTCCGGGGTCAGGCCGAGGCCGTGGTCGATCACGGCCAGGCGAGCGCCCCCGCCGCGCAGCTCGGTCGCGTTCACTGTCACCCGGGTGTGTGGCGGTGAGAACGAGGTGGCGTTCTCCATCAACTCCGCCAGCAGCAACGTCAAGTCGGCCGGTAAGGCTGGCACGACCGTGATGTCCTCGGGAAGGTCCAGGTCGACCCGGGTGTAGTCCTCGATCTCGCCCAATGCCAGCCGGACCACGTCGGCGAGCAGCATCGGGGTGATGTGTTCGTCGGCCCCGCCGCCACCGGAGAGCACGACCAGCGAGCTGGCGTTTCGGCGCAACCGGCTGGACAGGTGGTCGAGCCGGTACAGCTCGCCGAGCCGGGCGCTGTCGGTCTCTTCGCGTTCGAGCCGGTCGATCAGGTTCAGCTGGCGACCGACCAGGTTCTGGGTGCGCCGACCGACGTGGCCGAACATCTGGGCGACGTTACGGCGACTGAGCACTTGGCGTTCGACCAGTCGGGCGGCAGTGGTCTGCACCTGGTCGAACGCGCGGGCCAGGTCACCGATTTCGTCGTACGCCTGCACGTCGACTGGATCGAGTCGGATCGGGCGGACCAGGTCGGCGTCGTCGTCGGCCACCCGTTCGAGTTCGGTCTTGGCAGCCCGAGCAATCCGGTTAGCTGAGATAGTCAGTCGACGCAACGGCCGGGCGACCGCGCGGGCCAGCAACACACTCAGCAGCACCACCACTAGCAGCAGCAGCAGCGCCCCACCACCAAGTCCCATGGCATCGCGCAGGGCGCGGTTTCGACTGTCGTTGACCGTCACGTTGACGTCCGCGGCGACCCGCTTTTCCACGAAGCCGCCGAGCACCTGCACTGAGCGCAGCGATGGGAATAGCATCCTGATATCGAGCTGGTTGATCGCTGTTTGCGGGTCTCTTCCGGCCAGGGCCAGGAAGTCATCACCGACCCGGGCCGAGAATGCTTCTCTCGCGCCGAGGTAAAGCTGGTATTGCGCGTCGGCGAAGTAGGGCTGGGCGCTCTGGATCGCCTGTTGGATCTGCACCACGGTCGAGGTGAAGAGGGTGACGAGCCCACCGTTCTTCGTGATTGTCGCTGCGGTCAGATAGCTGGAAGCCTGGCTGATCAAGTCGTCGGAGCGCAGGGTTTGCTCCAAGGCGAACACCTGCCGGCCGACAGCGGTGCGCAGGTCGGCTTCATCGGCCAAGCCCAGCCCGTCGATCAACGGGGAGATCGCGCCGGTGAATTCGGAGACGACCAGGTCTGGACGCAGCGTACGATCGGCGATTTTCTGCCGGGTGCTGTTCAGTTTGGCCGTGTCGGTGATTGCCTGGCGCAGTTTCGGCGAGATCGCCTCGCTGCCCTGATCAATCGCGATGATCGCATCAGTGGTTTGCGCGCTCTGCAACACCAGCTCAGGCTGCTCGATCAGGCCGAACAGGTAACCGATCGAGAGTAGGCGTTCCTCTTGCATCTCCTGCACGGCCGAGCCGACTCGGGACGCGAGTCTGACCGTCTCGGAGATCTTTTGGGCGGCGCGGGCAGTGTCGATTCGGTTGGTCACGATCGGCACGCTCAACGCCACGACCCCGAGTAAGGGCACGAGCACCAGCAAGGCGAGTTTGCCGCGGATCCGCAACCTACCGAACAGCACCGGATCGCTCCCGCCTGGTCGGAATAGCCGAACTGGGCTGCGGCTGGTCGTCCGACAAGTGTTCGCCGTAATCGGCACTTACCGGTTTCTCGTCTCGGCGACGCTGCGGCAGGGCCGCGAGCAGGGCAGCGGCGAGGACCAGCGCCGCGGCGATCGAGCCCATAGCGATAGCTTCTTGTTGCCGATAGCGCACCGAAGCCGTCCGGGCGTCTAGCAGCCGACTCATTTCGTTGAGCGTGACGCTGCTCAGCGCGGTCAGGGCAGCTTGTAATGCGCCCTGGGCTGACGCCATTGTCGCCAGGTTGGGGGTGCCGCCGGGGTTGGCGCCTCGGCTCATCATGTCGATGCTTTGGCGAAACGAGTCCAATGTGCCCACTAGGCTGCCGCTCAGGGTCGAGCTGGCGGTGTCGTCCACCGCAGCCCGCAAATCGTCGGTGAGGGCGTTGACCGACTGCTGCACGTCGAGCAGTTCTTTGCCAAAGCCCACGGCAACTGTCGGTTTGGCTGCGGCCGGGCTGTCTCGCAAGATGAACGACGTGTCGCCGAGGCGGCTGCTGCCGATTACTGCGCTGGGCATCTCGATTGCCACGGCCTGCTGCAGCCGGGACAGATCGTTGTCAGCGTCGCTGCGGAGCTGGCCATTGCGCTGAACCACACCATACAGCGCCAGGAGTAGGTCGGTGACTTCTACATGCGCTTGATAGACGACGAGTAGTGATCCGGTGGCTTTAGGTAATTGCGAGATTCGCTGCCGCAGGTCGGACCAGCGGGCCGTGGTCTTTAGTGGACCGCCTAGGCGCGCGTCGACAGCGGCAATTCGGGCAATTGCGGGATCCAGCGACTTCGGCCGATTGGTGCCACCATGCACTGCGGTGGATTGATCCTCAATTAGGGCATTGACCAGCGGTGACAGTGCAGTGAGGTATTCGACTCCCTGCTGTTCGCGCACAGTTGTGTCGTTTTGGTCCGAATTGTCCTGCCAGACTCGACTGAATAGCACAACTGTCGGTCCAAGCACCAAAACCGTCAAGATAACCGCAAATGCGGTTCGTGTGCGGGGTAGCCGGCTGTTCATTACTCTTCGTCCTCCGCCATGCACAACGCGATGAACCGTAGGAACGGCTACTGTCCGTAGTCAATTGGGCGCACCGATCCGAGTCAATCTAGCCGAGAATCGATGAGAATTGTCTTTCCGGCGGACAGATTTCTGTCGACAGCTTGAGGTCGCGGCCCTAGCTGCGCAGACGAATGGCCGTTACCTCAGCTCACAGGCGACGTAGTGCCTTGCGCAGCGGATCGAGCCCGAGCGAACCAAGGTCCAGCGCGGCTCGGTGGAAGCTCTTGAGATCAAACGCGGCACCCTTGCGCTGCCGGGTTTCCTCCCGCGCCTGCAACCAGATCCGTTCCCCGATCTTGTACGAGGGTGCCTGCCCCGGCCACCCGAGATAGCGCTGCCACTCGAAGCGCAGCACCTCATCGGCGACCCGGGTGTGCGCGCGCAGGAATTCCCACCCCAGCTCGGGCGTCCACCGCTGTCCGGGCCGAAAGCCGAACGGGTTGTCGCGCGGGATCTCCAACTCCAAGTGCATACCGATGTCGACGATGACGCGCACTGCACGCAGGGCTTGACCGTCGAGCATGCCAAGCCGATCGCCGGGATCCTGCAGGTAGCCGAGCTCGTCCATCAACCGCTCGGCATAGAGCGCCCAGCCTTCGCCGTGACCTGAGCACCAACAGAGCAGCCGTTGCCAGCGGTTGAGCTTGTCGGCTCGCAGCAGCGTTTGGCTAACCTGCAGATGGTGACCCGGCACCCCTTCGTGATAGACCGTTGTCACTTCTCGCCAGGTGGAAAATTCGGTCGTTCCTTCCGGCACTGCCCACCACATTCGACCGGGGCGGCTGAAGTCCTCGCTCGGCCCGCTGTAGTAGATGCCACCGTCGCTAGTCGGAGTCAGGCAGCACTCGATCTTCCGTGCCGGCGGCTCGATGTCGAAATGCGTGCCGTTGAGCTCGGAAATAGCCTGGTCGGCGAGTTGCTGCATCCAATCGCGGAAGGCGTCCTTGCCGGCTAGCGAGCGGGCTGGGTCGGCGTCGAGCGCGGCGACCGCCTCGTCGACAGTGGCACCTGGCCCGACAATGCTGGCCGCGACTACCCGCATTTCCTGCTCAAGCCGAGCAAGTTCCGCAAATCCCCACAGGTACGTTTCGTGCAGGTCGATTTTCGCGCCGAGGAAATACTGGGAGGCCAACTCGTACCGTTCGGGGCCGGCGGCTTGGTTTTCTCGGCCCAGTGGCGTGAGCTGATCGCGCAGGAAGCGACCGAAGTCGGCGGTGGCTGCAGTCGCTGCAGTGGCGCCGCGCTCTAGCTCGCGCGCCAGGGCGCCGCCGGCGTGCAAGCGCTCGACCAGCGCGGGGAAGAAGTTGTCCCGAGCCGGATCGGTCCAGGCGTCACACTGCTCGGCGATGGCAAGCATTTGCGCGCGGGCGCTGGCCCGCCCGGCGCGCGCCTCTTCGAGCAGGGTCGTCTCATATTGCCGCAATGCACCGGCATAGGAGTTGAGTCGCGTCGCGATGTTGGCGACCGCTTCCTCGCCCTCGGTCGGCATCAGGTCGAAAACGCCGCGCAGCGCGTGCAGGCCGCTGGTGATCACGCTGATCTCACTGGCCGAGTGGCCGGCGTCGTGGCGGGCCAGATCGAGGCCGAGGCGCTCCTGCATTGCCTCCTTGGCGACGTTTGCCGACTCGTGCTCGGGATCGATCACGTCGAGCTCGTTGAGCGTGCGGCGAGTCAGCTCCGCCTGGGCCGCGAACCCGTCCGGTGACAGGTCGTCCGTCTGGTCGTCGAAACCAGCAATGCCGACGAAGCTCGCGCCGATCGGATTGAGCGCGGCCCACTCGCCGACATAACGGTCAGCCAGATCCTCAATTTGTCCCACAGCGCCGAAGATACGCTGCAAGGGCTGGCCCGCACTCACCGATGGGTGGCGGTCCAGTCGAGCAGCGCTTCCATTGACCAGGTGTTGACCACCCGTTCGACCGGCACGGCACATAGCGCGGCCCGCTCGCAGCCGAACCGCAGCCAATCCAGCTGCCCCGGCGCGTGCGCGTCGGTGTCGATGCTGAACAGGCAGCCAGCTTCGACCGCGGCAGTGAGCATCCGCTTTGGCGGGTCGAGCCGATCTGGCCGCGAGTTGATCTCCACCGCCTTGTTGTGCTCGACGCAGGCCGCCAACACCTTGTCCAGGTCAAAGCTGCTCGGCGGTCGAGTGTGCCCCGCCCGATGCCCTCGGTCGCCAGCCCCACCTGCAGCGACCTTGCGGCCAGTCAGGTGCCCCAGGATGTCCAGGTGCGGATTTTCGATCGCTGCCAGCATCCGTCGGGTCATCCGCGGTGCTTCGTCGCGCAACTTGCTGTGCACTGACCCCACCACCACGTCGAGCCGGGCCAGCAACTCGTCCTCCTGGTCAAGCTGGCCGTTGTCCAAGATGTCCACCTCGATGCCGGTGAGGATGCGGAACCCGTCCGGCAAGGCGTCATTGAGCCGAGCCACATGATCGAGTTGTCGGCGTAACCGGTCCGCACTCAACCCGTGTGCCACGGTTAGCCGGGGCGAATGGTCGGTGAGCACAAGATATTCGTGCCCCAACTCGACCGCGGCCAGCGCCATCTCCTCGATCGGCGACCCCCCGTCGGACCAGTCCGAATGCGAATGGCAGTCGCCGCGTAAGGCAGCACGCAGCTCGGCACCCGCCTCAGCCAGATCGGTGTCTTCAGTCGCCACCAGCCGACGCAAATAAGCCGGTTCTTCCCCGGCCAATGACTCCACCACGCACCGAGCGGTAACCTCACCCACCCCCGCCAGCTCGGCCAGCGTCCCAGCGGCAGCGCGGGCAGCCAGCTCCTCGGCGCCCAACGCGGCCACCGTCGCAGCCGCCGACCGGAACGCCTTCACCCGGTAAGTCGCCTCGTTCGCCCGTTCCAGCAGGAAGGCGATGCGGCGCAGATCGGCGACTGAATCACGGGTTGGCATAGCCCAACCCTAAAGGGAGCACGGCCTCGACTCAGCTAGCTCTCGGCCTCCGGCTAGCTAGCTCTCGGACTGGTCTGCTCGGTCCGCGCGGCCACCCGGTCATAGCGGGCCAGCACGTCGTCGATCGTCTCGTCGTCTATCCGCTCGGCGACGAGGCGCGCGGCTCAACGGCGCGCGCAGTGTGGTCGTCGTTGAAGCTAGGCGGGACCCCCGACAGTTTCCGGCCGCACGGTCGTGACCGAGTCGAATTTTTCCCCGACTGCGGAAACCCAACCACCGGCGCGGCCCAGCGCGAGCAACGTCTCAACCGTCGCAGCCTGCTCGGTCGCAGGCCCGGCCGCGGCCGGCCAAGCCTGCCTCAGCTCGCTCGGCAACCGCAGCTGCGGCACCAGCGCGGCGACCGGATCATCGGCATCCAGCAGCGTGCGCAGGCGCCCCAACGTTTCGATCAGGCCGGTCAGCTCGGCCCGCACCGCAGCAGCGTTACCACCGCACATGGCCGCGATCAGCTCGGCTCGGGTGGCCGCGACCCGAGTGCCGTCGCGAAACGAGCCTGCGGCCAATGTGCCCGCCGGCGCGTTGTCGTGCAGCACAGCGGCGAGAGTCGTCGCGAACAAATGCGGCACATGGCTGATCTGAGCCACCACCCGATCGTGTTCGGCCGCGGCCATCGGCACAGCTCGGGCCCCCAATCCAGTCACCAGGTCGGCGAGGATCAGCCAATCAGCTAGATCCGTGTCGCGCTCCAAACACAGCACCCACGCGCACCCGTCGAACAACTTGGGGTCCGCCGCAGCAAAGCCCGACGTCTCCTTCCCAGCCATCGGATGCCCACCGACAAACCGCCCAAGCCCGCTGCGCCCCACCAGCTCCCGCACTGGCCCCTGCACCGAGCTGACGTCAGTCACCAGCCCAGCAAAACCCGACAACTGCTCAACCACCCCAGCCAACCCCGGCGACGGTACGGCCAAAGCAACCAACTCAGCCGACGCGACAGCCGCAGCGAGCGAGTCGGCGACTGAGCACCCTGCGGCTCGGGCCAGCGCACGAGTCGCCGGGTCTGCGTCGAAGCCAGTCACCTGCTGCCCGGTGCGCGCCAACGCCTGCAGCAACGAGCCGCCGATGAGTCCCAGACCGATGACTGCCACATCCACCAGGAAACCTTCGCATATCGGCGCTGGCGGGGATGAGTGCTGCCTCGGCGCCTGTTCGGCCCGGCCGGCCCGTACCTCGGTGGTGGTTGGAGGTTTGGTCTTGCTGGCGCAGGTTTGGCGGTCGGCGGCGCCCGATACGCTGGCAGTCACTCGATAGTTGGCGGGCAACTGTCCCGACGGCTGGGACCGCACTTGCCGGGGCTGCTTTGCTCCGTCGGGGCTGCCGATTGCTCCGCTGGGAGCTGCCGACATTGTCCTTGGTGCTGTCGGTTTCGCCCGGGTTGGCTAGGATGCGTCGTGTCTGAGGGGGAAATTGTGGCTGAGCGGCATGAGCCATGGCCCGCGGCTTCCAGTGACTCCGCCGCCCGCTTTCCGCCCGTTACTGGCAATTCAGGCCAGTTCGGGCCACAGCAGCAGCTCGGGCCACAGCAGCAGTTCGGGCCTGTGCCGCAATTTGGGCCAGCGGCTCAGCGTGAGCCCGCAGCGCAGTTTGGGCCGGTGCCGCAGTTTGGGCAGTTTGCGGCGCCGCCGGCGCATCCGGCTTTTCGGCCGCCGTCGGGGCTGTTCCCGGGGTTGCCGCCCCGCCCGGTCTATCGCGAACCGCACCCAGTGCGCGCCGCTGCGCTGATGTCCGGACTCGGTGCCGGCTTAGTCTGGCTCGCCTTATTCGGCGCTATCGGTCAAAACCTCATCTCGTACGCATGCTGGACCGTCGTGGCAGCAGTGACCGCCTGGATCGTGGCGCTGGTCCTCTCCGTCATCGGCGACCGTGGCGTCGCCGTCGGGGTCGCACTCGCCGGCGGGTTCGGCCTAGCGGTCGCCGTGGCGTTCGTGGCCGGCCGGTGGATTTCGACCTACCCGTGGCCGCTGTACTGAATGTCCTTCGATAGGTGATTCAATCGGGCGATACCTGCCTGACCAGGGTGTTCGTGGCCCGCCTGAACGATCAAGTGTGCCGCCTTGTCCGCGGAACGAGCTTGGCCTTGACGGATGTCCTCAGGATCGGCAATCTCGGCAACATGGCTTTCTCCGCTCAGCGACCCGACCCCGAGCGCCGACTCCGCCGGCTGGAGTTGTTGGCCGCGCTCGCCGACGCGAAATCGGTCCGTGAGCGGGCCCAACCGAGCCGCCTGCCCGGGGCCCGACTCAGCCGACTGATCGCCGCCCGCCGTCGCTGGGTGAACTGAGTTCTTGGTCGTCAAGGCGTGGCGCGCCACGGCTGCCGGAACTCCCGCTACCGTCACACGCTGAGGACAAATGTCGCGTGGGGGGAAACTTTGTCTACTTTCGCTGCCGTCGTAAGTCGGGGCAAGAATGGGTGGACCGCGTCCGAGCTGGACCTGGCCGGCTTCGCTGACATCGACGAAGTCGTGGACGCGGTTCGAGACGCCGAACCGGACGCCGATTTGGCGGTGCTGTTCGTCGAAAGCGACGATCAGTATCTGGCTGTTTTGCGCCTGGACGAGGTCAATGACCTGCGGATCTTCGGGTCCGACTCGGCCTTCGCCGACGAGTCACGCATCGGTGCGATGCTGCTCGGCGAGATCGAAGCGCCAGCACTAGAGCTCGACGAGCTGACCGCCGAAGATGAAGCGGAAGGCGCCGACGAGGATTCCGAGCAGCCCGCCGCCGACCCGGACGCCGATCCGGTCGGTGACGCCGATCTGCTCAGCGACCTGGGCATCAGCGCACCGCGCCTGCTCGCGCTCTGCGGACTCGAAGGGATGCTGCCGATCGACGTGACCGCCGAGATCTGTCAGAAAATCGGCTGCGGCGACGAGATGGAAGAACTGCGCGACGCGTGAGCCTGGCCGTCCGCCCCGCGCACGAGGCTTGGATGCGTCGTGCGCTCGCGGTGGCGGCCGGGTGCACCACTGACGTACCGGTCGGGGCAGTGGTGTTCGGGCCGGATGGGGTCGAACTGGCCGCAGCCGGCAACGAGCGTGAGGCGACCGGTGACCCGACCGCGCACGCCGAGATCCTGGCGTTGCGCCGCGCCGCCCAGCTGATCGGCAGCTGGCGGCTCGAAGGCTGCACGTTGGTGGTCACGCTTGAGCCGTGCACGATGTGCGCCGGCGCGCTCGTGCTGGCCCGGGTGGCCAGGCTCGTCTTCGGCGCCTGGGAGCCCAAGACCGGTGCGGTCGGCTCGCTCTGGGACGTCGTCCGCGACCGGCGCGTCAACCACCGCCCCGAGGTCTATGCCGGCGTGCTCGAACCCGAGTGTGCCGCACTGATGCGCGACTACTTCCGCTGACCGAGCTCCAGCACCGGGTTCGCGGAGCTGTTCATCGCCCTAGACCGCGCCCACGGCTTACTCCCCGGTTGCAGCCTGGTCAGCTGGCGATGGCGGTTTCCAGCCCGATGCGAACCATATCGCCGAAACCTTGCTCGCGTTGGGCCGAATCCATCCGCGCGTTGGTCTTGATGTGGTCGCTAACGGTCAGGATTGTCAACGCCTTCGCGCCATAGCGGGCGGCGATCGTGTAGATCGCGGCCGACTCCATCTCGACCGCGAGCACGCCATAATCAGCCAGCGAGTCATACAGATCCGGCCGGTCGGTGTAGAACGCGTCGGCGGCCAGGATCGGGCCGACCCGCAGCGCTGTGCCGAGCCGTTCGGCCACCTCGACTGCGGTGCGCAACAGCCCGAAATCAGCCACTGGCGCATAGTCGACCAGGCCGTCGAAGCGGGTGCGGTTCATGTTCGAGTCGGTCGAGGACCCGATCGCGGCGATCACGTCACCCAGATTCAGGTCCAGCGCTAGGGCACCACACGACCCAATCCGGATCAGCGACCGTACGCCGAAGTCGTTGATCAGCTCGTGGGTGTAGATCGACGCTGACGGCATTCCCATGCCAGAACCCTGCACGGACACCCGAACGCCCTGGTAGGTGCCGGTGAAGCCGAGCATTCCACGGACCTGGGTGTAGCAGACGGCGTCCTGCAGGAACGTCTCCGCGATCCACTTCGCCCGCATCGGGTCACCCGGCAACAGCACCCGCTCGGCGATGTCGCCCGGCTCTCCGCCGATGTGCACGCTCACTGTCGCTCGTTCCCTAAGTGCTCCATAACCCAGATCTTGCCAGGTCCTGCAGCACGGTACGCCCCGCGCCTGGTGCCTAGTCGGTAGGCGACCCGGGCGGCATGTCTCGATCGCCGTCCGGTAATCTTCTCGGCGGTGGTGTGTCCGAGCGGCCTAAGGAGCACGCCTCGAAAGCGTGTGAGGGTGCAAGCCCTCCAAGGGTTCAAATCCCTTCACCACCGCCAGCAAGCAGACGAAACGCCCGGCAGCTCTTAGCGAGCGGCCGGGCGTTTCTCTGTCTGGTCTCAATTTTGGTCTCAGCTGCGGTTTAGGACTTGCTGCAGGCTCCAATTTCCGGGTCGTCGGGTTTCCGGGTCGTCGGGCGAGGTTTCGCCTGTTGGCACATATCCGTGATTTGCCGGGATCGAGGAGTTGCAATGCTGACTCTTGTCACGCATCACGGCAATGAGCTGCCGGAAGGCGCATTGCGCCGAATGAACCCAATGGAAGGAACAGTCAGATGCATCGTTTCACCCAGATTCTCTGTGCCGCCACGCTGGTCAGTTTCGCTGCTGCCTGCAACGACACCAACGCGCCGGTCGCGCTCCCCTCGACCGCCGCCGCACCTGCCGTCTCGGCCAGCGATGCTCCGGCAGCTACACCGACGCCCCGCGCGTCGTCGAGCGCGCCGCCGACTTCCCAGCCTGGCAACCCAGCCCATACCGACTTGGCTAACCTGACCGTCGACCCGAGCCAGATCGGCCCGCTCAGAATTGGCATGAGCCTAGCTGCGGCCAAGTCGACCGGCCTGATCGTCGTCAACGCTGGCCAGGGCACTGTCTTCCCCGACTCCTGCATTTCCGCGCACTGGAAGGGTCAATCGGATCGCGCCTGGATGGTCTTCAACGGCAAGTACGGGCTGCGCGCGCTCGACTCGTTCGGCGGCCAGAAGACGCCAGAGGGTATTAAGCCTGGTAGCACGCTGGCCGCGGTGCGCCTGGCCTATCCGCGGCTCACGTGGCGTGTCGACGGCGATCAAACGCCCGCTGCCCAGCGAACCGCCGGCGATGCGTTGGTCGACGCCGTGAAAGGTGACGGCGCGCACTACCGGATCAACATTCAGCATGGCAAGGTCACCGACGTACAGCTGGAAAGCGACCGAGCTGGCTGCTACGAGTAACTCCGGGCTGCTCATTTCGAGCAGTCGGGAGTTTATATATTTCTTCCTTAATTTCTGCCTCATTTGACTGATGCGGTCGGTCGATTGCATCGTTTCCCCCGGCATCCTCGCCGCCGATCAGGTGGACAAACGTGAGCTTTTTGTCAGCACTTGATGCGACGCGCGCGGCCCGGTTGATGATCACGCTCCGTGCCAGAAGATCAGGTCCCCCGTACGGTGACCTCAGGCTCGTACGTTCGGGTGTTCGCCATGATCAGATGTCATGTACGTAACGCCATCGTTTCAACGTGCGGGCCTAGGCACTGCCACCTGCGGTGATGACACGGTGTGACAAAGAGCCGACCGCCCGAACTGGAGGCAGTAATGCAAGTCACTGGAGCTAAAACCACCGGATCAGACAATGCGGTTAGACCAGGCGGTGAGAAAGTTTCACAAGATCGCACTACACCAATCTGCCAAACCTGTCCTAGATTTGACACGTGAGAGTTGAGCATCACTGGTGGAATGGTGACGTCCGTGTCCATCGCCGCGACGTCTACGTCCGCACCGACGGCGAGTTGTGGGAAGTTGAGGCCCAGATGGGTGGCCCACAAGGCAAGTCGAAGGTGCAACAGTGTCCAGGGAAGGCGTCCGCGCTGATCCTGGCCGACGCGTGGCGGGGGCCACGCTGGCAGTGGCGCAAGATCTAGCGCGCTAAGAGCCGGGCTGTGCCGCGCGCACGACACCATCGGCCAGCCGAACTATTAGGAATCGGGCCGGACTCCCTCCAGGGGTTCGGCCCGATTTCGTGCCTTTCGACCCGACTTGTGACGCACCCGTTGTCCGCCCACCCTCAAGATCGCCGCCATAGCCTGAGCTGCCCCCGAACCCAGGCAGGAGAGCGATCACCATGTGGGCCACCATCTCCGAGCACCCGTTCGACATCGCCGTCCTGCACCTGAAGGGTGAACTCGACTCAGACACGGCCAGCCACTTACGGCGTACCCTCGGCTGTTTGTTGGAACGCCCGGTGCCGCGGATCGTGGTCGACTTGAGCGAGCTGAAGTTCTGCGACTCTGTCGGGCTGAGTTCGTTCGTGGTGGGCAAGGAAGTGATCGATGCACGGGGCGGCTGGCTCTGCTTTGCCGGCGCCAACCCGTTCCTACTGCAACTGATGCAAACCGTCGGCCTGAACCGCTACTTCGCCACCTACCCGGCCGTGCAAGCCGCCATCGAAGCGACCCACCCCGGGCGTGAGCTACGGGATTCGGGTGGTGCGTAGCCCTAGGTGCAGCGCTAGGGCCTCGCGAAGTTGCTCCTGGAGCGGCGCGGGCAGGCGGCCCAGGCGCCCGCGGATCCGGGCAACATCGACGGCGCGGATTTGCTCGGCCTGAATCTTGGACTTCGCGGTGAGGCCGGTCTGGTGGTGTTCTGTGGCGATCAATACCTGAAACGGATAGACCTTGGCGACGTTGGAAGTGATCGGTGCGACAGTAATGACGCCTCGGCCGAAGCGCTCCACGGCTCGATTGGCACCGTCGTGGCTCACGATCACCGCAGGTCGAACCTTGTTCGCTTCACTGCCGGCAACAGGATCTAAATCGACCCGGACGATGTCACCCCACCTCACGCGGGCAGGCCGTCAGCGGTTGCCGCGTCCCACAGCTTCGCGTCCGGTGAGTCGCTCCACTCGCTGAACGCCTCGGCGTACATCGCGGTGAGGTGGCGGTCGCGAAGGAGGGCGACTGCCTCGTGAAGCGTGGCCGAGCGGTTTGTGCCCTGCTCGTCGAGGAAGCGGATGTCGTCTTCGGGCAGACTCACACTGATCTTCATGTCTAGATCCTACCTGCCATGCTACCCGAGGTGCTACCACTGAGGCTCCCCTAACCTCGTCCCTAGGACGTCAGTCACGGGCGCGAACCGACGACGTCGAATCCGCCGAAAACGACGTGCACCGTTGGTAGAGCTTGGCGAAGGCTGCCGCCTCGCCTGGTTAGGGCACATCGCGCATCCAGCTGATGAAGCGTTCGTACAGTTCAGCTGCACTGGCATAGGGCATATCGTGCGCAGCTTCTTCGAGCATGGACCATGCGGCTAGCCGAAAGGAGGTGTCGATCCCGTCCGCCGCCATTCGGTCGCGGGCTGCCTGACAGGGCCAGGGCATACGGCAGTCAAGACAGAACCAGCATGGCTTGCTCGGTTCGTGGTTGGGCACGAAAACCTCCAAGGTGCGGTTGGCCTCATCTTAACCATTATTACTTTCTTTGCTTGTAAAGCAGGGGTTCATTGTATGGCCCCATACGCAGCCTGCGACCGTGGCTGAGTGGGTTACCAAGGTCCGTTATGGCGCGCGATCCGGGAGGACCTACGAAACAAGATCGTGGCGGGGATCTATCAGCCGGGTTCCAAGCTGCCCTCTACCAGGGCGTTAGCGGATGAATATGAGACTTCCCCAGTTACTGTCCGCCGTGCAGTCGACTCGATGATTGAGCTGGGCGAGCTGATCGGGCGGCAAGGCATAGGCGTTTTCGTCGCGGATGTGCATACCACCTAATGGGAACTATCGGGCTAATGGGAGCTATCGGATCGTCGGAAACTTGGGCAATCCGCTCGGCCTCATCGACACCATGGACTCCATCTGCTCCCCTGGACCAGGAGGGCGACTACACGAAGCAGTCGCCCTTCCCGCATCAACGACGATCAATCTGCAGAGTATCGAGCCTTTTCAACGTGGCCAGGGGTGAGAAGCACCAGCGGCCGTTAACGGATCGGAAAGCCCTGGCCCCGAAGTCACGGTGAAGCGATCATGTCAGCGTGAAGCGATACCTTAAAGACCCGCTCGACTGCGCCAACGTGGTACTTGTCGGCCTGTTCTCGGCCAATGAGATGCAGTACGAGGTTCGGCTCGATGAGCTTGCCGTCCTCGCCGAAGCCCGTGGTAGCCGGGTGGTGGGCCGATACTTTCAACGCCGCGGCGCCTCCGACCGGTGGAATGAGCGACCCGGCGGAGCGGATCGGATGTCCCGGCCCTTCTCCCGACGGACTCTGCTGACGAACGGCAAGATCCGCGAGATCGCCGAGGCGTGCCGGAAGTCAGACGTCGACGCCGTGATCTTTGTGAACACTCTGACGCACGTTCAGCGGACCGTTTTGGCCGACATACTTGGCTGCCTCGTATTCAACAGTGATGACCTCGCCGCCCCCGGCGGGATTTGTAGCAGCGGGCCGACACGCTTTCCCGAAGTCGCCTTCCACGGAAATATTGCTTCAAGCCTCGCTGTCCTGGGCCGGGCCGCCGAGGCAGCTCGCGTGCTGGCAAGCGAACGCAGTTCCGGACGAGCTCCAGGCCGTCAGTAGCTCCCCGTCTGGTCACTCAGGTCCGGGCGACGAACCGTTACTTGCCGCTGTTGCGCAGGTCGAACACGCGTCCTACGGTTGTGATCATGCATCAATCAGGACTTGCCGCAGCGGTTCCTAAAATCTGACCTCCCGGTAGGTTAGATTTTAGGAACCAAGAGGGAGGTCGACGCATGGCGCTTGACGAACAGGGCGAGGCGTATGAGGTGTGGCATATTGGCGCTGCCGCACAGGCCAGGCTTGCGGCGCTGGGGCTTGAGGAGGCGGATCTAGAGCATTCGCTGTACCTAGCGCTCACGGATGCCACGTTGTGTACGGATCTCGACGCCCCAGGTGCCGCTGGCTACTTGTTCTGGACTCGGTCGAACCGCTACCTCCGGGAGCGCCTGGCGCCCCGGGGATGGACATGGACCAACCGGGACAACGTTCTCCGGACGATCGATCCCGCGAAACGATTCACGGTGACTGCGATGAGCGCAGCCGGCGCCGTTGGAGTGGAGGGAAGCCAGGTTCAGACTCGCAACCCGAAAGGCTCCGTCGTCGCGACGCTGGTGCGGTACAACTACTCGCTCTACGGCGGCCCCAGAAATCAGTACCCGCTGCCTGGCATGGAGGTACCCGAGCAGTTCGAGCCCGGCATGTTGCCGACCTGGTTTCTGCTCTACAGGGTCACGTCCGAGGGAATCCAGCAAGAGCTCTCGCTCCCGGTCGACATGCTTGGCAGTGTCGTAAACAAGTGGCGCGAGCACATCCTGCTCACCACGATGCCGTTTCCTGAGGGCGGCCCTGCCATTGGCGGTCTAGACATCTTCAACGGCCCGGACGACCAGGGGCCGGACGTGCCAGTGGAGCGGATCGCGTAGTTACGCATCTATGATTACAGGAGAGTCAAGGTCATGTTAACGCCGTCCCGTCTGATCATGGCGCGAAAGCGGCGACGGCTGACCTTGGCTCAACTGGCAACGGCTTCGGGTGTCTCGGCCAGAAGTATTACGGCTTACGAGAACGGTCACAAGAAACCGACCGACGAAACCGTAAATGCGCTCGCTCGCGCACTCAATTTTCCCGCCCAGTTTCTGGGCGGGATCCCCGTAGACGAAATACCATTGGCGTCGGTAAGCTTCAGAGCCCTTTCCAAACTGACCGCCCTTGATCGGGATGCTGCTCTCGGTGCAGGCCAAGTGACAGTGCTCATTAACGACTGGATAGAGCGTCATTTTCGACTGCCGCAGCCAGACCTGCCGACCTTGTCTCATCTGGATCCGGAAGAGGCTGCGGAGCGTGTCAGGGGCTTATGGGGTCTGGGCGAAGCACCGATTCCAAACATGGTCCATCTGTTAGAGGCGCATGGCGTTAGAGTTTTTTCACTAGCCACTGACTGCGCCAATGTTGACGCTTACAGTTTGCGATATGAAGGATTCCCGTTTGCCATTCTGAATACTTTAAAGTCGGCCGAACGCGGGCGCTTTGACGCCGCTCATGAACTTGGCCACTTAGTTCTGCACGCGGACGACCGCCTCGCTCATGGTGTGGAGGCGGAAGATCAAGCCAATAAGTTCGCGTCGGCTTTCCTTATGCCTAGAGCCGGCGTGGTAGCCCAGGGCTTGTACGACGCCACGCCGGAGCGACTTATCTCCGCCAAAAGAAGATGGAAAGTTGCCGCGGTCGCGCTTGCATATCGCACACATGATCTTCGCCTGCTCTCGGACTGGAAATACAAAGCAGTATCGAAGCGACTTGCGCAGCTTGGGTATCGACGTGACGAACCGGTCGGGATTGGAAATAGGGAGACGTCGCAGGTTTTGAGCAAAGTCTTCGCATCATTGAGAAGCGACTCCGAAAAAACTTCACTAGCGTCGGAACTGCATCTGACAAACACGGAGCTGAATCAGCACGTTTTTGGCCTCGTCCCGATCGTTCTTGAAGGTGGCAGAGAGTCAAGCCAAGCAGTTCGACCACATTTGACTGTTGTCAACGGAGAACGTCAACTGTCTTCTCGTTAAGCCTTGTTGGCGTGCCTACCTTGTCGCCTGGACGACGCCGACGGCAATCCAGTGCTGCGGTGGCTACGTGCGGAGCGACGCGTGCGGCTAGGCGTGTTGTTTCACCGGCGCCCGCCGAGCCGCCCACGACGCAACCGCCGGCCGATCCGGTGGAGGGGGTAGGGCGGCTCGGGGGGGCCGCCTGACGGGCAACCGAGACCACGCATGCAAGAGGGCCGATCCCTACGGGGTCGGCCCTAGCGTTTGTGCTGGTCAAGCTGGCGGAGAATACGAGATTCGAACTCGTGAGGGTTTTATCCCAACACGCTTTCCAAGCGTGCGCCCTAGGCCACTAGGCGAATCCTCCGTGGGCCAGAGTACAGAACCCGCACGGGCGAGCTGACCCGGGAGGGGCGTACGGCGCACCGAGCAGATAGGTAGACTACCGCCAGCCCCTCGTGCGGCGTGTATCTCGTGAACCTCCCCAGGGCCGGAAGGCAGCAAGGATAAGCGGGCGCTGACGGGTGCACGAGGGGTCCTTCACTCCCGGGGCACGCGCGTTTGTTCTTGTCACACCCTCGACGGACAATGGCGCGGTCGTCAGGAGGTGGCGGGAGTGGCACTAGCCCTCTATCGCAAGTATCGGCCGAGGACCTTCGCTGAGGTCATCGGGCAAGAGCACGTGACCGAGCCGTTGTCGCAGGCGTTGCGCAGCGGTCGACTGCACCACGCATACCTGTTTTCGGGTCCGCGCGGGTGTGGCAAGACCTCCAGCGCGCGGATTTTGGCCCGTTCGCTCAACTGCGAGCGCGGGCCGACGCCGGAGCCGTGCGGAGTTTGCATCTCGTGCAAGTCGCTGGCTAACGACGGCACCGGCTCGATTGATGTGCTGGAGATCGACGCAGCAAGCCATGGTGGCGTGGACGACGCCCGTGAGCTGCGAGAAAAGGCGTTCTTCGCCCCGGCGAACAGTCGTTTCAAGATTTACGTGATCGACGAGGCGCACATGGTCTCGTCGGCCGGCTTTAACGCGCTGCTCAAGCTCGTCGAGGAGCCACCTGACTATGTGAAGTTCATCTTCGCCACCACCGAGCCTGACAAGGTGCTCGGCACCATCCGCTCGCGCACCCACCATTACCCGTTCCGGCTGATCCCGCCAGCCACTCTGCGCCCCTATCTGCAGCAGCTCACCGAGGCCGAGAACGTCGCTGTGGAGCCGGCAGTGTTCCCGCTAGTGGTGAAGGCCGGCGGCGGCAGCGCCCGGGACACGCTGTCAGTGCTCGACCAGCTCATCGCCGGTGCCGGTGACGGCGGAGTCACCTACGCGCGCGCAGTTGCGCTGCTCGGGGTCACCGACAGCGCCCTGATCGACGAGATGTGCGACGCGCTGGCCGCAGCTGACGGTGCCGCCGCCTATTCGACCATCGACCGAGTTGCCGAGGCCGGCCACGACCCGCGCCGCTTCGCCGCCGACCTGTTAGAACGGCTGCGCGACCTGATCGTGCTGCAACAAGTGCCCGACGCGGTCACCAAAGGCCTGATCGACGGCCCGACTGACCAGCTCGAAGCGATGAGCGCCCAAGCCATCCGACTCGGCCCGGCGACCCTGTCACGCTGCGCCGACATCGTTCACAACGGCCTGGTCGAGATGCGCGGCACGACCGCTCCCCGCCTGCTCCTCGAGCTGGTCACCGCCCGAATGCTGCTGCCCGGCGCCGACGATTCCACCGGCGCCCTGCTCCAACGCCTAGAGCGCGTCGAGCGCGCCCAAACCGCAAATCCACTTCCCCCCGGCGTACGAGATGGGTCAGCGCTTGATCGTCCGTCGAGCGGCGCCGGCTGCCGGTGAGACATCGGCCAGCGCTGGTGGTGGCCTGTCGGCGGCGCGTGCTGCGGCCGCGGCCGCCATCAAACGAGTGCCCAGTCCGGGTGGCGCCGGTCGTTCGACTACCGATTCCGACCGCCCTGCCCCTGGCACTCCGGCGCCGCCAACGCAGATCGAAGCACGCCCGGGAAATCCCGTTGAGTCGACGCCGACCGGACCGGGCCGCTTGAACCCGATCAACTCGGCGCCGATCGGTTCAGCCCAGGTCAGCTCGGGCGAAACAACGCCGTCCGACGCGGGCCGCTTCAACCCGGTCGAGCCAAGTGCAGTGAACCCGGTCGAGCCAAGTGCAGTGAACCCGGTCGAGCCAAGTGCAGTGAACCCGGGCGAGATAAAACAAATCGATCCGGGCCTGCACAAACGGGTCGAGTTAGCGCCGACGCCGGTGCCACCTACGGTGCTGTCGGCTGACGGTGAGCATAGTGCACCGCCAATCAATGCCAGCCGTGGCGAGGTGGCTCAGGGGGCCACTCCGGTCAAAGAAGAGTGGCGTGAAGGTCCGAATCGGGAGTCCGAGTTTGACGACTCGGAGTTCTATGCCGACGAGCCACCGTGGGACGACGAGCCGGAGCCCGAGGAAGACGGGGCGCCTGCGGTGCGTTCTGCAGCGGTAGCCGATGCCGGGCAACAGTTGTCGCGCACCCAACCGGTCAGCTCGTCGGTCGTGGAGTCAGTCGCGTCGGTGTCGGTAAGCGCGGTTCCGCCGGTAAGCGCGGCTCCGCCGGTAGCGGCGCCGGCTCGACGAACCGAACCAGCGGGCCTATTGCCAGATGCGCCCCAGGAACCGGGCGAAGCTGCCGTAGGAGCGGCTATTCCAGGACGTCTCGACGCGGCGGGCATTCGTGAGCAGTGGCCGGAAGTGGTTGCGGTGATTGGGCAGCGAAGCAAGCGGATCGGTGCGCTTGCGTCCGGTGCGACAGTCCGAAGCTTCGACGGGACTACTGTCGTGTTGGCGTTCCGGTTTCCCGCACACGCCCGAATGGTCGCCCCGGAAGCCGGGCTAATTTCGGACGCCCTGGACCAGACGTTCGGCGGTCGTTGGGAAGTGCGCTGTGATGTGGCCAGCGAGGCCGACTTGGCGACCGCCGCGCAGACGCCAAGTCGTGACACCGCTCAGCGTGACACCGCTCAGCGTGACACCGCTCAGCGTGACACCGCTCAGCGTGACACCGCCCAGCGTGACACCGCCCAGCGTGACACCCCGCAACGTGAGACTACACAGCGTGAGACTGGCCGTACTGAAAGAGGGGGACTTGAGGTGGGCCGGGGTGCGCAAGCGCGTCCGGGGGATGTAGGCCGTGGGGTGCAGGGGAACGGGCCTTCGGGGTCGATTGGGGCGGACGCGGGGGTGCCGCAATCGGCGACGCGCTCGCCTCGGGGTCGACCGCCAGCCACTGAAGCGACGGTTTCTGACGGTGGCGACGACGATTGGCCGGCGCCAGCCAAGCCGGGGAGTCTGGCTACTACGACCCAGGCTGAGATTGTTGGTGGAGAAGAAGACGGTTGGCCGGAGGTTCGGGCGGCTGGTTCGGGCGCGGATTCCCGCGAACCGGACGTTCACCTAGAAAGCACGCCTGCGTCCGGCCCGATTCAAGCCAGATCAGTCACTGAACCGGAGCCCAGCAGCACCGAAGTTTCGGTGGTCTCGCGGGATTTTTCGAGCCGAGGCGCTTCGGCGGCAAACGAAATGGCCGACGGCGGGCATGGCGGTGAACCAGGCAGTGCCGTAGCTACTGCGAGCCCCGATCGAGAGAGCGGCGAAGCTGGGCAGGGCGAGGTGAACAGCCGTTCGCCTGAGCGTGCTGGATCACGGAATGCGGGGCCGCTCAATGGACTGGCCGCGGCTCGCGCTGCTGCCGCCGGCGGGCGCACCGCAGCTAGCCGCCAAGGCGCTAAGTCTGACGCACTGTCAGGATACAAGCCAGACGTCTCTTCGGGCGGCCAGCCGGATGGTCCGTCAGTGGTCAGATCTGACGTGTCACTAGCAGGCCGGGCTGATGTCGCTTCGGCGAGCCAGGAGGCGATGTCTAGCGGGGCGGGGTTAACTCGATCCGAGCGGGAAAGTTCGGCGGCGGCTGGCGAATTTGTCGGGTTCGACCCGGGTGACGAACCACTGGACGAAGTTATCGACGAGAAAACTGCCCGTGAAAGTGGCGAACAGCAGGCGGTACGGCTGCTGCACGATGCATTCGGGGTGGAGAAAATCGGCGAGAGCTAACCAACGGCGTCGGGATGGCCAGAACGCGGCGGGGTGCCTCCGCCAACGTCGGGTACTGATTCGACTGGGCTTGCAGCTACGCTGGGCGGCGATTACGTCTTTCGGTCAGCGGGTAATTGCCGGTGAACGGACCGAATTTCGACCACAGTCTGATGACACAACCTTGAGGAGCGGAGCCATGCGCCCCGGTGGACAGCCGAACATGCAGCAGATCATGAAGCAGGCGCAGAAGATGCAGGCGCAGGTCGCGCAAGCACAGGCCGATTTGGCCGCCGCTGAGCTGACTGGAACTGCCGGCGGGGGATTGGTGACAGTTGTGGTCACCGGGCTGGGCGAATGCAAGTCGGTGAAGATCGACCCGAAGGTGGTGGACGCCGACGATGTCGAAACCCTAGAAGACTTGGTGCTCGCCGCGATCCACAATGCCGCCGAGGCACAGCGTGAGCTGACCGAGAAAAAGATGGGCCCGGCAACCGGTGGCCTGAGCCTGCCAGGATTCTGACCCCGTGTACGAAGGTGCCATCCAGGATTTGATCGACGAGCTGGGGCGGCTGCCGGGCGTCGGTCCGAAAAGCGCCCAGCGAATCGCGTTCCACGTGCTCTCCGCCGATCCGACCGACGTCAATCGACTGGCGAACGCGCTGCGCAAGGTGAAAGAACTGGTTCGGTTCTGCACCACTTGCTTCAACGTGTCCGAGTCGGAGCAATGCCGCGTGTGCCGCGACATCCGGCGCACCAATGAGGTGCTCTGTGTGGTTGAAGAGCCCAAGGATGTGGTCGCGGTCGAGCGGACCGGCGAATTCCGCGGGCGCTATCACGTGCTGGGCGGGGCGATTAATCCGCTGGAAGGCATCGGGCCGGACAACCTGCGGATCCGGGAACTGTTGATCCGGCTGGGCACGGGCGAGGTTCGTGAGCTGATTCTGGCCACAGACCCGAACACCGAGGGCGAGGCGACCGCGACGTACTTGGCGTTGTTGGTTAAGCCGATGGGGATCGCGGTGAGCCGGCTCGCGAGTGGACTTCCGGTCGGCGGTGACCTTGAGTACGCGGACGAGATCACCCTCGGTCGCGCCTTCGAAGGCCGTCGCATGGTTTAGTTCCACTGCTCGTAACCTCGCCGTTGGCCTGAGCAAGAGAACTTGAACCGAATAATTCTTTATGTAGGCTTAGGTACCGTTTAGCCAACACTAAAAGTCACATTCGCATCACAAGGGAGACACGGAAGCGCACGGGGTCGGTCGACGACCTTGACCGAAGGCACTGACTTAGGTGAATGTTCCTAGCGATGGCGGCTATAACCGCCGTCGAGTGCCTTCGTGACGTCGGTCCAATCTGACCAGTCGTGACGAGGGTCGGCACTCGATGCATGCGATAACCGATCGGTTGCCGTTCGCAGCGTGGGCCATCGTCACCGAGCGTGCGGGATCTAGAGTCTCATCGGTGACCATGACTCTTCGCTGCGCCGGCTGTCGGGAGAGGACCGGCGCAGGGAATGTCGCTTGGCCCAGAAGCATCGATCACGGACGAGTCGGTGCTCACTGCCGATCCCGCCGCTCAACGGGACTCGGGTGAGCAAGCGATCGCTGGTCGATCGCTCAAACAGATTGCCTGGCGTCGCCTCAGAAAAGACAGGGTGGCGATCGCAGGTGGCATTGTCGTCATCCTGCTGATTTTGGTCGCCCTCCTCGCGCCAGTGCTGAGTAGACTGTTCGGTCATCCGATCGACGAATATCACATCGACCAAATCGACCCAACATTTAGTACACCGCTTAATCCGCTCGGGGGCATCAGCAAGGACTTCATCCTCGGGGTGGAGCCGACCTCTGGACGCGACGTGTTCAGCAGGATCGCCTTCGGTGCGCAGACGTCCCTTTCGGTGGCGTTTCTATCCGCCCTGGTGTCGACCATCCTCGGTGCGGTGCTCGGCCTGGCTGCCGGTTTCCTTGGCGGCTGGGTCGACTCAGTGATCAGTCGAGTGATGGACTTTCTGCTTGCCTTTCCACAGTTACTTTTCGCCATCGCCCTGGTTTCGGTCCTGCCCAACTCGTTCCTTGGTCTCGGTGGTCGCTGGTCTCGGGTGCTGGTCCTCGTCGGCGTAATCGGCTTCTTCGGCTGGCCCTATATCGGTCGCATTGTCCGTGGTCAGACGCTGTCCCTGCGTGAGCGGGAGTTCGTCGAAGCATCGCGCAGCCTGGGTGCCCGTGCGCCGCGAATCCTGTTCAAGGAGCTGTTGCCGAACCTGGCGGCACCGATTCTGGTGTATACGACGCTGATCATTCCAACCAATATTTTGACCGAGGCTGCCCTGAGCTTCCTGGGTGTCGGCATTCCGCCGCCTAACCCGTCGTGGGGAGGCATGTTGTCGGACGCGGTCACCTTCTACTCGATCGACCCGATGTACATGATTATCCCGGGCGGAATGATCTTCATCACTGTGCTGGCCTTCAACCTATTCGGTGACGGCTTGCGTGACGCGCTCGACCCGAAGGCCCGTTGAGTACGGGACGTTTTACTCACTCATTACCTGAAAGCCGGCCGGTTCCGTTGTTCAAGATTAGGAGACGAAGTGGCACGTAATACAAGGGTGGTGATGGCGGCAACTGTCGCCGTTGCGCTGGGGCTTACCGCCGCCGCTTGCGGTGGAACCTCGAAGAGTAACAATAATGGAAAATCGAATGACAATGCCGTGTCGAATGCGGCTATCACCGGAATCGTCAACCCGAGCACCACCAAGGGCGGCACTCTCAACCTGTGGAGCTCGCAGGACGCGGATTTCTGGGACCCCGCTCGTGGCTACTACGCCTTCGTCTGGGACCTTAACCGCCTCTATACCCGTAAGCTCGTGGATTACTCGGTTGCTCCGGGCAAGGACGGCCTCAAGCTGGCTCCCGATCTGGCGTCGGCCGACCCTGAGATCAGCGCAGACAAGTTGACCTATACGTTCAAGCTTCGGAGCGGCATCAAATGGGATGATGGCTCCGCCATTACCTCGAAAGACATCAAGTATGGCATCGAGCGGGTTTGGGCGTCGGATGTCATCAGCGGCGGCCCGGTTTATTTGCCTGGCGTGCTAGATCAGGGACAGAAGTACCCGGGCCCGTACAAGGACACGGACCCGAACAAACTAGGCCTGAAGTCAGTCACCACCCCTGACGACTCCACGATCGTCTTCAAATTGCAGAAGCCCTACTCAGATTTCGTCTACTTGCTAGCCATGCCGGGCTCCGGTCCAGTGCCGATCAAGCGGGATACGGGCGCGAAGTACAATTCTGCGCCTGCATCCTCCGGCCCATACATGTTCAAACAGGGTGGAATCAAGCCAGGCAAAGGTGCCGCGTGGGTGCGTAATCCCAATTGGGATCAGTCAACGGATCCGATCCGCAAGGCACTGCCCGACGCGATCAACCTCACTGTCACGACTAACGCTGATGATCTCGACAGTCGCTTGTTGGCCGGCACTGCGGACCTTGATGTCGGCCAAACCGGTGTGCAGACTGCCGCCCGCACAAAGCTGCTCAGTAACCCGACCTTAAGGGCGAACGCCGACACCCCGACGACCGGTTTCCTCCGGTACGCGGCTCTGGCTACATCAGTAGCGCCACTGGACAACGTCGACTGTCGCAAGGCGGTTATCTACGCTGCCGACCCGACTGCGCTGCAGGCCGCTCGCGGTGGAGAATTTGCTGGTGGCGATATTGGCACCAGCATGCTGCCGCCGAATATAGCCGGGTCGGACTCCAATTACGATCCCTTCACCCGCAAGCAGGGCAAGTCTCAGCTAGACAAAGCGAAGACTGCTCTTCAGGCCTGTGGTCAGGCATCCGGCTTCACTGTCAAGATCGCGGCACGGAACAACAAGCCGGCAGAGGTCAAGACCGCGGAGGCACTGCAAGCCGCTCTTAAGGCAGCCAACATCACCGCTACGATCGAGCAGTATGACGGTGCGCAACAGGCTTCGATCACGGGCTCGCCGGACAATGTGAAGGCTAAGGGCTACGGCATTATTGTCGCGGGCTGGGGTGCCGACTACCCGACCGGCGCCGGCTACCTCCAACCGCTGGCAGACAGCCGCTTCATTCCGAAGAACGGCAACTACAACTTGCCGGAGATCAAGGATCCAAGTATCGACGCACTGTTCGACCAGGCCGCTGGTGAAACAGATCCCGCAAAGAGCGCCGATCTATATGGCCAGATCAACCACAAGATCATGGAGGGCGCGTATTTCTTGCCCTTCACAGTGGATAAGACACTGAACTACCGCAATCCCAGACTGACAAACGTCTACATACACAATGCCTTCGGGATGGTGGACTTCCAAGCACTCGGCACGAGCGACGGCAAGTAATAGTCAACTAGCCCAGGCAACAACCGGTATTTCGAAGGGTTGGTGAAGGCCGCCCGCGGTGAGCGGGCATTGGTTCAGAATGAATCACTGCCCGCTCACCGTTCGGCCGAACGTCGTGCTGACATACATCATTCGGCGCCTGATCAACGCCATCATCACGCTCCTTGCGGTCACGGCAGTGACCTTTGGAATCTTCTTCATGGTCCCGACGCTTACCGGCAGCGATCCAGCGCTGCTCTACATCGGTAAGACCTCCGACGCGGCTTCGGTTGAGGGCATCCGAACGAAGATGGGTCTGGCCGACCCGGTGTACGTGCAGTACGGCAAGTTCCTAAAGGGTCTCGTGGCCGGCCGGGACTATGCCAACGGCCCGGATGTCAACCACTGCCCGGCACCATGCCTGGGCTACTCCTTCAAAACTGAGCAGGAAGTCACCCCCGTCCTGTTGGACGATTTGCCGGTCACCCTGTCGTTAGCGCTGGGTGCGGCGGTCTTGTGGCTTGTCATGGGTGTGGCAACCGGGGTGATTTCAGCATTGCGAAGAGGTACGGTTATCGATCGAGTGGTAATGACCGGTGCTCTTGCTGGGGTTTCGTTACCGGTCTATTTCACCGGACTCTTAGCCTCGGCAATTTTCATCTACTGGCTAGGCTGGCTACCGCAGGGTCAATATGTGCCGTTTTTCGACAATCCTGGCCAGTGGTTCGTCAATCTTCTACTGCCGTGGATTACTCTGGCGTTTCTGTTCGCAGCGACATACGCTCGGCTTACTCGCGCCAACATGCTGGAAACGCTCGGCGAAGATTACATCCGGACAGCTCGGGCGAAAGGCTTGGCGGAGCGGACGGTAATCGGCAAGCATGCTTTACGTTCTGGCCTAACACCTATCGTCACGATCTTCGGACTCGATCTTGGGGCGCTGCTTGGTGGCGCAGTCCTCACTGAGACTGTATTTAATCTCCGCGGCCTCGGGTATCAGGCACTGACCGCGATCAAAGGCAACGACCTGCCGGTGATTATCGGTGTCACGTTGATTGCCGCATCTTTCATCGTTTTCGCCAACCTGATCGTCGATGTGGCTTACGGCATCATCGACCCGCGCGTGCGGCTGAGCTGAGGGAGTGTCAGTTGTCCATCGGCGCCACGAACGCACGTCCGTTCCTGGAGATCAAAGACCTATCGGTCTGGTTCGAGACCGACGACGGCATTGTTCAAGCCGTCAGCGAGTCGTCGTTCACCCTGGAGAAGGGCAAGACACTCGGTATCGTCGGCGAGTCCGGCTCTGGTAAGAGTGTGACCTCGCTGGCGGTTCTCGGTCTGCACCGCACTCGCAGCAACGCCAAAGTTACCGGTGAAATCTGGGTAGAGAACCAGGAGTTGGTCTCAGCGTCCAACGAGGAGGTTCGGGCGCTGCGCGGCGGCAAGATGGCGATGATCTTTCAGGATCCACTGAGCGCCATGCATCCGTACTTCACGGTTGGTGCTCAGATTGTCGAGGCCTACCGTGTGCACCACCCGGGCGTAAACAAGAAGATCGCCCGAGAGCGGGCGATTAACATGCTCGAACGGGTTGGCATCCCCCAGCCGGCGCGCCGTTTCGGCGACTATGCCCATCAGTTCTCTGGCGGCATGCGCCAGCGGGCGATGATCGCGATGGCACTTGTGAACGACCCGGCCCTGCTAATCGCCGACGAACCGACCACTGCGCTCGATGTGACCGTGCAGGCCCAGATCCTGGACCTGATCCGGGATCTACAGGAAGAGTTCGGGTCTGCCGTCATCATGATCACTCATGATCTAGGCGTGGTGGCAGAGCTAGCTGATGATGTGCTGGTCATGTACGGCGGGAAGATCATTGAAAAGGGTCCGGCGCTTAGCGTGTTCCAGGATCCGCAGCACCCGTACACGTGGGGGCTGCTCGGTTCGATGCCACGGCTGGACCGGGAGGTGCGTGATCGGCTGACTCCGGTCAAGGGGTCGCCGCCAAGTCTGATCAATTTGCCAACGGGTTGTGCGTTCCACCCCCGATGCCCTTACGCCGGACGAAATGGGGACCGGTCCTTTATCGAAGTCCCGTCATTGCGTGGTGGCGGTCATTCGGTGGCCTGTCACCTGCCGCAGGAGGACCGCACGCAGATCTTCCAGCAAGAAGTGCTACCCAAACTCTGAGCAGGAGAGATAGATAATGAGCGAGAACCTGCTCGAGGTGACGGGTTTGCAGAAGCATTTCCCGATCACGAAGGGACTGCTGAAGCGCCGGGTCGGTGCGGTGCGAGCAGTCGACGGCATCGACCTGTCAGTGCGGGCCGGTGAAACGCTGGGTTTGGTGGGTGAGTCGGGCTGCGGTAAATCAACTGCGGGCCGGCTCTTCACTCGAATCCTCGAGCCGACGGCAGGAAAAATCGTCTATGCGGGTGAGGACATCTCGCACCGGACGATGGCGCAGTTGCGACCTTTGCGCCGCGATGTTCAGATGATTTTCCAGGATCCGTATTCGTCACTGAACCCGCGTCACACGGTTGGTTCTATCATTGCTGCGCCCCTGCAAATTCAGAACATCCCCACCCCGCAGGGCTTGAAGAAAGCGGTCCAGGAGCTCCTGCAGCTGGTCGGACTCAGCCCGGAGCATTACAACCGGTATCCGCATGAGTTCTCCGGTGGCCAGCGCCAACGCATCGGCATTGCCCGCGCGCTTGCCTTACGACCCAAGCTCATTATCGCTGATGAGCCAGTCTCGGCACTCGACGTATCGATTCAGGCCCAGGTCGTCAATCTGCTCGACGACCTACAACGCGAATTCGACCTAACGTACGTCTTTATCGCCCACGACCTGTCTGTGGTTCGGCACATCTCCGACCGGGTGGCGGTGATGTACCTCGGCAAAGTGGTGGAAATTGCCGACCGGGCCGACCTCTACCAAAACCCACGTCATCCTTACACGGTGGCGTTGATGTCTGCGGTTCCGGTGCCGGATCCGGCGCGTCGGGATCGGGCGCAGCGGGATCGAGTGTTGCTGACCGGTGATGTGCCGAGTCCGATCGATCCGCCGTCTGGGTGCCGGTTTCGCACGCGCTGTTGGAAAGCGCAGGACATCTGCGCGAGCGAGGAACCGCCATTGGTCACCCGACTGGAAGATCCGGCGTCGCATTTAACGGCCTGCCACTTCCCGGTGGTCGAGGAAGAAGCAGTCGCCGGCCGGCGACCAGCGACAACTCCGTCCTGACCCGTCAGCCTTCGGGGCGGTTCAGGATGCCGACGGCGACCTTGTGCACTGCGGCCAGGTCGGCCGGGTCCTTCAGCGTGGTCTTGGCGCCGGTCACTTTGTACCATTCGTCGGCATCTTTGTATTGGACATGGACCGTCAGGTCGGTGCCGTCGAGCTCGGTACGCAGGGTCAGGTCGCCGGTTATCACCCCGACTTCGTCGGTCATCACCCCGCCCTGACCAGCGGTGATGTCAGTGGTCGCGGCCAAGTTCCCGGGCTTGTCGCCAGATTTCGGCGCGGATCCGGTCGTCGGCGCGGATCCCTTGGCTGCGGCGGACCGATTTGCCGAGCTGGTTCCACCTGCCGGGGCGGATCCAGTTGCGGCGGGTCCTGCGGGGGTAGTGGGGTTGGTCATCGGCACTTCTCCAACATGAGTTTGAGGGCACTCTTCTCGGCGTCGGTGACGGCCAACTTCCAGTGGGTCTTCACCGCCACCCAGTCTTGCGCATACTCGCACCAGTTGTCAGTTGCCGGCGGTTTCCAGGTGGACGGATCCTGGTCGCCCTTCGAGCGGTTGGCGCCGGCCGAAACCGCTACCAGCTGGGGATCGGTCAGGTCGTTGGCGAAATCGCCGCGTTGGTCGGTGGTCCAGCTGGCGGCGCCGGAGCGCCAAGCGTTGGCCAGTGGCACCAGGTGGTCGATGTCGACTTGGGTGGGAGAGGTCAGCGACTTGTCGTCATAAACGCTGCGCCAATTGCCGCCGACGACATTGCAACCGGACAACTTGATCGCGGTGCCGTCCCGCTTCAACACCGAGTCGCGTACGTCGCAGTTAGCGCCAATGCTGCGCCAGTGCGGAAATTTCGCCCGACTGTATCCGGCCATTGAAGCGGGCTTCGCGACGACTAGCTGGTCAAGTTCCGTCTCGATCTTCCTGGTGTCCTGAGTGGATCCGGTGGGCTTGGGGGATGGGGTGCTGCTGGAGCCACCCGAACAGCCGGTAACGAGCACGGCGGTGGTGGCGAGGGCAAAGATCCATTGCGGAGTACGAGGGGGCACCCCACCAGCCTAAGCGCGCTCTGCCCGCTCTGCCCGACTCGTCATCCGTACGCGGAACCTCCCGCGCGCCGGCAACAAGTGCACCGACGCGCGGAAGGGCTGGAAACTCAACCCGCCCGACGCGTGCAGGGGGTGGAACCTCAACCCGCTCGGTTGATCGCGCTGCTCACGGCTTTGATTGAGGCGCTGACGATGTTCGCGTCGATGCCGACGCCCCACCGGGTGAGGTCACCGACCTGCACTTCGACGTATGCGGCGGCTTGGGCGTCACCGCCGGAAGTGAGCGCGTGTTCGGCGTAATCGAGCACGCGGGCCTTGATTCCCAGTGGTGCGATTGCTTGCACGAAGGCGTCGATCGGGCCGTTGCCGACGCCGACGAGGGCCAGCCGTTGGTCACGGTGGGTCACCTCGACGTCGATCTCGACTTTGCCGTCGACTGACGCCGTCCGGTAGGACTCGATTTTGATTGTGGGGTTGAGCAGATATTCGTCGGCGAAGATTTCCCACATTTGTTGCGGGCCGACTTCGCCGCCTTCGGTGTCGGTGTGTTGTTGCACTACGCCGGAGAATTCGATTTGCAGCCGGCGCGGCAGGTCGAGTTTGTGTTCTTCTTTCATGATGTAGGCGACGCCGCCCTTGCCGGATTGCGAGTTGACCCGGATTACCGCTTCATAGCTGCGGCCCAGGTCTTTCGGGTCGACCGGCAGATAGGGCACGCCCCAGGTGAACTTGTCGATCGGGATCCCGGCAGCGTCCGCATCGGCTTGCAGGGCGGCGAAACCCTTTTTGATCGCGTCTTGATGCGAGCCGGAGAATGCGGTGTAGACCAGATCACCCACGTACGGGTGGCGTTCGTGCACGGGTAGTTGGTTGCAGTATTCGACCGCGCGTTTGATTTCATCGATGTCGGTGAAGTCAATCATCGGGTCGATGCCTTGGGAGAAGATATTCAGCCCGAGCGTGACCAGGTCGACGTTGCCGGTGCGTTCGCCGTTCCCGAAGAGGCAACCTTCGATTCGGTCGGCGCCGGCCAGCAAACCCAATTCGGCGGCGGCCACAGCCGAGCCGCGGTCGTTGTGCGGGTGCAGCGACAGCACGATCGACTCGCGGCGGGGCAGGTGGCGGTGCATCCACTCGATCGAGTCGGCGTAAACGTTCGGGGTGGCCATTTCGACAGTGGCCGGCAGGTTGACGATCAGCGGGCGGTCCGGCGTCGGGTCGATCACGTCGATAACGGCTGAGCAGATCTCGAGCGCATATTCCAGCTCGGTGCCGGTGTAGGACTCCGGCGAGTATTCGTAGAAGATTTCGCTGTCGGGTGTGTGGATCTCGGCGTACTTGAGGCAGAGCCGAGCGCCGGTGGTGGCGATATCGGTGATGCCGCTTTTGTCGAGACCGAAGACGACGCGACGCTGCAGTGCGGAAGTCGAATTGTAGAAGTGCACGATGGCGCGTTTGACGCCGCGAATCGACTCGAACGTGCGGTCGATCAGATGCTCGCGGCATTGCACTAGCACTTGAATAGTGACGTCGGCAGGAATCAAATCCTGCTCGATCAGCTGCCGGACGAAATCGAAATCAGTTTGGCTCGCCGCCGGGAAACCGACCTCGATTTCCTTGTAGCCCATCTGCACGAGCAACAGGAACATACGCCGTTTGCGCTCGGGTGACATCGGATCGATCAGGGCCTGATTGCCGTCGCGCAAATCGACCGCACACCAGCGCGGCGCCGACTCGATGCGGCGGCTCGGCCATTGCCGTTGGGGCAGGTCAACCGCGAACTGCTGGTCGTACGGAAGATAGCGCTCGAACGGCATGGCACTGGGGCGTTGCCGGGCGATGGGGTTGTCGATGGACATGTGGGGCTCCAAGTAAGACGAGGCGAGAAGGCGGCGCGCGTCAACTCCGCGACGAGGTGCCGGCCTGGGATGGGGCCTCGTCGCGGCAGCGAAGAAGGAGTGCCTGCCACATGTCCAGCTCACCCTACGTGATCAACTAGACCGTCGCTAACCCGTCGCCCGGATGCTGGGAATGGGCGCCGCTGAAGCTGAAGCCGAAGCCGAAGTGAGGGGATTGCCGAAGCTGAAGCTTAAGCTGAAGCTGAAGCTGAAGCCGCGGTGAGGGGATTGCCGGTGATTACTGTGCCCGGCAGCAACATAGTCGCCGGCCCGGCGAGCACGTTGATCAGCTTGAGCACACCGAAGTCGACCCGCGCCGCAGTCAACAAACCACCGTTGTCATAGCAATAGATGCCGATGTCGATAGGTGCCTTCAGCGAGGCAGAGCTCGAATCGACCGAGAAGCAGTCGCCTTGTGCCCCGTTAAGCGGCTGCACTGCGGTCACCGACAGCGCAGCTTGCCGATCGGTGAAGACGCGCAGCCACTGCCGGAACAACCGTTGCACCTTCGGGTCGGACGCGGGTGGCAGTGGTTTGCCGACCTTGGCAAGTCGCAGGCAGGTCGGGGCGAGCGGGTTGGCAGGTGAGGCCAGCGTGCACTGGTAGACCCCGGCCGCCACCGAGACGATCGATACGTC
Organism: Actinoplanes sp.; assembly: GCA_965246815.1. Lineage (GTDB taxonomy): Bacteria > Actinomycetota > Actinomycetes > Mycobacteriales > Micromonosporaceae > Actinoplanes. Next base: position 1,235,165 of record CBDFFS010000002.1, on the reverse strand, counting down.
GGCACCGGTGCCCACGCCGCCGCCGGGCAGATCGACCTGCCAGGTGCCGTCAGCGCCGACCGTGGCGACCACTTCGCGCGGCTGACCTTTGCCGTCGTCGAAGGAGTAGCGCCCGGTGAAGGAGTGATCTTGGGCGAGTGCCGCTCGTCCGGCCAATTCCTCGCGGGCATCCGGGTCAGAGGACGCTGATGCTGCGGTCGCCGCTGACGAGGCCGGCGCGGGAGCCGAGACTGCCGGTTGTGGATTGGTGCCGCCGCACGCCGCGACGCTGAGGACCAGCAGCATGCCGGCCAATACGGACAAACCGCGTCGAGTATGGGAGTAAGGGCGCACCGCGACATTCTCCTCTCCATCCGCCACATCGCCGCGCCCTGACCGCAGTTCACAAGTGGCGTGTCGGCTGGATGGCCGGATTCTGGGATCGCCTGTCGAAGGCTGGGACGCGCGCGGCTAGGGTGGTGACGATCGACATGACCGGCACTGATCGTGGTTACTAGTGCAGCCGGTATCTGACGCCGAAGGAATGGTTCGCCGTGGCATTGGTGGTGCAGAAGTACGGTGGTTCGTCGGTGGCGACCGCCGAACGCATCAAGCGAGTGGCTGAGCGCATCGTGTCGGCCCGTAAGGCCGGGTTCGACGTGGTCGTGGTGGTTTCCGCGATGGGTGACACCACTGATGAGCTGATGGACTTGGCCAATCAGGTCAGCCCACTGCCGCCGGGCCGTGAGCTCGACATGTTGCTGACCGCCGGTGAGCGGATCTCGATGGCGCTGTTGGCTATGGCGATCCACAACCTGGGCTACGAGGCCCGTTCTTACACCGGTTCGCAGGCTGGAGTGTTGACCACGTCGACGCACGGGCGGGCCCGGATTATCGATGTGACGCCCGGCCGGCTGCGCACCGCGCTGGACGAGGGCGCAATCGCCATCGTCGCCGGTTTCCAGGGCGTCTCGCAGGACACCAAAGACATCACCACGCTGGGCCGGGGCGGCTCGGACACCACTGCTGTCGCGCTCGCCGCGGCACTGCACGCTGACGTCTGTGAGATCTACACCGACGTCGACGGCGTCTTCACCGCTGACCCGCGAATCGTCCCCGACGCACGACACATCAAGAAGATTACGTACGAGGAAATGCTGGAACTCGCCGCTGGTGGGGCGAAGGTGCTGATGTTGCGCTGTGTGGAGTACGCGCGACGTTTCCAGGTGCCCATCCACGTACGATCCTCGTATTCGCTCAAAGAAGGCACCCTTGTCACCGGCTCGATGGAGGACCCTGACGTGGAGCAAGCACTGATCACCGGGGTCGCACACGACCGCAGCGAAGCCAAGATCACGATTGTCGGGGTGCCCGACGAGCCCGGTTCGGCCGGCCGGATCTTCGAGACGGTCGCCCAAGCCGAGATCAACATCGACATGATCGTGCAGAACGTGTCGACCGAGGGCACCGGGCGCACCGACATCTCGTTCACTCTGCCGAAGGCGGACGGGCCGACGGCGATGGCCGCGCTCGACAAGATCAAGGAACAGATCAAGTTCAAAGCGCTGCTCTTCGACGATCACGTCGGCAAGGTTTCGCTGATCGGCGCCGGCATGCGGTCGCACCCGGGTGTGGCAGCGTCCTTCTTCGCCTGCATCGGTGAGGCTGGCGTCAACATCGAGATGATCTCCACCTCGGAGATCCGGGTTTCGGTCGTCTGCCGCGACAACGACCTAGACACCGCCGTGCGCGCTGTGCACGAGCAGTTCGACCTCGGCGGCACCGAACAAGCCGTCATCTACGCAGGCACCGGCCGGTAAGTGGCGCGATGACGCAACCCACGCTGGCGGTCGTCGGTGCCACCGGCTCCGTCGGCACGGTCATGCTGGAGTTGCTCTCCTCCCGCCGTGACATTTGGGGCGAGATTCGACTGATCGCCTCCGCGCGCTCGGCCGGCAAGCAGCTGAGCTGCCGTGGAGCCCAGTTGACCGTGGCCGAGTTGACCGCTGAGGCCTTCGACGGCGTCGACGTGGCAATGTTCGACGTGCCCGACGAGGTGTCGCAGCAGTGGGCACCCGTCGCCGTCGCGCGCGGGGTGCAGGTGGTCGACAACTCGGCCGCGTTTCGGCTGGAGCCGGACGTCCCGCTGGTGGTGCCCGAGGTCAACCGGGAAATGCTGCGCCATCGCCCGCGCGGGATCGCTGCCACCGCCAACTGCACGACCATGGCTATGATCATGGCGATTGCGCCGCTGCACCGCGAATACGGCCTGCGTGAACTCGTGCTCGCCACCTATCAAGCCGCCTCCGGTGCCGGGCAGGCAGGCGTGGAAACGCTGCAGGATCAGCTCAGCAAACTGGCCGGTGACCGCTCGCTCGGGTCCCGCCCCGGCGATGTCCGCCAAGCTATCGGCGACGCGCATGGCCCGTTCCCGGCTCCGCTGGCGCTCAATGTGGTGCCCTGGGCTGGAGGTCTGGAACCGCTCGGCTGGTCGTCCGAAGAGCTCAAACTGCGCAACGAGTCCCGCAAGATTCTGCGGCTGCCCTTGTTGAAAGTCTCCTCTACCTGCGTGCAGGTGCCGGTAGTGACCGGGCACTCGATCGCAGTGCACGCTGTGTTCGCCACTGAGGTCGACGCCGAGGGCGCGCGACAGGTGTTGCGCAACGCCCCCGGCGTAATTCTGGTCGATGATCCCGAGGCGGCCGAATTCCCGATGCCGATCGACGCGGTCGGCACCGACCCGGCCTGGGTCGGCCGGATCCGCCGAGCCATCGACGATCCCCGAGCACTCGACCTCTTCGTCACCGGCGACAACATGCGCAAGGGCGCCGCCCTCAACACAGTGCAAATCGCCGAACTGATCGCCGCCGAACTAACCCGCTGACCGGCTCGCCTGGCCACCGCGCGTGCGCGACAAGCTGCGAACTGGCCCGGCCGCCAGGCTGGGCGACTATGCGGCGGCGTCGAGAGCGGCGCGGTTCAGCAGGGCGCGCAGGGTGATGCCGTCGGCGGCCAACGCCTCAGTGCCGCCTTCTTGCCGGTCGATCACACAGAGGGCGTGATCCACGTGGGCACCCAGTTTGCGCAACTCGTTGGTGGAGATCACGACCTGGCCACCCGAGGTCACTACGTCTTCGACCACCAGCACGCGCCGGCCGGCCACCTCAGCGCCTTCGCACAGTCGCGCGGTGCCATATTGCTTGGCCTGCTTGCGTACGAAAGCGGTTGGCAGGTTGGCGTGCCGGGCCAGTGCTGTGACCACGGCGATCCCGCCCATCTCCAGGCCGGCCAGCACTTCGGTGCCCTCGGGGACGAGCACAGCTAGCTGGGCGGCGAGCTGGTCGAGCAACACTGGGTCGGCCTCGAACTGGTATTTGTCGAAGTATTCGGTAGCGGTGCGGCCGGAACGCAGGACAAACTCGCCGGTCAGCCGAGCCACGTCGCGGACCTGCCGCGCAAGGTCAGAATCAGTCACGCAAATAAGCCTGTCAGGTGCCGCCTCATGAACTGACAGCACCCCACACCCATCCGCCAACCCGCGTCACCCGAAGGCGTACTTGATTACCCCGGCATCCCAGCACTCAGTCCGCTTGGGGTACTTTTCGGCCAATTAGTACAAATGCCCCGGAAGGATTGTTCTGTGACACCCTTCGCGCTCCTCTTCCTGCTCGCCCTCGCCGGCTCCTCCTTCTTCGCCCTCGGCCGGGCGCTCGGTCGCGGCGAACGCTACGAAAAGGGGTACCGCGAAGGCTTCCGCGACGGCGAAACCGGCTCCCTCGCCCGCGCCGCCCGCCTGATCCAACTCAACGACCGCCCATCGATCGCGCCGGCTGTCGAGTCCATGCTCGGCCCGTATTACGTGCCCCAACAGCAACTGCCAGTGCGAACCCCAGGACCCCTTGCCACTTCCAAGCCGGTACGGCCCCAGCTCGCGCTCTGAGTTTTGCGCGGGCGAGTGACCGTACCGGAGTGATGGTGTTTAGTTGGTGCCGGATTTAGGCGAGCAGGCGGCGGACTTCGGCGACGACTCGGCCGCCCTCGGCTCGACCCGCGACGGCTGCCTGGGCGGCTTTCATCGCCGGGCCGAGCTGCGCTTTCGTGGTGAAGCCGCCCGCGGACAAGGCGCCAGCAACCAAGTCGGCGATCTCGGCATCGGTGAGCTGCTTCGGCAGATAGCGTTCGATAACCTCGCCCTCGGCCCGCTCCTTGGCCGACTGGTCCACCCGGCCGGCGTCGGCGAACGCAGTCGCGGCCTCCCTGCGCTTCTTCGACTCTTTGGCCAACACCGTGAGGATTTCGTCGTCGGAAAGATCACGGGCCGCGTGCCCGGCAACCTCCGCGGTGCGCACAGCCGACAGTGTCATCCGCAACGTCGACGTGGTCAGCTCGTCGCGCGCTTTCATAGCGGTGTGCAGATCTTCGTTCAAGCGATCCTTCAGCGTTCCCATGAGCGAAGAAGCTACCCTCCCCACAGCAGCGGAGCCCTTCATTATCCACCGCCTCCGCGCGGCCGGCGGTCGTGCTCGCCGTGTTGTCGGGCAAGACGGTTCGGTGGCCGCGCCGAAGTCAGTACCCTTGCCGTCATGCGTAAGCGTTCCCTTGTTGCCCTCGGTGCGGGCGTCGCCGCAGCCGGAGCGGCCACCCTCGGCTATGCCTCACTCATCGAACGCAACTTGTTCATGCTGCGCCGCTTCGACGTGCCGGTCCTGGAACCAGACGCCGAACCGCTGCGGGTCCTGCATCTTTCCGACCTGCACATGATGCCGGCCCAGCGCCGCAAACAAGACTGGGTGACCGCGCTCGGCGGCACCGACCCCGACCTGGTCGTCGTGACCGGCGACAACATGGCCGATCCCGACTCGGTCCCCGCCGTGCTGCGCGCACTGGAGCCGTTTCTGTCCCTGCCTGGCGCGTTCGTCTTCGGCTCCAATGACTATTGCGGACCGGTCTGGCGCAACCCGCTGCGATACATCATGAAAGAAGGGGAATACGTACAAGGCGTGGAACTGCCTACCGAGCAGTTGCGTGCTGCATTCGTGGACGCTGGCTGGGCCGACCTGAACAACGCCCGCACCACCATCAAAGCGGGCGGCCGCTCAGTCGAACTGGTCGGGGTCGACGACCCGCACGTCTACCGCGACAACTATTCCGCCGTGGCCGGATCTGCTTCCGTGGGTGCTGACCTGCATATCGGCGTCTCCCACACGCCCGCGTCGCGGGTGCTCGACGCCATGGCTGACGACGGCTTCTCGTTGCTGCTTGCCGGACACACCCACGGCGGGCAGGTTTGCGTGCCCGGCTACGGCGCTCTGACCACCAACTGCGACCTGCCCCACTCGATGGCCAAAGGTCTGCACCGCTGGCCCGGCTCCGAAGCGTGGCTACACGTCAGTGCCGGTCTTGGTACGCATCCCACCGCGCCAGTCCGGTTCGCCTGCCGGCCAGAGGCCTCGGTGCTCACGTTGATACCGCGCTGAGCTGGGGTTTCGCCGCTGGAGGGGATACCGGTTTCACCTCGGCGCCGACGTCGGCTAGTATTTGCTGGCAGCTCGGGGTATGGCGCAGCTTGGTAGCGCGCTTCGTTCGGGACGAAGAGGCCGTCGGTTCAAATCCGGCTACCCCGACAAATTAAGAGCCTGACCAGTGGGAATGCCGGTCAGGCCCTTATTTTTTTCTATGCAGATTTGAACCGTCCTACGAAAACCCGACACAAACCCCCTTGGGCGATCAGGTTCGCATGTGGTCAAGAGTTCTGAATGACCAGCGGACGACGCCGCGCGCCGCTAGTATGCCGATTTGACGCCGTATCTGCCCGTCGTGGATGTCGCCGTCTGCGTCACGAGGCAGGGCGGACCGGCCAATATGGTCGTGCCCGACGCCATCGTGGTGGCGCCGGGCACGAGCATCATGGGGTTCAGCGGCGGTCGCTGGTCTCGGGGCCGTCGAAGTCGATCTGCTCCTTGCGGACCTTCCCGGACACGGTCTCCTGGTCCTGGACGGTTTCCTTGCCTAGGCGGACCCGCTCGACCGGGACGGTCTCGGTGGTCACGACCGGACGCTCGGCGCGCAGGGTGATCTCGTGCTCGGCCTCGCTGATCTGCGCACCGTCGTAGGCGTCGCCGGCATTCGCATCAGTGATCGGCTCCCGCTCAAGGCGGACCTCTTCATGCGAGACCGGAACGGTGACCTGCTGCTGCTCGGTGACCACATACTTACGCAGCCGGGCCGTACCGGCTTGCTCAGTGCGGGTGCCGGCGACCAGCCGCTCCTCGGAGCGGGTCATCGTCTTGTCGTCCCCGAGGTTGCTGGTGTCCGTGGTATCGCGGTCGGTGTAGCCCGCGTCGCCCTGGTAGGTGGTGTCGTTCTGGTAGCCGTCGCCGTAGCCGCTGGTGTCTGACAGGCCGTAGTAGGCGAAAAGCTGGCCTTCTTCAGTCTGCGACAGGGGGCCGTCGGCCTCGATGTTCGGGGCGTCCTTGACCTGGTCTTTGGCGTAGGCGACGGTGACCTGGTCGTCGGTGACGGTGGCGTCGCGCAGCGGGACGAAGGTTTCCTTAGTGCCGAACAGTCCGGTCTTGACGGTCAACCACTCGGGGTTACCGGTTTGGGCGTCGAGGTAGACCTGCCCGACTGAGCCGATCTTGTCGCCGGCCGTGTCATACACGTCGGCGTCGTTGAGCCGGGCGATGTCGTTCTGCGTGATCATGTCAGATCCTTTCCGGAGGTCCATCACGCGATCGGGAAATGACCGCAGCGCAGGACCGAAGAACAATTCCACACGAGACCATCGGAAGAGACAATCATATGGTTTAGTTCTTCGGTGCTGGACGTGATGGAAATGCCCACCGGATTACGACATAAACGAGTTCCGCTTCACAGGTTCTCACCCGAGCGAGGGCTTTACTTAATGCCGGCTTAGCGCTATTCATCTTGGGTTAGGCGTTCGGGACTTCCAGGAGCAGGTAACCCAGCAGGAAGCTGCTGAACGCCCGGTAGACAGCTGCAGCGTTGTCATCGGTGAACCCGGCATCGATCATCACCTCCAGTAAGGATTCGATCCACTAACGGTCGTGACGGGTGTCGCGGGATCCGCCTCGGGGGCACGACGACCCGCTCGGGGACCGGGTTTTCGGCGGGTCAATAGCAAGGGATAGCCAGCGCCGATCAGCGCCGCGCCCAGTAGCGGGGCGGCGAAGAACAACCACAGCTGCGCCAACGCGCCACCATCAACGAATACAGCCGGGCCTAGAGATCGGGCCGGGTTCACCGATGTGTTAGTGACCGGAATACTGAGCAGATGAATGACTAGCAGAGTGCACCCGATCACGGCTGCCGCGACACCGGGTGACGTATCGCGGCCGGTCACGGTGAGGAGCACCGCGAGGAAGATCATGGTCATCACCGTCTCGGTGAGGAACGCCGCACCCAGGGTGTAGCCGCCGGGCGAGCGTGCGGCATAGCCGTTAGTGGCGAACCCGGAACCGGCAGCGTGAAAGCCCGGTCGACCGGCGGCGATCACATATAGCAGCGCGGCCCCGCCGACCCCACCGGTGAGCTGGGCGGTGGCGTAGAACGGCACCTGCCGCCAGCCGAACCGGCCCGCCGCGGCCAGACCGAGCGTGACCGCCGGGTTGAAATGCCCGCCAGAGACCGGGCCGAGAACAAAGATCAGCACAGTCAGGGTCAACCCGAACGCGGCAGCGACCCCGAAGTAGCCCACCCCCAACTGTTGATGGTCGGCGACCGGATGATCAGCGGAAAGAACGGCGGTACCACAGCCTGCAAAGACCAACAGGAAAGTACCAGTGAACTCCGCAGTCAACCGTTGGAACGTGGAGCGCTCGCTCATGTCCCTCCTCGGGCGCAGTGCAGCGTCGGCGGCACGACTCCGGCGCCCATTCACCGTCGCACGCATTCGCGCTACCAGAGCTGCTGGTGCGATCATTTCGCTCGTCCGAGCGATGGGAGCCCCCGGAGCAGCTCACCGATCTGCTGCATCGGCGGTATGTTGTCCCCAGCGCTGGGGGTGGGGAGTTAACACCAATCACCCGCGCACGTACGAGTGGCGCCTGCCGTCGGGGTATAGCGCAGACCGATCGTCATCCCAGGCGGTAAGTACAGCCGTGGCCCACTGTGCGTCCAGGGCGAGAGCGCACCGGGCGCCGAAGAGTACGTCACCTGCCAGGCCCGGTTCCTCGGTGACGAACGATCCGCACAGATCGTGGGCGGCGATCTGTTCGTGGACCGCGTCGGCTTCGACGTGCTCGTCGTAGAAGGCGGTGGCTTCAGTGTCGCCGCCGATACGGTGCAGACCGTTGCTATACCTAGGCGTTTCATGATCTTGCTGTGATGTGTCTCATGTGGATAGAGAAAAGTGCCTCTGGCCTGGGAGAATTCGAGTAGCGAAGTCAAAATATCCCGGACCGGAAGGCACTTTTCTCGTGCGCGACTTTACCCGATGGTCCAAGGGGCTGACTGTCACCGGCAATGGAAAGAACGTGATCGCTCACGCGGGTGCTGCCGCGCTGCGGCTGGTCGCCGACCGTAGCGGCCTGACTCAGGCCCTGTCGGACACCCTGTATCGCGACGATTTCACCCCGGATCATGATCGGGGCCGGGTTCTGGTTGATGCCGCTGTGATGATGGCCGATGGCGGTAACACTGTCCGCGGTATCGACGTGCTGCGCTACCAGCGTGACCTGTACGGCCCGGTCGCGTCCCCGCCCACGTTCTCGCGTGCCCTGGCCGAGATCGACGAGGCGGGCCTGGACCGTCTCGACAACACCCGCGCGAAGGTCCGCGCCCAGGTCTGGGACCTGATCGCCGCCCGCCACGGCCGTATCCCACCGGCGCTGGTCGCGACTGGTGACCTGGGCGATACCATCGTGCTACGTATCGACGCCCACTTCATCGATACCGTGTCGCGTAAAGAACACGCGGCCAGGCTTCGAGGCCGTTACGGACACCACCCCCTCGCGGTGATCTGCGACAACACCGGTGAATGCCTCGCCGAGCAGCTACGCCCCGGCAACACCGGCGCCAACAACGCCGCTGATCACATCGCGTTACTGACCAGGGCCATCGCGCAACTACCCGCCGGTTATCGGCACAATTTGCTGATCACCGCCGACGGTGCCGGCGCCACCCACGACCTGCTGAATTGGATCACCGCCTTGAACCGGCCCCCTGACGGCGACGACCCCAGCATCCGGGTGGAATACTCGGTAGGCTGGCCGGTCGACAAACACACCGGCACAGCCATCGCCGGGCTACCCGAGCAGGCGTGGACGCCGATGGTGGCCGCCGATGGCCTACCCGGCATCCCGGCCACCCTGCACGGCGAGTCCAGCCCCCTCACCGTCGGACAGGTCGCCGAGATTACCGGTCTGCTGCACCACCTGCATACCTGGCCGCCGGGCCTGCGGGTGTTCGTCCGCCGAGTCAAACCGCTGCGCGATACCACTGCCAATGCTTTGCCAGGTGTCGAGCAACTCGAACTCGACCTGCAACACGCCGCCGCGGGCTGGCGCTACGAAGCCTTCGCCACCAACAGCCCACCGGCCCAGCCCGACGAAGACCCCCACGAGGTCACCGCCTGGCTCGACGGCCGACACCGAGTCCACGCCCGGGTCGAAGACCACTTCAAAGACGGCAACACCACCGGTGGTAAACGACTACCGTCGCAGAAGTTCGCCGTCAACAGCGTCTGGTACCGCACCCACGCCATCGCCTGTGACCTGATCGCCTGGCTGCAACTACTGGGCTGCCACGGCAACCTCACCCGAGCCGAACCTAAAACCCTGCAATACCAGATATTCCACACCCCGGCCACCCTCACCCGAGGCGGTCGGCAACACTTCCTGAACTTCCCACCCGACTGGCCCTACACCACCCACATCCAAGCCATCTTCCACCGCCTCTTCGCCCTGCCGATCCCCACCTGAACACCATTCCCAGTCACAACGAGCAACGAAAGGCACCCACCGCGTCGAGAACGGCGCCCACCGAGGCGACACTCGGCCATATCGGCACACCCACAACCCAAAACAACAACCACCAACAAGCATCAAACGTCATTCATCAATACGCTCAAGATCATGAAACGCCGAGGTATAGGCGCGGTTGGGCAGCGAGGAGGTCATCTCGTACGCGGCGAGATGGCCGATGAGTGCTCCCCGGTTGCGCCGGTGCAAACCGAACAGGGACATCAGGTTGTTGGTGGCCAAGGTCGCGGCGCCGGCGGAGTCGACGTACGCGCCGTAAGTGATGTCCAGGTCGAACCAGTTCATTGTTTGCTTGAACAGTTCCTGGTGCATCCGCGGCACGACACCTTTGCCGTACTCGTCGAGTTGGATTTCGATGAGCGCACCTTTGGGGCGCCCGCTCAGCCGAGGGATCGCCCACGTGTGCGGGTCCGCTTCGCGCAGGTGATAGACCGAGCGAAGGACGACGAATTCACGGAACTGCTCATGAGTGGCGCGTCCACGCAAATACCCCGACAGTGATGGTCCGTGATCGGATGCGGCAACGATCTGTTTCAGCTCAGTCGGCACGGTGTTCGCCGCAGCGTGCCGGCGGGGTCCGACAAGATTAGTGAGGTCGGCCTCGAAACGACGTTCGAGATTGGCGCGCACTTCTAGCAGGCCGAGATCCCACTCCCATCGGTCGTCGACGCCGTCCCAGCCTCGGTAGGCGAGCTCGTAACAAATGAATAAGGCCACGTGGAGGTCGTCATCATCGTTTGGCGCCAGCAGGCTGGGCCATGTCAGGCTTTGCCCGCCGAGCTGGGCGATGATGGCGGCAGAGACCGGGCCGCGCGGTTGAGGAAGCTTCATGGAAGGAGGCTTCCCTGCCTGTTACCTGGTAAACAAAGGTTTCAGGCGCTACACACCGGCAACTTAGCGACTATGTCAGCCAACATCACGCCTTACGAGGATGGCCCATTGATTGTGCGCGGAGACTTCGAGCTGCGCACACCCGACGGTGAGCGGATCGAAGCCGGCCGTGACACGGTGGCCCTGTGCCGGTGCGGCAAGTCAGCAGTCAAGCCGTTCTGCGACGGCACGCACAAGGCAGTCCAATTTCGGGCGGGATCTGCCCGCGAATCTCCGACCCCTTGACAGGCATCAGGCATCTGCCGCTCAGCGGAGAGGGTGGTTTGCCGATCAGTGGGGGCGTGAGCGCACCCCATGTGAATCAGATTCCGGCTGTCGCCTCGGATGTGAGTTTGGATGACTTACTGCGGGATGGTGGCCTGCATTGTGTGTATCAGCCGTTCGTTGATTTGGACTCGGGGGCCGTGATCGCGTACGAGGCGTTGCTTCGTGGCCCAGCCGGCACGGGCTGGGAGTCGCCGATGACACTGTTGACCGCCGCGCGGGCGGCAGGGCGTCTGGCTGACCTGGAACGAGCGTCGCTGCAAGCATCCCTGGCCGATGCGGCACAGCTGTCGGGCGGTCGAGCGGTGACCTTGTTTGTGAACGTGGAACCGAGCACTCTGACCCAACGGTTGGATGTCATCCTCGACGCACTCGCCGGTCGAGCCGCGCACGTGCAGGTCGTCGTGGAGATCACCGAGCGGGCCCTCGCCGCTGACCTGGCCGGGGTACTCAACGCTGCCGAGCGGTTACGCGCGGTGGGCTGCGCGATTGCCTTAGATGATGTGGGTGTGCAACCGGAGTCTTTAGCGTTCATCCCGCTATTGCGCCCAGAGGTAGTCAAGCTCGACCTGATGCTGTTACGCACAGTAAAAGACCCCGCCACAGTCAAAGTGGCCGGTGCTGTCCGGGCCTATGCCGAGCAATCGGGTGCGGAAGTCGTCGCTGAAGGTATTGAAACCACCGACGATCTGACGCGTGGGCTGGTTTTGGGTGCGACGTTGGGTCAAGGGTGGTTGTGGGGTCGCGGGGAACGTCGGTTACCACCCAGCACGTTTCGACCCGAACGGTTCAACGCTCGGGCGCTCGGCGCGGCGCTGCACAAAGCACCGTATGAGCTGATCGGCGGGCGAAACCAGGTTCGTCTGGCCCCGAAACACCTCCTCGTCCCATTGTCCAAAACCTTGGAACTGATGGCGATGCAAGCCGCGGTGCCGCCGGTATTGTTCGCCGCGTTCGAACACGCCAAGTTTTTTCGCCCTTCCACCGCCCGGCAGTTCACCGAGCTCGCCGCACGACTGCCGTACGTCGGCGCCCTCGGTGTAGACATGCCCACTTGCCCAGCCCTTGGAGTACGGGGCACGGCCCTGTCCGACGCGGATCCCCTGGCCAGAGAATGGACCGTAGTAGTCCTGGGCGCGCACACCCACGCGGCATTGTTGGCGCGTGACCTCGGCGATACCGGGCCTGACCCGGATCGACAATTCGAATTTGTCGTCACCTACGACCGTGCCCTAGTCACCGCCGCCGCTCATTCCATGATCGGACGCCTGAGCCCCGGCACTCAATGGGGTCAGCAGTAATTTCAGCCCGGGAATAGTCAGCGGGGTCTTGCGCCCACGCCCGCTGTGACTTACACGATGGCCGGCTCGCGGCCGGCCTCCGATGGTCAGGTGGGTGCGAATGGTGAAGAGCATCGCCTACCGTGAGGTAGGCGATGCTCCCATCTTTCCGGTACTGCTTACTGCTGACTGTTATCACCGGTGTGTTGCTGAGCCAGGTCGACACCTTTATCAACCTGATCAGCGTACTTATTGCCGGTGTGTTCGTTGATCTGCTCGCCGACTTTTTCGAGCCCGTTGTCAACTTGCGCATCGTGTTGGTCAGCGAAATCTTTTGCTTTGTCTAGGAATCCCATGTTCATTCCTTACTGTGTGCCCCGCCTCAAGCGGGGTGTTAGATGGGCGACGCGAAAGTATGGGTGGTGGGTTGTTTTAGTGAACCCGGGGTTGGGCTTTTGCCCTCCGGGCGACGGTGAGTAGTACCCGAGCTTGCAGATCATCTCGGCCGAGGACTGCGTTGAGGTCGGTCGCGATGGCATCGGTTGCTGCGATGACTTCGCTTAGGTCAGCGCGGGGGTCCATGGTGGTGTGCATTTCGATGATTAGTTGACCGCGTTCGCGGTGGGCGCTGCTATGAACCGCGCGCACACCGGGGGTATCAGCGAGAATGTCCGCGGCGGTGCTAGCCGGCCCGGTCGGGTCAACACGTAACCGCCCCGCCCGGTTGGAGCCGGGTAGTACGAGCAGGCCGGCGCGGCGCCGGGGTAGGTGCGCGATTAGCCACCACAGCCCGAGGATCACCAGCAGCATGCCGGACGCCCCGATCGCCCAGGGCCACCAGCTGGTTTTGACAAGGTCATTGGCTTGGTGGATGGAGAGCCGTTTCGGGACTTGGGGGAATAGCCGGCGTAGGCTACCGGAGTACCAGGCTGTCACCGCCGCACCGGCGGTAAGCAGGATCAGACCGAACAGCACTGCGATGACTCGGTCGAGGCCCAGTACTAGGCGGCGCATCAGTTACCTTCCCGGGCTTGGTAGTGAGAGCGGACCCGGACTGTGACCGGCAACGGCTTTTTTAACGGGGCTAGCCGTTCGGTGACCGTGTCACGGACTAGGTCAGCGACCTGGTCGCGGTCGGACTCCACCGTTACGGTGACCTTGCGGCGGCTGGCCACCGAACTGGCCGCTACCACCCCATCAACGTCGTCAGCGGCTGCCGACGCGAGCCGGGCCACGTCCGCGGTACGCAGGAAAATCCCCGTCGCTGAGGTAACTGCGAGAGTTTTACGAGAACGCGGACGTAGCCCCGTAATAATCAACCAAACCCCCAGCAGAGCAATGACCACTCCGAGGGGGATCATCCACCACTGGGCGGTCAAACCGTTCACACCATCCAGGGCGGCGGCGATCCAGGTGCGACCGGGATTGGTGTCGGCTCGGGCGATGGCATCGTGCAGCAGCACTACCCCAACCCCAGTCAGGAGCAACGCCAGGAGCGGACCAACAACGCCGACCCGCCCAGCGCTGGTCTTCTGCCGCGCTGGGCGCATCGCTGGTCCGTCATGCACCGGCCCGTCGAGCATCGGCTGGGTAGGGGAAACCTCGAAGGCATCTGTCGTGGTGCTCACTGGACTCTCCTGCGTGGTGCCGCATGCACCCGAATAATTTTCGCGACGGTCACGTCTACTGCATCAACGGTCAAACCAGCCAGCTGATGCAGTTGCTCGGTGACCGCGTCACGGACTTGACCGGCCAGCAGCGGGGCGGGGGTGGGCCACACCCCGACAACGTCCAGTTCGGCGCGGACTCGGTTACCGGAAATGTCGCAGTCCACTCGCGGATACGCCCGACCCAACACCGAATTCAGCGCGTTAGTGCTTTTCTCGGCGGGGGCGACCCCCGTCACAGCCAGGGCGGCGGCTTGCGCGATGCGCTGCACGGCACGGTCAGCGATGATCAGGCTGCCCCGCGCGCCCACCTCGTCACAATTCTCCGCTGCCAGCGCTGATTGCTCAGCGTTATGGGCAGTAGTCAGCGTGGTGCCGGAGTCAGCCACGGCTACGACCCGGCAGCAGACCGGCCAAGTTGACCCGCCCTTCCAGGTGGGCGCCGATCACATAGCCGATGGCGGCGAACACTATCGCCAACAAAAACCAGCCGAAGCCGGCGGTCGCGGCGATCAGAGCAAGGATCAGACCAGCGAACAGCCCGATGGTGGAGGAAGACATAACGAACTCCTGACATAAGGATCCGGCGTTGTCCTTCACCAGGCCGGTGACACGAACCACTGCCAAGAAGCCGGGGGTGAAGATGGGCGAGCCGGCGCCCTAAACCGTTGCGGGGGTTTAAGGCTGCCGACGTCATGGGCGTGGGTTAGACGAGTTCAACGTCTTCGATGAACACGTGGGCCGGGGTGCCAGTTACGGTGGCGACTGCTCGGTGGATCGCCTGTGCCGTCTGGTTCACCGGGGCGTGCCCGGCGACGACGACGTGCACCTCGATCAACTCATCGCTGAGTTTGACCCCAGTGACACGCCGTCCGGGCAGATAGGTGGCGACCTCACCAAAACGGCCTGCGTGCAGTCGCACCACGCCCGCGACAGATAAAACGACAGCAGCGACCTCGTCGGCTGTGCTTGGCACCGCGTCGATGACCACGCCCGTCCATGGCTGCCCAGCCCGAACCGAGACGGGTGAGGCATCCACACCTCCTGGAAGACTTGGCAGGATCACGCCGGTTCGGGTGACGGTGACGTCGTCCCGACCGGCAGCAGACACAGCACGTCTGTCAGGTTTGTCCCGGTCGGGGATAGATAGGCTCATTGCACCCGGGGTGCGGTGTCATTATTGTCGTTGTGGTCATCCTCGGGCAGGTGAATGTCTGCTACGGAGATATTGACCTCGGTGACCTCCAGGCCGGTCATCCGCTCGATCGAGGTGATCACATTACGGCGGACCCCAGCTGCGAGGTCAGCGATCGCGACTCCGTATTCGGCGATCATGTCAATATCGACCGCTGCTTGTGTTTCACCCACCTCCACGGACACACCCTGCGCGTGGTTGGTCCGGGCACCGGGAATCCGCTCACGGACCGCACCCAACGCCCGTGACGCCGTGCCACCCAGGGCGTAAACACCGGAGACGTCTTTCGCGGCAATACCGGCGATTTTCGACACGACCGTGTCAGCGATCGACGTGGAACCCTGAGAGGTTTGCAAACCCTGCGCCCGCGACGCTGACGTGTTCTGCTCACGGGTCGACAAACCACCCACGCGCTCACCCGGCTTCGGGGCCTTAGAAGTCGTAGTTACCTCAGTCATGAATATCTCCCTCAAAAGGTGGATATGCCAGGTCACCGGTAGCGACAGCTGCATGGCTCTGGCGTAGCCCTTCGCTGATACCCGGCAATGATCGTGCCTACACCTGCGGTGATCCGAATCTCACCTCGTTGACCTGTGTTCAATAACCCGCCGCAGGGCGTGTGGACCATGGACCAGCAGAGTATTCACTTCGAGCTGAGTCATAAGAACGTTTATGTCCTAAACTGGTACCGAATATGGTAAAAATTTTGAGGTTCAGGATAAGTTCTTTGCTGTGTAGCAAATGTTTGCTGAGGTGACCGGCGGGGGTAAGAGTGACCGACCCCCGTTGCGTTTAGCGTTGAGGACTTTGTGATGTCTCGAAGATTTACAGATGGTGTCGGCGACATGCTGCACTCTGTGTGGCTGTTCCTGCCGAAGGCTCTCGCCTTTGTCGTCATCCTGGTGATCGGTTGGTTGATCGCGAAAGCCGTTCGCAAGATCGTTGACAGAGTTTTGGAGCGCGTCGGGTTCGATCGGCTCGTTGAGCGTGGCGGGGTGAAAACCGCGTTGCAGCGTTCGAAATACGACGCTAGCGACATCGTCGCGAAACTTGCTTACTACGCGATCTTACTGTTCACCCTGCAGCTCGCGTTCGGGATCTGGGGTCCGAACCCGATCTCCGCCCTGATCACCGGTGTCGTGACATGGCTGCCGCAGGCGTTCGTCGCGATCATCATCATCGTGGTCGCCGCGGCTATCGCTAAAGGTGTTAAAGACCTGATCACCGCAAGCCTGGGTGGCCTGTCCTACGGCCGGTTGCTGGCGAACATCGCCTCGGTGTTCATCCTTGGCCTAGGCATCATCGCCGCTCTGAACCAGATCGGTGTGGCGACCACGGTCACCACCCCAATCCTGATCACCGTGCTGGCGATCATCGGCGGGATCTTGATCGTCGGCGTCGGCGGTGGAGCGATCAAACCGATGCAAAGCCGGTGGGAGCGTTGGCTCAATACCGCCGAGCAGGAGGCCTCCAACCTCACCAGCGCAACCGGTAGCACCCAGACCAGCGGGGTCGCAGCGCAGCGCACCTACCCCGCCACGGAAATTACCCGCCCAATCGACCGCAACACCGGCACGTACTGATCCATCGCATGATGTGTTCGGGCCGGCACCTTCCTTTTATAGGGGGTGCCGGCCCGACCCGTTATCCCACTGCACAATGTTTCCCGGATCAATCCCCGAGGGGTAAAGGCCTGTCAAAACCCCGGCTAGGTCGACATACCACCACGCGAAGAAGCGTCACTGAACGGTGTGTCAGAACCAACGAACCCGGTCCCTATCGCTAGAACGCAAATCATGGAGTCGGGCCGGGCCCGGTTACGAAAATATGTGACCACGGAGCAGGTTCAGATCACCGCGGCAGTACGACGTGAACACTTACGTGTTGAACGGGAACCCATCGCCGATTTGAGCAAACTTTGGTTGAGGGCCCAGGCTACGACAAATCTGTCATTGGAAAAGTTCGACGTTTGACGAGGGGACGGAAATTGGCTGATGCCGTTCGGGCCGCTGAGTACATTCTCATTGTGAGCGGTGACACTGCCCGCCCCGGCTCGGCATTGCGAGTAAGAAAAGAGGTAATCAGCGCGGGGTGCGCTGCTGAATCAAGAGGGCGATTTTGCCGCGGGCGTGGCCTGTGTCCACCTTGCGGTGCGCCTCAACGATTTGATCTAGTAGAAAAGTTTCAGACACGGTGATCGTCAATCGGCCCGTGCGGTAAAGATCGGTGATGGCTTGCAGTCGTTGCGCCGAGCGTTGGGTTTGGATCGAACGCACTCCGAGTTCCTGCGCCCGATCAAAATCTACGAGCGTGCCGATCCGGTCCCGGTCGGCGACTACGTCGAGGGACACGTCAAGGGCTTCACCTCCCGCGGCGTCCAATACCGCATCGACACCGTTTGGCGCGAGAGCCCGCACTCGGTGGACTAGCCCGTCGCCGTAGGTTGTCGGTGTGGCGCCTAGAGAGCGCAGGTAGTCCTGATTCGCAGGCCCAGCCGTACCAATAACCGTCGCGCCCACGGCCGTCGCTAACTGCACCGCGATGGTTCCCACCCCGCCCGATGCGCCATGAACTAGCAAGGTTTCCCCGGGACCCACCCGCAATTGTTCAAGGGCAGTGTGGGCCGTCTGCGCCGAGGCCGAGAGGATGCCGGCCTGCGGCCACGACATTTCAGCCGGCTTAGCCACGATCTGCTCGGCAGCAACGACGATGTACTCGGCGCAGCTGGCGAGCACCGCCCAGCCAATCACCTCATCGCCGACATGAAAATCCCCGACGCCCGCACCGACCTGATCGACGACACCGGCGAAATCATTGCCGACAACCTGCGGGAACCGTAGGGTCTGCCCCGGGGGCGTCCACCCGGAGCGCACCGCGCAGTCAAACGCCTGAACACCCGCGGCTTCAACCTGCACCCGGACTTGCCCCCGACCGGCCTCAGGCGTGCCCAGTTCGACGACCTGAAGAACCTCGGGTCCACCGAACGAATAAAAAACCGCTGCCCTCATGCACTCCCCCTCTCAAACTGGCTCAGCACCCCGACACCGCACCGGGCGCCAACGACCCAAGATCGACAACCCTCGTGGTCGAGTAAACGCATGTCCTATTGCTTGGACGCTGCCGCATTCGACCGTACACAGCAGACAACCCCGTGGCTCGCCATGCCAGCATGATTTCGTCGTCCGGGACGGTTGAACGCCTGGGTTGCGTCGTGTTTTGTGCGCTTTGCTCCGGGTGGGGTTCGGACAGGTGTTACTGCGGTCCGCAGTACCGGCGCTGACTCTTTTTGCCGAGATCCTTTCTGTTTCGACCCATCCGGACGTCGATCGGCGTCGAATACCTGATCAGCAAATGATGGCAGGTCCGTGGGGTAGGGATGGTGAAGATGTGCGGTCCGATCGCAGTGTCGGTGTCGAAAAGCCGATCGGCGAGGTGGTGGTGGGTGGCCGGTATCGCCTGATGGCTTTGGTGGCCAAGGGCGGCATGGGTCGGGTGTGGCGCGCCCATGACGAGTTGCTGGATCGTGACGTCGCGGTGAAGGAGGTCTTAGCGCCGGCCGGGTTGCCGCACATTGATGCGGCCGAGGTCCTGCAGGGCACGGTGCGGGAGGCCCGAGCGGCGGCACGTCTTGATCACCCGAATGTCGTCAGGGTCTTCGACGTGGTGCAGGAAATCGGCCGGTCCTGGATCGTGATGGAGTACGTGGCGTCGCGCTCGTTGCAGGACGTCGTAACCCGTGACGGTCCGCTGACCCATCGCCATGCGGCCCGGGTAGGTGTGGCAGTGCTGGACGCCTTGTGCGCGGCGCACCGAGCGGGGGTCCTGCACCGCGACGTCAAGCCGCACAACGTGTTGATCGCCGCGGACGGCCGGGTCGTGCTGACCGACTTCGGGCTGGCCACAATCGCCACCGTGACAACGGGTGAAGCCGAGCCGCTGTTGGGTTCACCGCACTACATCGCCCCGGAGCGCCTGCGTGACGGCGTCTCCAGCGAACAGACCGACCTGTGGTCGCTGGGCGCTACCTTGTACGCAGCTGTGGAGGGTCGGCCCCCGTACTTTCGCCCGACCGTCACCGAATCGCTATCGGCTCTGCTAACCGAGCCCCCCGATCCACCACAGCACCCAGGACCACTACACCAGGTCATCATCGGGTTGCTCAGCGCCGATCCGGCCCACCGCCAGGACGCCGTTGGTGCCCGAACAGGTATGCACGATCTGATCCATCGAGCCGTCGGTGTGCACGCCGTGCCAACGCCTCGCCGCCCAACCGGCGACGTCGCCGCCTGGTTCCGCCCCACGCGGCAGTGCCCACATCTGCGCGGGCCGTGGATCCGGGCGCCGCGCCGGAGTTCGATCAAGGATCGGTGGGTAATACGTCATCTCCCGATGAGAAGACTCGTCTTGGCCGGCGGCGGAGTTTGCTCGTCGCCGGGATCGTCGTGGCTGCGGTAGCCGTTATCGGTAGTACCGCGGCAGCGTGGGGTCACAGCGGCGGCAGCGCCACACCGCGCCTACCCGTGGTTGTCGCCGCCCCGGCGAGCAGTGCGGGCGTCGGTGCTAAGCCCCAGCCGTTGGCGGATACCACGGCCGGGGCGCCGATCTCCCTGCCCGAGGGCTGGTGGTGGCACGTCGACACCGCCGGGTTCGCGCTGCCGGTACCGCGAGGGTGGAACCGCGGTGTTAGCGGCGACAGCGTGTGCTTCAGCGATCCCGGCGACGTCCGATCGTTCACCGTGCAGGCCGGCGCCGCGATGCACGGCGAGCCGTTACGGCATTGGCAGGACGCCGAGCAAGCGGCCCTTGCCGCCGGGACTTTACCCGGCTATCAGAAGGTCAGCATGGGGGTGCTTTTGCTCAGCGGGGGCGGTGCCGACTGGGAGTACTCCTGGCAGCCCGGTGCTGGCCCGCGACAACACACCTATCGCATGCTGCTGGCCGCTGGCGACGACCGTTCGTACTCGCTGACTTGGACCACCCGCGACACCGACTGGAACCTCGACCTCGCCAACCAGCGCACTTTCCTGACTGGATTCCGCGACTTGTCGCAACCGGCGACGACCTGGACGGTCCCAGGACCACTCGGGTAGCCGGAAACGTGACGCAGAAATTAATCCCCGATTCGCACCAAGCCGATCAACCCTTTGATCCGAACCCTTGGTGACCATAACGCTGGTTCGCCCGGCAGCCCAGACACAAGGAGAACCCCCTCGTGAAGCTCTCTCGCACCCTGCTCGCCGTGCCCGCCGCGGCAGCGATCCTATTCGCCGTACCGACCGCCGCGTTCGCCGACGAGAACGTGCACGTCAAGCTCGACGCGCTTAACCACTCCGGCGCCTCCGGCACGGCCACCCTGACCGCGATGACCGACGGCGACCTGAAAATCAGTATCCGGTCCAAGGGTCTGGTACCAAACTCCCCGCACGCGCAGCACCTGCACGGTTCCACCAACGGCATGGATTTCCACTGCCCGGACATGTCGGCCGACAAGGACGGCAACGGCTACGTCAGCACCGAGGAAGGCGTCCCGATGTACGGTGACATCTTCGTCTCCCTGACCACCAAGGGCGACATCACCAAAGCCAGCGGCCTGGCCATCGACCGGATGCCGACCGCCGACGCCAAAGGCGACCTGTCTTATGACCGGGTCCTGCCCGCCGCCGACCTGCCGCCAGGCACCATCGCGCACCTCAAAGACCTACACATCGTCGAGCACGGCATCGACGCCAACAACAACCACAAGTACGACTTGCAAGGCCTCGGCGAGTCCACCCTGGCCAAGTCAGCCGGCCTCAAGGGCATCCCCGAGGAAGCCACCGACCCGGCCCTGTGCGGCATGGTCTCCGGCGCAGCAGTCGGCTCGGTCCCGGTCGGCGGTGTCGCCACCGGCGACGGCAGCACCCGCCACGACTCCACCACCACCTACAGCATCGGTGGCCTCGCCCTACTCGGCGCAGCCGGCGCGTTCCTGGCCCGCCGTCGCCTCAGCCGCCAAAGCTGACAAATGACCGACGCCGACACCACCACGTCGGCCGGGAACCGCTGGGGGCGCTACACGCTCTCAGCGGTGATCCTGGCCCTCACCGTCATCGGAGCCACCGCTATCGTCCGGGGCACTCACGACGAGCCTCAGCAACCGCCGCTCTCAGCCGTCGCCACCGACGCCGCACCGCCCGACAACACCGCGGCAACCAGCAACGATTCGAGCGCCGCGCTAACGACCGGGCCGTTGATGGGCACTTCGACACCAACCCGGGTCGTCATCCCCGCGCTCGATGTCGACGTGGCACTGGCCGGGCTCGGTCAGCAGGCTGACGGCACCATGCAGGTGCCCACCGACGCGAAAACCGTCGGCTGGTACACCAAAGCACCCACCCCAGGCTCGCTCGGCCCCGCCGTGCTGGCCGGGCACGTCGATTACCAGAACAAGCCCGGAAGCTTCAACCGGCTCACCGACCTCAAGGCCGGCGACTCGATCAACGTCGACCGCCAAGACGGCAGCATGGCCATGTTCACCGTGATAAAAGTCGAAAGGTACGCCAAGGACAAATTCCCCACCAACGCCGTTTACGGCACGATCAACCGCGCCGGCCTTCGACTGATCACCTGCGGTGGGAACTTCGATAGCACAGCCGGGCACTACAAGGACAACATCGTCGTCTACGCCGACCTCATCATGGCCCACCCCGCGTAAGGTCGCAGAGGTTGATGACGGGCCGGCAAGCCGCTTGCCCGCAGGTGAGCGCATTGCCGGGGTCAGCTAGACGGGCGGACGAGCCCTAAGTCGTATGCGGCGATGGTGGCTTGGACGCGGTCGCGGGCGCCGAGTTTGGGCAGCATCGCGTTCACGTGGGCTTTGACCGTGCCGGTGGCGATCTGCAGTTCGGCGGCGATTTCGGCGTTTGAATGCCCGTTCGCCAGCAAGATCAGCACATCTCGTTCCCGCGGTGTCAGCGTGTCCAGCCGATTGTCCGGCTCAGGGGTTGGCGCCACCGTACCGGTCGCGAATGCGTCGATCAGTCGTCGAGTGACAGCTGGGCTGAGCATTGCTTCACCAGAGGCCACTGTGCGAATCGCGGCGATCAACTCGGCCGGCTCAGCGTCTTTGAGTAGAAAACCGGATGCGCCCGCCTGCAGTGCCCGGAACACGTATGCGTCCTGATGAAATGTGGTCAACACGAGTACCCGCGGCGCATTTTCGCGCGCCGTCAACAACGCAGTCGCCGTCAACCCATCCATTCCCGGCATCCGTACGTCCATCAGCACCACATCTGGTGCCACCGCCGTAGCCCGTTCCAATGCGGCAGCGCCATCACTGGCCTCACCGACCACTTCCAAGTCGGGTTGCGAACCGACGATCGCCGCCAACCCGGCCCGTACCATCACTTGGTCGTCGACGACCATTACTCGGACGGTGATGACGGCACCTCCTGTTGGGCACTGTTGCTGAGTCGAACCACCAGGATGCGGTCCGGCCGAACCAGCAGCCGCCCACCGAGTGCAGCAATCCGGGCCCGCATTTCGCCGCCGCGAGGGATCGGCGCACCCCACACGACCAAGCGCAGCATGTCACCTTCGGCATTAACCAGCACGCTGGCCGGCCCGGCAGTGCCGCTGAGCAACAACTCCACCATTCGGCACGCAGCGACGTCGGCAGCTGCGGTGACCTCGCCCGCTGCCAATTCCACTGTGGTTTCACATCCGGAGCTGAGCAGTCGCTCGGCCAGCGTAGCCAGGGTGGGCGCAGGCGCGACCGCCGCAGTGCCTAGCCCGTCGAGCAGCGCCCGCATCGCACCTAACGCCTGCCGGGCGGCAGCAAGCACCCCGTCGAGATCAGCGCGTTCGGCCGCGGCCGGCACTCCAGCCGCGTGGGTCAAGACAGCGTCGCGCAGCCCAGCCGCGACTCGGTCCCGTTCTGCCCGTACCCGCACCGCAGCTCGGGCCATCGTCACTGCTACATCCTGCACCTCAGTCTCGCGTCGACGCAGACGCCGTTGCCCGGCGGCATTTCCAGCCAACCAACACCCCACCATCGGTACGGTCAATGCCATTGCCATTGGTGCGGCGGCCACCAAAATCAGTAACAAGTTGGTCAGCGGGCCGTGGATCTCAGTCGAGTCACCGTCGGTGACAGTGAAACTGCCCAACACGCCGAGCGTCAGAGCGGCGGAACACAGAGCGGCCACGGGTGCCGGCCAACTGCGCGACGCCGGTCCGCGGTAGGCGGCTACGGCATAAACGGCGGCCATGTCTGCCATCGGGGCGAGCACGAACGCCCAACCGAGATCACCCGTTGCCGTGCGCGTGGCTAGCACCACCGGCCCCAGCCACGCAGTGCCCATCACGACGAACAGCACTTGCCACGGATAAACCCGTCGCCACAGCAGTGGCACAATATGCGCTAATTGGGCCAGGATGGACACGGTGGCTAACGTCGGCGCGAGCCCGGCTTCGAGCTGGTCAGCCAAAACAGCCGCTGGCAACACCAGCACGAGCACGGCCAGGATCACGTCCAAGACGACTTCGCTGCGTTGCCAGCGCCGCATCGAGCCGGTCGGCGTCGGGTCATCGGGCTGGAAGGTCGCGTGCACCTGCCAACCGCGGGTGGGTCGAGGGCCGGCTGTCAGCGTGCCGCCGAGCGATGCGGCCCGCTCGCGCATGCCGAGCACTCCGCGCCCACTGCCCAGCCCAGCCGCCACGGCCGAGCTTCCGGCTGGCCCATCATCCTCGATCACCAGCCGTGCTCCAACTATGCCGTAGCTGCCTGCTGCGTCGAAAGGGCCGGCCGGGCTGAGTAAATCGCTAGCTCCGCGTGGATTGCCAGCGCTGAGCGCGCTGCTTGTGGCGTACGCGAAATGGAGGTGGACTTTGGTGCCCGGGGCGTAACGCAGGGTGTTGGTGAGGGCTTCGCGGGCGATTCCGTGCACGGCCGCTGCGAGCTCGGGTGGTGGTTCGCCAATCGGCAGGTCCAGCGTGACCTGTTGGCCGAGGCGGCCGAAGTCGGTGGCGAGCTCGCTGAGGGTGGGCACTGTCGTGGCTTCGCTGCCGGAATCGACCGGGAGGATGGCGACCAATCGCCGCAAAGCCGCTAACGTGTCCCAACCAGTTTTGGCGGCAAAATCTAGCGCTTCGGCCCGCAGCTCAGGTCGTTGTTCGCCGATAAATTGCGCAGCGGAAGCGTTCACCACGATCGAGGTGAGATGGTGCGCGGTCACGTCATGCAGCTCGCGGGCTAACCGGCCTCGTTCGGCATCGGCGGCGTCGCGGTGAGTTTGTTGGGCCGCAGCGAGCAGCCGGGCAGCCTCAGCTCGGTCGGCGTGCCACCGGTTGCGGATTCGGCCGAGCGTGAGCAGCACGATGTACAGGCCGGCGATGAACCCAACATTTGCTGGATAACCACTGTTCAGGCCGTCGATCACGGCAATTCCCACCGCTTCGATTCCCAGCATGCTGCCGGCCGTTGCGAGTGCGGTTCGCACTGATCGGTGCACCGCCACGCTGAACAAGGCGATCAGGTCGGCGAGTCCGATCACCAGCAGGTCGTCGGCCGAACGCGCAAGCGGTTGGGTCAGCGTCCAGGCCCAGCCACTGAGCGCAAGGCTGACGCTCACCACGACAGCGACTGTTACCGGCGCTTGCCGCCGTCGCATCAGTGCCGCGGTGATGACCAGCACTGCCGCGTCGGCGATAGCGAGCTGCGGTGTCGGGACGCTTTGGTCGCGCAGCAGCGGCAGCCCAGGCCAAATCGCGAGCTGCGCGGCGGCCAGCGACACCGGCACTGGCCAGGGCTTCCAATGGCGCATGATGGCTCACCCTAGCCAGCCAGGTCGAATTAACCTGCGATCAGTTATCCCTATAACTTCAGATAGGTGCGGACGGGTCGGTGTTTAGCGTCGTGGTGGAAACTTGATGATTGGCCCGCCGCCGGGCAAGGTGCCGCCCGCGGTTGGCACTGTCGTTCGCGGGACGACCGGCGTTCCGGGCGGGGTCGTCGCGGCTGCTTTGCCCTTGCTGTTGCTCGGTTGGATCACTACAATGCCGCCCTTTATGGTGCTCCCGCTGGGGTCAGTTCCGGCGGCCGTGCCGACCGGACAGGAGGAGTCGACGGGGTGGTCGCTGACCGAGACAGTGAAGCCGGCCGCGTCTACCTGGTCCTTTGCGCTGTTCAACGGCGCACAGGTCACGACGGGGATCGAGCGCTGGTCGCCGACCGCGATCTTGCGGTTGTCCGGAGTTTTGAACTGGACTTGCGGCTTGCCGTCCATGTAGTCGGCAAGGGTTTGCCACACCGCCGGGTTAATGAGGTCGTGCGACATTTTGTCCGAGTGGTTCTGATAATCCGGGTTGACCAGGTAGCCACCTACCACCAGCGAGGTGGTGCCGACGATCAGGGCGGCGGTCTTGTCATCGTCGGTGGTTCCGGTTTTGCCGAACACTGGGTGGCCGACCGCGTCATGGGTCTGGGTGGCGGTGCCGCTGCCGCAAGTGCCGAGCTGAGCTTGATCGCCGACCGGACAGCGGGCCGCATCAAGGGCCGCGCGGGCAATGTCAGCTGTGGTTGCCCTAGTGCAGTGGGGCTTCCCAACGTCGAGCTGAACGTTGTCCTGCGTGGTGATCTGCTCAATCGGAGTTGGATCGCAATACATTCCGTCGCCGGCCAGGGTGGCATAGGCGTTGGCCATATCAAGCGGTGTGGACGCTGACACGCCAAGTGTGAACGCACCCCAGGACGCCGAGCTCGAGGGGCTGGCCAGGGTGGCATCGTGGGGATCGCGGAATTGCACCCCGAAACGCTTGGCGACCGCGACCGCGTTGTCTGCGCCGGCCCGTTCTTCTAATGGCACGAAATAGGTGTTTACCGAGGCACCGAAGCCGGTCCACATGTTGTAGACGCCGGCCTCGCCTTCGCGGCCGTTTCCTGGACACCAGTCACTCGTGCCAGGGCAAGCCGAAGGACTTCCGTATTCGATCGGATAGTGCGAGTGGTATTGCGCGGGGGCGTCGATGGTGTAGCCGAGTGGGTAGCCCTTTTCTAGGGCAGCCACCATGGTGAACATCTTGAAGACCGAGCCGGCCTGGAACCCGTTGATGCCAGCACCACCGGTGATCAGCGGGTTTGTCGTATTCGGGTAAGTGCCGCGGATCTTTTGCGCGGCCTTGTTCGGGTCGGACGAGATGCCGTTGTTCGCCTCGTCCAGCTTGTATTTCCGGTTGGTGGCGAGCAGTCGAACCTTGCCGTTGCCGGGCTCGACGCCAGCTAGCAGAATCGCGTTCTTGTTGGTGTCCGCCAGTTTCGAGTTGACTCGGGCGCGGGCCGCATCCTCGGCGTCGACGTCCATGGTGGTGACGACTCGATAGCCGCCGCTCTTCAACCGCCGCTCGCGGTCATAAGGAGTGGCGCCGAAGGCATCCTGACTCATCCACCAGCGGTAGAAGTAGTCGCAGAAGAAGCCCCAGCTGTTCTTCGCCACTGAGACACAGCCGTTGCCGACCGGCTTGACCGTGCGCGGGATCGGCTCTTTGAGCGCCGCAGCTTCCTGTTCTGCGGTGATCGATCCCGACGACAACATGTCCGGCAGGATGTATGTGTTGCGGCGTTTCAGGATTTGCTTGTAGCCGCTGTCGGTCGTCGGGTTGAAGCTGGTGGGCGCCTTGACCATGCCGGCCAACATCGCAGCCTGGCCGATCGTCAGGTCTTTCGGCTTCTTGTTGAAGTAGATCTGGCTGGCGGCGAAAACTCCGTAGGCCTGGTTACCAAACGGGGCGATATTGAGATAGCGCTCAAGGATCTGGTCCTTGGAGAGTTCTTTAGTGATCTGAAGCGCATATTTCATCTCAGTGATCTTGCGTTTCGGACTGTCCTCGGTAGCGGCGATGACCTGTTGCGGGCTGGTCGCGGAATAGGCCAGGCCCAAACGCACCAACTGCTGGGTGATTGTTGAGCCGCCCTGCTGGGAATTAGACCCGCTGACGTTGTTGGCGAAAGCACGAACGACAGCCTTGAGGTCGACGCCGTTGTTGTCGCGGAAGCTGCGGTCTTCGGCGGCGATGATCGCGTTGCCCATATATGGCGACATGTCCTTGAGGGGGACGTCGCTGCGGAACTCGTCATAGAACTGAGCGATGACTGTCTTGTTGTCGCTCGCATAGATCCGGGTGATCTGGGGCGAGGTGAAGTTTCTCAGCTCACCGGGCAGGTCCGCGAAGGTCTTGCTGCCAGCCTTGGCGGCTAGGCCGGACATCGCGACCGCGGGGAACGCTGCCGCGGCAACGACCAAACCGGCGAGGAGCCCACAAATCAACAATGAGGTCGCATTGGCGAAGATGTTGTGATCGCGTCTGCGCACCCAGGAGGAAGTCACGTGATGCAGGATACGCGACGGATGCGCGTGACCGCCCGTCGAGAAGATCATGCTTTGCCAGGATTCAGTGTGCCGTGTCCGTCGAGTTTCTGCTGTCGTTTTGTCGAACTGCACCGAGATGTGACCCAACCCGCCCCTGTTGGTTTGCGGCCTATGCCCGGAACTACCGAGCTATACGTATTTGAGGGACAACGTTGCGTAATCGCCCGGCTACAGAGCATGATGGTCCCGCGAGCTGTCGCACGACGTCTGCACTGTCTTGGCCGGACTTTGGACACGCAGGCGTCAGGGGGTGAAATGCAAGGGGGGACGTGTACAGATGGGGATGATCAGCGACTGGCCCAGCATGGCGGCGTGTCAGAGTGGCGACCCTGACGCGCTTTTCGTGCAGGGCGCCGAGCAGAACGTGGCAAAGAGGATCTGCCGCAGCTGCCCGGTGCGCTATGAATGCCTCGCCGATGCCCTGGACAACCGGATCGAATTCGGCGTCTGGGGAGGAATGACAGAACGGGAACGGCGGGCTTTGCTGCGCCGCCACCCACACGTGGCGAGCTGGCGCAAGATGTTCGAAGCTGCTCTGAAGGAGAAGGGCGTCGACAAGGTGCTCGTCCCCACCAGCTGATCGTGTGAGCTCTGCTCAGTTGTTGCCGGCGAGCAGTGCACCGATCGTTCGCAGCCCGTCGACGTCATGCACGTCGGCGGGCTGCGCTGTCACTGCGATCGCCGGGACGCTCGGAAACTCCCCGGTGAAACTCGCGGCCACCTCAGTTTCGCGTTCGCTCTGGCGCATCAGGGCCGCATGCACCCGCAACGCCTCGGCTGTCATCGCATGACCGCCCAGCTCTTCCAGCTCAGCTGCAGCCGCAGCACTGCGTTCCGCGGAGAGCGCGTTAGCCGCCGATCGGTGCATCCGATTGAGCACCAAACCAGCCAACGGCATCCGCTCAGCCACGAGCCGCTGCGCGAAATAAGCCGCTTCGCGAACTGCGTCTCGCTCCGGCGCTGCAATCAACAAGAACGCCGTCTGTGGATCTTGCAAGATTCGGTACGTCTGATCCGCCCGCTGCCGAAATCCACCGAACATCGAGTCCAGTGCTGCGACAAAACCGGACAGGTCAGTGAGCAATTGCGCGCCCAGCACCTTCTGCACCGCGCGCGAGAAGAGCCCAAATGACGCCGTGACCAGGCTGAACATGCTCCGCCCACCGGATCTGGCCGGCGCGAGCAGCAGTCGCAGCATCCGCCCGTCGAGAAAACGCGACAGCCGAGCCGGCGCGTCCAGGAAGTCGAGCGCTGAACGTGACGGCGGGGTGTCCACCACAATCAGATCCCACTGTTCGCCGGCGCGCAGCTGACCTAGCTTTTCCATCGCCATGTATTCCTGCGTGCCGGCAAAGGTCGAGCTCATGGCTTGGTAGAACGGGTTCGCGAAGATCTCCGCCGCGCGCTGCTCACTGGTGTGTTGGCGCACCACCTCGTCAAAGGTGCGCTTCATGTCGAGCATCATCGCGTGCAACTCGCCGCCGGCCACCGTGTCGATGCCCTTGACTAGCCGCGGTGTGTTGTCGAGCTCGCTGAGCCCCATCGACTGGGCGAGTCGGCGGGCCGGATCGATAGTCAGCACGACTGTGCGGCGCCCGTGCACTTCAGCCGCGCGCACGCCGAGGGCAGCGGCTGTCGTGGTCTTACCAACCCCACCGGCGCCACAGCACACCACGATCCGGATGGCCGGGTCGGCGAGCAGACCATCCACGTCCAGTCGTCGAGCGCTCAGGTCAGCCACCACTGAAGCCTAATGCGTGCTCGCGCGTACGCACTCCAACTGTGGTGGGTCACGCACTCATCAGAGCGACAGCTAACTCGTCCAGACCGGCGCGGTCGACGCCAGCGGCCAGCTGCGGTAGCTCGATTGTCGGGTGGCCGGCTTCGAGCAGCTCGGTGCGCAGGGCCTGCTCCAGTTCGCGGCGGGTCAGGTGTGCTTTTGCCTCGTCGGCCAGCGCGTTGACTGTGGCCGGGTCGCTGGGCAGGCCGACCTCGGTCAGGCCGCGCTTGAGCTCAGCTTTGGTGACCTTGCCGGCGGCCAGCAACCGGGGCCGGGTCGCGTTCACGATGATCCGGCCCACCGGGATGCGCAACGACTGCAGCTCGGCGATTGCGTCCAGGCTTTCCTGCACTGGCATCTCCTCGAGCAGGGTGACGACGTGTACAGAAGTCATCGGCGAGCGCAGCAGTGAGGCCACCCCTTCACTCTGGGTTTTGATCGGGCCCATCTTGGCTAGCCGGGCCGTCTCAGCTGTCACGTTGAGGAACCGGCCGATCCGTCCGGTCGGAGGCGCGTCCAGCACGACCGCGTCGTACACCCGTTTGTTCTCTTGGGTCCGGGTGGTGGATTCCTTGACCTTTCCGGTCAGCAGCAGGTCGCGTAGGCCCGGCGCGATCGTGGTGGCGAAGTCGATCGCGCCTACTTTGCGCAGCACTCGGCCGGCCGCGCCTAGGTGATAGAACATGTCCAGGTATTCCAGCAGGGCTTCTTCCGGGTCCACTGCGAGCGCGCGAACTTCTCCGCCGCCGGGTGCCTGGGCGATGGGTTTCTCCTGGTAGGGCAGGGGCTCGGTGCCGAAGAGCTGAGCGATGCCCTGGCGGCCTTCGACCTCGACCAACAGCACCCGCCTGCCCCCGGTGGCCAGGCCCAGTGCTAAGGCGGCCGCCACACTGGTCTTGCCAACGCCGCCTTTGCCCGTCACCACGTGCAATCTGGCCGGCCACTTGTTCACGGTCTCACCCATGCGTTCACGGTACGGCGCAGGCTCAGCCGGACACGTCACAGACCAGCCAGCCCGTCTTTCGGATCACGGTGATGCGCAAATCCTGCTCGGCGCTCTTCTCGTCGCCGGTCGCCATAGTCAGGTGCACCGACACCACCGCGCGGTCCGCTGCTTTGGTCGAGACCGCCGGCTGATCCCAGTGGTAGCTCGGATCCTGATAGCCGTCCGAGTAGGTCTTGATCTCGTGCATCCGGTCGGCCAGCTTGGTCTTGTCGCGCGCCTCGCGGCAAACCAGAGCGTTGGCGGCATTCGGGTTCTGCTGGGTGTAGACAGCGCTCAGAAAGCGGTCCACTGCCGTGGCGGGATCTGTCGCGCCCGGATTGTCGGAGTCGCGCAGCCAGAAGTATGCCGACGCGGCACCCCCGCCACACAGCAGCAGGGTCGCAGTGAGCGCGACCGCGATCCAAACCGCGGTCCGGCGTCGGCGTGGTGGATCAACCCCCAACGATCCCTGCCAGGGCGGCTGCAGCGGCCCGGCCCAGATCGGCTCGCCCCCACTCGGCGCCTCACCCGGTCGGCTGCTCGGAATTTCCGGCACCGCCTCGATCGGCGTGTCGGCCGGAGCTTGCGCTGGGGTAGTCGCACCCGTGGCTGACGCAGCGGCACCCGTGGCTGACGCAGCCTCTGTCGGGACCGGTGGCCAGGCCGCGTTTTCCGGTGGCGCGGAGTGCCACTTGGTGCCGGCCGTCGCCGCGTCTGACTCGGTGGCTGTCGCGGGCGAGGCCGGGGATGTCTGGCGCAACTGGGCCGACGGGCCGGCGACCATCGGGTGCTCAACCGTATCGGCGGTGTAGGCGCCAGGCGGGGGAAATGCCGGCGTGTCGGGCGTTGGCTGGGCATCGATGAAGCCGTCGGCTCGTCGGGCAGGTGCCGGGCGCGGCGGCCAGTCGGGCGGCGGTTTGCTGGTCATGTCGCCCTCCGTGATCATCTAGTTACCCATGTTGCTGGTCCGGCCCAGCCTAACCAAACCGAGGCGGGCCCGGGACCTAAGCTGGCCCGGGTAACCGACGATGAGGGAGTAATAAGACGATGCAGAAGTGGGAGTACGTGACTGTCCCCCTGCTCATTCACGCGACCAAGCAGATCCTCGACAACTGGGGTGAGGACGGCTGGGAGCTCGTTCAGGTAGTGCCCGGCCCGAACCCGGAGCAACTCGTGGCCTACCTCAAACGCGCCAAGTCATGACGAAACCTCGAGAGGGGGCGCACCGATGACGACGCCGATCAGTGGCGAGGGCGCAGTGGACGCGTACGCGAGGTTGGCGGAGTTGGGGTTGACTTTGCCGAAGGTGGCGGCGCCGCTTGCGTCCTATGTCCCGGCCGTGCAATCCGGCAATTATGTGTACGTTTCCGGTCAGCTGCCGTTTGTCGAGGGCGTGCTCACGGCCACTGGCAAGGTCGGTGCTGAAGTCACCAGTGAGCAGGGCGCTGAGCTGGCGCGAGTTTGCGCGCTGAACGCGTTGGCCGCGATCGAGTCGCTGGTCGGGCTCGGGCGACTCGTCAAGATCGTCAAGGTGGTGGGTTTCGTGGCGTCCGCTCCGGGCTTTACCGGCCAGCCGGCCGTGATCAACGGCGCGTCCGACCTGTTCGGCACCGTCCTGGGTGAGCAGGGCCGACACGCCCGCAGTGCCGTCGGCGTGGCTGAGCTGCCCCTAGGCGCCCCGGTCGAGGTAGAGGTAATCGCCGAGGTCGCGTAACGAAGTGCAGGCGAGGAGCACCGGCAAATCAACTGCTGAAGTGATCAACGAGGGCCGGAGGTCGCACATCCGGTCCTCGGTTGTCGTCATACCCACGACGTACGATTCGCGCATGGGGGCTGTTGCGCTCGACACACTGCCGAGCTGGGTGACGTTGCTGCGCGCGCCCAATCCAGGTCCGATGACGCTGGATGGCACTAATACCTGGGTGCTGCGCGTGCCGGGAGAGCGTTATGGCGTGGTGATCGACCCCGGCCCGCTCGACGAAACTCATCTGCGGGCGATTGCGGCGCACGCCCCGATTCGGTCGATCCTGATCACACACGGACACGCCGATCATGTGGCGGGTGCGGCCCGACTGGCTGAGTTGCTCGGCGGCACCGCAGTGCTGGCTGCGGCGCACGAGCACGGTTTGCCGCTGCCGAATTCGATCGACGGCGATCGGCTGACGATCGCCGTGCTGCCCACTCCCGGGCACACCGCCGATTCGGTCTGTCTGTTGGTCGAGCACGAGGGCACCCGGGTGATGTTTACCGGCGACACCTTGTTGGGCCGCGGCACCACCGTGGTGGCCCAGCCGGATGGTGATCTGGGTGCGTATTTGGACAGTTTGGCGGTGCTTTCGGCGTACGTGGGGGTGGTGATGTTGCCGGGGCACGGGCCGGCGCTGGCTGACGTGGCGCAGGTGGCAGAGGTGTATTCGGCGCATCGGCACGAGCGGCTGGCTCAGGTCCGGGCGGCGATGGCCGCAGGGGCGCAGACGCCGGAAGAAATCGTCGACTTGGTCTATCCGCAGATCGAGCCGAGTGTTCGGTTCGCTGCGCAGTGGTCTGCCGCAGCTCAACTGGATTATCTGCGTCACAAAAATCGGGAATCAGCACCACCGGCCGGCGGGTTGGATCGGCTGTGACCTGTCCTGTGTGCGGAACCGTCGCTGTTCCCGGCGCCCGCTTCTGCCACAACTGTGGTGCCGCGCTGCCGGCCGCCGCGACGCTGCCAGCCGCCGAGCGGCGCATCGTCACCGTTCTTTTTGGCGATTTATCCGACTTCACGTCGTGGTCGGAGGATCTCGACCCGGAACGGGTCGGCGCGGTCACCGACCGAGTGCTTGCGGCGCTTGCGGGTGCGGTCAAGACCTTCGGCGGGCACGTCGACAAGCTGACCGGCGACGGGATCATGGCGGTCTTCGGCGCACCGGTGGCACACGAAGACGATGCTGAACGGGCGGTGCGGGCCGCGCTGAGCATGCAACGCGCCGTGCGCCGAGTGCTCGACGACGAGCGCGGCGGCGGGGCACCCCTCGGACTGCGAGTCGGGCTGAACACCGGCGAGGTTGTGGCCGGCATTCAGGCTTCGATCGAATACACGGTCATCGGCGACACGGTCAACACCGCTGCTCGGCTGGCCGACGCTGCCGCCGTGGGCGCGGTTTACGCCGGTGGGCGCACTAGTTCGGGCACTCGACACGTCGCCTCGTGGCGGCAGTTGCGCCCGTTGCGACTCAAAGGCAAACGCGAGCCAGTCCCGGCGTACGAGTTGTTGGGTTTGCACGATGCACCGGGCACCCGGTCTGGGTTAGGGGATGAAGCACCGTTCGTCGGTCGCGAAGCCGAGCTGGGTCGAGTGGCGGGCCGGCTGGCCGAGGCGATCGACGCGGGCACGCCCCGGGTGATGGTGCTGACCGCCGAAGCCGGGATCGGCAAGTCCCGCTTCGCCGGTGAGGTGAAACGCCTCGCCGCCGGCTACGACGCTGGGAACGCCCGCTATGCGACCCACACCGGTGCTCGGGTGCTGCGGGTGCGCTGTCGTGCTTTTGGCGAGCGCCGCCGCTATGCCCCCCTGGCTGACTTGGTGCGCAAATCCGTCGGGCTGCCGAAAGATGTGGTGTCCACGGTCGGGCGCACAGTGGTTGAGGAGCGGCTGCGCAAACTGGCGAATCGGCTCGGCCGCGATGGCGAGCCCGCCGACATCGACATCGACCGGTTGTTGGCGCTGCTCGGCTATGGCGACGTGCCCACCAATCCGGTCGGCCCGGCGGCCACGGCGGAATGGCAGCCTAGTGGCAAACGATTGGACGCCGAAGCCATTTCGACGGCGGTGGCTGACCTGCTCACCGCGATCGCCAGCGAGGCACCGCTGGTGGTCATCGTCGACGACCTGCACGACGCGACCGCCTCGACCGTTGACGCGCTCGGGCAGACATTGTCGCTGCTAGACGGCCCAGCCGTGGTGTTGTTGCTCGGCCGCCCCGAGCTGGTGCGCACGGCTGGTGCGTTGACCCGGCTGGCCGACGCTGAAGTGCACGGGCTGCCGCCGCTGCGCGGTTCGGACGCGTCCCGGCTGCTCACCTCATATCTCAACGGTGGCAAGTTGCCGCAGCCGGACAACGATCGGCTGCTCGCCACCGCACAAGGCAACCCGTTCTATCTGGCCGAAATGGTCACCCTGCTGATGGAGCGGGGCGCGCTGACTCCGGCCGTCGGTGCCAACGCGGCCGGCAAATGGCAACTCGCTAGCGGTTCGCTCGGCAGTCAGCTGCTCTCCCGCGACCTGGCCGCGGTCCTGGCCGCCCGGATCGACGCGCTGCCAGTCGAGCCCCGCTCGGTCCTGCGCGACGCTGCTTTGGTCGGTGACACCGTGCCGACCGGGGTGATCGAAGCCTTGCGGGAACGCCGCGCCACCGGCAGTGCCCGTCCCGGCGACGAAGCCGCGGTCGAGCTGGAACACGCGATCGATGAGTTGCTGCAGCGCCGCATGCTGCACCGGGTGCGCGGCGGTTACGCCTTTAGCACCCCGCTGATGCGCGAAGCCGCCTATGCCGGCATCGGCAAAGCCGACTTGGCCGACCGGCACGCCTACCTCGCAAACTGGGCCGCCCCAGAAAAAATCACCACCCTGGGGTACGACGGAGCCAGCCGCCTGAGCCTGACCGACATGGAACGGGACGCCTTCGTGGCGATGCACGCCGAATGCGCAGTCGAACTGGCCGACGCCGTGCGGCTGCGTCCCGATGCGGCCGCCCGAGAGGTCGCCCCGCTCGGCGTGGCTGCGTTGGGTCGACTCGCCCGCCGAGCGCTGGCCAACATCGAACCGGCTGCCTCGATCGAATATGCCGAACGGGCCACTGACCTAGCCAAGAGTGAGTTACCCCGCGCTGACCAGCTCGTCTATGCCCGAGCCCTGCTGCGGTTGGGTCGAGCCGAAGAAGCGCTGGCCCACGGCGAGAAGATCATTGAGGGGGCAGTGGACGAGCCGGTGTTCCGGGCCGAGGCGCTGCTGGTCGCCGGCCGGGCACACGAGGCGCTCGGTGACACGGCCCGCGCGGTTGTCGCCTGGCAGGAAGCGCTCGACGTGGCCACCGAAGCGGAGCTGCTGCCGGAACGAGCGAACGCGATGCGCCGGCTCGGCATGGCCGACTTCCTGGCCGGTCGACTCAGCCAGGCCAGCAGCCGGTTCGCCGCCGCTTACCAGGTGACCTTGGCGGCTGGGGATCGGCACGGGCAGGCGTGGGCACTGCAGAACCTGGCCTGGGTCACCACCACCCGCGGGGATTTCGCCGGCACAGATGCGGTGCTCGGGCGGGCGGCTCGGTTGTTCGCCGAGTTGGGCGACCCGGTGGGCCGGTCCTGGCTGCGCGGCACCACCGCGTTCGCCCGGCTGTTGGCCGGCCGGTTGGTCGAGTCACGTCGGCTGGCCCGAATCTTCCTGCCGTTCGGCGCTTCCGTCGGCGAGGCGTGGGCGGTCGGCACGTTGCGGGCGGTGCAGGCATTTGCGGCGGCTGAGCTGGGTGAGTTGGCCGAGTCGGACGGTGAGGCGCGCCGGGCGTACCGGGATTTCACTGCGGTGGGCGATGACTGGGGGCGGGGACTGGCGCTGGTGGTTCGGGGGAGCATCGCGCGCGGGTTGGGCGAGTTTGACCACGCGTACGACTTGCTTACCGACGCGCTGGGGTTTGCCGATCGCACCGGGCACCCGCTGCTGTTGGGAATGGCCGGCACGTTGCGCGGGTTCGTGTCACTGCACCGAGGTGATCTGGTCGCGGCCGAGGCAGACGCGAACCGGGTGATCGCTGCGGTCGAGCCGCACAATCCCCTCGCACCGGCTCAAGTCGGGCCGCGGGTGCTGCTAGCCGAGGTGCGCACCCGGGCGGGCGACGCGCAGGCCGCTATCGACTTGCTCGCGTCGATTGCCGGCCACCCGGGTGCGCCCTCGCTGTTGTTCTCCCGCCGGCACGTCCTCTCGTCGTACGCGTCGGCTTTGCTCGCTGCCGGTCAGGTCGATTCCGCCGAGCTGTGGATCCGACAAGCGCGCGAGGTCGCGGCCGAAGACGTGCGCAGCGGGGTCACCGCGGCGATGGTGCACGCGCGGGTGCTGGCCGCAGCCGGGTGCTTGCCGGCGGCCCGCGAAGCCGCGCAGGAGGCGGTGTTGCTGGCCTATTCGACTTCGCAGATCAGTGAGCGGGCCGAGGCCGAAGAACTGCGCGATGCGCTAGCCGGATCCGCCCCCGAACCAACTGTCGTGTACGCGTCTGACCTGCCGGGATGATCTCGCCTGCGGCTGGCGTATTTTCTTCCCATGACGGATACCCCGCCGGGAGCTTTGCCGGCGCCATACGTGCCGGGCATGTCTGGTTTATCGGTTATGGCACGCGGGGGGTACGCCACGGTTTTCCGCGCCACCCAAGATTCGGTGGGTCGCGAAGTGGCGATCAAGGTGGAGAACCGTCGCTTGGACAGCGCTCGGGACCAGGCCCGCTTCCTGCGCGAAGCCCGTGCCGCCGGCCGGATGTCCTCCCATCCGTACGTGGTGGATCTGTTTGACGTCGGGGTCACGGTCGACCAACACCCGTACCTGATCATGGAGTTGTGTGACGGGTCTTACCTGGATCGGATGCGGATCGCGCCGTTGGACGCGGCCGACACCCGCGATGTCGGTATCAAGATCGCTGATGCGCTGGTGCACACACACGCGAATGGGGTGCTGCACCGCGACGTGAAGCCGGCGAACATCCTGTATTCACAGTTCAACGCGGCTTTGCTGGCCGACTTCGGGCTAGCTGTGCTGGGCGAGATGCGCGACTCCTCGGTCACGTTGGAAGTGCTCACCCCGGCTTATGCGGCGCCCGAGATGTTCCGTCAAGAGGAGCCCTCCGGTGCCGCCGACGTCTATGCCCTTTGCGCTACTTTGTATGCGTTGATGCGTGGCCGCCCACCCCGGTGGGAAACCGACCGCAGTCCCAGCTTGATCACGCTGATGGACCTGTTCAACCAGCCGATTCCCGACCTGCCCGGTGTGCCGGTCGCGCTGCTGGAAGTGCTGCGTTACGGCATGGACAACGAACCGCGGGCCCGCCCGACCGCCGAGCAACTGCAAGAACTACTCCAAGGCGTGCGGGTGGTGCCGCGTCAACCGTCGAAGCCCCCGGCGCCCAGCCAGTCGTCCACTTTTGTCCCGCCGCAGCGGCCGGGGAGCGACGACGCCACCCCGACAGTGCATACGCCCGTCCCGCCCCGGCCGACCAGCTCCCCAGCTGAAACGGTTGCGGGGGCACGCAAGAAACGGCTGCTCGGCCTATTCGGGATTCAGCACCGCTAACAGCTCACCGGTGTCGACCTCGGCACCCGGATGCACCGGCAGGGATGCGACTATGCCGGCACTAGGCGCGTGCACTGGGTGTTCCAGCTTCATCGCTTCCAGGGTGAGCAGCAGTTCGCCGGCTCGGACTCGTTGACCGGGCACGACCAACACCCGGCGCACAGCTCCGGGCAGAGGGGCGATCAGCGAGCCTTCGGCCGGCTCCGGAGCTGGGTGAGGAAAACGGGATAACTCCCGCAAAACCACCGAACCTTCCGGGCTATCGACGTAGGAGACCTCGTCCACCCGGTGCACGTTGAAGGTCAACCGAATGCCGTTGACGTCTAGCACGACCTTTTCATCGCCGGCGTGCACGATCACGGTCGCCGGGTGGTCGTCGGCCACCGGGGCTTGACCCAGACCGGCGAGGTCGAGCTCCTCCGGGTCCACCGCGCGAACCCACCAGCTAGCCAGCCGAGCTTCGCGGTCCATCCGGTAGCCCACCTCGACCGGCCCGGCCGGCCCGTCGTAGACAGCGGTTTGCGAACCGGACGAAACGTTGCGCCACCCCGAAGGCAACGACCGCAGCACCCGGCAGCTGGCTCGGCGGGCGGCGGCACCGGCGAGCGCGGCGGCCAGGCAGGAGATGCGCACGGCATCGACCGCCGAGAGCAGCGGGGCGAACACCTCGGGCCGGCGGTCCAGGAAGCTGGTGTCCAGCTCACCGGCCTGGAACGCGTGATGTCGCAGCACCCGAACCAGCAGATCACGGTTGGTGACCACCCCGTGGAGCTGGGCTCGGGTGAGTGCGGAGGCCAACATTCGGGCCGCCTCCGGTCGGGTCGGCGCCCACGCGACCAACTTGGCCAGCATCGAGTCTTGATGCACTCCGATCACCGCGCCGTCGGTCTGACTTGCTGCGCTCCCGATCACCGCGGCACCGGCGAGGAAATTGCTGGCGGTCGGGCCGTCGGCCACAGCGGCATCCAGCCGCAAACCCGGCGCGGGCAGCGGGCGGAACCGGCCGGCCACATCCGGCACGGTAAAACGATGCAAAGTCCCCGTCGAAGGCAGCCACGCGTACGCGGGGTCTTCCGCACAGATCCGTACCTCGATCGCGTGCCCGCGGATCGGCGGCGGCCCCGGCATCGGCAGATTGCCGCCCTCGGCGATCAGCAGCTGCAACCGCACGAGGTCATAGCCGGACACGCACTCGGTCACCGCATGCTCGGCTCGCAGGGTCGGGGTCAGCTCCATGAACCAGAAATGGCCCGCCGCATCGAGGAGGAACTCGACCGCGCCGGCACCGACATAGCCCAGGGCTCGCACCGCCGTGATTGCTGCCCGGCACAACTGTTCGCGTAAACCTGGGTCGACTGCCGGGGACGGGGTTTCGGAGATGATCGCCTGATATCGGCGCTGAATCGAACATTCGCGCTCGCCGAACGGCACCACCGCGCCGTGTTCGTCGGCCAGGATCGGCACCTCGATGTGGCGCACTTCGTCGACGTACGGCTCGCAATAGATCTCGCCCAGTTCGCGGCGGGTCGCTGCAATCGCCTCAGCCAAGGTGGCGGCGTCGCGTACCACTCGGATGCCGGCGCCCCCGGAGCCGGCAGCCGGTTTGATCATGATGGGGAAGGTGGAGATTTTGTCCGGATCAGTAAACGTGCTCAGCACCGGCACCCGCGCCTCGCCGATCAGTGCCTTGGTCGCGCTCTTGCTGCGCAGCGTGCCCAACGTCTTGGCCGGTGCGCCCACCCAGATCAGCCCAGCTTCGATGACCATCGCAGCGAACTCGGGGTCCTCAGCCAACACCCCGTTGCCCGGATGGATCGCGTTGGCGCCGGATCGCTGCGCCGCAATGATGATCAAATCACCGCGCAGGTAAGCCGTGCGAGGCGTGCCGCCGGTCAGCCGGACGGCATAGTCGGCCTCGGCCACATGCGGGGCCGGCGAATCGGCATCGGAATAGACGGCGACCGTCTCGATGCCGACCAGCCGGCAAGTGGCGAAGACCCGACGGGCGATTTCGCCCCGGTCGGCCACCAGAAGACGTCGGATCACTGGTCTACCTTTCCTCCGCGGAACACCCCGCCGTGCGCCGCGCCTTCAACCGCCGCGCTGTGCACAGCAGAAAGACAAAAGCCCAACACGGTACGGGTGTCCCGGGGGTCGATGGTGCCGTCGTCCTGGCTGCTGGCCGGGGTGTCACCAGTCGGCCAGCTGAACGCGAACCGGGGTTCGTCGGTGCGGCTCGACCCGGATTCGCCGATGGTCAAGATGAGGTGCGGCAGGGTGGAACTGGTCAGCGCGTGCACCAGCGGAGCCGGCTGTTCCTGCGGGCCGGTGTGCTGCTCGACGAAGAGCAACGCGGTGTCGGTGGCGTTGGCCAGCTGGATGAAATGCACAGCCTTCTGCGTGTCGGCAGCACTGTTCGGGGAGCCAGAACCGGCCAGCACCCCGATCGGATACCCGTGCAATTCCCCCCACCCGGCTACCAGTCCCGTGCCCTGCGCCGGTTTGAATTCGTCGAACTCGCTGCCGTCCAGGATCCGGGCCAGCAGTTCGCGCGGATCGAACGCGGTAACTGGGTCGCTGCCGGCCAAACTCAACAGGTCGGTCGCGTCGAACTTCGGGGTCACCGGCGCTATCCGCTGTGGTGGCGGGCCAGCTTTACGCCAACTGAACCGGCGTACGCATTGGCGGACCAGGCGCAGTCCGTCGCGCTCGTCATCGGCGAGTTGGTCAGCAGGTCCAGCGACTACCACGGGGCGGTCGGCAGTGACGCGTACCTCAGTGGTGGGCCAGCCGTTTGCGGCGTCGCGGATTGGCTGGGAATGCACTGTGGGCAGCTTCGCATGCCCGCGCACCATGATCGTGTAATCGGCGAGGGCCGGCAGGTAGGCGGCGTCTCCGGCTGTGGCGCCGAAAACTAGGCAAACGGTCGGCACCCGAGAAGCAGTGAGCCGGCTCAACTCACGCGCGATGCCGCCCTCTGCTGGCGGGTGCTCCGGCGGGTTCTCACCGGCTGATTCCACCAACGTCACCAACGGCAGGCGATTCACCGCCGCGATCCGTACGGCCCGGCGCAGCTTCGCCAACGTGTACGTGTTGACCGCCCCGCCCTCAACTGTCGGGTCGTTGGCGATCAGCACGCATTCGACGCCTTCGATCACGCCGACGCCGGTGACGACCGAGGCGCCGGGCGTGAACTCGGTGCCCCATGCAGCCACCGGTGACAGCTCCAGCAACGGGCTGTCTTGGTCGACCAGCAGTTCGATCCGCTCACGTGGCAGCAGCTTGCCGCGGGCGTGATGACGGGTCACTGCCTTCTCCCCACCACCGGCGCGAACTTGGTCCAGCGCTGCGTCGAGTTGGGCGAGCCGGGCCAACGTTGCGCCGCGGGCGGTCACCCAGTCGGGGGTACGCAAATCGAGCGCGGTTTCGAGCACGGTCACGTCGGCACACCGAGGCGCTGAACGCCAACCACCTTGTTCAAAGCCGCGCCTCTCGTCGTCCGCCGGTGCCACTCGACCAACTCCGTAACGAGTGGCTGAGCAGGTGCGACACGGATGCCGTTCTGAGGCTTTTGTCAGCTTTTAACGCGTCTTAAACGGCTTTATGGGGCTGTCCGATCGGACAGCCCCTGGGGAAAACTACTGTCACAACCGGGCGCGCCGAGCCAGCCGTTCCGGGTCCAAGATGATCACGCTTTTGCCGTCCAGCCGCAGCCAAGCGCGCGAGGCGAAGTCGGCTAGGGCCTTGTTTACGGTCTCGCGCGAGGCGCCCACCAACTGGGCCAGCTCCTCTTGGGTCAGGTCGTGCGTGACGCGCAACACACCACCGTCGCGAGTGCCGAACCGGCCGGCCATCTGCAGCAGATTTTTCGCCACCCGGCCAGGCACGTCCGTGAAGATCAGATCAGCCAGGGCGTCGTTGGTGCGCCGCAACCGCCGGGCCAACACCCGCAGCAGTTGCTCGGCAATTTCCGGGCGGTTGTTCAGCCACGGTCGCAACGAGGTCTTCTTCAGTCGAGCCATTCGGGCGTCGGTCACCGCGGTTGCCGTCGCCGTGCGCGGCCCGGGGTCGAACAGGGACAGCTCGCCGACCATGTCTGACGGACCCATGATCGAAACCAGGTTCTGTCGGCCGTCCGCCGCGCGCCGACCAAGTTTGATCTTGCCAGACAGCACGATGTAGAGACTGTCGCCGGCCTCGCCCTCGTTGAACAGGACGTCACCCTTGCGGATTTCGACCGAGTCCATCTCCTTGGCGAGCGCCTCGGCTGCTTCCGGGTCAACACCCTGGAAGATCCCGCTGCGGGCTAGTACCTCGTCCATCGTCGCACCTCCGAACACGCGCAACGCCTGCGCTCGATCAGTCTAGGCGCACGCGAGCGTCAATCTGGTGGGCACCCCTTGATCTAGATACCGGAGGGTAACCGCTCGCAGCCGCTTTGCCGACGCCTTGCGCGCAGTCGGCCAACTGCACATCGGGCTCTCGGCGCATGACTACCGGCCATTCGACGGACACCCCAAAACGGCATCCAGGGGTATCGTCTCCGTCGATGAATGCTGACCCCCCAGCGCGCAATTCGGGCCTTTTCGGACGTCCGATTCTCACCATCGCGATCGTGCTCGCTCTATTAGTTGGCACCGGGATTGGTAGCGTCGCCTACGCCAACCGCGATATTGCCGCTCGCAAGCCGAAATGGGAGCAGCCCGCCGCGGCAATCGTGCCGTCCGCGCCGGCCCGGCCCGTGCCTTCGCGCTCCGCTGCCCCCGCGGCCGCCGATGGTTCGACGATCAGCCTCTCCGCCACCGGCGACATCATGATGAGCAACGCGCCCACCCAGTTGCCACCCAACAACGGCACCGGCTTCTTCGCCGACGTGCACGCAGCTCTCGCCGCCGACTTGGTAATGGGCAATCTGGAGCAACCCCTCACCGACGACACCGGCACGTCCAAGTGCGGCACGCCGCCCGGCCCGAACTGCTTCGCCTTCCGCTCGCCGCCCAGCTATGCCGCCTATCTCAAACAAGGTGGCTTTGACCTGGTCAATCTGGCTAACAACCACTTCAACGACTTCGGTCCGGTGGGTGCACGCAACACTCGTTCGGCGCTTGACTCGGCCGGCGTGAAATACACCGGCGGCCAGGA
Source organism: Actinoplanes sp. (assembly GCA_965246815.1). GTDB lineage: Bacteria > Actinomycetota > Actinomycetes > Mycobacteriales > Micromonosporaceae > Actinoplanes. Next base: position 1,192,268 of record CBDFFS010000002.1, on the reverse strand, counting down.
CGAGATCACCGTGGTCGAGGTCAAGGGGATCAAGGTCGCGGTGGTGGGCTTCTCGCCGTACACGGGGACTAACAACCTGAACGACTTGGATCATGCGCAGAAGGTGATCAAACAGGCGAAGTCGCAAGCTGATCTCGTCGTAGTGCAAGTGCACATGGGTGCCGAAGGGGCGGATAAGCAGCAGGTGAAGCCGGGCCCCGAGCTCTTCTTCGGCGAAAACCGGGGGGATCCGATCAAATTCAGTCACACGGTGATTGATGCCGGTGCTGATCTGGTGATTGGACACAGCCCGCACGTGCTGCGCGGAATGGAGTTCTATCACGGCAAGCTAATCGCGTACAGCTTGGGCAATTTCGCTGGTGGCGGCAAAGCACTGTCCAACCAGGGCGTGCTCAAGTACGGCGGGATCCTGCACGTCACGCTCACCAAGGACGGCACGTACGCGAAAGGCAGTTTTGCCTCGACCTATCTGAGCGCAATCGGTCTGCCGACGCGCGACACGGCAAACGAACGCGGTCGTGAACTGGTCGGACAACTGTCGGTGGCCGACTTTGGTCAGACCGCGGCGACTGTCGGCGCGGACGGGGCGATCACCCCACCGGCGTAACGCAGCGAGGTGGTGCACCCGACGTACTCTTTACCGGTGACTTTGCTGGTGCGCTCGGCGCAGCGATATGCGGGGGAGACGCCGATCGGGCGTAAGCGCCGCGCCCGCCGGATGGCCAGAATTTTGGCCGCAACCCACCCAGACGCGCACTGTGAGCTCGACTTCACCACCCCGTTACAGCTCGCGGTCGCTACCATTCTTTCCGCCCAAACGACCGACGTACGGGTCAATCAAGTCACACCAGCACTGTTCGCGCGTTTTCGCAGCGCCGCCGATTTCGCGGGTGCCGATCGCGCTGAGCTGGAAACCTTGCTGCGCCCCACCGGCTTCTTTCGCAACAAAACTGACTCACTGCTCAAACTAGGTCAAAACCTAATAGAACAGTACGACGGGGTGCTTCCGGCCAAGCTCGACGACTTGGTGAAGTTGCCGGGCATCGGCCGCAAGACCGCAAACGTGATCATCGGAAACGCGTTCGGTGGCGCCGGCCTCACCGTCGACACCCATTTCCGTCGGTTGACCAACCGGTTCGGCTGGGTGCAGCAAGACGACCCGGTCAAGATTGAAATGTCGGTCGCCGAGTTGATCGAAAAGCGCGACTGGACCATGTTCTCGCACCGGGTGATTTTTCACGGCCGGCGCGTCTGCGACGCACGCAAACCTGCGTGTGGCGCGTGCACCCTGGCCGCGCTGTGCCCTTCCTACGGCACCGGCCCGACCGATCCCGCCGCCGCAGCCAAGCTGCTCAAAGGCCCGCGAACCCGAGATCTCGCCATGGCCGCAGGCATCGACCCCGATTTAGTGCCGGTCACCCCGAGCATCGACCCCGAATTGGCGCAGTTCGCCCCGGGCACCGGCCCCGAGCTGGCGCCGGCCGGTGCGGTGCTCACTGCGGAGCAGCCGTGAATCGACCCGTCGCGGTTCGGTCAGTGGTGGCATCGCTGTGGAGCCGCCCCATCCTGGCGTTGTTCGCCGCGGTTACCACACTGATGGCAACTGCCTGCACTGCCGAGGTCGGCGTCGCTGACAGCCCACCATCGCCTTTCGCCAGCTGCTTAGCCCTAACCACGCCTTCAGCCGCTGCATCACCGGCCGTGATCGCTGCCGACTCAACCGCTGCGCCCCACTCAGTTAGAGCGTCACTTACGGCGGAGGCCACCCCCTCGTCGCAGCCGGCGGGTCCGGGCGCAGGCCAAGCGAGTGAGCTGCCAGCGGTGCAGCTGCCCTGCTTCACCGGTGGGGCCCAAGTCGCACTGAGCTCGATTCCCGGACCGGCCCTGGTCAACATTTGGGCGTCGTGGTGTGGCCCATGCCGCGCGGAGTTGCCGATCATTCAGCAGCTAGCCGACCGCACCGCCGGCCGGCTCACCGTGCTCGGAGTCGACTCGGAAGACACTCGATCAGCCGGCGCGTCTTTCGCCACCGACCACGGCGTGGACCTGCCAACTTTGTTTGACCAGGACGGCAAGGTGACCAAGGCCCTTGGGCGCATCACCCTGCCGATCACGCTGCTGATCGACTCCGCTGGACATCAGTTCATCCAGGCGCCGCCGATGACCGCGGACACTATCGACGAGCTAGTTCACGTGCACACTGGTGTGTCGGTGAAGAGGTGAGCCACGGTCGGGTCCTGGTTACGCCAACGGACCTACCGTCCTGGTTCGAGCCGCTGCTCACGCGGGCCGCGACGTGGCGCGTCGAAGACTTCACCACCCTGCGGGCTCCAGCCGACGGGGGCCGCGCTAGCGCCGTACTAATCCTGCTCGCCGAATCCACCCCGGCCGCAGCGGTGCCGCAGGTGGATCTGTTGGTGCTCAAGCGCGCCGCTACCATGCGTAACCACGCCGGCCAGGTGGCTTTTCCGGGTGGCGGGACCGACCCCACCGATGCTGACGCGGCAGCGACCGCGCTGCGGGAAGCCAACGAGGAGGTCGGTCTCGACCCCGACAGCGCTGAGGTGCTCGCTCTTCTGCCCGACCTCTATCTCCCGGTCAGCTCATTTGTGGTGACCCCGGTGCTGGCGTGGTGGCGGCGTCCACATCCGGTCGGCCCCCGGCAGTCGGCCGAGGTGGCCCAGGTTGCTCGCCTGCCGTTCAGTGAACTAGTCGACCCGGTTAACCGTATCCGGGTGCGGCATCCGAGTGGTTGGATCGGACCGGCATTTCAGATCCGCGGCCTGCTCGTCTGGGGCTTCACGGCAGGGGTGATCTCGACGTTGCTAGACATGGGTGGCTGGTCTCGTCCGTGGGATACCGAGCGGGTTGTCTCGCTTCCGGCCGGCGCCGCGCCGGTGCCGGCCATGCGTGGTGGCGCCCGGGACGAGGTAATGCCATGATCCTGCGATGGTCTTCGGCTTCTACGTTGAGTGAGTGTCCGTGGTCGACGCCATCCTGATCGTGCTCATGGTGGTCTTCGCCATCAGCGGCTATCGACAGGGCTTCGTCATCGGGGCGTTGTCCTTCGGCGGGTTCTTCAGCGGCGTGCTGATCGGCCTGCAGGTCGGCCCGCTGGTCGCCAACAATTTCACCGACAGCACGGTGCGGCTGACGGTCTCACTGGTGACCATTTTCGCGCTTGCTGTGCTTGGGCAAACTCTGGCAGGTTGGCTCGGTACCCGACTGCGGCGGACGATCTCTCACCCGCTGCTGCAGCGCCTTGACGACGCCGGTGGTGGGATCATTTCGCTGGTTGCGGTTCTGCTGGTGGCGTGGTTGATCGCGGTCCCGCTCGCCTCCACGTCGTTTGCCGGCCTCAACCGCCAGGTCCGCAGCAGCGCGATTCTCGGCGGCATCAACAGTGTGATGCCGAAGCGGGCCCAGGCATTGTCCTCGGCGCTGCGCGACACCCTCAATACCAGCGGGTTCCCCGACTTGTTCGGTGGGCTTACGCCGACCCGGGCGAAGGAAGTGGCCGCGCCAGACCCCGCTTTGGCCGGCTCCCAAGTTGTGCAGAGGTCCCGGCGTTCCGTACTCAAAGTGTTGGGCACTGCGCCGAGTTGTTCGCGGCGGATTGAAGGCTCCGGGTTTGTGTACGCCCCAGAGCGGGTTCTCACCAACGCGCACGTGGTCGCCGGCACCCGTGAGCTGTCAGTTGAAGTAAACGGTGATCGGTTGGACGCGATTGTGGTGGTTTTTGACCCCAAGCGCGACCTTGCGGTGCTCTACGTGCCTGGCTTGCGCGCACCGGCCATGCCGTTCGCACCGAAACGGGCGGCCACCGGGGCTAGCGCGATTGTGCTCGGTTACCCCCAGGACGGCCCATATGACGCCGAATCCGCTCGGATCCGCGACGACGGCCCGATCCCCGGCAGCGACATCTACAACTCCGCCGACATTACCCGCGAGATCTACACGCTGCGGTCGCTGGTGCGCAGCGGCAACTCGGGCGGACCGTTGGTCACTCCGGCAGGTGAGGTGCTCGGCGTGGTCTTCGCGGCTGCTGCCGACGACAAGAACACTGGCTTCGCTCTGACCTTAACCGAGGTGACTCCAGTGGCCAAAGCTGGCGTGGACAAGATCGATGGCGTCTCTACCAGCAAATGCTCCAAAAGCTAGCAGGTCACTGCCGGCTAAGCAGCCGTGCGGGCGAAGCGGCGCACAGTCAGCAAGGTGGCGATTGCGGCCACCAGGAACAAGATGGCTGCGGCCCACCAGTCGCGGTGCACGGACGCTCGGGCGGCATTCGCCGGGCCGGCCAAGCTAGGTGCAGCGCCACCACCAGCGGCGGGCGGCACAACCTGGGTTGAGCTGCTCACATCCGGCGCGGATTGGGCTTGGCCAGACGCCGGCGCGCTGCCGAACTTGGCGACGCCTAGTGCCGGTGACGTGTCCAGCGGATTGGTATTGATAGTCGGAAGATCGGCGGTCAACGCCCCAGTGGGGTTGATCAACCCGTACCCGTAAATGGGGTCGCGGCCGGGGGCACCGCGGTCTTTGGCGGTCTTGATGATCCGGTTTATCACGTCGCCGGCGGACAGCGCTGGCCAGCGCGACCGGATCAGCGCCGCGGTGCCGGAGACCATCGGGGCGGCGAAGCTTGTGCCCTGCACCCGCCAATAGCCGCCGCCGGGACGGGCGCCGACCAGCTGGGTGGCCGGGGCGGTGACAACTGTTTCTTTGCCGGTGATCGAGCCGGACCAAAGTTGGTCGCCGGCCTGATCCGTGCCGGTGACAGCGATCACGCCGGGCTCACGGGCCGGATACCAGACGTTGGGGGTGGCGGACGCGCTCACGTTGCCGGTGCAGGCGACCACCACGACGTCTTTGGCGAAGGCGTAATCCAATGCCGCGGCCAGAGGCGGGCTGCTCACGCTGCCACCGAGCGACAAGTTGATCACCCGAGCGCCGTGGTCGACTGCCCAGCGCACACCGTTGGCCACGATCAGCGCGTCGTTGTAGCGATTTTGCTGGTCTAGCACGCGCACCGGGAGGATTTTGGCTTTTGGGGCGATCCCGACCACTCCATTCCCGTCAGCCCGGCCGGCGATCAGCGCGGCGACCGTGGTGCCATGCCCGACCAAGTCGGTGTCGCCGCTGCCGGCCGAGTCGACCAGGTCGAGGCCGGGCAGCACTTGGCCGACCAGGTCGGGGTGGCTGGCGTCGACGCCGGAGTCGATCACGGCGACGGTAATGCCGGCACCATTGGCAAATTTCCACGCATCAGTTAGGTCGAGCGTCTTGAGGTGGACTTGGGCGTTGCGCACTGCGTCATTGCGCAGCGGGCGCAACGAAACCATCGTGGTCGATGCATGGTCGGACGCGGTGGCGGGCCCGACCGGCACGCCGACGGCGAGTGCCCCGGCTAACGCGAGCGCGCTCAACTGGCGTTTGGTCAGCACGGCTTACCACTGATCTGCACAGTAGTCACGCTCCCCGCACTGACGGTCATAACAGCATGTCTCGTAGCTGGATGGTCGCTGCAGATTACTCCGAAACGTGGCTCAGCGGTGGGTGCCGGTCGATGGTTATCGCACCCGGCGTCTGTCAAAACCACCGCATTTCAGTACGGAGGGAGGTGCGCGAGCTGAATAAGTCGCACGCCTTCACGTCGAGTAAGCAACCGACCACGGCCAGCGGGCATTGGTGTTGGGCGAACTGCCCCGATCAATGCGCCTTCGTCCGCCGGCCCAGACATGACTAGCCCAGGTGCGGACAGCTCGCGCAAACGTTGGATCACCGGCTCGAACAGCGACCGGCTAGCCCCGCCGGCTCGTCGAGTCAGCACCAAGTGCAGGCCGACATCGCGGGCCTGCGGCAGATATTCGATGATCGGAGTGAGCGGATTGGTCGGGCCGGCCGTCACCAAGTCGTAGTCGTCGACCAGCACGAACAACTCCGGCCCGGTCCACCAAGACCGGTCGCGCAGCTGTTGGGCGGTCACATCCGGACCGGGCAGTCGGCGTTGCATATAGCCGGCCACCGATTCCATCAGCTCCAACGTGCGCTGCGCTTGAATGCCGTAGCCGATCCGGTGGTCGGATTCGGGCAGGTCCATCAAGCTGCGCCGATAGTCGACCAGGATGATCCGGGCTTGTTCCGGCGAGAACCGGCGGATCACCGAGGTGGCCAACGCCCGCAGGAACGACGACTTGCCACATTCCGAGTCGCCGAAGAGCAGGAAATGCGGGTCGGACGCGAAGTCGATCTCGACCGGCTGCAGGTCGGCCTCGCTGATCCCGATCGGAATCCGCAAACCAATGCCGCGATCCAAATCCAGCTCCGCGTACGGCACCGACGACGGCAACAACCGCACCCGTGGCGCGATCGTGCCAGCCCAGTTGGCCGCAATCGCCTTGACTAAACTGTTGGTGTCGCCCAGCGTGGCTAACTCGGGTCGTACGGTGAGCAGGTGCAGGGCCTTGTTCTTGTCGGTTGGGTGTTCGAGGATGCCACGGCCGGGGATCTCCGGCACCGTCGTCGCTGCCCGCCGGTTGATCGCCGAGTCGCTCGGGTCACCCAGTCGAAGCTCCAGTTTGGAGCCGAACAGGTCCCGGATCGCCGGCCGGAAGTCCATCCACCGTGAGGTCGCCACCACCACGTGGATGCCGTAGGACAAGCCGCGGGTGGCGATGTCGGTGATGACCCCTTCGAGCTCCTCGTATTCTTTGCGCAGCGTGGCCCAGCCGTCCACGATCAGGAAGACATCACCGAACGGGTCGCCGTCGGTCGCGATGCCACCCACCCCGGCTGGGTTGGCGCGGCGCCGCCGGTAGGAGCCCATCGAGTCGATCCCGAGAGTGGCGAAACGGGTTTCCCGTTCGGTCAGCAAAGTCGCGATTTCGCCGACCGTGCGCCGCACGCCGACTGTGTCGAGCCGGCCGGACACACCACCGACGTGGGGCAGGTCGCGGACCGAGCCGAGCGAGCCGCCGCCGAAGTCCAGGCAATAGATCTGCACTTCGGCGGGAGTGTGGGTCAATGCCAATCCGCAGATCATCGACCGCAGTGCAGTCGATTTTCCGCTCAGGGTCGAGCCGACCACTGCCACGTGCCCGCCTGCCCCGGCCAGCTGCAGCCACATCACGTCGCGCAGCTGCTCGCGCGGTTTGTCGACCAACGCGATCGGCACTTGCAGGGCACCGTGCAGTTCGGGGTTGGCGAAGGCCAGCCCGCGGATCGGGTCGGCCACGACCGGGCCGAGCAGCTCGTCGAGTGCGGCGGATTGGTTCAGTGGCGGTAGCCAGACTTGGTGGGCGGGTGGGCCTTGGCCGTTGAGCCGGTCGACCATCACGTCGAGCACGCTTTCGCCGGCTGCAACGTGCACCGGCTCGGGCTTTGCCGGCTTGGGGGGTTCCGGCGCAGCGACGTAGCGGGTCGAATATTCCAGCACGTTCAGATCAGTGCCGGATCCGCCGGCTGCGCTGCGGCCACTAGCTCTGCGCACGGGCCCGGACACATATGCGGCTTTGAACCGCAGGAGCGGCTCCGTGCCGAATTTCAGATAGCCATGTCCGGGCGAGCGCGGCAGTTCATAGGCGTCCGGTACGCCGAGCACGGCCCGTGATTCGAGCGCCGAGAAGGTTCGCAACCCCACCCGATAAGACAGGTGCGTATCCAGCCCGCGCAGCCGACCCTCCTCTAGCCGCTGACTGGCGAGCAGCAAGTGCACGCCGAGCGAGCGACCCAACCGTCCAATTTGCACGAATAGGTCAATGAAGTCGGGTTTCGCGGACAGCAGCTCGGAAAACTCGTCACAGATGACCAGCAGCGATGGCAGTGGTGGCAAGGCCGCACCGCCGAGTCGGGCCCGCTCGTAATCGCGCAAGCTGGCATAGTTGCCCGCCTTACGCAGCAACTCCTGCCGCCGAATCAGCTCACCGTCGATCGCGTCCACCATCCGGTCGACCAGCGGCAATTCGTCGGCGAGGTTGGTGATCACGGCAGCGGTGTGCGGCAGCCGATCCAGCGAGGAGAACGTCGCCCCACCTTTGAAGTCGATCAGCACGAAGTTCAACGTCTCGGACGAATGCGTCGCAGCCAGCGCCATCACCATCGTGCGCAGCAGCTCGGACTTGCCCGAGCCGGTAGCGCCGATCAGTAGCCCGTGCGGGCCCATCCCGTCCTGGGCCGACTCTTTGAGGTCGAGCTCGATCGGGTTGCCGTCGGCACCGAGTCCGATCGGCACCCGCAGGTTGTCCCGGTTGGGTCGAGGCAGCCAGCTGCGCGCCACGCTGAACAAGCTCGGGTCGCCGATGCCGAGCAGCTCAGCCAGGCCCATCTCGGTGGCCAGCGGCGTGTCCACCGACTTCGACATTGCGGCCAGCCGCAGCGGCGCCAACCGGCGAGCAACCGCCTCGGCCTGCAGCTCGGTTAGCCCGTCGGCCACACCGACTTCGCCCTCCTGTTCCATCGCATATGTGTTCAGCGCTGCTGGGCCCTTACCGGTGCGAACTTCCAGGACCAGCATTGAGCGGTCGAGCAGTCGCGGTGGGCGCTCGTCCAGGTCGAGCACGGTCACTCCGTCGATGCCGTCGTCGAGCTGGGTGGCACCGCGCAGGTCGACGCCGTCGAGCACCAGCACGACGTGTGGGCCGTTGGTGCTGACTCCGGCCGGGCTGAACCGGGGCCGGTTGCCAATGACGTCTTCGAGCAGTTGCTCCAGATCCGGGCCGCTGCTCGCGACCAGCCGCACGTGACCGAGCGCGTCAGTGCGGGCCGGGTGCAGGTTGTGGGGCAGCCACTTAACCCATTCCCACGTTTGGCGCTGCTGCGGCCCGGCGCAGACCGCGATGATCATGTCGTCTGGTGCGTGGAAGGTAGCGAGTTGGGCGACGATCGCCCGGGTCAGCGCGCGGGCCTGCGCCTCCGCCCCGGGCCCGTGGCCGCGCATGAAGACGCGCGCAAATCCGCGCAGTGAGGCCGCGACCGGCAAGTCGGGCACCACCGAATAGGCGTCCAGGAAACGACGCAGCGCGCCGGCGGTCATCGGCTCCAGCTCGTCGAGCGGGCGAGTCACCGGTGCAATCAGCGGAGTTGCCAGAGTTTGCGGGCCGACCGCGAGGCGCACCACACCGAAGTCGGGATCAGCCAACCGTCGCTCCCACACTCGATGGCTGCTCGCGGTGGACCACAGCTGAGTTGGATCGGGGTGGCGATAGAGCAAACCGATCCGCTGCCGGCTGGCGGTCTCGCGCACCCGACGCCGCAGGCCGGACAGATGGCGCAAGTATTCGCGGCGGGCCGCCATCATTTCGGATTTTTTCGGCGAGCCGTTCGAGCCGAAGCTGGTGGCGAGCATGGCGACCGAGGAGACACCGAACAATCCGCCGACCACATAGGACGTCGCTCCGCCGCCGCGGCCCATCATCATCGCCATCGCCACCGAGCCGCCGAGCATCGGCAGGCCCATCAACGCCTGCTGCCAGCGCCCGCCTGCTGCTTGCGGAATCTCCGGCGGAGCCTCGACGGCTAGCTCACCGGCGGGGATTTCTGGAGCGGGTCGTCGCGCTGACCGCTTGATCACCACCGTACTCATGCGTGGAATTTCCCTTTCATCAGCATTGGTGGGGGGTCAGTTTCCGGTCGCGCGCCGATTGTCGGACATCGTGTCCGGCCAATGGTAGGTAAAGTGCTGTCGGTTCCGCAGCCTCGGTGTCCAGCCGCCGCAAACCGCAACCTAGAGTCGCCTCGGCGAATCAGCAAATATCGATGGGAAATGGTCTTGAGTCAGAGCAGCGCGCGAATCGGCCGGCACCTGCCGGCTGATGCCGCTAAATGCCCCGGGAGCATCGCATGAGCATCGGACTCGCCCGGGTCACGATCAACGCGCCCCAGCGCCGCGTCGATGTCGCCTTGCCCGAGCAGGTGCCGCTGGCTGAACTGCTGCCCGAGCTGCTCCGGCACGCAGGTGTTGGCCTGGCCGACGACGGCGAACGACACGGCGGGTGGGTGCTGCGACGCACCGACGGCGTCGCACTGGCCACCAACCAAGGCCTCTTCCCCCAAGGTGTACGCGATGGGGAAGTGCTGCATTTGGTCCCGGCCCGCGATGAGTGGCCGGAACTGGAATACGACGACGTGGTCGAGGCAATCGCGGCCGGCGCTCGTCGACGCGGCAGCGCCTGGGACCCGGCCTCGACCCGTACTGCCACGATGGTCGCGGCGGCTGTGCTGCTCGGTCTCGGGTTGTTCGCGCTGCTGCTCGCCGGCCCGTCCAGCACTGGCGCTGCGTACGCTGGGCTGGGGGTGGCGTTGTTGCTTGCCTTCGCTGGGGTGAGTGCCTCGCGGGCCTATGGCAACGCTCAGGCTGGCGCCGCTCTCGGCACTGCTGCCATGCCTTATGCGTTCCTCGGCGGCGCGTTGTTGCTGGCCGCACCCGATCGAGTCGGCCGGCTCGGCTACGTTCCCTGGCTCGGCGATTCGGAGTTGCTCGCCGGCTCGGTTGCCCTGGTGTTGGTGGCTGCCCTCGGTGCGCTAGGTGTCGCCAGCTCGCTGCGCTTGTTCCTCGCTGGCCTGACCGCGGGCGTGCTTGGCGCGCTCACCGCCCTCGTGGGGTTGTTCACTTCAGCTGTGGGCGCGGCGGCCGTGCTGGTTTGTGTGCTGGTTTGCGGCATCGGGCTGTTGCCGCTTTTGGCGATCCGGTTAGGCAAGATGCCCACCCCGCCGGTGTCGCTGCCAGTCGGCAACGACGGCAATGACGGGTTCACCGCCGCTCGGACCGCCGGCGAGTCCAAATCAGTGCGCGACCGACCCGACCGGCGCAAGGTCTTCGCCGCTGTCACCCGCACCGAAGAGCTGCTCGCTGGCCTGCTGCTCGGACACACCGTGCTCGCCATCGGTGGTTTCGTGGTCCTGGCCACCGCCGACACCCAATCGGCCCGAATCCTGCTCGCCGTCTCAGCTGCCGCGCTGCTCGTGCGTTCCCGACTCTTCGTCACCCTGCGCCAACGCGTGCCCCTGGTCGTCAGCGGCCTAGTCGGCGTAACAGCACTCGGCGTCGACCTGCTCACCCGAGCCGACTCCAGCACCCGCCCGATAATCGCCACAGTCGCCCTGGCCATCGCCCTGGTCACTATCGCCGCCGGCGCAACCTACTCAACCCGCCCACCGTCGCCCTACCTCGGCCGGGCCGCCGACCTGATCGACAGCGTGATCGTCGTCTCAGTCATCCCCGTCGCCTGCGCCGTCGTCGGCCTCTACACCGCCGTAGCCGCGATCGGCCTCTGACCTACGCGCAGTATCGTGGACCGGCCGAAACGAGTACCGTCTGGGGCCATCCTGGCGCAGCGTCAGGCCGTAGCGCGCAACAATGCCGTTACGGCCTGACAGGTCTTGCCGGCTAGTTTGCGAATGGCCATGGTCGCCGCGACCACCATCGCGCCCGTCCGTGTCGTAGCCGTGTTCGCCGCCGGACCCCGGGACGGCAAGTAACCGGCCAGGTCACCGCCGTCCACAAAATTTTGGGTGGTGCGTCCCCGACTAACCGGGATCACGCGGCCAGTAACCCCGTATATCGGCAGTATACTTTCGGTATGTCTTCGACGCTGGCGACACGAGACTCGTCCGATAAGACCACCACGATGAAGGTCAGTGCGGTGAACCGCGACGCCCTGGCTGCGATTGCCACCTCCCTAGGCAAAGTAACCCTGGACGAGGCTTTGGGTGACCTTCTGTTCGCCTACGAGTCGATGAAGGCGGTGGAACGGCTTTCTCCCGAGCAGTTGGCGGACTGGCAAGCTGAGGCCGATCAATGGGCCGAGGCGGATGTCGCGGTGACAGCGCAGTGACGCAATTCTGGCCCCTTGCACCCGGACTGATCGCGGGTTGCCGTTTCAGCCATCGGTAACACTCACTGGGCAACGATGTTTCGCTATGTGTGACCAGCTTCAGGCGTTGTCTGTCACTCGGCTGCTGTCCCCGCACCCGCAGGGTTTGCTTGCCCGCTCCGAGCGTCCCGTGCTCATCCGCGCCGTCCGCGCCATGCTGGTCTAGCTACCACAGCCGGCGAAGATCGTCGGCTCCAGCGACATGGCGTTCACTCGTTCACCCACAATGGCGAGTGCTGGCCACGATGGTCACCCGGGCGTAGGCACCGTTTCTCTTGAGCGAGCCGGTATCCGCAGATCGGCCAGAACGCTTTGAAGGGGTTTCCTTCGAACGCCACGGTCGTGCTTTCGATCTCCAAGCCGGGCAATATCGACTGGCTTTCCAACGATCTCACTAGTCGTCGCGCGATGATTTTGGCTGCTTCGATGTCGGCCGGGCCTTGTACCGTCAGGCTGATCACGAAACCCAAGTCGCTCACCTTCGGGCGCCGCTCGTAGGCGTAGCAGCAAGCTGAGGAGCACAGTTCGCGCATGACTTGATTGCTCCGCAACGCGTGCACCATGTCGATTTCACCTTGAAACTCAGAAGACCGGTCAGGAAGCCAACCGCTAGTGACGCTATGACGGCACCGAGAAGCATCCGAATCTCCATCCATTCCATTGGTCCATGGCGGCCACCACGTCTTCGGAAGACCTCATCGGTGGCCGCCCTCCCCTCGGCTCAGCCCGATGCAACCCGGCAGAGTTCGGGCTACAACTCGATCTGCGCTCTCCGAGCACATGTGCGACATTGCTCCTATTGCGTCCGACGCACAACCCACCACGCGAAAGTCATCCGTTTTGTCCGAGATCTGGCACGAAAGAGAGGGCCGGTCCGCAAGGACCGGCCCTCTCTTTCGATGGAAAGCTCAGTCGAGGTCGAACTCACCCTCAGCGGCGCCGCCGACGAATGCCCGCCACTCATCATGCGTGAACGACAAGACCGCTCCTTCGGGGTGCTTACTATCCTTGACCTGCACCGTCGTAGGGCTGTTGCGAACCATCACGCAGTTCGCCTGGTTTCCACTGCGAGTGCTTTTACGCCACTCTGTGTAGTGCATCGTGCGCCTCTTTCATGCCTGATCTGCGAGTGAGTGGAGGAGTTCAAGTGTCTCCTCAGGAGTGTCAGCCGCGGGTTGTAGCCGGTTATACATGACGCTATAACGCGCCAGGTCTTCTGGATCACCCAGCCAAAGGTCACTCGTCTCCATCTCGATGCTGACCATGTCATCGTCGTCAGGTGAGTCGAAACGGTAGAGAGCGAAACTGTTGAGTGGAACAGACATGTATTCGATCGCCGCAGCTAGACGCAGCGCTCGGATAGTCACGCTGGGTTGACGCGCAACCTCGATCAAGTGCTCAAGCTGGGCGCGCCGAACGTCTGGCTCTGCGCTGTAGCGACGCAGCACGGACTCGTCGATGATGGCCTCATACGCGACGCCGCGTCCAAGAATCTTTTGGCGCTCCAGCCGGCCTTCGATCGCCGTCTCCAGATCGAAGTCTTTTACGGCGTCGCGGTCTGAGAAGCGCTGGCGGATGTAGCCCGAATCTTGAAGAAGGCCCGGCACGTAGGTGAGTGTGAACTCGCGGATGCTGACGACGTCGGACTCCATCTCGGCGAAGCCCATCTGGCGATCAGGCATCCCGGCGTATGCCTTCCACCAGCCACGTGCGTTGGCCTGCCGAGTAAGAGTCACGAGCCGGTCATAGGGGTCGCCGGTCACGCCGTACAGGTCTAGTAGATCCATGACCTCGCCGACGTCTGGTCGTACTTTGCCGGTTTCGAGTCGGCTGACCTTCGTATGCGACCAGCCTTGAAGGCCAGCGACGTGAGTGACTGACCAGCTATGTGATTCACGCAGTCGGCGGAGTTCTTCGCCGAGACGGAGACGCTTGCTCATGGGTGCTTGACCAGCAGGCATGACCGGAGAGTACCGGGTTGGTCATATCTGCCTAATTGCTGGAAATTGCAAGATCAAGCCCCCTGGATGACGGTGCAGGGTGGAACTACGTAGTCCCGACCTGGCCAGGTCGGGACTACGTCAAATCGGGTGTCAAATTGGGTTCAGTGTTCGTCGCCTTCGGCGGCCTCGGCCCGCTTGAAGGAGGCGCGGATCTCCTCTTCGGCATCGACCCGCCCGACCCAGGTGGCGCCGTCGACTGACTTGCCCGGCTCAAGATCCTTGTAGACGGTGAAAAAGTGCTGGATTTCCATTCGGTCGAATTCACCCACGTGGTGGATGTCACGTAGGTGCTCTTGGCGCGGGTCCTCGAACGGCACGCAGAGCACCTTGTCGTCGCGACCTTTTTCGTCGGACATGCGGAACATGCCGATCGCGCGGGCCCGCACCAGACAGCCAGGGAACGTCGGCTCCTGGATCAACACGAGCGCGTCCAGCGGGTCGCCGTCTTGGCCGAGGGTGCCCTCGATAAACCCGTAGTCCGCGGGATATTGCGTCGCTGTGAACAGGGTCCGGTCGAGCCGGATCCGGCCGGTTTTATGGTCAACCTCGTACTTGTTGCGCTGGCCCTTGGGGATCTCAACCAGAACGTCGAAATCCATCGTCTGCTCCCTTGATCGCCTGCGTTCAGGACCGGACACAGCCAGGCGGAGAGCGGGGGACCGAACGAACAGCCCACCAGATCCGCGCGCAACGATGTGCCGGATTTCGCTAGTCTCCCCTAAGTCTGTCGTCGGCGCCCAGGTGGGGACCGATGGGGAGGCATGATTCACACCAGGACGCCAGCCGCGTCCGGCGTGTCCGCGGTGACACCAGCGTGGGCGTGTCCCCGCTGCGGCTCGGCCGTTGGCGCAGGTGAGCTGGTCAGATCCTGGCGCAGGTGCAGCGCCGGGGCACGAATGAGGCGGACGGATCGAAGTAATGCAGTCGCAAGTCCAAGACCGCAAACCCGCAGATCAACCCCGCAAGTCTCGTACGAGAGTGATCTCGGCACTGGGGGTGGTGATTGTGCTGCTGTTGGCTGCTGCGGTGCTCGGGTTGGTGCGGCCCGGCCCGGTCGATCGGTGGCTTCCCGCGGCAGCGATAAAGAAAGCTGCCCCGCGGACGGTCGCGCACGTGGTTGAGCCGTCGCCGACTCCGGTGCTCAGCGCTGCGGGTACGGGTGGCATTGAGCCGACGCCGACGAAGGTGAAGGCCGCGCTAGATCCGCTGATTAGTGCGCCCGCGCTCGGCCCGACTGTGCACGTCGCGGTGCTCGACGTGGCCACCAATCAGGTGCTTTACGCCCGCAACGCCGACACGATGACCACCCCGGCCTCGACTACCAAGGTGCTCACCGCCGCGACTGTGCTCGCCGCCAGGGGACCGGCTTATCGGCTGCCCACTCGTGCGGTGGCCGGTGCGGCTGCGGGGGAAGTTGTCCTGATCGGCGGCGGTGACCCGACGTTGGCGGTGAACGCGCACGCCGAGTTCCCCGGCGCGGCCCGGCTCGATCAACTTGCCACCGAAGTGAAAAACTCACTCGCGGGGGCAAAAGTGACGAAGGTGTCGATCGACACGACCCTGTTCAGCGGCCCGGACATCGGTCCGGGGTGGAGCCCCGGTGACGTCTCGCCCGATGGTCAAGTGGCCCGGATTCAGCCGCTGATGACCGATGGCGGCCGGATCGACCCAGTTCATCACAAGGGTGGCGGCGACCCGCGGTCGGAAGATCCGGCTCTCGCCGCTGGGCTTGCGTTTGCGAAGCTGCTCGGTGCACCGGTCGCGAGCGTCGCGCGGGTGAAAGCGCCGAAAGCCAGTCCAACTGGGCCAGGTCGTGAGCTCGGTGTCGTGTTGTCACCTCCGCTGGTGCGCATCACCGATTGGATGTTGCAGCAGAGCGACAACACGATCGCCGAGCTGATGGGGCGCCAGGTCGCGTTGGCTGCCGGCCGCCCGGGGACTTTCGACGAAGCCAGCGTCGCGATGATCGCCAAACTGCGCGCGTTGGGCTTGCCTGGAGACGAAGCCGACCTGTACGACTCGAGCGGTCTGTCGCGGCACAACGGGATCAGCCCGACCCTGCTTACCCAAACGCTGGCGCTGGCGGCGAGCGGGCAACAACCCGCGCTCAGCGGCATCTTCGGCGGGCTGCCGGTGGCCGGCTGGTCGGGCACGCTCGCCGACCGCTTCATCACCCCGAAGGTGGATCAGGGCGGGCAGGGGGTCGTACGCGCCAAGACTGGCACGCTCAGTGGGATCAACACGATGGCCGGCGCATTGGTGACCAAAGACGGCCGGCTGCTGGTCTTCGCGATCATGGCGAGTGGGTCGGGCAATACCGGACAGGCCAAGTTGGCGGTGGATCGGGTACCGGCTCGGTTGGTGGCTTGCGGCTGTTGATCTGCGGGTTTTACTTACCTGTGCTCCAGGGTTTCACCCGAGCCGAGGCTGGGCGTACGCGGGTACGGTGGTGGACATGGCGCAGTTCGTGGATTGGGATCTGGCTGCTGCAACCGCAGGAGCACTGGCGAAATCCGGCCCCGCAGTCTCCTATGACGATGCGATGCGGGTGGTGACCGAGCTGCGGGCGTTGACCGACGAAGCGGCCGAGCACGTCGCCGCGTACACCGGTTTGGTCTCGCAGGTGTCGGTCCCCCCGGTGCGGGTGGTCGACCGTAAAGACTGGGCCGCGGTCAACATCGCGGGTCTCAAACAGGTGATCGTGCCGTTGGTCAGTCGGCTCGCCGGCGACCGGCAGCCAGGCGGTCTCGTCGACGCGATCGGTTCTCGGATCACCGGGGTGCAGGTCGGCACGATCCTGGCTTATCTGTCCAGCCGCGTGCTGGGGCAATACGAGGTCTTCTCTGGCGAGCCGGGCCAGCTGCTGCTGAACGCGCCGAACATCGTCGATGTCGAGCGCAAACTCAACGTCGACTCGCGCGATTTCCGGCTCTGGGTCTGCCTGCACGAGGTCACCCACCGCACCCAGTTCACCGCAGTGCCGTGGATGCGCGGCTACTTCCTGGGCGAGGTGCAGGCTTTCGTCGACGCCGCGCAGAGCGGGGAGCACATCTTGGAGCGGTTGCGCCGCGGGGTGAGCGTGCTCTCCGACGCGTTGCGCGACGTGCCCGGCCGTTCCTCGGTGCTCGACATCGTGCAAACGCCGGGGCAAAAAGCTGTGCTCGACCGGCTGACCGCGCTGATGACCTTGCTGGAAGGCCATGCCGAATTCGTCATGGATGGCGTTGGCCCCGATGTGATCCCCACAGTTGAGTCGATCCGAGCCAAGTTCAACCAGCGCCGCGAGAGCGGCAACCCGCTGGAGAAGGCAATCCGCCGCCTGCTCGGCATCGAGACCAAACTCCGTCAGTACGCCGAGGGCCACAAATTCGTGCACGGTGTTGTCGACCGGGTCGGCATGGACGGGTTCAACAAGATATTCGACTCGCCGCTGACCCTGCCCCGGCTGGACGAGCTGGCTGACCCGGACGCTTGGGTCACCCGGGTGCACGGCCCGCAGTCGGCCATCAGCGGCTAGGGCCGGCACTGATGGCCCGGATTTCGCCGCCGGTGGCCACGATCCGGCTCGCGGTGCGCCGGGCGCTACCCGCCGACGGTTTGGTGCTCGTCGCCTGCTCAGGTGGGGCTGACTCGTTGGCGTTGGCCGCGGCAGCTCGCTTCACCGGTTCGTCGGTCGGGCTGGTCACTGTCGACCATGGCTTGCAGGAGGGTTCCGCTCGGCGGGCCCTCGACGTCGCCGCCTGGGCGAAAACAACCGGGTTCGACCCGGTGCAGGTCGCCACGGTCACTGTCGACGGACTGCCCGGTGGGCCGGAAGCCGCCGCGCGCACCGCCCGGTATCGCGCTCTGGACGAGGCCGCTTCCACGCTTGGAGCTGCGACGGTTTTTCTTGGGCATACCCGCGACGACCAGGCCGAGACGGTACTGCTGGCACTGGCTCGGGGGGCGGGGCCACGGGGGCTGGCGGGGATGCCGTACCGCAAAGGTCTGTTTGTGCGTCCGTTGTTGGATGTGGCCCGAGCTGACACGCGCAAAGCTTGCGCAGCGCTGGGGTTGGCGCCTTGGGACGATCCGCACAACGTTGATCCCAGCTTTGCCCGGTCGCGGGTGCGAGCGTCTGCGCTGCCAGCGTTGATCTCGGCATTGGGGCCGGCGGTGGTCGGCAGCCTGGCCCGGTCGGCGACGCAGATAGCTGCTGACAACGAGGTGTTGGATGCACTGGCCGAAACAGCCCTAGTCGGTGCTGGCCGTGGGCCGGGCGCACTAGCCGTCGCTGAGCTGGTCGGGCTGGCGGCGGCGGTGCGAACCCGGGTGTTGCACAGCTGGGCCCGTCGACTTGGCGCTCCGGGGGGCGCTTTGTCGCATCGGCACGTTGGTGCTCTGGATGCGTTGATCACCAGTTGGCGCGGGCAAGGGCCAGTGCACTTGCCCGGTGCAATATTGGTCGCACGCCGGGACGGCTCCCTCGTCCGAGTTGCGGACTAAGCCCCGCGCAGTGATCTGGTCGCGTTCTGTGCTGTGAGAGTTGTCACGCACTGTGTCCATTTTGCCGACCCAACGCGGTAAAAGGGGGCCATTTCCGGTGTTTCGCCGGGCGTTGGCGGGCGCCCCGTGCGACCACCGGCAACCTTGATACGGCAGGCTTAACCCCATGGCTGAGGGCTCCTGGTATGACGCCGACATCGCGCAAGTGATCATCTCTGAGGAGCAAATCCGGGAAAAGGTCGCCGAACTGGCGAAGCAGGTCTCCGCCGATCACGCCGAGGCCAAGACCGGCATCCTGCTGGTCTGCGTGCTCAAGGGCGCGGTCATGTTCATGGCCGATTTCGCCCGCGAGCTGGGCCGACACGGTCCGTCCACCGAGATGGAGTTCATGGCGATCTCCTCCTATGGGCAGGGGACCACCTCCTCGGGCGTGGTGCGCATCCTCAAGGATCTCGACCGTGACATCGCCGGTCGACACGTGCTGGTGATCGAAGACATCGTCGACTCTGGGCTCACCTTGTCGTGGCTGATGAAATATCTGCAGTCGCGCCAGCCGGCCAGCGTCGAGGTGGTCGCCCTGCTGCGCAAGCCCGACGCGGTCAAAGTGCAGGTCCCGGTCAAATATGTGGGCTTCGACATCGCCAGCGAATTCGTGGTCGGCTACGGCTTGGACTTCGGCGAGCGATACCGAGAATTGCCCTATGTCGGGGTGTTGAAGCCCGAGGTCTACGCCCGTAGCTGAACCGCCTTCTCAGCCCACTCTCAGAATTCGGGCTTTTTGGGTGGTTTTGCCACGAAAGACAGCTCAAAGGCCAGGCGGTTCCCGGTGTCGAGCCAACGGGCTCACGGGTTCGCCACCGGCGCCCACGGTGTACCGTCGAGTGACCGATGGCGCAGAGTCACACCCGCCGGAGGAGTCGGACACGGGAGCCAGCTCGGCGCGACGGGGTAAGTCGCACCGCTGCAGGTCACCAGAGTCCGGCAGCCGCCGGTGGGCGGCGAAGTTTAAGGTGACCAGGACGCCGATCAGGAGGGTCCGGGCGCTTGGCGCCCGACAACAGTATGGAACGTACGCGTTTCTTCCGCCGCCCGGTGGTCTGGATCATTCTGGTGATCATCGGCGTGATTGCGCTGAGCTCCTTCTTCACCAGTGGTCCGAGCTACCAGCGAGTCGATACTTCCGTGGCTCTCGAAGTCCTCAACCAACCCGGGATCAAAAAGGTCGTCCAGAAGGACAAGGAGCAAACGCTCCAGATCGACCTCGCTGATGCCAGGGACTTCGACGGCAAGAAAACCGACAAGATCGAGACCCAATATCCGTACGAGGTGACTAGCCAGATCTGGGAGGACGTTACCCAGGCCAAGGCTGCCGGTCGCATCAGCGGGACGATCAACGCGACCGTCTCGGGCGACAACATCCTCGTCAGTCTGCTGATCAACTTGCTTCCGATCGGCATCTTGGTCGTCTTGCTGCTGCTGTTCATGTCGCAGATGCAAGGTGGCGGCTCCCGCGTGCTCAACTTCGGCAAGTCCAAAGCGAAGATGATCACCAAGGACACGCCCAAGACGACCTTCGCCGACGTGGCGGGTGCCGATGAGGCAGTCCAAGAGCTTTACGAGATCAAGGACTTCCTGCAGAACCCGGCGAAATACCAGGCCCTGGGCGCCAAGATCCCGAAGGGCGTGCTGCTGTTCGGCTCACCCGGCACGGGTAAGACGCTGCTGGCCCGTGCCGTCGCCGGCGAAGCAGGAGTGCCGTTCTATTCGATCTCCGGTTCCGACTTCGTGGAAATGTTCGTCGGCGTCGGCGCCAGCCGGGTCCGCGACCTGTTCGAGCAGGCCAAGGCGAACGCTCCAGCCATCGTCTTCGTCGACGAAATCGACGCGGTCGGCCGACACCGCGGCGCCGGCATGGGCGGCGGTCACGACGAGCGCGAGCAGACGCTCAACCAGCTGCTGGTCGAGATGGACGGCTTCGACACCAAGGGCGGGGTCATCCTGATCGCCGCCACAAACCGCCCAGACATCCTCGACCCGGCGCTGCTTCGCCCCGGGCGCTTCGACCGCCAAATCCCGGTCGACAACCCCGACATGGAAGGCCGCAAAGCCATCCTGCGGGTGCACGCCAAGGGCAAACCGTTCACGCCCGATGTCGATCTCGACGCCGTCGCTCGCCGCACCCCCGGGTTCTCCGGCGCCGACCTGGCCAACGTGATCAACGAGGCTGCCCTGCTGACCGCCCGCAACGAAAAGCGCGCGATCTCGAACTACTTCCTCGAGGAGTCGATCGATCGGGTCATCGCCGGCCCGGAGCGGCGCACCCGGACGATGAGCGACAACGAGAAGAAGATCACCGCCTATCACGAGGGTGGCCACGCGCTGGTTGCTTACGCGCTGCCGCACTCCGCCCCCGTGCACAAGGTGACGATCCTGCCGCGCGGCCGCTCACTGGGTCACACGCTGGTCCTGCCGACTGAGGACAAATACACCCAAACCAGGGCAGAAATGATCGACACCCTGGCGTACGCGTTGGGTGGCCGGGCCGCGGAGGAACTCATCTTCCACGAGCCCACCACCGGTGCCGGCAACGACATCGAAAAGGCGTCCGGCCTGGCCCGCGCCATGGTCACCCAGTACGGCATGAGCTCGAAGCTCGGCGCGATCAAGTACGGCACCACCGGCGACGAACCGTTCATGGGCCGCAACATGGGCCACGAACGGGACTACTCCGACGCGGTTGCCGCCGACATCGACGCCGAAGTCCGGGCCCTGATCGAGCTGGCCCACGACGAAGCCTGGGAAATCCTGGTCGAATACCGCGACGTGCTCGACACCATGGTCCTGGAACTGTTGGAAAAGGAAACCATCACCCAGGACGACATGAACCGGATCTGCGCCCGCGTGCAAAAGCGCCCGCCAATGTCGCCGTTCAACGGCTTCGGCAAGCGCCTGCCCTCGGAAGCACCCCCGGTTGTCACCCCCGCCGAGCGCGACAAGCTCAAAGCCCAAGCTGAGGCAGACGGGCAGATCGCGGTCGGTGGCGCAAACGGCATTGGCCCGGAAGTAAACAGCTGAGCACCAACGAAGGTGAGCTCGACTACCTCGCCGCACGCCTGGTCGACGGCAAGCTCACCGGAACCCCGGTTGAGCAAGCCGTCGATTTGGCGCGCATCGAGAAAGCGGTCCGGGAAATCCTGTTCGCCATCGGCGAGGACCCGGACCGCGACGGCCTGCAACGCACACCCGCCCGAGTCGCCCGCGCCTATGCCGAACTCTTCGCCGGCCTGCGAGTCGATCCCGCTCAGGTGCTCACCACGACGTTCGAGGCACACCACGAAGAGCTGGTGCTGGTCCGCGACATCGAAGTGATGAGTATGTGTGAACATCACCTGCTGCCCTTTAAAGGCGTCGCCGCGATCGGCTACATTCCGGGTACGCATGGTCGGATCACCGGGTTGTCGAAGTTAGCTCGGCTGGTCGAGGTCTTTGCCCGCCGTCCCCAGGTGCAGGAACGGCTCACGTCGCAGATAGCTGATTTGCTGCTGGCGAAGTTGGATGCGCGCGGGGTGATCGCGGTTTTGGAATGCGAGCACTTGTGCATGGAGATGCGCGGCATTCGTAAGGCTGGTGCTCGCACTGTTACCTCAGCGGTTCGCGGCGCCTTCCAAACCGACGGCAAACTCCGCGCCGAAGCAATGGCCCTAATCAATTCCCGCTGAGCGCTCTCAGCGAGATCTCCTGACGCATTTATTCGCTGGGCGGACACGATGATGCGGAATGCTACGCCCGCCCACCGCATCCCTTTCCCTCGCTCGCCCGGCGGGGGCGTGCGGCTCACCCAACTCGGTCAGGCTCGGGCCTTGAGTCGGTGCTGATTCCGAGCTGATTTGACTAATTCACACCCTTTAGCCGGCTACGGTGGCTCGATAGTCCCCGATCTTGTGGAGTTAACCCCAAATACGCACCATATATTCACAAGATCTAGATATTTGGGTGTGATGGCGGCATGGCTGGTGTACGTGGTGGTTCGCATCGTACCCGTCGGCGTCGATCGGTGCCATTTCTCACAACGTACGGCTGAGTCTGGAATGCGCCCGGTCCAGATAAAGGCGATGGGCGTAGCGGAAAGCCTCCAGGACGACAGTCCCAGAGGCTTGCTTGTTGCCTGCCTGATTACAGATTGAATTCGCCGTCTTTTACGCCGCCGGTGAAGGCAGCCCACTCTGCCCGGGTGTAGATGTGCGGGGCCTTGCTGCGGTCTTTAGTGTCGCGGACGTAGACAGCGTCAGCGGTGATCGCGACCTCGACACAGTTGCCGGATCCGCCGGACCGAGTGCTGACCTTCCAAGGCAGGTTCTCGTAATTCATCGGTGGTCCTTTCTGTTGTTGATCAAGCTAGTGTTGATCAAATTGAGGGAATCCGCGGGGCTGAGTGCTTGGGCGATCAAGAGCTGGAAGTTGGCCCGGTACAACGCGACCTCTTCGGATTTCTCTAGGAACAAGTTACCGGTCAGGGTTTCGATGTAGATCAACGGGAGGTCTGGTGGTGGGAATTCCATGATCATGAAAGCGCCCTGGGAGCCGGGGTGTGCGCCGGCACTGAACGGCACGATTTGGAGGATGATGTCTTTGCGCGCCGCTTCGTCGCTGAGGCGTTGCAGTTGTTCCTGCATGACTTCTGGTCCGCCGACTTCACGGTGCAGGATCGCCTCATCCAGGACAAGCCATTGCATGACGCCGCGCGCGGCCAGCGACTCTTGGCGCCGGGCACGAACCTCTGCCCGGCGGGTGACGTCATCCTCGGGCAAGCTCGGATGCACACCTCGGATGACTGCACGCGCGTACTTCGGCGTCTGCAAGAGTCCCGGCACGAACGCGTTATCGTAGGCGGTTAGCCGGTCGGCGGCGGACTCGAAGCTGATGAAGGTCTGGTAGTCCTCGGGTAGTGCTTCCTCGAACCCGGTCAGCCAGTTCAGTTCAGTGGATTTTTGGAGCAGGTCCAGGTAGCGGGCCTGGTCTTCGGATTCGTTCACCCCGTATAGCTCCAGCAACACGAGGATCGTGCGTCGTTGCGGGCGGTTCTTGGCCGTTTCTAGGCGCCAGATCGATGACTGGTCGTAGTGAGTGCGTTCGGCTACTTGTTCCCTGGTCAGTCCAGCCGTTTCCCGCAGGCGCAGCATCTCCTGCCCCAGGCGCCGCAGGCGCACCGTTGGTGGCTTGCCAGCCATGGCGTCCATCCCCTCGCTCCGTCCTACCAAGTGTGCATGTACCTCTGTGGATGCAGCCGCGAGGGGTGACACTTAAAAATCTTGCATGCAATGTTGTATCTCACTCCTCGTGAGTGCATGCTAGCCCATACGGGGGTCTGTGCCCGACTGGGTGCAAGCCAACTTCCTGTCCGGTTAGCCGGTTGACTGGGGTGATCGCAATGCACGTACCGCGCATATCGAGCCGACTTATGACGCTCCTAGCGCCATGGTCGAAACGGCGGTGCAGCTCCTGTGGAGTGCCTTGGCCGTGCGACGAAGCGCTGCGAGAGCGGTTGCGGAGACAATTACTGCTGATCCGCAACGACCGCACCGGCGCCTGGGCCACCGGGCCGATCCCGGCGAGTGCGCCGGTAAATGCCACCAGCAATCTGACACCCGCGCAAAGCTGGCGGATGACCGACCGCCGGCCATGAACTCAGTGACGATCCCACCAGAACACACACCCCAGCGGCCCGGTTGGCAGTGTGCGGTGTGCGGGGCTGACTGGCCTTGCGCCCCAGCGAAAGTCGCCCTCGCCGAGCAGCACGTGAACGACAAAACCGCCCTGACGATCTATCTAGCGCTGCGGTATTGGGAAGCCATCGACGATGCTCTCGACCCTGGCGGTATCAAAATCATCACCCACCTGCGCGAAAGGTTCGTCGGATGGACCGATGTGCTGAACGCCAACGGAGAAAACCATGCCTGACAACGTCTCGACCAAACCGGCCACGCTAGACCGCCGAATCCCCGGCAGTGCACTGAAGTCCATGTCCATGTCGGGCAAAGCAATCGGCGTAGCTTCAGTGCCACTCCTGGAAGGCAAGCCTTTCGATGTGGCACCACCGGACATTTGCCTGCTGGAACGACTCGCCGCTGGCATCAGGAACATCGGCGAGCCACGCCGTTGAACGAACCCGAACATCCATCGCTGGTGTTCGGCGTCAGGTCCCGGGCACTACAAGGGTACGTTCGGTGCCGACGTGGTTTTGTTTGGTGTCGACATACATGGTGGTTTCGCCGTCGGACCAGCGGATGATGAGGTCGTCGACGAGGGCATTGGCGGTGTAGCGGCCGGTGGTCATGACTGTGTCATGGGTCCACGTGCTGTTGGGGTTTTCGATGCGTTTTTCGCCGCCGAGACCTTTGGCCGTGGTGTTGGGGTAGGTGTCGAGTTCGCCGTCGACCCAACGTACGAATAGGTCCCAGTTGCTGGTGCCGGTGTATTGGCCGCTGGTGAGCAGAGTGGCATTTTTCCACGTAGCGTTGGGTTTTTGCAGCTGTGTTTTAGTGCCAAAGGTGCCGCTGCCGACATTGGTGAAGAGAGTGAGCTCGCCGTCGGCCCAGCGCACCACGAGGTCGCTGACGTACTGGCTGGCACCAAAACGGCCGGCAGTAATTTGAGCGGCACCTTGCCAGGTGGTGTCGCCGGCCTTCGCGAAGATCTTCTCGGTGCCGAGCTTAGTGGTTGTGACGTCTGGGAAGCTGCTGACTTGTCCGTTGGTCCAGACGACCATAAGGTCGAATAGGTTACTGCCGTCGAAGTCGCCGCTGGTGATCAGTTTCGCGGTTTTCCAGCGGTCGTTCGCAGCCAGTAGCGTGTGTTCGGACTGGAATCCGCCTTTGGTGTCGGCGGGGAAGAGGCTGACGCGTCCGTCGGTCCAGACGACGAGTAGGTCGCTGTATCCATTGCCGGCGTAGTCACCGGAGGCCATCAGCCGGGCTTTCTTCCAAACGCCCGCACCCCCAGGGAGATTCCCGGCGTCCGGATCGGTGGTGGTGTCAGGTTCGTACGGTGGCCGGGGCGTGTGTTGTCCAGCAACGGCATCATTGTAGAGCGCGATGGTGTTGTCGTTGAAATATGGTGAGTAGCTAAGCCAGTCGTCGTTCGCGTCGTCACCGCCGGCGCCACGCCCACCGATTTCGCCAATCAGGTCACCAGTGCCGGTTTGCGGGTTGTAGTTGGCGATCCACGGCCCGCCGGACGTTCCGTTGTAGAAACCACCACATAGCATTTGCATTTGCTGATACCTAGGGAGCCGGCTGGTTGTCGTCGTGCATGAGATGGGCTGGCTATTCGGATTATGCTGATGTTCGGGATAGCCGATGACGGTGACTGTGTTCTGGTAGGTCGGTGTTGGCTTGGGTCAGTGCGCCGGTAACATCCTCGATCAGTTGGCCAGTGCCATTTGGACTTGTGCTACCGAAGGCGAAATCTAGGTCGGTCGTGGCTGCAGTGGGCTGGCCAGAGCTAAACCGCGGATCGATGTACCAGGCTGTGACGGGGAAGAACCCGAAGGGCTGGTCGGCTGCGTCTGCGCCGTTGGTGTACTGCGGCACGAAGATGCGTTTCGAGCCGTTTCTATTCCAACTTGCGGCGCAATGAGCAGCGGTCATTACTAGGTTGTGTCCCGCGCTGTGCACGACGCTGCCGGTGCAACTAGTGTTGCCCGACGGTTGCTCGACACAGAAGGTCCCGACGGTCGGCACGCCGGTGAAGAACTGCGCTTGTGGAGTGCCTGCCGGCGGCTGTTGCGCTGCTGGCGACTCGCTGCGCCTGATTTGCCGCTTGGCTGGCACGTGCTGCTTGTTCGGTATTGGCGTGGCCGCGCGTAACCGTGCGGCGGTCCAATATTGCCCATCATTCGTGGTTTCTTGCGTTGTCTGCGCCCGCGGGCCAGTCAACGGCCTTGAAATCGGCGATGCAGTGCGGCTTTGGGTCGTAGTTTTGACCTCGACGGCCCGCGCACTGGAGGAAGGAAGTCCGAGTGTTGCTGTCATGGCTCCCACGACGAGCAGGCGCCACGACCACTGACCTGACATTAGTACTCCCGAATTTGCTTAGGACTTCCGTCGGCCCTGACTCGGACGGTGGATTGAGGATGTGGCGGTAGCGCATCGGACCATCTGACCTAGCCTGGTCGAGCCGAGTTGATCTGCATTTAACCTGCATGAGCGCGACCGCCTCATCTTCAGCGACATCGAGCCCCCGTCCAAGTTGGTTCGTGTCGCAGATGTGGCCTTATTGAGTGTAGACAGTGATGTCCCCGGCCCGTTTTGTTTGTGGGCCGGGGACATCGGTGTTTGGTTTGGGTTATGTGCCGGATGCTACGAGGATTTTTTCAGTGCCGATTTTGTTGGTGCGGGTGTCGGTGTACATGGTGGTTTTGCCGTCGTTCCAGCGGACGATGAGGTCGTCGACGAGGGTGTTGGGGGTGTAGCGGCCGGTGGTCATGACGGAGTCGTGGGTCCAGGTGCTGTTGGGGTTTTGGATGCGTTTTTCGGTGCCGAGGCCTTTGGTAGTGGTGTCGGGGTAGGTGTCGAGTTCCCCGTCGACCCAGCGGACGAATAGGTCCCAGGTGGCGGTGCCGTCGTATTGGCCGGCGGTGAGTAGGGTGGCGTTTTTCCAGTTCGCGTTGGGTTTTTGTAGTTGGGTTTCGGTGCCGAGTTTCCCGCTGCCGACGTTGGTGTAGAGGGTGAGTTCACCGTCGACCCAGCGCACGATCAGGTCGCTGACGTATTTGCTGGCACCGAATCGGCCTGCGGCGATTTGGGTGGCGTTTTTCCAGTTAGTGTCGCCGGCTTTGACGAAGACTTTCTCCACGCCGAGTTTTGTGGTGGTGATGTCGGCGAAGCTGCTGACTTGTCCGTTGGTCCAGACGACCATGAGGTCGAATAGGTCTTTGCCGTCGAAGTCGCCGCTGGTGATGAGTTTCGCGGTTTTCCAGTGGTCGTTGGCGGCGAGCAGGGTGTGTTCGGGTTGGAATCCGCCTTTGGTGTCGGCGGGGAACAGGCTGACCCGTCCGTTGGTCCAGACGACGAGTAGGTCGCTGTATCCGTTGCCGGTGTAGTCACCGGAGGCCATCAGCCGCGCGTTTTTCCAAACTCCTGCACCACCGGGCAACCCGGGTGCCGGCACCGGCACCGGGGTGGGTGTCGGGGTGGGCGTGGGTGTTGGGGTTGGTGTGGGGGTAGGCGCTGGTGGGGTGAGGATTTGGGTTACCCAGTCGGTGAGGTCGTCGACGCGGGTTGAGGTGGCTTCGTGTCCGGCGGCTGGGTCGGCACCTAGGCAGCCGCCTTGGTTGGAGGTTGAACTGATCGCGACGACTTCGACGTGGTCACCAACGTCGTTGAGGGCAGGGGCGCCAGCGTCTCCTTTACAGAGTGTGGCGTCAGATTTGCCGGCGAGTTGTACCGATGTTGCGGTATTTGATTGCACGGTGAAGTCACTGACGTGCTGGTGGTTAGGTATCCAATCCTGGTGGGTGCGGCCATAACCAGAAACGTGCCACGTTTGGTCCGTGGTGGGTGTGGTCGAGCCGACCGCGACGGGGACGATGGCAGTGACGGGACTGTCCAGTTTGAGTAGTGCTAGGTCGCGGTCTGGGCGGGTCACGATCTGAGTCGCTGACAGTGTGGCACCGCTAGTGCTGCCAAGGTCAGGTCGTCCTATGGTCACCCGGGTTGGCAGTGCCGGTGCTCCGTCTTGTGCTGGCACACCGTTGGTTGTGAAACATGCTGCGGACGTAAGCACCCATTGTGCCTGGACTAGAGCACCGCTACAGGCGTGGGCCGTTGGAGCGTCGCCCGCTTGCCCAATCTCAATTTTGGCGACGAAGCCGTATGTGCTTTCAGTGGCGGTGTCACCGGTGACGGCTAGTGCTGGACTGTCGCTGCCTACAACTAGGGCTATCAATGTGACGGCACCTATTGAAGCAGGTACAAGCTTTTTATGCATTCCGCGAACATCTCCCACTGTGTTGTATACGTTGTGTATGGAACAGATCAATCGATGGCTGACTGTACGTCTAATGATCAGGTGGTGTGCCTGCGAGGTAGTAGACCGCGCTGTCGCAGGGATGTCACGGTGGCAAAGGAGGGATGGGCTCCTATGGTGCGCCGTCGAGTTTTGATCGCGCACGCGGTGACTGTTTAGCGGAGGATCGCATGGCATTACTGCTGCCCTGACGCCGTGTTTCACTCATGCGAAAGACCCCCGTCATGTCCATAGCGTCAACGACCGGAACCACCTTTGTCAACACATCAAGAGTGAGCGTGAGGCGACGGCAGCAACCCCGGAGTCGGCTCCTCGTGAGACCTCAGTAGAGCAAGGCGTTGCTCTTGAGGGCTGCTGGAGTACCAGTGCAGGACCGTTGAGTAGCAATTTAGAGCAATTTCGGCGCATACTGGCGGGCCGCCGTAGCGAATCTGGCTTTAGGTTCCCGTTACCTGCAGTTCAGCCGGGCTGTGTCGGGGCTATGGTTCACGTCACAGTGGAGGCCTAATGAGTTGACTAATCTACATGGGCTGATGAAGCTAATCTGGTCTAGCGGGGATCGGGGCGAGCTTTGCACAGGAGACACGGGGCATGTTGGCAGCACATGTGTTTAGTACGGTGTGCTGTCGACGGTGAATTTTGCGATGCCGGATGGGTGTTGCAAGGGTGAGACTTGCGACTCAAGCGCTGTAGTAACGCAATGGTGGAGTAGGGCCCGCCCGAGCCTCACGGTTGCTCGGTCTGTGTTGGGGCAGGGCTCGTTTTCGTGGACCATATTGTTTCCTATTCTTGGTTCACTTGCGGAGTCTTGCTTCCTAAATACTCCAGGTCTGTCTGCAGATTCTGATTAAATTGTGAGAGGTTTATACAATGGTCAAAAAGTGGACCACGACTGCGGTTGCCGCTGTTGTCGGGCTTGTGGCAATGATCGCTGTGGGTGGCGGGATAGCTCGAGCGGATAGTCAGTCAGCGTCATCGTTGGTAGAGGATTATTCTTACCCGAATGCGGATGCTGTTCTGGCTGAACATAACATCAAGTTGATATCGGGCGACGGGAAGATTGTCATCGCCGATTGTAGCAACCCACCAAATTCGGATATTACGTTCATTTATGTCTATACCAGTGATGTGAGTGTCAACGGTGGTAACCCTGTCTGTTTCCGTGTTCTGGGCACCCCCGGTGTGTTGACTATGGACGTTCCTGCTGTTTATGAGATCCGCGGGGACGGGCGAATCACAGGATCAGGCAAGGGCCATGACGTTACTGCGGTGATCCAGCCGCAAGGTGGAGCACAGACCACTATTGCGGTGGCACGTGATCACAGTACCTCGGTCGGGATCGGCACATTGCCTGCAGGCGCGCCGACCACGCTGCTCCAGTTGAACGCCAAAGCCTGAGTTTCCCTCACCCCACCCGGATGAGCTTGTGGGTGGGGTGAGCGCTCGACTCGTCGGGGATGGTCCTCGCGCGTCCTCAACACCGTCAGGAGGAAATTCATGGGCAAGAGTCATTCTCGGCGGGTGGGGACGCTCGCCGTGGTCGCCACGATGGTGGCTAGCCTGGTCATAGTCCCAGGTGGGGTCGCTAACGCTGCGGACACCACAGCGGTCGATCGCGCGGCTGTCGTCGCCATGTGGCGTAGTGGTGGTGATGTGCTCGCCCCAGCAGCTCGGGCGGCATTGCTAGGCACCGATGATGATGTGCAGGCGTTCCTGGGCCAGGTCACAGCGTTGCAGGGTGTTGATGACCGGGTGCGGGTGAACCGGATCTTGTCTAGTAGCGGCACTGCCGTACGAGCGCAGGCGCAGGCCGCTTTGGACAGTGGCAACGTCGCCGGGTTCCTCACCAATGGGTGGCAAGTCGCCTTGCACACCGATGAGCGGATACGTGTCAATCAGATGCTGTCCGCGGGAGGCACGCAGCTCCAGGCCGCAGCGCAGAAGGCGTTGGACGCTGATGCCACTGCCGGACCAGTTGCCGATGATGACGATCCTGGCGATTCTCCGTCTGGTCCGTTGGACACGTTTATAGCAACGGGGTGGCAGAAGCCGTTCGAAATTGACCAGCGCATCACGGTCAATCACGTTTTGGACGCGGCACCGGCTGGTTCGAATGTGGCCCGGCTTGCTCAACGCGCGTTGGATGCTGGCACTGTTGACGCGTTGACCTCGTTCCTGGACACCCAGCAGGCGATCGGTGCTGCCCGCGACGAGGAAGCAGCGACGATCACGGATCTGGTGCAAAGTACCGAACGTGCGGGTGAGCAAACCCAACAGTTGACCGTCACGGCGAAACAGCAAGGTGCGAAGGCCACCGCGGCGGCAACGGCTGCGAAAGCGTCAGCTTTGCAGGCCGTGACAGATATGAAAAACGCGGGATCTGACGCCCGTAAGGCCGCCGCCGCGGCAGCCCGCGGTGCGGCAGCTGCAAAAGACGCCGCGCACGCCGCTACCGAAGCGGCATCAGCCGCACAAGCGGCTGTATCAGCGGCTCGGGCAGCAGCTGCCGCAGCAGCTCGGGCCGCGACCACCGCGGCTTTGACCCGGGCCGCTGCCAACGCGGCTGACAGTGCGGCCGCAGAAGCAGCCGTTGATAAAACAAAAAGCGACGCCGCGAAAGCACTGGCGGCTAATGCACAAAAATGCGCGAAGCTGTCTGGGGATGCCGCATACGCAGTTGGCCGCGCTCAGGAGGTCACGGCAGATCTCATTCTCGTCGCGCAGGCCGCCACTGACGCGAGCGTTGAGGCCGACAAAGCTGCCCAAGACACCCAGACCGCCCTTGCTCAAGCACGTGCCACCGGGGTCAATGTGGCAGACGCCGAAGCGAGTGCAGCGCGAGCGAGTCACCAAGCTAACCGTGCTAACCGTGCCGCTGCCGCTTCGCTGGGTTTCGCTAAGGCAGCGTACAAAGCCGCAGGCGACGCCCGTAACGCAGCTAACAAGGCGACAACGGACGCGAACGCAGCAGCTGGTGCAGCCAACGACGCGGTTGCTCATGCCGGGGACGCCACCCGGGCCGCTCAGGCCTCAACCACGGCGGCGAACGCAGCGACCGTAGCTGCCGACGATGCGGTGAGTACAGCCAACGACGCATACGCGGTGTATAACGCTGCCCGCGCTGTCGACGACCAGTACTTGAAGGTGGCCACCGAGGAATACTCGGAACAGGCCCACACGGAGTTGGCTGCCTACCAGCGTTTCCAGAAAACTGTCGACTGGAACACCCAAGAAGCGGCTAAACGTGACACTGACACGAACACCCTGATTACCGCGGTCCGTGACCCGGGCACTGATCAAGTCACCGCGGTCACGGACAGCCGCCAGGCCGCGATGAATTTGGCCCAGTCCGGTGGACCGAACACCCGGCAAGAAGCGATCACCGCACTCGGGGGCAGCGACGCTGAAGTCCTCGACTTTGTTCGGACCCGCATCGATGCGGCTGCCGCAGCCGACGACCGGGCAAACGTGCAAACCATCGCAGCCACCGCCGAGAGTCCCAACTTGCGTGCAGCAGCGCTGACCGCGTTAGCGGGCACCGACGCAGAGGTGACGCAGCTGCTACGCACCCAGGACTACCCGCAGCGGGCCACGGAAGAACGAATCAAGATCAACCAGATCCTTGACCAGGCCCAAAAGTCGGGCGATGCCGCGACGGCTTCCCAAGCACAAGCGGCCCTTGACGGTAGCGCACAGGACCGGCACCAATTCATCACCACCGGGCAGTATCAATCAGCCGGTAACAACGACCGGATCATCGCACTACGCATGCTGAATGATGATGCCAGCGGTGCCCATCTGAAAGCAGCAACACAGAACGCCCTCGACGGTGCCCCCGGTGGGTTACATGAGTTCATCACTACCGGCTGGTACACGGCGCAGCAAGACGACGACGACGCCGATGTGCA
Source organism: Actinoplanes sp. (assembly GCA_965246815.1). Lineage (GTDB taxonomy): Bacteria > Actinomycetota > Actinomycetes > Mycobacteriales > Micromonosporaceae > Actinoplanes. Next base: position 1,159,976 of record CBDFFS010000002.1, on the reverse strand, counting down.
CAACAACGAAATGCTGGCCCTGCTGCAACGGGCATCGAATGCAGCCAGCACCGCCACGCGCACCGCGGACCAAGCACAAGTGGTCGCAGCCCACGCCCGCGGCGACGCGAAAACCGCAGACACCTGGGCCACGAAAGCGGTCACCGCCGCTCAACAGGCCACAACCTACGCCCACCAAGCCGACCAATCAGCCGCCAACGCCGAAAAATCCGCGGCCCACGCCTTAACCAGCGCGCAACAAGCAGCCACCGCAGCTAAAACCGCTAGCGACGCCAGCGACCAAGCCAACCAAGCTGTTGCCGCAGCCCGATCCTCAAACGATCAGGCACACACCGACGCCGCCCGCGCCGTAAAAGCCGGACAAGACGCGCAAGCCTCAGCAGTCGCCGCCGGGAAAAACGTCACCGAAGCTCTAAAAATCCGCGACGACACAATTACATACAGAGACCAACTACTCCAGAACGAACAAAACAAGCGACTCGAAGCCGTACATCACCAACTGGCACAGTGCCTCACCAACTCCCTTCCAGGCGCAGAACGCAATTGTTACAAAGTCTATCAACCGAGTGATGTCAGGCTCGCCGAAGCAACCGAAAACAAAGCCTTCTGCAACAATTTTGCATCAACGGATAGTGTTTATTACCATAGCTGTGTCGCGGACACGTTTAACCCGAACTTCGGCACAAACCGGGCACTGGACATACTATTCGCCGGAACAATCGCATTCACGGTATGGGTAGGCTCAGCCGCCGCCGCAATCGGACTAGTCGCCCTCGCCGCGACTTGCGCAGAACTGTGCGGCGCCGTCTTAGCTGTCGCCCTGGGGCCTGAAGCCAGCCTCGGCGTCGGTGGCCTATACGAAGGCTGGGCTCAAGGAACCCTACTTAACTACGTCGCCCGTGCTGCAGGCACAGGAACACTCGCCGGCATCAACAACGCCATCAAAAGTGCCGTCAACGAAATCCGCATCCCAGCGATCTTCGAACGCATCACCGTGCCCGAACAAGCCATCGACGCCAACTTCGCCCGCCTCATCAGCGAAAACCGCTTGCCCTCTTGCCTGCATAACAGCTTCGCCGCAGGAACCCCAGTACTACTCGCCAACCGCACCACCAAACCCATCGAAACCGTGGCAATCGGCGACCAAGTCTTGGCAACCGACCCCACAACCGGGACCACACAACCCGAACCAGTAACCGCACTACACAACAACCTCGACACCGAACTAACCGACATCACAGTCGATACCCCCAGTGGCCATCAGACCATCTTTACGACCCCGGGCCACAAATTCTGGGATCAGACAACCCATGACTGGACACCGGCAGACCACCTTCAACCCGGCGAAACGCTCCTCGCGGCAGAAAAAAATCAAGCACCACATATCGTAGCCACCCGCTCCTATGCGGGCAGTCGCGAAATGCACAATCTCACCATCGCCAACATCCACACCTATTACATACTTGCCGGCAACACTCCCGTACTAGTACACAACTGTAACAGCCTCGTTGATGACGCTTTAAGTTTTTCAGGAGCACATGTTCTTGACGAACACGTCAACGTCACTGCTGATCAAGCCGTGCGACTCGCTAGAACTAAGGGCGGGCCCAATCCAGATAGCGGAATTAATAGCGTCTTTATTGACTTGCAAACCGCGCAACAAGTTGTTGATTACGCCGTGGCTGGAAATGGAAGACGTATCGCAAACTGGTTACGTGGAAATGACCAACAACTTCCTTTAAGAGGAAGATTCGGAGCTCGCAATTCAATCGGAACAGCTTATCGAGGGGACGGGTCGAGCTCGCCTACCGGAAATGGGTGGTTTATCCTTTTCCAGCGTGCTCCCGGTCATTCAAGAGGCTACTATATTCAAACGGCATACCCAGAGTAGGCGTTAGTCATGCGAGAGAAGTTTACCGAAGTTGACTTCGGGCTCAGTCTGCTTTCATCTATGTATCACCAAGACTGGCGAAATTTCGGTGACGCCGCCGCCATTTTGGATATGTTTCTATGGGACGAACAATCACTTCCCGCGGTATGGGCGTTGCAGCAGGATGTCCTAGCGCTAAGCGCATTATCTATACCTCAGATCGAGAATTTATGGACAACATTAACCAACGGAACTTTTCTCTTTGGTCAAGATGCCGCTTCGGGAGAAAAATGGCTTGGCTTGATCCAGGAGCGCTGCCGCAGTTGGTACGCCGGACATGGGGTTACAGCGCCCACGGTTGAAATTGAGCTTTTCGACAGTCAACTTGCTGAAATGGTGGCCACTGAAATTTCGCTGCTATCTGCTCGTCGTGATATCAACCCAAATCTAGCCGAAGCTCTTGCGGTCCTCAGAATATGTTCCAGAGAAAGATCGCCGAACCTGGCGTTGCGACTTCTTGTGCGAATCATTGATTCGAAGAGGCTAATGATCGATTTACGACTATATAATGAGTTGGTGATGTTTGGTTATTCTTTAAATTGTGGCGAGTTTATCGTTGCGTGCCTGGAATACCTGGTGGCTGAGGTGAATGAGTGAACTATAGTGTGAACACTTCGGTGCTTGGCATAATGACGGTGTCCACGTCCCTGAGCCGGAATAGTTACAGTGAGGCTTATTCTATGACCATTCGGTAGAAATGAAGTCCGATCACGCAGGAGATTGTTTCGGTGAAGGTTTTTAAGGGCCTGCGGTAGTCGGTATACATGATTCGCCAGATTTTGAAGTTGGCGATGGCTTATTCGATAGTCCAGCGGATGCGGTCGATGTCTTGGTTGAATTGTTTTGCCAGTCTTTGAGTTCGCCGCCTTGGGGCTTTTAGTAGGGGGTGAGCATGTTGTAGCCGACGTATCCTTTGCCTCCGATCCAGTTTTGCAGATTAAGTTTGATAAGTACTCCGGAGTCGTTGACGGAATGGGAGTCATGACGGTTACCGGTGCTGGGGTCGGAAATCCATGCCAACTGGCCGTTGAGTGTGCAGGAGACTTGGACGCTCATGCCGGTAGTTTTGTGTTTGCCGGATAGCAGCGCTGGGCAGGAGCGCCATGACCAGCATGGTAGGAGTGCTCCGTCGACGAGGTACTGCTCGTGTGGACTGTGCTCGTCTGCTGTATGGACGTATGTTGCGAGTGCTCGTGTGAGTAACGGTGTAGACGACATCGTGGTTGGCGGTCCTACACCTGTGACCATAGTGCCGGAACTGCTGGTGCTACGGCCCGAGGTTGCGCGTCTGCACCCGGGGCTGTCGCCATGGGTCCCGTTCGGCGACTTCCTCGCCCACGACATCGACGGAATCCTCAACCTGGCATCGTGACCGACAGCTCCTTCACCGGCAAGGAAGCAGGAGCCGTGGGCGACTTCGCTGCTGGACTTGGTGATGTAGTCGGTTTGCCCGCGGCGAACGAACACGACGTGTCGGGGCCAGCGCTGACCGCGGCGCCGGAGTGGCGTTTGGTGTTGACGATCGAGGCCGGAGTCCAGGCCGAAGCGTACTTTGAGGACGGCACCCCGGAGGCGATCAACCTTGCCAAAGTGGCTGGGCGACGACAACGTCTTCTCCTTCCCAAGTAGGCGGGAACGTCGGAAAGCAGGGCAGGAAATGTCAGGCGGTGTGGTGCGGCTGTACCGGCGGGACTGGTCGCCGGAGCAGGTGCTGCGGCGGGTGGACTCATTGGCGGCGTCCGGCATGGTGCTGGCCTATCCCGGGACGGGCCGGATTACCGCGATCATCGGGGAATGGGAGAATGCCGGCGAGCAGATCGAGATGAACCGCGACGAACTCCTCGCTGCCATGACCGACCTTGGGGAAAAGTCGTTCAGCTTCCAATACTGGATTGCCGATAAGGAAGACGACAGCCTGATCTGCACACTGAGCCGGGTTGGAATCGACGTCGTCGTCGAAGATTACGGTCTCGACGGCTTCGGGGGGGCCGGTCTGGCGGATCGGGCAGGACACGATCATCCGCCGGCTGCTCGCTGAGTTCCGGGCGACCGGACCTAATGCGGTCGGCCTGATCGTCGACCGGTGGGAAACTGCGATAGAAACCGACGTAGATGACATCGTGCTCGGCGGTCCCACACCTGTGACGGTGGTGCCGGAACTGCTGGTGCTACGACCTGAGGTTGCACGTCGGCACGCGGAACTGTCGCCATGGGTCCCGTTCGGCGACTTCCTCGCCCACGACATCGACGGAATCCTCAACCTAGCATCGTGACCGACGGCTCCTTCACGGCAACGAGGCGCCGCACACAAAGACGCCGGTGCTTGTTCGTTAGGTCTTTGGTCATGTCATCAAAGGAAGCAGGAAATGTCAGGTAGCGCTGGCGTTTGCAGGCTTGGTGGCAGGCATGAATGCATTGCTTCCCCCGCGATTCGGGGAGGCATGGCTACCGGTGAACAATCGAGTAAGCATCGGTCGGCGCTGCGATGCGATGCACAGTCGCCGTTGCCTAATCTGCTGCGAGCTGGCCGTTAGATGATCATACGGAAGGTGTTGGCGGCGTCCATGGCGGCTCGGGTTAGTTGGTGGGCTTCGTCGAGGCGGGTGCGGGCTTGTTCGAGTTGGGCGATGGCGTTGGCGACTGATGGGTGGAACGAGCCGATTGCGGTCATTCGCAACAGCGTCAGGGTGTCGTCGAGCTGATCGGTGACCTGTTGGATCCCGGCTGCGGCGCGGCTGGCGCCTTCCACTGAGGCGGCCACATTTGCCTTGACCTCTTCAACACTGGCCATCGAAATCCCTCGGATCAGCGGAACAAAGACAGTAGACCGACACCCATGCAGGTGAGCAAGACCGGGGTCAAGCATGCGATCACCCCGACGATGGGGGTGCGATCTGGCTTACCCTCGTCGCCGCCATAAACGAAGCCGATCGTGACCCAGCCAAGCCCAAACGCAAACACCGGCAAACTTAACCCACACAACAGCGCATAAGTCGGAATAGTCCCCGTCGGTGCAATCAGATACAGCACCAGCTGCACCGCCAACACAGCGGTCGCAAACGGCCCGTACACCAAAAGGTTTCGGGCCCATGGGCGCAAGGGACGTTGAGGCGCAGGCCCGCCACCGATGATTGCCGCGTCCGCAGCGTCGGCGGTTTTGCGGGCTGATTTAAGTGCGGTCAAAACGGCAGCTGGACCGCCAGCGACCGCTTGCATTGCTTGGGCTAGTTCGGCTGGCTGCGGCGTCAAGTCTCGAATGGACAGCCCGAATTCGCCGATCAAACGGGCGTGTTGCGGCGCCAATCGGGCCCGCACTCCGGCCTGCTCTTGCCGCGCGGCAGTGACCGACGCTTGCTGTTTGCCTGCAACCGAGCTGGCCGCCCGCCGCACCGAGTCGAGCTGTTGCGCCGCTGCCAAATAGTCGGCCCACGGGTTCGGCTCGGGTGGGGTGCTTTGCGCCGGGATCTTCGCGGTGCTTTCCAGCGCTTCCTGCTCAGTCACGTTCGGTCACTTCCCGTGGTCAACATGGCTGTCGTCACGCTCGGGCAGCAGGAACGGCACCACCGTCACGGTGCGGTCGGTGTGCCGGTCATGCAGCAGCGCCCGATTCGCCCGCGGCTGCCAGTCGACCGCCCGCCCGAGTTGCAGCGACACGTCCGCCTGAGACACGTTCAGGAACAGCAGCCCGGCGACGTCTTCTCGACCAGTGCTGCCGCCGGTTTCCTCGCCGAATCGGCGCAGGCCACGCCACCACGACAACAGGTGCACGCCGCGGCTAGGCCCTTCGCGCAACAACCGCCGCAACCCAGTTAGCGTGTCGGGTCCGGCCGCATCCATGCCGAACACCACCCGATATCCGGGCTGTTCCAAGTTCAGTTCGGCGGCCAGCCCGGCCCCGTCGACCATGACCACGTCGTGGCGGTGGGCGAGTTCGGTGGCGAGCTCCTGCGCCAATCCGTCACCCTCAGCAACGAGCGAGGCGATCACAAAGCGGGTGGTGTGCGCGGGGTGGAATGCGGCCACACTGCGCGCTGCCGCGTCGAGCACTTCGGCGCCGGCGGGTTGTGAGCCGAAGATGGCTAGGTGCCGCCCAGGGGTCGAGTCGAGCGGGAACGCCGCGGTGGACAAGTTCACGTCGATCACTCGGCCGAGCAGGGCCGCTGGGCGAGCTGTCCGGCCGGCGAGCGCGCTGCGATAGGTCGGATCGTCGGCCAAGTGCTGATGCGCATATCCCGCGAAAATCCGTGGCGGGGCAGCCTCGGCCTCGCGGGCGTCCCACAGTTTGTGCCGCAGTTCGCTCAGCGCGACCCGGTCGGCGTGCGGGTCGGGGAAGCGGACCACCCGCTCGTGCCCGCGGGTCGCTCCGCGCGGCCCACCCAAACCGCCAGCTGTGTTGATCACTGCGGTGCCCAGCGGCAGCCCGGCTGCTGCGTCGTTTGTCGGTTCCAGCACGTCACCGCCGCCCGGCAGCGCGATTCGCACCGGGAACTGCCCGAAAATCGAATCCCGCTTCGCGTACAGGGCTTCGACGCCGTGCACGGTTTGACTCGCCAAGATCAAATGGATCCCGTACGAGCGGCCTTTGCGCGCCAGCGATTCGAGCAGTGCGACGCCCGCCGTGGCCATCGAATCGTTGCCGGCCAGCAGCACCTGGAACTCGTCGATCACGCACAAGATTCGGGGCAGCGACGACGCCAAACCTTCCTCGGCCGCGATGGCGCGCAGATCAGCGAACCGGCTCACCCCAGCCCGTTTGTACGCGACTGATCGGCGGGTCATCTCCGCATCGAGCTCGCGCAGCACCGCCAACCCGTATTCCCGATCGGATTCCACCCCGACCGCCCGTGCATGGGGCAGCCAGGTGCGATCCCGTTGCGTCGGCACGAACTCGGCGAACGAGACGCCTTCCTTGAAATCGAGCAGGTAGAGCGCCAGTTGGTCGGGGCTGTAGCGCGCACCCAACCCGTACAAGACATTGATGAGGAATGCGGTTTTTCCGGCGCCGGAGCGACCGCCGACCATCCAGTGTGGGGTTTGGTCGTTGAAACGCAACACCAGCGGGGTATCACCGTGGTGGCCGACGACGGTGCCCAGGCCATCGGCGGCGTCGCCGGTCCAGATTTGCTCGGTTGGCTCGGGGAGCAGGTCGGCGAGGGTGACCTGGGACGCGGCGGCTGAGTGCGCGGCCAACTGGTCGCAGACCGCGTCGATCAAATGCGCCGGCGGGTCGCCGTCGAGGAAGACTGGAGCGTTAAGCCAGACAGCGGCAGGGATCGAGCCGAAGGTCGCGCCGGGCGGGTCGCCGATCACCGCATAGGGATTGCGGACTGACACGCTGGTGGTGCGCGGCAGCGGGGGCTGGGTGGTTTCGGCGGTCAGCGGCGGTGGGGGCCAGCCGGCCACGATCAGGTGCAGACCGGAGTCGGGGCCTTGTTGGGCCAGCGCGGCGATCCGGCGCAGCTCTTCACCCTCGGTCAGCTCCGGCAGGCTGGCGATCACTACCAGCATCATCCGGTCGCGGCGGCGGCGGGCGACACCGACTCGGCCGGGGCGCAACCACTTCTCCGCCTCGGTCAGCACGTCCCGCAGACCCTTACGGTCGGTGGCGGCCGGCGACATTAGCCCGGCGTCGGCGAGGTCGGCGAACGGCTCGAATATTGTCCCGCCGCCGATGCCGTCGACTGCGCGTACCAATAAAGAACCGGCTGGTGCGGCGGCTAGCAGGCGCAGCAAAACCGAGCGCAACAGGCCAAAAACCCGCGAATCGGTTGCAGTGGCGTCGATGGCCAGGTGGCCGCTGCCGAGCAGCGGGATGATCGCCGGGAAGCGGGCGTCGTCTAAAGGCTGGCCGGTGCCCAAGCGCACGAATTGTGGCGGAAAATCCCCACCGAGCGGGGCACTCGCCGACTGCGCATCGAGCGCGTCACCAAGCCAGCCCGGCGCCAACGCACCCGCCGCGACCCGCAAAGACTCCGCCAGCCGTCGCTGCTCGACCGGATCAGCCAGGGCTGGCCCGGTGACCTCCAGCGCGCCGTCAGTCACCGCCAGGACTGCCGCTGCCTGCCGGTGCAGAGCAGCAGCCTGCTGGACCCGCAAACCCGAATCCGCCACCGCTCTCACCTCCCGTGTGCGCCTAAAACCTATCCCAGACCGGCTACGCCATCGCGCTGCCGCCCCCGCCTCGCCCAAACGGGATTCCGACCACAGCACACCGTCACGGCCCGCTCACGCAAACCGCAGACCCGCCACCCAGATTCCGCAACAGCAACGCCCACGCGCCCCCACGGGATACGGACCACTGGGCGGCCACGCCGCGTAAACCAACCATCACGCCAACCAGTCAAGATCAACTACCCACTTCGGACGGTACGCTCGTCAGCCCGCCGCACCCGACAATAGGCAACACCCCTCCCGATACTCGACCAGGCTCACCCCGCTAGCGGCGGCGCCTCGGACCAGGCTGTCACTTGCCTGGCTGCGGGATCGTGCAGCGGCAGTTGTGCGGAGCTCAGTTTGTGCGGCGTTATTGCCGGCGTTGATAGTGGTTGGCGATCTGGCTGCTAGTGAGTGCGGTCGCGAACACGGCGACCTCGTCGATAGTGCCGACAAAGGCGGCTGACATGGCCGAATCCGAGCCGACACGCAGCGTGCAGGCAGTGTTCGACAAGCTAACTGCTGAGGTGGTCGAAGCCACTTGGGTCGCGTTCACATAAGTGCGCAATGTGGTGCCGTCATAGGTCATGGTCACGAACGCCCAGGTATTCGCGGTTAGCGCGGTGGCACCGGTCGCGGTGTTGCTCGTGCCGGCCTGCGCACGTTCACTGGTGACCCCACTAGTGCTGTGATAAAGATACCAGCCTGTGCGGGGCGCGGAATTCTGTTCACATTGCGCGATCCGCCTACTCGTTCCGTCCACTGTAGTGGGGTAAACCCACGCCTCAACACTAAAAGAACCGGTTGCCGGAAATCGATAGTTGCCGGTGCCGACCAAGATCCCGGCCGTGCCGTCGAACGCCATTGCTGTGTCACTGCTACCCGACAAGCCACCAGTAGCTGAATACGTGACTCCGGGAGCGCTGAATGTGCCGTATCCGGCGGTGGTGGACGAGTCTACGGCGCGTGCGTTTTCCTCAAAGCGCCAGTATCCGGTCGGGTTATCGCTCAACACATTGGTGGCATAATTGGGGGCGGTATAGGCGTTGAAGTGGGCATTTATTCGAGCTGCACTGAGTGCTGTGGAATAGATCGAGGCTTCATCCATATAACCCTGGTAGCCGCTGACTCCACCGACGGGCAGGGCGATCCGCAACGTGCAGGGGCTGTTCGGAATTGACAGGTTGTCTGCCGCGCTTGAAGCCAGGGAACCGTTGAGATAGAGCAGATCCTGGGTTGCCGTGTGCACGCCGACGACCTGTGCCGCCGAACCCACCGTCACCAGGGAGCCAGTGGTAAACGCGAAAGACGCCCCAGATGCATTACGCTGCAGCCCACTGCCAGACGCGGAATCATTGAACAGAATCCAACCGCCGGTGGCGCCGGCACACGAGATCAAAGTCTGAAGGTTGTTAACCACGGTGGGCTGGATCCAGACCTCGACGGTAAACGCGGAGGTGCCCGCGAACACGTAGTTTCCTGACGTGACGGCTATACCGCCCGGGTTAGGAATGCTGCCCGCCGTGTCACCGTCGCCAGCCGCAGATGCCACCGCACTGACCGGCCCATACATCAGACCATTGTTGTGTGAGGTCGAGTGGTCAACAGCGGTCGGAGTGTCGTTGAGACGCCAATATCCGGTCGCCGAGTCGGTCAACATGGCCTGGCTGTGCGTCGGAAACGTGGAGGACTGCCAAGACCCGGTGGAGTTGGTCGTTGCTGTGAACGTCGCACTGCTAGCCGGCAGCGCCAGTATGGTTGCCAAGATAAGCGTCACAATTGCCACCGTGACCGCCCGGCGGTAGCGAATCTTCGTCGCAGCGAGCAGCTCGCCCGCTCGGCGTCGATCGAGCCTCATACCCCCATCATCCGGGCACCCACCCACCCAGAACCGGCTTATTGACCATAGCCATGGCCAAGATGGCGGTTTTGGTCAGTCCAGTAGCGTTTCCGGGTTAAGCACCGGTTGGGTAGCATCCACCGCTGTGAACGGCCAGTGGAAGCCGAGGCAAGACTCAGCCGTGACGCAGGCTCGTCGGGCGGTGTCGCTGTCCGCGGTGCGCGCGGCACTGGCCGGGCTGTCGCGCCAGCAGCAGATTCAGGGTTCTGCCACCCGCGACACCGAGTGGACCACTGCACGGCTGCTCGCCGCCAATATCGTCGTGCTCAGCGCTCTGACGGCGGTGGTGCTGGTTGTCGCTGAGGTGCTGACGGACGTGACCCGCCAGGCTTACTTTGTCATTTTCGTCTTGCTCACCGTGTTTCTGCTGTGCCGGGGCCGCCGGTTGCGCCGCCGTGGACTTGAGCTGCTCGGGCGGTCCCACGCTGCGCAGTTGTGCCGGTAGCCCCCGATCCCCGAAAGGGGCAATAGCTGTGGAGAATTGAACGCGCCAGCAGCCAAGATCACCTCGCGCCGGACGCGCACCTGAAACCGCGCGGCGCGCTCGGCCGCACTCGCCGGCGTCGCGGACGGATCAGCGCCATAAAGGTGCGGCCGGCGAACCAATTCAACGCCCCGGCCGGATCCGCACTCTCCACTGGAAGCCAACGCCGCACCGAACGGTAATGCCGTTGCATCTCAGTAGCGCCGAACGACGGGTCACCGGTCAGTCGGGCCAGATCAGTCCAATCCTTCGGATCCGGTTGCAGCATGAGCATGGCGTGATGTGCGGTGCACCCGCCGACAGCCGCCGCCCGCGGATAAAGCACACCGTCATGCTCGGCCACAAAGGTCCGGCCGTGCGCGGCAGCATCCGTGTAATGCCGCACCCAATAATTCCAACTGACCCGTGGATCAGCTGACGCTTTCAAACTCAACGCAGGTACGCGGTAGATCGGGTCATCAATCATGCCACCGGCGTCGAGTGCCAGCACCTGATAACCCGCCTCCGCAAGAGCAGCCGCCACGGGTCCACCACCGGCGCCGGTGCCGATGACGATGTAGTCGACCTCGCGGACTCCATCGACGACCGCGTCCTGTGGCACGACCGGTGCCGGTTCGCCCCGCCTGAAACTGACCGCAGGGGCGAGGCTGTGCTGGCGAGCGAGCTCGACTCCAGCGGCTCCGAGCCCGGCAATCGCAGCCGTACGCAGGAGGTTCCGCCGCGAATACCGCATGCTTCCTCCACCCACTCGACCGACACTGGTTGCTCTGGGCTTCAGGTAAATAGCCGACCACGATCTAGCTTGCTCAGCAGATGCTAGTGCCCTGCTACTGAAACGTGTCAATCACCCAGCATTGTGGAGGCTCAAATAACGATTCCTCGGATTTTTCCTGATTCGGTCTGATGATCCGAGGTATGCGGTAGCTTGTTTATCGCGTCTTGTTCACCGCGTGTTTCCGTCGGTCACAGCGACGAATGCCACGCCTGCCTGGCCGAGAATTCGTCGGCACACTCGTTAGATTCGGTAGTTCTGCACGTAATTTCGCTGCCAGGCGTCTCGATTGCGTGCGGCGAGTAGTGCTGGCGCACGTACGCCACAGCCTCCGAAGCTGGCAGCCCGTCGACGATGGCTAGCAAAGCCAACGCCGTACCGGTGCGTCCTTTGCCGGCGCCGCAGGCGAACTCGACCCGTTCGTCGGCGCAGCGCTCCCAAGCTTCGCGGAGAATCTTCGCCGCAGTTGCGCGATCAACGGGCAGCCAGAAATCGGGCCAACGAATCCAGCGAGTTTCCCACCCAAATTCCGGTGGTCGTCGCCCGAGTGAGTAGACCCCGAAGGTCGGCGCCGGACCGGTTTGCATCGGCTCACGCAGCCCACGACCGCGCACCCTCCGGCCTGACGGCAACCTAAACGCTCCACGGGTCCCAGCACCCCACCCTGACGTCATGCCCTAGCCTCGCATCTCATCGCAGGCATCGCACCGGGCCCGTTGTCGTGAGCGCGAGTATTGCCTGTCGAGATGCCGATGACGCTCGCTATCCTTCTCGAAGGAACGAAGTCGAGTTGCCCGGTTGACTTGGGTGAGAATCGGAGGCTTCGGTGGGCCAATGGACGCCAATATTAAAAAGTAGCTACGACTCCTGGCTTGGCGTGACAGCGGGCGGCGAATTAGCTGTTGGAAAGTATTTGGAGGCCAGGGTCACGTTAGCGGCGTCGGGCTATGTAACGATGTGGCCGTTTCTCGAGCGGAGCCTTTCCGCGTGTCTTGAGGAATTTTCGAGCGTATGGCCCAACCTTGATGGGCACGGCATTTCAACGCCCGAAGAGGTATTTGAGGCGACTGTGCTGTCAGCCTGCGCGAAGGGTCAACCCTATTGGGTGGGCCTCGCACTCCCGTGGGCGAGGGAAATGCTCCAAACATCAAGATTTAGTGCCGACACCGTCCGCAGGGCATTGCAGCGTGTTGCAACCTCAGAGCACCTCGCCGCCGACCTACGTCAACGAGCAAGTGCGGCCTCAACGACCAGACCGACCAGCCCCGAACACTGACCGGTACGACAGGCACGGCGTCGTGCGCGCAAGACGGCGAGACTTGGGCCGAAATGGGTTGCCGGGTCGGAGGAGTTCGCGAATTATGACGTGATGGGGTCTGACTGGCTTTGGGAATTGCGGGTTTCGATGGCGGACGAGGCCGTTTTTCGTACGTTTTTCGCCCTGGCGGCCGAGCGAGATTTGCGCATGCAACGCCCGGACGGGCAGATCAACTTGTTCAGCAAGATCGACACAGGCATGCGAACAGTACAAGACCCCCTGGCTGCGCTCGCTGCGATGGCGGCAGGCAATGAGTACGGTCAACTGTGGGCCGCTGGCGAGGTAGATATTTGTGTGAGCTTGGAGAACGGAACTCTAACCTGGTCACTGGATTCGATCTCCTGTTTCCGCCGCCCAGTGCCAGAGGCAGACGCTTTCCGCGAGTTGCATGCGCGACTGACCGATTTATGGTTGGCCGCCGCTCAGCACCTGAACGCCGACGTCGGCCGGGTGCTCGACGAGTGGTCGAGCGATCAGATCTGGCATTGGGGCATGCACGAAGCTGTCCACCCATCCGGGGGCTGGCCAGCAGAACTCGGCTGGTGGACCTACCTCGGTCCTCAGCACCGACAGACTCCACCATTGCCAGAAATTGCGTCCCGAACGCGAATGCTCTCGAACGGAGCTCGGCTGGTCACCCTGCTCGACGACCCAGCCGCCGTCGACGTTCAGCGCTACGAAGATATTCATGTTCGGTGGTTTCAGGCCTGAACCCGTCGACCGAGCCATAATCCGGGAGTAGCCTCTGCCGGGGTTCAGCCTAACTTCGATGGCGGTAGGTGGCGTGCTCACCGTGATTTCTACTGCGTATTCAACCAAAGGGTGTCCAGCGGAAGCACTAGTGTGCCGTCATCGAATCGATAAGTCAATGCGCCGGTATACAACACCACAGCGGAAGCTAGACGCTCATTGCGGGCCAGCCGGTCAGCTAACGCATGGAGAAGCGTGCTTTTGCCGACGGTGCGGGGACCGTTCAGCACGATAGCTGGTTCCTCGGTCAAGCGGCGAGCAAGCACCCCTGTGAGCTGGCGCGGAGCTATTCCGGTGAGAGATCCATCCACGACATAAAGACTACCTTGTTCCGCGTCTGCAGGAAAAATTTTCCGCACTTGCAGGTGGTAGTTTCCGCATCTGCGCAGGCTAGATTCCGCATCTTGCAGGTCCTAAGTTATGTATCTTGCAGGGCAAATAGCCCGATATCTCAGCCAGCGAGACAACGATTCCTTCCGGCCCGCGGACGTACACCATCCGCCAGGCACCCTCGTGTTCGCCGGTAGCCAAATCACCAACGGGGACCGGATCAAGATCTGTTGGGGGTACGGTCAGGCAGATCACCACCCTGTCGGTGTCGAGGCGGTGTGGCCGGAAGGGAGGAGCTGGCGATGGTCCTTTTCCGGGTGACCCTGGAGGTCCGTGCGCTCGCGACGCAAACTTGGGCCACTTTGGTGGATTGGCGCAGGCACGGGGACTGGGCACCGTTGACGGTGGTGCGCGTGACGACCGATCGGCCCGATGGGGTGGGCACGGAGTTCGTCGCGCGGACCGGGATTGGTCCCTTCGCGTTCGATGATCGGATGAGGGTGGTGCGCTGGGAACCGCCAGGCGGGGACGCGCCTGGGGATCGACCCGGCCGGTGCGATGTCGACAAGCTTGGCCGTGTGATGCGCGGCCGGGCCTGGTTTTCGATCGTGCCATTACCTGGCGGGAGTTGCCGTGTCGTCTGGGACGAGGAGGTGACCGTGATGCCGCATCGGGTGACCCGGTTCGTGGGGACGGTGTTGTCGCTTGCCGGCAAGGTGGGCTTCGGTGTGACCCTGCGCGCGATGGCCCGAGACGTTGAAAGCCGACATCCAGATCGCCCAGCCCGTCTCGGATCGCAAGGATGATCTCCACGGCGTCCGTGCCCGATCGGCGGCCAGATCCAAGACCGGGTCCTACCCTTCGTCCACAAACTGGGTGCTCATCGCGATCCGCACGCCGTCCAGCGCCCTCGGCGTAACCGGTTCGACGCCGCGCCGCTTACGAACGAGACATGGCGACGAGGTAACTGCCAATGCTTGGTGATTCCCGGCCTGCGGTGCACCGCCGCGGGATGCTGCCGCACGTCTGGTCACCGTTGCTTTTCGAGTCAGTGTCGCTACGTTTGCCAACCTGCACGTCGATACCGTGTACGCCGAGGTCCTGCTTGAATCCGGCATCGACCATGTACTACAGCTGCGGATCACGTAACGATGTTGGTTGATCGTTCGTTGACTGTGTGTGATATTTGAGGTGATGGATGATCTGGTGGCGGGTTGGGAGTCGCGGCTGCGGGAGTTGACCGGCCGGATGGGGCACTTGTTCGCCCGGCCGGAGCCGATTGAGGTGTTCGGTGACCTGGTCGAGGGTCTGTTGTCGGATCTGGAGAAGAAGAACTGTTGGACCCTCGCCCAGCGGGCCGGGCATAGCCATCCGGGTCGGATGCAGTCGTTTCTGTGCCGGGGTGCGTGGAGCGCCACGGCGTTGGAGGCTGAGATCCGTGACTACGTTGTGGAGCATCTCGGCGACCGGCGATGGGGTGCTGATCATCGACGACACGCAGATGATCAAGAAGGGTGACAAGTCGGTCGGGGTGGCCCCGCAGCACTGCGGCTTGACGAATCAGATCGAGAATTGCCAGGTCGCGGTCATGTTGACCTACGCCGGCCGGGCCGGGCACACGTTCATCGGGCATCGCCTCTACCTACCGAAGCGGTGGACCGATAACCCGGCCCGGTGCCGGGAGGCGGGGATCCCCGGCGCGGTAGAGTTCGCCACAAAACTCGATCAGGCGGTCGAACTACTCGCCGAAGCGGTCGACGCGAAGGTCCCTTTCGGGTGGGTCACTATGGACGGTGGTTACGGCCAGTACCCGCAGGTCCGTAACTGGATGGCCGAGCGCAGCCTGCCGTATGTGGTAGCGACCTCGGCGGCGTTGCCGTTGACCCAGACCAGTGGGGCACCCGGCACGGTTCCGATCACCCGCGCCGATGATCTGCTGTCGCGGCTGGCCGATCATGACTGGCAACGCCGCTCGTGTGGTGAGGGCAGTAAAGGCGGCCGCTACTACGACTGGGCGGTTATCGGTCTCGGCGGGAACCTGCACGTCAGCGACGAGACGCCCGCCGACGGGTTCGCGCATACCCTGCTGATCCGGCGCTCGATCGCCGACCCCACCGATATCACCTATTTCCTCGCGCACGCCCGCCATCCGACGCCGGCCGGCACACTGATCCGGGTGGCGGGAACCAGATGGAAGATCGAGGAGAACAACGAGCAGGGAAAAGATCTCATCGGCATCGATCAATACCAGGTCAGGACCTGGACCGCGTGGCACCACACCATCACCGCGTGCATGTTCGCCCAAGCATTCATCGCCGTGCAACACGCCAGCCTACACGACACCACAACCAGCGCCGATACCAGCAACACACCGGCCAGCGAGAAGGACACCAGCCCGGGAAAAGCATCAGCGCCCCACCGGCCCACCTGGCAGGACCCGACTGGCTGAGCCGGGATCTACTCACCCACGCCAGCGTCGCCGACGTCCGTAACCTGCTCGCACAGACCGTCCTACACGCCCGCCACGACCCGCGCCATGTCCTGCGGTGGACCGCCTGGCGCCTCAAACACAAGGTCCGCGCCCGGATCAGTCACTACCTGCGCCGCGGCGACCCGCTACCCGAAAACCTCCGAAAATGGGTAAAGCGGTCTGAGGTCATCCAGGTCTAGAAGATCCGCAGCTGTAGTACATGGCCGCCGTCACCGTTGGGGTGTGCCGGGCGACCTGGTCGAGCAGGTCGATACCGAGCCCCCTCGCCTTCACCGGTGACCCGAAACAGTCACCACTGACGAGAACGACTTAAGATTCCTGAAGCAATGTCAACTAACGACCGCCACGCCAAGATCCTCTCGAACGTCAATCTTGGCCCCGGGAAAGAGGATCTGGGCAACGAACTCTGGGCAACGAACTCACCGGTTGTTTGTTACAAACTCGAAGTACGAACCGAACTCGCCTACCGCGACGCGGTGCGTCGCCTCGCGCGCGTCGCCGCGGCGGCGGCACAACAACACCTAAAGGAGAAACGACCATGATCATCGTCGAAGGCTGGGTGCGGATGACCTCCGCTGCGGAGATCGACCGCCTGCGCGACGCGGCGGGCGAGATGATGCGCGCGACCAAGGCCGCCGAACCCGGGTGCCTCGAGTACACCTATGCGCTCGATCTCGCCGAGCCTGAGCTGCTGCGCGTCATCGAGCGCTGGACCGACGATGCGGCGCTCACCGCGCATTTTGCAACGCCGCATATGGCGGCGTTCAATCAGGCGCTCGCACGGGCGGAGATCGCGGCAGCTTCTGTGAAGGCCTATGCCGGCGACGAGGTGCGGACATTGGTTGCGATTTGAGTCGTTGCGGGTTGCTGGCGCGCGTAAGACTTAGTGGTCCTCACCGTTAATTCGTCGGGGTCCCGACGACCTCTCGCCCTCTGCCTCAGCGGGACCCGGACCCTGATCCGACCCCTCGAAGGATACGGCGGTGGCAACACGGCCGGAGCGACACGACGTGCCTGGCGGATGTTGGGTGCACTTCTCGGTCATTGCTATAGATGAATATCGAGAGCTGACGCGAGGGCAGCGCGCTTCGTTTCGTTCCGAGACGGTGAGTCAGGATGGGTTCGCCTATCTGGGCGACGGCACTACGCGATGGCCGCCGGTGCCGCGGTGCTCAATCGCGGGAATCGTTCAATTCCGGTCGGTCTATGGATCCGGGGTCACACCAATCGATGTGACCCCGGATGGACAGTTCAGCCTGACCATCTTGCCTGGTATTACCTGGTCACCGGAACGCCGGCCAGGAACCCCGGCGGGATTTCTCGAGCGGAGCGCGATGTCATGGTGCCGGCCGACGGTCTCGCCAACGTTCAGGTGAACTGCTACGTTCGATGACGCTGTTTGCAGTACTTCGTAGGTGGTTGGAGTCAGCCGTTACGGCGTTGCTATGCCGTGCACAGTGACGAGCTTTGCGCCGGTGTTGTCGGTGTCGTTGCTGGTGATGGAGTAGCTACCGGAGAATTCGCCAGCTGCGGTGGGTTGGAAGGTCACTGTCACATGGACGGCGTCGTCGGAAGTCAGTGACTGGCCTTCGGGTAGAGGATCGGCAACAATAAATGGCCCACCCGGCGGTGCGGCTTTGGTGATCGTCAACGCGAGGTTCCCACCGTTGGACACGTCGAATGTTTTGGACGTCTTGGTGCCGACCTGAATTGAACCGAAATCAATATCGGTAGGATTGATAACCAATTTTGAGGTCCCGGATACCGCGGTGGCAGTTAGCGGTATAACGACGCTCCCGGTGTTGGAATTTATTGTCAGTTGGGTGGTGAATGTCCCGGCCGTGGTGGGAGCGAAGGCCACCGGTATGGTCACGGAAGCGCCCGCGGCGAGGGTGGTTCCGGATGCTGGTGCCGTGACGGTGAACGGTTTGTCAGGGCCGACGATGCCAGTAATGGTGGTTTTTGTCGTGCCGGTGTTGGTGATGCTGATACTTCGGGTAACTGTTCCTGAGGTGGGAATCTTGTCTAGGCTCACAGCTGCAGGCGATGCCCCGAGTCCCCACGGCCGTTCTGAGATCGTGGATCTTGAAGCTGTGATCGTCTTGGCCAGCGGTAGCCGGGGTCACTCGTTTGGGGTAACGCGTGGCGTGGCGACACTGTAGAGAGAACGGAACTCCGGTAGTACGAGGCGTCCATCCAAGACATCTCACCTACCGGAGTTCCGTTGGCCCCCCATTCTGCCACCTTGTCTGTTGACGAGGCGGAAACCTTCGCCGTGTTGGTGTCGTCGTTGTCGACCGATCATCGGATCGCTGATCACACAGCGGCCGACGGCGACACTGATGCGACGCTGGCGGATCTGTTCGATCACTTCGCAGTCCTCGACGACCCTCGCGACCCCCGGTGGGTACAGCACCCGGCAGCGGCGGTGCTGACGCTATGCGCTGCCGCGGTCGTCGCCGGGATGCGCTCGTTCACCGCAGCCGCGGGGTGGATCACCGATACCCCACCTGCGCTGTTGCACTGGTTGTACGCCCGGTGCGGTAAACCACCACTGACGCCGTCGAAGACCACGATCTGGCAAGTCATCACCAACACCGACGCAGCCGCAGCCGACGCAGCCGTGGGTACCTGGCTCGCCACCCAGGCCGATATCGACATCACCCTCGACACCCTCGACACCCGGCAACCCGGACCCGAACCCGAACCCGAATCCGAATCCGTTCAGGCCAAGCAGTGCTACTGCCCCGCTGGCACCACCGAACCACCGCCCGGCCCGCAACCACCACGGGCGGTCCTGGCCGTCGACGGCAAACGGGTCCGCGGCGCCGTCGACACCGACGGCAACGCCCCACATCTGCTCGCCGCCGCCACCCACGAGCAAGCCCTAGTCCTCGCCCAGATCGACGTGCATCACAAAACCAACGAGATTCCGATGTTCGCGCCACTACTCGACACGATCAACATCACCGGGATGCTGATCACCGCGGACTGCCTGCACACACAACGCCAACACGCCTGCTACCTGCACCAACGAGGCGCGGACTTCGTATTCTGTGTCAAAAACAACCAGCCGAAGCTGTTCGCCGCCCTCGATGTGCTGGCATGGAACGACGTGCCAGTCACGCACACCACGACCACCCGAGGACACGGCCGGATCGAGACCCGAACCCTGCAGATCATGCCCGCACCACCCGATCTGCCGTTCCCCCACACCCAACAAGTGTTCCTCGTCGAGCGTCAGGTCACCGACCTGACCGGCACACCCCTATCGAACGTTGCGATCCTCGCAGTGAGCAGCCTCAACACCGATCGAGGCACCCCCGCGCTCATCGCCGCAGCCGTCCACGGCCAATGGCGAATCGAAGTACTGCACTGGATCAGAGACACGATCTACCGCGAGGACGACTCCAAAGTCCACACCAAATCCGGCCCCAGAGTCATGGCCACCCTCCGCAACCTCGCGGTCGGAGCAATCCGCCTCGCCGGCCGCAACGACATCGCCGAAGCAACACGCTGGGCCACCCGCAACACGGAACGACCCTTCACCATCCTCCGACTCACCCCATGATCCACGATCTCAGAACGGCCGTGCCCGAGTCCCGGTTTGGTGCCGCTACCGCGTAGGTCGAAGCCGAGGGTTCCTGTGTCCGTCACAATTGACAACGCGTCGGATACTGCACCTGCTGCGGTCGGTTTGAACGTCGCTCGGATCTGCAGCTTCTGGCCCTGGGCCAGCGTGACCGGCAGTTTTACCGGGGCCACCGTGAATGACGACGCTGTGTTTACCGCAGTCACGGTGACTCCACGCGTCGCGGTCAAAGTGACGACTTTGGTGACGCTCTTGTTGACCGCCACGGAGCCGAAGTCGGTCGGTGTGCCGGACAGGGCCGCGGTCGACGGGTGGCCGAAACCATAAAGCAAACCATCTCGGGTACCGACGAAAACCCGGCCGTTGTCAGTGGCCGGGACGGCGAATTTACTGACATTGCCAAGCGGACTAGAGTAGCGCTGAGTGAGGACGCCGGCTTGGGGTATCGCATTGTAAGCGCGCAGTTGTGCGCCGGCTCCGGTCGGTCCGGTGCTGTAGATACCCCAGACTAGGGCTGACCCTGAGTTGGTCTTGTCTGAGGTGACGATCGGTGAACCTGAGGTGTAGCCCCAGTTTGAGGTGCTGTTGCCGGCCTCAGTAAGAGTGGGTGTGCCGTCGGTGGAAGCACCGATTTTGAAAGCAGTGAGGGGACCGTCGTTGTGGATCGTATAGACGTAACCACCGTCACCGCCCCAAAAAGCCGGGTGTCCCCACACACCCTTGTAGGGGCCGATCGGCTTGACTGCGTCTTCGGGAACCGCTGGGTCCTTGCGGTTTAGCCCCTGACCGGCGCCGCCAAGGTCATCACGGTCCAGCAAGAACACCCGGCCATCTTTACCCACCTGTACGAGTGGGTGAGGGTGCGCAGTGGTCCCGTATCCGTTGGGTATAGCCATTGGCCCGCCGGATCCGAAGTCGATGTCGTCCCGATCGAGGAGGGCATTGTTGGCTGGGCTGAAGAAGTCCGTGGGCGTCAAATTGCCGTCGTCATTCACCTTCAGGCGTATCACTGACTCTGCGAGCGTCTTCGGTGGGGTCTTGCCAGGTCCGACTGGCGGCGAGACCCCATTTCCGGTGGTGACGATGATTTGGCCGGGGCCGTCGCTGACCAGCCCGCCCCCGGACTGCCAGATTCCAGCCTCGGAATTCGCCGGGCCGGCTTCGGTAGCCCACATCGTGGTCTGCCTACCGGTCGTTGCGTTGACTCCGACGAGGTAACCGACATAAGGCTGGATGTCGCAGTGACCGCCGAAGCCGGCGTAGACGACTCCATCGAGCAGTAGCAGTCCCGGGCGTTGCATCGCAGTCTTCGGATCAAAGGTGCGGCCCGGATCGTTGCTGGGGCTTCCCTCAATCTTGGTGGGGAACCCGTCTCGCTCCGTGCCGGTGGTGATATCAATGGCATGCATGTACCAGTGCGGATGATCAACGTCGGGACCGTCGTTGACTTTCGCGGTGAAGTACGCAGTGCCGGATTTCGGATCATAAACCGGCGCGGAGGTGATACCAATGTTCGGCACCAGGTCACCGCAGTTGATCGCCGACGCCGGCCACGCGGGGGCGATTTCAAGGAGTCAGTGCATCACCCGCAGGCTTAAGGAATGAGTTCAAACGTTCCGCTGGAGTTTCCCATCCAAGCGTCATCCTCGGCCGCGCGTTAAGCATATCAGCGATCCCATCTAATTGCACCTGCGTATATTGAGAAAGGTCCGTGCTCTTCGGCAGGAACTCACGAACCAAACCATTCGTGTTCTCGTTACTACCCCGCTGCCATGGCGAATGCGGGTCGCAGAAGAACACCGGGATCTCGGTCGCCATGGTGAACTTCGCGTGCCCGGCCAACTCCACCCCTTGATCCCAGGTCAGCGACCGAGCCAGATGTACCGGCAACCGGCGCATCGCCTCCGACAGGATCGACACCATCCGATCGGCGGTCCGATCGAACGGCACCCGCATCAGCATCACGAACCGGCTCGAACGCTCCACCAGCGTCGCGACCTGCGACTTCCCGGCCTTGCCGATAATGAGGTCTCCCTCCCAATGTCCCGGTACCGCCCGATCCGCGACCTCGGCCGGACGCTCACTGATGTTGACCATCCCGGCGATCCGGGCCGCCTTCACCCGCGTCGAACCCGCCGGCATCCGCCGATACTTCCCGCGTCGCAACGCCAGTTTCAAATCGGTGCGTAGCTCACCCCTGGCCTGCATATATAGGGTTTCGTAGATCGTCTCGTGAGACACCCGCATCGCCTCATCGCCAGGATGAATCACCCGCAAACGGGCGCTGATCTGTTGCGGCGACCACCGCTGCGCCAGGCCCGCATTGACCTCGTCGTGCAACCGCCTGTCGGCCTGAAGCTTGCGCGGCTTCGGCCGAGTCAGCAACAACTCGAACCGCTCCTGCGCCAAATCAACCCGATACCCCTCACGACCGCCGTTTCGCGCGATCTCCCGCGAGACTACCGACGGATCCCGAACCAACCCGACCGCGATCTCCCGCGCCGAGAGATTCGCACCGATTCCCCGCAAGATCTCATTGCGTTCATCAACCCGTAACGCTGTGCCACGCACCCAGTTTCCCCTATCAGTACAGTCCCATGATCATCTCATGTGATGCACTGACTCCTTGAAATCGCCGGGCCCAACGTTACGATTCCATAGGATTGCCCCGGTAACCGGGTTCAGACCATACGCATTGTCATTCTCTGTCACAGCCAGCAAAGTTGATTTTGCGATGACGGGTTGAGCGTAAATTTGCCCGTCAAGTTGAGTCGCATACAGCTGCCCAAAATTCGCGGCAGAAACGGCTGACGGGGCAAGGTCGGGCTCGTTGGGATCCCAACCGGTTCGAAAATTATCGTACGATCCGGTGATGTTGTCAGCCGACGCAGCGGCTGCTGACACAAATATCGAAGCGGCGCACAAACTAACACCGACAACGGCTGACGCAATGCGATTGCGTAGTAATACATGAGTAAACACCAGGCGAACTCCAGCCGAAGGGGACGATTGCCGGCAAGGCTAACAACCGATCGCAACAAGCAATCCAGTTCGGTTGGATCTCCGATCCAGACGCACATCGAGCCACATTTAGTAACAATTAAGTGCCTGTGGGTGACGAACTCGCGAGTCAACGAAAGCCGCTATTTACCAGGCATTGACCAACGCTGCTTGCGCAAGTCTGGATCCGCTAAAACACGCCCAAAATGCACGAGACCGCCTGCTCGGCCGGCTTCGCGTTCCCTTCTCGTCCGAGTGATTTGAATCGGCAGGACGTTTTGCGCCGGAGGTCTTAAAGTCTGGCCGTCCCGTACGTCAGTCCCATCCCGCCGCGACGGCTGGTGGACAGCCGCGCTGCTCTGGTGAGCGCGACTGGGACCGCTCGCAGGACGTACGCACTGGTCGGGCCGACAATCGCCGAGGCGAGACCTTTAGAGGTGGTGTGCCTGGACCAACTCACGTGGCTGAATCCCCGTCGAGAGGCTACCGAAGCCTCCGGTATGGAGTTACGTTAGAGCATCCGACCACGAACGAGTGTTAGCTGGAGTCTGTTGAGAACCACGATCAACAAGCATCTCCATGCGCCAGAACCGCATGATCGCGGGCCTCACGCCTCATAGGAGAGGCGTATGTCTAATTTGTCTCAGTTCACGGGAGGCTTGCGGTATGCCCAAACCGCTTTTCATCATGTTACTGATCGCTGTCCCCATCATCTTGGGCAATGCAGCGGGCGTCCCTGGCTTCTTGATTGCGCTCGCGCTGGTATTGATCGCCAACCCGATCATTTGGTGGGCGCGCAAGAGCTTCTACTTCAACTCTGAACAGTTCCAGACGCTGCGCTTCCAAGTGGCCACCGTCGTCGCCGAGCATAACGACGTCGTAGTCTATGTAACGGAGATCCGCTCGCAGGGATCGTTTGAGCTCGGCGTTTCCTCCGCGAGCCAGTATGCGTACCTTGCTACGTTCGCGAACTCGTCGGCGTGGAACAATCGCCGCGACCGCAACATCGCGGAGTACGCACCTCACGTCCACAACGCATCTCTCCAAGTCGTGCGTAACGCGAGCGTCGAGCCGATCAAGTACCTGATGAAGTACTTCTCGATCAAGTGTGACCTGCAAACCCTGGCGGATGTTCAACGCGTGGCCCAAGATGTCTCGCGATTGGAAGAGGCCGTCCACAACGTAGAGCGCAGCGAGGCCGAGATCATCGCAAGGATCAACCCACCTGCTTTTGTCCGCAAGCGGTACGCGGCTGAGTTCTGGAACTTGGTTGGGGTTCAGCTGTCACCGATCACTGTGCCCTACCCGAACTACAAGTTCCAGTACACCTCTGCTGGCGGTAACAGTGGTCAGACGGTGGACATCCGACTCGATACGCCCACTCTCGATGCGCTGTCTGAAACGCTCGTCCAGAAGATCCGCTGGGCAAAGTCAGCAGCTGGTCAGCGCGCGTTGATGACGGCCCGGCTGCGTGGCTGGATCAAAGATCGCGATAACCACACCTGTTTGCACTGCGGCATCTCGGTGACGGCCGAGCCACACCTATTGCTTGAGGTCGATCACATTATCCCGCTGTCCCGGGGTGGCCTCAGTGAGCCCAACAATCTCCAGACGCTCTGCTGGCGCTGCAACCGTACGAAAGGAGCGAAAACTACTCGATAGCGGCACCGGTCTAGTTGGATGCCGAGCGCTTAGGTTGTTGTCCATCGAATCGTAACGGTTGCGGGTCTCGCCCTACACCGTTCAGGACCATCTGAAGACCGTGTTCGACAAGACCGGCATACGCAGCCGCAGAGAGCTCGCGTACCAATGCGCCTTGGCTTTTTGGTAGGCCAAGTAGTTGGTAAATCACAAGATCCGACTGTGCCAGACCAGCCTAAACAACTGCCATCCCAACAATGTGGGGGACAGGGCATCATTGTGCAATGACTGACCGCAAGCTGGTGGTCGTGCTGGTTGACGATCTCCGCTCATTCATTGACGGCCGGCTAGCGGAGGTGGCTCGCACCAGCTCTGCTGGCGTCGAGGTTCTCGAGCGTCACCGGACCCACCGGCTCGACGAACTCTGGCTCGACCACGATCTGGGCGGCGATGACACCATCTGGCCGGTCGTGGAAGTCCTTGAACGGGCCGCCTTCGAGCGCCGGCCCTTCAATATCGGTGTCGTCATCATTCACTCGGCCAATCCCGCGGGAGCCGCGAAGATGGCGCAGGCCCTGCGGCGCTGGAAATATCCGGTCCGTGTCGCTTCGGGCGACCCTGCTGTGGGTTACGTCGACAGAATCAGCTCGCCGGATGGGAGGCACTGACGCTCATCGAGGCCCAGCTCGACCGAGTGTTTCGCCCGAAATCACGGTAACCGGGTCAGGTACCCAGATCTGCTTTCCAACGTTCGTTGCAATCACGGAAACCGGCCAGTTCAGCAGGCCGGGCCGCCTGTTACCGCTGAAGTACTAGCTCAGGAACTGATTGCAATTATGGCACGATGCTCAGCATGACTAGCCACATCCTGGCCACTTCAGCGGCTGTCCCCGACGGCGGCGCCGTACGGAATCCGTTCGTGATCGTGGATGGTGCCGCGCGGTTCGTTGACTTCGTGGCCGAGGTGTTCGGTGCGGCCGAAAACGTCGCCGCGCGGACGCCGATGCCGGACGGCAAGCTTATCCACGCCCAGCTGCGGTTGGGCAATGTCGACTTGTTGGTCGCCGACCGGCTGGACGGCTGGCCGGCGCGGCCGGGCCTGCTGCAGGTGTGGGTGACCGACGCGGCGGCGGTGCTCGAACGGGCCGGTGCCCGCGGCGCCACGACAGTGACCGAACCGACCTCGTTTTACGGCGAGCGGACCCTCGCCCGGATGCTCGACCCTTGGCAGAACATCTGGTGGCTTTACCAGCCAGCACCCGGCCAGGCGGATCCGATGCCGTCTTGGGAGGGTGGCTCCAGCACCGTCTTTGCCACCCTGGACGATGCATTGAAGTCGTTGGGCTAAGCCTCAGCAAAGAAATTCGGCCCGGGATTAGGTGTCTGTATTGCGTTGCTAGCCGACTCCACAGGTTTGACTGGCATCTGCTCCGGCCCGAAAAACTCGCTCTGGGTGCCTGCGCGGCGGGCATAGGCGCGCGCAGCCCGAGCCCGAGCCCGATCGCCGCAGCACACCGAGCACCAGTGCCGTCGCCCGCTGCGTAGCAGGTAGCGGAGGCGCGGGCGGGAGTCAGAGCCGTCAGGCGCCTGGCTTCAGCACCGGTAAGCAGGTCGGCTGTATCGGCCGCCAGCACCCCGAGGGCGGTTCTCCACCGGGTTGAGTTCCGGGGCGTAGTCGGGGAGACGGTAGACGCGTAGCCAGGGCCGGGCGGCGATTAAGGCGCGCATCTTGGCGGACTTGTGTGCCGGCAAACCGTCCCAGACCAGCACGATCGGCGCCCGGAAGTGTTGGTGAGCGGTGTACATCGATGCATAGACTGCTGCGGCCTCGAACGGGGTCCTTCGGTGTGCTGCCGTCACCCCGTTTCGGTAACATGGAGCGCTATGCCGGTCTCGCGTAAACGGAAAAAGAAGGCGCCATCTGCTCAACGGGGCTCAGGCCGACCGACTCCGAGCAGAGCGATGCAGGTTAACGTGGCACAGGAGTTGTTCTCGCATCGGCGCCGAGCAGACCAGCGTCGCACCGAGCTGGCCATAGACGATGCAAGATCGATGGTCGACGCGTTGATCGTTGCCGCCCCCAGCTGTAACGACGACGACCTCGAAGATCAATTTTGTGCACAATTCGGCGCAATCATGACGCGGTCTGAAGACGCCGCAGTGCAAGACTCGATCAACCCGGACAACCTCGCCCTCGCTGTGCTCGCAGTTCTCGACGAGAAGCTCGACGTGGCGCAGCAACCTGACAGCGGCCGCGCTGTGGTGCAACGGCTCTTGTCTATCGTGTTCGGTGTGCTGCCCACTCCGCTACGTGACGCTGCACAAAACCGAATGGCACACTCCGATCCGGTGCTGCAGGCAGCTCGAGTCCCCATCGTTACCGGCCCAGCCCAATGGACTTGTAACACATACCGAACCCGCTGGGCCATCGTTGCACCCTTCTCCTCAGCCGGCGCTGCCGACCGTTGGTATCTATGGGACGTTGATACTTGTGGATATGAGGTCGTCACTGTGCATAGTGGCTACTATCTTTCCGCGGAAGAGGCGTTGGCGGCCTGGCGGCAGAGTGTCGGACCCTCTGCGGTCGACGCAAGGCCGACGTCAGTGGATGATCGCGAAACACTAGATGCGCTTGTTCCCGGCGAATTAGAAGAGATTCAGCTTGGTGGCGAAGACCAGGCACAATATGCCGAGTTTCTGCGCAGCCGATGCCTCGGCGGAATTGTGCGGCAAGCGGTCGGTCGCGCGCGGAGCCGCACTTTTGTGCGGCTGAGCGCCAGCACCGCGACCGAACTTTTCGCCAGTCGGTTGCGAGATTTGGGTCATCCCGACCGGCCGCGACTTGACACACCCGACCAAGGCCCTACGAGCGCCAGCGATCTTGCCACGGAGATGGCGGATTCTTGGTCACCAAGGAAATGCCCCAGTTTGTACCCGTTCTGCTCACCACACAAGGTCGCAGCCATTATCCCGTTCCTGCAAGACTTCTACCTGGACGATTTCGCCGCCGAACTGATCGCCGTCTTGCCGGAATGGATCCGCTTCCTAGCTGAACAAACCAATATGGCGGCCGAAGAGGTTGAGCAATGTTTGGTCTATGCCGCCGGCGATCTTCGTTTCCCGGGCCTCCTCGGCGAAGACGGACAAATCAGTGTTATGGCTCAATTAAGCGAGTGATCGTATTAAATAAATATCTAACTTTCGGGAGCAATGGCACCGAACCGGCGCTCAAGGGAATCGGTAAGTGCGCCGTCGCTATTGTCGCTGAATGACGACCAGTTCGTCTCGGGCGCGGGTGGCAGCTACGTATGACAAAGACCGGGTGCGTAGTTCAGCGTCCTTTCGTTCGACATTGTCTAGGCGGTCGAGCCTGGCCTTTTCGGCTGTCGACTGGAAGCCGGCATCGGTGAGCACGACCTTGGCGAATTCCATGCCTTTCGCTCGGTGCATGGTCATCACGAGCACCCGGCCCTCCGCTGGCCGCTCCCGATCCACTGATCGAGCCGGCACATCTCGTTCGTTGAGCGCATTGACCACTCGTTCACGCTGGAACTTGTCGGACACGAGGACGGCGATTGTCTCAGGTGCGGCGCCGCTGTCGAGCCAGCAACGAATGTGGTTGGCGATCGCATCTAGTTCGGCGACAAGCGACCCAAGCGTCTGCACCGTCGGTGTGGGCCCCGATCGAGCCGAGCGGTATCCGGTGGTTTCTGCCTGCTCCTCGAGGTCGACGTAGTCGCTGCCGCCGAGCAACGCCATGGCGTAGCGCAAGTTCTGCGCGGTGGTGCGGTAATTGAGGGTGAGCCGTTGCGAGCGGCCGACAATTTTGATGCCATAGCGGCCCAGGACGATTCGGTGGCCGTAGATACGCTGATGCGAGTCCTCCGCGATGAACAGGTCGTCTTCGCCCTCGGCAACCAGGGCGCGCAGCAGTTGCCAGTGCGTTGGCGACAGGTCCTGACCTTCGTCGACCAGCACGTGGTCGGCTTGACTGCCGGTGTTGGCTAGGTGAGCGGCGGCGACGGCGGCTGCTTCGGCAAAGTCGAGCGTGCCATCGATGCGGGATTGGGCCCGATATGCCGCGATCAATGCCCACACGCTGTCTCGCTTGGCGCGATCCAGGGCGACACCGCGGCTGGGCCGCCGGACGCGGCGGTATTCGCCTTCGTTGTTGACCCGGTTGGGTAGGACGACGAGATTGTATTCGGCGCTCAGGAAGGTCTCGTTGGCGATCTCCGGGGGCAGCTTCGGCGACGAAGCCTCGATGACCGCTCGCCACCGGCTGTTTGGAGTGCGCCCGGTGGGCGAGGATCGGGGTTCGCCCAGGACGGTCTGGATGGCAGCGGTGACGCCGGTTCCGGCGGTGCGAATGATGCCGGCGGCCAGGGCGTCAACTCCGCTCACGTAGACGCCGGGCTGGTTAAGGGCGGCTGCTTGCTGAATGGTCGGATCGAGCTGGGCGAGGCCATCGCGCAGGGCGTCGGCCAAATTTGTGGTGAATGTCGTCAGCACGATCCGGGCGTCTTTTTGCTCACAAGCCAGCACTCGCGCGCGGTGGATGAGCACCACGGTCTTTCCGGTGCCGGCACCTCCGGACAGCCGGAAGGGACCCTTATAACGCCGCACGGCGTAACGGCGTTGCTCCGGGTGCAAAAATACCCGCCACGAGCCGAAGTCGCCCTTTTCGATGACTCGGCGCAGTTCTTCTTGGTCGTCGATGAATGCGAATTGCGCCTGGGCTGCGGGCTGCTTGAGCGAGCGCAACAGGTCGGCGTCTTCGTCGCCCGTCTGTTCGGGCGGATCGAGTTGAAGCCGCTCGGCGATGGTGTCGATCGAATCCGCGGTGGCCAGGTCGACGAGGAGCATCCCGAGCCAGCCGTCGTGTTCTTGGGCGAGGTGCAGAATAGCGTCCTCGTCCGGTGCTGCTAGTGCCAGGTCGGCTACCTCGGCGGGAATGCCGAGCCGGTCGACGAGGTCGGCGCGGGTGCGCCCAAGCTCACTCAGCAGCGGCCCAGCCAGCGAAGACGGTGGCTCGGCCAACGAAAGCGGGGGATCGGCCGGCGAAAGAGGCGGAGGAGCGGGATGACGTTCCGCCTGCTCGATCTGGGGCAGTCCATTGATCGGGTTGACTTTGAGGCGAACTCGGGTAGCGACGGCGATGGCGTCGTCGTGCGGCCAAATACCGTGGATGACGTAATGGCTGTCTCCCGCGCCGTCGAGCCGAAACATCACGGCGCGCCAGAATTGGTCGACTCGGCCGGTGCGCACCCGTGCGTCGGCTGCGCCGGCAATCGGTTCAAGGTGCAGCCCGGCGGTGGTGTCGTCGGCGGAGAGTTTCTGCAGGAAGGTCATCGCTTTGGCTTTGACCGAGCCGTCGATCTTGACAGGCCATTTGGTCATGATGATCGTCGGCATTAGCCCTCCAGGCCGTTGGTGGTGCCGGTCAACGCTGCGACGATGGCGTCTGGTTCTGGCTGCACCACGTGCCAGCCGGCGGAGCTGAGGTCCGCGCGGTCCTCGTCGGGCATGTCGTAAAGGTCGACCGCGAGGTGTCTGCGCGGCCAGCAGATGTCCATCGGGATGCCCTGCGGGCCTTCCGCGCCGATGTGTGGGGCTTCAAGGCCGCCGTGTGCGGCGAGCAGCCGGATCAATTCACGTTCGGTGCCTGGGGCGGCTGACTCGTACGCGGCTGCCCAACTGAGGTCCACCCCATCGGGCAGTCGATCGGCGGCTGCCGGTTCCGGTGCAACCGTGGCCGGACCTGCTACTCGGCTTGCGGTCGTGATGACGGTGGGCCAGTCCCGCAGCGACATGGCGTTGGACAATTGCAGCCACAACCGCCAAGCGTCCGGGTGTGCGGCGTCGAGGGCCTGCTCCCGGTCGTCCAGCACCAGTGCGGCGTGCACTGCAGTTTTGGTCGGTTCGACTACCACGGTGAGGGCACCGAACTGCCGTACCAGCAGGGTCCGGTCACCGGGGGGTAGTTCTTCGGCAAGCAGCGCGGCCCGCCCGACCGCAGCGAGGCTGATCTCTTCGGCGCAGGTACGGCGCGACTGGCTGTCGACCAGGAACATTGGGATGGCCCGCGCGACGATACTCAGGGCTGCCGGGTTGGGTGCGGACACCCAGGTAAGCAGCCAGGAGATCGGGCCAGCTCGCAGCCCTTCGTACGCGCTGGGCGCGGTCTGGAACGGTGCCTGCTTGATCAGCCTGGCGACGGTGGTCGCGGAGAACCAGTCCGGGACGGTAGGTGTTTGCTGCTCAGCGGCGGCGATGTCGGCTGCGGTCACGGCCAGGACGATCCGACCGGTGTCTCGCAGGATCTGTCGTTTCTCGGCGTCGTCGGCGAGCCGGTTGCGGGACGCGACGGCGTGGAAGGCATGCCCGTCGGTGAAGACGGCGACGGCCGGCACGGAGGTGTCGTTGGATTCCAGCAGGAAGTCGGGGCGAGAGTTCTCGACGTTGACCTGCGGGGTGAGAGTCCATTGCCGGTGGTCTCCGGGCAAGGTGAAGCGCAGGGCGTTACCCCACGGTTTCGGCACCTCGGTGATGGCTGCGCCGATCGCGGTCAGCCGCTGTGCGATCAGCTTGCGAAATCGTTGTTCCAGGTGCGATTCGGGGCTGTCCTGCGGCGGGGTGGTGACCAGCGTCCACGGTGGCCCGTCGGCGGTGTCGGCGTCCCCGGTCAGGCCGAGCAGGTGGGCTAGGTGCCGTTCGGCTGAGGCACGGGACGTGCGGCGCAGCAGGGTGGGCGGGGTGAACGGCAACAGGCAGCGGTGGCAGGCGAGGCGCTCCTCGTGGAGACATTCGCAGGCGTGCACCCGCTGCCAGGCGAGTGTGAGCAGGTCGCGGAGCCGATCCGGGCTGGCCAAGTCGGCTAGGTATCCGGTGCCGCCAGGCACCACGTCGTGCAGTAACAGGGCGTCGTGGTTGTCGGTGCTGTCGCTGAGGGTGGGGTCGACGACATGCTCGACCCGCAGGTGGTCGGGGTGTCCGCCGATCTGTTCGCGCAGCCCGAGTAAGACGGCCGCGGCCAGGCTCGGTACGGCGAAGTCGTCGCCGAGAGTGACCGCGTAGGGCAGGCGCAGCAGCAGCCCTTGGGTGCGCAGGGTGCGGGAAAGGGCGACGGCCACGGTGTTCTCCACTGCCGACTTGCGGTACGGGCACCACGCGCGATGCTCGTGCGGGCGGTTGCGGCCAGAGTCGGTGTCGAGCTTGCCGCATCCGCTGCATACCCGAAACAGCGCGCCGGTGCGTTCGGCGGCGGAGATGATCCGCGATGTGCCATGACCGGGTACGCCGACGTTGAGCCAGCGCAGGTCCAGGGTGCGCAGATAGGTGCAGCCCAGCCCGGTGTTCTCGGCGAACCATTTCGCCGTGATGCCGGCCGGGTCGATGTCGGCCGCCGAGATGAGCTGGAACGCGATCTGGTCGCGTTGATCACGCCGGTCGGAGATTTTCACTTCGTCGCGCCGCACCTCGGCCGAGACGTGCGAGAGTTCGACGACGTCGAGGCGTTGACCGGTGTCGGCGATGCCGGTGCTGCCGCACCGCGGGCATTTACCGATCTGCTGTTCTTGCCCGGTCGCGGCGATGTCGGCGGCGAATCCGCATGCGGGGCAGAACACCCAGGGGCGGATGGCTTCCCCATCGATGCCGAGGTCGATCGCGTCGACAGCGATTTCCCACCCGCGGGCATAGAAAGTGGCGCCGGGCGCGAACTCCCGGATGGCCTGTGCCGAACCGCGCTGGAATTGGGCGCTGTCGCTTTCGAACTCGCCGGAGTCGGGGTTGGTCCAGCTGATCCCGACGGCGAGAGTAACGGTGTCATCGAGGAGGGTGTAGTTGGGCAGCAGCCCGTATTCTTCTAAAACGCTGATCCAGTATTCCCCGCGCAGGTGCCCGAGTTGGCCCCTGATCAGCTTACGGGTGGTCTTGGCTGACCGCAGGGCTCGTTTGTCGTCGTCGGTGGCGGCCGGTGACTCGGCCTGGGCTTCGAGCTCAGGCAACACTTTGTTGATCTCGGTCTGCCGACGTTTGAGCGTCTCGACAGTCTGCTGCCAGCGCCGACTGGCTGCGTGCGCATAGCCGGCGAACTGGCTCGTGCCGGCCCCCGCCGTCGGGGTGACCCAGTCGGTGAGTACGGCGACGGTAGCGTCCGGCAGTGAAGCAAAGGTGTCGGTGAACCGGCGCACCGCAGCAGCACCACCCACCTCGGCAGTGGCGATGAGTTCACCGAGGAACGAGTCTGGTTCGCTGGCGCCAATGGCCTGGCTTGCGCTGTTTGGGTGGGTGTGCCGCGGTTCGCGGGCCATGCTGTCGACCAAGCTGGCAGTGAACTGTCGGCGCAAGATCTCCTCGGCGCTCAGGTAAGTGGCCGGCGGGCGCACCGCACCGTTGATGACCGAGAGCGGGTCGCCGAGCTTGGGCAGTTGGTCACCGCGCCCAGTGAGGTAGGCCAGGTTCAGGGCGTTCCCGGTGAGTCGTCCGGCCCGCCCGACCCGCTGCAGGTAGGACGCGACCGTGCGGGGCAGCGACGAGAGTAGAACGGTGGACAAGTCGCCGATGTCGATGCCCATTTCCAGGGTGGGGGTGGCGACTAGTACGTTCGGTGCTTGCGGCTCGGTCGAGGATTTTTTGAAACCGTTTTCGTAGCTCAGCCGGGTGGCGTCGTCGAGCAGGCTGGTGTGCTCACGCGCGACGATCCGGCGCATGTCCGTGGAGGCATAGAGCCGACGATAGAAGTTGTCAGCCAACACCTCCCGAGCTAACCGGCCGTGGCAGCGGCCCACCAGGCACGGCGCACCGTCGAGCTGGTCGACGGTGGTGCGGCTGCCAGGTGTTAACGTCCGGCAGGTTTCGCAGGCCAGCAGGTGCCGCTTCGCAGTGAGGTCATCGAGCCTGGCCGGGGCGACGACCACACCGGACGGCGGGATCGCATAAATGGTGGCGCCGCTCTCGCTCGTGACGGTGCTGAGAACACCGTCGCGGGCGAGCCGGTCCAGCAGCAGCCGGGTGAGCCGACCGCCGTCGGCTGGGCTGACCGATAGCACCCGCGAGGTCCAGCGCGCAAACCACGACTGCGCCGAGGTGACCGCGTCCAGGTTACTGTCGCGAACCGGGTTCGCCGCGCCGCCGACGCGCGGATAGCCGGGTGCCGGCCGGGTGTTGGGGAACGCGGGCATGCCCTCGCCCCGAGGGCGCCCGCCCCAGATGGACCAGCGGTTGCCGTCGGCTTGCCGGAAGGTGGTGAACCAGGGATGGTCGATCGCGCCCTGCGCCCGCATCCGGTCCAATACACCACGCACCCACTGAACGAGCGTGTCGTCGGTCGGCTCCGCGTCGTGCGACCCAAGTTGGTTCTGAACGGTGAATCCGGTCAGCACGGTTCGGGCTGCGGCGGCCATCCGGGCTGGCTGACCGGCCTCCACCTCGACGGTCACTGCCCCGGTCAATTCGAGGGTCCGGCCGATGCGCGAGTTCATCCCGAACTCCAGCGCCACGTCAAGCGCGAGCCGTTTGCGGACCCGCGACATCACCCGGGCCGGCACCGCCCGCAAGCTTTTCGACTTCCAGAACGAGGTGAACGACTCCCGGTCCACACAATCCGGCCCGAGCAGCCGGTACCGCTGGAAGTCATCCTCCCCGGTGCGCCGGATCACGTCTTCGACCAGTGCGTCCAAGGTGAGACTGCCCGGGGCGATTGCCGCGTTGAGCGCCGCGCGCAGGGTCAGGGTGTGCGAGCGGGCTTCCACGAAACCGGCCCGGTGTGCGGCGTCCTGCACCGAGTCGGTGAAAACCAGTGCCTTCTTCTCCCGTACGTCCAGAGTCGCCGAACCAAACAACGTGGACAGTGACACTGACAGCAGGGTAGCGATGGCGCTGCCGAGAAATCGGATGCCGTCCGGCTGAGCGCAGGACGGGCAGGTGTCGTGCCGCGCATGCTCGTCGGCGTCGCGCCCGGCGCTGGTGAGCACTGGCAGAATCCACCCATCGCGCAGGTCCGGGTCGTCATTGCCGGGGGCGGCGGTGAGCAGTTCCCGCCCGCGTACCGAAAACCAGGCCAGCCCGTCGGAGTGCCCGCCCCCGTCGTAGGCCGCATTGGCTTCGGCCGGCGCATAGAGCAAGGCCCGGAAGCGGCCTTCCCGGGTGGCGTGGTTGCGCCGAATGGTCTCGTCGTCGACCGCGAGCCCGGTGCCGACCGGCGCGAGCGCGACACCCCACCCGGACCGACCGCAGAAGCGGCAGAAGACAGCCGGGAACGACGGCCGGATGTCCTCGGTGTCGCCGCCCGCCACCGGCGGACCGTCGTCACCCCAGCGAAACCTGGCGGTCGTGTCGGCGGCCCGATCGATCCGGGTGAGTTCCCGCACCCACAGATGCACATCGACAGCGAGCGAGTCACGTCCGGCGACCGCCCGAATGTGCCCGAGAGCCGCCACCACCGCGGTAATTGCTTGCGACCAGTCGGTGTCGAAGCCGTCCGCCGCAAGACTGGAGGTGCGTCGGTCTGCCTGGCTGGCGATCCGGCGGACCAAGTCGTCCACACTCACCGCGTCCGCAGTTTCGTAGGCCAGCTCCTGCACCAACGGGTGCGCTTTCGCCAACGCGAGCAGCAGATCCGGCCCGGCCGCGGCGAGCCGTTCCTGGTTACCAGCCCAGAGCAACCCGATAACGGTACGTGCCAGCGCCGCGCCGTCCGGGTCGGTGCCGAGCGCGTCCACTGCCGCCCGCACCTGTTCGGCCCGGAACTCGTCCGCGACCGCGAACCCGGCCGCGGCCACAACGGTTTCCGCGTCGCCGACCCATTCGTCGAGATCCTGCCGGGACTCGGTCACCACCGTGTCGGCCGGGAACGGCTCACCGAACACGGTTTCGGCGAAACTCAGCATGGCACCCGGGTCGCCCTTGTCCCCGAGCGTCGCCGAGGTCGCCACCGGCGTGATCAGCCCGAGCGGCCGGGACCGGGCAGCCGCGGTTACGGCTGGGTCGCTGTCCCGCCAATGGCTCTTCAAGGCCAAGCCCAGTCGGCGCAGCAGCATCGCCACGTCAGTGCCCTGCGCGCCGTCGTAGGTGTGGAACTCGTCGAGCACCAAATAACGCAAGCTGGTCGCGGACTGCTGCCACAGGCTCTGGTCCTCGTGGCGCAGCAGCAACTGGTCGAGCATTTTGTAGTTGGTCAGCAGAATGTCCGGGGCGGTGTCGCGAATAATCCCACGGTCGGTGATCAGCCCGTCCGCGGTGACCATGGTCCGCGGCTTATCCTTCTGTCCGGTGTAGAGCGCTGCCGTGATCGATGCCAGCTCAGGGTGGCCGGTGAGCAGCCTGGTGAGACGTGCGGCCTGGTCGTTGGCGAGCGCATTCATCGGGTACAGGATCAGCGCCTTAGTGCCGGCGACACCCTCCAGCCGAGCCCGCCGCACATGGTCCAGGATTGGATATAGGAACGCCTCGGTCTTGCCCGATCCGGTGCCGGTGGTGATCAGTGTCGGCTGCGGCAGCCGCCCACCCAGCGAGCTCAGCCGGGCGAAGGCGGCGGCCTGATGACCATATGGGGCCGGGCCTTCATACCAATCCAGGTGCTGGCGCCAGCCCGGCTCGGCTCGGCGAAACGGCAACCGCAGCCGCACGTACGGGCCTTTGAACATGCCACTGACCGGGTCGGAGAGGAACGCGTCGAGGCCGTCGCGGGCGTCCGCCTCAGTCAGCGCGAACGTCGTCGTCAAATAGTCGACGAGACTGTGCCGGACGGTGGCCGCCTGCACGGTGGGCAGCAATTCAGTCACGAGCGCTCCCGCAGCCGCTGCGCAAAGACTGCATATGCCGCCCGCATATCCGCCTCCCGATCCAAAGTCACAAACGGCAATTCATACGTGTACGCATTGCCGGCCTGGTTTGTGGCAGTGCGCTCCTCGGCGGTGATCCGAGCGCCCTTCTTACGCCAGACGGTGAGCACCGAGTTGGGCACCAGCCGCCCGTTTGCGTCGTAGAAGTAAACGTTTTTGTCATAGCCCCGCAGCACCGCAAATTGAGTGCGATAAATCGAACACAACTCGTCCGCGGTCAACCCCAGTGCGAGCGCAACAAGCGCATCGATCTCCACCAACGCCTGCCGCCGATCCGCCCCAACCCGCAACGGCGTCTTCGCCGTCCATTCCGGCCCGAC
The DNA here is from genome assembly GCA_965246815.1 of Actinoplanes sp. Lineage (GTDB taxonomy): Bacteria > Actinomycetota > Actinomycetes > Mycobacteriales > Micromonosporaceae > Actinoplanes. Next base: position 1,123,449 of record CBDFFS010000002.1, on the reverse strand, counting down.
CTGACCGAAAGGAACGCGCTGAGCGTGCAGAAATCCGCCCGCCCAGCCTTCGTGGCGGAACTGAGGCAAGTAGCAGCTAGACCAAAGATTTGCGTATGCGGAGGTCACACAGTTGAGGCGTAAAGCGCGAATTGTTAGTGCATCGCTCAGCTCATCGTCGAGTGCGATGGGAAGGCGTCCGATAGTGCCGAACAGGATCTCCGACTTGGGTGCGCTCCGAACCGAGTAGTCCGAGACTATCGACGAGACGAACGCACTGACCAATGCGAGCCGGCGAGCGTCGCCGTCGGCCACGGTCATCGTGTGCACGGGGTGCACATGGGCCGCGCCTGGCGGGATCAGGGCTGGGTTCAAGGTGCGTTCGCCCTGGTTGGCGGCCATGCGGCGCCAGGCGATGCGGTAGTGGTCGCGGGCGGGGTCGGGGTGGTCATCGTCGCCCCAATCGGTGTAGGCGCTGTCGTAGGCGTAGCGGTCGCCTTGGCGTTTGTAGGCGGTGGCTGGAATTGCGTCGGCCGCGAGCGCCTCGAAGTCCGTCGTCGACCAGTCCTGGTTGTTGCGCAGTGACTTGTTTGGCTCCTTGTAGAGCGGCGTCGACACAAACAGGTGCGGCCCTTGCAGGATCACGTCATCCCAAGAGCGCGGCACGCCCCACTCCGACTCGAAATACCCTTTCTTGCGGTCAATACTTTCGTCCCAGCCACGCGAAAAACGCAGGCCGAGGTCGCCGATTCGCCCAGCACGGGACAGCTTTTCCAGGACCGCCGCGCTGGATTTATTCACCGCATACACCATGCGGGTCTGCCCGACGGGCACGTCGTCGGTTTCCATCGTGGCGTGCCAGGCGCGAAGCGTCTCCTCAGTGACCACTGTGATCCGCGAGCGGTGCGGGTGCACGTCCCAATGCCCGTCATCGTCCTTAAGCCCAGGCTCCGACCCGGAACCGTCGTGCACCAGAGAACGCGTCGCTGTGTCGGGGTGGTATAGCCAGCTGGCCTGGGTGAAGCCTGGCCGAATCTGTCGCGATCCGTGGATGGTGATGCCGAAGTGCTTGTGGTCTTCGATCTCAAAGAGCAATAGTTCGTTGACGAAGTGCCAGTGGCGGCGGAGGCGCAGGTACAGCTCCGAGCGGAGGAGACCCGCCTTCTCGTCGGTGAAGTGGGAGTTTAGGTGGATCATGCCGATCGTGCCGCGGTCGGATCCGTGCCGCCACATCACTTCCATGAAGCAGCGGTAGAGGTCTGGTTGGAGGCCTTGCAGATGCGGATATTGTCCGACCGAGCCAGCGAACGCTGCGATCGACAGCACCTCCACTGTGCCGTCCACGACCAGTTCAGTCATGCCGGGCAGGGTCAAGGTCTCTGCTCGCTTGGTAGCAACCTGCGCCTGGCTCGGCTTCAGCGCCAACTGCCACCATGGATCGCCCTCGGCCAGTAGCGCGTCCACATCGGAGCGGGGTCGCACCCAGGGTGGGTTGCCGACTTGGAGGTCGAAGCCGCCGCGGGCGAAAACGGCGGCGAAGTCCAGTTGCCAGTGGAAGAAGCCCTGCCGCTGGGCGATGCGTTCGCACACCACTAGCCAAGTGTGCTCGCGCAGCACCGTCTCGATGGGCTTCGCGCCGGCGAAGCCGATCTCCACCTTTTCAGCTTCGTTGAGTTCGTTCCAGTTCATCCCGCTGCTCAGCGTCGGCCCCGCAGCATTGCGCTTGCGTAATTCCGGATTGCGGCCCAGCAGCGCTTGCAACCCGGCGACCCACTGCGCCACCGTCGGCGGGGCGACCACAGTGCCGTCGACGGTGGCGGATTCGTCGGTGAGCGGCCAGAACCAGAGCGCCGTCCACGCGTCCATTGCTCGGCGCAGCCGGCGGTAGGCACCTTGTTCGTCAGCGAGCGCCGCTTCGATCGCTTCGCGCGACACCGCCTCGCCGACGGGAAACTCGCCCGCTCCCCACACCGGGATGGAACGGCGGATCGCTTCCTCGGCAATGGTTAGGCGGCGGTAGGCGATCTGCCATAACGACTCGACTCGATGCGCCAGTTCGGCGTACGCGTCAATGGTTTGTTTGGTGGGTTTGGCTTTGGTGCTGTTTCGCCAAGTCTTGAGTTTCTTTGCCGCTTCGGGCGCGAGTGCTGCGGCTTCTTTGGCGTCGGCGGCCGAGCCCCAGCCGTCGGCGGGCAGCAGGAAATGGTGGATGCCGTCGGTGGCGACGCGTTCGGCTTCGATGTCGGCGACCAGCCCGGTCAGCGGCACTTCCTCCGGCACCGCGCCCAACCACGACTTGTCGGCGACTTGGCTGCGGCTATAGACGGCGCGGCGGGCGCCGATCAGCGAATTGCCGCGGCGCAGGTGCAGGCCGAACCAGGGTGCTGACAGGCCCTGGACCATGGTGTCGAGCCAGAGGGTGATCTCGGCGAGTTCGACGGCGGTGCCGTTCAGGTCGACGCCGTAGACGTTGTGCAGGGCGAGGTAAGCCTTCACCTCTTGCAGGCGTTTCGGATAGTCGTCCGGGTCGATGCGTTTACCTAGTTCCTCCTGGCGCCGCTTGAGGTATTGCTCGGCGAGCTGCCGCACCGCCTCGATGGCGAACGCGCCCGACCCGAGTGCCGGCTCGCAAATTGTCAGGTCGAGGATATCGGCGGCCGGGGTGCGTTCGCCGTGCTGGTCGAGCAGCTCCTCCAGCGCTTGTCCGACGGCGAATTTGGTCAGCACCTCGGGGGTGTAATAGGACGCCGACTGCTGACGTTCGCGGCCGGCCAGCCGGAACACGAACGACCCGCGTGGGTGCAGCACTGGCCGCAGCTCACCGGTCACCTTGTCGGCCAACTTGACGAAGTCGGCCGTGTCGATGCCGTCAGCGCGGTCCACCGGCACCACCCAAGAACCCTTGGTGCCGTCACCGCCCTTGGCGACTTCATACAGGTCGGTCTCCGCGAAAAAGCCGGTGTAGGACATCAGCCCTTCGTAAACCGCGCCGAGCTGGTTGATGCCCAACTCCGCGTACGAGATGAAGCCTCGGTCTTTGCCTTTTCGCTCTTTGCTCAGCAGCAGGTGGGTGAGGATCTCTTGCAGGGTGGCGTTGCCAAGTCCGACCGCGTCGATGTGCGCGGTGGCGCTGGGCCGGAACAGGTCGGCGCGCAACGGGTTGAAGATGAGCCCGGGGACGGACACCGACTCCTCATCCTCGCGCTCCGGGTCCGGCTCGCCTTTGTCCACCAGCCCTGGGTGACCTTGATTCACCGGCTCTGGGTGTCCTTTGTCCACCAGACGGAACAGCACCCCCAGCGATTCGTAGAGGTGCGTTCCGGTCTGCGCTCGTGGGGTGGCCAGCTCGACTTGGATGAGTTCGCGGAGCCGGTCCAGGCTGTAGCCGCGGTCGTATTCTGGTGCGCCGACCGGCAGCACCCCCAGCTCGGGCGACGCTTCCGCGTACAGCAGGAAAAGAATGCGATAGAGGAAGCGCAACGCTTGCTGGGCCAGCGGCTGGGCTTCGGCGGCGGGCAACGGTTCGAGGCCGCGGGCGCGGCGGCGCGCGACTACGTCATTGGCAATGATCTCGATCGAGAGGCGTACGCCTTCGCGCAGGTCCTTCGAGACGCCGACGGTGTGTTTGATCGACTCGTCGAAGACGGCGTGCCACCACAGGTTGCCGTCGGCGTCCGGGGCGATCGACGCCGCGGACAGACACGTGAGAGCGCGGTCGATTTCGCCGCCGCGCCTGGCGTCGTTGCGTTCGAAGATCAGTTGCAGGTCGACGGCCAGGTAGCGACCTTCGGCCCAGCGTTCGTGTTCAGCCAGCACCGCCCACCGGCCGGCCAGGATCAGCACCAGGTCGGGGGCATCGTCCTCGACGAACAGGGCCGAGGTCAGCCGCGCGGCGGAGGTCAACTCGTCGCCGTCGTCGTCCAGCCGCATCGGGGCGGCCAGCGTCCGGCCATCCTTGGCGAGAATGTCCTCGACCGTGGCGACCGGCTGAGCGGCCACCACTACCAACGGCGCCCGATCGGTGCTGCCAGGCGCCGACACGCGCAGGATCTGACCTTGCTCGCGGGCAATGAGACCATGCTCGCGCAGTTCCAGGATGTCGAGGATGCGCTGGTAAATGGACGCGGTGGCGGCCTGCGGGTCGGTGGCGCCGAGGTCGGCTTCCACCTCGGCCAGCTCGGTGAGCTTGGCCAGGTCGGCTTCCAGCTCTTGTCGGGCCGCGGTGAAGCGGCTGCGCGGCGTAGGGCGGTGTTCTGCGGCCTCCGCGTCCCAGGTTTTGCGGCGTTCCAGCACCCGGGCGTGAAACGACTCCTTAGTCGCGTCGGTGGTGAAGTAATGCTCGGAGATCCAGCCTTCACCAACCAAGATGGCGTCGGACCCGCTCACTGATGCACCGCCGAGGTGGGCACAACGACTACCAGCGGGCGCACTAGCTGTCGGTCCGGGTTCATGTCCTCGACCAGCTTCTGCTCCTGCGCGATGCTGACCCGGCGTTGCTTGAGCTCGCGGCGCTGGATCAGCGCGTCGGCCTCGTCCTGCCAATGGGCGAGCCGGTGCGACCACTGCTCGACCCGGTGCGCGACATCCTTTTCGGCCGCCGCGAACAATTCGCGCATCTGCGCCCGAGCATGCTGCACGGCCGGTGCGATGAATCGACTCAGCGCGTCGGCGTCGGGCACCGGGCCGGGGTTGGCTCGCGCGGTGTCGAAGCCCAACGCGGCCAACGCCGCGGCGGCCGACGGGCGGGGCATGACCAGGGCGAACGAAGAATCGTCGGGCGCCGGGAATTCGACGGTCAGCCAAGCCGCCGAGACGACCTGCCCGCGCCGGTTAGTTAGCGTGCCCAGGAGCAGCACGTTCAGGCTGTCGACGTCGGCGCGAACCGCGAACACCTGGTTGCGACCCAGCTCGGCCAAAGCTCGGTCCGAGGCCCAGTCCAACACCGGGTGCAGCGGGCTCAAATAGTGCGCGTCCGGCCAGCTGGACCCGGTGTTATCCCGCAACGCCTGTTCCAACCGGTCCTTGCCGCGTGCCAGAGTGGTGGCCAACACTAATTTTTCGGTAACCCGCCGGTCGGCGAGATAGCTCTGCGGCAACACCTCGAGACGCTGCACCAGATCGGGCGGCGGGGTCAACTCAGCGGTGCCGAAGGCCGGATCTCTGCGCCAGGCGACGCCGTTGTTGCTCAGCGGCTTGGTCGGGTCGACAAAAGCCGCGTGCAACGCCTCATCGAGGTACGAGACCTCGTCGGGATAAAGCCCGGATCCGGCGGTCCCATTCGGTTCGGGTATCGGCGCCTCATCCGTGTCGTCGACGATCCCGAAGAACATCGCCGCCAGGTCGTCGCCGGCCAGCACCTCCTCCGGCGTGCGCACCACGTCGTCTAGCTCACGCTGCCCGGCCAGGACGGCGCGGATGGCGTCCTCCTCGCCCTTCACGTCGTACTGGCCCATCAGGGACGCCACGTCGCCGAGCGCGCGGTGTGCTTCGTTCTCCTTGTCGACCAGTTTCGCCAGGATGCGAATGTCACCGGCGAACCGGTCGCCATCCGGCTCCAGCAGCAGCGCGGTGATCCGGGGTGGGTGCTGCTGACCATAGCGGTCGATCCGGCCGTTGCGCTGCTCGATGCGGATCAGGCTCCACGGAATGTCGTAATGGATCAGTTCGTGGCACTGGGCGTGCAGGTTGACCCCTTCGGAAGCGACATCGCCGGTGACCAGAACTCGAACCGGGGCGTGCTCCTGTTTGAACGCATCCACTATGCGCTGCTGCTCATCGTCGGGCAGGCCACCGTGCATAACCACGACCGCTTCGGCGGGCAGGCCGAGGTCGGCCGGCAGGTGCTTGTGCAACCAGGTGAGGGTGGCGACGCGTTCGGCGAACACCACCGCCCGCATGGGCGAGCCGGCCGCGACACCAGTCTCCTTCAGCCGCTCGACCAGCCGGGTGTATTTGGCTGAGCCCTCCGCGACTGCCACCGCATTGAGCTCAGCCAGCCGGGCCAGTGCCGTCCGTTCGATGGTTGCTGCCGAGTCGTGCGCCAGCCGCCCGAGCCGCTGTCGGACGGTCTCAGCCAGCGCGGCCGGTGACGACAGGAACGCCTTGGCCAGAGTCCACGGAAACAGCGACGCATTCTGCCCGGAGTAAGGGGTGCGCTGGTCCGGCGGCCACAGCCACACATCCTGGAGTTCGCGGGCGACCGTGTTCTCCGCCGGGCTCGCCGGCACCAACACATTCTCCGGCTCGCGCCGCTGCGCCCAGTCGGCGCCGACCACGCTGGCCACCTCGTCGCTGTGCCGGTGGCGGCGGATCACCAACCGGTCGATCTCGGCCGCCACCAGGTCGCCGCGCGGCGGGATCGCCGACGGGTCGAGCAGTCGGACCAGCTCGGCGAAGGACTCCTTGCGGCCGTTGTGGGGAGTCGCCGAAGCCAGAATCAGCGTCTCGGAATTCCGTGACAACGTGCGGGCCAACTTGTTGTTCTGCGTGGCTGCATTGGCCAGGTTGTGCGATTCATCGATCACGACTGCGTCCCAGCGCTGCTTTTTCAGGCCAGCCGCATACCGCTCTGATTTCAGCGTGTCGATCGAAATAATCGCCCGGCGGAAATAGGTAAATGGGTTGCGGTTGGCTGGCAGCTTCTGCCGGACCCGTTGGATGCCGGCGGAGTCGAGCCGCACAAACGGCAGCGCGAATCGCGACCACAATTCCTGCTGCATCTGTTCCAGCACGTGGCGCGGCGTCACGATGAGGATCCGCTCACCTCGGCCGCGGCGAATCAACTCCGACAAGATCATGCCGATTTCGAGAGTCTTGCCAAGCCCGACCGCATCAGCCAGCAGAATGCGGGGGCGCAGGTTGTCCGGGTCGAGTGCCTTACGCACTGCGGTCTGTTGATAGCTCAACGGCGTCGCCATGCCTTGCGTGGCCACGGTGAGTGAGTGGTCGGCGAGTGGAACAGCGGTCTTGCGATAGGTGGATTCCAGCCAGAGCCGGGCCTTGCGGTAACGCGGGCTGTCATCCGCCACCACACGGGCGGCTGCCGGGTCCAAGGGTTCGATGTGATCGAGGCAAGCGTAGAAACTGGCAGTCGTGTCGCGGACCAATTCCCCTAGGCCGCGGACGTGCACGAGAAGTCCATCCGCGGTTTCCTCCGCGGCCTGCACCAGCCACTCCTCATCCCGCACGACCACCACTGAGCCCGGCGCTACATCAAGCGGCGCCTCGAAACGGACACTGAACAAGGCCGTTCCATCCTCCCCATCGGACTGAGCGATGTGGTCGATCGTATCCAGATCGATGGGAATAGACGAATCTTTCCTTCATTCACTCACCGGTGAACCCTGCCGGACTCCACCTCCTGGGCAGTCGCGATCCCTGGCTCGGTGGCCATTCCGCAGCAAGTTGCTCGGTCAGGCTCCCTCGATTCCATCAAGGACCTCAACCCGGGACACTCGCTCGATCCGCCCGCGCAAGGCCATGCCAGTGACCCGTACGTGCTGCCGGCGGCCGTGCGCATCGACGAGCCGCTGGTAGAGGACGTCCGGCAGCAGCACTCGCACAGATCGTTCCGCGGAACCGTAAACGGTGCGGATCGGGCCCCGCACGGTTGCTTGGCCACCCTCGCCGACGTCCCGCCGCAGCTTGCTAACCTGCCCCTCGACGGTTACCTCCCCGTCCGGAACTGCCACCTTGAGCTGCTCTGCAGCTGTGTGCAGCGCCTCGATCCGCCGGGTGCTGAAGCGAAACGACCGAGGTGGCACGGCTGACGGCAACTCACGCGCCCAATTGAACCGCACGTCGTATGGAACACCGTCTCGGCCGAGCTTCGCCAGCGCATCACAGACATTCGCCGACACGCCCTCCCCGGTTCGGCGCAAAAACAAGCCAAGATCGAACTCGTTCAGCGCCTCACCCGAGGCGGCAAAACACGCCCGCACGGCGCTGTGCATTTGTAGCGACACCTGCCGGGCGAGCGGCGGTGCGGCATCCAGTTCGACGCGCGGCACCGCGAGCTGCGCTGCGATCGCCCAGCTTCCAGCGCGCGGGGTGCCCAACCGCACCGTGCGAGCAAAATCAAGCGCGCTGTCCGGCCGGCGCCCCTGCACCAGCATCGGTTGGTCGATCGTTAGGGCATAAGCGGACGCCACCACCAGTTCGCGTACGCCAGCGAGCGCGTCCACCGCGTTGAACAGCGGAATCGTCCCGGAGGGGCCGCTCGGCAGCAGCCGGAAGGATAGGGTGTCCGCTCCGCCATTTTCGAGGTCATCGAGGATCAGTCGAATCGGGCGTTCCTCGACCGCCGCCACGGTGGTGAGAAAGTCAGACACCCGGCTCGCGTAGTCACGCAGCCCGCGATCCTCCGGGACCAGCACCTGGAAATCGCCGTCGTCCTCGCTCCGCGTCCACAAGGTCGCGCGCCCAAGACGCTGCTCCAGCGCCCAGCCGCTAGCCGACAGGTATTGGCTTAGCGTCTCGGGGGTCAGCGCCGTCGCGGCACGCAGATCATCCTCGCCCGCCAGCACACGTGGCATCATGACGCGGGCACCCGTTGCGTCGGAACGACCCCGAGCAGCGACCGCAGCCCGTCGACGGTCAGCAGATTGCGCCTGGGCACGTGGACCGTGACATTGCGCTGTGCGGCCTGGTCGATCACCGGTGCGTCGCGCAACGACGCCCAATACCCGCAGTGGCTGAGCCGCATCGATGTCTCGTCCACCTGTGCAAACTGATCGGCATCCGCTGGAACGATGATCAAGAAAAGGTAGCGCGACACAGCGAACCCCTCGCCCGCCAGGTTGTTGTAGTGGTCCACATTCATCGGATAGTGCCAGGCTAAGTCGGTCCCTTTCGGACTGGACCAGGACTTCACCTGCGCCTCAATCTTCGGAAATCGAACCGTGCCGCGAACCCCCGGCAAGTCGATGGAAAAATCCACCCCGGTGTGGTCGACGTCCTGCTGACCAGCGATCAACCCGGCAGCGCTAGCCAGCACCCGCACGAAACTTTCGCCGAAATATCCTTGATGGTTGTACTTTCCGTAGCTCATCCACCTTGCCCCAGGACCACAATCGACGCACTCTGTGGGCGTAAACATACTTCGTGTCACCGCCTAGGTAAAACGGGTTCGAGGGCTGCGCTGCTGGAGTTGGTGAGTGAATATTCAGGTAGAGCCGAGGCTGGCGATCCGCACCGCGGTCGTGGCCGATTTACCCGCATTGCAGCAGGTGTATCGTTCGGCGTCGTTGTCCAATGCCGGCGATGCCCCGCTGTAACCGGCAACCCACACGCGTTGGCCTTCTACCTGACCGTCGGGTTCGTCTGGGTCGATGACGTCTCCACCGAGCTGGGTACCGGTTTGCGTATGTGCCTCGACCTAAGCTGAGGCTGAGCCGCCGCTGCGGCGCGACGCCGAGCGAACATCATCGCGGCAGAAGAGCGCGCCGAGGATCAAAATTATTCGGCGTAACGGGTTCTTTTAACCTAATAGGTCGCCTGAGTTCGGCCCAGCTTACGCCTGGCCTGTCGGGCGTCGGCTAGTTAGCGATTTCAACTTCAGTTCTCGGATTTAGCGAGCTCGGAAGCGGTCCATATTTAGCTCAGTCTTATCGATTACTTAAGTTGTGAACGTTCTACTTCTTCGGCGTCCCTGCATCGATTAAAGTCGCGCCCGGCGGCTGGTGCTTAGTTGCAATCAGTTCTACGCCGACGCTTAATGCGAGCAACGCCGTGCTCGCATTATGCCGCCTTAAAGGAGAACCCCACCGTGGCTATTCGCCATTGGACCGCAGTTGCTGGGGCGCTGACCTGCGCCCTGACGCTGTCAGCCTGCCAACCGACGCCAATACCGTCACCGACCTCGTCCGCGCCGGCTTCGCACACCCACAGCGCCAAGCCGACTACGTTCGCGACGCCGGCACCGTCCGCCAGCCTCCCGCAGGCCGATGAGTCGTCGCCTCCGGTCGCGGGTGGCTCTGCGTCGGTCACGCCAGAGGCTCCCGCTGGCGCAGGTGATGCGTCCAAGCTGACTAGCGCCCTGCTGCTGGCTAACCAGACCGGTAAGCACGAGGGCTGGATGAAGGGTGTCCCGCACTACTACAGCTGGGCTCCGGGTCCGGAGACCAACTACAAGTACCCGCAGGCCGACTCGTGCCTGGGTTGGGGCGAGGCTTACCTCGATGAGGCCGGCCCGACCACGAGCAATACCCGGGTGGCTTTCAAGGACATCGAGATTTGGGTGCTGAGCAAGAGCGAGGGTAAGTGGAAGCGCATCGCGGGTCCGAGCGCCCCCGATATCAACGCGTATCCGGTTGACTTCCAAGGCAACCCCAAGGGAGCAGACCTTACCCAGGGTGCTGACGGTATGCAGCAAGTGAAGGTCACCGACGACGCCTTCAACGCCCACTTTTGGGCCGTGGGCGGCAGCACACCGTGTGACTTGACCGACGTCGAGGCGGTCACTTCATTCTTCCAGGCCCGCGGTGTGGTCGACGACGCATCCAAGCCCGCCGATATTGACGCCGCGAAGCTGCTCGTCGCGTCTGGTGTCGACTACCGTCAAGGCGGTGCTACTGGTCAAGTCATCGGCTCCCTCGGCCTGGGCAAGGCAGTGCACGTGACCAAGGACTGGCAATACATCACCGTCACGAACGCCACCAAGGAGCAGCTCGCAGCACACCCGTTCCCGGCCGTCAGCTGACCGGACGGTAATCCGAAAGCTATCTTGGTGACACCACAGTCGGCGGCCCGAGGGGATCTCCTCTCGGGCCGCTACTTCACCCCACGAACATCGGTCTTGGTACCGAAATGCGGTTCTAGGGCGTCGGGCGGTCTCGGGTTAAGCGAGTCAGCAGCGTGCGCAGCTGCGTGGACTCAGTGCCGTTGAGTGCGGCCAGGAGCTGCCGCTCGGCCTCGTCGCTGGCGTGGACCGCTGCCGCAAGCGTTACGCGCCCATCGTGGGTCAGCTCGACGACGTTGCGGCGCCGATCCTTCGCGTCCGGGTGGCGCACCACGAGCTTTTTGGCTTCTAGCGCGTCGAGTAGTTCGACCATCGTCGTGCGGTCGACCCCGAGACGTGCGGCTACCTGCTGCTGCGATTCGGAGCTCAGGCCGTCCAGCAGAAGCAGGACAGCCAGCTCACGCCCACTGACTCCGACCGGTGCCAGATGCTCGGCGTGCAAATCCTCCAAATCGACTAGAACGCGCTTGAACAGGTAAGTCAGCCGCGAACTCAGCCGCGGCCCCAAATCCCGCTCAGTCGTCATCCCAGCAGAATACGACTACACTGATCGTCAGGAACGCTGACGATCAGCTGAAGGGAAGATCATGACGAGTTTGTTGCTCACCGGTGCTACCGGACTTGTAGGTTCACGGCTGCTGCCCCGCCTCGAACAAGACGGCTTCGAATGCCGCGCACTCGTGCGCGGCAGCGCTGCACTGCCGCCGGGAACCACCGCCGTCCACGGCGACCTGGCCGACCCACACACACTGCGTGCGGCCGTGGAAGGCGTCGACGTGGTCATTCACCTAGCAGCGTTGTTTCGTACCGATGATGTGGCCGGCATCTGGCGCGCGAACCTCGACGGCACCCGCAACCTGATCGACGCAGTAACAAAACACGCCCCGTCAGCCCGCTTCGTCATGAGCAGCACCTCGAACGTCTACAACCCTGACGCCACCCGTCCAGCACTGGAAACCGACGCGTGCGCACCGACCGCCGCCTACCCCGCGAGCAAAATCGCCGCCGAGCAGCTGCTTCAAGACAGCAACCTGACCTGGGCCGTCCTACGGCTACCGTTCGTATACGGCGACGGCGACGGTCACCTCGCGTCCATCTCCACCCTCGCCACCCGGTTCGGCCTACACCCCGCGCACACCTACTCGGTAGCGCACCACCGCGACATCGCAACCGCCATGCGCCTCGCACTGAACGGGGTGATGGACGGCCGGATCGTGAATGTCACCGACGACACCCCAGTCACCGTCTTCGAGATGGCCCAAATCGCCGGACAGCCCATCGAAGGCTCAGCCGAACCCCTGACCAACCCATGGTCAGGGCGCATGGACGGCACACTCATTCGCCAACTCGGCTTCACCCCCAGCGTCCCCACCATCCACGCCGCAGCCCAAGCCGGCATCCTCTAAAAAGGCCACCTACAACACCGTCAACCTGACAATCATCACAGCGCGGGTACAGGTCGTTTGGTCCAGTTGGGCCCCGCTGCAATGCTCAAGCTCTTAAGGGTGAGCATACCGGCGGCCCGGCGATGCGCAGGCCCGCTCCGCGTTGCATCTCGGCCCACCATTTGCAGCGCCGCAGCAGGCCGGGAAGCAGCCACGGCCCCGGCGTTGTTCCGGCTTGGGGTGTTATGCCCAGTTTAGGGATTGGACAAGGACCTGGTTTGCTGGACGAGCGCGACTCTGGTGATCTTTCGGGTGTCTATGCCACAAGATCGTTGCAGGAGTCGCGCTCGTGTTGTCATCTTCCCCGATCAGCCCTGTTGTTGACCACCTCGCCGATCTGGCCTTGTGGGAAGCCGAACTCGCCGCGGGTTTGCCCGCCGCGCAGGCGGTGGCTGCTGACCCGTTGTCGGTGGCGTCGCCGCTGCTGGAGCGGCTGCGGCAGGTACCCGATCCGCGGCGAGGGCGGGGTCTTCGGCATCCGTTGCTGGTGATTCTGGTGTTGACCGCATGCGCGACGTTGGTGGCCGGTAACGACGGTGTGACGGCGATCCGGCAGTGGGCGGCGCGGACCCCGCAGGATGTCCTGCACCGTCTTGGGGCCCGGTACAACCCGTGGCGTGGCCGGTACATAGTGCCCAGCGAACGCACCTTCCGGCGGGTACTGCAAGCCCTGGATGGTGACGCTCTCGACGCGGCGACCTGCGGATACGCCGCTGATGTGGTCCGGGGTGACGCGCTGGTGCCGGTTGTCGCCGCCGGGTGCGACGAGCCGGTCGAGCGTGAACAACGCCGCGCCGCCGCGCGGGCGGTGACTCACCCGGCGCCGGCCGGGCTGCTACCCGCGGCCGCGATCGACGGGAAACTGTTGCATGGCAGCCGCACCCCGGCCGGGCAGGTGTTCCTGGTCGCCGCGGTCACCCACGACCGCGGGATCGTCCTGGGTCAGCGTCAGGTCCCGAACAAACGCGGTGAGAACGCGGTCATCGCGGACCTGCTGACACCGCTGGACGTGGCCGGCATGATGCTGACCCTTGATGCCCTGCACACGACGAAGAAGACTGCCCGGCTGATCACCGGGCCGCTGAACGCCCACTACATGTTGATTTTGAAGGGAAATCAGCCCCTCGCGCTGCAAGCCGCCCAAGCATTGCTGTGCGGCACAGACTCCGAGTTCATCGACCACATGGACGTCACCACCGACAGGGGACACGGGCGTACCGAACGACGGACGCTGCGCGTGGCGCCCTGCGACGACACCCTGTTCCCCGGCGCCCGGCAAGTCTTTCGGCTGCGCCGTGACACCGGTGGACTCGACGGCGTACGCACCAGCAAAGAAATCATTCACGGCATCGTCAGCGCCGACGCCGGCCAGGCCGGGCCGGGCCACCTCAACTATTACGCGCGGGGTCACTGGTCCGTGGAGAACCGTCTACATTGGAGCCGTGACGTGACCTTCCACGAGGACGATTCCCAGCTCAGAACCGGTACAGCCCCACGCGCCGCGGCCAGCTTCCGCAATCTGGCCCTCAACACCTTCCGCCTCGCCGGACGCGCGAACATCGCCCACGCCCGCCGCGACCTCCACGAACACCGCGACGCCTTCGCCGTCTACAACATCTAACAAACCATGATCAAACCGGACACTCCCGAACAACGCCGGGGCCGTGGGGAAGCAGCCAGTACTTAGTCTGCAAAGGTATGAACATGACCGTACGGGAGTTGCAACCGCAGCCGGCGCAACATGTCGAGTCGGGCGCGACCTTAGGTAACGTCAGCAGAGACGCGATGCAGCAAATGCGGTAACTAAGGTAAGTGAGGCTTCTGTGGCTTCTATCGCGGCCGGGGCGTGCAACCAGTTCCCAGTAGAAGCCACTTACTCATTTACCGCGGTTTCTCGTCGAAGCAAGTCGACCGACGACCATTCCGATGACCAGCAAAACTGCGGCTACCATGCCAACTATCCAGTTCGGCAGATGGAATACCCTCTGATCAAGCCCGAACCACAGGGCAGCGCCCACGGCTGCCAATCCTAACGTGACCCACAGACCACGCCATCCCCGCTCATCGAACGCACGACGTTCTGGAACCCGCGCATCACGGGCTCGGGTTGGGGCGAGCGGAGTGGTCAGGAAGACCCACGCCGGAACAGCAGCAACTACGAATAGGATCACCCCCAGGCTAATCGATGACGTCGGCTTACCTGAAAATACCCAGATAATTCCCACCGCCAGGCCCAGCGTGAATGGCAGCAGTGAGGCTAACCGCAGGCCGAGGTATCCCTCATCCGGCGGCGTGGGAGGCATCTCGCTCGCCAGGACGGTCGCATATTCTCTCGGCTCACCGAACGCCGCGCGGGGGCTCTGTCCGCTAGCGACACAATGAGACTCGACATCCTTAACCGCATTGTCGATTACGGTCGGCGACATTCGCTGATTGTTGAGTTGAAGCTTAAAATCATCAATCCATGCCGAGTCATTCGTATTTGACACGATGATCACCTTCTTCCCCGGATTGGCCAGTGAATCGACGGTAGAGGCAAACTCGTCGACGTAGTCAAATATAGCGATTGCTGCACTCGTGGTTGCGCTGCCCGCCCGGCCACGTCCAGGCTGACGAGGCCCAGACCGGTCATGCTCGATGAAGGCGTCGATCAGCTCGATCGTCGGCGTCGAGGTGCGCGACTTCGCCGTCGATGTCGACGGTGTGGGTGCTGTAGAAGGCCCCACGCGGTGTCGCCAAGGTCAACGATCCGCTCGGCTGCGATCGAGGGCTCAGTTCGTTGAGCTAGGCGAGCCGGGCTGGAGCCGGCGTGCCACAGACTGTCAGACACAGCGAAATCCATGATGCCCTCGCGGGTCCCCTTGGGTGGGTCGGTGGCGGTACCCTATTGGTCGTCTTCAATCATGGGGTGGGTGGGCATGCAGCATGATGTCGATGCGGCTGAGGACTGGCTGGATAGCTGGGCGGCGGGGGTCAACGCCGACGCTGAGCGGGCTGTCGAGATGTCGCGGCGAGTGGCAGCACTAACGGGCACTGCGGAGAGTCGAGACAGGTCGATCCGGGTAACGGTCGGCTCGTCTGGGCAGGTGGAATCCCTGGAGCTCGACGACACCGGCTTGGCCGAGCGCATTTTGGACGTGATGCGGGCAGCTCAGGCGAAGTTGTCTGCTCGGGTCGCGGGTGAGGTGCAGCAGACTGTCGGTGCGGACACGGAGACTGGTTGGGCGGTGATCCGTTCGTTCGAGGCACGGTTCCCTGAGCCGCTCATTGATGGCACTGACGAGGATACTCGCCGTGGCTGATCACGTGCAGATCATGGCACCGATGGTTGAGCAGCACGCCAGCGCTGTGGACCAGGTTGGTGACGCGATGGAGCTGGCCCGTTCAGCAGTCCGCGACGTCACCATGGACACCCGCGCGTACGGACAGTTGTGTCAGTTTTTGCCGGGGATCTTAAGTCCGGTGTTCGGGCTTGGGCTGGACGCATTGCATTCCGCTATCGACGTCCTGCACGAAACAGCGGCGAACCTGCGAACCACCGCGGCGGACGTGTCCGCCGCGGACACGGCCGCCAGCCAGCGAATTCTCCGGTCAGCCACCACGCCGACCAGTCCGGCGATTGAGCTGCCGTTGTGAGCAACCCGCTGGTAGCGCAGGAACGGTCGTCAACCACTTGGTTCACCGGTCTGGGGTTGGTTGAGGATGCCGAGCAAGTATCGGCTGGCATCCACGATCACAGTTGGGTTGACGGCTCGCTCGGCACCGTCGGCGGCACCCTTGACGTCCTCGGTATGGTCATCGACCCGCTCGGCTCCTTAGTCTCCTGGGGCGTGTCGTGGCTGATGGAACATGTCCGACCACTCAAGGAAGCCCTCGATTGGTTAGCCGGAAATCCTGACGCCGTCGCCGCCCATGCCACCACGTGGCAGAACGTTGCAAAATACACCGCTGACGCTCATACCCAATTCACCGACGCCCTCCGACAGCAGATCGCTGACTGGATTGGTGGCTCCGGCGATGCGTACCGCCAGCACGCGGGTATCGCTGCGGACATCATCCACGGCATTTCGACTGCCGCTCACGGCGTCTCCTATGCCGTTGAGGGTGCTGGGCTGCTCGTGGGCATGGTTCGGGGGATCGTTCGTGATCTGATCGCTCAGTTCATCGCGACTCTCGCCGCCAGGCTTCCGCAATGGCTCGCTGAAGAGGGCGTCACCCTCGGGTTGGCCACTCCGGTGGTGATCGGGCAGGTTGCTGTGCTGGTCACCAAATGGGTGGGGAAGATCCAGCATTTCGTCCGTGGGCTGCTCAACAGCCTCCGCAAGCTCCTACCGAAGGTTCATTCGCTCGGCGAAATCCTCACCGGCCTCAAACAAAAACTAGCCGAACTCCTCAATTCCGTCCCCGGCGGCAAACACGACGACGGCCCAGACCTCAGCAGCGCACCAACCGGCTGGCACCAAGGCGACCCACTCCCGCCACCTCGAACCAGCAATGATCTTCCGACTGATGCGAAACTCGGCAATGAGTACCGCGGCGAAGACGACCCAACGAACCCGAACCGGAAGTTCAAACCCCGCACCGTCCGATACATGTCGCCGGAAGAGCGTGAGGCTCACCGGATATTCGTCGATGGCGACGGCAATCTGCGCAACGCGACAACTGGCGAACTGTTTGATACCAACGGTTCGACTTCGCTCTGGTCACCCGATGGTCAGCGCGCGATTTTTGTAATGGACGGTAGCGGTAACCTGTACGCGTCGATGGAGCAAGAACTTGGCATCCTCCACCATTCCTCGCTACTGGGAGGACAGCCAGTTGTTGGTGCGGGCGAGATCGAAGTCTTGGACGGTAAACTCGTCGCAATTACCGACCGAAGTGGTCATTACCGGCCGACAGCGGCTCAGAACAACAGGGTGCTCCACAGCCTGCGCGATCAGGGAATTAGTATCGACTCAAACTTCCAACAACTCGGATGGAGCGGCGAACCACGGTGACAATGGACCCTAACGATGTGCGTGGAACAATGAACATGATTCTCTATGGTATTGACTGGGCACCCGACCTTAGCGATGCATCTGCCTCCCAGCTAATTGACGCTATGATTGATGGACCGATATTTTCGAGCCCAGTCGACGAATTGGCCGAAGCCCTCAGACTGACCGTCGCCGCCGGTGCGCTTCACCCCGAAGCAGTCGAGTCAAGCCAGAAATACACGGAATCTGAAATTTTCGACTTTGTTGGCCGAGTATCAGACGAACTTGAGCGACGCCGCCCATGGTCGCCAAAGCTTTTTACCCGCCTCGACATCACCGAGTGGTCAACCTTCGGCGATGCCGCGGTGATCGCACGTATTGAACGCCAACGCTCGCAGCTAAGCGCAGCTGTTGGATTACGGTTCATAAATTTGCCTGTCCACGACGACACATTGCCAGTAATCCTCGCCCGCATGCGCACCGGTGAAGAGATCGCCATTGTCGGCTCCTCCGACCCTCGCTCAACCTCTTTCTCTCTTCTTCTACGAGGTTCAAGCGAGCCGGCCACCGCGATTGCGCACCTTCGTGAGTTGTCGCGTCTCCGCGACACTGACATCATCCCGGTGGGTGAGCTCAATAATCCATAGGCCAGCCATGAAGGCTAGGCCTCAGAATCGATGACGATCCGTAATAACCGCGAGTTAGATGTACTTATGCACTATCCGAGACGCGCATTCCCGGCAAATCGTCGGTCATGTCGTGGCTGATCATGCCCGCCACGACATGGTCAGACAGGTCATCGACACCGTCGTTGAGAGCCGTACAAGGGTGCCCATGGGGCCGCATTTAACCCGGACTTTCAAGAATGTGGATGAAAAGAGTTTCACGGTGCCCATGGACCCAAATGACGTGCGCGGAACGATGAATCAGTTACTAGATGGCATCGATGGGGCCCCGAACCTAAGCCCGACTACCGCGGCATACGTGGCCAAAGTTATGATCGATGGTGGAGCTTTTTCTGCCACTGTCGCTCAGTTTGCCGAGGCAATCAAATACACTTTAGCCAATGGAGCACTGCACCCTGAGGCAGTCGAAATGAGCCACGAGTATTCGGAACAGCAACTATTCGACTTCGTCCGGTGCGTTTCTCAAGAACTTGATATCCGCCAACCTTGGCAGTCGCCACTATTCACAAAGATCAACATTTCCGAGTGGCCCACCTTCGGGCAAGCAAAAGTAATCGGCAGTATAAACCGTCCCGCCGATCAGCTCAGCGCAGGTGTAGGTCTCGAGTTCGATAAGATACCCGCTGGAGAAAGTAGCCTTCCGGTAATTTTGGCGCATATGCGCACTGGCGAGGACATCGCAATCCTCGGTTCCACCAACCCACGCTCGACTACTTTCTCCCTGCTATTGCGTGGCATCGGCGACCCGGTAACTGCGCTCGCCAATCTGCGCGAATTGTCCCGTCTTCGCGAGACAGACATCGTCCCCGTTGACGGTTAGGGCGCCTAAATCATCGGCGGAAAATTCGCAGCTTCGAGGAGATTCCCGGCGGCGACAGCACGCTTCGAATCATTCTTGCGCAGATGCGTACTGGTTAGGGATATTGCCATCGTCGGCTCTGCGTTCGACCATCTTTTCGGTCCTGCTTCGCGGCACGAGCGACCCGGTAACCGCGGTGGCCAATCTCCGGGAGCTATCCCGCCTCTATGCTACGGACATCGTCCCAGTTCACGGCCTGGATGCTGATCGACGATAATTAATCTGCGCTGCCGAACTGGAACGAAGCGAGCCCGCCGTAGGTCGGCTCTAGTGACGTTGGCTGGATACCGTTAGGCCGGGTCTGGCTTCGAGATCACGAAGGTTCCGCGACCGACGACGGTCACGACGAGGCCGCGCTCGCGGAGCAGCTGAATTGTTTTGCGGGCGGTGCCGCGCGCGATGCCAAACTCTTGCACCAGTTGGTGTTCAGACGGGATCGGCCGCCCCGGGATGAGTTCTCCAGCCTCGATGCGCGCCTGGATTACGTCAGCTACCTGCACGTACAGCGGTGTCGGGCCTTCGTGGTCGATCATCCAGCGACCATCTCACTTACTGGCGCACCGTGGACGGCAAAGGGTAACTATGGTGAACCATGTACAAGCATGGGTAGGAGGGGTTAGGGTTTAGGTCTTGGTTGTCGTTATGGCCAAGCCGACGGATGTCGGCCGGCAGCGTCCATTGGAGGTGGGACGATGAGTGGCAGGGAACGCGATCCGATCTACCGGATTGCCGAACAGGTTGCCGACTACTTCAGATATTCGGGCTATGCGTTCGTCGAGGAAGGCAAGATCGACGGACTTGCCGCGATGCTTCAGTCGTTCCTGGCCGTGGCTGACATCCCGGTTAACTCGGCGTACATCGGTGACCTTGCTTCGGCAGCAGATCAGACCCGCGCATCGTCTCAATTTCTCCCCCGCAGGGAGCGTAATTAGAAATTTTGCGTGCCTAGTCAAGCTTCAAACGGTTTTACAGAAATAAATTCGGCGAGATCTGCGGGGTTACGACTGCCGTCGTACCGGCGCAGTAAGGAAATATATAAATTTTTATCGACATCCCAGTCGTAGATCGAGAGTTCTTCGGAATCTGAAGTCGAGACGACTTGGGAAGCAAAATAGACAAGGTCTGCAAGAAGTCTAGTTGAACGGCCGTTACCGTCTGCGAAGGGGTGAATCCTGACGACCTCGGCATGAACGGCAATGCCTGTCTCGCGCGGGCTCCAGTCGTCAGTGTTCTGCAATCTAAACAAAATGCTATTAAGGGAATTGCGCAATTCAACTGAGATTAACCAAGGATCAATGCCGATGCTCAATTCGCGGTGGCGGTACACTCCGGCCCAAGTCCAAATATCGCTGTACATTTTCTTATGGAGCTCACGCACGAAATAGTCACTGAGCAAGTTTTCTAGGTCTCGCTCGCCGCTGAGAACTTGGGAAGTCAGTTCCTGGACCACTTGCGCTTGCACGGCCTGCTCTAAGTCGTACACGGCTGCCTTGCTGATCGGCTCGTCGAGGATCTCGCGGGCCAGCGGATGCAGGGCTTCCAGTTCATCGTCAGGTACGGGTGTTTCGCCGTACCCCGGCGCTACCATCGCTAGACCTGATACTGGCGCTCTGCCAGGAACTTTTCTACCTTCTGCGACCGCTTGAACTCGATCGGCACAACGCGACGCTCCAGGAGTGCGGAAACACGGGTCGACTTAATAGCGAAGCGCTTAAGGGCGTCCTCTGATACATAGCGTGGTTTCATCAGCGTATCCTTCCAGCGTCCGGCCACTTGAACTCCCTATCCTGATACTACAGCTCAGGGTACCCAGGCTGCCACGACGCCGGGCGACTAGCTGGGTTCGGAGCGATGACAGTTGAGAATGCGCTCGAAGGCCTCCGGGGCAGTCAGGTCCTCAAGGTCGACGGCAGCCTCATGCAAATTTGTCCGGCAGTAGATCAACCGGGCTCTGGCGGCAGCATCTTCCGAGTTATCTGCTGGCGTGCGGTTTGGCATGACCATGGTCGTGGCAAACGCCACCGTCCCAGTTCGAGCGTAACGAAACGTGCTCCGTTCAATATATTGAAGTCTCCCTAGACTACTATTGGTGGATTTGGGCGAAGAGTCGCTGATATTTTACATATTCGGGCTACGCATTCGTCGAGGAGGGCGAGATCGACGGACTTGCCGTGACGCTTCAATCGTTCCTGGCCTTGGCTAATATCCTGGTCAACTCGGCATATAACGGTGAGGTTGCCCGGCGTCATGTGTCTAGGGGGCTCGAGCCGTCATAATCGGGCAACGTGGTTCCCAGTTCCACAACGTCACTAACTGCCGGCTTCCGTCGAAGTGGCGATGGTCGGCTGGCGGGGACGAGCGAGGCCGCTGGAGCCGTGAAATTTTGTCGTTAACTGGAGGTCAGTTAATCAGAGCGCTGGGGGCGAAGGCTACGCTCCATTCTGCTCATCGAGTGCGATACGTCCGCGCTGCCATTTCGGAATTCCCCATTGTTGTAACATGTCACACAAGTCGTGGGAATTGCATTTGAGTGCGGCGAAGTCGCCATTTCCCCACAGCACTATTTCAGTGATGTCAAGATGATCACCGCCCACTTCAACACCGATGTCAGTGTCGGGTGGCAGTGCAGAAATCTTTTGGAGCAGCTCGTCTCGCTTCATTGGGCAGCCATCCTCGGTGGAAGCTGATCTGAGAACCTGACCCTTGATTGGTCGGAAGTGGGCTCAACTGGACGCGGGTGTTCTGATAGCGCGGGTAGGGCCTGGATCGTAGTTGCCTCATGGTTTGCAGACCGGGAAGGCATCCCTGGTCACCACCCTACGCTATGAAGCTAGCGTAGGTCAACGCTGACTACCAATATGTTGCTGTCGTAGGTGTTACATGGTGAAATGGCCTTTGCAGACCAGGGAGACGCCATGCCCACCACCGCTAAATGGGTGGCGCTTGCGGAGCACATCCGCAGGCAGATCACCTCCGGGGAGCTCACGCCCGGAGCGAAGTTGCCGTCAACCGCGCAGCTTCGTCGGGAGCACTCTGTGTCAGAGATGGTCGTGCGCAACGCCATGCTCACGCTGAAGGCTGAGGGGCTGGTCTACGGAGTCGCCGGAGTCGGCGTCTACGTAAGCGACGAAGCCAAGCCCAAATGATCGAACCCTTCAAGAAGGCCCTGACGAAATTCTGCTGACGTGCAGCGCGATCGAGGCCCTGGCGTAAAAATCTTGGAGCTTGGGCATGCATTTATCCATCGACGATTTCGGAGCTGTCGGTCGGCGCGGGTCACGATTTTCACGGCACCGCGCTGCGGGCGCCACGGCTGGCGCTTGTCGGGCACCGCCCGGGTCCGAGTTCTTAAGCATGGATGCTAGGTGGACTAATGTGGTTGGTATGCAGCCGCAGGAGCCAACCGTCGGAACGCCGGCAACCCCGGTGGTGCAGGGCGCCGGTGGAGCGCCTCCAGATCTGGTTACGGCACCGAGCAAGCCAAAGAACCGTCGGTTGCGGCTCGGGTTGGCAATCGCGGCCGGTGTTGGAACGCTGCTCTGTTTCGGCGGAGTTGGCATAGCTTACCTGCTCTACGACGGCGCTACCAAGATCAATCGCGCCGCCCCCGACCAGGTCACTTCAAGCTTTCTACGTGCATACTTAATTGATCGAAGTGATCAGGAGGCGTCCCTGTTCACCTGTAAGTCGGGCTCTGATTTAGCCGCCATCGCTTCCCTCCGAAGTGAAATGATGGATCGAGAGCGCAAATTCGGAACCACGGTTACTGCAAGCTGGGAGTCGCTAAGGACTGCTGGCCCTTCGCAGGCCTCCCAACGTGTTGACGTTGATTTAGCGATTATTGGGTCGGCCAAGGGGCTGCAAGTGAGCAGCCATACTGAATCTTGGGCGTTCGGGCTGGTCGACGCCGACGGATGGCGGGTTTGCAGCGCAACTAAGCTGCCTTGATCTACTCGACCCACAGAAGGTGCACGGACACTTCGCGGGTAGGGGGGAGTCGCCCGTTCCATCCCCATCTATACCAGTCCAGTTCGTTGGCGACTCGGGCACAAATCTCGCCGGTCTCGCTGGTGTGAAGCTCGGTCACACCCCTTATGTCTCGGCGCTCGCCACCGTCTTCAAGTAGCTGAATGAGCCGACATCCTGTAAGCGCCTTTGCGTCGAGAGCTGCTGTCGGCAGTCGGCGAGGCGGTTCGTCAAGTGATACCAGACGGGAAAGCCCCTCGCTGCTCGGATTCGTGGTGCCGGTCATGCCAAGTTCGTCGACCCAAACTCGTTCGACCGCAATTAGCGGTGCGAACACCTCGGTCTGCTCGTCTTCCGCGCGATACCACTCCGACTCTGACATAACAGGCACGTAGGTTCGGCTGCCTTGGATAACCTTCTCGTCGGCCCGGAGGTCACCTCGCCAGCCAAATCCCGGCACCCCGATCAATACCCGCCTGCCGCGCAACTTGCCTGTCATGTTCGCGGGAATGGGTGCGATCGGGCAGGGTGCTTCGGGCGCCCAGCCTGAATGGTCGGCGAAGGGATCAGGAAACGGTTCACCCATCATTCTTCGCCTCCTAAAGGGGCACCATGCTCCTTCATGAAGAGCGCCGGATCGATAGCACCAGCGCTTGAACGGTCGTTGTTGAGGTGTACCTCAAAATGCAGATGCGGCCCGGACGAATTGCCACTCGTGCCAACTCGTCCGATGATTTCCCCGGCGGTCACTTGCTGGCCTTCCTGCACAAAGGGTCGTTGCACCATGTGGCAGTACCGTGTCATTACGTTACCGGCATGTTGGATCTCTACCATCCAACCGCAGCCGCCCTTGCCTGGGTAGCCATCCACGTTGCAGGTTGGTTGGCCGTTATGGTCCTCATCGCATTTGACAACGGAGACGATTCCGCTGGTTGCCGCGCCGATCGGCGTGTATCGCGCAACGATGAGGTCAACACCTTGGTGGGTCGGGCGCTCATGTGTGCGGAAGCCTGAGCCCAGCACCGCTTTTAGCGGAATGGTCCAGCCGGAGGCGGCGACCTGACCCGCTGCGGTGCAGACCAGTGCAACGGAGTTGCCGACCGCGTTTGCTGCCCCGTCGGCGAGCAGGTTGACGATCTGTGTTGCGAGCGGCTCGTGTTTTGCATAAGCATCGGGGTAGGCGCTCACCTGCACGGCCTGAGCCGCTTCAGTCAATGCCATCTTGTCCCACCCAGCGACTGTTACCAGCTTCTGGTAGAACTTCGTGCTCGTGTAGACAGGGTCAAGCAACTGGGCGGGCGTTCCCCATCCTGCGCTGGGGCGTTGCTGAAATAGCCCGAGCGAATCGTGGTCGTTTTGTGCGCCCAGGTACCGGAGGTTTGTGAGCCGAGATTCCTGCATTGCAGTGGCTATGGCAATGACCCAGGCTCGGGGTGGCAGTTTGAGCTTCGAGCCGACGTTGATGATGACAGCCGCATCCTTGATCTGCTCCGGCCCGTAGTCTCGGATTTTCGGGAGTTTGGAGTCTGGATCAACCGGGCCGCCTTTGCCGCAGCCGAGGGAAGCGTTCAACTTGTTCTTGTCGCTGCCGGACAAGCCGCCGAGCAGAATGGCCGTGACACTGCCACCGCAGCACAGCAGAGCTAGAGTCACGACCAGCGCGACGAGCAGGACAACTCTGCGAGGCCGAGGCGTGCTCATGCTGGTGTCCAGTCGATGGTGTC
Organism: Actinoplanes sp.; assembly: GCA_965246815.1. Taxonomy (GTDB): domain Bacteria; phylum Actinomycetota; class Actinomycetes; order Mycobacteriales; family Micromonosporaceae; genus Actinoplanes. The sequence goes on along the minus strand of CBDFFS010000002.1, from coordinate 1,099,076 downwards.
CACCAGCCATTTGCCGTCCGGCGCGACGAGCTGCAGGCTGAGCTTGCCGGACTCCATTGGGATTTCTGCGGTAACCACGGTCGCGCCGATCGGCACAAGGTTAGGCGGACCAAGGATCCGATCAGCAGGAACCCCAGCTGGGTCAACGCCACCAAGCTCTTTAGCTAGTTTGGTGGTCGCGTGTTGAAGGAGCTTGTCGTGCCAGGCTTTGGGCGAGACGCCTTTATGATCAATCCAAGCTGTTGCGAAGGCATTCGCAACGAGAGCGGGTTGGGTTTGCCCAGGACTCGTCGATGGTGCGGGTGGTGGTGCAGAGTCCAGGATGCTGTCGTTGTCGCCGGGATCGATGCTAACGACTGGCCCAGGCGATTCGGTACTAAATGACGACCGACTGTCTGCGCGACCATCAGAAAACAGCCGCGCGATCCCCACCACGGCCAGCACAATCGCGAACAGGACCAGCGCGACGCCCATACGAGAACGAAAGATCCGGTTGAGGCTGATTTCGAGGATGCGGGCCATGTCGGCTACTTGGCCTCGGAGCGCGCCCGCGGGCTTGCCGGCTCGTTTGCGGTGCTTCCCGTGTCTGGCCGATAAATCGCATACGACGCTGGACGCTCGACGATGTCTGGCTCAGTCCAAGTTGACTCCCGGCTGGGCCGCGGTGGGCCAGGCCGGGTCGGTGTCGGCGCACCACCTGCCGGTGGCGCATCATCGCGGACTGATTCGTTGCCATCCGGTCGCCTTGAAGAAATGCTCCCCCTGCCGGGAGCCGCGGGAACCAGCTCGTTTGCTTCTGCGGACGAATGGGCCGGGTCTTCCAGGCGCGCCTCAGGCCGGAGGTTGGTCTGCTCGACAAAAACCGAGCGGTTGTTGCGGAAGGTTGGTTCGCGGGTTCCGCCACCCTCGGCGATCTCCAGCCTGGACGCCTCACGCATGTCGCGGAAGAATCGCCGGTGCCAGGAACCAGCTGATGCTATTGCTCGCGTGCTGTCCTTGCCGCCGAGTTGAGTGATTCGTCGGTAGGGGCGAAGCAAAAGCCAACCGACGACACCGCAGAGCCACACCAGCACGACCTGGAGCCAGCCTGGGATGGTTGCGGTATTCATAATGAGATCGACTGCGAAGAGATAAATCGCAGCGCCTGTTCCAAAGATCGCGATATTGAAAATCGCTGCAACGACAGCGTTTGCAAGGCGGCGTAGTCCAGAGCTTGCTGGCCGCAGCAGACCCACCGTTCCGAGGATCGGGGCGGCGATTACCGCCCACCGGAAGATGAGGAATCCGAGCAGAACCAGGATAGATGCCGTTAGGTCGAACATCGCAAACATGATCGAAGCGAGCACGGCGATGAACCCGGCTCCAATTCGATCCATTCCGTTGACACCTTGAAGGTACTGGTAGGACTCGCGATCCTCCTGCTTGATTTGCTCTGCGACCTTTTCCCATTGTGTGTTCTTGGCCGCAATCGTTGCATCGCGATCGGCCGGATTGGTTCGCAAACGCACGGCGTCGCGCCACGACAGGGAGCGTGCGTCGTAGAGAGCTTTGCCATATTTCTGGGCGGTCGGACTGTCCGCTGATCCAAGCAGTCCGCGGAGCCAGTTCCGATAGAGCATTGTCTCGGTTGCTGTGTCGCTGGCCCGAACTGCCGGTGGACGGTTGTCGTCACACGCGCCGGGCGTGGGATCGTCGCATTGGGCTGCTGGGATGTTTTGGGCGCGAGGTCCGACAGCATCATGGACCACAGCTAATGAGGTCACCAAACTCTGATCGGCAAGGTTCGCGGATCGGACTGGCCAGGCAGCAATCGCAGTTACTGCAACCATTACGAGGATTGCCCAGCCAGCCGTTGTGGTCGCGGCGCCCATATCGGCCTGTTGGGATCGCCAAATCAGGTAAAGGCCGACAACGGCCAGCGTGATGACGCCAAATACGCTGAAGACCTTCTCGTAGACTGCCTTGGTTGCTTGCTCTACTAGGGGATTTGCCCAACCCCAGAGGGTTTGCGGATCCCAGGCTCGTTCCCGTAGGGCATCCGACGCTCCGATGACAGCGGTGGCTATCATGAATTCGCCGTTCGCTACAGTCGTCTCGAATTTGTAATCAGGGTCGATCAGAGTCGATGCACATCCACTGCTTAAATCGTAAGTAGTGTAGCTATATCCAGCATATCCATATTGACTATAGAGCCCCTGAGGTCCGTTTTTGGTTGACGATGCCGGGCGTTCGGCGAACCAGCCGGCTAGGCCGGAATCGGGGGTGCTGGGGGTTGGGGGGAGCAGGCATCGGGCGCGGTCGGCGCTTACGTCGGCGAGGCGGTTGACGCAGGACTTGAAGTCTTGCTGCCATTCTTCGGTGCTGCAGGCCCCGCCGGGGGCGCGCAGTGGGCCGCCAATCGGAGCTGCTGACGCGGCCTGGGGGGTGACCACGGCCCACGCGATCGAAGCCACGACCATGATGAACATGGTGACCATCAGTGCCACTGCCCGCCGGACCATTTCAATCCTCCAGATCAGGCAGTGACATCGGTACGGCTGGTGCCGCGGCCGCCGGCGTGGTGTCTAGGTGCTCCAGCAGCCCCTCGACGTACGAGACGTCGACTCGGACTTTTTGCACGCGCCCGTCGACGTCGCGCATGACGAATTCGCGGAAGCCGAGCCGGGTCGACGAAGTCGTGTCGATCTGTGACAACGAGGCGAGGGTGGCTTCGTAACCGTCGTGCACGGGAACTCGCAGCAGTCGTAGCGCTTCGGAGGCGATTTCCTGGTCTTCGGCGATGCGGCCGACGAAAACGGTGGACACCAGGTTTTGCACGTCTAGCCCGAGAATGTCTTTCGGGTTCTGGGAGGCGACCATGGCTGCCAGGTTCCATTTGCGGGAGTCGCGGGCGAGCCGCACCAGGAATGACCGGCCGGAGCGCCAGCCTTCCATGAAGTGAGCTTCGTCCAGGCCGACCATTTTGCGTGACGACATCGAACCGCCATAGCAGCGGCGCACGGCCAATCGGTGTGCGGTGTGCAGCATTGGCAGCGCCAGCGATTCTTCGGCGGACCAATATTCGCGTTCGATTTTCAGGTCGGGCAGGCGCAGACCGGCCATGGTGATTACCGTGAGGGCCGCGTCCGAGCCGAGCAGGTGTTCCGGCGGGGAGCCGAAGAACAGCAGGGCGAGCGGCATCTCGGCGGTGTCCAAAAGCAAGTTGGCCAGTTCCTGGCCGTTCTCATCCAAGCCTTGCAGGGTGCGCACGACGTCGTCGAGCATCGACGTCTCTTCGGCCGGCACCTGGCGGACGGCGTGCCGCAGCAGGGTCGCGGTGGACGCTTCCTTGGCGACCTGTGGTGGCACCAGCATCGAGCAGATGTCTTGCACCAGCATGCGGCGTTCGGCGCGCGCGTTTGACACGGCGATTTCGAATTCGCGGTCGCCATTCGGGCCGGTTGTGAATTCAGTGCGCACGGGGGTGGGAATCAACGCGTACGGAGCTAGGGTGCCTTGTTCTGAGCCGGTCAGGTTGAGCAGCCGGGAATACGGTTTGAGCTCGGGCATGGAGCAAAGTCGGGCGAGCGGGCCGGAGGGGTCGAGCAGGGTTACTTGCACGCCGCGCCGGGCGTTGAGATAGCCGAGCGCGCCCATCAGGGTCGACTTGCCACCGCCGGGTTCGGCCACGAACACGCCGAGGCCGGAGCGTTCGCGCACCTCCATCGGGAAGTGCAGGTCGAGGAAGACGGGTCGTCGGCACGTGCCCGCGGTGCGTCCGATCAGGTCGCCACGGCGGTCGCCCACGTTGGAAGCTGCTTGCGGCACGGCGGCGGCGAGCAGCTTGACCGGCATTCGGCGAACGTATCCGGTGTTGGCAATTGGTTCGCCGGGGATGAATTCGCGCGCGAGTTGGTCTTGGTTCTTCGGGTGTTGCAGTGAAATGCGCAGCTCGCGGGAGTAGAGCTGGATTAGGCGGCGGGCGCGTTCGAGGCATTCTTCGCGGGTGGCGCCGCCGACGGCAATGCGGTGCCAGCCGTGCGCGCGGGCTGACTCGACCGGCAGGCCGGTGGTCATCTCGTCGCCGATCACCAGGGCGCGTTTGGCGAGTCGTTCCAGCTCAGGTGGGGCGTCTATGCCGTGCTCGGCGTAATCGAGCTGCTGGGAGCGGATCATCCGGAGTCGGTGTTCGAGGTTCTTGAACGAACTGTTGGAGCCCAAAATATCGATGCGCGACGACAATTCCATCGGCCACGGCAACCGCTCGTGGAAATGCAGCCACGGCTCGTGCTTTTCCGGGATTTCCAACGGTTCCATCCGGCCGACGGACAGGACGGCGACGTGTCGTTCTTCGCCCGTCATCCGATTGACCAATTTGACCGTGCTGCCATATGGCGTGCGATAACGCTCGACCTGCTCGGTCAGCGCGAGCAGGTCACCGGTGTCCCATTTGCCGTTAGTGACAGGAGAGAGCGGGCCCGGAGGCGCCATGCATAGCGCGACTGACCGAAACAGCAGCCACTCCAGCTCCTGCGGAGTGACCCGCCGCCCCCGCATCCCAAACGCATTGAGCACCTCGTCGAACTGCTCGACCGTGCGCCCCAGCTTGCGCCGTTCGCCGTCCGACGTGCCCTTGCCGAAGATCCGCAAGATCCGCTCGGCGAACGTGTCTCCTAAAGAGCGACGAGCGAAAGTCACTCCCAGGTACGTCTGACCTTCAGCGTGGTTGACCGACAACAAGTGCCGTTGTGCCGCCACCAAATGGTCGGACCAAGAGGTTGCACCGCGCACGTCAGCTAGCGGATGTGGGGTGAGCGAGTCGACTGTGCGGGCCCATTCGTCGGCCGGGAATGGTCGGTTGGTGCGCCGCAGATGCAGCCGGAAGCCGGCCAGGCCGGCATATTGCTCGGAGATGGCGCTGAGCAGGGCTTCGCGCTCGGCATCCGGCCGGAACGCCCAGCGCACTTCGGGCAGCGAATACCAGGCAGTGACAGTGCTTTGGGTGAAAGTGAGGTGCCCGGCGATCTCGCTGATCGCCAATTCGATCGCTGGGTCGCGGTCGCTGAATTTCAGTTTCTGCGGGCGTAGTGGCGCCGGTTTGGGCTCTTTACGCTGCCGCTGCACGGGCAGGTTCCGCGGCTCTTTGCGGCGAACCGGCGCGCGCCGGCCCGGCTCAAGACCTGCCGGCTCAAGACCTGCCGGCTCAAGACCTGCCGGCTCAAGACCTGCCGGCTCAAGACCTGCCGGCTCAAGACCTGCCGGCTCAAGACCTGCCGGCTCAAGACCCGCCGGCTCAAGACCCGCCGGCTCAAGACCCGACTCCAAGCCGGGGAGCAGATCCGACTCCGGCTCGGCCCCCGGCCCGACATATGCCTCAACCGAATTGGTCGCGCCCGCCCCGGACAGCCCGGCTTGGCGTGCTCCAGCCGACTCTGGTCCAGCTGAATGCGCTCGAGCTGCCGGCGACCCGTTCGTACCGTCGAGGGCTTGTAGGGCAGTTAGGTCTGGGTTGGGTTGGGCGGTTGCCGGCCAGTCTTCAAAGTCGGGCCAGTCGTCGGGGGCGTCGATCGGCTGGCCGAAGTAGTCGAGCTCGGGGTCAGGCGCGGGCGGCTCGGCGGCCGGTGGGGTGATGCCGCCGAACAGGTCGAGGAACGGTGAATCTATGTCCAACGTGCTGTCGACCTCGCTCGGGTGCACGGGCTGGGGAGCTTGGAACACGCCGACCGCACCGTGGCTGGGCGCGACGACAGAATTTTCGGCCGGATCGCCTGCTTCGGATGCGCGGTAATCGGCTGACTGGGATCGGTCAGTCATACCAGCTCCTCCCGAATCCGCACTCGGGTGGCGACCAGGCGGGGATCGCGCTGCTCGACGGCCGGCTCGCGGGTGCGCCGCCAGTCGGTCAGTGCGGTGCGGATCACGGCCCGAGCCGGCCGATCCGGGTCGACGTGCCGGAACACATAAGACGTCGTGACCATCGCCAACGCGATCTCCCAGGCGGGGAACGGATCGAAGTTGAAGGTGATCAGGTAGTGCAGGAACCAGAACAGCGGGACGAGCACGACGAACATGCCGTACTGCGCATATGGCAGGTGCACGGGCAGGGTGTAACCGGGCGGGCCCAGGTAGACCAGGCGCGCGCGGTAGATGTCGTCGTCGGTGCGGAGGCGCATCTCAGCGGAAGATCAGTTTAATGAGGGAGTCGCCGACGAAGAACAGTGTCGCCGCGCCGGCGATGAAGGCCAGCCCCACAATGGCGATTGCTGAGCTGGTCAGCACCTTGGAGATCTCGCCGCGACTGGCTCGTCCGATGAAGACGACGCCGAGCGCGGCGAGCAGGATCGGCGCGATATTGCTGGCGAAGAACGACACGACGCCATCGGTGTTGATGCCCTTTGGCTCAGGCGCGGCGAGCGTAGCCTGCGGTAGCGCGGTCACGACGTGAGTGACCAGGTCAATGGCGATCATCAGTAAACCTCCCCGTGTCCGGCTAGGGGGTCGCGGACACGCTGCAGTGGTGAAGCCTCACAGCAACGCCCATATCGTGCTACTTGCTGCCCACCACGTCGAGTGAGCCGTTCGGGCACTGCCATGCTCGTCTGCTCTCTTCGGTTCCTTCATGATGCCCAGATCCGAAGAGTACGGCTCGTACTTCTTAGCTACAAGCGTCTGAAACGTTACGCAAGGTGAAGGCGTGCATGAAAATGAGTCACCGCCATCGTACACTTGTTCGAACGATGTGCGACCCGTAGTCTTAGCCCGTGACGACGCAGCAACCGGGTGACCAGCTCATGGGCGCCGGAATACTCGGTCATGGACCCCCCGTGGTGATGGGCATTGTGAATGTCACTCCGGACTCTTTTTCGGACGGTGGCCGTTACACCGACGTGGAGACTGCCATCCAATATGGCATTGCTCTCGCTCGGGCTGGCGCTGACATCGTGGACATCGGGGGCGAATCAACTCGCCCGGGTGCTGAGCGTGTCGACGCGGCCACGGAGACCGCCCGGGTCGTGCCCGTGATCGCGGGTTTGGCAGCCGCAGGTGTGCCGATGAGCATCGACACCACTCGGGCTGCGGTCGCCACCGCAGCGCTCGAGGCTGGCGCGACAGTGATCAACGACGTTTCCGGCGGCTTGGCCGATCCGGCAATGGCTAGTGTTGCCGCCGCGGCTGGCTGCCCGTGGATTTTGATGCACTGGCGCGGCCACTCCCGCGACATGCTCGACCGCGCCGAATACACCGATGTTGTCGCCGAAGTGCGCGCTGAGCTGCTGGATCGAGTCGAGGCTGCGGTCTCTGTCGGTGTCGACCCCGGACGAATCATCCTGGACCCAGGCCTGGGCTTCGCCAAAAAAGCCGAACACAACTGGGCCCTGACCACCCAGCTGAACGAGTTGATCGAGCTCGGCTTCCCCGTGCTGTTCGCTGCCAGCCGCAAGAGCTACTTAGGCCGCTTACTGGCCGATCCGACCGGCGCACCCCGCCCGGTCGACGCTCGTGAGGCCGCCACCTTGGCCACCTCAGTGCTCGCTGTGGCAGCCGGTGCCTGGGGTGTGCGCGTGCATGACGTCCGCGCGACCGCCGACGCCCTCGCTGTCTGGCGCGCCACTGGTAGCCCCCGCCTGCAAAATTCATCCACCAGTAAGCCGCGAGCAACCCAAAATCAAAAGGGCGACCGAGCGGGGGAGAAAGCATGACTGGGCGGATCACGCTGCGAGGGTTACGGGCCAAAGGTCACCACGGGGTATATGACTTTGAACGCGTCCAGGGTCAGGAGTTCGTCGTCGACGTCCAGCTGGAGCTGGATTTGGGGCTCGCGGCGGCCACTGATGACGTCGTCGCGACCGTCCATTACGGCGACCTGGCCGAGCGGTTGGTGGCCGTGCTCACCGGCGAGCCGGTCAACTTGCTCGAAACCCTAGCCGACCGACTGCTCACCGTTTGCCTGCTCGACGAGCGAGTCGACGCCGCCGAGGTCACCGTGCACAAACCCCAAGCCCCCATCCCGTTCGAGTTTGCCGACGTGGCCGTGACGTTGCGCCGTTCGCGCGCATGAGCCGGGCGATCCTGTCCGTGGGCAGCAACCTCGGCGATCGACTCGGCAACCTGCGCCTGGCCGTCGACTCGCTTGGCACCAGCGTGGCCTTGCGCTCGGGGGTTTACGAGACCCCGCCGTGGGGTGATGCCGCCCAGCCGCCGTACCTGAATGCGGTGTTGCTCGTGCTTGATCCGAGCGCTGGGCCGCGGGATTGGCTGGCGCGTGCGCAGGCGGCCGAGGCGGCGGCGGGTCGAGTGCGAGATCCGCAGCGTCAATTCGGGCCGCGCACCCTGGATGTCGACGTGATCGCCGTCTGGGCCACGGACGGGCAGCCGGTGCTCAGCAGCGATCCTGAATTGACCTTGCCGCACCCGCGCGCGCACGAGCGAGCATTTGTGTTGCGCCCGTGGATCGACCTCGACCCTTATGGTCAGATGCCGGGTTTTGGTTGGCTCACTGACCTGTTGACCGGCCCGGCGCTGGCCGCAGAGCTGGCCGCGATGACCGCCCGGCCCGATCTTTCGTTAGAGTTGACAAGTGAGCAGTAACCCACAACCGCCCCAATCGGATCCATCGATCCGGCCGACGAGCGCGTCCGTGCTGGTCGTGGCCGGTCTGGCCGCAGCCGCTGTGGGTTGGTTGTTGCTCAGCTTCACCTATTCGCGGCTGCCGCAATTGCCCTGGTCACCGGTGTTGGTGCTGGCCGGGCTCGCAATCGCCGAGGCGATTCTGGCGCAGAATACCGACGCGCGGATTCGCCGCAAACCAGGCACGCTCCCGGCTGACCCGCTGGCCGTCGCTCGATATGTCGCTTTAGCCAAAGCGTCTGCGCTGTTGGGGGCGCTAGCGACTGGGTTCTGCGGCGGCTTGGTCGGTTGGCTGACCCTGGAGCCGACCCAGGCCGCCCACAACGATGTGCCCACCGCCATCGGTGGCGCAGTCGCCGCCGCGGTGCTCATCGCCGCAGCGCTCTGGCTCGAACGCGCCTGCCGCATCCCCGACGAGCCCAAGTCCGACCAAGACCCCAACAGCCGCCCCAGCCAACGCTGACCTGCCGCCGCTCACGCAGTGCTACCCGGGCTGGCAAGTTGGCATTGAACTGAGACCGACTCATGTCCGTATGCTCTGTGGCGCGGGCACGGGCTCGGCGGAGATCGGCGTGGCTGCTGACGAGCGGGAGCCGCACACGAGGAGGCGCGGACGATGACGTACGATGAGGCGGCCTTCCGTGCAGGTGAGGAGTCGGCTGAGCCGGCCCATCGGATCAGCTCGGTGGCGGCCAGTGAGCAACGCCGCCGAGCCGAATTGGTCGACAGCATCGGCGACACCTACACCGAGCCGGCGGCTCATCGAGCGCCCAGCGGTGACCCGGACGGCAACGACCGGCTCGGCGTGCACTTCGGGTGGGAAGTTGTGCTATTGGTCGCCGCGACCGCTATCGCGCTGGTGCTCTATCGCCACGATGCGACCGCATTCAAACGCCCCGCGCTGGACACGCTGTTGATCACTGGCACCGCAATTGGCCTGCTCACCTTGGGTGGCGGGCTGACTCTGCGGGCCGGCGTGCCCAACTTGGCGCTCGGTCCGATCGCGCTCGGCGCCTCGCTGCAATTTGCCGAAAACAGCGATCATGGGCTGGTCAAAGCGGCTGTGCCGGCCGTGATCATCGCGCTGATCGGCGGTGTGGCCGTGGGTTTGTTGATCATCGTGCTGCACGTTCCCGGTTGGGCGGCCACTCTCGCCGCCGCCCTCGGCGTGATCACCTATGACCAGCTGCGGGTCCACCCGGTCAACGTCCAAGGTCATTACCACCCCAACGGCCACGCCACCTTGTTCTTTGGTGCGTTCGCCCTGCTGGCCGTGCTCGGTGGCGCTTTAGGCACAATCCCATCGGTACGCCGTTGGCTCGGTCAACTGCGCACGCCCGCCGATCCGGCCACCCGCCGTAGCGGCGCCCTACTGCCAGTTCTCGTCTCGCTCGCCCTGTCGTCAGTCTTCGCCGTAATCGCCGGCGTCCTGCTGGCCACCCAATCGACCGGCCCGATCAACCCCGGCACTGGCATCGAGTGGACCGGGATCGCTGTCGGTCTGGCCATGCTCGCCGGCACCAGTGGCTACGGTCGGCGCGGCGGAATTTTCGGCACCCTGTTCGCCGTCATCGGCCTGACCGCGTTCCTGGACTACTCCGACCGCCGACACTTGGGCATCGCGATGTTCGCTGTCGCCGGCAGCGTTCTCGGCGGTGGGCTGATCGTGACCCGGCTGGTCGAGACCTATGGTCGACCACTGTCGGCCGGTGCCGACGACTGGACTTCGCTCGCGGCCACCGGGCCGGATTGGTCATCCGACCTGCCGAAAACGTGGACGCCAGCGCCCGCGCCGAACCGTACTGATCAGTGGGATGACGGGCCGTGGGGAGCTAGCCGCTGACCGCGGGCTCGATCACCCTATGCTTGCCGGCATGACCTCTGAGACCTTCGCCGAGCTGGACGCGCTGCCCACCGAGCAACTGCGCGAACGCGCCTTCGCCGTGGCCCGGCGCCACCTCGACGTCGGCTTCTTCTGGTCGGTTCTCAAGCACCTGCCCGACGCCGACGATGCCGCTGAGCTCGACGGCGCACCAAACTCCATCGGCCCGACGATTGAAGAAGCCGTCGCGCTCTGGCGTGAGCTGACCGGCCACGGATACGGCGAGCAAGAACCCCTGCTCCGGGCGGCCTTCATTGATTACCTCACCCGCCGGTCCTGACCGAAGCCTGCTGCATGGGTACGTCGAAGATTGCCGAACGGGACACGACACCGACAGTGTGACCGTCTTCGCGCACGGCAACCTCGCTGGAATCGACAGTGAGCATGGCGGCTAACGCGTCATAGAGCGTGCCGCCGACGTCGACTGTGGGCAGGCCGTCGACACTTTGGCCGGACGCGAGCGGCTGGATGGCGTCGCGCACGGCGGTGACCGCGAGCCGGCGGATGCCGCGGTCGGCGCCAACGAAATCGCTGACTGTAGCCGAGTCCGGGTGGCTGAGCAGCTCGGCGGGCGGCGCGTATTGCAGCAGCCGGCCACCTTCGGCCAGGACTGCGATCCGGTCGCCCATGCGCACTGCTTCGTCGATGTCGTGGGTGACCAGCACGATGGTCTTACGGACGGTGGCTTGCAGGTTGAGGAATTCCTCCTGGAGCCGGCCCCGGGCGATCGGGTCGACTGCCGAGAACGGCTCGTCCATCAGCAGCACCAAGGGGTCAGCGGCGAGCGCGCGGGCCACGCCGACCCGTTGACGCTGGCCACCGGAGAGTTCGTGCGGGTAGCGGCCGGCGTATTTGGCGGGGTCGAGGCCGACCAGTTCGAGCAGTTCGTCGGCGCGGGACTTGATCCGCTTGCGGTCCCAGCCGAGCAGCCGCGGCACCGTACCAATATTGGCTCGGATGCTTTGGTGTGGGAACAGTCCGACGTTTTGGATCACGTAGCCGATTCGGCGGCGCAGCTCGACCGGGTTTCGGTCGAGCACGTTTTCACCGTCGATCAGCAGCCGGCCGGTCGACGGCTCGATCAGGCGGTTGATCATGCGCATGATCGTCGACTTGCCACAACCGGACGGGCCGATCAGCACGACCAGTTCGCCGGCGCGAATTTCCAGGCTAAAGTCACCGACAGCGACGGTGCCGTCCGGATAGGTTTTGCCGACGTGCTGCAATGTGATCGATGCGGCGCTGGGGGCAGCGCTTGCATCGGTGCTCGCGGTAGCGTCCACGCATGTCCTTCCTGTCGTGGGGTCAGCTGTGCTGGTGGGCCACTGACCGCCTCGCCGCTGGCCGCACCCGCCGATGACGGGCCGGGAAATCCGTGGTTCTCCTGGCGCTACGTGCATGACAATGCCGACACGATCCGTGACGCGCTTAGCTTTCACGCTCAGCTGACCGCACAGACCGTGGTGATTTCGCTACTTGTCGCCTTGCCGCTCGCGGTCGTCGCCTATTGGATCAAACCGTTGACCGGCCCGATTCTTGCACTGTCCGGTGTCTTATACACGATTCCATCGTTGGCCTTGCTTGCCTTGCTGGCCCCGCTAGTCGGCACCACTAGTAGCACCTCGGTGCTCATCGCCCTGGTGCTCTACGCCTTGCTGGTCTTGGTGCGCAACGCGTTAGCCGGGCTGACTCAGGTGCCAGCCGACGTGCGCGACGCGGCGGCTGGCATGGGTTATGGCCGGTTCGGTCGGCTTTGGCGGGTGGAGTTGCCGTTGGCGTTGCCGGGGATAATCACCGGCGTCCGGCTTGCCACCGTCTCGACCGTGGCGTTGGTCACAGTCGGCTCGCTGATCGGCCAAGGTGGCCTGGGCGATCTGATCCTGGGCGGGTTCCGTAACAACTTCTTCAAGGCGGAGATTATGACCGGCACCATCCTTTGTGTCGGGCTGGCGCTGGTGCTCGATCTGCTGCTGGCCGGCATCGGTCGGCTGTTGACGCCGTGGACCAGGACGCGGACGGCATGAACTACCTACAGGAAGGGATCAAGTGGCTGAATGACCCGCTCAACTGGACTAACCCCGACGGTCTGTTGCAGCGGCTCACCGAGCATCTGGAGATCAGTGCTTGGGCGGTCCTGCTCGGCTGCCTAATCGGTTGGCCGATCGGCATCTGGCTTGGCCACCGCGGTCGGGGCGGCGGCGCAGTCCTGACCGCTGCCAACCTCACCTTGGCCATTCCCACGCTGGCGTTGCTGACCATTCTGCCGCTCACTCCGCTGGGCTTCGGCCAACCGCCTGTCATCGTCGCGCTGGCAGTGTTCGCAGTGCCGCCGTTGTTGGCCAACGCCTACACCGGGTTACGCACTATCGATCCGGAAACTGTGGACGCGGCCAAAGGCATGGGCCTGTCCGGTGGCCAGTTGCTGCGCCGGGTCGAGTTGCCGCTCGCCCTGCCATATCTCGCCGCCGGGTTGCGCACCGCTGCGGTGCAGGTGGTGGCGACGGCCGCGCTGGCCGCGTTTGTCAACGGCGGCGGTCTCGGCGAGATCATCAGCGCCGGGTTCGGCATCGGGATGAGCAACGGCGGAGGTGGACAGATCGTGGCCGGCGGCCTGGCTGTGGCGTTACTCGCACTCTTGGTTGAAGGCGTCCTCGCGGGGGTACAACGCCTGCTCACGCCCCGTTCGCTGCGCTCGATGCGCCGTCGGCGGCCCCCGTCGGCGGTCCCAGCCGGATAACGCTCTGGCATCGTTCTCGGGAATTGTCATACCCAGCAGGTAGACATTGGCGTGGCATACATACGGGCGCCGGCATTCCGGCTGCTCGGCGGACACGCGGCAGAGCTAAGCAGCCCTGCCGGGACACAGAAGGCGGCAGTATGCGTCGACACCTCCTGATGGCCGGCCTCACTGCGGCCGTCATCGCCCTCGCCGGTTGTGGCAACGCCGGCTCCTCTGGGACCAAAGCCCCGCCGTCCGCGGCAAGCGGTCAGGGTTGCGCCCCGGTCGCGGGCGACGCCCTGGTTGTGCTCAAAGACGACAAGAATCTGCAAAACACAGACAACATCATTCCGGCGCTGAACAAAGAGGTCGGCACTGCGCCGGTCATCGCCGCGCTCGACAAGGTTTCCGCTGCACTCGATACCACCAAGTTGATTGCACTGAACAAGGCAGTCGACCTCGACCATAAGTCCAGCAAGCAAGCGGCGAGGGACTTCATCACGGCCAACGGCCTGACCGCCGGCATCACCAAGGGCACTGGCGGCAACATCACCGTTGGTGCGGCCAACTTCAGTGAGAGCGCCACGCTCGGTGAGATCTATGGCCAGGTTCTGACCGCCGCTGGATACACCGTCAAGGTGCAGCAGATCGGCAACCGTGAGCTCTATGAGCCGGCGTTGGAGAAGGGCGACATCGGGGTCGTGCCGGAATACGCCGCCACCCTGGCGACATTCCTCAACGGCAAGGTCAACGGCAAAGACGCCAAGGACCCGTCCTCGTCCGACCTGACCACCACCGTCACCAACCTCAAGGCGCTCGGCGACAAGCGCGGCCTGATCTTTGGTGCTGCTTCGGCCGCGCAGGACCAGAACGCCTTTGCGGTCACCACCGCGTTCGCCAGCAAATACGGTGTGTCGACTCTGTCCGATCTGGCCGCCAAATGCTCCGGCGCGGCGACAGTGCTCGGCGGGCCGGCCGAATGCCCGCAGCGGCCCAAGTGCCAAGCGGGCCTAATCGCGACCTACAATTTCCAGGCCGGCAAGTTCTCCAGCCTAGCTACGGCAGGTGGCCCGCTAAGCAAGACCGCGCTCAAGACCGGCCAGGCCAGCGTTGCGCTGGTGTTCAGCTCCGACGCTGTCTTGGCCGCCGGCTGATCAACTGTCAGTAAGCACCAGCTCCGGCGTTAATGTCGGGTTCCGCTATGGCGGGGCCCGGCATTTGCCCGTTTCGTTGTCGGCACACTCTCGGTAGGCTCACCGGCCATGGGTGTCCAGGAACCCGCAGCGGGGCAAGGCGCGCGGATGTTTCGCGGCCTCAGCTGGGCTGGTGTCCTAATTGCACCCCTAGCTGCAGCAGTCGTGCTGCTCAGCACCGGCACTTGGTTGGCACGCCTCGCCGTGCTTTTAGTAGCTGTCAGTGTCGTGTTGATCGGCGCATCGATTCTGATCCGCAACGACCCAGTGTTACATCGGATCGAAGTGGAAGGCCGCGTCGCCGAAGAAGTCGAAGTGCTGCGCCGCCAACTCCGAGCCGAGTTCACCGGCACAATCCTGACCAACACCGGTACGGGACTGAGCGCCGGTGATTCACGCGCGCCAGGAATCGATGTTGGCCGCCCAGTGGCTGGCAGTGCGCCCAGCTCACCCGGTCCAGCCAGCTCACCCGGTCCAGCCAGCCGACCTGGTCCAGCCAGCCGACCTCCTGGTCCAGCCAGCCGACCTGGTCCAGCCAGCCGACCTCCTGGTCCAGCCCGCCTGCCGGGGCGGGGCGGGGTGGCTGCTGCTGCCGCGGGTTTACCGTTCGGCCCGGTCGTGCCCCGCCAGCGTGGCGCCGCCTCGGTCTCACCCGCCGCACCGTGGGCCCCCGCGCCCCCGCCGGCCGATCAGCGCGCCCAGGTCGATGAGTCGCCCGTGGAGGTGATCCGCAGCAACGGCTTCCCCGCGCCAAAGGGCCGCCCGGCTGTCACCTATGGCACGCCGGCCGGGGTTTACGAGCAGCCCACGACCGCACATCGATCAGCCAGTCAGGCCTACGAATCGGGCACTGACTATCGCGAAGTCACCTACGGCCCGACCAGTGACGCCAACGGTTATGAGCCGAGCGACTACGCCCACGGTGCTTACGAGACCGACGGTTATCACCAGAGCGGGACCGGTCCGGTTGACTATGGCCAGCAAAGCTATGGCCAGCAAAGCTATGGCCAGCAAAGCTATGCCGAGGGCAGGTATGCGGCGGATGGCTACGGCGACGCCACCTACGGCCAAAACGGCCATACCCGGGACACTTACGGCCACGGACAAGCCGGCCACGGCCAGGACGGCCACGGACAAGCCGGCTACGGCCAGGTTGAATACGGCCAGGAGAGTTATGGCCAGCAAGATGAGGCCCCGAATTACCGCGCTCGCCGCCACCGCCGCACAGAAGACGAAGGGCCAGGCTCCACCGGTTACGGTCGCGGATAACTGGTTACCCGTCGATCTCGCCGACGACTTACCTGTCGATCTCGCCGACGACTTACTTGTCGATATCGCCGACGACGAAGAACATCGAGCCCAGAATCGCGATCAAGTCGGCCACCAGACACCCCGGAATCAATGTGGCCAGCGCCTGCACGTTCGCATAGGACGCGGTGCGCAACTTGAGCCGCCACGGCGTCTTCTCTCCCCGCGACACCAGGTAATACCCGTTGATCCCGAGCGGATTCTCGGTCCACGCATACGTGTGACCCTCCGGCGCCTTGACTACTTTAGGCAACCGCACGTTCACGGGTCCGGAAATCCGCCCCACCCGATCCAGGCATTCCCGCGCCAAATCCAACGACACGTACGCCTGGTCGAGCAGCACCTCGAACCGGGAATGACAGTCACCCGCCGTACGCGTCACCACGGGCACGGTCAACTCGTCGTACGCGAGGTAAGGCTCGTCGCGGCGTAGGTCGAGGTCGAGGCCGCTGGCCCGTGCAACTGGCCCGGACGCGCCGTAAGCCGCAGCTTGTGCCGCACTGAGTACACCGACGCCCACCGTGCGAGCCAAGAAGATGTCGTTGCGCCGAATCAGGCGATCCAAATCGGCCATGCCGGCGCGAACCTCGTCGATTGCCGCGCGCGCCCGATCGGTCCACCCGGCCGGCACTTCTTCTTTGAGCCCGCCCACCCGGTTGAACATGTAGTGGATCCGCCCGCCGGAGACTTCCTCCATCACGGCTTGCAGTTTTTCCCGTTCGCGGAACGCATAGAACATCGGCGTGATCGCGCCGATTTCCAGCGGATAGGACCCGAGGAACATCAGGTGGTTGAGCACCCGGTTCAACTCGGCCAACGCCATCCGAATCCAGGTCGCCCGCACCGGCACTTCGATGCCCATCAGCCGCTCGACCGCGAGCGCGACGCCCAGCTCGTTGGAGAAGGCCGACAGCCAGTCGTGCCGGTTGGCGAGCACGATGATTTGTCGGTAGTCGCGCACCTCGAACAACTTCTCCGCACCGCGGTGCATATAACCGACGATCGGCTCGCAGCTGAGCACCCGCTCGCCGTCCAGGGTGAGCTTGAGCCGCAGCACCCCGTGCGTCGACGGGTGTTGCGGGCCGATGTTGAGCACCATGTCGGCCGTGTCCAGCCCGGCGCCGGTGCCGACGGTCAGCTCCCGCACGGCCGAGCTGGTCGGCCGGTCGCCGGTGGTGGGCGGGGTGGTGGGCGCAGTCACCCGACCATGCTCCCACGCTCGTCGATCCCGATCGTGTGCAGCAACCACCAGTGCCCGCCCAACCCGGCCGGCTCCAGTAACTCGGCCGCCGCGCTGGCCTGCGCTAACGCCCGCACATAACCGGTCGGGTCGGTGCTCGCCAGCTCCATCGGTGGCCGCGCCCCGTCGACCCCTAACGCTGCGAGCGCTTCGGACTGCCGAACCATTTGGTACGCCGTCCCGGCCGCCGCCGCCACCGCATCCATCGCGACGTGCGCTGTCACATCAGTGCTGCCATCGGGTACGGGTGGGACTTGTCGCCCGCCGCGATACCCGGTGAGTGTGCCGGCCACCGGGCGTTCGGCCTGCACGTGTCCATAGTCCACGGCGAGCGCGCACCCGCGGCGCACCTGGTGCACGGCGTTGGCCCAGGCGGCGTCGCGCGGCCACCCGATCTCGACCCGCCCGTGCCGCGGCCACCACCGGCGCAACCAGAACAGGTCAGCCGGGTCGACGGGCGCACCGAACGTTTCGGCGCCAGTCGCCGGGTCGACAGCAATCTTGCGCAGCTGGCCGTGCTCGTCCACGTCGGCCAAGTCGAGCGGCACGTTGTCCAGCCACTCGCTCGCGATCAGCAGGCCGGTGATGTTGTCGGGCACATCCGGGCGCCACTCGATCGCCGGATCGAGCCCGCTGGGTCGGGTGGCCAGCTCGACCGCGGTGAACCGGGTTCGCTCGACCAGCTCGGCGGGCAGGCTCGTTTGCAGTGCGGTGAGCAGTTCGCCGCGACCGGCACCCACGTCGACCAAGTCGAACTTGGCGGGGTGGCCAAGTGCGGTGTCGACACGTTCGACCAGCCGCGTAAGTGCGCCGGCGAAAAGTGGGGACGCGTGCACACTCGTGCGGAAGTGATCGGCTGGTCCGCCCGATTCGCGGACGAAGAAGCCGTTCGAGCCGTAAAGCCCGTCTTGCATAGCCGTGCGCCAGCCCGTCATCGCGTCACCTTATGTCCTCGAACCCGGTGGGGTTCTTCACACCTCATTGTCACGAGCGTGTTACATCGGCGCATAATTACGGCGACCGGTACCCCTTGATCGAGGACTGGATCCGCATATGAGCGCATTGCCGCGCGTGCCCGTGCTTGTGCATGATCGTGCCGAACTTGCCCAGCTGGCGGGAGCGGCGCAAGCTGGTTCCCCGCTCGCCTCGCCGGCTGAGGTCGCGGTGGTGATGACGATGGGGGCGCTGCATCAAGGGCACCGCGAACTGATGCGGGTGGCCAAGCAGCGCTCGCCGTTCGTGGTGGTGACGATCTTTGTGAACCCGCTCCAGTTCGGGCCGACCGAAGACTTCGACCGCTATCCCCGTACGCTGGAAGCTGATCTTGACGTTTGTCGGGCTGAGGGTGTGGACGTGGTTTTCGCGCCGAGCCGAGTCGAGATGTATCCCGGGGGTGCGCCGTCGGTCACGATCGACGCGGGGCCACTCGGCACGATCCTGGAAGGCGCTAGCCGGCCGGGGCATTTCGCCGGGATGCTGACTGTGGTGCAGAAGCTGCTCCGGCTGACCCGCGCCGATGTTGCGTATTTCGGGGAAAAAGACTTTCAGCAGCTCGCGTTGATCCGCGGGATGGTTCGGGACCTGGATCTTGACGTCGAGATCGTGGGCGTGCCGATCGTGCGCGAGCCGGACGGTTTGGCCCGGTCTAGCCGCAACCGTTACCTGTCTGCCGAGCAGCATCGGGTCGCGCTGGTGCTGTCCCGGGCGCTGCACGAGGCGGCCAGCCGCGACGACGCGGAATCTGCGCTGCGGGTGGCCCGCAAGCTGCTCGATGAAGAGCCGGGCGTGCAAGTCGACTACTTGGAGCTGACCAGCCCGGAGCTGGGTCCGGCGCCGGCATGCGGGCCGGCGCGGCTGTTGGTTGCGGCCCGGATCGGCACTACTCGCTTGATCGACAACGTCGCCCTGCACCTGGCGAAGGGGCACTGAATGCTGCGCACGATGCTCAAATCAAAGATCCACCGGGCCACGGTCACCCAGGCTGACCTGCACTATGTCGGCTCAGTCACTGTGGATCTCGATCTGCTGGACGCGGCAGACCTGATCCCGGGCGAGCAGGTGGCGATTGTCGACGTGACTAACGGGGCTCGGCTGGAAACTTACGTCATCCCGGGGGTGCGGGGCAGCGGCGTGCTGGGCATCAACGGTGCCGCCGCGCATCTGGTCCACCCCGGTGACCTGGTCATCCTGATCTCATATGGGCAGATGGACTCCACTGAGGCGCGGGCCTATCAGCCGCGAATCGTGCATGTAGACGCCGCCAACAAGATCATCGAGCTGGATACCGACCCGGCGGCCGCGGTCGATGGCATGGCCGGCGACGTGGTCCGCAGCGAACTCGTGGCCAGCTGAATCGCGGTCCCACGGGCCGGCTGTTCACCCGGACGCGCGCGATTCGCGGAACTTCGTCGGATTTACGGCGTTTACTCCTAGACTCGTTAAACCGGATATCGGCGGCGTGCGGGAGGCAGGCGTTCATGCGATACCGGCTGCGCTCGCGGCTCGGGATGCTGGCCGCCGTCGGCGCGGTGCTGCTGTTGGCCGCGGGGTGCGGGCGACCTCCTGGGGTCGACGGTGACCTGACCAACGGGTGGGGCGCGATGGTGCCGGCGACCGGGTTCGAGCCAAAATCACAGACCTGCCACGGTGCTAACTTCAGCTCGGTCGGCGTCCGCGGGGCGTACGAAGTTCTCGATTGCAAACTTCAGCACCGCACCGAAACCGTCTTCGTCGGTGCATACGCCGCGCCGGCCGCGGATGCGAACGATCCGCCCACGCCGGGATCGGCCGGGGCAAAGGTCAGCTACGAAGTCTGCGACCAGCAAACCTCCGCGTACGTGGGTGGTTCTTGGCGCAACGCGCGGCTGTGGATCGGGGTGGTGCACCCGTCACCGGCGGCCTGGTCCGGGGGCGCGCGCTGGTTTCGGTGTGAGGTATTGGAGCTCGGCTCGGTCGAGGACGATGGCGGTGTCGTCCAGCGGGCGGGCAGTCTGCGCAATGCGCTCGCCGGCGGCAGCTCCGACCTGATGCTCACGTGCTATGCCATCCAGCTGGACAAAGCAGGCGTGATCGCGAAAATGCCTGGGATCAGCTGTCAAAAAGCGCACAACGCCGAATTTGTCGGCATCTGGCAAGCCACCGATCTGCCGTACCCGAAAAATAATGCCGACTGGGTGAAGTTTCACGACGGCTGCCGGGACCTAATTGCCTCATACGCGAACTTGCCGGCTGATAAAGACCTGCAATATCGCACCGGGGTGGTGTCGTTGCCGGGCGGCGTGGACGTGTGGGGGCAGGGCGATTACGGCGTGCGCTGCTATCTGTGGCTCGATGGGGCGAAGCTGACCAATTCCCTCAAAGGTGCAGGGGTCAAGAGCCTTCCTGTCCAGTACAAGTAATAGTTCCCACACTCGGGCGGCCCCGAGCGTGAATTCCTCGCGGCGGCGGAGTGTACTGATCAGATGTCATCTCTGCCGGACCTGCCGGAGTTGCCGCGCCGTCTCGCCGCCGCCGAACCGGGCTGGACCGAGACCACTGACGTGCTGGTGGTCGGGTCCGGTATCGCCGGCCTGACCGCCGCCCTGCACCTGCGCGAGCAGGGCTTACACGTCACCGTCGTCACCAAGGTCAACATCGACGACGGTTCCACTCGCTGGGCCCAAGGTGGCATCGCCGCTGTCCTCGGCCCGCTGGACACGCCCGCCTCGCACGCCAATGACACCGAGATCGCCGGGGTTGGGCTCTGCGACCCGGCCGCGGTCCGCGTGCTGGTCGAAGAAGGCCCAGCCCGGGTACGCGAGCTGATGCGCTTGGGTGCCGCGTTCGACCGGCACACGGACGGCACGCTGATGCTGACCCGCGAGGGCGGGCATCGCGCCGACCGGATAGTGCACGCCGGCGGGGACGCGACCGGGGCGGAAGTGCAGCGCGCCCTGCACGAGGCAGTGCGCCGCGACCCGTGGATCCGACTGGTCGAGCACGCGTTGGTGCTCGATCTGCTCCGCGCTGCCGATGGCCGAGCGTGCGGACTGACTTTGCACGTGCTCGGCGAGGGTGCCGAAGACGGGGTCGGAGCGATCCTGGCCCGCGCGATAGTGCTGGCCACCGGGGGGATGGGCCAGATCTATTCATCCACTACAAACCCGTCGGTCTCGACCGGGGACGGGGTCGCTCTGGCGCTGCGGGCTGGGGCGAACGTCACTGACGTGGAGTTTGTCCAGTTCCACCCGACGTCGTTCGTCAGTGCGAAAGTCAGTTCGGTGCAGCGTCCACTGATTTCGGAGGCGCTGCGCGGCGAGGGCGCTTATTTGGTGGACGAGGCGGGCGAGCGATTCATGCTCGGTCAGCACGAATTGGCCGAGTTGGCCCCGCGGGACGTCGTTGCGAAGGCGATTCACCGTGTGCTGCTCGCCACCGGTGCCGATCACGTCTATCTCGACGCTCGCCACCTGGGCGTCGACTTCTTGGAGCAGCGGTTCCCTACGATTGTGGCGTCGACTCGGGCGGCCGGTATCGACCCGGCGACCGACCTGATCCCGGTGGCTCCGGCGGCCCATTACGCGTCCGGTGGGGTGCGTACTGATTTGCACGGGCGCACCAGTATTGCCGGTTTATACGCCTGCGGCGAGGTCGCTTGTACTGGCGTACATGGGGCGAATCGGTTGGCCAGCAACTCGTTGCTGGAGGGTTTGGTTTTCGCCAAGCGGATCGCCGACGACATCGCGCGGGACTTGCCGCCGCAGGCCGACCCGGTCCCGCCGACAGGTGACCCGGGCTGGGTTGCGGACCCACAGCTGCGCGCTGACCTGCAGAAAACGATGACGCGTGGTGCCGGTGTGCTGCGTTCGGCCGACTCGTTGGCTGTGGCCGCCAAGGAGCTGTCCGGGCTGGCTGAGCAGCGCTCCACTCCGCGCAACGCAGCCTGGGAGTTCACTAACCTACTGACAGTGGCGAGTGCCTTGGTCGCCTCGGCTCGCACTCGGCGCGAAACTCGCGGGTGCCACTGGCGTGAGGACTACCCGAGCGCACAAGACGAGTGGCGTGGGCACCTGCTCGATGCCATCGATAGCTTGGGTCAGCTGCAGCAGCGGTTTGAGGAGATGCCATGACCGGTGGAAGCGGCGCCGCCGAACTCGCCGACGGGTTGGACCTGAGCACGGTCGAGCGGATCGTGCACACCGCGCTGACCGAGGATCTCGGCGACCCGCCGCACGACGTGACCAGCGAAGCCACCATCGCCGCCGACCAAGTCGACGTGGCTGAGCTGGTGGCCCGAGCCGACGGCGTGGTGGCCGGGCTGCCGGTCACGGCCGAAGTTTTCGCTGTCACCTCCGGCGGCACCGCCGTCTTCGAGCAGCTTGTTGCCGAAGGAGCCCAGGTGCGCCGCGGTGACGTGCTCGCAGTGATCACCGGAGCGACCCGATCGCTGCTCACCGCGGAACGGACCGCGCTCAACTTGATCAGCCGGATGTCCGGGGTGGCGACACACACACGCCGCTGGGTGGACGCACTCGCCGGCAGCAAAGCGATGGTGTTGGACACTCGTAAGACAACCCCCGGCTTGCGGGCGCTGGAAAAATACGCAGTTCGGGTCGGCGGCGGCACGAACAAACGCATGGGCTTGTACGACGTCGCGATGATCAAGGACAATCACAAGCTGGCCGCGGGCAGTATCACCGCCGCATATCAGTTGGTCCGGGCGCGTTTTCCCGAGGTCACGGTGCAGGTTGAGGTCACTACATTGGCCGAGGCGCACGAGGCAGTTGAGGTGGGTGCGCGCTTTCTGCTCTGCGACAACATGAGCACTGACTTGTTGCGTACGGTGGTGCGGGCCGTGGGGGATCGGGCCGAGTTGGAGGCGACCGGAAACCTGACTTTGGCGACGGCCGCGGCCTATGCCGCCACCGGAGTGGATTTTCTTTCGGTCGGTGGCCTGACCCATTCCTCCCCGATCCTGGACATCGCGTTGGACCTGCGGGTGAAGTGAGCGACCATGCTGCTGTGTATCGATATTGGTAACACCAATACTGTCCTGGCGACCTTCGACGGCACCTTGCTGGTGCACAACTGGCGCATCAAAACCGACGCTCGGTCCACCGCCGATGAGCTCGGGTTGATGTTTCGCGGGTTGTTGGCCGGCGACAACGTGGACGTCACCGGAGTCGCTGCCTGTTCCACCGTGCCGGCCGCGTTGCGCAGTTTGCGCACCATGCTGGATCGCTATTACGGACATCTGCCGAACGTGATCGTAGAACCCGGCGTGAAAACCGGTGTGCAGTTGGCCATCGACAACCCGAAGGAAGTGGGTTCCGATCGGGTGGTCAATACGTTGGCGGCGCACGCGCTCTATGGCGGACCGTCGATCGTGGTCGACTTCGGCACCACCACAAACTTCGATGTGATCAGTGCGACCGGCGAATTCCTTGGTGGTGCGTTTGCCCCTGGCATCGAAATTTCTTTCGACGCACTGGCCGCGCGCGCGGCCCAGCTGCGTAAAGTCGAGCCGGCCCAACCGCGCTCAGTGATCGGCAAGAACACGGTGGAGTGCCTGCAGTCCGGTATGTATTTCGGTTTCGCCGGTCAAGTGGACCGCATCGTCGAGCGGATGATCGAAGAAATCGGCCCGGTTCGCGCTGTGATCGCCACCGGTGGGCTGGCCGGTTTAGTGAAGCAGGAATGCCGAACGATCACCGCGCACGAGCCGATGATCACGCTGATCGGCCTCCGGATGGTATATGAGCGGAACGTCTGAGCGGGGGTTGAGTACGCTTTGCTGGCCCTAAACCTCGCTGACAGAACGCTGCTGACCAGACCCCCCGTTGATCAGAATTTTGCCGCCCAGAATTTTGCTTACCAGAAAGTCGTGCCGTGACCGAGCAAATTGTGCCCGCAATTGACCCCGCCGAGGACCTGCCCGAGCAGATGCGGATCCGTCGGTCGAAGCGGGATCGGATGCTCGCCGACGGAGTGTCGCCTTACCCCGTCGAGGTGGCCCGCACTGACACGTTGGCCCAGATCCGCCGAAAATATGCCGAGCTGCCGATCGACACGGCCTCTGGTGACCAAGTGGCGATTACCGGCCGGGTCATTTTCCAGCGCAGCGGCGGCAAGCTCTGTTTCGCGACCTTGCGCGATGGTGCCGGCACTGAGCTGCAGGCGATGTTGTCGCTGGACAAGGTCGGCGACACTATGCTGCAGGACTGGAAGCGGCTGGTCGACCTCGGTGACCTGGTCGGGATCACCGGTGAGGTGATCAGCAGCCGGCGCGGTGAGCTGTCGGTGCTGGCCAATGCGTGGACCATGAACGCCAAGGCGCTGCGACCGCTGCCCGTGGCACACCGGCCGTTGTCGGAAGAGACTCGGGTGCGCCAGCGCTATGTCGACTTAATCGTCCGACCGCAGGCGCGAGAAACTGTTCGCACCCGGGCGGCGGTGGTTCGCAGTCTGCGTGAGTCGCTGTTCCAGCGCGATTTCCTCGAAGTCGAGACACCGATGTTGCAGCTGTTGCACGGGGGAGCCACGGCTCGCCCGTTCGTCACACACAGCAACGCATTGAACCTGGACCTTTATTTGCGGATCGCGCCGGAACTGTTCTTGAAGCGCGCAGTGGTCGGCGGGATCGAACGGGTCTTCGAGATCAACCGCAACTTCCGCAATGAGGGCATGGACTCCTCGCACTCACCGGAGTTTGCGATGCTCGAGGCATACCAGGCTTACGCGGACTACAACGTGATGCAGCAACAGGTGCAGCAGTGGATTCAAGAAGCGGCCTTCGCGGTGGCCGGATCACATGTCGTCACTCACTTCGACGGCACCGAGTTGGATCTCGGCGGCCAGTGGCCGGCAGTAACGCTGTTCGGTTCTCTCTCCGCGGCGCTCGGCGAAGAGGTGACCGTCGAGACGAATATCACTGGGCTGCGCGAGTATGCCGAAAAGCATGACCTTTCCGTCGACCCGAAGTGGAGTGCAGGCAAGCTGGCCGAGGAACTCTTCGAGCACCTCGTGCAACCCACCCTGCAAACACCCACATTTGTACGGGATTATCCGGAGGAGACCACGCCGCTAACTCGGGCCCATCGCGATACCCCAGGCCTGACCGAGAAGTGGGACCTCTATGTGCTCGGTTTCGAGCTCGGCACCGCATATTCCGAGCTGGTCGACCCCGTTGTGCAGCGCGAACGTCTGGTCGCCCAGTCCTTGCTGGCAGCCGGTGGCGATGCCGAGGCGATGGTCCTAGATGAAGATTTCCTGCGCGCCATGGAGTATGGAATGCCGCCGGCCGGCGGGATGGGAATGGGAATCGACCGGTTGCTCATGGTGCTCACCGGCCTGGGCATTCGGGAAACGATCCTCTTCCCGCTGGCGCGACCCGAGTAACTCGCTGCACCACGTAACTGCGGGGAAGCTGAGTAACTGACCGTGCTTGTTTCTGGTGCGGGTTGAGTAACAATCGCCACCGCCATTGACGGACGATGCGGGCGTCGCGTTATTGTCTTCCCATTGCTGGGGAAACATGTGTTCGGGAGGATTGCGGCGCGTGGCCAAACAGATCATTCACAAGCTGGTCGATGACCTTGACGGCGGTGACGCCGAGGAGACAGTGAAGTTTGCCCTCGACGGCATTCAGTTCGAGATCGACCTGTCCGACAAGAACGCCACTAAATTGCGGGAGTTGCTCGACCCGTATGTGGCTGCCGGCACAAAGGTCGCCCGTGGCGGTGTGGTCGTTGGTGGCCGTGCGGCCCGCGGTCGTGGTGTCGCGACGGTGGACCGCGAGCAGAACAAAGCAATCCGGGATTGGGCCAGGAAATCCGGCAAGGACATCTCCGACCGGGGCCGAATCCCACAGGAGATCGTGGACGAGTTCCACTCCAAGGGTCCTGGCCGCTGAGTCGGTGCTGCCATGCGGCGGGGTTCGAGACGCGAAGGCGTCGCGGACCCCGCTGTTTTTTGCTCGACTGTCGCTCGGCTTGCGTACGGTTATCCACAGAAGTGGGCTTAGTTGTCCACAGGTTGTTGATCTAGTGAGGCGGGATTTCGCTGTCCGCGTACACGTTCGGTTGGGGGAACACCCGGTGGACGTGCGAAGTTGGCTAAGTCAACGATGCGGAGAGTTCCGCAGGGCAGCGAGGGGCCCGGCAGAACCGCCCACCGGCGATAGAGTTACAGCGCGGGTATCACCGATGCCCGTGCGCTGGCCCCGCCAGTCATTGGCGCACGGCACGTGAGGAGCACGAGGGCATGTTCGAGCGGTTCACCGACCGAGCGCGACGGGTTGTCGTCCTGGCCCAAGAAGAGGCCCGGATGCTCAACCACAACTACATCGGGACTGAGCACATTTTGCTCGGCCTGATCCACGAGGGTGAAGGCGTCGCTGCCAAGGCCTTGGAGAGTCTCGGTATCTCTCTTGAGGGCGTTCGGCAGCAAGTTGAGGAAATCATCGGCCAAGGGCAGCAGGCGCCGAGCGGGCATATCCCGTTCACGCCGCGCGCCAAGAAGGTGCTTGAGCTGTCGCTGCGTGAAGCGCTGCAGCTGGGCCACAATTACATCGGCACTGAGCACATCCTGCTCGGGCTGATCCGTGAGGGTGAGGGCGTCGCCGCCCAGGTGCTGGTCAAGCTTGGTGCCGACCTTAACCGGGTCCGGCAGCAGGTCATCCAGCTGCTTTCGGGTTATCAGGGCAAAGAGCCGGCTGCTGCTGGCACGGCGACGGGCGAGGCTGCCCCGTCCACGTCGCTGGTGTTGGACCAGTTCGGTCGTAACCTGACTCAGGCCGCCCGCGAAGGCAAGCTCGACCCGGTGATCGGCCGGGAGAAGGAAATCGAGCGGGTCATGCAGGTCCTCTCGCGCCGCACGAAGAACAACCCGGTGCTGATCGGCGAGCCCGGTGTTGGCAAGACCGCCGTGGTTGAGGGGTTGGCGCAGTCGATCATCAAGGGCGAGGTGCCCGAGACGCTCAAGGACAAGCAGCTTTACACGCTCGACCTGGGTGCTTTGGTGGCCGGTTCGCGTTACCGCGGTGACTTCGAGGAGCGCTTGAAGAAGGTGCTCAAGGAGATCCGCACCCGCGGCGACATCATCTTGTTCATCGACGAGATTCACACCCTGGTCGGTGCTGGTGCGGCCGAGGGCGCGATCGACGCGGCCTCGATCCTCAAGCCGATGTTGGCCCGTGGTGAGTTGCAGACCATTGGCGCGACCACGCTCGACGAATACCGCAAGCACCTGGAGAAGGACGCCGCGCTAGAGCGCCGGTTCCAGCCAATCCAGGTGGGTGAGCCGTCGTTGGCGCACACCATCGAGATCCTTAAGGGCCTGCGCGACCGTTACGAGGCGCATCACCGGATCAGCATCACCGACGCTGCGTTGGTGGCTGCGGCGACGTTGGCTGACCGGTATATCTCGGATCGGTTCCTGCCGGATAAGGCGATCGACTTGATCGACGAGGCCGGGGCGCGAATGCGGATCCGCCGGATGACCGCACCGCCAGATTTGCGTGACTTCGACGAGCGGATCGCTCAGGTGCGCCGCGATAAAGAGTCCGCGATCGACGCGCAGGACTTCGAGCGGGCCGCACAGCTGCGGGATAAGGAGAAGCAGCTGCTGGGGCAGAAGGCGCAGCGGGAGAAGGAATGGAAGGCCGGCGACCTGGATGTGGTGTCCGAGGTCGACGACGAGCAGATCGCTGAGGTCCTCGGTAACTGGACTGGTATTCCGGTCTACAAGCTGACTGAGGAGGAAACTTCTCGGCTGTTGCGGATGGAAGATGAGCTGCACAAGCGGGTCATCGGCCAGGAAGACGCGGTCAGGGCGGTGTCGCGGGCGATCCGGCGGACCCGGGCTGGGTTGAAAGACCCGAAGCGTCCGTCGGGTTCGTTCATTTTCGCCGGCCCGTCCGGTGTCGGTAAGACCGAGCTGTCCAAGGCCCTAGCAGAGTTCCTGTTCGGGTCCGAGGACGCGCTGATCCAGCTCGACATGTCGGAGTTCCACGACCGTTACACGGTCTCGCGCCTGGTGGGTGCTCCTCCCGGTTATGTGGGTTATGACGAGGGTGGGCAGCTGACGGAGAAGGTGCGGCGTAAGCCGTTCTCGGTCGTGTTGTTCGACGAGATCGAGAAGGCACACCCGGATGTGTTCAACACGTTGCTGCAGATTTTGGAAGATGGTCGGCTGACTGATGGTCAGGGCCGCATCGTTGACTTCAAGAACACGGTCATCATCTTGACCACCAACTTGGGCACGCGTGATGTGGCTAAGGCGGTGTCGTTGGGGTTCCAGGCGTCTGAGGACACTGAGAGCAACTACGACCGGATGAAGATCAAGGTCAACGACGAGTTGAAGCAGCATTTCCGGCCGGAGTTCCTGAACCGGATCGATGACACGATCGTGTTCCATCAGCTGCGGCAGGACGAGATCCTGGAGATTGTCGACATCTTCACCGCGCGGATCGAGGGTCAGCTCAAGAACAAGGACATGGGTCTGGAGCTGACCGACAACGCGAAGAAGTATTTGGCGAAGAAGGGCTTCGACCCGGTCTTGGGTGCGCGGCCGTTGCGTCGCACGATCCAGCGGGATCTGGAAGACACACTCTCGGAGCAGATCCTGTTCAACGAGCTGCGGGCCGGTCAGATCGTCGTGGTCGACTGCGAAGGCGACCCGGAGAACATCGAAAAGTCCAAGCTGGTCTTCCGCGGCGCAGACAAGGGAGTTTCTGTCCCTGACGCTGTCCCGGCCGACCTGGACACGGCAGCCACCTCCGAGGAATAGCCACGAGGTAAGTCAGCACGGCCCAGCTGCACCTACAGCTGGGCCGTTGCCTTGCTCATGCCGGTTAGTCGACTGGGGTCGGTGGGGCGTCGCCGGCCAACACGAAGGTGTCTGCGTCGAGCGGTTCGATCAGACCGTCATCGACCAAGCCGGCCAACGCCCGAGCGCGTTGCACCGGGTCGGCCCAGACCAGGTCGAGGCGCTGGCGCGGCACCGGGCCGGTGGCGTGACGCAACACCTCCAGCAGCAGGCCCCGCACTTGCCGGTCGGTGCCGGCGTACCGCTGGGGGGTGCGGCTCGGTCCGAGTAATGCCGGCGCGCCGCGAAGCTGCCAGGCGCACACCGGTTGGAACGGGCACTGGGTGCAGCGCGGGGCGCGGGCCGTACAGACGATGGCGCCTAATTCCATGAAGGCGATGCTGGCCTTCGCCGCGCGCGCGACGTCCACCGGCAACAGTTGGGCCATCGCGACCAGATCCGCGGCGGTGGTGGCCGGGCCGGCGTCCGGCTTGCCCTCGACCGCCCGGCACACCACCCGCCGTACGTTGGTGTCCACGACCGGGTGACGCTGCCCGTACGCGAAAGTGGCCACCGCCCGTGCCGTGTAAGTCCCCACCCCTGGCAATGCCAGCAACTGATCGAGCTCGGCCGGCACCTGCCCGCCGTGGCGTTCGACGATCGCGACCGCGCACGCGTGCAACCGCATCGCCCGCCGTGGATAGCCCAACCGCCCCCACATCCGAATCGCCTCAGCTGGCGGGTCCTGGGTGAGCGCGGCTGGCGTCGGCCAACGGGTCATCCACGCGTGCCAAGCCGGCTCGACTCGCACCACTGGGGTCTGTTGCAACATCACCTCACTGACCAATACCCCCCAGGCACTGGTGTCCGGTTTGCGCCAGGGCAGATCGCGCGCGTTGGCTTCGTACCAGGTGATGGCGTCGTCAGCGAGTGTCATAGCAGGACATACTGTAGGCGGGTGCATGAGTTAGCCATCACCGTCATCGGTCCTGACCGGACCGGCATCGTCGCCGACGTGGCTGAGGCGTTCGCGGGGGTCGGCGCCAACCTCACAGATTCCACCATGACCCGCTTACGCGGACACTTCACCATGACCCTGATCTGTACGGGTCCAACCGCCGAACAAGCGCAAACAGCGCTGCTCCCCCTGACCGACGTAGTCACCACAGTGCGTCGAGTCGAACCCGAGCTAGACGCGACCACCCGCGGCGAGCCGTACGTGGTGAGCGTGCACGGCGCTGACCGGCTCGGCATCGTCGCCGCTGTCACCCGGGTCGTCGCGCTCGCCGGTGGCAACATCACCGATCTGAGCACCCGACTGACCGACGCGCTGTACGTACTGATCGCGGAAGTTGATTTGCCGACTGGATCTGGGGAGGTGCTGGCTGAGCAGCTCGCCGTGGCCGCGTCCGAATTGGGGGTTCAGGTGAGCCTGCGCCGAGCCGAGTCGGAGCTCCTGTGACGCACCCGCGCTGGACTGGCCCGGTCGGGAAGGTGCGCGAAGTGGTGAGTGCGCCGGCCGAAGTGTTGAGCACTGTCGGCGCTGAGGTCGATCCGATGGCACCGGAAATTGTCGAGCTAGCCGCTGATTTGATCGCCACGATGCGGGTCTCACCTGGTTGTGTCGGGCTGGCCGCGCCGCAGGTGGGTGTCGGCGTGCAGGTTTTCGCCGTGGACGTCACCGCGCATCCGAAGGCGGCCACGGTCCACGGCGCATTCGTGTTGTGCAATGCCAAAATTGTTGAGGCGAGTCGGTGGAAGGCGGGCCGGGAGGGCTGCTTGTCCGTACCCGATTTGACTGGGGACGTGAAGCGAGCCGCCCGGGTGGTGGTGGAGGCGGTTTTGCCAGGTTCGGGGGAGCCGGTCAGCTTGACCACCGACGCGTTCGAGGCCCGCGCACTGCAGCACGAGATCGATCACTGCACCGGGCTGCTCTTCTTGGATCGAGTCGCCGGCGCGCACGCGATCTATCCGCGCAAGGTCTACCTCTGAGCCGCTACCCCTGAGCCGCTACTGCTGACCGCGAGTAACTCTGACGGCGGATAAGCGAGGCGGGGTCGCGTAACCGGCGCGTCGTGACACGCACCTTGCCGCCCGGGGGTTTACGGTGATGTCCATCATGCGAGCGACGGTTGGTCCCCTTCCTTCCGCCGTCTACTGGCGGCGTCGTGCGGTAGTGCTGGGTGTAGCGCTGCTCGGCATCATCGTGCTTTTCGTTTCCTGCTCCGGGAACAGTCCGAACGATCAGCGCGGAAAAGGCACCCCGGTGGCGTCTTCTCCGACCCCTGGTCCGCAGGGGAGCGCGTCCTCGCCGTCGCCGACCCCGTCGTTCCTGGACGGATCGAATCAGGGTGAGCCGTCGCGGCCCGCCCCGGGCGACATCAAGCCGGGCGCCGGCGGGACAGGCACTGGCACTGGCACGGCCGATGGCACGGTGCCCGGTCAGTCAACCACCGGCAACAATACTGCCGTCACCGCACCGACCAGCGGTTCCTGCACCGACGGTGAAATGCAAGTGCTCCCGGTGCTGACGAAGGCGACACTGGGCCGCAACGAAGCAGTCGACATCCAAATCAAGATCAAGAACGTCGGTTCGCGTACCTGTGCTCGTGACGTCGGCGCCGGACCGCAAGAGCTCTATCTCGAACAAGGCGCGCAGAAATTCTGGTCCTCGGACACGTGTAGCCCGGCGAAGAACAGCGATGTGCACCAGTTCGCCCCCGGTGCCGAGCGCGACTTCCGCGTGCGCTGGAACGGCTTAGAGTCGACCACCTGTGCCGATGGATCCGCCGCAGGCAGCCCGCCGCCGGCCGGCCAGTTTGAGCTGCGCGCCCGCCTCGGCACAAAAGTCAGCAACGCCGTCACGCTCACCATCGCCTAGCTCACCCGCTGTTGCGGGCGCGGGTAGGTAAGCGCCGGCATTGACAGACTCGATTAACGCGGTTCATTATGTGCGCGTTGTTCGCGCCCTTCGTCAGCAACAACTTACTGACGCAGTGGCATATGTCCACTGATGGCGACTTTACGGTCGCCGCTGGCGTAAAGCAGTCTTTGAACCCATTGCTGGTTGGAGATTTTCGTGCGTCAATGCCCTGATCGCCGCACAGCCATCACTCGCCTGGGCCGACCCGCTCGGGCCGCGCTCGCCACGTTTGTCGTCCTGGTCGCTGCCACCCTGCCCGGCGGCACCCCAGCCGCTGCCGCCGACACTGACCCAGTCGATTCCGTCAACCCCTTTATCGGTACGGCTGACAGCACCGCACCCGACCCGGTCACCGGCGGCGCCAGTGGTGCCGTCTTCCCTGGTGCCACCGCGCCGTTCGGGATGGTGCAGTTCAGCCCGGACACCCCCGGCGCCGACCCGTCCGGCTACGCCTACGGCCGGTCCACGATCAGCGGGTTCAGCCTGACCCACTTCAGTGGTGCCGGGTGCCGCAACGGCGAGGATTTCCCGCTCATGCCGACCGTCGGCGCTGGTGCGACCGGCGATTCGACTTACCGCCACGACAGCGAGCAAGCCTCCCCGGGGTATTACCGGGTGGGCCTGGGCAACGGCGTGACCAGCGAGTTGACGGCAACCACGCGTACGGCGATGGCCCGGTTCACCTATCCGGACACCGCGGACGCCAATGTCGTCATCAACGCCGGGCACAGCGCCACCGGTGCGGCTTCGATCGACGTGGTCGACGATCGACAGGTCACCGGCAGGGTCGAGGCCGGCGACTTCTGCGGCACCGGCAACAAGTACACGGTGTATTTCTCCGCTCAGTTCGACCGGCCTGTGCGCACCTCAGTGCAGGGCAACCGGGTCATCGCCACCGTCGACGCGTCCGACGATCACACCTTGCAAGTGCGCGTCGGCCTCTCGTACGTGTCGGTCGGGGGTGCGGCTGCGAACCTGGCCGCGGAAAGCGCCGACCGCTCCTTCGATGACGTCCACGCAGCCACCCGAGCGGCGTGGAATGACCGGCTGAGCAAAATCCGGGTCGGTGGTGGTTCGGCCGCCGCGACGACCACGTTCTACACCGCGCTATACCACTCGATGGTCGCGCCGAACACGTTCAGTGACGCGAATGGCGATTACCTCGGCTACGACTCGGCCCGCCACCACGCCGACGGTTACACTCAGTATTCGAATTTCTCCGGCTGGGATGTCTATCGTTCCCAGGTGCAACTGCTCGCCGTTGCGGCCCCCGATGTCGCCACTGACCTGGCCCGATCGTTGATCGCCGACGGTCAACAGTGCGGGGTAATGCCGCGCTGGGGTCATGCGAATACTGAAACTTCCGACATGGTTGGTGACCCGGCCACGGCAACGGTGTCGTCCGTCGACGCGTTCGGTGCTAGCGGCTTCGATCGACAAGGTGCCTACGGGTTGATGGTGAAGTCGGCGACCAACCCGGGTGCCACCTGCCAGGGTCGACTGATCCGGCCGGGCCTGGCCGATTACCTGAGCAAGGGTTACCTGGACACCACCCCCTACCCGGGCGCCGCCCCCGGTGACGGGCCGGCCGCGGTCACCCAGGAATACGCGATTGCTGACTTCGCCCTGTCGCAATACGCCAGTCGGCTCGGCGCGGGCGATGACGCCGCCAAGTTCGGGGCCAGGGCCGAAAACTGGCGCAATGTGTTTGACGGTGCCTACCCGCACCCGCGGGGCCAGGACGGCGAATTCACCAGCCCGTTCGAGGTCACCAGTGATCGTGGGTTCGTCGAGGGCAACGCCGCTCAGTACACCTTCATGGTGCCGCAGAACTTGCGTGGGCTGGCCGACGCGATGGGTGGCACCGACACGGCTGTGCGCCGACTCGACGACCTGTTCACCGAGCTCAACGCCGGACTCAGTAAGCCCTACTTCTACCTGGGCAACGAGCCGCAATTCGGCAACCCCTGGGCGTACGACTGGTATGGCGCGCCGGCGCGTACCCAAGATGTGGTTCGGCGAATTCGGCGGGACTTGTTCACTGCTGAGCCGGGTGGATTGCCGGGAAACGACGACTTGGGTGCCACCTCGTCGCTGCTGGTGTGGGCCGCGATCGGCCTGTATCCGGAGGTCACCGGCACTGATGTGCTCGCCCTGAACAGTCCACTGTTCCCGCAGGTGACGATCACTCGCCCGAACGGCGCCACGATCGACATTTCCGCCCCGCAAGCCTCCGACGACACCCCGTACGTGGCTGGGCTGTCGGTTAACGGGCAGTCGAGCAACCGGCCGTGGATCCGCTTCACCGAAGTACGCGATGGTGGTTCGTTGAACTTTGCCATGTCCAACACGGCGACCGACTGGGGTTCGGCGCTGCAGGACGCCCCGCCGTCCTGGGGCAACGGCAACTGATCATGGCGGGCCGGATCTCCACACGGAGGTCCGGCCCGCTGTTACACGTAACGTTCAAGGATTGACGCTTCGGCTAAGCGCGACAGGCCCTCACGCACGCCGCGCGCCCGAGCGTCACCAACGCCATCGACTGCTTGCAAATCTTCGACTGTCGCGCCGAGCAAGCGCTGCAGGCTGCCGAAATGATCGACTAGCCGGTCGACAATCTGGGCAGGCAGCCGCGGCACCTTGGCCAGCAGCCGGAACCCGCGGGGCGAAACAGCTGCATCCAAGGCATCAGACGCGCCGGGATATCCGATCGCTTTAGCCACCGCGACCAAGTCGATCATTTCGGTGGAAGTGAGCAGGTCGAGCTCGATCAACGCCTCGTCGAGGTTGCGGGCCTTGCGTCCGGTCGGCAGGTAGTCGCGGATCACCAACGTGCGGTCTGAGTCGACCCCGGCCATCAGCTCGTCTAGCTGCAGCGCGAGCAGCCGGCCATCGGTGCCGAGCTCGACCACGTAACCAGAGATTTCGTCGGCGATGCGCCGAACCATTTCCAGCCGCTGCACCACTGCGACAGCGTCGCGCACCGTGACCAGGTCTTCGATTTCCAGCGCGGACAGCGTGCCGGAAACCTCGTCGAGGCGCAGCTTGTAGCGCTCCAAAGTAGCTAGTGCCTGGTTGGCCCGCGACAAGATGGCGGCCGAGTCGTCGATCACGTGGCGTTGACCGTTGACGTAAAGGCCGATAATCCGCATCGACTGGCTCACCGAGATCACCGGGAAGCCGGACTGCTTGGCCACCCGCTCGGCAGTGCGGTGCCGAGTGCCGTATTCATCGGAGGGGATCGACGGATCGGGCATCAAGTGCACTGCAGCCCGCACGATGCGAGTGCCGTCGCTGGACATGACCACCGCGCCGTCCATCTTGCACAGTTCACGCAGGCGGGTGGCGGAGAACTCGACGTCGAGCTGGAAGCCGCCGGTGCAGATCCCTTCGACCACAGCGTCATGCCCGAGCACGACCAGGGCGCCGGTGTGGCCGCGCAAAATGCGCTCAAGGCCGTCGCGCAGGGCAGTGCCCGGCGCCATCAATGCGAGGTTGGCGCGTAACGGATCGACGCTCATGCCACCACCTGTCAGGCTTGAGCTGGATGTGGTCACCGCGCGCTGCGCCGAACCGTTGACACCGGCGCGTGGGGTCGAGGAGGAGGATGCGGGTTTGGAACCATCGCGGTCGAGCGGCACTGGGACATTCTACGGAATGCCCCGCGAAGTAACGACTCGCGCCTCAATGAATGCTCCGTAGCGTAATGAATCGTTACTTAAAGTTAGCGAGAACGGGAATCGGCCGAGGCGGTGGCTGCGGACTGCAACGCCGAGCGCAGATCGCTGACCTCGATCACCGTCATCGATTTCGGAATACCGTCGGTGCTGCCGGCCCCGCAGCCCAGTGGGACCAGCGCGGTGCGGAAGCCGAGCCGGGCGGCTTCAGCGAGGCGACGACCCACCGCGCCGACCCGACGGATCTCACCGGTCAACCCGACCTCGCCGATCGCGACCAGGTGCGCGGCCATCGGCAGGTCGAGCCCGCCAGAGGCGACCGCGAGCGCGATGGCCAGATCAGCGGACGGCTCGATCAAGCGGATCCCGCCGACGGTCGCCGCGAACACCTCTTTGTTGTAGAGCTTGAGCTGTTTGGTGCGCCGCTCCAACACCGCCAGCACCATCGCGAGCCGGGCACTGTCGAGGCCCGACACCGTGCGCCGAGGAGAGCCCTGCACTTCGGCCCCGATCAGCGCCTGCACCTCGGTGACCAGGGCCCGCCGCCCTTCCATCGCCACTGTCGCACACGTGCCGGGAACAGGCTCGTTGTAGCGGGTCAGAAAGAGCCCGGAGGGGTCAGCGAGGCTGGTGATGCCACCTTCGTGCATTTCGAAGCAGCCCACCTCGTCGGCGGCGCCGTAGCGGTTTTTGACCCCGCGGACCAGCCGCAGGGACGAGTGTTTGTCGCCCTCGAAATGCAGCACGACGTCGACCAGGTGTTCCAGCACGCGCGGACCGGCGACCTGGCCGTCCTTGGTGACATGGCCGACCAGCACAACCGCGACGCCGCGCTCCTTAGCGATGCCGACCAGCGCGGCAGTGACCGCACGCACCTGGGTGACTCCACCTGGCACTCCCTCGGTGCCCATGGCCGAGATGGTCTGCACCGAGTCGAGCACCAGCAGGCCCGGCTTGACCGCGTCAAGGTGTCCGATCACCGCACCGAGGTCGCTCTCGGCGGCCAGATAGAGCCGCTCGTGCAGCGCGCCGAGCCGCTCGGCGCGCAACCGAACCTGGCTGACTGACTCTTCCCCGCTGACCACCAGCGACGGGGTGCCCGCGTGCGCGGCCCACTGCTGGGCGACGTCGAGCAGCAGGGTGGACTTGCCGACTCCGGGCTCGCCGGCCAGCAACACCACTGCGCCAGGCACCAGGCCACCGCCGAGCACTCGGTCGAGCTCGCTCACTGTGGTCGGCACTGCTTGCGCAGGAGCGGCGCTGATTTGGGCGATCGGCCGGGCCGGCTCGGCGGGCAACCGCGAACTGACCACCCGCCCGGCACCCAGCGGGATAGTAATCGTCGACTCGATCACCGAACCCCACTCGGCACACTCTGGGCACCGACCGAGCCATTTCGGCGGCTGGTGCCCGCAGGCATCACAGACGAAAGTGGGGCGGGCTGGTTTCGTGGCCGCACGGGACGTAGTCACTTAAGAAAAATTACCCCGGGGGTATGACAAAACTATTCGGCGTCTTTTTTGCCGGCGACGCCCGACCCGCGGGGGACCGGCGTCAACGGGGTGCCGAACGGGGCAACCAAGGTCATAGGCTCGGCGTCGCTGCTCACCTGGAACACCAAGCTGAGCGAGTTGCCCGGCATTAGCTTGTCGCTGAGCCCGCTGGCCCGCAGCGACTGCGGCCCGCCGGGCAGGAACACGGCCGAGCCCAGCGCGGCGATGGTGAGCTTGGCGGGGCCAGGTGCGGTGGCCGAACCGGCAATGCTAGCGCTCGGAGTTGGACCGCCGACCAAGCTGATCTGCTGGGCCGAGACCTGGCCGGGGCTCTGGTCTGAGCTCAGCTTACTGCTGATCGCGACAGTGATCGGGTTCGCCGTCTGGTTGAAGAGGCTCACCTGAAGCTGCGCCGTGCCATTAGCCGGGTAACCCTCGGGACTGTTGTAAATCACCTGCAGGTTACGAATCAGCAGGCCGCCATCTGGGCTCGCCGTGTTCAGCCCGGCGACTGGCGCCTTCAGATTGGCAGTCTCGGCGAGCTGACCTGCCGAGCAACCGGCGAGCGCGAGCACGGCCGCCAGCGCGACACCCGTGATCCGGGCTGCACCCGTGATCTGGGCTGCACCCGTGATCTGAGCAGCACGGCGGGTTCCCAGCGAGCGCATCACGATCCTCCAAAAGAAGACACCAACAGGTGTGGACTCAGCCTAGAGGGCCAAGTTGCTGCCTTGTGCGCCGACCCGTCCATTCACACCATTGGCCCGCTGAAGATCAGCAGCGCAACGTCGATCAACGCAACGGCGATCACCGCCCGAAACATTGCCACCGGCCGTCCCTGCTCGCGCTGGGCAGCGTACCGGCCGAGGGGGAGAATGATCATGGCGGCGACGGCCGCAGCCAGGCCGGTCCACGATGGCAGTCCGGGCGGCCCGAAGACCAGCGTGAGCGTGGCAGCGAGCAGCAGAAGCGCGGCGGCTGCTTGCGAACCGGCCGCGCCAAGGCGGTGAGGCAGGCCGCGCACTCCGGTGGCCGCGTCGTCGGCGAGATCTGGCAGCACATTGGCGAAATGTGCACCCCCGCCCAGCAACCCACCCGCCGCCACTAGCCAGACCGGCGGGCTCGGATGCCCTGGTAGTGCCGCCACCACGAACGCCGGCAGCAGCGCGAACGCCACCAAATAGGGAACTACTGAAAACACTGTCGACTTCAGCGGCCAGTCGTAGAGCAGCGCAAAAATCCCGACCAGCGAGAGCAACATTGTTGCTACTGGTCCGAACGGCAACCCGAGCACCGGGATTGCCACGGCTGCCACCAAACCCGACACCCCGACGGTACGTTTGGAAACCTCGCCCGCAGCAACCGGCTTGTCCACCCGTCCGGTCTGCCGGTCGCGCTCAGCGTCCAGCCAGTCGTTCACCCAGCCCACGGCGAGTTGGGTGGCACCGACCGCAGCGAAGATCCCGAGGATCGCCCAGCCACGGTGACCCACCCCCACGGCCAGCAAGGTCAGCGCGACTGTGACCGCGGCACCGGGCTCCGGATGAGACGACTTGATCAACGCCAGTACGCGGGACATGAAGACCAGTGTGGTGGTTGTGACTCAGCC
Source organism: Actinoplanes sp. (assembly GCA_965246815.1). Taxonomy (GTDB): domain Bacteria; phylum Actinomycetota; class Actinomycetes; order Mycobacteriales; family Micromonosporaceae; genus Actinoplanes. Next base: position 1,060,641 of record CBDFFS010000002.1, on the reverse strand, counting down.
ATGCCACGCTCGATCCCATGTCGTCGATGTCGTCCAGTCCACCGCTGCGGTTGACGCCGTCGCCGTCCCGCAACGATCCGCGCCAGTACGACGAGCTGGCCGACCAGTGGTGGCGCCCCGGCGGCGCGTTCGAGCTGCTGCACTGGCTCGCCGCCGCCCGAGCAGCACTGATCCCACCCAGCCCGACCCCGGGTGCAGTCCTGCTCGACGCCGGCTGTGGTGGCGGCCTGCTCGCCCCGCACCTGGCCGGCAAGGGGTACTGCCATGTTGGCGTTGATCTCGGGCGAATAGGCTTGCGGCAGGCGGCGGCGCATGGCATTGAGGTGCTTAACGCGGATGTGACCGCGCTGCCGCTGGCGTCTGGGTCGGTCGACGTGGTGGCGGCCGGTGAAATCCTTGAACACGTGCGCGACCTGCCCGGCACGGTCGCCGAGTTGTCCCGCGTGCTCAAACCGGGCGGGTTGCTGGTGCTGGACACAGTCAACAACACCGCGCTGAGCCAGTTCGTCACGGTCACCGTGGGCGAGCGGCTGGGCATCGCGCCGACCGGGCTGCACGATCCCGCCCTGTTCGTCGCCGCGCGCCCACTCGTCGCCGAATTCGCCCGACACGGGGTCGCTGTGCAACTGCGCGGATTGCGCCCGACTGCTTTCGGCCTACTGCGCTGGCTGGTCGCCAAACGGGTACCAACCGGGGGGCGGATCGTCCCCACCCGTTCCACCGCAGTGCTCTACCAGGGCAAAGGCCACAAACAGCTCTACCAGGGCGAAGGCCACAAACACGAGGAGAACGCGTGATCGACGAAGCGCGCCGGCTGGCACCGCGGTTTGCGGCCCGAGCCGCCGCACACGACCGGGACGGATCCTTCCCCGCCGACGACTTCGCCGACCTGCGCCAAGCCGGGCTCTTCGGTCTGCTCGTGCCAACTCGACTCGGCGGTGCCGGTGCGGGCTTCGCCGACTATGCCGCAATCGCCTACGAACTGGCCCGCGGCAACGGCGCCACCGCACTGGTCTTCAACATGCACGCCTCGGTCACCGGCGCACTCAGTGGCGTCACCGACGAACTCGCCGACGCGCTCGGGTTGCCGCCCGAAGCACTGCAAGCCCGCGACGACTATCTGCGTGCTGCGGCCACCGGCAGTTGGTATGCGGTGGCGATGAGCGAGCGTGGCGCCGGCTCGCGCCTCTCCGCGCTGACCACGGCATATGAGGCGGTCGACGGCGGCTACCACCTGCGCGGGGCGAAGACGTTCTGCTCGGGTGCCGGCCACGCGGACGCATACCTCATTGCCGCACGCAGCGCCGCCGAGCAGAGTCAGGTCTCCCAATTCTTGGTGCCGGCCGGCGACGGGCTGCGGGTCGAGCAAACCTGGGATGCGCTCGGCATGCGCGCCACCGGCTCACACGACCTACACATCGACCGTACGGTCGGCCCCGGTGCCCTGCTCGGCGGCGTCGAAGGCCTCGCCCTGGTCGTCGCCCAACTCGCCCCGCACTGGATGGTCGCCAGCTACGCCGCTGTCTACGTCGGGGTGGCCCGCGCGGCAATCGACGCCGCAGTCGAACACGTCAACCAGCGCAAACTCGGACACCTCCCCGCCGTACGGGCCCGGATTGGGCGGGCTGACGCAGCCGTAGCCGCCGCCCACCTGGCCGTCATGCACGCCGCCCAACTCGTCGACGAGGCACCCGGCGACGCCGAAACCAACCGGTGGGTGTGGCGGGCCAAGCTGCTGGCCGGCACCACCGCAGCCGAAGTCGCGGCGTCAATGCTCGAAGCGGCCGGCACCTCGGCCATGCGCCGGGGCCACCCACTTGAGCGCCTCTATCGCGACGCGCGCGCCGGTTCGTTGCAGCCGGCCACCAGCGATGTCTGCGCCGACTGGCTCGGGGTCGAAGCGCTCGGCGGAGATCCGGATTCGGACGGGACTGCACCCCGGTGGTAACGGGTACATCGATCGCCGGCAACGCCACGCCTGGGGAGGCACACAAGTGAGTCGCAGCGCGATCATCGCGGGGCTGGGCATCGCACTTCCACCGTCGGCAACCCAACGTGACCTCTGGACTGGCTTCTTCGCCGAGCACTACCCGCCCGAACGTCGCGCCCTGGCCAAACGAATCTTCGACAACTCCGGCGTACGCACCCGGCAAGCGGCAGTCAGTCCGCTGCTGGAAGACGTGTCCGACTGGTCCACCGAACGCCGGATGCGCCGCTATCAAGTCGAGGCGATGCCGCTGGGCAAAGAAGCGCTCGGTCGCGCACTGACCGACGCCGGGATCGCCGCCGCCGACGTAGGCCTGTTCGCGGTCTGCTCGTGCACCGGGTACGCCACTCCCGGCCTGGACATCTTGCTCGCCCGCGACATGGGCATGTCCCCGAACGTGCAACGAATCTTCATCGGGCACATGGGTTGCTACGCCGCGCTGCCCGGCCTCGGTGCCGCAGCCGATTTCGTCGTCGCCCGCCAACAACCCGCAATCCTGCTCTGCGCCGAACTCACCAGCCTGCACTTGCAGCCCACCGCCACCCGCGCCGACCTACACCAAATCGTCTCGCACGCCCTCTTCTCCGACGCCGCAGCCGCAGTCGTTCTAACCCCCAATCCCACCCCCCTCTCCTACGCCGTAACCGAGGTCGCCGCGGTAACCGACAGCGCGACCGCCGACCACATGACCTGGGAAGTGACCGATCTCGGGTTCCGCATGGGCCTGTCACCCCAGGTGCCGAACGTGCTCGCCCGGCACGTCCGCAAACTCGTCGACGACCTGCTCACCCGGCACCACCTCACGATCAGCGCCGTGGACGGCTGGGCCGTACATCCCGGTGGCCCGAAGATCCTTGACGTCGTGCAACAGCAGCTCGAACTGCCGGGTGAGGCGCTAGCGACTTCCCGCGCCGTACTTTCCGCGTACGGAAACTGCTCTTCACCCACCGTGCTGCTAGTGCTGGACGCGCTGCGCCGCCAACCAGTGCCACCGCGGCACGTTGTCATGCTCGCCTTCGGCCCTGGTCTCACCCTTTACGCGACCTTGCTGCAGGCAACCCGACCTGCTTCGGGCCTAAGGTCACAGCGTGACGAGTGAACGGGTGCGGGGAATAATTCTGTATCTCTGCGCCGGTCTGGTGCTAGCCGGGGGCGGCTTATGGTGGCTGCATGCCGCCCCTAAAGCCGGGATCGATCCGCAACTCGCTCAATGGCGCCAAGCCGCCGAACAGGCCTTGCCCGACGACAGCAATCAACAAAGCGCCAACACCGAAATTTTGGCCGCCGGTGTCGACCGAGTTTTCTCCATCGATGCCGGCACCGGCTCATATCTAATTTCCGTAGTCTGCGTCGGCGCTGACGGCAGTGAACTGCGCATCAACTTGGGCGACCCGAGCGACTCCGGCCACGGCCTCAACTGCGTAAAGGGCCAACCGCCCTACAACTTCAACGTCGGCATTTCCGGCTCCCTGGACCTCCACGTCACCGTAGCCCACACCGGCCCGGTAATCCTGCGCTACACCGTCCTGCCCAGCCAATAAAAAATGCCTTCCAACGGCAGTAATCGTAGATCTACGGCCTTTTCCTGACCCAAGCTTGTCGTCAAGCTTGTTGTTAAGCCGAAGCGGAAGCCTGTCTTTCGACACTCAAAGCCTCGGCTGCATTCCATCGCCGGCGTGGCGAGGCCTCAATGCCGCATTTGCGGCTATTCACTGTCGATCTTGTTAAATATCGGTGCTCATTTGGCGATAAGTCAACAAGATCGCGAATCTCGGGAGATTGCACCGTGTCATTCCTGTGATCGACGGCGAATGGGTCTTACAGCCGCGCTAGGTCAGGGCTGAACTCGGTGGCTGAGACAGTGCTCAGCAGCTTGCGGACGATGGTGGCGCTGCTGTCGACTAGCAGCACGGCGGCTGAGCCGTTGGGGGCTGAGACCTTCAGTTGACTTCGCACGCTGCCGGCTGGGTCGTGCAGCATCAGGATGGTCTTGCCTTGTGCCTGGGGATTGGCGCCGGCAGCTGGGGCGTGCGCTGTCGCGCCAATGATGGTTACGACGGCGACCTGGGGGCGGACCGCGGCGAGGACGCCTGCGACTAACTGGTCGCAGGCGCACCCTTCGATGAGCAGGATGACAGCTGGCAGTTTGCCGCGCAGGGAAACATTTTGTCCGGTTGAACTGGCCAGTTCGAGCGCGGGCAGGGAGGTGGGCTTGGTGAGGTCGCCGATCAGGGCGTCGCCCTCGTCTGTCGTGGTCTTACCAGTTCCGCTGTCGGCAGCGGCGTTTTCCTCAGTGGCGCTCGCACCAGTCGCGCCGACGGTGCGTTGGGCCAGCGGTGGGCGGGTCGGGCTGGGCCACGCCGAGGCGAACAGGCTGGCCACCGTCATCAGGACGGCGATTGAAATGATCAGGACCGGCGTGCGGATGGCTTTGCCAATGGCCTGACGCACGCGCTTAACTTTTGGTCGGCGCAGCAAGCGACGAATGAGGCACGGTCGGGCAGCTCGGCGCAGCTCCGTGCGAATGGCGCGAACCTCGGTGGACAGCTCGGTCAGGTCATCGGGGATGACGATGACGCCCCACTCGGCGGGCAGGCCAGCCAGACCTTCTGAGGATCCGCCTTCGGCGGGCGAGCCGCCGTCGTCCTTTGCACCAGCCATGACGCACCTTCCCCCCTGGCGGACTCAGCCGTGCTCGCCTCGGGGACCCGGCTCCAGGGTCCCCTACGTCGAGCCCGACCGCCAGTAGTACGTCGTTGTGGACCTAAGCGATGAGCTTGACCTCTCAAACGTCGTAAGTACGAAATATCTGACTCGCTGCGGATAATGGTCACTGTATCGTCACTTTAGGTCACCGACGCAGCTCACGGCGTTCCTGTCAAGCGGTAGAAAGGCCCGTCACAGGGCCCCTGAGCTGCACTAACAGTCACCGGCAGGGTGGGACATCCCCGGCTCGGCGTGTTAAGATAGATGCAGCGAAAGGGGTTTCGAACCTATGGTTTTCAGTGTCGGCGAGACCGTTGTTTACCCCCACCACGGGGCCGCACTCATCGAGGCAATCGAGACTAGGGTCATCAAGGGCGAACCAAAGCAGTATTTGGTTCTGCGTGTCGCTCAGGGCGACCTGACCGTTCGGGTGCCCGCTGAGAACGCCGAAATCGTCGGCGTGCGCGAGGTGGTCGGCGAAGAAGGCCTGGGCTTGGTCTTCGACGTCCTCCGCGCACCGCACACCGAAGAGCCGACTAACTGGTCGCGGCGTTACAAGGCCAATCTTGAGAAACTCGCTTCTGGTAACCCGCTCAAGGTTGCTGAGGTTGTTCGCGACCTATGGCGCCGTGAGCGCGAGCGTGGTCTCTCGGCCGGGGAGAAGCGCATGCTCGCCAAGGCTCGCGACATCTTGGTCGGTGAAGTTGCCCTGGCGGAGAAGAGCACGAAGGACGAGGCTGAGGTTTTGCTCGACAAGGTCCTCACCGAGGCCTGAGCTACCCCAACCAATCCACCGTGGCACAGCTGTTTGAAAGAACCGCGACGTGACCTCGCAGCTTAATGCTCGGGGCGACGTCGCGGTTCTCGTTCCAGCCGCCGGAGCTGGCCTGCGCCTCGGCCCGGGCGGTCCGAAGGCCTTGCGCTTGCTCGCCGGTGAGCCGCTGCTCGTGCACGCGATCCGCCGCGTGGCAGCTGCTGCATCGGTGCGCCAGATCGTGATCGCTGCGCCAGCTGCAGACGTGAACGCCGTCCGCGAAATGCTCGCTGACGTTGCGCTAGTAACGGTGATCGCAGGCGGTGCTGAGCGGCAGCAGTCCGTGGCGCTGGCCCTGAGCGCAGTGTTGCCCGAGATTGCGATCGTGCTCGTGCACGACGCAGCCCGGGCGCTCACCCCGCCCACGTTGATCGAGTCAGTGGCGGCCGCAGTGCGTGGCGGCCTGCCTGCGGTGATTCCAGTGCTGCCCGTGGTTGACACCATCAAAGAGGTTGGGCCGGGTGAACTCGTGCTCGGCACGGTGGACCGTGCGGTGCTGCGCAGCGTGCAAACTCCGCAAGGCTTCGACCATGCAGTGCTTGTTGCAGCCCATGCCGCGGCAGCCGACTCGCTGACCGACGACGCGGGACTAGTGGAAAAGGCCGGGTTGCCGGTCACCTGCGTGCCGGGGTCCGACCTTGCCATGAAGATCACCCGCCCACTGGACCTGATCATGGCCGAGGCGTTACTCGCCGTAGCCTTAGGCTCGTGATGGATCAGCGGGTTGGCATCGGCACTGACGTGCACGCTTTTCAGCCGGGCCAGCCGTGCTGGGTCGCCGGATTGCTCTGGCCGGACGAGGTCGGCCTCGCCGGCCACTCCGACGCCGACGTCGCCGCGCACGCTGCCTGCGACGCACTTTTCAGCGCCGCCGGGCTTGGTGATCTGGGCAGCAACTTCGGCACGTCCCGCCCGGAATGGGCCGGCGCCTCCGGGGTGGCCTTGCTCAGCGAGACCGTCCGGCTGGTGCACGACGCTGGCTTTCAAGTGGTGAACGTGTCGATCCAGGTGATCGGCAATCGGCCCCACATCGGCAAGCGTCGGTCTGAAGCGCAGGCAGCGCTCTCCGCCGCCGTCGGCGCGCCCGTGACCGTCGCCGGCACTACCACCGACGGGCTCGGCCTGACCGGTCGCGGCGAGGGACTGGCCGCGACGGCTATCGCCCTGCTGGTGCGCAGCTGAGTCGAGCTCTGCTCCTAGCAGCCAAGTCGAGCTCTGCTCCTAGCAGCCAAGTCGAGCTCTGCTCCTGGCAGCCAAGCCGAGCTCGGCTCTACTAAGCCCATTTTGTGCCGGCATGGGTAGGCCGAATGGGCAGATAGTTGGCTTCGTCGATCAATGGGCGTCGGGCCGCTACTGCGTAGGCGAGCCGCAACGCATACGCTCGACGCGTGGCCGTCCCGCTGGAACCCGACACCACGCCGGAGGAGTACCGGCAACGGGCACTGCTGCTCGCCGATCTTGGCCGCTACGACGAAGCTGCCGGGGAAGTTGCAGCCGGTCTGGCCGCGGCGCCCGACGAGCCGGGACTGTTAGCCACCCTCGCCCGGATCCATCTCGCCGCCGCGCAGCCGGCCGAAGCGCTGGTCGCTGCCGAGCGTGCGGTCAAGGCAGCACCCGGCACATTAACCACCCTCGTCGTACGAGCGATGGCGCTCTCTGATTGCCAACGCTACGGCGACGCAGCCCTAGTAGCGACCGAAATCCTGCGCACCTGGCCCGAAGAGGCGTACGCGCAGCGCACCGGTGCCGCCCTGCTCAGCGAGGCGCGCAACGGGCAAGAGGCGCTGAACGCCGCCTGGAACGCGGTTCGGGTCGCGCCGGACGAAGCCGAAGCTCACCTAGTGCTCGCGGTCGTGGCGGCTCGGCTGCGCCTGTTCGACCTGGCCCAACGGGCGTACGCGGAAGCATTGGATCTGGATCTGTCAATCGGCGATGCGCAGCGGGACGCCGGTATTGTCCGGTTTGAGCGGCGGCGGTGGGCGCAGGCGTTGGAAGTGTTGGCCGATGAGGCCACCTTGTCGGTCGCCAGCCAGGAGCCGGCTCAGCCCGACGATGGCACGCCATATCCGTCGCCGTTTCCGCGACCTTATGCGGCGCCGGATCGGCCTGATCCGGTCGAGCCGCCGGTGCGATCCTCGGCGAGCTGGGCGCAAAGCCCGGACGGGCCGGCCATGGTGAGCCGACCAGTCGGGCCGGTGTTGGATCCGGCCCCCGACTCGGTGGCCAGTGTGCGGCGGGCGGTCGGTTATGGCGCTAGCTTGACGTTGGTTGCAGCCGCACTCGCTGCCCTGATGACGCTGGTAAGCCCAGGTATTTCCCGCGTCTGGGCAGGTCTGGTCGGTGTGTTGATCTTCGGTGGGGTGCTGTTCTGGCTGAGCAGGCAGCTGCGCGAACCGATCGCCACAGCGCTGGTCCGGCTGTATGCGCACGACCGCAAAACAGCCATCGCGGCCTATCTGAGCTTCGTCGCGCCGCTGCTGTTACTCGGCTATGCCGCAATCGGTGGCGTAATCCCGCTGATCGCCGGCATGATCCTGGCCGCCGCCGCCCAATTAACCGTGGTCCTCGGCCGCCGCTAACCCGCCGCCCACCTGGCGGCGGTTAGTCGGTGGGGCGGTTCCAGGTCCAGGCGTAGGTGGGGTCTTCGATGGTCAGGGCGGTTTCGCACAGGTCCAGCGGGCGGAATGTGTCGACCATGACGGCGAGCTCGTCGAACGCCGCTGCGCCGATCGAGCGCTCAGCCGCACCAGGCTGCGGTCCATGGGTAAACCCGGACGGATGCAAAGAGATCGATCCCTGCTCGATGCCGGAACCGCGGCGCGCTTCGTAGTTGCCGCCGGTGTAGAACAGCATCTCGTCCGAGTCGACGTTGTGATGGTTGTACGGCACGGGAATGGCGAGCGGGTGATAGTCGACCTTGCGCGGCACGAAGGAGCAGATCACGAAGTTGGGGCCGTCGAAGGTTTGGTGCACCGGCGGTGGCTGATGCACCCGGCCGGTGATCGGCTCGAAGTCGTGAATCGAGAACACCCACGGGTACAGACAGCCGTCCCAGCCGACCACATCGAACGGGTGGTTTGCGTACACGTGTTGGGTCCAGCCGGCTCGGTGTTTGACCAGGACTTCAACGTTTTTGCCGTCGACCAGGTGTGGTTCGGTCGGGCCGTGCAGGTCCCGCTCGCAGTAGGGGGAGTGTTCGAGGAATTGGCCGCGGGCCGAGAGGTAGCGCTTGGGTGGTCCGATGTGGCCGGCTGCCTCGATGATCAACAGTCGGACTGGTCCGTCTGGCACAATTCGGTGCACCACTGAGGTCGGGATGATGACGTAGTCACCGGAGCCCACAGGCAGCGTACCGAAAGTGGTTTCGATTGTGGCGGTGCCGGCTTCGACATAAAGGCATTCGTCGCCGATGGCGTTGCGATAGAGCGGGGACGGCTGGTCGGCCACGGCGTAGCAGATCCGCACGTCGGAGTTGGCCAGCAGCGGACGGCGCCCAAGCACAGCATCAGCCGGCCGCGCATTGGTGAGCACAGCATTGGTGAGCACAGCATCGGTGGGGAAGGTATCGAGCTGGTGAGTTCGCAAATGGCGCGGTTTTAGCGGCAGGTTCGCGACTTGGTGGCTCGTCGGTGGCTGGAAGATCTCGGCTGAGATGATCGCGGTCGGTGCGTGCCGGTGATAGAGCAGGGACGAGTCGGCGGAGAAGCCCTCCTGCCCGATCAGCTCCTCGGCATAGAGACCGCCGTCGGGACGCCGGAACTGAGTGTGCCGTTTCGCTGGCACCTCGCCGACGCTGCGATAAAAGGGCATCGAACCTCCACCAGGCTTTCTCGCCCGATCGCGGACGAGCCCTAAACTGACATAGCGGACGTGGTTGTCCACTGCTCGCAGCGTCCATTAGGTTCAGTTTCGTGTCAACGCTGGTGCCACCGCTGTTCGCTGGGCTCATCGAGGATGTTTCCTTGCTGCCGCCCAGCCCGTTCAGCTTGCCCGATACGCTCGCCCAGCACAGCGCACATCGATCCGCCTGGTATGCCCCCATTCTCGGCCCCCTGCTGGTCCCCGCCTCCTTAGTCAAACCCGACTTGACCGCCCACGACTTGCTAGCCCGGGACGAGTTGTCGGTTGCGGTGCTGGCTGACGGTGCGCTCACGGCGATCGCAGCCGCGGTGCGCACCCTGCACGCGGCCGGGGTGGCGGTGCAACACCTGGAAGCCGCAGTGGCCCGGCGCGGCGAAGACCCGCAGCCAGGGCTGGCCAACCTGCACGAGCTGACCAAACAAGACCAGGACCTCTTCGTGTACGCGGAGGTCCCGCTGAGCTGGGGCCTGCTAGCCGCCCTCGACACGCTGGCCCGATTCCGCGCCGCCGGTGCCCAGCTCGCGCCGAAGTTTCGCGTCGGCGGGCTGGCTGCCGAACTCTTCCCGACGCCAGTCGAGCTGGCCGCGGTGATTTGCGCCTGTCGGGATCGAGAGCTGCCGTTTCGGCTGGCCGCCAGTTTGCGGCACGCGATCCGGCACACTGACCCGGAAACCGGCTTCACCCACCACGGCTCCCTGAACGTACTGATGGCGTCGCTGATCGCGGTGGACGGTGCCGAAGTCGCCGAAGTGGCCGAGGCGCTAGCTATCACCCACCCGCTGCCGTTGGTCGAATCGATCCGCGCTCGGCGGGCCGCACCCCGGCCGCTGTTCGTGGGCTTCGGCGCGGTCCGGATTTCCGATTCACTCACCGAGCTGGTCCGGCTCGACTTACTCAACGGTGGTGCCCAATGAGCTTGTACGGACTCGACAACCTGCCCTACGGCGTCTTCAGTGCACGCGACGGCCTGCGCCGGCTCGGCGTACGGCTGGGGGAGGGTGTGGTTGATCTGTCGGGTTTGGGGGGTGTGCTGGCGCAGTCGGTGCTGAACCCGCTGCTGGCAGCCGGGCCGGAGCAGTGGGCGGCAGTGCGTTCGGCAGTGCGGGAGTTCGTGGCTTCGGCGCCGCCGGTGATCCCGTTGCCGGCGGTGCAACTGCACTTGCCGTTCGAGGTGGCCGATTACACCGACTTTTACTCGTCGGAGGAACACGCCACCAACGTGGGCCGGATTTTGCGGCCGGAGCAGCCCGCATTGCTGCCGAACTGGCGCCACTTGCCGATCGGCTATCACGGCCGGTCCAGCACTGTCGTCGTCTCTGACACGCCGATCGAACGGCCGGCCGGGCAGCTGAGCGCCGGGGTGTTCGGCCCGACCCAGCGGCTCGACATAGAGGCGGAAGTCGGATTCGTGGTCGGCATCGGTGGCCGACGGATCGCCACAGCCGATTTTGGCGCGCACGTCTTCGGTTTGATGCTGGTCAACGACTGGTCTGCCCGCGACCTTCAAGCCTGGGAATATCGCCCGCTCGGCCCGTTTCTCAGCAAGTCCTTCGCGACCTCGATCTCACCCTGGGTGGTGCCGCTCGCCGCGCTCGCCACGATCGACGGGGTCGCCCAGGACCCGCGCCCACTCGATTACTTGCTGCCGGCCGGTCCCGGCTTCGACCTGGAGTTGGCGGTCGACTGGAACGGCACTCGGGTGAGCAGCCCGCCGTTCGCCTCAATGTATTGGACTGCGGCCCAGCAGCTGGCCCACCTGACCGTGAACGGCGCCACGGTGCGCACCGGCGACCTGTTCGCCTCCGGCACCGTCTCCGGGTCGGCCCGCGAGCAGGTCGGCTCATTCTTGGAGTTGACCCACAACGGCACCGAGCCGATCAAACTCGCTGACGGTACGACTCGGGGGTTCCTGCTCGACGGTGACCGCGTCACGATCAGTGGCACTGCGCCCGGGGCGGCCGGCGGTGTGCTCGGGCTCGGCGAAGTCAGCGGAACCGTCATCGCCTGAATACTGACAGTGCGAGCTTGACCTGATTGAACATGATGTTGCTCGGGTGGCTTATTCTCAGCCGGTGATCCGGCGGGTTTTGCAGTGGATGCTGGCCGCGATGCTAACCATCGCGGCGGCAGGGATCGGCTGGCGGGTGCTGGCTCCGACCGAGTTGCTCGACCCTGCGTCAACACCATACCCCGCTGCAGTCATTGACGGACCGAAAGTCACGGGTACCACCAACGCCGCGCCGCTGTTAGTTGACGACCGCATCCGGGTTTTCGCCGCGAAACGCCAGGTCCGAGCGGACGGCCCACTCGACTCGAAGCTGGTTAACACCCCACGCTGGTCACTGCGCCGGTGGCCGCAGGAACTCTCCGGAGTTGTTGCGCTCGGACCCACCGTGATCAGCTGGTGGTCCGACGGCGCTCTGATCGCCATCGACGGCCGCACCGGCAAGATCACTTGGCGGGTCGTCGGCCCGACCGGCCCCGACTACTCCGGCAACCGCACCGGCGCCACGACCGTCTGGGCCCCACCCGGCCTGAACACCACAGCCGGTGCCGTCGTCCTGAGCGCAGGTCGACACCTCTATTCGTACGACGTGAGCACCGGCTCCAAACGCTGGCAGTCCGACCTGCCGACCCCTTGTGTCGACGGCTTCACCACCGCCGGCGGCCAGTACGTCTGCCCGAGCGGCGCGTACGAGTTGGCCACCGGCACGTCGATAGTGGGCTGGCCGACCGGGCCGTACACGCCGGTGGGGTGCGCCGTGGCCGCCTCCAACTGTGTCGGACTGCGTGACCGCGCCGGTCAAGGGTGGCTGACGAACGCGGCCCGGCCGGTCCGGACCCCCACCCTGGACGTCGCGAACAGCACGATCGCAGCTGGTCTCGTGCTCTCTACGACCCGTACGGCGATTGTCGCCACCCCGATCGCGGGCGGCGCGCCTAGCTGGACGCGTCCGACCGCCGGCCAGGCGCAGGTGCTCGGCGCGACGCCGGACAACATCGTGGTGCTCACCGCCAATCGTGAGCTGTGGTTGGTGGACCCGCACACCGGCAAGCTGCGCAAAGCGATCCTGTTGCGCGTGCACAGCGAGCAGTCGATCTCCTGGACTTCTGGCCTCTATCAGGTCACCAGCCGGTTGGTCGCTATCGAACGCCTAACTGCGCATGGCCCCACCGACCCCGCCGACCCTGACTACTACTTCACCCTCGACACCGAAATCCTCGCCGCCGTCTGACCCCCGTTGTTGCGGTGTGGCGCGCTGCCGCTTTGACGCGCTGTCGGCTGGGCGTTGCCGCTTTGACGCGCTGTCGGGTGACCGCGGCGGCGTTATGCTGCGGCGATGAGTGACGTGCGGGTGGTGTTGACCGATTTGGTGATGGGGGAGTCGGTCCGGTGGCACGACGGGCAGCTCTGGTTCTGTGACTGGGGCGCCGGCCAGGTCATCCGGGTGCGCGCGGGAAAACCCGAGGTGGTGGCCCAAATGACGGGGCTGCCGTTCTGTGTCGACTGGCTGCCGGACGGTCGGTTGCTGGTGCTCGACGGCCCCGGTGGACGACTGTTACGGCACGAGGACGAGTCCGGCGCCGACCCGGTAGTGCATGCTGACCTGCGCGCGCTCGGCGGCCCGTACCCGTGGAATGACATTGTCACCGACTCGCGCGGCAACGCATTCGTGAACAACATCGGCTACGACTTCCCCGCCGGTACGCCGGCGCCGGGGCTGATCGCGGTGGTGACGCCGGCCGGCTTGACCCGCCAGGTCACCGCTGACCTGCAGTTTCCCAACGGAATGGCGGTGACCGCCGACGATTCGACGCTGATCGTGGCTGAGTCACATGCCAGCCGGCTGACTGCGTTCGATCTCGGCGCGGATGGCTCGCTGACCAACCGGCGGGTCTGGGCCCAGCTGACCAACGCCGCACCGGACGGCATTTGCCTCGATCGCACCGGTGCGCTGTGGTATGCCGATGTGCCCAACCAGCAGTGCGTCCGGGTGCGCGAAGGTGGCGAAGTGCTGGAAACTGTCCGACTCGACCAGGGCGCCTTCGACTGCGCGCTGACCGACGACGAGCCCACCCTTTACGTGGTCACAGCCGACTACTCAAACCCGCGAGCCATGTTCACCAGCCAAACCGGCCAACTAGTCGCCACCGAAGTAACCGTCCCCGCCTAGTCACGACCAGCTGCTGCCAAGTGCAGCTGGCGCTGCCGCGAGCAACTGCGCCTTAGTGGTCCTCGGCGTTAATCCTTCGGGGGTTGGTTCAGGGGTTCCAGGTTGGTGAGGTAGAGGTCGCCGGCGCAGTCGAGGGCGTCTTGGGCGGTGCCGATCGGTTGGCCGTCGGGTAGGACGGAGTCTTGGTAGCCGTCACGACTGGCGAGGTAGATCGCGAAGCCCCACAGGTGTGCGGAGCGTTGATAGCGCAGCCTCATCAGTGGGATGGTCTCACCGTCGGGTAGGTGCGCGTCGATGTAGGCGAACCCGGCCCGGTACCGCACCACGATCCCGGGCAGCCCGGGCCAGTGGGCCTTCGCGTGCTCAGTCAGGCGTTGCTGCAACGACACCTTCGTCGATTCGGGAATCGCGGCCACACTATTCATCATGCCGGCCTGCCGATGGGCCCGCAGGCCGGGGCGAATCCACCCGGTGCGAAAGGCCGACCACCCGCAATAGATCGACTGTCTGCCATGTTCGGGTAGGCGGAGGTTTGTCATGTCTGGTCCATCGGCCTGCCCGATCGTCTTGTCTATGCCCGAGCAGCAGCGTCTTGAGCACCGGGTCAGGACCGTGACCGAGCAACACCGGCACGTCTTACGCGCCACGATCATCTTGCTCGCTGCCCAGGGTTGGAGCAACGCGGCGATCGCGCGGCGGGTCGGGGTCTGTGTGGACACCGCCCGGACCTGGCGCGACCGCTACGGCGCCTACGGCGAGGACGGCCTGCGGGATCGGGGCCGCTCCGGGCGGCCGCGTCGGTTCACCGATGTGCAGCAGGCCCAGGTCAAAGCGATCGCCTGTGAACTGCCCGCTGATCGGGGGATCCCGTTGTCGCGGTTTAGCCACGCCGATCTGGCTGCCGAAGCCGTCGACGTCGGGGTGGTCGAGGACATCTCGGCATCCACCGTGCGCCGGTGGCTACGCCGGGATGCGATCCGCCCGTGGCGCCACCAGTCATGGATCTTCCCGCGTGACCCGGACTTCGCCGTTAAGGCAGGCCGTGTCCTCGACCTGTACGCCCGCACCTGGCACGGCGAGGTGCTCGGCGACGACGACTACGTCATCTCCGCCGATGAGAAGACCTCCGTGCAGGCCCGCTGCCGGTGTCATCCGAGCCTGCCACCCGGACTGGCCCGGATCATGCGGGTCAACCACGAATATGACCGGGGTGGGGCGCTGGCCTACCTCGCCGCGTACGACGTCCACCAGGCCAGGGTGTTCGGCCGTACCGAACCCACGACCGGCATTGTTCCGTTCGCGAACCTGGTCGCGCAGGTCATGGGCCGTGAGCCCTACTCCAGCGCCCGCCGAGTCTTCTGGATCACCGATAACGGCTCGTCACACCGCGGTCACAAAGCCATCGACCGGTTGGAAAACACCTGGCCGAACGCCACCCTGGTCCACACACCAATCCACGCGAGCTGGGTCAACCAGGTCGAAATCTACTTTTCCATCGTGCAGCGCAAAGTCGTCACACCCAACGACTTCTACGACCTCAACGACGTCACCAACCGGCTCACCGCATTCGAAGACCTCTACAACCTCGCCGCCCGGCCCTTCAACTGGCGCTACACCAAAGCCGACCTCGCCACCACCCTCAAACGCATCGCCGCTCACGAAACCGCCACCATCTGACCCCCGAAGGATTAACGCCGAGGACCACTTAGTCTCGTCAGGCGTGACGAGATCGCCGCAGAACGAAGCTCAAGGCAGTGCGCCAACCGTAGATTTGCCTGGGCTTATGCGTTATTCGGCGTCTGCGCCATCAGGTATTGCGAGGCTACCGACGGTCCGCCACTGTGAGCCAAGACTGCGGGATACAAGGCCCGGTATGCGGGACTGGAGTAGTCCGGCGACCACTCACAGAGCAACCCGAACCACGACTGGGACGCTGCACCGGCAGCGAGCATGCGGTCTTTGGCATCCTGATGGGCCTCAGTAGTCAGCCCACCGCAGGCGTCAGCAACGACTAGAACTTCGTAGCCGGCCGTGCGTGCCGATAGCACCGTCTGCAACACGCACACTTCAGTCCACAATCCGGCGATGACAAGCTTGCGGCGGCCGGTGCGCTCCAACGCGGTGACGAACGCTTCGTCGGCAAACGCGTTGGTATTGGTGCGCTCGATCGGGGTCTGCTCAGGGAAGACATCAGTGATGTCCGACAAGATCGGGTCGACCAGCGGCGAGCCGGGCGGTGAGATCATCGTCAGGACCGTAGGAACCTCAAGCGTCCGAGCAGTCTTGGCCAACCCAACTGTCGCATTGACCAGTGTCGTCATGTCGATCGACTTAACCGAGAAGGCCACGAACGGTTGGTGGTCGACCAACGCGAGCACGCTGTTGTCCGGGCGAAAATCATTGGGATTTGACATTTGTTGGTTAACCTCCGAGGGTGACGGGGGATGGCTGGGCTGGAGGATTAGCGAGCCAGGCGCCCGCGGTGACGATCACGAGGCAGGTCAGCGCGATCAATCGTTGATCAATCGGTGCTGGACCGATGCGAGGTGGTTCGGGTTGTTCTGGGTCGCGTAACTCTGCGCCCGGAAACCTGACACTGACGAGCTGCGTGGCCCAATAAGTGGCAGCGAGCACTGCAGCGTTATTGGTGCCCTGCGGCCGGGTCAGCCGCCACAACGCCTGCCCGGCGAGGGCGACGGCGAGACTCATGGTTTGGGCATTGTGGAACTTGGCGTGCGGTGGCCAGCGCGGATTGAATACATGGGTCTCGTTCCAGTCCATCGCAAACGCTCCGGCCGGCGCTGCGACCGCACCGACCGCGATCAAGCCGCGTCCAGCGACTCGGCGCAACCGGCTCACGTCGCCTAGCTGCCATCGCCAAACGCGGAGAGGGGAGCTCAGTTCCGGGGAAGACATGCGCCTAATAAATCATACCTAGTGCCTGGTTAGGTAGTCAGAGTATGATGACGTTGGCGTGAACTTGTGGGTGAGCGAGCACAATGCCGGTATGTCGACAGCTAGCAGCATCGTCGGGCGTAACGTGCGCCGCCTGCGCATCATGCGGGGCCTGAGTGCAGCCGAGTTGGCTCGGCGGGCCAGCCTGGCGCGTGCGACCCTCAACGAGTTGGAGGCCGGGCGCGGCAATCCGACGCTTGAAACCCTCCAAGTTCTGGCTCATGAGCTAGGGGCGCCGCTGGCGGCGCTCCTCACACCAGTTCGCCCAGATCATGTCGTCAAGCTCGGCGCCCACCAAGGACCGAGAAAATCCAACGGCATAATCGATGCGCGGTTGTTGCACCGCTTCGGCTCCGCCGGCGAGCTGCTTGAGCTCTGGGACGCGACGTTGAGAGGCGGCCAGATCCAGCCGGCGCCGGCACACCCCGATGGCGTTATCGAGCACATCTTCGTCATCAGCGGCCGCCTAAACGCTGGCCCCGAAGCCGAAGTCGTTACCCTGCAGCCAGGGGAAATGCTGACGTTTCCAGCTGACCAGCCGCATTCCTACGAAGCCACCAGCGTCTCGGCCCACGTCCTGCTGTGCATGGTCTACCCAGCCCACCGCAACGCGATCAGCGCCGACCTAGAGTATGGAACCGCAGGACTGGGCTTTGACGGGCCCTAGCCCCCGGTTCTACCCGAGACCTTAGCGTGGACCCAGCTTAGGGCCCTTAAGTTTAGGCTTTCCTGTGGAGCAGGTTAGTTATCCCTGCGGTGTGCGCCACGACACTTCTTCGTCTCTTTGGTCGGTTGGTTCGATTCCTGCCATGGAGGTTGCATTGATTCGTTTATTTCAAGCCGAATTCCTTCACGCCTAGCCGTGCTCGGGTGCGGTGTCTCTGCAATCGCGCTAGGGGCCTTGCTCGGCGGCTGCAATCCCGGGCAGGTGCCCGCCGGAACACCGAACCCGCAACAGTCCGCATCTGCCTCTACCCCGAGTAACTCCACACCTTCAACTGTGCCGTCAGCGGGGGACACAGCCCCACCCGCGTCAACTCCCCCCGCTTCCAAGCCGGCCTCGGCCCCGGGGAGCAAGCCGCCCAGCGGCCCAGGCCGTTCTCCGACCAAGGCACCGACGAAGGCCCCTTCGCCGCCAACGACGACCCCAGCCGCTGATGGCAGTCAAGTTGATCAGTATGAACAGGAGGTTTTCAAACTGACCAATGAGCAGCGAACGAAGACCGGCTGCAGTGCATTGAAGTGGGACAGCCGAGTTGCGAAGGCTGCCCGTGCGCACTCTGCCGACATGGCAGCGAACAACTACTTCTCGCATACTGATTTGAAGGGCGGCAACCAAACCGACCGAATGGTAGCGGCTGGTTACACCGACTGGCAGCGCACGGGCGAGAACATCGCCGCCTACCAAAAAACCCCTCAAGAGGTGATGACCGCCTGGATGAACAGTCCTGGCCACCGAGCGAATATTCTCAACTGCGCATATAAGGATTTTGGTGCCGGCGTGGCCAGCCGCGGATCCGACCTGTACTGGACCCAGGACTTTGGGACCCTGCACTAGCCGCAAAGATTGGGTCAGAGCTGACGGCAACCCCTACGGCTTGCTTGCAGGAGTTGCCGTCAGCTCTGGATCTAGGTAAACGCAGCTGCGCCTCGTGACCACAGGTCGACCTATTCGTTCTTATTGCCTGCTTAGGCTAGTCGAATAAGCAGCCTGGACCAGGCTTCCTCGGCAGCGCCGGCGATCGGGCCGTCGTCACCCAGCTGTGCCGAAACCACCGGCGGTGGAGCCGAGCGCCGGAAAGCCATCAACCCGTTTCGGTACGCCGCGTCCAGCGCATCAGGCGCAGCCGCAAGCAGTTCTGCCCCGATTCCGCCAAGGGTGACCAGATCCGCGTCTAGTCCATTGACCAGTCCGGCGATTCCCCGACCGAGTGCTGTAGCAACACCGCGGACAGCGGCACGCTCAGCGCGATCGGTTGCGGCGATGATTCGTCGCGCATAAGTGACCGGGTCGGGCGGCTCAGATCGTCCCAGCAGCCGAGCCAGCGCAGTGCCGTCGACAGCTGTTCCCCAGCAACCGGCCGCACCGCACGGGCAGAGCACTGCCGGGTCACCGAATGGCATATGGCCGAACTCGCCGGCCGCCCCGATCGCCCCGACCTGCAGCTTGCCATGGTCGACCACAGCACCGCCGAGCCCGCCGTCGACGCGCAGGTGCAACGCGACCGCTGCGCTAGTGGCTGCCCCACGTACGGATTCGGCCGCTGCCGCCAAGCTGGCGTCATTGCCCGCCACCAACAGCGGGGGCGCAGTGACACCTTTGCCTCCTTTCGGCAGGCCGCCATTTGCGGGTGGGCCGACATTGGGCCACAGGGCGCGAAGGTCCACGTCGTGCCAGCCCAGGTTGCTGGCGTTCAGTCGGAGGTCGGGGGAGACGATGCCGGGTACCGAGATGCCGAGCGCACGCGGCCGACCCGGATACCGAATGAGTAGTTGGTTGACGGCTGCGACGACTGCTGCGGCTACCTCGGGCCATCCTGTGCCGGTGTGGTGGGCGGTGATCGTGGTCAGCACTGCGCCGCCGAGTTCAACTACGTCGACTCGCCAGGCTTCGTGCGTGATCGATGCGGCTAACACGAGTGGGCCGGCCGGGTGTGGCACCAGGATCGTGGTCGGTCGGCCGCGGCTGCCGCTGGGAGTGGCGGGCGCTTCGGCCAGCAGCGCGGCCTGACCGAGGCGGGCGACGAGCTCGGTGGCTGCGCCGGTGCCGACGCCGAGCAGCCGCGCGGCATCAGCTCGGGTGACCCCCGGGCGAGTGTGCACTACCCGCAGCAGCTCGGTTGAGCGCGTTGTCACATCCACTTCCCTTCTTTTTACTCGTACGCAGAGCTTATTGTGAGGTAGTGAGAATGCATCGCCCGGCCCTGACTGTTCTCGCTGTCTGCACGTTCCTGTACGTGACCGCCGAGACTATTCCGGTCGGTCTACTGCCCCAGATCGCGCACGGTCTGCACGTCGACGAAGCCGCCGTCGGACTGCTGCTGACCAGCTATGCCGTCGTCGCCGCGATCAGCACGATCCCGCTTACCGCACTGACCATGCGGGTGCCGCGGCACACACTGATCGCCAGCACCGTAGCGATCTTCGCGGTTTCCCAAGCTGCGGCAGCGTTCGCACCGACCTTCCAGATCTTGATCATCGCCCGGCTGGTCTGCGCGCTGGCACACGGCGTCTTCTGGTCGGTGATCGCACCCGCGGTGGCCCGACTCGCCCCACCCGGCCAGGCCGGCAAAGCCACCTCTCTGGTCTTCATCGGCAACTCACTCGCCGTTGTGCTCGGCGTCCCATTTGGTACGGCCCTGGGCCAGTGGCTGGGCTGGCGAGCCGCGATCGGCGCGCTGGCGATCGGTGGTGCACTCGCCCTGATCGCGTTACTGCGCGTGCTTCCGCACCTGCCACCGCTCCCCGCCGACCTGAACAAACGGGTGGGTGAGCAGTTGCGCGCGTCGGTGACGATCCTGCGCAACGGTCGGGTGGCGAAGCTGTGCTTGATCACCGCGAGCATGGCCACCGGGCATTTCGCCGCGTACACCTACTTGGCTCCGCTGGTGCGCCGCGATGCCGGGTTGCAGGGGATCGGGTTGAGCGCACTGCTGCTCGGCTATGGCGCAACCGGGCTGATCACCAACTACCTGGTCGGGCGCCACGTGGACCGCAACCCAGGTCCAGTGTTGACCGGCCTGCTCGCCGCTGCCACCGGCTCGGTGCTGCTGCTCGGTCCGGTGCTCGGCCTAGTGCCCACCGTGCTGACCACCCTGCTGTGGGGTGCAGCGTTCACCGCGATCCCGGTCGTATTGGCAGCCGCGGTGTTGCGCGTCGCGCCGCTCGCGCGAGACGCGGCATCGGCCGTTTACGTAGTGGCGTTCCAGATCGGGATCGGTGGCGGCGCGTTTGTCGGCGAGCGTTTCGTGCGCGCCGGCCACCTCGGCGGCCTGCCGTTCCTAGCCGCCGCCCTAGCCCTAACCGCCTGCGTGCTCGTCATCGCTTCCCGCGACGTCTTCCCCGCCCGCCTAACCCCCCACGACCACATCCCAGCCGAACCCGCCCCGGCCCCAAGCTAAACCTGTCGATCAGCCAACTTGTTGCCGCCACGCGGAATCCACGACTGACGGATCGGCAAGGTCAGCGAATACCTCAGCTGACCGTTGCCAGTCGGACGCCGTGATGGTGCGCTCGGCGGGCGAGCTCGCGCCACCCTCTAGTTGGCGGCGCAGATACTCATTTCTCGATAGGCCAAGGTGCGTTGCGGTCGCATCGATGCGGTCGACCGCCGCTTGGCTCAAGTCTCGGATGACGATATCGGGCATTAGGCACCGCCAGGCTCTCGCGAAATCACGATATCCCGGCTTCGGCGGCGGCTAGGAAGGTGTCGTTTTCGGCGGGGGTGCCGATGGTGACGCGTACGCCTTCGGGTTGGAAGGGGCGCACGATTACCCCGCGACTCTCGCAGACCTGGGCGAATGCCGCTGATTTGTCGGCGAGCGGCAGCCAGACGAAGTTGGCTTGGCTGCTCGGCACGGCGAAGCCGAGCTTGCGTAGCGCCTCGGTGACCCGGTCGCGTTCGGCCACAACCAGGGCGCAGCGCCGCCGGACTTCGGGCTCCTGGTCGAGTGCTGCGAGCGCGGCGGCCTGCGCGACCAAGCTGGTCGAGAAGGGGGTGAGCACTTTGCGCAACACTGTCGCCACCTCCGGCTGGGCGACTAGGTAACCCATCCGCAGCCCAGCCAGGCCCCACGCTTTCGACATCGTGCGCAATACCACGACATTGGCCCGATCGGCGTACGTATCCAGCGCGTCCGGTACGTCCGGGTCAGTGACCAATTCTCGGTACGCCTCGTCGAGCACCACCAACACGTCGGAAGGTACTGCGTCGAGGAAGCGGTCCAACTCGGCGCGCTGAACACTCGTACCCGTCGGGTTGTTGGGGTTGCAAACGATCACCAGGCGGGTCCGGTCGGTGATCGCGGCTGCCATGGCGCCCAGGTCGTGGCCGTGTTCTGCGGTGTTGGGCACTGGCACACTGGTCGCGCCGGCACCGGCCGCAATGATCGGGTAGGCCTCGAAGGACCGCCATGAGTAGACGATCTCGTCGCCGGGCAGGCAGGTCGCCTTCACTAGCGTCTCGGCCAATCCCACTGAGCCGCAGCCGGTCACGATCCGCGTCGCTGCCACGCCGAAGCGCTCGGCCAACCGGTTGCGCAGCTCGACTACGCCCATGTCTGGGTAGCGGTGGGATGAGGCCATTGCCGCAGCTACCGCCTCTGGCACTCCCGGCAGCGGCCCGTAGGGCACTTCGTTGCTAGCCAGTTTGATCGCCTCGGCCAGGCCGAGTTCGCGAGTCAGGTCGGCGAGGTTGCGGCCGGGCACATAGGCGGGCAGCCGGTCCAAGTCGGCACGAGTCAGCCGGGTCATCAGGATCCTTCGTTGCGTCTTGTGCTGGTGGTTGAGCCGTCGGGGTCCGCGTTCAGATCGGCCGGTTGCCAATTGCTCGGCGGCAGTGCGACCACGACCGTACGCGCGCGTTTGTCGTGAAACGCTTGCCGGAGCATCGGATCGAACGTGGGGGACACCGCATCGATGAGCTGCATCAAGAACCCGAAACCGAAGCAACCCCAGGCTGGCGTCCACAGCCCCAGCCGAGCCCAGCGGCCGAACGCGCGCGCGAAACCGAGCGGCTCGGTGCTCTCCACCGCGACCACTTTGATCCGCATCAGCCGCTTGCCCAGGGTCTGGCCGCCGTTGGCGATAGCCGGTGCCTCGTAGGCCAACCAGAGCAGCGTGCACGTGATCAGCATGGCCCAGAGCAGGCCTTCCATTCGCGGTGTCGAGCTTTGTAACCTGAAAGCGCTGCCGCCCGCAGCCACCTGCTGCGTCGTCTCGCGATAAATCGGCAAAAACTCCTGCAACCATTGGTACGCGAAGTAGCCGTTGACCACGATGTTGAGCAGCAGCACCGCAATGATGTCGATCAGTCGAGCCACCAGTCGTGGGCCGAAGCCGGCGAGCGGGAAACCATGCGGACGCGCCTGCACCGGATAGAGATAAGCCATCGGCATGCCGGGCACTGGTCGCCATCCCGGCGGCGGCACCGGCGGCTGGCCCCACCCCGGCGGCGGCTGGGCCCACCCGGGCGTCGGCGGCCCCTGTTGACCTTGCGGGCCCCAACCCGGCTGCTGACCTGGCTGCGGTCCCCAGCCGACCGGCGGTCCGCCAGGCTGTGGCCCCCACCCAGCCGGCGGCCCCTGTTGCGGGCCCCACCCAGGCGGCGCTTGTTGCTGGCCCGCTCCAGGTTGTGGCCCCCAACCTGGTGCCTGGGTCGGATCGGGTGCCTGAGCCGAGTCGGGTGCCTGGGGTGAGCCGGGTGCATTGCCCCAACCGGGTTGCTGGGGTGAGCCGGGTGCAGTGCCCCAACCGGGTTGCTGGGGTGAGCCGGGTGGGAAACCGGGCTGACCTTCTGCCTGCGGCCCAGCGGCCGTGGTCGGCTCCCGCTCGATGGGTGGCGGCCCGTCTGGTGGGACTGCGTCAGCAGGGATGGCCGCGCCGAGCCAGCCTTCACCGTCCCAGTAGCGCTGGGTCGAGGTGTCGGCCGGGTCCTTGTACCAACCTGCGGGCAACGAACTCATGGAGAAACCTTAACGACAACGGTTTTGGCGAACTTATCGTGCAGGGTTTGCTGGTAGCGCTGGTCCCGCAACTGCCATAGCGCGTCGATGAGAGTGAAGAACGGAACAACGCTGCCGACCAAAATCTCGACCAGGAAGCGCTTCGCCACGATGCCGCGGGTCAGCCGGGCGCCGGGGTCCAACGGTGCTACCGCGATGTTCATCGCCTTCTTGCCAAGAGTCTGACCCCTGCGGAGCAGCACTTCGACGAAATACAGGTAATGCGCGATCAGACTGATGAGGATCAGCGCGCCATAGACCACTAGCAAAGTCTCGAAGAACCCGCGCGTCGACACCGACGTACCAGCCGTAATGCTGCCCGACGCGTCTTGCGTAACTTGGAGCCGGCTCAACTCTTCGAGCTTAGTTTGCAGCAGCAGCAAGTAGAGCGGGATTGCGATCAGGCCCACGAGGCCACTGAGCAGGGTCGAGTCGATCAGGTAGGCCACGAAGCGGCTCAGGAAGTCGGCCAACGGCCGCCCATCCGGCGTGGTCGGGATCGGCTTCCACTGCGGCGGCACGAACCCGGGCGGCGGCCCATATCCGGGCGGTGCGTATCCACCTGCCGGTGCGTATCCACCTGCCGGTGCGTATCCACCTGCCGGTGCGTATCCACCTGCCGGTGCGTATCCACCTGCCGGTGCATATCCCGGTGGCGGTGCGTACCCGGGCGGTGCGTACCCGGGCGGTGCATATCCGGCACCCGGCGGTGGGTAGCCACCCGGCGGCACAGCACCTGGCGGTGGGTAGCTGCCCGCTGGTGCGGCACCCGGCGGTGGGTAACTGCTTGGCGGCACGGCGGGCGGCGGCGCGTACCCGGGGGGTGGGGTTGATCCAATGGGGTGCGGTGGTGCGGGTTGCGGGTATGCGGCCTGGGGGCCGGGACCGGCCGGTGCTGAGTGACCGGCCGGTGAATCATCGATGGGGTTTGTCACGCGGACAGTGTTACAGGTTGCCGCGAAGTTCTTGTTCCCGCTCGATGGCCTGGAAGAGCGCTTTGAAGTTGCCTTTGCCGAAACCGAGCGAGCCGTGCCGTTCGATCAGTTCGAAGAAGATGGTCGGGCGGTCCTGCAGCGGCTTGGTGAAGATCTGCAGCAGGTAACCGTCTTCGTCGCGATCGACCAGAATCGAGCGCTTTTTGAGCTCTTCGATTGGCACCCGCACATCACCGATCCGAGTCCGCAGCTCCGGGTCGTCGTAATAGGAGTCCGGGGTGTCGAGGAATTCCAGCCCGGCCGCGCGCATGGCGTCGACGCTGCTCAGGATGTCGTTGGTGGCCACCGCAATGTGTTGGGCCCCCGGGCCGCCATAGAATTCGAGGTATTCGTCGATCTGCGACTTTCGGGCGGAGACGGCCGGCTCGTTCAGCGGGAATTTGACCTTGCGGGTGCCGTCCGCGACGACTTTGGACATCAGCGCGGAGTAATCGGTAGCGATGTCGTCACCGATGAACTCGGCCATGTTGGTGAAGCCCATAACCCGGCGATAGAACTCGACCCACTCATCCATTTTGCCGAGCTCGACGTTGCCGACCACGTGGTCGACTGCTTGGAAGAAGCGTTTGGGCTGCAGGCCGGCGTCGATCGCGGGCTGCCGGTCGACGATCGGGCCGCGGGCCACAAAACCCGGCAGGAACAGGCCGTCGTAGTTCGAGCGGTCGATCAAGGTGTGGATCGTGTCGCCATAGGTGGCAATGGCGGCGAGCCGAACCGTACCGTGCTCGTCGGTTAGGTCGTGCGGTTCGGTCACGCTGCGCGCGCCGGCGTTTATCGCGTGCAGGTAGGACGCGTCCACGTCCGGTACGGCCAGGGCAATGTCGTAAATGCCGTCGCTGTGTTTGACCACGTGCTCGGCACCGGGTGAGTTCTCGTGCACCGCACCGGTGATCAAGAACCGAGCCGCCCCACTGACCAGTACGTATTCAGCGTGATCGCGGAAGCCGTGCTCGGGCCCGCGGTAGGCGACGCAGGTCATGCCGAACGCAGTGGAATAGAAGTGGGCGGCCTGTTTCGCATTGCCCACCAGAAATTGCAGGTAGTCGACGCCCTTGACGGGGAAGACGTCGGCGGTAGGGGTCGCGTGTTCCAGCGTCTGGGTCATGGCCGTCAGGCTGGTCGCGTTTCGACCAGTGAGCAATAGTTACCATTTCTTCTGATCAGTCTGCACAATCCGTCCGGTAGATTCACGCTGTGACTGAGCAATCTGTGCAGCTAGACGAGCTCGACGCGCGGATCGTGACCTTGCTGCACGACGAACCCCGGATCGGTGTGCTGGAGCTGTCCCGCCGCCTCAGCGTCGCCCGCGGCACAATCCAAGCCCGCTTCGACAAGCTGATCGCCCGCGGCGCAATCCAAGGCTTCGGCCCAGACGTGTCACCGACAGCAATCGGCTTCGGCGTAATGAGTTTCGTGACCTTGGAAATCAGCCAACGCTACGGTCACACCGCCGTGGCCACCCACCTCGCCGACATCCCGGAAGTGCTGGAAGCGCACACCATCACCGGCAGCGGCGACGTGTTGTGCCGGATCGTCGCGCGCTCTAACGCCGATTTGCAACGGGTGATCGATCAGATCGTCGGCTATGAAGGCATCGTCCGCGCATCGACGATCATTGCCCTGGCCGAGCTGATCGGCTATCGAATTCTGCCCCTGGTGAAAGCGGCATCTCGGATTTAAACCATCGACACGGACATATCGCGTTGATCACTGACGTGGCGGCGTCAGGTTAGCGTGTCGGCCATGGCCTTGGGTGGCGGCAATGCCTGGAAGGGCTACCTGCTCGGCGTCGTCGTGGTTGTCACCGTGCTGGCTACCACCGGCGTCTGGAACCCATTCCCAAAACTCTGGACCTGGGTCAACACCAGCGACCCGATCGCCGCTGGGTCGTCGCGATGGCAAGTGCAAATCGGGGGTACGCCGCAAAGCATCGCCCTCGCCGGGGACGCGATAATCGTCGAATACCGCACGTCAGTCGAAGCTTATGGGCTAGCCGCCGGAGTCAAGCTGTGGACCAACGACGCCGACTGGGCGCAGGTGGCCGGATCAGGCGCGAACACGGTTGTCGTCACCGGCCGACTGCTCACCAAGGGTTACCTTGTGCTCAACCCGCACACCGGCGCCACCCTGCGCACTGAAACAGCAGCTAGCGCGGTGTGGGCGTACTCGGATGCGATTGTGGATCTGCACTGCGGCAAGCACGACGATTGCGAACTGACCGCTTGGAATGTGCGCACAAACAAGCAGCTGTGGAAGGTGAACACCGGCGGGATTGGGTTCGTGCTGAACGCGGCAAACCCGGACCTGCCGGACACTCGCCGGTTGAGTGCTACCCAAGTCCACGACGAAGCGGCCGGACCACCACCACTGCCAGGGCTATTCGGGCTGCCGACAAACGGCACGGTGCAGCTAGTCGACACGGCGGTCGGGAAGGTGGTGGGGGCTACGAAACCGGCTGAGGGCCAGCGGATAGCAGTGGCCGGGGATCGGGTGCTGACCATTACTGGCACTGCGCGCGACGGGACCTGTTACTACTCCGTGCAAGCAGTGGACCCGCCGAGCACCGAGCCAATTTGGCACCGCGACGGGCTCAACTTGCGTACGGCGGACGACGGGTCGGGCTGTAAACAAAGTCGCAACCCGGTCGGTGGGGCGGACGTCGTGCTCGGCGTGGACCCGGTCGGACACGAAGAACTGATCTCCGCCCACGACGGCCGTACCCTCTGGCGCGGCGAACCCGACGAACACGTGCTCGCCGTCGACGACGGGTACGCGGTGATCCGCAGCGCCGACCAAAAGACGGTACGCGGGTTCTCGTTCGCGACCGGCAAGACCGCGTGGAAACGGCCGGCCGGCGCGAAGGTGAGTGCGGCGCTCACCCCGTACGCGACGTTGGTCGTGACTGAAAAGCCGAACGAGATCGTCGCCGTGTTGCCGAGAACGGGTGCGGTGCTGGCTGACGTGCGTACCGAAGCCAAGGTTTTCGCCGTTGGCGCTGGCGGGATGATCGCCGCTTCCGGGCGCAACCTGGCGTATCTACCGTGGCGTTGACCGAACTGGTATGCGCACCGGCGCGCCACAGTTCGCCCCGCAGGCGGTCGCTGGCCTAGGCTCATCCGTCATGAGCGCCAGCGCCGCATTCTCCTACTCGCCGCTGTTGCCGATCGGCGACGACCTGACCGAGTATCGCTTGGTCACCGACGAGGGCGTTGATGTCGTCAGCGGTCCGGGCGGGCGACAGTTCCTCACCGTCGACTCGACCGTGATCACCCAGCTCACCGCGGAAGCGATGCACGACATCGCGCACTACCTGCGCCCGGCGCACCTGAGCCAACTCCGCTCGATCATCGACGACCCGAAAGCTTCGGCAAACGACCGCTTCGTCGCCGTCGACCTGCTTCGCAACGCGAACATCTCCGCCGGCGGGGTGCTGCCGATGTGCCAGGACACCGGCACCGCGATCGTGATGGGCAAACGCGGGCGGCACGTGCTCACTGACGGGCTCGACGAGCAGGCCATCGCCCAGGGCGTCTACCAGGCCTACACCAAGTTGAACCTGCGCTATTCCCAGCTGGCGCCGCTGACCATGTGGGACGAGCGCAACACCGGTTCCAACCTGCCGGCGCAGATCGAGTTGTTCGCCGAGGACCCGGGTGGGCAACCCGATGCATACAAATTCCTGTTCATGGCCAAGGGCGGCGGCTCAGCCAACAAGTCCTACCTTTACCAGGAAACCAAGGCTCTGCTTAGTCCGGCCCGACTAATGCAATTCCTAGACGAAAAACTGCGCCTGATCGGTACGTCTGCCTGCCCGCCCTATCACCTAGCCGTGGTGATCGGCGGCACGAGTGGGGAATACGCGCTCAAAACGGCGAAGCTGGCCAGCGCGAAATACCTCGACAACTTGCCCCGGCACGGCACCATGGCCGCGCACGGTTTCCGCGACGTCGAACTGGAAGCCGCCGTACTGGAATTGACCCGTGATTTCGGCATCGGTGCTCAATTCGGCGGCCGCTACTTCTGCCACGACGTACGGGTGATCCGCCTGCCCCGGCACGGCGCCTCCTGCCCGGTCGCAATCGCGGTTTCCTGCTCCGCTGACCGGCAAGCCCTCGCCAAGATCACACCGTCGGGCGTCTGGTTGGAACGACTGGAGACCGACCCGGCCCGATTCCTGCCCGACGTTGAAATCGACGAAGGTGAAGTCGTCAGGGTCGACCTCAACCAGCCGATGGCCCAAATTCGGGCCCAACTCGCCCAATACCCGGTCAAGACCCGCTTGTCCTTGACTGGCCCGCTGGTGGTCGCCCGCGACATCGCCCACGCCAAAATTGCCGAACTGCTGGACGCGGGCGAGCCGATGCCGCAATACCTGCGCGACCATGCCGTCTATTACGCCGGTCCGGCAAAAACCCCAGAAGGGTACGCATCCGGCTCGTTCGGTCCGACGACAGCTGGCCGCATGGACGCATATGTGGCGAAATTTCAGGCGGCTGGTGGTTCGCTGGTCATGCTGGCCAAGGGCAACCGCTCGGCCCAAGTGACCGAAGCCTGCGCCGCCAACGGTGGCTTCTATCTCGGCTCAATCGGCGGCCCGGCCGCCCGACTCGCCCAAGATTGCATCCGCCACGTCGAAGTGTTGGAATACCCCGAACTCGGCATGGAAGCAGTCTGGAAGATCGAAGTTGAGAACTTCCCCGCCTTCATCGTGGTCGACGACAAAGGCAACGACTTCTTCGCCAACGTCACAAAACCCAACCCCGTCCTGCAAATCAACCCCCGGCCCCTAACCCACCTCCGGCTGGTAGAAGCCGGGGCTTGTGCCCCGGCCTCAAAGTGTTGTTGTCGCGGCTAGGACTGGGTGACTGGGACGTAGGTGGGTCGCCGGTCGATCGTGGCGGGGTAGGCACCGCCGTCCGGAGTTTCGAAGTCGGCATCATTGTGGACGGTGACCGTGAGGGTGCCTTTCCAAGAGCTGTTGGCCTGCTTAGACATCTTCAGACCAGCGCTAGCGGCGCGCAGCCCTGCGGATTACAGGACACCACGGTCAACCGTTTCCTGGTTTCAGCCGCCAGCCCGGGCCCTATCGCTTTGCGGGGTCCCAATAGGTGGCGAGTTGGGCGAGTTCTGGGCCGTGTTCGATTCGGCGTGACCAGTCCTGCGGCCAAATGTCCATCCCAGCTGAAGCTCCTAGGAACGCGCCGGTCAGGCACGCGATCGAATCAGAGTCTCCCGATGTGGTGGCTGCCCGCGCCAACGCACCTACCGGATCGTCGCGGAAGGTCACCGCACACAGCAGTGCGGTCGTCAACGCTTCCTCCGCAATCCACCCAGCCCCAGTGAAACGACAAGGATCTTCCCGCCCATCGTACGTGCGGAGCGCCGTGACCAGCTGGGCAATGGCCGTCGCGCATTCGCGCCACCCGTGCGCGATGAAATCAGCCGGTGCACCTGCACCTGCCTTTTCCCACAACGAACCCAACCATTGCTGGTGATAGACCGTCTGCTCGGTTTGACACCGGTTACCCAACAATCGCGGCAGGTCGGAAACATCGACACCTTCGCGCAGCAAACGAATCGCATAAGCCGTCAAGTCACTGGCCGCCAACGCGGTGGGGTGGCCATGTGTGAGCGCGGCCTGTAATTGTGCTACCCCCGCCACTGTCGTCAGGTCATATTCGCGCACCAAGCCCACCGGGGCGACGCGCATATTGGCACCACAGCCTTTGGAGCCCACGACTGTGGCGTCGGTCCAGATCAATCCGCGGGCCAGACCCGCGCACGCGGTCAAGCACGTGTTGCCGGGTGCGCGATTGTTATCCGGGCTCACCGACCAGGCCACGAATTCATCGCGCAGCAGTTGAGTCACTGTTGCCGGTTCAGCGCCAACACCGGCAACGTGTAGCGCACGCGCAACTGCGAGCGTCATCTGCGTGTCATCGGTGATCAGTGCGGGGTTGCCCGTCAATTCCCGTGGGCCGCCCCGGCCCCACCGAGCTTCAATCTGGGCGACCGAGAGGAATTCAGTCGGCGCACCCAGTGCATCTCCATACGCCAGCCCGAACAAGCAACCTGCCGCAGTTCGCCGATCCAGCGCCACGGCAGGATCGACCCCACCAGCGGCACGACGTCGCACGGCCTCGTCATGCGCCAGCTCTTGCGGAGTAACCAGCTGATAATTTCCGTCAGCGTCCAAGCCGAGCGGTTCGGTAAACTTGCCTGGGCTATATACCGGCGGCAACGGTCGCCCCTCCGCCGCCTTGACATCGCGTCTCACCTTTTCCATTATCCGCTCAATTTCCTCCGCCTCGACATCGGCGACCGGGCGAAATTCTGGTGGTCCGTTCACTTACTGCTCCTCCATAATAATTACCCACTTATTCATTCCTGAATCCCATTGCTTGCTTTTTATTCTGAATGTGGTTTTCTTATCATGTAGAATCTCAGACTCTGGATAACCTGAGAATGGGGCAATATCCTTCCCGTTTCTTCCCTTCACGAGCATGAGCACATTCCCATCAAAAGCTCCCGTAGCTACCGCAGGATCGACGGAGGTGCTCGTGAAGGCAGCCTCCGTAACGAACGATCCCGGCTCGTATCGAGCTAGCACCTCGTCTGGGAATTTCACTCCGCGATAGGTCTCTCCGGGAACGGGTGGGAGTTTTTCCAGCGCGGCGGAAACACTGTCTGCGCGCTTGGATAATTTCCCTGTCCTCCTGGGAGTATTTGCTGGGATCTCGTAGGAACGGGTTCATGGTCGTATAGCCGTCGTTGGTGGTGTAATCGTGTAATGAGGCCTGGTCGCCTTCGGTTAGCGCCCGATCTTTTGGCACTTCGGCACCGGATTCGTCCGCACTAGCGTGCTCGCGTGGGGGTCGGTCCGAGCCTGGCTCGGGGTGATAACCTGGGCCGGCGCCACCCATTTTGCGGAGCTTGGCGAATAGCTGCTGAAGCTTCGTAAAGATTTCCCCGAGGTGGTGAACCATTGGCGTTAGTCGACGCAAACTATTGATCAGTGCACGAATGAACCTTTGAATCTTCGCAGCCCAAGAGGCGACCAGTGTTGCCACTTGGGCGGCGACCACCGGCGTTGCGAGGCCGAGAGTTACCCCTTCTTCGGCCAGCCATTCCGGCTGCCGCACTGCCAACGTGGCAACGAATTGCGAGATCAGGTCGCGGACGAAACCCCGTACCATCCCCACGAGCATTCCCGCGCCTTCTATGGCGTATGAAATGCCTTTCGCGGCGGTGGACATGCCGTCCAACAATGCGAGATGCGTCGCCGCCTGCTGTCGATAGGCGTCGCCTGAAGACCCCAACCAATCGCTAATCTCGTTGCGCATTCGTGTGGTGTAGCGGTCCTGCGCATGTTTGAGGCTTTCGCCAACGTTCTTCCAGGTGCCAGCGTGCGAGTTGACCTCATCCGCGTTGCCGGCGAGCCGGTCGAGAGCTTCGCGGAGGGGGTGCACATGCTCCAACAGCCAAGCCACGCCCCAGCCCGCCAAGGCTCCCAACGGGTCGGTCGCCGCTGACAACAGATCCAAGCCGCCGCCGACTGCGCCGAGGGTTGCGTCCACCCAGCTATGATTCTGAATACCGTCGCTAACCTGATAAGCATCCTCGACGATGCCGATTCCGGTGTTCCAAGTTGTGGAATCGCGCACCGCGGCGACCAATGGCAACGTCATAGCGGTAGTTCGATCCGAGAAGGGGAGATCGCCTCCCCTGCGGTTCGGCCGGCCGCAAGGATCCGCTGGGCGCAGGCGCTATCAGTCTTGGCTGCCTGATCGGCGACTGTGCGCAGATCCACCCCGGTGTCGTGCAGCGCTTGCGCACAGTGGTCCAGCGTCACTGCGGCAAGCGCGAACACTGGTGTTAGCAGGAGCGGGAGAAATTGGCATAAAGCGCCGTATGCGCTTGGATCCATCTCGACCGTGCGAATCGCGGCGCGGGCGTTTTCCACATCCACAGCCACTTCATCCACGCTTGCGCCATGCTGGCGCACCGCGTGACCCGGCAGTCGCACGAGATCATGGCTCACGTGGCAGACCCGAACGCAGTGCCGTGTCGGATACTTCGGTAGGAAACGCGGCGCGCATCGACGCCGCTGAACTTACCTGACCAGGCCACAGCCGCCTCCCCGTCCATCGATGACTCACATCCTATGGACCCAGGCGCTGAGATTGTAGATCGCGGTGTCGGTCTGCCCGTTGTCAATTTCTGCCAAACTGAGGTGGTCCGTCGGGACCATTACCTCATGTCCGGTGCCACTTCCTGAATCTAGCCAGACCCGGACGGTGCCGCTGTCCGGCAGTCTTCGTGGTCCCACCGCCAAGATTGCGCCCATTGCCCCGCCTCCCCTTTGATCAAACTGGGAGGATGCGGCAGCTCTAATGGAATGCCGCCACACCCGCAGGGCGAACGCTACGGTCGGTGATCAGGTGCGGTGGTGCGGTTACGCACCACGGGTTTAGTCGGCTACACCCATTCGCTCGGCGAGGCCTTGGATGGTCGACGCACGGCGGGCTTGGTGCAGCAGGAGTCTGGCAGTCTCGCGGGCGGCGGCCGAGGATCGGGTGTGCTGTGGCGCCACGCGTTCGGCTGTCGCCAGCATTCGGACCGCCTCGTCATTGCGCCGCACGTCGGCCAGTGCGCGAGCAAGGTCGGTGTAGAGATTGACTTGGCGGATCGGCGGCAAAGTAGCCACGTCCAGGGCAGTGGCAGTCTCCAACGCCTCGGTAGGCCGCCCAGTGTCGATCTGATGCGCGACCGTCCACAAGCCGACGTTGCGTGCGCCCCACTGTAGGTCCCATGTAGCGGTCTCCCCGGTCCGCTCAGCTAGGCGGGCCGCCTCAGCTAAATGCCTGGTGGCAGCTGCTTCGTTGTGCAGTCCGGTGGCGTGGTGAGCGCGAGCCAGGTGAGAGAAGCCGAGCACGTCAAGGGCGGCCGGGCCGTCAGGGTGAAGTTCCAGTTCGTCGGCGGCCCGGTCCACCGTGGCGAAGGCTGGGCCGTAAGCTCCGGTGTTCGCGCTGACTCGTCCCCGGTTGATCGCGGCGACCGCGAGCGCTGCTGGGTCGCCCAAGCGCTGCGCAGCCTCGGTGCATCGCTGGGCTGCCAGCCACCCGTAGGCGAGGTGGCCAAGGCTGACCAGCGCTCCCATGCCGACTCCGTAGACCTGGACGGCAGCGGTCAGTGCGGTGGCTGAGTCGGGTCCGTGCGCGGCCAGGTGCAGCATCGGCACCAAGCCGACCAGGCGGCCCAGGGTGCCCGCATAGTCTGCGCGGGCATAGAGCTCGCGGACTAGCTCAGCCTCGCGCCAAAGATTACCGGTGGGTTCGCTTCCGGCCGACGGTGGCTCGTCCAACGGGAGCGCCATCATGGTCTGCCAGAGGCGTTCGGCTGCAATATGTGCGGCCTCAAGCTGGCGATCGGCGGGCGCGTATGGTTGGCCGGTCAGATCGGTGATCGAGCATTCCAGCGCTGCTGCAATGTCCGCCACCATGTACCGGTCGGTGCGCAGCTCCCCACGCTCGATCCGAGACCAAGTCGTGTGCGCGATCCCGGCCCGGCTGGCTGCGTGGCGGACGCTCCAGCCACGCAGTCCTCGGCGGGCCTTGATGCGCTCTGCGATAGAGGAATCCATCGGAACGGCTCGGCGCGGCATGTCGGGCTCCCCGGGTCGCCGGTAGGACCTGCTGAGACAACGGTAACCAACCAAACTCGTCTGATCTTTAAACTGTGATCGCTGGAATATCAGCAAACTTCGCGCGGAGTTGATCGACAATTTCCGGTTTTGCCGGGAACGTGAACTGGTCGATTTGGGTGATCGCCCGCACTCCGCTGGCGGTATTTGTTGCGAAGACGGCCTTCATCGAGGCAACGTCGCTCAAACCCACTGGGGACATTCGCGAGCCGCGGACCGTCTGAAGCAGCCGCATGGTCACGCCGGCCAGGTGTGGCGCAGAGGGCCAGATCACGTCGGTTCCGTCGAAGAAGCCGATGTTCCAGGTTGCCCCTTCAGATATCGACTGTTCATCGTCCATAAAGAGAACATCGTCGAACCCGGTGAGTTGAGCGGCTCGACGCAAGCGTAGTGAAGCGAAAAGGTCAACACTCTTGATCGCCGGTTCCGTGCGACTATAAGCGAATGCCCGCACAGACAAGGGTGATTGCGGCAACGTTGGTGCCTCGCGTTGCGTTATCAAGATGTGTGGTTTCGTGGCTCGGTCTGGGTGCCCGAAGTCAATGTCAGGGTCGAAAACGGTAACCCGGACCATTGCAATTCCCTGCGCTGGAATCGCCTCTCGCAAATAATGTCGGACCAGATCAACGTCAAGATCGGCCGCAAATAGCTCCCGACAGTCATGCACGAGCCGGCCAAGGTGAAGATCGAGCCCCTGCACCCTGCCATCGTCCACGCGGAAGCTCGTAAAGTGCCCGTAGTTGGTGAGCGCAAGAGCTTGCAACTCCTCGACGTTCGCTGGGCGCCCATCTAGCTGTGCCATGGATCAAGCATGACAGTGCCGCCGTGGTCCTCTGACGTGTGTGGTGGCTCGGACCACGTCGACTGCAGGGCAATGTTCCGTTGCCGGGTCGGCCTTGCCGAATCGCGGTCGCACATTTCTGCGTTGAGTGAGGTGCCCTATGAGAGCAGGATCGACATCGTGGCTACCCAAGCGATTATGTCCAGCGACGGCGAACGTCCAGCTTTGGCTGAGCTGGTCAGCCTTCTTCATGGCGATTCTGGAGAGCTGGTGGCTAGCCGGGCGGCGCTTCGGGTGGAAGTGCCGGTCTCGGTCCGCGATGCTTTGACCAGGATCGTTGACGTGTTGGCTCTGGGCCGCGCGGTCAGGATTGTTCCTGTGGGGCCAGAGTTGACGATTACTGAGGCAGCTGAGTTGCTCGGAGTTGCGCGCCTGACGCTGATCAAGCTGCTGCAGACTGGCGAGATCGGTTACTCCAGGTCGAACTCGTCCCGCAGAATTGCCGTTGACGAAGCGTTGGCCTACCGAGACAGGCGCGATCGGACCCGTAGGGCACTCCTGGACGAGTTGACAGCTGACGCCGTGGAGTTGGGCATGTATAGCCAGCCGGCCCTATTCGGCATGGATAAAGCGTGAGCACGATCGTGACTCGCGGTGCGGTGCTGGCCTGGGGAGCAGTCGGTTACGAGGTGCCTTGGGTGCCTAGAACGTAGGTGCCGCGCTGGGGCATGGTAGCGACGAGGCCGCGTTGCCGGAGTAGACGAACGGCGGCCCGAACAGTGCCGCGAGCCAGACCGTGCTCTTGTTGCAAGGTCGATTCACTCGGCAGCGGTTTACCCTCAGGCAGTTCGCCCCGCTCGATCATCGCCTGCAACTGATCGGCCAGCTGCACATACAGCGGCGTCGGCGAGAGCGGCTCAATCACGCTACAAACGTTAGAACGTCTCGAACATCTACAGTCATCATGTACGTCCTAGACGTCTAGAACGTTTATGCGATAGATTCCTGGGGATAGCGAGACGGATGAAGAGCGCATCCGTCCGTGGTCGCGACGATGGCTGGGCGCTCGACCTGCTCCCAGCCTTCGTCGCCTCGATGCAACCGGAGCCGAATTCGTATGCAGTGTTCTGCGCCGTGCACGCACCCATAGTGGATAGATGCGGCCCTTTGCTAGCGTGCCGCCAATGGATCGGAACGACCTCGCCCCACAAGAGACTCTCGCCGAACGCGATTCTGTCGGCTCACCTGCTCCGATCCGGCTGCAGGCGTCCAACATTCATCAGCGCTTCCGCAAAAAACACGTGTTGAACGGCGTTGACGTCGCCCTGCGGGCGGGCGAAGTGGTCGCGATCGTCGGTGCGAACGGCTGTGGCAAGTCCACACTCATGAAGATCTGCGCAGGACTGGTGAGCCCGACGAGTGGCGTGGTTCAACTGCACGGAACCATGGGCTACTGCCCGCAGCAACCCGGATTGATGGGTTTCCTGACGGCCGACGAACATTTCGTTCTCTTCGGCGCGGGGCACGGCCTTGGCCGGGACGAATCCAAGGCCAGAGGTCGCCAACTCGCGAAAAGCCTCGCCTGGGATGGCGACATGGCAACGCAGTCGCGGCATCTTTCCGGCGGCACTCAACAGAAGCTCAATTTGATCTTGGCCGCGCTAGCCGATCCTGACGTTCTGTTGCTCGACGAGCCGTATCAAGGCTTTGACCGGGGCAGTTACATCGATTTCTGGGACTGGGTGTTGCAGCGACGCACCGCCGGAAAGTCGACGCTCGTGATCACGCACATGCTCAATTCGCTCGACCGAGTCGACGGCGTACTTGATCTCGGCCGGAAACCGAGCAACTTGTCGTGACCAAGCTCGTCACGATGGCCGAGATGATGGGCCGTGATCTGGCTCGCCGCCGCGTTGCCCTCGCCTTGCTTGCGCTTGTCCCGCTCGTGTTCTACTTGGGTCGCCACGATGCTAATCCGGATAAGGCGATTCGTTTCGCGGGTTTGGGGCTCGCGTGGGCGGTGAGCACTGCTGGCTTGTTCGCGAGCAACACCACCAAGTCGGTCGAGCAGCGCCTGCGTCAGCTCGGTTACCGCCCCGCACACCTTTACCTCGGTACGCTGATCGCGCTGTTGACGTTGGGCGCAGCACTGGCAACAGGTTATTGGGCGCTCATTTTTCTCGATCAGAACTTGCAGCGGCCTGGCGCGATTGCGGTTGAGTTCGCGCTGACGATTGTGGTCGCCGCCCCGCTCGGGCTGCTGATCAGCGCTGCCGCACCGCGCGACCTCGAAGGCACCCTGATCCTGATCACTCTCACCGGGCTGCAGTTCCTGGTTGAACCAGACCAGACGCTGGCAAAGGCGCTCCCGTTTTGGTCGACTCAGCAGGTCGGCGTCTATGGCCTCGACGGCGGCGGCGTGGAACATCTGCGCAACGGCCTGCTGCACGGCGTCGGCTACGGCGTTGGCCTGATCCTTGTCACCGCCGCCTTAGCGAGTGTGCGGTTGCGGCGGCGAAGGCATCTGCGCACTTCCTATGGCGTACGGCAGTAGCCGGAAACTGGGCTGAGCCAGGCAGCGAGCTGGGATTCGATCGTGGTGTTCAGGTCCGCGAGGGTCGAAATCTTGGCGAAGTATTTGCGGTCCTTGATGCTCGCGTCGATTTTCTGCGCGGAGATCACGCCGGCCGCGCGGAACTCGGGATCCTGTGCCGCCTGAGTCTGCGTGCGGATCTTGGCCGAGATCGTCTTCAGTTCAGCAGCCGCCGAATCTTCCGCCTGCTTGGTCTCGGGCGCCTGCTTCGCCTCCTTGTACGTGATCATCTTCCCCAAAGCGGCGCCGAGCTTCGTCACCTCGTCCTGATAAAACGGCTGGAGTTGTGCACACACCGCAGCAGTATCCGCCGTGTAATCGGGTAGCGGTGGCAGTGAAAGCACAGCCGTCGGCGTCGGTGTGGCCTCGGCGACCACCGTCGTGTCGCGGGTGCAGGCAGCACAGGACAGCAACGTGCCGCCGAGCATTACGGCCACTAGGGCACGTCGCATGAGCTGGTCCATTCTCTTCGAGAGCGGCAAAACACCGCTGACGGTACGTTCGGCGCGCCACCCGGTTCAACTGAGAGTGACCAGCGCGATATCGCCCTGGCTGCGTCCATCTGTGGTGAGGCCGGGTCTACGAGCAGGCATGTATCCCAATTTGAAAATCGATAGCGATCTCGGCACTGGTCTCAGCTGAGTCCCAGTCATTGGACAAGTCCAACTGTGCGGCCAGCGAGCCAATCGCAGCACGGTTAACACGACGCTTGAGCGGCAGGATTTTCGCCATGGACGTGTCTGCGCGGTCAATAATGATTTCTTCGTCGTGTTCCACCCCTCCGATTATGCGGGACAGGTGAGTTGCCTCATGCGAGCGTTTCGAGGTGGCGAAGCGGCTGAACCCCAGAGACGATGGACGGGTGACTACGGACGAGAGTGCTTTTCGGATCGAACACGACACGATGGGCGAGGTACGGGTGCCGGCCGCTGCCCTATGGCGCGCGCAAACCCAACGCGCAGTGGAGAACTTCCCCATTTCCGGGCGGGGCCTGGAACCGACCCAGATCAGAGCGCTCGCCCGGATCAAGGGTGCAGCCGCGCAGGTTAACGCTGCTCTCGGCGTACTGGATGAGGATGTTGCGAAAGCGATTGTGACTGGGGCAGCACTGGTCGCGGACGGTGGTTTTGCCGATCAGTTCCCGATTGATGTGTTCCAGACTGGGTCGGGCACGTCGTCGAACATGAACATGAACGAGGTCATCGCGACTTTGGCGGCGCGGGAGTTGGGCCGCCCAGTGCACCCCAATGATCATGTGAACGCTTCGCAGTCCAGTAACGATGTCTTCCCGACTTCGATCCATTTGGCCGCTACTGAGGCCGTTGTCACCGAGCTGATCCCGGCCCTCGATCATCTGCGCGCGGCCCTGAGTGGCAAAGCGGCCCTCTGGGCTGAGGTGGTCAAGAGTGGCCGGACTCATTTGATGGACGCCACCCCGATCACCTTCGGGCAAGAATTTTCTGGGTACGCCCAGCAAGTCGCCAACGGCATTGAGCGACTCACCGCCACTCTGCCCAGACTGGCCGAACTGCCGCTTGGCGGCACAGCGGTCGGCACCGGCGTGAACACCCCACCCGGTTTCGCCGCAGCGGTGATCGCGAACCTGTGCGAAACCACCCGGCTCCCGCTGACGGAGGCGCGCAACCACTTCGAGGCGCAGGGCGCGCGCGACGCGTTGGTGGAAGCGTCCGGCCAGCTTCGGGTGATCGCAGTCGGCCTCTACAAGATCGTGAACGACATCCGCTGGATGGGTTCCGGGCCGCGCGCCGGTCTGCGCGAGCTGCGTCTGCCCGATCTGCAGCCCGGCTCGTCGATCATGCCGGGCAAGGTGAACCCGGTCGTCCCCGAAGCAGTACGCCAGGTTTGCGCCCAAGTGATCGGCAACGACGCAACCGTTGCGTTCGCCGGCACGCAGGGCGACTTTGAGCTCAACGTGATGCTGCCAGTGCTGGCCCGCAACCTGTTGGAGTCGATCCGCCTGCTCGGCAACGCCGCCCGACTGCTCGCTGACCGCTGCATCGACGGCCTGGAACCTAACATCGAAGTCGCTCGCGCGTACGCGGAAGGCTCGCCCTCGATTGTCACGCCGCTCAACGGGGTGCTGGGTTATGACGAGGCTGCGGCAATCGCCAAGGCCGCGCTCGCGTCTGGTCGCAGCGTCCGCGAAGTGGTGATCGAACGCGGTCATGTGGCGTCCGGGAAGCTCACCGAAGAGCAGCTCGACGAGGCGCTCGACGTGCTGCAGATGACCCGACGCCCAAAAGTCTGACTGTTGGTGACCTTGTAATTACCTATAGATTTCGATGGAATGCGAAGAACCACTTTGGAGGGGAACGCATTTCATGAGAAGACGTTTCACTGCTCTGACTGCCGTTACCGCAGCCGGACTATCCCTTTTGCTCACCGCCCCGGCCCAGGCCACCCCGGTGGCTCTGACGCGGCCCGGTTCTGCCGGGGCGGGCCACGCCCAGGCCGGTCTTGGACTGGCAACCTCAGGCGACTTCACGGTCGTGTCCGCCGACGGGGTTTCCGCAGCTGATGCGGTCGCCGCGATCAAGGCGGCCGGCGGCACGATCGTGACTAGCAACGACCAGGTCGGGGTCTATCGGGTCTCGTCCGCTCAGGCTGACTTCCAGGCGCGCGCGTCGGCATCCGGGGCGCTGATCGGTGCCAGCCCCCGCCGAGCCGTCGGCACCGCGCCGAACAAAATCGAAAAGCTGGCTCCCGCTGAGGCTGACGAGACAGCAAAGCTGGCTCCCGCTGAGGCTGACGAGACAGCAAAGCTGGCTCCCGCTGAGGCTGATGGGACAGCCCGCTCGGCACAGACCGGCGAGCGAGGCCATTCTGGTTATGGGCGGTCGGCTTCGGCTGATCCGCTGGATGATCAGCTTTGGGGTTTGAAGATGATCAAGGCGGATCGGGCCCGCAAGATTGAGTCGGGCGACCGGGGCGTGACCGTGGGCGTGTTGGACACCGGCCTGGACGCGTCCAATCCCGACCTCGCGCCACACTTCAGCACCCGGCTCTCCCGCAACTTCGCGCCCGACCTGGTCGACATCGACGGCCCGTGTGAGGTGGCAAGCTGCCTCGACCCGATCGGCACCGACGACAACGGCCACGGCACCCACGTCGCAGGCACGATCGGCGCCGCAGCCAACGGTGTCGGCGTCTCCGGCATCGCGCCGAACGTGACGCTGGTCGAGCTCAAGGGCGGCCAGGACTCCGGCTTCTTCTTCCTCGACCCGGTGGTCAACGCGCTCACCTTCGCCGGCGACAACGGGATCGACGTGGTCAACATGTCGTTCTATGTCGACCCGTGGCTCTACAACTGCACCGCGAACGCGGCCGACTCACCCGAGGCGCAAGCCGCACAAAATGCGATCATCACCGGCATGCGACGGGCCCTCGAATACGCGCATCGCAAAGGTGTGACGTTGGTTGGTGCACTCGGCAACAATCACGAGGATCTCGGCGCTCCGCGCACCGACACGTCCAGTCCAGACTACGGCCCCACGCCATACCCGCGCCCGATCGACAACGCGAGCTGCTGGGACCTGCCGGTCGAAGGCCCGCATGTCATCGGCGTGTCGTCGGTCGGCCCGTCCGGGCGCAAGTCGGACTTCTCTAACTACGGCACCGAGCAGATCTCGCTCGCTGCCCCGGGCGGGTGGTTCCGTGACGGCTTCGGCACCGACACATTCCGTACGGTGGGGAATGAGATTTTGTCGTCTTACCCGGTGAAGGTGTTGCGGGAGCAGTCACTGGTCGACGCGGACGGCAACGTCACGCCGGCCGGCCAGGCCTCGGTGGTGAAGTCGTGCGCGGCTGCGGGCGAGTGTGGTTACTACACCTACTTGCAGGGCACGTCGATGGCGTCACCGCATGTGGCCGGGGTCGCGGCGCTGATCGTCAGCCGGTTCGGGGTGCGGGATCGGGCTCACGGCGGGTTGACGTTGGCACCTGACTTGGTTGAACGTCAGCTCTACCGCAGCGCGGCCCAGCACGCCTGCCCAGAGCCACGACTGCAGAGCTATGCCAACGAAGGTCGCGACTCGACCTTCGACGCATACTGCACCGGAAATGCCGACTTCAACGGCTTCTACGGGTACGGGATTGTCGACGCGTACGCGGCGGTCGGCGGTCGCTGAGAAGTCCAGGTGACACCGCCTCGCTCAGTACGTTGGGCGGGGCGGTTATCCGTTGGCGGGGAGTCG
The DNA here is from genome assembly GCA_965246815.1 of Actinoplanes sp. GTDB lineage: Bacteria > Actinomycetota > Actinomycetes > Mycobacteriales > Micromonosporaceae > Actinoplanes. Next base: position 1,019,135 of record CBDFFS010000002.1, on the reverse strand, counting down.
GTACCCTAGTAAGGTGACGCTGCGCCTCTATGACACCGCGACCCGAACCGTCCGGGATTTTGTCCCGCAGACGCCCGGTCAGGTCGGTATCTACCTGTGTGGTCTCACCGTGCAGTCGATCCCACACATCGGTCATTTGCGCTCGGCCGTCAATTACGACGTGTTACGGCGCTGGTTGCTGCACGTGGGTCTCGACGTCACTTTCATTCGCAACATCACCGATGTCGATGACAAAATCCTAGAAAAAGCCAATCACCAACACCGCCCGTTCTGGTCCATCGCCTACGAGAATGCCACCGCGCTGGACGCCGATTACCGCGCGCTGAATGTGCTGCCCCCGACCTATGAGCCGTTGGCGACTGCGCACATCACCGATATGCACGAGCTGATCGCCGAGTTGATCGAGGCAGGCCACGCCTATCCGGCCGCCGGCGGGAACGGTGATGTCTACTTTGACGTGCCTTCCTACTCGGACTATGGGGCCCTGTCCGGGCAAAAGCCGGACGACATGCGCCCGCCGGCCGACGGTGGCGAGCCGGACAAGCGCGATTACCGCGACTTCGCGCTCTGGAAAGGCGTCAAAGCCGACGAGCCGCGCGATGCCTCTTGGGCTTCGCCCTGGGGTCGGGGCCGGCCCGGCTGGCACATCGAGTGCTCGGCGATGGCCCGGCGCTATCTCGGCGCCGAATTCGACATTCACGGTGGCGGGCTCGACCTCACTTTCCCGCACCACGAAAACGAGATTGCTCAGTCGCGTTCGGCCGGGTTGCCGTTCGCCCGGTATTGGGTGCACCACGCGCTGCTCAACCTCGGCGAAGCCAAGATGAGTAAGTCGCTGGGCAACGTCATCGATCTGAACGCGGTGGCGAAGATGGGCATCCAGCCGGCCGAATTGCGCTATTACCTGGGCAGCCCGCATTATCGGTCCCGGATCGACTACTCCGACGACGCATTGCGCGAGGCAGCGGTCGCTTATCGGCGGATCGAAGGCTTCGTGCAACGGGCGGTCGAAGTGGTCGGTGCCGGCCGGCCCAAGGACGTTCCGCCCGAGTTCGTGGCCGCGATGAACGACGACCTGAATACCTCAGCAGCACTGGCCGTCGTGCACGACACCATCCGCGAAGGCAACACGGCGCTGGCGGCCAGCGACGAGCCCGGCATTCGGGGCGCGCTCACCGCCGTACGCGCGATGTTGGGAGTGCTTGGTCTTGATCCGTTGGATTTGGCCTGGGCTGGCGGCAGCGCCGACCACGACCTGAAGCCGGTGGTGGATTCGCTGGTGAAACTGGCCCTGGAACAACGGGCACAGGCACGGGCACGTAAAGACTGGGCGGCGGCCGACTCGGTCCGCGACCAGCTCAAGAACGCGGGAATTCAGGTGGAGGACACTCCAGCCGGGCCGCGATGGACGGTAGGAGAACAGCACTGATGCCAGGAAATTCGCGCAACCTGAGCAAGCGCACGACGGCCAAAAAAGGCGCGTCGGCGGGGTCCGGCGGCAAAAACCGTTCCGGGCTTAAAGGCCGGGGCAAGACCCTGCCGGCCGACGAGCGTCCCTGGCACAAGGGTTACTCGGGCACGGAGAAGCTGCCGGAGAAGACCGCGCGTAAGCAGGACAAGGAACGCCGGGCGGCAGCGGCCGAAGGGCGGGCCCCCAAGATCGGTTTGCCGGGCACCAAGGACACGACCTGGGGTCGCGGCGGTGGCCGAGGCACTCCTGGCCGGCCGAGCGCGCCGCAGCACGGCAGTAAGTTCCCCGGTCGCAACGGGCCGCGGATCGCTCCAGGTCGGCGCTCCAACCCGACTCGGGAAGGGCCGGAGCTGCTGCTCGGACGTAACCCGGTAAACGAGGCGTTGCGCGCTGCCGTGCCGGCGACCGCGCTCTATGTGGCGCAAGGCATCGACATCGATGAGCGGATCACTGAGATCATCCGCACGGCCGGCGACCGAGGCATTCCGATCCTGGAGATCGGCCGCAACGAGCTTGACCGGATGACCGGCGGTGTCCTGCACCAGGGCATCGGCCTGCAAGTGCCGCCGTTCTCCTACACCAACTTCGACGATCTGCTCGCCGCCGCGTTGGAGCAGACCGCTCCACTGTTGGTCGCGTTGGACGGCGTCACCGACCCGCGCAACGTGGGTGCGGTAATCCGGTCGGTGGCCGCATTTGGTGGGCACGGCGTCTTCATGACTGAACGGCGGGCCGCCGGCATCACCGCAACCGCCTGGCGGACCAGCGCTGGCGCAGCCGCTCGGGTGCCGGTCTCCCAGGTAGTCAACCTGACCCGCTCGCTCAAAGCCGCGCAGCAGGCCGGCTTCACCGCGATCGGCCTTGACGCCGATGGCGACACCGACCTCTACCAGCTCCAAGCGGCAAGTGATCCGCTGATCGTGGTGGTGGGCTCCGAAGGTCGCGGCCTGTCCCGCTTGGTCGGCGAGACCTGTGACCTGCGAGTCAGCATCCCCATGGCCACCGACGTCGAGTCCCTAAACGCCAGCGTCGCCGCAGCGGTCACCTTGGCAGAAGTCTCCCGCCGCCGCACCCGCAACTAACCGCACTACCCCCGGGCCGGCCACTTCAACCGAAGCGGCCGGCCACTTTGTAATCTTGTTGAGTTTTGGCGTTCAGCTGGCCAAAAGTCCACAAGATCCGAAGATTTACCGCATGCGCGGCGCGCGGGCGCGGGCGTGCGCCGGGGTGCGGGTAGGGGCTAGGCAGCGACGGGAATGTTTTGGGTGGCTAGTTCGGCTAGGCGGGCGCGGGCGTCGGTGTGGGTGCGGTCGGCGAGCTCGGGGACCATGCCCCAGGCGGACACGATCTCGACGTCTTGGATGCCGATGAAGCCGAAAAAGCCGCGCAGGTAGGAAGCGTGGTGTTCCATGCCCATGGCGGAAAGCGCTTCGGGGCCGCTGCCGGAGGTGGCGACCACGATTACCCGCTTGCCGGTCAGCAGGCCCTGCGGCCCGTTCTCGCCATAGGCGAAGGTGCGTCCAGCGCGGGCAACCTGGTCGATCCATGCCTTCAATGACGCTGGCACGGTGAAGTTGTAGACGGGTGCACCGATCACGATCAGATCGGCGGCGATTAGCTCGTCGACCAGGGCGTCGCTGCGTGACAACGCGAACCGCAAGGCGGCGTCGTGCGACTCGGCTGGGGAGAAGGCAGCCGAGACCCAGCCGTCGGTCAGAAACGGCAGTGGCTCGTGGGTCAGATCGCGATAGACCACTTCATCGTCTGGGTGTGCGGCGACGTAGTCAGCGATGAAGTCGGCCGTGAGCCGGCGAGACAAGGAGCTGGCGGTGCGGGCGCTGGAGTCCAGGTGCAGCACGTTTGGCATGACAGATCCTTTGAAAGACGGTCGACCCGGCTGTATTTGCCGGTGCAACAATCTTGACCATGAGCAGTACCTCTTGTCGACTAGGCACCTTCAAGTACACTAGGTTCCTGGAGGTAACCTATGCCATTTATTGAAGGACAACCCGCACCGGATAAGCGCGTCGGCGCCTGCGCGACAGTGCCGCAGGGATGCAACAACCTGTATACCGACTGCAGCATGCGAGCAGTGCTCGACCGGATCGGCGACAAATGGACTGTGCTGCTGGTTGGCCTGCTCGAAGCTGGGCCGGTGCGGTTCAACCGGTTGAAAGCGGCGATCCCGGGGATCAGCCAGAAAGTGCTCACCAGCACGCTGCGCAGTCTAGAACGCGATGGGCTCGTCATCCGTGACGTCCAGCTCGGCGTCCCCGTCCGGGTGGAGTATTCGTTGACTGAGCTTGGGCGCAGTTTGTCTGGGCCGTTGGCTGCGCTGCGCGACTGGTCCACCGAGCACTACTGCACGATCGCGGAAAGTCGGGCGCAATACGACCGAACTGAGGACTGACGCGCGCATAGGCGACTACAGCTGATCCAACGGGACGACGTTTGCCATCGCTTGGTCGCCTGCGTCATTGGGGTGCAGGTGATCCCCACTGTCATAGGCCGGCGCCAACCGGGCCTGATCGTCCGGATTGCGAGTCGCCGCGTCAAAGTCGGCCACCGCGGCAAACGCACCATCACCGCCAGCTCGAATCCAATCATTAACCGCCTGCCGTACGCCGTCGAGCTCCGGTGTCCACGTGTTGAACCCCTCGAACGGCATGATCGTCGCGCCGATGACATTGAGCCCGCGGGCATGTGCCTGGGCGGCAAGGTTAGCCAATCCAGCGATGATCTGCTGCGGGTCGCTCTGATTCGGGCTCTGCTGAATGTCGTTGACCCCCTCGAACAGGATCGCCGTGCGCACTCCGGCCCGATCGAGCACATCTTTGCCGATCCGGGTCTGCGCCACTGCCCTAAACATCTGGTCGATTAGGTGATTTTGGGTAGATTTGATTCCGTGATGGTAATCGTGTAGCTGACGTCACGGGTGTGTTGGGTTTCTCGTTGTTTCTTCGTTCGTGGGCTGGTGCGGGTCCGGCGTCTGCGTTGTCGGGGGGCGGCGGTGATCGCGGCTTGCAGATCGGCGGAGTCGCGGTGGTGGCCGCAGGCGGGGCAGGGTGCTGCGGCGATCAGATGGTCGCGGGTCGCGTGTAGGACCGTGGTGAAGGAGATCTCGTCGGGGTCGATACCCAGGTCGACTGCGGCGGCCACGGCGTGATCCACGAGTGCGTTGTAGACGGTCAGCAGCGCCCAGATTTCTTGTTCTGCCAGGTCCGGGGACTGACCGCGGAGCCGGCGGTCACCACCACGTAGCGTCGATTTGATCGACTTGTATACCAGTTCCGCTTGCCATCTTTCGGCATAGAGTGCGGCGATCTGCTCTGCCGGGTAAGCGACAGGGTCGAGCAGCGTGGTCAGGACCCGGAATCTGCTCGTGGTTGTTGTGCCGGCCCGGTCGGTCACGGTGACGCTGAACTCGACCATCCGGGCGATGATGTCATCGAGGCGGGCGGCCTTCGGCTCGCCGCTAGTCTTGCGGCGGCGCGCGAGCATCTGATCGGATTCTCGCAGCCGGACCTTTTCCGATCCGTCAGACAAAGTGTTAAGGATCTTCGCCGGTAGGCTGTGGTAGCCGTTCTTCACCCGCCAGACCAGATGCGCGCCAGTCGCGGCCGCGACCCGCCACCGGTGCATCGAGAAGAAGTTCCTGTCTGCCAGGTTGATCGTTCCCGGTTTCAGACAGGTGACGAGGCGATCCCACAACACCTGTTCGCTGACCTGGCACGAGTCGATCTGGGCGGCCAGGACCCGGCGGGTGCCGCATTCGGCCACTGTGACGGCCCGCGCTTGGGGGAAGCGCCCACCCGACGGAGTAGCGAACCTGGCCTGGATCGCCTCGGTCGCGCTCAGGTCGAAAACCGTGCCGTCGACCGCAGTCACCAGCAGGCCGAACACCAACGACCCGGCCGTCATCACCGGCTCACCCGCGGCGGTATAGGTGAACAACTCCCGCAGCACCGCGACCGGTAACCGGGCCCTGGCCTGCGACAATGCCACCGCGCAGACCGGGGCACACAACACCACCACCGGGTTGAACACGCTCAACAACGGCCACAGTCGGGTGATCACCGCTGCTGAGCCCTGCCCGCAGTACAGGCACAACCCAAGTACCAGCACCGTGGTCACCGCACCGGACAGCGTCGCCCGTTGCTTATCGGTATGACCCGCGGCCGTCAACGCCGCCGCGATCTGTTCCGGCGTGACCACAGCACGGATCGGATCACCGGTCTCCGCGGCCTGAACCCGCGCTCCGGGACCAGCCAGGACGGCTTCCCGCAACGACCCCGACGACCCATCCGGCCGTGACAGTTCGAACCCGGGCACGGATATGGCAGACTTCAACAACGAAACTCCTGGTAATCGACGTGTTTCTAGACAACCCACGTCCTATCAGGAGTTTCGCTATATCCCGGGCAACCCCGTATCAGCCCGCGTGTCACCCCCAGGCATACACCGCCAGTGATGAAACAATCACGCAATGCATTCGCCGATCGTTACCCGACCGACACCAAGAATATCAATACCTAGCCATAAACGGTCAAACCGTCAAGATCTTTAGGGCAGTGGGGTCTGCGCTGCCTGCCCGGCGGACGAGTAAATGCTGTAGTTGGGGTAGTCGCCGTCGAGCAGCACTCGGTTGGCGCTGATTCCCGAGTTAGCGACCGCGTATTGTGGCTGGCCGGAATCGACCAGGCGGCCGGCAAGATAATCGGTCCAGCGTCGGTTGGTGCCCGGAGTGGAGCTGACCCCGTCGGTAATGGAATCGCCGATGGCCACAATGGTGCCGGGCGGGCCAGTCACATCGACGCCGCTGAGGTAATGCCAGACACTTGTGCTCTCGTTGAATGCGGCTGCGTCCGAGTCGCCGGCGTGGTCGTCAGGGCCACGGGTGAAGACCGAATTCTGCATCGCGGCCGGGTGATAAGTCACCGTGCCCGAGGGCTGTGGAGTCCAGGTGGTGACGAGTAAATCATGGTCGGCGGGGATGGCTAAGGTGATCGGGTCGCTGACCACGTCGATGCCGGCGGGGATGGTGAATTGTGGTTGGCCTTCGACGAGCACGTCGTCGACTGGGCCGTCGGCCTGACCGTCGCTGGGGTCGACCGAGCCGTCGCGGCTGCCACCGGCGTGGGTGGAAACTGCGACGGTCACGTGCCCGAAGAAAACCGGCTCAGTCCCGTACCGATTGGTGAGGTGAATTCGCACTCGATCGCCGCCGACGGTTGGGTGCACGACGTTGCGAATCGTGAACCCGGCGTAACCATGGTCAGCGCCCCACACGGCCGCGGCTGGGGCGGTCGCCCAGGCAGTTTCCCACTCTGATGCAGGCGCCGCGTGCCCGGCCGTGGCCGGTGCCGTCACCAACAACAGCAGCACGGCCGCAGCGGTGGTGGCCAACTGTTTGGTCCGCACGGATGCCTCCAACTGACCATCATCGGTCGTCTTCGGTGCGCTAAGCAGACCGTCATCATTGTGTCTAGCGAGCGTTCCGTCGATAGCTAACGCATTTATCCCCATCATCGGCAAATTTGCCGAGAACGTTATGCTGACCAAAGTCGCAGCTCGTATCCTGCCTGCGACGCTTGGCTGCCAGTCAATGTCCGAGGTTGTTGTTATCGGTCAGTGCGGCGAGCAGGACACGGCGATTTCAAGGAGTCAGTGCATCACATGAGATGATCATGGGACTGTACTGATAGGGGAAACTGGGTGCGTGGCACAGCGTTACGGGTTGATGAACGCAATGAGATCTTGCGGGGAATCGGTGCGAATCTCTCGGCGCGGGAGATCGCGGTCGGGTTGGTTCGGGATCCGTCGGTAGTCTCGCGGGAGATCGCGCGAAACGGCGGTCGTGAGGGGTATCGGGTTGATTTGGCGCAGGAGCGGTTCGAGTTGTTGCTGACTCGGCCGAAGCCGCGCAAGCTTCAGGCCGACAGGCGGTTGCACGACGAGGTCAATGCGGGCCTGGCGCAGCGGTGGTCGCCGCAACAGATCAGCGCCCGTTTGCGGGTGATTCATCCTGACGATGAGGCGATGCGGGTGTCTCACGAGACGATCTACGAAACCCTATATATGCAGGCCAGGGGTGAGCTACGCACCGATTTGAAACTGGCGTTGCGACGCGGGAAGTATCGGCGGATGCCGGCGGGTTCGACGCGGGTGAAGGCGGCCCGGATCGCCGGGATGGTCAACATCAGTGAGCGTCCGGCCGAGGTCGCGGATCGGGCGGTACCGGGACATTGGGAGGGAGACCTCATTATCGGCAAGGCCGGGAAGTCGCAGGTCGCGACGCTGGTGGAGCGTTCGAGCCGGTTCGTGATGCTGATGCGGGTGCCGTTCGATCGGACCGCCGATCGGATGGTGTCGATCCTGTCGGAGGCGATGCGCCGGTTGCCGGTACATCTGGCTCGGTCGCTGACCTGGGATCAAGGGGTGGAGTTGGCCGGGCACGCGAAGTTCACCATGGCGACCGAGATCCCGGTGTTCTTCTGCGACCCGCATTCGCCATGGCAGCGGGGTAGTAACGAGAACACGAATGGTTTGGTTCGTGAGTTCCTGCCGAAGAGCACGGACCTTTCTCAATATACGCAGGTGCAATTAGATGGGATCGCTGATATGCTTAACGCGCGGCCGAGGATGACGCTTGGATGGGAAACTCCAGCGGAACGTTTGAACTCATTCCTTAAGCCTGCGGGTGATGCACTGACTCCTTGAAATCGCCCACCGCTGGGCGGTTCGAGCTATGGAAGCGACTGCACTCGGCGCTCGGCTAAGTCGGGGAGGTACCGCGCACCGGTGACAAAATCGTTGTCGTCGTGAAGGACAACGAGGCCATGAATCGCTGCGCTAGCGCAGATCAGCAGATCTACGCAAGACAACGCCCGATGCGCGCCGGAGCGCAACAGTCGGTATTGTGCCGACTCGACCCATTGTCATGCTGTCTTCGGTACTGGAATGTCAGGGTATAAATCGACAAACAATGATGTCATCTGCTCGTACTCGTCGAGGTTACGGGCAGAGCGCCGAAACTCAGTACGCTGAGGTTGACACGATCCGATCGCATGGTCAGAGATAAATTCGGACCAGCCAGTCCGCACTGCGGGGTCACGTAGCAGTCGCCATAAGGCTGACGAGTCGGCCAGGTATCGCATCATGCAGGGGGTGTTTTGCTCGTATTTTGCATGTCCTGCCAACCCCGATAATCCCAGTTCTGGGCTGCGGCGGCGTAGTGATCGAGCGCGGTGATCCGGCGGTGCCGTGCCGCGTACTCTCTTAGGGCAAGATTTACTGTTTCTTTTTTGCTCCGTGCACCAGACAGGCGCATCGCCTCGGACAGTGCGTCGTCGTCTAGATCAATCTGGGTAATCGCCATCACGGCTCCTGTTGATCAGATAGAAATGTTGATCAGATGGAAATGTTGATCAGATAGAAATGTTGATCAGATAGAAATGTTGATCATGTATTAAAGACTTAAACACTCTAACCATAGCAAGCTTTGCCCGCCTTCGAACCGGTCACATGTCAGGATCGCCTGGGTCAGCTGGCTGTGACATGCCACCGGGTACCGGTGCGCCACCGGTAACGAGTCACCTGATGCCTGAGATAGAGAAGAAGCCCTGATCGACAATCTCCTACTCGACCTCGAAACCACACCGCCAGTCGATCTGGCCTGTCAGCGCAGCATGAGGGATGGATCCTTCCAGGGTTGCAGTGGCCAGCCGGCTAGTTCACCGTCGGCGACGTCAGCGGGGACGCGGTCTGGGTGAACGCTCGTTGCGACGGTGGTCGTCGTTTCCGTGGCGGACGGCGGCATAATCAGGGTTGTGGCAAGTCTGGCGAGCAGGACGCAGGTGTCGTCGTAGGCGTCCGCGTCGTGGCGTACGGCCAGGGCCTGATCGATGAGGGTTTCCGGGTCGGCGTCGGCATGCTGGTGCAGGGTGTGGCGCAGCGCCGACATGGTTTGCTCGATGTCGTCGTGCCGGTGTTCGACGAGGCCGTCAGTGAACAGGACTATCGTGGATCCGGCGGGCAGGTACAGCGTGGCCCAGGTGCGTTCGGCGGGAGGCAACCCCACCGCGCGTGACCAGCCCGCTTCGATGAACTCTGTGGTGCCGTCGGGGTGACACACCAGTGGTGGCAGGTGCCCGGCGCGAGCCAGGTCAACGCGGCCGGTGGCGGGGTCGAGCAGCACGTACACCAGGGTGACCAGCCCCTCGGGCACCAGGTCGTCGGCGAGGTTGTCCAGCCGGCGCAGGACGACGGCGGGGTGAGGGTCGACGGCGGCTATGGCGCGGATAGTGTGCCGGATGCGGCCCATGATTGCCGCCGCCTGGGCGCCTTTGCCCATCACGTCCCCGACCACGAGAGCGGTGCGGCCACCTGGCACGGGGATCGCGTCATACCAGTCGCCACCGACGCTGAGGCCCTTCGCGCCGGGTAGGTATCGGGCGGCCAACTGCACGCCGGCGGGCGCGGACAGGCGGTGGGGCAGCATGCCACGCTGCAAGTCCTGGGCGATCTGGTGTTCCCGCTCATACAGCCGGGCTCGTTGCAGGGCCTGAGCCGCCTGGTCGGCCAGGCCCGCTAGCAGGTCCCGCTCGGGTGCCGGCCAGTCGCGGGGCTGATCATCGGAGACGGTGAGCACCCCGATGCTCGTTGATCCCAGCCGTAGTGGCAGCGCCGCCGTGGCCCGGATCCGGGTATGGCCGGGGGTGGTTGCCGGGTCGGGGAAGGCGGCGGTGCTCACTTTCTCCGTAAAGTCAGTGAATATCGGCTGACCCTGCCGTAGTGCCTGACTGCCGAGCAGCACCACATCAGGCGAAATCGGGTCTACCTCGTCGGTGAGCTGAGAATCAGGGTGTCCGTAGACGGCCAGAACCCGCAGGTCGCCGCCGTCCTCATCCCATTCGCCCAACACTGCCCGCGTCGCGCCGGTCGCTGCCACCGCCGCCTCCGCGACAGTGTCAGCGACCTGCGCCACAGTCACGGCACGGGTGAGCGCCTGAGCGGCGGCTAGGAGCTGACCCTGAGCGATCAGCGACGCGCGCAGCTCACCCTCCCGGCGGCCCAACTCGGATTCGGCGTACCCCTCGAACTGGCGCACCTGCGCTAGCACGGTGACTAGCGCCGCCACCGCCAGCACGCCGAAGGTGGCCACCCGCATGGACAAGCTAGCCCACCACACCGAGTCATACCGGCGCGCCGCCAGCGCGTTGAGGAGCACCTCGTAGGTCGCCAGCGATAACGCCACACCCACCCAGCTGTACAGCGCGAGCGAATGCCGCCCCCACCGCCACGCCCACACCAGCGTCAACCCACCCAGCATCACGGCGGTGACCCACTGCGCCACGACCGTTGCTGCAGTAAATGCCTGCCCGTCGGTCAACAGGGCGGGCCCAGGGATGAGGTTGGTCGCCGCCGCCAGGCTGACCAGCAGCCCCGCAATCAGCAGCACCGGCCGCCACACCAGGTTGATACGCAGCAGCGCGCAAAACACCCCGGCCGCCAGTAACCAGTGGAACAGAAAATACAACTGGACACTACCGTTGCCGCCTGTGCTCAGCAGCCCCCCAGCGGGCGCCAGGCTTGGAAACGAGATCAGCTGCAGAGTCAACGCCACGGCACTGGAGGCCACCCCGACCGCCACCCAACCCAACGGAGCCTTCACCGCCCGACGAGCACGGTCGAACAGCACGATCGCCGCGAAGATCGCGAACACCGGAGCAAGCGTGAACAACACGATGCTGAACGCCGTACTGGGCAGCACGGAACTCGACAGCGCCACCACGTAAGCCGCCCCGGCCAGCGCCGCGGCACCCAACGCCCCCCACACATCGACGCGCACCTCGGGACGCGACCGGCGCGGGCTGATCACGCCAGCATTCGCCATCCGGATAACCCTCCGCCCCACCCACAGCACATTCGAACACCTTTCATTACCCGACTTGGCGTGCTGCACCCTGGTACGACACCCGCGCACAGTTTGTCACGGCCTCGCTCCTCGATCCATGAGTAGCTGCGCACGGTCCTCCCAACCGACGCCACCCAGTCGATTGGGGTTTTCGGGGGACGGTTCAAATTACATAGATAAAAACGAAGCTCTGACCGGCGTCCTTCTTGGTCAGAGCTTGCTCGTGGAGCCCCCGGTCGGAATCGAACCGACGACATCTCGCTTACAAGGCGAGTGCTCTGGCCAACTGAGCTACAGGGGCGACGTGCAACAGCATAACGCCCGATAACGTCGCCGCCACCTTGGCAGGGCACCCAAAAAGACATACGGTGGCTCGGCAGTTCCTTCTACTCGGATCGTCCGGCACGTTCCTGCCGGTGGAAAGGGAGTCGTTTTAGCATGGCTACCGTTACGTATGACAAGGCCTCGCGCATCTACGCGGGCACTGAGCGGCCCGCGGTCAACGAGCTCACCCTGGAGATCGGCGACGGCGAGTTCCTCGTCCTGGTCGGCCCGTCCGGGTGTGGTAAGTCCACCAGCCTGCGGATGCTCGCCGGTCTTGAAGATGTTGACCGTGGGCGCATCCTGATCCAGGGCAGGGATGTCACCAACCTGCCGCCCAAGTCGCGCGACATCGCGATGGTCTTCCAGAACTACGCGCTCTACCCGCACATGTCGGTTTACGAAAACATGGCATTCGCGCTGAAGCTGCGCAAGACGCCTAAGTCGGAGATCGACCGGCGGGTCAAGGAAGCGGCCAAGCTCCTGCAGCTCGAAGAATATCTCTCGCGTAAGCCGAAGGCGCTCTCTGGTGGTCAGCGCCAGCGGGTCGCGATGGGCCGGGCGATCGTGCGTGAGCCGCAGGTGTTCCTCATGGACGAGCCGCTGTCCAACCTTGACGCCAAACTGCGCGTTCAGACCCGTTCGCAGATTGCCTCGCTGCAGGCCAAGCTCGGCGTCACCACCGTCTATGTGACCCACGACCAGGTCGAGGCCATGACGATGGGTCACCGGGTGGCTGTCATGCTCGATGGCGTTTTGCAGCAGTGCGACACCCCGCGGGCGCTTTACGACACCCCGGGCAACGTGTTCGTGGCTGGCTTCATGGGTTCGCCGGCGATGAACATCAAGACCGTTCCGCTGACCGAAGCCGGCGCGCACTTCGGTAATTTGGCGCTGCCGCTTACCCGGGAGCAGGCCGCAGCCGCGAAGACTGGCGGTAACAAGGTCACGATCGGGTTCCGCCCGGAAGCGGCCAACCTGACCTCCGACCCGCACGGCGCGCTGCCGATCGTGGTCGACTTGGTCGAAGACCTTGGCTCGGACGCGAACGTCTACGGGCATGCGGACATCGAGGGTGGCTCGGAGCGTTTCGTCGTGCGCACTGAGCGGCGCACGATGCCGGGCATGGGCGAGACCGTTTACGTCCGGCCCGAGACCAGCCAGCTGCACGTCTTCAACGCCACGACTGGCGCGCGCATCTCAGCGTAGTAAACCCCGGATTTCGCAATATTGACGCAGACGTGCAGGGCGGTCGCCGATTTTGGCGGCCGCCCTGCACGTCTTTCGCCGCGTACGGAGGAATTGTCTTGACGGTTGTTAGGTTGGCTGCGGTCATTTTGGTCAATACGGGTGGGGAAATTTTGTTGCAGTTGCGCGACGGGCAGGCACCGCGGTTTCCGAACGTGTGGGGCTTACCGGGTGGGCATGTTGAGGCGGGTGAGGGGTTCGCTGAGGCGGCGTTGCGGGAGCTCGATGAGGAGACTGGGCTGCAGCCGGCGGGTCAATTGCAGCTCTTTCGGGTGCAGGAGTTGCCGGAATACGAGCGGGTTAAGCACTACTTTTACGGCCAGACCGATGCGGTTCAGGCTGACGTCGTTCTTGGTGAGGGCGCGGCAATGGAGTTCACGCCGGTGCATCGGGTCCTCGACGGGCGGCCGTATACGCCGGGAACGGTTGAGGTGTTGGAGCAATTCTTGACCTGGTCGAAATCGGCTGCGGGGTGATAACGCGGTAGCGGCGGGTGGCTGAGCCTTTAAGGTGGCGCCATGCGCATCGAGCGGATCAGCGACGCGGACGAGGTTCATCGGGCGGCGGACCTCTTCGATTCGCCACCCTTGCCGGCGGCGACCCAACGGTTTCTCGCCGACCCGGGGCATCACCTTTTACTGGCGTACGACGAGAGTGGTCGTGCAGTGGGGATGATCTCGGGAGTGGAGTTGACCCACCCGGACAAGGGGACCGAGATGTTCATCTACGAGCTCGCCGTCGCGCCAGTTGCTCGATTGCAGGGTATCGGCGCGGGGCTGGTCGACGCGCTCGCTGTCATCGCCCGGCGCGCCGGTTGTTATGGCATGTGGGTGGGCACTGAGGTCGACAATGAGGCCGCGTTGGCCACTTATCGTCGGGCCGGCGCTGACGAAGAAACTACGTTTACGTTGCTCAATTGGGACCTGATCGGTGGGGCGGGCGAATGACTGGTCCGGTGCGCGAGTGGTTGACGCCGATGCGGGCGCGTTCGGCGCATGAGCCGCATCGAGTGTCGACGCCGTTGGAGTTGCTGTTCGACCTCTGTTTCGTGATCGCGGTCGCTCAGGCGGCGGCTCCGCTGCATCACGATATTGCGGCACACCACCTCGTACATGGGGTGGAAAGTTTTGTGATGGTGTTCTTTGCCATTTGGTGGGCCTGGATGAATTTCACCTGGTTCGCGTCTGCTTACGACACGGACGACGATGTTTATCGGATTACCACGTTGGTGCAGATCGCTGGCGCGCTGGTGTTGGCCGCTGGCATTGAACCGGCCTTTGACCATGGCAACTTCGCCGTGGTGACCTGGGGTTATGTGGTGATGCGGCTGGCATTGGTGGTGCAGTGGCTGCGGGCCGGCCGAGCCGATCCGCAGCGACGTGCAACGGCGATCCGCTATGCCAGCGGGATTGCTGTGACGCAGACGTTCTGGTTGTTGCGGCTGTTGGTCCCGCCGAATTGGCAGCTGGTGGCTTTTCTGCTGCTCATTGCGGCTGAAGTGCTGTTGCCGATCTGGGCGGAACGGGCGCCGGGCGGCCCAACCACTTATCACCCGCATCACATCGCCGAACGGTATGGCCTGTTCACCCTCATCGTGCTCGGTGAGACGGTTTCCGCGGCGACAATCGCGTTCCGGGCGGCGCTCGACGAAAACGGGGAACTGATGTCGACGCTACTGCCGCTCGCGGTGGCGGGTTTGGTATTGGTGTTCTCGCTCTGGTGGCTGTATTTCGACCGGTCAGCACATGGACTGCTGGTGTCATTTCGCAGTTCAATCCTGTGGGGTTACGGGCATTACTTCATTTTCGCGGCCGCCGCAGCTACCGGTGCCGGACTGGCCGTTGCTGTGGATCAGGCCACCCACCACCCGGGAGTCTCCGCACAACTCGCCGGCTATGCCGTAGCCGTGCCGGTCGCGGTGTATTTGTTCTTCGTCTGGCTGCTGCATTTGCGCCCGCATCAGCGCGGCCCGCTCCTGGTGGCCTGCCCGGTCGCAGCAGTGCTGTGCCTGCTTACCCCGCTGCTGCCTCACCCAGTCGTGGTGTTGGCCGCGCTCCTGGCCGCATTAGTGGTGATCAACTCGACCAACGGGCGCCGCAGCGAGTGACCCGACTTCGATGCCGAGCACCGCCTCCTCGTCCGGCTTGTTGACCAGCACGTCACTGAGGTAGGACTGCACAGCTGGCGCCATTCCGACGTCACGTCGCGCTTGCTCTGACAGCAGCCATTTGTGCTGAATGATCTGCGAGAAGATCTCTTGCGGTTCGAGCTTTCGCCGCAAATGCGCCGGCACGGCCCGCACCACTGGCTCGAACACCTCGGTGAGCCAGCGATGGGCGGCCTGCTGCTCGTCGGTGAGGTCGCTTTCCGCGCGGTAAGTGTCCAGGTCGTTGAGCAGTTGTCGAGCTTGGTTCTCCTCGGCATCCAGGCCGGTCAGGCGCAGCAGCCGACGGGTGTGATAGCCCGCGTCGACCACCTTAGGGCGGACCCGGTAACCGCCATCCACTGTCGACATATCCACTTCGGCGACGTCGAACCCGAGGTCATTGAGTCGACGAATCCGGCCCTCGATGTCATGCCGCGCGTCGCGTCGGATCTCTTGTTCATAAGTGACTTCGTGCCACAGCCGCTCATACCGAGCAACGATGTCGTCGACAACTACTTCCGGGTCGATCGTGTCGTGCAGCAACTCCGCGGCCTGCAGGTCGAGACATTCGCCGAAAATGTTCAGCCGCAGAATTTCGATGTCTTCACTGCGCTGACCTTCGGACAGTTTCGGGTGCAGGTTGCCGGTTTCGGCATCGACCAAATATGCGGCGAAGGCACCAGCATCGCGCCGGAACAAGGTGTTTGACAGCGAGCAGTCACCCCAGGAAAACCCAGTCAGATGCATTCGTACGATCAAAGCCGCCAGCGCGTCGAGCAACCGGTTCATCGTTTCCGGCCGCAGCACGTGCGAGAAGAGCGCGCGGTAGGGCAGCGAAAACTGCAGATGCCGGGTGATCAGGATGGATTCGAGCACTTCGCCGTCGACATCGGCGGTGCGGTCGTTGACGATGGCGACTGCTTCGACTGCCGGGAAATCGATCCGTTCCAGCGCGCGCAGCAGGTCGTATTCCTTTTCGGCGATGCGCTCGCGGGTCTCTTTCAGCGCGTACACAACGTTGTTGAGTTTGACGAAGCGAACGATGTGCCGGGAGATGCCCTGGGGGAGCGCAACCAGATGATCGGCTGGCCAGTCCTCGAGGGGGATGCCCCACGGCAGATCCAGCAAGGCTGGGTCGACGAGGGCTGAGGTGATTCGCACCGACCCAGTGTGCACGGTGACAGGTGCGCGTCGCCGCCGCACGTGGCTCGTTACACACAAGCAAGTACGCCGGAATAGCAATTATGTCCGTGATGCGACGTGAATGGTGGGAGCGGAAATGCGACGAATGGCAGGCATTGCCGTCGGGGCTTGTGCGGCAGTCCTGCTGGCCGGCTCGGCAACTGCTGTGGCGTGGACCAGGCTCGGCAGCAGCGCCAGCGTCGGCACCTGGCACGATGCCCCACAACACGCACCTGCCGCGACGCAGGAGTCGACCCACCAAAAACCATCAAAGTCGACAAATCCCGGGCTGGCGACGGATGCCACCGAGGGTCGGGCCCAAATCGGACAGTTGGTGCTGGTCAACCAGGTGCTCGGTTATGCCGCGGGTGGGCCGCAGACCGAGAAGTTCGCTTACCCCGGCGCTTCGTACGTGAAGGTGCATTTCACGAAATTGGCGCTGGCACCGGGTGACTTTTTGACTGTGTCGAACGCCACCGGGGCCGAGTCTTATCGGTATGTGGCAGCGGGCACCGAAGCAGTCGACAAATGGGCAATGTCGGTCACTGGTGACACCGCTGTGGTGCAGCTGCATCGGCAAGCGGGTGACCTGACCGGGGTGCCGGCGAGCCAGTTGGGTGTCGACATTGACCGAGTCGCTAAGGGCTTCACCCGCACCGAGCAAGCGAAAGAACCGGAAAACCAGCTAGTCGCGCCGCAACGCAGCGGGCGAGAAGAATCGATCTGCGGCACGGATACCTCCACCGACGCAGCCTGCTACCGCTCGTCCGACCCGATCGCCTACACCCGATCCAAGGCAATTGCCCGACTGCTGATCAACGGCACCGAGCTTTGCACCGGCTGGCGAGTCGGCCCGAAAAACCGCCTGCTTACCAACAACCATTGCCTGACCAGCACCGCAGCCGCCGCCAACACCGAGGTCTGGTTCAACTACCAATGCGCCAAATGCGGTGGGTACGACGTAGTGCAGCCCACCAAAGTCCGGGGCGCCGCCGTGTTGTCCACTGATCACGACGACGACTACACGCTGTTTACCGTCACCAACTTCGCCAGCGTGCAAAAGTTCGGCTACCTGACCCTGGACACCGCCCGCCCAGGCAAAGGCCAAGAACTGTACGTGCCGCAGCACCCCGCCGGCGCGCCCACCAAGATCGCTGGCTCGCTCGGCGAGAAGGCTGGCAACTGTTCAGTTTCGGACCCAGGCTACAACGGCTACACCCCGAAATCGGACGTCAGTTACTACTGCGACACCGAGGGCGGGTCGTCGGGTTCACCAGTGTTGTCGCGCAAAACCAACAAAGTGGTCGCACTGCACCATTTCGGCGGTTGCCCCAACTCCGGCGTACGCGCAGACCTGCTGGCCGTGAAGTTGCGCCAGTTCCTCTAGCGTTGAGCGGGTGACTGAGTCGATCGAGCGCGCCCGGGTCCGGCCCAAGCTGAGCTGGTGGGTGGATGTCGCGCTGCTCGCCGGCTTTGTCGCCCTGACAGTGGCCCTGAGCAACGGTCACCTGTTGAAGGTGGATCAGCGGGTGGCCGACTGGGCCTTCGCCCACCAACCGGCACCGATTTATTGGACTGCGCGGGTGCTGAACTATTTCGGCCAAGGCGGCCAAGTGCTGACCCCGGCGGCACTAATCCTGACCGCCGCATTAGTTTGGCAAACGCGTTCGGTGCGCGCCATCTTCCCGTTCCTTGCGGCCAACGTGTTGACCATCCTGACTATCGGCCCCGCCAAGATATTTTTCGACCGCGCGGCACCGACATTTACCGGCAACAACAAAACCGCCCTTTTCAATCCGTACGCGTCGGGAAAATACGCAACGAGCTACCCCTCTGGACACTTAGGTAACTCTTTCGTCTGGTACGCAGCCTTGGCGTTATTGCTCGCCGCGCTGTTGCATCGACCGCTGACTCGCGTGCAAACGTTAGCAATTCGATTTGTGCCGGTCATGGTCGTTTTCGTCACGACCGTCTACACCGGTTTCCACTGGCTCACCGACTCGATCGCCGGGGTTCTCCTCGGCCTCGTGCTAGCCCGGATCCTGCAACGCCTCCCGTGGGACACCGTCGCGCTGCCCAACCTGCGCGGCTGGAACCGCCCATCCGGCCTGTCGTGATCCGCCCATTCGGTCTGCGTCGAACCGGGCTCGAATAAGGTTGTTAGCGGGTTCCGCGGCGCCAGACCTCTTTCACCTGATGACCGGCGCCCAACACGACCAAATCCGCCTGCAATCTGGGCTCGATGGCCCCGATCCGGTCCGCCAAGCCCAGCACTTGGGCCGGTGTAGTCGACGCCATCGTCACCGCGTCCGGCAGGGCGATGCCGGCGTGCACGGCATTACGCAGCGCGACGTCCATAGTCAGGGTGCTGCCGGCCAGCGAGCCATCCCGGGTCAGCCGGGCCACCCGATCGGTCACCTCGACTGCCTGGCCACCGAGCTCATATCGACCATCCGGCATCCCCGCAGCAGCGATCGCGTCGGTGATCAGCGCGATCCGTTCCGGCCCGGCCGTGCGAGCAGCGAACGCCAACATCCCGGGGTGCAGGTGCACGTTGTCGGCGATGAGTTCGCATGTCACCGCGCCGGAAAGCAAGCCGATCACCGGGCCGGGTTCGCGGTGGTGCGGCGGGCGCATGCCGTTGCAGACGTGGGTTCCGACAGTCGCGCCAGCTGCAATGCCGGCCAGCGTTTGCGCGTACGTCGCATCCGTGTGCCCAATCGCAGCGACGACCCCCCGGCCGCGGAGCAGGGTGATGGCTTCGATCGCACCGGGCAGCTCGGGGGCGATCGTCACCATTCGTACCGTGCCGGGGTTGACCAGTTCTTGCAATTCGGTGCTGGACGGATTGCGGAGGAAATCGGGGTTTTGTGCACCACACCGCAATCGCGATAGGTAGGGGCCTTCGAGATAGACGCCGGCCAGAATGCCTGTTTCGACCAGCGGACGATAGGCGGTGTTGGCGGCGCGCAGGACGTCGATCGGGGCGCTGACCAGGCCGGCGAGCAGGGTCGTGGTGCCGTGGGTGAGGTGGAACGCAGCCGCTTTCCGGGCCGATTCGACCTCGCCGGCAGTGAAGGTATGTCCGCCTCCACCGTGGCAGTGCAGATCGACAAAACCGGGCACGATGAAGTCAGCGGCCGGGTCGACGCGATCGTCAGCGATCACCGCACGAATCACCGGGCCGTCGAGTTCCACGTGACCTGGGAAGATCGTGCCACGTCGGACGATTCGTCCACTGAGGCGCGTGGTCGGGGTCGGGCTGGTCAACGATGCCTCCTGCGCAACGGCGAGTTTTGCTTCCGGTCCTTTCGCGCATTAATGTGCACACTCTTATCACGTAATGTGCAGCGGGGAGTGGTGGTGGACCGGTACGCGCGATGGAACGCCCTGCTGGAGCTGCTCACAGCCAACGGCCGGGTCAGTGTCGAAGACGCGGCTGAGCAGCTCGAAGTCTCCCAGGCCACGATTCGGCGCGACTTCGACCAGCTAGCCCAACAGCAAATGATCACGCGTACGCGCGGCGGTGCGGTCGCCAATGCCGTCTCGTACGATCTGCCGCTGCGCTACAAAAGCGCTAAACACTCGGCCGAGAAGCAACGAATCGGCGCAGCCGCAGCCGCCCAGATCACCGCCGGTACGGTAGTCGGCCTCAACGGTGGCACCACGATGACCGAAGTGGCCCGCGCGCTAGCGGTGCGCCCCGACCTCAACGGCGGCGGTGCGGGTTCCCAGCTGACCGTGGTGACGAATGCGCTGAACATCGCCAACGAGCTGTTGGTGCGTTCCCGGATGAAGATTGTGGTTGCCGGCGGAGTGGTGCGTCCGCAGTCGTTCGAGCTGGTCGGCCCGCTCGGTGGGGCGCTGCTGGCCGAGGTCACGCTGGACACCGTGCTGCTCGGCGTGGACGCGCTCGACGTTGCGCTGGGTGCCGCGGCCCACCACGAGGGCGAGGCCGCCATGAACAGCCTGATGGTCGCGCGGGCCAAACGGGTGGTGGTGATCGCCGACTCGTCGAAGCTAGGCAAGCACGCTTTCGCCCGGATCTGCCCGATCACCAAGGTAGACATGCTCGTCACCGATTCCGGTGCGGAACCCACCATTTTGGCGTCGCTGCGGGCAGCTGGCGTCCAGGTCATTTGCGCCTGACGAGCTGCCGTCCCAGCACTGGAAAATACTAGTCGGCAATCCGCCGTTTTGTCCCGTGGAAACTAGTCATGCGACCAGGTATCGTCGTCGGCATGGAACCCATCGACCTAACCAACCGAGTTGTCGCCCTGGAGGAAGAAATGGTGGTCGTTCACCGCGAGGTGGCCGAGGCCCGCGAATTGGCTGCCGGGGCCGACCAGGACGTCGCGGATTATCGCGCCGAACTGCGTGGACACACCCGGGTGTTGAATGCGCTGCGCGAGACCCAACTCGAACAGGGGCAGGTATTAGCCCAGCATGGGCAGGTATTAGCCCAGCACGGGCAGGTATTAGCCCAGCACGGGCAGGCATTAGCCCAGCACGGGCAGGCAATAACTGTGCTCATCGAGCGGGTTGATCAGTTGGACGGGCGGGTTGATCAATTGACCGGGACGGTCAATTTCATCCGCGATCAGCATGGCGCGCGCCTCAATGACATCGTCGGCATGCTGGATCAGCTGATTGACCGAGGCAGCGGACAAAACTAGCCATCGAGCTTGCTTAGTCGGGCGCATCAGCGGGGATTCGTTGCTCTGAAAGCACTAAGCTCCGAAAGCACTAAGCTCCGAAAGCACTAAGCTCCGAAAGCACTAAGCCAAAGATCCCGGATCAGGCCTTGGCATTCACCCGCCTGCGGTGGCGTGTGCTGGCAGGTGGCCAAATGGGTCAACACAGCCCGCACCGCGTTGAGCTGAATCAGTGTCGTATCGAGCTCGTCGAGCTTGCGACGCGCAACTTGCCGGCGCAGCTCGCCTCCGCCGGGCGCGAGCACGATCGCGATCTCTTGCAGGCTCAAGCCGAGTAACCGGCTAGTGCGAATCAAGTCAAGCTGCCCGAGCGCCGCATCCGGATACCTGCGATGCCCGTTGGCGAGTCGCTCGGCCACGAGTAGCCCGAGTGAGTCGTAGTAACGCAGCGTCGTCGCCGGCACCCCAGACCGCTCCGCCAATTCGCCAATAGTCAGGATCATTCTGAGAACCTACCTTGACTTCGAGTGAACTCGAAGATGTGAGCTAGTCCTCCTGGGTAACGCCAACAGTTGGAGGAGCTAGTGGAAACGTGGCAGAACTGGCGTCGGGGCGGTCGACTCATCACCGTCGAGCTTCCCGGCGCTAGCTATCAGATCTTTGTCCGGGTTCGCGGCACTGGTCCGGCGGTGACGTTGATTCACGGCTTTCCGACTTCGTCGTTCGATTGGGCTCGCCTGGAGCCGCTGTTGACCACCGAACACACCGTGATCAGCATTGACCTGCTTGGGTATGGCGGTTCTGACCAGCCAGCACGCCACCGCTACAGCGTCGCCGAGCACGCCGACATCATCCAAGCCGCTTGGCGCCAGCTCGGCGTCGGTTCCACGCTGCTCGTTGGCCACGATGTCGGTTCCGCGGTTGCGCGTGAACTGCTGGCCCGGGAGCGCGCCGAGCGTGGTGTGACACCCCTGTTCGGGGTGGTGCTGCTCAACGGGTCGCTGGTGCCCGATTGCTACACGCCGGCGCTGGTCACCCGGCTGCTGGCCCGGCCACCGGTGGGCTGGCTGCTGGCTCGGTCGATGACCGAGCGGCGATATGTTGCCGCCATGGCAGGTCTGTTCGCTCCCGCCGGGCGTCCGCCACTGGCCGAGCTGCACGACTATTGGACGATCTTGACGATCGGGTCCGGCACGGCTCGGTTGCCCCGGCTCGTGCACTACTTGGCTGACGGGCAGGAAAACAAAACCCGCTGGCTGACTGCATTACTCCAGTCGCCAGTCCCGGTGCAGGTGGTGTGGGGAGCTGATGACTCGGCCATTCCGCGCGCCGTGGTGGATGATGTTCGACGCCTGCTGCCCGACGCGCCGGTGACAGTGCTCGACGGAGTGGGGCATTTTCCGCAAATCGAACGACCAGACGTTGTTGCGGAAGCGATCAGGGCACTGAGCAGAGAACTGTATCGATGACGGCCCCGGTTCGTCCGCCGACCGTCGTCGCAGTCGGGCTGAGTTAGATCTGGCTGGTCGGCGGGTCGGCGGGTCGGCCGGTCGGCACGGCGTACCCGGGAATTTAGAACTTTTGGCCGATCTCGACCTTATCTTGATCACTTAGAGTTCCGCAGGTGAGTGCCGCATTGGAGATATCAGGGCTGCAGAAGTCCTATCGCAGCCGCAAAGGCGTGCGTAAAGCGCTGGATGGTTTTGACATGGTGGTCGAAGCCGGCCAGGTGCACGGCTTCTTAGGCCCCAACGGCTCGGGCAAAACCACCACTTTGCGTACGCTGCTGGGGTTGATCAAACCCAACGGTGGCCGCATGGCGGTGCTCGGGCGAGAAGTCCCCGAGCGGTTGCCCGAGGTGGCCGGGCTGGTTGGCGCGATTGTCGAGAGCCCCCAGTTCTTCCCCAACTTCTCCGCATACGACACGTTGTCGTTGTTGGCTGATGCGGGCGGAATCGATCAGCTGCGCGTTACGGCCGTGCTGGAGCAGGTCGGTTTGCGGGACCGGGCCAAGGATCGGGTGAAGACGTTCTCGCTCGGGATGAAACAGCGCCTGGCGGTGGCATCGGCGCTGCTCAAGGAGCCGAAGCTGTTGATCTTGGATGAACCGGCGAACGGGCTCGACCCGGGCGGGATCCGAGAGATGCGCACGCTGATGAGCACACTGGCCAGCAGCGGTATGACGGTCGTGCTGTCCAGCCACATTCTCGGCGAGATTCAGCTGATCTGCGACTCGGTCACGATCATCTCGGCCGGGCGGCGGGTCGCGGCCGGTTCGGTGGCCTCGGTGCTGGCGGACCACACTTCGTCGGCGGTCAAGGTGCGGCTGGAGCCTGGCGTCGACCTGCGGAATGCCGTATCGCTGCTGCGGGCCAACGGCGCTGAGGTCACGGTCGAGGCTGACTCGTTCTCGGTCGGCAACGCCGGTAATCCGGCGCAAATTACTCGGTTGCTCGCCGAGCAGCAAATCTATGTCAGCGAGCTGACCCCGGTTCAAGCCGACTTGGAAAGCGTCTTCCTGGAGCTCACCGGCACTGCACCGGTCGACGGAAGCAACCGTCAAGTCGACCAGACCGCGACCACGTCAGCGTCAGCGTCAGCGTCAGGTGGGTGGGGTCAGTGAGCCTCTACAAAGCAGAAACTCGTCGGCTGGTTAAGCGCCGGTTCGTTCGGGTGCTGGTGATCGGCACACTGGTGGCGATGGCGGCGATCGCCATCAGCATCTTCTTCACCAACCAGAAAATCGGCCCAGCTCAGCTCGCGCAGGCTCAGGCGGCAGCGACGGCGGATTTCCAGGGTGCGACGAAGCAGGCCGAGCAGTTCAAGGCGGATTGCAAGGCGGGGAAGACCACGAGCCAGGCGGGCAGCTGCGACGACATCTACACGCCAACGCAGGACGAATTCGACCCCAAGCGCTACCTACCCTCCACCTTCAATTTCCGCGCTAACTTCCCCGCCATGATCACCACCTTCGCGGCATTGTTCGCCTTGGGCGGGTTCGTGATCGGAGCTTCCTATGTCGGTGCCGAGTGGAACAGCGGCGGCATGATGACGCTGCTGTTGTGGCGACCGCAGCGACTGCGGGTGCTCGGCACTAAGCTCGCCGCCTTGCTGGGCGCGATGACCGCACTGACGGCGGTGGTTGCGGTCGCCTGGACGGCGACCTTCGCGCTGATTGCTCAGCTGCACGGCACCACGGAGAAAATGACCTCTGGCGCTTGGCAGTCCACCGCGTTGACCGAATTGCGGGCATTGATCCTGGTGCTCGTGGCTACCGGGCTCGGTTTCGGGCTCGCCTCAATCGGCCGGCACACCGCAGTAGCACTAGGTTCGGCGGCTGCCGTGGTAGTGGTCTTCCAGTTTGGACTGGCGACGGTCTTGAGTCTGGCGCACGTCAAGTTCGTCCAGGCGTACCTGATTCCGGTCTGGATTATAGCGTGGATGGGCAAATCGTATAAATTCGAGGACGACAGCACGTGCAACTATGCCGCCGGTACGGGATGTCATCCGGCGACCTGGACGCTCACCTGGCCTCTGGTGGGCACCGTGATGGCGGCGATCTTTGTGCTCGTGGTGGGTGCATCTATGTGGACATTGCGCAAGCGCGACATTACGTGAGGTAACGTCGGGCCGTCCTGACTTGGGAATGCGCGCGGGGACCGTCGGCATTATGCTGGCGGTCCCCTCGTACATCTGTGCTTGTATTCGTCCTTGGAGCGCCATGCAGCCCGCCGAAGATCTCACCTCGGTCGATGAGCAGCACATCCCGGCCCCCAGAACCGAGCCGGCCGTTCCCGCGGCTGAGGCTCCGGCCGCGCTGTCCGATCGTGCGCAGCAGATACTCGCGTTCGAGGCGCGCTGGTGGAAGCATGCCGGTGCCAAAGAGCAAGCCATACGCGACACGTTCGCGCTGTCGTCGACCCGCTACTACCAGCTGCTCAACGGGTTGTTGGACGACCCGGCCGCGCTCGCACACGACCCAGTTCTGATCGGCCGGCTGCGCCGGCTGCGTTCAACCCGAGCCCGCACCCGCCGCCGCTGAGCCGCAGGTCAGCTGCTCGCCTGCTCCGAGCTAACGTCGGTGTGCCGCAGGTTCGACCCGAGGTCAGCCCAGCGGTGGGCTAGCCCGGCTCGTGGGCGGAGGCGTAATTTGCCAGCCAGGCGACTTGGCTCGGGTCCAATGAGGCCCGCACTCGGCTACGAGCCGTTGCCACGTTCGCGGCGGTGACCATCGACGCCTCAACCGAGTCACGCATCGCGGCCAACGCTGATTCCCGGATCAGCGCCGCGCAGTCAGCCGCCGAAAAGCCCACCAAATCAGCGCCGAGCACCCCCAAATCGACCGATTCGTCGAGCGGAACGGCTTTCGCCGCAGCGCGCAGGATCGCCGCTCGCGCGTCGGCGTCCGGAGGCGGCACATAGATGAGCCGTTCAAGCCGACCCGGCCGCAGCAACGCCGGATCGATCAAGTCGGGCCGGTTGGTCGCACCGATCACCACCACGTTGCGTAGGCTTTCCACCCCGTCCAACTCGGTGAGCAGAGCTGCGACCACCCGATCCGTGGTGCCGCCGTCGGTGGCCTGCCCACGAGTCGGCGCCAGCGCGTCCACTTCGTCCAGGAAAATCAACGTCGGTGCCGCTTCGCGCGCCCGCCGGAACAACTCGCGCACTGCCCGCTCACTGTCACCGACCCACTTGCTCAGCAGCTCAGCACCTTTCACCGACAGTACGTTCGCCTTGCCCGTACCAGCGATTGCCTTCACCAAATAGGTCTTGCCGCAGCCGGGCGGCCCATAGAGCAGGACACCGCGCGGTGGCGTGACGCCGAGTCGGGCGAATGTGTCCGGATAAGTCAGCGGCCACAGCACCGACTCGGTCAGCGTCTGCTTCACTTCGGCCAGGTCGCCGACGTCGTCGAGGGTCACCGAGGCCACTTCGAGGGTGGATTCCGCCATCGAGGTCGGGCGCACCACGTCCAGCGCGGCTTCAAAGTCAACCATAGCCACGGTCGGTGACTCCGCGTCTTTCTGGCGCAGCGCGGCCCGCACGCCGGCTTCTCGGGCGAGTGCCCCCAGATCTGCAGCGACGAAACCGGGCGTGCGGGCGGCCACGTCGTCCAGCCGTACGTCTTCGGCCAGCGGCATTCCGCGGGTAAGCACGCCCAGCTGTTCGCGCCGCATCGCCGCATCCGGCAGCGGTACGGCGAGCTGAACGGCGAGCAGGTCGGGCGAACGCACCTGAGGATCGACGGACTCGGGCCGACTCGTTGTGCAGATTACCGCGACTCCGGCGCGTACCGTCTCGGCCAGGATTTGCCGGAAAACAGTGCTCACCGGCCCCGGATCAGTGCGCGGTGCGAGCGCTTCGACGTCGCCGATGAGCACCACGGCCGGCGGATTCGCGCGGGCCGCGCGGACTAGTTCACGCAGCCGGGCGGCGGCCGAGTCGTTGGTGAGCGCGGCCAACTCAGGCGCCCAGACTAGGTGGACTGTCGCGCCGACTTGCGCTGCTACTGCTCGTACCAGCGAGGTTTTTCCGGAGCCGGACGGACCGGTCAGCAGGACACCGAGCGAAATGGTGGTGCCCAATCGGGTCAGCACCTCGCCGTGGTGGAAGCCGAGGTCGAGCAGCTCGCCCAGCTCCTTGGCCTGGGCACGCAGGCCGGGCAGGTCGTCGATGCTTAGTGGCGGCCCGACATCGGTGCCCGCAGGCGCCCCGGCAACTGCGGAATCGGCGCGAGCGAGCCCACTGCCAGCCGAGCCGATGCCAGCAAACTGGGTGGGTGCAGGGCGAGTTGGCATAGCCACGCTGTTTGCCCAGCTGACCGCGGTGTTCATGGTGACCAATGCGCCGTCGGTTTCGTGCACTTCGGCAACAGTTAGCAGGGTGCTGGTCCAGCCGTAGCCGACCCGGTTGGCCAGGCTGCGGCGGGCCGATTCGACCAAGGAGCGGTTGGCCGGAGCGGGCAGCACGTCTTGCGGCAGCAGCGAAACATCGTCGCCGGTGCTGACCACCTTGCCGAGCAGCGCGAGCTGGAGCATCTGGGTTGAGACCACGGCAACGATCTCGGGCGACCCGGTCAGCGTGACCCGTTGGGCTTCGACCACGGGCAGGCGGCTGATGGTGACTTGGTCGCCGTCGCGCATGCTGAGGTTGCCCAAGATCAAATCATCGGCGTAGAGCAACGCCTGGCCGGCAGTCGGATCTGTGCGTGCGGCGATGCCCGCGGTCGTGCGGGAACCCACCAACCGAACGGGATCACCTGGATTGATCGCCAACGCGGCCATCACTTCAGGATGCAGCCGGACGATGCCGCGCCGAGCATCGAGGGCCGCCGGCCGCAGGGTCACAGTCAGCGTGAGTTGATCGGGCACCGTGGCTGCCTCCGTCGCGATTCGAGCGGACTAGATCCCCCACGCTATCGGTGCCCCGCTGTCGCACTGCGCCCAACGGCCTCGCCGCGCAGAACGGCGCTACTGCGCCCAACAGCCCTGATCAAGCGTTGAGCCAGACCGACAGGCCGTAGCGTGGTGGCGAATCGCACTGCGCGGCACTTCACAGCACCAGCTCAGATCCGGCCGGATAGCGTTTCACCCATGTCTGCCCTGTCGACCTGGTCGCGCCGTGCGCTGCCCCGGCTCACCCGTCGTCGTGTCATCGGAGCAGCGGTGGTGATTGTGCTGGTCGCCGCACTTGTCGGCTGGGCGGCGTGGCCCGAGCGGGTCGGTTGGACCGCGCGCGATCTGCGGATCGGAGTGCACACCGGTGCGACTGGCGCTGAGTCAGTCGACTTGGACGCCCGGTTCTACCTTCCCGCCAACCGGTCCGGCAAAGTGCCGGCGGTGCTGCTGGCCCACGGGTTCGGTGGCACCAAGGAATCAGTCAGCGAGGACGCGAAATCGCTGGCGGACCGGGGCTACGCGGTGCTGGCTTGGACCGCGCAGGGTTTCGGGCGCAGCGGTGGTCAGATCCATTTAGACAGCCCTGACTATGAGGTCAAAGACGCGCAAGGCCTGATCGACTGGCTGGCCGCCCAACCGGAGATCCGCACCGACGCGCCGGGTGACCCCCGCGTCGCCGCGGTCGGCGGTTCTTATGGCGGCGCGCTCGCCCTGATGCTGGCTGGCCAAGATCCACGGGTCGACGCGATCGTGCCGTCGATCACCTGGAACGACTTGACCAAGGCGTTTCTGCCCCAGTCGGCGGACACTGACGCAAGCGGCGTCTTCAAAAAGGGCTGGGCAGGCCTGTTCTTCGGCAACGGCGCCGCAGCCGGGCTCGGATCCGGCCTATCCGGCGGCTCCAAGTCCGCCGGGCCGGGCTCCGCCGACGGCCCGAACTCCGACCCCCGGATTACTGCTGACCCGGCGTGTGGGCGGTTCGCGCCGGATGTCTGTGCTGCTTACCTCAGCTTGGCGACCACCGGCATCCCGGACGCCAAGACGCTCGACCTGCTGCGCAAATCCAGCCCTGCCACCGTGCTCAGCAAAATCAAGGCGCCCACCCTGCTGATCCAGGGCGCTGTCGACACCCTCTTCCCGCTCGCCGAAGCCGATGCGAACGCCCGCGGAATCGCCGCCCGGGGCACCCCGGTGCGGGTGGCTTGGTTCACCGGTGGGCATGACGGGGGCGCCGGCCCGCAAACCGACGTGGACCGTACCCAATATTTGACTGTTCAATGGTTGGACCATTACCTATTGGGCGAAGGGGCGGCGCCGGACAACAGCTTCACTTATTCGCAGGTGGCCGGGTTCAGTGCGCTGGATCGGGGTCTGGTCACCAACGGGTATAGCGACGCGACTTATCCGGGCTTGGGTGGCACCGGCCAGACAGAGGTGGCGTTGAGCTCGGCCGCGCAGCAGATCGCCAACCCGCCGAACGGCAACCCGGGCGCGCTGTCGGCGCTGCCTGGTCTCGGTGGCCGGCTCAGTTCGCTGCTCAGCGGGGGTGTGGCCGCTGACATTCCCGGCCAATACGCCAAGTTTGTCGCCCAGCCGGTGACCAAGACCATCGACGTGGTCGGTTCCCCCACTGTGCGACTGCGCGCCGCTTCGCCGACTGGGGACGCGACCTTGTTTGTCAAGCTCTACGACGTTGATCAAGACGGGGCCGCAACGCTCAGCGCCGGCTTAGTCGCCCCAGTGCGCCTGACCGGCTTACCAGCCACCATCGACCAGGCAAAAACGGTCACGGTCACGCTGCCGGCCATCGTCCGACAAATCGACGCTGGACACACGCTGCGAGTTGTTGTCGCAACGAGCGATCAAGCCTTCCTGTCGCCGGTCAAGCCGGCTGTCTACACCGTGGCCCTCGATCCAACGCTCACCTTGCCCACCGTCGTGGGCACGCCCATTGCCAACCCGCAAGTCCTCTGGCGGTACGTGTTGGTCGGCCTGCTCGCAGTCATCGCGCTCGGGCTCGCCGTGGTCCTGCTAGTGCGTCGCCTGCGGCTGCGGCGTCGCCACGATCCGACCACCGCCGAGTACGTCGACACTCCGCTTATCGTCCGTGGCCTACGCAAGGCGTACGCGGATGGGTTTGTGGCAGTTGAAGAAGTCAGTTTCACCGTCGAACGTGGGCAAGTGGTCGGTCTGCTCGGCCCGAACGGCGCCGGTAAGACCACCACGCTGCGGGTGCTGATGGGCTTGACCATGCCCACCGCGGGTGAGGCGCTGGTCTTCGGGCACCGGTTGGCGCCGGGCGCGCCGATTTTGTCCCGGGTGGGCGCGCTGGTCGAAGGGCCGGGCTTCCTGCCCCACCTCAGCGGCTACGAGAACCTGCGGGCCTACTGGAAAGCCACCGGCCGCCCCGACGCCGACGCGCACTTCGACGAGGCGCTGCAGATCGCCGGACTGGGTGAGTCGGTGCACCGGCGAACCAAGAAATACAGCCACGGTATGCGGCAGCGGCTCGCTATCGCACAGGCGATGTTGGGCCTGCCCGACCTGCTGGTGCTGGACGAACCGACCGACGGACTCGACCCACCCCAGATCGCGGAGATGCGCCGAGTGCTCAAGCGTTACGCGACCGACGGGCGGGCCGTGCTGGTCTCCAGCCACCTGCTCGCCGAAGTCGAACAGACCTGTACCCACGCGGTGGTGGTCAACAAGGGCCGGATCGTCGCAGCCGGACCGGTCGAGGACATCGTCGGCGACTCACCCTCGGTGCAGGTGGAGGTCTCCGACGTGTCGGCCGCAGAACAAGTGCTGACTGGCCTCGGCGTTAAGTCAGTGACAGCGGATGGGCCGTCCAGCCTGATCGTGGACATGAACGGGACGCCGCGCGCCGAGATGGTGGCGTCCTTGGTGCGGGCCGGAGTGGAGGTCGACCGGGTGGTGCCCCGGCGTCGACTTGAAGACGCGTTCCTGGCCCTGGTGGGCGACAATTCGCGGGGGAGTGGAGACCGATGAGCGCTGCCACGATCGGGTACCGGCCGAGTGGGACGATGCCGTTGTGGGGCGAGGTGCGACGGCAAGCTTCGCGTCGGCGTACCCAACTGGCTTTGGGTTTTATGGTGTTGCTGCCGTTGATTGTTGTGGCGGCGTTCGAGTTCGGCGGGAACAACAGCAGCGATGACAACAACGGTGGTGGCGCGTTCGGCAGCTTGGTCGATCTGGCCACCTCGGGCGGGCTGAATTTCGCGCTGTTCACCCTTGCGGTTTCGGCCGGTTTCTTGTTGGTTGTCGTGGTTGCGTTGTTCTGTGGCGACACTGTGGCCAGCGAGGCGAGCTGGGGCAGTTTGCGCTATTTGTTGGCGATTCCGGTGCCGCGAGCTCGGCTGCTCGGGGTCAAGCTGATCGTCGCGCTGGGCTATTCGTTGCTGGCCCTGCTGACCCTGACCGGCACGGCCTTGCTGGTCGGCACGCTGCGTTATGGCTGGCATCCGCTGGGCAGCACGATCGCCACCGCGCTGCCGCCTGGTGAGGGCTTGCTCCGACTGGCCGGCATTGTGGCCTACCTGGCCGTGACAATGCTGGTCGTGGCCGGGCTGGCGTTTTTGCTCTCGGTGCTCACCGATGCCGCGCTCGGTGCCGTCGGCGGTGCGGTGCTGCTGTGGATTTTGTCCAGCATCTTGGATCAGATCACCGCGCTGGGAGGCATCCGCGACGTGCTGCCGACTCATTACAGTAACGCGTGGCTGGGCCTGCTATCGAACCCAGCTCAGGTCGATGACCTGGTCAAAGGCGCGATTACCGCGATCTGCTACGCGACATTCTTCTGGTCGCTGGCCTTCTGGCGCTTCACGCGCAAGGACATCACTTCATAGCGCTGTCGCTCACATCTGGCAGATCTGGCCGTGCTCTTTGGGTGCGGGCATCGTAAGGTGGAAGACACAACTGAATACCTCATCCAGAGGGGCAGAGGGAACGGCCCGATGAAGCCCCGGCAACCACCACGCGAGTCTCGATGACGAGGCCCAGGCGTGGCAGGTGCTAATTCCGTCCCTGCTGGCAGGTCGCCGCGGGGAAAGATGAGAGGAAATCCTCGATGACGGCTGTCGTTAGTGCCTCCACACCTATCACCGCGTCGCCTGCGCGCGGCTTGAGTTGCCGCGCTTGTGGGGCGGAATATCCGCTAATCGCGCAACACGCGTGTTTCGAGTGTTTCGGGCCGCTTGAGGTCTCCTATGACCAAGCGGCCCTAGCTCTAGTCACCCGCGAGCAGATCGAAGCGGGCCCGCAAAACATCTGGCGCTACGCCGGCCTGCTGCCCGTGGGGCTTGACCCAGCCACCCGAGTAAGCCTGGACCCGGGACTGACTCCGCTGGTCAGCGCGCCGGCCCTGGCCGCAGCGGTCGGCCTGCGCGCGCCGCTGTATGTCAAGGACGACTCGGCCAACCCGACCCACTCGTTCAAGGACCGGGTCGTCTCGGTCGCGTTGACCGCCGCGCGCGGACTCGGCTTCACCCGCTATGCCTGCGCGTCCACCGGCAACCTGGCCAACTCGGTCGCCGCGCACGCGGCCCGAGTCGGCGCCCCGAGCATCGTCTTCATCCCCTGGGATCTGGAGTCTGGCAAGATCGTGACCACCGCGGTCTACGGCGGCGACCTGGTCGCGATCGAAGGCTCCTACGACGACGTGAACCGCCTCTGCGGCGAGCTAGTGGAAACCGACGAATTCGAAGACACCGCCTTCGTCAATGTCAACGTTCGTCCGTTCTATGCCGAAGGCTCCAAGACCCTGGGGTACGAGGTGGCCGAGCAGTTGGGCTGGCGGATCCCGGCTCAGGTGGTCATCCCGATGGCCTCTGGTGAGCTGCTCACCAAGGTGGACAAGGCGTTCACCGAGCTGGTCGAAATTGGGCTGGTCGAGGCGCCTGAGGGCGGGTGGGCGGTCTTCGGGGCACAGTCGGCCGGCTGTAACCCGATCGCCACCGCGCTGCACAACGGCACCGAACACATCGTGCCGGTGAAGCCGACCGGCATCGCGAAATCGCTCAACATCGGCGACCCCGCCGCCGGCGCGTACGCGATCGAGGCGGTGCGCCGCACCGGTGGGTGGATGGATTACGCCGACGACGACGAGATTCGGGCCGGCATCCGACTGCTGGCCGAGACGACTGGGATCTTCGCCGAGACTGCCGGCGGGACTACTGTCGCGGTTTTGCGCAAGTTGATCGCCAGCGGCAAGCTCGACCCAGATAAAGAGACAGTTGTCTACAACACGGGCGAGGGACTCAAAACGCTGGACGCGATTTCCAGCTTGGTCGGGCCGACTCACCGAATCAAGCCATCGCTGCGGGCCGCCCGCGACGCCGGCCTGCTGGAATGACTGTCCGTAGTCGACAGTCGGCGATTCGTTGAACTTTGACCCCGGCGAAGACTTGCGCACCCCCGCCAACCTCGGCAGGATGCTCTACGCGGGAGGACGTGAAGCCGTACGAGGCCCTTCAACTTCGAGCTTGGTGACAAACTCCGAAGGGCCCAACGACCCAGTGCCGGAGGCGCTGTGCCTCCGTCCTCCCGACCAAAACTCCCTGCGAGCGGGTGGGTCGTCAGATTGAGCGGCGCATCCTCAGCTCGGTCAGGGCCGGGTTGACCGGGTGGGGCAGGCGCTCGCCGGTGGCCACGAATCCCACCTTTTCGTAAGCCCGCACCGCTCGGTCGTTGCCGACCACCACTTCCAACATCAAACTGTGTCGGCCGGCGGCTCGCGACCACTGGGTGACCGCGTCGATCAACTCGGCCACCACCGGGCCGCCGCGGTGGACCGGGGTGACATAAACGGCGAAAACCACCGTAGTGCGCGGTTCGTCGGGTAACACGATGCCGCCGGCATGCCCGATTAGCCGCCCGCCGGGGTCGGCGATGAACTGGGCGAGTTGCGAGCCGGCCGCCGACTTGGCGATCCGCTGCCGATATCCCTCGTGTGAGCGGGCCGCGGCTTGGGCGAGCGTCTCCAAGAACGCGAGCGGGCTGTCAGCCAGCATTTCCAGGCGCAATGCGCGCACTCGAGCTGCGTCGGCGAGCGTCACTCTGCGTACCGTCCAGTGGTTCATGGTCTTTTGTCTGCCCGGTCGTTCATGGTTTCCTGCCTACTCGTTGGTCGCGGCCCGCGGCAAGCGGATTGCGGTGATCGGTTGACGGGTGGCGCGTTGCGGGCAGGTGGGGCAAGGTGGCCCGATGGAGAACGGCCGGGACGTCATGCACGTGATCGAGGGGCCGGTGGTGGACCGGGCCGACCCGGTTGAGCGACCCAGCTGGCAAACGGCCGAGCTGCCGATCGTTGCCGTTGCCGCGGTGGCGCCCGACGATCTGCCCGACCTCTTGGTGCCGGTGGCCGGTTCAGGGTTGCCGGGCTGGGCCGGTCGCGCTGGGTGGGCGCTGCGCCGTAACGGTGGCCCGCTGCTCGTCGTGGCACTAGCGAGCGCGCTGCCAATCCATTTCTTCGCGGGTCGGGTCGACGACACCGTGGTGGCCGCACCGGTCCTCTCGGACCTGCTCGGCGGCGTCGGCCTACTTCTCCTACCCGTGATGTGGCTGGCCTACTTCATCGCCTCAGCCTTGCCGTTAGTGCTCTTCCTCGCCGGTACGGTCGGGATCGTGCTACCTGCCGCCGCCGACGGCGCGTTACCCAGTGTGGGCATGGTCTGGCACCTAGTGGTTTATCGGCTGCGCCCGCTCTGGCTGTGGCTGGCCGGTTTCACCGTGCTCGGCCAGGTGTTGCCGCAGTTGTTGAGCACCGAGAAGTTCGGGCCGGCTTTGGCGGGTCCATTGACGCTCGCGCTCACCCTGCTCTCGGCCGCCGTACTCGTCTTCCTCGGTGTGCTCGGCTGTGTCGTGCTGATCGAACGCGGCCACGGCCCAGCCCGCGCGCTACACCTGTTGTCAGGCACGCCGGTCGCCGGATTAGCCGCCGCCGCGCTAGCTTTCGCCGGCTTGCCGCGACTGGCTCAAGCCGCCTGGGGCTCGGTGGCAGCTAGTGGGGTCGGTGTGGTCTGCGGCGTGTTGTGGGCAGTGGCCGCCCTGGTCACCTACGCGCAAGCGCGCCGCAACGAAGGGCCGGTGACCAGCGTTTCGCTGCGGCGCGAGCTAGCCACGCCAGAAATTGACTGAGGTTTACCGCTGCTTGGCCGCCTCCTCGCAAGGTGGCGTTTGGTTGCACTCGCCCCGCCAGAGTGCTAAACAAGTAATTGGCACTCGCGACTGCTGAGTGCCAAGCAGGTCGGGGCGGTGGGGCTTCGAGTCATGGTGTCGCCATCGGCGCCAGGGCGCGGGCCGGTCGTCGCGGGCTATCCGGCTCGGCCTGAGGATGTCACCTTCGTTTTGGGGTTGACGTCCGCAGTGTTCCGCAAACGTGCTTTAGGGCGGGGCCGACGAGGCCCGGCACCGCGAATGTCCAGGAGGACAACGCCATATGGCCAAGATCATCGCATTTGACGAGGAAGCTCGTCGCGGCCTCGAGAGTGGCATGAACCAGCTCGCCGACGCCGTCAAGGTGACGCTCGGCCCCAAGGGCCGTAACGTCGTCCTTGAGAAGAAGTGGGGCGCTCCCACCATCACCAACGATGGTGTGTCGATCGCCAAGGAGATCGAGCTCGAGGGCACCTTCGAGAAGATTGGCGCCGAGCTGGTCAAGGAGGTCGCCAAGAAGACCGACGACGTGGCCGGCGACGGCACCACGACGGCGACCGTCTTGGCCCAGGCGCTGGTTCGCGAGGGCCTGCGTAACGTGGCCGCTGGCGCCAACCCGATGGCCCTCAAGCGGGGCATCGAGGCCGCCGTGTCCGCCGTGTCCGAGGCGCTTTCCGCGCTCGCCAAGGATGTGGAGACCAAGGAGCAGATCGCCTCTACCGCCTCCATCTCCGCCGGTGACTCCACGGTCGGCGAGATCATCGCCGAGGCCATGGACAAGGTCGGCAAGGAAGGCGTCATCACCGTCGAGGAGAGCAACACCTTCGGTCTCGAGCTTGAGCTAACCGAGGGCATGCGCTTCGACAAGGGCTACATCTCGGCTTACTTCATGACCGACGCAGAGCGGATGGAGGCCGTCTTCGACGACCCCTACATCCTTATCGCCAACAGCAAGATCTCCGCGGTCAAGGACCTGCTACCGGTCCTGGAGAAGGTCATGCAGGGCGGCAAGCCGCTGATCATCATCGCCGAGGACGTCGAGGGCGAAGCCCTGGCGACCCTGGTGGTCAACAAGGTCCGTGGCACCTTCAAGTCCGTTGCCGTGAAGGCGCCGGGCTTCGGTGACCGCCGCAAGGCCATGCTCGACGACATCGCCATCCTCACCGGTGCGACTGTCGTCAGCGAAGAGGTCGGCCTCAAGCTCGACGCCGCCGACATCTCGCTGCTGGGCCAGGCCCGCAAGGTTGTCATCACCAAGGACGAGACCACCATCGTCGACGGTGCCGGCAACGCCGAGCAGATCCAGGGTCGGGTCAACCAGATCCGTGCCGAGATCGAGAAGTCGGACTCCGACTACGACCGCGAGAAGCTGCAGGAGCGCCTGGCCAAGCTGGCCGGCGGCGTTGCGGTCATCAAGGTCGGCGCGGCCACTGAGGTCGAGCTCAAGGAGCGCAAGCACCGCATCGAAGACGCCGTTCGCAACGCGAAGGCGGCCGTCGAGGAGGGCATCGTCCCCGGTGGTGGCGTCGCGCTCGTGCAGGCCGGCAAGACCGCGTTCGACAAGCTCGACCTGGTCGGCGACGAGGCCACTGGTGCCAACATCGTCAAGGTCGCGCTCGACGCCCCGCTGCGTCAGATCGCCGTGAACGCCGGCCTTGAGGGTGGCGTCGTGGTGGAGAAGGTGCGCAACCTGGAAGCTGGTTGGGGCCTGAACGCCGCCAACGGCGAATATGTCGACCTGCTGGCCGCGGGCATCATCGACCCGGCCAAGGTCACCCGCTCGGCGCTGCAGAACGCCGCGTCGATCGCTGCCCTGTTCCTCACGACCGAAGCGGTCGTGGCGGACAAGCCCGAGAAGAACCCGGCCCCGGCCGGTGGCCCGGGTGGCGGCGGAGACATGGACTTCTAAGTCCAGCCGTAACAAGAGGGCGGGTCGCGCAAGCGACCCGCCCTCTTTGCGCAAAACGGGCAGGTTCGGTGGGCTAAAGTAGAAGCGAAACAGGCTGCTGCGAAATACTTATACTTTAGGCCCCCGGCTAAAGTGTAAGAAGGCAGTACTGTGAGCGAATGTCCGCGTATTGCCCTGGCTTAGACCTGGTAGAAGCGCGCGAAAAGCTGCGCGTCGTGGTGGACCAGGTGATCAGCAAACTCGTATCTGGAGTGCTGCCGACGCTCGTCGAGCGGGAAAAGGTCGACTGCAAAGAAGAAGCAGGTCGGCGGGGGCGCGGTGGCAGCCTCGCGGTGGGCCAGCCACACAACCAGGAGGCCGCGCGTCAACTGGCAAACGAAGCGACGTGTATGGCTAACACCCCGGGTGGTGGCGCGCTCCTTGTCGGCGTCGAGGATCGCACCGGAAGTCTGCTCGGTGCGGCGCTGGACGTCGAATGGTTACGCCACCGGGTGTACGAGCATGTCGGGATCGCCCCCGCAGTCGAAGAGCGGTATGTGGCCGGCGTCCGATTGCTCGTGTTGTATGTAGCCGAGGCGCGGGAACCCGTGGAGGATTTGGCCGGTCGCATCCGCTGGCGAACCGGCGGCCACTGCGTCGGTATCGACCGGGCCGAGTGGTGGTTACATCGGCAAGCTAGCTCGGGCCATGACCCGATGGCACAAGTCACCGAACGTACGGAAGCGGACGTCTCTCCCGTGGCGGTTGCAGTTGCTCGCCGCTACCTTGCAGCTGCCAGCTCTGAGAACGAGGCGGAGATTGGCGCGACAACCGGTGACCTATTGAGATCGCTCGGTGTCTTGCGGCCCGACGGTCGCCTTACTGCCGCCGGGGCACTGACCTTCTGCCCGGCCGATCGCACGCACATCACCTTGTCAGTTTGGGACGTAGAAGGCGGTGAGCTGCTAAGTGGTCCACCTGAGTTGGGTGGGCTCAGTTTGCTGGAGCAAATCGCGCAGCTTGAGCAGCGCTGGGACACGCTGAACCAGCGGGTCAGGGTCGATAGCAGTGCTGGATTCGCGCAGAATTACGTGCGTCAGCTGCCGCCCGGGGCGGTGCGCGAAGCGGTGCTCAACGGCGTCGTGCATCGCGACTGGATGCAGCTGGAGCCCGTCGCAGTCACCTGGATCGAAGCGGACTCGGCCCTGCAAGTCGTCAGTCCAGGCGGCTTCACCGGCGGGATCACCTCGGACACCGTCCTGACCCATCGGTATGCCCGCTATCCCGCACTCGCCGACCTATTCCGCGCCCTGCGACTCGTCGAGAAGCAGGGGCTAGGTGTGGATCGGATGTATCGCGA
This sequence comes from Actinoplanes sp., assembly GCA_965246815.1. Taxonomy (GTDB): domain Bacteria; phylum Actinomycetota; class Actinomycetes; order Mycobacteriales; family Micromonosporaceae; genus Actinoplanes. Next base: position 981,374 of record CBDFFS010000002.1, on the reverse strand, counting down.
CTTGGTCGTGCTCGGACACCGGCCACCAATGTTGCGTGAAGAAGCCGGTCCGACCGTGCGAGTGCGGCTGGTCGGGGGCACACCGGTGGTACCGGTGATGAATTTGATGGGATCGATCAAACCCGAAATTCGGCAACGCGACGTACGGGTCGCTTTGATCGTCTACACATTGCTACATCAGCCGTTCACGACTGCGGCCGAACTCACGCACGTGCTGCAACGAGGGGTCGGCGAAGCCCAGGAGGCGTTGGAAACTGCGGCGGATTGTGTGGTGAATGAAGCCCCATTGATTGAGCGGCACAAAGATGTTTGGGTTTTCACCGCCGAAGCAGTAGACGTGGTGATGAAAAGTGCGAACGTGGACCTGCTCAAACGGCGCGGAGTGCTGCCTTATCTTCGGCCCGACCTAGCCAGCGCTGAGACCGTTGCTCGGCAGTGGTTGGTGCAACACGACCGGTACACCTCGGGTGACCATGTTGTCTTGACTGGGCTCACCTCCACCGGAGCCCGGGGTCAGCTGGAGCGGTTAGAGCAGGCCCAGATTCTGACCCGGGGCACCGGCAGCGGTCGCAATGCACATTTCGTTGCAGGCCCCGCACTTCAGCTGAATCCTTCCGTGCGGGTGCAGCGGTGAGCCGTTTACGGTATATCTCGCGGCCGCGCTGTGCCTGCGGCCACATTCGCCCGGCCGGGTGGGGTGATCGGGGGCTAACGTGGGACGGGTGCGAGATCCCTCTGTCTCCCGCTATGCGGCTGGTCGGCTGTCACCCACCCGGCGTGCGGCGGACCTGCGGCGGTTGCGAACCGAGCAGTTCGACGTGTTGGTCATCGGTGGCGGGGTCACCGGCGCCGGAGCGGCCCTGGACGCGGCTTCCCGTGGGCTGAATGTAGCCCTGGTCGAAGCGCGCGACCTCGCCGCCGGCACCTCCAGCCGGTCGAGCAAGCTGATCCACGGTGGCCTGCGCTACCTGGAGCAGTTGGAGTTGCACCTGGTGCACGAGGCGCTGACCGAGCGGGGGCTGCTGTCGACCCGGCTCGCCCCGCACTTGGTGCGACCCGTGCCGATCCTGGTGCCGTTGCCGGCGGCCAACCTGGTGGCACGCGGGTGGCATCGGGCCTACTACGGGCTCGGGGTGGCGGCCTATGACGTCTTCGCCGGCATCTTCGGCACCGGGCGGGGGATGCCGTTGCACCGGCACCTGAGCCGCGACGGCGCTCGGCGGGTGTTCCCCAGTTTGCGGGCCGATGCCGTGACCGGCGCGATCCGCTATTACGACGGGCAGGTCGACGACGCCCGACTGGTGGTCACCTTGGCCCGGACGGCGGCCAGCCTTGGTGCGGCAGTGGTCACCAGCGCCCGGGTCACCGGTCTGCTGCGCGAAGCCCGCCAGGTGGTCGGGGTGCGGGTGCGCGATTTAGAAGCGCCGGATGCGCCGGAATTCGAGATCCGGGCTCGGACCGTTGTCGCCGCCACCGGGGTGTGGAGTGATGACATGTCGCGAATGTTGCGCGATGTTGGGTTGCGTCCGGGGTTACGGGTGCGTGCGTCCAAAGGCGTGCACTTGGTGGTGCCGCGGTCGGCGATCACGGGCGAAGCCGGGCTCATTTTGCGTACGCCGACGTCAGTGCTCTTCGTGATCCCGTGGGGCGGGCACTGGATTATCGGTACGACGGACACGGACTGGCGCTTGGATCGCTCGCACCCGGCCGCGTCGGCGCGCGATATTCGCTATCTGCTCGATCAGGTCAATACCGTGCTCGATCGGCCGCTGACCAACGACGACATCGAAGGGGTCTATGCCGGGTTGCGACCACTGCTGTCGGGTGAGGCTGATTCGACCTCGAAGCTGTCGCGTGAGCATGCCGTGTTCGAGCCGATGCTCGGGTTGCTGTTGGTGGCCGGCGGAAAATACACGACTTATCGGGTTATGGCGGCGGATGTGATTGACCTGGCTGTGCGTCGGCTGGGTGGGCCGCCGCGGCCGTCGCGTACCGATCAATTGCCGTTGTTGGGTGCAGACGGTTACCCGGCCGCGTGGCGCGACCGCCAAGACACGGCCCGGCGCCACGGCGTCACCGGGGGAGTGCTGGAACACCTACTCGAGCGGTACGGGACCCTGGCCGTGCACCTACTCGCCATGATCAACGCGGATCCGACCTTGGCGACCCCGCTCACCGGAGCGCCGGAATATCTGGCCGCCGAAGTCGCCTATGCCGCGCTGGCCGAGGGTGCGCTGCACCTGGAAGACGTGTTGAGTCGGCGCACCCGGATCTCGTTCGAGACGGCTCACCGGGGCAGTGAGACCGCTGAACACGCGGCTGCGGTGATGGGCGACGCACTCGGCTGGGACAAAGCGGTGCGCGAGCGCGAGATCGAGCACTACCTGGCCCGGGTGGCAGCCGAACGGCAGTCGCAGACCATGCCCGACGATGCGAGCGCCGACGCGGCCCGAATCAACTTCCCGGACGTACGTGGGTTTGCCGCCGACCGTGGTGTCGACCTGCACGAAGCCGACCGCTGAGCCCAACTGACCCGCAGGAATGGGTGGTCTGCGCGGGCCGTGCCGCACGGAGCATAGCTGTGCGCGCGGGCTCGGGGCAGCGGCGCGGCGCGCGGGTGACTACGCTGGCGGACATGGTCGACGTTTCGCCGGGCGAGACGCCCGACTGGGCTTACCTGCCGCCAGCCGCGATGCCACCAACGGGGATGCCGCCAACCGCACTGCCACCAACGGGGATGCCGCCAACCGCGCCTGAGCCGCCAGCGCCGCGGCGACGCAGCGGATGGCGGCGGTGGTTGCCCATCGCCGGCGTGATCAGTTTCCTGTTCGCTGGCGCTACCGGGATGCTGTTCTTCCTTGGCGTCAATATCGGCCTCACCGGTCTGGCGATCGGCCTGACCGCCGCGGTGTTGCCGGTGCCGCTGCTGGTGTCAAGCTTCCTCTGGCTCGACCGTTATGAGCCGGAGCCGCTGCGATATCTGGCCTTCTGCTTCGCCTGGGGCGCGGCCATCGCCACCTCGATCGCTCTGCTGGTCAACACCGGTGCGGCTTGGTTGTTCGACAAGATCGGCCTGCCGGAGGCGTTGGTGGCAGTCCTGGTCGCCCCCTTTATCGAAGAGTCGATGAAAGCACTCGGCCCGTTCCTGCTCTTCTGGCGGCGGCGCGCGGAGTGGTCCGGCATCACCGACGGCATCGTTTACAGCGGGCTCTCTGCCCTCGGCTTCGCCATGGTGGAAAATGTGCTCTACCTAGGCGGGCACGGCTACGAAGCGGGAGTGGAAAAATACGGCCCGGAAACTGGCCTGCAAAACCTCTTCGCCATCTTCATCGTGCGCATCCTGTTCTCCGGCTTCGCCCACCCGCTGTTCACCTCGATGACCGGCATCGGCCTAGGCCTCTCCTCACGTTCCGGCGACCGCCGGGTGCGGTGGCTCGCCCCGATCGCCGGCCTGCTGCTCGCGATGATGCTGCACGGCACCTTCAACCTGCTCCCGACGTTGTCGGTAAGCCTCGGTCAACCCCTGATCATGCTGTACGGGTACCTCGGCTTCATGGTCCCGTTTTTCTTCCTGGTCGTCGGCTTCGCCATCGCGCTGCGCAGTTGGGAGGGTCGCCTCACCGAGCGAATCCTGCCGCTTTACGTGCGCACCGGTTGGTTCTCCCCGCCCGAAGTGGCAGCGTTGGGCAGCCTGGGTCGACGCCACTCGGCCCGCCAATGGGCCCGCCGCGTCGCTGGTCCGGCCGGGCAGCGTGCGATGCGCAGTTTCCAGTTCGCCGCCACACAACTAGCGCTGCTGCGCGACGGCATGCAACGCGGGCTGCACCGCAAACCCGCCGACCTGCAGCGCGCCGAAGCTGAGGAACGTCGCCTGCTCTTCGAGATCGTCGAATACCGCTCCTCATTCGCCGGTCGTGACCCGCAAGCGCCGCCGGCGTTCTGGGACGGACTGAACTACCAAATCGCCTTCCCCGACGGTGTGGTCCGCACGATCACCCCACCCGCCGAACCCGTGGTGCCGGTGCCGGTCCGCTTCGCCCCCCAAACGCTGCCCACCTTCGCCGACTTCCGCAGTCGCGCCCAGCCGGGTTTCGGGTGGCAACCGCCGCTGCCCCCGGGGGGCTGGCAGCCGAGTGCGCCGCCGGCCTACCCCGTTGACAATCCGTCCTCGACCCCGCCGAGCTGGACGCCGCCGCAGTGAGCTGCGCTGTGCGATGAGCTGCGCTGTGTGGCGGGTCAGAGGTAGAGGCCGGTCCCGTCCTGTTCGACCCGGCTTGCCGCGACAGCGTGCACGTCACGTTCGCGGAGCAGCACATATTCGCGGCCGTGCAGTTCAACTTGCGACCGGTCGTCGGGGTCGAACAACACCCGATCGCCTACCACGATCGATCGGACTGTCGGCCCGACCCCGACCGCGGTGGCCCAGGCCAGGCGCCGCCCCATCGTGGCAGTCGCCGGGATCACGATGCCGGCGGTTGAGCGGCGTTCACCCTCACCGCCGTCTTGTCGAACGAGAACCCGATCGTGCAACATCCGAATCGGCAGCGCGGTCTCAGTGTGGGCGTCGACGGTCACAGGTCCAGACGGTACGCCGATGCCATCGAGTCGCAGCCTCCTGGTCCGGCCGGATTTGCTGGTTCGTCGCGTACGTGAGTCAGGGTGCAGCGGGGAACTACGGTGATACTTGCCTATCGGACTACCGAGAAGGGAAAGCGGTTGAGCCGTTTGCACCGGGTCCGGCAAAACCTGCGCCGGGCCTATGACACCGGCCGCGAGTCCGTTCGCGTGGCGCGCGCCGCCGCCGATTCGACTAATCCGCCCGAGCATGGCACCGAGTTTGAGTTCCCACCGCCCGAGCCGAAGCTGGTCCATCATTCGGTGACCAGCCGCGACGACGCTGAAATTCCGCATTCACTGCGGATCTCCGCGGCCTGGTCCTGGCGACTCATTGTGGTTGGTGTGCTGGGCTGGGCGTTGCTGCGCTTTATCAGCATCATCAGCATTGTCGTCATCCCGCTGTCCATCGCCCTACTGCTGTCGGCGCTGCTAGCGCCGGCGGTCGGCTGGCTGCTGAAGGCGCGGTTGCCCCGCTCGTTGGCTACTTTCCTGGTGTTGATCTGCGGGTTGGCCGCGGTCGCGGGAACGTTGACCCTGGTTATCAGCCAGTTTTTGGACGGTGTGCCGGAGCTTACGCAGAACGCTAGTCAAGGTGTTCGGCAAATCCAGGATTGGGCCAAGACCGGGCCGCTGCATTTATCCGACGAGCAAGTCAACCAAGCGATCGATCGGGCACAGACCTGGGTCAACGGCAACTATTCGTCGCTGACCTCAACCGGCATCGCCACCGCTGCAACGTTATTCGAGCTGCTCACCGGGGCCTTGCTGGTCTTGTTCTCAACGTTCTTCTTTCTGCGCGACGGCCGCAAGATCTGGCGCTTCATCGTCCGGCTCTTCCCGGTCAATGCCCGCTGGTCGATGGCTGACGCCGGCGATGCCTCCTGGGCCACGCTGGGCGCTTATGTGCGGGCCACTGTGTTGGTTGCGTTCATAGATGCGGTCGGCATCGGCACCGCCCTGGTGATTTTGCACGTCCCGTTCCCATTTCCGCTGGCGGCATTAGTCTTCCTCGGGGCGTTCATCCCGATTATCGGGGCGAGCGTGTCCGGCACGGTTGCGGTCTTGGTCGCATTAGTCGACCGAGGCTGGGTTTACGCGTTGATCGTGCTCGGCGCGGTGGTGCTAGTGCAGCAGCTCGAAGGGCATGTGCTGCAACCGTTGATCATGGGTCGGGCCGTAGCGATCCATCCGTTGGTGGTGATCGTCGGGATCGCCAGCGGTGTGGTGCTGGCCGGAATTATCGGCGCGCTGGTGGCAGTGCCGCTGATCGCCGTGCTCAACACCGGAATCCGCCGGCTGGCTCGCCGCCGCCCAGAAGTTCCGCCCGATGCCGTTGTCATCGGCGCTCGCGAATCGCCCGCATAACAACCGGCGGGGCTCCCCGAAAGGGAAGCCCCGCCGATGTGTCTTACTCGTTAGGCGGCAGCCACGCTGACTCGTTTAGGCGGCAGCCACGCTGACTCGTTTAGGCGGCAGCCACGCTGAGCGAGATTTCGTTGATGCCGCGGGCCACGTCAACAGCGAGCTCGCCGTTGCCCTGTCGGCTGAGCGCGCGCACGGTCCACGAACCGGGCGCGGCGAAGAACCGGAACACGCCCTCGGGTGAGGACAGCACCTCGGCGGTGAACTCACCGGACGAGTCGAGCAGTCGCACGTATGCGCCGCCGACGCTTTCACCCGAACCGTTGTTCACGGTGCCGGTAATGACGGTTTCCTTTTCCAGGTCGACCCCTGCGGGCAGGGGAGCGGACTGGTCCGGTGCGGCACAACTGGCTGCGGTGTTAGCGGTAGAGGTCATGATCAGGCCTTTCCGGGCTCGTCGCCGAGAGCAATCGGCACGCCGATGAGTGAGCCGTATTCGGTCCAGGAACCGTCGTAGTTCTTGACGTTCTCCTGGCCGAGCAGCTCCTTGAGCACAAACCAGGTGTGCGAGGAGCGCTCGCCGATCCGGCAGTAGGCGATGGTGTCCTTGTTGGTGTCCAATCCGGCCGCGCCATAGATCTCGGCGAGCTCGGCGTCGGACTTGAAGGTGCCGTCCTCGTTGGCGGCCTTACTCCACGGCACGCTGATCGCGGTCGGGATGTGCCCGGCCCGCTGCGACTGCTCCTGCGGCAGGTGGGCCGGGGCGAGCAGGCGACCGGCGTACTCGTCGGGGCTGCGCACGTCGACCAGGTTTTCTGAGCCGATCGCCTTGACGACCTCGTCGCGGAACGCCCGAATCGAAAGGTCAGGCGCCTTGGCCTGGTAGGTCGTGGTCGCGCGGCTGGGCACCTGAGTGCTGTAGGGCCGGGCGTCGAGCTCCCACTTCTTGCGGCCACCGTCGATCAGCTTCACGTCGCCGTGACCGTAAAGCTTAAAATACCAAAACGCGTACGCGGCGAACCAGTTGTTGTTGCCGCCGTAGAGCACGACGATGTCATCGTTGCCGATGCCGCGCTCGGACAGCAGCGCGGAGAACTGCTCTTGGTTGACGAAGTCACGCCGAACCGGGTCCTGCAGGTCTTTCTTCCAGTCGATTTTGACTGCGCCGGGGATGTGCCCGCCGTCGTAAGCGGCGGTGTCTTCGTCAACCTCGACGAAGACGACGCCCGGCGTGTCGAGGTTCTTTTCGGCCCAGTCGGCCGAAACGAGTGCGGTGTCGCGACTCATCAGTTCACTCCCTTGAAGGATGCAGGGGTGAGTCAGCGCACGGAGGTTTGGTCGCACCCCGCGCGGGACCCGAGGGATAGGGCTCTTGCGGCTATGCGACGGCGCCACTGCCGGGCTGGAGCTAAGAGCAGCTGCTCAGCCATGTTTGGCCCCGTCAGATGACGGGGCGACAGAGGCAGGCGGCCGTGCGGCACAGGTCGACCGCACGCCGTTTAGTGAGCAGGGGGCTCATAGTTCGTGACCCTACCAGCGGTTCACCAGCCGGAAACACCCTCAACCACGATCCGGGAAGGAGGTCGCGGTCACATCGATCACGCCCCGGTGGCGGTGAGCGGCACTTCGGTGGCCGCGGCGCTGACTTCGAGTCCGCCGGCGAGCGGCTGCACATCGCGCAAGGCTAGATTAAGTGGCAATTTCGGCACCTTGACGTCAACGCTCAGCTTCTTCACGTACGAGTCAATGAGGTCGCGCACTAATGGGACGTCCGGCAGACCCGCCGCTGTGACATGCGAGAACCGCACCTGCACCACCCCATCCTGTACGGAGATTTGTGCTGCTCCGGAGAGGTTGAAGGTCTGCCCGAGCGCGGTGACCGGCGCCGACCCGATCAGCTTGCCGTCTTTGGCACTCAGGCGCAGACCAGGCTGGTTGATCAGCGAGACGAGCTGGGCGTAATCGATGGTGGCGGTGCCAGTGACCCGGGAGACGACAATGTCACCGGTGCCCGAGGTCAACGTGGACACTGACGCGCGTACGTCTTGGGCTTTGATGGCGAGTAGGGGCAGCTTGATTTGCCGGTCACCCGCCGGGCCGGAGAAGTTCGCCAGATCGATTTTGATCTCTTGATAGCGTCCCGCGAAGATCTGGGTCAGAAACGGGATGCCTTCGATCGCGACCTGCGGCGGGTCACTGCTCGCCCGCTGCTGCACCAGCTGCGCGGCGACCCGGTCACTGATCACTCGCTCAGCCACCCGCGGACCGACTCGGTCGAGCGCCACCACCAGCCCGGCCAAGACAATCAGCACCAGCAAGAATCGGCCGCCCCGTCGGCGTGGACGTCGCGTGCGGTAAACCTCTGCCACGGCTCCTCCTGGTGCTGACGGTGTCGATGGTGTCGACGGTAAACGCTGGTGCTCGCTCAGCTGGGGTGCTCGCTCAGCTCAAATACCAGTGGCTTAACAGGTATGCCGCGGGAGCGACCAGGGCAAACGCGCCAAGTGGCCCCTGCATATGCCGGGCCACCCAAAAGGTCGGCGCATCGCCGGCCAACGTGCGCCCCGCCTCACCGAAGTTGACCGCCAAATCGACCAGGTTCGCGACCACCGCGGCGATCAAGCCGATCACCGCACCCTTGGCCGGGGTGAACGGCAGGACCAGCTCGCTGCCCAGTTCCGCTGCAGCGAGCGTGCCCAGCATCGCGCCCAGCACGACGCCGGTCGCGCCGCGCGGCACCTGAGGCGCGATCCGAGGCTGCGGCAGCACCGCGTCGGTGAGCCGGGCGACCAACAGCGCAACCCCCGCGGCTGCGGAGCAAACCAAGACGACCTGAGTGCCGAGGACTTGGCGGGTCAGCACGATAGGCACCGCGTAAGCCACCACACCCAGCACGATGTAGAGCGTGCTGCGCCACGAGTCGGTAACCCGAGCCCGGTCGTCGGCTCGAATCAATTGCCCGGCCAGGGCCACGACGAACCCCGCCGCTGCCACCGAGAAGAGTTGGATCAAGCCGGGCCGAGCGCTGGTCACAGCCAGGTAATCAGCGGCCGCCGCCACCGCCACGCAGATCCCACCGGTGGCCCCAGCTGCTGGTGGGCGCAACGCCATGGTCCAGGCCAACAGAAACAGCAACTGCACCCCGAAAAGCACAATCGCAAACGGGGTACGGGAGTCAGGCGCTGAAGTTTGCGCACCCAAAATCAGCCCGACGCCGAGCAGACCGGCAAACCCGGCAATCGACACCGACAACTGCCGACGAACCGGTACGACCGGGACTTCCTCGTCGTCATCGCCCTTGTCATCCGAGCGCAGCGGCGTCGGCGTATCCCCGAACATGCCTACATTGGGCCGTGTCGGTATCGAGCGGGAGGGTTCGGCCTCCCACGGATCATCCGCCGGCTTCGAGGGCAACACGCCTTGATCGTGCCAGATCCGGGCACCCTCCCCCAATCCTCTAGCCGGTTGTCCGCTAGCTGCAGGTAAAAGGCTGGTTACGAATTGGCCGTTCGGCCCCCAACGACGCGTTCGCTGCATCACTTGCGCACACGATCAAGGTGGCAAAGCCGATGCATCGGTTAAGGTATCCCCAGCCCACCCGTCGGTGACGCCGGGACTGCCCTCCGGAGGCGAAGCTCTGAGCTGATTTGCTCGGCGCGGCGCGAACCGGGTCACCCGAGCGGCTCGACGCCGCAAAGGACGGAGGTGAGTGTGGAAATCCTACTGTTGGTGACGGCTCGTGCTGGAGAAACTTCGGCCGTGCTGCCCGCGCTGGATTTACTTCCCCATTCTGTACGCACTGCACCGCGCGATGTTCGCACCTTGGTGTCCGGGCCTAGCCCTGACGCCGTGATGGTCGACGCTCGTTCGGAGCTTTCCGAGGCCCGCGCTACCTGTCGCATGCTGCACGCGACCGGGATCGGGGTGCCGTTGATGGCCGTCGTGACCGAGGCCGGATTGATCGCACTGAACGCCGACTGGGGCGTCGACGACGTCATCCTGGCCACTGCTGGCCCAGCTGAGGTGGAAGCCCGGCTGCGGATGGCGGTTGGTCGGCTCTCCAGCGCTACTGCTGGTGCCGGCGGTTCGGTGCGGGCCGGCGAGCTCAACATCGACCCTGACACCTATGCGGCGAAGCTCAAGGGTCGCCCGCTCGACCTGACGTACAAGGAGTTTGAGCTGCTCAAGTTCCTTGCACAGCACCCGGGCCGGGTCTTCACCCGCGACCAGCTGCTGCGTGAGGTCTGGGGCTACGACTACTTCGGTGGCACGCGTACGGTCGACGTGCACGTCCGGCGGCTGCGGGCCAAGCTCGGCTCGGAATATGAGGCCATGATCGGCACCGTGCGCCAGGTTGGGTACAAGTTCGTCGTGCCGCCGTCGGGTCGTCAGCTGCCCGACAACGAGCCCGTCACGCTGCCCGTCTAAGTCAGGTCGAAACATTATGTCGCCGGTCGAGCCGGTCCGCAGCCTGGGCCGGCTCACCGCGGCACAGGTCGACGATGTGCTCGCGTTGGCGCGGGCCGCGGCCGAGGTGGATGGGGTCTACCCGCTCGCCGAGGACGTGGTGTTACGGCTGCGAGCCGAGGACGACCAACCCGGGCACGTGCATCTGTTAGCTGTCACCGCTGACGGGCTCGCGGGGTATGCGTACCTGGATCGTTCTGGTCCCGATGGAGCGGCCGGTGAATTAGTGGTGCGCCCCAGCCAGCGTCGCCTTGGGCACGGGACCTCCTTGCTGGCTGCAGCCGGCGCCGGGCCGATGAGATTTTGGGCGCACGGCGACGAGTCCGGCGCACACGCGTTCGCGTTGCGCACCGGCTTCGCTCGAACCCGCGTGTTGTGGCAGATGCGGCGCTCGCTCGTCGAGCCGTTGCCGGAGATTGGCCTGCCCGCCGGGGTCAGCGTCCGGGGATTCCGGCCGGGTGCTGGCGAGACTGCTGGGCCAGACGAGCAGAGCTGGCTGGCTGTCAACGCGCGTGCCTTCGCCCACCACCCGGAGCAAGGCCGCTGGACGTTGGCGGATTTGCGTTTGCGCGAAAACGAGCCGTGGTTCGATCCGGCGGGGTTTCTGCTCGCGGTCGACCAGGACGACACCTTACTCGGCTTCCACTGGACCAAGGTCCACATTGCCAGCGGGTCTGATCCGGCGATCGGCGAGATCTATGTGCTCGGGGTGGATCCTGCTGGGCATCGCCGTGGGTTGGGTGCCTCGTTGAGCATCGCCGGGTTGCGATATCTAGCCGAGCGCGGCCTGACTGACGCATTGCTCTATGTAGATGAGTCCAACGCCGCTGCCGCCGCGCTGTATCGGCGCATCGGCTTCACCGTCTATCAGGCTGACGTTAGCTACCAGCGCGACTGAAGACCACAAAAGCCGCAAACAGGTCGCATTACAGGATAGACAAGATGGCGTCTCGCCCCGATAACGGCCGCCCTAACTTGTCCGACATTTCGCCCATGGCTGGCGCGGTTCATGTAACTGACAACTTGCCCTCGGTACATAGCCATTTTCGGTAAGAAACGTGTTCACTACCCGTTTACTTATGCCCGGTTGTCCGGCTACCTCGAAGCTCTTAACTTGCCGGTGTGCCGGTGTGCTGCCGGCGCACGCCATCCGAAGGGAAAATTGTGAAGCTCCAGCGGTCCGGTTACCTCGCCGGCATTGCTTTGACTGCGACGCTCGCGCTCGCTGCGTGCGGCTCGGACAACAACACGCCGGCAAGCAACGGCGGAAGCGGCTCCTCCGCCGCGGCCGGCGACTGCGGCACCGGCGGCCTGACGGCTCAGGGCTCGACGGCCCAAAAGAACGCTATGGACGAGTGGATCAAGGACTACAACAAGAACTGTTCGTCCGCGAAGATCGACTACCAGGGCACCGGCTCGGGCGCGGGCATCCAGGCGTTCATCGCCGGCACCGCTGACTTCGCCGGCTCCGACTCGGCGCTGAAGGCCGACAGCGAGCAGCCTCCGGCCGACAAGAAGTGCACCGGTGGCGCTGCGCTCAACCTGCCGATGGTGATCGGCCCGATTGCCGTCGTGTTCAACGTCGACGGTGTCGACAGCCTGCAGTTCGACGCGTCCACTCTCGCCAAGATCTTCTCTGGCAAGATCACCAAGTGGAACGACCCGGCGATTGCCGCGCTCAACGCCGGCGCGAAGCTGCCGGCCACCACGATCCAGTCGGTGCACCGCGCCGACGAGTCGGGCACGACCGACAACTTCACCAAGTATCTGGCCAACGCCGCCAAGGCGGACTGGAGCTACGACCACGCGAAGCCGTGGAAGGCGCCGGGCGGCACGGGTGCAACGAAGTCTGACGGTGTGGCCAAACTGGTCAAGAGCACCCCGGGCACCATCTCCTATGTCGAGCTGTCGTTCGCCCAGAACACCAGCCTGAAGATGGCCAAGATCAAGAACGGAGCGGGCGAGTTCACCGAGCTGACCGGTGACAGCGCCGGCAAGACCGTTGAGGGTGCCAAGGTGACCGGCACCGGCAGCAACCTCGCGCTGAGCATCGACTATGCCACCACTGCGCCGGGTGCTTACCCGATCGTTCTGGTGACCTACGAAGTTGCCTGCAGCAAGGGCAGTGCCAAGGCCAAGGACATCCAGTCCTTCCTGAAGTACACGTCCAGCACCGCTGGCCAGGGTGTCCTCGGTGGCCTGGGCTACGCTCCGCTGCCGGAGAGCCTGCGCACCAAGGTCGCGACCGCGGTCGCCTCGATCAGCTGAAGTTAGTTCGTCAAATCCCCTCCTAGACGACAGCGAGCGAGCAGATGGGTGACAACCCCTCCGACTCGACGAACTCCACCGCCGGTGGTGCGAGTGTGACAGGACGTCACGCTCGTGCCACCGGCACCGGTGTTTCGCCGAGTGCTTTCGATCAAACCCCCCTGGGCGGCGGCGGTGCCCTGCCTAAGAAGGCCCGATTCTCGATGGAGACTGGCTTCCGTGGGCTGTCCACGGCTGCCGGCGCGATGGTCCTGGTGATCATTCTTGCCATCGGGTACTTCCTGATCTCCAAGGCCGTCCCGGCATTGCGCGCTAACACGGTCAACTTCTTCAGCTATCAGCAGTGGTTCCCGAACGAGGCCCAACCCAAGTTCGGCATCGCCGTGCTGGCCTTCGGCACGGTGCTTTCCGCGTTGATCGCACTGATCGTGGCCGTGCCCATCGCGCTGGGTATCGCACTGTTCTTGTCGCACTACGCACCGAAGCGGCTCGCTACGCCGCTGGGGTTCATCATCGATCTGCTCGCTGCCGTGCCTAGCGTTGTTTTCGGCCTCTGGGGCCGCGACGTCTTCCTGGTCCCGGTTCGCGACTTCTCCGGCTGGCTCAACCACTACTTCGGCTGGCTGCCGATCTTCGGTGGCGACGGGCCGTTCGGGCGCTCGATCCTGCTCGGCAGCCTGGTCCTGTCGATCATGGTGCTGCCGATCGTCACGTCACTGTCGCGCGAGGTCTTCCAACAGACTCCGCCGATGAACGAGGAGGCTGCGCTAGCTCTGGGTGCCACCAAGTGGGAGATGATCCGCACGGCGGTTCTGCCCTACGGCCAGCCGGGTGTGATCGCTGCGGTGATGCTCGGCCTGGGTCGTGCGCTCGGCGAGACCATCGCCCTGGCGTTGACTCTGAGCATCGTCTTCAAGATCTCGTTCAACGTGATCGAGAATGGCGGTAACACCATCGCCGCGAACATCGCCAACAGCTTCGGCGAGGCCAACCCGGTCGGCCGCGGCGCTCTGATCGCCTCCGGCCTAGTGCTGTTCGCGATCACGCTCGTGGTCAACATGACCGCCCGAGCCATCATCTATCGCCGTCGCGAATTCCGGGATAGTGCCGCATGAACATGAGTCTTGTTGAGAAAGAGCTTGCTGGCGTCGTGATGACGGCGGACAACATCCGCACCAAGCGGATGCCGCTGCTGGTCAACCTGTTGACTGCGGTGGCCGCGGTTGTCGTGGCCGCAGTGGTTGTGCTCGGCGCGAGCATCGGCAACTGGGTCCTGATCGTGGTCCTGGGCGCCGCGTTCTATCTGGTCGGGTTGGCGATCGTGGCCGGCCGGATCGAGGGTCGCCGCTCGGCCCGAGACCGGATGTGGCGCACCATCATCTATGGCGCCTGCCTGTTGGCGATCCTGCCGCTCGCTTCGGTGGTGTGGACGCTGGTGTCCAAGGGCGCCTCCCGATTGGACGGCAACTTCTTCCAGACCTCGATGAACAACATCGGGGCCCGCGATGCGGGTGGCGGCGCTTACCACGCCATCATCGGCACGCTGGAGCAGGTTGGCGTGGCAGCTCTCATCGCCGTGCCGCTGGGCGTCCTCGGTGCGATCTACCTGGTCGAATACGGCCGGGGCAAGTTCGCTTCGACTGTTCGCTTCTTCGTCGACGTGATGACAGGTGTTCCGTCGATCGTTGCCGGCCTGTTCATCCTCGCCTTCTGGGTGTTGATCGTCAGCCCGTGGTTCAACAACGGGCAGCCGCGTTACTCCGGTTTTGCCGCCTCGCTTGCCTTGACCGTGCTGATGCTGCCGACGATCGTGCGCTCCACCGAGGAGATGCTGCGGTTGGTGCCGGGCCCGCTCCGGGAAGGTGCCTATGCGCTGGGTGTGCCGCAGTGGAAGACGATCATCAAGATTGTTCTGCCGACGGCGCTGCCGGGCATCGTCACCGGCATCATGCTCGCCATCGCCCGAGCGGCTGGTGAGACCGCACCGGTCCTGTTGGTCGCTGGCGGTGCCGCAGCGATCAACTTAAACCCGTTCGACGGCAACCAGCAGTCGCTAGCGTTGTTCGTCTATCAGCAGGCCGGCGACGCCTCCAAGAACGCCGCGCCGCGTGCCTGGACGGCGGCGCTGACCCTGGTCACCATCGTGTTGGTGCTGACCATCGCCGCTAAGTTGCTCGCCCGCCGCAATCGTCTGTCCCGATAAAAGAGGATCTCTCCATGGCCAAGCGTGTCGAGGCGAGCAACGTCTCCTCCTACTACGGTTCATTCAAGGCGATCGACAGCATCTCGATGACCGTCGAGCCGAAAACCATCACCGCGCTGATCGGCCCCTCAGGCTGCGGCAAGTCGACGTTCCTGCGTTCGATCAACCGTATGCACGAGGTGCTGCCCAACGCCCGGATCGAAGGTCGACTGACCATCGACTCACAGAACGTCTACGACCCGGATGTGGACGTCACCGCCGTCCGCCGCCTGATCGGCATGGTCTTCCAGCGGCCCAACCCGTTCCCGACCATGTCGATCTACGAAAACGTGGTAGCCGGACTCAAACTCAACGGCGTCAAGAAGAAGTCGGTGCTCGACGCTGCCGCCGAGGAATCACTGAAGTCGGCGAACCTGTGGGAAGAGGTCAAGGACCGGCTCAGTCGCCCCGGCGCAGGTCTATCCGGTGGTCAGCAGCAGCGGCTGTGCATCGCCCGCACCATCGCGGTCGAGCCCCAGGTCGTGCTGATGGACGAGCCCTGCTCGGCCCTCGACCCGATCTCGACGCTGGCGATCGAAGACTTGATGTTCAAGCTGAAGGACCGCTTCACGATCATCATCGTGACGCACAACATGCAGCAAGCCGCTCGGGTCAGCGACAAGACCGGCTTCTTTTCGATCGATAAGACCGGCGAGCCCGGCCGCCTGATTGAATACGACGACACCCAGAAGATCTTCAGCAACCCGACCGAAAAGAAGACCGAGGACTACATCACCGGCCGTTTCGGCTAGTCCTTGATTCGTCAGCTCCCGTCCGATTGCGCGTTAACCGGGCGGCTAAGGCACGAACCGCCCGGTTCAGGTTCTGATCGGGCGACAAAGGCGCGGACCGTTCGGCTCAGGTTCTGACCGGCGGCACGGGCGAAGTACAGCGGCGCTCTGCTCACTCACAGGTGCAGCAGGGCGCCGCCGTCTTCGGTCAACTCCACCCGCGGCAGCACGGGCGTTGCGGCATCCCGGCGACTCGCGGCCGCAATCACTTCCGCCATTTCTCGGTACGCCGCGATATCGCGCACCATCGAGCGCGTCGGTGGCAGCATCGCCAGGCCGTCGGCGGCCGCCGGGCGAATCCAGGTGGCATGGTCGGCCTCCCCGGACACGTCCCGCGCGGTCTGACCAGCTGGCAGAAGCGCCACGAAAAACCAGGTATCAAACCGCTTGGGCTCGAATTCCGGCGTGATCCACCGAGCCCACGGCAACAACAGATCGTCGCGCAGTCGCAGCCCGCGCCGATCGAGCAACTCGGTCATGGTCAGTTCCCGCCGCTGCACCGCCGCCCGATCAGCCTCCCAATCCTGGCCGCTGATATCCCCAACCGTGTCGACCCGGATTTCGCTGCTTCCGTCGCTGGTCGACGTCCCGACATCCCGGTGTGCTCGGTCGGCCCATGAGTTACCGGCGGCGATAGCTGTGGCGCTGGCTGAGTGCGCGGAGCTGTTACGTGGGGCGGCTAATAGGACGCCGGCTTCCTCGAATAGTTCGCGGGCAGCGGCGCCGACGACGGCGTGGGCTCGGTCGGCGGGGATGCCGAGCCGGTCGGGCCAATCAGTGCGGATCGTTTCGGGACTGTCGGACGGGTCGACCCCGCCGCCCGGGAACGCGTAGACGCCGCCGAAGACCATCGTGGTTGCGCGCTTTAGCACGTACACGGAGAGGGTTGGGGGTTCTGGGCGCAGGAGCACGACGGTGGCGGCGGCGCGGGGCTGAGCTGGGGTGCCGGTGAAGGCGCGGGCTCTTTGCACCATCGCGGGGGGCAAGCGGAGCGGATCAGTCACTCGCTGATCCTGTCACTGCGGGCGTCGGGGGCGATAGCGTAGCGTGCATGACCGATCAGAAGATCCGTTGGGGCATTGTCGGGCCAGGCTCGGTCGCGGAGACTTTCGCTGCCGACTTGCGCCTGGTTGAAGGCGCTGAGCTCGCCGCTGTTGCGTCGCGTTCGCTCGACCGGGCTGAGTCGTTCGCCCGAGAGCACGGCTTCGCCCGCGCCTATGGCTCATATGAGGAGCTGATTGCTGACGAGACGGTGCAGGCCGTTTACGTTGCCACCCCGCATGCGCAGCACCTGGACGTCACGCTGGCCTGCTTGGAAGCGGGTAAAGCGGTGCTGGTGGAAAAGGCGTTCACGCTCGACCTGCCGTCGGCGGCCCGGCTGGTGCAGGCTGCTCACACTAAGAACGTCTTCCTGATGGAAGCCATGTGGATGCGCTTCAACCCGGCCATCCGCAAGATCGCTGAGCTGGTCGAGGACGGTGTGATCGGCTGGGTGCACGCGATCCACGCCGATTTCGGCCTGCCGGGGCCGTTCCCGCCGGAGCATCGGCTGCGCGACCCAAAACTCGGCGGTGGGGCACTTCTTGACCTGGGCGTTTATCCGATCAACTTGGTCCATTTGATCTTGGGATTGCCGGCCACCGTGCGTTCTTGGGCGCACCTGACGCCGGAAGGTGTGGACGAGACCACCGGTGTGCTGATGGGTTATGCCGCCGGCGCGATCGGCGCGGTGACCTGCAGCATCAACGGGGAGAGCCGAAACATCGCGTCGATCACCGGCACCGAGGGACGGATCGATCTGCCGACGAATTTCCACGAGCCGCGCTCATTCGTGCTCAACCGCCGCGGCAAAGCCCCGGAAACCTACGAATTGCCGTATGCGGGGCGGGGTTACCAATTTGAGGCGGCGGAGGTGCAGCGCTGCATTCTGGCCGGCGAACTGGAAAGCCCCGTTATGCCGCACGCCATCACCCTGGAGATCATGGGCCTACTCGACGCAATCCGCGAAGAAATTGGCGTGACTTACTAACCTACCGGTTCTGGGGACGCGCTGGCGACGGGCGGCGGGGCGCAGATTCTCGGGTATCCCACCGAGTGCTGGCCAGTTGCCGCTCTGTCATTGTCAGGAGGTCAAATACTTCCCGCGCGAAGTAGGCAGTTGTCCCTCGGTCAACCGTCTTACGACTCAGAATGCCGGCGTTCGCCAGTTCCTCAAGTGCCGTTCGAGCGGCCGGAAACGAGATTTCGAGCAGTCGTCGTGCTGACTGAGCTGTCGTTACCGGGACCTCTGGTAACAGCGGGAGCAATCGCATGACGGCTGAGTCTGCTCGAGGCTGCCGGGAAGGGCCGTTGGCGGACCGGTGTGCTAGGTATTGATTAATCCATTTCTGTTGGATTTCGCCGAGCTGGCTGATGAACCTTTCAGCCTGTTCGGCAGCAATGCTCACGGCATGTAGGAAGGTTTCGAGCCACTTATTCGTGCCGGCTACAGCTTCCGGCCCGGACGAATGGCCCAGATACCGGTACGCCGATAAGCCCTCGACGTACTCGGCTGATCGCGTCAACAAGACCAGGCTTACTGGCAGAACCGCAGCTCGTGTCAGCCCGCGACGAGTGAGCACCGTGTGGATTAAAGCCCACCCCACACGTCCATTCCCATCAGCGAATGGATGGATCGTCTCAAATTGAGCATGAACCATTGCTGCTTGAATGAGTGGTCCGTGGACGGCGCCGCTCAAGTAGTTAGCCAGATCTTCGACCAGTCGTGGAACTTCTTCCGGAGGTGGCGGCACAAAATCTGCGTTTAGGGGATGCCAATCGCTTCCACCAATCCAGTTTTGGCGATCTCGAAGGCCCTGTTGTGGATGGTTCGGTAGTAAGGCGTGGTGGAGGTCGCAGAAGCTCAGGGGCCGGATTATCTCGCTATCGGCAAGCTCGCCAGACGCTTGTCGTAATGTAACAATATTGTTGGCGACTAGTCGAGCGTTTTCGGTAAAGCCGGATATCGAGGTCGTTTCTACCGTCGCTAGCTCAGCTAAAGCGACTTGCTGGGCGGAGACTTGCAAACCCTCAATTCTTGAGGATGCGATTGCCTCCGAGCGAAGAAGGAAGCGGCTGAGGCTCTCCAAGCCGAGAGCGCCCGGGGCGTCAGCAAGCCGGCGAACGGCTATCTCTGCACGTCCGGCCATCAGGGCGAGGTCGGGACTGGGTACCACCGGGCGGGTCGACTAGGTCGTCCGGGACATACGGGCTGAAATATCCCCCGAGCTGATCACGGCGCGCAGGTGCGTGCCAGGAGGTATCCCAGTGGGCCGAACGAAGCTCTGCCACCGGCCTTAACCTTTCATGGATCTAGTATCTGAGAAAGAATAAGCCTTAAACTTTCATAGATGCTGTGTCTAGGCAAGGTAAAGACCGTTCTCTTCATTGGTTAGTTGAAGAGGGGGTGGGTGAGGAAGTAGGCGATGCTGGCGATGGCGGCTGCGGCGGGGAGGGTGGCGACCCAGCCGAAGACGATGGTGCGGGCGACGTTCCAGCGGACTGCGTTCAGGCGTTTTGTTGCGCCGACGCCCATGATCGCCGAGGTGATGGTGTGTGTGGTGCTGATTGGCACGCCGAGACCGATGCCGAAAACGAAGAGCAGGCTGCTCGCGGCGGCCTCGGCGGCGAATCCTTCCGGTGGGCGCAAGTCAATGATCTTTCGCCCAAGGGTACGGATAATTCGCCACCCACCCGCGTAAGTCCCGACCGCGAGCACAGTCGCCGACGCCCAGAATACCCACTGCGGAATATGCGCCGCGTCGTCAGAATAGCCGCCCACATAAAGCGCCAGCACGATGACGCCGATAGTCTTGGCCGCGTCCTGCAAGCCGTGACCCACCGACATTGCCGCCGCGGAAACGATTTGCGCCCAGCGAAAGCCGCGGTTGAGTCGGGCCGGGTGGCCGCGCCGGAAAATCCACACGATCGCCAGCATGACGGCGAAACCAAGGATCAGCCCGACCACCGGCGAAAGCACCATAGGCAGCAGCACTTTTTCGCCGAACCCAACCCATTTGACCGGCTCTCCAGCGACCAATGTGGCCCCGACCAAGCCGCCGATTAGCGCATAAGATGAGGACGAAGGTAGCCCGAAATACCAGGTGAATAGGTTCCAGCAAATAGCGCCCAGAACGCCGGCAAATACAATGCCCAGCCCACCCGCCGTGCGGGGAAGGTCGACCAATCCGGTGCCCACCGCAGCCGCGACCTGCGCGCCGAACTGGGCACCGATGAAGTTGCCGATTGCGGCGAGGATCAGGGCTATGTGCGGCCGGAGTGCTCTGGTGCTGACGCTGGTCGCGATTGCGTTGGCCGCGTCGTGGAAACCGTTGGTGTAATCGAACACCAGCGCCGCGACGATCACCGCGATTACGGCGACGAGTTGGCTGGACACGGGTTACGACTCCTTGACGGTGATCGTTTCGACCGTGTTGGCCACGTGCTCGAACGCGTCGCAGGCCGCCTCCAACTCGTCGGCGACTTCCTTCATCTTCAATACCGTCAGTGCGTCATATTCGCCGGAAAACAAGCGAACCAACAACATTCGGTAGGCCCGATCACCCTCATTTTCGAGCCGGTTGATCTCGATCCAGTATTCTTCGAGATTCTTCATCGAGCGCAGTCGGGGCATCGCCTCTGACGTGATTCGCGCCTGCTGATCGAGCACGGTGACCAGTTCGTGCATTTCCCGCGGGAGCGAGGGCAGCTCGGTCAACCCGTACAGATAGAGGAGGTTTCCGACGGCTTCTAGGTGGTCCATGACGTCGTCTAGCTGGGAGCCGAGCGAATAGATGTCTTCGCGGTCGAACGGGGTGACAAACGTCGAGTTGATCTTTTTGTAGAGTTCGTGGGTGATGTGGTCGCTGTCGTGTTCGACGTCGGTCAACCGGTCGCTGACCGACTGCACGTCCGCACCAGGCAACGCCAGCTCGTTGAGCAGCTCGGTGCCCTTGACCAGGTTCTGTGCGGCCTTGGTGAACAGCTCGTAGAAGACGCCCTCGACGGGACGCAAGGAGAACTTCACGGCGCAACCTCGATCGACGGGCGTGGGGTGGATCCGGGGAAATGCTATCGGCTCACCCGGGCCAAATTGGCCAGCACCTGCTACCGAGGTCGTGCGGGCTGCGGTTGCATAGTGCCCGCACGGGGCTGGCTGAAGCGAATCGGGCCGCCGACCGGCGCTGCTGCGGTCGGCGAGTGGCGGCGCAGGAACCGGGCAAGTCCGGCCTGATCGGCATCGGCGATCACGTCCACCCCGGCCGAGTCGAGTTCAGTCCAGATCGCGCTGCGGGCTTGGTGCGTACCTTTCGGTAGGCCGGAAATGCGCAGAATGCGGCCGTCGTCGTGGGCCGAGTTGACCAGATCATGCAGCAGATGGCGTTCCTCGGCCGGGATCGGCTCGCGCCCGTCCCAACCAAACCACCGAGTCCACTTCTCACTGATTATCGGTACGAGGTTCGCCGGCGCACCAGCCGACCCGATGTCCTCGCGAACGCCGTCGACGAAGGCATAACGCACCCGCTGGGCGGCGAGCAGCTCGCGAACGTCGACGATCCCGGCCACCGAAACACTGACCGCACCGGCGACCAGCTCGCCGTCCTGACAGTGGCTGAGCAGCCCAGCGTGATCGCGCAGCTGCTGATTGAGCATCCGATAGGCGCGCAGCAGCGTGTCGGCATCTCGATTGCGCCCGATGAACTCGACCACCAGGCGAAACGGCACCTGCTGGTCGGCGGCGATCCGGCCACCGTGCGTGCGGGCGTGCACAAACAGTGGTGCGAGCACGAGCCCGCGCAGCGTACGGCCGGGTTGTGGGGCACCGGCACCGAGGAAGAGTTCGCCGCGCGGGCCCGGGGTCACCGGCACGGTCATCCCGCCCAGTCCACGCCGCAATACGTCCGGCAGCGGGTGGTCAGATTCGAGTCCGGCCAGCGCGTGACCTGCGCTCAAATACCGGTGCGGTCGGCGCAGCGTGAGGAGCCCGGCCGACACCAGTCCGGTCGCGCCGGCGAGTGCGGCCGCACCGCCGACGAGGGTCGCCGTCTCGTTCACTACCCACCACCCGATTCGTCCCAAAAGTGCGTTTCTCACTGTGCCACAATTCGGACGCCGGACCCGTCGGCCACTCTGAGTCAGTCGGTGACCTGTCGCAAATAGTCGAGGTATCGCCCGGCGAACGGCTCCTCGCCCGCACCGATCGAGGTCAGCAACTCCTGTGCGGCAGCGCTGGCCTGCACCACCAGCTCGTCCGGGTAACCAAACTGAACTCGGTGCTGCTCAAACTCGTCCTCATCGCGCAACTCGACCCGCCCCGTGGCCCGCCGCCGCACCACATCCAAATCAAGATCAATGATGTGTACGGTGTCGTCTTCCCACCGGGCCGGTGTGGTGACATCGCAGTAGACCTCGCTGGTGCGCGGAGGCGGGTTGAACATCGCCGTGCACCACGCGTGATGGGGGATGAGCAGCACAAACGGGATCTGCTCCACCGACGGGCGACCGTGGTAGACCGACTTGGTGCCCCGGGTCACGCCCACCCACACGCCCTGGTCATCCGCGCCGAACCGGCGGGCTGGATAGTCCCGGTGGGCCGAACCGTCGTATTTGGTGTAGACGACCCGCACCATCTCGCTCGGCATAGGAAGAACCCTAACGGTGGGCGGGGAGTGTCGGTGGTCCCGGGTACCGTCTCTGCGTGCCCGTAGCAACGCAGAAAAAGGCAACCGCCGAGCAACTCCTCACCGCCGCAGTCGGTGCGGTTCCCGGCGGCAGCGCCCGAGCCGGTCAGCAAGCCATGGTGGCTGCGATTGACCGTGCCGTGCGGGAACGGGAGCATCTGCTCGTGCAAGCCGGCACGGGCACCGGCAAGAGCCTGGCCTATTTGACGCCGGCGCTGCTGGTCGATGGCCCGGTGGTGGTTTCCACCGCCACGCTTGCGCTGCAAAACCAGCTCGTCGAGCACGACCTGCCCCGACTCAGTGCCGCGGTTGAGCCTGTGCTGGGCCGCAAACCCACCTTCGCCGTGCTCAAAGGCCGCCACCACTACCTGTGCGTCGCCAAAATGGAGCACGCCGACGAGCAAGAGCCGACCGACACGCTCTTCGACGATGCGCCGCGCGCAACCCAATGGCTGGGTGAGGCCGGTCGGCTCGGCAAAGCCATCCAGCGGCTGCAAGCCTGGGCCGACAAAACCACCACCGGCGACCGAGATGAGCTCGACCCTGGGGTCGACGACGCTGCTTGGCGCCAGGTGTCCATGCCGGCCCGCGACTGCATCGGCGCAGCCCGCTGCCCCTATGGCGCTGACTGTTTCGCGGAAGCCTCCCGGGTCCGAGCACGCGAGGCAGACATCGTCGTCACCAACCACAGCCTGCTCGCCGTGGACATGCTCGCCGAGCGCAACATCGTCCCGCCACACCGGTTGCTGATCATCGATGAGGCACACGAGCTGGCCGACCGGGTCTCCTCGGCAGCCCAGGCCGAGCTCACCCCCGATGCGATCGAGCGCTGCTCCCGGCGCACCAACAAACTGATCCCAGTCGACACCACTGAGACGTTGGCGGCGGCGGCAGATGCGCTCACCGTGGGCCTAGCCGATCTGCCGGCTGGCCGACTCACCGCCGGACTGCCGCCGGAGCTGCACCAAGCCGTCACCCTGCTCGACACCGCCACTCGTGCGGCGCTGACCGCCATCGGCGAGGTCAAAGCCGACGATGCCGACCCGGTGCGCAAACAACAGGCCAAAGCCGCGCTCGACGAGCTCTCCACCACAGCGCAGCGTCTGCTCGCTGAGTCAGCCTTCGACGTCGCCTGGGTCGACCGATCCGATCAAGGCAGCGGCCGGCGCGCCCTGGTGATCGCGCCCCTATCGGTCGCCGACACGCTCGCCCAAAGTCTCTACACCGATCGCACCGTCGTCGCCACCTCGGCAACCCTGACCCTAGGCGGCCGCTTCGACACCGTGGCCCGCTCGCTCGGCCTGCCCGCACCCCGCCAAGCCACCACCGCCACCACTGACACCCCCGTCTCCGGCAAAGGCTGGACCTCCCTAGACGTCGGTTCCCCCTTCGACTACGCCAAACAAGGCATTTTGTACGTTGCAGCGCACCTACCCCGCCCAGCGATGTCCGGCCTGCCCGACTTGGCCGGCGCGGAGTTGCTGCAGCTCGTGGAGGCGCTCGGCGGCCGTACCCTGGGGTTGTTCTCCTCGCGCAAAGCCGCGACGCAGGCGGCCGAGCTGTTGCGGGCCCGCACCGACCTGCCGATTTTGCTGCAAGGCGAAGAATCGTTACCGCTGTTGGTCCGCAAGTTTCGCGAAGACAAGGCGAGCTGCCTGTTCGGGGTCATGTCGCTGTGGCAGGGCGTCGACGTGCCCGGGGACGCGTGCCAACTGGTGGTGATCGACCGCCTGCCGTTCCCGCGGCCGGACGAGCCGTTGGCGGCAGCCCGCAGCGCAGCAGTCGACGCAGCGGGCAGCTCGGGGTTCTCCGCGGTCAGCGTGCCGATCGCGGCGGTTCGGCTGGCTCAGGGAGTTGGACGATTGATCCGGTCGACTGGCGACAAAGGAGTGGTCGCGGTGCTCGATTCTCGGCTGGAAACTGCGCGCGGATATGGCGCTTTCCTGCGCGAGTCGCTACCCCCCTTTTGGTATACGACCCGACCTGACGTCGCACTCGGCGCCCTCAAACGCCTGTCCACAACATGATTGGTCGGTTGACCCGGCGACGCTGGCTGATTACTGGGGTCGCCGGGTGGATTGTGCTGGTGGGCTGGCTGGCCGTGTGGTCGGTGAACCACGATCCGCCGACTGTGCCGGAGCAGCGCACGATCGCCGAAGCGCTGCCTGAGCTGCGGCGGGCGACTGGAGTCGTTTACGCGGCGGCCGCTGGGGCCCAGCGCGCGGCCGTGTTGGGCGACATCGAGTTCACGTCTGGGTGCCGGCTCACCTCCGTACGCGACGGGGTGCTCGCAGTTCGGGAAGTTACGGTTTTTGGCCAGATTGGCAGTGAGCGGGCGGACTTGGCAGCGATCATCGCTGGGCTGCCGGCCAGCTATCGCGGCGAGGTGACGGCCGGGCAGGGTGGCACCAGGTTTGGCCTGCACGCTGACGCCGGCAATTTCATCGGGATCGACGCGGACGGCAAAGTCGGCGACCCGTCGTTGGTGCTGCGGCTGTCGACCGATTGCCGGCCGGGTGTCGCGCCCAGCCCTGACCAGGGTGAGCCGCTGGCTGGGGCAGCGCCGGATGCATTGGGTGCGGCATTGCGTGGGCTTGGGGTTTCTGCCCCGGTCTCGGCTGCCGCGGTCGAGGCGCAGACCACGCGCTGTCCGAGTGGGACGATTGCCGGCACATACCTGGTCGATGGGGTGCCAGCGCCAGCACAGCAGCCGCACGTTGAGGGGCTGATCCGATCAGATCACGACGGCTGGGCTTACCGCGTGGGCGTCGACTCGGTCGTCGTCCGGCGAGACGGAACGCATCTGCGCATCGCCGTGTCGACCCCTTGCTGAGTTGTCAACCGGATCAATAGACGATTGCTTGGGCGCCGTCAGACATGATTTCCTCGACGAAAACGGCGGCACCGGCAATGCGGATGCCGGGCAGGACATCGCCGGGTTCGATCCCGCGCCGCGCTGCGCACTGAGTGCAGGCGGTGACTCGGCCCTGCTCGATCAGCAGGTCGAGCAGGTCTGGCAGTGGCGCGGCATGCGGCAACTCGAATTGCGCGGCTCGGCCCGGAAGTGCGAACCACGTGGATTCACCGGTGAGCCAAAAGGACACGCTCACCCCGGAAGCAGCTGCCGTGCTCGCCACCGTGAACGCCTGCGAACAACGTTCCGGAGCGTCCGCGCCGGCGGTTGCCTTGACGACCAGCAAACGTGCCATGAGCGCCAGCATAGGATGTCTGCGATGGTTACCGAGATCGGGTTCGTGAGTCTGCTGGTCGCCGGCCTCGGCGCACTGGCCGGCGGGTTCGGCTATCTGGCACTGCGAGTGGCAAGGGGACGTTGGTGAGCAGCGAAACAGAAAACCCGCTAGGACCACCACCCTGGCTCAATGCACCCCCAGTAAACCCTTATCCGTACGAGGACACGCACGATCTTCGCTCCGGCCCGGATTTGCACCCGGCGCTGCTCGGACTGCTGCCGTTCGTGGGGCTGTGGCGCGGGCGTGGGCAGGGCGGCTTTCCCGCGGAACAGGACTATGACTTCGCCCAAGAAGTGCGGATCAGTCACGACGGCCGACCGTTCCTCAAATTCGAGTCGCGTTCCTGGCTGCTGGATGACGAATCCAACGCGATCGGCGAGTGGGAAACCGAGCTCGGCTTCTGGCGGCCAGTATTGGTCGCGGGCCGTCCCGGCGACGAAATGGAAGCCACGATGATCACGCCGGACGGGGTGGCCGAGATCTACGTGGGTAAGACGATCGGCCCGACCCGCCTGGAGCTTGAGGCGGACGCCATCGCGTACACGCCGTCTGGTCGGCATGTGACCGCCGGGCAGCGACTGTTCGGCATCGTCGACGGGGCATTGCTCTATGCCCACGAGCTCGCCATCGACGACAGCGGCCCCCGCCCCCACATGTCCGCCCGCCTCCTCCGCATCGGCGGCTGATCCGCAGGCAAAGCCTGACTCATGGCCCGACGAAGGCCGGCCCGGCCTCAAACGGTTGTTTAGGCCGGGCGGGAGCGATTAGGCAGCTGACTTAGCGCTAATCGGGCGAGCAGTTCTTATCAGGACGAAAGGGCGGGATCGTCCGTGCCGTGCGTGCCGATCTCTGCGTCGGCTTCGGGGAGGTTTACTCGGTCGCCGGGGTTGAGCGCCAAGAACACCGCTCCTGCCGCGGCACCGCCCACGGCCGTTGCGACCAGATAAACCCAGATGCTGGACCAGGCGAACAATCCAATCACTGCACCGCCGATTGCGACCGCTGGGTTGAAGACGCCCCCAGAGATGCCACCAACTGTCACCGCGCCGACCAGCACGGTCCCGCCGATGGCGAGACCGTAGAAGGAATTGTTTGGGTGGTCGCGGCTAGTGGCTGCGTTGAGCACGACGTAAGCGAGCGCGAAGGTGAACAAGGCCTCAGCCACTAAGGCCACTGCGATTCCCCGTCCCGACAAGTGCAGCGCCGAAACTTTTGCCGGGTAGACCAGCCAACTCGCAATCAAAGCAGCAACTATCGCCGCAACTAACTGTGCCACGACGTATGTGATGGCATCCACGCCGGCGATAGCGCCACGAATGAACGCCGCCAGCGTCACTGCAGGATTGAAATGCGCCCCGGAGATATGCCCGCCAGCATAAATCATTACAGCTAGCACGCCACCGATTGCCACCGGGGCGAGCGCATTTCCCTTGGTCACGGTTACGCCGATAGTCAAGACCAGAAAGAATGTGCCGATAAACTCCGCGAGATACTTGCGCATCGTTCCTCCTGCAGTCGGGTACGCGAAAAGCGTCTTTTGACTTTGTGAAGACACCGGATTCTGGGGGAGTGGGGTTATTCGCAGCCTGAATGGCACTATCCAGCCTGAATGGCACTATCCAGCCGGGATAGCACTATCCAGCCGGGATAGCACTATCCAGCCGGGATAGCACTATCCAGCTCGAAGGGGGATTCCATCCGGCGGGGGAAACCGAGATCCACAGTAGAATAGCCTACGTAGCGCTATCGGCCAACTACTCGATCTTGCTCCGCTGAAGATTCGGCGCGAGCAGGCAACCTGAGCCGCTGCCTTGCTGGTAATACTCTGCGACGAACTGGAGCGGGGAGGCGGCCACAGTGCCGGTAGACGGTTTTGACGAGTTCGTGGTGGGCCGGTCGACTCGGCTGCTGCGCAGCGCGTACCTGCTCACTGGGGATTGGGTTGCGGCGGAGGACTTGCTGCAATCGTCACTGGTCAAGGCCTGGTCGGCTTGATCCCGGATCGAGGGCGACCTCGAACCGTACGTGCGGCGCATCATCATCAACGTGCCTGCGAGCTGGTGGCGGCGGCGTTGGCGGGGCGAGGTGCCGACCGAGGAGCTGCCGGAGCAAGGCGAGCCGGGCGCGACAGACCGGGTCGACGATCGCGACGGGCTATGGCGGGCGCTGCTTCGATCGGGACAGTAAAAAGCC
This sequence comes from Actinoplanes sp., assembly GCA_965246815.1. Classification (GTDB taxonomy): domain Bacteria; phylum Actinomycetota; class Actinomycetes; order Mycobacteriales; family Micromonosporaceae; genus Actinoplanes. The sequence continues at coordinate 953,464 of CBDFFS010000002.1, read as the reverse complement.
AGGCCAGCAAGGCCTTGGCCAAATTGCGACTCGACGAATCGCTGATCACCGAAGGGGTGCTCTCGTGAACTTGGGTGAAGCGACGGTTGCCTTGTGAGCGGCCTCAAGCGCACCCTCATCGCCTCTGCGGGCGACGGCCGCAGCGGGCAACCGGAGGCTCCAGGGCGATCCGCAACGTTCCGTAGTCGATGTCGCGTTTCCGGTGTGCAGTCAGATTGATGATGAAGGATGGGTTTTTCCGCTCTACAATCCGATTTGTTCTGTGTTTCTGCCCGCCCTACCGCCACTTTGGGTAATCGCGAACGCTGATCTAGTTAACATTGCGGACACATGGTTGACGCACGTCACACACAAATGCTTCCATCGTATGGGCGTGTTAAACGCTTAAGTAGTTCGATCAGCGCTTGGCCTACATTCCCCACCTCCGACACCCCAGCCGCCCAGCTGGGCCTAGCCGCGCATGCCGAATCCCCACGCTGCGAGTCCCCCCGATTTGCAGCTCTGCGCGTTCACTGCCGCCCCATCCCCCCGTGCATCGTGTGAGTTGCCCGAACGACAAGCAACGATGCTGTACGTCTTTCAGGAGTTGCTATGTCAGGCAGGAAGAGAACGTCTCTACTATCGACATTGTGCGCGTCAATCATCGCGGTGAGTGGCTCGTTGCTCGCCGTGACCGCATCGCCGGCACATGCTTCTTATCAAGGACCCGCTGAACAGGACGGTCAGCCGGGACGAATTAACGTCAACGGCCGTAACGTACGTATTTAGCTAGGGTCACGGATCTTGTGAGCTTGGCGGTGTGTGCTTGAGCTGCGGGTGGTCCCGCTGGCGGTCGGGTGTGGTGGCCTTTGATCAGCCCGGATGGGTTGGTGTGGCATAGTGCCCGGGTGTCCGGTTCTGGCCCGCAGCGCCCGTCGTATGACGATCTGGCCGTTCTGGTCATGCAACAGGCCGCGCGGATCGCTAAGCAGGATGCAGCGATCAAAGGGTTGACGGCTGAGGTCGCGGAGTTACGTCGCCGGTTGGGGATGGATTCGTCGAACAGCTCGAAGCCGCCGTCGTCGGACGGTCTTGACCGCACGAAGCGGTCTGCGCCGGGCTCGGGTAAACGGGGTAAGCCTCGCGGGGCGCCGGGGGCGACGAAGATGCTCGTCGACGACCCGGACGAGAAAATTGCGTGTCGGCCGGATACCTGCGGTAACTGTGCGGGTGACCTGGCAGAGGCGAAGGTGTTCGCCCGGCAGCGCCGGCAGGTGATCGACCTGCCGCCCCCGCCGAAGCCGTACGTCACCGAATACCTGGTGGAATCGCTGCTGTGCGCCGGGTGTGGTGAGGTCACCTGCGGCGATGCTCCGGACGGGGTAGCCGGGCGGTTGCAGTACGGGCCGGGTGCGAAAGCCCGGATGGTGTATTTACGCGGTGCGCAGTACCTGCCGTTCGGTCGGGTGGCGCACGCGTTGGACGTGTTGTGTGGGCTGCGGGTCGCCCCGGGCACCGTGTTGTCCGCGGTGCGTGAGGCTGTGGACCGGTTGGGTCCGTTCGTCGACCGGGTACGGGTGTTACTACGCGCCCAGGCCGTGATCGGCGCGGACGAGACCCCGGCGTGGGTCGACGGCGGATGGAAATACGTCCACGTCGCCTGTACTGACATGCTGACCCTGCTGCACGCCGGGAGCCGCTCCAAGAATGACATCGACGCCGGTGGGGTACTCGCCGGTTTCACTGGGGTCCTCGTGCGCGATGGTTACGCCGGCTACGACCACATCAGCACCGCGACCCACGCCGAATGTGGTGCTCACCTGCTCCGCGCGCTCAAGGGTGTCCACGACGGCGACCCCGCCGGGCAGCAATGGGCCGAGGCGATGAGCAACACCCTGCTGATCGCGAAGAAGATGATGGCCGACGCCGCCGCAGCGCAACACCGCAGCCTGGATGACGAGCAGGTCAGGCTCATCCGCTGCGCCTACGCCGGGGCACTGGCATCCGGGCGGGAGGCCAACGCGAAACATCCACAATCGAAGGCCGCGAAGCTGGTCAGACGGTTCACCCGCGACGCCGACGACATCCTGCGGTTCACCACCGATTCCGCGATCTGGTTCTCCAACAACCAAAGCGAACGCGACCTGAGACCCACGAAGCTGCAGCTGAAGATCAGCGCTACCTGGCGGTCCCTGCAAGGACTCGCGGACTTCGCGACCCTACGGTCCTACCTGTCCACCGCCAGTAAACACGGCGAAGACCTCCTCAACGTCCTCACCGCCCTCTTCACCACCGGCCCCTGGCTCCCACCAGACCCAGCCCTCTGACCCGAGCTAAACACGTACGCCGTAACGTCTTCCTGAATGGCGTCAACGTGCCGTGGGGTGCGGGTGGCCCGGGTTCTGATATCGGCTGTGGCCGTTATGACGCAGCTGGCACTGAAAAGATGTTCACCGATTTACAGAAGTATGGCGTTAACTCGGCCCGATTCTGGCTACATGTCGACGGTCGGTGCAGCCCGACGTTTGATGGCAACAATGTCACTGGGCTTCCGGCCAAGTTCTACCCGGATCTAGACGACTTCCTCGACCGGGCTAAGAACCACAATGTCGGTGTCCTGTTAACTCTGTGGTCGGCTGACTTGCTATTCACCAGCAAGGCCTACATTGATGAGCGGCCGGTGCGCACGGGTTTTGTTTCTGACCCGGCGAAGACTCAAACCTACATCGACAACGTGCTCGTTCCGATGGCCAAGCGACTCGACAACCGTCCCGAAGTTATTGGGTATGAGGTCGCCAACGAACTGGAGTTCGACACCACTGAGGAGCAGGGCGGCAAGGTGTTGCAGGCTAATGAGTCCCGTGACCTGCTGCCGCTGTCAGCTTTCCAGCGATTCGTCGCTCAGCAAGTTGTTGCGTTGCACAAGAACACGTCGAAGCTGGTCAACGCGGTTGGTTCAGCGGCATACAAGTGGTCGGCGGACAAGAAGCCCGGCACGGCGCTGGGCAACTGGTGGAGCGATGATGCGCTTCGCGCCCAGGTGTCGGATGCTGACAAGTCATACGCTTACAACGATGCCTACCAGGTGCACTGGTACAGCTGGGAGTCAGGTCGGGCATACAACTTCTCGCCTTGGCAGGCAAACGGGCCGAGCTTCTTCAACTCTGGCAATAAGCCGGTTCTGATTGGTGAAGCTGGCGCTGCCGACGACATCCCGAAGGATGACCAAGCCTCAGACCCCGGAATCCTTTACACCCGGGAGCAGAAGCTAAACCTGTCTTACCAGCAGGGCTATGCAGGTATCTTCTTCTGGACCTACAACGGTGTTGACAAATTCGGCGGCTGGAACGACATCAAGGACACGCTGAAGGCTTTCCACGATGCACACGCTAGTGACATCGACTTGGATCTGGGCGGTCCAGTAGCGGTCGCTGACACTTCGCCGGTGCAGGGGGCGACCTTTATGCGCAGTGGTTCTCGGGCCGCGGCTCTCAACCCCAAAGGCATTTTCGGCAACCTCTGGCAGGACGTCAAAGTCAACCCGCGCAGCAGGTACACCGCCACTATTTTCATCAAGGGCAGTGGCAAGGTTGACCTCAGGTTGCTTGCTGGAAGTTGGGGCGCCGAAGTTGCCAACACGCGGTGCGCGGGAACTGACGACTGGCAGCCTTGCTCAGTGACAGTTGATACGGGTGACAACACCGGTCTCACCTTCCGGCTCACCGACCCGGAAGCCGGCGGCACCCTGTCGCTGGACGACGCGTCACTAGATAACGGTGACGGCAACGTCCTCAAGAACACGCAGTTCGAAGACGACTCGGCCTGGGTGGTTGAGAAGCCGTTCGCCTTCATCTCCCAGTAATCGAGCGTTTTTGACCTGATCAGCACGGTCAGCAGGCGCAGTGCAACGAGCACGGACCTCAGTTTTCGTAATTGCCGGCCTTCGGCAATTACTGAGGATCCGTGCTCGTTGTGTTCGCGCGATTGCCAGAGCACTGAAATGGACGGTTGCGCTGGCACGAGCGCAGCGCACCGCGCCGGTCGAACTATGCTCGTCAGGTGCCCGCCTCATCGTTAGCTGCCATGCTTCGGGAACGCGGCCTGCGGCTCACCCCGCAGCGCCAGCTCATCTTGGAAGCTGTGCACGAGCTGGGCCACGCCACGCCCGAGCAAGTGCACACTGCGGTCCGCGAGCGGGTCGTTGGCGTCAACATCACCACGGTTTATCGCACGCTTGAGCTGCTCGAAGAGCTCGGGTTGGTCAATCACACCCATTTGTCGCATGGGTCACCGACATATCACGCGGTGGGTGAGCATCAGCACGTTCACCTGGTTTGCCGTGGTTGTGGCTCAATAAGTGAGGTAGACCCGATGGTGTTGCAGCCGGTCACCGACCGGCTGCTCGAGGAGCAGGCCTTCCGGGTCGACGTCGGGCATGTCTCGCTTTTCGGTTTGTGTGGCGACTGCAAGGAGTCGTAAGTGTCAGTGGTTATGGTCGAAGACCTCGATCCCGCAGCTGCCGATGTCGGCGTGCCCGCCCACTATGGCGACCCGATGCGTGAGCAGCGCACTTGCGCCACAGGGGTCGGCCTGGTCGACCGGTCCAACCGCGCGGTCATCGCTGTGCCCGGGGCCGAACGAGCCAGCTGGCTGCACACGCTCACCACCCAACACTTGACCGATTTGACTGCTGGTCAGGGCAGTGAGCTGCTCGTGCTCTCCCCGCACGGCCACGTCGAGCAGCACGCCTTCGTCACCGAAGACGGCACGACTGCCTGGCTGGACACCGAACCTGGCGCCGGCCGAGGCTTACTCAAATACCTGGAAATGATGCGCTTTTTCACGAAGGTCGAGCCCCGGGATGCCAGCGCCGAGCTAGCCGTGTTGTCCCTGGTTGGCCCGGCTGCAGCCGATCTCTTTGCCGACCTGTCCGCCCCCCGGGTGGGTGCGGTGCCAGGTCCGAAGTTCGCCGCCGGCACGGTGCCAGCAACTGCCACCACCACCTATTCGGTACGGGAATTCGCTGGTGGCCTAGCCCGCCGAGTCGCGTACGGGATAGATCTGTTGATCCCGCGAGCTGAGAAGGCCGCAGTGATCGAGCAGCTCGGGGTGCCGCTGGCCGGCTTGTGGGCCTTCGAGGCGCTGCGGGTCGAGCGTCGGGTGCCGCGGCTGGGTTGGGAGACCGATCACCGCACGATTCCGGCCGAGGTCGAGCTCACCGCCGCAGCCGTGCACCTGGACAAGGGGTGTTATCGCGGTCAGGAGACGGTCGCGCGGGTGCACCACTTGGGGCGTCCGCCGCGTCGGCTGGTCCTGTTGCACCTGGACGGCATCGCCACCGATCAGCCGCCGGCCCAGGGGACGGAAGTGCTGTTGGGGGAGCGGGCAGTCGGGTTTGTCGGCACAGCGGTGCGCCACTACGAGCTAGGCCTGATCGCGTTGGCGGTGCTCAAACGCAACGTCGCCGACGACGCTGAACTGCGGGTGGGTGAGTCGGTTGCGGCCATCGATGTCGGCTGAACCATCGTTCATGACATCATGCAGGCATGACCGGGACCGTGATCACCGTCGCTCCCACCGGGGCGGAGAGCAGTAAAGCAGCTGTGCCGCCGCTGCCTGTCACCCTGGACGAACTGGTGACGACAGCTAAGGAATGCGAGGCGCTCGGAGCTTCGATCATTCACGTGCACATCCGCGACGACGCTGCGCAGCCCACCCTGGACCAGGGCCGGCTGCGTGCGACGGTGTCGACGTTGCGGGAGAGCACCGATCTGGTGGTGCAGCTTTCTACCGGTGGCGCGGTCACCGACCCAGAGTCTGACCGGCTCGCCGTGCTTGACGCCGGGCCGGAGATGGCCTCTTGCACGATGGGCACGGTCAACTTCGGCGACGGGGTGTTCCTCAATCGGTGGGAGTTCATCGTCGACCTGCACACTCGGATGCAGGAGCGCGCGATCGTGCCCGAATACGAAATCTTCGACTTGGGCCAGCTCAGCACGTTGCAACGGCTGCTAGACAAGTACGGCTTGCCCGCAGGTGGGCATGTGCATGTCGACCTGGTGCTCGGCGTGCCGGGTGGGTTGCCGGGAACTACGGCAGCGCTGGTCGCGTGTGCAGCTGCCATCCGCGACTTGCCGGCGGGCTCGACGTTCTCGGCCACGGGCATCGGGCGCAGCACGATCGCGGTCCAGCTGGCCTCGCTGTCGGCTGGCGGTCATTTGCGAGTTGGCCTGGAAGACACCGTCACATATGCGAAGGGGCGCCCGGTCGAGTCGAACATGCAGCTGGTCGCTCGCGCGGTCGCGTTCGCCGAGCTCGCTCAGCGCCCGCCCCTGACCACCACCGAAACTCGTGCGCTGCTGGGAGTGCCGACCAGATGATTATTGCTGAGGTGGTTCGGTCCGGGTTCGTGGAGAGCGTCCACCACGGCTCGGTGGCGGTGTTGGGTGGCGCGAGCCGGGGGGACGTCACCAGCCCGGTGTTTCCGCGGTCGGCCAACAAACCGATGCAGACGGTGGGCATGTTGCGCGCTGGTTTGGTGCCGCGGCACGAGTCTGATCTGGCGCTGATCAGTGGCAGTCATCACGGCGAGCCGCTGCACATCCGGCGGGTTCGCCAGATTCTGGACGCGGCTGGCGTACCGAAGGCGGCTTTGGGGTGTCCGGCGGCTTTGCCGTTTTCGGAAAATTCTCGCGATGACTGGGTGCGCGCGGGCGGTGGGCCGGAGCCGATTTTGATGAACTGTTCGGGCAAGCACGCCGGAATGCTCGCCACCTGCGCGGCGAACGGATGGCCGCTGGAGTCTTATCTCGATGTTGAGCACCCGCTGCAGGTGGCGATTGCCGCCGCCGTGACCGACCTGGTCGGCGAGCCGATCGCTGCGGTCGGGGTGGATGGCTGCGGTGCACCGGTCTTGGCGCTCTCCTTGCTCGGGCTGGCCGGCGCCTTCCAGCGGTTGGTGGAAGCAGCGCCAGACAGCTATGAGCGGCGGGTGGCCGATGCCATGCGAGCGCATCCTGAGCTGGTGGCTGGCACCGGAGTCGACGACACGGTGCTGATGGACGCGGTGCCAGGTCTGCTGGTCAAGGGTGGAGCTGAGGGTGTGGTCGTGGCTGCGTTGCCTGGCCGGCCCGCAATCGCCATCAAGATCTCCGACGGTGCGTTGCGGGCGCGCACGACTGTGCTGCTCGACGAGCTGCGTCGCCTCGGCGTTGAGGTGCCGGTGATCGAGGAGCCGGTGTTGGGCGGCGGCGCCCGGGTAGGGGAGATCCGCGTTGTTCGGTGACAGGTGTCACGCTAGCAATAGTTAGCATTTCGCTTGCAGGAGCTAGCACCGTTGGGTAGTTTCGATGCATGGCCACGCCCAAGGATCTGCCCCAGGACATCGGTGAATTCATCCGTGACCTGCGGCAGACCGCGAAGATCTCACTGCGGCAACTGGCCGATAAAGCCGGAGTGAGTAACCCGTATCTCAGCCAGATCGAGCGTGGTTTGCGTAAGCCGAGCGCTGAGGTGCTGCAGCAGATCGCCAGCGCATTACGGGTGTCTACGCCCGCAATGTATCTGCGGGCCGGTTTACTCGATGGTGAAGGACAGCAGGGTGTGCTGGCTGCGATTGCGGTCGACCCGGAGCTGACCATCGGCCAAAAACAGTCGCTGTCGCAGATCTACGAAACCTTCCGTAACGAGAACATCCGCAACCGCCCGCCGGCGCCAACCGGCACCGACGAGCCGGGCCAGCCGGCCGGTCCGGCGGTTGCGCCGCCGAGCACACCGATTGTCGAGGAGACGAAATGAGCAACCCGACCAAGACCCGCTTCCCCGCCCCGCTCTACGCCGCGGCCGGCGCAGGTGACCTGGCTTACCAGCAGCTGCGCAAGCTGCCGGCTGTGGTCTCCGAACTCAGCGAGCGCGCTGCCGAGTCGCTGCGTAGCGCCAACGAGCAAGCCGGCAGCAAAGCCGCTTCGCTGCGTGACAAGGCCACCACCACCGACTTCGACGCGCTGCGGACCAACGCCGCCAGCGTGGCGAACACCTTTGCTCAGGTCGCGCAGGAGCGGGCGTTCGCGGTTTACACCGCCCTGGTCGCCCGCGGCGAGCGCGTGGTTGGCACCGGTGTGGTCGAAGTCGCCGACGTGGTCAACGCCGACATGGAGACCACCGACGAGCCTCACGCCGTCGAGGGCACCCCGGTGAACGGACTCAAGCCGCGCAAGCGCATCACCCGGCCGGACGCCGAGTAAGACGACATGATCAGCGGGCCCCGGCACTGGTCGGGGTCCGCGGCATAGACTTCGCCTCATGGCCTACTCCGCGCCGCTCTTCTATGTAGATGTCGTCAAAGATCTCAATCTGTTCATCCTGATCTTGTCGTTGATCGTGCAGGCAGTGGCATTGATTCATTGCCTGGGCCAACGTGGCGAGGGTTTCCAAGCCATCGGCACCCTGCCGAAGGGGGCCTGGGCGGCGATTTTGGCGATTTGTGTCATCTTGACACTGCTGCTCCGCTCAGCAATCGGCATTTTCGGCCTGATCGGGATCTCAGCCGCATTGATCTACCTGCTCGATATCCGCCCCGGCCTGAAGGATCTGACGGACGGCAAAGGGTTCTGGTGATCCGGCGGTTCGGTCCGCCACCACCCGATGGTGGCCCGCGGTTGCAGCGGCCTGGCCCGACCGGCCCACGGTCGGGCCGCCCGACGCTGCCTAGTGCGCCGACCGAGTTTGTGCTGACGCCCACTCGGGTGCGGCTCGAACAGCTGGTCACCGGGGTGGGTGACCCGACGACTGTGTTCGCGCACGGCCTGGGCGGTGGCATCACCGGCCTGCGACCGTTGGGTAGCGCCGTTGTCGGCCGGCGCTTGTTCTTCCATTTTCGTGGCCACGGCCGCTCGGACGCCCCACCCGGGCCGTGGTCGTTCGCCGACCTAGCTGCCGACCTGCGGGCCGTCGCTGATCTGGCCAATGCGCGACGGGCGCTCGGCGTGAGCATGGGTGCGGGTGCGCTCGGGCGCCTGCTCAGCGAGACGCCGGACCGGTTCGATCGGGTCGTCTTCTACCTGCCGGCCCCGCTAGACGGCGTACGCCAGGCAGTGGCAGTGTCGCGCACCGAGCGGTTGCTGGCCGCAGTCGAGTCAGGTGAGGCCGCGATGATCGCCGAGGCGGTCGAGGCTGAGCTGCCGCCATCAGTGCGTAACACCCCGACCGGTTGGGGATATCTGCGCCAACGAGTCGAGCAGCTGCAACGTGATCCGCTCGCACCAGAGCTGGCCACGCTGTGGCAGGAGCCGGCCGTGGCCGATGACTCGTTGCTCAGCGCATTTCGGGGTCGGGCGTTGGTGCTGGGTTGTGTGGGCGACGAGTTGCATCCGGTCGCCTGGGCGCAGCGGCTGGCCGGACTGTTGCCGGCTGCCGAGTTGCACGTCTTTGACCATCCGGCCGCGCTGTGGACCAACCGCCGCGACCTGCGCGACCGCATCTCCACCTTCCTCAACGACTGAGACACCACCGTCCTCAACGACTGAGACCTACGACTGGTCCGGAGCGCACACTCGGTCGTGGGGGGCCGTAACTTTTATCGGCTCTGTGCCGGTTTCAGAGCGTGCGGTTATCTCCCAAAACGCTCTTTTTCGGACTAGTGGCGCTCGGCCTTCCGGCTGCTGTCGCACTCGGCTGGGCACTCGCTACCCCGAGCATCAAACCGGACGTAACTCGCCAGATTGGAGCAGCAGGTGGGATTGGCGCCGCGCCGACCTCAGCCACGCCGACGACTGTCACGCCCACTGCTGCCGCGATGATCAAGGTTGAGTATTCCGCCCACCCGGCTCGAAACTCCCGCACTGCACCGGCGGCCCCGTCGACCGCTCAGCGCGCCTCGCACTCCGCGGCAACCAGCACCATGCCGACCGCGGCTAGCTCAGCAACGCCACAAACCTTGGCGTCGACTTCACCGGCACCGAGTAACACGCCACCGCCACGGCCCGCGCCGACTCCGAACGCAAGCGACCCCCACGGGCTGCCTACCGAATCGGTACCGGCGAGCCTCGACGCGCTGGACAGCACTTGCGCGCCGCGGCAATGGCTGGTGCACCACTGCTGACCCGTACCGAGATGGGGTTGGCTGTTTGCGGGTTGGCTGGTTGGTCCTAAGCTGCCGGGTCGTGAGGCTCATTCGCCAGTTCTTCGACGGGGCCGCCCTGCTGGGTCGTGGCCTGACTCTGATTCTGCGCAGCCCTCGGCTGCTGTTGCTCGGTTTGCTGCCCGCGCTGATCGCCGGGATTCTCTACTCGGCTGCCCTGTTCGTCCTAATTGACTTTCTGCCTGCGGCGTCCGCGCACGTGACCTGGTTTGCAGATGACTGGGGGGCCGGCGGGCGCGACTTGATTCGGTTGCTGGCCGGCATCGCCGTGCTGGGCGTGGCAGTGCTGCTCGGGGTGCTCAGCTTCACCGCGGTTACGCTGCTGATCGGTGACCCGTTTTACGAGCAGATCTCCGAGCTGGTTGAACATCGTTACGGCGGGGTGCCGGATCAGGTCGAGGTCAGCTTGTTCAGCTCGTTGGGGCGCAGCTTGGTCGACTCGATCCGACTGATCGGCGTGTCCATTTTGGTGGGCATCCCGCTGTTTGCGCTGGGGTTCATTCCGGTGGTCGGTCAGACGGTCGTACCGGTGTTGGGTGCTCTGGTTGGTGGTTGGTTGCTCGCAGTCGAACTGACTGGGGTTGCGTTTCAGCGCCGCGGGCAGCGGTTACGGGATCGCCGGGCGGTGCTGCGGGCCAACCGTCCGCTCACCTTGGGTTTCGGGGTCGCGGTTTTCTGCGCCTTTTTGATTCCGCTCGGTGCCATTCTGCTGATGCCGGCGGCGATTGCTGGCGCCACTTTGCTGTCGCGCAAGGTCTTGGGGCACCCGATCGGCATCGCCACCACAGCGTCGTTGTGATGCTGGGCGCGGCGGTCGAGCCACCGCGCCCTGCTCAGCTCAGCCGATTCCGTTGCGCTTGATCACGTCGCGATACCACTTCGCACTGTCCTTGAGCACGCGTGCTTGCGTCTGGTAATCGACGTGCACGATGCCGAACCGCTTCCGGTATCCCTCGGACCACTCGAAGTTGTCCATCAGCGACCAGACGAAGTAGCCGCGCAGGTCGACGCCGGCCGCCAGCGCGTCGTGGCAGGCGCGCAAGTGCCCGTCGAGATATTCGACCCGGCGGGTGTCGTGCACCTCGCCGTCCTCGCCCGGCCCGTCGGGATAAGCCGCGCCGTTCTCGGTGATGAGCAGTGGCGTGCCCGGGTAATCCCGGGTGAGCCGCTGCAGCAGTGTGTTCAGCGCGGACGGCTCGATCAACCAGTTGACGTCGGTCACCGGGCCGTTCGGGTCGCGAAAGGCGATGCCTTCGCTGCCGGGGTTGGCGCCGCTGGCCGGCTCGCCGGGCTTGGCCGAGACATATCCCGGGGTGTAGTAATTCACGCCGAGCACGTCGATCGGTGCGTTGATGATTGCCTCGTCGCCGTCGCGAATGAACGACAGGTCGGTGAAGCGAGCCATGAGCTCAAGCATGTCGGCCGGGTAGTGGCCGCGCAGCAGTGGATCTAGGAAGATCCGGTTGGAGATCCCGTCGATGATCCGGGCGGCGTCGGCGTCCACCGCGCTGTTCGGATCGACCGGGAAGGTCTGCGCTGGGTTCAGGGTGATACTCACGCTGGTCGCGCCGGCCGAGCGCAGCGCGCGGGCCGCCAGACCGTGCCCCAGTAGCAGGTGGTGCACGGCAGTGAAGGCCGCGGCCGGGTCCTTTCTACCGGGTGCGTGCAGCCCGCTGGCATAGCCCAGATAGGCCGAACACCAGGGCTCGTTCAAAGTGGTCCAGGTGCCAATTCGGTCACCGAGCCGGGCGTGGACAATCTGGGCGTATTCGGCGAATGCCTCAGCCGTGGCCCGGTTGGTCCAGCCGCCGCGGTCTTCGAGCGATTGCGGCAGATCCCAGTGGTAGAGCGTGACCAGCGGGTCGATGCCCTTGCCGAGCAACTCGTCGGTGAGGCGGTCGTAGAAGTCGAGACCCAGCGTGTTGACCGGGCCGGTGCCGTCCGGCTGGATCCGCGGCCACGCGACCGAGAACCGATAGGACGCCAGGCCTAGATCGGCCATCATCGCCACGTCTTCGACGTAACGGTGGTAATGGTCGCAGGCCACGTCACCGGTGTGACCGGAGAACACCTTCCCCGGGGTGCGGGTAAAAGTGTCCCAAATTGATGGGCCGCGGCCGTCTTCACGGGCCGCCCCTTCGATCTGGTAGGACGCGGTAGCCGCGCCCCAGACGAAGCCCTCCGGGAACGTAATCGCCCCGAGGGCCGGCTGTGTCGAACTGGGCGTGACGGTTGCCGTCATGCGTCACCGCTTCCTAGTAACGGGCTCCTTAACCGGTTAAGGATAGGGGCTTCTCTGTCTCAGCCGGCGCGCAGCGCGGTGATCAAGCGGGGGTCGCCGGTGATGACCAGCCGATCCGGGCGCTGCCGACCCATCAGCATAAGCAACAAATCGCTCGCGGTGCCGCTGGCTTGCGATCGTGGATGGTGATCGTCGCTGTCCAGCAGCGTGCCAGTGTCGAGCAGGGCGATGCCGGCTCCGCGCAAACGCACGAACCACTCGTAACCAGCGTCGTTTGCGACAAGGTGCGCCACGCCGTGCAAATCAGTCGGGCCGCTGCGCCGGCCGGCCGGCAGCCAGCTGTCGAGCACCTCGCTGATCCCATCGGCGGCTAGCTTCGTCTCGATCGGAGTGGGTCGACCCGCGGCAGTCTCCGCGTCCCAGCGCTGCACTGAGATCTCGTGTGCCATCCGCCGATGCCAGAAGCCGGCTTTCTTCGACTGGGGCGCCCAGTTCCACGCGGGGAAATCCGCGTCGAGCGCTTCCAACGTCTCGATCGTGCCGGTGAGCTCACGGCGTAAGCCGTCCAACGCCTGCGCCCAAGCCGGGCGAGGTGTCGCGATAGTGCTCTGCTCTGGGCGGGTAGTCACCCCGCGCGGAACGCTCTCGCGCACCCAATGCAAATGCGCGGTGAGGTGTTCGACCAGGTCGGCAGCGACCCAGCCCGCTCGGGTGGGCACCGCCGCGTCCGGGCCGGCCTCGGTCGCCGCGTCGTGCAGCGCTGAGCTGTCGGCCCGCAGGGAGGCAAGCCAGAAGTCCTTTGTCGCATGCAGCCTGTTCAACGCGCTTCTCTCCACTCGACCGGAGGTTCGATGAGGTGCTTTGAACCGTTGAGCCTAGGGTGAACGTCGTGCCTGACGTTAGCGCCGATCATCAACCTGACACATCTCCAGCGGATAGTGCTGATAACGCGGGCGCGGGTGCGCTGGGGGCATACACGACGCTACGCCTTGGCGGTCCGGCCGGCACGACGACGGTGGTCGCCGAATCGGAGGAATTAGTCACTACGGTGCGTAATGCTACTTCGGTGGGGCAACCGCTTTTCGTCCTGGCCGGGGGTAGCAACGTGGTCATCGGCGATGCCGGCATTCCCGGCACCGTCGTGCTGGTGCGCACCAGTGGAATTCGCGAGCTGCCGAACGGTACGGATCAGGTAGTCCTGCGCGTAGCCGCAGGCGAGCCTTGGGACGACGTAGTCGGGTATGCGGTGAGTCGTGGCTACAGCGGCATCGAGTGCCTGTCCGGTATCCCGGGTTCGACCGGAGCCACCCCGATCCAAAACGTCGGCGCGTACGGGCAGGAGGTGGCGCAAACCATCGTCGCCGTACACGCCTACGACCGCGTACGCGACCGGGTGGTAGCGATGTCGCCTCCCGAGTGCGAATTCGGTTACCGGTCCAGCATTTTCAAAACCTCCGACCGGTACGTGGTGGTGGAGGTTGATTTCGGGTTGCTTCGATCTGAGCAGTCCGCGCCGATCCGCTATGCCGAGCTGGCCCGCAATCTCGATGCGCAGGTCGGCGATCGGGTGCCGGTGCAGCGAGCTCGGGACACGGTGCGCCGACTGCGCGCCGGCAAGGGCATGGTGCTCGACCCGACCGATCACGACACCTGGTCGGTCGGGTCGTTTTTCACTAATCCGGTGGTGTCGACAGCGTTCTTCACCACCCTCGGCGAAATGCCGCACTGGGCCGGCCCGAACGACACGGTCAAGCTGGCGGCTGCGTGGTTGATCGAGCAGGCCGGCTTCGGTAAAGGCTTCGCCGGTGCCGGGGTGTCGATCTCGACCAAGCACACCTTGGCGCTGACCAACCGCGGCACTGGCACGACCGCTGCCTTGCTCGACTTGGCCCGCACGATCCGCGCCGGGGTGCATCGGCGTTTCGGCGTCGAGCTTCACCCCGAGCCAGTTCTGATCGGCTGCACCCTTTGACCGATCCTCGGCGCCGCGGTTTAGTTCCAGCCGAGCACTTCGGTGAAGTAGGGGACGCCGTTAAGGCCGTAGGCCACACCGGTGCCGATCGAGCGAGCGCCGCAGTTCAAGATGTTGTCGCGGTGGTGTGGGCTAGCCATCCACGCGCGCATGACGGCCGCCGCAGTCGGGTAGCCCCAGGCGATGTTCTCACCGGCGGGCTGACGATATCCGGCGGCGTGTGCCCGGGTGACGAAGGTTGACCCATCGCGCCACACATGGGTGAAAAGTCCAGTCTGGGCCATGTAGCGACTTTGTCGCATTGAGGCGACGGTGAGTTCGTGGTCCACGGTGAGTTCACCGCAGCCGTTCGCTTCCCGCTGCTGATTAGTCATGGTGACCACCTGTGACATCAGCTTTGCCGCCGGGATGGGCCCGTTCCGCTCCGTGGCGGCCTGGGCGGGTGCGGCGCTGACCACCAGCGCGGGGCTCGCCGCGATGACGGCGAGACGGCCTAGGGCCTGCAAATGCACGGTGCCTCCCGGTATTGGTGTGGGCCGAGTCACCCACCAGGGATATCGCAACCGCTTACCGGTCGTACGTCTCTTATTTGCCGGAAACCGGGCGATAGCGCGCAGAAACTGTCAGGCTGAGAGGCTCGGCGATGCTGTCAGTGAAGGGGTTTCGCAGTTTGGCCCCCCTGGACGTTCTGCCCGCTAAGCTCGGAACAGTTCGTATATAGACCGTGACATAACACAAGCGTGGTTTGTGCGGTTGGTTCCACTGCTCACGGTCGTGTGAGCAGTTTTACCGCAAATGCTGACTCGGCGAGCCGCCACGGGGCGTGCCCGGTGATCGGCCGTGTCCGGTGAACGGGCGCGTGAGGCGTGAGAGCAGGGTGAGACACGATGAGTCGCCTTCTAGTCGTCGAGGACGAACCGGATATCGCGCTTGCACTGCGAATGCTGTTCAGCCGAGCGGGGTACGAGGTGGCGCACGCCAGCGACGGCCGAACCGGACTGAAAGAGGCGTACGCGGAGCATCCTGATCTGGTCGTCCTCGATGTTGGCCTGCCCGAGATGGACGGCTGGCAGGTGCTGGAGCGGCTGCGCGACGTCTCCGACGTGCCGGTGCTGGTGTTGACCGCGCACGGCCAAGAAGCCGAAAAGGTACGTGGCCTGCGTGGCGGCGCCGATGACTACCTGACTAAGCCGTTCGCCAACAACGAACTGCTCGCCCGGGTCGAAGCACTGTTGCGGCGCTCATCCAATGGCCAGAACAGCTGGGCCAGCCAGGTGTATGACGACGGGCTGGTGCATCTGGATCCGACCAAGCGCCGCGTCTATGTCAAGGGCGACGAGAAGCGGTTGACTCCGACCGAGTTTCGGCTGCTCAACGCGCTGGTGCGCCACGCCGGCGCAGTGTTGAGCCCTAATCAGCTGCTCACCCAGGCCTGGGACGACCCTACCGGGATCGGGCAGGAGCGGGTCAAGTTCGCCGTGCTGCGGTTGCGCCGCAAACTCGGCTGGTCGGATCCGGACGACTCGCCAATCGAGAGCGTGCGTGGTTTCGGCTACCGCTACCGCAAACCGGGCGGCGACGCCTGAGTTCGCCAGGTGTGCTCAGTTCATAGATCACCTTGTCGATGAGGGCAATGCAAGACGAGTGAGAGGTGGGTAGCGTGGAAGACCTCGGTGAGATCGTCGGCGAATTCCTGATGGAAAGCCACGAGAACCTGGACCAGATCGACCGAGACCTGGTCTCTTTGGAACAGGATCCGCACTCCCGTGACCTGATTTCGCGAATTTTCCGGGCGATTCATACAATCAAGGGCACGAGTGGCTTCCTGGCGTTTGGCCGGTTGGAGAAACTCGCCCACGCGGGTGAATCGTTGCTGTCACGGCTGCGTGACGGAGTCCAGGCGGTCACGCCGGAGACCATCACCACCTTGCTGGCCACCATCGACGGCGTTCGGTCGTTGCTTGCCACGATCGAGGAGTCCGGCAGCGAGGGTGAAGTCGACGTCGAGGGGATCATCGCGCAGGTAAACGCGCAGATGAAGGTGGAAACCCCGGCCGATGTGGCGGCAGTCGAACCGGAAGCGCTTGCCGAGACGCCCGAACCGTTGCGCGAGGAGCCGGTGCGTCCGGCGCCCGAGCCGATCGAAAACCAGCGACGCCCGCTCGGTGAGATGTTGGTCGAGTCGGGTGCGGTGCAGCCAGGCGATATCGGCTCCGCGTTGCAGCAGCAACTCGACGGCGACGAACGCAAGCTCGGCACGATCCTGCTCGAAGAGGGCAAGGCTGCGCCAGCAGCAGTCAACGAGGCGTTGCAGGCGCAGACCCCTAAGCGCAGCATCGCCGACAGCGCCATTCGGGTCGACGTGGACCTGCTCGACAGCCTGCTGAACATGGTCGGTGAGCTGGTGCTGGCCCGCAACCAACTGGTCCGCGGGGTGACAGAAACCGGCGACGCGACCCTGGTGCGCAGCGCCCAGCGGCTCGGCATGATCACCAGTGAGCTGCAGGCCGGCATCATGAAGACCCGAATGCAGCCAATCGAGCACATCTGGTCGAAACTGCCCCGAGTCGTCCGCGACCTCAGCAATGGCCTGGGCAAACAAGTCCAGCTGGTGATGGAAGGCAAGGACACCGAGCTGGACCGCAGCCTGCTCGAAGCGGTCAAAGACCCACTCACCCACTTGGTGCGCAACGCGGTCGACCATGGCATCGAAGAGCCCGCCCGCCGGACCGCGACCGGCAAAACCGCCGAGGGAACGCTGACTCTGCGCGCTTATCACGAAGGCGGTCACGTTGCGGTCGAAGTAGCCGACGATGGTGCCGGCCTCAACGTCGAACGGATCGCACAAAAGGCCGTCGAGAACGGCCTGGCCCGACCAGAACAGATCGCCGCAATGGACCGACGCGAGATCATGGCGATGGTCTTCATGCCTGGTTTCTCCACCGCCGAAAAGGTCACCAACGTTTCCGGCCGTGGCGTCGGCATGGACGTGGTTAAGACCAATATCGAGAACATCGGTGGTGCGGTGAGCGTCGATTCCACCCCCGGCGAGGGTACGGTCTGGCGCCTCACCATCCCGTTGACGCTGGCCATCATCCAAGCGCTGACCGTGGACTGCGGGGATCAGCGCTACGTGGTGCCGCAGGTCGCTGTGCTGGAGCTGGTCTTCATCGACGGCCAATCCACCAAAATCGAATACGCCTCCGGCGCCCCGGTCTATCGCCTGCGCGGCAAACTACTACCTTTGGTACGCCTGGACCGCACGCTCGGCCTCGACGTTGGTGTCGATCAAGGTGTCTACATCATGGTGCTGCAAGCCGACGGCCGCCGTTTCGGTCTCGTTGTGGATCGCGTGCTCAACACCGAAGAAGTCGTGGTAAAAGCACTAAACAGCCGATTTAAAGACATCGGTCTGTACGCCGGCGCGACAATCCTCGGCGACGGAAAAGTCGGCCTGATCCTGGACGTGTCCTCGTTGGCCCGGCGCAGTCATCTAACCGCCGAGGCCGACCGGAAAAATCTGATCGGGTCCTCGCGGGCCACCGCCGGCACGGGAAGCGGCGAACGGCTGTTGGTGACCGCGGTCGGCGAGCGGCGGGTGGCGATTCCATTGGACACTGTCACTCGGTTGGAGGAGTTTCCACGCGAGCGAATCGAACGTGCCGGCGCTCGTGAAGTCGTTCAATACCGCGGCCAGATCTTGCCGCTAGTGCGGTTGTCGCACCTGCTCGGGGCGTACGGCGAGGAGCCGGAGGGTGAGACGGTTTCGGTGGTGGTCTACAGCGAAGGCCCCCGCAGTGTGGCGCTGGTGGTGGACCGGATCGTCGACATCGCCGAAAACTCGACTACTGCTCGCCGCGATGCCGAAGAAGACGGCCTCGTCGGTACGGCGGTGATCCAGCAACGGGTGACCGAGCTGCTCGACGTACGGCGGGCGATTCTGGCTGCGGACCCGAACTTCTACGACGCCCTAGCGGACGCCGACCAGCTGGTTCAGGCCTGAGATGGCCAGCCGTCAGTTCGCCACCTTCGAGGTGGGGGAGCAACTGTTCGGTGTTGAGGTGCACACCGTGCAGGAAGTGCTCTCATACAACGAATACACGCCGGTGCCACTTGCCCCGCCGGCCGTTGGTGGCCTGTTCAACCTGCGCGGTCAGGTGATCGCGGCGATGGATCTGCGGGTCCAGTTGGGTCTGGCCCGCAAGGCACTACAAGGACCGGTCATGAACGTCATCCTGCGCGGTGACGCCGAACCGGTAAGCCTGTTGGTGGACCGGATCGGCGAAGTGGTCGATCTCGACGATGACAGTTTCGAGCCGCCGCCGGACACGCTCAGCGGCCCGACCCGGGAGCTGGTTGTGGGCACCTTCAAACTGGATGGCCGGCTGATGCTGGCGCTCGACGTCAACCAGGCGGTCGACACGCACCGCAGCGCCACCTGATGTATAGCCTCGTCAGCGCGCCGGTGCTCGGCTTCGACCTGGCCCGCCTCGACGGTGGGTCGGCCACGGCCGAGGTGCTGTTACGCGGCCTACGCCTGTCCCTGGACGACCTGGAAGTGCTGGCCCAACGGCTGCCGGACGAAGGCATCCGTGGGCCGCTGTGGGTCGCGGTTGAGAGCGCTGCGCGGCAGATGCCTTCGCTCAAAGGCATGCCACCAGACGATCCAGCCGGCAACCTCGCGCTGGTCGAACGAGCCCCGATCGGTACGGTCGACTCGCTGCTCACCTGTCTGCGCTACGACGTGATGTCCTGGACTTGGCAGGGCGCCGGCCGGGATGCGCGGCAGAGCGAGACCGCGGCCGCCGCGACTGCCCTGCTCTGCGATGCCGCGGTGGGGTGTTATCTGCGGGAGGTGCTCGACGACGATTCCCGCCGTCGACTGGGCGCGGGCTGGGTCGCCGCGATGCGTAAATTGCCGGCCGGTGCGCCGATCGATCTCGGCCCGCATCATTACGCGATCTCGGCGCTGTTGGAACGGTTGCGTTCGTTGCGGCCCAACGAGACCGGTCGGTTGGTCGCCTCGGCTGACGACGCCCGCCGCAACACCGGTGGCTGGTCGCCGGCGGTGCACTCGGCGAGTTGGGCGGCGTATCTCTCCGATCGGGTGCGAACTGCTGCTGCGGCGCAGATGCTGTTGGTACAGGCCGTCGACATTGCGGCGATTCCGTTGGCCGATCGGGCTGGTGGGGTCTGGAACATGCTCAGCGGTGCGGTGCAAGCTCTGGTCGTACGCGACCTGCTGGACACCTCCACCGCCCATCGGTTGCTCGCGCCCGTGGTCGCCGCTCTCGGCCCGGCCTGGCTCGGGTGAAGGGAGTGCTCGGATGATCTCGGTACTCGTGGTGGACGACTCGGTGGTGGTCCGCCGGCTCATCGTCGACGCGCTGACCGGCAGCGCCGACATCGAGGTGGTCGGCACAGCTGCGAACGGTCTGTTAGCGCAAGCCAAAATCGACCAGCTGAAGCCGGACGTGGTCACAATGGACATCGAGATGCCACAGATGGACGGCGTCCAAGCAGTCCGTGAGCTGCGGAAACGGCACCGACACCTGCCCGTCATCATGTTCAGCACCCTGTCGGCCGCCGGTGCTAGTGCCACGCTGGAAGCACTGGCCGCCGGTGCGACCGACTATGTCACCAAGCCGAGCAACGTCGGTTCGGTGACCGAGTCGATCGCCGCAGTACGCGATCAACTCGTACCCAAGATTCAAGTGCTCGGCAAGCGAACCCGGCCGGTGCAGGCGCCGCCCCGACTCGCTCGGGAGCCGTTGCGAGGTCCAGAGGTTGAACAACCGAGCCGAGCCCGTCCGGATAATGGACCGTCGACTCGGACTCGTCCGGATGCTGAGTCATCAGCTCCCGCGCGTCCGGATGGTGGGCAGCGGGGGGCGAGTCGGCCGCCGGTGACCGCCGCCAAAGCCGGCGCGCCTGTTGCGCCGGGCCGGCGGCCGAAGCGCGCTACGCCAAATGGTCGGATCGAGATCTTGGCGATCGGCGCCTCCACGGGTGGACCGGACGCGTTGAGCAAGGTGTTGCAGGCCTTCCCCACCGACCTGCCGGTGCCGATCGTGATCACTCAGCACATGCCGCCGGTGTTCACCAAGATGTTCGCCGAGCGGCTGGATCGCAGCACCCCCCTGCACGTGGTCGAAGCCACCGACGGCATGGAGCTCACCCCAGGCACCGCCTACCTCGCGCCCGGCGACTTCCATTTGCTCCTGACCCGACGCGGCACTGCAACGGTGACTCAACTCAACAGCGGCCCGCAAGAGAACTCATGCCGCCCCGCCGTGGACGTCATGTTCCGCTCAGTCAGCACCCTGTACGGTGCAGCCGCGCACGCCACTGTGCTCACCGGGATGGGCCAAGACGGCCGCGGCGGCGCGAAAGTGCTGCGCGAAGCGGGCGCGGAAATCCTGGCCCAAGACGAGGCGAGTTCAGTGGTGTGGGGCATGCCGGGTTCGGTGGTCGGTGCCGGGCTCGCCGACGAGGTGTTGCCACTCGACCGGATTGCGGCTTATTTGGTCAATCGCGCCCGGGTTGGTCGCTCGGCGGTGGGGGTCCGATGAGCCTGTCAGCTGCTGAGTTTGGCTATGTTTCGACGATGGTCCGGCAGGAGGCCTCCATCGTGCTTGCGCCGGGCAAAGAGTATTTGGTTGAGGCTCGGTTGATTCCGGTGGCACGGGCGGTCGGTGCGGCCAATGTCAACGAGTTGCTAGCCGAGCTGAAGCGGCGGCCTAACCCAGCCAATCAACGTCGGATCATCGATGCGCTCACCACCAACGAGACTTCCTGGTTTCGCGACCGGGAGCCCTTTACCGCCCTCACTGATGTGGTCCTGCCCGAACTGATTGCGGCCCGAGCGACCACCCGCAAGATTCGGATCTGGTCGGCGGCTAGCTCCAGCGGACAAGAGGCCTACAGCCTGGCCATGTTGCTGCACGAAAGGATGCCCCCGGGTTGGTCCTACGACATCATGGGCACCGACATTTCCACCGAGATGATCAAGCGGGCAGAAACTGGCGAATATAGCCAGGTCGAGGTCAATCGAGGGCTGCCAGTCGCGCAATTGGTGCAGTATTTTGAGCGGGCGGGCGCGCATTGGCGGATCAACGCGGCGCTGCGGCGCAACGTGTCATTTCGACTGTTGAATCTGACTGCACCGCTGCCGGCTATGCAGCCGTTCGACGTGATTTTCTTGCGTAACGTACTGATCTATTTTGATGTCGCTACTAAGCGAACGGTCTTGCGTAATGCGGCCCGGTTGTTGCGTCCAGATGGGGTGCTGTTCTTGGGTGCGGCCGAAACAACGATTGGGATCGACGACAGTTACGAGCGAGTGCCGGCCGGTCGCACTTTTGCCTATCGGTTGCGCAATACGGTGCCAGTAGGCGCCGCGAGAAGGGTGTGACACCGCGATGCGAGCAATGGTGATCGACGATTCTCGGGCAATGCGCATGATCCTCAAGCGCATTGTCACTAAAATTAATTTTGAAGCGATCGAGGCGGTTGATGGCCAGCAGGCCTGGGATCTGCTGGCCGGCATGACTGAGGTGCCGGAGTTGGCGCTGATCGACTGGAACATGCCGAATATGAACGGGCTGGAATTCGTTACTAAGGTTAGGGCCGAATCGCGGTTGCGGGAAATGACGCTGGTCATGGTCACCACCGAGAGCGAGCACAGTCAGATCGTGCGGGCGCTCGCCGCAGGTGCACACGAATATGTGCTCAAGCCGTTCACGGAGGACGCGATGATCGAAAAATTGGCCTTGCTGGGCCTCGTGCCGACTGGAGCGAGCTCATGAGTGTCGAAGTCGAGGTCAGCGAGGACGACCTCGCCGAGTTGGTGGAGCAGGTCTGGCTGTCCTATTTGGATCCGACCGGTGTGGACCCACTGATCCCGACATATGACCACAATCAGGACTCCGAGGTGCATTCTTCGGTCTCTATCTCCGGCTCGTGGACCGGCCACGTGGTGTATGCGTCCTCCACCCTTGCCGCTCGTCGTGCCGCCGCCGCGTTTCTAGCGATGGAGACCGATGAGGTGGGCCCGGAAGATCTGTCCGATGTGCTTGGTGAGCTCGCCAACATCGTCGGCGGTAACGTCAAGGCGATGTTGCCGCCGGGCGCATTCCTGTCGTTACCACAGGTGATTCTCTCGCCGGAATCGGCGAGCCGATATCCGAACACTGAGCGAGTCACCGGCTTCTACGGCCGCTGGCAGGACGAGCCGGTGTCCGTTTCCATGTGGCGTAGCCGCAATGTCCAGAAGGGGGAGCGAGCGTGAAGATCCTCGTCGCCGACGACAGTCGAGTCATGCGGCAGATCGTCGTCCGCACGTTGCGTCAGGCCGGCTTCGGCGATCACGACCTGATCGAGGCCGCCGACGGTAAGCAGGCAGTCGCGATGGCCGAGTCGGAAAAGCCTGACCTGATCATCTCGGATTGGAACATGCCGGAGCTAAACGGCATCGAGGTGCTGCGTCAACTGCGGGCCGGCGGAAACGACGTGAAGTTTGGCTTCGTCACGTCCGAGTGCACCCCCGAGATGCAACAGCAGGCAGAGTCCGCCGGTTCGCTCTTTTTCATCGTGAAGCCGTTCTCGGCCGAGCGATTCGACGAGGTCTTCGCTCCCATTTTAGGATGATTCCGACATGTCCGATGTCTCTGTATTGCCTGGTGCTTTGCCGGTCCGCAACCTATTCGAGGACTTGCTCGGCCGCGAAGTGACCGTCGGCCCCGGTGAGCCGCTCGGCGCCGATGACCTGCCCTCGGCCACAGTCGCAATCTTCACTGATTCTGCCCAGCAGATCTATGCCGTACTCGGGATGCAGTTGTCCTTGGCGGCTAATGCGGGCGCGGCGCTTGGTTTGTTGCCGGCCGGGGCGGCCGAGGACAGCGTCGACGAAAAGAGACTGTCGCCCAACATCGCCGAGAACGTCTTCGAGCTCTGCAACGTGTTGACCAGCCTGCTCAATCGAGAGGGTGGCCCACACGTCAAGCTCTATCAGGTCAGCTACCCCGGCGATCCGCTGCCCAACGACGCGCGGGCGCACCTGCTGGCCCTCGGCCGGCGCGTCGATCTGCTGGTCGAAGTCAGCCGGTACGGCAAAGGGAAGCTCAGCCTCTCCCTCGCACCCTGACCACTGCAACGGGGTTGTTTACGCGGGTTCGCCTTCGGGCGGGCCCGCGTTTTTGTGGCTAAGCAAAATTGGCTGCCGGTCGAAGCTTAGTTCGAGCAGTAAAACGGGATAGGAGCTGTAATGACCGCACCGATGCCGGGAATTTCAGGAAGTTTGCCGACCGCTGCCGCTGCCGCCGCGTCGGCTAAGTCCAAGGATCTCGGGGACAAGGACACGTTCCTCAAGCTGCTGGTCGCTCAGCTGAAGTATCAGGACCCGAGCAACCCGGCTGACTCGACCCAGTTCCTTGCGCAAACCGCTCAGTTCACCCAAGTTGAGCGCCTCGGTGACATCTCCGCCATGTTGAAGAGTCAACGCATGATCAACGCTAGTGCGCTGGTCGGGCGCAGCGTCACCTACATGGACGAGAACGGCGCCCAGCTCTCCGGAGTTATTTCGGCGATGAAGCTCAACGGCGACGCCGACCCGCTGATGCGAATTGGCAACTCGGACGTGCAGCTGGCCAAGTTGATGGAAATCCTCACCACCCCGGTCGGGCCGAATAGGACCACCCCCGTCGTGCCGGGCGAAACCACTCCGACCGTGCCGACCGGTACGACGCCAGTACCGCCCACCGCCTGATCCCACCCGACCGCCCGCCCGCCACCCGAACCACCAAATGAGGGCGACTCCGCAAAGGACAGTCAGCCATGCTGCGTTCCCTGTACTCCGGTATCAGTGGTTTGCACGCCCACCAGGCGATGATGGACGTGACCGGTAACAACATCGCCAACGTCAACACCGTGGGTTACAAGTCGAGTGTCGTGGAGTTTCAAGACACGCTCAGCCAGATGCTCGGCTCCGCCGGTGCACCGCAGAACGGCCAGGGCGGCTCAAACCCAATGCAGATCGGCTTGGGTGTGCAGAACTCCGGCATCGTCACCAACTTCGCCCAGGGCTCGCAGGAGACCACCGGCCGATCCGGCGACATGATGATCCAAGGTGACGGCTTCTTCATTACCCGCGAGGGCAGCGAAAACCTTTTCACCCGGGCCGGCTCGTTCACCTTCGACGCCAACGGCACGCTGGTATCGGCCTCCGGTGCGCCGGTGCAAGGTTGGACCGGCGTGAATGGTGTGGTCAACTCCTCAGCCAAGCCCGACGACATCAAAATGCCGCTGGGCAGCACGATCGCGCCGAAGCGGACGACCTCCATCACGCTCAAGGGCAACCTGAGCACCGATCTCAACCCCGACCCGAACATCGTTTCGCCGGTGCCCTACGTCACCACGATCCCGGTCAAGGTGTACGACGAGTCGGGTGCGACCAAAACCGTCATCGCGCAGTTCACCCGTACCACCAACGACACGAGTGTTTCGCCGCCGACCTCCGAGTGGACCGTGCACCTGCCGTACGACAGTACGGATGCCACCGTCGGTGAGGACATGACGCTGGACTTCAAGAACGGCAAGCCGGTGGACAGCAGCGGGGTGGCGATAACGAAACTTGCTTTCGCCGGTTCTGGCTACACGATCGACGTCGGCGACATCACCTCGTACTCCGGATTGACTGATGCTCGGGTGTTCGACACCGACGGGCAGACGGCCGGCGCGTTGACCTCGCTGTCTTACAGCGTCTCGAATACTGGCCAGTTAATCGGCGTCTACAGCAACGGGCTGAAGCAAACACTCGGCCAAGTTGCCATGGCGACCTTCAAGAACGCGTCGGGCCTGGAAAAGGTCGGCGACTCGTCGTATCGGGCCACGGTGAACTCGGGCTATGCCCAGGTGGGCCTGCCAGCCAGCGCTGGCATGGGCTCGGTGGTCAACGGCGCGCTGGAAATGTCAAACGTCGACTTGGCGCAGGAGTTCACCAACCTGGTCATCGCCCAGCGCGGCTTCCAGGCGAACTCTCGAGTCATCACCACCTCTGACGAGCTGCTGCAAGAGCTGGTCAGCATGAAGCGCTAGTAGTGCGACAGCGGTAGACGGCGGCGGCCGGGACGGGCACATCTGTGCTCGGCCCGGCCGCCGTTGTTAGGCCGGGTGGTCGCTCCCGAACAGCGACCGGTTGATTCTCATCAGCAACCGGTGCACGGCCGATGTGTCAAGTGCAGGCCACGGACGGCCACACCAGCCCAGGACCACCTCACCAAGGACGGATGTTAGTGATCCTCGTAACCCGCATCAATGGTGCAGTGTTCGCCCTGAATCCGGACATGGTCGAGCGTGCCGACTGCACGCCCGACACTGTCGTCACGCTGGTGGATGGCACCAAATACGTCATCGCCGAGTCCGTGCCCGAGTTCATCGACTCTATTCGCCACTATCGCGCTTCGCTAATCGCCCAGGCGAGCCGTCTCGAGGCCGAGCCCGCGGCCCATTCCATGTCGTCCGCCGCTGACGACCATGACGCCAAGGTGCTCCCGCTGCACCGGAAGGAACGCTGATGGACATCTCCACCATCGTTGGTGTGCTAGCCGCCCTGGTGATCGTCTTCGTGGTGCAGATCCTGGACGGTGGTGAACCTTCCTCCATCCTGCTGCTCCCCTCGATGCTGCTGGTTTTCGGTGGAGCCTTCGGCGCCGGTATGGCCGGTGGAGTGCTCAAAGACGCGACCGGTGCGGGTAAGCAGCTGCAGAAGGCGTTCCTGGCCAAGGTCACCCCGCCGACCCAGCTGGTCGAGACAGTCGTCAAGTTGGCGGAGCGGGCCCGGCGTGAGGGCCTGCTAGCGCTCGAAGACGCGGTCAAGACGGTCGAGCACCCGTTCCTCAAGCGCGGTCTGCAGTTGGCGATCGACGGCACTGACCCGGAGGAGTTGCACGACATCCTGCACGCCGAGGTCACCGCCAAGAAGAAGGCCGACAAGGCTGCGGCCAAACTCTTCGAGAACATGGGCGGTTACGCACCCACGATCGGCATCATCGGTACGGTCATGGGCCTGGTCCACGTGCTCGCCAACCTGGACAAGCCCGCCACGCTAGGTCCCGCTATTTCGTCGGCGTTCGTCGCGACGCTGTGGGGCGTGCTCAGCGCCAACGTGATCTGGTTGCCCGTCGCCGCCCGCCTGAATCGGCTCAGTGCCGTGGAGGCGGAGGAGATGGAGCTGGTCATCGACGGTGTCCTGGCGATCCAAGCTGGCTCGAACCCGCGTCTGGTCGCGCAGAAGCTGCGCAGTTTGCTTCCGCCGGATGAAGCCAAGAAGGCTGACGAGTCGATGAAGAAGGCGGCGTAACCATGAGCTCAGGCGGCGGCAAACGCAAGCAAGCGCACGAGGAGCACGAGGAGCACGTCAATCACGAGCGGTGGCTGGTGTCTTACGCCGACATGCTCACCCTGCTGTTCGTACTGTTCGTGGTGCTCTTCTCGATGAGCAGTGTCAACCAAAAGAAGTTCGCTGAGCTGGCCGCCGGTTTGTCTGCCGGATTCGGTGCGAAAAGTGTGGCGTTCAGCGGGCAGACTTCGGTGTTGGACGGCTCGGGTAACGCCGCCGAGATTGTGCAGATCGACCCGGGTGCGAACCCGGGCGACGGCAAGGTTGGTGACTCCAACCTCACTAACAATCAGAAGTCGGCAGTCGCGGCCGCAGTGGCGGCGCAGAGCCGATCGAAAGCTTCCGAGGACGCTAAGGCGGCCACCAAGGAAGCCGAAAACATGAAGAAGATTGAGAACAAAATCTCCGATGCGTTGGCCAAGGAGAAGCTGCTCGGCTCGGTCAAGTTCACCCTCGACCGGCGGGGCCTGGTCGTCACCATCGTCACCAACGAGGTCGTCTTCGCCGGCAATCGGGCTGACCTGCAGGCTGGCGGCGAGAAGATCCTCAACGCGATTGCTCCGACGCTGGCGAAGTTGCCGAACAACATCGAGGTGGACGGCAACACCAACCAGCTCAACGCCCAGACCACTTTCTATCCGAGCGGCTGGGAGCTGTCTGCCGCCCGCGCCTCCACCACCGTTCGGTATCTGGTCAGCAAGAGCTTGGCCAAGAACCGGATGACCGCTGTCGGCTTCTCAGACACCAAGCCGTTGATTCCGCCGAGCGACCCGCGCTCGGTGACGATGAACCGCCGAGTGGACGTGGTCGTGCTAACCACGCTGCCAGCCAACCAGGCGGCACTGTTGCCGGCGGCTGCCGGTGCCGACGCCCAGCTGCACACCGGCCAGACCACACTTGCGGCGGAATCGATCGCCAAGGCTACTCAGCAAGCCAACAGTTCGACCGATACCAGTCCTGGAAGTAGCGCCGTTACCCCAACCACCACCAACTAGTACGACTGATCGAGAGGAGTTCCGATGAGCGAGGAAACGAAGGAAGTTCCGGCCGAGGCGCCGAAGAAGTCCAACAAGATGCTGATGATCATCGTGCTCGCCGTAGTCGTCATGGTGGGCGGTGGCGCTGGCGCGTTCTTCGCCCTCAAGGGCAACGGCAGCTCAGCCCAGGCGGCGCCGAAGAAGGGTGTCGTCACCCCGATCGCGAACTCGCTGACTATCAACTTGGCCGACGGGCACTACCTCAAGCTCAGCTTCTCGCTGCAGCAGACGGCGGACGCGGCCGAGGCCGTGGACACCAGTGAGGCGATCGAGCTGGCGATCGACGCGTACACCGGTAAGACCATTGCCGTGCTCGGCGCCGACAAGTCCCGCGAGGAACTCAAGACCGAGCTGCTGAACAAGATCGTGACGGCGTACACGGTGGACGGCACGAAGGAAGTCATGGGCATCTACTACACCTCCTTCGTCACCCAGTAACCGCACGACTGCTCGAATGGGCGGGTTCACCTTGAGTGAACTCGCCCATTGCGCACTCGGGAGTCAAAAACGCCTCTCCCGCTCAGTGGTCGCGCAACAGAGTCGATAAGGACGACGTGACCAAGTCTTCCTCCGCGGTTGCCCCCGCACGTTCGCCCGGCAAGATGTCGCGCCGCGGCCAGGGTGCCGGCCCGACCCCCTACGATTTCCGCCGGCCGATCAAACTTTCCCGCGAGCATGTCCGCACGCTGCAGATCGCCTTCGAAACGTACGCACGCAGCTGTGGAACGCTGCTGACCACTCGCCTGCGGGTAGTCAGCAGCGTGACGCTCGCATCGATCGAGCAACTAAACTACGACGAGTACGTCGCGTCGCTGGCCAACCCCACCGTGATCGCTGTGGTGAATCTAGACCCGTTGCCACACACGGTGCTGATGGAGCTGGCCTCATCGGCTGTGATGACCGCGATCGACCATATGCTCGGTGGCCCTGGCGGTCCCCAGCCGGAGCGTCCGCTGACCGAGGTCGAGATGCCGCTGTTGCGCGGGCTGCTGGAGCGCATGCTGGGCGAGTTGCGGTACGGCTTCGAGACGCTGGTGGAGATCCATCCGCAGCTTCGTGAAATCGAATACAACGCGCAGTTCCTGCGTGCCCATCAGCCGGGTGATGCCTGCGTTATCGCCACTTTCGACCTGAAAATTGGGGCGGAAGAGTGCGTTGCCAGCATTTGTGTACCGTTTAACACAATTTTGCCGGTTTTGTCACGTACTGAGGCGGTTGTGGTCAGCCCGGCTGAGCGACAGACCCGGGATTTGGCGCTACGCAATCTCACGGCCGGACTTTCCGCGGCTCCGATCGACGTTGCGGTCCGATTTCAGCCCATCCGGATGCGTACCGATGACATCGTGGACCTACGTCCCGGTGATGTCGTACCGCTGGAGCACGCCACCAGCCGCCCTCTTGAGGTGACAGTCAACGAGACCGTTTTCGCCCATGCAGTTCCCGGTAATCAGGGTGCTCGGCTCGCCTGTCTCGTGGTGCCGTCGCCCAAGGAGTCGTCGCCCAAGGAGTCTGGCCGCCCATGACCGCGCCTACCACCACCCCCGCGCTGCAGCTCGCCCTAGCCCGGAGCGCCGCCGAGGCAGCCCTAGCCGTACTGCCGACCAGTCGGGTCCTGGTGGTCGCCGACCCGGTCCCCGCTGCCGCTGACATCTTGACCGAGGGGCAGGCAGTCACCGCGAAATTTAGCGGGGCGGCCACCGGTGAGGTCGTCGTGGTGGTAGGCCAGGACTTGGCGGACGCGCTCAAGGAAAGCCCGCTCGGCGAGCTCGACCTGACCGCGGCGGTCCGACCTGCCTTGGAGGCCGCCGCCCGCACTTTTGGGCCGGTGGTGCTCGACCCGGGTGTGATGATGGAGGCCGGGGTCGCGCTCAGTGCGATCGCGGCCAAGGACGACGCCGTCGCGGTGCCGCTGATCGAGGACAGCGAGGTGCGGGCAGTCCTCGCGCTGGCCTTGAGTCCGTGGCCGGACACCGATCCCACCGCCGGCGCCATAGCTGCGCGTGATCCCGGTCCACCCGTGCTGCGTGGCCTGGACATGCTGCACGACGTCGAAATGGAGGTCTCGGCCGAGCTGGGCCGCACCAAGATGAGCGTGCGGGAGCTGCTTTCACTGACCCCCGGCGGCATCATCGAGCTGGACCGGGCCGCTGGTAGCCCGGCTGACCTGCTAGTCAACGGTCGGCTGATCGCCCGCGGTGAGGTAGTCGTGGTGGACGAAAACTTTGGCATCCGGATCACGGACATCGTCGCTCCCGGCGCTGAACGGGAGTAGTGGCCTTGACCGAGCTCGTCGTGCGCATCGGTTTCTCGCTAGCGGTAGTCCTGGGCCTGCTCTGGGGCCTGGCCCGGGTGTTGCGCCGCCCATTGGGTGCCTATCGCGGGGCGGGGCCGGTCGCGGTGCTAGACCGACATCAACTATCTCGTACGGCGGCTGTGGCTGTGGTTCGGCTCGGCGATCGGGCCATCGTGCTCGGAGTCACCGACCAGCAGGTCAATCTGCTCACCGAAACCGACCTAGAAGCCTTCGAGCAGGCCAGGCCGCAACGTCGCGACCAGCTCAAGGTAGGCGATTACGACGTGACGCTGCCTCCGGCACACCCGGTCACCGCACCGCGGCGATTGGACGGATCGCTGTTGGCTGCGCGGACGTGGACCGCAACCCTGGACTTCATCCGCGAGCGGACCACCCGGCGATGATGCGACGCGCATTCCTGCTGGTTTTTGTCGGGATCGGCTTGGCCTTGGTGCTATTGCCGGGCGCGGCTGCCGCCCAATCCGCCTCCGTCCGCACCACCACTGCGCTGGCCGATATTGCCCGGACCGCACCGTTGCCAGCATCGACAACAATCCTGCCTTACCCAGCGCTGACCCGGTCGAACTCGGTGGTGGCTCTGCCGGAGTTCGAGGTGGTGGCTTTGCCGGAACTCGGGCCGAGGGCGCCGTCGCCACCGGCTCCGCCGAACAAGCCCAGCATCAACATCAACATTGACGGAACTCGGCCAGACGGCAGTAAACCGGCCGCGTCGTTGGTCATCATGCTCGGCTTGACCATCTTGTCGGTGGCGCCAGCGCTGTTGCTGTTGTGCACCTCGTTCACCAAGATCTTCATGGTCCTCGGCATCACCCGCAATGCGCTCGGACTGACCAGCATGCCGCCGAATCAAGTGATCGCCGGGTTGGCGTTGTTTCTGAGCCTTTTCATCATGAGCCCGACCGTTTCGGCAATGAATGAGCGTGGCGTGCAGCCTTATCTCAAGGGGGAAAAGACGCAGGCGCAGGCCTTCGATGCGGGTGTCGCTCCACTGCGCGATTTCATGTGGCACACCACCCGCCCGGACGAGGTCGGATTGCTGATCAAGCTGTCCGGGCAGCATCAGCCGCGCAACAAGGACGACGTCGCGCTGACCACCCTGATCCCGGCCTTCATCCTGTCCGAACTGCGCGAGGCCTTCATCATTGGTTTCGTCATCTTCATCCCCTTCCTGCTCATTGATATGGTCGTGTCCGCTTCATTGATGTCGTTGGGCATGATGATGCTGCCCCCAGTGACCGTCGCGTTGCCTTTCAAACTGTTGCTGTTCGTCCTGGTCAACGGGTGGGGACTGATCTTGACAGCGCTGGTGGCCTCTTACAAATGAACATGGACGTTCCGATTGCGGACCTGCTGGCACTGCTGCTGGGCGCCGCTCGGACCGGCGCTTGGATGATGATTTGCCCGCCATTCAACTCCCGGCTCATTCCCGGCACGGTCAAGGCACTGCTCTCGATCGGGCTGACCCTGCCGCTTTTTCCCTACCTGCGCACCACGGTGCCGTCGTTGGACACGGCCGACATTCTCGCCAGCGCAGCGTTGCAGGTGGTGGTCGGCGCCGCCCTGGGTTTCATCACCGCGTTGATGTTCGCTGCGCTGCAGGCCGCCGGTGACCTGCTCGACGTCTTCGGCGGGTTCACGTTGGCCATGGGTTATGACCCGTTGTCACTCAACCAGAGTTCGGTATTCGGTCGGTTCTACAACTTGGTGGCGGTCACCATTCTGTTTGCTAGCGAGGGTCATCAGGTGATCCTGCGTGGGTTTCTGCAGTCGTTCCGAACGCTGCCGCTCAACACCAGTTTCTCGCTCAGCACGCTGGGTCGGCTGCTGCTTTCTGGCGTCGGCGAGATGTTCCTAGCCGGCTTGCAGATCGCCGGGCCGTTGATCGCGGTGCTGTTCATGACAGATGTCGCCTTCGGTCTGCTGAATCGGGTGGCGCCGGCGCTCAATGCGTTCCAACTCGGCTTCCCGGCCAAGATTCTGCTGGTCCTGCTGCTCTCTGGCCTGGCCATCAGCACCTTGCCGCAGGTGCTGGAGACGATTGTCGACAAGGCCACGTCAGCCGTCCTGCACATCAGTGGGGGCTGAGATGGCCGGGGAAAAAACCGAACAACCAACTCCGCAGAAGCTCAAAAAGGCCAGACGCGAAGGCCAAATTGGGCGTACGCAGGACATCGGTGCTTGGTTTGGCATGTTGGCCGCGAGCATTATGCTGCCGCGGACCCTCAGCTCGGCTATGGATAACGCTCGTGCGCTGACGGCCAAGATCCCGCAGATCGTGGCGAACCCCGACCCGAATTTGGCGTTGAAGATCTGTCGCGACGCGATGGTGAGCGTGGGCTGGTCGGTGCTGCCACTCGCGGCCACGTTGATGGTCGTCGGCATCGCCGCGGCCGGGGCCCAAGGTGGCATTCGGGTCGCCACGAAGCTGTTTATTCCGAAATTCAGCCGACTTAACCCGCTGCCTGGCCTCAAGCGCATTGTCGGACCGCAGGCGCTTTGGGAGGGCGTTAAAGCGCTGGTCAAGACGTCAGTCCTAGCTGCCGTGCTCTATACGACTACCAAGAACCTGGTGCCGGAGTTGATGACCGCCGGGCACTTGCCATTGAGTTCGCTGCTCGCGCTGGTGCGTGATGCGACAATCGGGCTGATCCGGGCGGCCTCGATCGCCGGCATCGTGATGGCCGCGGCTGACTATTTCGTGGTGCGTCGCCGGACTAACAAGCAGTTGCGCATGTCTAAGGAAGAAGTCAAGCAGGAGAACAAGAACGCGGAAGGTGACCCGCACGTCAAAGCGCAGATTCGGGCTCGGCAGATGGCGATGGCCCGCAGTCGGCAGATGGCCGACGTACCGACTGCCGACGTGATTTTGGTGAACCCGACGCACGTTGCCGTCGCCTTGCGTTACGACCCGCTCAAAGGTGCGCCGCGGGTGGTTGCCAAGGGGCAGGGTCAGACTGCCGCGAAGATTCGCGAGCTCGCGGTCGAACACCGGGTCCCGATGGTCCAAGACGTGCCGCTGGCCCGTGCGCTACACGCGAGCTGCGAGGTCGGCCACGAAATCTCGGCCGAGTTCTATGGCGCGGTGGCCAAGGTGCTGGCGTTTGTGATGAGTCTGAAGGCGCGTGGGTCGGCAGCTGGGCTGCATCGCAACCCAAATTCACCATCAGCCGCGGCATAACCGGTGATTTAGGAGATTTACTCACATCGGGTGCCTGATCAAGGGAAGATCGGCTAGACCACTCATTCCGGGAAGGCGCCGTGAAGAATCGCAACGTCGGCAAGCTTGCCGTCCCCATTGGGGTCATCGGCATCATCATCATGATGGTCGTGCCGCTGCCGACCTTCTTGCTGGACTTGCTGATCGCGTTCAACATCACCGGTGCCCTGCTGATCCTGCTGGTCAGTATGTTCGTGCTGCGTCCACTGGATTTCTCGGTCTTTCCCGCCCTGCTGCTAGTCACCACGCTCTTTCGGCTGGCCTTGAACATCAGTGCCACCCGGCTGGTGTTGCGCGACGGTGACGCCGGCAAGGTGATCCACGCGTTCGGCAGCTTCGTCGTCGGTGGCAATCTGGTCATCGGCCTGGTCATCTTCATGATCTTGGTGATCGTGCAGCTGGTCGTGGTCACCAAAGGTGCCGAGCGGGTCGCCGAAGTCGGTGCCCGCTTCACTCTCGATGCCATGCCTGGTAAGCAGATGGCGATCGACGCCGACCTCAACGCCGGCTTGATCGAGGAGAACGAGGCGCGCAAGCGGCGCGCGGACGTGGCCGCCGAAGCTGATTTCTATGGCGCGATGGACGGTGGCTCCAAGTTCGTCAAGGGTGACGCCATCGCCGCCGTCATCATCACCTTGGTCAATCTGGTCGGTGGTTTCACTGTCGGCATCGTCCAACAGGGCATGTCGGCCACCGATGCGATGAGTCAATACAGCCTGCTCAGCGTCGGCGATGGCCTGGTGTCGCAGGTGCCGGCCCTGTTGCTGTCGGTGGCTACCGGTCTGATCGTGACCCGCTCGGCCACCTCCGGCGACATGGGGCAAAGCGTCACCGCGCAGCTGAGCCAGAACAAGCTCGCCATGCGAATCGGCGGCGGTGCGGCGCTGGCATTGTGTTTGGTGCCGGGCCTGCCCAAGCCGCCGTTTCTGCTGGTCGGGCTCGGCGTGCTAATTCTCGCGCAACGGGTCAAAGAACCGGTGCCCGAGGCTGAGCTGTCTGCCGCAGCTGAAGTCGTGGACATGCCGCCACCGGACTCGCCTGAACAACTGCTCGGCGAGATGCGAGTCGACCCACTGGAGCTCGCGCTCTCGCCGGACCTGGTCGATTTGGTCGATGCCAGCAGCGGCGACCTGCTGGACCGCGTACGCGCACTGCGCCGTAAAATGGCACTGGAGCTCGGCGTGATCATGCCACCGGTGCGTACCCGAGATGACCTTGACTTGCCGTTGTCGTCCTATGCGATCCGGATTTCCGGGGTGGACGCCGGCACTGGTGAAGCGCCCCCGGGCACAGTGTTGGCCATCGGTGAAGGACTGCAGGGTTTGCCTGGTCGCGCCGGGGTCGAACCTGTCTTCGGTCTGCCCGGCAAGTGGATTCCGGCCGAGCTGCACTACCAGGCTGAACTGGCCGGTGCCACTGTCGTCGACCGGGCGTCGGTGATCATCACGCACTTGGCCGAGATCGTGCGCAGCAACGCCAGCCGGCTGCTCGGCCGCGAAGACGTGCGTGCACTGACCGAAGTGGTCAAACGCACCCACCCGGTCGTGGTGGAAGAGCTCACGCCGGCGCTGCTGAGCCTCGGCCAGATCCAACGAGTGCTGCAGGCGATGCTGGACGAGGGCGTAGCCGTGCGCGACCTGGTAAGAATCTTCGAGTCGCTCTCCTTACGAGCGAAAGTCTCCGTCGACCACGACGGCCTGGTCGAAGCGGCCCGTGCCGCGCTTGGGCCGGCCATCGCCGCCCAATATGCGACCGGCGGTCGGCTCACGGTGATCACACTCGATCCCATGCTCGAGCAACAACTGCTCGAATCTCTGCGGCCCAGTGAGACCGGTGCTTTTATGGCGATCGACGGCATGCGTGCCGAAGCGATCGTCAGCGAGGCCGCCCAACTCAGCGAAACCGCGGAACAACAGGGCCTAGCACCGGTGCTGGCCTGCTCGCCACAGTTGCGGCTGCCACTGATGCGACTCCTGCGGGCCGGCTCTCGCCGGACGCAGGTGCTGTCTTACAGCGAAATCTCTGGTTCCACCGCACAGATCGAGACGATAGGGGTGGTGAACGGTGCCTACGCGGGTGCTGCTTGAGGGGTCGGCCATCGAGCCACTGTTGGCTCAGGTCCGTGATGAGTACGGCTCCCGGGTCCGGATCATTTCAGCCGACAAGGTCCGCAGTGGCGGAGTCGGTGGCTTCTTCGCGAAGCAGCATTACGAGCTTTCCGTCGAGGTACCGGACCCGACCGAGGACAGGATTGACATGGCGAAACGGACACGGGTGCCGGAAAACGGCCACCCCACCCTGGAAAAGCTGTTGGAACGAGCCGAGTCGCAGGACCGGGTCGACGAACCAGCCGAGTTGGCCGGCGCAGATCGCGTGCCGGTCGAACGCTCAGCGCTCGAACGTGCCGCCGAAGCGGAGCAGAGTGCTGACCACGGCCTGGATGCCAGCGCTGACTTCGGCGCTGCGCATAGCCGGCAGGCTGCCATCGGTGACACCGGTGCGGCATTCGCCGAGCTGATGGCCGGTCTCGACGTCAACGGCTTCACCACGGCACCGGCCGTACGGTCGGTGTCGGCACCCAAAGCCGTGACCGTCGCCCGCTCCGAGCCACCCACCGTACGGCCGTTTCGGCCGGCCACTGCTACCGGCTCGCCGATAAACAGTCCAGGGAGCAAGTCGATGCCGTCGATGCCCAGCCTCGCCGAGCGGATCGGGGGACTCGGCGGCAGCACGATCGAAGAGGACTCGCCCGTGATCGGATCGCTCGACTCGATCCCGGTCTTGTCGGCGCCGACGATGTTCGGGCTCAGCCAGGCCACGGCAATGCCGGTCGAGCCAGTGCCGGTCGCGGCCCCGGCCCCGGTTGTCGCTCCACCGGCGGCACCGAAGGTCGACCCCGACCCGGTCGTACGCAACTTGATCTCGGTGGGGATGCCGGAATCGATGGCTCGCCAGATCACCGGTGGGGACACGTACGCGGGGGTGTTGAGTGTGCTCGCCGCTCGCCCGGCGACTGCTGGTGTGCCCGACGGGCCGGGGGAGATCCTGGTGCTGGCCGGTGACGTCAACCTCGGCGTGCCGATCGCCAAGCAGCTGCTCGAACAGATCGGGGTCGGCGAGAGCCACCTGTTGCTGGCCGCGCCGTCGACGTCCGGTACGGGGTTGCACTCGTCGAAGCTGATCTCCACGCGCGAGATCGCCGAATCCCGGGTGGAGAAGCTGCACAGCGCCGACGCCCCGTGGATTGTGGTGATGGAGGCACCGGTGGGCGGCACTGACCCGCTCTGGGTCAACGAGATGTGCGACTCGATCGGGGCCACAGC
Source organism: Actinoplanes sp. (assembly GCA_965246815.1). Taxonomy (GTDB): domain Bacteria; phylum Actinomycetota; class Actinomycetes; order Mycobacteriales; family Micromonosporaceae; genus Actinoplanes. The sequence goes on along the minus strand of CBDFFS010000002.1, from coordinate 916,845 downwards.
GGTCTGGGCCATCGTGGATGCCACTCGCAAGACTGCGGACACCGCGCGGCACCTGCGTACCCTCGGTGAAGTTGAGGCATTGGTCGTGCACAGCGTCGAGCTGACAAACGATCCGGCCTCGGTGCTCGGGCTTGACTTGCCGATCTTCTCGCTGGACGGCAAGCCGGCCACCCCGCACGCGTGGGCAGCCATGCTCTGCGCGCGGATCGCCGCGGATGTGATGCCGATGGCAGCGGCGCCCAGGCGGGTGGCTCGCACGGTGCGGCAATGATCCGCCCGTCGGTTTTGCTGTTCGCCCTGCTGATGAGTGCGCCGGCAATTTACCGGTTCATCCTCGACCAGGTCGACGGCTCCGAGTTGCTGATTCGGTTCTTGATCGCGGTGCCGATCGCTGCTGTGCTGCTGGCCGGCTTGCGCTTCGTGGTGGCGGGGTATGGCAAGACGGAAGCGGAAGCCACCGAGGTGGTTCCCACTCCGTTGCAAGCACACGAGATTGATCAACCTTCGGCTTAGCGGATTCCGCTCGGCAGACCCACGACCCGCTCGGGGCCGTGGGTCGGCCCGTTTTAGCTGAGCCATCAGGCGTGGATGTCCAGCCGCCCACTGCCAGGTACTGCTGGACGAATCGTCGGCGCGGACCGCAGCGCCGACGCGGTTTCGGGTTGGGCGGTGTCGCGCCTGCCCCCGCCGCGGTTGTCCGGTTGACCGAACTGTTGCCGGGACTGTTCCTGTTGGGCGTTGCCCTGGCGCAGATCGAGCGTGCAGTTGCCGAAACCAGAGTCGGACAGCTCTTGCCGCAGATCACCGAGCGCTTCGCGCAGGGCGTCATGGCCGGCATCGGTGGCTCCGGTCAGCTGCACGCTGATGTCGCCGTTTCGGATCTCCGCCACCACTTGTACGGCGCCGAGGTCGGCCGGGTGCAGGTTGACAGTCAGCCGGTGCACGCCGTCCGCGTCCAGCCGCAGCGCAGCGATCCGCATTGCCAGCTGAGCCGCCGTTGGTGGTGGTGGCACGACAACCGTGGCCGGTGGGGCGGTGCCAGCGGCCGGTGGGGCCGGGGTGGGACCTTGCGGCCCGGACGCACCGGCCAGACCGGCCTGACCGAGCGAGCTCGGGTTAGTGCCGGCGTCCGCGGGTAGGCCGGGCGCAGCGGTGGGTGAGCCGGGGCCGTTCGGCGGCAGTGCCGTGGCTGGGGTCGTTTTCGGATCGTTCGCCGCGGCGGTCGGGTTTGTCGTAGCGGCAGCGTTATTGCTCGCTGCGACTGCGGCTTGAGGCCGAGCGGGGTCGGTGGCCGTCTGGCCTGCTCCGGCCCCGGCGCTGACCCCGGTAGCGCCGACAGTGCCCTGATCTGCGGCAGTTGATTTTGACCCCGCGGTGCCAGCGGCGGCGGGGTTCAGTGAAGTAGCATCCGCCGCGGTCGCAGTGCCGGTGGCCGCCGGCGAAGCGCTGGCGGTCTTCGCGGTCGCGCCGACTGCTTTATCGTTCGGCGTAGTGCTGGTCTTGGCGGCCGGCTTAGCGCCGGTCTGAGCGACCGCACCAAGTTGCGCCGCCAGATTTGCCGGGATAGCAGTGCCGGTTTGTGCGCCAGCCGCGGCTGCACCTGGTTGAGCTGCGCCTGTCGCTGCGGCCTTATCTCCCGCGACGCTCGTGGTCGGGGCGGTCACGCCAGCAGCCGCGGTGTCGCCGGCGGTGGTCCCGGCAGCGCTCGCCCCTGGGGTGAGCTGGCCGGACGCAGTGCCGGTGGTGGTCGGGTTCGCTGCGCCGGACGTTTGGGCGCCGGTGGTCGCCGCTGAGGTCGAACCGGCCGTTTTGCCCGCGCTGTCGGCTGCCGCAGCGTTGGCCCCGGGCTTTGCAGCCGCAGTCTTTGCGGTGCCAGCCTTTCCCGCCTTGGCCGTGCTGGCCGCCGCAGCGACGCCGGCCGAACTCACGCCACCGACGACTGCGCCGGTGCTGGGCCCGCTAGCGCCCGCAGTCGCCGACTTGGCCTGCTTGCCGCTGTCCGGTGTGGTTGCCGTGCTCGGTGCCGCCGCACCGGCCGTGGCCGCAGCCGCAAGCGCGTGGGCATCGGACGTTACGTCCGATTTGCCCGGGTCGGCGGCGGCCGTCGCAGCGTCCTGAGTTGCGTTCTGCGGCCGGGTGGTGCCGCTGTCAGTCTTGGCGGCCGGGTCTCGTGGGGTGCGCGTCGTCGCGTCGTCGCGATCAGCTTCCGGCCGGGCCGAATCTGCCGGTCGTCGGTCGACCGGCTTGCGGGCGGTGCTCCGGTCGTCGTCGTGGTGGTATTGGTCCCGGTCGTCCCGGTCGACGCCGGTGCGATCCGCATCGATCCGGTCTGCCTTGATGTGCTGGGCCCTGCTCCTGGCCACGGCGGCACGCTCGTTTGCATTGGTCGTGTCAGCGCGGTCGCTCAGCTCCCGCCGACGGGCGATCAGGTCGGCGGAGTCTTGCACCCGATCGGCCACTGCTCGGTCAGCTGTGGTTCGGCCCCTAGCGACACGGTCGGCACGGGTCTGGTCCGCCTCGTCGCGGTCTGGGCCGCTCATTTCGGGGCCGCTCATTTCGGCGATCAGCGCTGAGCCGAAATCCTCCGCTCCGTCCCCGCTCGGGCTCTCCGGGCGGCGGCTTGCAGTCGTCGTACGGTCCGGGCCGGTGACGGAAGTCGGCTTCATGTGGTTCTCCTGCTCAAGTGAGGGCAAAGTGCGGGTCAGCCGCCGAGGGCGGCCAGTGCCTGCTGAACCTTGGGTACGTAAGCCTGGGTTTCGGCGAACGGCGGAATCCCGCCATACCGGCGCACAGCACCCCCGCCGGCGTTGTAAGCCGCGAGCGCGAGCGGCACCGAGCGAAATTCGCGCAGATTAGCCGCGAGCAGTCGAGCACCGCCGTCGATCGCCTGTTCTGGGTCGAATGAGTCGTTGACCCCAAGCCCCCGCGCAGTAGTCGGCATCAACTGCATCAGTCCACGGGCGCCGACCGGGCTGACCGCACGCGAGTCGTAGCCGGATTCGACCTTCGCGACCGCGGCGAGCAGCTTCGGGGAAATGCCGTACTTGGTGCCGGCTTTGACGAACAGGTCGCCATATGGAACGCCGGGGAGAGCGGTGGCTCGGATCAAACTGGCCGGGCGGATCGCCGACGGGCCGAGTACGTCCGTGGCGCCGTCGTTGCCGGTGGCCGGGATGCCAGTTAGACCAGCCAACTGTGCGGCGAACGAATCGGCACCACTTGTCGCCGCGTTGCCTCTCGCGTCCGGGGTGACGGTCGCGGTTGGCGGGGTGGGTGGCTGGACCCCGAGTCGGGCTTGCAACTCGGCGATGCGACTCAGCACCCCGTTGACGCCGATCATTGTTCGACCCGATCAGCGGAGCCGCTCCCACCCGTACGCAAAGTGTTGGCTCGTTGCTCGGAAACGCCGTCGATCCCGCGGGCGGCGTTGCGGGCTTTCGAGGTCACCGCGAGTTCGTCCACCGCGGCCTGATCCACGGTCAGGTCGTGCACTCGGACGCTTTCCGCGTGCCGTTCGGCCATCATTTCCACCGCCCGCCGCCGCTTCGCCGCATCAGCCAACACGGCAAGCTGTTCGCGCTCAACTTCTTCGGCGTCGTCGACCATCCGATGCGCGCCGGCCAAGCTAGCGGCCAGCGACTGCCGGGCCACTAACGCAGCCACCATTGCCCGAGCCGTGCCTTCGGTCGGCGCGTCTCGACCGACCAGATCCAGTTGGCGGCGCTTGACTAAAGCCTTGGCATTGCGAACTTCAGCGCGCGACTGCAGGGCGGAGCCGCGGGCGACGTCCTCCTGCGCTTTGCGGGCGCGCAGCACCGGGCCGAGTCGGAACATGCGGTTCACTGTCTACCTCCTGGCACCAGGTCGGGTGAACCCTCACTACGCGCATCGGCCCACCCCGACCAACGCTGAGCCCCTGCACCCGACCTGCACCCGGCCCGGTCTCGCTACAAGTCAACGGCGAAGCAAACTGACAATTCCTCCCCCACGTACGGGCCGAAGTTGTCGATCTGGGCGTAGCCCTCGCGCTGGTAGAACCGCATCGCGTCCGGCTGAGCCGTACCGGTTTCCAGTAACAGCCGTACTACCCCGGCGGCGCGCGCCTGTTGTTCGAGGGCGCGCAGCCGCACCCCATCGGCGTGGTCCCATGGCTGCAGTTCGATCGTGACTGACTCACTCATGCCGGCAATCAGATCATTAACTGGCGCTGATCACGGCGCGTAGTTGGGCCCATGACTCGGTGGCGGTGATCCGCTCGTCTAGGCCTTGCTGCAGGAACGCGGTGATTTGCGGCCACACTGCCGTGGCCCGGTCCGCTTCCAGGTTCGTGCCGGGCACATATGCGCCGATCTCGACCAACTCGCGCACCTCGCGATGGGCAGCCAACAGTCGCCGCATCTCAGCCGCGTCGTCGCGTTGCTCGCGGGTCGTGATTCGATTGGCCACCCGGGAGATCGAGTCCAACGACTGGACACTGGGGAAGTGCCCGGCGGTGGCTAGCTTGCGGTCCAGCACGATGTGGCCGTCCAGAATCGAACGGGCGGCGTCGGCGATCGGCTCGTTGTGATCGTCGCCTTCGACCAGCACGGTGTAGAGGCCGGTGATGCTGCCACGAGCTGCCGGCCCAGCCCGTTCCAGTAACGACGCGAGCATGGCGAAGACTGAGGGCGGGTAGCCGCGGGTGGCCGGTGGTTCGCCGACTGACAAGCCGACTTCGCGTTGGGCCATCGCCGCGCGGGTCACGCTGTCCATCAGCAGCAGCACATCTTGGCCTTCGTCGCGGTAATACTCGGCTATTCGGGTGGCGACCGACCCGGCCCGCAATCGGACCAGCGGTGGAGCGTCCGAGGTGGCGATTACTACGACGGAACGGGCTAACCCTTCGGGCCCGAGGTCGTGTTCGATGAACTCGCGTACTTCTCGGCCGCGCTCGCCGACTAGGGCGACCACGTTCAGCGCGGCGGACGTACCGCGGGTGATCATGCTGAGCAGCGTGGACTTGCCGACCCCGGAGCCGGCGAAGATCCCGATCCGCTGGCCTCGACCACACGGCACGAGCGTGTCCAACACCCGTACGCCTAGCGGCATCGGTGCGTCGACTAGTTGGCGGTCCATCGCTGGTGGCGGAGCCTGCTCGATACCGACCATTTCCCCGCGCAGCGCCTGTCCGCCGTCGATCGGGCGGCCCAATCCGTCCAGGATGCGCCCGCGCAGGTCGGGACCGACGGCGATCCGCAGTGGGCCGCCAGTGTTGACCACTGGGGTGCCGGTGCCGAGACCGGCGATCGGGCCAAGTGGCAGGCAGGAGAGCCGGTCGTTGTCGAGCGCTGCGACCTCGGCCAGGACCGTGTCTGGTCCGTCGCCCATTCGCAGCAGGTCACCCACTCGGGCCGATAACCCGCTCACCGTGACCCGCAGCCCCACCGCCCCGATCACCTTCCCCCGGGCCAACGGCTTTGCCGCGACCAGCGCAGCCCGCATCCGTTCCCCGAACACATCAGTCATGGCCCAGCCCTTCCCGTAACGTTTGCCGGTTTCCTGGCGGCGGTGCCGGGACCTGCTTCGCTCATGGCCCAGCTGCGGCTAAAGCCGCAACGCGTCCCGAGCACGGGCGACTGCAGCACTGATTTTGGCGTCCACTGTGGCGTTGCCGGTTTCTGCTGTCGCGTCGCCCGGCTGCAGCTCAGGATCTCCACGCAAGCTGACCTGCCGCGCCTCGTAGTCGAACTGTGTTTGGCCGGTTGCCCCGACCAGCGTCTGAAAATCGTCGGGATGCAGGCTGACCACTACCGGCCCGGATTCCGGTGCCGCGATCATCGCTCGGCGCAGTGCATCTCGGCCACGCGTCTGCGGGTCCTCCAGCGTGCGCCCGATGATCGCTTCGGCCAGCTCGAACGCGTTCGCTAGCAGCACTTCTTGCAGTTCGTTAAAGGTCGGCATCAGGTGGTTTTCCAGCTCAGTGACCGCCCGGCCGAGCGCATTGATCGCCTGGGCCAGGGCCGCCGCTCGGCGCTGGTCGTGCACTTGTTCGGTCACCCGAGCGCGGGCCGCGGTGACCTCCGCCTCGACCGCCGCCTCGCGCTGACCTTGCGCCCACCCTTGCGCATACCCAGTTGTACGCGCCTGCTGCTTCACCCGCTCCACCGAAGCACTGTCCGGCGGTACATCGTGGCGCAGATCCACCGCGAACCGAACTGTCGCTGCGGCTTCGGCGCCGGTGCCGCGTAACACCGGATAGGGGCCGGCGTTGGGCGAACGGTTTTCAGGCGATGAGCTCATCGGCCTCGCCGCCACGTTGGACTTCGATCTGGCCGGAGTCCTCCAGTGAACGGATCACCGAAACGATCTTCGCCTGGGCTTCTTCGACCATTTTGACCTTGACCGGGCCGAGCAGGTCGATCTCTTCGAGCAGATTCTCCCGGCCCCGTTCGGACAGGTTCCTGGTGACCTTGTCACGAACCGGTTCGGGCACACCTTTGAGCGCGGTGGCCAAGTCGGCTGGTTCGACCTGCCGCAGCACCAACTGAATCGCTCGGTCGTCGAGATTGATGATGTCCTCGAACATGAACATGCTGCGCCGGATCTCTTCGGCCAGTTCGGGGCTGCGCGCTTCCAACGCCTCCAGGATGAGCCGTTCGGTCGTGCGGTCGGCCCGGTTGATGATCTCGACCAGTGGTTTCAGGCCACCGATCGTGGACAGCTCGTCGGGCTGCAGCACGGTGGAGAGCTTGCGCTGCAAGGCCTGCTCGACTTGCCGGATCACATCCGGTGAGGTGCGGTCCATCACCGCGATCCGGTGCGCCACGTCGGTCTGCACCTCCAGCGGCAATCCGGCCAGGATCGAGGAAGCCAACGCGGAGGGGATGTGCGCGAGGATCAACGCGATCGTCTGTGGGTGCTCATATTGCACGTACGAAAGCAGTTGCCTGGGGTCGGCGTGGCTCAGGAAGTTGAACGGAATGTCGTTCATCGAGGCGGCGAGGCGATCCAGGATCAGCGCCGCGCGTTCCTTGCCAAGCGAGGCCTCCAGCAGCTCGCGGGCGTATTCCAATCCGCCGGCGCCGGCATATCGAGCGGTCGCCATGGCATAGAACTCGTCCGTCACGTCGTCGACCTGCACTGGGTCGAGCTTGCCCAGCTTCGCGATTTCGGCCGAGATCAGCTCGACTTCCTTTTCTGACATCAGGGACAGGATTGGTGCGGACTGCTCCTTGCCGAACTGGACCAACATGATTGCGGCCTTGCGGACACCCGTCATCTCCGTCGTGGTGAGCGCTGGTGTGGTCAACGCGGGATCTCCTCAACCCTGGAGCGGATGTCAAACGCCGGTAACGTGCGAATGTCAGTGCACGTCGGCGGCCAGCCAGCCGCGCAGCAGCACGGCCATTTCGTCAGGCTGATCTTTAACCATCTGCTCGATCTCGCGCTGGCGTTCGGCCCGAGCCAACTCTTCCGCCGCCTGTTCTGGCGACTGTTCGACGCCGGCTTCGAGCATTTGAGTCGGTATCGCGGCATTCAGCTCGGCCAACCGCTGCTGCTCCAACGCCGCTTGCATGTCTTCCAGATGCTGGCGCTCTTCCGGCGTCAGCGACCGGTTACGCCTGGCCTTGCGGTTGCGCCGCCAGGCGAGGAAGAGCAGCGCCAGGACGACGAAGGCGAGCGCGCCGGTTTTGATCACTGTCGCCTGCCGGGCCGACTTCTCGGCCGCGCTGGAGGCGGACAGCGCGCTGCGGGCAGCTTGAGCGGCGGTGGTGTCGAACGGCATCGCGCTCACGGCGATGGTGTCGCCCCGGGTCGCGTCGATCCCTGCCGCCGCACTGACCAGCTGCTGCACCTGAGTCGGGTTGATAGTGCCGGCAGTGGTGCTGTCCAGCAAAACCGCGACCCCAAGCCGTTTGATGCCGCCGGGCGCGCTCTTGCGTACTTGTTGGGTTTCGTTTATGGCATTGTTTTTGACGTTCTGACTGTTTTCGTATTGGCCGGCCCCGCTGCTGCCGCCTTTGTTGTAACCCGGCCCGGCTATGTTGTCCGGACCAAGGACCCCACCAACGTTATTCCCACTGCCGTTGTACGCCTCCCGGCTGTTGCTCTCCGAGAGCGCCGGTGTCGACGGGCCGGAGTTGTAAACCTTGCTGGTGGTCTGGGTTTGGTCGAAATCGAGCAGGGCAGTCGTGTTGACCACCGCGTGACCGGGTCCGACGATGCTGTCTAGCATGTTCTGCAACGAGGTGTTGAGCCGATTTTGGAAGGCGACGGTTTGTGCGTCAGCGCTGTTGTCGCCGCTGACCCCGACGTTTTCCCCGCCTCCGGCCGAAAGCACCTTGCCGTCCGCGCCGGCCACGGTGATTTCGGTTGGGTCCAAGCCTTCGACGCTGGAGGCAACCAGATGCACGATCGCTTGCACCTGGTTGCCGCTCAGCGGCTTGGTCGGACTCGATGCGACCAGAACCGAGGCGGTTGGCTTGTCCTGATCATCAGCGAAGACGTTCTTTTGCGGCATAACCAGGTGTACGGTGGCCGCTTCGACGCCGTCGATCGATTTGATGGTCTTGGCCAGCTCGCCTTCCAAAGCCCGCTGGTAATTCGTGTGCTGCATGAAGTCGCTGGTGGTGATGCCCTGTTGGTCCAACAGCGAATAGCCGGTGCCGGCATCGCCGGGCAGCCCTTGGCCGGACAGGGACAACCGCAGGTCGTTCACCTTGTCTTGCGGCACCATAACGGTTTGTCCGCCATTGGCCAGTTCGTAACTGGTGCCGGACTTCTGCAGCGAATCCACGATCGCGCTGGCGTCCTTGGTCGACAAGTTGTTGAACAAGATCGCATACGACGGCCTCGACGCCCAGGTCGCGAAGAAATAACCACCGATGAGCAGCGTGAGCACCGCCGCGATCGTGACCGCCTTCTGTCCTGGCGTGAAGGATTTGAAGACGTCCGTGACCCGACGGACTCCAGCGGGAAGGCGATCGGTCATGTCAGGCCTGCATCCTCATGATCTCCTGGAAGGCATCGAGGGCCTTGTTGCGAACCGCGAGCGTGAGCTGCAGTCCGAGGGAGGCCTCGGTGGCCGCCATCGTGTACTTGGCCGGGTCGGTCAGCGAGCCGTCAGCGACCTGTACGCCTAGTACGTCGGCTTTGGTCTGCTGGGCCTGTACGGCTTGCAGGCCCTGAGACAACATGCCAGCAAAATCCTCGTTCGGGCCCGATACCGCTGGAACGTCCGGCGCTGTCGGCGTAGCCGGGGTGGCGGTGAGGCCAGAGAGGGCATCGGTGCCGCCAGAACTGCCGATTGCGTCGATGTTGTCGAGCCCGGTCGGTCCGGTAATGGCATTGATCGGACTTGTCATCAGCTAGCTCACTTCCCGAGATTGATCGCGGCGGTATACGACTCCTTGGCGCGATCGACGAGCGAGAGGTTGGCCTGATAAGCCCGCTGAGCCATCATCATTTGCGCCATTTGTGAACCCAGATCGATATCCGGGCGTCGGACGTTGCCGTTTACATCGGCGAGGGGGTTTTCCGGGTCGTGCACGATGACACCTTCGGCGCTACCCAACGCCACTCCGCCAACTTGGGCACCATTACCGTCTTGCGCTTGTTGCGCAATCACATACCGAGCCTGAAATGCCTTTTCCGACGTACGGCTGACATTGTCCATATTCGCGATGTTGTCTGATACGGCATCGAGCCATTTGCGGTACACCGTGACGCCGGTGCTGGCCACACCTATCGCGTTGAACGTACTCATGATCAGGCTCCCTTGATCGCGTCGCGCAGCATGCCGTATTTGCTGTCCAGAGCCCGCAGGGTCAGCTCGTAGCGCATCGTGGTGTCGATGTGCGACAGCGTTTCCTCGTCGAGGTTGACGTTGCTGCCATTGAGCCGAGTCGGTTCCAGTGACATTTGCGTATTCGGCGCCACTGCAGCCGGCGACTGGCCACGGGCAACTGCGCCGCGTAGCGCCTCCTCAAAACTGACCTTACGGGCCTGGTAGCCGGGGGTCTCGATGTTGGCGATGTTGTTGGCGATAGCGGTCTGGCGTGCGGTCAGGCCGGCGACCGCTACACGTAATGAGGATGAAGTGATGTCGTCGAACACAGCTACTCCTTGGGTCACTGGAGTCAGCGCCGTTCCGTGGCGTTTCGGTGAGCAATCCGTGCTCGTACAATGCATTTCGGCGTGGGTGCGGATCCGCTGAGCGAGAAGCGATTTCTGGGGCGCGACAGACAAATAGTCCCGGACCCTGGCGGGATCCGGGACGGTTGCGCAATATAGGTCACATGGCATAATCGACGTACAATGGTCGTTTGACTGATTCTCCGGTTTCAATCCGGGCAGTCATCGCGCTTTGTTGCCGGTTAGCGGTCAGTCGGCGGGCGATCTCTTCCGCGGCCTTCAACTGGCGGGTGAGAATCTCGTCAGCTCGAGGCCGCAAATCCAGCGGTAGCGGGCCAAGGCCGGTCGGTGGCTGCCACTGGTCGGCCGGCGGTGTCTCGGTCTGCCGGCGCGCGTCGGCCAACATAGTTTCGATCTGCCCCACGTCCAATTCGAGTTCATCCAGGGCAGCGGCCCAGGCGTCGCGCCAACCCTCAGTCACTGTCCCCACCCGCCCTTCGCCACTTGCGTTTACGCACCCCGGCTCAGCCGGCGACCGCCGTGGCGGCCGCCTCTCGCCAAGCGTCGCGCAACGGTTCCACCAGCGTGCGGCAGGCGAGCACTCGGTCAGCGTCGCGGGCGATGTTCGCACCGATCAGCTCCATCAGCAGGAAGCCATAGAGCTCGGCCAGGCCGGGTGCACCGGACCAGGCTTCGACGTCCAGACTGACCCGCAGCTCGATGATGATTTCCTGGGCGTGGTTGAGCAGATCGTTTGCCTGCTCGCGCTCCTGCTGGCGCAATGCCTCTTCGCCCTTGATCAGGTCGAGCACGAGCCGGTCATAGAGCATCAGCAACAGCTTGCCGGGCGAGGCGGTGTTGATCGAGTCCTGCAGGTAGCGGTCGCGCAGCTGCGGTGCGGTCATCGGTCTCCTCAGTCAGGGCCAAGCTGGCTTGCTCGGTCGCGGGCAGGTCAGCCGCCAAGCTGCCCGGCCATCCAGCTGGACTGGTTTTTCAGCTTGCCGAGCGCGACCTCCAAGTCGGAATACTGCTTCTGCAGAGCTTCCCGCTTCGTTACCAGCCGGATATCCCAGTTGCTGATTTGGCTGTTGAGACTGTCGATCTCGTCGTTGCGGCCCGTGATCACCGAGCTGATGTTGGTGGTCTGCTTGTCAGTCATGGCCTGAAATTGATCACCCAAAGCCATGCCGGCCTGCTGAATCGCGTTGGGGTCGGCCGCGAACGAAGCCTTGAACTTGTCCGAATCAAAGGTCAACTTGCCGGTGCGATCCAATGCCACCCCGAACTTCGAGAAGCTGCCGAAATTGATCTTTGCCGGCGGGGTGGTAGTCGAGTGCGGGTCGTCATAGGTGAGCCCGCTACTGACCGCGCTGAGAATGGTCTGCGACATGTTGCGCACCGAGAAGTCGCCGGTGAGCGGAGAACCCCGGTTAGTGCTAGCGTCGTATGCGGTCTGATTGGTGATCTCGCCCAGCGTTGCGTTTGCCGAGTCGACCAGCGCCTGGAATTTGTCCGAAAGCCCCTGCACGTCCTGCACTGCGGTGATCGTGACGTCGTTCTCCAGTTTGGACACCGTGAGCGTCACACCCGGCATCAGACCCGTGAACGTGTTGGAGGAGCTGACGACGTTGTAGCCGCCTTGCTCCTCGCCGCCGCCGATCTCCAGCTTTGCGTCGGCGGCCTCAGCCACGTTCGACACGGTCGGATCGAAGCCGGAAATGCTGAACTTGTTGGCGCTGCCGGTTTTGGTGCCGCTGAACTGCAAAATGTTTTGACTGCCACCAGTGGTCACGACAGCTGCCTTGACACCGATGCCCTTGGCGTTAATGGCGTCCGCGATGCCCTTGGCTGACTTATCAGCGCTCACATCGATCGTGTACGTGGTGTCTTTCGGCGTGCCGTCGGCGTTTGTGCTGCCGTCCAGCGCGCCGATCGTGACAGTGATCGAGTCGCCCGAGGTGATGTCACCGGTGGGGTCGACTTTCGCCGTGCTGATCTGGCTTCTGGCCAGCGCAGTGACGTCAAAGGTGGTGGTGCCGGCCGTGCCGGCCGTGCCGGCGACAGCGGTGGCTGTGACCGTCGACGAGGTCGACGTGGCCTGGATCGCGCGCCACGAACTCAGCAAACTGAGGTTGTAGGACGCGGTCTTCGTCGCGGTCAGCTTCGTGTTTACCGATTGATAGGAAGCCACGACCGTTTGGGCCTTGCTCACCTTGGTCTTGAGCCGGGTCTGGGGGGCCGCCTCGACCTGCATCAGCTGACTGATCATGGACGAGGTGTTGAGGCCGCTGACGAGACCGTCAACCGAACTGGTCACGGGAGCCTGCCTTCCTTAAGACTAAGATGAGCTACGGAAAAGGTCGGGGGTAGCTGGCGCCGTCAGCCAGCTACCCCCACCTGTTCGGTCATTGCCTAGCGATGTTCAGTAATTCTGGGTATCAGTTCGGTTAGCGCAGCAGTGACAGAACGTTCTGCGCCGACTGGTTGGCCTGCGACAGCATCGACGTGCCGGCCTGGGTCAGGATCTGCGAACGGGTGAAGGACACCATTTCCTGGGCCACGTCGGTGTCACGGATACGCGACTCGGACGCGGACAGGTTTTCGACCGAGACGTTCAGGTTGGCGATGGTGTGGTCGAAGCGGTTCTGCACAGCACCGAGCGCGGCGCGGCCGTCCGACACCGTACGCAGCGCCTTGTCGATCGTCGAGATCGCCCCCTCCGGGTCGGTGGTCAGGTCCACCGTGCTGGTGCCCAAGGTGTTGGAGTTGATCGCGCCGATCGCGATGCTGATGTTCTCTTTGGCGTTCGCGCCGACCTGGAACTTGCCGTTGTTGCCCGCCGAGGCAGAAGCGGTCAGGTTCAGACCGAGCCCAGCGGCCGGCGAAGCGCTGGAGCCGGTGAGTGCGGCCGCCGCACCGTCGGTAATGCCGAAGTCGCCCGAGCCACCGATGCTGTAGGACGCGTTGCCGAAGCGGTCCACGCCCGCGGTCATGCTCAGCTCGTTGCCTTGGAAACCGGCATCCTTGAGTGCCTGAGTGGTGGCCGCGTTGAACGCTTTGGCGATGTCCGACGGTGACGCACCCGCAGCAGCCGCGGGCACCGAGACGGTGATCGGGTTGGCTGGCGTGGTGCCGCCGACCTTGGTGATGGAGAAGTCGTAACCACCGGCAGTGGTCATGGCTGTCGGCGTCTGTGCGGTGCCGACCGTGGTCGCGGTGCCGCTCGAGTTGGTGATGACCGACGTCGCCGTCTTGTTGGTGACGCCGAAGGAGCCGTCCAGCAGCTTCGACTTACCGAAGGCGGTGGTGCTGCCGATCCGGTCCAGCTCAGCGTTGAGCTGGCCCATTTCCTTCCCCGCCGCGGCCTTGGCATCGGCGTCGTTCGCGCCACCGTTGGAGGCCTGAACTGCCAGGTCACGCATGCGCTGCAGGATCGCGGTCGACTCGTTGAGCGACCCTTCAGCGGTCTGCGCGACGCTGACGCCGTCCTGGGTGTTACGCACAGCGACCTTCATGCCGCCGATTTGCGAACGCAGGCCCTCGGAGACGCTCAGGCCCGAGGCGTCGTCAGCGGCCCGGTTGATCCGGAAGCCACTGGACAACTTCTCCAGCGACTTCTGCATCTGGCCGTCGGTGACTGACAGGTTCCGGTAGGCGTTCTGCGCGGCGATGTTCTGGTTGATGCGAAGACCCATGAGTAATTCCTCCTTGATAAGGGTCCGGACGGCCCATCCGTGAGCCGCGGAAGTGTTACCTCTGTTCCCTTCGGCGCAATCGAGCCCGCTCATGAGCCATCTGGGGATTTTCTTCGCGCCATTTCCAGCTAATCCGGCTAATTAGCCCACGGCAAAACGGGCGAAAGCCCCTCCAGGCCACCCGGCACGCCGCAAAGGCCCGATCGGGGAAATTCCTCAGTGAAGTGGCGGACGTGCCGACCGGGGAACAATGAGAGGGTTCGCCGAAGGGCGCACCCGACCGCGAAGCGAGACGGAGGACCGGGTGAGCCTGACCGACCTGGCCAGCGTCCTGTGGCGCTCACGTGAGCTGCTGGAGATGCTGCTTTTCAAGCTTGAAGAGGAGCAGCTGCTCCTCGCGGCTAACCGCTCCCGCTGGCTCGGACACGCCACCCGCGAAGTCGAGGTGGTATTGGACCAAATCCGCCAGACCGAGGTCATTCGGGCCGCTTATGCCCAGGATGTGGCGATCGAACTCGGCTTGAACCCTGAGGCATCGCTGGGGGAGTTGGCCGATGCCGCACCAGCGCCTTGGTCGGATTTGTTGCATCAACATCGCAAGGCATTTCTGGTGCTGACCACCGAAATCAGTACCCTGGCCGACGTAAACCGGGAACTGCTCACCGCTGGCCAGCGCGCAGCCCGCGAAACCATGCTCGCGTTTGCCGAAACTGTGGAAACGTACGGGCCGCAGGGCCAGACCGTTTCCGGCGGCATTCGCCGCTCCAGCCTGGTGGATGAGGCGATCTGATGTCTAGTACCTTCGGCGGGATCAACACGGCACTCACGTCGCTGTACGCACAGCGCCGCGGCTTGGACGTGGCCGGTCAGAACATTGCCAACGTCAATACTGAGGGATACACCCGGCAACGGGTGACGATGCAGGCGCAAAACGGCAGCCTCAACCCCGGTATTTATTCCACCGCTGATCCGATTGGTTCCGGGGTCAAGGTCTCGTCGGTGGATCGCGAACGTAACGTGTATCTCGAAGAACGCGGCCGCACCGAGCACTCGAATTCAGCGTATCTGGCGAACCAGACCACCGCGTATTCGGCCATCGAAGATGTGTTTGCTGAGCCGAGCGACACCGCGCTGCAAGCCCGCCTGCACGACATGTGGGACAGCTGGAACGACGTCGCGAACAACTGGCAGGATCCGTCCACCCGAACGACTTTGGTCGAGCGCAGTATCATCGTCGCGACCACCTTGAACGACGCGCACCAGACGTTGGCCAATCAGTTCGACGCATTGGCGACCGGTTCGCAGACCTATGTGAACCAGGTGAACAATTTGGCTGCCGCAATCGCTGACATGAACAAGAAGATCGTGGTGGCAAAGGAAGCCGGCGGCGAGGCAAACGATCTGGAAGACCAGCGCGACCGTCAGGTCATGCAGCTCTCCGAGTTGGCCGGCGCCACCACCTCAGCCAAGCCGAACGGCTCGATGTCGGTGTATTTAGGCAATACCCAGCTGGTCAGCGACTATTCCGCCCGCAAGGTAGTGCTTACTGGGCCGATCACCCTCGACGGGGTTACCACCGGCGGCAAGGTCGGATTGCAGTGGACCGACACCGGATTGCCGGCATCGGTCGGCGGCACCATGGGCTCCATGATGGACACAATGAACACCATCATTCCCGGTATATCGGGTCAGATGGATAATGTGGCGGCCAGCCTAGCCAAAACTGTTAACGACGCGCAAAAGACCGGCTACACCGTCGATGGCAACGTGGGCACAGACTTCTTCGTCGGCAACGACGGATCTACCACGATCACGGCGAAAAATATTCGGGTCGGTCTCGCCGGTGCCGCGGATGTCGCCTTCTCCACCGGCAATCCCAAGGACCCCGACCCGGCGGCGGCTGCGGTCAACCACGGCATCGCGGATCAGCTCGCGGACGTCGGCGCTTCCGGCACTGGGCCGGATCAGGTATACCGCTCGATGATCGGTGACCTTGGTGTCTCGGCCCAGGCGTCCAGCCGGCGGAGCCAAATCCAGAACTCGGTGACCGATCAGGTGGACACCGCACGACAAGCCGACTCCGGTGTCAATCTCGATGAGGAAATGACCCACCTGCTGACTTATCAGCGCGGGTACGAGGCGGCCGGACGGGTGCTCACCACCATTGACTCCATGCTCGATCAGCTCATCAACCGCACCGGTATGGTCGGGCGTTAATGGTTTTTGTTGGTGGTTTTTTCCAGGGTTTGGCGTTATCGAGGCAGTGACTAGGGGAGCCGCATGACGATACCCAGTCGGGTCACCGAAACTAGTATGCAGAGCCGGGCCTTGGCCGACCTGCAGCGCAGTTTGCAACGTGGGCAGAAACTGCAGACGCAGATCTCCAGCGGAAAGCAGATCCTGCGACCCTCCGATTCACCTACGGGCACAGTCACCTCATTGCAATTGCGTGGTGAGGTGCGCGCGACTCAACAGTATTCGCGCAACTCCGAAGACGGCCTCGGCTGGTTAGGCACCATTCAAGACAAGCTTGGCGACGCGTCTAACTCAGTAATCCGAGTGCGCGATCTCACCGTGCAAGCGTTGAACTCCAATGTCGGTGGTGAGTCGAGTGAGGCCATCGCCACAGAGATCGACAACATCAAGGCAACCTTGATCAGCGAGGCCAACGCGAAGTACATGGGCCGACCGGTCTTCGGCGGCACTACCCCGGGAACTTCTGCTTACGACGGGGCCGGAAAGTTTCTCGGCAATGCTGATGAGACGACTCGCACGGTCGGCCCGAACGCTAAAGTGCGCATCGAGTCGAATGGGCCGGACGCATTCGGTGCCGAAGGTTCGGACAGTCAACTTTTCACCGTTCTCACCAATCTTTCCACGGCCGTTCGAGCCGGTGATTCGACCGCTTTGAACAATGGTTTGCAGAATCTTGATGCTGCCCACGATTTGCTGAAATCCACTCTTTCTGACGTTGGTGCTCGGTACAATAGGGTTACCCAGATGAAGCAGTCCGCCGAGGATCATCTGTTGTCCGTGTCGTCGCAGCTGTCGGATATCGAGGATGTCGACCTGCCAAAGGCGATTATGGAACTGCAAATCCAGCAAACCTCGTATCAGGCCGCCCTGGCCGCCTCGGCCAAGGTGATCCAGCCCTCGCTCATCGATTTCCTGAGGTGACCATGACTACTCGCACCGCGACCCGTCCGATTGAATCCACGATGATCGACCCGTCGTTGGGTTTGCCGACCATCACCATGGCGGTACCGATGCCCGGCTTCCCGGCACACCGGGAGTTCGTGCTGGTGCGGCTCAACGAGGAAGGCATGCTCTACGCCTTCACCTCGACCGAGGACCCAGAGCTGCGCTTCCTCGTCGCCCCGCCGGAGCCGTTCTTCCCGGAGTATGCGCCGGAGATCGAGACCGACGTGTTTGCCGCGCTGAACACCAAGGACCCGGACCGGCTGCTGCTGATGGTGGTCATCACCGCGGGAGCGAATGAGACCACGGCCAACCTGTTGGCCCCGATCGTGGTGGACCGCGACAGCATGCGCGCCGTACAGGTCGTGCTCAGCGGCTCGGGTCTGCCGGTCCGCGCGATCATGAACCGGACCTACTGACAGGTGTTGCTGGCGCGGCCGCGGTCATCGCGGCCGCGCCCTCTGCACTAGCGTCAGGCCCACGAGGAGGACGCCGATCATGCTGGTGCTGACCCGACGATCCGGCGAGAGCGTGATGATCGGCGACGACGTGACGATCACTGTGCTGGAAGCGCGTGGCGACGTCATCCGGCTAGGCATCGAGGCGCCCCGCGACGTGCAGGTGCATCGCGAAGAGGTGTATCTCGAACTGCGGGCGGTAAACGTCGAAGCGGCGTCACCGACGCAGGACGCGGTCGACTCGGTGACCAAGTTGCTGCGCAAGCCGCCCGACTAAGCTAGCGATCCACGCACCCGGACTGCACCTACCACGGACCGGGGCTGACAACACCCCAACTGCATTCTTGGCCAAGACGGAAAATTCCGTCGTTGATCAGCCGGGGAGCGACAGTGGGCGCAGAGCAGGAATCGGGTTTCGGCGGCGGCGCGGTGAGCACCGTGGACCTGCTGGACCTGACGGTGGACGCGCATGTGCACACCGGTTTCGCCGGCGGTCGCGACAGCGTCGGTGTGGTCGTGGCAGCTGCCGACCAGGTTGGGTTGACCACGCTCACCTTCGCCGACCAGGCCGGGCCGGACACCACCTGGCTGCCGGCGTACGCCGATGCCGTACGCCGAGCCCGGCCGCGTACTGCCATGACGCTGCGGGTCGCCGCTGAGGTCGAGATCGTCGGGCCGGACGGTTGGCTCGCGTTGCCGGCCGACCTGAGCCAGCTCGAAGCACTCTCCGTCGCCGTGTCGCGCTTGCCATTACCGGCTGGCTCGCTCTCGGCCCGTGAAGTCCGTGCCCTGCTCGCGACCGGTGATCTCGCCACCGACCAGGTCGCCGAGATCCTGGTCCGCGCAACCGTGCTCGGCTTGGAGCGCGCGTCGCGGTACGCGCCCACTCAACTCGCCCGCCCGCTCGGTTTGCTCGCCCAGGTCGGGCTGGACGATTCGGTCATCTCACCCGACCTGGTCAGCGCACTCGCCGACGCGTGCCGGCAAACGGGCACAACGGTCGAAATCAGCGAAGCGTGGCGCAACCCGTCGGCTCGGTTGGTCGCGATATTGCGGGCTGCCGCGGTGACACTGGTGCCTGCGAGTGACGCCCGATACGCGGCCGAGGTGGGCCGCTGGCAGTACCTGCGCCGCGTCTGAGGCGAAACTGAACACAAGGCGTAGCCGTCTCCGTACGCTCGAACCAGCCGACTTTGGCAGCGAGGTATTAGGAGAGATGCGATGAGTATGGTTCAGCAGGCCATAGAGGTAAGTGCGCCGCTGCACACGGTGTACGAGCAGCTCGCCGCGTTCGAGAACTACCCGCGGTTCATGAGCGGCGTTGAGCAGGTGACCACGACTGGCCACGACCAGACCCACTGGATCATGGACGTTGAGGGCAAGCGCCGCGAGTTCGACGCCCAGATTACCGAGCGCAGGTTGGATGAGCGGGTCTCCTGGTCGACGCTGACCGGGCCACGGCTCGCCGAGACCATCACGCTGCGGCCGATGGGCGAGACGAGGACTCAAGTAGTCGCCCAGCTGGAGGCCGACATAGCCTTCCTGCTGCCCAGCGATCGACACGGGCAGCAGTCGTTGAATCGGCGGCTCAAGGCCGACCTGACCACGTTCAAGGGCCTGGTGGAAAGCGGTGTGCTGGGCTCGCGCCCAATGCCGGTCGGCCTGGCTAGCTCCAAGCAGCTCACCGGCCGTTCCGCCACGATCTTCGGTGCCGGCATGGCCAACGACCCGTCGTCACCGTCGTCGGTGGCCGCGCGCATCCGCAACCGGCAGCGGCAGGAGGAAGAGGCCGCGCGAAACGAGCCGCAGCCCGCACCGGACCAGCAGCCACCGGCCAATCCCCGCCCGGAGGCGAAGTCGGCCGCGGGCTCGCCCCCACGCCGGCTCAACGATGCTGAGCAGGGCACCACCGTCGACATCACCAGTGCGCCGGGCATCAACGACGTACACGATTTGGATGACGTGTTGGCGCCGGGCACCCGGATCACCGGCGGTGGTCACGGGAGTGTCAGCGGTCACGGGAGTGTCAGCGGTCACGGGAGTGTCAGCGGTCACGGGAGTATCAGCGGTCACGGGAGTATCAGTGGCCATGGTGCGAGCGCGCCGATGGGCGGTCGCACCGTGCCGAAGGACACCTGGGGCGACGGCATGATCAACGAAGAGGACCGAGGCAGCGCCCACGACCTGTGAGCTAGCCGCGAACCGGGCCGTTCCCGCCAGTCGGAACGGTCCGGTCGCAGTTTCCTGAGACCGTTCCAGCTTCCTGAGATCGTTACAGCTTCCTGAGACCGTTCCAGCTTCCTGGGATCGTTACAGCTTCCTGAGACCGTTCCAGCTTCCTGGGATCGCTACAGCTTGCTAGATCGTTGCTGCTTCCAGGGTGACGATCAGGCGGGCGCCGTCGGCGTGCTCGTAGCGCACTGTGCCGCCGTTCGCCTCGACCAGGTGCCGCACGATGAACAGCCCGAGGCCGGCGCCGCGCATGAACCGGCCGAACAGATTCGGCAACAGCTCCGGCGCGATGCCAGAGCCGCGGTCGTGCACCACCAGTTCGACCTGATCACCGCGTCGAGCGGCTGCCACGCGCACCGGCGACTGACCGTACGTGAGGGCGTTGGTTAGCAGGTTTTGCAGCACGGCGGTCAGATGCCCACGGTCGGCCAGCGCGGACACGGTGTCGTCGATGGCGAGCTCTACGTCACCGTCGTCAGCGCGCGAGGTGGCGATGACCGACTCGGCCACTTCTAGCAGCGGCACCGGTGCCCGGCGGGCCGTGACCGAGCCGGTGTCCAGGCGAAACAGCAGCTGCAGGTCGTTCATCATCTTGATCAGCCGGCGGGTATTCTTGTCGATCTTGGTGGCGAGCTCCAGCCGGATGTCGTCGGACAGGTCGTCCCAGTCGGCGCTGAGCAGCTCGGCCAGGCTGGCGATCGAGCTGATCGGCTGGGCCACGTCGTGGGTGAGCATCGAGGTCAGGTCATTCTTGAAGGCCAGGGCGGCCTCCAGTCGCGCATTGGCTTCGCGCAGCCGCGCATTGCCCCCTTCGAGCTCGGCCGCATGCTCGCTGAGCCGCTCCTCCACCCGCTTCTGATCCGCAATATCTACATAAGTCGCGACATAACCGCGCGGATTCCCGTGCTCGTCCGGAATGGCAGCCATCGTGGCCAACACCGGCACCTCGGTCCCGTCAACCCGGGGGAGCAGCCAGTTACCGCCGTCGGTGGGTGGCTCGAAGTCGATCGGTTCGTCGGGGCCGTGGCCGGTGAGCTCGCGCCAACGCCGGTTCACGTCGATCACCTGATGATTGGCGTCGAAAACCATCACAGCTTCGTCCATCGACTGCAGCAGCGTGTCGGCGAACTCCTGCCGCTCGCGCAGATCGTCGACCAACCGGCGCCGCCGACGATCACTGCGCTCCAACGTACGCACCAAATACCCCACCAACGCCAATACGGCCAGGCAGGCCAGAATCGCGCCACTGTTTATCGCATCCGCGGGTGAGCTGATCCCGGTACGCACGGCCAGTGAACTGGTGAGCACTGCGATCAGTGGAGCGGCGATGAGCGCGGGCATCATCTGGCGCACAGTTGAACCCGGTCCGGGGCCATCGGCCGTACTTAAGTCGACTTCGGGGCGGGCCAACAGCGCGCCGAGCGTGAGGGTAAGCAACCCGCCGGCCTGTACTGGGGTCATCGCACCGGCCGAGCCAGGTGCGGCCACGCTCGGGTCGAACAGGTGCGACACCAGCGCGACAAGTGCGATGATCGCAGCACCGGCGATCAGCGGGTCGGCGACACGATAGCGGACCGCGTCTGGACCTCGGCCGGCGATGCGCACGTCGAGGGCGGCCAACGCGACACCGACCAATACGATGGCGCACCCCGCAGTCGGCCGAGTAGCTAGGGCGGTCACCCCGATCGCCGCGGCACCGAGCGCGAACAACTGGGCAAAATCGCGGACGACCCGACCGGGGGTGCTGTCGTTGGTCGGCAGCACGCGCAACAGCAAAGCCAGCCCGGCCGGTACGAGTGCGCCCGCCGGATCGGACAAAATGCCTGCCGACGGGTCGCCTCGAAGGAACGTGAGCTCGTTGGCGGCGCCGAGAATGGCGACGGCCACGCCGGCGCACCCGGCGATCAGCCGGGAAAGCCGGCCCACGTCCTGGGCCGCGATCGGCACATAAACCCCCAAGTCAGAGGTAATGAGCATAACGCGGCGAATCATGTCAAGCGGTCACTTGCCCGCCCATTCGAAGCCGTCCTCCAGCACGATCCGCTCGGCCACCCGGACGATGTCCTGGTGGTGCCGATTGGCGTGATGCCCGCAGAAGGCTAGCTCGCCACCGCTGGCCAGAGTGACCTCCAGCCGGGCGGCCGCACTGCAGCGATCGCAGCGCTCGGTCATCGAGCCGGCAGATTTGATCTCGGGCGACAGCAGGGTGGTCATATCGCTCTCCTTGCTCAGTGGCGGTGCAGCGGTCCTGACGGGGTGCTAAATCGGCCCTGGGCCGAGCCGTCTTAGGTTCTTCGTACCGTGCTCACCGGCGCGAGGGAGTAAGTGGGGAAGCGTTGCACCCGAGGCGCAACTATGCGGTCGCAGCCATGTGCTCGACGGTGCATTCGGCGAAGTAGAGGTCAGTCAACTCGCCGCGATGACCGCCAGGTTGCCGACGGCTTTGGCAACACCGCGCCCGGTGCAACTCGACCCGACTAGCGTGAGTCTGGCGGAACCCAACCCGACCAGTGAGAACGCGCCGCACGGGGCGTCATCAGCACTCGGAGGAGGAACCATGTCCCAGGCGCCAGAAATCCAGCGGAGTCCGACCGTGCTCGTCGTCGATGACGAAGAGGATCTGCGCGACATTATGCAACGGATGCTTGATCGTCGCGGTTTCGCCACCCTGACCGCCGCCGACTCGACCCAGGCCATTGCGGTCTGCCGCGAGCACCCCGGCGACATCGACATTCTCATCACTGACCTGTCGCTGCCCGGCGTGTCGGGCAGCGAGCTCTCTCAAGCCGCCACCGGCTTGCGGCCGGGCATGCGGGTCATCTACATCTCCGGCCTGCCCAAGGAGTTGGCAGTGGCCGAAGGCCTGATCGGCGCGGACGCGACCCTAGTCAAGAAGCCGTTCAGCAGTGAACTGCTAGTGGACGCGTTACGGGAGGTGCTTGCGTAAACTCCGCTCACTGCGGCCAGGTGAGGGTGAGCTCGCCGAGGCGCCAACGGCTCGGGCCGTGCAGAATCGGCCAGCCTTCGGCGCGCATTCGCCGTGCGGCAGCCAGCCAACGCTGCCTCGGACCAAACGGAGTCGCCTCGGTTTCCCAGGCTCGCCCCAGCGCAGCGATGAGTTCGTAAATTGGTTCGGCCGGCACATTGCGGTGAATCAGCGCCTTGGGCAGCCGTTCCGCAAATGTCGCCGGATGCTCCAAATCAGACAGTCGGGCGGATAGCGTCAAGGTCACCGGCTGCCCGGCCTCGACCACAGTCCAGGTGGCGACCCGGCCGAGTTCGTCGCAGGTCCCCTCCACCAACAGCGCACCTGTCGACGTCATTTGGGCCCAAGCCTGCGCGACCTCAGCTTCGCGATATTGGCGCAACACGTTGAACGCGCGCACCACTACCGGTCGCAACCCGGCCAATTCAAACCCACCCCGACGAAACTGCAGACCAGGTGGGTCCGCAAATGCCTGCGCGTCGGCAACGCGGACCGGATCAATCTCCAACCCGACCACCGCGATGTCCGGCCGCACTGCCGCTGCCAGCCGGGCGCGCAGCTCAACCGCTGTCACCGGCGTCGCCCCATAACCCAAATCAACCACCAGCGGCAGCTGCGCTTGCGCCAACAACCCACCACATCGGTACGCGATAAAGCTGTCCACCCGACGGAGCCGATTCGGATTGGTCGTGCCCCGAGTGATCGTGCCGATTGGCTTCACTGCCGGCTCATTTCACCCGGTGCACCTTGTGCTGTGCGGCTTGCGCGATCGGACGCACCACCAACCGGTCGATGTTGACATGTTGCGGGCGGGTCGCGACAAACGCGATGCAATCGGCAATGTCGTCGGCCACCAGTGGATCAGGCACGTCTGCATAGATCGCGTCGGCTCGCTGCTGGTCGCCGCCGAGCCGGTTGAGCGAGAACTCTTCGGTGTGCACCATGCCCGGATCGATCTCGACCACCCGGACCGGTGTGCCGACGATTTCCAGCCGGAGCGCGCCGACCAGAGCGGTTTGGGCGTGTTTAGCCGCAGAGTAGCCGCCGCCACCTTCATAGACCGTGAAGGCTGCGGTTGAGCCGACCGTGACGATCGTGCCGGCGCCGCTAGCTGTTAAGGCGGGTAGTAGCGCTTTGGTGACCCGCAGGGTGCCCAACACGTTCACGTCGTACATCCATTGCCAGTCATCGACCGAAGCCGCCGCCACCGGATCGAGTCCGCGGGCGCCGCCGGCGTTGTTTACCAGCAGCGTGAGCTCAGCGCCGAGCTCGGCCACCACCTGGGCCAGGTGTGCCACCGACTCGTCGGCGGTGATGTCGCACTCGACGGCTGTGGCCGCCGGCCCGATTTCCGCGACTAGCGCCGCCAGTCGATCGCCGCGCCGAGCTGCGGCGACGACATGAAATCCCTCCTTGGCTAGACGCCGTGCGGTTGCCGCACCGATGCCGCTGGACGCTCCGGTGACTACTGCGATGTTCTGCATGCCGCCCATCTTTCCTGATGACTTCAGTCACCCCTACCCGCCTGCGTAGTAGTTTCGCCGCCGCCGATCGGGAAGATGAACGCATGCAAGACGGTTGACTGAGACGTTCGCCTGGTTTGGGGAGGAAAAGATCGTGGCTGACTGGGCCGCACCACGTCGTATCGCCACGCTCTCGGTCCACACTTCGCCGCTGGAACAACCGGGCACCGGGGACGCCGGCGGAATGAACGTATATATCGTCGAGGTCGCCAAGCGGCTCGCCCGGCTCGGCGTCGAAGTCGACATCTTCACCCGAGCCACCTCCAGTGGGCTGCCACCGGTGGTGGAGATGGCGCCCGGCGTTTGGGTGCGGCACATCACTGCTGGGCCGTTCGAGGGTTTGTCCAAGGAGGAGCTGCCGTCGCAGCTGTGCGCCTTCACCAACGGCGTCTTGCGGGTTGAGGCGGCCCACCCACCCGGCTACTACGATTTGATCCACTCGCATTACTGGATGTCCGGGCAGGTCGGTTGGCTGGCCCGGGAACGCTGGGGCGTGCCACATGTGCACACCGCGCACACCCTGGCCAAGGTGAAAAACCGGCTGATCGCTGCCGGGGATCGACCCGAGCCCAAGGCCCGAGTGATTGGCGAAGAGCAGGTCGTCGCCGAGTCCGACCGGTTGGTCGCCAACACCGGGTTTGAGGCGCGCGACCTGGTCAACTTCTATGGCGCGGCACCCGAACGGGTAACCGTCGTGCAGCCCGGCGTTGACCTAGACCGATTCCGCCCTGGCCGCTCCGAGCGGGCCCGCCTCGGCCTGCCACTGACCGGACGCATTGTCGCGTTTGTCGGACGGATTCAACCGCTCAAAGGTCCGGACGTGCTGATCGCCGCGCTGGCCGCGTTAAAAGCGAAGTCGGATCAGGACGTCACAGTGGTGATCTGCGGCGGACCCAGCGGCACTGGACTCGACCGCCCCACCGCGTTGATGGAACAGGCAGCAGCACTCGGGGTCGCCGACTCGGTTCTGTTCCTGGCCCCGCGCACCGGTGACGAGTTGGCCGCGCTCTATCGCAGCGCCGATCTAGTCGCGGTGCCCTCCTACAACGAGTCGTTCGGCCTGGTCGCACTCGAAGCACAGGCCTGCGGCACTCCGGTGGTGGCAGCTGCTGTCGGTGGCCTAGTGACCGCGGTCCGCGACCAAGTCAGTGGCCTACTGGTTAACGGCCACGACCCGGATGACTGGGCCTACGTGCTCGATTCACTGCTCGCTGCGCCGCAACGCCGCCAGGAGCTCTCCGCCGGTGCCGTCGCGCACGCGAGCAACTTCTCTTGGGACCGTACGGCGCAGGGTTTGGTCCAGGTCTATCGGGAAACAGTGACTGAGCATCGGGCCTTGATCGCCGCTCGATTAGAACGAGCCTGGGTATGGTGACCAGCGAGGTGATGTGCTGGTGACTGAGTTGTTGGAGCGGGTGCTGACCGAGCGAGAGCTGGAATGGTCCGTCACCGCGCCGGGGTCCTACGTGGTCTCGCTGCCCGGGATGCACAAGCTCAAGACCTCGTGCAATCTCATCGTTGGCGAACACGCCCTGCGGATTGAAGCATTCGTGATGCGCCGACCCGACGAAGCGCACGAGCAGCTCTGGGCCTGGCTGCTTCGCCGCAACGCCCGGATGTACGGCGTTTCGTTCTCGATCGACGGGGCTGGAGATGTCTACCTAACTGGCCGAGTTTCACTTTCCAGCTTGAACGAGGATGAAATCGATCGATTGCTCGGCTCAGTATTGACCTATGCCGACGAATCTTTCGATACGATGCTGGAGATTGGCTTTGCCTCGTCGATCCGGCGAGAGTGGCAGTGGCGCACGGAGCGCGGCGAGTCGCTGGCCAACTTGCAGGCGTTCAAGCACATCGTTGGCCCAACTGCGCCCTGAACCGCAGTTATCCAGCGACTGATTTGATTTACACCAATGCAACACGATTGTCATCTGCACGTCATTATCGCGTCGCTCGCGATATGCGCAGACGTGGGCTCCTTGGTCAGCGTCTTGGGTAGCCTGAGGGCCTAAGTGCCATTTTCGCCGTAGCAAAACCGGACGTTCGGGTGATGGATCCGCTGATCGGCTAAATATCGGTGACTGTGACGGTTCAGACAGATGGCAGACAGCCAACTGGCTTGAAAGCCTCGCCTCGTGCAACTAGCGTAATCAATGGACGTCGCGCTGTAGTTCGGGGAACTGGTCGATCAGAAATGATCACCGCAGCCGACGTTCGGGGACGGGTAGCACAAGCCGTTGGGGGACGGCGCAACCCGAGACCGGCGGTAAGTGCGGGCGACGCCTATGGGGATGGGCGTCGTCCGCCACCGTTTTAAGGACGCCCCGACCCGGTCTTCCAGGCCGATGTTCCGGAAACTCGACCGTGACGAATAAACGCCTTTTGCCTTTTCTTTTGCCAGCACATTCTCAAACTTGTGAAGTACGGGCCAAATAATGATCGCAATTCCACAAGATCGAGACTGTGGCGGTTCGTCATAGCTACTTATGTGGCATTTGCTGGAATTGAACGGGTGTCGTGCGCAGTGTTTTGTCGTGAGCTCACGCTCATTGAGCATGGACAAGTTGGGCTGCTCGTTTCTCTCGCTGCGGGCCGGCTGCTAAGTGACCGATCGCCACGAGTGCGCTGAGTGCGAAGCACCCAAGCCAGAGCGGTGTTTCACCAAGATGCTGTTGGGTCAGCCCACCCAGGATCGGGGCGAGTGCCGTGCCGGCTGACCAGGACAGCGAGTTGACCCCTTGATAGCGCCCGCGCAGTGCGGGTGGCGAGAGCTCTGCGACTGTGGCTGCGATGGACGGCGACATCAGCATCTCGCCGAGCGTCCAGACCACCACGGTGCTGGCGAAGAACCCGGCGCTGTCCGCGAACGCCACCAGACCGAACCCGACTCCCATGATCACTGCGCCTAGGGAGAGGACCCGGTGGTGGCCGCGACCTTCGATCAGCTTAGGGATGAAAAGCTGACCCAGCACGATCAA
Source organism: Actinoplanes sp. (assembly GCA_965246815.1). Lineage (GTDB taxonomy): Bacteria > Actinomycetota > Actinomycetes > Mycobacteriales > Micromonosporaceae > Actinoplanes. The sequence goes on along the minus strand of CBDFFS010000002.1, from coordinate 889,662 downwards.
AACCCCGTTGATCCCGATCACCCAGCCGTACGTGGCTACGGACAGCCCGTCAGCGATCATCGTGATCGGCAAGGTCGAGTCGTGTTGCATCATCACCATGACACTGCAGAGGTTGATAAGCGCATAGCTGACGAAGACACGGTCGCGTAACACCAGACCGATCCCATTTGCCGCTTTGGCAGTAGTTTCACGCCGGGCTAGCCCGTCCTCGACCAACGAATCTCGCCGATTCTCGACCGCCGCTGGCTGAGTTTCGAGCGCAGTTCCGCCCACGGCTGGCCGGGTTTCGGCTAGGAAGGCCAGCCCGATTAACGCTGTGATCAGCGTGGTGCCCGAATCAACGACGAAGAGCAACAGGTAGTTGGCTTTGGCGGCGAGCCCGGCGCCGACCGAGGCTAGCGCGAAACCCAAGTTGATCGCCCAATAGTTCAACGAGAACGCTCGGATGCGATCTCGGGCCGGCACGACGTCGATCATCATGGCGGCGAACGCAGGCCGGACCCCTTCGGCGAAAATCCCGAGCAGCATGGAAATCGTGATGATTTGCGCATATGACCGAGCGAAGCCGAGCGTGAGCATGAATCCGGCCGCGCCGAACTGGCCGAGCAGCATGGTCGGGCGCCGGCCCCACCGGTCGGTCAATGTCCCGCCGAGTGTGGTGCCGATCGCCCCGCCGATGCCATAAAGGCCGAGCACCAGGCCGGCCTGACTTTGCGAGAAATGCCGTTGGCTGGTCAGGTAAATGGCGAGGAAAATCACCACGAACGCGCCAAGCCGGTTGATCAGGGTGCCGGTCCAGAGCAGCCAATATTGCCGGGGTAATCCACCGGCAGTCTGCCGCAACCAGCTCAGCACAGGGCACCCGATCTGCAGCTCGACTTCGCGCTGACTCCGCGCGTAAGTAGTCAAAATTGCTTGTCTCCTTACACCCTAAAAGCTGCGGCAACTGGTTTTCGCTGTGGTGGCCGCCACGTCAGGGCACGCGCCCGCAATGATCACTGCTGCGGCAGGATGGTGCGCATGACTGGGACTTTGGTGCTGTTGCGACACGGCAACAGCGAGTGGAACGCGAAAAACCTCTTCACCGGGTGGGTCGACGTCGACCTCGATGCCCAGGGTGAGGACGAAGCTCGGCGCGGCGGCGAGCTGCTCAAGGAGCAAGAGGTGCTGCCCGATGTCGTGCACACCAGCGTGCTGCGCCGCGCGATCCGCACGAGTGAGATCGCCCTACACATCACCAACCGGCACTGGATCGAAGTGAAGCGCTCGTGGCGGCTCAACGAGCGCCACTACGGCGCCCTGCAAGGCAAAGACAAGAAGCAGACCCTCGCTACGTACGGTGAGGAGCAGTTCATGCTCTGGCGCCGCTCGTACGATGTGCCGCCGCCGCCGATCGAGGACGATTCCGAGTTCGCCCAGTTCGACGATGCCCGCTATGCCGCGTTGGCGCCGGAGCAGAAGCCGCGGGCCGAGTGCTTGAAGGACGTACTGATCCGGGCTCTGCCGTATTGGTATGACCAGATCGTGCCGGATCTGCGCGCGGGCAAGACGGTCCTGGTCGCAGCGCACGGCAACTCATTGCGCGCGATCGTCAAGCACCTGGACCAGGTCTCGGACGACGCGATCGCGAAGCTGAACATCCCGACGGGCATTCCGCTGCGCTATGACCTCGACGATGACCTGCGTCCGCTGACCCCAGGTGGCCTCTACCTCGACCCGAAGGCTGCCGAGGAAGCCGCCGCCGCCGTCGCTAATCAGGGCCGCTGAGCAACCGGTCGTTGAGAAGCTGGGGCCGCTGAGAAGCTGGGGCCGCTGAGAAGCTGGGGTCGCTGAGAAGCTGGGGTCGCTGAGAAGCCGGGTCGCTGAGAAGCCGGGTCGCTGACAATCGGGGTCGGTGAAGCGTTCGATAAATGCCGGAGTCGGTGCTTGTGGTCGGGCCGACTCCGGCATTTGCGGTCAATCAGCTGTTCAGCTGTGCTCGGTGACGGGTTCGCCAGTGATGAGATAGATGATCTGCTCGCTGATGTTCACGGCGTGGTCGGCGTAACGCTCGAAGAAGCGGCCTAGCAGAGCACCGTCAATCGCGGTCTCCGCGCCGTAGGGCCATTCGTCGGCGAGTAGCACCTTGAACAGGTCACGTTCCAGCTCGTCCATTTTGTCGTCGTCAAGCTCCAGCTCCGCCGCGACTTGCGTATTCGGCTGGGCCAGTACGGCGGTGATCTTGCCGGCCATCTGGTCAGCGGCCTCACCCATCTGTTTGAAGACGGGGCGCAGCTCGGCGGGCACGGCCGGCGACGGGTGCCGGCGCTGCGCGGTCTTGGCCACGTGCTCGGCCAGGTCGCCCATCCGCTCTAGATCGGCCGAGATGTGCAGGGCGGTGATGACCATCCGCAGGTCGGCTGCGACCGGTGCCTGGCGGGCGATCGTGTCGGACACCTTGGACTCGACCTGGCGGTAGAGGTGATCGACCTCCACGTCGCGTTCGATGACCGCCTCGGCCGCTTGCAAGTCAGCCGTGAGTAGCGCGGTGGTCGCCTTGCGCAACGCAGCTCGCACTGCCTCTGCCATCGTCACCAGTAGGCGACTGACCTCGTTGAGGTCGGCCTGAAACTCCTCGCGCATGTTGTCGTCCAAACGATTAGGGGCTTAGTCGAGGCCACGCTAGGGGGACCGCGCGGACTCGACATGAACGGTGATGAACGACGCTGGGCGCAGTGGTGAACATTTTTGAACTCGCGCCCGTTTTGTCCGAATCGGCATAGGGTTCAGGTAAACAATGACCCTACGATCGCTGCGTGGATACGGCGTACGTCATCATGTCGATTCTCGCCGCGCTCGCCATCGGCGTGGTCGCGGGGGTGTTGTTCGCTCGTGCCCGTCAGTCGCCGGAGCTAAACCAGGTTCCCGACGCCCGGCTGCACAAGGGGGGACGCACCATCGACACGGATGACGAGCTGCAGACTGGTAAGCAGTCGATGAAGGGACTCGGTCGTAAGAGTCTCGACTCGCTGCGCGTGGGTGTGGTGGTCTTGGACGCTGAGGACTATCCGGTGCTGGTCAACCCGGCCGCGCGAGCGATGGGCCTGTTGCGCGCCGGCGGTAACCCCGGAACGATCGCCGCCCACCCCATTCTGCGTACGTTGGCCGGCCAAGTTCGCCGCACCGGCGTACGGCGGGAAGTGGAACTTGATCTGCCGCGTGGTCGTAGCGGGGGCGCGTCCGCTCCGCTGGGGCTGCACTTGCGCGCGGTTGCCCTCAACGCCACCCATGTCGCGGTCGAGGCTGCGGATGTCACCGAGTCACATCGGCTGGCCCGGGTGCGCCGAGACTTCGTGGCAAACGTCAGTCATGAGCTCAAGACGCCGATCGGCGCGCTGCAATTGCTCGCCGAGGCACTGCTGGATGCGACCGAGCTGTCTGCTGCCGGCGCCAAACCGGATGACGAGCAGGCCGAGGACCTGATCGCGGCCCGCCGGTTTGCTGAACGCATCCACCACGAGTCGGCGCGGATGGGCCGCCTGGTCAACGAGCTGCTGGAGCTGACCCGGCTGCAAGGGGCCGAGCCGCTTCCCACCCCGGAGCCGGTCACGCTCGACTGGGTGATCGCCGAGGTGATCGACCGCACCCGCACTACCGCGTCGGCTAAAGGCATCGAGGTCGTCTATGCAGGGGTCAAGGGTGCTGTGGTCTATGGCAGCGACACCCAAGTCGCCACTGCGCTGACCAACCTGGTGGAGAACGCAATCGCTTACTCCGGCGAGGACACCAAGGTCTCGCTCAGCATGCGCCAGGACGACGACTGGATCGAGGTGGATGTGGCTGACCAAGGCATCGGCATCGCCCCGCACGACCTCGACCGGATCTTCGAGCGGTTCTATCGGGCCGACCAAGCTCGGTCTCGCTCCACCGGTGGCACCGGTCTTGGCCTGGCCATCGTCAAACACATCGCCACTAACCACGGCGGTCGGGTCGACGTCACCAGTTCACTCGGTGACGGTTCGACGTTCACCCTGCGCCTGCCGGCGCGCCCCCCGGAAGCCCCCTTGCCGTTACCGACGGCAATTGAGATCGAGTCCGGTGCGACCGGGCAATAGCCCGGAACTGGAAAATGGAAGGAACCACATTGGCCCGCGTGCTCGTGGTCGAGGATGAGGAGTCGTTCTCCGACGCTCTGTCGTACATGCTGCGTAAGGAAGGTTTCGAGGTGTCGGTCGCCCCGACTGGTACCTCGGCGCTGACGCAGTTCGACCGGACCGGTGCCGACATCGTGTTGCTCGATCTCATGTTGCCGGAAATGTCCGGCACAGAAGTTTGCCGCCAGCTTCGGCAGCGTTCGGCTGTGCCGATCATCATGGTCACCGCCCGGGACAGCGAGATCGACAAGGTTGTCGGCCTGGAAATCGGCGCGGACGACTACGTCACCAAGCCGTATTCGCCGCGGGAACTCGTCGCTCGGATCCGCGCGGTGCTGCGCCGCCAGGGCACCGAGCCGCCGGAGGTGTCGACCCCGACCCTGGCCGCCGGCCCGGTGCGGATGGATGTCGAGCGCCACGTCGTTACTGTCGACGGTGCTGGAGTGCAGCTGCCGCTAAAGGAGTTCGAGCTGCTCGAACTGCTGCTGCGCAACGCCGGTCGGGTGCTGACCCGTGGCCAGCTGATCGACCGAGTCTGGGGTGCCGATTACGTCGGCGACACCAAGACGCTGGATGTGCACGTCAAGCGGCTGCGCTCCAAGGTCGAGCCGGAACCGTCGACACCGCGCTACATCGTCACTGTTCGCGGGCTCGGCTACAAATTCGAGCCCTAGGCCTTTCGGCGAGCTGCCACTGTTCGATTTTCGGCCGCTCTTCGGGTTGCAGCTGCTGTTCGGCCAGCTGCCACTGTGGCGGGGTGCACGGCGATCAATCCTGACTTGAGTCGGGCCGTGCAAAGTTCGGCCAGCTTCGCGTACGCGGCGGGGCCGATCAGCGCGGTCAGTTCCGGGGCGTAGGTGACATACATCGGCTCGGTGCCCACGTGGGCATCGGGCGCGGACGTACACCACCAGTCGAGGTCGTGGCCGCCGGCACCCCAGCCACGGCGGTCGAACTCGGTCAGGATCGACTGTAGGATCTGACTGCCGTCCGGCCGCTTGATCCAGTCCTGTTCGCGGCGAACCGGCAACTGCCAACACACATCCGGCTTGTACGTCAGCGGATGCACGCGATCGCGAAGTGCTTGTGCGTGCAGGGCGCAACCACCCCCACCGGCGAAATCGGCGTCGTTGAGAAACACGCACGGGCCGTCGGTGGACTGGGTCGCCGTGCGCCGGCCGGGCTTAGCCCCGTCGACCGAGTCGAGGTCGGTGTAGTTCTTGAACCCGCGCCGGTGGTGCTGCCAGGTCGCTGCGGTGAGTTTGCCCACCGCCGCCTTGACCCGATTTTCGTCATCGCTGTCGGTGAAGAAAGCGCCGTGCGAACAGCAGCCGTCCTGTGCTCGACCGGCGACAATGCCGTGGCAGGCCGAACCGAACACGCAGGTCCAGCGGGACAACAGCCAGGTCAGGTCCGCGCGGACGAGGTGTTTTTCGTCGGCCGGGTCAAGGAATTCGACCCACTCGCGGGGAAAGTCCAGCGGCACTTCGCGGGCGCGCGCGACGGCCGTAGCGTCCGCGCCCGTCGGGTTCGCGGCACTGACAGATGTGCTCAAGTCACTACGGCTCATCCCCGACAGCGTACGCGTGCCGTGTTCGTCCGCTTCGAGCTGTCCGCTTTGACCGCTTACCGCCCGCCGAGACGGCAGTGTACGCGGCGAACGGTCTACGCTTGACCGGTGATCTCCCGCGTTCCTGTGCTTCTGTCCAGCTCGTCGGTGTTCCCCGAGCCGACTGCAGCCGCGTTCGAGATGGCGGCCACTACTGGCTATGACGGGCTGGAAGTCATGGTGTGGACCGATGCGGTCAGCCAAGACGCCGGCGCGCTCACCGGCCTGTCGGAGCATTACGGCGTGCCGGTGCTTTCGGTGCACGCGCCCTGCCTGTTGGTGACTCAGCGGGTCTGGAGTTCTGACCCGTGGGAACGGCTAACCCGGGCGGCACAACTCGCCGAGTCCTTGGGTGCGCCGACGGTCGTCGTGCATCCACCCTTCACCTGGCAGCGCGACTATGCCCGAAACTTCGCCTCCGGCCTGGCTAAAGTGCAGGCCAAGCACCCCGACATCACCTTCGCGGTCGAGAACATGTTCCCGGTGAAGATGGCGGGTCGGTGGTTCGTGCCTTATACGCCTGGGTGGGATCCGACGGTTACTGGCTTTGCCGCGTACACGCTTGATTTGTCGCATTGTGCGGCGGCTCGGACCGACGCGCTGGAGTTGGCCGAGCGGATGGGTGCCGGGTTGAAGCACGTGCATTTGGGGGACGGGACCGGCGAGGCACGGGACGAGCACCTGGTGCCGGGTCGGGGCAATCAGCCCTGCGCTGAGCTGCTGAGTTCGCTCGCTGGGCGAGGCTTCAGCGGGTCAGTCGCGTTGGAGGTGTCCACCCGCCGAGCGGCAAGCCGGCAAGCGCGCGAGGAGGATTTACGCGAATCGCTTGCCTTCGCTCGTCGCCACCTCGCTCCCGCCCCGTCGAGCACCCCAGCCATCGGGCGAGGCTGAGAGCGGTCACGCCGAGGTGAGGGTGGCGGCGCGTTTGCGGGCGCGGTGGGCGGCCACATGTGAGCGGGTCGCGCAGCGTTCCGAGCAGAAGCGGCGGCAGTTGTTGGACGATGTGTCGAGATAGACGTTGCCGCAGCGCTCGTCGGCGCAGATGCCGAGTCGGGCGCTGCCGTATTCGCACAGCCACACCGCCAGGCCCCAGGCTGCGCCGGCCAGATATTCCGCGCTGACCGAGGAGCCGCGGCTGGCCACGTGCATGTGCCAGTCGCCGGCGTCGTGGCCGGAGATCCGCGGCTGCACCGGAAACGCCTCCAGCAGGGAGTTCAGCTCAGCAACCGCCGCGGAGTCGCTGCCGGAGGTGCCGAGTTCGAAGACGTCGCGCAGCCGGCGCTGGGCCCGACGGAACACGGCGACCTCTTTTTCGCCAACTTCCTCGCGCATCCAGGCCTGCTCATCCCGAAACAGCGCCTGCAGCCCGGCGAGTTCGCCCACATCGGCGTTGACGAGGTCAACGGCAGTTCGGGCGTACGCATCGAAGTTCACCCGACAACGGTAGCTGCCCGAACGGAGTGTGCACACGGTTGCTGTGACCGACAGCGGCCGGCTGGGAGATACGCTGGCGGCCATGCTCCGTTCCGCCTTTTTGGCCGCCGCTGGCTCGTCCCGGTTAGCGCAGTTGGTCGCCGCCGCACCCGTCAGCAGAGGTGTCGTCCAACGCTTCGTCGCCGGCAGCACGGTCGAGCACGCGCTGGACACCAGCCGGGAGTTGGCCGACGACGGGTTGCGGATCAGCCTTGACTATTTGGGCGAGGACACGCTCACCGCTGAGCAGGCGTTAGCCACCCGCGATGAATACCTGGCGCTGTTGCGCCGGCTCGCGCTCGCCAGTCTGACCCCGGCGGCCGAGGTCAGCGTGAAACTGTCCGCGCTCGGGCAAAAGGTCGACGACAAGCTGGCCTATGAACACGCGCAGGCGATCTGCTCGGCTGCGGCCCAGGCGGGCACGACAGTGACGTTGGACGCCGAGGACCACACCACCACTGACTCGACCTTAGAGATCCTGGCCGAGCTGCGTAAAGACTTCCCCAACACCGGGGCGGTGCTCCAGGCCTACCTGCGTCGCACCGAAGGCGACTGCCGCGAGCTTTCCACCACCGGTTCTCGGGTACGGCTGTGCAAAGGCGCGTACGCGGAGCCGGAGTCGGTCGCGTTCGCCTCAGCACTGGAAGTCGACAAATCGTATGTGCGCTGCTTGAACACGCTGATGTCCGGCGCTGGTTACCCGATGATCGCCACCCATGATCCGCGTCTGATCGCGATTGCCGCCGACCGTGCGCGCTGGTTCGACCGCCCGGCCGATCAGTTCGAGTTCCAGCTGCTCTACGGGGTACGTCCGCAGGAGCAGATCCGGTTGGCTGCTGCCGGCCACACGGTTCGCGTCTACGTCCCGTACGGGGAGCAGTGGTATGGGTATTTGATGCGTCGGCTGGCTGAGCGGCCGGCGAATGTGGCTTTCTTTGCCCGCGCACTGCGGTCCAAGAAGTAGCACTTTGGGGGGAAAAGCGCTCGATGTGGCGTGGCGGCCTTGACTTTTTCCGGCCATTTCTCCGAACGCATCGCGATGGTCACAACCGTATCGATACCGTCCTGAGGACACGCACGTTGTGCACCCCCGCCGCAGGCCGCTCCCGGTTCTCGCGGCGCGTGCCTGCGAAAGGATCGGTGCGACGAGATGACGGGTCCAGCCCAGACCGAGGAGCGCCTCGCAGAGGTACGTTTCCTCACCGTGGCCGAAGTGGCCGCGCTGATGCGGGTCTCCAAGATGACCGTCTATCGGCTCGTGCACGGCGGTGATCTCACTGCCGTGCGGGTCGGCCGCTCGTTCCGTGTGCCCGAGCACGCGGTGCACGAGTACCTGCGTGGAGCGTTCTCGCAGACAGTGTGAGGAGCGATTCGCGGGGGTGTTTTGGTCTCGCCTGTGTGGTGCCGCTAGGCTGCAGTGGTTAGTTTCCTGGCTGGTCTGATTCGACCCACATGGTTTCGAGAGGCATTTCGTATGGGCTCCGTGGTCAAAAAGCGCCGCAAGCGTATGGCGAAGAAGAAGCACCGTAAGCTGCTGCGCAAGACCCGCGTCCAGCGTCGCCGTTTGGGCAAGTGATGTCCGGCCGGGCCTGATGCCTGGCCGTCTCATCCTTGCCGACTTGCCTTCGAGGCAACGCACTGAGAGGTTTGTCCGTGCTGACCTCACCGCCCAGCGTCGTCGTGGTCACCGGCGTCAGCCGGTTTCTCGGTGCTCGGGTGGCCGCAAGCCTGGCCGCCGACCCTCGGATCGACCGCGTCGTCGGTCTGGATCCGCTTGAGCCGTCGCAGTCCCTGTTGGGGTTGCTCGGCAACGTCGAGCTGATCCGGGCCGATGCGCGGACGGCGTCTGGCGCCATCGCCGACCTCGGTGCTGAAGCGGTCGTGCACCTCGCTGTCACCAGCGCGCCAGACCCGCAACAGGGCGGGCGTGCGGCGATGAAAGAAAAGAACGTCATCGGCACGATGCAGCTGTTGGCCGCCGCTCAAGGGGCGCCGCGGTTGCGCAAGCTGGTGGTGCGCTCGTCGACTGCCGCTTACGGAGCATCGTTTCGCGATCCGGCCGTCTTCACCGAAGACACGGAGCCGCGAGCAGTGCCGCGCGGCTCGTTCGCCCGCGACATCCTCGACATCGAAGGTTACGTGCGCGGGTTTCGCCGGCGCCGGCCCGAGGTCTCGGCGACAGTGCTGCGCTTCGCGCCGTTCATCAGCTCCACCGCTGAGACCACGCTGACCCGGTATTTCAGCCAACCGTTGGTGCCGACCGTGCTCGGTCGTGACGCTCGACTGCAGTTCGTGCACGTCGATGACGCGCTGGAAATCCTGCACCGATCCGTGATCGAGGACCACCCCGGCACATTCAACGTGGCCGGTGCGGGGGTGCTGTCACTGTCGCAGGCAGTGCGTCGAGCCGGGCGCATCTCCGTGCCGTTGATCGAGTCGGGCCTGTCCACGGTGGCAGCGATTGCGCGCGGCCTGGGCGTCGGTCAAATCGGATTGGATCAAATCGATCTTTTCGTGCATGGGCGAGTGGTGGACACCACCGCGTTGAGCGCGGAATTCGGCTTTACCCCGCGCAGCACGGCTGAGGCGTTCGACGATTTCGTCACCGGGCACGCCAACGGGTCCTCGTTGACCGCTGATCGCCTGGCCGCAGCCGAACGCGCCATCCTCGACGGGGTCCGGCGGATGCGGGCGACAGCCACCGAGCGGGTCGTCGCCAGCGTTACCGGGGCGGACCGCACATGAGTCAAGACGAGTTTCGCGACATGCTCCCTGGGCACGCCGATTTCCGCCTCCCGGAGCCGATTGAGCCAGCTCAGGTCAACGGTCGCCGCCCAGTGCCGCCGACTCAGTCGCTGAACGGTCACAGCAAGCACGTCGACGAGCCGGATCTGGTCGACTTGTGGGATAAGCGGATCGCGAGTGGCCTGGCGTTCCTACGGCGGCGCCTAGCCGGCGCGTACCAGGTGGATGAGTTTGGGTTTGACCCGGAATTGACCGATTCGGTCTTTCTGCCGCTGCTGCGAGTGCTTTACCAAGACTGGTTCCGCACCGAGGTCTATGGCATCGAACATGTGCCTGACACCGGCGCCGGACTGATCGTCGGCAACCACTCGGGAACTGTGGCGTTGGATGCGCTGATGTTGTCGGTCGCCATCCGCGACGAGCACCCGAGCGATCGTCACCTGCGGTTGCTCGGTGCTGATCTGGTTTTCCGGATGCCGGTGATGAGCGAGCTGGCCCGCAAAGCCGGTGCGACAGTGGCGTGCAACGCTGACGCCGAGCGGCTGATGAGTGGCGGCGCGTTGGTCGGTGTCTTTCCGGAGGGCTTCAAAGGAATCGGGAAACGCTTCGCTGATCGCTACAAGCTGCAGCGATTCGGTCGCGGGGGTTTCGTCTCGGCTGCATTGCGCACTGGCACCCCGATCATTCCGGCGGCAATTGTGGGCGCCGAGGAGATCTATCCGATCCTGGCGGATGTGAAGCCGCTGGCTCGGCTGCTCGGCCTGCCGTATTTCCCGGTTACGCCGACGTTTCCGCTGCTCGGGCCGTTGGGCTTGGTGCCGCTGCCGAGCAAATGGTTGATCCAATTCTGCCCGCCGATTCCGACGGCACACCTGAGCGAGCACGCCGACGACCCAATGGTGGTCTATAACCTCGCCGACCAAGTGCGCGAGACGATTCAGGCCAATGTGCACGAGCTGTTGGAAAAGCGGCCCGACGCGTTCGGGATCTGAGTGGTCGGGCGTCTTTCTCGGTTTTGCGAGTCTGCTTATAGTTTGAAGTGAGGGGCGGCCCGGTAACTCCCGGCACCGCCCCTCGCCACATCCGCCGGCTCAATTGTCGATCTGCTGGCTGGATTACCGCCAGATCAGTGGCCGAAGATCCCGCCGAGCAGCCCACCCAGGCCACCGTCGTCGGAGTCTGGATCGGTGTTGTCGTTCAAATTGCTCTGCGGGGGAGCCGTTGTGCTCCCAGTAGTGTTCGGTCCTGGCGTGTTCCGCGCATGCGGCGCCAGATTCCCCCCGGTCACTGCCCCAGCACTAGCTGACGCAGTCGGCGTATTCGGTTGCTTGGCGCCAGCCTTTACCTTTGGTGTGCCCACGGCGCCACTGTGTTCCGGCTGCACCTTTGGCTCTTTGCCGGCCTTGATCGCCGACTTGTCGCTGCGACCAGACTGACGCGCCGGCGTTGCCGCGCCATCGGGTGCAGTGCAATCTTTCAGTTTCGGCCCGAGTGAGTCGGACCCAGTCGAGATGATCGTTGCGCAGTTCAGGCCGGCTCGCAGGTCATCGACGCGTCGATGCACGTCGTCTAACAGCGACAGCGAGGTCTGCGCCCGTGCCCGGCCGGCTTCGGTCAACCGGTCCAGCACCGGAGTCAACGTCTGCCGTTGACTGGTGACAAATCCGTCGATAGTGGTCAACGGTTTGGTGTCACGGTGCGACACCGCCGACGTGTCGAGCAGCTGAACGCCTTTTCGGGTGCTGACGTCCATGTCATTGAGCACCCTGGTGAATTCTGGATCGTCGCCGAGCATCGCCACCGCTTCGGTCAGGCGGGTGCGGGCAAAGTCCAGCGAGAGCTGGCCTCGGGTCACGTCCGAGCCGGCGATTGCCAGCTGGGCGCGTTCGGTTGAACGTTTTACCCCGTACAGGGCTGAGCCGGGTGATGCGCTTTCGCTTGCTGCGGAGATTCCCGACACTGCCATCGCACCGGCGGCTACGCCGATCACAATCGCGCCCCGGGTACGGATCCGCCGCCCACCGCTGCCGAAAATACCGGCCAGACCCGTACGGCTGGGTTTGGCATTAATCGGATCCGCGTTGTCGGCTGAATCGACGCCCCGCCCGATGCCCTCACGTTCGGCAGCGGCGACCAGCATGGCCCGTAGGCCGTCGCGGAATTCGGGATCCACTCGGACGCCGGGCCGGGCCGCGGACAAACTGGTGCTCAGCGCGACCAGTTTGGCGAGCTGTTCCTCGCCGTTGCTGCGGTTGACGGATCGATGCCCGATGCTGGGGTCGTCGAGTTGCTCCGCGAAGCGTTCGGCGCTACGCCGGTCCAAGAAATCAAAGGTCACCGTGAGCACCTCCCCTCGCTCGTGGCAGTTTCGCCGGCGCCATTGCCGACGGTGACGAACCGACTAGTGGCCGATGAAGCCACCCGCGGTCGCATCGAGACAAACGCACGACGAGCGCCCCCGGTTACGGGACCGAACAGCTGATATCGGTTTTCGTAGATCGACATGTGAGAAGTCCTTGTCACCACTGAAACCCTTCGGGCAGCAGCCGGGCAAGCGCCCGTACGGCCCGGTATTGCAGCGCCTTGATCGCGCCTTCGTTTTTGCCCATAGTCTGCGCGGTTTCGGCGACCGAGAAGCCCTGTAGGAACCGCAGCACAATGCATTCCTGCTGTTCCGGGTTGAGCTGCTTGACCGCTGTCAACAACGCGACGTTGGTGATGTGGTCCACGACCGCAGACTCCGGGCTGCCTTCGGGGCCACGATCCTCACGGTCAGCATCGAGCACGTCACCCGTGGTCACTTCGAGCCGATACCGGCCGGACTTGAAGTGGTCGGCGACCAAGTTGCGGGCGATGGTCACCAGCCAGGCACCGAGGTCGCGGCCCTGCCAGGTGAAGCTGCCGATGCGTTTGAGCGCGCGTAGGAACGTGTCTGAGGTCAGATCCTCGGCGAGCTGGCGGTTGCCGACGCGAAAGTAGACGAACCGGAACACGGTGTCGACGTACCGGTCGTAGATCAGGCCGAAGGCTTCGGTTTCGCCGGCTTGAGCTCGCTCGACCAAGCCCCAGACCTCGGCGGCCGCATCGGAAGGATCGGGCCGCGCCGGGTATTTCGGTGGCTCGGACTCGGCCGGCGGCCCGGTGGTGCTTTGTGCTGGTACGACAATGGTTTGATCCGTGGTCGTGTCGCTGACGGTGTTCTCGCTGATCGAGTTGCGTTGCTCGGCCGTGGGTTGGGCGGGCATGGCTGGCCAGCTCGGCGCGCTCACCCGGGCACCGATGACACCGGCAGAATTCCCATTGGGAGGAACGTGACCGGCCGGTGACTCGTTGACGTGTGGGGGCCGGTTGCGGGTTCGCTTCGGGCCGTCGCCACGGATGGCGTTGACGATCAGCCCATCGACGGACTGGCGCAGCGTGCTTAGTTGATCGGCGAGGGCGAGTCGGGCCGCGAACGCGTCGCGGTGGTACGGATCCTCGGCGTGCACATGACTCACTGCGGCTCCTCGACCCGGCGGGCCTGGTACGACTGCTGATCCGTCCCGCCAGACGTGGATAAGCAGCAATTCCGTGCTTTTTGTGGCACAGCGGCCTCCTGGAGAAGAGGGGTTGACTACCCATACATGCGGAGTCCGTTACACAGACGGGAAGTATTGCGGACTGCGAACACGCGGAGTCGCACACTGTGTGCGCTCTGCGAAATCTATCCGAAGTGGCGCAGACGCGGCACAAGGAACTTCTGCCACCATGTAGGACACCCTTGCCGGTACGACGTACAGGCGGTGCGGCATCTGTGGGTCTACGCGTTTTGTGGCAGACTCGGGCAATGACCCGCTTGACCTTGATCAGCCGGGACGGGTGCCACCTGTGTGAAGTGGCCGAGGCGACGTTGGACCGGATCGCCCCAGGTCAGTGGCGCCGGGTCGACGTTGAGTCCACGGTCGAGCTGGAACGCGACTACGGCGATCGAGTGCCGGTGCTGCTGCTCGACGGGGTCGAACACGGCTATTGGCGCGTCGAAGAAGAACGGCTGCTGCGAGATATGCAGCGACAGCCCGGCTAGCTCCAACGGTAAGTTGACTGCCGTGACGCGTACTCATCTGGTTTGGGACTGGAACGGCACTCTGCTCGACGACTTCACCTTGGTGGTGGCCTCGACCAATCACGCGTTCGCCGCGGTCGGCGCGCGCAAGGTCGAGCCGGACGAGCACCGAACCCGCTTTCGCCGGCCGGTGTCCGAGTTCTATGCCGAGATCCTCGGGCGTGCGGTGGATCAGGACGAGTTCGGCCGGTTGGATCGGCTGTTCCACGACGCGTACCGGCTGGGTTTGACGACTATGACTTTGGCGCCCGATGCGATGGCCGCGATCAAACTTTGGTCGGACAGTCAGTCCTTGCTGTCCATGTGGTTCCACGACGAGCTTGTCCCGGCGGTTGAGACCTATGGGTTGGCGGGGGTCTTCGCCCGCGTTGACGGGTTGCGCACCGAGGTCGGTGGCGACCTGAAAGCCGGTCATTTGGCCACTCACCTAGCTGAGATGGGCGTTTCCGGCACTGAGGTCGTGATGATCGGCGACTCGTTGGACGACGCGGCGGCAGCTGACTCGGTCGGCGCCAAAGTCGTGCTCTATACCGGTGGGTTCACCGACCCGGCCCGGCTGCGCGCGTCGGGCTATCCGGTTGCCGACACGTTGGTCGCTGCCGTCACTTTGGCCCGCGCAGAATTGGCCTGACCAGGGCAGCTAGCACGACGATCCGATTCTTGTCCAGTCGACTGATCAAGATCGCGATTTGTGCACGCCTTCACAAGCGCCTACTCTGTGAGTCCGGAGAGCTGCGTTACCACAGCCGTTAATGGCAGTTGAACGAGGGCTCACCACCGCGGGCCAACTACCTCGTCGGCTTGACCACCTCGTCGGCACGGAGTCAGATGAGTCAGATGAGTCAGCAGCGTCACGGAAGCAGCACCGGCGAGTCCGGCACTGTGCCGGCCTTCCCGGACCTACCGGAGGCGACAATCGCCCGACTGCCCGAATATCTGCGTGCGCTGCACAACTTGGGCGAAAGCGGCTCGGACACTGTCTCCAGCGAGGGTCTCGCGACCGCAGCCGGGGTCAATTCCGCCAAACTGCGCAAAGACCTTTCCCACCTCGGGTCGTACGGCACTCGTGGGGTGGGTTACGACGTCACCCTGTTGATCGAGCAGATCGAATACGTGCTCGGTCTGGACCAGCGACGAGCAGTTTGCCTGGTCGGCGTCGGTAACCTCGGACACGCGCTGGCCGGCTACGACGGGTTCGCCAGTCGCGGCTTCCGGATTGTCGCGCTCTTCGACGCCGACCCGGGCAAGGTCGGCGAGCTGATTCATGGCCTGCCCATTCGCCACATCGACGAGCTCGGCCGGGTCGCCGTCGAAGAGTCGATCGCGATCGGCGTGATCGCCACCCCCGCCAGCGCAGCTCAAGCCGTCGCCGACGTGCTGGTCGCCGCCGGTGTCACCAGCATTCTGAACTTTGCGCCGTGCGTGCTCTCCGTGCCCGGCAACGTCGACGTACGCAAAGTTGACTTGGCTATTGAACTGCAGATTCTATCGTTCCACGAACACCGGAAGGCGTCGCTGACCGCTCTGCCGGGCGGCCGTTCGTCCTCCAGTGCTGCCACGGCGGATAATCAGGAGGCGGTCGGGTCGTGAATTTGCTCAGCGTGGGTGCGTCATATCGCACCGCCGACGTCAGCACCCTGGAGCGACTCACCATCGCCGACAGCGCGGTGCCCGCTGTGCTGCGCAAACTCGCCGCCCAGCCATATATTGGCGAGGCAGTGGTCTTGTCTACCTGCAACCGGGTGGAGATCTTCGCGGCGGTCAGCGGTTTCCACGGCGGCCTCAGCGACATCTGCACCGTGTTGGCCGAAGCCTCCGGAATCTCGACCCAAGAGCTGGCTCGCCACCTCTACGTGCACTATGACGAGGCAGCGGTGCAGCACTGCTTCCGAGTCGTCGTCGGGCTCGACTCGATGGTGGTCGGTGAGGCGCAGATATTGGGCCAGCTGCGCGATGCCTACCACGTGGCGACCGAGGTTGATTCGGCCGGCCGACTCATGCACGAGCTGATGCAACAAGCGCTGCGGGTCGGCAAACGCGCCCACGCCGAAACCGACATCGATCGAGCCGGGCAGAGCGTGGTGACTGCTGCGTTGGAGGTGGCTTCCGCCCAGCTCGGCGACTTCACCGGGCGGCGCGCGCTGGTGATCGGGGCCGGCGCGATGGGCGCCCTGTCGGTTGCCACGCTGACCCGGGCTGGGATCGGGCCGGTGCGGATCACCAATCGCAGCGCAGCGCGAGCTAAGCGACTAGCTGAGGCTTACGGCGCCACTGCCGTTGCGTACGAGGACCTCGCCGGCGCGCTGCACGAGGCTGATCTGGTAATCAGCGCCACGGCATCGGTCGAGCCGGTGCTCACCCGGGCTCGGCTGGCAGCTGCGGCACCGCTGGTCGTGCTCGACCTCGCCGTGCCACGCGACGTCGCCCCAGATGCCGCGGGCGTCGAGGGCGTAACCGTGATCGACATCGACAGCCTGGCCGCCGCTCGGCGCACGTTGCCAGCTGCGGCCGAGACCGCAGCCGTCGAGCAGATCGTCGCCGCTGAAGTCGAACATTTTCTCACCTGGCTGCGGGGCACCGACATCGCGCCGACCGTTGCTGCGTTGCGTAACCGGGCTGAAGATGTGGTCAGCGCCGAACTGCGCAAGCTTTGGGCGCGCCGGGCCGAATTCAGCGAAGAGCAGCGAGCCGAAGTTTCCCGTACGCTGCACCGGGTCGTTCAGCAACTGCTGCACTCGCCCACCGTCCGGGTCCGGCAACTCGCCGCCGAACCGGGCGGCGATCAGTACGCAGCGCTGTTGCGCGAACTGTTCGACCTGGACGTGCCCCACGCTACGCAAGTCAACGCCGTTCCTGAGATCGGAGGCAACGGGTGAGTAACCCGCTGCGCCTCGGCACCCGAGGCAGTGCGCTGGCGCTTGCTCAGTCTCAGCAGACCGCTGACGCGCTGACCGCCGCCACCGGACGCGCTGTTGAGTTGGTGCGCATCGTCACCCCCGGTGATCGTTCGACTGCTCCAGTTGCTGAGCTCGGCGTGGGTGTGTTCGTCTCCGCGCTGCGTGACGCACTCGTCGCCGGTGAGATCGACTTCGCTGTGCACTCGTATAAAGATCTGCCAACCGCGGGGCACCCCGCGCTGCACATCGCCGCCGTTCCGCCGCGGGAAGACCCGCGCGACGCGTTGATCGCGCGCGATGGCCGCACGCTCGCCGAGTGCCCGCCAGGTGTGGTGATCGGCACGGGTGCGGTGCGCCGAATCGCGCAACTGCTGGCTTTGGGCCTACAGTTGCAGGTCACGCCGATTCGCGGGAATATTGACAGCCGCATCGCTCGGGTCCTCGGCCCCGATGCGGACCTAGATGCTGTCGTGCTCGCTCGGGCCGGCGTGGCCCGTCTCGGCAGAGTCGCCGAGATTACCGAAACGCTCGACCCGATGCTCATGCTGCCCGCCCCGGCTCAGGGTGCGCTGGCAGTCGAGTGCCGAGTCGACGACTCTGACTTGGTGGACCAGCTGTCGCAGCTTGACCACGCACCGTCGCGTGCCGCCATTGTGGCGGAACGGGCGATGCTTGCCACGCTCGAGGCCGGGTGTTCCGCCCCGGTCGCGGCGCACGCCGAGTTCGCCGAAGGCGAGCACGGTGACGAGATCTACTTGCGCGGTGCGGTGATCAGCCCAGATGGGGTTCGAGCCATCCGGCTGTCGCGCACCGGAACGCCCGCCGACGCGGCGGAGATCGGCAAAGCACTTGCCGCCGATCTTCTCGACGCCGGCGCCGATACCCTGATGGGGAGCACAGAATGACCACCCGCACCGCCCGCAAGCCAGCAGGACGCATCGCGTTCGTCGGCGCCGGACCCGGCGACCCGGAGCTGCTGACCCGTCGGGCTCACGCCGCGCTGATCGAGGCCGACCAGGTGGTCTATGACCGTGGTGTGCCTGAGTCGTTACTGACAGCGATTCGGGCACAGGCCAAATCGGACACACAGTTCAGTCCAGCTGAGGGCGCACCAGGCGACGTCGCCAACGTCTTGCTGTCCGCCGCCAAGTCCGGCCTCGCTGCCGTGCACCTGGTCGCCGGCGACCCGTTCGGCCACGAAACCGTGGTCAAAGAGGTCCAAGCCGTCGCGCGTACTGCGGTGCACTTCGAGGTTGTGCCCGGTTTGGGGCAGGCTGAAGGTGTGGCCACGTACGCGGGCGTGCCCTTGTACGGCGTCCGTAGCACAGCCGACATCGATGACGTGAGCGCCGTGGACTTCGGTGCGCTCGCCTCCGCCGCGCTTAAGGGGTCCTTCGCTGTCGCCGTGGACGCCGGTGACCTCGCTGCCATTCGTGATGGTCTGCTCGCTGCCGGAGTCGTGGCCGGCACGCCAGTCGCCGTCACCGGTGACGGCACTGGCGAGACGCAATACACCACCACCTCCAGCGTCGACAGCTTCGTCGCGGCAGCTCTCGGCTTCACCGGCCGAGTGGTGCTCACCGTCGGTGCGGACGTCGCCGAACGCGACACCCTGAGCTGGTGGGAAAACCGCCCGTTGTACGGCTGGAAGGTTTTGGTGCCGCGCACCAAGGAACAAGCCGGTGCGATGAGTGCTCGACTGCGGGCTTATGGCGCGATCCCGTGTGAGGTGCCGACCATCGCGGTCGAGCCGCCGCGCACCCCCGCCCAGATGGAACGCGCTGTCAAAGGCCTGGTCGACGGCCGGTACGCGTGGGTCATCTTCACCTCAGTGAATGCAGTCCGCGCAGTCTGGGAGAAGTTCGACGAGCACGGCCTCGACGCCCGACACTTCGGCGGTGTCAAAATCGCCTGTATCGGCGAGACGACGGCTGACGCGGTGCGCGCTTTCGGCATTCAGCCCGAGCTGATCCCGGCCGACGACCAGTCCAGCGATGGTCTGCTTGCCGAGTTCTCGCCGCACGACGAGATCCTCGACCCAGTCGGCCGAGTGCTGTTGCCGCGCGCCGATATCGCTACCGAGACGCTCGCTGCTGGGCTCATCGAGCGCGGCTGGGAAGTCGACGACGTAACTGCATACCGGACTGTTCGGGCAGCTCCGCCGCCGGCCGATATCCGCGACGCGATCAAGTCCGGCGGGTTCGACGCAGTGCTCTTCACGTCCTCCTCGACCGTACGGAACTTGGTTGGGATCGCCGGTAAGCCGCACGCGCGTACCGTCGTGGCCGTGATTGGTCCGAAGACCGCGGAGACCGCCACCGAGTTCGGCCTGCGGGTCGACGTCCAACCGCAGCATGCGTCAGTCCCCGACCTGGTCG
Organism: Actinoplanes sp.; assembly: GCA_965246815.1. Taxonomy (GTDB): domain Bacteria; phylum Actinomycetota; class Actinomycetes; order Mycobacteriales; family Micromonosporaceae; genus Actinoplanes. The sequence continues at coordinate 870,325 of CBDFFS010000002.1, read as the reverse complement.
AGGCCCTTGCGTCTTATGCGGTGGAGTTGCGCGAGAAGCTGGCCGCGATGCCGGCCAAACAACGCCGTGGCTCGAAGGTGCAGGGGCCGACCGCCCTCCGTTTCCGTTAAGGGGCAAAGCCCGTGTCGTTCCCCGCTGTTCGACCGCGCCGACTGCGACGCACCCCGGCTCTTCGGCGTTTAGTCGAAGAGACCCGGGTGGCGCCGGCCGAGCTGATCCTGCCGCTCTTTCTCAAAGAGGGGCTGAACGAGCCTCGGCCGATAAGTTCGCTGCCCGGTGTGCTGCAGCACTCGCGCGAATCGCTGCGCCGGGCAGCACACGAGGCAGCCAGCGCCGGCGTGGGCGGCTTGATGCTCTTCGGCGTGCCGACCAGCGACAATAAGGACGAAACCGGCTCGGCCGGTGTGGACCCGGATGGCATTCTTAACGTCGGCATCCGAGACCTGATCGCCGAAGTGGGCGACGCTACCGTCGTGATGGGCGACTTGTGCCTCGACGAGTTCACCTCCCACGGCCATTGCGGAGTGCTCGCCGCTGATGGCTCGGTCGACAACGACGCAACTTTGGCGCTTTACGCCAAAATGGCAGTAGCGCAGGCCGATGCCGGCGTCCACATGGTGGGTCCGTCCGGGATGATGGACGGCCAAATCGGCGTGGTCCGCCAAGCCCTGGACCAGGCCGAATACCACGATGTGTCAGTGCTCGCCTACGCGGCCAAATACGCTGGCGCGTTCTACGGGCCTTTCCGCGAAGCCGTCGAGTCCACCCTGGACGGTGACCGCCGCCAATACCAGCAAGATCCCCCCAACCTGCGCGAAGCACTTCGCGAGGTCGACCTAGATGTGGCCGAAGGCGCCGACATTGTGATGGTCAAACCCGCTCTGCCGTACCTCGATGTAATCGCCGCCGTCCGCGACCGAGTAAACATCCCCGTAGCCGCCTACCAGGTCTCCGGCGAGTACGCGATGGTCGAAGCAGCCGCCGCCCACGGCTGGATCGACCGCGAACGCGTAATCCTCGAAACGCTCACCTCGATAAAGCGTGCCGGCGCCCAAATCACCCTGACCTACTGGGCCACCGAAGCCGCCCGCCTGCTGCGCGACCGCTATTAAACCCCGCTCGCCCGTAACGCCCCGCAGCTAACTGTCGGCGAAACAACGCGCCCCGAGCTCTCCCGCACTACATTCCGTGAGCTTTCTCGCCGCCCCAATCCCAACCCCGCAACCCACTGACCCGTAAATAGAGAGTTTGTGGGCAGGCGGCAGCGTCCCGGCGGAGCCGGGATGGTTTGTGGGGTTTAGGTCAGGCCGCGGTTTCGAGGCTGACGGTGTGTCCGAGTTGTTCGAGTTGGTGGATCAGTTGACGGGTGCGTTTGGCGGGGTCGATCCGGTTGAGGTGGTAGTCAGGGCCGAGGTCGTTGAACATGGTGGTGCTGGTGGGATCGTGTAGTAGGTGCCAGATGATGATCAGGAGGTGTCGGCTGGTCGCGACGATGGCACGGCGTTTACCGCGCCGGGCGGCTAGTCGTCGATGTCGGGCACCGATAAAGGTGTTACTACGGGCGATGGTCGCGACGCTTTCACCGAGGACACCGGCGAGGTGGCGGTTGCCTTTGCCGGTACTGCCGTGGCGGGTCTTACCGGCCGAGGAGCGGGGCCGGGGTGCCATCGCGGCCCAGGCGCTGAGGTGTTCAGGGGTAGGGAACACGCTCATGTCGACACCGATCTCGGCGATCAGCCGGCGTGCGGTGATCTGCGAGATACCGGGCACACTGACCAGTTGGGTAATGCGGGGCTGATAGATGTCGGTGACCCGTGCGATCTCAGCGTCCATGATCCTGACGTCCTCGTCGAGTGCAGCGATGCGCTGCATCATCTGCCGGCAGAGGAATCCGTGGTGGTCACTGAACCGGCCCGTGAGCGCTTCGACGAGTTCGCGGCGTTTGTTACGCAGCTTCGCCTTGGCTAGCTCTGCCAGCACACCCGGGTCGCGTTCCCCATCGACCAGGGCGGTGATGATGCTCTGGCTAGACGCGCCGAGGATCTCCGAGGCCACCACGGTCAGTTTGATACCGGCGTCTTCGAGGATCTTCTCCAGGCGCTGCGCGAGCCTGGTCCGGTCCCGGACCAGGCTGGTGCGGTAACGGCTCAGGTCCCGCAGTTCACGGATCGGCTGCGGTGGCACGAAGCTGGGCCGCACGAGTTCACACTCAGCGACCTTGGCCAGCCACGCCGAGTCGATATTGTCGGTCTTACGCCGGCCCGGTACCCCTTTCACGTGGTACGCGTTGACAAGCCACACCTCGAAGCATCCCGCCGCTTCCAACAGGTAGTAGACCGGTTTCCAGTAATCGGAGGTCGCTTCCATCACGACCCGGGTGATGCCCTCGCCGGCCAGCCAGTCCGCCATCGTCGACAACGCCGCGGTCATCGTCGAGTAGGTCCGGGTCACCTGCCGGCGCCGGCCCGAGCCGGGCTGCGGAACACGGATCGTCACACTCAACGCGGCCTTACCGATATCAATCCCAGCGATCCTTTCGACGTACACATCCACTCTCATCACATCCCATCACAGCGGGTACGGTGTGATGAGGTGGTAGCCGACCGGGGGAACCGAACGGTCGAAACATTCTGACCCGCGTGCTCGAAGCGACGATCCACGGCACAAAACATGGTTCCCGGCGTCAAACTTTGCTACGGACTCGGAGCGCCAAGGGGCTCCCGACGTCAACCGGGCGGCTACCACCCCAACATCTGTGATAGTCAATCAGCCGCAACAACACACGACGCACTACTTGTGTCACCCGCACCACCTCCCACCGCGAGCAACCCACACTATTAACACAGCCCCACGGCAGCCCCGAAGGGGCAACGACAAACTTTGCTCTGAGTACCTATGCGCATCATGCTGGCTGAGCTGCACTGATTCCGTTATGCGTGCTTTGTGAGTGCGATTCGTTGGTCGCGTTGCGTGACTGAATTAGACGCGGGGGCGGCGTTGGCCAGCAGCTTGCGTGCGCTGCGCCCCGTCCGCCGCGCACGTTCTGTTGCACCGACGTGTTCATACCGCACCGCGACGACCGCGGCTCGCTGAGCACGTTCTGTTGCACCCCTTTCGCGGAGTGCGGCGTGACGGCTTTCGAGCGGCGACGCCAATCCGTACACAAATGGGTGCTTAGTTTTCACCCGCCGACTGCGCCCGCGTTTTCGCGCGCGTCGACATTATTCGCAGGGGTGAACCCGCGAACTCGGCACAGCTGTACTGGTTGCAGGCCCGATCCTTCAGGCGTGCGCTGGCTGCTCAGAGGGTGGGCGTCATTGATTTGTCTGTCTCCGCTGTGCGGATGGGGCGTTCGCCGCGAACCGTTGCTTCGTTGGTGCGGTTCGTGCCTATGCCTCACGTTCAGGCATTTCGAGGTTGTTTGTCCGGGCGCTGGTGGCGGGCGGCGCTGCAAGCCCCAATGCGTATAGGTACTCAGAGCAAAGTTTGTCGAGGGGTTGTTGGGTGAGGGTGGGTCGTGGACGGCTGAAACTGGGGGCTATACCCGACTTTGGTTTCAGTCGGTGGGTTGTCCACAGAGCGGGCGATGCACGTGGGCGGTGTCCACAGGCGGTGTTGGGTCGCCGATTGTGCTGCGATGGTGAAGGGGTGATGCAGGAGAACACCGGCGCGGATGAGCCGTGCTTTCCGTTTGGTGGTTTGGTTCGGCGGGCGCGCCGGATCGCGGATATGAGTCAGCGGGAGATGGCCAAGGCGGCTGGGATATCGCAGACGACTATCAACCGAGTGGAGCGGGGCAGGTTGGTGCCGAGCGTGGGGGTGCTGCTCCGGGTTTTCGCTACGGCGGGCCTTTCTGTCGTGGTTGTTGACGCGCAGGGGCGGGTTGTGTTGCCGATGGTCGATTGGGTCGATGCGTTCGACGGGGCGGAGCGCCGCTATCCCAGTCATTTGGACACGATTATCGACCCGCAGCCGGGGGAGTGGTGGGGTGATCAATATGGGTTGGTGCGACCACCCGAGACTTTTCAACGGGATCGGCGTGCCCGAGATGTGCAGCGACGGCGTAGTCAATGGGAGGTGCGAGTGAAGCAATATCGTTTGGTCCCGCCGCCTCCGCCGCCGCCCGGCTATTGGACGCGACGGATTTAGACCGCGAGAAATCAACGCCGGGGCCTTGCTGTAAGGCGGCGCAGGCCCCGCCACAAATGGGTGCCTCAGGTCGCGGATTCCAAATTTTGTACTAGCTGGGCCAGGTCAGCGCCGTATTCGAACCAGTCGCGGTCGGGTCGATAGCCAAGCTCGGCGTTCACCTTGAGCATCGACTCGTTCTGTTGGGCGTTCCATGTCTGCACCTCGCGGAGGCCAGGCTCGGCACTACGCAGCTCGAACAGCATTCGGGCTTTGATTGCCCGATCGATTCCGTAGCCGCGGTGGTCGCGGACGACGATTGTGTCGTATTGGTCGGCTCGCTGCGGGTGCTGTGCGGGGATGACCACCTCGGTCAGCCCGGCGACCACCCCGGTTGCCTGATGAATAGCCAAGACGATATACGGCTTCAGGCCGCGCCTGTGCAGCGTGTTGAGCGAGTCGCGCAGCCGTTGCGGGTCGGAGGACCGGGGCGCCAAGTCGAGATCGTCCTCGTTCTGAGCTTCAAGCTTGGCCTGTGCATAGGCTGGCAACAGGGGTTCCGGCGGGCCGCCGGGATGAAATTCGATTCGATAGCCGGGCGCGATGCCGCCCGCCATCGTGCCTAGGGCCAGCCAGTCCACGGCGGACAAGTCGAGGATGCTGCGGGTCTCGACAAATTCTCGTTCGAAGCCGAGCGCCGCATAGAACTGAGCCGCCGGAGTGCCGCCGATCGCTTCGACGCCAATCGAGGAGAACCCCTCCAGATAGGCGCGACGGGCGGCCACGGCGACGAGCTGCCGCCCGAGTCCGCGCCGACGCAGCGCCGGGCGCACCAGCACCTCAAGCACGCCGATGTCGCCGAGTAGCAGCATGCTCACGTGCGCGAAGATCGCACTCTCGCCCTCGGGCAGCCGATCGTCCTCAGCCACCCAACTGATCCGCCGCTCACCGGGGACGGTCTCGGCCAGATAGTCACGAACCCGCACGTCTTGCCACGGTGGATCGTCGGGCAGATCCGTGGCCAGCACCGCGTTTACGGTCTCCACGAGCGAGCGGATCTCCATCGCCGAAGCGGACCGGGGATCCCATTCACGCACCCTCACCCGTACATCGTGCCGGTAACCCGACTCGGTGGGAAGTGCTGCGCGAGTAATTGTGTGGGCACGGTTACTGAGAGTGGTCAATTGCCTGGTCAGGACCGGCTACGCACGCCATAATCGTTCGCGGCGTCGAAAACCTTCTGCGCGTACGGCTGGACCGCGTTGTAAGACAAGATGGCGGCCCACCAGGAATCTGCCTTGGACAGATCGCGCCCGTATTTGCACAGGTAGACACCCGCGGTCAACGCCGCGTCATTGATGTCGTTCGGATCTGCCACCCCGTCGTTGTCCGCGTCCACCTTGGTTGCCAGCCAAGTCGACGGGATGAACTGCATCGGCCCGATTGCTCGGTCGTAAGTGGTGTCCTTGTCGAGCGTGCCCTGATCGGTGTCGCGCACGAGTTGACGCCCGCCCTGGCCGTCTAGTGGCAAGCCATAGATCGGCGGTTGCACTGTGCCATTGGCGCCGAGCACCGAGCCGTTGAAGCTGCCATGTGCGGATTCGATTTTGCCGATCGCAGCGATAGTGGTCCAGTTTAGGTGACAGTTTGGGGTGGTGCGCGCAAGCACCAGCTCGGCGTAGCCGTATGCCTGGACCGCCACGACCGGAATCCCGACGCGGGTGCCAACTTGCAACGCCCAACCGGCCAACGCATCGGGTGGTCTCACTTGGGCTTGACCGGGCTTGCCCGGCGCCACCCCGCCAGCTGCAACCTGCCCTGGCGCCGCTTGCCCTGGCGCCGCTTGCCCTGGCACCGCTTGCCCACCCGCTGCAACCTGCCCCGCGCCGCCCTGACTCGGCAAGCCCGGTCCGGCCCCGCTCTGACCGGGTAAGCCTTGCCCGACTCCGGATTGACCGGGCAAGCCTGGGCCCGCCCCGCTCTGGCCGGGTGCTGGCTGGCCCGGCTGAAGACCGTTTGCGGCATTGCCTAGCTCACCCGGTCGCCCGGTGGCGGAAGCGTTTTTCTTGGTGGTCGACAGCGAATTGGGCACCAAATAAGCGCCGGCGGTGCCGCTCGCGCCGAGGAGCACCAACACGATCGTGGCCGGCAGAATCACGCGACCTTTGGGTTGTTTAGCCCAGGCGCGCGTGGCCCGCGCAGCTTGCCGCAGTCGCGACCTAGTGCTGGGTGCTGCTGGGGTCGGCCGATCAGGTGGTGGCAGTGGCTGCTCTGCCAGTGTGGTCGGAGCATCGCTAACCGGTGTTCGCTGTTGCGGCACTGAAACCCGCAAGTCGGGCCCATCCATCGACTTCTCCTGTGCCGCCACGCGGTTGACAGTACCTTGACCAGGCTAGCCAAGCCCGGCCCCGTCAATGCGTTGACCAAGCTAGCCAGGCCCGTCGCCGTCAATGCCTGTGATTCGCTTCGGCCCCTCGCGGCCGGCGGGAGAATGCCAGCAGAGCGAGGTGGGAATTGCGTTAAGCAAAGCCCTACGCTGTGCCAATGCCACGTTACGACTTTCGCTGCCGCGCCTGCGGTGACACGTTCGAGTTAACCCGGCCCATGCACTCGGCATCCGCCCCGGCGACCTGCCCGCAGGGACATAACGACACGGTCAAGCTGCTGTCTACAGTCGCTGTCACCGGCCGCGGCGCCGGGAGCGCCGCCCCCGCCAGCGGTGGTGGTGGTGGCGGCTGTTGCGGTGGCGGCTGCGGCTGCTGACCCCAGCATCTAACCAACCCAACCTGGCCACTCCAATCTGACTTGGCCGGCCAACCCGACCCGGCGGCGCCTGAACGAGCGGTTGGCTGTGGCCAAGAGGTGCGCAACCCGACTCGATCCAGTTCGTTACGTCACGCGTAGTGCCGTATTTTTGCGCCGATGATTGCGCTGGGGACGCCAACCTGGGCCGGTGAGAAACCGGAGGTTGGTTACCGTCCGTTCCTGCGACGCGAAGTCACGCTGTTATGCGGCAGCAGGAGACGTGACTTCGGCAAAGGGGCGGAGGCTCACCGTGTCTGGACGGAACGAGCTGCCAAGTGGACTGGTGACCTTCATGTTCACCGACATCGAGGGCTCGACTCGGCTTGCCCGACTGCTCGGTGCTGCCTACGGCACCGTTTTGGGTGCTCACCGCAAGGTGCTGCGTACGGCGTTGAGTGACTTTGCTGGGTTTGAGCTGTTCACTGAGGGTGATTCGTTTTTTGTCGCCTTCGGTGATGCTAGTTCGGCGCTGGCAGCGTGTGTGGTAGCGCAGCGTGCTCTGTTTGCATACCAGTGGCCGGGGCGTGACGCGATGCCTCGGGTGCGGATGGGGCTGCATACGGGCTGGGCAACGCCGGCTGATGGGGAGTATGCGAGCCCGGAGGTGCACCGCGCGGCCCGGGTGGCTGCGGCCGCGCACGGTGGCCAGATTCTCTGCTCTGAAGCGACCACTCTGGCCGTGCTGACCGCGGAGTTCAGTGCGGCGCGACCGGACGTACTGGCGGAGGTGGATTTGCTTGATCTTGGGTCGCATCGGTTGCGTGGCTTTGATGACGACGATCGGTTGTTCCAGATTTTAGGGCCGGGGCTCGATCGTGATTTTCCCCGACCGCGTACGGCCGGTGCGGCGGTGCACAACTTGCCGGCGTCGTCGACTTCGTTCGTCGGGCGGCGTTCGGAGTTAGGTGAGGTGGCCGGATTGTTGGCCCGACACCGGCTGGTCACCATCGCGGGGCCGGGCGGCTCGGGCAAGACACGACTGTCGCTGGCGGTGGCTGAGCGGCTGTTCACGGCGTACCCGCAGGGGGTTTGGACGATTGATGTCGCGACGGCGGCGGCTGGCTTGGTGCCCACCCTGGCGGCGGTTTTGGGGGTGCGGGCCGAGCCGGGGCGGCCGCTGCTGACTACGTTGATCGAGCAGTGTGCCCAGCGCCGGATGCTGTTGATCGTGCAGACCTGTGATGCGGCGCCGGTGGCGTGTGCGGCGTTGGTCCGACGGCTGCTGGCTGGGTGTGTGCGACTGGATGTGCTGGTCACGGGCCAGTTGCCGCTGGGTGTGCCGGGGGAAGCGGTCTGGCGGATTCCGGCGTTGGCGCGGGCGGATGCGGTGGCCCTGCTCACGGACCGAACCGCTGCAGCCGGGGGGGACGAAGGTGAGTTGTGGGCGGTGGCGGCTCGCCTCGAGGGGTCGCCGCTGGCGATCGAGCTTGCGGCGACCCGGTTGCGTTTGCTGTCCGGTCCGCAGTTGACCGCTTTGTTGGACGATCCGCTTGCGGCGCTCGAACCTGTTCGCCGAGTTGATCCCTGGCCGGCGGATCCGTGCTCGGCTGACCCGTGTTTGGCTGATCCATGGCACGGTGAGCTGCCCGAAGGCTATGCGGCAGCCCGAGCGGAGGCTCGCCAGTACAGTTTGGCGGCCAGTTTGGATTGGTCTTATCGCACCCTGAGCCGATCGGCAGTCGCCTTGGTGGAGCGCCTCGTGACCTTTGCCGAGCCAGTGGATTTGGACACCGTGCAGTGGTGTGGACCCGACGCCCTGAGCGCTCTGGCCGAGTTGGCGGAGAAGTCGTTGGTCGAAGTGATCGCCGGCCCGTGTTATCGAATTTCAGCATTTGTACGGGCGTACGTGGTGCGGCGGCTCGCCGTTGCCGATGAGCGCCGCACCGGTGCGACCCCGTTTGCGCAAACAGTCAACTAGCGAGTCGCCGCTTCCAGCTGCCGGGCGACCACGGGTGGATGGTTAGACGATCGTCCAGGTGTCGGCGCTGTTGAGTAGCGTTTCGAGCATCTGCTCAGGTGTGCCTGTCACTTCCGCCTGCGCGTCGAGCAGCTGCTTGCGCACCAGCTCGTCATAGGACGGCCGCTGCACATTGCGGAACACCCCGATCGGCGTGGTGCCCAGATCAGAGCCAGAGAGCCGGGTCAGCGCGAACGCGTACGCCGGGTCGTCGACCGTGCTGTCGTGCACGACCGGCTGGTCGCCACCCAGGTCGTCCGACGCGCGCACCGACAGGCCAAACTCACCCGTTGGGTGCACAACCGAATATTGGCCCTGCGCACCGAAGGTGACCGGCTGCCCGTGCTCCAGCCTGATCAGGTGATCGTCACGAGTTTCCGCGTCTTTGAGCAGCTCGAACGCGCCATCGTTGAAGATGTTGCAGTTCTGATAGATCTCGACGAACGCGGAACCCTCGTGCTCGGCCGCCGCTCGCAACACCGACTGCAAGTGCTTACGATCAGAATCGATGGTACGGGCCACGAAGGTGGCTTCCGCGCCGAGCGCCAACGACAACGGGTTGAACGGCGAGTCAGCCGACCCGGCCGGCGTCGATTTAGTGACCTTGCCGAGCTCGGACGTCGGCGAGTATTGCCCCTTGGTCAGGCCGTAAATTCGGTTGTTGAACAGCAGAATCTTCAGATTCACGTTGCGGCGCAACGCGTGGATCAGGTGATTGCCCCCGATCGACAGCGCATCGCCGTCCCCGGTGACCACCCAGACCGACAAATCAGGCCGCGACACCGACAATCCGGTGGCAATGGCCGGCGCGCGCCCGTGAATCGAGTGCATGCCATAGGTGTTCAGGTAATACGGGAACCGGGACGAACAGCCGATCCCCGAGACGAAGACAGTGTTTTCCCGGGCGATATTCAGCTCAGGCAGGAAACTCTGCACCGCGGCCAGGATCGCGTAGTCGCCGCAGCCTGGGCACCAGCGAACTTCCTGGTCGGATTTGAAATCCTTGGTGGTGAGTTTGACTGGCGTCAGCGGGATCGTATTAACCATTCTTCACCACGTCCTCAAGCATGTTCTCCAGCGTGGCGGCCGTGAATGGCAGACCGCTGACCTGGTTGAAGGCGACGACATCCAGCAAATACCGGGCCCGGATCACGTGCGCGAGCTGGCCCAAGTTCATCTCCGGGACAACCACTTTCTCGTACGCGCCGAGCACCTCGCCCAGGTTGGCGGGCAGCGGTGACAAGTGCCGCAGGTGCGCCTGAGCAATCGGCAACCCGCGCTGACGCAGTGCCCGACAAGCCGCTCCGATCGGCCCATAGGTCGAGCCCCAGCCAAGCACGAGTACCCGCGCGTTTTCGTCCGAGTCTTCGACGACAACGTCGGGCACTTCGATCGCTTCAATTCGCGCCGCGCGGGTGCGGACCATGAACTCGTGGTTCGCCGGATCGTACGAGATGTCGCCGGTTTTGTCGGCCTTTTCCAGCCCGCCGATTCGGTGCTCCAAACCCGCAGTACCCGGGATTGCCCACGGGCGGGCCATCGTGTGTGGGTCGCGCAGGTAGGGCAGGAATTGGCCGTCCGCGCCGTTGGGTTCAGTTGCGAACGAGACTTGCAAGTCGGGCAGCTCGGACACCTCAGGCAGCAGCCACGGCTCGGAACCGTTTGCCACGTAGTTGTCCGAGAGCAGGATGACTGGGGTGCGATAGGTCAGGGCGATCCGGGCGGCTTCGATCGCCGCGTGGAAACAGTCCGACGGCGACTTCGGTGCGATCACGGCGAGTGGAGCTTCACCGTGCCGACCGTACAAGGCCATGTTGAGGTCGGCTTGCTCGGTTTTGGTGGGCATGCCGGTGGACGGGCCGGCGCGCTGCACGTCGATGATGACCAGCGGCAACTCCAGCGCGATGGCCAGCGAGATCGTTTCGCCTTTGAGCGCGACCCCCGGCCCCGAGGTCGTCGTGACTCCCAACGCCCCACCGTACGAAGCGCCTAGCGCTGCGCCGATCGCCGCGATTTCGTCCTCGGCCTGCATGGTGGTGATGCCGAACCGCTTGTGCTTGGACAACTCGTGCAGGATATCCGAGGCCGGCGTGATCGGGTATGCGCCGAGGAAGACCGGCAGTTTCGACCGCACCCCGGCAGCCACCAACCCGAGTGCGAGTGCCTGGTTGCCGGTGATGTTGCGATAGGTGCCGGGCAGCATCTTCGCCGGTTTGACCTCGTAGCGGACTGAGAAGTCCTCGGTCGTCTCACCGAAGTTCCAGCCGGCGTTGAAGGCCGCCTTGTTCGCCGCGACCAGGTCGGGCCGCTTGACGAACTTGCGCTCCAAGAAGCGCAACGTGGATTCGAACGGCCGTGAGTAGAGCCAGCTCAGCAGGCCCAGCGCGAACATGTTCTTCGCCCGCTCAGCGTCTTTTTTGCCGACGCCCAGCTCAGCCAGCGCGCCCACGGTCATCGAGGTGAGCGCGACCGGGTGCACCGCGAACTCGGCCAACGAGCCGTCTTCGAGCGGACTCACTGCGTAACCGACCTTGGTCAGGTTGCGCTTGGTGAATTCGTCGGTATTGATGATCAGGTCAGCGCCGGGCTTCAAATCGGCCAGGTTCGCCTTCAGCGCGGCCGGGTTCATCGCGACCAACACGTTCGGCGAATCGCCGGGGGTCAAGATGTCGTAGTCGGCGAAGTGCACCTGGAAGCTCGAAACACCCGGCAGAGTTCCTGCCGGCGCGCGGATCTCGGCGGGGAAGTTGGGCAACGTGGAGATGTCGTTGCCTAATTGGGCGGTTTCAGCGGTAAATCGGTCCCCGGTAAGCTGCATGCCGTCGCCCGAGTCGCCCGCGAACCGGATGACGACCCGATCCAACTGCTCGACACGCTTGCTGCCAGCGGCCACTTTCCCAACCTCCAAAAGGTGCCGGCCGGGGCGAAAATTCGTCGACGAGCCGGCCCGCACTAGTCACTTCCAGCCTACGTCGCCGCTCCTTACGAACAGCACGGACCGTGGTCCACCCTAGCCAGGGAAGGCTTGCCTGAGTCAACCGCGTCGGCGATCTGGACAGTCAGACGTCGATTAGGCTGCTGAACGTGGCCGGATATCTGGGTTCCTACGCGACGCTGGGCCTGCTCGTGGCTGCCGGCGCGCTGGTCTTCGTCGGCGCTTTCGGGGCCAACCGGCTGCTCCGGCCGGCCAACCCAGCTGAGCCGGTCGGCAAACGGATCGCCTACGAGAGCGGCATCGACCCGGTTGGCGGCGACTGGGCCCAAGCTCAGATCAGGTACTACGTGTACGCGTACCTGTATGTGCTTTTTGCGGTTGAGGCGGTTTTTTTGTTCCCGTGGGCGGTGGTGTTCGACCGGCCGGGGTTCGGCCCGACCACGATCGTTGAGATGGGCATCTTCGTTGCCGTCCTCGCGCTGGGCCTAGGCTATGCCTGGCGCAAGAAGATCCTGACCTGGATCTAGCCCTGACCTGGATCTAGCCTTGACCTGGATCTAGCCTTGACCTGGATCTGGCAAGCGCCGATATGTCCAGTCGGGGTGGCGGGCTCGCCACGCGCCGGCCGGCGTGTCAACATTCTGCGCATGGGTCAGCTTCTCCTGTTTGTCGTCTCAGCGTTGGTTGTAGCTGCGATTGTTTTCGGCGTGACCATCATGCTCAGTGGCGGCGATCCCGGATTGACGCCGGTCGAACCAGACGGTCGGGCGCTGCCGTTGCCGACCGATCGGCCTCTCGCCGAGGACGACGTAGTGCGCAGTCGTTTCGACCTCGCCTTCCGCGGCTACCGGATGGGCCAAGTTGATCAGGCCCTGCAGCGGGCCGCCTATGACATTGGTTACAAGACTGAGCTGATCAGTGTGCTGGAGGCCGAGGTGATCGCGCTGCGCGAAGGCCGGCAAGCCGACGCCGAGCTGCTCCGCCACGCCCGCGAAGCTGCCATCGCCCCAGTGCAACCCGCAGCGGCTGCTCCGGCGCCTCTAGCGGTTGTGCCGGAGCCGGTCGCGGTTGTGCCGGAATCCGCGGCGGCTGCTCCGGCGCCGGTCGCGGCAACTGTCGAGGAGGAGCCGGTGGCCGCGGTGCCTGGCGTTTCGGCTGAGGTGGCCGCGATTCCGCCGGACGCCACCCCGACCGAGGGCGACAATGCTGAGCAGGCAAAACTACAATGAGCGGCGCTGAACCGACGGATGGCTTGGGCGATCCGGCCCGACCTGGCTCGGGCGAGGTAACTGCCACAGTGATCGTGGATGCCCCCGCAGCCCAGGTTTTCGCCGCATTCCTGGATTGGGAGAAGCAGTCACGCTGGATCCCGTTCACGAAGGTTCGGGTGCTCGAAGGCGACGGCGGCGAAGGCAGTCTGATCGAAGCTGTAACCGCGCTCGGTCCCGCCTCGCTGCGCGACCTGCTGCGCGTGGTCAAGGTCAACGCACCGTACGAGGTTCGGATCGTGCACTGCGGCCGAGCCTTGCGCGGGCCGGCCGTATTTCGTTGCACGCCGATGTCGGGCGAACGTACCCAGGTGGTCCTGCACGAGTGGTTCCAACTTCCGCCCGGCCCGGTCGGCAAAGTCGCCTGGCCGGTGCTGTGGCCGGGCTCGAAGCTCGGCTTCACTGGCGCGCTCAAACGCTTCGGCCGGTTGGTCGAGCAAGGCCGACTAAATGACTGACCCTGCTTCGGTACGCGGCAGCTCGTTGGTGCGCGGCAGCGACGGCCAACTGCGCTGCTTTTGGGGCGGCAGCTCGCCGGACTATGCGATCTACCACGACACCGAGTGGGGTCAGCTGGTCCGGGGTGACGACGCGATCTTCGAGCGGATGACGCTGGAGGCGTTCCAATCCGGGCTGTCCTGGCTCACGATCCTGCGCAAGCGGCCGGCATTTCGGGTAGCGTTTGCCGGGTTCTCGATCGACCAGGTAGCGACCTATGGCGACGCTGACGCGACCCGGTTGCTGGGCGACGCCGGGATTGTCCGTAACCGCATGAAGATTGACGCGGCGATCAACAATGCCCGAGTCGCCGCCGACCTGCCCGACGGCCTATCCGCTTTGCTCTGGTCCTACGCACCGGTGCTGCGCCGGCCGCGCCCGGCCGAGCGAGCAGATGTGCCAGCCAGCACGCCGGAGTCCACCGCCATGGCTAAAGCCTTGAAGAAGCGCGGCTTCAAGTTCGTCGGCCCGACCACTGCCTATGCGTTGATGCAGGCCACCGGCATGGTCGACGATCACCTCATCGGCTGCTGCGTCCCACCCGTCGTCGGCCCGCCCCAATGAGCGCCTCGGCGCTGCCCGCGATGGCAGGCACCGATTCGACGCCTGCCGACACCGATATTGCGTCGGCCGGTGAATTGTCCGTTGACGGGCGGCAGAACTGGTTGGTAAGCCTGGCATTGCCCATCGAGGCGGACACCCCGGCCGAGGCTGTGCGCCAGTTTTGGCAGCACCTGGTCGCGCTGGGCCCGGCCGAGCTGCCCACCTACGTCTGGCCCTACGGCGACGAGCTGGCCATGCGGTCCTTCGTCTTGGGCGAGGAACCTAACCAAGATCCTGAAGACTGACTGGCTTGAGCTGCCGTAAGGCCAGCGGCGGATTCAGCGGCCGGCGAAGGTGGGCTGTTGCTTGGCTAGGAACGACGTGACGGCGCCTTGGTGGTCGGCAGTCGCGCCGCAGGTGGCTTGCGCCTTGGCTTCGGCGGCCAACGCGTCGTCGAGACTGCCGGCCGCACCGATTGCCAGCTCCTGCTTGATGGCACCGTAGGCGACAGTCGGGCCGGCGGCCAGCCGAGCGGCCAACTGTTGCGCTGAGGCCAACACCTGTTCGTTGTCGTCGATCAGCCGCGTGAGCAGACCCAGCTCGAACGCCGCGGGCGCTGCCACCGGCTCGGCCAGCAACAACAACTCGAGCGCGCGGGCCCGGCCGACCACTCGGGGCAGTGACCAGGAGATGCCGCTGTCACCGGCCAGCCCGACGTTGGCGAAGGCCATCAGGAAGCCGCTGCGCGGGCCGCCGATCCGGAAGTCGGCCAGCAGCGCCAGCGACGCACCGGCACCGGCGGCCATCCCGTGCACGGCGGCCACGACTGGCTTGGGCATGCCGGCGAGTCGTCGCGCGATCGGGTTGTAATGCACCCGTACCGTGTCGAGGTTGGTTTGGCCTGAAGTCAGTTGCGCTGCGTGCTCGCGCAGGTCTTGGCCGACGCAGAAGGCACGGCCCGCGCCGGCCAGCACGATCGCGCGGCAGGACCGGTCGGTTTCCAGCTGGGCCAGGGTGTCGCGCAGGGCCTCTTTGAGGTCGAGGTCGAGCGCGTTCATCGCCTCGGGCCGGTTGAGCGTGAGGGTGACCACCGCATCATTACGCTCGATGAGCAGCGAATCCGTCATAACTGTGCCCTTCGGTTGGTGCCAGTCGGGTGTTTCACGCCTTCGACGCTCCCACATTGTGGCTCCGGCCGACCGAATGCAGACAGTGCTCGACATGACGATCGGCGGCCGGGCGCAGCCGCTGCGCGTGCTTGTCGAAGAACCCTGCCGCGCTCACCCCGGGCCAGCGTGGCGGCAACAGGGCCGGGGGCAGCTGCGGATCGCGGAACAGAAACGCCCGCCAAGCGTGCACCAACTGAAAGCGCGCCGCGTACGCCTGTTCGTCGGTGCTGCGCGCGTTCACCGCGGTGACCACCGGCCGCAGCTCGGCGATGAAGTCGCGGTAGGCCTGGCCGAGCTCGACTAGATTCCAGGCCCGCTCGACGATGGCTGCAGCACCGACGGACCCGGCCGTGTGGGTCGCGCTGAAGCGCTCGTATTCGACTGCAGCGTCGGTCAGGACCAGGTCGACCTCCTCGGCGGCACGTGGCGCGACCCAGGCTTGGTCGCTGAGGTAGCCATACCCGAGGAAGGCCAGTCGGCCGGCATCGCGACGCGGCAGCGGGCCGTGTAGCAGGATGAGATCGAAGCGTCCGTCCCAGCTCGTGCGCCCGGTGCGATAAATCCGGGCGGCTGCCTCGTCCAATCGGCGGGCGGCTTTCGCGGTCAGTAAGTAGCCCGGTCCGGCGGTCAGGCGTAAGGGGTGCAACCAGCCTTGTCGCACCATTCGCGACACCGCGGTGCGCACGGCGGGTGGAGCTATATCCAGCGGCGCAAGCAGCCTGACCAGGGCGGCGACCGGCGCACGGCCACCTCGCGGGCGCAAATAGTCGCCGTAGAGGTCGAAGAGTGCCGACCGCGCCTGCATGACCGCACATTGTGACAGCCGGAAAGACGATATGCTAGACGCTGTCACATCCGGCCGGGCTGAGTTTGGGTTCGCCGGTGTTCATCAGGGAAAATGTTTGATCGGCACGGTGGGTCGGGCCGCGTGAGTACGCACAATGGCCCTCGGCCGCCGTTGCGATACGAGGTACCGCGTCACGTGGGGGCTGTGCTCGTGGCGTTGATGAACTGGCTGTGGGGCAACCCACCGACCCTGATGTAGGTCTGAGGGGAGACAAGATGGCGGCGATGAAGCCGCGGACGGGCGATGGTCCGCTGGAGGTCACCAAGGAGGGACGAGGCATTGTCATGCGCGTCCCGCTGGAAGGTGGTGGCCGTCTCGTCGTTGAGATGACTCCGGACGAGGCTGGCGCGCTTGGCGACGCGTTGAAGGCGATCACCGGCTGATGTTTACGCGAGCCCGCCGGTACGGTACCGCCCGTGCCGGCGGCTTCGCCACGTCGCAGCGAAAGGTCACGCTCTCGTGTTCGGGACCGCGGTAATGGTCCGCCGCGGCATGTCCCGCAGCCGGTCAGCGTTTGACGGCAGCGAGCAGTCCAGCCCCGGTCGGGATCATCGCCGGGATCCATTCCTCGGCCTCGCGCAGCGAGCGGACCGTCTCACGAATGGTCAGGGTGTCCACGTCGCGTGCCGACGGGTCACTGATGCGTCCACCCGCCATCGCGTCGTTGACGACGAGCACCCCACCTCCGCGCAACAGCCGTAATGCCGCCTCAGCGCAGGCACCAAACTCGGTCGCGTCTGCGTCCACGAAAATCAGGTCATATGCCCCGTCGGCGAGGCGGGGGAGCACGTCAAGCGCCCGGCCGGTGATGATCCGGGTTCGCGATGGGGCGAAGCCTGCCTCCACGAATATTCGGCGGGCGATGCGCTGATGCTCGTTCTCCGTGTCGATGGTGGTCAGGACGCCAGCCGGGCGCATGCCGCGCAACAGCCAGACGCCGCTGACACCCGTACCCGTACCGATCTCGACTACGGCTTTGGCGCTGCCGGCGGCGGCGAGTAGGCGCAGCACCGAGCCGGCGCCGGGGCTGATGCCGACCAGGCCGAGCTCGTGGGCGAGGCTGCGAGCGGTGCGCAGCACGATGTCCTCAGCGGCGTACGCGTCGGCGAACTGCAGCCATTGTTGGGTGTGCTGACCCGGCGGACGATGGGGCGAGACGATGACGACCTCCGGACGGCGAGAGGATGCACGAGCCGAACCAGCGCACATCGGGTAAGAGCGTAGAGCGGTACGCTTTCGGCGTGGTGCCGGGTCGTCGATGGATCCCAGGTTGTCGACGCAGAGCTGGTCGTCGAGGGAGATAACTGGTCGTCGAGGGAGATAACTGGGCGTCGAGGGCGATAACTGGGCGTCAAGGGCGATAACTGGGCGTCAAGGTCGATAACTAGGCCGGGCCGGGCGTTGCCCGCGATCCGTGTCATCCTGGACCAGGTGAGCCGGCGCTCTTAGCGACCGAGTTTGGCGGCAACGGCCCCCTGCGGGGACGGCGAGTGGAGGCACCGACGTGACCGACGGTTGGAACGCGCGCCCCCCGACGTGGCCGCCAGCTGCCGGTCAACCGGAGTCGCCGTGGTGGTCTGATGCGCTGACCGACCCGTGGCGCGATCCTTACGCACCCACTGCAGTCGTGGTTTCGACGGCAGCCTCAGGTGTCGATCCAGCGCTGGAGCAGGTCCCCAATCCGGACGCCCCCCGCCGTTCACTGACCCCAGTTTTGCTGATTTGCCTGGTCACAGCCCTGCTCGCGGGCGGGCTGGGTGGCACGCTCGGTTATGTCTTCGCCGTCCGTGCCGGGGTTGGTGCGGGCCGAGCTGTTCAGCTAGGTGCGACTCAGCAGCAGGCGCCGGCCGCAGCCAGCCGGGCCCCCGGTTCGTCGGCCGCGGTGGCCAAGACGGTCCTACCCAGCGTGGTCACGGTGCACGTGCCTGGTGCGATCGGTTCGGGTTTCGTGGTCTCCGCCGACGGCTATGTGATCACCAACGACCATGTCGTCGACAACGCGGACGCGACGATGTCGGTCACGTTCAGCGATGGTTCCACCGCCAAGGCGAGCGTGGTCGGTCGCGACCCTGAGTCGGACCTCGCCGTGATCAAAGTCGCAAAGTCGGGCCTCACCCCGGTCGCTTTGGGCAATTCCGACTCGATCGCGGTTGGCGACCCGGTGCTGGCTTTCGGCTCGCCGCTGGCCTTGGTCAACACGGTCACCGCCGGCATCGTCAGCGCGCTGGATCGCACGATCCGAGCCAGCGAACCGGGTGGGGTTACCCGCTATTACGCAGCGATTCAGACCGATGCAGCGGTCAACCAGGGCAACTCCGGCGGCCCCTTGGTCAACGCCGGTGGCCAGGTGATCGGCGTGAACTCGGTGATCCGCTCGATCGGCGGCACCCAGACCGAGGCGGGCAACATCGGGCTCGCGTTCGCCATCCCGATCAACCAGGCCAAGCGGATCGCGGGCGACATCATCGATCACGGCAAGGCCCGCCGTACGGTGATTGGTGCCGATGTGGTCTCCGGTGGCACACCTAGTGCCGGGGCGAAGCTGCAGACGGTCGAGTCAGCCGGCCCGGCCGCGGCTGGCGGGCTGCGTGCCGGTGACACGATCACCAAGTTCGACGGGCATTTACTCGACGACGGCACCGACCTGATCGCGTTGGTGCGTAAATATGCCCCTGGGTCGGTGGTGTCGCTGGAATATCGGCGGGGCAGCACGACCCAGAACGCGTCGGTGACCTTGGTCGCCGACGGCAACTGATCGCCCGTCCCTCTGCCATCTGCCGGTTTCCGTGCGTAGGCTTGGCGCCGGATGCTAGGGAGGCCACCGGATGTTCGAAAACCTGAACTGGTGGGAAATCGGCGCACTGCTGATGCTCGCATTGCTGATCTTCGGGGAGCGGCTGCCCAAGGTCATCGGTGACGGGCTGAAGATGCTGCGTGGTCTGCGCGCGATGGCGCAGAACGCCACCACAGATCTCAGCCGTGAGCTCGGCACCGACATCCAGCTGCAGGATTTGCATCCCAAGGCCTTCATCCGCAAGCACCTGCTCAGCGAGGAAGATGAGGCGGCGTTGCGTCGGCCGCTGCAAGGCTTGTTCGACGAGGTGAAGCAGGACCTCAACGGGATGAAGTCGGAGTTTTCCGAGGTCGCAGCTGCCGCCGACCCAAGGACCCGGCGCGACGGCATCGCTTCGCCGGCCCCCGCACCCAGCGGGCCACCTCCGGGACGACGCACGCTAGACCTCGACGCCACCTGAGTCAGGCGATCGGCCGGCTCAGGTGACCGGCCGGCTCAGGTGACCGGCCGGCTCAGGTGACCGGCCGGCTCAGGTGACCGGCCGGCTCAGGTGACCGGCCGGCTCAGGTGACCGGCCGGCTCAGTTAACTAGCAAGCTCAGTGGCTTGCCGACCAGGGAGTCGCGGCGGATGGCCAGCTTGGCGGCGATGGCGTCCAGCGCTTGTGCTGCTGGAGCTTCTGGGTCGCTCAACACGATCGGGGTGCCGGCGTCGCCGGCTTCCCGCAGTCGAGTGTCCAGCGGGATCTGACCCAGCAGCGGCACCGACGCGCCGATCGTCTTGGTCAACGACTCGGCCACTGTCGCACCGCCACCAGCGCCGAAGACCTCCATTCGCGAGCCGTCCGGCAGCTGCAGCCAGGACATGTTCTCCACCACGCCGACCAGTCGTTGATGGGTTTGCAGCGCAATCGCGCCGGCCCGCTCAGCCACCTCGGCAGCGGCCATCTGCGGGGTGGTGACGATCAGGATCTCCGCATTCGGCAGCAGCTGAGCCAGTGAGATCGCCACGTCGCCGGTGCCCGGGGGCAGGTCGAGCAACAACACGTCTAGGTCGCCCCAGAACACGTCGGCGAGGAACTGCTGCAGCGCGCGGTGCAACATCGGTCCGCGCCAGACCACAGCGGCGTTGCCCGAGGTGAACATGCCGATTGAGATCACCTGCACACCGTGAGACTGCGGCGGCATGATCATGTCTTCGACGCGAGTGGGTCGACCCTCCACGCCGAGCATCCGAGGCACCGAGTGGCCATAGATGTCCGCATCGACCACGCCGACGGACAGGCCCCGCTGAGCCAGGGCAGCGGCCAGGTTGACGGTGACGCTCGACTTGCCGACGCCACCCTTGCCGCTGGCGACCGCATAGACCCGAGTCCGCGAGCCCGGCTGAGCGAACGGGATGACCGGCTCGGCTGTCGCCGGCCCGCCACCGCGCAACGTAACCTGCAGTGCTTTGCGCTGCTCCTCGCTCATCACCCCGAACTCGATCTCGACCGAGTTGATCCCAGCGAGCTGAGTCAGCGCTGCAGTGATGTCAGCAGTCAGCTTGTCGCGCAATGGGCACCCGGCCACAGTGAGCAGCAGCTCAACCTTGACCCGACTGTCGTGCACGGTGAAGCCCTTGACCATGCCCAGCTCGGTGATCGGGCGGCGAATCTCGGGGTCGTCAACTGTCGCCAGAGCGGCCTGGATCGCGGCTTCGACGGGGAGAGCGGATGTTGCGGGCGCAGCCATGCTTCGAGCTTACCGACCGGTCAGGGGCGGTCGTCGTCCCACTCCTGACGGGCCCGCTTGTCGCGACGATGGGCGGCCTCGTCCAGCTCGTCGGCGAGCCGGGTCAACTCGGAGCGGACGAAGTCGCGGGTGGCGACTTCGCCCAAAGCGATCCGCAGCGAAGCAATCTCGCGGGCCAGATATTCGGTGTCGGCCTGGCGCATCGCCGCCCGGCGCCGATCCTCTTCCATCCCCAACCGATCCCGGTCGGTCTGCCGATTCTGCGCCAGCAAGATCAGCGGCGCGGCATAGCTCGCCTGCAACGACAACACCAACGTCAAAAACGTGAATGTGTACGGGTCGAATTGCAGCTCCGGCGGCGCCATCGTGTTCCAGACGAACCAGGCGGCGATCACCAGTGTCATCCACACGATGAACTTTGCTGTGCCCATGTAGCGAGCGGTGGCCTCCGACCAGCGGCCGAAGGTCTCCGGGTCGAATCGCGGCAGCCGGACCCGACCCGGTTCGACTGGCTGGTCCAAGCGGTCGCGCCGCGATTCGCTCATTGCTCGACCTGCGGCTCGTGGTGGGGCGCCACGATCTCTTCGGCGTCCTGGGCATCGCGATCACGCCAGTCGCGAGGCAGCGAATGGTCCAGCACGTCGTCGACGGTGACCGCACCGACCAGGCGGCGTGAAGTGTCCACCACCGGCATCGCGACCAGGTCATAGGTCGCCATCCGCTTGGTGATTTCGACCAGCGTCGCCGAGGTGCGCAGCGGCTCCAGGTCGTTGTCGACGATGCCGCCGAGTAGTGCGGCCGGTGGCTCGCGCAGTAACCGCTGAAAATGCACCATGCCGAGATACTTTCCGGTCGGTGTTGCCGAGGGGGCGCGCGCCACGAAGACCTGCGCGGCGACCACCGGGGACAGCTCCGGCTCGCGAATTCGCGCCAGCGCTTCGGCCACTGTGGCATCGGGGGGCAGGATCACCGGTTCCGACGTCATCACGCTGCCGGCCGTACCCGGGTTGTAGATCATCAGTTGTCGGACTGGTGCGGCCTCATCTGGCTCCATCAAATCCAACAACATCGCTTGTTCCGGCTTGGGTAGCTCGGCCAACAGGTCGGCGGCGTCGTCCGGATCCATTCGCTCGAGTACGTCAGCAGCGCGTTCTCGCTCCAACTTGAGCAAAATTTCCACTTGGTCGTGCTCGGGCAGCTCTTCGAGTACGTCGGCGAGTTTGCGGTCGCTCAGCGCGGCGGCCACCTCGTTGCGGCGGGCATCCGGCAGGTCTTGCAGCGCGTTCGCCATGTCAGCCGGGCGCATCTGGTCGAGCAGAGCCAGCAAATTGGACGTACCTTGGGTGTCGGTTGGGCCGACCAAGCTGCGCACGCGGTCGTATTCGGCGGCGTAGATGTGACCGCGGCGGGCGAGTCGGCCGGTGTGCTCGCGCACGGCCACTCGGGTGATCAGCCATTCGTTGTTGCGGTTGAGCTCCATCGCGATGTCGACCACTACACCAGCGGTGTCTGGGCCTTCGCGGTCCTCGGGCATAATTTCCACCCGGCGGTCCAGCAAGTCTTCCAGTACCAAAAGCTCGTTGGGTCGTTTTTCGAAGCGGCGCAGGTTGAGCGTGCCGGTGCTGAGCACGACCGCCTCGGCGTCCATCGAGGTCACCCGGCCGATCGGCAAGAAGATCCGACGACGCAGAGCCATCTCGGCGACCAGGCCCACGACCTGCGGTGGTCGGTTGGTCGTGCGCAGTCGCACCACCGCGTCGCGGACCCGCCCGACCCGGTCCCCGTTGGGGTCGAACACGGGCAGCCCGGCGAGGCGAGCCAGATAAATCCGCGTTCCCATGGTCACGGTTGCAGCCTAGTCAGTGCTGTGGTTGACCGACCGTGGCGTGCGGGGCAGTCGACGTTTCAGCGAGTGCGTCGGACCCGGTGCAGCTTGAACGGGCGGTGGGTCGCAACCCGGGCCGGGGTGTCGCGCGGCGGCTCGGCGCCCGACTCGGCGCTCAAGTCCGGCGCGGCGACGACGGTCTGCGGTTGTGGCGTCAACTGGACCACTGCACAGCCAGTCGCCGCCCACCGGGCCGCCACCTCGTCGGCGGACCCGGCGGAATTTAGGCGTTTCGCTGCGAGCTGCGGCGCGATCGTCGCCCACTGCTCGGTGCCGGGCTTCAGTCGCTCGACCGCCATCTCGGCGGTGACGATCAAGCCGCCGGTGTCGCCGCGCAACCGGACCGTGGCTTGCGTGGCCTCGCCCAAGCCGGGTGCGAACTGCTCACCCGGCCCACTCACGACGATCAGGCTTGCGTCCAACGGCAGGCACCAGAGGGCGAGCGCCGGCCCGCCATCAACGGAAATCCAGGCCAGCGCCGCTTTCTTCATCGCCTCGTCCAGCACCGCAACCGTCACCCAGGTATGGTCGCATGCCGCCGCGCGATTAGTTCCGCAGCTTTCGCGGCGGCTTGCTGGTCGAATATGCCAGTGAGATTTGTCGCTGAGCGGTCGAGCGCACTGGCCAGGTTTGCCGCCGAGTGGTTCAGCCTGCCCGCCAGGTCTTGCGTTGAGCGGTCGAGTAGGCCGATCACGTCGCTCAGCGTGCGGATGGTCCTGCCTACGAACTCGGTGTCGGGGTCGAAGACCAGGTGATTGACGAGGTCCGGGGCGGCTAGTCGCACGGGTGTCATTCCGACTGCTGCGGCACCGCTGAGCTCGTGACTGCCGCCGTCACCGACATACAGGCAGTCTTCGGGCTCGACGCCGAGCTCGGCGCAGGCAGCCAGATAAATCCGCGGATCCGGTTTGCAGACGCCGAGGCGAACTGAATAGATCTTGGCATCGAGTAGCGGGGCAACGGGCAGACCCGGCAGGAAAGCCGGCAACTCATGGGTGCAGTCGCTGATCAGCGCAGTGGCTAAACCGCGCCGTTTGACTGCGGTGAGTGTGCTGACCGCGTCGTCGCGCAGTCGAGTGTCGGCCCTCAGCGCGCTGACTCGGGCCGGCACCCCGGCGCGCAACTGGGCCGTACGCGGGCGGCCACCGGCCTGCTCGATCACCCAGCGCAAAGTGGACTCGGCAGAACCATAACGGCCAACAGCCCTAGCCCGAAACGTACGGTCGAGGACGCCGAGCATGGCCTCAGGGTCGGCGCCCAAGGCGCGGGCAATCTCAGCGTGTTGGGGTCCACGCTGGACAGATCGGGTTAAGGTGCCAAAAAAGTCGAACACGACCGCACGATATGCGGGCATGGAGAATCAGCCTCCCGGCTGTCGAGGGGGGTTAGGAAGTCGCGGAGAACTGCGTGACTTTAGCGACCCCTTCATTTTGCATTCAATACCGGTCGATAAACTGTGCTGCGCAACTCCGCAACAAGAGACGGCTCAGCAACAAGAGACGGCTCAGCAACAAGAGACGGCTCAGCAACAAGAGACGGCTCAGCAACAAGAGACGGCTCAGCAACAAGAGACGGCTCAGCAACAAGAGACCGACTGGGATGAATGCCCGTTCATCAGATCAAAGGCCTACATTGCTGCAACGGCCGACATCGCCGCGAAGGCCCACATGGCAGCGACAGCTCACCTCGCCGACTGTCCTGGCGCTCACCGTTGCGGTCCTAGCGGTCTCTTCGTCAGCCCCGCTGATCGCCTTTGCGACCGCACCCGCCCTGGCCATCGCGTTCTGGCGCAACGGACTAGCCGCGCTCACCCTCGCCCCGTTCGCCCTGGGCCCACGCCGGGCCGAGCTGTTCGGTGCCAGCCGACGGGACCTGCTGTTCTGCGTATTCGCGGGTGTGGCGTTGACCGCGCATTTCGCCACCTGGATGCCGAGCGTGCAACTCGGCTCCGTCGCCACCGCCACTGCCCTGGTCGCTACCCAACCAGTCTGGCAGGCGTTGATTGCCAGCGCTCAGGGTCGGCGCCCGTCGGCCGTCGGTTGGGCGGGCATCGCTCTGGCAGTGCTCGGCGCAGCCTGGGCGACCGGCGCTGACGTTGGCGTCTCCAGCCGGGCGGTGTGGGCCGACGTGCTGGCACTGTTCGGTGCCATCTTCGCTGCCGCATACACGGCGCTAGGGGAGCGAGCCCGCTTTGCTCTGAGTACCACGACATACACGTCGATTTGTTACGGCACCTGTGCACTCGGGCTGCTGATTGTCTGCCTGTTCGGCGGGGTACGGCTAACTGGTTTTGACCTGCGCAGTTGGGTGGCGATCCTTGCGCTGGTGGCAGGCGCGCAGCTGTTGGGGCACTCGATGTTCAACTACGCCCTGCAGCACACCTCAGCGACCACGGTAAGCGTGCTGATTCTGCTCGAAGTGCCGGGGGCAGCCCTGCTCGCCTGGCTCTGGCTCGGCCAAGCTCCCCACCGCGACGCCCTGCCCGGCCTGGCTGTGCTGCTGTGCGGGGTGGTGGTTGTAGTCCTCGGCGCGACTCGCACCGCCCAATTGTCGACTGACGCCACCCTTGCTCGTTAACTCAGGTCGCCGCCCAGCTCTGCTTGGTCATGGGTGACGCTGCTTGTTAATCGTGGGTGACGCTGCTTGGGTCATCGGGGTGGCGCTGCTGGGTGCTCGGGGGATCCTCAGCTGTTGATGTGACGGTGCTTGTCGGTGCTCACGGGCGTACTGTCACCGGGTGTGCGCACTATTGCTCACTCGATTGCAACGCTAAAGAGGGGGCATGCGATGCATCGGGTCTGGTTCCGGAATGTCCAGCTGGCCACGGCAGGTTGGGGTGCGCCCATCCCCGGTGCCTGGCGATTCTGTTGCTGGCAACCGAGGCAAACCCCATGACAGCCTGCGTCGAGCCCGACGAAGTCCCCGCCGAACAGGCCGAAATCAGCGCCGACCAAGCGGCCGCCCGCCCCACTGACGCGCCCAGCGCGGGTGTTGCGCATAGGTACTCAGAGCTAAGGGGCAGCGAAACTTCTGCCGAGTTGGCGCTAGGGGCAACAATCGCCGGATTTACCAACCAATGGCGGACAGCGGGATGTGAGTTCGCTCGCGTCGCGCAAACAGCATCGGCAGGCGGTCACAGCATGCCCGTGACCCCACCGGCACTAGCCGCAGTGATCACGCGGATCGAACAGGCCGGCCGAGCCGACTTCGCGGAGAGCTACGCCGGGGTCGAGGTAGATCAACACCAAGTGCAGGCGACCGTCTACCGGATGCCGTCGGCGACGTTCGACTACTTCATCCGCATGCACGCAGACCTCGCCTGTGTAATCGTGCGCGACGCAGCCCACTCGAACCGAGAATTGACCCGTTGGCACGATCAAGTGTTCGCCGACCTGCCGTTCTGGATTAGTCAGGGCATCCAGATCGTCACCATCGGCTCGCGCCATGACGGAGCCGGCGTCGAAGTCGGCACTAGTGAGCTGGACCGCGCCCGCCGGGAATTGCCCGCCCGCTACGGCGCCCAAGCACCCCTGATTTTCCTGCCCGCGGATCCGATCGCCACCTTCGCTGTTGCGCCGACCGACGGTTGAGCTAGCCGAGCCGGACGAGCCTGAACAGCTCGGAGGAAGTGATGCGCCACGTCGGTGACGATGTTTGCCCTCGGTGGCGGGAGCGGGCAGGATCGCTCGCATGGTCTTCGACGCTCGCTCCGCCAGTGGCAGTCGCTCCCGGCGCGATGCCACTCGTCCTGCCGCCGGTCGGCGGCAACGCACCTCCGCGCCGAGCGAGGACACTGATCCCGGCCCCGAGGTCCAAGCCGAAGAACCCGAAGCCGAGGAGGACCTCGGCCCAGTCACCTTGCGCTTAGACGGAAAAGTTGCGCTGGTCACCGGCGCGGGCAGCCCAGACGGCATTGGGTACGCGACGGCTCGCCGCTTGCGTGACCTCGGTGCCCGGGTCGCGATTGTGTCCACTACCCGCCGCATCCACGAGCGCGCTGCCGAACTGGGTGTCACCGGATTCGTCGCCGACTTGACCGATGAAGCCGAAGTGGGTGCGCTTGCCGACGCGATCATCGATCAGCTCGGCGAGGTGGAAGTGCTGGTCAACAACGCGGGCCTGGCGAGCCGGGCCAGTCCTGAGGTGCTTCGACCTGTCGCTCAGCTCACGTACGACGAGTGGAAGTCTGAAATTGATCGGAACCTAAGCACGGCGTTCCTGTGCAGTCGGGCCTTCCAGGGCGGCATGGCTGAGCGTGGCTGGGGCCGGATCGTGAACCTTGCCGCAACCGCGGGCGCGGTCAACGCGCTCCCGACTGAGGCGGCGTATGCGGCAGCCAAGGCCGGTGTGGTCGGTCTGACTCGGGCGCTGGCGATGGAGTTGGTGGCTGACGGCGTGAACGTCAACTGCGTCGCCCCCGGCACGATCTACACGGCCGCATCCACAGTGACCGAGATCAAGCAAGGTCTGGGTACGCCGATCGGCCGCCCCGGAACGCCGGATGAAGTTGCCGTGGCCATCGCGTTCCTCTGCTCGCCGGCTGCGTCCTATATCACCGGTCAGATGTTGGTCGTCGACGGTGGCAACAGCGTGCGCGAGGCCGAATTCCGCTGAGCTGGGGGAGACGGGCCGGGCTCGCGCCGGCCCGCTCACCGGGCTTGGGGTAAGGCTGGCCTTAGCTCACCGGGCGGTGGGTGGAGAAGCTTTGCTGCGGTGTGATGTCGCCGTGCTTGATGGCGTTGATCACGAGCACCACATAGCCGATGCACCCGATGATGCCGAGTAGCGTGAAGAGGTAACCGAGTAAAAGGCCAGCTGTCGCTAGCCCGTGGCCTTGCTCACCCGTTCGGCGAATCTGGCCGCGGGCCACGTGTCCCAGAACGATCGCGGCCGGTGCGAAGAAGAATGCGAAGATCAGCGACAGGATTGCCATCGTGTTGGTTGCGGGCGGTTCGAAGCCGTACCCGGGTGACGGGTAATACGCCGGCTGTGCTCCGTACGGTGGTTGTGCTCCGTAAGGTGGCTGTGCTCCGTACGGTGGTTGTGCGCTGGATTGTGGTTGTGTTCCAGTCGGCGTTACATAGTTGGTTCTGCGCTCTGGTGCGGCGGGCCTGGGTACATTTGGGTGCCGTGGTAGAGCCGCGACCGGTTTTGGGGCGAAGACTCGTCGCTCGGTCGCCGGCTGATGCTCCGCCATCGGCTCGGTCGGCGGTGGGGGCGGATCTGGTTCGTCAGTCTCGCCTGGACTGGGGTAGTTCATCGATGTCCTCCTAGTTCCCCGGCACGGTACCTGGACTGGGGAATCCACGATCACGGAGGGTCGCCTACACATCACCGGAGCCCCGCGGGCGGCAAAACTGCGCCACGGGGCTTAGGCGTGCGGATCAGGTGTGGGTGGTGGAGGTCTGGACCGTGCTGCTGCCATGCCGGATCGCGAAGATGATGATCACCACGTAGCCGACACAGAAAATCACGTATAGCGCCGTGAAGATGTAGCCGAGCCAGAGTCCTGCGGTCGCGAGGCCGTCGCCCTGCTCGCCGCTGGTGCGGATCTGCCGCCTGGCGAGGTGGCCCAGCACGATCGCCGCTGGCGAGAAAATGAACGCGAACACCAGCGCCAGAATCGCCATCGTGTTGGTCGAGGTAACCGGGCCGTAGCCGTAGCCAGGGGGGGCATATCCCGGCTGAGCCCCATATGGCGACTGTGCCGTAATGGGTGGCGGGGCACCGTAGCCAGGCGGGGCACCATAGGCAGGCGGGGCACCATAGGCAGGCGGGGCACCATAGGCAGGCGGGGCACCGTAGGCAGGTGGGGCACCATAGGCAGGCGGGGCACCATAGGTTGGCTGAGCTTCGTGGCCGGGCTGGTCGTTCACCGGATACTGCGCCGTCGGGTCGTATGGCTGGGGCGGTTGATCTGGCTCCGGCCCTGCGCCCGAAGTCGGGTAGGTCATCGATGTCCTCCTAGTTTGTCGGCACCGTACTAGGCGCAGCACGGTAGCGATAACAGCAGGTCACCTAGATATGAACCAGCCCCGTGGGCCGCAGGGGCCACGGGGCCGGTTTTGCGCTGGACTCGAGGCTCAGTGGCTGTGCGCGGCCAGCTGCTCGCGAACCTCGTTCATGTCTAGCTTTTCTACCTGCTCGATCAGGTTTTCCAGTGCCGACTCGGGCAAGGCGCCAGGCTGGGAGAAAACGATCACGCCATCGCGAACGGCCATGATCGTCGGGATCGAGCGGATATCGAACTTTGTGGCGAGCGCCTGCTCGGCCTCGGTGTCGACTTTGCCGAAGGTGATGTTGGTGTGCTGCTCCGAGGACCGCTCATAGGTCGGCGCGAAGCGCACACAGGGCCCGCACCAGCTGGCCCAGAAGTCGACCAGGACAATGCCGCCCTTGCCGGTCAGCTCGTCGAAGTTCTCAGCGGTCAGCGCAACCGTCGCCATGATGTCTCCGTCCACGGGAATTGGCCTTCGTGCGGTGAAACCCATCGTGCCCACTAGCCATTCCCGCCGCTAGGGCCACCGACACGTGGTGTGCGGCACCATCTTGGCGCGCGATCTTGATGGCGGGCATCCCATCGTAACTTTAGGTAGCGGTATGGCTGCAACTAATGACGCAAGTTGCCACGCCCGTTGTGACGTGGCTAAACCTGAGATGTCACCCCAGAAGTGCTGAAGCGGCGGCGATGCGTCGTAATGCCGACACTAGGGAACACTGAAATTAGTTCAAATATGACGTCAGTCACACTCGAATAACCTTCACGTGGGCACTCAGGGTGAGGCACACTTCTCGCCATCAGAGCGTGGGCGGCGGGTGCCGGGGAGGGCCCCGCCGCTCATTGCGTCCCCACCCGTTTTGCGGTCCCCAACCCGTTTTGCCGCAGGTTGCCGACATTATCGGCCCGGCTGCGGGTGAGTAGCCTGAGCGCCCATGACTGAATTGCTTGAGGTCGGGGTGGGTCCGTGGGTCGGGCCGTGGCCGGACGACGCGCACTACGATCCTGAGCTGCTCGAGGCCGGTGACCGACGCAATGTGGTCGATCGGTATCGGTATTGGCGGCGCAAGGCGATCGTCGCCGACCTTGACACCCGCCGGCACGGATTCCACGTTGCCATCGAGAATTGGCAACACGACTTCAACATCGGCACTGTGGTGCGCAATGCCAACGCGTTCCTCGCCGCTGAAGTGCACATCGTCGGGCTGCGGCGGTGGAATAGGCGCGGTGCGATGGTCACCGATCGCTACCAGCATGTGCGGCATCATCCGACGATCGACGAGTTCGTTGCTTGGGCGGCCGATGCGAAGCTGCCGGTGATCGGGATCGACAACCTGCCCGGTTCTCGGCCGATGGAGACGACTACCTTGCCGCCCCGGTGCGTGTTGCTGTTCGGGCAGGAAGGGCCGGGGCTGTCGGAAGTGGCCCGTGCTGCCTGCTCGGAGCTGTTTTCCATCGCGCAATACGGCTCGACGAGATCGATCAACGCCGGGGTTGCCAGTGGTATTGCGATGCACGCGTGGATCCGGGCCCACGCTGGACCCCTGACTGGGTGAATCTTCATGATACGTCCGGGTTATGGCGATCCGCTTGACGGCAGGCCACCGGACCCCCACGGTAGAAGGATGGGTGTCACCGTGAGTTGCCCCCGGTGCGGTGGACAGGTCCGCGAGCCGGATCTGATGCACAGCGACTGGCGTTGCAACAACTGCGGCGACGTCCCGCCGTTCCACGTCGCCGAGCACATTAGTGCCGAGATCGTCGAGAGTGCGGTGGGTCAACCGGCGCCGACCGTTGAGCGCATCCCACTTTGGTGTCCGTGGCCGCTGCCTCCCGGGTGGATGGTCACCGGGGTCGGGTGGGCCGGCGACGACCGGCTCGGCGTACGAGCGACGATGTTGTGCTGCAGTGGGCCAGATCCGCTCGGCGGTGGGCCGGCTGACGTGGCCCTGATTGCCGAGCAACCGGGCGTGGGGCTGGGCACTCGGTTTGCCGGGATTCCCAGTATCGATCCGGGCTTCTTGATCGCCGAAGCACTCGCCGACCCGTACGGGCATCCGGGTCCGCACGCGAAGATTAAAGCGGCGGGTCACCCCACTCCACTGTGGTGTGTCAAGTCTCCGGAAGATAGAAGCGCTTACGTGAGTGAGGCCAAAGGATTGTGGCTCTATGCGGTAGCGTGGCCGGCAAGTGCGGGCTACTTCCTCACCGAGCATGTCGTGTTGCATGACCTGTCCGAGGGGGTGCCGCCCGAGCTTGTGTACGGAGCGCCGTCGCCGTACCTGCATGGTCGTGTCTAGTCGTTGACGAGGCGCGAACGGTAGGGGCGGAATCGGCTTTTCGCCCACATCGTTCACACCGAGCGACCATGCTGATACCGTCAGTGTTTGCCGGCGCTGACCGTCACCCGCACCCCACAGGAGAAGGCCTGCCATGATCAAGAAGGTTCTGACCTGGCTTGGTATCGCGTTCTTGATCTTTTTTATCGCCTTCAACCCGAACTCTGCGGCGCAAGTGTTCTCGTCACTCGGGGGCACGATCGCCGATATTGCTCGGGGCTTCGGCACGTTTTTCACGAACCTCGTCGCTTAGCATCACTACATGGGTGGTCCAGCTGAGCCGCACGATCCGCGAAGTGAAGGTGCCGGGCACTCTCCGGGCGATGAAGACGATTACGGGTTTACTGACCCGGCGTTCGACGATCCCGACTACGCCCGGCGCCGCGCCTATGCCGACGGTCCCGGCCTATCGTCCGAAGCAGGCTATGAGTCCAGTGCCGGCTATTCGGCCAGCACTGGCTACGCCAACGATCCGGGCGAGTATGACGCTCCAGTCTTCACCGAAGAGGAGCTGGAGGGGCTCGGCGCCGAGGGCGAGGCGCTGCGGCGCGTGCTCCCACTGGAGGACGAGCCCACCACACTGGTCGCTCGCTACCTGTTTCCGACCGAGCGCTATCGCGGCGAGTGGAAGCGACACTGGATCCACCTTTCCGGTCCGATCTCGATCGGCGCGGGTGCCACTCTCGCACTGGGCTATCTAGCCGGTTTCCTGAGTCGACAGAGCATTGCTGGCCTGGTCACGGTCGCGGTGCTGATCTGGCTCGGCGTGATCGGCTGGGTGGCCTGGCAGGTCTTCGACTGGTATCACGACCGGTTCATCCTGACCAACAAGCGGGTCATGGTGGTCGGCGGCATAGTCACTCGACGGGTGGCGATGATGCCGCTGGCTCGGGTCACCGACATGAAATACGAGCAGTCTCCGCTCGGTCGGATGCTGAATTACGGCACCTTCGTGCTGGAATCGGCGGGCCAGGACCAGGCGCTGCGCGAGGTCAAGCACCTGCCAAACCCCAATGAGCTCTACCTGCGCGTGGTCGAAGAAATGTACGAGCCGCAGGCTGTTGAGGCTCGCCTGGGTAAAGACGGCGACGACGACGCTTAGGGGTGTGCGGGATCACTCGCGCTATTAGCCCGTATTGCGTGATTCGTGTTGTTTTGCGAAGCTGGCCACGCTGCCGGTGACGACGGCTGGCCGGTAGCGTTTTCGAGTGACCCGAATTGACCTGCATTGCCACTCCACCGCCAGCGATGGAACGTTGACTCCAGCTGAGCTGATGATCGCGGGGGCGGCGGCAGGTCTCGACATCATGGCGATCACCGATCACGACACCACTGGCGGCTGGGCCAGCGCTGCCGCGGCCCGCCCCGGGGGATTACGCCTGGTCCGCGGCGCCGAGCTGTCCTGCCGGTGGTTCGGCGCTCGGCCGGCGATCGCATTGCACCTGCTGGCCTATCTGTTCGACCCGACCGAGCCACAACTTGCCGGTGAGCTCCTTCGGCTGCGCAGCGATCGGGCCCAGCGCGCTGAGCGGATCGTGCACAAGCTCTGTGCCGACGGCGTGCCGATCAGTTGGGGTGAAGTGCAGCAATACGCGGCGGGTGGGTCCGTGGGGCGTCCGCATATCGCGCAGGCGCTGATCCGGGCGGGTTTGGTGCACACCACGAACGAGGCATTCGCTTCTCGGTGGTTGGGCACGCGGTACTTCGTACCGAAGGCGGATCTTGATGTTTTCGCGGCGGTGCGAGCCGTGCGGGCGGCTGGTGGGGTGGCGGTTTTCGCGCACCCACGGGCGACCTCGCGCGGGCGGGTGGTGCCGGACCAGTTGATCGTCGAGCTGGCTGACTCGGGGTTGTTCGGGCTGGAAGCCGATCACGAGGACCATTCGCCGACCGAGCGGGCGCAGGTGCGCGAGTTGGCCGAGCAGCTCGGTTTGGTGATCACCGGGTCGTCGGATTTTCACGGCACGCACAAGACGGTTCAGCTCGGTTCCTTCACCACCGCGCCGGCGGCGTACGAAAAAATTGTGTCCGCTGCCAGTGGCGTGCCGGTTTTGGGGTGACGCTAGACGCACCAGCATGCGCTGACCGGGGGTTACACCTACCTTGATCGGGTGAATCTTAAGCTGTTCGGCGAGTTCTTCGTGACTCTGCTGGTCATCGTCGACCCACCGGGCATGGTCCCGGTGTTCCTGGCGCTCACCGGGACCATGACCACCAAGGCCAGGATCACGGCCGGAACCCACGCGGTGCTGCTGGCACTCGGGGTGATTGTCGGTTTCGCGGTGGCCGGGCAGACCCTGCTGGATTATCTGCACGTCAAATTGCCAGCCTTGCAAGGCGCCGGCGGACTGCTGCTGATCTTGGTCGCGTTGCAACTGCTCACCGGCAAAACGGACGCACCCGAAGAACAAGGCGGCACGAGCAACGTCGCTTTAGTCCCTTTGGGTACGCCGTTGCTGGCCGGTCCGGGTGCGATCGTCGCGACAATGCTCTTCGTCCGGCGCGCGGACGGTATCGGTGATTACACAGTGATCGGCCTCGGCATCGTGGCCGTGATGGTCGCCGTCTGGCTGGTGCTGCGCTTCTCCGGGGTGATCGTCAAGCTGTTACGCCCGGCCGGGATCGAAGTGCTCACCCGGATCGCCGGGCTGCTGCTCGCCGCCATCGCCGTGCAACTGATCGCCGATGCGGTCTCCGCCTTCGTGCGGCTTTATACCCATCCGAGCTAAGTCGGGCGGCCAAGATGTCACTGGGTCCTGGCAGGATCGTCGTGTGCCTTCCACCAGACCGCGTTCCGCGATTCCCGAGCAGCTCGGCTTCGACGGGATGCCCGAGCGGCTCTTCGTGTGCACCCCGAGCAAGCTCGGTGCGTACACGGATTGTCCGCGTCGTTATCGGTATTCCTACGTCGACCGGCCCACCCCGCCGAAGGGGGCGCCGTGGGCCCACACGTCGCTCGGCGCGAGCGTGCACACTGCCCTGAAAAACTGGTATTCAGTGCCGGTTGAGCGGCGGGTTCCCGGTGCACTGCCCACCCTGCTCAAATCCACTTGGGTGCGGGAGGGCTATCGCGACGTCGAGCAGGAGAAAGCGACGTATCACAGCGCGCTGGGCTGGTTGGAGACCTACGTGGCTGGCCTCGACCCGCAGGACGAACCGCTCGGGGTGGAACGGGTGGTCGCGACCAAGACCGCTGTGTTGGCGTTTAACGGCCGGGCCGACCGGATCGACGCCCGCATGGGTCCAGACGGCCCGGAAGCGGTGATCGTCGACTACAAGACCGGCCGCAGTGGACTAAACTCCGACGACGCCCGCGGTTCACATGCTTTAGCCCTTTATGCGTACGCGGCGCAGCGGGTTTTTCGGCGCCCATGTCGTCGGGTCGAGCTGCATCACTTGCCCACCGGCACTGTCGCGCATTTTGAGCACACCGAGGAGTCAGTGGCGCGGCAGCTTCGTCGAGCCGAGGACACGGCCCGTGACATCACCGACGCGGAAAAGGCAGTAGCCGCAGGAGCCGACCCGGACGAGTCCTTTCCGACTAATCCCGGCACGTTGTGCAGCTGGTGCGACTTCCGCAAGGTTTGCCCCACCGGTCAGCAAGCGGTCGCCAAGGAGCCCTGGGCCGCAGTCGAGCACCTCAGCACCTGATCGCGCCCCGCAAACGGCTAGCCCTGGTTGGTCAGGCTTGGCCGATGCGTTCCAGTGCAGCTCGGCGCACCGGGGCGATTCGATAGCGCTCCGGCACTGCGGCGAGAACACCGCCGAGCAATATTCGCATGCCCCGAGCGGACAAGTTGGCGGGCAGGTCGGTGCCCGGCCAACTGAGCCCGCCATACATCCGCCGCGCCCACGGCGGCAGCAGACCGAGCGCCGTGCCGGCGATGCCGAAGTAAGCCCACCGAGGTGGTCCAAGCGTGAGGCCCAAGCGCAATGCTCGACCGCCCCAGTTCTCCGGCACCGGCGGAACGGTCAAGAACAGCAGCGTCTCGATGCCGTCCTTGGTCAACCGCAGCTCCGGGCGAATCGCCTGGTAATAGGCCTGCACTTCGGCTGCGCTCGCCGGCACCGTGCTGGGATCGAGACCGACCAGCTCGGCCGCCCGGACCTGCTCGGCATAGTAGATGTCGATCTCGGCCGGGCTCAGTTTCACCCCAGCCCGCACTGCGGTGGTCAAGAACGATTCGACCTCGGCCACATGCACCCAGCGCAGCAAGTCGGGTTCGTCGATCCGGAAGCCCTCCCCGGTGCCCGGGTCGACTGCGCTCAACCGGGCATGGAGCCGACGCAGCCGACTGCCCGCTTGCTCGGCTTGCTCAGTGCTGCCCCAAATGACCGTGCCGACATAGGCGGAGGTGCGATTCAGCCGGCCCCACGGGTCGCTCTGATAGGCCGAGTTCTGCGCTACTGCGGCGACCGCGCGTGGATGCAACGCCTGCAAGTAAAGCGAGCGCAGGCCGCCGAGAAACAGGATCGGCTCAGCGTGCAGCTTCCACGTGATCGAACCCGGTCCGAACAGCCCCACATCACCCGTCATGCCTTCCAGCGTGCCACGCGACTCAGCAAAGTTGAACCCGTTCAGAAAACGGTTTTAGGCAACGACGTCGGCTTGCCGGCGAGCTTGGCAATCTGGGCAGAGACCCCAGAACGTGACCTCGGCCTCATCTAGCTCAAAACCGTGGCCCGGGGTCGGGGTCAAGCACGGTCGCTCGCCAACAGCACAGTCAACATCGGCGATCTCGCCGCAACCACGGCACACAATGTGATGGTGGTTGTCGCCGGCCCGAGCCTCGAACCGCGCGGGACTGCCAGCCGGCTCCAACCGTCGGGCCAGCCCAGCCCGGGACAGGGCGGCTAGCACGTCATAAACCGCCTGGGTCGACACCGAATCTAGTTGGCTGCGCACTTGCCGAGCGACCTCGTCGACCTCCAGATGCCCGCCCTGATTGAGCACCTCCAGCACGGCCAAGCGCGGCCGAGTGACCCGCAGGCCGTGCGCACGCAGGAGATTCTCGCTGGAGGACATCGGTTAATGACAGCACGCTTCGCGCAAAAGCCCAACCCGCCGGCCGCCGTACCAGCCGGTTAGCGTGGCAAAACAGACAAGATCGGTCAGCGCACTGAACCAGACGGGTCGGGTCGCGGTATGAGCCGGCAGGTACTTCTAAGCTGTCGACTCGTTTCGCGATCACTCGTTTCGCGATCACTCGTCTCGCGATCAATGGAGGTTCGGTGTTCGATCAGATCAACGGCCTGCCGGTGCACGCACTCGTTTTGCACGCGGCGGTCATCTTCGTCCCGCTGCTAGCCCTCGGCGCCATCGCTTATGCGCTAGTTGCCCTCTGGCGGCCCAAAATAGCCTGGACTCTCGCCGCGCTCGCCGTGGTCGCGCCGCTATCTACGCTGGTCGCCAAACTGTCCGGCAGCAAACTTTACGACCGGCTCGTCGCCAATGGCGTCAAAGGCAAAGACCTCCAACTCCTCGACGACCACATGGAATTCGGTGACCGTACATTCGCGTTCGCGCTCGCGCTCGGGATCGTCAGCCTGGTCGTGGTCGTGCTGAACTGGCGCAGACCCGGCACGCTGCCTCGGATCGCCGACCTCGGCCTAGCGGTTGTGCTGATCGCACTGGCAGTGATCTCGGCCTACTACGTCGTGCGCACCGGTGACTCAGGTGCCACCGCAGTCTGGCGCAGCTCCTGACCGGCGGATCAGAAGATTGCTCGGGCGCAGAGCAGGCACATCACGATTACCGCGATTGCGCCTGCGATCAAGCCCACGCCGTAGGTCACTGTGCGGGCCGAACCTTCGGCTTCGTCGAGGGCGGCGAAATCCTGAGGTGGCAACGTGCGTGGGGGCGGTGGCTGGGAGATCGTCGGCGGCCGCCACTGTGCGGCTGGCGGGCTCGTGCGGGGCGGGCCCGAATACAGCGGCTCGGGTGCGCTCGGCTGCGGCGGCGGGCCAGTCGGGGTCGCATCGGCGGCCGGGCGCTGCCAGTACGCGTCTTCGTGGTCCGGGGCACCAGTCGGGGAGCTCACGTTCACCGACGGTACAGCCGTAGGGGGCGGACGTCCGCAGGGGTCGGGGCATACCCTCTTAGTCGTGGACATCCTGGATGAGCCAGAGCGCGACAACGACGCCGACCGCGAAGTCGATTTCGAGGTAGATGAGCCCGTTGTTCTCCCTGACCAGACTCGTGACGACACCGCACATGGCTGGGGTGAGCAGATGAGCAACAACGACGACCGCCTCTTCGAAGACCGCCCACCCCATTGGGGCTAATCACCCGCTTGGCTAGGCACTGGTCGGATTGCGGGTTAGTTTGGCCGGATTAGCACGGCGAAACCGTGGCTGGCGTTGCCGACCGCTGCTGTGGCTTCAGCTGGAGTGAGCGCTAAGAGTAGGCCGCCGGTGACTGGGTCGCTGCCGTTGGCCACGGTGAGGACTTGGACCGCGGTGGCTACGCGGGTGCTGCCTTGCGGCGAATCGTCGAGGCGTAGCAGGTCAACGCGGTTTCCTGGGTGAACGAGCGCAAGCGCGGTCTGGTCGGCGAGCCGAACTGCGACCCCGACGTGACCGGCGGGAACCGTCGATGCCGGATCTTGGACAGCCGAACTTGGCGACGACAACGTTCTTGGGCGCGGTAGCGATGCCACCGCTGACGGGCTAGCTCTGTTGATGTCTGTCGAGCCGGGTTGGACAGCGGCCGAGGTGCTTGGCTGCGGGCGGAACCACAGCGTCGCGGCGGCGAGGGTTAGCAGAGCGGCGACTGCGGTCCACCGAAATAGTGTGCCGCGGTGGGGACGGCGCCAGCGCACTGGATCGAGGCGCTCGTCGCTGAGTGCTGAGATTGAACCGAGCCGGAATTTCTTAGCGCGGGGCGTCCCGGCTGTGCCCATGTTTTGCCCCTTCGTGCGCCCCGACCTCCTGATCGGACCCTTGATCCGAGGCACGGTCCAGTTTCACTGTTTGGCCGGATGGCTGTTTCGACAATCAGACGTTAGGCCGTCTTACGGGCCACAAAATGTGGCCCGGTGGATAGCACAGAACTGTGGACAAGCCGCTAGAGGCAGGCGCAGGTGCTATGGCAGAGCAATCGCTTCAGCCGATGCGGATGGACACGTTGACCCCGACGTGTTGGGGCGCCAGCTAACTGTCGATGTGCTGGGTGGGCGTTAACGGGTCGATGTCGTGCATTGCGGTGAGAACCTCGGCGCGTAGGGTCCGGTCCGCGGGTTCAGGTTGTGCGCCGAGTCGGGCGAACAGCGCATCGGACTCTTTTAGCAGGGTGGCGGCGTTCACTGTGTCACCAACTGCCGCGTCCAGGGCTGCGAGCGCAAGTAGGTCGCTGGCCAGAAACAGGTCGACGTGGCCAGCGCGGGCAGACTCGGCGGCTGCAGTGAAGTAGGCTCGCGCAGCGGTGAGGTCGCCGTTGTGGCGGGCTACAAGTCCGAGATTGAAAAGGCAGGCTGAGATTGCAGCTGGGTCGCCGAGACGCTGGTAATCGGCCAGGCTCCGCTCATAGAGGTCTGCGGCAGACTTCCACCGTCCCGCGGCTCGGGCTATCTCCCCTCGTGTTAACGTCGCGACAGCGTGACCCCACCTGTGGTTGGCGGCAGTGAACAGCCGCGCAGCCTGAGCGACTGACTCGTCGGCTTCATCCAGTCGGTTCCCGGCCTGTGCCGCCCATCCCGCCACCAATAGCAACAATCCAGCCGTTTCCGGATCGCCTGGCACACCGTCGCTAAGTTCGCGGTGAGCGAGATCGGCGTAGGCGTCGTCGTCGCCGGCGAAGTAGTGCAGCACTGCGCGTGCCGCCGCAAGCGGCGGGCGCTTGCTCTGGTCGGCGTGGTGTTGCAGCTGACTGAGAACGTCGATCCCGCGTCTGATCCGTCCGCAGAGTACCCAGTACCGCCACAGTGGCGCAGCCCAGGAGGCCACCTGAGCCGTTGCCGCGGCGTCGTTGACGGCGAGTAGCCGGGTCTCCAGGTCGTCGCTTATCGCCGTCAGCGCCGCGACCGCCTGCTGCTGGTTGGGCCCATACAAGTCGGGAACGAGTTGCCGGACTACCTCGCCCAGCGCATTGAGTTGATCATGTTCCATGTTGACCATTCTTGCCGAACGCCAGCATCGGGAACCTGGCTGCGTTGTAGGTCAGTGATGTTGGGCGGCTTGGGTAGCGGTGTGGGCCAGGGTGCGGGCGATGTGGGCGGGAGCGCTCTCGCCAGTGACGGCGCATTGGGCCAGGGCGCCGTCAAAGACGATCATGAGGGTTTGGGCGAGACCGTCGTCGGCGACGACAGCGAACAGCGCGTCGAGACGTTCAAGCGGATCGCTC
Organism: Actinoplanes sp.; assembly: GCA_965246815.1. Lineage (GTDB taxonomy): Bacteria > Actinomycetota > Actinomycetes > Mycobacteriales > Micromonosporaceae > Actinoplanes. The sequence continues at coordinate 831,086 of CBDFFS010000002.1, read as the reverse complement.
GTGCGGTTTTCGGCTTCGATAGTGAACCGCGCGACAGCCGGCTCGTTGAGTACCTGCACCGCTATCCACTTCACCTCGAAGAGATCCTCGTCGTTGGCGACAAGGTCGTCATTCGTTCCGTCGCGCGCGCCACTCACACCGGCCCGCTGGCGCCGGGTGCGCCGGTATCTGGCAAGGCCGTGTCGTTCAACGCTCTGGAGATCCACCGCTTCGAGGGCCAGCAGATCGCCCAGAGCTGGCACATCCAGGACTACTACGCGCTGATGGCTCAGATCGGCGCGATCGACAACGTCATGGGGCGCCGATGTCGACCCCTACCCCGCCTGGAGTTGCCGGCAAACGGCACCAACCCACCGCCCCTTAACCTCGTCAGGAGCAGCACCATGACCTAACCTGCCATCACTCGCAGGCAAGACTGCCCTAATCACCGGCGCGAGCCGTGTCGGGCGCCGGGAGCGAGTTGATCAGGATGAGGCGGCAGTCTTGGTGGTGCTAGCGGAGCTTGACGAGCCGGACGAACCAGATGAACCGGACGAACCAGATGAGCCGGATGAGCTGGAGGTGCTGGAGGTGCTGGAAGAACCGGCTGAGCCCGAAGAGTCGGACGATTTCGTCGAGCTCGACGAGCTGTCATTTGATGACTTGTTGGACGAGTCGCTTGACGAAGACGCTTCTGACTTCGGGGTGGACTCAGCACCCTTTTCGGAGCTAGCGGGGGTCGACCGCGAGTCGTTGCGATAGAACCCTGAGCCCTTGAACACTACGCCGACCGAGTTGAAAACTTTACGGAGCTTACCGGCGCAGGTCGGGCACTCGGTTAGGGCCGGATCGGAGAAGGACTGCACTGCTTCGAGTCGGTGACCGCACTCGGTGCAGGCGTACTGGTACGTGGGCACGGCTCCTCCGGATCTGTCGGCTGCTGGCACTCGCCAACTCCGAGTGCCAATGGTGCGTCATCGGAGGTCATTTCGTCCACTCGGCTTCGCGACTGAGCACAAATCCGCGGGTAGGGGTCATTGTGGCGTGCACGAGCCGGTCGTGTGCTTCGGTCGGCACTTCGTCGATCAACTCCCAGTCATGCAGCAACGCGACGACTAGCGGAACGGGTAATGCCGACCCGGAGTCAGTGGGATCGCCCGGTGACATGCGCTGTGCCCATCGGGTGGGCCGGTCGTGGCGCAGTTCCGGCTGCAGGCGGGCCAAGGCCCGGTCGTAAGAGCCGCCGCCACGACCCATGCGATGCCCGCGCGAGTCGGCCGCTAACGCCGGTACCAAGATCAAGTCGGCGGTGGTGATTGCTGCTGGGCCGAGCCGTGGACCCGACGGCTCGAGCAAACCGCGCGGACCGGCGATCAGCGCGCCCGTTGGTCGTGGATCGGCGAGCTGCGCACTGGGAGGTGAGGTCTCAGCGGGTGGGGAGCTGGGGTGCTCGGCCCAGTCCAAGTCGTTGTCTGGCAGCAGGATCGGGAGCAGAATTCGCGGGCCGAGCGGGCCGAGCGGGCTGGGCGGGCCGAGCGGGCCGAGCGGGCTGGGCGGGGCGGGCGGGGCGGGTTGGGTGAGCACGGTGAGTAGGTCGCTGCCGCCGGGTTCGGCGCCGATCGGAATGTAGGCGGCGATGGTTGACGGGCGGGTGAGGCGTACCAGGGTGAGGATTTGGTCTTGAAGGTTTTGGGCGGCGATTTGGCGGGCGGATGCGGGGAGATTGCGGCGCAGGGTGAGCAGGTGGTTGCGTAGGGCGAGCTTGACGGTGGCTGATTTTTCGGCTTCACCCGTTAAATCCGACATGCAACACCCCTTAATTGAAAGCGGCAAACGGCGCACACTGTGTCAGCATCGCTGCAAGCGGGCCAATTCCGGGAGGATGCGTGACGCTTCGTGGCCGGCTGACCGCCGCCTTCCTGGTTGTCGTGCTTTGTCCGGTCCTGCTGGGGACGGTCGCCGTCGCCGTCACCGTTGGCAGGGTGAACCAGGCCCGCACGGTCGAGCGACTCGATCATGCCAGCTGGGTGATCCGAACCGGGATCGGTGCTGTCTGTCGGCAGCTCCAAGCCGCCGCTGACGCCGTCGCTGTCGTGCCCGAGCCAGATCGCGCCGCCGTCGCCACCCAACTCGTCGCCCGCGGCTTAGCCAGCGAAATCCATCCCACCGCCTCCGTGCAGTCCATCGGCTCGCAGGTACCTAGCGGTTGGCAGGACTGTGCGAACCCGACTTTAGGCTTAGCGACGGCGATCAGTGCGGCTGCGCGCAATGGCACCGTCACCGTGATCGCTGGGCAAAACCTCGATCCCGCATTCCTTGATCGACTAGCTAGTGCGAGCGACGCTACCGTCATGCTCAGCGCGGCCCAACCTCAGCTGAATGCGCCACCTCAGCTGAATGCCCCACCCGGGCTGGTTGCCGATGCCCAGCTGGCGAGCCGTGAGGTCAGGGCGCAGCCAGGGGAGCCGTTGGCGCTCACGCTGAGTGTGCGGGAGACCGACCCCACCTTTATGTACGCCGTACTGATCGGTGTGGTGTTGGCTTCTGCTGGCGCGACCGTCCTGGTGGCGCAGAAACTCGCCCAGTCGACCACTCGGCCACTGAGTGATCTTGCGCGAGCGGCGGACCAGGTGGCGCATGGGGCGCTGGATACGCGGGTGCCGATCCCGCGCCCGGAGGAGCTGGGTCGACTGGCTGCCACGTTCAACCGGATGACCCGGGAGCTGCAGGCTTATGTGCAGGCGCTGACAGCCAGCCGCGACCAGTTGCGCGGGCATCTGGCGATTTTGGGCGAGACGTTGTCCAGTACCCATGATTTGCATCGGATTTTGCAGGTGATCCTGCGTTCGGCGGCTGCTGCGGCGGGAGCCCGCGCGGGTCTGGTGCTGCTCATCGACTCCCAGACCGGGCAACTCGCCGCTCGGTGTGCGATTGGGTTGACCGGCGACTGGGATGTGTCCGATGCGGATTTGCCACAGCGCCTGATACCGGTCGGCGCGGGTGCGCTCGGGCTGGTGGCGGCCAGCGGGCAACCGCGCCGGGGGCTTGGCGCGGACGGCACGGCCGAACCCAGCTGCCACACCTACGTGGCGGTGCCAATCTGTTCGCCATTTTCCGCCGACGACCCGATGTTGCCGGGCTCAGCTTTGCCAGGCTTAGGGCTGCTGGGTCATGGGTTGCCCGGAGTGGAACGGGCGCCGGGCACGCTTGGTGTGCTCGCGCTCTATGACCGGCTCGGCGGGGAGGCCTTCGACGATTCAGATCTGGACACTTTGCGCACCTTTGCCGGTCAGGCTGGGGTGGCCGTGCACAACGTGCAAGTGCATGAGGAAGCGCAACGGTTGTCGTTGACCGACCCGCTTACCGGGCTGTGGAACTACCGCTACCTTCGTGAATCGTTGCGCCGTGAAGTCGAGCGGGCCAATCGCTTCGCCCGGATGCTGACCGTCCTGGTCCTCGACCTAGACCACTTCAAAGACGTCAACGACACGTACGGGCACGCAGCCGGTGATGCCGTTTTGGCGGAGTTCGCGCGCCGAATCCGAATCGGGCTGCGCGAAGTCGATGTGGCGTTCCGGCAGGGTGGGGAGGAGTTCGTGGTGCTGTTGCCGGAGACGGACGCCTTCGGCGGGGCGATCGTGGCTGAACGACTCGGCGCGGCGGTGCGTGAACTGCCAGTGCCGATCGACGCCGGGCAGTCCGGTCAATCCGACCAAGTTTCGATCAGTGTGTCGATCGGGATCGCCGTTTTTCCCGAGCATGGCACCGACGCTCAGCGGGTGCTAGCTGCCGCGGATGGCGCTTTGTATGCGGCAAAGCGGGCGGGTCGGGACACCTATCGGTTGGCCGAATCGCTCGATGTGATCCAGTCGGACGTTTCGCCGGGCGTACCGGATGGGAAGTTTGCCGCGGAAGCGACGGGCGGGAGTGGGCCACAGCCGCCGCGGCAGGCGCACGGCCGATAGTCTCGGCTGTATGTCCAGCACCAACGCCAGCAAAGTGCGGAGACCTCAATGACGACGTACACGCATGCAACCGGCCGTCGGGCGGTGAAGGCCGTGATCCCTGCGGCTGGACTGGCCACCCGGTTCTTGCCCGCCACCAAGGCCGTGCCGAAGGAGCTTTTGCCCGTCGTCGACCGGCCGGTGTTGCAGTACATCGTGGAAGAAGCGGCCAGTGCCGGGATCACCGATGTCCTATTGATCACTGGGCGTGGCAAGACCTCGATGGTCGACCACTTCGACCGCCGCCCCGACGTGGAAGCTCGGCTAGAAGAAAAAGGCGACTTCGAAAGACTTGCCGCCGTACGCCGTACGAGTGAGCTTGCTGACATTTACACCTGCCGCCAGGGTGAGCCGCTCGGGTTGGGGCACGCGGTCGGCGTAGCGGCTTCGCATGTCGGGGCCGACTCGTTCGCGGTGCTACTCGGTGACGAGTTCGTGGAAGAGGACAAGCCGCTGCTGCCCGCGATGCTCGACTTGCAGGCGCGTACCGGTGGGATTGTTTTGGCGTTTATGGAGGTCAAGCCGGAAGAGACCAAGCGGTATGGCATCGCTTCGGTGGAACCGTCTGACCTGGGCGAGGACGTTGTGGCGGTGACCGGGCTGGTCGAAAAACCATCAGCGAGCGAGGCACCGAGCAACTTGGCCGTGCTCGGGCGCTACATTTTGCCGCCGACAATCTTCGCGGCGATTGCCAACACCAAGCCCGGCAGCGGCGGCGAGATCCAGTTGACTGATGCGATGGCCCAGCTGCTCGCGGACGGCACCCCGGTGCACGGCATCATCTATCGGGGCCACCGATACGACACCGGGATGCCGCTGGGTTACCTGCAAGCGGTGGTGCAGCTCGCGGTGCAGCGCGAAGATCTGGGCGAAGAGTTCCGCAGCTGGCTGACTGACTTCGTCGCCGGCGGTGCCCGAGGATGACCGCGACGGCCGATGCCGAGGCGGCCGCCAACGAGCTGATGCCCCTCGCGGAATACCTGGGCAGGGTGCTGCGCAGGTTGCGGGCGCTGCCTCCGCTCGACCTCGACCTCACCCAGGCACACGGCAACGTCCTGGCCGTCGACGTGCTCGCCCCCCACCCGTACCCGGCGTTCGACCAGTCGTCGATAGACGGTTACGCGGCTCGGTGGGAGGACTTGGCGGCGGCCGGGCGGGTCGGGTCGCATCCCTCGTTCGGCGCGTTCGAGGGCGGCCCCCGACCGGTGCGGCTAAACGTGGTCGGTGACCTGGGCGCGTCGAGTTGGCGACCGGTTCGGCTCACTCCCGGCTCGTGTTTCTCGGTGGCGGCCGGTGCGCCACTGCCGCTCGGCGCTGACGTGGTCGTGCCCGTGCACTGGACCGATCAAGGCATGACGGCAGTAGAGATCCGGCACGCCCCCAAACGCGGTTCCGGCGTACGCCGAGCCGGTGACGAACTGGCCGTTGGGCGGGTCCTGGCGCCTGCCGGTGCGGATGTGACCCCCGCGATGGTGGCGAGCTTCGCCGCTGCCGGTATCGGGCACGTCGTGGTCCGGCCCAGTCCGCGGGTGGTCGTGGTGGCAACAGGTGACGAACTGGTCGACGTGGGCCGGCCGAGTCAACCGGGGCAGGTCGTCGACGCCAACTCGCATGCGCTCACCGCTGCCGCGGTTGAGGCTGGCGCGCTCGCATATCGAATAGGCATCTGTGACGACGATCCGGAAGGCCTGCGCGGCCTGCTCGAAGACCAAACCCTGCGGGCGGATTTGATCATTACCACCGGAGGCACGGGTACGGGTCCGGGTGACATGTTGCGCCGAGTTTTGTCGCGCCGCGACCCCGGCCGAGGTGTCGTCGAGTTCACCGATGTCGCGCTGTGCCCCGGCGCGACCCTGGGTTTCGGCACAGTCGGCGGCGCAGAAGTGCCAGTCGTTTGTCTGCCGGGCGAGCCCGGTGCCGCACTGATCGGCTTCGAAGTGCTGGCCCGCCCGGTGATCCAACTGCTGATCGGCGCGGAGCCGGTATTTCGCCCCAGTGTCAAAGCGCACCTGCTGGAGACAGTGTCCTCGCCCGCCGGCCTACGCGAGTTTCGCCCAGCACACGTTGCCGAACGGCGCGGCGGCGGCCACACTGTACAACCGCTCTCCGGTGGCCCGTACACTCTTTCCGGCCTGGCCGAAGCCAACGGATTACTGGTGCTCGGCGAGCGCGTGACCATGGCGGCGGCCGGTTCGACCGTCGATGTGCTGTTGCTCGACCGGAGGCGCTGATGTTGGGGTCCACCCCCGGATGGCCCGCCGTCCTGGTGGACGGACCCGTCCTGCTGCGCCCCTATCGTCGCGGCGACGCCCGCGCCTGGTCCGAAGTGCGCATCGCCAACCAGGCTTGGCTCGCCCCATGGGAATCCGCACCGCCCGGCGCTTGGCCGGAAATGAACTCGATCCGCGCCTATGGCTATGTCTTTCAAGACATGCGGCGGGCAGGTCGGCGCGGCGACAGCATGCCGTTCGCGGTCTGCCTGCGCGAACACGGCCGCGAACGCTTGGTGGGGCATCTCAATCTCGGCAACATCGTGCGCCGAGCCTTCAGTTCCGCGTACGCGGGTTATTGGGTTGATGCTCGGGTGGCGGGTCGTGGAGTAATTCCGACTGCGCTGGCACTAGCCGTGGACCACGCGTTCGGGCCGGGTGGGCTGCACCGGATCGAAGTCAACATCCGGCCGGAAAACGTACCGAGCCGGCGAGTGGTGGAAAAACTGGGCTTCCGCGAAGAGGCCTATCATGAGCGCTACATGCATATCGACGGCGGTTGGCGTGACCATCTCGGCTACGCACTGACCAATGACGAGGTCGCGGCCGAAGGCGGCCTGCTCGCGCGCTGGCGACGCGTCAGCGCATAACGGCACCGGCAATAGCTTCTCATGAGCTGACTCTTGCCGCCGATGAAGCAGAGGTGGAGCGCCGGTTAGCACGCGGGTCGTCGTCGCGGTTTTGGGTTTTCGTCACCCTGGCAGCGATGTTAATCCTTATAGTGCGGATTCTCCCGATTTGGCCGGTCCAGGCTACCTTTACCGCCCAAACCACCAACACTGGCAGCACGTGGACTGCTAGTAACGACTGGTACACCAGTGCGGTAATCGCCAGTGGGCCGTGGGATTACTGGCGACTCGGCGAAGCGTCAGGCAATGCGGTTGCGTCGATCAGTAGCCCTACGCACGACGGCACTTACAGCGGGTTAGGGGTTACTTTACGGTCTAGCCGGTGCGACCCCTGACGGAAATAAGGCGGTTTCGTTCAACGGCAGCCGGTACATTACCGTGGCGAACAGTACCGGGGCATTGGCCTTCGGGAACGTGTTCACTGCTGAGGCGTGGGTCAAGCTGTCCAGTGTCGCCGGTGGTGGCCAGTACTGGGCGCTTATGGGCAAGGGTACTAATAGTTTTGCCGTGGAGATTGAACCGGGTAACATCTTTCACCTGGCTAAGAACGGTGCAATGCCCTACCTTGCAACCAGCACGGCCTCCATTAGTGCCAACACTTACCACCATATCGCGGTCACGAAAAACAATGCCACGATTAAGCTTTACCTCGACGGGGCCGATGTCACTCCAGGAGTCACCACTAACCTCAATATGGTCAACAATACTAGACCATTACAGATCGGCGCCGATGGTGACGGCGGTACTCAATTCACCGGCATCATCGATGAACCTGCTTTCTACACCACCGCTTTGACTGCAGCGGATATTGCGCTGCATTTCAACCGCCGCTGACAAGATCAGGTCTGGTGACGCGGCGTCATCACTGGGGTAGCCTTCGGCGCGGCGCCCTGATTTCCGCTGGTACCGCCCGTAACCTTTGCGGACATTAGGTGTTTGCGGTCCAGCACTTTGCCCACAGTAAAGCGGACCGCCGAAGCTGACGGGAGGAGTGAGGGTGCCGACCTCGGTGCTCCTCGCCGTCCTCGCCGCAGCCGGCTTGCTCGCTCTCGCACCGGCGCTTGTGCGCCGATACGACGCCACCGAGCGCCTGGCCGCGGAGCGGGCGTCGTCGACGGTACGGGTGTTGCAACGCAACCGCCGTCGCCGAACCGTGCCCGGGCGCCGACCGATAAACGCCGCACGCCAGGTAACGGTTACGATGATCGCCCATTCCGGTGACACTGTGTTACAGAATTCGGGATCGTCATCGCGTCTGGCGAGTGTGGCAGGCTCGCAGAATCGGGCGCAGCGGCAACTGCGGTTGGTCACTGGGCGGCGTCCCGTTCGTCGTGCTCCGGTGCGGCGACACACCCCAACGGTTGTGCGCCGTCGTCGGGTCTTCGCGGCGCTGCTGCTGCTGAATCTCATCGAGCTGGTCGGGGTGCTCGCTGTCGGGCCGGGCTTCTGGATTGGGTTCGCGGGCACTGGGTCACTGCTCGGGCTCTATCTCGTGCATCTGCGCAATCGGTCTATCCGCGACCGCGGGCGCCGCAAGATCGAAGCGCGCGAGACGGCCTGGTTGGCAGCACGGCAAGCTGAGGTACGGCGCGAACAAGCCCGCCGAGCCACGGCCCGTCGAGAAGCCCAGCGCCGGCTCGCCGCCCAGAAGGAAGCCGTACGGCGGGCGGCGATGGGGTTGGATCGTGATCCGTCCGACCTGCCCGCAGTCGCGAACGGCGGGTCGGTTTCGTATCGGCGGGCGGGCGGGTTGCGCGGTCGCGCGTACGAGGCAGGTGGGCGCAACCACACCGCCTGATCGGCGCGGCAGGGCCGGTGCGCAAGTGGCGCGGTAAACCTGTTAGCCTTCTTTCGGCCCTACGGTGTGAAACCACCGAGGGTCGGAGGGGCTGTGGCGCAGTCTGGTAGCGCACCTCGTTCGCATCGAGGGGGTCAGGGGTTCGAGTCCCCTCAGCTCCACCAGTTGGAGTTCGTCGCGGCGGTGTTGGAGCTTGGTTACCTCGTCGCCGAGTTTCGCGATCCGGGTTTCTAGGCGTGCCTTGTCGAGGGTGCCGTCTTCGTAGTCGTTGAAGTACCCGGTCGATGGCAGCCTCCTTCTGGGCCATGGCCATAGTCACGGTGTGCAGTTCGTCGTCGAAGGCTCCTCGGGCTGCCCGATGGTCGTTTTGGGCGGCGGTGATGGCTTCGGTGATGAGGTGGGTGCTGGTACTACAGCCCCAGATCATGAAGATGTTCCGGTATGGGTGGTTTCAGATTCGTAGCGGTGGTGGGAGTTGATCACCGCGGCGTCCGTAGTGGCTGATCATCGCGGTGCTCTGATGGGCGCGGCGCCAGGCCTCGCGGGCGATGGCCGCGGCGTGGTCGCCGACGGCGCGGAGCAGGATCGTCGCGGTGAGTAGGCCGCGTAGGGCGGCCAGGGACAGCCCGATCAGCGGTGTCGGGTTCAGCCGGGGTGTTCGCTTCCCGTCCGGGGGTGGTCTTTTCCCAGGCCGGACCGGGTGACTGCGAGGAATGCCTGAGCGAGCATGCTGATGGTCACGTGTCGGTGCCATGAGGTCCATCCACGAACCTGGTACTGATCCAAACCGAGTTGGTCTTTCCCGGCCTTGTTGTCGTCTTCGATGTTGCACCGTAGACCCGCTGCGAGGATCATCGCGGGGACCGGTGTCTGGGCCGGGGCGTGGACCAGGAAGTACTCCACCTCGTAGATCCCGTCGGGATGCTTCTTCGTGACCTTCGGCCGGATCGCTCGACGGATCAACAGGGTATGGGCGAAACCCGGCGCGGGTGGCTGTCCCTTGACCGTCACCGCATGGGCGGCGAAGTCCCAGTACCGCTCACCTTTACTGCCGTAGCCACACGAACGGCGTTGCCATACCCGGTCGGCGGTGCCGGCCAGCACCACGTCCGGACGCAATGCCTCACCGCGAACCCCGAGAAGGGGCAGGTCCACCGCGACCGCGAACACATAAGACAAGACGTTGTCGTGGCAGAACTCGCGTAGGACCGGGTCACGGCCGTATCCTGAGTCAGCAACAACCCACCGGAACCTCAACGCCTGGTCCGCGAGAGCCCGTTTCAGCATGGTAACGCCCAGGTGCGGTTTAGTGACCAGACCACGATCGGCGGGTACCCCGGCGGTGTCACAGCGGGCCCGGTCACTGGTCCACGACGCCGGCAGGTACAACTCCCGATCGATGAACGTGTGCCCAAGCGCAGAAGCATACGTCAGCATCACCATGCACTGACAGTTCTCCGTCTGCCCCGTCAACCCGCAGTGCTGCGGTGCCACCCCTACACTCTTGGTGCCCTTCTTGATCGCCTGCGTGTCATCCAAAACCAACGCCGCGTCCGGGTCGGCCAACCCGGCCAAGACGTAACCCCGCACCCAGTCACGTAAGACGTCGACATCCCACGAAGCCTTGTTCAGCAGATGCTGGAACCGCTTCGGATTCGCCAGACCCGAGAACTCCGCCATCGCCCAACAATTCTTCTTCGCCACGTCCGCGAGCATCGCCCGCACGAACAGCCCGAACGTCTCCTTCGGCTCCGGCCGGGCGAACAACCACCCCAACCCATCCGTCAACGCGGACAGATCCATACCCCACGCATCGATGTCCTGCACCGTAACCGCATCCACGCCGTGGACAACGATCGATCATGCAACCAGTTTCAAGATCCTTTCAGACCCAAGATCTGGGCCTGTAGTACTGGTGCGGTAGAAGGTGCCGAGAGCGTCCAGGATTTGTTGATCGAGGCGTTCGGCGTCGATGCGTGGGGCGTCGCAGTGGCTGGTGCCGTAGCGGTTGCGGGTGAAGCAGGTGTAGTAGCGGTAGGTGTGGTTGCGGCCTCGGGCCGCGGTGCCGAGGTAGGACTTGCCGCATTTGGGGCAGGTGATCTTGCCCGTGAGGTGGTAGTCCGACGCCGCGCCTGCTGCTTTAGCCGGGTTTTCCGCGCGGTCGGTGAGGATCTGGTCTGCCTTGAGGAAGATATCGCGTTCGATGATTCGAGGGTGGGAGTCTTCGGCCTCGATGTCGCGAAAGGCCACGGTCCCGATGTAGGCGGGATTGACCAGGACATCGATGACTGTTTTGAAGCTCCACGGTTTGCCGCTGCGGCGTCGATGGCCGCGCCCGTTGAGCAGGGTGGCGATGTTACGAGCGCCTTGGCGGCGGAAGGTGTAGAGATTGAAGATCTCGGAGACGATCGACGCCTCAGTGTCGATCTTCACGAGGTGCTTCGTCTCGGGGTCGACTGCGTAGCCGTAGGGCGCGATACCAAGTGTCCATTGGCCTTTGCCGGCTTTGCGTTCCATGCCGTTGATGACCCGGTCGATGATCATTTCTCGTTCGAATTCGGCGAAGACGCCAAGCATTTGCACGAGCATGCGTCCGGCGGGGGTGGAGGTGTCGAATGGTTCGGTGGCCGACCGGAAGACCACACCGGCGGTGTCGAGTTCGTCAAGCAGGGTGACGAGGTCGCGGATGCGGCGGGTGAACCGGTCGACGCGGTAGACGAGCAGGACGTCGAACGTGCCAGCTTGGGCGGCGAGTAGTGCCCGGTTCAGGTCGGGGCGGTCGATCTTCGCGCCGGAAGCGTCGTCGCTGAATTTCGCGACGAGGTCCCAGCCGGGCTGCGACGCGATGTAGGAGCGCAGTTTGGCTTCTTGGGCTTCGAGGGTGAACGGTTGGTTTTCCTCGTCGGTGGAGCGGCGCACGTAGATCGCGACGCGCAGGTTCGAGGTCTTCGCGACGGTCGCTGGGTTGCGGTTGCGGCGGGCCATGAGGGGTGTGCCTTCCTTCAGTTTTACTGGCTGGGGTGAGCTATTGCGGGGCGCTCGGTGGTGGCGTCGTCCTGCGGCTGGGCGGACAGTGGTCGCCGGTTTGCCCGGGGTCGGTCGTCGAAGGGCTGTGAATGTTGCTGTCGAAGACGGGATGACCGCCCACTCCGTATTGGCGGCGAGGTAGGCGCGACTGCTGGGCTCGGTGTCGTCCGGGGTGTGGCGGCGGTAGATCGAGACTCGTAGTGGATGGGGTCATGTCACGGGTGCCCCATACCTTCTGGTCTGGGGCCGTCGGCGGACTGCCGACGGCCCCACGGTGTCGTCACGGTTCGGAAAGCGGGTCCGGATTGCGTTGGAGCCAAGAAACGATCATGGCCGAGAGTGCGGATACGGCCTGGCTGTGCTGTTCAGGGCTCATCGCGACGGTGTCGGGGTCGGTCAGTGTCAGGTTGATGGTGCCGGTGTGGGTCGGTGTGGGTATCTGGTTGTCGGCTTCGGGTCCGACCGTGTTGTCCGGGTTGGGCGCGCGGTCGATGGGTTTGCCCTCGCGTGCCCCCGGGCGTGCTGAGGCCCGGGGAGCGTACTGCGACTCGCCAGCCTCCGGCTGGCCTTGGCCGCGGCGACTTTCAGCGACTTCCCGCGACTCGTTTGGAGGTCGGCGGGCGGGCGTGGCGCGTCGCGACGCGCCACCGCCTGGCCTGGCCTGGTCGCCGTTAATCATGGCGACTCTGGCCGGGGGGTGAAGACCAGCAGATCGATGTGGAAGGTCGGGCCGTCCGGGATGGTGCGGTTGGTGGTTCGGGCGGCGTCGGCCTCGGCGGGGGTCGCGTAGTAGAGGAACTGGTCGCCGGTGCCGGGTCCGTTGACGGCGACGATCTGCAAGACGTGGGTCAGGCCTGCGGCCTGAGCTGCGGGTAGCAGCTGGGTGAGGTGCTCGGCGTAGACGGTGCCGGGCCGGCCCGGTTGTGCGGAGCTGACGGCGGCGATGGCGTAGGTGTCGGCGTTCATGATCAGTCGGCAGGCGGTGAACAGGTCGCCGACGCTGGCCGCGGTGTGGGTGGGGTTCTGTCGGGGCCAGCGAACGATGATGAGGCTGACCGGGTCGATGATGGTGTCGAGGTCGGCGAGTTCGCTGCCGCCGGTGATGGCCAGGTATGAGCGGGCTGCGGCGGTGGCCGCGTCGTGCAGGTGCTGGTCGGCGTCGAAGTCGACGACGGTCTCGCCTTGGCGGGTGTAGGTCAGGACGAGTCGCCGCGCGAGTCGCGACGCGAATCCGTCGCCGGGGTCGGTTGTTGGCTGGTCGCCGTCGCGGTTGTCGAGACGCCAGACGGTGATCGGGACGACCGGGCCTGGCTCGATGGATTTGGTCGGGGCGGTGGACGGGTCGTGCGGGTCGGTGGGTGAGTCGTCGCAGTGCTGGTCGCAGAACCGTGGGTTGTTACCAGTCATGTGGCGGTGGCTCCCGCGCCGACTGGCCGTGTTCGCCTCTATCTAATGGCCCCCCGACGACCCTGCTCGTCATGTCGGCGGCCGAGAGCCGACCCAACAGCACCAAACAGCAATGGGGAAACGGCATGCTGAGCTGGCCCAACAGCGCGCGGCGGCTCACTCAACAGGTCGTGGTCGACGCTGTTGGGTGGACAACAGCGAACGATCAACACCGCAGAATGGGGGCAAAATGCGAGTCAACCGCCGAGGGCGGCCAGTGCCTGCTGAACCTTGGGTACGTAAGCCTGGGTTTCGGCGAACGGCGGAATCCCGCCATACCGGCGCACAGCACCCCCACCGGCGTTGTAAGCCGCCAGCGCGAGCGGCACCGAGCGAAATTCGCGCAGATTAGCCACGAGCAGTCGAGCACCGCCGTCGATTGCCTGTTCCGGGTCGAACGAGTCGTCGACCCCAAGTCCCTGTGCTGTGGTCGGCATCAACTGCATCAGTCCACGGGCGCCGACCGGGCTGACGGCACGCGAGTCGTAGCCGGATTCGACCTTCGCGACCGCGGCGAGCAGCTTCGGGGCAATGCCGTACTTGGTGCCGGCTTTGACGAACAGGTCGCCATAGGGAACGCCGGAAAGGGCTGTGGCTCGGAGCAAACTGGCCGGGCGGATCGCCGACGGGCCGAGCACTGCATCGTCGGGCAGGACGCGACGGATGTGGGTCGGCTTCTCGTACACCGGCTCGACTTTGACGTGATCGCCAGGTTTCGGGGCGGCGATCATCTTGTTGTTGCCCAGATAAATCCCGACGTGATCAACTGGCTGGTCGAAGGCGAGGATGTCGCCCGGCCGGGCATTGGCCAGGCTGCTGACTTCATGGCCGGCCGCTGCTTGCTGGTAGGCCAGTCGGGGCAGTTTGATGCCGTTGTCGGCATACGCCCGTTGCACCAACGCCGAACAGTCCAGCCCCTTGTTCGGATCAGTGCTACCAAACACGTACGGCGTACCCAGATAGGCCTTTGCCGCGTCGACCACGTCCTGCCCGCTAATCGATAAAGCGCCGCTAACCTTGGGCCCGCGGCTGCTCGCCGGCCCGATGCCGGTAAACCCCGCTAGTTGGGTGGCGAACGAATCGGCACCGCTGGTCGCCGCGTTGCCGTTCGCATCCGGGGTGACGGTCACTATTGGCGGGGCGGGTGGCCGGACCCCGAGTCGGGCTTGCAACTCGGCGATGCGGCTCAGCACCCCGTCGACGCCGATCACGGTTCGACCCGATCAGCGCGACTGCCCCCACCCGTACGCAAGCTGTTGGCTCGTTGCTGAGAAACACCGTCGGTGCCGCGGGCGGCCTTGCGCCCCTTCGAGGTGACCGCACGCTCGTCCACCGCCGCCTGATCCACCGTCAGATCATGGGTTCGTACGCTTTCCGCGTGCCGCTGCGCCATTATTTCCCCCGCCCGCCGGTGTTTCGCCGCATCGACCAACTCGGCGAGTTGCTCCCGCTCGACCTGTTCGGCGTCGTCGACCATGCGGTGCGCCCCGGCCAGGCGGGTAGCCACTGATTGCCGGGCGACCAGCACGGCGACCATCGCCCGAGCGCTACCTTCGGTCGGTGCATCCCGACCGACCAGGTCGAGTTGGCGGCGTTTAACCAGGGCTTTGGTGTTGCGGACATCGGCGCCAGACTGGTTCGCGGAGCCACGGGCGGCGTCTTCCTGTGCTTTACGCGCGCGCAGCACTGGGCCGAGCCGGAACATGCGGTTCACGGTCTACCTCCTGGCACCGGGCGGGTGAACCCTCACTACGCGCATCGGCCCGTCCTGGGCAAGGCTGAGCCTCTGCACCCGAGCTGCACCCGGCCCGACGCCGACACCCTGCATGGTTTCTGGGCCGGGGTATAGCTGCTGCTATCGGTAGGTCACTGGACCGCTTGGTTCGGACACTCTTGCTTGAGTTGAGATACAACACCGCACTGAGATTTTTGGAGCAAGAACTGATTACTGATTGGCAGATCTTGCGGTGGTGTTCGATGTGGAGGTTAGTCGGGGCTCCGGCGACGATCTTCCTGTTCCGCGAGCGGCTGATGCCGATATTCCGCAGTGCTTTCTACGTCGTTTTGAGTAGTAAGTTTCCCGCGCTCGCCGATCGCACGTAGACTGTTGTGGGCCCTGTTGGATTGCTGTTGGATCAGCAGTAGGCCGCCGTTCTTCGGTCCTTTTAAGGCGACTATGGCGGTCTTGTCCAGTCTCCTTCACAGCCTAGGTCACCGAGGGTGCGCGCAGGTTCGCACGCGCTTTGGCGAGGTAGGTAAGATTTTGTTCTGGGTGCGTACGGCAGTGTCGGCTGCCGGGCCCTACCTCGGATGTCCAGATGGGCCAGTTGTCGGGTGCGGTATTTACTTGCGCGTTGCCACCGTGTTGGTCGTTCTTACCGCAATGCCGCTATATTAAGAAATATTGACAAGCAACGATGTTTTTTCCTGTGACGGGTTTCGGCTAAGGGAACAGGACCGTTGCGCAGACTGGCGCAGGTGGCCACGGCTTTTCTCAATCAGCGTCCTTCTTCTTGGCATCCATAATCTGATGCGATGGAACATCGCTTCCAGGGCTGCCCGGAATGGTTTTACCTGTTGGCCGCGGATAGGTGGCTGCTAAATTATCTTATGTAGTCGACTTGTCGCTAGGCAAGTTGACGTTGAAGACCGATTCACCCTGTCTTGGGGCGTGCACGGCGATATCCAGCAGCGAGTTTACGTTGTGATCACCGCCGGTGATCACGCGCCGGGGGAGCCGCTGCCGAGCACGATTGGGTGGTCGTGTTTAGCAGGGTCGCAGGGGTTCGGCGTTGCCATCCGCTACGTCGGCACCGCAGGTCGGCGCCGACGTAGCGGATGGGTCGCATACTTTAGAACGCGCTGGTGCCGTTGGGGGTGCCGAGGCCGGTTGGGCCGTCCCAGCCGGTTCGGGAGTTGCACCATTGGGTGGTGGGGCAGTTGCCGTTGAAGCCTGAGGTGACGTCGAACAGGCCTGAGGCATTGGCGTAGGGGTAGTTGTTGTCGATGTCGGAAGTGTTGCCGGCGAGGCCGTAGACCGCGGCGATGATCGGTGCGGAAACGCTGGTGCCGCCGAAGGTCAAGAAGCCACTTTGGCCTTGGTAGGCGAAGCTGTCGTAAACGGTGACGCCGGTGGCGGGGTCGGCGACTGCGGATACATCGGCTTCGGCGCGGTTGGCGCAGCCGGTGTCGTAGTCGGCCGCACCAGTGAGGGCTGGGTTGAAGGATGAGCAACCACTGCCGGCGCCTGACCAGGCGGTTTCGGTCCAGCCCCGGTCGGTGTCGCTGGCGCGCAGGGTGGTGCCTCCTACCGCGGTCACATATTGCGAGTCGGCGGGGTAGGAGGCACCGTAGCCGCTGTCGCCTGAGCTGGCGGTGATCGCGATACCGGGGTGGTTGTAATAGTGGCCGTAGGTGGAGTCGGCTGCGTCGCTGCCGCCGTAGCTATTGCTGATCGCGTTGGCCCCTAGTGCTGCTGCTTCGTTTTCGGCGGCGCCGAGGTTAGCGAATGAGGGCGTTGTGGCTTCGACGAGCAGGATGTTGCAGTTCGGGCAGATCGCGGAAGCCATGTCGAGGTCGAGGGAGATTTCTTGGGCCCAGCCGCCGTTTTTGGCAGGGAGTCTGGTGGTGCTGCCGGTCTGGCTGACTTTTTTGAAGCAGCCGTTGCTGGTCGTGCATTCGGGTAGGCCGTAGTAGTTGCGGTAGGTGTTGAGGTCGGCTGCGGCGTTCGGGTCGTCGTAGGCGTCGACGATGGCAATTGTTTGACCTGATCCGGCGCTGGAGGAGGGCAGGTTGTAGGCCGATTGCAGGTCGGCTGGGCCAAGCCCGGTTGGGGCGGCCGCGGCGGGGTTGACCTGGTCGGCGCTCTGGTTGGTAACGGGTGTGCGCAGCACGGCGAAGCAGTGGGCGTATCCGTGGGCTACTGCAGTTGCGCAGGAGTGGGTGTAACGGAAGGTCGTCGGTTTCGCCTGCGCGGGTGCGGTGCCGGCGAATGTCAGTCCGGCGGTCACGAGGATGGCCGTGGCAGCCGTGCTGATGATCTTTCGGATGGGTCGCATCAATCCTCCGAATGGGGTGTGGGGGATGCGGGGGGATCGACGCAATTGTATTCGCATTAACAAGTGTTAATCAATGTTAATTGTTCACTGAAAACTTATGGTCTGCATGCGTCTTTCCGCATAGTTCCGGGTCGATCAAGCTTCGGGCGACTTTGAGATGCATCAATTGGGGAAAGCGGCAAATCCACAGTATGGGCTTTGCATACTACGACGCAGATGGTAGACATGCGTAAATAGCATGCGGGAAATTTGGCGGAAACTATTCGGTGAAATTAGTTCAGAATCAACGATGGAACCCACACAGTCCAGGCGGGAGGCGGTGATGGCAACGTTTCTTGCACTAGCACCTGCTCGGCTCTCGCATCGTGCGGGCATGATCGCCGAATGTGTTCTTGATCTTGATTTCCGAAGGGTGGTCGCCGGTGAGTCGCGGATGCAGCTGCGGTCAGCGCTTGGTCACGGTCTCCGTGATGGACTGCGGAGTGACTTTGTGGCTGGCGAAGCAATGCGTCATCGCTTCGCCAATTAACGTTCCGGCCCTGCCCGTTGGGTTACGGTCGCGGTTCGGCGCCGCGGTGTCGAGTCTGGTTGGGAAGTGAAGACCGGTTCGTTTGGCGTCCGCGATGACGCGTGTGGCGATGGTGCTAGTCGACCTGGATAGGTGTCATCGCTCAGATCGACACGGTGTGGTCTGTTTTCAGGTGTGGCGCCGGCGTGCGGTGGGTGCTCGGGGCAACCCACAACGAGTTGGCCGTCAATCCGATTCTCGAGGTGATCGGTTATTGCATCTGGCGGGATCAGCTTCTAGAACGGTTTGGGTATGCCGCCGGTGTGGGGTTGCGGGGCGCCCCGGGGGTTGCGCCGAGCTTGTGCTGGTGCGGTGGGCCGCACGAGGCTGCTGCGGCGATTGCCCGGATTGATGGTAGTTGGGTGTAGAGCGCGTCACCGGGGCAGTCAGTGTGGCCGACGTCGCGGTGCCCGGTGATGCGGTTTAGGTGAGCTTTAGTGCCTTGGGGGTAGCGGTTGCCGCCTTTGCTGGTGATGACCACTCGGCCGTCGGGTGGATTGCCGTAGGTGCCGAGTTTGTATGCGGCGACAGCGGCAATTGCGGTTGCGACGGCCTGCGTGACGTGCACGGAGTCGTAGGTGCCGATGACCGCGATTGCACTGGCGTCGGTGTGTTGAAGCCGAGGGTGTGGGCGCCGAGGACGGGCCGGTTGACTCCACCGGCTCGACCTTCGAAGATGGTGCCGTACTTGTCTATGAGGAAGTTGTACCCGATGTCGTGCCACCCGCGGCTACGGACTTGGTAGGCCTGGATGCCACGCACGATCGAGGCGCTCTGGTTGGCGTCGTAGTGATTGCCGGTTGCTGTGTGGTGTATGAAGACGACCTTGGTGGGCCCGGTGTAGTGGGCTGCTGAGGTAACGATGGTCACGTCCGCACCCCAGCCAGCGCGGGTGATCATCGGCGGAACGGGGCGTCCACGTGGGTGAGCGGGGGACGGGTCTTGTTCCTCGGGGTGCAGCCGCGCCAATGTTGCATTTAGCGATTCGTCGGTGTTGATCAGATCAATCCCGAGCCCGGGTGGGAGCAGACCGCTGCCGGTGATGTGGGCTTGAACACCATGGGACTCGCCGACCCAGACCGGGTCGGTGGCCCCGCGAATGTCGCCGGCCGCGGGACCCTCTGATTTCACCATGAGCCATTCGCCCCATCGCCCGGTCGCTGTGGCCAGAGTCCGAACGCGAACAACGCCGTCAAGGGTCGCGCTCGGGTGAGCCCAGGTAAGACCGAGCAGACTGAACGGCCTGGTGATACGCGCGGGCCAAACGGCGTTCGCGTCACGGGCGGCTGACCGGTCAGCGAGCTGGTTCAGCGAGATGATCTGAACCCTTGGTTCGGTGCTGGATGCCTGCCCGATCCCGTGAGCGCTATCTGGCAGCAGACATCCCATGATGTTTGATGTCAAGCAGCAAGTTGGTGATCTTGTTGGTGGTGTGCCCACGCGGTGTGTTCGTCGTACGGGGTGCCGGTCTTGAGGCAGCCGTGCAGGATCCCGACGAGCCGGTTGCCGAGCTGGCGTAGCGCGGCGCGGTGACCGATACCCCGGGCGCGTTGTAGGTCGTAGTAGGCGCGGGCGCCGGGTGAGGCTTTCAGCGCGGCGAAGGCTTGCAGGCCGAGGGCGTCGAGGAGCCGGTCGTTGTGGACGTAGCGGGCCAGGACGATCTTCTTCTTGCCGGACGCTCGGGTGATCGGGGACGTGCCGGCGTAGTTTTTGCGGGCTTTAGCGTCGGTGTAGCGGACCTTGTCGTCACCGAACTCGGCGAGCACCCGGGCGCCGAGGATGCCACCGAGGCCGGGCTGGCTCAGGTAGACCTCAGCGTCCGGGTGCCGACCAAAATGGGCACCCACCTGCTGTTGCATCAGCTTGATCTGGGTGTTGAAGGTGGTCAGGATCGCGACCTGGGCCTGCACGGTCACCGCGTAGGCGCCGGCCACCACGCTCGGCTGGGCCAGCTGCGGTGTTCGTAACACCTCCTGAATCTTGGCTACCTTGTCGGGTATGCCACGGCGGCGGGCTCGACGCAGCGCCGCAGTGATCTGCTCGCCCTCCAGCCCAGCCGCGGTGACCGGGTCCGGGGCCGCCGCCAACAGTTCCAAGGTGTCCGCGGCGTCCAGATCATCGAACGCCGTCACCGCCGCGGGGAAAAAGTCCAACAACGCCCTCCGCAGCCGCAGCGTGTGCCGGGTCCGTTCCCAGATCAGCGTCTTATGCGCCCGGGTGACCACCTTGACCGCCTCGGCCAGGTCACTGTCCCCAGCCACCGGGCGCAGCTGATGCCGGTCGGTACGCACCATATCGGCCAGACTGTGCGCGTCACCCGGATCACTCTTGGCCCCAGACACACCGTGTCGTTCCCGGTAGCGGGCCACCTGCAACGGGTTAATCGCGTACACCTGGTAGCCGGCCGCGATCAGGGCCTGCACCCACGGGCCCCGCTCGGTCTCGATCCCAACCACGACCTCAACCGGCTCATCAGCGTCGCCGATGTGCTGGCCGATCATCGCGTGCAGCCGGGCGATACCCGCGATCCCCTCCGGCAGCCGTGCCTTACCCAACCGGCGTCCCGTTTCGTCCTGCACCTCCACATCGTGGTGGTCCTCGGCCCAGTCATCTCCAACCAGCAGCAACAACGCCCTCGCCCTCCCTGTTCACGGACCACTTGTGGCAGCCTGCGGGAGAGCTACCGCAACCTAATGATCAAGTGCTCACACCCAAAGTGCAGCGGGCACGACATCCCATCAGCGGTCTGGTCTCCCGACCACCAAGCAGGGGCACGATCTGCCGCTAGGACTCAACGTCCAGGCCCAAGAAGTGCTCACCCACCGGCGGCTACCGGCACCGAGTCTGACTCACGCCAACCCGGTAAATCTCATTAGGGTCCTGGCTACCACGGCCGTTGTAGCAGCCAAAACTGTACGACGTGTGGTCTGATTTTGGTGCATGTGACCCCCATTGCCCTGCCCGATCGGCCCTTCGTGCCACCTTGCCTTCTGTAATCCAGCTCGTCTCGGTAATTGCGTAGAAAAGCCTGGGTTCAACCTCGCTTGAATGAGATCTGTCAAGACTTTTCGCGTCAACAAAACATATGCATAATTGACCATTGATTAAGCTGTTTCATTGAGGTTTATTCAGCGAGCCTGAAAAGTCCACAATAGAGACCCAAAGGAAAAAGACGACTCGCCTTCGTCTAAGATAGAGTTACCAAGCAAAATCTAGTAAAGGCGAGCCGCCAAGAATGTATCATACCACCGGCTTTATCAAAGCTGAGATCGTCGATCTCAGTGACCGAATTCGAGCGACACTCACTAGTGGTGAGAAGGAACCCTGGCCACCAATTCTTGGACTTTTCCAGGCCGTTGTCGTCGCTCTAACCTACATGCGGCGTAATCGGGTTCAGGCCGAGATCGCTGAGGCCTTTGGTGTGTCTCAAGCAACGATCTCCCGAGCGATTACCGGTCTCGTCCCGTTGATCAACCTCGTGCTAGACGAGTTCGTTCCGACCGTCGAGGAGCTCAGCCCGAAGAGTCAGTACATCGTTGACGGCACACTGCTTCCGTGCTGGTCATGGCGTTCTGACCGCACTCTACTCTCGGGCAAACACAAGACGACTGGGCTGGGAGTACAGGTCGTCTGCACGCTTGACGGGAGGCTCGTGTGGATTTCTGATCCCATTCACGGGAACCGACACGATTCATTCTGCCTACAGGAGTCACAAGCGTTGATCACGCATGACCCGGGTAACTGGATCGGTGACAAAGGCTACGTCGGCAACGGCATGCTTACCCCGTACAAAAAACCGAAGGGAGGTGAACTGAAAGATTGGCAGAAAAAATTCAATGGGCAGGTAAACAAAATTCGGTGGGTAGTCGAGCAAGTCATCGCCAACTTCAAAACTTGGAGGATCCTGCACACCGACTACCGGCGACCCCTTGAGACCTTCGCCGAAACGATATCTTGTGTTATTGGTCTCCACTTCTACAGAATGGCTCGTGAATAAGCCTCATTGTTGGTGGCGATGCCATCTGATTATTCTATCAATTTCTTTGCAAAACCTTTCGCGGTCGTGGTTAGATCGGGAAAAGCGGTGTCTGAGGGTCGACACCAGCTGGCATGTACGACGGAGGATGTCGATGCAGCTTGGTGTGGGCTTTCTCCCGTGGATGACCTCAGAGGCACGCAATGCTAGCGCCCGGTACGACAAATTCTTGCGGCTGGCTTGCCTCGCTGATGAGATGGGCTTCGAGCACGTGCAGGTGTCTGGAATACCGTTATCCGTCGATGACGGTGACGGACCGGACCATGTGCCCTTATTTGGTGCTATGTCTAGTTTGCGCTTGAGTCCGCAGGATCTGCTGGTGAATCTATCGGTTTGGGCGTTCTCATTGAGCTCACCGCAATATGTCGTGCGAGAAAATATTTGCATCGAATAATTGTGCATATGTTGACTTGGCTATGAGTTTGGTTGTCGGGGGTGTCCATTCACCCGTTCGATGACCGGTCGTCGGGCTACCATGCCAGCCATGCCGGCGAGAATGTATTCCTACGGGCGGTGGCGGTGAGTCGGCATGCCGCGGAACGCCCATCCGGTGCGGTTGAGGCCGGAGTTAACCCGCCGCAGGCTCGCGGCCATACCCACGGCCCGTTGCCCAGCGCATCGCGACACACCCGTAGAGTAGTCACCGCCGTCTTGGTCCCAGCCGCCCTCGCCACGTTGATCGCCTTAGTCGTCTTGTGGCCAGGGCGGGTGAAGCTGCCGACGGATCCGGCTGGCGACGCCGGCGTCCGCGCCCAGGGCACCGTCATCACCCTGAGCGAACAAACGTGTCCGCCCGGTGCCGCGTCGAACCAGCGCTGCGGGTCGGCGACCGTCAAACTCACCCAGGGTCCCGGCGCCGGCCACCCGGCCACCGTTGACCTCCCGCAAGGCCCCGGCGCACCCAGGCTGCGACCCGGTGATGACGTCGTGCTGGTCTATTCGCGCAACGCGGTGCGCGGCGGTCCGGCGTACACGGTCACCGACCACCAGCGATCGACCCCGATGATCTGGTTGGTCGCGCTTACCGCGGCCATAATCCTGCTGTTTGGTCGATGGCGTGGCCTCACCTCGCTGATCGGGCTCGCGGTGAGCTTCGCCGTGCTGCTGCTGTTTGTGATACCGGCCATTCTGCGCGGCTCACCGCCGCTACTAGTCGCCGTGGTCGGTGCCTCGGCGATCATGTTCGCCGCGCTATATCTGGCCAACGGCGTCAACGTGCACACCTCGGTCGCCGTAGCCGGAACCCTGGCCAGCCTGGTATTGACCGGGGTACTCGGGGTTATCTTCACCGCGGCCATGCACTTAACCGGCATCGCCAACGACGATGACTCTTACCTCTCGGTCACCCAGAGCCGTATTGATATGCGGGGCCTGCTGCTCGCCGGCATCGTCATCGGTGCCCTCGGCGTGCTAGCCGACGTAACAGTCACTCAAGCGGTCGCCGTTGCTGAGATGGCCGAGGCTGGGACGATGACACGGTCGCAGCTCTACCGGGCCGCGAGTCGGATCGGGCGCGCACACGTCGCGTCCGCCGTCAACACGATCGTGCTGGCATACGCGGGCACGTTTCTGCCGTTGCTGTTGGTCGTTTCAGCTGGCGCATTGCCCGCCTCTCAGCTGGTCACCAGTGAGTTCCTTGCCCAGGAAATTCTGCGCAGCGCCATCGGCACGATCGGCCTGGTCGCGTCGGTGCCGATCACCACCGCGCTGGCTGCTCTCGTTGCCGAGGTGGCGGGCCCGACCCGTGCGCTGGAGCTGGCTGGTCGCCATCAAGCCGCCTCGAATGTGGGTAGCTGAGCGCAGTCGCAGTTTCGCATATGTGGCAGTACGTCCGGGGACCGGACTTATCGCAGAACAGGTCCGGTACCTTCGCTGGCCCCCTCGACGACCGTGAGTACGGGCGTTCGACCAGCTGTGGAGCCCACGGCAACCTAGATCGGACCGTGTGGCGTGGCGGTCACGTTCCCCGAACCGGCAGGTCGGCGCCTGCAGTCGTGCGGGCGGAATTGCTCGCCTGGCACCTTGCCGGATCCGCCGTCACCGGGGCCGGTCCGAGCCGTTCTTTAGCCATCGGAACGTGGGACCACGACTCGGCTTGTCCACGCTACGATCGGTTCACGCGAGCCCGGCTCGGATTCTCGGGTCCCGCTCGGGCAATGGCAGATCGAGTGACTGCGTGACCTCCTCGCCACACCGCAGCGGTTTGACGACGCGCGAGTTCGTCGTTGGGGCGGGATGGTCGCACCCATCGCGGTGGCCGCCACCCGCCGTTACCCGCCTGTTGCACGCGCATGGCGACGGAACCCTCAGCGCTGTTGCGGGCAACGCCGACACCAACTGGCACTATGACCCGCGGACCCGTACCCGTCGGCTGGTCCCGGCGTGGACCGCAGCGCGCTGGTCCGTGCGCGAGCCGACGCCGCCCGCTACACGAGCACCCAGCTCAGGCAGCCGATGACTCTGGCCGGTACGCCCACCGTGCGGCTCACCGCGACTCGTAGCGCGCCGTCGGCTGACTTCGTCTCCTGGCTCAGCGAAATCACCGCTGGCGGGCAGGTTATCAGCGTCGCCCAAGGTGCGGTCGATACCAGCCGGGCGGGCCTGGGGCCCTACGAGGTCGGGCTCGATGCTGTGGCGATCCAGCTCCCGGCCAGCAGCCGACTCCTGCTGACTGAGCATAATGCGGACTACTGCGTTGACCGGTACGGTTTCGGTGCCTCGCTCGGCGTCCGTCCGGGCCGCCCTGCCGCGGCGCAAGTCAGGCCGGCGCGCAAGGTGCGAAGTTCATTCGTCCCCGGCGCAGCGACGTACAGTGACGGGTGGCCTTTACGTTCCCGCGTGTGAGTGGGTTGTCGTTCGCCGAGGTGTCTGGTGCTGCCCGGCGGGCGAAGACGTGGCTGAGTCTTGGAGCCGCAGTCGCAGCCAGTGGCGTGCTCCTGCTCGCCCCGCAGCCACAGCGGCATGCCGCAGGGCCGCTCTCCGCCGCACGTGCTTGGCCGAGAGCTCAGCGGGGGAGTATGCCCGCTGACTTGCCAGACGGCGCGGCGTACACCCCGGTGTGGTTTTTGGACGCCCAGGCTTCGATTGGCACTGCATCGACCCGTGACGGCAAATGGCTGCGGTTGCTCCTGCGCACCGCGGACGGCTCGCTGCGTGAGCTGCGACGGCTGTCGTTGGGGTCTGACTCGTCATTCCCTGCGATCACCTCCAGCGGTCAGGTTGTGGTCTGGGCGGAGAGTGAAGGAGCGCGGAATCCGCGGCTGTGGATGGTCGATTTGCGGGACGGGAAAGCGCCGACTTTGATCACGGCTGACACGGGCGCAGCCCGGTTTTATCAATCCCAATTTGACCTCGTTGTCGCCGACGGTCAGCTGCACTGGGTGGCTGCCGCTGGCGTTTCGACTGAGATCCGCTCGGTTGCGCTGACCGGTGGTCCGGTGCAGGTGACGAAGGAGTCGGCCAGCTGGCAGTTGTCGGCTTGGCCATGGCTGGTCGACGGGGTCACCTCCGCTTCCGGTTCGACCATGCTGAAGAACCTGGTCACCGGCCGGGACGTCGCCGTGGCCGCCACGTCTCGGGCGGTGAGCAACTGCAGTCCCACTTGGTGCCGGGCTGTGTCGTTGACCAGCGACGGCTATTCCCGGATCGATGTGATGCATCCGGATGGGACTGCCCGGCGTAAGGTTGCCCAGGGCCCAGTCGAGACGGCAGTCGCCGACGTTGCGGTGCTGGACCGGTTCGAAATTTTTGCGCAGACCGGTGGAAACGCTGACCTCACCGGCAACGCGCAGTTGCTGATCTATGACATCATCGGCCGGCGGACGGTCGAAGTCAGTCCGGACGCGGCGAATGTCGTCTATCGCGGCGGGGTGTTGTGCTGGTCGACGGGTAACCTGGATCTGTTCCTGCGCCACGCTTTGGACTTACGGACTATTTGACCGATATCGGTCATGAGTACGGCTGGGTCGGCTCGGTGATCTCTTGCCACGTCTTGACTTGCACATAGGCAACGTCGGCCTTGTTGACCGGGTCTTTGCCCACTTGAGGGCTGTAGACGCCATCGATCTGCACCCAAGTGTCGGGGGCGGCGTCCAGGGTGCCGTCCCCGGTGAGACCGATCTTGATCGGGCGCCCGTCGGCGGCGCAGCAGGTCAGCACGATTCGGGCCAGCATCAAGTGCCCGTCCGGGCCGGGGGTGACGAAACCACTCATGCGTACGGTGCGGCCGGTCAGGCTCTTTCCGTTGTCGAAGATCGCGCGGGAGGCGTAGTCGAGCAGGCTGATCGGCGTGGGGTCACCCGGTGGCAGGGGCGGATAATCCGATTCGGTCGGCGCGGTCAGCACTGTGCCAGCCTGTCCGGCGGAGAAGGAGCCGAGTGCCGGCGGTGCAACGAGCAGGAGCCCTAATGCGGGCAGAATCAGCAGCCAGCCGATTTGGGGTTCGTGGTGCGGATGGCCGTGCCCGTCTGCGTCGTGCTTGAGTTCCGCGCCGCCGTGCTCGGGGCGGGCCGGATCCACGCGAGCCAGATCTGGGTGGGCCGGATCCACGCGAGCCAGATCTGGGTGGGCCGGATCCGGGCGGGTAGGTCGGAATTCGTACCAAATGGTCATTGCGGCCGTGGCTACTAGCAACGCGCCGGACAGCAACAGGTAGGGCCGCAGTCCTTCTTTGACATAGCGCAGGAACAGGTCGGTGACGGTGGCCTTGACGATCGCGCCGCCGAACAAGAGCATGATCACGGCTTGGGTTAAGCGGTTCACAACAGCACCGCCGCGAATCCGGTGCCGACCACGACAGCCGCGACGAAGGTGGCAGGCGAAAAGCGGAACGCGAACCGTCGCCCGAACACCCCGGCCTGCATGGAGATCAGTTTGAGGTCGACCATGGGGCCGACGACTAGGAACACGAGTCGGGCGGTGAGCGAAAACTGGGTCAATGACGCGGCGACGAACGCGTCGGCCTCGCTGCAGATCGATAACAACACGGCCAGGACTGCGAGGGTGAGAACGGACAGGATCGGGTACGCCGCAAGGCTCTGCAACCACGCGCCGGGCACGACGACGTTGATCGTCGCAGCCGCCGCGGCGCCCACGACGAGGAAACCACCGGCGTGCATCACATCGTGTCGGCAGGCCGCCCAGAACGCGCGGGCTCGCGACATGTCTTCCAGATCGGGTCGATGCGGCAGTTGAATCCACTCGGCCTTGCCCAGTCGCAGCCACAGCCACCCCATCAGGACTGCAACGGCGAAGCTTGCCACGGCGCGGGCGACTGCCATTTCCGGGTGGCCCGGGAATGCGATCACCGTCGCGGTCAGCACGATCGGATTGATCGCCGGAGCGGCGAGGAGGAAGGCCAGTGCTGCGGCCGGGGTGACACCGCGGCGGATCAGCGAGCCGGCGATCGGCACGCTGCCGCATTCACAGCCCGGCAAGATCACGCCGGCCAATCCGGCCGCGGGCACAGCCAGTGCCGGGTGGGACGGCAGCGCTTTGGCCCAGAAGGAACGGGGAACATAGACGGCGATGACCGCGGACAACACAACTCCGAAAACCAGGAACGGCCCGGCCTGTACGAGCACCGAGACGAACACGGTCGTCCAGGTCTGCAACCGCGGCCCGGAGATCAGGCCGCTGAGCGGGACCCGGAAAATCACCAGGATCACCAGCGCCACGGCCAGCACTTCCAATGACCCGAACCGCCGCACCGGGCGGTCCACAGGTGTACTGGTCCGCTCCGGCGCGCTAGCAATGATTTCTTCGGGTGGCAGGTCACGCTGCCCGGTCACGCTGTCAGATGGGCTCAATGCTTAGTGGTCCTCGGCGTTAATCCTTCGGGGGTTGGTTCAGGGGTTCCAGGTTGGTGAGGTAGAGCTCGCCAGCGCAGTCGAGGGCGTCTTGGGCGGTGCCGATCGGTTGGCCGTCGGGTAGGACGGAGTCTTGGTAGCCGTCACGACTGGCGAGGTAGATCGCGAAGCCCCACAGGTGCGCGGAGCGTTGATAGCGCAGCCTCATCAGCGGGATGGTCTCACCCTCGGGTAGGTGCGCGTCGATGTAGGCGAACCCGGCCCGGTACCGCACCACGATCCCGGGCAGCCCGGGCCAGTGGGCCTTCGCGTGCTCAGTGAGGCGTTGCTGCAACGACACCTTCGTCGATTCGGGGATCGCGGTCACGGGTTCATCATGCCCGCACTGCTGCCGGCAGGCTCGCAGGCTGTGCGGGCTGCTTGGTCCGGGTGCTTGCCCACCGGGCAATAGATCGACTGTCTGCCATGTTCGGGTAGGCGGAGGTTTGTCATGTCTGGTCCATCGGCCTGCCCGATCGTCTTGTCTATGCCCGAGCAGCAGCGTCTTGAACGCCGGGTCAGGACCGTGACCGAGCAACACCGGCACGTCTTACGCGCCACGATCATCTTGCTCGCTGCCCAGGGTTGGAGCAACGCGGCGATCGCGCGGCGGGTCGGGGTCTGTGTGGACACCGCCCGGACCTGGCGCGACCGCTACGGCGCCTACGGCGAGGACGGCCTTCGAGATCGGGCCGCTCCGGGCGGCCGCGTCGGTTCACCGACGTGCAGCAGGCCCAGGTCAAAGCGATCGCCTGTGAACTGCCCGCTGATCGGGGGATCCCGTTGTCGCGGTTTAGCCACGCCGATCTGGCTGCCGAAGCCGTCGACGTCGGGGTGGTCGAGGACATCTCGGCATCCACCGTGCGCCGGTGGCTACGCCGGGATGCGATCCGCCCCTGGCGCCACCAGTCATGGATCTTCCCGCGTGACCCAGACTTCGCCGTTAAGGCAGGCCGTGTCCTCGACCTATACGCCCGTACTTGGCACGGCGAGGTGCTCGGCGACGACGACTACGTCATCTCCGCCGATGAGAAGACCTCCGTGCAGGCCCGCTGCCGGTGTCATCCGAGTCTGCCACCCGGACTGGCCCGGATCATGCGGGTCAACCACGAATATGACCGGGGTGGGGCGCTGGCCTACCTCGCCGCGTACGACGTCCACCAGGCCAGGGTGTTCGGCCGTACCGAACCCACGACCGGCATTGTTCCGTTCGCGAATCTGGTCGCGCAGGTCATGGGCCGTGAGCCCTACTCCAGCGCCCGCCGAGTCTTCTGGATCACCGATAACGGCTCGTCACACCGCGGTCACAAAGCCATCGACCGGTTGGAAAACACCTGGCCGAACGCCACCCTGGTCCACACACCAATCCACGCGAGCTGGGTCAACCAGGTCGAAATCTACTTTTCCATCGTGCAGCGCAAAGTCGTCACACCCAACGACTTCTACGACCTCAACGACGTCACCAACCGCCTCACCGCATTCGAAGACCTCTACAACCTCGCCGCCCGGCCCTTCAACTGGCGCTACACCAAAGCCGACCTCGCCACCACCCTCAAACGCATCGCCGCTCACGAAACCGCCACCATCTGACCCCCGAAGGATTAACGCCGAGGACCACTTAGCTCCAATGCCGCCGCAAATGCTCGGACCCGCAAACCGGTATCGAACTTACCCGTTCCGGGGTGCACGCCGAGCTCGCTAGGTTCTTACGGCGAAGGACGATTCTCGGTTCATTTGAACGAACACATTTAAATGCGTTCGTTCAAAGGTGTGGGTCACCTACAATCCCAGCACCAGCCCACCAACCTCATCCGGTGTGCCGGACGCGACGACAACACCGTCGCACAGCAGATGGAGGCGGCCGCAATACGCTGCCGCCAGATTGAGGTCGTGCAGCGCCGCGAGCACGGCGACACCGAGGGCTCGGACCAGCGCCAACAGGTCAAGTTGGGCCCCGACGTCGAGGTGGTTGGTCGGTTCGTCCAGCATCAGCACTGACGGTTGTTGGGTCAACGCACGGGCGAGTAGTGCTCGCTGTTTCTCGCCACTAAATAGGTCGACAAACGGCCGATGCTCGTGACCGGTCAACCCGACCGCGCTCAGCGCATCCGTGATCACGACTTGGTAGGCCCAATCAGCCCGACGAAGGTGCCCGGGGCGCAGTCGATGCTGACGTCCGTGACGATGCGGGCGGCACCGATCCGCACGCCGATTCCCGCCAGACGGTAACCCGAGGACGCTGATCGACAGGAGATTGGTCAGTTGCGGCAGAAGATTGAAGGCTCACCAAGACATCTTATTGAAAACGATTGTCATTGTAAAGTAGGCCCGAGGGGTTCGGCCGCGGCGGGCGTCATCGGTCGGTGACCTGGCCTTTTAGGTCGTCGCATATCTAGTTCTGCATTTGAGGATGGAACCCATTGTCGTTAGCGTGGCGTCGTCGCTTACGACCTTTCCGGAGGCTGTCATGTCATTGCCCCTCACAGCTAAGGTGCGCTGCCGACCACGTTGGGCGGCCAGTGCCGCCGCGCTCGTAGCGCTCACGGCCGGCTGCTCAACGACGGCTCACACCCCCACCGCTGGCTCCGCCACCGGCCCGAAAGTCCTCAACGTGGTAGCCGCCGAAAACTTCTGGGGCAGCCTCGCCGAACAGCTCGGCGCAGCGCACGTGAAAGTCACCAGCATTATCAACAACCCTGATGCTGACCCGCACGATTACGAACCCACCGCCGCTGACGGCCGGACAGTCGCCGCCGCGCAGGTGGTGATCATCAACGGTGCGGGTTACGACGCCTGGGCCACCAAGCTTTCCGACGCCAACCCGTCACAGGCCCGCACCACCCTGACCGTCAGTGATCTAGTCGCGGTTAAGGACGGCGGGAACCCGCACCGCTGGTATAACCCGGCCGACGTCCGGCAGGTCATTGATCAGATCACCGCGGACCATACCTCGGCGTTTCAGGATCTTGAACGCATTGATGTGTGCTGATTGATGCCGGTGGGGTGGTGTGGTTTCGGGTGGGTGGCATGCCGGTAGCGCCGGGTGTCGCCTCGGTGGGCGCCGTTCTCCACGCGGTGGGTGTCCTTTCGTCGCTCGTTCGGCCGGGGGCGGGATTCAGGTCGGGATGGGCAGGGTGAACAGGCGTTGGAAGATGGCTTGGATGTGGGTGGTCCAGGGCCAGTCGGGTGGGAAGTTCAGCTGTCGTTGTCGGCCGCCTCGGGTGAGGGTGGCCGGGGTGTGGAAGATTTGGTATTGCAGGGTTTTGGGTTCGGCTCGGGCGAGTGGGCCGTGGCAGCCGAGCAGTTGTAGCCAGGCGATGAGGTCGCAGGCGATGGCCTGGGTGCGGTGCCAGGCGGCGTTGACGGCGAATTTCTTCGAGGGCAGGCGTTTGCCGCCGGTGGTGTTGCCGTGTTTGAAGTGGTCTTCGACGCGGGCGTGGACCCGGTGTCGGCCGTCGAGCCAGGCGGTGACCTCGTGCGGGTCTTCGTCGATGTCCGGTGGTGGGCTGTTGGTGGCGAAGGCTTCGTAGCGCCATCCGACAGCGGTGTGTTGCAGGTCGAGTTCGAGTTGCCCAACACCTGGCAAAGGTTTGGGGGTGGTATCGCGTAGGGGTTTGATCCGGCGGACGAACACTCGCAGGCCTGGTGGCCAGGTGTGTAGGTGGTGTAGCAGACCGGTGATCTCGGCGACTTCACCGACGGTGTCGGGGCCGGACTCGTGGTCCAGGGTGGCTGGGGTGCCGGGCAGGCCGTCGGCGGCCACCATCGGGGTCCACGCCTGTGCGGGTAGCCCGGCGATGGCTTTACCGGTGTGTTTGTCGACTGGCCAGCCCACCGAGTACTGCACCCGCATGCCCGGGTCGTCGCCGTCGGCGGGCCGGTTGAGGGCGGTGATCCAATTCAGTAGGTCGTGGGTGGCGCCGGCACCGTCGGCGGTGATCAGCAGATTGACCCGATATGGGGCCGGGAGTTGGGCGATGGCCCGGGTGAGCAGCGTGATGTGGTCGGCGGCGTCGTTGGCGCCGGCGTTGCCGGGACGTAGTTGCTCGGCGAGGCATTCGCCGGTGTTGTCGCAGATCACGGCGAGGGGGTGGTGTCCGTAGCGGCCACGGAGCCGGGCCGCGTTTTCCTTGCGGGACACGGTGTCGATGAAGTGGGCGTCGATGCGTAGCACGATGGCCTCGCCGAGGTCGCCGGTGGCCACCAGCGCCGGGGGGATACGGCCGTGGCGGGCGGCGATGAGGTCCCAGACCCGGGCGCGGACCTTCGCGCGGGCGTTGTCGAGCAGGTCCAGGCCCGCCTGGTCGATCTCAGCGAGGCCACGCGAGAGGGTAGGCGCGGACGCGACTACGCCGAGCAGGTCGTGGTGGTGACGCAGGACGTCGATACCGCGGATGGTGTTACCACCGTCGGCCATCATCACGGCGGCGTCGACCAGCACCCGGCCCCGGTCGTGGCCGGGGGTGAAATCGTTGCGGTACAGGGTGTCCGACAGGGCTTGGGTCAGGCCGGTGCGGTCGGCGAGAAGCCGCAGCGCGGCAGCGCCGGCGTGAGCGATCACGTTCTTACCGTTGCCGGTGACGGCCAGCCGCTGTGACCACCGGGTAGAGTCGTGCACGAGAAAAGTGCCTTCCAGTTCGGGATGTTTCTGGCTTCAACACTCAGATTCTCCCAGGTAGAAGGCACTTTTCTTTGTCTACATGAGACACATCACAGCAAGATCATGAAACGCCTAGGTATACCTCCACGAAGTAGGACGCGACCGCGACGGCATCCAGGTCGAGGTATATCGGCTTGTCGAACGCGGCCTCAGCGACGCCTGCTACATCCGCATCACTGACCAACCGCTCAGCTCGGTGGATCTCAACGGCACCACCTGGCTCGACGACCTCCTACACCTGGAGGCAGCATCATCCGCAGTCCTCAACAACTACCAGGCATTCTTCACCAAATGCTTCCCGGGTAACGAACTGGAACACAAGTTCGGCCTACCGACCACTACGCCCATCTACCGGCTTGCAGCCGACATAGCCGATCGGATCTGCCACGGAGAGCTACCTAATTTTATCCTCAACTACCGCGACGAGTTCCAAACCTGGGATTACGTCAATCACCTCTACCGTATCGACGGGCCGCCCG
Source organism: Actinoplanes sp. (assembly GCA_965246815.1). Taxonomy (GTDB): domain Bacteria; phylum Actinomycetota; class Actinomycetes; order Mycobacteriales; family Micromonosporaceae; genus Actinoplanes. Next base: position 798,286 of record CBDFFS010000002.1, on the reverse strand, counting down.
ACGCCCAGGGCTACGTCTCGTTCATCCCCACCGCCGTCGGCGGACGGATCAAACAAAAGCGCAAATGGTTCGTCAAGGACGCATTCATGCGCCGCGAAGAAATCTCGGACCTCGGACAATTGACCACCCCGTTCGCCGACTACGTCCGCGACACCCTTAACGTCGACGCAATCGCCATGCCGCCATTTCGGCGAGTACGCTACGACGTCAACCTCGAATCAGTCCGCTCAGGCCACGTGTTCGGGATCTTCATCGACCGATGCACCCTCATTGGCGACCCATCCAAGATCATGTGCCAATGCGAGGTCGAGTACGTCAAGAGCCGCACCGCCGGACCGGCCGACGCCGATCTCGCCGTAACTGAACTCGACGCCATCGCCGACTGGACCCAACGTACCCTCGGCGACCTCGGGTATCCGACGGAGCGGTCAGTCTATTCGAAGCTGTCCTTTCTGGAATACGCTTCCAGCCGCGCCCCCCGGCCCCGACTCAACGAACACGGCGCGAGACCGAGACGTCCAGACTGAGGGGTGACTTTGGCTATCGGACGAATGCGGTAACTGGCAAATTAGCGAAAGCCCGGCACTGATCCTCATAGAACACGAATTCATAATTCCTGTCATCTTTATCCGACAGCGACCACATCCGGCATGCTTGCAGCGGCTTGACCTGTTCCGCCTGTCCGAACAACTCGACGTCATCGACGGGCAATTGTCCCGTCTGTCTCATACCGCGGTCGGCTGATGCCGGGCCCGCCGCCACCCACCCGCGCTGGTCACGGACTACCGTCGCCGCCCATGGACAGAATCGCCATCATCGGCTGCGGCGGCTCCGGGAAAACCGTCCTCGCTCGCCGTCTCGCCGACCGGCTCGGACTGACCGTGGCCAACCTCGACGCGCTGTACTACGACGAGGGCTGGAATGCCCTCCCGCAAGACAAGTTCGCTGCGATCCAACACGAATTGGTCGCCGCCGACCGGTGGATCATTGAAGGCAACTACGCCTCCACCCTGCCGATCCGGCTGGCCCGCGCCGACACGGTGATCTTCCTCGACCTACCCGCCCGGACCTGCCTCTGGGGCATCACCCAACGGCGGTGGCAGTACCGCGGCGGCCAGCACACCGACGGCGTCTACGACCGCATCACCTGGTCGTTCGTCAAATACATCCTCGGTTACCGGCGCACCATGCGCCCCGGCGTCAACACCCTCGTAGCCGAGCACGGCCCGCACGTGCGCTTCCTGCAATTCACCAGCCGCAGGCGCGCTAACCAGTTCCTCAATCAACTCGACGCCACAACCCCCACCTGATCCCTGACCTGCGGAGGCGACCCTGTCTACCCCGAGCGCACCCTTCACCGACCCCGCCCTCATTCGAGGCCCCCTCTACGCCACCCCGGACCGTCTCGCCCAGCGCACCAGCGCCCTGCACCGAGCCAAGATCACCGGCGCGGATGCCACGGCCACCATGACGACCCTGGCGGCAGCCGCTAACCCGGTTCCAGACCGGGTAGCAGACATCGGATGCGGGCGGGGCACGACCACCGTCGCTCTAGCCCATCAATACCCGTCAGCTGCGATCGTCGCCGTCGATCAGTCCCCGGCCCTACTGGCCGTCGTCGCCTACCGGCTACGCGCCCAGAACCGCGAAGCGCTGCTCCTTACCGCCGACTTTCACCGGTTACACGGGCTCCTCACCGACGTCGATCTGGCCGTCGCGGCGTTCTGCCTCTACCACTGCGCCCACCCCGAGCGGGCGCTCGGCGAGATCGCCCGCTGCCTCACGCTCGGCGGGTCCATCATCGTCACCACGAAGTCGGCAAACAGCTACCACGAGATCGACGCCGCCCTCGCCGCCAGCGGCCTAGATCCTGGGGCACCCCGACGACAGAGCCTCTACCAGAGCTTCCACACCGACAACGCGGTAAATGTTCTTACCATGGCGGGGCTGCTCCTGGACCGTCGGGTTGATCAACAGCACACCTTCCGCTTCGCCGATGCCCAACACCTCGCCGAATATGTGCGAACCTGGCGGGATGCACGATAATCGAGGTGCTCGCCCCGGCGGCGGCCCGCTACGCACTCACCTGTCGGCGGCTACACCGACTGCGCCGCGCCGGTACGCCCGTGGGGCCATGCCAGACTCGTACGGTCCGCGACCGTGCCCAGTAACGGCGTACGGCCCGTCCCAATCGGGCCCGCTGCACCAGCTGCGATAGTCCGCCGTCGGTTGGCCCCGGGAACCGGGATGGCCCCCGTTTACCCCCCGAAAACCCCTGCAAAGTGGCTACTTTCGGTGACAGGCGTTGACAAGTTGTGGACCAGGACTACGCAGTTTAGCGATTACTTTTGATGATCAATGACAAGTCCGGGATCGTGACGTTCGCATCGAGGGGGCCAGAGGTTGACAACCAATGACAAAGCCCGATGAAGCTCGAAAGTAGGAGGCCGTGGATTCGAATCCCCTCCACTCGCGACGCAACTTGCCCTGGCTCCGACGCGTAGCCATGAGGATTTGGTCGAATCTCGAACGTACACGATGGGCACCCTCGGCCTGGAGAAACTCCCACCTTGATAGACGAGGTCGGACCTCGGCCAATCACTGTGACACTCCACGCATGCTCGTGTTCACTCAGCCGGGTTTTGGCATTGAGATGCTGCCACCGGCACGATGGTGTGCGTGTCTGCGGCTGTCTCGTCTCGCCCGTCCCCGCATGTCCTTGAAGCGGTGCTGGAACGGCTGACGTATGTCAACGAGGAGACCGGGTACACCATCGCCCGGGTTACGACGGGGCGTGGTTCGGATCTGCTGACGGTGGTCGGCGCCCTGTTGGGGGCGCAGCCGGGTGAGAGTTTGCGGTTGCAGGGGTGGTGGTCGTCGCATCCGCAGTACGGCCGCCAGTTCGAGGTCGTCTCCTACACCACCGTGCTCCCGGCCACGATCCAGGGCATCCGCCGCTACCTGGGTTCGGGGCTGATCAAGGGCATCGGTCCGGTGTTTGCCGAACGGATCGTGGACCATTTCGGCCTGGACACGCTGCAGATCATCGAGGACGAGCCCGGCCGGCTGGGAGAAGTGCCGGGACTTGGTCCGAAACGGACGGCAAGGATCACCGCCGCGTGGGCGGAGCAGAAGGCCATCAAGGAAGTGATGATCTTCCTGCAAGGCGTCGGGGTGTCCACGTCGATCGCGGTCCGGATCTACAAGAAGTACGGCGACGCGTCGATCAGTGTGGTGCGCAACGAGCCGTACCGGCTGGCCGCCGACGTGTGGGGGATCGGGTTCAAAACCGCCGACACGATCGCGCAGGCCGTCGGGATCCCGCACGACAGCCCGCAACGGGTCATGGCCGGGTTGCAGTACACGTTGTCGCAGGCCACCGACAACGGCCACTGCTACCTGCCCACCCCGCAGCTGGTCGCGGACGCGGTGAAGATCCTCGACGTTCCCGCCGAGTTGACCATCGGCTGCCTGGACGACCTGGTTGGTGAGGAAGGTGTTGTCCGGGAGTTGCTACCCGGCCCGGACGGTCCGGTTCCGGCGATCTACCTGGTGCCGTTCCACCGGGCTGAGCAGTCCCTGGCCGGTTCGGTGTTACGGCTACTCGGCGATCGTGCGGACCGGATGGCTCAGTTCACCGGGGTTGACTGGGACAAAGCCCTGGCCTGGTTGAAGGCACGTACCGGCACGGACCTGGCACCAGAACAACAACAAGCCGTCCGGTTGGCGTTGACCTCAAAAATGGCTGTCCTGACCGGTGGTCCCGGCTGCGGGAAAAGCTTCACCGTCCGCTCCATCGTTGAACTCGCCGCCGCGAAGAAGGCGAAGATCCTGCTTGTCGCCCCGACCGGGCGGGCCGCGAAACGTCTCGCCGAGCTGACCGGTCAGCCGGCGGCGACGGTGCACCGGCTACTGAAACTACAACCGGGTGGTGAACCCCTCTACGACCGTGACACCCCCCTCGATGTGGATTTGCTGGTGGTGGACGAGGCGTCCATGCTCGACCTGATCCTGGCCAACAAACTCATCAAGGCCGTCCCGCCCGGGGCGCATCTGCTGCTGGTCGGTGACGTCGACCAACTTCCGTCCGTCGGCGCCGGAGAGGTACTACGGGACCTGCTCGCCGCCGAACGGGTTCCCCGGGTCCGACTCACTCAGGTATTCCGGCAAGCCGCCGACTCCGGAGTGGTCAGCAACGCCCACCGGATCAACGCCGGCCGACCACCAATCCTGCAGGGCATGAGCGACTTCTTCCTCTTTCCCTGCGACGACACCGAAGCCACCGCGGCCCTGACCGTCGATGTGGCATGCACTCGGATCGCGAAACGGTTCGGCCTCGACCCGCGACGTGACGTACAGGTCCTCGCACCGATGCACCGCGGACCGGCCGGAGCCGGCGCGCTCAACACACTGCTCCAACAGCAACTCACCCCGGCCCGCGAAGGACTACCGGAACGACGGGTCGGCGGGCGGGTGTTCCGGATCGGCGACAAGGTCACCCAGATCCGCAACAACTACGACAAAGGTGTGGCCGGGGTGTTCAACGGCACCGTCGGGGTCGTCACCGCCCTGTCCACCGACGATCAAAGTCTGACTGTGCGCACCGACGAAGACGAGATGGTCGATTACGACTTCGACGAACTCGACGAATTGGCCCACGCCTACGCGATGACGATCCACCGTTCGCAAGGCTCGGAATACCCGGCGCTGGTCATCCCGATCACGACCAGCGCGTGGATGATGCTGCAACGCAACCTGCTCTACACCGCCATCACCAGAGCGAAAAAACTCGTCGTGCTCGTCGGCTCCCGCCGCGCGCTGGCCGCCGCCGTCCGCACCGTCGGCGCCGGACGCCGCCACACCGCCCTCACCCATCGGCTCGACCCATAGTCGCCCTGCCGGTCGTGTTGCCCGACCGCGCTTTGTCCGCGGCAGAAGAGTACGTCGCTTTCTATTGGCGGTTAGGAGCTGAATGAAAAAGGTGTACTTCTAGCCAGCAGATAAAATGAGTTTTAGCAGGTCACGGAACTCAGGAGCACTCGAAATAATACAACTTGTTTCATTTCAAGGACTTAGCCTCTGTTGATATGCTGATCGAGGACGTGCAATATGGCCAAGTTACCTGACAACAAGCAGACCCGCGAAGAAAACGTTGACGGGGGCCTGGCCGAAGTCGAGGGTTTGGCGGGTGTCCAAGAACGTCACCTCGATTGCCCACCGGGCCGCGTGCCGGGCCACCAGATCAGCTGGTGTGACCCAGGTCGGTGGTGATCAGGGCCGGCAGCGGCCCCTTGTGCCGGTCACGGACCAGTACCATCCGGACCGGTGTAGTCCGAATACGCCCGTACCAAAGACAATCGAGCATCGTGACGGTGACCGTGTCTATGTGCCCGTAGCGGGCTACGGGCACCGTGCGCCATACCGTAGTGGTGGCGGCCTGCATCGGCGATGCCGAGCAGCGGGCAATCGACGCGTTCGAGCGCGCCGGGCTGCTGGAACGTGAGCGTGATGCCGCGATTCGATGGCGTTAGTCGAGCAGATCATCGCCGGTCTTCGCGTGGAGCTTGTCTCGCACTACGGTCGGTGCACTGTCTCATTGGCGGGTACTCATGGTGATTCGGTAAAGCTGGAGGTAACCGCTGATACGGTCAGGGTTCTGGTCGGGTAGAACGAGCCCGATATAGCTGTCAGGGCGGATCAAATACGCGGTGTCGCGGCTATAGCCGGCATGGTGGGCGGCAGGTGACCAGGGGAATTCGTGCAGGGGTAAGCCGTGTAGTGCGCAGGCAGCGCCAAAATTCGTCGTGGCTTTTCCATATAGATGAACTTGCCATGTATTGGCGCGCAGCGGTGCATAATTTTTCATTTTACTGCCGGGGTCGCCGTCGGCGTCGGAGGTCGTTGGTATCCAGGGAAGCCTGTCACCGCCAGCCAGGTCACCGGCCTTGCCATGGCTGAGAGGGCTGTCGGGGTAGTGGATGCGAATCTGGGAGACAGTGTCGAATAAGGCATGTCGTACGGGTGCGAGGCGGAAGAGTGCCGGGATGACGCGCGGTGCAACCGCTCGGGCAACCACGGAGGCGCTGTCTTTGCCCACCAGGTGCGAGAAGACAACGTCGGTGGTGTTGACGAGGTTACGGGCAAAGCCGATGCGTTCTTGCTCATAGGTGTCGAGCAAGCTTGGATCGGCCTGCTGTTTCAGGACCGCCGCAAGTTTCCAGGCGAGGTTGAAGGCGTCACCCAGGCCGGTGTTCATTCCTTGGCCGCCGACGGGGCTGTGGACGTGCCCTGCGTCGCCGGCGAGGAAGCACCTATTCTTGCGGAAATTGCTTGCGACACGGTGATGGACCCTGAACAGGGAGAACCAATTGACGTGTTGTACGTGGACCCGCAATAAGGATTCGACGGTGGGTTTTAGCTCGTCGAAGGTGATTTGGTCGTTGTCGTGGTCGGCTAGGGTATCCGGCAGCACACCGAGCAGGCGGACTTGTTGCGGACGCACGGGGAAGCACAGGCCGAGGATCTTGCTGTCGAAGCTAATGCGGATATCGTCGGTGTTGGTTTCGGTGAGGCTGGCGTCGGCGACGAAGTAGCGGCGCTCATAGGTTCCACCGTCGAAGCCGATGCCGAGCTGGTCGCGTGCGGTGCTGTGGCCGCCGTCGCAGCCGACGAGGTATTGGGCCTCGACTGTTTCGGTTCGGCCGTCCGCATTTTGCAAGGTCGCGGTCACGTGTGTCTCGTGTTGTTCGAGCGCAGTTAGAGTCGTGCGCCAGCCGATGGGGATGCCAGCTGCGCGCAGCTGGGCCTCGAGGAGGCGTTCGTGGTCGTCCTGGGGGTAGCACAGAAGTTGGGCGAAGGCGCTAGTGCCGGCGCCTATGTCGGCCAGGTCCACGGTTTTGTCTTGGTGGCCTGGCTGTAGGACGTGCAGGCGTTTCACGGCGATTCCGCGGGCAAGAACGTCGTCGGCGATGCCGAGCATGTCGTAGAACTCGAGGGTTCGGGCTTGGATGATGATTGCCCGTGAGGTATCGGTGATGGCGGGTTTGCTGTCCACGATGCGTGCGGTGACGCCGTGGCGAGCCAAAGCGAGGGCGAGAAGCATGCCGGTGGGTCCTGCTCCGGCGATCAGCACAGGGATGGCGTTCATAGGATCTCCGAGGGAATTCGGGCGTGATGTCGGTGGGTGGCAGGTAGACAACTGACTACAGTCCGGCGACAACCCCTTCAGTGGCGCTGACCCGTCCACTGCGTAGCAGCAGCGCGATGAGCACGGCGCCGATAAGGAAGATGACCGCGCTGACGGTGAACGCGGCAGCGTAGCCGTGGATGGCGGCTGCAGCTTGTAAGACGGCGGGTGACTGGCCGGGTGCTGGACGGTGGCTACCGAGGTAATCGGTCAGCGCGCTGCTGAACACGGTCGACAGGGCAGCGATGCCGACCGCGCCACCGACCTGCTGGCTGGTGTTGACCATGGCCGAGCCGACGCCGGCGTCCGCAGTGTCGATGCCGGCTGTGGCGGTGGTGATCGATGGTGCGAACGTCAGTCCGACGCCGAGGCCGAGGACGAACATCGGCCCGAGCACGTCGCCGGCGTAGGTGGAGTCGACGGAGAGGTGGGCCAGCCACCACATTGCGGCGGCGGCGATGAGCATGCCGGTCGGGACAATCGGCCGGGGCCCGAACCGGGGGACCAGACCAGTATTAGCGGCCCCGGCGGCGACCATAAGCCCGGCGGTCAGCGGGAGGAACGCCACGCCGGTGCGTAGCGGGCTATAGCCAAGGTTGATTTGCAGGAAGTAAGTGAGGAACAGGAACGCACCGAACATGCTGCAGAATGCCACGGCGATGGCTAGGTAGGCGCCGGCTCGGTTGCGGTCAGCGAGCACACGCATCGGCAGCAACGGCTGCAGGACTTGGGCCTCGACAATCCCGAAAGCAATCAGCAACAATGCCGCCGCGATCAGCATGACGAGGGTCAAACTGTCTTTCCAGCCGTTCTGTTCGGCGTTTGACAACCCGTACACCAGGCAAAAGAGGCCTCCCGACACGGTGAGTACTCCCGCCACGTCGATGCGAACCCGACGATGGCTTTTTCGATTCCGGACCCAGGCCAGCACCCCCACGGCGGCCGGCAGGGCGAAGATCAAATTCACATAGAGGCACCAGCGCCAGGACAACCATTCGGTCAATGCCCCGCCCAGGATGAGACCAATTACCGCGCCGCCGCCAGCCGTAGCTGCATACACCCCGAAGGCGCGGGCGCGTTCCTTGGTATCGGTGAAGGTCACGTTCAACGTCGACAGGGCGGCCGGCGCGAGAAGAGCGGCAAACACTCCCTGCAGGGCCCGCGACGTCACTAGCATCGCAAAACTGGTTGACGCGCCGCCTACCGCTGACACGATCGCGAAACCGAGAAGTCCGATCACCAACGTGGTGCGTCGCCCAATCAGGTCTGACAACCGGCCGCCCAGCAGCAGCAGACTGCCGAACGCGAGCGCGTAGGCGGTCACGACCCACTGCCGATTCTCGGTGCTGAAACCGAGATCAGCCTGCGCCGACGGCAAGGCGATGTTCACAATCGTGGTGTCCAGCACCACCATCAGCTGTGCCACGGCGATCACCACTAAAATCCACCAACGGTGCGCTACACCTGGTGACGGCGCAGTCGAAACGGGATCTTCTCGACGTGCGCTGTCCGCGGCCGAACGGCTCTGGATGTGCTCCGGGCTTGTCATCGAACCTCCTCATCTCGTCTAACGCAAACGGTACGGTACTGGACCGTACCGCTGTCAAGTAGGTAGACTACCGACATGTCTTCACCGTCGGCAGCGAAAAACCTGGAATCGGAATGCGAGCCCCGGTGGAGCGCACGGGAAGCGGAGATGCTGACCGTGACCATGAACCTGCTCATAAAGAACGGGTACGACCGGCTCACCGTCGACGACGTCGCCGCGCATGCTCGAGCCAGCAAACGCACCGTCTACCGGCGCTGGCCCACCAAGGCCGATCTCGTGGTTGCGGCCGTTGCTCACAGCCTGCGCCATATCGCCGTGCCGCCCAACACCGGGAGCCTGCACGAAGACCTCTTAACGCTGGCCGAACGGGTCACTGAACAGGCGACCCTGTTGAGCGGGACCCTTGCCGCCGTCCTCCTAGAAGTACGCCGCAATCCTGGGCTTCGAGACGTCATCGAACACGAATTTCTCGACTACCGTCGGCCACTCATCCAAACAATCCTGCGGCAAGCGGCCGACCGCGGCGAAATCGCTTCCACGACAGTCGACACGGAATTATGGGACCTACTGCCCGGGTACATTCTCTACCGATTCCTGATCCCCGGGCCGCCAGTTACCTCGAAGACTCTCCGCGCTCTCGTCAGCGACGTCCTAATCCCCAGTCTTACCATCAAACGGCTAACCTAAACGCGGCCATTCCGGAACGGCCTCTCTATGATCTTTCCTGCAACTGTTCAGGTCTCCCCGGTCAGCGCGTAAGCCCCTGACTAGTATTCCACCATCATGAATTGGAGAAGGCCGCGGCAGAGCTCGCGGAACGGGAACGCTATAGCGAACCTCGAACTTGACCGCATCTCGGCGAGAATTGTCGCCTCGATTCCTTCGTGGTCTTGCTGGACGCCAGGTACGCAGATAACGGGCGCACTCACATCGGCATGAGAATGCACCGGGACGGTGCGCTGTCGCCTTCGCAGGCGGTGCCCGCTGCGGCGATGGCCGGCCCCTCCCCGCGGTGCCGTCCAAGGCGGTGCTAAGGGCGAGCGTGAGGTTGGGCGCGGATCGGCGCTGCGGAGGCCGGTGTTCAGAGCGCGCGTCCCTGTCGCTGAGCCAGCCTTCATGGGGATGCCTGGCGTTCGGGCAGCAAAATGTCCCGTACTTGAGGCCTGAAGCGCCTGCTGCGTCGCGTCCGCCGTGTGATGGCGAAGCCCTGATTTCTGGGATCAGTGCCTGCCGGGGCTTCGCGACGTTGGCAGGACGCTCGGTGTACGGATGGGGCGCCTGGTGATGCCGTGAACGTCCCGCAACGGGTCAACCGTGCCCCCGTTTACCCCCCGAAAACCCCTGCCAACGGTCAACTATCAGTGACGAGCGTTGACAAGATGAAGACCGTGTTCGCGCAGGTCAATCACGGTTTTTGATGATCAGTGACAAGTTTGGGGCCGTGACGTTCGGTAAGAGGGGGTCTGGGGTTCAAATCCCCACAGCTCCACCCAAGAAACGGCAGACCTGACGTGGCACAAGGCGCTCACGATGTTGCGGCGCCCTGTAACCCGGGGACTGGTCGCTGTACGCCGGAGTCGACCCCTTCCTGGGCGAACGGCTGAGGTTGGCTTAGGTCGATGACACGGTCGACTTCGGCCGCGATGTCGGTCCGGTGGGTGATCAGCAGGACCGTGCGTCCGCCGGCCGCGTGGAGCAGGTCGCGAGTCAGGGCTATCGCCGATTCCTCGTCGAGGTGCTCGGTTGGCTCGTCGAGGATGAGAACCTCGAAATCGGCCAGCAGGGCGCGGGCCAGGGCGAGTCGGCGTCGCTGGCCGCCGGAGACGGCAGCACCGTTCTCTCCGACCAGCGTCTCGAGGCCCTCGGGCAGATTGTCGACCCACTCCAAGACACGCGCCTGGGCCAAGGCATCCCGCAGCTGTTCATCGGTGGCGCCGGGCCGGCCAATTCGTAGGTTAGCCGCGATGGTGGAGTCGAAAAGGTACGCGTCTTCGGGCAGGTAGCCGACGATCCGCCGCACCTGCCCGGAATCGAGATGCCGCAAGTCGATGCCGTTGAGGGTGACCCGGCCAGCTGTCGGGTCGAGGAACCGCACTAGCAATTCGGCCACGGTGGATTTGCCGCTCCCGCTCGGGCCGACCAGCGCGACCCGCGCTCCGGGCAGCAGCGTCAGGTCGACGTCACGGAGCACGGTCCGGGCGCTCACGCTGTCCAGGCGAAGCGTATACGGGCCGGCCGGCACCGGCTTTGGATGCGTCGGTGCGGGTGCCGGGTCGGGTGCGGCGAGGATCTCGGCCAGGCGCCGAAACGAGGCGCGGGCGGCGGCGAGGCGTTGGGCCGCAGCCGGGAGCCCAGCGGCGGTTTCGAAGACGGCTAGCGGTGTGAGTACGACGACGGCCAGCATCTCGCCCGACAGAGTGCCGGCGCGGACCGCGACCGCGCCGCAGGCCAATCCGACCAGAAGACACGTGCCAGTCGCGAGAGTCGTTACGGCGGCGGCCAGACCGGCCATGGCGGTGGAGCGCCGTTCGGCCTGGCGCAGGTCGTCGCCGGTAGCGGCGAGCTCGGCCAGCCGGGGGCCGGTGGCGCCCGCCGCGACGAGGTCGGGAAGACCCTGGAGCAGGTCGGCGGTGCCGGTGGCGAGGTCGGCGCGCAGCTGGGCCAGGCGCCCGTCAGCCCGGCGGGCCGCGCGGGACTGTAGGGCTGGGACGAACAGAGCGACCAGGAGTAGGCCGGCGGCAAGGGTCAGGCCGGCAGGTTTCGAGTACGCGCCGACGAGCGCCACTGAGCCCAGGCCCACCAGCGCCGCGACCGCGTACGGCAGAACAACTCGAGTGAGCAGATCGAGCACGGCATCGACGTCGGCGGCCAACCGTTGGGCGAGGTCGGCTCGGCGGAAACCGGACAGCCCGGCCGGGGCGAGCACCTCGAGTCGCGCGAACACGCGCACGCGCAGAGCGCCGAGCACCCGTAACGCGGCGTCATGGCCGGCTAGCCGCTCGGCGTAGCGCAGCACGCCCCGGCCAATACCGAAGGCGCGCACGGCCACGATGGCGACCATCAAGTGCAGCACCGGCGGGTGCAGGGCGGCCCGCGAGATCAGCCAGGCCGACACCGCCATCAGCGCGACCGCGGAACCGGCGGCGCCGGTCCCGGCCAGTACGGCCACGGTCAGCTGTGCGGTGGCCCCGCGGACGAGCCGCAGCCAGCTCATTTGGCAACTACCGGTTCGAGATCGATGACCCGGTCGGCCAAGGCGATCAGGTCTGGACGGTGGGCCGCGATCACGACCGTACGGCCCTGAGCGAGCCGTCGGATCGCGACCATGACCTGCTCGGCGGTGTTCGCGTCGAGGTTGGCCGTCGGCTCGTCGAGCAGGACGACCGGGGCGTCCCGCTGGAAGGCCCGCGCGAGCGCGATGCGTTGCCGCTGCCCGGCCGACAGCCCGGTGCCATCGTCGCCCAGGACGGTGTCATAGCCGGCGGGCAGTTCAGCGATGAACTCGTGCGCCCCAGCCAGCCGGGCGGCCGGGGCGACGTCTACGGCAGCCTGCTCGCGAAGGTCACCGAAGCAGGGCGCGAAGCCTGCGGGCAACTGGAGATCCGGAGCTGCACCGAGCGCGATGTTGTCGCGTATGGTCCCAGCGAACAGGTGTGGGCGCTGCGGTACCCAAGCGATGGTCGAGCGCCACGCCGCGGGGTCCACAGTCGACAGGTCAATTCCACCGACGGTGACCCAGCCGGAGTCCGGCCGCACGAAGCCGAGGAGCACGCCAAGCGCGGTCGACTTGCCGCAGCCGCTGGGGCCGGTCAGCGCGACCACCTCGCCTCGACGGATGGTCGCGGTCAGGTGCAACGCGTCCTGGCCCCGGTAGCGGACGGCCACGTCGTCGAAGACGATGTCACCGCTCGGGGCAGGCACGTTCCCGGCCGGGGCGAGTGGTGTCCCGAGGATCGCAAATGCCTCCTCGACCGCAGCGAGCCCTTCGGCGCTGGCGTGGAAGTTGGCGCCGACCTGGCGCAGCGGCAGGTAGGCCTCCGGCGCCAGGATCAGCACCAGCAGCGCGGTCTGCAGTCCGAGCGTGCCGTCGACCAAGCGCAGCCCGATGCCGACCGCTACCAGCGCGACCGACAGCGTTGCGATCAGCTCAAGGACCAGAGATGACAAAAAGGCCAGCCGCAGCGTACGCATCGTGAGTCGTCGCTGTTCGGCGCTGATCCGGCCGATCGTGGCAGTCTGGGCACTCGATCGACCGAAGATCTTGAGCGTCGGTAGTCCGGCCACGACGTCGAGGAAGTGGTGGGACAGTCGGGTGAGCTGCCGGAACTGGCGGCGGTTGGCGGCCTCGGTCTGCAGCCCGACCAGCGCCATGAAGATCGGGATGAGCGGCAGGGTGAACGCGATGGTCACGGTTGCGATCAGGTCGGCGCCGGCCAGCCGGGTTAGCACGACCGCTGGGATCAGCGCGGCAAGTACTAGCTGAGGAAGGTAGCGGGCGAAGTAGGCGTCGAGCGCGTCCAGCCCACGCGTAACCAAGGTGATCACCGCTCCGGTCTCACCCGGTCTTGCCGGCCCCCGAGCGACTAGGTGAGTCAATACCCGGGAGCGCAGCTCGTTCTTGACGGCGGCCGAGGAGCGGGCCGCCGCGACCTCCTGGGCCCAGGCGATCAGCGCGCGGGCGAGCACGACCACGCCCAGCGCGATGAGGGTGGGCAGTATGGCCGTCACGGTGCTGCCGCCCAGGAAGACCGCGGTGATGCCATGAGCCAGCAATGTCGCCTGTGCCACTACCAATACGGCCAGGACAGTGCCCAGGGCGACAGTTAGGGCCAGGTAGCGGCGGCTGGTCTGGGCATACCGGAGCAGGCGCGGGTCGAGCGGTCTCACGAGGGGATCCGCTCGATGGTGAGGCGCTGGCGAAAGACCCAGTAGGTCCAGCTCTGGTAGGCCAGGACGATCGGGGTGAAAGCCACCGCGACCCAGGTCATGACCTTGAGGGTGTACGGGGTAGATGAGGCGTTGTGGACGGTCAGGCTGTTCGCGGCGGCCAAAGTGGACGGCATGACGTTCGGGAACAGGGTGACGAAGAGGGCGAACACCGCAAGCACCACAGTCAGGGCGGTCGCCAGGAAGGCCCAGCCTTCGCGGCGCACGAAAATCGCGAAGGTCCCGGCGGCCAGCGCCAGTGCGGCGGCCAGCGAGAGCACCGATCCGACCGTGTTGTGGTGGGTGATCGCCGTCCAGAGCAGGAACGTGCCGGCGACGACAATGGCGGCAGGCGCCAGCCGGGCGGCGAGGCGCCCCGCCCGCAAACGAATGTCGCCGTCGGTTTTAGGCCGTGCGAACACCGCAGCAGCGCATACCTCGCACCATGCCGGTAGCACGCGGTGGGTGTCCTTTCGTCGCTCGTTCGGCCGGGGGCGGGATTCAGTCAGGGCGGTCGCCAGGAAGGCCCAGCCTTCGCGGCGCGGTGCCACGACGGCGAAAGGGCAGGCGTCGCGTCTTCGAGGTGGACCCGGTGTCGGCCGTCGAGCCCGGCGGCCAGGCTTCGCCACAGTGGTCGGTTCGAGTTGCGGCCAGCGAGACTTCACCGCGGTGTCGGGGCCGGACCTGATCCGACCGTGCATGCCCGGGTGTGGGTTGAGGGCGGGTGATCGCCGATATGGGGCCGGGAGTTGGGCCCCGGGTGAGCAGAGCAGGCATTCGCCGGTGTTGTCGCAGATCACGGCGAGGGGGTGCCGGCGACGACAATGGCGGCCGGTGGCCAGGCGCCAGCCGCCTGGTCGATCTCAGCGAGGCGCCCCGAGCCGTGGTGGTGACGCGCAAACGAATGTCGCCGTCGGTTTTAAGCGCGAGGAAAACTGAGCCGTGCAGCAGGAAGAGCGTCAGGGTGGTCAGGCCGCCGAGCAGCGCATAGGGGTTGAGCAAATCGAAAAAGGTGCCGACGTATTCGTGGTGAGCGTCGAGTTTGACGCCGCGCACGATATTGCCGAAGGCGACGCCCCACAGCAATGCCGGGACGAGACTGCCGCCGATGATGCAGTAGTCCCAGCGCCGACGCCAGCTGTCATCGTCGCGCTTGCCGCGGTATTCGAAGGCGACGCCGCGCAAGATCAGCGCCACTAAAATGATCAGCAGTGGCAGGTAGAAGCCGGAGAATAGGGTCGCATACCATTCGGGGAAGGCGGCGAAGGTGGCACCGCCCGCGACCAGGAGCCAGACCTCGTTGCCGTCCCAGACCGGGCCGATCGTGTTGATAAGTAAGCGGCGCTCGCGATTGTCACGGGCCAGGACCGGCAGGAGCATGCCCACGCCGAAGTCGAATCCTTCGAGCATGAAGTAACCGGCCCACAGCAGGGCGATGAGAGTGAACCAGATCGTGGTGAGTTCCATTGTTATTTCCTCGGCCTCAGTAGGCGAACGCCAGCGTTTCTTCGTGCGCGGGCTCTATTTCCGGCACCCCTTGTCTGGCGTAGCGGACGAATAGCCCGACCTCCACCACGGCAAGGACGCCATACAGCAGGGTCAGCACAATCAGAGAGGTCGCGACGCTGCCCGCGCCCACGCTCGGCGAGACACTCTGCGATGTCTTGAAGACCCCGAAGACGGTCCACGGCTGGCGACCCATCTCGGTGAAGATCCAGCCGAACGAGTTGGCCGCGAGGGGCATCCCGATCGACGCCACAGCGGCAACCCACAGCAACCGGTTGCGCGGGGTACGCCCGCGCCGGGTGAACCAGAGCGCAGCCAGCGCGACCAGCATCGCCAGCCCGCCGAAGCCGATCATCAAGCGGAACGACCAGTAGGTCACCGGAATATTGGGCCGGTAGTCGCCTGGTCCGTACTTCTGCTCGTACTGCTGCTGGAGGTTGTTGATGCCTTCGACCTGTCCGGTCGGGCTGCCAGTAGCCATAAAGGAGAGCAGGTCCGGGATACGCACGCTTGCCACCTCCTGGCTGCCGTCGAGTGACCCGACCGTAAAGATCGAGAAGTCCGCCGGTTGGGAAGTGGTGTAGAGCGCTTCGGCGGCTGCCATTTTCATCGGCTGCTGCTCGGTCATGATCCGGGCCTGTAGATCGCCGGTGACCAGCACGCCGACGCCGGCGATAAGCACGACCAGGGCACCGAGCTTCAGGCTGGGTCTAAAGACGTCTTCCTGGTGGCCGCGTTTGAGGTGCCACGCGCTGACCGCGAGCAGCACCGCCCCGGCAGTCAGAAAGCAGGCAGTGATGGTGTGCGGGAAGGTGACCAAGGTGGTCGAGTTGGTAAGCACGGCCCAAATGCTGTGCAACTCGGCCCGCCCCCGGACCGGGTTGACGGAGTAGCCGACCGGGTGCTGCATCCACGAGTTGGCTGCCAGAATGAAGTACGCCGAGAGTAACGTGCCGAGGGAGGCCAGCCAGATTGTGGCCAGATGCAGTTTCCTGGGCAGGCGGTCCCAGCCGAAGATCCACAGGCCGAGGAACGTCGATTCGAGGAAGAACGCGAGCAGGCCCTCGATGGCCAGCGGGGCGCCGAAGATGTCGCCGACGAAGCGGGAGTAGGTGCTCCAGTTCATTCCGAACTGGAACTCCTGCACGATGCCGGTGACCACGCCCATCGCGAAGTTGATCAAAAACAGTTTGCCCCAGAACTTGGTGGCCCGCAGCCAGTGCTCGTGTCCAGTGCGAACCCAGGCGGTCTGCAGCCCGGCGACCAGTGCCGACATGCCGATCGTGATCGGTATAAACAGGAAGTGGTAAACGGTCGTGATGCCGAATTGCCAGCGGGCCAGGTCCAGGGCTTGCACGGGGTGATCCTTTCGATCGGGTCACCCCGATTTTGCGGATCTCGCCGTTCACCAATCAGGGCCAAAAGTCCTGACTTTCAAGTGGCGCGGACGATGCCGGCCGGGGGCCGGCACCGTCTGCGATTCACCACGTCGACCGAGGCTATGCCCGATCGTCGAGCATCCAGTCGCGGACTTCCGGCATGTCCTCCAGGTGCTCGACCACATAGGCTTCGTGCTTGGTCAGCTGGGTCTGACACCAGGCCGACAGCTCGGCGGCGCCGCGCGGCAGTCGTTTGGCGTTGTTGATCGCATCCATCACCAGGTGGTAGCGCGAAGCCTTGTTGCGCACCACCATGTCGAAGGGCGTGGTCGTGGTGCCCTCCTCGATAAAGCCACGCACCCGGAACCGGTCCGCGTCCGGGCGCCCATGCACTAGCTGGTGGATTGCGCCCGGATAGCCGTGGAACGAGAAGATCACGTCGACCGTGTCAGTGAACAATTCGGTGAACAGGGTCTCGCTCATGCCGTGCGGGTGGTCCTTCGGCCGCGGCAGCGCCATCAGGTCGACCACGTTGACCACCCGGACCTTCATCCCCGGCAGCCGGTCGCGCAGGATCTGCGCCGCCGCAACTGTCTCCATAGTGACCACATCGCCGGCGCAGCCGAGCACGATGTCCGGTTCGCTGGCGTCGTCGTCTGTGCCGGCCCACTCCCAGATGCTGGCCCCTTGGGCACAGTGCGCAATCGCCTCGTCCATGGACAGGTATTGCAACTGCGGCTGCTTGTCAATAACGATCACATTGATGTACGACCGGGACCGGAAACAGTGGTCGGCCACCGACAGCAGGGTGTTCGCGTCCGGCGGCAGGTAGACCCGGGCAACGTCTCGGCGCTGGGTGAGTACCACCTGGATCAGCCCGGGGCCCTGGTGCGAGAAGCCATTGTGGTCGTTGCGCCAGGCTGTCGAGGTCAGCAGCACGTTCAGGCTCGGCACCGGCTCCCGCCAGGGCAGCTTGCGCGACTCTTGCAACCACTTGCCGTGCTGCACCGTCTGCGATGCGCTGACCATCGCGAACGCTTCATAGGTGGCGAACATCCCGTGCCGGCCGGTAAGGGTGTAGCCCTCCAACCAGCCGTGGCAATTGTGCTCGGACAGCACTTCCATCACGCGGCCGTCCCGGCTGATCGCGACATCGTCAGGCGTGACGCGCTCCATGAAGGCCCGGTCGGACACCTGAAACACCGCACCGAGCCGATTGCTGTTGGTTTCGTCCGGACAGAACAGGCGGAAGTTGGCCGAGTTCGCGGTATAGATGTCGCGCATCAACTCGCCTAGCTTGCGCGTCGACTCTGCCCGAGTGGTTGCCGGCGATGCGACCTCGACCCGGTAGTCGCGGAAGTCCGGCAGATCCAGGTCGCGGGTCAGCTTGCCACCGTTGGCATGCGGGCTGGCGCTCATCCGCAGATCTCCGGCCGGTGCCTGATCACGGATCAAAGCGACAGGTGCACCTTCGTCGTCGAAGAGCTCGTGCGGCCGGTATGACTCGAGCCAGCGCTGCAGGATCGCCAGGTGCTCCGGGTTGTCACGGACTCCCGAAAGGGGTACCTGATGCGAGCGCCACGTGCCAGTCACCTTAATCCCGTCGACCTCGGCTGGCCCGGTCCAGCCCTTGGGTGACCGCAGGATGATCAACGGCCAGTTCGGCCGCGTGCCGTCCCAGTCCCCGTGGCGGGCGGCCTGTTGAATCGCGCGGATCTTGTTCCACGCCTCCGCCAGAACGGCTGCGAACCGGTAATGCATGCCGGGCAGATCCTCGCCCTCGACCTCCAGCACGTCGTAGCCGTGGCCGCGCAACAAATCGCGTACCTCTTGCGGGTCTTTGCGGGCCAAGACCGTAGGCCCGGAGATCTTTGCGCCGTTAAGGTGAAGGATCGGCAGCACCGCACCGTCGTGTTCGGGGTTGATGAACGAGACGCCCTTCCAAGCGCCCTCCAGCGGACCGGTCTCCGCCTCACCATCGCCCACCACCGCGATCGCCAGCAGATCCGGGTTGTCCATCACCGCGCCGAACGCGTGCACCAGCACGTAACCGAGTTCACCGCCCTCATGGATCGAGCCGGGCGTGGTCACGCTCACATGGCTGGGGATACCGCCCGGGCTGGAGAACTGTCGGAACAACCGCAGCATCCCAGTTTCGTCCTGCGACACGTCGGGGTAGATCTGGCTGTAGGTGCCTTCCAGGTAACCGGCCGCGACCAGCGCTGGGCCGCCGTGACCTGGTCCAGCTAGATAGATCGCCTCCTGGCCGGTGTGCCGGATCAGCCGGGACACATGCGCATAGATCAGCGACAGGCCCGGACTGGTTCCCCAGTGACCGAGCAGCCGCGGCTTGATGTGCTCGGGCGTCAGCTGCTCCCGCAGCAGCGGATTACCGCGCA
Source organism: Actinoplanes sp. (assembly GCA_965246815.1). Lineage (GTDB taxonomy): Bacteria > Actinomycetota > Actinomycetes > Mycobacteriales > Micromonosporaceae > Actinoplanes. The sequence goes on along the minus strand of CBDFFS010000002.1, from coordinate 779,341 downwards.
GGTAGATCTGTCCGATGGTCAGGTAGTTCGCGGCTCGCCACCAGGCGTCCAGTCGGGCTAGGTCGGTCTCGCCCAGTTCGGGGAGTGCACGGATTTCGGAGATGGCCGTGGTCACGGCGATTCCTTTCGCAGCTCTCGGTTTGTCCCAGCGACCGTATGCTTGGCCAAAGGTTGCCTCTAGGGCCAAAAGTCGCCCCGGACGGGACTTTCGGCCCTCGGCCGCAGGACCTGCGAGCATAGTGTCGGGCACCAAGATTCAGGTGGCGTAAATGACCCGGGTACTGGTCCTTAACAGTGGCTCTTCCTCCCTGAAATACCGGCTTCTTGACAACGCCAACACCGTCGCGAACGGCCTGATCGAGCGAATCGGCGAGTCCGGCGGCGACGCGCGCGACCACCGCACTGCACTTCAGCACATCATGGCCGAGATCGACTTCGGCGACCTGTCGGCAGTGGGCCACCGCGTCGTGCACGGCGGCGAGCGGTTCAGCGGGCCGACCGTAATCGACGACGACGTGATCGCGGAAATTGAGGCGCTGATACCGCTGGCACCGCTACACAACCCAGCTGCCCTGGCCGGCATAACGGTGGCTCGCAAACTACTGCCCCTGGTCCCGCAGGTGGCCGTTTTCGACACCGCGTTCCACGCCACGATCCCCCCTGAGGGCACTACCTGGGCGATCGATGCCGACCTCGCGAAACGCTGGCAGATCCGGCGTTACGGCTTCCACGGCACCTCGCACGCGTACGTGGCGCGCAAGACCGCCCAACTGCTGGGTCGAGAACTGGCCGAGATAAATGTGATCACTCTGCATTTGGGCAACGGTGCCAGTGCGTGCGCAGTGCGGGGCGGCCGAAGTGTGGCCACTTCGATGGGCATGTCACCCTTAAGCGGGCTGGTGATGGGCACTAGGAGCGGCGACATCGACCCGACTGTGGTCTTCCAGCTACATCGCGTGGCCGGCATGTCACTCGATGACATCGAAGACTCGCTGACCCGTCGCGGCGGCCTTCGCGGCTTATGTGGCGAGAGCGACTGGCGAGCGGTCATCGAGCGGTACGCCGCCGGCGATGAAGCAGCCCGCCTGGCCTTCGATGTCTACTGCCGGCGCATCCGAGAATATGTGGGCGCTTACCTGGCTGTGCTTGGCCGCGCCGACGCGATCACGTGTACCGCTGGGATCGGGGCACATTCGCCCGAGGCCCGTGCAGCAGCGTTGTCGGGACTGGAAGGCCTGGGCATCACCATCGATTCGGACCGCAACGAACGCAACGCACCGGTCATATCCACCGACGACAGCCGCACACGGGTCTTGGTCGTACCGACCGACGAGGAGCAGGAAATTGCTCACCAGTCCCGCACCGTTCTCGAGTCGATCCATCCGGATGACTGAACTGTAATCACGGAGATAAATGCAACAATTGGCTGTCTTGCGCCGAATGTCGGTGACAAGAGCTGGAATTTGCGGCTGCGGCAGCAGTTCCTCGCAGCTCGCCAGGTCATGTCGAGTCACCCGTGGGCGCCTAGGTTACTGGGCTCGCGCCGCGCCATCCCAGTCGGAGTGTATGGGTACTACGACGCGATCATGGGCACTCTCATCGGCCTGACGGCCATGGTGGCAGCCGAGGTGCACGACGTCACCGACCCCACGCTCGGTTGGTGCGAGAGCCAGGTCGAGTTCGAGTTCACCCTCGACCTGCTCCTGAACGGGCTCGAACGCCTTCGCCGCGCAGAAACGGACACGCCGGTCGCCGACGGCATTGACCAGCCGAGCTAAAATTTGAACGCGTGACCTTGGACACTGAGCCGCGTTGCTCCCTGCGTCGGATACTCTTGCGCGGCACCTGACGCCACGAAGGGATGACTGTGCCGAACCAGCCTCGCGCAAGAAGCCGGAAAGCACCGCTGTGGTCACGGATCTCGCTGGCCGCCGGCATCATTCTCGTCTTGGTTAGCGGGAGCTCGTTCGCGGCGATGAAGGTGGCCAGCGACCGGGTGAACTCTGCGATCCCCGACCACGACCTGCTCGGCGGTGCGGGTAACGCCAAGCATGCGGACGTCAAGGGCGCGAAGAACATTTTGCTAGTCGGCCTGGACACGCGGCCAAGCTGGTCGGAATCGCACCAGTTGAGTCGGTCCGACTCGATCATCATTTTGCACATCCCGGCGGATCATTCGTCGGGTTACATGCTGTCCATTCCGCGTGACACGCTGTTGACCATCCCGGCGTTCAACAACGGCAAAGACAAATACAACGGCGGCAAAAACAAAGCCAACTCCGCCTTCGCGTACGGAAGTAGTGGGCTGGACGGCGACAAAGCCATCGAGCAGGGTACGCAATTGCTCGCGCTCACAGTGCAGAAGAACTTCGGCATCACACCGGACGCGGCAGCAGTCATCGACTTTTCCGGCTTCAAGAAGATCATGGACGTCCTAGGCAAAGTCTGCATGTATGTCGATGAAAACGTCACCTCGATCCACGTCGGTAAGAAGATTGCAGACGGGTCGTTTGCGATTCCGTATACGACTGACTCGGCTGGCGCTAACGCGCGGCGAGTGCCGGGAACGACTGCGAACAAATACACGGTGGGTAACCACTGTTTTACCTCAACTGAGGCGCTCGACTATGCCCGGCAGCGCGATTTGCTCTCCAAGGGTGACGGCGACTATGGCCGCCAGCGCCACCAGCAGCAGCTGCTCAAGGCGATTATGAAGACCACAGTTAGCCGGGGTTTCCGGTCGCCGACCAAGCTGCCTGGCCTGCTCGACGCGATCGGCAAGGCGATGACCGTCGGCCTCGGCGGCATCTCGCTGGAAGACTGGGCCTTCGCGATGCAGAACATCAACCCGGACAGCCTGGTCACGTTGAAGACCAACGCGGACCGGAGCGGGTTCTGCAACATCCCGCCCAGCCAAACCCCGCCCGGCACCGGCGAGGCGCAGTGTCTCGATGATGAGAGCCTCAAGATGTTCCAAGCCGCCAAGGACGACACCATGAGCGCATTTGTAGCGGCACACCCGACGTGGGTCACCAAAACCTGAGCGGGCCGCGTCTGCCAGCCCGACGGTCGCCTGTCGGCGGCACAGGTAACACTTGCCGCGGGCGGTCACGACGTAGCTGTCCAGGTCACGGTGGTCTGGATGGTGGTGGATTGCCCGGCGTTGTCGCCGACGAGGTCGATCATAAATCGGTAACTTCGCGATTGGCCGGTTGCGGAGGGTTGCCAACTGCCAATGCCAGTCCCGTACGAGGTGTAGGCCGCGGTGAAGGCAGCGAGCCGCCCGGTGCTGGCCACGGGGGTGGTGGCGTTGAAAATCGTGCTGGCCGAGACGAAGTTAGCGCAGGCGAGGGAAGTGCTGCCGCTACCCTCTTCGACAGTTAACTTGAAATAGGAACTGAGGCTGCCTGAGGTGCTGGTCGCGTAAAGCTTGACTGGGGCAGTCGGTAAGACGTTGCCGGTGTAGGTGACCGTGACGCAGCGGTAATAGCGGTCACCCGGCAGCATGCTAGTCAGGTTGAACACCGCCGTGCCACTCTGGCTGTCGCTGAGCGCGATGGTGCCGGTGGTCAGCGAGTTGCCGGGGTTCGCAGTCGTGGCCGAATAGGCGGCTGTGCTGGCCCGCCAGGAGATGCCGGCGACGAAAATCAGCCCCGCGGCCAAGCCGGCGGCAGTTGCCTTCGAGTGAAAATTTTGGCGCTGATGCCGATGCCGACCTCGAGTGGCCGGGTCCACCCGGTGGGAGCGCGGCAAGTTCGACATGGCACGTCCCTCCCGGGTAGGCGTTCGAGTTTCGGTGACACCGGACCGACGCAGCGTCGGCCGGCATATGTGGCGCATCCCGTATCGGCAATTTCAGTGGTTGGCGTAGAAGTGGCGGCGCACTTGTTGGTCGGTCAGCTGAGTGGGATAGACGGCCACTTCGTCCAGGGTGCCGACGAAATAGCTGCTGGTCGGCTGGTTGGGCCAGCCGCCGCCGAGGGCGAAGCCCGCCCAGCGCCAATAGCCGGTGTAGGACCCGAGGGTGCCGACGCCGGTATTTGACGTGTCCGGCTCACCGTCGAGATAGAGCTGCATGCCGGCGGCACCGAAACTGGCGACCACGTGGTGCCACGCGCCGTCGTTGTAGGTGGCGGTGCTGCGCACGGTTTTCGTGCCACCGTCGTTGACGCCGAACGTGATCCGGTTGCCGCTGTCGAGGTAGAGGATCCGGTCGTAGTTCAGACTCGTTAGCCCGGTGGCAGTGGTGTTGAAGCCGATCAGGCCGCCGCCGCGGGTGCCGGTAGCGCGAAACCAACACTCGATCGTGAAGGCGGTCGGGTTCGTAAAGGTGCTCTGGTTGTACCCGTTGTTGAGGCCGCTGTAGGCAATGGCGGTGGAGGATTGCTGGCCTTGTTGCGCGCCTTGCAACGCCCCGGTGACGCCCGCGGTGGCGAACGCCGGCTGGGTCATCGAGGGTGCCGAAACGCGACCGGTGGTGTAATGCATGGCTACGTCGAGTGGACCCAGCGCCCGGTTGTAGGCGCGCGCATCGTCGACGCGCCCGTTGAAGAAGGTGCCGTTGGTGCTGCCGGCCCATTTCGCCCGGCCGACGACGAAGGAACCCGTGGCCTGCCAGGTGCTGGTGTGGGTAGCACGGGAGGCAAGCACCCCATTGACGTAAAGGCGAGATTCAGAAAGAGAAGCGTCATAGACGCCGACTAGTTGAACCCAGGTGTTGAGTGTTGGTGCAGCAGTGGAAAGAGCGATGTCTTCGGTTGGGCTCGCGGTGTCCGTCTGGGGCATGTCGAGCATCCACCGGTTGGCAGAGTTGGAATAGCCGAGCGCGAATGCGTCGGTTTGGCTGCCTTCTTGCGCCAAGACGATGTGCGCAATGTAGCTGCCACCGGTGGGCAGGGAGATGGGATAAACCCACGCTGCCACCGTGAAGCTGCCGTTGGTCTTGATCAAATTCGAGGTGCCGGCTACATAGTCGTTGGAGCCGTCTAAGACCACCGCACTGCTGGTGTGGCCGCTGGCGGTCCAGGTGGGTCCGTTGGTGAGGGTGCCGGTGTTGTTGCGGGTGGAGGCATCGGCAGCGGTGGCGCCAGCACCTTCGTCGAAGGCGTAGTCGGCCACGGTGGTGTCGGTGTAGAGCGAGGCGACTTCGGTGGCGGTGAACACCCGCTGCGCTGTGCGGACCTCGTCGATCTTGCCACTAAAGAAGCCAGAGGGGGTGTTGTAGTACGACCTTCCAACGGTGATCGCTCCGGTCGCACGCCATCCAGAGCTGAATGAGGCACTGGCGGCAAGGACTCCGTTTACGTAAAGGCGAATTTGCCCCGCGCCTGTGTCGTAGATGCCAACGAGATGAGTCCAGGCATTGAGAGTCGCCGTTCCAGATGTTGCATATACCCCAGCCGCTCCAGAGGCGTCATTCGAGGTAGCAGTCATCGACCAGCAGGTACAAACGCTGAGGTATTCCAAATAGAACGGACTGATGTGAGCGCCGTCCTGACTGACGACGGTCCGGTTGCTGGTGTTGCTGGTGGGGTATGCCCAGGCGGTGACCGTATAGCTCTGGTCAGTGCGGATGGCTGTTGTGGTGCCGGTGACGGTACTGCTGGTGCCGTTGAATACAGCGGCGCTGTTGTTTGCGCCTGCGCTGCTCCACGTGGTGTTGGCCATGGTGGCCGGGTTGTGCGAGCCGGAAGCGTCGCCGGCCGTGCTGCCGGTGCCTTCGTCGAAGTCGTACCGGGTGGTCCAGCCGCGGTAGACATCGGCGATGCCGGTGTCGGTCAGGGCGTGATCATAAGTGCGAACATCGTCGATGCGTCCGCTGAAATAATCAACTTGGGAATCGGTGAACAATGACCTGCCGACGGTCAGTGCGCCGGTTGCGGCCCAGGCACTGGTGTCGCTGAGGGTGCCGGCCGGAACGCCATTGACATAGAGCCGAAGGTCGGCGCTGGTCGGGTCGTAGACAGCAGCGAGGTGCACCCAGGTGTTCGTCGTGACCGCACCGGTGTTGCTGACGGCCGTGTAGTCGGTCGTATACGTGGACGAGTCCGCGGGCAGCATCATCGCCGACCACGTGCCGGGGCTATAGCCGGAGTCGTATTTGAGGTAGATCCCACTGGAGTGTGCGCCCGGAATGCTCAGCACGGTTTTCGTGCCGCTGGTGGAGGTGAGGTAAACCCAGGCGGTGACCGTGAAGCCGACGTCGGTGCGCAGCCCCGGGTCGGTGCCAATGGCGTAATCGTCGACGCCGTCGAAGGAAGCGCTCGATGAGCCCGTGTGCCCGGTGGCCCAGGTGGCACCGCTGACCAACGTGGCGTTGTTGCGATTGCCGGAAAGGTCGGCGCTGGTGGTGCCACTGTTCTCGTCGAAGTCCCATTCAGTGGTCGGCGTGTTGTAGAGCGTAGCTACGTCAGTGCTGCTGAACGCCCGCCGCCAGGTGCGTACGTCACTGAGCCTGCCGTTGAAGTATTCGGTGTAGGCCGTGTTGTTCATCCGTCGCCCCGCGAGCAGTGATCCTGTCGCAGACCAGGTGGTGCTGTGTGCGGCAGTCGCGCTGAGCCGGCCGTTGACGTAAAGCTTGAGCAGGCTGGCCGACGAGTCGTAAACGGCAGTGATGAGGGTCCAGGTGCCGACGACTGGGGTTTCGCTTGAGTCGACGTAATCGGCGGTCGGTGCGGCCACATCACTTTGTGGCATGGTAAAGCGCCATTTGTTGGTGGGCTGGTTAAAGCCGAGGTAGAAACCGCTCGCCGTGGTGCCGGGCTGGCTGACCATAGCGCCGGTGGCAGCGGCCGAGCCCAGTCGCACCTTGGCGGAAACGGTGAAGCTGCTGTTAGTGGTGACGGCGGCTTGGGCGCTGGCGACGTAGTCGTTGCTTCCGTCGAAGCTCAACGCGCCCGCCGCCGGCCCGGTGCTCCAGCTTGGTCCATTGGTCAGGGTGCCGACGTTGGTGTTGCCAGACGAGTCCTCCGCTGTGGTGCCGGACGCGTCGGTAAACCGCCACCACGTGCTCGACCCGTTTGTCGGCCCCGAGTACGTTCCCGGTCGGTTGTTGCTGGTGGAATCGGTCGCGGTCGAGGTGCTCAGATCGGAGGCTGCTTCATCGCCTCGGTGCTCAAAAAGCGCCCCATCGCTGCTGACTTGTTGGGGGACCGTGGTGAATACGGCCGCCCCAGCCATGTTGTTGGTGTTACTGGTATTGCCCGTGAAGTTGGCGTGCACGGTGTCAGCGTTCAACGCTGCCAACAGCACCAACGCGCAGACGATTACAGGCAGCGGGACGCGGGAGCGCCTAGGTGCGCGTCGAGTGCCGGCCACCGAACCTCCTCCGTAGCGGGCAACGCAGGCGGCGCCGAGTTGGCATCGCCCACCCAATGCGGTCGGGTTCCCATCGGCAGTCCAGCTGTGTCGCTGAGCTTTGCTGCGGGCGGCTCAGCTAGCCGGGGTGTACTGGTTCAGGATCGCTAGCGGGTGGCGAGTCGGCCGGCAATCGGGTGGCAGCTGGGCGGGCGACAGCTCGGCCGGCGGCAGGATGACCCACCTTGACCCGGGGTTGCTCCAACGTCGGTGGCCAGGTGTCCACCGCAGGCGCAAAGGTCTGATTGAACGCGTTAGTCAGGGCAGTGCTGCTGGGCAAGGCGAGCGGTGCGGCCGGCATGGCGATCGGCGCCGGGATTGCGGCGAGGACAGCCGAATTCGGCACCAGACCGGCCCGGTTCAGCTTGTGCCAGCGCAGCCGGCCGCCGGTCAAAGCAGTGGTGGCTGATTGCAACAGCACTAAATACATCAACTGGCGATAGGCGAATTGTTGCAATGGCAGCCGCCACAGCGGTTTGAGCGACTCCCGGTCGAACCGGAACGCGACCGCCGCGGTGAACAGCTGCAAACCCATCATGCCGAACCAGGCGATCATGGTTTCCTGCAGCTGCCAGAAGACCAAGCCGTAGAGCAGCATGATGTCGACCACGGGCGCCAACATGGGCAGCGCGATGCCGAACAAGGCAAGGAACGGCAGGCCGACCCGGCCGAATCGACCGGAGGGACCGTGGTCGAAAACGGCTCGGCGGTGCTTCCACATCGCCTGCATGGTGCCGTAACTCCACCGGTAGCGCTGCCGGTAAAGCTGTTCCAGCGTGGTTGGGGCTTCGGTCCACGCCTTGGCCCGCTCTTCGTAGACGACACGCCAACCGGCTCGACACAGCGCCATCGTGACGTCGGTGTCCTCGGCCAGGGTGTCGTCGCTGATCCCGCCGACCTGCTTCAGCGCGCTGCGGCGAAACGCCCCAATCGCCCCCGGTACGGTCGGCATGCAGTTCAACAGCTCGTACAGGCGGCGGTCGAGGTTGAAGCCGATCACATACTCGATGTGTTGCCAGGCGGCGACCATGCGCTCGCGGTTACCGACTTTGACGTTTCCGGCAACTGCTCCGATGCTCGGGTCGGCGAACGGTTGCACCAACATCCGAATCGAGTCGGGCTCGAAGATGGTGTCCCCGTCCACGGTCACTATCAATTCGTGTTGTGCCAGGGCGATCCCGGTGTTCAACGCGTTGGATTTGCCGCCGTTGGGCACGCGAATGACCCGTACGTTGGGTAGGCCTAGTTGTTCGACCAACGCGGCGGTGTTGTCGGTCGAACCGTCGTCGACCACCACCACTTCGATGTCGGGATAGTCGCCGCCGGCCAGCGAGCGCACAGCCGCCTCAATGCCTTCTTTTTCGTTATAGGCCGGCACGATCACCGAAACCGGCTCGATCACCGGCGAACCCCAGGTCCAGTCCGGCTTGCGCCGCTGCCGGGCGTGCCGGCTAGCGAACAGCAACAACATCGCGGTACGTCCGATCGTGAGGAGCCCGATCACCACGAACAGACTCGCGATCACCCACACCATCCAGTCGGCCGCGTCGACAGTCCCCAATAGTGCTGCGCCCCGCCAGACATCGCTGCGATCGGCGGGCGGGTTTTCCGGCAGCAGTGGTGCTGCAGCTGACTGTTTGCCCGAGTCGGCATTGTCGGCGTTGCGTTCGACGATGCCCTGATTCAAGCCCTCGGTGACCGTGGTGAACCGGTAACCACGTGCTTTAAGCAGCGGAATGTAGTGCTTGAGCGCGGCGATGGTCTGCTTACGGTTTCCACCGGCGTCGTGGAACAGCACCACAGCCGATTCGCCGCCGGACGGCGTCGCATTGCGAATGATCTGCTCGATCCCGGGCCGCTGCCAGTCTTCGCTGTCCAGGTCGTTTACCACGACCAAATACCCTTGCCGGCCCGCTTCTTTGACAATGCCCCAGTTCACCTCGTCGATGGCGTCGGCTTTGGACGAGTACGGGAAGCGGGCCAGGTTGGTGCTAACCCCGGTGGCGCGGGCGATGGCAACTTGAGTCTCCGTGAATTCCAACTTGCGTCGCCAAGGCGCGATGCGCTGCAGGTTCGGGTGGGTGAACGTGTGCACGCCGAGCTCATTGCCGCTGTCGGTGATCGACTTCGTCAATTCGGGATGACGCGCGACTTCGGAACCGATCACGAAAAAGGTGCCGTGCGCGTCATTGTCTTTGAGCACTTGCAGCACTTGTGGCGTCCAGACCGGGTCCGGACCGTCGTCAAAAGTCAACGCGATAGTCCGGTACGGCATCCGGCTCGTGCTCTCTTGCCCGCCGGTCGTGTTGATCACCGGCCCACCACTGCGGATCAACATCGGTACGTCGGACTGGTCGCCGACCTCGACGTCCTTGTGATCGCTGGTGAACTCGGAGTTGATGTATGCCTGCACGATCAGCATGCCGATGAATGCCAGTAGCAGTGTGCTGCCGAGGAGCACCCGCGGTCGGGGCAGCAGTCGACGGCGGATCGGAATGCGGTTGCGGCCGCGGGCTAGCCCAGATTTTGTCCCCGAAATGCTCACGCGCCGCCAACCTTCTTCGCGCCGACGCCCGGGGTTGGCGGTGCCGGCGCGATCCCGGTGGGCACCAGCACTGGCGGGTTATGCGGTAGAAGGATGGGTGTGCTGATCGTCGTTGGCACGGTCGTCGGCGTGACGGTGGGCGCCTTGCTGCTCGAGTCGGTCGCCTTGATGGGCGTAGCGGTCGGCTTAGGCGTCGGTGCGGCAGCCGGAGTGGTCGCTGTTGGTTGCGATGTCGGTTTGGCCGGATCGAGTCGCGGTGCGTTCGTCGGCTGGGTCGAGGTGTGGCGCGGTAGCGCCTCAGTAATGAAATTGGTCGTCGCCGGGCGGGGCTGCGGCCCGATGCTGGGCCGTAACGACACCCGCTTGCCTTCGGTCGCAGGCTCTAGACCGGGCAACGGCAAGACCGAGTGCGAGCGCACCGGTCCGCCGGCCAGGCTGATGCTGATCAGGCCGCCATAGAGCATGACCAGAGCGCCGAACGCGTACGAGAGCCGGCGCAGCAGGCGGCTGCGGCGGCCGGTGCTGTCCACGAACACCGGTGCCGGCGCGGCGACGGAGATCACCTCGGTGTCGGGGGCCTCTAGTTCGGTGGGTGGCATTTTTTCTGGCTCGGGCGAAGTCACGCGGCCGAGCTTAAAAACTTCTAACGCAAACCTGAAAATACTCACTCGTGCGGATGACGGATGATCGACGGCCGGAAAACAACCGAAATGACGAGGTTAGGCGTTTAGCCAGATGAATGCCGGTGTGCGCCAGATCGAGTCGGCCCGATTGAGCTGCATCGGGACCGATTTTGGGCGAAGGTTACGCCAATTAGCCTGCTTCTTTGCTGTCAGTTTCCGGACGCAACTGCTGACGAATAGGCGAACTAAATTCACCGAGTCAAATGCAACAAAGGGGTGGAATGTCCATTATGCCGCTCTTGTTGGCAAGATCCGATCGAAATTTGAAATTCGCGGCGCTACCCGTTGTGTCCAGCTCGGATCGTCGCTTAAACTTCGTCTTGCGCGCCCTTATCACCCGCTTCCCCCGTGGCTGGTGATCGGGGCGCGTCTTATTCGCCCCCTTAGGTCCAGTGGCCCTCTAAGCCCAGTGACCCCGCTAGATCCAGCGACCGCCGAGCCACATCCGGGCCGACCAGCTGTCATAAGGCAGCAGTTGACCGACGAAGATCGGGTGGAAATAGGCGAAGCAGGCGGCGACCACGACGACGTAGAGACCGGCGACTACCGTGCCGATCAGCTGACGATCGGATCGCCCCGGGCCGCGCACCACGCCCGTCGGCGGTGTCATGATCGCGCCGAGCACGTAGACGACCGCGAGAATCAAGAACGGCAGCGCAGGCAGAACGTAGAACGAGAACATCGTCCGACCGTCTTTGACCGCGTAGTAGAACCACGGCAGCAGGCCGGCCACGATGCCCGTGCCGATCGCGTAGGCCCGCCAGTCGCGGCGAGCAATGCCAAACCAGACCAGCGCGACGAGCGCCGGCAAAAACGACCACCAGAGAATCGGCGTACCAAGTAGGAGGATTTCTCGGGCGCAGCTGGGTGCGCCGCAGTTGCCGGTGTTGTTCCAGAAGAACGCCACCGGCCGGCCCAGCAGCAGCCACTGCCACGGCCAGGATTGGTAGACGTGCCGCTCGGTCAAGCCGCTGTGGAACCGATAGGCCTCGTGGTGATAGTGAATCAGGTTGAGCAGGGCACCCAAGATGGGCGGCTCGCTGAGCCCGTTGGCCGCGCGGTAATGCCGGAAATAGCCGGTGTTGGTGACGAACCAGCCGGTCCAGGTGGCCAGGTAGAAGATCACGCTGAGCAGGAAGCTGAGCAGCCACCAGCCGATGTCACCGAGGATGCCGGCGACGTAGGGGCCTTTGACCCCGGCCGAGCGGCGGGCCTGGCAGCGCCAGATGATCACCAGGACGGCGAAGAACGGCGCGAAGAACAGCGCACTCCACTTCACCCCGCAGGCCAGGCCGAACAGGACCCCGGAAGCCAGTAGCCACCAGGGCATTATCTGCGGCAGCCGATGCGTACTGCTGGGGTCGTAGCCGTTTTCCAGCTCACGCAGCCAACGGCGGCGGTAGTGATCGCGGTCGAGCACCATTGCGGCGAACGAAGCCTCGACGAACAAGCCCAGGAAGATATCGAGCAGCGACGTGCGCGATAGCACCAGCTGGAAGCCGTCCAGCGTCATCAGCAGGCCGGCGATGCCAGCCAACAGGACCGAGTGGAACAACCGATAAGCCACCCGGACCAAGATCAGGATCATGAGGGTACCGGCGATTGCCCCGGGTAGGCGCCAGCCGAACTCGTGATTGCCGAACGCCTTCTCGCCGAGCGCGATCAGCCACTTGCCCAATGGGGGATGCACCACATATGCCGGGCCGTTGGTCTTCTCGTCCCATTCGACGCCATGGTGCAGCATGTCCCAGGCGTCGGTCGGGTAATACACCTCGTCAAAAATGTAGCCCTTGGGGTTGCCGAGCCCGTCGAGCCGCAGAATTGCCGCGATCACGGTGACCACCGCGGTGACCAACCAGGAATGCGGGTTGAGCCAATTTTCCAGGGTGGCCAGCCGGCGCCGGAGAATGTCGGGCACCCCCGGCGGGCCAGTCGGAGGATCGACCGTCGCCGCCAGGTTTCCGGTGAGCTCTGTCTCAGCTGTCGCCGCAGTTGTCACCGCACGATCGTAGGACCCGCGGCTGGGAACCGGTGCCCGCCGTACCCGCATCCGGACCTGTGATGGACTTTCATCGTGAAATCGGCGCAGAGTGACGGCCCAACTGGCCGAGTTGTCCTGGTCGGCGCCCCGCTCGGCAACATCGGCGACGCGTCTACGCGACTGCGCGAGGCGCTGGCGAGCGCAGACCTGATCGCGGCCGAGGACACCCGTCGCCTCGCCCGACTCGTACGTGATTTGGAGATCACCGTCCGCGGCCGCGTGGTCTCGTACTTCGAGGGCAACGATGAACGGCGTACGCCGGAGTTGATTGAGGCTTTGGCTGCCGGTGCTGTCGTTGCCGTGGTCACCGACGGTGGCATGCCCAGTGTGTCCGATCCGGGTTATCGCCTGGTCCACGCGGCGGTGGCGGCCGGTTTCCCGGTCACAGCAGTGCCCGGCCCGAGCGCGGTGACCACGGCGTTGGCAGTTTCCGGGCTGCCGAGCGACCGGTTTGTGTTCGAGGGCTTCCTGCCGCGGACTGGGTCGAACCGGCGTTCGCGGCTGCGTGAACTCGCCGCCGAGCCGCGCACCCTGGTGTTCTTCGAGGCGCCGCACCGCATCGCCGACTCGCTGGCCGACCTGGCGACGACGTTCGGGGCGGATCGCCCGGCCGCAGTCTGCCGCGAGTTGACCAAAACCTATGAGGAGGTTCGCCGCGCCACCCTGGCTGAGCTGACCACTTGGGCACAGGAGGGCGACCTGCGCGGCGAAATCACCGTGGTGGTCGGCGGGGCGCCGGACCGACCGACACAGCGGCCGGCCGACGCGGAGGTGCGAGCGGCCGTGGTGGCACGCGAGGCCGTCGGCGACTCACGCCGGGACGCGATCCAGACAGTGGCCGACGACTACGGCCTGAAAAAGCGCGACGTCTATGCCTTGGTGCACAGCCCGGCCGATCAGTAGGTCGCCGCGAGGAAGCCGGCCAGCAGCACCAACGGCCCGGCCAAGCTGATCAGCACCGCACTGCGGCGCGCGCGGGCCGTTTCCAGTTCGCGGGCACCGGTGCAGCTGGCGATGGCATAGCCGCAGATCAACAGCACGAGTACGCCGACGATCCAGCGCAACTGCATCAACAAGCCGGTGTCGCTGAGATAGGCGTGCCCGCTGTCCGCGCTGACCATCCGAGCCGGCGTCACGGCGCCGTTCGTGCGCTGCTCCGCCGCCACTCCGAGCAGCGCTACGTGCTGGGTGGAGTAGTCACCGTCGGCAGCGGCGAAGGTGCCGGTGCAACGTTGAGTGAGGCCGGAGCCGACACAGTGCGCAGTCGTCGCATACCCGTGGTCGTCATGACCAACGGCGATCCAGAACGGCTCAGCGCTGACCCACGCAAAAAACGTCGAAACCAAAGCAAGTGCCACCAACGACAACAAAGACCATCCGGTACGGCGCGGAGCGCGGTGGCGCATCTTCGCTACCCGGGTCGGCTCGGCTGCTGGCTGCGTGGCCGCGCGCTCATGCTCGTCGAGCCAGAACGGCGAGTTTTCCAGCTTCTCCAGGCGCGCGTCAGTGGCCGGCGTACCGATGGGGCGGGGTAGGGGTTCGGTTTTGCGGTGTTGCACCGCCTCGCTGGGGTGGGGTCGGGGCGCCTGCCCGGGGACAGTGCTCCAGTCCAAGGCCACCGTAGGCCGATTCTGATTGTTCGACAGTGGCGGCACCTGACCCGATCCGCTGGTCGGCGGCTGCATCGGTGCCGGTATTGCAGCTGACTCGATCGCCGGGCGCAGCACTGTCATCAGACTAGGGTCGAGCGTTGGCAGCGGTGCTGCGGCTAGGTCCGGTTTGATCGCCGGGCGCAGCGCCGCAGCCACGTCTTGATCTGCTGCTCTGCGCGCCTGAGTGACAGCTTCGTCGGTCGTTTGATCAGCTTGCGCTGGGTGGCTCAGGTCAGCAGCTTGCTCGTTTCGTGGTGGACGGCTCAGGTCAGCGCCTTGCTCCTGTTGTGGTGGGCGGCGGAAGGCGGCGTGGGTGGGGTCGTCTCGGTCGAAGCCGGGTGGGAGCAAGACGCCAGTGCCGCCTTCGGGAGGGCTCGTCGACGTGGCGGGTTCGCGCCGGTGGCGGGCTGGACCGGCGTCGTCGCTGCCTGGGTCGGTCTCGCCGCGCCACCACGACGCGTCGGGATCCGCGAACGTCCATGGATCACCGTCATGGTGAGATGTTTCCCCTGGCTGCGGCGCATCTCCGGTCACCGTCCCATTGGACTACGGGCACCCCCGCCACCGCCGTCACAAAGAGGGCGTGTCGTGATAAATGCTGATCTTACGGGTGGCGGAGCAATCCGTTCGCGATCGGTGCGGGACAGTTACTACGCTTAGGAACCATGAGTCACGTTCTTGCCGCGGTCGCCTGGCCCTACGCCAACGGTCCGCGCCACATCGGTCACGTCTCCGGCTTCGGAGTGCCCTCCGACGTTTTCAGCCGGTATATGCGGATGGCCGGTCATGACGTGCTCATGGTCTCGGGCACCGACGAGCATGGCACGCCGATCCAAGTGCAAGCAGACACCGACGGGGTCACGCCGCGTGAGCTTGCCGACCGCTACAACCGGGTGATCGTCGAAGACCTGCACGGCCTCGGGCTGAGCTATGACCTGTTCACCCGGACCACCACTGGCAACCACTACGCGGTGGTCCAGGAGCTGTTCTCGGTGCTACACCGCAACGGCTACATCGTCGCGCGTACGACACTCGGCGCGATCTCGCCGTCCACCGGACGCACCCTGCCGGACCGCTACATTGAGGGCACTTGCCCGATCTGTGGCTATGAGAGCGCCCGCGGCGACCAATGCGACAACTGCGGCAACCAACTCGACCCGGAACAGCTGATCAACCCGCGCTCAAAGATCAACGGTGAAACGCCGAACTTCGTCGAGACCGAGCACTTCTTCCTCGACCTGCATGCCTTCGCCGACGCCATCGGTGGCTGGCTCGACCGGCGGGAAAACTGGCGCCCGAACGTGCTGAAGTTTTCCCGCAACTTGCTCGACGACCTGCAACCGCGAGCCATCACCCGAGACCTGGAATGGGGCGTGCCGATCCCGTTGGACGGGTGGCGCGAGCGCAACGACAAACGAATCTACGTCTGGTTCGACGCAGTCATCGGCTATTTGTCCGCCTCGATCGAATGGGCGCGCCGCTCCGGCGACCCGGAAGCTTGGCGGAAATGGTGGTCCGCTGACGGCCTCGGCAAAGACGCGTCCGCTTACTATTTCATGGGCAAAGACAACATCGTCTTCCACTCGGTAATTTGGCCAGCTTTGCTGCTCGGTTATTCCGGCGAGGGCGCTAAGGGCGGCGAGCCAGGTGAGCTCGGCCGGCTCAACCTGCCCACCGAAGTTGTCTCCAGCGAATACCTGACCATGGAGGGGCGCAAATTCTCTTCGTCGCGCAAGGTCGTCATTTACGTACGCGATTTCTTGGCTCGCTATGATGCGGACGCGCTGCGCTATTTCATCGCCGCGGCCGGCCCGGAGTCGAACGACACTGACTTCACCTGGGCCGAATTCGTCCGACGCAACAACGACGAGCTAGTGGCCGGCTGGGGCAACCTGGTCAACCGGTCGATTTCGATGGCGGCAAAGAACTTCGGCGTCATTCCCACCCCCGGCGAGCTAACCGCTGACGACGAAGCCTTACTCGAAGTGGCCCGAGTCGGATTTGCCACGGTCGGCGAGCTGATCGGCAAACACCGGCAGAAGGCCGCGATCGGCGAAGCGATGAAAGTAGTCGCCGAGGCGAACAAATACCTGTCCGATCAGGCCCCGTGGAAGCTCAAGTCCGAGGCCGAAAAACCCCGACAAGCCACAGTTCTGTACGTGGCCCTGCAAGTGGTCAGCGACGCCAATGTCCTGCTGACGCCGTTCCTGCCACACTCGGCGCAACGGGTCTTCGAGCTGCTCGGTGGCGTTGGTGTGCACGCGCCGATGCCGCAGATCGTCGAGGTCGATGACCTGGACGGTGGCCCGTCCTATCCGGTGCTGACCGGCGACTACACCGTCGGTGCGCGGTGGGAGTCGGTGCCGCTGACCGCCGGCACGCCGTTGGCCACGCCGACACCGATCTTCCGCAAACTCGAACCGTCCGTTGTAGACGAAGAACTCGCCCGCCTCACCAGCTAACCGGTTCGCTGCTGTCTCGGCCCGAATGCCGTCCTGGTTCGGCGTCTGTCCCGGCCCGTCGATGTCACCGTGACATCGGCGGGCCGTCGATACATTTAAACCGTTAAGTCAATTGATCCGTACGCGATCCTCGGGTACGTTTTTCGTGAACGGGGGAACACCAGCGTTTCATCGGTACGGCATCGTTCTATTGCTGTTTACCTGTGCGCTAGGTCCCCTTCGCGGTCAACCCCTCGAAGGAGCTCACTTGAATTCACGCCTTAAACGGCAGCTGCTGACGGCTGTCGTCAGTGGTGCACTGGCCGCGAGTGGTGCGGTCTACGCCGCACCTGCCCTTGCTGCGCCGACGTCGAGCCCGGTGCTTGCTGACGACCTCACGCCCATGGGCTCCGCCAGCACGCCAAGCGACCCGACCCCGCCCGAGTCCACTTCGGCCACGCCGACTCCGACGTCAACGGCAACCGCGACTCCGACGGCAACCGCGACTCCGACGGCAACCGCGACGCCGACAGCCACTGCGACGCCGACAGCCACTGCGACGCCGACGGCCACACCCACGTCGCCGACTCCGACGTCGACGACGGTGCCCGCGCCTGACAACGCGCCTACCGGCTCGTTCAAGCTCGACACGGCGGCGCTCTGGATCGGGCAAAGCGTCAACCTGACTCAGGTCCGCATCGCCGACGATGGCGTCAACGATCCAGCGACTGTCACCCGGGTGGTGAGCTGGGGCGACGGCACCACCACCGGCTTGCCGCAGGGCGTCACTCCGGTGCCGCACCAATACAACCGGGCGGGGCGCTTCCCGATCACGCTCACGTTGACCGACCCGGCCGGGCACCAGGCGGTCGTCAAGTCGGCGGGTCCGAATGTGACAGTGCCAGCCTTCAAATACAAAGTCAGTGCCACCACCGTCTGGCCGGGCCAGATCTTTACTCGAACGATCTCCAACGTGCCGGCCGGCACCACGAAGATCACCGTCGACGACGGCGACGGCTATGTTTTCGACCTGCCTGGCAAGAACCAGACGACCAAGATCCGCTACTACCACCGTAAGAATGGTGGCTTGATTCGTGGTGCGGTGACTATTCGGGTGGCCTTTACCAACACGTTCGGTAGGTCCGCCTGGATCAACGCGGCCAGGGTGATCGTGAAGACTGACAGTTGGAGCCCGACCGTCAGCATCAGCAAGCCAAGCCATGCCAACCGGGCCAGTTCCTGGAACGTGGTTCGCGGCACTGCTGCAGACAAGGGTGCCGGCATCGGCGCCGTGTTCGTTTTCGTCGCTCGAGTGACCAACGGGACTGCCTACTGCTACAAGGCTGGTTGGCACCTGATCCACGATCAGGACAGCTAC
Organism: Actinoplanes sp.; assembly: GCA_965246815.1. Classification (GTDB taxonomy): domain Bacteria; phylum Actinomycetota; class Actinomycetes; order Mycobacteriales; family Micromonosporaceae; genus Actinoplanes. The sequence continues at coordinate 761,245 of CBDFFS010000002.1, read as the reverse complement.
GACAAATACTGCATCGCCATTCCAGTCGCAACGGTCAACGGCAAATGGTCGCTGAAGCTGGGCGGCGTCAAAAAGGGCACCCTCTACGTTGACGCGGTGGCTTTCGACTGGGCTGACCACCAGAGCAAGTTCGCTAATGTGAAGGTCGCCATCACCGGCTAATCAAGGAGTTCGTAAAACACTGATGGGCAGGGCTGCCTAGCGTCAGCCCTGCCCATCGGCGCTGGGTCGACTGACAGATGAGGTCATTTGCTGCGCAGTCAGCCGCGGCGGACGCGGCGACTACAACGATGCTGTCAACCAACGCGACATCGCCCGTAACGCTGTCGCAGCTGCGGTGTCTGCACAGATGATCGCGCATGACGCCGCGATACGCGTCGTCGAGCAACAAACATTGCCCTGGATAAAGGCCCCGCCGCCCAAGCCGCCGGGCTAACTGCATGCGTCGGGTCGGATGCCCTTGGGTGTGCACGCGTTTAGCGTTTCGTCCGCCATTGCGAGCGTGAAATTAGCCCGTCATCGAAGGCGATCATCTGGTCGTAGACCTGCTCCCAGGTCAAACCTCCGGTGATCCAGTCTTGGTGGCGCCCAGCAGCTTGGAGCACACGACGAGTAGACCAGAGATCCAGCCGTTTGTGGTGGCCGTTGGCCCGCAGCCACTGGGCTTCCTGGCCTGCGCGTCGGCGTCCGTCGGCATCGTCGATCATGACGAATACGTCGTGGTGCTGCTGGACGAACACCGACGCGTGCGCCAGCACCATCAGCTCGCCAAGGCTTTTTCGGTCACGGATCCGATCATGTGCGGGCGCGCCGCTGATCCGGACTACCGCATCCACGAATAGTCGGTCATTGAGCTCGTCGGACAGGATTTCGACGCGGCCCGAACTCTTAAGCCTGTTCCACGTGGTGAGGACGGCAGTGTTCCTGAAACGGTTGTCGCGGCTCATCCCGATGACTTCGCTGTCGACTTGGGCCGGTGCCGCAAGCCGGAGCTTCTGTGACTGGGCGATTTGGATCAGGATGTTTTGCTGACCCACGGCGAGGAAATTCAGCGAAGGGCCTGCATCAAGCAGGATGCTCACCAGGTCGGCTCCTTGTGCCCATCCTCAGGGAACAGCGGCGCATCGTCGTCCCACGCATCGTCCTGATCAGCAAGCGGTGGCGGGCCAAGCTCGTTTTCAAGTTCCACAGCCCCCTGTCCATACCAAGCGGCTAGCTCGGTGATGCCAAGGACCCCACTCCGGTAACCTAAGACCGCCCTGGCCATGAGCGATTGCGGCGCACGAGGAGCTGACGAATCGGCAGCGAGGCTGCGGTATTGGCTGCCCCAGCCGAACGTCGTCGCCAGATGTGCCGCGGACTTAGCCCTCCACGCCGCCAAGGTGTCGGCATCGATCACCCCAAGCTTGCTTAGCTGGATCGCAGCGAGGTGCGGCGACACCTCGAATTCCTGAACTAGGTCGGAGAGGACGGAGAGGGCAAGACTAATCTGGCTATCGGTAGGGATACGGTGCCGCACGCCATCGAGAGGAAGAAGCAAGTGACGTGCGAAGGCATCGGCTCGGATTTCTTCCGGGGACCGTTCGCCGGGAACGAGGCGGGTATCGCGCTCCAGGTCTCCAGCGACGACATGCCCGAGTTCGTGGGCGATCGATGATCGATGCCGCATCGGATGTGGTGTAGTCGCGACTGCGATCACGACCCGGCCGGTGGTCGGGTCGCACATCGACAGCCCGTGCTCGGCATCCGGCACGTTCATGCTGATGACGTCGATGCCCTTGGTGACATGAACTAGTTCGTGCATGTCCTTGATCGGGGCCGCGCCGAGTTCATGCTCTGCGCGGAAAGCCTCGGCCAAGTCTTGGGCGAGCTTATCGTTGGTGCTCAGTTCAGGCTCCTGCGATGCCCTGGTTGGTCAGGTAGTGGTCTAGCTCGAGATAGGCGTACAAGCGCTCACGCATCACGGCCATCGGCGACAGGTCGCCATCAGTTCGAGCCGCGAAACGGGCCCGATCCCGCACCTCCGGCAGCCCAGTGATCACAGCCGCGCGGACACCAAAGCAGTCCGCGAGCTGGATTAACTCAGGACCTTTCAGAAGACGCTCGCCACTTTCAATCCTGGAGTAGGTCGGCTGAGAGACGTCGATCGCTTTGCGCGCTGCGTCCTGCGAAACGCCCGCCGCCTCCCGTGCCGCACGAACCCGCAGACCAACCTGCCGCATGTCAAGGTCCACCTGAATAGCCCTCCATTCATCATTCATAGTGGCAGGTGGGTTCGTGGCACCGCAAGTGCCCCAGGGTGGTTAGCCGAGGGGCAAATCGGTGGCAAATACGCAGAGTGAGGGCTACGCAGCTTTAAGGACGTACGGGATGTCGGTGATGTGGTGGTCGACTAGCTCGGGCAGGGGGGCCCACGCTTCGTAGACGCCGCGTTCATAGCAGCGGGCTCCGGTCGCGGCCAGCGCGTCGGAGTCGGGGCGGGTTACCCGCAGGCGAGCCCAGTTGTCGTCGCGTTGCAGCACCCAGCAGAGCACGCCGCGCCACTCGGCTTGTTCGGCCCGCCGGCTCAGGGTGGTGACCGGAATGCGAGCTTCCGTGGTTGCGGCCCGAACCCGGAATTCATCGGGTGGGTTAGCGACCGTTTCGTTTTCCTCATCGCCGACTCGGCCAACTAGGTGGGCTGAGCCGGGCGTGGTGCACGGCAGGTAATCGCGGTCTGGGCTGACTCCGGGCAAGCTGCTCAGCACTGGGCGCCAGCGTGGGCCGGCCATTCGCAGCCAACCGTGTTGTTCCGGCTGGTATGCGTAAAGCACGACCTCTTCGCCGCCGGGCAGGTAGGCGAGCAGCTGGGTGTTGGTCGGCATCGGTAGGTCAGCGAATCCGGCAGTAACATATTCGGGGATCAGATCGTCGGCGCTGAAGCTGAATCCGGTGCCGATCACCATTGCGCCCATGCGTGAGTGGGTGGGCAGCTCGACTAGGCCGTGCTGTGCTGGGGCGGCAGGAACCTCGAAGTCGATCGGGTCGACGGCTCGCCATCGCAGCGCGAAGGCGATGTCCGCGTTGTTGGTGCCGTCGGTGCGCAGCATGGTCATGTCCTGGGGCTCGCGCACATGTGCGATGTCACAGGCTCGGTAGCAGAAGCCGTAGGGCAGCCAGCCGCCTAGGTGGCCGGCGACCTGTGCCGCGGAGAGTATCTTGATCATGCGGGTGCCACGCTGGATGGCTGCGGTGGCGCGGATCCGGCGCAGCAGCGGATCGTTGCGATAGGCGGTCGACTGGCTCATCCGTTGCACACGATTCCAGTCAAGGTCGCGCAGCAAGGGCGCTGACAACGGCGGATCGAAGGCGTCGGTAGCAGCGACCGAGCTGTCCTCGCCGGTCAAGGTCACTCGCCGGAATTTAAGCGAGGTAAGTGTCGTGCACGTGAACAAATAATCTCGCTTGAGTATGCGTGCAGAATGTTCCCTATGTCATCAACACCCGCGTTCTCCCGCAACGGTAAAGGCGGCCGCCGCGACGGCGCCTTTCCGCCCGAACCCGAGCCACTATCCGTCCCGGTTTTTGACAGTCATACCCATTTAGACCTCACCATTCAAGCAGCCGGCGTCGCCGACAACGGCACCGTTGCAGGCGCGGACAGCGAGGTCGGTGCCGACAGCGCAAACAGCGCAGCCGCCGGTGATCCAGTCGAGGCGCTGATCGCTGCGGCAGGCAAGGTCGGGGTAGACCGACTCGTCCAGGTCGGGGTCGATGCCGATTCTTCGCGCTGGGGTGCGGATCTAGCCGCCCGGCATCCAGCAGTGCTGGCCGCAGTCGCTTTACACCCCAACGAGGCACCCGTACTGGCCGACTTGGACGAAGGGTTGCGCGTGATCGAAGCCCTAGCCGCCCAACCACGGGTACGCGGTATTGGTGAGACTGGTTTAGACACTTTCCGTACGGCGGGGCGTGGTTTGGCGGCACAGGAAACCAGTTTTCGGGCGCACATCGCCATCGCAAAGCGGTACAATAAGGTATTGATTATCCACGATCGGGATGCGCATGTTGATGTGCTGCGGGTGCTCGACGAGGAGGGCGCTCCCGACCGAGTGTTGTTGCACTGTTTTTCCGGTGACGCGGAATTCGCGGCAGAATGTGTACGTCGCGGGTATTACCTCAGTTTCGCCGGTACGGTGACTTTTGCTAACGCCGGCAAGATCCGCGAGGCGGCCGCGATCACCCCACTCGAACAGCTCATGGTGGAGACCGACGCGCCGTTTTTGACGCCCACGCCATACCGGGGCCGACCGAACGCTTCGTACCTGATCCCGGTGACGGTTCGGGCACTGGCCGCAACGCGCGGCACCGACCTGGACACGCTCTGTGCAGCGATTTCGGCCAACGGTGAGCGAGTCTTCGGGTCCTGGACCTGACGCCGTCCGTGAACCGGACGCCGTCCGTGAACCGGACGCCGTCCGTGAACCTGACGCTGTCCGTGAACCTGAGGCCGGCCGTGAACCCGATGCCCGCCCGAATGCCGCTGCGCATGGTCGCCGTGCAGCTGGTTCGGGCGGGCGCCGTAGGCTCTGAGCTCATGGCTGGCACTCTGCTCGGCCCGGCGCAGATCCGGGAACTGGCTGCGCGCCTGGGCGTCGCGCCGACCAAGAAGCTCGGCCAGAACTTCCTGCACGACCCGAACACAATTCGTCGGATCGTGGCCGCGGCCGGGCTGGTCGACGCGGACGTCGCGCTGGAGGTCGGGCCGGGCTTGGGTTCGCTCACGCTCGGCCTGGTCGGCAGTGTGCGCCACGTGCACGCGGTGGAGATCGACCCCAAGCTGGCCGGTGCGCTGGCGGAGACGGTGGCCGCGCCGAATTTGACCGTCCACCTGGCCAATGCGTTGCAGGTGCGGGCGGGCGACTTCGATCCGGCGCCGACGATGCTGGTCGCGAACCTGCCGTACAACGTGGCGGTGCCGGTGGTGTTGACCTTGCTGGCGGAACTGCCCACGTTGCGTGGCGGCCTGGTCATGGTGCAGAAAGAGGTGGCCGATCGGCTCACCGCCGGCCCCGGCTCCAAGGTCTACGGCGTTCCTTCAGTCAAACTCGCCTGGTACGCGTCCGCGAAGCCAGCTGGCAAAGTCCCACCCGCCGTGTTCTGGCCGACGCCCAACGTGGATTCGGGTCTGGTCGCGTTCACTCGGCACTCGCCGCCGGCCCAGGTCGACCGCAAGGCCGTTTTCGCGGTGGTGGATGCGGCATTCGCGCAACGGCGCAAGACGCTACGCGCGGCTCTGGCCGGCTGGGCCGGTGGTGCCGATCGCGCCGAGCAGGTGCTGCGTGCGGCCGGGATTGCGCCGCAGCAGCGGGGTGAGTCGCTGACCGTGCAGCAGTTTGCCGCCATCGCCGCCGCAGCTCACCAGTCACCTGCGGCCGGTAAGCTCAGCCTGCCCGACCGGCGAGCGGAGGAGGTGCAGTGATGACGGCAGAACCAGTGGGGGAAACCGTTTGGTCTCCTGCTCTGGCTAAGCAGAAAAGCGCTGGCTACACCGTCGAGGACGTCCTCAGCCTGCCCGATAGCGCTCCTCGGGTTGAACTTTCGGATGGAGTGCTGCAGGTGGTTCCTTCCCCGTCTGGTGCACACCAGAAGATCAACTGGCGGCTGGTGAGTTGGCTCGACCGACACTTGCCGCCCGGCTTTGAGCCCCAGTTGGCGCTGGGAATGGTGATCGGCTATCGCAGCACGCTAGAGCCGGATGCGTTGATCTTGCGCAGCCCGATAGATCTTGACCATCATTTTGTTGAGCCCGACCAGGTGGTCGTGGCGGTGGAGATCGTGTCGCCGGGCACTCGACGCCGGGATCGGCTGGAAAAACCCGCGCTTTATGCCGAGGCCGGGGTGGCGCACTACTGGCGGATCGAGCAGGATCCGGTCCACGTATTCGCTTATGACTTGGTTGCTGGGCGCTATGAGCTGGTGGCGGATTCGACCGAAGAGCTGGTGTTGACCGCTCCGTTCGAGCTCCGCCTCGCGATTCGGGACATCACTCCGTGACGCAGGCGTGGGGGCCGGATGACGAACAGCCGCGCCGGCAACACGAAGCAGTCCGGGTCCGGGTGCCCGCGAAGATCAATCTGCATCTCGGGGCGGGTCCGCTGCGGGCCGACGGCTTTCACGAGCTCACCACGATTTATCACGCGATCAGCCTGTTCGACGAGCTGACCGCGCGACCCGGTGACACGCTCACGCTGACGATGGAGGGCGAAGGCGTCGGCGCGCTCGCCCTGGACGAGACGAATCTGATCATCCGGGCTGCCAAAGCGCTCGCTACCCGCGCCGGCGTCCCGGCGTACGCGCGGTTGCATTTGCGGAAAACCATTCCGTTGGCCGCGGGACTGGCTGGTGGCAGTGCTGACGCCGCGGCGGCTTTGCTGGCTTGTGATCTGCTGTGGGACACCGGGCTGAACCGAGATGAGCTGGCCAAGGTCGGTGCCACGCTGGGTTCGGACGTGCCGTTCCTGCTCTATGGCGGCACCGCGTTGGGCACTGGGCGGGGCGAAACGATCAGCCCGATTTTGGCGCGCTCCACCACTTGGCATTGGGTGGTGGCCATCGCGGACAACGGCTTGTCCACTCCCGCGGTTTATCGCCAACTCGACCAGCTGCGCGCGAGTGCCTGGCCGCCCAAGCCGCTGGCCGACGCGGACGAATTGATGTCCGCACTGCGCCAGCACGACCCGCAGGTGCTGGGCGGGGCGCTCGGCAACGACTTGCAGCCGGCCGCGTTGGCCATGCGACCTGAGCTGGCTGACGTGCTCAAGGCCGGCTCGCGGGCGGGTGCCATCGCCGGGATGGTGTCCGGGTCTGGCCCGACCTGTGTGTTTTTGGTCGAGGACGCCACGCAGGCGGAGCAGGTCGCGGCCGAGTTGAATGCCGCTGGCGTCTGCCGGGAGGCGGTCACCGCCCGTGGGCCAATGCCGGGGGCCCGGGTAACCTAGGGCGCATCGTGGCCAACATCATTAATCTTGACCGGGTCAATAAGGGCTACGGCGCTGCCGGTCAACTGCTTACCGACGTCTCACTGGGACTCGATGACGACGCCCGGGTCGGCATTGTCGGCCTTAACGGCGCCGGCAAATCCACCCTGTTGCGCATGCTCGCCAAGATCGAGGAGCCCGACTCTGGTCGGGTCACCCATCGGCGTGACTTGCGTGTCGCCACCCTGCCGCAAACCTTCACCCTGGCCGCCGAAGCGACTGTGCGTGATGTCGTCCTCGGCACGGCCTGGCTGGCCGAGGGGATGGGCGCCGAGCATGAGTGGGCCGGTGACGCCGGGGTGCGCACCATCCTGGACGGGCTGGGCATGGGCTACCTCGGCCTGGAAGCCCCAGTCGGCCCGATGTCCGGCGGCGAGCGTCGCCGAGTCGCGCTGGCGGCCTTGCTCGTGCGCGACAGCGACCTGCTGATCCTGGACGAGCCGACCAACCACCTGGACGTGGCCGGGGTCGACTGGCTGGCCCGCTACCTGCTGACCCGCCGCGGCTCGCTGATCGTGGTCACCCACGACCGGTGGTTCCTCGATGCCGTCTGCACCGCCACCTGGGAAGTCGTCGACGAGCAAGTCTTCGCGTACGAGGGGGGGTATGCGGCTTGGACGTTAGCCCGGATGGAACGGCAACGGGTGGCCGCCACGATCGAGGCGCGCCGACAGAACTTGCTCCGCAAGGAGATTGCCTGGTTGCGTCGGGGACCACCGGCCCGCACCTCGAAGCCGCAGTTTCGCATCGACGCTGCGAACGCGTTGATCGCCGACGTACCCCCAGTGCGCGACCAGGTCAGCCTGCAGCGGCTCGCCACCACCCGGCTCGGCAAACAGGTGTACGACCTGGAAAACGTCACCCTGAATGCCGGCCCGAAGCCGATCTTCAAGGATCTGACCTGGCAGGTCGGCCCGGGGGACCGCATCGCGATCTTGGGTGCCAATGGCGCTGGCAAGACCACGCTGCTGCGGCTGCTAGCTGGAATTACTAAGCCCGACGGCGGGCGGCTGATCACCGGTTCGACCGTGCGGGCGGCGTTCCTGTCGCAGGAGCTCAAGGAGCTGCCGGGGCACATGCGTCTGCTGGAAGCCGTCGAGGACGTGGCCCGGCGGGTCAAGCTCGGTGATCGGGAGCTGTCCGCTGGGCAGTTGGCCGAGGTCTTCGGCTTCACTGACAAGCGGATCTGGACCCCGGTCAGCGACCTGTCCGGTGGTGAGCGGCGTCGACTGCAAATGCTGCGGCTGCTCGCGGCCGAGCCGAACGTGTTGCTGCTCGACGAGCCGACAAACGACTTGGACACCGACACCCTGGCATCGCTGGAGGATCTGCTCGACTCCTGGCCGGGCACGATGGTGGTGGCCAGCCACGACCGATACCTGGTCGAGCGGGTCACCGACAAAGCGTTCGGAATGTTCGGCGACGGGCGGCTCGTGCACCTGCCGGGCGGGATCGACGAATACTTGGCCCGGGCGACCGTGCCGGCGGAGATTTCGGCCTCCGGGTCGGTCGGTTCGGCTGCGGTCGCCTCCGGCCTGGGTCTGTCCGCGGCTGAGCTGCGGGTGGCGCGTAAAGAGCTCAGTAAGTTGGAGCGCCAGCTCGTCAAACTCGATGAGCGGGTGGCCAAGATCAACCAGAGTTTGGCTGAGCACGGCAGCGACTACGGCCAGTTGGTCGAGTTGGACACGCAGCTCAAGGCAGTACAGGACGAACGTACCCAAGTTGAACAGAGCTGGTTGGAGCTCGCCGAACGGGTACCGGACGTCTGATCCGGGGGGTGTCCCTGCGCCGATCGTCGGCATACGCGAGAATCGGCGGGTACAACACCTGACCTTGGAGACGGAACCCCATGGCGCACATTCCGGTCAATCACCCGCTGCGGCCACTTTACCGCGTGCTCGGCTTCGTCGTCGGGGGCTACCTGGTCCTGTTCGGCATCGTCGGGCTGATCCAGACCTCCGGCAAAGGTTTCACCGGCGCCACCGGGGTGCGGGTCCTTGGCCAGCAAACCAACGGGCTCTGGTCGCTGCTGGCGGGGATCCTGGGCGCGATCATCGTGCTCACCACGCTAGTCGGGCGCAATCTCGACACCGAGGGCGATAAGTACGTCGGCTGGGGTCTGCTCGTCTTGGGCACTTACAGCATCGCCAGCATTCGGACCGACGCGAATTTCCTTGGCTTCAGCGTGGCCACAGTGGTCGTCACCTACCTGGTCGGCATGACGTTGATCATGGTTAGCCTCTACAGCAAGACCGCCCCGATCGCCAACACCGCCCCGGCCCGCCCGGTGCGCCCCAGCCGCGCAGGCTGACCGCTTGCGGGGCGGGTTGTTGCTCACTCGCCTTGAACAGCTTCGGGCTTAGCTGCATTGGCGGGCTCGCGCCGATTCCCATACCCCAGCAACAACCAACCGCTGGGGTATGGGTGGGTTTGCCTTGCTCGCGCCGGGCGAAGACGCACAAACTGTCCCCGGTTTGTCGGGGCGTCGGGGAGTCTTGGTGAGTTCGGGGGGATCGCGGCGAGTGGAGGTGTAAGTGAACCGCTATTATGTGTGTCGCGGGCACAACCCAGGGAAAATGTCCGTATTTGATCCCGGATCGTCTAATGGTAGGACCACGGCTTTTGGTGCCGTTTATAGGGGTTCGAATCCTCTTCCGGGAGCTTCTGTGGGTGGGCTGAGTCTCGCCGCCCGTCAGGTGGGCGCTGTCGACCGGTGGGTTGCAGCGTCCGCGTCCGTGCCGCCGCTGGGTGGGTCAGCCTGCACACCATCACTGCCTACAGAACAATGGAGTTTTGCGTGAGCCAGACCCCGCGTACCGTCGTCGTTCTTGCTGCTGGTGAGGGCAAGCGGATGAAGTCCGCGACGCCGAAGATGTTGCATCCGCTGTTGGGGCGCACTCTGCTGGGGCACGTGCTGTCCGCGGCCGGCTCGGTGCAGGCGCAGCGCACGGTGGTCGTGGTCGGCCACCAGGCTGAGCAGGTCACTGCACATCTGGGCGAGATCGTGCCGACGGCTGTGCCGGTGTTGCAGGCGCAGCGTAATGGCACCGGCCACGCCGTGCGGATCGCCTTGGAAGCCGTGCCCGAGACCACCGGAACAGTCGTGGTGCTCAACGCGGACGTGCCGTTGCTGCGGGCTGAGACGGTGGCCGACTTGGTGGCAGCGCACGAGTCAGGTGCACACGGAGCCACCGTGCTCGCCGCCGAAGTGAGTGACCCGACCGGGCTCGGGCGCATCGTCCGCGACCACCGCGGCGGGCTGGAACGCATTGTCGAGGAGCGCGACGCGTCGGCCGAGCAGCGCCAACTCCGAGAAATCAACGCGGGCATCTATGCGTTCGACGCTGACTCGCTGCGCGAGGCGCTGAGCAAGCTCTCCACCGACAACGATCAGGGCGAGGAATACCTGACCGACGTCTTCGAGTTGCTGGCCACGGCCGGACACCGAGTCGGGGTCTTCGTGGCACCGGACGCGGTCGAAACGCTGGGCTGCAACGATCGTGCTGAGTTGGCCCGGTTGCGCGCGATTCTGCGTGATCGCGTGAACACGGCATGGATGCGCTCCGGGGTTTCGATCCTCGACCCGGCCACCACTTGGATCGACGTCACTGTGGTCCTATCTCCGGATGCGACGATCGACCAGAATTCGCAACTGCTCGGCACCACTAGCGTGGGCGCCGGTGCGATTGTCGGGCCCGACACCACGCTGATCGACACGGCGGTGGCTGAGGGTGCAGTGGTGCTGCGGACCCACTCGATTGGTGCGCGCATTGGTGCCGATGCCACTGTCGGTCCGTTCTCGTTCCTGCGGCCGGGCACGGTTTTGGGGCGCAAAGCCAAGGTGGGTGGCTTTGTCGAGACCAAGAACGCTGAGCTCGGCGAGGGGGCGAAGGTCCCACATCTGTCGTATGTGGGCGATGCCACGATCGGGGCGAAGGCCAACATCGGCGCCGGCACGATCTTCGCCAACTACGACGGCGTCAACAAGCACCACACCACGGTGGGTGAAGCGGCGTTTATCGGCTCGGACACCGTGCTGATCGCCCCAGTTGAGGTGGGTCCGGGGGCATACGTGGCGGCGGGTAGCGCGATTGCGGATGCCGTACCAGCTGGGAATTTGGGGTTGACCCGAGCGCCGCAGCGCAACGTGGAGGGCTGGACTTCACGTCGCCGTCCAGGCACGGTCTCCGCGGCTGCGGCTGAGCAGGCCGCCGCCGCGGAACAAGCACCGGCGACCGAATAGGCGGCTACCGCACGGCTCGGGCAACTGGGCAGGACCGAATGGGCGGCTACTGCCTGGCGCGGGCAACTGGGCAGGGAGGTGTCCGCGGGAGATACTGCACGGACACACACTTCGAATCAACGGGAGCAGCGAACCGATGGGCAGCATCGTCGCGGAGAACCGCAAGAGCCTGATGCTTTTCTCCGGCAGGGGTTTCCCTGAGTTGGCGGAGGAGATCGGCCAGGTCCTCGGCGTAGCGCCGACCCCGTCAGACTCGTACGAGTTTGCCAACGGGGAAATTTTTGTCCGGTTCAAGGACTCGGTCCGTGGCTCGGACGCCTTCGTTGTGCAGTCGATCACTGAAGGCGTGAACCGGTGGGTCATGGAGACCCTGATCATGATCGATGCGCTCAAGCGAGGCTCGGCCAAACGCATCACCGTCGTCTTGCCGTTCTATCCCTATTCTCGGCAGGACAAGAAGCACCGGGGCCGCGAGCCAATCTCGGCCCGACTCGTCGCTGACCTGCTGAAAACCGCTGGTGCAAACCGAATTCTGACCGTCGATTTACACACCGCGCAGATCCAGGGCTTCTTCGACGGCCCGGTGGACCACTTGTTCGCGATGGACATCTTGGCCGAGCACGTGGAGCGTAAATTCGCTGGCCGACCGATGACTGTGGTGGCGCCTGACTCTGGTCGTGTGCGGGTGGCGGAGCGGTGGACTGACCGGCTGGGCGGTTGCCCGTTGGCGTTCATCCACAAGACTCGGGACCCGCTCAAACCCAACCAGGTGGTCGCCAACCGGGTGGTCGGTGAGGTCGAGGGCCGGGTCTGCCTGATCGTCGACGACATGATCGACACCGGTGGCACGATCGCGAAGGCCGCGGACATCCTCTTCGACGAGGGTGCCGCCGATGTGATTGTCGCCTCAACGCACGCTTTGCTGTCGGACCCAGCGACCGAGCGGCTGAAGAACAGCCGGATCAGCGAGCTGGTGGTGACGAACACGTTGCCGCTGCCACCGGAGAAGCAGCTCGACAAGATCACCGTGCTGTCGATCGCGCCGCTGTTGGCCCGAGCGATCCGCGAGGTCTTCGACGACGGCTCGGTCACCACCCTCTTCGGCGGCTTGAGCTAATCAGGTCCAGGGACTGGACCCGGTAACTCGGACGTTTTCGCACCAGGTAGGCTGGTGCGGTTGCCACGGCGAGGGTGCACCGCGGTCTGCTGAGGTTCGCAGCCACGCAGGGTCACCGTGATCGACGCGGTGCTCCGGGCCTGTGCCCAGCGCGCCCCCTTGCCCGGCAGCGCACGGCGACCGCCAGTTGCACCGACGGCCGTCGGCACCACAGCACTGCCGGGTCCGCAGCCCGCCGACTTTGACGCAGCCCGATCCAAGATCTTCAGGAGTTTTGCCGTGTCCGAGGTAAAGATCGCCGCCGAGCCCCGCACCGAGTTCGGCAAGGGTGGTGCCCGCCGCACGCGCCGGGCCGGTTTGGTGCCCGCCGTGCTTTACGGGCACGGCGAGAAGCCACAGCACATCGCCCTGCCGGCGCGCGAGTTCGCCGCTGCTATCCGCAAAGGCGGGCTCAACCAGGTCTTCACGATCGACGTGGCCGGCACCGGCGCGACGCTCGCGCTGCCGAAGGCCATTCAGCGTGACCCGGTCAAGGACACCTACGAGCACATCGACCTGATCATCGTCAAGCGTGGCGAGAAGATCCAGGTCGATGTCCCGATCACGTTGGTGGGCGAGGCCGCTCGCAACACGCTGATCATGAACGAATCCACCACGCTCGCCGTGGTCGCCGAGGCGATGCACCTGCCGTCCGGCTTCGACGTCTCGATCGAGGGGCTGGAAGCGGGCGCCCAGGTCACCGCCGGTGACGTCAAACTGCCGGTCGGCACCGAGCTGGCGGTCGAGCCTGACTTCGTGATCGCGTTCGTGACCCAGGCGCAGACCGCTGAGCAGCTTGAAGGCGACACCGGCGATGCGGCCGAGAGCGACTCGGCTGCCGCTGCCGCGGAGTAATGACCCGGCCGCGGTCGCGGACTAAGTATTCAGCGGTGTCCGGCGTAATCGTGAGCCCAGTAGCAGTGATCAGGGAAAGTGCCGATCGGCACTTTCCCTGCTGCGCATGTGGAGGCAGATTGTGAGCGACGAAGCGCCGTGGCTGGTGGTCGGCCTAGGCAACCCGGGCAAGGAGTTCGCCGGAAACCGCCACAATGCAGGCTTTTTCGTGGCTGACCTGTTGGCGGCTCGGCTGGGCGCGAAGTTCGGCCGGTCCAAGCGGGTGCAGGGTGAAGTGGCCGAGGGTCGGCTCGGGTTCGGCGGCCCGAAACTGGTCCTAGTCAAGCCATTGACCTACATGAACCTGTCCGGCGCGCCCGTGTCCGCGTTAGCGCAGTTCTTCAAGGTGCCCTTGGCCAACGTGATTGCCGTGCACGACGAACTGGATGTGCCGTTCGGCGAGATTCGGGCCAAGCGTGGCGGCGGTGAGGGTGGCCACAACGGGCTCCGGTCCATGTCGAAGTCACTGGCCACGAAGGAATACGCGCGGGTCCGATTCGGCATCGGCCGCCCACCCGGTCGCCAAGATCCGGCCGACTATGTGTTGTCCGACTTCGCCGGTGCCGAGCGTAAAGAGCTTGATTTTCTTGTTGATCGAGCCGCAGACGTGGTGTCGGCGATAGTGCTTGAGGGCGTCGAGTGGGCGCAGAATAAATACCACGGCGGTTGATTCGTGATACATAACGAGATAGATCTTTAAGTCGGCTTTGTCCGGCTAATGGTCCCGTGACGCCGGAAGCGGTCCGCGCGTTGGTCACACGTACGCACCCGCCGGGGTGGGTCGGTGGCGTGACCGGGAGGCGCGGGGTGCAGCAAGACCTGGTCGTGCCGCAAGAACCAGCGTCAATCGAGCAACCGACCCGGGTAGCGCCGCGCAAGGTCACCCGCAGCGGCAAAGTCTCCTCCCGGCCGGGCGGCGCGAAGCCTGACAACACACTGCCCGAGAGCACTCGGCCCGGCGGCGCGAAACCCGACAATGCACCCCCACGCACGGTACGCGGTCCCGGCGACTCGACCCGCAATCGCACGATCGATCGACACTGGTCACAGCGACCCAACCGGTCGATGGCTACCCGAGCTGCGGCCCGGCCGTTTCAGCGCATCCGGGGTCGGCATGCCGCGATGTCACGCCGGCAATTGTGGGAACGCCGCTATGTGCGCGCGCTGCTGCTGTGCGACCTGCTCGCCGGCAGCGCCGCCGGTGCGGTTACCTTCGGGCTGCGGTTCGGCGCTGAAGTTACCCGCTACAACCAGGGCTATTTGGTGTTGTCGGCGGTCCTACCCGCGCTGTTGTTACTCGTGCTCGCCGTGTCCCGGGCGTACGAGCGGCGATTTTTGTTTGTCGGGGTGGACGAATATCAGCGGGTTCTGCGCGGTGGGGTGGGACTGATTGCGGGTGCGGCGCTGCTGTCGTACGCGCTAGAGCTTGATCTGGCTCGGGGTTATGTCTTGGCCGCCCTGCCGATGGCGATTGCGTCCTCGGTGGTGTTGCGGTTCGCGCTGCGTAAGCGGCTGCACGTGGCTCGGGGGCGCGGGGAGAGCCTGCGTCGGGTGATTCTGGTCGGGCATGAGGCGGCGGTGCGGCAGATGACCCGCCAGCTGCGCCGGGAGCGTTACCACGGGCTTGAGGTGGTGGGTGCGTGCCTGCCGCCGGGAAGTGCCAGCACTATGGTCGGTGGACTGCCCGACCTATCGGTTTATGGCAGTTTTGACGAGGTCGCCGACGCAGTTGAGTTCGCTGACGCGGACACCGTCGTGGTGTTGAGCTGCCCCGAACTGGACGGTGCTGCGCTGCGGCGGCTGGCATGGCGGCTGGAACGCGACGAAGTGGACCTGATCGTCGCCAGCGCGCTGATCGACGTCGCTGGGGCGCGAACGACGATCCGGCCGTTCGACGGTTTGCCGATGCTGCACGTTGAACATCCGCGCCTGCACGGTGGTTCGCGCCTGGTCAAGGACGTGGTCGACCGGCTCGGTTCGGCGCTGTTGCTGTTGGTTTTCGGGCCGCTCCTGCTCGCGGTCGCACTGTGTGTGCGGGCTAGTAGCAGCGGACCGGTACTCTTTCGGCAAGTGCGGGTCGGGCGCGACGGGCACGAGTTCCGGATTTTCAAGTTCCGCAGTATGTATGTCGATGCCGAAGCCCGCTTGGCTGAGCTGAGGCACCTCAACGAGCACGATGGTGTGCTCTTCAAAATTCGCGGCGATCCGCGCGTCACCCGCGTCGGCCGTTGGTTGCGCCGACTCTCGCTCGACGAGCTGCCGCAGCTGGTGAACGTGTTGTTCGGCCAAATGTCGTTGGTCGGCCCACGCCCGCCGCTGCCGGCAGAAGTGGCGGCCTATGCCGACGACGTGCGCCGCCGCTTAGCTGTCAAACCGGGCATGACAGGCCTATGGCAGGTTTCCGGGCGATCCGACCTCGCCTGGGAGGAAGCCGTGCGGTTGGACCTGCGCTATGTGGAGAACTGGTCGCTCAGTTTGGACCTGGTTATCCTGCTGCGCACCATAACCGCGGTGGTGCGGTCGTCCGGGGCCTATTAAGGCGGGGGTGGATGAAGGAGTGGCGAGGATGAGCGAGCAGACGGTGACGTCGGCGCACGTAGACAGGCAACGGGACTCCTCCGCCGACGGAGGTGCCCCGCCGGTCATCGACGCTGCCTTCGCGAGTTGGTTGGCCGAGCGGGCCGGGCAAGTGCTGCTGCGGGTGCGCGACGAGGTGGGCTATGCCGACCCGGCCGCGCTCAAAGCCGCCGGTGACAAAGCCGCCCACGACCTGCTGCGCGCCGAGCTGGCCCGCTGGCGGCCCGCGGACGCGGTGCTGTCCGAGGAAGACGACAACTCCCGCAGCGCTTGGTCCGACGGCGAGCATTCCAGCGTACGGCCGGAGCGGCTGGGCGCTTCGCGGGTCTGGATCATCGACCCGCTGGACGGCACCCGCGAGTTCTCCGAACCGGGCCGCACCGACTGGGCCGTACACGTGGCGCTCTGGACTGCCGACAGTGTCAGCCCGAGCTGCCTGGCCGCCGGTGCGGTCGCGTTGCCGGCCCAGCACCGAATCATCGCCACCGACCAACCGCCCGCCTATCCACCGCTGCGTTTGGCTGCCGCGACCGGTGGCCCGATCCTAATCGCCGCCAGCCGCACCCGGCCACCGGCCTTCGTGACCGCGCTAGCGCAGGACAACGGCGCCGAATTGCTGCCGATGGGTTCGGCCGGCGCCAAGATCGCCGCGGTGATCAACGGGGAAGCGGACGCCTACCTACACGCTGGCGGGCAATATGAGTGGGATTCGGCCGCGCCTGTTGCTGTGGCGCTGGCCACCGGGCTGCACGCTAGCCGAATCGACGGTTCTGCGCTGAGATACAACCAGGACGATCCGTTGTTGCCGGATCTGGTCGTCTGCCGCAAAGATCTAGCTCCTCGATTGCTGGCAGCGCTGCAACCGCATCTGCCTGCGCAATGAGGCGCCTGACCGACTTCCGGAGAAAGGTCTGGAAACACCGATGAGCCAGGCGAAGCCGTACCGCGTCTCGCACTTGGATGCGCTCGAAGCCGAGAGCATCTTCGTCATGCGCGAAGTGATGGCCGAGTTCGAGCGCCCCGTGCTGCTCTTCTCCGGCGGCAAAGACTCGATCGTGATGCTGCGGCTGGCCGAGAAAGCCTTCGCGCCCGCCCGCATTCCGTTCCCGGTCATGCACATCGACACCGGCCACAACTTCGATGAAGTGCTCGCCTATCGCGACACCCGAGTGGCCGAGCTCGGACTCAACCTCGTCGTCGCCAGCGTGCAAGAAGCAATCGACACCGGCCTGGTTCGCGAGCTGCCCGACGGCACCCGCAACCGCATTCAAACACCGGTATTGCTGCACGCGGTGGAGAAATACCGGTTCGACGCCCTCTTCGGTGGCGCCCGGCGGGACGAAGAAAAAGCGCGCGCCAAGGAGCGGATGTTCAGCTTCCGCGACGAATTCGGCCAGTGGGACCCGAAAAACCAGCGCCCCGAGCTGTGGGGCCTCTACAACGGCCGGCACCACCCTGGCGAGTCGATCCGGGTCTTCCCGCTCTCCAACTGGACCGAGCTCGACATCTGGCACTACATCGCCAAAGAGCAAATTCCACTGCCAAGCATTTACTACGCCCATGACCGTACGGTGATTGAGCGCGCCGGCATGCTCTATGCGGTAAACGAGTTCATCCACCCGCGCGACGGTGAAACGCCAACCGTGCAACGGGTGCGCTATCGCACTGTCGGGGACGCATCGCAGACTGCCGCGGTGCGCTCCGACGCTGACACAGTGCAAAAAGTCATCGACGAAGTCGCCGCCACTCGGATCACCGAACGCGGCGCGACCCGCGGCGATGACAAAGTCAGCGAAGCTGCGATGGAAGACCGTAAGCGAGAGGGTTACTTCTGATGAGCCAGGCTGTCTTATCTCCCGGCGAGCCGACACCTGGCGCGTCTTCTTCGGTGCCCGCTGGGGCCTCTTTTCAGGTGCCCGAGGTTGGGGCGCGGGAAATGGATTTGTTGCGGTTCGCTACCGCTGGCAGCGTTGACGATGGCAAATCGACCCTGATTGGTCGGTTGCTTTACGACACCAAATCGCTGTTCACCGACCAGCTCGAAGCGGTCGAAGCGGTCAGTGCCGCGCGTGGGGACGAATACACCAACTTGGCGCTGCTGACCGATGGACTGCGCGCCGAGCGCGAGCAGGGCATCACCATCGATGTGGCTTACCGCTATTTCGCCACCCCGCGGCGCAAATTCATCATCGCCGACACTCCCGGGCATATCCAATACACCCGGAACATGGTCACCGGTGCTTCGACGGCTGACCTGGCGTTGATTCTGGTCGATGCGCGTAAAGGCTTGGTCGAGCAGTCGCGCCGACACGCGTTTCTGACCTCACTGCTGCGCGTGCCCCACCTGGTGCTCTGCGTCAACAAAATGGACCTGGTCGACTGGGACAAGGCCGTCTACGACAAAATCGCCGACGAATTCACCTCGTTCGCGGCCAAGCTCGAAATCACCGACTTGACGATCATTCCGGTCTCAGCGCTGGACGGCGACAACATCGCCACCCGTTCCGACAAGAGCCCGTGGTATGAAGGCCCGTCGCTGCTGCACCACTTGGAACATGTGCACATCGCGTCCGACCGCAACCTCGTCGACGTCCGTTTCCCGGTGCAATACGTGATCCGACCACAGTCGACTGTCGTGACCGACTATCGCGGTTACGCCGGTCAGGTCGCCTCGGGCGTGCTGAAGCCGGGTGACGAAGTGATGGTGCTGCCGTCCGGGTTGACCAGCACGATCGCCGGCATCGAGACCGCTGACGGCCCAGTGGCTGAGGCATTCCCGCCGATGTCGGTGACAGTTCGGCTCGCCGATGAGATCGACATTTCCCGTGGTGATCTCATCTGCCGACCGCACAATGCCCCGGCTGTCGCCCAGGACATCGAGGCGATGATCTGCTGGATGGACGAAACAGCGCCGCTGCGGGTGGGTGGCAAATACGCGATCAAACACACGACCCGCACTGCGCGTACGGTGGTTCGCAGTTTGCAGTATCGGTTGGATGTGAACACGTTGCACCGCGACGAGCACGCGGGCGAGTTGGCGCTGAATGAGATCGGGCGGGTGCGACTGCGTACTACCGTGCCGCTGCTCGCCGACGAGTATCGGCGTAATCGCACCACGGGCGGTTTCATCCTGATCGACGAAAGCACCAACCGTACGGTAGGCGCCGGCATGATCATCGAAGCCCAATGATCAGCCCAAGTTCAGGTCATCGAGGCAGCGCTAGACGACGTGGTGGTAAGGGCGTACCTCGGTAGAGGTAGCGCCTTGTCGTTATGCGATCGCGGCGATGTTGCCGTCGTCGAAGTAAATGGCCTGATGGAGCCGGCCGCCCAGGGCGGCAGCATAGCGGGTGACCACTTCTTGTCCAGAAATTTTGCCTTGCTCGATCTGCGAGACGCGCCCTTTGGTGATGCCCATGAGTTCAGCGATCTGCTGTTGGGTGAGGCCACGAATGCGGCGCACTTCTGCGAGGCGATGACCGACTACCGTGGCCAGTAGCTCTTGCTTGCCAACTTCGACGGCGTGCTCGCCGCCCACCTGCTCGACAAGATCCGCACGGATATCGCGCCAATTCACGTAGCTGCTCATTGGTGTGGGCCTTCCTGCTCGTTAAAAACGCGGGGAGGCGCCAGCATGATCATCGAGGCTCAGCAGGGGTCTCGACGACAAGGCCGGTTCGAGCTGTCACCGCTGGGCGCCGGAGTGACGTGCCCAGCGGTGATCAGTGCACGCGATTAGTTGACGAGGTCGAATTCTCTGTTTTTCACGCCTGAGACGAAGGCTTGCCACTCGTCTGGAGTGAAGGCGAGAATCGGGCCGGTTGGGTCTTTGCTGTCACGCAGTCCGATCACGCCGGGCAGATTGGCGGCGACCTCGACGCATTGCCCGTTGCTCTGACTCCGAGAACTTTTTCGCCACTTGGCGCTAGTGAAGTCCATCGCGCCTCCTTCCAGCTACGCCAGTTCCCTGGCGACCGTCGCGATCAACTCAGCCGACTTGGAGGCGCTGAGCGCGGCGGCATGCATGCGGGTGAACACCATGGTAGCGCGCCGAAGATCGTCCTCTTTCTCCATGTAGGCATCGCCTGCGAGACTTTCGACGTAAGCCACTGGAGAGTGAACATTTTCCGGAAATTCCAGGATTGCGATGCTACCGAGTGTCCCAGGATGTCCCCCTTCTGTGAACGGAAGAACCTGCACTGTTACGTTCAGTAATTTGTTGACTGTGATCAGATGATCGAGCTGTTCACGCATGACCGCTTTTCCCCCGATCTGCCGCCTGAGTGCGCCTTCATCGAGGATCGTCCACAGATTGAGCCTGGGCTCTTCCGTTAAACACGCCTGGCGGGCGAGCCGGACCTGCACCCGCTTCTCGATTTGAGCGGGATCGGAAAGCAACCCTTGGGCCGTCAGCAATGCTCGCGCATAGTCCTCGGTCTGGAGCAGTCCGGGAATTGCCGCCAGCTCAAAGTTTTTGACCTCGGTGGCAGCCGACTCCAGTCCGATGTACATGCTGTACGGCCCCGGGAGCTGGCCGAACCGTGCCCACCAACCGCGTTCTTTGCCTTGTTTTTGAAGATCGAGCAGTGTGCCCCGCACCGATTCGTCGGCAACACCGTACTTATCTAGCATCACTAAGAGATCGGCTCGTCCGACTCCAACATCGCCAGATTCGATCTTGTAGATCTTCCAGTCGGAGCATCCGAGGACTTCTGCGATCTGGACGTGGGTCAGGTCAGCGCCCTCCCGTAACCTGCGCAGTTCCCGCGCTAGCTGCCAGCGCGCAATGGTAGGTCCTGAAGTTCTTGGCATGTGCACCTCCGCTTGCGTGAACACGGACAGTGTTCCCTCATCCGCTCGTGGAAAGCAAGATTCGGACGACGCTCAGTCGGTGATCGCCAAAGTTTCCTTCCAAGGAAGGTTGAAGTTGGAGGCTGCCCTTGCCATGCTGGTTTCTGAGACTCCACTTCGAACGCGTTGGAGGCGTTGCGTGGTAACCGCACGGCGGCCCGCTCGCCGCGATCACAGCTCGACCCGATCTGAATTCAGGTGGTGGAAATGACGTCCATCCTTGTCGTCGCATCGCTCGTTGTCGGTGTCGTCGCCGGTCTTTGGCTCAAACCTGCCCGCCAACAGTTCTGTCCCACCTGCGGCACGAGCCTTGGCTGCCTCGTTTGTCGGGAGGTGAGAAATGCAACCCCAGGTTCCCAAGGGGCAGCGTGAGATAGCCGGCGCGATCCTGGTGCAGTCGACGATGGGTGGGTTCAGCGTGATTCATCGCAACGACTACCTCGGCTACCTGCACGCGAGCGTGGGTGACAAGTTCAATGTCTATCGGCGCAAGCTCAACGAGATGGATGACTGGCTGGGTAAGTTCCAGCTGGAAGACGGCGTGAGGGCGATCCTGCGGGCAAGCGGCCGGCCAGTTGTGGACGGCGGCCAAGATGCCGAATGAATATCCGCCTGCCGTCTTGGTGCAGCTGCGCTGATGTGATCAGCTTGCGGCGGCATGGCGAGATTTGATCGCGATGGCGACCGTGGACATCGCCCGCGCATATCCGAATGGGCGGATGCATAGTTGCTACCATTTCACCTTGCAAGCGCGAGGAGTGATGGAAAAGACTACCTATCCGCCGCACAAATACCAGGAGTCCACGGTTACCTACTCCGATGCCAGTCGTCCACTATGCACAACTTGCATGGGTACCCACGGTCCTCTGGATTCATTGATCTTGCCACCCGAGGCGCGCCGTCGATGAGTGGCAGACTAGTGGCGTCCTGTAACCGGAACGATTGCGCCGTGATCAGGCGTTCGGAACCAGCGCGGAGCAGGCAGCCGAACGCACCCATCAACAACGTCTGACCGCTGAAGCTGAAGCGGAAAACGCCCGCCAAGCCCGTATCACCGCCGAAACCGAACGTGCGAACGCCGCCGCTGCCCGGCAGAAAGCTGACGACCAAGCCGCGATCGCACGCTCAGCCCGCGGCGACGCCGACGCCCAAGCTGCCATCGCTCGTGACGCGCGCAACAACTCGGCTGCGTCCGAAAAGGCCTCGCAGGCAGCCGATGACCGAGCATCGGACCAAGAGAACGCAGCTGGAAGATCCCGCGACGATGCACTGCAGGCAGAACGTGAGGAACAGACCGCCAAGGCTAAAGCGGCGGCGTTGCGTTTCCAAGCTGCTGCAGCCGCCAGCGGAGCGGACCGTGACGAGGCGCAAAAGCAGGCCGACGAAGCCGACCAGCAGGCGGGTATCGCCGGCACTGCTGCCCGCTCAGCGCGCGCATCAGCCAATAGTGCAACCGGGGCCGCAGCAAACGCCCGCACTGCCGCACATCAGGCCGAAGTGGCAGCTGACCGAGCGTGGGCGGCAGCCGAACTGGCACAGGCTGCCGCGGCCCGGGCTAATGCCGCTGCCAACGCGGCCGAGGCCGACGCTAAAGCAACCCACTCAGCCCGGATGCAAGCCCGATGCCAAAGCGGCTGAGGCTACCCGGCAGGTAATTAAGGCGTTTGAGGCGGCTTCGGCGGCGGTGAGGTTGGCGGAGAAGGCTGCGGACGAGGCTGTTAAGGCGTTGTGGGCGGCTAACCGGACCCGCGATGAGGCCCAGGCCGCCACGAACGAAGCGGTCGCCGCCGCTGCGCAGGCCGAGATCGCAGTGACCGCAGCTGCGGCGGCACGGCAGTCTGCAGCAGGTATTGCTGAGCCGCCTAACACTGCTGTCGCTATGGTGTCCCCGTTCACCGGTAAAGATATCGACGCTGACTTCGTCACCCAGGTTGCTGAGCAGGCCAAAACCATCGGCGCGGAGCAAGCCACAGCCGCGCAGCAACGAGCATCCGATGCACTACTCGCAGCACAAAAAGCTCAGACAGCAGCCGAGCAAGCCAACGCGCAGGTAAAGCGAGCATTTGTGGCGGCTGCTGATGCAGCGAAATCCTCGGCAGACGCCGCACAGTCGGCGGCTGAGGCTAAGCAAGCTGCCGCGCAGGCCGCAGCCGACGGCGCCGCCGCCCGCGCCGCAGCAGCTAAGGCAGCCGACGCTGATGCGCAGACCAAAGCCGACGCAGTAGCCGCCCGGCAAGCCGCCAACGCAGCGGCTAACGACGCCGCAATCGCTGGTCGCAGCGCCCAAGCCGCACAGGCCGACGCTGACGCGGCGAACAAAGCAGCGAGCGCTGCTGAAACTGATGCAGCCGCTGTCCGCAAATCTGCGGACAACGCCGCAAAAGACGCGTCGGCCGCCAAGGTCAGTGCTGACCAGGCACAGAAGTATGCCGACGACGCGAAGGTTGCCGCAAGCACAGCGTTGCAGGACGCTGTTGAGGCCCAACAGGCAGCTGAGCGAACCGAGGCAGCGGAGCGTGAGCGTTCCCAGAAAGTGATGGCAGACAGCCTCGACGGTGTCCCAACCATACCGGAGCATGAGAAAGAGATCCTCGCTGGGCTCAGCCCGCAGGATCAGGCACTGGGCGAATTCAAGTAATTATGGCGACACTGCGTTCTGCGGGGTGGCCACCCCGCGACGAGCCAACTTCAGGCAGATCCTCGCCTGCTCCAATGGATGTTTTAACGGCTGAGCCGGTCGGCCTTGGCCGAGACAGGGGTTGAACAACTTTCGGCCCAGTCCGGTTTGACGGATGTCGCCTGAACTGCTACGGAGTCTGCGCCGCGCCGTTCAGCTGTCGGAATGAAAGTCGGGACAAACCAGAGAGGCACGGGCTCGCCCCGATCTTCACGGTGCCGCTCAGCGACGGCCGAAGGTAGCCAGGTAGGACGGAAGCACGAGAGCGGGGTCGCTTTTTAGCAGCGTGCACATCGCGGAGTCCTCGACCGCTGGAGACTGAAAGCTTCGTAGACCCAACGCGGTTCCGACCATGATCGCAGTGTGCATGAACGAGCCGATCTCGCTCTGCGCCCATCTGAACGATCGAGTTACAGGATATTTCCACATGTAGCGTCGCCAATCGACGGCAAGCACGAACGCAAACGGCGCTCCGTTACCGAACACCTGGGTCCACATCAAGTCCGACCAAGCGTCTAGGCTATCGGTGCTGTTCAGCTCGGCGAGCGCATGGTCCTCGGGCACGTACATGTACGCAGCGAACCGATGGTCAGCCCCGTGCGCCATGACCTCGCCGTCAATAAGGAAAAAGCCTACCACCGGCCCGTCATTGATATAGGTGTGCGAGACAAACCGCCCGAACGGCGACTGTTGACGGCGCAGGGTCCAAGCGGCGATGGTGGCGATATCGTCATAGTTAGCGGTCGTACCGGAAAAACTCCGCATTGTGCGTCTACCGCTAAACAATGGACCGAAAGGTTGCTTGAGCGTTACAGGGTCGGGCAATTTGACACGGCGGGCTCCTTGTGGAACGAGAGGTTCCGGGAGTCCATATTCCAATGGCAAGTTCACGTTATCGTAGTCCCGAACCATTACTACCGGGTTGCCACTGTAGTCGTGAATCCATCGGAAATCCGTGGTAGCGCGGTGGACACTCAATGCGTCCGCCCATCCTAGCTCGGTCCAGTCGATTGCTGCTGGAGTGAGTGGACTGGGCTTCCCGAAGCTATAGTCAATCAGAAACTTTACGATCTGCTCGGCTTCTGATTCCGCTAGCCCAGCGTTTTCCGCGAGATAAAGAACAAATGCTTCGTTGTCAGCTGACTGATCGAACGTCATTAGGGCTGTTGCGAGATCCGGTGAGTCGGTCTCAAAACTTGCACGACGATCACCCACCCCCCACGCGATCGTGAACACACCGGGCTCGGGGGTGGCCGGAAAGATTTGAAGATCCTTCGGCCGGATGATCGTTTTCGCCAGGTCAGACATACCGAGTATCCCCCGTGTCATAAGTCGCGTGGTAGTCCTCCACCGTTATGCCGTCACGCCCTAGCGCCATAACCGCGACTGGGCTCTCTTCGAGTGGATCGCCAAGCCTGCACATCCGCGCCACGGTTGAGTCATGAAAGGAGGGACAGTAATAGCTTTCCACATCGAAAGCCGACGCGGCGAACGTAAGACTTTGAAGCGAATGACCTAGTTCCATATGAATCATGCGGTAGGAGCGGGGGTATCTGTATTTCCAGATATGGCGAAGCCATCGGCAGGTAACGATGACAACGAGATCAGCAGACTGCACGCCACGCTTCTTAAAGCAGGCGTCATCTATTTCCTCATAATGTTTAGTGTCGATTAGATGCAAAGCGCCATCGTGAGGGTCTAGATAATAGGTCCCGCACTTTCCGAGGTCCGCGTTCTTGTTCACCAAATATACCTCGAGTGGATGTCGAGCACCCCCGGACGGATAGGACCGCATTGGTACGGAACCCAGCCCCGTGGAAACGTAGGACTGATTCCCGAATGTTGCGAATAAAATGCGCTGAGCCAGATCCAGGGAGATGCCGGTTGATCCAAAGGCATAGACCGTCTTGATCTTATTGAGCAGCTCGGCGAATGGCTGCTGCGGCAGTTCCACTATTTCCGGCGCAGGCCGACTCAATAGAATGCCGTCCGGCAACGGGCGCCGATCAGGAGGTTGTGGCATGACGGACGTGTCCGCCAGCATAGCGGCATAATCATCCTGGTAACCCACAGCCTTGCCAGAATTGTCCGGAACGAACGGTTGGCCGAACGTGGCGATTTGAAACTGGGCGGCTTCGGTCCAGCCACGGTCTGTCCATTGACCAACCAGATCCTGAAAGACAACAGCCGTGTCTGCCGGAATCAGGACTTTGTTCTCTTCTAGGAAGCCGATTAGCTCGGTTGCATCGGACTCGTCCATTTCGAGCAATTCGGCCGTCCGCGCCACCATAGAAGCTCGATTTTCGGGACCACGCAGACCTAGCAAAAGACGCAAGACCCCGGGCGCGTTCTCCGGGTCTAGCTCGACCGCCCCGCGGGTCGGCCCCCATCCTGATCGTATGCAGACCGTCCCCTGCCGACTCTGGCGATCTATCGTGAGCCCGGGAAAAAGCACAATACTGTCGTCACCCATGTCCCCAGCCGATCTCAATTTGAGTTACCCGCATCCCAATCGATGGGCGGGCGGCTAGAACAGATTCCGCCCGCCCACCGCCCTCACCCGGCGTACTTTTGCTGCTCCGGGATTAGGTCACTTCAGACGTGCTGAATCATCTGCCGACCCATCGACTTCGATCGCGACAGCGTGATCGTTCCCTTGCCGGCCTTAACCGCAACTGCCGACTTCGCCTCGGCGGGCTTGTGGTGCTGCGCAGCGGCAACCTGACGGCTGATGTCGGCCATCGTCACTTGATACGGATCCTGTGGCTTCATCGTTCTCCTTCCGGTAACACGCGGCATGCCGGCGTCTCCGTCACGCTCGCAACTTGGACGCTACCACCGAGGGAGTCCTATGTATATCTTCGAGTTTTAAGGGGCTGATGAATGTAACCTCAGGGAACAAATATGTCCTGACCTGCAATTTGTCATTGATCAAAGCCAGTATCATAAGAACGGGTCGACGTATGTGCCGTCTTATTGGTATGATCTCGACCCAACCTAATTCGACAGCCACCTAAACAGTAATTGCTGGTTCCGGCGGCTACGTGGGTCTAGGATGGTTGTGTGTCTAAACTGACGTCCGGACCGGTCGATTTCGGAGCCCGATGATGCCTTCGCGTTTCTCGAGTCACCGCTCCCTTCTGTTCGCGACAGCAGTCGATGCGGTGGGGAGTGGCGTCTTCTTGGCTGGCTCCGCTATCTTCTTCACCCATAGGGTTGGGCTCTCCGCGACTCAGGTTGGACTCGGTCTGTCCATTGGTGCGGTCGGCGGCCTTCTTTTTCTTTATCCTCTGGGACGGCTAATCGATCGTCTTGGGCCACGGCTTATGATCGGAGTGCTCTATTCATTGCGGGCGCTTGGATTCGCCGCGTACCTGCTAGTGCACAGCTTTCAGTCTTATGTAGTGGTGGCGCTCCTAGTGGCAGTCGCTGACCGTGGTGCGATGCCGCTCCTGCAGGTTCTCGCCAGCGCGGTCACGGACCCAGCGACCCGAACGACGACGATGGCTCGAATACGTACAGTGCGGAACGCAGGTTTCGCAACCGGTGGTGCCTTAGCTGCGGCGCTGCTAATTGATGACCGGCTGCTCGTGTTACTGGTTGTGTCGAACGTAGTTTCCTTTGTCGTGGCCGCGTTGCTGCTTCTGACGGTCAGGTTGCCGACCCCGACCAAGGACTCCCACCGCCCTCAGTCGGACGACGAGCAAAAGACTAAGCTCAGCCCTTTGCGAGACCGTCATTTTTTGGTGGCGACGGTTATCAATGCTGTTCTTACGTTTACGAACCCGCTGTTGCTGATCGGCATACCACTTTGGTTGGCAACTCGGACTACTGCACCGAGCTGGGCTGTCGCTCTCCCCTTAATCCTTAACACGGTTATCGTGGTGGTCACCCAGATCGCAGTGAGTCGTCGCGTCACTAACACCGCTCGGGGCGCTATAGCACTGGCGATTTCTGGCGTTTGTTCAGCCGCGGGTTGTCTCTTAATCGCGGGGACGTTGCATCTTCCTCTATTCGGCACGGTGGCGATTGCCATCGGCGCGGTCGTCGTTGTAAGTCTGGGCGAAGTGGCGTTCTCCGCTGGCGCCTGGCAGATTTCTTTCGATCTTTCGCCGCAGGAGAGCCGAGGCGCTTACCTTTCTGTATTTGCTATGGCGAATCCCCTTCAAGCTCTTGTCGGTCCGGGCCTTTTCGGTTTGATCGTCGGATGGGGTCGACCGGTAGGCTGGTTTATTCCGACTGCTGCCCTTGCCGGAGCGGCATTGGTCGCTTGGCGACTACGCTCATGGTTCTCGGCTCGAGCGGTCAGTCTAACCAGCTGATACCCTCACTATGTGCTCGCCGGGAACACACCGGTACTTGTGCACAACGAGGGTGGCATTCCTTGTGTGCCTGGGGTTGGTGATATTCCGCGGAAGGTGGTTAATGGCAACATGGGACATATTGATGCTGATCGCGCTGCTCGCGCTGGCTTTGATAGTGTCCAGTCGGCCCAAGCTGCAGTCAGAAATTTGGGAGATTCGATTAAAAGCAAGGGCTTCCCGGCGGGCACGATACCGGATTCTGCCCGCGCCGATCGCTTGCTTGTCCCAATCGGAGACAATGGCTATGCCGTCTACCAAATTGCGACAAACGGAAATGCAGTTTTCAAAACTATTCTTACGCAGAGATAGCGGCTGGTTGTATGACAGACCTTTATGGCGACGAGGCGCCCCTGAGTCGGCCGTTCTGGATTTTCCAAGACGTGGGTGAGGGCCGGGTAGTTGGCGCAGTCCTAAAAAGGAGATTTCCAGACACCTTTGCCTTGCTTTTGGATAGTCTTGAGAGGGCTGATCCCCTCGACATTGTCTATCCAGGAAACGCTGGTGAGTACAGTGATGTTGTTTTCGAGATAATTGTGCTTCTGGCACCCGTTGGCGGAGACATTGGAAAGCTTTCTGGTGACGATGTTGAACAACTGCTTCGGGAAGGACTGGCTAGGCGGTTCGGCGAGTTGCCGGACGAATCCAAGGTCCGTGAGGCAGTGCGAATGATTCTAGGGGGTTGAATGCTCCAGCCAAGATTCGTTCTGGCCTGCTACGTCAGGGGACGCGGCGGTACGCCCATGTTGCCGTCAGGGTTGCCGTCACGGACCACCTGACATCTAGAGTGATCGATTTTCTGCGACGAAGGCGAGCAAGGTGTTCGGGGCCGTGCCGCGCGGCGGATCTCGTTGGTCCCTTCGAACCGGTCGGTCGAGGATGGTCGTGAGTTGATCGCCGCACCTCGGCTAAATGCTCGCGCTCTGGTTGATAGTTCGATCTTGATGGGCGTGCGCGCGGCCCCGGCTTCGGCCGGGGCCGCTCTTGATTACGTGAAGCAGTTTTGGACCGATGCAAAGCCGATGCCAAAGCGGCTGAGGCTACCCGGCAGGAAATCAAGGCTGCTGAGGCGGCTTCGGCTGCGGTGAGGTTGGCGGAGCAGGCTGCGGACGAAGCCGTTAAGGCGTTGTGGCGGCTAACCGGGCTCGGGATGAGGCTCTCCATGCTACGAATAGCTCCGCCACTTGGGCCGAGCGCCGCGGCGCGGACGAACGCGTAGACCTCGAGTTCTCCGAATTCCTCGCCCGCGAGCACGGGGGCTCCGCGGGCGAGGTCGGAAACGGGGAAAAGGGTGTTGCCGGCAACTAAAGGATGTCTCGTAATCCGGAGATCGTCCGGTTCGGACTGCGGTTGGTCATTGTCCGGTGCAGGTGTTCTCGGCCTCTCGCTCGGAGTTGATCCACTCGCCGCACGCCCTGACCAGCACGACCGCCACGACCGGTGTGACCGCCGCTATAGCTACGACGACGCCGGCAACACGCTGACCCGGCCGGCCGGATCGGGCGGCGGCACCCTGACCTGGGGCAGTCTCAGCCCCGACACGAAGGTCTTGCTCGCCGACGGCTCCACCAAGAAGATCAAGGACGTCGACATCGGCGACGTGGTGGTCGCGACCGATCCGCACCGCGGCGCGAGCAGCGGGAAGTCGGTCACGCGTCTGTACGATCACCTCGACACCGACCTGACCGACCTCACCGTCAGCGATGAACACGGCTTCAAGACGGTCCTGCACACCACGCAGAACATCCGTTCTGGGAGGCCACCCCGGGCCACCTGGATCTCGGCGGCGCAACTGTGACCCGGCGAATCGCCTCGGCACGGCCACGGTCGTCCACGTCCGCTCGTTCCACGGCGTGCGGCAGATGCTCAACCTCGCCGTGGTCGATGTCCACGCGTACTATCTACTAGTCGGTACCGTGATCGGCTGTGACTCTGAAGTGGGGCCGTTACGGCCGCGCCCGGCCGGAGAGTCATCGACAGGTGGCCGGGCGTCACGGGCAGCGATCAGTGCGGTGTTCGCGTCGGTCAGAGCGGCCAGCTTCGCTTCCCAACGCGTTTCCAGGGTGCGGGCCACCAGCCGGTTTTCCGGCTCGACCTAGGCGAAGGCACGTTCGGCCCGGTCTGCCTCGTGCTGGCACGTTGCACGGCCAGGTCAGCGGCGCGGTGCGCCCGGGCGTGCCGCTGCTGGACCTGCTCAGCGGCGTCCAAGGCGAGCGTGATCTGGTCGCTGGTCAACGTCGACAGCAGCAGCTGGGCCACTGCGGTGTCGATGCTCGACGCGGCCGTTGAGCGGCAACGCTGGCTGCGGGCGGCGTCACGGTGGCCCATGCAGTCGTAGTAGGCCACCTGATTTCGGCCTTGGTTACGAAGTTCGATGACCTGAGGATGCGGCGCGAGCCCACCGGTAGCCGGAGCAGAGGCTGGTCCTTGCGGCCGACGCCCGCCTTCACGGGGCTTGCTAGTGAGGATAGTCACGTTAACCAAGATCAAAAGCGTTGACGCCATTCTCCGCGACAAGCAGCGTTACCAACAGCCCAGCACCAAGAAACCCCGAAAACCTCGGCGCTACCGCTTGAAAAAGACCGCAGAGATACCCCGGCCGGGGTCAGCTGGCCGGCCAATACTCATGCGCGTCGGGCCAGGTGTCGCCGTCTCGCGGGATGCGGACCAGCAATCCTTCCAGGAGGTTACCGTCGGGCAGTTCGTAGTCCTCGGGGAACTTGGTCAGGATCACGCAGTCGTGGTCGAGTGCGCAGACGACCGCGTGGGCCGTCTCTTGGGAGCCGACCTCGCCGGTCCAGTCCGGCAGCGGGTGTTCCCAGCCGAGATCTCCCGCTCGGCGGATCTGGTCCGGGTCGACGTGCAGTACCACGCACCAGGGGTGAGCGAGCAGACTGAGAATCAGATCCTGAGCTTCCTTGTCGGTGGCGCGTTCCCAGGCGGTGGACCAGGACAGAACCGGCACTGCGAATGCGGGGATGCCGGGCAGGTCATCCTCATCGATGTCCTGAGCCATGGCCAGGATCTGACCGAGGTGGGTGATGATTTCCCCGACGTGTTCGCTACGTCCGTACTCGCCGATCGCCGACGCATCGAGAATGATCTTGATGATCTTGTCGGGATGCTGCGCGGGGTCGGGTTGAGTCACGCCGCGGTCGCTGGTGATGCCTGCTCGGCGGCCAGGAAATCGCGGTAGGCGCGTGGGCCACGTTTCATCGCCGCTCGCGCTTCGGGCGACAGCCGCTGCTGCGCGGCATCCATGACGGCGCCGGCCGCTGCTACACCTTCATCGGCTACCGTCACCCCGGTTCTGGCCATGTGCGCCACTCCGGCCGCCAGGTAGCTTTCGGCCGCGAGGAGACGCGTTCCGGCCGTGGTGAACCATTTGGAGGCGTTTCCGGAAGCCTGGGCGCGGGCCGCCACCTCGTCGGGGACGCTGATGGACAACTTCACGGTCATACTTTTCATCCTAGACTTCCTACCGCCGGCGTTCAAGTGGCAGGAAGACCCATGACGACGTAAGTCACGCTGATGGGGGGCCTGAGGGCGGCGGGGCTCGGGTGGCAGGCCAGACGTTGGCGTACCTAGTCGAGCCGGGTTGCGCCGGGGCCGGCGGTGGCGATCCAGGTCGTGGCTGGGGTGAAGCCGTGCTCGGTGTAGGCGGCAGCTACGGCGGCAGTGGTCGCGTCAGCCTGGTCGGCGTCGATCAATGCGAGTACGCAGCCCCCAAACCCCCCGCCGGTCATCCGAGCCCCATACGCACCCGCACCCAGCGCCACCTCAACCGCAACATCGATCGGTGCGACAGTGATCTCGAAGTCATCGCGCATAGACATATGTGAGGCGCTCAGCAGCGGCCCGATTTCCCGCACCCGCTTAGCGCCAAGCAGTGAAACCGTGTCGAGCACCCGCTGATTCTCCGTAACGATATGCCGCACCCGCCGCCGAATCACCTCATCGGACAGCTCGGCTAATGCCGCGTCCAGCCCACTTTCAGGCACGTCTCGCAGCGCCTGCACCCCCAAGATATGCGCTGCCAGTTCGCAGGATTCCCGTCGCGCCCGGTATTCGCCGTCGACGTGTTGATGTGGGGCGTTGCTGTTGATCACTAGGATGGCTAGCCCCTCGCCGGCCAGGTCGAACGGCACCTGTTCGACGTGCAGCGAGCGACAGTCCAGGAACAACGCGTGCCCGTCCTGGCAGCGGATCGACGCCGACTGGTCCATGATCCCGGTCGGCACCCCGACATAGGCGTTTTCCGCGCGCTGGGCCAGCGCCGGCCGCTGCGCCACGGGCAGGTTCAACTCGCCCAGCTCAACCAGCGCGGTAAGCACGGCGGACTCCAGCGCCGCCGACGACGACAGGCCAGACCCGACCGGCACCTCGGACGCGATGGCAATGTTCGCGCCCGGCACGGCGAAACCGGCGTCGTGCAGCGACCAGACGATGCCAGCCACGTAGCCGGCCCAGCCTTTGACCACACCCGGCGAGGTCAGCCCGAAAGTGACTGGTTCTTTCGCGAAAGTTGAACTAACCGTCCATCGTCCTGGCTCGCTCAGCCCGACGGCTGCCACAGTGCGCTGCGGCAAGGCAAATGGCAGAACAAATCCTTCGTTGTAATCGGTGTGTTCGCCAATCAGATTGACTCGGCCGGGGGCAACCCACAGGCCGTCCGGCTCAGTTCCATACTCAGTAAGGAAGGCGGCTGCGGCCTCCTGCACGGCCCTCATGCGATCCATCCGGCCAGGCGCTGGTGGCAAGAAATGCAGTAGGCGGTGCAGCGAGGTTCAATCACGCGACGTGTTTGCGGTAGAAGGACCAGGCGTCGCCGATCATTGCCTGCAAGGTGTTCTTAGCCGGCACCCAGCCCAGCTCGGCGCGAGCCCGGTCGGACGAAGCGACCAATGTGGCCGGGTCGCCGTCGCGGCGGGGTGCGATTTCCACCGGCAGTTCGGTGCCAGTGACCTCGCGGGCGGCTTCGACGACCTGCTTATTCGAGAAGCCGTGTCCGTTGCCCAAGTTGAAGATTTTATGCTCGCCGGCGGTTGCTGCCTCTAACGCGAGCAAATGCGCGCGCGCCAGATCCTCGACGTGGATATAGTCGCGCACACAAGTGCCGTCCACAGTCGGATAATCGTCGCCGAAAAGCTGCAGCTTCTCCCGCTTGCCGGCGGCCACCTGCAGGGCAATTGGGATCAAATGCGTTTCGGGTACGTGTCGTTCACCGATCTCGTATTCGTCGCGCAAATACGCGCCGGCCACGTTGAAATAGCGCAATGACACGGCTGCGAGCCCGTGTGCGAACGTCTCGGAGGTGAGCGCGTGGTCGAAAGTCAACTTCGTCGCCCCGTACGTGTTGGTGGGGGCTTTGATCGCGGCTTCGGTGATCGGCAGCTCGACCGGGTTGCCATAGACGGCCGCGGTTGAGGAGAAGATCATCCTGGGCACTTTGGCGGCGCGGACGGCGTCGAGCAGGGCCAGCGATTTGACCACATTGTCGTTCCAATAGAGCTCGGGTTTGATCATCGACTCGCCGGCGGCGATCAGGCCGGCGAAGTGCAGCACGGCGTCGAAACCGGACCCAGGGGTTAGCACCTGGGCGGCGTCGCGGATGTCGGCCTCGACGAACGTGGCGTCCGGGGCGATGGCCGCGCGGAAACCGGTGCTGAGGTTGTCGAGCACGACGACTTCGTGTCCAGCGTCGAGCAACAAGCGGCTGGTTACGCTGCCGACATAGCCGGCTCCTCCGGTGACAAGCAATTTCACGGTACGGTGGCCCTCCGCCTTGGCTTGCCGGCGGCCTTGACAACCGACCGGCCCGATATCAGGCTCTACCATCAACGATCACAAGTCAACACGTTCAAACATGGATTGCTGAGCTGACTGAACCTTGTCCGAGCTGACTGAACTTGTTCGGGCGGGGCTTGCGACACGCGACCGGTGCTGGGGGCGTTGGCCATCCAGTGACCTCGACTGACAGAATGGCGCTCATGTCCGACGCCGCCCGTCTTCCCCGTGTGTTCTCCGGCATTCAGCCGACGGCCGATTCGTTCCACCTCGGCAACTACCTGGGTGCGGTGCGCAACTGGGTGACGCTGCAGGAGTCACACGACGCGTTCTACTGTGTGGTCGATCAGCACGCGATCACGATGGGGCACGACCCGGCCATCTTGCGCGCGCGCACGCGTAGCTCGGCGGCGCAGTTGTTGGCGCTCGGATTGGATCCGGCTCGGTGCACATTGTTCGTTCAGTCGCATGTGCCGGAGCACGCCCAGCTCGCTTGGGTGTTGAGCTGTCAGACCGGCTTTGGTGAGGCCGGCCGAATGGTGCAGTTCAAGGACAAGTCGGCCAAGGCTGGGCAGGACACCACCACTGTAGGGCTGTTCACTTATCCGATTTTGCAGGCGGCCGACATTCTGCTTTACCAGGCGGATCAGGTGCCGGTCGGTGAAGATCAGCGGCAGCATCTGGAGCTGACCCGCGACCTCGCCCAGCGGTTCAACACTCGTTATGGGCGCACTTTTACCGTGCCGTCGGCGTTCATCGTAAAAGACACTGCCAAGATCACCGACTTGCAGGAACCAACCGCGAAGATGTCCAAGTCGGCGTCCTCACCTAATGGCATTATCGAGTTGTTGGAAGACCCGGCTCGTTCGGCCAAGAAAATTAAATCGGCGGTTACTGACACTGGTCGCGAGATTCGTTACGACGAGGAGAATCAGCCGGGGGTGAGTAATCTTCTCACCATTTATGCCGCCCTGACTAATCGCACCATAGACGATTTGCTGGAGCACTACGAGGGTCGCGGCTACGGCGATCTCAAGAAGGATCTCGCCGAAATCGTGGTCGAATTCGTCAAGCCGATCCAGCAGCGCACCAACGAATATCTGGCCGACCCGACCGAACTGGACAAAGTGCTCGCCATTGGCGCAGAGAAGGCTCGGGCCGTGTCCGCGTCGACGCTCGCCGCGGCGTACGAGAATGTGGGCTTTTTGCGCCCGCTCAACGGAGCCTGACCGCCGTGCCTGAGGGGTCCCCGACGACCCGGATCGGCGTCGCGATCGACATTCCCGAGCCGTGGGGTGAACTGCTCACCCAGCGGCGAGTGCTGGCCGGCGATCCGCAAGCGGCCTACACGCCGGCGCATGTCACGCTACTCGGACCAACCGACGTGGCCACTGAATCGCTGGCTGCAGTGGAGAAGCACCTGGATCTGCTGGCGTCGCGGCAGGGCCCATTCACGATTCATTTGCGGGGCACGGGGACGTTTCGGCCGATCACTGAAGTGGTCTTCGTGACGCTCGCGGTCGGGATCAGCGAGTGTGAGTTGCTGGCCGAGGCGATCAGCGCGTCTGAACACATCAATCGTGATTCGCGCTTTCCCTATCACCCGCATGTGACAGTCGCGCAGGACGTGGCGCCGGAAGCGTTGGATGCGGTGTTCGCTGACTTGGCCGGCTTCGCAGCGAAATTCCCGGTCGACTCGTTCACGCTTTTCTCGCACGGCGGCGAGGGCCCGTGGCGACCCCGGCGCGACTTCCCCCTTGGTGGTTGAGAAATCGGGCGCGTGACGGTGAATCCGATCGACCGAGTGTATGACGCGGCTGCGGTGCGCATCATGCGGGAACGCTATCGGTCACGTTATTTCGACCATTTCAGCCGAGCGGTGCTGCGTTACCTCGATGTGCAGGGCGGACGCCTGGCTGCGGCGATCGCGTATTACGGCTTCTTCGCCGTGTTCGCGCTGCTGCTGGTCGGTTACTCCATTTTCGGCATTCTGCTCACCAACAATCGGGAACTGTTCGACTTGGTCAGCGATTTCCTCCGGCACAATCTGCCATTCCTGGACGTGCAGGCAATCCTGGACAGCGGCCGTACCGTCGGGATTGTGGGTTTGGTGGGGTTGACCTTCACCGGCATCGGGTGGGTGGAGGCGATTCGCTCATCGCAGCGCCTGATCTGGCGGCTGACTGAGCAGCCTGGCTATCTCGGCTTGCGGCAGGCGCTGGACTTGGCTGTCCTGATCGGCATTCTGCTGCTGCTCGGGCTGTCTCAGCTGGGCGTTTACGGCTTGGAGCGGCTGCTGCACTGGTTCGCGGGGGGAGCGGAACTGCTGCTGAGCGTGATGAGCCTGCTGCTCACCGTCGCGGTGAACATGCTGCTGGCGGCGGCGTTGCTGGCTGCGGTGCCCCGGCTGCGGATGACGGTGCGGCGGATGGTTCCACCCGTGCTGCAAGTCGGCGTCGGCATCACCCTGTTGAACACGGTCGGCAAAACTTTCGTCAGCCTGGTCGTGCGCAACCCGGCATACGGGCTAGTTGGTTCGGCTGTGGGAGTTCTGGTCTATTTATATGTTTTCAACCAACTGCTTCTGTTTGGGGCGGCTTGGGCGGCTACCAGTCCGCATGGGCGGGTGGTCGACTTGGCAGCTGACGACAAAACTACCCCCGTCGGGCAAAATGCCTGGATTCGGGATAGCCGCCCGCAATGATGGGCCGGTGGGCACTCTCGTGACGTTGGACCTGCCAGCTAACTCTGCAGTCGCCGAGCTGCCGTGGGTCATCACGATCGGGTCGCTGGGCGACGAAGAAGACTGGGAACCGGTGGTCTTCGGGCCGTACGAACGGGCCCATGCCCTCGCCTTGGCTCAGGCGGTGGTCGCCGACGAGCAGCTGATGGCAGTAGTGGAGCCGCTGTTGCCGCGGGCGGACGTGGCCGCGATCCGCGCGGAGATAGAGCTGACCCGTGCGGTCGCCGAAGCGCCGGAAGCCGAGCTGGTGGAGGACGACGCAG
This sequence comes from Actinoplanes sp., assembly GCA_965246815.1. Lineage (GTDB taxonomy): Bacteria > Actinomycetota > Actinomycetes > Mycobacteriales > Micromonosporaceae > Actinoplanes. The sequence goes on along the minus strand of CBDFFS010000002.1, from coordinate 724,674 downwards.
ATCAGCAGATTCGCCGGGTGCGGCCCGGTCGCGCGCCAACTGAAGTTGAGGTGCGCGCCGGCTGGACCCGAATCGCCGCCCTCCTATCCGCCTGAGCTAGCCCTCCTATCCGCCTGAGCTAGCCCTCCTATCCGCCTGAGCTAGCCCGCTTATCCGCCTGAGCTAGCCCGCCTATCCGCGTGACCTAGCTGGTGGTCGATAATCGCGGGCATGGTGGTCACTCGGCGTTGGGCTCTGTTCTTGATCGCGGTCGGCATTTGGACCTGGCTGATTTGGCCGCGCTTCGCCCTGGCCATCTATCGGGACAACCGTGCATTCCAGCACGGATCGCCGACCGCGTTCTTCTGGGTGCATCTCGTGCTCATCGCCGCTTCGCTAGTCATCGGTACGACGGTTGGAGTGTTCGGAATCCGCGCGTGGCGAGCGGCTCGCAAGTCCTGACAACTCCTCGCACCAGTTATTGTCGGTTGCGCTCAGGTAACAGTGCGCCAACAGTACGGTCCGATTTGCCGCTCTAGCCCGGGCCTGCAGCTACGCTCCCCAGCTGAGGACTCACGCCGACGGGTGTCGGTGTGCGGGTGGAAGGAGGGCGTCTTGCGCCCAGTACGTGCGAAGCGAATCGTTGCGATGGCGGCGGCAGGTGGACTGTCACTAGCAGTCGCCGCGTGCGGCAACGCTCCGGCCAAGACCCCCAGCGGCAGCAGCTCGGCTTCGGCTACCGCAGCGGCTTATAAGACTTGCATGGTGACTGACCTTGGTGGCATCGACGACAAGTCGTTCAACGCTTCGGCCTGGGCCGGCATCAAGGCCGCCGCGTCTACGCGCAGCAATATCGATCCAAAGTACGTTGCGTCGACGGCTGCAGCCGATTACGAGCCCAACCTGCGCAGCTTCACGACGCAGAAGTGCAACTTCATTCTCGCGGTCGGCGGCCTGATGGGCGACGCCACCAAGAAGGTCGCTGCCGATTCTGCCAAGTCGCAGTTCGCGATTGTAGACAGCGCGATCCCCGGCGCGACAAACGTTTTCCCGATGCAGTTCGCTACCGACCAAGCAGCCTTCCTCGCCGGTTACCTGGCGGCCGGTTATTCGAAGACGGGCAAGGTGGCAACCTTCGGCGGCGTAAAAATTCCGCCGGTAACCGTCTTCATGGATGGCTTTGCCGACGGTGTCGCCTACTACAACAAGGCCAAGGGCAAGACCGTCCAGCTGCTTGGTTGGGACAAGGCAAAGCAGAACGGCAGTTTCGCTGAGGCCTTCGACAGCCCGGCAAAGGGCAAGGCGCTTGCCAATACGCTGGTCGGGCAGGGCGCTGACGTCATCATGCCGGTCGCGGGCGGCACTGGATTGGGTGCGGCCGAGGTCGCCAAGTCCTCTGCCGGCAAGGTGTCGATCATCTGGGTCGACCAGGACGGCTGCAAGAGCGTCGCGCAGGACTGCGACGTCTTCCTCACCACGGTAGTCAAGAACATCACCGACGCGGTGGAGAAGGCCGTCGTGACCGGCGCTCAAGGTCTGCCGCTGGCAGCGACCCCGGGTTACCTGGGCACGCTGGAGAACAACGGCGTCTCGCTGGCGCCCTACAACAAGTTCGACAGCAAGATCGATGCTGGGCTGAAGACCGAGGTCGACAAGCTGAAGTCGGACATCATCTCCGGCACGGTAAAGGTCGAGTCGGCCAACGCACCAAAGTGACTCACTAGTAGGTAAAGTCCTGGCCGCCGCCGGTCGCGAGTATTTCTCGCGGTCGCGCGGCGGTTCTGGTTCCCCGGTTCGTCGGTGCAGTTCCCCCGGTTTGTCAAGGTCAGTGCCCCCGGTTTGTCACGTCAATCGCCCCCCGGCGCCGAGGTCTGGAGTGTCCGCTGAGACTCGAACTGCGCGGCATCACCAAACGCTTCGGCGACTTGGTGGCCAACGACCACATCGACATCACCGTCGAGCCCGGTGAAGTGCATGCGCTGCTCGGCGAAAACGGCGCCGGCAAGTCCACGCTGATGAACCAGCTCTATGGCCTGCTGCAGCCGGACGAGGGCGAGATCCTCATCGATGGCATAGCCAAGGTTTTTCGCAGCCCCCGGGATGCCATCGCCGCCGGCATCGGCATGGTGCACCAACACTTCATGCTCGTGCCGGTCTTCACCGTGGCGCAGAACATCGCGCTCGGCGCGGAGCAGGTGCGCGGTGGCCCGCTCGGGCTGTTGGACCGGCGGCGCAGCCGGCGCGAAGTGCTGGAGACCTCGCAAAAATGGGGTCTGCCGGTTGACCCGGACGCCTTGGTGGAGAACCTGTCGGTCGGCGCGCAGCAGCGGGTCGAGATCGTCAAGGCGCTCACCCGCGACGTCGATCTGCTGATTCTTGACGAGCCGACTGCTGTGCTCACCCCGCAGGAAACCGACGAGCTGCTTGCCGTGCTGCGCGGCCTGGCTGAAACTGGCAAATCGATCGTCTTTATCACGCATAAGCTGCGTGAGGTCAAAGCCATCGCCGACCGGATCACCGTGATTCGCCGCGGCCGCACGGTCGGCACCGCCACCCCGGACACGCCCGAAGACGAGCTCGCCGCGCTGATGGTCGGGCGCGACGTCAGCCTCGAAGTTCGCAAGTCCGCGGCCACCCCGGGCGACGCGGTCCTGAAGATCGCCGGCCTGTTTGTTGACGACGACCGCGGCGTGCCGGCCGTCGCCGGTGTCGCCCTGGAGGTCCGGGCCGGTGAGGTGCTCGGCATCGCCGGCGTGCAAGGCAACGGGCAAACCGAGCTGGTCGAGGCGATCATGGGCCTGCGCGAGGTGCGCGCCGGCACGATGACCGTCGGCACTGACGATCTGACCCGGCTGGGCACCAAGCAGATCCTGCGCTCCGGCGTCGGCTATATCCCCGAGGATCGCAGTCTCGACGGGGTGGTCAAGGAATTCTCGGTCGCCGAAAACCTCGTCCTGGACCTTTACGACCGGGCGCCGTTCGGCAACGCGGTCAAGCTCAACCGGGCTGCGATCGGCGAGTCAGCCCGCGAGCGGGTCAGCCAATTCGACATCCGCACGTCGTCACCCGACGCGGCGGTGGGCACGCTGTCCGGCGGCAATCAGCAAAAAGTCGTCGTCGCCCGAGAAATGTCGCGCCCGCTGCGCCTGCTGGTCGCGGCCCAACCGACCCGCGGCGTCGACGTCGGCTCGATCGAGTTCATCCACAACCAGATCATTCACGAACGAGACATCGGTACGGCGGTACTTGTCGTCTCCAGCGAGCTGGATGAAGTCGTTGGTCTGGCCGATCGGATCGCGGTGATGTATCGCGGCCGGATTTTGGCAGTGGTCTCGCCGGACTTGCCGCGCGAGGAAATCGGCCTGCTGATGGCCGGCGTGACCGCCCCCGCCGCACCGTCAGCGAACACACCGTCAGCGAACACACCGTCAGCAGCAGGTGCGGCGGCTGCATTCGAGCCGGCCGGGGGCGAATCGCCGGAATCGGCAGCGGCCGGCGGAGACGTCACGGGGCCGGAACGGGGAGCGCAGTGACTACCGAAGCACCAGCCGCACCGGCGGCGAAGGAGCAGGAACCGGCCGAGTCGTTCCTAGCTGCCTTCCTGCGCAACCTATGGTCGGCGAATTCGGTCACAGTAACCGTGTTGTCGATCCTGCTGGCGTTGGTGATCGGCGCAATTCTGATCGTCATCTCGGACGAGCACGTGCTGTCGATGTATTCGTATTTCACCGCCCGTCCCACCGACGCACTCGCCGCCAGCTGGACGTTGATCAGCTCGGCTTACGGCGACTTGTTCCGCGGTGCGATCTTCGACCCGGCGACCTTCCAAGCTTGGCTGGACGGCACCGGGACCTGGCAAGCCGCGCTCAACCCGATCTCCGAGACGCTGACCTATGCCGCACCACTCGTCTTCACTGGACTGTCGGTGGCGCTGGCCTTCCGCGGTGGCCTGTTCAACATCGGCGGGCAAGGTCAGGCCGTGCTCGGTTGTTTGACTGCCGCCATCGCCGGGTTCTCGTTCGGGCTGCCGATTGTGCTCAGCCTGCTGGTCGCACTGATTATCGGCGCGCTCGGCGGTGCCCTCTGGGGCTTCATACCCGGCTTTTTGAAGGCGCGCACCGGGGCACACGAAGTGATCATCACGATCATGCTGAACTACACGGCCACGCTGCTGCTCAGCTGGGCGATTCTGCAGCACGGGGTGCAGGACCCGAGCCGCCCCGACGCGGTGAGCAAGTCGATTGCTGCAGCCGCGGAGTTGCCCGCACTGCCGGCGCCGCTGCGCGTCAACCTGGGCATCGTGCTCGCGGTGCTGGCCGCGGCGGGAGTGGCTTGGCTGCTGAATCGGTCCGCGTTCGGCTTTGAGTTGCGGGCGGTCGGCGCGAACCCGTTGGCTGCGCGTACGGCGGGGATCAGTGTGGCTCGGACGTACATCGTTTTGCTGGCTGTGGCTGGGGCGCTTGCCGGGCTGGGTGGGGCGACGCAGGTGCTCGGGGTGGCGGATCGGTTGACGCCACAGGTCGCGGGTTCGCTCGGATTCGACGGTTTGCTGGTGGCGCTGCTCGGTCGCAATAAACCGTGGGGCACCTTGTTCGCCGCGATTCTTTACGGCGGTTTGCGGGCGGGTGGCAACTACATGCAGAGCAACGTCGGTGTTTCGCTGGAGCTGGTCACCGTACTGCAGGCATTGATTGTTGTATTTATTGCCGCACCTGCACTGGTGAAGGCGATCTTCCAGCTGCGCGCCGCCCGTGCTGCCCGGCTCGGTGCGACGATAGCGAAGGGCTGGTGAGCCGCGTGTCGACAATTACCGCAGGTGAACTGAGCGAGATCACCGCCCCGGAACGGTTCTGGAGCCGGCAACGGCGCCTCGGCGCGGGCACGCTGGTCGTCGGGCTGCTCGCCACAGTGAGTTTTGGCGCGCTCGCCGAGTCGAAAAGTGCGCGCTTCACCCTCAGTGAGGACGCGAGTGGCGCGGCGCTGTCGATCGACGGTCGGCTCGGCGCGATCCTGTTCGGGCTGGTCACGGTGGTGGCTGGGGCGGGATTGCTGGTGGGCGTGGCGCGGCGCTGGCAGAGCGTACTGCTGGGGCTGGGGATCTTGAGCTTTGTATTGGCATTTTTGTGTTGGCAGGTGGCAGGAAAGTTTCTTCCGTTGGTTGCCACGGCCAGTGGGACTTTGGAGTTGGCGCTGCCGCTGATTCTTGGCGCGCTGGCTGGGGTGCTCGGGGAGCGGTCCGGCGTGGTCAATGTGGCGATCGAAGGTCAGTTCCTGATGGGCGCGTTCGCCGCGGCGCTGGTCGGGTCGCTGGCCACCAGCGTGTGGGCCGGGCTGGCCAGCGCGATGATCGGCGGGTTGCTGATCGCGGCGCTGCTGGCAGTGCTGGCGATCCGGTTCCTGGTCGATCAGGTTGTCGTCGGCATCGTGCTCAACCTGTTCGTCACCGGCGTCACCGGCTTCCTCTACGAACGGCTGATGCAACCCAACGCGCTCAAGTACAACCAGCCGCCGATGCTGCCAGACTGGAAGGTGCCAGGGTTGGCTGACATTCCGGTGCTAGGGCCGGTGCTGTTCCACACAAACCTGCTGGTCTGGCTGGCTTTGATCTTGGTGTTCGTGGTTCATTTCGGGCTCACTCGGACCCGGTGGGGTCTGCGCACTCGCGCGGTCGGTGAGCACCCGACCGCCGCCGACACGGTCGGGATTCGAGTGCGGGGGATGCGCTATCTGAACGTGCTGCTGGGCGGCTTGATCGCCGGGGCGGGCGGTGCCTACTTCACCCTGGTGTCGACGAACAGCTTCACCAAGAACATGACCGGCGGCGCTGGCTTCATCGCCCTGGCTGCGCTGATCTTCGGCCGGTGGACGCCGTTCGGGTCGCTGGGTGCGGCGCTGTTTTTCGGCTTCGCCCAGGAGCTGGCCAACTATCTAAGCGTGGTCGGCAGCCCCGTGCCCAACCAGTTCCTGAACATGCTGCCCTACCTGGCCACCATCGTGGCAGTAGCCGGCCTCGTCGGCCGAGTCCGCGCCCCAGCCGCCGACGGCATCCCCTACGTAAAAAGCTAACCAGTGGACGACGGCATACCTTCACAGTAGTTTGAAGGTATGCCGGTTACTGAAGCCGCGTTTTCTGACCTCATCAACAAACCTACGGCCACCCTCTCGCCGTTGACCGGGTCGCACACCCACTCGATCCGACTGCGCCGCCGCGGAGAAGTCGATCTCGTCGTCACCACAGCTGAACGGTATGAGCAGGACCATGCGGTGATCCGGATGGCGGTGCGCCTGTTCGGAGCGCTGCTGCAAGACCGCAAACTCGACTCGATGCTCGCCGTACTGCCGGAGATGTTTCCTTGGGTGCGTTTTCTGCCAGTTGATGACCGCCGGGAATTCTTGGTGGAGTTGGTAGGGACCCTGCGCGCCTCGGAGGACCTCGACACTCTCGCCCCGGTTACCCAACTGGTCGCCGCGTGGCGCAACACAGCCGAGGTCCACGCCGACCCCACGATCCTCGCAGTGCTAACCCGCCCGGCCGACGACTTCGGCCCGGTCCCGGAACCCCCTGTGGCATGACTCCCAAACGAGGCGAGCGCGTCGCACCACCCCCAGGCCCGGACGAATACGACTTGATTTTCGGTACGAGTGAAGCCGCGAAAGGCTGGATTGATCTCTGCGCGCAAGTGCCGAGGAATGTTTGGGAACTGTGGCGGACTCTCCGGGTTGATCCAGCACCGACTGTCCAAACCGCTCGCCATCATCGGCTCAAAGGTTCGTTAGCGGTTGGCGTGCAGCGCGGGGTCACTTTGCCGCAGTGGCAATACGAGATAACGGCTAGCGGTCGGGTGTGGTATCTCGTCGACGCTGCTCAACGGAAGATTTATCTGACATACGCCGGAACTGGACATCCGAAAGCTACCGACTAACCTGATTAGGACCGGGGCGTCTGGTGGGGTGGGGCGTGCGGCAGAATCGGCGCATGGGGATCGACTGGGCCGAGTTGCGAGCAGCTGCCATCGCGGCGATGCGGCATGCATACGCGCCGTATTCCGATTTTCCGGTCGGGGTGGCCGCGCTGGTGGACGACGGCCGGATCGTGGTCGGATGCAACGTCGAGAACGCGTCTTACGGCGTAACCCTGTGCGCCGAATGCGGTTTGGTCAGCTCGTTGGCCGCGACCGGTGGCGGCCGGCTCGTTGCGGTTTCCTGCGTGGACGCCAACGGCAATCCGCTGATGCCTTGCGGTCGGTGCAGGCAGCTGCTGTGGGAGTTCGGTGGGCCAGAATGCCTGGTCGAGGCGCTGCCCCGGCCGCTAAAAATGTCTGAACTGCTGCCGCACGCGTTCGGGCCGAACGATTTGGACAAGGTCACCGGGCCGGCGGCTGGGCATGAAGTGCCGCCGGAGCTGGCGAAATGGCGTGGACGGGGTACGGTTTTCGTCCATCCGGATCTAGCTGGCGGCGAAACTGTGTGGACTGCGTATTGGGAGCGTTCCGGCGGGAGTCCGGCCGAGGGGGATGAGCGGAAGGGGATCCTCGAGGAGGGCCCCAACTTCGCCACCACTGAGCAGGCGGTCGCTTGGGGTGCCGTGCGCACCTCGCGGATTGTGGTGGTCGACGCTGATGGAGACCTGTCCTGGGCCGGCGAGTCGGAACCACCGGCGGGCATCCCCGTACGGTGGCAAGCAGGAGGACAGCATGAGTGAGTTCGCCGCCGTCGACGTGATCCGGACCAAGCGCGACGGCCAGCAGCTGTCCGATGCGCAGATCGACTGGGTGGTCGACGCGTACACCCGGGGTTTGGTGGCCGACGAGCAGATGTCGGCGCTGGCCATGGCGATCTTGTTGCGGGGGATGACACCGGGCGAGATCGCTCGGTGGACCGCCGCGATGATCGCCAGCGGTGAGCGGCTCGACCTGTCGGCGATCACCCGCCCCACGGTCGACAAGCATTCCACTGGCGGTGTCGGCGACAAGATCACGTTGCCGCTAACCCCGTTGGTCGCGGCGTGTGGTGCGGCTGTTCCGCAGCTGTCCGGCCGGGGTCTCGGGCACACCGGCGGCACGCTGGACAAGTTGGAATCGATTGCCGGCTGGCAGGCCCGAATCAGCACAGACGCGTTCAAACGGCAGTTGCAGCAGGTCGGTGCGGTGATTTGCGCGGCCGGCGACGACCTCGCCCCGGCGGATCGCAAGCTTTACGCACTGCGCGATGTCACCGGCACGGTCGAGGCCATCCCGCTCATCGCTAGCTCGATCATGAGCAAAAAGATCGCTGAAGGTACGAGCGCCTTGGTGCTGGACGTGAAGGTCGGCACCGGCGCGTTCATGAAGGACCTCGCCAGCGCGACTGAGCTGGCCCGCACGATGGTCGAGCTCGGTGCTGCCAGCGGTGTACGCACGATCGCGCTGCTCACTGATATGAACACTCCGCTCGGTCGGGCTATCGGCAACGCCAACGAGGTGGCCGAGTCGATCGAGGTGCTGGCCGGCGGCGGGCCGGCTGACGTGGTCGAGCTGACTTTGGCGCTGGCTCGCGAAATGCTCGACGCGGTCGGCATCGATGTCGACCCAGCTCAGGTGCTCAAGTCGGGCGCGGCGATGGACACGTGGCGGGCGATGATCCGAGCTCAGGGCGGCGACCCGGAGGCGGCATTGCCGGTGGCGCGAGAAACCGAGCTGCTGCGCGCTGAGGTCGACGGGGTGGTGGGCGCTGTCGACGCGTACCAAATTGGGGTTGCGGCTTGGCGGTTGGGGGCTGGTCGGGCGCGCAAGGAGGACCCGGTCAGCTTTGGGGCCGGGATTGCGCTGCGGGTGGCACCGGGTGATCGGGTCAAGGCTGGCGAGGTGTTGCTGGAGCTGCGCACTGACGACGGAAATCGCATCGCGTCGGCGCGGGAGCTTGCTGCGGCAGCGATTACCGTCGGTGACTCGGCGCCCAGACCGGCAAAACTCGTTCTCGACCGCATAGCCTGACCCGGAAATGATCAAGGGCGCTCCAGACCCGCGTGCCGTTCGTGATGCCAGCCTCGACGAGCTCGATCGGCTGGGTCTGCCCTTGCCGCCGCCCGCGTTTCCGCTGGTATGGGAGCCGGGCGATGGGATCGAGCTGCGCCCGACGGTCGAGATCGAGGCACGCGCGGCGGTGTTGCATGTCGTGGTGGCTCGATGTTTCGGCATGCCGACCGAGGCGGCGATGAGTTGGTTGCTCGGCTCGCACCTGGTTGACCTGGTCACGCCCCCGGAGTGGCAGTTTGTGATCGGCGCTGACGGTGATCATCGCTCGTTCGTGCTGCACCACGACGCGGTCTTCGCCCTGGCTTGGCTGCTCGGGCTGAGTGGACATCTCGACCCGACCGTGCCGCCGGAAGTGCGGCTGATGAGCCAGATGCCGGATTTGCCGGCCGGGGAAAGTTTCGGCATGTGGCGGTCGCGGTCGTTGATGTCGCCCCGCGACCCGCTGGAAGCCGTGGTCCTGCTCGATCTCTATTACTGCTTGGACTGGGCCTTCCAGCAGGTCGAGCAGCGGGGTGCGCGACCACCGGGCGACTTGGACGGCAACGCGATCGGGCAACGCCGATGGGCCCTGGAGTGGGCCGTCATCTTCCACGGCCCCTATCACGAGCCGCCCGCCGATTGGGAAGAAGTCGACCTTTCGGTCTAGTCTTCGCGTGGCCGATAGGTCGTGACCTGCACCGCGGCCGTCACCGCGATATCTCCAGCTGGCAGAGATGCGGCGTCGATGTGCCGGGCGCTCGGCGTCATCCCGATTAAGGTGCGCACCTCGGCGGCACTCAGTTTCAGCTCCCGCCGGCAGAGCCGGACCGACTGCTCGACGAAATACCCGCCCAACGACTCCCGGACCCGGTCCGCTTTGTCCGGATCAACCTGCAACATCGCGTACGCGGAGATCAGCTCACCCAGATGCTCCGGCGCCGGCGTGACGACGAGCAGCATCCCATCCGGCCGCAGTACCCGGTGGAACTCGGCGCCATTGCGGGGCGCGAACACGTTGAGGATCAGCGCGGCGCCGGCATCGGCGATCGGCAACTCGCGCCACAGGTCCGCGCGCACTGCGCCCACCCGGGGATGCGCCTTCGCGGCTCGACGCAGCGCTGGCTTGGAAACGTCCAGACCGAGCCCAACTGCAGCCGGCTGCGCCTGCACCACCCGAGCCAGATAGGCGCCGGTGCCCACGCCGGCGTCGACGACCAAACCGTTTACGGCCGCCGAGGTGATCAGCGCGTCGCCGATGAAGTCGTAGTGGCCGGCCGTCAAGAAGGCGAGCCGGTCCGCGACCATTTCCGCACTGTCACCCGCATGCGGGATCGGGGTGGCGCTGAGCTCGACGTACCCCTGTTTGGCCAGGTCGAAGCTGTGGCCCAGCGGGCAGTGCAGCGAGCCCTGTGTCCGAGTCAGTGCCTGCTGGCAGACCGGACAGCGCAGGTGCGCCACGACTGCGTCAATCACTGCGGCGCGTCAATCACGGCGGCGCGTCCTTCCCGTTGCGTCCTTTAGGCTCGGGCGATGGCCGCCATTGCGCATTCCGACATTGTCCAGGCACCGAAGGCACTGTTGCACGACCACCTCGACGGCGGGCTGCGACCGGCGACCATCGTCGAGCTCGCCGCCGCCGCGGGACACGTCCTACCCACCACCGACCCGACCGCGCTGGGCGAGTGGTTCGCCGCAGCTGCCAATTCCGGTTCGCTGGAACGCTACCTGGAGACGTTCGCGCACACGGTCGCGGTGATGCAGACGGTTGACGGCTTGCATCGAGTCGCCAAGGAGTGCGCGCTCGACCTGGCAGCTGACGGAGTCGTCTACGCCGAAGTCCGCTACGCCCCCGAGCAGCACTTGGAGCGCGACCTGACCCTCGATCAGGTGGTCGAGGCCGTGGACAGCGGATTTCGTGCCGGCAGCGCCGAAGCCGCCGAATTGGGCACCCCGATCCGGATCGGCACGCTGTTGACCGCGATGCGCCACGCTGCCCGCTCGCAGGAGATCGCTGAGCTGGCCGTGCGCTACCGCGACCGGGGTGTGGTCGGCTTCGACATCGCCGGCGCCGAGGCCGGGTTCCCCCCCACTCGTCACCTGGACGCCTTCGAATATCTGCAACGCGAGAACGCACATTTCACTATTCACGCCGGCGAGGCGTTCGGGTTGCCGTCGATTTGGCAGGCGATTCAGTGGTGCGGTGCCGACCGGCTCGGACATGGGGTGCGCATCGTCGACGACATCACCGGCACCCCACCGGTGCTGGGCCGCCTCGCCGCCTATGTGCGGGACAAGCGGATCCCACTGGAGCTGTGCCCGTCGTCCAATGTGCAGACCGGTGCGGTCCGCTCGATCGCTGAGCACCCGATCGGCCTGCTGCGCGACCTGCGCTTTCGGGTCACTGTGAACACCGACAACCGCCTGATGAGCGGTACGACGATGTCGCGCGAGATGCGACTGCTGACCGAGGTGTTCGGCTGGGGCTGGGCTGAGTTGCAATGGTTGACCATCAACGCGATGAAATCCGCCTTCATCCCGTACGACGAGCGGCTGGCGCTGATCAACGACGTGATCAAACCCGGGTACGCGAAAATGCTCGGCTGAGCTCGATCCGGTCGTCGGCGCGGTATCCGTGCGCAAATTAGTCGCTTCGGCCGAGATGATCATCCGTTCGGTCAGAATGGCCACTACAAACGTCGTGATAACCGCCATCTCGCCTTGCCACGGGGTGGGTACGCACGCAATGGTGCCTCTCGTCGCGATCCACTACGATCGTGGTCGATTGGACGGCGCAACCCCAAGCGACGTTCGATCGGCGCAGTAACTCTTAGAGATGTCGTGTTGTACAAGTGGTGACAATGAACGGCGATGTCCAACGCTCGAAGCGGAACATCGCGCCACACAACGGGTCCGGGCGCGCTTGCCCTTTCTCTTTGACACTCGTCGTGATGGAATCTCGGGGGCCCGACGCGGCGAGTCGGCGATATGCGGAGTCCGGCACGCAGAAGGCCAGGCCCGAATCAGGAGGACGGTGACGTGAGCAAGCGCCCCAAGACGGCGGACGGCGCCATGTCGCGTTCCCGTCGGCCGGCCGATCGGCTGCGAGATCTGCCGATCTGGTCCAAACTTGGCTTGATCATGCTGGTGCCGACCGTGGCGACCGTCATCGTCGGCGTCACCGGCCTGGTGGACCACATCGATACGGCTCGCAACGCCGACCGTGCCCGCACGTTGTCAGTGTTGTCGCAGGCTGCTGGCGGTCTGGTCGACCACTTGCAGAACGAGCGCGCCTACGGCGTGATGATCACCGAGACTGCCAAAAAGGCCGCGGCCGAGCACAGCGCCGCCATCTCGTCTTACACGGCGGAGAACCCGCAGGTCGACGCGGCGAAGCTGCCCTATGACCAGCAAAAGGCCGCGCTCGACAATCTCCCGGAGAAGGTTGGGATCGTGCTGCTGCGGCTCGACCGCAACTTGCAGGATCTGCCGACGCAACGCACGCAGATCGCCAACGGTAAAGTGACAAATGCCGACGACGTCGAGGAGATCTACAGCAAGCTGATCGACGACCTGCTGACGGTGCGCGACTCCGCGGCCCAGCTGGCGAGCGACCCGACTCTGGGTGACAATCTGCGCGCCGTCGCTGCCGTAGCGCGGGCCAAGGAATATGTCGCCGAGCAGCGCGACATTGGCCATGAGGTGCTCGGCGACGGCTCGTTGACCGCATCGTTGCGCCGCGAGTTCCTGGCCACCACCACCGGCTTCGACTTGGCTCGAACGACGCTAAAGTCGGTCGGTAGTGACGACGCCGTTGCGCTCTTCGCCCAGGTCGACTCGTCCAAAGAGGGCTACGCTGCGACCAACCTGACCAGGCCGCTGCAGGCCTTGCAGGGCGCGAACAACGTCAATATCCCGTTCGACTCCCAGAGCTGGGAGACGGCGCTGATCGGCTACAACAAGCAGTTCCGGCAGGTCGAGCAGAAGCTCGATGCCGATGTGGTGGTGGGAGCCACCCAGCTGCGTGACAACGTCTATCAACGAGTCTTCGTCGAGACCAGTGTGCTACTGGCGATGCTACTGCTCGCGATTCTGTTCGCCTGGCTGATCGCTCGGTCAATGGCCCGCTCGCTGCGAGAGCTGCGGCAGGGTGCACTGTCGGTGGCCCAGTTCGGGCTGCCGCAGGCAGTGAGCCGGCTGCGTGATCCCACGCTGTCCAGCTCGCTCACTCCGGCGCAATTGGCTGACCAGATCGCCGAGCCGCTGCCGGTGCGCAGCCGAGACGAGTTCGGTCAGGTGACCGAGGCGTTCAACGCCGTGCACCTCGAAGCGGTTCGGACCGCGGCTGAGCAGGCCGCTTTGCGTGCCTCCGTTTCGACTATGTTCGTCAACCTCGCCCGGCGTTCGCAGATTCTGGTTGACCGGCTCATCGGTCACCTCGACCGGCTTGAGCGCGGCGAGGAAGACCCGGACCGGCTGGCTGAGCTCTTCCAGCTCGACCACCTGGCCACCCGGATGCGCCGCAACGACGAAAACCTCCTGGTGCTCGCCGGCGCCGACTCGACCCGGATCCAACGCGAGCCCGCTGCGCTGATCGACGTGCTGCGAGCCGCTCAGTCTGAGGTTGAGCACTACACCCGGATTGAGTTCGGCATGATCGACCGGGACATTGAAGTGTCGGCACACGCCGTCAACGACATGGTCCACCTAGTCGCTGAGCTCTTCGACAATGCAACCGCATTCTCGCCACCCAACTCGACGGTTCTCGTCGAGGCCCGTAAGCATGGCGAAACCTCAGTGCTCTCGGTCGAAGACCGGGGTATCGGCATCAGTCGCGAGCAGCTGCGTGACCTGAACGAACGGCTCGCCAAACCACCGATGGTGGACGTTGCTGTCTCCCGGATGATGGGCCTGGTCGTGGTGGCTCGGCTGGCGACCCGGCATGGGGTCAGGGTCGAGCTGCGTAATTCCGACAACGAGCGTGGCACGGTGGCCGACGTCGCATTGCCGCTGTCGGTCTTGGTCAGCGGAGCTGCGATCGCCGATCGTGCAGGCTCGGGCAACAAATACGACACCTCGGCGCAGGCCCGGCCAGCCTTCCCAGCGCCGCTGGCGTTGGAAAGCGGTAACGGCGCGCTCGCTGGCACTGGGCGCCCCTTCGACCCCAACCCGCCGATGAATAACGGCGGCATGCTTGGTGCGGGCGGACGTTCGGCGCCAGCGTGGTCAGATCTCACCGGAGCTCCGGTCAACGGCTTTGGCGGTATGAACAGCTCGACCAACGGCACCAACAGTGCCGCGAGCATGAACGGCTTCCACGGCCCGCGAAGCAACCAGATCATCCCGCCGCTGCCTTCCGGCCCCGGGGCACGCCCCGACCCAGGTGCTTTGAGTGGTCTGCCGCAGCGGCCTTCCGGTGACCAGCCTCGTCCCGACAGCGACCCGGCCGGCATTAGCGGGGCAATCCCGCGCCAACTGCCCCCCAACCCGGAGGGTCAAGACCGGGGCACGTTCATTCCGCCGGTGTCGGCGCCGCCGGTCGCACCGACCGCAGCCGCAGCGCCGGAGCAAACACCGGCAGGTGGCCGCCCGATTTCTGGCCCTCCGGTCGCCGCTGGGTCTCCGCCCGCTGCAGTGGCAACACCGGGTGGGTCGAATCCGCCGGTTTGGCCGCCCGTGGCTGATCAGGGCACGCCACCGCACGTTCCACAGAGCTTGGCGGCGGCGCTGGACCTGACGGCGGAATTCCCGCGGTATCGTCCCGAGCGCTCGGGGTCGCACCCGCAGGTCGAGCGGCCGGTCAACCCGCAGACAGCGCCGATCCCGCCGGGGTCCGCCACGTCGGCTCCGATTTCGGCCGCACCCATTTCTGCAGCTTCGGTTTCGGCGACGCCGATAAGTAAGGCCTTGAGTTCAGCTAACCCAGGTCAGCCGGCCCAGACTCCGGTTGCGGGTCAGGCAACGCAGGCCCCGGTTGTCGGCGATCCACGTAACGACGCGCAACAGCGGGCCGCCGCAGCGGCACGGGCGGCGCATCAGGCTGCCACAGCTCAGGCTGCGCAAGCTCAAGCAACCGCTACGGCTCAGATTGCCGCGGCGCAAGCCGCCGCCCGCCAGCGCGACCAGAACCCGGCGCAGTTCGCCGACGAGACCATGGAGCTGCCGATATTTCGGGAGCTTGAGTCGGCCTGGTTCATCACGGCCCGCCCGACCGACCTGCCGAAAGTGCAGCCCAGCACTCCTGCAGACACCTCCGTCGTAACTTCGCAGCGAATTCCGACGGGAGAGCCCGCTCGCACCGTTGCTGTGCCGCAACAGGCTGAGCCGCCCGCAACTCGCGAATTCGACGCCACCGGCGCGGCTGCAAACAGTGGCGCTGCAAACAGTGGCGCTGCAAACAGTGGCGCTGCAAACAGTGGCGCTGCAAACAGTGGCGCTGCGACTAACGGCACCGGCAACAGCGGGGGATCGGCTAACGTTCGCCTGGGCAACGAAGCCCCCACCGGTGGCTCGACCAACGGTTCGAATGGCAACGGGTCGAATGGCAACGGGTCCAATCCGTGGCGCACCGCGGCGGACGAAGGCTGGCAGGCTGCCCGTGCGGCTGCCGATGCGCCGGTCGACCTCACCACCCAGGCCGGGCTGCCTAAGCGCACGCCGATGGCCCAGCTCGTCCCCGGCGGTGTCGACCGGGGCGGCAACTCCATCGAGCGCCGTACTCCTGAGGGGGTGCGTGGGCTGCTGTCCGCGTATCACCGGGGTGTGCAGCGTGGCCGCACTAAGGAACAATCGACCAACCCGGAGGTAACTCCGGGCGGGCTGTCCTCGCAGGCTGGCAAGGAGCATGAGGCATGACATCTACGCAGGATCTTGGTTGGTTGTTGGCCAATTTCGCCGACCGCGTGCCCGGAGTCGCGCATGCGATCGCGGTCTCCGCAGACGGTTTGCTCCTCGCGTCCTCGCGGGACCTTCCGCGTGACCGTGCCGACCAGCTGGCGGCCATCGCCTCCGGCCTGGTCAGCCTCACCCAGGGAGCCGCTCGGTGTTTCGAGGGGGGTGCTGTGCTGCAGACCGTGGTGGAAATGGACAACGGATTCCTTTTCCTGATGTCAATCTCCGACGGTTCCTCATTTGCCGTGCTCGCTGCTCGCAGCTGCGACGTCGGGCAGGTGGGCTACGAGATGGCCCTGCTCGTCGACCGAGTTGGCGAGGCACTTACCCCGGCACCGCGCTCCGCGGCCGGGGTTGGCTGAAACAGTCGCCGGTGATCGCCGCCGGCAACTGCGTACGACGACTGACCAGACCACACACTGCTAAGGGCCGAAGAAAGGGGTGAGCGGTGACGATGCCCGAACGCGACGAACCAACCGGCGCGCTGGTAAGGCCGTACGCCGTTACCCGGGGTCGGACTCGGCCCAAGCTAGAGATAGCACTCGAAGCGCTGGTCGAGACAACCGTGCGCGGTCGCTCCGGAATGGTGCGCGGCGGACAGGGTGGAAGCGAGCATCAGTACATCGCGGCGATGTGCGACGGCGGCCGAGTGCAGTCGCTGGCCGAAATTGCCGCCCGGATGCAACTGCCGCTCGGCGTGGCACGTGTGATCGTCGCCGATATGGCCTCAGATGGCCTGGTCGCGGTGTATGAGCCCACCTCGCTGGAAGACGAGACCGACGCGGTAGGCACGGAACTGCTGGAGAGGGTGCTGAGTGGACTTCGCAGGCTCTGACATGTCGCAACGTCCCGCTGCGGGGCGCGTGACATCGGCGAAGATTGTCATCGCCGGTGGATTTGGCGTCGGTAAGACGACGCTAGTGGGGTCGGTCTCTGAGATCACCCCGCTTACCACCGAGGCGATTATGACCTCTGCTGGTGTGGGTGTCGACGACAACCGGCAGGTTCCGGGGAAGGTGACGACCACGGTCGCCATGGACTTCGGCCGGATCAGCATCGACCGTGACCTCATTCTGTATTTGTTCGGCACACCGGGCCAGACGCGTTTCTGGTTCATGTGGGACGAGCTGGTGCGTGGTGCGATCGGCGCGGTCGTCATGGTGGACACCCGTCGCCTCGCTGACTGTTTCGCCGCCATCGACTTCTTCGAGCATCGTCGCCTGCCCTACCTGGTCGCGATCAACTGCTTCGACGGAATGCAGTATCACAACGCGCAGGACGTTCGGGATGCGTTGGCGATCTCGCATGACGTGCCGGTCGTGAGCTGCGATGCCCGTAACCGGGAGTCGACGAAGAACGTGCTCATTTCGCTGGTCGAGTATGTGCTGACGATGCGCCGGACCCGCGCAGTCGCCCCGGCCTGACCAAACGCGATCAGCCCCGTTGGTGAAGCTAACCTCACCACCGGGGCTGATCTGTCGTTACTAGCCAGGCTGATTTGTCTGAGTCTGCTACTGGCTCAGCTCGTGCGGTAGTCGGCGCTGTCGCGGTAGTCGGTATCGCCTTGTTGACCGTCCCGGGTGAAGTCCCAACCGCCGGCGGCTTCGCGGCCCGGCCGGCCGCCCATGGCGAAACCGCCGATCTCCTGGCCGCGCCGCCAACCGCGGAAGTAGCCAGTGGTGTGCGCCGCGATGCTGGCCGCGTCGCGGACGATACGCAGCGGGCGTTGTTCCCGCAGCGGTGAGCCGGGCACCAGGTTGGCTTGTGGCACCCGCCGCGGCAACCCAGCCGGCGTCTCGGCGGCAACTGCTGGAGTCGCGGCCTTTTCGGCTGCACGCCAACCGGTGTCGTTTGGGTTAGCCCAATCCATTGCGGCTGCTGCGGGCTCGTCCTGCCCGGTGAACCACGCCGACCTGGCCGCGGCGAAGATCAACAAGTCGCCGTCGTTCTCGGTCGGCTCCGGCGGCAATGAGCTGCGGTCCAGGGCGGTCAGCGTGGTGCTGATCGAGGGATTGGTGCCGCGTCGCGAGCCCATGGCATTAGCAACACCGTTGGTACGCCCAGCACGCGCGGCCCGGTCCTCTCGGTCGACCAAACGCAGCGGTGGCGGTTCCGGGGCTGTCGGCGGTTCAGGGATCGCCCGGTCCGGACCGGTGGTGTTTTGCGGCTCAACGAGACGCAGCGCTGGTGGTTCCTTCGGCATGTCCTGCCAGGGTGGTTTGACCCGGCCGTCCCCGTTGGTCGTGCCGTTGAGCCGGTTGTCTGGGCGATAGCGACTGTCGGCCGGTGGTGCGCTGATCGACGACGACGTCGGCGCACCAGAGATCGATCTAGTCGGCAGGGCAAGGTCATCGTCGGCGCCGAGCAGTGGCCAGTTGGCGCGCGATCCCGGCTCGCTGGCCCGCCCAGTCGAGATCGGCAGCGTGTAGTCGGTCGGGCTGCCGGCAGCTGCGGTTGGTGGGGTCCGGGGTGTTGAGGTCCCGTTCGCCCGTTGGCGTTCCGCGCGAGCATTAACGATTGCCGCGTTGCTCAGCGTGGCCTGAAACGGCTGACCTGCGTCAGCTGGCGCGACCGGCTGCGAACCTGGCGAGAGCTCGCTCAAACCGGATAGACCGCTCGATATCTGCCCCGAAGCTGACAAACCGGATGACAACGCACCAGTCGAAAGTGGCCCAGCCGAAAGTGGCCCAGCCGAAAGTGGCCCAGCCGAGAGCGGCCCAGCCGAGAGCGGACTCAACGGGAACAATCCGGTGGATCGCCGGGGGCTAGCTGGCGACGAAATCGGCTGAGTGGCGCTGTGACTGGTCGGAGTGCTGGTGAACGGTCGTGAGCCAGGCGTAATCGGGGTCATACCTGGCGGGGGAGGTGGCACGGAAACGGGACGGTTCCCGGGCGAGATAGGTGTCCGGGTCGGCAAGCCAGCCGCCGCGGCTGGGGAGATCGGTGGCTGCATGACCGGGCGTGGAGCCAGCGGCGGCGGCATCACCGGTTGTGGTGCGACGGGAGGCGTGGTCAGCGGGTGTGGTGTCACCGGACCGTTGCCAGTCGTCTCGGGCTCACGCCGACTGCGCCGACCGAAACGGCTGGTGGTCTCGGCAACCGCGGCGGGTTGCGCCGGCTCAGCGGCCCGGCGTGGAGCGCGACGGGCGGCGGGGCTAGCCGACGACAGGCCGAACCTGATCGATAGCGTCTTCACTAACGAGTCGCAGGCCGCATCGGCGGAGCGAACCGCGCCGATCGCGAAGACAACGGTCTCTGCGGCGGTCGACGCCAGTGATTTGTTCACTCCGCCACGGCGCGGTGACTCGCTCACTGCCACGTGTAAGGCGGTCACCGCTGCGATCACTTCGTCTTCGGTGCCGACGCCATCACTTGTCAGTTTGGCGGCGATCTCCTCGGCGATCTGCTCAGAGTTGCTACTGCCGGTTAACTGACCGGGCTCGGGCAGAGCGGCCAACACGGCCAGCGCTAGCGGGTGGGCCGGATCCGGATAGGCCCGCAGCGCGGCTGGATAAAGCTCGCGCAGAACTTCCCGCAGCGCGGTTGAAGCTCCGACCCGGCCACCGAGCAGGGCGACGTGGGCAGCCAAAATCGGCTTGTAACTGATCAGTTCGCGTGGGGCCGGAGTGTTGACGGCGGCAATGGCCCCAGCCTGCAGCGCTCGGGCCAAGCCGATGGCGCGGCGGGCTGCAGGTGAGGCGCGCATTTCGTCGACCGAGCGGTCGTCGATGAACCGTTTGGCAAACTGGTCGATCGAGTCGTCGTCGGTCACCACCAGCGGGCGACCAGCTGCAGCGAGCAGGGAGGCAATCAGGTGGTCGTCGCTGTCAGCGGCGACTGCAACTTCAGCGAATCCACTGGATCGTTGCACCAACATCGCGGCCAAATGGGCATAGCCGAACGGATCATCGCTGACTTCGTAGACGCCGAGTAGGTTGCTGGCGTCATCTACCACGGCGATCGTCAGCCGGGCAGGCGCAGCCACACGCACCGATTCATCAGCCGACGCTAGACCGCAAAACACGCGCGCAAGCGCCACGGCGTCGTCCTCCTCCTCCTCGCCGACAGCTGTCATTTGGCCAAGGTCTGATCGTCCCTGTTGAGGGGTCAGTCGCGCCAGTCCACAGCCGCAGAGATCTTGCTGATAATTGAACGCCAACCCAGACTTGCCTGTTGTGCCCCGATTTTCTTCAACCGACGCCGACCGAAGTAACCGCCCATGCCACCGTTCTCCGCGGAGCGCAGCGACTCGTCCAAGTCGTCGAGCGGCGAGCCGGCCGACAACGCCAGAATGACTGGTTTGAGGCGAAGCGAGTGACCCAAGTCCCGGGCGACCTCACCGGCGGCGATGAGCAACGGCAGGTCCCACGTATCGTGACCGCCGCGCAGGTTCTCCACCACCAGGTCAAGCTCATACCTGTCGTCGGGCTGCGGGTCGATGTCGGTCGTCTGCACCTGCTCGACCAACGTGGACCAGCCGTCGAGCTGATCGAGATCGTTCGCAGCACCTGATCGGATGAAGGATACCAACGATTCGGGGCTCTTAAAGGCGAGCAGTTGGCCTCGGTGGGTGAGGAACGCGGGCACTTCCTCGTCAGCCGCGGCAGCGGCAGCGGCAGCGGTCTCGTCGGCTTCGTCGGCGAAATCGGCCGGATCAGGCTCTTCGCTCGACTCGTCGCCGTCGGCTTTCTCGTCGCCTTCGGCCAACAACGCCTGAAATTCCTCGTCGACGATAACGTCGTCGTCCTCGGCTGCTCGGGCGGCAGCGGCGCGCTCGCGGGCGGTAAACGGGTCGTCCTCGTCGATCTGCACCTCGGTCAAGCTGACTTCGGATGCCTTGCGATAGGCCCGCAGCGTCACGCCGACTCCGGCGGGCAGAGCGATCTCGACCGGCGCAATCCGGACTTCTTCCCAGAGAGCAGACCCGGAGAGTCCCGCTGTTGACTTCGCCGCCACGGGCGTGGCGGCCTCGGGCTCGTCGGACTGGCTGGTCACGGTGTCCTCCGGGTTGAGATGAGAGCTGCGAAACGATGATTCTGCCGACACCCTAGTGGGCGACGCTGAGCGGGCACTGACCGTCCCCCGGACTTCACCTTCGTCCGGTAAAAGATGCTCAGAAACCCTTTGGGTGCCAGACGGTCTTAGTCTCCAGTAAGGCAGTCATCGGCCGCAGTCCCGGGTCGACGGTGAAGTCGAGTTTGTCGGCCGGTGGGCGCAGCACCCGCTTGAGCGTACCGGCGGCTGAGCGCTCTAATTCGACCGCGAGCTCAGCGTCGTCGACGCCGGTGAGATCGAGCGCGTTGACGTCGTCGTGCGTGGCCAGCCACGGCCCGATTTCGGCCGCGAGACCAGTGAGCAGGTTGATCACGCCGCCAGGAATGTCCGAGGTGGCGAGCACTTCGGCCAGGCTGATCGCGACTTGTGGGTTCGTCGCGACAACCACGACTGTGTTGCCGGTGACGACGGCCGGGGCGATGACGCTGGTCAGACCGAGCAGACTCGCTGGAGCGAGCACTGCGACCACTCCGGTCGGCTCGGGTGTCGAGACGTTCAGGAACGGCCCGGCGACGGGGTTGGTGCCGCTGAGCACCTGGGCAATCTTGTCGGACCAGCCCGCATACCAAACCCAGCGGTCGATTGTCGCGTCGAGTTCGCCGGCGGCGACACCGAGGGTGCCGAACTCGGCTCGGCGTGCTTCGAGCATCTCGGCAACCCGATAAAGCACCTGACCCCGGTTGTACGCGGTGGCGGCTGCCCATTTCGGTTGGGCTCGCCGTGCGGCGACCACCGCGTCGCGGGCGTCTTTGCGTGAGGCGAGGGCAACGTTGTCGCCGTCCACCAGATAGGTCCGTCCTGACTCGCTGCGGCCAAATGCGCCACCGATGAACAGCTTGTACGTCTTACGCACGCGCAGGCGTCCCCGCTCGGCGACCGGGTTCACTGACTCAGGCAAGGTATGCCTCCAGGCCGTGCCGGCCGCCCTCGCGACCGTATCCGGACTCCTTGTACCCGCCGAATGGCGAGCTCGGATCGAACTTGTTGAACGTGTTGGCCCACACGACACCGGCGCGCAGCTTCTCGGCGACGGCGAGGATCAGTGAACCCTTGTCAGTCCAGACCCCGGCGGACAACCCGTACGGCGTGTTGTTGGCTTTTTCGATTGCCTCTGCTGGGGTGCGGAACGTGAGCACTGACAGCACTGGGCCGAAGATTTCGTCGCGGGCGATCCGATGGGCTTGGGTGACGCCGGTGAAGATGGTCGGCGCGAACCAGAAGCCGCGCTCGGGCAGCTCACACGGCGGGGACCAGCGCTCGGCGCCCTCAGCCGACCCGATCTCGGCCAGTTCGGTGATCCGGGCAAGTTGGGCCGCTGAGTTGATCGCGCCGAGGTCGGTGTTCTTGTCCAGCGGGTCGCCGACGCGCAGGGTCGTCAGCCGGCGTTTGAGCGCGGCCAGCAGCGGCTCGGCAATGGACTCCTGCACCAGCAGCCGCGAACCGGCGCAACAGACGTGGCCCTGGTTGAAGAAGATGCCGGTCACAATGCCCTCGACGGCTTGGTCGATCGGCGCGTCGTCGAAGACGATGTTGGCCGCCTTGCCGCCCAGCTCCAGGGTGAGCTTCTTGTCGGTGCCGGCCACGGACCGGGCGATTTGGCGCCCGACCTCGGTCGAACCGGTGAAGGCGACCTTGTCGATGCCGGGGTGTTCGACCAGGTAGCGGCCGGTGTCGCCGGCACCGGTGAGGATGTTTACCACCCCGGGTGGCAGGTCGGCTTGGCGGCAGATGTCGGCGAAGAACAGCGCGGACAGCGGCGTCGTCTCGGCCGGTTTGAGCACGACTGTGTTGCCAGTCGCCAACGCTGGCGCGATCTTCCAGGCCAGCATCAGCAGTGGGAAGTTCCACGGGATGACCTGGCCGGCGACTCCGAGTGGGCGGGGATTAGCCCCAAAACCCGCGTATGGCAGTTTGTCGGCCCACCCGGCGTAGTAGAAGAAGTGTGCGGCCACCAACGGCAGGTCGACGTCGCGGGATTCCTTGATCGGCTTGCCGTTGTCGAGTGTTTCCAGCACGGCCAGTTCGCGCGAGCGTTCCTGAATGATGCGCGCGATCCGGAAGAGGTATTTGGCGCGTTCGCTGCCTGGCAGCGCCGACCACGAGTCGAAGGCGCGGCGAGCGGCGGCCACCGCCCGGTCCACGTCGCCCGGACCGGCCAACGCGACCTCGGCTAGCACTTCTTCGGTGGCTGGGTTGACGGTGGTGAAGACGTCCTTGCCGGCTTCGAACGTGCCGTCGATGAACAATCCGTAGGACGGGGCGATGTCGACGACCGAGCGGGACTCGGGTGCTGGTGCATATTCGAACATCGGCTCGGTCCGGGGAGGAAACATCGCTCAATCCAGGGAGAAGTAGTCGGGGCCGCTGTAGTGGCCGGTGGTGAGTTTGGTGCGCTGCATCAGCAGGTCGTTGAGCAGGGACGAGGCGCCGAATCGGAACCAGTCCGGGTCGAGCCAGTCTGCGCCGACGGTTTCGTTTATCAGCACCAGGTATTTGAGCGCGTCCTTGGTCGTGCGGATTCCGCCGGCCGGTTTGACGCCGATTTGGCGCCCGTGCCGCGCGCGAAAGTCGCGCACTGCTTCGAGCATGACCAGGGTGACCGGCAAGGTGGCCGCAACGGGGACTTTGCCGGTGGAAGTCTTGATGAAGTCGGCGCCGGCCAGCATCGCCAACCACGACGCCCGCCGCACGTTGTCATAGGTGCCGAGCTCGCCGGTCTCCAGAATGACCTTGAGGTGGGCCGGCCCGCACGCGTCTTTGACCGCCACGATCTCGGCGAAGACCGTGCCGTAATCGCCGGCCAGGAACGCGCCCCGACTGATCACCATGTCGATCTCGTCAGCGCCGCTGTCCACCGCCGCCCGAGTGTCAGCCAGTTTCACCGCCAGTGGGGCCTGCCCAGACGGAAACGCGGTGGCCACACTGGCCAGCCGCACGCCGGAGCCGGCGAGCACTTCGGCGGCGACTCCAATCATGGCCGGATAGACGCAGATCGCGGCCACCGGCGGGCAACTCGGATCGGTCGGGTCGGGCCGCAGCGCCTTGGCACATAGAGCTCGAACCTTGCCGGGGGTGTCGGCGCCCTCCAGCGTGGTCAAGTCGACCATCCGAATCGCCAAGTCGATCGCCTCGGCCTTTGCGGTGGTCTTGATCGATCGGGTGCCCAACGCTGCCGCTCTGGCCTCGACCCCGACCGGATCGACGCCGGGCAATCCATGCAGGAAGCCGCGCAGATCAGCGGGCGGCTCGGACCGGCTGGATATCGCGGTCGCAGTCATCCCAGCATTCTACCCAGCTGACCGACAGTTGATCTTGATTGGCCGGTAGGTTGAGACAGTGGACGTACTCGTTGTAGATCACCCGCTGGTTTTGACCCGGCTCACCGCGATGCGTAATGCGCATTCCGACTCCAGTGTCTTTCGCGCCGCATTGCATGAGCTGACCACCATGGTGGTTTACGAAGCGGCCCGAACCTTCGCCGTGCAGCGCTATCCGATCGAGACACCAGTCGCGCCGACCCAAGGCACCCGACTGGCCAACCCGCCCTTGATCGTCCCGGTGCTGCGCGCTGGGCTGGGCATGGCCGATGCCGCACTGGCATTGCTGCCCGAGTCGTCGATGGGCTTTGTCGGCCTGGCGCGCGACGAAAAGACGTTCGAGCCACGCGCATACATGGAGTCATTGCCCGGTGACTTGAGCGGTTTGCCGGTGCTGGTGCTGGATCCCATGTTGGCTACCGGTGGTTCGCTGGTGCATTGTTGCCGACTGCTGGCCGAGCGCGGCTGCACCGAAGTTATCGTCTGTTGCGTGCTAGCCGCTCCCGAGGGCGTGCAGCATTTGGCCGATTCTGGTTTGGCATTGCGCCTGGTCACGGCGGCCATCGACGAAAGGCTTAACGAAAAGAAATACATCGTGCCCGGCCTCGGCGACGCCGGAGACCGCCAATTCGGCGGCATGCCGCGGTTCTGAGGTGGGGCATGCGCGGGGGAAGTAACCGATATCTAACCGACCTGGCGATCTGTCTGCGCCCGTTCGGCCACTATCGTTTCCAGCCATGACCTCCATCGCGCTCGCCGAGGAAATGCTGCTCCTCGCGTACGACGACCAGACCGGCAAGGCGACCGGTTCCCGCATCGGGCTCGACCTCGGCATGGCCGCGGCTGTGTTGGTTGACCTCGCGTTGGTGGGGCGGATCGCCTACGTCGACGGATACCTCAAAGTAATCGATTCGGCACCCATTGGTGACCCAATTGCTGATGCTGTGCTGGCCCGCGCTGACGAGGACGAGCCACACACTCCCGCCCAGTGGTTGCAGCGACTGCGCCACCGGCTGCGGATCAAGGTGCTGGAAGACCTCGTGTCCCGCGGTGTGATCCGCGATGTCGACGAGACCCAGCTCGAATACATCCACGTGCATCGCTATCCGACCGCCGACCCGGCAGTCGCCGCGGAAATCCGGCGCCGGCTGGCCACCGCACTGACCACCCAAGGTATCCCGGACGAGCGGACCGCGGCGCTGGCCACCCTGCTCACCGCCACCCGAATGGAACCGGCACTGCGCTTGCCACCAGCCGAGACCGCCCACGCCCACCAGCGACTGGAACAGATTGCGAACGGCGCCGGTTTCTCCGGCTCACTCAACCTCGAAGACTCGATCGTGCGCCCCAGCGTCGCCCTGGTCGTCGCCACCCTGGGCAAAGCCATCACGGCTGCCCTCGGCGCTCCCAAAACCGCCTAACTGCGCCCGACCAGGGCCGGCCCGGGTGCTCGGTCTAGCTGCCGAGCACCCCAGCCACTTCAGCGCGCAAGGTGATCAAAGCTGCGTGGGCGCGGGTCCGGGCGGCGGCCACGTCACCCGATTCAACCGGTTCAACCACTTCTAGGTACGCCTTGAGCTTCGGCTCAGTGCCCGACGGGCGCAACACCACCCGGGCCACCTCCGTACGGAAAGTCAGCACGTCGTTGTCCGGGAGCAGGTCTTCGATCGACGTCAGCGGCGCGCCGAGCAGTGTGGTCGGTGGGTGTTGGCGGGCGGTGGACATCGCCACGTCGATCGCGGTGAGGTTGTCGACGCGTACCGAAAGTTGATCTGTGGCATGCAGGCCGAACTCGGCGGCCAATTCATCGAGACGGTCACTGAGAGTGTGGCCAGTCAGGCGGAGTTCGGCGGCCAGCTCAGCGATGCTCAACGCGGCGGTGATGCCGTCTTTGTCGCGGACCAGCTCGGGTGCGACGCAATAGCCGAGCGCTTCCTCGTAACCGAAGGCTAAGTCGTCGGCGGCGCGCACGATCCACTTGAACCCGGTCAGAGTCTGCGCGAAGGGCACACCGCGCGCCGAACACAACCGGCCGAGCAGCTGCGACGACACGATCGTGGTCGCGAAGACGCCGGGGGTGCCGCGCCGAATCAGCCGGTCGGCGAGCAGGATGCCCAACTCGTCGCCGCGCAACGGTCGCCAAGAGCCGGCCGCGGGAACTGCCACGCAGCAACGGTCGGCGTCCGGGTCGTTGGCGATGGCCAGGTCCGCGCCGATCTCGCTGGCCAGCGCGATCAGCCGATCCAGTGCGCCCGGCTCCTCCGGGTTCGGGAAGGCGACAGTGGGAAAATCCGGGTCCGGTTCGGCTTGGGCGGCCACCACGGCGGGCACGGCGAACCCGGCGGCGGCGAACGCGGCGGTAAGCGTGACCCCACCAACCCCATGCAACGGGGTGTAGGCAATGCGCAGCTCTCGCGGTCCGTGTGGGTCGAGCACTGCTGCGGCTTCGCGTACGTAATCGTGGGTGAGCTGTGCGGGCAGGGTCGTGCCCGGCTCACCCAGAGTGATGTCGGCGATCGGGCCCACGGCGCGGATGGCTGCCTCGATGCCGGCGTCGGCTGGCGCCACGATCTGCGCACCTGCACCGGCTGGGCCGCCCAGTGCGCGACCGAGATAGACCTTATAGCCGTTGTCTTTGGGCGGATTGTGACTGGCGGTGACCATCACTCCGGCTACTGCGTCGAGCGCGCGGACCGCGTAGGCCAGCACTGGCGTGGGCAGTGGTTCGGGCAGGAGCAGGGCTGGTCGGCCGGCTCCGGTGGCGACCTGGGCAGTGCGTTCGGCGAACTCACGTGAGCCGTGCCGGGCGTCGAAGCCGATGACCAACGGGCCCGCCCCGCCTTGTTCGGCGAGCCAACCGATCAGGCCGGCGGCGGCGCGGGTGACGACGACGAGGTTCATCCCGTTCGGGCCGGCCCGCAGCGGACCGCGCAGCCCCGCGGTGCCGAACCTGAGTGGCCCGGCGAATCGGTCGCGCAGCTCAGCCGTCGTGCCGGGCAGACCCGCGAGCAGCGCGCGCAGCTCGGCCCGGGTCACTGGGTCGGTATCCTGCGCCAGCCACGACTCGGCGGCAGCGCGCAGGGCAACGTCAGTGTCGGGTGCCACGGGTCAGGCGGCCAGGAGGTGGTAGGTGCGCACCATTTCGTCGAAGACTGGCTTGCTGACGGCGAACTGCTTCTCGGTGGAGGTCAAGTAGAACGAGAACGCCCGGTCGCCGTTGGTAGTGACTCCCCACATGCCGTGCCGTGCGGTATCGCCTGAACCGCAGGTGTATTCCAATACGGCGCCGTCGCGGCCACCGATCGTGACCTTGTTCAGCGCCAACTCATGGTAAGGGTTGGGGCAGGCGGTGGATTTTGAAAGTGTTGTTTCGGCTGCCTTGAGCAGCGCTGTGGGGGTGCTATTCCACTTTTCCACCAGGATGCGCACTTTGCGTTTGCTGTCGTCGGGATCGGTGTAGTCGACCCAGGAATGCCCACCTGTGCTGCGTTTCCAATCCCGCGGCACGTTGAGGGTGAGGTCGTTCGACTTGAACACCTGAGACGGCAGTGCGGGTGTCGCGATCGGCTGCTGTGCGTTCGGCGGTGGTGTTTGGCTTGCGCTGTTACGCCCGCCGGACAGGGTGAAGGCAACGACCACCAGGATCACGGCGGCCAGCGCCCCGCCACCAACTGCCAGCTGCTTGGTGCGCGTCCACTCGCGCACAGCCGACATTGCTTGCGCACTAGCCCGCCGACCGCTCGCGATGCCGCCGTTGAGCACTGCCTTGGCTCGGCCGGCGGGACCCACGTTGCCGCCGTACCCCGGTGCCCCGCCGAACCCCGGTGCCCCGCCAAACTCCGGTGCCCCGCCGAACCCGGGGTTTGCGCCGAACCCGGGGTTTGTGCCTGAGCCGCCGAAACCTGGCGTTGCTGCGGCGCCAGACCCCGAGCCGTTTGGCGCACCGTCAGGGCGTGATCCGCTGCCCCCAGTCCAGCTGCGCCGGGGTGGGATCACGTTGGTCTGATCGGCGCCACCGGCCGGGTTCGGTCCGGGTGGCAGCAGACTGACTTGTTCGCCGGCCATTGTTTCGTCCGGTTTGGCGCGGCGCCGGCCCCCAGTGGTAGGCGGGCTCGGCGCGTTGGCCTGTTGCAACTTGGCCAGGTGGTCGGTGAGGGACTGGCCGGCCGCGAGCATGGCCCGGCCGCCGATCTGCGGGTCGATCGGCTGGGGCGGAATCGGCTGCGTCTCGGCCGGCGCGACGGTCGGTCGCTGCGACGGCACGACCGAATACGGGTCGGTCATCAGATGCGGCGGGTTCTTGCTGGCCAGCGGCCCGGCGAGCTGTTGCCGCAGGATGGTCCGGGCGGTCTGCACGTCCATCCGCTTGGCTGGGTTCTTCTCCAGCAGACCCATCAAGACTGGCGTCAACGACCCAGCCCGCACGGCTGGCGCTGGGGGATCCTCGACCACCGCATGCATGGTCTCGATCGGGTCGCCCTTATCGAACGGTGGGCGGCCTTCGACTGCGGTGTAGAGCGTGACGCCGAGCGAGAACAGGTCACTCGGCGGGCCGAATTCGCTGCCCATGGCCCGCTCGGGCGAGATGAAGTGTGGTGAGCCCAGCACCATGCCGGGCGTGGTGAGCTGGATGTCGGTCGGCATCCGGGCGACACCGAAGTCGGTCAGCACACACCGGCCGTCACCGCAGATCAGCACGTTTGCCGGTTTGACGTCGCGGTGCAGCACGCCATGGGCATGCGCGACTTCCAGTGCACCGAGCAGCGCTATCCCGATCTTGGCGACCACCCGGGGCGGGATCGGGCCGTCCTCGATCACCATGTCGGCGAGGCTGCGCGCGTCCAGCAGCTCCATCACGATCCACGGCCGGTCGTTTTCGTGCACCACGTCGTAGACCTGCACGACGGCTGGGTGCTGCAGGGCGGCGGCGGCACGGGCTTCGCGCATGGTCCGCTCATACATCGAGTCGCGGTCGCTGGGGGCTAAACCCGGGGGAAGGATTACCTCTTTGATGGCGACGTCGCGGCGTAACAGCGTGTCGGCCGCGCGCCAGACCGTGCCCATTCCGCCGTGACCGACGGCAGCACGCAGCGTGTACCGGCCGCCGATGAGCGTGCCCGGAGCTGCGCGTCCGCTGGTGGAAGCCACGTTACCGCCGCTCCACGTCGGGATCTGAGTCACTGAGAATGCCACCGAGGGTAGGTAGGGGCTGCCGACCCCCGCTATCTTGCCGGTTTGCCAGGCCGATTTGAAGCCACTGAGTGGGTGTTCTACGGAACTCAACGTTGGGTAACCCTAAAACTGCACTCCGTACCGCATAACGGACGCGGAGTGCGAAAGCCCGCAGCCTTCGGGTCGGCCGACGTCTTAGGATCTACTGTGTGAAAGCAGAGTCGGGTTTCGAGATCAAGCCGGTGTACCGGTCGAGTGATGTCGCCGCGGATGCTACCGACGGTGACCCGGGCGAGTTTCCGTATACCCGTGGGGTCTACCCGACGATGTATACCGAACGCCCGTGGACCATGCGGCAGTATGCCGGTTTTGGCACTGCAACTGAGTCCAACCGGCGCTACCACCAGCTGCTGGCAGCCGGCACGATGGGCTTGTCGGTCGCGTTCGACCTGCCCACTCAAATGGGCTACGACTCCGACGATCCGATCGCGCACGGTGAGGTCGGCAAGGTCGGGGTGGCGATCGACTCGATCGACGACATGCGGCAACTGTTCGCCGGGATCCCGTTGGACCGGGTGTCCACCTCGATGACGATCAACGCGCCCGGTGCGCTGTTGCTGTTGCTCTATCAGCTGGTCGCCGAGGAGCAAGGCGTGCCCGGCTCGGCTCTGCGCGGCACGATCCAGAACGACATCCTCAAGGAATACATCGCTCGCGGCACCTACATCTTCGCGCCTAAGCCGTCGCTGCGGCTGGTCGCGGACACGTTCGCCTACTGCCGGGACGAAATTCCCAAATGGAACACCATTAGCATTTCCGGCTATCACATGGCCGAGGCCGGCGCCACACCTGCGCAAGAGATCGCCTTCACCCTGGCCAACGGCATCGAGTACGTGCGAGCAGCGCTCGCCGCCGGACTGGCCGTGGACGAGTTCGCGCCGCGGCTGTCGTTCTTCTTCGTCGCCCGCACCACGCTGCTGGAAGAGATCGCCAAGTTCCGCGCCGCCCGGCGGATGTGGGCCGCGATCATGCGCGACGAATTCGGCGCGAAAGACCCCAAGTCGTTGATGTTGCGCTTCCACACCCAAACCGCGGGGGTGCAGCTCACCGCCCAGCAGCCCGAGGTCAACTTGGTTCGGGTGGCGATTCAGGCGCTCGGTGCGGTGGCCGGCGGCACCCAGTCACTGCACACCAACGCGTACGACGAGGCGCTGGCATTGCCAACCGAGAAGTCGGCCCGGCTGGCCCTGCGTACCCAACAGGTGTTGGCATTTGAAAGTGGCCTGACCGGCACAGTTGACCCGTTCGCCGGCTCGTACGCGATTGAGGCGTTGACTGATGAAGTCGAGCGGGAGGCAGCCGCTTTGATCGAACGAGTCTTCAGCTATGGCTCGGTAGTCGACGCGATTGAACAAGGTTTCCAAAAGCAGGAGATTGAGTCGTCGGCGTATCAAATTGCCAACGAAATTGATCGGGGCGAGCGGGTCGTCGTCGGCGTAAACCGGTTCACCACCGAGGAACCGGACGATTACCTTCCGGTGCGAGTCGACCCAGCGATTGAGGCTGGACAGGTGGCCCGACTCGCTGACCTGCGGGCTAGCCGCGACAGCGCCGCCGTCCAGGCCGTGCTCGATGATCTGGCGAAGGTGGCACAAGGCACCGAGAACGTCTTACCGTTGCTGAAGCGGGCGTTGCGCCTGCGCGCCACAGTGGGCGAAGTGTGCCATACCCTGCGCGGGGTATGGGGCGTCTACCATCCGGTCGAACGCTTTTAAGAATCCCCGCGACGAAATCCGGTTTGCCCTCCTCGATCGAGCCCACGACCTACGAACACGATACGGAAATCGACGTGACTGCAGCTCTGAGCGCGCCCGAGAGCGCTACAACACCGTTCGCCGGGCCGCTGCCCGGTGCGGAACCCCTGCCCGGCCAGCTCGATCGCTGGCTCGCGTCTCGGGGTGCGGAGCTGGTAGCCATTCGTCGTCACCTCCACGCGCACCCGGAGCCGTCGCATCGCGAATTCTCCACCGCCGCCCTGATCGCCCGCGAACTCACCGATGCCGGCCTGACGCCCCGTCTGCTGCCCAACCGCAACGGGGTGATCTGCGATATCGGCGAAGGTGATCGGGTCATCGCCTTCCGGGCCGACCTGGACGCGCTGCCGTTGCACGACTCCAAGGACGTTCCTTATCGCTCGACCGTCGACAAGGTCGTCCACGCGTGCGGACACGACGTGCACACCACGGTGCTGCTCGGCGTCGGTCTGGCGCTGGCGCAACTCGCTGAGCAGGGTGAGCTGCCCGGCCGGATTCGGCTGATCTTCCAGCCGGCCGAGGAGACCGTGCCATCTGGTGCACCCGAGGTGATCGTGGCCGGCGCGCTCAAGGACGTCGCCGCGATCTACGCCCTGCACTGCTATCCGCAGCTGCCGGCCGGGTTGGTTGGGGTCCGTTCGGGGCCGTTTACCGCGGCTGCGGACACCGTCGAGGTCAAGCTGAGCGGGCCAGGCGGCCACACGGCCCGACCGCATCTGACTGCTGATCTGGTGTCGGCCCTAGGCCGGGTGATCGTCGAGGTGCCAGCGCTGTTGAGTCGCCGAATCGACCCGCGAGCTGGGGTCTCGATGGTGTGGGGCGCCGTGCACGCGGGTGAGGCGTTCAACGCCATTCCTAGCGAAGGCGAAGTCCGGGGTACGGTCCGCATCCTCAACCGGGAAGCGTGGCGGGCAGCGCCCGAACTGATCACGCAGCTGATCCATGACGTGGTCGCGCCGACTGGAGCTGAGGTCACGGTGGCTTATAACCGTGGGGTGCCACCGGTGATCAACGATCGGATGGCGTCGGCGGTGATCGCTGCTGCGGCCGGTGCCGCGCTGGGCGCCGATCGGGTGGTCGAGGCCGAGATCAGCATGGGTGGCGAGGACTTCGCGTTCTACCTCGACCACGTACCGGGGGCGATGATCCGGCTTGGCACTGGCGTGCCCGGTTCGTCGGTGCGCCACGACTTGCACCAGGGCAACTTCGACGTCGACGAGCGCTGCATCGGCTACGGCGTACGCGTCCTAGTGCACACCGCGCTCGCCGCCCTGGCCACCGGCGCCTTCTGAAGTTCGGAGCAGATCCGTGCAGAGCGCGAGGCCCGGCGACCAGCGGGTTCGGGATCACAATTGGCTGACATGATCGGCACGGACGAGCTGGTCCGCCAGCTGTACGAGGCTGCGCCGGAAGGTTTTGTCGAAGCTCGTGCGGCAGCTGTGGAGCAGGCCAAACGGGCCGGCGACCGGGAAGCGGCGAAACGACTCGCCGGCTGCAAGAAACCGACTGTTGCCGCGTGGGTGGTCAACTTGCTCGCGTTGCGTCGGCCCGAGCTGATCGATCAGTTGGTCGAATTGGCCGCCGCCCTGCGAGACGCCCAACGCGGGCTGGACGGCGAGCAATTACGTGAGCTGACCGCGCAGCGCCGGCAGGTGGTGTCTGCCCTGGTCGGGACCGCCCGGGAGCTGGCGATCGAAGCCGAGCCGGCGCTGCGAACAACCAAATTGCCGCTGGCTGAGGTGGAAGCGACCTTGACCGCGGCGCTGGCTGAGCCGGCCGTCGCCGCACAGGTGCGCTCGGGCCGACTGATTCGGGCGACGAACTACGCCGGCTTCGGTGAGGTGCCGCGCCCCCGACTGCGCCTGGTGACCGACGATGCTGAAACCGAGCGGGCTGTGGGTGTGCGCAACCTGCGGGAAGAAGCTCAGCGTGAGCGGGAGCAACGAGAACGAGAACAGCGCGAACTTCAGTTGCGCCGCGAGTTGAGCAGCGCGCAAGCCGCTCAGCGCCGAGCTGACACCCAGTTGGAACGGGCCGAAGCCGCAGAGCGTGATGCTGGACACACCATTGAAGACATCGAAGCGGAGCTGGCCGAGCTGGAACGCCGCCGAACCGAAGCGCAAGCCGAAGCTGCCCGCCGCAAACAGGCCAGGCGTAACGCCGAGCGAGAAGCCGCTGCGGCTCGTCGACAGGTCGGTGACGTGCAGTCAGCGATGGATGAACTGGCCGCCGATACGGACGATTAATCTGTTATGTCTTATTCGTGGCGGCAATTCGGCGGGATAACCGGGCTGAGGATTTTCCAGAATCGGGCAGGGAGAGCAGAATCGGGCGGGTGACCCCCGAACAGGCAGCCGCCAACGCCAGACCGGGGCTCGCTGCGATCGTTGGCGCATTCGCCGAATCACCGCTGACGCTGCGTCGCGCGCGTCTGCTCGGTCTGTCTGGCTGGGCCTATCACGTTTCGGCGCGGGCCGGTGCGCTCGGCGACGTGCGCGCGGAAACCGCTGCCGCGACGATCGGCTTCATCGCCCCCGAGGCCTTCATCGACGGGTGGGAGTCGACGGGTAAAACGTCCGCGCCGATGGAAGTCGCCACCTGGCACCTGCATGAGTTGTGCACCTGGGGAGTGGAGCAGCTGGCCGGTTTCCCCCGGCTGTCCCGGCTGCTGGAACTCACCCGGCGGGTCGCTGCCGCTGTCGACGGCGCCGCGCTGCCGCTGTTTGCTGCCTGGCGAGCCATGCCGGTGCCCGACCAGACCCCGGGCGCGCAAGCAGCCGTGTTGTTGCACTTGCTGCACGAGCAGTGGCTCGGTGTGCACGTGGTCGCGGTGCGAGCCAGCGGGCTGACCGCGCTGCAAGCGATAATCGCTGGCCCGGAGGGGGAGACCGGCGCTGTCGCGTTCGGCTGGCAACCGCCTTATCCGCCGGCCGGGCCGATCCTGCGCCGACTGATGTGGGCCGAATCGGTGGCCACCGCCCTAGCCGGCCAGGCCTACGCCGCACTCGATCGCGCCGAGCGCATAGAACTGATCGGCCTGCTGGAATCACTCAGCCACCGGCTAACCGGCTAACTCCGCGGCCAGCCGGCCCAGCGCCACGTTGCTGCGCCGAACGCCCGGGTGGGATCAGTTTTCGGGTTTAGCGGTGGTGGTGGGTCGGCGGCGCAGGGCGGCCACGTAGTCGTCTGGCGCGCCCGCTTTCTCGGCCGCGTTGGCGATCTCGGCCAAATACCAGGCGGTGGGCATGCCACCCTCGTAACCGCGGAACACGTACACCCAGGCGCTGAACTCGCCTTCGAGCGCGGCCACGCGTACCGTCAGTTTTTGGTAGGCACCGGCAGTGACGCCTTCGACTTCGTCGAGTTGGGCCGCGTCGCCGGGGTGCACGTCGTAGAGGGCGACGAAGACCCGGTCGCCGACCGATTCCACGATCGTGGTGACGGCGCCTTCCCAGCCCAGGTCGTGCTCACCGGCGAAGGTCAGGCGCCAGTTTTCTATCCAGCCCACGCCGACCATGGGCGAGTGCGGACAGTAGGCCTGCATGCGGGCCGGATCGAGGTTTGAGCCATACGCGGCGTAATGACGCACGGCGATGACGATAGCCCGATTCTGGCGGTAGTGGAGAATACCTGCGAGTGCGTGTCGGCACACTTGCCCGTAATCGCGGGCTTTAGCAGCGTGGAGGGCGAAGCGTCGTGAGTCGGATCGTGATCATCGGGGGCGGACCGGGCGGGTATGAAGCGGCATTGGTGGCCGCGCAACTCGACGCGGATGTCACTCTCGTCGAGGCTGACGGCCCCGGCGGTGCGTGCGTGCTGACCGACTGCGTGCCGTCGAAGACCTTCATTGCCAGCTCAGAGGTGATGACCGGCTATCGGGAGAACGAACGGTTCGGCATCCGTTCAGCTGGGCTGAACGGGGTCAGCGTCGATGCGGTGGCAGTAAACGAGCGGGTCAAGCGGCTCGCTTTGGCCCAGTCCGGCGACATCCAAGCCAAGTTGATCAAGGCGGGCGTCGACGTCGTGCTCGGGCGGGCGCGCCTGGGTGAGGACACGCTCGGCCACACCCATCAGGTGCTGATCACCCCAGCCGAGCGCACGGACGCGACCTATTCAGTCGACGCTACGACCGTGTTGATCGCGACCGGGGCAACCCCGCGAGTGCTTTCAACCGCCCAACCCGATGGCGTACGCATCCTGGACTGGCGCCAGGTGTACGACCTGACCGAGCTGCCCACCCACCTGGTCGTGGTCGGGTCCGGCGTGACCGGGGCCGAGTTCGCCAGCGCCTATCTGGCCATGGGCGCGCAGGTCACCCTGGTGTCGAGCCGAGAACGGGTCATGCCACACGAGGACGCCGACGCCGCGATGGCGATCGAACGCGTCTTTCGTGCGCGCGGCATGACCATCCTGAACCAGTCTCGCGCGACCTCGGTCGTCAACACCGGTGCCGGCGTGCTGGTCACCCTCGCGGACGGCCGCACAGTCGAGGGGTCGCACGCGCTCATGGCCGTCGGCGCCATCCCGAACACCGCGGACCTAGGCCTAGCCGAGTACGGCGTACAGGTCGCCCCCGGCGGGTATGTGGTCGTCGACCGAGTGTCGCGCACCAACGTCCCAGGCGTGTACGCCGCCGGCGACTGCACTGGGGTGCTGCCGTTGGCCAGTGTGGCGGCGATGCAGGGTCGGATCGCGATCTGGCACGCCATGGGTGAGGCGGTGGCGCCGTTGCGGCTGCGTACCGTGTCGGCGAACGTCTTCACCGACCCGGAGCTGGCCACGGTCGGGGTTTCGCAGAACGATGTCGACGCGCAGAAAGTGCCAGCTCGACAGGTGATGTTGCCGTTGACCGGCAACGCCCGCGCCAAAATGTCCGGGCTGCGCGACGGTTTCGTGAAACTGTTCTGCCGCCCGGCGACTGGGCAGATCATCGGCGGGGTGGTGGTGGCGCCGAAAGCCAGCGAGTTGATCCTGTCGATCACGATGGCGATCGAAAACAACCTCACCGTGGATCAGCTCGCCCACACGATCACGATCTACCCGTCTCTGTCCGGGTCGATCGCGGAAGCGGCGCGTCAACTTATGCAACACGACCTTCAATAGTAGCTTAAGCAACTTTTCGACGGCGTCCGTTCGGGCGTACCTTTAACTGCCGGGCGACACCGGGTCCCCCGTTCTCGATGTCCTCGGTGTCGGGCCGTCGGCAGGTCCCGTGTCGACGGCCCGTCGCGTGAGCTAGTTCAGGCTTTGGCAGCGTCGATGGTGCAGATCACTGCGCCGGATGTGACAGTGGCGCCCACTTCGAGACTCAAGCCGGTGACCAGGCCCGATCGGTGCGCGGTTAGCGGTTGCTCCATCTTCATCGCCTCAACTACCACGATCACGTCACCCCGCTCCACGGCGTCGCCGTCCTTGGCGTTGACCTTGACGATCGTGCCGGGCATCGGTGCGGTTAGCGCTCCCGCTCCATTGGCCACCCCACCACCACCGCCAGTCCGGCCGGCTCGTCTAGCATTTGGGCGGGCGGGTGCTGCCGCAGGCGTACCAGAAAAGAGGGTTTGCGGCAGGCTGACCTCGAGGCGCCGACCGCCCACCTCGACCACGACGGTCTCGCGCGGCGGTGTCGTCGCCGCATCCGCGGGCGCGGTGAAGGGCGCGATTTCGTTGGCCCATTCGGTTTCGATCCAGCGGGTGTGCACCGCGAACGGTTCGGCCGTGAATGCCGGGTCGCGGACCACGGCCCGGTGAAACGGCAGCACCGTGGCGATCCCGTCGAGCACTGTTTCGTCGAGCACCCGCCGTGCGCGTTCCAGGGCCTGGGCCCGAGTCGCACCGGTCACGATGATCTTGGCCAGGAGTGAGTCGAAGTTTCCGCCGATCACGCTGCCCGCTTCGACTCCGGCGTCGACCCGCACACCCGGCCCGAGCGGCCAACTCAGCGTCGTGACCGAACCAGGCGCCGGTAGGAAACCACGGCCGGGGTCTTCGCCGTTAATACGGAATTCGATCGCATGTCCGCGCGGCACCGGGTCCTGCGTGCTCGCCAATTGCGCACCCTCGGCGATGCGGAATTGTTCGCGGACCAGATCCAGCCCGGTGGTTTCTTCGCTAACCGGGTGCTCGACCTGCAGACGGGTGTTGACCTCAAGGAACGAAATGGTGCCGTCCTGGCCGACCAAATATTCCACCGTGCCGGCGCCGTGATAGCCGGCCTCGCGGCAAATCGCCTTCGCGCTGCGGTGAATTTCGGCGCGCTGTGCGTCGGTCAGGAACGGCGCCGGTGCTTCTTCGACCAATTTTTGGTGGCGTCGCTGCAAAGAACAGTCGCGGGTGCCCACCACGATCACATTGCCGTGCGTGTCGGCCAGCACTTGTGCTTCCACGTGCCGGGGTTGGTCCAGATAACGCTCGACGAAGCATTCGCCCCGCCCGAATGCCGCAACTGCCTCGCGAGTCGCACTCTCAAACAGCGCCGGAATTTCGGCAATGTTCCAGGCCACCTTGAGGCCGCGCCCGCCACCGCCAAATGCAGCCTTGATCGCCACTGGCAACCCGTGCTGCTCGGCGAAGGCGACGATTTCGGTGGCCTCCTGGACCGGCTCGGCTGTGCCCGGCACCAGCGGCGCGCCGGCCCGCTGAGCGATGTGTCGAGCGGTGACTTTGTCGCCCAGGTCGCGAATCGTCTGCGGTGTCGGCCCGATCCAGATCAACCCGGCGTCGAGCACTGCTTGCGCAAAGTCGGCATTTTCGGACAAAAACCCATAACCAGGATGGATCGCGTCGGCGCCGCTGCGCGCAGCCACAGCTAACAGCTTGTCGACGCGCAAATAGGTCTCAGCCGCGCTGTCACCCCCGAGCGCGAACGCTTCGTCGGCGAGCCGGGCCGGCAACCCGCCGATGTCACTGTCGGCATAGACGGCGACGCTGGCCAGTCCGGCATCCTGGCAGGCCCGGATGACTCGGACGGCGATCTCACCACGGTTGGCGATCAATACCTTGCGCACCGTACGAGCCTAGGCCATGTCGTACTGTGACGGGGGCGTGCACCAGCTAGCGCATCGATCCCGTTCGGGTTAGCTTGCTCGCGCCCGTTCGGCTTAGCTTGCTCGCGGGCGAGGTCGCCGATGCAGCGACGGTGGCTAGTTAGCTGGTGCGCGTTCGGCGAGTAACCAATACGCTGCCCGCATGATTGAGACTCGCGGATTGCGCAAGTCGTTCGCCTCACGGCAGGGGCGCGAAAAGAAGGTCGTCGAAGCGGTCCGCGGCGTGGACATCGACGTCGCCGAAGGAGAAATCGTCGGCTTCCTCGGCCCTAATGGTGCCGGTAAAACCACCACGCTGCGCATTCTGGCCACCCTGATCGAACCCGACGGTGGCGAAGCCACCATCGACGGCGTCGACCTGCGCCGCAACCCCGGCGAAGTGCGCCGCCGGATCGGGTACGTCGCCCAAGGTGGCAGCACCTGGGACGAATCGACCGCCCGGGAAGAATTGGTGCTGCAAGCCCGGCTCTATGGCGTCAGCAAAGCCACCGCATTGGCGCGCGCCGAACGGGTCCTGGCCGGTTTTCAGCTCAGCGAATATGCCGACCGTAAATGCAAAACATATTCCGGCGGCCAGCGTCGCCGAGTCGACATCGCGCTCGGCATCATCCACGAACCTAAAGTCGTCTTCCTCGACGAACCCACCACCGGCCTCGACCCGCAAAGCCGCGCCCACATGTGGGACGAAATCCGCCGGCTGCGCGCCGAAGGCATGACCGTCTTCATCACCACGCATTAC
Organism: Actinoplanes sp.; assembly: GCA_965246815.1. Lineage (GTDB taxonomy): Bacteria > Actinomycetota > Actinomycetes > Mycobacteriales > Micromonosporaceae > Actinoplanes. The sequence goes on along the minus strand of CBDFFS010000002.1, from coordinate 685,674 downwards.
CTCGACGAAGCCGACGCACTCTGCGACCGCATCTCCATCATGGACAACGGCCAAATCGTCGCCGCTGGCACTCCCGCCGACCTCAAACGCGAAATTTCCGGCGATGTCGTGCGCGTCGGCCTGCCCGCGAACGCCACTCAAGCCGCCGCCGCAGCGCTGGAATCCTACAAACTAGAACCCTACGACGAAGGCATCCGCCTGTACGTGGAGGACGGCGCTGTTGCCATTCCGCAAATTCTGCGCGCGCTCGACGCCGCCGGAGTGCCACTGGGCACGATCGAGCTGAATCGACCCACCCTAGACGACGTATTCCTCACCAAAACCGGCCGTTCGCTGCGGGAGAACTAAACGATGAAACTGCTGCGTGACACTTCACTGATTTTCGACCGGCAAATCCGGCTATTACTGCGTAATCCCGTGTGGATTTTCGTCGGCGTCTTCCAACCCGTGATGTACCTGCTGCTGTTCGCGCCATTGCTGAAACCGGCGCTGCAGGTGAGCACTAATGCCGCCGCGTACAAAATTTTTGTGCCTGGACTGTTGGTTTTGTTGGCTATTTTCGGGGGGCTGTTTCAGGGCTTCGGATTGATTGCTGAGCTGCGTGCTGGGGTGATCGAGCGCTCGCGGGTCACGCCGGTCAGCCGGTTGGCGCTGCTGCTCGGGCGTTCGCTCCGGGACGTCGTTTCGCTGATCTCCCAAGCGGTGATCATCACCTTGTTAGCGCTCCTGTTCGACCTGCGGGTTTTCATCGGCTACCTGCTGCTGGCATATCTGATGTTGGCGCTGATCTCGCTGATGACCTCAGCCGTGTCTTATGGGGTGGCGCTCAAGGTCAAGAGCGAGGACGCGCTCGCGCCGCTGATGAACACCGTTGCGCAGCCGGTTTTGCTGCTTTCTGGCATTCTGCTGCCGCTTACCTATGCTCCCGGATGGCTGCGCCGGGTCGCCGATTGGAATCCGTTTTCTTGGGCCGTCAACGGCTCACGCGCGTTGTTCCGCGGCGACCTGGGTGCACCGGACGTTTGGCAGGGCCTGTTGATCATGGCAGTGTTGGCCATCGTGGCGGTGTGGTGGGCCGCGCGCGAATTCGCCCGCAGCGTCCGCTGACCCGCGTGCCGGCTGAGGTGCATTCAGGAGCGCCAGAGTGAAATGAGCGGGATGTCCATTTCGGCGAGCAGTGTGCGCAGCATTGGCATGGACAGCCCGATCACGTTGCCGGGGTCGCCTTCGATCCGCTCGACGAAGGCGGCCCCGCGCCCATCCAGAGTGAACGACCCAGCCACGTTCAACGGTTCCCCGGTCGCGACATAAGCCGCGATCTCGTCGTCACTGATGTCGGCGAAGTGCACCACCGTCGTGCCGACCGCTTCCGCCTGCCGCCCGCTGACCAAGCTGGTCAGGTGATGTGCCGTGTGCAGCACACCGGAACGCCCGCGCATCCGCATCCACCGCTTCGTTGCATCCGCAGCATCGGCCGGCTTCCCGAAGATCTCACCGTCGAAGGCCAGCACCGAGTCACACCCGAGCACGACGACGGCCGGATCGGCGCTGAGCTGAGCGGCGATCGTGCGCGCCTTCATCCTCGCCAACGCCAAACTCAACGTGTACGCGTCCTGCGCGTCGACGACGGACTCGTCCACCCCGCTGACCATCACTTCAGCGTCGATCCCGGCTGCTTTCAACATCGCTCGGCGCGCCGGACTAGCCGAAGCGAGGATCAATCGGTACGCGATTTCGTTCTGCACACTCCCGAGGCTACAAGCCCCCACCGCCCCCAACGGCCAGCAAGCCCACCTTTGGCCCCACAATTGCCCGAAACCCGCCCAAAAACCGCGGCTACCTTCTCCCCACCACACACATCCACCCCGACGCAATCTCCGAGGCCCGCTGACCTGTGGTGGGCTGAGCCTCTTGCTGACCGCTGTTGAGTTGGGCCTAAGAAACTCACCGCCGCGGATGTTGCCGCAACACTGAAGCTGACCCATATTGTCGGTAGCCGCAGCAATTCTGCGGCGATTATGCTGCCCGATTAAATCCAAACTGCGGCTTAGTGCGCTTATTCAGGGTCGACCTTCTTCGATCTTGTAGAAATTTGGTGCGGATTTGGCCATTACTCCACAAGATCTGAAATGTTGAGGGCTCGATTACCGCAGCAGTGATTCGGTGGCGACGGGTTTGTCCCAGTCGATGCGATAGCGCTGCACCGGACCGAGCATCTTCTCTGGCTTCATTGCCACCTTGATGAACAACGGCATCACTATCGGCATAGCGGCTTGCAGGAATCGTCCAGGCGCCTTGACCTGATTGACTTTGGCCGCATTCGCCGCGATTCGTTCCACCCGAGGACGACGCAGCCGCTCATATGTGGCGAATGCCGCCGAAATATCGCTGACATCGCGCAAACACCGGGCCAGTTGAATCGCACTCTCGATTGCGAGCGAAGCACCCTGCCCCGAGCTGTTAGACGGAGCGTGCACCGCGTCGCCGACCAACACCATCCGACCCTGATACCAATGCGGAACGCTCGGCATGATGTGCGATGCACCGTTCACCTGCAGGGCATCCGGCGCCGTGTGCTCGATCAGATCCGCGCCCGGAATGTCTTGTCCGTAGATGTTGCGCAAGGTGCGCAGCCAATGTTGCGCCGGCAATTCGCGCGCCTCGGTCAGAGTCAGCGGACGTTCATACGGCAAGTTGACCCCCCAAGTGACACCACCGCGGGGAGCCCGCCAATATAAATAGTAACCGCGCTTTCCGAACGCAAAAGTAGTCGTGTCCGGCTCGATTTGTGCCACCGAGCTAGACAACCCTTCAAACCCGAGCATCCCGGTGTACGCCGGCCCCGGTGCTTTCGGGTCGATCAGTCGCCGCAGCAGCGAATGTACGCCGTCGGCGCCGACAACAACATCGGCCTGAGCATGACTGCCATCGGCGAATTCCACGCTCGCAGACCTCGCCGTTTGGCTAGCGTCGGTGAGTCGCTTGTCGTACCCGATGGGTATGCCATTCTCGACTAGTTTGGCGTGCAGAATGCGGTAGAGATCGTCGCGTCGCACCATGCGCAGTGGCCCGACGTCGGGCAAGGTGGGCAGTTCGAAACGTTTGTCGCTGCCGATTGTCAGCACTGTTCGGGGGATTGGCTGGGCGACAGCGCTTACGGCGGCGGCTGCACCGACGATTGCCAGCGCGGCCAGTCCATTGGGGGCTAAAGCGAGTGTGCCACCAATGCCGTCCGCGGTTTTCGGGTGGGCTTCATAAACGGTTGCTTCGATGCCGGCTTTTTGCAGCGCCAATGCGACAACTGGTCCGGCAATGCCACCACCGATGACGGCAGCGGTTCGTACTGGTGCCATGACTCCTCCGGTGCGATTCGTGTGCTCGAACCGGCACGCGAGCAAGCCCGGCTATCCTCATGGTTGCCGCCTTGGGGCCGGATGTGCTCCGCATGTTTCGGTTCGAGGTTGAAGGTGCTGGCGGCGGTGTTCCCGCACTGCCGTCAGCACCGCTGGGGTTATTCGTCGGTAATGCTCTTTTCCGCGAGTTGGTGCAGGTCAGCCGGCATTTCGCCGGTTTCATGAAAGTTGTGCCACTCGCGTAAGCCGGGCAGCGTTTCCGAGGTCAGCTCGGCTAGCAGTGAGCCCACCCAAGCGGCCTCGGCGGCCAGGATGGCCAGGTCGTATTCGACCTCGATCAGAAACAAGCGCGGCACTTCATCTAGGTCGTGCTGCAGCGACTGTCGCATCTCGGCAATTGCTTGCTGCAACAGCAAAAACCGCTGCTGCAGCAAGCTGGTCACCTCGTCCGGCGCCAGCACCACCATCACCGAAAGCCCGGCCCGAAAGCGGGGAAGCTCGCGCTCGGTGACGGACAGTAATTCTCGCGTCCAGTCGACCAACTCGGCGCGGCCCGCTGCGGTGATCTGATAGACGGTTCGTTCTGGGCGACGCCCTTGGCGGGTGCTGCCCAGTTCTTCCAGCAGCCCATGTTTGACCATGTTCTGCACGACTGTGTAAAGAGATCCCCATTTGATCTCCATGTCACGGTCTTTGCCCCAGCCGCGCAGCGCCGCGGCCATCTCATACGGGTGCATCGGCCGGTGCGTGACTGCCGACAAGATCGCGAGCGCCATCAAGTTGCTCACCTTGCGCCGCTTCGCCATGACTCCCACCTCGCTGCCGAATACTCGTACACGAATATACGGCAGCGAGGTCCCGTGGACAAGGCAGGCTGCTTGGTCAAGTCGGTCATCTCGTTGGGAGTTATCGGGGAGAGCTGATGTTTCGGCCGGCCCCAGACTCAGTGTCGATGGTGTTCTCGCGTTCGGCCACGGAATTCTGTTTACGGACAGCCGGACTGGCGAGCAGGGCTAGGGCGCAGAGGTGCAGCCCAACCAGGATGGGAAAGTAGACGCCCGCGCCGGTGTCCAGGGTTGCCGCCCAGCCAACGACGATGAGATCGGCGACGTTGGCGAAAATGATGTCGATTACGGCGTACACATGCCAAGCGATAGTGAGGCCCCACGTGGCAGGACCACGGCGACGGATTAGCCGCCAAACGATAATCAGCTGTGGAGGCGCAGGCCGGGGAAGGGAACGTCGACGGCGGACAAGCGTGCGTCGTGCCCGGGTGGTGTGCCGGTGAAGTCGGTGCTGGTGACATACAGCGTTTTGCCGACGAAGGCGAGGCTGGTGGGTTGGGTGAGCCCGTCGTAGCGGTGTACGAGGTGGCCGCGGTTGTCGAGAACTTCGACCTCGGCCTCGCCTTTGGCTACGTAGAGTTGGCCGGCTGCGTCGAACGCGATGCCGTCGGCGCGTACGAGGGCATCGGTGGTGTGTTGTCGGGCGTCGATGTCGGCGCCGTCGGCGAATACCGTTAGTGGACCGAGGGTGCCGTCGCGGTGTAGGGCTAGGCGTTGGATTTGGTGTCGGCCGGGGCTGGTCACGTACAGGTAGCGGCCTTGGGGGTCGACCGCGAGGCCGTTGGCGCCGGAGCCGTCCGGCGTGGCGGCGAGGCGGATGTCGTCGGCTACGACGGAGCGGTCGCTGCCGTCGTAGCGCACGCGGGCGATGCGGCCAACGGGTGCGGCGCTACCGACAGGGCCTGGAATGGTGCCTTCGGTTAGGTAAAGGAAGCCGTTGTGGGCGGTGACGGCGTTGGGGCCGGTAAATCCGTCGGCGATGACCTCGGGAATGCGCGATCCGGGTGCGAGGTGTAGGAGTCGGCCTGAGTTGGCGGTGAAGTCGCCGTCGTCGAGGAAGTAGAGCCCCCGGCCGGGCACGAATACTTCACCGAAGAGGCTAACGACGCCGGTGCGGCCGGCAGTCACGGGGATCTTGTCGAGCTGGTGACCGGTGCCGTCGTAGACACAGATTGCGCTGCTAACCGGCGGGCTGATGCCAGTCGGTGTGACAGTGAAGTTCAATCCAGCCAGATAGATATGTCCGTACGGATCAGCGGTCAAGCCCTCGCTCAAGCAGCTGTTGTCCAACGGGGTCAGCGTACGAGTAGCGGTGGTCGGTATGGCCGGTGTGTCGCTTTTGGTGTGGGCTGCACTGCTAGTCGTGGTTGGCTGCTCTGCTGCCGCTGCGCTGGTCACGCTGATGATTACTGGCAGCGCACCAATGGTGAGCAGTGCTGCAGCGGTTACGGCTTGCCGGGCGCTGCGCCGGTGTAGCGGGAACATCGAACCTCCGGGAGATCAATGGTTCTGACCGTTACTGTTCCAGACGGAACAATTGATCCGAAGGTAGTGCGGGAACTGTTCCAGAGTCAACAGTTTTGCTTAAACTGGTCTCATGACAGTGGCGGATGGGCCCCCAGACCCGATGGCGCACCTGGTCGACCGGGAGGGCTTCGAGACCTGGTTGGCGATGCTGCATGTGCATGCCCGACTCCTGGTCACCCTTGAGCGGGAGACCAAGATGGCCGATGGGTTTACTCTCGCCGGATACGAGGCGTTGGCTATCCTCAATGTCGCGACGGACGGCCGGCTAAGGATGCAAGATCTGGCCGTCGCGCTGGTTACCTCTAAGAGCGGGGCCACAAGAACGGTCGCCGCCCTTGAACAGGAGGGCCTCGTGCGTCGAGTGATCCCGGCCGAGAACCGTCGCACCACCTATGCCGTGATCACCGACGAGGGTCGGGCGGCGTTCCGGCGGGCAGCTCCAGGCTTCTTCGACCGCGTTCACGACCATTTCGGCCGCCACCTGCACGCGGGCGATGCCAAGCTGATCCAGGCCTTTTGCGCCCGTGTCGCCGACAGCGACATTGGTCACTACGGCGTTCCTCGCCCGGGTGCAGACCCCCGTCTATAAAAAGCGGAGGCGACCCACGCTGGGCGCGGTAGCGAAGGAGATAGGTGGGCCCGGAGGCAGCGCTACCTTCGGGCCCACTCGCTCAGCCTTTGGTGATCAGCGGTAGCAGGTAAGGGTGAACAGATCGTTGTTCTGCAACAGGCGCAGTGCCGGGTTGTTGCCGTTCAGGTTGCCGTTTTTGTCAACGCCGATCGCGTACGCCGTGATGTCGTGCGCGCCGGGGGTCAGGTTCAGCTCGCTCGCTGGCTTGTTGAATCGGTGGTGGTGGTTGCCGCCGATAGCGTCTTCGCTGGGGTCGCCTGCCTGGACGCTACCCACCGGGTGACTGAAGTCGCCTTTGCCGCCCTCGTAGAAGTCGACTCGTAGCGAGGCTTCGTTGTCGTCGTCCCGGGCCCAACCGGCGAGGGTACCGTAGTTGCACGACTCCAGATAACCGTGCGGCCCATTGTCAACTGGCGTCAAGACTGTGTACAGCTGGCGTCCATTGTAACGTTGTGTTTGGACCGGGTACGTGAAAGGAACGATCTTCGAGCAAGCGTTCCACGCTGTCTCGTAGTAAGACCCTTCCGGCGCCGGGCTGGCTGATCCAGAACAGTCGACCGAGCCGACGGCAATGGCTTGGTTCGCCATGGCGGGGGAGGCGATTGCTGTGAGGCCGCCGATAGAAACGGTGGCGGCCGTCGCTCCAAGCGCCAGAATCCGCTTGAGGGTGGTTGACACGATGATGAAGTCCTCACTCCAATAGGGGCATGAAGGTATAACGGTAAAGAATTGTGGACGCAATCTCTGGGCCCGATGCATCAACAGGCGCAACACTAACTTGGTCTTAGAACTGACACAAGCTAATGGTGTGCAGTTAGGAGCGGCGGATGCCGAGGTAGTACCGAAATTGACAAACAGGCTGGTCACCGCCACGATCGCAGTGGCTGCGAGGGGCAAAATACTTCCAATTTTATCGATACATCTGCAGCTAAAGATATGGCTTAAGCTATTTCAAAGTCACTTGCGGTGAGTAGTTTATGGACAGGGCGATTTTCGTCGACAGTGCAACCGGGTTATCACTATGAGCAACGCGGGAGCTGCTCGTACATCGACCGTGGCCTCCTCGCGTTCCGCCCCGGATACCAACTGTTCCAAGATGCCCCGCAGCCATCGCCTGTGGTGCATAAGTTGCAGAACGTGGGTAACGGCTTGTGTCTCGACGCAAACGCTGCGAATCCCTATGGCTATGTGCCTACGTCTTCTCTTGCGACAACGGAAACGCCTTCCAGTGCTGGAGTGTCTAAGTAACATCTGTCGTGGGCCGCTGCGGTGAGTTCGCGGGCGGCACCCACGATCATTTCCTAGCCCGGGTCTTCGAGGTAATCCATCTCGGCTAGTGCAAAGCCATGTCGATTATCCCGCAGGCCTAGTCGGGCAATCCCAGGCGCAGCAGGATGCGGGTGAGCGTTTGGCGGTCCGCTTCGTCGAGGCCTCTGGTCAGCGGACTGTCCCGGGACAGCTCGGCGTCGAGGGCATGCCGGACTTTCGCGCCCTCGTCGGTCAAGCGCATGGCCCGCATCCGGCGGTCGGCCAAGGTGGAGTCGCGACCGACCAGCCCCCGCCGCTCAAGTTTGGTCATGACGGTCGTCAGGTTGGATTTGTCGAATCCCATCAAGTCGGCGAGTTGACTCATCGGCATCGACGTTTCGGGCTGCAGATGCAGCAGCACGTTGCCCTCAGGTAGGGACAGGCCAAATCCGGCGAGCCGAGCCACATGATGGGCGCGCAACACGCCGATTAGGCGAATCGACAACCACGCCAAGCTCTGCGATTCACCACCTGAGTCAATTGGCTGGGTAGCGGCATTAGGCCCTGCGGCTGCGGTCGGTTTCAGTTCGGCCGCAGCCAGGTCATGGTCGCTCGACATGAACGCCAGATTACGGCCACCGGATAGTGGTTGACAACCACCATCTCGCCTAGCTAGGTTTTTAGTGATGGTAAACCACCACTAACTGCGAGGTCGCTGTGATTGACAACTCTGTTCCGGGCAAAGAGCCGACCGGCCGGCGCGCTCGCGTGAACCGTCATCCCGCGGTGCGAGCAGCAGCCCTGCTCACCGCCGCGGTGAGCCTTGCCGGTGTTTCGACAGCAGCGGCAACCGGTGCCTTCGCGAATGAAGTCCCGACCGTGGCCCTCGCCGCAACCCATGCCGCCAACCACCAACTGCCGAAGACTTACACATTGGCCGGCTCGTCGGCGACCATCTTTCCGGAGAGCGTGGCCGTCGATCAGCAAAATGGCTGGTTCTATGTCAGCTCCAGCGGCGAGGGCACGATCTATCGCGGACGCCTAGATCAACCAAGGGTCGAGCCATTCCTGCCCGGCGGCGTCGACGGCCGGGTCATGACCGCAGGCATCAAAATCAAAGGCCACCTTCTGTACGCCGCCGGCAGCCTCACCGGCAATATTTGGGTCTACGACCTACGCACCGGTGCATTGGTTCGGCGGTTCGAGACGGGCACAGGCGGTGTGATCAACGACATCGCCATCGGTGACAACGGTGATTTTTGGGTCACCGACACACTCCGCCCGGTGCTGTGGCACATTCGCGCCGCACAGGTCGCGGCCGGCCGCGGCGACACCGTGCAGCTAACTCCCAGCCATGACGCAGTGGACCTAACCAATCGTATTCCTTACCCGCCTGGGACACCTTCGTCGAATGGCATCGTCTCGGTCGACGGCGGGCGGGTGCTCCTGATCGTTCAGAACACCACCGGCGTGTTGTATCGCCTTGACACCCACACCGGTGCGATCACGGAGGTAGACACACACGGCTACCTGCTGATCAACGGTGACGGCTTGGCGTTGGCGGGCCGCATCCTTTACGCGATTCGCAACATCGACCAATTGCTCGTGACGCTTCAGGTGTCGCGAGATGCCCGTAGCGCTCAACTCGTCACCGAGCGCTCGAATGAGGATTTCAAGCTGCCGACAGCGGTAGCGGTGGTTGGTAACCGGCTGCTGATCGTCAATTCCCAGCTCGACAAATACCTCGCCGGCACGCCCGCCTTCCCCCCGTTCACCCTCACGGCAGTGGACCGATGACCACGAATTCGGTGGCACAGAAGCCACGCCGAGACCACGTGCTGCGCTTCGTTCGACTTGCCGTGCGGCTGGCATTCGTCGCCCTATTCGGAGTGGCTGGCGTGCAGCACCTCACCGATCCCACCTTCTTTCATTGGCAATACCCGAGCTTCCTGCCGGCCGCGAACATCGTGATCCGATTCTTCGGCCTGCTCTTCCTGCTGGGTGCGCTCGGACTGCTCGGCCCAGCATCAGTTCGGCGCCGCGCCACCCTCGGCCTGATCGTTGTGCTGCTGCTTATCTGGCCCGGTAACTGGTGGGGCGCGCTACAGCCCGGTTCCTACATCATCCCCGACGGCTCGAATCTGATCGATTGGGTACGCGTACCGTTTCAGTTGGTGTGGATTGCTTTACTGATATTCGCCAACCGTGACGAGCTGATGGCGCCGTTGATTATCCGGGCTCGCACAACTGTCCCGCCAACTGCGGTGCTCGCTGCACTGACTGACTTCACGCCCGAACGGCCACGATTGTTTAGGACGCTCGACCCGGCGCGCTAGACACCCGCATACCGTCCACGACCAGGGAAACAATTGGGCTGAGGTCACCGAAGGGGCCCGGCCACCTGGCCCGGTCGAGCGGGAGCGTTACGACTGGTCCACGCCTGGTGAGGTCAGGATCGAAACGCTGGAAAGCACCGACTTCAAGCCCGGCAGTTCCTGGCTTTATCGCATCTCCGCCGCAGCAGACGGCGCACAAGTCGAACTCACCATCGACCGCCGACCCGCGACCACCAAAGGCCGCGTAGTCACTGCCCTCGGCTGGTTCGTCGGCCGCGCAGTCCTAGCGCGCGACTTGCAGAAAACCCTCTCCGTCGTGCGCGCCGAGCAGTTGGGCAGCAGAATCTAAGCTGGACCTTTCGGCCCGCGCCCGCATGACTCCGATTAGCAGAACTGGCGGTAAAAATGCACCTCACCCACCTTGGCCACTCCACCGTCCTGCTCGATACGGATGGCACCCGCGTGTTGATTGACCCCGGTGCTTTTACCGCCGACTGGCAGGATGAACGTGGGCTGGCCGCCGTGCTGGTTACGCACGAGCACGCCGATCACCTCGACCTGGATCGCTTGCCCACGCTGCTAGCGAACAACCCGGGCATTCGCGTGATCGCCGAACCGGGTGTGGCGCAATCGCTGCGCTCCGGTGCGGCCCCGGAGGCTGAATCGTTTGCCGCCGGCACCTCATTGACCATCGGACAGATTACTGTCACCGCCACCGGGGGAGAGCACGCAGTCATACACAAAGACATCCCGCGGATCGGCAACGTCGGCCTGCTCTTCTCCGGCACCGATCTGCCGACGTTCTACCACCCCGGCGACATGCTCCAAGCCATACCCGAAGGCGTCGACCTGCTCGCCGTACCGATTCATGCGCCCTGGTCCGCAGTAAAGGAAGTTATCGATTTTGTTCGCGCTGTCGGCGCACCGAACGCGTTCGGAATCCACGATGCGTTATTGACGCCGGGCGCCCGAGCGTATTACCACCACCTGATCGGCCAACTAGCGCCAGAAACAACTCTGTGCGACCTCAACGACGCCGGTGCCACCAAATACGCCTAGCCCATCAACCCCCACCCCCGCCCAATGAGACATGCCGGTCAATCGGAAAGTTGGCTAAAGTTTCGGTCCTGAACGATCCCGTGAGCGACCGGCCATGGTTAGCGCCAACTGCCATCGTCCCCGTCCCGCAAAACCGGTTGAGCTGCGCACTGGCTCGATCCCGGTGGATGGAGCCTGGAACCGATCCCCTAACGGCGGAATCAGCCAACATAGACCTCCCGGATTCGCTCGATGCGCTGCGCCAGCCGCAAATCCTCGATCGAGGACTGCAGGCAGCGGGCGAACGTCACCACCCCAACAAGAGCAGGAATCAACAGCACGACTGCCGCGAAGGCAAAGAATGAGTCATCGAAAGAATCCCCATTTCCGACCAACCCAAGGGCAACCAAAGCCGCAGACAAAACCGCTATGTACGTCGAAACGCGCCCATTAGTCTCAGTAATCGTGGCTGTGCGCAAAGCCACCAGATTGTTGTGCTCAGTCGTGGTAAATCCGACGACCGGCCACTGATTGTCCTCGAACTGTCGAAGCAGCGCAGGATCCGCATTACCCGGGGTATGCAATTGCTCAGCCACCGGTCAACGCCTCCCCGCCATCGAGCATAATGACTTGACCGGTGAGGTATCGAGGGCAGTTGACCCGACCGGCTCAATGCCTTCGCGGACTGCAGCAACTGCAGCGGGAACCCGCTCAGCGGACCTCGAGGTCACTGTTAACTCAGCGCCCTGCGCAGCCAGAGCGCCCCACGCCCCACGCCCCATCCCACTGCTACCACCGATCACAAGAACGTGCTCGACTGTAAAGATTGTCATGCTTGCTCCACATTCAGCTGAGTAGACGGTGATCAAGCCGATTAGTGCCCCTTCCAGGACCGCCTCAGACGGCCGTCGGCGCGGGCGAGCTCAATGCCGTGGGCATGGAGCACGGCTGCCAAGTTGGAGTGACGGCACGCTTAGTCAGGGCCCCGTTCGAAATCGGGCGCGGCTCCGAGGCGCTTTACCGCGACCAGCTACCCGGCCTGCTGAGCCAACTTGCCGACCGCGCCCGCGTCGCCAGCATCACAGCGTCGTCCGCCATAGAAGGAATCGTGGTGGAAAATGCCACCCGGGCCAAGCAGATCCTCGCCGGTCAAGCCAAGACCCTCCGAACCCGCAGCGAGCAGGAACTGGCTGGTTACCGCGACGCCCAGGACTATCTATTCCAAGAGTCTTGGAAACCACTCAACGTTGGCCTGTTGCTGCATCTACACAAGCTGCTCTTCGCGCACACTACGGCCGAGGGCGTCCGGTTCAACGCAGAGGACAATCTGGTCGTCGATCGAGGACCAACTGGTGAAATCACGGTTCGGTTCCGCCCGGTATCAAGGGTAGACACCCCGTTTTACGTTGCCGAACTCGTCAACCGCTACAACGCTGAGATCGTCGCAGGGCGGCATCATGGCGTTCTTCTCATCGGTTTGTTCGCGCTCGACCTTGCTCGTGATCCATCCATTCGAGGACGGCAACGGGCGGGTCACCCGCGCAGTGACCAACGCCCTGCTCATCGATGCTGGATACACTGTGTCGCGGTACGTCAGCCTCGAACAGGCGATCGCCGAGTCCGCCGACGACTACTGCCAGGCCCTGCTCGACTCGACCCATGGGCTGGCACGAAGGCCAGGCTGATCCATTGCCATGGCTGCGCTACTTCGTCGGTATCCTCGCCGACGCATACCACACCTTCGCTCGCCGGGCAGCCTCAGATCGCGCCGGCGGCTCCAAACAAGACCGGGTACGCGATCACGTACTCAACCACGCGCCCAACCCTCTTCGGATGGCGGACATCCGCACCGCCCTGCCGGGCATCAGTGACCAGACAATCCGATTGGTGCTCGACAGGCTGCGACGTGAAGAGTTGATCTTCGTCGAAGGACCAGGAAGATCGGCAACATGGCGCCGAACCCCATGATGGGGCTCGCACCCCTGCCGCTGTCATGCGTCAGCACCGTCGTCGGCCTTCTCGCCGTGCCGATCCATGCGCCGTGGTCAGCGGCAAAGAAATTCATCGATTTTTCGCGCTGCCGGGGCACCGAACGCGCTCGGAATCCACGAAGCGTTATTGACGCCCGGCGCCCGAGCCGTCTACCAGTCCGAGTGATCTATGCAAAATTTTCTATCCAGGTCTTTTGCGTGACTGGTCGACTCCGTATAGTCCCGCCGGAGATCAACTTCGCGGGATGACGGTGTGTCCAAATTGCTGCCTTCTGAGCACTGTATTGTTCGCAATGGTCCTTCGAGCAGGTGTCGGATGGGCCGCATATGCATGATGGCCGCTGTGATGCTGGTGGCGTCTGTCCTGTTGGTGCCGGCCCACCGTGCTTCGGCATCCGTGCCGACTGGCAGGGGTGCGGCCACCGATTCCCCTGATCCGGGCGATGGCGCGGTGACTGTCGATCAGGCGTTGCAGACGGCAGCCGCGACCGGGAAGCCGGTTGACGTTCCCTCTTACACCACCTCGACCGACTCTTTGCAGGCTCGTCCCAACGGCCAGCTCGCGTTGACTCAGGCGCTGGCGCCGGTCCGTAAGAACGTTGACGGCACGTGGCTCGCGCTTGATCCGACGCTGCACCAAAGCGCGGACGGCTCGTGGTCGCCTGCGGTTGTCCCTGGTGGTCTGCGGCTGTCCGGTGGCGGTGATGGACCACTGGTGACTATGTATTCCGGTGAGTCGTCCCTGGCTTTGTCGTTGCCGATCCGGTTGCCGAGCCCGACAGTTAGCGCCGCCTCCGCGACGTACGTCGATATCTGGCCTGGCATCGATCTGGTCGTGACCGGGGACGAGTATGGCTCGTTCACTGAGGTTTTCATTGTTCACTCGGCCGAGGCGGCCCAGAACCCGGCGCTGCGGTCGCTGCGGTGGGCCACGCAGACGACCAATCTTGCGTTGACGGCGGACGAGGCCGGCAATCTTGAGGGCCGTAACAGCGGCGGGGCAGTGCTGGTGACGGCTCCGGCACCGACGATGTGGGATTCGCGTGTTGCGGCTGACCCCGTCACCACCGCTAACTCCGCGGGCGAGCTTGTCGACGCTTCGACCGGTGAGCCGGTCAATTCCACTGCTCAGAGCCCAGGTTCGCAAGCCGCTGTGGCAGCAGTGCAGGTGAAGGTGGACGAAGCCAGCTTGACGCTTGTACCGGACAGCGCCCTGTTCTCGGGGCCGGACACGGTGTTTCCGCTTTATATCGATCCCGGTTTTACGGCGGCTAAGAAGGCAGCGTCGGGCTCGTCGACGTCGTGGACGTATGTCGCGTCAAATTATCCGGGCACCAGCTACTGGAACACCAAAGAGCTCAAGGTCGGCTACGAGGGGTGGGACTCGCCGTACTTCAAGGCGCGTTCGTTCATCACGTTGTCGGTGCCATATTCGACCTTGAGCGGGTCGTCGATCTTTAGTTCAGAGTTGCAGCTGACGGAGACCTGGGCTGGTTCTTGTACGAAGGCGCAAGTTGACCTTTACCGCACGAAGGCGATCAGTTCGTCGACGACGTGGAACAACCAGCCGACGAAACTCAATGCGGTCGATTCGGTGACCGCGGCGAAAGGGTGGGGTTCCAACTGCCCTTCGGGAAACCTGAAGTTCGACACCACCGCGTTGCTCAAAACTGTGGTCAACACCGACAAGGCATCTAGTGTCACCGTTGGCCTGTATGCGGACGAATCAGATCGGGACGGGTGGAAGAAGTTCTCGCCGAAGGTCAACACCTCTGGTGACTACGGTTCCCTGACCACGCTGTACAACCATGCACCAGCCCCGCCGTCGGCATCGAGCATGGCGACCTCACCCGCGACTGCCTGCGGTGGAGGCACGATTGTGGGTGACGCGAGTGTGCAGCTGCTCGTGACGCCGTCGGATGTGGATCACCAGAAGTTGGGTGTCGGCTTCGAGGTTTTCAAGAACGGCACCCGGATTTTCTTCTCCGATGACGGGAAGACCTCGGCGAATTACCTGTCTGCGGCTTATAGCTCGACGACGAAAAAGTACACCCGGGTTGTTGCGACGGTGCCGAAGGCGACGTTGGAATCGGGGGCGGCGGGCACCACGCAGGTGTTCACGTGGCGGGCTCGGGTCTGGGACGGGCTTACGGAAAGCGCTATTGGTGCGACCTGTTCGTTCACGTTCGATGCGGAGAGACCTGGCAAGCCGGACGTCGGTGAGGTCGAAACGAATCGTACGGTGGGTAAAGTCGCGCATTTTGATGTGACCGGTGACGGGGCCACGTATCAAGTGGTCCTCAACGGTGTGGCACAGCCGACTGTGAAGGCTGACGCGGCCGGCAATGTTCGGATTTCTGTGACACCGACGCGGATTGAGAATTCTTTGACGGTCACCCCGGTCTCGGCGGGCGGGAATGTGGGCACCGACGGTGACGAGACCCTGTTTGATGCGGAGGCGCCGGCAGTTGCCGCTGACGGGGATTTGAGCACCGATGGCATTCCTGATATGAGCGTGGTTGGCACTGCCGTAGGCACGCCGAAGACGGGATTGTGGACCGCTGTCGGGACGGGTTCCGCCGGTGCTTTCGTCACGTTGGCGAAGGATGTCGGCGGCCACGGCACCGGTTTGTCGGCCAAGGGTTCCGCGGCAGAATTCGCTGGAAGCCAGACGGTGATCGGTCACTTCCGGGGCGCCGAGGTGCAGGACGTTTTGGTGTATTTCCCCACGACCGTGACGCATGCTGATAAGACCTCTACCCTTGCCGGGACGGGTGTCATCATTCCCGGAAATGCTGATGGAACGCTGCTTCCGCAAGATCCGGAGTCCGTGGATACGTTCACTCGAAACTCCATCACCAACCCTGACGTCAATTCGGATTCGCCGACGCTAGTGGTGAATGGCGGCAACATCACCGGTCATCCCGCTGACGCGGAGGTCGCCGCGGGCGTGGTGCCGGATCTGATTGGTATCGCCTCATCGGATGTTGGTGCAGTGCTCGAGGTTATCCCTAGCGACGGATCCAATGCTGCCAATTATCAGATGGGGCAGATTCTGCATGCCGCCGCCAACTCAACGAACTTGTTGGCTCCGCCGGTTTCCGGCACCAGCTGGTCTGCATGGCGGATTGCCTCAGCGCAGAGCAGCAACGGGCTTGAGCTTTTCCTATGGCGGCCGGGTGTCGCGGGGGTGTGGCGGTGGAGTGGCCTGGCCTATCGAGACAACGGCGATGGCTCGGCAGTGCTGACGATCGGTTCGTCAACGCAAGTTTCCGCGACCCTGGCGATTGCCGCGACCAGCACGGTGCAGGCAGTCGATGTCAACGCAGATGCTGTAGCAGACCTGCGGGTGGTCAACAGCGCTGGGGCCGCTACCGCCTACCTGAACAATTCTGCCGGGACTGCGTTGACCGCGCAGGCCAGTCAACAGCTGAGCTGGTGAAACGGATGCCGCCAGGATTGTTTAGTTCGGTTTGTTCTTTTCGAGTCTTGATTCAACGATCTTCGGTCCATGACGATGCGCGGGCATCTATGAATAATCGGGGTGTGCAATGAGGTCACGTCGGGGTGCGACATCACGGGTGGTGGGCGGCAGCTTGCACCGGATACCGTTCGTGGGTGCTGTAGTCATGGCGCTGCTGGTTTCGGCGGCGGGGCAAGGTTTTGCTAGCCCGGCCGGCAGTGGGCAGGGGCAACCACCCACGGTCGCAGCCGTAAAGGCTGCCAAGAATGTTCGCGCATTGGCTGTCAGGCACCAACCGGTGCACGACGCAGCAGCAAACCCCTACCGGGCCACCCGGGGCGCGTGGCCGACGGCTAAAACCGTCAACGTGACGCCGAGTAGCTCGCCTGCCAGCGGTGCCGCGGCCAGTGCGACTGGTACTCCGATCAGCCTGCGGGCGACAAGTAAGGCGGGCAGCGGTGCAGTAACTGTGACGACTGTTGCGCACGAGTCGGCGGTCAAAGCCGGTATCCATGGCACCGTTTTTGCCTTGAACGCGAAAGCAACGCGGTCAGTGGCAGCGACAGTCGACTACAGCAGTTTTGCCGACGCTGAAGGGGGCAATTTCGGCTATCGGCTGCATTTGGTGTCGCTGCCAGCGTGCGCATTGACGACTCCGAGTGTTGCCGAGTGTCAGAAGCAGACCGCGATTGCGTCGAAGAACGACACCGCCAAAAGTTCTGTTACTGGCACGGTTGCATTGAGTGCTGGCGCGGCCCAAGT
This sequence comes from Actinoplanes sp., assembly GCA_965246815.1. Classification (GTDB taxonomy): domain Bacteria; phylum Actinomycetota; class Actinomycetes; order Mycobacteriales; family Micromonosporaceae; genus Actinoplanes. The sequence goes on along the minus strand of CBDFFS010000002.1, from coordinate 668,480 downwards.
GCTAGCGCTGTCGACGGCTGACCTGGCAACTGCTAGCACTAGTGCGGCTGTCGCCGCGGCTGCGGCGGCGTCGCCGGCCGACGGCGGTTCCCCGGGTGGCTCCTATCAGGCCACGAGCTTGTCGCCGACGGGCAGCTGGGCCCAGGGCGGTTCATCTGGGTCGTTTACCTACTCCTATCCGATCGCCGTGCCGCCGGGGCGTAGTGGGCTTCAGCCGGACCTGTCGCTGGGTTACGACTCAGCCAGTGTCGACGGCAAGACGTCGTCGTCGCAGGCCCAATCGGGTTGGGCCGGTGATGGTTGGTCGACCCCGTCTTCTTACATCGAGTGGACCTACGCCAGTTGTAGTGATGACCCGGAGGGGTCCGCAGCGCCGACGAAGACTTCGGATTCGTGTTACGACGGTCCGATCGTGACGATGTCGCTCAAGGGTGGCACCACCGAGCTTGTCCGTGACGACGCCAACGGCAAATGGCGTGAGCGCACCTATTCCGGTGCTGTGATTACGCAGGTCAGCGATTCAGCCTCGGCGAACGGCACTTACGACAACGACTACTGGAAGGTCGTTACCCGCGACGGTTCCACGTATTATTTTGGGTTGAACCACCTCCCGGGCTTCTCCAGCGGTGACGCGGCGACTAACTCGGTGCAGACCGTGCCGGTGTTCTCTGCGCATAAGGGTGACCCGTGTTTCCAGCGCAGTGCTGCCACGTGGGCTGGGTCTGTGTGCACGATGGGGTATCGGTGGAATCTTGACTACGTCACCGATGCGCACAGCAACGCGATGGCGTATTTCTACAGCAACGACATCAACTATTACGGGCAGAACCTCGGCGCGACCATGGCCTCCTATGTTCGTGACGCCTACCTTAAAGAAGTTCGTTACGGGTTCGTCAACGGGCAGGTTTACGGGAAGGTCCCGAACCGGGTTACCTATTCGGTTGGGCCGCGCTGTTTTACCGGGACCTGCACCGCGCTCACGTCTGGCACCGCGGCTAATTTCCCGGACGTTCCCTTCGACCTTATTTGCGCTTCCGGTGCCAAATGTACCGCTCAGGCACCATCGTTTTTCTCCACCGTGCGACTCACGTCCATCGCCACCCAGCAATACAACAGTGCTGCGGCCACGCCTGGGTATCAGACGATCGACAGTTATTCGCTGAATGAGACTATTCCATCAGTGAAAAGTGGTGACTCCGCAGCGCCAACGCTGTGGCTGTCGGGTATTAGCCGAACTGGGTCCGATCAGCGCGCGACGGGTTCCAAAACGTCGATAACCATGCCTACGGTGGGATTTACCGCGACAGCGCTGCAGAACCGGGTCGATATCAAGACCGTCGTGTTGCCTCCGCTGTATCGCAACCGGATTAGTGCCATCACCACCGAGTCTGGCGGGGTGATCGGTATCGACTACGGGCTCAGTGCCCCCTGTTCGGCATCGGCGAAGCCCACTGCGGCCACCAACACCAAGTCGTGTTTTCCGGTGCGGTGGACCCCGGCCGGGTCTAGCACCGTTGACGACTGGTTCAACCGTTATGCAGTCACTAGGGTCACCGAGTCCGACGCGACCGGCGGTGCGGTCACCAAGGTTTCTTCCTACAATTACGGCGGTCTCGCCTGGCATTACGACGTCAACGAAGTTGTCAAGAAGAAGTATCGCAGTTACGGGCAGTTCCACGGTTATGCCTCGGTTACCACGACGCTCGGCGACGGTGTCAACGATCCCAAAACCAAGCATGTCACTCGCTACTACCAGGGGATGAGCAAGAACAACTCGACTACTGTCGCTGAGCTCACTGACTCGGCGGGTGGCAAGCACGAAGATTTCGACGAGTTGCAAGGCAAGGTTGTCGAGGACACCGCATATCAGGGCGACGGTGGTGCCATCGACTCCAGCACTATCAATGCCTTCTGGGTGTCTGATGCGATAGCGAGCCGGCCGCGGACGGGGCTGCCCACATTGGAGGCCAGGGCCGTGGCCCCGGCGCTGGTTTGGACCCGTCAGCGGGTCATCTCGGGCTCTGAGGCTACGTGGCGGGTTACTGCCAATGAGACCAGCTACGACAGCTCCATCAATAGCAACACCTTCGGGTTGGCAAAAGCCACCTACATGCACACCGTGCCGGCTGAAGCCGCCTATGACTCTTGCACAGTCACTGATTACGCCCCGGTCAATGCCGGACTCAACTTGGTTGGGCTTGCCAACCTGACTGAAACTGATTCGGTCGCCTGTTCCGGTTACACCGCCGGCAGCCCGAGCACCTTGCCGGGTTCTGGTAACAATCTCGGTGCACCAGCTGCGGTGAATAGGCCAGCTCAGGTCAAATCGGCGACTCGCACCTACTATGACGGGGCTACGGCGCTGACCACCGTCCCTACCGTCGGGCAGGCCACCACCATTGAACAGGCCACCGACTTCTCCGCTGGTGCATTCGTCTGGGCCGTCAAAGGTAAGACCACCTTCGACGCTTACGGGCGCGTCAAGTCGGCAACTGACGGTAACAACAACACCACAACGACTTCTTTCACTGACGACGCGTACGGGTTGATGACGGCTACCAAGGTCACCAATCCACTGAACCAGTCCGTCACCCAAACGATCGATCCGGCACGTGGTTTGGTGCTCACCAACACCGATGCCAACCAAAACGTTTCCACCGTGCAGTACGACACCGTCGGCCGAATTACCGACGTCTGGTCCAACTCTCGGGCGATCACCGATACGCCGAACCAGGATTTCGAATACCACGTTTCGCAGACCGGTGTGACGTCGGTGACCACGAAGAAGATGAATTCCACTGGCGGATTCATCGTTTCCACCCAGTTATATGACGCACTGATGCGTAAGCGGCAGACCCAGTCACCCACTCCGAAGGGTGGACGGGTCGTCACCGACATCTTCTACGATTCCCGCGGCTGGGTGCAGGCCCGTAACAACCGCTGGTGGGACTCGACCACCATCCCCGGCGCTACCATGGTCACCGCTAGTTCCCTGCCGGCCGCTGTCCCGAGCGGGGACACCTACTACTTCGATGGCCTCGGCCGAGTTATCGCTGACGAATCCACCAAAAACGGTGTCGTTATCTCGACCAGCCACACTGTCTACACCGGTGACCGCACCACGAGTTTTCCCGGTCAGGCCGGTGACCACACGAAGCCCTTCCCGGCCAGTGCCGCTAGTGGGGTAATCACCACGACAGTCACTGACCCGATCGGTCGGACCACCGAACTGCAGCAATACACCAGCACCCCGACCGTCGCAGCCCCGGCAAATACCTTTACCGGCACGTACGCCGTCACCGGTGGCGCGGTCACGAGAACGAAGTACGGATTCGACGGGCACGGGCTGCAGAGCACGATCACCGACAACAACGGCAACACGTGGTCGAGCAGTTACGATTTGATCGGTCAAACCGTGGCGAAGACCGATCCCGTTGCCGGCACTAGCACCCGCACATACGACGGCATGGGCAACACCGTCGAAAGCACCGACGGGGCCGGTCACACCATCTCGTCTGTCTATGACGCGATCAACCGGGTAACGGATCAGTGGTCAGCGCCGGTCAATGCTCGCAGTGACGCGAACAAGACCTCGCACCGCGATTACGACAGCACCACCCTGAAATTTGGGGTGGGGAAACTCGCGAAAACCACCACCTACGTCGGCGGAACCGGTGGCTCTGCCTACGTCACCTCGTCGACTGGCTTCAACACCTTCGGCGAGTCGCTTGGGGAAAGCATCACTATTCCCGCTGTTGAAGGGGCAATGGCTGGCACCTACACCTACGGCCATCTTTATGGTGAGCTGACCGGGCTGGACATTCGCGATACCTACCCCGCGGTCGCCGCCGCTGATCTACCGGCGCAATCGGTCACCCGCACCTACAGCGGCTTTCTCGACCTGCCCGATTCGGTAACCGGCTTTGAGATAGATACCGCATACGACGCATACGGTCGGGTCGAACAGGCAACGCTCGGTTCCGCTAACGGCCGATCCTACGTCACCAACACTTACGACGACCACACGGACAAACTCGTCACTCGTAGTGTTGACCGGTACTCCAGTCCTACGCAGCGCAACATCGAAACACACACCTACGACTACGATGTGCTGGGCAATATCACCTCTGAGGCGCAGAGCCGGCTTGGCGCCAACAGCACCCCGGAGACCCGCTGCTACCAGTACGACCTCGTGCAACGGCTCACCGCCGCGTGGACCGCAACCGACAATTGCGCCGCCACTCCGAGCAGCAGTAGCCACGCCAACGTCGGTGATCCGCTCGATGCGAACGCCGCGTATTGGAGCACCTGGACCTACGACGCTATCGGTCGGCGCACCAACCAAACCGAGCACGCCATCACCGGCAGCGCCACCCAGGTCAGCACCGATTACGCGTACACCTCCACGACGCAACCGCTGACCCTGTCCTCAGCCACGTCGACCTCCTCCACACCCAACGATGTCGGCGGCACCCTGACGACCACGACTGCTGTCGGCTACGCCTACGACGCGACCGGGAACCTCAAAACCCGCAACGGCACTGACTATGGTGACCAAACCCTGGCCTGGACTGACACCGGGAACTTGGCCTCAGTCACCTCACCGACCAAGGGCGTGAGCTCTTACACCTATGACGCTGCTGGGCAGTTGTTGTCTCAGCACGACCCCAACTCGTGGACGTTGTATCTGCCTGATAGCCAGCTGAGCGTCAATACCGCTACCCAGGCAGTCTCGGGCATCAGGTATTACTCCCTGCCCGGTGGCCAAACCGGTCACCGCACCGGCAGCGGTAATGCCTACGGCTTCGATATCGCTGACGCGCACGGCACCGTTGAGCTGACCCTCGATGACACCGCCCAGAACCCGACCTGGCGAGCATTCACCCCGTTCGGCCAAAGCCGCGGGTCTGCTCCGGGCTGGCACGACAACCGCACATTCCTCAACAAACCTGCTGATACCACGACCGGTTTCGTCAACATCGGGGCCCGCAACTACGACCCCACCACCGGCACCTTCATCAGCCTCGACCCGCTCCTAAGCCCCAGCGACCCACAACAGCTTTCCGGATACTCCTACGCCGGCAACAACCCCGTCCTGTACTCCGACCCCACCGGGCGGATGTGGGCCATGGACGGCGGTGGTGGTGGAAGCAGCACAGTTGCGTCCACCAGCAGTAGCGGTGGGGGGAGCAGCAGCAGCTCAACCGGTGGCGACGGCGGGTACGCGGAGCAGACCGGATGCACGGGCAACGGCTCCACCCAGGGAAACGAAACCTCGACCGCGCAACCGGTGCAACCTGAGGAACACAAAAGCTTCTGGGGCAGCGTCGGGAGCTGGGTATCTGAACACAAAGCGGCCATCGCCGGAACCGTCGTCGGAATCGCAACCTTCGCCGTATGCGAAGGCGCGACCGCAGGTGCCGGCACCATCGGATGCGCAGCGCTGGCTGGAGCTGCAGGAAAAGTCACCTCTGACTACGTCAACAACCAAATCCACGGCGTCACCGATTTCGTCGAATCTGCCACCGTCGGAGCAGCCGAAGGTGTCTTGGCGGTGCCCATCGCCGCTGTCGACGCAGTCCATCAAAGCAAAGCCATCTATAAAGATGTCAAAGAAGGCGACTACGCCGGTGCGGTGGGCCACGGTGCTTTACTGGGGCTTGATGCGGCCACCGTTGTCGGGGGTACGAAAGCGGCCACGCGCGGGTGCGGAAACAGTTTTGTCGGTGGCACGATGGTCCTTCTCGCTGACGGCAGCAGCAAAGCCATCGAAGACGTCACCCTGGACGACAAAGTCGTGGCCGACGACCCAACAGTCGAGCAACAATCAGCACAGCCGGTAACCGCCTTAATTCACGGCGACGGCACTAAGACTCTCGTCGACCTGAGTTTGGACACCAACGCCGACGGCGAAGCCGATGCGAGCATCACCCCCACCGACAATCACCCGATCTTCAACGACGACACCCACACCTGGGTACGAGCAGACGAACTGACAGTCGGCGCTCACCTACGTACGGCAAACCACGAACAAGCCGCCATTGTCGATGTCAGCATCACCGAGCAACCACTCACCGTCTACAACCTGACCGTCAGCACCGAACACACCTACTACGTACTCGCCGGCGCCGTGGCGCTGCTCGTCCATAACTGCCCCAACGGCACCAATGCACGTGGGGAGGTAACTAGCCGCAGTAGTTTCAGAAAGTCAACGAAGCAAGGTTCGTGGGATAATGCGGAGTCTGGGCCAAATGGCGGCAAGCTCTGTCCCAGCTGTGGCAGCGAAGTTTCAGTGCCGCCTGGCACTGGAACAAGAGCCAATCCGAGCGACTGGGACAACTCCCACAATCCGTCGTGGACGAATCGCGAATTTCCAGACGATGTTTCGCGTCGGGTGGTGCGGGACGACTACAATAGCGGCGTCAATCTTGAATGCATCGCGTGCAACCGAGGGGGTGGAAACGATGACTCCCGGTTCAAATGATCTCGTGAACCATTTGGAGGATCACTTAGGGTTGATCGCTCGGGGATGGTCAACTGACGAAGAGGGGCAGCGTCTACCGTTCCAGGTGGTCCAATTCTCCGGCGACGTTGCTGGCGGGGTTGCGTATTCGACGCTCGGTCTCAGTGGACAGCCTCTTCAGTCGAGAGTCAGTCCACGGAAGATTTATCAAGAACTGATGCTGATAATCCCGCAACGGATTGATGGCCGGCGTGCTGCGGCTCTAGTGCATCAGGTCGGACTGGAAGCTTTGTCGAGTGGACAAGCTCTATTGAGAGGTGACGTCATCGGGCCCCGCGGCCAGATTTTCGAAGGCTCACAGATGGAGGCGTTTTATGCGAGTGTTCCGGTGTACCTGCCGGAAGACTTCGCGTCTGTTCGAACGGAACTGGGTGAGATCATTTTTTCATGGCTGGTTCCTATTACGCATAGCGAAGCGCATTTTGCGATAGCTAATGGTTGGAATGCCTTTGAGGATCGATTAGTTGAGGCCGATCCGGACCTTGTCGATGTTGATCGGTTGCCAATAGTCTAACCGTGCGGGAGATCGCCAGCGACCGAACATGCTTGCACCGCACCGCAAGGTCCGTCGGCCCCTGCATCCTCAGTTCCAATCTTGTGCCCGACAGCAAGGCGGAATTGTCAGGCGGCTCAATCATTAATGGCACGTTTTTGATTGATGTGCGTCAGAGTGAGTGGCGGCAGATGGTGTTAGGGACCTTTTCGGCCCGGTTTTAGCACGGGCTGTTGGTGGTGTCCGCGCCAGTAAGTGCGGACACCCATGACGGATGGGACGCGGCGGCGGAGGGTGTCCATGCGGGTCCAGACTCCATTTACGTTGGTGTGATGGATACCGGGAGCGGTCTCGTCAGCGTTACATGTATAGAGGACGCTGATGTCAATACGGGGCTTCGAACTATTTTTTCGGGTGACCTGACCTTGCCGAGCGCGCGTCTAAGGTTCTACGACCCTAACGAGACGATTAGCATGATTGTTCCGGTCAGTGCCAATTCTGTTGCAATCGTCATTTATGCAGATGATGAGCGTGAGCCGTCGGAATTGCCGTTCCAGATGACTCCTGCGACATGCCGGGGCCGTGCCACTAACGGCCCCGCTTCGCCAGATCTATTTTCGGCGGGATTGGCACTACTGTGGCAGGTAGTAGACCGTCGCGCTAAATGATTCGACAGCCGTCAAAAGACCCGCGGTCGTCGGGGCCAGCGAGTCGGCACGTCGTTTATCCTGTCGGGCCGGCGGTGCTGGTGAAACGGCTGACGGTCTACTGATCTGCTGCACCCTTCTATGAGAAGCGTGCGCTGCGCGTTGCTGAGCCGTTGCCTCGTGATCTCAGTGACTCGATATACATCGCGCTCTGGGTCACTGCCATAAACATCCGGACGATTTACCCGACTATCGAATGGTATCGGTAGGGGTTGGTGTCGATTGAGCAACGATCAATGGGTGCGCTGTGTGACTTGGGAGTTACTGGTGGTGCATGTTGGTGAGTGACACGCGGGTGATCCGGGGGCTGCCCGGGGTATAGCGAAACTCCTGATATGACGTGGGTTGTCAAGACACGCGTCGGTTACCAGGAGTTTCGTTGTCGAAGTCTGCCATAGGTGTGCCGGAACTCGGGTTGTCGCGGCTGGGCGGGTCGTCGGGGTCGTTACGCGAAGTGATCCTGGCTGGTCCCGGGGCGCGGGTTGCGGCCGCGGGTGGGGGTGTTGCGATCCGGGCGGTGGTCACGCCGGAGCAGGTCGCGGCGGCGTTGTCGGCGGCGGGGCACGTCGACAAGCAGCGGGCGAGGTTGTCCGGCGCGGTGACGGCGGTGTTGGTGCTCGGGTTGTGCCTGTTCTGCGGGCAGGGCTCAGCAGCAGTGATCACCCGCCTGTGGCCGTTACTGTCCGTTTTCAACCCGGTGGTGGTGATGTGTGTCCCGGTCTGCACGGTCGCGTTGTCGCAGGCCAGGGACCGGTTACCGGTCGCGGTGCTGCGGGAGTTATTCACCCGCACCGCCGCGGACGCGGCGGGACGGGTGGCGGCTGCCGGGTCGCTGGTGTTCGGCCTGGTGGTGACCGCGACCGACGGCACGGTGTTCGACCTCGCCGCGACCGACGCGATCCGGGCCAGGTTCGCGACCCCGACCGGTGGCCGGTTCCCGCAAGCGCGGGCCGTCACCCTGGTGGAATGCGGCACCCGCCGGGTCCTGGCCGCGCAGGTCGACTCGTGTCAGGTCAGTGAACAGGTGTTGTGGGATCGCCTGGTGGCCTGCCTGAAACCGGGAACGATCAATCTCGCAGACAGGAACTTCTTCTCGATGCACCGGTGGCGGGTCGCGGCCGCGACCGGCGCGCATCTGGCCTGGCGGGTGAAGAACGGCCACCAGAGCCTACCGGCGAAGATCGTGGACACGCTGTCCGACGGATCCCAGCAGGTCCGGTTACGCGAGTCCGATCAGATGCGCGCCCACCGCCGCAAGACCAGCGGCGAGCCGAAAGCCGCCCGCCTCGACGACATCATCGCCCGGATGGTCGAGTTCACCGTCACCCTGAGCGACCGGGCCGGCAAGAGCAGCACGAGCAGGTTCCGGGTCCTGACCACACTGCTCGACCACGTCGCCTACCCGGCCGAGCAGATCGCCGCGGTGTACGCCGAAAGATGGCAAGCAGAACTGGTGTACAAATCAATCAAGTCGACGCTCCGCGGCGGTGACCGCCGGCTCCGCGGCCAGTCGGCGGACCTGGCAGAACAAGAAATCTGGGCGCTACTGACCGTCTACAACGCACTCGTCGATCACGCCGTGAACGCCGCGATCGACCTCGGCATCGACCCCGATGAGATTTCCTTCACCACCGTCCTGCACGCGACCCGCGACCATCTGATCGCCTCAGCGCCCTGCCGAGCCTGCGGCCACCACCGCGACTTCGCCGACCTGCAAGTCGCGATCACCGCCGCTCCCCGAGAACGCAGAGGCCGGACCCGGACCGGCCCACGAACGAAGAAACAACGAGAAACCCAACACACCCGCGACGTCAGCTACACGATCACCATCACAGAATCAAATCTACCCAAAATGACCTAAACGACCAATTGTTTAGGGCAGTGAGCCTTGCCGTGGTGCGGCGACACCACGGCAAGGCTGGTGGGGACCTAGAAGCGAGCAAGGGAGACAGGCGATGACGAGACCGATCGACTCTGCACTGGGCGTGGTGCAAGACCTCGTTGACCAGGGCGGATCTAGTCGAGAGGTTCCAACGGTCGAGGAATTTATTGCTACTATCCGCAGCTTTGAGCGGATTGAATTTGACGTCCCTACCAGCACTGACTCCGACGGTTTCCTCTTTCAGTATGGCGAAGTGAACTGGTTTGATGAGCCGAAATTCGCGGTTGGCCTTGTGCGTCAAATGGAAATCGTTGACGCCGAAGGTGAGCATGAAGGGTACTCGCAGGTTCAGCTTGAGTACAGATACCGAGCCGATGCCGACCTGCGGTCGCTGCAAAGTCGCAACTCCTGGTGGTTCCGTGAGGCCGGGACGTCGTTCGATGAATGGATCGGATCGATCGAGCGGGATCCCGTCTGGGGGGTCGTCCGAGGTAAGGTTCCCGTGGAATTTGATATCTCGCAGGAGCTCGCCTGAATTTTCGCTCAGGGTGGAGAGGTGCGCTCATTGACCGAAGCGGATGGTTAACGAAGCGGGTGACACGCATGGGTGCTCAACCTGCCCCGCAACTGAGTCTGGCTATAGGGATGGGCATTGGACCGGAGATCACCAGCCACCGAACAAGCTCGCTCCGCAAGGTCCCTGGCCCCTGTATCCTCAGTGCCAATCATGTGCTCGGCAACAAGGCGGAATTGTAAATGGGCTCAATCGTGAATGGTACGACTTCGATTGATGTCTGCCAGAGAAAATAGCGACAGATGCTATTAGGTTCATTTTCTGCAGGGTTCTCGCACGGGCTGTTGGTGGTCTCCGCGCCAGAAAGTGCGAACGCCCACAACGGCTGGGACGCGGCGGCGGAGGGCGTTCATGCGGGTCCAGACTCCATCTACGTTGGCGTGATGGATACCGCGAGCGGTCTCGTCAGCGTTGCATGTGTAGAGGACGCTGATGTCAATACCGAACTTCGAACTATTTTTTCGGGTGATCTGACCTTGCCGAGCGCGCGTCTAAGGTTCTACGACCCTAACGAGACGATCAGCATGATCGTTCCGGTCAGTGCCGATTCTGTTGCGATCGTCATTTATGCAGATGATGAGCGTGAGCCGTCGGAATTGCTGTTCCAGGTGACTCCTGCGACATAGCCGGGGCCGTGCCACGAACGGCCCCGCTTCGCCAGATCCATTTTCGGCGGATGGGCACTAATGTGGCAGGTAGTAGACCGCCTGTGAGACGACGCTTAAGGAGCCGATCTCGCGGACAGATCTTGGGCGTTGAGCGATGCCGACGGTCTTGGTTGAGTTCTGGCTTCATGGGCGGCGGCACCTCGCCGGAGCCCTACCCGACCGCAGCATCGACACCGACCTCGTCAGTCGCCTCTCAGTAGGCAACTACATCACCAAACACGAAGACGTCATCGTGCTCGGCTCGACCGGAAAGTCCGCGAGTTCCGCCGAACCCAAGTGCTCTCAAAGCGAACAGGAAGCCCCGGGAGCTCCATCTTCCCATGGCGGCCCTTGTGTTCCGGGCGAAGCCGGGAGGTCGATGCCGTGAATCATCGGAAGAGGAATTCCGGCATCGGTGGCGGCGAGTTCGGAACGGATCACTTCCAGGAGCCGTCCGATCCAGTTGTTGCCTTGTTTGCCGTTGGCGGACCAGTAGGCGGATTCGAAGTCGACGGTGACGATGCGGGCGTCGCCGCTGGCGCGCAGCCTCTGCGCGATCTGGGTGTGCTGGGTGTACTTGGCGCGCAGCAAGGCGGTCATGACCGCGAGGCGGGCGGCGGCCCAGTCGATGCGGCGGGGTGCCAGTTCGGCGAGCTTCCCGGCGTCGTATCCGCGCGGCGCTGCGGTGATCTGGTCGTGCCAGTCGGGGTCGGAGGTGGACAGCGCCCAGTACGCGTGGGTGACGCTGGGATAGCTGTTGGCGCCGATCGTGATGAGTGTCGGGTAGTCGTTCTGGAGCACTTCAACGCCAGGTGGATCCGGCCAGCCACGCGGGTAGACCGTTTTTGGGATGGTCAGCGTGGGCTGCTGAGGCTGCTCGGGGCCGTCGGCCGGGACTCGCGTCGTCCATGTCTCGATCGCGATCTCGCGCTCGCGGAAGTACGCGACTGTTTCGGCCCGCTTCTGCTGTGTGACGACTGGACCGTCCGGCCAGCCGTGCAGCCGGTCACCGATGTCGGTGATCAGAATCCGCAGTGGAGCCTCTTTGCGGTCCATGTCGCCGAGGGCGTAGGCACGCAGGTGTTCGGGAATCGCCAGGTAGCGGTCCCGGACGGTGTGCCGGTTGTCTTCGGTGGGGTCGGCCAGGTAGGTCGTTACTGCTTGCAGGCAGCGGACAGTGGAGTCGGGGCGGTCGTTGAGCCGGTCGATGTCGTCGGCGACTTCGCTGAGGAGCATCTCCGTGTTGATCGCGGAGTCGGGCTCGGTGAACCGCCACCCCGCCAGATGCTGTGCCGACGCCCAAGCACCGTCTTCGAGGGTGGTGGCGACCCGGCCACAGCGCAGTTGTTCGGCCAGCCCGTCGAGGTCGGTGAGTCCGCCGGTGCCGCAGTCGATCGCACCGTCGGCGTAAATGATCAGGTCGGTCAGGAAGTACATGTTCATGTTGTGGGTGAAGATGTGCCGCCAGCTACCTTCGATCCGTTGGCCGGCCACCTCGCGGTAGGTGCGGCGATATCTGCTCACCGGCGAACAGTAGTCCGAACTCCATCCGCACTTGCGGGGCTCTTCACTGCAGCGACTCGGGGAGGCGGGTCGCGTGAGGGTCGCCGATGAGTTCTCGTGCGTTGGTGTCCCAGCGGATGGCGGCAGCTTCGCTGAACCCGAAGACGGCGGCCAGGACCTTCGCGCGGGTGGTGTCGAGGCGGTGCAGCCCTGCGTCGTCGATCTCGGTGAGGACGCGGGAGAGGGTGGGCGCGGACGCGACCGCGCCGTACAGGTCACGTTGGTGGCGTAGGACGTCGATGCCGCGGATAGTGTTAACGCCGTCGGCCATCATGACGGCGGCGTCGGTCAGGACCCGGCCCCGGTCGTGGCCAGGGCTGAAATCGTCGCGGTCCAGGATGTCAGACAGGGCCTGGGTCAGCCCGGTGCGGTCGGCGACCAGCCGTAACGCGGCGGCGCCGGCGTGGGCGATCACGTTCTTGCCGGTGACGGTCAGCCGCTGCGACCATCGGGTAGAGTCATACACGCGAAAAGTGCCTTTCGGTTCGGGATAGTTCTGACTTCAACACTCAGATTCTCCCAGCTCGGAGGCACTTTGCTCTATCTACATGAGACACGTCATGACAAGATCATGAAACGCCTAGGCATAGAGCGGTCCGCGTTGCTACAACGCTGAGATCGTCGCTGTAGGGGTCAGCTGACGATGGTGACTGCGGACAATGCGATATGCCATGGGAACTTGTCGACCATTGTGTTGCCGTTACCTGGTTTGTGCGGCTGCCACTGGTCGGGTCCGAGCACGACGTGTACGCCTTCGGTTCGCAGCGACTCGACGGCAGCGACGAAAGGTCGTCGGATGGCTAGCGCCGTATTCACGAACGGGAGGATCGCGACGCGTCTGCCCTGGCCGATGGCTTCGGCGACGACGTTCAATGCATAGGTGTCGTTGACGCCGGTGGCGAGTTTATTGATCGTGTTATAAGTGGCTGGTGCGACGATGATCGCGTCAGCAGTGCTAGATCGGGTTTCTGGTTCATCGGACGGGCGGTAGTCGTGGCGTACCGGTGCGCCGCTGATTGTGGCGAGTGCCTCGCGGTCGATGAAGCCTATTGCTGCGGGCGTGGCGACGAGCCGGACGGTCCATTCTTGGCTTTGTGCCTGCTGGACGAGACGTCCGACGTGACGGGCCGGACCGGCGGCGCACACAACGATGCACAGTGTTCGCGAGGTCATCGGCCCGTTCGGATCTTTTCGGCGTAGTTCTGTACGTGGTGTCGCAGCATCGTGGGGCTGCGGCGGGCCAGCTCGTCGATGAGGTGGTGGACGGCGGGTCGTTGCCGGACTTCTTCAGGCGCGTGACACTCCGCTCGGCGGATGGCGTCGAACGCGCGGTCCCATTTTTCCCATTGGGTGAGGGCGCGGGCAGTGTCGATGAGGACCATCGCTTTACGTTCGGGCAGTTCAAGGGCTGCCAGATTAATTGTGTTGGCGTGGGCAACCGCGGTTCCGGCGTCGCCGAGTTCGACTGCGACGGCGATCCGGTGCGCGGTGACGTTGGTTGGTCCGAAAGCGGTCCAGAGTAGGTTTCGATCCGCGCCCAGATGATCTGCGGCTCGGTCGGCCTCGTCCAGCAGGTGATGTGCGTGGTCTCGGTCCTCAGCATGGGCCGCCGCGATTGCGCCGCGCAGCAGGAGCGCCCCGTGAACCGACATCGCGGCCGGCTTTCGGGAGCTGACCTGCGCGGAGATCCGGCCTGCCGCCGCGACTGCGAGGTGTACTGCCTGTTGAGGGTGCCCGCCCGCCATCAGACAATGGACATAGGCGCGGGCGCCACACCCGACGATGAGCTCGTTCTCCGACCGTTCAGCGGCTGCGGCACAGCGCTCAGCAGCGATCGTGGCGAGAACTGGTTCACCGCTCTTGAGTAGCAGACCGCTGGCGACCTGATACGCCTCAGCCTCCAGCGTCGCAAGCCGGCGAGTATCATGACACCCGCGCTCGCGATGAATGCCGGCCAGCAACTCGGGCAGCGCTGCCATCGCGGCGGCGTATCGACTGTGCTGATATGCCCTGCGGACCTTCAACACCTCGGCGGCTAACGTTTCCGCATCCCAGGGCTGCTCCCTAGGCCGCGGCACGGCCCGATCGATCATTCCCGGGATCGTGCTGAGCAGTGCGGTGATGACTGGACTGGCTAGTCCGGCCATCACGTGGCGTCGGTTAACATCAGCATTCGACTCCCGGGCGCTCGGACAGTCAACGAAGGCCGCCGCCGTACGGGCTTGGTCACCGCTCGACCATTCCCCGACCTGGGCCGGCCGATCGCGTTTGTTAGCCGCCGGTCGTGTCCGGTGTCGCCGGCCGGGTTGGAAGCCCAATTCGGCATCGGTGGACGCCTTGAGCACGTGCCGGAAAGCCGTACGGTAATGCCTGGATGGCCACCGGTGCCGGCCCGCCTCGTAGCTGGAAACGAACCGGTGGTCCAGGACTGTGGGTTCCGGTGGCGGGTTCGGCTGGTCCTTGACGCGGAGATACTCCTGCCAGAGGAAGGTGTTCATCCCTTCGGCGACCTCTTGCACGGACATTGGTTCGCCGCTGCCGCACGGTGAGGTCAGCCGTAGGCGCGCTTCAATCAACAAGAGGTTTCTTACGTTGCTGCGTGTCGATGCAGACACCGCTTACTCCTTCGCCCGTCGGTGCTCGTTGAAGGTGCTTCAGGGGTGGGTGATCCGCCGATGTCCGACGAGCGACCACGGTTTCGCCCTAGCCTCCATCAGCTTGACAGCGTGCCCGGACGTCGACAACGCGCTGACACGCGGTTCAGTCCGATGGTAGATCGAGCTGTCGGTCGCTGATGACGACCAATTGGCAGCGGTGCGGTCGCCCTGGCGTTGCTTTGCGAGAGTTCTGCCAGTGCGATGACGCGCCCGGCGGCTTCGGTTACGTCGCTATGACCGATTAACTCCGCCCCGACTCATTGCCCTGGGCTCGCTAAATCACCACATGCCTGACGTTTTCGCAGGTGACAGGGATCGCCGTCGTTAAATCACCCTCTTAAGTCCACACCTAAATCGGACTTACGACCCTGCCGGGAGTACGTGAGGGTGAAACCAAAACACCGCGCACATTGATCGCAACCACGGCCTGACTTTGGGCTGTGCATTAGTTCCGAGTCGAGTGGTTCGATCAGAAGGGTTTCGATGAGGCACGGACAAGCTATAACACCGGAAGTGAGCACCCCGACCGACCGGATCACCTCGTTCTCGCAGCCGCGTCACCCGTGTGGCCACGCCGAGCTGCGGGCGTCCTATGTCCTTGCTTCTCGGGTCTGGGTTGAGCATCAGGCTGACCGGTCCTGGCTGGAGTGGGGTGTGTGTTGGCCGCCGCTATGGGTGCGGCGACCTCGATGTATGTCGTGTCGGGTGGCGTGGCCGTGCACTCCAGCCTTAAAGGCTGACCAGCAGATGACCAGCTATGAGCAACGTGCCCTTCCACGACCACGTCCTATACCTCGGCGTTTCAGGATCTTGGACGCATTGATGTGTGCTGATTTATGCCGGTGGGGTGGTGTGGTTTCGGGTGGGTGGCATGCCGGTAGCGCCGGGTGTCGCCTCGGTGGGCGCCGTTCTCCACGCGGTGGGTGTCCTTTCGTCGCTCGTTCGGCCGGGGGCGGGATTCAGGTCGGGATGGGCAGGGTGAACAGGCGTTGGAAGATGGCTTGGATGTGGGTGGTCCAGGGCCAGTCGGGTGGGAAGTTCAGCTGTCGTTGTCGGCCGCCTCGGGTGAGGGTGGCCGGGGTGTGGAAGATTTGGTATTGCAGGGTTTTGGGTTCGGCTCGGGCGAGTGGGCCGTGGCAGCCGAGCAGTTGTAGCCAGGCGATGAGGTCGCAGGCGATGGCCTGGGTGCGGTGCCAGGCGGCGTTGACGGCGAATTTCTTCGAGGGCAGGCGTTTGCCGCCGGTGGTGTTGCCGTGTTTGAAGTGGTCTTCGACGCGGGCGTGGACCCGGTGTCGGCCGTCGAGCCAGGCGGTGACCTCGTGCGGGTCTTCGTCGATGTCCGGTGGTGGGCTGTTGGTGGCGAAGGCTTCGTAGCGCCATCCGGCAGCAGTGTGTTGCAGGTCGAGTTCGAGTTGCCCAACACCTGGCAAAGGTTTGGGGGTGGTATCGCGTAGGGGTTTGACCCGGCGGACGAACACTCGCAGGCCTGGTGGCCAGGTGTGTAGGTGGTGCAGCAGACCGGTGATCTCGGCGACTTCACCGACGGTGTCGGGGCCGGACTCGTGGTCCAGGGTGGCTGGGGTGCCGGGCAGGCCGTCGGCGGCCACCATCGGCGTCCACGCCTGCGCGGGGAGCCCGGCGATGGCTTTACCGGTGTGTTTGTCGACTGGCCAGCCCACCGAGTACTGCACCCGCATGCCCGGGTCGTCGCCGTCGGCGGGCCGGTTGAGGGCGGTGATCCAATTCAGTAGGTCGTGGGTGGCGCCGGCACCGTCGGCGGTGATCAGCAGATTGACCCGATATGGGGCCGGGAGTTGGGCGATGGCCCGGGTGAGCAGCGCGATGTGATCGGCGGCGTCGTTGGCGCCGGCGTTGCCGGGACGTAGTTGCTCGGCGAGGCATTCACCGGTGTTGTCGCAGATCACGGCGAGGGGGTGGTGTCCGTAGCCGCCACGGAGCCGGGCCGCGTTTTCCTTGCGGGACACGGTGTCGATGAAGTGCGCGTCGATGCGTAGCACGATGGCCTCGCCGAGGTCGCCGGTGGCCACCAGCGCCGGGGGGATACGGCCGTGGCGGGCGGCGATGAGGTCCCAGACCCGGGCGCGGACCTTCGCGCCGGCGTTGTCGAGCAGGTCCAGGCCCGCCTGGTCGATCTCAGCGAGGCCACGCGAGAGGGTAGGCGCGGACGCGACTACGCCGAGCAGGTCGTGGTGGTGACGCAGGACGTCGATACCGCGGATGGTGTTACCACCGTCGGCCATCATCACGGCGGCGTCGACCAGCACCCGGCCCCGGTCGTGGCCGGGGGTGAAATCGTTGCGGTACAGGGTGTCCGACAGGGCCTGGGTCAGGCCGGTGCGGTCGGCGAGAAGCCGCAGCGCGGCAGCGCCGGCGTGAGCGATCACGTTCTTACCGTTGCCGGTGACGGTCAGCCGCTGTGACCATCGGGTAGAGTCGTGCACGCGAAAAGTGCCTTCCAGTTCGGGATGTTTCTGGCTTCAACACTCAGATTCTCCCAGGTAGAAGGCACTTTTCTTTGTCTACATGAGACACATCACAGCAAGATCATGAAACGCCTAGGTATACGCAAGGCGGTATAGCAATGAATCAAAACTTTTACCATCCAAAGCCCAGCGAGCTGGTTTACACTTTCGGCGGTCAGGCCCCGGTCCGTGACCTGCGCGGCGGGGAAGTGGTTAAGGTTTACACTGAGGACTGCTTCGGCGGTGCCGTGCAAACCGAGTTTGACCTGCCGTCGCAGGTAGGCCAGATGCCTTACCTCGGCCCGGTCAGTGGCCCACTGTTCGTCGAGGGTGCCGAGCCTGGTGACGCCCTCGCGATCCATTTCCGGAGCATGGTGCCAGCCCGCACGTGGGGTGTGTCGTCCATTTTTCCCCGTTTCGGAGTAGGGACCTCCACCCAGACCGCGCCCACTTTACAGGCGCCACTGTACGAGCGGGTCTGGCGCTACGACATCGACACGGTGAACGGCACGGTCGAATTCGTTGCCCGGGACGGCGATTTCAGCGTGGACCTGCCGCTCGACCCAATGCTCGGCACCGTCGGCGTCGCCCCAGCCGGGTTCCAAGCACTGTCCACGATCACCTGCGACGTGCACGGCGGGAACATGAGCACCCCGGAAATACGCCCCGGCACCACCCTATATCTACCAGTTTTCGTGCACGGTGCACTGCTCGCTCTGGGTAATGGACATGCCCGCCAAGGTCAAAGTGACGCCTACGGGGTCGCGGTCGAGACCGCGATGCACACCACCCTGCTCGTGGAAGTCATCAAACATGCAGCCCCAACAACTCCGCGGATCGAAACGGACCAGGCGTTGATGTCGATCGGCTGCGCCCAACCGTTGGAAGTCGCCTACCGGATCAGCCAACACGACCTTGTCCGCTGGGCCAGCGCACTGACCGGCCTGAACTTGCTCGACTCCTACCAACTCGTCACACAAGCTGCGACCGCACGGGTCGGCAGCGTGTGCGATCCGAATTACAGCATGGTCGCCCGGATACGCAAAAAGTACCTACCCGGAGCGGTCGCCTACGGCGGCATCCATGCACGGCTACGGACTGTACAAGAGCCCAGGTCGACATCAACCCAGGCCGGCGTCCAATGATCACCGCCACCACTGCCGATTAAGGGCACCACACCGTACGGGCCCACCGCCGGGCCCGCGTGCCGCCGTTACGCCGCGATGCCCGAAAGTAGAGTTCGTTCCGGCTGTTTGTGCTAGCTAACGTTGTTCGTCTTCCTGCGTCCGGTTCGGGCGATTCGCAGCCCAGGTTCTTACGTCGGAAGTCCGCCAGATTCGGCCAACCGACAGCCGGGCTATGGGGGAGGGGAAGTCTGCGCGCTCGACGAGTACGGCGACACGCTGGCGCGAAACACCGAGGTAGTCGGCAATCTCGGCGGCAGCCATGACTTCTTCCATCGCAGTCAGCTTCCGAACCCAAGTGTTGACTACCTGACAATTGGGGAGTTGTCTTCTAGACAATAGTATGAGAGCGTTTGAGTGGCGAAGCGCCAGGACTGCCCAGCGAAGTTCTCTTTGCAGGCAGATCGGTACGGCTGATCCTTCGACCTTGCTATCAAGGAGGAGATGGACGACGTGTGCTCGGATGTGAAAGATCCGATCTACCGGATCGCAGTGCAGGTCGCTGACTGCCTTTCAGAAGGAGGTTATGCCTTCGTGGAGGACGCCGAGGTCGAAACACTCGCCATGGTCATCAGAAGCTCGCTGACGGCCACAGGCATCTTGATCGACCTAAAGCCGGAAACGGGCATCGCGGAATCTTAACGAGACGCAAATATGAAAATCGAAAAATAGCTGTTTACGGAATTGGATTGCGTTCAGGAAACAAGCCTTCGGAATGGTGCCGGTGACAAATACTGCCTCAATCTCCGCCGAAATTAGGTCTGGTGTCTTTTTAGCGACGGCGGAAGCGGAGTAGCTCGCGAACCATCAATGTTGCGATGAGGCATGGTACGAAGGCGACAACAACTACAACGTATCCTATCCACCTTAGCCAGGGCCGATATGGAGTGTCGGCCCGAGCGAGCTTTTCTGCGGTTCGGTAGCTTCCCAGATCTCCGATTCTGACGGTGGTGCCGATATCTGAGGTCTTGAATACTGCGCCGACGGTAATCCTATCGGACTTTCCATCATCCCAGGTTATCGTTGCCGTGCAACCATACCAGATGCCGATTCCCTTGTTGGAGATTGGGCCATGCCGCACACAGGAGGTCACCTGGGCGTTTCCGAGGCGCTGTGCGTCGCGCATGTCATTGCCCGCTAGTCGACTCAGTGTGACTGCGAGGCCGAGTAACCCAGCCGCAGTTGCGATAATAACAATTAAGAATGATGTGGAGCGTACAAAACCAAATCTTTTGGGCCGGTCGGCTAATGTGGACGTTGTGTCATTCTCCACGTCGCGGCGAAGCTCGGCCTCCCGATCGAGAGATGCTGCTTCTTTGGGGATCTCAGCGAGCCTTCTGGCAATCCGGTCATCTGTCGGTTCCATAATGCGCCCTACTAGAGTGGAAGTTCAATGACTGTCGGCTTCGGGCGGTCTGCTTCCATGGTAGACGCTGACGATCCGAGGTTCTGTACGCTGTTCGTCTTAGCCGCGCTACTACCTGTGTCGGCGGCCATATGGCCAACAGTGCCATGCACGGCGTCTTGGCTCTTGTCCAGGAGGTCATGCACGCCCTTAACATGAGTCCATCCAGATTTGAACCCGGTCCAGCCGGTGCCGTGTGTGCCAAGGGATTCTATGCGGAACGCTTCTAGCCGAAGAACGTTGCGATTAGCGTCGCTAATCTCTTCGATAAGGTGCCCCATCCGGTGAGTCAGGACGCCCATTTTCTTGATCGCGGTTGCAAGGTCTTTGAGTAGGTTGAGAATTTTTGCACTGGTCTTCCCAACTAGGATAGCAATATCTGCTACGACCTTGGGAATCAGCACTACAGTCACAGCCTGAATAGCCTTGGAGATGCAGGCGCCGACCACGTCGGCAATGATATCGCGGATTGTATTGCGCATCACGCCCACCATTGCACCGACGACCGTTGTCGCTTTACTCATTCCGTCTGCGATTTTCCCAAGTGCCTGAACGGATTGTGCGTGATTGCCAGCTCGACGACGGTAGGCGTCCGCTGAGTTTGCTGCCCAGGTCGCCGTGGTTTTGTTTACCTCGTCAACGAATAGATCCACCGCGTCATAGATTCGCTGTTGGATGTTTTGCCAGGACTGGGCATGTCCATCGATTGCATGAGGGTCTCCCATTAGCCTGTCCAGCGGTTCCCGGAGGAAGCTAACGTGTTCCATTAGCCATCCGACTCCTGCCGCGAAGACTGCCTGGAGGGGATCCATGATCGCGCCGATAAGAGATAGGCCGGTGGCGATAGCATTCCCACCCGCTCCAAGCCAATCGCCATTTACTACGCCGTCGACCACACCGCATGCTGATTCGAAGATACCAGCGCCCTCGTAGCTCTTGGTCGCGCTCTCAAGCCCGACCAGACTCTGTCGACTCAAATAGGTTTCGCCGCTCATGTGGAAGTTCCCCGCAGCCGTTGTGCGGCGCTACTGTCCGTGGCGTCGGCATCATCGGCGACTGCACGTACAAGCTCCGCCAGCCTGCTTGTTGCATCTGCGCCATGGTGTATTTCTTGGAGTGCCCAATCCTGAACTGGATTGATCAAAGGGACGAAGAGCTTGCCGGGCCATTCGCCGTACACCTCATCATGAAGGTGAAGATATTCAGCGCCGCTGGCAGCCTCGCCACACATTGCAGCAACTTCGTCAACTATCCGTGCATGTGCGCGGAGGGCTGATGCATCAAGTTCGATGTTCGGCTGACTCATTCTTCATCACGGTCCTTTTCGTAAATGTCAGCGTCGGGGAACTGCTCCGCATAGGTTCCACCGACGAATGTGGCGGTTTCCGAGCCTTCACCGTAGAGACTATTGACAAGCTCGGTGACTTGCCGGGCTAGGTTCGCCTGTGCTCGTTGACTGGTCGCTAAGATCATTTTTCCTAGATCGTGCTCGGAGAGCGTCATCGCCCGACTACTTAGGCGCAAATCAGCCAGTCCGCCTGCATGATTCACGGTCACCTCTACCTCTCCTCCACGAGACTGAGCGGACGCTTGCGCCCGCTGCAGCTCGTCGCCTAACTCGGCCGTGAGTGCTGATTGTCGTTCGGCCCGCGCTGCCCAGTCGTCTATGGCCGCATCCATATCCATTGGCTTCTTTCGTCCTTGGTTGTTTGGGTCGGCTCTTATTAATTGATCGGTGAAACTACTGGCGTCGGCGACGTAGCGCGATGAAACCGACTAGTGCGGCGGTGACAAGAATCGTGATGATTCCTCCGATGATGATGGCGGAGTTAGATTTGCTGGAGTTCTTTTTTGGCTGTGCGGCAGGGTTCGCGTTTCCTGGAGCAGACGTTGCATCGCTTGGGATCGCAGTAGTGGCGGCCGTGCTCGGCGGAACGGGGGCAACGGTGTTGCTGTCTAGTGGTGGCGCATCAGCGGTGAGCGCTTTAACGATGTTCAGTTCGCCGAACCCACACTCGTTGTCTCTTCCCGGTGGCCCGATATCGTCTGCAGTGGCGGTAAGTCGGTGCACGACTTCTTTACCAGACATCTGCGGAAATTTGGCTCGAACTAGTGCTGCTGCGCCGGAAACGATTGCAGTTGATGCAGACGTTCCTGATGTTTTTGCGTATTTGTTTGCCAACGAAGCAGTGTAAATATCTACTCCGGGAGCACAAATATCCACTTTCGAGCTCTTTGTGCTCAAGGAATTGTATTTTCCATCACGCCCGCTCGCTCCGACGGTCAGAACGCCGTCGAGTGCGGCTGGGTAGATGGTGCCGATATCGCCTTGGCCAACATTTCCCGCTGCGGCCACAATGACCACGCCTGAATCGAGCGCGGACTTTACTGCATTCTGTAATGAAAAAGACGGATTTAGACTCGTGGACATGTTAATTACTTTGGCGCCGTGTACTTCTGCCCAAGTAATGGCTTCCCCGGCCTGCTGAGATGGTCCACCGATTGTCGCGGTGTCTTCGTCGACTATCTTGATAGGGAGTATCTTCGCTGCTGGGGCTATACCGATTATCCCATTATTGGGACTGGTGCCGGCTCCAGCAATCAGTGCCGCTATTCCTGTGCCGTGGCCCACGGAATCCTGCCGTCCGTTCCCACCTGCACTTACTCCAGGAAGGAAATCTCGGCCCGGAAGTAGGTTCTGACGAAGGTCGGGATGCGGCTCTGTGCCGGAGTCAATAACGGCGACAGTTACACCTGCGCCTTTCGTTATCGACTGGGCCTCCGAAGCTTTGAGGTTTGTCAAATACCACTGCTGATTGCGAATGCTATCAGCCTGGGCAGGAGCGGCATAGATCCCGATCATCAGTGCTAGAACTGACGTTCCAATGACGGCGCATAATTTACGGGGCATGGTCAGCGCAGTCCGATTGCTGGTCCCGGGTCGATACGCTGCTCCGGAGCAGGTCGCAACACTGGGTCGACCCCTTCTGCGGTTTCCCAGGGGTTGTCTGGATCCCAATGCAGTGACTCATCACGATCCTCGCGCCGAGACCGGCGTTGCGGGGCTCGTCCGAAAGCCTGTCCGCCCGACGCCTCCGTGGCGGAATACCCCCCGGCCCGCCCGCGCCCGGGACTTTCTAGATCAGAATTGCTGCCGCCCGTGGATCCGTAGCGTGGACCGTTCGATGCACTGCCGCGTTTGCCGCCCATTCCGGCCTGTCCAATGCCGCCACCTCCAGGTGTCATGGCCTCGCCACCATACGGAGACATTCTGCGGGTGCTTGGATCGCCCGACGGCGGAACTTCGCCGATAACTCCACCCACAGGGTTGACTCGGCGCATCCCTGGCTGGCCCGATTCGGATCGTCCTAAGCCGCTCCCGGATGACCCGCCGATGACTGCACCGGCAGGCATAACCCGTGGACCCGGCGAAATTCCGGTCGACCGCACACCTGGCTCGTCGGGAAACGCCGACCCTGGTGCGGGGGATGATGGATACGTGACGCCACCAGTCGTGGCGCCGCCCGGTAGGCGCACCTTTCCGCCAGATGGCAGCACTGTTGGGGGCGGTGCAGGATTGACTACAGTGCCATTGGCGCCGCCACCTGAGCCCGGTAGTAGCACCGAGTTGCCGGACGCCGGGTGTGGCAGGGATGGTGTCCCGACACTGCCCAGTATCACTCCGGGCCCTCCAGAGTGAATAATGGTCCGACCTGAGCTTGACGATGACTCTATAGGGCGAGCGGAAGGAACCGTCCCAGCATGTCCACTCACTGGTGAGTGCGTGGAGCCATTTCGCGAAGCTGAGCTGCCGCCGTAGCTTGGGGTGATTGCCGGAAGGGCTGGCGGTGAGTAGATCTCGCCGCTAATCGGAGTATTGCTGTCATCTCGACCTGTACGTGGGACATACAGGTCCGGGTGGCGGAGTTGGGCTTGTGCTTGGGCTAGATCGGTGCTGACGCTGCTTAGTCGTGCGGCGGCCTGCCGGGTTAACGTTTGCTGGCGGTCTGAGGCGATTGGATACGGAGAAGCGTCGCCCGTGCTGGCGTTCGCGTGGTACGCCGCCACGGCAGCCTCGTTTGCTGTGTATTCCCGATCGATCTGCTCGAAGTCTGTTCGGGCCTGGGCGAGCGACATCGACACGTCGTTGAACGCACCGTAATTAGCGATCGAAGCCTCGCGCGTTTGATCCAGGTTCGCGAGCATCTCGTCGAGGCGGGTCAAATACACCTCCGACGCCGCGCTTTTCTCTGGTGGCCAGGCCAGCGCCAGTGCGTCGCGATACGCCTTGACCTGTCGGCCGTGGGCATAGAGCAGGTCGCTGGATTTCTGCCAGCCGAGCAGCGCTTGCGAATACGTACTCAGGTCAGGGGTTTTGATCAGGGCGCGCATGTCATCCATCGACATCGAGGACCAGTCGGTCCCGCCACCGCCACCACCGTCAGCTGCGATCATCAGAGCATCTCCTCGTTAGTCGATGAGCTCGACGTCGTGCCGGCGGTGCTCGCGGTTGGAGTGCCGAAGCCGAACGCGCTGTCGACATCCCGAACCGTCGCGTGGGAGTAGGCGTCGGACCCGCGGTACATGTCGCTGATCTTGGTGGCGGCTGCAGCGAACATGCCGGTGCCGTTCGCGTAGTTGTAGACGTTCTGTTGGGTTACGTCCTGTGCGTCGCGATGGGCGCTGAGGAAGCTGTGTAGCTCATAGAACGCGGCTGACGGCGGCGTGACTTCGGTGAGCATGGCGTCGGTCACCTGTTGCATCGGCGGTGCATAGTTTTTCTGCACGTCAGCGACGAGTGCCGCAGCGAACCGTTCCATCGCGGACACGTCAGCCTCGATCTGGCCGGTGTCGGTGAACGAATACTTTACCGATGGTTCGTCGTCGTCCCTAGCCACCGACATGACAGCGCCCTCCCTCAAATACAGCGACCCTAGCCCGTTGCGACCATCCGCAGGGGGCAGGGTCGGCGTCTGTGGACGGTCGATACCGATTGGTGACCGTAGATTTTACCGGGGCAGTCCGGACGCGCGCCAGCCCGATATCCGGGCAGTTGGCAGGCCGGATTTGCGCCAGGCTGAGGTCACTCGGCGGGGTGAATTTGGTTGGGCGGATGTGGATGTAGCTGCGATGATGGCGACGAGGGCGGCTAGGTCTCGGTCGTCCGGCCGGCCACGGACAACGGTGACCAGGGGTTCGGAAATCATCGACAGAGCGTACGACGCTGTGGGGGTCGACGGTGACTCGTGTCGCACCTCAAGCTGATCAATTAGCTCCTGCTCGACACGGCACGGTATTTTCTGCGTGATGCCTTCTTTCCCTCCGCTTGTTGTCGCTGACCGTTACCGGCTTGTCGCGCCGCTCGGTCAGGGCGGGATGGGTCGCGTCTGGCGGGCCACTGACGTCGTCCTGCACCGTGACGTGGCGATCAAGGAGTTGGTGCCCCCGGCGGGCCTGACTGCTGAGGAACGGCAAGAAATGCGCGAGCGGTTGCTGCGTGAGGCGCGCGCGATTGCTCGGCTGCATAACATGAACGTGGTCCGCGTCTTCGACGTGCTGCGTACTGATGGTGATCCGTGGATTGTCATGGAATATGTGGCATCTCGGTCAATGCAGGACACTTTGGCTGCTGATGGGCCGTTTAGCCCGCTGCGTGCTGCTGAGATCGGGTTGGGCGTGCTTGGGGCGTTGCGGGCTGCGCACCGGGCAGGTGTGGTGCACCGTGACGTGAAGCCGGGCAACGTGCTCATGGGCGACGACGGTCGGGTCGTGCTCACCGATTTTGGTCTGGCCACCGTGCCCGGCGACCCGAATGTGACCCGCACCGGCCTGGTGTTGGGTTCGCCGGCCTACATTGCGCCCGAGCGGGCCCGTGACGGCACCGCCGGCCCAGCTGCTGACCTGTGGTCGCTCGGTGCCACCTTGTTTGCTGCGGTGGAAGGCGCTTCGCCGTTCGCGCGAGCGACTGCCATCGCGACGCTAACTGCCCTGGCGACCGAGAACCCGCCGCCGGCGCGAAACGCTGGCCCGCTCAAACCAGTACTAAATGGGTTGTTGCGCAAGGATCCGGCGCATCGGATTAACGCGGAGGAAGCGGAGCGGTTGCTGCTTCGGGCGATCGGGCGGAAGTCTCGGCTGAGCTTGCCGCTGAGTCCGACCATGCGCCGCCCTGGAATTAGCCGCGAGCGTTCGTCCGCGCCGAGCGGAGCGCCCAGCGCGGGCCCGAATGTGCCTGGTGCCAAGCCGAGTGTGCCAAGCCCGCGCCCGCCGACAGCGCAAGCCAGCACTGCGCCCCCGACAGCTTCCGACCGCCCGCGCAACGATGATGCCCGTCCGCCGGTCTATGTGCCCGGAAAAGCCACAGTTGGCCGGCCCGCGGCTGCGTCGCCAACCCAATCCGCAAGTGCGCGCCCTCCAGCCGCTCGCCCGAAACTCGACTCCACCAAACTCGACTCCACCAAGGTCGATGGCCCCAAGGTCGATGGCCCCAAAGTCGATGGCCCCAAAGTCGATGGCCCCAAGGTCGACGGACCCAAGCTCGACAGCACGAAGGTCGACGGACCCAAGCTCGACAGCACGAAGGTCGACGGCCCGAAACTGGACCACACCAAGATCGAGAGTCAACGACAAAATCCGATAACCCCTGACGGTACGCAGCAGCCAGCCGCAAAGGCAGCCACTCCAACGCCGCGCGCCGCTGAAAAATTGTCGACCGGGTTGACGCGGACGAACCGTGGCGAACCGGGCGCGTTAACTGCCGCAGATGTTGCCGCATACCGAGGTGAGCAAGCCGCATCAGAGTCGGCGAAGGCACAGACCGAGGTGGCCGCAGCCGACGCCGAAACGGATCCGTCCAAGGCCGCCGCTGATTCAGCCGCCGCCGAGAAAGCTGCGATTCCCGAGCCGGCCACCGCTTTGGTTCTCACCGCCAGCAGCGCAGCCGCAAACGCAGCCGCCCGCGAAACAGCCGATGCCGCATCGGCGCCCGCGACGGTAACGGAGGCCCAGGTCGGGGCAAACGATGTGACAGCAGCTCAAGCCGAGGCCGGGGCGAGCGATGTGACAGCTCAAGCCGATACGACTGATGCGCAAGCCGAGGCTGATGTCAGCGCAACTGAAGTGAAAGCCGCTGCCGCCGAAGCGACTGATGGCACCGCTAGTGAAGCTGAGTCGGCTGGCACTGCGAGTCGAGCCCCAGAAAAGTCCGAGCCCCAGGTTCCTGACCCGAAAGCGGCAGACGCTGAATCGGCCCCGACTGCCACAGCAAAGGCGGCCCCGACTGCCACAGCAAAGGCGACGCCGACTGCGCTGACCGGGAACAAGGCTGCGGGTGGTTCGGCAATTGCGCCGGTTCCGCCGCAGTCGGCCGGGACATCGTCGACTCGGAAATCTTCGTCCCCTGAGTTCAGCCGTTCGACTCGTCCAGCGTGGACACCGATGCCGGCGCGCCCGACTCCGACTCGCCCTCGTGGCATCACCGTGCTGGGCGTCCGGGCGACCTATCGCCAGCTGAGCATTGTCGGTGTGTTGTTACTGGTAGCGGTGCTCGTGATCGTCCTGATCCTCAACTTCGGTGGCGGGCGTGATCGGTCTGCGAAGCAGGTCAGCAAGCCTGTGTTGACCTCGACTGCCGCAACGCCGGCCGCGTCGACTGCCCCCTCGGTCGCTGAATCTGCCGCTCCATCGAGCGCTGCCTCGGCAGCTGCTGTCGTGCCGCTGGCCAACAGTGCGCCGGCCAACAGTGCGCCGGCCAAGCCGAGTCCAGAACCCAGCACGACACCGCCGACGACCGAGAACGGGACTCTGCCTGCCGGCTTCGTTCTTTACCACGATAAAACTGGCTTTTCCGTACCAATCTGGGCTGGTGCTTCGTTGACTCAGTCTGGCAGTGAGCTGTATATCCGGAAGAATAATCGGTTGTTGATTGTGGATCAGACTAATCAGCCTAAATCAGATCCGTTGCAGGACTGGAAAGACCAGGAGGCGGCTCGGGTCGGCCAACTCCAGAACTACCACAAGATCAAGATCGTCAGCGTTCCGTACTTCCAGAGCTCCGCAGACTGGGAATACACCTATACCACCTCGAACGGGAACCCGCAGCACGCGGTAAAACGCAACGTTCTGGTCAACAGCCACCAGGCGTACGCGTTGTCGTGGTTTGTCTCGCCGGACGATTGGGACGCTTCGCTGCCGGAGTTGCAGGCGATCTACCAGGGGTTCCAACCCAAGAAATGAACCCACCTCCTCGTCGGTGACGGGTCGCCGGCAGTTGGCGTGATCGGCTAAAGTCCCGGTCTGTGTCGATCGACAGTGTGACGGACCTCTGGGACAAGCTTCTCGGCGCCCAGCCAGACCCACCTGGCCTGCTGGTGTTGATCACCGCGCTGGTCGGGCTGGCAGCTGTGCTGATCCGTCCGGTGTGGCGGGTCGTGCGCAACGCGATCACGATCGCGCACGAAGGCGGTCACGCGCTCATCGCCCTGCTCACCGGGCGCAAGCTGCGCGGCATCCGGCTGGAATTCGACACGTCCGGCCTGACCTTGTCGGCCGGGCGCCCGAGCGGGCCGGGCATGATGTTCACCCTGCTCGGCGGCTATATCGCGCCCTCGCTGATCGGCGTTCTGGGCGCGTGGCTGCTCGGCGGCAACCGGATCACCCTGCTGTTGTGGCTGACCGTCGTGCTGCTGCTGCTCATGCTGATCAACATTCGCAATCTCTTCGGCGTGCTCTCCCTGCTCATCACCGGCGCGATCGTCTTCGCCGTCTCCTGGTTCGCCACCCCACAAGTCCAAGCCGCTTTCGCGTACGCGGGAGTGTGGTTCCTGCTCTTCGGTGGTGTTCGGCCAGTGTTCGAGCTGCAGAGCTTGCGCAGCCGCGGCCGAATGCCCGAATCGGACGCCGACCAGCTGGGCCGGATGACGCACACGCCCGCCCTGTTCTGGGTCGGCGTGTTCCTGATCGTCGATCTGGCCGCGCTGGTCGGCGGCGCGTTCCTGCTAGCCGGCCAATGGTTACCCGCCAACCTCCCGGCTAGATAATTATTGATCGATCCCTGATAGTCAGACGTTCGATCGGCTCGTCCTCGCAGTGACTAGGACGGGCGCATCAGGCGAGCTAACTGCCATGCCGTCCGGCGAATGCTGTTTAGTCTCCAGGCACTCTGTGTGTGTGAAACGGCACCAGCGGTGAGACAGATGGCGGCGGCGACCCATGATGTCCTGGAATCAGGGCTCAGCATTGGCCAAGCCCACGGCTTGGCACCCGCAGCTTCAAGCCCGAACCAGTCGAAGGGGAATAACGCTGCCAGGGGCAGGACCCAGGCCAACGACCATCGCCATAACCTGGCTGATATCAATGCTAACCCAGTCCAGAACAATAGATTCCGGACCGCGCCGGCTGCCGTCAACGGCTGTCCCGTGACGAGCAAGGCTCCGCCGAGACACAGCATTGCGAAGACCAAGACAACAACAACGTGCATAGCACGGGCGTGCCGCAGAGACTCGCTCGCGGTCTCCTCGACAGCTAGCATCTCGCTGTGCAAGCCCGCGACTACCAGCGCCGCAATCGGCATCGGCAGGTAAACCCAGATCGGCACCGGGGCGCCACCTGCCGGGTCGGCGGTCGGCATGGACACGTTGACCGACCCCCACACCCCGGCGATGGCGGACAACCCGACCACGGCGGCCATGCACGTCGCGACACGATGGCCGCGGGCGTAGAGCCCGACCAGATAGCGCAGGTTAGCCACAAAGGCTCCGCATTGTTGTGACGCGTTCACGTGCCCAGGAGAACTGTTGATCCAGCGGCTGCTGTTCAACAGCGTGGATTGCTTCCCGATCGAGTCCGGGCGGCCCACCATGGATGTCAGCGGGTTGAGGGCCGCCGAACACTCGTTCGCTGAGCCATTGGTCGAGTGAGAATGCCGCGGCGAAGTACTTCTCCTGGTCGCTTTGCTTAACGGTGCAGTTTGCCGCGTCGACGACAGTGCCGGTGACCGTGAACGTCATGTTCTGCGCGATGCTCCATGTTCCGAATAGCGTGCTGAAGTCAGTGGGCCCAGCGGTTTGAGGTCGCAGGCCGGCTTCGTAGAACGTGGTGGGAACGGTCATCAGGTCGGTCGGCAGGCTGCTGAAGCGGCTGGCCATGGCCGTGGTGGTCTGCAAGTATTTTGCGTCGTCCGGCCAGAGGCAGACCCGAGGAATGCCGTTGGTGCACGTCGGGTGCGAAGGCGGCACCCGCTCGCGTCGAAGCGGGCCGGCGGTGGCGACCAGACCTATTGCGGCTACAACGACGATCGCGGTGACAGCAGACGGCACGTAACGGACGGGACGGCGGCCCGCTTCCTTGCGTTCGGCCAATGGAATCACGGTTACAGCCAACGCAGCGAGAGCTGCCGCCACGAATACCCGCGCGGCAACCGCCACCGCTGATACGTGCAGTTGCACGGCGCCTGAGAGTACGTAGAACAGATGGTCCTGACCATCCCGGACGGCTACGTTGAGGAAGACGACCGAGAAGGCGACCAGCGGGGCGGCGAACCGTGAACGCAGCAGCCGTCCGGCGAGGTGTCCGACTGCGGTGCATTGGGTGATCATCGCCAAGCCGAGCAGCAAGTAGCTAGGCCATAGGAAGCCCGGGGCCGGAGTCGACATGCTGGCCAGAGCGACCGCTGCGACACCTGCGACGTAGGCAATGACGCCATAGGTCCAGGAGCCGACGAAGGTGAGCAGTTCGCGCTGCCAGACAGGCCGAGGCATCTGCAGTAGTAGTTCGTCGACGTCGCTTCGGGCAATTCGTCCTGCGTTCCACGCCGCACCGGCACCGAGTGCTAGACCGAGATACAGCGTTGGAAGCTGCGCGGCCGCAGACGCCTCCGGCCACACGCCGACCCACGTGTGCGGACGCAGCCACAAAACTGCGAGGTCGACGGCGATCAGCAAAGGAAGCCACAAACGTAGCGGTGACCTGCGAAGCTCGATCACAAGAGCAGCGATCATTTCGAAGCTCCCGTCTTACCAAGCACGCTCATATATCCGCGTTCGATCGGATTGTCACCGGCGGCGCCGGCAACGGCCGCACCGATCAGCTCGTCCACTGTTCCATGAAAGGTGACGGTTCCGGCATCGAGGACGGCGACTTTGTCACAGACCGCAGCGACGTCTTCGACTAGGTGGGTGCTAAGGACGACGCCGACGTTGCGCTGCAAGGCGCGGATGACTTGCCGAAACTCGAGCCGCTGAGCTGGGTCGAGTCCGACGGTTGGTTCGTCCAGCAGGATCAGCCGGGAGCCACCGACGATGGCCTGAGCGATACCCACGCGACGGATCATGCCGCCGGACAGAGTCTTGAGTTTGTCCCGGCTACGGTCGGTGAGGCCGACGTTCTCGATGGCATCCACGACGGCAGCGTGTGCGCGCGACGACGGCACCTGACGCAGCCAGGCACAGTAGCGAACGAAGTCGTAGACGGTGAAGCCGGGAAAGTATCCGAAAGTCTGCGGTAAAAACCCGATGTCCCGCCGGGCGCGATGTGCGGACTTCTCCGAATTCACGACGTTGCCAGCGATGTGCAGTGTCCCGTTCAACGGCGGCAATATCGTCGCCAGAGTGCGCAGCAGAGTGGTCTTACCAGCGCCATTCGGGCCGAGCAGTCCCAAGGTGCCCGTGCCGACGGTCAGGTTCAGTCGCGATAGGACCATGCGGCCGTTGTAACCCTGATCAAGGTCGATGGTCTGCGCGACCGGCTCCACGTTTCTGCTCCTATCGATCACTGTTGAAGGCGGTCTCGGTGTGTTCCGACCGGGACCGCCTTCACTTATTGTGCGTTCCTGCCGAAGCCCACGGACTTTCGTACTACTGTCTGTTGATCATGCTTCCGCCAAGCTCGGGCCTCACTGGATGAAATCGGCGCGACCGAGCCTGGTGAGTCGACAGTATGTTGCCAGTCCATCCATGGTGGACGAAGGAGAGCCGAGAGGCAGTGGTAGCGGTTCGGGTGGAAATCGAAGCGGTCCCCGCGGCTGACCAGTCACCGCCCAGCCGTCAATCGCCTAGATTTACAACGGGATGTTGCCGTGCTTTTTCGGCGGGAGTGTTTCGCGTTTGGTGCGCAGCGTGCGCAGGGCGCGGGTGATTTGCTCGCGGGTTTGCGATGGCGCGATCACCGCATCGACATAGCCGCGTTCGGCTGCGATATAAGGGTTCGCCAGCGTGTCTTCATATTCCTGCACCAGGTCAGCTCGGCGCGCGGCCGGATCCGCAGCCGCGGCCAATTCCCCTCGATAAAGAATGTTGACGGCACCCTGCGCGCCCATCACTGCGATCTGTGCGGTTGGCCAAGCGAAATTGAGATCAGCGCCCAAATGCTTAGACCCCATAACGTCATAAGCCCCACCGTACGCTTTGCGCGTGATCACTGTAACCTTGGGCACCGTGGCTTCGGCGTACGCGTAAATGAGTTTGGCACCTCGGCGAATGATGCCCTCCCATTCCTGCCCAGTGCCCGGCAGAAAGCCCGGGACGTCGACGAAAGTGAGCACCGGGACATTGAACGCGTCGCAGGTGCGCACGAAGCGGGCGGCCTTTTCCGAAGCGGCGATGTCGAGGGTGCCGGCGAAGTGCAGTGGTTGGTTGGCGACCACGCCGACCGGGCGGCCTTCCACTCGCCCGAAACCGACGACGATGTTTTGCGCATAAAGCGGCTGCACTTCGAGGAAATCGTCGACGACAGTGTCGATCACCTGGCGAATGTCATAGGGCTGATTGGCTGAGTCGGGGATTAGCGTGTCAAGCGCGCGGTCGGCATCGGTCAGGTTCAGGTCAGCTGTCTGGTCGAATGTGGCTGGTTCGTCGAGATTATTGCTGGGCAGATAGGACAGCAGCGCGCGCACATAGTCGATCGCGTCTTCTTCGTCGTCGGCCAGGTAATGGGCGTTGCCGCTGCGGGTGTTGTGCGTGCGAGCGCCGCCGAGCTCTTCCATTTCGACGTCTTCGCCGGTGACTGTGCGGATTACGTCCGGGCCGGTAATGAACATGTGCGAGGTTTGGTCGACCATCACGGTGAAGTCGGTGATCGCGGGGGAGTAGACCGCGCCGCCCGCACACGGGCCCATAATCAATGAGATCTGCGGGATCACGCCACTGGCACGCACGTTACGGAAGAAGATGTCGGCGTAAAGGCCGAGTGCGACGACGCCTTCTTGGATGCGGGCGCCGCCGGAGTCGTTGATCCCGATGATCGGGCAGCCGATCTTCATGGCCAAGTCGAGCACCTTGACGATCTTGGATCCGAACACCTCACCCAGCGACCCGCCGAAAACAGTGAAGTCCTGACTGAAAACGCACACCTGCCGGCCGTCTACCGTGCCGTGACCAGTTACTACCCCATCGCCATAGGGCCGGTTTTGGTCCAGATTGAACGCGGTCGACCGGTGCCGGGCCAGCTGGTCGAGCTCGACGAACGAGCCTTCGTCGAGTAGCAGCTCGATTCGTTCCCGGGCCGTCTTCTTGCCCCGCGCATGCTGCTTCTCGACCGCGCGGGCCGAACCGGCGTGCACCGCTTCCTCGGTGCGCCGATCGAAGTCCTGCAACTTCCCGGCGGTGGTGTGGGCGTCGGCCTGGACCGCGTCCTGCTGCGTTGTCACGGTGCTCCTCACACTGAAGCGGCGTACGACTGCGACTCGTGACGATCGTAAGCCGACCTCTGTGCGGGAGTCCGACCCCGGGCGAGACTCAGTCCATCGCGCCGAGATACGTGCGAGCGGCGACCGCCAACGTACCAAGAGTGGTGTTGGTCAGTTGTCCGGCGAGACCGGTGGACGACCCCGGATCGAGGGAGCGCAGCCGCGACAAATCGATCACTGCGGCCGTCGGCCAATCCTGCCGGCTCAGTGGCACGAGGAACACTGGCGCAAGATCAGGGGCAGCCCGCTCCCGTAGCGGAGCAACGAGTCCGTGGTCGGGGTTGTATCTGTCGGCGGTGACAACGACCACGCGCAGTTGGTTGCTGCCGACGACGTAATGCAGAATGCTGCCTCGCCTCACTCGGACGCCCACTCTGCGTCATTATGCGTCGCGAACGCGGCCAAGGCGTCGCGTTCGTCCGGCCCGGCCTGCGCATCCCACTGCCGGTAAGACTTCAAGGCTGCGGCCTCCAAGTAATCCACCAACGCGGCATTGACTGTCGCGGAGAAGCTGGCGCCTGGCTCGCGCTCCACATGCTTGACCAGCATCTGGTCCACCTCTGCACGCATCGAGAATGTCCGTTTCACCACGCTAGCCGACATACCACCGAGACTACCACCGCTAAGTGGTATCACTGCGGTTAGTCGGCGAATGTCGCCGTAACATGCTGCGGGGTGCAGAGGCAAGATCATCGATTCCAACCCAAAAATCGGTGGTAAAGCTCGATTGGGTCGGCGCCAATGAGTTCCGCATTGGCATCGCTGAGTTGCCCGAACAAATAGATCCGCAAAACGGAAGGAAATTTCGCGAATTCGGTCCGGAGTTGCTCGTGTGCCCGGTCGCATGGCCACGGTTGTTCGCAGGTGGTGCAATCCCATGATGAGCGCGCGCTGATATGTTCCGGGTGGGCGGTCATCGTTACCGTGCCTGATTGAGGACACGCTGGATTGCGGCGTTGTGCTCGAATCGCTGGCGGCGCCGCGCTAGCTCTAGTGCACGTGCTCGCTCGGCTTGCAGTTTGCGTGTCATCCGTGTGATCAGTCGCCACATTTTGCCTCCCTGTCGCATGCAGTGACAGGGAGGCTATTCAGCGTGATGGCTAATGGTGATTGCTTGTTGCTATCAGTCAGTCCTTTGTCAGATGGTCTAGCTTGACCGCGAGAGCAGCGCGTCGCATTTGTTTCGAGACCGCGTTGCGACGCGTACGACGGATGATCGAGCTAATGGTGTCGCGGACGGTGGGGCGAAGCCGGAACCATTGAGGTCCGACCGTTTCGGAGCGCAGGAAAGCCGCAATCGCCTCGTCGTCGCGGCCGACCTGCACGAGCGCTGTCGCAACATCGGCGTAGTAGGGCGCCTGACGGTTTGCTGGCGGGAGTAAACCCGGTGAGACAGTCTCGGCAGTCTCCAACGCCAGGTGGGTGCGGCTACCGGCCCGCAAGAACCGGCCGCCACAATCGACGGTACCCGCCGAGGCTGTCACGGGCGGAGTGGGAAGAGAGTGCAGCTACGACCGAATTCCACGACTGGGATGACATCCGCGCCGAGCTCGACGACGATGAGCACCCCGCGCTCGCCATCGAACGTGCCCGCACCGAGATGTGGGCGAGCGCTCGCAACCTCGCGGACGAACGACCGCACGAGGTTCAGTCCGAGGACGCTGGTTAGCTGCCACAGCGGTCGGAGGCCAGCGGGCTAGTCTCGGCGGATGGCTGGTTCGCCGTACGCTGATTTGGATCGTCCGCCGTTGTCGTCGCGCGGGCTGTCTCGCGCACTGGTGACGTCTGACGGTCTGTGGTCGCGGATCGACGTACGAGCTGAAACGGGTTCGACAAATGCTGATGCCGCAGTGGCAGCAAGCCAAGGCGAGCCCGAAGGCTTGGTCGTTGTCGCGGAGCAACAGTCGGCCGGTCGGGGGCGCCGGGATCGGCATTGGGTGTCGCCGCCGCGGGCCGGCCTGACCATGAGCATGTTGCTGCGCCCAGCTCAACCGAACCCGGACCGAAACTGGTCAGCAGTGCCGCGCACCGCGCACAGCTGGCTGCCCCTGCTCGCCGGGGTCGCGTTGCTCGAAGCCGTGGAACGCGTCGCCGAAGTGCCTGCCGCGCTGAAGTGGCCCAACGACTTGCTCGTGTCGACAGCCGAAACCGGCGACGCGAAGTGTGCCGGCATCCTGGCCGAAGTGGCAGGTGACGCTGTCATCGTCGGGATCGGACTGAACGTCACCACTCGGCTCGACGAGCTGCCTGAGACGACCGGGCTGCCGCCCACTTCCCTCAAACTGGCCGGTGCTCAGGTCACCGACCGCGATCCGCTGCTGCGCGCGATCTTGCGTGGCTTCGCCGGATGGTACGCGGGCTGGCGCGAAGCTGACGGCGACGCCGAACTGTCGGGGCTACTGGCCGCATACCGGCGGGGCTGCGTCACGATCGGCCGGCCGGTGCGTGTGCTCCTGCCCGGTGGCGCCGAACTGGTCGGCGAAGCGACCTCAGTCGACGACGGTGGCCGGCTGGTGGTCCGTACTGTCGATGGGGGTGAGCATCGGGTCTCGGCCGGTGAGGTGCTGCACGTACGCTGATTGGCGTGGCTTTTCCGGACGACGTGTTGACCGAGCAGGAGCGGGTGGTGCTGCACCTGCACCCACATTGGCGCACTGTTTTCGGCCCGGCGGTGCTGCTCGGACTGACCGTGGTGATCACGGCTGGCGTGTGGGTGATGTTGCCGCAGAATCCCGGCGGGCAGCTCGGCTTCGCCGTTGTCGCGTTGATCATGCTGTATTACGCGCTTCGCTACGGAATTCGGCCGATGGTGATCCGCGTGTGCACGCACTATGTGTTCACCGACGAGCGGATCCTGTTGCAGGACGGGGTGATCGCCCGGGAACGGCGCGAACTGTCGCTCGATCGGGTCAACGATCACGTGCTGACCCAGTCGGTGCTGGATCGCCTGTTCAGTTCAGCGACCTTCAGCATCGACTCGCTCGGCGAGCAGTCAACTGTGCTGACCGCGGTGCCGCAGGCCCACCACGTGCAGGCAGTGCTTTACGAGCTAATGGAACACGAACACCGACTCGACGACGATGACGAGATCGACGACGAGTCCCGCGAGCTACCAGCGCAGGGCCCCAGCAACTTCCGCCGCCGGGCAAGCGGCTGAACTGTTAGCGGTGGGCGTCCAGCTGGGCGACGCTGCCGGGCTCGTCCATGGCGCTCAACTCGGCGAAACCGGCCGCGATGTCGAGCTCGACCAGGTCACCCTCGTGCCCGTCTACCGGCGGCTTCAGGAAGACGAAGGTGCGGTAGGCCCAGAACCGGAACAGGGTCGCGACAACGATACCCACGAGGGTGACCGCCAAAAAGGCGAATTCGTCGTTCTTTTCAGAGAGGCCGAACCCGTATTTTCCGATCCCCAAAGTTCCCGACTGGATGACCATCCCGATTAGGTTGAACCCGAAGAACAGCGTGTATTCGCGCCGCAACGCCGTACGCGTGTGGTTGCGGTAGGTCCAGTAGCGGTTGGCCAGGTATGCCACCGTGGTGGTGATGATCGTGGCGATGATGCTCGCCTTCACCGCGCCGATGGACAGCAGCGCCCAGGTGATCGCCAGGTAGAGCAGTGTATTGCCGGCACCGATTACGGCGAAGGCAGTGGCTTCCGGGGCGAGACGGCGCATACGTTCCGTCAGCGTGCTGGCTGAGGGCATTGGACAACCTTACGGATGAAGGGCGATAACGCCGTGTCACTGTCGGGGGGAGGCTAGCGTCGTCACCTTAGTCGGCGAAGTCGAGAACTGTGATCCCCGCTCCGCGTAGTTGTCATGGTCGACACGCCGTAAAGGGTACCGGCGGCTGTCCACGGACCGGTATTTTCGTTGGCGAGTCTTAACCGGGCGAGGTTGCGTGGTGACGCTGTCGATACGGACGGTGACGAAAATCGTCCATCTCACTGAGTTCGGCAAGCCGCCGTTGGCAGTCGCCACACCAGCCGAGATGAGCGCCGACCCGCCGAGCGTCCCGGGGCGCCAGTCGCCCGCGCACGTGCCCGCCGAGCCGATCGCCGGCCCACCGGCATTCCGGGTGGTCGGCGACGGAGATGTGTTGCTGCAGATAGAGGTTGCGCAGCCCTTCCCGAGCCCGGTGGGCCAAAACGGCTACCGCGTTCGGGGTCATCCCGAGCATCCGGGCGACCACCGCAGGAGTGTTTCCTTCTACTTCTGTTTGCCAGAGCACGTCGCGCCAGCGAGCCGGCAGTTGGCGGAAGGCGGCCGCCGCAAAAGCACGTTCTAATCGGGCCAGGGCTGGGTCGATGAACGGTTGACCTTGGTCGTATCGGGTTAGGTCGTCGGTGAACTCGAGTCGGCGGTCGCGGTGTGCTCGGTGATAGCAGACGTGCCGCATCGTCGTGTTCAAGTAGGCCCGGAAGGCGATCAGCGGCCCGCGTCCGGCGCGCAGCGACGCGAACACGTTGGCGAACGTCTCGGCGACCAGGTCGTCGGCGTCGGCCGAGTCACGCGACAACCCGTACGCGAATTGGCGCGCGGCAGCGCGGTGCCGGGTGTAGAGCGTGCCGTATGCGCCGACGTCGCCCGCCCGGACCGCGCTCAGGAGCTCCGTATCCGAATCCGCCTCGTTATCCGAGATCGTCATTCCTGCCTCCTGTGGCCGGAAGTGGGAGGAAAGACCGATTACCCGAGTTTAGGATGCTAAGTCCGTTTTGAGAAAGCAGCCGAACGGACCAGTGTCGGATGGACAATTTGGTGGTGCTGCACACAACTGCGCTGAGAGGCGAAGGATCAATCGTCTATGCGCACCGGAGCCGAGGAATGTGCGGTTATCCACACGAACAACCGATGAACTGAACGTGTTGTCCGCCTAGGCTGAGCTGACTCTCAAGAACTGGCCGGATAACCGGCCTGGTCATTGGTCAGTGCCGACCGAAGGAGATCGCCTTGTCCCCGCTGCCCACCAAACACACCCGCCTGCTCGCTTGGGTGGACGAGATGGCCGCCTTGACCACGCCGGACCGCATCGTCTGGTGCGACGGCTCGACCGCCGAGTGGACGGCCATCACCGATGCGCTCGTCGATTCCGGCGCCCTGGTCCGCCTGGATGAGGCCAAGCGGCCCAACTCGTTCTGGGCCCACACCGATCCGAGCGACGTGGCCCGGGTCGAAGAACGCACCTTCATCTGCTCGGTCGACGAGTCCGACGCCGGGCCCACCAACAATTGGATGGCCCCGGCCGAGATGAAGGCCACCATGACCGAGCTCTACCGCGGCTGCATGCGTGGACGCACCATGTACGTGGTGCCGTTCTGCATGGGCCCGCTCGACTCGCCCCAGCCGATGTTCGGCGTCGAGCTGACCGACAGCCCCTACGTCGTGGCCAGCATGCGGATCATGACCCGAATGGGCACCGCAGTCCTGGAAGCCATGGGCGACGACGTCGACTTTGTCCCCGCCCTACACTCGGTCGGCGCCCCACTCGATGAAGATCAAGCCGACGTCGCTTGGCCGTGCAACGAAACCAAATACATCTCGCATTTCCCGCAAACCCGCGAGATCTGGTCCTTCGGCTCCGGTTACGGCGGCAACTCTCTGCTCGGCAAGAAATGCTTCGCCCTGCGCATCGCCAGCGTCGCCGCCCGCGACGAAGGCTGGCTGGCCGAACACATGCTGATCATGAAGCTGACCGCACCCGAAGGCACCGTCAAATACATCGCCGGCGCGTTCCCCTCTGCCTGCGGCAAAACCAACCTCGCCATGCTCGAACCCACCCTGCCCGGCTGGAAAGTCGAAACCGTCGGCGACGACATCGCCTGGATGCGCTTCGGCGCCGACGGCCGACTCTGGGCCACCAACCCCGAATTCGGCCTCTTCGGCGTCGCCCCCGGCACGGATCAACGCACCAACCCCAACGCTATGCGTACGCTCGCCCGCGGCAACTCAGTCTTCACGAACGTCGCGCTCACTGATGACGGCGACATCTGGTGGGAAGGCATGGGCGAACCCCCCGCCCACCTGACCGACTGGAAAAACCAAGCCTGGACCCCCAATTCGGGTACGCCAGCCAGCCACCCCAACAGCAGATTCTGTACGCCGATCGAACAGTGCCCGATCCTCGCGGACGAGTATTACGACCCGCGCGGCGTACCGATCGATGCGATCTTGTTTGGTGGTCGCCGCCGAACCACCATCCCGTTGGTAACCGAAGCCCGCGACTGGGTTCACGGCGTCTTCCTCGGCGCCACCCTGTCCTCCGAAACCACCGCCGCTGCCGTCGGCCAGGTCGGCGTAGTGCGCCGCGATCCGATGGCAATGCTGCCATTCATCGGATACCACGCCGGCGACTATTTCCAGCACTGGATCGACATGGCCAAGGGCGCTTCGGGCGACGCTGCCAAACTGCCGAAAGTCTTTTATGTCAACTGGTTCCGCCGTGACGACGACGGCGGCTTCCTCTGGCCTGGCTTCGGGGAAAACGCCCGAGTGCTCAAATGGATCGTCGGCCGCTTGGACGGTAGTGCTGCCGCCGTGGAAACTCCTGTCGGTCAGGTGCCGAGTCCCGAGGCGATCGACCTGTCCGGCTTGGACATCACCGAGGACGAGCTAGCCAAGGTACTGCGCGTCGACACGGAGGAATGGCTCGCCGAAATCCCGCAGATTACTCAATGGTTCACCAAGTTCGGCGACAAGCTCCCCGCCGTACTCTGGTCTGAACTAGATGCCCTACGCGCCCGCCTAGCCTGACCTGCGTCGTCTGCTTCGCCTCGCTCCGCATTGGCCCCTGTTGCCGGTGCGGAGCGCGCTTTTGCCCCCGTTGCGCTTCCTCTCCTTTACGTGCAGCGCCTCCCCGCCTAGATGTACAGCAGACGCACCTCGGGTACCCATCGATGGTGTTAATCGTCTATCGTGCTGCTAGTTCGGCCGCGTGCGCGCGCGGACGACGAGGATCTGTCGGGGGAGGCAGCTTGAAACCCATGGAGGACCGCGGTCCCGCCTGGATGCAGGACTATGGTTTCGATGATTTCCAGGTCAACGCGGACATCACCGCGATGGAGCAGTTCGCTGCGAAGCTCCACAACGACGTCGCGAACAACTACGACCCACATGCCGCGGTCGTGGTGCCGCTGATGACGACGGCGACGTCAGCCCCAGTGGAATATTCGGAGCTGTATTCCTTCCTGTTCGTGCATCGCGAAGCGCAGATGTCGGCGGCCAACAACATCTACTACTTCAGCAGCGGCACCAGCAAATTCGCTGAAGCTGCGCAACAGGTCAGCAAGGACTACCGCGGCTCGGATGCGTTCGCCCACGCCAAGGTCAGCGACGTGGAAGACGCCTTCAATGCAGCCGCAGGCACCGATGGGACCCTGCAATG
Source organism: Actinoplanes sp. (assembly GCA_965246815.1). Classification (GTDB taxonomy): domain Bacteria; phylum Actinomycetota; class Actinomycetes; order Mycobacteriales; family Micromonosporaceae; genus Actinoplanes. The sequence goes on along the minus strand of CBDFFS010000002.1, from coordinate 627,301 downwards.
ATCAACACAGGCGGGGACTCCGGCGGCACCCCATGGGCCACGTTGCCCATGGACCAGATTCAGCACTTCGCCCAAAGCCCTGATATCGACGCGCACTACAAGCTTGTTGATGGTTGGCAAAAGTCGATCGAACTGGTCTCCGAGCACTTGAGCCAGGTGACGTCTTATCGCGACGGTCTTGCTGCGGCTTGGCCGCCGGAGAAGAGCCCGGCCTCGGCCCAATACTTGGCTCGGCTCGACGAGTTGATCAAGCACTTGCAGGACACGTCCGAAGCGGCGATCGTCAACGGTGACGCGATGAGTGGTGCTACGGGTTCGCTGAATGCGGCGAAGGCGCAGGTCAGCGAGCTCTACAGCACCTGGCAATCGAACCAAAACTCGCTCGCGGCTTACACCGCCGCGCAGACGGGTCCTACACCGAACCCCACGTACGTCGGCACAGAGCCGCCGGTAACGGCCGCCCAGCAGGAAGATCTGCGCCAAAAAGCAGCCAACATCATGCAGGGCGTCAGCACCGACCTAGCCCAAGCCCAACTAAAAATCGTCAAACCTGCAGAGTTCGCTCCTTCACTTATTGGTTACGATGAAAAGCATCAGGTCTTTCAAGGCACGGATGCGGCACCTGTTGTTCCCCCGATCGTGCCGGTGCCGTTTGTTGCCGACGGTTCGGATGGTCCTAATGCCTCGTCGAAGAGGTCAGGATCTGCAACTAGCACTGCCGGGGCTGCGAGGAGCAGTACCTCACCGACCACCCATTCAAGTTCTCCAGCTTCCAGTAGCGGGAACCATGGGGTGATCCTTGGTGGGACGCATCCGCAGTCCTCAACGCTGCCCCAATCAACGGGTTCCCACGCGCAGCCGGTCGTGCCGGGGGAAGCCGGCCGTGTCACTCTTCCCTCCACTGTTCCTCCGTCTGGTGGCTCAAGGCTTCCCCGTGGTTTGGGAGTAGATCAACCGACCAGGACAAGTAGGTTGCCTGGGGACAAGGTGCCGTCGGGGTCTGGAGGACTCCCGGGTTCTGGTGGCGAGATCTCGCCCGGTAGTGCTCGACCGAGTGCATCAGGCGGCGTGATCAATGGTGCACGGGGCGGCATTCTTGGTGAGCCTATCGAAGGCCGGATGGGCCTGCCTCGCGTCGTGAATCCGGTCGGGGGCGTCATTGGAGGTTCCGCTGGCGGAGGTTTCACTAACGAGCCTCGGGTGGGAGAGGCTCAAGCAAGAAGTGTGGGCAGTGCGGGGTCGATAGGTGCTGGCGGATTTGGTGGCGCGGGGAGTCAGGGAGGCTCACGTGTTGGTGGCCGTACTCCTGGGCCCTACAGCGAGGGCACCATCGGTGGTCGGCCTAGCGCAGCAGCAACGAGCACGGAAGGTCTGGGTGCTGAACGTGTGGGGATGCGTGGTGCAGCTTCTCAGCAGCCGTTCGGGCAACTTGGTGGGCGGCAGTCCGGTCGTCGCAGCGAATCCGAGCGCAAGCGTTGGGATCCAGACAACCCGTGGGAAGTTGAGCAAGGTGTGGAACCTGTCATCATGCCTGCTCCTGAGCAGAAGATCGATCCCGGACCTGCGATAGGACTTTAGTGAGCTTTCGTTCCGGTATCCCTGCGGCTGCTGCGGCCTTGGCTGTAGCAGCCGCAGTTCAGGTGCCTGCGTTGCCTGCGTTGGCTGACAACGTGCGCCATCATCAGTGGTACTTAGACGGCCTCCACATGTCCGAAGTGCGTGCCATCACCACGGGATCAAACGTGACAGTGGCCGTCGTTGATTCAGGAGTGTCTGCTCATCGGGACCTCGTCAAGAATCTGCTTTCGGGGTATGACGAAATTGCCGGACTGCCAGATAGTCACATAGATACCGATGGGCATGGAACCGCTATGGCAGGAATCATTGCGGCGACGGGAAATGATCCTACCGGAATGGTCGGAATTGCCCCAGCGGCGAGAATATTGCCCGTGAAGACACCTACCACTGGCGCTTATGGGCCAGGCCGTGTCGAGAAGATTGCGGCTGGGATTAAATATGCGGTTTCACATAAAGTCAAGGTTATCAACGTATCGCTCGGGCCTGGCGCCTCCCCAAATTTAGACCAGGCCGTGAAGGATGCAAACAGTAACGACACGGTCATCGTCGCTTCATCGGGGAACACCGGTAGTATTTTAATGAGCCCCCTAGCTGCCGCTGATGGCGTATTGGCGGTAGGAGCCACGGACAGGAATGGAAAGTTAGCCGCATTCTCCACCCGGGGCCCACAGATACAAATTTGTGCCCCCGGCGTAGACATCGTCTCTACCGGTCCAAACAATACGTATTCCTTGCAGGATGGCACTTCGCCTGCCACTGCGATCGTGTCAGGCGCGGTTGCACTAGTTCGGGCAAAGTTTCCAACATTGTCCGCTGCTGAAGCGATCCATCGAATTACGGCCACAGCCGACGACATTGGTCCTCCAGGTCGCGATGATGAATGTGGCTTCGGAGAGCTGAACATTCTCAAGGCTCTTACTGCGAACGTGCCCCCGCTCACCACCACAGCAATTCCCACGGATGCGCCCAGCGCAGCAGGTGCGCCAAGCATTCTTGCCGCATCTCCTGCGAAGACAAATGCTGGATCGAGCGCAGCGCCTTCATCTTCCCCAACAAAAAGCAACGGCACCACGACCTTCATTATCGTGCTCGTCGCGACCCTTGCTGCTGGATTTATCGGACTGATCTTCCTGCTTCGCCGCAAACGTTCATGATTCTGGGAGTCGAGATCCTACTTCGTTGAATACATCTGAATCCCGTATCAGTGGTGCAACAATTTACGGGGTTTGACAACGATGGCAGTGCTAGATCCAGGAAGTCAGGAAGCTCGGAATGACAAAGGCGTCGTGCTGTTTACTGGAACACCGAATCCCAATAGGTCATACTGGAACTACGTCACTGTCAGTAAATCCCGGTAGAGAGCGGAAATAAGCAACAATTTCAGCCGGAGTTTCGGTGCCACGATATAGCAAAGAAAAAGTAGTTGATCGAGGATCGTCGGATCCAACTATCGCTACCTCTTCGCCGGAGCGTAAACGCAACATTAGAACTAGTATGTTGCTGTCCCCCGCAGGAATTGCGTCAAATCGATGCTTGAATGCTCCAGCCAACACGTATTTTGGCTGATTTATCTGTGCAATAACAGGAGTGCTTCCAAAAGAAGCCCATCGCCCTACTTCCAGCTTTGTAAACAATCGTGGAGGCCACGGTCGTCGTTCTTCGAGTTTACGAATAACTCGGTTGAGAAACTCGAGGAGTTCCCTTTCACTAAAGCGGTCGCTCATCTCGACTGCCTCTGGGTGAAGTGCGCCAATTTTAATAACGTCATCAATCGCGGCGGCAAAATCTTCGACACCTGCAATAAAAAGCCGGCCATCGATTATGTAATTTACGAGCATATCGACCGCTTCTTCGCCCAAGTTTGGGGCGCCGTCGATCGGATAGAGGAGCTGGTTGATCACTCCACGTGTCTTATCCGGATATTCGATCATCGTTCGACGCCTGCCCATCCATATTGTTTGAAATCATTGCTCGTGATTAAGCCGTGGTTCCGCAAAGTTTGCAATACCAAGTCGTTCATATATGGTTTTGGTTTGTAGTGCCCACTCTGATCCGTCATGCTAACCAACTTTCCGTTGCTCACTCCGATCTCGCCAGCGCCTACCACTGGCTCGCCCGCAAGTAGTGATGAGTGATGAATAAATCCTGGAATTTGTTCTTGCGTAGCGTAAATGTTTCCGCTTCCGTCCATAACAAAAATCGCTCTACCGCTGCCGGACCAGAAGGTTTCCGCTTTCGCGGTGTCAAACAATTCCGCAGTGGCGGCACTTCGCAGTTTGCCATCGCTATCAATAAACAGGCGTTGTTGTTCACGTTCTTCAGAGTCCATGTAGTGTACGCCATTCGTGCCAAATCTTTGACTCAAGGGATGATCAGGGCTCGTCTCATTTGTGTATTGCTTGAGGAGTGGGGCATCGGTGGGTATTTCGTTGCCTTGGTGAGGAGGCGGTACGGCATCGCCAAGTTGCCAACCTTTGGTGGCGGTACTACCGAAGTTCGGATCTGGCTCGCCAAGGTTGTGGTCGTGTCCAGGCCTTCCGCTGCGGGGAAGGGACTGAAGCAGTTTCGCGAGCTCCTTCTTGAGTCCTTCTATGATCTCACCCAGCGATTTTACCTTCGGTAGAAGGTGACGAAGGCTGTTGAGGAGCCCCCGGATGAAGCGTTGGATCTTTCCTACCCACTTCGCGACCAGAGCAGCGACCTGACCCACTACGAGCGGGGTAGCAAAGCCGAGCGTTACGCCTTCCTCAGCGAGCCACTGCGGGAGCCGTGCGGCTAAGGTGGCAACAAACTGAGAAATTAGATCGCGGACAAAACCGCGGACCATGCCGACTAGCAGTCCCGCGGCTTCTACTGCGTAGGAAAGACCGTGTGTAGCTACGGCGATTCCGTGCATGATCTCGGTAATGATGCCGGCATGGTTCCGGTATGCGTTGCCCGAGGCGCCGTGCCAGTCGGCGACCTGGTCGCTGATCGCATCCATGTACTGAGTGCGTGCCTCAGCGGTTAGCTTCGAAACGTTCTGCCAAGTCGTAGCGTGAGCGGCGACCGCGTCAGGGTTGCCGGCCAGCCAGTCGAGCGCTTCCTTCAGCGGCCGCACGTGGTCCATCAGCCAAGCGACACCCCAGGACACCATCGAGCCGAGGGGGTCTATGACCGCGCCGAGTACGTCGAGTGCCCCGCCGACCGTGCCGAGCGTCTCGTCGACCCAGCTGTGGTCGTGAATGCCGTTAGAGACCTGCTCGGCGTCCTCGACTAGGCCAAGGCCTGAGTACCAGGTGACCGAGCTATGCGGCTGCGCAACTAGCGGATTAGTCACAGCGGCAGTTCGATCAACGGGCGCTCGGATGAAACAGTATGAGCACCGGGGCCCGCAGTCCGGATTCGTTGTGCAGCGGCGGTATCCGTCTCGGACACTGAGGCCGCGGTGGTACGCAGGTTTGTCGCCGTTTCTTGTAGCGCGTCGATCGTGACGTGCAACGCGTCCAAGCTGAGACCAAATACAGGCGTGAGGACTGCCGGCAAGAACCCGCATAGGACTCCGTACGCTCCAGCATCCATCGTGACGTCTCGCACCGCTGAGCGTGCAATTGCGATCGTATCGGCGACGTCGTCGACGGCTGTGGCGTGACGTTCGACTAGGGCGGCTGGAAACTGCACGTGATCAGACGCCATGGCGGTTTGCCTGTACCTGGTCGATTTCGGGCTGCTCAGGGAATCGCGCTTCGTACGAATCGATCACTGCCCTACCGGTCTCCGTGTCGGCACCGACCGTCTGCTGCACTGTGGAGCTGACTTGTTCAGATAGGCCGGCCTGAGCACGGCGCAACACATCCATAACTTGTCGTGACAAGTCACGGCCGGCTAGCGTCTGCACCCGGTCGTCTAGCTCGAGTGAGTTCACAGTGCCTGATGCGCCGACAGTGACCGTGATCGAGCCGTCGCGGCTCTTTGCGGTGCTGGTAAGCGCTGCAACTCGGCGAGACAGTGTGACGGCGCGCTCGGCTTCGATGTTAACTTTGGCCGCCCAGCCGTCGAGCCAGTCTTCAGCAGCGTCGATATCGTTCAACACGCTTCCCTCCCCGTTTCGCCGTACGCGTGGACGCCGAGCCGACCATGAAGGTATCAAAGTCTGGCTATCGCTGAGGGCCGGCGCGATGGGAAGGGCTGGGAGCCGGGGGGCTACGAATGCATCCGTTCCGCTGAGACTGGACGAGCCGGGCGATGCGGTCGGCGACACCGCCAAGAAAGTCTGGAACATCATTTTCTGACCTACACAGCAGAGGCGTACCCGACATGCTCCCGAACCAAGACCCGCCGGCCGAAGCCGCACCGTTCCGCCACGCGGGTTCTGACCGCAGCCGGTTTCACGCTGGCCACTTGGATTAGCGTGGCGGTCGTCGTCGCGGCCATCGTCGTCGAGGATGTCGCTCAAGCGCTGATCTTTGCGGGATCCGCCGTGATGTTTGCGCACCTGGTCGGCATGTCGGTCAGCAGCATGCGCCAACCCGGGCCGGCCACCCACTCGCCCACAGCCGGGCTCACTGACCAGGGCGAGAGGGCTTGCCTTCTCCTACTCTCGGTGGGCGTACTATTGGCTCTCGTCGTTGTTGGTGATGGTCGTCCTTTTCGACATCGGCTTCGTTGTCGCGTTCGCTCAGGCTGGAACGGCTGCCGCCTGGGTGATGGCTCTCGTCCTCGCTGCGGTCGCGCTCTTTATCGTGTGGTTTCTAGTTGTCCTACAGCGCTTGGCGCCGGGTGCGGTCGTTGTCACGCCGACCTGCGTCTACCACCGTTCTCGCGCATTTGAGCGCTTCGTACCTTGGGAGGCGGTTGTCGATGTGAAGGCACGGGAAGGCCAAACCCCTTGGATCACCGTCAAGGCCCTGCCAACGAGCGAAATGCGGGAACGTCGGTACACCGGCCGGCTGAGCGCCGGAGTCGAGGGTTTGCCATTCATGATCGTGCGTACCTACTGGCTCGGACGGAACGCTTTGCCGGCATACCTCACCCTTAAGCACTACTTCGAAAATCCGGACCAACGGTTCAGACTCGCCGAGGTCGAGCTACACGCTAACCGCTGAAGGCCAGGTGCGGAATGTGCCGGCGTTACTCACTGGCGCGGCGACGGCCGAGCAGGTCTGGTGTACAACGCGAAAGCCTCTGCCTACAACGATCACCAGGCAAGACTGACCGCGTACGCTCAGGCAGACCGCTGGGCAAGATGTTGCTTTAACGGACCTGGCCATCCGGCCTCGGTTAAGATTTTCCGGACAGCTTCATCTTTTGCGTATGCCCCAAGGCGGACGCCGCAATCGCTATCTGTGGCACCCCGTGTATATGCGTTCCAGCGATCATCGCCCCGGTCGGCGCACTCGTGGATCCAGCCTATGAACTTGCCCTTCCAATCGATCGAGAATCCGCCGAGCGGGCTTCGTGCGAGCGCAACGTCTGGAATGCCTTCACGCCTGGCCATATGCCCTCCATTCTCACGCGAGACGGCAAAGGCCGGGCCTCCGCCGAACCCACAGCCCGCGCCTCACGAATGAAAGAGTACACGTGCTTAGAGCATGTGCACATAGCTCGTGTCATGAGAATATGCAAATAACCTTGGACTAGTTAAGCTACACGTAGCGTGCACTCTATGCAGATGATCAGGTTCATGGGTGCATCTGAGATCGGAAAGCGACTCGGTGTCGGCCGGAACCGCGTTTACCAGATCACCCGTGACCGTGACTTCCCGGCGCCGTACCAAACCCTGACAATGGGCAGTATCTGGACAGTCGACGACGTTGAGGCATGGATCCGGGAGCGCCGGCCCGAGCTGGCCGAAACGGACGAAGGCAAGTAGATCTCGGCGGAACCGGCGAGCACATGCCGAAGCAGAGCGATGACGGCCCGCGGCGCGTCACGTCAGGCTGAGTCGATCTAATCGGTTCATTGAGTGTCAACGGGTTCTATTTCGTCGCATCGGCTCTGGCTTTTTCGCTTCTCCGCCCCTGAGTAGAACGTCGATGAGACACCTGTGCTTGTGATCTTCGAACGTTGGTTATCCCAGTGGTCGGCCGGCTGGGAACCTTCCGACGATTTCGGTCAATGCGGCCGGGTTGCGAGTCGGGAATCCGTACTGGTCCCGCGACCCCATGGATTCGGGTCTGGAACGGTCTGCCGATTTGGTTGGGGTAGAAGCGGGCGGGTCGGGTGATCGGTAGCTTGGCACACGTTGGGTTAAGCTCGAACAACGAGCGCCCAATCCGACGTCGTCGCGACGCCTACCGGCCACCGTCCGCGCCACCGCCGCGAGTCGACCGTTCTGGCAGCTTATCTAATCGTCCGAAAAGCTTGCCGTCATCCCCCAGAACCGCTCAACCTCAGAAATAACGGGTCTCAATAACAATGTTACACGCGAGTCGAAAGGCGTGCCATCATCCCATTGAGGCGAGGCTGGCAAGTAGACATGGTGACCAGATATTCCGATCTCGACTGGTATTGTGATCACGCGCCCGTCCAGCTCTAGCTGTAGTGCGTCCCGTCCATGGCTGCGTACGATCGCTCCCGTCTCAATGTGTTGTGCAGATTGAATATGAATTTCGCGGACCGTCATTTGGGCTATTGTCCTTAGTTCAGTGGTTGGATCTCTGATGGCTGGTTAGTTTATCCGGCTTTCATGCAGAGTGGCGGGACATGAGTTTCAGCACCGATGGAGTCGACCGGACCAGCTGTCGCAAATCCCAATCGCCCTACGGGTGGCTGGTTTGCTGAGGGTGACTCGGCTGTACGGGGACGCCAAGCCCTCGATCGGCCACGTTGTACTGAAAGTCGGGCACGTCGTACTGGAGATCGGGCACTTCGTGGGTGAAGTTGGCCTGTCGGCACGGCGCCGGTCTTGAACCCGCGCTCGTGAGGACTAGGGTTTGGGGCGATGAGTGCGCGGTCTCTGCTTTATTCGATTTACGAGCGACGGCTAGCCCGGCGGCTGGTCGGCAAGCCAGTCCCTAAGCACGTCGGGGTCATGTGTGACGGCAATCGGCGCTGGGCCAAGGAGATGGGCTTCGTCGACCCCAACGACGGTCATCGGGTCGGTGCCGATCGGGTCAAGGAGCTGCTCACCTGGTGTGACCAGGCCGGGATCAAGCACGTCACGCTCTATCTTGTTAGCGACCGACAACCTGCGTCGCCCGGCCGGCGAGCTCGATCCGTTGCTGCGGATCATCGAGGATTTGGCGACTGAGCTGGCCGAGGACGGTAACCCGTGGCGGCTGCGGTTGGTCGGCTCGCTCGATGTGTTGCCGGCCGCGACCGGGTCCACCCTGAAAGCGGCACAGGAGAAGACCCGAGATCGCACCATCGGCGTCGAGGTCAACATGGCCGTCGGCTATGGCGGGCGGCGTGAGATCACCGATGCGGTCCGCTCCCTGCTGCACGAGCAGGCCGCGGCCGGCCGCACGATCGAGGAGATGGCAGAGATTCTCGACGTCGAACACATCGCCGAGCACCTTTACACTCGCGGGCAACCCGATCCCGACCTGGTCATCCGTACCAGTGGTGAGCAGCGGCTTTCGGGGTTTTTGTTGTGGCAGTCGGCGCACTCGGAGTTCTATTTCCACGACGCTAACTGGCCCGACTTCCGCCGGGTCGACTTCCTCCGGGCTCTACGCGCCTACGCCAGCAGACAACGCCGCTACGGCGCCTAACGCTGGCACGCGAGCGCCAAGCCGCCAGCGACCCCCAGCAAGCAAGGCGTCGCTGAAATCAGAAGTTCTTGAGCCCTTCGGTGAGGAACGCGGCCACAGCGTCGGGGGATTCGAGGGTCAGGTCGGCGGCGCTGGACACTTCGGCACCGGTTTCCGGGTTGGCGACGGCGACTGCCACCCCGAAGAAGTTCGGGTCGACTGCTTCGCGCGCCCGTAGCGCATCGAATGCCTTGATATCCGACATGTCGTCACCGAAATACCAAGCGCACCCAGCGTCGAGCACGCCTTCAGTGATGACCATGCCCTTGTCTTGATCGACTGGCGGCTTGAGCTCGACCACCATCCGACCCGCCTGGATTTTCAGCCCGCGTCGCTCGGCTTGCTCGTGGCCCCACTGCTCGACCACTGACGCCAGCTGCGGCGCTGTGCGGTAGTGCAGGGCGACCGAAAGCCGCTTGTATTCGACCAGGATCTGCTCGGGCAGCTCGGTTTTAGCCAGCTCAGCCAGCTCGGCCATGCTGGGCACCCAGGGCAGCGCAGCCGGCTCGGTCACCGCAGCGCCGTCGTGCCAGACCTCCAGGCCATAGAGGCCGTAGAGATCCACGCCGGCGAGGGCGGCGAAGCGGGAGCGCAGGAAGCTGACCGGTCGAGCGGAGACGATCGCCACTCGCTGCACCGAGCTGGCCAGTTGCTCCAGCACGGCCGTGGCTGCCGGCACGGGCTGGGAAGCGTCGGGGTCGTCGGTGACTGGGGAGAGGACGCCGTCGAAGTCGAAGAAGAAGGTGGTTTGTGCCGCGCGCTCGGCGGTGAACGCCCAAGCTTGGGCAATGCTCAGCGGATGGGTGGGACGCGCCGTGGTTGCCACAGCGCCAGATTACCTCCCCCGATGTCCGGTTGCGTGTCGTGAAATCGATGTGACCTGCACGTCATCCAGACGCGTCCTTTTTTGCGTACTTCCGCAGTTGGCAGATGACCGCTAGCGTTCTGGTCATGGCGCGGGGTCATCCCGAGCCATCCGGCCGGCCCGGACCTGCGACCAGTACGCCACGGGGCCCGCATCCCGACCCCGTGTATGTGACGGGTGCCGGTGGTGGCGGACCGTGGGCGTAATTACGGGTGCACGCCCCGCTGGAGCAGGCCTGTGACATCTCGCCGATCTGACGCCGAGGGCACTTTCGACTCGGCCGCCAAAGAGTCCAGCAGCCGAGCAACTGGGGGGCGCAAGAAACCCCGCGATCGGCACACTAATGCGGAGCCGGCCCCGGCGGGCCGAGTTTTCGTGCTGGACACTTCGGTCCTGCTTTCTGACCCGGCGGCTTTCCGTCGGTTCACCGACCACGAGGTGATCATCCCGTTGGTGGTCATTTCTGAGTTGGAGGGTAAAAGGCACCATCCTGAGCTGGGCTGGTTTGCTCGGCAGGCGTTGCGCATGCTCGATGAGCTGCGGATTAAGTATGGCCGGCTCGATCACCCGGTGCTCTGCAACGACGAGGGCGGCACGATGCGGGTGGAGCTCAACCACGCCGATCAAAGTGTGCTGCCGCAAGGTTTCCGCAACGACTCCAACGACACCCGGATTCTGTCCGTGGCGCTCGGGCTGGCTGCCGAGGGCCGCGATGTCACTTTGGTCAGTAAAGACATGCCCTTGCGGGTCAAGGCGGCCTCGGTCGGCCTGACCGCCGACGAATACCGTCACGGCCAGGCCAGCGACCCAACCTGGACTGGAATGTCGGATCTCAAGCTAACCGAAGACCAAGTCTCCTCCCTGTACGCGGGGGAAGAGCTGGAACTCGAAGAAGCTGACGCCTTGCCTTGTCACACCGGACTGGTGATCCATTCCTCGCGTGGTTCCGCTCTCGCCCGGGTAAACCCCGACAAAACCGTCAAACTGGTACGCGGTGATCGGGAGGCCTTCGGTCTGCGTGGTCGTTCGGCTGAGCAGCGCATCGCGCTGGACATTCTGCTGGACGAGTCGATCGGCATCGTCTCGCTCGGTGGCCGCGCCGGCACCGGCAAGTCTGCGCTGGCGTTGTGTGCCGGTTTGGAAGCCACGATGGAGCGCAACCGCCACAAGAAGGTGATCGTGTTCCGCCCGCTCTACGCCGTCGGTGGCCAGGAGCTCGGCTATCTGCCCGGCAGCGAGTCGGAAAAGATGTCGCCCTGGGCGCAGGCGGTCTTCGACACCCTCGGTGCGGTGGTGCACGCCAACGTGATGGAGGAGGTCATGTCCCGCGGGATCCTCGAGGTGCTGCCGCTGACCCACATCCGCGGCCGCAGCTTGCACGACGCGTTCGTCATCGTCGACGAGGCGCAGTCGTTGGAGCGCAACGTGCTGCTGACCGTGCTGTCGCGAATTGGCCAGGGCTCACGGGTGGTGTTGACCCACGACGTGGCTCAGCGCGACAACTTGCGCGTGGGCCGGCACGACGGCGTCACCGCGGTGATCGAGGCGTTGAAGGGCCATCCGATCTTCGCGCACGTCACGTTGACCCGATCTGAGCGGTCGCCAATTGCCGAAGTGGTGACCGACCTGCTGGAGGAAATCCCGCAGTGACTGACCCACGCCTAGCGGAGTTATGGCCTGATTTGATGCTGTTTTGTCTGTGAGTCAAATCACAAGACTCTCTCGATGTTTCACATCCCCTTAACTCTGCGCCATGGTGTCTGGCGAGCATCTTCGTGTGGCCCTCTGGTCGAAGATCGACCGAGGGCCACGCTACGTCCCTGCCCCCGTCGAAAGGGAAACTTCGTGAATCGGCTCTGGAGCCGGGTCGGAATTCGAGCGACCTCAGTCGGCCTGCTGGCGGCAGGTGTGGCCGGAGGTCTCTACCTCGGGCAAGACCGGGAAGTCCAGCAGAGCAGCGCGCAGACCCAAGACATCATCCAGGTGAACGTGGATGAGGAGCAGCTGTTAAAGCTGCGCCAGGGCGAGCGCGCAGCCGCGCGATCCTGGCAGCGCGAAGCTGAGGGTGATGCTGCGGCAAAGGCGGCTAACGAGGCCAAGGCTGCCGCCGGTCGGGCCCACACTCTAGAGGTGAAGGCAATCGCCGACCAGAAGGCCGCGAAGGTTGCCGCAGACAAGAAGGCTGCGAAGGACCAGAAGGCTGCCGCAGACCAGAAGGCTGCGACGCAGAACAAAACGGAAAAGGCCAGCGGTGGGCCGGTTCCCTACACCGGTTCAGTGCCGAGCTCCTGCAACGAGTTCAGTGGCAGCCGGCAGATCGGCTGCTCGCTGATGATGGCAGCCGGCTTCGGCATCGATCAGTTCCCGTGCTTGGACAATCTGTACAAAAAAGAGAGCGGCTGGAACTATCGCGCCTCCAACCGCAGCTCCGGAGCATATGGGATTCCGCAGGCGTTGCCCGGCAGCAAAATGGCTTCTGCGGGCAGCGACTGGGAGACCAACCCGGCCACGCAGATCAAATGGGGCCTGAGCTACATCCAGGGCCGATACGACTCGCCGTGTGGCGCTTGGTCTCATTCGCAGAATAGCGGCTGGTACTAGCTCAAACCCGACATTCTCGAAAATCCGCTGACGTTTCTGGTTTCTGCGCGGGCTGGGTGCCGGCTCCCGGTGATTCAGGACATTTGATGTGGCTGTGGTCAAATGTCCTGATGTTCCGGAAAGCGGCATCGATTGTCTTGCTGACCACCGCCGTTGCTGCCCTCTTGTTAGGTGACGTGCCCGCCCGAGCCGGAGTAGAACAAGCCTCAACCCGACCCGTCGCCTCCGCCCGAATCGCGCACCCGAGGCGCCCAGGCAGACAAACCCGTCCGGCGTGGCGTGTGGTTGGGGGTGGGGTGGCGCCGGCGGGCAAGTTTCCGTGGATGGTGCGGCTGTCGATGGGCTGCGGTGGGGCGCTCACCGCACCGCGAGTCGTGCTCACCGCCGGGCACTGCGTGACTGGCACCGGGCCCACCACCAAAATCCAGGTGACCGCCGGAGTCACCGATCTGCAGTCGGCAACAGCAGCTATCGCACATTCGGTACAGGTGATCCGCGCACCTGGCTTCCGCACTGAGACCCGCGGTGACGACTGGGCGCTGATCCAACTCGATCATCCGCTTGACCTGCCGGTGTTGCCGCTCGCGCACCCCAGTCAGGACCAGGGCGCCTTCGTGGTGATGGGGTGGGGGCTGACCCGGGAAAACTCCAGCAAACAAGAACGATTACTGCATTACGCCACCGTTCCGTACGTGTCGGACGTGAGCTGCGCCGCTGCGTACCGAAAGGCGGGGGTTGATCTGGTTGGGGGGGATTCGCTCTGTGCGGGGAAGGTGGGGGTGGATACGTGTCAGGGTGACTCGGGCGGGCCGATGGTGGGGCCGGATCGCGCTGGTCGGTGGGCGCAGGTCGGCATCGTGAGCTGGGGGCTTGGCTGCGGTCGGGAGGGATATCCCGGCGTATATACCCAGGTGTCGCATTTTCGGGCAGCGATTCGCGCGGCCATTAATGCGCTTGGCTGAGGATGGCGGGCCGGGCGTGCGCCTGCGACCATCGAACTTATGAGCAATCGGTCGACCGAAGACGCCGTGGCTACTTTCGGCACAGAGGCGTTCTATGCGTCATTGGGGCGCGCGTTTGTCAGCATGTGTGCCGTGATTCCGGTGTTGTTCCTGGTGGAAGCGATCGATCTCGGCATCGGCGGCCGGCTGGAATTGGCCGGTGGGATCCGCCCGCTCCACCTCGACGGGCTGGATGGGGTGGTGTTTAGTCCGTTCTTGCACAATGGGTGGGCGCATCTCTATGGCAACGCCGTGCCGCTGATCTTGGTGGGGACGTTCGCGTTGGCCGGCGGCACCCGGCGCTTCCTCTGGTCGACTCTAGTGATCATGTTGATCGGCGGTGTCGGCGTGTGGATCATCGGCGACCCGAAGACTGTGGTGGTCGGCGCGAGCGGGGTCATTTTCGGCTATCTGGGCCTGCTGTTCGCCCGCGGTTTCGTCGAACGCAGTTGGTGGAATCTGGGCGTCGCCGCATTCATCGGCTTGCTGTATTGGTATCAGCTCCACAACATCGTGCCCACTGGGGAACAGATCTCCTGGCAAGGTCACCTGATGGGCCTGCTCGGCGGCTTAATCGCTGCAGTCCTATTCCGCCGCAAACGCGCAAAACCCCAACCCGCTCTATCCACTCCAACAATCACCTTCCCCAAAATCAGCTAACAACGGTACGGGCAACCCGAGCGCGGTCACCCGTACCGTTGTTATGCTGGGTTATTGGCCGGTGAGGCTGGGCAGATGGCCGTCGAAGTCGACAGCTGAATAGAGCGCCAGTTTCTCCAATCGGTGATAGGAGTCGATCACCCGGATCGTGCCGCTCTTAGAGCGCATCACAATCGACTGGGTGTGCGCGCCGCCGGAGCGATAACGCACCCCCTTGAGCAGATCGCCCGAGGTCACGCCGGTTGCCACGAAGAAACAGTTGTCACCGGTGACCAACTCGTCAGTGGTGAGCACCCGATCCAAATCGTGCCCGCCGGCCTGGGCTTTCTCGCGTTCCGAATCGTCCAACGGCCACAGTTTCGCCTGGATCATCCCGCCCAAACATTTCAGCGCACACGCCGCCGTGATCCCCTCCGGCGTGCCGCCAATACCCATCAAAACATCAACATCCGATTCGCTGCGCGCTGCCGAAATCGCACCCGCGATATCGCCGTCCGAAATGAACTTGATCATGGCGCCAGCGTCGCGCACTTCCTTGACTAAGGCGGCGTGCCGGGGGCGATCCAGGATACAGACGGTGACATCGGAAATGCTTGATCGTTTCGCCTTAGCGATGCGGCGCAGGTTTTCGGTCGCGCCGGCGTTGATGTCGATCACGTCGGCGCAGTCGGGGCCGACAGCGATCTTTTCCATATAGAAAACAGCGCTCGGGTCGAACATCGCCCCGCGCTCGGCGACAGCAAGCACCGCCACCGCGCCGGGCATTCCCTTGCTCATCAAAGTGGTGCCGTCGACCGGGTCCACGGCCACGTCGACTTCCGGGCCGGTGCCGTCACCGACCTTTTCGCCGTTGAACAGCATGGGCGCTTCGTCCTTTTCGCCCTCGCCGATCACGACAGTGCCGCGCATCTGAATCGAATTGATCAGCTTGCGCATGGCGTCGACGGCAGCGCCGTCTCCGCCGTTCTTCTCGCCGCGGCCGACCCAACGGCCGGCTGCCATGGCCGCGGCCTCGGTGACCCGGACCAGGTCAAGTGCGATGTTGCGGTCTAGATTCTGCGGAATTCGGGCGGGCATGGATGCGCCTCCTCGCGACGTTGCGGGGGTGGTGTTGCACCGATCCTCACATGCGCGCGGGCGGTAAGTCCCGTGTCGGCCACATGGTTGACAATGGTGAGGTGGAACCCGCCTCGCCCGACCCGATCACTGAGCCCGCCACCTCGCTCCCGACCCCGGTGTCCGCTGCGTCAGCCGCACCCGCGGAGCCGCAGCAGATGGGCGTACCCGCGGTGCCGGGGCAGATGGGCGTACCCGCGGTGCCGGGGCAGACGGGCGTACTCGGGGAGGGGTCTGGGGCTGTTGAGGCGGGGTCTGATCGGCAGGGGCGGTCGCTGAAGGACATGGTTCTGTCCTTGGCGGTCTTGGTCATTCCGATTGCGTTGTTGTTGATCTTCTACCGAGTCGTGCTCAGCGGCGACGCGCCGGTGACGGTCGATCCCGCGTCGACCATCCAGGAAGCCCAAGGGATCTTCTCCGTGGCGGTGCCGGGTGGACTCGGCTCCGACTGGCATGTCACCGCCGCAACCCTGCGGCGGGAGTCTGCCGGCGCGACGCTGCGGTTGGGCTACGTCGACCCGGACAAGGATCCGATCCAGCTGGTGGAGAGCACCGTGTCGGCGACCTCGCTGCTGCCGGCCGAGCTGGGCCCGACCGCGAAGCCACTCGAGAACTTCCGCACTGCCACCGGCGTGTGGCGCCGCTACGACGCCCGGCCTGGCGAGCAGGCGCTAGTGCTGACCGAGCAGAACCGCACGATCATCGTGGTCGGCAAGGCCGACGCGAAAAACCTGGAACACCTAGCCAATTCCCTGTCTTGACCGCGTTGACTCTGCTGGGGCGTGCGGCACTGGTTTTGGGTGGTGAGTCGGGCACTATGTCCAGGGTCGTGTGGGTGGCGGCTTTCGGTGTGTTTCAGGCGCTGGTGAACTTTTGGTAGGTCATATTCACCTTGCGGTAATCATTTGGTTACTTATGGCTCGTCGCGGCGAAACCCCTTGCCTATTGAGGTATCGATATATTTGTGTTCCCGGGCCGCGTGTGCGTTTGGCCTGGGGATCGGCCATATTTTCGGGGGGTAGGCCTTGCTGTCGCGTCGTGGTGTCATTGCGGTGTGCTTGGTGGCGTTGTTGCCGGTTGGTTCGCTGGCGGTGCCGCCGCGGATGGCTGTGGCGGCGGTGACTGAAATCGATCCGGGGTCGCCGGCGGAGCGAGTGGTGCCATCGGGGGCTTATACCGCGGCTGAGCCGACGTCGGCGACCGCACCGGTTGCTGCGGTCAAGCCGCCGGTTGGTGACCCGCGGCGGGCTCGGGCTGATGCGGCCGATAAGGCGCAGGCGGCTGAGGCCGCACAGGCGTTGGAGCAGACGAAGGTCAAGGCGGTCGACGGGGCGACCGAGCCGGTGCAGATGCAGCCGCAGGGTGCGCATCCTGCGGTTCTGCTTGATGGTGTGTTGGTGGTCGATCCGGGGTCCGGGTCAACCGTCGAACCGGATCAACCTACGCCGTCCGAGAGTGCTGCTCCGGAGCCGTCTGAGAGTCCCGCACCGGTGGCATCTGCTGAGTCTGCGCGGGCGGGGCAACGGTCGGCGGTGAAGTCGAAGGTGGCCGTGCCCGCGGCACCTGACGCGGCTGCATTGGTGGCTCCTGATCCGTGTGCGCCGGTCGGCACCGAAGCGTGGTATGCAACTTATAGCGGTGGCGACGTGATCACGACGCCGACGGCGAACAAGGCCGGGACAGCGCGGTTGACGGTCACCAACCGGGGCAACAACACATGGCCAGCTGGGCATACCTTTCTCGGCTACCACTTGTTCAACGCCAACAACGTCGAGATTGCGGGCACCTTTCCCCGCACGGCGGTCTCGGGTGCGGTGAGTCGGGGCGGCTCGGTGACAGTCAATGCCACCATCGCTGCGCTCGTGCCTGGCGTGTGGAAGGTCGTCTGGGACATCTACTTGGACAACGGTGTGGGCTGGTTTTCCAACAACAACGTGTGCACGTGGACAGTGCAATACACGGTGCATAATCAGCCCCCGAACCTGCGGATGGACTTCCCGGCCAACGCTTCCACTGTGCTGACTCGGACCCCGACCCTGTTCGCATATGGGGCCGATCCAGATGGCTGGCCGGTCACTGGTAAGCCAATGGCCCTGGATTTCATCGCGTGTCTCGATGCCGCGCTTACCGTGGGCTGCAAGAGTTCCGGCTGGCGCAATATCAGTGCTTTCGATGTGCCGGTGGGGACGGTCGCGTGGAACCAAAGTTTCTATTGGTCGGCCCGTGCTTCCGATAGTGACTTGAGCACTCCCGCGAGTGGTTGGGCGCCACCTAACAAGGTCACCGTCACCGTTCCCGTGCCCGATCCTTGGCGCACAATTGGTGCCGGTTTGGGGATGGCCAGCGTTGGTGGGGTGATTCTTCCCTATGGCACGTGGGTTTACTCTGATACCGACGCGGTGGTGTCGGCAGTAGGGGTTCCGTTACAGGTTCAGCGAACTTATTCGTCTTCGGCCACTAATGTTGTTGGTGCTTTTGGCCGGTCGTGGTTGTCGATGTTCGATGCGCGGGCGGAATACGGTTTCGACGGTAATACTGTGACTGTTACTTTGCCTGATGGTCGGCAAGAAACGTTTGGTAAACAGGGTTCGGGGTGGGTTTCTCGTGCGGAGAGTGGTTCGACTGACAAGTTGACGGTGTGGCTCGATGGCACGATCTCGGTGCGGCAGGCCAACCAGGAACTGCTGATGTATTCACCCGGCGGCCCGTTGCGCTCGATCGAACACACTGGCACTGGATCGCTGGTATTCAACCGGGACGGTTCGGCGCAAGTCAGCTCTGTGACGCAGTTCCCGAGCGGTCGTCAGCTGAGTTTGCATTGGGACAGTGACACTGCGGCAGGATGTCCGGCCGGGCGCCCACCAGTGATCAGCCGAGTGACCGACGAACTGGGGCATGCCTGGGATTATTTCTACGATTGCGACGAATTGGCCTCGGTGTGTGACCCGACCGAGCATTGTGTGCAGTACTCGACGACAGTGCACCCGATATCAGCGTTTCGACGGTCCGCGGCTGGCCGCACCATCGCCCGGCCGGTAGAGAGCGACTGGGTTCCCGCAACAAACTCAACGAAAGCTGACAGTAAGTCGATCAGCGTCCAAAACCCTAACGGCTCTCGGGTGCAATTGACGTTTCGGCGGCAAAATGCGTCATTCCGCCAGCAGTATCTCGACACCTACAACGATCTCGGCGGGGTCACGGTATCGGTTGACGAATTCCTTACGGGTGCCACCAGTGGTGCGCCGCAACTGCAGCAGACCTATCTGTTCGATCAAAGCAACCGCCTGCGGACTCTATTGCACGGGGCATATACCGATAAAGGTGCGGTGAAGCGGTCCTGGTTGTACAACCTGGACCCCACTCCGAATGCGCCGAACTTTGGCCAGTTCATGGGGATGATCGACGAGAATTGGAACAATTTCGAGCTGCATTATGACGCTTACGGAAATATGACGTCGAAATTCCAGTTCCGAGATCCTGACACTCAGGTGACGTATGGGTCGCAGTTTTGGCCGGTGCCGGGTGGATTGTCCGACAACACGCGGATGGAACGGACGTTCGTCTCGCCTAACCAGTCCGGGCAGAACCAGCAGGACCCGATGTTCACCTATGACAGCGATGGTCGATTGGTGCAGCGGCTGGGTAACCCGACGCCGGAAAACCCGGACGGCGCAGCCTTGAAATACACCTACACGCAGAACACAGAGGCAGCCTTCGGTCCGGTGCGGGGTGGTTCTCTGGGCAATGCGGCGCAGTTGCCGAGTGGGCTGCTGAAGTCCACCGCAGCTGACACGAGTTCCACGACTTTCGACTACAACAGCAATGGTGACGTCACCCGGGTTACGGACACGACCGGTAAGCGCACTGTTTATGATTATGACCAGCTAGGTCGGCGTATTTCGCAAACGGTTTTCACCGCGGCGTTCCCGAATGGTGCACAAACCAAGTTTGTCCTTGATCAGCTTGGTCGGGTGGTCGAAGAAATCGCACCCGCGACGACCAACGCGGTCACCGGTGCTTCGCAGCAGTTGCGCACGTGTCGTCGATACGACCCGGATAGCCTTCTGGTTGCGACGACGTTGACGGCAGCAGCAAGTTGCCCGGCTGCGGCCCAGGAACATGACAGCGACAACCGGGTCACGACGGATTCCTACGACAATGCGTTGCGTCCGATCGAGCACACCGACGCGGTGGGTGCGGTAACTAGATACACCTACGGTGCTGAAGTGCAGCGTTCAGTTGCCCAAGGGCAGTCGTTTATCCGCGAGACTGACCCGCTCGGTGCGGTCACGACGCAGTGGTTCGCCGACGGTCACCTGCGTCAGGTTGACAAGACCGCCCAAACTGGCACCTATGTCAGTAGTACGTATTCGTATGATCCGGCCGGCCGTTTGGTGTCAACCAATGACGGGATTACCGGTCTGACAAAATACGAATACACCTGGGACAACTTGGTCAGCCGAGTGGTCAAGCCGGACATGTATGACCCGGTAACGAAAACCAACCACGATGTTGAACTGGTCAGCCGCAAATTCGGTTGGGGTGACAAAGTGACGTGGGAACGGCTCGGTGGCACCCGAATCACCACGTGGAAATTCGATGCTGAGGGAAAACTAACCGACACCACCACCGACCCCGGTAACCTCAACCGCAATGTGCATCTGATTTACAACAAGCGTGGTCAGCTCACGTCTCAGATCGCGACTGGTGGGGGGAAGAGTATTCAGGTCGACTACTGCCCCACTCGTGGTGGTGCCGCACAATGCCAGCGCATCAACGGTGCGGTCGGTGACGATCTATTAACCTCGTATGTTCGGGATGAGACCGGCAACGCGACCCAGACGATCACCCCGGCCGGACAAGCCGCGGCTGCGAACGACCCGGAATACGGTCGGACGGACTACACCTACGACGCGCTCGGCCGGATGATCACCAACACAGCCCCAAAAACGTCTGGTGAGGAGAACGGCCAACCAGCCACTGATACCCGTGCCGTTACCACCTACGGGTATGACGTCTTCGGTGACATTACCGAGGCCCGCGATGCTAAAGGCCGGACCACGGTAACCGACTACGACAGCGCTGGACGCCCCCTGGCGGTTCATTACCCGGGCTACACCCGCCCCGGTGCTAGCTCCGGGGCGCTGCCGACGACACTGCGCAACTACAACACCAAAGGCCAAGTCACTCAACAAACCGACGCCCGTGGTCAGGTTACCGACTATTCCTACGACATCGCTGGTCGCCTGACTCAGGTTCAGGGACCCGTCAATCCCAGTGGAGTCCGACCCACGACAACGTATCGGTACAATTTTGCTGGGCAGTTGCTGACGGTTGTCGGGGCGCTTGGGGAGAGAACTGACTACGACTACGACCAGCTGGGGCGCCGGATCGCGTTCTATCAATCCGCTTCAGCCGACTCGGATCCGGATAAGACACCGGCGATTTCCCGCACGAGCTGGGTTTACGACGCTGTCGGTAACCTCCTGTCGGTGCGGGCGGCTGATGAGGCAACCACAACCTACGATCACGACGCGCTCGGTGAAGTCACCCAGGTCCACACCCCCGGGCATAGCACCCCGGCGAAGTATTCGTATGACTTGGCTGGTCACGTCACGAAAGCGATCGACGAGGCAGGTCGGATCACCGAAACGGAATACGACAACGCCGAACGGCCGGTGCGGGTGCGGCACCGAGCCCCCGATGCGACCGTGCTGGACGAATCGTCCACGGCTTATGGTGATGGGACCACGATCATCACGACCGCGCCGAGTGGGGCAAAAACGCAGATACAGCTCGACGTGCTCGGGCGAACCTTGTCTTACACCCAATGGGCGACCCCGACCAAAACAATCACCGCGAGCTACGGCTATGACGTGTTGGGCGAACTCACCCGGGCCACGGACGGGCAAGGCAACACCACCGTTTACACCTATAACCGGCTCGGGAAAGTCGAGACCGTTACCGAACCCGCCACCACGGCGCATCCCAATCTCAGTGACCGGCAGTGGACAGCCGCATATGACCCGGTACACCTATAACCGGCTCGGGAAAGTCGAGACCGTTACCGAACGGTGATCCAATTCAGTAGGTCGTGGGTGGCGCCGGCACCGTCGGCGGTGATCAGGCGATATGGGGCCGGGAGTTGGGCGATGGCCCGGGTGAGCAGCGTGATGTGGTCGGCGGCGTCGTTGGCGCCGGCGTTGCCGGGACGTAGTTGTTCGGCGAGGCCGCCGGTGTTGTCGCAGTGGCGACCGTAGCGGCCACGGAGCCGGGCCGCGTTTTCCTTGCGGGACACGGTGTCGATGAAGTGGGCCTCGGTGGTCTGACGACGAAACTTGTCAAACCGGGTGGGGTCAACATTGACTACCGGTATAACGAGCTGGGCCAGCTGGAATACGAGCAAGGCTCAGGTGGTGACGCCGGCACCCAGTGGGAATACTTCGGGTGGGATGCGGAAGGGAAACTGACCTGGATCAGCCATCCCGGTCATAACGGCACCGAACATTACACGTATGACAGGCGGGGGTTGCTGCTCGGTGACGACAACGGCAGCACTTATAAGCGTGACTCCGTCGGCCGGGTGATCAGCTCCACCACCCCTGCAGGATCGTTTGATTACACCTACCGCCCGGACGGTCAGGTGAACACTGTCAGTAACCGCACCAACAAAGTCACCCGGCAATACTCGTACGCCCCGGACAGCGGTGAATTGCAAGCGGTGAGCGTGCCGAACGGGACCAGTGTTCGCTGGTCCTACGACGGCCGGGGGCGGGTCGCCAACACCCGCGCAACCAATGCCGGTGGCTCAACCGTGTACGAGGCCCTTTCCTCGTATGACGCCGACAGCAACCTGCGAAACAACACCGTCACCACCGGCCCCGCTGACGGCGGCACGTTCACCTACGACGGAGCTGATCGCCTGGTCACGTGGACGCCACAAGACGGAAGCCCAGCACACAACTACACCTTCGACGATGCCGGCAACCGCACAGCTGAGTCGACAACGTCGGGCTCAACTACGACACCGGTCGGTAGCTGGGCCTATGACCAGCGCAACCGATTGATGAATTCGCACACGGTCACCGACGGTAAAGCCAGCGACTCGACCTACACGTACACGCCTCGGGGCACGCTAGCGAGCACCACTGTGGCTGGGGGAGCGACAAGCACCACCACATTCGATGCGTTGGACCGCATGATTTTCGACGGCATCACCACGTACTCCTATGATGCCTTGAACCGGGTGACTAGCCGTGGTTCGGCACCGATCCTTTATGACTCGCAACAGACGAAACCTTCGGGTGTCGGCACGCAAGCGTTTCTCCGCAGTGATGGCGGACAGGTCGCTTCGGCGCAAATCAGCGGCCAGGAAATGCTGTCAGTGACCAACCCCCACGGCGACATTGTGGGCTGGAACCCGGTCGACCCGAGCCAGCAACCAGCGACTGGGCTTGCCGGCACGGCCAGCTATGACCCGTTCGGAACCCCTAGGCGTCGATCCGGGGTGCAGGCCGCGGTCGGATACCAAAGCGACTGGACTGATCAAGACACCGGCCGAGTCAACATGTCCGCCCGCTGGTACACCCCCACCTCCGGTACGTTCGCCTCACGCGACGACGCCAACCTGCCCGCAACCTCCAGTGCCATGTCAAACCGATACACCTACGGCCTGAACAACCCCACCACCAACATCGACCCCACCGGCCACAACCCGATAGCGGCGTTACTTGACGACTTTACTGAAACAGTATCCAGTCTTGCTGACTTCGATGTTGAAATGGATGCTTTGGCCGCCTCATTGGAGGGAGCCGGCACCGAGGTTCTCGCGGAAGGGGCCGTTGCTGCTGAGGTTATCGGCGAAGCTGCGGCAGTTGGCGGCACATTGACCATAGGTGCGGTGGCGGGAACCGTGCTAATCGTAGTCGGGGCAGTGATCGTTGTTGGTGTCGGCGGATATTTCATCTACCGGGCTATGAACGACAACAGTTCGGCCTACCGACCCGACCAAGATGCACCCGAGCAGGCCTCTGATCCGATTCGTCGGTCCACCTCGGTCGCCGCCGCGCCGGCACCTGCACCTGCACCGCCGCCCCCGCCAACGCTCGTGCACCAAAGCACCGACCATCTCGTCAACACCTGGGCAGCAACCACGACCTGGGCCGCGAACGGATACCGGCACGTCCGGGTCGATCAATGGACCCAAGTAATGGCCAACACCCACCAACTGTGGTCAGACGGCTCCTCGTGGAGCAGCGGCTGGTACCAGGAATCCATTGTTGATAAGTGGCGCGAGTCCTGGGCGAAGTTGGTCGACCCGACGCGAATCAACCGACTCGTTGATGCAGCCGGTGCCGGCCTCGCCGGGCACGTCGGGACCGCAGCTACCATCCAGGCCAACACTGGCCCGGCCGGAGTCTGTGGACTTGACGGCACCGTGGACTCCTGCCTATCCGAGTCCTATTTCCCGACCGTTGGCGCAGGCTGCGCCACACTGTCAGCTGGTATCGACGCGACCACATGCGCCCCACAAGAACCCCATGCCGGCCCGCCCGGTGGCCAAGGCGAAGCAATGCCAGTCAACACCTCCGGGCAGCAGTACTGGTGGCAAGACGATAACGGTTGCACGGTGATCGGTTTCCGTCACAACGACGGATCGATCAAAGCCCGCCACCAACTATGCGACGGATCCCCAGTACCAACCGGCCAGAGCTGTACCTCACACAGCTTCGACTCGAATACTCCGGTATTGATGGCCGACGGCACCACGAAGCCAATCAAGGATGTGGTCGTCGGTGACGGGGTGGTGTCGACTGATCCCGTGACAGGTGCGGTCAGTCACGAGCCGGTCACCGAGTTACACATCAATCACGACACGGATCTGACTGATGTAACAGTTCACAACATCCGGACCGGCCAGGACACTGTGGTTCACGCCACCGCACATCACCCGTTCTGGGACACCAGCACGAGCAGCTGGATCGACGCCGTGGACCTCAAGATCGGAGATGGTCTTCGCTCCCCTGATGGAGAGACCACGCAGACCGTCGCCGCGATCAAAGTCTGGACCGGCCTAGCCTGGATGCACGACCTCACCATCAACAACACCCACACCTACTATGTACTCGCCGGCACAACACCAGGAGGACTTCCCAGAAGTATTAGCACGATTATATTGCGACGATTATCGATGTTACCGTACGTGACATTTGTGTGATAGTCGTCACGCGTGTCGAGTGTGGACGCGGCGGCCGGTCCCAGATAGACCGTGTCGATTATGTGGATCAACGTGGTCGATGGCCAGCCGCCGCGGAGCAAGCATATGACGGGTCTCGATCAGGATCGAGTCGACTGGCTGTACGAGCAGTTGGAGCAGATGGTCGAGTGGGACAAGCCGATGGGGTGCCCTCGGGTGTTGCCGTTGTATACGGCGGTGGTGATGGTTTTGTTCGCTTTGCGGCATAATCTGACGCCGGATGTGCTCGGGGAGTTGTTCGGGTGCGGGTCCACGACGGTCGAGCGGTATCAGGATGAGCTGGAAATCCTGATCGATGTGGTGCTTTCGCCCCTGTATGACGAGATTCGCGACCAGGCGCGCCGCGGTGCTGTGTTGGTCGACGGTCTCGTGGCTCCGATCGGGGAACGTGACGGCACTGAGGATCTGTTTTCGGACAAGAAGGGCTTTTGTGGCATGAACATCCAGTTCGTGGCGACTTTGAGTGGTCGGCTAGCGGATGTGGGTGACCCCTGCCCGGGAGCACGGCACGATAGTCGGGCGTTTAGAGAGTCCGGGATCGCGCAGCGGTGGGCCAGCCATTACGCCCCGGATGGACCCGGGATGATTGGTGATAAAGGGTACCAAGGGTGCGGGATTATGAGCCCGTACAAGAAGCCACCGAAGCGGGAGCTGACCGGGGTCCGTAAGGCCTGCAACACTGCCCTCAACCGGGTTCGGGCCGCGGTTGAACGCGCTATTGCCCACCTGAAATCGTGGAAAGTTCTCAAAACGGGCTTCCGGCGGTCACTCGAAAAGTTCCCAGCAGCGTTACGTACCGTAGCGAGGCTTGAGGTTTTCCGAGTGCACGGCCCGCTGTGATAAACAATTTAAATACTTTTGGGAAGTCCTCCAGTACTCGTCCACAACTGCAATACCATCGATCCGAACGAAGTACGGTTTACTCAAGACAGTGTTGGTAGCCACTTCAAGTCGGGACACTCGATTGATGAAACGGCCGCCGCGCTTGCTGACGGAAGCTTGGATAGAAGCGTTCTCGACCCAATTCGTTTGGTAAATAGGGACGGAAATCTCTTCACGTTGGACAATCGCAGGCTGGTTGCATTCCAGAAAGCTGGTATCGAGGTGCCATACCGGATGGCGACCAGGGCCGAGATCGGCAAGGAATGGAATAAGAAGTTCACTACAGTTACTGACGGAATTGGTATTCGCATTAGAGGGGTTGGGTGGCATGGACCTGGAGGGTGAGGTCAGCCGCATTGTCACGCGACAGGATCTGGCTGAATTTGTTCAACGCATGGCCTCCGCGGCCGCTTTGCCTGAGGCTGAGGAATGGGAGAACGGCACTCTTCCTCGCTTTCTGGACGGGCTGGCGGCGTGGATAGGTAGCATGGACGGATACTTCCGGAATCAAGGTTTGGAAAGTCCCGATCAGCCGTCCTGGAGGCTGGTTGGCGACATGTTGGTAGCTGCAACTCTGTATGAATAGTTGGCGGCAATTCTAGATTCGCGCGACGGCGGTTTCCCTAATACGGAAGGCCAAGCGATGCTCTTGATCGGCATCGCTTGGCCTTCTTTGGAGCAGCGGTCGGCGACCTCGATCTGTGATGGAAAGTGTCGCTTGTCGTCCCGATCTGCTCGGGTTGCCGTCATGTCGAGTTGACATTCAAGGATACCGGTGCATTTGGGTCGGATGGCCGTCTGCTCAGTGGCGTGCTACTTGCCGGCCCGGCGTCGATCGCGTCGTCGGCGCAGCCTGGCGGTCAGCGACCAGTCCATCAAGGTCCGCTTCATCGGCCCCGTCGGGTTCAACCAACTGCCCATCCGCGACACCGTCCGGCAACGCCACCACGCAGAACAACGCGACGGCCCCCTACCGTGCCCTTGTCGGTTAGCAGACTGCCAACCGGCGTATCACGGTTGCTGATGAACTTCGTTCGCTGCACGAGACGACCCGTTATTGGATAAACCGATCAGCACTGTGCGTGCAGTCAGCTCTGCTGCATGCAGCGGGTCGGCGGTCGGCCCAAGGTCCAATTGTCCGTCGATGAGCAGGTTTGCCAGTCCGTGAACCGCGCTCCAGACGATGAAGTCGGCGTGCTGTCGGGCCGCGGGATCGATGACTCGAGCCGCGGCGAGGCGGTCGAGTTCGTCCTGCAAGATGTCGTAGACGCCGGGATCGGATGGGTCGCCGGTGTGTGGCGCCATGGGTCCGAATGCCACCCGGAACAGTTCGGGATTGGCTAGGGCGAACCCGAGGTAGCCACGCGCCAGCGCGGCGAGTCGCGCGCCTGGATCACCGTCGTTCGACTGGGAGCTGCCCGGTTGGCGATTGGTCGGATCGTCGTTGCTCTGCGTTGGCACGGCGGCGAGTTCGGCGTGCATTTGTTGCCCGAGTGCGGCGAACCCGCGTGCTGCTACGGCAGCCACCAGTGCAGCTCGGTCACGGAAGTGGTGGTAAGCGGCGCCGGGTGAGACGCCGATGGTCCTCGCTGCTTCCCGCAGGCTCCACCCGTCCACTCCCTTGTCGGCGATCAACCTGATGGCGACGTCGATCAGTGTTTCGCGCAGGGCGCCGTGGTGGTAGGGCGTCGGGCCAGCCGCAGGAGAAGTCATTTCCCCATCTTGACACTGTTCAGTCTTACTCGTAATCTAAACGCAGTTCAGAATGTAAACGCTGCTTAGATTTACGTGAGATGGAGGCCAGGATGAAAATCGCCGTCGTTGGAGGAAGTGGTCCTACCGGGCGTCACGTGCTGACGCAGGCTGTCGCGGCCGGTCACCACGTCACCGTGCTGGCCCGCGATCCGGCGAAGTTGACCGACGTCGACCCGGGAGTGCAAGTTCTGCCCGCAGATGTGCTCGACCTGGCGTCGGTTGAGCGGGCCCTCGCTGGCCAGGAGGCTGTGGTCTCTGCCCTGGGAATCACCAAAGGTGATCGGGCTGATACTTTGAGCACCGGAGCGAGCCACATCATCACGGCCATGCGCCACAATTCCATCAACAGGCTGGCCTTCATGTCAGCGCTGGGATCTGGTCGGTCGCTAGGCCAGGGTGGGCGGCTCTATCAAGTCATAATAAATCGCATGCTCGGCGATGAGGTCGCTGAGAAAGGTCGGGCTGAGGAGATCGTCCTAGCTGGCGCGGTGGGAGTGACAGTGGCTCACCCGGGACCGTTGACTAACGGTCCCAGCACCGATTACCGGGCCGTGCCAGCCGAGCAGTTCCGAGCACCGTTGCTGCCGCCCCGGATCAGCCGGGCGACCGTGGCCCGATTTCTGCTCGCCAGCGCCAGCGCCGAGACACCGCCCGGATCGAGCGCCTCATTGGTCCTGCTTACCCGCTGATCATTGTGCCGCCCGGCTCAGTCGTCAGTGCGGGCGGCACGGGCGGCATCGATGCGTTCGCGGGCGCCGTCGAGCCAACGCCGGCAGACCTCGGCCAGCTTTTCGCCGCGCTCCCACAGTGCCAACGACTCCTCCAGTGAGCTGCCACCCTGCTCCAACTGCTCGACCACAGTGGCCAGCTCGGTGCGGGCCTGTTCATAGCTGAGTTTCTCGTCGCTCACGTGTTCTCCCGCACCACTGCACTTAGCTCGCCCTCGGCCAATCGCACCCGGACGTGGTCGTCGATCTGAACTTCGTCGGCCGCCCGCACAACTCGGCCATCGTCGCGCTGCACGATCGCATAGCCACGCTGCAACGTCGCTGCCGGCGAGAGCGCGTGCAGCCGGGCCAGAGTATGCGTCAACTCGTCGTCGGCGCGGCGCAGCCGGTGCCCGAGACTGCGCACCGAGCGGTCGAGCAGCGCCCGCACTTCGGTAGCTCGCTGGTCGACCAGCATTTCTGGCCGGGCCAAAACTGGCCGAGAAAGCCACGCCTCGATCCGATGCGTTTCCCGGTCGAGCAAGGTCCGCACCGAGCGATCCAGTCGCCGCCGAGCCGATTCCAGCAGCTGTTGTTCTTCGCCGAGATCCGGCACGATCCGTTTGGCCGCATCGGTCGGCGTGGAGGCACGCGCATCGGCGACGAAGTCGAGCAGGGGAGTGTCGGTTTCGTGGCCGATCGCGCTGACCACCGGGGTGCGCGCGGCGAACACCGCCCGGCAGAGTGCCTCATCCGAAAACGGCAACAGATCTTCGACGCTGCCACCGCCGCGGGCGATCACAATGACCTCGACGGAGTCGTCTTGGTCGAGCACTTTGAGCGCGTCGATGATCGCCGGAACCGCCGTCGGCCCCTGCACCGGCACCGCGACGGTGCGAAACTCCACGGCCGGCCAGCGGCGTCGGGTGTTCATCAGCACATCGCGCTCAGCCGCGCTCGCCCGACCGGTGATCAAGCCGATCCGCTGCGGCAGGAACGGCAGCCGCCGCTTGCGCTCCCGCGCGAACAACCCCTCCGCGCCGAGCAGCTTCTTCAGCCGTTCTAACCGGGCGAGCAGCTCACCCAGGCCGACCTGGCGGATCTCGTCGGCCCGCAAACTCAACGTGCCCCGGTTGGGATAGAACTCCGGTTTGGCGTGCAGGGTGACCCGCGCGCCCTCGGCCAGCCCGGGTGCGCCGGCGTCGAGCACGTCACGGTGAGCAGTGACGCTCAGGCTCAGGTCCGCCGAAGGGTCACGCAAAGTCAGGAACACCACGCTGGAACCAGGCCGCCGACTGATCTGCGCAACCTGCCCATCAACCCAAACCCAGCCAAGCTTGGCAATCCACGCGCCGACCTTCTGCGTGACCACCCGCACTGGCCAAGGCTCCTCCGCGGTGCTCTTGGGCGCTGTGCTCTTGGGCGCAGTGCTCTTAGGTCCTGCAGCAGCGGGCTCAGGCTGACTCACCCGGCCAGACTACGCAAACCTCCCGACATTTCCCGCGCCCCGCCACCCAACCGGCTGACTCTCCATCCGCCGGCTTGCGCCCAGCTCCGGCTTGCGCCCAGCTCCGGCTTGCGCCCAGCTCCGGCTCGCGGCCATGGTTCCGGTTTGCGCCGGGACTAGGCGACTTAATCCGGGGGTCAGGCCTGCTGCTCCTGAGCTTCGGCTTGCGCTCGCGCGTCGGTTGCGTCAGCGCGGACCAAGCCGAACAACTGCAAGATCACAACCGACAACATCCCCGCGTACGCCCAAAGCAGCAGGTCAACAGCGAGCGTGACGATATCGGGGCGCCAGCTCGCGCTCTGGGCCAACCGGTAAGCAGTCGCCGCGTCGTCGGCCACTGCCGCGCGCTGCAGCCAGTGATATGGCCAACCGCGGTCGATGAAATACGCGAACCGGCAGCACGCCACCGCAGACTGCACCAACAGTCCAGCCGCGGTGCCGATCACTGCCAGTGCTGTGGTGCTGATTGCGGTGAGTCGCCGGGGCAGGTGAACGCGGTGTGGCATCAACAACACCAGGCTGCCGGCGGTGAGCACGACCCCCACCGTGATGTCGGTGCCACGAGTGCTGCCCTGCGTGCTGGTGAGCAAGAGCCAGAGCACACCCAACACCAGCGTGACCGCCCCCAACAGGGTGCGAATTGCCCGAAGCGCTGTCGCCCAGCCTGTTCGCCGGGGTGGCTCGCCCACAGAACGGGGTGGTTCGACAGCGGATTCGTCGGCGCTCGGCGCATCCGTCGGGGCAACCTCGTCGACCATCGCCCGATTATCGCCTGGCCAACGCGGGCCCGTCCCTGGATCGGCCGGGAGCTTGCGGCGGTCGGGTGGGTGCGATGCACGTACCATGATTGGGTGATCGAATCTCGTAAGCGGGTGTTGCTGGCCAAGCCGCGCGGTTATTGCGCTGGCGTCGACCGGGCCGTGCAGACCGTCGAGGAAGCGCTCAAGCTTTATGGTGCGCCGATCTATGTGCGCAAGCAGATCGTGCACAACAAGCATGTGGTGAGCACGCTTGAGAGTCTCGGTGCAATTTTCGTGGAAGAGAACGCGGAGGTGCCTGAGGGCGCGACCGTGGTGTTCTCTGCGCACGGGGTGGCGCCTGAGGTGCACGAGCAGGCCCGCGCTCGGCAGTTGCGCGCGATCGACGCGACCTGCCCGCTGGTGACGAAGGTGCATCACGAGGCCAAGCGATTCGCCGCCGAAGATTACGACATTTTGCTTATCGGCCACGAAGGTCACGAAGAGGTCATTGGCACTGCGGGTGAGGCGCCCGAGCACATCCAGCTGGTGGACGGGCCGGACAGTGTTGATCAGGTCGTCGTGCGTGACCCGGAAAAGGTTGTTTGGCTCTCGCAGACCACGTTGTCGGTCGACGAGACGATGGAGACCGTGGCTCGGCTCAAGACCCGGTTGCCCTTGCTGCAATCTCCGCCCAGCGACGACATTTGCTACGCCACCCAAAACCGGCAGCACGTGGTCAAGGAAATCGCCCCCGAGTGCGACGTGATCATCGTGGTCGGTTCCACTAACTCGTCTAATTCGGTCCGTTTGGTGGAGGTCGCGATCGACGCGGGCGCACGCGGCGGTCACCTGGTCGATTACGCCGCCCAAATCCAGGACGAATGGCTCGACGGCGCACAGACGGTCGGAGTTTCCTCCGGCGCCAGCGTGCCTGAGGACCTGGTCATGCAGGTGCTCGCGCATCTCGCCGAGCGCGGCTTCGGCGAGGTCACCGAGGTCACCACAGCCGAGGAACGACTCACCTTTGCGTTGCCGCAAGAGCTACGCCGCGACATGAAAGCCGCCGGCGTCCGCGCAGGCGACAACTAAGCAACCGACAACTAAGCAACCGACAACTAAGCCACCGACAACTAAGCCACCGACAACTAAGCCACCGACAACTAAGCCACCCACGGCTCCTGGCTCGCCGATCCGGCCTGATATCCAGGCTTGACCGGCGGGGGCACGAGCTCCGGGGCTTGGGGTTGGCGCGGGGTGATTTCGATTTGGGCTGGGGTGGGGAGGTCGTGGCCGGCGACGCCCATCTCGGCCAGCTTGCGGGCACTGACTAACACCCGTGATTCCAATGACCCTACTGCTTTGTTGTATGACGTGACCGCCCCGGCCAACGAGCCGCCCAGCTTGCCCACATGCTCGCCGAGGGTCGACAGCCGGCCGTAAAGCTCGCGCGCTAACCCGTGCACTGCGACAGCGTTGCGGGCCAGTTCCTCTTGGCGCCACGAGTAAGCCACCGTGCGCAGCATGGCGATTAACGTGGCCGGGGTGGCCAACACGATGTCGCGCCGAAACGCGTGCTCCATCAAACTGGCGTCGCGCTGCAAAGCGGCATCCAAAAACGGGTCGGCCGGAATGAACAAAACCACGAATTCCGGCGTCGAGGCGAACGCTGACCAATACGTCTTACTGGCCAAAGCGTCGATGTGCCGGCGCAGATGTTGCGCGTGCCGGTTGAGGTGCCCGTCGCGGGTCTGCTCGTCGCGCGCTTCCATCGCCGACAGATAGGCGTCAAAGGGTGCTTTAGCGTCGACGATCACACTGCGCCCGCCGGACAAAGTCACCACCAAGTCTGGCCGCACCCCCTGGTGCTCGGTGCTGGCAGTGACCTGCTCGGCGAAGTCGCAGTGCTCCAACAGCCCGGCCGCTTCGACAATGCGGCGCAGCTGATGCTCACCCCACCGGCCGCGCACCTGGGGCGCTCGCAGCGCGGCAACCAGCTGTTTGGTCTCCGTGCGCAGCTCACCCGAGACCACACCCATCGCCCGGACCTGCTCGCGCAGCTCGGCGTAGGCGTCCACTCGGCTGTGTTCCAGCTCAGCGACGCGCACCTCGTACCGTTGGAGGGTTTCTTGCAGGGGGGCGACGGCTCGGGCGACTGCCTCTTGCGATTGGGCGGTCGACTCATAGGCCAGTGAGCGCATGGATTGTTCCAGTCGGGCCTCGCCCTCGGCGCGAACTCGCACGGTGGCCTCAAGTCGGGCGATATCCGTGGCGGCGCGCAGCCGGCCCGCCAACCATCCGAGCGCAGCGCCGGCCGCCAGGCACAGGATTACCACCACCAGCGTCGAGACAGTCACATCTCGCAGGTTGCCAGATCGGTACGACAAGACTTCGGCGGGTACCGTGGAAACATGTGGATCCTGATCTTGATCATTGTGATCGCGGTCGGCCTCGTCATCGCCTTCACCCGGCGCAACGGTGCGGCCGCTAAGCAGAGCCAGCTTGCGGATGCCCGCGCTGACGCCCAACGGTGGTATGAGCGACTCGGTGGTCAGGTGATGAACCTGCACGGAGATGACCCAGCCGCCCGCCAAGCCCTCTCCGATGCCGGCGAGCGCTACAACGCCGCCGGCAGCCAACTGCAGCAAGCCAGCACCATCAAGCAGTACGAGCTGGCCCGCGAGTCGGCGTTGGAAGGGCTGTCTTACGTTCGCGCCGCGCGTACGGCGATGGGTATTGATCCGGGGCCGGAGTTGCCGCCGTTGGCCAGTGCGCAAGGGGCGGGCCGGTTGACCCAGGAGCGCGAGGTAAACGTTCAGGGCCAGTCGTATCGGGCCGGCCCGCAACCGGGTGCCGACACGCCGTATTACTACCCGGGCGGGCAGGTGCAAGGTCGGCCAGTGCCGGCCGGGTGGTATTCGACGCCGGTGTGGAAGACCGCGCTCGGTGTTGGTGCTGGTGTGCTCGGCGGGATGCTGGTCTTCGACGCGCTGTTCTCACCGAGTTTCGGCGACCCGGGTTATGGCAGTGGACTCGCTGATGGTTTCAGCGACGCGTCCGGCGATTTCGGTGGCAATGACTTCGTGGGCAACGACTTCACCGGCAATGACGCGAGCAGCGGCAATGACTTTGCCGGCGGCGATTTCGGTGGCGGCGACTTCGGCGGTGACTTCGGTGGCGGTGACTTCGGCGGCGACTTCTGAGCGCAAAGACTGATTTGCTGCGGTGTCTGTTGAGTCGTGGGGGCGGGCACCCCGCGGTTAGTGGGCCGGGTGCATGCGTTCGGCCAGTTCGCGGCGTAACGTGCGCGGGCCGGGCCACACCTCGCTCAGGTCGGCGGTGAACGCGGCACCCTGCACGGTCCGGATCATCGTCGGCCAGCCGGGTCCGTCGGCTGCGACCGGGTGCACGCTGTCCCAGTCGACCGGCCAAACCTCCAGGACAGTGCGAATTCCGTCTTGGCGCAGCACGACCGAGGACACATCGGCCCAGGCCAGTAGGATCGGGTCGCTGCCCTGGGCGGCCAGCTCCAACCCGCCGGCCGAGACCCGAACCCAGGTGGCCAACGCGGCGCGGGTGCAATAGGCGTATCCGCCCGCGGCCAGCCCGGCAATCACCACGGCTTGCACCACGTTGGCCCACCAACTGTCGGTGTGCCTGGCGACTACGGCCACTATCGGCGCAGCCGCCAGGAACGACACCGTCACCACGGCGAAGACGGCGAGAAAGGTCCGGGCCGGCGACGACCGAAACAGCACTGTGTCGCGGGCGGGCGGCAATACCTGCTCAGGTGCGATCGACATGCCACCTATGCTGCCCGCCCGAACCCCCACGCTTACCCCGTTTGGCCGGGCCCAACGAGCCTAAAAAGCGAGAAACGCGGCTTCGTGGTCGAGCAGCCACTGCTTGACCGGCAGCCCCCAACGAAACCCGCCGAGCGAACCGTCCAGCCGCAGCACCCGATGACACGGCGTGAACAGCGCCACCGGATTGCGTGCGCAGGCGCCGGCGGCAGCTCGAATCGCCGCCGGCCGCCCGGCCAACTCGGCAAACTGCGAATATGTCACCGGCAAACCCGGCTTGATTTCGCGCATCACCCGCCACGCTTGCGGCATAAACGCGCCATCCGATCGCTGCTCAACCCGCACCGCATCGATCGCATTTAACTCACCGTCGAAATAGGATCGAATGGCCGTGCCAATCGAGCCAAGATCATCAACTGGCGTCACCTCACCCCGCAACGCCGAATGAATTAACGGCAGCAGCTCTTGCACGTCATCGGTAAACCCGCTCGCCCGCACCGCCCCAGCCGCACTCACCACCACAGTCAACGGCCCAGCCGGCGTAGTCATCGTTTGAAATCGCAACATCTCGTTCTCCACCACTAAATAGGACTAGCGATTAAGCTGCGCGCAAATAGGACTAGTTAGTTAAGCTGCGCGCCATAGGCGAATTAGTGCGTAGGAGCGCCACGGTCGCCAACGCTCAGCATGCGCGGCCAACGCTTTCGGCGAGTCCGGCAGACCCAGCGCCGCCGCACCACGACGCACGGCCAGGTCGGTCGGCAGGAACACATCCGGGTCGCCAATCGCTCGCATCGCCACATATCCCGCAGTCCACGGTCCGATTCCCGGCAACTCCTGCAACCGTGCCGCTACCTCCGCTCGATCAGCCCCCGGTTCCAGATCGATCGTCTGGTCCGCAACCGCGTTAGCCAGCGCCCGTAACGTCTGCCGCCGAGTCGCCGGCATCCCAAACGCCCGATCCGGCAACCCAGCAACAACGTCGGCTCCCGGAAATCCAGCCAAAGCCTCGCTGCGCGATTCAGAATCGGGGCTGGTCCAGCGCAACAGGCGAGTCAACGTCGTGCGTGCGCTCGACACGCTCACTTGCTGCCCCACGACTGCGCGCACTGCCATTTCAAAACCATCAACCGATCTGGGTACGCGTACCCCAGGCTCGGTTCTGATCATGGGGTGCAGGGCCGGGTCCGCGGCGAGCGTGGTGTCGACGGCGATCGGGTCCGCGTCCAGGTCGAACAGTCGACGGCAGCGCGCGACCGCCGGGGCGAGGTCGCGCACATCGTCGAGTCGCAACGTCGCCGCGACCCACCGCTCGGCGAGAGTCAACGCGACAGTCGCAGTGCCGTGCGGCAGCCGGAGTCCACGGCTATACGTGTCCCCGCTGCGCTCCTCGATCCCCGGCAGCGCGCGCACCTGCAGAAAGTCGAGCAGTGCAGCAATATGCAACGGCGCCCGGTACGCCAGTCGCAGCGTGATCAACCCGGGTTCGGTGCGGTCGACCGGTTGGCGTTCGCGCAGTTGGCGGGGTGCCTGCGCGTACACCTGTTGGATGGTGTCGTTGAATTGGCGCACGCTGCCGAAGCCGGCGGCGAACGCGATCTCAGCCAGGCCGAGGTCCGTGGTTTCGACCATAATTCGCGCGGTTTGTGCGCGTTGAGCGCGTGCCAGCGCGAGTGGGCCGGCGCCCAACTCCGCGCTGAGCAGCCGGTGCAGGTGCCGTTCGGTGTAGCCGAGTCGACTGGCCAAACCCGGCACACCTTCGCGGTCGACCACCCCGTCGCCGATCAAGCGCATCGCTCGTCCGACCAGGTCAGCGCGGACATCCCACTCAGGCGAGCCCGGTGCGGCGTCGGGCAGGCAGCGTTTGCAGGCGCGATAGCCGGCTCGCTGTGCCGCGGCGGCGCTGGGTTGAAAGCCGACGTTGGTGCGTTTTGGGGTCACGGCCGGGCACGACGGCCGGCAATAGATGCCGGTGCTGCTCACCGTGGTATAGAACCAGCCGTCGAAGCGCTGGTCCCGGCTGTCCACGGCCCGATAACACCGCTCGAAATCCAACTCCATGCCGTCGATTCTGCGGCAGCCGCGCCCTCGATTGCTGGCGGGTTTCGGACATCACCGTGGATTGGTGGCGGGACAGTGCGTCTGGGCTCAGCCGGTGGTTTCGCGCTGGGTAGACTGGCTTTTCGTGAGCCTCACCATCGGCATGGTGTATCAAGACATACGAACGGTGCTCTGCTGGAGAGACCCCTTACTGCCAGGGAGGTCATCGCCGATCTTGATTGACCTGCGAGCAGCTGACCTGCAAATTTGGGGTGCGGGGCACCGTAACTCCCCGCTGCGCCCCGTTGATAACTGGCCATCAACGCAGGGATCTGGCACGCCCAGATCTTGCGACTGCCTCCGTGTTTGTAATGATCATGATCTCTCGGCTGCTGGGTTTAACAACTGTGACTTGGCCTAGATAGTCCGGTAAGTGACGTTTAGCTACTGCCATAGACGTCTATTTCAACCCGATTCGTCACGTGGTGGCGACTGCGGAGCCTAGTTGACGCGAACCGGCGGACTGGGCCGCAAGCAAGCCGCTTCTTTGGTACCCCTTGACGGCGACAAGACGTGGATTGGCATATATCGCACTTCGAGTGCGACACGGGGGCCGGCAGATGGCCTTCAATCTTGAATGACGACGCACCCTGCGCTTGACCTGTGCTGAGGGCGCGTCGTCATCACACTCCCTCAATCTTCAAGGAGCCGTCTTGAACGTACCCGAACACAGCCGTAGCCACGTAGGCCCATCTTTCGCTGGTGAGGAGCCCAAGGCCATCACGGTCCGCCAGCTAGTTGTAGCCGCTGGCACCGCCACAGTCCAGGCAATAGTCTGGCACCGCACCGGCGGCGACTCCGTAATGACTGCTGGTGCGATGCCATTCATCTACTTTTCACTCAATCGATGGATAGCTAAGTAGTAGTCCATTTCCTTCGCCCGACCAGTCAAGCCTGGTCGGGCCTTCTTTAAGGGGTGACCAATGACACACTGGCAGGCAATTGTCGATTACAAGTTAAACGAACAGATCGAAGATGCGTGCAAAAAAGGGGAGATCCCAGCCAGAGTCTGGCACCTCGAGGATCATATAACCGGACCTAAGCTTTCTCTGCGGATGACAATCGACGCCATTGACCTGATCGCTTTGGCGAAGCAACTCGAAGAAGAGATCAGAAAATTGAAAGGGGTTCTCGGTGATTCTGATCCCATCTCGGTCAGATTACTTGCAAATGGCCTACCCGAACAAGTGCCTCAACTGGTAGGCCTAGCCGATATAGCAAAAATGCTTAGAGTTAGTCGACAACGAGCGAAGCAACTTGCTGACAATAACCGCAACTTCCCAAGGCCACTCGCGTATACGCCAACGGTGGGCAATATGTATGCTCAATATGAAATCAGAAGTTGGATCGAGGATCGCAATCAGGCTCTTGGCAGAACTATCCTTGGGCGGAACGATTTCCCGATCCAGCCAGTAATTCCGCGTTCCCAATCCAAAGTTCCGCCAGCTTGGCTGGCGAGCATGACCGAGAAATGAGCCATAATGCCCAGCCGACATCGATTGACAGGGTTGGCTGATTTTGCGAATAACGACGGTATATGTGAAAAATGTCCGAGGTAGACTCCTTGGCCCCCAGGAGACTTACGATCTTGAATGAGTTTGGTCAACAGCCCGATGACCAGTGCTGATCAGTCCTGGGTCGTCTGTAGGCGTCCATCAGGAGCGTTGGCGATTGTCACCCAGTTAGTCACTCGCCGTGGGAGATCCTTGCCGTCCCGGCAGGTTGTTGTCAGCATTCTCTCCAACACCTAGGCCCGATACCAAGCGGGCCGCCTCACCGACATCAGCACCACCTCGTACGGCGGCAGAGGTTAGGCACATTCACGTCCGGGACGTTCAGCTTGCTCCCTCCATTGGAGTCAACAGGTGCGAACTCGGCGACTGTTACGGAGAGAGTCTGCCCCATCTTCAACTTTGCGCCGGGCTTCGGTTTCTGGGTAACGATGGTTCCCGGCTTCTCTTTACCTCTCGGCTTGCGCCACGTGGCGTCGAAGTAGAAGTAGGCGGCTTCCAGATTGCCGGACGCAGCATCCAGCCACTGTGTGCCCACGACATTCGGCATGGGCCTCGAAAAGAATCTGACCTCCGCCTTTGTCGCTTCAAGAATCTTGACGGTGCTCCCACGGAAGACTTGCGCGCCGTTAGCCGGCGTCGTGCTGAGCACCACAGCGTCGGCTGTCCAGTCACTAACGCCGATCGGAGTCTCCGCATTCGCCACCAGGCCGACGTCTTTAAGCTGCTCATAAACAGCGTCCATCGTGTGGCCGACGAGCTCAGGGACCGCAACCTTGCCGCCTGAGTCCACGTTCGGGGCCTTCGCACCGTCAGACGGTGCCGAGGTACACCCCATAGCGATGAGGAGCCCTGCGACGGCAGCACATTTACTCACCCACGAGCGCTTCATGGCGTGCGAGAGTACCGCCAGACACCTACCCGCGGAGTTGAGTCGCCCCTTCGTGTCGCTGACCGCTTCCGTGTCAGGGAACGATCATGGTCGCCTGGCTAGCAGCGGCATCATCTCTGAGCTGCGGCAAGTGTCCACCGAAGTCCGTGGACATCCGGCTGATGACACACCAGTTGTCACCCAATTAGTCACCCGGCCTGGCCAGTGCGTCTCTTGGCGCGTTCCACGTAGTCGGTTACGAGCGGTGCCGACGAGGCGGGCTCATCGGCGGAGGTGCCAGCAAGCATGACCGCAAGGTGGCGCAGCGCCTTGAGTCGCACGGCAGCGTCGTTCTCCGACACTAGGCCGTCCCCTACGTCGTCAAAGATCCGCCGGGTTTCCTGGGCGATTGAGTCCCCAGTGTGACCGAATAGCGGAAGGAACTTCGTCGGACCGAGTGCCGCGGTGACGGTGAGCATGACGGCCTCAACAGCGACGTGTCCGCCGATCATGAACCACGTATCGGTTTTGATGTACATCACGTTGGTGTGTGGGCTGTGGTCGAAG
The DNA here is from genome assembly GCA_965246815.1 of Actinoplanes sp. Classification (GTDB taxonomy): domain Bacteria; phylum Actinomycetota; class Actinomycetes; order Mycobacteriales; family Micromonosporaceae; genus Actinoplanes. Next base: position 588,051 of record CBDFFS010000002.1, on the reverse strand, counting down.
TTGCCGTAGTCGGCGTAGGAGCGCAGGTAGTCGTCCGCCCGCGTTAGGGAACTCCATGCTCGGCTGACTAGCGGGTAGTTGAGGGTGCGCAGCCGCGCGGTGAGTAGGTCCCGGTGTACCAGCTCGGGGGGAGCGACCGAACTCGGCTTGGCGTAGTCTTCCTCCCACCAATTTAGAGTGCTGTCGAAGTGCTGGGCATACTCCGCCAATTCGCTGAACAACTTGCGGTTGGCGTCCTCCAGTTTGTCCTGCCGGACCCTTGCTGCTCGCGTTGCGTCGAGCCGGAACTCGCGGGTCTTGGTCATCCACTGGGCCAGGAAGGCCCCGCAAAGGGCGAAGAAGCCGCCGGCGAGGGCAGAGATGAACGGAATCCAGTCTTTATTCACCAACGCGCATCTTGCCGTACCGCGCGCCGTGTAGGGAAGAGGTCAGTTGGCTTCTCATCGAGGGCTGCGCTGATCCCTCGCCTATAAGTTCGGGGCGCGCCGTCCGGCACCGTCTGTATACGGCTGCCACCTCGGAAGTTCGTCCGCTGCTGCCTGACTCCGGCTGGGGCGTAGTCCGCGCCGGTTGCTGTCAGCGTTGCGCCAGCTAAGCGTGAAGAGGACGTGCCGAGTCGCAGCTCAAGCCTTTGGCACCGCGTACGCCTGGCGTACGACCGGGAAGCCACCCTCTTGTTGCCCCTTCGAGGGGGTTCCACCTCGGACGAGACGCCGCCGCTCGTCGCATGTTCGTTGCTAACCGCTGAGGCGCGAGAGTCAACGCGCCAAGTCCAAGAGCGCAAGCCTCTTGTAAGACATGTGACCAGAGGTGCTAACACTCGACACCGCCGCATATGGTCATTACTCACGCGAATCACACATTGAGGTATGTTCACGGGATGAAGGGTTGAGATGGTAAAGCAGAGCCCGAAGATCAATCGCCGACGCATCCAAAGCGATTTCAATCTCGGAGGTGGAGCAGCCGAGGCGGACGGACTGTTGCAGGAGGCCTTCTTTGAGTCCGGTCACTATCGCGCTATAGCAAGTCGCGGCGAACGTAAATGCTTTCTCGTAGGCCGCACTGGTAGCGGCAAATCGGCGGCGCTGAGAAAGGTAGAAGACACTTACCCGTCTCACGTCATCCGCATCAATCCTGAAGATCTGTCCCTTCCTTATATCACCGACCTTGGCGTAATTCGATATCTTTCATCTCTAGATGTGCATATGGATCCACTGTTCATAGCACTATGGAAGCACGTGCTCTTGATCGAAATCATCAAACATCGCTATAACGTAGACTCACCAGGCGCAATGCAACGCTTCATGTCAACCTTAATGGATCGAATCAAGCGCGATCGAAGCAAGCAGGCCGCACTGGAATATTTAGAGGAGTTCGAAGGCCGATTTTGGTGCGAAACGGACGAGCGAGTAAAGGAAATTACTAGGAAATTTGAGGACCGAGTAGAGGCGGAGGCGGGCGGGAAGATACCTGGCGCTCTCAACATCAAAACCGGGAGTACCTCAAACGCATCCGTCGAAGACCGGGGAGAACTAGTTCAGCGATTTCAACGCGTTGTCAACGAGACGCAGCTGCCCCGCCTGAACAAAATGATGGCGGTGGCGATTTCAAGGAGTCAGTGCATCACCCGCAGGCTTAAGGAATGAGTTCAAACGTTCCGCTGGAGTTTCCCATCCAAGCGTCATCCTCGGCCGCGCGTTAAGCATATCAGCGATCCCATCTAATTGCACCTGCGTATATTGAGAAAGGTCCGTGCTCTTCGGCAGGAACTCACGAACCAAACCATTCGTGTTCTCGTTACTACCCCGCTGCCATGGCGAATGCGGGTCGCAGAAGAACACCGGGATCTCGGTCGCCATGGTGAACTTCGCGTGCCCGGCCAACTCCACCCCTTGATCCCAGGTCAGCGACCGAGCCAGATGTACCGGCAACCGGCGCATCGCCTCCGACAGGATCGACACCATCCGATCGGCGGTCCGATCGAACGGCACCCGCATCAGCATCACGAACCGGCTCGAACGCTCCACCAGCGTCGCGACCTGCGACTTCCCGGCCTTGCCGATAATGAGGTCTCCCTCCCAATGTCCCGGTACCGCCCGATCCGCGACCTCGGCCGGACGCTCACTGATGTTGACCATCCCGGCGATCCGGGCCGCCTTCACCCGCGTCGAACCCGCCGGCATCCGCCGATACTTCCCGCGTCGCAACGCCAGTTTCAAATCGGTGCGTAGCTCACCCCTGGCCTGCATATATAGGGTTTCGTAGATCGTCTCGTGAGACACCCGCATCGCCTCATCGTCAGGATGAATCACCCGCAAACGGGCGCTGATCTGTTGCGGCGACCACCGCTGCGCCAGGCCCGCATTGACCTCGTCGTGCAACCGCCTGTCGGCCTGAAGCTTGCGCGGCTTCGGCCGAGTCAGCAACAACTCGAACCGCTCCTGCGCCAAATCAACCCGATACCCCTCACGACCGCCGTTTCGCGCGATCTCCCGCGAGACTACCGACGGATCCCGAACCAACCCGACCGCGATCTCCCGCGCCGAGAGATTCGCACCGATTCCCCGCAAGATCTCATTGCGTTCATCAACCCGTAACGCTGTGCCACGCACCCAGTTTCCCCTATCAGTACAGTCCCATGATCATCTCATGTGATGCACTGACTCCTTGAAATCGCCGGTCCTAGACGATGACATACTGGACTCACCGCAACACTATACCTATATTTTGATTGACGATCTGGATCGCGACTGGGCGGACGAAAAAGTCAAGAATGATTTGATCCGATGCCTTTTCCGCACGGTTGCAGACCTTGTACGAGTAGATAACCTCAAGGTGCTTGTGGCACTCCGAACAAACATTCTTGAGTCTTTGGATTTCGGCCAGACAGGTGGACAAGAGGAGAAGTTTCGCGCTCTCAGTCTCAGGGTGCGCTGGACCAGAGGAGATCTTCAGGAGCTGTTGGACGAGAGAAGCCGCATTGCCGCACAGAAGCACGGTCTATCTGACATCCACTCTTTAGCTGATTTGTTACCCGAACCGACGAAGACGCGAAGCGACCCATTCGACGTCATCCTCCGGCGAACGCTTATGCGACCGCGAGACGCCATCGCCTTCCTGAACGAGTGCCTTGAGCACTCGAGTGGCGAGGAGCGGATTACCTGGGACGCCATATCCGCAGCCGAGCAGTCTTACTCAGCAGACAGACTGCTAGCTCTGAGAGATGAGTGGAAACCTACTTTTGCTGGCATTGACCGTGTTCTTCGAGTATTCGCGGAGTGCACAAAGGTTATGAGCCAAAGCGAGTTGACCATTCGCCTAGATAACTGCATTCTCTTGACCACTGAGCACGAATTCTCAGGAAACCGCTGGATGACCGAGCTAGGGAATCTCGCGTTCGCCGGCTATGGTGACTGGTCAGAAATGTATCACCCTCTAGTGAAGATGCTTTTCAATATTGGCTTTTTAGGATGCTCGCTTGGCAGGAAGAATCCTGTTGTCTACAGCCATGACGACGCAGACTTCATCGATAAGGTCGCGACTTTGCGTGAAGTGGAAAGCTTCTCGGTACATCCAGCATTTCAGCCAGCCCTCGATATTGGCTAACGTGAGACGCGGGAACGCTGCCTCCTCGCGAGCCTCCGCAGACCTCATTGAGGCCATCGAGTCGCGTAGGCGGACCCCCAAGGCAAGTTCGAGGTCCACGATCCCAACTGGACGCCGCTCCGCAACAAGTTTGGAAGGTGCCTAGTTCGTGTGCGTTGGACAGCGTGCGAATTGAGCCCTCATGATCCCCGCTTGACGTCTTCGGATCGGCGACGTTCTCCTCGCTGCTGTCCCTCGATGCGAACTCGCGGCGACTCGGTTGGATCAAGTCTCGTGCGAGGTCAGGCAGGTTGACCGGGTTGGGTGAGGTCCGGTTCGGTTGCCCGGGTTGCTGTACTTCGCTGCTGTACCGCATTGAGCTTGGCCTCGACTTCTTTCAGCCGCTCCTCCTGCTGGAGTAGCAGCTTGCAAGCAGGCAAGACAACGCGTCGGGTGTAGCCAATGTCGTTGGCTGTGTTGCCAGGGTGATCAGCCTTGTACAGCTCCAACTTCGCAAGCTCGTTGCGAAGCTCGGCTACCCAGTCACGCTCCTCCGTTGCCATAGCCACAACTGTATGACGGGTCTTCGACGGCTGAAGTGCAAACGTGGAACGTCAAGGCTGCCTTGACACCCCGCCCGTGACGACACTAAGTCGGTGACGGGGGCGGCAGCGCGCACATGGTGAGGGCAGGCCATCGGCCTGCCCCTTGACCCCCTGCCCGATAGGGTCGCAGAGGCTCCGAGGTCAAGGGCGGCCGGTTTGTGGCCGTCGCTTGCGACGCGTAGCGCCCTTGAGCTTGGAGGAGCGGCCCGGACACACTCGCGGTGCCGCCCCCGGCGCTCGACGGCCGTGACTCGCCCTGCGGCCATGCGCAGGCAGCTCGTCCGCGTCTCCCAGGCCGTGCCGGTCGGCCGCCGGCCAATCTTGATCCACCCAACCCAGCTCACTTACGGTCTTCGGCAGGCCCGATCTTCCGCTTTCCACGCCAGCCGACGGGCTGCCTGCGTGTCCCGGGCCAAGCGCAGCGGCGGCACGGGCACGCGCCCAGGCGGCGGCGTGAGCGGCCCGTTTCGGGCCGCCTTGAAGACGTACAGAAAGTTTGAACAAGGTCAGCGGCCGACCGGCTCCTTCCGGCCAACGGCTCCGGTCCATCGACTACAGCGCGGCGGTTCGTGATTCGGTTCGACGAACGGCGCACAAAAGTGACTCCTCGGCAAGATCAATGAACCGGGTAACAATCGCACCCGGCCCGTAGCGCACGCGGATCTCGGAAATCCGCTCCTCTACGGTTAGTCTTTCTCCGTCAGGCCCAGTGGTTAGATCGGCGTACCACAGAGCGTCTGCGGTTGACGATTCCTCCCGTTCGAACTCGGAGAGCAAGTCGTCTTGGAGGCCGCGAAGTTCAGCCTCGATCGACGCGCCAGTGTGATGTGCGACCAGTCGGCAGATCCGATCGTCCGCTCCAAGACCGCGCAGGTATCTTGCGCCGTCAAGCGGATGAAAACCTGAGGTCGCGACATCTGGCGCATAGCCAATATCGTGAAGCCACGCCGCAGCGATCAGTACGGACACATCGTTGTGCACGACGTTACTGATCTCGCTTGCCGCAAGAGCAACTGCTTGCACATGTCCCCAGCGACGTGGAAGAGCCTCAGCAAGGTGGTGTCTTGCCAACAGCCGAGCTTCGTCAGGCAGCATCTTCGACTCTCGTCTCCTCTAATATTCTAATCGATGTGAGGATATTCGCCACTCAAGAAGTCTTGAATTTGGCGTCGCATAGTTGAGTGAATGTCGAGCGCTGCAAGCTCAGCTACCGGCGCCCACCGCACCTCAGATGCTTCTTCATTCTCCGTCGGCTCACCACCGACGAGTTCACCGATAAGTGTGACCTCGTATTCTTGACGCACCTCGCCATCGGTGTACTCGACGATGTGGCCGGGGTCAGAATAAACACCAAGAAACCCTGTTACCTGCGCCGTAATCCCTGTCTCTTCTTTACATTCTCGAACAGCACATTGTGTTGGCGTCTCCCCGAGTTCCTGAGCACCGCCTGGAAGCGCCCATTGTCCTGTATCTCGTCGTCGCTGAATCAGGATCTCGCCACTAGTAGACTGGACCAGAAGATTGCACGCTGGTATTAGGCTATTTGGCTTTGGCGCTTTAGGATCGTTTAGGTATTCAGTGCGGCCCATGCTAACTTGTCTCCTTGTCTGGCTTCCAGTTATCCGCAGATTCCCAAATGGACTCGAAACTCGTCATGTAGTGGTCGAACCATCCCGTGCCATCAAGGCGACGAAGGTGCATGACGGGGTTGGCGCTAGCGGGGTGACCCCATGCGTGGGGATTCACAATCAGGTCTTTGTCATACCGAAAGAGCGATGCGTATAAGGTTGTAGAATGCAAGCGGATTTCACATCCTGGAAGACCAACTAGATCTGCGTAATATGTCAGTGAAGCTCGGATCTTGGCCGAGAGTGTCCCCCGGAGCCCTTCCTCTCGATCGCGAATATCAACCGCAGGGCTCTTTGGATCCCCGAAACAAAGTCGGATCTTGACCCCAGCCTGGGCACGTTCAGCCAACATCTTAGAAATTCTTGGGGTCTGCGCGAAGAACGTGCCCGAAAAAACTAAGATGTCGATTCGATCACCAGATTGCGCGAGCAATCGGTTCCAAGCATCGCGGGAAATCGAAGCTCGATCTGGATACATCGCGATCAGCTCCGACTCGGCCACAACTGAGTTCTTGCTGCTGCGATCGAGCAACTCCGGCCATAGGTAGACCTCATCGGCGTCAAGCAGTTTAGACGTAATCCAACGGTGCTGTCGGTGCGGTGTTCTTCCGGGGTTGATCCAGCGACCTACGGTCTTCGGGTCAACCTTGCATTCCTCAGCAAGTCGGCTGACTGAGACTCCACTCTGAAGCATGCTTGCTCGGAGGCGCTCGTTCATGCTTCGAGCATGAGGGACGTTTGGGAACATGTCAAGGACGTTTTGTGACGCCTGGACGTGATGCAGGATGGTCTACTTCGTCCTATCTGACTCCCGTAGGCTGTGACAATGGCCAAGCTTGTGTTGTGGGACATCGACCACACGCTGATCGAAAATAGCGGCATAAGCAAGGCGATCTACCTTGCCGCTTTCAAATATCTGGTAGGTAAACCTGCCAGAGTGGCGCCAGTGACAGAGGGTCGAACTGACCGCCTAATCATGCATGACCTCTTTAAGTCCTCGGGTATTCCGATGCCTGAATGGCCGAAAATTGAGTCAGCCCTCGTCGCCGCAGGAAAATCACACCGTGACGTCCTTCGGCGGACTGGCTGGGCGCTCCCTGGAGCAATGGACGCCATTCGTCATCTCGCTCAAGCGGGGGATGTCGTAGTGCAAGGGATTCTCACCGGAAATATCCGCCAGAACGCGCAAGTAAAGCTCGCGGCTTTTGGGCTCGACGCCCTGCTGGATTTTGACCTTGGCGCGTACGGCTCGGACGATGATGACCGGTCCCGACTCGTCGCAATCGCACAGCAACGAGTCATGACCCGAACCGGACAGGAATTCTCCGGTCGCAGGACGATTCTTGTTGGTGATACCCCTCGTGACGTTCAGGCTGGGCGCTTTAGCAAGTCTCGCACCATCGCTGTCGCGTCGGGTAGCTACTCGATGTCAGATTTGGCGTTAGCAGGCGCGGATGTGGTGCTGCCCGATCTACGGGACACTGCCCGCTTCATGCATGCCGTCTTGGCCGAGTGCGAGATTGGCTAGCCCCCTCGGCCTTGTAGGTTGAGCTACCCGCAAGAACTCCTGGGTCCAGGACGCTGGCGACCGGGCGTGACGTCATGGGACGTTTTCGCATTCCGGGACGTCTCCGTTACGTCACCTAGGGCGGTGTCTACGTCCCTCGAATTTGGCGATAGTTGGGTCATCGCAGAGCAGTCGTCCACTAAGGGATGCGCTCAAGGAGAGGGAGAAACCTCGTGAAGATTTACGTGGACACCACTGGCATTACGTTCACGGTGGCGAAGCAGGCTGCGCCGAAGGTGGATGAGAAGGGTAATCAGCGTTCGGAGAGGGGAACGGGCCGTCCGATGTGGCAGACCCAGGTCGTCGCGCTCGACGAGACGGGTGGCGAGGTTATCAACGTCACGACGGTAGGAGAGATTCCGTCGGTTGAGGTTGGTCAGTTCGTCACTGTCGAGGCGTTGGAGGCCAAGGCATGGGCTACCAATGGTCGAAACGGCACGGCGTTCCGTGCGGTGTCGCTGACCCCGGTGAAGAGCACCTCGGCAAGTAAGTAGCACTTCGGTTCTACCGGAACGTCCCAGCCACTGTGTCCGTGGCAAACCCCCTTTGACCGTTTGGTCAAACCTTTCAGATTTGATCTATCTGTGATGGTCGGGTAATCGGCTGGTTCTCCAGCTTCCCGACCTGTCGACCACATTAATGGTCGCAGCAATTCTCTGGTGTGTGCGTGGGGTCGGCTTTTCGGCTGCAACCGACCGACCCCCGCCATACCTCACTTATCCAGCCCGTCGCAGGGAGGACTCGTCATGTCCAAATCTACTAGAGGTTTCGGTTTCGGTAAACGATCCGGCACCGTCACCGTCATCGAACAGAAGGTGCTACGCACCACCGCCCGTAATGCCCGTATGGCGTTCGTCATCACCGCAGTGATCGTCGGGATGCTCACCATGAGCGTCGCCTCCGACCACATGCACCCCATCCTGGCCGGTCTGCTGGCTATCCCGGTTGCCGGTTTTGCCGGTGCCATCGTCTGGACCCTGGTCCGGATCTGGCCTGTGCTGCGACTCCTGTGGTGGTGGACCCCGGAAATCGGCACCGGCATGGTCCTGGTTTATGGGTGGATCGCCTTGGCGAACGCCACACCAGCATTGGTCACCTTCGCCATTATCGCCCCACTGGTCGCAATCCCGGCCGCTGTTCCGGGAATCCGCCGCCGGGTCATCGCCATTGGATGGTGTTTCATCGTCCGGCACCGACTTCGGGTGTGTTTCTCCCAATTCATCATCGCTAACAAATCCGGCAGCCTCCCCCTCATTTTGTGGGCACGCCCCACCCCGGTTGGGGAACGTGTCTGGGTTTATCTACGCCCCGGACTATCGCTGTCACGGTTGCAAAGCCGACTCGACGAAATCGCCGTGACCTGCCACGCCAGCTCCGTGCTAGTCGAACTGGCCAGCGACAGTAAGAAAGCCGCGTATCTGCGGTTCGACATCAAACGCCGGGAAGTCCTGACCGCAATGGTCAGCTCACCCTTGACCGGTTTGATCAATCCTGACGGTATCCCCACCGCTCACATGACACCTAACGATGTGCCAACAGCATTGGATTTGCCGGACATCGCCGCTGAATCCCCGCTAGTTATGGCCAGCAAATCAGCCGGAAACCCCAACGGCAGAAAACCGGCTAAGGCAACTCCGGTCGCGGACACCGTCGAAGACGACCCGTGGGACTGAAAGGACACCCCTTGCCATGACCCTCGACCTGTCGAATTACGACAAACAAGAATGCAAAAACTGTCTCACCGCCCGCGATGTGACCCGACACGCCGACCGATTCACGTTGACCTATCTGCAAACCGACAACCGGGCCCTGGTCGCACATCTACTCACGCAGGCATCCGATTTGATGACCGCCGCACAAACCCTGTCAACCATTTTCCTCAATGACGGATACCACACCCACGACGGGCATAACACCCACGACGAGGTGAGCTGCGCTTGTCAGACCGGTTTGACGGAAACACAACGTTTACACGTCCTGATGATCGCGTCGACCTGCGCCTACAACGCGACCCTGTTCGTTCAGGAAGCGCAGCACCGCCGGATCACACGGGCCGTCACCGGCTGGGATCCGATCACCAAACCTATCGCCGCATAACCACGGAACCGACGCGAGAAACACACAGGCCTCCAAGCACCGTGTCTCCCGCGTCGGTTACCGCAGCCTATCGCCAACCGGAGGCCAATAACCATGCCCCTGATCAACCGATCATCCCCGGCCAGCGGCCGGATACCTGTTGCACCTGGCCTATCCATGTTCGACCCGATGTTCATCGGGATCGACGAATTCGGCCACCACGTCAGCCTCGACACCGTCTACCACAACCTACTCGTCGCTGGGGAACCCGGCGGCGGGAAATCCGGGCTGATCAACCTCACCGCCGCACACGCGGCACTATCCGACAACACCCGCCTGGTCCTACTCGACGCGAAATACGTCGAACTCGGCCCGTGGCGTGACATCGCTGACGCATTCATCGGCGCCGACATCGAAGCCGCTATCAGCGTCCTCAAACGACTCCTCAAAGTCGCCACCAACCGCTACCTATGGCTGCTAGCGCACCGGCGCCGCAAAGTCACCCGCGACGACAACCTCTCCACGATCGCCACCATCATCGACGAACTCGCCATGTTCTCCACCGTGCTCGGGACCAAAGAACAACGCGAAGAATTCGCCACCCTGCTCCGGGGTTTGGTCTCACTCGGTCGGGCCTGCGGCATGCCCGTTATCGCCGCAACCCAACGCCCGTCCTGGGACATCATCCCCGCCAGCTTGCGGGACCTGTTCGGCTACCGGGCCGCATTTCGGTGCACCACCAACGGATCCTCCGATGTGATCCTCGGTGCTGGTTGGGCTGATCTGGGCTACACCGCCGCTGATATCGACCCCAACAACCGTGGGGCTGCGTGGCTTCTCGCCGAAGGGCGCCTGCCGTATCGGATCAAAGCCGCATACCTGTCCGACAACGACCTTTACACCATCGCCGACTACGCCGCCTGGATGCGACGCCCGTCCGGCATCACCACCCGAGCACCGTCGGTCACAACTACTTGGGAGATGGCCGCATGACCACCAACACCACCCGAACCCACCAACCCCAAACCGCCGGGAATTGCTTCATCCGCAACCACAGCGTTACCGGCACCCCGGCCCAACTCGCGAACATCGTCACCAACCACAACAACGCCGGAACCCTTATCGGGATCAGCGAACTACGCCCGCTCGCCGGTGGGCGCCTACTCATGGTCATTCGACTACGCGAAAACCAGAAAACCCGACCGAACGTGCGCGTCACTTCAGCCGGCGAATACGCCCGCACCTACCGGACCCGACGAAACCGGCGCACCCGAACAACGGTCCTCGCTATTACCAGCACTGCTGTTGGACTGGCCGCCGTTGCCGCATTCCTGATCGGCCAGCTCGTCGAACTCATCGCCACACACGCCGCAATGTCTCTCGGCATTTTCATCACGCTCGTGTTCACCGCTATAGCTGCGACACGTCGCCGTTCCGGTAACCGCCGGCATTGCCCCGGCTGCTAACCCCCAGCACCAAAACCACAACTTCACATTCACGGACGACAGGACCGGCCTCGTTTGCCTGCCAGCACGACCGGTCCCGTCCACCAAATAACCAAACCCCTAGAGAGGACGTGGTTGCCATGAAGGCTACCCACACCCCACTGATCTGCGCTCCCGACACCGGTCTTGACACCGAAATCACCCCGGCTGACCTGCTACGCGGGGCAGCACAATACCTACGCCGGTACGGGCGTATCACCGGTGAATTCTTCGACTTGTTCACCGACACGACGTTCCCGGCCGCGTGCACGCTCGGTGCGATCAATATCTGCGCCCACGGCCGTCCGATCCTGTGCTCCGACGACGGATCACAAGACACCGACACGGACAACGCGATCACTGCCGCCCGGCTGCTGGCCGCAGCCTTGGACAGCGACTACGCCAACGGTGACATCGCCACCTCCGCCATCGACATCGTTTCCGGGTTCAACGACAACCCCGACACCACCGACGGCGACGTCATCAACGCCCTCACCGAAACCGCCGACGACTGGGACCGTGCCCACATCCTCGGGGGCACCCGATGAACCCGTCGAATGTCAACCAAACCTTGACACCACAACCACCCACGGCACTGCCGAAACCACGGCGTCGCCCTGTCGTGGAAAACGACGAATACGCCGGCTTCGTACGCCGCATTATTCGCGCTCATGCCCGGCGCGTCGCATCTGGTGATGTTGAAGCACTCACCGACATGGTCGCCCTGTCGTCCCTGCTGGATGAATCCATCAGCCAGGCCGTCACCGGGCTCCGCGCCCACGGCTACTCGTGGGCCGACATCGGCACCCGCCTCGGTATCAGCCGCCAAGCCGCCCAACAACGCTGGGGAGGCGACACCCAATGACTACCTCAGCATTAAGTAACCCATTCCTCGACGAACTCGGTCAACGCGCTGGTATTCGCGTCGAATTTTATGACCCCACCGGGAGCCGATACGGGTTCCCGACATTCCCTTTCCGCTACGCACCCGACAACCTCGCCACCCGCCGTCAACTACGGGCCGAAGGTTTACGCCCCAACGGAGACGACCCCGTCGCACAAATCCTGTGGCGACACCGCAAACAAATCCGTATCGCACATCTCTACCGCCGTGATCTAGCCGCACCGAAACGGCAAGCCACCCCCGCTCAACTCGCGGCAATTGGTAAAGCCCTCCTCGCCCGGCGCACCTGCCGGCACTGCGGCACCACCCACCCGTACTACATACCTCGCCGCACCGGCGCCTGTCTGAGCTGCGAGCCAGGAGGACTGTCATGACTACGTCCGACGCCTACGCCACCGGCACCCGCATCTTTGTCATCGCTTCAACGTCTTCGGCCTGGCAAAACCTGGTCACCGACCGGCAGCTGCCGCTACTTCCCGACGGGGCAGGCCGAGCCGACCAACTCCACACCGACCCCACCACCGCAATGACCTGCATCGTGCTGGTCATTGTCAACGACGACGTCGACACCTCCGGGTTCCTCGCACCTAACCCCGATCAGTGCCCTTTATGCACTGGGGACGCAACGATCGTCTGCCGCGAAGGCTCGGCGCCTCGCAACCACAAAGGCGAAATCGAAATCCCCGAAGATGTCTTTCACGACGTGCTACACGGCCGTCAACCACAGCCGGTACACGACGATGTCATCGACGTCCGTAAACCCTGCCCATTGTGCCGCTCGGTCGACTACGCGCTGATGATCGACGACGAGATCGGTTGGATCTGATGAGCATCTACGACCGACACGACTCCCAAACCACACCCGGCTGCCTGTGGTGTATCGATGGTATGACACCCGCCGGAATCCACCCCGACCTCGGTCCCATCCTACGGCTTTGCCCCACTCAGCAATGGTGTGAGGAATGCGCCGACACCTCCATTTTCCCGGCCGAATTTGAAACCCTCGACGACCGCATCAACGACATGCTCGACGACGGCCTCGCCGCCGTGTGGTGCAAGCACTGCAACGGCATCACCGCTGTCCTTCCGCTGACCAACGGTGGAGGAATCCGATGAAAAACAACAACCACAAAAACAACGTAAATAGTTCGGCAGAACCCGCCAGTGGGGAGCCAGCCGTCAATTTCACCGAACGGTTCGCGCTGACCTACGCTGAAAAAGCCGTCCCGGACATGCTCAAAGCGATCGACTCGATCAAACGGTACAACCGATTCGCGTTACTCGGCGCACTCGCTACCAGCTACCTCCATCAAGCCCACTATTTGTGGACCCAAAACGCCGGCTACTTCGCCTACCTCGTACCGCTGATATTCGACGCAGCCATGGTGTCCATGCTCATCGTCGTCCGCACCGCCGGTATCGCTAAAGACGCCAAACGCTGGGCCCTGGCCGTATTCGCCGGAACAGCCCTACTCTCAGCCACCGTCAACTTCCTGGCACCCGGCTCACTCGGATTACGGTTCATCTTCGCACTCGTCGTCGTCCTGGTCATCGGCGTGGAACTAGTCGCCGGACGTATCCGCCCCGACTTCGCCGCCATTCAAAAACAAGCCGCCGAACTCCTGGCCGCCGCCCAAACCATCAAACCCGCCACCCCGGAAACTCACGTCGAATCCATTGACGACACCCCGGCAACTATGACGGCACCTATCAACGAACCGGCCGTCCCGCATATCCCGGCGCCGGTCGAGCCTGCACCGATCGCACCGGTGGCGGTTACCGAATCGGTTCACACCGGTGACATACCGGCCCGGCTCGTCTCCGCCGCTCGCATGGTCATCGTGCAGCACCGGCAAACCTCGACCGAGCCGATCACACCCGATGAACTCGCCGGGCGACTCAACACCACACCCACCATTGCCGGGCAACTTTTGAGCACTATCGACAACCCGGCATCCACACGGATTAACGGGAACATTCCGGTCTTGGGTGGTACCCGATGACCGCCGTACAAATTGATGTTCACCACTACGCGCATACCTGCCCAGCCAACCCCGACGAAGCTCACCCCTACGACACCCGGCGCACCATCATCGCCATCGCACCCGGCGGACAATGCCGCAAACCGATCACCGTGCGATCCGGTAACACCACCGCCGTGATCGACTGCGCACGTCATGTGCCCCGCGAACAGCGCTGCCCCGCCTGCCGAATCACCGTCATCGAACACCAGGTGACCTTCACCCACACCGGCCACCACGGCCCGCAGCACCCCAGCACCCACGGGAACGCTGCGTAATGAGTTCGACGCTGGACCTCGCACCCCGGGAGCAGTCTGCCCGGGGTACGGGATCGAACACCGAACCCACCTGGACACCCCCAGCTTCTCTTTCATCGGCTGCCGGTCAAGCCCTCACCCGAGCAGCGCAAAACGACTACTTCGACTGGCTCCATCACGTCCGACCCGCCGCCGGTTGCACCCGCCCGATCCGGCTCACCGGAAACCTGTTCACCGTCTCAGCGGACACTGATCGCACTCGGATGTCGATCCTTGACGAGCGCCACACCGACCAGCTGCCCGACGGGACCATCTACAAAGCCTGCGGCAACCGCCGCGCCAGTATCTGCCCAGCCTGCGCCCGCACCTACCAACGCGACGCCTACCAAATCCTGCGCGCCGGCCTCGTCGGCGGCAAAGGAATCCCCACCACCGTCACCAAACACCCCGCCGTGTTCGCCACCTTCACCGCACCCAGCTTCGGCACGGTACACACCCGACACGTCCGCAAACACCACTGCAAAGACCCGAAACGCTGCGATTGCCGCCCCGAGCCGTGCCACGCCCGCCGTGACACCGGTCTCTGTGAACACGGCAACCCAGCTGTCTGCTGGATCCGCCACCAGGCCGACGACAGCGAGCTCGGACAGCCCTTATGCCTGGACTGCTACGACCACAACCACCACGTGATCTTCAACCTGTTCTCCGGCGAATTGTGGCACCGCACCAAACAAGACGCCGAACGCTACCTCGCCCGACTCTGCCGCACCCGAGGCATCCCACCAATCGACGTCCCCACCGGCAGCGGGCGCATTCGGCGGGTACCCCCGGTGCGGCTCTCACACGGCAAAGCCGCCGAAATGCAACGCCGCGGCGCCGTCCACTTCCACGCCCTCATCCGCCTTGACGGCATCGACCCAGACGACCCCACCGCTGTTATTCCACCACCGGCGGGCATCACCATCGGTGACCTGATGGACGCGTTGCACGCCGCAGCTGCCGTCTCGTTCACCACCCCGGCCCACCCTGAGCAGCCCAGTGGCTGGCCCATCAGCTGGGGCGACCCCGACAAAGGCCTCGACATCCGGGCCGTAACCCTCACCGGCACCGGTGACGTCACCGACGGCATGGCCGCCGGGTACCTCGCTAAATACGCCACCAAAAGCACCGAAGCTACCGGCCACACCTCGACCCGTGTCACCGCTGACACCCTCGACGAGCACGGCGACCCCGACAGCAGCCACACCGCCCGACTCATTCACGCCTGCTGGCAACTGGGTCGCCCCACCACACCCACACCGATCAGCGGACACCTGCTCAACCACCTTGCGCAAAAAGTAATCAGCGAAGACGCCACGGTCGCAGAGATCCTGGGACTGCTCAGCGCCCTAGCCGCCACCTACACCACCAGGCTGATCGATAAGCCACGCCGGGCCCCGGCACCCGGCAACCGCCGAACACCGTTCGACACCCCATGGGACTGCCCCGACTGCGGAGCCAACACCCGCTACGCCGCCTGCCCCCAATGCGCCGCTGAACGTCAAGCAAACCTTGACACCACAACAGCCAGTAAAACAAAAAGCACAACACCCTACCCACGGCTACGCCGCTGGGCACACATGCTCGGATTCGGCGGACACTTCCTCACCAAAGCCCGCCGCTACTCCGTCACCTTCCAACTCCTCCGAAACGCCAGAATCACCTACCGCCGCCACGAAGAACAGGCCGACACCCATCCCGACACCGTGCGTGCCGTTGATCACCTCGACGAAACCACCCTGATCATCGGCACCCTCACCTTCGCCGGAGTCGGCTGGCACAACAACGGCGACGCCCTCCTCGCCAACACCGCCGCAGCACTCGCCCGCGCCCGACAAGAAACCGGACGCGAAGAACTCGCCCATGAAATCGGGTCCGCCCTCACCATCCCAGCCCTGCAAGCTGCTTAGACGACCATCACCCCGGGTGCGCAGGCACTGCATCTTGATCGCCGACCAAAGCGCGGCTCGATCCGTTTTCCCCTTCGCTATCCAAGGAGAAAATGAACCGTGACTACGTTGGCAGCATTCAAAGATGAGTCATGCACCCCCGTTGCGGAGTTCTGCAATTCCGATCTGCAAGATCAATCAGTCGTGGTGGCAAACCTGATTGAGGATACGCATGTTATGAGGCGGATCCTGCGAGATGTCGCTAGCTACAGTCCTGGCCACCTTGTTCTTCTGAGCCGCCACGCCTGCGATCGAGCGGGCAAAAAATGTCTGGACGTGGCCAATTCCATGGACAATCTGGGAAGCGTCAGCCACGTCACCGTTCTACCTTTAGCCGGGCGCGCTAGTGCGTCGAACTGTTTGGCGAAATTCGATCTCATTGGTGCCGACGAGTCATATGATCCGACACCGGCATGGCGCATTTTGCAAGTAGACGTACCGGACCGTTCCTACGCGGGTGCGACAGCAATCCGACTAGCCCGCCAGCTTCAGATGAATGTAATTGTTCCGGGAATGCATCGTACCGTCGTGATTGGCGAGACTTCAGGCGGTCCTGGTGCGCGACGAACCGTGTGGGGTTTGGAGATGAGCAGTGCAGAGGGAAAGCGCGCTGGCTTTATCGTGATTGGAGCGGATGGCACCGCTAAACCCCGGATTGTCTACGCGGATGCGGATGACCGAATGCGTAATATTACTCGACGTTCTGCGGCCTGATCGGCGCATCTGACTGGCTCAGACCAAGTTCAGCCGCGCCCGAAGGTCTTCGGGGATAATGAGTTCGAAGGCGTCTGGCTCCACCGAGGCGGTGATGCCTGCGGATTCAAGAAGAGCTCGTCGGCCGTTCTCGTCGGCAAGCCAGCGATCCTGGTAGTTCGTCCCCGTTTCCTTGTACGTCCATCCGGCGCGTCTCGTGGGAATAGCCTCCAGCTCGGCCATGCGTCTTTCCATGGCTGCAACCTGGTCTGTGAAGACGCCGAGGGCTGCTTCGGTCTTCAGTGTGGTGACGGTGCGTGCAAGTACCGAAAGGCCCATTCGTACTTCCTCCAGTTCTTGCGACACGTCGCTACCGGGGTCAAATTCACGGATCATCACCGGTAGGTCCCCTATGTGATGAAGAATTGCGTCGGACAGGGCTGCCTCAACCCATGCGGCGTTCGATATGGCCCTGAAGGTGCACTTGCCAGAGCCCAGTCTTCCTGTCTGTGCGGCGATGCATCGGTAATAATCGGAATGTGTGGCCTTCACCCCACGCTGGCGGGTCAGGTTTCCGCCGCATCGTGCGCATTTCAGAATGCCGAGGAACGGATTCGCATCTTTGCGGAGCGGTGCACGGTCCTCCTTGATATTTAGCCGCCCGATCGCTGCCTGCCATTCGGCGACTGTGACAATTGGTTCGGTGCGCTGCACGGGAACACCATCCGGGTTCAGTACTGGTTCGCCATCCTCCACGGCATATCCGAGACGAGAGGGCGACCGGACGATGTGGGCAACCGAACTCGCGCTCCAATACTTGAGACCACTGTCACTGCGGCCCATGAGCTGGTCGGCTCGGGTCTTCGACGAAGGAACACTGCGTTCGTTGAGGTCGTGGGCGATAGTGCCAGGTCGTTCACCAGCGATGACCCGCCGGAAGATTTCTTTTACGATCGGCGCCGATTCGGGGTCGATGACCAGAACGCGTCCACTCGATTCGGGGTCCGGCGCCGGCATGTAACCGTACGGGATTGATCCA
Source organism: Actinoplanes sp. (assembly GCA_965246815.1). Classification (GTDB taxonomy): domain Bacteria; phylum Actinomycetota; class Actinomycetes; order Mycobacteriales; family Micromonosporaceae; genus Actinoplanes. Next base: position 570,204 of record CBDFFS010000002.1, on the reverse strand, counting down.
CCGTGCCAGCGGCCAACTCGGCGTAGATGGGCCTTGGCGTTCTTGATGCGTTCCTGGGCGATGCTGGCTTCAAGCTCAGCAAAGACGCCGGCCAGGACGATCATCGCCCGACCCATGGGCGTGCTCGTGTCGAAGTGCTCGGTTGTCGATATGAGAGTCTTGTCGTGCTTCTGGATCCAGTCCAAAAGTTCCGTCAAGTCAGACGCTTTACGGACGATGCGATCGAGACGCCAGACAAGGATGCGATCGAAGGTCTCCGGTGCAGCCAGCCAGGGTGAGAGAGCCTTGCGTTTGAACGGCGAGACCTTAAGGGCGGACACGCCGAGGTCTTCTGCCCATCCGACCATCTCGCCGCCGGTCGATGTGCTCTTGGCCGTGATCATGTTTCGCTGTCTGAGTGGACTCGTAGACTCGTCGTGATAACTCGACAGGCGGATGACGCCGAGGTCGCGGTAAGCCATTCTGGAAGGGTACTGCATTCGTATGTCTTCTCTCACCATCGGGATCGTCGGCCTGCCCAACGTCGGCAAGAGCACCCTGTTCAACGCCCTGACCAAGAACGACGTGCTCGCTGCGAACTACCCGTTCGCCACGATCGAGCCCAACGTCGGTGTGGTCGGGCTGCCGGACGAGCGCCTGGGCAAGCTCGCCGCGCTGTTCAGCAGCGAAAAGGTGCTGCCGGCGCCGGTGAACTTCGTCGACATCGCCGGCCTGGTCCGCGGTGCATCCACCGGCCAAGGCCGCGGCAACGCGTTCCTGGCGAACATCCGTGACGCCTCGGCGATCTGCCAGGTTGTGCGCGCCTTCTCCGACCCGAATGTGCTGCACGTGGAAGGCAAGATCTCCCCGGCCGACGACATTGAAACGATCAACACCGAGCTGATTCTCGCCGACCTGCAAACGGTCGAAAAGGCGCTGCCGCGGCTGCAAAAAGAAGCCAAGCTCAAGAAGGACAAACTCCCCACGGTTGCCGCCGCCGAAGCCGCCTTCAAACTGCTAGACGAGGGCGTCACGCTCTATAGCGGCGCCGCGGCAGCCGACATCGACCTCACCCTGCTGACCGAGCTACACCTGCTAACCACCAAACCTTTCCTGTACGTGTTCAACGTCGATGAAGCTGAACTCGGCAACGCGACATTCCTGGACGAACTGCGCGCATTGGTGGCCCCGGCCGAAGCCGTGTTCATGGATGCCAAGATCGAGTCAGAGCTGATCGACCTGCCTGAGGATGAGGCGCTGGAACTGCTCGAATCGACTGGGCAAACTGAGCCGGGTCTCAACCAGTTGATCCGGGTGGGGTTCAATACGCTGGGGCTGCAGACCTATCTGACTGCTGGGCCGAAGGAGTCGCGCGCCTGGACCGTACCGGTGGGGGCCACCGCGCCCGAAGCGGCCGGCGTGATCCACAGCGACTTCCAGCGCGGCTTCATTAAGGCCGAAATCGTCAGCTTCAATGACCTGATGGCCGCCGGTTCAATGTCCGCCGCCAAAGCCGCCGGCAAAGTCCGGATGGAAGGCAAGGACTACATCATGAAAGACGGCGACGTCGTCGAATTCCGCTTCAACGTCTGATTCCGGTCCAACGTCTGTTGCACGCCTGAACTGGGTGCTCTCTGGGTTGCGCGTTGTCCCGGTGGGCGAAGAAGAGGCACGGGCTGCGTCGAAGCTCCTGATGAGCGCCGGGTTGCATGGGCTTAAGTACGCGATCGATGCAGCGGTCGCTGAAGTGGCGTTACGTCAGCATCGTCCGGTGGTCATGTTGACGCCCGACATCGACGACACGACCAAGCTCTGCGGAGATCGAATTCGGCTCGTAGCCGTGTGAGTTTCCTGCTGCGCCTGCTGATCTTCGACCTCCGGCGGAGATCGGTGCCCGGATCAGCTCTTACGGCCGGGCACCAGCCGATCCAGGTCGAGCAGGATCGCAAAAGGTGTCGTGGTGCGTAGCTCGTGTCGATGGATTCCGGTCGGCACATACGACTGGGTCGGTCCATCGAGTTCGTAGGCGTGGATCACTGGCGATTCGTTCTCCTCCTCAACGCGCCAGTAATTCGCGATGCCCGCCTCCGCATACTTGCGCAGCTTGACAGTCCGATCGCGGTGCGCCGATTCCGGCGAGACCACTTCAACGACCAAGAGCACTTGGTCGGGCGTGTAGAAGGTGCGATCTGCGTCGTAGTATGGCGCCGTTGTGGCGAGGAGGTTGGGTTCGGGACGATTTCGACGGTCAAGTCGGATCGTCATTTCCCGCTCGACCTCGATGCCCGGCGGCGCCTGCTCCGCGAGGGCGAACAACAAAGCGGAGACCGCCCGGCCGTGCCAAGCCCGCTGGGGGGACATCATGAAGACGAGCGCTCCGTCGATCAGCTCGGTGTGACGGGGGGCCTGGGGGAGATGGTCGAGGTCATCGGCATACCACCCCTCAAGGCGAGGCGGCCGCATCCACTCGGGCACCGCAGTCATATAGTCACCGTAGCATTCGGTTACAGTGATCCGGCGCGCTGCTTCATCCAGAATAATTTCTCATTCTGAATCGTTGGTAATACCGTGGTATGGTCGCGTAATGGCGAGGACGACAAAAGTCACGATCACGCTGCCGGCAGAATTGCTAGAAAGCATGAAGACGCACACCGACAACGTCTCGGGCTACTTGACCGAGTTGGCCGAGCAGGCTGAGCGGCGCAGGCTGCTCCGGGAGGAATTGGACCGCTACCAAGGCGAGTTCGGGGTGTTCACTGATGCGGATATGGCGCAGGCTCGGGCACTCCTGCACGGGGCTGAGGAGACCGGGCGTGCAGCGTGAGTCTTGAGTCGCTCGTACTCGACTCGCAGGGCTTCTCCGCTTGGATCGACCGGGACCGCACGGTGCTTCGCCTGCTGGAGCAAGCGGAGCGTGACGGTGTTGATCTGGTCATGTCGGCTGCAACGATCATCGAGGTTTCTCACTCCGGTGTGGACATTGCGCGCCTAAATTGGTTGCTGTCGCAGGTCAGGGTCGAGGCGGTGACGAAGGAAACTGCCCGTCGTAGCGCCGGGCTACTGAAGGCGGCAGGGCTCCATGGGGACAAATACGCCTTAGATGCGATGGTCGCCGAGGTGGCGCTTCGGCTACCTAAACCTGTGGCGATTCTAACGTCCGATGTCGATGACATATTCAAACTGTGTGGGCGGCGGGTTTGGACCATTGGGCTATAGGCGTTTCCCCCTCATCGCCGGCCCAATGTCTGCCGCCAAAGCAGCCGGCAAGGCAAGGACTACATCATAAAAGACGGCGACCTCATCGAGTTCCGTTTCAACGTCTGAAGGCTATCCACGGCACTCGCGTGCATATAGGGTATAGATCGCCGAGGTACCTTGCCCGTCATCCAGTTCGTCCAAGGTTAGGTAACGAGATGGAACAGTAATCTTGCTACCAAAGGTGCTTCCGTGGTCGAACCACACCTGCACGAACTCTTTGTTCGCCAGATCACGTGGACCCACTACCAGAATCGTTCGCAAAGCCCCTCCACCCGGCCTGAGGGCAGCGCTTTGGAAGCTGCACCTGTTGGTCTATCTGAGCAGGGCAGGTATGAACACTCTACAAGTGTTCATGCTGAACACAGGTATCGTGAACACATGGGCGAACCGTCATACCGGCACGTTGCCAGCCTGATCCGTGCGGACATCGAGGCGCGCCGCCTGATCGAGGGCGACCGGCTGCCCACCGTACGGGATTTGGCCCAGCACTTCGGGGTGCCGACCGGCACCGTCTCCAAGGCAGTCGACCTCCTCCGCGCCGATGGAGTGGTTGTCTCCCGTCACGGTCGGGGACTCTACGTCCGGACGTTTGGCCGTGTTCTTCGCTCGTCGCCGAGTCGGCTTTCGCGGGGCTGGTGGGCCGAAGGGAAATCCATTCAGGACCATGACACCAATGGGCGACTCAGCGCCGTCAACGTTGTTGTCGAGGAGTCCCCTGCCTCTGACGACATCGCGGTGGCGCTGAACGTGCCGCCAGGGGCGGCTGTGCTGACCCGGGTGCGCCGCTTCGCGATCGAAGAGCGCATTGTCCAGACCGCGACCAGCTACATCCCGCTGGATGTGGTTGCCGCAGCCCCAGTGAGCTACACCGGGCCTGGACCGGGTGGCATTTACGCCCGCATGACCGAGGTGGGTCTCGGGCCGGAGAAATTCAGGGAGACGCTGATCTGTCGGATGCCGACCTCTGTCGAGGCTGAGGTGCTAAGCCTGCCTCGTGGCACTCCAGTCGTCGAGATTACCCGGCATGCCTACACCAGCACTCAGCGATGCGTAGAGGTCAATGAAATGGTGCTGGATTCCAGTGCATACACCCTGGAATACGTTTTCGGCGCGTGAACCCGGCGATTTCAAGGAGTCAGTGCATCACCCGCAGGCTTAAGGAATGAGTTCAAACGTTCCGCTGGAGTTTCCCATCCAAGCGTCATCCTCGGCCGCGCGTTAAGCATATCAGCGATCCCATCTAATTGCACCTGCGTATATTGAGAAAGGTCCGTGCTCTTCGGCAGGCTCACGAACCAAACCATTCGTGTTCTCGTTACTACCCCGCTGCCATGGCGAATGCGGGTCGCCACCGGGATCGGTCGCCATGGTGAACTTCGCGTGCCCGGCCACTCCAGATCCCAGTCAGCGACCGAGCCAGATGTACCGGCGGCGCATCGCCTCCGACAGGATCGACACCATCCGATCGGCGGTCCGATCGAACGGCACCCGCATCAGCATCACGAACCGGCTCGAACGCTCCACCAGACCTGCGACTTCCCGGCCTTGCCGATAATGAGGTCTCCCTCCCAATGGGTACCGCTGCGACCTCGGCCGGACGCTCACTGATGTGCCATATCCGGGCCGCCTTCACCCTGAACCCGCCGGCATCCGCCGATACGTCGCAACGCCAGTTTCGGTGCGTAGCTCACCCCTGGCCTGCATATATAGGGTTTCGTAGATCGTCTCGTGAGACACCCGCATCGCCTCATCGTCAGGATGAATCACCCGCAAACGGGCGCTGATCTGTTGCGGCGACCACCGCTGCGCCAGGCCCGCATTGACCTCGTCGTGCAACCGCCTGTCGGCCTGAAGCTTGCGCGGCTTCGGCCGAGTCAGCAACAACTCGAACCGCTCCTGCGCCAAATCAACCCGATACCCCTCACGACCGCCGTTTCGCGCGATCTCCCGCGAGACTACCGACGGATCCCGAACCAACCCGACCGCGATCTCCCGCGCCGAGAGATTCGCACCGATTCCCCGCAAGATCTCATTGCGTTCATCAACCCGTAACGCTGTGCCACGCACCCAGTTTCCCCTATCAGTACAGTCCCATGATCATCTCATGTGATGCACTGACTCCTTGAAATCGCCCCCGCCAGAAAGCACCGCCCCGCGAGTGCCGCGATGTCCGATTCGCATCTGCCCAGCTTGATGCGAACGTGGGCGGCTTATGGCGGCGTAAGTCAACTTCGTTGTTCGCGCACCAGCTCAGTCAAATCCAACGTGATCGCAAAAGGCGCGGTTGTCTGTATTTTGTGTCGGTGAATTCCAGTCGGGTGATAAGCGCGTGCGGACCCGTCCAGTGCATAGGCATGAATCACCGGTGCCCCATTTTCATCTTCGACGCGCCAATGATTTGGAATGCTGGCTTCTGCATATTTGCGGAATTTGACTGTTCGATCGCGGTGCGCCGACTCGAGTGCGACCACTTCGACGACTAGGAGCACCTCATCCGGAGTAAAAACGGTGCGATTCGAATCTTCGGAAAACGCCTTCGCGGCAAGAAGGTCTGGTTCCATTCGGTTTCGCTCATCGAGGCGAATCATCGTCTCGCGCTTCACCGAGACGCCAGCCGGAGCTAATTCGGTCAGGGCAGCTCCTAGCACCGTGGCCACCCGATCGTGCCATGCTCGTTGGGGAGACAACACGAAGACGAGCGCACCGTCGATCAGCTCGGTGTGGTTCGGCAATACAGGAAAATCGTTAAGATCGTCGGCATACCAGCCCTCGACGCGAGGTGGGTGCATCCACTCCGGCACCGCAGTCATCGCGCCAGGATAGCATTTGATAACGGCGCCGGCATCCGACAACGGTAATCTCGCCCAATCAGGTAGATACTGCTCAACTCTTATCGATTTGACCAAATGGAACCACACGGCGAAACGGGGTCTGTCCTGCCGTCAGCGAGCCAGCTGCAGGTAACTGTTTCGTAAGTTCTTGGGGCGGTTGTGGCGCTTAGGCTCACGGCCAACCACATTTCGATGCGTCGAGAGGGAAACACTGTGCCACTGAACCGACTTGCCATGACGGTTGTTGCCGTGGTGGCGCTAGCCGCGTCCTCGGCCTGCGCTTCCACTTCCACGTCGGCTGGCAGCCCGACCCCGGTGACCAGTAACCCCGCCGTGAACTCGGCTCCCACCACTGCCGCCGCGTTACCGTCGAGCTCGGCCGGCGCGAAGGTCTCTGACAGCCTGCAGTTCACCTCAACCACAGTGGACGGTAAAGCGTTCGACGCCGCGTCGCTCGCGGGCAAGCCGACCGTGCTGTGGTTCTGGGCTGCCTGGTGCCCCAAGTGTCGGGCAGCGGCGCCGAAACTCGCTGCTGTGCAAGCGACCTATGCGGGCAAGGCCAACGTGGTTGGTGTCGCCGGTTTGGGCAGCGGCGTCGACAAAATGGCACGCTTCATTTCTGACACCGGCATCGGGGCATTCCCCAATTTGGCCGACGACCCCGGTGCGGTGTGGAAAAAGTTCGGCGTGGCCGAGCAAGAATACTACGTTTTGATCGATCGCTCTGGGGCTGTCGTGCACAAAGGTCCGCTGACCACCGATGACTTGCGTACCAAAATTAATGCGCTGGTTGGTTGAGCCTGATGTTCGACGCATCCACTGGTCTGGCGCTGTCCGCAGGCGTACTGGCAGCGGTGAACCCCTGCGGTTTCGCTTTGCTACCCGCATATGTGTCGTTGCTTGTCGTCGGGGCTGACAAGGAGCGACCGGCGCCGCTCGTCGCTTTGGGGCGGGCATTGACGTTGACGGCGGCGATGACCGCGGGTTTCGTGGCAGTGTTCGGCGTTTTCGGATTGCTGGCCGCGCCGGCGGCGGATTGGCTGTCTGAACGTTTACCGTGGCTGACCGTTGCCATTGGCGTCGTGCTGACCGGGCTGGGATTATGGTTAGCCGCCGGCCGCGAATTGCCTTCGCCGATACCGAAGATCAACCGCGCGCCCGCCCTGCGCCGGCAATTCGGCTCGATGATCCTGTTTGGCATGTCGTTTGCGATTGCGTCCCTAGGCTGCACCATCGGCCCATTCCTGGGCGTCGTCGTCGCATCCTTCACTGCCGGTTCAGCCGCTCAAGGCAGCATCCTTTTCCTCGCGTACGCCGCGGGCATGGCGTTAGTCGTCGGCACAGTTGCCGTCGCGGTCGCCATTGCCCAGCAGAGTGTGGTCACCTGGATCCGTCGAGCCACTCCAGTGATCTCCCGGGTGGCCGGTGTCCTGATGGTCCTCGCCGGCCTCTACGTCGCCTGGTATGGCTGGTATGAGATCCGGATCCGGGCGAATCCCAACAGCAGTGACCCGATCATCGACAACGCTGGCGACCTACAAATCAAATTGTCAACCTTTGTGGATGGCATCGGCGCCACCGGAGCCGGAATCGCACTAGCACTCATGGTCGCCGCGATTGGAGCCCTCGCCTGGCTTCGCCAGCACCGCCGCCGCACCTAATCGGCGGATTTGGTCGCAAGGTTTGATCGTAGCCTTGGGGTGGCTATGACTGAATTCTCGCTTCCGCTCCGGCCAAAATTAGTTTCGCCCATTTAACGCAGTTTGCGACGTCGGTTCTGCTGATGTCGTTGCTCTCGTAGGCTGCCTGGGTTTTGCGGTCAAGAGCGCGCTTCAGAATGGTTGCAAGGTTGGGGTCTACCTGGCGCAGCAGGTCTACAGCGGCGTTGTGGTTTCCATCGTTCGACCGTTCCGTCAGCGTATGGCAGGTGATCGCATCCGAGGACGCGATCGCAGAGTGAATGGCGTTAGTTGCGACAACATCTGGTGCATCTAGTAGCTCAGCCGCTTCCATGAACTGTCGGGCATCTATCAACCTTTGCCGTGCTTGATGAATGTCGCATGAGCGACGAGTTCCCCTAGCACGGCTCATCTTATACGCTCCAGAAGTGTGGATTGGTTATCGGCCAGTGCAATGCCGTCCCTCCGGATTTGTTCGAAGAGGGGATTTTTTGAGGTCTTCAACTCATTCCAAGAACTGGGCGAATGTTCCACGACCTGTAGTTCGTTCCCGGTCCAAGTCGTGACATCTCGATGCAGTTGGGACAATCGCTGGTGCAGGTCGAAAGACTCGAGATCAATGACCACGATGGCGACATCGATGTCCGAATCGATGCCAGATTCGCCTCTGGCCACCGAGCCGAATAGCCAGGCGCCACACAAGTCAGCCCATTCAGTCAGCTGCTCACGCAGGCGGCGGATGAGTTCCCCGCGCAGGCCGGCAAGTGCGACGAGGCCTTGGGTCGCCAGGTGAAGGCGGTTAAGCGCTACTAAGGAGGCTTTGCCGGCCTTCACTTCAGTGACCAGGCCACGAAAGATCAGATCCTCGATGACGCTGCTTCCGTGTCCCGGGTTGACTCCTGCCGCAGCAGCCAGTTGCCTGCGAGTTACCGGACGTTCGAGCCGAGCTAGGGCCTGGAGTAGCGCCCCTCGCGCTCCAGGTGAGATGTCCCCGAGGGGAGCACTGAGATTCATGCGACCAGCATACCAGCTTATTGACCGGTTTTCCGGTCACGCGACCGGAAAACCGGTCACGTGACCGGGATGGCGGCTAACAGGCAGGCCTGACGTGTGCTCAACTGCCTTCGCGCAACGGTCGTATCGTGCTCAACTGCTGGCGGCGGCGCGGGCGCGGCGTTTGCGTTGTGCTTCGACGGCGGCACGCATGCATTGGGCCAGCCCGACCGCCTGAACAACCGACAGCACTGGCGTGGTGAGCTCGAAGGCAAGGTTGTCGCGGCGCAAACTGAACACAGAGCTGGTCGTGAGGAGTTGGGCAACCACGGCACCAGATTTGTCGGTGAGGTTAAATTGCCGCGCGGACCAGTTGCCTTTCGCTGTAAGCGTTTGGCCGGTGGGTAAAGTGACAGTCGAGCGGCCCGCTAGCCCCCAACCACTGATTCGCAAATCGAGCAAGACTTGCTCTCTCGATCCGACCACTCGATAAGAGCGGCCCCAAAAGCCAACCTGCGATCCAGCTGCCAACACGTATGTGCCGTCGGCATTGAGGATTTCGAACTGAGCGCGGGTAGTCCATCGGTGCCAGCGGATCGTTGCGACCAGTTCGCCGGCGAAGCTGACCGGTGAGTTCGTGCCGAAAGCTGGGCGGTCGGGGAGGGTCAGGACTCCAGCGAACGGCGTAAACAACTCCATGACGGCTCCCCGGGTTGACATCGCTTCGCTTCGATTGTGTGGGCGACTGTCAACTGGCGATTACCGCGTCATCGGGTTGGGCTCAGGCGAGCGCGGCGGCGACTTGCTCAAGCTTGTCGTAGGACTCCTGCATGCCGCCTTCCATGCCAGAATTGATGTGCGCGTCCCGGCCCATCTGGTTGGGATGCTCAATCAAAACCTCCAGAAAGGTACGCCCGTCCTTGTCGGTAAGGGTGGCCGTGCACAAAGCCGCATGCGCGTCCGGGTCGGGGATGCCTTCGAAGGCTTCGGTGTTGACGAGCCGCTCGGGTGCCACAATTTCTCGGTATTCGCCGTGGAAGCCAACGGCAAATCCGGCGTTCGCGGTCATGACATATCGCCACATGCCGCCAACGCGCAGGTCGAGCTCGATGCTGGTGACCGTGCCGCGTTCGCCGCCCCACCAGCGCTTGATCAGCTCGGGCTCGGTGAGGGCGCGCCACACGAGTTGGCGCGCAGCGTCAAATTCGCGCGTGATCAGCACCTGGTTGTCGGCCGGGAGTGTCACCTTGGCCGTGCCGTTAGTTGTCGCCACGATCTTCCTCCTGTTTGAGTTCGCTCAGAACGGTGTCCATCAGATCAAATCGGGCAGCCCAAGCCTGCTCGTACGGCCGAAGCCAGTCGTAAATCGAGCGCAGCGGGTCGGCATTCAACCGGTACAGCCGGTGGCGGCCGTCGTCGCGCACCTGCACCAAGTCGACCTCACGCAGCACGCGCAGATGTTTCGAAACCTGCGGCTGCGCCAATCCGAGCAGCTCGACCAAGTCGTTCACGGCCCGCTCGCCATGTGACAGCAGGTCAAGGATCTGCCGGCGCCGTGGCTCTGCCACCGCGTTGAACGCATCTGTCGTCGTTGCCGCTCGCGCCATGCCGTCATCGTATACCCATAACGGAATGCGTCAAGGCTGTCCGATGTGCGTCCGTTACCTTTGCGATCAGCCTTTCGAGCATCCGGGGGTTGCTTGCGCTTGCCGCTGGGGGATGCACAATGCGAGTGTGCATAACCAGACAACTGACCCTTCATGGCAGAAATTGCTTGAAATGCCACGAAAGTCTTGGTGGGCGCGGCTGCCGTTCGGGGTACGGATGACAGCCGGCACGAGCACCCTGCTGATATTGGTCGGTAGCGGGGTGGTCGGCGTCGCCGCGCTGACCGACGAAGGCCCCACCCCGGCCACCGCCAGCCCGCAAGACCACCCCGTCGCAGCTCAGCCCGGGTTGGAAGAGGACGAGGGTGGCATCGGCGCAGCCGCAGCGGCGCCCCGTGGACCCGACAACCCGAACGCTCAGCGAGATTCTAAATCCCACCGCGATTCGACCGCTCATGGTTCGAGGCACGACAATCCGGGCGTTGTCGCCGCAGATGTGCTGGTCGGTGGCCTCCCGTGGATCGATGGCCCGCACGTAGTAGGCCCGAATCCGCCCCAGACCCAGCCGACGCTCAACGCCGCACCACCGGCCGCGTCAGACCACCCGGCCGCCAACGCCAAGGCGACAAACCCAGCCGCTGCCATGTCGCCGCTGCTCAAACCGACTCCCGCAACCCAGCAAGCCCAACTGAACATCGCGCCAAAATCAGCTAAACCCACAAGCGCGACAAAAACCTCAAGCACCTCCGGTACGCCGAAAGCACCGGCCGCGCAGCACCCCGCCGGCTCCAGCCCAGCGCTGGAACACCCGATCGTCGCGCTACCGACCTCAGTGAATTCCCACCCAGTCGCGCCTGAGTTGATCACGACTCGGATCGACGTGGTGACCCAGCCGATCCCGTTCCTGACTAAGTTGATCAGCGATTCGGCCTTGTCGCCGGGCACGAAGGTCGTCCTCGCGGTCGGTGTTCCGGGCATGCGTTCGGTGCGTTACCTCGTAACGTCAAACAACGGTCGGCAAATCGGGCGACTCCTGATCAATAACGTCGTAACCCGCCCACCGAGCCAGCAAATCGTCGCTGTCGCCACGAACCCAGCCGCAAATCAACCCGGCCAAAATCCAACGAAGCCGGCCACAGCCGCGCAAGCGCAGCACCATGCGAAGCCGGCCACAGCCGCGCAAGCGCAGCACCATGCGAAGCCGGCCGCAGCCGCGCAAGCCCAGCCAGCCGCCGCCCGATCGGCCCAGGATCGCGGGTGGCCGGTCGCTGGCCAGCAAGGTCAAACGGGGCTAACCGGCGGCCAGAACCAGAATCAACCCGAGCCGAATACCGACCGGAATTCAATGCCGAGTTCTGGCGGCGAGTGCGCCGACGGAAGCTGCGATCTGTTTGGCTGCTCGGCTGACCCGACCGTGCCGCGCGGGAAATCGGCGCGGCGGTCGAAAGCTGGGTCGGCCGGAAAGTCCGCGTCGGGTCATGGTCGTTCGGCGCGTAAGGACGCGAGCGTGATCCTGCTCGGCGGCTCAGTGATCGACGTGGAAGGATGTTGACCGGCGCGGCACCGACCCATGCGCGATGATGGTTCAGTGACTGCTGACGAACCCACCATCCTGGCCACCAGCGCATTTTTCGAACGCGGCAAATTCGGGCCGCTGTCATTGCGCCCGGGTGCGATCCACCGTTTCGCCGCCGAGTTGGCCAACGCCAAGAGCCCGAAGATTAGCGTGCTGACCCAGGCCACCGGCGATCCGGAGGCGCGCATTGGTGCGTTTTATGCCGCCTTTGCCGGAAGCGAGTTCACCATGTCGCATGTGCAGCTGTTCCCGATGCCGAACCACGAGGATCTGCGCTCGCATGTGCTGAGCCAGGACATCATCTGGGTCGATGGTGGCAGTGTGGCCAATCTTTGTGCGGTGTGGCGGGTGCACGGCCTCGACGAGATTTTGCACGAGGCGTGGCAGGCCGGCGTGGTGATGAGTGGTGTTTCCGCCGGTTCAATTTGCTGGCATCAAGGTGGCAGCACCGACAGTCACGGGCTGCAGCTGCGCGGATTCACCGAGGGCCTGGGCTGGTTGCCATTCAGCAACGGGGTTCATTACGACGCGGAAAAACAGCGTCGACCCAAGATGCACGAGCTGATCGGCGCGGGCAAGCTCGGCGACGGCTATGCCACCGATGACGGCGCCGGCCTGGTCTATCGCGGCACCCGGCTCGCTGAAGCGGTCGCCGACCGCGAAGGGCCGCAGGGATACGAACTCAAGCGGGCAGCGGACGGCTCCGTCGTAGAGACGCCGCTGCCCACCCGAGTGCTCAGTTACTAACCTGCCGCAGCACGGCAGCTGCCGATACAAATGTCGGCAGCTGCCGCCAATCAACGCCGTTATGCTGCAGTATTACTGCGGTAGGGACCATTTCTGGTTGGGGGCGCCGAGACAGTCCCAGATGTGGATTTGTTGACCGTCGGCGGAATTGTTTTCGCTGACGTCCAGACACCTGCCCGATTGCGGATTGCGAATGGTGCCATCGGATTGCGGTGCCCAATCTTGCGCGCCAGTGCCGTTACAAGACCAGAGCTGCACCTTTGTGCCGTTGACCGTGCCGCCGCCGTTGACATCCAGGCATTTACCCAGCGCCTGGAAGGTAGAGCCCAGCTGCGTCCACCGCTGCGCGCCAGTGCCGTTGCAGCTATAGAGCTGCACCTTGGTGCCGTCGGCCGTGTTCGAGCCGTTGACATCCAGGCACTTGCCAGCCAAACCGGTGATCGGACCGGTCCGGGCGCTCGGCGCGCCGAGGTCCTTTATCCGTACGTTGCGGAAAGACGCGTTGTCGCCGTCGCCATGGTTCTGAATCCCGATGTAGCCGTCGAGCGAACGGGCCGGATCAGTGTTGGTGAAATCGTTTATCAGACTCCCGTTCAAATACACCCGCAGCCGCTGCCCCTCAACCAGCACCTCGTAGGTGTTCCACTCGCCCGGCGGGTTCAGCGCTGCATCTCGGGCGGCAATGTTCGCCGATTGGAACCCATAGATCGACCCAGTGGTGTGGTCGTCGGTGTCGGTCGCGTCGATCTGCACTTCGTAGCCGTTGTTCACCGCTGACCAGGGGTCGTCTGATGCGGGGAAACCGACGAACACGCCGCTGTTGTCGTCGCCGTTGAGCTTCCAGTCGAGTTTCAGCGAGTAGTTGGTGAATTGTTGGGCGCTATACCAGAGCAGGCCTAGCCCGCCGAAGGACGACAAGGTCGCGTCAGAATTGGTGAAGCCACCCGGCCCGGCTTGGGACCAACCAGTCGTCGATCCGGTGTAGAGCGAGCTATATCCGTTTTCCGGCCGGCAATCGGCGTGCGTGCGCCCGGCCGCGTAGCGAATCCCGCCGAGCAAAACCCCCCGGAACGCCGGATCACCGTACGACTCGATCGTGTGGCCGCCTCCGGTGTAGAAGGAACGGCCGGCATCGATGGTCTTGCACCAGATATGCGGGTGATCGGCGCCCATCGCCCCACCCGAATACGACGATTCGTCCAACGTGGCCAACACGTGCGCCGTCGCGCGCGGATTGGTTTGGTAGTTGTACCACTCGTCGGTGCGGTTCCAGGTTTGCGGCAGGTTAGCCGTGGCGGCGCTCGCGCGATCCTCGACTTTGATGTTCGCCGATTGAATCTCGGGGTGCGAGGCGAACCACGCGCCGACCAGCTGACCATAGAACGGCCAGTCGTATTCGGTGTCGGCCGCGGAATGGACGCCGACATAACCGTGGCCAGCGCGAATATAGCTCTCGAAGGCGTTCTGTTGGTCGTCGTTCAGCACGTCGCCGGTGGTGTTGAGGAAGACCACCGCTGCGTACTGGGCGAGGTTGTTGCTGGTGAAGGCAGTTGAGTCTTCGGTCGCGGTGACGGTGAAGTTGTTTGCGCCGCCCAGCTCGCGGATGGCTTGGGTGCCGGCCGCGATCGAGTCGTGCCGGAAACCGGCCGTCTTGGAGAAGACGAGCACGTTGTAGGCGGGGTCGACGACCGCGGTGGCGATGGTCGGGGCCGGAAAGAGCAGCAGAGCGGTGAGCAGCTTAGCGATCACGGCAGCACCCACTTCTGGTTGGCCGCGCCCAGGCAGTCCCACAAATGGATCTGCTGGCCGTCGGTGGATAGCACCTCGGAGACGTCGAGGCAGCGGTTGGATTGCGGGTTGCGCACGGTGCCGTCAGACTGGGCGACCCAGTTCTGCGCGCCCGAACCGTTGCAGGTGTAGAGCTGGGCTTTGGTGCTGTTGACTGTGCCGCCGTTGTCGAGATCCAGGCATTTACCGGAGTTCGGGTTCCGCCAGACCTGGCCGTCGATGGTCCAGGTCTGCGCGGCGGTGCCGTTGCAGGTCCACAGCTGGATCTTGGTGCCGTCCGCGTTGCCGCCGTTGCTGACGTCCAGGCACTTGTTAGCAAACCCGACCACCGGTCCGGTATGAGTGCTCGGGCCGGCCCCGGTGGTGAAGATGAACGAGTCCACATCGAACAAGGCGTCGTTTGGGTTGCCGGCGAAGGTCAGGTAAAGCGAGGTAGGCCCGGATGGGGCACCGGTGATCGGGCCGCTGACGTCGGTGAAGCTTTCCCAGCTGCCGGTCACTGGCACTGCCGCCGAACCGAGCACGGGTCCGGTCGGCGAGCCGGTGCGGATCTGCAGCGTGCCGCCGGACCCACCCGAGGAGACCCGGGCGCTGAACGAGGTGACGTTACCCAAGTCGTACGGGGTGAACGAGATCCAGTCGCCGTTGTTGATGTCACCGACGGTCTTGCCGCCTTCGGCAGCGGTCTTGTCGAAGATGGTGACCCCGGAGGAGGTCTTGAAGTGCTCTGCCTGGCGGTGGCGTGGTTGCAGAGTGTTCTGCGTGTGCGTAGTCAGACCACCGGAGTCAGTGTATTCCGCATCGAAAATGGCAAATATGTTCGCGGCTGCGTCATGCTCACCGTCGATCGGCACGGTCATCGAGCCGGAACAACCGTTCTTGCTGGTTATTTGGTGACCGTGCTGGTCGTGCCCGAGCACATAAGTCAATTTCACCGTTGCGCAGTCGATCGAGCTGTCCTCTGGATCAGTTACGGTGATTTGATAGGGAATCGTGTCACCGAAGCTGAACAACTGGCCGTTGCCGGGGAAGTTGATGGTTACCGTCGGCGCGGTGTTACCCACCCCGATCTGCAGTCCGGCATTACCGGTCGCGCCCTGCGGGTCGGTGACTGTCAACTTGACGTTGTAAGCGCCGTTAGCCACGTACGTGTGGGCGGGGTTGGCTGCGGTTGAGGTGGAACCGTCGCCGAAGTCCCAGGAGTAACTGATTGCGCCGCCTTCAGGGTCAGCTGAACCGGCCGAAGAGAAGTTGACGGTCAGTGGGGCTTGGCCTGAGGTTTTGTCTGCGGCCACCGCGGCGACGGGGCTCTTGTTGCCGCCACCGACGTAGTCATAGCGATAGAGCGCCGAATTGGCATCGCCGTTGAAATAGCCGGTGCCGTAATCGAGCACGTAAAGCGAGCCGTCCGGGCCGAAGGCCATGTCCATGACCTGCTTGCCGTTCCACGGGAAGTCGGAGATTTCGCCGATCGAGCCGTTCGCGCCGACGTCGATCGGTTTGATCCAGCCGCGGCCGAATTCACCGGCGAAGAAGTGTCCGTCAAAGGACTGTGGGAACTTGGTGGGCGAGTCGTTGAGGTCGGAGTAGTGATAAACCGGGCCGCCCATCGGTGACTCACTGCCACCCGCGCCGAACTCGGGTGGGGTGCCTGCGTCGCCGCCATAGCGGATCCAGGCCGGTTGGGCCGGGGGCAGTTTCGTCAGGCCGGTGTTACGGAAGGACGTGTTGGTGGCGCCGCCAGCACAGTCGTATTTAGCCCCGCTGGTGCCGGTGGCGAAGTCGAAGTGGTTGTACGTTTCGGTGGTGGTGTTCGTGCCGGTGCAATACGGCCAGCCGAAGTTCCCGGGCGCGGTGATCCGGTCGAATTCCACCTGCCCACCCGGGCCGCGGGTCGGGTCAGTCGAACCTGCGTCTGGGCCGTAATCACCGACGTACACAATGCCGGTTGCCTTGTCGACGCTCAGGCGGAACGGGTTACGGAAGCCCATTGCGTAGATTTCCGGCCGGGTCTTGTCGGTGCCAGGCGCGAACAGGTTGCCGGACGGGATCGAGTAGGAACCGTCGTCGTTCACCTTGATCCGCAGGATTTTGCCGCGCAGATCATTGGTGTTGCCGGCGCTGCGTTGGGCGTCGAAGGCCGGGTTGCGCTCCGGGCGTTCGTCCAGCGGTGAATACGCGTCAGACTGGAACGGGTTGGAGTCGTCACCAGTGGACAGATAAAGGTTGCCTGCTGCGTCGAAGTCGATGTCGCCGCCGACGTGACAGCAGATGCCTCGGCTCGCGGCGACGTCGAGCACGTCCTTTTCGTTACTGAGCTGCCAATTCGCAGTCACCGTGAAGCGCGACAGCCGATTGACGCCGGCCCAGAGGGAGTAGTCGCCGCCGGAATCGGGGGAGTCGCCGGCTGGAGTGGACAGCGGCGGCGCGTAGTACAGATAGATGTAGCGGTTGGTGGTGAAGTTGGGGTCTGCGGCAATGCCCTGCAGACCCTCCTCGTCGTGGTTGTAAACCGAGAGGTTGGCCACCACCGAGGTGGTGCCGTTCACGTCGGTGCGGCGCAGGGTGCCGTTGCGGGCGGTGTGCAGCACCGATCGGTCTGGCAGGACGGCCAAGCTCATCGGTTCGCCCATCGCGGGCTCGCCTTTGGCCAGGGTGACCTGCTGGAAGTCGCCGGCATTGATGTCGTCGTGCGCTTGGGCCGGCGCTGGGGCCACCAAGGTGGCGCTGAGTAGGGCTGCGACTGCAGCAATAGATGTTGATCGATATCTGAGCATGGCAAATAGCCCCTTCCTGACGGGGGGATGCCAGGTGTGGGGCTACCTTGCGCCGATACGCCGAGCCCTGGCGAAAGCCGTGTGATCCCGGGGAAGATCACAAAAGTTACGAGCGTGTTACGTCGTACTCACGCTAGTGACTTTCGACACTGGTGTCCATGCTTTCGCATCGATAGGCGGAAGTTCTTGCTCAGGACGCGTAATGCAGGATCACGTTGTGCACATGCCGCACTTTTTCTGAGCCACGAAATTCAACTTCATACATGTGTGTGCCGACAGTGATCGCGATCGTGCCGGTGGAGAAGAACTGGCCGACCCAGCTTTTGTTGCTCACCACGCTCACCGCACTCACCTTCGAGTAGGGGATGCTGGTGATCGCAACCCGCTTACCTACGAAGGATTTGTCCTGAATGATCACTCGGCGGTTCGTCAGCCCGATGAAGCCGGTCCCGACGCCGACCGCGTCGTAAACGGCGATGATCTGTTCGGAATCGAGCAGTCCGCTTTCGATCTGCTCCAGCTGGCCCTTGTTGTCGAACACCACATCAGTCATGGCCGCCAGCGTAGCGATCCTGCGCTCAGCGCCGACCGCCTGTCGCGGAGCCCGACTGTCGCTGGTCAGCGGGGTGCTGGCCGACCATCCCGTCCTGCGCCGCCTGCACCACAGTGCGATAGAAGTCTTCGATCCGGGCGGCCAAAGTGACCTCACCATGCGTGATCGCGGTGCCATCGCGTGGCCCGAGCAGAATCTGGGTCTGCCCGTTCGACCGGCGAATGCTGGGCTGAAGGTGCAGGGTATCTGCAGCGACCTTGATCCGCTCGGTCAGGTCGGCGTGCTGGCTTTCGTCACAGGTGAGCTCGCGTTTGAGCTCGTGTCCGTCGCGGGTCCAACCGGTCAGCAGAGCGAGCGCGTCACTCAGATAATCTGAACTGCTCGCTCGTTGTCTTCTGGACCGCATTGGCGCACCCCCCTTTAACGTCGTTGTCGGCAACGGTTCACTCCACCAACCAGACACTCACAGCCTGTCGTTGCGGGCTTGTGGCCAAACTGTCGCCGTGTCGTCATG
This sequence comes from Actinoplanes sp., assembly GCA_965246815.1. Classification (GTDB taxonomy): domain Bacteria; phylum Actinomycetota; class Actinomycetes; order Mycobacteriales; family Micromonosporaceae; genus Actinoplanes. Next base: position 551,902 of record CBDFFS010000002.1, on the reverse strand, counting down.
GTGTACCCACAGTCTTGTCGGTCGGATCAACCATGTCCACGCTCACATATCCGTGTTTGCGTGACGATCGGGACGCCTCGGGCATCCTGAACCATGAACTTTTATGGGAAGCTCTGCCCTCATGCGCTCGGAACAGCACGTCAACCCGCCAAACTCACTGAAGGTAATCGTCGCGGCCGCGATCATCGAGGCCGGTCGGGTGCTGGCCTGCGAGCGGGCCGCTCCGCCTGAAGTCGCTGGTCGATGGGAGTTTCCCGGCGGCAAGGTCGAGCTCGGCGAGACTGATGAGCAGGCGTTGGCGCGCGAATGCATCGAGGAACTCGGTGTGCGCGTCACGGTCGGTGCCCGAATTGGCCCTGATGTGTCCCTTGCGCATGGGCGGGCCGTTTTGCGGGTCTTCGCCGTAACCTTGCTCGGCGGCGACCTACCCCGAGCGCTAGAACACACCGCGATGCGCTGGCTGTCCGTCGACGAGCTGGACAGCGTGCCCTGGCTGCCCGCCGATCGCCCCATCGTCGCTCACTTGGCTGCTCTGCTCGGCCACCCGAAAGGCACCGACAAATGACGAAATTCCACGGCTTTGTCGTACGCGACGCCGACACCCCACCGGCAGTGGCCGAACTGCACTCGAGCGAGTTCACCACCCACCAGGTACGCGTACAGGTCCGCGCGGCCGGGGTCTGCCACTCCGACCTCTCCATGATCAACGGCACGGTACGCCCGCCGTACCCGCTGGTCCTGGGGCATGAAGCGGCCGGTGTCGTGGCTGAGATCGGGGCAAATGTCACCCGAGTCGCGGTGGGTGATCATGTGGTGTTGAACTGGCAACCCGCCTGCCGACAGTGCTGGTTTTGCCGACGGGGTGAGTTGTGGCTGTGCACCACCTCCTCGGGTGTTGCCGCGCTGACGAACGGCGTAAGCCTGGACGGTGCGCCGGTGCACGTTTCGCTCGGGTTGGGTGCGTTCGCCGAACAAGTAGTGGTGGCCGAGAACGCGCTGGTCGGCGTACCGAAAGAATTAGATTTTGCCGCTGCTGCCTTGTTGGGTTGTGGGGTGTTGACCGGTGCGGGCGCGGTGCGGAACACCGCGCGGGTGGCTGCCGGGGAGTCGGTGGTGGTGCTTGGGCTCGGAGCAGTCGGTTTGTCAGTGGTTGGCGCGGCACGGGCTGCGGGGGCGGCTGAGGTGATCGCGGTGGACGTTGCTGCGGGCAAGGAAGGCCTGGCCGCAGCGGCGGGCGCAACTGATTTTCTAGTGTCGTCGGCGGCGCTGTCGAAAGAGATCAGGGTGCGCACGGGCGGTCGGGGCGCGGATCACGCCTTCGAATGTGTTGGGCTGGCAGCGACAATCCGGGCGGCGTGGCGGGCGACCCGGCGCGGCGGGCAAGTGACAGTGGTCGGGATGGGGCGTGCGGACGACGTGCTCGAATTGAGCGCGTTGGAGATCTTTTCGTCGGCCCGCACGCTGCGCACCTCGGTTTATGGCGGAGGTGATCCGGAGCTGGAGATCCCGGCGTTGGCTCAAGACGTGCTGGCCGGCCGGCTGTCGGTGGACCACCTGATCACCGACCGGATTGGCTTGGCCGACATTCCGGGCGCCTTCGACCGCATGCAGCGCGGTGTCGGCGCCCGTTCAATCGTGCTGCCGGGCTGACCGGTCTCGGCTCCGGTCGAGTGGCCGGGCTATCGCTACCTCGAGCCGCCGGTCGAGTGGCTGGCCTTATGGCTGGCCTTATCGCGTCGCCCAGCCGCCGGTCGAATGGCGTGGCTACAGCTGCTGTCAGGGGGTTCGGTGGCGGGTTAACTCTCGGCGGGCCAGTGAGCGTTTGTGCACTTCGTCAGGGCCGTCGGCTAGGCGCAGGGTGCGGGCGGCGGTCCACAATCCGGCCAGCGGGGTGTCCTGGCTGACCCCGACAGCGCCATATGTCTGGATCGCTTTGTCGACAATCCACTCCACTGTGCTCGGCACGATGATTTTGATGGCTTGAATTTCGGTGTGTGCGCCTTTATTGCCGACTGTGTCCATCAGCCACGCTGCTTTGAGCACCAACAGTCGCGCCTGCTCGATCCGCACCCGCGAATCGGCGATCCACTCCTGCACCACGCCCTGCTCAGCAAGCGGTTTGCCGAAGGTTGTGCGCGCCAACGCCCGTGCGCACATCAGCTCCAACGCTCGTTCAGCCATGCCGATCAGCCGCATGCAATGGTGAATCCGCCCCGGTCCCAGTCTCGCTTGGGAAATGGCGAAACCGCTGCCGGGCGTGCCGATCAAATTCGCCGCCGGCACGCGTACGTGGTCCAGCACCAGCTCTGCGTGCCCACCGTGATCACCGTCGGAATACCCGAAAACGGTCATACCGCGCTCGATCGTCAGGCCGACACTGTCCCGCGGCACCAAGATCATGCTCTGCTGCACATGCCGCGCCGCACCCGGATCAGTCTTGCCCATCACAATGAAGAGCTGACAATTCGGGTTCATCGCCCCAGAAATGTAAAACTTCCGACCCGTCACCACGTACGCGTCGCCGTCGCGCACGATCCGCGTATCGATATTGGTGGCATCCGACGAAGCGACCTGCGGTTCGGTCATCGCGAACGCTGACCGGATCTCGCCCGCCAACAGTGGCCGTAACCAGTCGTGTTTCTGCTGCTCAGTGCCGAATTCGCTGAGCACCTCCATGTTGCCGGTGTCCGGGGCGGCACAATTGAGTGCGGCCGGTGCGATCGACGGGCTGCGGCCGGTGATCTCGGCGAGCGGGGCGTATTGCACGTTGGTCAGACCGGCACCGTGCTCGCCGGGCAGGAACAAATTCCACAACCCGGCGGCTCGGGCGTGCGCCTGCAACTCACCAAGCACCGGCGGCAGCTCCCACCCATCGGTGCGAAAGTCCGCCTCGGCCGGGTAAACGTGCTCGTCCATGAAAGCGAGCAGTCGTTTGCGGTAATCCTCAGTCGTGGCGTCGAACGCGAAGTCCATCAGAATCCCTCCAGCGCCTCGTGGCCGCGCCGAACCAGGGGAGCGACGAGAGCGCCGATCTGGTCGAAGCCCGCACCGACGGTTTGACCTTTCACATACCGGTAGTGCACGCCTTCGAGGATCACGGCGAGTTTGAAGGCGGCGAATCCGACATACCACTGCAGGTCGCTGACGTCGCGTTTACTGCGCTCGGCATAACGCTCGCCCAGCTCGGTGAGCGAAGGATGCCCCGGAATGGACAATTGCGGGAGCGCAGCGCCGTCGTCCAGACTCGCCTGCAGCGGCAACTCGGCATAAACGAACATCAGCGCCACATCGCTCAGTGGATCGCCCAGCGTCGACATCTCCCAGTCGAGCACCGCGTTTACCTGCTGCGCGTCGCCGATCAGCACGTTGTCCAGCCGAAAGTCCCCGTGCACCACCGCTGCAGCGCCAGCCGGAATATCCACCGCGAGCCGCGCGTGCAACTCGTCGATGCCCGGCACATCTCGGCTGCGCGAAGCGTCGAGCTGCTTCTTCCACCGGTGCACCTGACGCGCATTGAACCCCTCCGGCTTGCCGAAATCAGCCAACCCGATCTCACCCGGATCCAGCGCGTGCAGGTCAGCGAGCGTGTCCACCAACGACAACACCAGCTCGCGTACCGCAGTCGGCCCCAGTGCGGCCAACGCGTTCACATCCCGATAAATCCGCCCAGCAACGTACTCCATGACATAAAAAGGAGCCCCAATCACCTGTACGTCAGTGCAAAGTCGAACTGGTTTTGGCGCGGGAAAGCCCGCTGCGCTGAGTGCGGCCAGCACTGTGTATTCGCGGACCATGTCGTGCGCGGTCGGCAACACATGCCCTAAGGGCGGGCGCCGCAACACCCACCGGTGCTCGCCGTCGGAGATCGCATAAGTGAGGTTGGACCGCCCACCGACGAACATCCGGCCGGTCAACTCGCGCGGCGAATCCAGGTAGGCCTGCAGTTTCGTGAGGTCAAGGCCCTGCAAGCTGGACCCATCCGGCTCGCCGGTCATGCGCTGGCGCTAGTCAGGGTGAGGCCGCCGTCAATGACGATCGTTTGCCCCGTGATCCACGCCGCGTCCGGGGAGCAAAGGAACGCAACCACCCCAGCCACATCCGCCGGTACGCCGAGCCGGCCGAGCGGATAAGTAGCCGCTACCTGTTCCTCGCGTCCTTCGTAGAGCGCGGCGGCGAATTTTGTCTTGATCACAGCTGGGGCAACCGCGTTCACTCGAATCTTCGGCGCCAGCTCGACGGCCAACTCCTCAGTGAGGTGGATCAAGGCGGCCTTGGTCACCCCATAGAACCCAATTCCGGGCGCCGGCCGAACTCCCGACACCGACGAAATGTTCACAATCGACCCGCCACTGGCGCTCAGTAGGCCGTTGGTCGGGTCGCCACTGGTGGGACCGCTGTTGTTGCTCGGGCCACTGACTTTCGTGGCTCCGTCAGTGCTGCCTAGCTGATTGTCGTCACCGAGGCCGCCGCGGAGGGCTTCTTGGACCCAACCGAGGGCGCCCAGCACGTTGACGTCGAAGGTTTTGCGGGCGGCGCGCAGGTCGAGTGCGGCCAGCGGTCCATATGCCGGGCTGATCCCGATGTTGTTCACCAACGCGGTGATCTTGCCGAACCGCTCGACCACGGTGTCGATCACTTGAGCGCGATGGTCGGCGTCATCACCCTTGCCGGCCACACCAATAGCGACGTCGCCGCCACCCAGATCTCTAGTGGCTTGCTCCAGCGCGTCGGCATCGCGCCCGGTCACGCACACCCGATAACCGGCGGTCACCAAGCGTTGCGCGATTGCGAAACCGATCCCTCGACTGGCTCCGGTCACGATCGCCACCGGGTCTGCCATCGCCGCTCCTCTAGTCATACCTATTTGTACTTAGAGGGCGAACACTAATCAGCCTTTCGCCGAGTAGCCACCACAAACTCCTCCCTCAAGGCACATCTGTCGCCGCCTCCCGTTGCGGCTACACAGCACTTACTTAGCTCAGGCCACGTTGGCCGGGTGGACCTAGCTGCTGCTCAGGCGCGATGTTGGCCGGGGCGGAACTAGCTGCCGATCAGGCTACGTCCGTAGGTGGACCTGCACGGCGGGTCAGGCCACGCCGGCTGGGCGGAACTGGACGCTGACCCGTGGACCGACGGGTCGGGCAGTCTTGGGCACCGCATGCTCCCAGGTGCGCTGGCACGAGCCACCCATCACGATCAGGTCGCCATGCCCGAGTGGGAACTTGACCGTGTCCTGGCCGCCGGCCCGTGGGCGCAGCAGCAGATTGCGTGGCGAACCCAGCGACACGATCGCGACCATGGTGTCTTGGTGCGCGGACCGGCCGATCGTATCGCCGTGCCAGGCAACGCTGTCGCGCCCATCGCGATAAAGACACATTCCCGCGGTAACGAACTGCTCGCCCAACTCGGCGGCGTAAAACTCGGATAAGGCCGTCCGGGCCTCGGTCAGCACTGGATGCGGTAGCGGCTCGTCGCCGCCGAACCACCGCTGCAACCGCGGCACGTCGACCAAGTTGTCATACATCTGGCGGCGATCTGCCCGCCAATCGAGGTCGAGCAACGCCTCGAACACAGCGTCGGACCCCGACATCCAACCCGGCAGAACATCAACCCAGGCCCCCGAAGTCAGCTCATGCCGGCTGAGCCCACCCGGCAGTGCGGTAAGTCGACTCGCCTCGGCCTGCGCGAGGCCAGGCGAAAAGTCGAAAATCGAAGGCTGATATCGGCTCGAAGGCTGATATCGGCTCGAAGGCTGATATCGGCTCGAAGGCTGATATCGGCTCGAAGGCTGATATCGGCTCGAAGGCTGATATCCGCTGACCACCACACCACGTTATCACAAAATCGCACACATGTTCGATTTAGGGGCCGCGGTGATTGTTAGCTGCAGTCGGGTGCAAATGCCGGCGCTGCTAGTTGGCCTGGACTTGTGCTGCGGGTACGCCGGCAGCTGCGGCCCAATATTGCGCTGCGGCCGTCTTGGCTGCGGTGACTTGCTCGACGAAGGTGGGGTGCGGGTTGCGAAACTCAAGCTGCATCCCGTCCCGCGACAAGTAGCCATTTGCTATTTGGCTGAGAGTCGACATCGTGGCAACGCGTAGACCAATGATGTACATGATCAAGGAAATCGGTACAAAAATAGCTATTTTTCTGGCAAGGTTTGGAAAGTCTTCGGCCGCTGTGCTGACCAGGATGATGATGGCGATTGCGAGCCCGATCAAGCCGATGGCAGTGGACACGCGAGTAGTGCGCATCTTGGTGCAGCGGTCGCAAAAAGGGCAAGCTGGTGCCGTCACCCGCTTCTGCAAAGTCCACAACAATAGGCGCACCAGCGGGGGCAAGATCACCAGCACCCCGGACGGCGGCTTGCGAAACGTGACTGTTCGGTGCTGGGCTGCAGGCTCGCCGTGCCGCGCGCAGACTGTTGGCAATCGCCAACCGGTGGTGACAAAACTGGCTGGCACTACAACGACTCGCACGAATCCTCCGGGCTTGGGGTGGCTGACCACGATCATCCATGACCGCTGATCTCGCTGCCACCCCACCCAGGGCTTCAGCTGGCCGAAACCCGGCTAGCGCACTCGGATCAGGGCAAAGCCGTCCCACCCCTTTGACCCGACGGTCTGCAGTGCGGTGGCGTCCAGGCGTGGATCTGCGGCAATCATGTCCAGCAGACGCCGCACCCCGAGGACTGCCTCATTCGTGCTCGTTGGATCGGCGACCTTGCCGTCGCGGACCACGTTGTCGACCACGATGATCGTGCCGGGGTGGCTCAACCGAAGCGCCCCGGCGAGATAGACCGGATTGTTCGGCTTGTCGGCATCGATGAATACCAGATCATAGGGAGCGACGCCAGCGTTGATCAGAGTTTCCAACTCCTGCGCTGCAGCGCCGATCCGCAGCTCGATTCGATCGGCGACGCCGGCTAGCTCAAAGTGTTTGCGGGCGAGCGCGGCATTGCCCGGATCGAGCTCGATCGTGGTGACCTGCTCGGAGGCGCGGGCCAGCCAAATGGTCGAATAGCCGGTCAACGTGCCGAGCTCCAAGACCCGCCGGGCTCCGCTGAGCTGGGCCAACAGGCCGAGGAAGGCGCCTTGGTTTGGCGTCACTTCGACGTTCGGCATGGACGACTGCGCACTTCCTTCCCGTGCGGTGCGCAGCGCTTCGTCTTCGGTGATCAGCGTCTGAACCAGATAGTTGTCTACTGCTTCCCAATGTTGCTCGTCTCGATCCATGCGGTCGACGCTAACCAATTTCTAACCGCTCCGCTCCCCATTAGACCGAGCTAAGCGTGGATCTGCGGCGGCAATTTACGCCGGCGACCAATCTTCAGCACGCGCCGCAGCGCCAGAGCCCGAATGGTCTTGATGGCACGAATTATTGGGCACAGCTCGATGCCGATAGTCACGGTCGGTCAGCGGAAACTGCTCAGTGGTCGGCCCCGGTGAAATCAGCCGTACGCCAGAGTTGTTTGAGGTGGATTGAAACAGCGCTGGCGTACGGCTCAGTGATGCTGGGCTCGCGAACCGCGATTACTCAACGTCAGGTTGGGCGACAAAGGGGTCGAAAATGGGCGACGCTGCTGAGCCGGAGCCTAGTAACGTCGCCCATGATCAAATCGGCGTGCTGCTAGCGCTAGCCGTGTGGGTGGTCTGGGTCGGGCTCGGGGTGGTGGTAAGTGACCTTGCCCTGGGATAGCGGAAACTCGTGCTCGTCGCCGAATGGGGACGGGCCGCCTTGGTGGGTGGAGAGCAGCTCGGCGACCTCCAGTTTGCCGTCGGGACCCACTGCTGGTGCTTCGGGCAGTCGAGCGGTGGAGTTCGGCGTGCCGGCGGCGCCGGTGACTGCGGTTGAGGTGCTCGGCGCCATCGAACCGTTGCCCACGCCGGCTGCGGCAGGCACTGGCTGGTCCGCGAGTTCGTCCCGACGAAAGATTTTACGGCCGAGCCAGACCAACGGGTCGTAGCGGCGGTCGACCACGCGTTCTTTCATCGGGATGATCGCGTTGTCGGTGATCTTGATGTGCTCGGGGCACATTTCGCTGCAGCATTTGGTGATATTGCACAGGCCCAGACCCTGAGATTGCTGCGCATGTTCTTTGCGGTCGGTCCGAGTGTCAAGCGGGTGCATGTCGAGCTCAGCAGCCCGGATGAACGTGCGCGGGCCGGCGAACGCGGTTTTGTTCTCTTCGTGGTCGCGCACCACGTGACAGGTGTTTTGGCAGAGGAAGCACTCGATGCACTTGCGGAACTCTTGACTGCGTTCAACGTCGACCTGCTTCATCCGATATGCACCGGGGGCCAGGTCGGCCGGCGGCGCGAAAGCAGGTGTCTCGCGCGCCTTCTTGTAGTTGAAGGACACGTCGGTGACCAGGTCACGGATGATCGGGAAGGTCCGCAGCGGGGTGATCGTGACCGTTTCGGTCGGCTCGAAGGTGGACATCCGGGTCATGCAGCCGAGTTTCGGCATCCCGTTGATCTCCATGGAACAGGAGCCGCACTTGCCGGCTTTGCAGTTCCATCGGCAGGCCAGATCGGGTGTCTCAGTGGCCTGTAAGCGATGGATGATGTCGAGGACGACTTCGCCTTCGTTCACTTCGACGTCGAAGTCCTGGATTTCACCGCCGGCAGAGTCGCCGCGCCAGACGCGGAAGTGGCGCTTGGTGCCCATCAGTTCGCCTCCGTCTTGCTCGTCTGGCCGGCCGCGACCGCCGCGTCGTGTTCGGCGAGCTCAGCTTCGGTGAGGTATTTCGACAGCTCGGTGCGGTCGAAGTGGCGCAGCAAGTCAGGCCGCATCTTCGGCACAGGTTTGCGCTCCAGGTGCACGTCGCCGTCGTCGTCCAGCGAGCAGACCAGGTTGAGGAGCCGCCATTGCGGGCTCATCTTCGGGAAATCCTCCCGGGTGTGCCCGCCGCGCGATTCTTCTCGCTCCAACGCTGCCTTAGCCGTGCATTCCGAGACGACCATCATGTTGCGCAAGTCGAGCGCGAGATGCCAACCCGGGTTGTAGCGCCGGCCACCGACCGCACCGACTCGGGCCACCCGAACTTTGAGCGCTTGCAGTCGCTTGAGTGCGTCGGTCAGCTCGCCGGCCCGGCGGATGATGCCGACCAGGTCACCCATCACTGCCTGCAAGTCTTGCTGCAACGCATACGGATTTTCGCCGGTCGGTCGGTTGAGCGGGGCGAGCGCTGTGTCGACTGCTGCTTCGACGTCGGCTGTGGACACCTTCGGCCGTTTCGCCAGTGCGCTCGCGTAGGTTGCAGCGTGTTCGCCGGCTCGCTTACCGAAGACCAGCAGGTCGGAAAGCGAGTTGCCGCCGAGCCGGTTGGACCCGTGCATGCCGCCGGAGACTTCACCGGCCGCGAACAAGCCCTCGACTCGGCCGAACGCGGCACCCGAGTCGGGGTCGACTTCGACGCCACCCATCACGTAGTGGCAGGTGGGGCCAACTTCCATTGGCTCCTTGGTGATGTCGACGTCGGCCAGCTCCTTGAACTGGTGATACATCGAGGGGAGTCGCCGTTTGATTTCCTCGGCGGGCAGTCGACTGGCGATATCGAGCAGCACACCGCCAGCTTTCGTACCCCGGCCGGCTTTGACTTCGCTGTTGATCGCCCGAGCTACTTCGTCGCGGGGGAGTAGCTCGGGGGGCCGACGGTTGTTTTCGGGATCGCCATACCAGCGGTCTGCCTCTGCTTCCGTGTCGGCGTATTGCCGGCGGAACACGTCAGGGACGTAGTTGAACATGAACCGTTTACCTTCGGAGTTGCGCAGGACTCCGCCGTCGCCGCGCACCGACTCGGTGACCAGGATGCCTTTGACGCTGGGCGGCCAGACCATGCCAGTCGGGTGGAACTGCAGGAACTCCATGTTGATCAGGGTTGCGCCGGAGCGCAGGGCCAGGGCGTGGCCGTCGCCGGTGTATTCCCACGAGTTGGAGGTCACTTTGTAGCTGCGGCCGACGCCGCCGGTAGCCAACACCACGGCCGGCGCTTCGAGCAGGATGAATTCGCCGGACTCGCGGTAATAGCCGAAGGCGCCGGCGACCTTGTCTCCGTCGAGCAGCAGCTCGGTGATGGTGGTTTCGGCGAAAACCCGAATTCGGGACTCGTAGTTGCCGGTTTCGGCGAAGTCCTCCTGCTGAAGCGAGACGATTTTTTGCTGCAGGGTGCGGATCAGCTCCAGGCCGGTGCGGTCACCGACGTGTGCCAGCCGAGGGTATTCGTGGCCGCCGAAGTTGCGCTGCGAGATCTTGCCGTCTTTGGTGCGGTCGAACAGGGCGCCATAGGTTTCCAGCTCCCAAATGCGGGCCGGAGCTTCCTTGGCGTGCAGCTCGGCCATGCGGAAGTTGTTCAGGAACTTGCCGCCCCGCATGGTGTCGCCGAAGTGCACCATCCAGTTGTCTTTGCTGTTCACGTTGCCCATGGCGGCGGCGGCGCCGCCTTCGGCCATCACTGTGTGGGCCTTGCCGAACAATGATTTCGAGATGATCGCGGTGCGCTTGCCGGCGAGCCGAGCTTCGATCGCCGCGCGCAGCCCGGCTCCACCGGCGCCGATCACGACGACGTCATAGTGGTGTCGTTCGATCCGAGTTGTCATCTGTGCTTTCCCTCTAACCGACAAATCGCAGGTCGGAGAACCAATTCGCGGACACGGCCATGACGTAGAAGTCGGTGAAAGCCAGCGTGCCCAACGTGATCCACGCGAGCAGCATGTGGCGGGCGTTCAGCTTCGACACAAAGGTCCAGAAGCGGTAACGGACCGGGTGCTGGGAGAAATGCTTGAGCCGGCCGCCGGCGATGTGTCGGCAGGAATGGCACGACAGCGTGTAAGCCCAGAGCATCACCACATTGGCGACCAGCACGATGTTGCCGAGTCCGAAACCAAACCCGGTCGGACTGTGGAACGCGCGGATCGCGTCCCAGGTGTTGATCAACGAGATGATGGCGGCGGCATAAAACGCATACCGGTGGATGTTTTGGAAAATCAGCGGGAAGCGAGTCTCGCCGGAGTATTTCTGGTGCGCATCGGGAACGGCGCAAGCCGGTGGCGACAGCCAAAAGGCCCGGTAGTAGGCCTTGCGGTAGTAGTAGCAAGTCAGCCGGAACAGCAGTAAGAACGGCAGCGTGAATGCGGCCTCGGGGATCAGCCAGAATTTGGGCAGTGGAGTGCCGAACTCAGCTGAGCCGGGCACGCAGCGGTCGGTCAGACACGGCGAGTAGAACGGCGTTAGGTAGTGGTAATCCGGCAGGTAATACCACTTGTGCAGAAAGACCCGGACGGTCGCATAGGCGACCCAAGCCGTGAGCCCCGCAAACGTGATCAGCGGTGGAAGCCACCAGCGATCCGTGCGCAACGTTTTCGCCGTGATCGCAGCGCGAGCGCGCGGCGCGTCCGGCCTCGTTGCCGTCGTCGTCATTCGATCTCCCTGGCGTATCGCCCTTGACCTGCGTGTTTAGGTCGGTGACTTGCTGAATCGGGTAGTGCGACCTGGGTTCAGCCGTCGTACGTCCGTGATCCGCAGCACACGTTACGCCGATGGCCCGACAGTTTGCCGAGCAGGCATGCCTTCCGTCGGACGATTCTTCGCTCCAAAGACATCGACGCAGGCCAACGCATCAGCCGATCTTGATATTGGGCCAAGTTAGAGATCAACAACGGCGAGTTGGAGTGTGGTCAGCCGAGGTTGGCCGGACTCGGGTAAGTAACTCAGCTTGGCGGCAGTAAATGGGTGGGGCGGATGGTGGCAATCACCGGATCGCTCAGATGAAGCTCCTGGTCGACCGTGGCGACTGCGTGCTCGGCGTAGGTGGCGCCGGACAAGGAATACAGGTGCAGGGTGGCGCTCTGCTGGTCGACGAGGAGATACCAGGGGATGCCAGCCGCCGCGTAATAATGCATTTTGAGCACTTTGTCGGTGGCGGCGTTGGACGGCGAGCTGATCTCGCAGATCAGCCGAACCGCTGCAGCATCGATGACTAGCTCGTCAAAGTTGATGTTGGTGGTGACCACCAGGTCGGGAATCGGAATTCGATCTGGCCGGAGCCGTACGTTTACTGCCTGCAGAACGTGCATTCCGGCCTGTTCGGCGGCGGAATCCAAGATCATCGCAAGCTTGGCGGAGATGTGTTGGTGTCGAGGTTTGGGGGCGGGTGTCACGTGCAGACTTCCGTCGAACAACTCGACGCGTTCGGGCGTGTCGCTGAGGGCAAGGAATTCGTCTTCCCGCATCGGTCGCCCATCGCTGAAGATCGCTGAGGTCATGGCGGCTCCCGCGCGCTCGGGGTCGGATTCGCGTACGAATTCTAGTCCCATGACAACTCTCCCCGCGACTACCATTCGGGCCAAGATCAGCCTCACGGATTTCGATCGGGCCAGGGCGCCAGCGTCGGCTCTTCGCCGCGCAAGAAGGCTAGCTCTTCGGCGAGTGAGGCGGTTGGCGTCGACGGGTTGCCGGGCAGGTGGGCACCGATCAGCAGCAGCGGTCGGCAGTGTTCGAAGTGGGCCGCGTTCTCGGCGAGGTTGTGGTGGGCATAGACGTCAGCTGAGTCGTCTTGATCACCCAAATAGCGCTCGGCGATCGGCGCGGGCAGCTGGCGCCAGTCGATCACCGGCTGTCGGGCTGCGGCGCGAGCGAAAACTTCCGGCCGGCGTAACACCGCCATCGCTGCCAGCCAGCCGCCTAAGCCGGTGCCGCGCACTGCGACACAGGTCAAGTCCAGGTCAGGGTGCTTGCCGGTCAACGCGTGCAGTGCGTCCACCTGGTCGGCGAGGGCGACGTCGCTGAGTCGCCGGTGCACGACTTTCTCGAAGCTGGGGGCGACCCCGGGCGTACCGCGGCCGTCGATGCTGACCACGGCGAAACCGCAGTCGGCCCACCACTGCCGCTCCTGCCAGGCCGCCGAGTCGACGACCACTTGCTGATGACCTGGGCCATCACCCAAAGTCACCAGTACGGGGATTTTCCGGCCGCCGACAAAATTTCGCGGATAGAGCACGGCGGCGGGCAGTCGCCGATCGGTGACCCGTTCGAAGATTGGTTGCGGGTGATAGGGCAGGGGTGCAGCAAACGAACGCAGCTCGGTGATTCGGGTGCCGCTGCGCCACACCACGTCGTCGATCACCAACACGTCGCCGCCGACTTCGGCCCGATGCCAACCCGGCGTCACGGTGACTTTCGTGGCTTCGGCCGGGGCGCCGCCCAACATCGTGCGTACCCGAAAGATTGCTTGGGTGCTGGGATCTTCGTCGGCGCCTTCGACGACGAGGTCGGGCGCGCCGGGCCGGGGCAAAGGGCCCACCACCCGACGCACGTACAGGCTGGGTGGGGTGAGCAGGCTGCCGTCGGCGAACAGGCACCGGGCGTCGAAGCCGTCATGCGCCAACTCGCCGCCGACCAGCACTCGCCCGTCCGGCAGATGCCGCGGCGTGCCGGGAACCGGCTCCACCCAACGCGCGTCGGCGAGCTCCGCGTGCACCTGGGTTTCCCCGGTACGCGGGTCGATCGCCAGCACTAACCCGTGCTGTTGCAGCCGGCGCAACACCGTGATCAACGGCCCGCCGCCGTCATCCCAGCGCACGTTCACCACGTACGGGTAGGTTTCGCGATCCCAGTGCACGTCGACCCACCCGTCGTGCAGGTCGAGCAGGTGCAGACTGGTCGACCCGGCCGTACGGGCCGCGAGCACTTGGCTGCCGTCCGGAGCCCACCACCAGCCTCGATCCTGCCCGAACTGGCTCGCGGCCGGATCCGTGCCGCCCCACGACACCGTGCCTCCGTGTTCACGCCAGGCGGTCCCGCTCTCGCCGGCGAGCAGCCGATCGCCGTCCGGCCCGACCACGCGCAACGATGTTGAGCCGCCGGCCCGAGTGACGTAACCGATGCGTACGCCGATGGGGTCTGGTCTGGGGTCTTCGACTGGACCTTCGGTGGCGATTTCGCGGACCTCGCCAGTGAGTAAGTCGGCTCGCCATAATCCAGCATTCCGGACAAAAGCCGCGGTACGGGCCAGCTGGTCGGCGGCAAAGGAGGCGATCGGGCCCGGCGCGATTAGCTGCTCGGTGGCCGTGGCCACGCTCAACAGCCAGAGCCCGGCGGCCGGGTCGTCCGGCCCCGGCGAGCGCAAGAACGCGATCCGCGCACCGTCGGCGCCAACTGTCACGGCCCGCGGAGCACCGTTGCTGAAGTGACCACAGTGCTCTGCGAGTTCCGGGTAGTCCACGTGTTCCAGCATCGCTGATCAGGGCGGGTCGGCACCGGGCAAACCACCAGAGCGGCTTGAGCAAAGCTGTCGGTGCGCGCGCGTATTGTTGCCGCCGTGATAGATGCTCTGCCTGCCCGCCGCTTGCTGCTGGTGCACGCACACCCTGACGACGAGGTCACCGGCACAGGCGCGACAATGGCCCACTATGCGGCCACCGGCGCGCACGTGACGTTGGTGACTTGCACCCTCGGCGAAGAGGGCGAGATTCACGTGCCCGAGCTGGCCGGGCTCGCCTCCGATCAAGTTAATCAACTAGGCGGCTACCGGATCGCGGAGCTGCAGCGCGCTTGTGCCGCCCTGGGCGTGACTGATCACCGTTTTCTCGGTGGTGCGGGCCGCTATCGCGACTCCGGCATGATGGGCCTGGAGACCAACAACGACCCGCGCGCGTTCTGGCAGGCCGATCTCGACGAGGCGGCGGCATCGCTGGTGGAGATCATGCGCGAGCTCAAACCCCAAGTCATGATTACGTACGATGCGAATGGCTTTTACGGTCATCCCGACCATATTCAGGCGCATCGGGTCGCCATGCGGGCCGCCGAGCTAGCCGGAGTCGACGGGCCCACCAAGATCTATTGGACTGCGATGCCGCGCAGCGTGCTCCGTGCGGGCATGGCAGTGTTCCGCGAGCTCGACGACAACCCGTTCGCCGGGGTGGAAAACGTCGAGGATCTGCCGTTCGGGCACTCCGACGAGGAGATCGCCGCCCGGATCGACGGCACCGACTATTACCAGCAGAAAATGGCGGCGATGCGGGCACACGCCACCCAGATCCCGGACGATTCCTGGCTTTATGGGATCGCCGGTGACTTCGGGGGCGAGTTCATGGGGGTCGAATACTTCCTGTTGGCGCAGGGGGAGCGCAGCCCCGATCAAGGTCCGCACAACTGGGAGAGTGACCTGTTCAGCGGTCTTGATCACCTGCGCGCGGGCGAGCCGGCGGCGGACGCGGCTGCGGCCGCGCGATGAGCCGTTCCCGGGCGGGCCGAGCGGATCCAGTCACGCCGGCGGTTGCCCAGCGGAGCAGCCTAGGGGCAGGCTCTGCTCCGACAGTGGAGGAGGATTCAGCTCAGGGGGTGCTGGCCGACCAGGACGCGGCGGTTCAAATCCCGCGGCGCCCGGCTTGGGCGGGGTGGGAGCTGATCCTGCGGATTTGCGCGCTAGTGGTCGCGCTGGTGGCGGCGCTAGTCAGTGCGGTCTTCGAGGTCGTGTTCTCGACCATGCGGGCGGGCGACTTCGTCACGATTTGGCGGGGCACACCGATCGGCTCCGGCGTTGGGCCGACGATTCCGGTGTCGATCGTGCTGGCCGTGGTGCTCAATTTTGCCATCGCCTGGTTTGCCGTCAGCACCACTGGGCGGCGGTGGGCAGCTGGTCCACCCTGGGCGCTGTGGACGGTGATCATGCTGTTCGCCTCGGGCGTGCGCACCAGCGAGGGCGACTATCTGCTCGGCGGAAACAATTGGGTCGCCCTGATCATGATCTTGCTCGGCAGCCTGACCTTCGCCGGCGCGACCTATCGCGCAATTTTGACCCGCGGCCAACCTGCACCGCGGGCGTGAAGCCGCTGGGCCGCCAGGCCCCACCTGAGCTGACAGCAGACTCCCAGGCTTCGCCCAGGACGTAACGGCGCATCATCGGCGAAGATGACGGTCGGATCATTCGCCGGAGCTTCATTCGGCGTTACGATCCCGATCCACGTTCCGCTCGATGACGTCGTCGCGCGCGGGTGAGCCGGTGCACGCGGCACGCCTGCGGAAGTCCTGATGGAGGACACATGAGACAACAGCGCTGGTTCCCGGTCGCGATGCTGGCGGTCGGCCTGTTCGTGATCAACGCGGTAACCCGGCTGATCATCAAGTTCGGCTTCAACAGCAGCGACAACGCGCAGACCCGCGCCACCGTCGTCATGTTCGCGCTGATCGGCGCCGTGCTCGGTGGCTGGACCTTCCTGGTGGCGCAGCGCGACCAGCCCAGCTCCTGGCTGCCCCAACTGGGCCTCGGCGCAGTCACCGCCATGCTGCTGACCGTATTGGTCGGGCCGTTCCTCAGCGGTGGCCAGCCGTTCGCCGACGGCGCTGGTTCGTTCTTCGCCCAAATCTGGCTTTACGCCGGTTTTGCCATTGTTGGCACCCTGCTCGGTTATTGGGTCGCCGTCACCATCGGGCGTGACTACCGATCTCGTTCCCTCAAAGCTTTCACTCAGGCCCGCGCCGCCAAACCCCACCGCGTGGTCCGCCGCTAACTCGACCGGCGGGTCCGACCGCGACGACAGCCGCCTGCTCGCGCGGCGAGGGCGCTAACTGGGTGGGGCGTGCCGGGTGAGGTAGGTGTGGTGGGTGCTGAAACCTAGCCGGGTGAAGAGTGCTACCGCGGCTGCGTCGCGCTCGCGCACCTGCACATATCCCCGGCGGCTGCCGCGCTGGGACGCCCACTGTGCCATTGCCCGCAGCACGTGCTGAGCCAGTCCTTGCCGCCGCGCGCCCGGCACAACGTGCACCAACGAAACCCCGAACCACCGCTGCGGGCCGGTCACCGTGCCCCGAGCTGCGGCGATCACCTCCCCGTCCGCATCCCGAACCTGGGCAAACACCACATCGGGTACGGCTGTGAGCAACCGCAGCGCAGTCGGGGAGTAGACGCCGTCTCGCCGCGCCGCCCGATTGTCGCCCAGCGAGCCCGTGCGATCCGGGCTCGCCAATCCAGCTTCGGCCAGCAAGCTGACGCCGTCCTGCAGCCCGAGCCAGTGGTCGCCCGGCGAATCGGCTAGCTCGACCGGTGGCAGATCGGGCCGGGCCGCCGGCTCGGTGAGCAGCTGTTCCACCCCACCGGTCTGCACCAGTACAAGCGGACGCGTCGACCAGCCGCGCTCGTCCAATGCGGCGTTCACCGGTGCAGCCAAGGGCATCGGCGCGTTGATCAGGGGTTGCTGGCCGCGAGCGGAATACCACTGTTGCACGGCGTCAAGCGCAGGCTCGATCATACGGTCGGGGTCGCCGATCACCAGCGCGGAGTTCGCCTCGTCCGTCCAGTTGCCCGCCGCCCGCAAAATCCAGCCGCCCAATGTGGCCTGTACGGGTGCTGGCCAGGCATCGTTGGCCGCCAGTTCGAGTGCGATCACGTCGGCCGCCGGTGGTCGGCGAGTGGCCGGCACCCGTTTGGCCCGGTGCACATCACGCAGCGGTACGCGTAGGGTGCCGTTCGCTGTTGCGATAGTGAGCTCGGTCTCGGTGAGGTCGACGAGCTCGCCTAGGGCATCCGAGTACAGCGGGCGATCATGGGTTACGCCTACAATCCGGCGTACCACCACCCGGTGGCCAACATCATGGCGTCGGAGCACGTGTCACCTCCTTCGGCGCAGATACTAGGCTTTACACCTGTCGTCGGCGGTCCCCGCGGCATGGCCTTTGGAGGGAAAGACCCGTGACCTACATCATCGCTGAGCCCTGCGTCGATGTGCTCGACAAGGCATGTATCGAAGAATGCCCGGTCGACTGCATCTATGAGGGCAACCGGATGCTCTACATCCACCCCGATGAGTGCGTGGATTGCGGGGCTTGTGAGCCGGTCTGCCCGGTTGAGGCGATCTTCTACGAAGACGACGTCCCGGAGCAGTGGAAGGACTACACCAACGCGAACTACGAGTTCTTCGAAGACCTTGGTTCGCCTGGTGGCGCCGCCAAATCCGGCAAGATCGACAAGGACACTGCCTTCGTGTTGGCCCAGCCGACGCGTGGGGACGAGCACTGAGCGCTGTCTCGTCGGCACTGCCGGACTTCCCTTGGGATCTGCTGGAGCCGGCGAAAGCCAAAGCCCAGTCACATCCTCAGGGCATCGTCGACCTGTCGGTCGGCACCCCTGTCGACGGCGTGCCGGCGATCATTGCGCAGGCCCTGGCGAGTGCAGCCGACTCGCCGGGTTACCCACTGACCGCCGGCACCCCGGCGTTGCGTACGGCGATTGCTGGTTGGTTGGCTCGGGCTTGTGGTGCCTCAGGGGTGTCCGGGGTCTTGCCGACGATCGGTTCCAAGGAACTGGTCGCGTGGCTGCCGACGCTGCTGGGCATCGGGCCCGGCGACATCGTGGTGATCCCGTCGGTCTGTTACCCGACCTACGAGGTTGGCGTGCGGCTCGTCGGTGCCACTGTGGTGCGCTCCGACGAGCCGGGCACGCTTGCGCCGGATCCGCGGATCAAACTGGTCTGGCTTAACTCGCCGTCCAACCCGACTGGTCAGGTGTTCCCGGCTGACCACCTGCGTGCGGTCGTGGCCTGGGCGCGGGCCTTCGGCGCGGTGGTGGCCAGTGACGAGTGCTATCTGTCGCTCGGGTTCGAGACCCAACCCGTCTCGGTCCTCGATGACGCGGTCACCGCCGGCGACTACACGGGGGTGCTAGCCGTGCATTCGCTCTCCAAGCGCTCCAACCTGGCCGGCTATCGGGCCGGCTTCGTCGGGGGCGACCCGGACCTGATCGCTGAGCTGCTGGCCGTGCGCAAACACACTGGAATGATCGTTGCTGCGCCGGTGCAGGCGGCGATGATTGCCGCCCTCGGTGACGAGGATCACGTCGACGAACAGCGGGGTCGCTATGCGGCTCGGCGACAGACGCTGCGCACCGCGTTGACTGCTGCGGGTTTCGAGATTACCCACTCCGAGGCGGGGCTTTACCTCTGGTCAAGCCGGGGACAGGACTGCTGGGAGACTGTCGACTGGCTGGCTGAGTGGGGCATCTTGGCTGCTCCGGGCGCTTTCTACGGTCCAGCTGCGGCGCGGCACGTGCGGATCGCCCTGACCGCGACGGACGAGCGCATTGCCGCGGCGGCGCAGCGTTTGGCAGTTATTGACACCCACGGCCACCACTGATCCCTCCATTTCCCACACGCACCCAGCAATGATCAGCCAGACTCGGCTGCATGCCGAAGGGCCGCCACGACGCGCTGCTCCGGGTGGCCAACGTCAACCCGGAAAGCGTGACCACCCATACCGACCGGGTGCTCTACTCCGGGATCGGTTGCTTCATCCTGCTCTATTTCGTCTACGCGACTATCGGTGGCGCAGCGTTCATCGATGCCGGCTCGAACTACCAGCACCCGTGGTATCGCTGGTTGGCCGGTCCGCTGGTCGCCGCCGGTGTGGTGGCCTACGACCGCGCCATCGTCGGCCGGGTGGCGATCAGCTACGACAACTTGGACTCCGCCAACCCGGACGACTTCCTGCGTAAACCCACCATCGGGCTGTACGCGGGCCGGCTGGTACTAGCCCTGTTGTTTGCCGTGTTGATCACCGAGCCGCTGATGCTGGCCCGCTATCAGGGTGAGATCGACGGGCGGCTTAACGAGGTGCACAACCAGCAGCTCAGCTTGATCGACACGGGCGGCGTGATCGCCACGTACACGGATCGGATGGCGGAGCTCAAACGGGAGACGGCGGCTGATGATCTGGCCGTACAGGCATTGAACGATCAGGCGGCGAAGAAGCGTAAAGACGCGCGGGCGATGTATCAGCAGGCGCTCTCCGACTCGGCGGGTCGGGGGGTGACCCACTCCGGCGGGTGTCCGAACGGCGGGTACTGCTTCAACCTCGTACAGCGGTCTCGGGATTTGGATAGTGCTGCAGTTTTGCTCGATCAGCAGGCTGACCAGCTGATGCGCACCCAGCGCCCGGCCCGGCTGGCCCGAGCCACCGAAGCATCCCAGCTCGCCGGGCAGATGAGCGGACAGCGGGTGACAAACGCGGCAGCGGTCAAGGCCGACGCGGGCTTCGGCGCGCGCACGGCGGCCATGTGGTGGCTGGTCAACAACGACTTCTGGGGCGTCGGCGTCTTCTACCTCGGCATCACCATGCTGCTGGTCGCGCTCGACTGCGCGGCGGTGGCCCTGAAGTTCGCCTCCCGCGGCAACGCCTACGAACGCAACGAGGCCCGGGTGGGTCGGCGCCGCGAACACGAAGCCGCGCTCATCCACGAACGCGAAATCCAAGACGCCCGCACGTACGGCCAAGCCATGGCCAAAGTGATCGCAGTGGGAATCGAGGTGGCCGCCCACGACGAACAGGTGGCTCGAGCGTCAGCGGCACGTGCGAGCGCAGTGATGCGTAACTCCGTGGTCGGCCCGGAACCGAAGCCGCCCGCCGCGCCGAACCGGGGCAAGCACCACCGGCCGGCCCGCGCCGAACTGGTCGGACCGGATGAGGTAGTCGTCCGCAACGGGCGGCACCGGCGTCCACTGCGGCTGCCAGTGATCGACGCCGAAGAAGTCAAGGCGCTACCCGCACACGACGGTAAGCCCTACAAACCGATCAACCCGGGCGGCGACTGCATAAAGAGCCGCTAGGAGCTCGATGCTCCAGGGGACCTGATTCGGCCTCGGATCAGGCGGAAGCTGTCAGCCGCGGCGCGGTTGGCGCTGGGTCGTGGGTCGTGGCGCTGGACGGACGTGGCTTGGCAGTGGCTGGGTCATTGGGTTCAGGCTTTGAGGAGATACTGCTGGTTGGGCCAGGCTTGCCGACCACAGTGGCGGCGATGATGGCAGCAGAACGCTTGGTGATCTTGCGCATGGAGTTCCTCCTGGAACGGTTCGGCGTGCGATTCGCGCTACTTCCCGGGACCGGAGGCAGCGCGAGCACCAATGAATTCGATCGTTGCCGGTTCGGTGGGGCGGACCGGCGCTGAAACAAAGATGACCGAATCCTGTGTGCCCGACGATCGTGTTTCCAGTCGCCCTATCCGGCCCGCCACGTCGGTCGATTGCCGCTGTTTCGCTGACCCTGAAAGACTGATAGCAAGACGTGGATTTGCCCTGGAGGCTGCGGGATTTAGGGGTGAGCCCAGCGGGAATAGGGGGATGAATCGTTTCACCGGTTGGAGCGCGGATTTCGGGATAATCACCTGAAAGAGGCATGCGGCTTACGGTTCTTTCGGGCTGACTCGCTGCGAGCGCCACTTCCCCGCGATCGTGCCGCTGCCCGGCTTCGGTCACCTGGCCATGGTTCAACGGATCAGCCGTATGTCAGCGTTGCTACCGAACTGCGGATACAACGCCAGTGTACGGCTGACCCCGCCGGGCACCGCGTGCCCGCTCGGTCAGCGCAGGCTGGTCGCTGGTTCGCGGACAAAAGTGGCGCGGGCCATTTCACCGGCGGCACTCCCGGCGCGAGCAGCGACGTTGCCGGTGGGTGCCCAGATGCCGGAGCGCCCGGCCGTCTGGTCGAACCCACTCCCGGTCGGCCCGGCAAACCCGGCAAACGCCACCCACACCCCATATGTGGTGCCGATCTGGCGGGCCCGCGTGCCCATGATGTCATCGCCGCCTTTGCTTTCGAGCACGCCAGCTACGTAAGCGTCGATGCCCAGAGCTGCGGTGTCCTGGGGATGTTGTGGCTGCCCGGTGTCGCGGCAGATCCCCAGGCCGAGCCGCCAGCCGTCGACCACCACGACCTGAGGACCTGGTCCAGGGCGGAACCGCTGCTCGTTGGTCGGGTGCGGGTATTGCTTGCGGTAGGCGATCCGGACACCGTCGCCGTCAATCACCAGCATCGCGATATGGGGGCCGGCCACCGGGGCGCCGACTGATGCGACGGGGGCATCGACTGTGGCGATGTGTGGCCCGGCAACTGGGGCGCCGACCAGCGCGACTGTGCCGGTCACTGTGCAGGCGTCTACCAGAGGGGCTAGGCGCGGGTCGTCGACGTCGAGCAGCGGCGCATCCAACTCGTACCCGGTGAGCGACATTTCGGGGAAAATCACCAGACGAGACTTGGCTGCGCGTACGGCGGAAGCGTGGGTTTTGGCGTTGGCGGCGACATCGAGAGGGGCGGTCTTCGGCTGAGCTACGGCGACGATCAGCGAACGCATGGGGAGTCTCTCTGGTTAAGGGCGGACGGCCTCGACGAGAAAACGATGCGCGGTCACAGTAAACGCGCCCCGTCGAAAAATGGTCTCGTCCAGGCGTCGAAGTGCCTGGTCGTATCGTTGCGGACTGAAATCGCGGATCTGCCACGGCATCGACTGCAGCTGGTAGCGCACGGCACCGGTGTCACGGAACGTCATCGGCGGGCGCTCCTCACGCACGTCGACCACCTCTAACCCGGCCGCACCCAGCGCGGCGACCGCGACGTCGGCGTTCCAGCGCTGCGGGTGCGGTGGCGGAGCGCCCAATGCCGCATTCAGCTCCGCCAAGTCGTCGCTGCCGACCTGCTGGCTCAGCAGCCGCCCACCTCGGCGAAGCAGTCGGGCGATGTCGGCCGCGGGTAGCCGACCGTGTCGGCTGAGCACCACGTCGAACTCTTCCTCGCCGCCAGGAAGTTCGCTGACCACCGGTACGCCATAAGGGGTGAGTCGTTCGCGGGCGACGGCAGTGTTGCGGTTCCAGCTCTCCACGGCCACGGTGTGTGGCGGCAGCGGAGCCAGCTCGGCCAGCAACTCGCCGCTGCCGGTATCCAAGTCGAGCAGGCTGGTGGCCCGACGCAACACGGCACGGGCGCGAGCGGGATAAGACCAACTCGACGGCTCGGAGCCGACCGCACGCCCGTCCAGCCAGGCGAATTCCCAGCCGGTCGCACGTACATCAGAGCTCACGGCGACCGCCTCGTCGTCCTGCTGCCCGCTGCGCACATGCAAGACCGTAGCCAGTCGACCAGCCAACCGCGCACCCGTGTGACGTGATTCAAGCCCCACGTTCTCGTTCGAGTTACCCCCAGCCCACCCGTCCCGGTCATCGCGGACAAACCGGGCCGGAGGTTCACTCAATTTCGGACTGGCATCAAGATCGAGAACCGCGAATCGTCGCCGGGAACGCGCACCGCAAGCGGGTTGATCGGGCCGTCGAGTTCGAGCACCAGCTGGTCGGTCCCGCCCGCTTCCAAGGCCTGCAGGAGGAATTCCCGGTTAACGGCGACTTGATACTTTTGATCGGATTCCCATTCGTCGCTCTCGGCCAGCCGAATCTGCTCGGTCGAATCAAACTTCAACACCGAGATTGGGTACGCGACGCCGCCCAATTCTCGGGTGGCCGCCGGACGAGTCGTCATCAACAGCTCGTGCAGCCGTGCGGTGTCGACGGTGACCCGTTTCGGGCTGTCGCCGAGCCGGCCGATGATCCGATGCCGGTCGGGGAAGTCGACATCGAGCGCGACACCGTCGATGGATCCAGCCGGCGTCTGCACGCATACCCCGGCGGCGGTCAACTCCAGGCTGACCGAACCGGTGAGCAGCGGGCGCAATTCGTCAACAAAGGTCAGCGGCAGCACCAGTCGAATCGGTGGGCCGTCGACAACCGCGCGCGTGCTGGCGATTGCCATCCGGTGCCGATCAGTGGCCACAAGCGTCAGCAGCTCACTCGACGTCTCGAACAGCACGCCACCGAGCATCGGCACGGCGGGGTCGGTGCTGGCCGCGAACCGTACGCCGTCGAGCGCTGTGGCCAAATCCGCAGCAATCACCGAGATTTGGGTCATCAGGTTCTCCTCCAGGTCAAGTAAGGCGTGAACGCGAAGGAGAGCGCGAGTGGCATCGGCGAGACCCGTTTCGAGGCGACGTTGGTGTGCCTCGAGCTGACGGCGGACTGAACCGGGCTGATGCCGAGTCTGGACGGCCTTGGCAATCTCGGCGACCGGCATACTGACTCGCCGCAATTCAGCGATCATCCGGGCGGCTCGTATTTGGTCGTCGGAATAGCGGCGATATCCGGTGGATGGATCGACCGCTGCTGGCACGAGCACCCCCGTGCTGTCGTAAAAACGCAGCGCGCTGACGCTGAGCCCACTAGCTCGGGCGACCTCGCCGATGCCGCGCATGTTCTCCTTCACGCCCCTGACCTTGGCGCCTCGACCAGGTCGAGAGTCAAGTCGACTAAAGCAAACTAGCCAGGGTGGTTGCGATGAAAGTTGGGTTGTGGCGCAAGGTGGCGCTGCCTACGGTCAGTTCGGCGCGTACGACGTCTGGGTCGTCGGTTGCGAAGGGTTTGGGCCAGATCCAAAACTTGTCTTGTTCAGCGATTCGCTTCGCGTTTGCGGCAAATCGCGCTGCGGTAGTGGAAAAGAGTAGGTGCATCATCGGCGTCTGCGGGATGCCCGGCACCACCCGGACGCCGGGGGCGTCGGTCAGCGTTTCGGCGATAGCGAGGGCGTGCTGCATGCGGGCCGGCATTTCGGCGAGCGCCGCTGGCAGCAAATTGCGTGCTGACGCGGCACCGGGCCAAAGTGCGAACAAGGTGCCACCCAGGCGTTGCCGCCAAAGCTTGACCTGGGCAATGTCGCTGGCGGAACCGGCCACACAGCAACCCGGCAAAGCACCAATCCCCTTATAAAACGATACGTACACCGTGTCGAACAGCGCGGCAATCGCAGCCGGCGTGCGCTGATAGCCCGCTGACGCTTCCCACAATCGAGCCCCGTCGAGGTGCACCGCAGCGCCGCGGTCGCGGGCCCACTCCACTTGAGCCGTCAGGTCGTCGAAGGAGGGCAGCTGGCCGCCCAGATCACGCTGGGGCAGCTCCAACAACAGCGCGGCAACCGGCTCGACGACAGTGCGCAGATCGTCCAGGGTGATCAGGCGCGGCAGCCACCCGACCGGTCGCCCGATCAGGCCATGCAGCCGGGCGAACGCTTCGTTTTCATGTTGGGCAAGATGACAATAAGGATGCCAAAGCACGGTACGAGAACCGCGCGCGTCAGCATGCACCCGTAAGGTCGCCGCTTGCGCCATAGTACCGCTGGGCAAGTAGACCGCGGCCGGCTTGCCGAGCAGGTCAGCCACCTCGCGTTCGAGCTCCGCAACTACGCCGCCTTCGCCGTACAGATCGGGTTCGACGTGCGAGCCGATAGAAGCGAGCAGCTCGTCAGGCTTGCCGAACCCGTTGCCCAGAAACGTGTCTGTGCACGCTGGCCCGCCGTGTCGCAATCTCATCCACCAAGCCAGTCTTGCAGGCGTACCCGTGCCGTGCCGCCCCAGCTTCAGGGCGAGCGACCACGCACGCGATTGGCCGCCCGGGCGCAAGCGAGCTGGAGCAAAGCGGCGGTCGCGTTTACAAACGCAGATCCACTGCACCGAAATCGCGTCCCGCGTCCAGCCTCCCGCAGCGTGAGGTGGCGTAGGCGTGGCGTGGCGTGGCGTGGCGTGGCGTGGCGTGGCGAAATCCTAAGCCGCACCAGCCTTTGCTCTGAGTACCTATAAGCATCGGCCGGCCGACCAACTTCTGCGCACTTACTTCGCCCGGCTATTCGACCTTTTCTATTGGAGCAACGGATTCGCGGAGTTCCATAACCTTTCGTGCCTTTTATCGGGTGAGCGTGCGGGATCGGTCCATGCCGCGAAGGCAGCCTCGGTGAATTTGGTAGCTGAGCGTGATCGCTCACCGTCTACACATCGTGAGGATGTGTAGGTGCTGAGAATGCGCGGGCGGCTCAGGTCGATCAGTTTCGGCCGATTCAAAAGCGGGCACCGAGGGCCGGCGCAGCCCGAGGCGTATAGGTACTCAGAGCAAAGGGGGAGTTCGGGGTTGAGCCGGGGCAGAGCTCGCGACGAAGTTTCGCACCAATAAGCGCCTTCATGCCCCAATTTGGCTCGGGACTGTAGGAACCAGATTGTCACCCTGGCACGGCGCAGGAACGCCGACCGCGGCTGGGAGGAGCAGGCTCACATCGAAATAACTGACATTACCGCCGGTAATGGCCGGACCGACGCAATTACAACCGGTGTTGGTTTGGCCGACTTGTCAGTCGTTGGCGTGCAGGGCGGCGTTTAGCTCGATACCGGTGCCGGTTCGGGGGCGGGCTTCCAGTGCACCGGTGACCGAGTTGCGCCAGAAGAGCAGATTGGGCACGCCGGACAATGCGCGAGCTTTCACCACTCGTCCGTCCGGCAGCGTTAGCTTAGAACCAGCGGTGATGTAGCACCCGGCTTCGACCACGCAGTCGTCGCCGAGCGAAATGCCGATGCCCGCGTTCGCTCCGAGCAGGCTGCGTTCGCCGATCCACACCTTGTCTTTGCCGCCGCCCGACAGCGTGCCCATGATGGACGAGCCGGCGCCGACATCTGAGCTGTCGCCAACCACTACGCCCTGCACGATGCGTCCTTCGACCATCGAGGTGCCCAACGTGCCGGCGTTGAAGTTGCAGAAGCCTTCATGCATCACAGTCGTGCCGGCTGCCAAGTGGGCACCGAGCCGCACCCGGTCAGCATCGGCGATCCGCACGCCGGAGGGCACGACGTAATCGGTCATGCGCGGGAACTTGTCGACGCCATAGACGGCAAGGTGTCGCCTAGCGGCCCGCTCCAGCAGGCGCAGCTCGTCGACCCGATCGGGCGGGCACGGGCCGGCGCTGGTCCAGGCCACGTTTGCCAAGGCGCCAAAAATCCCGTCCAAGTTGATGGAATTGGGCACGACCAGCCGGTGCGATAGCAAATGCAACCGCAGGTACGCATCGGCAGCCCCGGCGATGGGGTCGCTGAGCGAGTCGATCGTGGTGTGCACCTCAACCGTGCTCAACCCGGGCAGCGCCTTAGCACCAGTCAATCCAGTGGGCAACGTCGGCGGCGTGGCCGCAGTCACGCCCAAACCGAGCAGATCCGCTGGATACCACGTGTCGAGGATCTGGCCTTCGGCCGTGACGGTGGCGAGGCCGATGCCCCAGGCAGGTGAGGTCGTGAGCGCAGTTTCCACCAGCGCACAATACTAAACGGGTGTGTGCTCGTGGAGAACGTGTGACTACGGTGACGGTTCATCTCCGGCCGGTATGGTGCCGCTTATGGCCAACCCGCTTACCCCGGACGTGTTGGTCGACCCGGTCATGCTGACTCGTGCCCTGGTCGACATCGAGTCTGTGTCCTGCAACGAACAGGTGATCGCCGACCATGTCGAGGAAGTTCTCCGACAGGTCGCCCATCTGAGCGTGGACCGACTCAGCAACACGATCATGGCCCGCACCGAGCTCGGCCGAGACCAACGTGTGGTGCTCGCCGGCCACCTCGATACGGTGCCGATCAACGACAACTTCCCGTCGACCGTAGTTGAGGATCTCATCTACGGCTGCGGCACGTCGGACATGAAGTCCGGCACCGCGCTCGCCCTGCATCTGGCAGTGACCCTGCCCGACCCGGGCTACGACGTGACCTACTTCTTCTATGAGGCCGAAGAGATCGATTCACAGTTCAACGGGCTCAATCTTGTCGCCGAGGCACACCCGGAATGGTTGCAGGCCGACTTCGCCGTGTTACTTGAGCCCACCTATGGCGCGGTGGAAGCCGGTTGCCAGGGCACGCTTCGAGTCTCGGTTCGCACCCACGGCCGCCGAGCCCATGCCGCCCGCGCTTGGCGCGGCCGTAACGCGATCCATGCGGCCGGCACTGTGCTGCAGCGCCTCGCCGACTACCGTCCGCGCACAGTCAACATCGACGGATGTACGTTCCGGGAAGGGCTGAACGCAGTTCGGATCAACGGTGGTGTCGCCGGAAACGTGATTCCGGATGAGTGCACGGTCGAGGTGAACATGCGCTTTGCTCCGGACCGTACCGAAAAGCAGGCTTTGGAACATGTGTTGGAAGTCTTTGCCGGTTATGAGGTTGAGGTGACCGACTCGGCGCCCGGAGCGCTGCCCAGTTTGAGTGCCGCGCCGGCCCGGGACTTCCTGATCGCGGTTGGTGAGGCACCCGCCGCGAAACTGGGCTGGACTGATGTCGCCCGATTTGCCGCCCTCGGTATTCCGGCACTGAACTATGGCCCAGGAGATCCGCTGTTGGCGCACGCCGCAGACGAACACGTCGAGATCGGCAAGATCCGCGACGGTGCCGCAACACTGCACCGCTGGCTAGCTGCTCCGATCTGATCGAGGCTAGGCCTGGCTCAAAGGGGCTAGGCCTGGCTCAAAGGGGCTAGGCCTGGCTCAAAGGGGCTAGGCCTGGCTCAGAAATGAACCGATCGGCACCCGGCCGATTGCTCGCGCTTGTGCGGGCGTGGCGGCGCTGACGGCGGTCGGCGGCAGAATCTCGATGGTGGTTTCCACCTCGGCCGTCACGCCTGCCTGTAGGGCGAGCGCGAGCCTCCGTTCCTCGACCACCAGCCGAATCTGCCGCTGGATGCGTCGTTGGATCTTGATGCGTTCGTATCGGGTCGTCACGGGTGGCTCCTTAGGCCCAGGAGCCCGGCCAGCGGCCGGACGCCGTGCGTTCCGTGGAAGTTCGTCACTGCACAGACGTCGCAGAGCTACCGTCCGTGCTTCAATCTGGCAAAAAGGTCGGCTCGCCGCAATGCTCTTACCGAAACCGGTCGAGTTATTCATCAGTTAACGACCCTCACATTACGTTTGTTACATGACGGACAGGTTTGTGGCATGAAGAACAGGTTTATGGCATGACAGACAGCACTCACGGCCGCCGCCGTAAGACACCGGAACGGCATCGGGGTGGCGTCACGTTGCGCCGCGCGTCGATCCCACCGAGCACGGACGACGAGAAGTTGCTGGATTCCAGCAACCGGAGTGAGTGGAAGTCGAAGGATGCTTGGCGGGCACTGCGCATCCTTTCCGAGTTCGTCGAAGGCTTCGATACCCTGGCCGACCTGGCGCCGGCGGTCAGCGTGTTCGGTTCGGCGCGCAGCCAACCCGAGAGTCCCGAATGTGCGCTCGCTGCGGAGCTCGGTGCGGCGCTGGCAAAGGCCGGTTATGCCGTGATCACCGGCGGTGGGCCGGGCGTGATGGAAGCGGCTAATCGTGGGGCCACCGAGGCCGGTGGGTTGTCGGTCGGGTTGGGTATCGAGCTGCCGTTCGAGCAGGGGCTCAACGACTGGGTCGACGTGGGCATCGACTTTCGCTACTTCTTTGTGCGCAAGACCATGTTCGTCAAGTACGCCCAAGCTTTTGTCGTGTTGCCTGGCGGTTTCGGCACCCTGGACGAATTGTTCGAGGCGATCACCCTGGTGCAGACCAAGAAAGTCACCCGCTTCCCGGTGATTTTGATGGGCACCAAGTATTGGTCAGGGCTGATGGATTGGATCAGCACGACCTTGCTGGCTGATGGCAAGATCAGTGCAGCTGACCTGGAGTTGATTCGGGTCACCGATGACGTGGCCGAAGCGGTTCAGCTGATTGTCGCTGCCGATGCGGCACTGGCCGAGGGGAACGGGGTGCAGTGACATGGCGGCAATCTGCGTTTTTTGTGCATCGTCGAGCACGTTGGCGCAGCGGTGGCTCGATTTGGCCACGGACACCGGCGCTGAGCTGGCCAAACGTGGCCATCGCCTGGTCTCGGGCGGCGGCCGCGTCGGCATGATGGGTGCTGTCGCCGACGGCGCCCGCTCGGCCGGCGGCCACACTCTGGGCGTTATCCCGCAATCCTTGGTGGACCGCGAAGTTGCCGACACCGCAGCCGACGAACTAATCATCACCCCTGATATGGGTACGCGTAAGACCGTGATGATCGAGCACTCCGATGCCTTCCTCACCCTGCCCGGTGGCCTCGGTACGCTCGACGAGCTCTTCGAAGTCCTCACCACTGCCACATTGGACTTGCACCACAAGTCGATAGTCCTGCTCGACTTGGACGGCTTCTATTCCGGCCTGCTCAGTTGGCTCGGCCAACTCGCCGAAACGGCCTTCGTGCGCCCGGCCGCACTCGACCGGCTCATCGTGGTCGACAGCATCACCGCCGCGCTCGACGCGATCGAGAACCAGCGTGAGGCCGGCTGAGTTAGCGCGGTGGGCGGCGAATAACGTCGTACCGGCGTGGTCTCATTGACGCCGTGAGCACGCCAACCTCGTTCCCGGCGGCGCCACGTCGACCGGCATATCGGTTGGTGCGGCGCCCGCCGACGGTTGCCGTGCCGCTGCTCGACGACCCGGTGCATCGCTATGTGGTCGAGCACACCGACGGCCCGCTGCTTGTGGTCGGCGGTCCGGGCACAGGCAAGACGACGATCCTAGTCGAGGCGGTGGCAGCGCGGATCGCTGCAGGGGTCGACCCGGAGCGCATTTTAGTGCTGACCTTTGGGCGGCGGGGTGCGGCCGCGCTGCGAGATCGGATCGAGGCGCGGATCGCCCATGATGCCGGCCGGATCGTGCATGAGCCGCTGGTTCGCTCGTTCCACGCCTATGCGTTTGGGTTGCTGCGCCGAGCTGCAGCTGAGCGAGGCGAGCCGTCGCCGCGGCTACTCACCGGCCCCGAGCAAGACCTGATCATCCGGGAGCTGCTGGCCGTTGTCGCCGATCCGGCCGCGACTGACCAGGTCGGTTGGCCGCACTCGTTGCGTTCGGCCCTGCCCACCCGGGCTTTTGCCCAGCAACTGCGCGACCTGATGCAACGTGCGGCCGAGCGAGGGGTCGGCCCGGTGCAGTTGGCTCAGCTCGGTGAGCAGCTCGGCCGTGACGACTGGCCCGCCGCCGCTCGATTCTTGCGCGAATATGTGGCCGTTCTGACCCTGCGTGATGTCACCACCCGTGACTCGGCTGCCTATGACCCGGCCGAGTTGGTCCGTGCGGCGGCTGGTCTGCTCGCTGATGACCCGGCGTTGCTGGCGGCTGAGCGGCGCCGGGTCGAGTTCGTCTTCGTTGACGAGTTGGCCGACACAGATCCGGCCCAAGTCGAGCTGTTGTCGTTGGTGGCCGGCGGCGGCAAGGCGCTTATCGCGTTCGGTGACCCAGACTCCTCGGTTTATGGTTTCCGCGGCGCCGATCCTGAGGCGGTGACGGCGTTCACGGCCCGGTTCCGCACAGCTGCCGGTGCGGTCGCCGAGCGAATCACCTTGCACACCAACTACCGGGCAGCGCCGCCATTGCTGTCCGCAACTAGCAGAGTCGCCCGGCGCATGCGCGGCGCAATCACCCACCGCCCAATGCACCCACCCGGCGCGCCTGCCACCAATGCGGCGCCGCTGATCGATGCTGAGCCTGCCGGCGCCGCAGAGCCTGCTGCCAATGCTGAATTGCAAGGGGACACACCTACGTCTACCGCTTCGGCGTCGCCGGTCGATGCGGGGTTTGCGGCCGGAGCGGGCGTGCGGATTTTTCGGTCGGCGACCAGCGAGGCGGCATTTGTCGCGCATGCACTGCGCGAGGCGAATTTGGTGCACGGGGTGCCCTGGTCGCAGATGGCGGTGGTGTTGCGGTCGACGTCGTTGCAGTTGCCGTCGTTGCAGCGTGCGCTAGCCGCTGCCGGGGTGCCGACAGTTACCCACGCCGAGGATCTCCCGCTGCATTTACAGCCCGCTGTCGCCCCGTTCCTGCTGTTGCTGCGCTGTGCTTTGCAGCCGGACAGCCTTGACGAGGAGGCTGCAGTCGCGTTGTTGCATTCGCCGTTGGGCGGGGCTGACCCGCTTGCCGAGCGGCGGCTGCGGCAAGGCTTGCGCGCGCTTGCGCTGGCTGCCGGCGACCGGCGACCTTCCGGCGAGCTGCTGGTCGACGCGGTTCGCGACCCGGCCGGACTCGATCTGGTTGAGCGCCGCTGGGCGGTGCCGGCACAGACCGTGTCCCGCCTGATCGCCACCGCCCGCGCCGTGGCGGCAACCCCAAGTGCCACGGCCGAGCAGGTGCTTTGGGCTGTCTGGCAAGCCAGCGGCCTGTCTGACCGATGGTTTGCGTTGAGCACCCGCAGCGGCCCCGCACCCGACAACGAGCAGGCTGGGCGGGCCCGGCATTGGCGCTCCGAAGCCGCTGACCGCGACTTGGATTCGATGGTGGTGCTGTTCGACGCGGCTGCTCGCTTCGTCGATCGGTTGCCCGGCGCGCGCACTGAGGTCTTCCTCGATCACGTCCTCGGTCAAGACCTGCCCGCCGACTCGATCGCGCCCAGCGCCGACCGTGGCGACGCAGTGCGGCTGTTGACTGCGCACGCCGCTAAAGGCCTGGAATGGGACGTGGTGGTGCTGGCCGGCGTGCAGGAAGGGGTCTGGCCTGACCTGCGCTTGCGGGGCAGTTTGCTCGGGTCGGAGCGGCTGGTCGACCTGCTCGCCGGTCGGGCGGTTGGCGGGCCGGCGAGCACAGTCGGTCAGACATCTGCCCTGCTGGATGAGGAGCGACGACTGTTCTATGTGGCCACGACCCGGGCCCGTCGACGCCTGCTAGTCACGGCTGTCGCTGCGGCAGGTGTCGGCGATTCGGCGGGTGACGAGCAACCCAGCCGATTCCTGGCCGAGCTGCAGGCCGAAAAAGTCGATGCCGAGGGCGACAACGAATTGCCGGTGGGACACCCGCCCCGAGCACTGACGCTGGCCGCACTCGTCGCCGAGCTGCGTAGCGTGGTCGTTGGGCCGGACCAGCAGCCCGGCCGACGACACGCTGCGGCAGTCGAGCTGGCCCGGCTCGCCGCTGTCGGGGTGCCTGGCGCCCACCCAGATCAATGGTGGGGGTTGCGCTCGCTATCAGACGATCGGCCGTTGGCAGCAGACGGGGAACCCGTCACAGTCACCCCTTCCTCGATGGATAGTGCGCTGCGGTGCAGTCTGCGCTGGCTGTTGGAACGACACGGGGGTGCGGCACCGGCCGGGGCGGCGCAGGGCATCGGTAACCTGGTCCATGCCGCTGCCATGCTCGCCGAGGACGCCAACGCTGACCGGGAAAAACTCGTCGAATATGTGTCTGCTCGCTTCGACGCGATCGAGCTGGCTGCCCGCTGGTTGGCCGGTCCTGAGCATGAGCGGGCGCAAGGCATGGTCGACAAACTGCTGCGCTGGCTCGCGGTCAATCCCCGTCGGCTGCTGGCGATCGAGCACGAATTTAGTGTGCGGCTTGAAGACCCACACCGCCCGATCCAACTCACCGGCCGGGTGGACCGGCTGGAGATCGACGAGCAAGGTCGGCTGGTTGTCATCGATCTCAAAACCGGCAAGACCACCACGGTGGCCGCGGACATTGATGAACATGCACAGCTTGCCGGTTATCAGGCTGCTGTTGACGCCGGCGCATTCGAGGAATACGGCCAGCTCAGCGGTGGTGCCGCGCTGGTGCAGCTGGGCACGGCCAAGGACGCCCGCGAGCAACTGCAACTGCCGCTTTCCGAGGCGGCCGACCCACAGTGGGCCTACGACATGGTCCGGCGTACTGCTGAGACGATGGCGGCTGCGACGTTCGCGGCGGTCGCGAACAGTAAATGTCGAGTCTGCCCGGTGCGGACCAGCTGCCCGATTTCTGGCCAGGGCCGTCAGGTCGTCGATTTGGGGCTGCCCACCCAGAAACGGGGTGAGTCGGCGTGAGCCAGCCGAGCCTATTCGCCGACACTCCGGCGCAGCGTCGACCGCTGGCTGACGCCGGGCCGCGTTATACCCCGGTGGAGCTGGCTCGACTGCTGCGCCTGCACCCACCCACCCCGGAGCAGGCCGCAATCATCGCCGCACCGGTCGACCCGCTGCTAGTTGTGGCCGGGGCCGGTTCGGGCAAGACCGAGACGATGGCCGCGCGGGTGGTCTGGCTGGTCGCCAACGGGTACGCGCACCCAGACGGCATTCTCGGGCTCACCTTCACCCGTAAAGCGGCCGGCGAATTGGCGCACCGGGTGCGTACCCGATTGGGGCAGTTGGTCCGCCGGCTGGGTCGCGATGACGCGTTCACGGGTGAGGCGACGATCTCCACCTACCACTCGTACGCGGCTCGGGTGGTGACTGAGCATGGTCTGCGGGCTGGATTTGAGCCGTCAGCGCGGTTGTTGACCGAGGCGGCCCGCTGGCAGATCGTCGACTCGTTGGTGCGCTCTTACACCGGGGAGATGACCGGGGTAAATCGGGCGCCGAGCACGGTCACCGACGACGTGCTCGCCCTCGCCGGTGAGCTGGCCGAACACTTGGTCACGCCGCAGGAGTTGGCTGCTTGGACCGGGCGGTTCTTCGCCGAGGTGCAGTCTTTGCCGGGCCGGGTTTATCAAGACGTGGTCGGCCTGCTTCAACGTCAACAACAACGGCTCACCCTGCTGCCCCTAGTGCGGCTCTATGCCCAACGCAAACTCGACTTGGAGGCGATGGACTTCGGTGATCAGATGGCCCGCGCGGCGTTGGTGGCGCGCGACCATCCCGAGGTCGGCGCGATCGAGCGCAGCCGGTTCCGCATCGTGTTGTTGGACGAATATCAGGACACCAGCCACGCCCAGGTGACCATGCTGAACGCGCTGTTCGGCGGCGGGCACCCGGTGACTGCGGTGGGTGACCCGTGCCAGTCGATCTATGGGTGGCGTGGTGCTTCGGCTGGAACGCTGGATCGGTTCCCGGGCGAGTTCACCGGGCCGACCGGTGTCGACGCGCCCGTGCTCAACCTGACCAAGAGCTGGCGCAACCGCCCGGAAATCCTCGAAGTGGCAAATGCGCTGTCGGCCCCGCTGCGCGCTTCGGGCGCCCGGGTCGCCGAGCTAGTGCCTGCCAATCGGGTCGCCGAGGGTGTCGGCGGTCGCACTGTCGCATGTGCGCTGCTACCCACCTTCGCCGATGAGGCCGCCTGGATCGCCGACTCGATGGTGACCGCATGGCGCATCGCTGCCGACCAGCCGAGCTCGCCGGTCGCCCAAATCGAGGTCGAAAAACGGCCGACCAGTGCCGTGCTGGTGCGGGTGCGCAGCCAAATCCCCGCGATCGAGGAGGCATTGCGTTCGCGCGGGCTGCCAGTCGAAGTGGTCGGCCTCGGCGGCCTGCTAGACACCCCTGAAGTGCGCGACGTGGTGTGCACCCTGCGCGTGCTCGCCGACCCGACGGACGGTGCCGCCCTGTTGCGGTTGCTGACCGGTGCGCGCTGGCGCATCGGCCCGCGCGACTTGGTGGCGTTGCACCGGCGGGCCTGCGCAATCGCCACCGCCCGCGCCAAAGTTGTGGCCGCGGCGCTCGCACTCAAGCCGGGCGCAGGCCTGAGCATCGATCCCAAGTCGGGCGCCGACACAAGCATGAATTCCAAGTCGGGCACCGACACAACCGCTGATCCGGCTGAGGTGCTAGCCGATCGACTAGACGATGCCACATTGGTCGAGGCGATGGCCGACCTCGGGGTGGCACAGCAGTATTCCGCTGACGGCTATGCCCGTCTGCGCGGGTTCAGCGAAGAACTGAGCGGGTTGCGTCAGCGCCTGGACCAGCCTTTGCCCGATTTGGTCGCCGACATTGAACGTACCGTCGGGCTTGATGTGGAAGTTGCCGTGCGTGGTTGGGCCGCCGGGGATGCCGGGCTAGCGCGGGGCCACCTGGACGCGCTTGCCGATGTCGCAGCCCGCTATGCGGCTGAGACTGAGGCAGGCAGCCTCGCCGGGTTCCTCGCGTTTTTGGCCGCGGCTGAGGAAGAGGAGCGCGGCCTGCAACCCGGCCAGGTCGACGTGGTCGAGGGTGCGGTGCAGATCCTCACCGCGCATGCCGCGAAGGGCCTGGAGTGGGACGTCGTGGCCGTGGCCGGTCTCAGCAAGGGTGTTTGGCCGGGTTTGGTGCGTGGCAGTGACCACTTCTTGCTGGGCATCGGCGTGCTGCCGTTTCCGCTGCGCGGCGACTCCGACGGCCTGCCGGAGTTCGACCTGTCCGCAGCTGAAGATCAGAAGGACGTGGTGGGCGCGCTCGCCACGTTCAATCGCGATTGGCGTGAGCACGACGAACGCGAAGAACGCCGGCTGGCGTACGTTGCGGTGACCCGCCCCCGTCGGCTGCTGCTGTGCTCGGGTTACTGGTGGGGTGACGGGGTGAAACGCCCCCGCGGCCCTTCGGTCTTTCTCGACGAGATTCGGGCCACCTGCGCGGCCGGTGCCGGGGTGGTCGACGTGTGGACCCCGCAACCGCCGCCCAACGCGACCAACCCGTCGACGGCCGTAGCGGTTTCCGCCGAGTGGCCGGCTGATCCACTGGGGACTCACCGCCCAGCCATGGCCGCGGCTGCCGACTTGATCCGCCGCTTTATCGCCGAGCCACCCACCGACCCGCATGCCACCGCAAGCGTGGAAGCTGACCCGGAGATTGCGCGGTGGCAGCGTGAAGCCACGTTGCTGTTGGCCGAGCGGGATCGTCGATCGCGTCATGGTGCTCCGCTTGAGGTCAGCCTGCCGGGCCAGTTGTCGGTGTCACAACTGGTCGTTCTGCGGCACGACCCTCAGGCGTTGGCTCGTTCCCTGCGCCGCCCATTGCCGGCCAGGCCCGCCCCCTACGCCCGGCGCGGAACGGCTTTCCATGCTTGGCTGGAGCAGCGGTATGGCTCGGTCCGGTTGCTCGACATCGACGACCTGCCCGGCGCCGCCGACGAGGGTGCGGCCGGCGACGAGGAGCTAACCGAGTTGCAGCAAGCCTTTTTGGCTGGCGAGTGGGCGGATCGCACCCCGATCGAGGTGGAAGTGCCGTTCGCCACCACTGTTGCGGGAGTGGTGATCCGGGGTCGGATGGACGCAGTGTTCGCTGAAACTGGCAACCGCTTCGACGTGATCGACTGGAAGACCGGTCGTCGACCGAGCGGCCCGGCCGCCGAAGCAGCCGCAGTGCAGCTAGCCGCCTACCGGTTGGCCTGGGCATCGTTGGCCGACGTGCCGGTGGAACGGGTCCGAGCCGGCTTCTATTACGTGCGCGAACAGTCGACTGTGCGTCCCGCCGACCTGCTCGACGCGGCCGCCCTGACCGCCCTGATCGAGCGACTCCCGCAAGCCAGCCAGCCCGAATCCTCCCCAGGCCTGAGTCAGCTGTCCCCATAGGTATCAGCTGACGCTGATTGCTCAGGCGTTCACCAGTTCTGGGTCCCCTGTCGAAAGTCGTCTTGGGTAACTTGGCCGCCGAAAGCTACTAGCTCGGTGTCACCATGCTAAGCTGCGGTTGTTGTCAGTTTGGTTCCCAAGTACTTAGGAGCGCCTGTGGGGAATTCTGCCCCAGGCGCTCTTTGTCGTAACCCGGGTTTCTCCGGTACGGGCGATCAGTACGGCGACACGAGACACGCGAAGTGCGGGTCTTATTACCTCGTTCACGCCCACCTTGGGTAGGGACGATCGACCGTCGAGGAGACGAGCATGGTTACCGGCGTTGTGAAGTGGTTTAACGCGGACAAGGGCTTCGGGTTCATCACCCCGGACGACGGCGGTGCCGACGTCTTCGCCCACTTCTCCGCTATCCAGACTTCCGGCTACCGCAGCCTGGACGAGAACCAGCGGGTCGAGTTCGAGGTCACCCAGGGCCAGAAGGGCCCGCAGGCCGCGAACATCCGCCCGATCTGAATCACCGGGTAATGCACACCGGCGTCGCATCCCACTTGGGGTGCGGCGCCGGTTGCATGTAGTCGCTCAGTGTGCATGTAGTCGCTCAGCTTGCATGTAGTCGCTCAGTTTGTTTGACCAAGCAGCGTCGCGTTAGCCAACCGGCGGCTGTCCAGGCCAACTGCGTCGAGCCGGCCTCAGCGTGCCGCTCAGATGGCCGCAGCGGCCTGAGGAAGTGGTGCTGTGCCGCCTAGGTGGGCCGGCAGCCACCAACGGTCGTCCGGGCCGCTGGGCTTCTCCGGATAGGCGCGCTGCACCGCATCGAGCAGGTCGGTGAGCCGCTCACTCAAGGTGGCTGTGATCTGGTCGGGGGACAGGCCCTTGGTCAGCTCGATCGCCTGGCCAATCTTGATCAGCACCGGCACGTGCCGCTTGGTCAGCTCCTTCGGGCGCCCCTTGGTCCACAACCGGTGCGGACCCCACACCACCATCGGGATCAACGGCACCTTCGCCGTACGCGCGAGTCGCACCGCGCCGGACTTGAGCTCTTTGATCGTGAACGACTCGCTGATCGTCGCCTCCGGGAAGACGCCGACCACTTCGCCGTTTTTCAGGGCGGTGGCAGCCTCGCGAAATGACGCAGCACCGGCGTCACGATCGACCGGGATATGCTGCATGCCGCGCATCAACGGTCCGCTGATTCGGTGGTCGAAAACTGACTTCTTAGCCATGAACCGGACCAGTCGTTTGGCCGGTTGGGCACCGAGGCCGCAGAAGATGAAATCGAGGTAGCTGGCATGGTTGCTCGCTAGCACCGCGCCGCCGGTCGCCGGGATGTGCTCAGCGCCGTCAATCTCGATCTTCATGTCGAGCACGCGGAACATCGTCTTGGCTAGACCGATGACTGGTGGGTACACGAGTTCCATGTAGTGACGGTAGCGGACTTTGCTGAAGAAGGCCTGGGACGGGGCGCAACCCATGAGGCTCCGCAGGCGTCTTAACGGTGACTGCAAATTTTCATTTCACCGGTACGGAAGGGGAAGCAACCATGCGAAGCAACTTCGCGCGTCGCGAGCTGGCGTATGTGTGCGCGGTAGCGATCATCGGCCTGGCTCTGGTCCTC
Source organism: Actinoplanes sp. (assembly GCA_965246815.1). Classification (GTDB taxonomy): domain Bacteria; phylum Actinomycetota; class Actinomycetes; order Mycobacteriales; family Micromonosporaceae; genus Actinoplanes. The sequence goes on along the minus strand of CBDFFS010000002.1, from coordinate 513,410 downwards.
GTGGTCGCGTTCGCCCCTTGGTATCCGGCTACTGGTGATGTCGCCGACCGCGTCACCGAGGCTGTCACGCTGAGGCGATGAGACATCCGCAGCGCTCCTGGTGTTCACTGGGATCATGTCCCATCCCGAGGGCGAGACCTTTACCTGGCAGCGGCCGGGCGATCGATGGGCGTCAGGAACGGTAACTACGCCAGGTTCTGATTTTTCGGCCCCGCCGACGCCACCGCCGGAACTTGGCCCGGACGTCGAGCGGCGTCGGCGCCGACAAATGCTGATCTTTGCTGGTATTGCCGGTGGGATTCTCACCATCGGCTTAGTGATCTTGCTGATTGTCGCGTTCTCCACGGATGGAACCGCGTTTCGCAGTAAGGCGCAAGCGCCGACTGATGTGCGCCCGCCGCTGGCCCAAGCCTGCCCGGCACCGACCGGGTCGCCCAGCGTCGCACCAACCCCAGCCCCGAGCACTCTGCCGCCGGCGACCGGTGCGCGCACTGTTGACACCGAAGCTGGCATTTCGTACCAGGCATACGGGGCACCGTGGCAGCCGTGGGACGAGGTGTGGCGCGCAGGCACGCTGGAAGTGCCGTACAAGGTGGGGCAGCATTTTGTGACCGAACAGTACGACGGTGGTGCGTATCACGCGTCGATCTTGTCGGCGGCGGTCCCAGCTGCGGACAACGACGCGGTGACGCTCGACCTGCAGTGTGTCGGACACCAGGTGGCCGCGGACGTACGGGCGAAATATTACCCGCAGCCGAACACGATGGACTCGATTCGTAACGAGCTGACCACCCTCGGCGGCCGCCCGGCCTATGTCAGCGAGTTCCGACTGCACTTTCACGCGGTCGGGCTCACCGCCACCGACGAGCTAGCCGCCGTAGCCGTGATCGACGTGGGCAAGCCGACAGCAGCCGTGCTATATGTGTCGATCCCCGGCACCCACAAGCAGTGGGATTACGTCGTTGAAGACGTGCTCAAATCGGTCCGAGCGCTCTAACCTAACCCGCAGCCGAGAAATCTGAGCCGCAGCGGGGGAACCCGGCCAAGTGATCGCCAGTCGAGCAACCGGCACTCCTACTCGCCGGTCAAACCCCAGCGCCGACGCAGCGCGTTGTCGGCGGAGTTGAACAGGACGTCGATGAAGATGCCGATGACCAATACCACGATGATGTAGCTGATCACAGCCGGGGAATCCGACAGATCTCGGGCCTGCTGCATCCGCACGCCGATGGAGAGGGCACCCGGCACGATTACCAGCAGCTCGCCGGCCATCAGGCTGCGCCAGGAGAACGCCCAGCCCTGCTTGAGTCCGGCGATGAACGAGGGCAACGAGGCGGGCAAGATCAGGTAGCGGTATTTGGCGAAGCCTTTCATGCCCAGCACTTGTCCGACTCGCAACCAGGTGCGCGGCACGTAGTCGATCCCACTGATCAGGCCGTTTGCCACCGACGGGGTAGCACCGATCACGACCACGAACAGAATTGCGCTTTCGCTGAGTTGGAACAGCAGGATAGCCAGCGGGAACCACATGATCGACGGCATCGTCTGCAGCCCGGTGATCAGCGAGCCGATCGCGGCCCGAAGTGGCGCAAACCGGGAGACCGCCGCGCCGATGATCGTGCCCAGCACTACCGCGGTCAAGAAACCCGTGGCGGCCCGCGTGAGAGTCAGTTCGACCCCACTCCAGAAGCTGGCGGTAGTGACCAAGTCGCCGAGCTCGCTGAAGACCGCCTTCGGGCCAGGTAGCAGATAATCTTCTTTCCAGTGCGACCAGACGGCGATCTGCCAGCCCAGGATCGCAATCGCGATGGCGAGCACCTTCGGCCACGTGCTGGCCCAGATGCGGCGGCCGAGGTTGCCTTTGTCAGCGCGTCCGCCGAGCTTCAGTGCGTCCAGCCCGCTGATTCGGTTGTCGGCGTCCGTCCGCGCGACCACGTCGTCCGGCACGATGTCAGTTGGCATGACGGGCGACCTCCGCGCGGAGCCGGTCGGTGATCTCGGCGGCCTGGGCCGAGACCTCGGGGGAGTCGATGCGCCGCGGGCGGGCGTGAGTGATCGCGAAATCCTCGATCACGCGGCCAGGCCGGCTGCTGAGCAGGATCACGCGATCACCCAGCCGGACTGCTTCGCGCACATTGTGAGTAACGAAGATCACAGTCAGGTTCTGTTCGCGCCAGACCCGTTCCAACTCGTCGTGCAGCAGGTCGCGGGTCATAGCGTCCAATGCGCCGAACGGTTCGTCCATCAGCAGCAGTTGGGCATTTTGCGCCAAGGCGCGGGCGAGGGATACCCGCTGACGCATGCCACCGGACAGCTCGTGCGGTCGCTTGTCCCCGAAACCGCCGAGCCGCACCACTTCTAGCAACTCGGCGGCACGCTTGCGACGTTCGGCCCGGCCGACTCCTTGCAGTTTCAACGCCAGTTCGACGTTGCCGGACACAGACAGCCACGGGAAGAGCGCGGCCTCCTGGAACATCAGCGACACGTGTCGCCCACCGATGTCCACCACTCCACTGCTGACTTGGTCGAGCCCGGCAATCAGCGAGAGCAGCGTGCTCTTGCCACAGCCGGAGGCGCCCAGCAAGCAGACGAACTCACCCTGTTGAGCGGTTAGTGAGACGTGATCGAGCGCGAGCAGCGATTTGCTGCCCGACCCGTACCGTTTGGAGGCGTCTTTGATTTGGACGACCGCGTCGGTGCGGACTTCGGTTTGTTCCAGGAGGCTCATCGGGGCGCCTTTCAGGATGCGGCGGACGCGCTGACTTCGGGCTGACCGGCTGCCTTGAGCAGGCCGTTCAGCGGGTCGAGGTCATAAATGCCCTTGAGGTCGACCGGTTTGAGCAGGCCGGCGTCCTGAGCGTGCTGGGCACTGGTGACCAGTGACGAGGCGATCGGGTCGGCGGTGAAGTTCAGGTTCTTGAATGAAGCCGCCAGGATCGCGTCCTTCAGCGGCTTACCGCTGAGCGCGGCGATTTGTGCGTTCGCCGCGGCCTGCGCACCGGCGTTGTCGGTCTTGATGTAGTCCACTGCCTTGAGGTGGCCCTGAAGCAGCTTCTTCACCGTGCCGGGCGACGCCTTCAAGAACTTCTGGCTGACCACTAGGTGGGTGGTGACGAACTGGCCGTTGGGCCACAAGGTCTTTTCGTCCACCAGCAGCTTGCCCTTGCCTTCGAGCTGCAGCCGGCTCAGGTAGGGCTCAGGCACCCAGGCGCCGTCGATCGCACCCTGGCTGAAGGCCTGCAGCGACGTGGCATTGTCCTGCGGCAGGATCGAAACGTCGCCGCCGCCCTGCGCGTCAGCGTTCAGCCCGCTGGTCTTCAGCCAGCTACGCAGCGCCACGTCCTGGGTGTTGCCCAGCTGCGGGGTGGCGATCTTCTTGCCCTTGAGATCGGCCACCGTGTTGATCGTCGGCTTGACCACGAGGCCGGCACCGCCAGAGGTGCTACCCGCGATGATCTTCAGGCCTTTGCCCTTGGTCTGGGCCCAACCGTTGATGGCCGGGTTCGGGCCGATGTAGGCGGCATCGATCGCGCCGGAGAGGAGTGCTTCGAGCTCGGCCGGGCCGGCATTGAAGGTCTTGGGATCCAGCTTGGTGCCGCTGCCCAGCGCGTCGGCAAAGAAGCCTTTGTTGACCCCGACTAGGGCCGGAGCGTGGGTGATGTTCGGGAAGTAGCCCAGGCGCAGTGTGGTCGCTTCCACGCTGCTGTCGTCTTTCGTGCTGCCACAAGCAGTCAGGGTGGTGGTGGCCAAAAATGCAGTGGTGGCGAGGGCAAGCGCACGGAGGGTGCGGGAGCTCATGCTCACTCCTAGTTTTCTGTGCTGGTGGCGACGGTGGAAAGCTTGGCAAGCTGCGCTGAATTGATCAACCGAACCCGCTCGCCGCCAAACTTGGCTTTCTCTATCTGATGGATGGGAATTCTGGATTAGATGGGATTGGTTCGTCAAGGCCGGGTCAGATCTCGGGACACGCCCACGTGCGGTATCCTGCGCGCGTGGCGACCGAAGAAACGATCGCGGTGCGCCTCGGCCTGCACCAGGTCGCCGGTCTGCGCTGGCCCAAGGACCCAGTGACCGGCAATGGCCCGCGCCAGCAAGTGTCGGTCCCACTGCCACGTTTACCCTGGTCATCGGCCGCGATCGAAGTGCCACTCGGTGCCAGTGCCGCGCGCGACATCGCCCGCGTCAGCAAACTGCGCAAAATCTTTGGGTACGGGATAGCTCCCGCCATCCTCGTGATCTTCATCGCCGCCGATGTGCTGCTGATCTGGGCCCACTACGGCTCACTGCGCCCGCCCGGTGCGCTGTTCGCCATCCTGGCGCTAGTCGGCGTCGCCTTAATCCTCACCGGACTGATCCCGGACACCGTCGCCCGCCTCACCGGCACGCCATACGTTTCGCGGAACCAGTTGCGCTTGCCGGCCGCGCGGCTAGAGGTGGTCCAGCAGCTGGCCCGACTGAACCCGAAGGTGGAAATCGCCGGGTTGCCCCCGGGTGACCTGTCGCCGCCACGGTGACCGCTGCGCGCGCTAATGTCAGCGAGTGGCGCGCAAAATGAAGATTCCGGCGACAACGTATCCGGTCGAGCGGTTCACCCTGCCTAACGGGCTGCGGGTGGTGCTGGCTCCTGATCGCAGTGCGCCGGTGGTCGCGGTGGCAGTCGTCTATGACGTCGGCATCCGGTCCGAGCCGGAAGGCCGCACCGGTTTCGCCCATCTCTTCGAGCACTTGATGTTCCAGGGATCTGCGAATTTGGAAAAGCTGGAGCATTTCCGACATGTCCAGGGCGCGGGCGGCACGTTCAACGGCTCGACCCACCTGGACTACACCGACTACTTCGAAGTTCTGCCCGCCGGCGCACTCGAGCGAGCGCTCTTCCTCGAAGCCGACCGGATGCGTGGACCCCGGCTCACCGAGGAAAACCTGCGCCTGCAGGTCGACGTGGTCAAAGAAGAGATCAGAGTCAACGTACTCAACCGGCCGTACGGGGGATTTCCGTGGTTGAAGTTGCCGCCGGTGCAGTTCTCGACCTTCCCCAACGCGCACGACGGCTACGGTTCGTTCGCTGACCTAGAGAGCGCGACGGTTCAGGATTCGCTGGAGTTCTTCGACCGCTACTACGCGTGCGGAAACGCGACCCTCGCGGTGGCGGGCGACTTCGACGTGGCAGGCGCGACCGCGATGGTCGAGCGCCATTTCGGCGACGTACCGGCCCGGCCGGCGCCGAAGCTGCCGAACTTCGACGAACCTGATCTGACCGCGGAAAGCCGTGAGGTCTATACCGACCGGCTCGCGCCGTTGCCGGCCGTGGCCGCGAGCTGGCGGGTGCCCGACCCGATCGGCGAGTTCGAGGCGTACCTGCCGTTTGTCGTGCTGGCTGAGGTGCTCACCGACGGTGACGCCTCCCGGCTAGTCGAGCGGCTGGTGCAGCGCGACCGCTCAGTCACCAGCATCGGTGGCTACATCGGCTTCATGGGCGACGAATTCCAGGTGCGCAACCCGACCGCGCTGCTGCTGCAAGCACACATGCCGCCCGGCGGCAGCGCCGACAAGGTGTTGCGCACGATTGACGAAGAGTTGGATCGCCTCGCTTCCGACGGCATGACCGCCGGCGAGCTGGAGCGCACTCAGGCCCGGATTGCCACGCACTTGCTGCGCGAAACTGATGGCGTGCTGGGCCGGGCGCTGCCAATGGCCGTGCTCGAATTGCAGCGGGGCCGCCCCGAGTTGCTCAACGAGCTGCCGAAACTCATCGGCGACGTCACCGAGGTACAGATCATCACCGCGGCGGCCAGCCTGCGCCCCGAGCGGCGCGCAACCGTCGAGGTCACCCCAGGAGCCGGAGCATGAGCGTGTATACCCTTCCCGACCTGGTGCCCGACGCCAAGATCAAACTTCCGCGTGAAGCCGAGCGGACCCTGCCCAACGGCCTGACCGTAATCGCCATTGCGCGCAGCGCAGTGCCGTTGGTCGAGTTGCGGTTGCGGGTGCCATTCGGGCGGGCGCCGCTGGCCCGGGGCACGTTGCTGTCCCAGGCCCTGTTCACCGGCACCAGCACGATGTCCAGCATCGACATCGCCGCGCAGCTGCAGGCAGTCGGCGGAGGTTTGTCTGCCGGACTCGACCCGGACTGGCTGCAGATCAGCGGTGACTCGCTAGCCGCCGGCCTGGACCGAATGCTGGAGATCCTCGCGTCGGTGCTGACCGACCCGGCCTACCCCAACGATGAGGTCGCCACCGAACGCGACCGACTGGTCGACAACATCCAAGTCGCCCTAAGCCAACCAGCACACCTAGCCCGCACTGCGTTGCTCAAGCGGATGTACGGCCGCCATCCGTACGCGGTGCAGACGCCAGAACCCAACCAGGTTCACGGGGTGCGACCGGCTCAACTGCGCGCGCTGCACGCTGACCGAGTGCGTCCCGACGGTGCTGTGCTGGTGTTGGTCGGCGACATCAACCCGGAGAAGGCGATCGACGCGGCGGAAAAGGCGCTCGGCAGCTGGACTGGCCCCGGCCGCGACGGCACCATCGCCGCCACCCCGCCGTTGGAAACGGGCCCGCTCGTGCTGGTCGACCGGCCCGGTTCGGTGCAGTCTTCGCTGCGCATGGCGTTGCCGGCCCTGCCCCGCACCGATCCCGACTACGCCGCGCTGCAACTGGCGAACCTGGTTTTCGGCGGTTACTTCTCTTCGCGGTGGGTGGAGAACATCCGCGAGGACAAGGGCTACACCTATGGTCCGCACACGGCGATCGAACATTATTTGGCCGGCTCGGCATTGCTCGTCGCGGCCGAGGTCGCCACCGACGTAACCGGCCCCGCCCTGCTGGAAACCGTCTATGAGCTGGGCCGCATCGCCAGCTTGCCGCCGGGCGTCGAAGAGCTCGAACAGGCCCGCCGGTATGCACTGGGCACGTTGCGGGTGGGTATGGCGACTCAGGCCGGGCTAGCTGGTCTCGCCAGTACCTATGCGAACTTTGGTCTGCGGTTGGGGTATTTGAGCGAGCACTCAGCGGCACTGGCTGCGGCCACCCGGGACCAGGTCGCCGAGGTGGCCTCTCGATATTTGGCGCCGTCTCGGGCGATCACCGTGGTGCTGGGTGACGCAGACAAGATCGAGGCACCGCTGGCGGCGCTGACCGTTGTCGAACGCGACGTCGAGTGAGTTTGGTGGACGAGCCGGCCGAGGAACTGCCACCACTGGCCCGCACCACACTGAACCGGGCGGCGTTGCACCGCAAGGATGAGGCTTGGCTGGAGCAGGCGTGGACCCGCGGGCTGGTCCTCGTGGTCGATTTGAGCCAAGGTGGCCGAGCGTTGGTCACCGATCGTCCTGACGGTGGCGTGGCGTTGGTGCTGCTGCCCTCAGCTGACGCGCCGCAGGCCGAGCACTGGTTCCTCGGTCTTGACCCGGACGGCACCCCGCTGTGGACGGTCGACGCGCCGCTGCCGGCAACCGAGATGGCGTCGCCGCCTGCCACTGGGTCGCCACCGCCGCTAGCCGGTGAGTCATCCGCGTCCCCACCTGTCGCCGGGCCGTCGCCGCTGGTCGCTGGGGGTCGGGCGGCGGCTTTGCGGGAGATCGGTCACCTGCTCGACGATCGGGACGCGGGGCTGTTCACCGCGGCTGCGGCGTTGACGAACTGGCACCTGAGTCACAAGTTCTCGCCCCGCACGGGGCTGCCGACCACTGTTGTCGACGGCGGGTGGGCGCGTAAGGACAGTTCCGGCGCGCTGATGTGGCCGCGTACCGACCCGGCGATGATCGTGCTGGTGCATGACGGGGTGGCGGGTCCGGGCGGGCGGTGTTTGCTCGGTCACAACGTGGCCTGGGGCGAGCACGCCGCTGGCGTACGCCGGTTTTCGTGCTTGGCGGGCTTTGTGGAGCCGGGTGAGTCGGTCGAAGCCGCTGTCGCGCGCGAAGTCGACGAGGAGGTCGGCGTCCAGCTGCAGTCCATGCAGTACGCGGGCAGCCAGTCCTGGCCGTACCCGGGCTCGTTGATGTTGGGGTATTTGGCGGTGGCTGATCCCAGGCAGTCGATTCAAGTGGACCCGGAAGAGATCGATGAAGCGCGCTGGTTTTCTCGCTCCGATGTGGTCCAGATGATCGCGGGTGAGTTTGTCGAGCCGGGTACGGGTGTCCGAATGGGCCTTCCGATGCGCTCTTCTATTGCGTTTTACCTACTAGAGACCTGGTTGGGCGATTTGGACCAATAATTCGGCCAGATCTTGTGAAGAGAATGTTTTTCTTTTTCCTTTTGGAAACCCTGGCGGGCTCCGTCGCGTCACGATCTATAACGACGAGAGGCGGAACTTCGATGACGCAGGTGCAGGCGCCCGCATGGGCTCCGATGACCGACGGTGAGCGGGCCCAGTTCGACCGGGACGGGTTCCTGGTTGTTCCCGCGGTGCTCTCCGACAGTGAGATCGAGCTGGCGCGCGGTGCGATTCTCGCTGCCTTCGAGCGGGCCGGTAAGCCCGGTGGGCATGGCCTGGGCTCGACTGGTGCGCTGCACCAACTGTCCGCTGTGACCTCCGTGCCCGAGTTGGCTTTCCTGCTCGATCACCCGGCGGCCTTCCGCTACATCTGGTCGCTGCTCGGGTGGAATGTGCACGTCTATCACTCCCACATTGACGTGCACCCGCAGATTCGCGCGAAGCAGCCCGAATGGTGGCACTGGCACCAGGACGGCGGTCGGCAAAATCGCGAACTGGAGACCGACCCGCGCCCGCAAATGTCGGTCAAGCTGGCCTATTGGCTTTCCGATGTTAGCGAGACCGGCCGAGGCAACTTCACCGTCCTGCCCGGCAGTCACAAGACCAACTGGCTGCCCGGACCACCGAGCCGAGGCGTGTCGTGGCCGGCGCCTGAGGGCGCACTGCAGATCACCGCGAACCCGGGTGACCTGGTCGTCTTCGATCGGCGCCTATGGCACGCGCGCTCCGACAACTTCTCCGACATCACTCGGGTCGGCGCGTTCTTCGGCTACACCTACCGGTGGATTGCTGGGCGCGATGAGGTGGCACAGCTGCCGAACACGCCTGCGTGGGCCGGGTTCACCGACGTGCAACGGCAATTGCTTGGTCACGCCGGTGACGGCAGCGGCGACCACGCCTGGGGGCACTACCCACAGACCACCCCACTGTACGGAGTGCTGAAAGACAAGGGTTTGCTGGACTCGAGCATTCCGGCTCTGATCCCGTAAGCAGCCCCGCCGGGCTAGAGTCCGGATGTGGGCCAAACCGGGCAATTGGACAAAGCGGCGACGGCGTCGGGTCGCCTCATCCTCGAAGCACTCAGCGAGGAGCACCCGGCGCGATCGTTGTCTCGGCTCAACGACTCGCCGCGAGTCATGCGCTTGCTGCGCGAGCTGTTCACCGTGGCGGTGCGGCGCAGTTTCGTCGGCCGTGACCTGCGGGATGTCACCCGGTATGTCAGCGACCTGCTCACCTATCAGCGGCTGTCGGCAGACGGCGAGGTTGCGCGCGAAACCGAAGCGTTAATCCGGGCCGCGATCGGTGAACCAGAGTTGGCGTTCGGCATTGGTGACCTGCGGCGTTTCGAGCTGATCTGTTACGTGCTCGGCGATCTGTCCCGTCCACCCGGGTTGCCGGCGGCTGAGCTACTCGCCCTGGTCGACCAAGCCGAGCACCGGGTGGCCCGCTTCGATCGCCCCCGCAACCGCACGATCGGGCGGAGGTCAGTGTGACGCCGAACCCGGCCAAACCGATCGACCCGGCTGCGCCGAACCGCGGCGAAACCGGCCCCGCCCGCGATGCCGCAGGTCTAAGGCCGTCCAGAGCGGCGGGTGCGGTTCGCGGGATGCGGCTCGGCGGCGTCGGTGTGGTTACGGGCGACTGGCAGATCCGTACTGATGCTGGGCATTATTTGCTTGCGGCAGCGCGCGAAGATGCCCCTGCTCGGCTGGGACTGCCGCCAACTCCGATCGACGAGGTGGCGCGCCAGGTGTGGGCGAGCGCGTTTCAACTCGCGGTGCGGCGACGATTTGAGCCGCAGACGCCGCTCGCTGAGCTCAGCCGTACCGTGGTGGGTGCAGTGCACGCACATCAGGTGGCAGCGATTCCAGTGCTGGACGCCGAGATGTTGGTCCGCGCTGCACTGGGTGAAGCCGTGCCGGTGGCGGAGATCGACACGCAGGTGCAGCTCGCTGTGCACCTGCTGGTTTTCGCCTCGCTCACCGAAGAGTTGGCGCTGGGCGACGGCGAGCTCGACGGCCTGATCGCGCAGGCCGAGGAACTCGCCGGTGCCCTCAACCTCAACTAGCTGGCTGCGCCAGCCAGGGCCTGCTTGAGCTGGACGATCGTGGGGTTGGTCAGCACGATTTCGTCGCCGCCGTCGGTGGGCGCGATGCGGATCGTCGGCACGGTCTGATTGCCACCGTTGACGCTCATCACAAAGTCGGCCGAGGCCGGGTCCTGCTCAATGTCGACCACCTCGTAGGCGATGCCTTCGCGGTCGAGCTGCGACCTGAGGCGATGGCAGTAGCCACACCAGGACGTCGAATACATGGTCAGCATCGGTCGGGTTTCCCTTCGGGGGCTCACAGGGCACTACGCCGTCCCACATAACGTCGTACGGGGGTGTCATGATTCCCTACCGTGCTCACAGATGCGGTGCTGGCCGGGCTTGACCCAGAGCAGCGGACGGCGGTGACCGCGCCCGCTGGGCCGGTCTGCATCCTGGCAGGCGCCGGCACCGGCAAAACCCGGGCAATCACTCACCGGATCGCCTATCGCACGATGATCGACGAGATCAGCACTCGGCATGTGTTGGCCGTCACCTTTACCGCGCGGGCCGCGGCCGAGATGCGGTCCCGGCTAACCGAGCTGGGCGCCGCTGGCGTGCAAGCTCGCACGTTTCATGCCGCTGCGTTGCGCCAGGTGCGCTATTTCGCTCCGCGGCTGCTTGCCGGGCGGGCGATGCCGGAGCTGTTGGAGAGCAAGGCCCGGGTGGTGACGCTGGCTGCTACTCGGGCGGGTGTCCGCGTCGATCGCAGCGGGGCGCGCGACCTGGCCAGCGAAATCGAGTGGGCCAAGTCTTGCCTGATCGAGCCGGGGGAATATGCGCTGCGGGCCGCTACCGCCCAACGCGAGCCACCCTTCGAGGCGGCAGTGGTCGCGCAGGTCTTCGCGGCATATGAGTCACTCAAGCGGCGCCAAGGCGTGATCGACTTCGAGGACATGCTGCGCGCCGCCGTTTGGGGCATAGAGGAGCACCCGGATGTCGCCGAGCAAATTCGCGCCCAATATCGACATTTCGTGGTTGACGAATATCAAGACGTCAACCCGTTGCAGCAGCGGCTGCTCGATGCCTGGCTGGGTGAGCGCGACGATTTGACCGTGGTAGGCGATGCTAGCCAAACAATTTACTCGTTCACCGGGGCGACTTCGTCGTATCTGATGGATTTCCCCCGGCAGCGGCGAGCGGCGGTGGTGGTTCGGCTGGTGCGCGACTATCGGTCCACCCCACAAGTGGTCGGGCTGGCCAACGCTGTGATCAAACAAGCGCGCGGCGCCGAGGCCCGCCTGCGACTGGAGCTGATCGGCCAACGTCCACCCGGTGCCGAGCCGGAACTGAAAATCTTCCCCGACGAGGTCGCAGAGGCCACGGCCGTCGCCCGTCGCTGTCGAGAACTGATCAATTCCGGTACGCCGGCGCGCGAAATCGCCGTGTTGTTCCGGATCAACGCGCAGTCCGAGGCGTACGAGAAGGCGCTTGCTGAGGTGCAGGTGCCCTATCTCGTTCGCGGTGCCGAGCGGTTCTTCGAACGCAGCGAGGTACGCCAAGCCATGATCGCGTTACGTGCCGCCGTGCGATCCACGCCAGGTGAGACTCCGCTGGTTCAGGCGGTGCTGGACGGGCTGGCGGCGATTGGTTGGTCGCGGGAGCAGCGTCCCGCCGGTGGGGCAGCTCGCGAGCAATGGGAGGCGTTGGCGGCTTTGGTCGGATTGGCCGAGGAATATGCGGCTGAGCCCGATCTCATCCCGATCGGTGTTGCCGGTGCTGTGCAGCGTGATATCTCGTTGTCGGCCTTCAATGACGAATTGCTGCGCCGAGCCGAGCAACAGCACGCGCCAACGGTCGAGGGCGTCACCCTCGCTTCGTTGCATTCGGCCAAGGGTTTGGAATGGGATGCAGTCTTCCTGGTCGGTCTCGCCGACGGCACGTTACCGACGATCTATGCCAAATCGGTCGAACAGCTCGAGGAGGAACGCCGACTGCTTTACGTCGGGGTGACTCGGGCCCGGCAATGGTTGTGGCTCTCTTATGGTCAGTCGCGCTCCGGTGGCGGCAGGCCTCGGCAACCGTGCCGTTTCCTGCCGCAGCTGCACCGCGCCGGTTCGGTTAGCGTCGAACGGGCCGGCAGAAGCAGTCGTAAACCCGACCGTCATCATCCGCAAGTGTCATCGTGCCGGATTTGTGGCGCTACCTTGTTGGCTGGCGCAGACCGCAAGCTCGGCCGCTGTCCGACCTGCCCGTCTGACCTCGACGAGCAGCTGCATGAGCGGTTGTTGCACTGGCGGGCGAGCACCGCGGCAGAGCTGAAAGTGCCAGCATTTGTGGTGTTCACCGATGCCACTTTGGTGGCTGTGGCAGAGCGCCGGCCGAGCACTCCAGCGGAGTTGCTCGCAATAGCGGGAATCGGACCTCGCAAGCTAGGGCAGTACGGCGCTGCGGTGTTCGCGCTAGTAGCTGGCACCAGTCCAGATGATCTTGGGGAAAAAATCTTTGCAAACTAGTCCGTTAATTCGTTTGCCCTCCCCTGGAGGGCAGGCATAGCCTCATGTCACGGCTGGTCGAGCGGTCATGAATTTTGTGCCGAGCGGGCAATCACGTGCCGAGCGGGCAATCACGTGCCGAGCGGGCAATCACAATGCCTTAACCGGCATCCCAACGAGGGCAAGCGAATGGAGGAGGTGGCCACGATGAAGAGTTATCTGATGTCTCAAGCGTCGGTGCTGCTGGCTTCAGCGTGTGCTCCGTCCGCAATGTTGCCGGCAGCTGCCCCAGTGGCAGTGCTGGCCGCCGAGCGGGCTCCGGCTGCTTGGGCGCCCCAGACCTTGACCCAGGCCAAATCGGCACAGGTTCTAGTTCCGGCCAGCGCGGTTGTTCTGGTTCCGGCCAGCGCGGTTGTTCTGGTTCCGGGCAGTGCAGTTGAAGGCATTAATGGGTTCACGGACATCGATACGGCCAAGCGCCACGCGCTTGGCGGTAACGGAGTTCCGCCTCGAGGACGGCCAGTCTGATTCACTCAGAACCTGGACTCACCTCGAGGCCGCGGAACCCCTTACCGGGATCCGCGGCCTTAGTTTTTTTCCGGCTCACTCAGCCGGATGTTCGACCCGCCGGCTGCACTCGCCGGATGTTTCACCTGTACGGCGGTCCTTCAAAGATCGAAGAACAAGATCGAAGAATAAGATCGAGAGAAGAGAGGTGACCGGGCTTTATGAGTCTGGCGCTGGCCCCACTCGACGTGAGCGTCGAGCTTGAGGCAAACCTGCCCTGTCGTAAGTTCGACCCGGACCTGTGGTTCTCGGATTCACCGGCCCAGCTGGAGCTGGCCAAGGCGCTCTGCGGGGAATGCCCGCTGCGCGCCGAGTGCCTCTCCGGTGCGGTCGACCGGAACGAGCCCTGGGGTGTCTGGGGCGGCGAGATTTTCGAGCGAGGCGCTGTGGTCGGTCGTAAGCGGCCCCGCGGTCGTCCCCGCAAGGTTGATGTGGCTCGCGACGCGGAACTCGCGGCCGAGGTCCAGGACCGGCTCGCCGCTGACGGACTCGATTCCCGCAATTCGGTCCGCTTAGCGGCCTGAAAGTGACGATCAGCACTATCTCCACTGTTGTGAACAACAAGCGAAAGCCGAGTAACGAAATGCGAACTAGTGCCAACCCGCGAATGAGACTTCTTCAAGAGGCATTATCCCGGGCCCGAACGCGTCGGCCTCAGCGTGACTACACACCTGAGGCACACCGCCCCGCTCGCCAGGTCTCGATGCAGGCCCTTCACCGGGCTGCCACCGAACTCGGCGTCGGCAACTAAATTTTTCCGCAGTAGACAACTTCGATGTGTCAGGCCCGTCCAGCGAATCGCGGACGGGCCTGCACCATATGCAGGGGGTTCGGGTTGATCAGCCGTGGCTGGAAAGTGCCCGAATGATCAGGTGATCGGGGCGAAGCCGGGGAGCCACTTTTCCAGGATCTCGCGGTAGGGCGCTTCGGCTTCGAGCTGGCAGAGCACACCGATCGAGCCGAGCGTGACCCGGTGAATGAGCAGGTAGGACGGTGGCAAGTTCAGCTTGCGGCCGAGCTGATAGGCCGGCGAGCGTGGGCTGCTCAGTCGGGTCGCCTCGCTGCGCAGCCAGGCTCGAGTGAAGCGGAACTTATCCACCGCCACTGGCTCGATCATCGGACGCAGAAAGTCGAGCACTGCCTGCGCGTCGATCTGCTCGTCCGGCTTGATGAAGCCTTCGCCGCGCAGTCCCGCAACGACTCCGGTGGCATCGCCGGCCAAGGCGAGTCGCACCAACCGCCCGACCGGTTCGGGATGGCCGTCGGGCAGCCGGGCAACCGCACCGAAGTCGATCACCCCGAGTCGACCGTCGGGCAGAATCCGGAAGTTGCCCGGGTGCGGGTCCGCGTGCAGCAGTCCGACTCGGGCCGGAGCCGAGAAATGCAGCACCGCCATCAATCGGCCCGCTTCGTCGCGCTCGGGAGCCGTACCGTTGGTGATGATTTTGGCTAGTGAGGTGCCTTCGACCCATTCGGTGACCAGCACGCGCGGGGCGGAGGCGATCACGCGCGGCACGTAGATCTCCGCGTCGCCGGCAAACGCAGTGGCGAAGGCTTCCTGGGCCTGAGCTTCCAGCGCGTAGTCGAGCTCCTCGGTGATCCGCTCGCGCAGCTCGGCCAGTAGCGGCTTGATGTCCATGCCCGGCTGAATGATCTTGAACATGCCGGCCAGTCGCTGCAGCTGCTTGAGGTCGCTGAGCAGAGCCTGACCGGCACCCGGATATTGCACTTTGACGGCGACTTCAACGGTGTCTGCCGTTTCGCCGTCGGTCGAAGGCAGCTTCCACTGCGCTCGATGCACCTGACCGATGCTGGCCGCAGCCGCAGGCACCTCGTTGAATTCGGCGAACTTGTCGCGCCAATCCGGCCCGAGCTGCTCGGCGAGCGCCTTGTGCAGGCTGGCAACTGGCATTGGCGGCGCTGCTTCCTGCAGTTTGGTCAGTGCCTCGCGGTAGGGGCCGGCCATTTGCTCGGGCATCGCCGCCTCGAACACGGACAGCGCCTGGCCGAACTTCATCGCACCGCCCTTGAGCTGGCCCAAGACGCTGAACAACTGCTCAGCCGTGCGTTGCTGGATGTCGGCGGAAATGACCTCTGATGCGAACCCAACGGCACGCTTGCCTAGCCCCAGCGCGGTGCGCCCAGCAAAGCCGAGGGGCAACGAGGCCAGCTTTGCGGTCCGGGACGCCGCCCGACGCGGGATGTCGCTCACCAGATCATTGTGACCGAAGAATGCGCGGGCAGCAGCCCGGGTCGACGGTGTTCGGCAGCAAAGCTGGCGAAAGGTCCGATAAACGGGGCAGCAACTCGGCCTGATTGGCCCGGTCCGTGCGCGACATTGCCGCACACGGGCAGTGCGGATGTGCTTGCCACGTCCGGCGGCGCACCTGACCTGAGTGGCTGATTTCGATGCTGGCACCCAACGTCTTCGTGACGCCTTCATCGAGGAAACTCAGCACTTCAGCGGCGGCCAGGGCCGTCGCAGCTAGCAGAGTTGTGACCGCGCCGGGCTCGGCCGCGTCCGGACGACTCGGGCTCGGCCATGCGGCGTCCCGTTCACGCCGGTGCAAATGCAGACAGTTCAGGCACGGGCGGCCGGTTGCGCTGACCAGCGGGCCGATCACAGCCACCCCTTCGCGTACGGCCACGGTTAGGTGGGGCTGTCGTCGAGCGGCGAACGCGGCCGCGACCAGATTGATCGGGCGCTCGGGTTCCAGTTGGACGACTAGGCACGCCGGCAGTCGGCGTACGCCGTGGGTTTGGGTGGTCGGTGCGGCTTGTTCAATGGCGGCGGCGACTGCTTCTTGGCGCAGCTGGCCGACGTTGGATTCGCGCAGCGGGCCGCCGGCCAGCTCGCCAGCTCCGACTAAGCCGGGAAGGTCGGGGTGGACGTGGCCGACGCCGGCCTCGGCTAACGCGACCGCGATGCCGGCGCCTAACCGGCCACGCCCAGTGATCACCACGCGGGCGAGGCCGCGCCGGCGCAAGGTTGTAGCCGGTGAATCGGCTGGGGGAGGTCGATGCAGGGCCAGGGCGGCTGCCTCGCCTGCTAGTCGCCGCCGGATGGTCTCAGTCAGAGTCACGGGCACTAGCTCACCGGCGGGCAACACGAGGCCGGCCGTGTGCAGGGTTTGCAGGAGTGCATGCACGTCAGCAGGGGCAATGCCCAGGCTGGCGGCGTGCAGCTTGACCGTCTGCTCGGCGCGGGTGCCGTCGAGCAGGTCGAGCAATCTGGCCATGCGCGGGTCGCTCAGGTGCAGAACAACTGCCCGAGCTGGGTCGGATCCGAGCTGCAGCTCGACCGGACTGCGCCAGGTGCGAGGCAAACCAGGAATCAGGGTAGGTCGATTCATGCGTGACAGTGTGTCACTGCCCTGCGGCATCGTGGCCGAGTTGTCCACAGGCTCGGCCCGAGCGTGATGCGGGTTATCCACAGCCCGGGGTCTAGTTATCCACAGGCTGGAGAGTTGTCCACACTCACCCAACGTGGCGAGGCAAACACGGTTATGGAGGTGTGGGGAAAAGCACCAGGGCGGGCGACCGGTTCGGTGCGCCCGCCCCAGCAGGGGTGGGTCAGGCCTTGGCCTTGCCGAGAATCCGATTCACGGTTGTGCCGCAAACCGGGCACTTGCCCTTGGCCATGTTCATGCCAGTCTTCGAAACTTCAACGGTGCCTTCGAAATCGCGCTTCTCCTTGCACTTCACGCAATAGCCGTTGTATGTGTTGTCGGCCACGGTTCCTCCTCGTCATGTTGTCGGCCGGTTTGGCCCGATGCCTGCTCGCGGCGGTAGGCCACGACCTATTCGGCGCTGGACCGCTCCACGACCACGTGGATGTGGCCACCCGTTCGGGGGCGGTCACTACCCTGGGCAGGCCAATTCATGTCAGCGCAGCGCCGACGGCTTCGTCGACGTCGTGAGTGTGCCGGGCGAAATCGCCGTTTCCGCGAAGTTGTGCCGGGACACGCCGCACATTACCTTCAAACGGCACTAAATCGGACAGAGTGCGCGTTTGGTCATGACCGGGTGGTGCGCTACGTTGACCAATGCGGGCAACAGGTGTCTGGTACGAAAATTTTTGCCCCCTTTTCCGGACGAAGTGCATGTATTCGCCAGCTGTCATCCGCCGTACCCTTGCGGTGGCATGGGTCTGACCCATTAACGTCGCAACGTGAACCTGAATCAGGGCCGCGCGAGCCGGTAATGGCCCGGACGCGAAAGCCTGTCGTCGAAGTGCGCCGCAGCCAGCGGCGGCGTCGGACGGTGTCTGCATATCGCGACGGTGAGCGCGTGGTCGTGCTGATCCCCGACCGGTTCTCGCGCGCCGAAGAGACCGAATGGGTGGAGCGGATGCTCGCCCGGTTGGTCGCCCGCGAGGAGCGCATCCAGCGCACGGATGACGAGCTGCAGGCCCGGGCTCGACGGCTGATCGCCCGTTATCTGGATGATCACGCCAAATCCGCAGTTCCTAACAGTGTTCGTTGGGTCACCAACCAGAATGGGCGTTGGGGATCATGCACCCCAGATGACGGCACCATCCGTATCTCGCATCGGATCCAGGAGATGCCGGAATGGGTGATCGACTACGTGCTGCTGCACGAGTTGGCGCACCTGGTCGTGCCCAGTCACAGCGCCAGGTTCTGGGAGTTGGTCAACCGCTTCGGCAAAGCTGAACGCGCCCGCGGATATCTGGAAGGAATCTCTGCCGCCAGCGGCACGGTCCTGGACGACTGAACCACACCTTCGCGCACCCGGGCTAGCGGGCCGGGCGCTGGCAGGAGCTTCGGTAGGGTTGGCCCGTGGTCCGTCGGATAGTTGCTGCGTTGCTAGTCCCAGTTTCGTGGAGCCCGCCCGGTGTTGAGTTGCACGCTTGGCGAACAGCGCTGGCCGAGGATCTGGTCGACCTGTTGGCCCGGTTGGCTCAGGCTGAACCAGCTATCGCCACGACGGCTGCTGACTATCCGCTGGCTAAGCAGATCGCCTGGCCTGGCATGCGGATCTACGAAGTCGCGACCGCAACCTATCTGCCGGTGCTGGCTGCAGCAGCTGCGGACGGCTTCGACCAAGCGGCAGTGGTTGCCGCAGACGCCCCAGACGTGCCCGGCATGATCTTGGGCAAATTGTTGGCGCCGCTGAGCGACAAGGCCGTCGCCGTGGCTCCCGGCGGCCCGGCCGGCGGCTTGCTAGGCCTGGCCGCGGCTCTGCCCGTGCCAACGTGGCTGGCTGACCACGACCTGAATGTCGCCTCGGCCCAGCTGGTTCGGCGCGATGCCCCCAACCCGGGCGTAGTGGCCACGACGGCCCAGTGGCGCCGCCTGCGCGGCCCCGCTGAGCTGTCGACGCTAGATCCGGCCTTGGAGGGTTGGGAGAACACCCGGGCCCTGCTCGGTGGCTGACTATGTCTGGTCTGGGCCCGGCTCCGGGTTGCCGGCCAAACCGTCCAGCTCACTGATGTCCCAGTCGCTCTTGGCCTCGTTCTGCCGTCCCTGCGCGAACGCCTGCGGGTCGGCGAAGTCGTCGTCGGTGGGAACCAAGTCGGGGTGACTCCACAGGGCGTCGCGGCCCTGGATGCCGCGGTGCTCGGTGACGGCAGCCCATAGTGCGCCGGCCTCACGCAGCCGGCGCGGGCGCAACTCCAAGCCGACAAGCGCGGCGAAAGTCTGCTCGGCCGGCCCACCAGCTGCCCGCCGCCGCCGGAACGCCTCGCCCAGCGCAGCAACCGAGGGCAGTCGATCACCGGCTGCGGTGTCGACCACGTGGCCGACCCAGCCTTCGATCAACGCGAGCGCAGTTTCGAGCCGGGCCAAGCTGGCTTTCTGCTGCGGGCTGTCGTTCGGCGTGAAAATGCCCTCGAGCGCCATGGCTTGCATCGACTCGGGATCGCTCGGGTCGACCCGGCTCATTGCCTCTTCGATCGCCTCGCGGTTGACGGTAATGCCGGCGGCGTATGCCTCGACTGCGCTGAGCACGTGGGCCCGCAGCCAGGGCACATGACCGAAGAGTCGCTGGTGGGCGGCTTCGCGCAAGGCAACGTACAGGCGGACTTGGTCTTCGGGCAGTTCTAGGCCTTCGCCGTAGGTTTTGATGTTGGCGGGCACGAGCGCGGCGGTGCCGGTCGGGCCGAGTGGCAGACCGATGTCGCCGGCAGAGAGCACCTCGGCAGCCAATTGGCCCAGGGCTTGCCCTAGCTGGCCGCCGAAAAGCGCGCCGCCCAGGGTGGCGACCATCGACTGCATCGGGCCGAGCTGGGCTTTGGCCTCGTCCGGGACCAGGTCGCCCATGGCACCGACCATCCGGCCGGCGATCGGGTCGCACAACTTTTTCCACACATCGAGCGTGTTGTAAATCCACTCGTTGCGGTTCCAAGCGGTGGCCGTTTGCACGCCGCTGGGCAGCGCGGAAGCGGGATCGAGCCAGAGGTCGGCCAGGCGCAGTGACTCCTCGACCTGGTGACGCTCGAACATGGTGACAGCGTGGTCACCGGCGGTAGACAGCTGGCCGGCTGCGACCTGGCGGGCCAGGTCCCAGTTGACCGGGCCGTCGCTGGCGTTGCCGGCGAACATCTGCTGCAGCTGAGCCATGAACTGCTGCATCTGCTGCGGGTCGGAGGGATCGGGCGGCTGGGCGCCCGGCAGGGAAAAGCCGAACGGGATATCAGGCACGTCGTCAACCGTACGCGCGAAATGCACGCTAGCGGACCTGGCCCGTGTCAGCTCAGAGAGAACTCAGGGTCAAGCGATAGTCTCTCGCGCATGAGACGTCGCGGTGTCACGGTAATTCTCGGTGCCCTGATCACCGCCCTACTGGCAGTTGCCGTCATGCTTGCCCCGCTGCCTTACGTGGTGCTCAAGCCCGGCCCGACGGTCAATACCCTCGGCTCGCAGGACGGCACTGAGGTGATCCAGGTCAGCAAGTCGACCCCGGCCAAATCCGCCGGCCAGCTGCGCTTGACCACTGTCAACGTGCAGTCGGAGGTCGAGCTGGTGTGGGCGATCAGCAGCTGGCTCAGCCCGAAGGACGCGGTGGTGCCGCGCGAGCTGATCTATCCGCCGAATCAGACCGAGAAGCAGGTCGAGCAGCAGAACGCGCAGGAGTGGACGCAGTCGCAGGCCAGCGCAGTCACTGTGGCACTGACCAGGCTCGGCTATCCGGTGCAGACGGTCGTCAACAAAGTAGTCGATGGCGGCGCCGCGGTGGGCCTGCTTGCGGTGGGCGACGTGATCACCTCAGTCGACGGCGCCCCGGTTGCCACTCCAGCCAAACTTTCCGGCCTGGTGCAAGCCAAGCCGGTCGGCAGCACCTTGACAGTGGCATTCACTCGCGCGGGTAAGCCACTAACCGTCAAGATCACTACGAAGGCCGCTGCGGGTGACAACAAGCCGCGGCTGGGGCTGGAAATCGGGGCAAAACAGAACGCTCCCTTCACTGTGAAGATTGACCTCGACAAGATTGGTGGCCCGAGCGCGGGGCTGATGTTCACGCTCGGCATCATGGACAAGCTGCAACCGGTCGACCTGACCGGCGGAAAGATCATCGCGGGTACTGGCACGATCGACGACGACGGCAACGTCGGGCCGATTGGCGGTATCCCACAGAAACTGGTCGGCGCCAAAAGTGCCGGCGCACAGTTGTTCCTCGTGCCCAAGGACAACTGTGCTGAGGCGCTGAAGAATTCGGTGGCCGGTCTGCCCATGGCAAAGGTGGCCACCGTGGACGACGCACTGACTGCACTGAAGACGTTTAATAGCGGTGGCACCCCAAAGCCGTGCTCGGCCACCTGACCGATGTCGTAATGTGAAACACCGGCCCGACGACAAGTGTGGAGCCAACGTTGGTAATGCGAAACAGCCCCCTACCGAGGATGAGCCGACGCGGTCGGGTCACCGTCGGCGTTCTGGTCGGGGTCTTCCTCCTGTTCACGCTGCTCGGCTGGGGCATCGACGCTTACACCGACTATCTGTGGTTCCACGAAGTCGATTACGTCAGTGTCTTCTCCGGTGTGCTGGTGACCCGTTTGGTGCTCTTCGCGGTGATCGGGCTCGCAGTCGCGCTGATCATCGCGGTCAACCTTTACCTCGCCTTCCGACTGCGGCCGTTGCTGCGTCCGCATTCGCCGGAGCAGCAAACGCTTGAACGCTATCGAATGATCATTGCGCCGAGGCTCGGCACGTGGATCGGCGGTTTCACCTTAATCATCGGCTTCTTCGCTGGCCTGTCGGCCCAAGGCCGGTGGCAAGATTGGATGCTGTTCCGAAACGCCCAGCCGTTCGGTGTCAAAGACCCGCAATTCAACGTGGACGTCGGCTTCTACGTCTTCGAATACCCGCTGTTGCGCTATGCCCTCGGGGTCGGCTTCACCGCGGTCGTCCTGTCGGTGTTGGGCTCGCTCGCCGTGCACTACATCTTCGGTGGGGTGCGGCTGCAAGGCGTCGGCGATCGAATGACCGCTGCGGCTAGGGCCCATCTGACCACGCTGGTCGCGCTCTTCGTGCTGCTCAAAGCGGTCGCATACGTGTTGGATCGGCGCGCATTGCTGCTCGAACAACACGTCTCGCCCAGCCTGTTCGGTGCCGGCTATACCGATGTGAACGCGCTGCTGCCGGCCAAGGAAATACTGGCCTACATCTCCATCGTGGTGGCGGTCGCGATCATCGTGTTCTCCAACGCCGGCATGCGTAATCTCGTTTGGCCCGGGGTGTCACTGGCACTGTTGGCCGTTTCGGCGGTCGCAATCGGCGGAATCTACCCGTTCGCGGTGCAGAACTTCGAGGTCAAGCCCAGCCTGTCGGACAAAGAAGCGCCCTACATTCAGCGCTCGATCAACGCGACTCGAACTGCGTTCGGCCTCGACAACACGCAAGTGACGGCATACGGGGCCAACGGGAACACTCCGCCGGCCACACTCGCCGGTGACATCAGCGCGCAGAACGTCCGCGTCGTCGACCCCCAACTGGTCTCGCAAGCTTTCACTCAGTCGCAGCAGTCGCGTGGCTTCTATGATTTCGGCAAGAAACTGGACGTCGACCGCTACACGGTGGCCGGCAAAACCAGCGACTATGTCGTCGGCGCTCGCGAAATCAACGACAACAAGCTCACCGCCCAACAGCGCAACTGGCTCAATCAACACACGGTCTACACCCATGGGTACGGGTTGGTTGCGGCTCCGGCCAACGAAGTGGTCTGTGGCGGCCTGCCCTATTTCGTGTCGGGCTTCCTCGGCAACGACCAACGGCAGGCCAACTGTTCCTCGGCAACCGACCAGATCAACGTCACCCAGCCGCGGATCTATTACGGCGAGCAGTCAAGCGAATATGCCATCGTCGGGCAGACCGACAGGAACAAAAATGTGGAGTTCGACCGGCCACAGGAAGCCAACAGTGCCGCGGAAGAGCTGACCACCTATGACGGCGCGGGTGGCGTGCCGATCGGCTCGTTCTTCCGCCGGTTGGTCTTCGCGGTCAAGAACGCCGAGAGCAACTTCCTGCTCTCTGACGCCGTGAATAAGAATTCGCGGTTGATGTACATCCGTGATCCGCGCTCGCGGGTGGAAAAGGTAGCGCCGTTCCTCACTATCGATGGCGATCCCTATCCGGCCGTGGTCGACGGCAAGATCCAATGGATTCTGGACGGCTACACGACCTCGGCGAGCTACCCGTATTCGCAGAAGGTCAACCTAGCCAACGAGACGCTCGACGAGCTGACCGGCAAGGGCGCTTTCGCGCTGGGCCGTAACGACGTCAACTACATGCGCAACTCAGTAAAGGCCACAGTCGACGCATACGACGGCACGGTCAAGCTCTACCAATTCGACGACAAAGACCCGGTGCTAAAGGCCTGGAATCAAGCTTTCGGCGGTAAACTCATCATCCCGAAAGCGCAGATTCCGGCGCAGCTCGCCGCGCACTTCCGGTATCCGGCCGACCTGTTCAAGGTGCAGCGGAACCTGCTCACCAAATTCCACGTCACCGACCCGCGTGCGTATTTCTCCGGCCAGGACTTCTGGCAGGTGCCCAACGAACCGGATCAGCCGGCCAGCAACATCAAACAGCCACCGTTCTACTTGAACGTGGCACTGCCGGACCAAAAAGACCCGCGATTCCAGCTCACTGCGGCCGTGACCCCCTTTAACCGAGAGAATTTAGCAGCCCTAATTTCGGGTTCATACGTCGACAATCAGCCAACCTTGCAAGTGTTCCAATTACCCGATTCAACCGTGGTGCCCGGCCCCGTGCAGGTCCATCAAAAGATGACCAACAACGCCTCGATCCGGACTGCGATCAATCAGCTCACCAACAACACCCAATCGGTTGTCCAAGTGCTTTACGGCAACCTCGTATCCCTGCCCGTCGAAGGCGCCATCCTGTATGTCGAGCCGGTCTACGTGCGCAACGGCAACCAGGACAACGCGGCACCACTGTTACAGAAGGTGCTGATGTCCTACGGCGACGCCGGCACCTACGTCGTGCTCGCCAACAACCTCAAAGACGGACTCAACCAGCTGGTGGCCGCTGGCAAACAAAGCGGAGCCCCAAACGGTGGGACGGCCACCCCACCCAGCGGTACGGCTCCGCCAGCCACCCTGCCCGGACAGGTGGCACAAGCTGCCGCCGCGCTCGACACGGCAATCGCGAACGTACGGGCCGCGCAGCAGTCGGGTGACTTCGCGAAGTATGGGGAGGCGTTGAAAGCCCTGGACGCGGCGATGACGGCCTTCCAGAACGCGCAACGGGCCACGACTGGTGCCACACCGGCCACTAGCCCCGCACCTGCCCCGGCCGGACCGGCGGCGCCCACGTCTGCGGTTCCGGTGCCGACTCCTAGCGGGTGATCGCACCGCAGGTGGGCCGCCGAAGGCGGCCCACCTGCGGTTTTACCGCCCGTACCGGTGTCGTTTGCAGGTGTCGGGCCTGGTGCGCTAGTCTTACTGAGGCAACGCGGGGTGGAGCAGCTCGGTAGCTCGCTGGGCTCATAACCCAGAGGTCGCAGGTTCAAATCCTGTCCCCGCTACAAAGAAGTGCAAAAGAATCCCCTTATTCTTTGGATGAGGGGATTCTTTGCTGTTTGTTTTATCAGTGACGCAGAACGTTTTACCTTCGTCACCCAGTGCTAAGTTAGCCCTACTGCTTGGTCATATTTCGTAATACCGAATCAGTCATGCCTGTTTAGTGTGTCGTGAGCCCCGAGTTGCCCGATCATAAAATGAGAAGTGACAGTAGCGGTGCGGGTACTGCCCACACTCGATTACTGGTGTCAAGAATGGTCTTCGTAGCCAGGATTCCTCGTCCGAACTTGCCGTCGATAGTGCGTGCTTCGCTGCGCCAGCCTTGGTCGACCCATTTGCTTTCGATTGGAACAGTGGTCACCCTTCCAGCTGCAGATGGAAGCGGCACTGGTGCGAGGTCAATTTCGTTTTCAGTGGCAGTGCGGACGTAGCCGATGGTGTCGCCGCTGATCCAGCGCCCTTCATCGAGTCGGTCGATGGCGCGGGCCAGGCTCACGCCGAGGGTGCTTTCGGTCAGCTTGGTCATGTCCGGCGTGGTTAGGCCGGCACGCAGGCGGGAAGGCAACCAGGCGAGCAGCGGATCGGTGAGGTAGAGCTTGGCTTGTGCGCCGTGGACAATTTTGTCGCCATCGCGGCGTGAACAGATCAGGGCGGCGTGGCTGGCGACGAGGCGCCGCAGCCTCAAATCAAAGGCGTCACGGCTGGAATACCCGAGATCGTTCGCCGTCGTGTTGACGTTGAGCGGGCTGGATGCACGATGGGATAGAACGTCCAGCAACCGTGGCAGTGACTCTGGGGCGGCGTCGGGGTCGACATCACGGCGCAACCAGGCAGCCAAGTCACGCATGTAGCCGATCGAGACGCCGCCAGTTCGACTGTATTCCGCGACGGCTCGGGGAAATCCGCCGCAAGTGAGGTATGCCTGCCAGGCAAGGTCGTAGGCGTCGACGTCGAACGCCAGCCGATCGAGGGAACGGGCCACGCTCGGGTCTTGGAGTTGCGACAGGTCGATGGGATCGAGCCGGTTGAGGTTCGGGCGCGCGGCAGCAATGTAGTCGCGGAAGCTCATTGGCAGTAATAGACGTCTGCGTCGACCTGCTCCAGTGCCGGCTCGGCCCGCCATTAAGTTGCCCTCTATGTCCTCTCTAGCAGCCCACCTGCTGCCGGTCGCTACGACGGTTTCGTCGCCCACCTCGGTGCCATCACGGGCTGCCTTGAGCACTGCAGACCAGCCGGTAACGGCACTGACCTCGTCCAACAACCAGATCCGTTGCCGCTGCTGGTCGTTGTCGACTGAACGGGTCAGTTCCCGGCCTAGTGTCAAGGCACGCCGCAGGTCCCTTTCCCGCATGCCGTCACAGGGAAAATGAATGATCTGACGAGGATCGACGTCAGCCCTGGCGCACAAGACAGCTGCTGTGTCGATGAGGGCTACAGACTTACCGATTCGGCGCGGTCCAGTAAGCACCACAAGTTGATCAGTCACCGGACCGGTCGCGATGTCGTCGAGGGCGTTAGCGCGAAACCCAAGATCGTGTGAGGTGCGATCACGTAGCAATCGATGATCTTTGGCCCACGCCATCGGATCTGTTCCGGCAGCTGCAGCTCGCCACCACGGGTTTGCGTCCGTAAGCACCCGTCGGATCTCGTCGTCGCGCACCCCGACACTCTACGTCCAAGGCCAACAGAAGGGGAGGGGTGTGAGGGCTAGTCAACCGACAGAAGGGGAGGGGTCTGGGGGTTGGTGAGCCACAGAAGGGGAGGGGTGTGAGGGCTAGTCAACCGACAGAAGGGGAGGGGTCTGGGGGTTGGTGAGCCACAGAAGGGGAGGGGTGTGAGGGCTTGGTGTAAGCCCGAAGCCAGCAGCGGCTGTCGCTTTGGACGACGAGCTCACGTGGGATGGGATCTTGTTACTCTGCGGTTTCTACGTGTGATCGACCCCCGGTCATCCTGTCATGCTAACTATGTGTAGTTGGCATGATAATTGGCATGACTGTGGGTGGACGCGCACCAAGGGCACGTGGCCGTTCGAGAATGAGATCTTGGCTTCCGTGTCTGGGTAGCTGAACACGGAGGCTGACGGTTCTCGCTAGCGCAGGATGCCGGTGTGGCCGAGGGAGTAGCGGCCCGGCTGGGGCCAGAAGCAGAGACCGTGCGGTTCCAGGCCAACTTTGATGCGGGCCAGGAGTCTGCCGCTGTCGGTGTCGATCGCGTAGACCTCGTTGTCGTAGCGGCCGGATAGCCATAGCACTTTGCCG
Source organism: Actinoplanes sp. (assembly GCA_965246815.1). GTDB lineage: Bacteria > Actinomycetota > Actinomycetes > Mycobacteriales > Micromonosporaceae > Actinoplanes. Next base: position 486,844 of record CBDFFS010000002.1, on the reverse strand, counting down.
TCGGCTGAAACGCCGCCCATGTCAGGGCTGGACTTCTTACCCGGAATTTTCCATTTCTTGACGACTTTTTGGGTGGCGAAGCTGAGGACGGAAATGCTGCCTTCGCCGCGGTTGGCTACGTACAAGTATTTGGAGTCGCGGCTGGGGTAGAGGCCGTGCGCGCCGTCGCCGGTGGGCAAGAAGGTCGGGGTGGTGAATTTGTCGCCGTCGAGGATCCAGACGCCGCTGGTCTGCATGTCAGCGACATACCAGGTGTGACCGTCGGGCGAGATTTTGACGTCCTGCGGCATCGGCATGTGGCCGGGGAGGTGGATCTGGCTGATCACCTTGTGCTGCAGTGTGTCTACTTTGATCAAGTCGCCGGAGTATTCGCAGGTCACGATGAAGTAGCGACCATCCGGCGAAAAGTCCGCGTGATTGACTCCGTCACAATCGACGGTAAGTGTGTCCTTGACTGCCATGGTGTGCGGGTCTCGAAAATAGATCTTCTTTTCAGCTTCGGCCATGACAATCGCGAATTTACCGTCGGGAGTGAAATACAAATTGTACGGATCGTTTACCGCAATCGGTTGGCCGAATTTGCCGGTGCGCGGGTCGATCGGGGTGAGCGAGTTGCCGACATTGTTGTTGACCCACAGCGTTTTGAGGTCCCACGACGGCACCACGTGCTGCGGGCCCTTACCGACTGGTACGGTCCGTAATATCTTGAATGTGGTGGGATCGAGCACAGTGACCGAATTGCCGCGCAGGTTCGGCACGTAGACAAGCTGCCGTTCGCCCTGCACCGTTGGCGAAAAGTTGTTCGGTCGGTCTGCGGCATAAACGTCGTCGGCGGCGAGCAGGGCCGGCATCCCGGGCAGCGGTGAGCCAGTGCTGCCGAGTTGCGTCGATTCAGACTGCGGTGAAGCGGGGCCTGAGGACGCGGGGCTTGCTGGTGAGGTTGCCCCGTCCTGCGGATGCGTGGCTGAGGAGCAGCCGACGACTGCGGTCAACACCAACGCCGTTACCGCTGCGATCGATTTCGACCGAATTTTTGCACGCAATGTGGGGCTCCACTGCTATCGACGAAACTTGGACGCCAACGTAGGACCCTAAAGCAAGACGCCGCAGACGTCACCGGTCGTCCGGACGAGTGTCATCTGAGTAGCGCTCTGATCGCATTTTGTAATCCCCAGAACGGATTCCGCCGACCTCCCACCCCAGCCAGCTTGGCGTGCTGATTCCACCGTTAGGCAGGCGAGTTGTCGGCTCTGTCGATCTTCGTTCGATGCATGACATGTACGCAGCGCAGTGCGGTTGGATCGATGGTGACAGCAATCTCTTCCTGGGTTCGCCGATCGTGCACTCGACGATGGATTCACCTGGCTCTAGATGTCTACTAGGGAGGTGTATCAAGCCAGCACCGATGCCGGTGTTGGCGCGGCGCAGCATGACTATCGGGCCATGCCGGCGCAGAACGAGACGTACGCCGACGATGCAGCGGTGCCGATACTGAATGGCTCATTCTTGCCGAGCCGGTGCCGCATGGGGGTGCAGCACCGGGTCGCCCGGCATGGGGGTATAGTTCTACAAAGCAACGCGGGGTGGAGCAGCTCGGTAGCTCGCTGGGCTCATAACCCAGAGGTCGCAGGTTCAAATCCTGTCCCCGCTACCAAGGGAAAACGCCCTCTCAGGGATCCGTAAGTCGGACTCTGAGGGGGCGTTTGTAGTACTACTAATATTGGACCGTTAGGCGGCCAGCTCAACCGCCTTCTGGTTCACGCCGTGGTCGCGGGCCATCGTCATGCAGGTGTGTCGGACGTCATGCAGTCGGATTATGGGTAGGCCTGAGTCGGGTATGACGGCCCGAAGTCCTTTGCGTTCCTTGGCGATCATCTGCATAAACTCGGCCAGGATGCTCGGTGGTGAACACAACGAGGCCCGGGGAGTTAGCCGTTGCACCACTGGCTCTGGTGCCGGCTGGTCGGATAAAGCCCGACCGATCTCCCGCCGCGCGAATCAGACTATTTCCTACGAGCGACTAGCCCGTGCGGCATCTATTGTGATGGAAAGTTTTCCAAGAAAAGTGTTACGTGCGGCGAGCCGGCATCAGGTCAGTTGTTCTCAGTCGCGTCGACCTTGGTTTTGGTTTCGGCACGTCGGCGTCGAAGGGGCGCCTCGACGTTGACCAGATGCGGGGCGGATTCACCGTCGGTGAGCGGAATCCGATAACGATAGGTGATTCCTTCATCGCGCACGATGAAGTCGTCGGCGTCTGCTCGGGTCCACGTAAGGATCATTTGGCCATAGCGTTCAGCCAGCTTGACCAGCTCGGCAAAGTTATCGACGGTAACCACCGGCTTGCCGGGCGGACTCGCCATCGGCTCGACGTGTACCAGCAACTGTGAGTGACGGCGCTCGATGTCAGCCCGGCTTCGCACCGGGCCGTCGCGGCGTCCAATCAGTGCAATGGCGGCGGCACTGATCAATGCCACGATCAACAGCATGGCCGCGTACGAGCGCGCCTCGGCCGCCGCCATGATCGAGTAACCGAGCACGGAAATTTCTCGTTGCTGCAGGATTGGGGCGCTCAGGGCGCCGGGGCCCTGCACGACCAGCGAGTTGGCGCCGTTGGCCAGAGTGAACGCCAACGGCGCGAGGTTGAACGTCAGTGGCGCGGTGAATATGTGCTCGCCGCGAGTCGTGACCTGAGCGCGCATCTCAACGACAAGTGAATTGGCGCCACTGCCGATCGCGTGAGCGGCCAGTTTTGCACGCTGGTCGAATACCGAAAGGTTTAGGTGCATCGTCATGTCGTATGTTTGTTCGGCAAATCTTGTCAATGGTGCGATCAACATCGCGCTGTGCCAGCCGGTGCCGTCGGACAAAACTGCGCTCACGGAAATAGCGCCGGGCATTCCCTGATAGCTCAGGTGCAGGTCAACCTCGTCGGTAAGTTTGCGAAAGATCGGGTCGGGCGAGGTAACAGTCGTGGTGTCGTAGGCCGCTGATGGCTTTACCGTGGCCGAATAGGAGAAGGTTATTGATTGGGTGGAATCGCTGTTGTCCTTCTTCGTGGAAGCAGCGGGTTTCATCCAACCGAGGACACCTAGCGTGATACCCAGCGCAGCTAACACCGCGACCACGATGGCGGCGACTCGCAGCAACGGAGGAAGCTGCCCCACCGCCTTGACGGTCGAGACGGCAACCTTCCAGGCGCCTCCATCGCGAGACATCGGCATCAACTTCTTTCCGGCAATCTCGGGGCATCTCCCGGCGGGTTCATGCGGTCGCTGCGCCACCGCTTACGCTCAGAAACCCGATCATGCCTAAACCGATCGAGCTGAGTACGGGTTTTAAGCCAGATGGTGCTGGTGGGCCCAAGCAGCGCTGCCACGCCGGTCCCGTCGAAGTAGGTGGGTGTGAACGGGCCGGGCCGAATCGGGTCTGAAACAGTAGGCCGATGGCTGAACGGGAATTGAGCGCCGATTGTGCCCGCTGTGCCGGCCTGTGCTGTGTTGCACCGGCATTCGCCAAGTCGTCCGATTTCGCAATAGACAAGCCGGCCGGTCGGCCGTGTCCGAACCTGGGCGACGATTTCCGCTGCGGCATTCATGCTGCGCTGGTGCCGCGTGGCTTTGTCGGTTGCACTGTTTTCGATTGCTTTGGTGCTGGTCAGCGCATTACTCAGCAGACCTTCGCCGGCCAAGATTGGCATGCTGGGCCGCAGGTGGCTGAGTCGATGTTCGCGACGTTGCCGATCATGCGGCAGTTGCACGAGCTGATGTGGTTTCTCAGCGAGGCGCTCAATCTGCCCGAAGCGAGCCACCTGGAGCCGAAACTGCGCGCAGCCCTGGCCCAAACCGACAATCTCGCCTCCGGTACGCCTGAGCAACTGCGCAGGCTCGACCTGGACGGACACCGCCAGCGGGTCAACCCGTTGCTGCAACGCGCGAGCGAACTGGCCCGGGCCGGTGTTGGTCGCCGGCCGGATCACCGCGGCGCAAACCTGATCGGTCGCCGGTTGCGCGGTGCGGACCTGCGCGGCGCGAGCTTCCGCGGCGCCCAATTGATCGGAGCCGACCTGCGCGACGCTGACTTGCGTAGAGCTGACTTCACCGGTGCTGACTTGCGTGGCGCTGACCTTCGCGGTGCCAATCTCGCCGGCGCGCTATTCCTAACCTCCTCGCAGCTGCGAGCCGCACGCACGGACTAAGCGCAGCTTGCGAGCCACGCGGGCAGACCCGCTGCGGCCCTAGGATGGGCAAATGCGGGAAGTGTCGGGTCTGGTGTGGCTGTTGACTGTTCTCGGCATCATCGGTCTGCTGTTTTTCGACTTCTTTGCGCACGTGCGGCATGCGCATGTGCCGAGGTTGAGTGAGGCAGCCAGGTGGACTTCGATCTATGTGGCAATCGCGATCGCATTCGGGCTGGGCGTGAGTTTTTTCGGCGGCACCCAGCTGGGCACGCAGTATTTCGCCGGCTATGTCACCGAGGAAGCGTTGTCGGTCGACAACCTGTTTGTCTTCATGTTGTTGTTGGGCAGCTTCAAGGTGCCTCGCGCCGATCAGCAGAAGGTGCTGTTGGTCGGGATCGGGGTGTCACTGATCGCCCGCACCGGATTCATTTTCTTGGGCGCGGCGCTGATCGACGAGTTCGCTTGGGTGTTTTATCTGTTCGGTCTGATCTTGCTGGTGACTGCCGGCAACCTGCTGCGTGAGCAGGGCAGTGACGAGCAGGAGACCCCTGACAACTTGATCATCCGGCTGACTCGGCGGGTGTTGCGAACCTCAGATGAATACGACGGAGACAGACTTGTCACTGTCCGCGATGGCCAGCGCATGTTGACTCCGATGCTGGTGGTCATGCTGTCGATCGGTGGCACCGATATTCTCTTTGCCTTGGATTCGATTCCGGCGATCTTCGGCCTGACCCAGAACGTCTATTTGGTCTTCACTGCAACCGCGTTTTCCTTACTGGGGTTGCGCCAGTTGTATTTCCTGATCGACGGCCTGCTCGATCGCTTGGTTTACCTGTCTTACGGGTTGGCGGCAATCTTGGCGTTGATCGGCGTCAAGCTCGTGCTGCATGCCATGCACCAGAACAACGTGCCGTTCGTCAACCACGGCGACCCGATCTCGGCCACGGAAATCTCCACCGGGGTGTCCTTGGCGCTCATCCTTGGGATCTTGCTGACCACTGTGGTCGTTTCCCTGCGCAGTGCAAAAGGCCGAGCCCAGACGTACGTGGCGGCAGCTCGCCGGCATGCGACCGAGTTTCTGCACATCGAAACCGACCCGGCGTACTGCGATGAGCTGTTTCACAAGCTGCGGGTCGAAGAGGAGCGGCTGAAGGCGTTGCCCGAGAAGTATCGCGCCCGGATCCGAGCTGAGGCCGACTTGATGACCTTGTTGCGCCGCGCGCACGTGTTGCACGACGAGCGAGTCGCCGACGGCAGCTGTTTTGTCCCCTAGCCAACTGGCCAGATGAGGCCAAATTCGCCGACTGGCTCGCCAATCCTCCGACTGGCTCGCCAATCCTCCGACTGGCTCGCCAATCCTCCCAACCGTCGCCTCGGGCTAGCTCCAGCCTGCTTCGTCTTCGGCGCGTTGCGGAATGCTGTTGCGGGCGCGGGCGGAGTTGCCGGCGAATCTGGCTGCGGTGCGACGGATCTTTTCGGCCCGCTCGGCGCGCGCCTGCTCGGTGGTCGCCGGGTCGCTCTGGGGGCCTGCCTGCGGCAGCTGGGGCAGGCGGGCATAGTCAGACAGGTTCGTCGTCGGCCCGTCCATTGAAACGGCCACGTCTGCCGGAGTCGACTCAGCCCAGGCGGCTTCGACCCAAGCAGGTTCGGCCTGGGCGGACTCACCCCACCCAGCCTCAGCGGCGGACTTGACCCAGGCCGGCTCAGGCGCGGACTCAATCCAGGCCGGCTCTGCCTGGGTTCGAGTGGCCCAAGCTCGCTCGGCCCATGGCTGTTCGGTCCGCGGCGGCTGCTCGGTCCAGCCCGGCTCAGTTCGCGCTGGTTCGGGCCAGACGGGTTCCGTTCGGGCTGGTTCGGCGCGGGAGGTCAGGTTCAGTGGGGTCGTCAGGTCTCGTGGGGTCGTCAGGTCTAGTGGGCTGAGGAAGGCCCGTTGGCTGGGCAGCTGCATCATGGTGTCTACCGGTGCGGAGCCGAGCAGGGTCACGGTTTGCCCGGCACCGTCTTGGTAGTTGTTGAACTCGGGGCCGATGACCTGACGCGAGAGCATCCGGGCCTGTGGGCTGGCTAGGCCAAGCTCGGTGGCATGTTCGACGCGGAACCGCGCGATTGCCTGGCGCAGCACGTTGGCCAGCCGGTCTGCGTCGCTGACCGCGGCTAGGTCACCGGCGGCCAGGACTAAGGCGGGGAAGGTGCCACCCGGGCCGGCGCAGACCAGCTGGATCTGGGTGACCGTGGCGGAGCGGCCGGTGTCGCGGTTGCCGGGTTGCACGCGCAGGTGTTGCGGCCAACGCCAGCTCAGTCCGCCGGCGGACTGGGCGGCGAAGTTGGCGTAGACGATCTGCTGTTCGGTGATGACGACTTCGGTCTCTTCAGCCAACGTCCAGCGCGGCAGCGAGGCGGGCTGGTCGAACGCGTATTCGGCGACGGCGCAATGACCGCTCCAGAGCACGCGCTGGTCGCGTACCAAAGTTATGAGATCGGCACCGGAGCTGAAGGTGCCGGATGCTGACAGAAAGAACTTGTCGGGCATTCGTCGCCTTCCGTCGGGTGTCGCGGGGGAGGACGCGACGCCCTCTGATTACAGCCGCGTGTGATCCGGGGGGACAAGTCACCTGACACACATCACCCATGGAATTGCTCACGACTGGCCGTCCAGCCGAAAAATGTTGCACCATCAGCCGATAGGACGTCACTTTCGGTTACTGAACAGTCCGGCTGGTGGTGCCGGTGACGAGACGGCTACGGAGTCGGTCACGGCGGAGCTGCCTGCGGTGAAGCGGTCCAGGTCGGTCTCCACTCGGCCGGGGAACCAGTCACCGGCCGCCCGCCGGGATAGGGCGGCGATCGGCGGTGGGGTTCGGCCGGCCACGACGACCAGGTTGCCGAAGCGGCGTCCGCGCAGCACTGCCGCATCGGCCACGACACACGCTTCGGGGAGGGCGGCGCGGATGGTGGCGGCTTGAGCGCGGGCGTAGCGCAGCGGTGGGCCGTCGGCGACGTTGGCGATCAGCCATCCGGTCGGGGCCAGCACTCGGGCGATGTCGTGCATGAACTCGACCGAGGCCAGGTGGGCGGGGGTTCGAGCGCCGGCGAAGACGTCCAGCACGACCACGTCGTAGCCGGCGGAGCGCATTGTGGTTACGGCCTCGCGCGCGTCGGCGACGCGTACCCGGATGGTGGCTTTTGGGGGTAGGGGCAGTGACTGGCGCACTAGCTCGACCAGGGGGCCGTCGATTTCGATCACGCGTTGCGGGGAGCCGGGGCGGGTGGTGGCGAGGTAGCGGGGCAGGGTGAGGGCGCCGCCGCCGAGGTGGAGCGTGCGCAGGGGTTGGCCCGGGGGTGCGATCAGGTCGAGGGCAGCGCCCATGCGCCGGATGTATTCGAATTCTAGGTGGGTGGGGTCGGCCAGGTCGACGTGAGACTGCGGGGTGCCGTCAAGCAGCAATGTGTACGCCGAGTCACGGTCGGGGTCGGGCACCAGCTCAGCGACGCCGGATCCGACCGGGTAGGTCTGCCGATCCGATTTTCGCCGCTGTGCCATCGGGCCAGTATCCAGGGGCAGTAGCTGTGGACGTCACTCGGTCGGGATGAGGTTTCCTCGGCGATTCGTCGCCTAGCGGACGAATTCGGGTGAGACGCGCAGATTGGGGGGATTTTTGCGTCACACTGGTGTTCAAACTCATCTCACCTGGAGGGTGGACCGTGTCGACGAGCGATTTGCTGGCACAAATCATCGGCCTGGGGTCGCGTCGACCCGCGGGGCCGCCGCCGGCTGGTGCCATGCCCGCGATACTCAGTGCCGCGCAGGAAGAAGCCGGCCCACCGCTGAAAATCCGCCGGTATGAGTCGGAGGACGGCCCCGCATTCTGGCGCTGGGACTGTGCCACCTGCGGTGAATACGGCGGCGGTCGACACCACACCGACGCGATCAACCGGGCCACCCGGCACTGCGCTGAACACCCGGAACACCGCTCGTCGTTGCTGCCACCGGCGCTGTGCCGGCAACGCGACGCCTTTCTGCCCGCACACCCCATGCTGTACGCCGTGGACGACGACCCGCCGCCCCCACCGCTGTCGATCTAGTGTGGTGTGGGCGGCGGGTCAGGCACGCTACGGCTGAGTGTCGCCCGCACCCGTACGCTGCTGGGCTTGGTCGACGCCCTTGGCGATTTGCTCTGAGTACTTACCGTCGGTGTGCTGGTCGATCTGCTCGCCGATCTTACCCAGCGCCTGGTCGACGTGCTCGTCGTGCTCGTTCAGGAAGTCCTTTGCCTTATCCAGGAAGCTCATGCGTGCACCTTTCGTGGGTTGTGCTCGGGCGCTGAGGATTCGCGCGATCCGAGTAACGCGGGGGTCTTTCGCGATCTGTTCCAGACTGGAGCTCAGCGGCATCCGCCAGTTCGGATACTGATCCGTGGTGCCGGGCAGATTTGGCTGGTCCACCTCCATCAGTACGTCATAGAGCGACGCAGCGACGAATCGGCACGGCGTGCGGGCGAGGAATTCGTGCATCGCCACCACCGTGTCGGCGTCCGTCGAGGTTGCGCTCAGCAGTCCTTCGGCGCGCAAGGCGGCCAGCAACGCAGCGCGGTCCTGATCGGCGTTGCGGCGCTCGTCGGCTTCCGGGCCGGCCAGTTGACCAAGCTCAGCGCGGACCTTCACTTGTTCGCCGATCAGGAAGCCGGCGGCGGTCGGCAGATCGTGGGTGGAAATCGTGGCCAGCGCATTGCGCGGGTATCGCGCCGGCGCGATGAACGGGCTCTGTGGATCGTCGTAGTCACGGGTGAACCACAGGACGGCTGAGCCCAGCATGTTCATCCGTTCCAGCCCTTCGGTCACCTCGGGTAACACGGTGCCTAAGTCTTCGCCGATCACCACGGCGCCGGCCCGGTGTGCTTCCAGGGCCAGGATTCCCAGCATCGCTTCCGGGTCGTATCGCACGTAGGTGCCGCCGGCCGCACCCAGACCTGGTGGCACCCACCAGAGTCGCCACAACCCGGCCACATGGTCGACACGCAGCCCGCCGGCATGTCGAAAGATGCGCTGCAACATGTCGCGATAGGCGGCATATCCGGTTTCAACCAGCTGGTCGGGGCGCCACGCGGCTAGCCCCCAGTCCTGGCCGAGCTGGTTGAACGCGTCCGGCGGGGCGCCCGCATGCACGCCAGCAGCCAAGACGTCTTGCAGCAGCCAGCCGTCCGCGCCGCTGGGATCGATGCCGACGGCCAAGTCGTGCACGATGCCCACCGGCATGCCGGCGGCCCGTGCTGCCGCGTTCGCCTCGGCTAGCTGCGTGTTCAGCAGCTGCTGCAGCCAGACGTGGAAGGCGATTCGGTCACTGCTGAATTCGCGTACGGCGGGGGAGTCGGGTCGGTGGTATTCGGCCGGCCACTGGTGCCAATCCGCGCCGTGGCGTTCGGCTAAGGCGCAGAACCGGGCGAAGTCGACCAGCCCAGGATCGGCGTCCAGGTCGACCTCACCCGCCAGCGGCCAGAGCAGCTCCAGAGCGGCCCGTTTAGCCAGCCACACTGCGCTGTAGTCGAGCAAGCCGTCGGCCGGTGGGTGTGGCTTGAGCGCGTCCACCTGTGCCCGCAACGCCGGATCGGCTCGGCGATAGACATCTGTGTCGGCCACCCGTAAATACAGCGGGTTCGCGAATCGGCGGCTCGACGGTGAATAGGGCGAGGACGGTACGGGCAAGGTCGGGGTGATCGCATGCACCGGGTTCAGCAGGATCAGCCCGGGATCGTGGGCTGTCGTGACGAAATCCCTCAGGTCGCTCAGGTCACCGATGCCCCACGAACCGGCCGAATGCAGCGCGTACAGCTGGAGCATCCAACCCCAGGTCTGCGGCGGTTGGGGCAGCTCGGTGGGGACGACGACCAAGCTCACCCGCTGCGCGCCGACGTCGAGTCGATGCCACCCTAGCGGTAAGTCGGCCGGGATCTCGGTGACGTCTCGGCGGGTGCCGTCCTCGTACACGAGGGTGGCTGGCTGGGGTAGGGGTTTGCTCGTGCCGTGGCGCACCACCACCGTCCCGGGCAGTCGGCCGAGTCGGGCGCGTTCGGCCACCGTGCCCAACGCTGCGCTGATGGCCGCGGGGGTGCTCGCGTCCACGCCCAGCAGGCCCAGCACACCCACCACCGATTCGACCGCCACGTCTTTGCGTTTGCGGTGCCAGTCCTCATACCACGTGGCTACGCCGTGTGCTTGCGCTAAGGCCACCAGATTGGCGTCCATCCGCACCTCTTTCGCTCGGTCCGCTGGCTACTACCCTGCCTGATTGGCGAGCAGTCCAGTGGGTGAGCGATTGCGCGAGTCGGTCAGGATGGTCATATGTCTACGGCCATAGTTATCGTCCTCGGCGGCAGTTTGTGCTGCATGTTAGTGGTGACCGCGGTGGTGTTGGTGCTGGTGCAGCTCATCCGTCGCCGCAGGGCTGACTAATTTAAGCCAAGCTGCCGCGCAGGGTGAGCCATCGACCTAGCGTGGCAGGATGCCGATCCGCGGGATCTCGCTCAGATCGCTGGCACTGGTGGGTGGCGCGAGCTTGGTGCTTTGCGTTCCGCTGGTCATCTCGGTCGCGGCTGACGCCGCCGACGAAACGCAGATCTGGCGGGGCGGCCGAATTGTTGCCTCCTCGGCACCTGACATCAACCTGTCCGCGCTGGCCGCGGCCGACAACAACCAGCAAACTCGATGGGCCAGCGCTGTTGGGTACGGCAGTCAGTGGTTACGCCTCGATTTGGGGACAGAACGGGTCATCGATCGGGTGCGGTTACGGTGGGACAAGGCGTACGCGCGGGCTTATCGGGTACAAACGTCGACAGACGGGTCCAACTGGACGGATGTCTACCGTACGGCGAGCGGCAATGGCGGCACCGACAATCTGACCCGGCTGCACGGCCGCGGCCGGTACGTCCGGATTCTGGCGACTCAGCCCGGCCGGTTCGCCGCTGGATACTCGCTCTGGGAGGTGCAGGTGTTCGGACCGAAGAAGGCCGCGGCGCCGCTGGCCGCACCGGACAACACCGCGCAGCTCGCGGCCGGGTTGGACGCGCGGATCAAGCGGGAAATTGCCTTCAAACTGGTGTCCAGCGCGGAAAATTCCACCCTCAATTGGCGCGGTCAGTATGGCTACATTGAGGACATTCAAGATGGGCGCGGCTACACCGGTGGCATCGTCGGGTTCTGTTCGGGCACCTCAGACCTGCTCGCGGTAGTGGTCGAATACACCAAACGCCAGCCACATAACGTGCTCGCCCCGTACCTGCCGGCGTTGCGTGCCGTCGACGGCTCGGACTCGCATGCCGGCCTCGACCCCGGCTTTACCGCAGCGTGGAAGAAGGCGGCAGCCGACCCGATCTTCCAACGAGTGCAAGAAGACGAACGCGACTCGATGTATTTGATTCCGTCCCTGGCTTTGGCTCAGCAGGACGGGTTGCGGGCGCTTGGCCAGTTCGCCTATTACGACGCGGCCGTGATGCACGGCGTCTCCGGGCTGCGCGGGATCCGGGTCAAGGCGCGGCAGGCGGCTGCCCCACCGGCCGAGGGTGGCGACGAACTGTCCTACCTGAACGCCTTCCTGGATGCCCGGGTCGCCGAGATGCGCACCGAAGAGGCGCACAGCGACGTCAGCCGGGTGGAAACCGCGCAGCGCAAGTTTCTGCAGGCTAGCAACCTAGATCTGGACGCCCCGCTGAGCTGGAAGGTCTACGGCGACCACTACCAAGTGACCGACTGAGCGTGCGGCCATGCCGTGGTGGACACTGCGGCGGCCGTGCAGTTGTGAACCCCTGCACTGGCTGTGCAGTGGTGAAGAGGGCGGCGGCTAGGCCTTGGTGAAGAGGGCGCGGCGGCTAGGCCCTGGGTGAAGAGGGCGGCGGCTAGGCCTTGGTGAAGAGGGCGGGTAGTGCGGAGGGTTGCCAGCCGGGCAGTGAAGTATGTGCCTGTTTGACCCGATAGGTGACACCTTGATAGGTAACCAGCGCACCAGCGGCGTAATTCGTGAACGGTTTCCATGCCGCCGGTTTCGGTGCTGGCTTCGTGGTCGGTTTGGGCGCAGGTTTCGGTGCTGGCTTGACCGGGGCGGTCGGTTTGACAGTCGGTTTCGCTGTGGCGGGTGGCGTCGCCGTGGGTTTGGCCGGACTGGTCGGCGTAGCCGGCGGTTGGGTCGGTGTGCTCGGCGCCGGCGCCGGCTCAGCACTAGCCGAGACGTGCACGTAGTCGATCACCATATGACCCGGTCCGGTGCCGCTGGCAGCCACGTTGAGCATCACGAACAACGCACTCGGCGTCGTCTTCGGCACCAACTGCAAACTCGGCTGACCGTCGATGGACCAGAGGATGCGCTGTGGTGACCAATCAATCGCATAAGTGTGGAAAGCGGCGCCGGAGGTCGGATCGATCGCGCCGTCGGGCGTACTTAGATCTCCGCCCAGCACCCCACCGGACGGGTCGACCACAGCAAACGCGCGCCACGCCCCAGCCGCCCGGCTCACCTCAAGTCGCGCCTCGGCATGTCCGAAGCGAGTGACGAACGGCACCTTGCCGATCAGTGGCCGACCGACAGTCAGATGCCCGGCACCGTCGAGCACCCCACCGACTTCGGCCTGGTTGGCGGTGGGCAGGCTGACTAGCAGCCACCGGTTAGCGTCGAGACTGGCCCCGGACGCACCGTCGAAGTCATCGGCTAAGGCCGTCGGTTGTTCGGCTAAGGCCGTCGGTTGTTCGGCCGCCGAGGCAATGTCGTTGCGGGTCGGCAACCAGACCGCAGCGACCAAGCCCGCACTGGCCACGGCGAAAGCCGCCACCACGCGCGGCCGGATTCGCCTCATTCGTTCGTCGAGCCGATGTTGTGTTCGCAATTAACCCCCAACCAGTAACAGCAGCCAAACTCTGTGCGGTCGCACCCGGCCGCCGCAAGATCACACGGTGCGTTCTTAACCGTTCGTAATCCAAATGCACCCGGAAGCCTGACGGATGATTGCCTCATCGCGGATGACCCGCACGAAAGAGGCTGTTCGCGCTCAGCAGAGCCGCAGCGCTGTGGGATCGTCCAACCGTGGCGAAAGTGCGAAACGGTGGGTTGCAAACCCCGTTATGGCAAGCAGTCGCGGTCTATCGGATCGCAGCTCTGCTTTACCTGACCGCGCTCGCGATCAGCAATGCCCGGGACTACCAGCGGCCCGCCCTAGGCTGGTCGGTCCTCGCCCTGAGCGCAATCTGGACCCTTTTCACCTCGTACGCGTACGCGAACCCCGTCCGGCGGCGCCCGCCGTTGCTCCTGGCCGACCTGTTGGTAGTCATGGCTGTGATGGCGTCCAGTGTCTTCGTCATCGGCCCCGCCGGCCTGCACTCCGGTTTGCCCACCCTGGCTGTCGCCTGGCAGGTCGCGCCCGTGATCGCCTGGGCGGTGGCCGGCGGTCGACGCTGGGGCATCATCGCCGCCCTGACCATGGGTGCCACCGACCTGATCGTTCGGGGCCGCCACGACCAAGCCCGCCTCACCGGTACGGTCCTGATGCTCTTGGCCGCGCTCGCCGTCGGCTTCCTGGTGCGGCTGGCTGAAGTTGCCGAACAGCGGTTGCAGCACGCGGTCGAATTGGAATCGGCCACCCGGGAACGCGAACGGTTGGCCCGCGACATTCACGATTCGGTGCTGCAGGTGCTAGCCATGGTCAAGCGGCGTGGCGCTGGGCTGACGGGCGAGGCCGGCGAGTTGGCCCGATTGGCTGGCGAGCAGGAGGCTGCGCTGCGCACCTTGATGGCCGGCCACGGCGGTGTCCTGCCGCCGGCAGGCGAACTCGACTTGATCGCGTTGCTCGCGCCGAACGCTTCGGCGCACGTGTCGATCGCAGCGCCGGCCGGGCCGGTATTGCTGCCGACAGCAGTGGCTCGTGAGCTCGGTGCAGCTGTCGGTGCGGCCCTGGACAACGTGACCCGGCACTGTCCGGCTAACACGAAGGTTTACTTACTGATCGAAGACGAGCCGGACGCTGTCACTGTCAGTGTGCGCGACGAGGGTCCAGGCATCCCCGCCGGTCGACTGGCATCAGCCGAGGCGCAAGGCCGACTCGGGGTGGCTCAATCCATCCGTGGCCGCATTGTTGAGCTCGGCGGCCGGGTGCAAATAACCGCCGAACCCGGCACCGGCACCGAGGTGGAGCTGATCGTGCCGCGGGGCTCGCTATCGTGACGCGATGAGCTCGATCAGGGTGATGGTGGTCGACGACCACCCGATGTGGCGTGACGGGGTCAGCCGTGACCTGGCCTCCGCCGACTACGACGTGGTCGCCACCATCGGCGAAGGCCGCCAGGCAGTGCGAATCGCCGCCGCGACCCGCCCGAACGTGGTGATCCTGGACCTGCACCTGCCGGACGTCACCGGCGTCGAGGTGATCAACGGCCTGGTCAAAGCCATCCCGCGCGTACACATCCTGATGCTTTCGGCTAGCGGCGAGCAGCAAGATGTCCTCGACGCCATGAAAGCCGGTGCCACCGGATATCTGCTCAAATCAGCGAGTCTGCCGGATTTCTTGGACGCAGTCGGCCGGACGGCTGCGGGCGACACTGTCTTCACCCCCGGGCTGGCCGGTTTGGTGCTGGGCGAATTTCGTCGACTGGCCGGCGAATCCGATAGCGCGGATGAGGCTGCGCCGAAGCTGACCGAGCGGGAAACTGACGTGTTGCGGCTGGTGGCCAAGGGCTTGTCGTACCGCCAGATCGCCGAACGACTGGTGCTTAGCCATCGCACCGTGCAAAACCACGTGCAGAACACGCTCGGCAAGCTGCAACTGCACAATCGAGTGGAGCTGACTCGATACGCGTTACACAACGGCTTGGCCCCACTCCAAGACGACCTTGACCGCTAAGTCGGCCAGGCTAGGCGTCGGCGTCTGACTCCACTAGCGCCCACACGACTTTGCCATCGGTCAGGGTCAGACTGCCCCAGCGCTTCGCCATCGAATCAACCAACAACATGCCCCGTCCGCCGTACTGGGTTGGGGCTGGTGCCGCGCCGGCAAAGGTTGGCACGACCTCGGATCGGTCCCGCACCGCGACACTGATGCCCGCACCGTGCGTCGCCAACAGCATGGTCATCGGGGTGTGAGCGTGCGCGATCACGTTATTGACCAGCTCGGTGGCGACAACGCAGGCGGGGCTGGCCACGTCAGGTCGGTCCCACCGGCCGCATGTCTCAGTGATCAACTCCCGGGCACTGCGGGCGGCTCCTAGTTCCGGCTCGAACTCGTGGCTGAGCCGATGGCCCGTGTCCGGCGCGCCGAAGTTGGCGACCGCGGCCCGGTAATCCGGCCAAATCGGCCAGCCGGTGCGATGCCAGTCGCTGCCCGCGGCTGCTCCACACAAAGCCAGATGCGCGGCGGGCCAATCGGCGGTAACCTCATGCACTTCACGCAGCATCGACATGGCCGTCGGTTCGCCGACCCGCAGTTCGCCGACGTCAACGACCACCGCCTCTGGTTGCCCGCCCAGCAGGTCGAGCAGCAGCGAGCGCACCGCGGGTGCCGAGTCAGCGTCGAGCACCCCAGCCAACCAGATCAGTGGATAGGGATTGGCCTGGTCCAAAAGGTGTCGAACCTCGTTCACCATGCTCGCTCCATTGTGCAGAACGTAGCCGCTTATCGCTCTTGTGCGTCTTGCGGACACGTGGCCTCGTCCGGTTGGTCGATGCGAGGTGGTCGTCGGTCGAGCCTCGGTGCTCGGTGGCACGCGCTGGATGTACCCACGGCGATCCGTCCCATGCATGGCTACGTCCCCGGCACACAGATCAGATCAAATTCCGTCTGTCGGTGTGTCGCTCAGCGCGTCGGCGCAGCTGCAACCCGAGCCTTACTAGTACGACCGGTCCGGCCGGTGCCGTGGTGCTGCTGCGGTTGCGCATACCGAGTCAGGCCGATCACTGCAACAAGGGTGACCAGGAAACCGACGACGGCGAGCCAATGTCGGCCGGGGTGGATCCGGTCACCGAGCAGCAGCACGCCGACGATCGCCGCCGGTACCGCCCCGGCCGCGTCCATCGCCGCAACCGCCGCTGTGGTCGAGCCGCGTTGCAAAGCCGAAGCGAGCAACAACTGCCCCACTAACGAGTGCACGATCAGCAGATAGATCAGCGGGTTGCCGAGAAAGCCGAATGCGGTGTGCTCTACCGCGAGTGGGCGCGCGGCGATTGCTGCAGCCGAGTAACTGATCCCGGCGAGCGAACCGAGCACGACCGAGCCGAGCACGCCAGTCAACCGGGCGGCGAAGTAGCCGGCCACCAACAACACCACCGCAGCCGCGGCCAGCAAGATGATCATCGTTAGGCTGAGTTCGCGGGAATGTGCCGGCTTCGCCGCTAACACCAGTGCGGTAATGCCGCCGAAAAGCAGGACGAGTAGCGCAATTTCCGCGGCCGGCAATGACCAGCGCAACAACACCACCCCCAGCACTGCTGTCACGCCCAAACCAGCAGCCACGCTGGCCTGCACCAAGAACAATGGCAGATCCCGACGGGCCAACACCGAAAAGACAAAACCGACAATCTGACAGCCGATCCCGTACAGGTAGGTGCGTTGGCCGGCGAGTCGCAGGAGCAGGCCGGGATGGAAGCCGTAGTGCGCGGTCGTGCGCGCGGCAGCCGCCGACTGCAACAGGTTGGCCACTCCGTATGTGCCAATCATCAAGGCGAGGAAAAGCCAGCCACAGGACACCACGAGACGCACGATAAAGCAGGACTAGATACTTTCCGCGCCTGCTGGATGGCCGGCTGTCAACGGTTACGTGGCGCCAATGCGGTCAGGATCGTTTCGTGCAACGCGCCGTTGGTAGCAATGGCACTCGTCTTGTCCCCAGGTGGGCGGCCGGTCAGGTCGGTGATGGTGCCGCCGGCAGCAGTGATGATCGGGATCAATGCCGCGACATCCCAGAGCGACAACTCGGGCTCGACCATCACGTCCACCGCTCCTTCGGCGAGCAGCATGTACCCGTAGAAGTCGCCGTACGCCCGGCTGCGCCACGCTTGCAAACTCAAGCTGACGATCGGCTCCAACCGCCCGGTGTCCGCCCAACCGTTCAGGCTCGAATAGGCGAAACTGGCGTCAGCGAGTCGCCGTACCCCAGAGACATTGATGGGGGTGGCCGCGCGCTGATGCTTGCCGGCCCACGCGCCGTGCCCCAACGCCCCCCACCACCGTCGACCCAACGCCGGCGCGGACACCAGCCCGGCCACCGGCTTGTCCCCGTCCAACAACGCAATCAAAGTCGCCCAGATTGGTACGCCGCGGACAAAGTTCTTCGTCCCGTCGATCGGATCGATCACCCAGCGCCGATTGCCCTGCCCGGCAGGCGCCACCGTGCTGCCGAACTCCTCGCCGAGCACGCCGTCGCGTGGGCGCGCCCGCGCAAGGGTGGCCCGGATCGCTTGTTCCACCGCGGTATCTGCATCCGACACCGGGGTCAGATCCGGCTTGGACTCGACCCGCAAATCACCGGCCCGAAACCGGGCAGTCGAGATCGAGTCGGCGGTATCAGCGAGCAAATGGGCGAGTGCGAGATCGTCCGCGTAACCAGCCATGCTCGCACGCTAGCCGATCAACCACAGTTGACCCCGCGCCCGCGCCCGAAATTGCGCCCGGACCGCGCTGCCCATGCCCGGCCTCGGCTGGGACCGAGCGTCGAGTTGAGCAGTTCGGGTGGCGGTCTGCCGGGATGGAACGCGACTGGAGACCTAGGCGGGCCGCTCGTTGTCGGCTGGTTGGTCGTAGGAGTCAGTCTCGCCGGCACGGGAAGCCAACAATCGTCGGTATGACGCGAGTCGGCGTGGGTCGGCTTTGCCCTCGGCCACCCACGACTCCAGCCGGCAGTCGGTGTCGTTGCCGGTGTGATCGCAGCTGGGTTGATCCGCCAGAGTGCCTTCGACCAGGTCGGGGAAGCCGTGTAGCAGGCTTTCTGCGCTGACGTGAGCCAGCCCGAAGCTGCGAATCCCGGGCGTGTCGATGATCCAGCCCGGGTCCTCTCGGGATTTGCCCACCGCTGAGAGCCGCAGCGCGACCGCGCTGGTTGAGGTGTGCCGGCCTTTGCCGATCGCGCTGACCACGCCGACCGCGCGGAAAGCGGCCGGGACCAGGCGGTTGACCAACGTCGACTTGCCCACGCCGGAGTGCCCGACCAGCACCGAGATCTGACCGGCCAGCCGTTGGCGCAGGTCGCTCAGGTCGCTTTCGGGCCGGACCAGCACCGCGGGTAAGTCGAGCTCGGCGTAATAGTCGAGCACCGCCTCAGGGCCGGCCAGGTCCGCCTTAGTCAGACACAGCAACGGCTCGATGTCGGCGTCATATGCGGCGACCAGGCACCTGTCGATGAACCCGGTGCGCGGTTGCGGATCGGCCAGCGCACTGACGATGACCAGCTGGTCGGCGTTGGCCACCACCACCCGTTCCAGCCGGCCTTCGGGCGTGGTGTCGTCGTCATCGGCGGTGCGGCGCAACACCGACGTTCGCTCGGCGATCCGCACGATCCGCGCCAACCCCCCCGGCGCACCGCTGACATCGCCGACCAGTGAAACCCGGTCACCGACCACGACGGATTTACGCCCCAGCTCACGGGCGCGCATCGCGGTGATCACGGCAATGGCAGTGCGGTGCTCGGCCGCGTCTTCGCGCACACAGCCGTATCGTCCTCTGTCCACGGTGATCACCAAAGCGTCGACGGCGTCGTCGTGCTTTGGTCTGGTCCTGGTGCGCGGGCGCGACGCTCGACTCGGCCGAATCCGGACGTCGTCTTCGTCGTATTCCCGCATTTTGGCCGGCAGGTCTAGCTCCTCGCCACGAGTCCTGCCCAGAGTTCCGGGAACTCGGGCAACGTTTTCGAGGTACACGCTACGTCGGTGAGGTGGATGCCCTCGACAGCGAGGCCGATCACCGCGGCGGCGTGAGCCATCCGATGGTCGGCATAGGTCTCGAAGGAGCTCGCCCGCAGCGGCCCGGGGACGATCCGTAGCCCATCAGGGAACTCGGTCACCTCGGCGCCGACTTTGATCAGCTCGGTGGCCAACGCGGTGATCCGGTCAGTTTCGTGACCACGAATATGCGCGACCCCGCGCAGCTCGGACGGCCCGACGGCCAGCGCAGCCAACGCGGCAAGCACCGGCGTGAGCTCGCCCACCTCGGACAGGTCGGCGGTGATGCCGTGCACCCTGCCCGTGCCGCGCACGGTCAAGCCCGCCTCGCTCTGGGTTACTTGCGCGCCTAGCGCGGTGAGCAGCTCGGTCACCCGCTCGACTGGCTGCCAGCTCTCTTGCGGCCACCCGCTCAGCGTCACCCCGCCGCCGGTCACGATCGCTGCGGCGAAGAACGGCCCGGCACCGGAGAGGTCAGGCTCGATCACCCAGGTGCGACCGCGCAGCGGGCCCGGCTCAACCGTCCACTCGTCGGCCACGCTCTCGTCGACGGTCGCACCGGCCGCGCGCAGCATATGGGTGGTCATGCGCAAGTGCGGCGCGGACGGCACAGGTGGTCCCTCGTGGCGCAGCACCAGGCCCTTGGCGAAGCGCGGCGCGGACAGCAGCAAACCGGAGACGAACTGGCTGGAGCCGGAGGCGTCGATCACGGCCTGGCCGCCCGGGACAGTGCCGGTGCCGTGCACGGTCAGTGGCAGGCCACCGGTGGGTGACGCGTCGATCGCCACCCCGAGCGAACGCAGCGCCTCCACGATGGGGCGCAGTGGGCGGGTGCGCGCATGTGGATCACCGTCGAACTCGACCGGGCCGTCGGCCAACCCCGCCGCAGGCGGCAGGAACCGCATGATCGTGCCAGCCAGGCCGACGTCAATGCGAGCTGGTGCGCGCAGCGGTGCCGGGGTGATCTCCCAGCGCTGCTCGGCGCTCATGTCCACCTCGATGCCGAGTGCGCGCAGCCCGGCGGCCATCAGCTCGGTGTCGCGGGCGCGCAACGGTCGCTCGATCACCGACGGGCTGTCGGCCAGAGCGGCGAGGATCAACGCGCGGGCGCTCATCGATTTGGAACCGGGCAGGCGCACAGTCGTGTGCACCGGGCCGGCCGCGGTCGGGGCGAGCCAAGGGCGGGTTTCAGCAGTCACGAGGTCATTCTGCCTGCAGGCTCTGACAGTTCGCCGCCGAGTTTCTCGCGGTCGGCGAGATCGCTGCGGGCGGCGTACCGTTGTCGGTCATGTGTGGGCGTTATGCGACGACGCGAAGCGAGGCAGACCTCAGCCAGTTGTTCGAGGCGGTTGATGTCACGCCGGGGCTGACTCCGAGTTGGAACGTGGCTCCGACCGACCCGGTGCCGGTGGTCCGGGTGTCGGCACGCCGATGCGAGCGGGTGCTCGATGTGGCCCGCTGGGGTCTGCTGCCACCCTGGGCCAAGGACACCCGCGCCGGAGCTCGGATGATCAACGCCCGCGTGGAGACGGTCGCGACCTCGCCGGCGTTTGCCCCCTCGTTTGCCAAACGGCGCTGTCTCGTCCCGGCGGACGGGTGGTTCGAGTGGGTTCGTGCCGGGCGGCAGAAACAAGCGTTCTATCTGAGCGCTGCCGACGGCGCACCGCTGGCCTTCGCCGGGCTGTGGTCGGCTTGGGGGCCGGAATCGTTGCTCACTTGCAGCGTGCTGACGACTGCGGCGCTGGGCGAGTTGACCCGCGTGCACGAACGCATGCCGCTGATCCTGCCGCGTGAGCGCTGGGCCGGTTGGCTGGCCGGCGGCGGTGATCCAGCCGAGCAGCTGCGCCCGCTCGATGTGGACCAGTTGGCCGCGATCGTCGCCCGTCCGGTGGGACCCGATGTCGGCAACGTGCGCAACAACGGGCCGCAGCTGCTGGAGCAAATGCCCACCAGCACACTGTTCTGATCCAGCCGCTGTGAACCGAACTGAAACGTTAAAAAGATCAACTTTTGCGAAACTTTCTTCGGGAGAATTCTCCGGTTTCAATGAAGTATGTCCAGATTTCTAGCTGCAAAGTTTGTTTCGGGATCGACAAACCTCTTGTTCTGACGCTCTACCGTGCGATAAAACCAGCGCCGGGGTGGTGCCAGTCCGCAAGGTGCGGGCAGGCCACCACATGCAGTACCGGTCCCACGGGGGAGGTGGGCTGATGACTCGAGCTCGTATGCCGCATCCACACGAAGTAGCCAATGCCAGGCGTGATCCGCGCCTGTTGCGGGCAATCCGGCAACGGCGGTCCGACGAAGGATGGCGCGCCCGCGGCGCCTGCCGCACTGTCGATCCGGAAACCTTTTTCCCGCCCCGCAACGAGCCGGCCGAGAGTGCCATCGCACTCTGCGGCACGTGTGAAGTGCAAGGCCCGTGTTTGGCCTGGGCGGTTCGCCGGGGTGACTGCCACGGCGTCTGGGGCGGCACTACCGCTCGCGAGCGCCGAGCCATGTTGGTGGCTTGGCAGGAACGAGTCGACCCCGACGGCGTGGCAGTCGACGCCGCAGCCAGCGAGTGATCTCCTAGCAGCTATGACCAGCTGTGAAATCCACACGCCGCGAGGACCAGCGGGAATCCAGATCACCGAACCGAACGGCCCGGTGGTCAGCCTGCTGGTCCTCGGCCATGGCGCCGGTGGCGACGTCGGCGCACCTGACCTGAGTGCTGTGCAGAACGCCGCGGTGGCTGCCGGGGTGCGTGTCGTGCTGGTGACCCAGCCATACCGGATGGCCGGTCGGCGCGCGCCTGCGCCGGTGGGTCAACTCGATGAGGCGTGGACTGCGGTTGTGCGCGAAATCGCCGTACCAAAGCTGCCGTTGATTGTTGGGGGCCGATCGAGTGGGGCACGCGTCGCTTGCCGGACCGCGGCAGAGCTGGGCGCGGCTGGCGTGCTGGCTTTGGCGTTTCCGTTGCATCCACCGGGTAAGCCGGAGAAAAGCCGGGCTGACGAGTTGCCGACGCAGGTGCCGACGTTGGTGCTCAACGGCGACCGAGACCCGTTCGGCGTGCCTGAGCCGAGCCCGAGCGTTGAAGTAACGACCCGCCCAGGCGCCAGGCACGACTTGCGCACGGATGTCGCTGAGACAGCTGCGCTAGCCGTGGCCTGGCTGCGACGACACAACTGGGCCAGCTAGGCCACTGCGGCCAGGTGGGCCGGCCCGTCGTCGGCGGGGTGGGTCAGGCCGCGTCGACTGGGGCGGGGGCGAGTGCGCCGAGCCGGGTTGGTCAATTCGGAATGCCGGGCGGGCTGGAGCGGTTACACACCTCGCAGGACAGGGTCCGTCGGAGGGGGTAATTCAGGTGCGAACCGCGTACGTCGAGCGTGACGGCCAGCAGGTGACCCGAGTGCGCAAGCTGTTGAATGCGCCCGGATGGCCGGCGGCGGAGCCGACGCCCAACCCGTCATCGGTGAATGTCAGCACACCGGCGATTTTTGAAGCTGGTTTTAGGGCACTACCCGTATCCTCGGCGGGGCAGTCGAGGGGAGAGCGCAGGGTGGCCCAAACAGAACGGACCGACGAACGTCGGGAGCGCTTCGAGCACGATGCGTTGCCCTTCGTTGACCAGCTTTATGCGGCCGGTCTGCGGATGACGCGCAACCCGGCCGACGCCGAAGACTTGGTGCAGGACACCTTCCTGAAGGCGTTCTCTGCCTTCCATCAGTTCGAAGAGGGCACCAACCTCAAGGCCTGGCTGTATCGAATCTTGACCAACACCTACATCAACTCCTACCGGCGTAAGCAGCGACAACCGCTGCAGTCGCCGACTGAGGAGATCACTGACTGGCAGCTCGCCTCAGCCGAGTCGCACACGTCGGTGGGGCTGCGTTCGGCCGAAACCGAGGCGCTCGACCGGCTGCCCGACAGTGACATCAAAGACGCGTTGCAGACGCTGCCGGAGGACTTCCGCCTCGCCGTCTATCTCGCGGATGTCGAAGGTTTCTCCTACAAAGAAATCGCCGACATCATGGGTACGCCGATCGGCACGGTGATGTCGCGTTTGCACCGCGGCCGCCGCAACCTGCGCAAACTGCTGGAGCAGTACGCCGTTGACCGGGGCATCACCCGGGTCGCGCCGGAACCTCAGGAGGCGTGACCGTGGTAAGCACCGAAGCTGGCTCGACTGACGACGAACACGAGGCTGATTGCAGTGTGGTGATCAGCGAGGTTTATCTGTATCTCGATCTTGAGTGCAGTGAGACCCGCCGGACGCTGTTGCAGAAACATCTGGACGAGTGCCCGGGGTGCCTGAGTGAATATGGCATCGAGCACGAGGTGAAGGCGTTGGTGGCTCGCTGCTGCGGCGACGAGACCGCGCCGCGGGAGCTACGCGAGCGGTTGCGGATAAAATTGGATCAGCTCGAGATCCAGGTCGAGACGCACGAATACCGCTTTTGAGCCGCCATCTGCTACTTGAGCTAATAGCGACGAAGACCCGGCAGCGGTGTGCTGCCGGGTCTTTCGTTTGGATACCGACCGCGACGAGAGTCCGGGCGGAGCTCACATTCAGCTGTTGGGACGCTTGCCGTGGTTGGCGGCGCTTTTCTTGCGGGCCTTCTTCTTGCGGGACTTCTTCGCCATGTTGGGCTCCTGTTCGTGGCACGTTCTCCGCCTCGATGCTAGTCGGCGCGTCCGGCCGCCTCGGACTCGGCCACAACCGATCCATGATTTGATGACGGTGACTCACACTGTTACGAGAGGGGTACCCGGCGATGGTCGAAGAGATCCGGGCCGAGATGGTGGCCAACGTGTGGAAGGTCGTCGCGGCTGTCGGCGATGTAGTGGCAGACGGCGACACCCTGGTGATTCTGGAGTCGATGAAGATGGAAATCCCAGTTTTAGCTGAGTCGGACGGCACAGTCGGCCAGCTTGCCGTGAAGGAAGGCGACGTGGTGCAGGAAGGCGACCTGATCGCCCTGATCGACAGCTGACTGCGGCGCTAGCACACCGGGGCCGCCTTACTCCGGTGACGGACCGCCCGAGGAAACATTGGCATGGCAGGCTTAGCTAGTGTCAACGCTGCGTGATCTGGCCGAGGAGCACACCGGCCTCGGCCCTGCCGACATCGACCAATTGCACCGACTTGCCGGTGACTGGCAGTTGCTGTCTGACCTGTCTTTCGCCGACCTGCTGCTCTGGGTGCCGGTGAACCGGGCGGCCGGTCAGCCCCGAGAATTTTTGTGCGTGGCCCAAGTGCGCCCCACCACTGCGCCCACGGCATATCAGGACGATCAGGTCGGCAACATCGTCGGTGGCTCGGAAGTGGCACACCTCGACATCGCCTTCACCCAGGAACGAATCTGGCGCGAGGGCGACCCAGTTTGGTATGGCGACACGCCAGCGCGGCACGAAGCTATCCCGGTGCGCCGACGCGATCTCGACGACCTGCAGGAGGGCTTCAGCGAGGTGATCGCGGTGATCGGACGCGACACCAACCTGTCCACCGCCCGTACGCCGAGCCAGCTGGAGCTCAACTATCTGACGACGGCTGACGATCTGGCGCAGATGGTCGCGGACGGTACATTTCCACCGCCGCGGGTTCCGGGTGAGACGACGTCAGCGCCGCGGGTGGGTGATGGCCTGATTCGGCTGGACGCGAGTGGCAAGGTCACTTACGCGAGTCCGAACGCTCAGTCCGCGTACCGTCGGCTGGGTTTTAATGCCCACCTGGTGGGCGAGGAGCTCGCTGGGCTGTCCAGTCGTCTGGCCGCTGATCCGTTGGAAGGCAATGACGCGGCAGAGCGAGTGTTGGCGTCGTTGCGGGGCGAGTCGCCGCCCCGGCAAGAGGTGGAGGCGCGCGGGGCGACGGTGTTGATGCGGGCTCTGCCGCTGATGCCGGCAGGCGTGCCGATCGGTGCAGTTGTGCTGGTGCGCGATGTCACCGAGGTGCGCCGCCGCGACCGGGCGCTGATGACCAAGGACGCGACGATTCGCGAGATCCACCACCGGGTCAAGAACAACTTGCAGACCGTTGCCGCGCTGCTGCGGTTGCAGGCCCGCCGAGTGGACGCGCCAGAAGCCAAAATGGCCCTGCAGGAATCGGTACGCCGAGTCGCGTCCATTGCGCTCGTGCACGAGACCTTGTCGATGTCCAGTGACGAAGTAGTCGAGTTCGACGGCATCGTCGATCGGGTCGCCAACGCAGCCAGCGAGGTCGCGGCGACCAGTTTCCCGGTGAAGATGCGCCGTGAGGGCACGTTTGGAGTGCTGCCAGCCGAAATCGCCACTTCGCTGGTCATGGTGCTCAATGAACTGCTGATCAACGCAGTCGAACACGGCTTCGGAGCCCCTGAGGACGATGCTGCGTTGGCTGCCGAGCAGGACCAGGGCGGCGAGGTCGTGGTTTCGGCGCACCGATTCCGCAAACAGCTGCACGTCACAGTGGCCGACAATGGCCGTGGCCTGCCGGAAGGCTTCCGGGTGGACTCCACCGGTCGGCTCGGCCTGCAAATTGTCAAAGCGCTGGCCACCGGCGAGCTACGCGGCAGCATCGAGCTGCGTAACCGGGCCGGCGGCGGCACCGAAGCGGTACTCGTGGTGCCTCTGGGCAAGCGGTGAGTCACATTTTGTTACGAGAGTGTGGCGCGACACACTCTCGTAATCTGGACCGCACTGGCCCAGAAGGGCCGCGCGTGAGAAGCTTTTCGCATGACCGCTGCCGTTGACCGCCGCTTCGTGGCACGCCGCCACGTCGATTACGGCCGCGTCCGCAGCGCGTTGTGTCCGGCTTACTGACGCCGCCCGTTTCCTGTTTCGGGTGCGCGAGACGCGCCGGCCCCTTTCGTTGACGAAGAAGTCACGAGCCTCCAGGAAGCCGTGAGCGTCCACCCGCGCCCACCTAGCCCGGAGGACCGCCCGACATGGCGCCCAGCAACACCCCAGCAGGCCCGACCGCTCGCCCCCGCAAGGCGCGCGGCGAGGGGCAGTGGGCGCTCGGCCACCGTGAGCCGCTGAACCCGAACGAGCGGATCAAAAAGGACGACAACCCGCTCAACGTGCGCGCCCGGATCGAGAACATCTATGCGCACACCGGGTTCGCCTCGATCGACCCGCAGGATCTGCGCGGCCGATTCCGGTGGTGGGGCCTTTACACCCAGCGCAAAGCCGGGATCGACGGCGGTCGCACCGCGGTGTTGGAGCCGCACGAGCTCGAAGACGAATTCTTCATGCTGCGGGTGCGCATCGACGCCGGCGCGCTGAACCTGGCCCAGCTGCGGGTCATCGCGCAGATTTCGCGCGAGTTCGCTCGCGGCACCGCCGACATCACCGACCGGCAGAACATCCAACTGCACTGGATTCGGGTCGAGGACATGCCCGAGATCTGGCGTCGGCTGGAAGCCGTTGGGCTGCAGACCACTGAGGCTTGTGGCGACTGCCCGCGGATCGTGCTCGGCAGCCCGGTTTCCGGCGTGTCCACCGACGAGCTGCTCGACCCGACCCCGGCCATCGACACGATCCTCGAGCGTTACATCGGCGACCCGCGCTATTCCAACCTGCCGCGCAAGTTCAAGACGTCCATTTCTTGGCTAGTCGACACGCCATACCAGGTGAACGACATTTCGTTCCTCGGTGTGGTTCACCCGGTGCACGGGCCCGGCTTTGATCTGTGGGTCGGTGGTGGACTGTCCACCAACCCGCGGCTGGCCGAGCGGCTCGGCGTGTGGGTGCCGCTGGACGAAATCGCGGACGTGTGGGAGGGCGTGGTCGGGGTTTATCGCGACTACGGCTACCGGCGACTGCGCACCCGGGCGCGACTCAAGTTCCTGATCGCCGACTGGGGGGTGGCGAAGTTCCGCGAGGTGCTGGAAAAGGAGTATCTCGGCCGGGCGTTGCTGGACGGGCCAGCACCGGCGCTGCCGGAGAAGCCGATCGACCACATCGGTGTGCACAAACAGCGCGACGGCCGCAACTATGTCGGCGCGGCTCCGGTGGTGGGGCGCTCCAGCGGCGATCAATTGGCTCAGCTCGCTGATCTGGCCGAAAAGCACGGTTCGCAGCGGGTGCGGCTCACGCCGTACCAGAAGCTGTTGGTTTTGGATATTGCCGATGATCAGGTGGAAGCGCTGGTCAGCGGGCTGGCGCAGATCGGGCTGCAGGCCCGGCCGTCGGTGTGGCGGCGCGCCACGATGGCCTGCACCGGGATCGAATATTGCAAGTTGGCGATCGTCGAGACCAAGGCGCGCGGCGAGCAGTTGGTCGCTCGGCTCGAAGAGCGGCTGGCCGATTTCGACACCGACATCTCGATTCACATCAATGGCTGCCCGAACGCCTGCGCCCGCACCCAAGTGGCTGACATCGGCCTCAAAGGCATGCTCGTCCTCAACGCTGCTGGCGAACAGGTCGAGGGTTTTCAAGTTCACCTCGGCGGCGGGCTCGGCATGGCCCAAGGCGAGACCGCCGGTTTCGGCCGCAAGCTGCGCGGTCTCAAGGCAACTGCCGACGAGCTCCCCGCGTACGTGGAGCGGCTCGCCGGAAATTACCTCGCCGATCGGTCGTCGCCGGCCGAGTCGTTCGCGACCTGGGTGGTCCGGGCGGACGAGGAGCACCTCAAATGAGTGACGCGCGCAGTACGCCGCTGTATTGCCCTTATTGCGGGGAAGAGAACCTTTTCCCGAATGAAGCATCGCATGGTGCGTGGGAGTGCCACTCCTGCGCCCGAGTTTTCACGGTCAAGTTCAACGGGTTGCTGTCCAAGGGAGTAAACCGATGACCATCGTGACCGCTGCCTCACTAGGTTTGATCAACCTGGGAGCTCCAGTCGTTTCCGATTCCACCCGCCGCAAGCCCGCCGAGCTCGAAGCGCTGGCCCTGGTCGCCGGCCGCGCGCTCGATGGCGCACCCGCCGAAGAGATCGCCAAGTGGGCGACCGACACCTTCGGCGACCGCTTCTGCGTGACCAGTTCGATGGCCGACGCCGTGGTGGCGCACCTTTTCTCCCGGGTCTCGCCCGGGGTGGACGTGGTGTTCCTCGACACTGGCCTGCACTTCCCGGAAACCCTCAAGATCCGTGACACAGTCGCGCGGACCATGGACGTCAACGTGCGCTCGATCCGCCCGCGGCGCACCGTGGGCCAGCAGGATGGCGAATTTGGCCCCCGGCTGTTCGCGCGCAGCCCGGACGAGTGCTGCTTCCTGCGCAAAGTCGAGCCGTTGGAGCGAGCGTTGTCCGATTACGACTCCTGGGCCACTGGACTGCGCCGTGACGAGTCGCCGACGCGGGCCAATACGCCAGTTGTCGCGTTCGACGCAAAAAAGGGCAAAGTCAAGGTCAACCCGATAGCGGCGTGGACCCAGGACGACGTGGACCGCTACATCAGCCGTTGGAATGTGCCGGTCAACGAGCTCTTCGCTAAGGGGTACGGCTCGATCGGCTGCTGGCCGTGCACCCGGCGTACCCAGGCGGGCGAAGACCCCCGGGCTGGCCGCTGGGCGATGTTCGAGAAAACCGAATGTGGCCTGCACGTCTGAGCGATGCCGCTCGGTCCACCGTGATTCTGGTGGCCCACGGCAGCCGGGACGCGCGCGCGGCATTCGCAACTGAATCGCTGGCCCAAGCGGTGCGCCGGGCCTACCCGAATCAGACCGTGCGCGTTGCCTACCTTGACCACGCTGGACCACGCTTGGGTGAGGTGCTGCGATCAGTGCAGCCTGGCAGCGAAGCGATAGTCGTGCCGCTGCTACTGACCGCGGCCTATCACAGCCGGGTCGATTTGCCGGCGGTGCTGGCTGCTGCTGCTGATTTGCCAATCCAGCTCACCGTGACCGATGTGCTCGGTCCGCTGCCAGTGCCCGTGGCGCCGCTCGGTGGAGAAGTTTCGCCGTTGCTGGTGGACTGTCTGGTCCGGCGCCTCGGCGGGGATGAGCCGAGTGGCGGAGTTGATGCGGTTGTGTTGGCGGCGGCGGGCACACGTGACGCTGCTGCTCTGCAGACGGTCGAGCAGGTCGCCGCGGCGCTCAGTGTGCGGTTGAGCCGGCCGTGTGTGGTGGCCTATGCCTCAGCTGCCCCACCGGCGGTGGCGGTTGCCGTCGCCCAGCTGCGGGCGGCTGGCGGCCATCGGATTGCCTTGGCTGCCTACTTCCTAGCCCCCGGCCGGCTGTATGACAGCGCTGCCGCGTCCGCAGCCGAGGCCGGCGTAGTGGCGGTGGCTAAGCCGATGACCGACGCGCCGGAGCTGGTGCGGCTGATCGCAGCCCGGATCAACGCCGCAACTGTCGCGTCGGTTGCCGCAGCCTGATTCCCGTTTGCCGCAGCCTGATTCCGTTACCGCAGCCTGATTTCGGCGTTGCCGGGGATAGGTCAGGGTCGCAGGTGGTGGATTCGGTTTCAACCCGGCTGCATAGGGTGACGGGCTCTCTGGCCGACTGCAACGGCGTTCTGGCCAACGTCGCCCCGTGGATGGTTAGCGATCACCACTGCGGAGGGTGATATCAACAGAACTAATTGTTGTGGCTGCGGTATTGGGCCGGACAATTTCGAGATCATTACCTGAATCTTGGCAAACCCACTGTGATCGCATTAGCGCGCTACGGAATATGAGCGCTGGGTGATCGGGTCCAAACAGCACGACGCCCCGGTGCCGTCATGGCCCGGGGCGTGAATGCTGTGGGGATTGAAATCAGGCGGTAGGCGCGCCGACCCGCAGGCCGCCACGACGCTTGACTGCGCGTCGTTCGTCTTCGCTCATTGCGCCCCAGACGCCGGCGTCCTGACCGGACTCGAGCGCCCACGAAAGGCAGTCTTCGGTCACTGGACACCGTCGGCACACGGCCTTCGCTTGCTCGACCTGCAGGAGTGCGGGGCCGGACGTCCCGATCGGGAAGAACAGCTCCGGGTCCTCGTCGCGGCAGATCGCATCGTGACGCCAGTCCATGGCGGCAACACTCCTTGTTTCTGATGGGCTGTGAATGGTGTTACTTGGTTCCCTA
This sequence comes from Actinoplanes sp., assembly GCA_965246815.1. GTDB lineage: Bacteria > Actinomycetota > Actinomycetes > Mycobacteriales > Micromonosporaceae > Actinoplanes. The sequence goes on along the minus strand of CBDFFS010000002.1, from coordinate 456,791 downwards.
GCGGGAGTTGTCTTGCCGGTATTGCTGATTACCTGTGCGCGTCCAGTGGCGCTCGGTGGTGGGCCCCATCGAACATCAGTGGACGCAAGCTTTTTGTTTCGCGTTGCCGCTCGGCGCCTCTTGTTTAGGAACGCGCACAAGCACCAACGGGTTACTTCTTTTCGCTTGTGAATGCTTTCACGAACTCACACGATGTCAAGGGTAGTCCCGGAAGTTTCTCCCGGCGGGTGAGCTGGCTCACGACCACTTTGTCCGGTTCTGCGGTTACTGTCAGAGCCGGTTGACGAACGCTCCTATCAATGTAGTACGGTCACGCCCACATTGCCGACCTTTTGCGGGTGTTTCTGTAACGGATCGTGAGGATTGTGGAATCCTGCGCCCTTCGCTCCTCAGCAAATCACCCGTAGCGCTTCGGGGACGGACACGAAGTGCACCTTCTGTCGCTCACCGAGATAATCCCCGTCTAGCTGGAACGGCTGGGGTCGCGCGCTGATCACGGTGAACTCGTCCTCATCGTGAAGTTGCAGCACCTGCTTGCCGTGCGGTTCGCTGCGACCGGCGGCCAGCTGGGCAAAAGTGCGCGCTGTGCTGGTGACCCCGAGGCGGCGCAGGGCCAGCACGTCCAACCCGCGATCGAAGGACGCCTCCGGGTTGGGATTGACCGGCCGGTCACCCACATAGGTCCACGGGGACGTGTTTTGCACGATCACTGTGCCCAGTTCGGTTTGGGGCGATTCGCCGGGTCGCTCCAGCGACAAAGGGGGCGATTTACGGTCTTCACCGAAAAATTGCCTGAACGTGGAGCGGAAATACAGACTCGGCGTCGAGGTGTGCCCGCGCAATCGGGCCTGCTCAACTCGGCGCACCACTGCAGCATCCAGCCCCACTCCGGCCGCAAAAGTGAAATAACGGTCATCGGCTCGGCCAAGACCAATGGTTCGATGCCTGCCGTCGCGCAAGCCGTCGAGGATGATGCTCGTCCCGTCGGCCCAGTCGCGGGGCAAACCGAGCGCACGGGCAAAGACGTTTGTCGAACCGCCGGGCACCACAGCTAATGCCGGCAGCCGCTGCGCCAACGGACCCGGCAAACCGGTGCGGGCGGCCGGGGCGCTGAGTAGCCCGTTGACTGCTTCGTTCACCGTGCCGTCGCCGCCCAACGTCACTACCACATCGACCCCGCTGTCCGCAGCCGCCTGGGCCAGGGTCGCGGCATGACCCCGACGAGTCGTGTACTCCACGGTCAACTCCACTGCACTGCGCAGGGCCCGTACGAGTACATCCCGGCTGCGTTCGCTGGTCGTGGTGGCTTTCGGGTTGACCACCAGCAACGCTCGCATGCGCGGCACTGTACCTGGCGGCGCGGAAAAACACTCTCGGTATGGTGCTGGGCGTGACAGCTGAGAATTCCGTGCCGTCGAGCCCGACGACGCTGCTCTGGGCCGTACGGCTGCTCTACCTGGAGTTCGCCGGTTTAGTGGGGCTGACGGGGTACCTGATTTATTTGGATGTCCGTAGCAGCAAGCTGCAGGTGGGCTTGGCGGCCTCACTCACCGTGATGGCGGCAATCGGTGCGGTGTCGGTTTTCTTCGTTGCGCGTGGCCTGGGGCGGCGCGCGATCCGCGCTCGGGGGCCGGCAATCGTGGTGCAGCTGTTCGTCATCGCGGCGGGCGGCTTCCTGATTCAGACCAGCCCGGTTTGGCTTGGGGTGACGCTGCTGGGGCTAGGCGTGCTGGCTGGATTGTTGATGGTGCTTCCGCCGAGCACTCGGGCGTTGGGCGCCGCCTAATCGCCCTGAGGCATCCCGATCGGGGCCTACGCTGTGTACGTGAGTGGATCAATGGTGCGGCCGCCCGCTTATCAGGTGCTGGCAAATGAGTTGCGGGCAGACATCACCTCGGGGCGGCTGCAGCCCGGTGATCGGTTGCCGCCGGAGCCGGAACTCTGCGTGCAGACCGTGGTCAGTCGTAGCACGGTGCGTGAGGCGTTGCGGCTGCTGGCCAGCCAACATCTGATCGTCACCACTCGGGGGGTGACCGGCGGCAGTTTTGTCTCCCACCCCGACGCCGAGCAGCTCGCGGACGGGCTGGCTGCCGGGTTTACCCTGCTCGCCAACTCGGCGGTGGTTGGGCTGGCCGACTTGTTGGAGCTGCGCCGCACGCTGGAGGTGCCGGCCGCCGGTCTCGCGGCGGCGCGACGCACCGACGAGCAGCTAAACGAGATCCGGGGCACGCTCTTCGACCCAGCGACCGACGACGTCGACACGATCTTGGCCGCCCACCCGCAGTTTCACTCAGCAGTGGCCCGAGCCACCGGAAATCCGCTCTTTGAGCTGGTGGTGCGCCCGCTTTACCACGTCGCCTATGGCGAAGACGTGATCGAGACCCTGCCCGACGGATATTGGAGCAGAATCGACGCAGACCACCGACGGTTGCTGGACTGCCTAGTTGCCGGTGACGTTGAGTTGGCCACGAAAGTAGCCACCGAGCACCTCGACTACATCGCCGAAGCAAGCCTGCCACCGGTTTTGTCAGCTTTCGGTGCGCCGAGTGAGTAGGCGGATCGTCGCTTGCTGACCGTCGGCCGCCGCAGAAGCGGACGCGGTCAGCGCGGTCAACACCTTCCACGCGAACGAAGACTCGGCCGGCAGGCGGGCGCCACGCACTGTCGCCACGCTCACCTCGACGGTCAGCACATCGTCTGTCACTTCGAACCGACACTGCAGCTCAGCATCGCTGGTGCCGATCGCTAGCAGCATCGCGCACGCCTCGTCGACGGCGATCCGCAGATCCTCGATCTCATCTAGCGCGAAATGCAGCCGGGCCGCCAGCCCTGCCGTGGCCGTCCGCAGCACGCCCAGGTAACCGCCGTCGGCGGGAACCGTTAACAGAACGACGTCGTCACCCATCGCAGGATCTGGGTGGGTTTGCAGCAATTGCGTCATCGCGGCCATCCTCCTAACTCAGGAGACTCTAGTCGCTAACCGCAGCCAGATCGATACGGCCGGCGCATCGCGGGGACACGCCGGCCGCATAGATCATGCCTGCTTGGTCTCCCAGAAGATCTTGGAGATCTCCTCGATCTTGCCGAGCAGCTGGTCGGCAACGGCGGGGTCAACCGAACCCTTGGCACCAGAAGCGCCGGCGAGCTTGGTGGCCTCGTTGAAAAGCTGGTGCAGATTCGGATACTTCTCGAAGTGCGGGGCCTTGAAGTAGTCGGTCCACAGCACCCAGAGGTGATGCTTGACCAATTCGGCGCGCTGCTCCTTGATCAGGACAGCGCGCGTGCGGAACTCGGGGTCGGTGTTCGCCTGGTATTTCTCGGCGATGGCCTTGACTGACTCGGCCTCGATCCGGGCCTGCGCTGGGTCATAGACACCACAGGGCAGGTCACAGTGGGCGCTGACCACGGTAGTCGGCATGAGCAGGCGTGGCAGTCGCATCAGGACTCCCTTTTCTTCAGTTGCGATTTCAGCTGAGAGTTGCGATTTCAGCTGAGTTTACGATGATCCGTAACTGACATTACCCCGCAGGCTTCACTAATAACGCGACGGAGGACCGATGCCATGAGATGGTTCGTCGTTGCGGTGCACGGCCCGTCCATGGCGCCCACGTTGCACACCGGTGACGCGTTGGTCGTCCGGCGCGGCGGGCGAATCCGGCCCGGCGATATCGTGGTCGCGCGCTTTCGCAGCCGACCTGAGCTGCTGGTCGTCAAGCGGGTGGTCCGTGACTGCGCCGACGGGTGGTGGCTTCAAGGCGACAACGAGTTCGTCCAAGACGACTCGCGCGCGTACGGGGTAGCGGATGTGATCGGGCGCGTGTTGTTTCGCTACTTCCCCCGTCCAGGTCGGTTAGGTTAATGTCGGAGTAACCGCAGCGCACACTCGCGCGGCGGCCGCTGTCTCGGGTGACCCCCGCATCGCACCGGCCTCTCGCCGCATACACGCGACCGAGAGTGGCGGGTGCCCACGACTTTTGTCCCGATGCCGTGTGGAGTCCCCCAAAGTGTCTGCCTTTTCGTTCGAGCTCGACCCTGCCCTCGCTGCCGACCCGGTGTTCGACCTACACCGCCACGGCAAGATGGAAATCAGCCCCACCGTGGCTCTGGCCAGCCGCGATGACCTCAGCCTCGCCTACACCCCGGGAGTGGCCCGGGTGTGCACGACCATCGCTGCGGACGAGTCGCGCTATCTCGACCTGACCTGGGCCGGCAACCTGGTCGCCGTGATCACCGACGGCTCGGCCGTGCTCGGCCTGGGCGACATCGGCCCCAAAGCCGCGATGCCGGTGATGGAAGGCAAGGCGATCCTGCTCAAGCAGTTCGGCGGGGTGGACTCGATCCCGATCTGCCTGGACACCCAAGACGTCGAAGGCATCATCGCCACGATCAAGGCGATGGCACCATCCTTCGGCGGCATCAACCTGGAAGACATCAGCGCGCCTCGCTGCTTCGAGATCGAGCGCCGCCTCGACGCCGAGCTGGACATTCCAGTCTTCCACGACGACCAACACGGTACGGCCGTGGTCGTGCTCGCCGCGCTACGCAATGCCACCGCACTGCTCGGACGCCGGTTCGCCGACCTGCGCGTGGTGATCAGCGGGGCCGGCGCTGCCGGGGTGGCCATCACCCACACCCTGATCGCTGCCGGAGTCGACGGCGCGAACGTGATCGTCTGCGACTCGCGTGGCATCGTGCACAGCGATCGTGCCCACCTCACCGGAGTCAAGGCCCAGCTGGCCGCGAGCACCAACGTCTCCGGGCGCACCGGGGGGATCGCTGAGGCGTTGATCGGGGCCGACGTGCTGATCGGCGTGTCCGGCGGTTCGATCGCCGAGAGCGCGCTGGCCGGGATGGCACCGGATGGCATCATCTTCGCGCTGGCCAACCCGACACCCGAGGTCGCACCGCAAATCGCCCACAAGTACGCGGCGATTGTCGCCACCGGTCGCAGCGATTTCCCGAACCAGATCAACAACGTGCTGGCGTTCCCGGGCATCTTCCGGGGCGCGCTCGACTCGCGGGCAACCACGATCACGGCCCGGATGAAGGTAGCCGCAGCCGAGGCCATCGCCGACGTGGTCGCCGACGAGCTGCGCGCTGACGCGATCGTGCCCTCGCCGCTGGACCCGCGAGTTGCTCCGGCCGTGGCTGCCGCGGTTGCCGCTGCCGCTGCTCGCGACGGGGTGGCTCGCCGTCACGTACCGATGTCGACGCCGTTGACTGTGGCGGGCTTTCCGGCGCATCCGGCCGCAGCGGCTGGATTGACGGCAACCGTGGCGCCGTTGACTGCGGCACGGGCACACGCGGCGGTCGTTGCCGATTAAGGTCGGGGCATGCGTGCCGCTTATGCCTCGACAATCGACCCCAAGGATCCGCTCGCCGCGTTGACCGTCGGTGAGCTCCCCGAACCGACCTGGCCGCACGGGTGGACTGTCGTCGACGTGCTGGCCAGCTCGCTGAACCACCATGAGCTCTGGTCATTGCGCGGCGTCGGCCTCAGCGCCGATCAGCTCCCGATGGTGCTCGGGTGCGACGCCGTCGGCACGGATCCAACCGGCGCCGAAGTAGTGGTCTATCCAGTGGTGCCAGATCCGGGTGACCCGCGTGGACTGTCGCTGCTGTCCGAACGACACCCGGGCACCCTCGCCGAGCGAGTCGCCGTGCCGCCGGAAAACCTAGTGCCCAAGCCGGCTGGAATGTCCGTGTTGGACGCAGCCTGCATGCCGACCGCGTGGCTCACCGCCTACAACATGCTGACCGCCCGCGGGCGGGTCGACCAAGCCGACGCGGTCTTAGTCCAAGGCGCCGGCGGGGGAGTGGCCACTGCGGCTGTCCAACTTGCGCTGGCACTCGGCAAACGGGTGTACGCGACGAGCCGCGACCCGGGTAAACGGGAACGGGTCGCCGCCCTCGGTGCCACGGCCATCGAACCGGGTGGACGGCTGCCGGAGCGGGTGCAAGTGGTGATCGAGTCTGTGGGTGCAGCAACATTCGAGCATTCGTTGAAATGTGCTGCGCCCGAGGGCCGAATCGTCGTTTGTGGCGCCACCGGCGGCCACCTGGCGACAACGAATTTGCAGCGCGTCTTTGCGATGCGGCTGGAGATTCTGGGCGCCACAATGGGCACTCGGGCTGATTTGGTCGCTTTGCTTGACCTGTGTGTCGATAAGGACATCCGACCGACTATTGACTCGACGTTCGGCTTCAGCTCGGCCGCTGAGGCCTTTGCGCGGCTGCAGTCGGGGCAGCTCTTCGGCAAAGTCCTGCTCGACCACACCCGCTGATTCGCAAAAATTTAGGGTCGGACTTCTCCACTGCTGCCAAGCGCGTCGGTCCATCCGAGGAACCTGTCGCGCAGGCGGGTGATGATTTTGATACCGCCAAGGCGCGCAGAGTCGTCAATGGCTTCCCAGTACTGCTGGGCCAGATAGATTCTCAGGGCGGTGTAGTTATGCACGTACTGCTCGGTGAGCACGGCTTTCGCCGCAGCGCACGGCCAGTCAGCGCTACACACCGCACAAAGCCACCCGGGCCGCAGAGGTAGGTGCTCCGGGTCGATCAGCTCAGTAGTCATCGGCGGCTTTCGTCGGGGATCCGCCAGTGTGTCGCGGGGGCCAAATTGCTGGCCGGTCCCGTGGACCAGGCGCCGGTGCGGTCGTTTGTTTCCACCACGGAGCTAGTAGCGCCGTGAGTCGGGTCCGTACGCGTGGTACGTGCATGTTGACCAACTTTGCTGTGGCTGTCATGGGCTGCGGCGGGCTCGACGCTGCCGGCATCTCTGGGACGATTTCGGGCCGTATGCGCCCGGTGACCGAAATTCAATACGACTATCGCAGTGATACTCTCACTGCGCAAGTATTTGTAAGAGAGTTTTCACGATCCTGGTGGCCCGCACCGCGTAATGGAGTCTCCGAATGAGACACTGGTGGTATGGCCTTGGAGCAGCGCGAGGAGAGCATCGTGCACGCAGCACCAGTGGCCGGGCCGACCATCGTCCGCAGACAACTCGGGGTCCGGTTGAAGGCGCTGCGCGAAGCGGTAGGGACCTCTGTTGATCAGGTAGTGACCCACCGGCGGCTCGGCATCAGCCGCGCCAAACTGTTCAAGATTGAGGCCGGTAAGCACCCGGTCAAACCCCAAGACGTCGCCGTGCTCTGCACTCACTACGGCACCACTGCCGAGCAGACCGAAGCCTTAACAGCGTTGGCTTTAGCCACACATGGGGCGAGCTGGTGGCACGTCTACGGCGACGATGCGGTACCCGAATGGTTCTCGCTCTACCTCGACGTCGAGCCAGCCGCCACGGCAATCCGAACCTACGAAGCTGAGCTGATCCCCGGTCTATTCCAAACATCCGCGTACGCCCGCGCTGTCTATCTAGCACGCAACCCCGCCCATGCGGCCGATGAGATCGAGCAACGGGTGGCGCTGCGTATGGAACGGCAAGCAATCCTGACCCGTGCCGACCCGGTCGGGCCGCCCACAATTCACGCCGTCCTCAACGAAGCGGTCTTACTCCGCGAAGTTGGCGGATCCACCATCATGCGCGACCAGCTCGAGCGACTACGCAAAGCCGCTGACCAACCCCATATCAGTATTGATATTTTACCGTTCACGGCGGGCGCCCATGCCGCGATGGAATCGACTTTCGTGGTCCTGGACTTCGCCGATCCCAGCGAGGACCCATCAGTGGTCTACATCGACACGCCCAGCAGTGCCGCGTACCTACAAAAGCCTCGCGATCTTGCCCGCTACGCGACGATCTTCGACCACGTCCTGAGCCAAGTCATACCCATCCAGGAGTTCTGCTCATGATCAACACCCAGGAGCCCAAGCAATATCGCAAAAGCACCAGATCCGGGGGATCTGGTGGTAACTGCGTCGAATGGTCGCACACCGGCGAAGGGGTCTACATCCGCGACAGTAAAGACCCTGAAGGCCCTGAGTTGCTCGTGACACAAACCGAATGGACCAAATTGCTCGCGGCCGTGGCATCCGCCGCACTGCACCCATGGATCAACGTTCACAGCACCGGGGCCGACCTTTCCAAAGACGGGCACATACTGCGCTTTACCCCTGCCGAGTGGACCGCATTTACCCAAGCCGTTCACGCCGGCGAATGCACCCGCCGAGCCCTCACTGTCTGAGTGCATCTGCCCCGCCGATTGACGGTGGCGAACCGCATGCTCTACGTTCTCGCTTTTACTTGCGTTGGAGCGCGCTCGAAGCTCTACCGTCGGGGTCATGAACGTGAACGAGCAGTTGGCGGAGGCGTTGCGGCTCGCCGTCGACCCGCCGGGCGGAGTTTCCGTCGAGGCCCTGCAGGACTTGGTTCTCGACGATCAGCCCCGGCAGTGGGACATCGCGACGACGGCCCAGCATATGGGGGTGAGCCCGCACACATTGCGATACTACGAGCGGGTAGGACTGGTTTCGGTGCCGCGCAATCCGGCCGGGCACCGGGTCTACGGCGCCCCAGCGGTCCGGCGCCTGGTGTTCCTGACCCGGATGCGCACCTCTGGGATGCCCATCAGCGACCTGCGTCAGTACGTTGATCTTGTCGACCGCGGTGACGCCACCATTCCCGACCGCCTCGACCTGCTTATGGAGCACCGTGACACGCTGCGGGCCCAGCTTGCCCAGATTCAGCTGGCCCTGGCTGCCACCGAATACAAGATCGCGACTTACGGAGGATCGACCCAACCATGAGCACAGCACAGCACGACGTCACCAGCACCAGCAACCTCGATCGGCGTAACCATGGCCTTGAAGTCCTCGCCAAAATTGACGGCCACGCCGGAACCGCGGTAATCGACTCGCTCGCCGAAGTCTCACCCGCGCTGGGACACCACGTGGCGGCGTTCGCGTTCGGTGACATCTACGACCGGCCCGGCCTCGATGCCCGGTCCCGCCAACTGGTCACCATCGGCATCCTGACCGCCCTCGGCGGATGCGAACCCCAGCTCAAGGTCCACGTAGGCGCCGCACTCAACGTCGACCTGACCCCAGACGAGATCGTCGAAGCCATGCTGCACGCGGCCGTCTATGCCGGTTTCCCGCGCGCCCTGAACGCCACCCTCGCCGCGAAAGAGGTCTTCGAAAGCCGCGGCGTACGCCCTTCCTCGGCGGCTTCGCCGAGCTGATAATGCACGGATACGCCGTGATCCCCTTATTGATTTGCGGGAGGTCGTTTTTCGGTGGAGCCTTCAGAAGCGCCCGCCCAACTATTGCCTCTGGTCGCGGAAAAGAGGCTGGTAGCTCAACTTGGGTGCGTTAGGGAGGGGTCAGAAGTAAGGCCATTATACTGATAAGTATAGATTGCAGGTAGATTGCTTAGCTTGCACACTGCGTGCACGTTCGCCTGTACTCAACTGCCGCAAGTCGCTCGCCACCTGGTGTTACAGCGGAGGGGGATGCCAGCGAGCAGGCACGGTCCAGGCGTCCATTAAGGTGCGCCCTATGACGGTGCGTGGACTACGGCGGATCATTGTGTCGGTGGCTGACCTGGAACGGGCGCTAAGGCCCAGGAGGCTGGCGCCGAGGTCATCGATGCCCCGGCCGACCAACCCTAAGCCCTGAACCCATCGGCCACACTCATTTGCCGCGACGCGAGCGACTTCACTACCCGCGCGGCGGGCCTCCGAAAGATTCTGCGGCCACGAACTCGATAGCCAAGGTTCGAGCTAGGAATCGGTAGTCCTCCAGGAGAGGGCCGACCAGTTGACGATTTGCCTCGAACCTGTCACGAAGACCTTTAGCGAGATCCTCGATTCTCGCTTCGAAGTCTCCGGACTGTTTGGTGCGTCGGTCGAACGAACGCCATCGCCGCGAGCTGACTGCAATGGTGGTCTCCACGGTGTCCGGCGTGACCACTGGAGAGCCATCGCGGCAAAGTCCCAGCAGCGTCGTACGAACTTCTCGGTGCAGGGCTTCATCCATGACAGGAGGATGCCACGACGACCGCGCTCTCATAGCCGCCGATCGTGGGCGGCGTCGGGAACAAGCATCCTGCTCAGGAGTCGACCGGGTGCGCGGACGAGGCAGCGTCGGGAGCAGAAGAGGCGCACGACAGCAGGAACCAGTAGTTCCTTACCCGCTCTACCCGGAACGCGGTGGCCTGCTGCCATGGGCCGCAGCCAGCACTGGCGTCATGTTGTGCTGGCTGACCGAGGGCGCCGCCGCAGCGCAACAAGTTATCACCGCCGCTGTACGGGATATGGGGTGCACAATTCTGCGAATAACCACTTCTAACGGCGTACCGACCTGGACTGATCTCAGCGGGACTATGGGGGCTTAGCGGCAAAGCGGGCAGACCTGCCAGCAGGTTGGGGCAGAGTTGGGCGCTCCTGGGCTCGGCCGACTGAAGTGGCACCGGATAGTGGCGTGGCAGCTCAGGTCGACCTCATGCGGCAGCTTGTTGCTGGCCTCATCGGCGGCCCGGAATTCGCCCGGTCTTGGCTGCGCGCGCGGAGCCGGTCGTTGGCTGCCGGCGAACGCACCCGAGATCCATTCGAGCGGGTGCTCACTGAGGTCTTCTATTGCTCGACGAAAGCGACGCGATCGATCCCACGCTGCGCGACTCATCGGACCTAACCGACGCTGAATTGGTCCGTCATATCGGTCAGTTTATGCAGCGCCTCGACACGCTTTAGCGACACTCATGACCGGCCCAGTTATCGATGAGTGCGGTCGATTTCGTCCGCCCATGCGATTAGCTGGGTGACTAAATCATCGATCTGGATTGCCGCGAGCTGATAATGGTGAAATGCCGACGCCGGAAACCGGCGAACTGCTCGGAGGGCTTCGGCAAAAAATGCGGCGTCAAACCCAGGGTCGTGTTCGGTTGCCATCCGCAGGAGTTCCTCGGCTGAATATCTACCATCTGCAAGGACGCCGTGGACGTCGATGTAGTCGCGGACCTCGGCTCGGCCGTAGAGAGCACAGAGCTTATTCGCTGCGGCGTCGGTCGGGTGTAAGACCGGGCCGATCGCGAGCTGAACGGGTGGGTACTCGCGCCAATCGATGCCCAGTTCCACCGTGCTGGCGAAACCGACTGGATCCACGACCCCGAGCCGGGCAAACGAAGGACCCTCTCGTTCCACGGTCACCTGTAACCCGTCGCCGCGCAATGCTGCAATCACCGCGGCTTGTGCTGCCGGAAAGTCAGCCGCCGCTGCCATGGTGGTGAACAGATCCACATCTTTGGAGATTCGATTTACAAAGCCGTGCGCCTGCACAGCGTAGCCGCCGGCGAGACAAAAGCCGTATTGACCGGCGGCTGCTAAAGCAACTCGGGCAAGGCGTTGGTGAAACGGGTCCATTGATTACGCCAAACCAGCCAAGCTTTGGAACCGCGATTCCCACAACACCCGCGCCTTGTGCGGCAACCATAGCTGCCGCCACACCCGATGCAGGGTCGGGCCGTGTAGGAAGGTGCGCAGATCGTCTACCTGCATCGACTCGCGGATGACTCGTTCGTACATAAGGTTGCGCTCTTGCGTGTTGGACAGGTCGTATTGGCCTTGTTCTGACCAGTCCAGGCGCAGGGGCAGCTCGACCACACCCGTCGTGGGCCCGGTCAGTTCCTCTAGCGAATCCGGCGCGGTGTACGGCCGGCCGTCTTCGTACAACACCCGTGGCTTAGCCATGCGGCTATTATCACGCACTTGGCCAGCTACCGTCCAAGCCTTATAGCCAAGCGCGGTGAAGCCGGCCGTGGAGCTGGCTCGTTGCCGGTGACCCAACGCTAGTGTCCGGTGTTCCCCCGAAAGAGGGAAAACTGGCCGAGTGGGACGTTCGTCCTGGTGAATGCCGTGAACTCGCGCAGGTGAATCAACCCAGGACGGCTGGGCTTCGCTATCGTCTTGGCCATGTCTGACAACAGCGTCGATCCCAGTGGTAACACCGAGGCGTTTCGGGCTTTCACCGAACGCACCCCACCGCAGCCGCCTGCCAGCTCCAAAACCCCGCTGATCATCATCGGCGTGCTCGTCGCCGTCGTGGTGATCGGCCTGCTCGCCCTGATTTTCTCCTAGCTAAGCCGCCGCCGTTCAGGCCCGAGCTGTCGGTCGGCCGCTATTCGTCTGCTTCGTCGTCGCGGGCGAGCCAGGTGGCGAAGCGTTCGATCGGGGTTTCGAATTCGGGGTGCAGGTTGACGAAGCTGCGCAGTTGTTCGCCGATCCACTCCAGCGTGACGGATTCTTCGCCCCGGCGTTCGACTAGCTCTTCGATGCCACGATCGGTGAAGTACATAGCTGGAGATTTTAAGCGGGGGCGCCTCGCCGCAGCGGAGCGCCCCCAATGACTATCCAGCCGTCACAGGATGGGCAGCGACGCCTCAACCAGTGCGGCTTGTTCGGCCTCGTGCAGTTTGGCCGAGCCGACCGCAGGGGCGGCTGCTGCCGGCCGGGAGATCCGCCGCAGGCGTAGCCCGTCCAGGTGTTCTAGCAAGTTGAGCGCCACGAACGACCAGGCGCCCTGGTTTGCCGGCTCCTCTTGCACCCAGGCGAAGTCCTCGGCCTGCGGGAACTGGGCCAGCACCGCCTTGAGCTCGGCCACGGGCAGCGGGTAGATCTGCTCCATTCGGATGATCGCGGTGTCGGTGATGCCGCGCTGGGCTCTGGCCTGGAACAGGTCGTAGTAGACCTTGCCGGAGCAGAGCAGCACCCGCTTGACCGAGTTGGCGTCCAACGGTGTGCCGTTGACGCCGGCGTCGCCGAGCACCGGCTGGAACGTGCCTTCGGTGAAGTCGGCGACCGACGACACGGCGAGCTTGTGCCGCAGCAGCGACTTCGGCGAGAAGACCACCAGCGGCTTGCGCTTGGTGCTCAGAGCCTGTCGGCGGAGTAGGTGGAAGTAGTTTGCCGGGGTGGTCGGATTCGCCACGCGCATGTTGTCCTGCGCGCAGAGTTGTAGGAACCGCTCGGGGCGCCCGGATGAGTGGTCCGGACCCTGGCCCTCTTGACCATGCGGCAGCAGCAGCACCAGCGCGGACTGCTGACCCCACTTCACCTCGCCGGAGGAGAGGAATTCGTCCACGATCGACTGTGCGCCGTTGACGAAGTCTCCGAACTGAGCTTCCCAGAGGACCAACGCTTCGGTGTTTTCGACCGAGTAGCCGTATTCGAAGCCCATCGCCGCATATTCGCTCAGCAGCGAGTCGTGCACGAAGAACCTGGCGTTGCCAATGGTCAGCGTGGATAGCGGCAGGAAGTCCTTACCGGTGACCGAGTCGACGATCGAAGCGTGCCGAGAGGTGAAGGTGCCGCGGCGCGAGTCCTGGCCGGCCAGCCGCACGGTCACGCCCTGATGCAGCAGCGAACCGAAGGCGATCAGCTCGCCGAAGCCCCAGTCGATCCCGCCGTTCGCCGACATCTTGACCCGCCGCTCCAGCAGTTGCTGGACCCGCTTGTGCGGGGTGAAGCCGGCCGGCAGGTCGATGTGAGCTTGACCAACCGAGCGAACCACGGCCGCGTCGATCGCGGTCGACACCTCAGGCTCAGGCTGCTCAGTCAACGGACGTGCGCGCGGTGGGGTGCGCGCGGCGTCGCGGGTAGCTTTGAAGACCTGTTCCAACTGCGACTGATAGTCCCGCAGCTGCTCCTGAGCGTCGTCGATGGTGATGTCACCTCGACCGATCAGCTCCTCGGTGTAGAGCTTGCGGACACTGCGCTTGGTGTCGATGATCTGGTACATCCGCGGGTTGGTCATCGACGGGTCGTCGCCCTCGTTATGTCCGCGTCGGCGGTAGCAAACCAGGTCGATCACCACGTCTTTGTTGAACGTCTGGCGGTATTCGAAGGCGAGCTTGGCGACCCGAACAACAGCTTCGGGGTCGTCACCGTTCACGTGGAAGATCGGCGCCTGGATCATGCGAGCCACGTCGGTCGAGTAAAGCGAAGACCGGCTGTATTCCGGGGCGGTGGTGAAGCCGACCTGGTTGTTGACCACCACGTGCACCGTGCCGCCGGTGCGGTAACCGCGCAGCTGTGACAAGTTGAGCGTCTCGGCGACCACGCCCTGGCCGGCGAAGGCGGCGTCGCCGTGCACCAGCACCGGCAGCACGGTGTAGCCGTGTAGGCCCAGGTCGAGCCGGTCCTGCTTGGCCCGAACGATGCCTTCCAGCACCGGGTCGACCGCCTCCAGGTGCGACGGGTTCGCGACCACGCTGACAGTGCTCGCGTGCTCTCCATCGGGCGTGGTGTATTTGCCCGACTGGCCCAGGTGGTATTTCACATCCCCGGAACCATGTGCCGACTTCGGGTCCATCTGACCCTCAAACTCATTGAAAATCTTTTCGTACGGCTTGCCGACGATGTTCGCGAGCACGTTCAGTCGGCCGCGATGCGTCATGCCGATGACCATTTCGTCCAGCCCGGATTCGGCCGAGGCTTTCAGGACCTCGTCGAGCAGCGGGATCAGTGATTCGCCGCCCTCCAACGAGAACCGCTTCTGCCCGACGTACTTGGTCTGCAAGAAGGTTTCAAAGGCCTCGGCCGCATTTAGTCGCCGGAGGATGTACTTTTGTTCCTCGGTGCTGGGCTTGGTGTATTTGGTTTCGATTCGGTCCTGAATCCAGCGCCGCTCTTCCGGGCCTTGGATGTGCATGTATTCGATGCCGACCCGGCGGCAATAGGTGTCGCGCAGCACGCCGAGCACATCGCGCAGCTTCATTTTCTGCTTGCCAACGAAACCGCCGACCGGGAAGCTGCGGTCGAGATCCCATAGGGTCAAGCCGTGTTGCAGCACGTCCAGGTCAGGGTGGCGCCGGATTTCGAATTCCAGCGGGTCAGTGTCGGCCATCAAATGACCCCGCACCCGGTACGCGTGGATCAACTCCACCACCCGCGCGGCCTTGTCGATCTGCCCCTCCGAGGTACGCGCGACGTCACGCACCCACCGCACCGGCTCGTACGGAATCCGCAGTGACGTGAAGATCTCGTCGTAGAAGGCGTGCTCGCCGAGCAGGAACTCGTGCATGGCCTTGAGGAACTCGCCGGACTGGGCACCTTGGATGACGCGGTGGTCATAGGTGCTGGTCAGCGTGGTGACCTTGCTGACGCCGTGATCGGTGAGGGTCTCGTCGCTCATGCCCGCGTATGGCGCTGGGTATTCCATCGCGCCGACGCCAATGATCGCGCTCTGGCCGTTCATCAGACGCGGGATGGAGTGCACTGTGCCAATGCCGCCGGGGTTGGTTAGCGAGATCGTCGTGCCGGCGTAATCGTCCATGGTCAACTCGCCACGCCGGGCCCGCCGGACCATGTCCTCGTAGGCCTGCCAAAACTTGCGGAAATCCATCCGCTCGCAGTTCTTGATCGCGGGCACGACCAGGGTGCGGGAGCCGTCCTTCTTGGCCAGATCGATCGCGATGCCCAGGTTGATGTGCTCAGGCGCGACCAGTGCGGGCTTGCCGTCCACCTGGGCGAACGAGTTGTTCATTTCCGGGTGGGCGATGACGGCGCGCACTAGAGCCCAGCCGATCAGGTGGGTGAAGCTGACCTTGCCTCCGCGCCCGCGGGCAAGGTGGTTGTTGATCACGATGCGGTTGTCGACCAGCAGCTTGGCCGGCACGGCGCGGACCGATGTCGCGGTGGGCACCTCGATCGAGGCTTCCATGTTCTGCACGATCTTGGCGGAGACGCCGCGCAGGGTGGTCACCTTCGCTCCGGTCGGCACGGTGCCGTTGGCTGAGGCTTTCGCCGGCTTGACCGCGGCTGGAGCAGGAGTCGGCTGGGGGGTCGCAGGGACGATTGGCTTGACCGGCGCTACCGTGGCCGCGGCCGGCGCATCCGTGCCGACCCGGGCGGCTGACCCAGTTGCGTTGGCCGCCGTCGCCTCATTCGGGGTAGCAATCGATCCCGTGGCCATCGCCGGTTTGTAGTCGGCGAAAAAATCGTGCCAAGCGGGGTCGACGCTGGCCGGGTCAGCCAGGTAGCGCTGGTACATCTCGTCGACGATCCACTCGTTGGGGCCGAAGTCCGCGAGTGGCTTGTCATGCGAAGTCTGCTGGGTCGACACTTTCGTGTTCGCCTCTTTCACCGTTTTGTCAGAACGCGACCATCACGTCGCATCGGACGGGAAGAAATTCGGTGTCAAGGCTACGCCGTCCGGCCGGCGGGACCGGCCGGACGTCGGGTGTGGCAACGAACTGCCGCCACACCTCAGCCGATGTCGCGCCGACGGGTGACAAGTGTGCCGAAAAAGCCCGTGACAGCGGCATAGCCGATTAGCACCACTGCACCCACCCAGCGCGGCGGATTGTCCGGCAACCCAGCCCCGCCGGAGGTCATCAGCTCGGCCGCATTGCTCGGGACCAGGACCATCAGATGATTGAATCCGGACCACAAGTAGTGCGCCGCAGCTGCCAAGATCAGGTTTATCGCAACCGTCCCGGCCACATACACGATTGACAGGGTTAATGTCGCCGCGATCTGGCTGCGAATCAGCACGCCGAGGCCGACTCCGACCAAAGACCAGAGGCCGAACGCGAGGGCATTGAGCCCGACGGCACGCCAAACGGCCGGCTCACCGAGTTCGGCGCCGAAATGGAGCTGGTTAAGCACGATTGGCACGAAGATCAGGTTCAAAACAGTGGTGATCAACCACGTGGCCAGAGCGATCACGACTCCGGCAACGAACTTGGCCAGGATGATTTGCTCCCGGCGCGGAGTGACCAGGAAGGTCGTGGTCGCGGTGAGGTGGAAGAACTCGTTGGTCACCAGGATCGCGCTCAACAACAGCACCAACAGCACGCCGAAATACTGGCCGCTCGTGTAGAGATAGACTGCCACCTCGGCCCCGGTTGGCGGCGTGGTGCTGGGCCCCTGGCCGCGGGTCGCCGCATATTCGGTGGCCCAGTTGATCAGCAGGCTGACCGCGTACAACGGCACCAGGGTGATGCTGAAGATCCACCACAGCGACGTGGTCCGCAGTTTGAACAGCTCGGCTTTGATCAGGTTCATCGGATGCCCGCCTTCCCGGCCGTCAGCTGCAGGAATACCTGTTCCAGGTCGCCGCGCTCGCTGTGCAGCTCGTGCAGCTCCACTGAAGCGGTGAAGGCAGCGTGCCCGATTGCGGCAGCATCTGCGCCGCTGACCAGCAGACTTCCGTCGTCTTGTCGCGCAGCGCTCGCGTTGAGCTGGTCCAATGCGGCAATCAGCTGGTCTGGCTGTGGGGTGCGAACTCGCACGATCGCGCTCGCAGTCGCGCCGAGCACCTCGTCGATCGGTCCCTGGCGCACCAGCTTGCCGGCCGCCACGATCACCACGTCGTCGGCGAGCTGTTGCATTTCGCCGAGCAGGTGGCTGGAGACCAGCACCGTGCGACCTTGACCGGCCAGCATCTTGAGCAGGTCACGCAGCCAACGGATGCCTTCGGGGTCCAGCCCGTTCGCCGGCTCGTCCAGGATCAGCACCCGGGGATCACCGAGCAGGGCAGCCGCAATGCCGAGCCGCTGCTTCATGCCCAGCGAGTAACCCTTGAACTTGCGTTTCGCCGCCGGCGTCAGGCCGACGATGTCGAGCACCTCATCGGCCCGAGACTTGGGCAGGCCGCTCGCCTGGCAAATCATGCGCAGGTGGTTGATCGCCGTCCGGCCCCGGTGTGCGCTGGAGGCTTCGAGGACCGCGCCGACCGCTTTGATCGGATCGGCGATGTCGACATAGCGGGCGCCGCCGAACGTGGCGCTGCCGGAAGTCGGCGTCACCAGCCCGAGCAACATCCGCAGTGTCGTGGTCTTACCAGCGCCGTTGGGGCCCAGAAAGCCCGTTACCCGGCCGGATCGTACGCGGAAAGAGAGGTCGTCGACGGCCCGCAGCTTTTTGTACTGCTTGGTCAGGTGGTCCACGACTATCTCGTCGGTGCCAGGCCGACTCATCGACGTGGCTCCCTTCGTCGAGGTCAGCAGAAGGCCTTAAGGTACTAGGTGCTAGCTAGCCCGTGACCAGCGCCCGGGGCCGCGCGGGCGGGATGTGAACGACTTGCGAACACCGTTGCCCAGAGGTCGCGCACAAGCCGTTCATCCAGCGGCCATGAATCCCCCTCTGGCGCGACATTCCATCGGCAGCTGTCGCCCTTACACAGAGAACATGGCAGTTCTCATGACCGCCGCCGCATCCACCGGGACCAGCGGCTACTCCCTGATCCTCGCCGACGACGCCAGTCAGGTCGCGGCTGCGCAGCGATTGCGCCACGATGTTTTCGCCGGCGAACTTGGCGCCCGCCTGACCGATGCGGTCGATGGGCGCGATGTCGACGAATTCGACGATCACTGCGACCACTTGATCGTGCGCGACGACACCACCGGTGAGGTGGTCGGCACCTATCGGATGATGCCGCCACGGGCAGCCGAGCGGGCCGGGCGTCGTTACGGTGACAGCGAGTTCGACCTGACCGGGCTGCGTCCGTTGCGCGATCAACTGGTCGAAACGGGCCGCTCCTGCGTGCACCCTGATCACCGCTCCGGCGCCGTGGTCAATCTGATGTGGGCCGGGCTCGCCCGGTATCTGCACCTGAACAACCTGCGCTGGCTCGGCGGCTGCGCCTCGGTGCCGTTGGACGACGGCGGGCACACCGCTGCGGGTGTCTGGGCGCGGGCCCAGAGCAAGCACCTTGCGCCGCCGGCACTTCGGGTCAAGCCCCACCGCCCCTGGCTGGCCACCACCGATCTGGTCGGTGACCCGAAGACGCAGGCCCCGCCGCTGCTCAAGGGCTATCTGCGGCTGGGTAGCTGGGTCTGCGGCGAGCCCGCGTACGACCCGGATTTCAACTGCGCCGACTTTTACGTGTTGTTCTCGATGGACCGGATGGACCCCCGTTACCGTCGCCACTTCCTGGGAGCCACGCAATGACGAATTCGACCATCTGGCAGCCCGTCTCCGGCTGCGGCGAACAATGTCGCGACGGCGCCGACCGGGCCGCCCCGCGTGGCACTGTCGCGCTGCGAATCAGTTCAATGATGCTCGTACTGTTGGGCGGGTTTGTGGTGTTGCCGGTTTTGCGCGGTCTGGCGTTGCGGGCAGTGTGCCGGATGCTGCTGAGTGTCCTCGGGGTGCGGCTGGTCGTGCGGGGTCCTGCTCCGCGGCCGGGCAGCCTGCTAGTGGCCAACCACGTGTCCTGGCTCGACATCCTGGTCCTGGTTGCAGTGACCCCGGTGCGGCTGGTGTCCAAGCGCGAGGTCAGTTCCTGGCCGGGGATCGGCACCATGGCTAGCCTGGCCGGAGCGATCTTCCTAGACCGCTCCCGGCCCAAAGCGCTGCCCAACACCGTGGCTGAGGTCGCTGCCGCACTGCGCGGCGGCCACTCGGTCGCGGTCTTCCCGGAAGGTACGACGTTCTGCGGCGTCAACCAGGGTCGTTTTCGCCCGGCGATGTTCCAGGCTGCGATCGACGTCGGCGCACCCGTAGTGCCGACCTCGATCTGCTACGACTCCACGGCGCCAGCATTCATCGGTGAAGACACCTTGTTGAGCTCGGTTCGTCGAGTGGCCGCGCTGCGCTCGCTGACCGTCACGCTGGTTACCGCACCGGCTCTGCGCCCCGATTCTGGTGCCGACCGGCGGGCGTTGGCTCGCGCTGCCCAAGCGTCGATGGGGGTCGGCGGATACCGGCTCGCCGCCTAAGCTGAGGGTTCTCTCAGATAACTTTCAGCCAGTCTGCAGCTATACCGCAGCGTTCTATTAGAGAATGGCTGCATGGCCGCTCAGACCCAGTCCAAGCAGAGCGAGGCGAAGCTGCTCGTCGTCGAAGACGACGTGAACATCCTCGAGCTGCTCTCCGCCAGCTTGCGCTTCGCCGGCTTTGACGTCAGCACCGCGACGAGCGGGAGCGCGGCGGTCAGTGCGGCGAAGAACACCACCCCAGATTTGGTCGTCCTCGACGTCATGCTGCCCGACCTCGACGGGTTCGAGGTCATTCGGCTCATGCGCGAGGGCGGCGCGCGCACCCCGGTCGTCTTCCTGACCGCGCGCGACGGCACCGACGACAAGATCCGTGGTCTGACCCTGGGCGGCGATGACTACGTCACCAAGCCGTTCAGCTTGGAGGAGCTCACCGCTCGGATCCGCGCGGTGCTGCGCCGCACCACCCAGGGCGACGAAGAGCCGTCCCGGTTGGTCTTCGCTGATCTGGAGCTCGACGAAGAGACACACGAAGTTTACCGGGCCGGCCAGCGGGTGCAGTTGTCGCCGACCGAATTCAAGCTGCTGCGTTATCTCATGCTTAACGCCAACCGAGTGCTGTCCAAGGCGCAGATTCTCGACCACGTGTGGAAATACGATTTCCGCGGCGACGACAACATCGTCGAGTCATATATCTCCTATTTACGGCGCAAGGTCGACAACGTGCAGCCGCGCCTGATTCATACCCTGCGAGGTGTGGGTTACGTACTTCGCAAACCGGCGGTATGAGCGGTTCCGCAATGACGCTCACCGAGCGAGTGCGCCAGGCAGTCCCGCGGCAGCCTAAGTTACGCAAAGTGTCATTGCGGACAAAGCTTGTCGCCTCCGTCCTCGCCCTAGTCTTGGCGGCCCTGGCGCTGATCAGTACAGCTAGCACTTATGCGCTGAACCGTTACTTACTCACTCGGCTCGACAGCTCGTTGCAGCTTTATACGGTTCAGCTCGCCCAGACTTCGTTTGGGTCGGGTGTGCCATTGCCGGGCGACTACTATCTTCGCGCGAGTTCGATCAATGGGGTCAGCGGTGATAACCCCATCGTCGGCGATAAGACGCTCACGGCTCCTGACTTCCCGCCCGTGATCAAGGGCCTGGATGCGGTTAACGCAGTCCTCGGCAAGCCATACACGGTTCGCTCGCCAAGCGGCATTTACTGGCGGGTTTTAGTCTCTGCGTACTCAAATGGGACTGTGCTGCAGGTCGCCGAAAAGCTTTCGGTCATCCAACTGGCAATTATCCGGATGATCTGGGTTGATGTTTTGGTCGGGCTCGGCGTTTTGATCGCGCTCGCTGCGATCGGGGCAGCGATCGTTCGGCAGAGCTTGATTCCGCTGCTGCAAATCGAGCGGACTGCGGCGGCGATCGGTGCAGGTGACCTGTCACAGCGGGTGCCCGATCCTGAGGCCGACGGCGGCGAGCCGACCACAGAGCTGGGTCGATTGTCTTCTTCGTTGAACGCGATGCTGGCCCAGATCGAGGCGGCCTTCCTGGCTCGGGCCAGTTCTGAAGCGGCAGCGAAGGCTGCAGCCGAGGCGGCGCAGCTTTCCGAAACCCGGGCGTTGGGGTCGGAGGCGAAGATGCGGCAATTCGTGGCGGATGCTTCGCACGAATTGCGCACCCCGCTGACCTCCATTCGCGGCTTCGCTGAGCTCTATCGGCAGGGTGCAGTGGCAAATCCCGATGACGTCGCCAAGTTGGTTCGCCGAATCGAGGACGAGGCCGCCCGGATGGGTCTGTTGGTCGAGGATCTGCTGCTATTGGCCCGGATGGACCGCGAACGTCCACTGAACTTGGCCCCGGTCGAGTTGCCGGTATTGGCCATCGATGCGGTGCAGGCGGCGCAGGTGACCGCACCGGAGCGCGCGATCTCGGTGGAAATTGCTGCGGCGCCGGAGCTGCTGGTGGCCTACGGCGATGACGCCCGTTTGCGCCAGGTGATCGGTAATCTGATGACAAATGCATTGGTGCACACACCACCAACAGCGGCGGTGACTCTGCGGTTGAGCGCTGCCGGTAACGGCCGAGCGGTGGTGGAGATCGTTGACACCGGGCCGGGTCTGACGCGAGAGCAGAAGGCGCACGTCTTTGAGCGGTTCTATCGCGCCGACGATGCTCGGACCCGCAATACCGAGCGAATCGCGACCGGCACCGGGTTGGGCTTGGCTATCGTGGCGGCCATCGTGCGCGAGCACCAAGGCACCGTCGAGGTGCTGAGCGAGCCGGGTCAGGGCGCGACTTTTCGTGTCACTTTGCCCGCTGTAAAGCCCGATCCCGGCTTCACAGAAAACATCCAGGGGTAACACAGGACAGTTCGAGAACGAGGGGGCAAGGTGGTGAACATGAACGAGAACGAGACCGACCCGCACGCCGCGGACGCCTCCGCCGGGAGCAGCAGCCCGGAGCGGGGACAGTCTGAGCAGCCGACCGCTAGTCAGCCCCCAGCTGGCGAGCAGGCCGCCACCGCGCAGTCGCCTGCCAACCCCTGGCAGCAGCCGACCGCCCAGGTGCCTTATGGCCAGCACGCTGGCTATCAGCCGCAATATCCGGCCGGATATCCGGCTGCCGGTGGCTATGGGCCTGGATATGGTCAGCAGGCTGCCGGGCAGCAACCGGGCTACCAGCCGCAATACCCGCAGCAGGCGGCCTATGCGGGCGGGTGGGCGACGGGTCAGACGTCGCAGCAGCCGACCACTGAGGGTCAGCCTCCATGGGCCTATCCGGTGGGCGCCGGGCCTGAGCCGCGCAATCCAGGCCGTAACCGCAAGATTTTTGTGGCCGGTGCTGCCGCTGTGGTGCTTGCGCTCAGTGCAGGTGGAATTGGTGCATTGACGGCCCTATCTTTCGACCACACTGACGCTAGCAACAACATTTTGACCAGCAACTCCACCACCTCTCGTGTGGTCGACCGCTCATCGCTGGCGGAGATCGCAGCGTCTGTGCAGGACAGCGTCGTGTCGATCAAAACCCAGACGGGTGAGGGTTCCGGGGTAATCCTGTCAGCCGACGGTTCGATCGTTACCAATAATCACGTCGTTGCCACTGCACAAAGCAGCACGGTCACGGTGATCTTCGCGGATGGCAAGAAGGCTTCTGCCACGATCACCGGCACCGATCCGCGCAGCGACCTGGCAGTGGTCAAGGCGACCGGCGTTTCAAATCTGCATGCCGCGCGCTTTGGTAAAAGCGCCAACATGAAGGTCGGCGACACCGTGCTGGCGTTGGGCAGCCCACTCGGCCTGGAGGGTTCGGTTACGGCCGGCATCATCAGCGCCAAGGACCGCACTATCAAGTCCAGCAGCGAGGGCAGCCAGCAGCAACAACAGCAGTCTCCGTTCGGTGGCCAGTCGCAGCAACAGCAGCAGGGCGCGACTAGCACGACGATGTCCGGGCTGCTGCAGACCGATGCTCCGATCAACCCGGGCAACTCCGGCGGCGCCTTGGTCAACACGAGTGGTGAAGTGATCGGCATCAACTCGGCAATCGCCACTCAGGGCTCGGGCTCGGGCAACATCGGCCTCGGCTTTGCTATCCCTAGCGACAAGGTCGCGCTGGTCGTCAATGCTTTGCTCAGTGGCAATAAGGTCAGCCACCCGGCTTTGTCAGTCGGTGTCACCGACGGCGAAAACGGCGGTGCGTTGATCAGCAACGTCACCCCCAACGGGGCCGGCGCGAAGGCCGGACTTGAGCAGGGCGACGTGGTGACGGCTGTCGACGGCAAGGCCGTCGGCAGTGCGAACGACCTGGTTGCCACGGTGCAAGGCGCAACAGTCGGCCAGAAGATGACACTCGACTTCACCCGGAACGGCGCCAAGAAGACGGTCACTGTGACGCTGACCGAAGCACCATAACAGCTGCACCGAGATCCAGGGCGAGATCCACGGCGGGTGATGTGACAAGGGGGTTGTCACATCACCCGCCGTACGTTGTTCCGCGTTAATCAGGATTTTTGCCGCAGTTGCCAGCATTTCGATATTCAGGGCTCGCGTTTGGACTTGTTTTGCCCCTAGTCTTTCGATCGCCGTCGGCGTCGCCGGGTACGGCGTTTTGTTGACTGAGGCGCAGCGCGAGAGGCACCCGAAGGTGACGTACGTCGAGACCCGGACCACCGTCTGGGACGCCTGGGCTGGCCGAGCCTCAGGTGAGCAGGCCGGCCCAACTGATCCGGGCCGTTGGGGTGCAGTTCTGGATCGACTCAACCCCGCTCGGGCTCGGCCGGTTTTGCGCGCCGGGATCGAAGCGGTGCGGCTCACCAGCGCCCGTGGCACCGAATACGTCCTGTTGCGCTCGCCCGACGACGGCGCTCGCGCCAGCTACCTGCGGCTCACCCCTGAGCAGTGGCAGCTCGCGGTGCTGATGGATGGCACTGTCACCGTGGCGCGGCTGGTTGCCGAGTTCACCCGAATAGCCGGGCGCCTCGCCCCGGACCAGGTTCGGCGGGTGGTGGCTGACCTGGCCGGCAATCTGATGCTCGACGAGCTGCCGATCGAGGCATTTAAATCCGAACCGGCCGGTCGATGGGAGCAGACTGCCGAGCGCCGGCGCGGATCGCTGCTGGCCGCGGCCGGCGGTCGTCGGGTGCTGTTGGTCGGCGTCGACGGATTGATCACTGCGCTCTATCGCGCTGGCGGCCGGCTGCTGTTCGGTCGAGCCGCTGCCGTCGTGTTCGGCCTGTTCGCCCTGGTGGGTGTCGGTGTTTTCGTCACGACTTGGAGCGATGGCGGCCAGTCGTTGTTCCTGCTCGACAACTCGTACCTGTTGGGTGCGATTTCGTTGGTGTTGTTGAACTTGTTCGTGGTGGGTGTGCGGGAGCTGAGCCGGGCGCTGGCAGCTAAACACCATGGTCGGGAAGTGCCAGCCGCCGGATTGTTGGTCTGCCTCGGTTTGCCGTCGATCTTCGTCGAAACCTCTGATGTGTGGATGGCGGGCCGCCGCGCTCGGTTGGCCGTCGCCGCCGCTGGGCCGGTCAGTGCGCTGATGGCAGCCGGGGCAGTCCAGGTCTTCGCCCTGTTCGTGCCGGCGATTGGTGGGCTCGCCTTCAAGCTGGCGTTCTTGTCTTATCTGCAAGTATTCGTCAATCTCAGCCCGCTGCTGCCGCTGGACGGTTATCACCTGTTGATCGACTGGTTGGAGATTCCCGGGCTGCGGGCGCGCGGCCTGAGCTGGGTTTCCGGCCGGTTCCGGCGGCGCTCGGCCCGTTGGTCGGCGCTCGACCATGAGGGTCGATTGGTTGCCCTTTACGGCCTGCTCGCTGTGGTCTGGTTCGTGCTTGCCGCCGCCAGCGTGGTGCTGCTTTGGACCGACCGCCTGAGCGGTCTAGCCACCGGCCTGTTACACGCAGGTGTGTTGGGGTTCTTGCTGTTCGTTCTGATTGGTCTTGGCCTAGCAGCCCCGGTGCGCTATTTCCTGGTTCGGACCATCGGTCTGCGCTGGCGTCGGTGGCGCCAACAGCGCGCCGAACGCGACCGCGAAGCCGACGCACCCCGCCGCCTGATCGCGCTGCGCGCGGGTGAGCTGGGTGGGTTGTCCGAGCAGGCGTTGCATGCGCTGGCCGCCCAGGCGCGCTGGGTGCACCCGGCAGTCGGCCAGCAGCTCATTCGTGCCGACAGTTGGCCGGAGAATGTCTACATTGTCGTGCACGGTGCCGTGGAAGGCCGGCGCGCCGGTGATCCCACTGGCACGATCCGGCATCGGGTGGGACCCGGCGGAGTGATCGGCCTGGCCGACCTGCTCACCGCAAGACCCGCACACCTTGATTGGTACGCCGCTGGCGCCACCCTGCTCGCCGTGCCGAACGCAACCGCAGCGACAGTGATCGGCGCCCTGCCCGGCCCGACTGAGCCCGATCGGCTCAGAGCCGAAGAGCTGTTCGACGACACCCCCGCAATCGCCGGGCTCGCCAGCGACCAGCAGTTGGCGCTGATCACCTCTGCGCACCCGGTTGAACTCGAACCTGGTGCACCGGTCGTGCTGCCCGGACCGACGCACGCAATCGTGATCGAATCCGGCATGATCGCCATGTCCGATGGCGTCGAGCTGCGCCGGGGCACGTTGATCGGGCCGGTCGGCGACGGCAGCCCCGGAGTCGTGGCGCAAACCCGCACCACGGTGCGGTTGTGGGTGATCCCGGACGCTTCGGTGGTGCCGCCCTTGATGGGCACGATGTACCGTCCAGCCGCAACGACACCGGTGCCGGTGGTGGAGGGTTCACCCGCCGGTGGGGCTGCGGACGCATACCCGCCGTTGGCTGTGCCGGCCGTGCCACCGGAGGAATTCCCGGGTCCAGATTTGGATCGAGGGTTCGAGAAGCGGATGTGGTGGCTGGCTGCCGGGGTGGCCGGCGTGGCGCTGGTGCCGGCTGTGCTGACCGCGCGACCCGGGCCGGCGTGGGCGGAGATGCCCGGCAACCAGGCGCTGCTCACGGTTGAGCGAGGAACGGTCACGGCATATCTGGACGATGCTGCCACCGTGCTCACCATTGGTCAGCGACGCTATCTCAGCGCGGGTACGCGAGTTGAGGTGTCCGACCGGGCCGGTGCTCGACTCACCTTTGCCGGGGGTGCGGCCACGCTGCTTTGTGCCGGCGCACAGGTCGTCGTCGGTGCAGTCGCCACTGCTGGTGGCGGGCAGCGCTCACCGGCCGCCACGCTGACTTTGCGGGCCGGCCGGCTGCTCGCCGACACCACCAGTGTCAGTGGCGCCTATAACCCGCTCAGCCTGCGCGTGGCGCGGGCGCAACATGACGTCGTCAATGCCGGTCCGGCGTGGTTTGCCGTCGACCCGATCGACCTCACTGTCTCCGCCGGCAAGGTGTCGGTTGACGCAGCGATATCAGCTGCCAGTCATGCCGCGTTGACCTGTGGTGACGGGGTGCCTGTCGCTCCGCCGGCCGGGGCGAACCCTAGCATCACCGAGGCACCGCTGCTGCCGGCCCAATCCGTCGATCCGGCGGCCCCGAGCGTGGCCGGACTGCCCGGCGCAACGGCGAAACCGACAGGTGCGCAGGCTAATTCGCTGCCCGGATTGAGCGCATCGAACGGAACCGCGCCAGTGAGCCCAGCACCAAGCGGGCAAAAGCCAACACCCAAGCCAAGTACGTCGCGCCCAACGGTAACTGTGCCGCCGACGCAAGTTCCGCCGACGCAAGTGCCGCCGACCAAGCCGCCGACCGGCGGGCCGACTGTCACGCCAGTTCCGACGCCGACAACTACCCCGACGCCGACGACCACCACGCCGCCCGGCCCGTCCGCGACCCCACCGCCGCAATGACCCGCTTGCTCAACGGTTCCCGGCTGCGCTGGGGTCGGAACTAGGTTGTACGGAAAATCTGGGTGGATCAGTTGTTCGGAAAATCTGCGTGGATCAGACGCCCAGGAACTTGCTGAACTGTGCGGGCAGCTCGATCACCGTCGAGGCGGACGGTGCCTGAACTGACACCGGAGTGCCGAAGTCCGAATAGTCCAGCGTCACCTCGCTGCCGAAATAGGTTAGGGCCAACTGGGTCAGTCGCCCCTGGCTATCTGTCGTAGCGGTGAACGGAACGGCCTTGGCCTTGCCGCCGAGCGCATTGAGCAGTGCCGCGCTGTTGGGCGATTTGGTCAGGTCGAGCGTGCCTTTGAAGGTGTGGCTGCTGGTCTTACGCACCGAAGTGCTGGTGGCCAACAGTGTTGCGGTGGACTGTGGGCCCAGGTTATTCAGATTTAACAGGCTGTCGGCAGCAACCTGGGCGGTGTTGACGTGCAACCAGTTGGCAGCTGAGCCGCCGAGTGCCGAGGCGAGCGCGCCGCTCACCTTGACATAGATGTCGGTGTCGAGCTGGCGGACCCGAATGCTGCCGTTCGGGCCAACCTGAGTCAACGCGGCTCGCTGGTTTGCTGCGTCGAGCGAACCCTGCAGGGTAAGGCCATTGCCCAGCGAGATTTTTACCTTTACCGGAGTGTTCGCCAGCTTGGTTCCAGCGGCCACCAGCTCGGCAGTTGGGTCGGCGGTCCCGGTGCCCGTTGCGCCAGTGCCCGTTGCGCCAGTGCCCGTTGCGCCGGTGCCCGTTGCGCCGGTGCCGGTGCCGGTGCCGGTGCCGGTGCCGGTGCCGGTGCCAGTGCCAGTGCCAGTGGTGCCGGTCGAGCCGCCGGCCGGCGTAGTGCCGGTTGGGGCGCTGGCACCGGTCGGCGTGGTGGTGCTGCCGGGAGTGGTGCCTGAAGGGGCAGTGCCGGTCGTGTTTGTCGGCGCGCTGCTCGGTGTCGTGGTGCTGGCAGCGGTGCTGCCGTCCGAGTGAGATTTCACTGCACAGCCGCTGAGGCCAATGGTGGTGAACAGGGCCAGAGCCGCTATGGCCGGGCGTCCTACGTTCATCAATTACTCCTGAACACTTTTGTCGATGTCATCAGGTCGGGGCCTACCGTAGCGAAGCGGCGTGACATTGGCACCTGACGCCCACCCTGGTCTGGTCGCACTAAGCTCTGACCATGGCTGAGCTGCTCGACGCTGACTCTCTGCGCAATGCCGTTGCGGTCCTCGACGGATGGGAGGGCGGATCGGAATCGATTGTCCGCACGGTGGGGTTGCGCAGCTTCCCTGCCGCCATTGCTGTGGTCGACCGGGTGGCGGCAGTCGCCGAGGAGATGGATCATCACCCGGATATCGACATTCGCTGGCGTACGGTGACTTTTCGCTGCGTGACACACTCGGTGGGTGGAGTGACCACTCGGGATATCGCGTTGGCCAACCGCATCGACCGCATTGTCGCCGACGCCTCGGCGTAAACAGCGAGGAGTAATTGCAGTGAGATTCGAGGTCAGCAAGGTCCTCGACGCCATCGAGGCCCAGCTCACCACCGACCCCGCGCTCGCTCGGGCGGTGGTTGATTTGGCCGAGATCGCCCGCTATGCCGACCTCGACGGTGGGCGTCCGGCCAGCATGATGCGGTTGGGGCTGGTCATTGACGCGCTAGGCCGGCATGTCGCGGAGGAAAACGTCCCCGTTTATGCGATTGCTCCGCGCAGTCTGCTTTCCGACGCCGACCTGACCTCTAACGAGCGGATGGTGGTGCGCCGGTGGGCTGATGACGGCAAGGTCGAAGTGGTTCCGCAGCTTGAAGACCGGGTGTTCGAGGTGGCCGAGCTGCTGGGTTTGCCGATCTTGACTCGGGTTCGCGGCGATGCGTTTCGCGCCCGCCGGCCGTGGGTGGGCGAGCCCGGCCGCCTGCTTGCCACGGTCGCCGGTGACGGCGGCACCCCGATGCTGATGGCTCGGGTCGGTCGCGGCGAGCCGCCCAGACCGATCGAGCGGTCCTCCGTCGGTGAGCGACTGCTGGCCCGCGTGTGGCTGTGCCCCGAGTCCAACTGCACCACTTACGGCTCGGGCGGCGACCCGGATAGCCCATTCGCAGACATGCGCACGATCACCAGCCCAGTGGCGCAGCCCCCGCCCGCGCTGCGTGGCGGTGCCCCGACCTGCCCCCGGCACGGAACCAAGCTCAAAGACGCCGGCCCAAGACCACAGATCGAAGTCCTATCGGTACGGGTCGATGGCGTGATCCGCCGCCGCTTCGTCGTGGCCCAGGACGCGCCAGTCGTGGTCGGCCGGGCACCAGAAGGTGGCGGCGGCGTCATGCTCGGTCAGTGGCTGACTGAGGACGCCCGTAAATGGATCAGCCGCGGTCACGTGATGTTCGTGATGCGTGGGGGCGAGCTGTCCGCGCAGGACGTGAGCACCAACGGCACTGGTATTCGGCCCGGTGGCTCGACCAACGACGACAATCGGATCACGCTCAACCGCAACGAGACGCGGGCGCTGGCGCCAACTGACGTGGTCGAGCTCTATGCCGGCGTCAATGTGGGTCGCGCGAAAATCTGGGCCACCGGCGGCGTCGTCCAACCCCATTCGGTGATGGCCGAAGCGCCAACGATGGCCCTACGCAAATTCGCCCGCTAGCCCCTGTCGCCTAGCTGCGGCGTCGATCTAGCTGGCTTGGGCGGCCTCGGTCAGGATCGCGGCGAGTTGTGCCACGGCGTGGTCGAGCTCTTGCGCGGTGACCACCAGCGGGGGAGCCAACCGGATGGTCGAGCCGTGCGTGTCCTTGGCTAGGACACCGCGCTCGGCGAGCCGCTCACAGGCTTGCCGGCCGGTCATCAGGGCGGGATCGATGTCGACGCCGGCCCACAGCCCACGCCCGCGCACGGCCAGCACACCGTGGCCGATCAACGCGTTCAGTCCGGCGTGCAAACGGTCACCTAGCTCGGCCGAGCGCTGTTGGAATTCGCCGGTGGCCAGCAACTTGACCACCTCAGTGCCGACCGCGCAGGCGAGCGGATTGCCGCCGAAGGTCGAGCCGTGCTCACCGGGCTGCAATACACCCAGGATGTCGGAGTTCGCGGCCACTGCGGAAACTGGCACGATGCCACCGCCGAGTGCTTTCCCCAGCACATACATGTCGGGCACGACGCCGTCATGTTCGATCGCGAACGTCTTACCCGTGCGGCCCAGGCCGGATTGGATTTCGTCGGCGATGAAGAGCACGTTGTGTTCGGTGCACAGCGACCGCACCCCGGCAAAGTAGCCGGCTGGCGGAACGAGCACGCCAGCCTCGCCCTGGATCGGTTCCATCAGCACGGCCACCGTGTTCGGGGTGATCGCTGCTGACAGGGCGGCAAGATCGCCGTACGGAATAATCTTGAAGCCTGGGGTGTAAGGGCCGAAGTCGGCGCGGGCTTGATCGTCGGTGGAGAAGCTGACGATCGTGGTGGTGCGGCCGTGGAAGTTATCGGCGGCCACGATGATCTCGGCTTGCTGGTCGGCTACGCCCTTGACCTGGT
This sequence comes from Actinoplanes sp., assembly GCA_965246815.1. Taxonomy (GTDB): domain Bacteria; phylum Actinomycetota; class Actinomycetes; order Mycobacteriales; family Micromonosporaceae; genus Actinoplanes. Next base: position 426,308 of record CBDFFS010000002.1, on the reverse strand, counting down.
ATCCCCACTTGCGCGCCACTTTGATCGCCGTCTCGACCGCCTCAGCGCCGGTGTTCATCGGCAGCACCAGGTCTTTGCCACAGAGCGCGGCCAATTCACGGCAGAAATCGGCGAACTGATCGTGCACGAAAGCGCGGCTGGTCAGCGTGACCCGGTCGAGCTGGGCGTGCGCGGCGGCGATCAGCGTCGGGTGCCGGTGGCCGAAGTTCAGCGCCGAATAACCCGCGAGGAAGTCCAGGTAGCGGCGGCCGTCGACGTCGGTCACCCACGCACCGTCGCCTTCGGTCAACACGACCGGCAGCGGGTGGTAGTTGTGCGCGGTGTGCCGCTGCGCCTCGGTGAGTGCCTCAGGCGTGCGCAGGTCTACGTCGGTCACGAGCGAACCTCCAGGGTGCAACACTTCGGGCCGCCGCCGGCCTTGCGCAGCTCCGACACGTCGACCCCGACGGTACGGTAGCCCGCGGCCTGCAGGGCGGCAGTTAGCTGGGTGGCCTGCACGGGCAGGACCACGGTGTGGCCGTCGCTGACCGCGTTCAGGCCGAGCACCTCAGCGTCGGCGGCGGTCGCGATCACCGCGTTCGGGTAGAGCTGCTTGAGCACGGCCTGGGAACCCGGCGAGAAGGCCGACGGCAGGTAAGCGATGTTGTTCGCGTCCAGCACGCAGAGCGCGGTGTCCAGATGGTAATACGCCGGGTCGACCAGCTGCAGCGTGATCACCGGTCGGCGCAAGGCTTCTTGAGTTTCGGCGTGCGCCGCGTGCTCGGTGCGGAATCCGGTGCCGGCGAGCAGCAGGTCACCGGCGAGCAGCAGGTCGCCTTCACCCTCGTTGGTGTACTTCGGCTCGATCACCTCGAAGCCGTGGTTGCGGAACCAGTCGGCATAGGCCGGGGCTTCGTCGGCCCGCTCGGCGTCGCGGAACTGCACAGCGAGCACAGTGCCGCCGACAACAGTGGCGCCGTTCGCGGCGAAGACCATGTCCGGCAGACCGGGCAGCGGGTCGATCAGCTCGACCGTGTGCCCCAAATCGAGGAAAGTCTGGCGCAGGTTCTCCCACTGACTGATCGCCAGCGCGGTGTCGTAGGGCGCGCTCGGGTCCATCCACGGATTGATCCGATAGGTCACCGCGAAGTAGGTGGGGCGGCACATCAGGTATCGACGCGGCGATGGCGTGAGGGAAGTGGGGGTCATGTGGAAAACGTTAGAGGTCAACAGCCTTCATCAACCCTGGCGCAACCATGCGCCTATGTGCTGATCGTTGCGTCATCAGAGCGATCCGCGACGATTCGTTGCGTGTCGGCCGGGGGCGGTGCTTACCCGACCCACCCCCGACCCAACCCGCCTCGCTCAGATCAGGGCAGCGACCGCGTTCGCGTCGGTCGCCTTGCGGATCACGTGGTCGACTAAGCCGTACTCCTTGGCCTGTTCCGCGGTGAACCAGCGGTCACGGTCGGCGTCGCGCTCGATCTCCTCAGCGGTGTGCCCGCTGTGGAACGCGATCCGCTCGTTCATGACGTGCTTGATGTGCAGCATGCTCTCGGCCTGGATGGCGATGTCGGCCGCAGTGCCGCCGATGCCACCGGAGAGCTGGTGCATCATCACCCGGGCATGCGGCAGCGCATAGCGCTTGCCCGCTGCGCCAGCACAGAGCAAGAACTGACCCATCGACGCGGCCATGCCCATGGCGATGGTGGCCACGTCGTTCTTGATGTATTGCATCGTGTCGTACACCGCCATGCCGGCGCTGATCGAGCCGCCCGGGGAGTTGATGTAGAGCGCGATGTCCTTTTCACTGTCCGCGGAGGCCAGCAGCAGCATCTGCGCGCAGATGCGGTTGGTCACCTCATCGTTGACCTCACTGCCGAGGAAGATGATTCGCTCCCGCAGGAGTCGCTCGAAGACCTGGTCATCGAAGGATGCGCCGCCGCGCATCGTCAACTCGTCAACACTCATGACCCCACCCTCTCGCATCTGCCGGCAGCTGTCGCACCGACCGGCCGTTAGCCGAGTCCTAGCTTCGCGCAGCCAGTCCAAATCGCCCAGCCATTCCCCTGTGGGCGAATCAGCTGTCGGCTGAATGCGAGCGCACGGTCCCACGCGATTACCAACTGAACATGGCCGCCGGCCAAGAGCCAGTCACGACAGGGTCGACCAGTGCCGTGGGGCCGGAGGTGCGTGGAACTAGGGGGCCGGCGTCTGGGTGGGCGTTGCCGTCGGGTCGACAGTCGGCCTCGCCGTCTCGGTTGGTGTTGGTGTTGGTGTTGGTGTTGCGGTGGGGCCCGTGGTCACCGTAGGAGCTGGTGTCGGGATTGCAGTGGGTTCCGGCAGCAGTCCGACCCGGAAGTTCTGGGTCAACCACGGCAACAATTTCTCGTACGCGGCGATGGTGTCCGGTTGCCCCAAGTCGTGCGAGAGCACAATCGACCCCGGCCGTACGTGGGCGTGCACTGCTGCGATGACCTTGGCGATGTGTTTGGTGTCGTCCTCGCCAGCTGGGTGATCCCAGTCGCGCGGGTCGACGTCCCAATACAGCGATGCCATGCCATCGCTAGCAGCCACCGAGACCAGGGGGTCGGTGAAGTTCCCGCCCGGCGCCCGGAAGAACGGGATCTTCGCATTCGGCACGGCCGCACGGATCGCCGCGTTCGTACGCAACAGGTCTTCTTGGATTTTGGCCGGTGTTTCTTGCCCGATGGTCAGACTGTGGGACCAGGTGTGGTCGCAGAGCGTGTGGCCGGCCGCGACGATCTGCCGGACAATTTCCGGGTGCTTGACTACCTGCACACCGACCAGGCAGAACGTCGCCTTGACCTGGTATTTGTCGAGCAGGGCGAGGATTTTCGGCGTCTCGACCGGGTCGGGCCCATCGTCGAAGCTCAACGCGACAGCAGGTGAGCCGGTGATCCGCAGCGAATGTGCCGGGCCTTCACCGGGGACGTGTGCCACCGGAGCACTTGGCTTGGCGGCAGGTGGGGTGGTGCTAGCTGGCGTCGGTGTGCGCGACACCGTCGGCGTTGCCTCGGTAGTGTGGCCGCTTGCAGCTTTTATTTGGCTACCGCTCGGTTTGGCGGCTTCGTTGTGGTTAGGGCGTGAGTGTGCCGGCTTAACCCCGATCACCCGTTCGGCCGCGACGTCCATGGCGTGCACGCCGGCTCGGCGTTGTTGATCGGGCACCGCGATCAACGTCAGCCCCACGATGATCAACGAGGCGAGCATTGCTTGCTGGCGACCCCGGCCGATGCGCAGCAAGGTCTCCAACGGCAGCGTCCCGGGCGCCCGGTGACTTCCTGTTATCGGCGGCCTGCCTGTTATCGGCGGCTCAGCGTCGTTGGTTCGTCGTCGTCGACCCAGCAGACGCCAGCGGCCCTTGCCTTCGCCGGTCGGTAAAGCTTCAGCCGGCCCTGGATCATTGCCATGATCATCGAAGCCACGCTCGATGAAACTCTCCTCGAACGTCCCCAACGTGAAGGCCGGGGCGTTGCTTCGCTCAGGTCGCGACCCGACCACATCCGCCAATGACTCCGGGCGGCGGTGTCGACCACTGGCCTCGGCGTCGTCGCCGGACGCCGGGCTGGGGTAAACAGGAGATTGCGGCGACATTCGTCATGCGTACCCTGCAACAAGATCAAACGCGATACCGAATGAGTGAGACTCCCGCTACTTACCGCGATATGGGCAGGTTAAAGGGGGTTCGATAGGTCACAAATTGGCTTCGACTGCTTCGGCGGCTTTGCGGGCGGCGATCAGCACCGGATCCCACACCGGCGAAAACGGCGGGGCATAGCTCAGGTCGAGTGAGGTCATCTGCGCGACAGTCATCCGGTTCCAGATCGCAATCGCCAGCGCGTCGATCCGCTTGGCCGCCTCCTGCCGGCCGACAATCTGCGCCCCCAACAACAGCCCGGTACGCCGTTCCGCCAGCAACTTGATCGTCATGCTCGCCGTCTGCGGGTAGTAGCCAGCCCGACTAGTCGACTCGACCGTGGCCGTGACAAAACCGAAGCCGGCCGCACTCGCCTCCTTCTCGGTCAACCCGGTACGCGCCACTTCGAGCTCGCACACCTTGGTCACCGCCGTACCGATCACGCCGGGGAAGGTCGCGTAGCCGCCGCCGATATTGATCCCGGCGACCCGACCCTGCTTGTTCGCGTGTGTGCCCAACGGCACGTGCACTGATTGCCCGGTGATCAGGTGTTTGGTCTGCACGCAATCACCGGCCGCCCACACCCGGTCGAACCCTTCCACCCGCATCCGCAGGTCGGTGCGCAGTCCACCGGTCGAGCCGACTGGCAGCCCGGCGGCCACGGCGAGTTCGGTGTTCGGGCGCACCCCGAGGCCGAGCACCACGATGTCGGCGGGCAGCGGACCATTGTCAGTCAAGACGGCGCGTACCCGATTGTTGTCGCTTTGCAGGCCGTTGACCTGTGTGTTGGTGTGAATCCGGATGCCCAGGCCGGCAATCGCGTGCCGCACCAACGCGCCCATGTCGGCATCGACGGTCTTGGCCATCGGCTCGGCCGACTTCTCCAACAAGGTGACCTCGAGCCCGCGGCGCACCATCGCCTCGGCCAGCTCCACCCCGATATAGCCGCCACCGATGACCACGGCTTTACACGGCTGGGGTTCGCTGGCCAGCCAGTCCTGGATCGCGCTGCCGTCGTCCAGCGTCTGCACCCCAAAAACTCCGGCCAAGCCTGCCCGCGCCCACTGCGGCGCCACCGGATTGGCACCCGCGGCAAAAACCAACTGATCGAACGACTCGCGCACCTCACCCCCGCCGACCAGATCCCGCGCAAGCACCACTCGCTGATCAAGATCAATGGCAACAACCTCATGCCTGATCCGTACGTCGATGCCAGCCTTGCGGTGTGCCTGCGGCGTACGCGCCACCAGCGCGTCGCGCTCTTCGACCAGCCCACCGATCCAATACGGAATACCGCACGCCGAATAGGAGGTGAAGTGCCCTCGCTCGAACACCACAATTTCCAGCTCGTCGCGACCCACCCGCTTGCGCGCCTGCGAGGCGGCCGACATGCCCGCCGCGTCCCCGCCGATAACCACCAGCTTCACGCCCTGGCCTCCTTAGTGATCCAGTATCGTCCACCGCGCTGATTCCCCGGGCAGATGTGCCCCGGGCTGGACTTATTAGGCCAGACCTGGCTGACACGCTGCGCTTCCCCGGGCAGATGCGACCGTTGCTCGGTCTCTGAGGCAGCTGCGCCCCCGCTCGGTTTTTCGGGGCAGACGTGTTTGCGCTGGGCGGGTAACGTGGCGGCCATGGTGCTGTGGGCGCTCGCCGCCCTGATCAATCCGAACTGGGTCACCCGTGATGTGGGCGGAACGAGCCTGCTGAACCCTGACTCCGCGTCGCACCTCGCCCTCGGTTTGGCGATGGTCGCCGCCGCGCTGCTCCTGTTCGCCGCTGCCGGTCTGCCCGTGCTCGCACCCACCGTCTCCGCGTGGGCCGTGACTGTGGGCCGACGTTCGCGCACCGCCGCTCGTCCGCGACTGCTCAACCCGAATGCGGCTGGACGCCCGCGCCCCCGAGCGCCGACCGGACGCCCCGCGACCGTATAAGCAACCGCGACCTTCGCGGGTCGCGATCCACCCACGCTCAGCGCCGAAATTCCCGCCCAACGTTGGGCCGGTGTCACGTGCGCGCTAGGGGTAAAGCCATGTCCATTTTCGCTATCTTCGGTGCCTTGGTTGGCGCCGCCCGTTCAGCTATTGACGGCCTCGCCGTGCTGCTAACTCCACTGGTCGGCACGCTCGCCGTCGCATCCGCCATCGTGGTATTCACGCTGCTCGTTCGCCTGTCGATCAGTCCGCTCACCTATTGGCAGGTCCGGGGCGAGCGCCGTCGGGCCGTACTGACTCCGCACCTCGCCAAGCTGCGCACTAAACACGGCAGTGATCGACTCGCCCTGGCCGAAGCGACCTCGCAATTGCATCGCGAACACGGAATCAGCCCGTTCGCCGGCTTGCTGCCAGGATTAGTGCAAGCACCATTTTTCATGATCATGTACAGGGTGGCCGTGCACACGCCCGCCGGTGCCGTCTTCGGCATTCCGCTGGGGGCACACTTGGCCGCAGGTTGGCCCGTCTTCGCCATCCTGGTGCCGATCGCGGCAGTGCTGGCCTGGTGGTCGGTTCGCCGCACCAGCAGGCTCAACGTCGGTGCCGTCCAGCCCGCTCTACTTCGCTATTTGCCCTGGCTGTCAGTACTAACTGTGGCGTGGCTGCCCGTGGCTGGCGGGCTCTATCTGGTCACTTCAACGGCGTGGACAGCATTCGAACACGCACTCTGGCGCCGGCCGCGACCAATTGAGTCGACCTCCGCAGTCCGGTTTCGGCGGGTGCGGCCGGGGAGAAGTAAAGCCGCATGAGTGACAGGTGGTACGAGAAGGCCGTTGTTTACTGCCTTGATATCGACACTTTCGCCGATTCGGACGGCGACGGGTGCGGTGACATCCGCGGGCTGATCGGCCGGCTCGACTATCTAGCCCGACTCGGGATCACGTGTCTGTGGCTCAACCCGATCCACCCCTCGCCGGATCGCGACGACGGTTACGACGTGACGGATTTCTACGCCGTCGACCCGCGATTCGGCACGCTGGGCGACTTTGCCGAGCTGCTGCACGCCGCAAGTGATCTCGGCATCAAAGTCATCATCGATCTGGTGGTGAACCACACTTCCGACCAGCATCCGTGGTTCCAGTCGGCGCGTTCGTCAGCCGATTCGCCGCATCGCCAGTGGTATGTCTGGTCGCCGGACGCGCCGACCGACCGGCAGCAGGGCATGGTCTTCCCAGGCGAGCAAAACGAAACCTGGAGCTTCGACCGTACGGCGAAGCAGTGGTTTTATCACCGGTTCTATAAGTTCCAGCCGGACCTGAACATCAAGAATCCCCGCGTACAGGAGGAAATTAAAAAGATCTGTGCCTTTTGGTTGCAGTTGGGGGTCTCCGGGTTTCGGATGGACGCGGCACCGTTCATTATCGAGCAGACCGAACCGGGCAACGCAAACCCACCTAAGGATTTCAACTTCCTGACCGAGCTACGCCAGCACATCCAGTGGCGCAAAGGTGACGCGGTATTGCTCGCCGAGGCGAATGTCGAACCTGATGAGCTCAAGCGCTATTTCGGCGACTCGGGTGACTCCAGCAACCGAATCCACCTGTTGTTCGATTTCATGCTCAACGGTCGGCTGATGTTGGCGCTGGCCCGGCGCGATCCGGAAAGTATCATCGACGCCTTGCGCGACACCCCGGCCCTGCCGGCTGGCGGTCAGTGGGCCACCTTCTTACGCAACCACGACGAGGTCGACCTCTCCCGACTCACCGCCGACCAGCGCGCTGAAGTCTTCGCCCAATTCGGCCCGGAAGAATCCATGCAGTTATATGGCCGAGGCATTCGTCGTCGACTCGCCCCAATGCTCGGGGGAGACCGGCGCCGGATCGAGTTGGCCTACGCGCTGCAGTTCAGCCTGCGCGGCACCCCAGTCCTGCGCTACGGCGAAGAGATCGGTATGGGTGACGACCTTTCGTTGTCGGGCCGCGACGCCATCCGTACGCCAATGCAGTGGTCGTTGTTGGACAATAGTGGCTTTTCTACTGCTGCGCCCGAGCAGCTGGTCCGGCCGATGATTACGACTGGCGACTTTAGCTATGAGAAGGTAAATGTCACCCTCCAGCGGCAGGATCCGACTTCGTTGTTGGCGTGGTTCGAGCGAATGATTCGCACCTTGCGGGAGGCGCCCGAGGTGGGCAGCGGCACGTGTCAGCACGTCGACCTGCCCGCGCCGGCTGGGGTGCTGATTCATCGCGCGGACGGCACGACCGGCACGATGGTGTTCGTGCACAATTTGGGCGAGCGATCTGGGGTGATCGATTTGAGCTCGTTGGCCGCTGAAGCGAAGGCGCCGAATGATGTCCTGGCTGATCAGGCCTATCCGGAGCTGGGCAAGCTCGATGAAGTGGCGATCGGAGCTTACGGCTACCGCTGGATCCGGCTGCGCCGGCAGGACTAAACCGGGTTAAAGTCGCCCGGACAGGGTTGTCGATCACCTCTCCGAAAGGCTCGCCATGACCCAGCCCACCCGTGTCGCCATTGTGACAGGAGCAGCGCGCGGCATCGGCGAAGCCACCGCCCGCCGGCTCGCCGCGGACGGTCTCGCCGTTGCCGTGGTCGACCTGGACGAGGGTGCGTGTGCCAACACGGTGACGGCCATCCACGACGCCGGTGGGACAGCGTTGGCGGTGGGCGCTGACGTGTCCGACTCGGCCCAGGTCACCGCCGCGGTCGAGCGAGTGGTCGCCGAGCTCGGCGCACCGACTGTGCTGGTCAACAATGCCGGCGTGCTGCGCGACAACCTCATCTTCAAAATGACCGAGGACGACTGGGAGACCGTCATGGCGGTCCACCTGCGCGGTGCCTTCTTGTTCAGCCGAGCCGTGCAGAAACACATGGTCGAAGCGCGCTGGGGTCGCATCGTCAGCCTCTCCAGCACCTCCGCGCTGGGCAACCGGGGCCAGGCGAACTACGCCGCAGCCAAGGCCGGTCTGCAGGGTTTTACCAAGACGTTGGCGATCGAACTGGGTCGATATGGCGTCACTGCTAACGCGGTCGCGCCCGGATTCATCGTCACCGACATGACCGCAGCCACCGCGGCTCGGGTGGGAGTGGACTTCGCCGACTTTGAAAAGGCGGCGATTGGCAATATTCCGGTCGGTCGCTCCGGCCGCCCCGAAGACATCGCGCACACCGTATCCTTCCTGGTCAGCGAGGGCGCAGGTTTCGTGTCCGGCCAGGTCATCTATGTGGCGGGCGGCCCGCGCGCCTGAGGAGTGCGGCCCGGGTTGCTGGAAGGCGCTACAAAGAGATGATGAACCGACGGATGAGCTCGCGGAACGTGTCGTTGACCGGCACATTTCTGCTGCTCGCGGCCGGCGGCACCGCCGCATGCGACAGCCCAAGCCGTTATCACGAAGAGGGCTTCTACTGCGCTGACGCAAACGGTGTGATTGTCAACGAGGATCGCTGCGAAGGCAACGGCCGTAGTTACGGCGGCGGTGGTGGTTACTACATCTGGCATTCGCCGAGCTATCGCTCCGGCTACCCGGTCGGTTACCGGTTGCCCAGCGGTGGCGATCGATTCGCTTACACCGATCAGGCGGCCCGCTCGTCCTATGGATTGCCGGCAACCGGCCGGATTGGCAACGGCACGGTGAAAACCAACGTGGTCGGCCGAGGTGGCGGCAGCGCCAAGGGTGGCGGGTCTAACGGCAGCGGCGGGTCTAACGGCAGCGGCGGGTTCAACGGCAGCGGCGGGTTCAACGGTAGCGGCGGGTCTAACGGTAGCGGCGGGTCTAACGGCAGCGGCGGGTCTAACGGCAGCGGCTCGGGCGATTCAAGCAGCGGCCATCTGAGCAAGGCCGGGGGCTGAGCAGGTGCGTCGAGTTGCCTATGGTCCGATTCGTGATGGGTGGAAGCTCACCAATTACAGTCTCGGGCTGACCTATAACGACACGGAACTGCCCGACGGCACGATGATGTCTTATTGGCAGGAAGGCCCGTTCTACGATTTCACCGCGGCCGAGATCGAAGAATTGGAGACGGCCACCACCACGCTGCAAGCGATGTGCGTGGAAGCCGGTGACTGGATGGTTGAGCAGTGCCCGCGCCACACCGCGCAAGGTCGCAAAGACGGCTACTTCGCGTCGGTGTGCACTGTCTCTACCTGCTTTCTCGCCAAAATCGGCATCCCGGAATATGCGCACGAGCAAATCATCCGGACCTGGTTCGACGGCGACGCAGCCACCTGGACGCATGCCGACAAAGACCCGGACGGCCGGCTGCCGATGCAAACCCCGGATTTCTCCCCCAGCGTCTATGGCCGCTTCGACCTTTGGTATAACGGTGCCGGTTCGGTTCCGAGGTTGTTCGAATACAACGCACAAACCCCCACCTCGTTGGTGGAAAGTGCTGTCATCCAGTGGCATTGGGCCGACCAGACGAATCTAACTCAGCACCCATGGCGACAATGGAATTCGCTGCACGATCGACTGGTGGGTTGGCCCGCCGCCGACGGCGAACCAGCCGAGCCTGGCGTGTGGCGGCGAAACATCGGCAAACTGCGCGAAGCTCGACCCTGGCTCAGCGAAAAACCCACAATCTATTTCGCGTACGAGACGTCGGAAACCTCCGGTGAGGACCGGATGAACGTCGCCTACCTGATGGCAACGGCCGAGGAAGCCGGCTATCCGGTCGAGCTGATCGCGATGAGCCAGATCGGCTGGGATGTGGCTGGTGATCGGGTGCTGTTCGTGCCCGGGGCGGGTAAAGAGGATCAGGCCCAGCCGATCGACGTGATCTTCATGCTCTACCCGTGGGAATGGTTCTGGCACGAAGAGGGCGGTAAGGCGTTCTTCCGCAATATGGCCGACCCGAGTAAACGCGGCACGGTGTGGATCGAGCCGCCCTATAAAGCCGCTTTACTCGGCAACAAGGCGATCCTGCCCGTGCTGTGGCAACTCTTCGGCGCTGATCCAGAGCGCGGCAAATACCTGTTGCCGGCCTACTTCGCAGATTCCGTGGACGCGGCAAAGCTCACTTCGTACGCGAAGAAGCCGGTTTGGGGTCGTGAGGGCGGATCGGTGAGTTTGGTGCGCGACGGTGTGCCGATCGTCGCCAACCCGTCGGAGTATGGCTCGGACGGGCGATATGTGGTGCAGCAGTTGCTGGAGTTGCCGCCGTTCGAGGCGTTGGAAGGCACCGTGCACCCGGTGATCGGGTCCTGGCTGATCGACGGCGAGCCGGCTGGCATGGGCATTCGTGAGGGCCTCGGCACCGAAGGGTTGATCACCCAGGATCAATGCAACTTCGTCCCCCACGTGATCGAATCCGACGCCTGAGCGATTGTCCGGAGCCCTTCGCCCTTGCGTCGGACGACGGTGCGCTTGCGCCGGACGACTGTGCGCTTGCGCCGGACGGCGGTGCGGTTAGCGGGTGGGGCGGTGGCGATAGATCCACCAGAGTCCGATGAACGGTAGGACTAGGGGCACGTAGCCGTAGCCGTTGCCGAAGCGGGACCAGACGGTGGCGTCGGGGAATGCCACGGTGTCGGCGACGGTCAAGATGCCGACGGTCAGGACGCCGAGAAGTTCGATGCTGCAGCTGACCAATGCGATCAGCCGGCCGCGGCTGCCACCGATCGCCAAGCCCACGGTCGCGGCCAGATAGACCACACCGGCCAGGGCAGAGAGCAGATAGGCCAGCGGCGCTTCGGCGAAGTGGGTCGCGATCTGCACTCCAGCGCGGGCGCTCGCCGACAGGGCGAAGATGCCGTAGACGAAGAGCAGCACCCGGCCCAAGCCGGAGGTGAGCGCGGCGTCTGGCGGACGGCCAGGTGGGGTGGCGGGTTGCTCAGGCGCCGGCGCACGGCCCGGCGGGGTGGCGGGTTGCTCAGGCACCGGTCACCGCCGCGATCTGCTGCAGCCGCAGCACCAGCACCGGCAGCACCAGGCAAGTGACACCGAGGATCAGGTTGCCCCAGCGGGTGGGTTCCATTCGGGCCAGCACCAGCGCGACCGGGCCGAATCCGATCGTGGTGATCAGATAGCCGGCGAAGGTGGCGGTTTCGGTCGGGCGGTGCCCGCCGAACAGGCCGACCACGGCGACGCTGACCAGCACGGCGACCAGCACGCTCAGCAGGGCGGTGGCCAGCAGGTCGAAGCGGCTGGGCGCGCGATTGAGTGCTGCCCGGAGCAGGAACCACGCTGCCAGCAGCAGAGCGACGATGATTGTCGAGAAAGACAAGGGACCGTTCACCCGGCACAGCGTACTGATCGATTCGCGCTGAGCCAGGATCGGTCCAGGATTTCCGATCTTTCCGACTTTTGGGTTTTACAGGATAAATACCGGCAAAAAGGTATTGATTCCGCAAGACCTGGGTATCCACCAATCCGGGCGGGCCACGGTGCCGAATCCCGAACACAACGACGGAGACGGCGAAAGGTGAGCCCATGGCAGATCGCGGCGTGAACCGCCGCCCCGAGCATCTGATGGCGGTGCCCGATGCGGGGCCGCTGCCTCCGGCTGACGCCGGTGAGTTGCTCCGGGCGGTGGCCAAAGGTGACGAACGGGCATTTGGTCAGCTTTATGAGCTGGTGGCGGCTCGGGTCTACGGGTTGATTCGGCGGGTCCTGCGTGACCCGGCCCAGGCCGAAGAGGTCGCCCAAGAGGTGCTGGTCGAAGTGTGGCGCACCGCCGGCCGGTTCGACTCCGCCCGAGGCAGCGCCACCGCGTGGGTCTTCACCATCGCCCACCGCCGCGCCGTCGATCGGGTTCGTTCCGAGCAGGCGTCCAGCGAACGCACCGTACGCGCCGGCGTGGCTTCGATCGACACGCCGTACGACTCGGTGGCCGATGAAGTGTCGGGTCGGCTGGAACGGCAACAGGTGCGCCACTGCCTGGACGCGTTGACTGAGCTGCAACGTCAAGCGGTCACGCTCGCCTACTACCAGGGGTACTCGTACCCGCAGGTGGCGGAGCTGCTCAGCGCGCCGTTGCCGACCGTGAAGACGCGTATGCGTGACGGGCTGATTCGACTGCGCGACTGCCTTTCCACCGGAGTGCCAGCATGACAACTGAGATACACACCCTGGTCGGCGCGTACGTCTTGGACGCCGTCGACGACATCGAACGGGCCGCCTTCAATCAGCATCTGCGCGAGTGCGACAGCTGCCGGCAGGAAGTCGACGAGCTCGGCAGCACGGCAGCGCGACTGGCCGACGGCGCTTGGTCGGTGCCGCCGCCCAGACTGCGCGCCAACGTCCTGGCCGAGATCGCGACCGTACGTCAGCTGTCGCCAATCTCGCCCGCTGGTCCGCTGATTCGGGCAGCGCCAGCACGGGCAGCTCGCTGGCTGCGGCTGACTGCAGTCGCCGCTGCCATTGTGGCGGCCGTTGGCACCGGCACGGCCGTCTACACGATTCAGGAGCGTCGGGTCGACCGTGAACACCAGAACGCCACGAACGCTGAAGCTTCGGCGGCGCGCCAACGCGCCGTTCTCGGCGCGGCCGACCTGGTCGTCACCGAAGCACCGCTGACCGGTGGTGGGCGGGTGCTGGTCGCATCGTCGAAACTGCGGGATGCCGGCGTGATCGTGTTGACGGCCAACGCTGCCGCGCCGGGCGGTGGGGTTTTTCAGCTGTGGACTATTGGCGCGAGCTCAGTCGTACCGCAGGGGTCTATGAGTGTTGGTCAGACCGCGATCGTGCAGGTGGTCGAGGGGTTGCCTGAGGCCGCCGAAGTCGGTGTTTCGGTTGAGCGTGGGCCTGGGGCCACGAAGCCGACAACTCCGCTGAGTGCGCGACTGAAAGTTGCTTAAGTGTCGACCAATCCGCTGCTGGGTTGGTCGCGAATCACTGTTGTCAGTAAACATCTCGAAGGGACTAAACCATGCGTGCACCGAAGCTTACGGCCTTGACTGCTGCCAGCCTTTTCGCCATCTCATTGGCGGCCTGCGGCAACAATTCCAGCACGGACAAGGCGGGCTCGGCGGCGGCGACCACCACACCGACCATGACCGTAACGACGCCGAGCGCGGCACCCAGCACTGATCCCAACCAGATGACCTTCGGCGCGGCTTGTTCGGCAGTGCCGACCGACGCCACTAACCCGGGCAGTTTCCAGGCGATGGCGCAGCAACCGGTCGCTACCGCAGCCTCGGGCAACCCGTTGCTGTCTACCTTGGTGACCGCAGTCAAGGCGGCTGGTCTGGTAGAGACGCTGAACACAGCGCCGGCTATTACCGTCTTCGCCCCAGCCAACGACGCGTTCGCGAAGATTCCAGCGGCCGATCTGAAGAAGGTGCTCGCCGACAAGAAGACGTTGACCAAGATCCTCCAGTACCACGTGGTGTCGGGCAAGCTCACTCCGAGCCAGTTGGCCGGCACGCACAAGACGTTGGAAGGTGGCGAGGTCACGGTCACCGGCAGTGGCACTGACTTCAAGATCGGCGGTACCGCTTCGGTGCTCTGCGGCAACGTGCAGACCGCGAACGCGACTGTCTACATCATCGACTCGGTGCTGATGCCGAAGAGCTGACCTTCATCGGTGGGTGACACTTACCGGGTACCCAAGGTGGTTGAACTCGGGCGCCGGTCCGCACCTGCGGGCCGGCGCCCGAACGCGTGTGTTGGCTGGCCTCGACGCGCCAAATTGTCGACCCGGCATGCCCCGTGCGGGGGTATCTGTCCGGTCATGCTGCCGGAGCTGGATTTGCGGTGGCAGGGTAGGACTCGATGGGCTGGTGTGGCCCGGGGAGGCAGAGCCATGCCTGCAGCGAATCGGACGATCGGGTGGTCTGTGGTCGAACTAAGCGCTAACTGGACAGGGACCGCGTGTTCTGGATGGACGCTTAGTAACGGACCAAATACATTTCGCTTTACACGTTTATTGGCCTTCGACTCGGGAAAGCAGCCGGCTCCGCCGAGATGGTGATGACCGTCCATACGTGTGTGGCGAGGGGAGACGCATGACCGGGTGCAGGGAAGTTCGGGCGTGAGTGGCCTGAGCGACGCTGAGCGCGATGCCAGTGATGTTGTGCAGGCGCTTGCGGGGCTGGCGGCCTTGCTGCGCCGGTCGGTCGATGACCTGCCCAATCCGTGCGAGCCCGCCTTCGACGACGTGCGTCGGCTGTTGTTGAGCATCGCCGAGGACAACGCGGTGGCGGCTGGGCGGGTGCTGTCCTATTTGCGCGAACAGCGCGGCGCCGGTGATGGCGAGTCGGCAGCAGTGCCGCCCCGGCTGGGGCAATGGCGTGACTGGGTGCCGCCGCGGGGTTATGTCTTCGGCCCGCCTGGGGGTGCGCGACGCGCCGACGAGGTGCCGCAGCCACGCCGCAGTGACCCGGGGGAGTGAGCTTCCGCTCAACCCGCCCCGTGTCCGAACCTGATCATCAGAATACCCTTGATAGCCCGCGCTCGGGTCGATGGCTGACCGTTATCGCACATTCGGACGCGATGAACTACCCTGGTGTTCCGCGCCTACGTGGCGTAACTTGCTCACCAGCAGACTGTTGTGAAGCGCGGTCGTTGACGCGGTACCTACCACCCTGCTCAGCCATTGGGGCTGCTGACATTGCTGTGCCTGGTGCAGGTGACGTGGCCTGGCTGCAGTGGTTTGGGTGTTCGGCCGGTCAGACACCAGGAAGAGGCCAGCTGTGTATCTGCCGATCACCACCCGCCAGTTGGCTGATGGCACCATCGAAATCGCGCCGAGCGGCGAGATTGACCTCGACAATGCGCACGTCATGCGTGACGCTGTCAACGACGTGTTGACTACCGGCGCACCCGAGCGAATCTGTCTCGACCTGCATCGGGTGATGCTGATCGACAGCATCGGCATCGGCATCCTGGTCGCCTGTTTCCACACGGCCGCCGCAAGCGGCATCAAGCTGGTGGTAAGCCAGCCCAGCCCGACTGTCTATCGCCAGCTTTGGGTTTCCGGTCTAGTCGGCCTGCTCGGCTGCGCCGAACCCCCATCGCCGCGCACCTCGGTCGGGCTACGCCCCTCCTAAGCTGAGCCGTGGGCGGATGTCCCCTTGCCCGCTGCCGTTCCTCCGCGGCCAGTTTTTCTCGCGCTGCTGTCCCGTTGCGGCCAGTTTCTCGCGCTGCTATCCCTCGGGGGATGGACGCCGGTCGGTCGGCTGATCGTTTAGCGTTGACCTCCGATCATCTGGGGGTTCTCGTGCGGCGTGCCACCTTGGCTGTGCTCCTGCTCGGCTACACGGCGGCGGTTATCGGTGTGACGATGTTTCCGATCGAGCCACACCCGCCGTCATACTGGGCGGCCGAACCGTGGTGGACCATGATCCACTACATTCCGTTCGCGGTTGACGCGCCCAGTTTCCTGCTGAACATCGTCATGTTCCTGCCGTTCGGGATCTTGGTTCCGTTGCGCTGGCCCCGGGCCGACTCTATCGGCGGCTGTTCGGATATTCGGCGGCAGTTGCGCTGGCCCCGGGCCGACTCCTATCGGCGGCTGTTCGGATATTCGGCGGCAGTCAGCTCGACGATCGAACTGAGCCAACTGATCATGGGGTTGACCATCGGCAGCCGCCGCACCGTGGACATCAACGACTTGATTTCCAATGTCACCGGCGCGTTGGTCGGCCTGGTAGCGCTGCGCCTTGCCGTGCCGGATCCGGCTCATCGTGCCCCAGCCCCAGACCGCATTGATTCCCCCGAACCTAGCGCTCGATAACCCTGATCCGAGCTCGATAACGCGCGCCCAGCGCTCGATAGTCCTGAACCCAACCCCCGAAACGCCGGCCCAGCGCTCGGTAACGCCCGCCCTTCAGCAGTCCGGCTCGCGTTGGTTGATCTTGATGAGTAAGCCCTCTGGCGTGCGCACGCGTAGCTGCTCGCCAAAATCGCGGTCGGTGCCGACCTCGCACACCCCAAAGCCAGCCTGGTGCAGCTGCTGCTCCAGTTGGGCCAGCGGCATGGCCGTGCCGAACGCCAGCTCAACTGGCCCTTCACCCCGAGCTGTGTCCGGCGGACGCGAGCTCAGGCCGATCTGCACCGAACCGAGCTGCATCAGCACCCACTCCGCATCCAGCCCGCCGTGAATAATCGCGCCGCCGAGCTGCTCATAAAACGCGACCGAGACAGCAAGATCGTCGACGTGCACAATCGGCTGCCAAAACAACCCCGGATCGGTACGGGTCGCAACCACGGCAACTCCTGTCGATGAATCGTCTGAGCCGTCGGGTCTAACGAGTCACCTGGCAATCAGTCGTTCAGCTGGGCGCGCTCGATCTCGCCCAGCGCGGCGGTGAGCCACGGCTGAACTGGCCGCGGCCCGAGCAGCTCAGCGATCAGCACGGCAGCGTGTCGGGCCAGCAACTCGGGTGCCGGCGGGGCGGCATCGTCGTCGGAGTGCACGCCGAGCGCGCCCGCCAGCAGCAGAACACGATCTGCGGATCGACGTCGGGCAGCCAGGGCGCGGAGTTACGCACACAGCGCTCCAACAGTGAGCGGACCTCGACACCGGTCACACCATCGGGCTGGGCGGCCTCGACCAGCAGGCGCACCGCCGTCCCCAAAATGAGGCCGGTGTGTGCTTGATCTAACCCGCGCAGCTCGGCAGCCGCCCCAGCCAAAGCTGCACCATCGTGAGCTTGTGCGGCGTTCACCACGTCGGTCGTGGCCGCCGCGACCGGTCGAGCCGCCGCCGGCAGCTGCCGCCAGTCTGTGCTGTGAAGCTGAGCCATGCGGTGAACCCTAGCCATGCCCCAGACAGAACCAAAAATGTCGGTACGCCCTGGCAAGCTGTCGCTATGCCTGCAGAATCGCCTGGTATGCCCGCAGAATCGCACGCTATGCCCGCAGAACCGCCTGGTATGCCCACGGGATTGCATGAGGCGATGGCCGCGCGCGTTGAGCGCGGAGAATTCCCTGGCCTAGTCGCGCTGATTGCCCGCGGCGATGAGGTCATCGTCGAAACGATCGGCGTGACCGCGGTCGGTGGCGACGTTGCGATGTGTCGCGATACCCCGTTTCGGATCACGTCGATGACCAAGCCGGTGCTCGCCGCCGCCACGCTGATGCTGGTTGAAGCTGGTCGGCTCGCCCTCGACGAGCCGGTGACCCGGTTGCTGCCCGAGCTGGCCGATCAGCGAGTCCTGGCCCGCCCGGATAGCGCACTCGACGACACTGTGGCGCTGATTCGGCCGATCACTGTGGCCGATCTGCTCACCTTCACTTTCGGCTTCGGCATTGTCATCGCCGGTGCGCAGCTCGACCCGGCTTACCCGATCGTTGGAGCCTGGCGTGAGCTCGGTTTGGTGCTCAGCGAGCCCGATCCGCGCACCCAGCACGAGCCCGATGCGTGGATTCGTCGGTTTGGTTCGCTGCCGCTGATTCACCAACCCGGCAAGCACTGGATGTATAACGCCGGCACGCTCGTGCTTGGAGTGCTGCTGGCCCGAGCTGCCGGCAAACCGTTGGCGGCGGTGCTGCACGAGCGAATCTTCGCGCCGCTCGGCATGACCTCGACCGGATTCTGGCTGCCAGTCGAGCGGGCCGCTGAGCTGCCGACGCACTACCTCACCGATCCGGCCACTGGCCAGCTCGCCAAGCAACACCACCCGGGCGGCACCGAGCTGTGGAGCAAGCCACCGATTTTCCCGTCTGGGTCGGCTGGGTTGCTCTCCACCGCCGATGACTACCTGGCCTTTGCCCGGCTGTTGCTAAACCACGGTGTGCACGACGGCACCAGGCTGCTCACCGAGCAATCGGTGGTTGCCATGACGACCAACCAGTTGAGTCGGGCGCAGATCGACAGCGGCGCTATGTTGCTTGCCGGCAGTGGCTGGGGATATGGCCTAGCTGTGACAGTTGACGCTGATGAAGTTTCCGGCCCGGGCCGATATGGCTGGTCCGGCGGCTATGGCACGACTTGGTTCAACGACCCGGCTGTCGGGCTCACCCAGATCGTGCTCAGTCAGGTCAGCGATCTGCTGTGGAGCGGTGCACTCACCGAATTCAATCGCTTAGCCTATTTGTCGTGAGACATCCGGAGGGTGAGGGGCTCGGCAATCGATGGGTTCGGGAGGAGCACGATGACCAGTCTTGACGCGGTGACGGCCTGGGTTGGGAATTATCGCAAGGCCTGGGAGTCCAACGACCCGCAGGACATTGCCGACCTCTTCGCCGAGGACGCGGCTTATTTCACCGAGCCGTTCGCCAAGCCGTGGATCGGCCGTGACAAGATCGTGACGAAGTGGCTCAAGGCCAAGGACAAGCCCGGCTCCACGACCTTCGAATGGCATCCGGTCATCGTCACCGAAGATTTGGCCATTATCCAGGCGACCACACAGTATCCAAAGCGGACCTTCAGTAACCTCGGGTGCTGCGCCTGGATCAACTTGGCCAGGCCAGACAGTTCACCGAGTGGTGGATGCAGCATCCGAAGAAGGACGGCTGATCCCGGCCCGACCTCGGCTGTGATTGAGTCGACGCATAGGTGGATGTGCGAATTTGTCGCCCGCCAGGCAGACTGCTGTGAGTGGATGCGCGGCAGACGCTCGGCGGGCGATACGTTCTACTGACCGAGCTCGGTTCCGGCGGCATGGCGGTGGTGTGGCGCGCACAGGATCTCGTCCTCGGTCGATTGGTCGCGGTCAAACTGCTCGCCGGCGAGTATGCCGACGATCCACAGTCGCGCTCGCGCATTCGCGCCGAAGCCCGAGCTGCAGCTGCGCTTTCCCACCCGAACATCGCGCAGGTCTACGACTATGGCGAATCCACCGACGGCGACTCCCGCACGCCTTATGTGGTGATGGAGCTGATCAACGGTCCGACGTTGCGGCAACGGATCACCAACGGGCCGATACCACCTCGTACCGTATTTCGGATTTGTAGTGAAGTTGCGGCCGGGTTAGCCGCGGCACACGCTGACGGGCTGGTGCATCGCGACGTCAAGATGTCCAACATCATCGTCACCGCCGGCGGCGCCAAAGTGGTTGATTTCGGCATTGCCGCTGCGATGGGGCCAGGCGTGCCCGACGACATGGTGGTCGGCACCCCGGCCTATCTCGCCCCCGAGCGGCTTACGGGCGACACAGTCCAACCCGCATCAGACATCTATGCGCTGGGTGTGATGCTGTTTCGGCTGCTCTCTGGCTATCCGCCGTGGTCGGCCGAGAGCACCACCCAGATGCTGCGAGCGCACGTCTACCTCGAGCCGCAGCCGCTACCGAAACTGCACGGTGTTCCGCCGACGATCACAGATTTGGTCACCCGCTGCCTGCTTAAGGACCCCGCCGCCCGCCCCAGCGCCGCCGAAGTGTCCACCATCCTGGCCGATTCAGCCGAGGCCTCAGTGACCGTTGCGACCTCGCCCAGCGCCGACGGGGAGGCTGTTGCCTTGCCTGCCGGTGCTGGCGACGATTCGGCGGGTTCGAGCAGGCTTAAGGTATTGGTGATTGGCGTGGTCTCGGCGATTTTGTTCGTCGGCAGCTTGCTGGGGTGGCTGGCACTGGGGGACTCGAAGCCATCGGCGCAAGGTCCGACTGCCAATGTCGCCCCGTCGGACCCAACGTCGAGCGATCGAGCCGTCACTCTGCCGACGGCCGCCCCGAAAACTGCCCCAGCACTGCCGACACCAGTGCGCTCGGCGCGTAGTGTTCCGATCTCACGGGCAATAAAAGCTACACCGTCGCCGGTCGCTCGACCGACCACGAAGGCCCCACTTCCGGTAGCGCTACGCGGCGACTGGGTGCGGATGCCCGGCGGTTCAGCGTACGCGGAATGTGTTGATGGCATGGTGACGCTGAGTCGACCCCAGCCGGTGCCGGGCTTTGATTTGAAAGAATTGGACGCGGGGCCAGTGCCGGTGGCCAAGATAATTTTCGCCGACCGTTCGCAAAACTTCCAGGCGACAGTGACGTGTGTGGCGGGCGTTCCGCGGGCACTGCTGCAAACGCCGGGGTCCCTAGGGTAGGTCGGACCATGCTCGCCGACGTCACCGACGAATAGCTTGATCGCCCAAAACGGTGCCCTGTGTCGCCGGGCGGCAACACAGGGCACCGGGGTGTTCCAATTGCTGATGAGTTTCTCCCAACTCACCGCACGGTTGTTACGGGTTAATGCCCACGATCGTCTTGCTGTAGGCGTTGGTGCCGTCGCCGAATTCCACGTAGCCCAGGTAGTGCAGACCTGTGGTCAGTCCAGTCCAGTCCAGTTTGACCGTGGTCGGCACGCCGATCTGCACCTTGGCCGACGGCGGGCTGACCTTCAGGTTGCCGGCTGCGGTGCTACCGACCAAGAACGTGTGCAGCTTGACGACCTGATCCGTGCTGCCGGTCGGCAACGTGAACTGGACAACGTAGACCTTGTACGTGCCGGGTCCGGGCAGGTTGATCGCCTCAGTGGCGGTCTCGCTGCCACTGCCGCCGACCTGCTTGTCGTCCTTGTCGTAGGCGAACAGGTCGAGGTCGGCACCTGGGCCGTAGTCGCTGGAGAAGGTGGCCACTCGGGCCAGCTTCGTACCCTCGGGAACGGTCACGGTCTGCACCGAAACCCCGTCGCCTTCAGCCGGCTTCGCGGGGTTGAAAGTCTTGTTGACGCCAGCAAGTTTCTGCGATGTGAACTGGCTCGGCACCAGACCGTTGGCCGTGGCGGTCAACGTGCCAGTGAAGCCCGGCGTGACCGACACGGTGCCGGAGCCGGCAACTGTGGTTCCGGTTACCTCGCCCGGTGCTTCCAGCGGGGTTGGGCGCACCACGATCGGGCTGCGCGCCACGTGCCCACGCAGGTCCAACCAGGTGATAGCGCCAGTAGCCCAAGCCCCATAAGCCGCAGTGGTACGAGTGAAGTCCACAGTAAACGTGGCTGACCCGTGCGCCGGAACGCTGAGCACAGACGGGGTCACCTTCACATTGACACCGGCCGGCGCTTGAACACGCGCGGTGTAAACACTGGCGCGCCCGTCGACATTGGTCACCGTGCGCTTGATCGACCGGATCCCGGTCAGGCTACCGACTGCGATCGACGGGTAATTCAGGTCAGACGGCTTGATCGCACCCACCGTGGTGCACAGGTCACTACCGTCGCCGCCCTGCAGCGTGGTGATGCCGCAGGTGTATTTCAGCCAGTCCTGCGCGGTTGACTCGTACACAATGCCCGGGTCAAAAGCAGACTTGGCCGTCACATGACCGGAACCCTCATCGAGCGGGGTCGCGGCACCGGTGTCGGTCTGGATCGGCTTGCCCGCGTTGTCCAGCTGTGCGGCCGTGGTCATCAGCGCAGACTTCACGTCGATCGGGGACCAGGTCGGGTGCTTCGCCCGGATCAGCGCAGCAATACCCGCGATGTGCGGGGCGGACATTGAGGTGCCAGATTCGATCGCGAACTTCTCGCCGTTGTTCCCGGCTGGGGAGATCGCGGCGACGATGTCGACGCCGGGGGCGGTGATGTCCGGCTTCAACAGGTTACCGCTGCTACTCACCGACGGGCCACGCGACGAGAACCCGGTAATCGCGGGTGCCTCGGCCGCAGCCTTCGACCAGACTGAGAGCTCAGCCGTGTGCGTACCTTCGGTGGCGAGGTATGCCTTGATCGCCTTACCGGCAGCCGAGTTGACGTGGGTTGTGGGCACCGAATGCAAGTCCGCGTTCAGCGAGTTGTCCGGGTCGTTGTAAAGCACAACTCCGACACCGCCGGCCTTCTGCACGGCCAGACTCTTCTCAACCCGGGCATTCACACCACGCTTACACAGCACGATCGCGCCCTTGACCTTGGCCGGGTCGAGGCTGTCCAGCTTGCACAACTCGGCGTCGGCGACGCTCTTACCCTTAGCCGTCACGGCCACCGCGTCGACCAGCGGCGCGGACGGCACTGCCGCACCCAGACCCACACCGGTGTAACTTGCGCCGTTGCCCAGCTTGACAGTCTTGGCGAAGGATATGTCGCGGGTGCTCGCGGCCACTGTGGTTTCCCACGGCATGTCGTTATCGACAGTGCCGGCGGTCGGCCCGGAGTTGCCCGCTGAAGCGGAGACGAAGACGCCAGCGGCAGCAGCGTTCAACATGGCCAGGTCGATCGGGTCGATCGTGCCCGGGGTGCTACCGACCGAGAAGTTGATCACGTCGACGCCGTCGGCTGTCGCATCGTCGATCGCTTGCACGATGCCGGCGGTCGAGCCGCTGGCCGAGCCGTCGGGCGTGGCCCACAATGCCTTGTATTCGGCGAGCCGGGCGGAAGGAGCCATGCCGGAAGCCTGGCCGAAAGAGGTGCCGGCAACAGTGGTCTCGACTCCGCTGTTACCAGCTGCGGTGCTGCTGGTGTGCGTTCCGTGGCCCTCATAGTCACGCGGCGACTTGAATTCTGCGGGCAGGATTCCGGTCGGGTCGCTCGGGTAGTAATAGCGTGCGCCAATCACCTTGTTATTGCAGGCGACCGGGTTGTCAATGCCAGTGTCGCAGGTGCCGTGCCATTTCGCATCGATCTGCGCTTGGTCCGGACGCGGCGTCGACAACGGCGCGAAGCTAGCGGCCTCCGGCCAGAAACCGGAGTCGATCACGCCGATGATCTCGCCTTCGCCGGCGTGGGCGACCCCACCGAACTGGGTCTGCCACACGCCCTTCTCGCCGTCGAGGCCGAGGAACTGCGGCGTCGCCACCGATTGGGCCCTGACGATCGTGTCCTTATAAACATGCAGGACACCAGGAGTGTGCTGCAGCCGGGCGACGTCCGCGGCGGTAAGCCGGGCGGCAAATCCGTTGAACACTGTCTGATATGAGGTGATTTGCTGGGAAGCGTTGACTCGGGCGGCCTTCAAAACCGTCGAGCGGCTCTGCTGCAGGTGCCGTTGGTAGGCCTGGAAGTTGCTCGCCTTCGGGTTGAGCTTGTGTCCCGTGGCCGGCTTGGTGCCGGCGATTCCCTTTACTCCGCCGGCGTAGGACGCCGTGGGAAGACCATCCAGCTGAACCAGGTAAGTCGCTTCAGGGGCAGGGGAGCTGCTTGCGCTGACTGCCTGACTTGGTTCTGAGCCCAAGGCAACCACCACCACTGCGCTGCTAGCAATGGCGATAACGCGAAGTGTGCGTCGTCCGTCGAACACTATGGGTAATCATTCCTTTCCGGGGTGTAATGGGCACGAGGATGGGGACTCGGGCCGTGCCATGATGAAGGGACTCAATGCCATGAACGTACGTTCATCGATGGTAAATTCGGAGCATACATTCGCGCTGCATAATATCTAGTGGTAGTTAGTAAACAGTTATGACATTCACTTTTAGGCAGTACCTGGCTACCGACAGTGATTGTCGGTTGTGTTGTGATTGTGTCCGGAGCGTGGCGTGGTCAAGGTCCTGAAGCGAGCGCTGCCGGTAACCCGTGCCTGGGCAGGTCTTTGCGCACTGGATGCCCCAGCTTGTCACCGGCGGCGTAGCGCACCAGGGTGATCGACTCCCAGCGCGCTTCACTGTGTACTGCAACCAAAAAGCTGATGTCAATGGACATGCGAACCCCACCGGCCACAATACCGAGCTGAGGTTGCGCGGAGGCGGAAACTGGTTGTTGAAGTGGGCGGACGACTAGACCCGGGTCATGGCAATCACGCTGCCGCAGGCCCGCTAGGTGCGCCCGGGGCCGCCGCAACATAAACCCAGGCCTGCACGCCGGACGCAAGCGAGGTCAGCACCCGCTTGTAGTCGTCGACTTCGTACTCGTCGGCCGCGACCAACTCCGCGTCGGTCACCTCGAAAACTAGGCCAGCCACCGAATCCGCATCATTGCCGGTCGCGGCGACGATCGGGTGGCGCGTATCGCCACTGATCCGTAGCACCTCTGGGTCGGTTATTTCCACGAATCGCTGCGCATATCCCAGCAGGTGATCCGTTCGCCCACCCAGCTCGCGGCCGAAATTTGCACGCTGCACGGCCGGGTCACGCAAGGTCCCATACGAAAACAAAAATGCCATTCCCGAATCCTGCCCTCGTATGCCCAGACTGCGCCGTTCGGTCACCGATTTTCTCAGGGTATTGCCTCCCCCGTTAGATCTAATCATCGACGTTTACAACGCTATGACCGGTGACCTGATGGGCGAGGCAGAGATCGATTCAGCCACCAGACGTACATGTTGCCAGTCTTCGGAAACCAAACCGTCGTGCTGGTCTGCAGCCTTCATCCCGGCGTCGGCAACTCCGACAAAGTCGTCTGGTATGGCGGCAAAGACCGGGCGCACGCCAAACAACTGAAGCTCGCAAAAACCGGCACCGTCACCGCAAACTTGACCGTTCTCCAGGCCCGCTGCCCGCATTGTCGTCGCTGTTTCGGCGAGGTATCTGGCGGCGGGCCGGGATGAAGGTGGACTACCGACGTGGATCAGGCGTTCCGGACTGCGTCGATAGTGCGTCTTAGCGTCGGCTCAAAACGGGATATTTCTGCCTCGGTGATTCCGTTTCTGCGAGCCACCGACTCCCAGTTCGCAGCGGCCTCGACTACTTCGCGAAGCACGGTGCGAGCTTGGTGGGCAGTCAGGCCGAAGCTCTCGGCGTACGCAAGGAGTGCGTTGACCTCTTCGGCGGGGTTGCTTGCTCCGCCGATGCTGGTTACGCGTTGCGCCGCTAGGTCCGGGTTGGGGTTGAGGTCAAAGGCCGGGGCTAATCTCCAACCTGCACCGTCCCGCAGGAATCCGTGATTACGCAGATGGTCGTCGGTGTTATGTATGGCAATAGAGAACGCAATGCGGCGCCAGAGTTGCTGTAGGTCGTTAATGGCCGAGGAGCTGTTCTCGGGGAGTAATTCAGCGATCTCGGTATAGTCGCGCGGCTGACCGTCTAGCGCCTCCAACAGGGTCATCGCGCTGATATATCCAATGCGATTTGCACCCTCCCGGTCGAATCGGTCGAGCAAAAGCACCGGACTTCCGTCGATCCCGACCAACCGTCGGCCTGGCACGGAGATGCCCGCATCTTCTGCCAGGTCCAGGGCTGTCTTTTCCCACGCGATGACACTCCACTCGTCGGCGTGGTGCGGGAATTTTGCGATCATTAGCAGTTCTTCGTCGCGTACCGATGCCTTTGGTCTGGCGCCACCGAGAGATCCTGTCCCAGCGTCCAAGAGGGTTTTGATCGCTTGTAGATTATCTGGCTCGTTGTGGGAGACGGCATTGGCAGCGTGTAGCAGCGATGGAAGCGCGATGAGCTTGGGCACGTCCGGCGCCGGGTGTTGGAACACATCATCGGCCGCTGTCTTGAAACGCAGCGCGCCTTGCCGAGTTTCGTCGCTCACCCCCAGTAGGTAATCCCGATCGTCGAGAGTCGGCGCAGACCGGCCCTGAGCGGCAGCCTCCACCCGAATGCGTCTGGCAATCAAGTTCCGCCCCCACCTATCTGGAGCCGCGTCGCTGAAGGCGCCAGGGAGTCCGTGCGCAAGCTGCCATGCGCCGGCCGTAAGGCGTAGAGCTGGGTCAATGGCATAGGAGCTGGAAAGCGCGATGTAGTCGCGGTCGTAGGAGAAGGTTGCGGTCAGGCGGCCACGGCGAAGATTGAAATGTGCCTCTCCGGCGGCGATGGGTCGGCCGGCGAGTTCGACGTAAATTCGGAGCCGATTCACCGACGCACCCGGGTAGGGAGTGCCTCGTCGGCGCGAGCGCGACCCAAGTCGGTCTCATAGGGGTCAGTGGCTGTCACTACGGCATCGAGCACGCCTAACGCCCGTGCAACGCTCAGGAAGGCCTGCAAGCCGACGCCGGTATCTCCTGTTTCGACCCGGCGCAGCGTGTTTCGTGAGATGCCGGCCCGTTCGGACACCTGAACCGCGGTGAGGCCCTGCAGCTTGCGCCAGGCCACGAACTGCTCACCGATGCTCCTGGCTGCGGCGCTCACGCGAACAGAGGGGCGAGGCATGACCACTCCTTCGGACTACGGGTCATGATGTTGACCACTATACGATATAAGGCACTTGATCGTGACCATTATTCCATGAGCCGTGAGTTGCATCGCGTACGAGTGGGGTAGCAAGCGGTAGCAGGTGCCGATGCGCGTACTCGGCGTGCACATGCGTCCCACCGCCCGGTCCCGTCGCGGCCCGTTTGCCTACGGTGTGAGCGAGCGGCGAGGGAAGTGGGTCGCTGACGGTCACCAGCCCGTTCGGCGACGGCGATGCCACATTGTCGAGCAAGCTCGCGACGATCGGCTCCAGGCTCAACTCGCTGGCCGTCCGTCAGCTGTAACCGGACGGCGGGGTACGGCCGTTCGACGGGTGCCGCCTAGTGGCACCGGTTGTCCCCCTGTTGAGATGGACCGGTGACAGGCGAAGAATTGAACCCGCTGGTGGATCAACTGCGGTGGGATCGGCGGCGTCATCCGTACCGGGGTCGACGGGAGTACTCCCAGACTGCCCGGGAGCTGGCCGACGCCTGCGAGCGGTTGATCGGGTCGGGACGGTCCGCGTCGGCGGTACCGGTGCTGCGCCGGGCCGTGGACCGGATGACAAGCGCCTTGCAATACATGGACGACTCTTCTGGCATCGTCGGCGACGATCTGCAGAGGCTCATGGGGTTGTACGGGCGGGCCTGCACGGCCGCGCCGCCGACCCCGAACAGCCTGGCGGGCTGGTTGGTGAAGTTGGAGTTCGACGGGCCGGGCTGGCCGCGGATCCTGCTGCGGGACTTCGCCGGTGCGCTGGGTGAGCGTGGGTTGGCCGAGTTGGAGCGGTTGGTCGCCGAGCGTGTCGCGACCGCTGATCCTGAGTCGTGGTCGGGTGTGTTCGCGGTGCGGGACTTCCGGGAGCAATTGGCGGAGATCTCCGGCGATGTTGACCGGTACGTGGCGGTACTGGCCGAATACCTGAAGAGCGCGGAGCAGTACGAGCGGATTGTGCTGGCGCTGCGCAACGCCGGTCGGTGGGAGGAGGCGGTCGGGTGGGCGCGACGGGGACTGGACCAGCACGCCGGTTCACCGCTCGCCGACCGGTTGCGCGACCTGCTGGTGGAGCTGCTGCTCGATGCCAGCCAGGACGCGGCGGCGGCGGTGGCGGTGCGGCGGGACGAGTTCGAGCGGCGCCCGACGGCGGCGGCGTACCGGTCGCTGGCTGGCACCGTCGCTCGGACCGACGCCGAGCAACCCGAGCGATGGGCGCTTGAGGTGTTGCGGGACCGGGTGACGGTGCAGCCGGCGTACCTGTCCGAGCTGATCGAGCTGCTGCTAACCGTCGGGGACGAGGACGAGGCGTGGCGGGTCGGATCCGCGCACGTCGAGGCGATCGGGGCACAGCAGTGGCTGCGCCTACTGGAGCTGCGCCGGATCACTCAGCCGGGTGAAGTCGTCGAGGCGTATCAGCAGGTGATCGAGAACCAGATCCTGGACTCACGGGACAAGCACCGGTACCGGCGGGCGTTGCCGTTGCTGGCGGCGATGCGAGACGCATACCGGGCGTGCGGGGATCGCACGACGTTTCCGGCGTACCTGACCGAACTCCGGGTCCGGCACAAGCGCCGGCCGACGTTCCTGAAGACGTTGGATACGGCCGGATTCTGATGGTCGGCACCAGCGGCGGAGTTGCTCGAAGGTGTCGACTCCGGCGGCGCCGAGCAGGTGTGCGTACGCCTGAGGGACATCAGAGAGCGTCTCGTATTCGCATTGCTCTGGTACAGCGATTCCCGCCTTGTCGCAGGCGGCCAACACCGCACGGGCGAGGTAGTCGACCGCATCTGGCATCCCCGCGTGGGTGAGGACCAGGCCGTTGTCATCCTCGTCCCGGCAGGCGTACAGGCCTGCCAGCACCCCGCAGGCGATCTGCCCGGCAGCGGTACTGGCGCCAACCTTCGCCCGCCGGCTCAGGTCGTCTAGATACGGCTGTATCACCTCGGCGAGCAGGTCGTGAGCAGCTTCGTCAGGGCCGAGGTACCCACCACCCCGCTGCGCTCCGGCACGGTCGGCGAGCTGTTCCAGATCCAAGGCACGCAGCTCCGCGGCGACGTCGGCTGCTACCGCGACGCTGTCCTCCTCCGCCAACTGCTTCACGGCCATCGCTTCCGCCTCGCGGGTCAACTCCGGATGGGCGCGCAGCAACGTGGTCAGGATCCCGGCCCGCTCAACCGTCGACAACGCATCCAGGGTGGGAGTCCTCGGTGTTTGGGCCATGGTCTCCGGCTTCCCCGTATGCGTCGCTCACCCCTTCCGGAGCAGGACGTCGTCCGGATCGTGAGTCCGTCGCCGACGCCTCTCGCTCGACCGCGTCGAAGATATCGGAGACCGAACGTTGGCTGTCAGCGGGCACCCGCCGGAACCGGGCGCGCCGTTGCGGGTCCGGCGAGTGCGCGGGGATGAGGACGGCCACGGTTGCGCCCGCAGGCTCCGTGTGCGACTGTTTGCGGCTTCATCGGTGTCATATCCGCCCGAGTTGCATCTGTTGCCGAGACGATATCGGTTCCATGACACCCCGCCGACCCCGCATGGTGTCAGTTTCGCCTGATAGTATCCTTAAGTTGATGCAAGGAGGTTGCTGATGACACGCACCATTTCGGCGTCGTTGGCCCCTGTGCTTGAGCAACTTGAGCTGGAGCAGGCGGATCTGGTCACGATGTCGCACCTCGATGAGTTGGTCCGCTCGGCCGGTGTCGGCACCCAGACGCGGACTGTTGCGGCTCGGCTGCGTGAGCGCGGCTGGCTGCTTCCTACCGGTCAACGGGGGGTGTGGGAGTTCGCGCCCGCGGCAGTCGCCGGTGCCTACAGCCGCGGCGGCCCGACCAGACTGCTGCGCGCGGCCCTGGCGCGTACGGAAGTCACGTGCGGTCTGACCTTCCAGGCGGCGGCCTGGGCGTTGGGCTTGGCGGACCGGGCGCCGGTGCGGGTCGAAGTAGCCGCGGCGGACGATCGGTCCGCGGCCCAGCTTCCCGCCGCACTGGACGTCTCTGTGTTCATGCCCCGGCTGCCGTACGGCGCAGCGAAGGGTGTGCCGGTAATGCGGCCGGCGAGCGTGCTGACCCATATGGCGGCCACGCCGACGCGGGTACGGTCCTGGGCGAGCGCCCTCGAATGGCTGCCCGAGTTGGCCGCCGAGGCGATCGCAGACGATGTGCTCGCTGAGCTCGACGCGCGCGCGCCCACAGTAAGCGCACGGGTCGGCTACCTCCTACAGGGCCTGCGTCCCGATATCGCCGCGCGGATCGTCGGGCCACGCACGAAGACGTGGTTCGGTGGGCGCCGCAAAATCGTCCGACACGACAGTCCGTGGCAGGTCGCCGACACGCTCCTGCCGTTCGACCCCCGAACCCTGGAGCCAGTGTCGTGAGCGCAACCAGAAACATCACAGTCACGGTCGGCTGGATCGCCCGTCACACCCCTAAGGGCGCCGGCGCGGGCGGTCGGGAGGCAGCCATCCTCGACATCGCTCAGGACCTGCTGCTGCGGGAGCTGCACGAAACAGGTGCACTCGACGCGCTCGTGTTTAAGGGCGGCACCGCGCTACGCAAGCTCTATGCGGGCAACCAGGGCAGGTTCTCCCTCGACCTGGACTTCAGCCTCGCCGCCCCGACAGACCCCGAAGCCGTTGTCCTCGACTTGGTAGGAGCCATCGGCGGCGCCAAAGCCTGCGACAATTCCAGCCGCCCCGTGCAAGTCGCTGAACAGGGCGTCTAAAGATCAAGTCGTTATGTCCGCTTGGGTGCCCCCGGCAGGATTCGAACCTGCGCTTTCGCCTCCGGAGGGCGACGCTCTATCCCCTGAGCTACGGGGGCCCAGTGGTTCATGAGCCTAGCAGGCCGCCCAGACCTGTCGCGAACCGGTTCTGGGCGGCCCGCGCTAGCTAGAGCCGAGTTGCTTGAGCAGGTTGTCGAACACGGTGATCTCGGCTTGTTGTCCGCTGACCATCGATTGGGCGATCCAGTCGACGTCGGCATTCTCGGACAGTCGGACGGCCTCTTGTGCCATGTGGATGCCACCGAGGTGGTGTTGGCGCATCAAAGTCAGAAACTGACTGTCGAGCTGCTTGCCGGTGGCTTGGCGCAGGGCTGCCATCTGCTCTGGTGTCGCCATGCCCGGCATCAACCCGTTGACCACCGATCTGGCCGAGTCGGGCATCCAGGCCATTACTGGTTGCGAGCTGGTCGGGCTTAGGTTCCAGGCCCGCAGCCACGCCTGCATGTAGCCCTTTTGGCCTTGCTGAGTCAGGGCGATGTCGTCGGCGATGTTGACGATTGCGGGAGTGTTCGAATTGGCATGGGCGATCATTGCCATTTCGATCGCCTGGGCATGGTGGTTCATCATGTCGCGCAGGAAGCCTGCTTCGACGGAGTTGTCGCCGGGGGTGCTGGTGGAGTCACGTTGGCTGATCAGAAGACCGCCGCCGAGGCCGACTAGCAGGCCCAGGACGAGCACCCCGGCCAGCCAGAGCAGCGCTGGGCGGCTCTGGCTGGATTGCAATCCGTCGACGGGGGCTTCGGCTGGACCCGCTGCGTCGGATTCGGTCGAGAGCGACATTACTGACTGGCCTTGGCCGCTTGGACAGGTCCGGTGGTGGTGTTGCCGCCGGAACAAGCCACGCCTGGCTCCACGCCAGCGTTCAAGCGCAGAGCTTTGATGAATGCGTCGATCCGGCTGTCGCTGGCGTCGTCCACTTTGAGTTGGTAGCCCCAGGCTTGGAGCGAGATGTTTTTGTCGAGGCCGGCGATCGGCGACATCAACATGAATTCCTGGCCTTGCACCCGCTTCTGCAAGAGGGCGACCTGGTCGGCAGCGAGGCCTTGCTTATACGCCACCCAGACCGCGCCGTGTTCCAGGCTGTGCACTGCGTGCTCGTTGGCGATCTGGTCGGGGTAAACATCGCCCATACAGTTCTGCCACAGTGCATTGTGTGCGCCACCGACCGGCGGATTCGTCACGTACGTGAGGGGTCCGTCTTTGTGGTCGCGGGCGTCGATTGCCGGGTTTTTCTGCAACCGGTAGTCGACAATGCCTTGGATGGCGGCGGCCTTGGTCGCCCAGGGGATCGAGGCGTCGTGTTTGTTCTTGACGGCGGCGATCGTGCCCCAGGCGATGATGCCGGCGGCGATGAGCACGACAGCACCGGCCAAGGCGATTGGGCCCCAGTTGCGCCCGCCGGTGGCTTTGACCGCGGCGATCGGTTTGCGACCCTTCCCACCTCCACCTTTGCCGGCGGAGGGGCGGGAACCGGGTTTGGGCCCAGATTTGGCCGTGGGCGGTTTGCCCTGGCCGGTCGTTTTGTCGACCTTGACGCTGGACGGGACCCGTTCGGGACCCGGCGAACTGATACTCATCGCGCCTCGTCAATCGAGTTCACAGGGAAAGGCGGGGCTCGGGTGGCCACCGAGCGCCGAAGTCTACCCCCGATAGCATGGTCGAGTGACTCCCGCCAAGCTTGCTGACAGTGTTCTCTCTGCGGCTCGTGCCGTATTCGAGACCCGAGGCCTCGACATGTCCGTTTTGCCAGCCTCCATCACGATGGAGCGAAGCCGCAATCCGGAGCATGGCGACTATGCCTCGACGCTTGCGCTGCAGCTGGGTAAGCGAGTCGGAATGCCCGCGCATGAGCTGGCCGCAGCCTTGGCCGAGCAGCTTGACAGTCAGGCGGGCATCAAGTCGGTGGCGGTTGCCGGGCCGGGCTTCTTAAATATTCGGCTGGATGCGGCCGCGGCCGGCACCCTGGCCCGCGACATCGTTGTGGCCGGCGCTAGTTATGGGCACACCGACACGCTCGCGGGTGAGCGGATCAACCTGGAGTTCGTCTCGGCGAACCCGACTGGGCCGGTGCATATCGGCGGTGTTCGGTGGGCTGCAGTGGGTGACGCTTTGTCGCGCTTGCTGCGCGCGGCGGGTGCGCAGGTTGAGACCGAGTATTACTTCAACGACGCCGGTTCGCAGATCGACCGATTCGCCCGCTCGTTGTACGCGGCGGCAAATGGTGCCCCGGCGCCCGAAGATGGGTACGGCGGGGCGTATATCGGGGAAATCGCGACGGCAGTGCAGGCGCAGGAGCCCGGGGTGTTGCAGTTGGGGGCACCGGAGGCGCTGGAGGCGTTTCGCCGGGTCGGGGTCGAGCTGATGTTCGCCGAGATCAAGACGTCGTTGGCCGGTTTTGGCGTTCACTTCGACACGTATTTCAACGAGAAGGATCTACACCTGCGCGGTGAGCTGCAGGAGGCATTGGACCGGCTGCGCGAGCAGGGTCACGTGTATGAGCTGGACGGCGCTCACTGGTTGCGCACGACGGATTTCGGCGACGACAAGGATCGGGTGCTGCTCAAGTCCGACGGTGATTGGACGTATTTTGCCGCCGACTGCGCCTATTACCTGGATAAGCGCAAGCGCGGCTTCGATCGGGTCGTGATCATGCTGGGCGCCGATCACCACGGGTATCTCGGCCGGATGAAGGCGATGGTGGCCTGTTTCGGTGATGATCCGGCGAAAAATGTCGAGCTGCTGATTGGCCAGCTGGTCAGTTTGCTGCGCGACGGTGAGCCGATGAAGATGAGTAAACGGGCTGGCACGGTGGTCACCCTGGAAGACTTCGTCGATGCTCTCGGCGTCGACGCCGCACGGTACGCGTTGGCTCGCTATTCGTCCGACTCACCAATCGACATCGACATCGATCTGTGGACCACGGCGAGCCGCGAGAACCCGGTGTATTACGTCCAGTACGTTGCCGCGCGTACCGCGAATGTGGCTAGTAACGCCGCGTCAGTTGGACTGTCCCGGGGCGATGCGGCTGATTTCCGGCCGGAATTGCTCAGCCATGAGAAGGAGAATGACCTGCTCAAGGCGTTGGGTGAATACCCGGCCGTGGTGGCGAGCGCAGCTGAATTGCGCGAACCGCACCGGGTGGCCCGTTATCTGGAAGAAGTGTCGGGCGCATATCACCGGTTCTACGACAAGTGCCACGTGCTGCCGGTGGGGGATGAGCCGATCACTGATCTGCAGCGGGCACGGCTGTGGCTCAACGACGCCACTCGTACGGTGATCGCGAACGGTTTGGGGCTGCTCGGCGTCTCCGCTCCGGAAAGGATGTAGCAATGCGAGCACACGAGGCTGGGGCGCTGCACGGCGACTTGGGTAGTCGGGGGCCGGCGTGGCTGCGTCCCCCAGCGGATGTGAACGCGTTGGTGCCGCAGCTGTGGCCGCGAACAGTGCAGCGAACCGAGGCGGGCCCGGTCGAGATCGGCGGGGTCAGCGTGCTGGATTTGGCTGCCCAGCACGGCACCCCGGCGTACCTGTTGGATGAAGTTGATCTGAGGGCTCGGTGTCGGGAGTTTGCTGCGGGCTTTGCCGGTGCGGACGTGTATTACGCGGGTAAGTCGTTCTTGTGCAAGGCAGTCGTGCGGATCATCGAGGAAGAGGGTTTGTTCCTGGATGTCTGCACCGGCGGTGAGCTGGCGGTGGCGTTGGCGGCCGGATTCCCACCGGAGCGGATGGGTTTGCATGGCAACAACAAATCGGTAGGCGAGCTGAGTCGAGCGTTGGAAGCCGGGGTTGGGCGGATCATCGTTGATTCGTTCGACGAGATCGACCGGCTGACGTTTTTGGCCCGGCATGCTGAGAAACGGCCGAAAGTGCTGGTCCGAGTCACCGTCGGGGTCGAGGCGCACACGCACGAATTTATCGCCACCGCGCACGAGGACCAGAAATTCGGCTTTTCGCTTGCCGGGGGAGCAGCGTTTGCTGCGGCGACCCGGATTCTCGACGAGGACGTACTGGAACTGGTCGGGCTGCATTCGCACATCGGTTCGCAGATCTTTGATACGAATGGGTTCGAGGTGTCAGCTCGACGGATCCTCGAATTGCAAGCGCGGATCCGCGACGCTCGTGGCGTCGAACTGCCCGATCTCGACCTGGGTGGCGGCTTCGGCATCGCCTACACGACCCAGGATGATCCGTCCTCAGCTGGCGACTTGGCCAAGCGAATCAACAAGATCGTCGATGCCGAATGCGAGCAGGCCGCGCTGCGTCGGCCCAAGCTCTCGATCGAGCCGGGCCGGGCCATCGTCGGTCCCGCTGTCCTCACCCTGTACGAGGTGGGCACGGTCAAAGACGTCGACGGCATCCGTACTTATGTCAGTGTCGACGGCGGTATGAGCGACAACATCCGTACTGCGTTGTATGACGCCTCGTATTCGGCCACGGTGGCGAGCCGGGCGAGTGTGGCGCCGCCGATGCTCGCCCGCGTCGTGGGAAAGCATTGTGAATCCGGGGACATTGTCGTGAAGGATGAATTCCTGCCCGCTGACGTGCAGCCCGGAGATCTTCTCGCCGTGCCGGGCACCGGTGCTTATTGCCGGAGCATGGCCAGCAACTACAACCACGTACCTCGTCCGCCGGTGGTGGCGGTGCGCGACGGCGCCTCCCGCGTGATCGTGCGCCGGGAGACCGAGGACGACCTGCTCGCATTGGATGTTGGATGAGCTCTGCTAAACCGATCCGCCTAGCTATGCTCGGCTGTGGCACCGTCGGCTCGGAAGTAGTTCGGCTGCTGCACGCCCAGGCTGATGACCTGACGGCGCGGATCGGCGCCCCGCTGAAGCTGGTTGGCATCGCCGTGCGCCGGCCCGGTCGCGAGCGCGGCGCGCACGTCGACCCCGCCCTGTTCACCACCGATGCGCTCGCGCTGATCAAGCGCGACGACGTGGACGTGGTGATCGAGGTGGTCGGCGGGATCGAGCCGGCCCGCAGCTGGCTGGTTGAGGCGCTGCGCGCGGGCAAGAGCGTGGTGACCGCGAACAAGGCGCTCCTAGCCGAGGACGGCGCGGCGCTGCACGATGCCGCAGCCGAAGGTGCGGCCGACTTGTATTACGAGGCTTCGGTCGCGGGGGCGATCCCGCTGCTGCGCCCGTTGCGCGAGTCGCTGCACGGCGACCGGGTGACCCGGGTCATCGGCATCGTCAACGGCACCACCAACTTCATCCTGTCGTCGATGGACGCGACCGGTGCCGGGTTCAGCGAAGCGCTCGACGAGGCCACTGAGCTGGGCTATGCCGAGGCAGACCCGACGGCCGACGTGGAAGGTTTCGACGCGGCGGCGAAGGCGGCAATCCTCGCTTCGTTGGCGTTCCATACCCGAGTTACCGCGGCCGACGTCTTCCGTGAGGGCATGACCGGCGTAACCGCTGGTGACGTGGCCAGCGCCAAGGAGATGGGCTGCACGATCAAGCTGCTGTGCATCGCCCAGCGCGGGCCGGATTCGCGCGGGCGCGACTCGGTGAGTGTGCGCGTGCACCCGGCGATGATTCCGGTTAGTCATCCGCTGGCCAGCGTCGGCGACGCGTACAACGCGGTTTTTGTCGAGGCTGAGGCGGCCGGCGAGCTGATGTTCTACGGCCGGGGAGCTGGTGGCACGCCGACGGCAAGCGCGGTCCTCGGTGATGTGGTGGCCGCGGCCCGCAACCGGCTGTCCGGCACGCGCGCGCCGAGCGAAAGCAACTACGCGCAGCTGTCAATCCGGCCGATCGGCGAGTCGGTGACGCGCTATCACATCAGCCTGGATGTGGCCGACCGGCAAGGCGTGTTGGCCACGGTCGCGGGTGTATTCGCGCAACACGAGGTATCTATTGCCACGGTTCGGCAGTCGGGGCGCGATCAGGACGCGAAACTGGTCATCGTGACCCACGGTGCGCCTGATGCCAATCTCGCCGCGACCGTGGATGCATTGTCACAACTGGATATCGTTCGCTCGATTGCTAGCGTCCTACGCGTTGAAGGAGGGGCCTGAGCCGTGCTCGACCCGGACGGCAACAACGTGGAAGCGGTGACTCGCCGTCCCGAGTAATGGGCGCAACGTCCTAGAATTCAGTTCAATCGGGCACCCTGGTGCTTGTCTGTGCAGCTGGAGTAGAGGAGTACGACGATGTGGCCGGGATTGATTGAGGCGTACCGGGGGCGACTGCCGGTCACCGATGCCACCCCGGTGATCACGCTGCACGAGGGCAACACGCCACTTGTGCCGGCCCCGGTGCTTAGTCAACGGGTCGGAGCCGACGTCTACCTCAAGGTCGAGGGCGCCAACCCGACGGGTTCGTTCAAGGACCGCGGCATGACGTTGGCCGTTTCCAAAGCAGTCGAGCAGGGCGCCAAGGCGATCATCTGCGCGTCGACCGGAAACACCAGTGCCTCAGCTGCGGCGTACGCGGCTCGGGCGGGGTTGACCTGTGCCGTGCTCGTGCCGCAAGGCAAGATCGCGCTGGGCAAGCTGGCACAGGCGCTGGTGCACGGGGCGAAGTTGTTGCAGGTCAATGGCAACTTTGACGACTGTCTCGCGCTCGCCGCCAAGCTGTCGCAGGACTTCCCGGTCTCGCTGGTCAACTCGGTGAACATCTTCCGGTTGCACGGGCAGAAGACCGCCGCGTTCGAGATCGTCTCCGCGCTCGGCGACGCGCCCGACATCCACTGCCTGCCTGTCGGCAACGCCGGCAATATCTCAGCCTATTGGATGGGCTATCTCGAAGACCAAGCAGCAAACAACTCCAGCAAACTCCCCAGAATGTACGGGTTCCAGGCCTCCGGCGCCGCCCCGATCGTCACCGGCAAAGTGGTCGAGGACCCCTCCACGATTGCCACCGCGATCCGGATCGGTAACCCTGCCAGCTGGACGAAGGCGCTGGACGCTCGGGACAGCTCCGGTGGCTTGATCGAGTCGGTGACCGACCGCGAGATTTTGACGGCCTATCGACTGCTCGCCCGCGAGGTCGGTGTCTTCGTCGAGCTAGCTAGCGCGGCCAGCGTGGCGGGTTTGCTGCAGCAAGCCGCCGCTGGCAAGGTGCCAGCGGGCTCAACTGTGGTCTGCACGGTGACCGGTCACGGCCTCAAGGACCCGGAATGGGCAATCTCCACCGCCCCATCGCCGACCACCATCGCCAACGACGTCCTGCTCGCTGCGCGCGCCCTCGACCTAGCCTGAGACTGCGCTGCGGGACGGGACGGGCCTAGGCTGAGACTGCGCTGCGGGACGGACCTGAGACTGCGCTGCGAGGCAGGTCTTGCCTGAGACTGCGCTGAGGGGCGGATGCGGGTTTCGTCTGGGTGCGATGGGATGTGCCCTCGGCCTCTGCGACTTGTTCGTGACCGCGGCTGGCCGATCCGTGTCCACGTGATCACGGGCGGTACCAGCATGGCCCCGACTGAAATCTTTCGCTCTGGTCGGGCAAACTGTTGGGTGCTGGCCGAAGTCCTTAACCTCCGGGAGCGCCCATGTCATTTCTGACCCGGCTTAGTCTTGCCAACCGAACTCTCGTTGCTCTGATCGCCGTCGTCGTCGCCGGATTC
Source organism: Actinoplanes sp. (assembly GCA_965246815.1). Taxonomy (GTDB): domain Bacteria; phylum Actinomycetota; class Actinomycetes; order Mycobacteriales; family Micromonosporaceae; genus Actinoplanes. The sequence continues at coordinate 388,522 of CBDFFS010000002.1, read as the reverse complement.
GGGCTGTTCACTATCCCGTCTTTGAAGCAACAACTGTTCCCCTCGATTGAGCTGCCCGCCGCGTTCATCGGCGCAACCCTGCCCGGTGCTAGTCCTGAGATCATTCAGGATCAGATCACCAAGCCGATCGAGGACGCAGTCAAAGGCGCCAACGGGATCGACAGCGTCACCTCGACCACCCGAGAAGGCTCAACCAGCATCACTGTCGCCTTCACTTACGGCACCGACATCACTGCCGCGGTCAACCAGCTGACCACCTCGGTCAACCGGATCCAGGCCCAGCTGCCGACTGGCGTCACGCCGACAATCTTTGCCGGCAGCACCGACGACATCCCCGCGATCGTGCTCGCCGCCTCGGGCGGCACCGATCAGAGCGACTTACTCGCCAAGCTCAACAGCACTGTCGTGCCGCAGATCAACGCCATCGCCGGGGTGCGCGACACCAAGGTGACCGGCTCGCGCGCCGCTCAAGTGGTGATTACGCCCGACTTGGCCAAGCTGGCCGCCAACGGAGTAAATCCCGCCACGTTGACCGGTGTGTTGCAGGCCAACGGAGTTTCGATTCCGGCCGGTGCGGTGGTGGACGCGCAGAAGTCGTTGAGCGTCCAGGTCGGCGGCCCGATCACCTCAGTTGACCAGCTCAAAGGCCTCTTCCTCACCGGCAACCGCGGCCCGGTCAAGCTGGGCGACATCGCCGCCGTGGAGAGCAAACTGCCCCCGGCCACCTCATTCACGCGCACTGACGGCGTAGACAGCCTCGGTCTTGCGGTCACCGCCAAGCCGGACGGCAATCCGGTCGACATCTCGCACAAAGTTCGCGACAAGCTCGCCGATTTGGAGAAGGATTCCGGCGCGAAGCTCACCGTCGTCACGGACCAGGCGCCGTTCGTCGAGCGCTCGATCAAAAGTCTGACCACTGAGGGCCTGCTCGGCCTGGTGATGGCCGTGATCGTCATCCTGGTGTTCCTGCTGTCGATCCGTTCCACCCTGGTCACCGCGGTGTCGATCCCGCTGTCCGTGTTGATCGCGCTGATCGCTCTCTGGGCCGGCGACTTCACCCTCAACTTGCTCACCTTGGGCGCCCTGACGATCGCGGTCGGGCGGGTGGTGGACGACTCGATTGTCGTCTTGGAAAACATCAAGCGACACCTGGAGTACGGCGAAGAAAAGACCCAAGCCATCCTCGGCGGCGTACGCGAAGTGGCCGGGGCAGTTACCGCGTCCACCTTGACCACCGTGGCAGTGTTCGCGCCGATCGCGCTCGTCGGCGGCATCGTGGGCCAGATCTTCGCGTCGTTCGCGATCACGGTCACGGTGGCACTGCTCGCTTCGCTGTTCGTGTCGCTCACAGTGGTACCCGTGTTGGCGTATTGGTTCTTGAAGCCGCCGCCGGCCGGTGCTGACAACGTGGCGATCCGCGCGGAAGCCGAGCGCAAGGAGCAGCGCAGTCCGGTGCAGCGCGCCTATCTGCCGGTGATCGGGTTCGCTACGCGGTTCCGGTGGCTCACGCTGGCGATCGCGGTGCTGATCCTGGGCGGGACGTTCGCGTTGGCGACTCAGCTGAAGACGAACTTCCTGGACCAGTCGGGTCAGGACACCTTGTCGATCAGCCAGTCGCTGCCGGTCGGCACTGACCTGGCCACCACCGATGCGGCAGCCAAGCAGGTCGAAGCGGTGTTGCACGACCGGAAAGACGTGAAGACCTACCAGGTCACGGTGGGTAACGGCGACTTTAACCCGTTCCGGGGTTCGGGCGGTGCCAGTGGTGCCAGCTTCAACGTGTCGCTGACCGACAAGGCCGACACCGCCAAGATTACCGACGAGCTGCGTAAGAAGTTCGCCTCGATGACCGGGCTTGGTGAGGTCAAAATCGGCGCGGACAGCTCCGGACTGGGCAGTAGCGGGCTCGCCGTGGACGTGAAGGCCGCTGACGCGACAGTGCTCACCACGGCGACCCAGCAGGTGCAGCAGGCGATGGCGGCGACTAAGGGTGTGACTGATATCACGACCACGCTGGCCGCTAGCGTTCCGCGCCTGAACGTGGTGGTCAAGGGTGATGTAGCCGCGCGTTACGGCTTGACCGAGGCCACCATCGGTAGGACCGTGGCCGGTTCCTTCCGGGCAGCCCCGGCCGGGCAGATCACCATCGATGGCGCCAGCCAAGACGTGGTGATTTCGTTCGGGTCAGCCCCGGCCGACCCGACCGCACTCAAGGCACTGCCGATCACCACCGCGCGCGGGCCGGTTCGGCTCGACCAGGTCGCCGACATTCAGCAGGTCGACGGTCCGGAAGAGGTCACTCGGGTCGACGGCAACCGCACCGCCACGGTCAAGGGCACCGCAACTGGCTCTGACGTCGGCGCCGCTAGCACTGAACTGCAAACGAAGCTCACCGCGCTCCACTTGCCGGCTGGTGCTTCCTATTCCATCGGCGGCGTCAGCGCCGACCAGGCCAGCGCGTTCAAGCAGCTAGGACTGGCCGTGCTCGCGGCCATCGCGATCGTTTTCATCATCATGGTCGCCACCTTCCGCAGCTTGCTGCAGCCGGTGATCCTGCTGGTCTCGATCCCGTTCGCGGCGACCGGGGCGATCGTGTTGCTGCTGGCCACGGGCACTCCGCTCGGGGTGCCGTCGCTAATCGGTGTGCTGATGCTGGTTGGCATCGTGGTCACCAACGCGATCGTGTTGATGGACTTGATCAACCACTATCGCCTGCAAGGCATGGATGTGCGCGAGGCGGTGATCGAAGGCGGTCGACACCGGGTCCGCCCGATTTTGATGACAGCAATCGCCACCATTTTCGCGCTGTTGCCGATGGCACTCGGCCTCACCGGCGAAGGCGGCTTCATTTCCCAGCCGCTGGCCATCGTCGTGATCGGTGGCCTAGTCAGCAGCACCCTGCTCACGCTGGTGCTGGTGCCGACGCTCTACACCATGGTCGAGAACCGCAAAGAGAAGACCAGGCGCAAGCGGGCCGTGCGGCGAGCGCGCAAGGCAGGTATCAGTTTCGAGGACGAAACGCAGTCGCCGGACGAACGCGATCCAGTAACTGTCGGTGCCGGCGGCTCGGCCGAGTCCACCCAGGGCCGGCATGCGCGCCAGGCTGAGCCCAACGCTGAGCCGAATGGGGCGCTGCGCGGCTATACCGACCAGTTCGAGGTGCTCAAGATGCCGCCACGGCGGCCAGAAGAGCGAGAAGCCTGACCTTTTCGGGTACGGGACCAGGGCCGGGGTTCGTCCGCGGCGAAATGATCGAGGCTTAGCATGGGGCGATGGGTCTGACCTTCGTCACTGAATCGGTGTCCGTGCGCACGCCGGCCACCAGCGCTAACCTCGGCCCTGGTTTCGACTCGCTGGGCCTGGCCCTGGCCATGTATGACACCCTCACCGCCCGTGTCGCCGGCGACACTATCCAGGTGAGCGTGCGCGGCGAAGGTGCCGATGAGCTTCCCAACGACGAAACCCACCTCGTGGTACGCGCCATGATGGCCACCTTCGACGAACTAGGTGTCCGCCCACCTGGCCTGGCAGTCGAGTGCGACAACCGAATCCCGCAGGCTCGCGGGCTCGGCTCGTCTTCGGCTGCGATCGTCGGCGGGGTCCAGCTGGCCCGAGCACTGGTCGTCGGCGGGCAAACCCGGCTGGACGACGAGGGGGCGTTGCGAATAGCCGGCCGCCTGGAGGGCCACCCCGACAATGTGGCGCCATGTCTGCTGGGCGGGTTCACGATTGCCTGGATGTCGGCCAGCGGTGCGCACGCGGTGCGGGTGTCGCCGGCTGACGGCGTACGGCCGAGGGTGTTTGTTCCGGCGGAGCGGGGTTACACGGCAACTGCTCGGGCGGCGCTGCCGGCGCAGGTGCCGCACGTGGACGCGGCCTTCAATGCCGGCCGGGCGGCCCTGCTCACGCATGCGCTGACCAGCGATCCAACCTTACTTTTCGCCGCGACCGAAGATCGGCTGCACCAGGGCTACCGAGCCGAGGCTATGCCGGGAACGGCGTCGTTGGTGGCTGCGTTGCGCTCAGTTGGGGTGGCTGCTGTGGTTAGCGGGGCCGGCCCAACAGTGCTGGCGTTGACCGAGGTGCCGGCCGGGTTTCATCCGGGCTCGGCGTGGCAGATGCAGACGTTGGGCGTGGATGTCGACGGAGCACTTGCCAAAGGGAGTATGGTAGAACTCGCCTAGCGGGGCCCTGTTGCCGCAGCTCCTCTGAGTTGACTACGCTTCCTCTGAGTTGACTACGCTCAGGGTTGACTAAGCTCAGGGTTGATTTAGCTCAGGGTTGAGACTCCAGCCGTTGCGGTCGTCTCAAATCTCACCAAGGCAAACACGCTGATCAGCAATCGCTTGCATCGCAGCCCTCGCCGAGACCTACCCGCCACTGTTCGACGGGCAGGGACACCGGCGAGCTGCCTTGTTGCAAACTCCCGCGCCGCTGGTGCGAAGCGGGTTCCGAGGCCACCCGGCCATGAGGCTGCAGACCGGGCGATCTCGGGCTTTTTCCGACGGAAGGAATCCATTGAGCGACACCACCGACGTGACGTCGGGTGTTTCTGACGTCGCTGACGACGGCGCAGGTATCACCGTGACCGCCACGAAGCGTCGCCGTGCCGGCACGGGGCTGTCCGCAATGCTGCTCCCTGAGCTGCAAAGCCTCGCCGCGTCCCTGGGCATTTCGGGCACCGCCCGGATGCGCAAGGGTGAATTGATCACCGCGATTACTGAGCGCCAGAGCGGCGGGTCTCCGGCCGAGACGCCGCGCCCCCGCACCAACTCGGTCGACCGCGCCGCCGCGGCCGACACCCCACCGGTGAGCACCGCGGTCAGCCCGGCCCAGGGTTCGCCGGCCCAGGGTTCGCCGGCCCAGGGTTCGCCTGCCCCAATTGAGGCGCCGCAAGGCGCCGGCGGACCGGCCCGATCGGCTGCGGAGCCGGCAGAGCAGGCCTCAGCCGCTGACAGCGGCGATCGGCGCGCCAATGCAGCGCAGACCAGTGCGCCAGTCGAGTCCGTGAACGCACCTGCGTCAGCGCCGGCCGGGCAACCGATTGGCCAGCAAAGCGTGAGCCAGGCAGGCACGAGTCAAAGCTCCGGACAGCAGACTGCCGGGCAGCAAGCCCCAGGGCAGTCGAGCGAGAGCTATGACCGCCCGGATCGATCCGACCGAATGGATCGCTCAGATCGCAGCGACCGCGGTAATCGCGATCGGGACCGAGACCGTCAGCGCACCTACGGCAGTGCTAACAACAATGCCAGTGCTAACAACAATGCCAGTGCTAACAACACCGCCAGTGCTAACAACACTGCTGACGCTAACAACAATGCTGGCGCCAACAACACTGCCGAGACGAGTAGCACAGCCGGCGCAACCACCAACAGCGTTAGCACCGGTAGCCCCAGCAATGGCGCGATCCAGCGTGACGACCGTGGTCCGCGCAACGATCAGGGCCACGACGATGACGACAGCGAGGGCGGCCGGCGCAGTCGGCGCAGCCGATTCCGGGACCGTCGGCGTGGTCGCGATCGTGACGGCAACGAGAACACCGGGCCGCGCGAGAACGGGCAGCGTGACAACGCTGCACGCGACAACACCACGCGTGACAATGCTCCGCGGGAAAACACTGCGCGAGACAACACCCACCGCGACAGCACCCACCGCGACAATACCTACCGCGACAACAACCATCGTGACAGTGTCCAGCGCGACAGTGGCTCGCGCGACAGCGGTCGCGACTCGCACGCGACTGAGGAAGACGTGTTGGTTCCGGTCGCCGGAATCCTCGACGTGTTGGACAATTACGCGTTCGTGCGCACGACTGGTTATCTGTCTGGGCCCAACGATGTCTACGTGTCGATGTCGCAAGTGAAGAAGCACGGCTTGCGTCGCGGCGACGCGGTCACCGGTGCGGTTCGGGCGGCACAGCGCGAGACCAGCAGCGATCAGCGGCGCGACAAATACAACCCGCTGGTGCGACTTGACACCATCAACGGGATGGAGCCGGACGAAGCCCGTCGCCGGCCCGAGTTCTACAAGCTCACCCCGTTGTATCCGCAAGAGCGGCTGCGACTGGAAACTGAGCCGCACATCCTGACCACTCGGGTGATCGACTTGGTCATGCCGTTGGGTAAGGGTCAGCGCGCGCTGATCGTCTCGCCGCCGAAGGCCGGTAAGACGATGGTGTTGCAGGCGATTGCCAACGCGATCACCCACAACAACCCCGAGTGCCACCTGATGGTCGTGCTGGTCGACGAGCGGCCCGAAGAAGTCACCGACATGCAGCGCACGGTCAAGGGCGAGGTCATCGCGGCCACGTTCGATCGCCCGCCGCAGGACCACACCACAGTGGCCGAGTTGGCGATCGAGCGGGCCAAGCGCCTGGTCGAGCTGGGCCACGATGTGGTCGTGCTGCTCGACTCGGTGACCCGGCTCGGCCGGTCGTACAACTTGGCGGCGCCGGCCTCGGGTCGGATCATGTCGGGTGGTATCGATTCGACTGCGCTCTATCCGCCGAAGCGCTTCCTCGGCGCCGCGCGCAACATCGAGAACGGTGGCTCGCTCACCATCCTCGCGACCGCGCTGGTGGAGACCGGTTCGATGATGGACACGGTCATCTTCGAGGAGTTCAAGGGCACCGGCAACGCCGAGCTCAAGCTGGACCGCAAAATCGCCGACAAGCGTACGTTCCCGGCGGTTGACGTTTCGGCATCGAGCACGCGTAAGGAGGAGATCCTGCTCGGCAAGGAAGAGCTGGCGATCATCCACAAGCTGCGCAAGGTGCTCTCGTCGCTGGAGTCTTCGGCCGCGCTCGACTTGCTGCTCGACCGGCTCAAGCAGTCCCGGACGAATATCGAGTTCCTGATGCAGATCGCGAAGTCGACCCCGGGCGAGTAACCCGTTGGCACCGGACGCGGCCTGACGAAAGTGAGGCCGCGTCCGGTTGTCGTACCACGTTTGGCCATCGTCGGCGCCCAGGTTGCTGCCACCGGCAGCTATGTGCACACCACAGACGAGCTCGGTACGGGGCGAAAATGGCGTGGTGTAACGCGAGCCGCTGTATCGGTCGGCTCTATTGGCGCAGCCTGGTCGTGCTGGACGGCTTGCATTACCCGCTCGCACCATTCAACGGCTGGTATTTAGGCACGGAAATTGACGCCCGCAACCTCGCTGACGTGGATCGATACAACCTGTTGCCAACAGTTGCCCGGCGAATGGGGCCCGCGGTGGTTGCCCCCAAGCCGCCTGAGGCCCGGCTGGCTCTGGCTGGCTCTGGCTGGCTCTGGCTGGCTCCAGTTCAGTTGCGGCTGGCCCCGGCTCAGGCGAACTCGTTCACAGCGAAGTCGTCGCGGTGCCGCCACGTCGCTTCGGTGCGCACATGCTCAGTGCGTACCCATTTGAGAAGTTTGGTGGTGAACTCAGCCGCATGAATCCGCCCGGCAGTGCGCACGACGAACCCTTCGGAATTTTCCGAATTGTGCTGCGTGGACCAGGCGGCGCGGGCGTCTGACAGGCTCGCGCCGCGATAGAGCACCGGGACCACTGGCAGTTCTAGCCGCTTAGCCCAGTCGACGGTGTCGTCCCAGCCGAGCAATGTGTCGGTTTCGTCCCAGATGCCGAAGACGATGAAGACGCCGGGTAAGTCGCGATAGGCGATGCTGCGGCGAGCCCACATGGACTCGCCGCAGACGCGCCAATCGTCTGGAATGCGGTAAGAGGTCATCGCCCAGAGCGCCTTGGCCGGCCGATCCCAGGCGTGCGTGCCGGAATCGACCGAGCGGGCATACATCGCATCTCGGGTGAAAGTTAGGTTTCCCCCGTCGAGCTTCTCGGTCACGACCAACTCGCCGTCAAGCCAGGAGAGATCGGTCTGCACCTTGTCGTCTGCCGTCGCTCCAGGGGAGTCGGGCAGATGGAAGGTGCGTGGATATTTCACCTCAAAAGTCTCCCTCAGCGACCTGAAATACCGTCAAGCCCAGCGCCCGCCACATGCGTACCACCTGTTGACGGTCGTCGAAGACACCAAGGATGCGCCATTTGTCGCTAATTTCGATGTCGAAGATCTCGCGCTTGACGATCGCATCCTTACGACTGTCGCCTTCGGGCCGCATGAAGAGTGCCGCATAGGGCACGCCGACGTAAAGGTCCAGCCAGGCCTGGGTTTCGTCGCGGCAGACCGCGTCTCGGCCCGAGCAGAAAATGATCTCGTGGCCGGCCGCGTGCATCGCTCGCACCGCAGTGATGACCGCTGGATTTGGTCGGTCGCTGCCCACCCGGTGCCAATCGTAGGGACTGCGGTCGCCCATCAACGCGACAGTCCCGTCGATATCGACCAACACCGCCGCGGGCAGCTCCGGATCCGGCTGGTAAACCGCTCCCGGGCCACCAGGATCGACCCACGGGATCGGCAGCGGCAGGTTGCGACCCTTCAAGTAGCGCTCGTGCATGCGCCGCAACGCATCCTCGCCCACCCGATCCTGCGCGTCTCGCTCGGCGTCACGGCGCAGACATTCCTCCAACGGTACGTCGGTGAAGTCGTGCACCTCGAAACTCGCCCCGAACCGCGCAGCCAGTTCAGCCCAATCCTTCACCGTACGTGCGCGCAGGTTGGTGTCGTCGACGATGACATCGGCGTGTGCGCGCAGCAGGGCCTCCACCGCCGCGCGCTGAGCGTGCGTGACCTGCCCCTCCGACCACTGGCTGAACAGGCGAGACCCGTGCAGCATCCGCCGCAGGTCGTCGCGGTTGACCCGGACAACTTGCGGCTGCAGCTTGTGCGCGAACGTGGTCTTGCCCGACGCGGGCAACCCACGCGTGATCAGTAGTCTCGTCATTCCTCTGTCACCTTGGTCATCGTCTTGTCCGCGCTGGGCCGGGCGTGCTGCCACAGCGTCGGCCGGTAATCCTTGCCGTCGAGCCGCCGGAACAGTGCAAATCGGTATTCGCTGCGCTGAGCCACGGCCGCGAACTCCTTGCGCCCCCACCCAGTCGGCAGCTCGGCCACGATTTCGGCATACGCAGCCTCGATCGCAGCCGTCTGCGCGCCCACGGTCGCGGTCAGTTCGTCGGCCACCCGGCGCACCCAGACGTGGAACTCGTCCGGCAGCGGCTCAGTCAACTTCGCCACATCGCCTCCGGCCGCCAAAACCTCCCACACGGTACGTGCGGTCAGGCCGGTGACCAGCCGATGCAACCGTACGTAATCCGCGTATTTGATCTTGACCCGTTGGTCTGTAGCAGTGAAATGGACGACCAAGCCCTCCCGGTCGGCGCGCGGCGGGGCAGCAAGCGCGTCGGCAAGCGTGGCGAAGTCGAACGAGTCGACGACCGGGCCGGGCCAGCTCGGCACGGCGTCGGGGCCAGCGGTGCGGCCGGTGGCCAGCTCGACCGCGCCGAGCAGCACCAAATCGTCTAGCCCGGCATAATCGAGCACGATCCGGTTGGCCGGATAGATGATCTCGAACAACACGGTCCACCCGGGCGGCGGCGCGAAGTCAGGATATTTGCGGTGCAGCAGCGCGGTCGCGTGCTGGGCCTGGTCAGACGCGAACGAGCCGCGGGTGGCGATGGCCCACCCGTCGTCGGCTGGATAGGTGATGCCGAGCGAACCGTCCGCTTTGTCGGTGACCCGAACCGGCGCGGTCGGGTCGAGGACCGGTGCCTGCGGCTGGTCGTGGTTGAAGAACTTGTCGAACGAACGAGCGACGAGCTGGCCGTCTTCGGTCGCGATCAGTCCACGGCACGCCAGCGTCACCGGCGTCCAGGCACCGGCATACTGGCACGCTTCGGTGTAGTTGTAGATCACGAGCGGCCTGCCGGGGTGCCGTTGCCGCCGGACATACCCACTTTCGACTGCGGTGGCCAGTGCAACCGGGTCGAGTACGTCCGCGAGCAGAGTCATCTCACCTTTCCTTCCAAGCGGGGCCTCCCAAGCGCGGGAATGCGGCGAGGGCTGCTCACGTTATCGACACCGGACCAGGAAAGTCGCGCCGATTTCTCTACCGGAGACATCACGTGGCACACTGGCCCATCGGCCAGTAAAGGTTCCGGTTCACGCCCGAGCCCACCGTCTCAGCGCAGGCGGTGCGGTGCTGACAGCGACCCGGCGACCACATCATCGAGAGGGACCGAGAAATCATGAAGACTGGTATTCACCCGGAGTACACGGCCACCGAGGTCATCTGCTCCTGTGGCAGCACCTTCACCACGCGCAGCACCGCCAAGAGCGACGAGATCCGCGTCGAGACCTGCAGCGCCTGCCACCCGTTCTACACGGGCAAGCAGCGCGTGCTGGACACCGCGGGCCGGGTCGCCAAGTTCCAGGCTAAGTACGCCAAGGTCAACGCGGCCAAGGCTGCCGAGAAGAAGTAGCTGCTTGAACGGCGCCCGCACCCCGACTCGGGGAGCGGGCGCCGTTCGCATGCACAAGGAGATAACGCCGTTCGTTTCTAGGAGGAGATGACCGTGGGTAACGATCGCCTGTCCACCTTGCTCGCGGAGTACGCGGACTTGGAAAAGCGCATGGAGGACCCCTCCATCCACGCTGACCAGGCATTGGTGCGCCGAGTCGGTCGTCGATTCGCCGAGTTGGCGCCGCTGGCCGCAGCAAACGCCGAGCTGGCAGCCGCCCGAGCCGATCTGGCTGCTGCCAAAGAACTCGTAGCTGAGGACTCATCTTTTGCCAGTGAAGTCGAGGCAGTTGCCGCCACACTGGCACCGCTAGAGGAAAAACTCGGCGAAATGCTCATTCCGCGCGACCCGCACGACGCCAAGGACGTCATCGTCGAGATCAAAGCCGGCGAAGGCGGCCAGGAATCGGCTCTGTTCGCCGGTGACCTGCTGCGAATGTATTCCCGCTATGCCGAGCGGCACGGCTGGATCGTCGAGGTGATCGAATCGCAAGAGTCTGATCTGGGAGGCGTCAAAGACATCTCCGTGGCAGTGAAGACCAAGGGCGTGCCGCAAGGTGGCCACGGCGTCTGGTCCCGGCTGAAGTGGGAGGGTGGCGTGCACCGGGTGCAGCGGGTGCCGGTCACCGAATCTCAAGGGCGAATTCACACGTCCGCGGCGGGCGTGTTGGTGCTGCCCGAGGCCGAAGACGTCGACGTGCAGATCGAGGCCGGCGACCTGCGGATTGACGTGTTTCGCTCGTCCGGGCCTGGTGGTCAGTCGGTCAACACCACCGACTCGGCCGTGCGAATCACCCACCTGCCCACCGGCACGGTGGTGAGCTGCCAGAACGAGAAAAGCCAACTGCAAAACCGCGAATCGGCGATGCGCATCTTGCGTTCCCGGCTGCTGGCCCAAGCGCAAGAACAGGCCGACGCTGCTGCGTCTGATTCCCGCAAAGCTCAGGTGCGCACGGTGGACCGCTCGGAACGAATTCGCACCTACAATTTTCCGCAGAACCGGATTACCGACCACCGGATCGGCTACACCGCGTACAACTTGGATTTGGCGCTCGGGGGTGAGCTGGACTCGGTGTTGGATGCGCTCGCTGAGGCCGATCGCGCCGCCCGCCTAGCCGGCGACGACCAAATCGGCCGCCGCCCGTAAATCCATCAGCTCAGTTAATGGCTGTGACGATGAGTTGGTTCGAGTTGGGGCAGGCCAAATACTGCTGAGCGGCCTGACACCCGCTGACGTCATCTCCAAGCCAACCAACAGCGCCGAGCACGAACTGTGCGCCGGTGGCCAGATTTACCTTGATTACTGTGGTGTGCAACGCTGAACCCGTGCTGTTGCGGAGCAGTAGCAAAGACGCCGGCGGGTGTTCCGTTCGCGCGAACTGGCCGGGGCCCAAGGCTGCCACGGTCCGACCAGTGGCTGAGTCGATCACCAGGGTGGACCCGTCTTCGGTCGACAGGCTCGCCAGCACCCGGCCCGTGCCAAGGGGGTAAATTCCTTCCCAGCGGCTCTGCCGCCACCGTGGGGTGCCGGTGATCGGATCTAGTCCGACAGTAGCGTCGTTCGAGATCGAGCACACCAGCGACCCGCAGTCGATCAAGCGCCCGGAGGCACGCCAGTTCTCGGTGAGAGTGTCCAAGCTGTACACCGCCGATTGGTTGTCGGGCCGGCCTTGGTGCACAATCAAGTTTCCGCCGATGACATCGATTCCCTGATCACCGCCGGCCGCGTTCAGCTTCGGTTTCCACCCGACGGTGCCGGTGCGCCGCACCGTTCCGTCGGCCCACTTCAGGACGGCGACGTTACCGTTGTTGCTGACGGTGACGACGGTGTCGTCCGTGGCGGTCACCTCGTCGTTCGCCGCGACGGCTCGGCTCCACACGGTGCTCCCGTCGAGCTGGCGGATCATCAGTAGGCGGATAATTCGCCCCTTGGCGTCGTGCTGCTGCATCAGCAATGTGTTACCGGCGGCGCGGACAGTTTCCGCGTCCAGCTGCCACAGCCGGGCACCGGTCGTGTTGTCAAAAGCAGCCGTGGTCTCCGTGAGCTCAATGCTGGCGTTCTGCCCGGTGGGGTAAAAGGTCGTTGCGATCGATTGCAGCACCACGCCGGCTGAGGTCAATTGCGGCGGTACGTCAATGCTGTTGCCGACGTCGGCAGTCCAGCGGGCTACCCCGGTTGCGGTGGCGTAAGCCGTGAGCCTGGCTCGGCCCTGATTGCTGTCAAGCTGGGTCAAGTAGAGGGTGCCCGCCGAGAGCCGCATCCCATCGCCATTGGCCATCGGGATGCTCCACAAGGTGCGCACCAGCTGGGGTGGGGGTAACGCTGAGGTGGTGAGCGTGGTCAGGGCGAGCAGGGCGATCAGTGCCAATGCGAACGGCCGGATCAGGCGGCGTGCGGGTGGCGCGGGGAATTCGGGTCGGTCGAGATCGTTGGCCGGCAGCTCGCCGAGATCGATGAGGGTCATCGGGTGGGGGTGCGGTTGGCGGCGGCTGCGGCAAGTGCCGCGCTTAACGTGCGGCCGTTAGCGCCCACTTCGGACCAGCCGGCGGCTAGGCTGATCGGGGTGCCGGGCACCAAAATCTGCCAATTCTCGGCTTGTGCTGCGGCGGTGAGTCGACGGGACACTTCGGCTGCCTGGGCGGGACCGGCACTGGGCAGGATCACCACGAACTCGTCCCCGGCGAAGCGGGCCACGAAGTCGCCGCGGCGCATCACCCGGTTGAGCACTCCGGCGATGCGTTGTAACACCAGGTCACCGCAGTGGCGTCCGTGTTGGGCGTTTACCGCGGTGAAACCGATCAGGTCGCAGACCCCGACGGCCGCTTTTTCGCCGCGGGCTAACAGTGCACTGATGTGTCGCTCCAATTGACGGCGGTTTGGCAGGTTCGTCAGCGGGTCGGTCAGCGATTCGTCGCCATACCGGTCGTCGTCGCGTTGGGTTTCTTGGGCGTCTAGGCGGGCGGCTACGCCGTCTAGGTAGCCCTCGCGGAGGCGGTCGATGCGCTGGACGGCCAGGCGGAACGCATATCGGTCGGCGGCGTGGGCGGCGGCGTGGTCACCGGCGGCGGCGTGGCAAATGCTGCGCAGCCGGGCGGGTTCGGCCGCGCCGAGCAGCTCGGGGGAGACCGGCACCGAGGCGAGCAGGCTCAACGCGGGTGCGGGGCGGTCGGCGGCGATGGCTAGGCAGACGGCGCCGAGGTGGCGTAGTTCGCGGGTGCGCACACTGTCACCGCCACCGACTAGCCACTGTGCTGCACCAGCCTCAGTTTGCTCGCCCAGGGCAGCCCGGCGGGCCAGGGCATAGCCGTAGCCGCAGCGGCTGCTCGGGCGCATCTGGTCAGCGCCGTCGGCGACATAACGCGACAACTCGGCGTCGATGTCGCGCAGCACGCGTAGGCAGCCGTCGGTGTCGCCCTGATGGTCGAGCGAGACGGCGTTTCGCAGGCGGATGCCGGGTGCGGCGAAGATTTCTGGGGCCAGGCCGGCGGCCGTACCGAATTGGCGGGCTTGTTCTATTGCGGTTAATGCGTGGCCGTGAAAGCCGAGGTAGGAATAGGCCATGGCTAGGTCGTGCCAGCCCCAGGACGTTTCGGAGTCGCCTTCGGGCACGGCTGCGAGCGCGCGTGAGGCTTGCACCAAGTGTGTTACCGCGCGGTCCACATTGTGCTGTAAATGGCAGCCGAGCGCGGCGAAAGCATGCATTTGGCCACGCAAATATGGATCGGGCACCTCGCGCACGGCATTGTCGGCAGCGGTCATCGCGGTGGCCAATTCGGCGATGCGGCCCAAATTGATCAGTGCGCCGAAACGCTGAACTAATGCATAGGCTCGGGTGGTGGGGTCAGGTGCGGAATGTAGCACGGCGTCGAAGATGGGCATTGCTTCCGCGGATCGGCCGCCCTGCTGCAGCCGACCGGCGTCGTGCAATTCCTCGACGTGATCCGAGAGCTGGTCCAACCAACTCACCAGGCGCCTCCCGCGCAGCGACGCGCATCGCTGCACCGACCCGGCCGGCCGGTGCCGCACGCGGCATCCGATGATTATGCCGTGGAATCGGACATTGAACACCCTCGCCCACCCTCGGTTCGCCTGCGGTTGGCGCCGGAGCTCGCCGCCGCCGCACTAACCCTGGCTCAAGCAGGAGTTTCATCACCGCCAGTCGATGCCGAATTGCTTGCCGCACACGTGCTGGAGGTCTCGCGCGGGCGGTTGTTGTTGGTCGACACGATCCGAGCCGAGCAGTTGAGCCGATTCACGGAACTGGTCAGGGAACGCGCACGGCGGGTGCCATTGCAGCATTTGCTCGGCACTGCGGCATTTCGTCACCTCGAACTTTTTGTCGGCCCGGGTGTCTTCGTGCCCCGCCCAGAGACCGAATCTCTGGCCGGCTGGGGGATCGACCGGACCGTACCGGGGGCGACCGTTGTTGATTTGTGCAGTGGCACTGGCGCGATCGCGTTGTCGGTGGCCGACGAGAGCCCGGCGGGTCGGGTATTCGCGGTGGAACGGTCGCCGGACGCGCTCGGTTATCTGCGCCGAAACGCCGCGGCATTTACGAGTGTGACGGTGGTCGAAGGCGACGTGACCGACCCGGAACTCTTGGCTGAGCTGCAGGGCGAGGTCGATGTGCTGCTGTGTAATCCGCCGTATGTGCCCGATGGCGCGCCCGTACCGCCGGAAGTTGTTGATCATGATCCGGCCGAGGCCGTGTTTGGTGGTCCGGACGGTTTGGCGGTGATTCGGCCGGTGCTTGCGCTCGCCGCGAACCTGCTCAAATCGGGTGGAGTCGTCGGTATTGAGCACGATGATGTGCACGGTGAAGCAGTGCCGGCCTTGCTGCGCGCGGATGGGCGCTTCACCGAGGTCACCGGCCAGCTGGACCTGACCGGCCGGCCCCGATTCGCCACCGCCCGCCGCAGGTGATCGTGACGTGGTCGCTCATGGCACACTTCATCGTGTGATGCTCTACGACTGCCGTACCACCGCGGATCGCAATCGCGGCATCGCCGCCGCTGTCGAGGCGGTCAAGAGCGGTGAGCTGGTGGTGTTGCCGACCGACACGGTGTATGGCATTGGCGCGGACGCCTTCACCCCGCACGCCATCACGGCGCTGCACCATGCGCGCAGTGTCACCAACCGGGTCCCGCCACCGGTGCTAGTCGGCTCCCGCTACACCCTCGATGGCCTGGTCTACTCGTTGCCTAAAGCCGCCCGCGAGCTGGCCGACGCGTTCTGGCCGGGCGCACTGACACTTTACGTGGAGCATTCGCCCAGCCTGCAATGGGATTTGGGGGAGACCGGCGGGCAGGTGGCCGTCCGGATGCCGCTGCACCCGGTCGCGTTGGAAGTGCTGCGCGAGGTCGGCCCGATGGCGGTCACGGCCGCCAACAAAGTGGGACGCGCTGTGCCGCAAACCGCGCAGCAAGCCCGTGACCAGCTGGAATATGCGGTGCGCATTTACCTCGAGGTTGGCCCGACCGCTGACCCGGCGCCAAGCACGATCGTCGACGTGACCGGCGCGGTGCCGCAGGTGTTGCGTGCGGGCGCGATCACCCTGGACGAGTTGCGCGACGTCGTGCCAGACATCGCCGGTCCGGAGGCCTGAGATGGCGCCGTTTACCGTGCTGAATGTCTGTATGGGCAACATCTGTCGATCGCCGATGGCTGAGCGGCTTTTCGCGCATGCGGTGCGGAATCGAGTCGCTACCGAGCCCGCTGAGCAGCTGTTACGCAGCTTCAGCGCAGGCACCGGCGGCTGGCATGAGGGCGAAGAGATGAACCCGCCGGCGGCTCGGCAGGTGCGCGCCCGCGGCGGCTCGGCTGACGGCTTCGAGGCGCGAAAGTTGCGCGGAAGTCACCTCGACGAAGCCGACTTGATCCTCACTGCCACTGCCGATCAGTACGACTATGTTGTGGCGCTTCGGCCTGACGCAGCAGCGCGCACTTTCGTTCTCGGCGAATTTGGCCGCCTGCTGCCGGGTGCCCACGCAGAGCCACTGCCCGTCGCTGAGCCGAAACCTGACGCGGTTTATGCCCGGGGGGTGGCGATAGTGCAGGCGGTTGACCGGTTGCGTGCTGGTGCGGCCGCTCAGCCTAGTGATGACCTGGACGATCCGTGGGGTCGCGGCGACCAGACGTTCCAGCGGATCGGCGACGAAATCGAGGACACGACGGTCCCATTTGCCGCGCTTTTGCTGCCCTGATTGCGTCTATGTACTCAGAGCCGCTCTGAGTACATAGACGCATTTGCTGCGCCAGAAAAATCGGCGGTCAGAAATCTTCGATGGTCAGTGATGTCTGTGGGACGAGCAGATCGGCCCGGTCAGCAGCCAGATAATCCCAGGTGGCCATCGCGATCATGGCGCCGTTGTCAGTCGACCATTTCAGCGGAGGCAGACACAACTGCACGTCCGCCTCCGCGCACAATGTCGCCGCCTGCTCCCGCAACTGCGGACTAGCCGCCACACCACCGACAATAACCAGCGATGCCGCCGGAAATTCTTTCAGTGCCCGCCGACACTTCGTCACCAAAACGTCCATGCAAGCCGCCACGAATGATGCCGCCACGTCAGCGTGGGGAGCATCCGGCTCGGCGGCGAGGTGGCGCATCACCGCAGACTTGAGCCCGGAAAACGAGAAATCCAACCCCTGATTGATCGCCGGCCGTGGAAACGGAATCGACGCCGTTCCCGTGTATGCCAGCCGATCGACCACCGGCCCACCCGGATAACCGAGCCCGAGCATCCGCGCCACCTTGTCGTACGCCTCGCCGACGGAGTCGTCATAGGTGCTGCCGATCAGCTTGATCTCACTCGGCCCGCTCAGGTGTGCCAGCAGCGTGTGCCCACCCGAGACCAGCAGAATGATCGCCGGATAGCTGACCCGCTTTTCCTCCAGATCCGCACTGCGCAAATGACCGCGCAAATGGTTGATCCCGAGCACCGGCACGCCCCACCCGTGACCCAATGCCGCCGCAGTGTCGACGCCGACCTTCAACGAACCGATCAGCCCCGGCCCCCGGGTAACCCCGATCGCCGCAAGCTCACGCGGATTCACTCCAGCGTCTTCAAACACCATCCGAATCGTCGGCAGCACCTTGTCGATATGCGCCCGACTAGCGGCCTCCGGATAAACCCCGCCGTATCGGCTGTGAATCAGCGTCTGCGAAGCGACTGCAGCGGACACCACAATTCCGTGCCGATCAACCAATGCCACTGCCGTGTCGTCGCACGAGGTCTCAATCCCGAGAACCAAATCTTGAGCCGAGATCACGACAAAACCTCCAAGATTTTCCGACGGGCAATAACGCCCTCCCGCTCGACCCGAGGAACCGCCAGGTTGCAATTCACCAAAGTGGACGGCGTTTCGAGCCGCCGTCCGCCGTCAATGGCGATGTCAGGCGACCCGTCCAAGTCAGCCAGCACCGCGGCGAGCGTGTCGGGAGTCGGAGCGGCATGAATGTTCGCGCTGGTCACCAGCAACGGACCGGTGGTGCGCAAAATTGCGAGCATGCCCTCATCGGCGGGAATTCGCACCGCCACCTCGTCTCGGCTGTGCAGCCAGTCGGGAAGCCGCTGCGGGTCGACCCCGAGCGCAACGCTGAGCGCACCTGGCGAAAACGCCTCGAACAGCACCTGGGCCGCTTTGGTGACAATGACACCGAGCTCATCCAGGTCGTCCGGGGACGCCACCATGATCGGCAGTTGCCGAGTCCCCGGTCGGCGCTTCATCGCGAAGAGTCGAGCAATCGCGTCCGGCCGAGTCGGGTGCACCGCCAAGCCATAGACGGTGTCCGTCGGCACTACCACCACGCCGCCGTCTTTAAAACAGTCCCGCACCGCAGCCAGCTCGTCGGTGGCCAAAGATCCGGTGGCCTCATCCACAGTGAACTGTTTCACCAGCTGTCCTCCCGAGTCAGAGCAGCCACCACGGTCATAGCGGGTGCACCGAGGTGGAATTGGCGGTGGAGTCGGTGACCGGAATGGCGAAATCGCCGAGCCGACCCACCGATTCGTGCTTATCCCACTGGCACAACGTGATTACGGTGGGGAATTCCCAGCCGCTGTCCTGGATTTTCACGTCCGGCACGGCTGCCTGAACTCGATCGCGGAACGTGCCGGCCACCACGACCTCCGGCACGCCCCGGAGCAACTCCGGCACGATTTCAGCGAATGGCCCATGGCTACCGGCTACTCGTTCGCCCTGGCGGAACAACGCGGCATTGACCCGACCGGCACCCGCATTGCGCACACAGAACACTGCACCACTAGCCGCGAACAAGCCGCTAGCCGCAGTCTGCGCCGCCAGCAAGGTGAGTGAATCCACGCTTAGCACGGGTCGGCCCAGACTAAAGGCCAATCCGTTGACATACGAGATCCCGGTCCGCACCGAGATGACGTTGCCGGGGCCGACGTCGACGGCGAGGCGGTCGATCGCGCTGAACGCGTACCCAGAAGAAGTAAGCATGGATTCGACTAGGTAGCCGATGCTGCGGAAGGCGGGGTCGCGCAGTTGGATGGTTTGCCGGGCGAGGATTTCGCCGGTTTCGCCTGCTAGGGCAACGTCATAGCTGAAAGAGGACGTTTCCACGGCGAGGGTCAGCGTCACAGCGCGGCCCGCGAATATTCGGCTTCGAGCTCACTCATGATCGACACCCAACGCGCTGAGGAAGAAGAAAAGGTGACGGACCGTTGATCGGGCGCGTCGTCGCCGGCCGACCGCTCGAGGTGCACGCTCAGGTGGTCGGGGAAATCGTCAGCGACTTTGTCGCCCCACTCGATCAGGGTGACGCAATCGTCTTGATAATCAGCCAAGCCGAGATCGCGATATTCCTCGATGCCGCCGAGCCGATAAGTGTCGATATGCAGCAGCTGCGCCGCTGTCGATTGATAGAACTGGGCCAGCGTGAAAGTGGGGCTGGTAACCACATCCGGCGAATCCAGCGCCGCAGCGAGGGCCTTGACGAAAGTAGTCTTGCCAGCGGCCAAGTCGCCGGTCAGCAAAATTACGTCACCGGCGCGCACCTGCCGGCCCACAATGGCTGCCAACCGAGCCGTGTCCGGCGGCCCGTGGGAAACTGCGCTGAACGCCTCCATCGCACTATCCTACGACCGCGCAAAAGCCGCTTCGCTGCCGCCCAGCAGCGGGCAAATGCTGAGCTAGTCCGCTGCGATCGGGCGGGTTTCGGCGCCGTGCGCGATGTTGCGGGCCATCCCACTGAAGACGATTCCGTGAAACGGCAGCACTGACGCCCAGTAAGCATGTCCGGCCAATCCGCGCGGCAAGAACACGGCCCGCTGCCGGTAGACACTCTTTCCGACACCGTCCGACGTTGCCCGCAGCTCCAACCAGGCCCGGCCCGGCACCCGCATCTCCGCCCGCAGTCGCAGCAATTCCCCCGGTATTACCTCCTCGACCCGCCACCAATCCAACGCCTCACCGACCCGCAGCCGATCTCGATCTCGTCGCCCCCGCCGCAGCCCGACCCCGCCGACTAGCCGATCCAGCCAGCCGCGCACCGACCAGGCCAACGGGAACGAATACCAGCCGTTCTCGCCGCCGACGCCTTCGATCACCCGCCACAGTGCCTCGACTGGGGCATTCACCGCGCGACTGCGCTCATCGACGTAAATGCTGCCGCCGGACCAATCGGGGTCGCTGGGCAGCGGCTCGGCTGCGGCGCCCCGCCAGGACGCACCCGACCAGCGAGTCTCTACCGCGGCATCGCGGATCTTGCCGAGTGAGAGCCGAACCGCCTCGTCAAAACCGAGTAATCCGTCATCGGGGATGTATCGGGCGATGTCGTGTTCGTGGGCGACGGCTTCGTGAATCAGGCTGGCCACGAGCGGTCGGGCGATTGCGTTCGGCACCGGAGTGATCGCGCCGACCCAGTGCGCGGACAGCCACGGGCTCAGCGGACGCAGGGGCACGATCACCCGGCGGGGTAACCCGGCCACCAGGGCATAGCGCTGCATCATCTCGCCGTAGGTGAGCACGTCGGTGCCGCCAAGATCGAAGCCTCGGTTCACCTCGGCGGGCAGAGTTGCCGCGCCGATCAGATAGCGCAAGACGTCGCGTACCGCGATGGGTTGGATTCGGTTTTTCACCCAGCGTGGGGTCACCATGATCGGCAGCCGCTCGGTCAGGTAGCGCAGCATTTCGAACGAGGCCGAGCCGGATCCGATGATCACCGGAGCGCGCAGCACGGCCGTCGGCACGCCGCTATTCAGCAAAATCCGGCCCACTTCGGCCCGGGAGCGCAGGTGTGCTGACGGGTGTTCGCCGGGCGGCGGCTCTGGACCACCGAGGTAGACAATTCGCTCAACTCCCGCACTCTTGGCCGCCGCCGCGAAGTTGATCGCCGCCTGTCGGTCCAGCTGCTCGAAGTCGCGCCGCCCCAGTGAGTGGACTAGGAAATATGCCACCTCTATGCCGGCGAAGGCGTCCGCCAGCGTGCTCGGATCCGCCAAATCACCCTCAACTACCTCAACCTGGCCAACCCACGGTACGTCGCGCAGCCGACCGGCGCCACGGGACAAACACCGCACAGTATGGCCCGCGTCGAGCAGCCGCGGCACCAATCGGCCGCCGATGTATCCGGTCGCCCCAGTCACCAAACAACGCATAACTGCAGACTGTGCCCACAGGCGAGGGGGGTTACGCCATATGCTCGAATCTGGTAGCGCTGCCTAGTGCGGGGAGGGCACGTGGACACCTTTTGGGGGCCGGACTTCGCGTCCTTGCAACGCGAGGACCCGGAGATCGCCGACGTGCTTCTCGGCGAGCTCGACCGCCAGCGCACCGGTCTGCAACTGATCGCGAGCGAAAATTTCACCTCGCCCGCCGTCTTGGCCGCGCTGGGGTCGACGCTCGACAACAAATATGCCGAGGGCTACCCGAATCACCGCTTTTACGGCGGTTGCGCCCAGGCTGATCGCGCCGAACAGCTCGGCATCGCCCGAGCCAAAGAACTCTTCGGGGCCGAGCACGCCAACCTGCAGCCGCACTCGGGCGCCTCAGCCAACCTCGCCGCCTTCGCCGCGCTGGCCGAGCCCGGTGACACCGTCTTAGCGATGGAACTGCCCCATGGTGGTCACCTCACCCACGGCAGCAAGGTCAACTTTTCCGGCAAATGGTTCAACCCGATCGGCTACCGCGTCGCCGCCGACACCGAGCTGATCGACTACGACGAGGTGCGTGACCTGGCCCTGGCCCATCACCCCAAGATCATCATCTGTGGCGCCACCGCATATCCCCGGCTGATCGACTTCGCCCGGTTCCGCGAAATCGCCGACGAAGTAGGGGCCTACCTCCTGGTCGACGCCGCCCACTTCATTGGCCTGGTGGCTGGGCGCGCCATCCCGTCCCCGATACCGCACGCGGACGTGGTTACCTGCACCACCCACAAGGTGCTGCGCGGACCCCGAGGCGGCATGATTCTCTGTCGTGAGGAACTCGCCCAGCGCATCGACAAGGCCGTCTTCCCGTTCAGCCAAGGCGGCCCACTGATGAACGCCGTCGCAGCCAAGGCCGTCGCCCTGCGAGCAGCAGCCCAACCCGACTTCCATGGGTACGCCCGCCAGGTAGTCAAAAACGCCCAAGCCCTGGCCGCCGGACTGGCCGGCGAGGGAATGCGCCCCGTCGCCGGTGGCACCGACACCCACCTGACCCTGGTCGACCTGCGCGAACTCGGCGTCACCGGCCAGCAAGCGCAAGCCCGCTGCGAACTAGCCCGGATCAACCTCAACAAAAACGCCATTCCGTACGATCCACAAAAGCCGTTTGTCGCTTCCGGGATTCGGGTCGGCTCGCCGAGCGTGACCACCCAAGGGATGCGTGAAGGCGAGATGCGGCAGATCGCTGGTCTGATCGGGGCGGCCGTGCGCTGCGATCCGGAAACGGTGGCTGGTGCCGCGGGGTTGCACGACGCGGCTGACGAGGTCGCTGCGCTGGTTCAGTGCTTTCCGGCGTACTCGGCGCAGGAGGTTATGGCGTGAGTTCGTTTGCGGATGACCTGGATGAGCGGCCGTTGCCGGACCTGCCACCGCTGCCGGCCGATCCGCGTTGGCGGGTGGCGCACCTGCCATTTTTGAGCGCGGTTTCTGGTGCGCTGCTGCTGTGCGCGGCGTCGGCCGGGTTTTTCGCCGGTGGGTCGGTGTTGGCGCTGGGCGCGGCGACCGGTGTGCTGATTGTGACGCTCAGCTTCACCATGTCCACCCTGGTGATCGCCTGGGCGGACACCGTGCGGCCGGCTCTGTTGCTGCCGTTGGCTCTGCTGACCTATGTGCTCAAATACGGCATTCTCGGGGTGGTGCTGGCCTACGGTGTGGACAGCGACTGGCCCGGCAAGGCCGCCTTAGGCTGGGGTGTCGTGGCTGGAGTAGTGACCTGGACCGCGGTGCAAGCTTGGTGGTTCACCCGCCTGACCCGGTCCAAGTGATCTTGCGCACGAGCGTTTCAGTGAGCAGTTGACTCGATTCGGTGACGGGTTTGCTCGTGGCGCCACCGGTTCTGGCGAACCAGGAGTACCGTGTCGTTCCAGTGCGAGACCCCTGACGCCTGGACAACTGCGGTTGTGCGGGGGGTCCCGCTTAGCCTCGTCCGTCCGGCTGATATCGTTCGGGCCGTCATGACCGGCCAAGAACCACCCTCGAATCCCCGCGGTGACGACGGTCCACCCCCACCCGACACGGGCATGGGAATGACGGCAGTCGCCTATCTCATCTCGGGGATGTTGGTGTGGGGCGCGATCGGTTTGTTGGTCGACCACTGGGTCGGGACCAAGGGCATCTTCGCCGGAGTTGGTGCGGTCGTTGGCATCGCCGGCGGTGTCTACCTCATTGTGCGCCGTCTCGGCGCCTGACAGGAAAGGGCTACTGGTGATTGGTCAGTCGATCGTCCTCGCAGCGGATGTTCCGTTCCCGCCGAGTGTCGAGGACTTCTACCTGCCCAGCATCCTGCCGTGGGGCGAGCACGACAACTACTGGTTTACCAAGATCACTGCGTTGTTGTGGGTGTCCGTCGCGCTGATCATCATCTTCTTCCTGGTCACATACCGGAAGCCGCAGCTGGTGCCGACCAAACGGCAGTGGATCGCGGAGAGTCTTTACGGCTTCGTGCGCAACAACATCGCGATCGAAATGATCGGCCCGCGTGGTGTTTCGTTCGCTCCCTACTTGACTACGCTATTCAGCTTCGTCCTGCTGATGAACCTGTGGGGCATCGTGCCGTTCGTGCAGATCTCGCCGAACTCGCACATTGCCTTCCCGGCGGTTCTCGCCGTGATCAGCTACGTAATGTTCATCTATATCGGCATGCGGCATCACGGCGGCTTGAAGTACTTTAAGCACGCCCTGATTCCGCCGGCGCCATGGTTCATTCTTCCGTTGCTGATCCCGATCGAGTTCTTCTCGACCTTCCTTGTGCGGCCGTTCTCGCTCGCAGTCCGTCTGTTCGCCAACATGTTCGCCGGCCACATGCTCCTGCTGGTGTTCACGCTCGGCGGCTTCGCGATGCTGAATGCCAACCTATGGTTCGCGCCGGCCTCACTCGTGTCTTGGGTGTTGACGATCGCGCTCACCTTCCTGGAGTTTTTGGTCGTCTGTCTCCAGGCCTATGTCTTCACAGTGCTTACCGCGAGCTACGTCCAGGGCGCGCTCGCCGACGAGCACTGAGCTGTTCCAGCTGTTTTGAGTTTCACCCCGTTGTCGTCCCGCGTGACCTGCACGCGAGATACCAGGAGGATTTTGCAATGGTTGACGTTTTTGCCGCTGTAGAGGGCAGCACCGCCGCCATCGGTTACGGTCTCGCGGCCATTGGCCCCGGCATCGGTGTAGGGCTCGTCTTCTCGGCTTACATCCAGTCCACCGCTCGTCAGCCCGAATCGTCGCGCCTGACCCTGCCTTACGTCTGGATCGGCTTCGCTGTCATCGAGGCGCTCGCGCTGCTGGGCATCGCCTTCGGCTTCATTTGGTCTGGCCAGTAGCTCTCTTCAGCCTCGTTGGGAGTTCCTCATGATCGACACAATTTTGGCTGAGCCTGCACATAACCCGATCGTCCCTGCCTGGCAGGAGATCGTTCTCGGAACCATCGCGTTCAGCGTGCTCTGCTTTGTGCTGATGAAGTTCGTCTTTCCGATGATGGAGAAGACCTTCGCGGCACGGGTGGACGCGATCGAGGGCGGGATCAAGCGCGCTGAGGTCGCTCAGGCCGAGGCCAACAAGCTGCTGGAGCAATACAAGGCTCAGCTGGCCGAAGCTCGCACCGAGGCTGCGCGCATCCGCGACAAAGCTCAAGCCGACGCCGAGGGCATCCGTCAGGATGTTCTGGCCAAGGCGCGCGAGGAGTCGGAGCGCATCATCGCGGCCGGCGCCGCGCAACTCGCCGCACAGCGCGAGAGCATCGTGCGCGAATTGCGGTCCGAGGTGGGTTCGCTCGCCATCGACTTGGCCAGCAAGATCGTCGGAGAATCCCTCGCCGACGAGGCACGCAGCCAGGGCACGGTCGACCGGTTCATCAATGAGCTCGGCACAGCCGGCTCGGCGGGCGGGCGGCGCTGATGGCGTCGAGCGCCAGCCTGCAGTCATACGCGACGGCGGCGGAGAAACTCGCCGCCGCCACGGCAACTGCATCGGCCCCGCAGCTGGCCACGATTGCCGACGAAATCCTGTCGGTGGCTGCTGTGCTCAAGGCGCAGCCGCGGCTGCGGCGTGCGCTGACCGACCCGGCTCGCTCCGGCGAGGACCGTGGGCAGCTGCTGCGTTCGTTGCTTGCCGGCAAGCTCACTGAGCTGACCGTGGCTGGGCTGGGCACCCTGGTGGCCGGCCGGTTCTCCCGCCCGGCCGAGCTGCTTGACGCGGTCGAGCGGCTCGGGGTCGACACCCTGCTGCGCTCGGCTGTCCAGGCCGACAAGCTGGCGGAGGTCGAAGACGAGCTGTTCCGATTCGGACAGATCGTCTCGGGCAGTCCCGAGCTTTCCGTCACGCTCAGTGATAGCGGTGTGCCGATCGATCGTCGGGCTAAACTGGTTAGTGACCTACTCAAGGGCAAGGCACAACCCGTCACGGTCCGGCTGATCGAAGTAGCGCTCAACGGCTTCAGTGGCCGCAGCTTCGATTCGTCGCTGACGCGGCTAGTCGAGTTGACCGCAGCGAAACGCGACCGCGAAGTGGCATATGTGACGGTGGCTAAGCCGCTCACCGACGCCGAAGAGCAGGCACTGGCCGCGAAGCTCGCCGACATCTACGGCCGGCAGGTAACGCTAGCGATCATCGTCGACCCTTCGGTCATCGGTGGCGTCAGCGTCCAGATCGGCTCCGACCTCTACGACGGCACGATCCTGCGCCGGCTGAACGCGGCCAGGCAGGCGTTCGCTAAATAGTTCTTTCCCCTCGGCGACGGCGACGTCGACGAGCAGCCCCCTCGGCGGCGGTGACGCTGGCGAGCTTGACAGAGAAGGCAGAGGATGGCCGAGCTGACCATCTCCTCGGACGAGATCCGGGGGGCGCTAGAGCGCTACGTCTCGTCCTATTCGCCCGAGGTCTCCCGCGAGGAGGTCGGCATCGTCTCCGATGCGGGCGACGGAATCGCGCACGTCGAGGGCCTGCCCTCGACGATGGCAAACGAACTGCTCGAATTCGAGGACGGCACGCTGGGCGTGGCGTTGAACCTGGACGTGCGCGAAATCGGCGTCGTTGTCCTCGGTGATTTCACGCATATCGAAGAAGGCCAGCAGGTCAAGCGGACCGGTCGGGTGCTCTCGGTTCCGGTCGGCGATGCCTATCTGGGCCGGGTGGTCGACGCGCTCGGCAACCCGATCGACGATCTCGGTGAAATCGCCAACGAGGGCTTCCGCGAGCTGGAGCTGCAGGCGCCGAACGTGATGGCGCGTCAGCCGGTGAAGCAGCCGATGCAGACCGGGATCAAGGCGATCGACGCCATGACCCCGATCGGCCGCGGCCAGCGTCAGCTGATCATCGGCGACCGCAAGACGGGTAAGACCACTGTCGCGCTCGACACGATCATCAACCAGCGAGCCAACTGGGAATCGGGCGACCCGCAGAAGCAGGTTCGCTGCATTTACGTGGCGATCGGCCAGAAGGCCTCCACGATCTCCAGCATCCGCGGCACCCTGGAAGCTCAGGGCGCGCTGCAATACACGACGATCGTGGCCTCACCGGCATCCGACCCGGCCGGCTTCAAATACATCGCCCCGTACACCGGTTCGTCCATCGGACAGCACTGGATGTACAACGGCAAGCACGTTCTCATCGTCTTCGATGACCTGACGAAGCAGGCCGAGGCGTACCGTGCCGTGTCGCTGTTGCTGCGTCGCCCGCCGGGCCGCGAGGCGTACCCGGGGGATGTTTTCTACTTGCACTCTCGGCTGCTGGAGCGCTGCGCCAAGCTCTCCAACGAGCTCGGTGCGGGCTCGATGACCGGGCTGCCGATCATCGAGACGAAGGCCAATGACATCTCGGCCTACATCCCGACCAACGTCATCTCGATCACCGACGGTCAGATCTTCCTCGAGGCCGACCTGTTCGCCTCCGGTGTTCGCCCGGCCATCAACGTCGGCACCTCGGTTTCGCGGGTCGGCGGCTCGGCGCAGGTCAAGGCCATGCGTAAGGTCTCCGGTCGGCTTCGGCTCGACCTGGCCCAGTTCCGTGAGCTGGAGGCCTTCTCGGCCTTTGCCTCCGACCTGGACAAGGCCTCGCGGGCCCAGCTCGACAAGGGCGTGCGTCTGGTCGAGTTGCTCAAGCAGCCCCAATACTCGCCGTATTCGATCGTTGACCAGGTCATTGTGATCTGGGCCGGCACCACCGGCCAGCTCGACGACATCCCGGTCGGCGACGTGCGGCGCTTCGAGGGCGAGCTGCTCCCGTGGCTCAAGCGCAACCGCAGCGACGTCTACACCGCGATCGAGTCGACAAACGAGCTCAGCGACGACAACGTCGAGAGCCTGCAGTCGGGTGTAAACGAGTTCAAGGAGCTCTTCAAGTCTGGCGACACTGGCATTCACGTCAACGACCCCGAGGTCGAGGCGCTGGCTGAGGGCCGTGAAACTCACGAGACGGTGACCCGCGAGGTCCGCCGCCCCACGGAGAGTTAGTCATGGCCGGTCAGGTACAGGCCCTCCGGCGGCGTATCCGCACCGTCCGGTCGACCAAGAAGATCGCCAAGGCGCAGGAACTGGTCGCGACCAGCCGCATCGCTAAGGCCCAGGAGCGGGTCCACGCCTCCAAGCCGTACGCGGAAGCGATCACCCAGGTCCTGACCGCGCTCGCCTCGAACGCAACCATCGACAACCCGCTGCTGGTCCCGCGCGAGCGGGTCCGGCGGGCGGGGGTCCTGCTGATCACCAGCGACCGCGGTTTAGCGGGGGCGTACAACGCCAACGCGCTGCGGACCGCTGAGCAGCTGATGACCCGGTTGCGCGCGGACGGCAAGGAAGTGGTGCTCTACGTCGTCGGCCGTAAAGGCGTCGGCTACTACCGGTTCCGGAACCGGCCGATCGAGACCAGCTGGACCGGTTTCTCCGAGCGTCCCTCGTTCACGGACGCGAAGAAGATCGGTGACTCCCTGCTGGAAGCCTTCGTGGCCGGCGCGGACGACTCTGACGCACAACATGGCCCGGACGGCATCCAGGGCGTCGACGAGCTGCACATCGTGAGCACCCAGTTCAAGTCGCTCATGACGCAGAGCTCCGAGGCGCACTTCCTCGCCCCCATGCAGGTCGAGGAGCGCGAAGCCGAGCCCGGACTGCGGCCGGCGTATGAGTTCGAGCCGGACGCTGACGAGTTGCTGAACGCGTTGTTGCCGAAGTATCTCAACACGCGGATCTACGCGGCGTTGCTGGACTCGGCGGCTAGCGAGTCGGCCTCTCGTCGGCGGGCGATGAAGAGCGCATCGGACAACGCGGACGACCTGCTCAAGCGGTACACGCGCGAGATGAACTCCGCGCGCCAGGCTGCGATCACCCAGGAAATCAGTGAGATCGTCGGCGGCGTCGAAGCGCTGTCCTCGGCAGGAAGTGACATGTGATGACTGCTGTAGCTGAGCCCACTAAGACAGAGACCGGCGTAGGCCGCGTCGTCCGGGTGATCGGCCCGGTCGTCGACGCCGAGTTCCCGCGTGACGCCATGCCGGAAATCTTCAACGCCCTGCATGTCCAGGTGACCCTCTCCGAGGGCACCAAAACGCTGACCCTGGAAGTCGCCCAGCACCTGGGTGACAACGTGGTCCGCGCCATCTCGATGCAGCCGACCGACGGCCTGGTCCGCGGCTCCGCAGTCACCGACACCGGCTCGGGCATCTCGGTGCCGGTCGGCGACGTGACCAAGGGCCACGTGTTCAACGCCCTCGGCGAGGTGCTCAACGCCGACCCGGCCAGCCTGGACATCCAGGAGCGGTGGACTATTCACCGCAAGCCGCCGGCGTTCGCTGACCTCGAACCGAAGACCGAAATGCTGGAAACCGGCATCAAGGTACTCGACCTGCTCGCCCCGTACGTGCGCGGTGGCAAGATCGGCCTGTTCGGCGGCGCGGGCGTGGGCAAGACGGTGCTCATCCAGGAAATGATCATCCGGGTGGCCCGTAACTTCGGCGGCACCTCGGTGTTCGCCGGCGTCGGTGAGCGCACCCGTGAAGGCAACGACCTCATCCTGGAAATGGAAGAGGGCGGTGTGCTCGACAAGACCGCCCTGGTCTTCGGTCAGATGGACGAGCCGCCGGGCACCCGGTTGCGCGTCGCCCTGACCGCGCTGACCATGGCGGAATACTTCCGGGACGTACAAAATCAGGAGGTGTTGCTCTTCATCGACAACATTTTCCGGTTCACTCAGGCCGGTTCTGAGGTGTCGACGCTGCTCGGCCGGATGCCGTCGGCCGTGGGTTACCAGCCCACCCTGGCCGACGAAATGGGTGAGCTGCAGGAGCGGATCACGTCAGTTCGCGGCAAGGCGATCACCTCACTGCAGGCGATCTACGTGCCCGCCGACGACTACACCGACCCGGCTCCGGCGACCACGTTCGCCCACCTGGACGCGACCACCAACCTCGAGCGGTCGATTTCCGACAAGGGCATCTACCCCGCCGTGGACCCGCTGGCCTCCAGCTCGCGGATCCTGGCACCGGAGTTCGTCGGCGCCGAGCACTACGCGGTCGCCCGTGAGGTGCAGCGGATCTTGCAGAAATACAAGGATCTGCAGGACATCATCGCCATCCTCGGCATGGACGAGCTCTCCGAAGAGGACAAGGTCACGGTGCAGCGGGCACGCCGCATCGAGCGTTTCCTCTCGCAGAACACCTATGCGGCTGAGCAGTTCACCGGTGTTGCCGGCTCGACGGTCCCGCTGAAGGAGACCATCGAGGCATTCAAGAAGATCAGTGAAGGGGAGTATGACAACTACCCCGAGCAGGCCTTCTTCATGTGTGGTGGGCTCGAAGACCTCGAGAAGAACGCGCACGAACTGATGAAGGGCTGAGCTCAGCTCAGCTATGTGTGGCGAGCCGTGCCCTCCTGCGGGAGTGCGCGGCTCGCACCTTTGACACACCGGGCTCGCCGTCATAGCAGCATCCGGTGCTCCGTCGATCGGGGTTCGACCGTCGGCACCCGATACCACGGGGAACCCGGTTGCCGTTTAGACTTCACCCATTTGGTTAAGTTGTCAGTGTTGGATTGAGCAGGGGAGACAGCGTGGCGAATCCGTTGCACGTGAAGGTCGTCGCCGTCGAGGAACGAATCTGGTCCGGCGACGCGGAAATGCTCGTTGCCCGCACCACCGAAGGCGAAATCGGGGTGCTGCCCGGCCACTCGCCGCTGCTCGGTCTGCTCAAAGAGCCGTCCCAAGTTCGGGTCAAGCTGGCCGGCGGCGAGCAGCTGACCTACGACGTCACCGGGGGATTCCTCTCCATCGACGCGGACGGCGTGACAGTGCTCGCTGAGAGCGCCACCGCCGCCACGCCCAACTCGCGCTGAGGCGACGATGCGGATTCTGGAAGTCGTCGGAATCTGCGTCTTGGCCCTGCCTGCCCTGCTCCTGGCGATCTTTCTGCGCCGCAAGCTGCTGAAACTCGGCGGTGGCACTATTCGCCTCCAAGTGCGGGTCAGCACGATGGTTCCCGGCCGGGGCTGGTCCACCGGCATCGGCCGGTTCGCCGACGACGAGCTGCGGTTCCACCGGATGTTCAGTTTTGGCTTTCGCCCAAAACGTGTCCTTAACCGGGGCACCTTGGTCGTGGTCGAACGTCGGCTCCCCGAGGGCCCAGAACGGTTGACCATGCCCGGCCATTGGGTGATCCTGCGTTGCGTGACCGGCCCCGACGAGCTGGAAATCGCGATGGCCGAGTCAACCGTGACCGGCTTCCTCTCCTGGTTAGAAGCCGCTCCGCCCGGTCAACCCGGCAGCATCAACCCTCGACCCACCATCCCGTCGGGCCCCGCTGACCGCTAACGATGAACCCACGAGGATCCGCCAAGAGCAGAACCTCCGCGTGGCGGGATCTTGAAGAAGTCTCTCCAAGATCCCGCCGCACGGAAATCATCCAACTGTGCCCATGACATGATTTCCCGAATAGTCAATTCTTGCGCGGACTTATCTCTATCGCAATATCTATCGCAACGTAGATGCATCCGGCCACGTAGATCATGACTGGGGCAGCTATGGCTAACAGTTTGACAGTGCGAGATTTGTCCCAGAGTATCGGGCCGATAACCCGCATGCCTAATGCAAGTGGCGCACTCATTATTAACGCAATGATTCCAAACTGCCAGCCGTCTGGGGAGGCCACAACCTGCAGCAATGCAGTAAAAACGCCGCCGATTATCCACGCCACAATGACCGTAAAAATTGACAGGCGCCAGATTGACCAGGCGAAGATCCAACGATCGACGGCGAACGCGACTGGCACCCCTAGGACCACGACTGTAAGGAAAAGAACTGTGGCCGTTGCTAAACCAACAAGGACTGAAAGGAGTGCGGCGCCTCCGAATGGTAAACCGCTTGATAGTGAGATCTGGTTCGCGGCGCCATAGACAACCCCGATCGCTACCGACGCGCCGAAGCCCCCGACCAGCGATCCGCCTACGGTAAATGGCACCCACGACGGATTCGTTTGAGCCAGCGACGCAAAAATATCCGCTTCAAGGTGATTTTTATCCCTTGGCATCAACTACTCCGTAACTCGCCAGACGTCGGCGACGTCCAGAATTTCAGCTGATTGGGCAACTTGTTTTCGCGCCGCTTAAAACGGGATTGTATGCAAGGACAACATCCGCTTTCAAGGGACTCGCGAGAAAAGGAAGACCGCGATTCCTGAAGCGATACCAGCAGCTCCGATAGAACTTGTTGCCGAGCTGGAATTGAACGAGTGCCTCATGATTCGGAGCGAGATCATGGGTTCCGTACAGGTCCATCCATCCATCGCTGTTCAGGTGAAAAATCACATCGTAGTCGACCTTGCTGATCGGGCCAACGAGTGGTCCGCACAGAGGATCGCCAACATGATGCTCAACTCGTGTTCCAAGAATGTTCGTAGCAAAATTTGTTATGCGTATCCCGTCCGCAGAGGCAGTTGCGCGTTGCACTTCTTTAAAGTTTCCGTCATAGGCAACCGTTGTCCCGATGCTCTTGTCGACGACATCGATTGAGCTAGTGGCATCAACTGGTCGCTTGTCTTGAATGCGCACCGCCGTGCGTGAGCTTTGGGAAATTTTAGGCCAATCCGGCTCTACCGAGAATAGTCTGTTATCCCCTTTAAAATACTCGATGTCATTAAGAAAAACATTTGGGCAAATAAGTGGTGCGTCTACTAAACTTTCTTCGATGAATGTACTCCACATTAATTCAGCGCCATAGTCATCACAGAAAGACTCCACTTTTGGAAAGCAGCGACTACCACCAGGTAAAGGACTGGGCCGTGAAGCGTCAGGAGCAAAGTCTCGGCGACTGGAAAGTTTCTCTAGTAGCGAGTCAGAATATGTTTCGCCTATCGCCTCTGAGCTGCTGGCAGGAACATCCGCTCCATACGTAGCAACACTTGGCAGGTCGTCAGAATCGTCAGCTTCTGTGGACTTAACCGCCTCTCCCTCTATGAGATAACTGTAATTCTTGCCACGGTCTCCAGTCGTATCAGTGAATTCTGTCGTACCCACGGGAAGCGTCGCGATGACGTCGCCATCCCTCAAGACCGTCCAAGTCATTGGGCGACGCTGAACCCACTGGAAAGTAACTTCCCGATTTCCGGCGCTCCACTGCATAGACGGTACATTATCTACGGGATCACCTTCAGCATTTGACTGCGGCAGTTGAACATGCGAAACCACGTGATCTTCAATCTTGCCGGCATCGTCCAATGCGTACACGACGTTGACGACGTGTTCATTGTGCGAACCATTGCCCGACGCAGCGCGGTCCGAGTATTTTTGTTTCTGCACTCGTTGGCGAACAGTGGCCGAATTTCGGGTCTTATTGACTCGGCGAAGTTGGAGTGCGGATGGATCCCAGCGAGTGACTACAACGTTTCGGCCGACCGCCGTTGAGGTGCTGATTGCCTCGCTACCGGACAGGGCAACACGGACCTGCAGGGGGGGCTTGATGATTGATTCGCGCCGGAACACTCGCCTCAGCCATCGCCGGTGTGCTGACGATGCCAGCGGTCAGCAGCGAACCCGTGAGGGCTATCGCTCCCACTTTTCTTGTGACGTTGGACATAATTTTCTTGTGACGTTGGACATAATTTGCCTTAGGTTGACGGAAATATTCTGGAATTACATTACTGCAATAGATAACGAGGAATGCGCTGGCGCCCAACAAGTTCGGTGAAGCTTTGGCAAACACAATGACGACGTTCTTTACAAACGTAAGCGCTCGGGTGAACCCGGGGGAGGGCGTGGTGAGGGCCCGGCCGGATCCCGCGACGGCCGTCAGATTGAAACGGGGGCCCGGTTCAGCCTCGGCGCTAGCCGGTCGTGATACAGCCCGTCAGGACGACGCGCCGCCGCCGGGAACCCATTTAACGTCGCCACCGGGGTTGGCGACCCGGCCGAGAATGAAGAGCAGGTCGGAGAGCCGGTTCAGGTACTTTGCCGGCAGGTCACCAGTACGATCCGGGTCGGTTTCGGTTAGGGCCCAGGCGGCACGTTCGGCGCGACGCGCGACGGTGCGGGCGACGTGCAGCAGCGCCGCGCCTGGGGTGCCACCGGGAAGGATGAAACTGTCCAGCGGGAGCAGCCGGTCGTTGAACTGGTCGCACCAGCCTTCCAGCCGGGTGACGTAAGCCTCGGTGATCCGCAGCGGCGGATAAGGCGGCTCCTCAGTGACCGGATTGCACAAATCAGCACCAACATCAAAAAGATCATTTTGTACGGCGGTGAGCACCGCGCGGACATCGTCGGGCAGCGCACCCAGCGCGAGAGCGACCCCCAGCGCGGCATTGCACTCGTCGGTGTCGGCATAGGCGGCGATCCGCGGATCGGTTTTCGCGGCGACCTCGTTGTTGCCCAGTCGGGTCTGCCCGGCGTCGCCGGTGCGGGTGTAAATGCGGGTGAGGTGAACGGCCATGGCACCACCCTACGAGCATCGGTGCCGGTCGCGGCCAATAGCATGGCCGGTGTGGATGTGATCAGGGTCAAGGGCGGTGCACGGCTGGCCGGAGATGTCGCTGTTGGCGGGGCGAAGAACTCGGCGCTCAAGCTAATGGCGGTGGCCTTGCTCGCTCAGGGGCGCAGCGTGGTCGAGAACGTGCCGCGCATCACTGACATCGCGATCATGGCAGAAGTGCTGCGTCGACTCGGTTGCGAGGTCACCTTGGCGGAAGGGCACGCCACCATTGACGTGCCGGCCGAGCCGGGTAGCGAAGCCGACTACGATCTAGTCCGGCGGTTGCGCGCCTCGATCTGCGTGCTCGGTCCACTGCTGGCCCGGCGCGGTTATGTGCGGGTTGCCCTGCCCGGCGGCGACATGATCGGATCGCGCGGGTTGGACATGCATGTCTCCGGTCTGGCCCGAATGGGGGCCGAAATTTTCGGCGAGCATGGATACGTCATCGCTTCCGCCCCGAACGGTCTGCGCGGCGGCAAAATTTGGCTCGACTTCCCGAGCGTCGGCGCGACCGAAAACCTGCTGATGGCCGCTGTGCTGGCCAAGGGTGTGACCGAGATCGACAATGCGGCCCGCGAACCCGAAATCGTTGATATTTGTAACATGCTCACCGCGATGGGCGCGCACATCGACGGCGCCGGCACCTCGACCCTAACCATTGAGGGCATCACTGAGCTTAAACCGGTCACCCACACCACTGTCGGCGACCGGATCGTCGGCGGCACCTGGGCCTTCGCTGCGGCGATGACCCGCGGCGACGTCACAGTGCACGGCGTGCACCCGCAATTCCTAGACGTTGCGCTGGACAAACTAGTCACCGCTGGAGCCGTGGTCGAGCCCGGTGACAACCAATTTCGGGTAAGGATGGAAGACCGGCCCAAACACGTCGACATCGTCACCCTGCCCTATCCCGGGTTCGCCACCGACCTGTTGCCGATGGCGATCGGGCTCGCCGCCGTGGCCGAGGGTTCGTCGCTGATCACCGAGAACATCTTCGACGGGCGATTCATGTTCGTGAACGAGATGGTGCGGTTGGGTGCTGACATCCGTACTGATGGGCATCATGCTGTGGTGAACGGTCGGGAGCGGCTGTCCGGGGCACCGGTGCGGGCTACGGACATTCGCGCGGGTGCTGGCCTGGTGATCGCCGGTTTGTGTGCTGAGGGGATCACTGAGGTGGGCGAGGTGCACCACATCGACCGCGGCTACCCGGATTTCGTCACCGATCTCGCCAAGCTCGGCGTCGACGTCGAACGTTCCGACGTCCCCGAACCGACCTTCGACTTCTAGGCTGCTAGCTAGAGGGCTGGGGCGTCGCCAACTACGCGGCGGGCCTCTTCGAGGTGTTCGGCGAAGACGAGGACTGCGGTGCGACCATCGGTGTCGACGGCGTGGGTAGCGCGGATGCCAGCGTCGCACAGCAAGCGGCGGATCTCATCGGCCACATCGGCATCTTCAGTGACTGCGGCCGGGCAGAGCAGCCCGTAATCGTAGGGCTCGCCGAAAATAGCCAGGCCCTCCGCGTATAGCTCACGCAAGGAATCGGGCTCTTGGGCGATGGTCCACTGCAGGCCCATGCGCCAAAAAACCGCACCGAGAAAGCCGACCAGACCAAAGGCAAGCATGGGCCCGACCAGGTACCAGCCGTTGCTCGGCGCCATGGGCACAGTCTGACACCGACCCGGCGCCCTTTCCTCGGTTTTGCCCCGAACGGGGAGACTTGCCAGCAGCCGAGTTTTCGTTCAAGGGCTGGGCCGGCGGCGGCTGAGTCTTCGTTCAGGAGCCGGGCCGAGCCGCGTTCGATCGACCGCTAGGGTGAAGCTTGCAGGCATCGGCGCCTGAGGTTACGACGAAGGAGAAACACATGGCGGGTCGACTCGCGGTCATCGGCTCCGGGTTGATGGGCTCCGGCATCGCGCAGGTTTCCGCGCAGGCCGGCTGGCACGTCACCATGCGCGACGTGGATGACGCGTCGCTCAACCGAGCAATGTCGGCCATTCGCGACAGCCTGAGCCGATTCACCGCCAAGGGTAAAATCACCGAAGAGGCGGCCGCCGCCACTCTCGACCGGATCACGCCCACTACCGAAATGTCAGCCGCAGCCGACGCAGACGTCGTGGTGGAAGCGATCTACGAAAAAGTCGAGGCCAAGCACGACGTTTTCCGCGAGCTCGACCAGATCTGTAAGCCCGGCGTCGTGCTCGGCACCAACACCTCAGCCATTCCGATCACGCAGATCGCCGCAGTCACCACCCGCCCCGAATCCGTCGTCGGCATCCACTTCTTCTCGCCGGTGCCGATGATGAAGTTGGTCGAGCTGGTCCGTGGATACCACACTTCGGACGACACATTGACCGCAGCGCGCAGCTTCGCCGAAGAAGTCGGCAAGACCTGCGTTGAGGTCAAACGCGACGTCGCCGGGTTCGTCTCCAACCGGCTGTTCTCCGCGCTGCTGGTCGAAGCGATCAGCCTGGTCGAGTCGGGTGTGGTCAGCGCCGCCGACTTGGACACGGTGATGAAGCTGGGCTTCGGTCACACCATGGGGCCGCTCGCCACAGTGGACCTGACCGGCCTCGACGTCATGCTCAACGCCGCCGGCAATATCTATCGCGACACTGCCGACGAAAAGTTCTTCCCGCCGGAACTGCTCCAGCGCATGGTCACTGCCGGCGAGCTAGGCCGCAAAGCCGGCAGAGGCTTCTACACGTACTAGGGGTTATTGCCAGGCGATTTTGAACGTCCAGGCGTGGTGGCCGGCGGCTATTGCGGCGTTGGGAACGGCGATTATCAGCTGGCCGGCGGAGTTTTTGGTCCAGGTTAGGGCGTCGGGGTATCCGAGCATGGTTACTTGGTCGCCGGCCTGGATCGGCACGGGGGAGTCGACGATTAGTTGGTTGCCGGGTTGCAGCAGTGACGTGATGTAGAAAGCGTCGTTTTGCTTGACGGTGAAGCGCAAATCCTTGCCTGGCCCGACTTCGCGTTGCGCGGGCAACCAGTAGGTGGAGCCGTAAATTGCTTCGCCGTTGACCGCTAGCCAGGCGCCGGCTTCGCGTAGGCGTTGCTGCATTATCGCCGGGATCGAACCGTCTGCTTCTGGGCCGATGTCGAGCAGGAAGTTGCCGTTCTTGCTGACAGTGTCTACCAATGTGGACACGACTTGATCGGCTGTCATATAGGCGTTGTCTGGGGTGGCCGCGTTGTACCCGTACGAGAAGGGGTCTAGGCCTCGGTTTGTTTCCCACTTGGCGGTGACCAGGTTGTCGTAGGTGGTGTATTCGGGGGTGGTGAAGTCATGTTGGTCGATGCCGCAGCGGTCGTTGACAGTTACCGGCCGGCCGGATGCTTCGGCGCGGTTGAAGTATTCGGCGAATACGCGTTGACTGTCGTTCACTCCACCGATGTCACACCACAGCACTTCTGGGGCGTACTGTCGGATGATCTCTAGCATTTGCGGGGCTTGATAGTCCTGGACGTAATCGCGGCCGGCGGAGTAACCGGTGTAGGGCACGGGTTGGCCGGTGAAGGAGTTGCGGGGGGCGTGGCCGAGCCAGGGATTGTCCGGGTTGAACCACTCGGGCATGGAGAAATAGAGCCCGGGGTGCAGGGCTTGGCGTTCGGCTCGGGACGCGTCGAACAGTTCTTTCACCAGGTCGCGGTGTGGGCCCAGATCGACCGAGTCGCGACCGCTGACAGCGCTGTTGTATAGCGCGAAGCCGTCGTGGTGCTTGCTGGTCAGCACCCAATATTTGGCGCCCGAGTCACCGATCAGGTCGATCAATGCAGTCGGATTGTAATTGGCGGCGGTGAACTGCGGAATGAAATCGTCGTAGACAAACTGCGTGGAATAGGTGTCGCGGTGATGTGCTGCGGTGTCGGAATTCGGATCGTCGAGGTGCGCCCAATACCATTCCGCGTATTCGCGTCCGACTGGCGCCCAAGCCGGCGCGGAATAGGGGCCCCAGTGGATAAAAATGCCGAACTTGGCGTCGTTGAACCAGCCCGGCGCTTCGTGCGAACCGATCGATGCGCTGGTCGCAGTGTAGGTGGGGACACCGACCGTCAGCGACGCGTCCTGCGAAGTCAGGTAACCCGAGGTGGTCGTGGCCGTGACTACAGCCACAACCGATGTGCCGGCGGGGACTGAACCGGCGATCCCGACCTCGACTCGGGCCTGCTCACCTGGGGCTAGGTGGGCGATCGTCGCTGGGGCAGTGGTGCGAACTCCGGAACCGAGGACCTGGACGGTCACGGGGTCGGCCGGGGAAATCCAGGCGTTGCCGGAATTCGTAATGGTGACGTCGACCAGTTGGGCACCATTCGCGTTGCGGCGGGTGGTCGAGCGTACCGAATTGATTGTCGGTGCTGGGCCGGCAACCGCCGGGCTTAACGTGACCGCGAAAACGTGCAAGCTCGTGGTGTTGGCCGCGGGTAGCGCGGTGTTGGGCAAAGTGATTGTGGACAGGGTATGCGCCGCATCTGCGGGTGCACTGATCGAATAGATGTGCCCGGCGTGGGCCTCGGTGCCACCATTTGGGCTCCGGCGCAAACTGGAGTTGAGCGCGCCGGCGGGTCCGCTATACCAGTCTGGGGCGGTGATCGTGGCGCTGCCGCTGGTGCCGTCGGTGTAATCGAAGCGCAAAGTGCCGGAGGCATCGCCATACGATCCGGCGACCAGCAAGTGCACAGTGCTGTATGCGCCTGGTTCGACGGTGATTTGCTGGCCGGTGGCGGCGATATTGTTTGCTGCATCCGCGGCCGGCCATTGGAACGGCACGCCGTCCAACGTGGTCGAACCCGCAGCCGGGAGCTGGTCGGCGGGATAGGTATTGCCGACTCCGTCGAAATCTCCATCAGGTGAGCCGGGATCGCTCAGCGCGTCGTTGTTGAATGCGGCGGCGAGCGAGACCTCGATTGGCCCGGTTGGTGCTGCTGCGGCTGGTCGAGCTAGCGCGATCAGGCTGACGCTGCTGACCAGGGCTAAGGTCAAGATCGCGCGTAAACGTTTGGCGGAATATCGCATCCATGCCTCCGAGCGCTCGATCTGGCCGTTGCCGTCACTTAATCCCTACTCTCCTGTGAAGACGCCTGTCAATGTCTAGCCACAAACCAGCCCTCCCGTACAGTTGTGGGTGGTTTTCGATCTTGTCCACGGTTGCGCCGGGTACAGGGTTCACGGTTTGGTGAGGGATGCTCGTCGGCCGCGGCACTGAATTGTGGCGGGAGCCGTCGCTCGCGATCTTGTGGAGAAAATGCAAATCAACACCGCAATTTAACAAGGTCGGCAACAACCAGAATTTCGTCTGTTCGATCTGCCCAACAATTGCCTGAGCATCATGGCTTCGCGCGAGCACCGCCGCCTCATCGAAGAACATGAACGCGCTCGAGCGACGACCCTGACCAGCGGCAGTTTGCCGCCAGCATCAGGCGCAACGGGACTGTCGATCAGACACAGATCGGCAGGTTGACGCATGATCGATGGACCGCGGGTTGTGCGGGCAAATCCATTCCGGAACGGGGGACCAGGAGCTGTCAACACGAGCACGCTCCAGGCTCGCCACGCCGGTGACACGAATAGGTTACCTCATGCGCAAGGTCCCCCACTGCGTACAGAGCCTGTGCTTTTCTTGGCGGGTCATGAATCCGGAGGCCTGTCCATGGTGATTAGCGCTCCCGAGGCGACAGTTCCCTGTTTTGCGAATTGTCTGCGGCGAGAAATGCTAATCACTCATTTGAATAGGCCTCCCGTTTAAAAAGGAAAAATAATGATTCGTTTTACACGTCTCCTCGCCGGCGCTGGCCTCGGTATCGGTGCTGCGTTCCTCTTTGCGGCCGGCCCGGCCCAGGCTGCGGACCACTCAACGGCGACCGTTGCTAGCGTGTCCGTCCACGCCGGCGGTCCTGGCGGCGGAACAGCTGGTAACGGTGGCCTCGGTGGCGCTGGCGGCAGCTTCCTCGGTGGCTTCGGTGGCGGCGGTGGTAACGGCGGCAACGGCGGTGCGGCTCCGTTCGGTGGTAACGGCGGCAACGGTGGATTCGGTGGCGGCGGCGGCAGCTTCGTCGGTGGCAACGGTGGCTTCGGCGGACGCGGCGGCAACGGCGGAAGCAACTTCGGTGGCAACGGTGGCCTCGGTGGCGGCGGTGGCCTCGGCGGCAGCTTCTTCGGCGGTAACGGTGGTGGCGGTGGCCTCGGCGGCAACGGCGGCAACGGCGGCAATGCAATCGCTCATGCCGGCAGCGGTGGCGGCGGTGGCCTCGGCGGTGCCGGCGGCAGCTTCTTTGGTGGCAACGGTGGCGTCGGTGGCAACGGCGGCGGTGGCGGAAACGGCATCGGCGGTGGCAACGGCGGCTTCGGTGGCGGCGGCGGCGCTGGCGGCAGCTTCGGTGGCGGTGCTGGCGGTGCCGGTGGTAGCGGCGGCACCGGTGGCGCCGGTCTCTGACCGGTAAGCACTAGATTGGCGGGAACTTCCGTTCCCTTATCGTTCAAGAGCTAGACAGACGGGCCACACTCCGTACCGAGTGTGGCCCGTCCCTGCTATCACCGATGCACTCGGCCGGCCCTGCTGTACCCGATGTACTCAGAGCAAGAGTCACACCAAGATGCGTCGATGTACTCAGAGCAAGAGTCACACCAAGATGCGTCGATGTACTCAGAGCAAGAGTCACACCAAGATGCGTCGGTGTACTCAGAGCGTCAGGCGCTACGAGGCTCAGTAGGTTGCGGCAAACGCCAACGAAAGCAACGTGGCGGAGATCATGCCGCCGAACAGGGTGAGCCCCACCCCACCCAGATCCAGTTTGGCCTGCAGCCTGCGGTGGGCAATGAGTGTCGCAATCGGCACCCCAGCCGACGGCGCGGCGATGAATGTGACCCAACCCAACCCACGGATCACCGAGCCACCCCAGATCGGGGTAGCACCAAATGTCACTAAGCCCGCAGCGGTCAGTCCAGCGAGGGCCG
The DNA here is from genome assembly GCA_965246815.1 of Actinoplanes sp. Lineage (GTDB taxonomy): Bacteria > Actinomycetota > Actinomycetes > Mycobacteriales > Micromonosporaceae > Actinoplanes. The sequence continues at coordinate 347,563 of CBDFFS010000002.1, read as the reverse complement.
CAACCAGCGCACCGAACAGTGGCAACAACGGCCACGTCCAGCGCGGCAATGCCCGCCGGCCGGGTCGGCGCAGGGTGTCGTCGATGCGTTGCGCGGCGCGAGCCAACAGCAGCCGCGGCGCGGGCCGTTCCGCAGCTGAGTCGGCGTCAACAGCTGAGTGGGCGTCAACAGCCGTGGCGTGCCGGGGCAGCGCGCTTTGCGGCAGCGTGGCGACGGTCGCCGGTTCGCCTAGCTTGCCGAACGGGCGCAGGCGTAGGCCACCGGCTTGACGCAGTTGTTGCCAGAGCCGGGCGGCTTCGTCGTCGACGGCAAGCACCTGACTTGCGAAAGCTCGCGCCTGCCGGGCGGTGGTGGTCGCCTCAACTTCAGCGCGGGCCAACTCAGCGGCGATTTTCTCGGTGCTGTCCTGATAGGCCTGCTCGGCGATGTTCAGCTCGGTGTCGCGCCGCCGGGTTGCCTCGGCCAGTTCGCTCATCATCAGCTGGTAGTCGCGGTCACGTGTGCTCACTGCTCACCTCGTACGGAATGATTGTTTCTGGGGTGCGGTGCACGGAACGGTCGAAGAACAAGGCGCGCCGGGCGCGGGGCTGCCAGTCGGGTCCGCCGGGTTGCGGGTGCAGCGGGGCCAGGTCCGCGCCGGGCACGTCGAGTGCGACCCAAGCGCCGATGGTGTCGAAATCAGCGGCGTCGCCGCCCAAGCCAGCCCGAAGATCAGCAACCGAACGCCACCACCCGAGTACGTGGGTGCGCCGCTCCGGCCCGTCCGACAGCAGCCGCAACAGTGCTGGATCCACAGTGCCCAGCGCGTAACCGAGCACGTAGTGTGGCTCGTCGAGCAGTGGCACTTCGGCCAGTTCGGCATACCACTGAGCTGACGGCAGCTCGGCGACCAATTGTGCCGCCGATTTTGCCGCTTCTGGATCTTGGCAGACAATGCTGAAGTGGGCCGGAGTCTGTTCGGCCAGCGACAATGCGGCAGCGGCCAGCACGGCGCAAGCCTCCGCGGTGCGGGTGCCGAGCACGGCCAGGTTGCGGCCTGGCATCCGACCGAGCCGCAGTCGGGCCGGGCGGGCAGTGACGTCAATTCGCTCGCCGAGGACGGCACCCGGCGATGACGCAGTCGCGGGGCCAGGCCCAGTGGCGCAGTGGGGGCGGCACGATTCGGGCAGTTGTGGCACTGCGGCGCCGTCGAACAGCCGGGGCGGTTCGCACCCGTCCGGGCGCTCGCGCCACAGTCGATGTTGCATCGTGCGCCAGGCCGCTCGATCTTCAGCGTCGGGCAGCTGGACAATCAAGTTCGCGCCGCCGGCACCGGATTCGGTGTTGACCACCACGTGGTTTCCGGTAATCACAGTCGCGGCGAGGTTGCCGTCTGCCAGCACCCGACTGGCCTTGGGTAGGGCAATGCGCAGCTTGAACTCGGCGATCAGTTCAGGGCGCTGGGCCAACACGCGCATGGCCGGACCGTCCGGCCCGGACAGAATCAGGTGAATGCCGTGCGCAGGGCCGCGCCGGGCCAAATCGGCGAGCAGGCGGATTGCCTCGTTTGCGGCGGGACTGCCATCAGCGAGTAGCACCGGGAACTCGTCGAGCAGAGCGACAATGCGCGGCCAATCGCAGTCCGGATCTGCGCTGCGCAATTGCGCCAAAGTGGACGCTTCGTGCCGTTTGGCCGCTTGGGCGCGGGTGCGCAGTTCTTCGATCAAGTGGCGCAGCACGGCCAGGCCGAACTCGCGGTCCTCAGCGATGTTGATCCCCGCCAGCCGGACCTGCGGCAACCAACTGGGGTCTCGCGCACTCGGCACGAACCGGGCAAACGACACGCCAGGTCGGAAATCAAGCAGATAAAGCGCCAACTCAGCCGGGCCATAGCGATTGGCTAGCCCGGCCAGCCAGGCGTAGATCAAGTTGGTTCGGGCCAAACTGGGCGGGCCGCCGATCAGCGCATGCGGCGCATCGTCGTGCAACGCCACCTCGATCGGCGTGCCGTCCTTGCCGTGCCCGATCACCGCAGCCAGCTCCACACCGGCCGAACCGGTCCAGATCCGGTCCGGAATCAGCTCAGCGAGCCGAGCCGGCGGTGGCCCGTTGCGCAACCGCTCAGCGGCGTCCCGACAGAACGCCGCCACCTGATCAGCCGGCGGCGGCTGATCGAGCCGAACCTCCAGATTCCCGGTCAAATCCCCGATCGCCGTTCGCTCACCCACCGACAGCCGCCGCACGGTCGGATGTCCCTGCAGGTCAAGGCCACGAACCAACAAATGCACCCCACAAGCCACTCCGGTACGTACGACCCGAGCGAGTTGCAAGTGCTGGGCCGGTGTCAGTCGAGCCGCGGTGGCGCGATCAGCGAGCAGGACAACGATTCGCCAGGGTTCCGGCCTCGGCCCAGGGGTGTTGCGCGCCAAGTCGGCCAGGTTTCGATATTCGCCAGCCAACACAGTTTCGTTGATCCGACTGATCTGCTCGGCCAAGCTGTCCAGCAGCGAACCGAATCCGTCCAGCCCGACCTGGGTGATCCCGAGTGGGGTGAACGGCGCGAGCGAACCGACGCGTTCCGGGTCATAGACGGTGAGCTGGATGTCACCTGGTCGGGTGCTGCCGAGTGCTCGCAGCAGCAGCCCGGTGATCACCTGGTCGACGGCCGCGGGGGCGCCGGCGAGGCTCAGGTGAGCGACGTCCAGCAGCGGCACCAGCCCGGGCAAGGTGGTGACCTCGTCGAGAGTCAAGGTGCCGATGCGCAGCAGACCGGGGCCGCGGCCTTCGGTCGGCTCGGTCGGTGTCCACATGCGCCACGGCAGGCTGGCAGCACCGGTGGCGGTCAGCGCGGCCAGGTGTCGGACGTTGCCGGCGAGCCGAGTCGACTCGTATCGATAGCGGCGTTGGATGTCTTGCCGGGCGTTGTCGCGCGCTTCGGTTAGCTGGTCCAGGCAGCCGGAGTATGCGTCTTGGACCAGCAGCCGACGATGTTGCGCCTCGCCGCGGGCTGACTCGGCCGCAGCTAGCACGGCACGAGCAGCCCCGCGCGCCTCGGCCAGCTCGTGTCGCACCGTGGCGACCAGAGCATTGCGATGGCGACCTACGCGCCTCCTCGGGATCCCCACGAAGGCGATATTAACCATTATGGGCGATATTGAGGCCAAAGTGCTGCGTGTCGCGGAGATTCGGTTTCCGCAATCCCGACTGTCGGGTGGGTCAGTGGTAGCCGAAGACCACCGTTGGCTCGTCCTGCTCCGCCCGTCGGCGTCGACGTCGGCGCGCCACCCAAAAGCCACCGGCTATCAGTAAACCCAGCCCGAGCAGCACAAAGACTGGCAGCAAGATCGCCAACACGGACAGCAGCACGCTGCCGATATCTTCCAGCGTGCTCACCACCGGAGCACCAAAACCGGCAGTCGTGACGTTGACCACCGGACGCGCGGTGGCTTTCACGGTGTGCACGCACAGCGCGATCAGCACCCCGGCCGCAACCGGCACCCACTGATGCGACCCGAAAAACGAAGCCGGGTTGGTGACCGTGGCGGTGTCCGACGATGAACCGGCGCCGAAGGCGAGCCCACCAGCGGTCGGCCGGACCACGGTCTGCACAACGTCGTTGAAATGGTCAACCACAGGAATCTTGTCGGCGATCATCTCGATCAGCAGCAAAACGGCGAGGATGGCCAGCACCCACCCGTTACGCAGCCAGGACCAGCCGTTGGGCAAGTGGATGACATCGGTGAAACGAGCTAGCAGCCCCATGGTCAGCAGCGGAATATAGGCATTCAATCCGGCGGATGCGGCAAGGCCACTACCGGTCAGCGCTTCAAGCACCACCTCAGCATGACAGCCCCATGCGACACTTTCTCCTGCCCCAAATCCCGCCCCGGCCGCCGTCGCGGATCTGCTAGCTGTCGCGGTAAACCGGCCGTCCGCCGCTGCGAAATCCGTCCGGCAGCCGCCGCTGCCAAGCTGCCCGGCTGCCGCTGCGAAATCTGGCCGGTGACTGACGACGGGTACTGTCAGGCAGTGCGTTTGGTCATCGCGAAGTGCTCTGTCGATTATGTCGGCCGGTTGTCCGCCCATCTGCCCCTGGCCGTTCGGCTGTTGATGGTCAAAGCCGACGGGTCGGTGTCAATTCACGCCGACGACCGGGCCTACAAGCCACTGAACTGGATGAGTCCACCTTGCAAACTGCAGGAGGCGCCCGGCGTCTGGCGAGTGGTAAACAAAGCCGGCGAGGAACTACGGATCACCCTCGAGGAAATCTTCCAAGACACCTCGTACGAGCTGGGGGTGGATCCGGGGTTGGTCAAAGATGGGGTTGAGGCTCATCTGCAGGAGCTGTTGGCCGCCCACCCGGAAACCTTCGGCGCGGGCTGGACGTTGGTGCGGCGCGAATACATGACCGCGATCGGCCCGGTCGACCTGCTCTGCCGCGATGCCGACAACGGTGCGGTCGCGGTTGAGATCAAACGTCGTGGCGACATTGACGGGGTGGAGCAACTCACCCGATATCTCGAACTGATGAACCGCGACCCGCTGCTCGCGCCCGTGCAAGGTGTTTTCGCTGCCCAGCAGATCAAGCCGCAGGCCCAGGTGCTCGCCGCCGATCGCGGCATCCGCTGCGTCCTCGTCGATTACGACAAACTACGCGGCACCAAACGCGACGAGCTGACCTTGTTCTGAGGCTGGCGCCGCAAGGGAACGAGTCATTGCAGGTCGCTGGCCTGTACCTATGGGTTCATCGATGAGGGCATTTATCCGCTTTAGCAAATGGGACGGGTTAGCTCTCCTTGACGTGCGCTTCTCATCGGCGAACCATGGTTCGAGAACGATTCGCTGGGTTTCTCGAAACGGAGGCCGCTATGCGCGCCCAGTTCCTCGGCAAGGACCCGAACTCCCAGGAGGGGCAGTCGCCCACCCTTTTCGCCACCGACCGCACCGACCGCGTGACGTACATCGCCCAGGGCTGGAAGGTCACCGACCCCCAGGTACTCGCGGACGTGGGCGATTTGCCTGACCACGAGACCCTGATTGAGATTCCCGAGGACGTACTCAAGATGTACGCACTCCGTTACCTGGAGCTGGAGGGCCAGTCCTGAGCCGGATGATCGACCCCGGCCCCGAGTTCGGCCGGCTCTTTCGCAGCTTCAAGCACACTGCCTTCCGGCTGGAGACGCGGGACCTCTATAAGTCTGCAAACGAGGCCAACGCGCTCACACAGTTCACAGCTGGCGAGCCAGTGGACATGGGCTGGTTCCAGAACTGGCTGACCATGATCGAGCAGAGCACCGCGGAAGGGCGGCAGTTCACTCGCGTACGGATCGTCAGCATGCCGCCCACGACCTACAGCCGCTTCGGCATCTATTGTTCCGGTTTCACCAACGCAGTTGGCGAGGTCACTCGGTACCTTGCTCGGCACGACGCGACCGGCTTGCCGGAATATGACTACTGGTTGTTTGACTCGCGCACGCTGGTGCGGATGCACTTCGACGGCGATGAAAACTTTCTGGGCGGCGAACTGATCGAAGATCCCGCCGAGATCGTGCAGCACAATTACTGGCGTGATGCCGCTTGGCACCGCGCCGCACGACGGGATGACTTTGCCACCGAGGCTTTCGACGAACAGCACGAGCGTTCACGAAGCACGTGACGCGCTCGGAAGGCGACTCCGCGAGCTGCGCACCGCCGCAAAACTGAGCGGGCGTGCGCTCGCGGAGTCTTTGTCGTGGCCACCTTCCAAGGTGTCGAAGCTGGAAAACAGCAAGCAGACCCCAACCGATGACGACATTCGTGCTTGGACGCGGGCCACAAGCAGCGAGACTGAAACGGAAGGGCTGCTCGCTTCGCTGCACACCCTTGAAGTCCAGCATGCCGATTGGCAGCGGCAGCTCCGTGTCGGCTTGAAGCCCCATCAACAACGGGTCGCGGACATCAACGCTCAGACGCGGTTATTCCGGGCCTTCGAGTCCACGTTCATTCCAGGTCTCCTCCAGACGGCCGAGTATGCCCGCTACCGCTTCACCCAAAGCATCAGTGTGTTCAAGGTGCGCAACGACATTGACGAAGCAGTGGCCGCTCGTGTGCAGCGTCAAGACATTCTGTACCGGGCGGACAAGCGATTTCACTTCGTGCTGACCGAAGCGGCCCTTCGCTACCGGCTCTGCCCACCAGAGATCATGCTCGGGCAGCTTGATCGGTTGATGTCGCTGTCGGCTCTGCCGAACGTGCGGCTTGGCATCGTTGGGTTCGAGACCGCCTACGTGGTCGCGCCCGCGCACGGCTTCTGGCTGCTCGACAACGACCGGGTGATGGTCGAGACCTTCTCTGCCGAGCTGAGCCTGGTTCAGCCGCAAGAAATCACGCTCTATGGCGGCATCTTTGCGAGCTTGGCCCACGGCCCCGGCGTTGTTCCGGCTTGGGGTGTTATGCCCAGTTTAGGGATTGGACAAGGACCTGGTTTGCTGGACGAGCGCGACTCTGGTGATCTTTCGGGTGTCTATGCCACAAGATCGTTGCAGGAGTCGCGCTCGTGTTGTCATCTTCCCCGATCAGCCCTGTTGTTGACCACCTCGCCGATCTGGCCTTGTGGGAAGCCGAACTCGCCGCGGGTTTGCCCGCCGCGCAGGCGGTGGCTGCTGACCCGTTGTCGGTGGCGTCGCCGCTGCTGGAGCGGCTGCGGCAGGTACCCGATCCGCGGCGAGGGCGGGGTCTTCGGCATCCGTTGCTGGTGATTCTGGTGTTGACCGCATGCGCGACGTTGGTGGCCGGTAACGACGGTGTGACGGCGATCCGGCAGTGGGCGGCGCGGACCCCGCAGGATGTCCTGCACCGTCTTGGGGCCCGGTACAACCCGTGGCGTGGCCGGTACATAGTGCCCAGCGAACGCACCTTCCGGCGGGTACTGCAAGCCCTGGATGGTGACGCTCTCGACGCGGCGACCTGCGGATACGCCGCTGATGTGGTCCGGGGTGACGCGCTGGTGCCGGTTGTCGCCGCCGGGTGCGACGAGCCGGTCGAGCGTGAACAACGCCGCGCCGCCGCGCGGGCGGTGACTCACCCGGCGCCGGCCGGGCTGCTACCCGCGGCCGCGATCGACGGGAAACTGTTGCATGGCAGCCGCACCCCGGCCGGGCAGGTGTTCCTGGTCGCCGCGGTCACCCACGACCGCGGGATCGTCCTGGGTCAGCGTCAGGTCCCGAAGAAACGCGGTGAGAACGCGGTCATCGCGGACCTGCTGACACCGCTGGACGTGGCCGGCATGATGCTGACCCTTGATGCCCTGCACACGACGAAGAAGACTGCCCGGCTGATCACCGGGCCGCTGAACGCCCACTACATGTTGATTTTGAAGGGAAATCAGCCCCTCGCGCTGCAAGCCGCCCAAGCATTGCTGTGCGGCACAGACTCCGAGTTCATCGACCACATGGACGTCACCACCGACAGGGGACACGGGCGTACCGAACGACGGACGCTGCGCGTGGCGCCCTGCGACGACACCCTGTTCCCCGGCGCCCGGCAAGTCTTTCGGCTGCGCCGTGACACCGGTGGACTCGACGGCGTACGCACCAGCAAAGAAATCATTCACGGCATCGTCAGCGCCGACGCCGGCCAGGCCGGGCCGGGCCACCTCAACTATTACGCGCGGGGTCACTGGTCCGTGGAGAACCGTCTACATTGGAGCCGTGACGTGACCTTCCACGAGGACGATTCCCAGCTCAGAACCGGTACAGCCCCACGCGCCGCGGCCAGCTTCCGCAATCTGGCCCTCAACACCTTCCGCCTCGCCGGACGCGCGAACATCGCCCACGCCCGCCGCGACCTCCACGAACACCGCGACGCCTTCGCCGTCTACAACATCTAACAAACCATGAGCTTGGCCGAGCCGCGCAAGCTCAAACCGGACACTCCCGAACAACGCCGGGGCCGTGGAGCTTGGCCGAGATCGCCAGTTACGGCCGAAGTGCGCGGGCGATCATCAACCGGGTGATCGACGATATTGCTCCGGAACCGTTCGAGGGTAGCGGCTGATTTCGTAGTCATTCTCGTGTTCGCAGTATTTCGAGAAATGCTAAGAAACTTTCTATCCCGTCTGGTCATTCCTTCCTACTCTCTGGCGTAGAGACGTCGAATCGCGTCTGCCTACAGTGGACTTAGGAGTAGCCGGTGGCAACCTGTGTTGCCCTGCCGAGCAGGGATTCTTTCAATGAACTACCGGAGCGCGCTCGCGAAGTCGCGCAGTGAACGGCAAACTCACCGAAGCTGCAGTCGAACGATTAGAGGATCTCCTCGTCGAGCATGGCTCAGTTTTCGGGGCGAGTTACTGCCAGGAATGCTGTGAGGCGCGGTGCCCAGCCTGGGTTGCCGCCTACGACGAGCTCGCGGCCAATCGCGCGCTGATGATCGACTCTCCGAGTTTTGCCCCGAGTGAGGGTAGAAGCCAATGAAGCGGGACTATGCGCCCGCGGTTTACATTCATGATGCCGCCTGCGCGGATGCCCCAAGAGTCGCGCTGGTTTATCCGCTCCGGGCTGCGGCACAGGCGTATCCGACCGGACGCCCACATAACTGCTTCTCGCGCGAGACTGTCCACCGTGGCCGCAAGGTCGTAGTGGAACACGTGAACTACGAGACCCATCGCTACGTAAACATTCACGGCATTCGCGGTGGGCGGTGGTTCGTTCACGGGATGTAGTCGACGGCCGGGTGTTGCGACACGCCGGTTGGCGGTGACGTGGGCGAGGGAGTTGGTGTGTTGGGATCTTCGGGTGCCGGAGATCGACGATTTGTCGCGGGGCGAGCTGATCGCGCTCGTCAGGCGGTTGTTCGGCGAGGCGCAGGGTCTGACCCGGGTCAACGCGGAGCTGGTCGCGGTCAACGCGGAGCTGGTCGCGGCGAACGTGGTGTTGACCGATCGGGTGGCCCGGCTGGAACGGATCGTCTCGCGTAACAGCGGTAATTCGGGGACACCACCGTCGAAGGACGATGATCTGGGCCGGATGCCGCCCGCTGATGAGCCCGGGGCCGCGGGCGCCCTGCCTGGCAAACGGGGCAAGCGTAAGGGTGCGCCTGGGGCGCATTTGGCCTGGTCGCCGGATTCGGATGAGACTCTGGACCACTTCCCGCAAGGCGACTGCGGGTGCGGATCGGACCTGACCGAAGCGGTAGATCTCGGCGTCTACGCCGCGCATCAACAGGTCGACGTGCCGTTGATGACCGCGACGGTGACCCAGCACGACCGGCATGCGGTGCGCTGCCGGTGCGGGAAGATGCACGTCGCCGCCCGCCCCGCCGACGTCGCGGACACATCGGTGTCGTTCGGCCCGAATCTGGTGTCCTGGTGCGTGTATCTGATGGTCGCCCACGCGATCCCGGTCGCCCGGTGCGCGGATCTGGTTCATGCGTTGACCGGGACCCGCCCATCGGACGGGTTCGTCCACTCGCTACTGGCCCGGGCCGCTACCGCAGTCGCCGAGGCGAACCGGATGATCCGCACCCTGATCACCGTCGCGCACGTAGTGTCCTGCGACGAGACCCCGATCCGGGTCGGCCCGCGCAAGGTCAAGAAACACCTGCTGGTGGCCTGCACCCGCCTCTACACCTGGTACCTGCTCGGCGACCGCAGCCTGGACACGTTCGAGGCGTTCGTCCTGCCCGACCTGACCGGCGTGATCGTCCACGACCGGTACCAGAACTATGACGCGAAAATCTTCGGGCACCTGGTCCATCAACTCTGTGTCCAGCACCTGATCCGCGACTGCCAGGACGCGGCGGAGACGTACCCCGACGCGCACTGGCCGATCCAGATCCGGCAAGCCCTGCAAGCTCTGATCCACGCGGCAAACCTCGCCCGCGAACAGAACCTGCCAGCGATCCCGGCGCACCTGACAGACCCGCTGATCAGCGCCTACCGGCACGGGGTCCGCATCGGACTCAAAGACGTCGCCCGGGTGCCCGGGCGAAAGCAACCGAAACACCGGGCACTGCTGGAAGACCTGCACGACCGCGAGGCCGACATCCTGCGGTTCACCACCGACCTGCGGATCCCACCGACCTCGAACCAGGCCGAACGCGACCTGCGACCAGCGAAGACCCAACAGAAAATCTCCGGCAGACTCACCAGCGAAACCGTCACCGAACACCGCTACGCCATCCGCGGGTACATCTCCACCGTGACCAAACACGGCGCAGACATCATGACAGCGATCCGCGACGCGATCTGCGGCCGTCCCTGGACACCCCCCGCCTGGGCACCCGGCTAACCCACCGCGAGCAACGACCGCCACCACCGATCACACACAGCCACCAACGGCTACATCATGGAGTGGCCCTGAATGCTTACATCGCTACGTGCCGTCGACCATTTGCCCGGATGACGCTACTCGACCGCTCTGCGGAATATGCCGCGGAACCCATGGCACCGACCCGACCAACACGACCAAGAGCTGATCGAGGGGATGTACACCTGCCGAAACCGCGTCCGCGTCGATGTGCCGGGCACTGTATAGGGCAACCCGGTGTTCGCAATAATTACTGCCAGGGGTTGACGACGATAATTCCTGTGTCGATGAAGTCTTTGGTGTTTCGGGTGGCAAGAGTGGCGGATTGAGCGCGACAGATGGCAGCGATCTGAGCGTCGAACCCGCTGATTGGGTTGCCTTGCCGTTCCCGGCTAGCAACCACATCGGCGTATAAACCGGCCGCGACTAGGTCGAAAGGCAACACCTGGCGCGGGAACGCGGCAAAGATTTCGTTGGCCGCCTGGTGGAGCGAGTCTCGGCGCTGGCCCTCTGGTAACCGTGCGACGCCGTATCGGATTTCAGCAACAGTTACCGCTGTCGTATGCAGACTCGGACCCGAATTCTGTTGCAGCCAGGCGATGACTGCCGGCGCTGGCTTGGCCCGCATGAGCTCGGACACGACGTTAGTGTCTAGAACGATCATCACTCGACGAAGCTGGCCGCGCGAGGTGCCGCAGTGCGGGCGGGTAGGTCCAGGTCGATGCCGCCCAGCCGGCCGAACCGGTCGATCAGTGTGCTGAAAAGGTCGGTTGTGGGTGCGTCATCAGCGACGGCGGTGGTGAGAATGTCGCGGATCTCGGCCTCCATCGACCGACCATGCTGCGCGGCGCGGGTGCGTAGCTTTTCTCGCACGCCGTCGTCCAAGTCTCTGATGCTGAGGGCTGCCATCGCGTCGCCTTCCATCCCACGTCTGATGAGAGCAATGCTAGCAGTCTGCCCAGTGAACGGGGAACGTTGTGGCACCTCGATGCTGCCGCTCTCGACTCTGTGAGCGTAGCTAAGGAATCAGCACAGACACGTCTGGAACGATGTACTCAGCCGCCTTGGCAAGCCTCAGGTCAAAAGTAACCAGCTGTGCGCCGTATTCTGCGGCAACAGCAAGATATGCCGCGTCGTAGGCGGAGACGTTGTGCCGCATTCGCCAAATACTTTGCAACGAAATGCATCAGACTGCCGAATGCCGCGACTGCGTCTGCCTCCTTGAGCTGGCCTCCCACAACCGCCTTCCGCAAGGTGCGGATGACGTCAAGTGGCATGTGCGCTGGTGCAAACCAAAGGTCGTCAGACTTGAGAGCCGTACGCGCGGCGTCACCCTGGGGCATCGAACTTGCCAGAGCAAGAACTATGACGTTTGCGTCGACAACAATCACAAATCAGCTCCGCTGTCATGCTCGCGACCAGTGTGAATCAAGTTCACAACTTCGTTCGCGTCAAGGCTCAGGCTTCGGCGTGAAGCCAAGCTGTCGAAAAGCTGCCTGTTTCGCGTGGCGCGGAACTCGCGCTCGAGCATTTCTCGAAGATAGGTCTGCATTGACTGACCAAGTGCCGCGGCCCTGGCGGCGAGGGCGTCGCGAACTTCTTCACGAACGTCCTTGATCTGAAGCGCAACTGGCATGTGACCACGTTACGAGGTTGATGTGATGACCCGCGACGGCCGGTGGTATTCGTCGGTAGCCGGCGGGTGGCGCGTGCACGAATTCGACGATTGAACGACTACCGAAACCAAATGCAGGTTGACCAGTTGACTCAGGCGCTTAGTGGTCCTCGGCGTTAATCCTTCGGGGGTCAGATGGTGGCGGTTTCGTGAGCGGCGATGCGTTTGAGGGTGGTGGCGAGGTCGGCTTTGGTGTAGCGCCAGTTGAAGGGCCGGGCGGCGAGGTTGTAGAGGTCTTCGAATGCGGTGAGCCGGTTGGTGACGTCGTTGAGGTCGTAGAAGTCGTTGGGTGTGACGACTTTGCGCTGCACGATGGAAAAGTAGATTTCGACCTGGTTGACCCAGCTCGCGTGGATTGGTGTGTGGACCAGGGTGGCGTTCGGCCAGGTGTTTTCCAACCGGTCGATGGCTTTGTGACCGCGGTGTGACGAGCCGTTATCGGTGATCCAGAAGACTCGGCGGGCGCTGGAGTAGGGCTCACGGCCCATGACCTGCGCGACCAGGTTCGCGAACGGAACAATGCCGGTCGTGGGTTCGGTACGGCCGAACACCCTGGCCTGGTGGACGTCGTACGCGGCGAGGTAGGCCAGCGCCCCACCCCGGTCATATTCGTGGTTGACCCGCATGATCCGGGCCAGTCCGGGTGGCAGGCTCGGATGACACCGGCAGCGGGCCTGAACCGAGGTCTTCTCATCGGCGGAGATGACGTAGTCGTCGTCGCCGAGCACCTCGCCGTGCCAGGTGCGTGCGTATAGGTCGAGGACACGGCCTGCCTTAACGGCGAAGTCTGGGTCACGCGGGAAGATCCATGACTGGTGGCGCCAGGGGCGGATCGCATCCCGGCGTAGCCACCGGCGCACGGTGGATGCCGAGATGTCCTCGACCACCCCGACGTCGACGGCTTCGGCAGCCAGATCGGCGTGGCTAAACCGCGACAACGGGATCCCCCGATCAGCGGGCAGTTCACAGGCGATCGCTGTGACCTGGGCCTGCTGCACGTCGGTGAACCGACGCGGCCGCCCGGAGCGGCCCCGATCCCGCAGGCCGTCCTCGCCGTAGGCGCCGTAGCGGTCGCGCCAGGTCCGGGCGGTGTCCACACAGACCCCGACCCGCCGCGCGATCGCCGCGTTGCTCCAACCCTGGGCAGCGAGCAAGATGATCGTGGCGCGTAAGACGTGCCGGTGTTGCTCGGTCACGGTCCTGACCCGGTGCTCAAGACGCTGCTGCTCGGGCATAGACAAGACGATCGGGCAGGCCGATGGACCAGACATGACAAACCTCCGCCTACCCGAACATGGCAGACAGTCGATCTATTGCGGGTGGTCGGCCTTTCGCACCGGGTGGATTCGCCCCGGCCTGCGGGCCCATCGGCAGGCCGGCATGATGAATAGTGTGGCCGCGATTCCCGAATCGACGAAGGTGTCGTTGCAGCAACGCCTGACTGAGCACGCGAAGGCCCACTGGCCCGGGCTGCCCGGGATCGTGGTGCGGTACCGGGCCGGGTTCGCCTACATCGACGCGCACCTACCCGACGGTGAGACCATCCCACTGATGAGGCTGCGCTATCAACGCTCCGCACACCTGTGGGGCTTCGCGATCTACCTCGCCAGTCGTGACGGCTACCAAGACTCCGTCCTACCCGACGGCCAACCGATCGGCACCGCCCAAGACGCCCTCGACTGCGCCGGCGACCTCTACCTCACCAACCTGGAACCCCTGAACCAACCCCCGAAGGATTAACGCCGAGGACCACTTAGTTCTACTCGGTCGCGGGCGGTGGTGGCGGCTAGGTAGGCGCGGGCGCCGAAACCGCCCACCACGGCTTGGACTATGACGGTGGTCCAGGTCAGCGGATGACCTTGGGCGATCTGGAGCAGCGTCGGCAGGCCGAGCAGCAGCACATCCGGGCCGGCAATCGCGCTCAACAACGGCCCAGTCGGAATCGAAATGCCGGTCTGCGTGTCCAGCGCGATCATGTCGTTGCGCACGAAGCCAACCCGGGCCCGCCGCATCGCCGCCGCTGCCCCCACTGGCCCAAGCGCCAGCCCGAGCACCCACCAAGGTCCGGCCGGCAAATCGCCAAACGCCTGCAAAACACCCAATGCACCCGCCGACCACAGCGCGGCCAACCCGCCCGGCACCCACATGCGCTGGATGATCGCCGTACGCGAATCGAGCCCCAGCATGCGCAGCAGCACCGGATTGCCGGCATCGGCGCGCACGTTGCCGGTCGACGCCCCACCCGCGATCAGCGCGCCCAGCAAGATCACCACCCCCAACACCCACCCGGGTACGTGGGTCAGCAGTGTAGGCAGCGCGATGCTAGCGGCAGTCCACAATAGTCGCCGCGGCCGGCGCCACACCAACAGCAAATCCTGTGCCACCAAAATCGGCACCCGACTCGACAACCGTGCGGATCGCAACCGCCGACTCGCCCAATACCGGCGCTCGACTAGTGAAGCCACAAACGACGGTTCGACCCCGTAAACGCTGTCCAGCAGAGTGCCGGCGGTTTTCGATGATTCGAGAATCCGCTCGTTCGGCGTCCGGTCGAGTCGGTGAATGGTGAGCGCTAAGAGCGCGACGACCACGACGACCACGACGGCCAAGGCAACCATCACCGTGGTCAGTGGACCCGCCGGCCACGCGGCCACCGCATGCCGTGCGCTGCGCGCGGAGTCGCCCGCCAAAGCCGAATCGACCACTAAACCTGCCAGCCCGGCGACGAGCAGTAGACCGGCGCTTCGGTCGTACCAAATGGCTAGGTTTGGTCGGGCGGATTGGGCGGCGAGGGTGACCAGGAGGATGGCGCTGCCGCCTAGCGCACCGAGGGTGAGCAAAATGGCGGCGAGTGAGCTGGTGAGCGGGCGGGCGGCGACGTGGCCGACGATGGCTAGGCCGAACAGAGTCCCGGCGATGGCGGCGGCGAGCAGGCCGAGTTGCAGGGAGGGCCAGAGCAGGCGTCGTCGGCTGACTGGGGCGGTGAGCAGCCAGGATGCGGCGGCGCGACTGAGCCCGAGTGGGCCGAGTCGGCGCAGGATGCGATAGAGGCCGCCGAGTCCGGTGAGCACCAGCGCGGCGCCGGCGAGCAGGGACTCGTTCGGGTGGGTCGGCCAGAACACTACGCCGAGTTGTCGATGCAGCATGCCGCCGAGCATGGCCGCGAGCAGCAGTGCGAAGTAGACGTTGCCGGCCAGCGAGCCGCGTTCGCGGTGGGCGGATTGGCGGTGGCGAATCCAGCGGCGGACCGCACCGATGTTTGTCGGTTGGATCACGGTCATCCGGCTACGCCGTCCGGCACCAGCGATTCCATTGTGGTGATCGCGGCACCGGAAGCGGCGGCGAAAACATCGTCGTGGCTGGCCATCAGCAAGGAACCACCATTGCGTACGTATTGGTTCAGCATGGCGGCAACGGAGGCCCGGCCTTCAGGGTCGAGGCGTTGTTCGGGCTCGTCCAGGATCAGCAGTGAGCTGGGGCGCAGCAGGGCCAAGGCTAGGGTGAGGCGTTGTTTTTGCCCGGAGGAGAGTGACGGTGGGATCGCGTCGATGTGCGCGGCTAGGCCGAAGCTGGCTAGCGCCTCGTCGATGCCGGCCTCATGCGGATCTTGGCCGTGGGCGCGGCACACCAACTCGGCGTGTTCGCGGGCGGTCAAGCCGGGATACCAGGTGGGCGCTTCGACAGTGGTCACCACCTGCCGCCAGAACTGCGGGGTCGAGCCGGGTGGGTTGCCGAAGACTTGGATCGTGCCCTGGTCGGGTCGTTGCAGACTGCTGACACACCGTAACAGGGTGGATTTGCCGATGCCGTTTTCGCCGGTCACGCACATGCCAGTGCCGGCCGGCACGGTTAGTCCGACGTTCACCAGCACTGCCGCGGTGCCGTAACTGACGTACAGCCCGTCGACCTGGACTGCTGGATGATCTGTTGCCACGCCGCTCAGCTTAGGGGCGACGACCGTAGAGAACTTTCAGGGTCTTGACGATTCGGGCTACTTGGGCGGGGGTGCGCTCGAAAGTCATCGCGGGCAGCACTGATCGGGCCCGCCGGACCGTGATGGATTTGGCTCGGGCGAACTCGCGCAGGCCGTCGTCGCCGTGGATGCGCCCGAAACCGGATTCGCCGACGCCGCCGAAGGGCAGGGTGCTCATCGCGACGAAGGTGAGGGTCGAATTGACCGACACCATGCCTGATTTGAGCCGGCGGGCGATCCGGATGGCGTTCTTCTGGCCGAAAACCGCCCCACCCAAGCCGTACGGCGAGTCGTTGGCCAACCGAACCGCCTCGTCGGCATCGGCGACCTTGGTGATCGTCAGGGTCGGGCCGAACGTTTCCTCGCGAATCGCCGTCGACTCGGCCGGCACGTCGACCAGCACAGTCGGCGACACGTACGGCGGTTGGACCGCGTCGGCACCTCCGACGACAGCCCGTCCGCCCTGGGCGAGCGCGTCCTCGATGTGCGCCCGGATGATGTCGATCTGCCGGGGCATGGTGATCGGGCCGATCTCGTGACCAGTGCGCAGCTTGCTCGCCTTGGCGGTGACCGAGGCGACAAAGGCGTCATAAACCGGTGCCACCACGTATGCCCGTTCGATCCCGATGCAGGTCTGCCCGGCATTGGTCATCGAACCCCACACGGCCGCATCCGCAGCGGCTTCGATGTCAGCATCGGCGTCGACGATCAACGCGTCCTTGCCGCCCGCTTCGAGCACCACCGGCACCAACCGCTCGGCACACGTCGCCATCACCTTCTTGGCGGTCGCGGTCGAACCGGTGAAAGCCACCTTGCCGACACCAGAACGGCACAGCGCCGCACCGACGTCACCGAGCCCGTGCACCGCCTGCAAAACCGGGTGTTCCGGCACAATCTCGGCGAACGTGTCAACCAGCCACTGGCCGACGATCGGGGTGTATTCGCTCGGCTTGAACACGACTGCATTGCCCGCGGCGAGCGCCCCGCTGATCGGGCCCACCGGGGTCACGATGGGGTAATTCCACGGACCGATCACCCCAACCACCCCGTACGGCTGGTATTCGAGGTGGCCGGCGTGCTCGGCGAGCAGCAGCCGGGTGCGGGTGCGGCGCGGGCCGAGCACCCGTTTCGCGTTGTCGGCCGCCCAGTCGAGATGCTCGATTGCCGCAGTCGCTTCCACTATCGCGTCGGCTTCCGGCTTGCCCGTCTCCAAGCTGGTCAGTCGGGCCAGCTCCTCGATCCGCTGAGCCAGCAACGTGCGCCACTGCAGCAGCCGGGTCCGCCGCCCGGCAAAGCCCAGACTGATCCACCACTGGGCGGCCTCGTGTGCGCGGGTAACAGCGGCGAGGACAGCGGACTCGTCGGCTACCGGCACTCGGCCGGCTTCGGCACCGGTGGCGGGATTCGTGGAGATGAGCACACCGGCGGATATTTCCGGCAGGCCGGGCACGCGAGTAGCCGTCATAGTGACGAGTCTAAGCAGCCCCGTACGCTTGGTCGATGCCCCGCCGCAACCACCCCCGCCGCCGTGAGCTGGACGAGTCTCGGCCGGAGCTCACCGATGAGCGGGTGCGTCGCGGGGTCGACGGCGTCCAACAGTGGCGCGACGGCGAGTGGATGGTGCGCTCAATCTTCGGAGGGGCGGCCGTCAAGACCTATCGCTGCCCCGGCTGCGTGCAGGCCATCAACCCTGGCGTCGCGCACGTGGTGGCCTGGCCGATCGACGGGCGCGGCGACGAAACCGACCGCCGCCATTGGCACACCGGCTGCTGGCGCGCCCGAGACCGCCGCGCTCCAGCCGTCGAACGCTCCCGCAACGCCCCCCGCTACGGCTGAGCGCAGCTTGTGCCCCGCGCTGAGCCGATCACGCGGAAAAGGGCTGAGCAGTTAGCGATTTTGTTGACTGGGCACGATGACTTCGCGCCCGATTAACTGCACTGCAGCCACCATGGGGATCGCCACCAGCGCTCCAATCACGCCGAAAAGTCCGACGCCGAGCAATGCCGCCACCACCGCGGCCACATCGCTGACCTTGACCGAGCGCCGCATCACGCTCGGATAGATCAAGTAGTTCTCAATCTGCTGATAGACGATGAAGAAGATCAGGCAGATGATCCCGTCGGTCAGCGAGGACGCCAACCCGACTAGGCTCACGATGATCGCGCCCAGGGTCGCCCCGATCTGCGGGATCAGGTCACAGATCGCCACGGCTACAGCCAGCGCGAACGGGTAAGCCAACCCCAGAATCAGGGCCAGAACAAAAGTGCTGGCACCTGCCACCACCGCAATAGCCAAAGCCCCCACCATGTACGCGCCGACTTTGGTGAGGATCTCGTCGGTGAGTAGCCGCACTCGGGTACGTCGAGTGGCGGGCACCAACGCGTAGAAACCCTCCCGAATCCGGTCGAACGCGGCCATGAAGTAAATCGTCAGCACCAGCACAGTGAGCACGTTGAAGATCGTGCCGAACAGCAGTTGTGCCCCGCCGACCACTCCGCCGACCGTGTTGGCCACCGTGTTGGCGTCCAGCGCGCTGCGCACTTTGGGCAGGATTTCGTACCGTTGGACTAAGTGGTTGACGGTTTGGTTGCGTTGCAGGCTCTGGATGTAATCGGGCACGTTGTTGACCAGCTCAGTGGTCTGGGCTATCAACGGCGGAATCAGCGCGATGATTCCGCCCGCGAGCACCGCGACCACACTCAGGGCCACGATCGCGACTGCCCCGCCGCGCGGCACACCCCACCGGCGCAGCCGAACCACTGCCGGATTCAGGCCGATCGCCAAGAACAACGCAATAAAGATCAACAACAAGATCGAGGCCGCGTTGCGGACACCCAAGAAAATCGCGTACGCGAGGATGAGGCCGAGCCCGCCCAATAGCCCGACCATGAACGGGTTTTTTCCGTTGAGCGGCGTGCCCAACGTCCCGAACCGACCGGAAGTGATTTCTACCACTTCGTCCGTGATCAGCGTTTCGGACACCAGCACTGCTTCGTCGGCGAGTTCCTGCCGATCGGCGAGCGTCAGGTCGTCAGCGGCGATCGTCGGATCGTCAGTGGGCACCGGGGAAACCTCCAACACAACTGCGACAACGTTCCAACGGCAAACTTCTCGGCCGCGACGTTATCGGTGCCACGCCACCGACCGCCACCCCAGCGGGACCTATTCGACGTCGGCGCTGACCCGGGTTGGTTTCACGTTCATCGCGGCCGGAGAGCTCACTTTGGCTGACGTCGGCGTGGATCCAGTCGTTGGGGTCGCTGGCTCGATTGCCGTCGACGTGCTGCTTACCGGCTCATCAAAATCGTCGTAGTCCTGGCCGTCCGGGGAAGCCGCAGCCGCCATCACCGCAGCGGCGGCCAGCTCGGCCACCCGCTTGGCCTCACGCTGCACCTGACGTCGCACGTCGGTCGCGTGTCGCTCGGCTGCCTCGCCGGCCCGCGTCGCCTCGGTAAGTCGGGTGAGTGCGGTATCCAACTGTTCGGTCACCTCGGCCAGTCGCTGCTCGACCTGGTCTGCCTGTTGCGTGCCGGCTTCAGTGCGCTTCTGCGCGAGGGCCAGCTGCGAATCCGCCTCGCTCACCTGCGTCAATGCCACGGCCAGTTCGGCGTTGGCCTGTGCGATCCGCTCCTGCTGACCAGCAAGTTCTCTGCGTACGGCGGTGGCCTGCTCTTCGGAGCGGCGCAGGACTTCTTCGGCATATTTGTCGGCTTCGCTGCGCAGGTCAGCGCACTGCTTTTCGACGCTGGTGCGCAGCTCAGCGAGCTCGTGCACGGCTTCTTGCCGGTGCTGGTCGAGTTCGGAGCTGACGGCAGCCTTGAACTCGCTCAGCTCGCGATCGGCGGTGGACCGCCGCGCGACCAGGTCTTGGTGCGACCGCTCGTGCAGGTCCTTGATTTCGTGATCCGCCTGATTCCGGGTGGTCTGAGCGTATTCATTGGCTTCAGTCCTGATTTGCGCGGTCTCTGCGGCGTTCTGCTCAGTGAGCTGGCGGGCATCCGCGCGAGCCTGGGCCAACGTGGCCTGTGCTTCGAGCCGCATTTGCTCAGCCGAGTCGCGCAGCGCCACCAGTGATTCTTCGGTGGCGGCGCGTTTGGCGGCGTCGACGCGTTCGGCCTCGGCTCGGCGGGCGGCCAGCGCGATCTCGAAGTCGCGAATGCCGGCCTGTGCGTGTGCCTGTGCTTCGATTCTTATCCGGTCCGCCGCGGCGATCCGGGCCGTGATGTCGTCGCTGGCAGCGGCCTTGATCGCCTCGCCCTGCTCTTCCGCGAGAGCCAGTATTTGTTCGACTCGCGGCCCGAGATGGCGAAACGACACTTCGGCAGTCACACCACCATGCCGGCGGGCCAGGGTGGCTTCCTGCTGGAGCCGCTCGATCTGCACGCCCATCGCCTGAATTTGCATATAGGCCTGCTCACGTTCGGCGGCCAGCGCGGCGATTTCATTCTCGGCCCGAGCTACGTAACGCTCGACCTGCTTTTTCTCGTAACCGCGCAGAGCGGTCTCAAAGCTCGGCTCGGTAGCCGCTTCTCCGCCGAGACCGAGGATTTCACCGCCATGCGACATGCTGTCCATCCTCACATACGCATCGTCCCGCGAAGTGTGGTTACACACGGTCTTAGCGGGAGTATGCGGCTAGTTGTGATTTGTCCAAGCCAGCTGTTGAGCGTGCCCAGGGCGTGAACGAGTCAGGCCGCACCGGAGAAACTCCGCTGCGGCCTGCCTTGAATAAATGTTCATTAGCGCATCATCGGTTACCCACCCACACCTGGGGCGTGCCATCGGTGCGCCGGTAGCAAACAACTCAGGAGTTCGTCGTCGCTACCGGTTTGTCGGTCGGGCCGCTCGGGCGAGCTTCAGCACTGCGCTGCGGCGGTGCTTCGGCCGCCTTGGCCGCCTCGGGCTTAGCTGGGCCGCCAACCCCCGGCACCAGGCCGGACAGGCCGGACAGCATCTGGCCGAGTTGGCTGGTGACAGCATCCTTTTGCCGGGTTAGATCCTCGACCTGCCGCTTGGCTGCCTGAGTGGTCAACTCGGCCTCGGTCCGCGCCTCGCTAAGCAGTCGCTGCGACTCCGAGCGGGCCTCGCCAACGGTCTTTTCGGCCAATGCGCGGGCCTTCTCAGTAATGTCCGCGGCACTGCGCTCAGACTCGACCCGACGGACCTCAGCGCGTTGCTGGATGTCCTTCGAGCGATCCTCGGCCGCACGCGCGCGCTCTTCGGCCTCGGCCACCATTTTCTGGGTGGCCTTGACCTGCGCCGCGTGCCGTTGCGACTCCTCACGCTCGGATTTCTCCCGCCGCTCGGCAGTTTCCAGCGCGAGGGCCTGCAGATCTTTGTCGCGCTTGTCGCGGGCGTCGGTGAGCATCTTGGTGGCCTCGGCGCGCTTCTCCTCGGCCTCGCGCGAGGCTTTCGCGCGGAATTGGGTGATCTCGCGCTCAGCGGTGGCTCGCAGGGACGCCACTTCCCGTTCGACAGTCGACTTGAGCTCGGCGACCTCGTGCGCAGTCACCGTACGTAGCTGTTTGGTTTCCCGATCGGCGTCTGAACGCAGCGTGTCGGCCTCGCGCCGGGCTTGCACCCGGGCCTCAGCTGCCTCGCGCTCGGCATGGGTGCGCAGCTGGCCGGCCTCGCGCTCGGCGGTCGCCTTCATCGCGGCAGCCTCGGCGCGCGCCTTGTCGGTGATCTCGCGCGCTTCCAGCCGGGCCGCGGACAGAATTCCCTCGGACTCGCGCTTGGCTTCGCCACGATGATCGTTGGCCTGTTCTTCGGCCAATCGCAAGATCTGCTCAACCCGGGTGCCCAGTCCGGAGAGCGTCGGTCGGTTGTTCTCCTCGAGCAGCTTGTTGCTGTCGGCCAGTTTCTGCTCAAGGGCGCTCAGCCGCTGCTCAGCTTGGCGCAGCCGCCGCTGGGCGTCGTTCATCCGCTGCTCGGCCTCGCCGCGGGCCTGCTCGGATTGGTTGAGGGCGCCGACTAGGCGGCCTAGGTGGCCGTCGACCTGGCCACGGTCATACCCGCGGAGCACGACGGTGAAGTCATGCTGCGAATTCGCGGTGTCAAAAAACGCCAAGTTCTGATCCTGCTGCTGGGGCATGGGGCCATCCTGGCGAACACACCCGAGCCACGCAAGACCGGCGGGGCATCGGAAACGACACGTGGATCAGCTTTGAGCTGCCCGGGAGTCTGCTTGCTGGCCGAACGGTTAACGAGCACAAGCCGGAAGCCGACACATGACGCCCGCACCGACACCCGCATTAAGCAGGGCTCGGGCGATGATCGTCCATTGAGTATCACCGGCAAATCCGACGATCTGCCCGATCCTGCCAGGACAAACCAGCGCCGTCAGCATCTTTCACCCGCAAGGCTGACCAATCACGCGTGCTGCACCAACTCCACCAGCACCCCACCGGCATCCTTCGGGTGGACAAAATTGATCCGCGAACCGGCCGTACCTCGCCGGGCGGTGTCGTAGAGCAGGCGTAGCCCGCGGGCACGCAGTGCGGCCGAGGTGGCCTCGACGTCGGCGACTGTGTATGCCAGCTGTTGCAAGCCTGGCCCGCTGCGGTCGAGGAACTTGGCGATGGCGGAATCGGGCCGGGCTGGGGCGAGCAACTGCAGTCGCGGGCCACTGTCGTCGCCGACGGCGAGCATCGCCTCGCGAACGCCCTGCTCGTGATTTGTCTCCTCGTGCACACAGCGCAGCCCGAACATCTCGGCATAGAACGCGAGCGCTGCGTCGAGATCGGCCACCGCGACGCCCACATGGTCAATGCACAAGAATTCGGTCGCAGTCAGGCCGGTCGCAGTCGGGCTGGTCGCACTCAGGCTGGTCGCGTCCGAGCTGGTCTCGGGAAATTCGGGTGGGATGGTTACGGGAGATTCGTGGCCACTAGGTGACGTCTCGGTCATGCAACTAGTCTTACCCTAACGTCCGTTAAGGCCGCGGGCGGGCACGCCTAGCGGCCGCCGAGAACGAAAGCGAAGACTGTGACCAGTTCGGTGATCGTCAGTGGCGCCCGCACCCCGATGGGCCGCCTGCTCGGCAACCTCAAGAGCCTGTCCGCCACGGCGCTCGGCGGCACCGCAATCGCGGCGGCACTGCAGCGCGGTGGAGTCGCTCCCGACCAGGTGCAATACGTGATCATGGGTCAGGTGTTGCAGGCCGGCGCCGGCCAGATCACCGCCCGCCAGGCTGCCGTCGCCGGTGGAATCCCGATGTCCGTGCCCGCGGTGACCGTTAACAAGGTCTGCCTGTCCGGGCTGGACGCGATAGCGCTCGCCGACCAGCTGATCCGGGCTGGTGAGTTCGACATCGTGGTGGCTGGCGGAATGGAATCGATGACCAACGCGCCGCACCTGCTGCTCGGCGAGCGCGAAGGGCACAAGTTTGGCGATGTCACGCTGCGCGACCATGCGGCGTTCGACGGGCTCAGCGATCCGTGGGACGCGATCTCGATGGGGGAGTCGACCGAGCGCAGCGGTGCCCGGCTGGGCATCACCCGAGTCGAGCAGGACACGTTCTCGGCGCTCAGCCACCAGCGGGCCGCTGCAGCACAACGCGGGGGCCGTTTCGCTGCGGAAATCACCCCAGTTCGCTACCAGCACCGCGGTGTTGAGCAGATGATTGACACCGACGAAGGCGTACGGCCGGACTCGACGGCGGAGTCGCTCGGTCGGCTGCGCCCCGCGTTCACCCCCGACGGTACGATCACCGCAGGTAGCTCCTCGCCGATTTCCGATGGCGCGGCGGCGGTCGTGGTGATGAGTAAGGCTAAGGCACAGGAGCTCGGCCTGACTTGGCTCGCCGAGATCGTCGCGCACGGTAACGTGGCCGGCCCGGACAACTCGCTGCACGCTCAGCCGGCCAATGCGATCAAGCACGCGCTGGGCAAGGCCGGGCGTACCGTGGCTGAGCTTGATTTGATTGAAATGAATGAGGCTTTTGCGCAGGTGGTCATTCAGTCGATGCGCGAGCTGAAAGTGGACGAGGACATCGTGAACGTTAACGGCGGCGCCATCGCCTTGGGCCACCCGATCGGCATGTCCGGCGCCCGGCTAGTGCTAACCCTCGCGCTGGAGTTGCAACGCCGCGGCGGCGGGCTAGGTGCGGCGGGCCTGTGCGGCGGCGGCGGGCAGGGCGACGCGTTGCTGATCGAGGTTGCGCGGGCGTGAATCTGGTCAGCCTGGTTGCCAAGGCGCGCACCGGGGATGCTCGATCGGTCGCCCGGCTGATCAGCTTGGTGGAAAACGGCGACCCAGCACTGCCTGAAATCGCCGCCGCGCTCGCGCCGTACGCGGGTCGGGCTCAGGTTGTAGGTTTGACCGGTTCGCCCGGAGTGGGCAAGTCGACCACCACGAACGAGCTGGTCCGAGCGTTGCGGGCCGGCGATCGTCGGGTGGGCGTGCTCGCCGTGGACCCGTCGAGTCCGTTCACCGGTGGGGCCATTCTCGGCGACCGGATCCGGATGCAGGAGCACACAGTCGATCCCGGCGTCTACATCCGCTCGATGTCCAGCCGAGGCCAGCTCGGCGGCCTAGCTGCGGCAACACCGCAGGCAGTGCGCGTGCTGGAAGGCGCCGGCTGCGACGTGATCTTGGTGGAGACGGTAGGCGTTGGCCAAGCCGAAGTGGAGATCGCCGCCCTGGCCGACACCACGTTGGTGCTGCTAGCGCCCGGCATGGGCGACGGCATCCAAGCAGTCAAGGCCGGCGTGCTGGAGATCGCCGACATCTTCGTGATCAACAAGGCAGATCGTCCCGGTGCGGATGCCACGTATCGCGACATTCAGGGCATGCTCAGCTTAGGCGAGCGAGCACCCGGCGACTGGCGCCCCAAAGTCCTGCGAACCACAGCACTAAAAGCCGAAGGCATCGACGAATTGGTCACCGCCATCACCGACCACCGCCACTGGCTCGAAACCACCACCAACCTCCAGGTACGCCGTGAACACCGCGCTCTAGTCGAAATCGAAGCAATCGCGCTCGGCGTTCTGCGGGCCCGCCTCGGCAACCTCCGCGAAGGCACAGCACTCGCCACCCTCGCCACGGCAGTAGCCGCCGGTGACCTCGACCCGTACGCAGCCGCCGACGAACTCATCAAGAGCCTGTAGGACGAACTCGGAGAAGGCCGTGGGCTTTTAGGTAAGCCACAACGCGGTCCTAGGCGAAAACCGCCGCGCTCCGATGACTCTCAACGCCCCGATGACTCTCAACGCCCCGATTCTTGGGGCATCGACCGCGATTCTTGGGGCATCGGATCCGCCGCTCGGCGAAGGAGGTGCGCAGGCCGGGCTCGCACTAGACAGCTGTTTGTGCTGGCAAGCTGTTTATGGTCAACCCCTCGCTTCTTATCGTCAACCCCCGCTTCGGCGCGGACGACCTAGGCCCGGGTTGGTCGGGTTATTTCCGGCGGCGCAGGTGATCTGCCACCATTTCTCCATTGATTGGCCGTGGTTTCACCATTTTTGGCATCACCCAAGCCAGCATTTCTGGCGAGTCCGGAACGGACTTATGGTGGCCGGAAATCTGTTTCTCTTCCCGATTCCTGGTGCAACCCCAGTGTGGGGCCACGAGTTGACAATGCCGTCAGCGCACCGGCACGGAGCGGATCATCGGCGGCGACCTTGCCCTCACCTTTGAAATTTCACTGCACTGCTGTTGGTCGATGATGCGGAGTTGGCTTCTTTCGTCTTTTGGGAAAACATCACTGCCGCCGGTGGTGGTCAGTTTGGTGACGCGGCTATGGTGAATTGCTGTTTTGGCTAGGCAGTTCGCTGCGCTCTTGCTGCTTTTTTTTGGGTCGCCGGCTATGGTTTTGGCGCTGCCTGGGGAAATGTTCCTGTTAGGTGGTGGATTGCTGCTTTCTGCTTGGTTGCTGGTTTCTGCTTGGTTGCTGCTTTCTGCTTGGTTGCTGCTCTCCGCCTGGCTACTGCTCTCCGCTGGGTTGCTGGCCTGGGTTGGGCTGCTGGTTTTCGTTGGGTTGTTGATCGCACTTTTGTTGTTACCTTCGGAAATATCAGGCTGCTGCCGGCCACGGTTGTCGGGCGTGCTACTGGCTGCGCTCATTTCGCTGCAGTTCGGAAGGTCCCGGATCTGGCGGAAATTGCCATTTCGCAGCTGGCTTGCCCCAGTCAACTGAGCTTGTTCCGGGGTTCGCTCATGTTCTATCGCGTGGCCATCGGTCTCCGGCAGATCGCCAGACGACTGTGACAAATCGCTCGACAGTGACTCGGCGAACTTAGCTGCTGGCCGGGAGGTTTGAGCTGGACCTGACTCGGCGGGAGGCCGACAATGATCCACTTGTTTGCGCGGTTTTGGTAGCGGCGGCATCGGAGCATCGCCATGCAGCCGGCGCCACTTGCGGGCGTGCCGCTGGACCAACCCCCATTCCCGATGCCGTGCATGCTCACGACGAAATTCCTCTGCTGTCTCAGAATAGTTGCGCGCTTTCGTCCGATCACGCATCGCCGAGATTTCCGCCCGGCTAAACAACTGCATCTGCCCCATACACATATTCTCTCGCACTAGCCGTTCATTCACGAGAGGAAAACGTGCCATATTCATAAATGTAGAGGTGCCTGAGCGTGCACCTACAACCGCTGTCCCGGATCATTTGGTCCGCGCGATGGATACCCGCAGCATCAGCGTTTGAATACCCGCAGCATCAGCGACGAAATACCCACAGAATCAGCGCTGGAACTCCGTAACGGAATTGGTTGAGCTGGCCCAGACTTGGTCGCGGCTGTCACGGGCCAGGAAGGAAGGGGGGCGAGACGCTAGGCAGGATCAGGATCAAGATCAAGATGTTTCGAATACGTCGCGATGCTGGTGGCGACCATAGGAGCAGCGCACCTGCTGGGCATCGGCGCATCGACGCATCGACGGGGCGCTGGGGCGCTGGGGTGCTGGGGTGCTGGGGCGCTGGGGTGCTGGGGTGCTGGGTATGTCCGACTCTTCCTATTAATTCGGCAGTGTCCGACTTTTCCCAAGGTTGATGAGGACTGCCGGTGTTCATTGCCCCCGAGACCAGGCTGAGCTCTATCTCGTCGTGCGCAGGCAAAGCATGCGCCGCGTGGTGCGTGGTGCGTGGTGCGTGGCGTGGTGCGTGGTGCGTGGTGCGTGGTGCGTGGTGCGTGGTGCGTGGTGCGTGGTGCGTGGTGCGTGGTGCGTGGTGCGTGGTGCGTGGGATTAGCTGCCGTGGCTTGTGTGGTTCTCGGGGGATTAACTGCACGCGGTTGCGGACTTGACGATGTAGTCCTAGTGGAGACGATGTGGTCCGCATGGATCAGGTGCGTGCGTCCGGGGATCGGCTGCGCGAAGCCTTAGTGATCGTTCAGGTGTGCCCTACGATGGACGTATGGATGCAGCCGACATTGCCGCCGGCCGGGAACGCTGGCAGCAGCGCTACGACGCCGCTCGCAAGCGCGACGCCGATTTCACCACGCTCTCCGGGCTTACCTTGGACCCGGTCTATGGGCCGCCGGCCGGAGTCAACCACCCTGGGTTCGAGCGAATCGGGTGGCCTGGAGAATTCCCCTACACCCGGGGGTTATATCCGACGGGGTATCGCGGTCGGACCTGGACCATCCGGCAGTTCGCCGGTTTCGGCAACGCGCAGCAGACTAACGAGCGCTACCGGATGATCTTGGGTGCTGGCGGTGGCGGGCTCAGTGTTGCGTTCGATATGCCGACGCTGATGGGGCGCGACTCGGATGATCCGCAGGCGCTTGGTGAGGTCGGCCATTGCGGGGTCGCGATCGACTCGGCTGCTGACATGCAGGTGTTGTTCGACTCCATCGATCTGGAGCAGATCACCACGAGCATGACCATCTCCGGGCCGGCTGTGCCAATCTTTGTGATGTATCTGGTCGCGGCGGAGCGCCAGGGTGCCGATCTCAGCAAGCTCGACGGCACCCTGCAGACCGATATTTTCAAGGAATATATCGCGCAGAAGGAATGGCTGTTCGCGCCCGAGCCGCACCTGCGTTTGATCGGCGACTTGATGGAATATTGCGCGGCTGAAATCCCCAAATACAAGCCGCTTTCGGTCTCCGGTTATCACATTCGGGAAGCCGGTTCGACTGCCGCGCAAGAGCTGGCATTCACCTTGGCGGACGGTTTTGGCTACGTTGAACTGGGTTTGGCGCGCGGGCTGGATGTGAACAAATTCGCACCAGGGCTCAGTTTCTTCTTCGACGCGCACATTGATTTTTTTGAAGAGATCGCCAAATTCCGGGCGGCTCGCCGGATCTGGGCGCGACACCTGCGCGACGATTACGGCGCGACCAGCGAGAAGGCACTCTGGCTCAAATTCCACACGCAAACCGCCGGCGTTTCCTTGACTGCCCAACAGCCGGTAAACAACGTCGTTCGCACTGCGGTGGAAGCGTTGGCTGCGGTGTTGGGTGGCACCAACTCACTGCACACCAACGCGCTGGACGAGACCCTCGCCCTGCCGACGGACGAGTCCGCCGAGATCGCCCTGCGCACCCAGCAGGTGCTGATGGAAGAGACCGGCGTGATCAACGTGGCCGACCCGCTCGGCGGCTCGTGGTATCTGGAGCAGCTCACCGACCGGATCGAGGCCGAAGCGGAAGACATTTTCGCTCGAATCAAGGAGCTGGGTGACGACGGCAGCATGACCGCTGGCATCCTGCGCGGCATCGAGGACGGCTGGTTCACTGCGCACATAGCTGAGGCCGCATTCGTCTATCAACAAGCCCTGGAAAAGAACGAAAAGCGTATCGTCGGCGTCAACGCCCATACGGGAACGATAGCCAAAGAACTGGAAATTCTGCGCGTCTCGCACGAGGTAGAGCTGGTTCAGGTGCGCGAGCTAACCGAGCGCAAATCCAACCGCGATTCGGTACGCGTGCAAACCGCGCTCGAAACTCTGAAAGCGGCCTCGCGTACCCAAGAGAACATGATTCCGGCAATGCTGGAGGCGGCCCGAGCCGAGGCCACCCTAGGTGAAATTTGTGACGTCCTGCGCCAAGAATGGGGTGTGTACCGTGAGCCGGCCCGCTTCTGACGCCGCAGATCTAGCTTTGCGCGGCTAGTTATGGCAGGTTGCCCGGAAGAGTGTCAGCCCGGCGAACCACGGATCGCCGCGCGGCCTGTGACCAGATGATACGAGCTGCCTGGCGGCGCGACGAACCGTCGTGTCAGCGTGCGAGACTAGGTAACCATGAGCGACCCACGGACCACTCCGTCGATCTTCACCCGCGGCGCGGTCGACCTCAGCGCGCTGCGTGCCCCGGCTGTCTCGCCGGCGAAATCTGAGCGTCCCGCTGCCGCCGCACCGGCCGGGCCAGGCTCCACCACGTCGTCCGGGTCCACCCCGTCGTCCGGGTCCACCCCGGGTGCTGGTTTCCCCGGCGGCCTGCCGGGTGCACCTGAGGTGATCATCGACGTCACTGAGACCAATTTTCAGTCCACGGTGTTGGAGCGTTCGCTCGCGACGCCGGTCATCCTCGACTTCTGGGCCGACTGGTGTGAGCCGTGCAAGCAGCTCTCCCCGGTGTTGGAGAAGCTGGCTTTGGCCGGCGGGGGCTCCTGGGTCCTGGGCAAGGTCGACGTGGACGCCAACCCGCGCCTGGCTCAGGCACTGCGGGTGCAGGGCATCCCGATGGTCATCGCCGTCGTCGGCGGTCAGCTGGTCGAGGGCTTCACTGGTGTCCTGCCTGAGTCGCAGATCAAGCAATATGTCGACGCCGTGCTCAAGGCCGGTGGTATTACGGTTGAGGCACCGGAGGACCCGCGTTTGGACTCGGCCGACGATGCGTTGATGACCGGTGACTTAGATGCGGCTGATGCGGCTTATCGCAAGATTTTGGCCGAAAGCCCGGGCGACGCGGCGGCCGAATCAGGGCTGGCACAAGTTGGGCTCTACCGGCGCATCGGCGCTGCCGACCCGAGCGCTGCGCTGGCCAAAGCCGCGGCCGTGCCCGACGACATCGACGCTCAGCTGCTCGCTGCCGACGTCGAGGTGCTCAATGGCCAGGCCGATGAGGCGTATGCCCGGTTGGTCGCGCTGGTCAAACGCACTTCTGGTGACGACCGGGACACTGTACGCAAGCATTTGTTGTCGTTGTTCAGTGTGGCCGGACCGGATGATCCCGCCGTGGCCGGTGCGCGTCGCGCGCTAGCCAGAGCGCTCTTTTAAAGAACAGGGGTGCCGTGCGCCGTATCGCCGTCCTCGACGCACCGTCCAATCTCGGTCTGCGCCCGCCGACCGCGACGTCGGTGCCGGGCTGTGCCAAGGCGCCCGGAGCCCTGCGTGATCATGGTTTGCTCACCCGGCTCGGCGCCCGCGACGCCGGTTGCCTGACCCCGCCGCGCTATGACCCAGGCCAGTGGCGGCCCGGCGACGGGGTGGCGCAAGCCCAACAGATCGCCACCTATTCCCGGGCGCTGGCGGACCGGATCGGGGCCATTCTGGACGCAGGCGAGTTCCCGGTGATCCTTGGCGGTGACTGTTCGGTGCTGCTCGGCTCGGCGCTGGCGATGAACCGGCTCGGCGAGGCGGTCGGCGGTCGGATCGGCCTAGTTTTCGTCGACGGGCACTCCGACTTTCGGCATCCAGGCAACGCCTCCTACGTTGGTGCTGCCGCCGGTGAGGATCTCGCGTTGGCGACCGGTCGAGGCCAGGGCGATTTGGCCGCGATCGAGGACCGACGCCCGTATTTTCGCGATATCGACGTGATTGTGCTGGGCATTCGCACCCAGGACGAATATCGACTGGACTTGCAGGCGGCGGGAATAGTGACCCGCCCGGTGCCCACCTTGCGCGCTGAGGGGGCTGCGCGCAGTGCTCAGTGGGCGCGAGACCAACTCGTCGACTGCGCCGGCTATTGGGTGCACGTCGATGTGGATGTGCTCGACCCTGCGGTCATGCCGGCAGTGGACGCGCCGTCGCCGGGTGGGATCGCCTTCGGTGAGCTGGAGTTACTTCTAGCTGGCCTAGTCGAGTCGCCTCACTGCCTGGGCGTCGAGATCACCGTTTTCGACCCCGACTACGACCCCGACGGATCGTACGCGGAGGAAATCACCGCCTCGGTTGCCGCCGGTCTGGCCGCCGCTCGCTCCGTGCACCCCCGCCCGGATCTGGTCGCCGCCCGCGCAGATGCCACCGAGCCAACAGCGAAGCCAGCCGCCAGAAGCATGGGCGAGCAGGCAGTGCACCCGCCTGAAGTGACTGTGACCGAGCCGGCAGTGCACCCGGCTGAAGTGACTGTGACCGAGCCGGTAGTGCACCCGGTCGACAGAAGCATGACCGAGCCCGCAGTGCACTCGGCCGAAGTGGGCATGGTCGAGCCCGCAGTGCACTCGGCCGAAGTGGGCATGGTCGAGCCCGCAGTGCACTCGGCCGAAGTGGGCATGGTCGAGCCTGCAGTTGACCTGGCGGAAGTGAGTGTCACCGCGCCGGAAGTGAAGCTGGCCGAAGTGAGTGGGACCGCTCCGGCAGTGGACGTGGCTGGGCTGGCTACAGACGGATCTGGGTCGGTTGAACCGGAGCTGATCAAGCCCAGGCCGCGGCTGGGGTTGGTGCCTCGACCGCTCGGCCCCGCGCCGCTGTTGGACTCGGAGCCAATCCCGGCCACTCGGCCGGGCATGTTGCGTCCGCGGCCCCACGAGGAGCCCGACTCTCCCGGGTTCGCCTTGCCGGTGCAGCGACCGGCTTTCGACGCCGGCCCGGGTCAGTCAGCCGACGTCAGCTAAACAGCACTGCCAATTTGGCGCTGCTGGGGGGCTCACCGGGGCTGGGGCCTCACCAGCACGCTGCCCCCAATTGGGATGGTCAGCGCGCTGCCCTAGGTGCAGTTCCGCACTGTTTATTTGTTGATAGTGGTGAGGAAGTTCGCGACGATCGGTACTGCGGCTTCGGAGCCTGCGCCGCCCTTCTGCACCATGACCGCGAAGGCCAGCCCACCTTGGTAGCCGATGAACCAGGAATGGGTGTCGGTGGAGTTGCTGTCGAATTCGGCTGTGCCGGTTTTCCCGCGCACGGGGGTGCCCCGGACGGATTTCAGTGCGACGCCGGTGCCGTCGGTGACGACTTCACGCATCATCACCCGCAGCGCCTCGATTGAAGTGGGGTCCAGGGAGGCGCCGTCAGCGACCGGCTTTGCCGGTGCTGGGTCGAGCACCAGCCGAGGTTGCTTGAACTGACCGCGGGCCACTGACGCGGCCACGCTTGCCATGGCCAGCGGGCTGACCACTGTGGTGCCCTGGCCGAACGCGGCTGCGGCTAGCTCGGTCGGGCTGTCGCCGGCGGAGACCTTGCCGCTGAACGCGTCGATGCCCAGATCCCACGGCAAGCCGAGACCCATCGCGGTGCTTGCCTGTTTCAGCCCGGCCGCGCCGAGTTGCGGGGCAAGGCTGGCAAATGCGGTGTTACACGATTTCGCATAGTTGACGTGGAACGGCACGCTGCCGAGCACTTCGCCGTTGGCGTTCTTGAAGTCGCGACCGGCAACCGTCAACGTTTGCGGGCAGTTCACCACGGTATTGGCTTCGACCGAATGATTGGCCAGTACGCCGTAGGCGGTGACGGTTTTGAAGGTCGATCCGGGCGGCACCTTGCCGGTCAACGCCGTGTCCACCGTGCCGCCGTCAGGCCCGTTGGCCACCGCAAGCACCGAACCGTCGCTGACTTTGATGACGATCATGGAACTTAGCTGCTTCTCCGTGGCCACCGCTCGGTCGGCGGCGTTCTGAGTAGCGACGTCGAGGCTGGTTTTCACCGGGCGGCCGGGCACCGCTGGGGTGCTGAACAGAGGCGTGTCTGAGACCGTATTGTCTGGCGCGGTCCGCGCAATCACCACGGATTGGCCCGGGGTGCCGCGCAGCCGGACGTCGTATTGCTGTTGCAGGCCACCGTGGCCGATGATGTCGCCTTGGGCGATGGTGTCCGGGAATTTGTTGATGTCATCGCGGGTGGCCTCGTCGGCCGTGCCCAGCAATGCTCGGGCGAATGCCCGGCTCGGGGCGAGGTCGCGCTTGTCCTCACGGAAGACCACACCCGGCAGAGACTTGAGCGAATCGCTGATTTTGTCGTAGTCGGGCCGGCGCAAGGTGACCAGATCGAGGAACGCGGTCTTGTTCGCGGTTTTGATTCGGGCCGGCAAGGTGCTCAAGTCCAGCGTGACAGCGACGGTCTTGAACGCGGCGGTGAGATCCTGCTGCAGTTGTGATACGTCTGTGATGTTTTGTGGGGTCACCCCGACAGTTACCACGTCGCGGGGGGTGACCAGGGGCTGTCCGGCGTTGTCCAGGATCGCGGCCCGCGGCGGGCTGACGCGCCGCAGCCGCAGTTTGTCGCTGGTCTCCAGCGTGCTTTGCACCAGGGCCGGTTCCCAGATCACCTGCCAGCCCTTGTCGCCCTTCTTGGTCAGCCGCACCGTGCTCTGATAGGACCAGACGGCGCCGCCGGGCAGCGTCCATTCGACCTTGATCGTCCGCGAGGAGATGTCGCCGGAAGTCGACGCGGTGCCGATCGGTGTTACGGCTGGAGGCTGTTTTGCCAGGTCACCGGAGAGGTTGCGAAGTTGGGTGAGCGTGTCAGCCGCGGAGATCGCGCCGCCGTTTGCCGTAACGAAGTTGATCTTTTGCAGATCGCCGTTGTGCCAGCCGGTGAGGAACGCGCTCAGGGTGTCGTCGGGGCCGTCGTCGGAAGAACACGCCGTGAGGCCACCTGCGGCCAGGACCATCGCGGCCAGGGCCGCGCCGAAACGGCGCCGACTCTGATGCGTGCGGTGGGGCATGGGGGTTCCCTTCGGTGGATCCGTCGTACGACTGACCGAACGGTAATCAACCCACGCTCATCGCGCTGCCCCAGTCTGGAATCAATCGAGCCGTCATTTCCGGTCTAGGCGGAGATTTTCCCGGCATATGCGGCCTTGGTGTTGGTGTGTGCTTGGTTTGGCCAACGCGGTCCATAGACACGATCGCATAAATACCCATTCGCCCGGGGGTGTGCGGCTTGGTCGTTCGGTCGTTCTACGCTGTGCAAGAGATATACGAGCCCACAGAGCCGTGGGTGAGGGGAGCGCCGAGCCATGGCAGTCACCGACGAGGTAACGACGAACGCGGATCGTCGCGAGTCCGCGCTGAGCGATTCTGATTCGCCTCCGGGCGAATTCGTTCCCGGGCCAGGTCTGGCGTTGACCGGTCGGCTCGGCGCCGCCGACGAGTCAGGTCTCGACGATCCGATGCCCAACGGTGAGCACCTGGTCGAGCAGGCCGTCGAGGTGGCCGGCACCGACCACGCCACCGCATCGCTAGTCAGTCGATATTGGCGCTTTGCCCCCGATGAAGAGCTGGTCGGCTTCACCGCGCAGGAAATGCACGATGCCGCCGTCGCGCATCGGGAGCTGGCTGCGACCCGGTTGCCGGGCGAGCTGAAGCTGGCCATCACTGCGCCCACTGGTTCGCAACATCACACCGTCGTGCAGATCGTCACCGACGACATGCCGTTCCTGGTCGACTCGGTGATCGCCTTGCTCACCGCGCGTCAGCTGCAGGTGCACCTAATGGTCCACCCGCTGATCGTGGTGCGTCGCGAGCCGCTGGGTGCGCTGGTTGAGCTGGCTGCCGAGGTCGAGCCGGACGACGCGATCGACGGCGACCTGGTGGAGAGCTGGATTCGGATCGAGATCGACCCCGTCCGCCGGCAAGCGGCCCGCGATCAGCTGCACAACGAGGTCCGTCGAGTGCTGACTGACGTACGCGATGCGGTTGAGGATTGGCCGCGGATGCGGCAGCGGGCCGAGGCCATCGCCGATGAGCTGTCCAGCGCGCGCGGATCGAAGATCACCCTGCCGGTGCCGGACAAGGACGTCACCGACTCGATCGAGCTGCTCAAGTGGCTTGCCCACGATCACTTCACCTTCTTAGGCTACCGGGAATATCAGCTCAGCGATGACGTGCTCACCGCAGTGCCAGGCACTGGGCTGGGCATCCTGCGCGGCGACGGCACCGCGCGCAAGCTGTCAGCGATGACCCCGGAGGCCTACCGGCGGGCGTTGGAGAAGCGGCTGCTGGTGATCACTAAGGCCAACTCGCGGGCGACAGTGCACCGCTCGGCCTACCTGGACTATATCGGCGTCAAGGTCTTCAACGATCTGGGCGAAGTCGTCGGCGAGCGTCGCTTCCTCGGGCTGTTCTCCAGCTCGGCCTATCGCACCAGCGTGCGCGAGTTGCCGGTGGTGCGCCGCAAGGTGATGGAGGTGCTCGACCGGTCCGGCCTGTCCCCGCGCGGGCACTCCGGCAAAGATCTGCTGCAGATCCTCGAAACCTACCCGCGCGACGAGCTCTTCCAAATCAAGACCGATGATTTGTACGAAGCGGTAGTCGGTGTCCTGCGGATGGCCGGTCGTCGCCAGCTGCGCCTGTTCCTGCGTCGCGACGGCTACGGCCGGTTCATCTCCTGCCTGATCTACCTGCCCCGGGATCGATTCACTACCGGTAATCGGCTCAGCATGCAGGAGATTCTGCTGCGCGAGCTCAATGGGATCGGGGTCGACTACACCACCCGGGTGACCGAGCGGATGCTGGCCCGAGTGCACTTCATCGTGCGCACTGACCCGGCGAACCCACCCGGCCCGGTGGACCCGAACACCCTCGCTGAGCTGCTCGCCGACGCCACCCGGATGTGGGACGACGACTTCTCCCTCGTGCTAGAGCGCAAACTCGGCGAGGAATCCGCCAAAGACCTCTTCACCCGGTACGCCGCGGCCTACCCGGACAGTTACAAGGACGGCCACACCCCGTACGAGGGGTTGCAGGATCTGGCGAAGTTGGAACTGCTCGAAGAGGCGGGCCAACTCGAAATGCATCTGTATCGCAAACGACGAACCGGTGTCAGTGGCGCTCCCGAGCCCGACGAGCACGACGTGCGCTTCAAGGTCTATCGCTACGGCGAGCCGATGATGCTTTCGGCGGTGCTGCCGGTGTTGCATTCGCTCGGCGTGCAAGTGGTCGACGAACGGCCGTACGAGATCCGGCGCAGTGACGGAACTGTCTACCTGTACGACTTTGGGTTGCGTCCACCGGCGGCACACCGGGAGCTAGCCGAGGTGCGCCCGCAGGTGGAGAACGCGTTCGCGGCCGCCTGGCGCGGTGAAGCTGAGGTGGACGGGTTCAACGAACTGGTGCTGCGGGCCGGGCTCACCTGGCGGCAGGTGGTCGTGCTCCGCGCCTATGCGAAATATCAGCGCCAAGCCGGTGGGCATTTCTCCCAGCGCTATATCGAGTCGACATTTATCGAATACCCGGAGATCAGCCGAGCGCTGATCGAGCTGTTCGAAACTCGGTTCTCGCCGCGACTAGCGATCGAGGACGACGAGCGAGCCCGGCGCGCCGGTGTGCTGGTCGAGCAGATCACCGAGCTGCTCGACGGCGTGGACAGTCTGGATCAGGACCGAATTCTGCGGTCGTATCTGACGTTGGTGCAGGCGACGCTCCGGACCAGTTTCTTCCAGCGCGGCGAGGACGGCCGGCCCAAGTCATATGTCGCGTTCAAGCTTGATCCGCAGGTGATCCCGGATCTGCCGCAGCCGCGGCCGAAATACGAGATCTTCGTGTACTCGCCGCGGTTCGAGGGTGTGCATTTGCGCTTTGGTGCCGTTGCTCGGGGTGGGTTGCGGTGGTCCGATCGGCGCGAAGACTTCCGTACTGAAATCTTGGGTTTGGTTAAGGCGCAGATGGTGAAAAACGCCGTGATTGTGCCGGTCGGTGCCAAGGGTGGGTTTGTGCTCAAGCGCAAGCCGGGTGACCGGGACGAGGCCGTCATGTGCTATCGACGCTTCATCACCGCGCTGCTGGATGTGACCGACAACATTCACAGCGGCGAGATCGTGCCGCCGGTTGACGTGGTGCGTCACGACGGGGACGACCCGTATTTGGTGGTTGCGGCGGACAAGGGCACGGCCACGTTCAGCGACATAGCTAATGCGATCTCGGTGGGCAAGAACTTCTGGCTTGGCGACGCGTTCGCCAGTGGCGGGTCGGCCGGCTATGACCACAAGAAGATGGGCATTACGGCCAAGGGCGCGTGGGAATCGGTCAAAAAGCACTTCCGTGACTTGGGCATCGATACTCAGGCTGAGGACTTCACGGTTGTCGGGGTCGGCGACATGTCCGGGGATGTATTCGGCAACGGGATGCTGCTTAGTCGGCACATTCGGCTGGTCGCTGCCTTCGACCACCGGCACATCTTCCTGGACCCAAACCCGGATGCGGTAGCGTCGTTCGCCGAGCGGCGACGGCTGTTTGACCTGCCCGGCTCGTCCTGGGCAGACTACGACGCGGCCAAGCTCAGCGAGGGCGGCGGGATTTACCCGCGTACGGCGAAGTCGATAGCGGTTTCGCCGCAGGTGCGGGCGGCGCTTGACCTGGGGCCGGACGCAGCGATCAGCCCGACCGAGTTGATGCGGGCGATTTTGACCGCGCCGGTTGACTTGCTCTGGAACGGCGGCATCGGCACGTACGTGAAGGCGGTGACCGAGTCGCATGCCGATGTCGGCGACAAGACCACGGATGCGATCCGGGTCAACGGTTCGCAGCTGCGGGCGAAGGTGGTCGGCGAGGGCGGCAACCTCGGTTTGACCCAGCGCGGCCGGATCGAGTTCGCCCTGTCTGGTGGGCCGCGCACCGATTCCAGCGGACGCGGCGCCGGCGGCATGATCTTCACCGACTTCATCGACAACACGGCCGGGGTGGACTGCTCCGACCACGAAGTCAACATCAAGATCCTGCTCGGACCCGCGGTGACCGACGGGGAGTTGACCCTGCCGGAGCGCGATGAGCTGCTCGCCGCCATGACCGACGAGGTGGCGGCGCTGGTCCTGCGCGACAACTACGAGCAGGCGTTTGCGCTGGGTAATGCGGCTGCGCAGGCCCACTCGCTGCTGCCCGTGCACCGGCGGATGCTGACCGCGCTGGAAGACAGTGGTCAGTTGCACCGGGAATTGGAAGCGTTGCCCAGTGATGCTGAGCTGGCGGCTCGTTATGACGCGGGTGAGGGGCTCACTGCGCCTGAGTTTGCGGTGCTCCTCGCGTACGTGAAGATTAGCTTGGAACGGGAAGTGCTCGCCGACGAGCTGGTCGACGAGGCCTGGACCACTGACGTGCTGGCTGGGTATTTCCCGACGCCGCTGCGGGAGCGGTTCGCGGCGCGGATGGCCGGACACCGGCTGCGCCGGGAGATCATCGCGACGGTTCTGGTGAACGAAGTCGTCAACCGGGGTGGCACGTCGTTCGTGTTCCGGGCGATGGAGGAGAGCGGGGCCAGCGCGGCGGACGTGATCCGGGCCTACGTCGTGGTGCGCGAGGCGTTCGCGTTGCCGGACATCTGGCAGGCGGCCGAGGAACTGGACAACAAGGCACCAACTTCGGCCCAGACTCTGGTCTTCCTCGAATCGCGTCGGTTGCTCGACCGGGCGGTTCGCTGGCTGATCAGCAGTCGCCGTTCGCCGCTGGACGTGACCGGCGAGGTCAGCAAGCTGGCGCACGGGGTGCAGGCGCTGCTGCCGAAGCTGCCGTTCGTGGTGCTCGGGCTGGAACGGCGCTCGATGGACGAGCACATCGCCACGATCGCCAACCAAGGTGTGCCGATGCACCTCGCTGAGCGGGTGACCTGGGCAAACTACGGGTTCGGGTTGCTCGACATCCTGGAGACCAGTGCTGCGGTCGGCGGTGAACCGACTGATGTGGCGCAGGTTTATTTTGTGCTGTCGGCGCGGTTCCAATTCGACCAGTTGCTTTCGCACATCTCCCGACTGCCGCGTGGCGATCGTTGGCAAACTCTGGCTCGAATGGCGCTGCGCTATGACCTGTATGCGGCGTTGGCGGCGTTGACTGCTGAAGTGCTGCAATCGACCTCGGCCGGCTCGACGGCCGAAGACCGGGTTTCGCAGTGGGCGCAGGTCAATGCGGCCTCGATTGCGCGGGCCGCGAACGCGATCGGCACGGTCGAGGACACCCCGGCTGACCTGGCTGCGTTGTCGGTCCTGCTCCGTCAGATCCGTACGTTGGTGAAGACCTCCTCCGCCGGCTGATCTGTTCCGTTGGCTCCCGACCCGCTGCCTTTGTCGGCGGGTCGGGCCGTTTCCCGGCTCGGCGTTGATACCCCGGAGGGGTATGGTTGGCGCTATGCAGCAGGTGACTCCCTGCGCGCTTTGCTCCAGCTAAATGCCAAAACCGCCACCCTGGTACGCGCCGACGCCGCAGTGGTATTCAGCTCGGTGTTCGTCGTCCTGAACAGCCAACGCCTGCGAACATTCTCGCCCGGTGTGGGTCGGTGCACGCCCAGCCGTAGTCCAGCGTGGTTTCGCTGATCCCATTACAGCGCTGCGCTACGGCTGGTCCGAGTCTTGCTGTTCGCGCAGGTGGTGACCGCCCTGCATGCTTCAGCGCTGTTTCGTTGCTCTCTTTACGACGCTGAACTACGGCTGATCTTGTCCGATGACGCAAGGCATTCGGTAGCCAGTCTGGCCACTCGGCTGAGCCACAACTCAGGTAACTGATCCTCTTGTAACGCCTTAAAACGGGTAAAACACCGTAGGG
This sequence comes from Actinoplanes sp., assembly GCA_965246815.1. Taxonomy (GTDB): domain Bacteria; phylum Actinomycetota; class Actinomycetes; order Mycobacteriales; family Micromonosporaceae; genus Actinoplanes. Next base: position 308,085 of record CBDFFS010000002.1, on the reverse strand, counting down.
ACTGCAAAGAGTGGTCGCGAGAGATCGTGCTGAGAGTGATGTCGTCGGCTAGCTCACCCGTTGTTATCGGCGGCGCAGGGGCCGTAGAGGCGGTCCGCCCGCAGGCCGGGCTTAGTCGGTGTGCTTGCGCGGTCTGGCTTCGCACTAGTCCGCGCGCAGGGTGGCGATCAATCCGAGCACTTGCCGCAAGGCTGGTCGGAGCACGCGCAGTCGTGACAGGCTGACCAGTCGGTCGATCAAGGGCACTGCCCCGTCGATCAGGCGGCGGGTGCGGCGCTGATCGGGCGAGTTGTCATAAACCCAGAAAAGCACCACCCCCATCCACCCCAACCACAACAACTCCGGCAATTCAGTACGCAACTCGGGGTCGATTTTGATCTTCGCTCCAGCAAGCACATCGCGAAAGATTTCGATGGCAGCGTCCCGCGCGGGTGACGACTCGGCGGAGAACGGACTCAGTGGCGACGTCGGCTCGGCTGCAGTCTTAAAAAAGGTCGACGCAAACGAGTGGTAGGGCGCGTTCACGTCGATGCCGGCATGCAGCACGCCGCGCAGTCGGCCCGCGAAGTCGGTCTCGGCCGCCAACACTGTCTCTGCCGCGGCTCGGTGCGCAGTCTGATTTCGCGCATAGAACTCCTGGATCAGGTGTTCCTTGGAGTCGAAGTAGTAATAGGCGTTGCCGACCGCAACACCTGCCTCTTTGGCGATTGCTCGCATTGTCGTTTCGGCGTAACCGCGTTCGCGGAACAACCGCAGCGCGGTCTCGAGGATGAGCTGCCGAGTCTGCTCTCCCCGAGCCCGCCGCGGCTTCGCCGCCGCTGCCTCCGTCGTCCCATCCGCGCCTGCTGTTTCAGCTAGGTCTGCTGTTTCAGCTAAGACGCCTGTTTCAGCCAGGTCTGTTGCTTCGGGCAGGTCGGCTGTTGCACCCGTGAACGGAGGGGGACTGGTCGGGCCGTCGGGGTCAGCGGCAGCTGTCGTCACATTTGTCACCGTAGTCCGGGTGTCCCCACTCGGCTGTGTGGCGGGTGCCTGCGCCGACCAGGCTCGGCGGCGGGGACGACCGTCGAGTCGAGTCGCGCACCGCTGAGGCGGCTGCAATGAAACGCCGGGCAGTCGGCAGCAGCCGTGGTGAGGTGAGCCGTTCGCCCATCTCGCGGTAGTCGGCCAACGACCACAGGCAAGCGGCCCAGGCGGCATCGCCGACATAGACCAGGCCAGAATCGGCGATCAAGGTCAAATCGCGTAGCGTTGCGTCGTGGTCCAGATCGGGGAAGCGCGTCCTGGCTTCGGCCGAGCCAGCCGCAACAAACATGAGCGGTACGAGCTGGGCGCGGTTGGTCAGCCCGTGCGTCAGGTGGTGGTCGAAGTCGCCGTCTTTCGCCCCTTGCACGAACGCGGCCATTTCCTCAGTGGTGAAGAGGAACGCTCCGCGCTCGGGGTCCTTCGAGTGGCCTAGGGCCACACCGCCGGCGACGTTGGCGGTCTGAACGCAGTGCCCGGCAGCACCGGAGCGGGCACTTTTGACCCAGGTCGTGTCTGGTTTGATCTCGGCGGCCTCAAGGTAAGTTTTCATGCTGATTCCTTCCACGCAAATATTTGTGGGCGGTTTTCGGGCGGACATTTTTAGCCGGTTTGTTGGGCGGTCCACGCTCCGTTTTCATCAATGCCCCTTTTTATTTCTCATTTATCCAGTGCAGGTCGGCGCCGCGCAGAGCAGCGGTCTCTTGAGCACTGGAAGTCGAGTACAAGTGGGTTCCGAGCTGTTTGGGCCAGGACGTTGACAACGCTGACCCATCCGGTAGGACGAGGCCATAGCCGACGATCTGTTCCGAACCCTTGCTGCCTCGGGTAAGGGCAAACATGCGCGGTAGGCGTCCCAGCTGGTTCAACGACGTGGCTCCCCAATTTTTCTGATGCCGGCGACGAGCCGTTCCAGCACGTGAATGTCTGCCGGTGCCGCATGGGTATGTGATTCTTCGGGGCCCGGCATTACCACGATGCCGATGGCGGTGCCCAGCATGCATTTCAGGGTCTCGCCGGGAATCCGGCGTTCTAAAGCCGCTGGTGGGGTAACTAGATCGTTAGGCATGGGTTTCTCCGTTGCCGTTGAGTGCATCGGTCCATCCGACGAACCGTTCACGTAGGTGGGTGACGAGTTTGATACCGCCAGGGCCGGACGAATCATCAATGGCTTCCCAATAGCGCAGCGTCAGATAGATCATCAGGGCGGTTTTGTCGTTCGGGTATAACTCGGCGAGCGCAACTTTCGCCGTGGCGCAAGGCCAGTCGAACCCGCAAACCGCGCACCGCCAACTGGGCCGCTGCGGCATGTGCTCCGGCAACACCAACGTGGTCGTCACCGCTGACTGCCGGTCGTCCGCTGGGTCGCCCCAGTGGCCCAGGCGCCCGTGCGGTCGTCGCGGATCAACGTGGACTGCCTGCGCAGCTGTTCCCGCTGTGCCTCGTCGCAGGGCCAGGCAACCCCACACGAGCGACAGCGGCGCTTGCACCAGGGCGCCAGGGACGTCAGGAGTTGGCTCCGTTCGCGCGGTATGTGCATCTCAATCCACCTCTGGCGTGGCTGTCATCGGGTAAACAGGCGGGAGTGCGGTCACGGGGGCTACCCGTGATCGCGCCTGGTTCGGGGCTACTCGCCCCCGGGGTCGTGCTGGCAAGCCGAGGAAGAGTGCCGTCACGTCCGGCCATTCTGGAACGACTTCCTTAGAGCATCGCAGCGCCGCCAGCTTCGTGCAACGTTTCACGGAGGATATTTCTGTGCGCCTTATTCTCAGGGAATGTTTCTAAGGTAGGCTGAGTGTCCAGCGATGTTTCGTCGTGAAACACTTTGAGGGTGGAGGCGAAGGTGGCGATTACGGGTCCGACGGTCGTGCGTCGGCAGCTCGGACGCAGTCTGAAGCGGCTACGGGAGGACGCCGGCAAGACCGTCGATCAGGTCGAGGAGAACGGGCTCGGCTCCCGGACAAAAATCTGGCGCATCGAGGCCGGGAAGGTCCCCGTTCGGGTGCCCGACATCTGGGCACTCTGCCGCTTCTACGGTGTGAACCAGGCCGAGACGGACCGCCTCGCGGCGCTCGCCAGCGGAACCTCCGCCCAAGGCTGGTGGGAGGACTACGCCGACGTGGTCCCCGACTGGTTCCGTCTGTACGTCGGCCTAGAGACCGCCGCCGCCGAGATCAAGACCTTCGAGGGCTCACTGGTCCCGGGCGAGCTACAGACCCCTGACTACGCCCGCGCGGTCTACCGCGCCGCGCAACCCGACGATGACGACGCCGCGATAGAGCGGCACGTCAAGCTACGCCTGGAGCGCCAGGAGGCCCTGCTCAACCGGGTCGAGCCACCACACCTGGTCGTCGTGCTCGGCCAGGCCGTGCTCACCCAGCAAGTCGGCGGCCAGGACGTCATCACCGCCCAGGTAGACCACCTGCGCGCCCTCGCCGAACGTCCCGGAATCGATATCCGGATTCTGCCGTTCGACAGCGGTGCACACGCGGCGATGACTGGCGCCTTCCGGATTCTCGACTTCCCCGACGCCGACGACCCCGACGTCGTCTACATCGAGACGCAGGTCGGCGCCCAGTATCTGGAAAAGCCCGGCGAGCTCAAGGAATACCGCCGCATCTTTGACCTGCTCAGCGAGCAGGCAGTACCGATAGGAGCGCACAAACCATGACCACCACCCCTTGGATCAAAGCCACCAGGTCAGGTGGCAACGGCGGATCATGCGTCCAGGTCCGCCGCCATGACGACCGCATCGAGGTCCGCGACACCAAGGACCACGGCACCGGCCCCATCCTTAGCTTCACCAAAGACGAGTGGGCCGCCTTCCTCGACGGCGCCAAAGGCGGCGAGTTTAGCCACCTGCTCGACTAAGACACCCGGCCCGGCCGTCTAACATTGACCTAACCGGTGCGAACTGGTCAACCGTGGGGTGAGTAGATCGTTAGGCATGGGTTTCTGACAACTTGGAAAGGGGCAGGACCCACATCCCGCCCCTTTTCCTACTTAACACCTCCACCGAATCAGACTGAGTAGCTCGGCGGCGGCTCTGCCGCTGGCCAGACTCGCGCCATAGGTAGTGACGAATGCGCGGGCGTCAACCGGCCGCCATTGCCCCGGCCAGCCCATCTCGATCACGACCACGGGGTGAGCGGCTGCCAGCCGGTCGATCAACTCCTGGCAGGCACCGAACCGGTGCAGCGCGCGGCCGACCACGACGATCCAGCGCGATCCGGCCGCAGCGATGATCGCCTCAGCCGACGCTTCTGCGGCGAACACATCGAGCTGATCAACCCCGTCCAACGGCTGGGCCAGTCCCCAGGGCACCTTGCCCACAGCCATGGACTGGCTGGTGACCAGGCGCACCACCAGCGGGACACCCAGTCCGGTGAAGGAACCCTCGATTCGCACCGCCAGCCGCGCCACCGAAACCCCCAACGCGAGCTCGGCTTCTCGAGCTGTGCCCTCGCGTGGGAATTCGGCTGCGTATTTGCGCGGGAGACCAGCGACGCGGGTAGCTGCGTTTTCAAGTCGGGTGACGGGTAAATGGCCGTCGCGGATTGCTGAGATGATTTGGTCGACGACTGCTTCGATCAGGTCTGGGGCTGTGCGGGCGCCTAGGCAGAGCAGGTCAGCGCCGGCGGCTAGGGCGCGCACCGCGGCCGACGGGATTCCGCCCGCGGATCGAGCTGCGCCGGCCATCTCTAACGCGTCGGTGACGATCACGCCGGTGAAGCCGAGTTCACGGCGCAGCACGTCCTGCAGTGCCTGCCGGCTAAACGTTGCCGGCGCGTCGCCGGTCAGCGCCGGCACGCAGATGTGTGCGGTCATGATCGCGGGCACGCCCGCCTCGATCGCCGCAGCAAACGGGGGTAGGTCGCGCTCGCGCAGCAGGGACAGCGATGCGTCCACGAGCGGTAATCCCAGGTGTGAGTCGACGACCGTGGCGCCGTGGCCGGGGAAGTGCTTCGCGACGGCGACGATGCCCGCCGACTGCAGACCGATGACGGCTGCGCGGGCGTGGGCAGACACCAGTGCTGGGTGGGCGCCGAAGGACCTCGTACCGATGATGGGGTTGTCGGCTGTGCTGTTGACGTCGATGGTTGGGGCTAGGTCGACGGTGATGCCGACTGCGGCCAGGTCGCGCCCGATTGCGGTGTAGAGGCGCTGGGTGAGGCTGGGGTCGTTGACTTGGCCCAGGGCGGCGTTGCCGGGGTAGGGGCTGCCGGTTCGGTGCGCTAGGCGGGTGACGTCGCCGCCTTCTTCGTCGGTCGCGATCAGCACGTTGGGGCGGGCGGTCCGGAGTTCAGCCGTGAGACGGGCGATTTGGTGCGGTTCGGCGATGTTGCTGCCAAACAGGACGTAGCCGGCCAGACCTGCAGTAACCAGGTCGACGGCCCAGTCGGGCGCGATCGGGCCGGGGAAAGCAGCCAACAGTGTGCTCAACGCGAGGCGGCGCAAGCCCGGGTCAATTCCCATAGCGTCCTTTCGTCGTCGTCGTCGTCGTCGTCGCCGTCGCCGTCGCCGTTTGCAGCTGCTGGCTGCGGCGGTCCAACCAGTGTGGTGCCGTCCCCACCGTGGTGGCAGACGGTAATGATTACCCAAAATCCACCTGGCGTGCTGAGGTCGGTCCCGGTTGCGGCCGTTACGCTGCTGAAGATGGCCGCAACCCGCCTTCCGGGTACGCCCCGGCTGCTGCGCGCGCTTAACGACCGCGCGGCGCTGGAGCTGTTGCTCGCCCGGGGTCCGCTCACCCGGGCCCAGCTCGGCGAGCTGACCGGGCTGAGCAAAGTAACCGCTGCACAGTTGGTCGAGCGGCTGGAAGCGCGCGGGCTGGTCGACCGGGTCGGCGAACAGGGTGGCGGTCGTGGGCCCAACGCACAGCTCTATGCGGTTGTGCCCGGCAGCGCTTACGTGGTGGGGGTCGCGGTCGGTCTGAACACGATTGTGGCTGCCTGTGCGGACATCACCGGGGTGATCGTCGGGCGGGCCGAGCAGTCCACCCGCGACAACGACAACCCGTTGGTCGTTGTGCACCGAATGGTCACCCAGGCAACTGCCCAGGCAGGCACCGACCTGACCCGGGTACGGCGAGTCGTGCTCGGCGCGTCCGCCCTGGTCGACCCCCGTACGGGGGAATTTTCGGCCACCCGGGATCTGCCCCGCTGGCATCGCGGCCCGTTGGAAGAATTGCGCCGTACTTTGAGCGTCCCGGTCGTGTTCGGCAACGACGTCAGCCTCGCGGCCATCGCCGAATCGAGCACGGGTGCCGCCCGCGACAACACTGATTTCGTCCTGGTCTGGGTCGGTCGGGGGATCGCCCAAGCCAGTGTCATCGACGGCAAACTGCATCACGGCAGCACCGGGGCGGCGAGTCTGATCGGTGCCCTGCCCGTGCTCGCCGCCGTCGCGCCGGGCGAAGCGACAGCAGCGCTCAACGCCGCCAAGCGCGGCGCGAAAGCTCGCGGCACGTTCGACCATTTCGCCGGCGCGGAGGCGATCAAAGCAATCGGCAAGCGGTACGGCTTCCCGGGTGCCCAAGCCGTCGACGTGCTGCGAGCCGCCGTGTCCGCGGGAGAAGCGGGCGACGTCGTGCTCGACGAACTGGCTGGCCGACTCGCCATCGGGGTCGCCGCCATCTGCGTGGTGCTCGACCCGCCGTTGGTGGTGCTGGCCGGCGAGATCAGTCAAGCCGGCGGGGTCGGCTTAGCCGCTCGGGTCGAACGCGAGGTCGCCTCGATCGCTCCAGTCGCCCCCTCGGTTGTAGTCACGACGGTCAGCGCTGATCCGGTATTGCTGGGCGCGCTGCGGACCGCGCTAGACGCCGTACGCGATGAGGTTTTCGGAGCGACGACTGCGTGAGTGGACTGATGCTCGGTTCGGCGCCGTGAGTGGACTGATCCTCGGCCGGCAGTGGTTGCGTGGTTGGATGGATCTGTGCCTGAGCTTGCCGTGACAATTCCGCCCGACGACGACACCGTTATCGCGTTCGACCAGGTCAGTGTGATCCGTGGCGCCAACTATTTGGTGCGCGGCTTAAGTTGGCAGGTCGAGTTGGACGAACGGTGGGTCGTGCTCGGCCCGAACGGGGCGGGCAAGACCACATTGCTCAACCTCGCGTCAGCTCGGCTGCATCCCTCGCGCGGGACCGCCTTTGTGCTGGGTGAGCGCCTGGGGCGCACTGATGTGACGGAGTTGCGGACCCGGATCGGCTTGTCGACTGGGCAGTTCGCCGAGCGAGTGCCGCCGACCGAGCGAGTCCTCGACGTGGTCGTCACGGCGGCATGGTCGGTGGTCGGGCGGTGGCGGGAAAGTTATGACCCGCAGGACGAAGCGCGCGCCCGGCAGCTGTTGGAGCAGCTCGGCATGGGCACGCTGACTGAGCGTGAGTTCGGCACGTTGTCCGAGGGCGAGCGCAAACGCACCCAGATCGCACGGGCGTTGATGACCGATCCGGAGCTGATGCTGCTCGACGAGCCCACCGCCGGGCTTGACCTGGGTGGCCGGGAGGATCTGATCGCCCGGCTGACCGACCTGGCCGAAAATCCGGACGCTCCGGCGATGGTGCTGGTCACTCACCACGTCGAGGAGATTCCGCCGGGCTTCACCCATGGATTGTTGTTGCGCGAGGGCACGGTCGTGGCAGCTGGGCTGCTCGGTGAAGTGTTGACCGCTGACAACTTGACTAAGACGTTCGGCTTGCCCTTGGTCGTGGACCGCGTCGGCGACCGATACACCGCACGGGCGGCCTGAGCACCATGCCGGACGTGCAGCAGAAGCCGCGCATTGTGGTGGTGGGCAGCGCCAACATGGATCTGGTCGGTTTAGCCGAGCGGTTGCCGCTGCCGGGTGAGACCGTGCTCGGCGACGGATTTGTGCTGACGCCCGGCGGTAAAGGCGCGAACCAGGCCATTGCCGCTACTCGGGCCGGTGGCGCGACCATTTTCCTCGGCGCGATCGGCTCCGATGCTTTCGGCGTCACCCTCAACGCCCGGCTCAGCGCGGCGGGCGTCGACACTTCCCACGTACGCACCAGCTACGGCACCTCCGGGGTGGCGGTGATCATGGTCGACCGGGCCGGGGAGAACTCCATTCTGGTCGCTCCGGGTGCGAACAATTCTTTCACCGACCTGACGGCTGCCGAGCTCGCGGTGATCGCTGCCGGTGACGTGGTGCTCTGCCAGCAGGAGATCCCCGCGGCCACAGTGCTCGCCGCTGCCCGTGCCGCTCAAGCCGGCGGGACTCGGATGATCCTGAACGCCGCACCCGCCCGCGAGTTGCCGCCGGAGCTACTGGCGAACGTCGACCTGTTGCTGGTCAACGAGCACGAAGCCAGCGCGATCACCGGCATGCGACAACCCGATATTGTGGCGCTGCTCACCCTGGTTCCGCGGGTGGTGCTCACCTTGGGTGCTGCCGGGGCTCGCTATGCCGACCGGGCTGGGCGCAACGAATACATCGGCGGTTATTTGGTCGACGTTGCGGACACCACTGCGGCCGGGGATGCATTTACGGGCGCGCTCGCGGTTGCCTGGGGTGAGGGGCGTGAGCTGGTGGATGCGGTTCGGTGGGCGAATGCGGCCGGCGCTGCCTGCGTACGCAAGGTGGGTGCGTCTAATTCGTTGCCGACCCGAGCCGAAATCGAGTCCATCTACGCGTCGTCGTAGGCTGGCGGGAAAAGGCCATTCACCGGAGGCGTGTTCGTGAGCGAGTTCGTAAACCTGGAGATCGCCGACGGCATCGGGACAATTCGTCTCAATCGCCCGCCGATGAACCCGCTCAACGCCCAAGTTCAGGACGAACTGCGCGTCGCTGCCGAGCTCGCTGCCGCCAACCCCGAAGTTAAAGCAGTGATTGTGTACGGCGGCCAGCGCATGTTCGCAGCCGGCGCAGACATCACCGAGTTCACCGAAGTCACCTACCAACAAATGTCCGTGCGCGCAGTCGAGCTGTCCCAGGCCTTCGACGCAGTCGCCCGGATCACCAAGCCCGTCGTCGCCGCGATCACCGGATATGCCCTCGGTGGTGGCTGTGAACTCGCGCTAGCCTGCGATTGGCGCGTCGTCGCCGAAGACGCCAAGCTCGGTCAGCCGGAAATCAAACTCGGGCTGATCCCCGGCGCCGGCGGCACGCAACGGCTCGCCCGGCTCATCGGCCCGGCCCGCGCCAAAGACCTGATCTTCTCCGGGCGGATGGTCGACGCCGAGGAGGCGCTGCGGATCGGGCTAGCCGATCGGGTGGCCCCGGCGGCCGAGGTCTACGCGACTGCAGTTCAGCTGGTCCAGCCGTACGTGTCTGGGCCGAGTTTGGCGTTGCGCGCGGCCAAGCAGGCAATCGACGGTGGCCTGAGCGTCGATCTGGCTTCGGGTCTGGCGTTGGAATCGCAGCTCTTTGCTGGCCTGTTCGCGACCGACGACCGGCTCGAAGGCACTGCAGCCTTTGTGGCCAAACGCAAGCCGACCTTTTCCGGGCGCTGAGTCTCGCCCGCATTGACCGCGTGCCCTAAAGTCCGAATGGTGGAGCCGGTGGCTGGTACCCGCACAGCGCATCGCACTGTGCGTGTCGCTATGGCGCTAGCCCTCAGTCAGGCGCTGCTGGGTGCCGTGATCGGCGGGGTGATCTATTTCCACTCGTCGACACCCGACCAAGGCAGCTCGACGGGTGGCAACCTGGCTGGCGCCTCCGAGGCTTGGTCGGCCGGGTCAGGCCACTCGGGGTCGGATTCTGCTGGCGGGCCCGGTCGTGGGGCAGGCTCGGCCGTGTCCAGCGGTGGCATGGGTTATTCCGGTGCTTATCCTGGGCTCGCCACCCCGAGCGGGGTGAGTCCGTCCCTGTCGTTGTCGCCTGGTGTCGTGCCCTCAGGCGTGCAACCGGCCGCGGCCTTGCCGTCGGCAGTGCAGTCGTCGGCGCCCGAGTTGCCGAGCCCGGCGCCGGTGCCCACGCCCACGCCGACTCCTGCTGGTGACCCGAAACCGACCGAAGCCACTCCGATCCCTAGCGGTACTCCCACCACGACCCAGCCGTCGCCCACTGCTTCAAGTCAAGGACCAGTAACGGTTGGTGACCACTGTTGGCCGCCGGGTGCTCAGGGTCACACTGCAGCGGGCGTCAAAGTTCGGTGCTCGCGCGACCGTCAGCGCCTGTGGCGTTGGAAGATCGTTTGATTCCGGTGACCCCCTAGACTCTGCTTCATGTCCATCGACCATGGTGGGCCGAAGCGGCACGCCCTCGGGGTGGACTTCGGCACCTCGAACACCGTCGCGGTGGCCCGCTGGCCGGACGGGCGCGCCCGGACGATCCTGGTAGACGGCTCGCCGCTGCTGCCCTCGGCCGTCTATGCCGAGCCGGACGGCACGATAAACGTTGGCCGCGACGCCGTGCACAACGCCCGACGTGACCCGACCCGGTTCGAACCCAACCCAAAACGGCGCATCGATGACGGCCTGGTCCTGCTCGGTGACCGGGAAGTGCCGGCGGTCGACCTGATCGCTGCGGTGCTGGCCCGCGTGGCCGAGGAGTGGCACCGCGCAGTTGGGGCGCAGGAGCCCGATGTCACCCTCACCTGCCCGGCGACCTGGGGTGCGACCCGGCGGACGATCCTGGCCCAAGCCGCGGCTCAAGCGGGGCTCAACCAAGCCCGCCTGGTCGCCGAGCCGGTCGCTGCGGCTACCTACTTCGCCGAGGTACTCGGACGGGACGTGCCAATCGGCTCAGTAGTCGTGGTGCACGATTTCGGCGCCGGCACGTTCGACGCCAGTGTGGTGGCGCGTACGTCGGCTGGGTTCGAGGTGCTGGCCGTCGACGGGCGTGATGATCTCGGCGGGCTCGACATCGATGCGGCGATCGTCGAGCACCTGCGCACCGAGCAGTGGCAGCCGCTGTTGGAGCCGACGAAAATCGAGCAACGGCGCGCGCAACGGCAACTGTGGGACGACGTACGGATCGCGAAAGAGCGGTTGTCGCGCAGCCAGTCGGCCGACTTCGTAGTGCCGCTGCTAGACGTCGAGGCGCACCTGACCCGCGACGAACTGGATCGAATCGCCCGCCCAGTGCTCGACCAAACCGTACGGATCACCAAGAATTTGCTCGATTGGGCTGCGCTGCCTGACGGTCAACTGGCCGGGGTGTTCCTGGTCGGCGGGGCGAGTCGGATTCCGCTGGTCGCGACGCTGCTGCACCGCGAACTCGGCGAAGCGCCGGTGGTGATCGAGCAACCAGAGCTGGTGGTGGCCGAGGGAAGCATTCTGGCCGATGCGGCCCTGCTCACGACCGGTCCGGCGGCTCCGGGGCTGACTAGCGAGCTGCGGCTGGTGTCGAACGGCCAGGTGGCCGAAGCATCGCGTGGTTCCGCGCCGAAGAAGGCAGCGCGAAAATCCCGTCCAGTTGAGACGCCCCACGCTGTGACGCCCGACTCGGTCGGTGACACCGCAGTCTGTGACACCGCATGCTGCGACGACCGGTGAGTTGCCGCCGGCCGTCGATCCGTGGGCGGCGCTCGCGGTCATGCATTGGGCGCCAGACCCAGACGCCACTGTCGCCACTACGACGCCGCCGTTCGTGCGGCCACCCGGCAGAGCCGGAAAACCCCAGGGGCCCGAGCAGAAGCGCAGCACGTCCAGCGGATCCACCCGGGCAATCCCCGTGGTCCCGGCCTCGGTGTCGCCAGCGCCGATGCGACCGTCGGGGTCGGGGTCGGGGTCGCGGCCAGCAGCTGCGGTCAAGCCCCGCCGGCGGCCTGGTCGGGTGAAGCGACTGTTGCAGATTCTGTTGAGTGTCGTAGTGATGATCCTGGTGCCGGCGGCCGGTTTGCTATTCGCCTACGGCTATTCGAACGGGACCCCGTGGCGCCAAGACGTGACAAATCTCTCCCGAGATCTGATCGACCTGTTCCCTCACCACCACTGACGTGCGTTACTCGTCGTCTCGGTTCTTGAGCTCATTTTCCCATTGGGCGAGCAGCTCACGATCGCGCCGCGACTGTTCCGAATTCACCGCGCGTAGAAAGTCAGGGTCGTCGTCGGGTGAGGACGGTCGCGACGCACTGCGGCGAACTGGGGCATTTTCGTGCGGTGCAGGTTTCACTCGGCCCCAGCCGAAGTAGCTGATCGGTCCGAGCACGGGGAACAGCAGGACGACCACCACCCAGAGCGGGCGGGGCAGGGTACGGACGCGGTCGGCCGACAGGCAATCGATCAATGCGAGCGCGAAAAGCACCAGCTGCAGCGCAGCTAAGAAAATGAACAACCGGGCCATGGGGCCAATGATGCCGCGCTTGCGGCACTACGGCGACGACCGGCCGATGACAACTAAAATGCCGAGCACGGCGAAGGCGACCGTGCCGAGGGCAAAAGCCGCAATGCTGCGCTGGGCCAGCCGGGGCGAGTGGCGGAATTGACCAAGTGGCGAGTCTGCCGCAGTGCGCCTGTCGACGTGCAGACCCCGGGCTCGCCGATAGGCCAGGGCTACCGAGACGGCCCAGAGCATCATCGCGAGCGCTGTGATCAGCCAGGTGGCGGCACCGGCCCTGGGATGAAACGCCGGCCGAGCGGTGAGCAGGCCCACTGCTGTGGCAGACAAGCCGGTGCGCCGCCACGCCAATCGCGTTCGCTCCACCGAAGCGCCTTGATCAGCCGGCACCCCAAGCTCGGGGGAAATGTCCGGCGGGGCTTTCGGCGATTGATCGGCTTTTGCGTGATCGGTCATTTCGCCGCGCGGATCAACACTGCCACCACGAGCAGCACGGCGCCGAGTGCGACTGCGAGCGCGAGGATGGCCGGGAACTTTGAGCCGGGCAGTTCGCGGCCCAACCGCATAGCCCGCTCGGTGCGAGCCCAGTGATCGACCGCGCGCAAGGCGACGACTGCGCCCAAGACCAGCAGCACAATCGAAAGGACTTCCCGCAGATGGTCGATCGGCAGCGGGGGTAAGAACTGTGCACAGGCCAGCCCGCCCGCGATCAACGCCAACCCGGTCCGAATCCAGGCCAGGAAGGTGCGCTCGTTGGCAAGTGAAAACCGGTAATCCGGCGTCTGGCCGACCCTCGGCTGTTTTTCCGGGTCGATCCAAGGGCGCAGGTCACCGAACACAAGCTGATTATTGACCGTACGAGTCAAGATTGTGCGGTTGGTGGGTGCGGCATTCGTCACTGCCTGGGTCGGTCGGGTCTTGATCGGTGCGACTACGGGTGTTCGGCGCGATCTGAGCAAACGTGAGGGAAGATGAGGCGATGAACATCGTCGTACTGGTGAAGCAGGTGCCCGACTCCGGTGCCGAGCGCACCCTGAGCGCGAGTGACCACACCGTCGAGCGGGGCTCGGCGAACAACGTCATCAATGAGATGGACGAATACGCCATCGAAGAGGCGTTGAAGATCAAGGAGGCGCACGGCGGTGAAGTGACTGTGCTGACCATGGGTCCGGCCGGTGCGTCCGACTCGATCCGAAAGGCCCTGTCGATGGGCCCGGACCAGGCCGTCCACGTCACCGACGACGCCCTGCACGGCTCCTGCGCCGTAGCTACGTCCAAGGTGCTGGCCGCCGCGTTGCGCACACTCGACGCCGACCTGATCGTCTGCGGCGCCGAGTCCACCGACGGCCGGGTGCAAGTCATGCCGCACATGCTGGCCGAACGCCTGAGCATCGCCGCCGTCACCGGCGCGCGCAAACTCACCGTGGACGGCTCGACGCTAACTGCTGAGCGGCAAACCGACGAAGGCTACGAGGTCGTCACCGCGAACACGCCCGCTGTGGTCAGCGTCTGGGACACCATCAACGAACCGCGCTACCCGTCCTTCAAAGGCATCATGGCTGCCAAAAAGAAGCCAGTGAAAACCCTGTCCCTGGCCGACTTGGGCATCGCCGCCGACGATGTCGGCACAGCCGGCGCCACCAGCGCTGTGGTCGACTTCGCCAAGCGCCCAGTGCGAACTGCAGGCACCAAAATCACCGACGACGGTACAGGCGGCGAGCAGCTCGTCGCGTACCTCGCCACCGAGAAGTTCGTCTGAGCCGGGAGAGACACATGGCTGAAGTTTTAGTCGTCGTCGAGGCCACCGCGGCCGCCGGCGTGAAGAAGGTCACACTCGAAATGCTCACCATCGCCCGCACCCTCGGCACGCCCAGCGCGGTCGTGTTCGGTGGTGCCGGCGCTGCCGAGCAGTTCGCGGCAAAGCTGGGCGAATACGGCGCCGAGAAGATCTATGCCGGCGAAGGCGAGGAAATCGATGGCTACCTAGTGGCCCCCAAAGCCACCGTGCTCGCCGAGCTGGTCAAGTCAGTTGGACCGGCCGCGGTCTTCCTCGCGTCTAGCCAGGAAGGCAAGGAGATCGCCGGCCGCCTCGCCGTCAAGCTGGACAACGGCCTGCTCACCGACGCGGTAGCCGTGGACGCCGACGGCACCGCCACCCAGGTGGTCTTCGCCGGTGCCGGCAGCGTCAAATCCCGGGTCACCCGAGGCGTGCCAATCGTGACGATTCGCCCGAACTCGGTGGCCCCGGAGCTGGCCGCGGCCACACCCAGCATGCAGCAGCTGACCGTCAAGGTCGGCGATGCCGACAAACTCACCAAGGTGGTCGAACGGGTCGCCGAAAAGAAGGGCTCCCGGCCGGAGCTCAGCGAGGCCTCGATCGTCGTCTCCGGCGGCCGCGGCGTCGCCAACGCCGACAACTTCAAACTGATCGAAGAACTCGCCGACTTGCTCGGCGGTGCCGTCGGTGCCTCCCGGGCTGCCGTCGACAGTGGCTTCTATCCGCATCAATTCCAGGTCGGCCAGACCGGGAAAACCGTATCGCCACAGCTCTATTTGGCGATCGGCATCTCCGGCGCAATCCAACACCGGGCCGGCATGCAAACCTCGAAGACAATCGTCGCCGTCAACAAAGACGCCGAAGCACCAATCTTCGAACTCGCCGACTATGGCGTGATCGGCGATCTATTCAAGGTCGTCCCTCAAGCCACCGAAGAAATCCGCAAACGCAAATAAATCCGGTACCGCACGTTCCTAGATCTAGCTCCTCGCTCCGAGACCGATACCCGGGGCGAGGAGCCGTCTTTCCCGCGTTTCATGGGGTTTGTCTCGGGCGCGGGTCTAATGAAAATCGAATAGCGTAGATCGCAAAAGCGCTATTTCCGTCATCAATCTCGGCCACTCTGAGCTGGTCCGCTGGAATCAAGACGTGATGACCTGCTCCGCTCCCAGAGTCCACCCACACCCGAACAGATCCGTGGTTGGGCAACACTCGCGGACCTACCGCCAGAATCCCGTTCACGCTTCTCCCTCACTTGTCGGGACAGCCGGACGTTCACCGCCGGTTGCCGTTCTCCAAGCTGGAGCCTCGCGTTTAGGCACATGAGGTATCTAGAGTTACTGCATTGCCACCGTGTGCGTTGCCTGGGCTGGCAACGCTCGGCATTAGGGAAACCATGGCTGGGGAGCGGGACATGGAGACATTTGGACAAGCAGTGCGTCGGCTCCGCGGCGATCTAGGGCTGCGCGAGGCCGCTCGGCTGGCTCATCTCGACCCCGGCCACTTGTCACGCATCGAGCATGGGACGCGCCCGGCTAATGCTGACCTCGCCCGCGCTCTAGATCAGGCACTTAATGCGGGCGGAGAGCTGGTCGCCCTGGTTGCCGAATTACCGCTGAACCGTTCGGATGTTGCCCAGTCGCGGCCCGGGCAGACCACTGAGTTGCTGCAACGGATGCATGCCGGGGCTATTACCGCCGAGACCGCCGACTCCATCCAGGCCGCCGTGTTCGAACTTTGCTGCGAATATCCCACCCGGGAGGCGGGCGCTTTGCGCCTGGAGGCCCATGGTTGGCTCGGCCAGGTGACTCGGCTTCTGCACCAGCCGATCGGGCTGGCTGTGCACGGAGAGCTTCTTACTGCGGCGGGTTGGTTGGCTCTGCTTACCGGGTGCCTCGAATACGACCTCGGGATGCGGGCCGGTGCGGAAGCTACTCGGCGAGGCGCGCTGGGACTGGGCCGGGAGGGCGGCAACCCAGAGATCGCCGGCTGGGCATACGAGATGGCCGCCTGGTTTGCTCTGACCCAGTCCCGTTATCGGGACGTGCTTGACGCGGCTGAGACGGGACTTGCTGCCGCCCCTAACGGCTCCGCAGCGATCCAGCTCGCGGGCCAACAAGCTAAGGCATACGCGCGGCTTCGTGACGCTGAGGCTGTGCGAGCTGCGCTCGATTGGGGACGGGAGCGCCTGGCTGACCGGCCGTACCCGAGCCGTACTGATCATCATTTTGTGGTGGATCCGGCGAAGTGGGACTTTTATGCGATGGATGCTTACCGCCTTGCTCGCGACGACGAGCGCGCTGCCCAGCACGCCCGGACGGTGCTCGAACTTGGCAGTGGGCCCGCAGGCGAGCGCGCGCCAATGCGGATGGCCGAGGCTCGACTAACGCTTGCGGCGGTCGCAGCCCGAGGTGGAGAACTGGAGCAAGCAGTCGCGACCGGTATCGGTGCTCTCGGTGGGACGCGAAAGTCGCTGCCATCGTTGCTCATGGTCGCCAATGAACTGGACGGCGAGCTGACCAGGCTCTACCCAGCAGCGCCAGAAACTGACGACTTTCGCGAGGTGCTGGCCGAAATAAACATCGCAAATAGCCCGAAAATCCAGTAATTCAGGCGCAGGACCTAGTCGTAAGGCCGGGTCGGTAGGGCGTGCGTGTGGCGGTCAAGATCCGTGGGTGGCTGGTTCCCGGCTCGTTCGGGTCTGGTGGGTGTCGTCTGCAGGGTGAGCTACGGCGAACCGAACCGAACCGAACCGAACTGGACTGGACTGGACTGGATGAGGCCCGCGGGCGGTAACTGACTGTGTCCTCGCGCGCAGGCGCCGTCCACCGGTAGTTGGCCTTTGCTCTGAGTACACCAGCGCATCACCGTCGTTGAGCTGCTGGTTTGCGTACAGCCGGTGGTTGAGGTTTTGGGTTTGTGGTTACCGTGGGTAGTTGGCGTGTCTTTGTGTTGCTGGCTGGCTGGCGACGGCTTGGTGAGGTGTGTCCAGTGGGTGGGTGGGTGCGTTGGCGGTTTGCTGGAGTGCGGTGTTTGGCGGGGCGGGTGGTGTGCCGGTTTTGGAGCGCGGGCTGGCTGCACTCTGGCTTGGTTTGGCTCACTCTGGGTGTTGGTTTGTCCGGCGGCGGTTTTCGGCGTCGGACGGGTTTGCACAGCTCACGTCGGTGATGCGTTGGTGTACTCAGAGCAAAGTTTGTCGTTGCCCCTTCGGGGCTGCCGTGGGGCTGTGTTAATAGTGTGGGTTGCTCGCGGTGGGAGGTGGTGCGGGTGACACAAGTAGTGCGTCGTGTGTTGTTGCGGCTGATTGACTATCACAGATGTTGGGGTGGTAGCCGCCCGGTTGACGTCGGGAGCCCCTTGGCGCTCCGAGTCCGTAGCAAAGTTTGACGCCGGGAACCATGTTTTGTGCCGTGGATCGTCGCTTCGAGCACGCGGGTCAGAATGTTTCGACCGTTCGGTTCCCCCGGTCGGCTACCACCTCATCACACCGTACCCGCTGTGATGGGATGTGATGAGAGTGGATGTGTACGTCGAAAGGATCGCTGGGATTGATATCGGTAAGGCCGCGTTGAGTGTGACGATCCGTGTTCCGCAGCCCGGCTCGGGCCGGCGCCGGCAGGTGACCCGGACCTACTCGACGATGACCGCGGCGTTGTCGACGATGGCGGACTGGCTGGCCGGCGAGGGCATCACCCGGGTCGTGATGGAAGCGACCTCCGATTACTGGAAACCGGTCTACTACCTGTTGGAAGCGGCGGGATGCTTCGAGGTGTGGCTTGTCAACGCGTACCACGTGAAAGGGGTACCGGGCCGGCGTAAGACCGACAATATCGACTCGGCGTGGCTGGCCAAGGTCGCTGAGTGTGAACTCGTGCGGCCCAGCTTCGTGCCACCGCAGCCGATCCGTGAACTGCGGGACCTGAGCCGTTACCGCACCAGCCTGGTCCGGGACCGGACCAGGCTCGCGCAGCGCCTGGAGAAGATCCTCGAAGACGCCGGTATCAAACTGACCGTGGTGGCCTCGGAGATCCTCGGCGCGTCTAGCCAGAGCATCATCACCGCCCTGGTCGATGGGGAACGCGACCCGGGTGTGCTGGCAGAGCTAGCCAAGGCGAAGCTGCGTAACAAACGCCGCGAACTCGTCGAAGCGCTCACGGGCCGGTTCAGTGACCACCACGGATTCCTCTGCCGGCAGATGATGCAGCGCATCGCTGCACTCGACGAGGACGTCAGGATCATGGACGCTGAGATCGCACGGGTCACCGACATCTATCAGCCCCGCATTACCCAACTGGTCAGTGTGCCCGGTATCTCGCAGATCACCGCACGCCGGCTGATCGCCGAGATCGGTGTCGACATGAGCGTGTTCCCTACCCCTGAACACCTCAGCGCCTGGGCCGCGATGGCACCCCGGCCCCGCTCCTCGGCCGGTAAGACCCGCCACGGCAGTACCGGCAAAGGCAACCGCCACCTCGCCGGTGTCCTCGGTGAAAGCGTCGCGACCATCGCCCGTAGTAACACCTTTATCGGTGCCCGACATCGACGACTAGCCGCCCGGCGCGGTAAACGCCGTGCCATCGTCGCGACCAGCCGACACCTCCTGATCATCATCTGGCACCTACTACACGATCCCACCAGCACCACCATGTTCAACGACCTCGGCCCTGACTACCACCTCAACCGGATCGACCCCGCCAAACGCACCCGTCAACTGATCCACCAACTCGAACAACTCGGACACACCGTCAGCCTCGAAACCGCGGCCTGACCTAAACCCCACAAACCATCCCGGCTCCGCCGGGACGCTGCCGCCTGCCCACAAACTCTCTATTTACGGGTCAGGGCCAGCGACCAGTGGATGGTTCCGGGGTGGGGAGTTACGTTCGGTCACGTCGGTCACGTCGGTCACGTCGGTCACGTCGGTCGGGTTGGTTGGCCTGCGGTCGTCTGATAGCACTCTTGCGGATGTGCACATTGCCGGCGGCTTTGAGGGCGGTGTCTCGCTCCTAGCGGCACGCCTTGGCGTTCGGCTGGAAGCCTTAATGCCTTGGCCTTGACCTTGGCTGCACGGTGACGAGTCGGTGGTCTTGCGTTTTGGCGGTTGGGGCTGAGCGCTACGGGGCTCGCGGCGGGATCGGGCCGACGGTTATAAGGGCGTTGGTGGCCGAGGCATAAGCTGAGTGCGATGGCTTACCTGGATCACGCGGCGACCACGCCGATGCTCGCTGAAGCGCTGGATGCCTACGTCAGTGCTGCCCGCGCGGTCGGCAATCCGTCGTCGCTGCATGCGGCCGGGCGGAATGCGCGCCGGCTGGTTGAGGAATCGCGCGAGCGCATCGCTGCTGCGCTCGGCGCCCGTCCGTCTGAGGTGATCTTCACCAGTGGTGGGACGGAAAGTGACAACCTTGCTACTAAGGGAATTTTTTGGGCTCGACGTGCCGCTTTGCCGACGCGCAATCGAGTAATCACCTCTGCGGTTGAGCATCATGCTGTGCTAGACGCGGTCGACTGGCTTGGCCGGCACGAGGGTGCGGCGGTGAATGAGTTGCCGGTTGATCACGCTGGTCGGGTTGCCCCTGATGCCCTCGCTGAGCTGCTCGATCGTTACGGCGACGAGATCGCGGTGATTAGCGTGCAGTGGGCAAACAACGAAGTCGGCACGATTCAGCCTATCGCCGAGCTTGCTCGGCTCGCGACAGCCGCCGGGGTGCCGTTGCATACCGACGCGGTGCAAGCGGTTGGCCAGATCCCGGTGGATTTTGCGGCCAGTGGAGCGGCAGCACTGACCCTGACCGGGCACAAACTCGGCGGCCCTGTGAGCGTTGGCGCGTTGCTTCTCGGGCGCGACGTCGCCTGTACGCCGCTGCTGCATGGTGGCGGGCAGGAGCGGGACGTGCGCTCCGGCACGTTGGACGCTCCGGGCGTGGTGGCTTTTGCGGTTGCAGTCGAGAGCGCGATCAAGGTGCGGCAAGAGTTCGCGGCTCGGGTGGGCGAGCTGCGCGACGACCTCGTGGCCCGAGTTCGCGCTGCTGTGCCGGACGTGATCTGCAACGGCGACCAGGCCGACCGATTGCCGGGCAACGCGCACTTGAGCTTTCCCGGTTGCGAGGGCGACGCGCTCCTGTTGCTGCTGGACACGCACGGGATCGCCTGCTCGACCGGATCCGCTTGCTCGGCTGGTGTGGCCCAACCCAGCCATGTGTTGCTCGCCATGGGCGCCGACGACGATCGGGCGCGTTCCTCGCTGCGGTTCACGCTCGGCCACACTTCGACAAGCGCTGACGTCGATGCCTTGCTTGCTGCGCTGCCGGGCGCGGTGGAGCGGGCCCGGCGGGCCACCGCCTGGAAGACGCCGCGCTGAGCTGCTTGTCGGCGTCGGCGGATAGGCTGGGTCCCATGCGAGTTTTAGCGGCCATGTCCGGCGGGGTGGACTCCGCCGTCGCCGCCGCGCGCGCCCATGCTGCCGGCCACGACGTGACCGGAGTGCACTTGGCGCTAGCGCGTAATCCGGCGACCCATCGCACCGGCGCCCGCGGCTGTTGCACCCAAGAAGATGCGCGCGATGCTCGACGTTCCGCGGACGTGATCGGCATCCCGTTCTATGTCTGGGATATGGCTGAGCAGTTCCAAGCCAGCGTGGTCGACGATTTCGTCGCGGAATATGCGGCCGGGCGCACGCCCAACCCGTGTCTGCGGTGCAACGAGAAAATCAAGTTCGAGGCCGTGCTTGACCGGGCCGTCGCGCTGGGCTTCGACGCGGTCGTGACCGGCCACCACGCGCGCCTGGGCGCCGACGGACTGCTGCGCCGCAGCGTCGACGATGGCAAAGACCAGTCCTACGTCCTGGCCGTGCTCACCCGGGCACAACTCGACCGGGCCGTCTTCCCCCTCGGCGATTCCACCAAAGCTCAGGTGCGGGCGGAGGCCACCGAACGCGGTCTGGCCGTGGCCGACAAGCCCGACTCGCACGACATCTGCTTCATCGCCGACGGCGACACTCGCGGTTTCTTGGAGCGCCAGCTGGGCTCCGCGCCGGGCGAGATCGTCGACGCGCGCACCGGCGACAAGCTCGGCACGCACAACGGCGCGTTCGGCTTTACCGTCGGCCAGCGCAAAGGTCTCGACCTGCGCGTTCCTGCCCCGGACGGGCGCCCGCGATATGTGTTGTCGATCACCCCGAAGACCAACACGGTCACCGTCGGTCCGCGTGAGGATCTGGCGGTTGACGTGGTCACAGCCACCCGGCCGATCTGGCACGGAGAGCCGACTCCGGTCGAGTGCGACATCCAGCTGCGGGCCCATGGTGAAGTGGTTCGCGCGATGGTAGAGCTCGACGGCGACACGTTGACAGCGCGCTTGCTCACGCCGGCTCGCGGGGTCGCGGCTGGTCAGGCGATCGTGGCATACCGGCGGGATCCGGCCGGTGATGTCGTGTTGGGTTCCGCGACCATCACCGCCAGTCAGGCTGCGACAACTGCTGGTCAGCCCGCGACCGCTGTCGGCGAGCCGGTGACCGCTGTTACTCAGCCGGTGACGGCGTCGGCTGAGTCGGCGAGTGCCGGTGCCTGAATTCGGGTGGCCGGTGGGGGCCGCTACTGGGATCGGTTCGTTGCCGGGCACTGACATTGCTGAGGCGCAGCGGATGGTCTTTGGTGAGCTGCCTGACCTTGCGCACGTGGCGGAACTGCCGGGGCGCGGGCCGGGCGCTGACCTGCTCGGGCGTACGGCTGGGTTGCTCGTTGATTTGCCGGTGCAGCTTTATGCCGGGCAGTGGCAGATGGCACCGCGGGCGGGCAAAGACCAGCGGCGTACAGCTGATCTGTTGGCTCGCGATCTCGATCAGCTCAGCGAACAAGGTGACGGCTACACCGGCGTATTCAAGCTGCAGGCTGCCGGGCCGTGGACTCTGGCGGCCAATCTTGACCTGCTGATCGGCGGTCGACTGCTGCGCGATCCGGGCGCGGTTCGCGACTTGACGGACTCGTTGGCCGAGGGGCTGCGCCGGCACGTCGCGGAGGTGGGCAAGCGGATTCCACGGGCGAGTCTGCTGCTGCAACTCGATGAGCCGTCGCTGCCCGGGGTTATCGGTGGGCGGGTCCCGACTGAGAGCGGGCTCAGTGCGTACCGGGCGGTGGAGGGGTCTGCTGCGGCGAGCGGGCTGCGCACAGTGGTCGGCCTGGTTGGCGTACCGGTGGTGGTGCATTGTTGCGCGAGCGACGTGCCGCTGCAGGTCGTGCGAGACGCGGGAGCGGCCGCTGTTGCACTGGATTTGTCGCTTGTGCGGGACCTGGATCCGCTTGGCGAGGCGATCGAGGCGGGACTGGGTCTATTTGCTGGGGCGGTGTCGACTTCGCCGCAGGCGGGCAGCCGCGGGCCGGGATCGAAGCAGATTGCTGACCGAATTGCCCGATTGTGGAGCAAGCTTGGTTTTCGGCCGGAACGGCTGCCGCAGCAAGTGGTAGTTACGCCGGCTTGTGGGCTTGCGAGTGCTGACCCGGCCTATGTGCGAGCGGTGCTCAGGGCCTGTGTCGAGGCCGGTCGCCGCCTAGCCGAGGTTTGATCAACCGCCTCGGGTAGCCGCGAGCGACAAGTGGCGACGGCAGATGGCGACGGCAGATGGCGACAGCGTGCGACGGCAAATGGTGCTGGCATGCGGCGACAGACGGTTGCGACAGGCGGCGGCGAGCCGGCGGTGACAGGCGAAGAATGTCGGTGGTGGCGACTAACGTGCGTCTGGAGGTTCGTGGCGACGGAGGTTCCCGGTGAGTAAGCAGGCCAAGTCGGTGGCTGAGCAAGCAACGGTGGCTGAGCAAGCAACGGTGGCTGAGCAAGCAACGGTGGCTGAGCAAGCAACGGTGGCTGAGCAAGCAACGGTGGCTGAGCAAGCAACGGTGGCTGAGCAAGCAACGGTGGCTGAGCAAGCAACGGTGGCGGCGGAAGGTGCGGACCCGACGCCGGAAGCGAGCACCCGGCATGCGCAGCTGAGCGATGAGCTGCTCGATCACCAATACCGATATTACGTGCTTGACGCGCCGACGATTCCTGACGCCGACTTTGATCGACTGCTGGGTGAGCTGCAGGCGCTAGAGGCCGAGTTTCCCGCCTTGCGGACCCCGGATTCGCCGACGCAGAACGTGGGCGGGACCTTCTCCACACTGTTCACTCCGGTCGAGCACGCCCAGCGGATGTTCTCGCTGGACAACGTCTTCGACGCGGATGAGCTGATTGCCTGGTCTGAGCGCACTATCCGCGACGCCGGCGGTCCAGTGCAGTTCATTTGCGAGCTCAAGGTGGACGGCCTTGCGATCAACTTGACCTATGAAAAAGGGCGGTTGGTGCGCGGTGCCACCCGCGGTGACGGGCGCACAGGTGAGGATGTCACCTCGAATGTGCGGACGATTCGCGAAATCCCGCACCGGTTGACTGGTGACAACCTGCCCGACTTGGTGGAGGTGCGCGGGGAGATTTATTTTCCGGGCGCCGCGTTCGCTGATCTGAATGCCAGCCTGGTCGAGCAGGGTAAAGAGCCGTTCGCCAATCCCCGCAACGCGGCTGCGGGCAGTTTGCGGCAGAAAGACCCGCGGATCACCGCATCGCGTGGGCTGCGGATGGTCGTGCACGGCATCGGCGCTCGGGCTGGTTTCACCCCGACCTCTCAGTCCCACGCCTATGCGGCGCTGAAGGCTTGGGGCTTGCCGACCAGCGAGCGGTGGCGACTGGTCGAGGACATGGCCGGGGTGCAGGAATACATCACCTATTACGGCGAGCATCGGCACGATGTCGAGCACGAGATCGACGGGGTGGTGGTGAAGGTTGACTCGATGTCGATCCAGGGCCGGCTGGGCTCCACCAGTCGGGCACCCCGGTGGGCGATTGCCTACAAATATCCACCCGAGGAAGTCACTACTCGGTTGCTCGGCATCGAGGTCAATGTCGGGCGTACGGGGCGGGTGACCCCGTTCGCGGTGTTGGAACCAGTCAAGGTTGCCGGCTCCACTGTCGGATTGGCCACCTTGCATAACGCCCGGGAGGTGGAGCGCAAAGGTGTCTGGATTGGCGACACGGTGGTTTTGCGTAAAGCCGGTGACGTGATCCCGGAGGTGCTCGGGCCGGTCATCGAGCAGCGGCCAGCCGAGGCGTATCAATTTGTGATGCCCACGCACTGCCCCTCGTGTGGCACGACCTTGGCTCCGGCCAAGGAAAGCGACATCGACATTCGCTGTCCCAATACCCGGTCTTGCCCAGCTCAGCTGCGTGAACGGGTGTTTCACCTGGCTGGGCGCGACGCGCTCGATATTGAAGGGCTCGGTTTCAAAGCCGCTCAGGCACTGCTCGACTCGGGCGTGATCACCGATGAGGGGGAGCTGTTCGCGCTGACCGCCGAGCAGCTGCAACAGTCGTCGTTCTTCGTCAACCTGGATGGCAGCCTGGGCGGCAACGCGGTAAAGCTGCTGGAGAATCTGACTGGAGCCAAGGAACGTCCGCTGAGCCGGATCTTGGTGGCGCTCTCCATTCGCCACGTCGGCCCAACCGCGGCGCAAGCGTTGGCGCGCCAGTTCGGCTCCATGGAGGCGATCGAAGCAATTCTGGCGCAAAGTCCTGAGTTGGCAGATCCGTTATCTGGAGTCGACGGAGTGGGCCCGACTATTGCCGCAAGCCTGCGCGAGTGGTTCACCGTGGACTGGCATCGCGACATCGTGCACCAATGGCGGGCCGCCGGGGTGCGGATGGTCGACGAGCGCACCGATACCGGGCCGCGCACGCTGGACGGGCTGACTGTGGTTGTCACCGGGACGCTGGCGACCCACTCGCGAGATCAAGCGACCGAGGCGGTGACTTCGCGCGGCGGCAAGGTCAGTGGCTCGGTCTCGAAGAAGACGGCGTTTGTCGTCGTGGGCGACAACCCCGGAAGTAAATACGACAAAGCACTGACCCTCAAGGTACCTGTGCTGGATGAGGCCGGTTTTGCGGTGCTGCTCGCAAACGGCCCGGAGGCAGCAAAGCAGGTGGCGGAGTTCGCAAGCACTGAGCAGCCCAGTTCTGCCCCAGCCGACGCTCACTCCGCCCCAGCCGACGCTCACTCTGACCCGACTGCCGGTCAGACCGACCCGACTGCCGGTCAGACCGACCCGACTGCCGGTCAGACCGACCCGACTGCCGGTCAGACCGACTCCAGCTGACAGTCACTCCGGTTCGGTCTGTGGTCACTCCACCGGGGGAAATCGGGGGGAATTAGCGTTTAGGGGCTTATGCCGATTTGGTAACGCTATGGCAGTTTTGCCGCGATTGGCTGGGGCGGATCTAGGGTGAAACCGATCGGTTGATCGAGGTCATTGTGGAGGACCCATGGATGCCGCTGTCCGGGCTGGTCCAGCTCGACGCCGCGCCATCATCGTCACCGGCACAGTCGCCGCCGGGACCGACGTTGTGCTCTGGGCTAGCAGTCAGGACACGTTTGCCGAGTTGCCCACGGCCTATTGGTTGCTGGCTGGCCTCGCCATCGTCGTGGACCTGCGGCCATATGTCCTGCCCGGTCGCCGCGTTGCTGTGCTCCTGCTGCCGTCGGTCTGTTTTCTCTTTGCGATCGCCTTGGCCTGGGGGTTCCGGCCCGCTTTGGCGGCACTAGTGCTCGCCGGCGTGGGGGCGGGAACGCGGGTGAACTATCCGGCTCGACACACTCTGCGCCTGATCGGGCTGCAAGCTGTCGGCCTTTCCGCTGCTGCAGTCGTCACCACCTGGCTATCGCTGCAAATCGGTCCACCCGGCACCCGAGCTGACGCGCTGCTCATCGTGGTCGCGGCGAGTGCGTGGCTGCTGGCCCGCTACGGTCCGGCTGCTCTGCTCGCTGCTGTGCAGCTCGTGGCCGGGCGGCATGGCCGGCCCGTGCGCGAACTGGGCGTGGAGGTTGTTGCCACCGGTGCGTTGTTGCTGCTCGGGCCAGTTGTGCTTGCGACGACCCAGTTCGGGCTCCCGTTCGTACCGTTGGTGTTAGTGGCTTTGCATGCGGCGCAACGACGGGTGCGTGGGTCTGGGGAGTCGGAGCGTTCGGCTCGGGTGGATGGGTTGACCGGGTTAGCCAATCGCAAAGGGTTGCACGCGGCGGTGCTCGCGCACGAAGTCGACCGTGACCCGCGTTCGCTGTTTCAAGTCGCGTTGTTGGTGTTGGATCTCGATCGGTTTCGCACTGTCAACGATGCGCTGGGGCACGCGGTCGGGGACCGGTTGTTGGTCGAGGTTGCCCGCCGGTTGGCTGAGGTGGTGCCGGCGCACGACCTGGTGGCGCGGCTGGGTGGCGACGAGTTTGCCGTGCTGGCGACTCGCGTCGATGGTGCGGTCGGTGCTCGACGGATCGCCGGCCAGTTGGCTGAGGTGTTCGACCGGCCGTTCGCGGTGGAGGCGCTGCCGGTGGACCTGACCGCCTCGATCGGCATCGCGCTGTTTGGCGAGCACGACGGTGCTGGCGGCGCGCTGCTGCGGGAGGCTGAGGCGGCGATGTATGACGCTAAACAACGCGGCGATCACGTGGCGGTCTATGGGCCAGATGCCGCGCATCACCCGAGCGACCGGTTGACCCTGCTGGCCGACCTGCGCCGGGCGCTGCGCGAGGACACACCAGACGACGGCATCATGCTCTTTTACCAGCCGCAGATCACCATCGCGACCGGCGAAGTGGTCGGGGTGGAGGCGTTGCTGCGCTGGCGGCACCCGGAGCGCGGGATGGTCGGTCCGCAAGAGCTGATCCGAGTTGCCGAACCGACCCCGGTGATGCGGTTGTTGACGGACCGGGTGCTGCACGACGTGGTGGCTCAGCTCGCTGCTTGGCGCGAGGCTGGCAGCCCTTTGCGGGCCGCTGTCAACGTCAGCGTACGCGACTTGCACTCCGGCGACATCGCTGACCGGATCGACGAACTGCTCCGCCAGTACGCGGTGCCAGCCGATCGGTTGCAGCTGGAGATCACCGAGAGCGCGCTGATGGCCGACCCCCATCGCGTGCTGAACACGATCACCCAGCTCGACCGAATGGGCATCGCCATCTCACTGGACGACTTCGGCACCGGGTACTCGTCGTTGCAGCATCTGCGTCGACTGCCGCTGGCCGAGGTGAAGATCGACCGCTCGTTTGTCCTGGGTATGGCCACGAATCGGGGCGACGCGGCGATCGTACAGTCGGTGATTGATTTGGCTAATGCTTTGGGGTTGCGGGCGGTGGCCGAGGGAGTTGAGGACGAGCGGACCTGGCGGTTGCTGGCTGCTGCGGGCTGTCATGCCGCGCAAGGGTGGTTTCATGCCCGGCCGATGCCACCGGCTGGATTGGCGGAATGGCTTTCGCGTTATCGGCCCATTCGACCCGGCCTGCGGTCGACTACAGCAGCGAAATAGACTCGTTCGATCAGCGCAAGCCCGGTCCGATCAGCGCAGCTCTGGTCGCAACCGGGTCGGAATCGAGAAAGCAGGGGGCAGCATGGCCGCCATCTCCCGCGAAGAGGTAGCGCATCTCGCGCGCCTGTCGCGGCTCGCCGTGACCGAGCAGGAACTGGATCAGTTCGCTGGGCAGCTCGACGTGATCCTGCAGTCGGTGGCGCGGATCGGTGAGGTGGCCGCGGATGACATCCCGCCGACGTCGCACTCCGTGCCGCTGACCAATGTCTACCGCGATGATGTGCCGACGCCGAGCTTGTCGGTCGAGGCTGCGCTGTCCGGTGCTCCGGACGCGTTCGAGGACCGCATTCGGGTGCCGCGGATTCTGGATGAGGAGGTCTGACTCGATGACCGAGCTGATTCGGATGTCGGCGGTCGAGCTGGCCGCCAAGATCAAGAGCAAGGACGTTTCGGCAGTCGAGGTGGCGACTGCGCACCTGGACCAGATCGAAGCCGTCGACGCGCGTGTGCACGCGTTCCTGCACGTCGACCGGGCGGGCGCGCTCGAAGCTGCGGCCAAGGTGGACCGGGGGGAAGTGACTGGGCCGCTGGCTGGCGTGCCGATCGCGGTGAAGGATGTGATCGCCACCAAGGGCGTGCCGACCACTGCCGCCTCCAAGATCCTCGAGGGCTGGGTGCCGCCTTACAACGCGACGATTGTTGAGCGCTTGCAGGCTGCGGGCACTGTCATGCTCGGCAAGACCAACATGGATGAGTTCGCGATGGGCTCCTCCACCGAATACTCCGCGTATGGGCCGACGAACAACCCGTGGGACCTGGGGCGGATCCCGGGTGGCTCCGGCGGCGGTTCGGCTGCCGCGCTGGCCGCCTACGAAGCCCCGCTCGCGATCGGCACGGACACCGGCGGCTCGATTCGCCAGCCGGGTGCCGTGACCGGCACTGTGGGCGCGAAGCCCACCTACGGCGGCACCTCGCGCTACGGCCTGATCGCGTTCTCCTCCTCGCTGGACACCCCCGGCCCATGCGCCCGCACTGTCGAGGACGCGGCGCTGCTGCACTCGGTGATCGCCGGGCACGACGTGCGCGACTCGACCTCGATCCCGCAACCAGTGCCCGATGTGGTGGCAGCCGCCCGCCGCGGCAAGGACGGCGACCTGACCGGCGTCAAGCTCGGTATCGTCAAGGAGTTCGCCGGCGACGGCGCCGAGCCGGGTGTGCTCAGCGCCTTCCAGGACTCGCTCGCGGCCCTGGTCAAGCTCGGTGCTGAGGTCGTCGAGGTCTCCTGCCCGCACTTCCAGTACGCGTTGCCGGCCTATTACCTGATCGCGCCGAGCGAAGCCTCGTCTAACCTTGCCCGTTTTGACGGGGTTCGGTATGGCCTGCGGGTGGGTGACGACGGCGAGCGTTCGCTGGAAGAGGTCATGTCGCTGACTCGGCAAGCCGGGTTCGGTCCCGAGGTCAAGCGCCGGATCATCCTGGGCAGCTATGCGCTCTCCAGCGGCTATTACGACGCGTATTACGGCCAGGCGCAAAAGGTCCGCACGCTGATTACCCGCGACTTCGACGCGGCATTCCAGCGGGTCGACGTACTCGTTTCGCCGACCACTCCGTTTGTTGCGTTCCCGTTTGGGTCGCGCACTTCTGACCCGTACCAAATGTATTTGGCCGACCTCTACACCATTCCTACCAACTTGTACGGTGGGCCGGCGATCTCGGTCCCGTGCGGGCTGTCGGAAGGGCTGCCGGTCGGTTTCCAGGTGATGGCCCCGACCATGGCCGACGACCGAATGTACCGAGTCGCCGCCGCACTGGAATCGGCCGTCGGCACATTCACCCCACCGGCGCTGTGAGGGAGACTCAGATGACTTACGAAGACGTCCTCGCAAAGTACGAGCCGGTTATTGGTCTGGAAACCCACGTGGAGCTGGGTACGCGTACCAAAATGTTTTGCGGGTGTAAGACGGAGTTTGGGGCGGAGCCGAACACGCAGGTCTGTCCGGTTTGTCTGGCGCTGCCGGGAGCGATGCCGGTGGCTAATCGGGCTGGGATCGAGGCGACGATCCGGATCGGGCTGGCGTTGAACTGCGATATCGCCTCGTGGTGTCGGATGGCGCGCAAGAACTACTTCTATCCGGACATGCCGAAGAACTATCAGATCTCGCAGTACGACGAGCCGTTGTGTGTCGATGGTTATGTCGATGTGGAAGTGGGCGGCAAGCAGTATCGGATTGAAATCGAGCGCGTGCACCTCGAAGAGGACACCGGTAAGTCGCTGCACGTCGGCGGCGCGACTGGTCGCATTCACGGCGCGACTGAATCGCTGGTCGATTACAATCGGGCCGGTATTCCGCTGGTTGAAGTGGTGACTAAGCCGGTGACCGGGCTCGGTTCGCTCGCCCCGGAAGTGGCCCGCGCTTATGTTACTGAATTGCGCGACATCATCCGTTCGCTCGGAGTCTCCGACGTACGGATGGAGCAGGGGTCGTTGCGCTGTGATGTGAACACGTCGTTGAACCGGCCGGGTGCCGAGTGGGGCACGCGCACGGAGGCGAAGAACGTGAACTCGCTGCGCTCAGTTGAGCGGGCAGTGCGGTCGGAAATCATTCGGCAGGCCGCCATTTTGGACGACGGTGGCAAGATTCTGCAGGAGACCCGGCATTTTCAGGAGGACACCGGCGAGACCCGTTCTGGTCGGTCGAAAGAGACCGCGACCGACTATCGCTATTTCCCCGAGCCCGACCTGGTGCCGATCGCGCCCGACCCGGCCTGGGTGGCCGAGCTCAAAGCGAGCCTGCCCGAGCGTCCCAGTGTCAAGCGAGCCCGACTGCGGGAAGAGTGGGGAATCAGCGAGATCGACATGCAGTCGGTGGCCAACGCCGGCGCAGTCGAGTTGATCGAGCAGACCATCGCCGCGGGGGCGACCCCGGCCGGTGCACGCAAGTGGTGGATGGGCGAGTTGGCTCGCCGGGCTAACGAGGCCGGGATTGAGCTGGCCGAGATCGGTGCCACTGTGGCCCAGGTCGCCCAGCTGGACCAGCTGATCGAGCGTGGTGTGCTCAACGACCGCCTGGCCCGCCAGGTGATCGAGGGCATCGTTGCCGGCGAAGGTGACCCGGAAGCGATCATGGCGGCCCGCGGGCTTGGCGTCGTTTCGGACACCGGTGCGCTGACCGCCGCTGTCGACGAAGCCATCGCCGCCAACCCCGGCGTCGCCGCCAAGGTGCGCGAAGGCAAGGTCGCTGCCGCCGGTGCCCTGGTCGGCGCGGTCATGAAAGCCACAAAAGGCCAAGCAGACGCCAACACGGTACGCGAGCTGATCCTCGCCCGTCTCGCCTGAAAACGCAGACTGGGGATTAGCGACTGGGTGAGGGGCTCGGCGCCGATACGGACGCGGACGGTGCGAGAGGGAATCGGTTACCCTTCGCGCCGACCACGTTGCGCTGCATCTCCACGTTAGATTCGCCGGTGCCGCCGAGCTTGATGTCGTCGTAGGCCTTGAGGTCGTGGTTTTCGTCGAAATAGAGCACGGACAGCGACAACGGGGTGGGCTTGTCGTTCTCCAAGCCCCGCAGCCCGGCCCCACCGGTGGAGCCCTCGACCAGCAGCCGGGTCAGCAACGGTGCCGTGGTCGGGGCTGGGTCGGGCGGTGCTGACGCGGACGGATCTGGGGTGGGTGACGGATCTGGGGTGGGTGCGGCCAGCACGCTGACTTCGCGGTGGTGCAGGTGACCGGCGAGCACCAACGGCACCAGCCCGGACAGCGGTGGGGCCATTGCCGGCTCGTGCACCATGGCAATGTCGACCCGTTTGCCGTGCGCCCGGATGGTGTCGGCCAGGGTTTGCCCACTGCTGAGCAGCAGTGTTGTGGCCGAGTTGGGCTCGGTGGTGCGCTTGTCCGGGGTGAACTCAGGGTCACCGATTCCGGCTATGGTCAACCCGTTCACCGTGATGACCTTGTTGTCCAGCACGATCGCACCGCGCTGTTTGGCGACTGCGGCCTGCACAGCCGCCGAGTCGTGATTGCCGCGCACGAAAATGTACGGCACCCCAACCGACGGGATCGACGACACGTATGACGTTTCGGCCGAACTGCCCCAGTCGACCATGTCACCGGTGTCGACGACCGCGATGATGTCGAAGGTCTGCACCACAGTGCGGATCAGGCCCCACGATGACGGATTCAGGTGCAGGTCGGACACGTGCAGGATCCTGGTCGTGTTGCCGGCCGGCTGATAGACCGGCAGCGCCGACACAGTGGTGTAAATCCGGCTTACGTTGCTGACGATCTGTTTGAGCTGATCGGCATAGCGGCCGTAGTTGTCGGCGATCCGGCGGGCGTCGCCGACTACAGCTGGCGCGTTGACCAGCAGGCCTTCGTACCGTGGTTCGGCAATGGACTCGGGTCGCAGCGTGAGTCCCGCCAACCCCAGACTCCCGCCGGTGACCACCAGTGCGGTCACTCCCGCCGCGGCCATCCGCCGAATGTTACGGAAAGTCAACCCCGCCAAGATCAAAGCACCCAACACCGCAACGCCCAACGTACGCATGCCCAGCCGCAATACACCGGAACGGACGTCGTCGACCGCGTGCTCGCCGGCCGAGCTGATCCCGGCCGGGTCGTCGATCAGCTTCGCAGTGCGGGTCTGATCGAGCGAGCCGAGCCCGATCCGCAGGTGAATCGGGCCGTCGTGGCTGTTCAGGAAGAGCGAACCCAGGGGCGGAATGTCCACCTCGGTGCCGCCGGCGATCGATGGGCTGATCGACATCTCAGCCCGAAACGGTCCGACGTTCAGGTCCGCATGCGCGAACAGCAATGTCCCGATGATCACACCGAAGATGCTGACCAGCCCAACCGCCGTGCCGATCCGCACCCGACGGGTCCACCGATGCCGATGAATCCGGCTGGCTTGGGCCGAAACGAGGTGGGCAGCTTGGCGCACGGCCTGCGGCCAGCGGTTCATCAGCTGTTGCCTGCTGCGCCGTCGGCGAAGACCAAACGGAGTAGCCGGTCATCGTCGGGCCCCGGGCTGCCGGTGTCTTCCTGGTTCGACGTGCTGGCCCAGAGCGAGCCGTCCGGGGCGGCGACCAGAGCGCGCAATCGGCCGTACTTTCCGGTGAGGGCTGCTTGGGCAGTGCCGAGGACGGTGCCGTTCGCTGTCACTGTGCTCAGCCAGATCCGTTTGCCGAGCAGGCATGCGGTGGCCACCGTCTGCTCCAGCACGGCCACGCCGGCACAGGACGAGTCGGCAGCGGGCCAGGTGATCACCGGGTTGGTAAATTTCGGGTCGGCGCCGGTGCCGTCAACTGTCGGCCAGCCGTAGTTCTTGCCCTTTTCGATCAGGTTCAGCTCGCCAAATTTAGGCTGATCGCTCTCGCTGGCGTACATGCGTTGGGATTTGTCCCAGGCGATGCCGAGCACGTCGCGGTGGCCGGACGACCAGACCAGGGAGTCCTTGATCGGGTTGTCTGCGGGGGCTTTGCCCGCTGTGGTGATGCGCAGGATCTTGCCGCCCAGGCTCTTCGGGTCTTGCGCTTGCGTGCTGTTGGCACTGCCGTCGCCAGTGGTGACGTAAAGGTCCCCGTCGGGGCCGAAAGCGAGCTGGCCACCGTTGTCCGTGGGCGAGCGGGGGATGCCGGTCAAGATCGGCTGCAGCTTGCCTTGCAATTGCAGTTTGCCGATCCGGTTGTCGGTGGCGGTCGAGTAATAGACAAAGATCGTCTGGTCGCTCGCATATTGCGGTGAGACCGCGATGCCGAGCAGGCCACCGTCCCCGCCGGATTGTGCCTCGGTGACGTGCCGCACCTCGGTGACCGCGAGAGATTTTCCGGCCGGGTCAACGGCCGGTCCGACCTGCAGGATCAGGGCTTTGTCGCGTTCGGTGACCAGCGCGGACCCATCCGGCAGGAAGGCGATGCCCCAGGGGATTTTCAGGCCCTTGGCCAGCACAGTGACCACGACCTGCTGGTTGCCTTGATCGGAGTCGGGTCCGGCTGAGGGTGCCGACGGGGGCGGCAGATTGGGTGACCTGCCCTGCTCGTCGGCGTTGGGCGGCCCGAAACTGCAGGCCGACGTGAAGGCTAGGACAGCACCGAGCGTCGCGGCGACAGCCCTAGCGCGAGCGGAACGCACGATTACCCGACCTCCTCAAGCCGACACCTGCGGGGTCGACGCACTCAGGGTAGCGACGTTTGCTCCGGTTGACCTGCAGCCAGCACGCGCGACAGATTGTCCTTCGTAACACCTGTCAACTTGATCACTTGGCCCGTGTTGAGCCGCGCGGACACTTGGCCGCGCTGATCCGGCGCTAGCTCGGCGATTCGCGCCCAGGGCACTCGAGTGCTGCCGAACAGGGCCCGAATGCGCAGCTGATCGGCGAAGACGTCGGTGCCGGCCCGCCAGGCCCAGACCACGAACACCGCTGGGATGATCAAGATCGGAGTCAGTTGCCACCTCGCCCCGGCCAGCGGGATCGTGCCGACGAACGCGATCACGGCGGCGACCAGGAGTGCACCGGTTTTGCGTACGCGAAGCAGCGGCTTTTGACTCACCTGCCCATCTTCGCACTCGGTCGGTTTTGCCCTCGGTCGAGGTAACCAGGCCGGCTGGGTTTGACCACTCGGCGTCCATACCCGACGATCCGTTCATGCGTTGGTTTATTACTGGGTCGTAACCTATTTGAGGGACGGTCGGATCGATCGGCCCACGTTTGCATGCAAACCCTCGACAGCCAGCCCCTCAACGGCAGGATCGTCACGTGGCAGTGCCGCCCCCCGCGCACGCTCGGCTCATCGACCGGGCGTTCCTCCTCGGCGTCCCGATAACTGCGGCGACCATGCTGCTCCTGGGCGCCGCCGGGCGACTGAGCGCCCCAATTGCATTGGCCCTAGGCGTCGGCGGTGCTGGCTGCTGGGCTGCGGCCCGACTGGTCCGCGCCGCGCTGCGCATTCATCACGCCGACGGCACTTTCGTGGCCTGCAAAGGCGCCGGCTTTATCGGGATGGCTGCGCTGGCCACCGCGCTGACTGCGTTCGTGCCTAGCTGGGTGCCCCCGCAGCCAGGCGTTTGGGTCACGGCCGGCTTCACCACCACTGCCTTGTTGTACGCGGTGGGCACCAGCTTGTTGCCCGGTTCAGCCACCGATCGGGCGATCCGGTTCCGGCGTGCGTTCGACGGGTTGGGGCTCGGCGTCAGCTTGGCGTTCGCCGGCTATGTGATCCCGGTGAGTCGAGACGGGCGAGTGGCCCAGTTGTCGATGCTGCCGATCGTGGTGATCGGCGCGGCCGCCGTCGCTATGGTCACGATCACTGTCCTGCGTGGCCGGCCACCGCGCCCGGCCGCGATTCGCTGTGGTTTCGGTGCCATCGCAGTCTTGGCCGGCTTGGGCACCCTGACCGCGCTGCTGCTCGTTGGCAGCGCCGAACCGTTGGCCGGGCTGCCGATCGTGCTCGGGTTAGCTGTGACCGCGGAGGGCGGCGCGCGGCGCGAGCTGCCCCCGCCCGAGTTGGCGCCGCGCCACCCCGACCAATATTTGGCCAGCTACCCGCTGCTCGCCATCCCGGCCGGTGTTGGCGTGGTCGCCGCCGGCTGGCACCTGGTGACCGTTCACCAGTTCGACACCACAGCGATCATTCTCGGCTTGTCGGTGGTGGCCGTGCTCGCGCTACGCGAACTGCTGGTGGTGCGTGACATCCGTCGCTACGCCGGCCGACTCAAGGTCGCCGAGGCGCACTTCCGGTCGCTGGTCGCGGGTGCCACCGACCTGACCTTGATGCTCGACGAGCGGCTGCGGGTCGAGTGGCTGTCCGCCCCGCTGTTCGGGCTCACTGATGCTGCAGTGCTCGGGCGGGCATTTGTCCAGTTGATCCACCCCGACGACGCGCCGTTGGCTCAGGCGACAATTGACGCGGTGCTGGCCGGTGATTATGCCGACGGGCCGCCCGCGCTGGTCAGTGCCCGGCTGCTCGACGGCAACCAGCTGTGGCGCGACACCGAGTCGACCTTCGCCGATCAGCGGGCCGTGCCGGAGGTGGCCGCCCTGGTCGTGCACGTGCGCGACGTGGGTGAGCGGCGGCACCTGGAGCGTACGCTGCACCGACTGTCCTACAGCGATCAGCTCACTGGGCTGGGCAATCGGCGAGCGTTGATGCGCGATTTGGTGGCCTATCGGCGCCGGCCAGGGAGACAAGGCACCCTGCTCGTGATCGACCTGCACGGGCTCGCCGAGATCAACGACACTCGCGGCCGGGCGACGGGTGATGCGGTGCTGACTGAGGTGGGTCGCCGCATTCGCTCGCTGCTAGCCG
This sequence comes from Actinoplanes sp., assembly GCA_965246815.1. Taxonomy (GTDB): domain Bacteria; phylum Actinomycetota; class Actinomycetes; order Mycobacteriales; family Micromonosporaceae; genus Actinoplanes. The sequence continues at coordinate 272,360 of CBDFFS010000002.1, read as the reverse complement.
ACGATGATGTGGCGGCTCGGCTGGGTGGGGTCGAGTTCGCCGTGCTCACCGCGGACAGCGCGGTCCTTGCGTACGCGTTGGCGATCCGGCTGGTCACCGTGCTGACCGAACCGTACGACTTGCCGCACAACTTGGTCGAGCTGCATACCAGTGTCGGGCTGGCCGAACTGGCCGGCGGCGCAGATTCTGACGAGGTGCTGCGCCACGCTGATCTCGCCCGCAAACGGGCTCGCCAGCTCGGCTTCGACCGGGTGGAGTGGTATGACCCGGATGTCGAACTGCAGCTCAATCGGCGGATGGAGCTGGAGCAGCAGCTACTCGGCGCCATCTCGCGCAGCGAACTCGACCTGGTTTTCCAGCCCGTGGTCGACCTGCGCGACCAGAAACCCGTCGGCGTCGAGGCGTTGCTGCGCTGGCGTCACCCGCAACTCGGCACGATCATGCCGGCTGAGCTGTTCCCGATCGCCCGTGCCGTCGGGCTCGCTGCGCAAATCGACGAATGGGTGCTCGACGCGGCCTGCAAACACCTCACCGGGTGGCAAAGCGGTGGCGACGACCTGTGGCTGTCGGTAAACGTCACTCCGCGCGAGCTGCTCACCGCTCGTTATCCAGATCGGGTCGCCAGCACGCTGGCCCGGCACGGGCTCCCCGCGGAACGGCTCGTGGTCGAAGTAGCCGAAACTTGGATCGCCGAGGACGTGCCCGCGATCGTCGCCGCGCTCGCTGGCCTGCGCAAACTCGGCGTGCGGGCCGCGCTCGACGACTTCGGCGCCGGTCAAGCTTCGCTTTCACACCTGCGTCGGCTGCCAGTCGATCTGCTCAAACTCAACGCGGCTCTGGTCGACTCCGGTGGTGACGCGCCCGCGAGTCATGGGCCGGCAGTGATCGACGTGGTGGTTAGTCTCGGCCGGCGTTTGGGCCTGCAAACCGTGGCAAAGGGCTTGGAAACGACCGAGCAGATCGAACGTGCCAGTCGCGCCGGCTGCAGTTACGGGCAAGGTTTCGCGCTCGCCCGCCCCGCCCCGGCCGAGCGGATCGAGGCTTACCTCGACAGCCACCGCCCCGCTGTCTGATCCAGGCCGGGAGCGCCGTGAATCGGACGACTTGCGACCCGGCGATTCAGCCGCCTCCCTGGCGATCGGGACGCTGGATTTCCAGGCCGAGGCGCGGTTCGTTCAGTGCGGTGGTCCGGTGCTGCCGCGTGGGGTCAAATGGGCCGTCCCGGCTTCTATGTCGCCGACCGCATTGCCGTCGATCGCAGCCAGCAACTCGCGGGCGGCATGGGCGCCATATTCGGCGATGTCGCGCGACAACGCGGTCAACGGCGGGTGTACCAACCGGCACAGCGTTGAGTCGTCCCAGGCCACGATGGACAGATCACCCGGCACACTTAGGCCCATCTCTTGCGCGACCGCAAGCCCGGCAATCGCCATCACGTCATTGTCGAAGATGATCGCCGTCGGCCGGTCGTCGCCAATCAGCAAATTCCGGGTGGCTCGACCGCCCTCTTCACCGGTGTAGTCCGACGGCACAGTCACCGCCGCTGTCAACCCCAACGACTGACAAATATTTTCAAACGCATTGGTACGCGTCTGAGTGTGCAACAACCCCGGTAAACCACTCACCCGGGCAATCCGGCGGTGTCCGAGCATTACCAGATAGCGCACCGCCTCATTGATCGCGCCCGCGTCATCGGACCAGATCTGCGCGATCGACCCAGTGTCGCTCGGCCCCCCTATTACCACAGCAGGCAGCGCAAGCTCATGCAGCACTGGCAGCCGAATGTCGTTTTCCCGCAAGTCGGTCACGATCACGCCGTCGATGCGCCGCTCGCCCCACCACCGCCGATACACCTCGATCTCTTGCTCGGGTGAGCCCACGACCTGCAGCGTCAACGCGTACGCCCGGGCGGCCAGCTCGCCTTCGAAACCGCTGATCAGGCCCATGAACCAGGGTTCGATCCCGAGAATGCGCGCGGGTCGACAGACGGCCAAGCCGACCGCGCGCGCACTTGCACCAGACAGGGCCCGAGCAGCGCTGTTCGGGTTGAAGCCGATCTCCTCGGCGATAGCGACGATCCGCTTACGAGTCGCCGCGGAGACACCGGGTTGGCCGTTGAGCGCATAAGACACAGCACCCTTAGACACACCAGCGCGGCGCGCAATGTCGGCAATAGTGGGCCGCTTCACTGGCGTCTCCCTATCGTTTCCGGCGAGTTTACCGACGCGATGTCGATTCACGCGAGTGGCGGCTGAGTCGATTTTTCCCTAACCGTAAATGCGCCACCGCGCCCGGCTCCCTCCGGCGCCGTGGCCCAGTTTCGGCGCGCCGACGTCGAGGCTGGTCTATCCCAGTTGTCGCGGCCCGCGGGGTGCATTTGTTATGGCCTGGGTTCGGTGCGCAGAACTGCAGGCTGGCTCACGATACGCCGAGGGTGATGTCGTGTGCGGTTCGGTCGCCGGTGAGCTCCACCCGGGTGGCAACCGGTGCGTATCCGCTTGCCGTGACCGTGTAGATGCCCGGCGGTAAATCCGGCAGTTCGTAGCGTCCCTCCACATCGGTCACCCGCACACCGACTACGTTGCCATACCGGTCGATGGCCAGAACTGACGCTTCGGGCACCGGCCGGCCCGCCGCATGCACTACACCCGTGAGCGTGCCGGTGGCGACCAACACCAGATCGAACCGTTCAACCTCATCCCCCAACCCGACCGTACGGGTGGCTGGGTGGGTGCCTGCTGTGGTGGCGGTTAGGGTGTATTCGGCGGGGTGTAGGTCGGTGAGCGCGTACGTACCGTCGGGTTCGGTGATTGCGGCGGCAATTACGGCACCGCTGTGGTCGGTCAGCGTGATCGTGGCAGCGGCGATCGGTCGGCCGTTTTGGTCGCGCACCACGCCTGCGATCCGGGCGGCACCGGTGAGGAACACATCGCGCCGGATTTCGCCGGCGACGGTGAGCACGGATGCGGCCGGGTGATGGTTCTCGGCCGCACAGATCAGCAGGTAGGTGCCGTTGGCCGGCAGCCCGAGCCGATAAATCCCGCTGGCGTCGGTGACTGCCCGGTTGAGTTGCGCACCGCTGAAATCAGTCACGGTCACTGTGGCGCCGGCCAGTGGCCGCCCGTCCGGCCCGTCGACCCGCCCACCGACCGCCGCACCTACTGCCGCCGTAGCGAGCAGGCCATTGGCATTCGAGCCGAGCGAAGCGGCTGACCAGTGCGGGGGAGTCGGCCCAACGCTCTGCGCAGTCGACTGGCTAGGCGCCGCCAAACTGAGCGGCGTGGAGTTGACCAGCGCAGTTGCATCGTCGAGCGGAGTCCGTGCTGCTGGGGCGACCGGTTGGGCCAGTGCCGGGTCAGTGTCGGCTGGTGCGGGCGCGGGTTCTGAGTTGGCCCGGGCGCGCAGTGGCAATTGCGGCAGGAACAGGAACAACACGAACGCCACCACCATGATCGCCGCCGCGAGCAGGAAGATCGCGTCCATCGAATCGGAGAAGCCGATCTTGAATGGGCGGGCCAGCACCGGCTCGACTTTGGCGAGGAACGAGGTGTCGTTCAACGCCGATGAGCCGGCCCCACTGCCGTGGCTGAGGGCCAGGATCGGGGCATTCGCCGGGTTGGCAGCTACAGCCGGGTCGACCAGGGCGGCCTGGGCCGCACCATTCGCGCGAAATGCCGCACCAATCTTGTCGCCGACGGTGGAGAACAAGATGGACAAGAAGATTGCGGTGCCGGCAGTGGCGCCCATTTGGCGAAAGAATGTCGCTGACGCGGTGGCCACACCGATGTCGGCGGGTTCGGTGGCGTTTTGCACAGCCAGGGTGATCGGCTGCAGGACCAGACCGAGACCGAAACCGAACACTGCCATATAGAGCCCGGTGCGCCAATTCTGGGTGTCGACCCCAACGCTGTAGAGCAGTAGTAGCCCGCCGGTCATCAATGCCGCCCCGATGATCGGATAGAGCCGGTATTTGCCGGTTTTGCTGATTAGCTGGCCCGAGATAATTGAGCCCAGCATCAATCCGGCAGTCAACGGCAGCAGCCGCAAACCAGACGCTGTTGGGGTGGCGCCACGAACGATCTGCAAATACAACGGCAGCAGCGCGAGGCCGCCGAACATCCCCATCCCGACGACGAATCCACCGGCCGCGGTTAGGCTGAAAGTGCGGTTGCCGAAGAACCGCAACGGAATCAGCGCATCTTGCCCCATCAGCCGCTCGACCAGGATGAACAGCGCCAACCCGATCCCGCCGACCAAATAGCAGGCGAGTGAGCGCCCAGCTCCCCAGCCCCAAATGCGGCCTTGCTCCGCGACGGTCAGCAGCGGCACCAGGCACAAGCAAATAGTCAGCGCACCCCACCAGTCGATCCGATGCTTGCGCGGGGTGTGGTGCAGCTGCAGCGTTCGGGCCACGACTGCCAGCGCCAGAATCCCGATCGGCACATTGACTAGGAACACCCACCGCCAACCGGTGATGCCCAGAATCGAGTGGGCGCCGGCGAAGAACCCGCCGAGGACCGGTCCGAGCACGCTGGAGGTGCCGAAGACGGCGAGGAAATAGCCCTGATATTTGGCCCGTTCCCGGGCGGGCACGATGTCGCCGACAATCGCCAACGCCAGCGAAAACAAACCGCCGGCGCCGAGCCCCTGGAAGGCCCGGAAACCGGCGAGTTGATACATCGAATTGGCAAACGAGCAGGCTGCCGAACCTATGATGAAAATAGTGATCGCGGCCAGGAAGAACCGCTTGCGACCGTAGATGTCCGACAGCTTGCCATACAACGGAGTCGAGATCGTCGCCGTGATCAGGTAAGCGGTGGTTACCCACGCTTGAACACTGAGCCCGTGCAGATCGTCGCCGATGGTGCGGATTGCCGAAGTGACAATCGTCTGGTCCAGCGCGGCGAGAAACATGCCGAGCATCAGCCCGCTCAGAATTTCCAGGATCCGGCGGTGGCTCAATTGTTCAGGTGCGTTGCTGCTCATCCTGCCTCCTTCGTCGCCTCGGCAGTGGACTACCCGACAACGATGCATCGACCCCGGAGACAGCTCAGAGTGGCTTACCTCTCAACAATAATTAAGCCCCATTCCGAAACCCTTTCAGGTACGCCCGTAAACGTCGATCATTCGGGCACTCGGCGGTACGCCCCGTCGCTGGCACTGGTGGTCATCGACGCGTAAGCGCGCAGTGCTGCCGACACCTGCCGCTGCCGATCCACCGGTGTGTACGGTTTGGCGCGCCGTTCCTGCTCGTGCCGGCGCTGAGCCAACGTTTCGTCGTCCACCTGCAAAGCGATGGACCGCCCCGGAATGTCGATGGTGATCTCGTCACCTGTCTCGATCAGAGCGATCAATCCGCCCGAGGCAGCTTCGGGCGAGACGTGACCGATGGACAGTCCACTAGTGCCGCCGGAGAACCGGCCGTCTGTGATTAGTGCGCACGCCTTACCCAGGCCCCGCCCCTTGAGGAACGAGGTCGGATAGAGCATTTCCTGCATGCCCGGTCCACCGCGCGGCCCTTCGTAGCGGATCACCACCACGTCACCGGCGACTACCTGCTTACCGAGGATGCCGTCGACCGCGGCGTCTTGGCTTTCGAAGACGCGCGCTGGTCCGGTGAATTTCCACAGCTCCTCGGCGACCCCAGCGGTCTTGACCACACAGCCGTCCGGCGCGAGGTTGCCGAACAAAATCGCCAACCCGCCATCAGCGGTGTACGCGTGCTCGACCGAGCGAATGCACCCCTGCGCCGCGTCGGTGTCCACCGTGGCCCACCGGTTGGTCGTCGAGAACGGTTCAACCGTGCGGACCCCACCGGGGGCGGCGTGGAACAGTTCGACTGCCACCTCGGTCGGTTGCCCGCCCCGGATGTCCCAGTCGTTCAGCCAGCTCTGCAGGTCGGTTGAGTGCACAGAACGGACATTCGTCTTCAGCGCCCCGCCCCGATTGAGCTCGCCGAGCAATGCCGGGATGCCACCCGCCCGGTGTACGTCCTCCATGTGGTACTTCGGACTATTCGGCGCAACTTTCGCCAAACACGGCACTCGGCGGGACACGGCATCGATGTCGGCGACGCTGAAATCGAGCTCCGCTTCGCGGGCTGCGGCCAGTAAGTGCAACACGGTATTTGTCGAGCCGCCCATCGCGACATCGAGCGCGACTGCGTTTTCGAATGCATCCCGGGTGGCGATTGCGCGGGGCAACACCGACTCGTCGTTCTGGTGGTAATACTGCTTCGCCAAGTCGACGATCAGCGCTCCGGCCCGTTCAAACAGTGCTTTGCGCGAAGCGTGCGTGGCTAGGGTCGAGCCGTTGCCCGGCAGCGCTAGTCCGATCGCTTCGGTGAGGCAGTTCATCGAGTTAGCGGTGAACATTCCCGAGCAAGAACCGCAGGTCGGGCAGGCGGAACGCTCGATCGCACCGAGTTGCTCGTCGGTCACGTTTTCGTTTGCCGCAGCGCTCATCGCGTCGATCAGGTCGAGCTTTTCGTGCACGATGCCCTCGATCGCGACCGTCTTACCGGCCTCCATTGGGCCACCGGAGACGAACACGGTCGGGATGTTGAGTCGAAGTGCGGCGAGCAGCATGCCCGGGGTGATTTTGTCGCAGTTGGAGATGCAGACCAGCGCGTCGGCGCAGTGCGCATTGACCATGTATTCGACCGCGTCGGCGATTAATTCACGGCTGGGCAGCGAATACAACATGCCGCCGTGGCCCATGGCGATGCCGTCGTCCACAGCGATCGTGTTGAACTCTCGGCCGATGCCACCAGCTTCGAACACGGCGTCCGCGACTAACCCACCCATGTTTTTGAGGTGGACATGTCCGGGTACGAATTGGGTGAAACTATTGGCAATCGCCACGATGGGCTTGCCGAAATCGTCATCGGTCATGCCGGTGGCGCGCCACAGGGCGCGCGCGCCGGCCATGGTCCGTCCGTGGGTCGAGGTCCGAGAGCGCAGGTCAGGCATGCGTTCATAGTGCCACTGCGGTGACGGTGACCGAGCTTGGATGTCCACAGCGCGAGATGTTGGGGCTGCGGAAACGCTGAGACTTCCGGCACAGTGTCCGAGTGCAATCACCGTCCGGCGTGGAGCTGGCCGGGTCGGCCGCCTTGTTGCTCGCCGTCCCGGCTGTCGCCCTGCTCGGCAACTCCGGCCGCCGACACACCGGCGCCGCTCGCCGCGCCCATCTCTTACTTGCCTACGGTGGCGCGGTCGTCACCGGTGCGGCCCTGGCTGGGCTGCTTACCGCCATGCTCACCCAGGCTGCGCCGCCGCGGCTCGCGCTCGGCTCGACCATCGCGTTGGCGTTGACGATCGGCATGCTGATTCTGCTGACCGGCACCATGGCATTGCCGGGTGCTGCGGCGAGCCCGGGAGCGGCGGTGCGGCAACTGCTCGACGCGTTGATCATCGCAGCCGGGCTCTGGTTCGCCGGTTGGGTGCTGCTCTCCGCGCCGATTCGTCTCTTCGGTGCTGCCACCCCGGTTGCCCGGCTGCCGTTGCTCTTGCCAGCCGGATTCACCGCGATCTCGGTCGGTTTAACGATCGTGCTCGCTCTGCACGCGCACCGCCCACGCCTGATCACCGTGCGGGTTGCGGTCGGGGTCAGCCTGGTCGCGATTGCCACGACTGCCCTGGCTGGTGGAATCTGTCAAGGCTGGTCGCAGGTGTTGCTCGCCGGCACGGTGGCGTTGCCGACCGGCCTGTTCGTGGTGGCCCGCGCGGTCAAGGTGGCCGATCGACCGGTCGAGCCGATCGGTGACGTGATTGATCGAGGCACGGCTTATGTCATAGTTCCGATGGTCGCCACGATCGCGGCCCTGGGTTACCACCTGGCTGCCGGTGGCATTTTCGGTTTGTTCGGTTATCTCGGTGTTGCGGTCGAATGCGGAGCATTGGTCGCCCGACAGTTTCTCGCGTTACGCGACGTCCAGCGCTACACCGGGCGGTTGCTGCAGCGTGAGGCGCATTTTCGCGACCTGGCCCACACCGACCCGCTGACCGAGCTGGCCAACCGGCGCGGCTTGCAGCGAGCCTTGCGCGCGGCGGCCGAAGCGCGGGTTCTGGTCGGCATCGACTTAGACGGGTTCAAGAACGTAAACGACATGCGCGGCCACGATGTCGGTGACGCCGTGCTGATCGAGGTCGCGGACCGATTGCGGGGCAATCTGTTGGCCGATGACGTCGCCGCGATTGCGCGCGGCGGCCGAAGCGCGGGTTCTGGTCGGCATCGACTTAGACGGGTTCAAGAACGTAAACGACATGCGCGGCCACGATGTCGGTGACGCCGTGCTGATCGAGGTCGCGGACCGATTGCGCCGCAATCTGTTGGCCGATGACGTCGCCGCCCGGCTCGGCGGGGACGAATTCGCCGTGCTCGTGCATGGCACTGTCGAGGAGGCAATGGAAACAGCGCACCGGCTGCTCGCCGTGTTGAGCGAGCCGTTCGAGGTCGACGGCGGCTCGGTGTTCCTTTCCGCCAGTCTCGGCGTGGCCGACACCGGTGAGCTGCTGCGCGATGCCGATCTGGCCCTGCGCTATGCCAAGCAGCGCGGGAAAAATCGAGTCGAGCGCTATCAACCGCGCTATGACGAGCTGCTGCGTCGGCGCGGCACGTTGGAAAGCGAGTTGCGGCACGCGATTGATCGAGATCAGCTTCGGCTGGTGTTCCAGCCGGTGGTGGCGTTGCCGGGGATGCGTCCAGTCGGCGCCGAGGCGTTGCTGCGGTGGCAACACCCCACGCTCGGTGCTGTCGGTCCGGACGAGTTCATCCCGGTCGCCGAGGACTCCGGTCTGATCAACCGGATCGGTGCCTGGGTGCTGGCCCGTGCCTGCGAGCAACTTGCCGATTGGCTGGACAAGGGGCACGACGTCTGGGTCTCGGTCAACTTGTCGCCTAAGGAGTTGCACGCGGCCGATTACGCCGGTCACGTTGCCGAGGTGCTGGCCCGATCGGGCGTGCCGCCGCAGCGGCTGGTGTTGGAGGTGACCGAGCACGCTGTCGCCACAGACTTGGAGGAATTGATCAGCCGGCTCGCCGAGCTGCGGGCCACCGGCGTCCGGATTGCGTTGGATGATTTTGGGGCTGGGTATTCCTCGCTTGGACAGTTGCGGACTTTGCCGGTCGACATTCTCAAGATCGACCAAACGCTGGTGGCCGAGCCCCAGTCGCGCACTGGCACAGCGGCGCCGTTGGTGGAAGTGGTGGTGCGGTTGGGGCACCGGCTGGGGCTTGAAGTGCTCGCTGAGGGCATCGGGTCGCCGGCGCAGCGTTGGGCCGTGCAGGAGGCGGGTTGTCGGCTCGGGCAGGGCTCGCTGTTTGGTTGGGGGGTGCCGGCCGAGCACTTCGAGGCGCAACTACAGTCGCTGCGTTCGGGCACCAGGATCGCGCCCGCGCCCCGGTCGGCACCGCCGCGGGACGCACCAGCACGTAGCCAGATGATTGCGCTCGGCCCGGGAATGCGCCAGCTCAGGGCGTTGGTGCCGACCGATCCGGCGTTTGAGCCGAGCGCCGGTGATCAAAATGTGGGATCAGTTGACTCAACGCATGAGATGGGGCAAGGTTAGTCGCATGTGCTTCGCGTCCCGAGTACTTATGTGAGCGCACGCGTGCTGCAGCATTGATGCAGGAGCGTGCGCCAGGTCCCGTGCTTTCAGCACGAGGGCCTTTTTTGTTGGTCAAGACTAGTTCCGCAAGCCACAGACCAGCTCGATGTACGTGCTTGAGACCGACTACCCGTAAAGGCGAACCGCCATGACGAGACCTACTCCTGAGACCCTCGCCCACCGAGCTAACCCAGCAGGCGTTGCAGCGGCCGCCACCCCGGCCTCGCTCGTAGTAGCGCCGACCCCCGCCTCGGGTGCTGGCTCGCTCGTACGGTCGTTGGAGGCGCTCGGCGTCGAGGTCGCGTTCGGCATCCCGGGTGGGGCAATCCTGCCGGCCTATGACCCGCTGTTCGACTCGTCGGTTCGCCACATCTTGGTGCGCCACGAGCAGGGGGCTGGGCACGCCGCGACTGGTTATGCCCAGGCCACCGGCAAGGTCGGCGTGTGCATTGCCACCTCCGGGCCGGGTGCGACAAACCTGGTCACGCCGATCGCCGACGCGTACATGGATTCGGTGCCGATTGTCGCGATCACTGGTCAGGTGGCTCGCCCCTCGATCGGCACTGACGCTTTCCAAGAAGCGGACATTCAGGGCATAACTCTGCCAATCACCAAGCACAACTTCCTGATCCAGACGCCGGAGGAGATCCCGCAGATTCTGGCCGAGGCATTCCACCTCGCGCTCAGCGGGCGTCCCGGTCCAGTGCTGGTCGACATCCCCAAGGATGTGCTGCAGGCGCAGACCACGTTTGCCTGGCCGCCCACCCTCGACCTGCCCGGTTACCGCCCGACCCTGCACCCGCACGGCAAGCAGATCCGTGAGGCGGCCCGGCTGATCGCCGCCGCCAAACGCCCAGTTCTCTACATCGGCGGCGGGGTGCTCAAAGCCGGCGGCACCGACGGGCTGCACAAGTTGGCCGAGCTCACTGGCATCCCAGTGGTTACTACCCTGATGGCGCTCGGCGCGTTCCCCGACTCGCACCCGCAGCACTTAGGCATGCCCGGCATGCACGGCACGGTCCCCGCGGTCTACGCGTTGCAGAAGTCCGACCTGCTGATCACGTTGGGGGCCAGATTCGACGACCGGGTGACCGGCAAGTTGGAGTCGTTCGCCCCGGACGCCAAGGTCGTGCACGCCGACATCGACCCGGCCGAAATCGGGAAAAACCGGCACGCTGACGTCCCGATCGTCGGCGACGCGCGCCACGTGATCGACGAGCTGATCGCGGCCGTCTCCGCAACTGCCGAAGGCACCAGCCGGTACGAGTCGTGGTGGGTCGCCCTCAACGACCTGCGCGAACGCTACCCACTCGGGTTCGACGAGCCGACCGACGGCAGCCTCGCCCCGCAATACGTGATCGAACGGATCGGCGCACTCGTCGGCCCGGACGCGATCTATGTCGCCGGAGTTGGCCAGCACCAGATGTGGGCATCGCAATTCATCTCGTACGAGAAGCCAGGCTCGTGGTTGAACTCCGGCGGCGCCGGCACGATGGGTTACGCAGTTCCGGCCGCGATGGGTGCGAAGGTCGGCAAACCGGACACGGCCGTGTGGGCGATCGACGGCGACGGTTGTTTCCAGATGACCAACCAGGAGCTGGCCACCTGCGCGTTGGAAGGCATTCCGATCAAGGTTGCCGTAATCAACAACGGAAACCTCGGCATGGTGCGCCAATGGCAAACGCTGTTCTATGACGGCCGCTATTCCAACACCGAGTTGGGTACGCACAAGCACCGCATCCCCGATTTCGTGAAGCTGGCCGAAGCACTGGGCTGCATCGGGCTGCGCTGCGAGTCCAAGGACGACGTGGACAAGACGATCAAGGCAGCGATGGAGATTAACGACGCGCCAGTGGTCATCGACTTCACTGTCGGCAAGGACGCGATGGTGTGGCCGATGGTCGCCGCCGGCACCAGCAACGACGAGATCATGTTCGCCCGTGACGTGCGCCCCGCGTTCGAAGAGGACGACCTGTAGCCATGCCAAGCCACACCACGCGAAATGAGGAGGCACAGTGACGAACAAGCACACCCTGTCCGTGCTGGTGGAGAACAAGCCCGGCGTCCTGGCCCGGGTGTCTGGCCTCTTCTCTCGGCGCAGCTTCAACATCGACTCGTTGGCAGTCGGCGAAACCGAGAACCCAGACGTCTCTCGGATCACGATCGTGGTCAACGCCGACTCCTCGCCGCTGGAGCAAGTGACCAAGCAGCTCAACAAGCTGGTAAACGTCCTGAAGATCGTCGAACTCGATCCGGTGCACTCGGTCGAGCGCGAGCTGCTGCTGGTCAAGGTGCGCGCCGATCGGGCCCAGCGCAGCCAGGTGATCGAGACGGTCGAGCTCTTCCGAGCGAAGGTGATTGACGTCGCGCCGGACACCCTTACCATCGAGGCGACTGGCAATCCCGACAAACTGGACGCATTGCTCCGCGACCTGGAGCCGTACGGCATTAAAGAGATGGTCCAATCAGGTCTCGTGGCCATCGGCCGCGGCTCTCGGTCCATCACCGGAGGCCCGGCGCTGCGCGCCGCCTGACAAAACTGCCCTACGAAGGCGCCTGACCAGTCCCATCGGTATCTGTAGAAGAAATCTTTGAAAGGGAAGTCATGACCGCGGAAGTGTTCTACGACGACGACGCCGACCTGTCGATCATCCAGGGCAAGAAGGTCGCCGTGATCGGCTACGGCAGCCAGGGCCACGCGCATTCGCTGTCGCTGCGCGACTCGGGCGTCGAGGTCGTCGTGGGTCTCAAAGTTGGCTCGAAGAGCCGGGCCAAGGCGCAAGAGCAGGGCTTGGAGGTCAAGACCCCGGCCGAGGCGTCCGCCTGGGCTGATGTGATCATGGTGCTCGCGCCGGACACCGCGCAGCGTAAGATCTACACGGAGTCGATCGAGCCGAATTTGACGGCAGGTAAGGCGCTCTTCTTCGGTCACGGCCTCAACATTCGTTTTGAGCTGATCAAGCCGCCGAGCAACGTTGACGTGGCGATGGTCGCGCCTAAGGGCCCTGGCCACCTGGTCCGCCGCCAATACGTGGACGGTAAAGGTGTGCCTGCGTTGATCGCAGTCGAGCAGGATGCGACTGAGGGAGCCCAGGCGTTGGCGCTGTCCTACGCGAAGGCGATCGGCGGCACTCGGGCCGGCGTCATCAAGACCACGTTCAAGGAAGAGACCGAGACCGACCTCTTCGGCGAGCAGGCCGTGCTCTGTGGCGGCACCGCAGCGCTGGTTCAGACCGGTTTCGAGGTGCTGACCGAGGCCGGTTACGCCCCCGAGATCGCCTACTTCGAGTGTCTGCACGAGCTCAAGCTGATCGTCGACCTGATGTATGAGGGTGGCATTTCCCGGATGCGTTACAGCGTCTCGGACACCGCTGAGTTCGGTGACTACGTGAGTGGCCCACGGGTGATCAATGCCGGGGTGAAGCAGGAGATGAAGAAGATTCTCGCCGAGATTCAGTCGGGTGAGTTCACCAAGGCCCTGATCGCGGACGACGAGGCGGGTGGCACGCGCCTGCAGCAATACCGCAAGGAAGGCGCCGAGCACCCGATCGAGGTCACCGGCAAGAAGCTGCGCGACATGATGAGCTGGGTGGACCGGCCGATCACCGAAACCGCCTGAGCTGCTGTTGCTCCGGTAAGCCCAAACAGCTCGGTAAGCCCAAACAGCTCGGTATGCCCAAACAGCTCGGTAAGCCCAAACAGCTCGGCAAGCCGAAAGTCCGCGCCCTCACACACGAGGGCGCGGACTTTTCCGACCCTAGCTTTGGGTCAAGGCCTGGCGTAGCAGTGCCATTTGCGGCTTGTCGGAGCCGTCGGCGTTCGGCTCCAGGCTCTCGAAGTTGTTCCACCACGGTCCGGCAGCCCAAGCCGCCCAGCCCATGGCAACGTCCGAGTTCGCCTTCCAATAGGCCAGCAGGTTGCTCATGCCTGCGCGGCAGTTGTCATTGTCGCCGAAACTGAACTCGCCGAACCATGCCTTGAAGTGATGCTCCCGCGCCCACTGGACGAACGGGTCGATTCGTTTAGTCACCAGGTCGGGTGCGACACACGTGGTGTGGGTACCCGAGGCGTCCTCGTCGAGATATGAGTGCACCTCGATCACGAAGTTGTTGCCACTGTCGACGATGCCGCCCATCACGTCGGAGTTGGGCGTGCCATACCAGTTCCTGGTCCACTCGGAGGCGTTTGTCCAGGCCACCCCCGGTACGGTGATCAGGTTCTTGGCGCCGGTGGCGCGGATCGCGGCGATTGCCTCATTTGCTGCGGCCAACCACTGCTCGGCCGGTGGCCCGGTCGGCTCGTTCATCAAACCGAAGACCACCAACGGGTTGTTCGCGAAGTGGGCGGAGAGCTTGCTCCAGAAGTCGGCGAACGCAGCCGAGGGCACCTCCGGGCTGCCGATCAATTGGTTGTAGTAGCGCGAATAGTTGTGTGGGTCGATCACAACGACGGCCTTCTTGGCGGTGATGTAGCCAGCTACGTCATCCAAGCGTGCGAGCTCATCGGAGTCGAATTCGCCGAACTGAGTCGGCTGTAAACGCTCCCACCGAAACGGCAGCCGAATAGTATTCATATCGTCGGCAATGAAGTGATCGACCTCGGCGTGGGTGGGATAGATCCAATCCTTGCCGAACGTACCCTTGTTTCCGTTTTCTGGGGTGGGGCCGAATTCGGCACCGGCTAGGTTCACCCCGCGCAGCAATGCCGGCAAAGCGGTATCAGTCGAGGGTTGCTTTGCGGCGGATCCCTTTGGCGACTTAGCCCGCAGAGCTGAAACCGCCGGCGTGGACGGCTTCGCGGCGGACTCGGTCGGCTGCGGTTGGCTGGTCGACGGCGCCGGGGTCGGAACCGATGCGCTGGGTTCGGCCCCGCTAACCGAATCGGCTGGCTGGCAGGCAGACAGTGCCAGTGCGACTACGCACAGGCCGGCTGCGACCTTACCGAGTTTTGGTGCCACCAAGATCCTCCGTAGTTGGAGTAGACGAGGGCTTCAGAGCGAATACGTTTACTTCGTAAACAAATCTCGCCTTTGTGCACAGGTCGGCGTCCCGGGACGTGCACAAGGTTTTTCTGCATTGATCGAATGGACCTTATGGTCCGATCCGATTGACCGCAAACATCGAGCCGAAAATCTGTTGCGACGGATCAACCGCTAATTGATCTCGGCAATGGGATTTTCGGTCGCAATACGCCCAAGTCGCCCGGAAATCGCTGGCGCAAATACTGTGGCTCGGTTGCACAAGGTCACACCCGGGGAATTTGCTCGCCAAGAATTAAGGCGAAGCTAAGGGCGAGTGTCAATCCCCCGGGTGAAGCAGAGTCGCGGCCGAATGCGATGAGTTACCACCCAGTTCGGCTGCGCTCAATAACTCACTGGGTGTGCACCGGCGGGGGATAGACGGTGCCGTCTTGTAGGTCGAGCAGGTCGAGCTTGTGTTCGGCAGCCAGTCGCTCGATCGCTTCAAGCACGTGATCCGGGCAGCTCTCGTCTAGCTGCAGCCACACGTGATCGGCAGCGGCGTGCAGCGGAGCTTTGGCCCAGGGGGAGCCGACAGCTGAGGAGTGCGGTTCGCTGTCGGGATAAGCATTGGTCAGTGCGGCATAGAAGGCGACGACCCGCGGATCCGTCGGGCGTGGCGGGTGCTCGCCGCGAGCGCAGCGCTCATTGGCATCCCGCACGTCTTCCGATCGGGCCGGTTGGTCCATGGCCCACACTACGAGGTCGAAACTCACCGGCGCATGGTGCCATCATCGCCACGGATACCGTGCAACTGGGGCGCCGACACGCGGGAAAACGTTTGCCGAGACCGGATCGGGCACAGATCACGGCTAAGTCTCGCTAGCCCGTCGTGGCCAGTTCAATGTCGGGAAAAACGTCCACTAGTTGGGAGTGACGTACCGAAGATCGGGATTTTAGGGTTAGTTTAAGGTGACTGTCGAGCACGGTGAACTTCAGGGAGTAGACGTGAGCGTGGCGCGGATCGCGGTCGTGGCCGGTGACGGTATCGGCACCGAGGTTACGGCTGAGGCCCGCAAGGTGATCGAGGCGGTCCTGCCCGGCGCTGAGTTCAACGACTATGACCTGGGTGCACGCCTCTACCACCGCACTGGCGAGGTGCTGCCGCGCTCGGTCCAGGGCGAGCTAGCCGACCACGATGCCATCCTGCTCGGCGCGATCGGTGACCCCAGCGTGCCGCCCGGCATCCTCGAGCGTGGCTTGTTGCTCAAGCTGCGCTTCGACTTCGACCAATACGTGAACTTGCGCCCGTCCAAGCTATGGCCCGGCACGACCAGCCCGCTGGCCGGGATCAAAGCTGGCGAGATCGACATGGTCGTGGTGCGCGAAGGCACCGAAGGACTCTATGTCGGTGCCGGCGGAGTGCTCCACTTAGACACTCCGGCCGAGATCGCCACCGAGGAAAGCCTGAACACGCGCTACGGCGTCGAGCGGGTCATTCGCGACGCCTTCGGCCGGGCTCAGCGCCGCGATCGGCAGCACCTCACCCTGGTGCACAAGACGAACGTGCTCACCAAAGCCGGCAGTTTGTGGGCGCGCACGTTCGCCGTCGTTGCGGCCGAGTTCCCCGAGGTCAGCACGGAATATCAGCACATCGACGCGGCTAGCATGTTCATGGTCAGCAACCCGCAGCGTTACGACGTCGTGGTGACCGACAATCTCTTCGGTGACATCCTCACCGACATCGCCGCCGCCGTCACCGGCGGTATCGGCATGGCGGCCAGTGGCTCGGTCAACCCCGACCGCGAGTATCCGTCGACCTTCGAGCCGGTGCACGGCTCCGCGCCGGACATCGCCGGCCAGGGCATCGCCGACCCGGCTGCGGCAATCCTGTCCGCAGCACTGCTGCTAGAACACCTGGGCCACCCGGACGAGGCCCAGCGAGTAACCGACGCGGTCGCAGCCGAGGTAGCTTCCCGCACACCGGGCGCCCCGCTGCAGACCGCTCAGGTGGGCGACCGAGTCGCCGCCGCAGCCTGACCTGGGCTGTCGTCACTCTCTCCCGCAACAGCGAGCGCCGGCACACCGCCACCGCGACAACCGGCACCGCGCTACCCGAGCCCGTTGTTTTAACGCTCGTTCGGGGTAAATTCCTCTTGGGCACGATGGCGCCGGCGCGTGCGTGAAAACTTTTTGCAGAAAGCAGGTCTGTTTGTCATGAGCGGTGGTGACCACCTCGATTTCGAGATCCGTCCGAATCCGGCGCCGGTAGGCGACGTCGAACGGGCCGCACTATTGATCAACCCCGGCTTCGGCCGGGTGTTCACCGACCACATGGTGACCATCCGTTATGCGGATGGTAAGGGTTGGTATGACTCCCGGGTCGAAGCGCGCGCGCCGATCCCGCTGGACCCGGCCACGGCGGTGTTGCACTACGCGCAAGAGATCTTCGAGGGCCTCAAGGCTTACTCGATGGCCGACGGCGGGGTGGCGATGTTCCGGCCGGATGCCAACGCCGCCCGATTCGCCCAGTCAGCCCAGCGGATGGCGATGCCGGCGCTGCCCGAGGAAGTCTTCCTGCAGTCGCTGCGGGAAATCGTCAACATCGACCGTAACTGGCTGCCGGAAAGCGATGAAGGCAGCCTCTACCTGCGACCGTTCGCTTACGCCAGTGAGGTTTTCCTCGGGGTGCGCCCGGCCCGCGAGTATTTGTATCTGGTCATCGCCTCGCCGGTAGGCGCTTACTTCGCCGGTGGGGTCAAGCCGGTCTCGGTCTGGGTCTCACCCGACTTCACCCGAGCAGCGCCCGGCGGCACTGGCGCGGCCAAGTGCGGCGGCAACTACGCCGCCGGGCTATCCGCGCAGGCTGACGCGATTGAGCACGGCTGCGACCAGGTCGTCTATTTGGATGCGGTGCGCCGCGAATTTGTCGACGAGCTCGGCGGGATGAACATCGCCTTCGTGCTCGACGACGGCAGCCTGGTCACCCCGCCGCTGACCGGCACGATCCTGCCCGGCATCACCCGAGACTCGATCCTGAAACTGGCCGAGCGGGCTGGTCGACGGGTCGAAGAACGGCCGATCAGCTTCGACGAGTGGCGCACGGGTGCTGCCTCCGGCCGGATTCGGGAAGCGTTCGCGTGCGGCACCGCCGCCGTGATCACCCCGATCGGCACGGTGAAGAGCCCAGACGGTGAGTTCGTCGTGGCTGACGGTGGTTCGGGCGAGGTCACGATGAGTTTGCGGCAGGAACTGTCCGACATTCAGCGTGGCCGGGCACCGGACCCGTTCGGTTGGGTGCACCGCGTCGCTTGATTGGCTTTATGGATGCACCAGATCAGCTGTCGGTTCGCTGAAGCTGATCTGGTGCATCGGGCATCGGGCTGAGTTACTCCGCGGTCAGCAGATGCGAGCGCATGGCGGCGATCTCGGCGTCGGTCAGGCCGATTTCGCGCACGTAGTCCTCGACCGAGCCATGCAATGCCCGCAGATCAGCCAAAAAGAGCGTCATTGCCGCGGGCGGCGAGTCGAACATGTGCTCATGGCCCAAGACCGAATCAGGATCTTTAGCCATCAGGTACGTCGTGAGCGGTTGCATTGCCGCCGTCGTCAGCGCATAGTCGGCGGCGATGTCCGCATCGGACACCCCGAGCAGTGACAGCGTCAGCGCGCACACGGTGCCGGTGCGGTCCTTGCCGGCCATGCAGTGCACGATCACTGGTGCTGATGCTGGGTCGGCGATGATCTGCAGCGAGCCGAGGATCGCCTCGTGACCGTCCTCGGCGAAGTTCAGGTATCGGTCGGCCAGCCAGCGCTCGTGCACCACGTCAGCCGAGTGCTCGACCTCTTCCCAATCCACGTGTTTGAGCACGTGATTGCGATAATCCAGGCCGTAACGCTCGGCTATTCGGCCGTACCGTTCGATTTCGTGCGGTCGGCGCAGGTCAATCACCGTGCGTACGCCGAGGGTGGCGAATTTTTCCGCGTCGGCTGGTCCGAGCCGGTGCAGTGCGTCGGAGCGGAACAAGCGTCGCCAGCGCACGTGCCGCCCGCCGTGGCCGGCATATCCGCCGACGTCACGAAAGTTGTAGGTCTGGGCGAATCCAAGGTTCCGGGGGTGAGATTCGGCTGCCACGCCACCAAACTTAGTCTCGATAGGTGGAACATTGCTCTGCGCGGAGGCGGTTAGTGGCATGCTTCATCTCGTGACCCGCTCCCTGCTGATTATTGGCACCCAGCGCGTCGGCTGACTCATCGCCGACGTGCCGACCTCCCGCTTTCGCGGGGGGTCTTTTTGTTGGGTCACCACCCCGAAGGAAGGAAAGCGGCCATGGACTATCAGGTCTTCGACACCACGTTGCGCGATGGCGGGCAACGCGAGGGAATCAGTTACACGGTCGCCGACAAGCTCGCGGTCGCCCGGCTGCTCGACGAGTTCGGGGTGGGCTTCATCGAGGGTGGCTGGCCCGGTGCGATGCCGAAAGACACCGAGTTCTTCGAACGCGCCAAGACCGAATTGACGTTGAAAAACGCGGTATTGGTCGCTTTCGGGGCAACTCGTAAAGCCGGTGTCGAGGTCGAACAGGACGGACAAGTCGCGGCGCTGCTCGCAGCCGAAACGCCGGTGGTCTGCGTGGTCGCGAAGTCCGACATCCGCCACGTCGAACGCGCGCTGCGCACAACCGGGGACGAAAACCTGGCCATGGTCCGCGACACTGTCCGACACCTAGTCGCGAACGGTCGCCGAGCCTTTGTCGACTGTGAGCACTTCTTCGACGGTTTGCGCTACGACCCCGAATACACCTCAGCTGTGGTCCGAACCGCGTTCGAGGCCGGCGCTGAGCGCGTGATCATGTGCGACACCAACGGCGGCATGCTCCCGTCGATGATCACCGCTGCCGTGAACGAAGTGGTCGAACGCTCCGGCGTTCCCGCCGCGCAGCTAGGCATCCACTGCCAAAACGACACTGCGTGCGCGGTGGCCAACACCATCGCCGCAGTCGAAGCCGGCGTCAATCACTTTCAGTGCACCGCCAACGGCTACGGCGAGCGACCTGGCAACGCCGATCTATTCGCTGTAGTCAGCAACCTGCAACTCAAACTCGGGCGCAAAGTCCTACCGGACTCTTGCCTGGAACAGGCGACACGCGTTTCGACCGCGCTAGCCGAGATCGCCAACATCGCCCCCGACACCCACCAGGCCTACGTCGGGGCCGCCGCCTTCGCCCACAAAGCAGGGCTGCACGCGAGCGCGATCAAAGTGGATCCGCTGCTCTACAACCACGTCGACCCGGCGGTTGTCGGCAACGACATGCGGATCCTGATCACGGAGATGGCCGGCCGGGCCAGCATCGAGCTCAAAAGTCGCGAGCTCGGGTTGGAACTGGCCGGCCACCCCGACACCCTCAGCACGGTGACCCGCAAAGTGAAAGAAATGGAGGCGCTCGGTTGGTCCTTCGAAGCCGCGGACGCCTCCTTCGAACTGCTGGTCCGCTCCGAACTGCCCGGCGAAAACTTCACCCGCCCGTTCACCCTGGAGTCCTACCGAGTCCAAGTTGAACACCGCGAAGACGGCCAGGTCATTTCCGAAGCCACAGTCAAAGTACGGGTACGCGGTGAGCGCGTGATCGCCACTGCGGAAGGTAATGGGCCGGTGAACGCACTCGACGAAGCGTTACAGGCAGCATTGTCACAGCACTATCCGCGCCTGAAGTCGTTCGAGCTGACTGACTACAAAGTGCGCATCCTGGAAGGTAGCCACGGCACTAACGCGGTAACTCGAGTGCTGCTGGAAACCAGGGACGGGCCGCGCGACTGGACCACGGTCGGCGTGCACGAGAACATCGTCGAAGCTAGCTGGGTTGCTCTTGTTGACGCCCTCACGTACGGGCTTGCCCGCACAAGCGCATCTGCCTGAATGCCCGACTTGGCTGACCGGATTCGATCTACGCTCGGCCGCGCGACTGCAACCAGTGCGGGTCGACGGAGATCGTTTCCGCGGTCAGGCCGTAGTGGTCAGCAACCTCCCGCAGCCGATCATCGCCGCGCCCCAACGTGAATTGATGCCCGTCCAGATCACGAACCACAAAATCCCGCATTCCGTACGGCCGGGTGGCCACCGATTCGACGATATCGGCACCGGCTTGACGGTATTCGGCACACAGCGCATCGGGATCTTCGACGTACACGTAAGCGGATTGGGCTGGCGGCGGTAACTCGCCGGTCCAGCGGGTGAGTAGCAGCATCTCGATCTCGCCGCTGGCCAAAGCGGCGAGATCGTTGCTCGGTGTGCGCCAGGCGAGTCGGAACCCCAGTGCCTCTTGGTAATACCCGACCGAACGGTCCATATCGGTAACTGGCAGCCGAGGCACGAGGTGTAGCCAACTCGTCAGATCCGTGGATACCTCGTTAATTGTGGCGCCCTTTTCGGTCATGATCTCCTCCTCAGTTGTGACGTGCTCGTTTGTCAGCGCGTCCTGCTCGGTGTTGGCTGGCTTATTGGTCATGGCGTCGACTGCGGCCATGAGACTGCGAACCTCGGTGAGGCGGGCCTCAAGTCGTGCCCGATGGTCGCGAAACAGTTGGCGTCGCTCAGCTTCGCTAGTGCCGGCCAAGATCTGGCGAATATCCGCGATTGGCATATCCAGCGATCGAAGTAGGGCGATTGCCCGAGCGGTTCCCGTCTGGCCACCCGAGTAATAGCGGTAGCCCGACCGCGGTTCCCGACCGTTGGGTTCGAGCAGCCGCAGCCGGTCGTACCGGCGAAGTTGCGGGATGCTCAAGCCCACCAGCTCGGCAAATTGCCCGATCTGCCAGTGCCCGGACCGCTCATCCCCGTAGTCGTCGTCCATGCCGCTGATTCTGCAACCCTGACCGCAGTCAGGGTCAACCACGCTGTTCGCCGCTGCTCACTTGCCGGCGAGCAGCGCAACAGCAGGCCGGGGGAAAATAGTTACAGACACCCACGAGGTGTGTAGAGTTTCCTCCATGGGTCCTGGTGTCCAGCTTCCTGCAACTCTGCTCCTGCTTCCTGCCACCTTTACCTACACTCAGGCGCGCCGCGGCGGGCTGACTGAGCGTCGGCTGTATCAGCTAAGAGACGACGGAGTCATTGAGGTTGTCGGGCGCGGGCTTTTCCGTCGTACGGATGCGAATAGGCTTGTTGATGTTGATCTGTTGAGCATCGCTCGGCGAGCACCCCTGGCCACGCTTTGCCTGACCACCGCATTAGCCCGACACGACCTGACCGACGACATCCCTGCCACAATTGATGTGGCTCTCCCGCGGGGTACCTACCGACCGGCTGTTCACGCGCCGACAACTTGGCACCTCTTTAGTCCCGAAACGTTCGAGATCGGACGGACTACGGTTCTGCTTGATGAGCAAACATCCATCGGGATATATGATGCGCCGCGGAGCATCATCGATGCGGCTCGGCTTCGCCACCGCGAAGGCTCGGAGCTTGTTTACGGTGCACTAAGACGCTGGCTTAGCCGGCGTGGATCGTCGCCTTCGGAATTGCTCTCGATGGCTAGGCAGTTCCCGCAGGCCGAACGAATGCTGCGCGAAGCAATGGAGATCCTGTTGTGAACGATCTACCAGTCAGATTCCTCTAGCGTCACGGCGCTTCGGCCTAGCTCGCTCGAAGAGGCATGGTCGTCGGCGGCGTTCGAGGTCGCCAACGCTGGGCTGTAGAATGGCCGGCGTCGTTGCCTGTATCGAGGTTGCGGAGCTTGGTGCGGTAGCCACTGACGCCGGCCAGGTCGAACGGTTTTGCGCATGTCTTTGCGAACCCAGCAAAAATGCTGCTCAGGAGCCGAGCTGGGAACCATGAGACCGACGAGTATTCGGCCAGCAAATCTGTGGGCCGACGACGAGGTGTTGACGCTATCTATGTTTGATGGCAGCTCGATACCAGCCGAGAAATCGATCCCATAGTGCGGCTGGTTCGGGGCCGTTCCGACGGAAGCTATCGTCGATTGCATCATGCATACATAGCGCCAGATAGACCATTCCACTGGTTCGATCTTCCTTGTATTCTTCGTTCGTCGAGCGTGAGTTCAAGACACGGCCAGCGAAGTCCGCACTCGCAGCTTCGTGCGCGAAAGACGAGGAATCGGCCCCGACTTCGGCGGTGCATCATGAAGGCCCCGATCGATCGGCAAGCAATGGGCGGTGTGCTTGCGCCGTTGGCCGGGAGCACTCCACCGCGATGATCATGTTGCGTGACTTTGCCGTCACGCTCGGGCACATCGTTGCATGGAACGTCTGCTCTGGACAATTGCCTGGAAGGATTGTCTTAAGAAGCTGTCCTCGTTCGGAGCGCCGTACACTGTGGCGGTGGCTAGCCCAACTGCGAAGAGAAAGCTCGGACTCGAGCTCAAGCCCCTACGTCAAGCCGCCGGACTGAACATCGAACGGGCCGCCAGCGCGGCAGGAATTTCCGACTCTCACTTGAGTCGGATTGAACGGGGCCGGGTCGGAGTTCGAGTGCTCACCCTTCGTGCGCTGCTCCAGACCTACGGTGCGAGCGACGAGGTCAGCAGGCGGCTCGAACAGATCGCTCTCGACACCACAAAGAGGAACGACAGGAGCTGGTGGCAGCCTTATGCCTCGGCCATTTCGGAGAAGTACGCCAGTCTGATCGCTTTCGAGAGCGAGGCGACATCGATCAAGGCATTTGGCCCGTTGGCGGTTCCCGGGCTGCTGCAGACGCAAGACTATGCTCGCGCCCTGCTGCTCAATGGTCCGACCAGGCTCGGGACAGACGAGATTGAGACCCGGATCGAGGCTCGCCAGTCGAGACAGGGTGTCTTTACGCAAGAAGATCCACCCAGCGGGTGGTTTATCCTCGACGAGGCGGTGTTGCGACGACAGGTCGGGGGCGTCCAAGTCATGCGCGATCAGCTGCGTCATCTTGTTGCATTTACTCAGCGACCTGAGGTTGATATTCAGGTCATTCCATATACTGCTGGTGCACATGCCGGGTCGCTAGGACCGCTTGTCATCCTTGGTTTCAGCGAGGGCGAGGATGTCGTCTACTGCGAAACGTACGCCGGCGACCTCTATCCGGAGGCGGTAACGTGGTACAGCGACGTGTTTGACAGGCTGGCGCAAGATGCCGCAGGCAGAACTGAGTCGCTCCACATGATTCAAAGCGCCGCAGAGGAGATGTTGTGACCGGCCTTACCGCTAGTTGGAAGAAGTCCACCCGAAGCAACGGCAGTGACAGCTGCGTGGAGGCTCGTCTGCTGGTCGATGCTGTTGAGATCCGTGACACCAAAGACCGCAGCGGCCCTTCGCTGGCCTTCACGTCGGTCATCTGGGCGGCCTTCATCGGCGACATCAAGGCCGGCCGGTACGACAAGGAATAGATGCGGTGCGCTACCAAACCGTCAGCCGAGTGCCGTTCGGGGAGGGGTGAGTGCTTTACGGTCGACCAGGGTAAGGGTGGGCGTGCCACGCTCGGCGATCACGGCGCAACCCCATGCCAGTCTTGCCTGACCCGGGTGGGGCGACTGGCGGCCGCCATTCGTGGGCGAGGAGAGCCCGACCTTGGTGCGCTGCTTCGTGCTGAGTTCGGCGGTGAACGCCCCTGTTATTTACGCGGCCGATCAGTCTGGCGGTGGTGCTTTGATGGCCCGGAGCCTCTCTTCAAACTACGATCGAGGGGACCTGTTCGGCCCGCCGTCGTCGGCCAACAATCCGGTCCCTTGCATTCTGCAGCGACGAGTCGGGGAGTGCACAATGAGCGCCGAAGCTGTGGGTATGCAGATGCCGACGCAGATCACGCTTGATGATCTTGCGGTCATGGCGGCAGCTGACGAAAACCATCGCTATGAACTCAGCCCTGAAGGAGTGCTGTCTGTCGTGCCGCCTGCGGATCCCGATCACGCGCTGCTGGTGTCCCGTTTGTTCGCGTGGTTCCTGATGAACGGCTATGGACCCGAACAGGTGGTGACGGACTGCGGTATCGACGTCGGTGGCGGCCGCGTACCCGATCTGACAGTTTGGGCTGAGGGGTTTCCGCCGCGACCACGACGATCCAGCTATGCCGGAACGGACGGATTGCTACTCGCCATCGAGGTGGTCTCGAAAGGGTCAGAGATCATCGACCGGGTCATTAAAAAAGTTGAGTACGCCAAGGCGGGAATCGCGCGCTATTGGGTGATTGAGCGCGACAATAAAACGACCATCCACCGGCACGCCCTCGATCGTGCTAGCGGTGAATACGAACTTGATTCAGCGGGTCCGCAACCCATCGCCTGGCTTCTCGCCACTACGCCGGATCTCTAACCGGGCCGACACAAAGCTCGCATTGATGGCGCTTAGCACGATTGCGCTATCAATGCGTCAGCCGGTAATTGCAGGCGATTTTGACAGCCCCTTCACCTTGAGCGGTTCACGAGAAGAAGCTCCGGTCTGCGGGAGGTGGCGACGGCCGAGATCAAGGCGATTGCTGCGGTTTGTGGCATTGGCGCGAGTTGGTGGCCGTCGCGGAGGCGTAGTGCAACCAACCCGGCCGATGCTTCACGTGGGCCGAGCACTGCGACGTACGGCACCTTGCGGCCGGCCGCGGCGCGGATTCGTGCACCGAGTGAGCCGTTCTCCTCCACCGACACCCGCAGCCCAGCGGCAGTGGCTGCCGCGGCAAATGCACCAGCCTGAGCGCGGATATCGGATTCTGCACTCGCAGCTTCGATGGGCACAACGGTGAGTTGGACCGGTGCATACCAGACGGGGAAAGCGCCGGCGTACACCTCGATCAGGTGCGCGAAGAGGCGTTCCATCGAGCCGACCAGGCTGCGGTGCACGATCACTGGCCGTTCTCGGTCGCTGGCTGCGTTGGTAAAGGACAGGTCGAATCGTTCGGGCAACTGGAAATCGACTTGGATGGTGGACAGGGTCGACTCGCGACCGGCCGGGTCGGTGAATTGCACGTCGATTTTCGGACCGTAGAACGCGGCTTCACCTTCGACGCTTTCGTAGGGCAGCCCGAAATCGTCGAGCACGTCAAGCAGCGCTTGCCCGGCCGCGGCCCACCGATCGTCGTCGCCGTCATACTTTCCGCCGGATCCGCGCAGCGACAACCGGTACGAAGAAGGTTGCAGGCCTAGGGTGTTGTGCGCTTCGTGCATGAGTCGAAGCACGGCGGCTACTTCAGCGCCGACCTGGTCGGGTGCACAGAAATTGTGTGCGTCGTTGAGCTGAATTGCGCGCACTCGGGTTAGGCCACCGAGCACACCGGACCGTTCTGCTCGATACATCGGACCGAGTTCGGCGATCCGCACGGGCAAGTCCCGGTACGAGCGGGGTCGGGATTTGAAGATTAGCGCGTGGTGTGGACAGAGGCTGGGCCGCAGCACGAGGTCGTCGAGTGCCATCGGCGGGAACATGTCTTCGGCGAAATTGCGCCAATGGCCGGACAGTTCATACATTTGGCGTTTGCCGAGCACGGGGGAGTAGACGTGCTGATAGCCGGCACGGCGTTCGAGTTCATGCAGATAGGACTCGACTTCGTAGCGGGCAGCGGCACCGCCGGGAAGCCAGAACGGTAATCCGGCGCCGATCAGTGGGTCGGAGTCGAATAGGTCGAGTTCGCGGCCGAGGCGGCGGTGGTCGACGAGCATGGAAGTCTCCTAGTCTCGGGGCCAGGCGAGACATCAGGGACAGCGAACAGCCCCAGGCATCGCGCCCGGGGCTGTTTCGTCGCTTCGTCAGATCAGCGCGAACCTACGCCGGGGCAATCCGGCGTCGTCGTCTCCAACCTGAAGCACATACAGCGATGCTAAACGACCTGCGGTTAGCCAGCCACCGAAATTGCCGGACTCCCGCCAACGCGGGCGTGCCGGCTCGGAGGTCGTCGTTACGCTTTGGGGAGGGTGAGGGTGGCGATTACTGAGCGGTGATCGCTGCCAGTCACTCGGCGTACGCGGACTTCGTGTACGCCGATGCGTTTGTCCACCAGCACGTGATCGAGGGTGACCGGCGGGATCGACTGGCCGTGATATGGCCCCCAGGTGCCGATCAGGCCTTGTCCCACCGTGTCGGCCGCGTCGCGATACCCGCGTGAAATCACTCGCCGTAATGCCGCGTGGTCCAATGTGGAATTGAAGTCACCCAACAGAATCCGCGGAGTTCCGTCCGGCCCGGTGCTCGGTTCCGCCGCCAAATCGTCGTTCCACCAGTCCAGCGCCGACACCGCATATGGCGCGAGTGGGTGGGTCGACGCCACCACTACCGCGCCCGCTCCCGGCGGCTGAATTGTCGCGTGCACCTGCATGTTTCCGCCCGCGCTGCGTTCGATGACCGTGTCGCTGAGTGAAAATCGAGAGTAGAGCCCGCCGCCGGTGGTGCCCACTTCGTCCGCGAGCGCCGCATAGGGCAGCAGCGTGTCTAGTCCGGCCGCACTGAATCCGGCCCGCACTCGGGGCGTGTATTCCTGCACGGCGAGCACCGCGATGTCGTTGTCGCGCACCAGTTGCACGATCGCGGCCGGATCAGCCGCGCCGACGAACAAATTGCTGGTCATCACCTGCAGCGTGACTCCTTTTGCCGGCCCGCGGTCGTAGTCGGCCAGCGCTCGCGGCACCACGCACCCGCCCAAGATCACGACGGCGAGCCCGGCCAAGAAGGCCGCGGCCCACTTACGGGCGAGCAGAGCAACTGCAGCAGGCAAAAAAGACCACAGCGTTACGTACGGCGTGAAGGCCACTAACTGCACAGCCACCCCGCGCTCGACCCCGAAATAACGTACGAGTGCCCAAGCCAACCCGGGTAACAACAGCAGCCAGACCAGGATCGTCGCAGCTACCCGCCGTGATGTTCGTACGCTGCGCGACGCTTCGGTGATCGTCATGGCCGCGACGTTATCGGGCCCGATGTTGTCACGGGCCCGATAACGTCTAGGTCAATACCTCGGTGTCGGATTAGCTACAGTGGCGCAACCGGCTCAGTAGTGGCGCAACCGGCTCAGTCGTCGTCGACCGTTGTCGCACCGCCGCGATAGGAGCCGGTCATCAGCCCAGAATCAGCAATGATGTCAATCAATACTCTGCTCGATGGATTAGTGCTCGCGGGATTGGGATAGGTGTTGCCGTAGAGGGTTACATCGAACGTTTTGACCGACCCGGCCGGTCCGGGTGGTACGTCGAGGTAGTAACCGTCGAGCACGTTATATGGCGCTCCAGTCTGGCCGGTGGAGGTGCTGGTCTGGACCCATACGCGCCCCGGCCCTGTCTGTTCGTGCTTGCGTTCGACGCTTACCTGGACCGTGCGTGCCCCGTCGTTACCTTCGGGTTGTTCAACCGACTCAATCGAAAGCTGCGCCAAGTCGAGCACCTGTGGCTCGACAATTTTCTTCGAGGTGGCCCGCACGTCCAGGACCCAAGCGCGGCTGGGACCCGAGGTGGCGACCAGCTCCACCGCAACGATGTGGGTCAGGTCAATGGCGGACTTCGGAATGCGTTGCAGACTCGCCCGCAGGATGTGGGCCTGAGCCCGGGGCAGAATCAACGTCGATCCCCAGTCGTCTACCCGCGATCGGTCGCCTTTCAGGTCCACGGAGCGGCCCTGGTTGTCGACTATGCGCACCGAGACGCCGGCGCTGTCGGCTGCGGCCGGATCATTGGCTATCCGCACGTCAACGTTGTCCCGGCCGGAAATGTCCACCGACGATTCGCTGTCAGAACTGACCGGCAACCTTACCGAAGTACCGGGTGCGGCCCAGGTGAGTTCCACGGCATCTTCGGCCGGTCGTGAACTGGCCACCGGTTTGTTGGCGTGCGGGGTCAATCGATTAGCCCCATTCGCTGCGCACACGGAGTTGGCTGGGGCGGACCGAATGGGATTCGCATTCGTGCCGGTGACGCTGATATACCAAGGGCATTCCCGCGCCGTCATTCCGGCGCCCACCGGGTATTCGGTGTCGGTGCCTAGCGGTAGGAACAACGGTGTGGCGTCGCCGCCGACCGTGTCCACACCAACTTCAGCGGCCCCGATGGCCGCCGACTTGACCCGGGTTCCATCTAGCAAGGGCAGGACGGTTTGGTCGTTGGCCAAGGCCAGCCGCAGCTCGGCAATGGTGTAGACCACGCCAACGTGCTCCTGTTCTTCGGCGGTCAGACGGCTGGGTGCCGAGGCGCCACAAGCCGGGTCGGCGGTCAGCGTCCAATCGTCCTGGGCGACTGCAGCCGCTAAGCCGGGCGTCCACTCCGTGTTGAAGAAGTTGTGATCCGCGCCCGCGATCGTCACTGATGTGCGCAGTGCAGTCGATGGGGCAATGTCGCGGCTGCGGTCCACATAGACCTGGCCCATTAGCCCGGTCACGTCCCCGTCACAGGCCGGCAGCAGGTTGAGGCTGGGCACGGTCGGATTCACCTGATGACCGAACGCGGTCGCGCCATAGGTGATGACGCTGCGAATGCGGAAGGGATCAGAGCTGTCTGAATCAACGGCGGCTCGGTGGACTGCCTCGCCGCCGCGAGAATGCCCGATCAGTGCGACCTTGTCGAGGTCCACGGCATTTTTGAATAGGTCACCGAACGGGCCACCGCCGGTAGAGTTCCACTGCGCCCACAGGGTCAGATGGTGTCTGATGAGTTCAGAACGGGCGCCGGCTCCCAAATCAGGTATCAAAGCGTCTTGGGCGTTGATGGCGTTCACGGAAATTGACACGGCGATATAACCCTGTGAGGCAAGGATATCTGCCAAATATCGGTATCCACGGTAACTGGGTAGCGGCTTGGCCGTGGACACGCACGGCCACTGCGACCATGCAGAAGGGTTCGCTCCTGAGACGTAACAGGTGGAATGCCGCCCGTGAACAATAAGGACCAGCGGACGAGGGCCGGGCGCGTCGATCGGGCGAGTAACTTCGGCCTGAACCTCTGACGCGGCGGCATATCCAGCAATCTCCAGCGGGTCAAGTTGGTAATCCAGTCGTTCTGTGCCATAAGGCCCAGGGGTGGCTGTGTCCACGTCGAGGGTCGGTGTTGCCGCCGGAGGCTGACGCCGTTGGGGCTTGTCCTTGCGTTGATTTCGGCGTTGCGTTGTTGCTGGGTCATCGATTCGCTCGTCTGAGCGCCACACCTCGAGGTTTTTGGGGTCGTCCAACGCGTGCGGTGCGAGATCTTCCAACGGCACTTCCAAGCCACCGTCTACTTCGGAAGGTAGAGCGACGACTTCGCTGTTGACTCTGATCTCCGGCGGCGAATCGGCTGGTGCAATGGCTACACCGTGGTAGGCCAGCACTTTGTGCTGGTCGCGCATTTTAATGGAAAAATGGTCGGTCAATGAGCGGGCGGTTCGCCGGCAGGTTCATGACCGTCAATGAGCCAATGGGCGGTTCGCCGGCAGGTTCATGACCGAAAGCGATCGAGGAATTTGACAAAACGCCCGCAACTGCTGCGAGCAGGGTAATTACTGTGGCCGCGGCAAGACGTCTGATCGGCATGACCGGCGTTCGGGGCATCAACACTCCTTGTTATGAACAAGGCCCGAACGCTAAGAGTGTTTCATTTCCGCAGCAACGCACAAATGTAATCAACAGTGGCGTGCGGATGACGATGCTATTTCCGCCAAGGAGAAATCGACTAGCCAGGCAGGAAAGGTGCACACAGCTCTATTGCTGCGGCAAAAGTACTTTGAGTGGGCGGAATTTACCGATTTCTGCGGACAATTGGGGTGATCGTCCGGCGATTTTTGTGTTGCCCGACGTGCTAAGTCGTCGGATGCCGGCGTCAGCTGGCAAATTCACCGACGCCGGCAAACATTACCCTGAGTTAGGGCATTGCCACGATCTCCCCGATATCGGCGGTTGCGAGCTCGTCCCGAAATGCTGCTGCGTCCCCCTCAACCACCAGCGTCAGTCCGTGCGGATGCAGATGTTTCTCCGCCGCCGCTGAGACTTGCTCCAGTGACGTATCGAGAAACTGCTGGCGCAATGTCGGGTAGTAATCGTCCGGCAGATCGTGCACGACCAAAGTGCTCAACGCCCCGACAATCGAACCGGGCGTCTGCATGTCCACCGACAACTGCCCCGCCCGCCACGACCGCGCCGTGGCCAGCTCCTCCTCAGTAACCCCATTTTCTTGGGTACGGGTGATCTCGCCGAGCGTGTCGACAATCGCCGGCACGGTAACCGCGGTCTGCACCCCTGCCGCCACCTCGAATCGCCCAAACCGCCGAGTCATCGCGTACGCGCCGCGAATGCCATACGTATAGCCCTTGACCTCGCGAATGAGGTGGTTGAGTCGCGAGGTGAACGCCCCACCAAGCACAGTCGCGGCCAAGGTCATCGCCACGTAGTCAGGGGTAGCTCGCTCAGGCGCTCGGTGTCCGATCCGCAGGGACGACTGCACCGATCCCGGCCGATCCACCAAAATCACCCGGCGTTTGTCCCGCACCGGCACGCCCAAGGGCCCGTCAGCGGCCGGGGAGCCGCCCGAGGTGTCGGCGAAGGCGGCCTGACCCAGCGCCTGCAAGTCGAGCCCGTCCAGATCGCCGGCCACCAACAACACGCCGGGCCGCAGCAGCCACGCCTGGTGGTAGGCGAGCACGTCATCGACTGTCACCGCGGCCACACTGGTCGGGTCGCCGTGCAACGGTCGGCCATGCCGGTCCGCTGCGCCGAACAGGTCAGCCCGCAACGCGGCATCGGCCCGTGGCCCCGGCTGCGCCCAATCCATCCGCAGCGCGGTCACCTCGTCGTCGCGCACCCGAGCAACATCATCCGGGTCCAGCCGCGGCGTGCGCGTGGCTTCTGCGGCCAGTCGCACCGCGTCAAACAGCAGCGGCACCGGAGCCGACACGCCGATCCGGAAACTGTCCCAGTCCACGCCAGCTGTGAACTCAGCCCCAAGCCCCTCCAACGCCAACGCGTACGCCGCGGAATCGCGCTGTTTCGTGCCTTCTTCCAGCGATTTGGCCAGCACAGTCGCGGTGCCTTCGCGCCCGGCTGGTTCCCGAGCCCCACCGGCGTCCAGCAGCAGCAATGCCGTCGCGAGTTGCTGACCTGGCAAATGGGCGGCGACAACAGTTCCACCCGCGACAATGGTCCGCTGAATGGTCGGAAACTCATATGGCCGGGCAGAACCGGGCTGTGGGCGGTCGGCGATGAGCGTCATGCGGTTTCCCCGGTCTCGGCTGGCGCAGTTTCGGCGGGCAAATAAGTGAGCGTGACCCGAGATTCGGGTTTGAGAGTAAGTCTGGCCGCTTCGGTCACGTCGTCGGCGGTGACAGCTAGCCAGCTCGGCAGGCGATAACCGGCGGCGCTTGGATCGCCGAATTGAGTGGCATAGCGCCCGAGCGTGTCGGCCCGGCCGCCAACTGTGGACAGTTGCCGCCACCAGGAGGTGGTGAGCAACGCTTTAGCCCGTTTCAGTTCTTCCTCAGTCACAGGCTCGGTTACCAGACTGTCCACCACTTCGGACAGATCTGCTTCGAGTTTCGCCACGTCGACCCCGTCGCGGGCGGTCGCGGTGATAATCAGCGGCGCCGGTGCATGCGCGAGATCGACCCCATAGGAGCCGATGTAGTCAGGCTGAGCGATCCGGGCGCCGTCGGCAAGCCGCCGGTAAAGTCGGCTGCCCCGGCCATTACCGAGCACGGTGGCCAACACAGTAACCGCGTCGTATCCTGCTGATCCGAACGGATGCGTGCGATGCGATAAGTAGATCCGCGCCGCCGGCACTGCACCGGTAACCGTTTCGCGAACTGGTTCGCTAGCCGGCCCGGTCAGATGCGAACTCGGTGCCGCCGGAATCACCGCGACTGGTGCCAGCTGCCCGAAGTATTTGTCGGCTAAGGCGAACACCTCATCCGCCGCAGCATCGCCGACGACAGTCAACACGGCATTGTTCGGCGCGTAATACTGCTGATGGAATGCCTTGAACGTGTCCAGACTCGCCGCGTTCAGATCCTCCATCGACCCGATCGTCGCGTGATGATACGGATGCCCGGTGGGATAGAGCAAAGCCAACAACCGCAACCAAGCATCCCCGTACGGGACATTGTCGTATCGTTGTCGGCGTTCGTTTTTGACTACTTCGCGCTGATTGTCCAGCGTGTGCTGGGTCAGGGCCGGCACCAACCCACCCATCCGGTCGGCTTCCAGCCAGAGTGCGAGCTCCAGATGCTCCGACGGCATCGTCTCGAAATAGTTAGTGCGATCCGGGTTGGTGGTCGCGTTCAACGAACCACCGTTGCCCTGCACTAGCCGCATGTGTTCAGTCTTCGCGACGTGCACCGAGCCCTCGAACATCAGATGCTCGAAGAGGTGGGCAAAGCCGGTCTGACCCGCCGGTTCGTGCCGCGAACCCACGTCATACCAAAGGTTGACACAGACGACAGGCGAACTTCGATCCGAGCTGACCACGACACGCAGGCCGTTACTCAGCCGGGTGGTTTCGATGGGCCACGGGTAACCGGTCGTCACAACCGGCGCACTTGGGGACGTCACATCCCCATACTGCCGTAACTGCCTGGCGGTCAGCCCTGGGCGGGTGAAATGCTGGCCGGTGTGATCGAGGACGTGCGAGTCAATGACCGGCTGACCATTGCGGCAGCCGAGCTGGCTTGGCGTTTCTCCCGCTCCAGTGGCCCGGGCGGTCAGGGCGTGAACACCACAGATTCGCGGGTCGAGCTCTCGTGGGACCTGATTGGCTCAGCGTTGCTGCCCATTGCCCTGAAGGAACGAGCAGTCGAACGGCTCGGTGCGCGCCTCGTCCACGGCGTCCTAGTCGTCACCGCCTCAGAACACCGTTCGCAATTGCGCAATCGAGAGGCCGCCTCAGCTCGGCTAGCCGCCCTGGTTGCCAGCGCAGTCGCACCCCCACCTCGGGTACGCCGAGCGACCCGCCCGTCTAAGGGCGCAGTCGAACGTCGCATCGCCGCCAAAAAACGTCGCGGCGAAACCAAACGCGGCCGCCGCGGCGACCTCGAGTAGCGATTTGCGACCATGAACGCACTCGGGCCGACTGACGACATCAGTTCGAGCGCGGACGCTCAGTCTGGGCTGCCCTCAGGAGTCCATCGGCCGAGGCGGGTGGAGTTGCCGAGATTGTCGTAGACGATCTCCTGGGCCAGCTGGCCGTTCGCATGCCAGTATCGATGGTTTCCGATCTGACGACCTTGGGTCCAGCAGCCTTCAAATTCGGGGGAACCGTCTGTGAAATAGTGCAGTTCCAACCCGTCCTGCCAGCCGTCGCGATAGTTGGTGCGCGAGAGCAGACGACTTTCTGCGTCGTGTTCGACCACCTCGCCGGTGTAGAGCTGGTCGTCGACCAGTGCCCGGCCATCCAGGTCGTACTCGACCAACTCGATTTCTACCGGAATCATGGAGGAGTTTCCCACCTTTGAATTTGACGAGTGCGGGGAGAGTCAAGCAATTTGCCCGCATTACAAGGTATGCCTGTCAGAAGTCCTGTGCAATTGGCGCAGCACGGAGCTGGCTGACCTCCTTTGGTCCATGGAAAGAAGTTGTCGATGCGCAGCTCACCAGGAGTCGCCGCGTTTACTGGCACGCCAGCGGCTTCCCGCTCCCAGAGTAGCCGGTTGACCGCGTAAATCTCAGCATGCGTGCCGGGATTTGACTCGTGCGGATACAGCGAATCTCCGTAGAGAATTCCGGCTGCCTGGTGATGTGCCTTGAAGTCGTCCAAGCGATCCTTAAGCAGCGGGTGCAGATCATCTTGGACGATCGTCAAGTTGTTATTGCCTTCCGCGGTTTGACCGGTGCGCCAATCCACTGCCACCGACACGCAAGGCTTTGTTTTTCTTTTAGAAATACCCGAATTCGGATCCGCGACGGCTTCATTCAATTGCGCCACCCGCTCTTTCATCAAGTAACTCACGTAGTCCGCCTGTCCCAGCCACCTGCCGTCGACCAGGACATTCGTGATGATGCCCTTGCCGTCGCGCTGCACCGCAGGGCCGCCCTCGGAACCCAGCACCGGCATGGGGTGCAACCCGGCCAGTGCGGTGTCCGGCAGTTTGGTGAGCATCTCCTTGGCTCGCTGTGCCAGTGCCCCCTTGTCGGGCTTTGGTGGCCCGCCGCCGGACGAACCGCCACCCCTGATGGCCTGCCGCATCCGTTCGATGAGGGCCTTGAGGGCGGCGATGCTGGTCACTCCGGCAGTCGCAATCCTGGCGATTTTCGCTGTGGCCCGCTGCATATCACCAGCAATATGCTGGATGATCTTGCTGATGCCCTCGACTCCCTGGGACAGCAGACCGATTGCTTGAGTGCGGATCCAGCTGAGCGCGGCTAGTGCAGCCGCCTGTGCCACTCCTAGGGCGATATGTTTGGCTGCGGCCAACACCAGTCCGCCGTGGTCCACGGCGATGGCCAGGGCTCCAGTGGCCACTGACCCCGCATCTAGCTGCAGGCGCAGCCCAGTCGCGTACTGTTGGAGTGTGGCAGCAGCGGCGCCACCCTGCCATAAGCCAGCGAGCTTGCGCTGGCTGTCACCGAGATCTTTTTCCTTCACGGACAGAAAATCACGAATACCGCGCAGCGGCCCGGACAGCACCACGCTAATCCGGTCATGATCATGCGACAAGGCCGTAATCGGCTCGCTCATCGGTTTGACCATCTGGGCAAGCCGCGGATCAAGCCCACCCAGTTGATTTAAGGCGCTGGGGATGGCGTCGTCACCGACGATAGGCCGCATTTTCGTGACGTCGCCACGCAACAGCGGGTCCACCCATTGGTCGGTGCGGATCTCGTCGACGATCTGCTGGACTTGGGCTCGCATTGCCGACGATTTATCAGCGCTCTCACTCACTTTGGCTCCACCGCCGAGTAGTGCTGGGCTAACTGTTCGTCGGTGTTCAACAGAGTGCGTTCCGAGTGGCGCACTGTGTCTGCGGCCTCGTCGATCGCTCCGGCTTTGGCAGACAGGTTCTCGTGCAGCGCAGTCACGGTCAAGTTCACTTCGTCTTCAAGGAATCCACAAAGTAGACCGAATGCCCCCATTGGCGCGCGGACGTCGGCCAGTGAATTAGCGGCTTGGCGCGTGCCCGCGCCGATTGCATCAAGACCGTTCTCCCCGCCAGTGGTGATGTTGAATCCGCCGACGGTCACCGTGAACCCGCCCATGGGTCCGGGTCGGCTGAGAATGCTGCGTGGGCTGGTGCCGCGGCGTTGCTGGCGAAGCTATCGACGACCGCGGCGACGTCAGCATCGTCAAATCGTGCGGCGTGAACCGCAGCGGCGGCCGCCGAACCGAGTTGACTGCGTGCTTCGTTGGCCACCCGCAAGATCTCCGCCGCTAGTTCGTCGACATTCCAGCGACTTACTTCACTGTCCAACTGCAGCTTGACCAGTTCGCCGGAGGCTCCCACAGTCACCTCGACTTCGCCACGAGCTGAGCTGGCCGTGGCTGTAACCTGGGAAACCACCTCAGAAACCGCTCGAATCCGCTCGATGGTTTCGTCGGCGGCGTGCGCCCACTTGTCCACCCAGGCGACCGCTTCTTCTACCGATCCGATTGCTTGATCGGTGGGAATAGCCCGATTTCGCCCTAATGGCGGTGCCGAAGGTTGCGCAGCGAAAACTTGTTCTGGGTGACTCCGCCAATCGACCACCGAGCCTCATCCTCTCCGCTAGCTGCTAACCGATAGCGAACTGCCACCGCAGTCCAGTTGTGGAACCGAGAAGCTGCAGAAGGCGGCAATGTAGCAACGTGTAACAACTGGGTGAACGGTAATTGTCCCCACACCTGTGCGAACATCACTGAGCTGTCCACGCGTACGACCGAGTCGGTTGCTTAGAGTTAGTTTCCTGGCGCTGTCAGACTTACATATCCGTCGCGATTACCGCAGATCTGCATCGTTATCGGCGGTTGAACGGGGCGACTGCCTCGCGGCTGCGGGTGGCTTTATCCGGGCCCATCAGCTCCTCGCACACCCGGATCAATCGGGCGCGCAATCCAGCAGCGCGCCGGGCGAATTCGCGCTGCTGAGCTACGTACTCTGCTTTGCCTTCGGGAGTTTCGATCTTGACTGGCTCGTGACCATATGAGGTGAGGTCGTAGGGGCTGGCTTGCATGTCGAGCAGCCGAATATCAGCGGCCAAGGCAAAACAGTCCAAAGCCAACGCCCCCGGTACGGCCGGGCCAAGCTTTTGTGCCCATT
Source organism: Actinoplanes sp. (assembly GCA_965246815.1). Lineage (GTDB taxonomy): Bacteria > Actinomycetota > Actinomycetes > Mycobacteriales > Micromonosporaceae > Actinoplanes. The sequence goes on along the minus strand of CBDFFS010000002.1, from coordinate 235,655 downwards.
TGTGCACGTCCATGGCGGCATGCAGGCAGCCGGGCTGGTCGAGGTCGACTTGGGTAGCGCGGGTCGGTTGCAGCCGATTGAGCCCGACCGCTTCGGGGGTGAAGAAGCGGAACGCGTCGAAATGAGTGCAACGGATCGGGTTCTGCTCGACCACTTCGTCAGTGCCGGCCTGCCCGAGGCGCAGTGGCAGCGGGTGGCGGTGCTCGGGGTCGCGATAGACCATGGCCCACTCGTGCAGCCCGAAGCAGCCGGCGAAAACCGGGCGGGATGCGGTTGCCGTTAGCAGCCCATGGATATAGCGGACGCTTTCGCCCCGGGCTTGCATGAACGCGGCTTCGTCGAGCGTGACCACACCGTCGGCATAGGTGAGGTAGAACTTCCAGCCGGCCTGCTCGGCTAGGCCGGCCGGTGCGGGGGACAGTCCGGTGCCGACGCCGGCATGCCAGCGGCGCAGGGTGGCCGGGCGGGTGCCGTAGTAGTCGTAGAGGAAATCTTCGATCACGTGCTTCTCGCCGGCGGCGCGGCGAGCTCGATGACTTGCGGTCATCTCGTCTGCCCGCTCGGCGTGGGCACGGGCCAGAGGCATCCAGGTCACCGAGGGCAGCGTCGTGGTAAGTGCCCTCACCTGCTTGGTCCTCATCACATCAGCGTATCCAGCCGAAGCGATCAACACGATCACCGTTAAGCGCGAATGACGTCTACCACCTCAGCGCGTACGACATTCGTACGGTTATTGGGGAAAAATTGGTTTATCGGCGCCTTCGGTCTTCGGTTGAGGGCTGTGGTGGCAGGTTGCCGACCAAGCTGCTGGTCGGGCGGGCCGTGGCGCGAGTGAAGTGGCCGAGCAGCGTAAATTCAGCAGGCAAGTCTCGTTCTAGAGTAGGGAAACCTCGTGCGCTTCGCCCGCTTTGTCCATTCCGGTGGAGTCTCGTTCGGTGTCGTCGAAGGCGACGGAACGTCGAGTCTGACCGTGGCCGAGATCAGCTCCCTGCCCTTCGAAGCCGTCCGCTTGACCGGTCAGCGGTGGGCGCTCGCCGATGTGCGCCTGCTCGCGCCGATCTTCTCCAGCAAAGTGGTCGGGGTTGGCCGAAACTATGCCGACCATGCCAAGGAGCTCGGCAACGAAGTGCCCACCGAGCCGTTGATCTTCATTAAGCCGTCCACCACGGTGATCGGGCCCAACGACGCGATTCGGCTGCCCCCGCAGTCCAGTCAGGTCGAGGAGGAGGCTGAGCTCGCCGTAGTGATCGGTGCGACCGGTGCTCGTCGAGTCGATCGGGCCGGTGCGCAGAAGGCGATTTTCGGCTACACCATTGGCAACGACGTTACCGCACGTGACCTTCAGCGCACCGACCCACAGTGGACTCGGGCTAAGGGCTTCGACTCGTTCTGTCCGATCGGCCCGTGGATCGTCACCGACCTCGATGTCAGTGATCTAGAGATTCGCTGCGAGGTCGGCCGCGACCCGAATGCCCTAGAAATGCGACAACTAGGGCGAACCAAGGACATGGTCTTCGACGTACCGACACTGGTGTCCTACATCTCGCACGTGATGACCCTGCTCCCCGGCGACATCATCCTCACCGGTACGCCCGCGGGAGTCAGCCAGATCGTGCCCGGGGAGATCGTCTCGGTCAGCATCGAAGGCATCGGTGAGCTGCGAAACTCGGTCGTAGCGCTCGAATGAGCCCCCAAGCTGGCTGTCCGGCCTAAGCCCTGGTTTCGACTGCTCGGCACGAAACCCGCGCGCAGGAGCAAAGATCGCTGAGTTGCTGACCCGATTTGATGGGCCCCAAGAGGTCAGGTAGAGTTTGCCCTCGGTACGGAAAACCGTGCCGAATGGGGTATGGGGTAATTGGCAGCCCAACTGGTTCTGGTCCAGTTAGTCTAGGTTCGAGTCCTGGTACCCCAGCGCTACCACTCCTGCAGAGGAGGGTGGAGCTGGATTCTGATAGAGTTCGGCCCGCCGCCCAGGCAGACAGTGCAGATTATCGCGCTGGCAAGCTGGCGGCAGCACAGCAAGTCCTGGCCCCGTCGTCTAGCGGCCTAGGACGCCGCCCTCTCAAGGCGGTAGCGAGGGTTCGAATCCCTTCGGGGCTACAAGCCGAGAAACGGCTGTTCGCCGGCAAACTTGCCAGTGAGCAGCCGTTCTGGTTTTGCCGTCTTCCGGTCAAGAGTCGATCGCCAGCGCGACTGCCTCAACTCGGGTATTCCTCAACCGATGTGAGTAGCCGAGGCGATCCGTGATCGTCCCGTCTCCGGGGCTGCCCTGACCCGGTCGGCAGGTTGCGTCGGGGGAGGAGAGCGATGCGCGGTCGTCTAAGTGGCGTTCGGTGGCACCGTGGCCGATCCGCACTGGCAACCGTGCTGGCTTTGCTCGCCTACTTTGCCGCGGCGGGTCTGGTGTCGGCAGCCAATGCGACTTTCACCGCCACAACCGCCACAACGGCGTCGTTCGGCTCGGCCACCCAGTTCTATAGCGCAGTCGTAGCCGCTGACTCACCACTGGGCTACTGGCGGTTCGACGAATCTAGCGGCACCAACGCTGTCGACCGGTCCGGCAACTCCTGGACCTGCTCCTACCTCAACAGCCCCACCTTGAGACGACCGGGAGCGTTGACGGCAGACCCCAGCACCGCGGTCGGCCTCGACGGTACCGCAGATGGGGCGAGCGCCATCGACCGCAATGACTTCCTTGGCACGGCATCGTTCAGCCTCGAAGCCTGGGTTAAACCCGTTTCGATCGGCGCCGCATTCAGCGGGGAATACCACACCATCGTCCGCAAGTACGGAAGTAGCTCGGGCTACTGGTTGTGGCTCAACGCCGACTACGGCGTCGGTATTGAACGGCTTAACTCTGGTGGGACTGACCAGTACTACACCGGAGCGATGACACTGACCGGCGCATGGCACTACATCGTCGCAACCTACAACGGCACAACCTTGCGGATCTATGTTGATGGAACCCAGCGAGGCGCTGGCGGCGCTTCCAGCCGCGCAATCGTCGACAGCGCTGCCGGAGTTGATATCGGCTATTACGCAGGGTGGAGCGGCGGAATGTTCAACGGTGACATCGACGACGTCGCAATCTTTGGCTCTACCCTGTCCGCAGCCCGGATCACTGCTCACTACAACAAAGGCATCACCGGGTAGGGGCATCCGCCCGGGTCTGGTCTGTGCTGAATGGCTAGAGGCCCGAGAGGCGTTGGCCGGCGCGGACTACGGCCATGGCGTGGCGTTCGCCGGGGCGGCGGCCTAGGCGCTCGATCGGGCCGCTGATGGAGATCGAGGCGATTACTCGGCCGGTGCGGTCGCGGATGGGGGCGGAGACGCTGGCCACTCCGGGCTCGCGTTCGGCGACACTTTGGGCCCAGCCGCGGCGGCGTACTTCGGCTAGGGTGCGGCCGGTGAATTTGCATCGGGGCAGTAGTGGCATTACTGCTTCGGGGGGTTCCCAGGCGAGCAAGATTTGTGCGGCGGAGCCGGCCACCATGGGCAGAACTGAGCCGACCGGGACGGTGTCGCGCAGGCCGCTGGCGCGTTCGGCGGCGGCCACACAGATGCGTTCGTCGGCTCGGCGCAGATAGAGTTGCGCGCTTTCCCCAGTGGCGTCGCGCAGGGCGGCCAACAACGGCTCGGCGGCGGTCAGCAATACATCAGGTGCGGCGTTTGCGAACTCGCCCAGGCGTGGGCCGGGACGCCATCGGCCTTGGGTGTCGCGGACTAGCATTCGGTGGATTTCCAGGGCTTGGGCTAGTCGATGTGCTGTTGCTCTCGGTAGCTTTGTGCGGTCGACCAATTCGGCCAGGCTGGCGCCGTCCACACATGCGGCGAGGATGACAACCGCCTTGTCGAGGACGCCGACACCGCTCATACTGTGTCCCACAAGCCGAAACATACCTCCCAGAATTTAGGATGTCCAGATGGTGGGAGTCACTCCGCGGACCCTGGCCGAGAAGGTCTGGGACGACCACGTCGTGCAGGCTACCGAGGGTGAGCCTGATCTGCTTTACATCGACCTGCATTTATTGCACGAGGTCACCAGCCCGCAAGCTTTCGACGGCCTGCGGGTGGCCGGGCGGCCGGTGCGCCGCACCGATCTGACGCTCGCGACCGAGGACCACAACACGCCTACCGGTTATGCGGACCCGGCGTTCAATACTCGACGCGGTGATCTGCTCACCATCGCCGACCCCACCTCGCGGACGCAGATTGAAACCTTGCGCAAGAACTGTGCCGAATTCGGGGTGCAGATCCGCTCGCTCGGCGACGAGCAGCAAGGCATCGTGCACGTGATCGGTCCGCAGCTCGGTCTCACTCAGCCCGGCACCACGATTGTCTGCGGTGACTCGCACACCGCGACCCATGGCGCGTTCGGCGCGCTCGCTTTCGGCATCGGCACCAGCGAGGTCGAGCATGTGCTCGCCACCCAGACGTTGTCGCAGGCCAAGCCCAAAACGATGGCGGTCACCGTGACCGGCGAGCTGCGTCCGGGTGTCTCGGCGAAGGATCTGATCCTCGCCCTGATCACCCAGACCGGCACCGGTGGCGGCAACGGACACATCGTGGAATATCGCGGTGCGGCCATCCGCAAGCTCTCGATGGAGGGCCGGATGACGATCTGCAACATGAGCATTGAGTGGGGCGCCAAGGCGGGCATGATCGCGCCGGACGAGACCACATTTACCTATCTCAACGGCCGTGAACACGCTCCTCAGGGCGAAAACTGGGACGCCGCGGTCGAATATTGGCGCACATTGGTCACCGATGAAGGTGCCGTGTTTGACACCGAGATCGTGATCGACGCGTCGACGATCAGCCCGTTCGTCACCTGGGGCACCAATCCCGGCCAGGGCGCGCCGTTGGACGCCGTTGTGCCGGATCCGGAGAGCTTCGCCGAGGAATCCGAGCGCAACGCCGCCCATCGCGCCCTGGAATACATGGGTTTAACGGCAGGCACCCCGTTGCGTGACGTCGCTGTCGACGTGGTCTTCGTCGGCTCCTGCACCAACGGGCGGCTGGAGGATCTGCGTGCCGCGGCCGATGTGATCCGCGGACATCGGGTGCACGAGAACGTGCGCATGATGATCGTGCCCGGCTCGTTCCAGGTCCGGGCAGCTGCTGAAGCCGAAGGTTTGGACCAGGTTTTCACCGACGCGGGCGCGGAATGGCGTTTCGCCGGCTGCTCGATGTGCCTGGGAATGAACCCGGACACGCTCAGCCCGGGCCAGCGCGCCGCTTCCACCTCCAACCGCAACTTCGAAGGCCGCCAAGGCCGGGGCGGCCGCACCCATCTGGTGTCGCCCCAAGTCGCCGCTGCCACTGCCGTGGTGGGCAAGCTCGCCGCGCCCGCCGATCTGTAGAACCGGAGCATCGCCATGGACAAGTTCACCACCCATCACGGTACGGTCCTGCCGCTGCGCCGTTCTGATGTGGACACAGACCAGATCATCCCGGCCGTGTATCTCAAGCGCGTCACTCGCACCGGATTTGAAGACGGATTGTTCAGTGCTTGGCGCGACGACCCGTCGTTCGTACTGAACAATCCGGCGCACGCGGGAGCCACGATTCTGGTCGCCGGTCCCAACTTCGGCACCGGCTCATCGCGTCAGCACGCGGTTTGGGCGCTGCGCGACTGGGGTTTCCGGGCGGTCATCGCCCCACGTTTCGGCGACATCTTCCGGGGCAACGCGCTCAAAGAAGGTCTGCTGCCGGTGCAGCTGGACTCCGACGCGGTCGAGGCGCTCTGGAATGCGGCCGATCGGGAGCCGAATAAGACGATCACTATCGATTTAATTGAGCGGCAAGTGCGCATGGATGATGCCCACTGGCCGTTCCCGATCGACGATTTCAGTCGTTGGCGCCTCTTGGAGGGCCTGGACGACATCGGACTGACTCTGCGCCATGAGGCCAGCATCACGGCGTTTGAGAAGGGCCGTCCCGCGTTCAAACCGGTTGTGGTCGCCAGCTTGAACTAAGCCGATTCGACGTCGGCGAAGGCGCAAAGCACCGGCCGCAGACGGAAATCTCGCCCCCATCGGATCACCGATGGGGGCGAATTCGTTGGAACACAAGGGTTTTTTTACGTCGAATGTTTGTGTCTGCTGGTCAGAGGGCTTACGGTGCGCGCAGAATGGCTCGCATTGGGCCTGTTCTCATGTTCGGGAGGATAACCGTGAACAAAGCCGAGCTCATCGAGGCGCTCGCCGTCCGATTGGGAGACCGTAAGACGGCGACGGCGGCACTGGATGCGGTCATCAGTGAGGTCGAAAACGCCGTCGCTAAGGGCGACAAAGTTGCCATCACTGGCTTTGGCTCCTTCGAGAAGCGGGTTCGCAATGCGCGAACAGCGCGCAATCCGCGCACCGGTGAAGCGGTCAAGGTGAAGAAAACATCAGTGCCGGCGTTCCGTCCGGGCACGGCATTCCGGGAGATGGTCGCTGGCGGAAAGGCCACCAAGGCGGCGCCGGCGAAGAAGGCCACCGCCACCAAATCTCCGGCCCGGGGTGCGGCAACCACCTCGGCGGCGACAAAAGCTGCGGCCACCAAAGCTGCCGCCACCAAGATCGCTGCCACGAAGGCTGCTGCCACGAAGGCTGCGGCAACAAAGGCTGCCGTGGCGAAGGCAGCTCCGGTCAAGTCCGTTGCTGCACCGACGGCGAGCAAGGCCACTGCGGCGAAGAAAACCGCGGTAGCTAAGGCTGTTGCGGCCACGAAGGCGACCAAGGCAGCCCCGGCCAAGACGGCTGCGGCGAAGCGGACCACCGCGACCAAGCCGACAGCTGCCAAGACGGCGACGCCGGCGGTTGCGACCAAGCGGGCTTCCGCAGCCACTAAGGCAACACCGGCAAAAAAGACCGCCGCGAACGTGATCGCGACCAAGGCGACAGCGGCAAAGAAGACGGCCAGTGCGGCGAAGTCCACTAGCGCGGCCCGGCGGACCACTGCCGCCGTTGCGCCAGTGGTCGCGGTAGCGCCGCCGACGCGGGGTCGTGTCGCGGCCACGCGGACCACGGCGGCACGTAAGGGCCGCTGAGCCCGCCGTCAGTCGACGAAACGCGGCTAGCTGCTGGGCAGGTTCATCGTCAGGGCAGGCCCAGCAGCCGGCGTGTGTGAGTTACAAGCGAGACAGGTCGAGCAGGCGCTCGCCCGACCAGGTGAGCAGCCAGCCCTCGCCCTTGGGGGTCTTGTACGGGGTTGGATCGTCCACTCCGGCCAGCCCGGCTAGCAGCCAGGGCAGGGTTTTGCCCTGCCCACAAATCACTGGCACCCCACCAGGGCGCAATTCCAACAGCCGAGCCTGGGCCGCTTTGGCTTTGGTGGGTGCGTCTTCGAGGTGCTGCGGTTCGGTAAAGGCGCCGTCGACCACTACCGGCAGTCGGCCCAACAGAGTTGCGAGCGGCGCGAGGGTTTGTTTGCAGCGCAATGGGGTGGCCGCAAATAACCGGGCCGGACGCAGTAAGGCAAGCTGCGCGCAGATTTGCTGAGCTTGCCGTCGGCCGCGGGCGTCGATCGGGCGCAATGCATCCTTGCCGATCCATTTATCGCGGTCGCCGGCGTGCGCGTGCCGCACCACTGCGACCACAGCGGTAATCGACGGTAAGCCGACGACATGGGAGATCAACGCGCGATCGTCGGCATAACTGAGCCGGTTGGCTGCCGCGGCTAACGGCACCCAGGCCACCGAGTCGACTTCCTGGGTGTCCATTACCGGACCACCATGCTCATCCGCACGGATCAGCCAGAAATCGACCGTCTTTGCCCGGCCGTCCGGCATCCGATAGGCCACCTGCGGCAATCGCAGCTGCGGCACACCGGTGTGGCCGGTTTCCTCGTGCACTTCGCGGATCGCGGCGATCAGCGGCTGCTCGCCGGCCTCCAATCGACCTTTGGGTAGGCTCCAGTCGTCGTAGCGCGGGCGGTGCACCAAGCAGACCTCAACGCCATCAGCGCTAGCTCGGTAGAGCACACCACCTGCGGCGCGCACCGACTCGGCCGGCGAGGTGTGCGCCGGCTCTGGCATCAAGGTGCCTTGCCGATGATGCGGCGCAGCAGCGCCTCCTGCAGATGCACCTGCGGCTGAGCCGAACTGGCTGCACGGCGATGCCAGGTGCCATCGCCGGTCAAGTCCCAGCCTTCGGTCGTGTCGCTCATCGCCAGCTCCAACACGTTGCGCAGATCCTCCCGGCCTGAGGGCATGGTCACCCGCACGAGGGCTTCGATGCGACGGTCGAGGTTTCGGTGCATCAGGTCGGCCGAGCCAATCCAGAACTCGGCGTCGGCGCCGGCACCGAACCGGAAAACTCGCGAGTGTTCCAGGAACCGGCCGACAATCGAGCGGACTCGAATGTTGTCCGACAATCCGGGCACCCCAGGACGCAAAGCGCACATACCCCGAATGATCAGATCGATCGGTACGCCGTCGCGCGACGCCCGGTATAGCGCATCACAGGTCTGCTCGTCGACCAGCGAGTTCACCTTGAACTGCACCAGAGCTGCTCCGCCGGCGCGGGCGATCCGGGCTTGCTCCTCGATTCGCTCGATCAATCCGGCGCGAACACCGTGCGGGGCCACCAGCAACCGGCGGAACGACTTCTGCCGGCTGTACCCGGTGAGCACGTTGAACAAGTCGGTCACGTCCGCGCCGATTTCCGGGTCGGCGGTCAACATGCCGAAATCCTCGTACAAGCGGGCGGTTTTGGGGTGGTAGTTGCCGGTGCCGATGTGGCAGTAACGCCGGATCTGGTTGCCTTCTTGCCGGACCACGAGCGAGGTTTTGCAGTGAGTTTTCAGGCCGACCAGGCCATAGACCACGTGGCAGCCGGCCCGTTCCAGCGTGCGCGCCCAGGCAATGTTTGCTACCTCGTCGAAGCGTGCTTTGACCTCGACCAGCACGACCACTTGTTTGCCGGCCGCAGCCGCGTCGACCAGGGCGTCGACGATGGGGGAGTCGCCGGAGGTGCGATAGAGCGTCTGTTTGATCGCCAGCACTTGCGGGTCGGCCGCTGCCTGCTCGATGAAACGCTGCACGCTAGTAGAGAACGAGTGGTATGGGTGGTGCACCAAAATGTCGCGTTCGCGCAACCGGTTGAAGACGCTGCGCGGCACTTCTCCGTCGGCTAGTTGCGGGTGAGTCGCGGGCACGAATGGCCGGTCTTTGAGGTCGTCGCGGTCACACTCGCCGAACACTTGCCACAGCGCCGCCAAGTCGAGCAGACCCGGCACCCGCAGTACGTCTTGGCTGGCCATGTCGAGCTCGCGCACCAACAGGTCGAGCACGTGATCGCTGATCGACGCGGCCACTTCGAGTCGCACCGGGGGGCCGAAACGGCGCTGGGCCAGCTCGCGTTCGAGCGCCTGCAGCAAGTCTTCGTCGCGGTCTTCGTCGACTTCGAGCTCGGCATTGCGGGTCACCCGGAACAGATGCCACTCCAGGATCCGCATCCCGGGGAAGAGCTCGTCCAAGTGGGCGGCGATCAGTTCCTCAACCGGCAGGAAGCGCACGCCGCGACTGTCGTTTTGCACGGTGACGAATCGGGGCACGTTGTTCGGCACCTTGATCCGGGCAAAGAGCTCCGAGTCCCCACCGTCCGGGTCGCGCAGCGCCACTGCCAAGTTCAGTGACCGACTGGATATATACGGGAACGGGTGGGCTGGGTCGACTGCTAGCGGGGTCAGCACCGGGAAGACTTTGCCGCGAAAATACGTACGCAAGCGTTCTTGCTCGGTCGCGTCTAGGTCTTCCCAGTTGACCAGCTGGATGTTCTCGGCCGACAGCTTGGGCAAGACCTCTTCGGCGAAGCAGGCAGCATGGCGGGTGACGAGGTCGGCGGTCCGTTCGTTGATCATTTCGAGCTGGTTGCGCAGCGAAACTCGGTCGCCACCGCGCATCGGCAGGCCGGCGCTGAGGCGGCGCTTGAGCCCGGCCACGCGCACCATGAAGAACTCGTCCAGGTTTCCGGCGAAGATGGCCAAGAATTTGGCCCGCTCCAGCAGTGGCGTCCCTGAGTCCTCGGCCAACGCCAGCACGCGTGCGTTGAAATCGAGCCAGGAGAGCTCCCGGTTCAGGAAGCGGTCCTCGGGGAGCTCATCGGTCCGGCTGGCAGTCGGGTCCGCGACCAGGTGGTCGGACTCGGTCAGTTCGGTCATGACAGGCTCCGTCGTTGTCAGCGTGGCAACTGTCGAGTCGACCGCTATCGGCTGGGCTGTTTCAGCAGGCTGGGCTGTTTCAGCAGGCTGGGCTGTTTCAGCAGGCTGGGCTGTTTCAGCAGGCTGAGGGTCGGCGGTGGTGAATTCGGCGCTCCTGGGCAGGAAACGGCCATTGGGACCACGCCGGCGCTCCTCGGGGGTCCGGGGTGGGGTTTGCATCGCACCATCATCGCTGTTCCCAGCGATACGTGAAACGGGCGAGAAGATTTCGAGTTAGTCAATTCCCACCAGGTAAAGCCGTTGCACCACGCCATCGGAGTCTGCGTCGATGCTCACACGCTGGCCCGAGCGCAGGTGTCGCAACCCGGATCTGGTGAAGGCTGGGGGCTCGAACGCCAGCTCAGTGCCTTCGTCGAGCAACACCGTGCCGTGGAAGCTGTGCTCGTCGAAGGTCGCGATGGTGGCCTGCATGCACCTGACGCTACCTGGATCAGGCGGCCGGTGCGCACGCTGTGGTGAGGCCGAGATCACGTAGCAGCATGCAGGTGTTGCGCCCGACGCCCAAGCGCACCACGGTGTCCAGGTCGGCCGGGGTGTCCACGTCTTGGCGCAGGCCGGGCCAAGCACCGAGCCCGGGCACCGCACCGGAGTCCGCGTGCGCTTGCGCGGAACCGAGGCCGAACCGAGGATCCAACGGCTGACCGGGCGCACTCGCGAGCAAAACCGTGCCCGTGCCGGCCGCGTCCGCGACGAAACCGCGGTGGTTGACACCTGCCAAGGCCTGATCCAATTGCTCGGGTCGCAGCGCAGGCAGGTCACCAGCCAGCACTACTCGGTAGGTCGAAAGCCCCGCCACTTCGTCTGCGCCGAACCGCATCGCGGCGTTCAAGCCTGCACCGGGCCGATCGGGCACCACGGCCGCGCCCAACTTCTGGACCGTGGCCGTCACGACTGGATCGTCGGTGATCACTACGAGTCGATCGACCAGCTTGGCGGCGAGCACCGCGGTGGCCGTGTCACAGACCATGGCCAGGGCCAATTCGGCATGGCGGGTGCCCGGCACAGCTCCGCGCAATCGGCTCTTCGCCGCGCTCAGCCGCTTTACGGGGATCACCGCCGTCCAGTGATGAACCACCCCACCAGTCTGCCAGCGACCCGGCTTCGACCCCTGCCTGGTCCTGGCAGTCGCGAGCAGGCATGATTCGTCGCAGGTATTCCCCGGCGGTGGATCGACCCGCACAGCAGGCAGGAGGGGCCGTGACGCAGCGTGGACTAGGGTTCTGGCAGCGTCTCTCGGTCATGCTGGTAGTTCCGCTCATGTCGGTGTGGACGAAGCGGACCTGGACCGGGATGACGAACATCCCGCGGACTGGTGGCGTGATCATCGTGCCGAACCACGTGTCGCATTTCGATCCGCTGGTGGTGGCGCACTACATTTACGAAACTCGGCGTTGGCCCCGATTTTTGGGCAAGGCGAGCCTGTGGCGTGTCCCCGTCGTCGGTGCTCTGCTGCGTAAGGTCCAGCAGATTCCGGTGGAACGCGGCAGTGTGGAGGCGGTGAAATCTCTCGACGCCCTGATCGACGCGATCCATAGCGGCGGCGCGGTGGTGCTATATCCCGAGGGCACGACCACCCGCGAGCCGGACCTGTGGCCGATGCGCGGCAAAACCGGCGCTGCCCGCCTGGCGCTGGTCACCGGTGCGCCGGTGATCCCGGTGGCCAACTGGGGTGCCGAGCGCGTCTTCGACCCCCGCACAAACAAATTCAAATTTCATTGGCGTACGCCGGTGCAAGTCACCGCCGGCCCCCCAGTCGACTTGAGTCGATGGGCGGGCGCGGCGCCGACCCGTACCGTTTTGGAGCAAATGACCGATGCCATCATGGTGGACGTGCGGGACCTGTTGGCAGAGATCCGTGGTGGACAACCGCCCGCGCTGTTTGACTGGCCGAGCCGGCACGCATCGAAAACGGAGGACGCTGGATGACCCGCGCTGCTGTGATCGGGGCGGGTGCGTGGGGTACAGCGTTCGCCAAAGTGTTGGCCGAGGCCGGGTCGGACGTGACGCTGTGGGCCCGCCGAGCGTCGGTGGCGGCCGAGATCCGCGCGCATCGCACCAACGTCGGTTCGCTGCCGGATGTGCGGTTGCCCGAGCGGGTCACCGCGACCGATGACCTGGCTGAGGCGGTGGCCGGGGCGCGGCTGATCGCCATTGCGGTGCCGTCGCAGACGTTGCGCGGCAACCTGGCCGAGTGGGCGCCGCACTTTGCCGCGGACTCCACCATCATTTCCCTAATGAAGGGCATCGAGCTCGGCACTACCAAGCGGATGAGTCAGGTGATCACCGAGACCGCCCGGGTCGACCCGGGCCGGGTGGTGGTCGTCTCCGGCCCCAATCTTTCTCCCGAGATCGCCGCCGGCCAGCCCGCGGCCACTGTGGTCGCGAGCACCGACGCCGACCGGGCGATCGAAGTCCAGCAGGCGATCGCGTTGCCTTACTTTCGGCCGTACACCAGCGATGACGTGGTGGGGTGCGAACTGGGGGGCGCGGTCAAGAACGTGATCGCTTTGGCTTACGGCATGGCAACGGCGTTGGGGATGGGCGACAACACTCGGGCTTCGCTGATCACCCGGGGGCTGGCTGAGACGGCCCGCTTGGGAGTGGCGCTGGGTGCTGACCCGATGACTTTCGCCGGGCTGGCCGGACTGGGTGACCTGGTCGCGTCGTGTTGCTCGCCGCTGGCCCGCAACCGCACCTTCGGCGAGCACCTGGGCCGGGGCGAGAGCTTGGAACAGGCGCAGATCGCCACCCGGCAGACGGCCGAAGGGGTGAAGAGCTGCTTGTCGATCCGGGATCTGGCCCGCGCGCACGGGGTGGAGATGCCGATCGTCGAGCAGGTCGAGCGGGTCTGCCACGAGGGCGCCGATCCGATGGTCGCGGTGAAGATGCTGATGGGGCGGGACGTGAAGCCGGAATGACCTACGCCGACGGAACACGTGCAGTGCACGCCGGCTTGCCCGCACCTGTGCCCGGCGAACCGTTCCTACCCGGGCCAGTCTTCGCCGCGCCTTACCACTTAGACCCGGTCGAAGGTCCAAAACTCAACGGCTATGCGCGTACGGATCATCCGACTCGGCGGGCGTTGGAAGCAGCGATCGGCGAGCTGGAGGGCGGCAGCACTGTGGTCTTCAGCAGTGGCCAGGCGGCGATCACCGCGCTGCTGCTGGCCGTGCTGCGCCCCGGAGACACCGTGATGATCCCAGCGGATGGCTACTTCACAGTTCGCGCGTTTGCCGCTGGCACGCTGCACGAACTGGGCGTCGAGACGGTACTCGTCCCCACCGCAGGGCCGTATCCCGATTTTTCCGGCGTACGGCTGGTGTTGCTGGAAAGTCCGGCCAATCCGGGCCTAGACGTTTGCGATATTGCGGCAATTGCGGCGGCGGCGCATGCGGTCGGTGCCCTGGTCGGGGTGGACAACACGGCTGCCACCCCACTCGGGCAGAACCCGCTCGCGCTCGGGGCTGACGTCGTGGTCGCGTCCGGCACGAAGGCGTTGACCGGGCATTCGGATGTTTTGTTGGGTTACGTGTCGACAAACGACAGCGCGGTTTTGGCCAAGGTCGAGACCTGGCGGGACCAGACCGGGGCGGTGCCGGGTGCGTTTGAGAGCTGGTTGGCGCATCGCTCGATTGCCACTCTTGACCTGCGCCTAGCCCGACAAACGGCGAACGCGGCAGCAGTGGCACAGCTGTTGGTGAGCCGAGCAGACGTGACGAACGTGCGCTGGCCCGGATTACCCGACGACCCGGCCTATCCCGTCGCAAGCCGGCAAATGCGGCGAATCCCTGGGATCGTCTCGTTTGAACTCGGTGACGCAGCGTGGGTGGGTCGGTGGCTAGCCGGGTCGGCGTTGGTGTTCGCAGCGACCTCGTTCGGCGGAGTGCACACGACTGCCGATCGGCGGGCGCAGTGGGGCGATGACACACCCGCTGGCTTCGTCCGGCTGTCCTGCGGGGTGGAGGACACCGTCGACCTGTTGGCTGACCTCACGGCCGCGCTGGACCGGGCCTGAGTGGTCAGCGCGATACGGTGCCCGGATGGGCTGGGACAGTTTTACTGGTGACCAGGTCGCGGCGCTGACGCACGGAGAGAGCTTCTTCGCTGCTCCCGGTGAGCGGCAGTGCCCGGCGTGCGGGCAACGGCGGCTTCGCGCGTATGTGCATGCGCCGGAGAACGCCCGTCGGCCGACCTTGGTCAGTTATGTCTGGTGTTCGGGTTGTCACAAGTTCGTCGGCACCCGCGCCAAGCATCCCGAGGGTCTGGTTTTCGCCGATCCGTTGGCCGTGCTGACCACCGAACAGCGCCGCACGGTGGAGGGCAGCCTGGTCGGCTACCTCGCCCATCTCGATCAACTCTGGGACTCCGGCGTCCTCCCGCAGTCCTTCTCCGCCTGATCAGCCGCCTGTTTTGCCTTCGGCAAGTCGCCTCGCCGACTCATCGGGCGAGCGGCCATCGCTGCGAGATCGCGTGGCCAAGCTCCGTGCTCAGGTCGGCGGCCGCGTGATCGGCGTCTCGTGGTTCACGCAGAGTAGGGTCACCCTCGGCATGCCCGCTAGCGAGAGGCCCGAAGTACGTGACGACCCCGCCCAAAACCCGTGTCGCGCTCGTGTTCGGCGGGCGCAGCAGCGAGCACGGCATCTCCTGTGTCAGCGCCGGTAGCATCCTAGGTGCGCTCGACCCGGATGAATATGACGTGCTCCCGGTCGGTATCACCAAGCAAGGCCAGTGGGTGCTAGCCGGTAACGATCGGTCTCGACTGGTAATCACCGACCGTCGTCTGCCCGAGATCACTGCGACCGACGGTGACTCCGTCGTGTTGGCCGCCGACCCGACCGCCACGAAACTGATCGTGCTGGACGCGGTGAATGGCAGTTCCACCCTCGCCGGCGTGGACGTCGTCTTCCCCGTGCTGCACGGCGCCTACGGCGAGGACGGCACGATTCAGGGCATGCTGGAGCTGGCCGGCCTTCCGTACGTGGGTGCCAATGTTTTCGCCTCGGCCGCAGCGATGGACAAGGAGTTCACCAGGGCGCTGGCGGTCGCCGCGGGCATTCCGGTCGGACCTTATGCTGTGCTGCGTGCTGGTGTCTCGCTCAGTGAGGCCGACAAGCAGCGGCTCGGCCTTCCGGTTTTCGTCAAGCCGTCGCGGGCTGGTTCGTCGCACGGCATCACGAAGGTCAGCGACTGGGCCGACCTGGACGCTGCGGTCGCGACCGCCCGCTCGATCGACCCGAAGGTGCTGATCGAAGCGGCCATCGTCGGCCGGGAAATCGAGTGCGGCGTGCTGGAAAGCGAAGCCGGTGGCGCATGCGAGGCGTCGCTGCTCGCCGAGATCCACGTCGGCGACCACGACTGGTATGACTTCGAGGCGAAATATCTCGACGGTGGCCGTTACGACATTCCGGCGAATTTGGCGCCGAAGCTGACCGCACAGGTGCGCGATTACGCCCAGCAGACCTTTACCGCGCTGGACTGCGCCGGCCTGGCTCGAGTCGACTTCTTCGTCACCGCCGACGACGAGATCTATCTCAACGAGATCAACACGATGCCCGGGATGACGCCGACTTCGATGTTTCCGCTGATGTGGGCGGCCACCGGACTCGAGTATTCCAAGGTGGTCGACCGACTCATCCGCACGGCCCTACGCCGGGGCACTGGCCTGCACTAATGCGGGCATCCCGAGGGCACCCCCGCGGTCTTCGCCTTGATCGTCTCGGCGACGGGGTCGGAGAATTCGTTTGCCCACTGGGCGGCCTGGTCATAGGAGGCCGGCACCACCACCCGTACGGCGACGTCGCGGTCCATCGTGGTGAACACGTTGGTGGCTGGGCCGGATTGGGCATACCAGCACACGTCGTTCATCTTCACCATGGTCGCGTCCAGCGGTACGCAGTCGGTGTGGCCGCCGTCGACCCGCTCGCACAGCGTCGGCTGGGTTACGCCGCAGGCCACGGTGAGTGCGGGTTCGCCATAGGCGGCGTTTTGGTCTGACCCGGCGGACACTTTGCGTGGCAGCAGGCTGCGGACCTTTGTCGGCAATTGCGAGATCAGGCCGACGCAGATCTGTGCCGTCGCCGCGTTCAGAGCCGGCGCGGCCAGTTGGACCGGTGTGCTCGGCAAAGCCGCCGGCTGAGCCACTGCCGACTTCGGTTTCACCGTCGTCTTGCCCCCGGGAACAACTTGCCAATAAATCAGCAGACCAACCAACACCGCCACGGGTACGGCGACCACGGTGGCCCATAGTGCGGCCGAACGTGTCGTCCGGTCGGGTGCCGGTGCCTCGGTGGGTGTCTGCAGTTCGACCATCTCAGAGGTTTACCACGGACTCAGCGGTTTACCACGGAGCAGGTAAGCGTTCGCATGATGCCCGGCACGAACTGGACCTTGCTCACGATCAAGCTGCCGAGGTCGTCCACCGAATGCGCTTGGGCCAATACGACGACGTCATATGGCCCGGTAACGGCATCAACCCGGACCACTCCGGCGATTTTGCTGATCTCCGCGGCCACGTCATGGGCCCGTCCGACCTCTGTCTGGATGAGGATGTATGCCTGGACCACGATCCGACTCCACTCCGCTGCCGCCGTAACTAGAACGTGAAACTACCGTACGAATCGGCTTGGCTGCGGGATGCCATCAGGAAGGTAAGGCTGCACACGTGAGCATTGCCGAGACCGGCGAGTTTGGGCTGATCGCCCGGATCGTCGCACGGCTCGAAGCCGGGCCTGCAACACTACTCGGCCCCGGTGACGACGGAGCGGTAGTCGCCGCCCCCGACGGCCGGATCGTGGCGTCGACTGACGTCCTGGTCGAAGGCCGACACTTTCGCCGGGACTGGTCCGGCGCGGCGGACATAGGTCACCGGGCCGCCGCCGCCAACCTCGCCGACATCGCCGCGATGGGTGCGGCACCGACCGCGCTGCTGGTGGCGCTCTGCGTGCCCCCGGATCTCGACGTTACCTGGGCGGAGGAACTCGCCGGCGGCCTGTCCGAAGAAGCCGGTCTGGTCGGCGCGAGCGTGGTCGGCGGCGATATGTCGGCGAGTCCGACGCTTACTGTCGCGGTCACGGCTTTAGGCGACTTGCAAGGCCAAGACCCCGTGGTTCGCGGCGGCGCACACCCCGGTGATGTTGTCGCGCTGGCCGGGCGTACTGGGTATGCGGCGGCGGGCTACACCGTGTTGTCGCGCGGGTTTCGGACGCCGAAGATGCTGGTCGAGGCGTACAGGCGGCCTGAAGTGCCCTACTCACAGGGTGCGGCGGCTGCTCGGCACGGCGCGACCGCGATGATCGACGTCTCCGACGGGCTGCTGCAGGATCTCAGCCACATTGCGACCGCCAGCGTGGTGGGCATCGACGTGCGCTCGGACGCGTTCGAGGTGCCGCAGCAGATGCGCGATGCGGCTAGTGCGCTCGGCGTCGACCCGTACCAATGGATTCTGGCTGGTGGCGATGACCATGCGCTGGCCGCAACCTTCCCTGCTGGGGTGCCGCTGCCGTCGGGCTGGCGCCAAATCGGCACCGTGCACGAGGGCACCGGGGTCACCGTCGACCGCAAACCGTGGAGTGGCGCCCTGGGCTGGGACCACTTCCGCTGATCGAGCCTGCGGCGCTGCCTGTGCCGGCCAGCGCCGCAGCAACGGTTTAGGGTGGTCTTCGTGCCAGAGATCAAGATCAAACAGGTTGGGTACGCCGACCCTGAGGTGCAACCACTGCTCACCGAGGTGTTCGACGAACTCGCCCAGCGTTATGGCGGCAGTGGCGACGACACACCAGTCGCCGCTGCCGAGTTTGCCCCACCGCACGGCGCGTTCTTCGTGGCCGTCGAAGCCGGCCAGCTGATCGGCTGCGCCGGCTGGCGTGCGCACGAGCAGGACGCCGAGCTCAAACGCATGTTCACCACGAAGGCGGCCCGCAATCGTGGCCTAGCCCGACGGTTACTCACCACAGTCGAGGAGTCAGCCCGCGCAGCCGGCCGTAACCGGGTCATTCTGGAAACCGGCGACAAACAACCCGAAGCCATTGCCCTGTACGAATCAGCTGGTTATGCCCTGATCGCGAATTTCGGCTTTTATCGCGACCACAGTGGAGTCCGCTCCTATGCCAAACCGATCCAGCAATAACTCACCCGTCCGGCGTCCAGTCGGGCCATCCAGCGCGGCGTCGGCACACCCGAAACGGCATTGAGGGCGCACGAAAACCGCCGAGCCTTAAGGCTCGGCGGTTACGTGGTGGTTCGAGCTAGAAGCTCGGGTCAGCCGCGAACGACCTTGCCGGCCTTGATGCACGAGGTGCAGACCTTGAGCTTCTTGGTGGTACCGCCACCGGCGGGGGTGCGCACCGACTGGATGTTCGGGTTCCAGCGGCGGTTGGTCCGCCGGTGCGAGTGGGACACGTTGTGGCCGAAGCCCGGTCCCTTGCCACAGACGTCGCACACGCTAGCCACGGGGAACTCCTGGTTTTGAAAGCGAAACAAAGTGTGAACGCGATACAGGTTGAACGCGAACAGATGGCCTTGCGACGCAGCCCAATTGAGCAAGGCAGCACAAATGGGCAACGCAACCCGGCAAGGCTACCCGATGCGACCTGGTGCCGGCCAATCGGCCCAGCCAAAGCGTGGTCCGAGGCGATTTGTCAGCGCCGCACTGACGGAAATGTCGGAGCCGCTTAGTACGCTTTTCGGGTGCCTGACACCTTAGATGCCGCTGCAGTACAACGCTGGTGCGGTGGCGGGCTGGCTCTGCTGCGCGCTCACCAGCACGAGATCGATGGCCTGAATGTCTATCCCGTGCCCGACAGCGACACCGGCACCAACTTGGTCCTCACCCTCGCCGCCGCCCACGATGAGCTGCTGCAGGCCTTTGCGGAGGAGTTGGAGCGGGCAACCACCCAGGGCGAGCTCATCAGCGGCCGGCAGCCGAGTGCGTCGGCGACGTCGCTGGGTCGGGCGATGCGGCGGATGGCCCGGGGCGCGCTGTTCGGCGCTCGGGGCAACTCTGGGGTGATAATTGCTCAGATCTTGGGCGGCATGGCGGACAGTTTCGCCACCGTCGCGGCAGTGCGCGGCGCTGAGCTCGCGCTGGCGCTGCGGTCAGCTTCCGTCGCCGCCTATGCGGCCGTGGCTCGGCCGGTGGAAGGCACGGTGCTCTCAGTTGTGGCTGCGGCAGCCGACGGCGCCGACCGGATCAAGTCTGATGATCTCGTCCTGGTGGCTCAGGCGGCAGCGCGTGCGGCGGCCGAGGCCCTAGCGCGCACGCCCCAACAATTGCCGGTGTTGGCCCGCGCCGGAGTGGTCGACGCCGGTGGTCGCGGCCTATGCCTGCTCCTGGAAGCCCTGGTCGTCGCCGTAACCCCGGCTGCTGACCGCACTCCGGTCGAGCCTGCGGTCAGCACCCAGGTCGAGCCGGTCGAGCCGGCGAGCGAGGCTCCGCCGACCCCGGCTTATGAAGTGCAGTATCTGCTGGACGCAGACTCGGCGGCGATGCCTGCAGTGCGAGCAGGATTGGCCGCCCTCGGCGACTCGCTGGTGGTGATCGGGACCGGCGCGGGCACCCCACCGACCTGGAATGTCCACGTGCACGTCCCGGCAGCGGCAATTGGCCCAGCACTGGAGGCAGGCATCGCCGCCGGCCGACCGCACCAGATCACCGTCACCCCCTTGGCAGCCGACAACGCCGCTCAGCTGGACCCGCTCGGAAACGACGGAGAAATCGAATTAGTGGCACCGGATCCGTTTGGGCGTGGTGCCGTTGTGGTGGCAGCGGGCGAGGGGCTGGCGGCGCTCTTCATCGCTGAAGGAGCGATCGTCGTCGGGCGTGACCCGTCGATTGCAGAGATGCTCGCGGCGATCGAGGCGACCAAGGCCAGCGCGGTAGTGCTGTTGCCTAACGACTCCAGCACCCACGTCGTCGCCCGCAGCGCCGCGCACGAGGCCGCCACCACCGGCGTACAGGTCAGTGTGGTGCCGACCCGTTCCCCAGTGCAGGCGCTGGCCGCCCTGGCAGTGCGCGACCCGCAGCGGGCCTTCGCCGACGATGTCATCGCGATGGCCGAGGCTGCCGGCGCCTGCCGTTATGGCGAGGTGCGCACCGCCCAGCGGGCCGCACTAACCGTGGCCGGCCCGTGTGCGGCGGGGGAGTTGCTCGGCTTGGTCGACGGCGAGGTGCACGTCATCGGCGCTGACCTGGGCGAGGTCAGTCGTCGGCTGCTCGACCGGTTGCTCGGCGGGGGTGGTGAGCTGGCCACGCTCGTGCTCGGCGCGGATGCCCCGGCAGATTTAGCGCAAGTGCTAGTCCGCCATGTCGGCCAGAACTGGCCATTCGTCGAGGTGAACTGTTATGCGGGCGGTCAACCCCGCTACCACCTGTTGGTTGGAGTGGAATGAGCGAGACGATCACCGCCACGACTACGAACACCCCGCTGACGGCGGTGCTCGGCGCGCGTACGGCTAAGGCCCTCGCCACCCACCTGGAGTTACACACTGCCGGTGATCTGATTTATCACTTCCCCCGCCGATACGACGAGCGCGGCGAGCAGACTGACCTGCGCGCATTGCAACTCGGTGAGCAGGTCACGGTGCTGGCCCAGGTCCGCGCGGTGAGTGTCAAGCCGATGCGCGCCCGCAAAGGCACCATGCTGGAGATCACCGTCGACGACGGCTCGGGTGCCTCGTTGACCTGCACGTTCTTCAACCAGGCGTGGCGGGAGCGGGAGCTGCAGCGCGGTCGGTGGGGTCTGTTCGCCGGCAAGATCACCGAGTTCCGGGGCCGACGACAGCTCAACGGACCGGCTTATCAGCTGCTCAGCGCTGGCGCGACCCAAGATGAGGCCGCCGAAGAGATCGAAGAATTCGCCGGCGCGATGATCCCGGTCTATCCGGCTGCTGCGGCCGTGCCGACCTGGGTGCTCGCCAAATGTGTGCGGACCGTGCTCGACACGTTCCATCCACCCGCCGATCCACTGCCCGCTGAAGTGCGCGCCAACCGCAATCTGGTCAGCATCGGCACCGCCCTGCGCGAGATCCATCGTCCGAGCAGTAAGGAGTCGCTCTACTCTGCGCGATATCGGCTCAAGTGGGACGAAGCTTTCGCCGTACAGCTGACGTTGGTGCAACGCCGGGCCAGGGCGGCGGCGACGCCCGGACGGGCCCGGCCGCGCGCTGAGACCGGGATTCTGGCTCAGTTTGACGCGAGCTTGCCTTATGAGCTGACCGAGGGGCAGCGCGAGGTGGGTGAGCAGATCGCCGCCGATTTGGCCAGCCCGCATCCGATGCACCGGCTGCTGCAAGGCGAGGTCGGTTCCGGCAAAACCCTCGTTTCAGTACGAGCGATGTTGCAGGTCGTCGACGCCGGCGGACAAGCGGCGCTGCTCGCACCGACCGAAGTGCTCGCCACCCAGCACGCGCGCGGGATCAGTGCACAGCTCGGCGCGCTAGGCCGGGCCGGTGAGATCGTCGGCGACCCCAGCGGCACCCAACTAACCTTGGTCACGGGCTCGCTCGGCGCGGCGGCCCGGCGAGCAGCCCTAGCTAAAATCGCCGACGGTACGGCCGGAATCGTGATCGGCACGCACGCCCTGCTCTACGAAGGGGTCGACTTCCGCGATCTCGGGTTAATCGTGGTGGACGAGCAGCACCGATTCGGGGTGGAACAACGCGACGCCCTGCGGGCAAAGGCGACAACTGCCCCGCATGTGCTGGTCATGACCGCGACCCCGATCCCGCGTACAGTCGCGATGACCGTCTATGGCGACCTCGAAATCTCGACGTTGTCGCAGCTGCCCCGGGGGCGGTCGCCGATCGTCTCGCACGTGGTGCCGCCGGAGAAGCCGGCCTTCCTCGACCGGGCCTGGCGTCGGGTGCGCGAAGAGGTCGAATCCGGCCACCAGGCGTACGTGGTGTGTCCTCGGATCGGTGATGGTGGCGTTGAGGACCAGGAACCGCCCAGTGACGCCGAGTCGGCCCGCCGCCCGCCGCTCGCAGTAACCGACCTGGCCCCAGCGCTGGCCGAAGGACCGTTGCACGGGCTGCGCCTCGGGGTGCTGCACGGCAAGCTACCGGCCGACGAAAAGGACGCAGTCATGCGCGCGTACGCCGCTGGCGAGCTGGACGTGCTGGTGGCGACGACAGTGATCGAGGTCGGCGTGGACGTGCCGAACTCCACTGTGATGATCATCATGGACGCGGATCGATTCGGCGTCTCCCAGCTGCACCAACTGCGGGGCCGGGTCGGGCGAGGTTCGGCGCCGGCCGTCTGCTTGCTGGTTACTGAGGCGCCAGAGGGCTCACCGGCACGTGAACGGCTAGCGGCTGTGGCGGCCACCACCGATGGCTTCAAATTATCGGAGATCGACTTGGAGCAGCGCCGCGAAGGCGACGTGCTCGGCGCGTCCCAGTCTGGCCGGCATTCGCACTTGCGGTTGCTGTCCTTACTGCATGACGCCAAGTTGATCACTGACGCGCGGGCCGAGGCTTCCTCGTTGGTGGGCGACGACCCCGATCTCACGAAATACCCGGCATTAGCGGCATCGGTCGCCGCCTTGGTCGATGAGGAACGTGCCGAATACCTAGAAAAAGGATAAATGGCACGGGCACTAAAAAGGGCGCGCCGACCAATGTGCGGTCGGCGCGCCCTTTTTAGTGCGCTATGGCGATTAGGCGGTGAACTTCAGCTTGCGCCGCCGAGCCATCATGAACAGCACGCCACCGATGGCGAGCAGGGCAGCTGCCCCGCCGGCGATGCCACCCGCAGCAGCACCGGTGACCGGCAGGCCACCGCCAGAACCGCTGCCACAGTTGGCCGGCTTGTGCCACGCGATGGTGGTGTAGTCCTGGTATTTCTTGCCGTTCACCGTGACCGTCAGCTGAACGGTGACTTTGAAGCCGTCGACCGCGCTGAACTTCTCGGTCTTGCGCTCACCGGGCTGCACGGTGTCGTCGCGCTCTTCGCCCTTTGTGGTCTTGTAGTGCAAGCCCCACGCAACACCGTTGCTCGGGTTGTCTATGCCGAGCGTGATCGTGGTGCAGTCCATTTGGACGACCGGCTTGAACGGTGCCGGGGCGGCGCCAGACTTCGACGGGGTCGGCACGGGCAGCGGCGGCGTAGTTTCCGACGGCGTCGGGATCGGGGAGCCGCTCGGCGACGGAGCAGACGAGGGGGTGGTCCCGGTCGGCGTCGGAGTCGGCGTCTCACACGGCGTGCTCGGCCGGTCGACCGTCGCGGTCAGCGGCACGGCGTTGTGGTGGCCGTTCCCGGTGTCCTGGCCGTCGTTGGTGTAGCCGTCGGTCCACTTCAGGATGACGGTAATCGTGGCCTTCTGGACCGAGTTCTTGGTGACCTCGGTCGTGCCGTGGATCTGCTTGGACCCGTCCTGATGCGAATACGGGGGGACGATTTTGTCCTGGGCGATGATCTCGCCGGTCAGCGGCAGCTCTTTGCCGTCCTGGTCGGCAACAATGATCTTGCTGACTGTGGCGTTGAGCTCATAGTCGTTGCCGATCGACCAGTCGATCTTCCACTTGTCGCCGCTGACACACGGCGTCGAGCCCGATGCGCTTGGGTAATGGGCACTGGCGGGCGCGGCGATTGCCACGGCACCAGCCAAGCCGATGAATGATCCGGCGACCAGCGCGGTCGCGCGCCGCAGCGGGGTCTTCAGCAGGTTCACGCCAACTCCTGTGATGAATTCGGGGGCGGCAAGGAAGCTTTGTGCGGACGCCGATGGCGGTCGGGGCTAGTCCTGCCACAGCGCATCCCCAAGTCGTCCAACAAGCGGACGGGGCCACGGGCAACAGTGGCTGACTTTAGCCAGTTACGGCTTCCTGGGAAATGCCTCAGGGCGGCTTAATGCTGTTGTTGCCCATCCGTGATCTTTAATGTACGCAGCGCTGTCGAGTCAGTGCTCAACGTGTTCAGGATGGGGAAATTGTTCACTCCCCGATTGCCGTGCGTGACTAGTGAAGTAGCTTCGAGTCGTGTTATCAGCTGACCCGCGTGCGGTCCCATGACCAGGATCATCGCCGGTGCGCACGGCGGTCGCCGACTGGCCGCCCCGCCCGGTGCGCAGACTCGGCCCACTTCGGACCGGGTTCGAGAAGCCGTTTTCAGCACTTTGGACTCGATGACCGACCTGTCGGGTGCACGGTTCGCTGACCTGTACGCCGGTTCTGGGGCGGTGGGGCTGGAGGCGCTGTCTCGAGGTGCATCGGCCGCGTTGCTGGTCGAATCGGACAGTCGGGCGGCTCGGACAATTCGCGACAATATCGACGTACTGCGGGTCGGTGGGGTTGCTCGGGTGCTGACCGGCAAGGTCGAGCAAGTGCTGGCCAGTGCCCCAGACGGCGGCCCGTACGACGTGGTGTTCGCAGATCCGCCTTACGCGGTGGGTGAAGACGAGATCACGACTGTGCTGCGAGCGTTGGTCGACAACGGGTGGCTCGGACCCGGCGCGGTCGTGGCGCTCGAACGCTCCACCCGTACGGCGGTGCGGGGTGCGCAGTTGCAGTGGGTGGATGGCATCACTGCTGACCGCAGTCGGCGTTACGGCGAGACTACGCTTTGGTACGGTCGCCGATCATGAGACGTGCGGTGTGTCCCGGCTCGTTCGATCCGGTCACCAAGGGCCACCTCGATATCGTGGGGCGGGCCAGTCGGATCTTCGACGAAGTGATCATCGGAGTGCTGATCAATCAGTCGAAGACCGGCCTATTCACCATCGAAGAGCGCCTGGGCATGCTTGGTGAAGTCACCGCTGGGTATGGAAACGTCCGGGTTGCGGCATTCCATGGTTTACTGGTCGATTTCTGCCGGACCCAAGGCGCAGCTGTGGTGGTGAAGGGTCTGCGGGCAGTCAGCGACTTCGATTACGAGTTGCAAATGGCGCAGATGAACATTGGTCTCTCTGGGGTGGAGACGCTGTTCATGCCGACCAATCCGTTGTATTCCTTTTTGTCGTCGAGCTTGGTCAAAGACGTGGTGAAGTGGGGCGGCGACGCCTCGGCGTACGTGCCGGACCTAGTCCTGGACCGGCTGGTCGATCGCCTCAAGCAGAGCTGATGGTCCTCGGCGCGCCGGAAACGGGCGACCGAGTGACGCAGTACGTTGATCGCACCACGCAGCGTGGGTGCGAGATGGTGCGAGATGACAGGAGAGGCACCGGTGGATCCGCTCGACCGCATCGACGAGATTCTCGATTTCGTGCAGGAAGCGCGCTCCGTCCCGATGTCGCGGACGAACTTCATGTTCGATCGGCACGACATGATCGACCGGTTGGAGGTGCTGCGGTCCGAGCTGCCGGGCGAACTGCGTAAGGCAGTTGCCGTGCTCGACGAGCGCGACCGGATCATCGAAGCCGGCCGGCGTGAGGCCGACCGCATCATCAGCGAGGGGGAGACTGAGCACTCCCGACTGGTCTCGGTCAACGAGATCACCGTCTCAGCCGAACACGAAGGTGCTCGGATCATCGCCGAAGCGCGCACGGAGGCGCAGCGGCTGCGACACGAGGTCGACGGCTACGTTGACACAGCGCTGGCCAACTTCGAGCAGTTCCTGACCCGAGCACTGGCTTCGATTGAGCGGGGGCGCGACAAAATGCACGCGCTGCGCGAGATCGGCACCTTCCAGGGCGAGGACAACGAGCGCCCGTTACCGTTTTGACCGCCAGCACGACCTCACTGTCCCCCGGCCTGACCCGGATTCGACCGTACGTCGCCAGCTCAGGTAACCTAGTCTGTCGGCCTACCCATGGCTAAAAAGTTCACCCCATGGCTAAAGAGTTCACTATGCCCAAGTCACCGCAGAATCACCTCGATCCCAGGCAGCCGCTGGTCGTCGACACGACGAAACTCCCGCGCCAGCCCGGGGCGACGCGTGCCCTGAAGCGGGTGGTGCCGGCACCGGCGAGTCTCGGCCTGGAGCTGATCTCGATCCCCACGGGGTCGGACGTTGAGCTCGATCTGATGCTTACGTCGGTTTCCGAGGGGATTTACGTCAACGGTAACGTGCGTGGCTCGCTCAGTGGCGAGTGCGGACGCTGCCTCAATGAGATCAGTGAGTCCTTCGATGTTGTCTTGAGGGAGATGTTCGCCTATGCGGACAGCACCACCCAGGAGACGACCGACGAGGACGAGGTGGGCCGCATGCAGGGCGACCTGTTCGACCTGGAACCGGTGGTGCGGGATGCGGTGGTGTTGGCACTGCCGACCACTCCGCTCTGCCGGACCGATTGCCCAGGCTTGTGCCCCGAGTGCGGGGTGCATTTCGACGACCTTCCGGCCAATCACAGCCACGAGGAAGTCGACGCCCGCTGGGCCGCTTTGCGTAACCTGTCGACTGAGCGGTCGCCAGCGGCGTCGCCGCACGAGCGTCATATTAACGAGGAGTAGGTACCGTGGCCGTCCCCAAGCGCAAGATGTCGCGCAGCAACACCCGGTCTCGCCGGGCGAACTGGAAAGCCACCGCGGTCGCGACCGTGGCGTGCCCCCAGTGCAAGTCGCCGAAGCTGCCGCACACCGCCTGCTCGGTCTGCGGCACCTATAACGGTCGCCAGGTCGTCGAGGTCTGAGCAACAGGTCGTGACACGCCCCCTCGCCGGGCGGGTCGCACCTGGAGAACGGCGAACCACCGGTGTCTCGGCACATGGACAGCAAGCTGTCCCCGTGCCGGGCACCGCGCGGATCGCCGTCGACCTCCTCGGCGGGGATCAAGCCCCCGCCGTCGTGGTTGACGGCGCTCTGCGTGCCTGCCAGGCCGATCCGGCCTTACATCTGCTGCTCGTCGGGCCAGCAGAAGCTGCCGACGCGCTGCTAGCCAAGTTGGCTCCGGCCGACCGTCCGCGGGTCAGCACCTTGGCCGTGGCTCCGGCCGACTTAGCATCGGCTGGTGCGCACCACCTCGAGTCTGGTGTGCGCACGGCCATGCTTGCTGTCGCGCAAGGCCGCGCCGACGCTGTCGTCTCCGCCGGCGACACCGGTGCCACCGTCACCTCGGCCGCGCTCGGCCTTGGTCGCTGGCCCGGAGTGCGCCGACCACCACTGGCTGCCTTCCTGCCCACGGTCGCCGGCCGGCTCGTTTTGCTCGACGTGGGTTCTTCAGTCGACCCCGACGAGGCGACCCTGGCCACACATGCCCAGCTCGGTGCAGCCTATGCCGCAGTGGTTCACGGCGTGGTCAAGCCGCGCGTCGGCCTGCTCACCATCGGCACCGAACGCGGCAAGGGCGATCGGCTGCGCCGGGCCTTGCCCGCGTTGCTGGCCGAGGTGCAGCTGCCCGCTGGCGGTCGCTA
Organism: Actinoplanes sp.; assembly: GCA_965246815.1. Taxonomy (GTDB): domain Bacteria; phylum Actinomycetota; class Actinomycetes; order Mycobacteriales; family Micromonosporaceae; genus Actinoplanes. Next base: position 208,164 of record CBDFFS010000002.1, on the reverse strand, counting down.
CGTTGGCCTGGTCGAAGGTCACGACGTCGTGCTCGGTGCCGCGGCCGATGTTGTAGTAACCGACGGCTTTGCCGGCAACATTCTGCTCAAAGGCCTAGAGACGGCGTACGCGCTGATCGGGCCACCCCAGCGCACCGACGTGCCACCCCGAGCGGCGATCCTGCTCGGAGTGGCCGGCGCGGTGATCGTTTGCCATGGCGCGGCGTCCGGGGCGGATCTCGCCGCCGGTATCGCGCTCGGCGCCCAGCTGCACCGGCGGGCCGCCATCGCGGCAATCGCCGACATGATTCCGCACATCGAGGTGTCTTCATGATGGACAAGCGCCGCCGCCCGTCGACCGAGCCACTGCAGGAGGCCTTCGGCATACCGTTCGAGCCCGAACTGCTCGAACGCGCACTCACCCACCGCTCGTACGCGTATGAGCACGGGGGTCTGCCCACCAACGAGCGGCTGGAATTCCTCGGCGATTCAGTCCTCGGCGTGGTGATCACCTCAGCGCTGTTCCACAAGCATCCGGATTTGCCCGAGGGCCAGCTCGCCAAGCTGCGCGCCAGTGTGGTCAACATGCACGCGCTGGCCGATGTGGCCCGCGGCCTCGGTCCGAAAGGGCTCGGCCCGCATTTGCTGCTCGGCAAGGGCGAGGAAACTACCGGTGGGCGCGACAAGGCGAGCATCCTGGCGGACACGTTGGAAGCATTGCTCGGCGCGATCTATCTAGAGCACGGGCTGGAGCTCGCCGGTGAGGTGATCCACCGACTGTTCGACCCGCTGATGGCCGAGTCGGCCGGGCGCGGTGCCGCGCTGGACTGGAAAACCAGCCTGCAAGAGCTCACCGCTGCCCTGGGCCTGGGCGTGCCCGACTATGTGATCGAAGACGCTGGCCCCGACCACGCGAAGACCTTCACCGCCTGGGTCGTGGTGGCCGACAAACGCTACGGCGAAGGTGAAGGCCGCAGCAAAAAGCAAGCCGAGCAACGCGCCGCCGCCGCAGCCTGGCGCACCCTGAGTGAACTCGGCACCGACGATTCGCCGCTAACCACGGCCGGGTCCGAGTCCGACGCTGTCCGGTGAGCCAGCTCAGTCAGCAAGAGCAACACCAGATCCCTGACGGTACGACCGAGCGCGACAACTTATGGCGTACAGCTGGGGGTGGTCGTGGGGTGGCTTTGGCAGTGGGGATCTTGGTGCTCACCCGGATCCTCCAGCTGGTCATCCTGGCGTCGCTGGGCAATGGCAGTGTTAGTTTGCGCGGACGGCTGCTCCTCTGGGACGCCGGCTGGTTTTTGAAGGTCGCGATCGGGGGCTACCCGCACGGCTACACCTATGACGTCGCCGGCCAATTGCAGGGCAACGAGCTGGCCTTCTTCCCCGTTTATCCGCTGCTGATCCGACTCGGACACGCGCTAGGACTAGACCCCGGCAGCTCGGCCATCACGGTCAGCTGGCTCGCGTCGATCGGCGCCGCAATCGCGCTGCATCTGCTCGGCACGTCGTTGTATGGCAAACGGGCCGGTTGGGCGCTAGTCGCGATCTGCTGCTCCGCGCCCATGTCCGTGGTCCTTTCAATGGGTTACTCGGAAGGGATTTTCCTCGCACTGGTCGCCGGGATGCTCGTGGCCGCGCACCGCGAGCAGTGGTGGGTGGCGGGACCACTCGGCCTGGCCGCAGCCCTGACCCGCCCGACCGGTGCCGCGGCGGCTCTGGCCCTCGCGGTCGCAGCCGGGATGGCCATTCGCCGCGAACCGCGCCGGCCGGTCGCACCGATCGTCGCTGCCTTGCTGGCGTTAGCCGGAGTGCCGCTTTTCCTGGCCTGGGTCGGCAGACGGGTCGGCGATCCGAACGCCTGGTTTCGGATCCAAACCGCCGGCTGGGGCACCTCGTTCGATTTCGGCCGCAGCACACTCGATTTCCTCGGTACGGCGCTGAGCTCGTCCGACGGCTGGGTGCCGGTGAGCGTGGCGATGATCCTGCTGGCTGCCGTGGCCGCAGCTGGCGTCTCGCTGGCCAGCAAGCCGTGGCCGCCGCTCGCCGTCTACGGTCTAATCGCCATGATCTTGGTGTATGGCCAGGCCGGCTATTACCACTCCAAACCCCGACTGCTGCTGCCCGTGTTGCTGACGCTGCTGCCGAGCGTGGTGGCGGCGGCCCGCGCTCGCCCTCGGGTCGCCGTGCTCGCCATCAGCGCCTGGGCCACATTCGGACTCTGGTATGGCGCCTACCTGGTCGCCGTCTGGCCCTACACCATCTGAAACTTTGCCGCTTGGCGGTGACGACGACAGTGCCCGAACCTTGCCGGCGCGGCGGTTACGGGCGCGGGGCGCGGGGAGTGCGTTGACACTGCGGACACCAATACGCCGAGCGGTTCATCCATTTCGCCCGGCTGATTTCAGTGCCGCAGCGAGCGCAGGGCTTACCTTCGCGACCGTACGCGTGCAACGATCGGTCGAAGTAGCCTGATTCGCCGTTGACGTTGACGTAAAGCGCGTCAAACGAGGTGCCGCCGACAACAATTGCCTCGTTGAGCACCTCGCGAACTTCTACCAGAATGCGCTCAGTTTGGGCCGGCGTCATCGTCTCGGTCGGCTGCGCCCAATGTAACTGGGCCCGCCACAATGCCTCGTCGGCGTAAATCGCGCCGATGCCACTGATCAGGGTTTGGTCCAGCAATGCGCGCTTGAGGCCGACCCGTTTGGCGCGCAGCTTGGCAGCGAAAGCCAGGTCGTCGAACAACGGGTCGATCGGGTCGCGAGCGATGTGCGCAATCTCGTCCGGCAGCGCGGCACCGGCTTCGCTAACCGCCAGCCCGCCAAACGTACGTTGGTCGACAAAGCGCAGCTGCGGCCCACCATCAGTGAAAGTGAACCGGATCCGCAGGTGTTTCTCGTCCGGCGCGTCAGCCGGCTGCATCAGCAGCTGACCACTCATGCCCAAATGCCCGATGATCGCATCACCCGAGTCGAGCGGAAACCAAAGATATTTACCCCGACGAGCAACCTCAAGCACGGTACGGCCGGTCAGCAGCGCGCGAAAGTGCTCGTCACCAGTGAGATGCCGACGGATCGCGCGCGGGTGACGCACCTCGACAGTCTCGATCGTCCGCCCAGCCACCCACTTGGCCAGCCCCAGCCGGACAGTCTCCACCTCGGGCAATTCAGGCACGTGCTAACTCCTCACCACAGCATCTCCTTGGGCACCGAGCCACCGCCCAGCATCGCGCAGCACCCTAATCCACGAACGACGGCGGCACCTCATCGACTCTCCGGGGTAGCTCCACTGGCTCTCCGGGGTAGCTCCACTATGCGAGGATATTGCAACGGTACTACTGACCAAATGGTTGACGGCAAGCTTCTGCACAGGTAAATAGGGGGTCGAGAATGGCATTTTCTGCGCTTCTCAGCAGGTTTTATGCGGGCTTAATATTGGCCCTAATCGCGATATTTGCGTCACTCGCCTACGTCATTACCACGCCCGTGGTCTCCACGTTGAAAACGCAGGGGCCGGGCGGGAGTCACGTTTTCGGACCTGAATACTTAATGGTTCCGTTGGTTACAGTCATTCTTCAGCTATTAGCGATACTATTGATTCCGCAGCAGGAATCCTCATTATTCGCAATCACCGGACGGTCGGGCGCCGCATCCTGCTCGCCGGTGCCGTCGTCGGGCTTATCCCTACCATTTTACCCGGGCTGCTAGCGATCGCCGCGTGGTGTGCCTTCGGTAAGATTGCCGACCCCCGCTGATAATTGAGAGCCGGCGTGCAAGCTCGGTCTGGACCGCGACTCTTACCGTCGTCTGGCCGGCCGACGACGAAGCCATCAGATACTCGTGCACTGCCCCTGAAAAAATAGGGGTGACCGACAGTAGCTTTATTCGCCTGGGCGATTCATCAACCAGCCGCTACTTTGCTCTGAGTACAACAACGCATCACCGCCGTGAGCTGCGTAAACTATCGGGCCTTGACAACCGTAACCGATCCCATCATCACCCAGAGTAGGGTCGGTGTGCGGCCGTTAGAGAGTTGGCGTGCGGCCAGCCCGCGAGCACAAACCGGCACACCTTGAACCCTCCGTCGGACACCACGCCCCGGCAAAACCACCAGCGCGTTGCTCCCTGGACGGCACCGTAGGGAGCCGTCACCGGTCGGCGACCGGGCGGGGCCCCAGCTACCCACGGTAACTGTCACCTGCATCTCAACCACCGGGTGTTCGAACACATGCAGCTCAACGATGACCCCGCCAAACGCACCCGTGATGCGTCTAGGTACTCAGAGCAAAACTCTCTATTTACGGGTCAGGCCACGGACCGGGTGGACGCCACAAGCGCACGACAACACGGTCAGTTATCGTCCGCGCGTCTGGTCGCCGGCGCCGTAGGTCTTTCCGGCAGCCCTTTCGCGGTCGTAGAGGTGGGTCGCCATCGCATGCTCGCCTTCGCACACCTTCTGAGCGGCGATGACGCGTTCGACCTGGCCATGGGCTGATCGAAGTGGGCTGGCGTCGGTGGCTAAGCCGAAGCCGGCGCCACGGCGGCCCATTAGGCGGCGGGCCGCGGTCAGCAACGAGGACGGTACGCCGTAAACCAGGTGCCCATCGCCCGCGCGGGCCCCCTCGCCATCCCAACCCTGGTACGCCGACCACGGGCCCTCGAACGTGCAGATCCGGGTGCCCAGTTCGCGATAGAGCGGATGAGTCGGCGCCTGAGGATTGAGCACGACTCGATGCAGTCCCCGGCGAGCCGCCAACCGGATGATCAATGCGACCGGACCGACTCCGGCCGAACCGGCGGGTGAGCGATCCAGGAACAGGCCCTCGACTCCGTCTGCCCGCCACGAGTCGACATCGGCGAGCACGTCGGCCAGTGAACGGCTGCCCCAATCCAGGTCGATGCGCCCGAGCGACTGATGTGCCGTGTTTCGTTCGCCCGGCAGGTCGCGCACGATCCAGGTGCCGGTGTCGAGCACCAGACCTGCGGTTGGCTGCGCGTACGGGGGGAAGAGGCTGTTCATGACGATCTCCCAGGGTCAATCGTGGGTGAGCAGCGGGTGTTATCGGTCGTGGGCGGTGAGCCAGCGGATCGTGGCGGGCTGGGTCGTTCGCGGTGCCGATAGAGCCAAGGCCAGCTCGACAGTGGGGGTGGGCGTTCTTGCCAACAGATCGGTATAAAGCTCGCCATAGACTCGAACAACTCGATCTTGGGTGTAATAGGCCAGCGCTCGGGCCCGCGCAGCTTCACCCAGCGCCCGACGTCGCTGCGGCGCCCGCAGCAAGCCGACGATGGCGAGCGCCAGTTTGGTCGGCTGGTCCGGCGACACCAGCACCCCCGCGTCGCCCAACGTCTCCGCAGCTGGCCCCACATCAACGGCAACCACTGCCCGACCAGACATCATTGCCTCAATCAATCGGTACGGTGGGTCAGCCGGCCCCGGCAAGTGGACCACCACGTGCCCGACTGAATAACGGTCCCGTGGGTCGGCCGGTTGCGGGTGCAGTCGCACCGAGCCCCGCAGACCGGCGCCCCGCAGACCGGCGCCCTGCAGACCGGCGCCCTGCAGACCGGCCCGCTCGATTTGGGCTGTGCACCAGTCCAGATTTGTCGTGGTGATCGCAACCAGGTGTAATACCGTGCTCGGTAACGTGGCAACTACCTGCGCGAATGCGGCGAGGAGTCCAGCGAGCCCGCTGTCGGGTCCACCACTGCCCGCCCACACGACCGCCGGTTCGGCTTCGCGTTCGGGCGCGCTCGGGTAGGCCAGGGGGTCGACTCCGGCCGGCACCTGCACCAGGCGCTCGGCCCGGGCCCCATGGCGCAGCGCCCAGCCGTGGTGATAGGCGCTCAGCGGGGCGATCAGCGCGGCTTCGGCGTACCCGGCTCGGGCTACCGCCCCGCGAAATCTGCGCAATACGGTGCGTACCGCAGGGGATTGTCGCTCTTCGGTTGGTCGGTGTCGGGCTAACGGTGTGCGGGCCTCGGTCAGCAACAGGGGTATCCCGGTGCGCCAGCGGGTGGCCAGCGCGGCCAGCAGCGGCGTCGTGCCGCCGACGCAATGCAGCAGGTCAGCCTCGGGCAGCGGGACGGCGAGCGCGCCCAACGCGTGCCGCAACAGCGTGGCAGCCGTGCGCGCGTCGCGGACGCTGAGCCGAGGCAACGGGAGCTGATCGGGGTCGGCGTAGACCTTGCCGGCGGCCCGCCACGCGTCCAGCAGTGCTTGGGTCAAGCTGGTAGTTGCCAACGCGCTCGGGTCGGCGACCGCCAGCTGGGCGAGTTGTCGCAACCCCGCTGTGAACGACTGCTCGCGGTCAGTGTTGCCCAGCAGCCCGGCGCACAGCAAAGCAGCCGCACTCGCCCCGGTGTTCCCGTTGGGACGCTCTCGGCGGCCGTGCTCGCGGTGCTGATCGTGGCGGCGTCGCTGGTTGCGGTGCTGTTCATGACCGGGGGACTGGTCGCGGTAGCGGTCCCTGTCGCGGGGTAGGGCGGTGGCCTGGGCGGAAATGACGTTGGCAGGCAGTGGGTAGGCAGGTGCGGCCGGTGCCTCGCGGTCGGTCACCGTGATCAACGCGAAGCGATAGTCCGCCAGCCCCTCGACCAAGGTCCGGCACCAGCCGCTAAGGGCGTCCTGCCGATACGGGTACCCGCCGCCGGTCAGGAGGCAGATTCGCTCGGGCGGCCGGGTCGATTTCACGAATCAGGCAACGACACAGCCCACCGAAGGCGAGTTGACCTGTCAACTACGCGACACAATTGTACGGGTTTTAGCCGATTTGCCACTCGAGATGCCGGGAAAGTCGGTATCGGAACAACGGGTCGTGGCCCGACTCGGTGCACTGCATCGGCTGTCCGAGTGGTCGGCCGGGTGGGCTGAAGTGGTCGCTCGAGGTGACTGAAGCGAGGGTGGCAGGGGGTACGAGCTTGCAACTGAAGAAAAGACAAGGCCTGGTAAAGGCGGGCGTGGTGGCGTGTTTCACTGGACTTGCAGGCATCACCCGATGCCCGCCGCTTGACGGAGTGTGGGTATCGGCGGACTATGGAGGAGTCGCCAGTCGCGCCCACTCACGCCCGAACTTCTGTGCTGTCCGCCCGGAATGTCGTCGTGTGAAGCATCTAGGCCTTAAGAACCATTTCGAGGTTGATGACTTTGTGCCTACGCGTGTCCGTGGGTTCAGATTTGTGGTGCATCGCTAGGCGCGCGCTGACTGGCCGGTTCCGTCAGTGCTTCCGTATTTGGCACAGCCACAAGAACACACAGCAAAATCACAAGCACACGTCAGTGCTTCCCAAGGAGTCACCATGGCGAAGGCCCTCTACGGCCACGTAAGTGCAATGCCTGACCGGCGATTGCTCGACGAGGTCACCCGACTACGTTCCAGGGTTCAGTCCCTGGAGTTCGAGATCACCCGCATGCGTGCGGAGAATGATCGTCTCGCTGCTGCTGCCGCGGAGGCGGACGAAATGTTGCGGTTGAGTGAGCCTGCGCTGACCTGATTTTGGTGACCTGAGCAATGCCGTCGTCGTGATTGCGGCGAGCGTACCCCTCCCATGGTAAAAGCGCACCTGTCAAATCGCGCGCCCCCACCCCTGTGGCGGCGCGCACCTTTTTGTCATTGTTTCGCGGTGGTTTTTGTCTCGCTTTCGCCCGAATATCCCGGTATGGCAGCAGGCTAGCGCGGCGTTCGCGGTCCGCGACAGGCCTGACGGGTAACCTGCACGCCAGCACTCGTACCGCCGACCCTCGGAGATCCGTGCACCTCAAGAGCCTCACGGTGAAGGGCTTCAAGTCTTTCGCCTCCGCTACGACGCTGCGGCTGGAGCCGGGCATCACCTGCGTGGTGGGCCCGAACGGATCCGGCAAATCGAACGTTGTCGACGCCATTGCCTGGGTGCTCGGCGAGCAAGGCGCGAAGGCGCTGCGCGGCGGAAAGATGGAAGACGTCATCTTCGCCGGCACCTCCGGTCGCGCGCCGCTGGGCCGGGCCGAGGTCACGCTCACCATCGACAACAACGACGGCGCCTTGCCGATCGATTACACCGAGGTGTCGATCACCCGACGAATGTTTCGCGACGGCGCCGGCGAATATGAGATCAACGGCACCGCCTGCCGGTTGCTCGACATCCAGGAGCTGCTCAGCGACTCCGGCATCGGCCGGGAAATGCACATCATCGTCGGTCAGGGTCGGCTCGACGCGATGCTGCACGCCAAGCCGGAGGACCGGCGTGCCTTCATCGAAGAGGCCGCCGGCGTCCTGAAGCATCGCAAGCGCAAAGAGAAGGCCATCCGCAAGCTCGACGCGATGCAGTTGAACCTCAACCGACTCACCGACCTCACCGCTGAGCTGCGCCGCCAGCTCAAACCACTGGGCCGCCAAGCTGAAGTCGCCCGGCGCGCGGCCGGGATTCAAGCCGACCTGCGCGACGCACGGTTGCGGTTACTCGCCGACGACTTGCACACCCTGCGGACGACGCTGGATAAAGAGGTCGCTGACGAGTCGGCGATGCGGGGACGGCGCAGTCAAGTCGAGGACGAAAACCGCGAGATCCAGCGGTTACTAGCCGACCTCGAAACAGCACACGCGCAGGACGCGCCGCTGCTGTCGGCAGCCCAGGACACTTGGTACAAGCTTTCGGCTTTGCAAGAGCGATTTCGCTCTACCGAGCAGCTGGCTACGGAGCGGCTGCGCCACTTGGCCGCGACGCCAGACGAGGAACGCCCCGGCCGTGATCCCGAGCAACTGATCGCCGAGGCGCAACGGGTTCGCGAGCAGGAAGACGAGCTGCGCGAGGCGCTCACCGACGATCAGATGCGGCTGGCCGAAGCGGTCGAGCGACGCCAAGAGCTGGAACGTCAGCTAGCCGCGGCCGAAGGCGCGCTGCGCGCAGCGGCCAAGGCCATCGCCGATCGGCGTGAGGGTCTGGCCAAGCTGACCGGCAACGTGAACGCGGCCCGTGCCCGCACCGAGGGAGCGGCCGAGGAAATCGAGCGCCTCGCCGCGGCACACGATGACGCGATGATGCGCGCGGAGGCCGCCCAGACTGAGGTCGACGCGGTGGCTGAGCAGTCCACCGAAGTTGATCGCGACAATGTGGAGCTCGACGCCCAGCACGCACAAGCTCAAGCCGTGCACGACCGGGCGGCGGCGGTGGTGCGAGAGCTGTCCGACGCCGAACGCGCTGCGGAGAAGGACGCCGCGAGCTGGAAAGCGCGCGAAGAAGCCCTCGCCATGGGTCTGCAGCGCAAAGACGGCGCAGGCGCGTTGCTGGCAAAGGCCGGTCAGGTGCCCGGCTTGCTCGGCAGCCTAGCCTCGCTGCTCACCGTTGCGCCTGGCCATGAAGCCGCGCTCGCCGCTGCCCTGGGCGTACTGGCTGATGCGGTGGTGCTGTCCGGGGTGGACGAGGCTGTCGAGGCGATGCGTACGCTCAAGATCACTGATGCGGGACGGGCCGCGCTGGTGGTTGCCGGGGTGGCTGGCCCGGGCATGCAGGGCAGCCTGGACAGCTTGCGGCCGGCGCTGCCTCAGGGTGCTCGATGGGCGCCCGATCTGATCGATTGCCCGGAGAGCATCCGACCAGCGCTCAACCGGGCGCTGCGCGATGTCGTGCTGGTGCCGGACCTGGCTGCAGCCACGCATTTAGTCGCGCAGAGCAGCGAGCTGCGTGCGGTGACGCCCGACGGCGACGTGCTCGGGGCCTACAGCGCGGCCGGTGGTTCCGGCAAAGCAACCAGCTATCTTGAGGTGCAGGTCGCGGTCGACGAAGCCAAGGCGCAACGAGTCGCGGCGGAAGAATCCATCGGCACGCTCAAGGGCCAACTCGCCAACGCGTCCGCCGAGGTGGCCGAGCACAAAGAGGCCGTCAACCGGGCCGCCATCGCGAAACGTGCGGCCGAAGGCGAACGCAACGCGGCCGCTCGTCGTCTGGCCGAGCTCGGTGCTGCTGCCCGCTCTGCGAAGGCTGAAACCGAACGGCTCGGCGCAGCCCGGAGCAAAGCTGAAGCCGCGCGCGAAGCCGACCTGGTCCGGCTCGCCGAGCTGGCCGAGCGCTTGCAACTGGCTGAGGACACCCCGCTCGACGAGGAACCGGACACCGACGAGCGCGATACCCTGGCTGCCCTGGTGCCGCAGGCCCGACAAAACGAGATGGAAGTACGCCTCGCCGTGCGTACGGCGGAGGAACGGGTTTCTTCGATCGCTGGGCGGGCTGATTCGCTCACCCGCCAAGCCGACCAGGAACGGCAAGCGCGCGAACGGGCCGCCGCCCGCCGAGCCGCCCGCGCCCGCGGTGCCGAGATCGCCCGCGCGGTCGCTGCCGGTGCGGCCACTGCGGGTCGCCGGGTCGCCGTGTCGTTGGCCGGCTCAGTCGAAGTCCGCGATGCGTTGGCCCAGGCGCGCACTACCCGTGAAGCCGAGCTGCACGAGGTACGCGGCAGCGCCAAGCGCCTAGTCGCCGAGCTGGAACGGCTCACCAACGAAGTACACCGCGACGAGGTGGCCCGCGCCGAACAGCGAATGCGGATCGAACAGCTGGAAGCCAAAGCCGCCGAAGACTTCTCGCTCGACGTCGACACCTTGATCACCGAGTACGGGCCGGAGCAGCTGGTGCCGGCGACTCAGGCGGAAACTGTGCAGGCGGAAAAGGACGGAAAACCCGTACCCGAGCCGGTTGTTTTTCATCGACCCACCCAGGAGAAACGGGCCAATAAAGCCGAACGTGACCTGGCCTTGCTCGGCAAAGTCAATCCGCTCGCCTTGGAAGAATTCGCCGCGTTGGAGGAACGATTCAAATTCCTCTCCGATCAACTTGAAGACCTCAAAGCCACTCGCAAGGATTTGCTCACCGTCGTTAAAGACGTCGACGAGCGGATTCTAGAAGTTTTCGCGTCGGCGTTTGAGGACACTGCGCGCGAGTTCCAAGCGGTATTTCAGGTGCTTTTCCCCGGTGGTGAGGGCCGGCTGGTGCTGACCGACCCGGAAGATATGCTCACCGCTGGCGTTGAAGTGGAAGCGCGCCCACCCGGTAAGAGAATCAAGCGACTGTCGTTGTTGTCCGGTGGCGAACGTTCGCTGACCGCAGTGGCGATGCTGTGCGCGATCTTCCGCGCCCGCCCCAGCCCGTTCTACATCATGGACGAGGTGGAAGCGGCCCTCGATGACGTCAACCTGGGCCGGTTGATTACCCTGTTCCAACAGTTGCGCGAGAAGAGCCAACTGCTCATCATCACGCACCAAAAGCGCACCATGGAGGTCGCGGACGCCCTCTATGGCGTCACGATGCGCGCCGGCGTCACCCAGGTGATCAGCCAGCGGCTCAACCGCGAACCGGAGGACTAGCAGCAATGACGCGCGAACCGGCCCAGGCGCTCCTGATCGACCTGGACGGCGTGCTCCGCCGCTGGGACCCGGCCCCGATGATCGCGGTCGAGCTCAAATACGGCCTGCAACCGGCCGCCTTGCTGGAAGTCTCGATGGCATGGGATCTCTATCGACCCGCGGTGGCCGGCGAGCTGACCGACGCCGAGTGGATGGAATTAGTCGCTAACCGGTTGCCGATTGACCCGCAGGCGGCCAAAGCCGCAGTGGCCGAATGGCAAAGCTATCGCGGCGAGGTCGACCCGGAAGCACTCGCGTTTGTCCGCGAAGTGCGCGCCGCAGGGCGACCGGTCGCACTGGGCACGAACGCCACCGACCGGCTGCGCGGTGACTTGGAAACCCTCGGACTGGCCGACGAATTCGACGTCGTGGTCAACTCATCCGAGCAGAAGACCCACAAGCCGGCGCCGGAGTTCTTCCAGCGCGCCTGCCAACTGCTGCAGGTAGTGCCGAAATACGTGCTCTTCGTGGACGACGACGACCGAGCCATCCGCGGCGCCCGCTCAGCTGGGTTGGCCGCTTACCGGTGGAGCGGTCCACAACACCTGCCCTACCTAGCCAAAGCCCTCGACCTGCCCAGCTGACGGCAGTTCAATCGCCGGTGGTGCCGTCGATGCGTTCGCGGAGTAGGTCGGCGTGGCCGTTGTGCCGGGCGTACTCCTCGATCAGGTGAAGGTAGACCCAGCGGAGGCTGAAAATTCGCTCTCGGTGGGTGAACGTGTGCTCAAGGGGCAGGTCAGCAACGGCACGATCAACTTCCCCAAGCTCCGCAACGTACGTAGCGAAGTTGGCTTCAGGGTCGGCAGCGGCCACATCGTCGAAGTCGCCGTCGCGGTTGTCTTCGGAGCAGTACAAGTCGACGGCTGTCTCGTCGCCGAGAGCTCGGGTGCGGAACCAATTTCGTTCCACCTCGGCCATGTGACGCACGAGCCCTAACAAGGTCAGGTTGGAGGGTTCGACTGACGCCGTCTTGAGCTGCTCAGCAGTCAGACCGGCGCATTTGGACAACAGGGTTTGCCGGTGCCAATCCAGCCAGCCCTGCAACATGGCCCGCTCGGGGCCGGTCAGCGGCTCAGCTGCCCGCTTTGCCTCAGGTGCGATCCAGGTAGCCATCAACACTCATCATGCCAGGAAGTGGGGCTGCGCGTGCCGAGGCTGGCAGGCCATAATGCTCGCGTGAATGCCAGTGAGCTGCCGGATCGCTATGCCGGCGTGGAGGCGCGCATTCCCGAGGCTTGGGATGAGCTGCAGGGACCAGCTGCGGGCGTGGTCCACCTTCCTAACCGACTTGCCTGGTCTGGTTTGACCGACTTCGACGTTGCCGACCCCGGCGACCGTTTCGCGCTCTTTTGCATATTGCTCGACTGCGGACAGCGTGCAGATGTTGGGCGCTATATCAACGCTGATTTGCTCCGCCGCGAATGGCCACGTCTGCGCCGGGCCACGACCTCGCAGATAACCCGGCGCTGGGAACATCGCCTACCCGGCCTCGCCGCGTGATGTCGGCATGGACGACTTTCATCGCCTACTAGCCGAGATCGGCTTCCAGGCTGGCGAAGACCTGGGCCTCGTCCTTGCTGGTGGGTATGCGATAGCTCAACACGATCTGACAAACCGGCCATCGCGAGATGTGGACTTCGCGACAGCGTCTCCACTGCCGTTGCCGCAGATCACCAGCCGGCTCGCCGACGCCTACCGGGCGGCCGGATTTGAAGCCACTGTCATCGAATCGACTCCCCGGATGGCTCGGATGGAGGTCCGCGACCAGGCTCAGTTTGTGCGAGGTCGACCTACTAAAGGAATCGATCGGGCCGCCGACCCGGATGTCAGTCGGGCCAGTGTTAGCCATCGACGACGCTATTGGGCTCAAGATGCGAGCCTTCCACGATCGCACGACACATCGAGACTTCATTGATGTACGGGCGGCTGCAGCCGCCGGATATTCGGTGCATGATCTGGAGCGATTGGCACGCCAACACACCCCAGACTTCACCGACACGGATCTGGCCGATCGGCTCGGTGTCGTTGTCGACCTCAATGACAGAGGATTCGCTGCGTACGGCCTTGACGAGGCGACAATCGCCGAACTGCGGTTGTGGGCCGCTGACTGGGAGGCGAATCTGCGCGCTCGGCCGAACTTCGGCGCGTGGTCGGAGCCGGAATCGTCTGAACCAAGCTGGAATGCCTACATCGACGAAAGCTGAGTCCTGAGAACCTCACTCGGACGCGCGGGGCCTCCGGCCAGTAGATGGATAAGGCGCGCAGATTCGGCGACGCCTGGTTCGAGCTCGGCGCTCAAGGTGTTCAGGATGGTCACCAGATTACGTAAACAGGGGACTGATCGTCGAGCAAAAGTGTGCCGCAGACAGGGGAATCCGCCGATCGACATCTTGGAGGATGGTGATCACTGTCGCTGGGTACGGCGATAGTACACGGATCCGGCCGAATTTGAGTCGTGTTTGCTGAACTATTAGTATCGGAATTTACCCACGAGCGCGTGTAGTTCTGCCGAAATTTGGGACAGTTCGTTGGCGGCTATTTGCGATTCGGCAGCGGATTTACTCGTAGTGTTAACTGTTCCGGCCACGCTGGCGACCTTGGTCGCGATCTGCTCGGATCCGCTGGCGGCTTCGAGCAGGCTGCGGTTCATCTCCGCCGTGGTAGCGGTTTGCTCTTCAACTGCCGAGGCGATGGTGGTCTGGTAGTCATTGATCTGGCCGATGATCTGAGCGACTTCGGCGATAGCTGCCACGGCTTTCAAACTGTCCTGCTGAATCGCGACGACGCGACGCGAGATGTCCTCGGTTGCCCGAGCCGTTTCCTGCGCGAGATCCTTGACCTCGCTGGCGACCACGGCGAAGCCCTTACCGGATTCTCCTGCCCGCGCAGCCTCGATGGTGGCGTTCAGTGCCAGCAGGTTCGTCTGCTCCGCGATCGATGTGATGACCTTGACGACATCGCCGATAGTCGAACTGGATTCGCCTAGTCGCGCGACTGTATCCGTGGTCGTCCCCACTGTTGCTACGGCCTGGTTCGCCACTGACGCGGCCTCCGCCGCGCTGTTGGAGATTTCGCGGATGGAATCGCCCATTTCCTGAGCGCCGCCGGTGACCGTCTGCACACTGGTCAATACCTCGGTTGCGATCTTAGACGCATCGTGTGTCTGCTCCGATGACGCCGTTGCGTTAACGGCGATCTGATCCGCGAGGGCGGCTACGCGTCCGCTGATCGCTGTCATCCCGGTAGCCGTTCGCCCGAATGACGGCATGACTTCACTGACAGTTGTCAACGCCAGGTTCATCGACCGGCCCATCCGGCCCATCTCGTCATTGGCGGAGATGTCTAGCCGCCGGGTCAGATCGCCCGCTGCTACGGCATCCAGCACCGTGACAGCCTGGGACAACGGCTGGGTGATGCTTCGGGTGATCCGCCAAGCCACTATCGCCACGAACAGGGCGGAGAACGCACAGAGCAGGCCCATGAAGACCAAAAAACCGTCAGCGGTGGAGCGTGCTTGTTTCGTCTGCGCCTGGTTCATCGACTCCTCAAGATCGATCAGCTTGTTGATCGATGCGAGCCAGTCGACGAAGGATTGTTTGGCGCTCTGCTCCAGAACGGCTAGCGCCTCGCTTGTCTTTCCGGCCGTGCGTAGATCGACGACCTGCTTGATCAACGGCAGGGTGCGTCCCTCGATCGCCTTGATAGCGGACAGATCATCTCGTTCCGCGGTGTCGGCGTTGCCCGGGACCGCGAAAATGGCGTCCATGGGGGTCGAAGAGACGGTATATTTCGCGGTCAATTCATCGATCTTGGTGATGGCTGGCTGCGCTGTCGCGGCCGAGTTGGCCAGCACCACGTCACGGACCGCGATTGCTCGGTCGTGGACACTACCTCGAAAATTGATCGCGTAGCGTTGCTTGACGCTGTTCAGGTCATTGATGACACCGAGTCGAGCGTTGATCGACTGAACCTGGTTCACTCCTACAGCCGTCAGCAGAATCATGTTGATTACGACGACAAGGAAGGCTGCACCAAGCCGGGCGCTGATGCTGAGTTGGGTGAGTTTCATGGCCATCCTGACGTCGGCAGGACTCCGAAACCCGAAGCCCTGCTAGCCCGTTCGACAGGTATCGCGCAAACCTGAGTGATCAGTACGTGCTCAAGGGCAGTCCCGTGTCGTTCGACGATCGGGGTTTTGGGCGATGACCGGCGGAGGTTGGGTCGGTCGGGTGAGGTGGATGGCGGGAGTGTCGGGCGACGTCACCTGCGTGCGGGCTATCTGTCAGGATTTCGGCTATGGAATACGTGGTCATCGCAGTAGTCCTGCTCGTCGTACTGGTCGTGGGTGCTGTGGGGTTGGTGGTGCCGCGCCGGCGCCGCCGGGAAATCCCACCGCCGCGCACCGGTGACTCGACCACCATCGAGCAGCGGGGTGGCACGACCACGGTCGAAGCGCCGCCGCCACTGGTGCTGCCGCCGACTGATGACGCCCAGCTGCCGCCACTGATCGAACCGCCGGTAGTGCGAGCGCCAGCCGGTGAAGCGCCGGTGGAACCGAAGCTCGATGAGCCGGTGCTCGAACAGCCCACGATCGAACGGCCGGAGCCGAGCGCGGGTCGCCTGGTGCGGCTGCGGGCCCGGTTGTCGCGGTCGCAGAACTTGCTCGGGCGCGGCCTGCTCAGCGTGCTCTCCCGCGATCACCTTGACGACGACGCCTGGGAGGAGATCGAGGACAGCCTGATCTCGGCCGACGTTGGGGTCGAGGCCACTGGGGTGCTGGTTGAACGGTTGCGCGAGCGGGTTCGCGTGTTGGGGACCCGCACGGTGGCGCAGGTGCGGGCGCAGCTCGCGGAGGAGCTGACGGCGGCGCTGGAGCCAGACCTGGATCGCACGCTGAAGACGACTCCGCACGACGGTCGCCCGGCGGTGGTGTTGGTGGTCGGTGTCAACGGCGCCGGCAAGACCACCACCTGCGGCAAGATCGGTCGGGTGCTGATCGCGGATGGGCGCTCGGTTCTATTCGGGGCGGCTGACACGTTCCGGGCTGCGGCGGCTGAGCAGTTGGCGACCTGGGGTGAGCGGGTTGGTGCGGAGACAGTCCGCGGGCCGGAGGGCGGCGACCCGGCCAGTGTGGCGTTTGACGCGGTCAAGCGGGGCATCGACCTTAGCGTTGACACCGTGTTGATCGACACGGCCGGCCGGTTGCAGAACAAGGTCGGGCTGATGGACGAGCTGGGCAAGGTCAAGCGGGTGGTGGAGAAGCACGGCCCGGTCGACGAGACCTTGCTCATTCTGGACGCGACCACCGGGCAGAACGGGTTGGAGCAGGCCCGGGTGTTCACCGAGGTGGTGGACGTCACTGGGGTGGTTTTGACCAAGCTTGACGGCACGGCCAAGGGCGGAATTGTTATCGCAGTGCAGCGGAAACTCGGCATTCCGGTCAAATTGGTGGGGTTGGGGGAGGGTCCGGACGACCTGGCGCCGTTCGAGCCGGCCGTGTTCGTCGAGGCCCTGCTTGGCGGCGACGCGTAGACTCAACTGGTTCATTTCGCCGGCGTTTCGGCCCGGCAAATGGGCCGTGCAGGCGGGTTCCAGCAGTCGGGTTCAGGCAGTCGGTTTCCAGCAGTCGGTTTCCAGCAGTCGGTTTCCAGCAGTCGGTTTCCAGCAGTCGGGTGGAAGTAGGGAAGGGGTGGAAGTGGCGCAGGAGTCTTTGCGCGAGATTCCACTTTATGGCGGCAACGTCAGCACGGTCGCCAAGGTCGGCAACACCGTTCGACGTAACGCCGGCCCGTGGACGCCCGCCGTGCACAGCCTGCTCAACCACCTGCAATATGTCGGCTTCACTGGTTCGCCGCACGCGTTGGGAATGGACGACAAGGGTCGCGAGGTGCTGTCGTATCTCGACGGCGAGTGCGGCGAATATCCGCTCGCCCCGCACTGGGTTACCGAGGAAGCGCTGGTCACTGTGGCCACAATGCTGCGGATGTTCCACGACGCGCAATATGGCTTTGCGCCGCCGGCTGGGGCCGTGTGGCGCTCCTTCGGGCCGCCACCGCCGGACACCGAGGTGATCTGCCATCACGATGCCGCCCCACACAACGTGATCTGGCGCCCAGACGGCACTCTCGCGTTGATTGACTTCGATCTGGCTTCGCCCGGTGCGCGCCTTTATGACGTCGCCTATGCGGTGTGGACCTGGGTGCCGTTGTTCAGCGACCGTGACTCGTACACGTTGGGGTGGAAACGGCCGAATCGACCGAGAAGATTGCGGCTTTTTGCCGATGCATACGGGTTGATTCCGCGGGACCGGCATCGGCTTATTCGCGCGATTCGCCGCCGAATAGTGGACCATGTTGAGGGGATTCGGCGGATGGCGGCTGCCGGTGATCCGGCGTTCGTCCGGATTGTGCACAAGGGTCACTTGCGTCGCCCGATGCGTGATCTACGCTTGCTCGATTACGAGCGCCACACGCTGGAGTACGCGCTGCGTTGATCGGCGGTTGGCGATGCGTAGGCTAGCGGTCCGTCAGGTTCTGGTGACTATTGTGCCAGTTCACGGCGTTTCGTCGGGTTGCCTGTGTGGGTTTCTTCACACGTACGAAACAATGTGTCATCTGCCGGAAATCGCGCAACGTCGGTGCGCGAAACAGCGGAACGGAAGGCTTCCGCCACGAACCGGCCGACGGGCGACGCAGCCTTTTAGTAGGTCGTGTGGTGTGAACACCTAACTTCCGAGAGGAGGCAGCGTGGAGATCAACACTGGCAATACTGCCTGGTTACTCCTGTCGTCTGCGCTCGTTTTGCTGATGACCCCCGGTTTGGCCCTGTTCTACGGTGGCCTGAACCGCTCCAAGGGCATGCTGAACATGATGATGATGAGCTTCTCGTGTATCGGGCTCATCTCCATCCTTTGGACTCTCTACGGTTTCAGTCTCGCGTTCGGCACGAACGGCACCAGTGGACTGAACAACTTCATCGGCAGTTCCTCCCAATACTTCGGTACGGGCACTGGCAAGATCACCGAGGAGTGGTTGTTCCTCGGCGGCAAGACCGGCATCCCGACGTACGCGGTCATGGTCTTCCAGATGATGTTCGCCATCATCACCGTCGCGCTGATCAGCGGGTCGGTTTCGGACCGGCTAAAGTTCGGCGGCTGGGTCGTCTTCGCGGGCGCCTGGTTCACCCTGGTTTACATCCCAGTCGCGCACTGGGTTTGGGGTGGTGGCTGGATCGGCGGCAAGCTGCACGCACTGGACTTCGCCGGTGGTACGGCGGTGCACATCAACGCAGGTGCGGCGGCGCTCGCCCTAACGTTGGTGCTTGGTAAACGGATCGGGTGGCCGCGGGAAAACATGCGACCGCACAATGTGCCGTTCGTCGCGCTCGGCGCCGGCCTGCTCTGGTTCGGCTGGTTCGGTTTCAACGCCGGTTCCGAGCTGACCGTCGATGGCACCACCGTGTTCGCTTTCATCAACACCCAGGTCGCCACGGCTGCGGCCCTGGTCGGCTGGGTCATCGTCGAGTGGATCCGCGACCGCAAGCCGACCCTGGTCGGCGCGTCCTCGGGGGCGATCGCTGGTCTGGTCGCCGTCACGCCGGCCTGTGGCTTCATCGCACCGGTGCCGGCAGTCATCCTCGGCCTGGTCGCCGGTGCCGTGTGTGCGCTAGCCGTCGGCTTGAAATACAAGTTGGGCTATGACGACTCGCTCGACGTGGTCGGCGTCCACTTCGTCGGTGGATGGATCGGCTCGCTGTCGATTGGCTTCTTCGCCACCAACCAGGTAAACGCGGCGATCAACAGCAACCCGGGTCTGGGCGCAAGCGAAGGCCTGTTCTATGGCGGTGGGTTCGGTCAGCTCGGTCGCCAGTTCGTCGGCAGCGCCGCAGTCACGGCCTACTCGTTCATCGTGGCCTTCATCATCGCGCTGATCATCAAGGCCGCTAAGGGCCTGCGGGTCAGCGAGGACGCTGAGATCAGCGGCATCGACATCGCCGACCACGGCGAAACGCCGTATGACTTCACCCCGTCCGGTGGCGGTGGTGGCGCGTTCGCATTGGCCGGGCTCGGCTCGACCGCGGGTGCTGACGGCAAGGCTGACGCCAGCCAAAAGGTCTCTGGCTAATCCCGGAAAGAATGGCAGCTCCGATGGAGGGACTGAGCATGAAGCTGGTTACCGCGGTCATCAAGCCGTACCAGCTCGACGCGGTGAAGGAAGCTCTGCACGCACTGGGCGTGGCTGGGCTGACCGTGAGCGAGGTACAAGGCTACGGACGTCAGAAGGGCCACACCGAGGTATACCGGGGTGCCGAGTACACGGTGGAGTTCCTACCCAAGATCAAGGTCGAGGTCGTCACCGACGAAATCGATGTGGACAAGATTGTCGACGCCGTGGTCACTTCGGCGCGGACTGGCAAGATCGGCGACGGCAAGGTCTGGGTGACCTCGGTCGACGACGTCGTGCGGGTCCGCACCGGCGAGCGCGGACTCGACGCGCTCTAAAGCGAGCCCCGGATGACTAGCACGTCTGGTGAGCCGCCGGTCCCGCCTTCGGTGCCGACCGGCGGCCCACTCGACAAACTTCGCACGCACATCGGCGCCGCCGGCCGAGCTGATCGGGCGGCGGCGCTGGATGCGTGGCTGACATCGATCTTCCCTAGCCACCTGAGCGGAGTGAGTCTGCTCGCCGTGGGTGGGCTAGGCCGCCGCGACTGTGCGCCTTACAGCGACCTCGACTTGGTGTTGCTGCACAATGGCACCGCCGGGATCGACAGCATCGCCGCCGCGCTGTGGTATCCGATTTGGGATGCCCGGCTCGGCCTGGACCACTCCGTGCGCACCCTGCCTGAGGCATTGTCGGTCGCGCACGACGACGTCAAAGTTTCCCTCGGCCTGCTCGACGCCCGGCACCTGGCCGGAGACGCCGCCTTGTCCGGTGAGCTGATCGCAGCTGCAGGTGATCAATGGCGGCGCACCGCGGTGCGTCAGCTGGCCCAGCTCAAAGAATTCACCACCAGCCGGTGGGCCACCCACGGTGAGCTTGCGTTCTTGCTCGAAGGCGACCTAAAGGAAGCGGCCGGCGGCCTGCGCGATGTGACAATTCTGCGCGGCATCGGTCGCGCTGGGGTAGCCGACACGATGCGCCCGGCGGTGCGCGCCGCACACCTGCGCCTGCTCGACACCCGCGACGCCCTACACCTGGCCGTCGGTCGCCGGGTCGATCGGTTGATCGCCCAGGAACGGGCCGCGGTCGCGGAATTGCTCTCCATCGACGACGGTGACACCTTGCTGCGCCGAGTCGCCGGCGACGCACGCACAGTCGCGCACGCCTTGGACGACGCCTGGCGCGCCGCCGACCGACTGCGCAACGGCCGCCGACGTGGGGTCGCGCCCGGTGCGCCGATTCGTCGCCCGGTCGCCCGCGATGTGGTCGAGCAAGACGGCGAGCTGGTCCTGGCCCGTACGGCGATCGGCCCGGTGGCTGACCCGAGTTTGTCGTTGCGGGTGGCCGCCGCGGCCGCGACGGTGCAGCTGCCGATCGCTCGCGCGACCAGCGAATGGTTGGCCGCGTTCTGTCCACCCCTACCCACCCCGTGGCCACTGGCCGCCCGGGCGGCACTGGTTTCGCTGCTCGGCTCCGGCCCCGGGCTGCTACCCACCTGGGAAACCTGCGATCGGTACGGGTTGATCGACGCCTGGCTGCCGGAGTGGGTGCGGATGCGCAGCCTGCCCCAGCATCACCCGGTGCACCGGTTCACTCTGGATCGCCACTTAGTGCAAGCCGCCTACGAAGCCACCGCGTACGCGCGAGAAGTGGATCGTCCCGATCTGCTGTTGATCGGCGCCTTCTTGCACGACGTCGGCAAGGGGTTGCCCGGTGACCACAGCATTGTCGGCGCACCGATCGCCGCCGAGATCGCCACCCGGATCGGCCTATCGCCCGCTGATGTCGACGTGGTGCGCAAGTTGGTCCGGTTGCACCTGCTGCTGCCCGAGGTGGCCACCCGCCGCGACTTAGGTGACCCGGTGACTATCTCGACTGTCGCCGAAGCGGTCGGCGACACGGCCACCCTGCATCTGCTGCACGCCCTGGCCCAGGCCGACGCACATGCCACCGGCCCGGCCGCTTGGTCAGACTGGAAGAGCCGGCTGATGGCCGAGCTGGTCCGGCGCGTGCACATCGCGCTTGACACCGGCGCCCTGCCCGAGCCGCCCGCCCCTGATCCGGAGTTGCTCGCCGACGAACTGCCCGCAGTGCACCTGGTCGGCGATCGGGTCGCCGTGGCCACAGCGGATCGACGTGGGCTCCTGGCCGCGGTCGCCGCCTGCCTGGCCATGCACCGGCTCGACGTGGTCGCCGCGGACGCGTCCACGGTAGACGGCCGCGCCATCGTCGAGTTCTGGACTCAGCCCCGGTTCGGCACGCCATACGATCCGGTCGCGCTCGCCGCTGACCTGCGCCGAGTCGCCGTCGGCGATGTTTCGGTGACCCAACGCCTGCGGGCGCGGGCAATGCGGGCCCGAGGTGGCACCGCCTCGCCGAAGATCGTCTGGCAGCGTGCGGTCGCTACCGACGCGGTCGTGCTGGAATTGCGCGCAGCCGACTCGGCCGGCCTGCTCTATCGGGTCGCGACCGCACTCGACGAGGCCGGCGCCGAGCTGCGCGCAGCCCGGATCTCCACCCTCGGCGCAGACGTGGTGGACGCGTTCTATCTGGTCGGAGCCTGGTCGAACGCCGCCGAGCGGGAACGAGTCGAAGCGGCAGTGCTCGCGGTGGTCTGATTCTCCCGAGCGTCACCGACGCAGCCGCGCAGGCGTTGGACGACACATGCGGGACCCTCACCCATTCGGTCTGCTTGACGACTACATCCGGGCGATCGGTCCCCGGCTGCGGCTGGCATTGACCGCCACCGCTTCGCGCAACCGTTCCCTCGACGCCCGGCTGTTGCTGGCCCGGGCTGCCCTCGGCGACGCCGCCACCGGAAACGAGTTGATCGCAGCTGCGCGCGCTGGCGACCGCAACTGGCTGCGCCGAATTCGCCATGCCGTGCGACCCGCTCTGATCGCGGCCGTCGCCCAAACTCTGGCCCTGCAAGAACAACTGCCGGAGGACCGTACGGACGCCCTCGCGATCTACGAGTTGTTGCGTCGAGCACTCGGGCCGGCGGCGGTGACCCCGGCCAATCAGGGCTTACATGTGCAGTTGGCGTTCGCGTTCCAGGGGCCACAGCGCGCACAAGAACTACTCAAGGCGTACCGGCAGATTGCGGGGCCGGTTCGCAGCAGTGTCGAGATCGACCTGCGGAACCCGTTCGTGGCGCAACGGCCGGTGGGTCCGTGGTTGACGGCGTTTCAGGCGTTGCTGCCGGCGGGGGGACCACAGCTGTTGCCGGCGGGGGAACGCCCGTTCGATCGGATCAGTGCATTGCCGACTCGGCGGGTCGAGACGCCTCATCGGATTTCTGTGGTGATCACCGCGTACCGGCCGGATCAGGGGTTGTTGACCGCGGTGCGTTCGGTTCTGGCCCAGAGTTGGGCGAATGTGGAGGTGATCATCGTCGACGACGGCTCACCGCCGGCATACGACGATGTGTTGCAGCGGGCGGTCGGGCTGGGCGAGCGGATCCGGCTGGTCAAGTTGAGCGTCAACTCCGGCACCTATGCGGCCCGTAATGCTGGGCTGGATGCGGCCGGGGGTGAGTTCGTCGCGTTCCAGGACTCCGACGACTGGTCCCACCCGCGCCGGCTCGAATTGCAGGTGCGACCGCTGTTGGCCGACCGGCTGGTGGTCGCTACGACTTCTGACGGATTGGCGGTCACCGACCAGCTGATCCTCACCCGACCCGGCGTGCGCAGCGGTCGATTCAATCCGTCGTCGTTACTGTTTCGTCGGGGCGTGGTGTTGCGGCGAATCGGCTACTTCGACCGGGTGCGCAAAGCCGCGGATTCGGAGTTCATCGGTCGGATCCAGGCCGCGTTCGGGCCGTATTCGGTCCGCCATCTCGACGACACGCTGCCGTTGGCGCTGATCCGACTGTCGGCGAACTCGCTGTCTCGCTCGGAAATCAAACCGCACTGGATGCACCCGGCGCGTACCGCGTACAGCTCGGCGTATTTGCGGTGGCATCAGTTGATTGCGGCTGGGGCGGCGCCGGCGTATCGACCGGCGAGTGGCGAAGATCGACCATTCGCCGTACCGGATTATTTGCTTGGGGCCGATCCAGAGCAGGTGCATGAGTACGACGTGGTGTTGGTCGCCGACTGGCGGTTTCTGGAGAGCACTCAGCGCACGGCGATCGACGAATTGCGGGCGCTGGCCGAAGCTGGGTTGCGGGTCGCGGTGCTGCAACTGGAGTCTTATCGGGCGGTCTATCTGCGTCGAGCACCGTTATGTGCACCCGTGCAAGACTTGCTCAACGCGGGCCTAGTCGATCGCATCGCCCCCCACCAACGGGTCGAAACCGCACTGCTGATTGTGCGGCAGGCTGCGGTGATGCAGTTCACGGCTGGCCAGCAGAGCCGAATCCGGGCCCAGCGAGCTGTCGTGATCGCCGATCGCGCTCCCAGTCGGCTCGACGGCGCCGATCGTCGTTATGTCCCGGCCACTTGCACGGCCGCGGTCCGTCGCCTGTTCGGCGCCGAGCCGGTCTGGATTCCCCAAGACGCTGGCGTACGCGCTGCTCTGAGTACCATGGACGCTTTGGCGGTTTTGTCAGATTTCGACCTGCCGATCGCGCTCACCGCAGCCGGTTGGGTCGCCGATCGCACCGGGATGAGCTCCGACCCGCCGGTGGTCGGCACCGACCTCTGCGACGCTGCTGCTTGGCCGCCGGACCTGCGGGAATCGCTCGCAGCGTGCCATCGCGTGCCCGGCGCTGACATCCGCATCCGCCTGCCCGGACGCCCGCGCGAAGAGCTCACCGTGCCGTTGCCGCACACCTGGCTCGGCTACGACGCGGCCGATCTGGGACCGCGACCCTTCTCCCACCAACTCGACTTCTACCTGCACTTTCCGCCGTCGGACACGGCCGAATGGTATTCACGCCCAGCCCTGGAAGCCGCCGCGATGGGCTGCGTCGTCGTCATGCCCGAACGATTCGCCGGCTGCTATGGCGACGCCGCGGTCTATGCCGAACCAGCCGAAATCGCCGCCCTGATCGAGCAATACCGCGCCGATCCGGCCCGCTTCGCCGAACAAAGCCGCCGCGCACGCGCCGTTGCCGCAGCAGCGCACGACCCGAGCGCCCTGGTCGAACGGATCATGACGTTGCTCCCCGTAACGGTCGCTGCGAGCGCTGCGTTACCGATGATGTGACGCCCACGCTGCGACGATTGCTCCGATTCTCCACCCGCTTGTCGACCCGCCAACTGGCCGGCCTGCTGGCCTTGGCGGTGGTCTGCCTCGGGGTCGCGGTCGCCGTCGTCCTCGGCCAGGCCGTTGTGGCCACCGGTCTGCTCGCCCTACTGCTGGTGGCGACCATAGGCGGAGTGCTGTTGCTGGCCCGACGCATCGGGGGGATGCACCGCAGCACCCAAGACGCCGTCCGTGACCTGCGCGTCGTCGTCGACCACCTGCAACGCCGAGTGATCTCCTCAGTGGAGAAAGAACGCCTGGCCGCCGGCGACCGCCACCAGGAGCTGGCCGATGCGCTGGCCCGCACTGAGCGTCTCACCGGCCGTGGCGCCGAACTGTTGCTGCGCGAGCAAACCCGTGAGCTAGAAGCGCTGGCCCAACTGTTCCAGCAGGTCACCCCGCGCGCACCCATGCCCGCCGGTGCCGTGCTGAACCCGAGCGACCTGCTCGGCCTGGTGCACGCTGTGCGCGACCGAAGCCCGCAACTGACGGTCGCGCTGGGCGGCGGCCCCGCAACAGTCTGGCTCGGCTACGCAGTCGAGAACATCGGCGGTCGGCTGGTCACTGTCGATCACGACCGCGCCCGAGTCGACCAAACCCGCGCCCTACTCGCCGAACACAGCCTAAAAAACGTCGAGGTCCGCCACGCACCGCTGACCGAGCTAACCATCGACGGCAAATCTCGAGATTGGTACGACGCGGACGCGCTGCTCGGATTGGCAGAAATCGCGCTCCTGGTCGTCGACAACACCCTCGGGGCCGATCCGCTCACGCCCGCCCTACACGTGCTCGGCCGTCGCTTGACTGCCGACGCCGCCGTACTGGTCGACGAACCCGCCACCGCCAACCGGATCGTTCCCCGCCAGAGCGGCGCTCCCCTAACCACTCGTCACTCACCGGCCGGCCGCTGGACAACCCTCGCCTCCGCAGCTCCGGTAGTGACCGCCGCCCAATAGCTTGATCACGAACGTGTGACCGTGACGGTGCATGGCCGGTCCTCGGCGGCGTGAGCGGACCTGCTGCCGACTCGTACACACCTCGATCTCTATCGCGCGTGACCTCCGCGACGGATATGGCGCGACCCCGCCGTGGGGGAACGGCGGGGTCGCGAGGTGCACGACGCGGGGGACGTCGGCCACCACGGACCGGCGGGGGCCAGTCCGAGCTGCTCAGTGGTACGCCTGCTCAGATCGGTTGGGTTCGGCGCCAGGTGAAGATTGTTCAGGATGCGATCCGGTGAGCTGCGGGTTGCGATCCGTTAGCCCCCCAAAGCCGTCGTCGGCGAACTTTATGTTTCGCTGTGCGTGGCGTTAAATCACCGACTGCCAGGCCGAATTCCGGTGGATGGTTCTTTACCGTGGCACGAGTTCACCTCACCAGCCACGGAGGTTTCGTTGACCTACCCACGTTCGATTCGCAGCTTCAGGCCCTTCGCCCGCGGCCAGGGCAGTGCCGTCCAAGGCCCAGTCCGGACCCGGTTCGTTGCGCTCGCCTGCAGCGTCTCGGCGGTCGGTTTGGGTGCGCTGTTAGCCGGCTGTAATCCCAACGATCTGCCCTCCGGCCCGGGGGGAGCGCAGGGGTCGGCGAGCGCGTCTGCCAGCGCTGATGCGAGCGGCCCGGCGGCAACCGTGGCGCCGCCGACCAGTGCGGCACCCAGTGCCGACTCGACGACCTCAGCGTCGGCGAAGCCGTCGAAGAGCCCAGGCCGGACGCATTCCAGTGCGCCAACCACTAAACCGTCCCAGACCAAACCGGCACCGACCGGCAGCCCGGAGTCTGGTGGTAACTCGATCGCCGCTCAGATCGTCGATTTGGTGAACCAAGAACGCGCGAAGCAAGGTTTGGCGGCGTTGACAGTCGACGCCAAGCTCACCAAAGCCGCCGACGAGCACTGCGATGACATGGCCGCGCACCACACCATGAGCCATGACGGCAGCGACGGCTCATCGCCGCAGGACCGCATCGCGCATGCAGGTTACAACGGCTGGATCACCGGCGAAAACGTCGCGTGGAATCAACGGAGCCCGCAAGAGGTCATGACGGGGTGGATGAACAGCCCGGGGCACCGGGCCAACATCCTGCGCAAGGAGTTCCGCAACATCGGTGCCTGTATGACCCGGGCCTCCGACGGCAGCATGTACTGGGGCCAGGACTTCGGCGCCATCGACCGGTAACACCAGGGCAGCCCACCTTCGGAAAGTCATTCTTGTCCTCCAGGAAAGTTGACAGGACACGATGGCTCAGCCGATTCCGCACATATTTCTGGAGGCGTACATGAATTTAACGATTAAGGCCTCACGGCACATAGGAACTATCGCCGTTTTTTCCGGGGTACTCCTTGGCGTCACCGGCTGTAACCCTGGCGCAGGTGGCCCCATCGGCGCCGCCTCCGTCAGCCCAGCTGTCCCGAGTCAAGGAGCGGTTACCCCGGGCTCATCGGACCCGGCGTCGACCGTTCCCAGCTCTGGGCCGGCGGCAAAAACGTCTGCCGTGCCCACTGTTACCCCATCGCGGACAGTGTCACCGAGTCCGACGACGTCTTCGTCGGGTCCGTCGCTGCCGGCGTCGTTGCCAAGCAGCTCGGCCGGGGATCTGCTCGACCTTCAGCTGTCGCTGCCGTGGGCCACCGGTGAGACTCAGACGTTCAGTGGCGGTCCGCACAGCGGCGGCGGACCACGCAACGCGGTCGACTTCGCCGGTGGCAGTGGGCGTGCGTTGGCGGCCCATGATGGAGTCGCGCACGTCAGTTGTGGCGGTGCCAGCGTAAAGATCGACGTCGGTGACGGATGGCAGATCGAGTACTTCCATATGAAGGGGGTTACGGCCGGTCTGGACGGCACAAAAGTCACTCGCGGTCAGTTTATTGGCAACCAGTCCACCGAATTGGGTACCTGTTCAGGTGCCGCCTCTGGTGATCACGTCCACTTCGGGCTGTGGAAGAACAATCAGCCGTACCCCATCAAGAATCTAGTGATCGGCGGTTACGCCGTCGAAGAAGGTACCCAGGACTATGACGGCTGCCTCCGTCAACTTTCCACGGGTCAACGGCGTTGCCAAGATAGTCCGACTGAGCGGCGGCCGAAAATCCTCAATGAGGGAACCGTAGGGCGCGGATGACCGGCCGAGCTTGGGAGAGCGCAACGGTGGCCACAGCGGGCTTCATTGCAGGCAGTCGGTGTTGACCTCGACTCCCAACCAGGGGGTATTGGTAACAAAGATGCTGTTGGCGGTTATGCCACAGTTCATGGTGGCGGCGGGACTGTTGTCTACGGTGACGTTTCCTGCGAGCGCTTGAACGTTGCCGTAGATCGTAGCGATGCCTCCCTTTATATTGATAGCTGGGGTTGCGGTGGAGGGCGTCAGGAGGCCCGATACCGCTTCGGTGGAGGGGGTGCCGATTTGGGCTCTTGTCGCGGTGATGGTGATAGTGTCTTCGGCCACCACGAGAGCGGGGATTATTACTGAAGGACCGGATATGGTCACGGAACATGGGACGTAGATAATGGTTGCCCCGGAAACTTCGTTTTCGTTGTAGTTCCAATTTCCGCCGCTGCAGGTGGTCACTTTCCGGTATCCGGCTCCAGCTGCGGTTGCGGCGCTGCCTCCCGGGCGATAGTCATTGACTACGCGAATGTGGGGTGGCGTTCCCGGGTTGGCTTGCATTGATGCCCCGAGCAGTGCCATCGGTGGATTATTGTCTGTTATCGTCGTGGCGTATTCCATCCGGGGGGAGCCAAGGACCCCATTGGAATTGGCGAGGTAAATGTCGGCGTTGGAGTGCACCACACCGCTGACTTGAATTTTGGAGTTAGTCACGGTCAAGGCGGCGGATGTCGAAGTGCCGTTGGTTCTGCGGTCAGCCCATAAAACATAACAGGTCAGGCAAGGTGTCACCGTCGTGGCCGAAGGGGTTGGTGTTGAGCTCGGGATGGCGGTGATCGTCGGCTGAGCAGTCGCGCTCGGGGAGGGGGCGACGGTGGGAGTGGTAGCGAAGACGGGTTCTGCGGTGTCGGCGGCAGCGAGGGTTGATGAGACCAGCCAGCAGGTATTTCTGCTGCATTCGTTACTAGTCCATGACTCTGCGACTACCACTGCATACAAAGAATATGCGGCTGCAACCGCCTTATTAGCCAACGCGCAGTTACTGCTGTCCGTGGTCTGCCAACACAGTCCTACGTAGGAATTTTGAGTGAAGGCGCCGTTAACGACGGTCACGGGTAGGGCCGAGTGAGTATTGGTTGGTGAGGTATCGGGGTCGACGACCTGGTCGAGATTACGTAAAATTGACGTCAGGGAATCGGGTCCGGTGGTCATTGCTGCGGTCCATTGACTAGCTACACTTGCCGTGTCTCGCCCTGATACGAGGTCTGTGCCGGAAAGTCCATTCACAGTTTCCAGTGCGTTGGATGCTAGATGCGCGGCTATTTGGCGCTGATCGAGGTAATGCGTTGATGCGGTGGAGCGGACCAGGAACGCTGCCGTGGCGGACATGACGATCCCTATCAGTGCAAGCGAGACCATCACCTCAATGAGCGTGAAGCCGGCTTCGTTAGCCTCGAGAGTGGTGTGCGGCGGCCGACAAAGCCGATGAGCCTGAATTCTCACTCTGATTGCGCTACCAGCAGAAGAGATTATACCGTTCATTTCTCACCAAAATAATTTAATGGAGGTGCGATAACAGATGGTGCGGCGTTCCATTTTTGTAGAGCCGAGCTGCCGCAGTCGGCGACCACAATTTTGGAAATGTTCGTTCCGTCATTATGCCAATAATCGGCAATTTTAGGGTCGATTGTAGCGAGGCAAAAACCGCTGTTGTCTTTTACTCTATAACTAGTGCGCCGGGAACCGGTGTTCGCTTGCATTGTCCAGATAAAATTTGTGCTGGTGAGGGGGTTCGTCGGGCAGCGCGGAACATCCACGTAAGCCTGCACGGTGGTCGGCTTGTAAACAATCGCTGGGCTACGCAAGCAATAGTTGTATCCGTCTGTACCCCGTATGGTGATCGGACCGGGGGTGCCGGTTGCGGGGATCGTCCATTGCTGTTCCCAACTCGGTCTCACGTTGGGGGCGGGCACTTGATCGCACGATGCGGCCACAGCGTAGGTACCCGTAGGAATAGCACTTCCCGCGTCAAGGCATCGGCTGAATTGTGCATAGTTGACTAGTTGACCTGCGACAGTACCCGCGGCGCCAGCCCCAACCGTCGAGTCGGGGGCCCAGTCGTCTATATGAGTAGTGTCTCCAGTGCCTTTGTTGCACTCTGAACCGCTACCGATAGTTACCGGGGTATCGGAGGCGTTTGGCCCGCTGCTCTTCAGACAAAATGCGTTGACGTTAATTCCGTCGGACGCCTCGATAAAGTTCGCGTTCTGGTTGAAAGCCCATTGCTGACTAGATTTTTGGGGACTCGCGCATGGTTGGAGGGTAACTTGAGTTCCGACTTGGGTGGAGCCTTGAACGCACATCCCGGCGGGTGCAGTCGACGATTGACTAGAAACTAAAACAATATTCAAATTCTTGTCATAGAAAAATGTTTGAGCTGGATTCCCAGTGAATTCACAAAGCTTGGTGTATAACGCAGCGCCCGGCGTTGCGGATCCAGCATCCATGCATAGTGCTTGACCGCCGGTGGAGGCGACCTTGATCCGACCGCCTGGGCCCCACACTTCTGAGGTGTGGAATGTGTATACAGCAATGAGGGTGCGGCCGGTTACGATGCCAACGTTACTGATTGGCCTCGCCGTTCCTATAGAGGTAAGGCGCGCATAGGCGGGCACTGCGGTTGGGCAGGCAATAGCGTTCTGTGTCAACCATGCCCCTGATTGTCCGACCGGGTTTGTGGAAAAATAGGCAATACTTACCTGATAATATGCTTTTGTATCGGTGTCGGTAGATCCCGTAATGGGAATGCAGGGGAGATGGCTGATGACGGCTGCGCTGTTATGAATTTTGGTCAGAGCGACTGCAAGCCCGGCCCGCGCCGCCGCGATCGAGTTACCCCGTTCGGCTAGACTCCGTGTTTGAACGGCCTGATTAACTATCACGGGGACCAACAGCGCACTGGTGCTGAGCGCAAGCAGGGTCACGAGCAGTGCGATAGTTAGCGACCCAGCGTCGCGGGGGCGTGAGGTCGCCGCCACGTCGCCAACGACGCCGACTGTGGGCCCTCGACTCACAAAACACCTCGCCCTAGCGCGCATACCGTGTCGCTGGAGGTGTCCGGTGAGGTGTTGACTGCGGTGAAGGTATCGTCTACCTGCGGGTTACGCCAGGTCGAATCGGTGTACGAGGTGGTCGCGACCAAATGGACTTCAAGTCGCTGATGTGGATGGTCGCCGTCGGTGCTGTATCGAATAAACGGCTCTGAAGCCGTCACTTCCGACGCCAGCAACGTCCACGCCCCCGCGACGGGGGTTGCGCCGTAGTTCCATGTCCGTTGGCGCAGTTGTTGGTCGGCAGCTCCGAGCCGCAACTCAGTGCAAGTGGTAACGGCGCCAGCCACAATGAACTCGACAAATCTGTCACCATTCAAATTACCGGGGACACTAATGCCAGCCGCGTAACGGAGCTGCCCTAATTTCGCCACCGCGACGTTGAGCTGGCTCCGCGAGATTGCCACCGCCTCGGAACGATGCCCCGATCTGAAAACCGTGATCATCGCAGTGATAGAAACGGCCATGACGATCGACACGACGGCCATGGAAACCATGACTTCAATCAAGGTAACTCCCGCGTCCCGGTCAGAGACCCGCGCTGCCTGACACCTGAGCTCCCCGTGAGCGTGAGCACGGCGCCCGGCCAGCAACCCGGCCTCATCAACACACCTCAGCTCCGGCACCGCGCGCACCCCTCACCGACGTCACATTTTCCCGGTCCCCTTTCTCCCATCGGCACCGTCCGTCGCCGATGAAGCCGAACCACCAAATTCTTGCGAAGCGGACGCGAAGCGGGAGAGTGACCCTCTCTTGGGTGCGATGCGGTTAGCCGCGGGTTGCGAGTTGGGCGACGCGGTCGGCGTACAAATCGTGGCTGTGGTGTTGGCGCACGAATTGGGGGCCGCGAGTGCTTTGCGCGTGTAAGGCCGCTCGATCCCCGTGTAACCGGCGCACTGTTTCGGGCATCTGGTCGGGGGTGCAATAGATGGCGGCGTCGCCGAAAGTAGGGGCGTATTGGTGCGGCAGTAGCACTACGCAGCCGGCGGCTAGCGCGGTCAGCACGTCGCCGTCGGGGTCGGCTGGAGTGTCGGCGGCGGGCAGGTGCAGGTAGAAGTCGACTTGGTAGAGAAACGAGCGCAGGCTCACGTCGTCGGGGCCGAAGACGAGCCAGCTGCGCGGTGGGCCGGGTTTGCCGAAGGCGCGGTTGACCGAGCTGGTGCTGTCGAAAAGGCGCAGGTCAACGCGGGGGTGGTCGGGCAGCTCAACGCGCAGTCGATGCCACTCGGCCCGACCACCGCGGCAATATCGGCCGACCACAGGACGGTCGGTGCGCGGGCCACGGCGGTCGAGTCGCCACAGGGTTGCGTCCAGTGTTTCCGGCAGATCGAGCGCGGTCAGGGCCGGGTCGTCGCGGTCCAGTTCGGCGGCGAGCAGTCGGCGCGCGTCCGGGCCGGCCGGTGCCCACAGGGGCGTACGCCCGAATAACCGCCGAGCCGCAGCTGACGCGGAGCCGGAGACAGCTGCCGATTCGATCACGACTCGTTGCGCGCGCACTCCGCTGGGCAGATCCGTTGCGTGTTGCAGGCTACGAACGCCACGCACCACGACGAGTCGGGCGCGGACGTCGTCGGTGAGCTCGACTTGAGTCAGTGCACCCGCGTTGATCAAATCCTGTACGGCTGGGGCTAGGTTTTTGGGTCCTGCACGCAGGTTACTGAGGTGATCGAGGTGCAGCAGGGCGGGGCGTTGCCCGCGTTCGGCTAGGGCCCGCAGCTGTCCAACTCCGGCGATCCCGGCGGCCCCAGCGCTGGTGAAGTCCCCGGCGAGCACCACGTCGTAGGCCTTGGCGCCAGTCTCGCCGCGCAGATGCCGAGGTGCGACGAACGCGCTGGACCGCAGCGGCTCGGCCGTACCAATCTTGATTTGGTTGTGCCAGCCTTGGAATGCCGACAGGTAGGAGCGGCGGGCCGGGTGCATCCAGCCAGGACGATAATCGGCGCTGGATAGTGAGTCGGCCGACAGGCGGATCAGCGCCAGCGGAGCGCCGGTGAGGTGGTGGGTCGCGGGGCGCCCGAAAACTGCGCGGGCCCGCTCGACATATTCGGCGTCGGCGCCTTTGCGGACCGGATCAAAGTAGCCGACTCGGCTCAGCGCCCGCTGCCGTCGGAACATTAGCGAGGACAGGTTGTAGGAGCTCCACGCGGTCACGCCCGGCCGGGTGAGCACCAGGTCGCCGGTCACGCGCACGCCGCATGATGTGGTGGAGAAGACGGTTTCGTCGGCGAGCAGGGGCGCGATTTGGCGTTCCAGCCGCAGCGGATGCGACCAGTCGTCGGAGTCCTGAAACGTGACAAAATCGCCGGTGGCCACGTCTAAACCGGCGTTGCGGGCCACATAAGTGCCGCTATTAGTTACCATTCTGATTAGTCGGATTCGCGGGTCGAGCGCCGCTGCCGCCTTGAGGATGCGGTCAAATTCGTCCGGCGAGCCGTCATCCACTAGCAAAATCTCCTGGTTGGTCCAGGTCTGGGCGACCAGCGAGCGCACCGAGGTCAGCAACGACCGACCCGGACGGTACGTGGTGACAATCGTGCTGATCCTCAAGCCATGTCCGCGCCGCTGAGCCGCAGCCGTGCCCACCCGGTCGAACGGCTGATCCAAACCCTCCTCCACCCGTACGGCCGGGGCCGGCAGCAGGCGCGCGAACCCTTCCGCCCACCCGTCGCCACTACCGCCCGCGTAGGGGTTGCGCAAGTCAAGCTGCAAGGCAGTCCGGATCGGTTCGGCAATCCCGGCACCGGCACCAGCACCAGAACCGTTGGCGTTGGTCGTGCTGGCCGCGATGGCGAGCAGCTGTAGGGCGAGTGGTCGGTCACCGACGGCGTAGGCCAGCTGGGCGCGTAGGCCGAGGTGGGCCAGCTGGCCTTGACGCGACAAGTGGGCTAGCAGGACCAAGGCGTCGCTGAGGTCGTTCGGGCGCAGTTCTTGCCCGGCGATCGTGCGAGCGAGTTCGCCGGCGATCCAGCCGTCGACGCCCGGCAGGTCGGTGCCGCGGTGGGCGGCGGTGATCAACTCCTGCACGCTGGCCGCACCGCTTGCGCGGGCCAGTGGTTCGCGGGCGGCCACCGAACGGGCTTGCAGGGCGGCCACAGCGAGCGGGTGTTGATCGGGGCGGTCGGGCATCGGCGGGCCTTCCTCAGTGCTGGTGGTGTCGAGGAGTTCAACGAGCCAGTGACCTGGGCGAATTGTCCGTATCGCCGGGTAGTCGGCGTCGTTGAGCCAGCCATGACCGCGTACGACGTTGCCATCGCCTCGGACCTGCGCTACCCGGGCGGCAACTCGGCGAGTATCGTCGCGGAGGTGCGCGCGCAGGCCGCCGCGGGACTGTCCACCGTGCTCATCCACGTACCGTCGCCGCACTTGAAACACGACCGGCCGTTTCAGGCGCGGATCGTCGCTTGTCTGCGTGAAGGGCTGACCGATCTCGGGCACGACGACGGCACTGAGGTGCGCGCGCGGGTGCTGCTGATTCGCCAACCCCGGATTTTCACCGCAGACCTGCCGTACGTGCCGGTGGTGCGGGCCGAGCACACGATCTTGGTGCTGAATCAGCCGCCCGGCGATGCGAGCGCGGACGAGCGCTACTACGCCGTCGACGAGGTGCGCGAACGGATCGAGCGCTACTTCGGTGCTGGCGTGGTGTGGGCGCCGATCTCCGGGCAGGTGCGCGAAAACGTGGTGCAGGTGGCGCCGCGGCTGCCGTTGCCGGACACGGACTGGCACGAGATCATCGACGTCGACGACTGGGCGGTGCCGCGTCGGCGGGTCGCGGGGGCGCTGCCGGTCCTCGGGCGGCACGGTCGGCCCGATCCGGTGAAGTGGCCGCGAGATCCGGGGGAGTTGCTGCGCGCCTATCCAGATTCGCCAGCGGTGCAGGTGCGCATTTTGGGTGGGGGTGAGATCGGCGTACAGCGGCTGGGTCGGTGTCCTGGATCTTGGGAGATCGTGCCGTTCGGTGCCGAGGCGCCGCGCGAGTTTCTCGGCACTTTGGACTACTTTGTGTATTTCCATGATCCGCAGTGGAAGGAGGCGTTCGGCCGGACCATCCTCGAAGCGATGGCCAGCGGAGTGCCAGTGATCGTCGCGCCGCATTTTCGCCCGATTTTCGCCGACGCCGCGCTGTATACCGAGCCGGCCGGCGTGCTCGACTTGGTGCTGCGGCTGCATGCCGACCCGGTCGCCTATGCCGCCCAAGTGCTGCGAGCCCGCACGTTTGTCGCCGAGCAATTCGGCAGCGCCTCGCACATCGCCCGGCTTGCCTCGCTCGGCGTCATCGCCCGCCGCCGAATCCCGCAGCCACGCCACAGCAGCCGTGCGCGACTGCCGGACCGGCGGGTGCTGTTTGTGGGCGACGACATCGCGCGGTTTCGGGCCATCGCCGCGCGGCTGCCCCGCGATTTGGAACCGATCCTGATCACCGGTTCGGCCCAACTGGCCCAAGCGCACGCGACCGAGTTGCTCACCGAAAACCTGCCCGCCGCCGCCGACCTTGGCGTGTCGCCCGATCGATGGACCAGCTTCGTTGCCGATCGACTCCGGCACTTACTGCAGTTGTATGCCCCCCGCGCAGTACTCGTCGGTGGGGTGCCGCACGACGGGATCGTTGAAGCCCGCACCGACAATCCGGGGCCGCGGTGGCTGTGGCTGCGCCCGGCGATGTTCAAACGCGGCACTGGCGGTGAGTGGGCCGCGCGCGGATCGGTCTTCGCCGGCATTCTCGAACCGGGCGAATTCGCCGCGCCCGGCGACGAAGGCTGGACCACTACCGCCCGAGCCGGAGTCATCACCGTCGCACCGATCACCAGCTTGCCGGACGTCCCGCGCAACAAGCCCCGCGAACAAACCATGATCAACCGCGGCATTTCGGCCATTATGCCCGGGTTCACGCTGATTGATGCAACAGTTGACCAATTCGGAGCAATTGGGTTGGCGGTGGCTCGAGCCGACTACACCACCTTTCACGAGCTGATCGGCGCCCGAGTGCCGACCGTGTTCGTCCCCGACCCGCAGGCCAGCGACGACCAGCTGGCGCGCGCCCGGTTCGCCGCCGCGGCCGGAGTCGCCCTGTGCGCCAGCACCGAAATCGAACTCGCCGACGCCCTACACCACATAACCGATCCGACGGTACGGGCCGAGTTGAGCCGCCGCTGCGCCGAGCGAGCATTCGGCAACGGTGCTGCCACGGCGGCGAACTGGTTGACCGGGCACTGTCGCAGCGATCTAGGGGTGCGCGGTGTCGGACGCCGATAACCGTTTGGGTTCGCCAGCGCACGAACGTGGGTCAGACGCCGGTGAGCTGGCGTTGGCGCGTCGACAGGTGGCCACGCTCGCTGGTCGACTGCGGTGTGTCGAAGAGCAACGCGACGCCGCTATTCTCCAACGGGACCGCGGGTTGGAGCTGATTCGATCAGTGCGCGCGAGCCGGCCGTACCGGATTGGTCGGGTCTTGAATGATCTTGCGGTTGATCCAGTTCGGACTGGTTCGTTGCTTGTCCGGCGGATCGTGCGGCAAGTTGTGTGGCGGCTTATGCGGCCAATCGGCCGGCGGCCTGTGTGGCGGTTAGGGCGGCGACCAGTGCGGCCTGTTGCAGTGCGGCCTGTTGCAGTGCGGCCGGCCGTTACGCCGATGCCGGCCCGGGTGTATGTCGCGGTCGGGCTGACCGAGCCGGCCGCGAACGACCTGGTCAAAGTGTTACGCCAACGGATTTTGGTAGACGCCGACCACGTCCCGGTCGTGGTGACCGACCAAGTCGCGGTGGCTGGTCTTCGGGTTCCCGGCGTTGTGCTCGAATACCTGCCCGACCCGCAGACCTGGGCCCGCCACAACCCGGACGAGTCCTGGGAAGGCCTGCTCGCCGGCCGAGTCGCCCTGCTCTGCCACGACCACAACGCCACCAGTACGCACGTGATCGACCCCAACGACCCACCCACGCTGGCTCGCCTGCTCGAACCCACCCCTGACCGTGGCCTATCTGGAGGTAGCTGATGGACCGACTGCGCACTCTGACCAGGCGTCAAGGGGCATTGGTGGCCGGCGTAGCTGCCCTGTGCCTGACCGTCGTCGCGACCGCGCTAGCTGGACACCTCGCCGATGCGGTGAGTCTGGTCGCGGTGCTGCTGGGGGGATTGTTCGGTTTGCTGCTGCTGCTGACCCGGCGGTTGGCTGCGCTGCGCCGGTTCGGCCGCGATCAGCAGCGGGACCTGCACGCGCTGGTGACGCAGAGCCAGCGGCGGCTGGACGGCGCGGTTGCAGAGTTGGTGCAACAGCACAGCGACCGGCACCAGGAATTGATCGACGCGATGCGCGCCCAACAGGAGGTCTCCGCACACCGCACTGACCGGCTCCTGCGCGCGCAAAGTCAAGAAGTGGAAGCGCTCGTGCAGCTCTTTCAGGACTTCAGCCCGCGCGCACCGATGCCGTCCTCGGGCGGGTTCGCGCTCAACCCGACCGACCTGCTTGACCTGCTCCACTTGATCAAGACCCGCAGACCCCAGCTCGTACTGGAATTGGGCAGTGGCACGTCATCGGTGTGGATCGCCTACGCCCTTGAGCGTTGCGGCGGCCGGCTCATCTCGCTCGACCACGACCCCGGCTATGCCGCTAAAACCCGAGCCATAATGACCGAGCACGGCCTGACCTCGGTCGCCGAAGTGCGCGATGCACCCCTGCGCCCAGTCGCGATCGAAGGACGAAACTTTCCTTGGTACGACACTGCCGCGCTCGCCGATCTGGACCAGGTGGACCTGCTGCTGATCGACGGACCGCCGGAGAAAACCGGGCCGGATGCGCGTTACCCGGCGTTGACGGTCCTCGAAGGTCGACTGGCCGACACGGCCACTATCGTCTTTGACGACGCCCACCGACCCGACGAGCAGATCGCGCTGCGCCGGTGGATCGAGACGATCGAAGGTCTTACCGAAGAAGGCGAGAGCCTCGGCCGGCATGCGGTGTTGTCTTACCGGCGCATCGTCCGGCAATTCACGCCCGCCGGCTGACCCGCTTACCAGTTGAAACCTGGCTGGCTGCAACTTCAATTGCCGAAGTCTTGGGTGTAATACGGTGTGCCACTGGCGGCGTAAACCGCGCCGACGCCGACAGCTGTCGCGTTGCAGTTGAGCAGGTTCGCCCGGTGCTCCGGGCTGGCCATCCACGCCTTCACCACGTCGACGCCGGAACGGAATCCGAAGGCGATGTTCTCGCTGAACGGGTGCGGGTAGTGCTGGGCCCGGATCCGGCTGGCGAAGTCCGAACCGCCCCGCCCGATGTGGCTGAACGCGCTGCTCTGCGCCATGTATGCGCTGTGCGCCCGGCTCGCAGCGGTCAATCGCGCGTCCAGGTGCACCGGCTTGCAGCCGTGCAGCGCGCGCTGCTTGTTGGTCAGGTTGACGATGTCGCCTTGCAGCTTGGTGACGTTGACGGCAGCGGCGTCAGCCGGAGCAGCGAGGATGACCATCCCGAGCAGGGCGGCGGGGATCAAAGCGATCAGAGCCAGACGCTTGGTGATCGAAAAACGCATGTCCGGGTGAGCCTTCCGTCGAGGTAATCCGGCCGGTTCGGCCGGGTTCACTGACAAAGTTCGGCCCGGGGCACGAGGCGCTGACCCCTGGTTGGGTGCCTTGCCGGGGCCCTTGGGTTGCCGATCGGTTGACCGTCACCCGTTGGGTAGCCGACCTGGCCACACCCGTTTCAAAAGCCACTAATTGCTCGTTTTCCCCACGGGTAGTGGTGTCGTGCCGACTTCAGGGAGATCGTTTCGTGCTCGCGAACCTCCATGACGTGGCGATCCTGTCCGACTTCCGCTACCCCGGCGGCACCTCAGCGAGCATCGCCGACGAAGTGCGCGCACAAGCACAAGCCGGCTTGCGTACGGTCCTGGTGCACGTGCCGTCGCCGCATCAGCCGCGCACCCTGCCGTTCAGTCCACGCATCACCGAGCTGCTGCGCGACTCACTCGCCACGCTGGCCCAGCCCCGGGAGCCGGTCGCCGCCCGGCTGTTGTTGATGCGCCAGCCGCGGATCTTCACCGAAGAGTTGGCAAGCCTGCCGGTCGTGCACGCCGACCGTACGGTGCTGGTGCTCAACCAGCCGCCGGGTGATGCCGAGAACCCGGCCCGCTACTACGACTTCGCTGCGGTGCGGGAACGGGTGCATCGCTACTTCGGCGCGCAGGTCGAATGGGCGCCGATCAGCCCGCAGGTCCGCGCCCAGATCCGCCAGGTCGCCCCGGCTGTGGCCTTGCTCGACCAGGACTGGCACGAGATCATCGACGTGGCGCAGTGGTGGCACGACCGGGACTCATTCGTCGACTCCCGCCCCGTGATCGGCCGACACGGGCGCGCTGATCCAGTGAAGTGGCCGCGCTCGCCCGAACAAATCCGCCAGGCCTACCCCACCACGGATGACGTACGGGTCCGGGTGCTCGGTGGCGCTGACATTGCCACTAAACGGCTCGGCGGCCAGCCGGCGAACTGGGACGTGCTGCGGTTCGGCGCCCAACGGCCGGACGAGTTTTTGCGCACCATCGACTTCTTCGTCTATTTCCACGACCCCGATCTGGTCGAAGCGTTCGGCCGCACCATCCTCGAAGCCATGGCCGCTGGCGTACCGGCGATCGTCGGCGAACACTTCCGGCCGATCTTCGCCGACGCAGCCCTCTACGCCACTCCCGCCGGGGTACCCGCCCTCGTCCACGCCCTTTATGCCGACCCAGTCCGCTATCTGGCGATCACGCGCCGGGCTCGGGAGTTCGTCGAGCGCAACTTCGGACACCGCTCGCATTTGCGCCGACTCGCCGACTTCGGGATCCGGCCACCGCTGAACGTGCCCGCACCCCGCCGTGCCCCGACCGCCGCCCGGCGAATGCTGCTAGTCAGCGACAACGGTGCCGGAATGGGTCATCTGTCCAGACTGATGGCGATTGCCCGCCGCCTGCCCGCCGAGATCAAACCGGTGATCGCCACCCAGTCCTACGCGGCACCGGTCGCGATCGAGGCGGGCTTTCTCACCGAATACATCCCGTCTCGGCGAGTGCTCGACACCTCCCGCGCCCGGTGGAACCAAATCCTCGCCGACCGACTCAGCCACCTGATCGACCTGCACACCCCAGAACTGGTCGCCGTCGACAGCGTCCCGCATGACGGCATCCTCGACGCGCTCCAAGCCCACCCGAACCTCACCTGGGTCTGGGTCCGACGCGCCATGTGGCAGCGCGGCGTCGGCGCCGACTGGATTACCCGCGGCAAAGCCTTCGACGCAGTATTGGAACCAGGCGAATGGGCCGCCGACGCCGACCAGGGCCCCACCGTTGCCGACCGATCGAACGCTCACCGAGTCGCCCCGATCACCTACCTCGACGAGAACGAAGTCTGCGCCGCCGCAATCGCTAAGCGCGACCTCGGGCTCGACGATCGGCCAGCCGCACTGCTGCAGCTCGGCGCCGGCAACATCAACGACATCGCCGCTCCGATCGGCCGAATCACCCGTCACCTCGCCGCCAACGGTTTCCAGCTAGTCCTGGCCGAATCGACCATCGCCACGAAACCGCTGCCGCCCATCGCCGGCGCCAAAATCATCAAGCTTTATCCAGTCAGCCGTTATCTGCGGGCCTTCGATCTGGTCGTCGGCGCCGCCGGCTACAACTCATTCCACGAACAGCTCACCTGTGCCATCCCTACGGTCCTGCTCCCTAACACCGCCACCAAACTCGACGACCAGATCGGCCGGGCTCGTTGGGCTGCCGCAGCCGGCGCCGCCCTGCTAGTCGAGGACCCCGCATCACCCGAGTTGGAGCGCGCACTAGACCAGGCCGTCCAACCGTCAATCCGCGCCGCCCTAGCCCAACGCTGCCGCGAACTGACCACTGCCAACGCGCTGGGAACTGTGGTGAACGGAGCGGATGCGGCTGCTGCCTGGCTCACCGGGTTGCACGCCCGGCGCCGAGTCTGCGGAGTGTTACTTGCCTGATCAGCTGATCGTGCTAGCCGGCCGTTCGCTACAACCGGGCCCAGACTTGACGATCGACCGCGCGCGCTGGAAATTAGCCGCCATGGCCCACCGGTTGCGCGCCCTAGAAGCCCAACTCGCCACAGAGCGCGAGCATACGGATTCAATGCGCAAAGAACGCGACCAAGAAAGCCGACGGTACGAGCGGTTGCACGCCAGCAAGTCGTACCGGCTCGGCTGCGCACTCGTGTCCTTGGTGGAAAATCCGATCCAGGCGTTCCCCCGACTGTCCCGGGCAGCACTACGCCGCCTACGTGGTCACCACGCGACCACGGTCCGGCCGATCCACACAGCAACGACCAAACCCTCAAGCACCCCCGTTCACCTGTACGTAGTGATCGGCCTAACCGCCGAATCGGTCCACGAATTCGTCCTCACCCTGCGCCAACGACTGCTGGTCAACCCAGATCACCGACCAGTAGTGCTGAGCGACTGTCCGTCGTTTTCACTACTGCGCGACCTAGGCATGCTGCTCGAATATCTGCCGGACCGGACAATCTGGGAGCAGCACCGCCCCGACCTAGCCTGGGAAGAATTGCTGTCACAACGTCTAACCCGCCTTTACGCCGACCACGACCCAACCCGCACCATCTACATCGACCAGTTTTATCCCCCCACTCTCGCCGAGTTGTTGAATTCGCTACCTCAAAT
Source organism: Actinoplanes sp. (assembly GCA_965246815.1). Classification (GTDB taxonomy): domain Bacteria; phylum Actinomycetota; class Actinomycetes; order Mycobacteriales; family Micromonosporaceae; genus Actinoplanes. The sequence goes on along the minus strand of CBDFFS010000002.1, from coordinate 166,587 downwards.
ACCTAGGTAATAGCTGGGCTCGGCAGCTCGTTGGTCCGAGTTCAGCGGGTCACGGGGGATAGGGCGCGACGCCGACGGATTGTTGTCATACAGGTGGTCGCTGCGGCTGGCGTCGATGTATCTGCCGTCGAGCAAGGTCGCGCTCTCGTGTTGAGGGCCGACCTTGGCCGCGAAGGTGATTCCCAACCCGGCTTTGGCAGAGATTTCGGCGGAACCGCGGTTGACCACAACCTGCTCGGTGGTGGTGATCCCGTGGTGCAGAACACGGTCGCCCAAGGTCCCCGTGGCGGTCGGCACCGGATCGCCGATACCCTTCGCCGCCTCGAAGGCCGCCCGGTTCGCCGGCTGTGCCAAGTCGAGATGGGAGGTGACGACGGTGCGCCGCAACGTCTCGTCGTCGGCTTTGAGCTGCACATGTTCGGAAAGCCCGCGAGGTTGCTGCCCAGCTGGCGGCTTGCCAAAGTCGTGCACGCCGACCGAGGTGTTGTTGGTTCCGGCGTTATAGGTCGGGTCGACGTCGTGTACTTGCTGCAGCAGGTAGCGGGTCGGATGCCCGTGGGCGTCATAGTCGACGCGACTTACGGCCCCGACGCCACCACCGACGTTGCCGCTGGCGTCGAGAACTGTCCCCCCGAGACGGCCGGCCGCCGTGTTTTGTGTCTGCCACGAAGAGGAACCATCGGGCCGGACCGTGAGTGTGACGCCAAGGTCGCCTTGCGCGGTGGCCATACCGCCGACGACAGGGAACGCGCCAACATCGCCGCTCGCTTTTATCATGCCGCCCAGTTGGAACGTGCGTTCATCTGGCGGCCGGCCGGTCAACTGATCATGCCAAGGGCCGAAGTCGGCGATTGGTCCGGTGACGAAACCAGCCACGTTACGGACAAAACTTCCGGCTTTCTCGACCAGGTTCTTGCCGTTCAGCCTGGCCAGGAATGCGTCTGCTTCGGCCTGGTTTTTGAAGATGTAGCGCTGTTGGTAGTTCAGCAGCGGAGCCGCCTCGCCCTCGCCATAGGCGCGTTGCAGCATGTCCTGGACCTGTTTTGGTAAGGATCCGATCGACACCTTGGCACCAAGACTGCCATGCAGCCCCATTGCGTAGTAGTCGTCGAACGCGACCATTACCTGGCCGTCCTGGCGCTGAGCGACGGTCACACCTTCCCGGCGGGTGGTGCGCACGCTGGCGATGGTGACGGCCGCACTGAAGCTAGACGTGTCGCGAGCATCGTTGACCGTCGACATGATCTGGCGCCACGGCGCGCTTTTGCCCAGCTCGAAGCGGCGAGGCATGGTCGCCAGGAACGTATCGAGCTGCCTCATCTGCTCGTACACCGCCTGGAGTGCGTGCTGGCCCAGCGAGGTGCCGTCGGAGATGAACTTGCTCATCGCAGCTGTTCGCGTTGGTCCGGCTAGCGCGAGCACCGCTACGTACATATGCTGCAGTTTTTTGGCGTAGTCGACGCAAATCGCGTCTGCGGCTTGCCGAGTTTTGTCGATGGTGGAGGCCGCCAACAGCAGTCCGTCGGCCGCGAAGCGCAGCGAGGTGGCCGTGGCTGAAACCTCACCGCCAAACACCTCGGCTTGATGGTCGAAGTCGTGTGCCGGCGGTGCCTGCCATGCCTTCTTGACGGCCGTGCGGACGCGGTCGGTGGCGGGCCAAATGGTGTCAGCGGCAGCGGACTGCTCGCGCCACTGATCGGCGAGGTGGCGCAGACTTGCGGGGTCGCCCACGAGCCGGATCCGATATGTCTCGACGCTGGCGGCTTGAGAACGAAACAACGGGGGAACGGTGGACACCCAAGCGGGGGTTAGCGCTCCCGCACTCACGCGGCTACCTGCGTGTAGTCCCTAGCGATCGCGATGTCGGCCTGCGGATAGATCACTGCCACCTTATGCAAGGAGGCGGACAGTCTGCTAGCCGTCCCATGATCGGCGGTCATTCGCGCGACCACCTTGTGCTGGAAGTCGGCGCAGAACTTCGCTATTACCGGGCTGTGCCGGGTGCGGCCGAAAGCGTTTGCCGGCAATGGGGTGACGGGTAGGGCATGTTCCACCTGGCCCGTCCGTGCGGCGAGGTCGGCGAGAACGTCGGCCTGCCTGCGGACTTGGTCTGGATACACCACATAACCGCTCATGTTTGTCCCTCGCTCATGATTTGAGCCGAGGCTAGCGACGTGGCAAGGACTTTCGGGCGTCCCTTTATGAACAGAAGGTTAGCGACGCATCTAATGCTGGTAACGTATAGGCATTTTTGCAGGGCTGCGGCGGCACTTATGCAGAGACTGATGTAGCTAATTTTGCCTATTGACGACTTTGCTAGCTCAAGCAACCTTCGCCGTGTGGCGCTCGTTGCATTTTCGTGACCGTCGAGATCGCCAACCTGCCGGTGCAACCCGGGCCGGCGAACTTACCGGCACAGCTTGCTGCCCCGGAGTCAGCTGCCCAAGCGTCGACAGCGCATCCGTTGCGCTCAGTTGTTCGGCGGTGCGTGGCCGTACCGTTGGTGGTGTTGCTGCCGTTGATCGCGCTCACGCCGTCGGCGGATCACCGGTTCAACGTTTATGCCAACGGCGCGCTTTACGCGACGCACCCGGGGCGGATTTTGCGGGCCGCGGTCACCTCTGTGCCGATATTTCGTGATTTGGGCAATTTTCGGCCGGTCGGGCGCCTGGTCGAGTGGTCGTTGGACGCGGTCGCATTTGCGCTGACTGAGCTGCTGGGCCTCCCGGCCAACATCACCTTGCGGCTGGTCTCGTTCGCTGCCGCGATCGTGTTGACCCTGGCTGTGGTGGTCTTCGCTGAGAGCATCAGCGCCCGGGGTCGGCTGTTTCTCGGGCGGCCATCGGTGCTGGTCGCGGTGCTGCCGTTCGCGGTCGGCGCGGGTTTGGTCGCGGCCGGACGCACCAGCACAACCGTCCTGTTCGGTGGGCTGTATTTCCTCACCAGCGCGCTGGTGCTGGCTGTCGCGTCCTGGGCTAGCCGAGTCACCCGCATGTCCGGCGGCATGGCCGTTTTGGCGGTGCTGACTGGTGCGCTGCTGGCGGCTTTCAACGAGCTCGCCTACCTCGCGGTTCCGGTCGCGACCGTGGCGGTGGTGCTACGTGGTCGAGTGGTGCTTGACTTGTCCTGGTCAGCAACGGTCCGTGGAGCTGGTAGCCGGTTTGTTGGGCTGCTCTGGCTCGGGTTCCTGCCGGTGTTCCTGCCGATTCGAGTGCTGATCTATCGGGCCTGCGCGCATGGTGGCTGTTATCGCGGCTCCGACATTCATCTGCCCGGCGCGGCTGCCGCATTGCCGAACCGGCTGGTGTCTTGGCTGCCGCCGCTGATGTGGAATCGGGGCACCGACAGCCGGCCCAGCACGGCAATCCTGCTGCTAGCTGCGCTGACGCTCACGATCCTGGCCGTGCGCGCGGGTCGACAACTCGGTGAGCTGACCAGACTCGATCGTCGGCAAGCGTGCGCGTTAGCCGTGATCGCAGTCGTGGTGCTGCTGCTGGCCGGCGCGTTAGCCGCGCTCAACTCCGACGTCCAGGGCTTCGCCGCACAGGGCCGGTGGGGCCAAGGCTGGCGCGACAGTGCGCTGACTACGGCGGCCGGCAGCGTCCTGCTGCTCACCCCAGTCGCGCTCGGTCACCGCCGACTGGTGTCGAGTGCGCTGGCCGTACTGGTGGTGGCTGGTGCGGTTTCGGCCGGGGTGAACCAGCGCTATCACGACGCCAGCTCAGCGGGTCGATACCCGTACTTGCATGATCGGATCGCGCAGGAGATCGCCGATTTCGACCGTACGCCGGCGGGGGACCAGCGCCGATGTGGGCTGCGCGCCCAGTTCGTGCAGACCTCGATCGTCGACCATCACGGCGTCGGATATCAGCCGGAGATTCGGCGGTTCGACCTGAGTTTGGACCGCGCTACCCGCCAGCTAGCCGGGCGCCGATTCTGCAGCGAGGCACCACAATGACTCCCCTTCGCGAGCGGCGTGAGGAATTGATCTCGGTGGTCGCCCCGATTTACAACGAAGGTGCCGGGGTGCGGCGATTCGTGCACCGGCTGACCGATGTGCTTGGCGCTGCCGGCCTGCGTTACGAATTGGTGCTGATCGACGACGGTTCGACCGACGACTCCTGGGACCACATCGTCGAACAGGCGCTGCTCGACGCTCGGGTTCGCGGCCTGCAGCTGTCCCGCAATTTCGGCAAAGAAGCTGCCGTGCTTGCCGGGCTGGAACATGCCAGCGGCGACGCGGTCGTGGTGATCGACTCAGATCTGCAGCACCCGCCCGCGGCGATCCCGGCCATGGTGCGCTGTTGGCGCGACGGCGTCCACGTGGTCGAAGCGGTCAAACGCCACCGTACTGGTCAGGGGTGGTTGGGTCGGCTTGGCGGCAAGGTGTTCAACCGGGCGTTCACTGGCCTGACCAAGGTGGACCTGATCGACGCCACCGACTTTCGGCTGCTGGGCCGGCCCGCCCTGGACGCACTGCTGCGCCTGCCGGAACACTCCTCATTTTTTCGCGGCACCAGCAGCTGGATCGGGTTCCGCCGAGCCACTGTCGAAGTGGACATTGACCACCGCGAAGCCGGCGCGTCCCGATGGACCTTCGCGTCGCTGTTTCGACTCGCGGTCAACGGCCTAACGTCGTTCACCTCCGCGCCGTTACACCTGGTCACTCTGGTCGGGTTAGCCTTCGCCGGCTTTGCGGTGCTGCTCGGCGCTCAAACCCTGGTCCGTTGGATGCGCGGCGAGTCCGTGGCCGGCTTCCCGACCGTGATTCTGTTACTCCTAGTGCTGGGCACCTTCATCTTGCTCGGCCTCGGCGTGATTGGTGAATATCTAGCCCGCATCCACGAAGAAGTCCGCGGTCGTCCCCGCTATCTCATTCAGGCCAAATCCGGCGAAACCGCTGAAACGTCGGTCCCCGAACAGTGGGTAGTCAGCCAACGCGCCGAAGATCCACAACCCCGGTGAACCCCACAATCACCCGCCTGTTTCGGTACGCGATTAGCGGCGCAGCCAGCGCACTCACCCACTTCGGCGTCGGCCTGTTCCTAACCCAAGCGCTATCGGTACGGCCGATTGCCGCGTCCACTGTCGGCTTCCTAGCTAGCGTCGGCGTCTCGTACGGATTGCAGCATGCTTGGGTGTTTCAGTCGTCTGCTACCCATATCGTGGCTAGCGCCCGATTCCTAGTAGTCACCGCGGTCGCCTTTGCTCTGAACACCTTGATCATTTGGCTCGGCACCGAGGTGTTGCCCGGCCCATACCCGCTCGCACAGGCCGGGGCAATCGTCCTCATCCCACTAGTGAACTACTCGATCAACTCGCGCTGGACTTTCCGACTCAGCTGACCCCGGTCGCCGGGGGTGATTCGTTCGTTAGAGGCGGTGGGCGTCTTGGTGGGTGGTTACGCCGCGCGTGTCGAAGAAGCGCTTGGCGATGCCGGCCAGCTGATCAACGTCATACTCGCGGTGGTGCTGCACCAAGATCACCAAGTCGGCCGCCGCCGCAGCCCCGGGCAAATCATCGGTACGCGTCATCAGCACCTCACCGACCTGCCACGCGGCGACGTGCGGGTCGTGATAGGCAACGTCCGCCCCGAGTGCGACCAGCTGTCGGGCCAACGGGGTAGCCGGTGACTCCCGCTGATCGGCAATGTTCGCCTTATATGTCACCCCGAGCAGCAGAATCGTAGCGCCGCGCACAGCCTGACCATCCGCGTTCAATAGATTTTGCGCCCGCCGCGCCACATAATCTGGCATCGTCGCGTTGATTTCCTGCGCCAGCTCGACGAAACGGAACGGATAACCCAGCTTGCTGCGTACGTTATGGCTCAAGTAATTCGGGTCGATCGGAATGCAATGCCCACCGACTCCCGGGCCGGGATAGAACGCCTGGAACCCGAACGGCTTAGTGGCAGCCGCCTTGATCACGTCCCACAGATCAATGTCAAGCTCATGGCAGAATCGCGCCATCTCGTTGACCAAAGCAATATTCACATGCCGGTATGTGTTTTCCAGCAGTTTCGCCGTCTCCGCCTCCCGCGTGCCCTTGGTGCGCACTACTGTGTCCACGAACCGGCCGTAAAACAGCGCAGCCTGATCGGCGCAGCCAGTGGTGTAACCGCCGACCACCTTCGGCGTGTTGCGTGGGCCGAACCGTTCGTTGCCCGGATCGATGCGCTCGGGTGAAAAGGCGAGTGCAAAGTCGATTCCCGCGGTCAGCTCGGACAATTTCTCCAACACCGGCCGGACCACTTCGTCGGTGGTGCCCGGGTAGGTAGTTGATTCGAGCACGACTAGCATGCCGGGCCGCAGATTACGTCCGATCGCCTCGGTCGCGCTGATAACCGCACGCAAGTCCGGCCCGTCGCCCTCGGCTAATGGCGTGGGCACACAGATGACCGCAGTGCCGGCCGCAGCGATCATTGTCTCGTCGGTGCTGGCCCGGAATCCGCCGGCTAGCATCTCGGCAATGTCAGCGTCGCTCAGATCGTCGACATGCGAGTGCCCGGAGTTGAGTGCCGCGACCACCGCAGGATTCACGTCAAAGCCGAGAACCGTCATACCCTCCCGGATGGCCTGCTGCGCCAACGGCAGCCCGACATAACCTAGCCCCAAAATCACAACATCATAAGTCACGAAATTTCCCCCAAAATTAGGTGCAAAGCTATGGCGAGATCAGGTCGAAAGTGGAGCCCGGCGAGTCGAACGACTGGACCGAGCGGCCACACTGCGAGTCGCTTGCTGAATCACCACCGTCGGGTCTTCTCGGGTGCTCCGAGGGCCGGACCGCGGGATGGGCGTTGTGGCTGACCGCGGTTGAGTCAGCTCGTAAGGCGAGGCGAACGGAAGAAACGCCGGCAAAAACTCGGCCAAGAGCGCCGCTTGTTCGGCTGCTGCGGCCGGATCGGAATCAGTGTCGTTGAGGCAAAACGCGTCCAAATGCCGGTCGCGGAGCAACCGAGCCAACCGAAACGGTGTGGACGAGTCCGCCAAGTCGGTATAGAGGTAGCTAATTTCCCCCGGCGCTGCTCGCCCGGTCAAATACGCGTAATACTGCTGCAACGACGACAGCATCGCAATGTCGTCTGGGTGCCGAAATTGGTGCGATGCAGTCGCCGTTACTTGCTCAGCAAAACGCATTTCAAGCTCGGCCAGCACCCCCCGTCGGGACGGATGCGGTGTGTGTTTCATTTTACGGGTCAAGACCCGTCCGAACGTTTCCTGGATCAGTCGGCGGTTGTTCTTTCCGGCCGAATTCGCTGGCGCGTCACTGGGCAGCCGTGGTGTTGAATCTACCAACGCGGTCGACGGGAAAAACCGGGTCAACCCACCCGGCGTGAAGAACATCTCCGGCGGCACCGGCCGGCCGAGGAAAACATCATCGTTGAGATAAAGGAAGTGCTCCGACAATCCTTCAATTCGATGCAGCCGCGACTCGATCGCCTGCGAATTGAAGGTCGGCAACAGCCCGGAGTCACCGAAGATCTCCCGATGCCCGAGCACAGTCACACCCGGTTGTTCGGTGTTCAGCCAAGCCGGCACCTGATCGTCGGTGACCAGGAAAATCTGGCGGATCCACGGCGCAAAGGCATGCAATGCTCGCAGTGAATATCGCAATTCGTCGCGCGAGGCGAAGCGCGAATCATTGGTCGCCTGCTCGCTGACCCCGCCGACCCACCCGTTCTCGGCCAGTGCCCGGGCTTTACGCGCTCGCCAGGCCGGGTCCGCGCCATCGACCCAGGTGTAGACCACGTCGATCGGAAAACTGATCCGATCCGGGCTGACCAGCGTGAACACCGCACGAGTCCGATACTCCCCCGAATCGCTCGGCGGACAAAATGCACCAAACACCCGCTCCGGCGCCATGGCTACGGGTTCGGCGAGCGCGACCACGTCCGCGACCGGGTTGCTGCGCGGCCCGAGCAAATACCCGTCCGCTTCGCGCCAGAACTCGATCTCACACCCATACTCGGCGCCAAGCAGCAAACTGCCACCCAGATCAGTGGTCGGCCGGCTGAACCGCAAAATCCGCGCACTCCGCCGGGCCCGTCCCGAGCTAGCCCGATTTCCGGCCGCCACGACTTCCACCAGACCCCCGGTGGTCATTTGCAGCGTTTCGAGCAGGCGCAAAACTCCAGGACGATCCAACTCGGGTACGGCCAGTGCGGTGTTTGTGAACGAGTCCACCGGTACCCGGAACCACTCGATGCCCGCCTGCTCCAGCGCTGACACGACCAGATCGAGGTTTTCCCGCCGTACCCCCCAGGGTGTCGCTGTTGCCACGCGCCGGGCAGTGACTCGGCCCTGAGGCGAATGGACCCGCATGGTTGGGGCGGTTGGTGTTGGTTGGATCAGCCGGGGCGGGGCGCCTAGCGGCACGAGCAGGCGCGCAGTGCGTAACCGACGCTCTGGTGCCAACCGCGGCAAAACCTGCCGGTGTACGCCCGCCAGCAGTCGTCGACGCAGCGGCCAGGGCGTGATCTGCAAGATCCGCCGCAGGGGCACGCCGTCGTCCTTCCGCTGTGGTTGCGTGGCATCGACTCGTGACCCGACCAGTCGCACCAATCGCGGTCACAGACTTCAACGTCAGCCGCAGTGCAGAAGTTGCGGCGGCTACGGCCTAGAGCTGGTTCTTCTGTGACCGCTGCTACCGCTGGGTATACGTGATGCGCAGTCGGTGCCGCCGCAAAACCCACCAAGGCCGACCCGTACGGGTGTGCTCAGGGCTATGGCCGATGGCGCGGGTTGCGGGCACCGGCCATGGTGGAAGGGCACACTGATACACGAGTGGGTGCAATCACATTTCAGGTGCCAAGAGTGGGAGGCCCGACATGGGCAAAGCAGTCGCATTTCTAATCGCACTGGTCGCCGGAGTTTTCGTCGTTGGTTGGGTGGTCACCTCGCTGCTCGGCGGCGCGCTGTACTACCTGATCGTGGGCGCATTGGTGGTCGGTGGCGGCGCTTACCTCTACCAGCGCGCGAAGAAGGCCGTCGCCCCCGGCACCCGCACCCAGCGGCGAATCGAGGCGGCCACGAAGACCTACCGGATGCGCAACCGGTGAGCTTGCGGCTGGGCGGCTAGGCTTGTCGTCGTCGCCAGCTCCTCTGACCACCGGGAAGTCGTACCGTGTTTGACACCTTGAGTGACCGCCTGTCCGGGATTTTCACCAAGCTGCGGGGCAAGGGCAAACTCACCGATGCCGACATCGACGCCACCGCCCGCGAGATCCGTCTCGCGCTGCTGGAGGCCGACGTCGCGCTGCCCGTGGTCAAGTCCTTCATCAACAACCTGAAGGAACGGGCCCGCGGCGCAGAGGTCTCCCAGGCGCTCAACCCGGCGCAACAGATCATCAAGATCGTGCACGAAGAGCTGATCAACGTACTCGGGGGTGAGGGCCGGCGACTGGAGTTCGCCAAGCAGCCGCCGACGGTGATCATGCTGGCCGGTCTGCAGGGCTCCGGTAAGACGACCCTGGCCGGCAAACTCGCCCGCTGGCTCAAAGGCCAAGGCCACCAACCGTTGCTAGTCGCGGCCGACTTGCAGCGCCCTAACGCCGTCAACCAGCTGCAAGTGCTCGCCGGTCGAGCCGGTGTCGACGTTTACGCGCCGTCGGCCGGCAACGGTGTGGGCGATCCGGTTCAGGTCGCCAAGGAGTCAATCGAGCACGCCCGACGCACCGCCAAAGACATTGTGATCGTTGACACCGCCGGCCGTCTCGGCATCGACACCGAGATGATGCAGCAAGCTCGCGACATCCGTGACGCCGTCGACCCCGACGAGGTCATCTTCGTCATCGACGCCATGGTCGGCCAGGACGCAGTGCAAACCGCCGAGGCGTTCCGCGACGGTGTCGGCATCACCGGCGTGGTGCTTTCCAAGCTCGATGGCGACGCCCGCGGTGGTGCCGCGCTGTCGGTTCGACACGTCACCGGCCAGCCGATCCTGTTCGCCTCCACCGGGGAAAAGCTCGAAGACTTCGATCTGTTCCACCCGGACCGGATGGCGAGCCGGATTCTCGGCATGGGCGACGTGCTGACTCTGATCGAGCAGGCCGAACTGGCCTTCGATGACGATCAAAAAGAAAAAATGACCAACAAGCTGCTCGGTGGCGAGCAGTTCACGTTGGAAGACTTCCTCGACCAGCTGATCGCCGTGCGGCGGATGGGCCCGATCGCCAATATCCTCGGCATGATGCCCGGCATGGGCCAAATGAAAGAACAGCTGGCCGAGCTCGATGACAGCCACTTCGACCGGGTCGCCGCGATCATCCGTTCGATGACACCAGGCGAGCGCACCAACCCGAAAATCATCAACGGCTCCCGCCGAGTCCGCATCGCCAACGGCTCGGGCGTCACCGTGATGGACGTGAATCAGCTGCTCAATCGCTTCACCGACGCGCAGAAGATGATGAAGCAGATGGGCGGCATGATGGGCCTGCCCGGCGGCCGGCGCAGCGCCACCAAGAGCCAGAAGAACAAGCGCAAGGGCACTAAGGGCGGCAACAACCGGCCCCGTGTCGGCGGTCGGATGCCAGGCGGTTTCCCCGGTGGCATGCCGCAGCTGCCGCCGGGCTTGGACCCGAACGCGCTCAGCGGCGGCCAGGCCGGTCTGCCGCCCGGCTTCAAGCTGCCAAAACTCGACTTCAACAAGCTCAACAAGCCCAAGCCCGACAACAACAGCTGAACGCATCGGCGCGATTCCTATCGCGCGGCACAAGACGAGGCGTGAACCTGCGGGCTGTCGGGCTTAGGGCCTGGCGATAATTTGCTCAGTCGGTTCGGTTGGCTTGGGTGGTTTCGTGAGTTTTCTAACATTAGGTCCAGGATGACTGGTGTAGTTGCACTTGCCGTCGACCTGCAGGTGAAACTCACTCATGGTGACGTTGTTTGTCGGCCTCCAGCTTGGTCGTTGACTCCGTTTGCTCTGAGTACCTCAACGCATCTTTTGGTTGAGCTGCGGTTTTGGAGTAGCTGATGGGTTAGGTGTCTCAGGCCGCGGTTACTTTCAGTAGTTTCTTGTCGGTGCTTTGCTGGATTTGCTGGCGCATGACGAGGTGCGTTGAGCGGGACTGTGTCTGGTGTGGTGTCGAACCGCCCCCGCTGTTTCTACTGGCACGGGCCGTAAGCCCATTTTGATGGGTACGGGCTGTTGCGCTAAGAGCAGCCGTCATGGCTCACTCTGGGTGTTGATGTGCCCTGTGGTGGATTCTGGGCCCGACAGGGTTTGCACAGCTCACGTCGGTGATGCGTTGGTGTACTCAGAGCAAAGTTTGTCGTTGCCCCTTCGGGGCTGCCGTGGGGCTGTGTTAATAGTGTGGGTTGCTCGCGGTGGGAGGTGGTGCGGGTGACACAAGTAGTGCGTCGTGTGTTGTTGCGGCTGATTGACTATCACAGATGTTGGGGTGGTAGCCGCCCGGTTGACGTCGGGAGCCCCTTGGCGCTCCGAGTCCGTAGCAAAGTTTGACGCCGGGAACCATGTTTTGTGCCGTGGATCGTCGCTTCGAGCACGCGGGTCAGAATGTTTCGACCGTTCGGTTCCCCCGGTCGGCTACCACCTCATCACACCGTACCCGCTGTGATGGGATGTGATGAGAGTGGATGTGTACGTCGAAAGGATCGCTGGGATTGATATCGGTAAGGCCGCGTTGAGTGTGACGATCCGTGTTCCGCAGCCCGGCTCGGGCCGGCGCCGGCAGGTGACCCGGACCTACTCGACGATGACCGCGGCGTTGTCGACGATGGCGGACTGGCTGGCCGGCGAGGGCATCACCCGGGTCGTGATGGAAGCGACCTCCGATTACTGGAAACCGGTCTACTACCTGTTGGAAGCGGCGGGATGCTTCGAGGTGTGGCTTGTCAACGCGTACCACGTGAAAGGGGTACCGGGCCGGCGTAAGACCGACAATATCGACTCGGCGTGGCTGGCCAAGGTCGCTGAGTGTGAACTCGTGCGGCCCAGCTTCGTGCCACCGCAGCCGATCCGTGAACTGCGGGACCTGAGCCGTTACCGCACCAGCCTGGTCCGGGACCGGACCAGGCTCGCGCAGCGCCTGGAGAAGATCCTCGAAGACGCCGGTATCAAACTGACCGTGGTGGCCTCGGAGATCCTCGGCGCGTCTAGCCAGAGCATCATCACCGCCCTGGTCGATGGGGAACGCGACCCGGGTGTGCTGGCAGAGCTAGCCAAGGCGAAGCTGCGTAACAAACGCCGCGAACTCGTCGAAGCGCTCACGGGCCGGTTCAGTGACCACCACGGATTCCTCTGCCGGCAGATGATGCAGCGCATCGCTGCACTCGACGAGGACGTCAGGATCATGGACGCTGAGATCGCACGGGTCACCGACATCTATCAGCCCCGCATTACCCAACTGGTCAGTGTGCCCGGTATCTCGCAGATCACCGCACGCCGGCTGATCGCCGAGATCGGTGTCGACATGAGCGTGTTCCCTACCCCTGAACACCTCAGCGCCTGGGCCGCGATGGCACCCCGGCCCCGCTCCTCGGCCGGTAAGACCCGCCACGGCAGTACCGGCAAAGGCAACCGCCACCTCGCCGGTGTCCTCGGTGAAAGCGTCGCGACCATCGCCCGTAGTAACACCTTTATCGGTGCCCGACATCGACGACTAGCCGCCCGGCGCGGTAAACGCCGTGCCATCGTCGCGACCAGCCGACACCTCCTGATCATCATCTGGCACCTACTACACGATCCCACCAGCACCACCATGTTCAACGACCTCGGCCCTGACTACCACCTCAACCGGATCGACCCCGCCAAACGCACCCGTCAACTGATCCACCAACTCGAACAACTCGGACACACCGTCAGCCTCGAAACCGCGGCCTGACCTAAACCCCACAAACCATCCCGGCTCCGCCGGGACGCTGCCGCCTGCCCACAAACTCTCTATTTACGGGTCAGGGGGTCAACGGGTGGGGCGGTCCAGGGAGTCGGACGTTACGTTCGGTAGTGTCAACGGCTGGCCCGGAAAGGGCCTGTTAGTGCCGTAGCCCGGTGGTCGTACCCGGCTCTTGCCCCTGCGGGCGGGCCTTTGCCTGCAAGGCGGATAATTTGATGGTTCCGTGCTCGCTCGGTTCGTATATCGAGGCGGGCACGCACTGCCCGTTCATCAATACCTCAGCATGCGAGTGGCGCAGGCGATCGAGGAGTGTTGTCCGGACGGATTCATGGTGAATGTCGAGCAGGCGATCCGCCTGAACCGGAAAGTCGAGCTTCGCCCGGATGTCGTGCTCCTCCGTGCAGAAGGTTCCGGCACCTCACCAGTCCTGCCGGCTGACGTCCCACTGGTGGTCGAGGTCATCTCGCGATCGTCCAGATTGAGCGATCGCAACGACAAGCTGAAGGAATATGCGGCCGCTAGAATTCCGTTCTATTGGCTCATTGATCCGCTGGCTGAGCGCATCACGTTCACTCAATTCGGCCTAGGCTCTGATCGGGCCTACCGTCAGCTCCTGCATACCGCAGATTCGGTTGTTGTCGACGAGCCGTGGAAAGTTGTTCTTGATCTGTCGGCGTGGACCCGGAAGCGGGATTTGTTTCGTGAGCGAGCCCGCTCGACCAGCTAAGCCGCCGGTCGGGTAGGACTGTGAGCATGGCGTTGCATGTGCGCGGGACAATTCTGCCGGACGGCGAAGTTCGCGATCTCTGGTTGGTGGGGGACCGGGTCACGTTCGAGCCGGTGGCCAACGCCGAAACGATCTGCGACGGCGGGTTCGTCTTGCCCGGCTTAGTCGACGCCCACTGCCACCTCGGGATCGCTTATGGCGCGCGGCCGATCGACAGCCTCGACCAAGCACGCGAGTTAGCCACGATCGACCGGGATGCGGGTGTGCTGGCGCTTCGGGACGCCGGCTCGCCGTACCCATATCCGGAATTGGATGATGAACCGGGCATGCCGCGGCTGATCCGGGCCGGGCGACACGTGGCGCCGCCCAAACGTTATCTGCGGGACATCGGCATCGAGGTGCCGGCCGAGCAGGTCGCGGCGACAGTCACAGCCCAAGCCAAAGCCGGTACGGGTTGGGTAAAGCTGGTCGGCGACTGGCTGGATCGTTCGGTCGGTGACCTGGCGCCGGCCTGGGATGCCGACACGATGGCTGCTGCGGTCGAGGCTGCGCACGCTGTTGGCGCCCGAGCGGCGGTGCATTCCTTCTCCGAGGAGGGCGTCGACATCATGGTCCGGGCCGGAGTCGACTCGGTCGAGCACGGAACCGGGTTGTCGCTGGAGCTGATCGACGAAATGGCTCGGCGGGGGACTGCGCTGGTGCCCACGATGATCAACATTCGGACGTTCGGTGTGATCGCCGATCAGGCCCGCCCGAAATTTGCCGGATACGCCGATCACATGCTCGCCTTGCGCGACGGCTTCCCGGCGGTGGTCCGCGCGGCACACGAGGCTGGCGTCCCAATCTATGTCGGCACCGACGCTGGTGGTGGCATTCGGCACGGCCTAGCCGCCGAGGAGATGCTGTTCCTGCACGAGGCTGGCATCCCGGCTGCTGACGTCCTGGCTGCAGCTTCGTGGCGAGCGCGGGAATGGCTCGGCCTGCCCGGCTTGGTCGAAGGTGGCCTCGCCGACTTGGTGATCTACCCTGACGACCCTCGGCGCGACTTGCGAGTGGTTCGCGCGCCCGCTCGGATCGTGCTCCGCGGCCAAGTGATCAGCTGACGTCCGAGAAAGCGCGCAGGCCCGCGCCTGCCGCTCGGGTTCGTGTCACCGGGACTGAGTAAGGTATGTGTTCATGGCTCGCGTGCTCACTCCCCGTGCGGAAGACTTCCCCCGCTGGTATCAGGATCTCATCGCTAAGGCGAAGCTCGCCGACAATGGCCCAGTGCGCGGCACGATGGTGATTCGGCCGGTCGGCTACGCCATCTGGGAGCACATGCAGTCCGACATGGACGCCAGGATCAAGCGCGCCGGCGTACAAAATGCTTATTTTCCGCTTTTTATCCCGGAGAGTTACCTGCGGCGCGAGGCCGACCACGTGGAGGGGTTCTCGCCAGAGCTCGCCGTGGTCACTCATGCCGGTGGCAAGGAGCTCGCTGAGCCGCTGGTGGTCCGGCCGACCAGCGAGACCGTGATCGGCGAGTTCATGGCCAAGTGGGTCGACTCATACCGTGACCTGCCGTTGCTGCTGAACCAGTGGGCCAATGTGGTTCGGTGGGAGCTGCGCCCGCGCACCTTCCTGCGGACCACCGAGTTCCTCTGGCAAGAGGGGCACACCGCGCACGCCACCGAGCAGGATGCGCGCGAGCACGCCCGAGACATCCACAAAAATGTCTACGAAGCGTTCCTCACCGATGTGCTCGCCATGCCAGTGGTTCCGGGTCGCAAGACCAAGCGGGAGCGGTTCGCCGGCGCGACCAATACGATGACCGTCGAGGCGATGATGGGCGACGGCAAGGCGCTGCAGATGGGCACCTCGCACGAGCTCGGCCAGAACTTCGCCAAGGCGTTTGACATCACTTACTCGTCGTCGGCGGGCGAGGTCGAACACGCCTGGACCACATCGTGGGGCACTTCCACCCGGATGGTCGGCGGGTTGATCATGGTGCACGGCGACGATAATGGCCTGCGGCTGCCGCCGCGACTGGCCCCGATCCAAGCCCAGATCATGGTGGTCAAGGCCGGCGAAGGCGTCACCGAAGCCGCAGTCAAACTCCGCGACGAGCTCCAAGCCGCCGGTGTACGGGTGGCTTTCGACGACCGCGCGGACATCCCCTTCGGTCGGCGGGCGGTCGACGCCGAACTGCAGGGCATTCCGGTGCGGATCGAGGTCGGCCCGCGTGACCTGGCCGTCGGCAACGTAGTGCTCGCTCGCCGGATCGACGGGTCGAAGACGCCGGTTGCCTTAGCCGAAGCCGCTTCAGCAGTCAGCGCCGCGCTCACGGCCGATCAGCAGCGCCTCTTCGACGAAGCTCTGCAGTTCCGCGAGCAGCGTACGGTCGAGGTTAAGGATCTGGACGAAGCGCTCGAAGCAGCACAGACCGGCTGGGCCCGGGTGCCGTGGTCGGTGGTGGGTGCCCAGGGTGAAGCCCGGGCCAATGGCAAGGCGATCTCGGTCCGTTGTCTGGTGCGCGCCGACGGCACCATGCCCGACTCCGACGATGAGCCGAACCTAATCGCGATCATGGGACGGTCGTACTGACGTGAGCTTCATGCCGGGACAAATCGTCTTGCACCGCAACACTCGGCACGGCCGAATCACCTTCGCTCGGCCGACCCGGGTGATCTCCGACGACGAGCGGGGGCTGCTGCTTTGGCTTGATCGCGGCACACCCGGCGTCAACGAAATCGCCGTCGATGGTCGCGGCACCCGGTCGATGCCGTTCGCCGAGTGGATCACGTTGGAATTGCGGCTGGAGCCGCGCGGGTGGCAAGGGCCGGGCATCCTGTTGCTTTTCCCACCGAACGCCGATCATTCGGTTTGGTGGTTCTGGAGCGATCAGTGGCAGTTCCGCAGTTGGTACGTGAATTTGGAAGAGCGCGCAGTCCGTTGGGACGACGGTGACGTAGCCGGTATCGACGTAGTCGACCAGGACCTGGATGTGCACGTCGAGCCGGATCGATCGTGGGCGTGGAAGGATGAGGACGAGTTCGCCGAGCGGCTCGCGTTTCCTGACCATTACTGGGTTTCCGACGAGGCTGCGGTCCGCGCCGAGGGTCTGCGAGTAATTACCCAGGTAGAGTCAGGCATCTTCCCCTTCGATGGCAGTTACCTCGACTTTCGGCCTGACCCTTCGTGGGTCATTCCGGCTGAGCTGCCAACCGGCTGGGACCGCCCGGTGGCCGCTCGCTCGTAGGTTCGTCGGCTTTCCTGCCGGGGCGCTGGGCAGTTATCGCCCAGCGTCTGGCAGAATAGTTTTGTTCCGGCTCGCACGAGGCGCCCTCTAACTCCTCCGCGCAGCTAGTCCCGTGAGACAAGGGTCCCGCATTCCCCACGCGGACGGCCGACTGGCTCAACCCACGCATGCAACAGGAGCGAAGAGAACCGTGGCCGTCAAGATCCGGCTCCTGCGGATGGGCAAGATCCGCAACCCGCAATACCGCATCGTCGTCGCCGACTCGCGCACCAAGCGCGACGGTCGCGCCATCGAATACGTGGGCATCTACCAGCCCAAGGAACACCCGTCGATCATGGTGGTCAAGTCTGAGCGCGTGCAGTATTGGCTTTCGGTCGGCGCGCAGCCGAGCGAAGCCGTGCAGCGCATCCTCGAGAAGACCGGTGACTGGCAGCAGTTCAAGGGCCTGCCGGCTCCGCCGCCGCTGCTGATGAAGGAAGAAAAGGTCAGCCACCTGGCGACCTACGAAGCCGAGGCCAAGCTCGCTGCGGGTATCGCTGAGGCGACCGCTGCTGCCAAGCCGGCGAAGAAGGCCACCAAGGCCAAGGCCGACTCTGCCGGCGCCAAGGGCGATGCTGCCAAGGGCGATGCTGCCAAGGGCGATGCTGCCAAGGGCGATGCTGCCAAGGGCGATGCTGCCAAGGGCGATGCTGCCAAGGGCGATGCTGCCAAGGGCGACGCTGCCAAGGGCGACGCTGCCAAGGGCGACGCTGCCAAGGGCGACGCTGCCAAGGGCGACGCTGCCAAGGGCGACGCTGCCAAGGCTGCTGCTCCGGAGGCGGCTGCGGCCAAGCCGACCGATACCATTGCGGTCGACCCGGCCCCCGCAGACCGCGAGGCTGTTGCCGAGACGGCGGGGGACCCGGCCGGTGCCGGCGCCGACGCGAGCTGACGAGGCGCTCCAGCCTGCGCTGGAGCACCTCGTCAAGGGCATTGTCGATAACCCGGACGAGGTCCGGGTTCGGCTGGTCGACTCGCGCCGCGGCAAGCGGCTCGAGGTTCGCGTGCACCCCGAAGATCTCGGTACTGTCATCGGGCGCGGCGGGCGGACGGCCAAGGCCCTGCGTCAGGTCATCGGGTCGATCGGTGGGCGCGGGATCCGCGTCGACATCGTCGACGCGTACTGATCGATGCTGCTCGTCGTCGGCCAGATCGGTAAGCCGCACGGAATCCGAGGCGAAGTCTCGGTGGTCGTGCGCACCGATGAACCCGAAGCGCGTTTTGTCGCCGGTGCGGTGTTCGCTACTCAGGTCCCTCGGGACCGGCGGGTGAACACCGGCCCGGCGGCTGCCGCTGCCCCGGGAATTCAATACCAGGTGCCCGCACAGATGCTGCTGGAGTCGATCCGGTGGCATCAAGGACGCGGGATCGCGCAGTTCGAGGGCGTGCATGACCGCAACGTCGCCGATGCGCTTCGGGGTGTGTTTCTGCAGGTGGACAGCGACACGTTGGTCGCACCGGCGGATCCGGACGAGTTCCACGACCACCAGCTCGTCGGCCTGCGCGTCGAGTCGGCAGTCGGTGTCGAGCTCGGGCTGGTCACCGGCATTGACCACGCGCCGTCCTCAGATCTGATCGTGCTCGCCAAGTCGGACGGCGGGACCGCATTGATCCCGTTCGTCAGTCAGATGGTGACGACTGTCGACGTGTCGGGCGGCCGGATCGTGGTCGACCTGCCCGAGGGCCTACTGGATCTGTAGTGCGCGTCGACATCGTTTCCATCTTCCCGGACTACTTCGCTCCGCTCGAGCTGTCGTTGATCGGTAAGGCACGGGCCACCGGCGTGCTCGATCTCACTGTGTACGACCTGCGCCACTGGACCACAGACGTGCACCGGACTGTCGACGACACCCCCTATGGGGGCGGGCCGGGCATGGTCATGCGCCCGGAACCGTGGTCACAGGCGCTCAGCGCACTCAACTCAGCGCCGCCGACTGACCCGGCAGTGCTGACTGACCCGGCAGTGCTGACTGACCCGGCAGTGCTGACTGACCCGGCAGTGCTGACTGACCCGGCAGTGCTGACTGACCGGGCCACGCTGGTGGTGCCGTCGCCGGTCGGTAAGCCGTTTACTCAGGCGGACGCGCACGAACTGGCCACCCTCGACCACCTGATCTTCGCCTGCGGCCGGTACGAGGGCATCGACCAGCGCGTGCTCGACGAAGCCGCCACCCACATGCCAGTACGCGAAGTCTCGCTCGGTGACTACGTCCTGTTCGGGGGCGAGGTCGCCGTCATCGTGATCATGGAAGCGATCACTCGACTACTGCCCGGCGTGCTCGGTAACGCCGACTCCCTCACCGAAGAGTCATATGCGGCCGGGCTATTGGAGGCACCCGTTTATACCAAGCCGGCGTCCTGGCGGGGTCTGGAGGTGCCTGACGTGCTCCGATCGGGCGATCACGGCCGGATTGCCCGCTGGCGGCGTACGCAAAGCTTGGTCCGCACGGCGACCCGCCGACCTGATCTGTTCGCTGCCTACCCGCCGGAGTTGCTGGACGCCAAAGACCGGGCGGCTTTGGCCGACGGCGGATTTCAGATCATGCCCGGCTGTGTGGCAAAGTAGTGAGGTTGCCGTCCACACTTCGCGCCGCGGAGCTTGGTCGAGGATCCCAATGAGTGAAAGGGATCAGAATCACCCATTTGCGCATCGAACTCCCGGTGCGCTTTGAGTAACACGAGGATGCAGCATGAATACGCTGGACACGCTCGACGCCCAGTCGCAGCGCACTGACATCCCGCACTTCCGGGCCGGTGACACGCTGAAGGTGCACGCGCGAGTGGTTGAAGGTAACCGTTCCCGGGTTCAGATTTTCCAGGGTGTCGTGATCTGCCGCCAAGGTGGCGGGCTGCGCGAGACCTTCAAGATCCGCAAGGTCAGCTTTGGTGTTGGGGTCGAGCGGACCTACCCGATCAACAGTCCGTCGATCGACCGGATCGAGATTGTGACCCGCGGTGACGTGCGTCGCGCCAAGCTTTACTACCTGCGTGAGCTCCGGGGCAAGAAGGCCAAGATCAAGGAGCTTCGCGAGAAGCAGACTGTCTAAGTTCAATGCCCACCGTGGTTGTCGGCCACGCTGGTGAACCATTGCAGCACTACCGCTCGTACGACTCCGTAAGGGGATACTCGGGCGGTAGTGCTGTATCCGGGGCGGTTCAGCCAGTGGGGTGGCGGGAAGATGCAAAGCGTGGAACCGATGGAACGTTATCGACGCCCAGCAGGGCGACGGCGGGCGGTGATCCGCCGCAAGGAGATGCCCTTGTGGCAAGAACTTCCGCTGCTGCTGGTCGTGGCGTTCTGCCTGGCCGTGCTGATCCGCACCTTCCTGGTGCAGGCCTTTTACATCCCGTCCGGCTCGATGGAAAAGACTCTGTTGATCAAAGACCGAGTGCTGGTGAACAAGGTCGTCTACGACGTGCGCGACCCGCTTCGCGGCGAGATCGTGGTCTTTCGCGGCACCGACAATTGGGCCCCTGAGGTCACCGAACCGGTCAGCAACACCTTCGGCGCCAAGCTCGGCCGTACGATCGGGGATCTGGTTGGGGTTAGTCGTCCGGGTGAGCGCGACTTCATCAAACGGGTGATTGGTCTACCGGGGGACAAGGTCGCCTGCTGCGATTCCAAAGGCCGGATCACGGTCAACGGGGTGGGCATCGACGAGCCTTATATTGCTGACGGTTACAACTCCGACTTGAGTCAGCCGCCCAACCCAACCCAGTGCTCCAGCCGCCGCTTCACCGAGGTCACTGTGCCCGCAGGTGAGATGTTCGTCATGGGCGATCACCGCGCGGTTTCGCAGGACGCTCGTTGTCAGGGCCCGGTGCCGATCAAGAACATCATTGGCCGTGCCTTTGTCATTGTTTGGCCGAGCAGCCGTTTTACTGGTTTGTCAGTGCCGGACGTGTGGCGCTCGTATGCCACTGAACATCCCAGTGCGGCCGCGCCGATTCGCGAACCGCGTCGCCAAAACGGTCTCCTTGTGGCACCGTTTCTCCTTAGTGCCAGTTTATGCGCGCGTTCCGGACTGACGTGGGCGACGCGACGTCGTAGGCTCCCCTCGTGATTGACGAGCAGACCGAGAAGCGCCGAGGCTCTTTCTGGCGCGAGCTTCCCATTTTGCTGGGTGTAGCCATCCTGGTTGCCATCCTGGTGCGAGCCTTCGTGCTGCAGACGTTCTACATTCCGTCCCCGTCGATGCAACACACGCTGAACATTCTCGACCGGGTGCTGGTCAACAAACTCGTCTACGACTTCCGCGACCCGCGTCGCGGCGAGATCATCGTTTTCAAGGCGCCGACCGAGTGGCAATCCGGTGCTGAGGGCCAGGATTTCATCAAGCGCATCATCGGGGTCCCCGGTGACCACGTGGTCTGCTGCGACGCCCAGCACCGCCTTACCATCAACGGGCACTCGCTCGACGAGCCTTACATTTTCCGCAGCTCCGACGGCACCCAAGATCCGGCCGCGGACAAGGCCTTCGACATCACCGTGCCCAAGGATCGGCTCTGGGTGATGGGTGACCACCGCTCCGCCTCGGGTGACTCGTTGGAACACTGGGAAGAAACCGGCGACATCAACAGGTCGACTATCACCGAAGACTCGATCGTCGGCCGCGCATTCACCGTCTTCTGGCCGCTCAGCCGAGCCACCTGGCTCACTGTGCCCAACAGTTTCGACGGCGTCCCGGCCGCGGCCCCCGCGAACTAATCGTTAACCCAGTCGTAGGCTTGCGCACGTGACCGCAATCGACCGTCGGGAGTCGCCCGACCTCCGGGCTGCTCTAGCGGGCGTCTTCGTGGCCGAGGGTTGCTGATGTTGGCCCCACCACGCACCGTGGTCCGGCAAGAAGCCGGTCTCTACGCGTTTGAGCGTGCGCTGCAGCGTCGTGGCTTTCGGCTGGTGGCCGGCGCCGACGAGGCCGGGCGTGGTGCCTGCGCCGGCCCGCTGGTGGCCGGCGCAGCCATCTTGCCCGAGGGTAAACTCGGCGAGATCGATGAGCTCGCCGACTCAAAACTGCTGACCGCTGCCGCACGCGAGCGGGTCTACGCCCAAGTGGTGGCCCGCGCTCTGGCTTGGTCTGTGGTCGTCATCCCTGCCACTGAGGTGGACTCCCGTGGGCTGCACGTCTGCAATCTTGCCGCGATGCGTCGAGCATTAGCCTCGCTGAGCACCCGAGCCGACTACGTGCTGACCGATGGATTCCCGGTCGACGGGCTCGGTGCCCCCGGCCTGGCCGTCTGGAAAGGTGACCGGGTCGCCGCATGTGTCGCCGCTGCCAGCGTGATCGCCAAGGTCACCCGCGATCGGATTATGATCGAACTGGACACCCAGTTTCCCGATTACGGCTTCGCCGTACACAAGGGCTATATCACCGACGAGCACAGCGCCGCACTGCGCCGACATGGCCCCTGCGCCGAACACAGATTTTCGTACGTCAATGTGGCGACCGCCTCCGGCCGGGTCAACCGACCGCCGCGGGCTCGCCGCCCGGCCCAGCACCCGCCGGCCACCCTCTTCGACCCCATTGCCCTCGTGGCCGAGCCGCTAGCACCCCTGGGTGCAGCGGAGGGTACCGTCGGCGTGGCGTCGGGCATGCAGCCTCAGCCGTTGCCGTCGGTGGGGGAAGATAAGTCCATGGAGGGCGAACAACGATGAGCGCAGAGGATCTCGAGAAGTACGAGACCGAGATGGAGCTGCAGCTCTACCGGGAGTACCGCGACATCGTCCGTCAGTTCTCCTACGTGGTGGAGACCGAGCGCCGGTTCTACTTGGCCAACCAGGTGGATCTGCACGTGCGCAACTCCGACGGCGAGGTGTATTTCGAGGTTGAAATGCACGACGCGTGGGTTTGGGACATGTATCGGCCGGCCCGGTTTGTCAAAAATGTGCGGGTGATGACCTTCAAGGACGTCAACGTCGAGGAGCTGGAAAAGCCCGACATCTCCCTGCCGGACGAGCCTGGTTTCGGCACGTAGCACAACCGGCTCGCTGGTGGCAGTTGTCCACAGTGCGGCGCAAAGCTCAGGGCCGGCTCAGTCGGCCCTGATTTTTTGGCAAGGTTCCAGTCATGCCACTGCCCGTTGCCGCTCGGCTCCTCGCGCACGCAGCCTTGTTGGCTGGAACAATCCAGCCTGGTCCAGCTGTCCTGCCCGGCCTGCTTGTTCCGCCTGGTCTGCTCGATCCGCCGGCTCTGCCTGCACTGCCTGGTCCGCCTGCACTGCCTGCACTGTCTGTTTCGCCTGCTCTGCCTGTTTCGCCCGGCTTGGCGTCAGGCACCTTTGGCTGGCCAGTGCGTGCGCCGGTGGTTGTGCGGCGGTTCGATCCGCCGCCACAGCCGTGGCTGCCCGGCCATCGTGGGGTGGACCTCGCCGCCTCGGCCGGCACTCAGGTCTACGCCGCCGGTGCTGGGGCGGTCAGCTATGCCGGTGAGCTGGCCGGCCGAGGCGTGGTCAGCGTCACGCATCCAGGTGGCCTCCGAACCACCTATGAGCCGGTGAACCCGACCGTCGTGGTCGGCGATGTGGTCAGCGCGGGCAGCGAGCTTGGCACAGTGCAAGCCGGCCACCTTGGCTGCCCTGCTGCTGCCTGTCTGCACTGGGGCTTGCGGCGCGCCGACGCCTATCTCGACCCACTCGCCTTGCTGGGCCTCGGTCGAGTCCGCCTACTGCCTCAGCCGTGAACCGCCTGCTGACGCTGGCACCAGCGCAACTGCTGGCAAGAGCAGAACTGCTC
This sequence comes from Actinoplanes sp., assembly GCA_965246815.1. Taxonomy (GTDB): domain Bacteria; phylum Actinomycetota; class Actinomycetes; order Mycobacteriales; family Micromonosporaceae; genus Actinoplanes. The sequence continues at coordinate 142,994 of CBDFFS010000002.1, read as the reverse complement.
CCGCATTGCCGCTGTGTCTCAGCGCGGATAGCTGTTGAGCAGAGCGGGCAGGCGTTCGGCGAACTGGTCGTATTCAGCGGCTCGGTTGTAGACGTGGGCGCTGAGCCGCAGCAGGCCACGACCGTTCCAAGCGTTGACCGCGGTCTCGACCGCCAATTTGTCGGCGATGTGTTGGCGCAACGCCTGCGCGGCGAGTGCTGTGGTGGCGACGCCGGCCGGCAGCGGCACGATCCGCATGGCGAGATCCGGGGAAGCTGTTGGCGGCAACTGCGCCGAGGTCAGGCCGAGGGCAGCGCCCACCACCTGCTGACCATATGCGGCGAGTGCCGCGTTGTGCGCGCGCACCGCGGCCCAGCCCAGCGTGCGCAGCGTGAACACACCAGTGGGTGCGGCCAACCACGGAGTGTAATCCACCGTGCCCTGCAGCTCAACCGACAGGGGGAAGCCGCGCTCCTGCTCCCACGACACGATCAGCGGTTCCAGTCGCGCCCGCCACGCGGGTGCTACTGCCAGCAATGCGGTGCCGCGCGGCGTCAGTGCCCATTTGTGCAGGTTGCCGACCCAGAAATCCGCCCCGATCGCGTTGACGTCGACTTGCAGCATCCCCGGCACGTGTGCCGCGTCAATCAGCACGGGAATACCGACCTGGTGGGCAGCTGCCACCATTTCGCGCACTGGAAACAGGGTCGCGGTGGCCGACGCGATCTGATCGATGATCAACAATTTGGTCGTGCCCGGTCGCAGTGCCGCCCGCAACCGTTCGACCAGGTCCGCATCAGTGCCGCCCATCGGCATCGCCACGGTCCGGGCCGTAGCTCCGACGCGCTGACAGGTGCGCTGCACGGCGAGCACCACCGCCCCATACGCGTGGTCAGTCAGCAAGATCTCGTCGCTGGCCGTTAGTGGCAGCGAGCGCAAAACCAGCGAAACGCCTGTCGTCGTGTTCTGCACCAGCGCGCTGCCGTCCGGATGCGCGCCGAGCCAACTCGCCAAATGCCGTCGAGTGTGCACAATCCGGTCGACCAGTCCCACGCCGTAAAACCGGAGCGGGTTAGCTTCGATCTCGTCGCGCAGTCGCTGCTGGGCGCGCTGCACGCCAATCGGCACCGCCCCAAACGACCCGTGGTTGAGATAGGACACCGCGGGATCCAGCGAAAAGAGCAGCCGGGCACCCGGAAGAGCCACGGGCGGATCTACGACGCTCACCCCGCGATCCTACTGGGGTCAGGCTCGGGGGTGGGCTTGTTTAAACGCAGCTCGGAGCCGTTCGGTCGACACGTGCGTATAGATCTGAGTGCTCGACAGCGAAGCATGCCCGAGCAGATCCTGCACCGCGCGCAGGTCAGCACCACCGTCGAGCAGGTGGGTCGCCGCCGAGTGGCGCAGGTCGTGCGGACTTGTGTGCGGCAGTCCAGCCGCTCGGGCCGCAGCCAGCACGATCCGCCGCACGACAGTCTGCTGCAGCCGCCCACCCTTGACACCGAGAAACAGCGCGTCCGAGCTAGCCGCGTTCGCGAACTCAGGTCGGCCGAACCGCAGCCAATCGTCCAGCGCCCGCTGGGCCGGCACACCATAAGGGACGGCCCGCTCTTTGGCGCCCTTGCCGAAAACTCGAATCAGTCGCCGCGCCTCATCCAGGTCCGCACGATCCAAACCACAGAGCTCACTGACCCGTACGCCGCTGGCATAGAGCAGTTCGAGCACGGCCCGATCGCGTACCGTCTCGGGGTCTTGCTCGGTGTTGACGGTGACCAGCTGGGCGGCTTGATCGGCACGCAGGACGGTAGGCAGGTCGCGGTGTGCGCGGGGGCTGGCCAGCTGCGCGGCAATGTCAGCGTCGAGCCGACCACTGCGGTGCGCCCACCCGGTGAACGTCCGAACCGCAGCCGCCCGCCGCGCCTGCGAACTGCGCGCCGCCCCGGCGCGCATCCGCTGCGCCAGCCAGCCGCGCACCACCTGAATGTCTATCTCACCCAGCTTCAGGCATCCGGCCTGAGCCGCAAACTCCAACAACGAAACAACATCCCCTAGGTACGCCCGGACCGTGTGCTCCGATCGCCCGTCGACCTGCACAAGGTGGTAACCGAAGTCGTCCACCGCATCGCGCATGGCCGCCGGCAAGCCCTGATGCATCGCCCGAGTGTCCATCAACGTCGACCGTCATCGCTGCCGGCTCCCCAGTCAAGCCCCCGCGCCGGAAACTTCGTCTTGGTGCTCGGTGGCAGGAGAAATCTGTCGTGCTGAACAACGCCGCTATGGCACCCCGGCAGATCATGCCCAGGCTCACGGCCTTGATCCAGCTAGCCTGCGCACCTCGATAGCGAATTTTCTTGGCTGATGCGACGCTGAACGCCAGCAGGTGGCTGCCGCACCCGGCAAACCGGCACCTGCGGGGAATGAATTAGCACTCATGTTCTAGAGTTATCGACGTGACTGGCTGCTCGAGTCGACGCTCGGGAAACTTTGTCCGGCCTGCTGCTGAGCTGGCCTCTCCCGCGGTGCCATCTGCCGTCAGGGGCGCTCGCGACGTGCTCGGTTGCCGCGGGCTCGCTCGCGATGTGCTCGCTTGTAGCGAGGCTGTACGGCGCGGGTTTGCTTGTCGCGGAGCCCGGTGCCGCGGGGGTGCCCGTTGCGGGTTCGGTGGTAATGGGTTCGGGCGGTGGGTTTACGGTCGGGTTAGGTGGACTCGGTCGGCTGGGTGGACGGTTTCGGAGCCGTCAGCTGCGATCACTACCAAGACGGGCACGCCTTCGCCGAGGCGGTGCTTGCGTCGCTCGGCGTCGGTTGGCATTCGGGCGCTCGCTCGTTCTCCACGGCCCAAGGCGATCAGCTCGACTGCTTCCGGCACGCGGACGAAGGTGCCGCGGGGGCGGTCCACAGTGACTAGCCCCTCGGTGCGCAGTTGGCCGATGGCTTGGCGCACGGTGGTGCGGCTGATGTCGTATTCGTCTGCCAGTCTCAGCTCGCTGGGCAATGGCTCACCCGGGCCGAGCTCGCCCGACATGATCTGGCTGCGCAACAGGTCCGCCAACTGGCGAAAGACGGCCCGGTCCGCTGTTGGGTCGATCATGCTGCCCATATTACGGGACCACGATATGTCATCGGATTGTACGTACAGAGAGATGTAGGTATGATGACGGAGCCACGCTGAGAAGGCCGAGCTTGATCGGGTGGCGGGGCGGGCGGCGACCAGGCGGCGCGCTGGCGCGAAAGTGTCAGGTGTGCTGTCCCAGGTCGTCGCCCGTTCAAATCGCCGCTAGTTAGCGGGCCCAGGACATGAAGCGTTCGTGGAGGTCGATGGGAATAGGTTCGCCGTGCGCGGTCAGATCGTGCAGTGCGTCGTCCATTTGACCGGACAGATAGATCATCAGCACGGAAGGGAACTTCCTGAATTCGGCCAGGAGTCCCGATTTTGCGTTGACGCACGGCCAGGGGTGCCCGCACGACCGGCAGTCCCACTCGGGGCGATTGTTTAGGTGCTCGCCCTCCTCAAATTTCTCGATCATCGTGACGCTCCGGTGATGCCGCGCTTTGCGCGGCTTGGGCTCGGCGGTGGGAAGGGGCGTGGCGGTGCGGGTGCCAGGCGGTCGATGCACGGGGTTCGAAGCCCGCAGCGACATAGTCGGCCGAAGCTTCGCCAGGTGCGTTGATGGTGTGGCCCATGACTGCTAGTCATGCGACCACTATAGGTGACGAGTGACTAGCTGTCTCCTATCATGTTGATGATTGACTAATAGTCCCGCGCCTACGGTCGATCATGTGGCAGTGAAACCGATCCGACTCATGGGCGCGCACGAGATCCGCATCCGCTTGGGTGGGGTAAGTCGGCAGCGTGCGTACCAAATCACCAGTCGTTCTGACTTTCCTAAGCCGGTCGCAGACCTGGCCCAGGGAAAGGTTTGGGCGACCGAAGACGTCGAGGCGTGGATGAAAGTCCATCGGCGTGATCTGGACGACTCCGAGGCCTGACCGTTCACCGGGCTAAGGCGTAACCGCCGTCCCGGCGTACCACCAGGCCGACTAGCTCCAATAGCGACAGTCGGCCTAGCACCGTGCGCACCGACAGACCGGCCTTTGCGGACAGTTCCTCCGCGCCCGCGACGCCGTGCAGCGGAACGGCTTCCAGCACCAATGCGGAGTCCTCGTCCAGCTCGTCGTGTCGGCGGGCTGGTCCGCGCGCAGTGGTGGCTAGGTATTCGCCGATTCGTCCAACGGTCTCCAGGACATGCTGCACGCCGGTGACTAGCGTGGCTCCGTGGCTGTTGCGCAGCAGCTCGTGGCAGCCGACCGACATTGCTGAGGTCACCGGGCCGGGCACGACCATCGCCGGGCGGTGCAGGGCGAGCACCCGGCCCATCGTTTGCGTGGCCCCACTGCGAGCAGCCGCCTCAACCACCACTGTGCCGGCCGTAGCCGCAGCGATGACTCGATTGCGGATCAGGAATCGATGCCGCAGCGGGTCGGCGCCGGGCGGCCACTCGCTGACCAGCAGACCGGTTTCGCTGATGCGCTCGAACATGGCCGAATTGCCGGTGGGGTAAGGCTTATCGACCCCACATGCCAGCACTGCGACAGTACGTCCGTCGGCTGCCATCGCTGCGCGGTGCGCAAACGAATCAATCCCGTACGCGCCGCCGGACACGACTGTCCAGCCGTTCTCGGCCAACCCGTACGCAAGGTCGGTGGTTACGTGGTTGCCATAGCTGGTCGCCGCCCGCGCACCCACGACGGCGACTGATCGGTTCAGCACCTCAGCCAATGAGCCGTCGCCGCGCACCCAGAAACACAACGGTGGCCGAATGTCCTGGTTGACCCGCCCGGGCGTGTCCAACTCAAGCGTGGCGAGTGCGTCCACGCGGGCGGGCCATTCGTCGTCGCTGGGCACCACGATCCGGGCGCCCAGCCGGTCCGCGTGCCGCAATGCGATCTCCGCCACTCGTCGTGGGTCGCCAGCAGAGGTTTTTGCCAGCACCGCGGCACGTAGCGGGCCGTCAGGACTGTCACCGCCGAGCAGTCGGTCGAGCGTTGCTGGCGCGCCGTAGGAGTGCACCATCGACCAAACCGCTCGATTGCCCGGCTCGGCGAGCCAGGTCAGTGCCACCCGCGCGCTGCGGTCGGCGGTCGGGTCGTCGGTCGAGATCGGGTCAGGCACGGTTCTCTCCCATTCGCAGTTGGATTGCTTCGCGAACCTGCGCCACCCCGGGCCGGTCGCGGCCGTCGATGTCCGCGATGGTCCAGGCAACTCGCAATACACGATCAAAGCCGCGAGCTGACAGCCGACCTCGGTCGAGCGCAGTCCGCAGCTCGGTGGTGTCGGCCGAGGGAAGCTTCCAAGGCGGGCGACGCAGGTGCGGCCCGGGAACTTCGGCGTTCAGCTGCCACCCGCTGGTCGACCAGCGAGCCGTTGCGGCAGCACGGGCTTGACTGACTCGGTGGGCGACCGCGGCGGATGGTTCGGACGGAGTGCCTGAGGTCATCAATTGGGCGGCGCGTAGCGGTTCTAAGGTCAGCTGGAGATCGATTCGGTCCATCAGTGGGCCAGACAACCGAGCTTGATAGCGCCGCCGCACGCTCGGTGGGCAGGTGCAGTGCTCGTCACCGGCCGGGGAGGCGCACGGGCACGGATTGGCCGCCACCACCAATTGCACCCGAGCCGGAAATTCGGTCGTACCCCGGGCTCGGGCTAACACGACCCGCCCGCTTTCCACCGGCTGGCGCAGTGCCTGCAGGGTGGCAGCTTGAATCTCGGCAGCCTCGTCGAGAAACAGCACGCCGCGGTGGGCGAGCGACAACGCACCCGGACGGGCCAAGCCGGTCCCACCGCCGACCAGCGCGGCCAGGGAAGAGCTGTGGTGCGGTGCCTGAAACGGTGGGCGGCGGATCAGCCGGCCGTCCGGCGGAAGCACGCCGGCGATCGAGTGCAGGGCGGTTACTTCGAGTGCGGCGGGGTCGTCCAACTCGGGCAGGATGGAGGGCAGGCGCTCGGCCAGCATGGTTTTGCCTGCTCCGGGTGAGCCGAATAGGGCCAGGTGGTGGCCGCCGGCGGCAGCAACTTCTAGGCCGTACCGGCCGAGTTGTTGGCCGGCCACGTCGCTGAGGTCGAGGGTGGTGTGCGCTGGTTGGGAGGCGGGAGAGGGCGGGTCGAGCAGGGCGGCGGTGCCGCGGGCGTAGTTGACCAGTCGACTGAGCGAGTCGACGGCGCGCACGACTAGGCCTGGCACTACGGCGGCCTCACTGGCGTTGCCGAGCGGGACGATCGCCCGGGTCAGGCCGGCTCGGACCGCGGCGACGACCATGGGCAACACCCCGCGTACGGGTCGGACGGTGCCGTCCAGGCCGAGCTCGCCGAGGACGACCACCTGGTCAAGTGCTGCAGTGGGTAGTTCTCCTGCGCCGGCCAAGAGTGCTGCGGCGATGGCTAGGTCGAAGGCGCTGCCGTGTTTTGGCAGAGCTGCGGGCAAGAGGTTTATGGTTATTCGCCGGTTTGGCCAGTTCTGGCCGGAATTGACGATGGCGGCGCGCACTCGGTCGCGGGCTTCGTGCAGTGCGGCGTCGGGCAGGCCGGTCAACACGACGGCTGGCAATCCGGGGGAGATGTCGGCCTCGACCTGCACGACGTGGCCGTCCACCCCGACCAGCCCGACGGAATGCACTCGGGCGTAGCTCATCAGAACGCCGCGCGGATGTGTGCGACCCGGGTGGCCCCGCGCAGCTGCGGCAAGACCTCGACCACGTCGAAGCGGATCTCGCGCGGATGCACCCCCGACTCGGTGAGCCAACGCCGAGCGAGCAACCGCAGTCGGCGGACCTTGGAAAAGTTGACCGCCGCGGCCGGACTGCCGAACGTGGCGCTGCGACGCGTCTTCACCTCGCAGAACACCACGTCGTCACCGTCGCGCAGGATCAGGTCGATCTCCCCGTCGGCGCAGCGCCAGTTGCGCTGCAACACCACTAGACCTTGGTCCTGCAGGTGGCGTGCGGCCATGCGTTCGCCGTACGCCCCGATCGCCTGTCGTTGCCTCGTCATGACACGCAACGGTGGTCGCATTTCGGCGACCTCGCGGACCTGCCTGTGGACAGAGCGCAACTGTGGAAATTCAGCGCGTCACTTCTGGCTGTGTTACGCCCCCAACGGTGGCAAAAGGGTCGTCGGTCACCTACGGTGCGAGATCGTGGAAGGACACCGATACGCCGACGAGCCCGACCCACAGTGGTACGGCGGGCAAAACCAATACGCCCGTACCGCCGATAGCGAGCCGTCTGGGCGGTACCCAGCCGACCCGTACGATTCGGGGATCCAGGAGCGACCGAGCGGCGCGTTCCGGTTGCCCGAACAGCGCCCAGGCGCCGGCACGTACGTGACGCCAGAACCGGGCAGCTCGACCGGCGGCCACGCCCGACCCACCCAGTCGAGAACGGCGTATGACTCGGTGCGCATCCCCGTTCGCGGTCCGGAATACCCGACTATTCGCCCGACTGGCCCCGAGTCGCGACCTGGCGTACCGACATCGGGTGTTCCCACCGCCGGTGCGGGTGCGGCAACCTATGGCGGTCAGCTCACCCAGACGATGTCCGACGAGCGCGGGCGCCCGACCGAGAACGTTTACCAAGGTCGCCGTCCGGCTGCCTCGTTCGTGGTGGCGGCCGTGATGATGGGGCTGCTCCTGCCGATTCTGCGGCTGCTGTTCGCGGCGACCTTCACCGGCCCGCCGACAGCAAAAACCATCGTGCCCGCCGTACTGCTCGCACTAGGGTTCCTGCTGACCGGTATGGGGCTATTTGCGCTGGCGAGCGGGCGACCTTTGGGGCGCGAGTCGTGGCTGCGCCCGCCGGTGGCGTACCTGCCGGTGGGTGTGATTTTGCTGTTGGCTGCTGGTCTGGCCGCAGGCGGCTAGCCCGCCAGGATGCCTGCGGTAAGGCGCACGGCCGGGCGTAACCAGGGTGGTCGGAGTGCATCAGGCGCATCGGCGTATGCTTGCGAACGGCGACCGCCCAGCGCGGTCGACCTCGCGCGCCCTCTGTCAGGTGCTGATCGCTTCGTCGCGGTCGGCGTTGGCCAGGCAGCGGCGGTCCTCCCTGGTCCCGACGGTCAAACCTTCGGGCCCGATTGTGGCCGACGACCGGGCGCCAGGATGCCCACCGCCGGTGGGCGTGCCAACCAGGGATGACAGGGAGCCACCCACCATGGCCGTCGTGACCATGCGTCAGCTGCTGGAGAGCGGTGTCCACTTCGGGCACCAGACTCGGCGCTGGAACCCGAAGATGAAGCGCTTCATCTTCACCGAGCGCAACGGTATCTACATCATCGACCTGCGCCAGACCCTCAACTACATCGAGACGGCTTACGCGTACGTGCGTGACACCGTCGCCGAGGGCGGCCACATCCTCTTCGTCGGCACCAAGAAGCAGGCGCAGGAAGCAATCGCCGAACACGCGACCCGCGTCGGCCAGCCATATGTGAACCACCGTTGGTTGGGCGGCATGCTCACCAACTTCCAGACGGTTTACAAGCGGCTGCAGCGGATGAAGGAGCTTGAGGCTCTCGGTGACCTGACCGGCACGGCCGCCGGTTACACCAAGAAAGAGACGCTGCAGCTCTTCCGCGAGAAGACCAAGCTCACCAAGACCCTCGGCGGTCTGCGGGACATGACTCGGGTGCCGTCGGCCATCTGGGTCGTGGACACCAAGAAGGAGCACATCGCCGTCGATGAGGCCCGCAAGCTGGGCATCCCGGTCATCGCGGTGCTGGACACCAACTGTGACCCGGACGAGGTCGACTTCCCGATTCCGGGCAACGACGACGCGATCCGCTCTGCCGAGCTGCTCACCAAGGTCATCGCGGCTGCGGTTGCCGATGGCCTGATCAAGCGCTCCGGCCGAGGCCGTGGCGGCGCCGACGAGAAGCCCGAGCCGGGCACTGTCGCCGCTGGCGAGCCGCTGCCCGAGTGGGAGCGCGACTTGTATGAGGGCGCCGAAAAGAAGGCCGATGACGCACCGGTCGCGGTCGACAGCCCAGTGACTGAGAATGCCGAGCCGGTAACCGCCGCCGAGGCGCAGGTCGCCGAGCCGGTGGCTGTCGCGGCTGCTCCCGTCGCCGAGTAACTCCGCCAAGGTCCCTGGTGCGGTTCGGCCGCCGTCCGCTTCGGCGGCGGCGGCCGAACCCCCAACTGACATCGAGAGAGAGTCATGGCTAACTACACCGCCGCGGACGTCAAGAAGCTCCGCGACCTGACCGGTGCCGGCATGATGGACTGTAAGAAGGCCCTCGAGGAGTCCGCTGGCGACTTCGACCAGGCGGTCGAGTTCTTGCGAATCAAGGGGGCCAAGGACGTCGGCAAGCGGGCCGGCCGCACCGCGGCCAACGGCATCGTGAGCCACAGCGGCCGTGCGCTGCTGGAGCTCAACTGCGAGACTGACTTCGTCGCCAAGACCGCCGACTTTGTCGCGTTGGGTCAACAGCTGGTCGAGTTCGGCGAGCAGAGCAAGTTCGCCGATGCAGCCTCGCTGTCTGCAGCCACCCTGCCGGACGGCAGTTCAGTCGCCGACACGATTCAGGAGTTCTCCGCCAAGATCGGCGAGAAGATCGTCCTGAACCGGTTTGTTGTCCTGGACGGCACCGTCGCGGTTTACCTGCACCGCAAGGCTCAAGATCTGCCGCCGCAGGTCGGCGTGCTGGTGGAATACACCGGCCGCACCGATGAGGCCGGCGACGCGGATGCCCGCGGCATCGGCATGCAGATTGCCGCCATGCGCCCGAAGTTCCTGACTCGCGAGCAGGTTCCTGCCGAAACGGTCGAGTCCGAGCGGCGTATCGCTGAGCAGACCGCGCGCGAAGAAGGCAAGCCGGAGCAGGCGCTCACCAAGATCGTCGAGGGTCGGGTCAACTCCTTCTTCAAGGATTACGTCCTGCTGGAGCAGGCGTCGGTGACCGACAACAAGAAGACGGTAAAGCAGATCGCCACCGAAGCCGGGCTGGAAATCACCCGCTTCGTTCGGTATGAGGTTGGCCAGGAGTAAGTCCGGCACCTCGCCGCAGGCATATGAGGCCGGGCCGCGATAGCGTGCCCGGCCTCGTCCTCACTAAGGTCTGGCGCAGAGTACGAAGGGAAGGGCGGGTCTCATGACTACGCATACCGAGCAGGAGACTGCGACCGGCAAGCCAACGGCACCGGTCGAGCGCCCGCGTCGAGTCGTGCTGAAGCTTTCCGGTGAGGTGTTCGGTGGTGGCGCAGTCGGTGTCGACCCTGACGTTGTGCAGTCCATCGCCCGGCAGATCGCCACGGTGATCCGCCGTGGCATCCAGGTCGCGGTCGTGGTCGGTGGCGGTAACTTCTTCCGCGGCGCTGAGCTGCAGAAGCACGGCATGGATCGCAACCGGGCCGACTACATGGGCATGCTGGGCACAGTGATGAACTGCCTGGCCTTGCAGGACTTCCTGGAAAAGGAAGGCATCGAGACGCGGGTGCAGACCGCGATCACGATGGCCCAGGTTGCTGAGCCATATATCCCGTTGCGGGCTATTCGGCACCTGGAAAAGGGCCGGGCCGTGATCTTTGGCGCCGGTGCGGGCATGCCTTACTTCTCCACTGACACCGTGACCGCGCAGCGCGCCCTCGAGATCCATGCCGATGTGGTGCTGATGAGCAAGAACGGCGTTGACGGGGTTTACACCGCTGACCCCCGGATTGACCCGGACGCCCAGAAACTGGACACGATCACGTTCCAGGAGCTGCTGCAGCGCGGTCTTCGGGTGGCTGACCAGGCCGCGTTCAGCCTCTGCGAGGAAAACAACCTGCCGATGCTGGTGTTCGGTGCGCAAGGCGAGGACACCATCGTCCGAGCCGTCAGCGGCGAGAAGATCGGTACCTTGATCACCGCGTGAGTGTTGCGCGTCCCCATCCCGCACCACCGAAACAGCAAGGAGGCGAGAAGAGCCGGTGATTGACGAGACCCTCTTCGAGGCCGAAGAAAAGATGGAGAGCGCAGTCGAACACGCCAAGGAGGAGTTCGCTGCGATCCGCACCGGGCGCGCGACCCCAGCGATGTTCTCCAGGATCGTGGTGGATTATTACGGCGCACCCACCCCAGTGACCCAGATGGCCTCAGTCGGCGTCCCGGAGCCGCGCATGGTCATCGTCAAACCGTATGACACGTCGCAGCTCGGCCCGATCGAGCGCGCGATTCGCGATTCTGACCTCGGCGTCAATCCCAACAACGAGGGAACCCAGCTGCGTATCCATCTTCCGCAAATGACGGAGGAGCGGCGGCGGGAGATGACCAAAATCGCTCGGGGCAAGGCGGAGGAGGGCCGGGTGGCCATCCGTAATGTGCGCCGCAAGGCCAAAGAGCAGCTCGACCGGCTAGTCAAGGATGGCGCGGCCGGTGAGGATGACGGTCGGCGGGCCGAGAAGGAACTCGACGACGTCACTCATCGTTACGTCACGATCGTCGACGAGCTCGTCAAGCACAAGGAAGCCGAGTTGCTCGAGGTCTGATGTCATACCTCGATCCGCGTGCCGGGCAGCCGGAGTCTGCACCGCTCGCCCCCGAGCCCGGCCCGCACGGGCCGGGTAGACGTCGGGCCGGTAAGAGCGCGCGACCCGGTCGGTCCGGTCGCAACTTGCCGGCGGCGATCGGTGTCGGCGTTGGCCTGGTGTCGCTGGTCTTGCTTTCGTTAGCGCTCTGGCCGCCGGCGTTCTTCGGCGTAATTGTGGTGGCATCCGGGGTTGGCGTGTGGGAGATGACCCAAGCCCTGCGCCAGGGTGGTTTCAAGCCCCCGTTGCTCCCGTTGCTCGCCGGCGCGGTCGCGATGACCGGCTTGGCCTGGTGGTCCGGCCTGGATGCGGTGCTGGTCGGTCTGGCCGCCACGGTGCTGGCGGCCTCACTGTGGCGGGCCGCGGACGGGCCCGAGTCCTTTCGGCGTGATCTTACAGCAATTGTGTTGATCGCGGCTTATGTTCCGTTTTTGCTGAGCTTCAGTATTTTGTTACTACAGCCGGACGTGGGCGACGGTCGGTGGCGCGTGTTCGGCACGTTGGTTGCCATCGTGCTGTCCGATACCGGCGGTTACGCGGCTGGCGTCTTTTTCGGTTCGCACAAGATGGCGCCGAGCATAAGTCCGGGTAAAACCTGGGAAGGCTTTATCGGTTCGGTCAGCGCGGCTGCCATCGGTAGCGCGCTATTGCTGTACTTCCGGCTGGACATCTCGGCGTATTGGGGCCTGCTTTTCGGTGCCGTGGTCGCGGTGGTCGCCGTGTTAGGTGACTTGGCTGAGTCGATGCTCAAGCGGGATCTGGGTGTCAAGGACATGAGTAACTTGTTGCCGGGCCACGGCGGCGTGATGGACCGACTGGATTCGATCGTGTTCGCTGTGCCGACGGCATACCTGATGTTCGCTGTGATCGCCGCGAACCGGCTATGAGTGAACACCAGGTACGACGTGGGAGACTGGGTACGCCATGACGATTCTGCCGGTCATACCGACCAGTCCTGACCTGCCTGACGCGGTCGGGATCAAACGCCGTGCTGCCATGCCGCCGCGGCACCTGGCCGACCTCGATCTCACGGCTCGCCAAGCCGCGGTGGTCGAGCTGGGTGAGGCAGCGTTTCGCGCCAAACAGATCTCCACCCATTACTTCGGCCGGTTCGTGCGCGACCTGGAGTCGATGACCGACCTGCCGGCGGCCGCGCGTGCTCGACTCGGCACCGAGCTGCTACCCACCCTGCTCACCGCAGTTCGTGAGCTGGCTTGTGACGACGGTGCCACCCGCAAGACGTTGTGGCGGCTGCACGACGGCTCGTTGGTCGAGAGTGTGCTGATGGGCTATCCAGATCGGGTCACGGCCTGTGTGTCCAGCCAGGCTGGCTGTGGGATGGCCTGCCCGTTCTGCGCGACGGGGCAGCAGGGCCTGACCCGCAACCTGTCGATCGCCGAGATCGTGGACCAAGTGGTCTATCTAGCCGGTGTCGCCGCTTCCGGCGCGGTCACTGGATCGCCGCCGCGGTTGTCGCGGGTGGTGTTCATGGGCATGGGCGAGCCGTTGGCTAACTATCCCCGGGTGATCGAAGCCGTTCGCCGGCTGACTACGCCGGCGCCGGAGGGTTTGGGGCTTTCGCAGCGGCATATCACCGTGTCCACCGTGGGGCTGGTGCCCGCAATGCGCCGGTTAATCGCTGAAGAGCTCTCGGTGACCCTTGCGTTGTCACTACATGCCCCCGATGATGATCTGCGCGATGAGCTTGTGCCGGTGAACCAGCGGTGGAAGGTGGCCGAGGTGCTCGATGCCGCCTTCGAATACGCGGCCCGGACCGGTCGCCGGATCTCAATTGAGTATGCCTTGATCAGGGATATCAACGATCAGCCGTGGCGCGCCGACCTGCTAGGCCGACTCCTGCGCGGCAAACTGGCGCACGTGAATCTCATTCCGCTGAATCCGACCCCGGGCAGCAAATGGGATGCAAGTCCGAAACCAGTCGAACGTGAGTTTGTGCGCCGACTGCAGGCGACCGGGGTGTCGACGACGGTTCGCGACACCCGGGGCCGTGAAATCGATGGGGCCTGCGGCCAGTTGGCAGCGGGCGAGCTCACCGAAGCCAGCGTTGATCGCGCTGCAACTGGCGCGGAGGTGGCACAGTGACTTCTGGCTCAGGTCCTAGCGAGCGAAGTGGGAGACGTTGTGAGTAGTCAAGGGCAGCGTTTCCGGCGGCGCGCGCTGCGGCGCGGATACAAGGTCGACGAGGTGGACACCTTCCTCGACCGGGTCGAGGCCACCTTGGCCGGCGAGCAGGTCGGGCCACCCGTCGGCGCGCAAGAGGTGCACGACGTAGTTTTCCGCGTGCGCTTTGGCGGCTATGACGAGTGGCAGGTGGACCTGCACCTCGACCGGGTTGAGCGCCAGCTAGCCGAATTTGAGGATCGGGGTGGTCGTGCCCTTGCCGCGCCCGACCCGATGCGCGACTCAATGCGCGGTGGCCTGAGCGCCGCCGGCATGGGCAACACCATGGGTGGCGGCGCTGGTCGTCAGGACATGGGCAACACCATGGGTGGCGGCCTCGGTCGTCAAGATATGAGCAACACCATGGGCGGTGGAGGTCGGATGACTCCGCCGACCGAGCGTCTGACCGCGCCCGCGGCTGAAGACCGGATGGCTCCGCCGACGGGTCAGCGCCCGGGGATGCCTGCTCCTGATCCTTATGAGCGCTTTCCGGAGCAGGGCGGCTACGGCCAGCCGCCGGTGCCGCAGCGCCCAAGTCAGCCGACTGGTTACGAGCCCAACGGGTTTGCGCCCAGCGGGTTTGAACCGAATGGATTTGCTCCCCGCGGTTATGAGCCGAGCGGATATCAGCCGGGCAGCTATGAACCGGCCGGTTACGACCCGAATGGCCAGATTCCGGCCGGCTACGACCAGCGTGGACCTGTCTCGGGCAGTTATGAGCAGGTTGCCCCGGTTCCGACCAGCTACGACCAGGGCGCTCGCGGATCCAACGTCGCCGCAGCCGGCGGTTATGACATCGCACCGGGTTACGGCGCTCCAGCGGGTTACGAATCGCCTGCTGGTTACGAGTCGCCCGGCGGTTACGACGGCTTCGAGGCCGGTCGGCACGGCAAGACTGACATGACCACTGAGCTGCGGATGCCGCCGCGTGAAGCAGACCCGCGCGGCTACGGACCGCCGTCAATGAGCGCACCTGCCGGCCCCGTCCCCATGAGCGGGGCGCCGCAAGACGGCGGCTACGGTCAGCCACAGCTGCCACCGCCGATGGGTGAGCCTGGTGGTGAGCTATACCGGGTGGACCAACTGCGGCGCACGTTCCAGCCACGGCGATTTGGCAGTGGTTATGACCCGACGCAGGTCGACGGGTTGTTTGAAGCGCTGCTGCAGGCGATGACCGGGCGCGGCGCGATGCCGGTGCCGGAAAACGAGCTCGACATGCTGCAATTCGGTCTGGTGTCCGGCGGGTATTTCGAGGCCGAGGTCGACGCGGCACTGCGCGAAGTCAAGGACATCCTGCTCAGACGGCGCTAACTGTCGCACGAAAGCTAACGACTACACGGAAATGGGCCCGCGATGTGCGCAGGCCCATTTCGCCGTTCTTACTGGTCGTTGGGCTTGAGGCCGTTGCGGCGAAGGACCGAATCGGCCACCAGGGCGCCGACCAAGAGCACAGCGGTCAGGACCAGGAAGATCTTCTCGGTGTTGCCCTCCTGGTTGCCCCAGAAATAGAGCAGCATGATCGCGGCCGAGCCGATGGCGCCGCGCCGGGCCCACTTGCGATTTCCCGGCTTGAGCTGGTCGGGAGCGTAGACCGGGTCAGATTCCGCAGACACGCCTGAAGTCCTTCCTTGAAGCCGATCAAATCCTTGAAGCCGATCACATCGAGTCCAGTCTCGCATGGCGGCTCCGCGCGTTTCCCATCAACCCGGACCCGGTACCTTCGGTTGCGTCGGGTTC
This sequence comes from Actinoplanes sp., assembly GCA_965246815.1. Classification (GTDB taxonomy): domain Bacteria; phylum Actinomycetota; class Actinomycetes; order Mycobacteriales; family Micromonosporaceae; genus Actinoplanes. The sequence continues at coordinate 127,542 of CBDFFS010000002.1, read as the reverse complement.
TGAAGGACCGAAGGGACAACAACGGTGCGGATCACGGGCACGGGCCACGCGAGCATGCGAATCGACACGGCCGCGGGCAGTATTCTTTGCGACCCTTGGGTCAACCCGGCCTACTTCGCCTCGTGGTTTCCGTTCCCCGACAATTCCCAGCTGGATTGGCGTGCGCTCGGCGATGTCGACTATCTCTATGTGTCACATCTGCACCGCGACCACTTCGACGCCAAGCACTTGCGCGAATTCGTCAACAAGAAAGCCACAGTCCTGCTGCCGGAGTATCCGACCAGTCAGCTTGAGGACGAGCTGCGCGAGCTGGGCTTCACCAAGTTTTTCCGCACGGTCTCCAACGAGGTGCACGAGCTCGACGGTGGCCTCAAGGTGATGATTCAAGCGCTGATCAGTCCGACGGATGGGCCGATCGGTGATTCCTCGTTGTGGGTCGAGCACGCGGATGTGCGGGTGCTCAATCAGAACGACGCCCGCCCCACCGACTTGAGCCGGTTCGCTGAGCTCGGTCAGGTGCACGCGCATCTGCTGCAATTTTCCGGCGCGATCTGGTATCCGATGGTTTACGAGCTGCCCGACTCGGCCAAGACTGCTTTCGGTAAGCAGAAACGCGACCGGCAATTCGACCGTACGTGGCGGTATATTGATGATTTGCGGGCTGAGCACGTTTTTCCGATTGCTGGGCCGCCGTGTTTTCTCGATGACGAACTGTGGCAGTTTAATGATATTTTCGGCGACGAAGGAAACATCTTCCCGGACCAATCGGTCTTTCTGGAGGAGTACGCGAAGGTGGGTGGCACAAACGCCATTGTCTTGTTGCCCGGCAGTGTCACGGAGCTGACCACTGAGACTGCCGACACCACCCACCCGGTGCCGGTGGACGAGTTCTTCGCCAACAAGACAGCCCACCTCCAGGAGCTGCGGACTCGTAAGGCTGCGGTGATTGCTGCGGAGAAGGCATCGTGGCGGCACCCAGAGATCGACGTGCTCGGTGCGCTGAAGAAGCGGATTGAGCCGCTGCTGGAAGCGTCGATCTATCTGGCGAATGGCGTGGGTGGGCCCGTGCGCTTCGACCTCACCGACTCAGACGGCCCGACTGGCACGATCCTGGAATCGATTGTCGTCGACTTTCCCGGCAAGCAAGTGCGCGCTTATGCCGACGAAAAAGTGCGCTACCGATTCAAGACTGGTCGGGCGCTGATTGAGCACCTGATTTTTATCGATGAGGGCGACTGGGTGAATTCACTCTTTCTGTCGTGTCGGTTTTCCGCGGCCCGGATCGGGCAATACAACGAATTCGTCTACGCCTTCTTCAAATGCCTCTCCGAGGAGCGCCTGCAGTATGCCGAAGGCTGGTATGACGAGCATCAACGCAGCGTCGAAGCTGAGGACACCCAATTTGGCGATTGGACCGTGCAGCGGCGTTGCCCACACCTCAAAGCGGATCTGAGCCGCTTCGGCATCGTCGATGGCAACGTGTTGACCTGCCAGTTGCACGGCTGGAAATTCGACCTGCCGAGCGGGCGCTGTTTGACCAGCGTCGGCCACCAGATCCGAGCCTCCAAGTCGACCGACTGACCCCTGCGCGCGCTCAGCAGCCGAGACCATGGAGCAGCCGAAACCGACGAGCAGGCGGGAATGGTCAGAGGTCGAGGTCGATCAGGATGCGTTGGGCGACGTTGTGGCCGGCTGCGCCGATGACGCTGCCGGCCGGGTGGGCACCGGCTGAGCCCGCGTACAGGCCGGGGAGGCCGGTGAAATAGGGCATGCGTTCGTCGAAGGCGACTGTGTTGTCGACATGGTGGATGTGGCCACCGGTGATGCCGAAGTGTTGTTCGATTCCGGGCGGGCTCAACGGCATCACATCAATGACCAAGTCTCGGGTACCCGGAGCGTATCGCTCGCAAATATCGAGCAATTTGTCGACATAGCCGGGCAACTTGGCGTCCCAGGAACTGTCGGCGATGTCGTACGGGACAGATTGCACGAACAGTGCTGACGAGTGATTGCCGGCCGCGTCCTGCAGCGACGGATCCACCGTGGTGTGCAAATACCACTCGATCGTCGGCTCGGCTGGCAACCGGCCACCGCGCACATCAGCCCACATGGCTCGCAGCGCCGCCATGGGTGAGTCGCTCTCAGCCGCACCGGCAAGTCCCGCCGAACTGGGCAGCAGATGAATCGTGGACCCGAACGGCGAAGGCGAGTCCGCGGGCAAGCAGGAGAACTGTGGCAGGCCGCGCAGCGCGAGGTTCACCTTCAACGTGGTGCCGGTCCGGCGTACGGCGGCCATGCGTTCGGTGAGGGCGACGGGCAGCGAGCCGGGCGGCACCAACGACATCAATTGGTACGGGTCGCAACTGCCTAACACCACTCGCGCCCCGATCGACCGACCGTCGGCGAGCACGACCCCACTGGCTGAACCACCGTCAACCGTGATCGCTGTCACTCGCGAGTTCACCAGCAGCTGGGCCCCGGACGCGCGCGCTGCATCGGCGAAAGTGCGCGACACCGTGCCCATCCCGCCCCGGGCGATCATCCACGTGCCAGCCGAGCCGGGCAGGCGACACATGTTGTGCACGAGGAAGTTGTGCCCGGTACCGGGGTCGTCCGGGCCGGCGTTGACGCCGGAGAGCCCGTCTGTCACCGCGTACATGCTCATGAGTAGTTCGCTTTTGAAGCCGAATCGACTGAGATAGTCGGCAACCGAACCATGCACCAAATCGATGAAGGTGCTCTGCAGTTGGGAGCGGATGTGCCGGTCGGCGATCTGTTCGACTGAGGTCGGCTCTTCGAGCCAGGCCGGCGCGAGATCGGCGCGCAATGCCGCGATCTCGACCGCCAGCGCCTCCTCGGCCGCAATGTCGCGTGGCGAGAAGAACCGCTCCATCTGGGCTCGTTTGGCGTCCGCGTCGCTGCCCAGCAGCAGATAGGGCGAACCAGCCGGCCCCGGCGTGGGCAGGAAATAGTGCGGATCGCGGCGCAGCACTGGAATGTCGACGTCGAGCTTGCGCAGCAGCTCCGGCGGCATCAGCCCGAGCAGGTAGGCCCCGGTCGACTGGCTCAGCCCCGGTGTTTGGCTGAACGGCTGCTCGGTGCGGGTGGCGCCACCCAACACGTTTGCCGCTTCCAGCACGACGACGTCGAGCCCGGCTCGGGCCAGCAGAATCGCGGAGACGAGACCGTTATGCCCGGCTCCGATGATTACGACGTCGGCCTGAGCTGGTAGGGAGGTCATGGCGTGCGAGCCTAGCGCGCCGTTGCGCTGATGCTCCTCGCCGTTTCGTGCTAGGGCAGCTCAGGCGAATGACCGGGGGCGCCCGACCGCGCGGCTGATGTGGCGCGCGGCTGGATCAGCTTCGAATATGTGCTGCTCAGGCGTGTTTTCGGTGGGCGAAGTTGCTGAGCGGCAGCGCTGCGAGTCACGGTGTAACCGGCGAGCACGATCACGTGCAACAGGTAAAGCCAAAGTCCTACTGCGACCGTTCCGCCGATCTGGGCAAAACCCCCGAATGGTGCGCCGAGCTTGAGTGGGAGCGAGCAGAACAGCACGAATCCGTGCAGAAATCCGGCCAAGTTCGCCGCGGTGAACGAGCCGACCAGCACAGTCGCGAGCCACGGTGGCCGTCCGGGAGCCAGGTAACGGAACACCCAGATCACCACCGGGGTTAGCGCGACCCAAGTGGCCAAAAACGACAAGACCAAGCCGAGTACGGCGTACCAGCCACCGCGTACCCAATAAGCACTGGTTTGGTGGAACACGAAGAACATCGCGAGCAGCAGCAGCGGAGCAGTCGCCAGCAGTGGCAGCCAGAGCAGCCGGCCGCGCCAACCGACCAGCGTCTCGGTGCCGGGCTCACGCAGGGAAACGAAGGCGCGGCGCAGCCCTTCGCCATAGAGTGTGGCCGGCAGCAAGCTGGTCAGGGCGAGCAGTGGGGTGAGGTGCAGCCCGGCGTTGATCAACGCGGTCAGGGCGTGGGGCGCACCGATCTCGGTCGGCAACGCGGCAATCGACTGGCCGGTCAGCCGCAACACGCGGGCTCGGCCAGCGAGCAAGCCGGTGACCCAGATCGCCAGCAGCGCGACGGGCACGACTGCAATGCCGGCGTAGAAGGTTACCGCTGCGGCATGCAGGGCCAGGTCACGTCCGCGCAGTGGTCGAAACGGCCAAGCCACCGTCCGCCGAATTCGAGCCAGCATGCCCGGCCCATACCCAGTTCTGGGCTAACTGACCCAGGCGGGCCACGTTCTGCGCCGGCCGGCGCCACCGAAGATTCGGACATCCGGGAGAATGGTGGCATGCGTGAGGTTGTTCTGCTCGGCTCGACTGGATCTATCGGCACTCAGGCCATCGACATCGTCCGGCGCAACCCCGATCGATTCCGGGTGGTCGGGCTCGGTGCTGGCGGTGGCAACGTCGAGCTGCTCGCCGCGCAAGCCCTGGAGCTGGCGGTTGAAGTGGTAGGGGTGGCCCGCTCATCAGTCGTGCAGGATCTGCAACTCGCTTTCTATGCCGAAGCTCAAAAACGCGGGTACGCCGCCGGCGACTTCAAAATTCCGAAGATTGTGGCCGGGCCGGACACGATGACCGAGCTCGCCCAATGGCCGTGCGACATCGTGCTCAACGGTGTCGTCGGCAGCCTGGGCCTCGCGCCGACCCTGGCCGCACTGCGCAGTGGGCGAATCCTCGCGCTAGCCAACAAGGAATCGCTGGTCGCCGGCGGCCCGTTGGTGCGCGCGGTCGCCGCGCCGGGTCAGATCGTGCCAGTCGACTCCGAGCACTCGGCGCTGGCCCAGTGCCTGCGCGCAGGTGCCCGCGACGAGGTGCGCCGGCTCGTGCTGACCGCGAGCGGGGGAGCGTTTCGTGGTCGTCGGCGCGAAGAGCTGACCCAGGTCACCGTGGAAGACGCGCTGAAGCACCCCACCTGGGACATGGGTCCGGTGGTCACCATCAACACGGCCACCATGGTGAACAAAGGGCTCGAAGTGATCGAGGCGCACGAGCTGTTCGCCGTGCCCTATGACGACATCGAAGTGATGATCCACCCGCAGTCGGTGCTGCATTCGCTGGTCGAGTTCGCCGACGGTTCCACCTTGGCGCAAGGCAGCCCACCGGACATGCGGTTGCCGATCGCGCTGGCATTGGGGTGGCCAGAGCGGGTCGCGGGCGCGGCACCCGGCATCGACTGGACGCTGGCGCACAACTGGGAGCTGCGTCCGCTGGACGAGGACGCGTTCCCGGCCGTACGGCTGGCGAAGGACGCGGGGCGGGCGGGACACTGCCGGCCGGCGATCTTCAACGCGGCGAACGAGGAGTGCGTGGCTGCGTTCGTGTCCGGTCAGCTACCTTTTCTGGGCATCGTCGACACCTTGGAGCGCGTTCTAGCAGCGGCCCCGGATTTTGCCGAGCCAGGTACCGTCGAGGATGTGCTCGCCGCCGAGGCGTGGGCACGAGAGCAAGCTCACCTGACGATCGCAGCGGCGAAAGGGATTTGATGACGAGAGTGCTGTGGACGGCCGCATTTGCGCTGGCCATCCTCATCTCCGTGAGCCTGCACGAATTCGGGCATATGCTCACGGCCAAGCACTTCGGGATGAAGGTGACGAAATACTTCGTCGGCTTCGGCCCCACCATCTGGTCGTTTCAGCGCGGTGAGACCGAATATGGACTCAAAGCCATCCCGCTCGGCGGTTTCTGCAAGATCGTCGGGATGACGCCGCAGGACGACGACGTCGCGCCCGAGGACGAACCGCGGGCGATGTGGCGCTTCCCGGTGTGGAAACGCACGATCGTGATGGCCGCCGGCTCGATCACCCACTTCATGCTGGCGATCGTCGGCATTTTCCTGGGTGCCGCCTTTATCGGCCTGCCGAACAAGGACTACCCGGTGACCGATCAACAGGTTGCCGCCCAGCCGGCCAAAATCGTTCTTTACGGGTGCGTGACGACTGAAGCTGCACGGGTGTGCAAAGCCGGCGATCCGCAGTCGCCCGCCAAAGTCGCAGGGCTGCAGGACGGCGACTTGCTGACCGGGATCAACGGGGTGTCGATCGCCAACTTCGGACAGATGCAGACCGCCATCCGGCAAACCCCGCCCGGACAGACGACGGTCAACTACACCCGCGACGGAAAGCCCGGCACAGCGTCGGTGACCCTGGCTGGCGTGCAGCGCGCCCCGCTGAACAACCCGACCGGGCCGGTTTCGACCGTCTCCGCGCTCGGTGTGGGCCTGAATGTGAAAGCTCAGGTCACCTATGGCTTTGTCGGCGCGTTCCCCGCCACCGTCGATTACTCCGGCTGGCTGGTCTCACAGACATTTGAGGCGTTCAAGCGCATCCCCGGCAAGGTGCCCGCGCTGTGGCACTCGATCACCGGCTCGGAACGCGACCCGAACACACCGATCAGCGTCGTCGGCGCCAGCCTGATCGGCGGTGAAGCTGCCTCGCTCGGCCTGTGGTCATCGGTGCTGATGCTCTTCGTCGGGCTTAACGTCTTCATCGGCATCTTCAACCTGCTGCCACTGCTGCCCGTCGACGGCGGCCATATCGCCGTTGCCTGGTATGAGCGGATCCGCTCCTACCTCTACGCCCGGCGGGGGCGCCCGGATCCGGGTCGAGTCGACTACTACAAACTCATGCCGTTGACCTATGTGGTGATTTTCATCGGTGGCGCGTTCACGCTGCTGACATTAACGGCAGACATCATCAACCCAATCACGATCAAATGAGGTACTGGTGACCGCTGTCAGTCTCGGCATGCCGGCTGTGCCCCCGCCACCGCTGGCGCCACGTCGACACAGCCGACAGATCATGGTGGGCAATGTGCCGGTCGGTGGTGGTTCACCGGTCAGCGTGCAGTCGATGACCACCACCCTGACTTCGGACGTGAACGCCACCCTGCAACAGATCGCCGAGCTGACCGCGGCGGGTTGTCAGATCGTGCGGGTGGCGGTGCCTTCTCAGGACGACGTTGAGGCGCTGCCCGCGATTGCGCGGAAGTCGCAGATCCCGGTGATCGCCGACATCCACTTCCAACCGAGGTACGTCTTTGCGGCAATCGATGCGGGCTGTGCGGCGGTTCGCGTCAATCCGGGCAATATTCGGCAGTTCGACGACAAGGTCAAAGAGATCGCGAAGGCGGCTGCTGCGGCTGGCGTACCGATCCGGATCGGGGTCAACGCCGGCAGCCTGGACAAACGGATCATGGAGAAATACGGCAAGGCCACCGCCGAGGCGCTGGTTGAGTCGGCGTTGTGGGAGTGCTCGCTATTTGAGGAGCACGACTTCCGCGATATCAAAATCTCGGTCAAGCACAACGACCCGGTGGTGATGATCCGGGCCTATCGGCAGCTTGCCGAGCAGTGCGACTATCCACTGCACTTGGGCGTGACCGAGGCTGGGCCTGCGTTCCAGGGCACGATCAAGAGCGCGGTGGCTTTCGGTGCGTTGCTGGCCGAGGGGATCGGCGACACGATCCGGGTCTCGCTTTCAGCTCCGCCAGTCGAGGAGATCAAGGTCGGTCAGGGCATCCTCGAGTCGCTGGGCCTGCGCGAACGCGGCTTGGAGATCGTCTCGTGCCCGTCCTGCGGGCGGGCCCAAGTGGACGTGTACACACTGGCCGAGCAGGTCACGGCCGCGCTGGAGGGTTTCCCGGTGCCGCTGCGGGTCGCGGTCATGGGGTGTGTGGTGAACGGTCCGGGCGAGGCGCGCGAGGCTGATCTCGGGGTGGCTTCCGGTAACGGCAAGGGTCAGATTTTCGTCCGCGGTCAGGTGATCAAGACGGTGCCAGAGTCGATCATCGTCGAGACGCTGGTCGAAGAGGCGCTGCGCCTGGCCGACGAGATGGGTGCCGAGCTGCCGGACGAGCTGCGCGAACTGCTGCCCGGCCCAGTCGTAACCGTCCATTAAACGGCTCGTTCGCCACCGTCCGCTAAAACAGGATGGTGGCGAACGTGCCGGCGTCGACGAACCCGCATCGGGCGTAGACGCTGCGAGCAGGGGTGTTGTAGTCGTTTACATAGAGACTCACTGTCGGTGCGAGCCGGTGCAGCGCGTCGCGAACCACGGTGGCCATGGCAGCTGAGGCCAGGCCCCGACCGCGATATTCCGGATCGACCCAGACGCCCTGCACTTGGGCGGTGCGTTTGGTGACGATGGCCAGCTCAGCTTTGAAGACGACCCGGTCGCCGACGAAACGGGCATAGGTTCGTTTTCCCTTGACCAGCTCGGCGATCCGGCGCCGATAACCCCGGCCGCCGTCATCCAGCAGCGGTGAGACGCCGACCTCTTCGGCATACATCGCCACCGCCGCAGGGAAGAGCTGGTCGACTTCGCTCGGCCGGACCAGTCGGACCTGGGGGTCAGGTGCGATCGGCGGATCCTGGGTTGCGACCAGCAAGGGCTGATTGGGCCGGACGTCGCGGGCTTGGCCCCAGTGCGCACCGATGCGATCCCACAGGTCGAGCACTGCTTCGGAGCGCCCGATGATCGAGGAGCAGATCCGCGGTTCGCTGGCGAGCATGTCGGCGAACGCTGCCACGGCGGCTGGGGTGGCACCAACCGGCACCAGATGGGCGCCGGACCAGATCAGCGAGTCGACCTGTTGCCCCGAGCCATACCCAAAGACGCGCCCGTCCGCGCGCCACCAGCTCAGCCCGTGCGCGGCCACCCGTTCGGCTATCTGCGCACCGGCATAAGGGTCCCGATCGAGGATTTGGTCGACCAATGGCCGCTCAGACTCCCCGAGTTGGCGAATCGACACCGTCAGCACGGATACCAGATTGCCAGATCTCGGTGGGTTGACACCCTCCGCAACCCCCCTTCGTCAAGAAACCCTTGCGTCCGATCGGTTGCCGATATATCGTCTAACTATCGACAACAGATCGGAGAACGTCATGAGGTACATCCACGACGAACGGCACGGACATGGCGCACGCATGCGCGGCTTCGGCTTTCCGCAAGGTTTCCCATTCGGTGGCGGGGGCCCGGATTTCGGCCCCGGCGGCCCGTTCGGTGGCCCAGGTGGTCGCGGTCATCGCCGCGGCGGCCGAGGTGGTCGCCCTAATGTGCGTCCCGCCCTGCTCGCGCTGCTGCTAGAGCGCCCGATGCACGGCTACGAGATGATTCAAGAGCTCGATGCCCGCACCAACGGAATCTGGCGGCCCAGCCCGGGTTCGGTTTATCCGACCCTGCAACTGCTGGAAGACGAAGGCCTGATCGAGGCCGAGGCCAGCGGCGGCCGCAAGAGCTACCGGCTCACCGCCGACGGCCGGCCCGAGGCCGAGACCGCCGCGCAGAACCCGCCCTGGGCGCAGATCGGTGACGACACCATGTCGCAGGTGCAGGATTTCCGCGACGCGGCCGTCGGCATCATGGGCGCGCTCAAGCAGGTCGGCTTCAACGGCACCCCGGAGCAACGCCAAAAGGCGCTTGAGGTGCTCACCGAAACCAAGCGCAAGCTTTACGCCATCCTCGCCGACAGCGAGTAATGCTTGGTGAGCTTGCACCAGCGAGAACGGCACATCCTTACGGGATGTGCCGTTCGTTGCGTTCGGTCACCGTATCCAGCGATATGCGTATACAGCCCGACCCGCGGTAGAACGCCCCGGTATCGCTAGATCGAACTGTGCGCCACCCGGCCGGTACCTATGGGGTGGGCTTTGCGCCGTACTTCTTGGCGTTGGCATCGTGGGTTGGGGCGATGATCACGTTATGGTGATGCGTCCATTGAACCGGCGCGCCGATCATCGGTGCTGCTCGGTGCTGCACTGGGCGCGGCGGGGCGGATTTTCGCGTTGGCGTTGCTGATGTTGCAGCTGACCTCATCGGGTGGCACTCATCCGGTCCAGACCTCGCCCGAGTTCTTCCAAGCCATCCACCCGTTCCTGCCGATGACCTATGTGGTGCAAGCGGTTCCGCACGCGGTCGACGGAGGAGCTGCGAGCACAGTGATTGCGCCCGCCGGCTCACCTCGTCGGATTTGCACCCGGAGTTGGTGCTCTAAGAGGGCGTTTGATGAGCATTCATTTTTCCGTTTTATGGTGATTTATTGCGTAGTCACTGGTCCGACCGGTCAAACTCCAGGCCCACGAGCAGGGTGGAATGCCCAGTTTGAGCTACTTAACCCATCCGGCTCGCCAGCCACGGAGCAGGTTTCTGACTTTTAAACACCAAACGGAAATAAAGGAGCGTTTCTACTCAAAATGGGTGCGGCGGGGCTGCACTGCGAGAGAGCAAATCGGGTGATATTAACTCTAAAGATGCATAAGCCGCACGGTTCAAAACGCGCTTATAACCTTAAACCCTATTCAAACCCCCTCTAAGAGGGCATTCGAATAGGGTTTTATGTCATAAAGGCGATTTAACCCCTGCGGCTTATGCGGCTTTAGAGGTAAATCATCCAATTTATTCCCTGGAAGTGCAGTCCAACAGTGCCTGCTTATAGTAGAAACGTCCCTTTATTTCCGTTCGGTTTACAAAAGTCAGAAAAATTGCGTCGGGGATGCCAACCCTGGGAACGTAAGCTACTAAAATCGGGCATTTCACTCTGTTTGTAGGCGTGCGGCCTGACGCCGCATACCAGTGACTAAGCGACTAATAACAACAAAACGGAAACATGAATGCTCATCAAACGCCCTCTAAGAGGGCGTTCGATATGTACTTGATGTACTAGTATGTACCTCGCCAGGTTGGTGTGGTTTCGTCCGTTATGCGGCGGCTGATGTTGTCGATCATCGCGATGTGGATCATGGCTTCGGAGCTGGCCGCCAGGGTCTCGTAGTCCCTGGCAAGTCTGCGGTGCAGCATCAGCCAGCCCAGGGTCCTTTCCACCACCCAACGCCGTTTGACGACGTGGAAGCCTCGGACTTCGGTGTTGCGCGGTACAACCTCGGCATCGATACCTAAAGTAGCGGCGTGTTCGACGAACTTTGTTTTGAACCCGGCGTCCACCCAGGTCTTGGTAATGGTCGGATACACAGCTTTGACCTGGTCTAATACCTGTATTCCGGCGCTATTGTCGGTCACGGACGCGGCCATGACGATCACGGCGAGCAGGAGCCCTACCGTGTCTGTGACTACGCTGCGTTTACGGCCCACGATCTTTTTCGCCGCATCGGTTCCTTGCGTCGTGGTCGGCGGGTTTGTGGATGTTTTCACGCTCTGTGTATCAATGATCGCGGCGGTAGGCTCAGGTTCACGGCCTGCTTTGACTCGGGCCAGAGCGGTCAGGTCAAGGTTGAGCTGGGCGAAGACGCCTTCATCGCGCCAGGCGCCGTAGTAGTACACAGTGGTGTGTGGCGGAAAGTCATGGGGAAGGTATTTCCACGCGATCCCGGTGCGGTTGACGTAGAAAATAGCGTTGAGTACCTCCCGGACGTCGGTGCGGGCCGGTTCCCCGGTGGGTCGCCGGTCGAGGCGGGCCTGTTGCCAGGCGAGCAGAGTCGGCCCGATCAGTGCCCAGCGGGCATCGGAGATGTCACTGGGGTAGGCGCGGCGAGCAGTCACGGTAGAGATCTACTCTGGACACAGCCGGCAGGGTGGGCAAGTCGACACAGGCGGCGATTCATGGGTGTTCTTACGTCAGACGGAATCCGCAACGCATATTATGGTGAAACGGGCGCTAATCAGCTCACCAGCATGGGTGCATACAGCCATTCAAGGTGTGTATAGAGCGAATCGGGCATGCCACAAAGTGGGTCATAACATAACAGCGGATCATCGAATGCCCTCTAAGAGGGCGTCTAATGCTTTTAGAGCATACTTTGCCCGTTTTCGGGCTTCGGGTCGTGCCAGGTTTGGGTGTTTTGCGCGGTAAGGGTGCGACCCATGTTGTCGATCATGGCCCAATGGATCATCGCCTGGGAGCGTCCTGTCAGCGTTTCGTAGTCTCTGACCAGACGCCGGTGCAGGATCAGCCAACCGAACGTGCGCTCTACCACCCACCTGCGGGGAAGAATCTTGAAACCCTTCGTGTCTGGATCGCGGCGTACCACCTCAACATCGATACCCTTACTCGCACCGTGAGACACGACACCAGAGTTGTAGCCACCGTCCACCCACGTTTTCGTGACTGCAGGATGCGTGACTGCGAGTTGATCGAGGACCGCTTTACCACCTGCTGAGTCCTGAATGGACGCCGCCGTGATGATCACAACCAAGAGCAGACCCAACGTATCGACAGCGATGTGTCTTTTCCGGCCCTTGACCTTTTTGCCCATGTCAACGCCCTGATCCGACTCCGGAACATTGCTCGACGTCTTCATACTCTGCGAGTCGATGATCGCCGCCGTAGGCTCAGCTTCTCATCCCTTGTGGATACGAACCCTATCCCGAAGTACATTGTGGATTATCTCAGTCGTGCCATCGGACTCCCACAACGCGTAGTAGTGATACACCGTCTTCGACGGCGGGAAGTCATGCGGCAGGTACTCCCACTGCACCCCGGTACGGTTCACATACACGATAGCGTTCACCAACTCTCGCAGACTGTGCTGCGGCGGCGAAATCCCCAGACCCCGACCGACCCGATCAGCCCGCCACTTCTCCAAGATCGGCTCAATCAAGGCCCACCGGGCATCAGGCACGTCACTGGGATAAGCACGGCGATCCGACATAGCCTGACCAACAAACCACCCCTTAAAAGTAATCCTTCGACCCCAAAATGTTATCTTTCCACCTCGAAATCATTACAAAAAGGGATTAGATGCCCTCTAACGCGCGAGCTAGGCGGCTGAGTCGTCGACGGCTGGTGCGGAGGGGCTTGTTGCGGTGGCGATTTCGGCGTCGTCGCTGGCGGTGAGGACGCCGCCGAGTTCGACGATGTGGCTATGGGCGGCGGCGAGCCGATCTTCGAGGGTGACGATCCGACAGGCGGCGGCCAGCGGCAGCCCGGTGTCCAAGAGTTGACGCACCCGGACGGCGAGTTGCAGTTGGTGGCGCGAATATCGGCGGTGACCGCCGAGGGAGCGCTGTGGCTCGATCAAACCAGCCGCGCCCAAGCTGCGCAGAAAGGCCGGGGTCACACCGATCAGTTCGGCGGCCCGGCCCATGGTGTACGCCGGATAGTCGGCGTCATCGAAGCTTGCGCTCATTGTGCCTTTCCCAGCGCATGGTCCAGGGCCCCGGTGGGTAGACCGGGGCCCTGGCTCTCCAAACTGCGCCGACCATTGTCGGCAGGTGCTGTCGTTCGCTGGCATGCCGCTAGCTAACGATCGAAGAAATTCGCATCGGCTGCGATCACCTCATATTGGGTTGGGGACGTCGGGATTTCGCGTTGCTGCGGTATCTCGTCCTCCTTACCAACTCGATCTGTCTGACAACTTGATCAATGCGGTGGCGGCTTGTGCGGTGCCGACTTCCTTGACCCTATGCTGCCGACTCGAGCATTTCTAGCCTCGCCAGTGTAGATTTTTTAGTCTGTTGCTGGTGCGCTCAGGCCAGCTAGTGGATGGGACATCGCCATGAACCTTGAGGAGCTCGACGTAGCTGTCGACAACGGCAGCATCGACACCGTGTTGCTGGCGCTGACCGACATGCAGGGCCGGCTGCAGGGCAAACGACTGCATGGTCGCTATTTCTTGGACGAAGTGCTGCACGCCGGCACCGAAGCCTGTGACTATCTGCTCGCCGTCGACGTCGAAATGAATACCGTGGCCGGTTATTCCCTGTCGTCCTGGTCCAGCGGCTACGGCGACTTCGTGCTAAAACCCGATCTGGGTACGTTGCGGCGAGTCCCCTGGCAGCCCGGCACCGCGCTAGTGCTCGCCGACCTGGAAACCACCACCGGTCACCCTGTGTACGCATCTCCGCGCCAAATCCTGCGCCGACAACTCGACCGGCTAGCCGAACACGGGCTCATCGCGTTCGCCGGCACCGAATTGGAATTTGTGCTGTTCCAAGACTCGTACGAGCAGGCTTGGGTTAAGGGGTATCGCGAGCTGACGCCGGCTAATTACTACAACGTGGATTATTCGCTGTTGGGCACCGCGCGAGTTGAGCCGTTGCTGCGCCGGATTCGGCTGGAGATGGCGGGGGCTGGATTGGCGCCGGAAAGCGCTAAGGGTGAGTGCAATCTCGGCCAGCACGAGATTGTCTTCCGCTATACCGATGCGCTGGGCAGTGCTGACCAGCACGTGATCTACAAGAACGGTGCTAAGGAGATTGCTGCGCAGGAAGGGATGGCGCTCACGTTCATGGCTAAGCCGAACGAGCGCGAGGGCAACTCGTGTCACATCCACTTTTCGCTGCGTGGGGCGGACGGACAGTCGGCGCTGCTGGGTGACGGGCCGGCGCAGCTCAGCGAGATCGGGCAACAGGTGCTGGCGGGATTGTTGGCCACGATGCGCGACTTCAGTCTGTTGTTCGCGCCGAACGTGAACTCGTATAAGCGGTATCAGCCGGGGTCGTTTGCGCCGACGGCACTGAGGTGGGGAGTGGATAACCGCACTTGTGCATTGCGGCTGGCTGGGCATGGGCCGGGGATGCGGGTGGAGAATCGGGTGCCGGGCGGGGATGTGAACCCCTATCTGGCGATTGCTGCGTTGGTGGCCGGTGCGGTTTATGGGATCGAGCACGGGCTTTCGCTGCAGGATGAGTTCGTCGGCAACGCGTACGAGGATCGGGATGCGCCGCGGGTGCCGGGTTCGTTGCGGGAGGCTCAGCAATTGTGGCTGGACAGCGAGGTTGCGTCCGCGGCATTTGGTGCGGAGGTGGTGGCGCATTACGCGAACATGGCCCAGGTCGAGTTGTCCGCCTTCGACGGCGCGGTGACCGATTGGGAGCTTCGGCGCGGTTTTGAGCGGCTGTGAAAAGTACGATCGCCACTATGTCGACCGACGTGATCAATCCCGCGACTGGTGCGCTGCTGCAGGTGGTGCCGTCGCTGGGCCTGGCCGAAACCGATGCCGCGATCGAGCGGGCACAAGCTGCCTTCGCTGACTGGCGGGAGCTAGCGCCCGGCGACCGTTCGCGGCTTTTGCGGTGTTTCGCCACCGTGGTCGACGAACATCTAGACGAACTCGCCGAGCTGGAGGTGCGCAACGCCGGGCACACCATCGGCAACGCTCGGTGGGAAGCCGGGAATGTCCGGGATGTGCTTGATTACTTTGCTGGCGCGCCGCTGCGCCTGAGTGGTCGACAGATCCCGGTGGCCGGTGGGTTGGATGTGACATTTCACGAGCCGCTCGGTGTGGTCGGGATCATTGTGCCGTGGAATTTCCCGATGCCGATCGCTGCGTGGGGCTTCGCGCCAGCATTGGCCGCGGGCAACACTGTCGTGCTCAAGCCGGCCGAGTTGACCCCACTGACCGCGATCCGGCTCGGCGAGTTGGCGCTGGAAGCTGGGCTGCCGGCCGGGGTTTTTCAGGTCATTCCAGGGCCAGGTTCGGTGGTCGGACAGCGGTTCGTCACCCACCCGGCGGTTCGTAAGGTCTGCTTCACCGGGTCGACTGCGGTGGGCAAATCGATCATGGCGGGCTGTGCTGACCAAGTGAAACGGGTCACGCTGGAATTGGGCGGCAAGAGCGCGAACATTGTCTTCGCCGATGCGGATCTGGAGCGGGCGGCCGCGGGCGTACCCGGATCGGTGTTTGACAACGCTGGGCAAGACTGTTGCGCGCGCTCGCGGCTGCTGGTGCAGGAATCGGTGTTCGACCAGTTCCTGGCGATGGTGGAGCCGGCAGTGCAAGCGTGGCGAGTGCAGGATCCGACCCAGGCCACTGCCGAGATGGGTCCGCTGATATCAGCCGCGCACCGCGAATCCGTCGCGTCCTACCTGCCCGGCGCTGACGTCGCGTTCACCGGGCACGCGCCGGCCGGCGATGGGTGGTGGTTCCCGCCGACTGTGCTGTTGGCCCGAACACCTGCGGATCAGCATTGGCGCGAGGAAATCTTCGGCCCAGTGCTGTCCGTGCTGCCGTTTCGCGACGAGCAGGACGCCATCCGGCTCGCCAACGACACCGATTATGGCCTCTCCGGCTCGCTCTGGACCCGCGACGTGGGCCGGGCGCTGCGCGTTTCCCGAGCCGTGCACACGGGTGCACTCAGTGTGAACAGCCATTCGTCAGTGCGGTATTGGACCCCGTTCGGCGGGATGAAGCAATCAGGGCTGGGCCACGAACTGGGGCCGGACGCGGTGTTGTCCTTTACCGACCTCAAAAACGTGTTCATCTCCACCGAATCCTGAGTTGGAACCTCACCGAGTTGAGCAGCCGGAATCCCACCGAGTCGAGAAGAGGGCCAGCACGTGCAGCGTTTGCAAGATCGGGTTGCGGTGATCACCGGCGCCGGTAGTGGAATCGGGCTGGCCACGGCCCAACGATTCGCCGCCGAAGGCGCCAAAGTGATCGCTGTCGACATCGCCGAAGCCGCCGGTAAAGCCGTTGCCGAACAGGTCGGGGGCGAATTCGTCGCCTGTGACGTCAGCGACGAAGAGTCGGTGCGGGCATTGTTTGACGGAGTCGTCGAGCGACACGGCCGGGTCGACATCGCCTTCAACAACGCCGGCATCTCCCCACCGGACGACGACTCGATCCTGGTCACCGGGCTAGACGCGTGGGAACGCGTGCTCAAGGTCAACACCACCTCCGTTTTCTTCTGTTGCAAATACGCGATCCCGCATATGCGGCGCCAAGGCAAAGGCTCGATCATCAATACCGCCTCGTTCGTTGCTCTGCTCGGGGCGGCGACATCACAGATCGCGTACACCGCGAGCAAAGGCGGGGTGCTGGCGATGACCCGGGAGTTGGGGGTGCAATTCGCCCGCGAAGATATTCGGATCAACGCGCTATGTCCGGGGCCGGTGGCCACCCCACTGCTGTTGGAGCTGTTTGCCAGTGACCCAGAGCGGGCTGCGCGCCGGCTGGTACACGTACCGATGGGGCGGTTTGCGGAGCCGACGGAGATTGCTGCGGCAGTGGCATTTTTGGCCAGTGACGACGCGTCGTTCATGACCGCGGCCCAGTTCGTCGTCGACGGCGGGATCACCGGAGCATATGTAACTCCACTGTAGAGCGGTTCTAGTCATTGGTTTAGTCCGGCGCTGAGGCGGGCACGACTTCTGCAACGCCCAGTTCGCAGAGCTGAGCGCGGGGTCGAATCCCCACCGGCGCGGGTTTGGTCCCCGTGTAGGTGGGACAGATGGGCCCAGGTGCGGCGCCGCTTCATCAGAAGCGACGCCGCGCACCTGTTTCTGGCCGAGATCACCCATCCGGTGGGTTGATCCGAAACATCGCGTGATTACGGTGGGACGATGCGCCCGGTGAAGCTGTGCGCCCAGTGAAGCTGTGCGCCCAGTGAATCGATGCGCCTGGTGAATCAATCCGCCTGGCGCCGTGGTGACCGGCGCGAAGACCGCTAGCCGCTTTCCTGCTGCGGATCGCTAAACGTGGGCGTTTGGTCACCGAACTAACTTCATAGCCGCCAACCGAGGGAGGACTCCACCGTATGCGCAGGCCATTGATCGGCATGACCGCCTACGCCCAGCAGGTGCATTACGGCGATAACGACGTAATAGCCGGGATGCTCCCGATGAACTATGTGCGAGCAGTGCACGCTGCCGGTGGTCGAGCAGTGTTAATCACACCGGACGATCCGGACACCGATGTGATCGAATCGCTGGACGGGATCGTCTTCTGCGGTGGCAACGACATCGACCCGGTAAATTTTGGTGCTACCCGGCACCCGGCAACCGACCCAGACCAGGCCCGCGACGCCTCTGAGCTGCTGCTGATGCGGGCCGCGCTCGACGCAGACCTGCCCATGCTCGGCATTTGTCGGGGCCTGCAGCTGATGGCAGTGGTCACCGGCGGCACGCTGCATCAACACCTGCCTGACTTGATCGGTCACGAGGGCCACCGTGCGGCCACGGGCACCGACCCGCTCGCTGCGGACGCATCCGCGTTCGGTCGGCACGATGTGCTGGTCCGCCCGGGGTCGCAGGCCCATGCGCTGCTTGGCGCTCGGATCACCGTCAACTCGTTCCACCACCAGGCGATCGACAACCCGGGATCTTTCACGCCAGTCGGCTGGTGCCCGGACGACCAGGTGATCGAACTGATCGAAGATCCAGCGCACACCTTCGCCCTAGGCGTGCAATGGCACCCCGAACGCATCGGCGACCTGCGCCTGTTCACCGCCCTAACCGAAGCCGCCGCCGACCGTAGCGGCCTGCGCCGATCCCCAATCGCCGCCTAAGGGGCATCGATCTGTACGGCAAAGGCGGTTGCTCACTCGGCAGCTTTACGTCGGTCAGCGTCGGTCAGTTCGTGCTGGCTATCGTTGCTCATTTCTGAACTTCTTTCATAACGATCATCCATTTACCTAGTTCAGGATGCCATTTCTTGGAGGTAACAAGGAATTCTGAGCCCCGGTTGTATAGAACTTCCGCCTCGTACTCGGCCCGTGAGTATGGCGCAATATCGCGCCCGGTGTGGCCGGTGATAATGAAGTAGGTGTTTTTATCAAAGGCACCGTCGGCGTCGGCTATGAAACCGTCAACGTTGGCTGAGGTGCTCATAAAAGCGCGCTCAGTATTTACTTTTCCTTCGACGTAGTTGGCCAACTTAACGTCGGAAAGATTGGTTCCTCGATAGGTCACGCCTTCGTGAGGAGGGAGCTTTGCCAGTGCGGTCGATATCGAGTCCGCTTTCTTGTTAAGAGAAGCGATTTCGGCGGGTGTGGTTTTAAGTTCGCCACGCAGCATCTTGTTCAATCGGCGATGGCCGTTTTTGGCTGTGTAGTCCCTGAGCGCTTGCCGGTCTTTTCCGAGAAACTTGCCGACATCTGCCAGCTGAATGTGAGTGTCAGCTGTGCTGGCTGTACGAGCGTTTTCGCCGAGGTTCTTGACGTTAGACATGACACTGTCGATAAGACTCTTCAGCTTCGTAAGATATTTGCTGATCAGCCGCCCGATACTCGCCCCGACTTTGATGACTAGGGCACTGATTTTAGCGGTGGCTGCTTGTACTGAGGTACCAATCTGTGCGACTGCGACGGGGGCGATGATCCCACCACTAGCCAGGGTTTTTAGTGCGGCGCCTAGCCCACCCCCACCGATCTGAGCCACGGTGTCTCGGACCAGAACATAGACCCCCTGTACTAGGGCAGCGCCAGCGCGTAGGGCTAACGCGATCGCTTTAGCCCCGAACTCGGCACACCGGATTGCCAGCCGCCGTAACCCAATCTGACCCTGGAACGCATCAGCACTGGCACCGGTCCAGTCATGCGACAGCGTAGCGGAACGGTCGTTGAGGAAACGGTCTTGCTCGTGTAGCCCGGCCGCGGTCCGATCCCAACCGTCGGCGTGCGCGTTCAGTGCAGCAATGTCACCGGTCAGATGATGTAACGGCTCGTTGAGTGCCGGAACATGTTCGATCAGCCAGCTGACACCCGCGGCCAGCGCTTGTCCGATCGGGTCGATGACGAACGCCGCTGTTTCCAGGGCGCCGACACCGGCGGACAGGGTCGTATCGATCCAGTCTTTACTTTGGATCCCGGTGATGACACCTTCGATTTCTTCCAGCAGGTGACCACCAGCTAACGCCGTAGTCACCCGAGCTGCCCACGGAAAGTGGTAGCTGTAGCCGTGTCAGACTCGTGGTAGACGTTTTGCGCCTGACGACCGTCCGTGGCCAAATCATCTAATGAACGACTAAGGGAAACACACACCTGCTGCAGGTCGGACTCTAAACCCGCGATCTTTGCCGTAAGCTCGCGCCCTACCGGCCCGAACGCATCAGCGGGGACTTGCCCGGCGAGATGACTCGCCGTCATTATTTTCTGCGCGGCGACATGCACGAACTGCACCAGCCGCGGGTCAGTTGATACCGATAATTGCGTCGAATCACCAGGCATGCCAACCACCCTCAACCCCTGTACCCGGGTGTTGGCTCGTGAGGGTGGCACCGTCGGGGTCCTCAAGGGCCAGACGGACACGGTCACTGAGTTCACGGTATGCCGTTTGAATCGTGGCGAGAACGTCAGCGGCTAACTCGTCCGGGCGTAGCGAGCGGGTCTGCTCATCGAACACCAAACTGGTGAGCATGCCTGCACCGTCTAACCGCACCCCTATTGACCCATCCAGTGAGGACACGGTCACGCTGCGATCGACCGAGTCCCCCAGCAGTTGAATGGACTGTTCCAGCTGCTGATTCACCCCCTCTGACCACGATTCAGCCCATCGCTGAGCGTCAGACTCGCTAGACACCATCATCGCAACCGTCATCTCGATAGGAGATATTTTTTGCAAAATCCGCGCGAGACTAACAAATATGTCGGTCACGTCGGTCACCGACGCCAACATTGGTTTACTACTTAACGTAGCCGCCGATGAGCGGGAGGTCATGAACGCCCAGTAGTCATGTTATTTCACCGCCCGGTCGAGGCCGCCGTTATGCCGGTGTTGGTGACGGCTTGGGCGTCGGTGAAGTCGGTGAGGTCGAAGGTCCGGCCGAGTTGGTCCAGTGGACGTTAGAGCGAAGGCGAGTTCGTCTTCTCCGATCCCCCCATCGCCGACTGAGGGCATTGATCTAATGGCTTGGGTTTTACGGGTGCGGACCCACCGTGATCAGGGTCAACTCGTCATCTTCAGGGCCATGGCAGTAGAACAGCCGCAAGGCCGATGGGGTCTTGTTTTGCCCATAAACTTCCCAGACCGGGCGTCCGGGGATGACTTCTGGTAATGAGTCGTATTTGTGGGCGTTGAGCCCGGGGTATCGGGGCCCGAAATCGTGAAGTAGACGCTCAGCCTTGTAGATGGCATGGAGCTTGACCGTGTTTTGATCGGGTTTCTTTTGCAGCTCGGCTATCACCGCGTCGTAATGGGCGGTGGGCCGTAGAACGTAGGGCGGGGCGCTCACTCGTCCTCGGTGAGCTCGTCGCGAGGCGCCAGCGCCGGCCCGATGCGGCCGGCGCGAGCGTCAGCGATCCCAGCCAGGACACTGTCGCGCAGTTCCTCGTTCTCCCACACGATCAGCTCCCGTTTGGGGATGCTCACGATTGGGGTGAGCAGGAATTGTCCATCGGCGTTTCTAGCCACCGCGAACTTGTCACCGTCGTTGACCCCCATCGACCCCAGTGAGATGCGCGAACGGCCCTTGGCGATCACTTCGCCCACCGGTCGAAAATCCTGAACTGTCATATGCCCCAGTCTGCGGGCTTGCGGGCAATGCCCGCAAGCCCGCAGGTGGCTTCTTCTTTCAGATCTTGTACATTCCGGCTGGTGAGCAGATAGCGGACGTCGTTGGTCCCCTTGACCTGGGGAGCCGAGCTGAAAATCGGGTTGGTGCGAGTAGCGGGGGCAGGCAGCATGGGGGGATGAAGCTGCATGAGCGAATCGACGGTCGGCTGCGGGAGTTCATCGAGGCGCAACAGATGTTCTTTGTTGCTACTGCGCCCTCTGGGGATGGTGGGCACGTCAATGTGTCGCCCAAGGGCATGGGTGGGACCTTCGTCGTGCTCGGCGAGCATCGGGTGGTATATCTGGATTACCACGGCAGCGGCGCCGAGACGATCGCGCATTTACGGGAGAATGGCCGGATCACCATAATGTTCTGCGCGTTCCAGGGGCCGCCGAACATTGTGCGCCTGCACGGGACCGGTCGCGCTGTCCCCGTCACCGAGCCGGAATTCGCGTCATTGCTGGCGCTGTTTCCCGCGCCACCAGATCCGCATGGTGCCCGGTCGGTCATTGATATCAGCGTGCATCGGGTGAGCGATTCGTGTGGGTATTCCGTGCCGCTGATGGTATTTGAAGGTGATCGGGACTTATTGATTCGGTCACACGGGCGGCGCAGCGAGCAAGACTTGGTCGAATACCGTCAGGCGAAGAACGCGGTAAGCATCGACGGGAAGCCGATCTTCGCCAACCACAGCTGAGCATGGCAATAAGCAACAGCACGGCAATAAGCAACAGCGACTAGCGTCGGGCCGGCCGAGGTCGGCTGGCCCGACGCTGCTAACGCCAACTGACGATGGGTGCGGGGCTGGCGATAGGCTGGCGGGATGACCGTTCGTGCCCCGTTGGTGCCGGGAAAACAGTCGCCCAGGCGGGCCGTTCCGGCACAGATCACCCGCCCTGAGTACGTCGGGAAGAAGGGCCCCCAGCAGTGGACCGGCTCACACGTGCAAAGTGCCGAGACGATCGAGCGGATGCGCCTCGCCGGCCGGATCGCCGCACAGGCCACCCAGCTCGCTGGTGAGCACTGCAAACCTGGCGTCAGCACGGACGAGATCGATCGAGTGGTGCACGAGTTCCTGCTCGACCACAACGCGTACCCGTCGACGTTGGGGTATAAGGGCTTTCCGAAATCGTGCTGCACCTCGATCAATGAGGTGATCTGTCACGGCATCCCGGACTCGACCGTGCTGGAAGACGGCGACATCATCAACATCGATGTGACCGCTTTCCTGAACGGTGTGCACGGCGACACTGATGCCACCTTCTGTGTCGGCGAGGTTAGCGACGAGGCGCGGCTGCTGGTCGAGCGCACCGAAGCGGCGATGATGCGCGGGATCCGGGCGGTGGCACCGGGCCGGCCGATAAACGTGATCGGCCGGGTGATCGAGGCGTATGCGAAGCGATTCTCCTATGGCGTGGTGCGCGACTTTACCGGACACGGAATCGGCGCTGCATTCCATTCCGGCCTGTACGTGCCGCATTACGACAATCCACGGCTGGACACTGTGATGGAGGTGGGGATGACCTTCACGATCGAGCCGATGATCACGCTCGGTACGTACGAATATGACGTTTGGTCTGATGGTTGGACTGTGGTGACCAAGGACCGTCAGTGGACCGCGCAGTTCGAGCACACTTTGGTGGTGACTGAGGACGGCGCCGAGATCCTCACCCGGCCGTGACCGCGGTGATCGAGCAACATCACGCGGACGTCTCCGGCGGCTGGCTGCGCGCTGCCACTTTCGGGGCGATGGACGGGCTAGTGACCAACATCGCGTTGATCGCCGGGGTCGGCGGTGGTGGGGCGGGTCGACACTCGCTGATCCTGACCGGGGTGGCGGGCTTAGTCGCGGGCGCGATCTCGATGGGCATCGGCGAATACACCAGTGTGCGGACCCAAAATGAGCAAGTCGCCGCCGAGCTCGACAAGGAACTGCACGAACTGACGGTCAACCCCGATGGGGAAGCGGACGAGTTGGTGGCGATGTGGGTGGCTCGGGGGCTGCCGGCCAGGCTCGCCCGTCAGGTTGCCGACCTGGTGAAACTCGATCCGCTGCAAGCGTTGCGGGTGCACGCGCAGGAAGAGCTCGGCGTGGTGCCCGATGAGCTGCCCAACCCGTGGACTGCGGCTTCGGCGTCGTTTGTGGCGTTTTCGATCGGCGCGCTGATTCCGCTGCTCAGTTATCTGCTCGGGTCCGACCAGCTGTGGCTTGCCCTCGGTGTGGGTGGGCTTGGCCTGTTCGTTGCCGGCGCGGTTGTGGCTCGGTTCACCGCGCGCCGGTGGTGGTTAGGTGGGGCGCGACAGTTGGCGTTGGGGGCGGTGGCTGCGCTGGCAACGTACGGAATCGGGACCTTGATCGGGGTTGGTGTTTAGGGTCGGCCCGGGAACGCCAGGGTGGCTGGGGTGATGCCGGCTAGTTGGCGCCAGCGGGTGGCCCGCAACGCTGAGTCGATCAAGTAGGCGAGTGGTTGGGAGCGCTGGCCGGGTTCGGTGGTCGGCAGGGTCGCCCGCCAAGCCTGCGCGACGCCATCTTCCACCCAAATGGCGAGTTTCAGCGCGGTCGGTCGATCGGTGACCGCGAACGGCAGCTGATATCCCGCTGGTGCTGATGACGCTAGCGCTTTGAGCTGGTCCAACTGGTCGATCAGATAATCGCGCCGCAGCCGGTGGGCAGTGTCGGCGGCGCGTGCCTGCCCCTGCTCGGCCGGCACAGTCAAACGCACCCCGACCAGTCCGTACGCGTAAATTGCGGCTTCTTCGGCGGCCAAGGCTGCGACGAGTTCGCCGCTCATCGCAACGCCTCGACATGGGTGGCCCGGCAAGCCGCGACCGAGGCGGCCAACAGCACCCGGTCGGCGGCGGCCAACATGCTCACCGCGGTGGCGCTCTGTTGCCCGGCCTGCTCGGCGAAGCGCAGCTTGGCGAGCACATCAGCGCTGGTGCGACCCCACGACGCGTCCACCGGCAGGCTCTGGGTTGCCGACGGGGTCGGGGCCGGCGACGCACTGATCAGCTTGGTGAGCTCGTCGGCGTGCGCCCGATGATCAGCCGCTAATGGGGTGAGTCGGGCACTCAGGGTGGGTTGGGTCACGATCGCCCGTTCGTACAGTGAAATCAGTTCGAGGGTGTCGGTGAGTAAGGGCTGCAGTTGATCTGGTGTCGCCGACGGTTGCGGCTCGGCGTTAGCGCGTCGGCAGCCGCTGAGCGTAGTGACGCCCAGGGTGAAGCCGGCGATGACACCCAGCACCCGTCGACGGTGCAGCCCGGTCCCCGTCCCGGTCTGTGCCATTGAACCAGTCAACACCATTGGTACAGGCGGTGGCCTGCGGATGGCGCGGATTCGGAGCGGCGCCGGATCGCTCGTCCGGGCGACGCGTTACGCTCTGCGTCAGCCGCGGGGCGCTTGAGTCCGGCGGCATGTAGTCGTTAGCTGGCAAAGTTCGTTATTTTCCAGGCGTCGAGACCGGAACCCAATAGCAGGAACCCAGAGAGAGGTCGAGCCCGATGACGCAGCGTGGTCGCGCCGGTGCCCGGCCGGACAATCGGTCGAGTTCTCGGCAGCGCACGGAAGCACCGGCCGCGCCTCGGATCGATCTGGTGGCGGCAAAGGCCCGAGTGCTCGCGGTGATCGAGCCGGTCGTGGCGGCCGGAGAGTTCGACCTCGAAGAGGTGAGCATTTCCCGGGCGGGTCGCCGGCACGTGGTTCGCGTGCTGGTCGATCACGACGGTGGAGTCGACCTGGACGATGTGGCGCAGGTCTCGCGGGCGATTTCCGCCGCGCTGGACGCTGCCGAGGAGTCTGCCGGCGAGTTGGTGGTCGGCGATTATCAGCTGGAAGTCGGCTCGCCCGGCATTGACCGGCCGCTGACCGAGCCCCGGCATTGGCGCCGCAACGTGACTCGGCTGGTTGCGGTGAACGGACTGACCGGCCGGGTGACTGCTGTCAACGACGACGGCATTGTGCTCGACGTCGACGGCAAGCCCCAAGCCATGGCGTTCAGTGAGCTCGGCCCGGGCAAGGTGCAGATCGAGTTCAAACGGCTGGACGAAGCCGATTTCGGCGACGAGACCGACGCCGGCGATGAGACCGAAGACGACGACGATGAAGACGATGAAGGGGAGGGCGAGGCATGAACATCGACCTCGCGGCGCTGCGCGCCTTGGAGCGCGAGCGGGAGATCCCGTTCGAGACCATTATTTCAGCTATTGAGACCGCGCTGCTGACGGCATATCGGCACACCGAGGGGGCGAACAGTCACGCCCGGGTCGAGATCGACCGGCGCACCGGGATGGCCTCCGTGCTCGCACAGGAGTTCGACGCCGACGGCAGTTTGGTGCGCGAGTGGGACGACACCCCACACGACTTCGGCCGGATCGCGGCGATGACAGCCAAGCAGGTGATCCTGCAGCGGCTGCGCGAGGCCACCGATGAGCAGCACTTCGGCGAATATTCCGGCCGCGACGGCGACTTGGTCACCGGCATCGTGCAGGCCGACGCGGCGCGGGCGGAGAAGGGCCTGGTGATCGTCGACCTCGGCAAGATCGAGGCCGTGTTACCGCAAGCCGAGCAGGTGCCGGGCGAGTCATACGAGCACGGTGCACGGATCCGGGCGATCGTCGTGCACGTGGCCAAAGGCTTCCGTGGACCGCAGATCACCTTGTCACGTTCGCACCCGGCGCTGGTGAAGAAGATGTTCGCGCTCGAAGTGCCGGAGATCAACGACGGTGTGGTGGAGATCGCGGCTATCGCCCGCGAAGCGGGGCACCGGTCGAAAATTGCGGTCCGGTCCACCGTGCCCGGGGTCAACGCCAAAGGTGCGTGCATCGGCCCGATGGGTCAGCGGGTGCGTGCGGTGATGAGCGAGCTGCACGGCGAAAAAATTGACATCATCGACTGGTCCGACGACCCCGCCCAGTTCGTCGGGTATGCGTTGTCGCCGGCGAAGGCGCTGCGGGTTGAGGTGATCGACGCCACCACCCGTACGGCTCGGGTCACCGTGCCTGATTTCCAGTTGTCGCTGGCGATCGGGCGAGAGGGCCAGAACGCGCGGCTGGCCGCTCGACTGACTGGGTGGCGGATTGACATTCGGCCGGACAATGAGCCCGCTGAGACGGCCGACCGTGATGCTGCCGAGACTCCAAGCTGAGGCGGATAAGCGGGCGGGACGCCGAAGGAGTAGACTCGTCAGTGGTCGGCTTAACGCGGATGTGTGTTGGTTGCCGTGTTCGTGCGCCGGCCACCACGTTATTGCGGTTCGTAGCAGTTGGTTCTGGAGCTCAGCTCTGGCTCCAAGCTGATCCGAGCCGCCGACTGCCGGGTCGGGGAGCGCATTTGCATCCTGATTCGGCCTGCTTCGCGCTGGCGGAGCGGCGCCGTGCCTTCGGGCGGGCGTTGCGACTCACCGGTGTTGCTGACACCGGATTGCTAGCCGAGCACATCCGTTCGATCTCCGATGGCCGAGCGGAACGACCGATGATGAGGCCTGACCGGCCCCATCACGACCCAGCAAGGTAGGACGACCCAGATGAGCACACGATGAAGTCCCTGAAATGACCAGGCTTCTAGTGCACGAGTGAGGTCGATGCGGGTGCTGCTCGCACGACCTCAAAGTGAGGAGTGCAGTGCCAGGCAAGGCCCGCGTACACGAGCTCGCAAAGGAGCTCGGGGTCGACAGCAAGACCGTTCTCGCCAAGCTCAAAGAGATGGGCGAGTTCGTCAAATCCGCTTCCAGCACGGTCGAGGCCCCAGTGGCCCGACGGCTGCGCGGTGCCCTCGAAGCTGACCAGGGTGGTGCTGCTCCGGCTGCGCCAACTGCTCCGGCCGCGAGTGCACCGAGCCCGTCCGAGTCCGGCCGTCCGACTCCATCTACTGCACGACCGCAGCCGCCGCGGCGACCAGCCGCGCCAGCCACGGACACCCCGGCGGTGCCTGCACCGGCCGGCGTGCCTGCCGCGGTGTCGACTCCGGCGCCCGGCCCGTTCGTGCGTCCAAAACCGCCGGTTCCCGGCCGACCGGGCCCAGTGCCCGGCCCGGTCGCGAAGCCGGTTATCGCCCATGACAGCGCAAAGCCGGCTAGTGCCCATGACATCGAAGTAGCTGCCGCTGAGGCACGGGCTTCGGCGCTCAAGGCCGAGCAAGAGGCTGCCGTCAAGGCAGCACAAGCCGCGCGTACCCGTGATGCTGAGCGCCGTGCGCAACAGCCTCCGGTCGACCCGACGGCTCGTCCGCGTACGCCTGGTCCGGGCTCGGTTCCGCCGCGTCCGGGTTCCCCGGCTGCACGGCCGGCCGCCCCCGGTGCACCCGGTGGCGCTCGTCCCGGCCCGGCTGGTGGCGCTGCGCGTCCGCCGGCTCGCGGTCCGGGCAACAACCCGTTCGGCGTTTCCGGCGGTGGCGCGCCTCGCCCGTCGCCCGCTGGGATGCCTCGTCCCAACCAGGCCGGCATGCCGCCGCGGCCTAGCCCGGCGTCAATGCCGCCGCGGCCTAGTCCCGCGTCTATGCCGTCGCAGCGTCCTGGTCGTCCGGCTGGTCCGGGTGGACCGGGTGCTGGTCGTCCCGGTGGTCCCGGCGGCGGCCGTGGTGGTCCCGGCGGCGGTGGCGGCGCTGGTGGCGGCTTCCGTCCCGGCGGCGGCGCTGGCGGCGGTGCTGGTGGCGGCTTCCGTCCCGGCGGCGGCGCTGGCGGCGGTGCTGGTGGCGGCGGCGGTTACCGCGGTGGTCCTGGCGGTGGCGCCGGCGCTGGTGGCGGCGGCGGATATCGCGGCGGTCCCGGTGGCGGCACCGGTGGTCCGGCCAGCTCTGGCGCTCCGGGTCGTCCCGGTGGCGGCGGACGTGGCCGGGGTGGCGGCGCTGCGGGTGCCTTCGGGCGTCCGGGTGGCCGGCCCACGCGCGGTCGCAAGTCGAAGAAGCAGCGGCGTCAAGAGTTCGACAACCTGTCGGCTCCGCAGATGAGTTCGGGCGCCCCCCGCGGTTCGGGTCAAGAGATCCGGCTTTCGCGTGGTGCGTCGCTTTCTGGCCGTGCACCTCGGCTTTGAGCTTGTGATCGTCAGCCCCGAGGACGAGGACCGCGAGCTGTTGTCGCGGTTCAACATCGACCTCGACGCCGAGGTGGCGCAGGACCGCCTGGTCACTCGTCCGCCGGTCGTGACCGTCATGGGTCACGTCGACCACGGCAAGACGAAGCTGCTCGACGCGATCCGCAAGACCAACGTGGTCGCTGGCGAGGCGGGTGGCATCACCCAGCACATCGGTGCCTACCAGGTCATCGTCCCGCACCAGGGCGAAGAGCGGGCGATCACCTTCCTCGACACCCCTGGTCACGAGGCGTTCACCGCCATGCGTGCTCGTGGTGCCCAGGTCACCGACATCGTGATCCTGGTGGTCGCGGCCGACGACGGCGTCATGCCGCAGACGGTCGAGGCGTTGAACCATGCCAAGGCGGCCGACGTGCCGATCGTGGTCGCGGTCAACAAGGTCGACAAGCCGGACGCCAACCCGGACAAGGTTCGGCAGCAGTTGACGGACTACGGCCTGCTCGCCGAGGAGTACGGCGGCGACACGATGTTCGTCAACGTGGCGGCCAAGCCGGGTACCGGTATCGACGAACTGC
Source organism: Actinoplanes sp. (assembly GCA_965246815.1). Taxonomy (GTDB): domain Bacteria; phylum Actinomycetota; class Actinomycetes; order Mycobacteriales; family Micromonosporaceae; genus Actinoplanes. Next base: position 98,759 of record CBDFFS010000002.1, on the reverse strand, counting down.
TCGAGGCCGTGCTGCTGACCGCCGACGCGTCGCTGGAGCTCACCGCTCCACTGGACGGGCCGGCGCAGGGTGTCGCGGTCGAGGCTCACCTCGACAAGGGCCGCGGTGCGGTCGCGACCGTACTGGTCCAGAAGGGCACGCTGCGGGCTGGCGACTCGATCGTGGCGGGTGGCGCGCACGGTCGTGTCCGCGCCATGCTCGACGAAAATGGCAAGAGCGTGGCCGAGGCGCCTCCGGGCCGGTCGGTCCTGGTCCTGGGTCTGACGTCGGTGCCCAGCGCCGGCGACACGTTCCTGGCTGCTGAAGACGACCGCACGGTCCGGCAGATCGCCGAGCAACGCCAGGCCCGCCGCCGTGCGGCGAGCTTCGCCAACTCGGGGACCAAGGCCACGCTCGAGACGCTCATGGAGCAGCTCAAGGAGGGCGAGAAGACTTCGCTCACCCTGGTGCTCAAGGGCGACAGCTCGGGTTCGGTCGAGGCGCTCGAGGATGCGTTGTTCAAGCTCGAAATCCCGGAAGAGGTCCAACTCAAGGTCATCCACCGCGGTGTCGGTGCGATCACCGAGAGCGATGTCAACCTGGCGAGCGCGTCCAACGACTCAACTGCCACGATCATCGGCTTCAACGTCCGGGCCTCGAACAAGGTCAAGGAAATGGCCGACCGCGCCGGCGTGGAGATTCGCTACTACAGCGTCATCTACCAGGCCATCGAGGAGATCGAGGCGGCCCTCAAGGGCATGCTCAAGCCGGAGTACGAAGAGGTCGAGCTGGGCACCGCGGAAATCCGCGACGTGTTCCGTTCCTCCAAGATCGGCCTCATCGCTGGCTGTCTGGTTCGCTCCGGTCTCATCCGCCGCAACACCAAGGCGCGCATCCTGCGCGAGGGCACTGTGGTGGCGGAAAGTGTCACGATCAGTTCGTTGAAGCGGTTCAAGGACGACGCCACCGAGGTCCGCGAGGGCTTCGAGTGTGGTCTGACCTTGTCCGGCTTCGGCACGCCGCAGATTGGCGACGTGATCGAGACCTTCGAGATGCGCGAGAAGCCGCGCGCATAATCGCACGGATTTATTGCTGGCCCTCGGCGCGTGTGCGTCGGGGGCCAGCGCCGTTGCTGGGTTGAACGCCATTTCCGCTCGCGAGCGGCGGGGCCCTTTTTGAATCACCGCAGCTATGGCTGCGAGAATGTCGCCATGCCCCGGTATGCCATGCTGCTCGCGCCTTCTGCCAATCGTGTCTATGCCGACCAGGCCGGACGCCTGTCAATCGCTGAGCTGGACGCCTTTTCCCGGGTGCTCTCCGCGCCGCTGACCGAGGTCGAGCCGGCCTTCATCGGCGGCATCGAATACCTGACCTTTTCCGGCTCGCTCAGTGACATCGACGTTGCCTTTTTGGCGAACCTGTCTGCCTCCTACGCCTTGTTCGAGCGGGTGCAGGACGACCTGCTGCGACCGCTGAGCCTGCGACCACTGGCCCACTACGACAGCGACCTGATCACCATCCCGAAATACGCGGGCAAGACCAACGAGCAGTTCACCAAGTTGGTGCTCAACCTGACCGTGCTGGCGTCGGCGTCGGCGGACCGGATGCTCGACAAACAGCTCACCGTCCTGGATCCGCTCTGCGGCCGCGGCACCACCCTCAACCAAGCCCTTATGTACGGCTATGACGCGCTTGGCGTGGAGCTGGACGGTAAGGACGTTGAGGCGTACAAGCTGTTCTTGCAGACCTGGCTCAAGCGCAAGCGGCTGAAGCATTCGGCCGATCTGGTGCCGGTGCGCCGGCAAGGCCGTCGGGCTGCGCGGCGGCTTGAGGTGACGATGGCCGCGAGCAAAGACGACCACAAAGCGGGCGCGGTGCAGCGAGTGACTGTGCTGCAGGCCGATACCACTGACCTGGACGGTCTGCTGCGTAACAACTGCGCCGATGTGGTGGTCACCGACCTGCCCTACGGTGTGGTCCACGGCAGTTTCGACGACCAAAGCGGCGGCATTTCGCGCCGGCCACTGGACCTGCTGGAACGGGCTGTGCCGCAATGGGTCGCGCTGTTGCGTCCGGGTGGCGCGATCGGGCTGGCCTGGAACACCAAAGTGGCCAAGCGCGACCTGGCTGAGGACATCCTGCTGGCCAACGGGCTCAAGCTGGTCGATTACCTGCCACTTTCGCATCGGGTCGACCAAGGCATCGAACGTGATGTCGTCGTCGCCCGAAAATCAAGCTGAGATCTTCAGCTCATCCCGGTAACCTGCTGGCTGATGTATACCGAGACTGCTTTCTTCGACTTTTTGCTGCCCGGTGACTCGCAGTCGCTCAAGCAGAAGCGTTCCTATGTCCGCCCGATCATCGCGATGCTGAAGAAATACGAGGTCAGCGCCGCTGAGGTGGACTTTCACGATCTGCACGGCCGCGCAGGCATCGGGGTCGCCGTGGTGGCAGCCGAGGCAGCGCAGGCCCGAGCGGTGGTTGACACCTGCGAAAACCAGCTGGCCGGCCGGCCGGAGATCGAGCTGCTGTCAGTCAAACGCCGGCTCTATGGCCAGGACGACTGACTGCCGACGTCGGAGTTCTAGCGCCTGCTGGGTAGGCTTTGGCGAGTTGTGCGGGGGCAGTTCGGCCCCGCGGGGACCATAGGCGGAGGTGGGCGATATGTCGGACCCAGCCAAGACGCGTCGGCAAGCGGAGCGCGTCAAGACTCTGGTGGCTTCGCTGGTAAGAGAAATCAAGGACCCGCGATTGGGCATGGTCACGATTACGGATGCCCGGATCACCGGCGATCTGCGTGAGGCGACGGTCTTTTACACGGTGCTAGGCGACCCGACCGAGCAGGCGGCCACCGCGGCCGCACTGGAGAGCGCTAAGGGCATGCTGCGCAGTCGGGTGGGGCACGCGCTCGGGTTGCGCCACTCGCCCAGCCTGGCGTTCGTGCTCGACAACGTGCTCGACCATGCCAAGGAGATCGCCGACCTGCTGGCCGAGGCGCGAAACCGCGACGAGCAGGTTCAACGCCTTGCGGCCGGCAAGCAATACGCCGGCGACCCGGACCCATACAAGGCGGATGAGGACGTGGCCGACGGCGAGCGGGTCGGCGCGCACGACGACCTGGGGTAGCAGCCGCCTGAGCTGCAGTTTCGACGATTGACGACGGACCGTCCGACTGGACGGTCCGTCGTTTGCGTCACCACAATTTTCCCGCTGCATGGGAAGAGCGCACCAGCGGGCGGACCTGAACGATAGTTTGGCCTTAACGGTGATTTGGTTTTGCCGCAGCCCGTGACCACTGCCTGCCGCAAAACCCTCGAGCCGCCCGGGCCCACCGACCCGGGTCGCATTGCCCCGCCACTGCTCTGGTGATCCCGGACCGGCCAGCGATGCCCCGCTCGACCGCTATCCGCCGGTGCGCGCCCGTTTCCGCGCTGCGCCCATCAACCACCGTGGAAGGAACACGATCATGGCAGCTCAGCAGAAGCCCCAAACCACCGAGGAATCCCGCGAGCAGGCCCGTCGCGCGCTGCAGACCTCGATGGACACGCGCCAATAACAGCGCCCGCCGTGCGGTCGGTCGCGACCGCACGCCGCATCACCCAGCTCGCCCTGCCCGCCCTCGTGGTGTTGGCGGCCGAGCCGTTCTATGTGCTGGTGGACACAGCCGTCGTCGGCCACCTCGGTCGTGTCCCGCTCGCCGCAGTCGCCATCGGTGGCACCGTCATGTCGGTCGCTGCCTGGCTCGGCACCTTAATGGCCTACGGCACTACCGGTCGCGCCGCTCGCCGCTTCGGTGCCGGTGATCGCGGGGCTGCTGTTGCTGAAGGCGTACAGGCGTCGTGGTTGGCCCTGGGTTGTGGTGTGGTGGTGGTCGGGTTGGCGCAGATTTTCGCCGAGCCGGTTGCGCGAGTGCTCAGTGGTGACCCGAGCATCGCAGTGGCGGCGGCTGGTTGGTTGCGGGTGGCCGCGCTCGGGGCGCCGGGTTTGTTGTTGGCCGCCGCTGGCAATGGATGGATGCGCGGGGTGCAGGACACCCGTCGACCGCTTATTTTCGTGCTCGGGGCGAACATTCTTTCTGCTGTCGGCAGCCCGGTATTCGTTTACGTTTTCGGCTGGGGACTCATCGGCTCGGCCATCGCTAACGTGGTTGCGCAATGTGTCGCGGGCGGGGCATTCCTGGCTGCGTTGGTGCGCGAGACTCGTGCATTGCGCCCCAATTTTGGGTTGATCACCGCTCAACTGGTCCTGGGGCGGGATCTGCTCGTGCGCGGGGCGGCATTCCAGGCTTGTTTTTTGTGCGCGACGGCAGTTGCGGCCCGGTTTGGCGTGGCTGAGGTTGGTGCACATCAGATCGCCGTGCAGCTGTGGTTTTTCAGTGCGCTCGTGCTGGACGCGTTAGCGATTGCAGCTCAGTCCTTAGTGGGGGCTGCGCTCGGTGCAGGCGACTCGGCGTCCGCCCGCGATATTGCCCGGCGGGTGACTATCGCTGGCGGGCTGGCTGGCACCGCTTTCGCCGTGTTGGTGTGGGCGGGCGCTGGGACGGTTCCGGACTGGTTCACCGGTGATCGCGAAGTGCACGTACAGGTGGCGATCATTTGGCCGTGGTTTGTTGGTTTGTTGCCGTTCGCTGGGGTGGTTTTCGCGCTGGACGGAGTGCTGATCGGGGCTGGTGACGTTCGCTACTTGCGTGATATCACGCTCGGGTCGGCGCTACTCGGGTTTCTGCCCGCCATCTGGGTCGCGTATGCGTTGGACCTTGGTCTGGCCGGGATCTGGGCTGGCTTGGCCTTGCTGATCTTGATCCGGTTTGTCGCGATGGTGTGGCGCTGGCGCTCAGGTCGTTGGGCTGTCCCAGGCGCTACCCGGTAGGGGTCGTCGGCAGTTACGGACGCTGAGCGGCTTTCCAGGCGTCGGCGACGATTTGGTCGGCGGAAGTATGGTTTGGCTTCCAGCCGAGGTGTTCGAATGCGCGGTCGATTTGCATGACGACTCGTTGTGCTTCTGCTCCGGCCGCCCGGTGCTCTTTGTGGGCGACTTTGCCGGTGGCTTGCTCCGCTGCCGCCACAATCGTGCGGACTGCCGTTTCTACGCCACTACCAATGTTGAGCACAATGCTGCCAGCTGCTGGTGGATTCAGGAGCGCCAGTCGTGTTGCTTCAGCCGCATCGACAACGTGGACGAAATCGCGGGTGGTGCCGCCGTCGCCGTTAATCGTGATCGAAGTGCTGTCCCGAATTGCGGTGAGCACGCGCGGGATGATGTGGTCGCCGTCGTCGTCATAGATGTTGTGCACACCGCCGGCGATGTTGGAGAAGCGCAGAATCGTCGCGACGGAGCGCCCCGATCGTGCATGGTGTTCGATCAGCTGTTCACTGGCAAGCTTCGAGCCTGCATATGGATTTTCCGCCTGGACCGGGTCAACTTCGCGCAGCGGGACCGTCGGGTGGCTGCCGTAGACGGCGCCGGTGGACGCGAACACCACCTGCGGGACGGGTGATTTGTCCGGCCCGAGTTCGTCGACTGCATGCATGACATTGAGCGTTCCTGTGGTGTTGACGTCATAGAAGGCGAGGGGGCGCGCAGCCGAATCGCGCATGCGGGTCAATCCGGCCAGGTGAACCACCGCGTCACAGCGCGAGCCGAGAACTGCGCTGCGGACGCTTTCTCGATCGGTAACGTCCAGCGGCACGCAGTTCAGGCCGCGAAGTCGTTCACTTCGGCGAGTGCCGGCAGTGACCTCGTGGCCGTCCGCGACCAGTCGAGCCGCCACCGCCCGCCCCAAGAAGCCACTACTGCCGGTGATCAGAACCTTCATGAGCCCCTGTTCCTCCTGGTCGGCCCGGTGCTGACCAAACCTTAGGCGCTGTCCGGGCGAAAAGTTCTCTGCCGGGGTGACTGTCCGGTCTGCGGGTGACATCGAGAGATCGACGCGTGAACCGAGGCTAAGGTGTCCGGGTGAGTGCGGATGGGCTGATTGTGGTGGACAAGCCGGCGGGGATGACCTCGCACGATGTGGTTGCGCGGATTCGGCGCCTGGCGAAGACTCGGCGGGTCGGGCACGGTGGAACGCTCGATCCGATGGCGACCGGTGTGCTGATCATCGGAGTCAACCGGGCCACCCGCCTGTTGACCTATGTGATTGGGTCGAACAAGAGCTATGCCGCGACGATTCGGCTGGGCCAGTCGACTATCACCGATGACGCCGAGGGTGAGCTCGTCGCTTCGACCTCGACCGCTGGGATCACCGATGCGGCGATCACCGCTGGCTTAGCTGCACAGCAGGGCGAAATTGACCAAGTGCCCAGCGCGGTCAGTGCCATCAAGATCAACGGCCAACGCGCCTACAAACGGGTACGCGACGGCGAAACAGTTGAGATCCCAGCCCGTCGAGTAACGGTATCGAGTCTGGTGATCCACGCCATCCGTCGACTTTCGAGTGGCGCAGACACGGTGGAGCTGATCGACGTGGATGTTGCGGTCACCTGTTCGTCCGGCACGTACATTCGGGCGATTGCTCGTGATCTTGGTGTGGCGCTGGGGGTTGGTGGCCACTTGACTGCGCTGCGGCGTACGGCGGTGGGGGATTTGACTTTGGCTGATGCGGCGACGTTGGTGGAACTGGAGCAGCGCGCGCCGGACGTGGTTGGATTGCCGATGGCTGAGGCGGCCCGGCAGGCGTTTCCGCAGCGCAGCGCCACCGAGGAGGAGGCGCGGATTCTCAGCCACGGCGGCCCGCTGGCGTCGGTCGGCATTGAGGGGCCTTACGCGGTTTTTGCACCGTCGGGGGAATTGCTCGCGATTGTTGCCGAGCGCGACGGCCAGGCCCGCGCCGAAATCGTCCTCGCCCCAGCCTGACAAATGCCAATGTCGCGAGTCTAGATATGTCCGATCCAACACGGAAGGCGCTCCATCGAGCGCTTGTCCCCTGAGCCGGGCCGAGTTTAGGTTGCTAGGTGGCGGGCGACTGTGGCGACCAGGTCGGCTGCGGCGTAGGGCTTGTCGAGGAAGTCGTCGCAGCCTGCTTCGACCGCGGCCGTGCGGTCCTGGGGCAGGACGCTGGCGGTCACGGCGATCACGATCGGTTTCGCTCGGCCGTCGGTGAGTTTGGCTGCTGCCAGCTCGCGGGCCAGGCTGAGGCCGTTGCCGTCCGGCAGGTTCATGTCTAGCAGCACCAGATCGACATCTTGGCTGGCCAGCGTGGTGCGGGCCATGGCTAGGCTGGTCGCATCCATCACGTTCGCTGCGCGAACCAGGTCCAGGTCAGCGCGGGCGAGCACGGCTTTCACTAGCGTTCGGTTCAGCTCTTCGTCCTCGACCAACAGGATTGTGCTCAATGTTCGTCCTTCCGAGACGCAGGTTGGTGCAGTGTTGCGGCATCGCGCGACGGTGCGGAACTCGGTTCAGCCTGATCCGCTCCCGGCTCTGGGCGGGTGCTGATCAGGGGGGCGAGGCTTTCCCAGCCGGTGCCGCCGTTCATCGCCTCGGCCACGACACCGCCGGCTATGGCGGTTGCTACCAGCGGCGCAGTCTCCCTTCGCGTACGGTCGGACAGCGCTGCCGCGCTCAACCCGAGGACGGGCGTACGGCGGGTCGACGGGTCCTGTTCGATCGCTGCGAGCAGGCTGAACCCGTCCACCTGGGGTGATTGCATGTCGCACACGATCAAGTCGAACTCGCCTGCTCGGGTCATGGCCAACCCGGCCCGCCCGTCGGAGCAGGCGACCACGTCGGCACCCCCGGCGCGCAGACCGTCTTCGATGGCCTTGCGGATGTGGTCGTCGTGGTCGACCACGAGCACCCGCGGGCTGGGTCGGGCGGCGATCGTGTTGGCGAGTGCGCTGAGCAGTGCTGCTTGGTCGACCGGTTTGACGAAATAGTCCTTGGCACCCAAAGCTAGTCCGGCCTGCGGGTCGTCGATAATCGTGGCGAAGAAGACGGGAATGTCGGCCAGCTGTTCGTCGGCTTTAATTCGGCGAATCACTTCCCAGCCGTCAATATCGGGCAGCCCGACATCGAGCACGATCGCATCTGGTCGATGACCGCGGGCGATGGTCAGGCCGGTCTCGCCGTCGCCCGCCAGATCGACCCGGTATCTGGCGTTGGTCAGCTGGGTGATCATCAGTTCGGCGGACTGTGGATCATCTTCAATCAGCAAGATGTACGGTTCGTCGCCGCTCACAGAACTCAAGTGCAACACCGGCGCGGCACCCAACCGTACGGTGAACGAGCTGCCCGCGCCGGGCACGGAAGTCAACGTGATGTCGCCGTCGTGCGCCTCGACCAGTCGCCGGGCCAGCGCGAGCCCGAGCCCGGTGCCGGCGCGCTGTCGATCCGGGTCGCCGACCTGCTGGAACTCCTCGAACACCTTGGCCTGATCCGATTCGGCGATCCCCACCCCGGTGTCGGCAACTGTTATGTACACGTCGTTTTCGGTGCTTGCGACGGTGACTGTGACCGTACCGTCGTCTGGGGTGAATTTGATCGCGTTGGAAAGCAGGTTTTCGACGATTTGTCGGAAGCGCAGCCGGTCGGCCAGGGCGGTGGCAGGGGGCAGTTCAGTGATTACTGCGAGGCGCTTGCCGCTGAAGAGGGGGGCGAGGCCAGTGAGTAGTTCGCTGATCGCGGTGTCGACGCGCAGTGGGGCCAGGCGCAGGTCCAGGTGGCCGGATTCGACTTTGGCCAGGTCAAGAATGTCGTTGATTAGGCCGAGCAGGTGTCGACCGCTGCTGTGGATGTGCTCCACCCATTCTGCGGGCACCCGGCGTCGGTCGCCGTCCGGCTCCTCCAAGCGCATCAAATCGCTGAAGCCGATGATCGCGTTCAGCGGCGTGCGAAGTTCGTGGCTCATATTGGCCAAGAACGAGCTTTTCGCCTGGTTGGCCCTGGTCAATGCGTCAACTGAGACGCTCAGCTCAGCCGAAAGTCGACGCTCGGTATCGGTGACCGCTTGCCGGTCGGCCAGGATCCCGGCCTGGCCGCCCAGCGCGGCGAGCAACCGCAGGTCGTCGTCGCTGAACAGGGTGCGGTGCTGGTTGAACAGCAGGACGGCACCTTCGGTGTCCGGCGGGACGGGCATGCTCAACACAGTCACGAAGTCGTCACCGAGGTCGTCGCCGTAGTGCTCGACTAGTGCCGGGTTGCCTTCGCGAACCCGGGCCGGCTGCCCAGCGCGGATCAGGGCGGTCAGGTCGGCGGAGCTGGCTAGTTCGTCAGGAGTGGGCAAGGGTGGCCCGGCATACGCGGTTTGGGCTAGTTGGCCGTCCGCGCGAGGCATCAGCACGGCCACTGCGTCCGCTCCGGTCTGCACCCGCATGATTTCGGCATATATCTGCCAGACCTGAGCGGGGGAGTCGACGGGAGCGCGCAGCAGTCGCTCGGTTACCGATTGGGCGGCAGCGGCGGCGAACATCCGGCTCAGCCAGCGCGGGGGAAGGAAGGCCACCAGATACCCGATGCCGCTGATCAGGGCGAGGACCCGATTGCCGGCGGCGAGCGCGGGATTGGGGTGTGGCGGTCCGCTCAGGCCGATCAACACGATCATCGCGCCGAACGCGACTGTGGCACCGGTGGCGATCATTAATCGCGCCCGGTTCGCCCCGGTTCGCGTGCGCGCTTTGCCGAGTAGCAGCCCGGCCGCGATGAGTTCGCTGGCGAAAAACGCCATCACCATGCCAGTCAGTGTCCCGGTTGCCTGCGGCCGCGGCGCGAGCATCAGTGAGATCGACGTCGCCAGGTAGGAGCAAAGCATCAGCCGGGTCAGCCAGGTCGGCACTGACCGCAGCCGACTGGCCAGTCGCACAGTCAAATAGGGCTGGGCCATCAACACCGTTAGAGTGATGTTGATCACGCCTATCGGCAGCGGGCCGTCGTTGAGTCGGCGGGCTACGTCGACCAAGAACAGCATGGTGCACGGGGCGAAGACGAGGGTGACGTCGCGCTGCAGTGGATCGCGGCGGCGCAGATAGCCGAATAGGGCCCGCAGGAAGAGCACCGCAAAGGTGAACTCCGCTGCGAACAGGACTAAGGAGCTCCAGTCGACCCGCATCTCGGGACTAATCGTAGCGTTTCACCTCGCCAATGCTGGCCGATACGCTGGGTCGGGACAGCGAACCGGAGGGCAGCACGAATGCAGCGGTGGCGTGGGTACGAAGCAGTGCCCGGCGGCTCAGGGCGCTCGGTGGTCACCATCGGCGTCTTCGACGGGGTGCACCGCGGCCACCAGGCGATCATCGGCCACGCCGTACGCCGGGCGCGTGAGCTCGGATTGCGCTCGGTGGTGATGACTTTCGACCCGCATCCGGCCGAGGTGGTCCGACCCGGTTCACACCCGGCCGTGTTGACCGAGCCGGTTCGCAAAGCGGAGCTGATTGAAGAACTCGGGCTGGACGCGCTCTGCGTGGTGCCGTTCACTGCGGCGTTCTCGCAGCTGAGCCCGGAAGCCTTTGTGCACGACGTCCTGGTCGAAGCGTTGCACGCGGCCGTCGTGGTGGTGGGTGACAATTTCCGGTTCGGTCATCGGGCTGCCGGCACGGTCGAGCTGTTGGAACGCCTCGGGCACACGTTCGGTTTCGTCGTGGAAGAAGCGCCGTTGGTGGCCCAGGAAGGGTTGGTGTTTTCGTCCACGTACATCCGAAGTTGTGTTGATGCGGGGGACGTGCGGGCCGCCGCCGCTGCACTCGGGCGTCCACACCGCTTGGGTGGCGTGGTGGTTCGGGGCGATCAGCGCGGGCGGGAGATCGGATTCCCCACCGCCAACTTGTTAGTGCATCGCTATGCGGCGGTGCCGGCCGACGGGGTATATGCGGCTTGGCTGATTAGGGGCGGGGACCGCTCGGCGCGGTTGCCGGCTGCGGTGTCAATCGGCACCAACCCGACTTTCTCCGGTCGCGAGCGGCGGGTCGAAGCTTATGTGCTTGATTTCGACGGCGACCTTTATGGCGAAAGAGTCGGCCTCGATTTTGTCGCGCGCCTGCGCGAACAGCGCAAATATGAGGGGATCGAACCGCTGGTGGCGCAGATTCGCACGGACGTGGAACAGACCCGCGCAGTGCTTCAATGACCGGCTGGTAGGGTTGACGAGGCGTTGGCTTATCCACCGCCCGGTCTTAATGAAGACCCGGTCTCGCCTGCCTGCCCGACGCCGCGGGGCGCGAGAAACCGATGAAGTCGGCAACACAGAATTTCGGAGAATATGGCGCTCGATCAAGAGACCAAGACCAAGATCATGACTGAGTATGCGACGCTCGAGGGTGACACTGGTTCGCCCGAGGTGCAGGTCGCGATGCTCACCAAGCGGATCGCCGACCTGACCGAGCACCTCAAGCTGCACAAGCACGACCACCACAGCCGTCGTGGTCTGCTGCTGCTGGTCGGCCGTCGCCGCCGTCTGCTCAACTACGTGCAGAAGAAGGACATCGCCCGCTACCGGACGCTGATCGAGCGTCTCGGCCTGCGCCGATAATTGTGACGAGGTAGCGGCCGACCGGTCGCTACCTCGTGTTACACCCCACGGACCCGCGCGGCTCACGCCGTCAGCACCGGTCCTCGGTAGTGGTTCCCAGGCCATTGCGAGCATTTTCCGCGCCCGATGTGACGAGGTTTTACTCGTGACGGCGCCGAGATCTCGTCCTGGGCGCTTCGATCGAAGACCGGCTCACCTGAACCGCGCCGCACCCGCCGGGTCCTCGACGAAGGAGTACCGCAACACATGACAGAGCAGAACGCCGCTCTCGGTACCGAATTTCGCACCGCCGTCATCGACAACGGTTCATTCGGCACCCGCGAAATCACGTTTTCCACCGGACGGTTGGCCAAACAGGCTGCCGGTTCGGTAATCGTTCAACTGGGCGAAACAGTCGTCCTCTCCGCGACGACGGCGAGCAAGCAGCCGAAGGAACACTTCGACTTCTTCCCGCTGACCGTCGACGTCGAGGAGCGGATGTATGCCGCCGGCCGGATTCCCGGCTCGTTCTTCCGGCGCGAAGGCCGCCCGAGCGAGGACGCGATCCTCACCTGTCGGCTGATCGACCGGCCGCTGCGCCCGTCGTTCACCAAGGGCCTGCGCAACGAAGTGCAGGTCGTCGAGACTATTCTCGCGCTCGACCCGCAACACCCGTATGACGTTGTGGCCATGAACGGTGCCTCGATGTCGACCAAGCTCTCCGGTCTGCCGTTCAGCGGTCCGGTCGGTTCCACCCGCGTCGCGCACATCGAGGGCCAGTGGGTCAACTTCCCCACCCTTGAGGAGCTGGAGCGGGCCACCTTCGACATGGTCGTCGCCGGCCGTGTTACCGGTGATGGCGACGTCGCGATCATGATGGTCGAGGCCGAGGCCACCCCGCAGGCGATCAAGCTGATCTCCGCGGGCGCGCCTGCGCCAACCGAAGAGGTCGTCGCCAGTGGGCTGGAAGCGGCAAAGCCGGCCATCCGCGAGCTGTGCCGCGCGCAGAGCGAGCTGGCCGCCATCGCCGCCAAGCCGATCGCCGATTACCCGGTCTTCCTGGACTATCAGGACGACGTCTACACCGCTGTGGCCCAGGCCGTGCGCGAAGAGACTGCCGAAGCGCTGAAGATCGCCGCGAAGCAGGAGCGCGAGGAATCCCTCGACCTGGTCAAGGCCAAGGCGCACACCCTGCTTGACGCCCAGTTCGAGGGTCGCGAGAAGGAAATCAGCGCGGCGTTCCGCTCGGTCACCAAGTCCGAGGTTCGCCAGCGGGTGCTGCGCGAGCAGATCCGCATCGACGGCCGCGGCCCGCGCGACATTCGCCCGCTGACCGCCCAGGTCGGCGTGCTGCCCCGGGTGCACGGTTCGGCGTTGTTCGAGCGCGGCGAGACCCAGATCCTGGGCGTCACCACGCTGAACATGCTGCGGATGGAGCAGGCGCTCGACACCCTGGCGCCGGAGAAGTCCAAGCGCTACATGCACAACTACAACTTCCCGCCATACTCCACCGGTGAGACCGGCCGGGTCGGTTCGCCGAAGCGCCGCGAAATCGGGCACGGTGCGTTGGCCGAGCGGGCGCTCGTGCCGGTGCTGCCGTCGCGCGAGGAATTCCCGTACGCTATTCGCCAGGTTTCTGAGGCGCTCGGGTCCAACGGTTCGACCTCGATGGGCTCGGTGTGTGCTTCGACGCTGGCACTGCTCAGCGCTGGTGTGCCGCTGAAGGCGCCGGTCGCCGGAATCGCGATGGGTCTGATCTCCGACGAGGTCGACGGAAAGACGCAATACATCGCGCTGACCGACATCTTGGGTGCCGAGGACGCGTTCGGCGACATGGACTTCAAGGTCGCCGGCACCAGCGAGTTCGTCACCGCGCTGCAGCTGGACACCAAGCTCGACGGCATCCCGTCGGACGTGCTGGCCGGTGCGCTGCAGCAGGCACACGAAGCCCGCGCGACCATCCTGGGCGTGATGACCGCCGCGATCGAAGCGCCGGCCGACATGAGCGAATACGCACCGCGGGTCACCACGGTGAAGATCCCGGTGGACAAGATCGGCATGGTGATCGGCCCGAAGGGCCAGACCATCAACGCGATCCAGGACGAGACCGGCGCCGACATCTCGATCGAGGATGACGGCACGATCTACGTCGGCGCGACAAACGGCCCGTCAGCCGATGCCGCAGTCGAGCGGATCAACGCCATCGCCAACCCGACGATGCCCAAGTCCGGAGACAAGTTCCTCGGCACGGTTGTGAAGACCGCCGCGTTCGGCGCATTCATTTCCCTGCTGCCCGGCCGTGACGGTCTGCTGCACATCTCCAAGGTGGGCGACGGCAAGCGGGTCGACAAGGTCGAGGACTTCCTCAACGTCGGCGACAAGGTCGAGGTCTCGATCGCAGACATCGACGCTCGCGGCAAGATCTACCTCGACAAGGTCCGTCCGGAGGGCGAGGAAGCCCCCGTGGCTGAGGTCGTCGCCGAGTCCGGCGCCCCGAGCGAGAACGATGCCTCCCGCCCGCCGCGTGAGTCGCGGGGCGACAGCGGTGGCGAGCCGCGTCGTCGTCGTCAGCGTCCCACCGGCGACCGTAACTGATAACTCGATGACAGCTGTTGGACGCGGGTCGGCTGCACAGCCGGCCCGCGTCACCACCCCCGCTGCTGCGCCGAAACGCCGCAAAACCCAGACACTGGCCGACGGCGCGCAGCGAACCATCTTGCCCAGCGGGCTGCGCATCGTCACTGAGACGATCCCGCACACCCGCAGCGCCGCGCTCGGCGTCTGGGTGAGCATCGGTTCGCGAGACGAGACGCCGAGCATGTCCGGCGCTTCCCACTTCCTCGAACACCTGCTCTTCAAGGGCACGCACAAACGCACCGCGATGCAAATCTCGGCCGAGATCGAAGCGGTCGGCGGTGAGACCAACGCCTTCACCACGAAGGAATACACCTGCTATTACGCGCGCGTGCTCGATGCTGACCTGCCGCTAGCCGTGGATGTGCTGGTCGACGCGGTGGCCGACTCGATCCTTGCACCGGCAGACGTGGAAACCGAGCGCGGCGTGATCCTCGAAGAGATCGCCATGCACGAAGACGAACCCGGCGACGAAGTGCACGACATCTTCACCGAGGCCATCTTCGGCGACCACCCGCTCGGCCGACTGATCTCCGGCACCGAGGAATCGATCACCCCGATGACTCGAACCCAGATCAACAGCTTCTATCGCAAGCGCTACCTCGCGCCCCGCGTGGTGGTCGCGGCTGCCGGCAATTTAGACCACGCAGGCGTCGTACGGTTGGTGCGCAAGGCGTTGGCGGGCACCCCACTGGACACTGGCGACGCTGAGCCGGCCGAGCCGCGGATCGGTGCCAAACGGGTGCCGGTGCAAAAGCCGCATACGGTTGTGCGCAACCGCGAAACCGAGCAGGCCCATCTCGTGCTCGGCGGGGTCGGTATCGGTCGCAGCGACGAACGCCGTTTCGCCCTAGGGGTGCTCAACAACGTGCTCGGTGGAGGCATGTCTAGCCGACTGTTCCAAGAAATCCGGGAAAAGCGCGGTCTGGCCTACTCCGTCTATTCCTACGGCAGCCAATATGCCGATGCCGGACTGTTCGGCGTCTATGCCGGTTGCGCACCGGGTAAGGCACAGGAGGTGCTTGAGCTCACCCGGGCCGAGCTGCTCCGAACGGCCGAGCACGGGCTCACCGCCGAGGAATTGGCCCGAGGCAAAGGCATGGTCAAAGGCTCTTATGTACTGGGGATGGAAGACACCGGCTCGCGGATGAGTCGGTTGGCTAAATCCGAGCTGCTCTACGGCGATCTTATGGGCGTCGACGAGCTACTTTCCCGGGTCGACGCTGTGACCTTGGCCGACGTGCACGCACTCGCCGGCGACATCCTGTCCCAAGAGATGTCGTTAGCTGTGGTCGGGCCGTTCGACGAGGGCAACTTCGCCAACCAGGGCGATTTGAGTTTGCGCCGCTAACGTTGGCAGCCGTGACGCCGCTGGATACCACCCCGCCCGAGACGCCCGCCGCGCCGATCACCCCCGACCGGCGTCGGCGCCGCGTCATCGGGATGTCGATCTTCGGGGTGGTGTTCGGCGTCTTCGTGTCGCTGGTCGGGGTGCCGACCAGCGACCCACTCGGCGCATTCGGCTTGCTCTGGCTGGCCACCATCGCCTGGCGGAACGACCTGCCGTGGAAACAGCACCTGCTTTTCCTGCGCGACTGGCTGCCAGTGGTGTTGCTGCTGGAGCTCTACAACGTGACTCGGGGCGCGGCCGATCGCCTCTTTGCCCCGCACGTCACCCCGATGATCCACGCGGACGAGTGGATGTTCGGCTGGCTCACCAATGGCAAAATCCCCACCATTTGGTTACAACAGCGCTTGTACCGGCCGGGGGTCGTGCAGTGGTGGGAAGTCGTCGTCACGCTGGTCTACGTCTCGCATTTCCTCACCGTGCCGACCGTGGCGGTAGTGCTGTGGGTGCGAAATCGGCAGCTGTCCTACCGGTTCATGCGACGCTGGATCGCGCTGAGTGCGGCCGGTCTGGCTACCTACTTCCTCTATCCGGCTGCGCCGCCGTGGTGGGCCTGGACGCATGGACACCTCAGCGAGGTCGTGTACCGGATTTCGTCCAACGGGTTCCAGGCGATCGGGCTGCACAGCGCTGGTAACACGCTCAACGGGCTGCAAGCTGACCAGTCCAACGAGGTCGCCGCCGTGCCCTCGCTGCACACCGCGTACGCGCTGATGGCCGTGGCCTTTTTCCTGCCGATGGTGGGTAAACAGTGGTGGCCGCTGCTGCTGGCATATCCGGTGGCGATGACGTTTACGTTGGTCTACACGGGCGAGCACTACGTCGCCGACGTACTGGTCGGTTGGCTTTATGTGGGGGTGGTGTTCCTGGTTGTGGGCTGGGCGGAGCGCTGGTGGCAGCGCCGACACCCGACCAAATCAGTAGGGTAAATTGTCCGGGTGACTAACGAGTCGGGATTGATCCGGGTTGGCGTCCTCGGCGCTCGGGGCCGAATGGGCCGCGAGGTGTGCACGGCGGTCGACGGCGCTCCCGACCTGGAGTTGGTCGCCTCGCTCGACCAAGACGACTCGTTGGACGGCGCACTCGCCGCGCAAGTGCTGGTCGACTTCACCACCCCCGATGTGGTGATGACCAACCTGCGCTGGGCGATCGAGCAGGGCATCAGCGTGGTCGTGGGCACCAGCGGCTTCACCGAGCAACGCCTGGCTGAGCTGCGGGAGCTGCTGGCCGACCGGCCCGAGGTTGGCGTGTTGATCGCGCCCAACTTCGGCATCGGTGCGGTGCTGATGATGCAGTTCGCCGCCCGAGCGGCTCGCTATTTCGACTCGGTCGAGGTGATCGAGCAGCACCACCCGCGCAAACTCGACGCACCCAGCGGGACTGCGATGCACACCGCGCGGCTGATCGCGGCGGCTCGGGCTGACGCCGGCCTGGGCCCGATGCCGGACGCGACTGAGCAGGAGCTCGCCGGCGCGCGCGGTGCCGACGTGGAAGGGGTGCGGGTGCACGCCGTTCGTGCCGCCGGGTTGGTCGCCCACCAGGAAGTGCTCTTCGGCACTGCCGGCGAGACGCTTACCATCCGACACGACTCGCTGGACCGCGTCTCGTTCATGCCCGGTGTGCTGCTGAGTGTGCGCAGCGTGCGGCAACGCCCAGGCCTCACCATCGGCATCGACTCCCTGCTCGACTGACCGCCTGTGGCGCCGGCCTGACCGCCTGTGGCGCCGGACTGACCGTTGCAAGCCGGTGCGAACCGTCCGCGTCGCTGTCATCGCACGCTGCACGCCCGTAAGTCGGCCGATCAGGGCTCCGGCGTTGCGATCAATGCCGCGTGCAAGCGCAGCTGCGGCACGAGTAGGTCGTCGACATCCAGGGCTCGGCCGGCTCCGTCGGGCTCCCAGCCGGTCGAGGTCAGGAATTTCTGCATGGCCTTGTCCTGCTCGTAAGCCCAGGCAAGCGCGCGACTGAAACCGTCTTCGCGCCACAAATCCGTGGTGGCGGCGAGCAGTCGGCTGCCGTGGCCGCGCCGACCCCAGCGCGGTTCCACCAGCAGATCCGTGATCGCGGCGAAGTCGTCCGGCAACGCCTGCTCCTGCGGTGCTTGTGCCTGCTCATCGGCCGGGCCGCCGGCGGCGAAGCCGACCACTTCGGACTTAGCCTCACCCTGCTCCACCGCGATCAACACCCGGTGCCGAGCGGACGGCGGCGCCTCGATCGCCTCAGTCCAACCCCGAGTCAGGTATGCCTCGTCGAGGTTGGCGAGCACGTGCGCCGGAAACATTCGCCGATAAGCGGTGCGCCAGGTGGAGAGCTGAATGCGGGCGATCTCCGCAGCGTCGGAAGGACGGGCGGGGCGGACGAAGCCGAGAGCCATGCCGCGAGCCTACAGATCCTCCAGTACGCCGCTGGCGGTTGTGTCGTACCCCTGCTCTAGCGTGCTGGTTGATGGCACTTGCTGATTCGCTCTCTTTAGCGCAGGCCCGCCGAATCACGCTGGCCGCGCAGGGCTTCACTGACCCCAAACCCGCCTGCGCGACCGGCCTGCGGCACGTGCGCCGGGTGCTGCGCCGACTGCACCTGATCCAAGTCGACTCGGTCAACGTTCTACAGCGTGCACATTTCCTGCCGCTCTACAGCCGGCTCGGTCCTTATCCAGTCGGGCTGCTCGATCGCGCTGCCTATCGCGCCCCGCGGGAGCTGTTCGAGTTCTGGGGGCACGAGGCGTCCCTGATCACCACCGAGCTGCAGCCGCTGTTCCGCTGGCGGATGGCGCGAGCGGCCGAGTTCGCCTGGGGCAACATGCGCCGGATCGCTGTCGAGCAACCGCAGTTGGTGGCCTGGGTGCTCGACGAGGTGCGCGAGCGGGGCCCGATCACCGCCGCGGAGATTGAGCACGATGTGCCCCGGCGCAGCGATCATTGGGGCTGGAATTGGTCGGAGGCGAAGCAAGCACTGGAGTGGCTTTTCTTCACCGGGCAAGTCACGGCGGCCGAGCGCACCTCGTCGTTTGCCCGGCGTTATGACCTGCCGGAGCGAGTTTTGCCGGCGGCGGTGTTGGCTGTGCCGACGCCAACCGCGCAGGATGCGACCCGGGCTTTGGTGGAGCTGTCGGCCCGAGCGTTGGGCGTGGCTGCTGAGCCGGAGCTGCGCGACTATTTCCGGCTCCCGGTCGACGGCTTCAAGCGCGCGGTTGTTGAGCTGGTCGAAGATCAAGTGTTGCTTCCGGTGACAGTGCCTGGGTGGAAGCAGCCCACCTATCTGCATCATCAGGCCAAACTGCCCCGCCGGGTCCAGGCGGCCACGTTGGTCAGCCCGTTCGATCCGCTGATCTGGCACCGGGGGCGCACCGAGCGGCTCTTCGACTTGATTTATCGCATCGAGATCTATGTTCCGGCGGCGCAACGGCTACACGGCTATTACGTGCTGCCGTTCCTGCTCGGTGATCAGTTTGTTGCGCGAGTCGATCTCAAGGCCGACCGCAAAGCCGGTGTGCTGCGAATTCCGGCGGCCTGGCTTGAGACCGGCGCCGATCCGGCCGGGAGCGCTGCGGCCCTAGCGATCGAGCTGCGCCGGCTGGCCGGGTGGCTCGATCTCGACTCGGTCGCCTTGCCGGAGCGCGGCGACCTCGTCGGCCCGCTTTCGAGTGCGTTGCGTGCTGCGCCTGCGGTGTAGCGTGAGATTTATGGTTGCTCCGTGGTTGGCCGACCAACCGATTCAAGGGCCAGCGGTGCCGCCGCAGTGGCTCAGTTATCCCGGCTATGCGAGCGAGCTCAAGGCCGACCGGATGACTCGTTTGATCGAGCGCTGGTGGACCAAGTCGCCGATTTGGCTGGCCCCGGTCGCGCTGCTGGCCTGCATGGGCGCATCGGTCGGCTATACCTTGGCCACCAACCCGGTGCAGGCCGATGCCGGGGCCGCGCCGACGTGCTTGCTCAAATACACCACTGGTTTCGTCTGTCCCGGTTGTGGTGGCACCCGAGCTGCATGGTATTTGCTGCATGGTGACCTGCCCGCTGCCGCCCGGCACCACGCGATTTTCACCTTCGCGGTGCCATTCCTGCTTTACATGTATGTGGCTTGGGCCGGGCAGCGGCTGTTCAACTGGAAGTTGCCGCAGCTGACCCTCAGTCCAGCCGTCATGATCACCTTCGTCTCGGTGTGGGGCGGGTGGAGTGTGTTGCGCAACCTGCCCTGGGCTCCGTTCACCGCTTTCTACGTGTGAGTGGGTCGTCCGATAGGTTGTCAGGTATGACGCACGACCCGCGACCTTTCGGACGGCTGCTGACCGCGATGGTCACCCCGTTCCACCCGGATGGCTCCCTCGACGTGGAGGGCGCGGCTCAGCTGGCCACACATCTGGTTGATGAGCAGCGCAACGACGCGCTCGTGATCAGCGGAACCACCGGTGAGTCACCGACCACGACCGACGCGGAGAAAGAGATTCTGCTGCGCTCTGTCGTCGAGGCGGTCGGTGACCGGGCGCAGATTGTGGCTGGTGTCGGCACCAACAACACCGCGCACACGATCGAGCTGGCGCAGGCAGCGCAGAAAGCGGGCGCGCACGGTCTGCTCGTGGTGACGCCGTATTACAACAAACCACCACAAGCTGGTGTGGTTCGGCATTTCCTGGCGGTCGCCGACGCGGCATCGCTGCCGATCATGATCTACGACATTCCGCATCGGGCCGGCACTGCAATCGCCACCGAAACGATGTGCCGGCTGGCCGAGCACGACCGCATCGTGGCGGTCAAAGATGCCAAGGGTGACTTTGTCGCCTCATCCTGGGTGACAGCCCGCACCGACCTGGCCTATTACTCCGGTGACGACGCTTGGACGTTGCCGTTGCTGGCCGTCGGCGGGGTCGGGCTGGTGGGCACGTCGACGCATTTCACCGGCCGGCTCGCCAAAGACATGATCGAGGCATACGAGCGGGCTGATCTTGCCGGTGCGCTCGCCCTGCACCGCAAAGCGCTGCCGCTGTTCACCGGTGTTTTCCGGTCACCCGGCACCATTTTGGTCAAGGCCGGTCTGCGCGCCAGCGGGCTGCCGGCCGGCCCAGTCCGATCGCCTCTGGTGGACGCGACGGACGACGAATTGAGCCAATTGCAACAGGACGCCGCTGCTGCGGGCATCGTCCTCTGACGGAAAGACACGAATGAGTCAAGCTCACTTGGAGCTGGAGCCGCCACCGCCGCTGCCGGAAGGCGCCTTGCGCGTCATTCCGCTCGGCGGGCTCGGCGCGATCGGCCGCAATATGACGGTGCTGGAATTCGACGGCAAACTGCTGATCATCGACTGCGGGGTGCTCTTTCCTGATGTCGAGCAACCCGGTGTCGACCTGATCTTGCCCGACTTCAGCCCGATCCTGGATCGTCTGGACGACGTGCAAGCCATCGTGCTGACCCACGGCCACGAAGACCACATCGGCGCGGTGCCCTACCTGCTGGCCCACAAGGCCGATATCCCGCTGGTCGGCTCGGAGTTCACGCTTGCGCTGGTCGAGGCGAAGCTGGCCGAGCGTCGGCTCGACCCGTACACGTTGACGGTGCGGGAGGGGCGCACTGAGCGGCTCGGGCCGTTCGAGTGCGAGTTCTTCGCGGTCAACCACTCGATTCCGGACGCGTTGGCCGTTGCCGTGCGTACCCCGGCTGGTTTGATCCTGCATACCGGCGATTTCAAGATGGACCAGGTGCCGCTGGACGGGCGGATCACCGACCTGGCCGGATTTGCCCGCCTTGGTGCCGAAGGCGTCGACCTGCTGCTGTCCGACTCGACCAACGCCGAGGTGCCAGGCTTCGTCACACCGGAACGCGACATCGGGCCGGTCATCAGTGCGATCTTCGGCAAAGCCAAGGGCCGGATTATCGTAGCCAGCTTCGCCTCACACGTGCACCGGGTGCAGCAGGTGATGGACGCCGCGTGGGAACACCAGCGCAAGGTCGCCCTGATCGGCCGGTCGATGGTGCGCAATATGGGCATCGCCCGCGATCTGGGTCTGCTGCGGATCCCGGATGGTCTGCTGGTCAGCCTGGACGAGGCGACCTCGATGGCCCAAGACGAGATCGTCTTCATGTCCACCGGGTCGCAAGGCGAGCCGATGAGCGCGCTCGGCCGGATGGCCACCGGCGACCACCGGCACATCACCATCGAGTCGGGTGACACGGTCGTGCTGGCCAGCTCGCTGGTGCCGGGCAACGAGACCTCGGTCTATCGGGTGATCAACCGACTTTCCCGCGCTGGGGCCACGGTCGTGCACAAAGAGACCGCCAAGGTGCACGTCTCCGGCCACGCTCCGGCCGGTGAGCTGCTTTACCTGCTCAACGTGGTGCGCCCGAGCAACCTGATGCCGGTGCACGGTGAGTGGCGGCACCTGCGAGCGCACGCGCAACTGGGCATCGAGTCCGGGGTGGCGCCCGATCGGGTCGTGCTCTGTGAAGACGGCGACGTGGTCGACCTGGTCGAAGGGCACGCCCGCCACGTCGGCCGGGTGCTGAATCGCTACGTTTATGTCGACGGGCTAGCGGTCGGCGACGTGAGCGAGTCCCTGCTAACCGAGCGACGCATCCTGGGTGACGGCGGCTTCATCTCCGCGACTGTGGTGATCGATTCGGTGACCGGCAAGGTGGTCGGTGAGCCGAGCATCTCGGCCAAGGGTTTCTCCGAGGACCCGGACGCGTTCAACCCGGTGATTCCGCTGCTCACTGCCGCGCTGCACCGCTCGGCCGCGGATGGGGTCACCGACCCGCACCAACTGCAACAGGTGGTGCGTCGCACGGTGGGTCGTTGGGTCAACGACGCATACCGGCGGCGGCCGATGATCGTACCGACTGTGGTTGAGGTCTGATCTCTTCAACCTTTTGCTGATCTCGTCCGTACCTCTGGTCACGGTGCCGCCACCCCCACGGCACCCGTGGCGAGGGGAGTTCCTCAGATGCAGCGCAGACGGTTCGCCGTGGCGGCGGCGGTCGTGGCTTCGATCGGAGCGGCGGTGGCTTTCACCCTGCCTTCCATGGCCGAGACCACACCGTCGGTCCCCAAGGCCGCTGACAGCAACACTGACGACGTGTCGCCGCAGATTCTTGCGGCGATGCGTCGTGACCTGGGCGTCAACGCCGATCAGGCGCGAGCTCAACTTCAGCGGTCGAACTGGGCGAGCAAAGTTTCTGCGCGGCTCGCCGCGCAGACCGGTGCCGATTTCGGCGGTTCCTGGATAGCCGCGGACGGCAACACCCTCAAGGTCGCAGTGACCAAACCGGACGCGGCCAATCAGGTACGCGCTGCCGGTGGCGTGCCTGTGATGGTCGCGCGCAGTGCGCAGAGCCTGGACGCGACCAAACAGAAGCTGGACGCGCTCCGGGCCAAGGGCGGGGCCGTGACCGGCTGGTTTGTCGACGTGCCCACCAACAAACTGGTTGTGGTCGCCCAACCGGGTGCTACTGCCAAGGCCCAGCAGCTCACCAAGGCTGCCGGCGTGCCAGCTGGCTCAGTGACCTTCCAAACCAGTGCGGCGGCGCCACACCCCCTGGCCGACGTTAGGGGTGCGGACCCGTACTTCATCAGTCTCGACGGACAGGCCGCCCGGTGCTCGATCGGCTTCTCCGTGGCAGGTGGATTCGTAACCGCAGGCCACTGCGGCAAACCCGGCACCAAGACGACCAGCTCTGATAAGCAGAGCCAAGGCGTGGTGAAGGCTTCGGTTTTCCCCGGCAACGCCGACATGGGTTTTGTCGCGGTCAACGGTAACGAGACCCCGCGCCCAGTGGTAAACGACTTCCGTGGCAACCAGTTGAAGGTTGACGGCAACACGGAGGCGCCCATCGGCGCGACGGTTTGTCGGTCCGGCTCGACCACCGGCACCCACTGCGGCAAGATCTTGGCCAAGAACCAGACAGTGAACTACCCCGAGGGTTCGGTCACCGGGTTGACGCGCACTAGCGCCTGTGCTGAGGGCGGCGACTCCGGGGGCCCCTGGCTGTCGGGCGGCCAGGCTCAGGGCGTCACTTCCGGGGGTTCGGGCAACTGCAGGGTAGGCGGTGAGACGTTCTTCCAGCCGATCAACGAGATTCTGGCGACGAACAAGCTCACCCTGCTCACCACGAGCAACCCCACTGGCAAAGCCGCGGGCGGTAACGCGGCTGGCGGCAATGCGGCTGGCGGCAATGCAGCAGGCAACAACGCGGCTAGGCCATCGGCTGCGGCCACGAGACCGCCGGACTCGCAGCAGACCGGTGCCAAGACTGCCGACTGCACCGTGCAGGACGTGCAACGCGAGGGTGCGCTGGCGCGACCCAAAACCGCGCAAGCTCAACCCAACGGCGGCGCTTTCCAGGCCAACGCCGGTGAGCAAACCGCATGTCTGAATGCGCCGGCTGGCTCGAACATGGGTCTGTTCCTGCAGAAATTCAACGGAAGCGAATTCGAAACTGTCGCTGCGGCGACTGGTGCCGGCGACAAGCAGCTGACCTTTGTCGGCGGCGCGGGCACTTATCGCTATGTGGTGGCCGACTTCCAGGGAGCCGGCAAGTACAAGCTCGGCTTCAGCGCCCCCTAGCTCGATCCCGGGCAAGCCGACTCGGCAACGCGGCTAGCTCGAACTCGGCGATGTCGTCCCACTGCAACCTGTTGGGGCGACATCGCTGTTAGGTCAACTAGCTGGGCGTTCCTCGCGCAACTCGGACACTGCGTCGGATAGCTGGCAGCTGGTGGCGATTCCGCAGATCAGCACCTGGTCTAGTTGTTCGACCGTGACGCCTTTCTCCCAGTCGGCCAGCACTTCGCCGATCACGTGCGCGGTGCCGTCGTCGTTGATATGCACGTATGTCTTGGGCCAAAGCCGGTCGTGGTTCCACGAATTGCAGAACTCATACAACCGGGTTACGTCGTCCATGCCGAAGACGTGCTGGACCATCGCGCGGACCTGCAACATCTCCTGTTGTTCGCCGATCCGGAAGAAATAGATCAGGTTTCCTTGGAAGTTGCCGGCAATGTCGCCGTCGGCATCGACGAAGTAGCTGAAGCCACGGGCGTCCAGCGCGGCCGTGATCATTTCGTGGGTCATGGGCTGCACCCGATGATCCTAGGGCGTGCAAAAGCGAAACGCAGTCACGGTGCGCCTTCAGGTCCATCGTGCGCAGCACCGCTACGGTATGAACCATGGCGGGCCGAACTCCTCCGGCGAGCCGGGGCCGCGCCGCGTCTAATCCGCGCGGTGCCGCGTCGAAACGCGCCCAACAACCGACAGCCCGACAACCGGCTGCCCGACAACCGACTGCCCGGCAGGCAGCTGCGCGCCAACCGGCCCGAAAGTCGGCGACTAAGGCACCGGAACGTAAGGCTGCGGCGAGCCGGTCGCGCGCGATCAGCAACAGACCAACGATGGGCGCCGCGATCAGCAACGGTGTGCTGCGTGGCGCCGGCGCGCTGTGGATGGGCCTGGCCCACAGTGTGGGGTGGGCGGCCCGTGGCGTCGGCCGGCAAGCCGCCACCGCCAAGGAAATCGACCCCGAACACCGCCGTGACGGCGCTGGCTTGTTACTGCTCGGCTTCGCCATATTGGTCGGTGTGGCCGTTTGGGCGGGCAGCGCGGGCCCGCTCGGGCAGTGGCTCGCCGATACGGTACGGCTGTTCTTCGGCAGTCTGGCTGTGCTCCTGCCCGTGCTGCTGCTCTATGGCGCACTGCGGTTGATGCGCGCACCGGCCGACCCCGAGCACCGCGGCCGAGCCCTGGTCGGGTGGACCGCAATAGTGGTTGCCACCGCATCGCTGCTGCACGTCGCCGAACGGCCAAGCAACGGCGTCGCGCTCGATCAGGCCGGTGGGCTGCTCGGCTACGGCGTCGGCGCGCTGCTCGAACGGGCGGTGACCGGCTGGGTGGCCGTACCGTTGCTGGTGTTGCTGTTCTTGTTCGGGCTGTTGGTGATCACGGCCACGCCGATAAACAAGGTGCCGCAGCGGGCGTTGTTGCTGCTCGATGTGTTGTTGGGTCGCTCGTCGGCGCGGGCGCCATTGCCGCCGGTCGACGAAGATTTGGCCTTGGACGATCCCAGCGACGACAGCGACCAAGACGAGGAAGCACCGCTTAAGCCACGGCGCCCGGCGCGTCGTCGAGCTGGTGCGCTCAGTGACCGTGGTGAGCTCAGTGACCGTGGTGAGCTCAGTGACCGTGGTGCGCTCAGTGATCGTGGTGCGCTCAGTGACCTCGGTTTGAGGCCGGCCGACGAGCCGGACGATCTGATCCTGCACGACACGGTTGCCCTGCCGAAGGTGCCGACTGCCCGTAAACGTGCGCCGCAGCCGCCGGAGCATTCCGAGCCGCCAATGCGGGCAGAACAGCTCGACATCTCGCAGGTGCGCGGCGATTACCGGTTGCCGCCGCCGAATTTGCTCGGCCAAGGCAGTGCGCCGAAGAGTCGCAGCAAGGCCAACGACGTGATCATGGCGGCCCTGACCGAGGTGTTCGCCCAGTTCCATGTCGATGCCCAGGTCACCGGCTTCACTCGGGGCCCGACCGTGACTCGCTATGAGGTCGAGGTCGGCTCTGGCGTCAAAGTCGAACGGATCACCCAACTTTCCCGCAACATTGCGTACGCGGTGAAGTCGGCAGACGTGCGCATCCTGAGCCCGATCCCCGGTAAAAGTGCGGTCGGGGTGGAGATCCCGAACACTGACCCGGAAAACGTCTCGCTGGGTGACGTGCTGCGGTCGCGGGCGGCCACATCGGATCATCACCCGATGCTGGTGGCGTTGGGCAAGGACATCGAGGGCGGCTTCGTCGTCGCTAACTTGGCCAAGATGCCGCACATTTTGATCGCCGGCGCGACCGGGGCGGGCAAGAGCTCCTGTTTGAACACGCTGCTGGTGTCGCTGCTGACTCGGGCCACTCCGGACGAGGTGCGGCTGCTGTTGGTCGACCCTAAGCGCGTGGAAATGACGGCATATGAGGGCATTCCGCACTTGGTGACGCCGATCATCACCAGTCCGAAGAAGGCCGCCGATGCGCTCGAGTGGGTCGTGCGCGAAATGGACCTGCGTTACGACGACCTCGCCGCCAACGGCGTACGGCACATCGACGACTTCAACCGCAAGGTGCGCACCGGCGAGATCACGGCGCCACTGGGCAGCGAACGGGTGATGAAGCCGTACCCGTATTTGCTGGTGATCATCGACGAGCTAGCCGACTTGATGATGGTTGCCCCGCGCGACGTCGAAGACTCAGTGGTGCGCATTACCCAGCTGGCGCGCGCGGCCGGTATTCACCTGGTGCTGGCCACCCAGCGACCGTCGGTGGACGTGGTCACCGGCCTGATCAAGGCGAACGTGCCGTCCCGACTGGCCTTCGCGACCAGTTCGCTCGCCGATTCACGGGTCATCCTGGACCAGCCCGGCGCGGAAAAGTTGCTCGGCCGCGGCGATGGTCTGTTCCTGCCGATGGGCGCGTCAAAACCGGTACGGATCCAAGGCGCCTGGGTCGAGGAAAAAGAAATCGCCGACGTCGTCAAATTCTGCAAAGAGCAACGCGAGCCGGAATTCCGCGAAGATCTCGTCGCACCGCCGGTTGACAAGAAGAAGCAGGTCGATGAGGAGATCGGTGACGATCTGCAGGTGCTGTTGCAGGCAATCGATTTGGTGGTGAGCAGCCAGTTCGGCTCAACGTCGATGCTGCAACGCAAGCTGCGGGTCGGTTTCGCCAAGGCGGGCCGACTGATGGACCTGATGGAGACCCGCGGCATCGTCGGGCCGTCCGAAGGGTCCAAGGCGCGCGAGGTGTTGATCAAGCCGGACGAGTTGCCGGAGACGCTCGCGGCGTTGCGGGTCGACTGATCGGGGGCGGCTACGAGGTGCCCGGTAGCCTAGGTCGAGTGTCAGCAACTCCTGCCCCCCGCCGCGTCGCCCTGCTCACCTTGGGCTGCGCCCGCAACGAAGTCGACTCCGAGGAACTCGCCGCCCGGCTGGACGCTGGGGGCTGGCAGGTAGGCACCGACGCTGAAGGCGCTGACGTGGTGTTGGTCAACACCTGCGGCTTCGTGGAGAAGGCGAAACAGGACTCGATCGAGACGCTGCTAGCCGCCGCTGACACGGGCGCGAAGGTCGTCGCGGCCGGCTGCATGGCCGAGCGCTATGGCAAAGAACTCGCCGAAAGTCTGCCCGAAGCGCAAGCCGTGCTCGGGTTCGACGATTACCCCGACATCGCCGCCCGGCTGGATGCGGTCATGGCCGGCGAGAGTTTCGACGCGCACACTCCCCGCGATCGGCGCGAGCTGCTGCCGCTGACCCCGGTCCAACGCCAAACGGCCAAGGTGGTCGTGCCTGGCCACGCGACCGTCGACGAGCACACCCCTGCGCACCTGCGCCAAGTGCTGCGGCGCCGACTCGACACCGGGCCGGTGGCGAGCCTCAAATTGGCCAGCGGATGCGACCGCCGCTGCGCGTTCTGCGCCATTCCGTCCTTCCGGGGCGCGTTCGTCTCCCGCGACCCGCAGGAATTGCTGGCCGAGGCCGAGTGGCTGGCCGGCACCGGCGTGCGTGAACTGGTCCTGGTCAGCGAAAATAGCACCTCTTATGGCAAAGACTTGGGTGATCCGCGCGCGCTGGAAAAGCTGCTGCCGCAACTCGCCGCGATCAGCGGGATCGTGCGTGTGCGGGCCAGTTATCTGCAGCCGGCCGAAACCCGTCCCGGTCTGATCGAGACGATCGCCACGACGCCCGGCGTCGCCGCCTATTACGACCTGTCGTTCCAGCACTCCAGCGAGCCGGTGCTGCGCCGGATGCGGCGTTTCGGGTCGACGGAGCGGTTCCTGGATTTGCTCGAATCGGCCCGCGCGTTAGCCCCGGCGGCCGGCGCGCGAAGCAACTTCATCGTCGGCTTCCCCGGCGAGACCAGCGAAGATGTCGACGAGTTGATGCGGTTCCTGACCGAAGCCCGGCTCGACGCTATTGGCGTGTTCGACTACAGCGACGAGGACGGCACCGAAGCCGTCGCTATGAGCGACAAAGTGCCCCAAACCGAAGTCCAGCGCAGGTACGAGCAGGTGGTCGCCCTCGCCGACGAGTTGTGCGCGCAACGGGCCGAGGACCGGGTCGGTTCCGTGGTCGAGGTGCTGATCGACACGATCGACGCCGGCGAGATCGAAGGGCGGGCCGAACATCAAGCCCCTGAAGTCGACGGCTCGACCGTACTGGTGGGTGGGGCTGATGAGGTTGATCTGGCGGCATTGCGACCGGGCGACTTTGTGCGGGCTCGGGTGAGTGGCACTGAGGGGGTCGACTTGATCGCCGTACCGGTTGAGTTGATCTCGGCGGCGCCGGTGACTAGGCGGTGACGCAGGAGCGGGCTCCGGTAATCGCGCCGCGGGCAGTGTCGCTGTATAACCCGGCGAACCTGCTGACCGCGGTCCGGATCGTGCTCGTACCGGTCTTCATTTATCTGGTGGTTGCAACGCATTTGTCCGGTACTGGGGCACGGATTGCCGCTGTGGTGGTCTTCTGCGTGGCATCGGCGACCGACTTCGTGGACGGGTGGATCGCGCGGCGCTGGTCACTGGTCACCGCTTTCGGCAAAGTCGCCGACCCGATCGCCGACAAAGCCCTCACCGGTACGGCATTGGTGTTGCTCTCGGTCTATCACCGGCTGCCCTGGTGGGTGACCGTGGTGATCCTGGTGCGCGAGTGGGGCGTGACCGCATTGCGCTTCTGGGTCATCCGGTTCGGCATCATCCCGGCGAGTCGGGGCGGCAAACTCAAGACGATGCTGCAGATCGCCGCAATCGCCTGGTACCTGTGGCCGGTGCCTGCTCCCGCCGACCGATTCGGAACCTGGCTGATGGGTGCCGCGCTCGTGGTCACGGTCGTGACCGGGGGCGATTATGTGCTGCAAGCGCTGCGGCTACGGCGGCAAGCCGGTGAGCTAGCGGAGACCGCCGACGAGCCGGAAACCGCCGACGAGCCGGAGACCGATGGTGCGGACCGCTGATCCGGCGCAGGCCCGAGTGGCGGCTGCCTCGGTGGTGCGGCGGCTCGGCGAACGCGGGGAAACGGTCGCTACTGCGGAGTCGTTGACCGGTGGCTTGGTCGCGGCCACGTTAGTGGAGATTCCGGGAGCGAGTGCGGTGTTTCGGGGTGGGTTGGTGGTATACGCCACCGAACTCAAGCACGCGCTGGCCGGCGTACCGGAAGAGCTTTTGACGCAGCGGGGGCCGGTTGATCCGCAGGTGGCGCTCGCGTTGGCGGCCGGCGCACGGCAACGCTGCGTAACCGACTGGGGGTTGGCGACAACTGGCGTGGCCGGTCCAAACGAGCAGGACGGCAAGCCGGTCGGGCTGGTCTATGTGGCGATCGACGGCCCGTTTGGTGCGATTGTGCGCGAGCTCAACCTCACTGGCGCCCGAACGATCATCCGAACCGACACGGTATTAGCTGTGTTAAACCTGATGATCGAACGGCTCCGAGCTGGGGAATAGGCCCGTGAGCAGGGTATTCTCCCTGATGCTGCGGACCGTGATGTGATCGGGACCCGCACCGGCGCCAGAATTCGGCGGGGTGGGATGTCGTCTTGGCCAGCACCGGGTACGGTTGCGGGAAGCCTCCGGCATGTGCCGGCGGCCCCGCCGCAGGAGGAGGTGCCATGGTCCTGCTACGCCGGGTTATCGGCGACGCACTTCGAGCGCGCCGGCAGGGGCAACACCGCACGCTGCGCGAGGTTTCGACCGCCGCGAATGTCAGCCTGGGGTATCTGTCCGAGATCGAGCGCGGCCAGAAGGAAGCGTCCAGCGAGCTGCTAGCCGCGATCTGCGAAGCGCTCGGTGCCCGCCTGTCCGAGCTGCTCGGCGAAGTCAGCGGAACGCTGTCGCTCGCCGAGGGCATCGACGGGGTGCTGGTGCCGGTCGCCGAAAGGTCGAACACAGTCAAGAAGGTCGCGTCCGAGGGCAACGTCTCCGTTTCAGTGCGCCAGAATTCGCCGCTCAAAGCGACTTTGCGCGCCACCCGTAAGCCGACCCGTGACGTCGTGTACGCCGCCTGAGGCTGAACAGGCTTTCAACCAGGCTGGGCTGTCCCACTCGGGCGGCCTGGCCTGTTCTGCGAGCACTGCAGTCGGGTGGCGATCCGATCCGAAGCCGGACAGATCCGGGATCGACCAGGGATCGAGCCGACGCGTAATCTCGAAGGGCTGGGAGAGACCCGGATTTCCCCCGGAGGTCGCGTGACGCCGCTGGCGTTGAGCTGACACCATGTGGTGAGCAAACGAGCGCACTGAGGATCCGAGCGCACTGAAGATCAGTGTCGCAGTGACCGACTGCTCCTCGACCTCGGGTCGGGGTCACGCGTTCGGCGCTGGTGACATCGAACTGAGCGACATTGAGGGGATACCGCGAGATGGCGAACCCGTTCGTCAAGGGCTGGCGTTACATGATGGCGCTCTTCGGCGCGAAGATCGACGAATATGCCGACCCGAAGGTGCAGATCCAGCAGGCCATCGAGGACGCCCAGCGACAGCACCAGGCGCTGGTGCAGCAGGCCGCTGCTGTGATCGGCAACCAACGCCAGCTGGAAATGAAGCTGTCGCGCCAGATGTCCGAGGTCGAGAAGCTGCAAGGCATGGCGCGGCAAGCGCTCGTGCTGGCCGATCGCGCTCGGGCCAGCGGTGACGAGGCCGAAGCCCAGAAATACGAGTCGACAGCGACCACCCTCGCCACCCAGCTGGTCTCGGGCGA
This sequence comes from Actinoplanes sp., assembly GCA_965246815.1. Lineage (GTDB taxonomy): Bacteria > Actinomycetota > Actinomycetes > Mycobacteriales > Micromonosporaceae > Actinoplanes. The sequence goes on along the minus strand of CBDFFS010000002.1, from coordinate 67,591 downwards.
GCAGTCGATGGAAGACCTCAAGACGCTGCATGACCAGGCGCTCGGTGCCGCCGGCCAGGCGCGCAAGGCAGTCGAGAACAACGCGATGGTGCTGCAACGGCGCATCGGCGAGCGCTCCCGCCTGCTCAGTCAGCTGGAACAGGCCAAGATGCAAGAGACAGTGGCCAAGTCGCTGGAATCGATGTCGTCGCTCGCTGCCCCCGGCAACACCCCGTCGTTGGACGAGGTGCGCGACAAGATCGAACGGCGGTATGCGAGCGCGATGGGCCGGGCCGAGCTGGCTTCCAACTCGGTCGAAGGCCGCATGCTCGAGGTGCAGAAATCCAGCCTCGATATGGCTGGTTCGTCGCGGCTGGAGCAGATCCGGGCCAGCATGGCCGGTGACAAGCTCGGCGCCGCACCCGGGCAGCCCGCAGTCGAGCAAGCACCGGCGGCCGACCAGGCCAGCGTGGCGCGGCTTGACGAGATTCGCGCCAGCATGAACCAGAAGCGAGGCGACACCAGCGCTGCCGGCTGAGCCGGCAACTGGGGCGGGAGGACGCAGGAGTGGACGAGCGAAGCAAATACTTTCGCCGACTCAATCGGCTGCGCAATTCGGCGCGGCGGTGGAGCGTGCTCAGCGGAGGTTTGATCGCCGCGACTACCGTCCTCGTGCCCTATCACGATGTCGGTGCGGGAGACGCGATTTGGGCTGGGGCAGCCGGTGCGAGTGCCGCGTTGACGTGGTGGCGGTGGAATGATCTGCGGGCGGTGGCGGCGACACCAGCCCCGCCACCGCCCGAGCCGACGCTGCCTAGTCGCCGGCTGACCGCGGCGATCGAGCGGTTTCCGGCCGGTCGGACTGTGCTGCAGGAGGTGCGCCGGCACAAGGACCGTTACGCGTTGCGGGGGTCCGCGATCACCCAGGCCTGGGATCGGCTAGATCGGGCGGCAGCGACACTGGTCGCGTTGGCTGGTCGACTGATCGGCTCGGGGGAACAAGCGCTGCTCGAAGCGGCGGTGGCCGAGCAATGGCTGCGGGACCTGGGGCAGCGAGTCGCGGCAGTGGAGCGAGCGATTCCGCTTGCTCCGCCAGATCAACTCGGTGAGCTGGAGCGCTCGCACGCCGGTCTGGCCGACCAGTTCACCGAGGGCGTTACTGCTTACGAGCGCTTGGTCGCGGCTGCGGCGTCCTGTGTGGCTGAGGGCGGACAGCCACTGACGGACGGGCAGCATTCCGCCTTCGCCGGGCTTGTTGACGCGACCGACCGGTTGCGCGGTATTGCCGACGGGCTGGCTGAACTGCGGCGCCCGGCTGCCCCGACGCGCTAGCCCGCGCTGACCTCACCCCGTTGGCGGGGCTGGTTTGGGCTGGCAGTGGGGGCACCAATAGGTGACGCGTTCGTCTTGCTCGGCCTTGTGGATGGCGGTGCCGCAGCGACGGCAAGGCTGGGCACGGCGGCCATAGACATAGCTGGTTTGGCCCTTGCGCAGCTGACCGGTGGTGGTCTGGGTCCACCGACCACGGTTCGACGCGACCAACTTCTGGGCCAAGGTGACCGTGCCGGTGAGGTCGGGCACTTGGGCAATTGGGGTCCACGGCCACAATCCCCGCAGGAACAGCGTCTCGGCTTTGTAGAGATTGCCGACGCCGGCCAAATTTCGTTGATCCAACAATGCTTCGGCAATGCTCGCCGTCGGCGTGGCGGTGATCCGACGCACCGCCTCCGCTGGGTCCCAATCAGCCCCGAGCAGGTCTGGACCGAGATGGCCGACCAGTGATTCTTCCTCGGCTGTTGGGATCACTGCGAGCTCGTGCAGGTGGTATCCGACCGCTACCGCCTTCGCGGCCCGCAACACGACCCGGATCAAATGGGCGGGCCGGCCGACCCAGCGTTCGCCCGGTCCGTAGGTGCGCCAGGCGCCGTCCATCCGCAAATGCGAGTGCAGCGTCATCGGGCGCGAATCGTCCCGGGTCAGGCGAAGCAGCAGATGCTTGCCTCGGCTGGCTGACTCGGCAACGGTCCAACCAGTCAGGTCGGTGGTGGCCAGCTGCGGGACCCGAAAATCCGAGCCGGTCAGCACCGCGCCGAGCAGCGCCCGCTCCAGCACGCGGGCCGTGTTCCAGACGGTGTCACCTTCAGGCATGCCCACCTCCTGCCCCGACACGTGGCACCGTAATCCGCCCGGCGCGAAGCACGGTAATCATTGTCGTTGGGGCGTGGGTTGTCTGGCAGGCTCGCAGCATGCGTCTTGTGATCTTTACCGAGCCCCAGCAGGGGGCAACCTACAACGACCAGCTCACTGTCGCTACGGCCGCCGAACAGCTCGGTTATGACGGTTTCTTCCGGTCTGACCACTTCGTCGCCATGGGTGTAGACGGCCGACCTGGCCCGACCGACGCTTGGCTGACCTTGGCCGGGCTTGCAGTGCAAACCTCCCGAATCCGGTTGGGCACACTGGTCAGCTCCGCCACCTTTCGGCTGCCCGGACCGCTTGCCATCGCGGTAGCCCAGGCTGATGAGATGAGCGGCGGGCGGATCGAGCTCGGGCTCGGTGGGGGCTGGTTCGACACCGAACACGCCGCCTACGGAATTCCGTTCCCGGCGGTCGGCGAGCGCTTCGACCGGCTCGCCGAGCAGTTGGAGATCATTACCGGCCTGTGGAGCACACCAGCTGAGCGAACGTACGACTTCGCGGGCAAGTTCTACCAGCTCAGCGACTCACCAGCGTTGCCAAAACCAGTGCAGTCGCCGCGTCCACCGGTGATCATCGGCGGGCATGGCAAACGCCGTACGCCGGAGTTGGCCGCTCGGTTTGCCGACGAGTTCAACCTGCCGTTCTCCAAAATCGAAGACATCCCGACCCAGTACGAACGGGTACGCGCGGCAAGTGCGGCAATCGGGCGGGCGCACCCACCGGCCTTCTCAGCGGCGGCTGTGCTCTGTGTCGGGCGCGACGATGCCGAGGTGCGCCGTCGAGCCGCCGCGATTGGCCGAGAACCCGACGAAATGCGTACCAATGGTGGGATCGTCGGCACGCCCGCCGAAGCGATCGAAACCATCAACCGGTACGCGTCCGCCGGCGCGACCAGGCTGTTCTTGCAGACACTCGACCTCACCGATCTGGACCACCTCGGACTGGTCGCCACCGAGGTCGCGTCGAAGCTTTAGCTCGACGTCCTCGTTATTGCCGGGGAACGCGCAATCGACCAGCCACAAGAATGGAGATAACTGGTGGCGGGCTCGCCCATTTATGTGGCGCGCGACGAGAATACGATCGTCGTGTCGCGACGCCGGCTGCGCCTAACCCACAGTCGACCGGTGCTGCGACCGTGGCAAGCACTGGTCGAAATAACGTCGCAAACCTTAAGCCCGCCGCCCACAAATGCCGTAGTCGGCGCTGCTCTGTTCGGCGGGCCGCCGGTGGCCCTCGGAGCGTTGACTGCGACATTCGCCCCACTGGAGATTGCAATCGCGACTGGCGGTGCCGTCTTTTTCGCGATGTCCTATTTGGCGCCGCTATTTCGCCGCCGGCGTCCGAAGAAGGACCTCCTTGCCACCGGTGGCAAGGTTCATTTACTCCATTCGGCCGCGGAACGCACCGCCTTTGATCGCGTACTGAAAACGGCCGACCGAATTGCCGAAACATGGCCAGGTCTTAGCACGCTGGTGGACGTGGTCGACGCGGAGGCGATGCTGGCCGACGCGGTGTGGGAGATCGCCCGGGTGCTCGCCCGGCGGCAGGAAGTGAGCGGGGTTGTCGCCGAATTGAGTAAGCCCGATTTCCAGTCGGCTGATCCAGCCGACGAGACGGTGCGCGAGCTTCGAATCCAGCACCAGGCGGCGCGAGCGACGTTGGCCCAGGTGCAGGCTGAGCTGGCACAACGCGAGGCAAACCTGCGGCGCGCCGAGGAAGCTGGACGTAACTTGTCGCGGGAATTGGAAATGCGTCGCGCTATCCGTGCCGCTCAGGAGTCCCTGTATGACCTAGCCGCGCCGCCCCTGGCGGATGATCCCGCAGCTGAGCTGACCCAACAAACTCAGTCGGTGCTCGCCGCTTATCGAGAGCTAACCGCCGCTGCAACTATTACACCTCCACCCGCCTGACCTCGACCCGCCTGACCCCAGTGCTCGTCCGCAGTTGGACTCGGGCGATGCAACTTGCTTGCTGGGCTCGGGCCGGTAGACCCGGCCGGCGGGCTCGGCTGGTGAGCTCAGCCGCGTAGGCGTAGACCGCGGGGTGTCGCGCGGAAGCCGGCCTGGGTCAAGGCGTCACGCAGCGGGGAGGAGTGCACGGACTCGCCATCAGCGCGCTCGACCGACATCGGGCCGAGCGCACCCGAGCGCACTGACGCAGCCAACGCCTGACCAGCAGCGATCAGCGCTTCGGTGTCATCCACGAAGGACAGCAGGGTGCGCCCGCCGCGCTCCACGTAGAGGATCAAGTCGCCGCCCACCAGCACGACCAACCCACCTGCCTTACGTCCGGCCCGATGCCCAGCTTTGACGCCCGGCTCGGCGTCGCCGCTGTCGACGATGCGGTCGGGCCAGGGCAGCGCTGCGCCATAGGGGTTGGCTGGGTCGGTGGCAGCGAGCACGACTGCTGCCGACCCGGTGCGCTTGGCCAGTTCGGCTGGCTCGGCCAGGGCGCGCAGCCGGTCCACCGCGCCGGGCACCGCGAACTGGGCCGCGCCCAAGCCTTCGACGAAATAACCGCGCCGGGCCGCACCTCGTTCTTCCAGCGCACCGAGCACGGGATAGACGCCAGCGAACCCACCGGTCACGCCCTCGGCGAGCACCGCGCCACGAGTCACCACGCCGTGTCGTTCGAGCAGCAGGTCGGCGAAAGCGGCGGCTCGGCGGGTCGGGTCGAGGTCGCGATCGGGCAGCCGAGACCAGCGGCCGGCCATTGCCAGTGGGCCGGAACGCGAAGGCAGGGACACTCTGCCAGGGCGGCCATAACGAGTACGAGCGGGGGCAGGTTTGGCCTTGTGGGCGCCGCTGCCGCCGAGCAGGGCCCGCAGCGGTGCGACGGTGTCATTGGTCAGGTGGCCGGACCAGACCAGCTCCCAGATGGCGGCGGCTAGGGCAGTGTCGTCCAGCGAGTTGACCCGATCGGACAGCGAACGGAAGAATAGGGCCTGGCCATCGTCGAGCGCGGCCAGGATCGCTTGCTGGATTTCGGTAAGCGCAATTTCATCATCAAGTGGCGCGAGCAGCAGGGGAGCGCTGTCGGCGTAGGCAAAGGTGACCCAACCATCGTTGCTGCCGATCGAGCCGGCACCGGCCCAGAGCACCTCGCCGCTTGCGCAAAGCTCGTCGAGCTGGGGTGGGACGTAAGCGGAAATTCGCGCCGGCAGCACTAGCCGCTCCCAGGCGGAGGCGGGCACAGCGATGCCCTGTAGCTGTTCGATTGTCGCGGCGAGTGCGTCCACACCGTGTGCCGCACCACCGATCTGGTGCCAGCGGGGCAGAAACGCCGCCAAAATCCGAGGCGGCACCGGCTCGATCTCGCGCCGCAGCGCCGCCAGTGACCTGCGGCGCAGCATCCGCAGCACCTCGGCGTCGCACCACTCGGTGCCTGCGCCACCGGGGGAGAACTCGCCAGAGCTGGCCCGGCCGGTCGCGCTGAGCCGTTTGAGTGCTTGCTCCACCACGAAAACGCCGAGGCCGAATCTGGCTGCACAGGTCGCTGCCGCGAACGGGCCGTGGGTGCGGGCAAACCGTGCGACTAGGTCGCCGAGGGGGTCGGTGACTGGCTCTAGGTAGGCCTCAGCGATGCCAACTGGTAAAGCCACGCCGAGTGCGTCGCGATAGCGGCCGGCGTCTTGGATTCCGATCCAGCGTTCTTGGCCGGCGACCCGGATCCGGACTGCGCGCCGGGCTGATTCCAGCTCGGCCGCCCAGGCTGGCTCGACCCCGCGCTGGGTCAATTCGGCGCCGGACAGATCGCCGAGCAAACGCAGCAGCTCAGCTGCGTCCTCGGCGTCGCGGGGCTTGCGTTTGGTGGACAACCACTGCAGTTGTGCTTCGGTCTCGACCACGACCTCGGGGTCGAGCAGTTCCCGAAGGTCAACGCGACCGAGTAGCTCACCCAGCAGGGTCGAGTCGAGTGCCAACGCGGCAGCCCGACGCTCGGCCAGTGGTGCGTCGCCCTCATAGAGGAAGGCGCCGACATAGCCGAAGAGCAGCGACCGGGCAAACGGCGACGGCCGGGGGGTTTCCACCTCGATCAGGCGAACTTTGCGGCCGGCGATCTCCCGCATCAGCGTGACCAGTCCCGGCAGGTCGAAGACGTCCTGCAAGCACTCCCGGGCTGCTTCCAAGGTCACCGGGAAATCGGCGAATTCACGGGCCACGTCGAGCAGCTGTGCCGAGCGTTGTCGCTGCTGCCAGAGCGGCTGACGTCGGCGCGGATCGCGACGCGGCAACAACAGCGACCTTGCGGCACACTCGCGGAAGCGGGACGCGAACAGCGCCGACGTGCCGACCGATTCCTCGACCAGCTGGGCGATTTCTGCTGGGTCGAAGGCGACCAGCTCGGCACCGGGTGGATCATCGGCGGTGTCTGGCAGCCGCACGACGATGCCGTCATCGGCAGGCATGACCTGGCCGTCGACGCCATATCGCTCGCTGAGCCGGCGGGCAATCGCCAGAGCCCACGGTGCGTTGACTTTTGCGCCAAGAACACAGTGGACGGTTATCCGCCAGTCGCCTAGCTCGTCACGAAACCGCTCCATCACCACGGTGCGGTCGTCGGGCAGGTTACGGGTGGCTTCCCGTTGCTCGCGCAGATAAGCCACTAGATTGCCGGCGGCCCACTCGTCAAGGCCGGACGATCGCAGCTGCGCCGTGGCCGTTTCGTCGCCGGCGCGGGTCAGCGCACGCAACTGGGCACCGATGGCCCGACCCAACTCGACTGGGCGTCCTAGCGAGTCGCCCTTCCAGAACGGCATTTTGGCCGGCGCACCCGGCGCCGGAGTGACCAACACCCGATCCGGAGTGATGTCCTCGATCCGCCAGGAGCTGGAGCCAAGCAGGAAGACGTCGCCGACTCGTGACTCATAGACCATTTCTTCATCCAGCTCGCCGACCCGAGCCCCGGTGCCGGAGCCGGCCAGAAAGACACCGAACATGCCCCGGTCGGGGATGGTGCCACCGCTGGTGACAGCGAGTCGCTGTGCACCGGGGCGTCCAGTCAGCTCGTCAGTGCTGCGATCCCAGACCAGCCGGGGGCGCAATTCGGCGAAAGCTGTGGACGGATAGCGCCCGGACAGCATGTCGAGAACCGCATGCAGGGCAGAGTCGGGCAGCTCGGCGAAGGGGGCACTGCGGCGCACCAACGCGGCCAACTCGTCGACTTGCCATGCATCGAGCGCGACCATCGCCACGATCTGTTGAGCCAGCACATCGAGCGGGTTGCGCGGGCAGTGCAGCTCCTCGATCGCGCCCGCGCTCATCCGGCTGGCAACGACTGCGCAGGACAGCAGGTCGCCCCGGTGTTTCGGGAACACGACCCCGCGAGAGACCGCACCGACCTGGTGCCCGGCTCGGCCAATCCGCTGCAATCCGGCCGCGACCGACGGCGGAGCCTCGATCTGCACCACCAGCTCGACCGCGCCCATATCGATGCCGAGCTCCAAGCTGGAGGTAGCGACCACTGCCGGCAGCTGTCCAGACTTGAGTGCCTCTTCGATCTGCTTGCGTTCCTCGCGCGAAACACTGCCGTGATGAGCGCGGGCAATGACCGGGGCCGCGCCGGTGGACTGGCCGGCTGTTGCCATCACTTGTGCCGGCGGTTTCGTCGGCACAGCCAGCTCGATGTCAGCACGCTCGGCGGCCAATTCGTTGAGCCGAGCGCAGAGCCGCTCGGCTCCGCGCCGCGAGTTGGTGAAGACGATCGTCGACCGGTGTGCCTGGATCAGATCGAGCACCCGCTCCTCGACCGCGGGCCAGATCGAGGGCGTGTGCCGCCCGGCGCCGGGATCGTCAGCGTTCGGCTCGGGCAGCTCGTCGAGCCGGGTCATGTCCTCGACCGGCACTTCGACGGTGACTTCGATCGTCTTCGTGCTCGGCGGCTGCACGATTTCGACGGCGTTCGCTCCACCGAGAAACCGGGCGGTTTCGTCGATCGGGCGCACCGTCGCGGACAGCCCGACCCGTTGTGCCGGTCGACCCAACAACGCATCGAGGCGCTCCAGCGACAGCGCTAGATGAGCTCCCCGTTTGGTTGCCGCGACTGCGTGCACCTCGTCGATGATCACAGTTTCGACCCCGCGCAGCGACTCCCGTGCGGCCGAGGTAAGCAACAGAAAAAGCGATTCGGGGGTGGTGATCAAAATATCTGGTGGGGTCCGGGCGAAGCTGCGTCGCTCGTCGGCCGGAGTGTCGCCGGTGCGCATGCCGACGGTGATTTCTGGCGGGGGCAGACCCAAGCGCCCGGCGGCCTGCCGGATGCCGGTCAGTGGGGCCCGCAGGTTGCGCTCGACGTCGACGGCAAGCGCCTTGAGCGGGCTGACATAGAGCACCCGACAACGCTGCCGCGGCTCGGCTGGCACTGGCTCGTTGGCTAGCCGGTCCAAGGACCAGAGGAACGCGGCGAGCGTCTTGCCCGAACCGGTGGGCGCGACCACCAAGGCATTTCGGCCCGCCCCGATGCAGCGCCACGCCCCGGCCTGGGCTGGTGTGGGCGCGGCGAAGGCGGCCTGGAACCACTCCCGAGTGGCCCGGCCGAATTGCTCCAGCACGTCTTGCACTCGACCATCCTCTCCCGGGGGTACGACAGAAATTTTCATCGCCAAGATTGGGGTAACTCAAACCGTTTATCGGACTTAAACGGTTCTATCGGACAATCACCCACAGCGTGCTAGTTGGCAGCAGGTTTCGCTTGACGTAGCGGACTCGGTGCGATCTGGTAGCAGGGAACATCGGCACCCCCGATTCGACGCAGCAAATTGACTGCACATTTCGCTGCATCACCGGCATTCTTGCCAGGAGGCAACGTGTCCATCCACGCCACTCAGCTACGGCGCCTCGGCGGAGCTTGCGCCGCTCTCGCCGCGCTAGCGGTCGTTACCCTGTTCGCTACGCCTGCCCAGGCGGCCGGCGATGGCTACGTTCGGCTCGCCCACCTTTCCCCGGACACTCCAGCCGTGGACGTTTATCTCAAGTCAGCATCGAACGCGGTCAAACCGCAGACCTTCCGCGGCGTCGCGTATGGCGCTATTTCGCAATATCTGCGCCTGCCCACCGGGACCTACCAGGTGGCCATGCGTAAGGCTGGCGCGGCGGCGAGCACGAAGCCGGTAATCACCACCGAGGTCGGCGTCGAGAACGGCCAGGCATACACGGTTGCCGGTGTTGGCAAGTTCGCCGACCTGGGGCTGCGCGTGCTCAACGACGACCTGAAACTGCCGGACGCCGGCGCGGCAAAAGTCCGGATCATACAGGCCTCGGTCCAAGCCGGAGTGCTCGACGTCTCCGGTGCCAACGGTGCCGCCATCGCCAATGGCGTTGCGTTCGCCACCACCACCGCATATCGGGAAGTTAAGCCAGGCAAATGGACCGTGCTGGTTCAACCGACCGGGGGCGGTAAGAAGCTGACGATGAATTGCACGCTCGGCGCCGGCAGCGTCTATTCGCTCCTCGTGCTGGATGACAAGACCGGCGGCCTGACTACCCAGCTGCACATCGACGCGGAACGGCAAGGTGCGGTGCCGGTCGGGGCCGTGGCCACTGGTGACGGCGGCAGCCAGCCGCAATCGCAGGTGCCGATGGCGCTGCTGTTCGGTGGGCTGGGTGCCCTGGTCGTCGGCGGCTCTGTCATCTTCGCCCGCCGCCGGCTGCAAGCTGCTGCCTAGCCCCCGTCACTAGCCCCGTGTTGCCTGAATCGCGCGGTTGGCCGACGTCTGGCGATCCAGCCGAGACGTCGGTTCAGCCGTCCGCGCCCATTGAGCTGGCGACGGCTGAACGGCCACCAACAATTCGGGCCACAGCGAAGGTACGGCCATTCTCCGTGGCTGCGGTGCCGGCTAATCGAAGTCGTTCGCTGCGTTTCAAACCGCTGCGGGCCGGTGATTCGATCAGTGGCCCGCGCGCCAGTGGATCGAGTACGGCGCCAGGGGATGACAGCACGAAATCGGCACCGACGACTAGCGCGCCAGATCCCGTACCGGGGCGGGGTTTTCGCTGGTTGAGCGGTCGGGTCGCGTTGCCGGCGCTGGCCGCGATGGTGGCTGCGTTCGTGGCTGGCACGGGGTTTTTGGCGTGGAGCGAGCATGAGTCGGCGGCAGCGGACCTGGGGCGGTGGGGGGCGATTAGCGAGGCTGGCTCGCAGCCCAAGGCGCGGGCCTCGGCTGATCCGTTCCGCAAGCCGGCCGGGTCGACTCAGGGGGCGCCGTCGCGGGTGCGGGTCGCGGCGATTGGGTTGGATGCCGGGCTGGAACAGCTGCAGCTCAATGCGGACGGCGCGCTCGAACCGCCGCATGATTTCGACCGAGCCGGCTGGTATTCGGCCGGCACGGTTCCGGGTGACATCGGGCCGGCGGTGATCGCTGGACATGTCGACTCGTCAGCCGGGCCAGCGGTTTTCTACCGGTTACGCGAGCTAACCGTCGGCGATCGAATTGAAGTGACGCGCGGTAGCACTGTTGTCCGCTTCGCCGTCACCCGCACCGCCTGGTATCCGAAAACGACATTTCCCACCACCCAGGTGTACGGACCGACGCCCGACCGGCAACTCAGACTGATCACGTGTGGTGGGGTGTTTGATCATCGACTGCGGTCCTACCAGGACAACTTCGTGGTGTACGCGGTGGCCGGGTGATCGCTGTTCCGCTGCCATCGCCCGGCTGACTATCCTGGGCTTGAGTCGACGGGTGGGGGCGGGATGGCGGTAAGGCGCATGCTCGTCGCCGGTCGATATCGGCTGCTGGAGCCGGTGGGTGCCGGTGGGATGGGCCGGGTGTGGTTGGCCCGCGACGAGATGCTGGCTCGCGAGGTCGCGGTCAAGGAATTCGTCCCACCCGATTGGATGACCGACGACGAGAAGAGTCGACTGCGCGAACGTACGCTGCGTGAGGCGCAAAGTGCGGGCCGGCTGAACCATCCGCATGTGGTGCGCGTCTACGACGTCGTGCACGCGGAAGGTCTGCCGTGGATCGTGATGGAATACGTGCCGTCGCGATCGTTGCACCAGGTGATCACCGAGGACGGTCCATTCCCGCCGATCGCCGCCGCTCGAATCGGGCTCGACGTGCTAGACGCCCTCACCGCGGCCCACCGAGCCGGCGTGTTGCACCGTGACGTCAAGCCACATAACGTGCTGATCGGCACCGATGGCCGCGTCGTGCTGACCGATTTCGGGCTGGCCACTTTCGTCGACGACGGCTCAGTCACCGGGCCGGGTTTGGTGGTCGGTTCACCTCAGTACGTCTCGCCGGAACGAGCTCGTGACGGCGCGTCAACTGTTGAGGCAGACCTGTGGTCGTTCGGCGCCACCCTTTATGCCGCAGTCGAAGGCCGCTCCCCGTACGCGCGAGAAAGCGCGATGGCCACGTTGACCGCTTTAGCCACCGAGCCACCCGACCCGCCGACTCGGGCCGGACTGCTAGCGCCGGTGCTGGCTGGGTTGCTGCGACATGACCCCACCACCCGGTTCACGGCGCTCGAAGCGGACCGGCGCTTGCGTACGATCCTGGCGGCCGCACCTGGGTTTCGCCATTCGTCGAGCGTACCGGCCCCGCGTCGGGCTGAGGCGAGTGCACGAATCACCCCAGAGCTAGCCCGAACCACCGGCGCGGACCAGGACTGGGCCGACCAGTCGCCCGCGATCGACGGCGACCCCACGGTTGTGCCTGTTCGTGCGGGCGAGCAGGGGGCTGCTTCGGCGGGGGGCGGGCAGCTTTTCCCGTCCGGGCGTGGGGGAGCGTACCCGGGTTCGGCTGGGCGGGCCGGGCAGCAGCTTTCCCCACCCGTACCCGCTCAGCGGTTGTCTTCTGGGCAAATATCTCCAGCTGGGCCGGCGATATCGGCAGACGCGGCGCCACCCGCCGACGTTTCGTCGATTTCGCAGGGTGTGGTGTCGGCTGTGGTGAGCTCGCTGACGCGGCGGGAACCCTCGCATCGCCGGCCGGCTGTAGTGGTGGCTCTGATTGCGCTGATCGTGCTCGGCGGGGCGGGCACGGTGGCAGGTTTGATGAATCACGGCGACAACGGCTCCACTGCGACTGGAACGCCAGCTGCTTCAGCCACCCCAGCAGCTTCAGCCACCCCAGAGCTGCAGGCGTCGTCGACCCCAGTGATCGCGAGCTTCACCGCAGCAGCCTGCGCCGGCGCACAACCAAGTCCAGCTCCGACCGCGCCACAGTCGAACGCCGCGCGGGGAGTCGACGGCTCGGTGCTGCCCGACGGCTGGTCCTTTTATGCCAAGGACGGCGTCCACCTGCCCGTGCCGGACGGGTGGCAAATCCGCCAAATCGGCACCACGTATTGCTTCCGTGACACTTCAGCCGCCCGCGTGCTTGTGCTCGACACCGGCCGCAAAGTCACCGCCGATCCGGTGGCGGCGTGTCGGACCGAAGCCGCCCGGCTAGTCACCGCCGGCGCCCTACCTGGCTATCGCCAGCTCTCGCTCGAACCCAAGCCACTCCTCACCAAAGCCGCAGACTGGGAATATCAGTACGCAGACCCCAATGGGGTGCTGTCGCACGCCAAGACGCGTTGGTTCGCAACGGCTGGTCGTGCCTTCGCGATCACGTGGTCCACTCGGGAGATCGACTGGAGTGGCGATCGATCCAAGGTCGATTTGCTGCTCAGCGCTTTCTACGCCGACAAGGCGGCTAGCTAGCGGCGTTGAGGCGGGCCCGCAGCCGGGTAGCCGCAGCGGGCCACTCGTCGACTGTCAGGGCAAAAAACACTGTGTCGCGCCACGAGCCGTCCGGACGCGGCCGATGCTGCCGGATCACCCCATCGCGGCTTGCACCCAGTCGGACGATCGCCCGCTGCGAGCGTTCGTTGCGAATGTCGGTATACCAGAACACGCGCTGCGCGCCGAGAGTTTCGAACGCGTGCTCCAGCAATAGCAGCTTCGCCTCGGTGTTCACCCCCGTTCGCCACCATTTGCGGCCCAGCACGGTGTGGCCAATGCCCAGGGATCGCCGTTCGGCGTCGATGTCGTGATAGCTGGTTAGACCCAGCACAGCCCCGGTGCTCGGATGCACTTGAGCCCAGGAAACTCGCTCACCCAGCCATTGTGATCGCAGTGCGGTCGCAATGATTTCGGCCATTTCCGCCTGAGTTTTCGGGCGAACTTCGGGCAAGAACTGCCACACCTCGTCGTCGGCCGTTGCCTCGAACAGGCCAGCCGTGTGCGCTGGGGCCAGCGGGTCCAACCAGACGTGCTGGCCGCGCAGCGGCACCGCGGTGTTCCACGGTGTGCGCGGGCCAGGCAGGTAAGCGGGTGGCGCCGCACCCACGCCGACGTCTGGCTCGGGCGGGCCGAAAACCCTCGTCACCGGCACCACGCCGGCCCAGTGATCCAGCGACAAGTCATCCGGATCCTCTTTGACTCCACCGGTGCGGGTTCGGACGGAGACTTCGACGAGCGGCAGCGCCAACACACTCGTGCGGGCCAGCTCTGCTGCCGACGGTGGGCGACTGTCGGCGGACCGACCAGCTGCGACCTTGTCTGCCAGCGCACTCATCGCGGCTCGTTTTTCGGCTAGGTCGGTCACGAGCCGGGCGGTGCCCATGGCCACGACCGACCGATAGTTAGCGCTGTGGTGGAACTGTGACCGTGCGTAAACCAAGCCATCTAGCAGCGTCACGCTTACGCAGATCGACACGCCGTCGCCGCGCGCGGACAGGCCGAATCGACCACCGCTGGAACCGTGCAGATAGAGCGTTTCGCCGACCCGGACCTGCAGCGTGGGCAGCACCCTGGGCTCGCCGTCCACCACGAGCCCGACAGCACAGTCATACCCTTCGTCCAAAATGGCATGTGCGGCCGCCCGGTCGTAGCTCATTTTGTCGCGATCACGCGTGGCAGTGGTGCGTTCGGTGCGGGGATAGCTGGGTTCGTCGGACACGTGCTCTCCACCTTCGTTGGGGCAGCTTGCGGTCTCGCTAGCGGCAGCTTGCTGCACTCTGACTCTGACTGCGGTTACGGCTCTTTGAGTGCGGTTGCGGCTCTCTGACTGCGGTTGCGGCTCTTTGAGTGCGGTTGCAGCTCTCTGGGAGCGGTTGCACGAGATTCTGTACTAGTACATACTAGTTCTTGTGTCAGCACAATATCAGGTTAGCGGCGACAGTGTCGCTTCGATTTCGGCCAGCATCGAGCGGGGCGTGCGGCTCGGGGATTGGGTGTCCGGTGCCGCGCTGCCGGCGATCCGAATCCTGGCGCTTGATCTACACGTCAGCCCAGCCACCGTGGCGAAGGCATATCAGCAGCTCAAGCTTCGAGGCCTGGTCGAGACCGACGGTCGGCGCGGCACCCGGATCCGGTCTCGGCCGGCGATTGCTGATTCACGGATGGCGCTGCGCTTGCCAGTGCCGCCGGGAGTGCTGGACCTCTCCGCTGGCGAGCCCGACCTGCGGCTGCTGCCGGCGCTCGGCCCGTCCTTGCGGGCGATTTGCTCGAGTGTGGACTGGCCACTGGGTTACGCGTCTGCTGCGGCGATGCCCGAGCTGATCGACGCCGCGCGACCTCGGCTGGCCGCGGACGGCGTGCCGGTGGAACATGCTGCGATCACTGTCACCTCAGGCGCGCTCGACGCACTCGAACGCCTGCTCACCACGCAGCTGCGTCCGGGTGATGCGGTGGCGGTCGAAGATCCGGGCTGGACCGGTCTGTTCGACCTGGTCGCCGCGCTCGGGCTGCGTCGGCTGCCAGTCATCCTCGATGAGCAAGGTCCCGTGCCAGCGTCACTGGCCGCCGCGCTGCACGCTGGTGCTCAAGCCGTCGTGCTCACCGTGCGAGCGCAGAATCCGACCGGTGCGGCTGTTTCCGCCAGTCGAGCCGCTGAACTGCGGGCTGTGTTTGCCGACCATCGTGACCCGGTGTTGCTGATCGAGGATGATCACGCCGCCGAGTTGGCTCAGGTGGCGCTGGAATGCATTGGGCCGATAACCACCGCTTGGGCGTTCGTCAGGTCTGCGTCAAAGTCTTTCGGCCCAGATCTGCGTGTTGCCGTCCTGGCCGGCGACGAAACTACTATCGCTCGCGTGGTCGGACGGATGCGGATCGGCGCAGGCTGGGTTTCCACTGTGCTGCAACGCCTGCTGCTTCAGCTCTGGCAAGATGACACGGTCATGGCCGGCATTTCGGCTGCGGCCCGCGATTACGAGCAGCGGCGCACGCTATTGCGTGACGCACTCGCAGCGCGCGATGTGCCTGCGACTGGGGCAACCGGTATCAACATCTGGGTCCCAGTGATCGATGAGACCCGCACGGTCGGGTTGCTCCGCGACGCTGGCTATGCCGTTGCGCCGGGATCACTGTTTCGCCTCGCGTCACCGCCGGGGATTCGCCTCACTATCAGTCCACTGGCCCGCGCAGATCTTCCGGCCTTGGCCGACGCCGTTGCAGCTGCTGTTCACGCACCCGGCTCCACCTCTGCGTCGCGATGAGATGGTGTTCGATGTCACACTTTGGCGTTGAGTATCCTGGGCCGGTGCGGTTGACAGAATTTTGGGCCCGACTTGAGCAGGTATTTGGGCCGGGCTATGCGCGCAGTTTCGCGGCCGACCAAACGTTCGCGGCGCTAGACAGTCGCACAATTGACCAGGCCATCACTCAGGGTGTTGATACGGCGACTATTTGGCGCGCCGTTGTCGCCGCATACCCCGATCGAGTCCCAGTCAAGCTGCACTGACCTTTTTCGTACGTTTGTTCTGGCGTGTCACTCGCCGTCGTACAAGTGTTCGGCTATGGTGCACAAGGTTTCGGTCATCCACAGCCCTTGGTAGGGCGGTAAGTTTTTGTCACACCCACCGCCTACCTTGATGCCCGTGATGAACAGAAGCTCAGCGGCGAAGACGCCTGGGAAGTCGAATTCAGGGGTGACGGACATGGTGGCAGGACCCGACCGGGATAAATCTCTCGATTTAGCGTTGGCACAGATCGATAAGCAGTTCGGCAAGGGGTCGGTCATGCGGCTGGGCGAGCGCCCATTCGCTCAGATGGAGATCATTCCTACCGGTTCCATCGCCCTTGATGTCGCGCTCGGCGTCGGCGGCCTGCCACGCGGGCGAGTCGTGGAGATCTACGGTCCTGAGTCCAGCGGCAAGACGACCGTGGCACTGCACGCGGTGGCCAGCGCGCAGCGGGCCGGCGGCATTGCGGCGTTCATCGACGCGGAGCACGCGCTCGACCCTGACTACGCAAAGGCGCTCGGTGTCGACACTGATGCGCTGCTGGTGTCTCAGCCCGACACGGGGGAGCAGGCGCTGGAAATCACCGACATGCTGATCCGCTCCGGTGCGCTGGACATCATCGTGATCGACTCGGTGGCCGCGCTCGTGCCCCGGGCCGAGATCGAGGGCGAAATGGGTGACAGCCACGTCGGTCTGCAGGCGCGGTTGATGAGCCAGGCTCTGCGCAAGATCACTGGTGTGCTCAACACCTCTAACACCACGGCGATCTTCATCAACCAGCTTCGCGAAAAGATCGGGGTCATGTTCGGCTCGCCGGAGACGACGACAGGCGGTCGCGCGCTGAAGTTCTATTCGTCCGTGCGCCTGGATGTGCGTCGCATCGAGAGTCTCAAGGACGGCACCGACGTCGTCGGTAACCGCACCCGGGTCAAGGTGGTCAAGAACAAGGTTGCCGCCCCGTTCAAGCAGGCTGAGTTCGACATCATGTATGGCAAGGGCATCTCGCGGGAGGGATCGCTCATTGACGTCGGCGTCGAGCAAAGCATCATCCGTAAATCCGGCGCTTGGTATACCTATGACGGCGACCAGCTCGGTCAGGGCAAGGAAAAGGCGCGCGAATTCCTCAAGGAAAATCCCGACGTCGCCGCCGAAATTGAGAAGAAGATCCTCGAAAAGCTTGGGGTGGGCCAGACCACTGGTGACGCAGCTGGCGGCCCTGAGCTCCCGCCGGTTGACTTCTGATCGAGGTCCGGCTAATGGTCCGTGGACGTGGCGCACGTTCCGGGCGCGGATGGGATGCCATTTCGCCCCGCCCGGCCGGCGAGACCAGCGATGAGGACAGCAAACACAGACAGCCGTCGCAGAGCGAGTCCGAGCGGGCGCGCGAAATCTGTCTGCGGCAGCTCGCAGTCCGGCCGCGCACCCGCGCTGAGCTGACCAAAGCGCTGCAAGCCAAGGCGATCGGCGCGCAGGTGATCGCCGAAGTGCTCGACCGATACGACGAGGTCGGCATCATTGACGATGCCGCCTTCGCGCGGGCCTGGGTGTCCAGTCGGCACCAAGGCCGTGGTCTGGCTCGGCGCGCGTTGGCCGAGGAGCTTCGGCGCCGTGGGGTGGATCCCGAGGTGGCTGGCGCGGCATTGGAGAGCATCGGTGCCGATGAGGAAGCGGCGGCGGCCCGCGCCCTGGTGGATCGCAAGCTGCGATCCACCACAGGTGCACCAGATGCCGTGTTTCGGCGGCTGGTGGCGATGCTGGCCCGCAAGGGATATCCGCCTGGAGTGTCGATCCGGGCGGTCAAAGATGCACTCGCCGCGCGTGACGAGGAAGCGGCTGAATTCGCCGATCAGATCGATGCCGATGCGCTGGCCGACGAGGCGAGCGAGTCGTCCTCGTGACCACGACCGATCGGATAACAATCTATGCCGGGTAATGGCCACATCAGCACCAGTGGATAGCGCCACATAGCGACTGTCGGCTATGTTCGTGCGCGGATCGCGAGAGGTCATCGTCCAAACCGGATCGAATGATCTGCTCGCAGCGAGCACGGGGAGGGACATGCGGATCAATCAACTTGCACGCCATCGTGGTGTGCGCGTGGTCACGCGCTTGGCGGTGCTCGTCGGAGCCGTCGGTGTGGTCGCGCTCGCGGGTGGCCAAGCGGCCAACGCGGCGAGTTCACCGCACGCGGCGCGTGGCGTTGCCGTCATCGCCGAGCAGGCGAGCGGCGCTGCGGCTGCCCAGAGTGGCGGCTCAGCGGTCAGCAGCGGCAAGGCCTCAGTGGCCAATGGCGGCACTGCCGCTGACGACGACCCTCCGGGTGGGGGTGCGCCACCGCCGCCCGGTGGTGGCGACGGTGGAGGCTCCACTACGCCGCCTGACGGGGGTGACAACGGTGGCGGTTCGACGACGCCTCCTGGCGGTGGCGACGGCGGTGGATCTACCCAGCCGCCCGGTAACGGCAATGGCGGTGGGTCGACGACCCCGCCCGGCAACGGTGGATCGACCACCCCACCCAATGGTGGCGGCGGCGGCACTGATGCTCCGGGTGGCGGCGGCGGTCCGGGCGACAAGCCAACCACTGCTCCGACAACAACGGCCCCGGGCAACGGTGGCACGGGCGGCAGTGGCGGCTCGTCCGGCAACGGAGGTGGCTCTGGCAGCCACAACTCCGGTGGCGGCGGCAACTCCGGTGGCGGCGGCAACTCGGGTGGCGGCGGCAACTCGGGTGGCAGTGGCAACTCCGGCGGCAGCGGCGGCTCTGATTCCGGGGGCGCCTCCTTGCCGAAGACCGGATCGGATGCAATCGGCATCGCCGGCCTCGGCGCGGCAATTGCAGCCGGTGGTGTTGGGCTGGTGTTCATAACACGGCGACGTCGTTCTGAGTCTGCTGCCTGATCGGCTCAAACCATGGCGTCCGACTGCGGTGTGCTGCACCGTGGTTGGGCGCCATGGTGTTATCCGGCTCACGTTTTACCCCCAGCTCAGCATTGGTGATCTTTTGGGACATCGGTCTTCGCAACTGCCTGGTAACCTGCTCCTTCGTGACTGAGGACGCGCAGGGCGGGACGCAGGGTTACGAACCCTTCCAGCAAGGCGAAATGCCGACCGTGCCAACCCCGGAAAATCCAACCCCGGAAAATCCAACCCCGGCGAGCGACGCTTACGCGACCCAGGCAGTTGACCCGCACCTGAGTCATTCGGGCGACCTTTACGCGGCCCACCAAAGCGAGCCTTATCCGGCTCAACCCCCCGGCGACTACTCAGGTCTGCCGAGCGGCGCCTACCCCATTCAGCCGAGCCCCATTCAGCCGAGCCCGGTCGCGTTCCCAGCTTCCGGCGTCCCGGCCGCCAACTTTCCAATCTCTGGCCTGCCAGCCTCCGTGTCCGGTGGGCCGATTCCAGTTTCGGGTGCCGGCATCCCCGCGGGTCCGTACGATTTCGGCTCGCCCTCTGCCTTTGGCGGTCGTCGGATCGAGCCGTCCGTGCGTCCCGAGCGCAACCGCTTGGTCATCGGCTTGCTCGTCGGGCTGGCAGTCGGTCTGGTGCTCTTCGGCGGCGGGGGATTCTTCGCCGGCCATGCCACCCGAACTGCCCACGCCCCCGCGTCGGCTCCGACCTCAGCCTCCGCCGCACCGAGCCCGTCCAGCTCATTGGCTGTCTTCGAGCAGAGCCAGTTGACGCTCAACCAGCCGCATTTCGCCAACTCTGGCCTGGTCAGCATCGCTGCGGGCTGGTTGCCGTATTTGTCGAACTGTGGACGCAGTGGTGAACCGGGCGGCCCGGCGCTCAATGCGGGGGAGAAGACTCGAGTTCGCTGCACGCTCGACGGTATGAGCGCGATCTTCGTGGAATATGCCTCGGTCGCCGCCCGCGACAAGGCCCGGGTGCAGACCCTCGGGCAGAACGTGGACGCCCGAGCGTTGACCCCTGGTGTGGGCGTGGCAGCTCAGCGACCGGCCCCCTCGGCGCGGACCACCGGCAACTACGTTGAGTACGCATACCGGCTGACTGAGGGTCGCGTCGCCCGAACGGTGGCCGGGCTCTGGTGGGATGACACGCAAACACCAGTGGCCGGCTACCTGCTGGCGTACTGGAAGGAGAGTATTGGCGAAACCTGGGAGCCGATGCGCGATCTCTGGTCCCGGTACGCCTGAATTGCCCGACCCAAGTGTGAGCTGGGCGTAAGCGCCTCTGTGCCGTACGTCCCTCCGCTGCCGAATCATGGATCCTTGACCGAAGTGCCACTCGCGACCTAGCCTCGCGTTACACAAGGTTTGTTCGACCATCGCAAGCAACGTGCACAACATAGATCGCATCACATTACGGCATCACTAATGACGCTCGGCCCGCCGAAGGGCAGGCCAAATGTCGTTTGATGCCCCCTCGGCGGCAGACCGCGCGGCCAGGGGCTTGACATACCGGCGGTCGACTCCGCGGTGCACCGATACACTCGGTAACCACGGGGTCGGTGTCGCCTGCGGTCATCCGCCTTGGTCGGGCATCCCACAACAGCCTTTGCGCGCGCCCGCCGCGCCGGGCAGCGAAGGGAGACTCGGCGAGATGACCGCCCTGGATTGGGTGCTCGTGGTGGCGTTCGTCGTGCTCGCCGCCGTGATGCTGGTCGGCGTTCTGCTCGGCGCACGCGCCCTGCGCAACTTGCAGACCGACCGGGCTGACGCGCACGAGCGCCACGGCCAAGCCGTCGGTGACGCCCAAGCCAAGGTCGAGGACGCTCGAGCCAAGGTGGAAGACGCCCAAGCCAAGGTCGAGGACGCTCAGGCGAAGGTGGAAGACGCCCAAGCCAAGGTCGAAGACGCCAATGCCAAAGCCGCTTCGGTACGAGCCGAAGCAGCCGCCGCGAAAGCTGAGGCAACCTCCGCCCGCGCCGAAGCACGCCGAGTGCTGGACGCCGCGCACGCCGAAGCCGACACGATCCTCGAACACGCCCACCGCCAGGCCGAGGCAGATGCCGAGCAAGCCCGTATGGCTGCCCGCCGCTCGGGTGAGCGCGAGGTTGCCCTGCTCAACGCCACCGCGAAGGAGAACGCGGCCGAGGTGGAGCGTCGCGCGGCCAGGATCGACGAACGTGAGCGCCTGCACGCCGACGAGCTGGAGCGCTTGGTCGAGCGCGAACGCCGACTCATCACGATGGATGCCGATCTGACCAGCCGGGAAGTATCGCTCACCGGCCGAGAAGCCGAGCTGGCCGTCGCCGACGAGCTCAAGCGCAAAGAGCTGGAGCGCATCGCGAGCTTGACCGCCGACGCGGCCCGCCTCGAGTTGGTGGAAAGCATCGAGACCCAAGCCAAACGCGAAGCCGCCATCCTGGTGCGCGACATTGAAGCTGACGCCAGGTCCAATGCTGACCTGCGCGCCCGCCATATCGTCGTCGACGCAATCCAGCGGATCGCCAGTGAGCAGACCTCGGAGAGCGTGGTCAGCGTGCTGCACCTGCCCAGTGACGAAATGAAGGGCCGGATCATCGGCCGTGAGGGGCGAAACATTCGCACCTTCGAGTCGGTCACCGGCGTCAACCTGATCATCGATGACACTCCCGAAGCAGTGTTGCTGTCCTGCTTCGATCCGGTGCGTCGCGAGGTCGGTCGGCTGACGCTGGAGAAGCTGGTCTTGGACGGCCGGATTCACCCGCACCGGATCGAAGAGGTCTACGACGGCGCCAAGAACGAGGTTGACCTGCTCTGCGACCGGGCCGCCGAGGAAGCACTGCTCGAAGTCGGCATCACCGACCTGCATCCGGAGCTGGCGAAACTGCTCGGCCGCCTGCGTTATCGGACCAGCTATGGCCAGAACGTACTCAAGCATTTGGTGGAAACGGCGCATATCGCCGGGATCATGGCGGCTGAGCTGCGCTTGGATGTGCCGACGATCAAGCGGGGCGCTTTCCTGCACGACATCGGTAAGGCGCTGACCCACGAGGTGGAGGGCAGCCACGCGTTGATCGGCGCCGATCTGGCCCGAAAATTCGGCGAGTCGGATGACGTGGTGCACGCGATCGAGGCCCACCACAACGAGGTTCCGCCGCAAACCGTCGAAGCGGTCTTGACTCAGGCAGCGGATGCTTGCTCCGGTGGTCGGCCGGGTGCCCGCCGAGAAAGCCTGGAAGCGTACGTGAAGCGGCTCGAACGGATTGAAGAAATCGCCGCCAGCAAGATCGGGGTGGACAAGGTCTTCGCCATGCAAGCCGGCCGCGAAATCCGAGTCATGGTCCGCCCAGACGACATCGACGACATCGGTGCAGCTGTGCTCGCCCGCGATGTGGCGAAGCAAATCGAGGAAGAGCTCACCTATCCCGGCCAAATTAGGGTCACCGTGGTGCGCGAATCCCGCGTCACCGAACTAGCTCGCTGAGGCACTGACCGCCGCGAGGCGATGGCGACCGGATCAGGTGGTCGCCATCGCCTCGCGTTCTAGTCGATCTAGCCGATCGTCCGCACTACATCGGCGCCGAACTTTTACGTTCATGCTGAACTTGGTCCGCGTTTGTGCCGGACCACTTGAGCTGAATCAGGCGACTGCCGCCTCGCCGCTTTCGACCATGGCTGCAGGCACTGGAGCGCCGGTGCCGTTCGGGCGAGCGGCCTTAGGGCTGCGCAAGGTTCGCCGGGCGAGCTGACCTGCGACAAAAGTCAGGGCTGTGTTGATCACGATGTAGATCGCCGCCGCCACGATCGCCGCCTGCAGGGCGTTGCCGAAGTTTGCCTGCACGTTGTTGACGCCGAGTTGCAGCAGCTCAGGGTAGGAGATGATGTAGCCGAGTGCGGTGTCCTTGACCAGCACGACCAGCTGGCTGACGATCACCGGCAACATCGCCCGCGCAGCTTGCGGCAGCAGAATCAGCGCCAGCACTTGTCCTTTGCGCAGGCCGATCGCATATGCAGCCTCGCTCTGGCCACGCGGCAGCGAATTGACCCCCGCCCGGAATGCTTCTGCCAGCACCGAGCCGTTGTAGAGCGTCAGCCCAATCACCAGCGCCCAGAAGACCGACATCGATTGCTCGGTCAGGAATGGCACTCCGAAGAAGATGAAGAAAATCAGCAGCAGCAACGGAACGGCACGGAAGAATTCGACCACAATGCCGGCCGGCAGTTTGAGCCACCAATGCTCCGAGAGGCGGCCGACTGCGAAGATAAGACCAAATAGGATAGAAAGCAGCATGGCGACGGCCGCCGCAGCCAAGGTATGGCCCAGTCCTGGAAGAATGAAGTCAGTCCAAGTGGAGCTGCGACTGAAAGGCTTCCACAGTGCACCAGCCCATTGACCTTTGACGTCGAACCGCCGATAGATCCAGTAAACCACGGCCAGCAGCACAGTGCCGAACACAACAGTCAGTAGCTGATTGCGCAGTTTCGCCCGTGGACCAGGGTGGTCATAAAGCACGCTCATCTTTTTACCACCAGGCGGTTGGCCAGCCAGCCGAAGGCGTAGCCGGTCGGAATCAGCACGATCGCGAAGGTGCCGGCAAAGGCCAGGAAGATCGGAATGACGGCGTTACCATTGGAGTTGATCAAAGTTTTCATAGCGCTGGCAGTTTCGGCCAACCCGATCGTGCCGACGATTGTCGCGTTCTTGGTCATGGCAATCGCGATGCTGCCCAACGGCGCGATCACTGCCCGGCCGGCTTGCGGCAGGATAATGATCGTGAGGGTTTGGCGGAAGGACATGCCGATCGCCCGTGCTGCCTCAGCCTGCCCGGGCGGCACGGTGTTGATGCCGGAGCGGATCGCCTCGCAGACAAATGCGGCAGTGTAGACCGACAGTCCGATCACGCCGAGCCAGTAGTTGTTTTGGTCGATGTCATGCGACACGGTGAAACCGAGCGTCGTGAACAGGCCGAAATAGCAGAAGAAGATGATTAGCGTGAGCGGGGTGTTGCGGAAGGTATTCACCCAGACCGTGCCGAAGCCGCGCAGCACCGGCACCGGCGAAACTCGCATGCCGGCCAGCACGACACCGAGGACGAGTGAGCCAACGGCCGACGCGAGAGCGAGTTTCAAAATCCAGAGAAACCCAGTCACATACAAGTCGACATTGGCCGGATCGGAGAAGACGTCCATCGTCACCTTCGTGGAGGGGCGGTTGGGAAAGATCGGGGAGTGAGGCCGGGTCGCCCGGCCTCACTCGTGCTCCGATGATCAGGCGCAGTTGGTGAGCTTGGTGACGTCGAGCGTGGGGGCGGCCTTGCCGCTCTTGCCCAACGTGTCGTCCCAGGCCTTCTTGTAGGAGCCGTCGGTGACGGATGCCTTCAAGATATCGTTGAGCTTGTTGCAACCCGCAGTGTCACTCTTCTTGAGCCCAATGCCATAGAGCTCGGTGCTGAACGTCTTGCCGACGACCTTGAACTTGCCGGCATACTGATCCTGGGTCGCGTAACCGGCCAGGACAATGTCGTCAGTGGTGACGGCGTCCACGGTGCCACCGGCGAGCGCGGACAGACACTTGGAGTAAGTGTCGAAGAGCTGCGGGTGCGCCTTGGGATAGTCGGTCTTGATCCGCTTAGCCGGCGTTGAGCCAGTTACCGAGCAGACGTTCTTGCCGTCCAGCGACTCCGGGCCGGTGATAGTGGACGCGACTGGGACGAGCAGATCCTGGCCGGCGATGTAATACGGACCGGCGAAGTTGACGACCTTTTTGCGGTCGTCGGTGATCGAATAGGTGGCGACGACCAGATCGACAGTGCCCTGCTGAATGTAGGGCTCACGGTTGGTGGAAACCGTTGTCTTCCAGGTGATGCCGCTCTCCTCCACGCCGAGACCCTTTGCCAGGATCTTCGCGATCTCGATGTCGAAGCCCTGGTAGGTCGAGCCGGTCTGCAGGCCGAGGCCAGGCTGGTCGGCCTTGACGCCGATCGTCAGCTTTTTGTCGCCGGAAGCCTTGTCGACGATGCCTTTGCTCCCGCTGGAGCCGCCGCAGGCCGCCATGGTTAGCGCCATGGTCATAACGCCGAACGTCGCGGTCAATCGGGTGATGCGCATTTTTAAACCTCTCGAAGCAAGGAACTGCGAATCGGACAGCCTTGGCTGGTCTGTCCGGCTAGTGGGTGAGGATCTTGGAGAGGAAGTCCTTCGCCCGGTCGCTGCGCGGGTTGGCGAAGAATTCCTCCGGCGGGGCCTGCTCCACCAGTTGGCCATCAGCCATGAACACAACGCGATTGGCTGCGTGGCGAGCAAAACCCATCTCGTGGGTGACCACGACCATGGTCATCCCGTCGCGGGCGAGCGAGGTCATCACGTCGAGCACCTCGCCGACCATTTCCGGGTCGAGCGCGCTGGTCGGCTCGTCGAACAGCAGTGCCTTTGGGTCCATGGCCAGCGCTCGGGCAATCGCGACTCGCTGTTGTTGACCACCCGAGAGCTGGGCTGGATATTTCTGCGCCTGGCTGGCGATGCCGACCCGCTCCAATAGCGACATGGCCCGATCGTGGGCCACTGCCGACTTTTCCCTGCGCACCTTGACCGGTCCGAGCATCACGTTCTGCAGGATGGTCTTGTGGGCAAAGAGGTTGAACGACTGGAAGACCATGCCGACCTCGCTGCGCAGCCGAGCTAGCGCCCGGCCCTCGGCCGGCAACGGCCGGGAATCAAAGGTGATCCGGCCAGAGTCAATCGTTTCCAAGCGGTTGATGGTTCGACATAGGGTCGACTTGCCGGACCCGGACGGTCCGATCACCACGACGACTTCGCCGCGAGCCACCGAAAGGTTTACCTCGTCCAGCACATGCAAGGGACCGAACCACTTGTTAACACTTTCGAGGACGATGAGAGCCTCGTCGGACATGCTGGACAACCGTCCCGTCGTTTGGTCACTCGGATGTTGTCACTATAGGGATGGCTTGTCTCGGTTCGTTACGCCAATGGTCACGGACTTGTAACACAAGAGACTGCTGGAGTAGGAGCATTGTCAACCATGTTTGGGGCGGAAGACGGGTGTCCGACAGACGGTTTGTGGAACTGGGCGCTGGCCGGTCGCCTCGACGACGAACGCGTCCGTGGCGCCCTGGCTGGTGCCTTGGAGTGCAGCGTGGTGCCGTTCGGTTCCGACGGTGCGGTGTTGTGCGATGTGTATCAAGTCGGCGGAGACTTTTCGACTCTCGTCGATGTATACCTTGCCCCGGCCGGGTTTGTCGAGACAACTATCGCCAGTGCCGTCGCGGTTCGCCTCGCCGTCGCCCTACTCCTGCCCGACGACACCCTCAACCCATCCCGGTACGTGTTGGCCGAGCCGGACGGCAGTCTGCGCGCGGTGCACGTCGCCGAAGTCGAGACCGACGACGGCCCACAGCGTCACCAAGTCCGTCCATGTACGGGCGTCGACCCAGCCTGCGCCACCGCACCCGGCTGCGGCAGTTCCCAGTTCAAGCCGACCAGTAGCGGTCAAGTTTGACTGAGCCCGCAGGCAGGAGTGTGCCGATGGTCGCAGGTGCTGTTGGTGCTGTTGGTGCTGTTGCGTCGCTCAACGGCTCGGAGTTGGCGCCCCGGTCGCGACCGGCGGCGGCGGCGGCCCGACGCCACCGGTCGCGCCGTTTGCGACGGGTAGCGAATGCAGGCCGAACACGAAGTCTGAAAAGTCGATTTTGGTCAGTGCGGTGCCGGTAATGACGATGACCTGGTCGGGATGGCCCGGGTCAGGACGCAAGGGTGCTCCCGGCCGGAAATAGAGTGCAGTCCAGCGAGAGCTGTCGCTGTCGTAGTCATCGGTGAGCGAACCCGGCACCACAGCCAAGGCCAATCGGCCATTGATCGTGCCCCGGCGGATGGTTTCCGCTTTGCTCGGATGAATCGTGCGCCGGACCAACGTTTCCAGCTCGGCGTCGTCACCTGCGGCAGGTTGTTCAATACAGAACCGTGCAGTGCGGTAGTTGTCGTCGGCCCCACCGGCCCTGTCGGCAAAGAACTGGCACACCCCGGTATTTTTTCCGCCGGGGGTCAGAAGTTCCGAAGTTTTCATGCGCTCTACCTCCCCTTGCGGGCGAAGGTTTTGAGGTAGGCCAAAAAGAAAATAGTCCCGGACGATTGCCAGCGGGTCAAATTTAGTCAAGTCTAGCGCGCTCGTGGAACGCCAGGTGAAGGTGCTGGCCGCCCTGTCGGTGTCGGCCGGTGCGGCGAATGAGAGTGAAGTGCCGGTGTCCTTGTGCTTGAAATGGGGCAATAACTGCAGGCTGAAGGCGGTGACGCCGATGACCACTGCCGCAGCCGTCGCTTGTAGTGCCCGCTGACGCCGTCGCCGGCCCCTCGCGCCTACCCGGACGGCGTTCGCCAGATCAGTCGGGGCCTGAAGATCATCCACTGCCTCCGCGAAACGGGCGCGGAGGGCAATTCCCCGGTCATCCATGTCAATCCTCACTGTTGCGCCCAGTTCAGTGGAGTCTGTGGTGAAGTCAGCGAGGTTGACGCTGAGCTCGGCGAAGCGGGTACGGCTGTTTGCGTGTCGAGCAGTCGGCGCAGCTTGGCCAGACCGCGCGAGGCCTGACTCTTCACCGTGCCGACGGAGCAGCCGAGCAGCCGAGCCGTGTCAGCTTCCGACATATCCTCCCAATAGCGCAGCACCAATACGGTGCGTTGCTGCTGAGTCAACTGGGCCAAGACCCGATCCAACTCGTCGCGCAGATCGACCGACCGCATCGGATCCGCGGCCACCACGTCGACCCCGGCATGCCAGGTCACTTCGCGCACCCGGGCCCGCAATCGGCGCCACCGATTCGTCGACGCGTTCACCAGGCACCTGCGTACATAGGCAACTGGTTCGTCTTTGGTTCGGACGCTGTCCCAGCGCAAGAAGACCTTCTCCAGCACGTCTTGCAGCAGGTCTTGGGCCTGGCCTTGATCTCCGGTCAACAGGTGTGCGGTACGCAACAGCGCCGAACCCCGCTCGTGCACAAAGCGCTCAAAGTCGGCTTCGCTGTCACGATGCATCCCGCGGCTCCCTCGGTCAGCCAAACGTGCGCCACCTGGTCTCACGTACGGTGGCTGGGAAAGGTTGACAGTGTGCCGCAACAAAGTGAAGAAATTTTCGCCGACCGGGCGTAATCGTGACGAAAATTAAGTTTTGGGTTGGTTGAGACATCGGCGTCAACCGAAACGTGGCGCACGGTGTGTTGACGGGCATGAAATCTCTCGTCCATCGCGCCGGCGCAATGCCATCGCGGTCGCGCTGGTGACAGTCGGCGCCGCGGCGGCAGCTGGCATACCGTTCGTTGCTAGTCACGCCGATCAGATTCCGGCGACCGATCCGGCAGTTGTTTCCGCAGTTCCCGCCGTTGACACGTCGCTGCCTCGCACCACGTTGACGCTACTCACCGGTGACAAGGTCACGCTGAGTGCAGACGGAACCACCTCGGTGCTCGCGGGCCCAGGTCGGCGCGGAGTTACGTTCGCCAAGACTCAGGTCGACGGGCACGTGCGGGTCGTTCCGTCGGATGCCGCCCGATTGGTCAGCTCGGGCGCGGTGGACGCCCGCTTGTTCGACGTGACCGCCCTCGCGGCAGCCGGTTACACCGACGCCAAGGCCGCCACCCCGTTGATCGTCGGCTACCCGCACAACACCGCGTCCACTAGCGCCCGCTCGAGTGTGACGTCCGGCGGGGCCAAGGTGACCCGAGACCTCACCAAAGTTCGCGCGCTGACGGTCAACACCGGACACGACGACAAGCTCTGGCCAAACCTGACCCAGCCCGGTACTGGTGGCCGCGCCCTACGCGCCGGCGTCGCCAAGATCTGGCTGGACGGTCGGCGCCACATCACGCTGGACCAGAGCGTGCTGCAGATCGGCGCCCCATCAGCGTGGAAGGACGGTTACAACGGCTCGGGTGTCACTGTGGCGGTGCTGGACACCGGCATCGACGCCACCCACCCGGATCTGGCCGGCAAGATCACGGCCGAGAAGAATTTCACCGACGAAACTGACCCGACTGACCTGATTGGCCACGGCACCCATATCGCGTCCACCATCGCCGGCACGGGTGCTCAGTCGAAGGGTCGGTTCACCGGGGTCGCGCCGGGTGCCAAATTGCTCGACGGCAAGGTGTGCGCGCCCGACTGCTCGGATTCCTCCGTGCTGGCCGGCATGCAATGGGCGGTTGATCAAGGCGCCCAGGTGATCAACCTCAGCCTCGGCTCAGACGACGTGCCCGGGGTGGACCCGATCGAACAAGCCATCAACGATCTCTCCGCCGAGCGCGGCACCCTGTTTGTGGTCGCTGCCGGCAATGACGGCAAAGCGGAAGGGGTGGGCACGCCGGCGACTGCCGATGCTGCCCTGGCGGTCGCCGCGGTCACCAAGAAAGACGAGCCGGTCGCCTTCTCCAACCGCGGTCCGCGCCGCGAGGACGACGCGATCAAGCCCGACATTGCTGCCCCGGGCGTAGACATCGTGGCCGCCAAGGCAGCCAAAGGCGTGATCGGTACGCCGTCAGACGTGCCCGGTTACACCTCGCTGTCCGGCACCTCGATGGCGACCCCGCACGTGGCCGGATCCGCAGCGATTCTCGCCCAGCGCCACCCCGACTGGAAGGGCGCACAGCTCAAAGCCGCATTGATGGGAGCCGCCGCCCCGATCGCCGCCGGCACGGTCTATGGCCAAGGGGCGGGTCGAGTCGACGTGGCGCGCGCGGTTGACCAGCAGGTGGTCGCGACCCCGCCGAGTGTTAGCTTCGGTCGGGCTCGCTGGCCGCACACTGACGACGAGAAAATGTCGCAGGTCGTCACCTACCACAACTACGGCACCACGGCGCAGACCGTCCAGCTCGCCGCGAACGGCACCGGTCCTGGTGGTGCCGCTGAACCGGCCGGAATGTTCACCGTGGACCAGCCAACCCTCACCGTCCCCGCCGGCGGCGCGGCCACCGCAACGTTGACTGCCGACACCAGGATCACGGCCGCCGAAGGACGCTGGACAGGATTCCTCGAAGCTACCGCCGACGGGGTGCGGGTGCGGACACCATTTGCGGTGAACCGGGAAGTGGAAAGCTATGACCTGGCGATGAACCTAGTGGACCAGGCAGGAAATGCACCGGTCGCGTATGACATTTTGCTAGTCGAACGGACCACGCACGCATACGTGACGCAGAAGGGCTTCGGCCCGAGCCTGACCTTGCGTGTTCCTAAGGGCGATTACGGCATGTTCGCCAATATCACCACCCAACGCGCTGGCAATGCGGTGGACACCGCGATGCTGACTCAGCCCCGGCTAGTGCTCGACCATGACACCCAGCTGCAGGTGGACGCCCGAACCGCTAAGAACGTCGCCATCACCGCGCCGCGCAAAGACGCTGACGTAGGTTTTGCCGAGATCGACGCGCACTGGAATATCGGTGGCGGGGTCACCAATTCTGTAATCAGCCTGGCTGAAGACGGCGTCACGCTCTACCACGGTCGGATTGGTGCAGACGTTGCCGTCCCCGACTTCGAATTCGTGACGATCATCAATTATTTCCAGCACACTGCCTCTGGAAGTTCAAAGAACAGTCCCTGGGTGTACAACCTGGGCTATCCGGTAATCGGGCATATGCCGGTCGGTTTTCAGCACGTGGTGCGCCCGGCCGAACTGGCAACAGTGCGCCCAGAATACGCCCGCCAAGGCAAAGGCAGTCTCGGCGTCCGGTCGTGGATCCTCGTGCCCCCGGTCGACTTCGGGGTGTCGTTTTCCAACGACAATTTCACCTTGCCGTTTCGCCGGAGCGAATATGTGAACACCGCACCCGGCATGCGGTGGCGCAGCACGATGGGGGAGACGAACTCCGACCCGGAGGGCCAGCCCAACGCGAACCAGGTAAAGACCCCGCCGCGCGTCTACGAGGCTGGCAAGACTTATCCCGAGCAGTGGAACCGTGGAGTGTTCGGTCCCCAACTTAGTGGGCCGCTGTTGTCCGGCGATTGGATCAGCCGACTCGGCGACACCATTTCGGCGTCGCCCTTCCTGTTCGGCGATGGCGCCGGCCGGCCCGGCTTCTCGGACTTCACCTCGGCCCGGATCGCTTTGTATCGAGGTTCGACCCTCGTCGCCGAGGCCAAAAACAATCATTTCGCCAGCTTCACTCTGCCGGCTGCCGCGGACAACTATCGTCTCACCGCGACCTTTGCCCGAGGTGGCCAGAACGTGCTCTCCACCAAGGTCGAGGCCACGTGGACCTTCCGGTCCGGCCATGTCGCCGGGACGACCCCGCAGCGCCTGCCGTTGAGTACGGTCCGGTTCACTCCCGCGCTGGATCTCAACAATGCGGTCAAGAAGAACACGACAGTGACAGTGCCGGTGGTGGTGGATCATCAGACCGGCTCCGCCGCCGGCGTGGCTAAAACCGTAAAAATCGAGGTGTCTTTCAACGACGGCAAGACCTGGGCCACCGTTGCCAACACCGGCACTGGTGACAAGCGAACCGTCAAGATCAAGAACCCGAACTCGGCCGGTTTCGTCTCGTTGCGTGCCTCTGTGTCCGACACCAAGGGCAACACGGAGACCCAAACTATCATTCGGGCATATCAGTACAATTAGGGAGCGAACCGACTAGTTGCGCTGCGCCGGCGCGGACCGTCCGTCCGCGCCGGCTGCAGATTATTTTCCCGCGGCCGCAGCGACTATCCTGCATAGTTGCCATGACTATTGAGATGACCGGCGCCGCTCGCACGTATGACGTGCGCACTTACGGCTGCCAAATGAACGTGCACGACAGCGAGCGCATCTCCGGTCTGCTGGAGAACGCCGGCTACGCCCGCGCGGAAAACGCCGACGAGGCTGACGTCGTGGTGTTCAACACCTGCGCAGTCCGCGAAAACGCCGATAACCGGCTCTATGGCAATCTCGGCCGGCTGCGGCCCACGAAGGTCAAAAACCCGGACATGCAGATCGCGGTCGGTGGCTGTCTGGCACAGAAAGACCGCGGCGACATCGTGAAACGGGCTCCCTGGGTCGACGTGGTGTTCGGCACCCATAACATCGGCTCGCTGCCGGTGCTGCTGGAGCGCGCGCGACACAACCAGCAGGCTGAGGTCGAGATCCTCGAATCGCTCGAGGTGTTCCCTTCGACGCTGCCGACCAAGCGCGAATCGACGTACGCGGGCTGGGTGTCGATCTCGGTGGGCTGCAACAACACCTGCACGTTCTGCATCGTGCCGTCGCTACGCGGCACCGAAAAGGACCGCCGGCCCGGTGACGTGCTGGCCGAGGTCGAAGCGCTCACCAAAGAGGGCGTGCTCGAAGTCACCCTCCTCGGGCAAAACGTCAATTCGTACGGGGTCGAGTTCGGTGATCGGCTGGCCTTCGGCAAGTTGCTGCGTGCTTGCGGGGACGTCGACGGGCTGGAGCGGGTGCGGTTCACCAGCCCGCACCCGAAGGACTTCACCGATGACGTGATCGCCGCGATGGCCGAGACGCCGAATGTCTGCCACTCGCTGCACATGCCGATGCAGTCCGGCTCCGACCGAGTGCTCAAAGAAATGCGCCGCAGTTATCGGTCGGCGAAATACCTCGGCATCATCGAAAAAGTGCGCGCGGCCATGCCCGATGCAGCGATCACCACCGACATCATCGTGGGATTCCCCGGTGAGACCGAAGCAGACTTCGAGCAGACCCTAGAGGTCGTGCGTCAAGCCCGGTTCGCCAGCGCATTTACCTTCCAATATTCGCCACGTCCGGGCACACCGGCGGCCACAATGGCTGATCAGGTGCCCAAAGCGGTCGTGCAGGCCCGATATGAGCGGCTGATCGCACTGCTGGAAGACATCACCTGGGCCGAAAACAAGAAGCTGGTCGGCACCAAGGTTGAGGTGCTGGTCGCTGTCGGTGAAGGGCGCAAAGACGACCGTACGGGTCGGTTGAGTGGTCGGGCTCGCGACGGGCGGCTCGTGCACTTCGCGTTGGGCGACACAGCGCCGCGTCCGGGCGACGTGATCGAAACCGTGATCACGTACGCCGCCCCGCATCACCTCAACGCGGACGGCGCGCCGCTGAGTCATCGCCGTACTCGGGCTGGTGACGCCGCCGAAGCGGGCCGCACCCCGCGCCTGCCCGGGGTTTCCTTGGGCCTCCCAACTGTCGGAGTTCCCGCCCCGCTGCCGGCCCAGAGCGACGGCTGCGCCCTCTAGGCCACAAGTTGTCCGCAAAGCCTTGTAGGCCACAAGTTGTCCGCAAAGCCTTGTAGGCCACAAGTTGTCCGCAAAGCCTTGTAGGCCACAAGTTGTCCGCAAAGCCTTGTAGGCCACAAGCTGTCCGCAGATAGCACGCAGGCCCAAACCGGATTCAAGTCGGGGCCTGCGTGCTATCTGCGCTGATTAGCCGGCTTGCTCGGCCAAGGTGAGGAACTGCTGCTTGGCGGCGAGCGACTGCTCGGCTTCCTTGATTCGCTTCTTGTCGCCAGCTGCCTGGGCTCGAGCCAACCGCTGTTCGGCTTCGGCGACCTGATCGCGCATCTGCCTGAGCAACGGGTTGTCTTTCGGAGCCGTCTTGCGCCAAGCCGAGTCCATCGCCACCCGGACCCGCTCCTCCGCGGCCCGCCAGCGCCGATCCAAGCTGGTGGACGCCTCGCGTGGCACCCGACCGGCGTCGTGCCAGGCGGTTTGCGCATCGCGCAGCTTGTTTTGGGCGCCGCGCGGGTCCGCGTCGATGTCGATCGCCTCAAGCTCGGCCAGGATCGCTTGCCGCTTTTCCAGGTTGCCCTGGTATTCGGTGTCGCGAGCCGAGAAGACCTCACTGCGCCGGGTGAAGAACGCGTCCTGGGCAGCGCGGAACCGTTCCCAGAGGCGCTGCTCAGCTTCTTTGGCAGCGCGTGGTGCGGCCTTCCACTCGTTCATCAAGTCTTTGAGCCGGTTGGCTGCCGTCGACCATTCGGTCGAAGCGGCGAGCGTCTCAGCCTCGGTGACCAGCTCCTCCTTGGCAGTCTGCGCTTGTTTGCGCTGCCCGTCCAAGGTGGCGAAGTGGGCGCCCCGGCGACGGGTGAAGCCGTCGCGGGCTGCCGCGAACCGCTTCCACAGCTCACCGTCGGTCTTCTTGTCGACCCCGCGGATGGTCTTCCACTCGTCCAGGATTTCTTTGAGGCGATCACCAGCAGTCTTCCAGCCGGTGGACTCGGCCGCGATCTTCTCCGCCTCGTCGACCAGGGCGGTCTTGCGCGCAAGCGCCTCACCCCGGGCCACCTCACGAGCGGCGCGGGCCTCGGTGGCTTTTTCCTCAGCGACCCCGGCCAACCGGGTGAGCCGGGAGCCGAGCCCGTCGATGTCGCCGACCACGTGCGCCTCGTCGAGGGTGGTGCGCAGCCGTTTGAGGCTGGTCAACGAGTGTGAGGCGTCCGCGGCACCGGATTTGAGCCGTGCCTCCACCAGGTCGACCTCGGTGACCAGGTCTGCGAAGCGGCGGGCGAAGTGGGCCAAGCCTTCCTCCGGGGTGCCGGCCTGCCAAGAGCCGACCACCCGATCGCCTTCGCTGGTCTTCACGTACACGGTGCCGTCAGCGTCAACGCGCCCGAAGGCCGTCCAGTCGTTCATGACCTCATCCTCGTTCTCCCGGCATCGCCAGCCCCCAGGACCGGTGACCACCGCCACAGCGCAGTGAACGCCAGCGGTGCGCGGGTGACGCCGCTGGCGCAGGTGACATCAATGCAGACGGTCGGATGCCAACCTTCTCATCGCATTCTTTCTCGGGCATTGTCACAGGTCCAACCCAGTCGGGGGGAAGCGCCCACCGATGACCGTGACCCAACGGTGTCCTACCGTGGTCAGGTGCCGGTCGGGGAAGCTCCACGCGTGGTCACCATCGTCGGTCCTACAGCTGCGGGAAAGTCGGCACTGAGTATCGCGTTGGCGCATCAGCTCGGCGGTGAAGTGGTCAACGCCGACTCTATGCAGCTTTATCGGGGCATGGACATCGGCACCGCCAAACTCACCATGGCTGAGCGTGCCGGAATCACCCATCACCTGCTCGACATCTGGCCGGTCAGTTTCCCCGCCGCAGTCGCCGAATACCAATCCTTGGCCCGCGCTGCGATCGACGACATCGCCGCTCGGGGGCGGGTTCCGCTGCTGGTCGGCGGCTCGGGCCTCTACCTTCGCGCGGTCCTGGAAGAATTCGACTTCCCGGGTACTGACCCCGCGATCCGAGCGCGACTGGAGCAGGAACTAGCCGAAGTCGGCCCGGCCGTGCTCCACGCGCGCTTGCAAAAGTGGGACAACACGGCAGCCGAGCACATCCTCGCCTCCAATGGTCGGCGGATCGTGCGCGCACTGGAAGTGATCGAGCTCACTGGTAAACCATTTACCGCCGCCCTGCCCGAGGCCAAGCCCTGCTACCCATCGGTACGCATCGGCGTGGACCGCGACGTCGCCGACCTGGACGAGCGGATCGCCACCCGAGTCGACTTGATGTGGTCGGCCGGCCTGCTCGACGAAGTTCGCGGCTTAGACGGCTTACGGGCGAGCCGCACAGCAGCTCGCGCGCTCGGCTATCAACAAGCGCTCGCCCAGCTCGACGGCACGATGACCGAGCTCGACGCTAAGGCGGACACGATTCGCGGCACGCGCCGATTCGTACGGCGGCAGCGATCTTGGTTTAAACGCGACCCGGCGATCACCTGGCTGGAGGGCGCAGCGTCGACGCTCGTGGCAGATGCCTTGGCCCTTACGCAATGATGGACCGTGTGTTGTTCACTAAGGGTCACGGCACTGGCAATGATTTCGTCCTCGTCTTCGATCCCGACGGGGAGTTGGACTTGACCGCTGAGCAGGTCGCTGCGCTGTGCCACCGCCGCTTCGGCGTCGGCGCGGACGGCGTGCTGCGAGTCGTGCGCACCGTGAGCGAACCAGCCGCCGCCGACTGGGCCGCGCACGCGCAGTGGTTCATGGACTATCGCAATAGCGACGGCTCGATCGCCGAAATGTGCGGCAATGGCGTCCGCGTGTTCACCCGCTTCCTGCTCGACCGCGGCCTGGCCACCCCCGACCCGCACGGTCTGCCCGTGGCCACCCGCGCCGGCATCGTGCTCGCCCAGGTCGACGACGACACCATCAAAGTGCAAATGACCAATCCCCGGGTGTACGCGACGAGCACCGCGACGACCGGCCCGCTGACCTTCCCCGGCCTGGCTGTCGACTGCGGCAACCCGCACCTGGTCTGCGCGCTGCACGACGGCGTACGGCTGGATGCTCTTGATCTGAATGTGTCGCCCGGGTTTGATCCGGCGCTGTTCACTGCTGGGGTCAATGTCGAATTCGTCGTCCCCGCCGAGCCGATCGACGGGGTTGATCTGCATGTGCGGATGCGGGTGCACGAGCGCGGTTCCGGCGAAACGCTGTCGTGTGGCACGGGCGCGCTCGCGGTCGGCGCGGTTGCCCTGCGCGATGCGCGCCTGGACCGCGGGGTCGTTGCTGTCGACGTGCCCGGCGGTCGTCTGCTTGTCACCCACGACGAGCAGGAACTCTGGTGGCTGGCCGGCCCAGCCGTGCTGGTCGCCACCGGCGAAACCACGCTGCTCTAACCACCGAGACTGGATTGAGGCCTGATC
Organism: Actinoplanes sp.; assembly: GCA_965246815.1. Classification (GTDB taxonomy): domain Bacteria; phylum Actinomycetota; class Actinomycetes; order Mycobacteriales; family Micromonosporaceae; genus Actinoplanes. The sequence continues at coordinate 31,234 of CBDFFS010000002.1, read as the reverse complement.
CGGTGCCCGTTTCGTGCGGGCACCGGAGGTCCGGCTGGTTAGAAGGTTTGGTCTGGTGCGGTGGCTAGCTCGACGTCGGGCGTCGCGGCTGCGTTATGCGGAACTGCGTTGCCGCGCACGACTGCACGGATCGCGGCAGCCACGGCCGGGGTTACCCGCGGGTCGAACACGCTCGGCACGATCACGGTCGGGTTGAGTTTGTCCTCACCGACCACATCTGCGATGGCTCGGGCCGCGGCTAAAGCCATCTCCTCGGTGAACGACTCGGCTGCCGCGTCCAGCAGCCCGCGGAAGACCCCGGGGAAGGCGAGCACGTTGTTGATCTGGTTGGGCTGATCCGAGCGACCAGTCGCCACCACAGCCGCGTGTTTGCGCGCCTCGCGCGGATCGACCTCCGGGTCCGGGTTGGCCAGCGCGAACACGATCGACTTCGGTGCCATTTTGGCGATGTCGTCACCGGTCAGCAGGTTCGGCGCGCTGACTCCGATGAACACGTCGGCGCCGTCGATCGCGCCGGCCAACGTACCGGAGAAATTGCTTTTATTGGTGTGCTCGGCTAGCCAGGCCCAGTTCGGGCTCAGGTCGGGCATGCCGCGGTGCAGTGCGCCCGCCCGGTCGCACGCGATGATGTCGCCGACGCCTTGGCGCAGCAGCAGCTTCATGATCGCCGTGCCGGCAGCGCCCGCCCCGGAGACCACGACCCGAACGTCCGCCAGCTCTTTGCCGACCACGCGCAGGGCGTTGGTCAGTGCGGCCAGCACACAGATCGCCGTGCCGTGCTGGTCGTCGTGGAAGACCGGGATGTCGAGCAACTCGCGCAGCCGAGTCTCGATCTCGAAGCACCGCGGCGCGGCAATGTCCTCCAAATTGATCCCGCCATATGCCGGCGCGATTGCCTTGACGATCCTGACGATCTCGTCGGTGTCCTGGGTGTCGAGCACCACCGGCCACGCGTCCACTCCGCCGAAGCGCTTGAACAGGGCTGCCTTGCCTTCCATCACCGGCATCGCCGCAGCCGGCCCGATGTTGCCGAGCCCGAGCACGGCTGAGCCGTCGCTGACCACTGCCACGGTGTTGCGCTTGATCGTCAGCCGGCGCGCGTCAGCCGGGTTCTCCGCGATGGCCATGCACACCCGAGCCACCCCCGGTGTGTACGCCCGAGACAGCTCATCGCGGTTACGCAACGCAACCTTTGACGACACTTCGATCTTGCCGCCCAAGTGCAGCAGGAAGGTCCGGTCGGAAACCTTACGGACGTCGACGCCGTCCTGCTCTTCGAGCTGTTTGACCACCTGATCGGCGTGACTTGCATCTGCCGTGTCACAGGTCAAGTCGACCAGCACTCGGGTCGGGTCGGAATCCACCACGTCAAGCGCTGTCACGATCGCGCCGGCCTCGCCGACACAGGTGGTGAGACGCCCGATGGAGGAGGCGTCAGCGGTAACGGCAATGCGGATCGTGATCGAGAATCCTGCACTAGGCAGGCGGGTGGACACCACGGTGGGCCCTTCCGACGTTGGCGGCTATGTCAGCACATTGTTCCTCGCTCGGAATACCCACTCGCACTCCGGTGGTTACTGGTGAGTCAGGCGCGTCGGCGGTGTTATCGGGGTGCGTCCGCGCTGCGGACGTGTCACGATCGGGCCCAGGAGGTTACCTTTTGCGAACTACTCATCCTGCCCCCGTGCTCGACGACCCGGAACTGACCACCGGCGACCTCGAACTAGCGGAGCGGCATTCCTTACGGCGCGTCGCCGGCCTGTCTACCGAGCTCACCGATGTCACCGAAGTCGAATACCGGCAACTGCGCTTGGAACGCGTGGTGCTGGTCGGCGTCTGGACCGAGGGCAGCATCGCCGACGCGGAAAACTCACTCGCCGAGCTAGCCGCGCTGGCCGAAACCGCCGGCTCCCAGGTGCTCGAAGGCCTGATCCAGCGCCGCCGCAACCCCGACGCCGCCACCTTCATCGGCCGGGGCAAGGTCGAGGAAGTGCGTGACGTGGTCATCGCCACCGGCGCGGACACCGTCATCTGCGATGGCGAGTTGTCGCCCTCGCAGCTGCGCAAACTGGAACAACAGGTCAAGGTCAAGGTGGTCGACCGGACCGCGCTGATCTTGGACATCTTTGCCCAACACGCCAAGAGCAAAGAAGGCAAGGCTCAGGTCGAGCTGGCCCAGCTGCAATACCTGCTGCCGCGCCTGCGCGGTTGGGGTGACTCGCTGTCACGCCAGGGCGGCGGCGCCGGTGGCTCCGGCGGTGGCGTCGGCACCCGCGGTCCCGGTGAAACCAAGATCGAGACCGACCGGCGGCGGATCAACATCCGCATCGCGCGCCTAAAACGCGAAATCAAAGCCCTCCGCACGGTACGTCAGACCAAGCGCGCCAAACGCACCAGCAGCGGTGTGCCCGCAGTCGCGATCGCCGGGTATACCAACGCCGGCAAGTCCAGCCTGCTCAACAGCCTGACTCAAGCCGGGGTGCTAGTCGAGGACGCGCTGTTCGCCACGTTGGACCCGACCACTCGCCGCGCTGCCGCGGAAGACGGGCGCGTCTATACCTTGTCCGACACGGTGGGATTCGTCCGACATTTGCCCCACCATATCGTCGAGGCGTTCCGCTCCACGCTCGAAGAGGTCGCATACGCGGATCTGGTCGTACATGTCGTCGATGGGGCTCATCCGGATCCGGAGGGTCAAGTCAGCGCAGTGCGTGAAGTCCTCGGTGAGGTCAGTGCCGACCAAATCGCCGAGCTGCTGGTGGTCAACAAAGTCGACGCGGCCGACGAGGAAACCATCCTGCGACTTAAACGGACGTGGCCGGACGCGGTGTTCGTCTCCGCGCGCGCTGGGATCGGGATCGAGCAGCTGCATACGGCTATTGCCGAGCGACTGCCCCGCCCGTCGGTCGACCTATGGGTGCTGCTGCCCTATGACCGAGGCGACCTGGTCGCCCAAATCCACCGCACCGGTCAGGTGCTGCAGACCCGACATGTGGACGCCGGTACCGAATTACATATTCGGGTGGGGGAGCGGTTAGCTGCCGATCTTGTCCCGTTCCAGCAGTAAATGCGGCTTCGCCGGGTGGCGGAATGGAGTCATTCCACCACTCGGCGCATTTTCTTGATTGCCATCTGCCGGGCATACCGGGCTGCGGTGATCCACGCGTAACACCTTCACACCGCGCCGCATGTAACACTGATCGGATGCGGCGTTTCGTGTTCTCGACTAGCTGGGTCGTCGACCCGGTGCCCACTGGGCCAACTGTCGGGTCGACTGCCGCGTGCGCCGAACCCCAGCCGTGTTTGCGACCTGAACGGTAACGATGACTTTGCCAACACCATCGAACGGGATGAACCGTCGACCACGCCCGCAGCAGCCGAAGGTGCAGTCCGCGCCGGCGCCAGTAAAGCGTGGTAATGGGACGTGAGCTATCACGACATCACCCTGATTATCGGTGGGCTTGGTCTGATCGGCCTGATCATGGTCGGTGTGGGTGTGTTCGGCATCAGGAGCAGCCGCAAAGCCGCCCAGTTCGGTGCTGACGGCTATCGCGACGCCCGCCACGACCCTGCGACCGAGATGATCGGGCTTGGCGGCATGCCCGGGCGCCCCGGCGCGTATGGCAACGGCGGGGCGGTCAAGCCCGGTTCGCCCGCGGCTGGTTCTGCAGCTATGTATTCCGGTGCAGCTCGGCCGCGCGCCAATGGGGTCAACGGCGCCGACGGCCCAGGGCCGAGCCCGCAATACGGCCGGGCACCCGGCGGCCAGCAGCCCCCGGTGGTGGTGCGGGGTGGGCCACAGCAGCCGGGTCGCAACGGTCAAGCTCCGGTGCATAACAGCCAGGCCCCGGTCCATAACGGTCAAGCTCCGGTGCACAACGGTCAAGCTCCAGCTCGTAACGGCCAGGCTCCGGGGCATCTCGGCCAGCCGCCGGCGCGCGGTGGGCAGGCTCCGGGTCGGGCCGGGGTCTACGGTGCGCCCGCTGGTGAACCGCAGCAGCAGCCACCGCGCGGGCATTCCGGTCAGGGCAGCAGCCCAGGTCAGGGCACGCCGCGCGGGCAGGGACAACGCCCGCCCGGTTCTGGGCAGCGCCAGTCGGGGGTTTACGGCGACAGCCGCCAGCAGCGTGGCGCCGAGCGCCGCGATTCCGAAGGCTGGTTCGACGACCCCGGTCAGCGCTGAAGAGACCACTCACTGGCGCTGATTACTGCTAGTCGGGCTTCAGGTGGTCGGACTCGGCAGATGAAAGCCGGCTGATCCGCGATCGGCCGGCCTTCACGTGCCTGTGCTTCCGGTCTTTTACCTGCCTGGGCCCTTCGTGATCCTGTCTGTGACCCGGGTGAGGCCGTGGCGACGGTGATGCCGTGGCGACGGCCGACTCAGACCCGGCGCAGGACCGCGACGACCCGGCCCATGATGGTCGCGTCGTCGCCGGAGATCGGGTCGAAGGCCGGGTTTGCCGGCATCAGCCAGACGTGTCCGTCGCGCTGGCGATAACTCTTCACTGTCGCTTCGCCATCGATCATGGCGGCCACGATGTCGCCCACGTTCGCGGTGGGTTGTTGGCGGACGACCACCCAGTCGCCGTTGCAGATCGCGGCGTCGATCATCGAGTCGCCCTTGACCTCGAGCATGAAGACGTCACCCTCGCCGACCAACTCGCGGGGCAGCGGAAAAAATTCCTCCACTGCCTGCTCCGCCAGGATTGGCCGGCCGGCCGCGATCCGGCCCAGCAGCGGCACATATGCCGGTTGTGGCCGGGCGGAGTTGAGTGATTCGTCGTCGACCAGCTCTGCCGGCACGCGCACATCCACCGCGCGGGGGCGATTCGGGTCACGACGCAGGAACCCCTTCGATTCCAACGCCTTGAGCTGATAGGCAACGCTCGACGGCGAAACTAGCCCAACCGCCTCGCCGATCTCGCGCACGCTGGGTGGATAGCCATATTGCTCCACCCAGGTGCGGATGAACTCCAGGATGCGCCGCTGGCGGGCCGTCAAGTTGACGGTGACCGGCTCGGGGAAGTGGCTGACTACCGGGGTGACCGAGCGCAGCTGCGGCGCGTCGGCGCTGCGGGCCCGGCTCGGCGTGCGGCGACGCAGCGCAGCCGCCGCGTTCGCCGGTTCGGGCTTGCTGATCTGCTGATGTTGCCGGCTGGTCCGGTCGTCGCTCGACACGTCCGCCCTCCTTGTCGGCCAGTGCCGGATCGGCACGGGGTGCATCGCGCAGCCGACGCACGCCGTGGGGATGGCGTTTGTCCGACTGACCCCTCTTGCCAGGAAACCGTAATCGGGTCCCGGCTCAGATTCAAACATCTGTACGACTTAATTGCGGCGTGTCGCGCTCTCGGGCGTGACTTCAGCACACCTGTTCTGATAGAAAATCGTACGGACGTTCGATCGAACGCCTGTCCGATTTTTGTCCCGATCGAGGAGAGAATGCCGTGGTGGGGGATGATCTCCGGTATGTCGCACCGCCGTTGCGACTGACCCGGCGGGGCCGTGCTGTGATCCTCGTATTCTTTGTCGTGCTGACTTCGCTAGCCAGTGCAGTGTTGTTCACCACTGCTTCGCGCGCGCAGGCTCCGGCCGCGGACCCGACCCCGACCGTGGTGGTCCAGCCGGGTGACACGCTCTGGGATCTCGCCGCGCGAGTTATGCCCAACCGAGACCGGCAATCGGCGGTCGTCAAGCTGCGTCAGCTCAATGAGCTCGGCGACTACGTCCTCCAGCCGGGTGACGTTCTGATCTTTGCCCCGAGCCGGCTGACGGCGGCAATCTGTAACTGCCAGTCCACCGCCCGTATTGAGCCGTAGATTACGGCGAGTCGGGCCGTGCTGAACTTGCGTCGGCGTCTGCTGCGGCATAGCGTCTACCCCAACATCTAGTAGTTACAAGGGTGTAAGTCATCCACTGGTTGGGGTTCTCCCTTCTGGTCATCTCTAGGTCGCCACGGTCAGCTTTGGGCCGTTAACCGCGCCGCGGTGGGTTTCGACCCTCGCGAGCTGTTTCGGCGTGCCCAGAAATCCGGCGGAACGATTCTGGAGGGAGATCTCGGTGCGCTGCCCGTATTGCCGGCATGCCGACTCGCGCGTCGTCGACTCGCGGGAGGCCGACGACGGTCAGCTGATTCGGCGACGCCGTTCGTGTCCAGAGTGCGGCAAACGGTTCACCACGGTCGAGGAGGCGGTCTTGGCCGTCGTCAAGCGCAGCGGTGTGACCGAGCCTTTCAGCCGTACCAAGATTATGAGTGGGGTTCGTAAGGCCTGTCAGGGCCGAGGAGTCGACGAGGATTCGATCGCGCTGTTGGCCCAGCGGGTCGAGGAGATCGTCCGAGCCAAGGGCGCGGCCGAGATTCCCAGCCACGACGTGGGCCTGGCGATCTTGAAGCCGTTGCGGGAGCTCGACCAAGTTGCATATCTGCGGTTCGCCAGCGTCTACAAGTCCTTCGACTCGCTCGACGAGTTCGAGAAGGAGATTGCAGCGCTGCGCGAAGCGACGATCGTCCGTGAGGCGGGGACGCTGCCCGGCGTCACCACCCGCCCTGGCGTTCGCGCACCCAAGATCGATAGCTGACGACTAAGCGACGAGACAACTGATGAGTAAGCGAAAAGCAAGCGCAGCAACGAGGGGGAGCACCATGGCCGGGGACGGCATCACAGCAGGTCGGCAACGGAGTCGGGTAAACGGCACCGGTGCCGTGGCCGGGGGGCTGCACATCGAGCGGGTGTGGACGACTGAAGGTGTCCACCCCTTCGACGAGGTCGAGTGGGAACGCCGCGACGTCGTCATGACCAACTGGCGCGACGGCTCGATCAACTTCGAGCAGCGCGGCGTGGAATATCCGACCGCGTGGAGTGTGAACGCGGCTAACATCGTCACCACCAAATATTTCCGCGGTGCGGTCGGCACTCCGGACCGCGAGTGGACGCTCAAGCAGCTGATCGACCGGGTTGTGCGCAGCTATCGCGCGGCCGGGGAGCAGCACGGCTACTTCGCCAGCCCCGCTGACGCCGAAATCTTCGAGCACGAGCTCACCTGGATGCTGCTGCACCAGGTGTTCAGCTTCAACTCCCCAGTCTGGTTCAACGTCGGCACCGTGTCGCCGCAGCAGGTCAGCGCCTGCTTCATCCTCTCAGTTGACGACTCGATGGACTCCATCCTGGACTGGTACAAGGAAGAGGGTTTGATCTTCAAGGGTGGCTCCGGTTCTGGGGTCAACCTGTCGCGGATCCGTTCCTCCAAGGAGCTGCTCTCCTCCGGCGGCACCGCCAGTGGCCCGGTTAGCTTCATGCGCGGTGCGGACGCGAGCGCCGGCACGATCAAGTCCGGCGGTGCCACCCGGCGCGCGGCCAAGATGGTCATCCTCGATGTGGACCACCCCGACATCGAAGAGTTCGTCACCACCAAAGCGCGCGAGGAAAACAAGATCCGTGCGCTGCGTGACGCCGGCTTCGACATGGACCTCGGCGGCGCCGACATCGTCAGCGTGCAATATCAGAACGCCAACAACTCGGTCCGGGTCAGCGACGAGTTCATGCGGGCAGTCGAATCCGGCAGCGAGTTCGCGCTGCGCGGGCGCCTGCACGGCGAGGTGATCGAGACTGTCGACGCCAAGAAGCTATTCACCCAGATCGCCCAGGCAGCCTGGGATTGCGCCGACCCTGGCATGCAATACGACGACACGATCAACGACTGGCACACCAACCCGGAAACCGGCCGGATCACCGCGTCAAACCCTTGCTCTGAGTACATGTCGTTGGACGACTCCTCGTGCAACTTGGCCTCGCTCAACCTGATGAAGTTCCTCAAAGCCGACGGTGGCTTCGAAGTGGACAAGTTCGTCAAGAGCGTCGAGTTCATCATCACTGCAATGGACATTTCGATCTGCTTCGCCGACTTCCCGACCGAGAAGATCGGGATCACCACCCGGGCGTACCGGCAGCTGGGCATCGGCTATGCGAACATCGGCGCGCTGCTGATGGCCACCGGCCACCCGTATGACTCGGAATCGGGCCGCGGGGTCGCTGCCGCGATCACGTCGCTGATGACCGGCACGGCATACCGGCGCTCGGCGGAACTGGCGGGCGTGGTCGGGGCCTATGACGGCTATGCCCGTAACGCGGACGCGCACAAGCGGGTCATGCGCAAGCACGCCGCCGCCAACGACGCGATCCGCCCGGTCGGCGCAGTCGCCACCGAGATCACCCGCGAAGCCACCAAGCAGTGGCAGGCCGGTAACAAGATCGGTGAGAAGGACGGTTGGCGTAACGCCCAGGCGTCCGTGCTCGCACCCACCGGCACCATCGGCCTGATGATGGACTGCGACACCACCGGCATCGAGCCCGACCTGGCCCTGGTCAAGTTCAAGAAGCTCGTCGGCGGCGGATCGATGCGGATCGTGAACCAGACCGTGCCGCGCGCCCTGCGCAGCCTCGGCTACCCCGAGGAGCAGGTCGAAGCGATCGTCGAACATATCGCTGAGCACAGCAACGTCATTGACGCGCCCGGCCTCAAGTCAGAGCACTACCCGGTCTTCGACTGCGCCATGGGCGAGCGATCGATCGCGCCGCTGGGCCACGTCCGGATGATGGCCGCGGTGCAGCCATTCATCTCTGGTGCGATTTCCAAAACGGTAAACATGCCGGAGTCGGCGACCGTGCAGGACATCGAAGAAGTCCACTACCAAGGATGGAAGCTCGGCCTCAAAGCGCTTGCGATCTATCGCGACAACTGCAAGGTCGGTCAGCCCCTGTCAGTGGCCAAGTCCACCAAGGCAGCCGCACCAGTGCCGGTCGAGACCAGCAAAGCCGTCGAAAAGGTCATCGAATATCGCCCGGTCCGCAAGCGCCTGCCAAAGAAGCGCACCTCGGAAACGGTGTCCTTCACTGTCGGCGGTGCCAAGGGCTACCTGACCGCATCGTCCTACCCCGACGACGGCCTCGGCGAAGTCTTCCTGAAGATGTCGAAGCAGGGCTCGACCCTGGCCGGCGTCATGGATGCCTTCTCCGTCGCGATCTCCATAGGGCTGCAGTACGGCGTACCGCTGGAGACGTTCGTCAGCAAGTTCACCAACATGCGCTTCGAGCCGGCCGGCATGACCGACGACTCGGACGTGCGGATGGCGGCCTCGGTGATGGACTACATTTTCCGTCGGCTGGCGCTGGACTTCCTGCCCTACGACACCCGGGCCGAACTGGGTATCTTCACCGCCAAGGAACGCACCGCACAAATCCAGGCCGAAGCTGCCGCCGAGGCCGCCGCGGCCGAGACGTCGACAGTCGACCTCGCCGGAATGGCTGCCTCCGCGCCGGTGTCCACCCCGACCCACGAAGTTTTGCCGACGGTGGTCGAGGTGCAGAAGCAGGTGCCGGCTTCTGTTGGATCGTCGACCGAGCTGCTAGACGCGGTCACCGGTCAGTCGTCCGATGCCCCGCTCTGCTTCACCTGCGGCACCAAAATGCGCCGGGCTGGCAGCTGCTATGTCTGCGAAGGTTGCGGCTCCACCTCCGGCTGCAGCTAAAAATGACCACTCTTAGGGTGTCCCCTCCAGGGGCATATTGAGATCGCAAAATCTTCGGCCAGTGTGATAGCTGGAATATCCCCCGGATGCCTTAAACCGGGGGATATTCCGCTTAGAACGTAGGCCATCTGGTTCAACTGGTCAGCCTCAGTGATGACGACGCATCTGTGCATCGAGTTCTATCCCGGTTGGCCGCGCTCCCAGTGACTCCGGAGTTGGCGAGGCGTGCTGGTGAGATTCTTGGGGCAACAGGAATATCCGGTCATCGGTGCGCTATCGACGCGGTTGTGGCAGCGACGGCCTTAGCTCAATCTCCGCCGGTCATCGTTCTCACCAGTGATCCCGACGATATGACCAAGTTGGTGGAGACCCCAGAACGGTCAAAGTCGAGCCGGGTCGTCGTGGTTCACGTGTAGCTGGTCGGCAGCGATTGCAGCTCAGTCAACACATCCGCTGCGGATGGCGCGTGTTCCGGATCAACCAACCATTGCAGCATCAACCCGGAGAGCAGTGCCAGCGGGACTGAACCGCCGAGTCCGTCGCGGCCCCGACGCTGTGCCGGGGCAAGATGCTCACGCACTTCCGGTGATCGTTCGGCCTGTACGGCGGCTTCGATTCGCAGCAGGTGAACGGGGTTGTTCTGCGGCATCTAGTGCTGCACTATATGGTGCATGGGTACAAGACTGCGGGACCCGATCGTTCGTCGACCCTCCCTTCCTTTGACTGCAGCAGACGAGCAGCAGCTGCAGGGGCTTCGTGAATCACCCGAAAGCCAAGCAGCCTTGGAGCAACTTACGGGCGCGTCCGTTGCGGATCCGGCTGAGATTAGTGAGGCAGCACTGCTGCATGCAATTTTTAAGGCGGGCCTGAGGGCGGTGCGTCACTACGCTGAGGAGGCTGGGTATGCCCAGCTCGCCGAGCAGAATGCTGCTGACGACGAGCGGCGCCGTTCCGAGGCGCGTCGTCGCGAGCCATCGTGGGCTGGTGAGGCGTGACAAGGGGCACCAACCTTGTCCGCGGACGGGTCTACGCCGCCAGACTGTCTCATCTTGATGAAGATAAATACTTCCTCGTGGTGTCGAATAACCGGCGCAATCAACAACTTTCTTCGGTCCTCGCAGTTCGCCTGACCACCACCCCGAAGCCGGCACTGCCGAGTATCGTGCGGATCGGGGCGGGCGAGGCTTTCGCGGGCAGTGTTGTTTGCGACGACATCCTCGAACTCTGGCCGGATGAAGTAAAGCGTGATCTCGGTGCTTTGACATCGTCGGCGATGGCAGCAGTTAGCGAAGGGTTAAAGGCGGCACTCGGCATCTAGTGCATCGTGATGCTGGTCGGTTTACTTCGTACGTCCTGGCCACCCCCTGGCTGACGGCACCTCGTTCGAGGAAGCGTTGCACGAGATGGTCATCGCCTTGCGCGAATATGCCGAAGACTGGCAGGATCGATTGCAGCCGAGCTGGCACTTCACAACGGGCGAATCCTGCGAACCCGTATCTCGCATCTGGTTGATCGCAGCACCTACGGGCAAAGCCTTTGTGGTCACATTCTGCGCGACCAACTCCAGGTGACGGACACCGAGTTCTGGCAATGCGCACAAGACGGGGTAAGGCCTCATCGTGGTGAACCGGTGGCGCCGGCCGATGCGCCTACGGCGGAGCTGGTGTTTCTGCTGATCAGCCGAGTCGGAGTCGATGAGGCGATGGTTGCGGCCATGACCAAAGATCAGGCTGTGGCCGAGTTGAACCGGTATTGGGCGAAAGGCTAAGGCTTGCGTTGTTGCGAACGATCGTCAAGGCGGGCCTGACGGCAGCTGCGCGTCAAATGTGCGGTTGGCGGGGCAAACTTGGCCGTTCGCCGGTATTACGAGGTAGGCCGGTCTTGCAGTAGTTTCGTCAGGCTAACTCGGGGGTTGCGGTGCGACGGCAGGACAGATGGCGTTCGAGGCTGGTGGCGACTGCGTTGCTGAGCTTGCTGACCGGAACGGCAATTGCGCTGCACCACCCGGATGCGGGCGCGGATCCAACACCAGTTGAAGGTCCGCACGCCGGGCACATCTTGCCGGGGGCTGTCCCAGTCGCGGTGACCACAGCAGCCCCACTGCCGCGCACCGGCTGGACTGCCACCGCCGACAACACTGCCGCCACGGCGAACAACGTGCTCGACGGTAACCCGGCGACCGTGTGGCGAACCACAAAAGCAGCCCTGCCGCATTATTTGACCATCGATACGCATAATCAGATCGCGTTCAGTGGCTTAACCTATTTAGCTCCGGCTGGCACGACTGGCGGCCGAATTGGTCGATATCAGGTGCAGATCAGTGCCGACGGCGCCAAATGGAGCGCAGCGATAGCGACGGGCACCTTTGCTGACAATGCCGGGTTGAAAACGGTCACCGTCAAGACGTTAGTCACCCGATTTGTCCGGTTGCGTGCGCTGAGTGGGGCGCATGGACATAGTGCCGTGGTGGGGGCGGCGGAGATCAACCTGCTCGGCGGCACCGACCCGATTTTGCCGCGCACCGGCTGGACTGCTGCGGCGGATAGCGAAGAGACGACGCAGGCGAACGGCAGGGCAGCGAACGCGCTGGATGGCAACACCAATTCGATCTGGCAGACAAGTTGGACCACCGCACCCGAATTGCCGCACACGTTCACCATTGACATGCGCAAGCTCAATCTGGTGTCCGGCTTCAGCTATCTGCCGCGTCCGAGCAGCAACGCGGATGGCCGCCTCGGTCAATACCAAATCACCACCAGTACGGATGGGGTGAACTGGAATGAATCGGTAGCTTCTGGTGTGTTCCTGGATTCGGCTGCGGCGCAGACGACGACCTTTGCGCCGCAGTTGGCCCGTTTCGCCCGACTAACCGTGCTGACCGAAGCTGGCGGGCGCGGCCCGTGGAGCAGTGCCGCCGAGTTCAACCTGCTCGGCCGGCCGAACCCGAGTTTGGCCCGCACGGGCTGGACTGCCACGGCAGATAGTGCGGAAACTGCCAGCGCGGACAATCGCCCCGCCCTGGTGCTCGATGGCAACGCCACCACCTTCTGGCACACCGCGTGGAGTTCCGATCCGCCCGCCGCGTTCCCGCATACCCTGACCATCGACCTGAAAAAGGCCATTTCGATTGGCGGGATGACGTATTTGCCCCGCCCGGCCGATTCGGCAAATGGTCACTTAGGCAAATACCAACTCGCAACCTCCACCAACGGTACGATGTGGGCGAACCAAATTGCGAATGGCACTTTCGCCGACAATGCCGCGCTGCAAACAGTGGTGTTCCCGCCGACCAGCGCCCGGTATCTGCGCTTGCGCGTATTGACCGAGGCCGCCGGCCGGGGCCCGTGGAGTTCCGCCGCCGAGATCAACGTGTTCGGCCCGAACGGGTCGGTTTCGCCAGGCTCGGGCACGTGGGGCGCGCCGGTCGGCTTCCCGCTGATTCCAGTCGCAGCCGCCCAATTGCCGAACGGCAAGATCCTGACCTGGTCGTCCTTTAAGGCCGATGATTACGTCGGTGGCACGGGGCAGACGATAACCGCGACGTACGACCCGGCAACCGGGGTGGTCACCCAGCGGACGATCACCGATACGGGGCACGACATGTTCTGCCCGGGCATCTCCACCCTGGCGGACGGACGGATCTTGGTCACCGGTGGTAACGACAGTCGGATGTCCAGCATTTATGACCCGAAGACGGATGCCTGGACGACTGGGCCGGAAATGACCACACCACGCGGATACCAAGCTAGCGCCACGCTCGGTGACGGCCGAGTCTTCACCATTGGTGGTTCGTGGAGCGGCGGGCATGGCGGCGTCGCTGGTAATCCACATAAATCGGGCGAGGTGTTTTCGCTGGCCACCGGCTGGACCGCGCTGCCTGACGCCGATGTGGTGCCGATGTTGACCGACGACGCCGACCCGAGCGGCGATTATCGTAAAGACAATCACGCCTGGTTGTTCGGGTGGAGTGGCGGCAAAGTGCTGCAGGCCGGCCCGAGCAGGGCGATGAATTGGTATACGACCACTGGCACGGGTGGGGTGGCGCCGGCCGGCATTCGTGGCGACGATGGTGACGCCATGAACGGCAACGCGGTGATGTACGACGCGGGCAAGATTCTCACTCTCGGGGGCTCGCCCAGCTATACGGACAGCTATGCAACCGCCAACGCGTACGTGTTGACGATCAACGGTACTAATGTGACGACAAAGCGGGTGGCTTCGCTGGCAAACACGCGCGCCTTCGTCAACAGCGTGGTGTTGCCGGACGGGCAGGTCGCAGTTTTCGGCGGCCAAAATTACGCGGTGCCGTTCTCCGACAACACCTCGGTATATAACGCTGAATTGTGGAACCCGGCGACACAAAAGTTCACCCTGATGTCCTCGTCGACCATGCCGCGCAATTACCACAGTGTGGCGCTACTTATGCCCGACGGTCGAGTCTTCACCGGTGGTGGCGGGTTGTGTGGACCGGGCTGTGCGACAAACCATTTCGACGCGCAGATCTTCACCCCGCCCTATCTGCTGAACCAAGACGGTTCGCTCGCGGTCCGGCCGGTGCTCAGCTCAGCGCCGACGACGGTGGGCAATGGGAAGGTGATCACGGTCAAGACGGCCGTGCCGGTCAGCGCGTTCGCGATCGTGAGGATGGGCACGGCCACGCATAGCGTCGACACTGATCAGCGGCGTTTGTCCCTCAAAGCTACGGCGGTCAAGGGCGGCTATCACTTGACGATCCCGCCGGATCCTGGCGTCGCGATACCCGGGTACTGGATGCTTTTCGCGCTCAACGCCAAAGGCGTACCCAGCATTGCCAAGTTGGTCAAGATCGGTTGATCTTGCCTGGGTGAAGCGTAGACTGATTTCACTAGCTAGATGTGTCGATATAGTCTCTCCCTGTTCCTGGCGCACCTGTCTGCCAGGCAACGCCTGGGGGAGACATGCGCGGGTGGCACGGCAAATGGTGGTCTAGAGCAGCGGCGACCACGGTCCTCTGCCTGCTAGTTGGTGCGGCGGTGGCATTGCATCAGTCGCAGCCTGCCCCGCCTACTGCGGTTGCTGTTGATCCGTCGGCCGGCCACGTGATGCCGCGCGCCATTGAAGTCGCGGTGACCCAACCCGCGCCCTTGCCCCGAGCCGGCTGGACTGTGGTCGCGGACAGCGCGCAAGCATCGGCGACCAAAATTTTCGACGGCAAGGCCGCCACTGTGTGGAAGTCCGCCGCCACGGCGCTGCCGCACACGCTCACGATCGACACTCACAACCGAGTGGCCGTCGGCGGCCTCTCGTATCTGCCGCCGCCGACCGCAGCCCCTCAGGGTCGAATCGGGCAATACCAAATCCGAATCAGTGACAATGGTACGAGTTGGAGCGCGCCCGTTGCCTCCGGCACATTTGCCGACGATTCCGTGCTCAAAACGGTGACGATCAATACGTTAGTCACACGTTATGTTCGGCTCACCGCATTCACCGAGGCTGGCAGTCGGGGCAATTTTTCGGCAGTGGCAGAGCTCAATCTGCTCGGTGGCACCGACCCGCCGCTGCCGCGCACGGGTTGGACCGTGGCGGCAGACAGCCAGGAAACAGCGCAAGAGAACGACTCCGCGGCAAATGCCATCGACGGCAACACGGCCACCATGTGGCACACCGCCTGGAGCACCAGGCCGGCAGCGTCGCTGCCGCACAGTTTCACCATCGATATGCACACGACTAGCCTGGTCTCCGGGCTGAGTTACCTGGCCCGACAGGGCACCAGCCGTAACGGTTTGATCGGCGGCTACCGAGTTGTCGCCAGCATGAATGGCTCGACCTGGGGTCCAACCTTGGCAAGTGGCACATTCGTAGATCGGCAAGTAGCCCAAACCATCACGTTCGCCCCTACTCTGGCGCGATATGTGCGGCTCGTCGCGCTAAGTGAGGTTGGTAAGCGCGGACCATGGAGTAGCGCTGCGGAGATCAATTTGTTGGGCCGCGCGGATCCGACGTTGTCGCGCACCGGTTGGACCGTCAAGGCAGACAGCCAGGAGACTGCCCGGGAAAATGATCGGGCCAGCAATGTCCTGGACGGCAACGCCCAAACGGTGTGGCAATCGGCCTGGAGCAGCACGCCACCCGCTCCGTTGCCGCATATTTTGACAGTTGATCTCAAGAAATCCGTGTCAGTCGGGGGCCTGACGTATTTGCCCAGGCCAGCGGCGTCTGTCAAGGGTCGCATCGGCCGGTTTCGGATCGCCACCTCGACAAACGGCAGCACCTGGACAGACCGGATCAGCAGCGGTGTATTCGCCGACAATCCGGCGCTGCAGACAGTGGTTTTTCCGCCAGTCACCACGAGATATGTTCGGCTGACTGTGCTGAGTGAGGCGGGCAATCGTGGCCCGTGGGCAAGCATGGCTGAACTCAACCTGCTCGGCCCGAGCGGTTCCGTTGTTGCACAACAAGGCGTTTGGAGCGCACCGGTCGGATTTCCCCTGGTGCCGGTCGCTGCCGCGCAACTGCCCAACGGCAAGATTCTTACCTGGTCGGCGTACTGGTCTGATCGGTTCACCGGGGGGCGGGGCCAGACCATGACTGCCACCTATGATCCGGCGACGGGTGTGGTCACCCAGCGAACGATCACACAGACCGGCCACGACATGTTCTGTCCCGGCATTGCCACACTGCCTGATGGGCGAATTTTGGTGATGGGTGGCAACGACAGCGCCAAAACCAGTATTTACGACCCGAAGAACGACAGCTGGACCACCGGCCCGACGATGACGACGGCGCGTGGCTACCAGGCTGCGGTCACTTTGGATGACGGCCGGGTCTTCACGATCGGCGGTTCGTGGAGTGGTGGTCACGGCGGCCAGAACGGCATTCCTCGCAAGGCCGGCGAGATATTTTCGCTGGCCACCGGCTGGACCGCATTGCCCGGTGCCGATGTGGTGCCGATGTTGACGAACGATTCCGACCCGGATGGCGATTACCGCAAAGACAATCACGCCTGGCTGTTTGCCTGGAGTGGCGGCAAAGTATTGCAAGCCGGTCCGAGTAAGGCGATGAACTGGTATTCGACCACGGGCACGGGTGCGGTGGAATCGGCCGGCACTCGTGGTGACGACGGCGATGCCATGAACGGCAACGCGGTGATGTACGACGCCGGCAAGATTTTGACGATCGGTGGTGCACCGAGCTATGTCGGCACTCCAGCTACCGCGAGCGCCCACGTAGTGACAATCGACGGGACCACAGTTACTGCCCGTAAGGTCGCTTCGATGGCGAACACGCGCGCGTTCCATAACAGCGTCGCACTGCCCGACGGCAAGGTCGCGGTTTTCGGCGGACAGAACTTCCCAACGGCGTTCTCCGACAACACGGCGGTATTCAGCGCTGAATTGTGGGACCCAGCGACTGAGGCATTCACCACGATGGCCCAGGCCACCGTGGCTCGGACATACCACAGTGTGGCGTTGTTAATGCCGGACGGGCGAGTCTTCACTGGTGGTGGCGGACTTTGTGGCACGGGGTGTGTGAACAATCATTTCGACGGGCAGATTTTCACCCCACCCTATTTGCTTAACCCGGATGGCTCAGCTGCGCCGCGACCGGTGCTCACCCAGGCGCCAGTGACGGCCGGAAATGGCGAAACGATCACCGTGGGCACCGATCGTGCTGTCACTGCGTTTGCCATCATCAGGATGGGCACGGCAACGCACAGCGTCGACACTGACCAGCGCAGGTTGTCCCTGGTGCCGACCTCGGTCAGTGGCGGCTACCGGCTGACGATTCCGGCTGATGCCGGCGTGGCTGTGCCGGGGTATTGGATGCTTTTCGCGCTGACCGCTAAGGGCGTCCCAAGCATTGCCAAAACCATCCGCATCGGTGGGTCGGCTGCTGGTTTCAGTTCGCCGTGATCGGCGAGTGGTGTTGGTTGGGCCCAGCCAGCTAACGTCGGCAAGTGAAAAGCGCTGACCTCGATTCTGCTCGACTCGACCGGGCCAGGATCGCGGTCGGCATCACGTTCGCGACGAACGGTTTGGCGCTCACGGGCTGGCTCGCTCGGGCACCGGCGGTCCGCGCTGATCTGCACCTGTCTCAAGGCGGGTTCGGGCTATTTCTGCTCTGCCTGTCAGCGGCCGGCATCGCGGGCATTCCATTGAGTGGGCCGTTGGTGCAGCGGGTCGGCCCTGCTCGCGCTGTGCTGCTGGGCGCTGTGGCAATGGCCGTTGGGCTGACCTGTCTAGCCACCGGCACCTTGTTTGGTTCGGTGCCGATCGCCGGGGTCGGACTGCTGCTGGCCGGCGTCGGCAACAGCACCTGGGACGTCGCGATGAATCTGGAGGGCGCGGACGTCGAACGCCGACTCGGCCGGACGATCTTGCCTCGTTTTCACGCTGGGTTCAGCCTGGGCTCGGTGTTGGGTGCCGCGCTCAGCGCCGGCGCGGCGGGTATCGGACTGCCGATCTGGGTCCAGCTTTATCTCACTGCGGCGCTGGTCGCGGTCGTGATGGGGCAGATCGTGCGCAGATTCGTCCCGTATCACCCGCTGGCACCCGGCGAAGTGGCGGCGATGAGCGTGCGGCAGGCGTGGCGCGAACCGCGTACCGTCCTGATTGGTCTGATGATGTTGGGGTTTGGGTTGGCTGAGGGGACCGCGAACGACTGGTTTGCGATCAGCTTGGTCGATGGCTATCACGCACCGGAGACGGTTGGCGCACTTGGCTTCGGCGTTTTTGTGGCTTCGATGACGATGATGCGGCTGTTCGGGGTGCACGCGATTGAACGGTGGGGCCGCTTGCCGGTGCTGCGGATCACCGCAATCTGTGCCGGTATCGGGGTGCTGTTGGTGGTCGCAGGCATTGCGGTGCCGATCGCGCTGCTCGGCGGATTGCTGTGGGGAGCTGGCGCGTCGTTGGGCTTCCCAGTCGGATTCAGCGCGGCGGCGGACGACCCGGCCCGGGCTGCAATCAGAGCCTCTGTGGCTGGTTCGATTGCTTATGGCGCGTTTTTGGCGGGGCCACCGTTGATCGGACTGTTAGCCCAACATTTTGGTGTTTTGCCGGCCCTGATGACGGTTCTGGGGGCAGTGGCGATTGCCTTGCTCACCTGCCGCTCTGCCGACCCGAAGTTCGGCCAGACCGACCACCCGGCCAGCTAACTCAGGCGCCCCAGCGTCAGGCGCCCCAGCGTCAGGCGCCCCAGCGTCAGGCGCCCTCAGCGTCAGGTGCCCCAGCGGTCAGCTGGCTCACGTCGTCCAGGCTCTGCAGCTGGATCAATGGGCCGGGGCAAGGAAGTCGGTGATCAGGTCGGCGAGCACGGCAGGCTGTTCGAGCACCATCGCGGCCGAGGCGTCCGTGAGCGACAAATGCCGCAAGTGCCCGATCGCCGCCGCCTGCTCGACCAGAAAACGTCGGTGAGCGGCGAAAGCTTCAGCGAACGGCTCCTGCTCTGCTGAGGCGCGGGTGGGCAACACCACCAACTCTGGGCAGCGAGTGCCGGCATAAACCGGAGCAAGATCAAGATCTTCGAGCAGGGTACGAAGCTGAGCCACAGTGCCCGCAGCCGGCCGCATCGACGTCTCGCCGGCCTGGTGCACGAGATTGCGCCGGAACCCTTCCACCCAAACCTTCTCGTTAGCGCCCATGTCGCGTGCTGCCAGCTGTTGACGTTCTACCAGGTCAGGCAACTGTCCCGCCGGGATGACCTGCCCAGCCAACTGCAAACGGGCATCGTCGGCCAGCCGCATTCGGGCCAGTTCCTTCGCCGCGGTCACCGGGTCGAGTCCAGGCAGATGTTCGGTGCGACTTGGCGGGGGATTGCCGGCCAGACTGATCACGCCTGGTGTTTCCGGGTGCTGTCGACCCCACAATGCAGCCAGGATCCCCCCGAGCGAATGCCCCACGAACGCCGGCCGCTCCAACTCCAGCTGTACGCAGACGGCAGCTAAGTCGCCGAGCGCGTTCTCCCAGGTCCAGTCACCGTCGCCGGAACGGCCGTGTCCACGCAGGTCGACCGTGATCACCCGATGGTGTTCTCGCAAGGCTCGGGCCAACGTGGTCATGGTGGCGAGATTGCCGCCGAGCCCGTGCAGCAACAGCACCGGCTGCTCGTCGCCGCCGAAGTCGCGCACTGCGATTGGCAGTTCGCCCGCGTCGATCAAGCGGTCGTTGATCAATGTTTTCTCCTTGAATTTCAGCGGTCCGGCGCAGGTACCAGCAGGGCTACCTTCGCCGCTAGCGCAAGACCAATATCGGTTCGGCACAGGGCTTTCGCTCGATGCCTTGCACGAAGTACGGTGTGCCCGAAATCCTCGGGAGGAGCACTCGTGCGTGCGCGTTTTGTCGGGCTGGGTGTGGCCGTGCTGCTGAGCTTGGCTGGATGTAATCACAGCGACAAAGGTGCCCAAAGTCTGCCCCCCGTGGCGCTAGTTCAGCTGCCGGCGGCCTCGGCTGGGGGCGCCTGCATCCTCTGGGATTACGCGTTCATTCAGCAGAACATCGGCGTGACCTTCAGTGTGGCTGCCTCGGATCAAGTTGACGACACGTCCAGCTGTGTGGTGCAGACAGTTTCCGGCAATTGGCCCGACCTGACGCTCTCGGTGGTGGAGAGCACTAAAGCGGATGCTGCACTGTTCAACTCCGAGCTCAAGCCAGCCGCTGCCATCGCGGTCAAAGGGCTGGGCAAAGCCGCCTATCAGCTCATCGGGACGGCGGCGGCGGGGCATGGGCCCAGCGTCGAGATCGGGTGGCTCAGCGAAGCCAACCAGCTGCAAACACTGCGATTCACCTTTGCCGCCACGGCCAAGCCCACCGAAGTGACCGGGATGACTGGCAAACTGGTCAAACTCGCCAAAGCCATGGACACCACCGCCGGCTGACCGCCCGGCGGTGCGGTTCGACCAATTTGCTGGACGATCAGTAGGCGGCTTGCTGGCCAATCAGTGGCAGCTTGCTGGGCTGGACGATCAGTGGGCGGCGACGAAGACTCGGGAGGCCACCTCACGAGGCAGCCGGATCTTGTCGCCGGAGCGGTCGATGGTGACTCCGTCACGCTCTTGGGCGACTGTCACCGTCGTGCCGGGATCGATGCCGGCAGCGTGCAGCTGCCGCAGCACGTCGGCGTTGGTCTGCACGCTTTCGCAAATGCGACGCACCACGACACTGCCGGTCAAGCCTGGGAATGCGAGGTTGCGTTCGCCTTGGCTCAGGCCGGCCGAGCCACTGCCGCTGGACTCGTCGTCGGTCGAGCCGAGCACCTCAAGGCCCGGGATCGGATTGCCATAGGGCGAACGGGTGGGCTTGTTGAGCAGCTCATAGACTTTCTTTTCCACCAGGTCACTCATGACGTGCTCCCACCGGCAGGCCTCCTCGTGCGCATCCTCGTAGGGCATCCCGATCACGTTGACCAGCAGCAACTCGGCCAGGCGGTGCTTGCGCATCACGGCGACGGCGGTGCCGCGACCCTCCGCGGTGAGCACCAGGTGACGATCGCCTTCGACCGTGAGCAGGCCATCGCGTTCCATCCGGGCCACGGTTTGGCTGACGGTGGGTCCGCTTTGGTGTAACCGTTCGGCGATCCTGGCCCGAAGCGGGGGCACCCCTTCTTCTTCGAGTTCGAGGATCGTGCGCAGATACATCTCGGTGGTGTCGACGAGGTCTACGGGTTGTACCTTCACCCGCTCACCCGCTCGCGCGGTGTTGTGCGTGCGTGCCATGGTCCGGCGACCCTCCTGAAGAGCGATTAGCCACCCAATCGTAGGCGAGCCGGTTCGAAGCTTACCCTCGTTGCCGAATCAACCCATTTTGTACCGCTGAAATTGATTGGCATTACACATCTCATCCAGATTGCCGGCCATGCAGATAAAAAATTGCGTGCTTCAGACGTGGGCCCCTTTACGACGGTTACTCAAGGTGGCAAATGCCACCACGCCGACACCGAGAATTGCGGCCAGGAAAGCGGCAAATGTGGCCCACGGGCTCAACAGCGAGATAGATCCGGCTGAGGGCATGCCGTCGATGTTTGCCGAGATCCATTCGTGGATGATGTCGATTCGGGCGCCGAGATCCGGGCTGCTGTGCGGACAGGAGGGCCCGTTGCTGACCACCGCGACCAGCTCAGCGGTGCCATCGGCTCGGGTAGTGAAGTAGGGGCCACCAGAATCGTGCGGGCATGGGCTGGTGTTGTTACGCGGTCGCCGGCCCGACATGCTGACTGTCACATCGTCGACGGCGGTGACAGCGAATTGCCCCGTTTGCAAGCGGGTGGCCAGATCGGTTTCGCCACCGCGAGTGAAGCCGTAGCCAGTCAGCCGGACAGTGGTGCCCGGCGCCGGCGCCGCGCTGGTCAGCTGCAGCGGCTTGATGTCGGTGATCGCGGTGTCGAGCTGTGCGAGCGCCACATCGGTGGTCGGTGACTGCCGGACCTCGATCACTCGGGCTTCGTGACCAGAGTGGCCGTTGAGGTCGGTCCGGCCGATCACGGCAGTCGTGACCTTGGCAACGGGCTGGCTAACCCGGGTTCCGTCGGCATCGCGGAAGCAATGCCCGGCGGTGATTACCCACCGAGCGGCGATCAGCGCCCCGGAGCACGAGCTGTCCCGCGAGTTTTGGTCGGTGGTCGGGATTCCGGTCATGACCAGGCGTACCGAGAAGCTGTATTGGCCCTGGGGGACGTTCTCGCCGTAGGCGATCGCGTGGGCCGGCGTGGCGGCGCCGAAGGTGGCGGCGCCCGTCAGCCCGATAACCAACAGTCCGATGACCCCATTCTTGGTCTGCGCACTCCACGTTTTCATATGCTTCACAGTGATGTTGGCGGCGTCTGAGGGCCGTCAGTGGTCGCCTTATGAATCTTTTACCCCGGGTCTGTGAAGCTGTCGGCCGGGCGGAAGGGCGGAGTAGCGTGCGGGTGTTGGTGGCAGACGACGAACGAACGTTGGCGGACACGGTGGCAGAAGGGCTGCGCCAGTTCGCCATGGCTGTCGACGTGGTTTATGACGGTGACAGCGCCTTCGATCGGCTGACGGTCAATCGCTATGACGTGGCAGTGCTCGATCGCGATATGCCAGGCCTGACCGGGGATGAAGTCTGTCGCCGGCTCATCGATGCAGAGGCGGACACCCGGGTTCTGTTGCTGACAGCTGCCGCCGGGATTCGCGATCGGGTCGAAGGTTTGGGCCTGGGCGCTGACGATTACCTGACCAAGCCGTTCGCCTTTGCCGAATTGGTAGCACGGGTGCAGGCCTTGTCTCGCCGTTCGGCCAAACCGACAAAGCCAGTGCTGGAATATTGCGGGGTTGTGCTCGATACCGTGCACCATTCGGCGTCGCGCGACGGTCTCGTGCTAAACCTGACCCCGAAAGAGTTCGCAGTATTACGGGTATTCCTGCGCGCCGGCAGCGAAGTGGTCAGCGCCGAAGAGCTGCTAGAAAAAGCCTGGGACGAAAATGCCGATCCATTTACCAATTCCGTACGCGTAACCATCATGACGTTGCGCCGAAAGCTCGGCGACCCGCCGATCATTCACACCGTGCCCCGCGTGGGTTATCGGCTACACCAGTGAAATTGCGTTCGCTGAGCCGCCGGTTTTTGCTGATCGTGTTGGCTGCTGTCGTCACCGGGCTGGTCACTCCGACTGTCCTCGACGTGTTGGTCGCCACGCGGCGCAAACTCGGGCTGGTCGTCTGTGGGACAGCCGACCGCGGCTCGCTGGTTTGCCAGACGCTGCAAAACTTCCCGGTCATATCGGCGATTATCACGCTGGTCGCGACAATAGCCGTGCTGGTGACAGGTTGTTATTGGGCAACTCGTTGGGCGCTCGGCCCAGTGCGGCAAATTGTGGTGCCCATTGCCCAAGTGGGCCCGCAGAACCTCGGCTATCGCATTAACGGCGGCCGAGGTCGCGACGTGCTCGCCGTGCTGGCCCGATCGATCGACGACATGATGGACCGAATCACCACCGGTTATGAAGCACAGCGTCATTTCGCCGCCAACGCGTCACACGAGCTGCGCACGCCGCTCGCCGTGCAGCGAACCCTGATCGAGGTCAGCTTGGCCCGAGCCACCACGCCGGAAAAGTTGGAGCTGCTCACCGCGCAGTTGCTCGCCACCAATGAGCGCAACGAACGCCTGATCGAAGGCTTGCTCGTGCTCAGCGAGAGCGATCGTGGCCTGTTGTCGCGCGCACCGCTGCGGTTGGACGAGATAGTGGCAGGTGTCCTCGCCGATCATCAGGTCTGGTTGCGCGAGCACGGCTTGACTGTGTCCACTCGGCTCGACCGCCGGATTGTCCTCGGCGAACGGGTGTTGCTGGAACGGCTGGTCACCAACTTGGTGCAAAACGCGATCAAATACAACCGGCCGGGCGGCGCGATCGAGGTGGAGGTCGGCGACGAGCCCGCGTTGGCGGTCAGCAACACCGGCGACGATGTGCCGCCGGATGCGGTGGCCGGCCTCTTTGAACCGTTTCGGCGGTTGGCCGGCACGCGGATCGACCACAGCGGCGGCGCGGGCCTCGGCCTAGCTATTGCCCGTTCGATCACTCAGGCTCACACCGGCACTATTTTCGCCAAGTCCACCGGCCGCGACGGCCTACGGGTGGAAATTTCACTGCCAACCGTTCGGCAATGATGCCCAGAATGTGACTGAACGCGCCAGTAACATCACCGGGCAGAAATAAGTAATGGCCGTAGACGCCCCGATGATAACTATTTTTAAAAGTGTGAGACGAATCACCATTAACATACCAATAGTATGTTAATGGTGTCGGATAGCTTCTTTTTCGACAAGGCGCCAGGTTTTCCCTTATCAATGATGGCGACGTGGAGGAAAAGACGGATGAGTTCAAACTGGTTGTGGGGTATTCCGGTGGTGGGTGCGGCCGCCGCGGTGGTCGCGTTCGGATTGCGCTACGGCGGACGCGGGCGCCCATTCCCCGACCGCTCGACCGAGCCCGAGCTGGCGCCAGATGTGGTGGAACAGGTGGCAAGCCTGCCAGAACCGCCGGGGAACCTTGCCGTCTCGGAAACCGGCCGCATTTTCAGCACCTATCACCCGGAGGCGCGACCCGGGGTGAAGGTGTTCGAGCTCGTCGACGGCCAGCCAATCCCGTATCCGGATGAGGCTTGGCAACGCTCGCGGCCAAAAGAGCCGTGGTTCGACCAGGTCTTCAACGTACGAGTGGATCGGCAAAACCGGCTGTGGACTTTGGATCACGGCACACACGGCGCGCGTACGCCTCGGTTGTGCGCCTTTGATCTGGACACCGACGCGTTGGTGCACCTGCACGAGTTCACCCGCGACGAAGCGCCGCTCGGGTCCTACATGCAGGACATGCAGATCGATTCGGCCGGGCGCTATATCTACATTGCTGACATCGGGGTATTGGCGAAGCGGCCGGCGATCGTCATCTATGACACGGTCACTGGCACTGTGCGCCGTGTGCTGCAGAAGCACTCGTCCGTGACGGCTGAAACCTACGAGATCAACGCACAGGGCAAGCGAATGTACCTGCTTGGTGGGCTGTATTGGATGCACCCGGATCTGGACCCGATCGCGCTAGACAAGAAAGACGAGTGGCTCTATTACGGGCCGATGACCGGTGGCACGCTCTATCGGATTCGCACCGCGCACCTCAACGATCCTGCCTTGAGCCCGGCTGAGCTCGCCACCCACGTGGAAGCCTATGCCGACAAGGCACAGTGCGACGGAATCACCATCGACCTCGATGACAACATTTATCTCACCGGGGTCGAAGACGGCACGATCAACATTATCGGCACCGATCGCAAGCAGCGCACGCTCGTTCGGCACCCTAAATTCCGTTGGCCAGACGGATTCAGTTTTGGGCCCGACGGTTGGCTTTACCTGGCTGACAGCGACATGCCGGACGTGATGATGCGCAGCCGCCGAACGATTCGCGCTGCCGCGCCGTTCGCCATCTGGCGGGTTCGACTAAACGCGAACAGCATCGCCGGACACTAATAAGAAACACCGCATTACGCGTCAAAAACACTGCATTACGAGTCGACCGGTGCCGCGGCGACCACATCAGCGGGGACGGCTTCGGCGGGCGAGCGCCGACGTCGGTCTCGCACTGCGATCAGGTCGGTCAGTGTGGTGGAGTCGAGCGTGTGCACCACCCCGGACGCAAGTGTCACCCAGAACGACTGCAAGCCGGCTCGCACCAGGTCGAGCAGGATGCCGTGCAGGAAACTCATCGGGATGTGTTGGTCGTCGGCGAGGGCTGCGGCCCGGATCGGTTTGCCGTTCCATGCCGTGCAGGAAACTCATCGGGATGTGTTGGTCGTCGGCGAGGGCTGCGGCCCGGATCGGTTTGCCGTTAGCCTCGCCGGCCGCGATCCTCAACATCGCCTGGACCGCGTAGTCCCCTCGGGCGAAAATGTGCACGATGCGGGTTCTCCTGCCCGAAGAGCCGGCCCCCAGCCAGGCTGGACGCGCAAGGCGTGTCTTAGGTAAATCCCATCGGCAAACTGGAATTTGATGGTACATGCGCAGGGCCGCTAGGAGGTGCTGATGAGCCCGGTCTATCACGGTGATCCAGATGCGGTAAGCGAAGCCGTCCTCGCCGACCCGGGCCTGTCCAGTGCAGACGAGTTAGTGCTGTTCCTGCCCCCGGCCTTTGGCCTCGCCTAAAACGTCCAGCTGCTCGCCAACCTCGCCCAAACCGTCGCCCCGGCCCTCAACTGGACCCCCACCACCTAGCCACAAACCGCATCGCGTGCTCGTCGCTGGGACTGGCCAATGCCTCACAGTCCCAAATAGTTGCGTAATGCGCTGTCAACGCTCAACAGAGTTGTGCGGGACAGTCGGCCAACGCGGGCGCCGACGTTGTCGGGGATCACCGGGCGCAGCCGAGTGACGTCTAAAGTGCCTCGGATTGGATCGGCCGGAGCTAACGAAACGAGCGATGGTGACGGGGGCGTCGGAGCGTCAGGGCCGAGAATGACCACAAAGGTCGCACGACGTGGGTTGTACGGTGCTGCAGACACGATCGCAATGCGTGTACGGGCTTTACCAATCGTGTATTCATAGACGTCGCCGCGGGTCACGCGGCATCGAGATCGTGTCGATCTGCCGCGTCGAATGCGGCTAGGACTGCTTGATCGTCTGGTGGCAAAGAGGCTTCCCATTCGATGATTACATCGACATCCACGTGAGCGGCCTCGTGCCGGATGGCGCGGTCTAGCCAGCGGCCCACGTCGAGCCCCTCGGCTTCGGCTCGGGAGCGTGCAAGCGGAATGCTGTCCTCATCCAACGTCAGCGACGTCTTCCGTCTCATACCGCTCAACATACCGCCCAACTGTCGCTGACGGAATCCCGACTCCTAGCCAAATCACCGTGATTGTCGTCGACCGGGCCGGTGTGATCCGTTACGCCGATGTGCACGCTGGCTGGACCACCCACACCGCCACCGACCCGATCATCCAAGCTGCCCGCTCCTGCTGAGCACCGGGTTTGTCGACGCTCACCAGCAAGGAAGGCACCGGGCGGCCCCGGAGCAGTCAGATTGCTTTGCCTGGGTTGAGGATGCCGGCGGGGTCGAAGACTGCCTTAATCTGGCGTTGCAGGTCGTGGTTAACGCTGCCCAGTTCGCGGGTAAGCCAAGCCCGTTTTATCGTGCCGACCGGGTAAGCCAAGCCCGTTTCATCGTGCCGACACCGTGCTCACCTGTCAGCTTGCCGCCGAGCTGCTGCGCCAGCTCGAAGATCTCCTCGGCCGCCCGCCAAGTCACCGCCGGAATTTCGGTGGCCGCGCGATCAATGACCACAATGAGCGTGTCCAGACTTCGTTTGTACTGGTAGATGGTGGTTGACAAGAGTGTCGTCGGCCACGGTCTGCACCGCGCCGCCGTGCCGCTGGTGTTTACCGGAATACCAGTACTGCTTGCGGGTGTACCGGGCGGCGATGCGTTCGGTGGGGATGTTGACGCCGTCGACGAGCAGGTACTCCCAGCCGGCCTTGACCGCCAGCCTGACGACCCCGGTCAACGGCAACGCCCGCCGGGCCAGGACGTTGATGCCTTCCTGGACCATGGCCCGGCAGGTACTCTTGGGCACCCCGTTACCCGATGCGCCGCCGCTAACGAGTCAGTATCTCGGCCACCTCGTACACAACCTCGGCTGGCGTGGACAGGGCGCGAGACCGTAGATGATGGGACCGGAAGTCTCTGGTTCTTGGTTGCTCACACAGTCGAGATGCCAGAGGCCTCCGCTGTTCATGATCTTCCACGCCGGACCTTGCCCCAATCGTGATCCGCGCCTTCGATGAACATCATTTCTATCACCCAAAAGATGATCATCTAGGTGACCTCGAGTTAAGTAGACAGCTCCACTGTCAACCGGTGCTCACCAGCGGAAACGAAGTCTGGACACGCTCAATAGTCGACTTGGTCAACAAAGAACGCGCCAAGCAAGGGCTGACCGCGTTGACGGCCGACGCCAAGCTCGCCAAGCCGCCAACGCACACTGCGATGACATGACCACACACAACCACCATGTCCGCTGACCGACCCGTTGCGTCGTAGAACCCAGACCCCGACTACCCGAGAACGCGACGAACACAGCCAGCGCTGAGCGAGTTCGCCGATCAGGCTGCCCGCGATGGCCCACAAAAATTGCGGGCAGCCTGTTCGTTAGAAATCGCTACCGGCTTAACCGCTACCAACCTGACCTTCAACGTTGCGACCAAGGCGTTGAGCCGTCCCTCGCGTTGCAACACCCGGATCGCCTCGTGGGCAGAAATTGCCCGGGTGTGGATTGACGCGATCACCCGCAGGATGTCCGGCCAATGCCGGGCGATTTTGCCGAGGTCACTACGTCCGCGGGCAGTGCGATCACGGTAGCCGTAGTCGGCGGTAACAGGACACGGCCCGACGCCCCCCAGGGGAAGGGGCGCCCGGCCGCGCATCCAATCACGCTTCATTGACGAATCGCGCCGAGGTCCCAGAAACGGTCCCCAAGCCTCAGTCCGACGAGCGCTGTGCGGTTACTGACTGGCGCCCGCCCTGTTGCCGTTGCCGGCCGCCTTGTTGCCGGCCGCCTGGTTGCCGGCCGCCTGGTTGCCGGCCGCCTGGTTGCCGGCCGCCTTGGCAGCAGTCAGTGCTAGGCAGGCCCGTAGTAGGCGGGCCCGGGCCCTGGTGACCGCTGCGGCCGCCTTGTTGCCGACCGTCTTGTTGCCGTTGTCCGCCGCCTGGTTGCCAGCCTGGTTGCCAGCCGCTGGCAACCAGGCGGCGGACAACGGCAACAAGACGGTCGGCAACAAGGCGGCCGCAGCGGTCACCAGGGCCCGGGCCCGCCTACTACGGGCCTGCCTAGCACTGACTGCTGCCAAGGCGGCCGGCAACCAGGCGGCCGGCAACCAGGCGGCCGGCAACCAGGCGGCCGGCAACAAGGCGGCCGGCAACGGCAACAGGGCGGGCGCCAGTCAGTAACCGCCCAGCGCTCGTCGGACTGAGGCTTGGGGACCGTTTCTGGGACCTCGGCGCGATTCGTCAATGAAGCGTGATTGGATGCGCGGCCGGGCGCCCCTTCCCCTGGGGGGCGTCGGGCCGTGTCCTGTTACCGCCGACTACGGCTACCGTGATCGCACTGCCCGCGGACGTAGTGACCTCGGCAAAATCGCCCGGCATTGGCCGGACATCCTGCGGGTGATCGCGTCAATCCACACCCGGGCAATTTCTGCCCACGAGGCGATCCGGGTGTTGCAACGCGAGGGACGGCTCAACGCCTTGGTCGCAACGTTGAAGGTCAGGTTGGTAGCGGTTAAGCCGGTAGCGATTTCTAACGAACAGGCTGCCCGCAATTTTTGTGGGCCATCGCGGGCAGCCTGATCGGCGAACTCGCTCAGCGCTGGCTGTGTTCGTCGCGTTCTCGGGTAGTCGGGGTCTGGGTTCTACGACGCAACGGGTCGGTCAGCGGACATGGTGGTTGTGTGTGGTCATGTCATCGCAGTGTGCGTTGGCGGCTTGGCGAGCTTGGCGTCGGCCGTCAACGCGGTCAGCCCTTGCTTGGCGCGTTCTTTGTTGACCAAGTCGACTATTGAGCGTGTCCAGACTTCGTTTCCGCTGGTGAGCACCGGTTGACAGTGGAGCTGTCTACTTAACTCGAGGTCACCTAGATGATCATCTTTTGGGTGATAGAAATGATGTTCATCGAAGGCGCGGATCACGATTGGGGCAAGGTCCGGCGTGGAAAATCATGAACAGCGAAGGCCTCTGGCATCTCGACTGTGTGAGCAACCAAGAACCAGAGACTTCCGGTCCCATCATCTACGGTCTCGCGCCCTGTCCACGCCAGCCGAGGTTGTGTACGAGGTGGCCGAGATACTGACTCGTTAGCGGCGGCGCATCGGGTAACGGGGTGCCCAAGAGTACCTGCCGGGCCATGGTCCAGGAAGGCATCAACGTCCTGGCCCGGCGGGCGTTGCCGTTGACCGGGGTCGTCAGGCTGGCGGTCAAGGCCGGCTGGGAGTACCTGCTCGTCGACGGCGTCAACATCCCCACCGAACGCATCGCCGCCCGGTACACCCGCAAGCAGTACTGGTATTCCGGTAAACACCAGCGGCACGGCGGCGCGGTGCAGACCGTGGCCGACGACACTCTTGTCAACCACCATCTACCAGTACAAACGAAGTCTGGACACGCTCATTGTGGTCATTGATCGCGCGGCCACCGAAATTCCGGCGGTGACTTGGCGGGCGGCCGAGGAGATCTTCGAGCTGGCGCAGCAGCTCGGCGGCAAGCTGACAGGTGAGCACGGTGTCGGCACGATGAAACGGGCTTGGCTTACCCGGTCGGCACGATAATACGGGCTTGGCTTACCCGCGAACTGGGCAGCGTTAACCACGACCTGCAACGCCAGATTAAGGCAGTCTTCGACCCCGCCGGCATCCTCAACCCAGGCAAAGCAATCTGACTGCTCCGGGGCCGCCCGGTGCCTTCCTTGCTGGTGAGCGTCGACAAACCCGGTGCTCAGCAGGAGCGGGCAGCTTGGATGATCGGGTCGGTGGCGGTGTGGGTGGTCCAGCCGGCGTGCACATCGGCGTAACGGATCACACCGGCCCGGTCGACGACAATCACGGTGATTTGGCTAGGAGTCGGGATTCCGTCAGCGACAGTTGGGCGGTATGTTGAGCGGTATGAGACGGAAGACGTCGCTGACGTTGGATGAGGACAGCATTCCGCTTGCACGCTCCCGAGCCGAAGCCGAGGGGCTCGACGTGGGCCGCTGGCTAGACCGCGCCATCCGGCACGAGGCCGCTCACGTGGATGTCGATGTAATCATCGAATGGGAAGCCTCTTTGCCACCAGACGATCAAGCAGTCCTAGCCGCATTCGACGCGGCAGATCGACACGATCTCGATGCCGCGTGACCCGCGGCGACGTCTATGAATACACGATTGGTAAAGCCCGTACACGCATTGCGATCGTGTCTGCAGCACCGTACAACCCACGTCGTGCGACCTTTGTGGTCATTCTCGGCCCTGACGCTCCGACGCCCCCGTCACCATCGCTCGTTTCGTTAGCTCCGGCCGATCCAATCCGAGGCACTTTAGACGTCACTCGGCTGCGCCCGGTGATCCCCGACAACGTCGGCGCCCGCGTTGGCCGACTGTCCCGCACAACTCTGTTGAGCGTTGACAGCGCATTACGCAACTATTTGGGACTGTGAGGCATTGGCCAGTCCCAGCGACGAGCACGCGATGCGGTTTGTGGCTA
>CBDFFS010000001.1:0-12387 GCA_965246815.1 Actinoplanes sp. | reverse complement strand
TACGGCTGGTACCAGGGCGACTCGCCGGTCCGAATGATGGCGGTGGGCGATGGGATTTGCGGCCTGACGGCGGTGGGTGGAGCATTCCGGGGCACGGGTGAATACGTTCACCTGGACGTCGTGGACGGCTACTGGCAGCTCAGTGGCGCTTCGCAACAGCAAGGTGTCGCCGCCCGAGCCCGCTGTGTGTTGTTCAGCAAGTTCCAGCGCGGCGGCGTCATCAATTACACCGTCGGCTCCTACGGGTTCACGATGAGGGGCGGTGCGTTGGTGCGTCAGGTGGCGATGTGGGGCGACGATGCGCATTGCTGGCTCACCGGCTTCGGCGGTGATTTCGGACATGTTCTGCCCACCTACGATTACGCCGAGTTCGTACGGGTGATCGGTTCGGACAGCCCTGGGTTCGAGGGGGAAATGCTCGAGGGTCACGCAATCAGCAGGGACCAATATATCGAAGGACGGGCCGCCTGCGCGGCCTTTCAGGGCGTGGCGACGCCGCGATTGGGTGGCTACGCACACTGGGATCCCTACGATTCTCAGCTGGCCGTTCAGAAGCCTACGAACGCTGACATAGACCGCGCGATCTGCTTCTTCGCCGAGGTGGGCGGAGACTTCGCATCTCAAGCGGACGGCGCGACTATCGGCATCGGGCGGTTCGGACAGCAATACCTGTACGTGAACGCCCACCAGATCGGCTCCGCATTTCCGGCCGAAGACGAGACTCCGATTGCTCAAGTCCAGTGTCTGCAGTACGACCAGCAGTAGCGCGCTCAGCGTGAACAAGATATGCATGACCTAATGGAGCGGCTGCGCGTCTGCGCACGTCACGGGCGGCGGTATCCGGTCTCAGGAATCATGTCGGATGACCATGCGGCGAGCTGGCTTGCGACAAGTAGATAGAGACGAACAAGGCGGTCTCGGCTCGGGCTGTCGCGTCGACAAAGATGCGACGTGGCTCGATGTCCCGGGGATCATGTCATCGGTCGGTGCCCGCGAGCTGGACTTCGACAGGTACAACGAGACTTGGTCGTCACGATTCTCGGTGATTCTGGCGGATTCGATGCATCAACCGGTGCCGACGGATCGCCAATAGCCGGTCCCAGCCGCAGCCACCCCGCCTGCGCGGCCGTGACCGTGAGCCACCACATTGGCGGCACCTTCGGCTTTGGTTTGAACATGAGCGCACCGGATCGCGGCAAGTGAGTGCGCTCCGACTGCCATTCGAGGTGGTTGATAAATAGTGTGGCTAGCGTGAACTGAAAACAACCCGAAGGCTCCTTGTCTGGCCGGTACAGTGATTAGGCGAGAAGGAGACATCATGGTTCAATCCAGCAACGGCGACGCTGAGTGGTTCGATCCGAGGCCTGACGACCCACCATCATCGACGCTGCCGTTCGAAGGAACCAATACGTGCCGGATAACTGCTCTGGCGCTTTTACTTGGTGGGAGTACCGAAGCGCAGCAGAAGCTCCGCGAGGAACTGGTCACTCTAGGATTCAGCCGCGCAGCTATTACAGAAAGAGTTAATTCATTCGACGCTTTCGTGAGCGGCGTTCACACCTTTGCCGAAGAGGTCCCTGACCCGTCTGGCGACGGAAGAGAAAGATTTTGGCGGGAGTTCAACAGTGAAGGTGATCCTTCCCGGGCCGTTTCATTTTTGATATGTGCACTAGGTAGTCAAAATCAAAGAGAGTCGACTGCGGCTGCAGCCGTCCTTTGGAAACTTTTCGAGCGATTCTTCAGAATTGAATATTCGCGACGTTCAGCTGAGTTTGGGTCATTTAGATGGCTGGGCGGCGAGGAGCTCAGGTGGCCGCCTTACGATGGAGCTGACGAACTTTGGGAAAAGTTGGGCGGCTACCCGGGAGGCGCTAGAACACTAATTTCGGATTACGAATATTGGCCAACACTATTTGCAATTACTTCAGAGCGGATTAAATTTGCACTCCAGGAGGGCCGAGAGGGGGGGATGGAGGCCATGGCTGCTCTGGTGGGAGCGCGTCTTGCGCTTTCCGCCCGAGCCCAAGACTCGATCACCCGGTTGATGTCGTTGGCTACCATTGCAGAGGAATCGCAATTGAGTAAAGGCAACCCGCCGCAATCGAGTGGAGGCAACCCGCCGCTGGGTGGAGAAGGATCGTCACAAGGACTCGACCCCTTGCCGTCCGCTCGGTCTTCAATCATGATTCATGGGACTTGGGGCTGGAGAGGGCACTGGTGGCGTCCCGGTGGGGATTTGCATACCTTTATACTCAATCAACGGCCGGCGCTGAATGTTTTCAAGGATGGTGCCCGCTTTGGCTGGAGTGGTTCCATTCGAGCCGGGGACAGGCGGCTTGCAGCTACGGAGTTGCGAGACTGGGTTAGTGGTATGGCCATGGACGGGCTCAATACAGTATTCGCGCACAGCCTAGGCGGTGAAGTGGCCGCGCTTGCAATGAACGATGGTCTGCAAATTGAGAGGCTCGTACTGCTGAGCGTGCCCGTTAACGCAAACGTTGAGAGGTCCGCTAGGACCAATGCCACTTAACGTAAGTTGATCATCGTTGTGGGCTGGGACTTCGTGGCCGTGCTGGTGTCGCGGCGGTAGGTCCACCGGTGCGGGCGTTACGGTCTGCGGGTGGTCGCGGATGTGCATGTCGTGGGTGGACGGTTGCCGGACTGGATCTCGCTGGGGGTCCTCGCGGGGTCGGTGCCGCGGGACGTGGTCGATGAGGCGATCGCGGTCACGGGCAAGCAGGCGCAGCGGTCGGGCGGGAAGTTGCCGCCACACGTCATGGTGTATTTCGCGATGGCGTTGGCGTTGTTCGCCGACGACGACTACGAGGAGGTCGCGGTCCGGCTGACCGAGACCCTTGAAGGGTGGGGATGCTGGGATCGGGAGTGGACGGCGCCGACCTCGGGCGGGATCACCTCGGCCCGGCAGCGGCTGAGTATGGAGCCGATGGTCGAGGTGTTCGACCAGGTCGCGGTTCCGGTCGCGGAGGAGTTGACCCGGGGCGGGTTTCTCGGGCCGTGGCGGTTGATGAGTATCGACGGGATCGAGTGGGACGCACCGGATACGCCGGAGAACGTGGCTGCGTTCGGGTATACGGGTTCGGCCGACAACCCGTCGGCGTTTCCGAAGGTCCGGATGGTCACGGTCGCCGAGTGCGCCTCGCACGCGGTGGTCTCGGCCGTGATCGGGGCGCAGTGGCAGGCCGAGCAGACCCTCGCCGCAAGCTTGTATCCCGATCTGGGCGAGGATTGGCTGCTGCTCGCTGATCGCGGCTTCTACTCGTTCACCGCCTTCAACGCCGCCCGGTCCGGTGGGACGCAACTGTTATGGCGGGTGAAGGCGGACCTGCGGCTGCCGCTGGTCGAGGCGTTCCCGGACGGCTCGTACACCAGCGTGCTGATCGCCCCGAAGATCCGAGACAAGGCCCGTGACGCGCTCGTGGCGGCGGCCCGCGCCGGTCAGGAACTGGATCCGGACCGGGCGGTCCTGGTCCGGGTGGTGGAGTACACCGTGCCTGACCGCACCGGAGACGGCAAAGACGAACTGATCGCCCTGATCACCACCATCCTCGATATGGTCGCCGCGCCGGCGCAGGTCCTGGCCCAGACCTACCATGATCGATGGGAACACGAAACCGGTAATGATCAACTGAAGACGCATCTGCGCGGGCCAGGCCGGGTGCTGCGCTCCAAAAGCCCGGACCTGGTACGCCAGGAGATTTACGGCTACCTGCTGACCCACTACGCGATCAGCGCCTTGATCTGCCGGGCCGCGACCGCCGCCGACATCGACCCCGACCGGGTCAAGTTCCTGCGGACCGTCCGGATCATCCGCCGCCGGGTCACCGACTCGGCGGCCTTTCCCCCCTGACCGGCAGGCCGCGATCCTCGCCAAGATCATGAAAAGCATCACCGCGAAACGGCACCTCAACCCCATCCGCAAGGACCGGTCCTACCCGCGCGTGGTCAAACGCGCCCGGCACAACTCCTACCGCGTCAAGCGCCGCACCGACGTCGGCACCCGCCACGACAGCCCGGCGACCATCAAACTGGCCAACGCGCTACCACCGGCCCTCGCAGCGTGACACCTCACCCGGGAAACCCCAGCCCACCACCATGATCAAATTACGTTAAGTGGCATTGCCGCTAGGACTGGCATTCCAATAGTCGACGTTCGACAGAGATGGGATGTCGTCCTAGCGCTTACATTCAACTTCGATCAGAGGCTCGAAGGCACGAACATCACCCTTCTAACGCCTGAGCAATGGAGCCTTAATCATTCAGCCACTCATTCGGAAAGCCTGTGGGTGTCAGAGAATTTCCTCGCACAAAGCGGGTTATAGCATTTACGGATGCCGAGTTCAGCTCGCCTACCAAACGGTGAGCTTTTCGTTGAATTCTTGGGGTGGTACTGGCCACACTTAACTCGGCAAATCCGGAAGCGCAGCACCAGCGGAACCGACACGATCGACGCCACGCAGCGTTACCAACGGCACGGGACGCATTCTCCCAGCAGCCCCGGCGGTACCCGCGGAAAACGTCAAGCCCGTCCGGATAACACTGATCCACTGAGACCCGCCAGATTCCGTGAGACGTCTTCCGGGCATACGCGTCTATATCGGACCCAAGCCGCCACCATGCACGAGAATCCGTCGGGAAACCCGCCAGCTGTCCGAGAATCCGCCAACCTCACGGAGATCGGACAGGCGGCAGCAGCCGACGCTAACTAAATCTGGACCCCGCCAGATCGTCCGCCATCTTGACCTGGACGCCACATTGGTTTGGACAGGACACGATGCGTGACGACTGACTTTCACTTGCCCTTCAACACATCGAGAGCCCACGCTGACTCCTGGCGCGGGCTCTCGATGTCACCTGATGAGTGGCGTGACGGAGTGTCTCGTTAGTCGTCGTTGTTGGACAGGAACGCCTCGAGCTCCCTGCGAAGTTGACGCCGCACGTTGTCGTTCTGGTCGGGATCTGCCTGCTTCACCGCCTCCAACACGGCAGGCGCGATCTCGACGAGGCCCTGCTCCGGCGTCGGCGACGCCATGCTCGTTTCATAGGAAATATCGTCTCCGGGCAGCCGAATCCAGACCTTGCCGGGGCCGGTTGAGGCGGCGATCTCACCGGTGCTGGCCGGGCCGGAGAAGACGTCTTGAAATCTGTCCGCGCCGACTTGGACAGTCTCGACACCGTTGTTGAGGAAAAGAAATCTCGGACTCTTCTTGATCATGATGAGTTGCTCCTGTTCCCGGGCACGGATTGCCCGGTCATGGTCTTTACCGTTTTCGGCGACCCGGATTGCGCCGCTCGCGGCGTCGTCACCCGATCGGGCTGGCATGACGCGTCAGCCGCTTGAATCGGTTCGATGTCTGCCTGCTCAGGTCCCCAGGAGGTGACCCATCGCGGCTGCTAGGGCAGCCGGTGGGGCCGTCGAGGCATGACCCTGACCTTGGCGGCGTCCGCCTTCTGCCCAGACAGCGAGGCGTGTTCCAGCGAAAGCAGATTCAACGCGGTGGCATAGATCTGGAGGCGTTCCTCGAGGAACCGGCTGTGAGCTTGTAGCTCGGCGTGCTTCTGCTTCAGCTCCTCGTAGGCCTCCGCCTCACGGACGTGCGTGGTGCGCTTCGCGTCGTGTTTGGCCACCTCGGCTTGGAAGAGGCCCATGAGATCCGAGTGTTGGTGGGTGAGGTGCCAGCGTTTGACGTCGGCTTCGACGGCCAGCTGAGAGACGTTGAGCCGGCCTGTGGACCGCTTCGGGGTGCCGGCGAGTAGCCGGTTGATCGCGGCGATGATCGCGCGGCGGGTGGGGTCTGTCTCGTTGCCGAGCGAGATCGGGGTCATGAGGTCTGGGCTCCCTGCTCGTGACCGTGGATGAGTGCTTGGAGTCGCTGCAGTTCTTGGCGTTCGCGTTGGTGACGGATGCTGGGTGCGAGTGGATCAGCAGTGACTTCGGTGAGCCTCGCCGCTTGGTGCTTGACATGGTCGATGTCGCGGTCGGTGCGGGCGAGGTTGCGGCAGCTGGGACGACAGTCGTCCGTATCCGGGGTGACCAGCGGATCGTCAAGGTCGCCGCGTAGCTGGCAGGCGGCGGTAGCGGGGTTGAAAACGCAGGTCACTCCGTCGCCGTGGTGGATCTGCAGCAGTGAGTTCGCAAGCAGGTCGCGGGCTTGCCGCTCGTTCCTGAGCACGCGGCCGTTGAACTGGTGGTTCGCGGCGGTGACGCGATGGCGGTAGGCGTCGGCTGCGGGGCCGCTGACGTGCTCTCCGGCGGCCAGAGCGGCTTCGTCGTCGGCGAGACGCTCGATGCGGTAGAGCCAGTCCTGGAACGCGTACTCGTCGGGAAAGCCGGATTCGTAGGTGCCAGCGTAGCCCTGAAGCATACGGACGTGGGCGTGACCGTATTGAATCGAGGCGGCGATCAAGCCGCGGGGTCGTCGCCGGATGAACCAGGCCAGAGTGCGCCGCAACCGGCTGGGCTTCAGCGGGCCGCGGCCGTCGTCGGGGATCAGTTCGGCCAGCCCGAGGCGCTGGCACTCGTGGTTGACCCAGCCGACGAACGCGGCCAGGTCGTCGCTGATCGATTGGTCTGAGCGTGCCTGACCCAACCGCTTCTCGTTGGCCCAACGCTGGTGGAACGGTTCGAGCCTGGTGGGGAACAGCAACGGGCTGGGGTGTAGCCGTTCCAGCACGGTGACAGCTCGGGCGACGATCTCGATGACGACCCAGGGATCGGGCCGGATCTCGCCTGCGGGCAACTTGTTGCCGTCAGCGTCCTCGGCGTTCTTGAAGTAGAGGCCTTCCATCAGCCAAAGACCGGTGTCGGTGTCGTGCGAGATGCAGCCGCGCCGGAGGTTGAGAACCTCGCCCACACGGGCCCCAGAAAGGTATGCCACCACGATGAAGCAGGCGGTACTCAGCAGCCGGGCGAGTCCCGGTGCCTGCTCGTAGCCGATGTGCTGGCGCCAGGGCCGCCCGTCCACCAGGCCCCGGATCGGGGTGGTCAGCCAGGTGTGTTCCTCGATCGCCAGGCCAGAATCGGTGATCAATCGCCCCGTGCCGGTGTCTTTGATCGACTCGGAGCAGTCCAGGATGGCGGCCAGGTGACGCCAGCGGATCCCCAGCCCTCCGTTCGCGAGCCGGACGCCCGGTAGGGCTCCGCCGCGCTCGCCGAGGTCATTCAGGTAGGCCAGGACCTTGGTGCGCAGTGCTCCGGGCTGGTGGCGGGTTTGGTCCTGCGCGCCGATGAACCGGCGACCTTCCGGTGTGCGCCGGTAAAGCTCGGCGTGCTCGTCGCGAGCCGCCAGGATGTCGTCGGCGAAGTCTTCGACGAACCGGATCGCCCAGCGCAGCAGCATCTGCATGGTCGGCTCGGCGATGCGCCGGGTGAGGTTCTCCCGCCTGGTGCTGCGCAGGCGGCCGAGCAGTTCCTCAGAGTCCTCCCCTGCCCAGGGCGGAGCCGGCGGAAGCCTCATGGCGGGTGGGAGCACGTCGCGGTAGCCCCAGAGCCGGCGAACCTCCGTCAAGGTGCGATCGCTGCCGGTCAGCGGGTCCGCGTCCTCCACGATCGCGTCGACGAGGGCGTCCAGCAACTCGGGGGTCACCTGGCAGAACGCGGTGACGCCCTGCTGACAGAACCACTGAAGGATGAACTGCAGCTCGTTCACGAACAGGATGTGGATCGTGGCGACCGACGGCCGGTTGCTTCTCGAGCGCCGCATGACCCACGGCTTGGTGTGGTTCAACAGCTGCCAGAGGTAGTGCTTGGCCGCCAGCCGCAACGGCTGCGGGATCAAGGCGAAGTTGAGCGACGTCGACCGGTAATGGTCCTCGAAGATCGCCGGGTTGAGGTCCCACCGCTCATCGGCGAAGCGGGACAGCCTCGCCGGGTCGCTGTCGGGCCGCAGGTCGCGGTTGAGCAGGACCAGCGTGTCCGGCTGCGGCCATTGGGTGCCGTCGGGGATCTCGTCCCACTCAAGGTCCAGAGCAGGTGTGCTCATCGCAGATCGAGCTCTCGGCGAAGGAAACGCTCGACCAGGGCATGATCTGCCTCGGTGGCATCGCGGCGGGCGTCGAGCACGGCGGTCTCGTCGTGCTGGTCCAGCAGATCGCCGAGTTGGGCGTGCGCAGCCGCGAGGCGCTGAGCCCAGCGCAGCGTGTCCATCTGCGTCCGACGTTCGGTCAACCGGTCGTGGACCAAGACCTGAACCGGCAGATGCCGCGGTAAGGCTCGGGCGCACTCGCAGCCCAAGCAGAGCATGAAGGACGCCGAGCAGGGCTGACCGGCCGGGGTATGCGGGCTGTTGCTGTTGTCGCTGCAGGCGGCCAGAACGGTGTCCAGCTCACCAGCGATCATGCGCTTCAGCGTCTGCGGGTCGACGCCATGCTCGGCGGCGACCGCTTCGGGATCGGCGTCGGCCCGGGCGACATCAGCGGCCGACAAGGTGGCGACCGTTCCCCGCGTGCGGGCCTTGTCCACCTCCTCGGCAAGCGCCTGGGACACCACCTTGCGGTATTCGGCGACGTTGCCCCTGTTGCGCGCCAGGTAGGTGGTCGCCGCGGTCTGTTCGGTGTGCGCGACCGGCTTCTGGTGCAGCTCGATGTAGGTCAGCCGCAGCAGATCCAGCCGCAGGACCAACCGGACCGCCGGGCCGGCTTTGTCGCGTCGGTCGCGGACAAGAGCCCAGCGGTCACCCAACCGTTTGACCGCCATGCTGTCGTGGATCGGGCGTAAGCCCCGCCCGGCCCCGCCGGTGCGGGCATAGCCCACCAACAGCCGGCTCCCGCCGATCAGCGCCCGGGACCGGGCGGTCAGCTCGTGCAGCAGCAGGTAAAGCCCGAACGGCGTGTGCAGTTCATCGCGGGCGGAGATGTCCTCGGGCTGGCCTTCGACGCTGATCCAGTCCGGGACCTCGGTCAACGCCAGGCTCATGTAGGCGTGGCGTCCCCGCCTCGGTTTGCGCAGGTCGACGATCGCAGTGCCGGCCCCGCCGGTGTAGCCGTCCGCGCGGTGATGGACCGCCGGCGTCTTGTAGATCACCTCCGGGTTCTCGCCGGTCATTGCCGCCAGCAGCACCGCACCCGCCGCAGCCTCGTCCGCGCTCAGATGTAGCCACGAAACGATCTCGGAAACCGAGCCGAGCCGCTGCACCCAGTTCGCGGGAAACCGGACTTCCACGCTCCCGCGATGCCGCTGGTCATGTCGTGGGACATCGCCGAAGCGGTCCACCCAGTCCAGCAGCCGCAGCCGGCCCGCCAGAACCGCATCCTCGTCCGCGACCACGTCACCGTTCCGGAACCGCATGAGTAGCTCCCGGTTGGCGCGGATCCGCTGCGCCGCGGCCCGAAGATCAGCCCGCGCCGCGGCCGCAATGCGCTGGAACTCGGCCCGGCTGTAGCTTTGCTTCGACGCCAACCGCTGCCGCGGCGGTAGGCGTGCGGCCAACCGGCCGGCGAGCGCAACCGAGACACCCTCGGCCTTCAGCAGCAGCTGTTTCAA
Organism: Actinoplanes sp.; assembly: GCA_965246815.1. Lineage (GTDB taxonomy): Bacteria > Actinomycetota > Actinomycetes > Mycobacteriales > Micromonosporaceae > Actinoplanes. The sequence continues at coordinate 2,888 of CBDFFS010000001.1, read as the reverse complement.
CTCGCTGAGTTCGTCCGCCGCGTTCGTGACCGTCGCCTTGCGGAACTCGAAGTACCCCTCGAAGTGCTCGACGCTCAAGTGCCCCATTTCCTGCGGGGGCCACGCCATCGTCGCCAGATAGCGGTCGAACTGTCTGAGCACGTGGAAGGCGCTGTTCATCGAGCTCAGTGACGTCAGACCGGCGCCCGGGGCCGTGCGTTTCACGAACGCTGTCACCAGCGCCTCCCGCAGCCCGGCCGCCATGGTCAGGCCGCAGAAGTTGTAGTCGCGGTGTTCCTCCCCGTCCTGGTTGAAGCACCGCACCACCAGCGCTCCTTCAGCGCCGTCGAGCCTAATGAGATTTACCGGGTTGGCGTGAGTCAGACTCGGTGCCGGTAGCCGCCGGTGGGTGAGCACTTCTTGGGCCTGGACGTTGAGTCCTAGCGGCAGATCGTGCCCCTGCTTGGTGGTCGGGAGACCAGACCGCTGATGGGATGTCGTGCCCGCTGCACTTTGGGTGTGAGCACTTGATCATTAGGTTGCGGTAGCTCTCCCGCAGGCTGCCACAAGTGGTCCGTGAACAGGGAGGGCGAGGGCGTTGTTGCTGCTGGTTGGAGATGACTGGGCCGAGGACCACCACGATGTGGAGGTGCAGGACGAAACGGGACGCCGGTTGGGTAAGGCACGGCTGCCGGAGGGGATCGCGGGTATCGCCCGGCTGCACGCGATGATCGGCCAGCACATCGGCGACGCTGATGAGCCGGTTGAGGTCGTGGTTGGGATCGAGACCGAGCGGGGCCCGTGGGTGCAGGCCCTGATCGCGGCCGGCTACCAGGTGTACGCGATTAACCCGTTGCAGGTGGCCCGCTACCGGGAACGACACGGTGTGTCTGGGGCCAAGAGTGATCCGGGTGACGCGCACAGTCTGGCCGATATGGTGCGTACCGACCGGCATCAGCTGCGCCCGGTGGCTGGGGACAGTGACCTGGCCGAGGCGGTCAAGGTGGTCACCCGGGCGCATAAGACGCTGATCTGGGAACGGACCCGGCACACGCTGCGGCTGCGGAGGGCGTTGCTGGACTTTTTCCCCGCCGCGGTGACCGCGTTCGATGATCTGGACGCCGCGGACACCTTGGAACTGTTGGCGGCGGCCCCGGACCCGGTCACCGCGGCTGGGCTGGAGGGCGAGCAGATCACTGCGGCGCTGCGTCGAGCCCGCCGCCGTGGCATACCCGACAAGGTAGCCAAGATTCAGGAGGTGTTACGAACACCGCAGCTGGCCCAGCCGAGCGTGGTGGCCGGCGCCTACGCGGTGACCGTGCAGGCCCAGGTCGCGATCCTGACCACCTTCAACACCCAGATCAAGCTGATGCAACAGCAGGTGGATGCCCATTTTGGTCGGCACCCGGACGCTGAGGTCTACCTGAGCCAGCCCGGCCTCGGTGGCATCCTCGGCGCCCGGGTGCTCGCCGAGTTCGGTGACGACAAGGTCCGCTACACCGACGCTAAAGCCCGCAAAAACTACGCCGGCACGTCCCCGATCACCCGAGCGTCCGGCAAGAAGAAGATCGTCCTGGCCCGCTACGTCCACAACGACCGGCTCCTCGACGCCCTCGGCCTGCAAGCCTTCGCCGCGCTGAAAGCCTCACCCGGCGCCCGCGCCTACTACGACCTACAACGCGCCCGGGGTATCGGTCACCGCGCCGCGCTACGCCAGCTCGGCAACCGGCTCGTCGGGATCCTGCACGGCTGCCTCAAGACCGGCACCCCGTACGACGAACACACCGCGTGGGCACACCACCAACAAGATCACCAACTTGCTGCTTGACATCAAACATCATGGGATGTCTGCCGCGTCTGGTCGTCGACCGGCCTGCCGGCAGCGACGCCCGGCGTCCTTTCCCGGTCACCGGCTCACCGCCAACGGATCCGTGCGGACCCGGGGATGACCGGTGAACACCTCGGTCATGAACGCCTCGACAGGGAACCCGTCCGCGTGTGCCAGCAACACCTCGACGTCCAAAGCGCGGAACGGTTCTAGATACACGTCTTTCGTGGTCTCGACGCTTCGGTGACCGAGCATCGTTTGCACCAGATGCCAGGTGTCGCCGAACTGCTCGCGGAAGTCCTGCCGCTCCCCGAGGGTGAGGTGTCCCAGCCGCGCGCTGTAGATCAGTTTGCCGATGGCGTACCACTTCAGCGCCAGCGAGTGCCGCAGCATATGCGCCGTGCAGGTGAAACCCTCCAACCCCAGGCCGGCAATCCGCTCGTTCGCGGTCTCGAAGGTGTGCTCCCAAGCGCGGGCGTCTCGGGGCAGGCCGTCCTCGTTCAACCACAGGGCGACCGGCTCGAGCCCTCGCTCGGCGTGGCGGAACAGCCGCAGCCGCGTGTGGCGTCCGATGTCGTTCCACCGCCACTTCTCCCGCCCACCGCGGGCGTCCTCCAGTGTCACCGCGTCAGTCCCGTGCGTGGCCAGCATCATCCGGATGCCCTCGACACGCTCATAACGGCCGGCGTCCTGAGCCCGGCGCACCGCCGCGGCCCGGGGCCCCTCGACGTAGGACAACACGCCCTTCATCGCATCCTGCGGCGTCCAGTACGGGTGCCCGTAACCGCCTTTGGCGCATGCGTCCGCTAGCTCGCAGGTGAAATATCGGCGGCTCGGATCGAACGGAGGCAGCTCTGGCAGGACCACGCTGGCCCACTCCGACACGCGCAACCCGTTGCCGTAAAGGCCGTCGCAGAAGGCCGTGTCCCGCTGCTCGTTGCGGCCACGCCACCATCGATCAGAGCGCCCGGACAGGTCCATCCCGCGGACTCCGAGATCACGCCAGCGGCGGTAGCCGGCAGCGTCGAGCCATTTGACGTTTGCCCGGCGAACCACACGTGGCGCGTCGAAGTCCTCGAAA